>NZ_LMCW01000001.1 GCF_001424945.1 Rhizobium sp. Root1203
ATGCCCGACCTGAGAGATAGGTGACGTTTTGTACCGGAGACATGGGTAACACTTTTTCGCTTTCGGCGGGAGGTGTTGATGCCGTGGAGAGAGACTTCGGTTATGGAAGAGCGTCTACGATTTGTCGCCCKGCTTCTGGAGGGCGAAGGCATGAGCGAAGTTTGCCGGGATTTCGGCATCTCGCGCAAGACCGGCTACAAGATCTTCAACCGTTACAAGGATGATGGCCTTGAGGCCTTGAGCGACCGGTCGCGCCGGCCGGTTCGCTATGCCAACCAGTTGCCCGATCCGGTGGAAGCCATGATCGTGCGATTGAAGAAGGAGAAGCCGCATTGGGGTGCGCGCAAGATCCGGGAGCTTCTGGTGCGCAGGCTTGCGGGCGACGTGCGTCTTCCAGCCAGAAGCACGGTGCATGCGGTTCTGGATCGGCACGGCCTTGTGAGCCAGGCCCGCAAGAGGAACCGGGCGAACAAGGCCATGGGGACGACACTCTCGCAGGCACTTGACCCGAACGACCTCTGGTGCACCGACTTCAAGGGTGAATTCAAGCTGGGCAATGGCCGATACTGTTACCCCTTGACGGTGACGGACCAGGCTTCGCGCTATCTCTTGGCCTGCGAGGCCTTCGAATCGACCCGCGAGCACGCTGTGCTGGAAGCCTTCGGCCGGCTCTTTGCCGAGCATGGCTTGCCCAAGGCGATCCGCTCCGACAACGGCCTGCCGTTCGCCAGCCCCAACGGGCTCTACAATCTCTCGAAGCTCTCGGTCTTCTGGCTCAGGCTCGGAATCACGCTCGAACGCATCAAGCCCGGCCATCCGCAGCAGAACGGCCGGCATGAGCGCATGCATCTGACACTGAAGAAGGAAACAACCCGACCACCCGGACGGACGTTTCTTCAGCAGCAGGTACGCTTCGACGAATTCGTCGGTGAATTCAATCGCGAGAGGCCACATGAGGCGATCGGCATGAAGGTGCCTGCCGATCTCTACAGCGCCTCTGCGCGGCCCTATCTCGGCCTGCCGGAGATCGACTATCCCTTCCACGACAGAGACGTACTCGTCACCAACTGCGGACGGGTCTGCATCTATCGCAAGAAGATCAACATCTCGATCGTGCTCGCTGGACAGAAACTGGGACTGAAAGAGGTCGATGACATTGCACTTAAAATCCTCAACGCGATTCCGCGTGAGGATGCCGAAGACGTACTCGTCACCAACTGCGGACGGGTCTGCATCTATCGCAAGAAGATCAACATCTCGATCGTGCTCGCTGGACAGAAACTGGGACTGAAAGAGGTCGATGAYGGTATTTGGCTTGTCAGCTTCATGCACYATGATCTGGGATATATCGACCTGGAGCAGAAGACATTGCAAACCATCGACAACCCGTTCGGCACGAGGTTGTCACCCATGTCTTAGGAACGAACTGTTACCTATGTATCCGGGTCGGACAGAAGAGAAATGGTGCCGCTTGCAGGACTCGAACCTGCGACCCCATCATTACGAATGATGTGCTCTACCACCTGAGCTAAAGCGGCTAATCCGGGGCCGAACGGTGCGGCCCGCGATTTGCATGGCGCTGATACAGGCATTGCCTGAAGATTTCAAGCGCCCTCTCGTGTCTTTGCTAAAAAAGAACGGCTCTGTGGAAAATAGGGAGGGGTGGGCTCAGACGGCCAGTCGTTCACGCGCCGCCCGGTACTCCTTTTCCAGGCGGTCGACGAGATTGCCGACCGGTTCGACTGCCTTGATGGCGCCGATGCCCTGGCCGCTGCCCCATATGTCCTTCCAGGCCTTGGCGCCGCCGACCGCCTGCTCGAAGTCCATTTTCGAAGGGTCGGCCACCGGCAGGTTGTCCGGATCGAGACCAGCGGCCTGGACCGAGGGTTTCAGGTAGTTGCCGTGCACGCCGGTGAAATAGTTGGAATAGACGATGTCGCTTGCGGCCCCCTCGACGATCGCCCGCTTGTAGGTATCCGATGCGCGGGCCTCCTCGGTCGCGATGAAGGGGGAGCCGATATAGGCCATGTCGGCGCCCATGGCCTGGGCGGCGAGGATCGCTCCGCCATTGGCGATCGCGCCTGCAAGCAGCAGCGGCCCGTCGAACCATTCGCGGATTTCCTGCACCAGCGCGAACGGAGAGAGCGTGCCCGCATGGCCGCCCGCGCCGGCGGCGACGGCGATCAGCCCGTCCGCGCCCTTGCGGATGGCGGAATTGGCGTGGCGGTTGTTGATGACGTCGTGCAGCACGATGCCGCCATAGGAATGCACCGCCGCGTTGACCTCGGGAACGGCCCCGAGCGAGGAGATCACCACCGGCACCTTGTATTTGACGCAGAGACGCAGATCGTGCTCCAGCCGCTTGTTGGACATGTGAACGATCTGGTTGACGGCAAAGGGGGCCGCCGGGCGCTCCGGATGCGCCGCATCGTGAGCCGCGAGGTCTTCGGTCATCATGGCGAGCCATTCGTCGAGCTGGCTCTCCGGCCGCGCGTTGAGCGCCGGGAAGGCGCCGACGATGCCGGCCTTGCATTGTGCAAGCGTCAGGGCCGGGTGCGAGATGATGAAAAGCGGCGAGGCGACCACCGGCAGTCTGAGGTTTTGCGTCAGGATAGGGGGCAGGGCCATGGATCACCGTAGGAATTGACGTTTACGAAAACGTCAATTTGATAGCAGAGACTTTCGCGCAGGAAAAGGCTGCTCTATCGGTTCGGCAAATATCGGTTATTGTTGTCTATATCGAAGGCAAGCGCGACGCGGCGACCGTTTTCCCCTGCCGACGCGGCATTGAGCGTCGCGCAAGGCTTGCGGTTTCCCGCGCCACCGGATACCGCATTTGCAAACTGTTAAGTACGACGCCCAGTTCCCGGAACGAAGGACCGGGTCTCAGAACGAAGGACCGGACGTGAGCGGATTAGAAACTGCTATCAGAACGGCGCTCAGCAATGCCGATCGCGACAATCCCGAAGTCCGAGCCAAGATCTATCAATCGGCCCGCCAGGCGCTGGAAGCTGGCCTGCGCAAGCAGGATATAGCCGACGCGGATGCCGTCACGCATCATCGCCACAGGCTCGAGGCGACGATCCACATGATCGAGGCAGAGGAAAGGGAACGCCTGCATCCCCGCCAGGGACCGCCGGAAGTCTCGGTGCCGCCCGTGGTCGAAATTCCGCCGCCTGCCGCGCACCGCGCTCGCGAGGATGCGGACAGCCCTGCCATCGGCGGGGAGACACGCACGCATGTCGGGCCGGATCCGCGCTTTGGCGACGAATCCAGCCTTGCGGCAGTGCATGCGGGCAGCGCCGACCATCTGGGTGCGCCGGAGGCCACCGAGACCTTCGCCGCCGACAGACGACCGTCCAGCATGGATTTTCGGCCCGAACGCGCTGCCGCTCGACGCAAGCCGCGGAAGTTCTTTTCCCGGCTTCTCGTCTGGTGCGTGCTGCTTGCCTTCATCGGCATGGGTGCATGGTGGGCGCATACGTCCGGGCTGCTGATGACGGCCGCCGAGCGCGATACCAGTGTTGCCAATCCGCCGGCGAGCACGGCTCCGGAAGATTTCGACGGCGCCGACGAGAATGACCAGGCGGCCGCATCGGGCAACGGCCCTGCGCCCGTGACGATCGACCCTCAGAATTCCTTCTCCGCTGCCTGGATCGAGGTGTTCACGCCCTCCGACGCGAGCAAGATCGTGAAGGGTTCGCAATCCCGAACGGAAAATGTCGCCGAAAGCGACGGCCCGGCGATCCGCCTTGTTTCGCAAAGCGGCGACCGTGACGGCAATGTCGGCATCAGCGTTCCCGCCGATGTGCTGCAGCAGCTGGCCGGCAAGTCCTCCACCATCGCGATCACGTTGCAGTCGACCTCCGACGAGCCGACGCAGATAACCGTCGAATGCGACTTCCAGTCGCTCGGCGATTGTGCACGCCATCGATTCACAGTGACGCGCGAGAAATCGGATGTGCTCCTGCAGGTGCGCTTCGACCGTTCGATGGCGCCGAATTCGGCTGGCACGTTGTTGATCAACAGCGATCTGGATGGCAAGGCGAGGGGCGTCAACCTTTACGCCGTGCGCATCCTGCCTGGGCAGTAGGCTATTTCAGGAAGCCCGGTCCGGAGCCGATGATCTTGTCGTCCGGCTTGCCGATGGCGTCCTTGTCCTTGCCGTCGTAGTCGATTGATTTCAGCATGTGCCGGATCAGGTTCAGGCGGGCGCGGCGCTTGTCGTTGGCATGGATGACCGTCCAGGGTGCGTATTCCGTATGCGTTTCCTTGAGCATGCGGTCGCGCTTTTCGCTGTAGTCGCCCCATTTCGTCAGTGCCGCAATGTCCATGGAGGACAGCTTCCAGACTTTCAGCGGGTCATGCCGCCGGTCGTGGAACCGCTTCAGCTGCATTTCCCGGCCGATATCGAGGTAGAACTTGAAGAAGAAGATGCCTTCGTGGGCGATCACCTTCTCGACCTGCGGAGCCTGCGCCAGGAAATCCTCGTATTGTTTCGGCGTGCAGAAGCCCATGACGGGCTCGACGCCGGCCCGGTTGTACCAGGAACGGTCGAACAGCACGAACTCGCCCGCCGTCGGAAACTGGGCGACGTAACGCTGGAAATACCATTGCCCGGCTTCCCGGTCGGTCGGCTTGGTGAGCGCGACGACGCGCGCCAGACGAGGGTTCATGTGGGCAGAGGACGCGGAAATCGCGCCGCCCTTGCCAGCGGCATCGCGCCCCTCGAAAAGCGCCATCACCCGCTTGCCGGTCGCCTGCAGCCAGAACTGCACCTTGACCAATTCTACCTGCAGCTTCTCGAGATCCTCGACGTACTCCTCTTCCTTCAGCTTCTTGTTGTAGGGAAAGTCGCCGGATTTCAGCGCTTCTTCGTCGACCCAGTCGGGCAGGACAGGATCGTCGACATCGAAGACGCGCTTCTTGCCGCGGATATCCAGTTCAACTGCTCTGCTTTCGACATCGTCGGCCATGGGTATCCTCCTTGGATCGTACCGGCAGCAGGCGACCACATTTTCCCTTGAAAATCAAACGTCTTGCCGCTGGCAAAAATCCTGTGCTTATCGCGGCGATTTATTCGATCGCTGCAGCAGCCGAAAACTTCTGTCATGAATTAAGGCTATCAGGCACAGTTTGAAGCCAGAGAAGAACGAATCGACGTCGCGAGGGACACTTGGAAGAGGAAACGCCATGGACACGCAGCCTGATGGCACGCATCCGCCAGGAGAGCTTCGTTCTCCTTGCGGCAGTGGCGATTGCACTCATCGCCATCACAGCGGGCATGAACGCGTGGGGCGCCCTGGGTCTGTTGCTGGTCATGGCCGCGGCCGTCCTGTGGTATGCGGTGCCCGCGGTCGTCGCCCCTGAGCCCCCCTCGGTCGTCGATACCGAGGCGCCGGTTCGCCGCAGTCTCCTGCCTGAGGTTTCCGCCACGCTGTCGGCACTCGACATCCCGGTCATGGTGCTTTCGGGCGACGCCTCGGTTCTGTTTCAGAACCGAGCGGCTGAAAAGGCGTTCGGCGAGGTCGTTCTCGGCGCGCATATTTCGGCGCGGCTGCGTTCGCCGGGCATTCTCGACATGGTGGGGGAAACCATAGCAACCAACGCGCCGAATCAGATCGAACATTCGGAACGTCTGCCTTCCGAGCGCGTCTATATCGTCCGCAGCTCTCCGGTCGACCTCGGGCCAGATGACAGTGCGGGCGAGCGCCTGTTCGTCCTTTCGTTCCGCGATATTTCCGAAGTCCGCCGGATCGACCGCATGCGATCGGATTTCGTCGCCAATGCCAGCCACGAGTTGCGCACGCCGCTTGCCTCCCTGCGCGGCTTCATCGAGACCATCCAGGGGCCTGCGAAGAACGATCTGAAGGCGCAGGAGCGCTTCCTCGGGATCATGTTCGACCAGACGACGCGGATGAGCCGGCTGGTGGACGACCTTCTGTCCCTGTCGCGACTGGAGTTGAAATCGCACATCGCGCCGGACGAGAAGGTGGATCTCGTCCCGTTGCTGGGCCATGTCAGGGATTCGCTGCTCCCGTTGGCCAGGGATGTCGGCGTCGAAATCGGGCTGCACCTTCCGGAGGGAAAAGCAGAGGTGCTCGGGGACCGCGACGAGCTCGTTCAGGTCTTTGAAAACCTGATGGAAAACGCATGCAAATACGGCCAGGAAGGAAAGACGGTCGACGTGTTCCTCAAAGCCGGCCAGGGGGAACCGGTGGAGGTTACCGTTGTCGACAGGGGCCCGGGGATTCCTGCCGAGCATGTGCCTCGCCTGACCGAACGATTTTATCGCGTGAATATCGAGGACAGCCGCTCGAAGAAGGGGACCGGTCTTGGCCTTGCCATCGTCAAGCACATCCTGACGCGCCATCGCGCACGACTGATTGTAAAGTCCGAAGTGGGCAAGGGAACGAGCTTTACCGTGCGGTTCTGACATAAAAGCGCAACACTGCGACCGCGGACAAAATAATTTATGTAACAAGTTCAATTATATAAGCTGTCACAAATGTTTCACCAAACTGACATAAAACCTCTAGGCATCGGGGGCTAAAGAGAGCAGGCCGCTGAAGAAGACGGCACCGCAAGGGGGCCGCCAAGGCCACACTCAGACCGCTATATGCCCGGGAGATTGATATGAACGCTTTTAAACTTACGGTCGCCGCACTTGCTGCTTCCGCCGCTTTCGCAGGCGCGGCTGTTGCTCGCGACCAGGTCCAGGTCAGTGGTTCTTCCACGGTTCTGCCTTACGCCAAAATCGTTGCCGAAACGTTCGGCGAAACCTTCAAGGACTTCAAAACGCCGGTCGTCGAATCCGGTGGCACCGGCGCGGGCCTCAAGGAATTCTGCAAGGGCGTCGGCCCTGACACCATCGACGTTGCTAACGCTTCGCGCCCGATCAATGCCAAGGAACTGGACGCCTGCAAGGCCGCCGGCGTCACCGACATCCAGGAAGTGAAGATCGGTTATGACGGCATCGTCTTCGCAACCGACTCGTCCAACCCCGATGTCGCCTATGTTCCGACTGACATCTACAAGGCTCTGGCCGCTCAGGTCGTCGTCGACGGCAAGCTCGTCGCCAACCCTTACAAGAAGTGGTCCGAAGTCAATCCGAAGCTTCCCGCTGTTGACATCGCTGCCTATATCCCGGGCGAAAAGCACGGCACCCGCGAAGTCTTCGAAGTGAACGTTCTCGCAGCAGGCTGCAAGGCTTCAGGAGCGCTCGACGTGATCAAGGCCTCGATCACCGACGCGGCCGCTCAGAACAAGGCTTGCGTTGCAGTCCGCAAGGACGGCGCTGCTGTCGATATCGACGGCGACTATCCGGAAACGCTGGCACGCATCGCTGCCAACAAGACGGGCGTCGGCGTATTCGGTCTGTCCTTCTATGAAAACAATGCCGACAAGCTCAAGGTTGCAACCGTCAACGGCATCGTCCCGTCGACCGAAACGATCTCTGACGGCACGTATCCGGTTTCCCGCCCGCTGTTCTTCTACGTCAAGAAGGCTCACCTCGGCGTCATCCCGGGCCTGAAGGAATACGTCAACTTCTTCGTATCCGAACAGATGATCGGCCCTGACAGCCCGCTCGTCGAATACGGCCTGGTTGCCGCTCCGGACGCAGAACGCGAAACGATCCGCAAGTCGGTCGAAGACGGCAAGACCATGTAATCAACTTTGCCGGCGCGGCCCAAAAGGACGCGCCGGCATTGCCTTTGTCCGCGGCATCGAAGCGACAAAGGTCGAATTCTCCATGATTGGAAGCCGGATCGGCCCGTCTGCCGTGTCTGCTTTTTTGGGGCCAAGGGCCTGGGGACCTAACGAATGAGTACATCCGTCATACTCTTGTGCCTCGTGGTGCTCGGCGCGGTTGCCTTCCTGGCCGCACGCGGCCGCGCGACGGCGCTTGCCGGAGGCAAGTCCTCGGCACTGCATTCCCGGCCAGGCTACTACGGTGCCTACGCCGCCATCTGGGCGATCCTGCCGGCACTGATCGTGCTCTGTGCCTGGTTGGCCATCAGCCCCTCGATTATCGAATCTTCCGTCCGTGGCGGGTTTCCGGATGACGTCAAGGCGCAGTCGACCGCCCAACAGAACCTGAGCTTCGGGATGGTCAGCGCGATTGCGCGCGGCCTGCCACTGCTCATGCAGCAGGAGATTGACGCCGGTGCAAGCGATCCGGCCGCCCTTCAGGCGAAACTGGCGGCAAAGGGTGTTCCGCTCGCAGGACAACCGCAGCCATACATGATAGAAGGCGCCCAGAAGCTGAATGTGGAGAGCGCAGCAAGCCGCGCCGTCATGACCGCGGTCGTGCTCGTTCTGGCCGTTGCCGGCGGCTTCTATGCACTTCGCGAGGTCGCGCCGCGGTTTCGGGCTCGCAACCGCGTGGAGCGCGTTATGCTCTGGGGTCTTTTGCTGGCATCGTCGATTGCGATCCTCACGACCGTCGGCATCGTTCTGTCGATGTTGACCGAGGCCGCGCACTTCTTCGCCGCGGTCCCCGCCGCCGACTTCTTCTTCGGTACCGTCTGGGATCCGCGCTTTGCCGGAGCAGGCAGTTCCTCCTTCGGCCAGTTCGGCCTGATTCCCTTGCTTCTTGGCACACTCTACATCGGCTTCGTTGCCATGCTGGTCGCCGTTCCGGTCGGCCTGTTCGCGGCGATCTACATGGCGGAATATGCCGCTCCGAAGGTCCGCTCGGTCGCCAAACCGCTTCTTGAGGTGTTGGCCGGTATCCCGACCATCGTTTACGGCTTCTTCGCACTGATCACGGTCGGGCCCTTCCTGCGCGACCTGTCGTCCCAGGTGAACGGCCTTCTGACCGGCGACTATACCAACTTCATCCAGGCGCAGAGTGTCCTGACGGCGGGCATCGTCATGGGCATCATGCTGATCCCATACGTCTCCTCTTTGTCGGACGACATCATTACGGCCGTGCCCGGCGCCCTTCGCGACGGTTCGCTCGGCCTTGGCGCTACGCGTTCCGAAACCATCAAGAAGGTTGTCCTGCCCGCAGCGCTTCCCGGCATCGTCGGCGCGCTTTTGATGACTGCGTCCCGTGCGATCGGCGAGACCATGATCGTCGTGCTCGCGGCCGGCGTCGCGGCCCGCATCCAGATCAACCCGTTCGAACCGATGACGACGGTGACGGTCAAGATCGTCAACCAGCTGACGGGTGACCTGGAATTCACCTCGCCGCAGACGCTGGTTGCCTTCGCGCTCGGCATCACGCTGTTCTTCATCACGCTTTGCCTCAACATCTACGCGCTATTCATCGTGCGCAAATACCGGGAGCAGTACGAATGACGGATATTGTTTCCCCCGCTGGCGTGGTCGTCTCCAAGGCGCCGGCCCGCCGCGACATCGGCATCAAGCGCCGCTACGCCGCTGAACGCCGGTTCCAGGCCTATGGCATCGCTGCCATTTCCTTCGGCTTGATTTTCCTCGCAATACTGCTCACCACCATCGTCAGCAAAGGCTACACCGCCTTCCAGCAGACGGCGATCACGCTGCCGATCGAGTTCAGCGAGAAAACGCTGGACCCGAACAACAAGCGCGCCACCGATCCGTCGGTGCTTGTGGCTGCCAACTACCCGGTCCTGATCCGCGACGCGATGATCAAGATGCTGGGTGTCAACGCCGCCAGCCGCCCCGAAGTGCGCGACGCAACCGCGATGATCTCCAAGGGGGCTCCGGTCATGCTGCGTGACATGGTTCTCGCCGACCTGTCGCTGATCGGCAAGACCGTCGACGTCACCCTGCTTGCCGACGCCAACATCGACTCTGCCAACAAGGGCCAGATCGATCTCAAGGTTGACGAGAAGAACCGCAAGGTCAACGACCGGCAGGTCGGCTGGATGAACCAGCTCGCAGCCAGCGGCGCCCTGCACAAGGAATTCAACACCGGACTCTTCGTCAACGGCAACTCCAGCCGTCCGGAAGCCGCCGGCCTCGGCGTCGCGCTGATCGGCTCGCTCTACCTGATGCTGATCGTGCTCATCCTCGCACTGCCGATCGGCGTCGCCGCATCGATCTATCTGGAGGAGTTCGCACCGAAGAACAAGCTGACCGACCTGATCGAGGTCAACATCAACAACCTCGCGGCTGTTCCGTCGATCGTGTATGGCTTGCTGGGGCTGGCAGTCTTCATCAATTTTGCAGGCCTCCCGCGCTCGGCATCGCTGGTCGGCGGACTGGTGCTGACCCTGATGACGCTGCCGACGATCATCATCGCGACCCGCGCAGCGCTGCGCGCCGTACCGCCATCCATCCGGGCCGCGGCTCTCGGGCTGGGCGCTTCGAAGATGCAGATGGTGTTCCACCACGTCCTGCCGCTTGCCATGCCCGGCATCCTGACCGGCACCATCATCGGCCTGGCGCATGCGCTGGGCGAAACCGCGCCGCTGCTTCTCATCGGCATGGTCGCCTTCGTGGCCAATGCTCCGACCACCCCGCTCGACCCGTCCACGGCTCTGCCGGTGCAGGTCTACATGTGGGCCAACGAAGCCGAGCGCGCCTTCACCGAGCGTACCTCAGGCGCCATCATCGTTCTCCTCCTGTTCCTGATCGTCATGAACTTTGGAGCCATCCTCTTGCGTCGTCGCTTTGAGCGTCGCTGGTAAACGGAGTAAACATCATGAACATGTTGACGGAAGCAGCAGTTGAGAAGGCGCTTGATCAGAAGATGAATACCATTCCGTATAAGATGATCGGCCAGGACGTCTCGGTTTACTACGGCGACAAGCGCGCGCTTTTTGACGTGAAGCTGAACATCCGCGAAAACACTGTAACGGCCCTCATCGGCCCGTCTGGCTGTGGCAAATCCACCTTCCTGCGCAGCCTGAACCGCATGAACGACACGATCGACAATTGCCGCGTCACCGGCAAGATTACGCTCGATGGCGATGATATCTACGATCCGGATATCGACGTCGTCGAACTGCGCGCCCGCGTCGGCATGGTGTTCCAGAAGCCGAACCCATTCCCGAAGACGATCTACGAAAACGTCGCCTACGGCCCGCGCATTCACGGCCTGGCCAAGGCAAAGTCCGATATGGACCAGATCGTCGAACAGAGCCTGCAGCGCGCCGGCCTCTGGAACGAGGTGAAGGACCGCGTGCATGAATCGGGTACCGGTCTCTCCGGTGGCCAGCAGCAGCGTCTCTGCATCGCCCGCGCCATCGCGGTCAGCCCGGAGGTCATCCTGATGGACGAGCCGTGCTCGGCGCTCGACCCCATCGCAACCGCGAAGGTCGAGGAACTTATCCACGAACTGCGCGAAAGCTATACCATCGTCATCGTCACGCACTCGATGCAGCAGGCTGCCCGCGTTTCCCAGCGCACCGCCATGTTCCACCTCGGCAACCTTGTCGAGGAAAACGATACCGACAAGATGTTCACCAACCCGGATGACCCGCGGACCCAGGACTACATCATGGGCCGCTTCGGTTGATCTCCGGCGCTGGAAACCCTCAGGACATTCAAGGATAAGCCCTATGGCATCGACACATATCTACTCCGCCTATGACGACGACCTGAAATTCCTGTCCCGCCGTATTTCGGAGATGGGCGGCCTCGCCGAGCAGATGGTGTCTGACGCCGTCCGCGCCCTGGTCAACGGCGACACGTCGCTTGCCCAGAAGGTCATCTCGGACGACGTGATCCTCGATCACGCCGAGCGCGAGATCGGCGACAAGGCGATCATCACCATCGCCCGCCGCCAGCCGATGGCTGCCGACCTTCGCGAAATCATGGGCTCTATCCGCATCGCGGCCGACCTCGAGCGTGTCGGCGACCTTGGCAAGAACACTGCAAAGCGCGTCATCGCCGTTCAAAGCAGCGGCGTTCCGCGCAAGCTGGCCCGTGGCCTCGAACATCTCTCCGAACTGGCGCTCGTCCAGCTCAAGGAGGTGCTCGATGTCTACACCAGCCGTGCTGCCGACAAGGCGAAGTCGATCCGCGAGCGCGACGAGGAAATCGATGCGATGTACACCTCGCTCTTCCGCGAGATGCTGACCTACATGATGGAAGACCCGCGCAACATCACCAGCTGCACGCATCTCCTGTTCTGCGCCAAGAATATCGAGCGTATCGGCGACCACGCCACCAACATTGCCGAAACCATCTACTACATGGCGACCGGCGCCCAGCCGGAAGGCGAACGCCCGAAGGACGACACCGCCAATACCGTTGGTGCTGTCACGGAATAGCCGTTCCGGAACCGCGTCCCCAGGAGACCGAAACGAATGATCCCAAGAGTTGCAGTCGTTGAAGACGAGGAAGCACTCAGCGTGCTTCTTCGCTATAATCTTGAGGCCGAAGGCTTCGAGGTCGATACCATTCTGCGCGGCGATGAGGCCGAGATCCGGTTGCAGGAGCGAACGCCTGACCTTCTCATCCTCGATTGGATGTTGCCCGGCGTCTCCGGCATCGAACTGTGCCGCCGGCTGCGTCAGCGCCCGGAAACCGAGCGCTTGCCGATCATCATGCTGACGGCCCGCGGCGAGGAGAGCGAGCGCGTTCGCGGCCTCTCGACCGGCGCCGACGATTACGTCGTCAAGCCGTTCTCGACGCCGGAACTCGTTGCCCGCGTCAAGGCGATGCTGCGCCGTGCAAAGCCGGAGGTGCTGTCGTCTCTGCTGAAATGCGGCGATATCGAACTCGACCGTGAAACGCACCGTGTCCATCGCAAGAGCCGCGAAGTCCGCCTCGGTCCGACCGAATTCCGCCTCCTGGAGTTCCTCATGGCATCGCCGGGCCGCGTCTTCTCGCGTTCGCAACTTCTGGATGGCGTCTGGGGCCACGACATCTATGTTGATGAACGGACAGTCGACGTCCATGTCGGGCGGCTGCGCAAGGCGCTGAATTTTTCCAATATGCAGGACGTCATCCGTACCGTTCGCGGCGCTGGATATTCCATGGAAGCCTGAGGCTTTCCATTGGAAGCCTCAGGCTTCCAATCCGGTGCCAACGAAAAACGGGCCCGCGCGGGCCCGTTTTCTTGTTCCTTATCCGGCTTCCGGATCAGGCGACCCGGTTGGCTGCCCTGCGGCGCTCGTTGACCGGCTGGTAGGCCATGCGCTGATGGTAGGTGCAGTAGGGTGAGGAGTCAGGAGACTCGCAGCCGCAGAAATGGAAGTCGTCCTTCAGTGGATCGCCGACCGGCCATTTGCAGGTGCGCTCCGTCAGTTCCGTCAGTCCGAGACGACGGGAGATCGGCAGGACCACGTTGGAAGAGGGGCGATAGCTCACCTCCTCGATCGCGTCGATTTCCATCTCTTCCTTCAGCATCGTCGCGCCCTGCTGGCGGGTGACGGTGCGGGTGGGAACGCGGGATGCATAGTTCGGAGCGCGCGGCGCCGACGTGGTGCGCTTGGGTGTTCTCGCGGTCGCCGCAGTACCGCCGGCCTTGGCGCGGCCCGGCAGGCACAGCCGGTGGACCTTGCCGATCACGGCGTTGCGGCTTACGCCGCCAAGTTGTGCTGCGATCTGGCTGGCGCTAAGGCCTTCGGCCCAAAGCTTTTTCAGTCTTTCAACGCGCTCGTCTGTCCAGTTCATGCCCCTGTCTCCGCCTTAATTGCGTTGGTGTAGGCAGAATCCTTCACCGCTGCCCCGGACGCATCCGAAGCAACAAACGCTTGCTCGATGTTGGTGACTAGTTCCGCCGCATGCAGTCTAGTAATTGAGTTTTAACCTAGTGTGAGGCCGACTCCGTGACAAGAGTCGGTTGAATCCCGGCGAATCGAATTTCAAGTTTTCCCCAACTTGCTGGGTGTGCGAGTCATTTCTGCAACAATAGCTGTTGATAGGTCCGCGCGACCCGAATGGCAGCTTGACGCATGCAGTAAAACCTCAGTTTTGTTGACATTGCAGTGCGAAAAGTAAATAGTGCTGCTCGCCGCCGAAAGGCGGCATTTTTAATTTTTCGGACCTGCTTCTTAGCCGGAGTCCGGTAGCTCGTTTGCCAATGACAGGAGATCGCGCCATGGCTGAAGCCGCGCCGCTTTATGACACCTATTCTCGTGCCCCGTTGCGGTTCGAGCGAGGCGAGGGCGTGTGGCTGATTACCGAAACTGGCGAGCGATATCTCGATTTCGGCGCGGGCGTCGCCGTGACCTCCGTCGGCCATGGCCACCCTCATGTCGTCGGCGCCTTGAAGGAGCAGGCCGATAAGGTCTGGCACCTCTCGAACATCTATGAGATCCCGGGCCAGGAAGCGTTGGCCAAGCGCCTGACCGCTGCAACTTTCGCGGACAAGGTGTTCTTTACCAACTCCGGCGCCGAAGCGCTCGAATGCGCGATCAAGACCGCGCGCCGCTACCAGTATTCCAAGGGTCATCCGGAGCGGTTCCATATCATCACCTTCGAAGGCGCCTTCCATGGTCGCACGCTGGCGACGATCGCCGCAGGCGGCCAGGAAAAGTATCTCGAGGGCTTCGGTCCCAAGGCGCCCGGCTTCGATCAGGTCCCGTTCGGCGATGTCGAAGCCGTTCGTGCGGCGATTACCAACGAAACGGCCGCTATCCTCATCGAGCCCGTGCAGGGCGAGGGCGGTGTCCGTCCGGCGACCAACGAGTTCATGAGGGCGTTGCGCCAGCTCTGCGACGAGAACGGCCTGCTGCTCATCCTCGACGAGGTCCAGACCGGCGTCGGTCGCACCGGCAAGCTGTTTGCCCACGAGTGGTCCGGCATTGCGCCTGACATCATGGCTGTCGCCAAGGGTATCGGCGGCGGCTTCCCTCTCGGCGCCTGCCTTGCCACGGCCGAGGCAGCCTCGGGCATGAAGGCCGGCACACATGGTTCGACTTACGGCGGCAACCCGCTCGCCATGGCCGTCGGCAACGCCGTGCTCGACGTCGTTCTCGAAGACGGCTTCCTCCAGCACGTGAATGACGTTTCCCTCGTCTTCCGCCAGGGGCTGGCATCGCTCAAGGACCGCTTTCCCGATGTCATCGAGGACGTCAGGGGCGAGGGCCTGCTGCTCGGCGTCAAGGCCGCCGTGCCGTCGGCGGAGTTGCTGCAGGCGATCCGTGCCGCTCATCTTCTGGCAATCCCCGCCGGCGACAATGTCATCCGGCTGCTTCCACCTCTGGTCGTCACCGCCGACGAAGCCCGCGAAGGGCTCGTCCGACTTGAGCGCGCCGCCGAGAGCGTGCGCGCTTCCAAGGTCAAGAAGACGGCTTGAACGGATAAGGTGCCCAGCCGGACGGCGGGCTTGATAGGTAAAGACAGATGGCTTCCCCCAAACACTTCCTCGATCTCTCCGCAGTCACGTCATCCGACCTCCGGGTCATCATGAATGACGCCATTTCACGCAAGCAGGCGTTCAAGGCCGGCCAGGGCGACAAGCCGCTTGCCGGCAAGATGCTGGCGATGATCTTCGAAAAGCCCTCGACCCGCACGCGTGTTTCCTTCGATGTCGGAATGCGCCAGCTCGGCGGCGAGACACTGTTCCTGTCCGGCACGGAAATGCAGCTCGGCCGCGCCGAGACGATCGGCGACACGGCCAAGGTCCTCTCGCGCTATGTCGATGCGATCATGATCCGCACCACCGAGCATTCGCGGATGCTGGAGCTTGCGGAGCACGCGACCGTTCCTGTGATCAATGCATTGACGGACGACACCCATCCCTGCCAGATCATGGCCGATGTCATGACCTTCGAGGAGCATCGCGGCCCGATCAAGGGCAAGACGGTTGCCTGGACTGGGGATGGCAACAACGTGCTGCATTCGCTGATCGAGGGGGCGGCCCGTTTCGGCTATCGCATGAACATGGCCGTGCCTCTTGGTTCCGAGCCGAAGGATCACTATTTGAACTGGGCCCGCAATGAGGGCGCCGAAATCATGCTTGGTCATGATGCCGACCGTGCGGTCGCCGGCGTCGATTGCGTGGTGACCGATACCTGGGTCTCCATGAATCAGGAACATCGGGCCAGGGGTCACAACGTCTTCCAGCCTTATCAGGTCAATTCGGCTTTGATGGCGCAGGCCGGCAAGGATGCATTGTTCATGCACTGCCTGCCCGCCCATCGCGGTGAGGAAGTTACGGACGAGGTGATCGACGGTCCGCAATCCGTGGTCTTCGATGAAGCGGAAAACCGTCTTCATGCGCAGAAGTCGATTCTTGCTTGGTGCCTGGGTGCGATCTGAACCATAATGGACGGCACATCTGGCCCGAAAGGCCTGGGGCCGCGCGAGCGGATGGGCACACCTGTCTGCCGCTCTGACGACTAGGAGAAGACCATGGCAGAAGCAGCAGCCGCCCTCGGCGAGTTCGATTTCGCCGGCGACGATCACGTCGTTCCCTTTCAGGTCGAAGGCCTGGATGTGCGCGGGCGCGCCGTCCAGCTCGGCCCGATGCTCGATGCAATCCTTGAGCGCCACAGCTATCCCGCGCCCGTCGCCCGCCTGCTGGCCGAGGTGATCGCCCTGACCGTGCTGCTCGGCACGTCGCTGAAATTCGAAGGGAAGTTCACCGTCCAGACCAAGGGCGATGGCCCGGTGGACCTGCTCGTCGCCGACTTCGCGACGCCCGAGAACGTGCGCGCCTATGCCCGCTTCGACCAGACGCTGCTGGACAAGGCTGTCGCCGCCGGCGAGACCGAGCCGGAACAGCTGCTTGGCAAAGGCATGCTCGCCTTCACGATAGATCAGGGCAAGTACAGCCAGCCGTACCAGGGCATCGTCGCTCTCGATGGCGCCACGCTGGAAGACATCGCCGGCACCTATTTCCGCCAGTCGGAGCAGATCCCGACGCGTGTCCGCCTGGCTGCGGCCGAACTGTTTGACCGCGACGAAACGGGCAAGCCGCGCCATCGCTGGCGGGCTGGCGGCCTTGTCGCGCAGTTCCTGCCCGAGGCGCCCGAGCGCATGCGCCAACCCGATCTCCACGGAGGAGATGGCGACACGAGTGCGGGCCATCACGCCGACGACGACGCCTGGGCCGAGGCACGCTCGCTCGTCGAGACGATCCATGCCGACGAGTTGACCGATCCGTTGGTCGGTACCGAGCGGCTGCTCTTCCGGCTGTTCCATGAGCGCGGCGTGCGTGTTTACGAGCCCCGCGCGGTGTTCGATCGCTGTTCCTGTTCGCGGGAAAAGATCAGGGGCGTCCTCAGAGGTTTTTCAGCCGAGGAAATTGACGCCAGCCAGGAGGAGGGGCAGGTTGCGGTCACCTGCGAATTCTGCTCCACGACCTATCGTTTCGAGGTCGAAGAACTGACGCAGGCGGCAGAATGATCAATTGAGGACTCTAAGCAGTCCGGGCGAGTCCAGGGAGAAGGCGGGTATCTCGACATCGAAGAACTCGCCTTCGGCCGTCTCCATCTGGTAGTGGCCGAACATCAGGCCCGATGGCGTGTCGAGAGGGCAGCCGGACGAGTACTCGTAGGTGTCGCCCGGTTCGAGCCGCGGCTGCTCGCCGACCACCCCGGCACCGGTCACCTCGTCGACCACGCCGTTCTGGTCGGTAATGTTCCAGTAACGGTTCACCAGGCGGACGGTCAGATCGGAATTGTTGCTGATGACGATCCGGTAGCCCCAGACATACCGATCGTCCTCCGGGTCGGATTGCTCCTCCAGATAAAAGGGCTCGACGATCACTTCAATGTCTCGTGTCAGGGCGCGGTACATGCCTACACCTTAGTCAGAATACGTTACTGGTATCTTATAAGAGGCTCGACACGTCAATAAACCCGGCGCTGATCGCCTTTTAAATGCCCGTAATGGCGACATTTTTTGCGTGCTTATACGAATCCTTGCCAGTCTGGCGCGAATGGCTGCGCTGCTGACGGATCTGGAGACTGGCCGGACCGGTTGCGGTCCGACCAGCGGCAGCGCTGTCTACGCCTGTACCTTGGCAAGCGCCTGGGCGAAATCCTCGATCAGGTCGTCCGTGTCCTCGATGCCTGCGGAGAGGCGAACCGTCCCCGCCGAAATGCCGAGTTCCGCGCGGGCTTCGTCCGTGAGGTTTTTGTGCGTCGTCGTTGCCGGATGCGTGATCAGGCTTTTGGCGTCGCCGAGATTGTTGGAAATCCTGACGATCTCGAGCGCATTCTGCAGCGCAAACGCTGCTTCCTTGCCGCCCTTCAGCTCGATCGCCACCAGTGTCGAGCCGCCCTTCATCTGCTTGGCGACGATATCGGCCTGCGGATGGTCCTTGCGGCCGGGATAGATGACCTTGGCGACCTGCTTCTGCTCGGCCAGGAAATCCGCGATCCTGGCGGCGTTTTCGGTCTGCTGCTTGACGCGCAGCGGCAGGGTCTCGAGGCCCTTCAGCAGCGTCCATGCCGTGAACGGCGACATTGCCGGACCGGTGTGACGGTAGTAGTCCTGCAGATGCTCGGTCACCCACTCCTTGTCGGAAAGGATCACGCCGCCGAGGCTGCGGCCCTGGCCGTCGATGTGCTTGGTCGCGGAGTAGACGACGATATGGGCGCCCAGCTCCAGGGGCTTCTGGAAGATCGGTGTCGCAAACACATTGTCGACGACGACAGTGGCGCCGATCTGATTGGCGAGCCTGGCGACGCCTGCGATATCGACGACTTCGAGCGTCGGGTTGGTCGGGCTTTCCAGGAAAAACACCTTGGTGTTCGGCTGGATCGCCTTTTCCCAGTTCTCCAGGTAGCGTCCGTCGACCAGCGTGCATTCGATCCCGTATTTCGGCGCCAGCGTCTCCACCACCCAGCGGCAGGAACCGAAGAGGGCACGGGCGGCGACGATATGGTCGCCGGCTTTCACCTGGCAAAGGATGGCAGCGGCGACGGCGGCCATGCCGGATGCCGTGGCGCGGGCTTCTTCAGCGCCTTCCATCGCGCACATGCGCTTCTCGAACATATCGTTGGTCGGGCTGCCGTAGCGGGCATAGATGTAGCCCTCGGTCTCGCCCTTGAAGCGCGCCTCGGCGGCTTCCGCCGTATCATAGACGAAACCCTGGGTTAGGTAGATTGCCTCGGAGGTTTCGCCGTATTGCGAGCGGATCGTTCCGCCGTGGACGAGTTGGGTTGCCGGGCGCCAGGTCTTGCTCATGCCATCACCACTTTCAAACACAAAAAAACCGGCCGCGAATGCAGACCGGTTTAACCCCGGTCTATTTAGCCACTTGTTTAACGTGGCTGCAAGCCGACCGGCCAAATCACCACGGGATAAAGCTGCAATACTGCCGTTCCGCGCTTGCGTCAATTCCTCGAGTTTGGTTTTGTCTGCGGCAAATATGGATGGGGCATGATGGCTCGCGACACAGGAATTTTGGCAGACCGCGCAATAGCCGCGCTGTTTGAGACGGGGCGTCTCGTCTCCGAGCGCGAGCTGGATCGCGATCAGATCCAGCCGGCGAGCCTCGATCTGCGGCTTGGCACCAAGGCATTCCGCGTTCGCGCGAGCTTCATGCCAGGACCGTCTCACCTCGTTTCAGACAAGCTGGATCGTCTCAGCCTCCATGTCATCGATCTGACGCAGGGCGCGGTGCTGGAGACAGGCTGCGTCTATATCGTGCCGCTGATGGAGAGACTGGATCTGCCTGCCGACATGTCGGCCTCGGCAAACCCCAAGAGTTCGACCGGTCGCCTCGATATCTTCACCCGCGTCATAACGGACTATGCCCAGGAGTTCGATAAGATTCCCGCCGGCTACTCAGGCCCGCTCTATCTCGAGATCAGCCCGCGCACGTTTCCGATCGTCGTCCGGCGCGGCTCGCGCCTGTCGCAGATCCGCTTCCGCGTCGGCCATGCGTTGTTGGGCGAATCTGAATTGCTGGCGCTGCACGACGCGGAAACGCTGGTGGCGAGCAAGTTGCCGAACGTGTCGGGCGGGGCGATCGCGCTGTCGATTGACCTCGCAGGCGACAAGGACGGGCTGATCGGCTACCGCGGTAAGCATCACACCGCCGTCGTCGACGTCGACAAGAAGGCGCAGCACGATATCTACGATTTCTGGGAGCCGCTTTTCAGCCGCGGGCGCAACGAACTCATCCTCGATCCCGATGAATTCTATATCCTCGTTTCCCGCGAAGCCGTGCATGTTCCCCCGCACTATGCTGCCGAAATGACGCCTTTCGATCCGCTGGTCGGAGAGTTCCGTGTTCACTACGCCGGATTCTTCGACCCGGGTTTCGGCCACGCGCCGGCCGGCGGACGCGGCAGCCGCGCCGTTCTCGAAGTGCGCAGCCACGAAGTGCCCTTCATCCTCGAGGACGGCCAGATCGTCGGTCGTCTCGTCTACGAACACATGCAGGAGCATCCATCGAGCCTCTACGGCTCGGGCCTCGGATCGAACTATCAGGCGCAGGGCCTGAAGCTATCGAAACACTTCCGCATCTGACAGGCAACCAGCCGCTTGACACCGGCCGCCTTCTGTTGGAAATCTCGCACTGACGCGGGTGTAGCTCAATGGTAGAGCAGCAGCTTCCCAAGCTGAATACGAGGGTTCGATTCCCTTCACCCGCTCCAGCAACGTTTTCAGATTTTTGACTGCGTGCTTGTTGCCCTTTTCCGCCGCTCCCGTTCAGCCGCGACCGCGACGATGCCGCTTGACGATGAACCCGGGCGCATCAGATTTCGGGGAGCCGGCCAGCGGATGCTTGCCGGTCCTGTCTGGAGAAGGGAAATGCCATGCTGGGTCGATTGCTGTTGATTGGTTCGCTTGCCGCGAGCCCGATATCGCTTGCCTTCGCCGATGATTGTACGAATGCGCAGGACCAGGCGACCATGAACGCATGCGCGGACAAGTCGCTGAAGAAGTCCGACACCGAACTCAACTCGGTCTACAAGCAGATCGAGCAGCGCCTGAAGGGTGACGCGGAAACGACGAAATTGCTGGTCGCCGCGCAGCGGAGCTGGGTTGCCTTCCGCGATGCCGAGTGCACCTTCTCGAACTCCCGCTCCGCGGACGGCAGCGTCTACCCGATGATCTATGCGATGTGCCTGGACGGGTTGACGCAACTGCGCACCAAGGAGCTGAAGGTCTATCTGAACTGCGAGGAAGGCGACATGAGTTGCCCGGTCCCGGCCGCCAACTGACATCCGCCGGACGATCCGGATTTCACGATCGGGACCGGGGAGTGCGCCTGGGCGAATGGTGCCGGCAGATTTCGCACGCCTGCTCGACCTGTCCGCTATGTCACTCGGTTGACGATCTGCTAACAGATATGGTTAATTTTTAACTATTCTTCGGTACATGGAACTGAGGCGGCATTTCGGTCGTTATCAGGCTCACGAGGAGGAATAGCGCAATGCTCCTGAAGATATTCACTGCGAAACGCGAAAGCGGCGATGCCGGAGAAACCGGCACCTATGCGGACGGCTATCACATGCCTGAGATGGAGATCGCTGCCTACAAACGCGAAGACAGCCGCTCTTCCTATGAGCGTGACTATGGCCGCGGCCGGAAAATCGAGGAAGTTCCTCTCGGATTTGCTTGAGCGGCGTCTACAAGCAGGTCCGATTGGCACAAGCGGATATGAAAATGGGCGGCTCTGAGCCGCCCATTTCGTTATTGCAGGTGGCTTTCAGCCGGATCAAAACTCCGTCCAGTCTGCGTCCTGGTTTCCATTGGAAGACGTGCTGCCCCCTCCACCGAACGCGCTTGCAAGCTTCTGTCCTAGTGCACGGGCGGGCGAAGTGCTGGCGCGCGATACGCCGGGGGTCGCAACGCGAACGGGGGCCTTGCGCGTGACGATCGGTTGTCCGGCCGGTCGCGACGGGATGGCGGGCGCCGATACTGGCGTGAACGCGATGCCGCCCGTTCCGGTCAGCTTGAACTGGCCGAGCAGGTTGTTGAGGGCGGCGGCTTCCGTCGCGAGCTTGTGGCTGGCGGCGGTGCTTTCTTCGACCATGGCAGCGTTCTTCTGCGTTCCCTGGTCCATCGTGTTGACGGCTGTGTTGATCTCCTGCAGGCCCGTCGATTGTTCGCGCGCGGCCTCGGCGATTGCGTGGACGTGCTGGTTGATCTCCTGAACCTCCTGGACGATCGCGTCGAGCGATTTTCCGGTCTCGCCGACAAGCGAGACACCGGCCTGCACGTGGTCCCCGGATGTCGTGATCAGCGACTTGATCTCCCTGGCGGCATTGGCCGAGCGCTGTGCAAGTTCGCGCACTTCCTGGGCGACGACGGCAAAACCCTTCCCTGCTTCGCCGGCGCGTGCGGCTTCGACCCCGGCATTGAGAGCCAGAAGGTTGGTCTGGAAGGCGATGTCGTCGATCACTCCGATGATATTGCCGATCTCGACGGAAGACTGCTCTATCTGATGCATCGCGCTCACAGCCTTGCGCACGACTTCGCCTGACTTCTCAGCGCCCGCACGGGTCCTTGCGACCAGCGATCGTGCTTCCTCTGCACGCTTGGCGGCGTCCTTGACCGTTGTGGTGATCTGTTCCAGGGCGGCAGCCGTCTCCTCGACGGAGGCTGCCTGCTGCTCCGTGCGTTTCGACAATTCGTCGGCCGAAGAGCGGATCTCGGTTGCGCCTGCTGTAATGGCGTGCGCGTTGGCGCCAACCGTCTGCATCGTCTCGTTGAGCTTGAAGACGGAGTTGTTGAAGTCCTGACGCAAGGTGTCGAGATCTCCGACAAAGGGCGTGTTGATCTGCGAGGCAAGATCGCCCGCAGCCAGCCCACGGAGCCCGTCGCCGAGTGCGCTGACGGCGCGCGAAAGGTCGGCGGCTTCCGTCGCCCGTTGCGCATCTCGCTCGCGGCGTTCGCTATCGCTGAGATTGCGGTTTTTCTCCGCCTCGCTTTCAAGCCGGAGGCGGTCGATCGCGTTGTCGCGGAAGACCGCGACCGCTCCGGCCATCTGGCCGATTTCGTCGCGGCGGTCCAGACCGTCGATCGCACGTGCCGTGTCGCCCTGTGCAAGATGCATCATGCGCTCGCGCAGGCGTGCCATCGGAGCCGCAATGCCAACCTGCGCTATCCAGATGCTGAGACCGATCGTGGCGAGAACAGCAATGGCAAGCAGTGCGAACGAGAGATCGAGCCTTGCGTTGACGTCGCCCGAAAGAGCATCGCCGCCATCGTTGAGCAGGTCCATCAATGTGTCGTTGTTGGCGATCATCTTCGCTGTGACGACAGTGAGCTTGGCGTTCAGTTCACCGACCGCCTTGTGCATGCCGGCGGTGTCCTTGGCTTTGGCGAGGTCCACGACCTGCTTCGACAACGCGTCCATTTCATCGATACCGACGATGATCTCGCTGATCGCAGCTCCCCGGCTCGGGACGAGTCCGGCAGCCATTTCCAGCCGCTCGCGCGCCTGCGGCATCTTGCTCGGCTGAGACACGGCTTCATCGAAGGCCGGCGTACCGGGTGTCAGCTCGGCGATGAAAGTTGCCTGCAGCACGGCGGCTGTGGCGGAAGCGCTGGCGCGGGACGACAGCATCGCGGCGAGAGCTTCGTGGTCGATGAAGTCGCTGTATGCGCGGTCGGCGCCACGGAATTCGTGAACGATGTAGACGAGGCCACCGATGGCGATCACCCCGAGAAGTGCCACGACGGATATGATCTTGGTCCGGATTTTAAAGTGTTTCAACATGGCTGTTCCATCTGCGGCCCGGCATGTTGCCTGCCGGCTGCATTGCTTTTTTTGAGAGACGGGCATGACGCGGTTAGGGCATGGTGAAGATGCCTGGACAGGCTCGACGTGCGCATCATGCATTCGGCGAAGGAGACCGACGTCGTCGACGCCGAATAGAATCGATATTGCTTAATGCGGACCTAATGCCGGGCCGGTACGGCATGAATACCTGCCACTTATCCCGGAATAATTTCGGCGTTTCATCCAGGGGGTGCGTGCCCCTGGGCGGGTGCAACTTCCCGGTGGAATTCACGGGAAGGTGAGGGGTCTTGTCCCAGAAAAACGGCTTGAAGGGCAGCTGGAAGACGGCACGCCACGCTGCGATCGAAAACATCAGCCAGTAGAGCGGAACGGCGATCCAGCGCCAGCCGACACGTCGCCTCTCGTCGCGGAGCATCGCCTTTTTGCCAAGCAGCAGAAAGAGGCCGTAGCTCGCCAGCACATTGGCCGTGTCGATCAGGAAAAGCACCGCCTCGCGGGTGCCCAGCGGCGGGAACCCCAGCATGATGTAGGTAGCCGTCGACAGAAGCAGCACGATCAGCCAGGGATGGGCAAGCGACGCAATAAGCATGCCGCCGATGAGGAGCTGAAAGACGAGAAAGGCGCCCACGCCCATTTCCATCATGAGCGTCCTCGGCGAACGCATCATCACCAGCCAGGTCTGCAGCCAGCCCTTGAACCAGCGGGTTCGCTGATTGAGCCAGATGTTGAAGGTGGTCGGGGCATCCTCGTGGGTCGGGCAGTCGATGACGCCGCACCTGTATCCAAGCCGGTAAAGCCGCATTCCGAGATCCGCGTCCTCGGTCACATTGTAGGGATCCCAGCCGCCGCAGGCTTTTAGCTCGGCGACACGCAGATGGTTGGATGTTCCCCCAAGCGGCAGCGGAAGACGGTATTTCGCCAGCATCGGCAGCAGCATGCGAAACAGCGCGGCGTATTCCAGGGCGAAGGCAGCGCTAATCCACGAATCCCCGCCGTTGGAGATTGCCAGCGGTGCCTGTAGGCAGACCACGTCGTCCGCGCTTGAGACGAATTGCGCGTGGGCGGCCTGCAGTTGATTCGGATGAGGTCGATCTTCCGCATCGTAGATGACGACGAATTCGCCGCGCACTGCGGCCAGCGCGTAGTTCAGCGCTTTGGGCTTCGTCCGTGGATGCGCGACCGGCACCTTGACGATTTCGAATTGGGGAGCGAGGTCCGTGGCCTGGAGGGCGGCGATGGTGGTGTGGTCGTCCGCCTCGCAGACCAGCTTGATGTCGAGTTGGGACGCCGGCCAGTTCAGTTGCTTCAGCGCCGTCACGAGCTGGCTTGCGACCTCGGCCTCCTTGTAGAGCGCGACGAGAACCGAATAGATCGGCAAGACGTCGCATGGATGGGGGTTGGCGGCCTCGCCCCGTCGATGTCCGAGGGCGCAGGCGCGAAGGAGAAGTGCGGCCATGTAGACCAACGAGAGGGCTGCATGCAGTATGACAATCGGGATCGCGCCGGATGCCATGGCGAAGCCGAATGCGCAAAGCCCCGCACCGGCGACGACCCCCTGCGTGCCGGAAAGGACAATCCGTGCGCTGAAGCGCCCGGTGCTTTCGAAGAGCGTGCTGATGCTCTCCCGCACGCGGCGCTCGGCACCCGCTTCCCAGACGGCAGCGCGCAATGCGGAAGGTGTCGTCACTGCCGCTCTGTCGATCAGGCCCGGCCGGTCCGCGAGCATCCGGGCGAGCGCGGCCAGCCGTCGGGCTTCGGGCACGATCGCAATGATTGCTCTGGCGGGATCGTTTAGCCTTGCGGAGCGGGGGTCGATGAGCTGGGTGTCGAGCTTCCTGTCATCATTTATGAGCGCCGCGTCGATAGCCGGGAGAAAGGGGAGCCGAAGGACGCGCGCCAAACCGCCGTAGTAACTCTCTGCATCGATCCAGCCGTTGGCAATGAGTTCGCGTTCAAGGGTCGTGCCGTTGCGGCGGGCGGCCATGGCGGCGCGGACGATGGTCGGCTTGCCGATGCCCAGAGTAAGCAGCACCATGACTTCCGCCTGGTCAGAACCATTGCTCCTGAGCGCCTCGCCGCCCGCACCGGACGATAGAGGGTGTTCGGCAGAATGATCGCGTGGCGCCCGGTCGCGGTCTTCGACCTCGCGCTGCGCATATTCCCCGATACGCATGACTCTGATACACCGTCGTTGAAATGGCAGCGCATGCTAACCCCGAGGCAGATCATACTGATGCAATTTAAACTAGCATCCTTTAATCCAAAGGGGTTTCGCGACTTTTGGTTGTCTCTGGCTTTATTTCTATGCCCGCTCCCTCTGCTGGCGCAGCAGTCGGCGCCGTCCTTGCCGTTGCTGTTCGACGCCAGAGAGCGGCTGGCCAAGCCGGATCTATCGACGTTGGTGCGCCTTCGCTTCCTGACGTCCGTCGATTTCCCCCCGTTCAATTTCATGGACCAGAACGGAAAGCTTTCGGGCTTCAATGTGGATATTGCCCGCGAAATCTGCGCCGAGCTGGAGATAGCCGACAAGTGCCAGATCCAGGCGCTGCCTTTCGCTGATCTCAAGGATGCACTTGCTGCATCGCAGGGGGACGCGGTGATCGCCGGCGTCGCCGTCGGTGAGGAATTGCGCAGGCAGTTTGCCTTCTCGCGTCCCTATTTGATGCTTCCCGCGCGCTTCGCCCGAAATCTCAAGACGCCGCTCAAGGGGGACAATGCCACGAGCCTTGCCGACCGTCCGGTGGGCGTCGTCAAGGCGACGGCGCACGAGGCAATGCTTGCCGCCTATTTTCCAAAGATCAAGGCTGTGCCGTTCGACAGCAAGGAGGCACTGCTCGCGGCGCTGAAGGAAGGCAAGGTCGATGCGGCCTTTGCAGACGCCCTGCAGCTTTCGTTCTGGGTGTCGTCGCAGGCTTCGGCGAAATGCTGTGCGCTTCTCGATGGCTCCTATATCTCCGAGCACTTCCTCGGAGAAGGCATGACGATCATGCTGCGCCAGAAGGACGACGTTCTCAGGTCCGCCTTCGATCACGCACTTGCCGCGCTGTCGCGCAGCGGCCGCCTGCAGGAAATCTACCTGCGCTATTTCCCGTATGGCCTCTACTAGAAGCCGGGTGTTCGAACGGACGGCGCGCGCGTAGCCTAGCCCTTGCGGAAACGGGCGATCGCGCTGCGCTCGATCGCAGCGCAGGTCAGCTTGTCCAGGCCGAGCCTGTCACGCAGCAGGCTGAGCAGGCGCAGTTCCTCGGCCTTCACCGAAAGATCGGCGGAAGCAACCTCCACCGCAAGCGCGTAGGCGGTGTCGTAGAGACGCGGGGGCAAGGTATCCTTGACGGTCTCCAGAACGACATCCAGTCCCTCTGGACCGGAAAGCAGCGCGGCGCAATCGCGCGCAACCGAGATCAGCTTGTCCTCGTCGAAGTCGCGGAAGACCGGCAGAAAGCTGATCAATTGGCCGATGCGCTCCAGCTCGCGGTCATTCATGGTGCTGTCGACGGCGGATGCCATGACCATCACGTAGATCAGTGCGTCGTGGGCGGAAAGCGGCTTGTTCATATCTCGTCGGTTCCTCTCAGATGAGCACAGAGTTTAAGAATTGGCCGAGATCATTACAAGGGATCGAGAGCGCCATCCTGCCCCGGATTGTCCTCAATCGTGCTCGGCGCATCCTTGCGGGGGTCGTCGCCGTAGAGCCCTTTCTTCTCCTGCTTCGCCTTTGCGCCGGCATCCGCAAGGTCCGACCCGGCCGCTGCCTCTGCCCAACCGTTTTCGACCAGCCATCGCGACACATCCTGTGTGCCGATCTTGCAGGAAGCGGAAATGGTGCCTTTCCAATCCGCATCGTCGAGATCGCAGTTGACGGTCCGCAGCCGCAGGAAAAGCCGGAAGTTGGTCTTGGCAAGCATACCGCAGGGCCATTCCGTCGCATCCGAACCAGTGCAGGTCTTGTTCGCCGGCGTCGGCGTGACGCCGGCAAGCTTGAGGCGTCTGTCACCGAAGGCCAGCAGGCCGGCGCTCTCGGCGACGGGACGAGGAAGGTCGGTACCCTTCTCGTCTTCTGCTTTCGGTTTTTCAGGTTCCGGCGCCGCGACGCGCTCCAGCGGCTTGCCCTCCACGGTTGCCGGATAGAACTGGCTGGCGTCATCGACCGGCCGGGCATTCATGCTGGCCTCAGGATCTGCCGTTGGCGGTGGGGTCCTGGCTGTCTCGGCGGTTCCAGCCTCCGGCATCGCCGCAGGCTGCGTTGCGTTCATCGCGCCGCCGAGTCGTTGCCCGCCGGCCGCAATGAGACCGAAAACGATCGCGATTCCTGCAAGAGCCGTGACAAGTGCCGCAGGACGCATGGAAGATTTTCCTATTGGCTGGCCCAGATGATACGGGCGATCCACTCTACGTCGGAAAGCTCGATCGTTCGGTTCGGGTGTTCCGGGTTAAGCGACATCAGCTCGATGGTGCGCGGGCTCTGGCGCAAGAGCACCTTGGCCATGACCTCGCCTTCGCGAGTCTTGACGACCACCCGGTCGTTCCGGCGGACCTGCGCGCCGGGCTCCACGATGAGGACATCGCCATCGCGATAGAGCGGCATCATGCTTTCGCCCTGTACCTCGAGCGCATAGACGCCGGCCTTCTGGGAGGGAGCTGCCGGAAATTCCACGACGTCCCAACCTTGCCCGGCCGGAAACCCGCCGTCATCGAAGAAGCCGCCGGCGCCGGCCTGCGCAAAGCCCAGAAGCGGTATGGAACTGCCTTGCGGCGGAAAGGCGCCTTCCGGCAGGGCGGAAAAGCTGCTTGCCGGCCGCATGAAGGCCATGAACTCTTCCATGCTGGAGGTCGTTGCGTCCAGCACCTTGGCGATTGATTCCGTCGAAGGCCAGCGCAGCCGTCCATCGGCCGACAGCCGCTTGGACTTGTTGAAGGAAGTCGGGTCGAGCCCTGCACGTCGGGCAAGACCGGATGGCGTCAGCTCATGCCGCTCGGCAAGCCTGTCGATCGCTCCCCAGATCTGCGCGTGTGAAAGCATGTTGCCCGATTCCGTCCGCCCGTGTGCGCGGGTTCTTCCGATCGGCTAAAATATTAACGGCAAGCGACGCCGGAGTAAAGAGAGGAGAGGAATAAAATCCTCTCCGGCGGTTTCAGGCAACCAGCGCCATGTTGATCTTGCCGAGCTGGATCACAGCCTGCGTCCGGCTGTCGACATCGAGCTTCAACAGGATGGCCGAAACATGTGCCTTGATGGTCGCTTCCGATACGCCGAGTTCGTAGGCGATCTGCTTGTTGAGCAACCCCTCTGCGAGCATCGTCAGGACGCGGCTCTGCTGCGGGGTCAAGGTATGCAGCCGGCGGATCAGCCTGGCGATGTCGGGATCCTGCTCCTGGCCGTCGCGATAGCTCTCGGGCGTGGCGATATCGCCTGCAAGCACGATCTGGATGCCGCGGCGGATGTCGTCTATGCCGGATGATTTCGAGATGAAGCCGGAGGCGCCAAGCTCCAGCGCACGGCGGATCGTCGTCGTGTCATCGCTGGCCGAAACGATGACGATCGGCAGGCCGACGAACTCGGATCGCAAGGCCATCAGTCCGGAAAAGCCGCTGACCCCGGGCATGGCAAGATCCAGCAGCATCAGGTCTGCCTCGGGGTGGTCGCCTGCGGCCTTTCGCGCGGCGGCGAAATCGCCCGCCTCGACGATTTCCTGATGGCCGTCCATGCCGCTCACGGCCTGGCACAGCGCATCGCGAAAAAGTGGATGGTCGTCGGCAATGATGATTGTCTGTTCATGCATCGACAACTCCCTCCCAAGAGCTCGATCACTTCTTCACGCACCGCGCTCGTCTGCAATACATGCTCCATCCCGGGAAGACTATATATCAATTCATGTCTTTTGAGGAAGGGCGTTGCGCTGGTCCTCACCCTGGAATTCCTTGACTATCCCCATGAAGCTCCGCATCCAGCGCTCCATGATTCCGATCGAGCGATCGATTTCGGCATCGGACGGCAGCGCCTTGTTGACGATGCTCTTGTTCTCAAGCGCCGTCACCCGGTCCGCGAGCCGGTCGAGTTCGTCTTCGTAGGCGGCGCGTTCATCCGCGGCCATCCGGCAGACGAGGGAACCCTCCTTCTCCTCGCAGAGCGACATGGCGCCGGTCTGTCGGTCGAGCCGGACGAAATGATCGCCGCTGCGCTCGAGCTGGAAGCGAGAGGCATCCTGTTCCGCGGCATGCGCCGCAAGCGGCAGGAGAATGGCAAGAGCGCCGATTGCGATCGTTTTCATTGGTTCCTCCGGAAATAGCGATGGCCAGCGCATTTTTCGCGTCAGGGCGTGGACATCGTCCTCTCTTTGCGGCAAAGCCCGGGAAAGACCCGAATTCATGAGGCCATCATGACGCTGACACCCACGCTTTACAAGATCGTGACGGAAACGCTCTGGCACGATGCCAAGCCGGCCGGCCTGTTTCGAGGCGCTCCGATCGATCTGAAGGACGGCTTCATTCACTTCTCGACGGCGACCCAGGTCAGGCAGACGGCCTCCCTACACTTTGCGGGCCAGGCAGGACTGCTTCTCGTTGCGGTCGATGCTGCAGAGCTTGGCGACAAACTCGTCTTCGAACCGTCTCGTGGCGGTGATCTCTTTCCGCACCTTTATGCGGACCTGCCGTTGTCAGCCGTACTTTGGGAAAAGCCGCTGTCGCTCGATGGCGCGGGCAATCATATCTTTCCGGAATTGCAGCCATGATCGACCTCTTCAAGAATGCCGCCCGCAAGGGCCTTTTCCTCTTCGATCCAGAGACCGCTCACGGCATGTCGATTGCGGCGCTGAAGTCCGGCCTCGTGCCCGCCTGCGGCGTCCAATCCGATCCGCGCCTGCGCCAAAGCGTTGCCGGGCTCGACTTCGTCAATCCGCTCGGTATGGCGGCCGGCTACGACAAGAATGCCGAGGTGCCGGAGGCGTTGTTGAAGATCGGCTTCGGCTTTACCGAGATCGGCACGGTGACGCCGAAGCCGCAATCGGGCAATCCCCGTCCGCGCATCTTTCGCCTGGTCGAGGACGAAGGCGTCATCAACCGCCTGGGTTTCAACAACGAGGGCCACGACGCGGCGTTTGCGCGCCTCTCCGGAATTCGCGGCAACGGCATCATTGGCGTCAACATCGGCGCCAACAAGGACAGCGAAGACCGCATCGACGACTATGTGAAGGGCATTCGCCGCTTCTATTCCGTGGCGCGCTATTTCACGGCCAACATCTCCTCGCCGAATACGCCCGGCTTGCGCGACCTGCAGGCACGTGAAAGCCTGTCGGCCCTTCTGTCCGCCGTTCTCGCCGCTCGCGACGAGGAAGCCGGAAAGTCGGGCAGGAAAATTCCAGTTTTTCTGAAGATCGCTCCGGATCTTACGGAGGAGGGGATGGACGACATCGCTGCCGAAGCGCTTTCGCATTCGCTGGATGGCTTGATCGTCTCCAACACCACGCTCTCGCGCGAGGGTCTGAAGGACCAGCGACAGGCGAAGGAAGCCGGCGGTCTCTCCGGCCAGCCGCTCTTCGAAAAGTCGACGGCGGTGCTGGCGAAGATCCGCAAGCGCGTCGGACCGGCATTGCCGATCATCGGCGTCGGCGGCGTGTCTTCGGCGGAGACGGCACTGGAGAAGATCAAGGCAGGCGCCGACCTCGTCCAGCTCTATTCCTGTATGGTCTATGAGGGGCCGGGCCTGCCGGGCGCAATCGTCCGCGGTCTTTCGAAACTGCTCGACCGCGAGAAGGTCTCCTCGATCCGCGACCTGCGCGATGTCGGCACGGACTATTGGGCAGCGCGGAACGTCTGATCGGCGCGCGGCTTGACCAGCACCGCCAGGAAGAAGCCGCGGAAGAGCAGGAACCCGTTCATCGCCAGCCAAAGGCCGTGATTGCCGAACAGCGGCACGCACACGGCAAGAGCCGCAAGATAGCCGGCGAACGACATCAACATGCGGTTGCGCATGTCGGTCGACCAGGTCGCACCGATGAAGACGCCGTCCATCAGGAAGGCGAGCGCACCGGTGAGGCCGGTGATGGCCGCCCAGGGAAGATAGGTCTCGGCCGCCTGCTGCACCTCGGGCGAGGTGGTCAGAACGGAAATCAGCCATGGACCGGCCAGCAGGAAGAACACCGAAATGATGGCGGCGAGCCCGAACGACCAGATCGTCGTCAATTTCAGGCCTCGGTCGAAGGCCGGCCGGTAGTGTGCGCCGATCGCCCGTCCCGTAATCTGCTCGGCGGCATTGGCAAGTCCGTCGAGATAGTAGCCTGACAGCAGGAAGAAATTCATCAGGACGGCATTGGCTGCCAGGGTGACGGCACCGAAGCTGGTGCCGATCCGTGTCATCAGCGTGAAGGCGGCCAACAGCACGAAGGTGCGGATCAGGATATCGCGGTTGAGCGCGAAAAGCTCGGCCAGCCGGTGCCGGGAGAAGATCTCGGCACGTTGCGGCCGATAGGCTCGATCGAAGCCGCGCAGGACGATGAACAACCCCACCAGCGCACCGGCAGTCTCCCCGACCATCGTACCCCACGCCACGCCGGCTACGCCCCAGTCAAGCCGGAGGCCGAGGACGATGGCGAGCACGATGTTGGTGCCGTTGATGATCGTTTGCAGCAGCAGGCCGATCGTGCCCTGGCCCCGGCCGAGCACGAAGCCGAGAATGGCGTAGTTGGCAAGCGCCGCCGGTGCGGCGAGTATGCGGATCGAAAAATAGGTGCTGGTCGCCTCGGCAACGGCGGCCTGCGGCCCCATCAGCTTGAGACCCGCCGCCAATAGCACCGGCGAAAGACAGAGAAGTGCCAGGCCGCATCCGAGCGCCGATATCAATGCCCGCCAGAAGACACCTTGCTGGGCGTGATGGTCGTGCCGCCCATAGGCCTGTGCCGTCAGTCCCGTCGTCGAGGCCCGCAGGAAATTGAAGCTGCCGAGGATGAGGTCGAAAAGCATGGCGCCGATCGCCAGCCCCGCCAGTGCATCGGGCTGTCCCATGTGCCCGACGACACCGGTCCCGACGAGACCGAGCAGCGGCGTCGTTATGAAACCAAGTGTCATCGGGACGGCGATCGAAAGCACCAGCCGATGCGTCACATCGAATGCAAGTCTGTTTTCGCTGCCGCGTACGTCCATGTCTGCCTCGGAACAATGAGGCAGAATCGCCTCAGCTGGAAAGCACCATGGCCCAATACGGCACGTTTTTGGAAGCGGGATTATGCGCCACGGCGACGCCGAGGCCGGTGTAGTGTCCCAGCATGTTTTCGAGATGGTGCTGAGAATTGATCCAGGCCGTCACCACTGCTGGAACGGACTGCTGGCCGGCAGCGATGTTCTCGGCAGCCGGCAGCTGCACGCCGCTCGCCTTGACGCGTGGGCCGAAGCCGTCGGCAATCCCCATCACATGCTTCATCTTGCCGGCGGATGCCATTCGCTTGGCCTGGAAGAGGGCTGCAGCCGTTGCCGCCGGATCGACGGAAAGCGGGGGCAGGCCGTTCTTCGCGCGAAGCTGGTTGACGAGCGGCAGGGCCGCTGCGGTCTCGTCATCGCCGTTGGAGGGGATGGACGACTGCTTGGGTGCGGTGGTGCAGCTGGCGACGCCGGCGACCAGGGCAAGACCGGAGAGCCGTAGAATGCTGCGGCGGGAAAAATCGATTGAGGTCATGTTACCGCCGATAGCTGAAGAGACGGATGAGAAGGAATATCGGAATGACGACGGTGGCGCCCAGCAGGAGATAGTCGCCGACGCGCCCGAGTGCCGAGAAGCCGCGATGCCAGACTTCCAGAACGAAATTGCGCACCCCATAGACGAAGTCCAGCGGTGCCCAGCCGAAGATAGCCATGATGAAGCCGACGATCAGCGACACGACCAAAAGCTTGATCAATGTACGGCCGAGCGAATCGCCCAGAAACTTGTTCACCTGTTCGGACATGCGCCATCTCCTGTTTATCCCTGAAATACGGGCGCGAATCGTTGCTCGCAAGCCTTTTTCAGAGCTGGCGCCCCTGCATCTGAAATAGGACTTGAGTTTTTTTGTGGCCGCCGCCAAATGCGGGCCGTCCCAACAGGTCACCCTCATGCAACCCACCCAGCTCACTTCAGGCGATGTTATCGCCGACCGCCGCGCCGACTACGCAAAAATGCTGAACGACGGCGGCGAGGCGGAGGCGGCCGCCGACCTGATGGAGCAGGCGCTGGAGCTTGCGCCGGAATGGGCCGCAGGCTGGTATCGCCTCGCCACCTATCGCGAAACGGCCGGCAACAAGACGGGCGCCGTCGACGCCTACCGGCGGACGCTCGACCTCGGGCGGGACGACATCTTCGGCGCCGGGCTCAAGCTCGCGCTTCTCGGGGATGTCGCGATCCCGGACCAGCCGCCAAGCAGCTACGTCGAGCGCCTGTTCGACGACTATGCGGATCGCTTCGAAACCTCGCTCGTCAAAAAGCTCGACTACAGCGTGCCCGGGAAGCTGGCGCGCCTGATTGTCTCGACTGGTCGCCGCTACCGGTCGTGCGTCGATCTCGGCTGCGGCACGGGCCTGCTCGGCCCGGAAATCCGCGACCGGGTGGATCGCCTCGAAGGCTTCGATCTGTCGCAGAACATGCTCGCGAAGGCAGCCGAGAAACGCATCTACGATCACCTGGCACAGGCCGACTTGTCGCTCGCGCCAATGGCGACCGGTCTCTTCGCGGATGGGGCCGAGCACCGCGCCGATCTTGTCACCGCCGCCGACGTGCTGATGTATCTCGGCAATCTCGAAAGCGTTTTCGAGGGCGTTGTCGCGCTGTCGGCTCCCGGTGCCGATTTTGTCTTTTCCGTAGAGGATTCGGGCGAGGGAGGGGGCTTCCGCCTCGCCGCGTCCCTGCGCTACGCGCATTCCGAACCCTATGTCCAAGGGCTTTGCGAACGCCATGGCTTCGAGGTCCTGGACATGACCCGGACAGCCATTCGCAAAGATGGCGCCAATGTCATATCAGGCATCCTGTTCCTTGCCCGCAAAGGGGCCTGAGCGAACAATTCTTGCGAAGTTATATTAGGTCAGTATTGCTTACCTATTTCGCTTGAATTGCCGCCTAAGCACATGATAATTCCGCGCGTCTGCCGAAGATGCAAACGGCGCTCGCGAGAGCGCAAACAACGGCTGGCACCATCCATCATTTGCATTCCGCCCGCCCGGTCGTATCCGAGCGTTCTTGAACTCGCCTGCCGTTGGAGATTGGCGACATGACACAGCTCATCAGCGCTCTTGGTTTCTGGAATACGAGCGCAGCGCGCCACACACCCGTCGAGGATGTGCAGGGCATCTTTTCCGGCAGCCTCGTTGCCGCACTCGGCCTCTATGTACTGGCAAGTGCCGGGCTGCTAACCGGCAGCACCGCGGGCGTCGCCTTTCTCCTGCATTATGCATTCGGCGTGAACTTCGGACTTGCTTTCTTCCTGCTCAATCTGCCGTTCTTCTACCTGTCGTGGAAGCGCCTCGGCATCTCCTTCACGCTGAAGACCTTCATTGCCATCGGCCTGACGTCGCTGCTCACCAGCGTGCAGCCGAAAGTCATGAACATTGCCACCATTCACCCGGCCTGGGCGGCCCTTCTCGGCGGGCTCCTGCTGGGCTTTGGGCTGCTTGCTCTCTATCGCCACCGCGCCAGCCTGGGCGGCGTCGGCATTCTCGGCATCTACATGCAGGAGCGCTTCGGCATTCGCGCCGGCATCGTGCAGATGGCGATCGATCTCTGCGTCCTTGCCGCCGCCTTCTTCGTCACCACGCCGCCGGTGGTGTTCTACTCGGTTCTCGGTGCGATCGTGCTGAACCTCTTTCTGGCCATCAACCACAGGGCCGATCGCTACATCGCGCTCTGAGGGGCGCCGCGAGCGACTAGCCCACCAGGTTCCCGAACCTGACCGAATAGATCCGGTCGCGGCCGAGCAGGTGCGCGATCAGCGAAGCGTGGTCGAAAAGCCCCTTCATCGCCTTGTGGCGAAGATCGAGCCCGCCGCTCATGACGCCGAACGCGGGCATCAGCAGGCGCGCGCCGTCGGTGGCAAAACACGGGCGGCGGACCGATTTTTCGCGACGGCGGACTGTGGCGGAAGGGTGCAGGTGCCCGGCGATTTCGCCCGCCTGCAGACCGCTTCGCGGCTCGTGGCGGAAGGCCAGCCCGGCATAGTGCAGTTCATCGGCGGACGAGCCCGGCAGGTCGACGGTTCCGTCGGGATCGTGGTTGCCGTTGATCCAGATCCACTCGCGCCCACGTGCCATGTCCGATATCAGCGTCCGGAAGGTTTCCGGCAGATGCGCGGAGCCGACGCGGTCATGAAAATTGTCGCCCAGGGAGACCACCAGCGTCGGATTGTAGCGGGTGATAACCGCCGAAAGAACGGTCAGCGTCGCAAGCGTGTCGTAAGGCGGCAGCATCATGCCGCGACGGGCGAAGGCGGCACCCTTCTCAAGATGCAGGTCGGAGACGACCAGAACGCCGGCGTCGGGGAGAAAGAGCGCCCCAAGCGGATCGCACACGGCCGCCACCCCATGCACGGACGTTTCGACGCCCGGCATCGCAGCCACTCCGTTCATTTCACGCACAAGCGCCAGGCGGTTCATCAAAGTCGTCTATCCCAATCTCTAACTCAGCGCTTCGGCGATCAGGTCCTCGGCGGCTTCGGCCAGAACAGCGTCATGTGCCTCGCCGTGAACGGGCTCCTTGCCGATCTCCAGCATCACGGGCACGGCGAGCGGCGAAATGTGTTCCAGCGCGCGGTGGGTGATGTGTCCCTTGATTCGCCTCAGCATATCCCCAAGCCGTCCGATATCCAAAAGACCGCTTGCCGCATCCTGCCGTGTCGCCTGCAGCAGGATGTGGTCCGGCTCGTGGGTTCTGAGCACGTCGTAGATCAGGTCCGCCGATGCCGTCACTTGCCGGCCGCTCTTTTCCTTGCCCGGGTGCCGACGCTCGATCAAGCCTGCTATCACGGCGCAATTGCGGAAGGTCCGCTTCAACAGGAAGGATTCGTCGAGCCACGCCTCGAGATCGTCGCCGAGCATGTCCTCGTCGAAGAGGTCGGCAAGGCTCAGGCGGCCGTTGCGGATCATCACGCCCATATCTTCGAAGCCCCAGATACCGAGCGAATAGTCGGTGGCGACGAAACCGAGCGGTTTAGCGCCCGCCCGCTCCAGCCGGCGCGTGAGCAGCATGCCGAGCGTCTGGTGGGCCAGCCGCCCCTCGAAGGGGTAGGCCACCATGTAGCAGCGGCTGCCGCGCGGAAAGGTCTCGATCAGCAGCTCGTCGCGCTTCGGCAGCATCGACTTTTCTTTTTGAATGGCGAGCCAGTCGCGCACCTGGTCGGGCAGCCGATGCCAACGCTCGGGGTCGGCCAGCATCGAGCGGACCTGGTCGGCGAGATAGGTGGAGAGTGGAAACTTGCCGCCGGCATAGGAAGGGATTTTCGGATCCAGCGAATAGGCCTGGCTGACGAGGCATTCACTCTCGCGGATTCCTTCGAAGCGCAGCACCTTGCCCGCGAAAATGAAGGTATCGCCGGGGGAAAGCTGCTCAAGGAAATACTCTTCGACCTTGCCGAGCGTTGCGCCGCCGCGGCCGATCCTGCCGGCCTCGCCGCGCTTGACCATGCGAATGTTCAGCATCGGGCTTTCGACGATGGTGCCGAGGTTCAGGCGGTATTGCTGTGCGACCTGCGGATTGGAGACCCGCCAGCGTCCTTCCTTCGTCTTGCGGATACGAGCGTATCGTTCGTAAGTGCGCAGCGCATAACCGCCGGTCGCGACGAAATCGACGATCCGCTCGAAGGTCTCCCAGTCTAGGTCGGAGTAGGGCGAGGCGCTGACGACCTCGTCGTAGAGCTCGAGCATGTCGAAGGGCTCGGCGCAGGCCATGCCGAGGACATGCTGCGCGAGCACATCGAGTGCACCTCTGCCGACGGGCGGCGTATCTTGCGCCCCGATATAGTTCGCATCGAGCGCGGCCTGGCATTCCATCACCTCGAAGCGATTGGCGGGAACGAGGATGGCCTTCGACGGCTCGTCCATGCGGTGGTTGGCACGGCCGATGCGCTGCGCAAGACGCGAGGCGCCTTTCGGCGCGCCGACATGCACCACGAGATCGACGTCGCCCCAGTCGATGCCGAGATCGAGCGTAGAGGTGGCGACGACGGCGCGCAGCCGATTGGCGGCCATGGCCGCCTCGACTTTGCGGCGCTGGGCGACATCAAGCGACCCGTGATGGAGTGCGATCGGCAGGTTGTCCTCGTTCACGGTCCAGAGTTCCTGGAACAGCATTTCCGCCTGGCTTCGCGTGTTGACGAAGAGCAGTGTCGTCTGGTGCTCGGTCAGCTGCCGATAGACGTCGGGGATCGCGTATTTGGCCGAATGCCCGGACCATGGGATATGCTTCTCCGTCGACAGGATCGAGATGTCGGGCTTGGCGCCGCCGTCGACGATGATGAGGCCGGCATGATGTTCGCCCGCCTCTTTCTGTGCCACCAGCCATTTCTGCAGGTCCATCGGCTCGGCGACGGTGGCGGAAAGTCCGATCGTCTGAAGCCCGGGAGCAAGACGGCGCAGGCGCGCCAACCCGAGCGACAGCATATGGCCGCGCTTTGAAGTGACCAGGGAGTGCAGCTCGTCGAGGACGACGTATTTCAGGTCCTTGAAGAAGCGCTCCGCCTCGCGGTTGGCGAGCAGCAGCGCCACCTGTTCGGGTGTCGTCAGCAGGATGTCTGGCGGGTACAGCTTCTGCCGCTGGCGCTTCGCATTCGGCGTATCGCCGGTCCGGTTCTCGAGGGTCACCGGCAGTCCCATCTCCTCGACGGGCTTCATCAGGTTGCGTTCGATGTCGACGGCGAGGGCCTTTAGCGGCGAGACGTAAAGCGTGTGGATACCGGCAAACGCAGAGCCCGGTGAAATCTTGCCGCGGCGGGTGAGATCGGTCAGCGAGGGCAGGAACCCGGCGAGCGTCTTGCCGGCGCCGGTGGGCGCGATCAGGAGGGTGCTTTCGCCAGCCTCGACGCGCGCGAGCAACTCCAGCTGATGCGCACGCGGGGTCCAGCCCTTGTCCGCAAACCAGCGCAGGAAAGGCGGAGGAAGAGGAAGGGGGGCTTCTGCGCGGGTGGCGGAATCGATCTGGTTCACGCGGGTAATCTAGTGCAAATGCGGGGGATTTGAAGCCCGGAGCGGGGAGCGAGCCAACAGATCCCTCTGCCCCCTCGGCGCCAACAGCGTGGTCGTCCTCGATGCTCCGCCGGCGCCGGTGTCCATCGATCGCCGCAAAGGCGCTAGGTACCGCTTTCGGCAGGGGTGAGGTGGGTCAGCACGCATCGCCACCTGTTGCCCTCCCGGCGATAGACGTCGGTGATCCATTCGTCGGCCGATATCGGTTCGCCGCGGAACAATCCGGTGTTCTGGCCGCGACCGGTCACCGTCGCAACATCGCCGAGGAGATGGACGTGATGCGTCGTCTTGGTCATCGTTTTGTGGCTCAGCACACCGGACCCGATCGCCGCAAGAATGGCCTGCGCCGGGATCGGGCCGCGCTCTGGCGTCACCAGCACCCAATCCTCTGCGATGCAGTCGGCGATCCGCGCGGGGTCGTTCGAGATCATCGCAGCGTTGAAGGCGCGTTCAGCCTCATCGAGCGCTTCCAGTGCCGCGGCGCTCATGCCGACATGTCCGCGTTCCAGCGCCGCTGCATCTCCTCGGGGGTGACCTGTTCGATGGTCTGAGACAGCATCCAGCGATGACCGAAGGGATCGAGTACCTGCGCCACCCGCTCGCCAAAACTCTGGTCGGTCGGCGGCCGCAACATCGTCGCCCCGGCCGACAGCGCCTGCGCCAGTGCCTCGTCGGTCGAGGCCGTGTCCATGTGGAAGGTTACCGGCGAGCCACCGACGGTATCGGGCGACAAGGCGCCGAAGTCCGGATATTCGTCGGCCAGCATCATCAGCGTCTCTCCGAAACGCAGTTCGGCGTGGCCGATGCGCCCGTCCGAGGGATCGGTCATGCGGAAGACCTCCGTTGCGCCGAAAGCCTTCTTGTAGAAATCGATTGCTCGTGCGGCATCCTTGACGATGAAGTAGCTGCTCACTTTTCGGGTGAAACTCGGCACGACGCTCCTCCTCCTTGACTGGATTTGTCATTAACGTTACGTATCGTAAAGATATGAGTCAAGAGAGTAGCGCAACATCGAAGAAACGAGGGCGGCCGCCAAGCGCCGCCGCGCAGAGGCGTGCTCTGGAGGCAGCCCATGACATCCTGATGGCCGAAGGTTTTGGCCGCATGACGATCGAAGCCGTGGCGGCGCGCTCAGGCGTCGGCAAGCCGACGATCTACCGTTCCTGGGCGAACGCGCAGGAACTGGCGATGGCCGCTCTTCTGGTCAATCCGTGGCCGGAAGCGGAGGTCGGAGGGACCAATGCGCAGGCGGCTCTCGGCGCGCAGATGCGAGGGCTGGTAACTGCCTTTGCCAGCACCCGCGGACGGCAGATCACCATGGCACTCGCCGCCGCCGACCCCGAAAGCGAATTCACCAAGGCCTTCCGCAATCAGGTGATCCTGTCGAGCCGCAACGCGGGCCGCACCATCCTCGAACAGGCGCAGGCCCGGGGCGAAATCGTCCCGCCGCTGGATATGGAGGCGTTGCTCGACATGATCTACGGACCAGTCTTCTTTCGGCTGCTGGTCGGCCATCGCCCGGTCTCGCCGGAGTTCGGCGATGCGATCGTCAGGACCGCGCTGCGGGCCGTTTCGCGGCCGGGGGGGACGTGACACCCCCGGCGCTGCGATGGGTCGAAATCGGGCGTACGCCGCCGATGAAATGCAAGAGGCCCTACAGGAAGCGCTGCGGGTAGAACGGCTCCGGATCGGCAAAGGGCGTGCTCCCGCACATCTGTTCGGCCAACAGCCGGCCACAGGCCGGGCCGAGCGTCAGGCCGTGGTGGGCGTGGCCGAAATTGAACCACAGGCCGCGATGACGCGGCGCGCGACCGAGCACGGGCCGCATGTCGGGCAGGCAGGGCCGCAGGCCGAGCCACGGGGTCTGCTCGACCGGCTCGCCGAGCGGGAACAACCGGCGTGCATGATCCTCGTTGCGTCGGATCTGGATCATGTTGGCGGGCGCCTTCGGATCTGCGAATTCGATGCCCGTCGTCAGCCTCACGCCGCGCGCCATCGGGGCGAGCACGTATCCGGCCTCTTCGTCAACGACGGAATGGGAGAGCGGCTGGCCATCGTTCTGCGCGTAGTGGCGATGATAGCCTCGCTTGATCGCCAGCGGCAGCGGATAGCCGAGCTTGCGGAAGATCAGGCCGGACTGCGGACCGAGCGCGACAACGACCTCGCGTGCCCGGATCGTTTCTCCCTCCTGCGTCTTGAGCGACCAGCCGTCGCTTTCCTGGCTCAGCCCGCTTGCATCGGCGGTGACCACCGAGCCGCCGTCGCGGACGAAGAGCTCGGCATAGGCCTTCGTCAGCGCCTGCGGATCGGTGACGGTCTTCGGGTCCAGCCAATGGATACCGCCGGAGATCTTCGCGCTGCCGGCAGCGAAGGCGGGCTCGAGAGCGGTGAATTCCGGTCCGGAGAGAAGGCGCACCGAAAGGCCGTAGGCGGACAGCGCTTGGGCTTCGGTCCGCGCCGCGGCGAAGCGGCGCTCATCCTTGTAGAACGAAACCCATCCGCGCGACCGAATGAGATAAGACGCGCCGGCGCGGTCTATCAGCTTGTCGTGTTCCGAAATGCTCGCCTCGACCAGCGGCAGCAGGGCGCGGGTCGCCTTCTCCAGATTGGCGGGCGAAGAGTGCCACCAGTACCTTGCAAGCCACGGGGCGATGCGCGGCAGATAGGCCGGGTTGTAGCGGACATCCGACGAGCGGTTCATCGCATACTTCATCAATGCGCCGAGCTGGCGCGGAAAGGAATATGGAATGACGGAGGAGCGTTCGATCAGCCCGGCATTGCCGTAGCTGGTGCCGCCGCCCGGCTCGCCGCGATCGGCAAGCAACACGGAGCGGCCGCGATCCTGCAGGTGTAGCGCGGCACTGACGCCGACGATACCGGCGCCGAGAACGAGAATGTCTGTTTTCATGGGAGAGCTTAGCGATCAAAAAATGGTGCGGGGGCCTGATGCCTCCGCACCATGCGATTGAGTGGACTATCAGTAGATATCGAAGGGGAAATACTTCTTGGTGATCTTCTGGTAGGTGCCGTTGGCCACCAATGCGTCGATCGCCTTGTTGAAGCGTTCCTTGAGTTCCGGTTCGCCCTGGCGCAGGCCGATGCCGGCCTGCGTTTCCGTGCCCGGAACGTCGCCGAGAAGCTTGCAGCAATCCTTGCCGGCCTTGTTCAGCCAGTCGACCACCACGAACTTGTCGGAGATCAGCGCGTCCATTCTGCCGTTCTGCAGATCGGCGACCGCTTCGTCCTGCGTCGGGTACATCTTGGCTTCCGCGCCGCCCTTGGCGTAGACGTCGTTGAGATAATCGGCCTGTGTCGTGGACGCCTGGGCGCCGACGACCTTGCCCTTCATGTCTTCGACGCTGACGCCCTTGAGTGCGCTGTCCTTCGGGACCGCAACCGCGAGAGGGGTCGTGTAGTACTTGTTGGAGAAGTCGATCTGCTTCTTGCGCTCTTCGGTAATGCTCATCGAGGCGATGATCGCGTCATATTTCTTGGCGAGCAGGCCCGGAATGATGCCGTCCCAGTCCTGTGCGACGATCGTGCATTTCGCCTTCATCTCGTCGCACAGCGCGTTGGCCATATCGACGTCGAGGCCCTTCAGGCTGCCGTCCGATTCAACAAAATTGAAGGGAGGATATGCGCCTTCGGTGGCAATCCGGATCGTATCCTCGGCCGACGCCAGATGCGTCGTGGCAAGCAGCGCAGCCGCTGCGAGGAAAACTGTCTTTTTCATTGCTGTTCCCTTTTTGGAATTTGTTTTCGCATTACGCCTCGACTTTAGCGAATCCATCCCGCTTCACAACCCCGCGGGGGATCGTTCGAATGTCTTATATGAGATGGCCGGACTGACAGACCCCTCTCAAAACCGAAAGCGCTTGACAACATCACTTATCGTGGATAAATTTTATCCACGAATTGAGGAGATGCTTCCATGAAATTTGGCGACGGTGTCGAGCAGGCCATTCACAGTGTTGCAATGCTTTCGGGTCTTTCCGAGGGTGGCGTGCTGTCGGCTGCGGCATTGGCGGAGTTTCACGGCGTCTCCACGAGCTATCTGCTGAAGCACCTGCAGGCGCTTTCGGGTGCCGGCATCCTTGCCACGGTACCCGGCCCGAGGGGAGGCTATCGGCTGGCTAGGACGCCCGAGGAGATCACGCTGCTCGACATCGTGCTCGCCGTCGAAGGGCCGGCGCCGGCCTTTCGCTGCAACGAAATCCGGCAGCGGGGACCGAACCCGGCGCCGGACCGCTTCTTCGCCAAGCCATGCAATATCGCCTCAGCCATGCACAGGGCCGAGCGCGTCTATCGCGCCGAGCTTGCGAAGACCACCATTGCCGATGTCGGCGCCGAACTCGCCACCATCGACGACGGGACGATCGCAGCACGAAGCTGCGCCTTCCTGGACATTCACGAACGCAGAACGGCTCGTTGAGCCACAACAAAGAGGAGACTACCCATGCAACAGCGTTTCAACTTCGCCAAGGCGTCGCCCGCTTCCTACAAGGCCGTGGCCGCCCTGGAGGAATTCGTCCAGACCTCGGGTCTTGAGCGCCGCTTCATCCACCTCATCAAGCTGCGCGCATCGCAGATCAACGGCTGCGCCTATTGCGTGGACATGCATGTCAAGGAATCCCGCCACGACGGTCTGTCCGAGCAATGGATCAACCTGATGTGCGTCTGGCGTGAATCGCCCGTCTACGATGCCCGCGAGCGCGCGCTGCTCGGCTGGGTCGACGCGGTGACGAAGATTGCCGAAACGGGTGCGCCGGATGCCGACTTCGAGGTGCTCAAGGCCCACTTCAGCGAAGAGGAGATCACCAAGATCACCGTCGCCATCGGCGCCATCAACATCTGGAATCGGCTGGCTGTCGGCTTCCGCTCGCAGCATCCGATCGACAAGCCAGCCCAGGCAGCCTGAACCCGATAGAGTTTAGTTCTTCACTCGATCGAGCACCGGGAAGCGCGCTGGCGGGAAAAACCGCCAGCGCATCAGAACGGGTTCAGTTGCAGCTTTGCAATTGCTGCTGATACGACGCCGCCATGTTGGCGAACTTTTGCGCCGTCTTCTGCAACTGCGCGTTCGAGCGCCAGTCGCCGCGCATGTAGCCCTTCGGACCGGAATAGTAGGCCAGATAGAGGCTGTAGGCGTCGTTCAGCTGAATGCCCGTGATCTGGCCGTTCTGGTAATGATACCAGCCGATGAAATCGATAGCGTCCGAAAAGTTGGTGCGCCGCGCCGCCCAGTTGCCGGTGGCGGATTGATAGTGATCCCAGGTTCCGTCGAGTGCCTGCGAATACCCGTAGGCGGTCGATTGCCGTGTCCATGGAATAAACCCGAAGAGCTTGGTGCGCGGCGGCCGCGCATTCGGCTGGAAACCTGACTCCGTGTACATCGTCGCCATCAGGATCGGCACGGGAACGCCGTATTTCTTTTCGGCGCGCTCCGCGGCGCGCTGCCAGTTGGTGAACAAGCCGTCGCGCTGCTCGAAAACAGCGCAAATGTTCCTGGTCTGGCGGGGCGCCGTGGCACAGCCGGCAACGAGCGCCAGAAGCCCAAGGACGAGGAGAGTACGGATACGCATTACTAGGAATCTCTCGTTTCCGAGAGATGACTAACTGGTAAATATTAATGGCTGGTTTTTAGACAAAGGCGAACTTGTGTTCATGCCGCGGCAGGAGTCTGGGGACCAGTCCGGCCGACCGCTCGACGACGGTGCAGTCCGCCCGCTGCGATCCTGTCACACCGTGTCGTTGACCGGCTCGTAGCGCAGGATCACCGCGCCCTTCTGGGTCACGGACGATTCGAGCAGCCTCAGCGGTCGCGCTTCCGTTGCCGGTTTGAAATGCGGATTTCCGCCGCCGAGGATCACAGGCACGAGGCAGAGCCGGACCTCATCGATCAGCCCTTCCTTGAGCAGGGAGTCGGCGAGCTCGGCGCTGCCGAAGATGAAGATCGTCTTCCCGTCTTCGGCCTTCAGTCTTCTGAATTCCGCGATGGGATCGTTGACGACGCGGGTGTTGTTCCACTCGGCGTCTTTCATCGTCCGCGACACCGCAATCTTGGCGATGCCGTTCATGTACGCCTTGACGTTCCCCTCGCCTTCCGCCGTCGGCCAATAGGAAGCCATTCCCTCGTAGGTCTTGCGCCCGAATACCAGCAGGTCGCCTTCCTCGCCAAGTTGCTCGGAGTATTTCTGCAGCTCGGGCCCCCAGGCGAGATTGTGGAAATCTATGTCCCAGGGCTTCGAGCCCTCGAAATAGCCATCGAGTGTCATCAGATTCCAGACGACGAGCTTTCTCATTCTTCTTCCTCCCTTCGATCCTCAAGCAACAACATGCAATAACCGATTGCATTTAGCAATCGGTTGATTGCTAGATCGACCGATGGCAAAATGCAAGCAGTTTTGGAGAGAATGAATGGATGAGTCTCATCGGTCGGGCTGCCCGATCAACCTGACGCTGGAGATCCTGGGCGATCGATGGAGTCTGATCGTCATTCGCGACATCATGTTCGGCAGCCGGCGTCACTTTCGCGAGCTGCTGCAGAACTCGCAGGAGGGGATCGCATCCAACATCCTCGCCGATCGCCTGCGCCGCCTCCTCGATAAGGGGCTCCTCACCCGCAGCGACGACCCGACGCACAAGCAGAAGGCCATCTACAGCCTGACGGAAATGGCAATCGATCTGGTGCCGCTCTTCGCCCACATGGGCGCCTGGGGCCGCAAGCACCTGCCGGTTTCCGAAGAACTCTCCATCCGAGCGGAGCTTTTGGAGGATGGCGGCCCGGCGCTCTGGGAGGATTTCATGGATGAGCTCAGAGCGAAACATCTCGGCAAGCAGCTGCCGCCCGGCACGCCGTCGGTGCTCGGCCGCCTGACCGAAGCCTATCTCGACGTGGTCGCCGCCAAGAAGAAATCGGCCTGATCATTCCTTGCGGAACACCACGCTCGCCCCCCAGCCGGTCACCAGCGCCAGAAGCACCGAAAACATCCCATAGGCGATGGGCTGCTCATGCGCGGCATCGGTGATCGTCTGCTCGATCCCCGTTTTGATGACGCGAAGCGGTACCGATTTTTCGATAACGAACTTGCCGCTTTTGAAGAGATAGGCCCGCACGATGTGAACGCCGTTCGGTATATTCGCCGGCAGGCGCAGGCTCGCCTTGAAGAGGTTGGAGCTGACGAATCGCACGCCGCTGGGATCCCGGTCGTAGAGGCCGCCCCTTTCCTGCAGCCTGCGGAAAGCCTCCCGGAACTCGCCGAGATTGCTGGCATTGCCGACGAAACCGATGGGCGTCAGCGGAATGTGGTCGATCCCGATTCCCTGGTCCGTGAGGTCGAGAGGCGTGGTCAGATCGTCCAGCATCCGCGAACTCGACATCGAATAGGAATGCGGGACAGCTTCGAAGGTCATCGATCGCGTGTTGATCCAGATCCCGAAGACGCGTTCCTTCTTGCGCACCGTCGCGTCTTCACGAGGCCCCTCCAGCACCACGATGACATCGTATTGCCCGATGGCGAGGAGCAGGCTGTCGGTGTTGGTCACGGCACCGAAGACCGTCAGGTCGGCACCGTGGAAATCCGAGGTGATGGCGATTTCGCTGGTCGACGTACCGATCTCGAGCCCTTCGGCGACGGTCTGCGACGTCGGGCCGGGCAGCATCATCTGTGCACCGGCGCCACCCGGCAGCAGCAGGAGAGGCAGGGAGAGGGCGAACAGGACCGCGCGCATCAGTTGCCTCCCATGACCACGGAATAGATATCCGTAGGCGTCACGACCAGCGCCACGGCCAGGCGAAGGCCGACCGCCAGCACTAGAAGCCCCAGCAGCGCACGCAGCTGTTCGCCGCGCAGCTTCTGCCCGACGCGAACGCCGTACTGGGCGCCGATCACGCCGGCGAGCATGAGGATGAAGGCAAGCACGATGTCGACAGAAAAGTTCGTGGCCGCCTGCACGACCGTCGTATAGGCCGTCACGAAGATGATCTGGAACAGCGACGTTCCGACAACGACGTTCGTTGGAATGCGCAGGAGATAAATCATCGCCGGCACCATGATGAAGCCGCCGCCGACGCCCATGACCGAGGTCAGGATGCCGATCCCGAAACCGAGCGCCACGATGGGGATGACGCTGAGGAAGATCTTCGATTTCTTGAACCGCATCTTCAGCGGCAGGCGGTGCACCCAGTGGTGATGGCCAGGCTTGCGGGCTGCCGGCGGGATGTTCTTTGACGCGCGGCGCATCGCGTTCACGCTTTCGAGCAGCATCAGGCCACCGACGGTGCCGAGGAATACGACATAGAGCAGCGAGATGAAGAGATCGAGCTGGCCGAGACGTCGCAGCAGCGAAAAGATCCAGATTCCCACCGTGGCGCCCGAAAGGCCGCCCACCAGCAGCACCGACCCCAGTTTCACGTCGAGCGTGCCACGCCGGAAATGGGTGATGGCGCCTGATATGGAAGAGGCAACCACCTGGTTCGCGCCCGTCGCGACGGCGACCACCGGCGGAATGTTGTAAAAGATCAGCAGCGGCGTGATCAGAAACCCTCCGCCCACACCGAACATGCCGGACAGGAAGCCGACGGCCGCACCCATGCCGAGAATGATGAAAATGTTCACCGACAATTCTGCAATGGGCAGATAGATTGTCACAGCCGACCCCGATTTGCGAGCTGCCCGGCGGGCAGGCGCGTTCCCACGTCCCGTTCGAATAGGGCACGATACGGCGAAATCGTTGCCATAGGCTTTCGATCAGCGACATGTGGCCCTCTAAACATCCATGGATTCTGAATAATCGGGCTTTTTTCAGGTTCTGTGACAATCTGGCGACGCTGAGCGCCTTTGTTTCACGGTGGGACAGGTCGTTGCGCAACGAGACCGGAGTTCGGCGCGGTTGAAACCCGAGCACCTGCCGCTTAGACTGGCTGATGACGACTTATGGTGTGGGGGTTGCGTGAGGGCAGGCGTTCGGTTTTTTCTGCTGGGGTTGTCGCTCGCGGCAGCGCCCGCCACGGCGTTCGCGCAGTGGCAGGCAATCGAGGAGGTGCGGACCTATCCGGTCGCCGGCGGCTCAGGCTCCGAACTCTATCGCTCGATAGGCGAAAACGGGCCGCTGGTCGGGGGAGGGCAGGCCCGCGTCATTGCCCACACCACCTTCAAGCTGACCTGGACCCGAAAATACGAGCTCCAGAACAACGCTTGCGTCCTCGTCTCCGCCAAACCGAAGCTCATCGTCTTCTACACGCTGCCCAAACCGTCCGCTCCTCTGGTCGGCCCGCTGAAAAACAGCTGGGACGCGTTCCTCGACGGCGTCCGCAAGCATGAAAAGGTTCACGGCGAGACCATTGTCGACATGGTGAGGAAGATCGAGGCCATGAGCGTCGGCCTGTCGGCGCGGGACGATCCCGATTGCCGCCAGATCAGGGTGGATCTGACGAAACGCCTCGGCGAGCTGTCTGCCAGGCAGCGCCAGCTTGGCCGCGATTTCGACCGGACCGAAATGAGCGAGGGCGGGAATATTCAGGCGCTCATTCTGAAGCTTGTGAACGGCCCCTGACGGCAATTGCCGCGGGGCCGTCGTTCTCGTTCTCAGCCCATGGCCGCGACGACAGGCGCAACGTGGGGCCACACCTCCAGCGCGCCGCGATAGATCATGTGCAGAGCGACATAGAGGATGATCGCCAGGCCGACATAGGCGATCCAGTGGTAGCGGTTCAGCAGTCGGGCGATGAAATTGGCGGCGATACCCATCATGGCGATCGAAAGGACGAGGCCGATGACGAGGATGGTTGGGTGCTCGCGGGCCGCGCCCGCCACGGCAAGCACGTTGTCGAGGGACATGGAAACGTCGGCCACGACAATCTGGGTGGCCGCCTGCATGAAGGATTTCCTCGGCGCCTGGACCCCGTCCGCATTCAAGCCGTCTGCATCGGCGGCTTGGCCGGCCCGGAGCTCGCGCCACATCTTCCAGCACACCCAGAGCAGAAGGATACCGCCTGCGAGCAGCAGGCCGATGATTTCCAGAAGCTGCACCGTGACGGTAGCAAGTGCGATGCGCAGTACGGTGGCGGCAATGATGCCGACCAGAATGGCCTTCTTCCGCTGGTCAGGCGCGAGGCCCGCTGCCGCCAGGCCGATAACCACTGCATTGTCGCCGGCCAGCACCAGGTCGATGAGAATGACCTGCAAAAGCGCCACCAGGCCGGCAGACGTGAAAATTTCCATCATGCGATAAGTCCTTGCCCTACGCGAAGCGCCTCCCCGGCGTAACCAACGCTTAAAGGATCGTTCGCCGGTGGATCAAGTGCCGTTGAGCACCTTCCGACAAAGATCCGTGTCTTCCGCTTAAATTTCAGGTGGTCCCGGGTGTTCCCAATGAGCGTTGCATTGGTGTCCGGGCAGGCGACGGTCGAAATCCGCGGCGATCTCGGCTACGGTCACCGAACGAAAGCGTTCGAGCAACAGCGTTTCCGCGGCGCGCAACGCATCGTCGAGTTTTGCATCGACGGCCTGTTCCACAAGACAGTCGGGCTGATCGACCGACGGCCCGATGGCAAACAGCGGCGGCTCGCCGATGGCCCGATAGATGTCGAGCAGGGTGATTTTATCGAGGCCGCGGGCCAGCTCCCAACCGCCGCCGTGGCCCTGTTCGGAACGAACGTAACCCTGCTGCCGAAGACCTGCCATGGTGCGGCGAACGACGACTGCGTTCGTGCCGAGCATTTTCGAAATCGTATCCGAGGTTGCGCGCTTGTAGTGGCGATCCATGTGGATCAGCACGTGCAGCATGCGCGATAGGCGACTGTCCCGTCTCATCAGGCGTTACTCCTTGTCCCTCGTCACACTAGCCTCACAGGCCATCTGTAACAAGATAGGTTACGTGTATTGACGATCTCGCAATTCGTAACATATGAAGATGCGGAAAAAGGAGAAGATCATGTCTTACGATGTCATTGTCATAGGCGGCAGTTTTGCCGGTCAATCCGCGGCCATGCAGCTGGCGCGCGCGCGTCGCAAGGTTCTGGTTGTCGACGGCGGCAAGCCGCGCAATCGCTTTGCGGAGACCTCGCACGGTTTTCTCGGCCAGGATGGAAGGACGCCTGCTGCGATCATCGGCGAAGCGTCGCGTCAGTTGGCCGCCTATCCCACTGTCACTCAGATAAAAGGGGAGGCTGTTCTGGCGTGCCGGGACAACGACCGATTCAGCATCGGCATTGCCGATGGCCGGCAGATGCTTGCTGCGCGCGTCGTGCTTGCAACGGGTGTTCGCGACGAGTTGCCCGACATTGCCGGAATTGAAGAGCGTTGGGGCAAGACCGTCCTTCATTGCCCCTATTGCCACGGCTATGAAGTCGCCGACCGTCCGCTCGGCGTGCTGGCGCGCAGCCCGATGTCGGTCCACCAGGCCCAGCTCATTCCGGACTGGGGTCCAACCTTCTATTTCACCCAGGGACGGTTCGAGCCCGATGCGGAGCAGGCGGCCCTACTGGCCGCGCGCGGGGTGACCATAGTTCGCAGCCCCGTCGTGGAACTGCGCGGCAATGCTCCCGATCTGGAAACAGTTCTTCTGGAGGACGGAACGATCGTGCCGCTCGGCGCCCTGTTCGTCGCGCCGAAGACGCATATTGCGAGCCCGCTGGCCGAACAGCTTGGTTGCGCCATCGATGATGGCCCGACCGGTCCGATCGTTCGGGTCGATTCCCTGCAGCGGACGACGGTCGCCGGCGTATTTGCCGCCGGCGATGCGGCCATGCCGATGGCCAATGCCACGCTCGCATCGGCAGCCGGTGTCATGGCAGGTGTGGCGGCGCACCGATCGATGTTCATGCCGGATTGACGTCCATATCCGACGCGTGGTCCGCCAAAACAAAATCCCCGGCAGACACCGGTCTGCCGGGGATTCGCATTGTTCTCGCCAATTAGGCTTTCGTCGCCGGTGCCTTGTTGCGTGCGAGGAGCGCCTTCACGGTGTCGTCGTTGATCTTGCCGCTGGGATCCTGGCCGATGGACTTCTGGAAGCTCTTGATGGCGGCAACGGTCTTTGCGCCAAGCTCGCCGTCCGGCTGACCGGCGTCGAAGCCGTTGTTGTTCAGGATCGCCTGGATGTTGCGGATCGCCCGCTTCATGTCGACAGTCGATGTCTTCGTGGCAACGCCGGCCCATTCGTCGGGCACGTCGATCGCATTTGTCTTGTTGTCCATCGGCGCGACCTTCCAGAGGTCGGCCTTGGCGCGTGCCTTTTCGAGCTGCTCGGGCTTCATGGCGTTCGCAACTTCGTCGCGCTTCTGGGAGGCATCCTTGTCGCCACCCTTGGCCGCTATCGCGAACCACTTGTAGGATTCCGTCAGGTCCTGGGCCACCCCGTTGCCGCGGGCGCAGAGGATCGCCAGGTTGAACTGGCTGTCGGTGATGCCGAGGTTGGCTGCCTTGGTGAACCAGTTGGCAGCCGACGCGTAGTCCTGCTTGCCGAGCGCGCCGGAGGCATAGAGGACCGCGAGGTTGTGCATGGCGCTGGCGTTGCCCTGGTTGGCGGCCTGTTCGTAGTACTGTTTGGCTTTGTCGATGTCGCGCGCGACGCCGGTGCCCTTCTCGTAGATGCTGCCGACACGGTATTCGGCGGGCGCAAAACCCTTGTCGGCTGCGAGCTGGTACCAGTTTGCCGCCTCTTTCGGGTCTGCGGGAAGGCCGGCACGGCCATCGCTATAGCGCGCGCCGATTTCAAACAACGCCATCGGATCGCCGCTCCTTGCCGCATCGGCAAGCGACTTCGGCTGGACGGCATCCGGAACCGCGATCGCCGATGCAGCCGGCGCTGCCATTGCAGCCGTTGCCGGCGCGCTGTCTTTCGAGACGAAGCCGGAGGCAGCCTGCGGCGCACCCGCGGGGGCAAGCGTCGTGGCATCTTCGCCGCCCAGCGGGGTTGCGGCGGTCAGGTGCTCGGCTGCGGCAGGTTCGCCGGTCGGAGGCGATTGCGTCGAAACAGCGGGCGGCGGCGCGGGCATGTCGGCAGCCGGAGCTTCAGGCGCAGTGGCGACCGGGGCAGGAGCCATGCTCGGCTCCGGCGCGGTTTCGCTGTCGGGTGGAAGCTGTTGGTTGGTCGCATCGGTCAGCGTCGCGACTTCCAGGGAAGGAGCCGGCGCGCCGCTCGTCAGGGTCCGGGCCAGCGGGAAGGCCATGATCGCGAGCAGCACGGCGCCGACCGCGAGCAGGATCGGGCGGCGGAAGCGGGAGAACGCGCCGCCTTTTGCCGGATCCTTGGTCGTGCCTTTCTTCTCGCCTTTTTGGGCGCCGGATTTCGTGCCGGCGTCCACTTCCAGGGCCGCGGCCTGTGCGGCGCGGCGTGCGGCGGCAATGTAGTCGGCGCGGTCCGTGTCGGTTGCGGGCTTCGGATTGGTCCTGGCGGCATTCTGGCTTGCGCGGACGCGCTCGAGGATCTTCTTGACGTCGGGCGCGCCGGAACCGGGCTCCAGCGGTTCGTTCGCTGCTTCCGGCGGCATCACGTCGATCGGGTCGATCGACGGCGCAGGATGGATGATCGTGCGTTCGCTCGCCTTGGCTTTCTTGCTCGGCAGCAGGCGCTTGCCGAGGCTCGCGAGCAGGCTTCCCCTTGCTTGCGCCGTGGCCGGCGCGGGCTTGGTGGCAGCCTCTATGGCAAGCGCACTTGTCTCGGTTGCGGCCATTGCGGGCGCATCGTGGTTGACATCGTGGTGGAGCATCGTGGGTGCTCCACGGGTGCCGAACACGGCCGGCTTCTCAGCCTCCTCGGCACCCGCCGGGATCAACGAATAGGGGTCGACATTGAAATCGACGCTGGCAGCGGGCATCCGCGGAGCCGGTCCGGCGCTGCGGTTCTCCATGTCGTCGAGCCTGTCGGCAATCTGGACGAGGGTTTCGTGCAGCGCCTGGAACGTCTTGTGCGTACGCTCCTCGCTGCTGCGGCTGAGATCCTCGAGGTGGCGCAGATCGCCGGCAAGCGCATTGAGGGCCGAGATGTCGGCGGACGCAGCGCCGCCCTGCATGCTGCCGTGGCGCACATATGCTTCCACGACGGCCTCGGCTGCCTGGCGGGCCGCTTCGACGATATAGTCGTCGCTGGTCGCCAAATGGTCTTCGATCGCGCCCATGCGGCGGTCGAAGTCGGCCGGAATCTCGGCCGTCGCACGCGGTTCGCTCATCAGCGCCGAGAGATGGGCGATCTGATCTTCGAGATTGCGCAGGGCCGCAGAATCGTTTGCCGGTGCCGCTGTGCTCTCGTCGAGGCGCGCGGCGATGTCGCTGAGCCGGCCTTCGATCCGCCGAAAGGCTCCATCGTCGATCGGCGCAGCAAGTGGCTGAAGCGGCTGGAATTCCATCTCGTCGATGCGGCGGGCGAGATAATCGAGCCGCTGCGCGAGCACATCGTTGACGGCGCCGCTTTCGAGCGCGTCGATCTTGCGGGAAATATCGGCCAGCGCGCCGGTCAGCTCCGGCTGCGGTGCGGCTCTCTGGCTCTTCTCGAGCATGAACGAGAGGTGTTCGAGCCGTTCGTCGAGGCGGGAGGTTGCCTCGACACTGGCGAGTTCCTCGACGCGCGCTGTCAGTGCCTCCAGACGGTCGGCCAGGTCGTCGGCGGGCGCACTGCGGCTGGCCACGCTGTGACCCATCAGTTCTATCTGTTCCGCAAGGCCGTTCAGCCGGCCCTCGAGACGGTGCATCAGGGCCGGGTCGCCGCTGGCGGCGGCGCGGCCGGTGGCGGCAATCGCCCGGCTGATCTCGTCAAGACGGCTGTCTACGGCAGCGAACTGCTCGGACATCGCCCGGTCATGCGGCTGGATCATGCTGCCGAACTGCTCCATGGCCGTCGCAATGGAGATCAGCTTGTCTTCGAGCGCACGCACAGCCGGGCTCTCGCCCATGCCGCCGATGTGGCGCTTGATATCGTCGAGACGGTAGGCAAGCGCCACAAGTTCTTCCTGCAGGCCAGCGGTATCCAGCGCATGCAGTTGCGTTTCAAAGCCGTCCCAGCGGTCTTCCATGTGACGCAGCGAATTTTCTCGCGCCAGCCCGTCCATCAGTGAGCGCAGTTCCTCGAACTCGCCCCGCAGGCCGTGCGTGTCGGCTGTATGCGAACGACCCGCAAGCTGATTGATGCTTTCCGCAAGCCGACCCATGTCGGCATGAATGTCGCTGGCGAAATGCCCGCCGCCCGCAGCGCTTGTCGTGATCTCTCGCAACTCGCTGCGCAGCGCGTCCATTTCGCGGGTGACGCCTTCGGAGATGTCGCGCTTCAGATCCTGGCGCAGGTTGACCAGCGCCTGCGCGATTTCGGTCATTGTATCTTCGGACCCGCGGTGGGCGGCGGCAGGCGCCGCCGGCTGCGGCATCGCGGCGCGGGGCGCAGGGACAGGCCGCTCGGATGCGGGAGCCGGAGTATGAGAAGGTGCGGATTGCCGTTGATATTCAGTTCGCTCGCGCTGCGCATAGGATGCCTGCTCGCGCACTGCCGGGCGTTCGCGATTTGCATCGATCATGCGCTGGCGTTGACGAATTTCAGCGAGCGGGTCGGGCCGCGGCTCGGCAGCGGCGTAAGGCGCGCGCAGGGCGTAGGGGTCGGATAAGGTCTCGCGGTCGGGCGTCGCCGCGCGGGGCCGCTGGTCACGGACGCTGTTGCCGATCAGGCCCTCGATTCGTGCTTCGAGTCCTTCGATCGTGCGGTTCAGCGCATCGAGCGACGCTCTGTCGGAATGCCGTGGGGAATTTGATCGCGATCCGTTCATCTTCTTGCTCGCTTCGACTGTCCGAACCCTCGTCAGGGTCGATCATTGGGCTTTTCCGTCAGCGCCGCACCGGAGTGCGAACCAGAGAGCGCCGTTTATGAGGAAGTAATCAATTAGGCTTTCCTCAAACTGTACGACTTAGCGGCATTCATAAAACGCGAGACTTGAAACAAAGAATGCAAGCCGCCATTGCTCAACACGCACCTTTCACGAAACGTGGTAAACAACCCGTTAATTCGCGTGAGATTTTTCTAATTTTTGATGAATTTCGGCGCGGTTTGGTCCAGCGAAAGAACGCAAAAAATCTGCCCGCCCCGTAGCATGCGGCAATGCCCGCGCGAAAAATCTCAGGCGGTTGTCAGAAGGATTCCGTCCATGGCCTCAACTCGACCTCGTGCGACCACGCGCTTCGGTGCTGCAGCAGGACGTCGATATAGCATTGTGCGATCGCGTCCGGATCGAGCATGCCGTCAGGCTTGTCGGGGTTTTCCGCTCGCATTGCGGATCGAATGGCGCCGTCGATGACGAAATGCGCGACGTGAATTCCCTTCGGTCCGAGTTCGCGAGCCGCGCTTTGCCCGAGGCCGCGAAGCGCGAACTTGCCCATCGCGAACGCTGCCGATTGGGAAAATCCCTTGATGCTCGCCGTCGCGCCGGTGAACAGGATCGCACCCCGGCCGCGCGGGATCATGCGTCTTGCCGCCTGCTGGCACACCAGGAATCCGCCGAACGCGCTGACGGCAATTGCCTGCTGGACCTCCACGGGATCGAGCTCGGTCAAGGGACCGCGGACCCTGCCGCTGGCGTTGTAGATGACAACATCGGGGTCGCCGATCGCGTCGGCGACATCGTCGAAGAGCGCGGCGACCGATGCCGGCTGCGCCGCGTCGGCGGCAAAGACCTTCGCGCCAGTATCGTTTGCCACCCCCCGCAGCTTGTCGACGCTACGTGCCGCCAACGCGACGTTGAGGCCACGCGCTGAGAGCTGCCGCGCGAGTGACGCGCTGATGCCGGGGCCGGCCCCGACGATGAGTGCCGTGCGATAGGGAAAATCGGTCATGAGCATGCTCCTCCGGTTCGCTACATCCGAGAACTAGGGACTGGCAGGATGCGGATCCACTGGCGGCGCGAAAGAATTGTGAACCGCGGTTAAATCCGTCGCGCCTTGATCGTGTTCATCACAAAGCTGGTCTCGATCGTATCGACGCATTTGAGGCGGGCGATTTTCTCCTTGATGAAGCGCTCGTATTGATCGAGACCGGCACTCATCACCTTCAGCACATAGTCGCGCGACCCGGTGACCAGGTGACATTCCAGCACCTCGTCCCATTCGCGCACCGCATCTTCGAACATTTTGATCTCATCTTCATGCTGGCGGCTGAGGCGGACGGAGGCGAGTGCCGTCATCGTCCAGCCTTCGACCGCAGGATCAATGACGGCGGTATATCCTTGAATGATATCAGCCTCTTCCAGTCGCCTCAGTCGCCGGAGGCAGGCCGAGGCCGACAAGCCGACGCGCTCTGCGAGCTCATTGTTGGCGACGCGGGCGTCGCTCATCAGTACCTTCAGGATCTTTCGATCCATATCGTCTGCAATCTTCTGCGTCATAAATCGCTATTCTCCGCAATAAGTTGCTTCATAAGGCTCGGCCACGTGGCAAATAGCAAGAACTGCCCCCGGATTCTGATATAATTTGCAAGCCTCATCCGTATCCATCCAGGCAGGAGACGACAATGACAGCGCCACATCCCTCCAAAACTCATATCGGCAACCATGCATTGCATCCCGAAACGCTGATGCTGAACTACGGTTACGATCCGGAACTGTCGGAAGGCGCCGTCAAGCCGCCGGTGTTCCTGACCTCGACCTTCGTATTCAAATCTGCCGAGGACGGCCGGGACTTCTTCGACTACGTATCGGGGCGCAAGGAGCCACCGGAAGGCAAGGGCGCAGGGCTCGTCTATTCCCGTTTCAATCATCCGAACAGCGAAATCGTCGAGGACCGCCTGGCCGTCTACGAGCGGACGGAGAGTTGCGCGCTCTTCTCCTCCGGCATGTCCGCAATTGCCACGACCCTGCTTGCGTTTGTCCGCCCCGGCGATGCCGTGCTGCACTCGCAGCCGCTCTACGGCGGCACCGAGACGGTGCTTGCGAAGACGTTCCTCAATCTCGGTGTCAAGGCTGTCGGCTTTGCCGACGGCGTGAGCGAGACGTCGGTTCAGGCGGCAGCGGAAGAGGCCATGGCAAAGGGTCGCGTATCGGTGATCCTCATCGAAACACCGGCCAACCCGACAAACAGCCTCGTCGATGTCGCGATGATCCGGCGTGTCGCCGATGCGATCGGCAGGAAGCAGGGACATACGCCCATCATCGCCTGCGACAACACGCTGCTTGGCCCGGTCTTCCAGCGGCCCATCGAGCATGGCGCCGATATTTCGCTCTATTCACTGACGAAGTACGTGGGCGGTCATTCCGATCTGATCGCCGGGGCGGCAATGGGTCCCAAGGCTGTGATGAAGCAGGTAAAGGCTCTGCGCGGCGCGATCGGCACGCAGCTCGATCCGCATTCCTGCTGGATGCTTGGCCGCTCGTTGGAAACACTGCAGATCCGCATGGAGCGGGCAAACAGCAATGCGCTCGCGGTCGCGGATTTCCTGCACGCTCATCCGAAAGTCGAGGCGATCCACTATCTGCCATACCATGATGCGGCTTCGCCGCTCGGGCGAACGTTCGCGACGCAGTGCACGGGTGCCGGGTCGACCTTTTCCTTCGACATCAAGGGCGGACAGGCGGCATCGTTCAAATTCCTGAACGCGCTCCAGATTTTTAAGCTCGCAGTCAGCCTCGGCGGCACCGAATCGCTTGCGAGCCATCCCGCGACGATGACGCATTCCGGGGTGCCGGCCGACGTCCGCCAGCGTATCGGCGTGCTGGAATCGACCCTTCGCCTGTCGATCGGCATCGAGCATCCGGACGACCTCATCGCCGATCTGACACAGGCATTGGACGCGGCGTGAAGATTGCGGCGGCGGTTCAGGCCGCTGCCGTCTCCCTGACGTCGTCGAGCAGGAAATGCACTGTCACGTACTTCGTCGTATAACGACGCCCGCTGTCGGCGACATTGTCGACGCTGCCGCCATCGGCCGGATGCCAGCGGTGATAATGCGGGTTTGTGGTGATGAGGGTTATGGCTTTGCCCGCGAGCTTGCCGCCGAGCCTGTAACGCATCTCCGCCAGCGGCCAGATACGTTCGTAGTCCTCCATCGGCATGCTGACCTTGAGGGCCTTGCGGCTGATCGCTTCGGTGCGTGATCCGTCCTCATGCTCGATCGCCGGCAGGTCGAATGTGACCTCTTCTGCGCCGTTCAGGATGGAGTTGAACTCTTCAGGCCACGTCCGTCTCATGAAATCGCTCCTCCCAAGCTTTTTCGTCGGTTAGCCAGCAAAATCTAGCGTGTCTTGGCGCAGATGCAAACGCCGTCGCGGAATTTTGCGGTGAGAAACGGGCACTCCATTGAAATCGTTGGCTTTATCCGCGCTTGTGCGACGGTATCGGTCGGTTCGGAGAAGGCGGTCAAAGCCCCACGGCCGGCGAACAACGGCATGTCGAAGACGCCGCCCCGCCGCGCCGGACCGCGTCGGTCATGTGGAACAGCGGCTTATTGCTGCCAGCGGATTGTGACGTATGTGCCTGACGACTTACCTTCGCGGCCGTAGGCGATCTCCGCCCCGAGTGTCGTTGCCATTGCATTGATCAGGCGCGTCCCGAGGCCGGTTCCCTTTGGTCCGCCATTGCGGTCGTATCCAATCCCGTCGTCTTCGACAGAGAGGAAAGCGACACCCTCGGCTGTCGATTGCAGGACGATCCGCACCTCGCCGGTGCCCGCCGGATAGGCATACTTCATCGCGTTGGTAACAAGCTCGATCAATATGATACCGAGTGCTACCGCCCGGTCGGCAGACGTTGCAATCCCGCAAAGATCGGGCTTCAACGAAATGCCTTGGGCAGCCGAACTGGTGCTCTCGAGTTCGGCCAGCAAGGGTCCAAGATAGACGTTCAACTGCACTTCGCCGACATTCTCCGAGGTGTAGAGGCTGCGGTGAACGCCTGCGATTGCGGCGATGCGGTTCTGGGTTTCGTCGAGCGCCATCCTGGTCTCTTCGCTGCCCGCAATCTGCATCTGCATGCGGATCATCGCGGAAACCAGGGAAAGACTGTTGGCGATGCGATGGTTCATCTCCGAAAGCAGCAGTTCCGCCCGTTCCTTGGCGGCGACGAGCTGCCGATCGGCCTCATCCTTCTCGCTGCGCAGGCGCGCATTCTCCAGCGCCTGGTTCAGCGCGCTGACGAGCAGGGGAAAGAAGTCGTCGGTTGCCGTTTTCACGACGTAGTCCGCAGCGCCGCCCTTGAGCGCCCTGATCGCCACGTCGGCATCGCTCGATCCGGTGACGTAGAGCACCGGCGTCGGCCTTCCGATCTCGGCGATTGCCTCGAGAAAATTCAGGCCGGTCTGGTTCTCGAAATAGTGGTCAAGAACGACAGCCTCGAACCGCTCTGCTGCAAACAGTTCCAGACCGATCGCGATCGACGGGGCATGAACAACTTCGAAATCGCTGCGCGCAAGAACCCGCGTAGCAAGGCGGGCGAGGGCCGGATCGTCGTCGACGTAAAGGATGCGCACAGATTTTGGCTACTCGTTAGGGGACTTGAATGACGGAGAAGAACAGACCGAGGTTGCGGATCGCCGTTGCAAATCCATCATAGTCCACGGGCTTGGTAATATAGACGTTCGCGCCGAGATCGTAGCACTTCTGGATCTCGCGCTCGTCGTCCGTCGTTGTCAACACGACGACCGGCAGCCGCCGGGTGTGCTCGTTGCCCTTGATCTGCGCGAGGATATCGAGGCCGGACATGTCAGGCAGATTGAGGTCGAGAAGCACGAGCAGGTATCGATCCTTGCTGGGCGTCCCGTCGCGGTTGGGACCGAGAATGTAGTCGAGCGCGCTCTTGCCGAGGGTGAACGGTACGATCTCGTTGTGAACGCCGGCGCGGCGCACGTTCTTTTCGATGAGGCGGGCATGCCCCTCGTCATCCTCGATCATGATGATCGTGACTTCTTCGCCCGTGGCTTTCATGCTTCCACACTCCGTACGATTTTGGTGAGGTCCGACGGCAGAGTCAGAACGAAGGTGCTGCCCCGACCAAGTTCGGACTCGACTGTAATATCTCCGCCCAAATTTCGGATTAACGAGCGGACGTGCGCAAGGCCGATGCCTTCGCCGCGCTGATCCTGCTCGCCGGCCCGGCGGAACAGCTCGAAGACGCGCTCGAGATCCTGCGGCGCAATACCGCGGCCGTTGTCCTTGACGTCGACTCGGATGCGCCCCGGGCCGTCTGGATACGCATCGATGTTCAGCATCAGCGGACGCCCCGGCATCTGGTATTTTACTGCGTTGTCGAAGAGGTTCCCGAATGCCTGTTCGAGGGAGAAGCGATCGGTGACGATGCTGCCCACCCGGACACGCGCTTCGGCGCTGCCGCCGGCTTCCAGGATCTGGTGGTGAACATTCGCCGCTGCCGTTTCGATAAGGGCCTTGAGGTCGATGCGATCCGGCTGCAGCTTGCGTCGTCCGTCGCGGGAGATCTTCAGGATCGCGTTGATCAGCGAATCCATCTTTCGTGTCGATGAGCGGATGAAGCCGAGCGCTTCCGGAAGATCCTCTTCGACGGCTCGCCGTGCTTCGTGAATTTCCTCTGCGCTGGGAGCCTTTTCGTCGGCAAGGATATAAGTCGAAACGGCTTTCATCGCCGTGTCCAGCTCGCTGAGAAAGCCCATGATGTTGACGAGCGGCGCGCGCAGGTCGTGGGTCACGATATAGGCGAACTTCTGGATTTCCTGGTTGGCGCGGATGAGGTCCTGGGTTCGCTCGTTGACGCGCGCCTCCAGCCCGACATTGAGCATTTCGACTTCCTCGGTTGCCTTTGCAAGGTCGCGGACATGCTGGGCAATGATCAGGATCGCGCCGCCGAGCACGAGCAGGATCGCCACGGCACCGCCGATCGTCACCCATTGCAGGTTGTTGGCCGCCGAAAGCTGTTTTTCGACAAGCACACGCAGGCGATCGTCGGTCTGCTGCAGGAAATCGCCGAGGATCGTTCGGACTTTGTCCATGAATTCCCGGCCGGCGTCGTCGCGGACCACGGCAATCGCCTCCGGCAGCCTGCCGTCCTTGGCCAGCGCAACGGTCGTCGACAGCTCCTGCATCTTGCCGTCGATCGCTGTGCTCAGCGCATCGAGTTGCAACGCGTAGCTCGGACGCTGCGATACGTTGTCGATCAGCGCCTGCCTGCGCGCCGGGAGGTTGTCCAGTGCTTTGGTATAGGGGGCCAGATAAGCCGGGTCGTTCGCCAAAAGGAAGCCGCGCTGGCCCGTTTCGGCATCCTGGACAGTCGTCAGGAGATTGACGATCGAACTGCGCACGCGCCGAAGCGAGGCGGTCTCGTCGGACGCCGACCGGTTCGTCTGCACCAGCCAGAGAGAAGAGCCGACAATGCCCAACAATATCAGCACGCCAATGGCAAGCATGAGCAAGCTGGAACGAAAGAAAGCGGCGGTCGAAGTCATGGAGTGTCCGTCAAATCAGGTCTCGATGATTTCTATACACAGCTTTCGCGGAAAGATAGCACCCTTATAATGTGCCGTTTCAACTGTTCCTTGCCTGCGCCGTTGCCGCCTCAGCCATAGGCTTCGCGGAGCTTCGCGATGTCGAGCTTGACCATACCGAGCATGGCTTCGGTGGCCCGCTTGGCGCGCTCGCGATCCGGATCGGAGATCATGTCGGCGAGCATGCGCGGCGTGATCTGCCAGCAGAGGCCCCAGCGATCCCTGAGCCAGCCGCACTGTTCCTCCACGCCACCGTTCTGCAGGAAGGCGTTCCAAATCCGGTCGATCTCTTCCTGGGTTTCGCATTGTACCGAGATCGAGAAGGAATGGTTGAAGGCGTCGAGAGGTCCGGCCTCCATGGCCGTGAAATCCTGATCGCCAAGCTTGAATTCGATGATCTTGACGCTGCCCGGAGGTCCGCTCGGCGTCTCGGCAGGCAGGACAGTCAATCGGCCCATCGACGAGTTTGGAACGACGGATACATAAAATTCGACGGCTTGGCGCACTTCTTTCTCAAACCAGAGATTTGAACTGATCTTGGACATTGGGTTGCCTCCTCCTTGGTGACGTAACGACATATGCGGCAGTCACAGGACGTTCCCACCCGATCGCTTCCGACAACTGAGAGAAAAATCCCTCAAAAATCGCGAGGGCGTAAAATTTGACGTTTACGCAAACGTCAATATTTTGTAAGAGACTTGCAAATGCCGGTGTCGTCCGGCGTGCCGAATTGGAGGAATTCGAACGATGCCAGTCTACAAGGCCCCGGTTAACGACACGCTTTTCGTCCTGAACGACGTGTTGGGTCTGGAACGCTACAACAATCTGCCCGGTTTTGCCGACGCAACGCCTGACATGATCGAGGCCATTCTCGGCGAGGCAGGCAAGGTTGCCGAGGAAGTGCTTTTCCCGCTCAACTACTCCGGCGACCAGGAAGGCTGCGTTCGTCACGACGACGGTTCGGTTTCGGCACCGAAGGGCTTCAAGGAAGCCTATGACGGCTATTGCCAGGGTGGCTGGACCGGCCTCGCGGTTCCCGAGGAATTCGGCGGCCAGGGCCTTCCTTATACGCTGCACGCCGCGGTGGGCGAGTATACCTCGGCCGCCAATATGTCCCTGATGATGTATCCGGGCCTGACGCAGGGCGCGATTGCCGCGATCGTCGTGCATGGCTCGGACGAGCAGAAGAAGACCTACCTGCCGAAGATGGTATCGGGCGAATGGTCGGGCACCATGAACCTGACGGAGCCTCATTGCGGCACCGACCTGGGTCTCCTGCGCACCAAGGCTGTGCCGCAGGCGGACGGCAGCTACAAGATCTCCGGACAGAAGATCTTCATCTCCGCCGGCGAGCACGACATGACCGGCAACATCGTTCATCTGGTTCTTGCCCGCATCGAGGGTGCGCCCGAGGGAACCAAGGGCATTTCGCTGTTCATCGTACCGAAGTTCATGGTCGGGGATGATGGAGCTGCGGGCGCTCGCAATGCCGTTTCCTGCGGCGCGCTCGAGCACAAGATGGGCATCCACGGCAACGCCACCTGCGTCATGAACTACGACGAGGCGACCGGCTTTCTCATCGGCGCGGAGAACCGCGGCCTCAATGCCATGTTCGTGATGATGAACGAGGCGCGCCTCAGCGTCGGCCTGCAGGGCCTGGCGATCTCCGAAATTGCCTACCAGAATGCGGCCAACTATGCGCGCGAGCGCATTCAGGGCCGCTCGCTTTCGGGCCCAAAGGCGCCAGACAAGAAAGCCGATCCGATCATCGTGCATCCCGATATTCGTCGGACGCTGATGACCATCCGCGCCTTCAACGAGGCCGGCCGCGCCTTCCTGCTCTGGACCGCGCTGAAATCGGATGTCGCCCACCGCTCGGCCGACGAGAAGGAGCGGCAGACGGCCGACGATATCCTCGGTCTCGTCACGCCGATCCTCAAGGGCGTGATGACGGACAAGGGCTTCGACCACGCGGTCATGGCCCAGCAGGTCTATGGCGGCCACGGCTACATCGAAGAACACGGCATGAGCCAGTATGTCCGCGATGCCCGCATCGCAATGATCTACGAAGGTGCCAACGGCATCCAGGCGCTCGACCTTGTCGGCCGCAAGCTCGGCCAGAATGGCGGCCGCGCCGTCATGGCGCTGTTCAAGGAAATCGGCGATTTCTGCGAGGAAAACCGCAACGACGAGCAAATGAGCTTCTTCACCAAGAACCTGAAGAAGGGCTTGAACGACGTGCAGGCGGCAACCATGTGGTTCATGCAGCATGCGATGGCGAAGCCCGACAATGCCGGCGCCGGCTCGACAGACTACATGCATCTCTTCGGTCTGGTCATCCTCGGCTACATGTGGGCGAAGATGGCGAAGGCTGCGGAGGATGGCCTTGCGAACGGCGACGCGGAGCGCGAGAGCTTTCTCCGAAACAAGCTGATAACCGCGCGCTTCTTCATGGAGCGCATCATGCCCGAGACGGCGCTGCGCAAGGTCCGTATCGAGGCCGGCGCGGAAACGATGATGACGCTGGCCGCCGACGCGTTTTGACGTGAGTGTCCCCTTCTCCCCAGCGGGGAGAAGATGCCCGGTAGGGCAGATGAGGGGGAGTGCGACGAAGGAGCGAGCGGCCGCAAGGCCGAACCTGTCGCCCTCTCATCCGACCCCTTCGGGGCCACCTTCTCCTCGAGGGGAGAAGGGAAATGCGCACAGAATTCACCGGCGTCACTGCCGATAGGGAGACGAGACACATGACCGAGGTTTTCATTTACGATCACGTCCGTACGCCGCGCGGTCGGGGAAAGAAGGACGGCTCGCTGCACGAGGTGCCGTCGGTGCGCCTCGCCGCCAGGACCCTGGAGGCGATCCGCGACCGCAATGGCCTCGACACAACGACAGTCGATGACATCATCATGGGCTGCGTCGATCCAGTCATGGATGCCGGCGCCGTCATTCCGAAAGCCGCTGCGTTCGAGGCAGGTTATTCCCACAGGGCGCCCGGCATGCAGATCTCCCGCTTCTGCGCGTCCGGCCTCGATGCCGTGAATTTCGCGGCCGGCAAGATCGCCCAGGGGGCAGATGACATCGTGATCGCCGGCGGAGTCGAAAGCATGTCCCGCGTCGGCCTCGGCATGTCCGGCGGCGCCTGGTTCATGGATCCTTCGGTCAACTTTCCGGCCTACTTCATGCCGCAGGGCGTCTCGGCCGACCTGATCGCCACCAAATACGGATTCAGCCGGGACGACGTCGATGCCTACGCCGTCGAAAGCCAGAAGCGCGCCGCCAATGCCTGGGAGAAGGGTTACTTCAAGAACTCGGTCGTCCCGGTAAAGGACCAGAATGGCCTGACGATCCTTGCACACGACGAGCACATGCGCCCCGGCACCGACATGCAGGCGCTGGCATCGCTCAACCCTTCCTTCCAGATGCCCGGCGAGATGGGCGGCTTCGAAGCCGTTGGCATCCAGGCCCATCCGGAAATCGAGCGCATCAACTATGTGCATCATGCCGGCAACTCCTCCGGCATCGTCGATGGCGCGGCGGCTGTCCTGCTCGGCTCGAAGGCCGGCGGCGAAAGCATGGGCCTGAAGCCACGCGGCCGCATCAAGGCTTTCGCCAACATCGGCTCCGATCCTGCGCTGATGCTGACCGGGCCGGTCGACGTCACCGAGAAACTTTTGAAGCGTACGGGCATGACGCTCGACGACATCGATCTCTTCGAGCTCAACGAAGCCTTTGCCGCCGTGGTGCTTCGCTACATGCAGGCCTTCGCGATCCCGCACGACCAGATCAACGTCAATGGGGGCGCGATCGCCATGGGTCATCCGCTCGGCGCTACCGGCGCGATGATCCTCGGCACGGTGCTGGACGAATTGGAACGCCGCGACCTCAACACCGCGCTGGTCACTCTCTGCATCGGTGCGGGGATGGGCACGGCAACGGTGATTGAACGGGTCTAAAGAGATCGTCGAGCGAGATCAGCCAATGGGACAAAACGAGGCAAAGCGCCACTTCGAACTCCGCAACCTCGACAAGGACATGAGGAAGGCCGCCGAAGATGCAGCCTACGTCGTGACGAAGGAGAGAGCCAAAGCGATGAGGATCGAAAACCGCGGCATGCTGGTTTTCCTTATTCTGCTCGTTGGTCTGGTTTGTTGCCTGCTCGGCGCCTTCTGACTGTTTGGGAAATTCAGGGAAGAGGAATCCCCCTATGACCACCTACATCAATTTCACCGTCGAAACCGACGCAGACGGCATCGCCCTCGTCACCTGGGACATGCCCGGCAAGTCCATGAACGTCTTCACGTCCGACGTGATGGAAGAGCTCGACGCCATCATCGACCAGACGGTTGCCGATAGCGCCGTCAAGGGCGTCGTCGTCACCTCGGGCAAGTCCACCTTCTCCGGTGGAGCCGATCTGTCGATGATCAAATCGATGTTCACCTTCTTCAACGAAGAGAAGGTCAGGGACCCGGACAATGCCGCCCGGAAGCTTTTCGATCTCGTCGGCCGTATGACTGGCCTGTTTCGCAAGCTGGAAACATCGGGCAAGCCGTGGGTTTCCGCGATCAACGGAACCTGCATGGGCGGCGCGCTCGAAATGTCGCTCGCCTGCCATGGCCGCGTCGCCTCGAATGCGAAGAGCGTCAAGATCGCGCTTCCCGAGGTCAAGGTCGGCATCTTCCCGGGTGCCGGCGGAACGCAGCGCGTCTCGCGTCTGGCCGACGCCCAGTCTGCCTTGCAGATGATGACGACCGGCCAGTCTTTGACGGCCGCGCGCGCCAAGGCGATGAACCTCGTGCATCAGGTGGTCGAGCCTGATCAGTTGATCCCGGCCGCCAAGCAGATGATCAAGGACGGTCTGAAGGCCGTCGCCCCCTGGGACGAAAGAGGGTTCAAGGCGCCCGGCGGCGGTATCTGGACGCCGGCGTCGGCCCAGCTGTGGCCAGCAGCGCCGGCCATTCTGCGCCGCGAGACTGCGGGCAATTATCCAGGCGCCCTGGCGATCCTGAAATGCGTCTACGAAGGTCTGCAGGTTCCCTTCGATACGGCCTTGAAGATCGAACAGCGCTATTTCACCGAAGTGCTGCAGACCACCGAAGCCTTCTCGATGATCCGTTCGCTGTTCATCTCCATGCAGGAGCTCGGCAAGGGTGCTCGCCGTCCCGCCGGCATTCCCAAGACGGAGTTCAGGAAGGTCGGCGTCGTCGGCGCCGGTTTCATGGGCGCATCGATCGCCTATGTCACTGCCGCCGCCGGCATTCCCGTCACGCTCGTCGACCGCGACATCGAAGCGGCCACCAAGGGTAAATCCGTGTCCGAAGGCCTGGTGAAGGACTCAATCAGTAAGGGAAGACTTACTCAGGATGAGGGCGCGGCACTGCTTTCCCGCATCACTCCTTCAGCCGAATACACGGATCTGAAGGACGTCAGCCTGGTCATCGAAGCCGTGTTCGAAGATCGCGATGTGAAGAAAGCCGTCATCGAGGCTGTCGAAGCGGTGCTTCCGGAGGGTGCGATCTTCGCCTCCAACACCTCCACGCTGCCGATCTCGGGTCTTGCGAAGAATTCGAGGCGTCCGGCCGATTTCATTGGAGTGCACTTCTTCTCCCCGGTTGAAAAGATGATGCTGACGGAGGTCATCCTCGGCAAGGAGACGGGCGACACGGCACTCGCGGTCGCGCTCGATTATGTCGCAGCCATCAGGAAAACGCCGATTGTCGTCAATGACACGCGCGGTTTCTTCGTCAACCGATGCGTATTCCGCTATATCCACGAAGCCTACGACATGCTGATCGAAGGCGTTCCCGCCGCGATGATCGAGAATGCGGCCAAGATGGCCGGCATGCCGGTCGGCCCGCTGTCGCTGAACGACGAGGTCGCGATCGATCTCAGCCAGAAGATCTTGAAGGCCACCGTCGCCGATCTCGGCGAAGCCGCCGTCGATCCGAAGCACCTTGCCCTCATCAACAGGATGGTCGACGACCTCGACCGCCGCGGCCGCAAGAACGGCAGGGGATTCTACGATTACCCGGCGAAACCGGCCAAGAAGTCGCTTTGGCCGGAACTCAAGACTTTCTATCCGCAGAAGAAGGCCGACGACATCGACGTCGCCGTCCTGAAGCAGCGCTTCCTGGTCACGATCGCGCTGGAAGCCGCGCGTACCATTGAGGAAGGCATCGTCACCGACCCCCGCGAAGCCGACGTCGGCTCTATCCTCGGTTTCGGATTTGCGCCCTATACCGGCGGCGTCCTGTCCTACATCGACGGCATGGGCGCGAAGACCTTCGTCGCGCTTTGCGACAAGCTTGCTTCCTCCTACGGGAAGCACTTCGAACCGACGGCGCTGTTGAGGGACATGGCGGCCAAGGCCGAAACCTTCTACGGGCGGTTTGATCCGTATGCGGGCACGAAGGAGGCGGCATAGGCTGCCATTGGTCCTCTCTGTCGCGATCGACCGATTGCCGCCTGGCCCAGCGCCGGCGGCAATTCCGAGCCAGTCTGCGAACTGGCCTGAGGTTGCCGCGATGATCTAGGGCCGTTGCCTCCATACATTCTTTTTGGGGCGAAGGGGCGCCTGCGGCACGACTTGCCAAAAGCGCCTTGCGTTGGACACAATTTCCGATTAAAAGCTCGCCATCGATCTTGCTAGATGGACTTTGTTTCGGCCACTCGTGCCGTTCCTGGCGAACTTCCTCCAAAATCGGTCTTCATCGCACTTCGGTTTTGGCCGGCGTGTATATTCTATGTACGATTTGAAAAGGATATCGTCATGAGCACAGGTACAGTTAAGTGGTTCAACGCAACCAAGGGCTTCGGCTTCATTCAGCCTGACGACGGCGCTGCCGACGTTTTTGTTCACATCTCTGCAGTTGAACGCGCTGGCATGCGCGACCTCACGGACGGCCAGAAGCTGTCCTACGAGCTCGTAGCTGACAAGCGTTCCGGCAAGATGTCGGCAGATCGCCTGCAGGCTATCTAAGCCCTACAGGTTAGAAATATCATCTCCGAACCGTGACCACGGATGTACTGGCACGGTTCGTCGAGATGGAAGGGAAGGTCGGGTTTGCCCGGCCTTTTTTCGTTTTTGCGGTGTGTCTGCCTTTTCGAGCCGTCGCGGCCGCAGTGGGGCCAGCGTCATCAGGCGGACGGGTCGGACTCGAGCGCCATCATCACTTTCATCATGGTCTCCCGCGCGTCGTCGAGTTCGGCTTTGCTGAACGCGGCTCCAAGCCGATTCGCCCATGTCGCCTGCGCGGCCTCGATCGCCGATAAGCGCAAGGCACCTTCTTCGCTGAGCCGTACGAGCTTGGCGCGCTGGTGCTGCGGATTGTCGGCATAGGCAATGAACCCTTCGCGTTGCAGCGTATCGGCAAGTCGCTGGATGCCCTGCCGGGCGACGCCCAGTGCGCGCGCGATCTGAGCAACGGAGAGTTCGCCGGTGCGAGCCGCCGCAAGGATCTGCCAGCGCGCGCTGGTTTGACCCGCCGGCCGTGCGAGGTGATCGCCGGCCGCAGTCAGGTGGCCGGCAAGCCGAAGTGCGGTAATTGCGAACAGAGAGAGGGCATCGCCCTCCGAGGTTCGGTTCGGGCGATTCTGTTTGACAACATGTTGTCCATTTTGTACGTATTCGGCCATGACAACATATTGTCAAATCCGAAGGCGTGCGCAAGAGGAGAACGTGATGAAAAAGACCTACAGGGGCAGCTGCCATTGCGGGAATGTTCGATACGAGGTCGAAGTCGACCTCCAGGCCGGGACCGGCCGCTGCAATTGCTCGGTCTGCGCCAAGACCCGATATTGGGGCGCCAACGTCAAGCCGGGCGACTTCCGGCTGCTCTGCGAGGAAGCCGCAGCCGGCGATTATCAGTTTGCGTCGATGAGCGGACACCATCGCTTCTGCAGGACGTGCGGTCTGCACGCCTACGGCCACGGGCATATTGAAGCGATCGGTGGCGATTACGTCTCGATCAACATAGCCTGCCTCGACGACATTTCCCCGGAGGAGCTGGCCGCGCTGCCCGTCCGCTACATGGACGGACGCCACGACAACTGGTGGAACGAACCGGCGGTAACGAGCTACCTGTAGCCCTCAGGCCGCCAGTCGCACCGCCTTCGCCCTCTCGGCGCGAAGGCCGAACAAGCCGGCGACGGTGACAAGAATGATCGCCGTTGCGTAGATATCGGTGGTCAGCTGGTAGCCGAGCGATTTCGCCAGGAAACCTGCAACGATCGCCGGCAGGCTGAACGCGAGATAGCTCTGGATGTAGAAGGCGGAGAGAAGCTCAGCCCTCTCGTCGGCCTTGGCCAGCGGCATGATCGTCCCGATGGATCCGAGGAAGTTGGTGCCGAATCCGGCGCCGGTCAGAACGGTGCCCGCCAGGAGCAGCGGCACGCTGCCGAGATGGACGCCGGCGACGACCGTCAGGATGCCGAGCGTCGTCGCGAGCGTTCCAAAGCCGAGGTTTGCCATCGCGGACTTGCTGCGCCTGAGATAGACGGCGGTGGCGCCTGCCACCATAAGCGCGGTGACCACCGAGCCGCCCGTGAGGGGTGCGTGGTTCCCCGTGGTGCTCACCACAAGGGAGGGCACCAGCGAGAGATAGAAACCGCCCAGCGTCCAGTTTGCAATGTTGATCGGCGTCACCAGGGAGAGTGAGCGCCTCACCTGCGGCGGTATTGCAACGCGCGGCTTCAGCGACCCCCACACGCCCGGCCGAGTTCCGCCTGTTTCGCCTGTGGCCCAGATTGCAGCAGCCTGGACGATGAAGGCAACCAGCAGGATCGCATAGACGAGATGCAGTGGAAACGGGCCGTACTGGATCAGTGCGCTGGTGCCGATCGCGCCGACCGCCATGCCTGAAAGCGGCGCGATGGAGTTGACGAGCTGTCCCTTCGCGCGGTCGACATCGACAAGTGCCGCCCCGATGGAGGCGCCGGCAATGCCGGTCGCCAGACCTTGCACGATCCGCGCGGCGATCAGCCAGCTTGGTCCGCTTGCAACCACGAACAGTCCCATGGCGACGATCTCCAGGATCAGCGCAGCGAAGATCACCGGCCTGCGCCCAAGATGGTCGGAGATCGAGCCGGCAACCAGCAGTGCGCAGAGCAGCGCGAACGCATAGACCGCGAAGATGACCGTGATCAGGACCGGGGAAACGGCGAAATATTCCTGATAGATCCGATAGAGGGGCGTCGGTGCTGCCGACGCCCCGAAGAAGGTCGCGAGCGTCACGGCGTGGAAGCGGATGGGATTTGGCTTCGTCTCTATGGATTCGTGGCCGCCGAACATATATAAGCCTCTTAAAGCTAAGTCATTGCGTTAGTCCATGTAGGCGCCATGCAAAATAAAAGCAAATAATTTGCGTTAACAGATGGGTCAAAGATTTTGATCCATGGCGCGCACGGAAGAAAAGGTCAGGTTTCCGCAATGGCGGCAAAAGAGAATCTTCGCCCGGGCGGGCGTAGCGCCAGGGTCCAGGCATCGGTGCACAAGGCCGCTCAGGCGCTGCTGAAGTCGATGGAACGCGCGGAAGTGACGATCCCGCTGATCGCGGCCGAAGCCGGCGTGACCCCTTCCACGATCTATCGCCGATGGGGCGATCTTCAGGAACTGCTGGCCGACGTCGCCGTGGAGCGTCTGCGCCCCGACATGCAGCCGGTCGATACCGGCAGCGGCAGGGACGACCTTGAAGCGTGGGCCGACCAGTACGCCGAGGAGATGTCGTCGGGCATCGGTCGCGAGATGATCCGGGACGTGCTTGCCGCGCAGGACAACGCGAATGCCTGCATGTGTTACGCATTTACCCGGCAGCAGATCGAGCTGATCGGCAAGCGGGCGCAAAGCCGGGGCGAGAACTTCCCGCCCGTCGACGCCGTGGTCGATCGCGTCGTGGCGCCGATCATATACCGTATCCTCTTCGGCGACGAACCGACTGGAGACTACGTGCGCGATCTTGTGGCCGGCGTCATGAGCGGAGAAAGCGTCGCTACTCTGCCGCCGCTCGCTTCTGCGCGGAAACCTGGATGATGTGGGCCCGAAGTGCGGCAGGCCGCACGGGTTTGTGCTGGATGCCGATCGCGTGACGCTCCGCCTCGGCGCGAACCTCCGGCGTGCGGTCTGCAGTGACGATCAGCCCGGGTATATACGACGCAAACTGCTCGCGCGCGGCAAGGATTGCCGCGACACCTGTCCCGTCGCCGAGATGGTAGTCGGCAATGATCAGGTCGGGCGCTCGCTGGCGGCTGTCGAGACCGGCTATTGCGGCAAGCGAATCCGCGGATTGAACATCGCAGCCCCAGCCGCCGATCAGCAATTGCATCCCGTCGAGAATATGCGGTTCATTGTCGACACAGAGGATCTTCAGCCCCTTGAGATTTTGCCCCGGCCGGTCCGCCGGGGTGGCGGGCGTTGCGACACCGGCCTGCCGCGAAGCGTCGCGCGGCATCACGATCCGGAAATCCGTGCCCTTTCCGTGGGTAGAGTGCAGCTCGACGGAGTGACTGAGCACGCGCGCTATGCGGTCGACGATGGAGAGCCCGAGGCCAAGCCCGGATGCTGTCCTGGCGCCTTCGTCGAGCCGCGCGAACTCCTTGAATACGGTCTTGAATTTCGAGGGCGGGATGCCGATGCCGGAATCCATGACCTGGATCACAACCTGATTGCCGCGCCGCCGCGCGCCGATCAGAACCTTGCCGGTGATCGTATACTTGATGGCGTTGGACACGAGGTTCTGGACGAGACGGCGCAGAAGGTTGGGGTCGGAGCGAACCCTGAGAGAGGTCGGCATGACCACGAGCTTCAGGTTCTTTTCCCGAGCGATCGGCGCAAAATCCGTCTGGATCCGCTCGAGCAGATCGGCAAGCGCGACGGAAGCGAGGCGAGGGCGCATGGCGCCCGTATCCAGCCGCGAGAGGTCGAGCACCGCGCCGAGAATGCTCTCGACGGATTCCAGCGCCGAATCGATGTTGCGGACGATGGCACTGCTTTCCGACTGTCCCATCCGTTCCACCAGCGCGGAGGAATACAGCCGTGCGGCATTGAGCGGCTGCAGGATATCGTGTCCCGCGGCCGCGAAGAAGCGGGTCTTGCCGACGTTGGCCTCGTCGGCGACGGCGCGCGCCTCGACGAGTTCGTGGTTGACGCGGGTAAGCTCGGCCGTTCGCTCGGCCACACGCTGTTCCAGTGTTTCGTTGGCTTGCTTCAGTGCACGGTCGGCAGCGACGCGCTGGGTGATATCGGTGAAAGTCGCGACAATGCCCTTGTCCGGCATGGCGTTGGAGCGAACTTCGATGATGCGCTCCCCACCGCCGAGAACCAGTGCGAAAGGCTTGTCGAGGGTGAGAAAATGCCGGACGGTCTGACTGACGTCGCTGACGGCAACATCGCCTCGCTGGCTTAGAATGGCAACGATCTCCGACAGCGGGAAGCCCACCTGGCCCGCGGTTTCGGGCAGATCGAGCAGTTGCCGGAAGCGGCGATTCCAGATCGTCAGGTGGTTCGAGCTGTCGAAGACGGCGATCCCCTGATCCATCTGCGAAAGGGCGGTCTGCAGCATGTCCTGATTATACTGCAGGGCTTCGCTCGCCTGGTCGAGCAGCCATGCGGTGTCGGCCGAGGCATCCTCGACTTTCTGCAGGATCAACGACAGGACGAGACGTGCCGATGACGAGCCGATGGCGCTGCCGAGCAGCTGCTCGGTGAAATGGATGAGCGCCATGTCCGCCGGCTGCTCGTCCTCCAGTTTTCGCCCGGAGTTCTGCTGGTAGGTCTGGAACGACCGCTCCATCCGCTCGTCGCCAAGGTAGCGCGAGATGGTCGCCTTCAGATCCCCGACGCTGATCCTGGTCTTCCAGCCCTTGGTTGCAAATTGCGATCTGGATTGCCGCTTGACGAAGATGCCTGCCTGGATGCGCTCGAGCGGCCGTGCATTGCGGGTCACCGAGCCAATGATGAAGAAAGCGGTGTTGACGAGCAGGCTCATCAGCGTTGCATTGACCAGCGGGTCGGCACCGGGTGCTGTGAAGACGGTCGTGCCGGGAAAGATGAAGCCGAGCACGCCGCTCGCAACCGAGGAGTAGTCGGGGCCGCCGAGCGAGGGCAGGAACAGCAGGTAGATCCAGATCACGAAACCCGAGGTAAGGCCGAGGATTGCGCCGCGCGCATTTGCCCGCCGCCAGATCAGGCCGCCGAAGAGCGACGGCGCCATCTGGGCGATGGCGGCGAAGGAGAGCAGCCCGATCGAGGCAAGGCCGGTGGTGCTGTCGGTCGAGCGATAGTAGGCATAGCCGAGCAGCAACACTGCGAAGATCGCGCTACGCCGGATATTGAGAAGTGTCTTGGCAAAGTCCTCCCGTTGTCCCGTCCGCCCCGCGAGCTTGCGGTGCAGAAAGATCGGCATGACGATATCGTTGGACACCATGATGGAGAGTGCCACGGAAGCGACGATCACCATTGCCGTCGCGGCGGAAAAGCCGCCGATGAACGTGATCAGCGAGACGACAGGCATCTGGCCGGCGATCGGAAGGGACAGCATGTAGAGGTCGGCATTGCCGTTGCCGCCGAACGTGAGCAGTCCGGCGATCGCCATCGGCAGCACGAAGATATTGATCGCGACGAGATAGAGCGGGAACAGCAGGCCCGCCAGGCGAAGTTCCTTCGAGGTCCTGTTTTCCACCACGGTCACATGGAATTGCCGCGGCAGCATGATGATCGCGAAGGCGGAAAGCAGCGTGAGCGTGATCCACCGGCTGATCGGCGTCTGGTAGTTCAGGGCCGAATGCACCAGTGCGTTGTTCGACGCCTTCTGCCAGAGATCGGCCGGTCCGTCGAACAACAGCCAGACGACGCAGACGCCCGCCGTCAGAAAGGCGAACAGCTTGACCACGGATTCCATGGCCACGGCCAGGATCAGGCCGTCCTGATGCTCGGTCGCATCGGTGTGCCGGGTGCCGAACATGATCGCGAAACAGGCAAGCACAAGCGTGACGAGCAGCGGAAGGTCGAGGAAGTGGAGATTGCCGCTCCCGATGCCGTAGTCGGATGGATTGAGCATCGCAGTCACGGTGCTCGACACCGATTTAAGCTGCAACGCGATGTAGGGAATGGCGCCGACAAGCGAAATCAGGGCGACGATCGTGCCGACCGCCGAGTTCTTGCCGTAGCGCGCCGAGATGAAATCGGCAACCGAGGTGAGCTTCTCGGCCTTGGCAAGCTCGATGATCCGCCGAAGGACAGGCATCCCGAGCGTGAAGACGAGGATCGGGCCGATATAGATGCCGGTGAACTCGAGACCGCGCTGTGAGGCGAGCCCGACGCCGCCAAAATAGGTCCATGACGTGCAGTAGATGGCAAGGCTCAGCGCATAGACTGCCGGCCGGCCGTTTTTCGGCACGCCGAAGCGCCTGCGCCGGCTATCACCATGGCTTGCCACGGCAAAAAGCAGCAGCAAGTAGCCGAACGCGGATGTGACTATGACCCAGCCTGGCAGCATTGACCCTCCTCCGGCACCTGCGCGGCAGCTCTCCGGACGGTTTGAAGACTACGGCAATTGCAGCACTTTGGAAATTGGCCGGCATCTAGGCCTTAAGTCAAAGAGACGCGAGATAGGCGAAAATCTGTAATTTGCAATTGAATAATTGCATCGAAGATGTAGCTAATAAAAACAATGGCCTGTCAGCAGGATTGCATCAGAGGGAGACAGATCGGATGCTCAACGAGTTCAAAGCGTTTATTGCCCGCGGCAATGTCATGGACCTTGCCGTCGGTGTGATCATCGGCGGTGCCTTCGGCGGAATCGTCAGGTCCCTGGTCGACGACATCATCATGCCGATCGTCGGTGCCATCTTCGGCGGCTTTGACTTTTCGAACTATTTCATCGGTCTGTCGTCCAACGTCAATGCGCCGACCCTGGCGGCTGCCCGCCAGCAGGGTGCGGTCCTCGCCTACGGCAGCTTCATCACAGTCCTGATCAACTTCATGATCCTTGCCTGGATCATCTTCCTGATGGTCAAGGGCGTAAACACCCTTCAGAAGCAGGTGGAAAAGCAAAAGAAGGCTGCTCCGGAAGAGGTTGCAACGCCGGCGGACGTCGCTCTTCTCACGGAAATTCGCGATCTGCTGGCCAAGCGCCCTGCAGTCTGATCGATATGATGAGCCCGGCTGGCGTGGCCGGGCTCATCCATCACGGAAATCGCTGTTGCATCACCGATTGTCATGGGATTTGGCCTCATATTTGATTTATGAAGGCGAAAACCGGAGTGATGCATGTCGATCGTGAATAGCCTCAGCCCGCGCGCCGTGTCTGCGCCTGAAAGCGGGATCGTCGAAGTCGTCAATTATGCCCGCGGCCGCGAAGGTCTCCTGCCTCTTTGGGTAGGTGAGGGCGATCTGCCTAGCCCCGATTTCGTCAACAGGGCGGCGATGGACGCGCTGGCTGCCGGCGAAACGTTCTATACCTACCAGCGGGGCATTCCCGAACTTCGCCAGGCACTGTCGCACTACTACACGCGACATTTCGGAGTCAGCCTGCCGGTCGATCACTTCTTCGTCACGGGATCGGGCATGCAGGCGATTCAGATTGCCGTGCAGGCGATGACCTCGCCCGGCGACGAACTCGTGTATCTGACGCCGGCATGGCCCAACATCGCCGCTGCACTCGAGATCGCAGGCGCACGCTCGGTCGGCGTGCAGCTGGAGTTCGAGGGCGGCAAGTGGGCGATCGATCTCGAACGTGTCGAAGCGGCGATCACGCCGAAGACCAGGGCTCTGTTCATCAACACGCCATCCAACCCGACGGGCTGGACCGCGACGAAACAGGATCTTGCCGCCATTCTCGCGCTGGCCCGCAAGCACGATGTCTGGATCATGGCGGACGAGATCTATGCCCGCTACTATTATCCCGGCGGCCGTGCGCCCTCGTTCCTCGATGTGACGGATGCCGAGGACAAGGTGATGTTCGTCAATTCATTCTCGAAGAACTGGTCGATGACCGGTTGGCGCGTCGGCTGGATCGTGGCGCCGCCGCAGACCGGCCAGGTGCTTGAAAACCTCATCCAGTATTCGACGTCGGGCGTTGCCCAATTCATGCAGAAGGGCGCGGTTGCGGCGCTGAACGACGGCGACGCCTTCGTTCAGGCCAACATCGACAAGGCACGGCGCTCTCGCGACATTCTCTGCGATGCTCTGATCGCAACGAACCGCGTCGAGACCCTCAAGCCGGATGGTGCGCTCTATGCGTTCCTGAAGATCGACGGCGTGACCGACAGCCGCAAGGCAGCAATCGACATCGTCGACAAGACAGGTGTCGGTCTTGCCCCCGGGGCGGCATTCGGCCCCGGTGGCGACCTGTTTCTGCGCGCTTGTTTCCTGCGCGATCCGGCGCAGATCAAGATCGCCGCAGATCGGCTTTGCGACTACGTCCTCAAGCTTTAGACGCGAGCTTTCAGGGGTCTGCCCCTCTGGAGCGAATATGGAAGACTGGAGCTACAGTTTTCCAGGGTCGCGCCGAAGGAACATCCATAGGCATGCCCGACTGACGCCTTGCGCCGAGAGGGAATGCCCCGTGCGTTGGGTGTCTCGCCGAAGATCGGGTAGGACATGACCTGCTCTCCGAGCCGATCGACCGGCGCCACCGTTTTCCAACCGACATGATTGCTCGCGCCGTCTGGCTTTATGACGGTCTCCGCTCGGATCGAGGCGCCTTTGGAAGCAGTCAAAGGTCACCTGATCGCGCGGTGCGAAACATCACATCACCTAACTCTTGCGCCAGTTGCGAAAGCAGGTTATTTGGCGTGTGTAACGTTATTACATAACAAAAATCCAGCACGATTCGGGTCGGAAAATCGAAAGGAATTCAGGGAATGAACAAGGTGATCAGAACACTTGGCTATGCACTGTCCGTGTGCTCCGCGCTGGTATTTGCGGAAGCGGCAGGCGCGCAGACGTCATCCGGGCACAATCGAGCCCACAGCCATTCCCATGATAAAAAGGGATCCGTAACTGACGGGTATTTCGACGATGAGCAGGTAAAGGCGCGCCTTCTGTCGGACTGGGAAGGTAGTTGGCAATCCGTCTATCCTTATCTTGTCGACGGAACGCTGAACCCGGTCATGGCGGACAAGGCAAAGCACGGTGACAAGGGCGCCGCAGAATATCGCGCCTATTATGACACGGGATATAAGACCGACGTAGACCGCATCCTCATCAAGGGAATGAAGGTCACGTTTTTCCGCGGCAAAGAGGCGGTGAACGGCAACTACGAAGCTGATGGCTACGAAATCCTGACCTACAAGAAGGGCAATCGGGGTGTCCGTTTCATCTTCAGGAAGGCTGCCGGCGATGAAGCGGCCCCGCAGTTCATCCAGTTCAGCGACCACATCGTCGCCCCCGAAAAGGCGGACCACTACCACCTCTACTGGGGTAATGACCGCGCCGCGCTCCTGAACGAGGTTAGCAATTGGCCGACCTACTACCCTTCGGACCTGAACGGAATGCAGATCGTCGAAGAGATGCTGGCCCATTGATCGAACCAAACGACGGCCCGAGATGTTTGGCGTGGTGCCCTCCCTGCAGGTTCGGAACGTCAAGTACCGGGCGGAATTTTCCGCCCGGAATGACGCGTCGGTAAAATTGTACCGAAGTGCGAAACCGGCATCTAACCACGTTTCCAAACATACCGGGCCGGAGTCCTTCGGACCGGCCCCCGATAAGAAATTCAGAAAGGAAAACACCGTCACATGTCCCCGTGAGATGACGGGGGAATGCGGGCATATGGCAATTTTGGTCACTGGCGGAGCCGGCTATGTCGGTAGCCACATGGTGTGGACGCTGCTCGATGCCGGCGAGGATGTCGTCGTTCTGGATCGTCTTTCCACCGGCTTTCGATGGTCCGTCGCGCCTCGCGCGCGCTTCTACCTTGGCGACGTCGCCGACGCGGACGTGCTGAAGACCGTTTTCATCGAAAACGACATCGAGGCCATCATCCACTTTGCCGGTTCGGCCGTCGTGCCGGCCTCGGTTTCCGATCCGCTTTCCTACTACGACAACAATTCCGGAAAGACGCGCGCGCTGATGAGCGCGGCCATCGATGCCGGCATCCGTCACTTCGTCTTTTCGTCGACGGCCGCCGTTTACGGGCCGCAGAAGACCTCCGATCCGGTCAGGGAAGATGCGTCGCTCAATCCGGAAAACCCCTACGGCCAGTCGAAGCTGATGACCGAGTTCATGCTCCGCGACGCCGCTGCCGCCTATGACTTCAATTATGTGGCGTTGCGATACTTCAATGTGGCCGGCGCCGACCCCGAAGGCCGTACCGGGCAATCGACCTCGGGTGCCACGCATCTGATCAAGGTTGCCTGCGAGGCAGCGCTGGGCAAGCGTGACAGCGTCAACGTCTACGGAATAGACTATCCGACGCCAGACGGTACCGGCGTGCGCGATTACATCCATGTCACCGATCTTGCCGCGGCGCACCTGAGAGCCTTGCAGCATCTGCGCCAGGGGCGCGGGTCGCTGGTTGCAAACTGCGGATACGGCACCGGCTACTCCGTGCTCGATGTGCTCAACATGGTGACCCGACTGCATGGGCATTCGTTCAAGATACACATGGCGCCGAGGCGTCCCGGCGATACCGCGAGCGTCGTCGCCGATGCGACACTGGCGCACCGCCTGCTCGATTGGGCACCGAAGCACGATTCCCTTGAGACGATCGTTCGCAGTGCGCTTGATTGGGAGCTGTTCCTGATGAACCGGAATGTCGAGGACCTGCAGAGTATTCATCGCGTGTTGGCAGCAGCGTCTTTCTGACCCTGCCGCCAATCATCAATCGCGCGAAAAGCCGCCCTTCACCGGGATGCGGTGGCTTCCTCCAGCGGCGGCCATCGACTATACGGACGAACGCGATAAGTTCTTGGGCAAGGAATCGTCACGACCGACGACAAACGCAACAAGGAGACGGAAATGCACGACAAAGTCGACGACGTGATATTGGAGCGTCGCGGCTCTGCCGGCATTGTTCGCCTGAACCGGCCGCGGGCGTTGAACAGTTTGACGCTGGGCATGGTCCAGTCGATCGCGGAAGCACTGGATCGATTCTCCACGGATGCAGACGTTGCGACGGTCGTTATGGCAGGCGAGGGTGAGCGGGCTTTCTGTGCCGGCGGCGATATTCGCGCGCTGCATGAAAGCGGCCGTGACGGCACCCCGGCCGCGGAGAATTTCTGGCGCGAGGAATTCCGTCTCAACCACCGCATTGCGACTTATCCGAAGCCCTATGTCGTGCTTATGGACGGGATCACGATGGGCGGTGGCGTCGGGTTGTCGTCCCATGGCCGCCATCGCGTTGTGACGGAACGCACCAGATTTGCCATGCCTGAAACGGGCATCGGCTATTTCCCCGATGTTGGCGCAACCTGGCTGTTGCCACGCGCTCCCGGCGAAATAGGTGCCTGGATAGGATTGACGGGCCTGGAAGTAGGAGCAGCCGATGTCATCTACGCCGGCCTCGCCGATGCCTATATGTCTGCTTTTCAGCTGCCGGAACTGGTGGATACGCTTGCCGGGCTTTCGCGCGGAGCAAGTCACCGCGACGTCGACGCCGTCCTGATCAATCTCTCCAGCGATCCGGGGAAAGGGCCGCTCGGGAAGAACCGCGACATGATTCAGCGTACGTTTCGGTCCAGCAATGTCGGCGAGATACTCGCGGCTCTTCATGGCGAAGGCTCGGAGTTTGCCCTCGAGACGCTGCGTGCCCTGCAAACGCGCTCACCAACCAGCCTGACGCTGGCATTGCGGCTGTTGCGCGAGGGCAAGCAGAGCAGAAGTTTGGGCGAGTGCCTGCGCCGGGAGTTCGGCGCCTGCCTGCAGATCCTGAAGAGTGCCGATTTTTACGAGGGCATCAGGGCGGCCGTCATCGACAAGGACCGCAATCCGAAATGGATGCCTGCGACGCTCGAGGCGGTCGATCAGTCCTCGATCGATGCCTATTTCCAGCAGCCCGAACCACCGCTCGCCCTTTAGAGCAATTCCAGCAAAGGTTCGTAGCGGTTTTGCGTCCGGAAATTGGGCAAAAACAAAAAGATAGAGCGTTCTCGCGATTCGAAGAAACGCGGAATTGATCTAGCCGGCGATTTCCGCAGCCCGTCTGGCGGACCTACAGCGGGAAGTCTGGAATGACCTCGCGTCGGGTGAGCTTCAGGGTCCGGTCCGGCTGCAGAACGTAGGTCTCCAGCACCTTGGTTCCGCTCGAATTGTAGAATGAGTTTTTGATGACGCTGCCCGGCGGAGACTTGGTCAGCTTGGTGCGCGGCTGCCCGCCGTAGGTGATGCTGCCGGGAATGGGGTGGACCTCGGAATCGACAGTCGTGCAGCCCGCAAGAAATACGGCTCCCAGAACCGCCGATATCAAGGCTTTCATCGTGACCATCCAAACCACATCGGTTGTTTATATGGCGCGATGCGAGTCATGGGCCAATAGGGCGCGACTGACCGAAGAAAAATATCGCAACTATAAAGCAGTCCACTGCAACGAAATCGAAGCCCGAAGCGTTAGGAAGTATAGAAATACGCTCGGAGGCGAAAATGGTGCTGCGATTCCAGACGTCGGACGATCATGGTGATTGCTGCGGCATCGGTCATAGTCTGGCGTCGACACGGGCTTCGGTGGAAAGCGCGTTGAGCGCGGCGCCGGATCTCGATTCCACCGAGATTACCGTCACCATCCTTGGTTCCTATGTCGTGCTGGAAGGCTTCGTCCGCGCCCGGGACGATATAGCGCGCGCCACCGATATCGCGGAGGACGTGGTGGGAAAGGGCCATGTTCAGGCCAGGATGCTGCGTCGATGAGCCCGTTCGCAGAGGCTGGCCGGGTGCGGACATAAGGTCCCCTACGTCAGTCCGGTGACGCGCCTACTCCCTACCCAGACCTTGAGCTACCCAAACTATGCGAAAGAGGTAACGGGCAGGCGGAACTAAACTTGGTATATATTAGTTATCACTTAAAATAAGAACGGGAGAAGGGAATGAACCGCTTTCTTCGAATTGGAATGCCAGCTTTCGCCCTGGCCACTGGAGCGTTTGCCCTGCCTGCTTCGGCTTCGCTGGAGTTCACCAGCAATTATTCCGCACTCTCGCATGACGATGTCGCGTTGGCGGAATATGCTGGTGCCGTCTCCTGTGTACCGCCGGGTGCGCACTACGTTCCCTCGTTTATCCGCACACTCGACGGCACAATTATCGGCGTCGGTTACGTGGAAGTGGAAAGTGCGGCATCGGGCTGTTGAGGTCTGTTCAGATATCGTTCACCATGTGGTCGCTCCGACATGCGCCGGATTTGTCCGCGGCTGGCCGGGGAGGCCAGGGTCCCACAACGCCTTGGCACCGGTAAGTATTTGGTTCTCTAAGGAATCCGACGAGGCTCGTCTGCTTGTTTCGAAGCAGAGGGTGACGAGCCTCTGACCATCATCATGATGGCTGACGATGTTCTATTGAGGTGCAGGCTTGCATGACAATGTCTTTTTTCCAGGCCCCACGACAAGCTCCGGCGAGGGTTAAGCAAAAATAAACTATCGCGTTGTTTTGATACAGTTCAGACGAAAACGGCGGGTCAGCACAAGCTGCCAACCAGGAAAGCTGCGGGACGGCCGATCCGATTGCGCTCAATGGACGCGGAGTTTTGCTTCCTCGGCGGCGGCCACGAACTCGGCGCGCGCTTCTTCAAGGCTTTTGCGGCCGTCAAGAGCTGCGCGGCAGGTGCTTCTCGCCTTTAGATACTGCAGGCCCCGCACGCTGGGCCAAAGTTCGGTCAGGCACGTCAGCGCATCGAACGGACCTAGAACCGTGCGAGCCTCGGCGGTTTCAAAGCCCACATGGATCGGATCATTCCATTTTTCGCTGGCCATCGGCGCACTCCTCCATTGTTTACGCCAAAAACTTGCATAGCGCTCCGATCGCTCCCCCGCGAACAGTGCAAGTGTATTTTAGCTATAATTTAGAAACCCGCAAACGGGAAAAGCGCCGAGCATCCGAAGGTGGGAGTGGGGGGGAATCGGGCTCCTTGCGCCTGACCCGGCCCCGGATCGCGTCCGGGCCGGATCAGGTGCGCAAGCGATGGGGTCGTCAATCGCATACGCGGGTCGTTTTCGTTACGACGCGGCCGTGACTCTGGTATCTGATGGTCTTGGTGCGGCAATCGTACCGCACAGGATGGCGGCGGTCCCAGGCACGCGGATGGGCTCTGTCGGGATAGCCGTAAATCGGGCGGCGGTTATCATGACGATATCTGTCGTAGCCGGGGTTCCCCACGGTAACGGTGAAGCTTTCGGCAAAGGATGGCATCGCCGTCGCTGTCAGCGATGAAATGGCGACGATGGCGGCGGTAATCAGCTTTCTCATGCAAAGTCTCCGTTCGTTAGCCCCGATACAACGCCCCCGAGAGGCGATTGTTTCAAAGCTACACCGCGCCGAATGAACGGGGCCTGTTGGCGCCGTTCATGCCGCAGTCATTTCGAGGGCTATGAACGGACGCATTGATATTGAACGTTTTCTGTCTGTTGACCGTTGCGCGGCAGCCCTGAGGCCTGCTGGATGAATCTCTCGAAACTGGGCACCCATCCGCGGGTCATGCCGCGGCTCATCGTGCCTTCTGCAAGTGCGAGTTGCTGTCGCAGATACCGGATGTCTTCAAGCAGGGTGGCAATCGTGGCCCGCGGGTCGTCGTCGTGCCAGGCGAGCGCTGCTTCGATTTGCCGGCTGAGCACGTCGTCCGGTTCGCCCTGCTGCGAGCGCACGGAATTTTCCTCTGCAGGCATGGCAGCACCTTCCGGAAGCAATGGGATCGGATGTCAGGCCGGGTTGAGATCGGCGATTTCACCGTGTTGGGCAAGCAGGCGCGGGGAAGTCATGTCGCCGCTTTCCTCGTCGACCATGACCGCATAGGCAGCAACACCGACGAAGCGAGCCGCCATCGACAGCGCGATCTTCTCCGCACTGACCGCATTCGACGCCTGCCGCATCTCGCCGGGAACGATATTCCCGCGGTTCTTCTTGTAGGGCAAGATGATGAACTTTTCAGACATCGACATGGTATTCATCCTAATTTGTTCACACTATGTTCCCCTTATCGGACGAAGTCAATGCCCGCGACGGCATCCTTGCTTTCAGCGCGGGCCGCTTATGGGATGATTTTTTCCATTCGGAAGTTCGTCAACGTCCGGCCGCGTTTTTCCACCGTTTGCCGGACGAGAACAGCGAACCCCCTGCGTTCGAAGAAAGGCCTGGCCGTCAGGCTCGCTTCGGTAAAGACGCGGCTCAGGCCCCGTGCCGTCGCTGCCGCTTCGACCGTTGCCAGCAGGAGGCTGGCCGCACCGATGCCCTGATAATCCGGATGCACAAACATCATGTCCAAATGACCGTCGGGCTCCAGGTCGGAAAAACCGACGGCCACCCCATTGCGCTCGGCGATCCAGGTCGGCCTGCTCGATCTGCGCTGTGCCCATTCCTCCCTGTCGTCCACCTGAGCCCAGGCATCGACCTCGGCCTGACTATAGTCCTTCGAGGCAACCTCGCGGATCGCCCGGAGAAAGATGTCTATCGTCGCCTCGCAATCCGCCGGGACGTATGGCCGGACGACAATCGGGCAAATCGAAACGCTGAGGTCACCGCCATTCATCGCCTGTTTTCTCCTCGCCGGGACGATATGCGGTCGAGAACGACGTGCTTCCGAGGCAATCGGCGAACCCGGCCTGATTGGTATCCTGCCGGGCCCGCAGGCAGTACTTAGATCACTTGCCCAACATCGATGCGGTTCCCATCCGGGTCTTCGAAGACGAATGCGCGCAGGCCATAGTCCTTGTCCTGAAGGCTCTTGATGATCCGCATCCCGCTTTGTTTGCAACGCGCATGAAGAGCATCGACGTCGTCCACCAGCAGGTGAGCAACGTTGAAATCTGCCGCCTTGTGATTTTTTTGCAGAGTCAGATGCAATTCGCCGGCGTCACGCTTCAAGATCATAAAGCCGACGGGGTTCCCGTTTTCGAACGTTTTCTGGAATCCGAGAACGTTCACGTAGAAATCATAGGCCTTGCTCATGTCCTTGACGGGAAGCATGGCGGCAATTCGTCCGAAACGGACACCGTGATCAGCGATCTCATTCATCGCACAATCTCCATCTGAGAAGACGCAGGCGCATCTCAGACGGTGCTGTCGATGCGAAGCGCTTCAGTGTTCAACAAGAAGGACGGTGCCAACGACGATTGCTCTATCCGGAAATCGGGGACACCGCAATTGCCTGCGGCGTAGAGCTGACGGTCATGCGGCGGTTCAAAATACCGCCAGCACCACGGGGTGCTCTTACGTTCGGCTGTCGTGACGTTGAGGAAAACTGGTGCTGCCGAGTGGGATTGAACCACCGACCTCACCCTTACCAAGGGTGTGCTCTACCACTGAGCTACGGCAGCGAGGACCAGACGCGCAACCGAACCGGCTGCATTGCGTGAACGGGGGGGCTATTGCCACAGCTTCATGGCAAGCGCAAGCCGCAATTTCCATCTTCGCATAGAATAAGACGATGGCGCTTTTGAATCCACGCAAATTCGGGTAAGCCTGCGGCATGAACGAAGACACTGAAAAAGCGCAGACAACGCGCAAAGCCGAGATCGAGCGCCAGGCGAAACTGCGCCGCGACCGGGCTGCCGAAAAACTTCGGGAAAATCTCTCGCGCCGCAAACAACAGACGCGTGCACGCCGATCCGGCCAGGCGGACGAGACAAATGGGCTGCCTGCCGCAAAAATGGACGAATCGTAATGTTCGGTCCCCGACGAATTGAAGCATTCTCTAAATTCGTCTAAACACCCGCATCCTTTTAAAAGACAGCCTTTCAGAAAGGCGGGCCTCGCCCGTAAGAGCACATGGATCGTATTAGAATTGTCGGCGGTAATGAGCTGAATGGCATCATTCCGATTTCCGGTGCCAAGAATGCCGCCCTGCCGCTGATGATCGCCTCGCTGCTCACCAGCGATACGCTGACGCTCGAGAACGTGCCGCACCTGGCCGACGTCGAGCTGTTGATGCGCATTCTCGGCAATCATGGCGTCGACGTGGCGGTCAACGGCCGCCGCGAACGCCAGGACGATGCGTACTCGCGCACCATCCACTTCACCTGCCGCACCATCGTCGATACCACCGCTCCCTACGAGCTGGTGTCGAAGATGCGCGCCTCCTTCTGGGTCATCGGCCCGCTGCTCGCGCGGGAAGGCCAGTGCCGGGTCTCGCTGCCGGGCGGCTGCGCCATCGGAACGCGCCCCGTCGATCTGTTCCTCGACGGCCTTGCGGCACTCGGCGCCACCCTCGAAATCGACAGCGGTTATATCAACGCCACCGCGCCGAAGGGCGGTCTGATCGGCGCGCGCTATACCTTCCCGAAGATTTCCGTTGGCGCCACGCACGTCATGTTGATGGCGGCAACGCTTGCCCGCGGCACCACGGTGATCGGCAATGCCGCCCGCGAGCCTGAGGTCGTCGATCTCGCCAACTGCCTGATCGCCATGGGCGCCAAGATTTCTGGTGCCGGCACGAGCACGATCACCATCGAAGGCGTCACGTCGCTGTCCGGCGCCCGCCACCGCGTTCTGCCGGACCGCATCGAGACCGGCACCTACGCCATGGCCGTCGCCATGGCCGGCGGCGACGTCACGCTGGAGAACACCGATGTGGCGCTGCTCGACACGGCGCTGGAGACGCTTCGCCGCGCCGGTGCCGAGATTTCGCCGACCAACAACGGCATGCGCGTTCGCCGCAACGGCGCCGGCATCCGCCCGGTCGATATCGTCACCGACCCCTTCCCGGGTTTTCCGACCGATCTGCAGGCGCAGTTCATGGCACTGATGACACGGTCGTCAGGCATTTCGCACGTCACCGAAACGATCTTTGAAAACCGTTTCATGCACGTGCAGGAACTCGCCCGGCTGGGCGCGAAGATCTCGCTCTCCGGTCAGACGGCCAAGATCGAAGGCGTATCGCGCCTGAAAGGCGCGCCTGTGATGGCGACGGATTTGCGTGCTTCGGTATCGCTCGTCATTGCCGGCCTTGCGGCCGAGGGCGAGACGATGGTGTCTCGCGTCTACCACCTCGATCGTGGATTCGAACGCCTGGAAGAGAAGCTTACCCGTTGCGGCGCGATCGTCGAACGCGTCAGCGAATAAGCAAAGGCCGCGCATCCCCGGGTATGCACGGCATATCCCGGTTGCGCATTGCGCCGGCGCGCCTTATGTCCGTTGTCTGACGGCATCGCCACCCCGGCGATGCCTTGGCAAATGGGGTGCTGCCTGTATGACCGACCTGAAGCTTGTTGCGCTTGATAGCGAAGATCTTGCCGTCGTTTCAGCACACATGCAGGATAGTGTCTTCAAGGTCGCGGATATCGCGTGGTCGCCGCGCGATGCGCAGTTTTCCATCGCGGCCAATCGTTTCGTTTGGGAAGAGGCCGGCAAGAAGCGCAAGGGCTTCGAGCGCCGCCGGACCGCGCTCGCCTTCAAGCGCGTGCTGGCCGTGCGTTCCTCCGGCATCGACCGCAAGAACCGCGACGACGTCCTGTCCCTGCTCGCCGTCAGCTTCGAGCCGAAGGGCGAGGGACCGGAAGGCACCGTCGAACTCGCGCTTGCGGGCGCTGCGACCATCGTGCTGGATGTCGAGTGCATCGAAGTTCAGCTTGCGGATATCGGTGGCGCGTGGGAAACCGCCTCCAAGCCGCGCCATCCCGGCGCCTAGTCCCGGTTAATCGAGTACGCAAGAGGAGTATCGGCGTTGGCAATCTGGCTGGATCAGGCATCGGAAGGTTTCGAACAGCGTTTCGCGGCTTTCCTGACCACCAAGCGCGAAGTGTCCGAAGACGTGAACGCCGTCGTTCGCACCATCATCGATGACGTGCGCGCCCGCGGCGATGTAGCCCTGGCCGAGTATTCGAAGAAGTTCGAGGGGATCGATTTCGCCGTGACGCCGATGCGCGTTACCGAGGCCGAGATCGACGCGGCCGTCGAAGCCGTCCCAGCCGAAGTCCTCGGCGCGCTCAAGGTGGCCGCCGTCCGCATTGAATCGCATCACCGCCGCCAGCTGCCGAAGGACGATATCTACGAAGACGACCTGGGTGTCGGCCTCGGCTCGCGCTGGACCGCGATCGAGGCGGTCGGCCTCTACGTGCCGGGCGGCACCGCGAGCTATCCAAGCTCGGTGCTGATGAATGCCGTTCCGGCCAAGGTCGCAGGCGTCGATCGCATCGTCATCGTGGTTCCGGCGGCAGGCGGCCAGGTCAACCCTGCGGTGCTTGCTGCTGCAAAGCTTGCCGGCGTGACGGAAATCTATCGCGTCGGCGGTGCCCAGGCCGTGGCGGCACTTGCTTATGGCACGGAGACGATCGCGCCGGTCGCCAAGATCACCGGCCCCGGAAATGCCTACGTGGCCGCCGCCAAGCGCCACGTCTTCGGAACTGTCGGCATCGACATGATCGCAGGCCCCTCGGAGGTGCTTGTGATCGCCGACAAGGACAACAATCCGGACTGGATCGCGGCCGATCTCCTGGCCCAGGCTGAACATGACGCAAGCGCGCAGGCGATCCTCGCCACCGACGATGCGGAGTTCGCCAAGTCGGTAGAAGCGGCGGTCGAACGCCAGATGAAGACGCTGAACCGCGCCGAGACGGCAGCGGCGAGCTGGCGCGATTTCGGCGCGATCATCCTCGTGAAAAACCTGAAGGACGCTATTCCGCTCGCCAACCGCATTGCGCCCGAGCATCTGGAACTTGCCGTCGCCGATCCGGATGCGCTGCTTGACGGCATCCGCAACGCCGGTGCGATCTTCATCGGCGCACATACGCCCGAGGTCATCGGGGACTATGTCGGCGGGTCGAACCACATATTGCCGACGGCGCGTTCGGCGCGGTTCTCGTCGGGCCTCTCGGTGCTCGACTTCGTCAAGCGCACGTCGATCCTGCGCCTTGGACCGGAGCAGCTTCGCACGCTGGGTCCGGCGGCTATTGCGCTTGCCGTTTCCGAAGGTCTCGACGCACATGCGCGATCGGTTGCGATCCGCCTCAATCTGGAGAGGTAAGGCATGGCGACGGGCGACTTCCGGCTTTGCGACGTCGTCCTGGACGACACCATCGGCCGATCGACGCCCGATGTCGAGCATGAGCGCGCCGTCGCCATCTTCGATCTCGTCGAGGAAAACAGTTTCACGCCGATCGGCCACGCCGGCGGCCCCTACCGGCTGAACATTTCGCTGGTCGACGCCAAGCTGGTCTTTTCCATCGCGACGGAGGTCGGCGATGCCGTTGCCACGCACATTCTGTCGCTGACCCCATTCCGACGCATCGTGAAGGATTACTTCATGATCTGCGAAAGCTACTACGAGGCGATCCGGTCAGCTTCGCCGAGCCGCATCGAGGCGATCGACATGGGCCGGCGCGGTATTCACAACGAGGGTTCGCAGACACTGAAGGATCGCCTGAACGGCAAGATCGATGTCGATTTCGATACCGCCCGCAGGCTCTTCACGCTGGTCTGCGTGCTCTACTGGCGTGGATGAGAACGATGGAAGACGCGGGAAGCAAAAGCGGGGAGGCAAGGCCGGGCGCTATCCTCTTCATGTGCGGCATGAATGCCATTCGCTCCCCGATGGCCGAGGCGATTGCCCGTAGCCTTTTGCCCGGGAATACCTATATACGTTCGGCAGGCGTCCGCGCCGGCGAGCGGGATCCGTTTGTCGATGTGGTGCTGGAGGAAATAGGTCTTTCGCTGGGGCGCCATCATCCGCACACGCTGGAAGAGCTAGAAGACGACTATTTCGATCTCATCATCACCCTGTCTCCGCAGGCCCACCACGCCGCACTCGAACTCACACGCTCGAGCGCCGTTGAAGTGGTCTACTGGCCGACCATGGATCCGACGGTCGCGCAAGGCACGCGGGATCAGATTCTGCACAGCTATCGCGAGGTTCGAAACTCTCTCAGCGATCACATAGAGAGCCGGCTCCTCAAGAGAAACGGTATCGCCGCACAATCGGCGTGAAACAAATAACGGAAACGCGATCAATGAGGTTCACAAACCTCCCCTGATTGTGTAGTTTCCGCGCAAATTTTGAGGCGGCCGCTGCCGTCATCTCAACCGACAGGAAGAAAACCCTTATATGCCTAAAGAAGAAGTCCTAGAATTTCCGGGTATCGTCACCGAACTTCTGCCGAATGCGACGTTTCGCGTAAAGCTCGAAAACGAACACGAGATCATCGCCCACACTGCCGGTCGCATGCGCAAGAACCGCATCCGCGTTCTGGCGGGCGACAAGGTCCTCGTGGAAATGACGCCTTACGACCTGACGAAGGGCCGCATCACCTATCGTTTCAAGTAGGCTTGGCCCGAAGGCCCGCAAGGCTTTCGCTCCGTCTGCCCCGGCCGAGGTTCCATGGCGCTCAAATACAAGCTCATTCTGGCTTCCGGTTCGCCCCGCCGCGTTGATCTGCTCAACCAGGCAGGGATCGAACCGTCGCGCCTGATGCCGATGGATATCGACGAGATCCCGAAGAAGTCGGAGCATCCACGTTCGCTCGCACGCCGGCTCTCCACCGAGAAGGCGGAGGCGGCCCTGGCGGCCATCAAGGGCGATATGACGTGGAAGGGCAGCTACATCCTTGCCGCCGACACCGTCGTCGCCGTCGGCCGGCGCATCCTCGGCAAGGCGGAGTTCGCCGACGAGGCATCCGCCTCGCTCCACCTGCTCTCCGGCCGCAGCCATTGGGTCTACACCGGGGTCTGCCTGGTGACGCCGGACCGCAAGGTTCGCCAGAAGATCGTCGAAACCAAGGTGCGCTTCAAGCGCCTTTCGGGGTTCGAGATCGAGAACTATCTGGCCTCGGGCCAGTGGCGGGGAAAGGCCGGCGCCTACGGTATCCAGGGGCTGGCCGGCACTTTCGTGCAGAAAATGGTGGGTTCCTACACCAATGTCGTGGGGTTGCCACTTTATGAGACCATTTTGCTTCTGACCGGCGAGGGCTTCGATGTCCACAGCCGGTGGCCCGAGGGCTGAGGCCGACGGGCGAGAAATCCCGAAGGACGGACGATGTTTGACGAAAAGAAGACCGGCGCCAAAGTCGAGCCGCTGCGCAAGACGCGGCCTTGCCCGGAATGCAGCAAGCCCTCGCACCGCGAGCATTATCCCTTCTGCTCCAATCGCTGCCGCGAGGTCGATCTTTCGCGCTGGTTGACGGGCTCCTACGCCATCCCCGTCGCCGACGATGAGACGAAGGCACAGTACCCGGACGATGACTGAGCAATCTTATCCACAGGGAAGCCATTCATTTTGCTCGTGAATCTGGAAAATTCCGTGCGCTGTCAAAAAACTCTCATTTGACGCTTGCCATGGCCGAACAAGATGCTATAACCCCGCTCGCTTCCGGGGTGAACCAAGCCCCTGCAGTTCTTCCCAGCGAGAACTGTGACGAAGTCGGTTAGCCCAGATAGCTCAGTTGGTAGAGCAGCGGATTGAAAATCCGCGTGTCCGTGGTTCAAATCCGCGTCTGGGCACCACTCCTAACGCCTTCATCCAGTCCGGTTGTTTTGCTGTTTTGTCGAATATTGAGTTGTCGATGAAATGGAGCGCACGCGAGCGTTCCTCCTCCGGATGCCTAGCAAAGAGCGAGATGACATGCCCAAGAAGGAAAAGCTCGAACATTCCGAATTTGCCGGTGAATTCACCGACGACGACGTGACTGTTCTCGTCGATATATTCCGACCTTCGGGAACCAACGGCGACTGGACGATGCAGGTCATCACGCAGGACGAGGACCTGATCGAGTGGGAAGAACCCTTCGCGACCGACCGGGAAGCCTTCGACGAATTTCTTGCGACTGTCGAGCGCGACGGCATCAGGACATTTCTCGATGACGCGGACCCATCCGTCCACTGAGCATGCCTGTCGGCGGGCTATGTCGCAATTGCGCAACTATATGTCGTATATGAGAACTCTCGAAAATAATCCGAAACTAAAGTGGGCCGCACCGAAAGAATAGTGCGCGTAAATCGCGCCGGGAACAGCACACATGAAGGCGTCGGAATACAGAGCCGCACTTGCGGTCCTAGGGCTGACTGCGTCTGCCGTAGAGAAGCTGTTTGGGGTCGATCAGTTGACAAGCCGCCGATGGGCCTCTGGTGAGCAGGATGTGCCGCGCGCCGTCGCGCTGTGCCTGCTTCTGATGGCCTCGCACAATACGTCGGTCATCCAGGCCCAGATCCTTGCAGACGGGGTTGATACGCGCTTCGCCAGGTCCGCCTGAAGGTTAGGCCGCAGCCGTTTGCGCCATCTTCCGCATGTCGCGTAGGCTTCCTGTGTCGTCGTTGGCCGCCAGCATCTGCAAGCGGTCTTCCGCGAGGCAAAGGATCGCCTGGATGCTTTCCTGCTCGCTCCACCCCGCAGTGGTCGAGGCGGCGACAAAGTCCTGGAACGCAAACTGCATCGCGTCCCGACAGCGCACCTCCCGGTCCGGATCGTCGCCGGTGACAAACGGTCTGTAGATGTCTCTCATCTCATTCCTCCGCATATCGGCATAGGAACCACAATGGCCGTCAAAGTTTAAGAAAACGCTGATGAGGTTTCGTGCAGGTATTCTGGGGATGGCGAGCGAGATGCCCCCAGTATAGGTAGGGTAGAATACCATGTTTTCCGTTCTCAAAATTGCGGGACGATGATAATGCTGGCGATCAGAAAAACGGAGGGGAATTCCAATGCCACGTATTGCGCAGCTATACTTCAAGACGGCAATCCTGTTCCTGATCGTCGGGATCGGAATGGGGTTGAACATGGCGATTTCGCAAGACCACAGCGTCATCGGCGCTCACGCGCACTGTAATCTCCTGGGCTGGGTGACGATGGCGATTTTCGGCGGCTATCACGCGCTCAATCCGCGCAAGGCCGAGCGCCGCCTCGCCATGATCCAGTACTATGTCTACACCGCCGGTGTCGTGCTGATGGTGCCGAGCCTGTACCTGATGCTGCTCGGCAATGCCGCGATGGAACCGATCGTTGCTATCTCGTCGATCATCACGTTCATCGGCGTGCTCCTGTTTGCCTTCATCGTCTTTTCGGGCGAGGAAGTGGCCGTGACGCCGTCGGCGCAGTCCTACCGATAAGCGCCTCCGAATAGTCGTATCCAAACGATGGCGCGGTGCTCTCCCCGGAGGCAGAGGACCGTCCGCCGTTGCTAGTGCACGACCTGAATGCGAATTTGCTCTTTCGCTGCATAGGAGTGGCAGTCGATGGCGGCGTCGCCGACGAATATCACGTCGCCGTCGGAATCGAAGAGGCCCCAGCAGGGTTCATCATCAACGTATACTTTCCTGACGTAGCCGAACGGTTCGGCTTCGAAACATACGTTGGGCGCAGCAGCAACAGTTTCAAGTTCTCGCATGGACAGCTCCGGTGAGTCACTTCTGTATTAGTGCATGCGCATATTGCCTGCTGAAGCTGACGCGGAGCTATCCCGAAAAATAGGGAGGGGAAACTGAGCTTGACGGTCAGCGATCCTGCGGCTTGCGAATCGCTGGATGAAAGCGGGGGGCAGTGGTTGGCAGCGGGGATCGCCAGAAATCCACGACGCAGCGAAGGCGTGATCGACTGCGTTGCGCGCAGCCGACGAAGTCCCTATCTAGGGCAGAAATTCATCGTTGAAGGATTGTCCCATGGCCGATTTGAAGGCTCGTCCCCGTCCCGTTGGCGCAACCGCCGTTCTTGGCCGCACCGGCTTCCCCCATGTCACGTCAGCCACCAAGGGCGAACTCGACATCGTCACGGGACCGTCGCAGCCTGGGTTCAACCCGCTGGACCTGCTGTATTCGTCGCTGTCCGCATGCCTCGTCCTCAGTGCCCGCATCGCCGCCAGTCAGCTCGGCGTACTCGACAGGATCACCGAGATCACTGCAGACGTGACGGGTGAGAAAGCAACCGAAGGGCTTTCCCGGGTGCAGAAGTTCAGCATCGTTTTTTCGATCAAGGGCGATCTCAATGAAGAAACGCGTCTGAAGATCGCGCATGCGGCAGAAGACGAGATTTGCACGGTGAGCAACACCATCCGCGGAAATCCGGAATTTTCGACCGTCATTTCGGGCTGATTGGTGCCTTCCTGCAGCAAGGCACGGCAATTTAGCCGTGCTTTGCGGATTTTGCCGGCTGCTGTCGTTCTGCGACTATTCTCGGCAGGTCGCATCTGTTAATCGGCTGCCGGAAGCCGCCATATGCAACAGAGGCGGTGCAGGAAGCATCGGAACATGTCGCAGGTCTCGTCTGCCGTTACCCAGCCCGCTCCGGCCAATCGATTGGCCCTGGCTGCCCTCGTTCTGGGCGGCGCGGCAATAGGCGGTTCGCCGATCTTCGTGCGCCTTTCGGACGTGGGGCCGATGGCCACTGCCTTCTGGCGCGTGGCATTGGCACTGATCCCGATTTTCATCTTCTCTCTCGTCAAGGGCAATGACACAGGCCCGAAGCCGCAGAAGCTGTCTGACTACGGCATGCTGATCCTGCCGGGCGTCATTCTCGCCATGGACCTTGCTTCATGGCATCTCTCCATCACGATGACATCGGTTGCCAACGCGACGCTGCTTGCAAATCTGGCACCCGTCTTCGTCATGGTGATCGGACTTCTGTTCTTCCACGCCACCGTGACGCGCGTCTTCCTGGCCGGGTTGGCGCTGGCGCTTGCGGGTGTGGTCATCCTCAAGGGCGGGCCTGCCGCTCTCGGCAATGGCGACCTGCGGGGCGACGGTATCGCCATCGTCGCGGCGCTGTTCTACGCGGGCTATATTCTTGCAATCGGCAGACTGCGCAGCCGATTCGATACCATCCGTATCATGCTCTGGAGCACCGCATCGGCTGCCGTCTGCCTGTTGCCGCTGGCGTTTTTCATCGAAGGCAACATGTTGCCGGCAACGGCGCACGGATGGGCCATGGTTTTCGGGCTGGCTTTCGTCAGCCACGCAGGTGGCCAGGTGGCGATCACCTACGCGCTGGCCTATCTACCGGCGGCCTTCTCGTCACTGACGCTCCTTTTGCAGCCGGTCGTGGCTGCGATCCTCGCCTGGGTTCTGCTGAGCGAGCCGATCGGGCCGATGCAGGCGGTCGGCGGCATGGTGGTGCTCGCCGGAATTTTGGTGGCCCGGCGAGGCTGATCGGGTTCAGGCGACCACGGCCTGCCCGACCCGGCGTGCGTCGAGAATAGCCAACGCATCGTCGACAGTCGGGGCAAGGGCCGCCCTGTCGCTGTTGCATGTGCCCCAAGCCTCGATGAAGCTGCTGGTCTTGCCGTAGCTGTTGTCGAGCACGCAATGATCGGCACCGATGAGCACGGACATGATGTGTCCATGCATACGGTCGGTGATGACCTGGCGTGCCGAACTCAGGAGCGCCACGCCGCGATCGAAGCGCTGCTGCGCCCGTTCGCGATAGGCAAGCTCGGTCATCCGTGCACGACCGCCGATGCGGCCGGTCATCAGACCCTTGAGGATGGCGGCATGCTTCGTCTGCCGCTGGAAGTCTGCCGGGTCGTCCGTCCAGTCGGACTTCACCGTACCTGGACGGATCGTCGCCGCTGTCAGATCCTGTGCCGCGCCGACCTCCACATCGTCGCGAAGGTTGAGCAAAAGCTCGTGCTGCGGCGCGGGGCGGTTCACGGGGCCGATGCAGAAGGCCATGTCGGGGCACATGCGCACCTCGCACTGGAACCACAGCCGGGCAAATTCGAAGCTCTTCTTGTCGCGCACGAGCAGTGTGAAGTTGCCGTGCTTTTCGATCGCGCGCGCCATGCTGTCGATGTTTTCCTGTGCGCGGAACTGGATCGTCTGCGGCATCTGCACGATGGGCCGGCCGGGATACTGGCCAAGCAGGTATTCACGGAAATTGCTGTAGTGCGGCCAGACGTCCCCGAAGTTCCCTCCGCCGTTGATGAAGATGCGCCCATGGCCGATCGCCGCATCCATGCGCTCGCCGTCGAATGTCGACATCTCGCTGACATAGGACGGCCGCGCGCGTTGACGTTCGAAATAGGCAAGGGCGCCGAGCCAGATGGCGCTGTCGCCGATGTTGGTGTGGTTGGGGAAGTTCAGGAGCGCGAAAGGCTCGGACGGATCGAAGAGATCCGCATGGCAATTGGTGATCAGGCCCTGAAGGCGGTTGATCGTCATGTTGTTCGATTCAGGCATGGAAGGCTCCTTGTGTCACTGACAAGAGGTCTGCATGGAAGCTCATGTTCTCTGCGTATCGGCCTGTCTGCGCGAGGGCAGCAAGGAGAGAGCGAGCGCGATATAGGGGCGAATTGCCGAGCGGCCGAAGGTGGGCAGGAAGGCAGCGTAGATCAAGGCACCGAGACCGACGCTGAGGCCGAGAGAAAGCCACCGGTTCGAGACGTGTGCGACGATGACGGGATGGGCGAGCCATACGCAGACCGCCATGAGTGCTGCGCCGCAGAAGGGTACTGCCACGGCCTTAAAAGTGCCCTTTGCGTCGATACCGGCGTATTTGCTCAGCACATACTGCTGGTACGGCATGGTCAGCCAGGCGCGCAGCGTGTAGCCCGCAGCAACGGCGACCACGCCGTAGGGAACCAGCAGCCATGTCAGCACCAGCGTCGCGGCAAGCTGAAGCGCAGCCACCGAAAGGATCGATTCCGCCCGGTTGACGGCCGAGAGCGCCGACGACGCGAAGAAATTCATGACGAAGGGCACCGACATCAACACCAGAACGGTAGCTATGTCGCCCGCATTGCCCCACTTGTCGCCGAAGAGTAGTGCGATCATGTCGTTGGAGAGTGCGCCGAAGCCTAGAAGCAACGGGATGGTCCCCAGCGCCGCCGCACCGACGATCTTGTTATAGGCATTCTTGAAGGCAATCCGGTCGTTCTGCAGCCGCGACAGCGTCACCAATGCCACGCTGCCGATCGGCGCGAGCACCGCTTGCCCAATCAGTTCGATCAGTCTCCAGGCGATGCGATAGCGCCCGACCTCGACAGGGCCGTACCAGCGCGAGATGAAGATGTCCTGCACGCGGGCAAGCAGCATCCACATCAACTGCGTGACGACGAGGCTGATGCTGAACAGGAATACCGATCGAAACAAGGGCACGTTGAACCGGAATTTCGGCATCCAGGGATAGGCCACCCAGCCGAGCAGCACCGTTACCACGGCGTTGACGGCGGTCTGGGCGACGAGTGCCCAGACGCCCCACCCAAGGTAGGCGCAGACGACGGCGGTGATGCCGGAAAGAAGGCTGGCGGCGATCGCCTGTGCCGCGAGATTCTTGTGGCCGAATTCACGGGCGAGGCGCGCGTTGTGAATGACCGCGAGTGAGGATACCGGCAGCAACGGCGCCAACCAGCGCAAGATGCCCGCGACGGACGGATCCCTGACCAGATCGCCGTAATACGGGGCAAACACGAACACAATGGCCCCCACCATGCCGCTGAACGCAATTGTTGCCCAGAAGGCGGTGTCGGCGAGTTCTTCGTCAAGATCGAGTTGTCGGGTGATGGCATCGCCCAGCCCCGCATAGGCGAGAACGCGGCCGATTTCCACGAACAGGCTTGCCAGCGCAAAGGTCCCGAAATCGCCGGGACCGAGAATGCGCGCCAGGATGACGAAGATCACAAAAGTCGCGACAGTGCTCCAGGCAACGCGAATGACCGACCATAGGACGGAGAGGGCGGTCTTTTTCTTAAGCTCGGCGCGGGCAATTGCCGTATCTGCCATTCACTGTCCAATCGAATAAGCGCGAGAACTCGCGCATTTATGTGTTCATTCCGAGGCTGGTCACGCCGAGGCCGGTTAAGCTGGACGGCCCGACCTCTGGCCCCGCCAATAGGCGAGCATGCCGGTGAGATTGTCGCGAAGCTGGCTGCGATACGTCAGACCAAGCTCGTCGCTCAGCTTGCGGCGCCCGATCGCTTCCAGAACCGCCTGCCGGATGTCCCAGCGCAGCATGCCGCGCATGTTGGAACGGCGGTGAAAAAGGTACTTGGCGTAGAGTGCCCCGTTGCCGAAGGCGTAGCCGCTCTGGAGCTTCTTGACGTCGCCCAGTTCGCGGCGTCCGTGAAAATGCTTCACCGCAAAGTCGGGCAGATACTCCACGCGGATGCCGGCGTTGAAGGCTCGGTGTACATAGTCGGTGTCCTCGCCCGAGCGGAACGGCGAGCCGGCCCCAAACCGGGTATCGAACAGGCCCACTGTGTCGATCAGCGTCCGCGGAAAAGCCATGTTGGCGCCGTGAATGAAGCCACCGGCATGCAGGTCGTTGGTCAGGACGGCGGGCTCGAGTTCCGTCTTGATCGTTACGGGCAGATCGCGTGCGTCTCCGAGCTCGATCCGGCCGCCCCGCATGACCGGCTGCTTGTCGCCTGCAAAGAGCGACGCGACCAGGCTGAAATAGTCCGCAAAGATCTCGCAGTCGTCGTCGGTGAAGGCGAGGAGGCGACCGCGCGCCGCTGCCATCCCGGCATTGCGTGCAACGGCGAGCCCCGCCGTCGACTCATAGACGAGGTTGGTGCTGATCGGAGCGGTTTTCGCCCATTCGCGCACGACGTCGGAGGTGGAGTCGGTGGAGCCGTTGTCGACAAACACCAGTTCCAGTCTCAGATAGCTTGCCTGCCGGGCGGCGACAGAAACGGCATCCAGGCAGTTCGTCAGTCCATATGCCCGATTCCTCGACGAGATGATCAGGCTGATGTCCACGGGCTGAGGAGGCATTCGTTTTCCCCTTCTGCGATCGATGTTAAAGGCGAGGATAGGGCGCGTATCCGGCCTCGACAAGGAACATTTTGCGTTGCAGCAAAACAGTACAGAAGGTTGAAAAACCAAAAGAATGTGGTGATTTCTTGCCTGCCTGTTATAAATCGCGGTATATGGGTTTTAAATTTGAAACATTACGAATTTAAAGAATAGTAATTGTAATAATTCGTGTTCACGAAATATTGAAATCGGTAGATTGTTTAGTGAATCCAATTGTTTTCACGACTTCAATTCTGGATATACCTGAAAAATATGCATATCTATGTTCACGCTGCATCGGGTTCGTATCGAGGCGACCGATTTTCCATTTCTCGTTCTTCGCACGTGCGAAAAGTCCGAGCGGAAAAGAATAGTGTTTCAACCCGTCCGTGGCTTATCGGCAAAATTGCTGGTCCGGCTCCTGCATTTCTCCCGCGGGTGGGCGGCCCTCGCTGTCACACGCCATGCAGAAGCTGTCGTCGCGCAGACCTTCCGCGTGCGAAAACATCACGCCTGACCGCCTCATCGGCGGCAATGCTTGATCGGCCGGAGGCAAGGACCACCCAAGACTGTGGTTGTTGCTTCCCGCCGCCGGCCGCGCTGGATCACTACTGATCTCCACTGAGCCATTTGCGAATAACAGGGACATCGGCGTCCCCGAGGTCGTGGCCGCTGGGGATGACAGTCGAATCGACAGTGGCCCCCGAACTCTTCAGTCGGGCCTCGAGGTCGCTTGCATATTTGCCGTAGGCATCGGTCTTGCCGCTGATGACAAGAAGGTCGGTGCCCTTGAGGTCGGCATGTGGAAAGTTGCTGAGAACCGGCATGGAACGCAGAAGCACCGCCTTGTGCACGAGGTTCGGATGGAGATAGAGCAGTGAATTCAGGAGATTTGCGCCATTGGAATAGCCGACGTAGACGAGCTTCTTCGGGTCCAGCCCGTAGGATTTGACGGCGCCGTCGATGAAGGCTGCGAAGGCTTCGGCCTCGCTCTTGATATCCTGCTGATCGAAGGAGAAGGGCGTGATCCGCTTGTACCAGCGCGGGATACCTTCTTCCGTGGCGCGTCCACGCACGCCGAGCAGCGTAGCGCGGGGGGAGACCTGATGCAGCAGCGGCATCAGCGTCGTTTCGTTGCCGCCCGAACCGTGCAGCAACACCAGAACGCTTCCGTCCGGATCGGGCGGCGTGTAAAACCGGTGCACGAAAGGCAGCTCGCGATAATTGATACGCGGTTCGCCAGGCATCGAAAATTGCGGCAGCACGACCTTAAGGTCCTTGAGATCGGTAATGGCATCCTTGGGGACGAAAAGTTTGCTACCCAGCGTCGCCTGCGGTTCGTCCACCGTCATGCCGGGCTTGTCCGTCGCCAGCTCGATCAGCGTTCCTCCCGGCTCGCGAACGTAGAGCGAGCGGAAATATTTGCGATCGTGCATGTTGGTGGCCGATGCACCTTCCTCTTCGAGGACGTTGTGGACGGCGAGCAGCGCTTCGTCGTCGGCAGCCCGGAAGGCGACGTGATCGAACGTCCCCGTTCCCGGCGCCCCCGACCAGAACCCCTTTGCATCGCGGATATCGATGACATCGCCGGATTCGGACACGAGCCTGTCGATGTTGCCGCGGTTGTCCTGGAAACGGTAACCGAAATGGCTTTCCACGAAGTTGCGGCTTTCCGCCGGCTTCTCCGTGAGCAGGGTGGCGCCGCGTATGCGCTGGACGGTATGCTCCAGCGGAATGCCGGCACCGTCCCAGGCTGCCGGTGACGTGAGCTTCGGTGCGCCAACGAGCTTGACGATGACATTGTCGGGATCCTTCAGCCGCAGAACCGGCTCGCCGAATTCGTCCGTAGGACCCTCCGATCGAAGTCCGAAACTCATGGCGCGCGTCAGCCAGTAGCCGATGCTCGCCGGATCGATCGCCAACGCAAGCTCGCTCAACTGGCCGAAGCCCGCGCGCCCGGGTGCGCCGTCTTCCCAGACGAGAAATGTCACGAGCGATCCGGGTGTGCCGTCGGCGTCGCCATAGAGGAGGTGGAGCTGCGTCGCATCCTCGAAGCCGGCCGTCTGCTTGACGAGCCGCAGGCCGAGGAAGCCCGCGTAGAAATCGACGTTCGCCTGCACCTTTCGGGCTATAAGCGTGATGTGATGAATGCCTGATACCATGGAGAGCAGCCCGGATTGAATGGGAGACAGAAGCAGCGTGGAGATGAAAGCGAGTATGAGTGTCATGCGGTCGCAGATGGAGTGTGTCGTGAGGGATCTGCATACAGAATTAGGGCATCTCCGCGGGGCTGCAAATCCAAAGTGTCGACGGTCTTGAGCGCAAGCTCCAGCTGCTGCAGGGTTGGCGGCTTGATCATGTAGGCGCGCGCGCCGAGCGCCTCGGCGCGTTGCATGTCGTCCTCGTCGCTCGACGTGCTGAGAATGCAGACGGGGATCTTGTTCAACCGCCCGTCGGCAGAAAGCGCGCTGAGCACCTCGAACCCGTCCATGATCGGCATGTTGATGTCGACCAGCATCAGGTCGATCGACGGATCGCGGCCGCCGGCTGCGCGCTCCTCCAGCAGCCGCATGGCTTCGCGCCCGTTGCTTGCGACATGAAGATTGAAGCTGACCCTCTCGCGCTTCATCAGCTTGATCTTGAGGATCTGCACGTCGGCGGGGCTATCCTCGACGAGAAGGACCTCTGCCAGGCGCAGCGGTCGCTCCGCGTCGGCTCTCTCTTGACGCAGGCCGTCGTATGGCCTGCTCGGCGCCGCAGGCCGCGCAAGCGGCAGTTCCACGATGAACGTCGCACCGCGCGAGCGCCCTTCCTCGCACCAGATTGCGCCGCCATGCAATTGAGCGATGCGTCGGCAGATGGCGAGCCCCAGCCCGGTCCCTTCGACGCTGCGTCCGACAAGACGCTTGAATGGCTGGAAGACGAGCTCGCGATACGCAGGGTCGATACCGGGGCCGTTGTCGCTGACAACAATCCGGCAGTGCGATCCATCATTCTCAGCGGAAATCCGCACCTCGGGACTGTCGGCATCGCAATAGCGGATAGCATTGGAGACGAGGTTCTGCAAAAGTTGGACCAACAACGTGGCATCGCCCATCACTTCGGGCAGCGCGGCTCGAAGGACGGTAGCCCGGCGGCTGCCGACCTGTTCGCGAAGATTGCGTTCCACCTGATCGAGGACCGGTGACAGCGCCATGGATTTCAACTCGAGCTCGTCAGATGCTTCCAGCTTGGTGAAGCCGGAAACTTTGACGATGAGATCCTCCATATGGTCGGCAGCGCTGAGGACGTAATCCAGGAGTTCGCGGTCGTCGGAGGCAAGGGCCGGCGAGCCATGCAGCAGTTTTCCGAAGGACTTGATGGTCCTCAGCGGCTCTTTGAGATCGTGCGCCATGGCGCGCGTGAAGATCTCCAGCGATTGCCGCTTGAACTCGAGCTTTGTCTCCAGGCTGCCGTGCATGATCGCATTCTGGATGCACCGATGCAGCGTCTCCGGTGAGAGGGTGTCCTTCGTCAGATAGTCGCGGGCGCCGCCCTTCATCACCTCGACGGCGATCGTCTCGCTGCCCTGGCCGGTCAGCATGATCACATTGGCGGCGGCATCGAGCTTGACGATTTCCTCGAGAACGCCGACACCATCGCGGCCGGGCAGGGAATAGTCGAGAAGAATGCAGTCCGGCCGCGTCTGCGCATTCAGTGCAAGGCCTTCCTCGCCGTTCTCCGCCTCGAAGACGGTGTAGTTCGCGCCGGCCACGCGCGCGAGCATTCGCCGATAAACTTCCCGGTCGTCGATGTTGTCGTCAATGATCAGGACAGAGGTGCCGTCGCTCACCAAGGTCAACCTTCCAAAGGAAGGATGGCTATCTCGAACCAGTATTCCTTCAGGCGCTGGATCGCGGCAAACAGGCCGTCGAGATCGACCGGCTTTTGCACATACGTATTGGCGCCGAGCGCGTAGCAGCCTTCTATATCGCGCTCGTCACCGGAGGTGGTCAGGATCACGACTGGAATCTTGCGCCAGTGGGGATTGGACTTTATCGCCTCCAGCGTCTTGCGCCCGTCGAGGCCGGGCATGTTGAGATCGAGCAGGATAAGACCCGGCCGCGTCGGCATCTTGCCGAGCATGTCCAGCGCCTCGTGGCCGGAGGATGCCCATTGCACGGGGTTCTTGAGATTTGCACGCTTGAAGGCGCGGATCGTCGCTTCGAAATCGTCCTCGCTGTCTTCGACGATGAGGATCGGCTGTGCTTCACGCTGCGGCATGCTGGTCCTCGCGTTTATGGCCCAATGTAAAATAGAAGGTCGTTCCATGACCGACCTCGGACTCGAGCCAGACGTCGCCTTCGTGACGTGCGATGATCTTTCGCACGAAGGTCAGTCCCGCGCCCGTTCCGTCGTCCGAGTCTTGAGGCTTTTCGAGGCGCTTGAAAATACGGAAAACATCCTCGTGAAACTCTTTTGGAATGCCCTTGCCGTTGTCCCGGACGAAATAGACATCCCGCACTGACGTCCCGTCGGCGCCGACGAGATGGTCACGGTGTCCGATCGTTACGACGGGCTGCGGCTTGTCGTTGTATTTGACCGCATTGGTGATCAGGTTCCGATAGACCTCGGTCAGCCTCAGGGCGTCGCAAACGACATCCGGCAGCGGTTCCTCTACGACGACAGTTGCACACCGTTCCTCCAGGTAGAGATCCATCGTCGAGACGACGTCCTTGACGATGGCATGGACGTCGGCGGCACCGATTGCCAGCTGTTGACGCCCGATGCGCGAGAAGTAAAGCAGGTCGTTGACCAGCTTTTCCATTCGCTGGCTGAGGCGAACGATGCGGTTGAGGCGCCTTACGCCATCGTCATCGAGCATTTTTTCGTAATCTTCCAGAAGAAACCGCGCATGATTGTGCATGCCGCGCAAGGGTTCCTTCAGATCGTGCGACGCGATGTAGGCGAACTCGTCGAGGTCGGTGTTGCTGCGCTCCAGATCCGCGGTGTAGGCCTGCAGCTGTCCGTACATCGTCCTTAGCTGCTCCTCCTGCGCCACGCGCAGGCTGATGTCGCGGAGAATGGCGACGACGGTAACGGCTGTCCCGGTCGTGAACGTACTGACGGAAAGGTCGAGAGGAAACGCCTCGCCGTTCTTGCGCCGGCCGGATACCGTTCGCGTTGTCCCGATGATGCGCGCGTTACCCGTCTGGCTATAGCGCTCCAGGTATCCGTCATGGGCGGAGTGGTAGGGTTCCGGCATCAGCATTTTGACGTTCCGGCCGATTGCCTCCCTGGCCCTGTAGCCGAACATCGCCTCGGCTGCGGGATTGAACATCGAGACGATCCCCTTCGTATCGATTGCGATGATGGCGTTCGGGGTGTTCCGCGTCACGCTGTCGAAGCGGATGCGTTCGGCATCGAGGCTGGCGCTCTTGCGTTGGAAGTAGAAGACGAAGACGGCGACCAGCCAGAGCGTGACGACCGTAATGGCACGGTTTGCCGCCTCATAGAGATAGCCGGCGCCCTGGCGATCGAGGGCAAAAAAACCGAGAAGGATGAGGATCGAGCAAACGAGGGCGAGGGACAACGGGGCCGTCCGGCTGCCGAACCACAGCGAGGTGAGAACAAGCGGCACGTAGAGCATGCCGTTTGCAACGCCAAGCGGGGTGTAGAGATCGACCAGCAGGCCCACGAGACAGATCGCACCCGGCAGCCATACAGGCATCCCGCCATGGCTTTCCGGCTGCAGCCACCAAGACCGCACCAGCATCGCCGATCCCAGAAGCACGATGCCGACGGCCGTATGGACGGCCATGCCGATATTCGAACCCCATCGATAGATGTGCTCGGCATGCATCGCATAACCGGCAAGGGCGGCCATGCCGAGACCGATGACGACGTATCCGACCAGCTCCTCGACGACCCGTGCCTTTCCCCTGTGCTCGGCTGGGGTCAATGCCAGCGACAGGTTCGAAAAGAAAAAAATGGCGGCGGTATTTGGCGCCATGCCTGCGCTGAACTTCGCGGCGAAGCCCGGCGCGACGAAGGCGCCGGCCAGAAAGGGCTCGATGATTTGAGCATGGCGCCCGATGAAAAGGAGTTCGAGCAGGCGCATGCCGCTCATGGCCGTCGCCAGCGAAAACAGAAGGAACGAGGCGGTGCGACCTCGCTCGTTCGTCTGCACCGAGCAGACAAGGCCCAATCCGGACAAGACAAAGCAGAGGGCCGTGTTAAACGCCATCACAGGTGAGCCGGGGATGATCGCAACCACCGGTTCGATCTGCCGAATCCAGCCTGCGACGACCGCCAGTCCAGCGAGAAGAATAAGGAGCCCGATGAGCACGACGGTCAAACGGTGCCGCTCCCGGTGCCAGGAGGCACCTGTACCTCGACCACTGACCGCCTCTGCCAATTCGCAATTCTCCCGTCCCGCGGTCACATCTATTTCCGGAATCGGAAATTATTCAATATACGTCGCAGGAGATAGGCCATTGTTCGCGCGTTGCCCTGAAAATAATCGGGCGCGATCTGGTTGATATTTCGCTGCCGACGTCGGTACAAGCGACGGGCGAAGATGGCTTGCAGTGGGGTCCTATGCCGGCGCTTTTCTACATCGACGACAGCCGGGACGATCTGTTTTACGTGGATTATATCCGCAGGAGACGGAAGTTGGCACTCGAGATGGATTGCTTTTTGACGACGCAGGCCGCGCTCGAAGCCCTCGAGGAACGGGAGGCGGCCGGGCAGGAATTGCCGCAACTCCTGATCGTCGATCTCTATATGCCCCTCCATGGAGGCCTGAGCCTGATCAGGAAGCTTCGCGGGGACAGTCGCTTCTCGCATATGCGGCTCGGCGTGTGTTCCGGATCCGATGCGGAAGAAGACCGCAGTCGCGCGCTCGCCGCCGGGGCCGATTTCTACATCGAGAAGCCGATCGACCTGGACGAGCTCTTTCTGCACTGGGGTTAGTTCACCCAGGACGAGAGACCTTTTTTGGGTGGCATGTCGCAGGGGTCGCGGCATCGATTGACTCACCTCTGCCTCTATCCGAAGATGGTCGCCAAACCGAAAAACGATGCCGAAAACGGATCGAGTGCTGGGAGCGCCGACACACCCATGTTTGCCACCACAAACTCAGTCAACCCCTTGACTGAAAGGCGCGTCGGCTCTCCCCGATGCCTGCTTTGGCACCACTCTCCGCACGCAAGGGGTATTGCATGCGGAAAGACCTAGGACTTCGGCATGCGCGCCGTCCATCCCCATTCGATCTCTTCCCTCGTCAGTCTCGCGGATGTTATTAACCGTACCGATTTAGAACGTGTATCCCAAGATTTCGGGATAGGATGCCCCAGCCAAGAGCCAAGGAATGCGGGATGAGCAGCGCAGCGGCAGTTCCTTTTCACGCCGGCCCCGAGCTGGGTCGAGCGATCAATCGGACGGATTTCTTCCGCTTGCTGAAGGCTGCCGCACATCACTATGAGTTTGAGTCTTTCGCGCTTGCCCGCATTTCAGAATCCTCGCCGCCGTTCGATGCCCGCGGCATCGTCATCACCAACGTTCCGGAACGCCGCGCGGCCTTGTTCATCTATGCCCTGGGTCGGGCGCTCGGGCAGATCAAGGCGGGGGCCTCGCAGTTCCTTGCAACCCCTCTGAGCGGGAGGGGTGGGTCGATGGAAGGCTATCCTGCCGACCTCGTCTTGAACGAATACGACACCAACGCCTTTCTCCTGATTCCCTTGTTTACGCCCGAGGGGCGTCGCTATTGCGTTACGCTCAGCGGCAAACGTCCGGAGCCGGCACAAGGCGAGATCGCGGAGATCCTTCTCGACACGATGCGTATTTTCGACAAGTTCTATGAAGAGATCCTTGCCCAGGAAATGTCCGGCCGGTTGACCCAGCGGGAGAGCGAAGTGGTGCGCTGGACGAGCGAGGGAAAGACGTCGGCCGAAATCGCGATCATTCTTGGACTGTCCGAGCATACCGTCAACTCTCATATTACCGCCGCCGCTAGAAAGCTGGACGCGGTCAATCGCGTGCATATGGTGGCGATTGCGCTGCGGATGGGGCTGGTTTCGTAATGGGAGAAGACGGTATGGCGGCCGTAGCCGATCGACGGGATGCCGTCAGGGTTCTCTTCGTCGATGACGAGTTCATCGAGTTCCGGTCGTTGAGGAAAAAAGTTGCGGAGCTGACCGAGCCGCCTGTGGCAATGGAGTACGCCCAGTCGGTGGACGATGCGCTGATGCAGCTCAGGGACCGCAAGTTCGATCTCATTCTGCTCGACAACAGGCTGCTGCCGAACGCGGATTTCCGCGAGACCGTGCCGAAGCTTCGTGGCAGCGGCTACACCGGGGCGATCGGCGTGGTGTCGATGAATGTCTCTGCCGGCTATTTCCAGCAGTTTCCAGATTACGGCGTGGATTTTCGCATCGGCAAGGAGGAGATCGATGTCGAGACGCTACAGCATATCATTCGCGAATACGTCGACTATGACCTGCCGATGTTCTGGAAGGACGACTATAACCGCTGAGGTGCTACCCAGCGGGAAGGCTGATCGCAAAACGGCTGCCGTTTTCGTTTGAGCTGTCGAGCCGAATGCTGCCGCCAAGGGCTGCGAGCAGATCGCGTGCGGATGTGAGCCCCAGTCCGGGCCGTTTCTCGGCGCCAGCCTGAGGCAGCGACCAGAACGCGTCGAAAATGCTGCCGTGATAGGCCGGGTCGATCCCGGGGCCGTCGTCGGTTGCATAGATCGTTAATTCAGAAGCGCCCGCTACAGCCGCGATCATCACGTGAGGAGCGGCATCGCGGCGATGGACCAGCGCGTTTCCGAGGATGATCTTCAGGACCATTCGAAGGATGGCGGCATCGGTCTTCACGGTTGGCAGAGGCCTGACATCGAGCGTCGCGCCGGGCGCGTCGACCTCCGCCAGAAGTTCCGCCCAGATCTGCCTGACAAGCACATCGGTATCGACATCGGCCAGTTTCACCTGTGGTGTACCGGCTGCAAAGCTCATCAGCACCTTCGTCAGCCTTTGGGCAGTCTGCGCCTTGTCGAGGATTGTCCTGAGATATTGCAGGTGCTCGTTGTCGATGGCAGCGTCGCCGAGGTCGTCGAGCAGGATCTCCGCGTACATTGCGATATGCCGCAACGGAGACTGCAGGTCATGGGATGCGATCGCGAGGAAACGCTTCGTGCGTTCATCGTCGCCGGCTGACACGTCTGACCGCTCCGATGACATGCTGCAAATCTCCAACCCCAAGGCGGCCGGAGAATAGAAAGCGGGCGCCGGTTCTGCAACCGGCGCCCGCATTAATTTCGCATCGGCAACTCTTCTTAGCCGGCAGACTTGCGCGGCTCCGGTGGAAGGATCTCCGCCTTTGCCTCGTTGGCCGTCACGGCCGCGCGATGGCGGCGGCGCCAGTCGCCGAGGAAGAGCAGGATCGGTGCCGCGATGAAGACCGACGAAGCGGCTGCCACGAGGATGCCGAATACCATCGGCACCGCGAAGCTCTCCACAGCGCTGCCGCCCCAGATCGCCATCGGAAGCATGGCGAGGAAGGCGGTGGCGCCGGTGTAGAGGCTTCGTGCCAGCGTCTCGTTGATCGACTTGTCGATGATTTCGCGAAGCGGCATCGACTTGTAGAGGCGCATGTTTTCACGCATGCGGTCATACACGACCACCTTGTCGTTCACCGAGTAGCCGACGAGCGTCAGGAGGGCCGCGATGGCCGTCAGGTTGAAATCGAGGCCGGTCAGCGCAAAGAAGCCGACCACCTTCGTCACGTCGAGGATGAGCGTTGCGATGGCGCCGACCGCGAACGGCCATTCGAAGCGCCACCAGATGTAGAACAGCATCGCGAGGCTGGCGAGCACCACCGACATGATGCCGGCCCATGCGAGTTCGCCGCTGACCTTCGGGCCGATGACGTCGGTGCCGGTGACGGTCGCCTGCGGATCGAGCTTGACGATTTCATCCTTCAGCTTGGTGACTGCGGCCGTCTGAGCCTCTTCGCCGCCTTCCTGGCGCTGCGCGCGCACAGCCATGGTATTGTTGTCGCCGAAGGATTGCAGCGAAACCTCGCCGAGGCCGAGCTCGTTAAGCCCCGTGCGGAAAGCTGAAAGGTCTACCGTGCCGCTCGTCTTGACCGACATCTGGATGCCGCCCTTGAAGTCGACGCCGTAATTCAGTCCCGGCGTGATGAAGAGCACGATCGATGCAACCGACAGGATGGCCGAAACCGTCACGCCGATAAATCGTGCCTTCATGAAGTGAATGTTCGTGCCATCCGGGATCAGGTGCAGCGGCAGAAGCGGCTTGATGTGAATGACCTTCATCTTGCGGCGGCGGGCAATCGCGATCATCACGACACGGACGATCGCCACAGCCGTGAACATCGAGATCATGATGCCGAGGCCCATGGTCACCGCGAAGCCGCGGACCGGGCCGGAACCGAACCAGAAGAGGATTGCGGCGGCGATCAGCGCCGTCATGTTACCGTCGACGATGGTCGAGTAGGCGCGGCTGAAGCCGGCATCGATGGCCGCAAACGCGCTCTTTCCCTTGCGGGTTTCTTCACGGATGCGCTCGTTGATGAGAACGTTCGCGTCGACCGCAAGGCCGATGCCGAGGACGACACCCGCGATGCCGGGCAGCGTCAGGGTCGAGCCGATCAGCGTCAGGCCGGCGAAGGTCAGGATGACGTTGAGTGCCAGGGCGGCGTTGGCCAGAAGGCCCCAGGCGCCGTAGAGGAAGAAGATGAAGGCGGCGACGAAGGCGAAGCCGATCAGGCCGGAGTAGACGCCCTTCTTGATGGCGTCGGCCCCGAGATCGGCACCGACGGTGCGTTCTTCGATGACGGTGAGCTTGGCGGGCAGGGCACCGGCGCGCAGCATGGCGGCAAGCGTCGTTGCGCTGTCGGCGGAGAAGCTGCCGGATATCTGCCCGGAGCCGCCGGTGATCGGTTCGCGGATGACAGGCGCGCTCAGCACCTTGTCGTCGAGAACGATGGCGAAGGGATTGCCGACGTTCTGGCGGGTGATGTCGGCAAAGCGAGTGGCGCCTGCACTGTCGAAGCGGAAGCTGACGACCGGCTCATGGGTGTTCGGATCGAAGCTGACACGAGCATCCGACAGGCGGTCACCCGAAATCTCGACGCGGTCGAGAACGGGATAGGCCTGGCCCTTCTCGTCCTTCAGCATCGTCACACCGGGTCCCGGTGCGTTGGTCGGGGACAGCATGTGGAAGGACATCTTCGCGGTCGAGCCGAGAAGCTGGCGAAGGCGTGTGGGATCCTGGGCGCCCGGGAGCTGAACGAGGACGCGGTTTGCGCCGATGCGCTGGATCGTCGGTTCGGCGACGCCCACCTGGTCGACGCGCTGGCGGATGACCTCGAGACTCTGCTGGACCGCCGAATCGACGTTGCTGGCGATGCCGGCAGGCGAGAAGCCGACCGTGATATTGCCACCGCTTGCATTGACCGACAAATCCGACTGGCCGGCGCTGATGCCGGTGCCGATCGTGTTGCCGAGCGTCTTCAGCTGAGTGACGGCCTCGTCGCTTTGCGCAGGATCGGTCAGCACGACGACGATCTGGTTCTGGTTGCGAACGACCGACTTCGTGGCGATGTTCTTTTCGCGAAGCACGCGGCGGGCATCCTGCAGCAGCGACTGCAGCCGCTCGCGGGTCAGGTCCGCTTCATCGACTTCGAGAACGAGGTGCGAGCCGCCGCGAAGGTCGAGGCCCAGGGAAACCTGGCTATGCGGCAGCCAGGAAGGCATGCGCTGCAGGACGGATTGCGGCAGGGCGTTCGGCAGGGCGATCAGAATGCCGAGGAGAATGACCACCGTATAGGTGATCACCAGCCATGGTGAAGTGCGCATATGGTTGTTTATCCTTGATAACGCTTGACCCTGCGCGTGTCGCGCGGGCAGCGTGTCGTAAATGCAGATAGGAAGCGCCGGTCAGGCGCGCAGATCAGGCCGTTGCCGTCGGCGGGCCGCGCGAATCGTAGGCTTTCGCGCTGGTCGCATGGAGGGGCAGGTCGACGGGCGACGAAAGCGTCGCGTCGCGACGAAAGGCAAATTCGATGGCAGGCGGGTTCGCAGGGATCGCCGCGCCCGAAGCGTAGGCGACGTATTTCGGCGCGACCTTGCGGTCGGCGGCGAGAATTCCGCGCACTGCGTCCCGCGCGCTGAGCTGCAGCGGCTGGCCGTCCTTGCTCGAAGACGAGACTGAATTCGGCCCGCGCGCCGGACCGAGCACGAGATTGCCGCCAAAGAGAAGGCCGAGGTAAGCGAAGATCGCAACGGCGAGAGAAACGGCAACGCGACCCGTCATGCGGCGCGCGTCGAGCCTCATCCCGTGTTCGTCTGCTTTTTCAATCTCGAACCGGCTCAACGGTGCAGAAGTCTCTCATTCTTTTTCTGGAGAAGGCGTTTCCTCGGCTTGGATTGTACCAGCCTCGGCCTCGTCTTCATAGGGTGCACTGTCATGATGCACTTGAGAGAGGCGGTCAAGCATGCCCATTGCGATTTCCCGCTCGCCCATGATGACGGTGTCGGCGCCGTAGTCCTTGAGTTCTTCCACTTCCGCGTCCGAGTGCGCACGCGCGACGATCAGCACGCTCGGATTGGCGGCACGTCCCTGTTCCGCCACGCCGCAGGCTTCGAAGGCATTCGGGATCGCGATCACCAGGCTGCGCGCGCCGGCAAGGTTCGCGAGGTTGAGCACGTCGCGCGACACCGCGTTGCCGCTGATGACCTCGATCCCCTGGTCCTTGAGTTCGGCAATGCGCTTGTCGGAGTCCTCGATGACGAGGAAGGGTGTTCCGGATGATTTCAGGTTTTGGCCAACGATACTGCCGACGCGTCCGTAGCCGACCAGGATGGCGTGCCCGCGAAGTGCGGTCTTGTGCACTTCGTCTGCGACCGCCAGCGGCGCTTCGGCGGGCTCCGGCGCCGCCTCTTCCTTGATCTCGGCGGCCGGTTCGTCGCGCTTGGCTGGTTCGAGGAGCGGACGAAGCCGGTCGCAGGCATAGAAGAGAAGCGGGTTTAGGATGATCGAGATGATTGCGCCAGCAAGGATCAGATCGCGTCCCTCTTCCGGCAGCAGTCCCAGATCGACGCCCAGCGCGGCCAGAATGAAGGAGAATTCACCGATCTGCCCGAGGCTCGCTGAAATCGTCAGCGCCGTTCCTATCGGCTTGCGGAACAACAGCACGATCAGGAAGGCGGCCAGCGATTTTCCGATAACGATGATGAAGACGGTGGCAAGCAGAGGGATCGGCTTGTCGACCAGGATGTTCGGATCAAACAGCATGCCGACCGACACGAAGAACAACACCGCGAAAGCGTCGCGAAGCGGCAGGCTTTCCTGCGCGGCACGGTGGCTGAGCTCGCTTTCGGCCAGAACCATACCCGCGAAGAAGGCGCCGAGCGCCAGCGACACGCCGAAGAGTTTCGAAGCGCCAAACGCGACGCCAAGAGCGATCGCAAGCACGCCGAGGCGAAAAAGCTCGCGGGAGCCGGTATGAGCGATGCGGTGCATCGTCCAGGGGATGACGCGCCGCCCGAAAATCAGCATGACGCCGACGAACAGCGCCACTTTTATGAGCGTCATGGCGATGATGCCGCCGATGCCGAGATCAAGGCCGAACAAACGACTGACGGCAGCAGAAAGCGGCTCGACTGTTCCGTGGCCGCCGCCGATGCTGGCGGCTGCCGGTATCAGGACGAGTGCCAGAACCATGGCAAGGTCCTCGACGATCAGCCAGCCGACGGCGATCTTGCCGCGTTCGGTTTCGACCAGCCGCCGCTCCTGCAGTGCCTTCAGAAGCACCACTGTCGAAGCGACGGAAAGAGCGAGGCCGAAGACGAGGCTCCCTCCCGTCGGCCATCCCATGATCGCTCCCAATCCCCAACCGAGCAGGGTGGCGAAGGCGATCTGAACGATCGCTCCGGGCACGGCGATACCGCGCACCGAGAGAAGGTCCTTGAGCGAGAAATGCAGGCCGACACCGAACATGAGCAGGATGACGCCGATTTCAGCGAGTTCGGGCGCCAATCCCTGGTCTGCGACGAAGCCGGGCGTGTGCGGCCCGACCAAAATGCCGGCGACGAGATAGCCGACGAGTGGCGGCAGACGGAGCCTGTGGGCCAGCGCGCCGAGAATGAACGCAAGCACGAGACCCCCGACGATCGTCGAAATCAAAGGTGTATCGTGCGGCATCGTTGTCTCCCGAACTGGATATCCCGTTAAAAATATGACATATATGACCTATATCAACCAATATGGGTGGTTTGACGATATGGGTCAAGGCGCAAAGGAAACAATTCTGACACCGGCACTGTGCCGCGCCGCTCGCGGATTGCTCGATTGGACGCAACTCGATCTTGCCGATCAGGCAGCAGTCTCGCGAAGCACGATCCGCGATTACGAGGGCCGGCACCACGAAATCCACCGTGCGACAGAAGCGCAGTTGCGCATGGCTTTCGAAAAAGGTGGCGTTGCGTTTGTCGAAGTCGAGGGAGTGGGGACGTGTCTCTGCCTCCCATCAACCGAATGATACTCTATCTGGTGCGCATCAGGCAGCGTGGCGAGACTTTGTACGCGTAGATGGTCTTGCCGCGATAGTATCCGTCAGCCGGTTCCCAGGACCCGACGGCCACCGGCGTCTGCGCGCAGGTCACGGGCTGTGTCGTGATGAACAGAACGTCCCGGCTGAGGTCATCCGGCATCGCAAAAGTCTGTTCGTAGTAGCTCTCCGGCGTGCCAGCGGGCGGACGCGCATAGAGGCGGAACGGCTCGTTTCTGAGCGTATGGAACATATCGGCAAGCATGTCGCGGCTGTCGCTGACGATGTCTGTGACGCCGGACTGGCGTGCCAGATCGGCGGCCTCGCGACTGATGGTGCTACGTCCGAGATAGCGTTTCATCGCCTCGTTGCCGTTGGGCAGTACGAGCTGATGCGCGAAGACCGCTGCCAAGGGAAAGGCGATGCTTGCGAATCCGTTGAGGGCCAGAGAAATCCGCAATCCTTTCGGCCATTCGCGGTGGAGCAGCCAGACGGCAAGGATCGTTCCGGCGACGTAGGCGGTCACGGCCCAGTTGGCATAGGCTTTTGCCACCAGCGCCTGGAAGGTGATGAGAAGAATGACAGGAACCGAAAGCCATATCAGCAGCGTTTCGAATGCGCTGCTGTTGCCCCTGATGGCTCGGTAGACCGCCCATAGGATCGCAAAGAACACGATCGGTCCGACGACGCCGAATTGCGCCGCGAAGAACTCGACGCCGCGGCGCACGTCGATGCTGAGAGCGCTCCAATGCGCAATGTTCGTCGTATGCTTCACCGTCGTCGCGTCGTGCGTGACGTTCCACCACAGGTTCGGCGAGGCCACGGCGATGGCTGCACCTGCTGAAATGAAGAAATCTCTCCAGGCGATGCGGGCCGACTGCATAAGGATCAAGGCGATCAAACCACCGGGAACGACGAACAGGATCGCATATTTCGACAGGAAGGCGCAGCCGAAGGCGATCCCCATGAGCAGCGCCAGCCCGATCGACCGTTGCCGGGTAAGTCCGAAATAGCCAAACAGCGCGGCGGCAAGGAAAAACAGCAGGACGACGTCAGTCGAGAAGAAGACCGAAGACAGCGCTACGCCCGGCAGCGTGATGTAGGTGACGCCGGTCCAGCCTTCGACTTCGGGCCCGACGAACCGCTTCGCCGTCTTCATCAACACAAAGGCGGTCGCCATGTGGACCAGCGGGCCGCAGACCCGGATCCAGAATATCGACGTCGAACCGGAGATCTCGGTCATCGCCCGGATGATCCAGGCGATCATCGGTGGCTTCGAGTAGTAGCCGAAGTCGATGTTTTGTGACCAAAGCCAGTATTGCGCTTCATCGACAAACAGATCCGTGCTGTCGAAATGAAGCGTGACGACACGCCACAGCGTGATGCCGATGATGACGAAGAGACCTAGCCGGGCAGACATGAACCGGATTCCGTTGAACTGCCCAAGGACCCGGGGAGGGGCCGGTACAGCTGTTGCGTGAGAACTAACGCGTCAGCGTCGTCATACTGTGAATTTACGACGGAGATTCAAAGGACGCGAAGAGACAAAGCGCCGCGGTTTGCCGCGATACGATCGAGCAGCGCGACGGCTGCAAGAACGGCTATTGCCAGTAAGCACGAACCCAATCCGAGAACAATCATTGCCCGATCCTTAAGACGTCATGTCACAGTTCGGCGGGGATATAGCACGAAGCTTGCTTCAGACTTGTAGCAGCCAAGCAACGCAAGCCCAGTATTTCATAGATGGTAATTCGCGTTGCCACGAAAGCGGGCATTCATAAAATGCGTATTAACCTTCAGGCAAGGAATTAACCATAAACATTCAATCCTACGTCGGAATGGGAAGATTGACTCGTCCCCACCAGGCATGACGCCGAACCGCCGTACCGGGTCGATCCGGTATCCATCTCTCAAGCAGCTTTGCAACAATATGCACTGACCGGGATGCTTCAGCCCGCCGGCGATCGCCGGTGTCCTGCTGCCGCCTGCGATCCGCGCTTATTGCATGAAGCATGGATTTTTTCGCCGGGCGTCCGCCCGGACAGTGTTGGGGACAGGCGTTGGGGCAGGACATGCCATCGGATCAGGCACGGGGAGCACAGGCAGGCAGCCTGCGCGATCGACTGCGCTTTGCCGGCCTCGATACCGACCAGTGCGACATGGTTCGCCGCCACCGGCCCGCCCTCCAGCAGCACCTGACGGCTGGCCTTCGCGATCTCTTCCACCGTTTCCAGTCGTTTCCGGATGCAGCGCGCAATTTCGAGAGCGAGCGTCAGGTGGAGCGGCTCCACGACCTGCAGGCGTCCCACTGGGACGTGCTGACCGATGCGCGCTTCGATAGCCTCTACGCCGAGCGTGTGAAGGTGCTGTCGGATACCGAAAGCAAAATGGGCCTCGACCCGCGCTGGCACATCGCCGGCCATGGCGTCGTGCTCGAACATGCCATAGCGGGTCTTGCTGCCGAACTTTCAGGCCGTCCTCTGCTGCCGGGCGCCAGGCGCCGGGCCCGCGAAACGACAGAGCTGATGAACGCCATCATTCGGCTCGTCATGGTGGACGTGGAGATCGCGGTATCCCTGCGCTTCAATGCGCTGCGCGCCTCCCAGCAGCGCCAGCTTGCCGACCAGCGCAACACCGACAAGGCTGAAGTGTCCCGTATGTTTGCCGATGTCATCGAAGGCCTTGCCGCCCGCGACCTCACGGTCCGTGCAGCAGTCGAGCCGGACGGTGCGCATCGCGACATCGCCGAGGCGCTGAACGGCGCCCTCGATGTCTTGCAGTCCGAATTCCGGACGATCGGCGAGAAGACGGCATCGGCGGAAGCTTCCGTGCAGGTGCTCGGTGACACGTCGCGGCGTCTCGCCGGCAATGCGTCCGGCCATGCCGAGGAGTTGCTCTCTTCGGCCGCGGCTCTTGCCGAACTTTCCGAAGGCGTTCGCCAGGGAGCTGCGGGCAGCCGCGCCGCCGAGCAGGCCGCTGCTTCGACCCGTGTCGCCGCTGAGGAAAGCGGGGAGGTCGTCGGTCGCGCGATCACGGCGATGGCCGATATCGAGAAGTCCGCGGAACGGATCGGCCAGATCATCGGCGCGATCGATGAAATTGCCTTTCAAACCAATCTCCTTGCGCTCAATGCGGGGATTGAGGCGGCTCGGGCTGGCGATTCCGGCCGCGGCTTTGCCGTCGTAGCGCAGGAAGTACGCGCCTTGGCACAGCGGTCCGCAGACGCTGCGCGCGAAATCAAAACGCTGGTCAGCACGACCAAGGCACAGGTCGGAGCGGGCGTCCAGATGGTCGGCCGGACGCAGGATTCGATCGGCAGCATCGCTCGCCAGGTCACGGAGATCAACGCCGCGATCGCGACCGTCGCCAGCCAGGCGAACGAGCATGCTTCCGCACTCGATACGGTCACCACGGACGTCAAGGGCCTCGGCGCACGCGTCGCTGAGGGTGCAGGCGATGCAACGCAATCCGCTGAAAGCGCCGATGATCTTCACACCGTGATCGTCGAACTCGGCCGCACCGTTCGCGAGTTCCGCCTGGCCCGGCAGGATGCCGAGACGGCGCGACGTCCCACGCGCGCCGTCGAGGTGCAATCGGTTCGTGCGAATGTGGAGAACGAGGACGAAGGTTTTGACTTCGGCCGGCCGCTCGCAAGCCTCGGGGGAGGTCGGAGTGTTTACTGAACCATTGGAATATGACGGCGGCTCACATTCACTGAGCGCAAATCAGGGAACAAGGAAAAGCTGATGGCAGCAAAGAAGAATGTGAAGACGCTGAATTTGGCAGCGGTCCTCGATCTCAACGAAGCGACCGTCCTGCGCGACAAGCTCTTGTCGCTCCGGGGCAGCGACGTATCGATCGATGCCTCTGCCGTCGAGCGTGTCGGAACGCTTGGCGCGCAGGTGCTGATGGCGGGAGCCAAGACCTGGGATGAGGACAAACTGGCGTTCACCTTCACCAAAGTCTCGGACGCATTTCAGAAAACCATGCAGTTGATCGGTGTCGACATCCACCATCTGCTTGCCAAGGAGATCCGGCAATGAAGAAAAAAGTACTGACCGTGGATGACTCACGGACCATTCGTAACATGCTTCTCGTGACGCTGAACAATGCGGGCTTCGAGACGATCCAGGCGGAAGACGGTATCGAGGGACTTGAGGTCCTGGAAGAATCCAATCCGGACGTCATCGTCACCGACATCAACATGCCGCGTCTCGACGGCTTCGGTTTCATCGAAGGTGTCCGCCGCAATGAGAAATACCGGGCAATCCCGATCCTGGTTCTGACGACCGAAAGCGATGCGGAAAAGAAGAACCGCGCGCGCCAGGCCGGTGCCACCGGCTGGATCGTCAAGCCTTTCGACCCTGCCAAGCTGATCGATGCCATTGAGCGCGTAACCGCTTAAACCCAGGATTTTCGCCTATGGATATGAACGAAATCAAAGAGATCTTTTTCCAGGAATGCGAGGAACAGCTCGCCGAACTGGAGTCCGGTCTTCTGAAAATGAATGATGGCGATCGCGATCCGGAAACCGTCAACGCGGTATTCCGTGCCGTCCATTCGATCAAGGGCGGCGCTGGCGCATTTGGTCTGGACGATCTCGTCGCCTTCGCACATGTGTTTGAGACCACCCTTGATTGCGTTCGTTCCAACAAGCTTGAACCGACACAGGACGTCCTGAAGGTCATGCTGAAGTCGGCCGACGTTCTTGCGGACCTGACCAACGCTGCCCGCGACGGCGGGGGTGTCGACGAGAGCCGCAGCCGCGGTCTCGTCAAGGAGCTGGAGGCGCTGGCCAATGGCGAACTTCCGTCTCCGTCCGCTGCGGCAGACGCGCCGGCACCGGTCGCAGCCGCGCCGAAGCCGGCGGATGACAGCGGTTTCCAGCCGATCCCCTTCTCGTTCGACGATTTCGGCGACGAGGAGGAGGCGGCCTCGGGCATGCCGTCGTACGAAATTGCATTCAAACCGCGGTCCGACCTTTACTCGAAGGGCAACGACGCCACGCTTCTGTTGCGTGATCTGAGCCGCCTTGGCGAGATGAGCTGTGCTTGCAACATGGATGCGCTGACGGGCCTCGACGAGCTCGATCCGGAAGCGGCCTATTTCCACTGGAACGTCACGATCAAGACCGACAAGGGCGAGGACGCCATCCGGACCGTCTTCGAATTTGCGGAATGGGATTGCGACCTGGAGATCAAGGTCGCCGAGGCAGCGGCAAAGGTTGCCGCCAGCGAAGAACTGCCGATGATCCCGGTTCCGTTCGACCTGTCCGTCCTCGACGACGATGCGGGTATTCCGGCCGAGCTGCCGAAATCCGATGTTGCCGCCGCGGTCTCCGCCGCTGAAACGGCGTCCAACGTGACGCAGATCGCCGCTGCGCGCGTCGAGAAGAAGGAATCTGCTGCGGCTGCTGCCGCAAACGCTGCCGCCGCAGCCCAGAACAACGCCGCAGCGAGCGCCGGCCAGACGATCCGCGTCGATCTCGATCGGGTCGACCGCCTCATCAACCTCGTCGGCGAGCTCGTCATCAATCAGGCGATGCTGTCGCAGAGCGTCATCGAGAACGACACGACCGGCACCTCCTCGATCAACATGGGGCTGGAAGAGCTGCAGCAGCTGACCCGTGAGATCCAGGATTCGGTCATGGCGATCCGCGCGCAGCCGGTGAAGCCGGTCTTCCAGCGCATGTCGCGTATCGTTCGCGAAATCGCCGACATGACGGGCAAGACGATCCGCCTGATCACCGAAGGTGAAAATACCGAAGTCGACAAGACGGTCATCGACAAGTTGGCCGAGCCGCTCACCCACATGATCCGCAATGCCGTCGACCACGGCATCGAAACTCCGGAGAAACGTGCTGCCGCCGGCAAAAACGTCGAAGGCACGGTTCGCCTCACTGCAAAGCATCGTTCGGGCCGTATCCTGATCGAACTTGCCGACGACGGCGCCGGCATCAATCGCGAGAAGGTTCGCCAGAAGGCGATTGCCAACGAGTTGATCCCCGCCGACAGCAACCTGACGGACGAGGAAATCGACAACCTGATCTTCCTGCCGGGCTTCTCGACAGCCGACAAGATCTCGGACATCTCAGGCCGCGGCGTCGGCATGGACGTCGTCAAGCGCTCGATCCAGGCGCTCGGTGGCCGCATCAACATCACCTCGAAGCCGGGCCAGGGGTCCGTCTTCACGATGAGCCTGCCGCTGACGCTTGCGGTCCTCGACGGCATGGTCGTCACGGTCGCGGGGCAGACGCTCGTGGTGCCGCTGACGGCAATCGTCGAAACGTTGCAGCCGGAAGCCGCCGCGATCCATTCCTTCGGCGCCAACCATCGCCTGATCTCGATCCGCAACAGCTTCTGCCCGCTGGTCGATGTCGGCCGTATCCTGAACTTCCGCGCGACGCAGGCAAACCCCGTCGATGGCGTTGCCCTTCTCGTCGAATCCGAAGGGGGCGGTCAGCGCGCCCTGATGGTCGACGCGATCCAGGGCCAGCGCCAGGTTGTCATCAAGAGCCTCGAGGCGAACTACACGCACGTTCCCGGGATCGCTGCTGCGACCATTCTGGGCGACGGGCGCGTGGCACTCATCCTGGACGTCGACGCCGTCGTGGGGGCTTCCCGCGGTCAGGCGTTGAAGCAGGAAATGTCGCTGGCAGCGGTAGGATAACACTATGTCGTATGCCGTAAAAAGTCTGAAGGATGGGGACCGCGAGCTGATCGCGTTCCGCATCGGCGATCAGGAATTTTGCGTAAATGTCATGTCGGTGCGCGAGATTCGCGGCTGGACGCCGGCAACGGCGATGCCGCACTCGCCCGCCTACATGAAGGGCGTCATCAATCTGCGCGGTGCCGTGCTGCCGATTGTCGATCTGTCGGCGCGCCTAGGCATGCCGGCGACCGTGCCGACGGCGCGTCATGTCATTATCGTGGCCCAGGTATACCGCAAGGTCGTTGGCCTGCTGGTTGATGCCGTGTCCGACATTCTGACTGTGACGGAAGACAACGTTCAGCCCACGCCTGAGATCGCCTCGGAAATGCAGCGGCAGTTTGCTCGCGGTGTCCTGGCAATCGACAAGCGCATGATCTGCCTCCTCGAACTCGAAGCGATCTTCCCCGAATCGGAAAGCGAAGCCGCATGAATGTCCTGAGTGCCAAAGACGTGAGGCAGGGAAGCCCGGACGAGGTGCTGGCGAGCGGTGAATATCCGCTGACCCGCCGCGACCTCACGGAAATTGCTGCGATGATCTACTCGGATGCGGGAATTTTCCTCAACGAGACCAAGGCATCGCTGGTTTACTCGCGTCTTTCCAAGCACATTCGAAACCTCGGCCTGTCGGGTTTCAGGGAATATTGCTCGCTCGTTTCTTCGCCAGCGGGGGCCGCGCCCCGCCGGGAGATGCTCTCGCATCTGACGACGAATTTCACGCGCTTCTTCCGCGAGAACCATCACTTCGAGCATCTGCGCGATCATGTCCTGCCCGACCTGCTGCAGCGCGCCAAGATGGGCGGCAGGGTTCGAATCTGGTCCGCTGCGTCCTCGGACGGCCAGGAGCCTTATTCGATCGCGCTCACCGTCCTGTCGATGATGCCGAATATCGCCGACTACGACTTCAGGATCCTGGCGACAGACATCGACCCCAAGATTCTCGCCATTGCCCGTGCCGGCGCCTACGACGAAGCCGCGCTCGAAACCGTCTCGCCCGCGATGCGCAAGCAATGGTTCAGCGAAGTCGAGGTGCAGGGACGCCGGAAATTCCAAGTCGATGACCGCGTCAAGCGGCTGATCACCTACAACGAGCTCAACCTCATGGCCCAGTGGCCGTTCAAGGGCAAGTTCGACGTCATATTCTGCCGCAACGTCGTGATCTATTTCGACGAGCCGACGCAGATGAAGATCTGGTCGCGCTTCGCCGAGCTGCTGCCGGAAGGCGGCCATCTCTATATCGGTCATTCCGAGCGCGTCTCGGGCGATGCCAAGAACGTCTTCGACAATATTGGTATCACCACTTACCGGTATACGGCCAAGGGTCTCGGGAGGAAGGCATGAGCGCGCCTGCACGGGTTCTTGTCGTCGACGATTCCGCAACCATGCGCGGCCTGATCACGGCCGTGCTGAGTTCGGACCCTGATGTCAGCGTCATCGGTCAGGCGGGCGATGCGCTTGAGGCGCGCGAGGCGATCAAGAAGCTGAACCCCGATGTGCTGACGCTCGACATCGAGATGCCGAACATGAACGGTCTCGAGTTTCTCGACAAGATCATGCGGCTTCGCCCGATGCCTGTCATCATGGTCTCGACGCTTACGCATCGCGGCGCCGACGCGACGCTGGCGGCGCTTGAGATCGGCGCCTTCGATTGTGTCGGCAAGCCGCAGCCGGGCGATGCCCGCCCGTTCGCCGACCTGGCTGAAAAGGTCAAGGCCGCGGCCCGCGCGCAACGCCGCCAATATACGCAGCCAGCACCGGTCACGCCGCCGCCCGCCGTTGCCGATTTCCGTGTCGGCCGCAAGATCGTTGCGATCGGCTCATCGACAGGAGGCGTCGAGGCCCTGATCGCCGTGTTGCAGAAATTCCCGGCCAATTGCCCGCCGACCGTCATCACGCAGCACATGCCGCCGACCTTCACCAAGAGTTTTGCAGACCGGCTCAATCGTCTCTGCGCGCCCGTTGTTCAGGAAGCGACGGATGGTGCGCGTCTTGAGATCGGCAAGATCTATCTTGCCCCCGGCGGCGAGCGCCATCTTCAGGTGGTCAATGCGCACGCACCGTGCTGTCGCCTTATTGAGCGCGACCCCGTCAACGGCCATCGGCCGTCGGTCGATGTACTCTTCGATTCCGTTGCCGAACTTGCCGGCCGCAATGCCGTGGGCGTGATCCTGACCGGCATGGGGCGCGACGGCGCAGCCGGTCTCCTTAAGATGCGCCATGCCGGCGCCCGCACGCTCGGACAGAACGAGAAGACCTGCGTGGTCTACGGCATGCCAAGGGTCGCCCACGAACTCGGTGCAGTCGAGCAGCAGCTGCCGCTGAATGCCATCGGTGAAGAAATCTTGAAAATGACAGCCGCCCGAAAGGAAGGAATCGACTAATGTCCATCGCAGAGAAAATCAAAGTTCTGATCGTCGACGATCAGGTAACGAGCCGCCTGCTGCTCAGCGACGCGCTGACCCAGCTCGGCTTCAAGCAGATCACGTCCGCAGGCGATGGCGAGCAGGGCATGAAGATCATGGCCCAGCAGCCGCACCACCTGGTGATCTCCGACTTCAACATGCCGAAGATGGACGGTCTCGGCCTGCTTCAGGCCGTCCGCAACAACCCGGCAACGAAGAAGGCAGCCTTCATCATCCTGACCGCACAGGGCGACCGTGCGCTGGTGACCAAGGCGGCCGCGCTCGGCGCCAACAACGTCCTGGCCAAGCCCTTCACCATCGAAAAGATGAAGGCGGCTATCGAAGCCGTATTCGGAGCATTGAAATGAATGTCGAGGTTGCGGCCCGCCGCGTCCATATCATTCAGGGCGAATGGAAGGTCCTGAACGATCCGAACGCGGTATTGACGACCATTCTTGGTTCGTGCGTGGCTGCATGCCTGCGGGATCCCGTGGCAGGCGTCGGAGGTATGAACCACTTCCTCCTGCCCGGCAATGCGACGACACCGATGACCGGTGGGGATGCCACGCGCTACGGGGTGCATCTCATGGAACTGCTGATCAACGGCCTCCTGAAGCAGGGCGCGCGACGCGACCGGCTGGAGGCGAAGATCTTCGGCGGAGCAAAGACGATCTCGACATTCTCAAACGTCGGAGAACAGAACGCCGCCTTCGCCACGCAGTTCCTGAGGGATGAAGGCATTCCCGTCGTTGGATCCAGTACCGGTGGTGACCATGGACGCAAGCTCGAGTTCTGGCCGGTCTCGGGCCGCGCCCGGCAATATCCACTGACCGGTGCCGAAACTCAGAGAACCGTCGCACTTGAACAGCGTCCGGTTACTCCGCAAAAGCCGGTCGAAACCAGCATCGAATTCTTCTGAGCCGAGGTTCCAATGAGCGTGAATACCAAGATGGAGCAACCGTCGCCAACCGAGGCGCTTCCCGATATTCTGATGCGGGTTGTCTCGGAACTGCACGACGTCGCCTATCTGATCGAGCGGATCGAGCCTCAACTCCTGGACCTGGGCGGTGGCGCCGATCTCCTGAATTCGCCCGAGAGCATGAAAGTGATGCAGGGGATCGACCTTGCCGTCCAGAAGACCCGTGGTCTCGCGGAGTTCATCGATACCATCACCAGCGAAATCTCCAACGATTGGATGGTCGATGTCGCCACCGCCCTCAGCCTCGTCAAATTGAGCGAGATGCAGCATGCATTGGCAGGCGCCATGCGTCACGGCCATTCACAGCCCCTCAACAAGGCGGCCGGAGACTTCGACTTCTTCTAAACGGACTTTTCCCCGCACGTCGATACGAAACGCTCGCACAAGTTTCGGCCCTTATTGTCGAATGAGGCAATAAGCCTGCTTTGTCTGTGAAGATCGTGCGAGAACAGAATGAATCTGTTAAATCAATTAGTTCAGATTATTAGGAACTTCAGTTCGCTAGGGCGGAATCGCTTGCTGGCGTTGGCCGGCATCGGGGTGGTTTCCGTTGCGCTTATTCTGGGTGCGGCCTTTTTGGTCAATAAACCCGCTCAGGAAACGCTCTATGTCGGGCTCGACGCGCCGGATCTGAACCAGATCAGCATCGCGCTTGCCGAGGCGAATATCGGTTTCCAGGTCGGCACGGATGGTACCAGCCTTACCGTGCCTGCCGGCATGACCGGCAAGGCACGTCTCCTGCTTGCCGAACGCGGTCTGCCGAACAGCGCCAATGCGGGCTACGAACTCTTCGACAATGTCGGCTCGCTCGGTCTGACCTCGTTCATGCAGGAAGTGACGCGGGTTCGAGCGCTCGAAGGCGAGATTGGCCGCACGATCCAGTCCATCTCCGGCATTACCGCAGCGCGCGTTCATATCGTCATGCCCGAGGTCGGCAACTTCCGCAGAGCGGAACAGAAGCCGACGGCTTCCGTCATGATCCGCGCCGGCGCCTCCACCGGCCGCACCGCAGCTACCTCCATCCGTCATCTGGTTGCCTCGGCAGTGCCGGGGCTGGACGTCGGAGACGTCACGATCCTCGATTCTGCCGGCCAGTTGCTCGCGTCGGGTGACGATGCGAGCAACAGCTCCCTGAACCGTTCGCTGAATATCGTCCAGAACGTTCAGGACGAGGTCGAATCGAACATCGACAAGGCGCTCGCCCCCTTCCTCGGCATGGACAATTTCCGCTCCAGCGTGACCGCCGATCTCAACACCGACAGCCAGCAGATCCAGGAAACCGTCTACGATCCGGAATCGAAGGTCGAACGCTCCATCCGCACGACCAAGGAAGCGTCCCAGTCCCAGCAGAAGCAATCCGACAACGCAACGACGGTCGAACAGAACATTCCGCAGGCGGCACCCGACTCAGGCGGTCCCACCGGTCCGGAGTCACAGGACAAGTCGGACAAGAAGGAAGAGCAGACCAACTACGAGATCAACAGCAAGACCACCGCAACGACCCGCAACAGCTACAAGGTCGAAAAGCTCTCAGTCGCCGTTGTCGTGAACAAGGGCCGCATTGCGAAGATGGTCGGCGAGCCGGTCGACCAGGCCGAGGTCGACGCCTATCTGGCGGAAATGCAGAAGATCGTGGCCTCCGCAGCCGGCACCAGCACCAATCGCGGCGACGTCGTCACGGTTACGGCGATGGACTTTCTGGACAACCAGCTCCTCGAGGATACCGGTACCGGCGTCCGTGTGATGGATATGCTGAGCCGCAACCTGGCGGGCATCATCAACTCGCTCGCCTTTGTCGTGGTCGCCTTCCTGGTGGTCTGGATGGGCGTCCGTCCGATGGTCCGCAGCGTGACCGGCGGTGCATACGTCGGGGGCGACACGTCACCGGAAGGTGCCGGTCTGGAACTGCCGGACTTTGCCCCGGCGTCCGGCGCAGGCAGCGGCGGCGCGCTGATGGACGGCTTCGGATCGGATTTCGGTTTCGACAGCACGGAAGATCTTCTCAGTCTGGGCGACGACGACGGCAACTTCAATCGCCGTGTCAAGGAAGGCCCGGAACGCAAACTGAGCCGAATGGTCGAAATCAACGAGGAACGCGCTGCGAAAATCCTCCGAAAATGGGCGGTCGGAAACGCCGCATAACGAAAGGCCGGGCAACCGGCCTTTTTCATTTGTGTGCATTCAAAGACACGGTTCCGAGCTTCGATTCGCGTTTGACGCGAATCGTGTTGCCACAAGGCCTAGAATCATCCTAATTTCAATAGGCTTTCAAAAGACGAGATCGATGTGCGAATCGGCGCACAAAATGCAGCGGAAGTAAATCCCAAGAACTCGGAGATAGCGATTTTTCGCGCTTGGCGTAGTCTTGGGTGATTCGCGGAGAAGCTGCATATCTGTACAGGAAGCCGCGGATCTAGCTTCTGTCGTGATCGGTTCTCAGCCGCAGGATTTGCCAATGGACATGCATATATTGCAAGCGCTCAAGAGCGATACGCACACGGCAAACTTCGTCGGCATCGCCGCAACGAACCTGTCATCTCGCGACGAACTGATAAGTCAGTTGTCCGAGACGCTAAGCACGGGAAGGTTGCAGCCGGGACTCCGTATCCTGACCGATTATGTGGGCGCTTCCCATTATCTTCTTGCCCGGGCCGACCTGGTTCAGGAGGCCGGCCTGGACTTTGTCGTGACGTCGGATTGGCCATTCGACTTGGTCACCAATCTCGGCGACACGTTCGTCGGAGGCTTTGCCCGCTCGACCGAGCTGGAAAAATGCATGCAGCTCTTCCAACCGCATTTCGCCCTCCTGCCGCCGACGGCCGAGGTACCTGATGGCGCCAGCCGCCAGTACTGTTCGTTGATGTTCAACATCGGCCGCTCGCGGCTGGCATTGATGTTCCTGTTCGACGACGGCTTCATCCTGTCGCAGGAGCGGTTGCGGGATGTCGGCCTGCTGACGGCCTATTTTACCAGCCTGCTGCAGTGCGGCGTTTCCAAGAGCGACCGCGACTTCGAATTGACCGACAGAGAGCTGGAATGCCTCTTCTGGATCGCCGAAGGCAAGACGAGTGACGAAATAGCGATGATCCTTGGTATCTCGCGCAATACCATCAACAACTACATCACCAGCGTCATGCGAAAGACAGCGACAAAGACTCGCTCTGAAGCCATAGCGTTCGCGGTCAGGAACAATCTCGTTTAGGGGAACGGCTAATGGCGCATTCAGTGGGCAGGACCCTTGGCAATTCGGACGGCATGCGGGCTTTGCGCAGCGGCAAGGTGAGCAGCCGATCGGACCTTTTTCCGCGCCTGATTGCGATGCAGAAGCTGGCCGACGCCCAGAACTTTGCCGTCTATCGAATGACCGGTTCGGGCTTGCCTGCCAAGCAGCGGCTGGTTTGCGAGCTGGAGAATTGGGGTCCCGCCAACGCCGGGTTCAGCAAGGCATTTGCCGATGCCTACGGCGACGCGCTCCTGGAGCACATCGAGAAATCGCTTCTGCCGCTGGCCTGGGCTGGCGGGCACGATCGTGGGCTTCCCGGCCCCGCCGGCCTTGGGCCGTTCATGGCGCGCCTGCAGGATGGTCTCGTCCCTTTTTCCGGCATGGCCTTTCCCGTTCGCCTCGGCGCGATCGGAAATGGTTTCGTGGTCTTCACCGGCGACGACCTCGATCCGCCGAGCGACATGATCGTGGAGCTACACGGTCGATCCTGTCATGTGATCATCGATCTTCTATCGCTGGACGAGCGGCGCGTAACGGCCGCCGAAGCGCTCAGCGAGCGTGAGATCGCCTGTCTGCAACTCGCCGGCGACGGCCGGATCAGCGAAGAGATCGCGGAAAAGCTTGGCCTCTCGGTCCATACCGTCAACGCCTATCTCGGTTCCGCGACGATCAAGCTGGATTCGGTCAACCGTATTCAAGCGATCGCAAAAGCAATTCGGCTCGGCTACATCAGCTAAGCCGAACGATAGGGCCGAAAGTCAGCTTGCCAGCGCCTGCAGCGGCGGCACGATATAGCGTGCGTTCTGAAGGCTGCGCTCCAGAAAGGCGGTGTTCTCGTCTGGATCGGCCGAAGGGTTCTCGAACGCGATGTGGTTGATCTCGATGCCGGCAAACTCCGCGGCGAGCGTCAGCTGCGCATAGACGGTCACGCCGCGCGGCTTGATTTCAAGATCGATCACGACCTCCGGCTTGCCACCCCATTCCAGCGTATAGCTGCCGCCGTGGCCGAAATTCACCGTGCCGGGATGGAAAAACATCTCGGCCGCCGAGGAGACGAGATCCTTAAGGTTGCCGTAGTACTCAAAGCGCAGGATCGAGATCAGGTCCGAAGCATCCAGAAGGCGCAGTTCCGTCGCGACCTGGCTGATTGCTTCCGCAAGAATTTGTTCACGCTGGGCAGAGTAGGGGCATTTTTTCATTCGGCTATTTTACCCGTTTGTTCTTGGCCTGCGTCGCGTAAACCCGATGAATGAGCTCTGCGACGGCCTTGTAAAATACAGACGGGATGACGTTATCGACCGAGACTTGCGCAAACATGGAGCGGGCGAGAGGCGGATCCTCGAAAACGGGAATCCCGTTCGTTTCCGCGATTTCTCTGATTTTCAACGCGATGAGATCCTGGCCCTTGGCAATGACGACAGGCGCATCGTTTTCCTCGCGCACGTAGCGCAGGGCAACCGCGTAGTGAGTCGGGTTGGCGATCACCATGGTCGCGCGGGGCACGCTGGCGATCATCCGGCGCCTCGCACGGTCGCGCATCACGGAGCGCTGGCGGCTTTTTACGAATGGATCGCCTTGCGACTGCTTGTTTTCTTCCTTCACCTCGTGCCGGGTCATCTTCAGTTCGGTGAACCAGTGATGCCGCGTCCAGAAGAAGTCGGCGATCGCGACCACGGCAGTCGCGACGAGCACGACGACGGTAATTTTCTGCATCCCCGACATCATGCGCGTGAAAATGGTCGAAGGATCCGAGAACATTGCATCGATCGCGCCGAAATACTCGCTCTTCAAGACGAAGAACATCACGACGCCGACGATCAGTATCTTGACGAACGATTTGCCGAACTCGATCAAGCCCGGCAGGCTGAACATCCGCGACCAGCCCTTGGCCAGCGAAATGCGCGACCATTGCGGACGTATGCGCTCGAGCACGGGCGTCGGCAGGTTTTGCGCGATCGACGCGGCAACGCCGAACGTCATGAACAGGATCATCGCCGGCGCCAAGAGCGAGGCGGACACCCAGGCGAGGTGGACGAACAGGGAGAGCGCGTCCGGACCGGTCTCTAGCTTCCATTGATCCGGCTGTTCGAAAATGTCCTTGAGCGACTCTCCAACCCGGCTGAGGCCATTCGGCAGGAAGAAGATCAGATAGACAAAGGTGGCAAGAACTGTCGCAAAGAGCGGCAGTTCGCGCGAAAACGGCACGTTGCCTTTGTCGGCCGCGTCACTTTTCTTTTTCGCGGTAGGGTCTTCTGTTTTGCTGTCCTTGTCGTCGTCGTCGGCCAAGGTCGCGACCCTCCATCACATAGAAACGGCCGCACCTGAGTGCGGCCGCTTCGAAGGGTATCTGTCGTCACCGCCGTGATCAATCGGGACAGTCGAAAGCTGTCCGACTGTGCACAACAACAGCGCCTTATGCTGCGGCCGCGCCGTCGTTTTCCGCTTCCTTGAGCTGGATCTGCCCGGAATTGGACAGGCGAATCGCTTCCTGGGCGATGGCGCGCCGCGCAATGGCGATCTCGCGCGGGTTGATGCCGACCGTGCCGCTCTGCAGATCCGATTCGATCATGCGGCGCTGGCGCGGGCTGATCGAGGCGAGAACAGTCTCGCGCATCTCCGAGGATGCGCCACGAAGCGCCATGGTCAGGATATCTGCCGAGGTGTCGTTCAACAGCATCACGCGGCTGCGCTGAGGCATCAGCATGAGATCCTCGAACAGGAAGATCTTCGGGCGAACCTTGTTGACCGATTCGCGGCTGATTGATTCCAGCGAGGTCAGCAGCGTATCGACCTGCGGCTTGTCCATTTCGTTCATCAGTTCCGCGACCTTCGTCGAGCCGATCGAATTCTTCTCCGCATCGATCTCGGCAAGCAGCGTCATGACCTGCTTCTCGATGATCATCGCGGCTTTCGGGCTCACGGCTTTCAGGTTGACGGTGCGGTTCATGATGTCCGCGCGCCGGCTGTCCGGGATCTGCATCAGGACTTTGGCGCCGAAGGAGGACGGCATCATGGACAGGATATAGGCTACGGTCTGAGGATGTTCGCGCAGCAGGAATTTGCCGATGAAGACGGGATCGCCTTCTCCGAGGCGGTCCCAGATAGACGTTTCGTAGCCCTGGAAAGCTGTGCGCCGGCCGAGGAGACTATCCACCTCATCAGGCGTGAGGCCTTCCTCGAGGATGCTCTCGATCGCCCGCGCGTTGTCCATCAGACCCGCGCCTTCGGTGAAGAGATCCTCGAATTCTGCGACGAGACTGAGCAGTTCATCCGGCGGGATGGCGCGCAATGCCTGCGCCGATCCGATAATCGTCTGCAGCTCCGCCTGCGTGAAATACTTCAACAGCCTGCCAGCGACCCCTTTTCCCATAGCGAGAAGAACGGCCGCTGCTTTTTCAGCCTGGGTCAACGGTTTCTCGGCAAGAGCGCCGCCGAAATCGTCAAAGTCCATCATGGTCTAACCTCTCCGTCCCAACATCGGGATCAGGCTTTCTTTGTGCTCAGTACTTCAATCAGCTTCACACCAAATCGCGTGTCGTCGTTTTCCAGAACCGTGATCTCGCCGCGCGCAATCCTGCGACCGTTGACCATGATCTCGACCGGCTCGCCGATCTTCTTGTCGAGGGCAATCGTCGCCCCCTCGTTCAGGTTCATCAGGCCGGACACCTGCATGCGGCTGCTGCCGAGCATGATCTGGACATCGATCGGAATATCCATGATCAGGTCGAGGTTCGACTGCATGGCGCTGCCGAGCGGAGCCGCGACCGGAGCAGGTGCGCCGAACGTCGAATTGCCAAGGTCCGCGGCGCCGCCGAAGTCCGTGGCACCGAAGTCCGAGGAGCCGCCGAAATCATCGCCGCCGAAGGTCGTCTCGCCGACTGCGTCGAGATCGCCGCCGAAGGTCGAGAGATCGGTACCGCCGCTAAATGCGTCGGCTTCATCGCCGAAGTCCGGCATTCCGCCGTCCGCGTCGGTTTTCAGAACGCCGCGCAGGTCGTCGATAGCCTGATCAAGTTCAGCCTCGTTGCCCGGAAGCTCGAGTGAAAGATCGCTGTTCTGGTTTGTCTTCTTCGTCGCCATGAAAATCACTATTCCAGTTGAAACTTGCCTCAACCTGCCTTGGGGCAGGGGGACCGAAATGGCCTAATTCATTAAGTGGCGGATGAGCTCGTCATCCGAGTTGATCGTATCCTTGACCCGGACGGTATAATTCTCGCCCGAGCGTCCGAACTCACACACGTACAGGTCCCTGCTGTTGGCGCTGACGTCGACGCGGACATCGCCACTGTCGTGGAAGGGGATGACGTCGCCTGCCGCCAATTTCGAAATCGTCCTGAGGGTCAGGTCCTGCAGGCGAATCTTGGCATCGAGCGTAACCTGCGAACGACGCACCTGCTCCGTAAGCTGTTCGGTCCACGCGGACGATTTTGCAGCCTGGTTCTGCGCGCGGGGGGCGGTAACAGTGGTCTTCAGCAGTGCAGCCTGCGGCGCGATCAGCGAGAACTCGGAGGTGATCCCGGAAAGCGTGATCGCCATGGTGATGGCCGCCGCGAACTCGTCGACCTTGTCGTCGGCGGATTTCGTCGGCGTTTCGATTGCGTGCGGCAGCTCCAGGATCGGTTCGAAGCCGCCCGGTGCGTTCACCGCGGAACGAAGCACATTGGCGATCTTTTCGAAGACCGTAACGGCAAGCTCCAGCTCGATGGCCGAGAGCACGCGATCTGCAGGCTGTTCGACCGATTCCGGCGAAGCTCCCAGAAGATGCTCCATCAGGGTGATGATGAAGCGGTTGCCGCAGGCGAGCGTCACATTCTGCGACCAGTTGCGCAATACCGCATGAACCAGCGTGACGCTCTCGCCGAGATCGGCAATCAGATCGCTCTTAAAGCCCCGGTGGCAGCCGATATAGCTCACCTCGACGTCGAGGTTGGTCTCGCTCTTGATGATGTCGGGCAGGAATTCGCAATAGACGTCGCCGAACGAGCTGCAGAGCTTTTCGATTGTCGCCCGGTCGCCAAGTCTGCCCGTGAGCTTGGCGAGGAGAGCGTTGTCCATCACTGGTTTCTGGAGTGGAGCATTCATGTCCTTACGCCGCCTTGTTCTCGCCGCCGGGGTTCATCATTTCCTGCTCGACGGCATCGATCGAAGGTCGCTCGTAGGCCGAGATCGTCTTGCGGCCGTACTCGAGCGCGACCTGCGGCACCGAGCCGTTCATGTAGGCGAGCAACGTCTGCTTCACGATCACGTAGAGACGATGCTGCTTCGAACGCACGACCTTGATCTGGGAGACCAGCGGCGAGCAGAGGCAATAGGAAAGCAGGATGCCGAGGAAGGTTCCGACAAGCGCCGAGCCGATCAGGTGGCCGAGAACTTCCGGCGAATCGTTGATGTGGGCCATCGCCTTGATGACGCCAAGGACGGCGGCCACGATGCCGATCGCCGGGAAAGCGTCGCCCATGATCTGGATGGCGTGGTATGGCTTCATCTTGTCGTGAAGGATCGTATTGATCTCTTCGTCCATCAGGGCCTCGATCTCGTGAGAGCGGGCGTTGCCGATGATGATCAGGCGAACGTAGTCGCAGATGAATGCCGTGATCTCCTTGTTCTTCAGGACGGTCGGAGCCGCTTGGAAGATCGAGGATTCCGCCGGATTGTCGATGTGGGCTTCAATCTCGTTGCGGGACTTCGTACGCAGGTCGCGCATGAGAGAATAGAGGACACCGAGCGTATCGAGGTAGTTCCGCTCCTTCGGCACCGAGTGCTTGAAGGCCTCTCCAAGCGCCTTTCCGGAGTCCTTAACAACCTTCATCGGGTTCGCCATGATGAAGCTGCCCAGGCCGGCGCCGCCGATGATCACGAGCTCGAAAGGCTGCCAGAGCGCGCCGATATGCCCGCCCATCGCCATGAAGCTGCCGACGATGCAGCCGCAGGTAATCACAAATCCGATAATGATATTCATCGTCAGTCCAAACCTGATCGTTATTTTCAACCGAAGGGATAGGATTGCTGGCTTGCGTGAGGCTGATGATCGGCCCGGAAACCAAGCTTTTTGCGTACCCAGCTTCGCACAAGGATTTGCTGTCAGGTTGCAGATGACGAATGGGCGTTCGTGCCCGTTTCTGAGATGCCGCCTCAGCGGACCCGTGGTCGAACCGACTGCAAGCGTGCGGGTTCCGTACTGTTCATCGCCAATGCCAGGAGCTTACCTCGATGCAATCCGGTCTTTATGTTTCGTTGTCGTCCCAGATGGCGCTTGAACGACGCCTCGATACCATCGCCGACAACATGGCGAACGTGAACACGACCGGGTTCCGCGGCACGGAAGTGAAATTCAATCAGATGCTGAGTGAGACGGGCAACAAGATCAACGCCAAGATCGCCTATGTCTCGCAGGGAAACGACTACCTGTCCGGCGACAGCGGCGAACTCGAGCACACCGGCAACATGCTCGATTTCGCGATCAAGGGCGATGCATGGTTTTCGCTCGACACACCTGCCGGCAAGATCCTGACCAAGGACGGCCGCTTCACGCTGAAGGAGACCGGGGAACTCGTGTCGGTGCGCGGCTATCCGGTTCTCGATGCAGGCGGCGCGCCGATCCAGCTCAACAAGGGCGGCGGCGAGCCCAAGGTTGGTTCTGACGGATTGATCTATCAGGACGGCAGGCAGGCCGGTTCGCTTGGTCTCTTCGAAGCAGATATCAGCAAGGGTTATCTGCGCTATGAAAACAGCGGCATCATGACCACCGAAACGCCGCGCTCCATCACCGACCGCTTCAACGTCGGCGTCCAGCAGGGCTACCTGGAAAACTCCAACGTCAATGCGATGCGCGAAATCACGCAGCTGATCGAAGTGAACCGGGCCTTCGAAAGCATGGCGTCGCTCTCCAAGGACAGTGAGGCTTCCTTCGGTGAAGCAATCAAGACGCTCGGTGGCAGCCGCTAACCGGAAGGTCTGAAGCATGCCCAACGCACCCCTCACCGAAGGCGCACTTTCGCCCAAGCTCGCACACCTTGCGGGCCTGACAGAGCGATACGCCAATCCGGCTTTTCTTGTCGCTCCGGGCGGCCACGTGCAGACGATTGCGGCAGGGCACTACACGGTCACCGGCCTGTCGCGCCATGTGCGCCTGGGCGAGTTCGTCGCCCACAGGTCGCCGACCGGCGTTCACCTCGGCGAAGTCGTGAGGGTGGAGCCGGAGCTGACCTATGTCTGCCCGATCGAACCGGGAGAGCCGATCGGCATCCATGACGTCGTTATCCGCAAGGGTGCCTTCCGCATTTCTCCATCCGCCGCCTGGTGCGGCCGCACCGTCAATTCGCTGTGCGAGCCGATTGACGGCCTCGGCCCGATTGCCGAGGGGCTGGACCGGCGCTCGATTTCCAACACGGCGCCGCCGTCGATGACGCGCCAGCGCGTGGAAAAGGGTTTCAGGACCGGCGTACGGGCGATCGACATTTTCTCGCCGCTGTGCCTGGGCCAGCGCCTTGGCATTTTCGCGGGCTCGGGTGTGGGCAAGTCGACGCTGCTGTCCATGCTCGCGCGCGCCGACGCCTTCGACAAGGTCGTTATCGCACTGGTTGGCGAACGCGGTCGTGAAGTGCGCGAATTCATCGAAGACACGCTTGGCGCCAACATGAAGAAGTCGATCGCGGTTGTCGCAACCAGCGACGAAAGCCCGATGCTGCGCAAGATGGCGCCGCTGACGGCCGTAACGATCGCGGAGTATTTCCGGGATCAGGGCGAGAACGTCCTTTTGATCGTCGACAGCGTGACCCGCTTCGCTCACGCAATCCGTGAAGTTGCCACGGCCTCGGGAGAGCCGCCCATCGCACGCGGTTACCCGGCTTCGGTGTTCACGGAGTTGCCGCGCCTGCTGGAACGAGCCGGACCCGGCCCGGAAGGCACTGGAACGATCACGGCGATCATTTCCATTCTCGTCGATGGCGACAACCACAACGATCCGATTGCTGACTCGACCCGCGGCATTCTCGACGGCCATATCGTGCTGCAGCGCAGCCTTGCCGAGGAAGGGCGCTATCCGCCGATCGATCCCCTGGCCTCGATATCGCGTCTGGCACGCAAGGCCTGGACACCGGACCAGGAGAAGCTGGTCTCGCGTCTGAAGACGCTGGTTCATCGGTTCGAAGAGACACGCGATCTGCGGCTGATCGGCGGCTATCGCCAGGGCGCCGATCCGGATCTGGACATGGCCGTCAAGCAGGTACCGATTATTTACGATGTTTTGAAACAGTCGCCCGGCGATGCCGATTCGCTCGACGCCTTCGCCGACCTGGCCGGTGCGCTGAAGGCCGCAGCCGGCATAGGCAACCAGCCGGGCATTCGACGATAGAAAGGCAACACGTGACCGATTTCGACGATGACGAGAAGATCGCTCCGCTGAAGCCGGAGGGGCGCAGGAGAACGGCCTTTCACGACCGCGCGCTGACCGTGGCCGGTCTCCTTCTGGCAGGCGCATCCGCGGTTTTCCCGTGGTATGTCTTTTTCAACGAGGACAAGTTCGGCATCAATGTCGCCCAGGGCGATCACACCCGCGACCTGCCGGACTGGCCGGCGCGAAACGTTTTCAGCGTCTCGCCGCTGGCGATGGCGAACAGGAACCAGCAGGACAAGCCCGAGGTTCCGGTGGACCCGATGACGACGGCAACCGTCTCCAGCATCGGCAAGGAAGACGACAAGGGCATGCCTGCCGAGGAACAGCCGTTCCCGGGCAACTCCGGTTTCCGCCTCCTGCACGTGGCGAACGGTCGGGCGCTGATCGAGGATACGTCAGGGATGTACGTGGTCCGCGTCGGCTCGATCCTGCCGGACGAGAGCCGCCTGGCGACACTGGAAGAGCGCGACGGCAAATGGGTGATCGTGACCTCGAAGGGCGACGTCTACCAGCGCAACTAGGATTGGCGTCCGGTCGGTTTGAAGGCTCCTCCGGCAACGGCGGAGCCTTTTGCATCTTTGGAGGTACACAGCTCCGGTACTCCAAGACCGTATTCTCCGTAAGTCTGACGCAAGATTACCGTCGTAGGTTCACGTCAGTAAAAACGGAGAGTTTCTATGCAACCGATTCAACTGTTCGACTTGGCCTCGCGGCAGGCGGAATGGCTGACGATCCGTCAGGAGGTTGTTGCCGGCAATATCGCGAACGCGAACACGCCGAAATTTCGCGCCAGGGACATCACGCCATTCCAGGCCGTCCTCGACAAATCGGACGTGACGATGGCGCGGACCGACCCTGCGCACCTGACCGGCAACGATCTGAGCACCAAAAGCGACATCGACGTGAAGGATGCCGCGCTCGATCAGGAAATCGGTATGCAGGAATCCGGCAATACGGTCGGCCTCGCCGAGGAGCTTTCCAAATCCGGCGAAATCAAGCGCCAGTACGAGCTGAACACATCGCTCGTCGGCTCTTTCAATCGAATGATGCTCATGACGGTGAAGACGTAAACCATGGATCCTTTGTCAGCAGCCCTTAAAATCGCAGGTTCCGGTCTCGAAGCGCAATCGACGCGTCTTCGCATCGTTTCGGAAAACATCGCCAACTCCCGCTCGACCGGGGATACGCCGGGCGCCGATCCGTATCGCCGCAAGACGATCACCTTCGGCGAGGCTGTCGATCGCGCCAACGGCGTAACGACCGTCAACGTCAAGAAGCTCGGCGTCGACGAGTCGAAGTTCACGACCGAATACGATCCGAGCAATCCCGCTGCGGACGCGAAAGGTGTCGTCAAGATGCCGAACGTCAACATGCTGGTCGAGATGGCCGACATGCGGGAAGCAAACCGCTCCTACGACGCCAATCTGCAGACCATTAAGCAATCCCGTGACCTGATCTCGTCGACGATCGACCTTCTGAAGAGCCAATGATGATCAACAACATAAGCAATATCAGCTCCCTGTCGATGACGCGCGACCTCGCCGGCGTCGATCTCGGCAAGTCCACTGCCTCGTCGTCTGCGCAAAGTGCGGTAACCGATGGAAGCTTCGCGTCCGTCCTCGGCAACGTCGCGAACGGTGCGGTCAACACCCTGAAGAATGCCGAAAACATGTCCTTTGCGGGTATCAAGGGGACCGCAACGACGCGTGAAGTCGTCGATGCCGTGATGCAGGCTCAGCAAACACTTCAGACAGCAATCGCCCTTCGCGACAAGGTCGTCTCGGCCTTTCTCGAAGTCACAAAGATGCAGATGTAGTTGATTTAAGGACGAAGCCATGAGAGCGCTTGCCATTGCTGCCACGGGTATGGATGCCCAGCAGACCAATCTTGAAGTCATCGCGAACAATATCGCGAACATCAATACGACCGGCTTCAAGCGCGCCCGCGCTGAATTCACGGACCTGCTTTATCAGACGGAACGTGCAAAGGGCGTCTCCAACCGGGCCAACCAGGCGATCGTTCCCGAAGGTGCCAACATCGGTCTCGGCGTGCAGACGTCATCTGTCCGCAACCTGCACATTCAGGGCGAACTCGCTCAGACCGGCAACGATCTCGATGTCGCGCTGGTCGGCCGCGGTTTCTTTCAGATCGAGGCTCCGGACGGCACGACGCTTTATACCCGTGCAGGTGCTTTCAACAAGAACGAGACCGGCCAGATCGTCACGGTCGACGGTTATACGGTCGCCCCGAATATCACGATCCCGACAGGCTCTACCCAGCTGACCATCAGCCGCTCGGGCGAAGTTTCGGCAAAGCTCCCCGGCGCAACGGATCCCACGGTCCTCGGCCAGTTGCAGATCGCCGATTTCGTCAACGAAGCCGGCCTGCAGCCTCTCGGCGACAACCTTTTCGCCCAGACGCCGGCCTCCGGTGATCCGGTCGTCGGCACGCCCGACGAGGCGGGATTCGGCTACCTCAAGCAGAGCTATCTGGAATCGTCGAACGTCGATCCGGTGAAGGAAATCACCGAGCTGATATCGGCCCAGCGCGCCTACGAAATGAACTCCAAGGTCATCACCACCGCCGACGAAATGGCCTCCATCGTCAGCAAGAACCTGAAGTAACAGGGAAGAGCCGAAACATGATGTTTTGCCGGGTTAGAAACATCCGCGGATGGGCAGCTGCCGCCGCGATCGTCGTCACCAGCATTGTCTCACCACCGGCAGTCGCTGCCGGAATGGGCTATGCCGTGGTTCCCACGACGACCATCTACCCCGGCGAAGCCATCTCCGGTGCCCAGTTGCAGGAGGTGGAGGTGACCAATCCGAATCTGGCGGGCGACTATGCAAAGTCGATTGGCCAGGTCGAGGGGATGATATCCAAGCGGACGTTCCTGCCTGGACGGACCATCTCGATTTCGGCGCTGCGCGAACCCTACACGGTGACGCGTGGCTCTTCGATCCGTCTGGTGTTCACGCTGGGCGCGATGACGATCTCGGCTGCGGGATCGCCGCTCGAAGACGGTATGACCGGCCAGCTCGTCCGCGTTCGCAATATGGATTCCGGTGTCATCGTCAGCGGCACTGTGCTCGCCGACGGCACAATACACGTGGCCGCAAAATGAAGATATTTTTTCGCCTTTTCATCACGCTTGCATTTCTGTCTCCGAACTTTGCGTCGGTCGCGCCTGCTGCAGTGACGTCGCGCATCAAGGATATCGCCTCGCTTCAGGCGGGCCGCGACAATCAGCTGATCGGCTACGGCCTGATCGTCGGCCTTCAGGGGACCGGCGACGGCTTCCGTGCTTCGCCGTTTACCGAGCAGTCGATGCGCGCGATGCTGCAGAATCTCGGCATTTCGACGCAGGGCGGCCAGTCCAACGCCAAGAATACGGCCGCCGTCATGGTCACGGCCAACCTGCCGCCCTTCGCAAGCCCGGGCAGCCGCATCGACGTCAGCGTCAGTTCGCTCGGCGATGCCACGTCGCTGCGCGGCGGTACGCTTGTCATGACCTCTCTGTCGGGTGCCGACGGCCAGATTTATGCCGTCGCCCAGGGCTCGGTCGTCGTATCGGGCTTCACCGCCCAAGGCCAGGCGGCGAGTGTCACCGAAGGTGTCACCACCGCCGGCCGGGTTCCGGGAGGTGCCATCATCGAACGCGAATTGCCTTCGCGCTTCAAGGATTCCGTCAATCTGGTGCTGCAATTGCGCAACCCGGATTTCTCGACCGCCGTCCGGATCGCCGACGTCGTCAACGGCTATGCTTCGCGTCGCTTCGGCGGCCCTGTTGCCGAGGCGAAGGATGCCCAGGAGGTGGTCGTCCAGAAGCCTCGGGAAGCCGACCTTACGCGCCTCATGGCGGATATCGAGAACCTCGCCGTCGAAACCGACACGCCCGCCAAGGTCGTCGTCAACGAGCGCACGGGAACGATCGTCATCGGAGCGGACGTGCGCGTCTCGCCGGTTGCCGTGAGCTACGGTACGCTGACCGTGCAAGTGACCGAAACGCCGCAGATCATCCAGCCTGAGCCGTTTTCTCGCGGTGTCACCGCTGTCCAGCCGCAGACGGATATCGCGGCCCAGAAGACGGGTGGCAAGGTGGCGTTGCTCGACGGACCCGATCTCAAGACGCTGGTGGCGGGCCTCAACAATATCGGCGTCAAGCCGGACGGTATCATCGCAATCCTGCAGGGCATCAAGTCTGCCGGTGCGCTGCAAGCGGAGCTTGTGCTGCAATGATGAAGTTTTCGGGTCCGAGCGTGGTTCTTCCTGAACTGATGCGCCGTCTGGCGCTGCCCGCTGCCGCCATCGTGCTGTTGACGATTCCAGGCGCCTTTGCGCAGGAAGCACGGTCGACCGTCGGCGGCGAGCTCACCTCGGAAGAGGAGATCAAGCAGTTCTGCACGAACATCGCCGATCCGGCCCGCGACCAGCGCTACCTGCTGCAGAAGCAGGAGCTGGAGAAGCTGCGCGCCGATGTCGACACCCGCATTGCCGAGATGCAGAAGCGCAAGGACGAATATCAGGACTGGCTGAAACGCCGGGATGTCTTCCTGAAGCAGGCCGAAGCGGGCCTGACCGATATCTACAAGAAAATGAAGCCGGACGCCGCTGCCTCGCAGCTTCAGGAGATGAGAATCGAAGTCGCTGCAGCCGTCGTCATGCGGCTCAACCCGACGCAGTCGAGCCTGATCTTGAACGAGATGGATCCGAAGAAGGCGGCGATCATCGCCAATATCATCGCCAGCGCGTCCGATCCCAATACGTCGAAGGACCCCTCATGAACAAGCTCCTCCCGGCGGCAATCGGTGCCGTAGCTATTCTCGCAGGCTGCGCGTCGCCGCAAGCGGTCAACGAGATCGGCCGAGCTCCCGCCATGAGCCCGATCGGCAGCGGCCTTGCCTATGGCCAGACGTCGCAGATGTCGATGTATCCGAAGCAGCCGCGGCAGGTCGCCCAGGGCTATTCGCTCTGGAGCGATTCCCAGGCCGCGCTGTTCAAGGACGCGCGTGCGCTCAATGTCGGCGATATCCTGACCGTCAACATTCAGATCAACGACAAGGCGAAGTTCGAGAACGATACCAGCCGCAGCCGGACCAACTCGAGCGGCCTCAACTGGGACGTCAATGCCAACGTCATGGGTTGGAACCCGTCGTCGAAGACCGATGTGACGTATGGTTCCGATACAAGCACCGACGGCAAGGGCAAGATCGACCGCTCCGAAACACTGAAGCTCATGGTCGCCGCCGTAGTCACCGGCATCCTTGAGAACGGCAACCTGGTGCTAAGCGGCTCACAGGAAGTTCGTGTCAACCAGGAAATCCGGATTCTCAACGTCGCCGGTATCGTGCGTCCGCAGGATGTCGATGCCGACAACCAGATCTCCTATGAGAAGATCGCCGAGGCGCGGATCTCCTACGGCGGTCGAGGCCGCCTGATGGAAGTGCAGCAGCCTCCGCGCGGCCAGCAGGTCGTCGATCTCTTCTCGCCGCTCTGAGGTCGAATACGATGGCAAATGCAGAAGCGCCCGAAGGCCAGTCGAAAAAGAAGTCGGCCGCCATGATGACCGTCGTGGGTCTTGCCGTCCTGACGCTGCTCGGCGGCGGCGGCGGCTGGGTCGTCGGCGGGATGGTTGCTCCCAGCATCAAGGGGGCGGCACAGGTAGAACAGGCCAAGGAAGCCAAGGACGCTTCCACGCAGAAGAAGGAAGGCGAGACTGGCCTGCCGCACATCTCGACGGAAGCCAACAACGTCGTGCAGCTCGAGCCCATCACGTCGAATCTCGCCTATCCCTCGGAGAACTGGGTTCGCCTCGAGATTGCGCTGCTGTTTGACGGTCCGCCGGACGTGAAGCTCGCCGAGGATATTCATCAGGACATCCTGGCCTACGTACGGACGGTTTCGCTGCAGCAGATCGAAGGCCCGCGCGGCTTCGAATATCTTAGGGATGACATCCAGGAGCGTGTTGACCTTCGAGCGCAGGGACGCGTATCGAAGATCATGTTCAGGACCTTCGTCATCGAATGATTCGATTCCTCGTGATTTTGGCTGCCATGATGGCGGTCCCGGAGCTGGCGCATGCCCAGCAATTGCCGACGAACCTGCTGAACCTGCCGGTTGACGGTTCGGTCGCCGCGTGGATCATCAGAACCTTCGGCCTGCTCACCGTCCTTTCGGTCGCGCCGGGCATCCTGATCATGGTGACGAGCTTTCCGCGCTTCGTCATCGCCTTTTCGATCCTGCGCAGTGGCATGGGCCTTTCGTCGACGCCGTCGAACATGATCCTCCTGTCGCTGTCGCTTTTCATGACCTTCTACGTCATGCAGCCGACCTTCGATCAGGCGTGGCAGACCGGCGTGCAGCCGCTGCTCGTCAACCAGATCAACGAACAGCAGGCAATTGAGCGGATTGCCGAGCCGTTTCGGACGTTCATGACCCACAATACGCGCGAGAAGGACCTTGCGCTCTTTGTCGATCTCGCGCGCGAGCGCGGCCAGACGGTCGATACCGGCGAGAAGGTCGACTATCGCGTGCTGATCCCCGCTTTCATGATTTCGGAAATCCGCCGAGGTTTCGAAATCGGATTCCTCGTCGTGCTTCCGTTTCTGGTCATCGACCTGATCGTTGCGACCATCACCATGGCGATGGGCATGATGATGCTGCCCCCGACATCGATCTCCCTGCCGTTCAAGATCCTCTTCTTCGTCTTGATAGACGGCTGGAACCTGCTCGTCGGCAGTCTGGTGCGATCGTTCCACTGACGATTGCGTCGTCCGCTTCGATTTCACCGCGAAAAACCCAATTTCTTACCCGTGACGATGCAGTGTCGATCTTCTCGGGCAGGCAAGGTTCACACAAGAGTTTTCCGGAATAGATGGGGACATACCTGCTACCGGATTGTCTTCCATATGACCCATGAATGCCCCTGGTTTCCCGCTCCGGACACGATAGTCCGAGGTCGCCTTTTCCGCATTGAGCCACGGCGGTTCCCATGAAGGTCGTCATCCTTGCCGGCGGCCTGGGCTCCAGGCTCGCCGAGGAAACGTCGGTTCGTCCCAAGCCGTTGGTCGAAGTCGGCGACAAGCCGATCATTTGGCATATCATGAGCATCTACGCTCATCACGGCCTGAACGATTTCATCATCTGCGCCGGCTACAAGGGCTATATGCTGAAGGAATACTTCGCAAACCTCGCCCTTCATCATAGCGACATCACGGTCGATCTCGGCCGCAACAGCATCGAATACCACGGCGGTTCTGCGCCGAACTGGCGCGTTACGGTCATCGACACGGGGATCAACACGCTGACCGGCGGACGCATCAAGCGCATCCGCAAGTATTTGCGCGACGACGAGCCCTTTTGCCTCACCTATGGCGACGGTGTCGCCGACATCGATATCACCGCGGAGATCGCGTTCCACCGCAGCCATGGGCTCGACGGAACGGTCTGCGCCGTTCTTCCCCCGGGCCGGTTCGGCGCGCTCGAAATGTCCGGAGATCTCGTTTCGAACTTCGCCGAGAAAGTGCGCGGCGACGGGCAACGGATCAACGGCGGCTTCCTGGTTCTGCAGCCCTCGATTATCGATCATATCGAGGGAGACGAAACGGTCCTCGAGACCGGCCCCCTGGAGAAGCTGGTCAGGCTCGGCCAGCTCGCGGCGTTCCGCCATGACGGGTTCTGGCGGCCCATGGATACGCTTCGCGAACGCACGGAACTCGATGACTTGTGGCGATCGGGCAAGGCGCCCTGGAAGGTCTGGGCATGACGAATTTCTGGGCCGGGCGCCGCGTCTTCATCACCGGGCATACGGGCTTCAAGGGTGCCTGGCTCTGTCTGTGGCTGGAGCGCATGGGCGCCGAAGTCCATGGCGCGGCCCTGGCCGCCGAGCCTGGCTCGCTGCATCAGCTTGTCGCTCCCTGGCCGGGACAGCATCATACGACGCTCGATATCCGCGACCGAGACCGATTGACGGCGGCGCTGCAAGCCGCGCGGCCCGAGATCGTCATCCATATGGCGGCCCAGGCACTGGTTCGCCGCTCCTATGCGGACCCGGTGGAGACGTTCGCCGCGAATGTCATGGGCACGGTGAACCTGCTCGAAGCCGTTCGCGCATCGGGAACCGTGAGCGCGGTGCTCGTCGTCACATCGGACAAGGTCTATGAGAATCACGGCGAAGGCCGGCCGTTCTCCGAGCTCGACCCCCTCGGCGGCAAGGACCCGTACAGCAATTCGAAGGCCTGCGCCGAACTCGTCTGCAGGAGCTATCGCGACAGCTTCATGGCCAAGGAAGGCATTCTGGTTGCGACCGCGAGAGCTGGCAACGTCATCGGGGGCGGCGATTGGGCAGAGGGCAGGCTTGTGCCGGACTTCATGCGCGCCGTCAGCGATGGCAGGAGCATCAGCCTGCGCTATCCCGACGCCGTGCGCCCATGGCAACATGTGCTCGAACCGCTCAGCGGCTATCTCGCGATGGCCGAGGCACTCGCCACGCGCCAGGGCGGACTGCCGGAGGCGATGAATTTCGGGCCCGACCCCGACAGCTTCGCAACCGTTGCCGACGTCGTCGACGCCCTCAGCGCCGCCTGTGGTTTGGCGAGGGGGTGGGAAATGGCTCCCGGCGCACATCCGCCGGAGGCAGCCACCCTGACGCTCACTTCGCAGCTTGCCGCCGCCTCGCTCGGGTGGCGGCCAAGGCTCGACCTCGGCGAGACGATCGAGTGGACGTCCGCCTGGTACGCGGCTCATCGCGCGGGACGGGATATGCGCTCCTTCACGCTCGACCAGATCGCGCGATACGAAGCGCTGGCGCCGACGAGTGCGCTCGTATCGGTCCATGCGCGCATGGCCATGGCCGGCTAGACGGTTATCGCCATAACGAAATTCAGGTGAAGACGACGAGCGCGCGGCGGCGATTTCGAGCTGCTCGGCCGCTCAGGGAGACTGCGAAATGACGACCGGGGATATCAAGCTCAGCATCTGCATTCCGACCTATAACCGGTCCGCTTTCTTGCGCCGCACGCTGCAATACTATCGCGAAACCGTCGATCTCCCCTTCGCCTATGAAATCGTCATCTCGGACAACGCTTCGACGGACGATACCCCTGCGCTGGTCGAGGAGTTCATCGGTTACGGCATGCCGATCAAATACTTCAGGCGCGCCACCAATGGCGGGCTTGAAGTCAATGTCATGAGCACCTTCCATCTCGTCGGGGGCAGGTACGCCGTCTACACCGGGGATGACGATCGGCTCATCATGGACGGCCTGAGGGAAGCGGTCGATTATCTTGACACCAACCCCGTCGTCAGCGCCTGCTATGCCCCATGGTACCAGCACAACGAGATCGAGGGTCGCGACACCCACCTTTTCTTCGAACTCGAAAGGGACATGCGCTTCGTCCGCCGCAGCTATAGCGAGGTCTTCGATTTCGTCACCGAGGGGCACATTTTCCCGGAAGCGGCAATCTTCAGTGTCTCGGCGCTACGCTCGCTGCCGATTCCAGGCACGTTCTGCTACTCTCCCTTCATGCACCTTGCCCACTTCCTCGAATTCGGCGATGTCGCGTTCCTGAAGAAGCCGTTTTATCGCTCGATCATCCAGAGTGCCATCGCTCGCGACCGCGTTCAGGCGGGGCACGACGAAGCCATGACGTCGTGGGATCGATATCGTGGAGGCCTGGAGTACTTCCTGCATACCGGATTGAAGCGTGGCGCGATGACCCTGAGCGGGGATCGCGGCAGTCGCTATCAGCAGGTGATACAGCAATTCGTCTTTGTTCGAATGAGTATTGCCCTCAAGCTGTGGCTTGGGAAAAAGAACTATCTGAAGGCTCACGAGATCTACGTGCGGCTGGCGGCAAATGGTCTTGCGGGAACGCCGGACCTCCTGCCTCTGCGGGATATACTGCCGCGCATGGCCTCGCTGCAGGCGCTGGCCTGGACCGCCGGCGCGGTTGCAGGTGTCAGCCGGCTGGTCCTTCACGGCATCGGCAACATAGAGCCGGTCGAACGAATGCTGCGCGATCTCGGCCTGCCGCAGGATGTTGCCGTGGTCGACAAGATCGACGGCGACGAGAAAGCCGACATGGCAAAATTGCTGGTCCTGGTGCCCGGCGATGCGGAGAGGCAGCAGTTCCTGGATCGGGGCTGCCTGCCGAACCTGGTTCTGCGCGAAACGGATCTCTCGGTTTCGATCCTGGTTTAGCCGTCGGCGTCTGCTTGCCGGCCACGCTTGATCCGGCATCTGGGCGCTCCGTCGTTTCCCACAAGAGGATGTTCGAAAATGGACATACAACCGCTCGGCCTATCCGGCGTATTTTCCATCGCGATCGAAAGGCGCACGGACGAACGGGGGTTCTTCGCGCGCTCCTTCTGCGTGCAGGAGTTTGCCGACAAGGCGCTGGAGGCGACGTGGGTACAGGCGAACACCTCGTTCAGTGCCGCGAAAGGCACCGTGCGTGGCATGCATTTTCAGCGCCCGCCGAAAGCCGAGGTCAAGCTCGTCCGTTGCGTTCGCGGTGCAGCACTCGACGTCGTCGTCGATATCCGTGCCGGGTCGCCGACCTATGGACGTTGGATCGGCTACGAACTGACGGCCGAAGCGCGCAACGCGATCTACGTTCCGCACGGGTTCGCCCATGGCTTCCAGACGCTGGAGCCGGATACGGAACTCATGTATTTCGTGTCGGAATTCTATTCGCCGGTGGACGAGGGCGGCCTTTGCTACAACGACCCGCAACTGGCTATCGCCTGGCCGCTACCTGCTGCGAACGTCTCTCAGAGGGATCTCGCTCACCCGTCGTTTTCGGAGCTGCAACCGGTAGAACTTGGCTGACCGGAAACCAGGGCCGCGGCCCACGCGGCCGTTCCGCATGCGCCGAAGGCCTTGTAAATCCCTTGATAGACAACAACGCCCGGTCGAAGCCGGGCGTATGATTTTCTGGGCGATGGGTGAACCCCGTCGGCGTCACTCCTTGACGAGATACGCTCCCGGCGCGTTTGCCCAGGGAAAGCGGCGCAGCGGCGTCTTGATACCGCGCTCCCTGGCGAACTCGTCCCAGGCGATCGTTTCGCCAGGCCACTTGCTCGTGGCGTATTCGTCAAGAACGATCACGCCGCCGGTCACCACCCGGTCCCAGCAGCGATCGAGCACGAGCTTCGTCGGCTCGTAGATGTCCACATCGAGATTGATGAGGCAGAACCGGGCTTCCGGGTTTTCGTCAAGCCAGTGGGGCAGGGTCTGGTTGATGTCGCCGGTGACGATGTTGCCGCGATTGGTCGGCAGCACGCCATCCTCGTTGTGAAGTTTCATGAGTTCCATGAATTCGTCTAGGAAGCTTTCCGAACTAAGGCCGCCCGGCGTCTTCTGAATGCGCGTGTCGGTGTCTCCGTCCTGCTCCGCAAGGCTCGGGAACCCGGCAAAGCTGTCGAAGCCGAAAACCTTCTTGTGGGTCGCCGTCGGTGTGAAGACCTCAAGGAACTTGTGCCAGCTGAAGAAGGACTTTCCGTAGTAGACACCGAACTCGACGTAGTGCCCGGGCAGATCCTGAGTGAGCTTGAAGAGCTCGTAATGGGCGAGTTGGCGGATGAACGAGCGGCGGCTGGCATAGACCGGGAAGAGGTCCATGTAGTGGCGAACGTCATGCGGCCATTTCTGCGTGATGGCGGCGAGCTTGGTGAAGTAGGAATTCTCGCCATCGGAGGGATAGAAGAACGTATCGGTCTGCATGTCGGAATAGCTCCGTTAGGGTGAAACTTTGTGCAGTGATGTCTCACCGCTGCTTGTCCGGGGCGAGCCGGCTGGCCTCGAAATCGATGAGGTTGCGAGGATGGAGCCCAATGACATCGCGCGCCCTGCGTCTAATCGGCCCATGCGTAGAGCACGCTTTCCATGAACTGCGGCGAGTGGTGGCGGAGCGCCATTTGGTACTCTGGGACCAGCTGCTTGAGACGGACTGCGATTTCATGAATATCCGATGGATAGTGATAGACGCATATCGCGAGCTTTGGCCTGAAGTTCACGATGGTCGCCTGCGCGCCTTCGATCAGCGCCATCTCCATGCCTTCCACATCGGCTTTGATGAACGTCGCCCGTCTGCTGTCAAGATACGCGTCGAGAGACTGGATTTGAATCGGGACGCCGGTATCGGACGGTGAATCGTTCATCTCGAGCTGCAGGCTTTGCAGCTGTCCGCTGTGCGTCGCCGACGCCATGGTGGCGCTCCCCGCACCCAGGCCGACTTTGTTGAGTTGGATTGCGTCTTGCGGCAGGGCCCACTCGTCCGATAGCCGGGCGATCCTCTTCGACATTGCCTGGAACTGCCGGACGCCCGGTTCAAAGGCGTGAATCTCTTTGAACACCCCGTAATGTGCCCACAGGAAGCGCTCGATGCTATCGCCAGTATAGGCGCCGGCGTCGACATAGGTCTCGTTTTCGGCACCGCAGAATCTTGGAAGGCAAAAATACTGGTCCTTCTCGAAGATCTCTTCGCAATAGCGCCGGTCTCCGCTGAGCATTACCATCAGTATCGACTGCAATACGTGCTGGGAACGCTCGTCCGCGAAAAGCGGTGCCACGCCGGCGAAATCGTCTAGGTGACCTGCGGCGTAGTATCCATCAAATGAGACGTGCGGGATTGCCCGGTCCGCAAGGTAGCGCGAAACTGCGCCGACGGCATGCCGGGCTGTAATGAAAACGAGATCCGGACGGATGCTCTCGACCTCGTCGGCCCCATGAATTGTCACGCCGCATACGGTGCCGCCGGCCTTCGCGGGGTCGCCATCGAAGCAGGCCACGAGGTTCATTCCTTGCTGGACGAGCCACTTTGCCGCCCAGCGACCGAGAAAACCTGTGCCGTAGATGGCGACGCGCGCGTCAGGTCTGCCGACGATGCCAGCCGAGGCGGCCTTCGCCGCCTCGACTGCCGGCATCAGTTTGTCCACGGAGAACGTCATGCGTTGTGTCTTTCCTCGGGTATTGCATAGACGACCGCTCCGGTGCCGCACCACCCGTGCAGCCGCATGAGGAAGCGGTAGCCTTCCAGGTTTTCCATCAGCCAGGCTGGCGTGCGCCAGATCCCGTCGTCGTTGTGATAGGTGGTCGCGGCGATGATCGGGCGATGCCGCGCGATCGTCTGCCGGGCGCCCTTCAGGGCCGGCAGCTCTGCGCCTTCGAGGTGGAGCTTCAGGAAGGTCGGCGAAAGTTCGAGGCTGTCGATCGTCGTCGTCAGCCGGAAACTCGCTCCCGTCGCGGCGATCTGGGACGCGTAGCCGAGCCCGTCGTGAAACGGTTGCTTGCGGCTTTCGGTGTCGAGCAAGGCGTCGATGACCTTGATCCGGCCGGCGATCTCGGGCGGCAGCTTTGCAATGGTTTCCAGGCAAATGCTCCGGCTTGCACCGTCAGGTTCGATTGCTGCGATCGAAGCAAACGCGCCGTCCGTTGCCTTCAAAAAGCGCTGGATGACATGGCCGTGATGCGCGCCGGCATCGAGAAAGACCTCGTCGTCGGCCAGCAGCTGCATGACTTCAGGAATGAAGAACCTGTCGTGCGTCGCCACGGGAGCTGTGGAGAATACCCATTCCTGCCGCAATCTGCGCCAGGCGAGGAACTGCAGGTGGTGAGCCCGAGACGCATCGTCCGCCCATCGGTCCAGCACCGCTGATGTTTGCGCGGCGTCTTCTGCGTCAAACGGCTCTGCGAACCAGCCGTTCGACAGCGGATGCCGGTCACGGAACGATTCGGCGATGTCGTAGAACGGCACGACATTTGCCCACCCATCGGCCCTCAGGGCTGTTTCAAGCGCGCGATAGGGGCTGGTGACGACGCTGACGGCCAGAAGGGCGCTTGTCTTGAATTCCTGCGGCACATCGGCGGGCGCAACGACGTTCAGGCCGCTCCAGGCCGGGCTGGACGAGAGCTGTTCCGCATTTCGGTCGACGACCATTGCGATGCCGCAGCCGACCGCTTCGAGGTGTGCCCGTGCGAGCAGGCCGAGTTCGCCGCCGCCGTAGAGAGAAAGCGGTTGCCTGGGCGCCTGGGGCTGCCGGTCGGTCGAATCGTCTGCAATCTCGAGAAGCAGCCGCTTTGCCGACCGACGGTCGCACGCCGCCCCAATGTCTCGGGCAGCGGCGGTTTCGTCGTTTCTGGCCTCGCTTGCCAGCGCTGCGGCTGCCCGCTGCTCCATTCCGTTCTCTCGGTCCTGTTGCTAGGTTCACACCGGCAAAAACCCTGATTCGGATTGTTCCAAATGCTCCCAAATTCAATAGGACCAGTTATCATGCACTACCTTTCCCGGGGCTTGTCATGGCTCGCGTAGTCCTCACCGGCGCAACCGGCTTCGTCGGCCGTCAGATTCACAGATCGCTCGTGGATGCCGGTCACGACGTGAGCGTCGTGCTGCGTCCGGGATCCGAAGCGCGATTGGTCGCGCCCGTCGATCGGGAGGGCTTGGTCACGAGCGCCGACCTCTTCGCCGAAAGCGGGGAGTGGTGGAAGACGGTCCTCACGGGCGTCGATGCTGTAATCCATTGCGCCTGGTACGTCGTCCCGGGGAAGTATCTGGACGCGGCGGAGAATTTCGATTGCGTAAGCGGAACGTTGCGGATGGCAAGTGGCGCTGCGGCAGCCGGCGTCCGCCATTTCATAGGCGTCGGCACCTGCTTTGAATACCGACTTCCCTCGGAAGCTCTCGCTGTCGACTCCGAACTATCACCCGCGACACTCTACGCGGCATGTAAACTTTCCGTTTACCATATGCTGACACAGTTCTTCACGAAGCAGGGAACTGACTTTTCCTGGTGTCGTCTGTTTTATCTCTTCGGAGAAGGCGAGCATCCGGCGCGTCTGGTTCCCTACGTTCATGAACGGCTGGGCAAGGGGGAGGTCGCGAGGCTTTCCGCGGGAACGCAAAGACGCGATTTTCTCGATGTGGTCCAGGCTGGGGCGATGATCGCCAATGTGGTTGCCACAGGTCAGTCTGGCGCAATCAACATATGTTCAGGTAAATCGACCACGATACGCCAACTGGTGGAGGCGATCGCCGACGAATACGGCAGGCGCGACCTGCTCGAATTCGGTACGGCCGCCATTCATCCATCCGATCCGGCCGCTGTCGTGGGTATCTGCAACGCTATGCTACCCAATCGGTCGCCGGAGTCGAATTCATGAAAGCCCAGTTGAAGCCGCGTATCAATCTAGACGACCGTACGCCGCTCGAGACGGTCATCCCGCTATCGACGCCGTTTATCGTCTTTGTGGATCCGGCAAGTTCCTGCAACTTCAAATGCACATTCTGCCCGACCGGTCACCGCGACATGATTGCCGAGACCGGGCGTTATCAGGGCGCTATGAAGTACGAAGTATACCAGAAGGTCATCGACGATCTTGCAGCGTTCGAAAACCCGATCAAGGTTCTGCGCCTCTACAAGGATGGCGAACCGCTGCTCAACAAGCGTTTTGCCGACATGGTCGCCTACGCCAAGAAGAGCGGCTACATCGAATACATCGACACCACGACAAACGGCACTTTCATAACGCCCGAGCGCATGGCGCCAATCATCGCGGCAGGGATCGACAAGATCAATATCTCCGTCGATGGCATGAACGTCGAGCAGTACATGAAGTTCACGGGCTTCAATTTCAATTTCCCGAAGTTCGTCGAGAACGTCAAATGGCTCTACGACAACAAGGGCGACTGTGAAATTTCGATCAAGATTCCCGGAGAGCTGATCAGCGAGGCGCAGAAGCAGGAGTTTTTCGACACGTTCGGAGACTACGCGGATCGTATCTTCATCGAGAATTTCGCACCGTGCTGGCCAGAGTTCGACATCGAAAAGCATACCGGCGTACAGATCACTCAGGGCATCTACCAGCAGGAAATCGGCAACACCGACACCTGCCCCTACATTTTCTACGGCTGCTCTGTGAACGCGGATGGTCTCGTCAGCTCCTGCTTCCTCGATTGGGGCCGCAAGCTGATCATCGGCGATGCCCGCACGCAGACGATGAAGGAAATCTGGAACTCCGACAAGATGAACAGCCTGCGTCTCCAGCATCTGGAAGGTCGCCGCTGCGAAAACCAGACCTGCGGAAATTGCGGACAGCTCACCCACTGCCTGCCCGACAGCATCGACGAGCATCGCCCGATGCTGCTCGAACGGTTCCGGAACCTCGTCAAGATCAACCCTGACGTCCCGGCTCCCGGCGGCGTGCGAATTCCGTTCCCCGTAGCCGCGGAATGAACGTTCTGCATCTGACGCCGCACCTGGGTGGCGGCGTCGGCAAGGCCCATGCGGCGATAGCGGCCGCCAGCTCGCGGGATGTCCGGCGCACCTATTTTCTTCTCGAGGAGCCGCGCGATCGGCGCTTCCCGTCCCTCGTCGAGGCTTCCGGCGCGACGCTGATGACAGGCGGGCCGGCCGAACTTCAGGCCGCCGTCGAGGCGGCTGATGTCGTCCAGATCGAGTGGTGGAACCATCCCCGCCTTTACCAATGCCTCAGCGGATGGAGCCTCCCGGCGATGCGCTCCGTCGTGTGGGCGCACATCTCCGGTCTCTTTCCGCCCCTGCTGCCGGAGCGTCTCGCGGAAATGCCGGATCGACTGCTTTTCACCTCGCCCTGCTCGCTGCAGGCAGACAATCTGCGGGACCTTCCACCGTCGCTGCGCACGAGACTTGGCGTGGTCAACAGCGGCTTCGGCTTCGGGACTGTCGCAGACGCGGTGCAGAACCCCTCCAGGGCCGTCTATCTCGGAACCGTCGATTTCGTGAAGATGCATCCTGCTTTCTTCGAGATTGTCGATGCGGTCGGGCACAAGGACTTCAGCGTCGAGATCTGGGGCCAGTTCGACCCGCAAGGCGAACCGGCGGCACGCGCGGCCGCCATGCGCCAGCCGGCGCGCGTCTCGCTCGAAGGTGCGCACGGGGATCCGCAGTCGATGCTGTCGGAAGCGGGAATACTGGTCTATCTCCTGCGCCCGGATCACTACGGCACCGCCGAGAACGTTCTTATCGAGGCCATGTCGCTGGGCGTTGCGCCGCTGGTCATGGCCAATCCGGCCGAGATGGCCGTCGTCGAGGACGGCCGAACCGGGCTTGTGGCGACCGACCCGGCAGACGCAGCCATCAAGCTCGCCTGGATGCTCGATCATCCGGAGCAGGTATCGGCCATGGGGCGGGCAGCGGCAGCGACGGTCGCGCGAACCCACATCCCGTCTTTGTCGGCGCAGGCACTGCAGACGTGCTACGCAGAGCTGCTGTCACAGCCGAAACGCGTGGTCGATTTCAGTGAATTTCTTGGCAGCGACGCCGCTCGCTGGTTTCTGTCGACACAGACGCGCCCCGGCAACGTGCTCGCGATCGCTGATTTCTCGTCGTCCGGCGCGGCATCGAAGGGCAGTCTCGCGCACTTCCTGGCATGCATGCCGGAGGACGTCACTCTCAGATCCCTGGCAAATTAATCCGGTACCATCTGCCTTGACACAAACTTGTGGTGCGGGGAGCATCTGACAACGCTCCCCGCCACAGGTTGGTCAGCCAAAGTCGAAGAGCTTGTAACCGCCGGTCTCAGCCGGTGTCGCGATGGTGTCTTCGACGCTGAACGGTTCATTGCGGACCGGTCTCGCCGGCACGTCGATGTGGTCGGGAACCAGTCCCTGTTTGGCGCGCGCAACGGCCATTTCGTACGCGGTCTCGATGTGGCGGCAGAAGCGCTCAGCGTCGAACAAGGGCTTGATGTGCCTGTTGTCCTCGATGGTCTGCTTCAACGCTTCGATCCGCTCGGGGTTTTCGTAGAGTTCAACGGCCAGGTCTTCATAACGCTGAACGTCAGGCGCCACGAGTTCCGGCAGCCCGATCGCGTTCAGCAGGCTCTCGCTCACACGCGACGCAAAATTCGTGCCCTTGAGCGTGAGTACCGGCAGTCCGCCCCAGAGCTGTTCGGAGGTCGTGGTGTGGCCGTTGTACGGCCATGTGTCCAACGCGAGATCGGCCGCCTGCTGGCGATCGATGTGTGTCTGGTAGTCGGCGCGCGGGCAAAAGATGACGCGTTTCGTCGGAATGCCCTGCTGCTTGAAATATTGCTTGAGGTTGGCCTCTGCGGCGGGAGACATCGCCAGAACCCACAGCACGCTGTCCGGGGCTCTTCGCAGGATGTTGCACCAGACGTCGACGGTGGCGGGCGTGATCTTGCGGCTGCCGTTGAACGACGCGAACACGAATTTGTCCTCGGGCAAGCCGAACTCTGCGCGACCTGCGGCGCGCGGTCGCGGCCGGTGGACAGGATCGTTCGGTTGATAGGTGTCCGGAAGGCGGATGAACTTCTCATGATAGTGCGGCTTGGAGGTCTCGGGCAGAACGTATCTGTCGCCGATGATGTAATCGAGATCCGTGTCGATCGCGCTGCCTGGAAAGCCCAGCCAGGAGACATGAACCGGCGCGACGCTATGGTTCAGAATGCTGTAGCGCGTCTCGAAGGTAGGGCCTTTCAGATCGACGAGAACATCGATCTCGTGCTCCCGCATAAGCGTAGCCGCCTCCTCGTCGGTCATGCCGACGATCCGGACGATGTTGCCCCAGCGGCTTCGGTCTGCCTTGTTGCGCGCAATGCCTTTCTCGTCGGTATGGCAATATAGCGTTACCTCGAAGCGGTCGCGATCGTGAAGCTCGAGCACGCGACGCAGGAGTTTCATGGTCGCGTGATCGTCAAAGAGGTCGTTCGACAGATATCCGATACGAATCTTGCTCGACCAGTTGTGCGGCCGGCTTCTCCGCTCCGCCACATGCGCCTCGCTTATGGGCCTGTGACGACCCTTCGCCAGTCGGTTCAGCGCCTCGTCACCGCACCATTGCAGGACATAAAACTCCGTGTCGTGCTGAAGGATGTCATGCTCGCCTTTTGCCAGCAGCTCGTCCACCAGACGCTGATGCCGCTTCACGGACGTCAGATCGCAGACTGCGCGGGCGAAGATCAGATACAGCATGCGCATCGACACGATGTCGGGGAAGCGCTTGAAAAGACTGCGTGCGAGGAAAGCCTGCGATTGGTCGTTCGGATCGTTCCGGAGCAATCTCACCGCAAGACGCGTGTGCTCGACGTTGCCGCTTTCGGCGAGAATCTTTCGGAAAGGGCTGAGCAGGTCGTCGCGTCCCCGTTCCTGGTAGATCGAAGCAAGGATATAGGCGATGTCGGCGTCGAGGTGTCCTTGTGCCATCAACCGCAGCCCCAGCAGGAGCGCATCTTCCTCGTTGCCGCACTCGTGATGGAGCGCGGCAGCCCTGCGCGTGAACTCTATGCCGCTGGAGCCTCCTGCCTCTCCGGCGAGGGCAAAGGCCCGGGCCGCGTCCGCCTTCATTCCCAGCTGAAGCAGGGTTTTGGCAAGAAGCCCGTATGTCTTGGAATCTTTCTGGGTCTCCAGAAGCGCGTTGAGCGTCTCCAGGGATTTCACGTAGCGCCCGCTTTGGTAGTCTTTCGATGCTGCGGAAAACGAAACCATACTGTTCAAGGTCAACCCCGTTCAATCTTCAAGCTGTGAGCACCAATCTGCGTTCGCTGATGGACGAGCGTCGCGGCTTTGGTAGCAATCCAATAGTTACGCTTGCATACGAAGCTTGCCCGTAGCGGGAGGCGCTATCCGAAGTCTCCCCGCCGGGCCGGGTGTCAAATCCGGCGGCGTATGGTCACGATTAATTAACCATTTGTATCGGCTCAGGAATTTGCACCCGCATTTTAATCAGTTTGCAAGATTTAGCTGCAAAATTGTTCCTCGACATGACGGGTTTGGTCCTGAAAAAAATCGGCCAAGTAGCATGAAGCTGAACCGTCATTGCCGGTAAATAAGTCCGGTAATGTCCTCCATTGTATCTAGTTTTCGGGGACGAAACCAATGACAAGCATCAACACCAACAACTCCGCAATGGCCGCTCTGCAGACGCTGCGCAACGTCAACAGCAATCTGTCGAAGACGCAGAATGCCGTTTCGTCTGGCGAGCGCGTTGCCAAGGCTTCAGACAACGCTGCCTACTGGTCGATTGCAACGACCATGCGTTCCGACAACAGCGCTCTTTCGGCTGTTTCCGACGCTCTCGGCATGGGCGCTGCCAAGGTCGATACCGCTTACACCGCAGTTCAGAGCTCGATCGACGTCGTGACGGAGATCAAGGCCAGCATCTGCTTCGTTCAACGGTCAGAACTGGGTACAGGCCAGCGTCGGCGCAACGATGAGCGTCGTCTCCTCGTTCGTTCGTGACTCCTCGGGCGGCGTTTCCGTCACCACGTCGAGCTACACTGCTACCGCTACCGACCTGCTGTTCGACACGGCCGGCACCAACGGCATCCTCGGCACCAACGGCGCGAAGTTCACGACGGCTTCGATCTCGAGCTTCTCGATCAGCTCGACCTCGACCAAGGGTGACATCGACAACCTCATCTCCGACACCGAATCGGCTCTGAAGAAGATGACCGCCCTCGGCTCGAAGCTCGGTTCGATGTCCACGCGCATCGATCTGCAGAGCGATTTCGTCTCCAAGCTCAGCGACTCCATCAAGTCTGGTGTAGGCCGCCTGGTCGACGCCAACATGGAAGAAGAATCGAGCAAGCTGACGGCTCTCCAGACCCAGCAGCAGCTGGCAATCCAGTCGCTGTCGATTGCAAACTCCTCTTCGCAGAACATCCTCTCGCTGTTCCGCGGCTGATAAGTCCAAGCAATACGGAAAACATCGGCGGCCGGGGGAAACCCCGGCCGCTAATGTTTTAACGTAGGGTTAACAAAAATATAGCTAACCCACGGATAATTTTGAGAATATTCGGTTTTCGCTTCAGCTTTTCTTAACCATATTGCCGTTAGATGTGCCTATCGAAACGGCGAGTTGAACCAGCAAACAAGACGCGTTCAACAGGCATGAAGCTGGCCGCCGTTCCCGGCAACAGATCCGGAATGTCCCTTCTTTTTTTCAATCTGCCAAAGGGGCAAATAAGATGACGAGCATTCTGACCAACAACACCGCAATGGCCGCTCTGCAGACGCTGCGCAACGTCAACAGCAGCCTGTCGAAGACACAGAACGCCGTTTCGTCTGGTGAGCGCGTCGGCAAGGCTGCTGACAACGCTGCCTACTGGTCTATCGCAACGACCATGCGTTCTGACAACGCGGCCCTCTCGGCTGTTTCCGACGCTCTCGGCATGGGCGCTGCCAAGGTCGATACCGCTTACACCGCAGTTCAGAGCTCGATCGACGTCGTGACGGAGATCAAGGCCANTCGGCTGTTTCCGACGCTCTCGGCATGGGCGCTGCCAAGGTCGATACCGCTTACACCGCAGTTCAGAGCTCGATCGACGTCGTGACGGAGATCAAGGCCAAGCTCGTTGCCGCCACCGAAGAAGGTGTCGACAAGACGAAGATCCAGGACGAAATCACCCAGCTGCAGGCTCAGCTGAAGAGCGTTGCAGCATCTGCTTCGTTCAACGGTCAGAACTGGGTACAGGCCAGCGTCGGCGCAACGATGAGCGTCGTCTCCTCGTTCGTTCGTGACTCCTCGGGCGGCGTTGCCGTCACCACGACGAGCTACATCACCACGGCAACCGGCGCACCCTGCCGTCGTCCTCCGCCGGTTNCATCTGCTTCGTTCAACGGTCAGAACTGGGTACAGGCCAGCGTCGGCGCAACGATGAGCGTCGTCTCCTCGTTCGTTCGTGACTCCTCGGGCGGCGTTGCCGTCACCACGACGAGCTACATCACCACGGCGAACGACCTGCTGTTCGACACGGCCGGCACCAACGGCATCCTCGGCACCAACGGCGCGAAGTTCACGACGGCTTCGATCTCGAGCTTCTCGATCASCTCGACCTCGACCAAGGGTGACATCGACAACCTCATCTCCGACACCGAAACGGCTCTGAAGAAGATGACCGCCCTCGGCTCGAAGCTCGGTTCGATGTCCACGCGCATCGATCTGCAGAGCGAATTCGTCTCCAAGCTCAGCGACTCCATCAAGTCTGGTGTAGGCCGCCTGGTCGACGCCGACATGGAAGCAGAATCGAGCAGGCTGACGGCTCTCCAGACCCAGCAGCAGCTCGCTGTTCAGTCGCTGTCGATTGCAAACTCCGCTTCGCAGAACATCCTCTCGCTGTTCCGCAGCTAATAAACGGACGCCGAAAGGCGCCCTGGAAGCACAAGGCGCCGGCATCCGGCGCCTCATATGGAAGGCCGCGCTCGCAGGAGTGCGGCCTTTTTTCTGTTCGTTAAGTATTTGTTAACCAAACTGATGTTTTCTGGCGTCAACGAAACGGTATGTTAACCAAACCTAACAGGCGGTTAGCAGGCATGACGCTGATTGCCGTTCCCGGTGTCTTCCGGAGTGTCCCTTGATCAATTTTGCCGTAAGGGGCGATTTTTTTATGACCAGCATTTTGACGAACGTTGCGGCTATGTCCGCGCTCCAGACCCTGCGCAGCATCAACGGTAGCCTCGAAGAAACACAGAATCGCGTCTCCTCCGGCTATCGCGTCGCCGAAGCCAAGGACAACGCCGCCTATTGGTCGATCGCGACGACCATGCGCTCGGACAACAAGGCGCTCTCGGCCGTTTCCGACGCTCTCGGCCTGGGTGCGGCCAAGGTTGACACGGCCTATTCGGCAATGGACAGCGCCATCGACATCGTCAGCGAAATCAAGGCGAAGATCGTTGCGGCGACGGAAAAGGGCGTCGACAAGACGAAGATCCAGGACGAAATCTCACAGCTTCAGCAGCAGCTTCTGAGCGTGGCAGGCTCCGCGTCGTTCTCCGGCGAGAACTGGGTTGCCGGCAACACGACGAAGAGCGTAGTCTCCTCGTTCGTCCGCAGTGCGAACGGCCAGGTTGCAGTCCAGACGACCCAGTACGTCCTCGATGACAGCACCAATGGCAACGTGCTGTTCGGAATGGATACCACCGGCGCGATCAATACCACATCGGGCATCATCGGCAGTTCCTCTGGCACCGTCGGTTCGATCTACAGCATGAATATCGCCAACTTCACCCCGGCCGACATCAACCTGGCGCTGACGGCAGTTGAAGCCGGCCTGAGCGCCCTGACCAAGGCTGCATCGCAGCTCGGCTCGATCTCGACCCGCATCGATCTTCAGGACAGCTTCGTGTCCACTCTCAGCGACTCGATAGATTCGGGTGTCGGACGCCTGGTCGATGCCGACATGGAAGAGGAATCGAGCAAGCTGACGGCGCTGCAAACACAACAGCAGCTGGCGATCCAGTCGTTGTCGATTGCAAACTCCAGCGCTCAGAATGTCCTGACCCTGTTCAAGAACTAAGCGACGGCGCTCAGCGCTCTGCGACCGATCGAAAGCCGCGTCCTCCGATGCGGCTTTCTCTTTGTTTTCGAAGCAATTTTAAAGGTTGCGCGAAGCTTGCGGCCCACAATTTCCACACCTTGCGCGCGTCGTCGCGGTTGGTTAAATTTCCTTAACAGTTGATTTGTTTCAGCGACGAGCCGACCTGGAAGTCCAGTCGGTGGCATGACGCCAAGTCGGTCGCTGCCGGTAATCCGGCCTGTCCCGTTCCCCTACCTCAGAGCCCAAGATGACCTATAAAATTACGAGCGCCGGCCAGGTAAATGCTCTCGCTGCGCTGCGCATCATCAACAAGGATGCGGCTACGGTTCAGCAGCAGGTTTCTTCGGGCAAGAGCGTCGAGACGGCCGCAGACGACGCGACCTACTGGTCGTTTGCCAGCGTGATGCGGTCGGACAGCAGCTCGCTGCAGAACATCCACGATGCCCTCGGCGTCGGGGCATCCAAGGTCGACACCGCCTACACCGCCATGGAAAGCCTTATCGATCAGCTGGGCAATATCCGCGCCACCCTCGTTACGGCGCAGGAGGCGGGCGTCGACAAGACGAAACTCAATACGTCTCTGGGCGAGATGAAGAGCCAGTTGCAGACGACCGTTCTGACGACCAACTTCGCAGGCGAGAACTGGCTGCTCAATCGAGACGCAACGCCGCCAACGTCACGATCGGTGATCGGCGGCTTCGTTCGCGGCACAAGTGGGGATTACCAGGCGCAGACCATCAGCTTTCCCGCCGCCCAAACCGTGATGATCGACATGACGGATGCCAATCGCGGCGTGCTGACACAGGCGATCGACGCGAACACGTTGAATCCCGACGGCAGCGCCACATCCCGGAACTACTATCTGGTCAACGCCGGGTCGACGACTCCCGCAGGCGGAACCGAGATCAAACTGGACGCCAACACGACCCTTCCGCAGATCAAAGACATGCTCGCCGTCGTGGACTCGATGCTCAAGAGTGTGACGGCCACCGCAGCCGGGCTCGGTACCATGAGCGAGCGCATCAGCGATCGCGTGGAATACACCGCGAACATGTCCGATCTGATCGACAAGAACGTCGGCGCGTTGATTGATACCGACATGGACGAGGCATCGACCCGGCAGAAGGCACTGCTGACGCAACAGCAGATGGCCGTACAGGCCGTATCGATCCTGAACACCGCGGCGAGCAAGGTGCTGATCCTTCTGCAGTAAGAGAGACAGCGGCGGCGACGGCGCCGGCGCTGCCGCCCTTCATCTTCGCACAAGTTTGACACCCTAGTTTCGATGCATGAAGGCGCTTCCTGGAATCGCGCCTGACGAGTTGTCTGGTCGAATGGGGCGCGGCATGTTGCAGTTTTACGCGGGTATGGGGTGGGTTCAGTGAGCGCGCTTCTTTCTCGTTATCTGAAGGACTTTGGCGAGCCCGCCGTGGCAATACCGGCCGTCGAGACGGATGACTTTGCCAACGACTTCGGCGGTTTTGCCGAGATCCCGGCCGAAACCGAAGTGGACGTCGAAGCCGAGCGGCAGAGCGCCCATGCGGCGGGCCATGCAGAGGCGACTGCGGCGCTGACGGAGAAATACGAACTCGAAGCGCAGACTGTCGCCTTGGTCCACCAGCGCGAGATCGAAGAGCTTAGGGATCGGTACGAAGTCGAGGCGGCCGAGCTGATCGCGACCCGCCTGGAGACCATTGCCACCGAGGTTGCCGAGATTGTCAGCGCTGCCACGGCAAAAGTCCTGGCGCCTGTCATGACGGACGCTCTGGCGGAAAAGGCGGCGCTCACGCTCGCCGGCAGCCTTCGGTCAGCGATACTGGAAGGTGACGCAGGCACCGTTATCGTGAAGGGCCCCGCGCGGCTCTTCGACGTGTTGAAGAATGCACTTGGCGAGAAGGCAGCCCTTCTGCGCCACCATGAAACGCCCGATGTCGATCTAACAGTTGAATTCGGCGACGCGATTCTCGTGACCCGCATGTCAGCCTGGGCGACGAGCTTGAAGAAAGTTCTGGAATGAGCGAGAGCGAAAACCATCACCACGGCAAGAACGAGATCATCATCGTCAAACGTCACGGCGGTGGCGATCACGATGGATCCCACGGGGGCGCCTGGAAGATCGCATACGCCGATTTCATGACGGCGATGATGGCGTTCTTTCTCGTCATGTGGCTGGTCAACGCCGCAAACGAGGAAACGAAGGCCTCCGTCGCGACCTACTTCAATCCGATCAAGCTCGCCGACGAGAAGCCGACGGAAAAAGGCTTGAAGAAGCCTGTCGATCAGGCCGACGGCGAAGAGAAGCAGGACAAGTCGAAAGAGAAGGAAGACAAGCCCAACAAGGGGGCAGCGTCGTCCACCGGCGAGGACCAGACATCCACCTCCGGCGACCAGGCGAATTATTCGGAAGCCGATTTCTTTGAGAACCCCTATTCTGTTCTCGCTGAAATCGCCCAGGAAGTCGGCCAACAGGCAAACGTCAGCGCCAAGGGCGAAGGCGGAGCCAGCGACTCCGGTCCCGCAACGGGGGCAGACGGCGGCGAGGCCTATCGCGATCCGTTCGATCCGGATTTCTGGACGAAGCAGATTGAGGTAACTCACGCCGACAAGAAGCAGCAGGCATCCGACAATTCGCCGGTAGACCCCTCGCAGGATCCGCTGGAAGTCGCAAAGTCCGAGGACATGACCATGGCCGCGGACGCCGAAAGCAAAACCACTGAGACAGAGCAGGGCAAGGCCGGCGAAGCAAAGGTGACCGACGCGCAGAAGGCGATGGAACTGAAGCAGGCGGAGGCGTTGCAGAAGGAAATCACCGAGCAGATCGGCGCCGCCGCCGGCAAACTGGCCGAGGGGCTGACCGTGACTCCCTCGGAAGGTGGACTGCTGGTCAGTATTTCCGATCAGAGCGACGATTCGATGTTCAATGTCGGCTCAGCCGTTCCGCGCAAGGAGATGATCCTCGCGATGGAGAAGATCGGCGGCGTGCTCAAGGACAAGCCGGGCGCGGTCGTCATCAGAGGTCATACCGACGGCCGTCAATACAAGGGCGAGAACGCAAACTGGCGCTTGTCCATGGATCGCGCCCAGGCAGCCTATTACATGATCGTCCGCGGCGGCCTTGATGAGAAGCGCATCTCGCAGGTATCGGGCTTTGCCGACCGCAAACTCAAGGAGCCGGCTGATCCGTTCAATGCGGCGAACCGGCGCATCGAGATCCTCGTGCAGGCGGATCGGGGATAACCCATGGCTCGTCTGCATCGCCATCTCCTGCCTCTCCTTCTTGGCCTTGCGGCAATTCCGTCCGCCGCAGCATGTGCGGAAGGCGAGGAGAATACCGCACCGTACAAGATGCTGCGATCCCTGCAGTTCGTGCAGGATTCCGTGGTGCTCGGAGATCATTCGGCAGCAGAGATGCAACGCTTCATGCTTGGCACGATCGACAAGCGGCTGCGTTCTCTCGATCCTTCCGTCTTCGACGACGATCGCAACGTCGATGCGGCCCTGATCTACGCCATGAGCGGCGGCAATCCGCAGACGCTTGAATATCTCGTGTCGCGCGATGTGAATGGCTATTTCGACAATCGCGTGACCGATATCCTCAGGAAGTACCTGAGCGGCAAGGGACTGCTCGTCGCAAAGAGCCTGACCGACGCGGCCGATGAATACAAGGACAAGAGAATTGGTCCTTACCTCGCCCTGGTCAGCGCCAACGTCACCCTTGCCAGCGGTCCGGCGAATGCGCTGAAACTCTACGACCGCGCCCGCCTCAATGCGCCGGGCACCATCGTGGAGGAGGCGGCCCTGCGCCGCTCGGTCGCGATATGCGTCGACGCCGGGATGGTGGACAAGGGGCTGGAATACTCGCAGCGCTACATCCGTCGCTACCTGCATTCTCCCTACGCCAGCCAGTTTGCGGATCTGTTCGTCAAATTGCTCGTCGATCATGACCATCAGGTCAAACCGGAAGATGTCGTAAGCATCCTCTCCTTCATGGACGAGGCGCGGCAGCGCGAAGTTTATCTGCGCATCGCGCGTGCGGCCGCGATTGCCGGCAAGAGCGAACTCGCCAGGATGTCGGCAGCCCGGGCCCAGGCGCTCGCAGGTAACGCCGACAACGCCTTTGGTGCGCTGGCGGATTTCTATGGTGGCATGGCTGCAATTCCGACAGACAAGATCAATGCGGCCGCAAAGAACATCGACACCATCGCCGACAGCGATCTGTCGCCCCGCGACAAGGCTCTGCGTGCAGCGGCAAAAAGCGTTGCAGAACAGGTGCTTCGCGCGCCGGATCCGGCAAGCCTGACGCAAGGCTCGACCCCTAGATCTGATGATCGAGAAATGACTTCTGAGCAGGCTGACGTTCCGCAAGCGGCGGAACACGGGGGCGAGCACGATGCAGCCCAGGATCCTGTTGCCGGAGATGCGGCATCCGTGCCGATATCTGGTGCGAGTGGACAGAAGGACGCGGACCCTTCGTTCAGCTCGTTTGTGACGTCAAGTCGATCGCAATTGGATGAGATCGACGGCCTCTTGAACAAAGAAAGCAACTGATATGGCGGACATCAGCGTTTCGGAAGCTCCTTCGGTGGCCCGGCCCGGTCGGCAGACGACCAAGGGCAGTGAGGCCGGCGGCGGTGGGTTCTCGGATGTCCTGAACAAAGCGAGCGGCGGATCCGGCACGGAACCGGGCGGACAAGCCGCGAGCACGAGCACGGCAGGCACAGAGGTCGGAAGCGCGCATCGGCCGACGGCAAAGCCGCTGATCGACCTCAGTGACGCCTCCCTGGCAGCGCAGGCCGAGGCCGGCTCGAAAACCGGTCTTGTGCCGAAAGATGCGCTGAAGACGGGTCGCGACGAGATCAAGTCCGGCAGCAAGCACCAGGCCGATGAGCGGCAGGATGGTGCCGACGCTCTGGAAGATGAAGTCGCAGCGCATGTCTCCAAGAGCGCCAAGCCTTCGAAGGCTCAAGGCAACGACGCCAAGGACGAGGTCGCCGATGATAGCGCCGCGTCGGACGTGCTGAGCCTGCTCAAGCAATTGCCGGCAGACGGTGCGACTGCCGCCGTCGCAATCGCCTTGTCCGGGCAAACGATCGACCCCAAGGCACCGGCAGATCCCAAAGACAAGTCCGACATGGGGGCAAAGTCCAAGGACGGCACCCCTGTCGACGTTTCCAAGTCGCTATCGGTCAAGGACGGCACCGCTGCCGACGCCGAAATGCCGGGTGTCGCCACGGTGGACGGCGCCGATGCCAGGACATTTCGATTGAGCCGCGCCGATGGCAAGGCGCAATCAATGGACATGCATCTCGGTATCGAAAAGGACCCCGCCGCCGAACCTGCGGGCAAGACGAACGTCGAGGCTATCGCGGTGCTTGATTCGCGTCGCTATATCGGCCTGGCGCAGAATACCAATTCCGCTGCCGTGACGGCAGCCATTTCGGGCGATCCCGAATGGGCCCATGCTATGCAGGCAAGTTCGGCGCTCTCCAATGCCGCCGAATGGACCAGCACCGGCAAGGTCGTGAACACGCTGAAGATCCAGATGAATCCGATCGATCTCGGCCTCGTCACGGCAACGATGCGTTTGCAGGGCGACGCGCTGAACGTCGATCTGAAGGTGGAGACAGGCGCTGCTTACCGGCAGCTCAAGGAAGATCACAGCAAGATTCTTGAGGCGCTGCGCAGCCAGGGTTACACTATAGATAACGTGACGATCAGCATGGCGCCGGTCGGGCGTTCCGAAGCGAGCGCGCAGCAGGGCGCCCAGGGCCAGCAGGCATTCGCACAGCAAGGGCAGGGCGGCGAGGCTCGCGAGCGTCAGAATCAATCGGGACAGCGCAGTGCTGGAGGTTTCAATGACGCAGGCGAGATCGCTGTTGACGGCGCTTCTTCAAGCTCTGGTGGTAGTGGGCGCGGCAGCGACGTCTACCTCTGAGGCGAGAGCTTCGAACACCGCGTGCGAGCAGGAGATCCAGTCGGCTGCGCTGAAGTTCGGTATTCCGGAGGGCATTCTCTATTCCGTCGGCTTGACCGAGACGGGACGGAAAGGGTCGCTCTATCCCTACGCCCTCAACATCGAGGGGAAGCCTTTCTTCCCACCCTCCGAGCAGGACGCCCTGAGGCAGTTTGAGGTGGCGCGCAGATCCGGTGCCAAGCTGATCGATATCGGCTGCATGCAGATCAACCAGTTCTACCATGGTGAGAATTTCCGCTCCACGGAAGAGATGTTCGACCCCAGGCGGAACGTGGAGTATGCTGCGAAGTTTCTGCGCAATCTGCATGATCGGCACGAAACCTGGACGATGGCGGTCGCGCGATATCATGCCGGCCCCAACAATGACCCCGCGCAGAAGCAGTACGTATGCCGCGTCATCGCCAATCTGGTCGCGACGGGCTATGGCAAGTGGACTCCCAATGCGAGTAACTTCTGCCGCAACTGATTCAATCAAAGATAGCAGAAATAGAACAAAGCGGAAATGTGTCACAATGTGGCAGGAATCTGGCTCAATGTGGTCACGCAAGTCACATTTTAGGCTTCGTTAACTTTTCCACGAAACTTTTGTGTTAAAAAGCTTGGCTACCCACTACATCTAGGTCAAATCGGGACCCAAATCTTAATCAACTATTAATTTCTGCCTGTGAGTTCCTACAGCTTGTCCCAGAATCGCGCGATTCGTACCCATAGAGCATCGAGGTACCACAAGTGATTCGGAGGCGGACGAATGATCGTAGTGGTTGATGAGCGTGAGCTCGTGAAAGACGGATACACGTCCCTTTTCGGGCGTGAGGGCATTCCCTCAACAGGGTTTGATCCAGGTGAGTTCGGGGAATGGGTTCAATCGGCGGCGGATTCTGATATCGCCGCTGTCGAGGCATTCCTGATCGGGCAGGGACAGAAGACGTCCGAGCTGCCGCGGGCGATTCGCGACCGGACCCAGGCGCCGGTGATTGCTGTCAGCGATCAGCCGTCTCTTGAAAATACGCTCGCGCTTTTCGATTCTGGCGTCGACGATGTTGTCCGCAAGCCGGTGCATCCCCGCGAGATTCTGGCCCGCGCAGCTGCGATCCGGCGCCGCCTCAAGGCAATTTCCAGTCACACCGACATCGGCGCAATCCGCGTTTTCTCAGACGGTCGCGATCCGGAAATCCACGGTGAAGTGTTTGTGCTGCCGCGTCGAGAGCGCCGCATCCTCGAGTACTTGATCGCCAACCGCGGTCGCCGCGTTACGAAGACACAGATCTTCAACGCCATCTACGGCATCTTCGACGAGGAAGTCGAAGAAAACGTCGTCGAAAGCCATATTTCCAAACTCCGCAAGAAGCTCCGCAAGAAGCTCGGTGTCGACCCTGTCGATTCGAAGCGCTTCCTTGGCTATTGCATTGATTGGAATTAATTTTTTCAAAGTGGGCCGCACATGTGAAGCCTAGCCTCGAATAGTTTCGGCAGGCTCTCCAGCTCCAGACAGCTTCACGCAAGGCCCAACAAATACTCTCAGGTCTACTAAGGGAATCGAGGTTTTCAGATGAGCATTTTTGGCAGCATGAAGACGGCAGTGTCCGGCATGAACGCACAGGCTAACCGCTTGAGCACGGTCGCGGACAATATCGCAAACGCAAACACGACGGGCTACAAGGCCGTCTCGACTGCCTTCTCGTCATTGGTCCTTCCATCGACATCCGGCAACTACAATTCCGGCGGCGTCCAGACCACGGTGCGCCAGTCTGTTTCCGAGCAGGGCGATATCTCGTACACCACATCGGGTTACGACCTGGCGATCTCCGGTGACGGGTTCTTCATCGTCCAGAGCCCGGATGGCGTGCCGGTCCTGACCCGTGCAGGCGATTTCACCAAGGACCCCTTGGGCAACCTGGTCAACTCCGCCGGTTTCAAGCTGATGGGCTATTCCTACGATGCAGGCGCTCCGGCAGTTGTTGTCAACGGTTTCTCCGGTCTGGTTCCGATCAACGTCAATCAGTCCGGCCTGACCGCGATCGCATCGACCACCGGCAACTTCGCGGGCAACCTGAACTCCAACGCGGCGGTCGCAACCGGCAACCTGCCGCTGTCCAACACGGCACCGATGACTGCCGACACCAAGCAGATGTCGATGGTCGGCTACGACAAGCTCGGCAATACGGTGCAGTACGATTTCTACTTCACCAAGACCGCAGTGACGACACCTCCACCGGCAGCTCCCGGCGTAGCAAGCACCTGGCAGGTTGCGGTGTTCCGTCACGCTGACGCTGCCACCGGCGGCACCTCGTCGTTTCCCTACACTCCCGCGGCAACCGCTGCAGTCGGCAACACGACGCTGACGTTCGATGCAAACGGCAAGATGGTCAGCACCGGTGCGCTGACGATCAACGACACCATCACGGCCGGCTCGATTGCAATGGACCTCAGCGGTTTCACGCAGCTTGCGTCCGAGTTCGCCGGCACCGGCACGCCGAACGGCCAGGCCGCCAGCCCGGTCAAGGAGGTCACGATCGACAAGGACGGCACGGTATACGCCAAGTATGCCGACGGTACGTCCAAGCCGCTCTACCGCGTACCGCTGGCAACGGTCGCCAGCCCGGACAACATGACGCTCATGAGCGGCAACGTCTATAGCGCCAACGGGACGTCCGGCGTCACGGTTACCGGCTTCCCGCAGACAAACGGCTTCGGCTCGATCCAGGCGGGCGCTCTCGAAAGCGCGAACGTCGACCTTGCAGGCGAGCTGACCGAGATGATCGAATCGCAGCGCAGCTACACCGCCAATTCCAAGGTGTTCCAGACGGGGTCCGACATCATGGACGTCCTCGTCAACCTCAAGAGATAAGTAGGGTAACGGGTCAGCCATGTCGCTCACGTCCGCACTGAATACCGCGCAGAGCATATTCAACAATACCGGCACTCAAAGCAGCGTCGTATCGAACAATATCTCGAACTCCAGCAACAGCGATTACGTCCGCCGTCAGGCGATGATCAGCACGTCGCTGAATGGCGCGCAGGTCGTGAAGATCAGCAGGGCACAGGAAGATGCCCTGATGCGTCAATGGCTGAAGGCAAGCACGCAAGACAGCGGCCAGCAAACGCTGTTGAGCGGCCTCACCGACCTGAAATCGATTCTCGGCGGCAATGACTACGAAACGGCGCCGGCCACCTATCTCTCGGTCTTTCAGCAAAAGCTGCAGGCTTTCCGGACATCGCCGAGCAGCACGATCGCTGCGCAAGGCGCGATCACGGCGGCCCAGGACGTCACCAATTCGCTGAACAATGCGTCGAAGTCGATCCAGGTGGTCCGCCAGGGCGCCGACAAGGAAATCGCGACGCAGGTTTCTACGCTCAACACACTGTTGGCGCAGTTCAAGACGGCCAACGACGCGGTCAAGAGTGGAACTGCGAGCGGCGGGGTTCCCGCCGACGCGCTCGATGAACGCGACAAGCTCCTGAAGCAGATCTCTTCGATCGTCGGTGTCAACACTGTCGAGCGAAGCAATGGCGACATGGCGCTTTATACGACCGATGGCACAATCGTATTCGATACTATCCCGCGCAAGGTAACCTTCGCCGCGCAGGACACCTACACCGCCCAGATCAGAGGCAATGGCGTCTACATCGACGGAGTCGCGCTTGCCGGAGGCAAAGGTTCGAGCACGACATCCCAGGGTAGTCTGCAGGCGCTGCTGCAGGTGCGCGACGAAATCGCGCCGACCATGCAGTCGCAGCTGGATGAAATCGCCAAGTCGCTTGTCTCTATGTTCTCGGAGACTGGCGGAACGCCGGCCACCACTCAGCCCGGGCTGTTCGTCTGGAAGACCGCTGTCGGTACGGTTGGTGGAACGCCGACAACGACCGGTGTCATCGACGGGATCGCGGCGACGATCTCGGTGAATTCGGCCGTCGTGACCAATCTGGGCGGCGACCCGATGAAGCTGCGTGACGGATCGATCAGCGGCCTAACCAACCTCAACTCAGGCAACAACAGCGGGTTTTCCGACAATCTGGATGCGCTCTACACCGCAATGGGAGCGGCTCAGACCTTCTCGTCGACTGCGGGGATTTCGTCGAACGTCAATATTCTGACATACGCCTCGAATTCGATCGGCTGGCTTGAACAGTATCGAAGCGATGCAACGACGGCATCGGAAAACACAGCCGCGGCACTGTCGCGCTCTACGGAAGCATACTCCAACGAGACGGGCGTCAATCTGGACGAAGAGCTGACGCTGCTGCTCGACATCGAACAGTCCTACAAGGCAGCTACGAAAATCCTCAATGCTGTCGACGAGATGTTGAAATCATTGCTGGATATAGCGAGTTAAGCCATGAAAAGTTCATTCATTTCCAGTTCAGCCATTCAAAATGCAATGCGATTGACGATCCGCCAGTCGCAGAAGCAGCTGGTCACATCCTCTCTCGAAGCAACCACCGGCGTTTATGCGGACATCGGAGCGTCGATTGGTTCCGGTGCGGCTACCAGCGTGAATTTCTCCGCCGAGGTCAGCCGCATCAAGGCCCTCAAGGGCAGCAATTCTATCGTCTCCGGACGACTGTCTGCTTCCCAGCTCGGTCTGACGAATATGAAGACGGCCGGCGATGCGCTGGTGTCGAAGCTGACGGCCCTTCAGGGAAGCCAGGACGCGACCAGCATCACCGTCGCCATGCAATCCGCCGACAATGCGCTTTCGCAGCTGATGGACACTGGCAACACGATGTTCAAGGGCGAATATCTGTTCTCGGGCATCAACACCGACGTCCAACCCCTGACCAATCAGTCGACCGCGGCGACCGCCGCCATTCAGACCAATCTGCAGGCCTATGCGACCGGCCTGGGCAAGTCGGTCAATGGCCTCACCGGCGCCGAGATGGGCACCTTCATTACGAAGTTCGTCGAGCCGATGTTCGCTCAGGACACCTTCAACGCCACATCCACGCCGGTCGCCTTTCCGCCCCCGGGCGTGCCAGCCTCCGCGTCCTACGTGGTGCCGCCGGCATGGAGCAATTGGTCCAGCGCCTCCAACCAGAATATGACGAGCCGCATCAGCAGCTCCGAGGTGATAACCTCCTCGACCAATTCCAATTCGGAAGGCATGCGCTATTTCGCGCTCGCTTCGATTACCGCATCGGCCCTCGTCAGCCAGAACCTGAGCGCAGACGCGCTTGGAACGGTGACGTCGCGGGCGATCGGCTATGCGGCCCAGGGCACAACCGGCATCGTCACCCAGGCAAGCCAGCTCGGTCTGTCCCAGGAGCGCGTAACGAAGGCAAACGACGCTCTCGACGCACAGACAAGCATCATTCAGAACAAGCTCGTCGATCTCCAGGGCGTCGATCGGGCGGAAGCATCGACATTGGTCAATACGCTTCAGACACAGCTGGAAACCGCTTACACGATCGTATCGAAGATCCAGCAGCTCAGCCTCGTGAATTACCTTTGATGATCGAAGGTGCAAAGTACAAAGAAGGATGCATGAATGTATCAGTTCTCTTATGCCGAGGTCATGCAGGACTCGGTGGCCGATGCAAAGGAACGGGAGCGCCAGGTTCTTGACCGATCCATCGAGCTTCTGTCGGTTGCACGGGACAAAGAGAAGTACAGCCGGGAGGCCATCGATGCATTGTTCTACACCCGCCGCGTTTGGGTGAGTTTTATCGAAGACCTCAAGCATCCGGACAACCAGCTTGAGATCCAACTACGGGCCAATCTCATCTCGATCGCAATCTGGATATTGAAGGAATGCGACCGGATCAGGCGGCGCCTGTCGACGAACTACCAGGGCATTATTGACGTTACCACCATCATCAGGGATGGACTTAAATGAAAAGCACGCTTCGTATTTCGCTAAAAGCCGGAGAAAAAATCTTCATCAACGGTGCGGTTTTGCGCGTCGACCGCAAGGTGGCGCTGGAATTCCTGAACGATGTAACGTTCCTTCTCGAAAACCACGTCCTGCAGCCCGAAGATGCGACGACTCCGCTGCGCCAACTCTACTTCATCGCGCAGATGATCCTCATCAACCCCGAGGGCAAGGAACAGTCGACGACGATGTTCCGCAAGTCGGTTACCATGCTTCTGACATGCTTCAAGAACGACGAAGTTCTTGCGGAATTGAAGCGCATCGACGGTCTGGTGTCGACCGGCCGCGCCTTCGACGCGCTCAAGGCCATTCGTGGTCTCTACGCCATCGAAGACGGCATTCTCAACAATCAGGAAATGCACCCCGCGATGGTCGAACAGATTCGCAAGGAGATCGCACCATGGCGGTAGATAGTGTTTCTGGCGTCGGGAATGGAACTCCCAAGACGGCGCAACAGAAAGCGACGCTCAACTACGACAACTTCCTGCAGTTGCTCATCGCCCAGATGAAAAACCAGGATCCGACCGATCCGGTCGACGCCAGCGAGCAGATGTCGCAGCTTGCAAGCTTCTCGCAGGTCGAGCAGACGATCCAGACGAACACCAAGCTGGACACGCTGCTTGCAAGCTCGAGCCTCACGCAGGCCGGCACCTACGTCGGGAAGTACATGACCAGCGCTGATGGCTCCGTCAAAGGCACGGTCGCTTCGGTCAAGGTGTATTCCGACGGAATTATCGCGACGACCACCGACGGGAAGAGTATCCTCGTTCAGGCGGGAATCACTTTGGCGGATCAAGCGCCGGCAGCAACGCCGTCGACCTGACCGCCGCCATCCCGAAAGACGGTCCGGCCATGTCGGGCGGACCGAAAGGCGATATGAGGTTGCCTGACGATGAATGAAGCTGATGCACTCGATCTGTTCCAGGCGGCCATCTGGACCGTTCTTGTTTCGGCTGGCCCCGCCGTCGCCGCCGCCATGGTGGTCGGCCTCGTTATCGCGCTGTTCCAGGCGCTGACGCAGGTGCAGGAAGCGACGCTAACGTTCGTTCCGAAGATCGTGGCTGTCCTTGTCACCATCGGCATTTCGGCCCCATTCGTCGGGTCGCAGATCTCGATCTTCACCAATCTGGTCTTCTCGCGCATCCAGTCCGGCTTCTGAGCCACCTTCGCGCAAGCTTCGCCATTTAACTGTCGATCCGAATTGGTGGGCATCATGCCCGCACCTCTCATGAAGAGACGGAATCGATATGGCGCAACCTCCTGCACTTCCCCTTCCGAAACCCAATCTGAGCGTGCGTGATATCGGTTTTGCCATGGGCATCATCGTCATCATCTGCGTCTTGTTCCTGCCGATCCCGCCATTCCTGATCGACATGGGACTGGCTTTCTCGATCGCCTTCTCGGTCCTGATCCTGATGGTTGCGCTCTGGATCCAGAAGCCCCTGGAATTCTCGTCCTTCCCGACCATTCTGCTGATCGCCACGATGACGCGGCTGTCGCTCAACATCGCGACGACGCGCGTCATCCTCTCGCACGGCAATGAGGGCCACGATGCTGCCGGCGGCGTGATTGCAGGCTTTGCAAGCCTTGTCATGTCGGGCGACTTCGTGATCGGCTTGATCGTCTTTCTGATCCTCATCACCATCAATTTCATCGTCATCACCAAGGGTGCAACGCGTATCGCCGAAGTCGGCGCGCGCTTCACTCTTGACGCCATCCCAGGCAAGCAGATGTCGATCGACGCCGATCTGTCAGCCGGCATCATCGACGAGAAGGAAGCACAGCGCCGCCGCAAGGAGCTGGAGGAGGAGAGCTCCTTCTTCGGTGCAATGGACGGTGCGTCCAAGTTCGTTCGTGGTGACGCCATTGCCGGCCTGCTGATCACCTGCATCAACATCTTCGGCGGCATCATCATCGGCTACTTCCGTCACGGCATGCCGATCGGCGAAGCCGCAGACGTGTTCGTCAAGCTCTCCGTCGGCGACGGTCTCGTATCGCAGATGCCGGCGCTGATCGTCTCGTTGGCGGCTGGCCTTCTCGTATCCCGCGGCGGCACCGTCGGTTCGACCGACAAGGCGGTCGTCGATCAGTTGAGCGGCTATCCGCGCGCGCTTTCGGTCTCCGCCGTGCTGATGGCGATCCTCGGCCTGATGCCGGGTCTGCCGTTCATTCCCTTCATGTCGCTTGGCGGTCTGCTTGCCTTCGGCAGCTGGTTCATCCCGCGCCAGGTGGAAGCGGAGAACAGGGCCCGCCGCGAACAGGAAGAAAAGAAGGTCGTACAGAACAAGGAGCTGGAAAAGGACTCCGTCAAATCGGTGCTGCGCACGTCCGAGATCGAGCTTGCACTTGGCAAGATGGTGTCCACGCGCCTGCTTGGCGCACACCAGGAACTCGCCTTCCGCGTCGGCAAGATGCGCAAGAAGTTCGCCACGCAGTACGGCTTCGTCGTTCCCGAAATCAAGGTCACCGACGATATCGCCATCAGCGAGAAGTCATACCAGATCCGTATCCACGGCACGACGGTCGCATCGAACCTGCTGCGTGTCGGCGAAGTGCTCGTGGTGACCGGTTCCGGCCGCAAGCCGAGAATTCCGGGCGACGAGATCCGCGAACCCGCTTTCGGCATGCCCGCCGTGTCCATCCTCGAGGCATTTACCGACGATCTGAAGCGTGAAGGCTTCCAGCCGATCGACAACGTCTCCGTCGTGCTGACGCATATGAGCGAAGTGATCCGCAACAACCTGCCGGCACTGCTGTCGTACAAGGACGTGAAGGTGCTGATCGACCGGCTCGACCCGGAATACAAGAAGCTTGCCGACGAAATCTGCTCGTCGCACATGTCATATTCCGGGCTTCAGGCGGTTCTGAAACTGCTGCTCGCCGAGCGCGTTTCGATCCGCAATCTCCATCTTATCCTGGAAGCCGTGGCCGAACTGGCCCCCCATGTGCGCAAGACCGAGCAGATCGTCGAACACGTCCGCGTACGCATGGCTCAGCAGCTTTGCGGCGACCTGGCGGACAACGGCGTGCTGCGCGTGCTGCGTCTGGGCAGCAAGTGGGATCTTGCCTTCCATCAGGCCCTGAAGCGTGACAACAAGGGCGAGGTGGTCGAATTCGACATCGATCCGCGCATGCTGGAGGAGTTCAGCGAGCAGGCGACGAAAGTTATCCGTGAATTCATGGATCGCGGCCTGCCTTTCGCCCTTGTCACCTCGCCGGAAACACGATCCTATGTGCGCATGATCATCGAACGGCTGTTCGCCACGCTCCCGGTTCTGTCGCACGTGGAGCTCGCAAAGGGCATCGAGATAAAGATTCTGGGCTCTATTTCATGATAACAGACCCGCAAGGGACCGTACTGGCGCTGTTTCTGGTTTTCTGCAGGATCGGCGGTTGCGTTCTGGTCATGCCGGGTTTTTCCTCAGCGCGCATGCCGATGGTCATCCGGGTCTTCATGGCCGGAGCCCTTTCCCTTGCGGTCATACCGGTGCTGTGGGACACGGTCTATCCGGCCGTTCACACATCCAGCGCCACCTATATCGGATTTATCTTCAGCGAATCGCTCATCGGCGTGATGTACGGCATGCTGGCGCGGCTCTACACGCTCGGCCTGCAGTTCGCGGCGAGCGTTCTTGCGATGATGGTCGGCTATTCGCAGCCGAGCGCCAGCGACATCTTCGAAGATACGGCCGAAAGCGCCCTTTCGGGCTTCGTCACCTTTGCCGGCATGATGATTCTCTTCATGATGGATTTCCATCACATCGTCTTCCGTGCGCTGATCGATTCCTACACGTCGATGCCCTTCGGCGGCATTATGGAGATGCGCAGCACGCTCATCTCGTTCACCGATACCTTGTCGTCTACGACCTACATCATGCTGCGCCTCAGCAGCCCGTTTCTGATCTTTGGCCTGTTGTTCAACATCGCCATCGGTTTCATCAACAAGCTTGCGCCGCAGATTCCGGTCTATTTCATATCGACGCCCTACCTGTTGTTGGGCGGCCTGTTTCTTTTCTACTTCTCGGTCGCGGCGATGATCAGCCAGTTCGGTCAATCCTTCGCCACCGTCTTTATCGGCAGATAGCGGATGGCGGATAAGACACGCTCGCAGAAACTGAAGCGCCTCGTCGCCGTTCAGCGCCATCTGGAGCAGATGGCGGAATACGATCTCGCCGAAACGAGCCGCCAGCGCGTCGAGGTGAGCGAGCAGATTGACAGTGTCATCCAGGCGCTGGGCTCGATGGATCCCGTGCATCACGCGTTCTCCCAGGGCTATGCGGACCGCTTCAACAGATTGGGCATCAAGGACAAGCAGCTCACCGGGATGCAGGAAGTCCACCAGATGCGGGTGCAGCAGGAGCGGGCCAAGGGCGATCGCCTGGAAGAGGGCATGCAGGAAGCCCTCGATGCCGAGCGCCGCGAGGCCGACGACAGCGCAGTCTATGATATCATCGATCAAAAATTCGGTACGCCAGCCTCCAGCAAGCTTCAAAAACCATAATCGTCGCAATCTTAATTCAAGAGGATTGTGACTTGGCTATTTCACCTCCGAGTGATCTGGTGCTGGATGTTGTCAGAGCTGCCGACCCGCTTGAGGTCCAGGCAGCCCAGGAGAAGCTGAAGGCAAACCAGGCGGCTTTTGCGGCAAACAGCCTTGCCGAAGCAGGCAACGGCTTCACGTCGGCTGTCGACGTGCTCGACCGCGCCACAGGCAAGACCGGTCTCGGCGACACCAAGAATCGCAGCGTCAAGACCGAGGAAATTCCGGAGACCTATCGCAAATTCGAAGCGATGGTCCTGCAGAACTTCATCAAGAACATGCTCCCGAGCGAAAGCGAGGAAGTCTACGGCAAGGGCGCCACCGGTGATATCTGGAAGGGCATGATGGCTGAGCAGCTCGGCAACGAAATTGCCAAGGGCCAAGGCATCGGCGTCGCCAAGGAGCTCTACCAGGATGCGCTCAGGAAGCAGGAAGGCAAGGTCGTCAACGCCTCCGCCGATCAGGACGATCGCAACGTGGCGATGAGCATGATCGACGAGTTTCAGCGCAAGACATTCGGTACCCCCACCGCGGACAGCAAGTCCGCCAGCGACGCCTAAGAGAATCGAGGAAAAAAATGGAAATAATCTCGAACGATTACCGGATCAAATCCGTTCTTGGTCGCCTTGAAATGATCATCGACAACGAGAATACGCGCATCGGCAGCGATCCGCAGTTCGATCTCAAGGTATCGAATGCTCACAAGAGCCGTTGCCTTTACGAGCTCTCGACGCTTTTCCGCGATACGGATCCCAAGGAGCTCGCTGCCGCGCATCTGGACCAGCTGCATGGGTTGAAGCAGAAGCTCGTCCTCAACGCCCGCCGGGTCGAAGCACATCTGGAAGCCGTGCGCACGGTTGCCGATCTCCTGAAGAACGCCGTGCAGGACGCCGACGCCGACGGCACCTATTCGCAAGAGCAATTCGTATTGCGTGATGCCTGATGATCAAGCTTGTTCTCACCGGCGTCTGGGTTTGCGCGATCACGTTGGCATCGGTCTATTTCACCGTGCATTCGGCGACGGCGCCTGCGCCCGCACCTGATGATTCCAAGCAAAGCCAGCTCGAGCTTGTAAAGGGCGAGACGATTACCGTGCCGGTGGTGAAAGACGGCGCCGTTGCCGGTTATTTCCTCGGAAAAATGTCCTTCATGATGAACAAGGAGATGATCAAGAACGTCTCCTTGCCGTTGACCGAAATGACGACGGACGAGCTGTTCACGCTGCTCGTTGGCAACAAGATGATCGACGTCACCAATATGAAGACGTTCGATCCCCAAGCCTTTCGCGATCTGATCAAGAAGAACATCAACGGCCATCTTGGCGGCGAGTACATAGACCAGGTTATGCTGGAACAGATGGACTACATCTCCAAGGAAGAAGTCGGTGCCACCTCCTCTGGGCATAAGACAAAAACCGGGAAGCCGGTGAATGTCATCCCGCCGGCTGAAGCGAAAGCCGCGGCTACCGAATAGCCATTGCCGATGCGGCGCCCCCCGGGCGCCGCTTAGCGTTTCAGGGCTCGGCACGTGGTTAACGATCTCCTGACGCCTGGGAACAAATTCAAAGGGTTTTCCTAAAGGTTGCTTGAAGTCAGGCTGTTATAAGCCTCCGTGATGGGCTGACGTGTGCACCCGCGTTTATGTGCGGAACTCACTACGCGATCCCAGGCAGACCTCCGTTGTCCCCGGGATGCTCGACGAATGAAGCACTATCGCCAGGAATCAGGCATGAATCTGATCGCGAATTTTGCGGTCCTCGCGTCGCGTCGTGCCATTTTCGATTTGCCGGTTTGCGATCTCGGATGGGACGACGCGCTCGTCTTCATCAACGAACTGCTGTCGGTGCCCGTGGGGCAAACGTCGATTTCCTTCGTGAACGCCCACAACATGCTGATGACGCTCCGCGATAGCGAATATCGCGCAATTCTCGCCCAGAACCTGGTGTTGCCCGATGGTATCGGCCTCAACATCGCGTCGAAGATTGCCCATGGCTCGCCGTTCCCGGCCAACCTGAACGGCACGGATTTCGTGCCGGCCCTGCTGACATTCATGGAGCAGCCGCGCCGCGTCGGGTTGATAGGCGGCAAGCCAGAGGTGGTCGAGCGTGCGGCCGCGAACTTTCGCCGGCACGCGCCCTGGCATGAGTTCATCGTCATTTCGGACGGGTACTTCGACAAGGACGATGCCTCGGATGTCGTCGCGGAAATCGAGCGTCGGAAACCCGACATTCTCATCGTCGGCATGGGCACGCCGCTCCAGGAGAAGTGGGCCTACCATACCATCCGCAGCGATCACGCGCGCCTGGTGCTGACCGTCGGCGCCCTGTTCGATTTCGTGTCGGGCACAGTCCCGCGTGCACCGAAAATCGTGCGTGCGATGCGACTGGAATGGGCCTATCGGCTGGTGCAGGAACCTGCCCGCCTGTGGCGGCGCTACGTCATCGGCATTCCGCTGTTTCTCTACTTCGTGCTGCAATACCGCTTCAGCCGCCGTGCGCGAATTCTGAAGCGGTCCGCCTAGGGCAGGCGAGCACGCCATTAACGATTTCTTTGCCGGGAATGTTTAAGCTTGATTAACCATCCGCGACTGCGATGGGGATCGACCGTTCCTTGCACGAGATTTGGCGATGCGCGACACCTATCCGAGACGTCTGCCCCAATCACTGCCCTTGCCCGTCAGAGTGCTGGATCGAGCGGGCGGGTTCGCTTCCGCCGATCTCCCGACAGACATTCCACCGCCGGAGGCCGAGCTGCTTCGCGTTATCGAACGCACGCTGCAGGCGCAGCGCCATGCCGACACGCCTCTTGTAAGCCGCATCGAGACCATTCTCGGCAAGAAGATCGAGGCTGCGAACGACCCTGAGCCCGCTCCGGAAACGTGCCGCGCTGCCGGGGACGCCGTTGAAGTCTTCGATGAACGTCCTGTCCGACCGGCGTCGAAGCTCCCGCCGGCAAGCGAGAACGCCTCTGGCCAGCGAAGGCTCTTGCCGGGTATTCTGATTGCCGCTCTCTCCGTGTCAGGTGCAGTCGCCGGCATGCTCATTCCTGTCGAGCCGTCCGGTTACCGCGCGCAAGGTGTCCTGACCGTTGACGGCGCACCCGATGCCCGACCGGCACTCGTCAACGCAGCGAAAAACGCGCTGCTCTCACCGCGCACGATTGCCGGCACGGTTTCGGCGCTGAAGCTGGACCACGATCCGGCATTCGCCGGCGCCGGTACAGGCGCATTCAATATTGCCGTTGACCTGCTGTCGGCCAGCGGCGCGGCGATCGATCCCGCCTCGCGAGCAGAAGCCTCGCTTGCCGCTGCCATCCAGGCATCCTCCGACGGTGCCGCCGGAACGATCGATTTCGCGGTCACGACAGGCAGCGCCGACAAATCCGCGCGCATTGCAGCCTATCTCGCTTCGGCGGTTGCCCGCCCTGCACCTGCTGCCGACGGCGATGACTCGGGCCTGAAAAAAGCCAGTGAGGCCGCCGAAGCCGAGCTTGCCGCGTTCACGCAGCAGGCCGGTGATGGAAACGTCAAGGTCGCCGTCGATCTGCAGCGACAGATCGCGGATGCGGACGATGCACTCAAGGCCTCGGACCAGCGGATGGTCGCGGCCAAGGAGCGGGCGGATCGATTGAAGACTGCAAAGGTTGCCGATGTGGTGAGCGGCGCATTGCCCGCCGACGTCGTCTCGCCGGCGCTGGAGGATCGGAGAGACAGATACGTTGCCGCGAAATCCTCTCTGGCCCAGCTTGCCGCCAGTCTCGGACCGCGGCATCCGAGGCTGATCGCCCAGCAGGCGGAAGCCGACGGTCTGGGTGGCAGCATCAGCGAAGAGCTTGCGCGGCTGTCGCGCGATTCCAACGACGAGGCCAGGTCGGCGGTCGCCGCGAGGCGCCAGCTCAGCGACCGGCGGAACGCCTTGATCGCCCAGAGCAGGGATACGGGCGTCGACCTCGCGAAGCTCACCGAGCTCCGCGACAAGGCCATTGCCGCTCGCGCGCGACTGGAAGACGGGATCACCACCGCGGGAGTACCCTTGGGCGGAAGCCACGTCGCGCTCCTTGGAGTGCTGCAGGTCTCCGCTGTTTCCCCGGAACGCGTCTCCTGGTTCGCGCCGTTGGTCGGCGCACTTGCCGGCCTCGTTTTCGGCCTGGCTGCAGTATGGGGGAGGGGCAGGGAGAAGTCTGAAGAGACTGCATCTCCGCTCGCCACGCGGGCCGCCGAACCGCATGTCGATATCCCCGCGCCGGCGCCGGATGCGCTCGAACCGGATGATGTCGAGATCATCCGCTCCGAGATCGCAGCCATGCGCGGCCGGTTGCGGTCGCACGCTGCAGCATCCTGACAGTCCGGTGGCTGCGACACGATTGTACTTGCATTTCTCGTTTCAGGCAGGATAGGGCGTTGGCAGGCAAATCGTGCTGAACGCCACTGGCTAGAATGGCGAGGCAAGGGCAGGAGACAGTCTTGACGACAGTAATCGACGGCAAACAGGTGGCGGCCTCCGTAATCTCAACGGTGACGGCGGCGACATCCGCACTGGAGAAGCAAAGCGGCGTCAAGACCGGCCTGGCCGTCATCATCGTGGGTGACGACCCGGCCAGCCATGCCTATGTGAATTCCAAGAGCAGGATGGCCAAGGAATGCGGCTTCAAATCCGTCCAGCAGACGCTGCCGGCCGAAACCGGACAGGAAGAGCTGGCGGAACTGGTGGCGTCCTTCAACGCTGACCCGTCGATCCACGGCATTCTCGTCCAGCTGCCGCTGCCGAAGCATTTGAACTCCGAGCGGATCATCCAGTCCATCCTGCCCGAGAAGGACGTGGATGGCCTTCACGTGGTCAACGCCGGCAAGCTGGCGACGGGCGATCTGGAAACCGGGCTGGTGTCCTGCACGCCGGCAGGCGCGATGGTTTTCGTGCGCCGCACGCATGGCGAGGACCTGTCCGGGTTGAATGCAGTCGTTATCGGTCGCTCCAATCTCTTTGGAAAGCCGATGGCGCAGCTTCTGCTGAATGCCAACGCCACGGTTACCATCGCTCATTCCCGCACCAGGGATTTGCCGGCGGTCTGCCGCAATGCGGATATTCTGGTGGCTGCCGTCGGTCGCCCCGAGATGGTCAAGGCAGCCTGGGTGAAACCCGGCGCCACGGTCATCGATGTCGGAATCAACCGGATTGCCGCACCGGAAAAGGGTGAAGGAAAGACGCGCCTGGTCGGCGATGTCGCCTTCGAGGAAGCGGCCCGTGTCGCTGAGGTGATCACCCCGGTACCGGGTGGCGTAGGCCCGATGACCATCGCCATGCTGATGGCGAACACGACGATCGCCGCGCATCGCGCTGCCGGTCAGACCCCGCCGAAGTTCTGATCGAGGCGCGGGGCAGCGCCTGTCGAAGCCCTGACGATCAGTTCCGTCTTCCACAGTTCCTGCTCCGGATAGGCGCCGTCCTGCTTGACCGTCCCGATCAGTCGTTGCGCGATCCGCACGCCGGCGGCGCGCAGCGAAGAACGCGTCGTCGTCAATGGCACGGAGAAGTTTTCTGGCTTCAGGTGCGGCAGCACGTCGTCATGCGCGATCAGGGAAATGTCTTCGCCGAGCTTCAGGCCGGCCTGGTTGACGGCGCGGATGGCGCCGAGTGCCAATACCGTGCTCGAACAGAGAATTGCCGTCGGCGGCTCCGGCTGCTGCAGAAAATGCTCCATGGCAAACTGGCCCTGTTCGTCCGTCATCGACGAGTGGCTGACGCAAGTGTCGGGAAGGTCCAGCCCGCGCTCCGCCAGGGCAGCGACAACGCCTCGCTTGCGTCTGATCGCGAAATCGAGATGCTCCGGCCCATTCATCAAGGCAAACCTGGTGTGGCCGAGCTGCAGCAGCAGCTTTGAGGCATCGTAGAACGCGCCTTCATTATCAATGTCGAGATACGGGTAGTCTGGTTCCGATCCGTAGGACCGTCCGTGGACGAGGTAGGGCATGGAGAGCGATTGCAGCAGCGGCAGCCTTGGGTCGTGGCCGCGCATGTAGGCGACGAAAAGTGCATCGACGTTGCCGCTGATCGCCAGCCGCCGCAGTGCTCCGATCTCGTCGTCGGGGTCGGCGGGCATGATGACGAAGTGGAAATCGTGCCGCACGGCTTCCTCGCCGAGCCCCGTCAGGAATTCGCCGAAATGAACGTCGGAATAGTGTCCGGGTGCCGTCGGCATGACAAGGCCGATCGACCCTGCCTTGCCGGTCGCGAGCCGTTGCGCTGCCTTGTTCGGCCTGTAACCGGTTTCCTTGACTGCCTGAAGCACACGCTCGCGCGTCGCCTCGTTGACCTCGGGATACCCGTTCAACGCGCGGCTCACCGTCGTCTGTGACAGGCCCAGCAATTCCGATAGCTGTTTGAGATTCACGTGCTATGCTTCCTCCACCCGCCTTGGAGGCCAATCTCCCAATGGCATCCAAAGCGCTTTTAATTATGTAGCAGTTGCGCCGCTTGACTCAAGAAAAATCGCTCCATATTCGGCTCCAAGCGTTGCTGCGATGCGATATTCGGTCGTGATTTAGCGGTTTCTGCGAAAGGACTTGACTCTTTTCTGTCGAGAGTGAAATGAGTGAGTTGTCAAAGCGCTTTGGAATTTGCATGTGAACAGATGCAAAGCGTGGTTGGGATTGTGATGGGAGGTTGATCACATGAGAAAGACATTTTTGATGGGCGTTGCCATGGCGGCGCTTTTGGGCGGTGCTGCGTCCGCCGCCGATCTTAAGTTTGCCCCGGGCGAAGATTCAAAGTTCAACTGGAAGAGCTACGACGAGTTCAAGGCTGCTCACGCCGATCTCAAGGGTGAACCGTTGACGATCTTCGGACCATGGCGCGGCGAAGACGAAGCGTTCTTCCGCAGCATTCTCGCCTACTTCACCGAAGCGACGGGCATCGATGCCAAATATTCGTCGTCGGAGAACTACGAGCAGCAGATCGTCATCGATACACAGGCCGGCTCGCCGCCGAATATCGCGATCCTGCCGCAGCCGGGCCTCCTGGCCGATCTCGCCAGCAAGGGCTTCCTTGCGCCGCTGGGCGACGATACTTCCAAGTGGGTCAAGGACAACTACGGCGCCGGCGACAGCTGGGTCGGCTATGGCACATACAAGGGCAAGGACGGCAAGGAAGCCTTCTACGCCTTCCCGTACAAGGCCGACGTGAAGTCGCTGGTCTGGTTTGTGCCTGAAAACTTCAAGGAAGCGGGCTACAAGGTTCCGACCACGATGGAGGAGTTGCAGGCCCTGACGGATCAGATCGTCAAGGATGGCGGCGTTCCGTGGTGCATTGGCCTTGGTTCGGGCGGCGCAACCGGCTGGCCGGCAACCGACTGGATCGAAGACCTGATGCTGCGCATGCAGCCGCCGGAAGCCTACGACAAGTGGACGACGAACGAACTGAAGTTCGACGATCCGTCCGTCGTTGCGGTCATCGACGAGTTTGGCAAGATCGCGAAGAACGAGAAGTATGTCGATGGCGGCGTCAAGGCCGTTGCATCCACCGACTTCCGCGACAGCCCGAAGGGTCTCTTCGCCGTTCCGCCGAAGTGCTACATGCATCATCAGGCGTCGTTTATTCCGTCCTTCTTCCCGGAAGGCACGAAGCTCGGCCAGGATGCCGACTTCTTCTACATGCCGACTTTCGCCTCGCATCCCGAACTCGGCAAGCCGGTTCTGGGCGCCGGCACGCTCGTCACCATCGCAAAGGACTCGAAGACGGCTCGCGCTTTCGTCGACTTCCTGAAGACACCGATCGCGCATGAAGTCTGGATGGCTCAGTCGAGCTTCCTGACGCCCTACAAGGGCGTCAACACGGCCGCATACGCCAACGATCAGATGAAGCGTGAAGGCGAGATCCTGACGACCGCAACGACGTTCCGCTTCGACGGTTCCGACCTGATGCCGGGCAAGATCGGTGCGGGCGCATTCTGGACGGGGATGGTTGATTTCGTCGGCGGCAAGTCCGCGCAGGACACCGCCAAGGAAATCCAGAGCGCCTGGGACGGCATCAAGTAACATCGCCTGAATCCATGCCGCCGGTCCCGGCGGCATGGTCGCAATGCTGGCCGGATGCTCCTCGGGGCGTCCGGCCATCGCCGCCTTATGCGCCAAGGTGACAAGAAAATTGACGCAGGCCGGCGTTTAGCCCTGAATAGACAAGGGTAGCAGGGGAGGGATGAATGCTATCGCAGATAGTTTCCGCTTTGGGGGTTGTGGTCGTAGCGGTGTTCGCATGCTCGGCCTATTTCTATTTCTCGAACAAGCTCCTGGATCTGGCGCTGCCGGTGAAGGATGGCGACATTCGAACCGCGTCGCAGAACCTGAACCGCCGTTCGGTCATCCGGCCGTGGCTGTTTCTGTTTCCAGCGCTGTTTCTTCTGGTCGTCTATCTCGTCTATCCCGTGGTCGCGACCCTGATCCTGTCCTTCTACGATCGCTCCGGTGTCGAGTTCGTCGGTCTCTCCAATTACAAGTGGGCACTGACCGACCGCGAATTCCGCCAGTCGATCTTCAACAATATCCTCTGGCTTGCTGTCGTCCCGGCGGCATGCACCTTCTTCGGCCTCGTCATCGCGGTCATGACCGATCGCATCTGGTGGGGCAACATCGCCAAGAGCATCGTCTTCATGCCGATGGCGATTTCCTTCGTCGGCGCCTCCGTCATCTGGAAGTTCATCTATGAATATCGCGGCGGCAACGACACGCAGATCGGTCTGCTGAATGCGATCGTCCAGCTCTTCGGCGGCTCGCCGCAGGTGTGGATCTCGGTACCCTTCTGGAACAATTTCTTCCTGATGATCATCCTCATCTGGATCCAGACGGGCTTTGCCATGGTCATCCTCTCCGCGGCACTTCGCGGCATTCCGGAAGAGACCATCGAGGCAGCCGTCATCGACGGAGCAAACGGCTGGCAGATCTTCTGGCGCATCATGGTGCCGCAGGTCTGGGGAACGATCGCCGTCGTCTGGACGACCATCACCATTCTCGTTCTCAAGGTGTTCGATATCGTGCTGACCATGACCAATGGTCAGTGGGATACGATGGTACTCGCCAACCTGATGTTCAACTGGCTGTTCCGCGGCGGCGGCGATTCCGGGCGAAGTGCGGTCATCGCGCTCATCATCATGCTGGCCGTGACTCCAATCATGGTCTGGAACGTTCGTCGCGCCAATCGCGAGCTGGGAGGACACTGAGATGACCTTGTCAGGAAGCTTCTTCAAGATCGGCCCGGCCCGTCTCCTCGTTCACTTTACCGTTCTCGTCGTGGTCGTCATCTGGCTCATACCGACGCTTGGCATTTTCGTCAGCGCGTTGCGTGACAAGGACCAGATCGTCGTCTCCGGCTGGTGGACCGCCTTTGCCGGTTCCTCGCGAACCGTCGCGTCTCGCCTCGGCCAGCCCGATCAGCAGACGCAGGATGGCGCCGTCTATGTCATCGCCGGAAACGTTCTCCAGGGCCAGGAAGGTCGGTCTATCAGGGCATTCGGCACGCGCGTCGCGCAACCGGCCGCCTACAAGGCCGGCGAAACCGCCGATCTCGGCGATGGCGTCTCGCTGCTTGTCAACGAGGACGGCAGCTATCGCTACATGAAGAATGCCGCCTTTGGGCCTGACGACGGCGGCCGGCGGGTCTACGTGTCCGTAGCCACCCCGCCGGAATTCACACTGCAGAACTACAAGACGGTCCTGGCCAGCGAGGGCATCGGACAGTCCTTCATCAACTCGCTGACGGTCACGATCCCGGCAACGATCATCCCGATCCTCATCGCGGCCTTCGCAGCCTATGCACTGAGCTGGATGGAGTTTCCCGGCCGAGGGCTCTTGATCGCGCTTGTCGTCGGCCTGATCGTCGTGCCGCTGCAGATGTCGCTGATCCCGCTGCTGCGCCTCTACAATCAGGTCGGATCGCTGCTCGACGCGCCGTCGAAAACCTACCCTGGCATCTGGCTCGCGCACACCGCATTCGGCATGCCGCTCGCCATCTACCTGCTCCGCTCCTACATTGCGGGGCTGCCGAGGGAGATTATCGAATCCGCTCGCGTCGACGGTGCCAGCGAGTTCGAAATCTTTACCCGTATCGTTTTGCCTTTGTCCTTCCCGGCACTCGCGTCCTTCGCGATCTTCCAGTTCCTGTGGGTGTGGAACGACCTGCTTGTCGCCATGGTCTTCCTCGGCACCGACAGGGATCATCTCGTGCTGACCGGCGCCTTGAATGCGCTGCTGGGCTCGCGCGGTGGCAACTGGGAAATCCTGACGGCCTCGGCGTTCATCACCATTATCGTACCGTTGCTCGTGTTCTTCGCTTTGCAGCGCTATCTGGTGCGTGGACTGCTTTCGGGCTCGGTCAAGGGCGGCTGAAGAATCCCAAGACTAAATTAACAGGACCAGACATGAGCATGGCATCCCAATCCATTTTGACGGCCGACAAGGACTGGTGGCGTGGCGCGGTGATCTACCAGATCTATCCGCGCTCCTTCCAGGATTCCAACGGCGACGGCATCGGCGACCTGAAGGGCATCACCGCCCGCCTGCCGCATGTCGCAGCGCTTGGCGCAGACGCGATCTGGATTTCGCCTTTCTTCACCTCGCCGATGCGCGATTTCGGTTACGACGTCTCCGACTATGAGAACGTGGATACGATCTTCGGCACGCTCGTGGATTTCGACTCGCTGATATCGGAGGCCCATCGCCTCGGTATTCGCGTGATGATCGATCTTGTCATCTCGCACAGCTCCGACCAGCATCCCTGGTTCGTCGAAAGCCGCTCCAGCAAGACGAACGCCAAGGCGGACTGGTACGTCTGGGCAGATTCCAAGCCGGACGGCACGCCGCCGAACAACTGGCTGTCGATCTTCGGCGGCTCCGCATGGGCGTGGGATCCGACGCGCATGCAATATTACATGCACAACTTCCTGACGTCCCAGCCGGATATGAACCTTCACAATCCTGAGGTCCAGGATCGGCTGCTCGACGTGGTGCGGTTCTGGCTGAAGCGCGGCGTCGACGGCTTCCGCCTAGACACCATCAACTTCTATTTCCATGACCTGCAGCTGCGCGACAACCCGGCGCTGGCACCGGAGCGCCGCAACGCATCGACCGCACCGGCCGTGAACCCCTATAACTTCCAGGAACACCTCTACGACAAGAACCGTCCGGAAAACATTGCCTTCCTGAAACGCTTCCGTGCCGTTCTCGAAGAGTTTCCAGCGATAGCCGCGGTCGGGGAAGTCGGCGACAGCCAGCGCGGTCTTGAGATCGTGGGTGAGTACACCTCCGGCAACGACAAGATGCACATGTGCTATGCTTTCGAGTTCCTGGCGCCCGATCCGCTGTCGCCGGAACGCGTCGAAGAGGTCATGGAAGACTTTGCCGCTGCCGCTCCGGACGGCTGGGCCTGCTGGGCGTTCTCGAACCATGACGTCATGCGCCACGTCAGCCGCTGGGGTTCGCTGGTTGCCGATCGCGAGGCCTTCACCAAGCAGTTTGCATCGCTGTTGATGACGCTCCGGGGCTCGGTCTGCCTCTATCAGGGTGAAGAACTCGGCCTGACGGAAGCGGACCTCGCCTATGAGGACCTGCAGGATCCGTACGGCATCCAGTTCTGGCCGGAATTCAAGGGACGCGACGGCTGCCGCACGCCCATGGTTTGGGACTCTCAGGTCGCCCAGGGCGGCTTTTCGACCGTAAAACCCTGGCTGCCGGTCCCCGTCGAACATATCCTGCGGGCCGTCAGCGTCCAGCAGGGCGACGAGAACTCGGCGCTTGAGCACTACCGCCGCTTCCTCGCGTTCCGCAAGCAGCATCCGGCCTTTGCCAAGGGCGAAATCGAGTTCATGGAACCGCAGGGCGACATGCTCGTTTTCGCGCGTGAGCATGGCAACGAGAAGCTGCTATGCATATTCAACATGAGCGCCGTCGAAAGCGACGTGGTTTTGCCGGCGGGCGACTGGCAGGCGTTGACGGGCCATGGTTTCGTCAGCAATAACTATGGCGACAAAATCGATATTCCGGCCTGGGGAGCGTATTTCGCTCGTCTCGCGTAAGGAACCCTGGAGGAGGAACCAATGACTGGACTGACGCTCAAGGATATTCGCAAATCCTACGGTTCCGTGGACGTGCTCCACGGCATCGATCTGGAGATCAAGGAGGGCGAATTCGTTGTTTTCGTCGGTCCGTCGGGCTGCGGTAAGTCTACCCTGCTGCGCATGATCGCCGGCCTTGAGAACATCACGGGCGGCGATATGTATATCGACGGCCAACTGGTCAACGACGTGCCGCCTTCCAAGCGCGGCATTGCCATGGTCTTTCAGTCCTATGCGCTTTACCCGCACATGACCGTTTACGACAACATGGCGTTCGGTATGAAAATCGCCGGTGAAAACAAGCAGGAAATCGATCGCCGCGTCCGCGCGGCGGCCGACAGCCTGCAGCTTGGCAAGTATCTCGACCGTCTGCCGAAGGCACTCTCGGGCGGCCAGCGCCAGCGCGTTGCGATCGGCCGCGCCATCTGCCGCAATCCGAAGGTCTTCCTGTTCGACGAACCGCTATCCAACCTTGACGCAGCGCTTCGCGTCGCAACCCGCATCGAGATCGCTCGCCTGAATGAGCAGATGGCCGACACGACGATGATCTACGTGACCCACGATCAGGTCGAGGCGATGACGCTTGCGGATCGCATTGTGGTGCTGTCGGCCGGTAACATCGAGCAGGTCGGCGCGCCGCTTGAACTCTACGAACGTCCGGCCAATCTCTTTGTCGCGAAGTTCATCGGCTCGCCGGCCATGAACGTCATCCCGGCAACGATTACCGACGCCGGCAGCACCACGACGGTCACGCTCACCGGCGGCAAGTCGGTAACGCTCGACATCCCGACCGCAACTTCCGAAAAAGGCAAGACCGCGAGCTTCGGCGTTCGCCCGGAAGACCTGCGCATCGCCGGTGCAACGGACGACTACCTGTTCGAGGGCGAAGTGTCGATCGTGGAAGCGCTCGGTGAAGTGACATTGCTGTATATCGAGGGTCTCGTTCAGGGCGAACCGATCATCGTCAAGCTGCCCGGCATCACCGATGTCAGGAAGGGTCAGAAGATGCATTTCTCGGCCGACCGGTCGAAACTGCATCTGTTCGATGCCGACGGTCGCACCTACCGCAAGTAAGCTGTGGCTTTTTTTGGGTCGTTTGCAAAAGCGGCCCAAATCGCAACATCTCTCTCACCTTCTGTTAAAGGTTCGATTGGTAAGATTCCCCGGTGCTTACTTAGGGGACTACGGCGGTGGCTGCATTCAATCCAATGCCTTCGGGACACTTTCTGAACAAAGAAGAATCCTTCATGTATGACCGCGAGGTGCGGTTCAAGATGGAGGACACCATGAACGCAGCGCGTCTCGAGTATACCGAGAAGGGCGTGCTGAACATGGCGTCCCGCCGCTGCGATATCATCCGCATTTCGAAGAGCAGCGCAGTTCTTGCCATCCTCACGCAGTTCAGCCTGCCCAAGCAGTTTTATCTGGATATCCCCGACGCTCGTATCACCAAGGTCGGCTGCATGCTGATGCGCGTGAATGCGAACAATACGATCGAGGTCCGCTTCCTTCGCCTGCTCACGGACAAGGAACTCAACAAGATCTTCGTCTACAGCACCCATCCGGCGCACCGCGACCGCGTGCTGGATATCCGCGGCTGATCTTCACCCACTGATTGACAAAGCCCGCGAGGCAAGCTCGCGGGCTGTTTCTGGATTGCCAGAGATCGGCGTGCAGCCGAGCGCATCACCTAGTGGAAAAGGACGCTCGCACCCCGATCGGACGCACCGACAGCACGGCGGAACGGCGCAAAAAGCTCGCGGCCCATGCCGAACTCGTTGTCGGACAGGTCAGCCACGACGGCCTCGCGTTCCGCAAGATCCGCGGCATCGACAAGAACCTCCAGCGTGCCGGCAATCGCGTCGAGGCGGATGATGTCTCCGTCCTTGATGCGCGCGATCGGTCCGCCATCGACGGCTTCCGGCGTCACGTGGATCGCGGCGGGAACCTTGCCCGAGGCACCCGACATGCGCCCATCGGTCAGGAGTGCCACGCGGAAGCCACGGTCCTGCAGCACGCCGAGCGGCGGCGTCAGCTTGTGCAGCTCAGGCATGCCGTTGGCCTTCGGGCCCTGGAACCGGACGACAGCAATGAAATCCTTGTTCAGCTTGCCTTCCTTGAAGGCGTCCTGCAGCTCCTGCTGGCTGTGGAAGACGATTGCCGGCGCCTCGATGACATGGCGGTCCGGCTTGACTGCCGAGATCTTGATGACGGCCTTGCCAAGATTGCCGCGCAGCATCTTCAAGCCGCCATTGGCCTGGAAAGGCGTTTCGATGCTGGCGAGAACCTTCGGGTCGGCGCTCTTTTCGGGGGAGGGCTCGCGCACGACATTTCCGTCTTCGCCAAGGCGCGGGTCGATCGTGTAGGCCTGCAGTCCCTGGCCGTAGACGGTGCGGACGTCATCATGCAGCAGGCCGTGCTTCAGAAGTTGCTTGATCAGGAAGCCCATGCCGCCGGCGGCGTGGAAATGGTTCACGTCGGCAAGCCCGTTTGGATAGACACGCGCCAGGAGCGGCACGATTTCCGATAGTTCGGCAATGTCCTGCCAGGTCAGCTGGATGCCGCCTGCGCGTGCCATGGCGACGAGATGCAGCGTATGGTTCGTCGAGCCGCCGGTCGCGTGCAGACCCACGACGCCGTTGACGATCGAGCGCTCGTCGATCATTTCGCCGGCGGGCGTGAATTCGTTGCCCTGCGCGGTGATGGCAATTGCGCGCTTTGCGGCTTCGCGCGTCAGGGCTTCGCGCAGCGGCGTGCCGGGATTGACGAAGGAGGAGCCGGGCATGTGGAAGCCCATGATCTCCATCAGCATCTGGTTTGAATTGGCCGTGCCGTAGAAGGTGCAGGTGCCCGGCCCGTGATAGGACTTGGATTCCGCTTCCAGCAGTTCGGCGCGCCCGACCTTGCCTTCCGCATAGAGCTGGCGAACGCGCGATTTCTCGTCGTTTGGCAGGCCCGTCGTCATCGGCCCGGCCGGAACGAAAATGGCGGGCAGATGCCCGAAGGAGAGGGCGGCAATGAAAAGGCCCGGGACGATCTTGTCGCAGACGCCAAGGAAGAGCGCCGCGTCGAACATGTTGTGCGACAGGCCGACGCCGGCAGCCATGGCGATGAGGTCGCGCGAGAAGAGCGATAGCTCCATGCCCGGCTGGCCCTGGGTCACGCCGTCGCACATGGCGGGAACGGCTCCAGCCACCTGCGCGATGCCGCCGGCTTCCGCCGCCGCTTGACGGATGATGGCCGGATATGTCTCGAACGGCTGGTGCGCCGAAAGCATGTCGTTATAGGACGTGATGATGCCGAGGTTGGTCACGCGGTCGCCCGCAAGTGCGTCCTTCTCGGCGGGGGAACAGACTGCGAAGCCATGGGCAAGGTTTGCGCAGCCGAGCGTCGAGCGGCTCACGCCCTTGGAGGCCGCATTGCGCAGGCGCTCCAGATAGAGGCCGCGGGTCGGTTTCGAGCGTTCGACGATCCGAGAGGTAATCGCAGCAATGCGTGAGTGAGCGGACATGGGAGATCCTGCCTTTGTCTAGTCTTCGATTGTCTGTTCGCCGGCTCCGTGCCTGGCTGCCTAGGGAGCCCAGTAGATGTCGACCGGCGAGGCTGCCCGGCGCAGAATGGCGCGGATTGGCATGTCTGCCTCGTCGCCGGCGCCTTCCGCTTTCCTCAGCACGTCTTTCTTTCCCTCGCCCTCGATGTGGAGCACCAGAAGTCCGGCATCCTGGAGGCTGGAAAACGTGAAGGTCAGGCGCGGCTCGCCGGCACCTTCGGCTTCCATCGTGATGATGCCGCGCGGCGTCGTGGGGTCCAGGGCAACCTTCAGGTTGCTGCCGCCGGGGAAGAACGATGCCGTATGACCATCGCCGCCCATGCCCAGGATGGCCACGTCGAACGGGTTGCCGATCGCCTGCGTCGCGGCAGTTGCAAGCGCTGCGGCCTCCTCGACCGAACCGGCTGCCTGATAGAGCGGCTGGAACTTCGCCGCCTTCGCCTTGTTCCGCAACAGGTTGCTCGCGACCAGCAAGTGATTGGAGCGCTCATTGTCTGCCGGTACGAAACGTTCGTCAACGAGCGTGATCGTCACCTTGCTCCAGTCGATGTCTCTCGTCGAGAGCTCCTGAAAGAAGGCTCTCGGCGTCGATCCGCCGGAAACGGTGATGACAGCCGTCCCGCGTGTCGTGATGGCCGTCGAAAGCGATGCGGCGACCTTGTCCGCAAGGTTGCGCGCCAGTTCCGCGGCGTCGGCAAAAGCATGCATGGTCGCTGCCATCGCTCTCAACCCTCTCAGATGTCGTCGTGCCAGGTACGGCCGTCACGCTCGATGAGCGCGATCGATTGGCTCGGACCCCAGGTGCCGGCAGTATAGCCCTGAACCTTCTGGCCGGTCGATTCCCAGCCCTTGAGGATCGGGTCCACCCACTGCCATGCCGCCTCCACTTCGTCGCGGCGCATGAACAGCGTCTGGTTCGAGCGGATGACGTCCATCAGCAGGCGCTCATAGGCATCCGGATTGCGAACCGAGAAGGCCTCGGCAAAACTCATGTCGAGCGAAACGTTGCGCAGGCGCATGCCGCCCGGGCCAGGATCCTTGATCATCAGCGATTGCTTGACGCCTTCGTCGGGCTGCAGGCGGATGATGAGCTGGTTCTGGTTGATGCGGCCGGCGGACTGGTCGAAGACCGAGTGCGGGATCGGCTTGAAGGTGATGACGATTTCCGACATGCGGCCGGCGAGACGCTTGCCCGTCCGGATGTAGAAGGGAACGCCTGCCCAGCGCCAGTTGCCGATCTCAGCCTTGATCGCGACGAACGTCTCGGTGTTCGACACGCCGCCTTCGAGTTCTTCGAGGTAGCCCTTGACCGGGCCGTTGCCGGAGGCGCCGGCGCGATACTGGCCGCGCACGGTGTTCTGCTCGACGTTCGACGCGTCGATCGGCTTCAGCGCGCGCAGAACCTTCAGCTTTTCGTCGCGAACGGCTTCGGAATCCATCGAGGACGGCACTTCCATCGCCACCAGGCAAAGAAGCTGCAGGATGTGGTTCTGCACCATGTCGCGTAGAGCGCCAGCGGTGTCGTAGTATCCGGCACGGCCTTCAAGGCCGACGGACTCTGCCACGGTGATCTGGACGTGGTCGATATGGTTGGCGTTCCACAGCGGCTCATAGAGCGCGTTGGCAAAGCGCAGCGCCATCAGGTTCTGCACCGTCTCCTTGCCGAGGTAGTGGTCGATGCGGAAGATCTGCTCTTCCTTGAAGACCCTGCCGATCGTGTCGTTGAGCTGCAGGGCAGAGGCAAGATCGCGGCCGATCGGCTTTTCGACGACGATCCGGGTCGTCTTGGTGATCAGCTTGTGGTCGTGGATCTTCTGCGAGATATCACCGAAAATTCCGGGAGCGACGGCGAGATAGAAGGCGCGGACGCGATCCTTGCCTTCGTCGAGAAGCTTCTTCAGCTGGTCCCAGCCGGCATCCGAGCGCGCGTCCACGGGAACGTAGAACAGTCGCTCGAGGAACTTCGCCACTTCCTTCTCGTCGTACTCGCCCGTCTTGAGATGCTCTTTCAGCGCGTCCTGCGCGAACTTGCGATACTCTTCGTGCGTCAGCGGGCTTCTCGATGCGCCGATGATGCGCGTCGGCTCGGTGAACTGGCCCTCGATTTGACGGTGATACAGCGCCGGCAGCAACTTGCGCTCAGCAAGGTCGCCGCTGCCGCCAAAGACGACATAATCGAAGGGTTCAACAGGGATGATTTGGCTGCTCATGAGGATGTCTCTCAATCAGACTGGTTGTTGGCTGTTTAATCTAATCGATTTAAAAAAGCCAGTGTGCGCTGCAATGAATCTGTCAGGAAGTGGTTTTAGATCGAATTGCCGCGCGAGGAAATCCGCAATCTGACTAAAACTTGTCGCGCAGCGCAAACCACGAAAGTGCCAGGAAAAGCAGCGGTGCACGCATCGCCGCGCCGCCGGGAAACGCCGGTACGTCGAGCGATTTGAAGAGGTCCAGATCCGCCGATTTTCCGAGGATGGTATCGGCGTAGAGCTTGCCGCAGTAGTTCGCAAGCATCACCCCATGCCCGGAATATCCGCCGATGGAGGTCACCCCCGGCATCACGTCGCGCACGAATGGCTGACGGGGCATGGTGATGCCGACGGAGCCGCCCCAGGCATGGGTGATTTCGACGTTGCCAAGTGCCGGATAAATCTCGGCAATCTGCCTGCGGATGTGCTGCGTTATGTCGCGCGGGTTGTCGGCCGTATAGGCCTCGCGACCGCCGAACAGCAGCCGTCCATCCTTCGATTTGCGGAAATAGCGCACCACGAAACGCGAATCGGCAACGGCTTCCCCGCCCGCCAGCACATCCGGGTGGTCGGCGAGCGGCGCGGTGGCCCCGATGAACGACCGGATCGGCATGACGTGGCGGGCCGTGACCGGCTCGAGATTTTCGATATAGGCATTGCAGGCGATCAGCGCCCTGCTGGCGACGATCTGTCCCTGCGGCGTTTCGATCGTCACCTTGCCGCTGCCCTGCCGGATCGCCGTGGCCTTCGTCATCTCGAAGATCTCGGCACCCGCGTTGGCTGCGACGCGCGCCAGGCCGACGAGCAGTTTCAGCGGATTGATATGCCCCGTGCCCGTGTCGCGAACGCCGCAGAAATAGCGGTTTGATCCGAGGCGCTCCTGCGTCTCCTGCCTGTCCATGAAGCTGAGATGCGGATAGTCGTACCGGAGGGCCGCGATCTCCGCATTGTCGGCATAGGCGCGCTTGTAGCTCTCCTTGTGGGCGACGTTCATCTGACCCGGCATGAAGTCGATGTCGATCTGGTGATCGGTTGCGAAATCGAGCAGATGCCGCTTGGCCGACTCCGCGAGGTCGAAAAGCGCCTTCGACCTCGTGTAGCCGATTTTCTCCTCCATCTCTTCGGGCCACCAGCGCTGACCCGTGCCGAGCTGGCCGCCGTTGCGCCCCGAAGCGCCGTCACCGAAGCGGCAGCCTTCGATAAGCACGACCGAAGCACCTGATTTGGCGAGATTGTAGGCCGCCTGCAGCCCGGTATAACCGCCGCCGACGATGGCGACGTCGCATGTCTTCGATCCGTCGAGCGCCGGGTAGGTCGGGCGCTCGCCGACTGTTGCCTGATACAGGGAAATCCCGGGCGCAATCGGGCTTTGCCACGTCTCCTGCGATGTCATGGCGCCCTCCTACACGTTGAGCAGCAGGAACTCGCGCTCCCATGGGCTGATCACCTGCATGAAGGTCTCGAACTCACCACGCTTGACGCCGGCATAGAGGCCAATGAACTCCCTGCCGAACATCTCCTCGAAGGCGGGCTCGCCTTCCATGAGCGCAACGGCTTCGAGCAGGCCGCGTGGAAGTTCGATCGATCCTTCGTTGGCGGCATCTTCGGTCGGCGCCGTCGGCTCGATCTCCTTCATGATGCCAAGCAGGCCGGAGGCGAGCGATGCCGCAAGCGCGAGGTAGGGATTGGCGTCGGAGCTTGGCAGCCGGTTTTCGACACGCCGCGCCTGCGGATCGGAAACGGGTACGCGGAAGGCCGTCGTGCGGTTGTCGTAACCCCAGGCATTGTTGACCGGGCAGGACATGTCGGGCGTAAGGCGGCGATAGGAGTTCACGTAGGGCGCAAGCATCGACAAGGCGCTCGGCACGTATTTCTGCATGCCGCCGATGAAGTGGAAGAACTCGCGCGACGGCGATCCGTCCGGATTGGAGAAGATGTTCTTCCCCGTCTCCACATTGACGATCGACTGGTGGATATGCATCGCCGATCCGGGCTGGCCCTGCATCGGCTTTGCCATGAAGGTCGCATAGATGCCGTGCTTCATCGCCGCTTCGCGGATGGTCCGCTTGAACAGGAACACCTGGTCGGCAAGCTCGATCGGATTGCCATGGCGCAGGTTGATTTCGAGCTGCGCCGGGCCTTCCTCGTGGATCAGGGTATCGATCTCGAGGCCCTGCTTTTCCGAGAAGTGATAGATGTCGTCGATCAGCTCGTCGAACTCGTTGATGCCGGCAATCGAATAACCCTGGCCACCCAGGATCGAGCGCCCAGAACGTCCCTTCGGCGGGTGCAGGGGATAATCCGGGTCGTCGTTCTTGGCCACGAGATAGAATTCGATCTCGGGCGCCACGATCGGCTTCCAGCCGCGATCGGCGTAAAGCTTCATGATGCGCTTCAGGACGTTACGGGGCGTGTAGGGCACCTCCTCGCCGTCGGCGCTGACGATGTCGCAGATCACCTGCGCCGTCGGATCGGTTTCCCACGGGACGACGGAGAGTGTCGAAAGATCGGGCAATAGCTTGAGATCGCTGTCGCGCGGTTCGTAGCGAAAACTCTCCGTTTCTTCGGGATACTCGCCGGAGATCGTATGCCGGTAGATTGCCGACGGCAGCGCCAGCGACGTGTTCGAGGTGAACTTGGAACTCGGCATCATCTTACCGCGCGGCACGCCCGCAAGGTCAGGCGTGATGCATTCGATATCCTCGATGCCGCGTGCCCTCAAGAACTGTGCTGCTTCCTTCCAGTTTGCCACGCCGCGCAGGGATCCGGGGTCCGGAGGGGTCTTCTTCGAGGCAGGCACGTTTCTGGCAGGCTTCAGCGTCGTCTTTTTTGGGGACATGACACACCGGTTTGCGTTGATCTTGAACGCATAATAACCGGAGTTTGGCAATTGGCGAGGGGAGGGCACGTTGACTTTCGCCCACCGATGGAAAAAAGAAGACGCCTTTCGGCAAGGGAAAAGATTTTGCAGCGGAAAAGCGATGTAATCGTCATCGGCGCAGGCGCCGCCGGCATGATGTGCGCCATTCGCGCCGCAAGGCGCGGCCGCTCGGTCGTCGTTCTCGACCATGCGCGATCCCCGGGCGAGAAAATTCGCATCTCCGGCGGCGGCAGGTGCAACTTCACCAATATCCACTCCGCGCCGAAGAGCTTTCTCTCTGCCAATCCGCATTTCTGCAAATCGGCGCTGGCGCGATTCACGCCTTCCGATTTCATCGCCATGGTCGACCGGCACAGGATCGCCTGGCACGAAAAGACGCTCGGCCAACTGTTCTGCGACGACAGCGCAAAGGACATCATCCGGATGCTCCTGGACGAGATGAAGGGTGCCGGCGCGGCGCTGCACCTGCGGACCGACATCGGCGACATCGAGAAAAGCGCCACAGGGTTCCGCATATCGACGTCGGAAGGCGCTTACGAATGCGAATCCTTGGTGATCGCAACAGGCGGCAAGTCGATACCGAAGATGGGGGCTACCGGCTTTGCCTATCGCGTGGCCGAGCAGTTCGGCCTGCCCTTGATCGAGACCCGTCCCGGCCTCGTGCCGCTCACGCTTGACCAGGCCATGCTCGAAAGCCTGGCGACGCTTTCCGGCATTTCCGCGCCTGCCGAGATCCGCCATGGCAAGACAGCCTTTCGCGAGGCGTTGCTCGTTACCCATCGCGGCCTCAGCGGACCGGCGATCCTGCAGATATCGTCCTATTGGCGGGAAGGCGACGAGATTGCGATCGACATCGAACCGGACGTCGATCTTCTGGCTCACCTGAAGACGGCAAAGCGGTCAAACGGCCGGCAATCGGCACAGACCGCGTTGGGCGAGATCGTTCCCAAGCGCCTGGCGCAATATCTGACCGAACGCACGGCCGTTTCAGGCAACATGGCCGACCTTTCGGACAGGGTGCTGACGCGGCTGGCCGATGCGGCACAGAACTGGAGGGTCAAACCGTCGGGCTCGGAAGGTTACCGCACCGCCGAGGTCACACTCGGCGGCATCGACACGACGGCCCTCGATTCCCGCACCATGCAGGCCAAGGAGGTCGCCGGCCTCTACTTCATCGGCGAATGCGTGGACGTGACGGGCTGGCTCGGCGGCTATAACTTCCAATGGGCCTGGGCTTCGGGGTTTGCCGCAGGTGAATCTTTGTAGGGACAAAACAACGAAGGAGATTCAATAGTTCTTAATTAGGGTGCGCCATCCTGTCTCAATGACAAGCTGAAAAGGGCTTCCTAAATAATGCTTTACCAGCAAAGTATTTTGTTGGATTGTTATGCCAGAGAGAAGTGAGGTTCTGCCGATGAACAGAAACACACGACGCGCCCGCGCCATCGCAATTGCCCAGGCAAAGCCTGACAGCAAACTTGTCGCCATCCGTTATCTCGTTCTTGCCGCCAGCGCTTCGGCCGCGATAATTGCGCTCCTTATGGCCCGGGCGTTCTGACAGCTTTTCCAAAGGCGTAGAGAGGCGGCCGCTATTGCCGCGCTTGCCGCCCGGCCTGTCGCATAAATCGATTTGATTGTCGGTTTCGGCCCCGTTCGCTTATCCGAAAATTAACACATCCTCTGCAACACTTGGTAGATGATTTATGGGCGCTTCCGCGTTGCGCGTGGAGCGAAGAGGCAATGAATGCCGTCCGGGCGCACGCTCGCGATTCCCATTGTTCCAAAAAACAGCTCGATGCACTCAGCCGGTTTTGACCAGCCGGTGGGAGGAGTGGTATATGGAAGGCCGGAACCGCCATGTTGATTGATAAGATTCTTTCCCGCTTCAAAATCAAGACCAAGGTCCTGATCTTTGTGCTGCCATTCGTCGTGAGCATCTCCGCGGTCGGCCTGACGGGCCTTTATGCCTCGGGCCTGCTCCAGGGACGAATGGAAATCTCCAATAGCGTCCTTCAATCGTTGAGCGGCTTCAAGGATCTTTACGGTTCCATGGATGCCTTCCTCCGGATTACCAACCAGGATGCGCGCGACAAGCTCTATAGCGACATCGCAGCGCAGCAGGATACGCTGAGCGCCACGCTGAAGCAGATTGGCGACAACGCCGGCCGCGACCATCTCCAGGCTGCAGCCGATGGCACCGCCGGCATTGCCGACACGGTGGGCAAGCTCTGGACCCTGCATGAGCAGGAACTGGCGCTGCAGGCGTCGATCGGCGATGCTCAGAAGGCGATCATAACAAGCCGCTTCGACGTCAATTACGATGCGCAGAAGCTTCAGGAGAACATCCGCAACGACGAAAGCAATGCGACGGCAACCCTGCGCGCAGCCGACCGGCTGCTGAAGGGCGGGGACACGCTTGCGACGATCATGGGGGATTTCAGCAAGGCACAGGCACCTGCCGACAAGCTCAAGGTCGTCACGGACGCGCTTCCGGCGATTGCAAAGGCGGAGCGTCTGATCGACATCTCCGTCCCGCAGAACCAGAAGAGCATGACCCAGTCGCTGGCGCAGACGATCAGCGATGTAAAGGCGCAGGCAACCGCTGCCGATGCGGCCACCGATGAAGCAATCGCCAATCTCGGCCGGCTCGTTTCCCGCTTCCGCCAGATGTCGACCTATACCCAGTTGACGGCAACACAGATGATGCGCGAAGCGACGACAACCTTCGTTGCGCTCGACAGCCGTATCGCACAGGCCAACTCGGTGCTGGAAGACACGCGCCGGCTCGAAAGCGCAATCTACTCCCTGCAACTCGTCCTCGGCGAATTCGTCGCCAAACCGAACAAGGACAACCGCGCCCGTCTGCATCAGACCATTGCGACCCTCGGCAGCAGCATGAACACGCTGCTGGCCAGTGCCAAGGGCATGAATTTCGCCGAGGATATCGTTGCGGCGATGTCGCCTGCACTTGCCTCGATGGATAAGGATGCGCTCACTCTCGTTCAGACGATCGACCAGCGTATCGCCGACTACGCTTCTGCCCGCGACAAGCTCGATACCGTCTGGGGCCAGCTGACCTCGTTTGCAGAGCTGCAGAAGCAGACCGCAGGCGCCGAACGTACCCAGGCGAACGGAATTTCGGTCTTCACCACCGGCCTCGGTATCCTGTTGTCCATCATTGGCGGCATCGCGCTTGTCCTGACGCTCCAGCGTCCGATCGGCCAGATTACGGCGGCCATGCGCCGCATCGCTGACGGCGCGCTCGACACCAGCATCTCCGGCGAGCAGCGCTACGACGAAATCGGCGACATGGCGCGTGCGCTCGGCATCTTCAAGGAAAATGCGATTTCCAAGATCCGGATCGAAGAGCAGAGCGAGGAAGAGCGGGTCGCCACGGAACACGAGCGCCAGCGCAACGATGCCGAAAAGCGCGAGATGGACCGTCAGATCGAGTTCGCAGTCAATGCCCTTGCCTCCGGCCTCGAGCGCATGTCGCAGGGCGATATCTCGACGACGATCGACACGCCCTTCATCGGCCGCCTCGAGCAGCTTCGCCAGGATTTCAACGGTTCGATGATGCGCTTGCAGGCGACCATGAGCCAGATCCGCGACAACGTGGAGATGATCCAGGGCAACGGCAATCAGATGGCCCACTCTGCCGAGGACCTCTCCAAGCGGACCGAGCAGCAGGCCGCCTCGCTGGAGGAAACCGCGGCTGCCGTCGAGCAGATCACCGTGACCGTCCGCTCGTCGGCCGAGCGTGCAAAGGATGCCGACCAGATCGTTCGCCAGGCCAAGCGCAGCGCCGACGACTCCGGAACCGTTGTCAAGAACGCGATCGACGCCATGGGCCGCATCGAGGACGCATCGCGCCAGATCGAGCAGATCATCGGCGTGATCGATGAAATCGCCTTCCAGACCAACCTCCTCGCGCTCAATGCCGGTATCGAGGCGGCACGCGCCGGGGACGCAGGCAAAGGCTTCGCCGTGGTCGCCATGGAAGTCCGCGAACTGGCGCAGCGGTCCGCCGCTGCCGCGCAGGAGATCAAGGGCCTGATCAACAAGTCGACGACCGAAGTCAGCTCCGGTTCGCAGTTCGTGCAGGAGACAGGGGCGGTTCTGGGGAAGATCAGCGCCCAGATCGTCACGATCAGCCAGCACGTCGAGATGATCGCCCGCGCAAGCCAGGATCAGTCCGGCGCCTTGCAGGAAGTCAATGCGACCGTAAACCAGATGGACCAGATGACGCAGCAGAACGCGGCAATGGTCGAAGAGACGACGGCGGCCAGCCGCGAGCTTGCAAACGAAGCGGACGCGTTGTTGACGCTCATCCGCCAGTTCAAGATCGACGGCGATGTTCAGGGCACGCTGTATCGCGCCGCCTGACGCAACAGGCAATCGAGATCAGACGACGGCTCCGTACTCCGGAGCCGTTTTCGTTTTCATAGAGGTCTGCTGCCGAGAGCTAGCGGAGTTGCGCACTGCGCACGGCCTGGATCAGATGACCCGGAAGAATGCCGGCAGCCTTGCAAGCGAAGCCGACGCGCTTATGACGCTGATCAGGCAATTCCGCATCGATGCCGCTCCGGCGGCAGTGCAGGGTCGCATGCGGAACGCGGCCTGATCGGGCGGTTGGCTTCGGAAAGCCAAAACGCGCCGCGCCAACCGAACGCCCCTTTTGCGATAGGCATTGACAGCAATCGCGCCGCGATGTGCACGAGGCGGGAGTCGCCGACGCTTTGGTAGAATTCGTCTTCCGCCGCCCCGGGGCGCCGATCCCGGCTGCCATGAATCCGTTCCATCATAAGCGCGATGCCGATATGGTCCAGCATGTCGATGTCCTCTCATATGTGGTCGAGACATCACTTTAGATATTCATCGAAATGTGCTTCATAAACCCGAAAAAACCGGCTATGTTTTTCACCCATGAAAAGCACGCAATGGGACTCCTTCCAACTTTTCCTCCAGGTCTCCCGTCTGGGCGGGCTGACGGGGGCAAGTGCCTCCAGCGGCCTCAGCCCGGCGACGATCGGTCGTCGCATGCTCGATCTGGAGCAGGAGATCGGTCGCGCGCTGTTCGCCCGCAGCCAGACCGGCTACCGCCTGACGCCGGAGGGACAGACGCTGCTGGAGCACCTGCAGGACATGGAAGCTGCGGCGCGCAAAGTGGATGCGTGGCGCCAGGCAAGCTCGATAGGGGCGACTGTGAGGATTGCGGCCGGCACCTGGGTTGCCTGGCTGCTGACCGAGAATTTCGCGGCAATTCGCAAGCCGGGCGATAGTTTCGCTGTTTCCCTCGCGATCGGCGAGGCCCGCGCGAATCTGAACTATCGCGAAAGCGATATCGGCATCCGCGCTTTTGAACCCGAGGAAAGCAACCTCGCCGCCCGCCTGCTCGGTGAGGTCGCCTACGCGGTCTATGTCAGGCGCAATGGCGAGGAGGCGGAAGATCGATGGATCGCCGTCAACGAGGAAGACGCGATTTCGAACTATCTTCGCTGGCCGCACCGCCATGCGGCGGGATCGATCGTTGCGATGGTCAACCGGCCCCGCTCTTTGCCGGAACTGGTTCGCGCCGGCGCCGGCAAGGCGGTGCTGCCCTGTTTTGTCGGCGATCTCGACCCGGAACTGCAACGGCTTGGCGACGAGTTGCCGGAACTGCGCCACAAGCAGTGGATCGTCATGAACAACGAAGACCGGCACCGGCCGGAAATCCGTGCCGTTGCCGACCGAATGACGAAGCTTTTGAGAAGCTATGGTGACCTGATTGCCGGCAAGCGCTGCGCCAGGAAGTAGCTGCGCCAGGACCTGAAGGAAGGCGACGTCGCTTGGACGCCGCCCTCTGCGGATCAGTTTTTGCCGGTGACGATGACCGGGATCAGCAGGTCGCCCCAGTTGCCGTCGCCGCCGTGGTGTCGCGCCGAGCGTACGATCTCGACCGAAACGCCGGCATCGACGGCCTTCATCACGGACTGGTTCAGGCGATGCAGATCGTTGGCGAGCATGCGGATTGTGCTCTGCTGGTCCGGGGTCATGCAGGTCGACTGTTCTTCAGCGCGTTCCTTGACGCGTGCGAGCGTAGGCATGGCATTCTCCTCCTTGGTTCGATCGTTCTGGATTGGACTACTCTGCTGCTGGTTTGAACTGTGCATGCTCGGTCGATTCATGCATTGCCGTGGTCGAAGAACGGCCACCGGTGATTGCCATCGAAACGGCATCGAAGTACCCGGTGCCGACCTCGCGCTGGTGCTTGGTCGCCGTGTAGCCGTTGATCTCGGCTGCGAACTCGGCTTGCTGCAGCTCGGAATAGGCTGCCATCTGCCGGTCCTTGTAGCCTCGGGCGAGCTCGTACATGCCGAAGTTCAGCTGGTGGAAACCGGCCAGCGTGATGAACTGGAACTTGAAGCCCATGGCGCCGAGTTCCCGCTGGAACTTCGCGATCGTCGCGTCGTCGAGGTTTTTCTTCCAGTTGAACGACGGCGAGCAGTTGTAGGCGAGCAGTTTGCCGGGGTGGACCTTGTGCACTCCCTCGGCAAACCGGCGTGCCTGTTCAAGGTCGGGCTTCGAGGTCTCGCACCAGATCAGGTCGCAATGCGGCGCATAGGCAACCGCGCGCGCGATGCAAGGTTCAAGGCCGCTGCGCACCTGGTAGAACCCCTCGACCGTGCGCCCGGCGTCGTAGTCGACGAAAGGCTGGTCGCGCTCGTCGATATCGGAGGTCAGCAGCTTTGCCGCTTCCGCGTCGGTCCGGGCGATGACGAGCGTCGGGACGCCCATGACATCGGCTGCAAGGCGAGCTGCATCGAGGTTGCGGATATGAGCTGCGGTCGGGATCAGGACCTTGCCGCCGAGGTGGCCGCATTTCTTCTCCGATGCCAGCTGGTCCTCGAAGTGGACGCCGGCAGCTCCCGCCTCGATATAGGCCTTCATGATCTCGAAGGCATTCAGCGGGCCGCCGAAGCCGGCTTCGGCGTCGGCCACGATCGGCGCGAACCAGGTCTCGACCGAAAGCCCGTTCTCCTCCGATGTCTCGATCTGATCGGCGCGCTGAAGCGTCCGGTTGATGCGCTTGGCAAGCTCTGGGCCGGCATTGGCCGGATAGAGCGACTGGTCCGGATACATGGCCGAGGCCGTGTTGGAATCGGCAGCAACCTGCCAGCCGGAGAGATAGATCGCCTTCAGCCCGGCGCGGACCATCTGCATGGCCTGGTTGCCCGAGAGCGCGCCGAGCGCATTGACGAAGTCGTCCTGATGCAGCAGCTGCCAGAGGCGATTGGCGCCCATCTCGGCAAGCGAATGGCGAAGCTCCACCGAACCGCGGAGCCGTTTGACGTCCTCAGCCGAATACGGGCGCTCGATCCCGTCGAAACGACCGGCGGGCAGGTTGCGGTGCAGCTTGTCAAAGTCTGTCATTTATTCCTCCATTCAGAAATGATTGCCAATCGGCTGATTGACAGGATTTACAAAATGGCGGGAAAAGACCACATCTATATCAGGAAGGGCGCCGTGAAACGGGTTTAGATGCAAAGGCCTTGACAAATGACTTCGGTAAAATTGTCAATTATTGTAAAAGATCTGTATCTGCGAATCTGTAAAGGCTTGTCACATGGCTGAGCGCAAGATCTTTGCCGGCCCAAAAGTTCGGCGTATCAGAAACGGCCTTGGGGTCACTCAGTCGGCGATGGCGGAGGCGCTGGATATCTCCCCCTCCTACCTCAACCTGATCGAGCGCAACCAGCGTCCCTTGACCGTACAGCTGCTTCTCAAGCTGTCGGCTGTCTACAGGGTCGATCTCGAAGAATTGCGCAGCGAAAGCGGCGGCAGTTTGGGCCAGTTGAAGGAGATCTTTGCCGATCCGCTGCTGGTCGGCGAGTTGCCCGGCGATCAGGAACTGGTCGAGGTCGCGGAAGCGGCACCCAATGCCGCGAGCGGCATGGTGAAGCTCTACCGTGCGTATCGCGAGCAGGCGGCGCGTCTGTCCGATCTGACCTCGCTGACCGGGGGCGAGGGGCAGCTGCCCTTGGCCGGCGCGCGCCTGCCCGCCGACGAGGTTCGCGATGTGCTCGAGCGGCGCTCGACCTGTTTCCCGCAGTTGGAGGCGGCTGCCGAGGCTTTCCTGTCGACTTTGGCTGACGCGCGCGATCTCGCCACGACATTGAAGGAGTGGCTGCGGGCGGAGCGAGGGATCGGCGTTCGCGTTCTTCCCGTCCATGTCATGCCGGATCTGCGGCGTCGCTTCGATCGTCACTCGATGCGGCTCTTCGTATCCGAGCGCCTGTCGGCTGCCGACCAGGCGCATGAGATCGCCATCGAGGTTGCGACATTGGCATTGCGGGAGACGATCCTGGCCGAATTGGAGGGATTGGCGCTCTCCACGCCGGAAGCGAGGAGGATCGCTCGTTTCGAGCTTTGCCGGTACGGCGCCCTCGCGCTGTCGATGCCCTACGCGTCTTTTCTCTCGGCCGCTCAGGGTACGCGATACGACATCGATATCCTTCGTGCGCGCTTCAACGTTTCCTTTGCGCAGGCGGCGACCCGGCTCACGATGCTGCAGCGCCCCGGCGCATCTGCGATACCCTTCTTTCTGATGGAGATCGATGCTGCGGGCAACCGGCTACGGCGTGAAGGCGCGCAGGGCTTCCCGCATCTTCGCTTCGGCGGCAACTGTCCGAAGCTGAACGTGCACAGCGCTTTTCTCCAGCCGGGCCAGATTCTGGCGGAGGTGGTCGAGATGCCGGATGGCGCGCGTTACCTCACGGTCTCGCGGACGCTTGAAGGGCCGAGCGCGCCGTTCGGCGAGCGGATTCGGCGGACAGCCCTTCTGGTGGGTTGCGATGCGTCGCTCGGCGAGGGCGCCGTTTACGGCCAGGCAGTTTCCGCCCAGCCCCTCGTTGCTGTCGGGCCGGCGTGTCGCCTTTGCGAGCGCCGCGGCTGCCTCTCGCGTGCCGAGCCGCCGGTCACGCGGCCGCTCGGTCTGGATGAGATGGTTGCCGGGCTGAGCAGCTTTGATTTTCAATGAGTATGAAATCATTGAGACTGCAGGATTTTACGCTTGTCGGCTCCCGAAATCCTTTCTAGTCTGCTCATAAAACCAGAGGGATGGCGTCCGCAACAAGCTGATGTCCTAACAAAAAAGCAGGAGATAGCATGAGGTCAACAATCGCACGGCTTGCGGCCACGGCCATCGTGGCCGGGCTTTCGGTTACGCCGTCCATTGCCCAGGAGCGTGTCGTCAACGTCTACAACTGGTCCGATTATATCGACAGCTCGATCCTTGAAGATTTCACCAAGGAAACCGGCATCAAGGTCGTTTACGACACCTTCGATTCCAACGAGACGCTGGAAGCCAAGCTGCTCGCCGGCGGCACGGGCTACGACGTGGTCGTGCCGACGGTCTCCTTCATGCAGCGCCAGATCGCAGCCGGCGTCTACCAGAAGCTGGACAAGTCCAAGCTGCCGAACCTGGTGAACATGTGGGACGTCGTCACCAAGGGCGTCGCGTCGTTCGATCCGGGCAACGAATACAGCGTCGACTACATGTGGGGCACGACGGGCATCGGCTACAATGTCGACAAGGTCAAGGCCGCGCTCGGCACCGACGAGAAGCCGAACTGGGACGCATTGTTCGATCCCGCCAAGGCGGCCAAGCTCAAGGATTGCGGCATCTACATGCTGGATTCGCCGACCGACGTCATCCCTTCGGTACTGGCCTATCTCGGTCTGAACCCGAACAGCACTGACGCTGCTGACCTAAAGAAGGCGCAGGATGTGCTGATGGCCGTCCGTCCCTTCGTCCGCAAATTCCATTCGTCCGAATACATCAGCGCGCTCGCCAACGGCGACATCTGCATCGCTCTCGGCTTCTCCGGAGACGTGTTCCAGGCGCGCGACCGGGCGTCCGAAGCAAACGCCGGCGTGTCGATCGGCTACTCGGTTCCCTCACAGGGCGCGCAGATATTCTTCGACGTATTCGGCATTCCCGCCGATGCACCGCATGTGGCGGAGGCGCACGAGTTCATCAACTACATGATGAAGCCGGAAGTCGCCGCCAAGGCCTCGAACTATGTGTTCTACGCCAACGGCAACAAGGCCTCCCAGCCGCTCCTGGACAAGGAAGTGATCGACGATACGGCGATCTATCCGACACCTGAGGTCATGGCGAAACTCTTCACCGTTCCGCCGCTCGACGCAAAAGCGCAGAGGGTGGTGACGCGATTGTGGACCACGGTCGTTACCGGTCAATAAAACGCTGGATCTGCCCGAACCCCCAGGTTCGGGCATTTTCTTTAGGCGGTCGTGCCGGTCCTGCTAAGTCATTCGGGGAACAATCATGAAATCACTCGGCAATATTCGCCGTTCGTTTGCGCCTTGGGCCGATCCGGCAGCCAAGCCGTTTATTTCGGTCAGGAACGTCACCAAACGCTTCGGCGATTTCACGGCTGTCGACGATCTCTCCCTCGATATCTATCACCGCGAGTTCTTCGCACTGCTCGGCGCGTCCGGCTGCGGCAAGTCTACGCTGCTGCGCATGCTTGCGGGTTTCGAGCAGCCGACATCGGGCGAAATCATCCTTGACGGAACCGATCTGGCAGGCACCCCCCCGTACAAGCGGCCGGTCAACATGATGTTCCAGTCCTATGCGCTCTTCCCGCACATGACGGTCGAAAAGAACATTGCCTTCGGCCTGCGACAGGACGGCATGCAGAAGGACGAGATCGCCGAGCGTGTGCTGCAGATGCTGAAAATGGTCAAGCTGGAGAAATTCGCCTCCCGCAAGCCCAACCAGCTCTCCGGCGGTCAGCGGCAGCGCGTGGCGCTTGCCCGGTCGCTGGCAAAGCGTCCGAAGGTGCTGCTGCTGGACGAGCCCCTCGGTGCGCTCGACAAGAAGCTGCGCGAGGAAACGCAGTTCGAACTGATGGACCTGCAGCAAAATCTCGGCCTCACCTTCGTCGTCGTCACCCACGACCAGGAAGAGGCCATGACGATGGCCGACCGCATCGCGGTCATGAGCCACGGCAAGGTCATCCAGGTCGCAACGCCTGCCGAAATCTACGAGGCGCCGAACTCGCGCTTCGTGGCAGACTTCATCGGCGACGTGAATATTTTCGACGGCAAGGTAGCCTCCGCAAGCGGCGGCACGACCGAGATCGCGGTGGACAGCGGCTTTTCGATCAAGGTTGCGGCCGGCGACGCCCCACCGCTCGGCAGCGCCGCAGGCTTCGCAATCCGGCCGGAAAAGATGAGGGTAACGCGTACGCCGCCGGCAAACCCCACCGTCAACGCCGCATCCGGCGAGCTTTGGGACATCGGCTATCTCGGCGACATGACGGTTTTTCATGTGAAGCTGAAAAGCGGCAAGGTGGTGAAGGCATCGCAGCTGAATGCCCAGCGTGCCGTCGACGACCCGTTCACCTACGATCAGGAAGTCTGGATCACCTTCGCCGAGGACGCCGGCGTCCTGCTCAAGGATTGAAACATGGGCAAACTTGGTTCCGCCATTTACAATCGCCTCGTCATCATCGTCCCCTACGTCTGGCTGCTGCTTTTCTTCCTGGCGCCGTTCTTCATCGTTTTCCGCATTTCGCTGTCGACGACGGCGATCTCCATGCCGCCCTATGAGCCGGCCTTCTCGCTTGCCGACGGCTGGGCCGGTATGTGGCAGAAGATGGCGACCTTCTCCTTCGACAACTACAGCTACCTCATAGACGATCCGCTTTACCTCAACGCCTATATTTCGAGCGTGGTGATTGCCGGTGTCTCGACGTTCCTGACGCTGCTTATCGCTTATCCGATTGCCTATGGCATGGCGCAGGCACCGCGCAGCATCCGCCCGACGCTGCTGATGCTGGTTATCCTGCCCTTCTGGACAAGCTTCCTGATCCGGGTCTACGCCTGGATCGCCATCCTCAAGCCGGAAGGCCTGCTGAATCAGCTCCTCCTGTCCCTGCATGTCATCGACAGTCCGCTGATCATCCTGAATACCAATGTCGCGGTCTATATCGGCATCGTCTACTCCTACCTGCCGTTCATGGTGTTGCCGCTTTACTCCTCGCTGGAAAAGATGGACGGCACGCTGATCGAAGCCGCGCAGGATCTCGGCTGCCCGCCGATCACGGCCTTCTGGCGCGTGACCTTCCCGCTCTCGCTTCCGGGCGTCGTCGCCGGCTGCATGCTGGTGTTCATTCCGGCCGTCGGCGAATTCGTCATTCCCGACCTCCTCGGGGGGTCTCAGACGCTGATGATCGGCAAGACCCTGTGGAACGAGTTCAATTCAAACCGCGACTGGCCCGTCTCTTCGGCGGTGGCCACGATCCTGCTGCTGATCCTGGTGATCCCGATCGTCTTCTTCCAGAATGTGCAAGCCAAAGCCGATGAACAGGGGAAGTAGACCATGCTGAAATGGACCCGTTTCAACATCGCCTCCGTCGCGCTCGGCTTTGCCTTCCTCTACCTGCCGATCGTGCTGCTCGTCGTGTTTTCGTTCAACGAGTCGAAGCTGGTCACCGTCTGGGGCGGCTTTTCGACGAAGTGGTACGCGTCGCTGTTCCACAATCAGGCCTTGCTCGATGCTGCCTGGGTGACCGTGCGGGTGGGCGTCCTCTCGGCCACCGCCGCAACGATCCTCGGGACCCTCGCGGCTCTGACGCTTGTGCGTTACACGCGCTTCCGCGGCCGGATGCTCTTTTCGGGCATGGTGTATGCGCCGCTCGTGATGCCGGAGGTGATAACAGGGCTCTCGCTGCTGCTGCTCTTCGTCGCAATCGGACTGGACCGTGGCTTCTGGACCATCACCCTGGCGCACACGACGCTCACCATGTGTTTCGTGGCCGTCGTCGTGCAGTCGCGTCTCGTGAGCTTCGATCAGTCGATCGAGGAGGCCGCTATGGATCTCGGTGCGCCGCCCGTCCGTACCTTTTTCGAGGTGACGTTGCCGATCATCGCGCCGGCAGTCCTGTCCGGCTGGATCCTCGCCTTCACGCTGTCACTCGACGATCTCGTGATTGCGAGCTTCACCTCGGGTCCGGGGGCAACGACGCTGCCGATGAAAATCTACAGCCAGGTGCGTCTTGGCGTGACCCCGGAGATCAACGCCGTCTGCACGCTTCTGATCGGAGTCGTCACGATCGGGGTCATCTGCGCCTCGACCGTCACCAAGCGGCGCGAGCTGCAGCGGCAGCGCGACGAGCGGGCTGCCGCCAATGCCCCGTGACTACCGCGGAGCATCCTGATGGTCGACGGGCATGGTTGAGAGCACAGGGTCCGGCCAGGAACCTCCGACGAAAAACGGCAACGGTGGAAAGTCTGCTACCTGTGTCGGATCGGTTGCCTCGATCCGCCCGGAGAGGGCCAGCCCGCCGGATTTGTAAGGAATGATCCCTGACAGGGTGATCGTCTCCGCGAGGCCTTCGATGCGGCCGTTGCGTATCTCCGCCGCGCCGTCGGCGAGATCGGCATTGATGTCGAATTTACCGAATGAAAACGCCCGATGCGAAACGGCATTCAGCGCGAAGAACGCGCCTTTCGCGGCTTCGGTGCGCACGGCTTCCGCGTCGAAGCCCGGGATCGACCCGGAAAGCGCGTGGAAGCCGATGGTGCCGGTGACATCGGCAGGCCCCGTTTTCCAGAGGGGCAGAGCTGTGCGGATCGACAGATCGAGCGAGCCGGTGGCCAGAGGCAGTGGCCCCTTGAGCTGCAGGCGTTCGATCAGGCCGGCAAAATTGGCGCCGCGGATCGACACCTGAAGCCTGCCGCCGCCGTCGAAGTCGCCACGCATCGCCTCCAGGTGGGCTGTGAGCGCGCCACCCTCGAACTGACTGTCGCCGATATCGAATTTCGCCTCATTGCTGGAGACGATGATGCTTGCCCCGACATCCGATAGCACGAAGGGTTCGATATCACCCTGTTTGGCGGAAAGCCTGAGGTCGAGGTCGAGCTTCTGCAGCGCACCGCCGTCCGGCGGTCCGTTGTCCTCGCCGGCCGCAAGACGAAGCGCGAAGGCGTCGAAAAGCGACTTGAAGTTCATCTGGTCGAACGCAAGCGTTCCGCCGAGCTTGGGCCGCTTGCCGGGCCGGAACGTTACGTCCATCGCGCCCCGTGCGCTCGCCCCGTTCATGCCGAGGCTGACATTGTCGAAGCGGAATCCGTTTGCGGCCGACACGATGTCGCTCTCGAGGGAAAAAGCTTTCAACGTGGGTATGCCCGGCAGCGATCTGCCCGACCAGGTCAACAACGCCGGCAGATCGGGAATGCCGAGTGCCATTGCGCCAGACAGGTCGAAGAGATGGGAGATGTTCGCCACCCCGTCGAAACGCGCGGTCAGCAAATTGGATGTCAGCGACGCCTTGAACGGCCCGCGTCTGCCGCCGAAGACCAGCAGGGGACTACGGGAGGCAAAGTCGAGCTTCAGGTCCAGGCCGTTTGTCCGGGCGATCAGGATCGCGCCGATCGGATTTGACAGTCTCGGCCAATTGATGTCGGCGGTCACGCCGTCGAAGCGGTAGGTCCTGCCGCTGGCAACGTCGGCGACGTCGAGCGTTCCGTCTTCGACCGTGATGGTGCCGATCTCAGCGTCGAGCTCCTTGAGGAGCACTTCTTCACCGCCTTGCTCGTCCGCGCCGGCGATAGCCTTCGCCAACAGCCCTTCGTTGGTCCAGTCGATCATGCCGCTGCTTTCGCGGGTCAGCAGCAGATGGGGACGCAGCAGATGGAATTCATGGAAGCTCGCCTTTCCCCGGATGGCATCAATCAGGTTGAATTCGGCGGACAGGCTTTCGATCGTTCCAAGCAGCTTCTTGTCGCGGCTCTTCTGGCGGACCGAAATCCCGCTGAGCGTGATACGCGGCGTCGGCCAGAATTCGACGACAGGCCTTCCCGCGATCTCGGCGTCGTAGCCGATCCACTTGGACAGGGCGTCTTCGATGCCCGAGCGAACGAGACCTGTCGAAATGAGATAGGGGCCGGCGACGCGAAGGGCGACGAAAGTCGTCAGCACGACGATCAATGAGATTGTTGCAAGTCTCGCAATGCCCGGCAACCAGCGGGAAACGGGCCGGATTTTTCTTCGCCACTGCGGTTGTCGAGACGTGCCCATCAGTTTCGTCCGTCTTTCGGCGCTCGCCCGTTAATGTACTGAAATGCCGGATATATCAAATGTGAGGTACTTGCAAATCCATAGCAGGCCATGCTCTGGTGACCACCTTACGAGGCACTATTGCATAATATATAAGTATAGAATGGGAGATGTTCGCATGCGTGACGATAAGCCACTTTGGACGCCTTCGCGAGCCTTGATCGAGGCAAGCCCCATCTATCATTTCATGCAGGCATGCAATCGCGATTGCGGGCTTTCGTTGGCAAGCTACGCCGATCTGCACGCATGGTCTGTCGCCGAGCGGGAGAGTTTCTGGACCGCGATTTGGGATTTCTGCGACGTCAGGGGCGATCGTGGCGCCCGCGCGCTGGTCGATGGCGACGCGATGCTCGATGCACGGTTTTTCCCGGATGCGACGTTGAACTTCGCCGAGAACCTGCTGTCCGGCGACGGAGCGGGCGAAGCCATCATTTTCCGCGGCGAGGACAAGGTCGTCGACCGCTGGACCTGGGATCGGCTGCGCAACCTCGTGTCCAGGCTCCAGCAGGCGTTGCGTGCGCAGGGTATCGGTCCGGGAGATCGCGTGGCCGCCATGATGCCGAACATGCCGGAGACGGTGGCATTCATGCTCGCAGCCGCTTCGATCGGCGCGACCTGGTCGTCCTGCTCCCCCGATTTCGGCGAGCAGGGTGTGCTCGACCGTTTCGGGCAGATCGAGCCCAGACTTTTCGTCGCCTGCGATGCCTATTGGTACGGCGGCAAGCTGCAGGATGTGAAGGCTAAGGTGACGGCGGTGGCGGGGAGCCTCGGGTGTCCTTGCGTCGTCGTCCACTATGCCGGCGATGCGAGTGCGGTTGCGCGCGGTACGCCAGGCGCGGCGACGCTCGAAGATTTCATCGCACCTTTCGCATCGGGACCCGTCGAGTTTGTACCTCTGCCGTTTTCGCATCCGCTCTACATCCTGTTTTCTTCCGGAACGACCGGTGTGCCGAAGTGCATCGTCCACTCTGCCGGCGGCACACTGTTGCAGCACCTGAAGGAGCATCGCCTCCATTGCGGCCTGCAGCCCGGCGAGAAGCTGTTCTACTTCACCACCTGTGGATGGATGATGTGGAATTGGCTGGTAAGTGGCCTTGCGGTCGGCGCGACGCTGTGCCTTTTCGATGGCTCGCCCTTCGCACCCGACGGCAACGTGCTTTTCGACTATGCGGAGGACGAGAAATTTGCGGTCTTCGGCACGTCGGCGAAGTATATCGATGCCGTGCGCAAGGCCGGGCTGACGCCGCGCACCACGCACGATCTCTCCAGCCTGCGGCTGATGACCTCCACGGGTTCCCCCCTGTCGCCGGAAGGCTTCTCCTTCGTCTACGAGGGCATCAAGGAGGATGTGCAGCTGGCGTCGATTTCCGGCGGCACCGACATCGTCTCCTGCTTCGTTCTCGGCAATCCGCTGCAGCCGGTCTGGCGCGGCGAGATACAGGGACCGGGGCTCGGTCTTGCCATCGATGTCTGGGACGATGAGGGCAGGTCCGTACGCCGGGAAAAAGGCGAGCTCGTCTGTACCAGGGCTTTCCCCGCAATGCCTGTCATGTTCTGGAATGACCCGGGCGGCGCAAAATACCGGGCGGCCTATTTCGAACGGTTCGACAATGTCTGGTGCCACGGCGATTTCGCCGAATGGACGGAACATGACGGCATCGTCATCCATGGCCGTTCCGATGCAACGCTCAACCCGGGCGGCGTGCGGATCGGGACGGCGGAGATCTACAATCAGGTCGAACAGATGGACGAGGTCACCGAGGCGCTGTGCATCGGCCAGGAGTGGGACGACGACGTCCGCGTCATTCTCTTCGTTCGCCTTGCGCGGGGGGTTTCGTTGACCGACGATCTCGCAAAAGAGATCAAGGCCCGCATTCGCACCGGCGCGTCGCCGCGCCACGTGCCCGCCAAGATCATCGCCGTCGGCGACATTCCGCGCACCAAGTCGGGCAAGATCGTCGAACTCGCGGTTCGCGAAATCGTGCATGGACGGCCGGTGAAGAACAGGGAGGCGCTGGCAAACCCGGAGGCTCTTGAACTCTATTCCGGGCTCGAGGAATTGCGTGTGTGATCCGCTAAAGTCTTAGCGAAACTACAATCTTTTACCTTCGAGAGATTCCGGTGTCCGGCAACCTTTCGTTAAGAAACGTTCGTCAAAGGTGAATGTACCTTGGGGCTGCATATGAACGAGGCAGCTTGGAGCTCTGGCTCCCGAAACATGACGTTGAATCGACTAAGCCCTTGTTGAACAGCACCCAACTTTTAGGCAGCCCCTGGGGCTGCCTTTTTTCGTTCAGACTGCCAGGACCCGCTGCGACGGAAATGCAATTTCCACAAGCGTGCCTTCGTTCGGCGTCGAGCTGATGGCGAAGATCGCCCGGTTGGCATCGACCATTGCCTTGGTCAGCGGCAGGCCGAGCCCAGTGCCTTCCCCCCGGTGGCGCGATTGGGTCGAGACCTGGCGGAAGGGCTTCATCGCCTGGTCGAGCTCGCTGCGGGTCATGCCCACACCGGTGTCGCGGATGCGAAGGACGACGCTGCCGTTCGTCTCGTAGGACGTCGACACGACGATCTGGCCGCCCGAGGGTGTGAAGCGGATCGAGTTCGAGAGGATATTCAGGGCGATCTGCTTGATGGAGCGCAAGTCTGCGACGACATCAGGGACGGCATGCGACAAGGCCGTGCGGATGATAACGCGCTGGCTGTTTGCCTGCGGCTGCAGCAGGGCCACGGCCTCGGAAATTGCCTCGTTGAGGCTGATGGCTCCGAAATCCAGATCCATCTCGCCCGCTTCGATCTTCGAAATGTCGAGCAGATCGTTGACGATGTCGAGAACGTGCCGACCGGAGCGCCCGATGTCGTTCGCATACTCGACATAGCGCGGATGGCCGATCGGCCCGAAACGCTCGCCGGCCATCATGTCGGAAAAGCCGATGATGGCGTTGAGCGGCGTCCGGATCTCGTGGCTGACGCGTGCGAGAAAATCGGTCTTGTGCGCATTGGCGGTCTCCGCAGCGCTCTTGGCGCCGCGCAGTTCGTCTTCGGTGCGCTTCCACTGGGTGATGTCGCGGATGACGGCGCAATAGCCGCTCGAGGAAGTCAGGCGGCCCATCGTCATGAACAGCGGCACAAACCCGCCTGCCGCCTCGCGGCCGATCACTTCGCGGCCGTCGTTGAGTACGCTGGCGACGCCATGGCCGGTCAGGCCGTTCAGATAGTCCAGCACCGCCTTCTGGCTCTCATGGGCAAACAGCATGACGAAAGGCTTGCCGCGTGTCTCCTCCTCGTCGTAGTTGAACAGCGCGCTGGCCGAGCGGTTCATCGAGCGTATGTCGCCGTCGGCGCCGATCACGACGACACCATCGGTCGCCGTCTCCAGGATCGACCGCAGTTCCTCGACCTCGACCTGAAGCTTGGCGACCTTCTCGATCATCCGGTCCGCGGTCCGTGATTCTGCCGGGGACATATCGCGGGCAGGCACCGAAGCGTCGTTCTCGACAGGCATCAGCGCAAGCATGAGCGCACTCGACTCCTCCCAGCGAATGGATTGCAGCCGTGCGGTGACCGGAACGAGCCTGTCGTCGACGGTTACCAGCACCATCGCACCCGGGCGTCCGACCTTCTCTTCGAGGTCATGCCGCTGCAGCAGCGCGTCGATGCCGCCGACGTCGGACAGCTCCTCCAGCGAAGAATAACCGGTCATTCGCATGAACTCCGGATTGGCATGGATCAGCTGGTCGCCGGCATGGATAAGAACGGCGACCGGGAGCTGGTCGATCATCCTGGCGGAAAACCCGTCGGTCATCTTCACCCGGGGCGGGATGAAGCTTGCCAGTATGTCCATCTGGCTGGCGGTTTCTTCAAGGCCTTCGGTGACGCCTTCGTCGGCGGGTTCCTCCGGCGGAGAGGGTTCGGCGGCAGCCACTGCTTCGAGTAGCGCCTCTTCCTCGCCTGCCGGCTCAGCAGCCTGTTCGACGATCTCGTCCGCGACCTCATCGGGCTCGACAGCTGCCGCCGTCTCCGCCTTGGTCACGCTGCCGCTGGGCGCAGCTTCTTCCTCGGCGCGTACGCCGAAGGCTTCAAGGCGCTTGGCAATCTCGTGGAAATTCGCCTGTTCGGCCGATGTCAGACCCGGTCCTGCCCCGTGGAGCTGAACGATCTTGTCGGTCAGGCGCCGGCTCGGGCTCTCGACAAGCCGCAATGCAGGAGGCTCGGCACGTGGCAACGTGGGCTCGGTTTGCGGCAAGACTGGTTCAGCTTGCGGCAAGACTGGCTCGGGCAGGGGCAAGACTGGCTCGGGTTCGGCGGCGGCCGCGCTTTCTGCGGGTTCGTCCGGCATGACCGTGTCTTCGTCGGCCGAAAGCTCTGCGGTCTCGGGCTCTGCGGTCTCGGGCTCGGCGCTCGCGGATGGAGCAGGAGCGGTCTCTTCCTGTTGCGCAGGCGCGGTCGTCTCCTCTTCGGCCAGATCGGTCGGTTCATCGACCGCGACCGCGTCGGATGCGATGTCATGCGGCCCGAATGTCAGGCCAAGCGCCAGGGGGTCTTCCGCCGCGTCAGACAGGCGAACGACGCCGAAGCCGCGAAAACCGTCGAATTCCCGGCTTCTCGTGTAGGTCGGCAGAGCGGCGAGATCGACCGGTACGGCAAGGCTCGTTCCCTCGATCGGCCAGTTGATCGTCTTGCCGGACCAGGTATCGCGGCGTGCCAGTGCTTCTGCGATCTTGCCTTCCTGATCGAGGTTGAAGAGCGCAGCGATATCGCTGAAGGCGACGCCGATGATATCAGCGGAATGCGGGCCGACCGCGTCCGCAAATTCGCCGGAAACCTCGCTGAAGCGCCCTTCCGCATCGATCTTCCAGACGAAGCGGGTCGCCCGGCTGTTCGGGTTGAAGACGAATTCGCCCTTGTCGTTGGCAGCGGTAACTGCCGGCACCGGTTCAACGGTGGTTGCGGATGGGCCGTCTTGAGGCACGTCCTGAGCTGCCTCTTCCGTGACAGGGTAGGCGTCTCTCACGTCCTGTGCGGCAGCCATCGGTGCGTCGGCCGCTCCGGCAGCAGGGCTTTCCACTTCTGGCTCAGGGGCGATCTGCGCCTCCGGCTCATCGAACGGCTCCGTCGCATCGTCGCCGCCCGGTTGAACGGAGGCCGGCTGATCCGAGGCCGGCGGAAGCGGGGCTGGCTGATCTGCCGTCGACTGGCCTGAATCGATATCAGACTGTTCGGCGGTCTCGGCCTCCTCGCGCAAGGGCTCGGCGTCCAGTGCCTCTTCGGCAATGGCCGACGCCTCCGCGGCATCCGCATCGGCAGCGATGCTCTCCTCGGGCGCGTCGTCGAGGTCTTCGATCCCGGCGATGGCATCGATCGCGTCGGCAAAGGCAGGAGCCGTCGGCGCGGCAGTATGGTTAACGGCGGTTGTGGATAAATCCGGTTCGTCGAGCGGGTCGAGCCGCCCGAGAACGGTCTCCACGGCGAACAGGAGGTTGAGGGCAGGGTTGTCGCTGATTCGCCCGACAGCGGCCGGAAGGTAGCCCTTGCCGGTCGCCACCGGGCGTTTCACCAATCCGTGCGGATGCTCGGCGGCGAGCGTCGTCAGCGCCTTCGCCGTCTGCCGCGTAACGCCGAGAGAGGCGAAGCCTGCCGATGCCGCGATGATCTCGCCGTCGCCGCCGATCACCGCCATGTGAGTATCCGGATCGTCGAGCCCCTTCAGCATCTGTGCGGCAGATTGCTCGTTCGAGGAAGGGCTGGACGAGAAGGGCAGGGACAGCAGGATTGCCTGTTCGCCGGATGAAAGCCCAATCAATTCAACCGCCGCCTGCGCCGGAATGCGCTGAAAGCCCTGAGCGATGCGGATCATGAAATTGCGGCTTCCGCCGACACCGTCCAGCGAGTGCGCCGTTGCTTCCAGTTGCCGAAAGGTGATGTCGGTGCGATTGATGCCCTGTTCCAGCAGGTCATAGACAGCCGATTGCCCAAACAGTTCCGCTCCCGCACCGTTCGCCCATAGCGCACGGGAGAGGTCCGCCGAGAACAGCACCAGCGCGTCGCCACGAGAGAAACGCTCGCGCACACGGGGATGCACGGCGATATCGATGAACGGATACTGGACTGCGGGCATGATTGAACCTTTAGTCTTCGGAGATTGGCGAATTAACGGTCTATTAATAACGACAGGTCTGAAAAGGGTCCAGCAGACAGGCCGGGTTTCGGCTGGAAAGGTTAACGCCTTGTGCGTCGCACAAATATGTTGCAATGCACAATAAACTCGTCTATATAATAGCTACCGAACGAACGAGGCAATCAAGATGCCGAGACACAAGGAGCGCAAAACCGTGGCGAAGATCGACGACGTTTTCTCTATCTCTTCTTTGGACCCTTCGAAATTCGCTGACTCGTTCCGCGATTTCGCCGAAAAGGGCGCACTGCAGTCCCGCGACGCCTTCGCCAAGATGAAGGTTGCCGGCGAAGAAGCCAGCAAGACGCTTGAAACCACCGTGCAGACCGCACAGGCTGGTGCCGCCGAAATTGGCCACAAGGCGATCGAAGCCCTTCGCACCAATGCCGAAAACTCCCTGACGCACCTCGACGCACTGCTGTCCGTCAAGTCCGTAGCCGAATTCTTCGAGCTGCAGACGACCTTCCTGCGCAAGCAGGCTGAACTGACGATCGAGCAGGCAAAGGCGATGCAGGAAACCTCCAAGCAGGTTGCCGAGAAGCTTGCCCAGCCTTCCAAGGAAGCGGCTGAAAAGGTCATGGCGTCCTTCAAGGCTGCCTGATCCTGTCCCCAAGACCACAAAAGGCTGGACCCTATGTCCGGCCTTTTTGTATATTGAGGGGAGATAGGGCTTGAATTAATTTTCAAGTCCTCGTATGTGAGCCCCGTCGCGCCAAGCGCGATTTGTGCGGTTGTAGCTCAGTTGGTTAGAGCGCAGGTTTGTGGCACCTGAGGTCGGAGGTTCGAGACCCCCCAACCGTACCATTTCTTCCACGGGATGAGATTTTCGGCATAAGCGGACAGCAGCAGCGTTCGTCTTCTTGAACCGCGCCGCTGCGATATCCGCCCGCATGTCCGGTCAATGCTTCATCATCAGCGGTATCGTTGCGCGCGACAGCAGGTAGCGGGTGACGCGGCCGAGGAGAAGCTCCAGGAAATAGCTGTGCTTGAAGGCGCCGATCAGCAGGCAGGTCGCGCTCTCCGACCGCGCGAAATCCAGGATGGTTTCGCCGACCGATCTGTTTTCAGCCCGCAGCGCAACGACGGGTGCCTGAAGCCCGAGTTCAGCCAGCAGCTCCTTTGCCGTCTTCTGGTACGTGCCGTCGGCGGTGTCGTTGACGCAGAGAACGGTGATCCGGTCGGCGGCGGCCAGCCAGCGTTTCGCCGCGATCACGGCACTTCTTGCATGGTGGTGCGGCTTCCAGCAGATCACCACATGACCCAGCAGGTGTCCGGCGTATCTGCCCGGCGGCGGCACAAGCACGAGCTTGCGCTCGTTGAAGATAATGGCGTGGAAGGCGTCGCGCGCGTCCAGATTGCCATGGCACGGAGAAACCACAAGCGCGCTCTCATGACATTGGATCGCGACGCAGCGGTCGAGATCGCCGCGGCAATCGTCCATGAGCAGCTCCCTGCGGTCGGGACCGCCGCGCCTCCAGCTTTGGAAGATCCGGTTGACCAGTTCGAAACGCTGCAGGGACGTGCCTTCGGCAAGATCCCTCAGCATCTGCAGGTCGATTTCCTCCGGAGAGACGATCATGCCCAGTGGCCTCGCCCCGACGTGAGCGGCGGCCATGCTGCCGTGCACAGCCTCCGCCGCGTCCTCGGCAATATCCAGGCAGATCTTTGCGGTTTCCGGATCCGGCAACAATGCCAGGACGTCGGCGTGGTTCGTCGAGGGACTGGGATAGCCACCGGTTCCGATGGCTGTCCCGCTCGTAGGCGGTCTGATTTCGCTGCTGAACATGGCGGACCTGCTCGATGTCGTATCGCCCGTATTGGTCAATGGCTGGTTTTGCTCTATCATCACGACGGGCCGCGACGTCAGTGATTCTACTCCTGCATCGTGCAAGTCGCAACGTCATCCCGTTGTCGCTAGAGCCCTGAAAATACTTGAAGTGTGCACGCCCGACGGGTCGCTTCGATGCAGATGACGTCGCTCTCGAACGCTTGCCGCGGCCAGATTGTGCGTTGCCGCCCCAGGCGAAGGTTGCAATCCGAAAATCGGTGTCTACTTAAGCCGACACACCCTGATACGCCCTGCTTCACCAGGATTTGGTTATATTGCGTTGCAAAATGTGATCGAGAATGCCATTTTCCGCCCGGGGGTGAATTCAGAGTGATTTTAGAAGGAGACTTTAATGTCCATTTCGCTCAACAATCTGGATAAATCCAACGTAGAGGCTGTTTCCGCAATCCACGCCTCGGCCGCAATTAGGGCGGCACGAGAGGCCATCGGCTACAGCGTCGACGATCTTGCGGTCACCTGCGGTCTCCTCGTGAGCGAGATCCAGGAGGTCGAGAATGGCGAGGATACGGATCCTGCCAAGCTGAAGCGTATCGCTGCCGCGTTGCAGATGCCGCTGACGGCGTTCATTCCAGAGTGATCGTAGGCTTGCTGGGCCGGCAGGGGTTTCCCCGGCTGGCCCCGCCTCTGGCGGTCAGACGCCGAAGTTCCGTTGTATTCCTGTTGATTGTCGCTCGAAGCCGTGGTGTCCCCCGGCTTCGTTTTTGATTTCTGGGGCCTGAAAATGGAACCGCTCCTGCCGGTCCGGCGTTTGCCTCTGGACGGGAGAATAAAATGTCGAAAACGCTTCTATACGGCGCGACCAAGGTGGACGAGACGAACGTCGCATATGCAGCTGCCGCAAGTCTCGAACAATTCCAGTGGAAGAACCGCGTCATCGTTATCTTCGCCGATCGCGACAATGCCCGGTCCGCGCGCCAGGAAAACCAGCTGCTCGCCAATCGATCGGCGCTTGCTGAGCGGGATATAGTGCTCCTGAAAGTCGTCGGTGGGAACGTGCGAGTGCTGTTTGGTGCTGGCGAGGCGCTCGACGCCGAGGCGATTGCCCGGGACCTTGCTGCCGCCCCAGGCAGCGAAGCCAACCAGGCCAGCGGTGATCCCCAGACCGGAGAATTCGCCGCCGTGCTCGTCGGGAAGGACGGCACGGTCAAGCTCAACGTGCATGAACCGATCAGCAGCGCAGAGCTCTTTGCGATCATCGACGCCATGCCGATGCGCGCTGCGGAGGGCGCCGCATCCGACAAGTCCTCGCCTGATTGAAGGCGCAGTCGAAGCCGTCCGGCCGAACCATCAACTCTGTCGTGAGGTCGGAGAACGGCAAGGAGTAGAGCATGTCCGTGCCCAACGAACCGATTCCCCCGCTGCCGCCAGGCCGGGTCCCGGAGCCACCCATCAAGGAGCCGGAGCCCGACGTGTTGCCGGATGAGCTGCCGAATCCCAATCCCGACGAAAACGACGCGCCTGCCAAGCACGCCTGAGGTCTCAGAGGAAGATATGCCGCTCGGCGCCGACCAGTTCCTGCAGGAAGTCGACCACGGTGCGGACGCGGACGAGGTCGCGGGCGCTTTCGTGATAGGTCGTCCAGTAGGCACGCTGGATCGAAACCTCCGGCAGTATGCGGATCAGTTCGGGATAGTGACGGGCGATATAGTCGTGCAGGATGCCGATGCCGGCGCCTGAGCGGACGGCCTCGGTCTGGCCGATGGCCGTGGAGATTTCGAACGACGCATCCCAACTGCGCATGACGGAGGAGGAGAAATTGAGCGATGCCGTAAAGATCAGGTCCTCGACGTAGCCAATTCGCGGATGCGTCTTCAGCGCGTCGATGTCGGAGGGCGCGCCGTGGGTATGCAGGTAGTGCCGTGACGCATAGAGCCCCAGAGTATAGTCGGTCAGCTTGGACGAGACCAGGCGCCCCTGTTCCGGTCGCTCCAGCGTGATCGCAATGTCCGCTTCGCGCTGCGAGAGCGAAAAGGAACGCGGCACCGGCACGAGCTGGATCCGCAGCTCCGGATGACGCTGGATCAATTGTCCGAGGCGCGGCGCGAGAAACGAGACGCCGAAACCGTCGGGTGCGCCGATGCGCACCGTGCCGGCAATAGTGCTGTCGAGATGGCCCAGGCTTGCCTGCGCACGCAGCATCTCTGTTTCCATCCGTTCTGCGGCGTGCAGGAAGATCTCGCCTTCTGCCGTCAGCTCGCAGCCGTTGGTACGCCGCACGAGCAGCCGTGTCTTGAGCCTTTCTTCCAGTGTGGTGACGCGCCGGCTCAGTGTCGCATGATTGACGCCGAGCCGCTTCGAGGCGGCAAGTATCTGTCCTGTCCGGGCTACAGCGAGGAACATGCGCACATCGTCCCAGTCCAAAGCGACCTCCGGCTTTAATTTTTGCACAACGGTTGATTATATCAGCTCATTGATTTGTGCAAATTGAAGTGCGATTGTTCGCCATCCAATAAATCAAGAGGAGGCACATCCATGCGTGAGATCGGTCATTTCATTGGCGGCAAGCATGTCGCTGGCACCAGCGGCCGTACGAGCAACGTCTTCAATCCGGCAACGGGCGAAGTGCAGGCGACCGTCGCGCTGGCAAGCGAGGCTGAACTGGATGCGGCCGTTCAGAACGCCAAGGCCGCGCAGCCGAAGTGGGCAGCCACCAACCCGCAGCGCCGTGCGCGCGTCTTCATGAAGTTCGTGCAGCTGCTGAACGAAAACATGGACGAACTGGCCGAGCTTCTCTCCAGGGAGCATGGCAAGACGATTGAGGACGCCAAGGGCGATGTCATCCGCGGCCTCGAAGTCTGCGAGTTCGTGATCGGCATTCCGCACCTCGCCAAGAGCGAGTTTACCGAAGGTGCTGGCCCGAACATCGACATGTATTCGATCCGCCAGGCCGTCGGCATCGGCGCCGGCATCACGCCGTTCAACTTCCCGGCCATGATCCCGATGTGGATGTTCGCGCCGGCCATCGCCTGCGGCAACGCCTTCATCCTGAAGCCCTCGGAGCGCGATCCGTCCGTGCCGATCCGCCTTGCCGAACTGATGATCGAGGCGGGCCTGCCGGCCGGCATCCTCAACGTCGTCAACGGCGACAAGGGAGCCGTCGATGCGATCCTGACGCATCCGGATATCTCGGCCGTCTCCTTCGTCGGCTCGACGCCGATCGCCCGCTATGTCTATGGCACGGCTGCAATGAACGGCAAGCGTGCGCAGTGCTTCGGCGGCGCCAAAAACCACATGATCATCATGCCGGACGCAGACCTCGACCAGGCTGCAAACGCCCTGATGGGTGCGGGCTACGGCTCGGCCGGCGAACGCTGCATGGCGATCTCGGTTGCCGTTCCCGTCGGCAAGGAAACCGCGGACCGCCTGATCCAGAAGCTGACGCCGATGGTCGAAAGCCTGCGTATCGGCCCCTACACCGACGAAAAGGCCGACATGGGTCCTGTCGTCACCAAGGAAGCCAAGGAGCGCATTCTCGGGCTGATCAACAAGGGCGTCGAGCAAGGCGCCGATCTTGTCGTCGACGGCCGCGATTTCAAGCTGCAGGGCTATGAAAATGGCCACTTTGTCGGCGGCTGCCTGTTCGACAATGTCACCCCGGATATGGATATCTACAAGACCGAAATCTTCGGACCGGTTCTATCGGTCGTCCGTGCCAAGAACTACGAGGAAGCCCTGGAACTGCCGATGAAGCACGAGTACGGCAATGGCGTCGCGATCTACACGCGCGACGGCGATGCCGCCCGCGACTTCGCCTCGCGCATCAATATCGGCATGGTCGGCGTCAACGTGCCGATCCCGGTTCCGCTCGCCTACCACTCCTTCGGCGGCTGGAAGTCCTCGTCTTTCGGCGACTTGAACCAGCACGGCACGGACTCCATCAAGTTCTGGACCCGCACCAAGACGGTCACAAGCCGTTGGCCCTCGGGCATCAAGGACGGAGCCGAATTCGTCATGCCGACGATGAAGTAAGGCCTGCAACCGGCTGGCTTTGGAACCGGGCTCCGCAGGGGGCCCGGTTTCGTTTGAAACAGTGGCAATCCGCCTCACATAAGATGAATATGATTTTCATATTTTGGAATTGTTCAAAACTATCAAAGCCACTATATACAGTTCTCAACGAGAACGATTCTGGAGATCGGCATGCGTTTGACGAAACAGACCAACTATGCGGTTCGCATGTTGATGTACTGCGCTGCCAATGATGGATATCTGAGCCGCATCCCGGAGATTGCCAAGGCCTATGGTGTCTCCGAACTCTTCCTGTTCAAGATCCTCCAGCCGCTGAACAAGGCGGGGCTGGTGGAAACGGTGCGTGGCCGCAACGGCGGCGTTCGCCTCGGCAAACCCGCCAAGGATATCAGCCTTTTCGACGTGGTGCGCGTGACCGAAGACAGCTTCGCGATGGCGGAATGCTTCGAGGACGACGGCATGGTCGAATGCCCGCTGGTTGACAGCTGCGGACTGAATTCGGCTCTGCGCAAGGCGTTGAATGCATTCTTCGACGTGCTCGCGCAGTATTCCATCGACGACCTCGTGAAGGCGCGGCCGCAGATCAATTTCCTCCTCGGCATCACGGGCGAACAGGCATATCGCAAGCCGCCGGTGGCGGCTCCGGCCGCCTGACGCAATAACAGCGCCGGATTTGACGCAGCCGCAGCACCCTGGGTGTCTGCGGTTGTTTGTTTTTGGGGTTTCGGCCAAAAACTCTTGGCATGCCATTGCCGGTTTGGCTCGGACGGCGCGAAAATATACCAAATGTGACGAAATCCCGGCTTATTCAATGCGAATATTTCCAAATACGGCCTATTTTCGGCGGAAAATTACTAAAGTTGCCTCTCTGGAAAAATTTTCCACACAGGTCGTTGATTTCAGCAAATAAATATCGTTCCATCTGCCGTCGATCCGGGTGCCTATCCGGGATCTCAAAACTTATAAAAGAACAAACCTGGGAAACGAAATCATGAAAAAGATCTCTGTCCTCTTGGCAGCGACCGTCTTGGCTTCTGCCATGGCGTCGGCGGCTTGGTCGAAGACGCTTGTTTACTGCTCCGAAGGATCGCCGGAAGGCTTCGATCCCGGCATCTATACGGCGGGCACCACCTTCGATGCGTCGTCGCGTACGGTCTATAGCCGCCTCGTCGAATTCACCCACGGCAAGACCGAAGTCGAGCCGGGCCTCGCCGAAAGCTGGACTGTTTCCGATGACGGCACGCAGTACACTTTCAAGCTGCGTCCGGGCGTCAAGTTCCAGACGACCGATTTCTTCACCCCCAGCCGCGATCTGACGGCCGACGACGTTGTCTTCTCGTTCGAGCGCCAGCTGAAGGCTGACAGCCCGTGGGCGAAGTACGTTGCCGGTGTTTCCTACGAATACGCAGCCGGCATGGGCTTCCCCGAGCTGATCAAGTCGGTCGAGAAGGTCGATGATCTGACCGTCAAGTTCACGCTCAACCATCCGGAAGCGCCATTCCTCGCCGACCTCGCGATGGACTTCGCATCTGTCGTCTCCAAGGAATATGCCGACAAGCTCCAGGCTGACGGCAAGATGGAACAGATGAACCAGATGCCGCTCGGCACCGGTCCGTTCACCTTCGTTGCCTACCAGCCGGATGCCGTCATCCGCTACAAGGCCAACGAAACCTACTTCAAGGGCAAGGAAAAGATCGACGATCTCGTCTTCGCGATCACGCCCGATGCGTCCGTCCGCGCACAGAAGCTCAAGGCCGGCGAATGCCACATCATGCCTTACCCGAACGCCGCGGACGTCAAGGACCTCAAGGCCGACTCGAACCTCAAGGTTCTCGAACAGCCGGGCCTGAACGTTTCCTACCTCGCCTACAACACGCTGCAGGCACCGTTCGACAAGGCTGAAGTGCGCCGGGCGCTGAACATGGCGATCAACAAGCAGGCGATCGTCGATGCCGTCTTCCAGGGTGCCGGCCAGGTTGCCAAGAACCCGATCCCGCCGACGATGTGGTCCTACAACGACGCCGTCAAGGACGACGAATACAATCCGGACGAAGCCAAGAAGATGCTTGAAGCCGCTGGTGTCAAGGATCTCAGCATGAAGATCTGGGCAATGCCGGTTTCGCGTCCGTACATGCTCAACGCACGTCGCGCCGCCGAACTGATGCAGGCCGACCTCGCAAAGGTTGGCGTCAAGGCCGAGATCGTCACGCACGAATGGGCAGAGTACCTGAAGCTCTCCAAGGACAAGGCCCGCGATGGCGCCGCGATCCTTGGCTGGACGGGCGACAACGGCGATCCGGACAACTTCCTCGATACGCTCCTCGGCTGCGAAGCTGTCGGCGGCAACAACCGCGCGCAGTGGTGCAACAAGGAATTCGACGCCCTCGTGAAGAAGGCCAAGAAGACTGCCGACGTCGGCGAGCGCACCAAGCTCTACGAAGAAGCGCAGGTCCTCTTCAAGAAGGAAGCGCCTTGGGCGACCATCGACCACTCCACCGAGTTCGTGCCGATGAGTGCCAAGGTTTCCGGCTACGTGCAGGATCCGGTCGGCGTTCACCGCTTCGATGGCGTTGATATCGCCGAATAACCAAAACTATGCGAAGATGCCCGGCAAGACCGGGCTCGGCCGGCGGTCAGGTTTGATACCTGACCGCCGGACTAATATGGACATATGCCATGTTTCGATTTTTTGTCGGGCGCCTTGCGGTCCTGATTCCCACATTCCTCGGTGTTTCTCTGATCGCCTTCTCGTTCATCCGCCTGCTGCCCGGAGATCCGGTCATGCTGATGTCGGGCGAGCGCGTCATGGCGCCGGAACGTCATGCCGAAATCATGCACGACCTCGGTCTCGACCGGCCGGTCTACGTTCAATACCTCGATTACCTCGGCAACGTGTTGCAGGGCAATCTCGGGTCGTCGATCGTGACCAAGCGCCCTGTTCTGCAGGAGTTCGGCACCCTGTTCCCGGCAACGCTGGAGCTGTCGCTCTGCGCCATGCTGTTTGCGATCCTGCTCGGCGTCCCCGCCGGCATATTCGCAGCCGTCAAGCGGGGGACCTGGTTCGACCAGGGTGCCATGGGCGTGGCGCTTGTCGGCTATTCGATGCCGATCTTCTGGTGGGGCCTGCTGCTCATCGTGCTGTTCTCCAATACGCTGCACTGGACGCCGGTATCCGGCCGTATCGGCCTGATGTACTTCTTCAAGCCGGTCACCGGTTTCATGCTGATCGACAGCCTGCTGTCCGGCCAGGCCGGAGCTTTCAAGTCGGCCGTCCTGTCGCTGATCCTGCCGACGATCGTTCTGGGCACCATTCCGCTCGCCGTTATCGCGCGCCAGACGCGCTCGGCCATGCTCGAAGTCCTCGGTGAAGACTATGTGCGTACGGCCCGCTCCAAGGGCCTCGCACCGCTTCGCGTTGTCGGCGTCCATGCATTGCGCAACGCGATGATCCCGGTCGTCACCTCGATCGGCCTGCAGGTCGGCGTTCTGCTGGGCGGAGCGATCCTGACGGAAACGATCTTCTCCTGGCCGGGTATCGGCAAGTGGATGGTCGATGCGGTCTTCAAGCGTGACTATACCGTCGTTCAGGGCGGTTTGCTGCTGATCGCCGGCATCATCATGCTCGTCAATCTGATCGTCGACCTCATGTACGGTCTTATCAACCCACGCATCAGGCACTAGGAGCGGCTCATGAGCATGGCAAACACCAAGTCTGCCCAACCCTCCGCTCTGTCGGAGTTCTGGTATTATTTCTCCCGCAACAAGGGTGCGGTCATCGGCCTCGTGGTCTTTCTCATCGTGCTGTTCATGGCGATCTTCGCGCCGTTGATCTCGCCGCACGATCCGAACATTCCATCCGGCTTCCAGCGTCTTCCTCCGGCATGGTCGCCAAACGGCAATAGCGCGTACCCGTTGGGTACCGATGCCGTTGGCCGTGACATGCTTACCCGCCTGATCTACGGCACCCGGTTCTCGCTGTTCATCGGCCTTGTCGTCGCCTCGCTGTCAGCGGTGGCCGGCGTGCTGTTCGGTCTCGTCGCCGGCTATTTCCGCGGCCGTACGGATACGATCATCATGCGCGTCATGGATATCATCCTGGCGTTCCCGTCGCTGCTGCTGGCCCTGGTGCTGGTTGCCGTGCTCGGCCCGGGACTGCTGAACGCCATGATCGCGATCTCGATCGTCAACCAGCCGCACTTCGTCCGCCTGACGCGTGCGGCGGTGATGAGCGAGCGCGAGAAGGAATACGTCGTGGCGTCCCGCGTGGCCGGTGCCGGCACGTTACGTCTGATGTTCAAGACGATTCTGCCGAATTGCCTGGCGCCGCTGATCGTTCAGGCGACGCTCGCATTCTCCGCTGCGATCCTTGATGCAGCGGCTCTCGGGTTCCTCGGCCAAGGCGCGCAGCCGCCGACGCCGGAATGGGGCACGATGCTGGCAGATTCGCGCGAATTCCTCCAGAGCAACCCCTGGCTTGTCACGTTCCCCGGTCTCTGCATCCTCATCACCGTTCTGGCCATCAACCTGATGGGCGACGGCCTGCGCGATGCGCTCGATCCCAAACTGAAGAGGTCCTGAGATGGCACTTCTTGAAATCGAAAATCTCGTCGTCGAATTCCAGACCTCGACCGGTCCGTTTCGCGCCGTGGATGGCGTGTCGCTCAAGGTAGATGCCGGCGAAGTCCTTGCAATCGTTGGCGAGTCCGGATCCGGAAAGTCGGTCTCCATGCTCGCTGCGATGGGCCTTCTGCCGTGGACCGCAAAGGTGACCGCCGACAAGATGGTCTTTGACGGCCGCAATCTGCTTGGCATGTCGGCAAGGGAGCGCCGCAACATCATCGGCAAGGACATGTCGATGATCTTCCAGGAGCCTATCGCCAGCCTCAATCCCTGTTTCACGGTCGGCTTCCAGATCGAAGAGGTTCTGAGAATCCACCTTGGCATGGACAAGGCCGCGCGGCGCAAGCGCGCCGTGGAGCTTTTCGAGGCCGTTGGTATACCCAACCCTGCCGAGCGGCTTGGCCATTTCCCTCACCAGATGTCGGGCGGCCAGTGCCAGCGCGTGATGATCGCCATTGCGATTGCCTGCAATCCGAAGCTTCTGATCGCCGACGAGCCGACGACCGCGCTCGACGTGACCATTCAGAAGCAGATCCTCGACCTGTTGATGCGCCTGCAGACGGAGCATCGCATGGGCCTCATCATGATCACGCACAATATGGGCGTGGTCGCCGAAACGGCCGATCGGGTGATCGTCCAATACAAGGGTCGCAAGATGGAGGAGGCCGACGTGCTGTCGCTCTTCGAATCGCCGAAGAGCGATTACACAAGGGCGCTGCTTGCCGCCTTGCCGGACAATGCGACCGGCGACCGCCTGCCGACCATCGGCGAAATTTTCAAGACTGTGGAGGGAGCGGCCCAATGACGCCAGTCCTCGAAGCAAAAGACATCGTCCGCAACTACTATCTGCCGGGCGGCCTCTTCAAGAAAGAGAGAACCGTGAACGCCGTCAAGGGCGTAAGCTTCAAGGTAGAACAGGGCAAGACCCTTGCGATCGTCGGCGAAAGCGGTTGCGGCAAGTCTACCCTTGCCCGCATCGTCACGATGATCGATCCCGCAAGCGGTGGCGAACTGTTCATCGATGGCAAAAAGGTCGATATCGCTGCAGGCGACCTGACGCCGGAAGTGCGCCGCAAGGTGCAGATCGTCTTCCAGAACCCCTACGGGTCGCTCAATCCGCGCAAGAAGATCGGCGACATCCTGATGGAGCCGTTGATCATCAACACCAATACGCCCGCTGCCGAGCGGCGCGCTTTGGCGATGGCGATGCTGAAGAAGGTCGGCCTCCAGGAGGTCCACTTCAACCGCTACCCGCACATGTTCTCGGGCGGCCAGCGTCAGCGCATCGCAATTGCCCGCGCCTTGATGCTGAACCCGCGGCTGCTGGTCCTCGACGAGCCCGTTTCGGCGCTCGACCTTTCGGTCCAGGCGCAGGTGCTCAATCTGCTCGCGGACCTGCAGGACGAACTGAACCTCACCTATGTCTTCATCAGCCACGATCTCTCGGTCGTCCGCTACATGGCCGACGATGTCATGGTGATGTATTTCGGCGAGGCTGTCGAATACGGAACCCGGGATCAGGTGTTCAACGATCCGCAGCACAGCTATACCAAGACACTGTTTGCGGCCACGCCGCGGGCCGATGTCGAGACCATCAGGGCGCGTCTTGCACGCAAGAATGCGGCTTTGGTAGCGTCTTAGGATTGGCTTCTCCACCCGTGTCGAATTTGATGAGCGAGTTCAGTGATGACTGAGAATAGTGCGCACGCCCATGCCGTCGTCGTCATGGGCGTCAGCGGCTGCGGCAAGTCTTCGGTGGGCGAGGCCATATCAGAGGCCCTCGGCGTCGAATTCGTCGAGGGCGACGGGCTCCATCCGGCGTCCAACGTCGAAAAGATGTCGCACGGTATTCCGCTGACGGACGAGGACCGGATGCCCTGGCTGGATGTCGTCGGCGAGACGATGAAAGCCAGGCTTGAGCGCAACGAGGGGATCGTCGTTTCCTGCTCGGCGCTGAAGAGAAGCTATCGCGACCGCCTGCGCGCTGCCGTCGACGGCAATCTCTTCTTCGTCTACCTGCATGGCTCGAAGGACCTGCTCACCAGGCGCATGGGTGAGCGCAAGGGGCACTTCATGCCCCCTTCGCTGTTGGAAAGCCAGCTTGCGACGCTTGAGGTGCCGACCGGCGAGCCGGGCGTTGCAACGGTCGACATCGACGATACGATCGAAGGCATCGCGAAGACGGCGCTCCGCGACCTGTCCCTGCTCGGTGTCGGTTGATGTCGCGTTGATTCCTGCAAAAGTGCGCAGCGGTTTGCGTTGGGGATAGCGTGGAATGCCCTACGGGTTGAAGCGCTGCGGCGAATAGGCCGAAATATCGATGAACGGCGCCTCGCCGGTGATCAGTTCGGCGAGCGCCCGGCCGGTCACCGGACCGAGCGTCAGGCCGTGATGCGCATGGCCAAAGGCCAACCAGAGACCTTCGTGGCGCGGCGCCTTGCCGATAATGGGCATCATGTCGGGCGTGCAGGGGCGGGCTCCCATCCACGGTTCCGGATCGAGCCTGTCGCCGAGCGGAAACACGGTGCGCGCCACTTTCTCGGCGCGGTCGAGCTGTACCGGCGTCTTCGGCGCATCCATTGCCGCGAACTCGGCACCAGTCGTCAGGCGGATGCCCCGGCTCATCGGCGCCAGGAAATAGCCTCTCTCCGAATCCATCGTCCAGTTGTTGAGGACCGCGTTGCCCTGCGCCGCGTAGTGCATGTGATAGCCGCGTTTGACGCCGAGCGGAAAGGAATAGCCGAGCCGGCGCGTGGCCACGGCCGCCCACGGGCCCAGCGCCAGCACAGCGTCGTCCGCCTCCAGCGGGCCTTCGCTCGTCACCACCTTCCAGCCGGAGCCGAACCTGCCGAGCGAGTTCGCGTCGCCGCTGGCGAACTTTCCGCCCAGGCTTTCGAAGTAGCTTCGATAGGCGGCCGTCAGTCCATGCGGGTCGAGAACCGACCAGGGATCTCGCCATCGCAGACCGCCGGCGAAATCGCCTTTGATATCGGGCTCCAGCCGCGCGATGTCGCTCGCGCTGAGCGCTTCGTGGCCGACGCCGAATTCCTTCTGCAGCCGCTCGGCTTCGGCCAGTTCGGCATCCCGCCTGGCCGACGTCCGGAAGATCTCCATCCATCCGTTCTTGCGGATCAGATGCTCGGCGTGCGCGGCCTCGATCAGATCGTTATGCTCCGAGATCGAGTGCTCGATCAGCGGCGCGTAGGCTTTCGAAATCATCTCGTGCCGCTTGGTATTGGAGTTCCACCAATATCGTGCAAGGAAGGCAAGCTGCTCCGGCAATGCCTTCAGGTGATAGTGGGCGTCGATGCGATTATTGAAGGCATAGCGGATGAGGACCCCGAGCTGCTGCGGAAAGCCGTAGGGCACGACACCCTCCCGCTGGATAAGGCCGGCATTGCCGAAGGACGTCTCCTTGCCAGGTGCTTTCCGGTCGATCAGCGTAACCTGCCGCCCGCGTCGCTGCAGATGGATTGCAGTCGACACCCCGACGATGCCGGCGCCGAGCACGATCGCGTTCTTCGTCATTTTCGCGCAGTCCAAACCATTGCCCAAACCTCGTTGCCCGGCCGACCTTGTCGGCAGTTCAACCTTGGGACCGAAAATGCCCCTCGCGCCAGCGCCGCGCAAACGAAAAATCGCATTCTATTTCAAAAACATTGCCGCCTTCAGTGCCCTGTCCTCGGCCGTGATGCGAACCCCCAGCATCAGTGCGTTGAGCACCGAGAAGACAGCCGCGTAGACAGGCATGCCAAACGCCAGCGGAAGCACAGCGATCTCGCCGATGACGACGGCGTAGTTCGGATGCGCGAAGACCCGATAGGGGCCCGTGCTGACGAGAGGTGCGTCCGGCAAGACGATGATCCGCGTGGTCCACCGGCCCTTCAGCGTCGCGATCACCCACAGGCGAGCAATCTGCAGCACGGCGAAGACCGCAAGCCATACGGGTTCCACGGGTCGCCCCGGTGCCAGAAACCACAGTCCGGCCATCCAGCAGGCATGCAGCGCAACCATGTAAGGGTAGTGTTGGGCGCCGATTTCGCGCCCGCCCTTCGCGATCAGTGCGCGCGTATTGTGCTGGGCAAGCATGAGCTCGGCAAGGCGTTGCGCCGTCACGAAGGCCAGAAGCCCTATCGAGATCCACATCAGGCGACCCTCTTCAGCGTCACGCAGCTTGCGGCGAAGCCCGGTCCCATCGCCACCATCGCGGCACGTTCTGGAAGTCCAGCCTGCAACACCCGCTCCAGCACGAAGAGCACCGTCGGCGAAGACATGTTGCCGTATTCCGCGAGCACGTCGCGTTCGTGATCGAGATAGCCGGATGGAAGCGACAATGTGCTTTCCAGCGCGGCCAGCACCCTCGTTCCGCCGGGATGACAGATGAAGCGGCCGATGTCGCTGCGGACAAGCCCGTGGCGCGCCAGAATTCCATCCACGGCGGGCCCGAGTTCCGCCTCGGCGAACGGCGGCAACGATTGCGCGAGAACGACGCCGAAGCCCGTGTCATCGATCTTCCACCCCATGATGCCGAGCGTATCTGGGAAGAGGTGTTCGCCCGTCGTCTCCACCTCTGCCTTCCCCGTCGCGCCGGTTCGCAGCACGCATGCGGCGGCCCCATCGCCGAAGAGCGCCGTCGCGATGATGTTTGCCCGCGTCAGCTCATCCAGCCGGAAGGCGAGGGTGCAGAGTTCGATCGCGACAAACAGCACGGTGGCGCCGGGTCGGCTCCTCGCCAGCCGCGTGGCAATGGCAAAGCCCGAGACGCCGGCCGCGCAGCCCAGTCCGAACACCGGAACGCGCTCCACGTCGGAACGAAACCCCATTGTCGCGGCAAGCTGGGCATCGAGGCTTGGGGTCGCGATCCCCGTCGATGTGATCGTGACGATGCAATCGACATCCGATCCCTTCAGGCCGGCCCGGTCGAGTGCCTTGGTGGCCGTTTCGAGAAACAGGCCGCGCGCAACCTCGCCATAGGCTGCCATACGATCTTCCCATCCGTGTGGCTCGATGAACCAGCGGAGCGGCCGTGCGGCATGGCGTGTCCGGATGCCCGCATTGCCGAAGACGCTGGCGAGATGCTGGAAATCGCGCAACCGGCTGGAAAACAGCCGGGCAGACGTTTCGGCTGCTTCCTCCTGCGTGATGACGTGTTCGGGCGCCGCAACGGCGAGACTGAGTAGTTTCACGGTGTCGTTCACGGAATGCTCCTTATCGCCCGACGCAAAGGGCAAACACTCAAAAGGTCCGTTTATTCACTCGCCGGCTGTCACAAGACAGTGATCGGAAAAAAGAAGAAGTCCACCGAATAAATCGGGTCGCCGCGGTGTTCATCCTCCGCAACCTTGTCATTGAAGGAGATATTCCATGACGACCGCAACTGTTCGGATTGCATCCATCCTATTTGGTGGCGTCATTGCCGCCGCTACCTTGTCGGCATCGGCTTTCGCCGTGGGCGGGGGAGACGGCGGCGGCGCGACCACGCCGGTCTGCAAGAAGGGGCAGATGTATGACAAGAGGACGCAGAAATGCGTCAAGCAGGCGAGCGCCAACGTGACGGACGAGAACCGCACGGAATATGCGTACTCGCTTGCCAAGGCCGGCCGCTATGACGAAGCGCTTGCCATGCTCGATACGTTGAAGAACCCGAATACCGCCGAGGCTTTGAACTACCGTGGCTATGCCACCCGTAAGCTTGGGCGCACGGACGAAGGCATCTCCTACTATCTCAAGTCAGTCGCGCTCGATCCCGGCTACGCCAAGGTCCGCGAGTATCTGGGCGAAGCCTATGTCGTCAAGGGACGCATCGATCTCGCCAAGGATCAGCTGAATACGATCAAGACGATCTGCGGCACCGGCTGCGAGGAATACCAGGACCTCAACGAGGCCATCGCCGATCCTTCGAAGATCTGACGGACCATGGACGGGAGGTTCGGGCGCTCTTGAAGAGGGATATTCCAATGCCGGTCGCCTATACCACATTTCCTGCCTATAGTCGCTCAAAGCAGAACCCGCAGGCCGGTCCGGCGGGTTCTGATGCAAAACCCGTGGCGGAGGCAGCCATCGCAAGTGAAGCGGATATAAAGCGCGGCCTGACGGAAAACCTGTCGCGGCTCTGGCGCTACGGTCTTGTGCTGTCGCATCGTCGCGACGTAGCCGACGATCTCGTGCAGCAGACATGCGTGCGCGCGCTCGAGCGTTCGGCGCAATTCGAAGCCGGCACGCGCCTCGATCGCTGGCTCCTTTCGATCCTGCATTCGATATGGCTCAACGAAATTCGCACCCGCCGCGTGCGCGAGGGCAAGGGTTTCGTCGATGCAGACGGGGTGCTCGTGTTCGACGGCGCCCATCAGACGGAAACGCATGTCATGGCAAACCAGGTCCTGAGGCTCGTCAACGCGCTCCCGGATGCGCAGCGCGCGGCGGTGTTTCTGGCCTATGTCGAGGGCCTGTCCTATCGGGAGGTGGCAAGCGTATTGGAAATCCCCATTGGAACCGTGATGAGCCGTCTTGCCGCCGCGCGGGCAAAGCTCTCCGGCAATGTTTCGGGGGAGGGGGTACGATGAGCAACGAAAACATATTCGTCACAGACGAACAGCTGACGGCCTATATCGATGGCGAGTTGCCGCCGGATGAAGCAGCGCGCGTCGAAGCGATCCTCGATGCCGACGAGCGTGTGGCTGCAAGGCTGGCGTTCCTGTCGCGCAGCAGCCTTCCCTTCGGGCAGGCCTTTGAACCAATGCTGGCGGCTGCCCCGATGGCGGAGTTGCAAGCGATGCTCGAGGATCTGTCCGCCGAGACAAAACCGATATCGACACCGGTTCGTGCCAGCCGCCGAGGGTTTCTCGGTGCCCTTGCGGCCTGCCTTGTTGCCGGCGCGGTCGTGGACCGTGCGTTCATCGGTTTCCAGCGACGCCTCGTCGCCAGGGACGAGAGCAGCGAGTGGCGCGCCGCCGTCGCGGAATACATTGCGCTCTACACGCCCGATACGCTGGCCGGTCCGGTTCCGTCGCGCGAAGCGCAGGCCGCGCAACTGGCCATTCCCGAGGGGAAACTTGGCCTTTCGCTCTCGCCGGAAACGATCGCCTTGCCCGGTGTCGATTTCAAGCGGGCCTTGCTGCTGCAATACGACGATAAGCCGCTTGCCCAGATCGCCTATCTCGATCAGGAAACCGGGCCGATGGCGCTCTGCATCGTTCGCTCCGACGCCGGCGCGAAGCCGCCTGGGGTCGAAGGCCGCAAGGGCATGAACGTCATCTACTGGTCGAGCCCGTCGCACGCCTTCATGCTGATCGGCCATGCGCCGCTCGACCGGATGCAGGCGATTGCCGAGGATGTCAGGACGCGATTGGCGGTCTGACTGGCGGGGGCCGCCCCCTCATCCGCCTGCCGGCGCCTTCTCCCCGGGGGGAGAAGGAATATGCGGCTACGCTTTTATTCCAGCGGAGACTATATAGCCACAATGCAACAGTCCTCCTCCCCCTCTCCCGTGGGGAGTGGGTGGAGTGAGGGGGCCGCACGGCACACCGTCAGCCGTGAGGCCCGTCGACCCGGTGTTGCCGTCATCGCCACATGGTGCGCATGCGCGCACCGACATCGACACGGATCTGGTTTGTGCTTCGCTCCGAGGCCGACGCGCTGACGATCGGCCAGGCGGCTGTCTCGAAATACTGCAGCAGGGTCACGGGGATGAAGCGGGTCCGCGAGGCATAGACGTGCCGGTCGCCCTGGCCATGCTGGCCGCTGGTGAAGAAGCGTTGCGGCGTGATCAGCGTCAGGCTGTCCTTCGCCCTCGTCATGCCGACATAGAGAAGACGGCGTTCCTCCTCGATCTCATGCGTCGTTCCAACCGCGAGGTCTGAGGGTATGCATCCATCCACGACGTTGAGCATGAAGACGGCGCGCCATTCCTGGCCCTTGGCCGAATGGATGGTGGAGAGAATGAGATAGTCCTCGTCGAGAAGCGGCACGCCTGCCTGATCGCTTGTCGCATCCGGCGGATCCAGCGTCAGTTCCGTGAGAAAGCGTTCGCGGTTGGCATAGCCGGATGCAATCTGTTCCAGCTGCAGCAGGTCGGCCTTGCGGGTGTCAGCGTCCTCGTGGATGCGGTCGAGATGCGGCTCGTACCATGCCCGTGCCTGTGCGATTTCCGCCGGCCACTGCCCGCTGGACTTGCGCAACCCTTCCAGCAGCTGGATCAGCGCCGGCCAGCTCTCGCCGGTCTTCGCGGGCGGCGGAATTTCCGCGAGCGCCATCAGCGGCTCCGGATCGGCAGCAATGGTGTCGAGGATCTTGCTTGCGGTCTGCGGTCCGATCCCAGGCAGCATCTGCAGCAGCCGGAAGCCCGATACCCTGTCGCGCGGGTTCTGCGCAAAGCGAAGGACGGCAAGCATGTCCTTCACATGCGCCGAGTCGAGGAATTTCAGGCCGCCGAACTTGACGAACGGTATGTTCCGCCGTGTCAGCTCCACCTCGAGAGAGCCGCTGTGGCTCGACGTGCGGAAGAGCACTGCCTGCTGTTTCAGCGTCATGCCGACCTCCCGATTGGCGAGAACCTGCTCGACGATGTATCCCGCCTGATCGTTCTCGTCCTTCACGGTCAGGAGCTTCGGTCGTTCGGTCGATTGCCTGTCCGTCCAGAGGTTCTTGGTGAAGCGTTCGCGCGCCAGATCGATGACCCCGTTGGCAGCCGCCAGGATCGTAGTCGTCGACCGGTAGTTCCGGTCGAGCGTGATGATGTCGGCCGGCGGCGAGAAGGTCTTCGGAAAATCGAGGATGTTGCGGATCGTCGCCGCTCGGAACGAATAGATCGACTGCGCGTCGTCGCCAACGACAGTCAGCCCGCGTCCGCCGGGCTTCAGCGCCATCAGAACCGACGATTGCAGCCGGTTGGTATCCTGGTATTCATCCACCATGACATGGTCGAAGCGTCGTCCGATATCGTCGGCCAGCTCGGCGTCGCTGACCATCTGCGCCCAGTACAGAAGCAGGTCGTCGTAATCGAGAACGTTCTGCGTCTGCTTGGCCTCGACATAGGCTGCAAACAGCTCCCTCAATTGCGGTTCCCAGCTGGAAACCCAGGGATACCAGGTCTTCAATACCTCGTTCAGCGGCGTTTCCGAGTTCACAGTGCGTGAATAGATCGCAAGGCACGTGCCCTTGGTCGGAAACCGGCTCTCGGTCTTGGAGAAGCCAAGCTCGTGCCGGACGAGATTCATCAGGTCGGCGCTGTCCTCGCGATCGTGGATGGTGAAATCCACGTTCAGCCCGATCTGCTCGGCATAGATCCTGAGAAGGCGCGCGCCGATGCCATGGAAAGTGCCTGCCCAGCTCAATGCCTCGGTCATCGCGGCCGACTGTGCCCCCAGCACCTGCTTGCAGATGCGCTCGACGCGGCGCGACATTTCCGAAGCGGCACGGCGCGAAAACGTCATGAGCAGGATGCGGCGCGGATCGGCGCCGTTGACGATCAGGTGCGCGACCCGATGCGCCAGCGTATTGGTCTTGCCCGATCCTGCACCCGCGATGATCAGCAGCGGTCCGCCGGCTTCTTCCTTGCCCACGCCGTGCTCGACGGCCAAACGTTGCTGCTCGTTCAGTTTTTCAAGATAGGCCGCGGCCTGCATCGATTCTTCAGCCCCTCGCATCGATGTCGCAGCGGAAACGGCGACTCGGAACAAACGTGGAACATATCAGCGCCGTCTGTTATTTGGAAGACCCGCGGGACTGGAGCGACCGGGAAAGTCGCGACGGCATTCGTATGGTGCAGTGCGAAAAACGGGCGACAGGCCCTGCGTTGCATGGCATAAGGGCGCCGAAAACGTATTTTGGACCTCACCCGCATATGATCCGTATCGAAAATATCAGCAAGCAGAACAGCCATCGCATTCTCTTCATCGAGGCTTCGGCGGCGCTCAACAAGGGCGAGAAGATCGGTCTCGTCGGCCCGAACGGGGCCGGCAAGACGACGCTCTTCCGCATGATCACCGGGCAGGAGCAGCCCGACGAGGGACAGGTCTCCGCCGAAAAGGGCGTCACCATCGGCTACTTCAATCAGGACGTCGGTGAAATGGAAGGCCGCAGCGCCGTTGCCGAAGTCATGGAAGGTGCAGGCCCCGTCAGCGTCGTCGCTGCCGAGTTGCGCGAGCTTGAGGCTGAGATGGTCGATCCCGACAAGCTCGACGAGATGGACCGGATCATCGAACGCTATGGCGAAGTCCAGGCCCGCTACGAGGAGTTGGACGGCTATGCGCTGGAAGGCCGTGCACGCGAAGTGCTGGCCGGCCTGAGCTTCACCCAGGACATGATGGACGGCGACGTCGGCGCGCTTTCGGGCGGCTGGAAGATGCGTGTGGCGCTTGGCCGTATTCTCCTGATGCGCCCCGATGTCATGCTGCTCGACGAACCGAGCAACCATCTGGACCTCGAAAGCCTCATCTGGCTGGAAGAATTCCTGAAGACCTATGAGGGCGCGCTGCTGATGACCTCGCACGACCGCGAGTTCATGAACCGGATCGTCGGCAAGATCATCGAGATCGACGGCGGTTCCCTGAACAGCTACTCCGGCGACTACGGCTTCTATGAGCAGCAGCGAGCTCAGAACGAGAAGCAGCAGCAGGCGCAGTTCGAACGCCAGCAGGCGATGCTCGCCAAGGAAATCAAGTTCATCGAGCGCTTCAAGGCGCGCGCCTCGCACGCGTCGCAGGTACAGAGCCGCGTGAAGAAGCTGGAGAAGATCGACCGCGTCGAGCCGCCCAAGCGCCGCCAGACGGTTGCGTTCGACTTCCTGCCGGCACCTCGTTCCGGCGAGGATGTGATCAATCTGAAGAACGTTCACAAGAAATACGGCAGCCGCACCATCTACGAGGGGCTGGACTTCATGGTCCGCCGCAAGGAGCGCTGGTGCATCATGGGCATCAACGGTGCCGGCAAGTCGACCCTGCTGAAGCTGGTGGCAGGTTCCGCCGAACCCGATGAGGGCAGCGTCGCCCTCGGCGCCAGCGTCAAGATGGGCTACTTCGCCCAGCACGCGATGGATCTTCTCGACGGCGACCGCACGGTGCTGGAGTGGCTGGAGGATTCCTTCCCGCAGGCCGGGCAGGCGCCCTTGCGCGCACTGGCGGGCTGCTTCGGCTTTTCCGGCGACGATGTGGAGAAGAAGTGCCGCGTGCTGTCGGGTGGCGAAAAGGCGCGGCTGGTGATGGCCAAGATGCTCTTCGACCCGCCCAACCTGCTGGTGCTCGACGAGCCAACCAACCACCTGGATCTCGACACTAAGGAAATGCTGATCAAGGCGTTGTCGCAGTACGAAGGCACGATGCTCTTCGTCTCGCACGATCGCCATTTCCTGGCGGCCCTGTCGAACCGCGTTCTGGAACTGACGCCGGACGGCATTCAGCAATACGGCGGCGGCTATACCGAATACGTGGAACGCACCGGCCAGGAAGCGCCCGGCCTGCGCAGCTGAGAAGGGATGCCGGACCGCGAGGTCCGTTACTCCCTGCCGCCGACTAATCGTTGGTACGAATACCCCTCTCGCTGACCCTCGTTCCTGTGACAAGCAGGAATGAGGGCTGAGGGTGAAGGGCGCTCCCCGTCATCCCACTGACCTTAGAACACTCCGCTCAGGCGCGCTCTTCCCAGACCTTGGCTAGCTCGACGATCGTCTTCACGGCCTTCTCCATGTCCTGGCGGCTGACCCATTCGAGCGGCGAATGAAACGCGTGGCCGCCGGCGAAAATATTGGGGCAGGGCAGTCCCATGAACGACAGCCGCGACCCGTCGGTGCCGCCGCGGATGCTGCCGCGCACCGGCTCCATGCCGGCGCGACGGATAGCCTCGACGGCATGATCGACAATTTCCGGATGGCGGTCGAGGACGACCTTCATGTTCCGATACTGCTTCGTGATCTCGAACGTGTAGGTCGAGCCGGGATAGCCCGCCATGACCTCCCTGACGATCGCCTCGATCATGGCCTCCTTCCTCGCGAGGCCACGATCGCTGAAGTCGCGGACGATCAGGCTGATCGCCGCCTTTTCCATCGAGCCCGTAACGCCGGTCGGATGCACGAAGCCTTCCTTGCCCGACGTCGTCTCCGGAGCGACGTCCCTGGGCAGGCGGTCGACGATCGCGCCGGCGATCTTGATGGCATTCTCCATCTTGCCGAGGGCAAAGCCCGGATGGATGGCGACGCCCTGGATGCGGATCTCCACGCCGTCGGCCGAGAATGTCTCGTCCTCGATGTGACCGGCGGTCGAGCCGTCCATGGTGTAGGCGAACTTTGCGCCGAGCTTGGCCAGATCGACCTTGTCGACGCCGCGGCCGATCTCCTCGTCCGGGGTGAACAGGATCTTGATTGTCCCGTGCCTGATCTCGGGATTGGCGACAAGGAACTGCGCAGCCGTCATGATCTCGGCAATGCCGGCCTTGTCGTCCGCGCCGAGCAGGGTCGTGCCGTCAGTGGTGATGAGGTCGTTGCCGAGCTGATCCTCGAGGGCGGGATGATCGACGACCCGGATGATCTGCTGGGGATCGGCGGTAAGCCGGATATCGCCACCGCCGTAGTTCCGCACGATCTGCGGCTTGACGTCGGTGCCGCTGAAATCGGGCGCCGTATCCATGTGCGAGCAAAAGCAGATAACGGGCACCTGCTTGTCGGTGTTCGACGGAATGGTCGCATAGATGTAGCCATGCTCGTCGAGGTGCGCATCCGAAAGGCCGATCGCCAGCAGCTCCTCGACCAGCAGCCGGCCAAGATTCTTCTGCTTTTCGGTCGAGGGCTGCGTCGGGGACTTTGCATCCGACTGTGTGTCGATAACGACATAGCGAAGGAAACGATCGGTAACAGTGTCGGTCATGGGCTCGTCCAGTTCGTGTGCGTCAACCGATAACCGCTGTAGCCTTCCTCGACCGCTGCGTGAAGCATTTTCGTGCTTACGAGCTGGGGTCGGCTTCCCTCAGCCGGTAGCCGACCCCGGTCTCGGTGGTGATGTACTGCGGCTGATCGGGGCTCGCTTCGATCTTCTGGCGAAGTTGGCGGACATAGACGCGCAGGTACTGCACATCGGCCGCAGGTCCCCAGATCTGCTTGAGCATGAACTGGTGCGTCAACACCTTGCCGGAGTGCTGCGCCAGCACCCGCAGGATGTCGTACTCCTTCGGCGACAGCTTGATCTCGTGATCGTCGACCTTGACGATGCGCTTGACGAGGTCGATCGACAGGCCCCCCGTGCGAAACACGGCCCTTTCGCCCTGCTGCTGCAGGCGGTGGCGCAGTGCCACGCGGATACGGGCGCCGAGTTCGTTCATGCCGAATGGCTTCGTCACATAATCGTCGGCGCCGCTTTCGAGCGCCTTCACGATGCCGGCCTCGTCGGTGCGGCTCGACAGGATAACGACCGGTGTCGCGAGCCCCTGCTCGCGCCATTCCTGCAGGAGGTCATGGCCCGGCTGGTCCGGCAGGCCGAGATCGAGCACGATAAGGTCGGGCGAGGCTTCCTGCGCGGTGCGGCGGGCGGCTGCCGCGTCGCCTGCCTCATGCACTTCGTACCCCTGCGCGGCAAGGCCGACGCGGAGCAGTTTGCGGATAGGGGGCTCGTCGTCGACGACGAGAATTTTTACGGGCGAACCGGTCATTTGAGCTCATCCAGCTTGAGAATGTCATTGGGTTTCGGCAGGCGAATGGTGAAAACGGCCCCCGTACGGTCGGGCCTGTTGCCGGCCGCGATCGTGCCGCCCATCGCCTCGATGAAGCCGCGGCAGATGGAGAGGCCGAGGCCGGTGCCCGCCCGCACCTGATCGCCTTTGCGCACCCGATAGAACGTGTCGAAGACGCGATCGAGGTCGCCAGGCGGGATGCCTGGCCCCGCATCGGCGACCTGTACGACGACGGTGTCGGTCCCGCTCCAGCCCTTGATGTCGATGGTGGAGCCCTCGGGCGCATATTTCGCGGCGTTGTCCAAAAGGTTGAAGAGCACCTGCTCGAAGAGGACAGGATCGACGCGCACAACAGGCAGATCCGCGGGGATCCGCACATCGACCCCATGCCCCCCGAGGATCTTCGCGCCGCGCCGCAGCGCGCTGCCGACGATGTCGCCGATATCGTGCAGCGCATAGTTAGGCTCCATCGCACCGGATTCGATCCTTGTCATGTCGAGAAGATTGGCGATGAAGCGATTGAGGCGCTCCGATTCATCCACGATGGTCGAGAGCAGGTCCCTGCGGTCCTCTTCCGACATCGGCGCGAAATAATCGCGCAGCGTCGTGGATGCTCCGAGGACGGCCGCAAGCGGCGTCTTCAAATCGTGCGAGATCGAGGTCAGCAGCGCGGAGCGCAACCGGTCGGCTTCGGCCGCAAGCTTTGCCTGGTCCATGGCGGCGACGAGCTGGATGCGTTCGATGGCAAGAGCGGCCTGGTCGGCCAGTGCGTCGAGCAGGCGCTGCTGTTCGGGCGTCAGCAGTGGCCCGTCGCGACGATCGCTGTCGAGGCCGATAACGCCGACGGCCGTGCGGCCGGTGCGCAGCGGCACGTAGAGGCGCTTGGCGCCTGGCAGGGTGTCGGCGCCGCGACCCGCCGCATGATTGTGCTCCCACGCCCAGCGGGCAGCGGCGATATCGGCGTCGTCGAGCGTGTCGTCGGGCGGATAGCCGGCCTTGACGGCAATCGTTCCGTCCTCCGGCAGCAGCAGCACGACACGGACCTTGAGCATCGAGGCAAGCTGGAATGCCGTGGCCCAGAGTACGTCGTCCAGCGTGCCGGTACCGGCAAGCTTCTTCGAAAACAGGTAGAGGTCTTCCGTCGTCCGCGCCCTTTGTCGGGCAGCGGAAGCCTGCCGCTGGACGGTTGCCGTCAGATTGCTGGCGATGATGGCGACGCCGAGGAAGAAAAACAGTGCCAGAACGCTTTCCGGATCGCTGATCGTCAGCGTGTACCGCGGCGGCAGGAAGAAAAAATTGAATGAGAACGCGCCGAGTATGCAGGAATAGAGCGCCGGGCGCAGTCCGTGCAGAACGGCTGAGGTGAGAACCGCCATCAGGAAGACGAGGGCGAGGTTTCGCACATCGAGCACCTGATCGAGCACGATCCCCACGGCAAGGGCAATGGCCACATAGGCAGTTGCGAGAAGATAGGCGCGGAAATCGAGCGCCGGTGCGGCCGGCGCCGCCGCCTTCACGCCGCGCCGGGATGTCTCCCGCTGATCCTCGCCCGATATGACGTGGACGCTGATGTCGCCCGCCTTGCGGATCAGCAGGCTGGCCGTCGACGGTTGGAACCATTCGCGCCACGCAGGCTGCTTCGGGGCGCCGATGACGATGTGGGTGACGTTGTTCGCCGCCGCATAGCGCATGATCTCTTCGGACGTCTCACGCCCCGGAACGGTGATCGCTTCGCCGCCCAGCTGCTCGGCAAGGCGCAGCGTTGCAGCGATCGTGTCGCGTTGGGCTTCCGTGAGATTGATCGAGCGATTGGTCTCGACGTTGACCGCGACCCAGGGCGCGCGCAACCGGGAGGCCATGCGCGCGGCGTAGCGCACCAGCGAAGCTGAGCTCGGATGCTGATCGACCGATACCAGAACGCGCTCCCCCGCCGCCCATGGCCCCGAAATCGCATGCGCCTGCATATGGGTGAGCAACTGGTCGTCGACGCGCTGGGCTGTCCTGCGCAGCGCCAGTTCGCGCAGCGCCGTCAGGTTGCCGGGGGTGAAGTAGTTGGTCAGCGCCTTCTCGGCCGTCTTCGCGACATAGACCTTGCCGTCATGCAGCCGCTTGATGAGGTCGTCGGGCGTGAGATCGATGATCTCGACGTCGTCGGCCATGTCGATGACCGAATCCGGGACCGTCTCCCGCACCCGGATCCGGGTGATCTGCGACACGACGTCGTTCAGGCTTTCGACATGCTGGATGTTCAGCGTCGAATAGACGTCGATGCCGCGATCGAGCAGCTCCTTGACGTCGAGGTAGCGTTTCGGGTGACGGCTGCCCTCGGCATTGGTGTGGGCGAGTTCGTCGACGAGCACCAGTCCCGGCCTGCGGGCAAGGATGGCGTCGAGGTCCATTTCCTCCAGCAGCCTGCCTTTGTAGTCCACCTGTACGCGCGGCACGATCTCGAAACCGTCGAGCAGCGCCTGCGTTTCCTTGCGCCCGTGGGTTTCGACCACGCCGACCACGACATCGACGCCGTCGGCAAGCTTTGCATGGCCTGACGCCAGCATCTCGTAAGTCTTGCCGACCCCCGGGGCCGCACCGAGGAATATCTTCAGGCGGCCGCGCGTTTCGGCCCTGGCCTTCTCAAGAAGCGCATCGGGCGAGGGCCTGCCGGCCTGGTCGCGGTTGTCGTCTGGCATGCGGTTTGGCTCTTTCTCAGGATGCCTTTGTGGCGATGTGCACGTCTCACCCACCACCCTCATTCCTGTGCTCGTCACAGGAATCCAGCTACGCGAGGTCTTGCGCGTGAAAAAAGCCTTTTGCCCCGCCGACGCGGCGCTGCTGGATCCCTGTGACGAGCACAGGGATGAGGAGAGTGTAAAGCGTGCCCAATCGCCAACTCACTGACTCATAGAAGCATCGAGGCTCTGGTTCAACGCAAGAACATTGACGACAGGTTCGCCGAGGAAGCCGAGTTCTCGGCCCTCCACCGCGTTGTCGACAAGCGCCTTCACCTTGGTCTCATCCACGCCGCGCGCCTTGGCGACGCGCGGTACCTGGAAATAGGCGGCGGCAGGGGAGAGGTGCGGGTCGAGGCCGCTGCCGGAGGCGGTCACCAGATCGGCCGGAACGTCCACGCCGGGGTTGGTCGCCTTCGCGGCCTCATAGTCAGCCTTCACGCGATCGATCAGCTTCTGGCTGGTCGGCCCGAGGTTGGAGCCGCTTGAACTTGCGGCATTGTAGCCGTCGCCGGCAGCCGAAGGTCGACCGTGGAAGTAGACGTCGCTGGTGAATGCCTGCCCGATCAGCGTCGAACCGATGACCTTGCCGTCCTTTTCGATCAGGCTGCCGTTGGCCTTGGCGGGGAAGATGGCCTGCGCCACCCCCGTCATGCCGAGCGGATAGAGGAGGCCGGTGATAGCCGTCGTTGCAACGATCATCACGATCGCGGGGCGTAGTTGTTTCAACATGACATTGCTCCTTAGGCGAGGCCGATGGTAGTGATCAGCATGTCGATCGCCTTGATGGCGACGAACGGAACGAGGATGCCGCCGAGGCCGTAGATCAGCAGGTTGCGGGAAAGCAGCGCGCCCGCACCGATCGGCCGATAGCGCACGCCCTTCAGCGACAGCGGAATGAGGGCGACGATGATCAGCGCGTTGAAGATGATCGCAGACAGGATCGCGCTTTGCGGCGTCGAGAGCCCCATCACGTTGAGCGCCTTCAGCTGCGGATAGAAGGTGAGGAACATCGCGGGGATGATGGCGAAGTACTTGGCGACGTCGTTGGCAATCGAAAACGTCGTCAGCGCGCCGCGGGTCATCAGCAGCTGCTTGCCGATCTCGACGATCTCGATGAGCTTCGTCGGATCGCTGTCGAGGTCGACCATGTTGCCGGCCTCGCGGGCCGCGACCGTGCCGGTGTTCATGGCGACGCCGACATCGGCCTGCGCCAGTGCCGGCGCGTCGTTGGTGCCGTCGCCGCACATGGCGACGAGCTTGCCTTTTGCCTGCTCCTCGCGGATCAGCGAAAGCTTGTTCTCCGGCGTCGCCTGGGCGAGGAAGTCATCGACGCCGGCTTCGGCGGCGATGGCCGCTGCCGTCATCGGGTTGTCGCCCGTGATCATCACGGTGCGGATGCCCATGCGCCGCAATTCGGCAAAGCGTTCGCGGATGCCGCCCTTGACGATATCCTTGAGCTGGATGACGCCGAGCAGACGACCGTCGCGGGCAACGGCGAGTGGTGTGCCGCCGCTCTTGGCGATCTCGGCGGCGCTGGCCTGAAGCTCACGCACGGTTTCGGTGTTCGAGCGCAACGCAACGGCGGCGTTGCCGGAGGAAAGCATTGGACCACCGCCGTCGACATAGGCAAGCACCGCATCGACGGCACCCTTGCGGATCGACGAACCCTCCACATCGACGCCGCTCATGCGGGTCTGCGCCGTGAACGGGACGAATGTCGCCTTCAGGCTGCTCATGTCGCGCCCGCGCAGCGCATATTTTTCCTTGGCGAGCACGACGATGGAACGGCCTTCCGGCGTCTCGTCGGCCAGCGATGCGAGCTGGGCGGCATCGGCGAGCTCCTGATCCGTGACGCCGCGCACCGGATGGAAGGCGGTCGCCTGGCGGTTGCCGAGCGTGATCGTGCCCGTCTTGTCGAGAAGCAGCGTATCGACGTCGCCGGCGGCTTCGACGGCGCGGCCGGACATGGCAAGCACGTTGAAGCGGACGAGACGGTCCATGCCGGCGATGCCGATCGCCGACAGAAGGGCGCCGATCGTCGTCGGGATCAGCGTCACGAACAGGGCGACGAGAACAATGATCGGGATCGAGCCGCCGGCATAGGCTGCAAAGCTAGGGATCGTCGCGGTCGCCAGCACGAAGATCAGCGTCATCCCGGCCAGCAGAATGTTGAGCGCGATCTCGTTCGGCGTCTTCTGCCGTTCCGCGCCCTCGACGAGTGCGATCATGCGGTCGATGAAGGTCGAACCGGCGGCGGCCGTGATACGCACGCGGATCCAGTCGGACAGCACCTGCGTTCCGCCCGTCACGGCCGAGCGGTCGCCGCCGGATTCGCGAATGACAGGCGCGGACTCGCCCGTTATGGCGGCCTCGTTGACGGAGGCGACGCCTTCGATCACTTCGCCGTCCGACGGGATGATGTCGCCTGCTTCGACGAGCACGAGATCGCCGACCTTCAGGCTGGTGCCGGGCACCATGCGATAGCTGCTGCCGTTATTGGCGGTCAGCAGCTTCGCCTGCGTCTCGGTGCGCGCCTTGCGCAGCGAATCGGCCTGTGCCTTGCCGCGTCCCTCGGCAACCGCTTCGGCGAAGTTCGCAAACAGCACGGTGAACCAGAGCCAGAGGTTGATCTGGAAGGAAAAGGCGAGATCGCTGCCGCCGCTGACGAGGTCGCGGACAAACAGGACGGTGGTGAGCGTCGAGACCGTGGCGACGACGAACATGACAGGGTTTTTGGCGAGCGCGCGCGGGTTCAGCTTCCTGAAAGCGTCGCCCACGGCGGGAATGAGAATGCGGGCATCGAGGATGCTCACGGATTTTGCCTGGCTCATAAGAGAACTCCAGCGTTTGAGACGAGGATGTGGCGACCGGAAGACCGGTCAGCCCGAAATCAGACTGTAGGCGGCGGCGGCCACCAGCAGCGCGGCCAGCATCACGAGGATGATGTCGGAGGCGCGCATCGACCTGGCGGCCGTCCGCCCCGGAAATCCGGAGCGGGTAGGGAGCTTGTGGCGCTTGAAATGCCGGATCAGCATCGTCGTTCCTCAGAAGGTCTGGCCGGAGATCATGACGAGGTGCTCGATGACTGGACCGAGGGCGAGCGCCGGGAAGAAGGTCAACCCGCCGACGATCACGATCGTGCCGGTGAGCAGGCCGACGAACAGCGGCCCGTCCGTCGGGAAGGTGCCGGTCGAGGCCGGAACCGTCTTCTTGGCAACCAGCGAGCCGGCGATCGCAAGCGCCGGAATGATCACGAGGAACCGTCCGGCGAGCATGGCGATGCCGAGCGTCACGTTGAACCAGGGCGTGTTGCCCGTCAGCCCGCCGAAAGCCGAGCCGTTATTCGCCGCCGCCGACGAGTACGCATAGAGGATTTCCGAGAAACCGTGCGGTCCGGCCGTTCCGACCGAAGCGACCGCCGATGGCAGCACGCTTGCGACCGCCGTGAAGACCAGCATTGCGAGCGGCAGGCAGAGGATGGCGAGCACGGCCATCTTCATCTCCTTCGCCTCGATCTTCTTGCCGAGATATTCCGGCGTGCGGCCGACCATGAGACCGGCCACGAAGATGGCGATGATGACGAACAGCAGGATGCCGTAGAACCCCGCGCCGACACCGCCGACGATTACCTCGCCGAGCTGCATGTTGATCAGCGGAACAAGACCGCCAAGCGCCGTGAAGCTGCCGTGCATGGCATTGACCGCGCCGCAGGAGGCCGCCGTCGTGATGACCGCGAAGAGCGAGGAGAGCGTCACGCCGAAGCGGACTTCCTTGCCCTCCATGTTGCCGCCCTGCAGGCCGAAGGCATGCATCAGCGGATTGCCGGCGGACTCGGCCCAATAGGTGACGGCGACGCCCGCCAGGAACAGCACGAACATGCTGGCAAGGATCGCCCAGCCTTGACGCTGGTTGCCGACCATGCGGCCGAAGACATTGGTGAGGGCCGCGCCGATCGCGAAGATCGTCACCATCTGGATGAGATTGGAAAGAGCATCCGGATTTTCGAAGGGATGGGCGGAGTTGGCGTTGAAGAAGCCGCCGCCGTTCGTGCCGAGCATCTTGATGGCAAGCTGCGAGGCGACGGGACCGACCGCAATCGTCTGCTTGGCGCCCTCGAGCGTCGTTGCGTCGACATACGGGCCGAGCGTCTGCGGAACGCCGAGATAGACGTAGGCGAGCGTGAGCGCGATGCAGAGCGGCAGCAGCACGTAGAAGGTCGCGCGGGTCATGTCGACCCAGAAATTGCCGACCGCCTTGCCCGAGGCGCGGGCGAACGCGCGGATGAACGCCATTGCGATGGCGATGCCGGTTGCCGCCGAAACGAAGTTCTGCACCGTCAGGCCCGCCATCTGGGTCAGGTACGACATGGTGCTTTCGCCGCCGTAGTTCTGCCAGTTGGTGTTGGTGACGAAGCTGACGGCGGTGTTGAAGGAGAGTTCGGGACCGACAGCAGCCATGCCGGCGGGGTTATAGGGAAGCCCGGCCTGCAGGCGCATCAGCCCGTAGAGCAGCAGTACGCCGAGAAGGTTGAAAAGCAGCATCGAGATGGCATAGGCCGTCCAGTGCTGCTCCTCCCGCTCGCTGGTGCCTGAGATCGCGTAGAGTCCCCGTTCGATCGGAACGAGGACCGGTGACAAGACTGTGCGCTCGCCGTTGAAGACACGCGTCATGTAGCCGCCGAGCGGTTTGACGAGCGCAAGAACGATCCCGCAGTAAAGCAGGATCTGAAGCCATCCGTTGAGGGTCATCGTGATTAACTTTCAATACCCGGCGCCTGGCGAGATCAGAATCGCTCGGGGCGGATGAGGGCATAGGTGAGGTAGACGGTGAGGAACACGGTCACTCCACCGCTGAGAATATAGTCGAGGGTCATCGCTTGCATCTCCGGCTAGAGCCCGTCACAGGCTTTGGTGTAGGCGACGCAGAGCACGAAGAAAAAAATCGTGATGCCGAGCAGAACGACGTCGATCATCGATCATCACTCCTCTTGTTGTTTCGGAACTGAAGGCGACGCGGAGACCTTGGGGCTTCCCGCGCTCCTCATGATGTTGGAAACGATCCTGCGATCTTTCCGGGCCTCAATATGCGCCCGAAGCGCATAAACGATCGAGACGAGCGCCCGGCCGCCAATATAAAAATCCTATAAATGCCGAAGGGGAGGGTGGACGGTGCGCATCGGAAATGTGGAATCTGTGGAATGGACTTGCCGGAGGATGTCGTCGTGAAGCATTCTGCGAACTCGCCTGTCGCAGAATGTCGCTTTTGCGCCGTCGTAAAATTCAGTCACAAAAATTGTCGCTTTAATCGAGAGTTTCGCGATGGAATGCACAAGCTAGGTTTATGCGCTTAAATATCATCGCACGATTTTTTCTTGAGATCGGGAACCCGGAACGCCTGGGCAGCGCACCGGAGCGCCGCCGATTTTCTGGCGTCGCATCTATCGCGATGATCCTAAGTTTCGCGAAAAGCCGCCAGCACTGAATTTCCCTGCAAATTCCAGTCGCAAAACCGATTCGCAAAAGTCGGAGTTTCGCGACAGATATTTGCGAAAGAAAGTGTTCCACATTTCAGCTAGGGGCTGAGGGAGGGTGAATCCTGCGCAATTCGGCGGCGTCGAAGGGCTGCGGTCCGAACCGCCGCGAATGGCCGGACGCGGACGCGGCCTCGCCGTCGGATACGGACGCGCCCGATCTTCGGTCCGATCGGGTCTTCGGTCTAGAGACCGGCTGGCCGCCCCCCATGGGGGCGGGAACGCGCTGGAAGCGCGCCGCGCGAGGTCATCCCTGCGAGAACCGGGGACAGGGGATCGACGCGTACGCAGGGAGAGTTCGCCAACGGCGCGTGCCCGTATGCGTCGGTTGCTTCCTGATGGCGCAGGGCTTCAACCAGCTGCGGAAGAAGACCTTCGCCACGCCCGGCCGCGATGGCGTGCAGTGCTAAGAACGAAGACATGGTCCTGCTCCTGAATTCCGAGACAGGAGCATTAGATGTGAAAACGCCGACGTCGACCACCCGTTTCATGCGACGTCCCGACGCCCGCCGGCACACGCAGATTAGTCCGCAGACCCGCGGTGCTGGGTGGTTATCTCGATGAATCTGTTGAAAACAACAAACTTGGCTGGGGAACCTGGACTCGAACCAAGATTAACGGAGTCAGAGTCCCCAACTGTTCTATGATATTGCTTCCGATTTTCTCCAAATCTGGAGAAATCGCCCAATGGAAAATCAAAGGGTTACGGAAGAAATTCCAACCGAAAACCAGCCTGACAAGGTAGTTGAAGCCGCTCTGTGGATGAGCCTCAATGCCGACAGTATTCGCGGCAATCACCTTCTCGAAATCATGGCGCGCTTCGGCGTAAGTGTCCTCGATGCCGTCGAGGCGTCCAAGCGCGGCCATGCTCTCCGCTATGGGAAGCGGGATGCGTCCTGAGAAGGTTGACCTATCGATCGCGCGAAACGTCCTTAACCTGCTGATTGGGCTCTCCAGCGCCGACAAAGCGGTTGCTGGCGTTATCCTCGGACACCTCAATATGACAACCGGCCAGTGCGATCCAAGCGTTGGCCGGATCGCGCGCATACTCGGGGTGACGGAAAAGACCGTGAAACGAGCTACGGCCGATTTATGCGGAAAGCATCAACTATTCACCAAATCAAGCCACGGCGGCAGCTCAGGGCGTGCGAGCTATGAGCCGTGCTGGTCCAAGTTCCGCGATCTAAACGCTGACTTCCAGCGCCGAATGAGAACCGGTGAAGGACCAGATGGGGATACCGAGAAGGGGACAGAAATGTCCACCAGAAGGGGACAGAAATGTCCGACAAGTGGGGACAAAAATGACCCACAAACTATTATAATAAACTCATCTAAGGAACTAAATCTCTCCCCACCCTCTCAGACGGAACCTCATGGGCTGACCGTGTCGAAAGCTTCAGATGGGCTTTTGAATAATGAGGAGGCAAGGCCGAGAAACCCAAACAACGAGGCTCGGGAGAAGAGCCGAAGCGGGGATAGTTCACGCGCTGGCAATGCCTGGAGTGCTGCCGAGTGGCGTGTCGATGAAGCCATCAAGGGCCTACCTCCTGATGTACGACAGGTCGCGTGGGCGTTGCTGGACGCTGCCAGCCTGAACGCGGCGATAGGTGAAGAGGTCAAGCGCCGAGGCGGTGGGCTAGCGTTCATCGTCGCGAGCCTGCGAACCGCCAGACTGCAAGACATCGAGGGTCGGCATGGACCGGTCCACTGACCCCCACCCCCCTTTGGGTCCTTCCCGGACCCTGACCCCTTGCGGGCCGGGACGAGCCCGAGAGTTCGCTAGTGACGCAGCGCTAAATCCTGACCTGACACCCCTGACAACTACTGACAACACCTGACAAGGAACCTCCGATGAGCGAACCTCTGAAAATATCCGCCTCGAATGACGGCATCTGGATCACGATCGCCGAGCTTGCTCGCCGCAAAAACATAACGCGCCAGTCTGCTGGTGAACGGGTCGCGCGACTTGAAAGGGGCGGGTTTCTCGTCACGCGCTCAGAAGGCGTCGGCCGGAAAAGATACGTTGATCTCGCCGCTTATGATCGTGCGGTGGGCCGTGAGTTAGGGAGGAGGCACTCGATCGAAGACGTCTTGCTGACGCTGTCCGAAGCGGCCTTCTGCGAAATAGATAAGCTCCTCCAGCCGATCGAAGGATTGATCTCAGCTGCCGAGGAAGGTGAAGTGAAATTCCATTCCGTCCTGCAGCAGACTGTCAATGAGATAAAAAAATCTATAGCCGAGAAGCTTGCCGAGATGGCCTTGAATGCCGAAAACTCAAGTCTTTTCGAGCTGGATCTCCGATTTCCTAGCAAGCGAACCGTAGCGCTTCCCGAAAAAATCGCTTGACCGTGGGATGTCATCACGGTTATAGCGTGGGAAAGCCTCACGGAGTTTGCCTATGAATTACCTCTTTGACCCGACCGAACTGCATAAGTTCTCAGGTCTCACGCAAGACGGTCAGCGCGACTGGCGTCGGCGCGGTTTCATGGATGGCATCGGCCAAGTGCAGCCGAACGGCCGCTGGAAATATTCAGCTCCGGATGTCGTCAAACTCGCTCTGGCGCGGCTTTTCGTTTCGCGTCGCTTGGTGGCCGATCTCAACGATGCAATTCGCTTCGGCAGCTACGTCGCACAGTTCGTTTGGTTTCGCCTGGAGCCGGACAATGCGCGGGACAAGTGGCAGCAAAAATCGAAAGAGGTTCGTTTCGCCGCCGCTTTCGGCGCGCTCCGCGAAGGCGATGAGATGCAGTTTGAGGTTTACCACGACCTGGCGTCCGTCTTCACGCTGAACCTCGGCGCTGCCGTCGTGGTCAGTTGCGAAGTCCTGACAGAAGAACTCCGGCCCCATCTTGCAGGGGCGGTAGCCGCTCATATGGCAGCGCGGGGCGCGAATTGATGTCCCGGCGTGCACTTCGAAAGGCCGAGCAAAAGGCTAATCATCGCGACAGCGTCTTCTCGGCGCGCTCTTTGGATGAGGCAAACCGAACCATTGAGGTTGTCGCGGCGACGGAAACGCCGGTCGTACGCTGGCACGGCGATGAGGTTTTACGCTGCACGAGCGAGGCCATCGTTACCACCCGCCTTAAGGGGCTCCCGGTGATCGATAGTCACGATCGCTCCAGCGTCCTTTCGGTTCTCGGGCAGGTAACGGATTACAGGATCGCAAACCGGCAGCTCATCGCCACAGTCAAATTCGCTGATAGCGAACGAGGACGGCAGGCCTTCGACCTGGTGAAGGAAGGCATGCTCAATAAGGTTTCGGTCGGTTACGTGATCCGAAAAGCCAAAGAGACAGACGCGCGAAACGGCTCCGTGCTTCTGACGGCGACCGAATGGGAGCCGTACGAACTATCGCTGGTCAGTGTGCCGGCCGACCCCAACGCAACAGTTAGAGGAGCCTCAGATATGAGGAACAAAAATCGCCGCCCCGCTCTGATCCGGACGGAAGAAGATGACCAGCTGCTCGATACCCGCGCAGATGACGAAACCGAAGAAGACGGCCGCGAGAATAATCGTTCCGCCAGCTTCAATCGCCAGCTCGACCAGCTTCGTGACCAGGCTGTGAGTTCCGGTCTCTTGGCGGATGCGGTCGATAGCGAATTCGAAACGGTTCGCACCATCAGCGGCGCGCGGGACCGTGTTTTCAAAATGTTGGCGGATCGAGTAGACGCGACGGTCACGAGTCCTGCCCGTGGCGCCGCGCGCTCCCAGATCGAAGCCATCGAGAGACAAGCAACAGATGTTCTCGCCTCGCGGTTTGGTGCCGCCGTCGACACGGCAAACAATCCCCTGGCTGGATTGAGGACGCTCGAAATTATCGAACGGTTCTTCCAGGCGCAAGGCGTCAATACGAGAGGCGTTAGCGATATCGACCTGGCCGACGCTGCACTCGGCGATCAGCGAGCGCTCCGCACGCTTTCCAGTAGAGCGGCCCATACGACTTCGGATTTCGCGTTCATCTTGGAAAATGCGGCTTCTCAGGCGATGATTGCCCGATTCCGCTCGACGCCTCCCCCCCTCAAAGCGCTGGCGCTAAAACGAAACGTGCAAGACTTCCGGCCTTCCAAGTTCATTCGACCTGGGGAAGCGCCGGCACTCCAGCCGATCCTTGAAGACGGTGAAATAAAGTTTGGAACTGTCAACTACGAAGACAACGGCATCTCTATCCAGTCGTTCGGACGTGCCATTGCGCTCTCCCGACAGCTCCTCATCAACGATGCACTGGGGGTAATTTCCGACGCCATCGCTGGTTTCTCGGATGCTGCGAACGATACTGAAGGTAATATGCTCTTCCAGTTGCTGTCCGCGAATTCCTTTGGGGGAGTTAAGCTCTCGGATGGAAAAAATCTGTTCCATGCGGACCATGGCAACCTAGCCGCCGCCGGTTCCGCGCTTGGCGTCGGCAGCGTCAGTGTGGCCCGCACGGCAATGAGGCTTCAGAAGAACGTCAGTGGTAATGGCACTGCTGGTGTGGTTCCCGCCGTACTGGTGGTCGGACCTCAACTGGAAACATCGGCTCAGCAGTTCGTCACCGAGATCAATGCGACCACGGTCACCGACGCTAACCCGTTCGCGGGGAAGCTCAGTGTCGCAGTCGAAAACCGCTATACCGGTTCCGGCTGGTGGTTGTTTGGCGATCCAGCCTCCCGACCTGCCCTGATGTACGGCTACCTTGACGGTTTCGAAGGTCCGCGCATGCGCATGGAAGACCCATTTGGCCGCCAAGGCCGCGCTTATAGCTGCGAATTGGACTTTGGTTGCGCCGTCTACGACCGCCGCGCCGCCTACTTCAACCCCGGCGTCTAGCGAAAATCGCCGCCGGTTTTCCTGACGGCGGCGCTTGAACCGGCGAGGGGTAGCCACCTTACCGGTTTTTGCCAGCAGCTCCCCGTTTTCATGGGTTTTCGGGGAGCTGCGTTCTCATCTCGAAAGGCTTTTCTAATGGACAAAATTGTAGAACTTACCCGATCCTATGAAGCCGATGGCAAGCGGTTCGACACCATCACCTTGCGTGAGCCTACCTACGCAGAAACGCATATCAACGCTATCGGCAAGCCATTCGACTACCAGCCGGCGAAGAATGGCGGCGTGCTGTCTCTGACCTATCCGCACATCGTCGACCAATATGTGAAGGTGCTACTCGTCGAGCCTACTTACGAGGATATCGGCCAGCTTTCCGCAGTGGACTCGATGCGGCTCGAAAGCGCCGTGTGTGATTTTTTTATGGAGGAGACGAGGTGGCCGAAACCGCCGACTGGCTCGTCTTCCGTTACGGTTTTGCAGCCCATCACGTCGGCGGAATGACGGCCTCGGAAATTCGTCATTGGGCAAGCCGCTGTGTCGGCTTTATTGAGAAGGCGCCGCGCAAATGAAGGAAGTGGAAGCAAGGCTTAAAATCTCGGCCGTCGACAAGACTGGCGCGGCGCTGAAGTCCGTCGCCGGCAAGCTGGCTACCGTCAATGCGCGCGCGGAGGAGTACAACAAGCGCTCCGGCGCCATCGCCAGAGTGCAGCAACGATCTGGCGCGATGATTGCCGCTGGCGCCGCCGCAATCGCCTTCGGTGCGAAAACCGCCCTGGTAGACTTCGCCGCGATCGAGCGCCAGATGGCGCGCATCGGCAACACGGCGGGTGCATCGGCCGACGATACGAAAGCCGCTTTCGCGCAGCTCCAGCAGGAAACGAAAAACTTCGCCCTGCCGCTCGGCGAGACCATTTCCGCCCTCGACACACTGACGGCAAGCGGCATGAACCTCAAAGAGGCCATGGCCTTTCTCCCGACCGTGCTCGCGACGGCGCAGGCCTCTGGCGCGACCACCGAGGATATTGCCAACGCCGGCCTGAAAGCCGCCTCGGCCTTCAAGATACAGGCGAACCAGATGCAGCGAGCCTTCGACCTGATGGTCGCAGGTGGGCAGGCCGGGCAATACGAGCTGAACGATATGGCCGGTGCCATTCCGCGCCTTGCTGGCGCGTTTTCAGCTCTCGGCTATACCGGCGAAGACGGGTTGAAACGGCTGGTGGCCGTGCTGCAGACGATCCGCGAAGACACCGGATCCTCGGAAGAGGCGGCGACCAACGCCGAGAACGTGTTTCAGAAGATGTTCTCGGGGGAGACGATCAACAAATTTAAGAACTTTGGTATCGATCTCCAAAAGGAGATGAAGAAAGCCAAGGAGAACGGCGAGGACACGCTGACCGCTTTCATTCGCCTTTCGAAGCAAGCCGTCAACGGCGACCTCAGCAAGCTTCCTCAGCTCTTCGCAGACACCCAGCTTCAGAATGGCATGCGCTCCCTGATGACCAGCGCCGAGCGCCTGGCGCACTATATGGACGAGCTGGGCAATCCGAGCGTTAACGGCACGACCTATCGGAACCTGCAGAACGTTCTAGCCGGCACGCAGGCTAGCATCGATAAATTCAATGCCAGTTATCAGCAGCTGAAATACGCGCTGGGTGGCACGATCGCGCCTGTAATTACCCCGATCATGGACGAAGCCACGAAGGAAATGGACCTTCACTCGGCGCGGCAGAAGGGTATGGAGAAGCGCGGCTGGAGTTCCGTCCGTCGAGCGTTTGGTGTGATGACAGGCGACGAACCTTGGGAACTCGCCTACGAGGGCGGCTATCGAGATCCGGAGTTTCTGAAGCAATACTGGGCGCGACGGTACGCATCGGGCAAGGTCGCGCAATCGACAGGCGGACCGCATGGAATGTCTCCTCCCGGTCCTGCAGAGTTCCCTGGCGGCGACCATGGTTATCGACCTGGAAAAATCCCCGCCAACGCCGTTCCGATCCCGACGCCGAGGCCAACACAAGGCAACGTCAACGATCGGCTCCAGAGTTTGCAGTCCCAATACCAGCAATACGGGGAGGGGCGGCACGCTTCGGAAAGCTTCCTGTCATCGTCTGGTGCGACAAGAACGAACGCCTTCGAAGGCATCGAAGAGCGGTTCGCCCAGGGTGGCCGCGATGCCGGAAACGCGATCGAGCAATCAGGCTCCAAGGCGGGCGACGCCATGGCTATGAAGCTGAGTGCGGCCGGTGATCAGGTCGCAACCGCGATAGCTGGCCGCGTTCTCGAAGCGATCGTTTCCGGAATTAAGAAAATCAACGGCCTCGGCCAGCAGCAGGGACCGAACGTGAATGCCAACACCGGACGTACGATGCCGCCGAGCGCGAATAGGCCCGCAAACAGCGGTGGTGGCGGATTTTGATGGAAAGCGTTCTACTGGAGGTATTCGGTTCGTATCGCCAAATCACCTTGTTAATTTTTGCTACCACATTTGTGGTCTATAAAATAACAAGGTCAAGAGGCGGCGCTGGCCACGCTTTCGGTTAAGTGCAAAACATTCCAGTAGAGGATGTTTTCGGAGGGTTCAGTGCGGGAGCTTACTTATACCACGTCCTCGATGTGATCCGCGCTGAGATCCGCGAGCGGAGGCGGTGCACCTTGTCGCTAGCTGAAATGGTCGATCGGGCAGGGGTCAGCCGTTCGACGGCAAGCCTCGCGATTCGACGGGCTAGAGCGGCGGGGGAGATCCGGGTTTTGTGGCGATCGGATGAGGGGCTTTCCAACATCATCTTAGCAGTCGAGCCGTTAGATCGCTGACGGTGGAAGGTTGTCCGCAAACAGCGCCACGACCGATAGAACAGCATAGACCGCAGTTGCGAGCCCCAGGATCAAAAGGACAAGTCCAAGGAGGTTGAACCAATTTGGGTATTGCCGGGAGGGTAACAGCGGAATCATTTTCGCGACGCTGTCTTTGCTTCTTATGTTGACAATATCTGGAAGTTGCCCTGGTCCAACTGATAATATCGAGACCGAGAAAAACTCTTTGGCGGCCAAGTTTGGCACCTGAATTGCAAAGCGTCCATCAGGATGGTCCACCGGTTCAAATGCCCGTGGATCCCAAATCTCAAAATGCTGCGGCCTCCAATTAAATACGATTTCCACATCTTCCACGGACGATCGGCCGGGGTTGGTGACCCAAATCTCTTTAGTGTGAACGATAAGCTGAGATCCATTTGGCCCCGCGTTCGGAAGTAGAAACACATGGGCGTGTCGGTTGGACCACCGTAATTTTCCTTTGGCAGAGATGAGCTGGGTGAGGATGATGCCGGCTGTTGTCACCAGCAGGGTCTGAACGAAGCGCGAGCCGAGAAGTTCATAAATCATGGCGTGGCGGGTCTCTGGTTTGAATGATTTTCGGTCAATCTTTCCGTGTGTCGCCAGCTTGGCAACTCATGAAGGGTCGGCAAATCTACAGACCCTTTTCTGTTAATAATCAGCACCCGACAGAGTTGGCGATTACTCCTCATCAATATCCCGATGGGAGGTCTTGTGCTCGAAGAGCACATCATAGCGCTGCGGCGAAGTCGTTAGGTTGAGGTGAATGCGTTTCTTGTCGCCGATCGGGTTGAGCTGCATGAAACGCGTAAACCGCTCTGGCGCAATGTGCCGCTTCTTAACCTGTTCGGCCAGCTCGGCGCGCTCTTCGAGCAACCGCAGCTCCTCAGGCGAAAGATGAATAGCCAGGTCCATCCACCGGTCAAGCCGCCGATTGAGGCGCCTATTTTCCCTTATGAGATGATCGACAACCGTGCCCTGTGACCGAAACGATTTATCGAGGCGATCAATGATTTCCTCCATCACAGAGCGACGATTGAGAGATGCGGTATTTACCAGATCAAGGTTCAAATCCTCAGGAAAGTCGAACCCTTGGTCTTCCAGCGTACTCCTATTGAAATCTAAGCTGTTCGCGAGCCGGTGAACAATCTCAGCGTTCATGGAGCGACCACTTTTACCGGCCTCGTCGGCAATTCGGTCCCGCATGCCATCGGGGAGGCGCAAGTTGAACTGATCTGAGTTTCTGCCTGTGGACTTTGCTGACACCGCGCTTTCTCCCTGTGGATAGGACCACTGTGATATTATTCGCTTGACGTCAATTGGGACCACCGTGCTATTACTGATTCAGTGGTGGCAAACCGGAGATACGGTTAATGAGAATTGGCAGAGCAAGTGAAAAGTTCGCGTTGCGCCTACCCGAGGGGCTGCGGAACCAAATCAGGGAGACGGCTGACAAGAATCTGCGATCCATGAATGCAGAGATTGTTATCCAGTTGGAGCAAATCTACTCGCAATCCAAAGAAAAAGGCGAAGTCTCGGCCTAGGAAACCGACTTCGCCTTTTATGCATTTGGAAAGGATATCAAAATGCACATCGAACATAGCAATGAACATCGTCAGACTGCAAGCATCTCGCTGGGCCGCGCTCTCACGCTCGCCAACGTTGTTCTAGGCGGCTCGCTGACAGACCCGGAGAGTGCCTTGATGAGCGCCATCAATCGGCATGCATCCGTCTCGATGCGCCTCGCCGTGGTGTTGAAACAGCGGAATAATATTTGGGAAAATAGTCAGGAGCGTCCGGAACCGGAAATTCGCGTTGCGGAGGTTGTAGAGCGCCGCGAAGATTATCCATCCGAATATCTGTGCCGCGTTCTGAAAAACCCCGGTTCCATTGAACGCCTCTTTAACGGCGTGATTGGCCTGCTTCAAGTTGGCGTCTTTGCCCCGGCTAGAAAACGGGTTGCCGGTGACCGCGTTCGCGCTCTTGAGCTATATAGCCAGCGCTTGGCGTCCCTTGATAACTGGTACGATGATTCCGGGTTCCAAAAGGTGAGCGAAGAGCTTCAAGATCTGGAGGATGAGCAGGAGGCGATGGAAAGAGCCATCTGCGAAATGCCGTGCACTTCAACGCGCATGCTGCTCCTAAAGGCTGCGTTCGGCGAGGCACTCTTGCGTCAGAACGACAATGACACTCCGGATGGATTGCTCATGAGAAAGCTGCTGCATTCAATGCTGCCAGCGGGCGAGGTTCAATGACACGCTCAGGGTTCCGCAAGATCGACGTTACGCGCGCTGTTCAGGCCGTAAGGGCCGGCGGCATTGCTATCGGGCGCGTGGAAATTGAAAACGGAAAAATCGTCGTCGTCTCCGCAAGCGAGACGGCGCCGGCCGCCGACACCAACCCTCTCGACAACTGGCTGAAATCAAATGCGCGCAGTTAAGAACTACAAGGGCCTCAACCGCGTCAAAAAGACGTTGGCGAACGGCGAAATCGTCTTCTACTACTACGCATTTAAGGGCGGCCCGGCACTGCCGGGCAAGCCGGGAGAGGCGGAATTCGACCGCGCCTACAACGAGGCGGTTCTCGCGAAGGTAAAGCCTCGCGCCGGGACGCTGCAGACCCTGCTCGATGGCTACCAGCGCAGCTCCGACTTCGACGACAAGGCGGCGCGTACCCAAAGCGACTACGTCAAGCAGATCAAGCGTATCGAGGCTGATTTCAGCAGCTTTCCACTTGCCGCGCTCTCCGATCGCCGGACGCGGGCCATCTTCATCGACAAGCGCGATGAACATGCCCGCAAGTCGCGCCGGCAGGGTGATTATTGGTGGCAGGTTCTGGCGCTTATCCTCGCATGGGCGAAGGACAGGGGTGAGATCGACGTGAATCCCTGCGAAAAGGGCGGTCGAACCTATCGGGCGACGCGAAATGAGTTCGTCTGGAGTGATCAGCAAGAGGCGGCGTTCCTTGCCTCGGCGCCCTCGCATCTGCACCTGCCTTTGATCCTCGCGCTGTGGACAGGGCAGCGGCAGGGTGACCTGCTCAAGCTTACGTGGATGCAATACGATGGCGAGTTCATCCGCCTTCGGCAAGGAAAGACTAAGGTGCAGGTGATAATACCGGTAGGAGCTCCGCTCAAGGCGATGCTCGATCCGCTGCGTCAGAAGACCGGGAACGTGCTTTTGACCAGCGACGGCAATCCATGGAGCCCGGACGGTTTTCGCACCGTATGGGGTAGAGCGTGCCGGGCGGCCGGAATCTCGGATGTGACCTTCAATGACCTGCGTGGAACGGCGGTAACGCGCCTGGCCATCTCCGGATGCACCGAGGCAGAAATCGCCACGCTAACCGGTCACACGCTCCGCGACGTGCGCTCAATTCTCGATTCGAACTACCTAAACCGTGATGTGGCAATGGCGATGACGGCGATCAGGAAGCTCGAAGGGAGAACAAAAACGCCCAACTGAGTTTCCAACTGTCACACAATGTTCTGTTTTAAAGAGGGAAAAACGTGAGCAAAATCAATTGGCTGGGGAACCTGGACTCGAACCAAGATTAACGGAGTCAGAGTCCGTCGTTCTACCATTGAACTATTCCCCAACAGGCGCTGCCGCGTGCGGCTTGGCTGCTGTGCGGCGCTTATAACCAAAAGCTCGCGGATTGCAAATACCTGTTTTGAAAAAAATCACCGGTGCATTTCAGGGCTTGCGGAGGGGATTCGGGAGCGCAAACAAAAAGAATTTGGTGATTTCGCCTTGCACTGATATTCTTGCCGCAACGCAAAATCGAATGAGCGCCAGCTGCATACCTCCTGGGACCTTGCGCGGCGCGATGGAAAAAGAACGTGGAAGACCCCGAAGGCGGCGTGAAGCCGCAATCTGACGGGGCGTCGGCGGCAGGGCGCAGGGATGGTAAAAAATCCAGGCGCCGCAAAGGCAAGCGTGGCGGGCAATCCCGCAATGCGAGCCAGCCCGCTTCGCAGGTCCCCTCCGGCAGTGCCGGCGAGGCTGCGCGCCCATTGGACACGACAGCGGACAATGCCGCCGAAAACACAGCGCACAAGCGCAAGCGCCGTCGTCGGTCTGCCGGTCGGCTGGGCGAGGCCGCGCCGAAGCAGTCTCAAGGCACGAAAGCCGTTTCGGCGGGTCATGCCCCCCGCGACGACGTCGAGTCGGCCTCCAGCAAGCGCAACCGTCGCAAGCACCGCGGCAAGCGCGGCCTGCAGGGGCGCCCGCTCGCCCAGCCGAAACCCGTCGGCCAGGCAGTGCAGCACCCAGCCCCCGCCGCGCGCAGCGTCGCGAACGATGTGCGGATCGGCGAAAACGACAACCGGGCGCGTCAGGCCGAGCGCGAGCCGCGGCCCGCCCCCGCAAATCCCTGGCCGGACGAACTCTACGCCGCGCTGGACCTGGGAACCAACAATTGCCGCCTGCTGATCGCTCAGCCGACGCGGCCGGGCCAGTTTCGCGTCGTCGATGCCTTTTCCCGTATCGTGCGGCTCGGCGAGGGTCTGGCGGCAAGCGGCCGCCTGTCGGACGACGCGATGGACCGCGCCGTCGATGCGCTGCGCGTCTGCGCATCCAAGCTGAAGAACCGCGAAATTCGCCGCATGCGGTTGATTGCGACCGAAGCCTGCCGCCAGGCGAGCAACGGTGCCCAGTTCCTCGAGCGGGTGGTGGCGGAGACCGGCCTCGAGCTCGAGATTATCGATCGCGAGACGGAGGCGCGCCTGGCCGTTTCCGGCTGCGCCTCGCTGGTCGGCCGTGAGACCCGCTCCGTCGTTCTCTTCGATATCGGCGGCGGGTCCTCCGAAATCGCGGTCATCCGCATCGGCGACAGCCGCTTCAACAGGTTGGCCAATCACATCACGCACTGGACGTCGCTGCCGGTCGGCGTCGTGACCCTGTCGGAGCGGCACGGCGGCCGCGATGTCACGCCTGACGTGTTCGAGGGCATGGTGCTGGAGGTTGCAGGCATGCTCTCCGGTTTCGATTGCCCGGCGATCGACGCTGGGCCATCGGGAGACTTTCACCTGATCGGCACCTCCGGCACGGTCACCACCCTTGCCGGCGTGCATCTCGACCTGCCGCGCTACGACCGGCGCAAGGTCGACGGCATATGGTTGTCCGACGACGAGGTCTCGGCGATGCAGGCCAAGCTGCTCTCCTGGGATTTCGCGAGCCGCGCCGCCAATCCCTGCATCGGGCCGGATCGGGCCGATCTCGTTCTTGCCGGCTGCGCCATCCTGGAAGCGATCCGCCGCCGCTGGCCGAGCCCGCGCATGCGCGTTGCAGATCGAGGCTTGAGGGAAGGCCTGCTGACGGACATGATGGCCGACGACGGCGTCTGGCGGCGCAACCGCAACCGCCGCGGCCAGCGCGGCAAATAGGGGACAAGCATGACCAAGCCTACGATTGCGGGCAACCGCACCGGCCGCAAGCTCGGCCAGCGCGTCAAGAACAAGAAGATGAAGGCGTCGTCGCGGCAGTGGCTGCAGCGCCATATCAACGATCCCTACGTGCAGCGCGCCCAGCTCGAAGGCTACCGCGCCCGCGCCGCATTCAAGCTGCTGGAGATCGACGAGAAGCACGGCATCCTGAAGGGCGCCCGCCGCATCATCGATCTTGGCGCGGCACCCGGGAGCTGGTCGCAGATTGCCGCCAAGGTCACCGGTTCGACCGACGACGATATCCGCGTCGCGGCGATCGACTTTCTCGAGATGGCCCAGATCCCCGGCGTCAGGATCCTGCAGCTCGACTTCCTCGATCCGTCGGCGCCGGCCCAGCTTTTGGAAGCGGTCGGCGGCACCCCGGATCTGGTCGTCTCCGACATGGCGGCCCCGACCACCGGTCACCACCGCACCGATCATCTGCGCACCATGCATCTCTGCGAGGTCGCCGCCCATTTCGCCGTCGAAGTGCTCGGCGAAGGCGGCCACTTCCTGGCCAAGACCTTTCAGGGCGGCGCCGAGCGCGAGCTCTTGACCATGTTGAAGCAGCATTTCAGGCAGGTGGTGCACGTCAAGCCGGCATCGTCGCGCGCCGAATCCGTCGAGATGTTCCTGCTGGCGAAGGGCTTCAAAGGCCGCAAAGCGCAACCTGAGGCAACGGAAGCTTGATCTTTGGGCCGTTCTGGGTGGAGTATGAGCTTCCCAGGACTGGAATGACCCGCTGACAATGCTGCTGTACGTGACTCTCGGAACAAACGATATCGACCGGGCCCGGCGTTTCTACGACGTCGTGCTGCCGCTGCTCGGCTATAGGCGCCAGCGCAGTTCCGAGGAGGAAATCGGCTATGCGGCCGATGGCGACACCCGTTGCCGGCTCTGGATCGTCACGCCGTTCAATCGCCGCAGGGCCTCCAGCGGCAACGGTACCATGGTCGCGCTTGCGGCTGAAACGAGAGCGGATGTCGATGCCTTTTATGCGGTTGCCATAGCCGCCGGCGGTACCGACGAGGGAGAGCCGGGGCTCCGGCCGTTTCACGCGAGCTTCTACGCCGCCTATGTCCGCGACCCGGACGGCAACAAGCTGAGCGCGGTCTGCGAAACGCCGGAATAGTCTATTTCACGGACTGCTGCTCTGCCTCGACCGCAGCGGCGGACGTCGGCGTCGCGCGGTGGCCAGAGACCAGCGCGCCGGCGCTTCGGTCCATCCGGATGAACGGGATCGTGGCGACCACGGTCAGCAGCGCGATGACGTAGAAGGCGACGTGGAAATCCGCCACCTGCAGCGGTTCGCCGCGCAGATAGATCGAGGTTTCCAGGATCGCGGCGGCGACGGCGACGCCCAGAGCCAGGCTGATCTGCTGCATCACCGAGCTCATCGAGGTGGCCTGGCTGGCCTGTGCATCGTCGATATCGGCATAGGCAAGCGCATTGACGCCCGTGAAGAAGAACGAGCGCGAGAAGCCGCCGATGAGAAGAATGCCGATGATGACGAGGTGCGGCGTTTCCGGCGTGAAGAATCCGGTCGTCACGGTCACCAGGGTTGTCACGGCCGCCGCGGAAAGCAACGTCGTGCGGAAGCCGACGGCCGCAAAAACGCGCCGCGCCATGAATTTCGTGGTGATCGCCCCGATTGCGCCGGCGAATGTGATGAGGCCGGACTGGAACGGCGTCAGCCCGAAACCGAGCTGCAGCATCAGCGGCGTCAGGAACGGCATGGCGCCGATGCAGATGCGAAACAGCGTCCCCCCGGTCGTCGAAGCCCGGAATGTCGGATTGCGGAAAAGCTTGAGGTTGAGGATCGGCGCGGGATGCCGTTTGGCGTGGCGCACATAGAGCACACCGCAGACGACGCCGATCGCCGTAGCGCCGATGCCGATGATCGGCGGCAACGCCGGCAGGCTGACGACGGACAGGCCGAAGACCACGCCTGCGGCGGCAAACGAGGTCAGTACGAACCCGGTGACATCGAGCTTCGGCGGCGCCATCGCCTCCACCTCCGGCAGAAAGATCGTCGCAAGCCAGACGCCGACGATGCCGACGGGAACGTTGATCAGAAAAATCCAGTGCCAGGTGAAGTAGGTTGTGATGAAGCCGCCGAGCGGCGGCCCGGCAAGCGGCCCGACAAGGGCAGGAATTGTCAGCAGCGCCATGGCCGAGACGAGATCGCTTCGCTTTGTCGTTCTGAGCAGAACCAGGCGCCCGACAGGCGTCATCATCGCGCCGCCGACGCCCTGCAGGAATCGGGCGCAGACGAACTCGATGAGGCCGGAGGATGCCGCGCAGAAGATCGAGCCGATGACGAAGACGCAGATCGCCAACCGGAAGATCCGCTTGGCGCCGAACCTGTCCGCCATCCAGCCGCTGATCGGGATGAACACCGCAAGCGAGACCATGTAGGAGGTCAGCGCCAGCTTCAGGGTGATCGGCCCGACATGCAGGTCGTTGGCGATCGCGGGCAGGGCTGTCGAAATGACGGTGGAGTCCATCTGCTCCATGAACAGAGCGACGGCGAGGATCAGCGGGACGATGCGGTTCATACACGAATGCCTTGAAGGTCTTGGCGAAGGCGGCTCGGAAAGCCACTGCTCTCTAGTCCTCGTATAAGTCTCTGCCAACCCCTCAATCGGCTGTGGAAACACGTTTGCATCACGTCTGCGTGAGGCCGCTTGCCCGGCAGTTTCGACGATCAAGATTGACATATGCCCGCATCGGCTGGTTGCAATGATGTTGCGACGACAAGGCATTGGTTGGTTGCTGCGGGGTCTGTGCGGCGAGGGTGTCGTGCGTTATGGGAGGGATGGGATATGGCGGTGTCGACGGGGATAAGACGGCGGGCGTTCGTTGCGGCAGGCATCGGGCTGCTGGCAGCGCCGGTGATTTTGAGACAAACGGCTGCAATGGCCGCAAGCGGAGACAAGACCAAGATGGATGCGACGACCCAGCCCCAGTTCAATCAGTTCAAGCTCGGCTCCTACAGGTTCACAGTGTTCAAGGACGGCGCGAGCGTTCTCGAAAAGCCCTATGAAACCTTCGGCACCAATCAGAAACCGGAAACGGTTCAGGCGTTGCTGGCGAAGAACTTTCTGCCGACCGACAGATTTGTAAACTCCTATGCGCCGGCACTGATCGACACCGGATCGGATGTCATTCTCATCGATACCGGCTTCGGCGAAGGCGGGCGCGCCCGTGGCGTCGGCCTGCTGCGCGATGGTCTGAAGGCGGCTGGCTACGCGCCCGACGATATAACTCTGGTGGCGCTGACCCACCTGCACGGCGATCACATCGGCGGCCTCATGGAGGGCGGCGCGCCTGCTTTCAGGAATGCCCGCTATGTCGTCGGACAGGCCGAATACGATTTCTGGACGAGCAAGGTGCGAGAAGGCACGCCGGCGGAGGGCGGGCACAAGGCGGTGCTGGCCAATGTCGTGCCGTTTGCCGAAAAGACGACCTTCATCGGCGAAGGCGACAAGGTCGCAGCCGGCATCACGGCGATGCTGGCACCCGGCCACACGCCGGGTCACATGGTCTTCCACGTCGAATCCGACGGCAAGCGTCTCGTGACGACGGGCGATACCGCCAACCACTACATACTGTCGCTGCAAAATCCCGAATGGGAAGTCCGTTTCGACATGGACAAGGCCGAGGCCGCCGCTTCGCGCAAAAAGGTATTCGACATGATTGCGACCGACAGGATCGCCTTCCTCGGCTACCACATGCCTTTCCCGGCCGTCGGTTTCGTCGAGCCCTACGAGGCAGGATACCGCTTCGTGCCGAAGAGCTACCAGTTCGACCTTTGACGCTGCCGCATGGCAGCCATACCAAGCCCGGCGGGCACCCGTGCTTGCGGTGGTTGAAAGGTGTAGTTCAATGGATGTTGCGATCGCTTCGCCTCCCACCCTCATTCCGGTGCCTGTCACGGAAAACCAGCGACGGCGCGTCCGCGCCATGGGAAGAGTCTTTTGCATTCAATGGCTTGATGCGCCGGATCCCGGTGACGAGCACAGGGATGAGGGCGTTGAAAGGGTTGGGCCGAACGCAGGCCGGCGGTCGTTCAGGTTTATCGGACCCGATAAAGCGGGCGTTATCGGTCCTCTCGACGTCTGCGTCCCAGCCCCACACACCCCCTTTTTTCTATTCCCTTCGTGTCATAGACGTGTTACCAGCCCTCGCCAACTTCCAAAGAAACCCTTGCACACCGCCGGTGCGGACGATTCGTTCCGGGTGGCGTCGCATTTTTCGTAATTGAGGAAATTGGCAATGGCTCGCATCATTGAAACGCCAACCGGATTGGACGCTCTGACCTTCGACGACGTGCTCCTGCAGCCCGGTCATTCGGAGGTCCTGCCCGGCCAGACGAGCGTCGCAACGCGGATCGCGACCGATTTCGAGCTGAACATCCCGATCATCTCCTCCGCCATGGATACGGTCACCGAAAGCCGTCTTGCCATCGCCATGGCGCAGGCCGGCGGCCTGGGCGTCATCCACAAGAACCTGTCGCCGGTCGAACAGGCCGAGCAGGTCCGCCAGGTCAAGAAGTTCGAAAGCGGCATGGTCGTCAACCCGGTCACGATCGGGCCCGATGCGACGCTGGCCGATGCGCTTGGGCTGATGAAAACCTACAGCATTTCAGGCATTCCCGTCGTCGAGAAGTCCGGCCGTCTCGTCGGTATACTGACCAACCGCGACGTCCGATTCGCGTCGGATCCGTCACAGAAGATTTACGAACTGATGACGCGCGAAGGCCTGATCACGGTCAAGGAAAACGTCGATCAGCAGGAAGCCAAGCGCCTGTTGCACACGCACCGCATCGAGAAGCTGCTGGTCGTCGACGGCGAAGGCCGCTGCGTCGGCCTGATCACCGTCAAGGATATCGAAAAGTCGCAGCTGAACCCGAACGCCTCCAAGGACGTGCAGGGCCGGCTGCGCGCCGCTGCTGCGATCGGCGTCGGCGACGACGGTTTCGAGCGCGCCGAGCGCTTGATCGAGGCGGGCGTCGATCTGCTCGTCGTCGATACCGCGCATGGTCATTCGGCGCGCGTTCTCGAAGCCGTCACCCGCGCCAAGAAGCTCTCCAATTCGGTGCGCATCATGGCCGGCAACGTGGCGACGTCCGAGGGCACCCGCGCGCTGATCGATGCCGGCGCGGACGCAGTCAAGGTCGGCATCGGCCCGGGCTCGATCTGCACGACGCGTATCGTCGCCGGTGTCGGCGTCCCGCAGCTCGCGGCCATCATGTCGGCTGTCGAAGCGGCGCGTGCACAGGACATTCCCGTCATCGCAGACGGTGGCATCAAATTCTCGGGCGACGTTGCCAAGGCGATCGCCTCGGGCGCCTCGGCCGTCATGATCGGCTCGCTGCTGGCCGGCACCGATGAAAGCCCGGGCGAGGTCTATCTCTACCAGGGCCGTTCGTTCAAAGCCTATCGCGGCATGGGCTCCGTCGGCGCCATGGCCCGCGGCTCCGCGGACCGCTATTTCCAGGCGGAAGTGCGCGACACGCTGAAGCTCGTGCCGGAAGGCATCGAAGGGCAGGTTCCCTACAAGGGGCCGGTCTCGGGCGTGCTGCACCAGCTCGCCGGCGGTCTCAAGGCAGCCATGGGCTATGTCGGCGGCAAGGACCTCAAGGAATTTCAGGAACGCGCGACCTTCGTGCGCATCTCGGGCGCCGGCCTTCGCGAAAGCCACCCGCACGACGTGACGATCACCCGCGAAAGCCCGAACTATCCGGGCTCCGGCGCCTGATGGCAAGCGCGGGCAGCCGTATCCCTTTCTGGATTATCGCGCTGCTCGCAGCCCTCTGCCTGGCCGTGCTCTCGTGGTCGGTCTTCGGTTTTGTCCTACCCTTCCGGGAAATGACAAGAACCTGGATGCTCGAAATGCGGGTTGCCGGCTACGATGCGACCGACATCGACGCCATGCGCGGCGTATTGGCCAGAACGCCCGCGGCACGCGACCTTCTGTTCGGCATGCATGCCGGGCCGGAGCTCGTTTTTCCAGCGTTGCTGACGGCGCTGATCATCGCGGTTCTCGTCGGGCTGCAGCCGGGTGGGGTCTATTTCGGCCGTCCGATGCATCCCCTGCTGATCGGGGCGTTTTACGCGGTGCCGTTCGTCTACGCTGTCGCCGACTATGCCGAGAACATGCTGACGACGAACGTCTTCGGTGACGGCGTTGCCTGGAGCTTCGCCGCAGCCGCCCTGCCATGGGCGAGCAGTCTGAAATTCACGGCCCTCGCCATATCGCTGATCGTCATCATCCGCTTTGCTATAGTCCGCTTGATGCCGCCAGGCGATCAGGGCGCGCCATAGTCCATCAGCGCGGCCACCGCCACGGCGGGTTCGAGAGCCGCGCCGCCATGAACTCCGCCAGCACCTCGACCTTGGTCGGCCTTGCCCGCGCAGACGGCGTCACGAAATAGAGCGCACCGCGCGGCAGGGTCCAATCCGTCAGGATAGCCGTCAGCCGCCCGTCGGCGAGATACTCGCTGGCCATGAACTCCGGCAGCTCGCAGATGCCGAGGCCGCTAAGCGCCATCGGCACCAGCGCCTCGGAGTTCGTTGCCCGAAGGGGCCCGGTCGGGGTCACGACTTCCTCGTCGCCCGCCTTGTTCGTCAGACGCCAGACGTCCTGCTTTGGGCGATAGGCATAACCGAGACAATGGTGTGCGGCCAGTTCCCGCGGATGCTGCGGGCAACCGTTTGTCTCGAGATAGCCGGGCGAGGCAAGGATGAAGGGTGCCACCGGCGCCAGACGCCGCGCCACCAACGAGGAGTCCGGCAGGACGGCGATCCTGAGCGCCGCATCGAAGCCATCGGCAACGAGATCGACGCTGGCGTCGCTCATATGAAGGTCGATACTGATGTCGGGGTAGAGCCTGAAGAACTCGGGCAGAATGGGCGCGATCCAGTGAACCCCGAATGTCATCGGCGTCGCCAGCCGTATCAAGCCGCGGGGTCGGGTCGAAAGTTCGCGCGCCGCATTCTCGATCTCTTCGGCATCCGAATAGATCCGCGAGGCGCGATCTGCGAGCCTGAGGCCGAATTCCGTCAGCGCCAGTTGCCGCGAAGTGCGGTTGAAGAGCCGGGCGCCGAATCGTTGTTCAAGCCGTGCGACGCCGCGTGAGACGGTCGGGACGGAAACGCCGAGAGCCTTTGCGGCGCGCGCAAAGGACCGCTCCTCCGCCACTTTGGCGAACATGGCCAAACCTTCGAAATCGGGCAGTTTCATCATTTCATTTCTGCAACAATGGTTTTCATGTCTTTCTATTTCGAAACGATAGCGCCGTCCATATCTCCTCTTCAGTCGAACAAAAGGAGACGACGACCATGACACGGAGACTGAACGGAAAGATCGCGGTTATCACCGGCGCCACATCGGGCATCGGACTCGCCACCGCAAAACGTTTCGCCGCCGAAGGCGCACGCCTCTTCATCACGGGGCGCCGTGCCGAGGTATTGGCTGCAGCTGTTGCCGAGATCGGCGGCAATGTCACCGGCATTCAGGCCGATTCGGCCAAGCTTGCCGACCTCAACCGCCTCTTCGACCGCGTGAAGGCGGAAGCCGGCCGCATTGACGTCCTCTTCGTCAATGCAGGCGGCGGTTCAATGGTCCCGTTGGGGGCGATTACCGAAGAACAATTCGACGATACGTTCAGCCGCAACGTGAAGGGTGTGCTCTTTACCGTGCAGACAGCACTTCCGCTTCTCGGCAACGGTTCGTCGGTCATCCTGACCGGTTCGACAGCAGGCTCGACCGGCACGCCTGCTTTCAGCGTCTATGCCGCCTCCAAGGCTGCGATCCGAAGCTTCGCGCGCAACTGGATTCTCGATCTGAAGGATCGCGGCATCCGCATCAACACGCTCAGCCCCGGCCCGACCGAAACGACCGGCCTGGTCGAACTCGCCGGCAAGGACAAAGCGCAGCAGCAGGGCCTCCTCGACTATCTTGGTTCGCAGGTTCCAATGGGTCGCGTCGGCCGCGCCGAGGAGATCGCCAGCGCCGCCCTCTTCCTGGCGTCGGATGATTCGAGCTTCGTCACGGGTGCCGAACTGTTCGCAGACGGCGGCATCGCGCAGGTCTGATCGAGGTATGCCCGCCGCGCAACAAGCGGCGGGCATTGGACTGGAAAGGCCGAATCTTTTCCTCTACAGCTCTGAAATCAAAGCGGAAGCGGCAAGGAGAAGACCATATGAGCGCAATGACCGGTTACGAGATGTTCTGGCCGATCGTCGCCCATGTGGCGCTGATCTATGTCCTCTACATGCTGCTGAGCTATCGCCGCCGGAAAATGGTCCAGTCCGGAAAGGTCCGGATCTCGAACTACCGCGAAAACCGCGATGAGCCGCCGGAAGGCCTGTTCGTCAAGAACTGCATCGCAAACCAGTTCGAACTGCCGGTCCTTTTCTATGCCTGCTGCATTCTTCTCTACATGACGGAAGCCGACAACCTCGTCGCGGTGATCCTCGCCTGGATATTCGTGGCGCTTCGCTACGCCCAGGCTTTCGTGCATGTCACCAGCAACCGCATCCGCTACCGCAGTCCGCTGTTTGCCGCCGGTTACATTGTCCTCGGCGCCATGTGGGTCTGGCTTGCCGTATGGATGGCCTTCCCGAACGGCTGACGTCTTCGTCAGCACGGCTGACGTCTTCGTCAGCCTTAAGTAACGCAGTTTTGTTCGTGCGTGACTTCGCTCTGGCCTATCTTCTTTCAGGCAAATGCCTGGGTAGGGAAGAGGAGGCTGAAATGAACAAGCCCGAAATCACGCAGGCGATGATAAACGCCTACGACGAGTACACGCATCTGACACTCGATCGGCGCAATTTCATGGACAAGCTGGCCAAGCTTGCCGGTTCCGCCAGCGCCGCCGCCGCGATTGCGCCGCTGCTTGCCGCGAGCAAGGCGAGCGCCGAGATGGTACCAGCCAGCGACGAACGGTTGATGGCCAGGGACGTCACATACCCCGGCAGCGGCGGCGAGATGAAGGGCTACCTCGTCGAGCCGAAGAACCCTTCGGGGAAACTCGGCGCGGTGATCGTCATTCACGAAAACCGTGGCCTCAATCCGCATATTCGCGATGTCGCCCGCCGCATGGCCCTTGAAGGCTTCATCGCGCTTGCGCCGGATTTCCTGTCGCCCGCCGGCGGCACGCCCGAGAACGAGGATCAGGCGCGAGAGATGTTCGGCAAGCTCGATCCTGCCGTGACCGTGGCCAACGCAGAGGCGAGCCTTGCCTATGTATCGAAGGTGGAGGATGCAAACGGCAAGGTCGGAGCCATCGGCTTTTGCTGGGGCGGCGGGCTTGTCAACAGCTTCGCGACGAAGTCTCCCGAGCTGAAGGCGGGCGTTGCCTATTATGGAGCGCAGCCGCCGGCAGCCGAGGTGCCCAACATCAAGGCCGCGTTGATGCTGCACTATGCAGGCCTGGACGATCGTATCAATGCCGGCATCGATGCGTACAAGAAAGCGCTCGAGGCGAACGGAAAGGACGTCGAGATCTTCGTCTATGACGGCGTCAACCATGCCTTCAACAACGACACCTCGGCGGCACGCTACGACAAGAAGGCGGCGGATCTCGCCTGGGGCCGCACGGTCGAGTTCCTGAAGAAGAATCTCTCCTGATCAGGCCGCCACGGCGTACGGAACGGGGGCGACCGCTATGATCGCCTCCGCCAGCGCCTCCATCTCCTTGCCGCGATGATTGCTCCGCCGCCAGGCGAGGCCAATGTCGCGCGAGGGCTGGGGTTCGGCAAAAGGCACGATGCGAATCGAGTTGCGGCTGGTCTCGGTGGCGATGGCCATTTCCGGGATCAGCGTCATGCCCATGTCGTGCGATACCATCTGCAACAGGGTCGCCATCGACGTCGCGCCGAAATTGACGAGGCTGCGCTTGCCGCTGCTGCACACCGCGAGGGCCTGGTCGCGCAGGCAGTGTCCTTCTTCCAGCAGCAGCAGCCGGTCGACGTCCACCTCGTGCTCGGTCAGCGGCGACATCAGGACGTTGTCGCCGTTTTCGGCCACCGCCATGAAGAAGCGGTCTGCAAACAGCGGTCGTGTCTGAATGCCCTCGACGTCGAGCGGCAGGGCCGCGATGACGGCATCGAGCTTGCCGGCGGAGAGATCCGCCATCAGGCGGTCGGTGACGGCTTCCCTCAATTCGACTTCGACGTTCGGATACGTGGCGCGAAGATGCGGGATGAACTGCGGCACAAGATAGGGCGCGACTGTCGGAATGATGCCGATGCGGATCAATCCCTCCAGCGTCCCGCCGCCCTTCCTCGCCGTCTGTTCCAAGAGGTCGACCTGGTGAAGGATGGACCGCACATGGCGAAGCACCTCTTCACCCTTCTGTGTCAGCAAGGTGTTCTGCCGGGTCCGCTCCACAAGTCTGGTGCCGAGATAAGCCTCCATCTCCATGATCTGGGCAGAGAGTGCCGGCTGGCTGATATGCACCATCTCCGCAGCGCGGCCGAAATGCCGCGTGGTCGCAAGCGCATCGAAATAGCGCATCTGCCGAAAGGTGAGCATGATAAGTTTTTCCGATTGAAGTTCGCAATAAATACGATTGGAAATTATCGTAGGTCAATGGGACAACTGCAATGCCGAAAGCCGAGGAGGTTTTCCGAACGCATTTCCACGAAGGAGGATTTCATGTCCGATCGCCCGACTATGACGACGACGGCTGGCTCGCCGGTCCCTGACAATCAGAACTCCGTCACCGCAGGTCCGCGCGGCGGCGTCATGCTGCAGGATTACCAGCTGCTTGAGAAGCTGGCGCACCAGAACCGCGAGCGCATTCCCGAACGCGTCGTCCATGCCAAGGGTTGGGGTGCATTCGGCACGCTGACGATCACGGGCGATATTTCCAGGTACACCAAGGCAAGCTGTCTTCAGCAGGGCGCCGTGACTCCCATGCTCGCCCGCTTCTCCACCGTTGCCGGTGAAATGGGCGCTGCCGACGCCGAGCGCGACGTTCGTGGCTTCGCGCTGAAATTCTACACCGAGAACGGCAACTGGGATCTTGTCGGCAACAACACGCCGGTGTTCTTCGTACGCGATCCCCTGAAATTCCCCGATTTTATCCACACCCAGAAGCGCCATCCGAAGACCAACCTTCGCTCGGCAACCGCGATGTGGGACTTCTGGTCGCTGTCGCCGGAAAGCCTGCATCAGGTCACCATCCTGATGTCGGATCGCGGCCTGCCCATCGACCCGATGCACATGAACGGTTACGGCTCGCATACCTACTCGTTCTGGAACGATGCCGGCGAGCGTTATTGGGTGAAGTTCCATTTCAAGACGCAGCAGGGCCACAAGCACTACACCAATGCCGAAGGCGAGAACCTGATCGGCAAGACCCGCGAAAGCTACCAGGAAGCCCTGTTCGGCGGCATCGAGAAGGGGGAATTCCCGCGCTGGAAGGTGCAGGTCCAGATCATGACGGAAGCCCAGGCCGAAACAACGTCCTACAATCCGTTCGATCTCACCAAGGTCTGGCCTCACAGTGAATTCCCGCCGATCGACATCGGCGTGATGGAACTGAACCGCAATGCCGAAAACTACTTCGCCGAAATCGAGCAGGCCGCCTTCTCGCCGTCGAACATCGTCCCCGGCATCGGCCACTCGCCGGACAAGATGCTCCAGGCACGGGTGTTCTCCTACGCCGATGCACACCGCTATCGCCTTGGCACGCACTACGAGAACATCCCGGTCAACCAGCCGAAATGCCCGGTTCATCACTATCACCGCGATGGCCAGATGAACACGTATGGCGGCATCCGCACGGGCAATCCCGATGCCTACTACGAGCCGAACACCGTCAACGGCAGCCCCTTCGAGGATGCATCCGCCAAGGAGCCGCCACTGAAGGTCGATGGTGACGTTGCCCGCTACAATCATCGCGACGGCAACGACGACTACGGTCAGGTGCGGGCGCTGTTCAATCTGTTCGATACCGAGCAGAAGGGCCGCCTGTTCTCCAACGTCGCGGCGGCGATGGGCGGCGTACCGGGCGCGATCGTCGAGCGCCAGCTCGCACACTTCAAGCTGGTCCACCCGGACTATGAATCGGGGGTTCGTGCGGCACTCGAGAAGCTGCACGGCTACAAGGTCGATACGATCAGCGCACAGCCGGCCGCCGCCGAGTAGGCCCACCATCTGAGAACGACCAAATCGGGGTGTATCGCCCCGATTTGTATATGCTTTTTGCAACCGTTAAAATCCGACCGTTATCGTTTACCCACCATGAAGACCTGCATGTCATATCGGCCAAAAGCACCGATTTGAATGCAAATAAAGGTGGATGGGGAACGACATGAACGTCGCAGGTTTGGATCGCATTGGCCTTCGCAGGAAGCCGAAGCAGGAACGCAGTATCCAGAGATTGGATCTCATTTTATCCGCTGCGGCGGGGCTGATTGCCGAAAAGGGCGTCAACGCCATGCGCATGACCGAACTGGCCGTCGCGGCCAGGGTTCCCATCGGCTCGGTCTATCAGTATTTCCCGGAAAAGGCTGCGATCGTCAAAGCCCTGTTCGATCGGTATGCTTCCGCCATCCAGTCGAGAATAGCGGAAGCCTTTGCGTCCGTTCAGTCCGTCGAGCACGCGCTCGACGTGCTCGCGGCAACGATCGATTGGCACTATGACGATTGCCGCAGCGACGCCACCTATCTCGGCATCTGGATGGGGACGGAGACAGATCAGGACCTGCTGCAGCTGAATATCGAACACAGCACCCGAATTGCCGACATTTTCCACGATACGGTGCGGCGCGTTGCGCCGGACCTGATCGATGTCGACATGCAGGCGCGCACCTACCTCTTCAGTCACCTGATCGGTGCATCGATCCGCCTTGCGGTCGTCAGCGAGGCTTCGCTGGCCAAGCGCATTCTGAGCGAGTGGAAAGCCATCGTCCGCTCGTCGTTCTTCTCGACGGCAGCTGCCTGAAACTTACCAGCTGGTCACCGTATTCGCGACCTTCAGCCGGGGCTGTCCCCGGCCATAGGCGTTTTTCAGGTCGGCTTCGAGATTGTCGTCGACAACAGCAGGCGTGATGTTGTCGAGGCATGCGGTGATGTGCGCCGTGATCGCGTTCATCAGCGATATCGAAACGCCCGGCCGCTTCATGATGCCGATCTGAACCGGGGGCAGGGCAGGGAAGCCGTCCGCCTGGCTCAGCACTTTCATCCCGGTGCGCAGTGCCGATTCCGGCATGACGGATACGGCCATCCCGGCGAGAACCGCAGCAGCGACGACCGTGCAGGACCAGCTGGTGAACAGGATCTGATGCTCGCGGCCAACCGCATCGAGCGCCGAGCAGGCGAGCTGGCGCCACTGGCAGTCGCGACGGCCCACCGCAAGCGGCACCGGCGCGTCGTCGCGGATCGGATGGTTGGCAGAGCCGACCCAGCAGAGCGGCTCCGTCCGCACCACGTCGGACATGCGCTCGCGCGGATTGTGCGTCACCAGCGCGATATCGAGCTCGCCGCGATGCATGCGCTCGGCAAGGTCCACCGAAGGTTCGCAGACGATATAGAGCTCCACGTTCGGATGCGTCTTGGCGAAGCGCCCGATGATCTCCGGCATATAGCGGTCGGCATAGTCGTCCGGTGTGCCGATACGCAGCATGCCCTCGAGGCGGTTGTCGTCGAAGGCCGCGATCGCCTCGTTGTTGAGGCGGATGATGCGCCGCGCGTAGTTGAGCAGCTTTTCACCCTCGACCGTCAGCCTGTTGCCGCGCCCGTCCTTGATGAACAACTGCTTGCCGACACGCTCTTCAAGCCGTCGCATCTGCATGGAGACGGCCGACTGTGTCTTGTAGACCCGGTCGGCGGCCTTGGTGAAGCTGCCGGAGTCGACAATTGCGATGAAGGTCTGCAACTGGTCAATATCAAGAGGCGCGGCCATGATCTCACCTATAACGATCTCTGATGATAATCATTAGAAACATTCGTTGGACTGATCAATAGGGGTTTGGCATCTTCGGGATGCAAATCAAGCAAAGTGATGGACAGACACCCTGACTGTCCGCCCCGATTTCAGCCTGACTTCTTCCCGATTGACCTCGCGGGAGGGGTGGGTTGTTGCGCGCCCATGAAAGGATCGTCCCATGCGCACGACAGACCGGATATTGGAACTCGACTGCAGCCAGACCACGATGACGTTTTCCCGGCGTCTCGCAAACGGCATTGCAACGCTGGCATCCGTACTGCGCGTGTTCCGCAATCGTATGGAGATCAATCGGCTGCACGAACTCGACGACAATCAATTGAAGGATATCGGTCTCAGCAGGGCCGATCTGACCTCGGCGTTTCTGGCGTCGACCTTCTTTGAGGACCCGTCGGACCACCTGACGCGTACCGTGGGCAATCGCGGACGCAATTCGAATTCCCGGTCCCACCAGGAGTAGGGCCGGCCCAGTTTTCCCCGCAGGGTGATAGCCAATAGCCCTGCCTCTTGCCCGGTGACCGGCCTCCCAGCCGTCTCCGGGTTTTTTTATGCCTTTGGAGGAGGGGCCGCAGGCGCCTTCGGCATATAGGTCTCGAAGATCGCTTCCATGTTCTTCTGATAGTTCTTCTGCACTTCGAGGCCGCTGTCGAACATCGTGTTCAGCATGTCCATGTAACCTTCGGTCGCAGCCTTCGCCTCCTCTTTCGGCGGCTCGGCAGGCTCCGGCGCGACGGGCTTTCCGAGGTTGCCCATCATTTCCTGGAATGCCTTTGCGAACGGATTGTCGAGGAACGGGTTCGCGGCCGGCTTCGCGGGCTCCGCCTTCGGTGCGCTGAACATCAGCTGCATGGCCTGCGTGAATGGGTTGTCGAAGATGCTGGGCTCGGGAGCGGTATTGTGCTTGGGGGCGAAGCCGGTGCTCTCCAGCCATTTCTGGATGGTTTCGCCCATCGCGGTATTCACGAACGGGTTCACCGGGGCGCTCATCTGGCCCATCGACTGCTTGAACAGGCCGCCCATCAGCGTCCCTGCCATGACGGGCAGCATCTGCTTGTAGATTTCCTGGCCGATCCCGGTCATCTGGGCTGCCTGCGCGGCGACCGCGCGGGAAACCTCCTTGGAGCCGAAAAGCTGCGCAAGAATGTTGTTGCCGTCGGAAATGCCCTGCGGCGTGAAGGCGCGGCCCATGTCCTCGAAATACGTCGCATAGTTGCCCGACGAAACCGCCTGCATCAGCCCCATGAAGTCGTAGGGATTGCTGGTGCTGCGCCTCAATCCGGCGGAAAAGGCCGGCATCAGGGCAGCCATCGCCTTCGTCGCCTGCTCCTGCGCAAGGTTGAACTGCTTGGAGACGGCATCCATCGCCGCGCCGTTCTGCGCCTGCATCATCATGTCGAAGAGTGGCAGCATGGAAATCCCTTTCCCCGGTTCGCGACGCATTATCCTGTCACTATAGCCGGAAAAAGGGTTGGGCAAACCGCTTTTTGCAGAAGGGGTTAGTATTGATACTCGTCGAACACCGGTTCCACGGAACCGCCCCAGCGGCCGTGATAGAGCGCCAGCAGATCTTCGGCGAGCGTCGCCTTCTTCGCCATGACTTCATCGAGCGGGGAAAGGAAGATCGTCTCGTCCTGGCCTTCCTTGTTGAGCTTGCCGCGCGCCTTCAGGCCGGCCTTGGAAACGGCAATGACTTCGCGTGCCGTCTCGTAGAGTGCATGGCCGCGGAACTTCGCCTTCAGACCTTCCGCCGGAACGGCGTTGCGCAGCGCATCAACCTCGTCGAACGTCCAGTCCTTGGTCAGCATGTCTGCCGCCTCGAGCGCCGCGTCGTCGTAGAGGAGGCCGACCCAGAACGCCGGCAGCCCGCAGATGCGCCGCCACGGACCACCGTCCGCACCGCGCATCTCCAGGAAGCGCTTCAGCCGCACATCGGGAAACAGCGTCGAGAGATGGTTCGTCCAGTCGCCCATCGTCGGCTCCCAGGCGGCAACCTCGCCCTTCAGCGCACCGTTCATGAACTGGCGGAAGGTGACGTGAGTACAGTCATGGTAGCGGCTGTCACGGACGATGAAGTACATCGGCACGTCGAGCGCCCATTCGACATAGTCACGGAAGCCGAAATCGTCGCGGAACGTGAAGTCGAGCAGGCCGGAACGACGGTTGTCGGTATCGCGCCAGATATCGCCGCGCCAGGAGAGCAGGCCGTTGAGCTTGCCCTCGGTGAACGGGGAGGAGGCAAATAGCGCTGTCGCGAGAGACTGCAGCTTCATAGACACGCGCATCTTCTTGCGCATGTCCGCTTCCGAGGAGAAGTCGAGATTCACCTGGATCGTGCAGGTGCGGTACATCATGTCGAGGCCCTTGGTGCCGACCTTCGGCATGTAGCGGGTCATGATCTCGTAGCGGGACTTCGGCATGACCGGCGTCTCGGCGAGCGTCCACTTCGGGCTGCCGCCGATGCCGAGGAAACGGATTCCCATCGGCTCGGCGATTTCGCGGAGGGTTGCCAGATGCGTATTCGATTCCTTGCAGGTCTCGTGGATCGTTTCCAGCGGCGCGCCCGAAAGTTCGAACTGACCGCCGGGCTCGATCGAGATCGCGCCCATGCCGTTTGGCGCGCCAAGCCCGATGATATTGTCTCCGTCGAGGATCGGATCCCAGCCGCTCTTCTGCTGCAGGCCCTTCAACAGGCCCGAGATGCTGCTTTCGCCGAAGTAGGGAACCGGGCTGTTGTCGGTCCGGAAGAAGGCAAATTTCTCGTGCTCCGTACCGATACGGAAATTTTCCTTGGGCTTGTTGCCCGCAGCAAGATAATCGGTCAGCTCCTGAACCGAAGAGAGCGGCGTCTGGTCGGTGGTGTCGCGAGCCATGCAAGTAACCTGTATTTGGGAAGCGCCCGGGGGGAGCGGACATTGGAAGGGTGATTAGGACCGCTGGCAGGTATGTTGCAAGTCAAAATGTTTCAACGGCTCATCAAAAAAATAGCCAACTTAGTCGCGACGAACCTTCGCCAGGGTCAATTCCAGTCGCCGATCGCGGCCTGGATCACCGCCATGGCCGCAACGGCGGCCGTATCCGCACGCAGGATCCGCGGGCCGAGCGGAATTGCGGTCACAAAGTCGAGACCGCGCAGGCGCAAGCGTTCCTCCTCGGAAAACCCGCCCTCCGGTCCCACGAACAATGCAAGCTTGCGCTCGGTGATCTTCGAGAGCAGCGGCAGCGGGTTCTGCCCGGCATCGCCTTCGTCGCAATAAATGATCCGCCGCTCAGGCGACCAGCCGTCGAGCAGATCGAACAGCCTTACCGGCTCTGCGACCGCGGGTATCCCGAGGATGCCGCATTGCTCGGCGGCTTCGATGGCGTTGGCCTTGAGCTTGTCGAGGTTTGTGATCTTGCCTTGCACATGCTGCGTCAGCACCGGCTGCAACGCACCGGCGCCCATCTCGACGGCCTTCTGCACGAGATAATCGAGCCGCCCCACCTTCAGCGGCGCAAACAGGTAGTGCAGATCCGAGGCGCCAGGCTGCGGCCGCGTTTGCTCCTCGGCGACAAGCAGGATGCGCTTGCGGGTCGGAAAGGAGAGGCGGGCCTTCCATTCGCCGTCGCGGCCGTTGAAGACGAGCATCTCGGCACCATCAGGCATCCGCAGCACGTTTGCGAGATAGTTGAACTGGTCCGCGGTGGCCTCGACAGCTTCCCCTGCGGCGAGAGGCGCGTCGACGAACAGGCGTTGCATCCGGAAATTGGCACGCATCGAGAGTCCTGCCTAAACAAAGAGCGCTGACATAGCCCAATAGATCATCGCCGCAAGCGCGGCGGACGCCGGTACGGTGATGATCCAGGCGGCGATGATCGTCATGAAGTGCGAGCGGCGAACGAGGTAGCGGCGACGAACCTCATGCGAATTCGGATCGTCCGGTTCGTCGACCGTCCAGACCTCCGCCTTTCGGCGCATGTATTCGATCCGGCGCTTCGAGTGGCGGGTATACCACTCGCGGAAGAAGCCGACGCCGAACACGGCACCCACGGCGATATGCGTCGTGCTGACGGGCAGCCCGAGCCACGAGGCGACGATCACCGTGAATGCCGTCGAGAGCGCCACGCAATAAGCGCGCATCGGATTGAGCTTGGTAATCTGTTCGCCGACCAGCCGGATCAGGCGCGGGCCAAACAGCAGCAGGCCGACCGAGATGCCGAGCGCGCCGATCAGCATCACCCAGAGCGGTGGAGGGGCGTTCTCGCCGAGCGGCTGCCCGATGGAAACACGCACGATCGCCGACAGCGGTCCGACCGCATTCGAGACGTCGTTTGCACCGTGGGCGAAGGACAGCAGTGCCGCCGATCCGATCAGCGGGAGTTGGAAAAGGACGCGAAGCGAGCTGTTGCGGTTCTCCAGGCCCCGCGCCCGCCGGTGCACCAGCGGTCGTCCGACGATCCAGGCGATGAACCCCGCGATCACGCCCAACAGGAGGATGAATGGAGAGGAGAACGTTCCGGGAGCTTCGAGCTGGAGGATCATGTAGGCGCTGAATGCGCCGACCATGATGGCGATCAGAACCGGCACCCAGCGCTTCGCGGCGTCGATCTTGTCCTCGCGGTAGATGATGAAGGTCTTGACCAGGAAGAGCATCCCGGCCGCGATGATCCCGCCGATCAGCGGCGACGTCACCCAACTGGACGTGATTTCGAGCATCACGCGCCAATTCACCGGACCCGGACCGACGGCACCGATGCCGGCGCCGATGACGGCGCCGACGATCGAGTGGGTGGTCGAGACCGGCGCGTTCATCCAGGTCGCAAGATTGATCCACAACGCGGCCGCCATCAGCGCCGACATCATGATCCACGCCAGCACGCCGGCCGGCATCTGGACGGCATCGATGATGCTGGAGGAGATGGTCTTCACCACCTCGCCGCCGCCGATGGTGGCGCCGAGAATCTCGAAGATCGCAGCGATGACCAGCGCCTGGCCCATCGTCATGGCACGTGCGCCGACGGCCGCGCCGACGTTGTTCGTCACGTCGTTCGCGCCGATGTTCATGGCCATGTAGGCGGCGAGCGCCGCGGCGGCGATAACGAGAACGGCGCCGGGTCGATCGAAGACGTAGACGCCCGCAAACAGCATGGCAATGCCGAGGAACACCAGCCCGATGCCGGGCGCGACAAGCTTCCGCGAAACATGCTTCGCCGCGTCCTCGACCTGCGTAAGCTTGTCGAGATCCTTGTCGAGCGTTCGTTTCGTGAGTGTGGTGGGGCGGTCCGGCATGCTGTTCCTTGTGGCTGAATCCTGCTTTAGCGCCGTCCCGTTCGACAACGCAAGACGGCAGGATTCATTCCGCCGGAATTTGCCTGGGCAACCGTCCTGCCAACTGCTCCGTCATGCGGCGCTTGAACAGCAGGAAGAGATCGCGAAGTTCGGGCTCGTGAACGCGCTTTGCGGCCTCGTCGCAGGAAACCCATTCGAAGCGACGTTCGCCCTTCTCCTTGAAATTCTTGGCGATGGTCGTGGTCTCGAGCGCGTAGACCTGAACCTTGCAGGTCACTTTCAGCCCGTTCTTGAGGATCTTGGGATAGTGATAGCAGCCGATCGTCTGGCTCTCCACCGTGCCGCGCACGCCGGCCTCTTCGAAGGCTTCCTGTGCAGCCACTTCGTAGGAGGTTCGCCCGTCCATCGGCCAACCCTTGGGAATGACCCAGCGGCCGGTGTCGCGGCTTGTCAGCAAAAGCACCTCGAGAGCGCCGGTCTTCTCCTTCACCCTGTAACACAGCGCAGCATACTGCTGGCGCGGTGGGCGCCGGAACATCAGCTGTACATCGGAGGCCAGGCGGGCAAGAAGAGTCAACGGTCGGGTCACCTTTATCGTTTGTCTCGTAGGTCTGTTATATTATCAAGATCTTATGGAAAGCTTGCGCGATCCATGCGTCGCAGTCTTTCGCGAAAGTATCTATTACCAATAGAGCCTTTCGTTTTGGTCTCGGGTCAAGGAAACCGTCATCAAATGCTCTGATTCCGTCATGCCGGACACCAATGAATATGCGCTTCCATCGCGTTGCAATCAATGACGCCGGCATGTCGTGCACTGTTAAGTGGGCACTGTGGTGATTGTGCGTCCGGAATGCACAAAAAAGATTGCCGGCTAACATTAGGGGCGGCTGTTTCGATGCGCCTCGGACATTCCTTTTCGGTCGCACTCAGTCGGGAGGCCAGGCAGATTTTCTGCGCATATCGTAGAAATATGTCCGTGTTCGCGGGGCCGCATTCGGCCTAAGCAATGCGACAGAGCGAAAGGACCAACTCATGACAGGACATGCGACCCGCATCGATTGGATCGGCAGCGGTTGCCGGTTGCTGCAGGCAACAGCCGCGGAGTTCAGCCAGACCAGACCCTTCGAAGGCCTGACGATCGGCACCGGCATCCACCTTGAGCCGAAGACCGTGGCGCTTCTGATGACGTTGCGCGCCGGCGGCGCACGTCTCGTCTGCACCGGCAATCTCAACAGCACGCAGCCCTCGACCGTGGATTACCTGCGTTCCGAAGGAATGACCGTTTTCGCGACGCAGACGACCGATCCCGCCGCGCACCGCCAGAGCCTCGAGGCGGTTGTCGCCGAAAAGCCGGATCTGCTGCTGGACAATGGCGGCGATCTCTTCGCCATCGCGGCGGAGCGTCCCTATGCCAATCTTCTCGGGGGCACCGAGGAGACGACCTCCGGCCGCACGCGCCTCCTGCCGATGCGCGAGGCACTGAACATGCCGATCCTCGTCATCAACGACAGCCCGATCAAGCAGTTCGCCGAAAACAGGCACGCTGTCGGCCAGAGCCTGTTCGAAAGCTACATGCGCTTCACCAACCGCTCGACGAACGGCAAGCGCGTGACGGTCTTCGGGTATGGCGCCTGCGGCAAGGGTACCGCCGCCTGCTTCCGCAATGCCTTCTCTCAGGTCAGCGTCGTCGATATCGATCCCGTGGTAGCGCTCGAGGCTCATCTCGACGGCTTCGTGACGCCGTTGCGGGTCGACGCGATCCGATCGGCCGACGTCCTTGTCACCGTCACCGGCCATCCGGATATCGTGACCGCCAATGACCTGCCATTGATCAGGAACGGCGCGATCCTGATGAACGGTGGACATTTTCCCAATGAGATCGATGTTGCGGCCTTCAGGCAGCATGCCGATGTCATCGGGGTCGACCGATACGAAGCCGACGGTATCGAGACGCTGCATCTGAACGACGGCCGCGCCATCCACATTCTCGGCGGCGGCCATATGGCCAATCTTGCAGGTCCACGGCCGCTCGGAAACTCGGTTGAGTCGATGGATCTCGGCTTCACCCTCCAGGTACGTTGCCTGGAGAGGGTCGCCAGACGCAAGGTCGGCGCCGAAGCCTGCATCGTCCCGGTGCCGGCGGATATTGATGCGATGGTCGCGAGCGCCTACCTCGATCTGATGCGGTAGCGGCCGTGCTAGCGCTCCCAGTAGGGGACCGGTCCGTACAGCTCGGCGATATAGTCGATGAACAGGCGCACCTTCGCCGGCAGAAACTGACGGCTTGGATAGACCGCAGAAAGGGTCACGCTGCGCGAGCCCTCATAGGCCGGAAGCACCTGCACGAGCCGGCCGGTCTTCAGTTCGGCGCCGACATCCCAGGTGGAGCGCAGCGCAATGCCGAGCCCGGCGATCACGGCCTCGCGGATGACCTCGCTCGAATTGGTGATCAGCATTCCGTCGGGACGGATCGACAAGGCGCCGTCCGGCCCTTCCAGGCGCCAGATGTCGTTGTTGTGCGCCGGCAGGCAGCGGTGATGCTTCAGGTCATCGATGCTGCTTGGCGCCCCATGGGTTGTGAGGTAGGCCGGCGAGGCGCACAGCACGCGCCGCACCGGTGCGAGCCGCCGCGCGACAAGGCTGGAATCGGTCAGCTCGGCGATCCTGATCGCGAGATCGAACCCACCGCCGACGATGTCGCTGAACTCGTCGCTCAGAACGAGATTGATGGCGAGTTCCGGATGCGCATCCATGAAGGCCTTGAGATGCGGGGCGATGTGCATCCGGCCGAATGACGTCGGTGCCGAGATTTTCAGCGTCCCGTGCATTTGCGCCGACCGGCCGGAAATATAAAACTCCGCTTCCTCCAGCCCGGCTAGGATGCCGAGCACGCGGTCATAGAAACCTTGGCCCGCCTCGGTCAGCGAAATCTGCCTTGTCGTGCGCTGCAGGAGCCGCGTACCGAGCCTGTCCTCCAGCCGCTTGATGCGCTTGGAAACGACGGCTGGCGAGAAACCCAGTGCCCGGCCGGCCAGCGACATGCTGCCGGTTGCCGCGACCTTGGCAAAGATTTCGAGATCACCCAGATTGGTCATGCGAGCCTGATATATTCTTCTTTTATCCTAAGTGCTTAGCATTTGCGCCACATCAGGGAAAGTGCTAAGCCGATGCCATCGGCGGCAAGGAGGATCGCCTCCGGTTTTCGCCGCCGCCGGCGAAGGGAGAGAGCCATGTCCGACGCCATTCCGTTTCTCGCCCCGCGCGCCGATGTGATCGCCCGCCGCCGGCAGATCGTCGCGGACCTCGTCGATCTGCTGCCGCCGGAATGTCTGGTGCACGAGGCGCGCGAACTGGTGCCCTTCGAGACGGACGCGTTTGTCTCCTATCGCCGCGTGCCGCTGGCCGTGGCGCTGCCGCGCAGCACGGCGGAAGTCGCCGCGGTGATGAAGTATTGCAACCGCTACGGAATTCCCGTCGTCCCGCGCGGCGCAGGAACCTCGCTGTCGGGCGGCGCGATCCCGCAGGAGGATGCCGTCGTGGTCTGCGTGTCGAAAATGAACCGCATTCTCGATATCGACCTTGTCAACCGCGCTGCAGTCGTCGAGGCGGGGGTTACCAATCTGAATATCTCGGAAGCCGTCTCGGCGGACGGTTTCTTCTACGCACCCGATCCGAGCTCGCAGCTTGCCTGCACGATCGGTGGCAACATCGGCATGAATTCCGGTGGCGCGCACTGCCTGAAATACGGGGTCACGACGAACAACCTGCTTGGTGTGAAGATGGTGCTGACGGATGGCACGGTGATCGACCTCGGCGGCAAGGGGCTCGATGCAGCGGGTTACGACCTTCTCGGCCTCGTCTGCGGCCACGAGGGACAGCTCGGCATCGTCACCGAAGCGACCGTCCGCCTGATCGCCAAGCCGGAAGGCGCGCGTCCCGTTCTCTTCGGCTTCGAAACGTCTGAGGAAGCGGGCTCCTGCGTTGCCGATGTCATTGCATCGGGCATCATTCCCGTTGCCATCGAGTTCATGGACAAGCCGGCCATCGAGATCTGCGAGGCCTTCGCCAAGGCCGGTTATCCGCTTGACGTCGGCGCGCTGCTGATCGTCGAAGTCGAAGGGGCGGACAAGGAAATGGACGACATGCTGAAAAGCATCGTCGAGATCGCCCGCAAGCACGGCGTGAAGACCGTGCGAGAATGTCAGTCGGCAACCGAGGCGGCGCTGATCTGGAAAGGCCGCAAATCCGCTTTTGGCGCCACCGGGCGCATCGCGGATTACATCTGCATGGACGGCACCGTGCCGCTCAGCCAGCTCTCCTATGTCCTGAAGAAGACCGCTGAAATCGTGGAGCATTACGGCCTGCGCGTCGCCAACGTGTTTCACGCCGGCGACGGCAACATGCATCCGCTGATCCTCTTCAATGCAAACGATCCCGAGGATGCGGCGCGGGCGGAAGCTGCGGGAATGGACATTCTGAGGCTCTGCGTCGATGCCGGCGGCTGCCTGACGGGCGAGCACGGCGTCGGTATCGAGAAACGCGACCTGATGCGCCACCAATATTCCGAGGCGGACCTCGCGCAACAGATGGCCGTGCGGGCGGCCTTCGATCCGGACTGGATTCTCAATCCATCCAAGGTCTTCCCGCTCGATGGACGCTCTGTCGCATGATCGAACTCTTTCCGACGACAGAAGAGGATGCATCCGATATCGTTCGCTCGCACGCACAGGCGGGAAAGACGCTTGCGATCTGTGGCGGCAACACGCGTTCCGGCTTTGGCAACGCGGTCACCGCCGTCAGCCGCCTTCGGTCCACAAACCTTACAGGCATCGTCGCCTACAATCCCGGCGAAATGGTCCTGACGGCGCGCGCCGGCACTCCGCTCTCGGAAATCGAGGCAGCCTTGGCCGAAAACGGCCAGATGATGGCCTTCGAGCCTATGGACCACCGGCCGGTCATGGCGACGGAGGGCGAACCGACGATTGGCGGCGTCTTCGCCGCCAACGTGTCCGGACCACGCCGCGTTATCGCGGGTGCGGCGCGCGACAGCCTGCTCGGCGTGCGCTTCGTCAATGGCAGGGGTGAACTGATCAAGTCCGGCGGCCGGGTTATGAAGAACGTCACCGGCCTCGATCTCGTCAAGCTGATGGCGGGCTCGCACGGTACCCTCGGCCTCCTCACGGAAGTGACGTTCCGGGTGCCGCCACGGCCCAAGGCGGAAACGACGATCATCGTCGAAGGGCTCAACGACGCAGAGGCGGCAAATGCCATGGCGACGGCGATGGCGCTGCCGCTGGAGGTTTCGGCCGCGGCCCATCTGCCGATGACGGTCTCGTGGAAGTTTCTCGACGGAACCCTGCCGCCGAGCGAGGCCACCGTCCTCAGGATAGAAGGCCTGCCCGGTCCCGTGGAAGCGAGGGCGGCAAAGCTCGTTGCCGCAATGGCCGGGTTTGGCCGTGTGTCACACCTGGATCGCAATGACAGCACCCAACTCTGGCGGGAGGTGCGCGATGCCCTGCCATATGCAGACGGCACGCCCCGTCCCGTTTGGCGCGTCTCAGTTGCCCCGAGCGTCGGCCACCAGCTTGTGGCGGCACTTCGCCTCGAAACGGGCGTGGACGCCTTCTACGACTGGCAGGGCGGTCTCGTATGGATGCGGATGGAAGCAGATGCCGAAGCCGATCTGCTGCGCCGGTTCCTCAAGGCGCTTGGCGGCGGTCATGCGACGCTGATCCGCGCCCCTGAGCAGGTTAGGGCGGCAACCAGTGCCTTCCAGCCGCAGCCGGAGGCAGTGGAGTTGCTGTCTGCAAGGGTAAAGGCAAAGCTAGACCCCGCCGGCATCTTCAATCCGGGAAAGATGACAGGGACCTAGGCGATGCAGACGAACTTCACGCTGGCCCAGCTTGCCGATCCCGATGTGGCGGAGTCCGAACAGATCCTGCGCAGATGCGTGCATTGCGGCTTCTGCACCGCGACCTGTCCCACCTATGTGACGCTCGGCAACGAGCTCGACAGTCCGCGCGGGCGCATCTATCTCATCAAGGACATGCTCGAGAACGGACGGGCCGCGGACGCCGAGGTCGTCACCCACATCGACCGCTGTCTGTCCTGTCTTGCCTGCGTGACCACCTGTCCCTCCGGCGTCGACTATATGCATCTCGTCGATCATGCCCGGGTTCATATCGAGAAGACCTACAAGCGTCCGTTCATGAATCGACTGACGCGCGGCGTTCTCGCGGCGGTCCTGCCGTATCCCGGCCGTTTCCGTCTGGCGCTCGGCCTGGCGCGTCTCGGAAGGCCGTTTGCGGGTCTGCTGCGGCGCAATCCGACGCTCAAGCCGTTTGCGGCGATGCTGGCACTGGCGCCACGCAGCATACCGGCCACCTCCGCCTATTCCACACCGGCAACCCATCGGGCCGCGGTCGAAAAGCGCGGGCGCGTCGCAATTCTCACGGGCTGCGCGCAGCCGGTGCTCGATCCTGGAATCAACGAGGCGACGATCGGGCTGCTCACCCGCCTCGGCGTGGAGGTCGTCGTCCCGCAAGGCGAGGTCTGCTGCGGCGCGCTTGTTCATCATATGGGAAAGGAACAGCAGGCCCTCGCGAGCGCGCGCGCCAATGTCGACGTCTGGACACGCGAGATCGAAACCGGCGGTCTCGACGCGATCGTCATCACGGCATCCGGTTGCGGCACGACCATCAAGGACTACGGCCACATGCTGCGCCTGGATCCGGCATACGCCGAAAAGGCGGCCCGCGTATCGGCGGCGGCAAAGGACATCACCGAATATCTTGCCACGCTCGATCTGCCCTCGCACATGCCGAAGGGCCTGACGGTCGCATATCACTCGGCCTGCTCGATGCAGCATGGCCAGAAGATCACGACGACACCGAAACTGCTCCTGAAGGCCGCGGGCTTTACCGTCCGCGATCCGGCCGAAGGCCATCTCTGCTGCGGTTCTGCCGGCACGTACAACATCATGCAGCCGGATATTTCCGAGGCGCTCAAAACGCGCAAGGTCAAGAACATCGAGGCGACGGTGCCTGACGTCATCGCGACCGGCAATATCGGCTGCATGACCCAGATCGCATCTGGAACGGCAATTCCGATCGTCCACACGGTCCAGCTGCTCGACTGGGCCTACGGCGGCAACATACCGGAAAAATTAAGAGATCTGCCGCTAGGTTAGCGCCGCCGGATGTCCGGCAGTCCCGGGAGTTCAGCAATGCGTCGCACAATCCTCGCGCTAACGGTTCTATGTGGAGCGACTGAGCTCGCTCATGCCGACAGCCGGTTCTTCTGTTCGGCAGATGACAAGGATGTGCGCTTTACGATTGAAAGCGGCTTCAAGGCGGACGAGGGGCATAAGCTCAATCATTTTCGCGGCGCCATCCAGGTCAAGAGCGCCGATGTCGCGCCGGCCTTCGGGAAGATCGTGTTCACGTCATCCAATCTGACGCACCACTGGTCGCATCGCGGTGAGCTGCGGCTCGAGATTTTCTACGATGGCGGCGATGAAGCGAGCGGGCAGACCTTGAACCTCGCGATAGCGGCCGAGCAGCCCGGAAAGTCCCCGGCGTTCTCCGGGAGCTACGAATTGGTGGTTGAAGGTGGCGCAAAGCCCGTCGTCGCCGGCGGCAAGGTCAGCTGCGGCTCCAAGTAGGCGGCCGACACGTCAGCCGCCACCGTTGTTGATCGTCGGGCTTCAGCCGCCGAATATCGTGCGCAGGACGTCGATGCCGCGGTCCTCGAAACTGACCTCGCCCTGCTTGTTGCCGGGACCGACGACGATGACCTTCGTACCGACAGGCGCGCGATCGTAGAGGTGCGTCACATCCGGGTTCATCATGCGGATGCAGCCTGAAGACATGTTGAGGCCGATCGTCCACGGCTGGTTGGTTCCATGGATCCGGAAGATCGTATCCCTGCCGCCCTGATAGAGGTACATGGCGCGTGCGCCGAGCGGATTGTCTTCGCCGCCTTCCTGAAATGCAGGAATGATATGGCCCTTCGCGGCTTCGCGGACGCGCATCTCGGCCGGTGGTGTCCAGCTCGGCCATTCAGCCTTGCGGCCGATTTTCACGACGCCTGACCAGCCGAAGCCCTCGCGACCCACACCGATGCCGTAGCGCGTCGCACGGTTCCCGCCTTCGACGAGGTAAAGATACTTGTGGTTGGTGTCGATGATGATGGTGCCCGGCGCTTCGGTCGTCAGCAGGCGGACGCGCTGGCGCTTGAATTGCGGCTTCACGGTTTTCGGCATCTGGGCCACGCGAACCACCGGAGTGCCCTGCGGGGCGGGTGTGTTCGGCTGAGCCATTGCGGCGGTAGAAAGCAAGGCGAGCATTAGCCCGGCGGCTGCAAGAGCCGTCGTCATTTTCGTCATATCTGATTCCCTCAAAGCAAAATCGGACCGAAGCTACCCGAACTTCGACCCGATTCAAGGTGTTGGATGCCGATTGGAGCCATTTCGGCGCCGGGCAGCGTCTATTCTTGCTCCGTGGCAGTATTGCCCGTCCGACTACATGACGATTACGCGCGTTCCGACTTTTACGCGCTCGTAAAGGTCAACGACGTCTTCATTGCGCAGCCGGATGCAACCGGACGAGACAGCGCTGCCGATCGTCCACGGCGCATTGGTGCCGTGGATGCGGTAGAGCGTCGAGCCGAGATACATGGCGCGGGCGCCAAGCGGGTTCTCCGGGCCGCCATCCATCCGCGCCGGAAGATAGTGCCCCTTTGCAGCTTCTCGGCTTACCATCTCGGAAGGCGGTGTCCAGTCGGGCCATTCCGTCTTGCGGGTGATCTTGTGCGCGCCCGCCCATTCGAAGCCGGGCTTGCCGACGCCGACGCCGTAGCGCCGCGCCTTGCCGCCGTCCATGACGAGATAGAGGAAGCGGTTGTTGGTATCGATGACGATTGTGCCGGGACGTTCCCTGGTCTCGTAACCGACGATCTGCGGCAGGAATTGCGGCTCGAGCCGCTGGCGGATCACGGGAACCCCGGGATTGATCGCCGAGACCCGCTGGGTGAGCGCAGGAGGGAAGCGTCGAACGGCGCGCGGGGCGAAAAGGCCGCGCTGCTGCACCGGGCGCTGGTAAACGACGGGGCGCACCTTGCCGCCGCCGAGCTGCATGATCCAGGGGGCAGCGAGGTCTGGGCTGAGCACGACAGGCGGACGCGTCGCATAACGGTCGTCGCCAAGGGCGGCCGTGGAGAAGACGCCGAGCAGGGCTGCGGCGAGCAATACGGATTTCATCATCGGACGGACTCTCTACAAATGGCCGAAAATGCGCTGGCGGCACACACCGCCTGCAATCATGCTGCCACCGCGCTCGCCAGCGAATGGTAAATTCGAATTCACTAAAGGCCAAAGGGTCGAATAAACTTTTCGTCAGGGTTATCGTTCGGTTTGGAAACAGGGTTTCTAAGTGGTAAAGCCGGAATCGCAGCGGAGAAACGAAGCGGACCCCATGAGCGAAACAGGCATCATCATCGGCGACGACGGCAAGCATCGTTGTCATTGGCACGCCAATCTGCCGGATTACATGCGCTATCACGACGAGGAGTGGGGCCGGCCCGTCACCGACGACATCCGCCTGTTCGAGAAGGTCTGCCTGGAGGGTTTCCAGTCGGGCCTTTCCTGGCTGACGATCCTGCGCAAGCGCGAGAATTTCCGCGCCGCCTTCGCCGGCTTCGATTTCGAGAAAGTCGCGCTGTTCGACGATGCCGATATCGAACGTTGCCTCGCCGATTCCGGCATCGTGCGCCACCGCGGCAAAATCGTCTCGACCATCAACAATGCCGGGCGCGCGATCGAGCTCAGACGGGAATTCGGTTCGCTTGCGCGTTATTTCTGGAGCTTCGAGCCTGGCCACAACGAACGCCCTGGCGTGGTCGACCGCGCCGTGATCATGGCCAACCCCACCACGCCGACCTCGGTACTCATTTCCAAGAATCTGAAGAAGCGCGGCTGGACCTTTGTCGGTCCGACCACAGTTTATGCCTTCATGCAGGCAATGGGTCTCGTCAACGATCATTTCGAAGGCTGCTTCTGCCGCTCGGAGGTAGAGGCGATGCGCGACGCGTTGGTACGTCCATGAGAAAGTCGATAGCGATGGCCGCGGCCCTGATGCTGCTGGCCGGCGCGGCAGCCGCCCAGACGCCCGACCTGCAGCCGGGCGAGCAGTTGGAGACGCTGCAGTTTCCAGCCGCGACGATGGAGCTGAAGGGCTGGACGAAATTCGGCAAGGGCCGCGTCTATACGCTGCCCGTCAAGGCTGGCCAGCATGTGAAAATAAGCTTCTCGACGAAGAGCAAGTTCGCCTTTCTCGCGATATTCGATCTTGCCGCCCCCGACGACGAGGCGGTCTTCGGCACGGACGAAGACGGGGAAACCTACAACATAACCGTGAAGAACAGCACCACCTGGCTGCTCCGTCCCTACTATTCGAAGGCCTCGCCGCGTCGCGGTCTTGGTGCGCCCTACAGCATTCTCGTGGAGCCGCAGGCAGCGGCGCCGCCGGCCCCTGCGGCGCCGGCCGAGGAACGCAAGCCATCGCCGCTCTTCCCGGCACGGCCCTAGGGAGATACTAGCCGAGGCTCTCGATCACGCTGCGCAACTCGCCGAAATGTTCGATCTTTCGAAACCGCGGCGCCCCGGTCGGTTCCTCGACATGCTCCAGCACCCAGGTCAGTTCGTGCGGCACGAAGACGCCGTAGCTTCCGGCAGCGATGGCCGGAACGATATCGGACTTCAGCGAATTGCCGACCATCATCGCCCGCTCCGGTCCGCCGCCGATCCTGGAGAAGATGCGCCGATAGGTGACGGCCGTCTTGTCGGATACGATCTCGACCGCGTGGAAGAAATCGCCGAGCCCGGATTGGGCGAGCTTCCTTTCCTGATCGAAGAGGTCGCCCTTGGTGATCATGACGAGCAGGTAGCTCTCCGACAGCGCCGCCAGCGTCTCCTGGACATGCGGCAGCGTGTCGACCGGGTGCGACAGGAGATCGCGGCCGGTGTCCAGAATGCGGGCGATCACCGCGGCCGGAATCTTGCCCTCGGTCACTTCGATCGCCGTCTCGATCATCGACAGCGTGAACCCCTTGATGCCGAAGCCGTAGTGCCGGAGATTGCGCTTCTCGGCTTCCAGCAACCGTTCCGAAATCTTCGGTCCCTCGGCGAAGTCGGACAGCAGCTCCGTGAAGTGGGCCTCGGTCAGCCGGTAGTACTGTTCGTTCTGCCAGAGCGTATCGTCAGCGTCGAAACCGATCGTTGTCAGGGTGCGGGTCGTCATCGGTCCTCTCCGGGGCATTCGACGTGAATCTATTCGATGGCCGCCGCGAAACAAGAGGATCGCGAGTGCCAATTGCATGCCCGCGGCCCCGTTGAAAAACCGGTATTGCGCGTTAAATCCAGATTGCCTCATCCATGCAGCCGCCCGGTTGCTCCTGTCATCCGCAGGCCAATAGCAAAAAATCGAAGTCACCGATCCGCCAGCCTCTGCTCGCGGCCCTCATAAGGAAACGTCGACCATGCGTTACAACCAGCTTGGAAATACGGGACTGTTCGTCTCTGAAATTTGCCTCGGTACCATGACTTTCGGCGCCGCCGACGCCGGCAGCCCCTGGGGCGCCATCGCCGACGTCGATCAGCAGGCCGCCGACCGGATCGTCGAGCGGTCGCTCGCAGCCGGCGTGAACTTCATCGATACCGCAGACGTCTATTCCTTCGGGGAGTCGGAAAGATTGCTTGGCCAGGCCCTGAAAAACGTCGGCGTCCCCCGCAAGGATGTCGTGATCGCCACAAAGGTCTACGGCGTCATGGGTGACAAGCCCAATGATCGCGGCGCCTCTCGCGGTCACATCATGGATTCCGTCGAAGCGAGCCTGGAGCGTCTGCAGACCGATCATATCGACCTCTACCAGATTCATGCCACCGATCCGGTGACGCCGATCGACGAGACGCTGCGGGCCCTGGACGATCTCGTGTCCCGGGGTCTCGTGCGCTACGTCGGCGTGTCCAATTGGCAGGCCTGGCGCATCGCCAAGGCGCTGGGGATCTCCGAGCGCCGGGGCTTTGCCCGCTTCGAGACGGTTCAGGCCTATTACTCGATCGCCGGGCGCGATCTCGAACGCGACATCGTGCCGTTGATGCAGGAGGAAAAGCTCGGTCTGATGGTCTGGTCGCCGCTGGCCGGTGGACTTCTCTCGGGCAAATACGGGCCGGGTGCACCCGGCAACGGCGAGGGTCGCCGCGCGACGTTCGATTTTCCGCCGGTGGACACGGATCGCGCCTGGGCTTGCGTTGCCGCGATGCGCGAGATTGCGGCTAAACACGGGGTCGGCGTCGCCACCGTGGCACTCGCCTACATTCTCGCCAAGCCGTTCGTCACCACCGTCATCATCGGTGCCAAGCGCGTCGAGCAGTTGGACCAGAATCTGGCGGCGGTCAGCCTGACGCTCGACGCGGACGACCTGACGAAGCTTGACGAGGTAAGCGCCCTTGCACCGGAATATCCGGGCTGGATGCTTTCACGACAGGGCAGCGGGCGGCGCCCGGCGCCATTCGACCCCAAGGCCTGACAATGTGGGATGCCGGCGTGAATGCGCCGGCATCCCACATTGATGTGTTCACTTGCCGCGAGCTTTCAGCCAGGCTTGCATCTCGGCGATTTCCGCCTCCTGCGCCTTGATCACGCCCTCTGCCAGCTTGCGGATTTCCGGGTCCTTGCCGTATTCGAGTTCGATCCTGGCCATGTCGATGGCGCCCTGGTGATGGGGGATCATGCCGCGCACGAAGTCGACGTCCGGATCGCCGCTGTACTCGATCATCATGTCCTTGTGCATCTTGGTGTTTGCCTCCGTGAAGGCATGACTGGACGCACTGTGATTGCCCATCGGCTTGGTCATGTCCATCTGCATGTCCTCCGCCACGGCGGGCACTGTCGATAGGACCAAGCTTGCAACAAAGGCACGGATATGAAGAGACATCGATTTTCTTCCTCAGCCTGACAAATGGAATTCGATCGGCAGAAACAGGTGTGAGACGAGCAGCCGCAGGCGTCGCCCCGTATCCGGTTTCAGAGTTTCGCCGCCTTGCGCAGCGCATCGTTGATCCGGCCCTGCCAGCCCTTGCCGGTTGCCTTGAAGGCATCGATCACATCGGGATCGAGCCGCAACGAAATCTGCCGCTTCGGCATCTCGACGGCAGGCCGGCCGCGCGAACGGCGAATGCTCTCGGCAAGTTCGGGAAAGACCTCGGCAAAGGGCCGGGCGTTTTTGAAATCCTCTTCGGTCCATTCTGGATTGTCGGAAACATCATCCCAATCCTGCTTGGAATAGCCTCGACCTTCTCGAAATTCGGCCTGACCTTCAATTTTCCTGGATGTCATTCAACAGCCTCCTTTCGCTCTTGCGCGCGGGTCTCATCGAAACAATCGCCACCCCTTCGATGCCCAACCTGGCAAAGATGACGGCGATCGTTCCATCGGCAAAACGTCCGATCGCCATGATGCGTCCCTGTTTTGCCGGCCTCAGAATTGCGACCAGAAAGAAAGCGACATCCAGATCGGCAAAATCGAGCCCATGCTTGTCACGATTTGCGAGCCGTTTCGGCTCATCCCAGACAATTTCCATAGTCAGAATACCGCAAAATAAAAGTGATACAATAAATCTTTGATTGCATCGACAGTACCCTGCAATTCAATAGGCGGCAATCACCCGGTGGACGATCTGGTAGTCGGCGCTTTCCTCGCCGATCGGCACCACTGGCCATGACCACCAGGCTTTCGCCGGCGGCGGCGCAACGCCGTGCAGCAGGTCGGCTTCGTCATGGACCTTGCCGGTGCGGTCGATGACGGCGTAGGAAATATCGGTGAGAAGATAGGTTCGGCAGGGCAGGGCGGTCAAATCGGCAAGATGGGCGCCGATCAGCCGTGCGACGGTATCGCCGGGCATCCGGCCTTGTTCCTCGGCCTCGAAGCGCCGCATCACGCCACGGCCGATCTGCGACAGGAGGTTGGCGGAGACGACGAAATCGAGATAGGGAACGCTGCGCAGAAAGCCGAGCGGCTCGGGCGCGTTGCCGGTCGTCAGCTTGTCATAGCCGGCCAGTTCGTCATAGCCGGAAAGGTCGCGCTCGATTGGCCGGACATTGCGATAGCCCCTCAGCTTGAGCCACAGCCGCACCGACGCGAGATGCACGAGATCGACGAGCACGACCGTATCGAAGGCCTCCGCGAGTTCCTTGATCGGAACGTCGCGAAGCAGTCCGGAGCCGAGAACGACCGCCGTCCGCTTCTGGCGAAGACCTGCCATCGCTTGCAGGATTGCGTTGCGGCTGTTCTGTTCGTGCTCGGCCCACGGCCCGCTGCAGCGTCCGGCGCGCGACCAGAGATTGACAGAGTATCGGATGAATTTGCGGTGCGCCTTTTGCGTCACCGGCACGGTCGCGGCATAGACAAGCGCCTCGGCAATCATGATGTAGCTCCCGCCATTCGATCCCAATCCTTCGATCAATCGATTCTGTGTCCCGGATCAAGGGCCTTCGCCCTTGCCGCACCGGGCCCAATCCGCTAGGAAACCGCCACTGTCACAGTGAGCGGAAGACGTTGGAAATGAACGACAAGCAGAAGAAACCACAAAAGCTCAAGGCCAGGCTTCCCCGCGGCTTCGTCGATCGCTCGGCGGCCGATATTCGCGCCGTCAACGAGATGACCGCGAAGATCCGCGAAGTCTATGAGCACTATGGTTTCGATCCTGTCGAGACGCCGCTGTTCGAATACACCGATGCGCTCGGCAAGTTCCTGCCGGATGCCGACCGGCCCAACGAAGGCGTCTTTTCGCTGCAGGACGACGACGACCAGTGGATGTCGCTGCGCTACGACCTGACGGCGCCGCTCGCCCGCCACGTGGCGGAAAACTTCAACGAGATCCAGCTTCCCTACCGCACCTATCGCGCCGGTTATGTCTTCCGCAACGAAAAGCCCGGCCCGGGCCGTTTCCGCCAGTTCATGCAGTTCGATGCCGATACAGTCGGCGCGCCGGGCGTCCAGGCCGATGCCGAAATGTGCATGATGATGGCCGATACGCTCGAAGCCCTCGGCATCCGACGCGGCGACTACGTCATCCGCGTCAACAACCGCAAGGTTCTCGACGGCGTGCTGGAAGCGATCGGCCTCGGCGGCGACGACAAGGTGGGCCAGCGGCTCAACGTCCTGCGCGCCATCGACAAGCTCGACAAGTTCGGCCCCGAGGGAGTTGCTCTCCTGCTCGGCCCCGGCCGAAAGGATGAGTCGGGTGATTTCACCAAGGGCGCCGGTCTTAATGAACAGCAGATTTTGCGTCTATTGACATCCTATCTCGGGACAAGCTTCCGAAGTGGATCTATTGAGACGACAGAAAAGGCTCTTGCTGCCGGGGAAAGCTCGCCGATCTTTAATTTCGAAGGAGAAGACACTTTTCCTGATGATGCCATGACGTTTGGGTTTTGGCATCAAGCCGTCGAAGGTTCCTCTTCAGGTGGCGAGGGTGTGGCTGAGCTAGAACTGATGGCGGGAATATGTCGCGCAGCTGGCTATGGCCCGGGTCGAATTTTCTTTGATTCATCCGTCGTCCGCGGCCTCGAATACTACACTGGCCCCGTCTACGAAGCCGAGCTCCTGTTCGACGTGACCAACGAAAAGGGCGAGAAGGTGGTCTTCGGCTCCGTCGGCGGCGGTGGGCGTTACGACGGTCTCGTCTCACGGTTCATGGGCCAGCCCGTTCCGGCGACCGGCTTCTCCATCGGCGTCTCCCGCCTGATGACGGCACTGAAGAACCTCGGCAAGCTTGGCCAGAGCGACGTCATCGAGCCGGTTCTGGTCACGGTCATGGACGGCGACGTCGAGGCGATGGGCCGCTACCAGCGCATGACGCAGGAGCTGCGCGCTGCCGGCATCCGCGCCGAAATGTACCAGGGCAACTGGAAGAAGTTCGGCAACCAGCTGAAATACGCCGACCGCCGCGGCTGCCCGGTCGCCATCATCCAGGGCGGCGACGAACGCGCCACGGGCGTCGTCCAGATCAAGGACCTGATCGAGGGCAAGCGCCTGTCCGGAGAGATCGAGGACAACGCCAGCTGGCGCGAAGCCCGCGTTGCGCAGGAAACCGCTCCAGAGGCCGATCTTGTCGCCAAGGTGAAGGAAATCCTGGCCGCGCAGGCTGAGGACCGGAATCGAGCTGGGGCAAAGCCGTGAGTGCGACCGGCGACGATTTTCCCTTCTCCCCTCGGGGAGAAGGTGGCCGGAAGGGCCGGATGAAGGGGCGGCACGGCATGGTTTGTCCTTCGCTGGCCGCTCAGGACGTCAGTCGTTTACACTCATCGTCCCCCTCATCTGCCCTGCCGGGCATCTTCTCCCCGCGGGGGAGAAGCGGGAGCTCGACACCATGCCCCTGATCAACCTCCCCGACTTTGCCGACGAGTTGCTGTCGGAATTCACCGCGCGCCGCACGGAGCGGGTCGATACGCCTGTCATCCAGCCGGCTGAACCCTTCCTTGATATTGCCGGCGAAGACCTTCGCCGCCGCATCTTCATGACCGAGAGCGAGACGGGCGCGAGCCTGTGCCTGCGACCCGAGTTCACCATCCCCGTCTGCCTGCAGCATATCGAGACCGCGACCGGCACGCCCAAGCGCTATTCCTATCTTGGCGAAGTCTTCCGCCAACGGCGTGAAGGCGGCAGCGAATTCTATCAGGCGGGCATCGAGGATCTCGGCGATATCAACATCTCGAGCGCCGATGCGCGTGCGATCGGGGATGCGACCGGTATTCTCTCGCGTCTTCTGCCTGGAAAGCGCCTCTCGGTGACGCTCGGCGATCAGGCGGTCTTCGAAGCCGTCGTCCAGGCTCTCGGCCTGCCGCTCGGCTGGCAGAAGCGCCTGATCCACGCCTTCGGCAACATGATCCAGCTGGAAACGCTGCTGGCAAGCCTCGTCAGTCCCCAATTCGTCACCGGCCTCGACGACGATGTCGCCCGCCTGGTTGGCGCCGACGACGAGACGGCCCTGGTGGCCCATATCGACGCGACCATGCACCGGACCGGCTATTCCTCCAACGCCAGCCGTTCGCCCCAGGAAATCGCGCGTCGCCTGAAGGAGAAGCTTATCCTCTCCGAGACCCGCCTCGACGACGCGGCGTTCGGCGTGCTGGAAAGCTTCCTGTCCCTCAACGTGCCGCTCATCAATGCTTCCGCGGCCCTTTCGGGTTTTGCCGATGCGGCGGGTCTCAAGCTTGGAAACGCGCTTTCGCGGTTCGACGGTCGCGTGGCGGCACTTGCAAACGCTGGCGTCGATCTTTCCGTGATCGATTATCGCGCTGCGTTCGGCCGTCCGCTCGACTACTATACCGGCCTTGTCTTCGAGATCGGCGTGGAAGGTTCGCAGCAGGTTCTGGCCGGCGGTGGCAGGTTCGACAGGCTGATGACCCTCCTCGGCGCCAAGGATCGCATTCCGGCCGTCGGCTTTTCACTCTGGCTGGATCGCATCGAAACCGAGAGGACCGCCCGATGACCATTACCATCGCGCTCCCCTCCAAGGGCCGTATGAAGGAAGACGCTTCTGCCATCTTCGAACGCGCCGGCATGCCGATCATGGCCGTCGGCAACGATCGCTCCTATCGGGGCCGGGTCGAGGGCTGGGATGATGTCGAAGTCGCATTCATGTCCGCGTCGGAAATCTCGCGCGAGATCGGAAACGGCACCGTCGATTTCGGCGTCACCGGCGAGGACCTGATCCGCGAAGGTCTCGCGGAAGCCGACAAGCGCGTGGAATTCTGCGCCCGCCTCGGCTTCGGCCACGCCGATGTCATCGTCGCCGTACCCGAGATCTGGCTCGATGTCGATACGATGGCCGACCTGGGGGATGTCGCCGGCGACTTCCGCGCCCGCCATGGCCGTCGCCTGGCCATCGCCACGAAATACTGGCGCCTGACGCAGCAGTTCTTTTCCAGCCAGCACGGCATCCAGCTTTATCGCATCGTCGAGAGCCTGGGTGCTACGGAGGGCGCGCCGGCATCCGGTTCGGCTGACATCATCGTCGACATCACCTCGACGGGCTCGACCCTCCGGGCGAACCATCTGAAGGTTCTCTCCGATGGCGTCATCCTGCGTTCGGAGGCTTGCCTGGTGCGCGCCCGCAAGGAGAGCCACGCCGATCAGCCGTCGGTCGCACGGCTGATCGACGCCGTTCGCGCCGCGCTGTAATGGGCGGCGAGGACGACAACATCATTTCGCTTTACGAGCGCAACGCCGTGGCATTCGACGAACTTCGCGGCCGCAATCTGTTCGAAAGGCCATGGCTGGACCGGTTCACCTCACTCGTGCCGCCACGCGGCGATATTCTCGACCTTGGCTGCGGTGGAGCGGAGCCGATTGCAGCCGACCTGATCCGTGACGGCTTTCGTGTCACGGGGGTCGATGCGTCGGAGACGCTGATTGGTCTCTGCCGCCAGCGCTTTCCCGATCGGTCCTGGTTCGTCGCCGATATGCGGGAATTCTCTCTGCCGGCGAAGTATAACGGCATTCTCGCCTGGCACAGTTTCTTCCACCTGAACCAGAACGACCAGCGGGCGATGTTCCCGCGCTTCGCAGCGCTTGCGGCACCCGGTGCGGCGCTGATGTTCACGTCAGGCCATTTCGACGGCGTGGCGATGGGCGAGTTCGCCGGCGAGCCGCTCTATCACGCCAGCCTGTCGTCCGAGGAGTATACAGCGCTGCTGTCGGAAAATGGCTTTGCGGTCGTCGCGCAGATGTCGCAAGATCCGCAATGCGGCGGCGCGACGGTATGGCTCGCGAAGCGGATATCATAGTCCGGAATCGGTCAATGGCGGCATCCGCCCCGTCAGAAGGGATGAGGCATGCGCATCACCGGACAATGCCATTGCGGTCACGTGACCTACCAGGCGGTGATTGACGCGCTTGCGGTCGGTATCTGCCATTGCACCGATTGCCAGCGGCTGACCGGCTCGCCATTTCGCGTAACGGCGCGGGTCGGTCGGGATGCCATCCAGCTCACAGGCAATCCGCCAAATATCTATCGCAAGCGCGGCGACAGCGGCCGAATCCGCGAGCAGCACTTCTGCCCGCGATGCGGCTCTCCGCTTTTCACAACAGGTGAGGGGGAGGACGCGGATGTCTGGGGCATTCGCTGGGGCAGCATCGACCAGCGCGCCGAACTCGAACCCCGCAGGCAGGTCTGGTGCAGTTCGGCCGTGCCGTGGCTGCCCGATATCGCAGCGCTTCCCGGCGCAGAGGGCGATGGGTGAACGAACGAAAAAACCCGCCGTCTGGTGACGGCGGGTCGTATGCTTGGGAAGAAGCTCCTATCGCTTAGGCAGCGACATAGGCGCCGCGGCGTGCGTCGAGCGAGTAGACGCCCGGGCCGACGATGGCGAGGAAGATGTAGGCGCCGGCCAGCGTGAAGTTCTTCATGACCATGATCTGGTTGAGGGCATTGATCCAGCCGTTTGCCGCGGCAGGGAAATCAGGAACGTTGACGGCCGGCAGGTGGAAGACCAGCGCGGTGAAAATGCAGAAGGCAGCCAGCAGGAAGCCGATGATCTTGGTCTGGTAGCCGAGCAGGACTGCAAGGCCGGTCACCAGCTCGAACGCGCCGGCGAGATAGGCGAGGGCCGCAGAGGCCGGAAGGCCCGCACCGGCGATCATGCCGGCGGTACCTGCAGGATCCGTGAGCTTGCCGAAGCCTGCCATGATGAACATGAAGGAGAGCAGCACGCGGGCGACGAGAATAGCGATGTTGTTGGTATTCGACATGGGACGGTGTCTCCGGTTGAACGGTGGTTAAGGTCTTGTGCCCCCGGCACTGTCGACCTCGGATGACACGTTGTCGCCTTTTTTCCTCGTCTTGGAAAGATAAACGAACGCAGACGCTTTGTTCGCAATTGTTGAACGAACAATCCGGACGGCCGCAGCTTGTCATGACTAGCCGCCCCCTTCTATGGTCGGCCGCCGAAACCCGGAGAACACGATGGCAGACCTTTCCGCATTCCCGATTACTAGCCGCTGGCCGGCCGAAAATCCCGATATCATCCAGCTCTATTCGCTTCCGACACCGAACGGCGTGAAGATTTCGATCGCGCTCGAAGAGCTCGGCTTGCCATACGAGGCGCATCTGATCTCGTTTGGTACCAATGACCAGAAGTCTCCGGAGTTCGTGTCGCTCAACCCGAACGGCCGTATCCCTGCCGTCATCGATCCCAACGGACCGGACGGAAAGCCGATCGGCCTCTTTGAATCGGGGGCAATCCTGCTTTATCTCGCGGAGAAAACCGGCAAGCTCATTCCTGCGGATGCGGCCGGCCGCTACGAGACGATCCAGTGGGTGTTCTTCCAGATGGCCGGCATCGGCCCGATGCTGGGACAGTTCGGCCACTTCCACAAGTTCGCTGCGGACAAGGTGGCGAACAATTCCTATCCCGTGGAGCGATATCGCGACGAGGGGAAACGCCTTCTCGGCATTCTGGAGGAAAGGCTGAAGGGCCGCCAATGGATCATGGGTGATCTCTACACGATTGCCGATATCACCACATTTCCCTGGATCCGCGGCGCCGACGTCTTCTATGGCGGCAGGGAGATATTGGAGTACGCGAAGTTTCCGGCCGTCATGGACTGGCTGGAGCGTTGCATCGCGCGCCCGGCCAGCGAAAAGGGGCTCAACATTCCCGCGCGTCCTGCCTGATCGCGCCCTGCCTGACACGGTCGATCAGAGAAAGCCAGCCTCGCGGCCGGCTTTCTCTCCAAGCACCTACTGGCGACGGGCGAAAGCGCCGCCGACATTGTTCTTGAGGCGTGGAAAGACGAACATGCCAAGCATGCTGCCGCCATACCCGTCTTCATAGCCGTTGGATTCACCCATGCAGAACAGCGGCTGGCGATATCCGTTCGGCATGGTGATCGTCGTCGAAAAACAGAAGGACGCCGACAGTGTCGCGGCCTGTTCGAAGATTTCCAGGATGCGATTGTGATCGCTCCGGTCATAGCAGCGCATCAGGCTCAGAAGGCCGCATTCCGGCGTCGACAAGCCGTGAAGTTTGGCGCTGCGCTCCTTGAGGCTGATCACCCCGCTGGAAAAATCCCCGACCCATGTTTCAGCGACGGAAAATTGAGCGAGCATCTCAGGGTCGTTGTCGTTGAGTTCCAGCGATCCCGGCAGATGTGTAGCGGTAGCGGTGGTCTTGGCGATTTTGAACAATTTTTTCCCCATTTTGGGGGCAGCATTCCCCTGCTGCGCTCCCGACAAATATGGACAGATTTATGCCACCCGTGCGTCATGCTCGGGGGAGCCCGGAAAAGGGGGTATGGACGATCGGTTCCTTTTTGGCGGCACCGCGCCCACTTTTCCGGAAGAAAATAAACAACTTATAATTTATATATTGAAAATATATTTCTGAGTTTGACGACATCGCCGCGTGATCGAGATGGCCTGTAATGCAGGAATCTCGCTGTCCAACGAGGCGTGAAACGCAGCGCGGATTTATAGGAATTTTTTCGCAAACGGCAATCGCTTTTTGCACGCCCACGTTTTGTCCGGGCAATGCGCCACCTGGGCGAAATCACGCAGAATTTCAAAAAAATCGCTAAATAACCAAGAAATAATGAAATGAAAACGATTGCAGCAGCCATCAAACCCGACAAGCCCTCACAATCGGACGCTATCTTCAAAATATCCAGCGTTGAAAAAAAGCGCGACGTAGCAAGCCTGGCGCAAGTTTGGCGTCGGGCGAGTGCTTCTCCTCCGCTTGATGAAACGTTTACGCTCGAAGCGGAGGGAATTCCGGTTGCCGTGCCGGCGAATCGGACAATGAAAAAGGGCGGCCCGAAGACCGCCCTTTCCTGACTGAACCGGTGGTTCAGATGCGAGACCTCAGTCTCACATCATGTCCATGCCGCCCGTTCAGCGCGCTTGAGGCGCTGAACCATTCCGAGTGCATGGGCGAAGCTTTATGGGCATTCCTGCGATAGGCTTTCGCCTATCACATCATGTCCATGCCGCCCATGCCGCCCATGCCGCCAGGCATGCCGCCAGGAGCATCCTTCTTCGGCAGTTCGGCGATCATCGCTTCGGTGGTGATCAGCAGCGATGCGACAGAAGCAGCGTTCTGAAGAGCCGTGCGAACAACCTTGAGCGGGTCGACGATACCCATGACGATCATGTCGCCATACTCGGACGTCTGGGCGTTGTAGCCGTAGTTGTCCTGGTCCTTGTCGAGCACCTTGCCGACAACGATCGAGGCTTCGTCACCAGCGTTTTCAGCGATCTGGCGAACCAGCGACTGCAGGGCGCGGCGAACGATGTTGATGCCGGCTTCCTGGTCGTCGTTCACACCCTTTGCGGTGATCTTCGTCGAAGAGCGCAGGAGAGCGATACCGCCGCCGGGGACGATGCCTTCCTGAACGGCAGCGCGCGTCGCGTTGAGGGCGTCGTCGATGCGGTCCTTCTTTTCCTTGACTTCGATTTCCGTCGAACCGCCAACGCGGATGACGGCAACGCCGCCAGCGAGCTTGGCAAGGCGTTCCTGCAGCTTCTCGCGGTCATAATCGGAAGAGGTTTCTTCGATCTGAGCCTTGATCTGTGCAACGCGGCCTTCGATGTCGGACTTGGCGCCAGCGCCGTCGACGATCGTGGTGTTTTCCTTCGAGATCGAAACCTTCTTCGAACGGCCGAGCATGTCGAGCGTTACGGATTCGAGCTTGATGCCGAGGTCTTCGGAGATGACCGTACCGCCGGTCAGGATCGCGATGTCTTCGAGCATTGCCTTGCGGCGATCGCCGAAGCCGGGAGCCTTGACGGCAGCAATCTTCAGGCCGCCGCGGAGCTTGTTGACGACGAGCGTCGCAAGAGCTTCGCCTTCGACGTCTTCAGCGATGATGAGGAGCGGCTTGCCGGTCTGAACGACGGCTTCGAGAACCGGGAGCATCGACTGCAGGTTCGAGAGCTTCTTCTCGTGGAGGAGAATGAAGACGTCTTCGAGGTCTGCGATCATCTTTTCCGGGTTGGTCACGAAGTACGGGCTGAGGTAGCCGCGGTCGAACTGCATGCCTTCGACGACTTCGAGTTCGGTTTCGGCGGTCTTGGCTTCTTCAACCGTAATGACGCCTTCGTTGCCGACGCGCTGCATGGCTTCAGCGATGTCGAGACCGACCTGCTTGTCGCCGTTTGCGGAAATCGTGCCGACCTGTGCGACTTCTTCCGAGGTGGAGATCTTCTTGGCCTTGGCCTGGAGATCCTTCACGACGTCTGCAACGGCGAGGTCGATGCCGCGCTTCAGGTCCATCGGGTTCATGCCGGCTGCAACAGCCTTGTTGCCTTCGCGAACGATCGCCTGGGCAAGAACGGTTGCGGTCGTGGTGCCGTCGCCGGCGATGTCGTTGGTCTTCGAAGCAACTTCGCGGACCATCTGGGCGCCCATGTTCTCGAACTTGTCTTCAAGTTCGATTTCCTTGGCGACCGAAACGCCGTCCTTGGTGATGCGCGGAGCGCCGAAGGACTTGTCGATGATGACGTTGCGACCCTTCGGGCCGAGCGTTACCTTCACTGCGTCAGCGAGAATGTCGACGCCACGCAGCATCTTTTCGCGCGCGGTGCGGCCAAACTTGATTTCTTTAGCTGCCATGATTGAAACTCCTGAATTCGAGTTGTCCGGGTTTTAGACCCGTCGGCTATGTCGGAAAGGCAGTCGGCTGATCAGCCGATGATGCCCATGATGTCGGCTTCCTTCATGATCAGAAGGTCTTCGCCGTCGATCTTGACTTCGGTGCCGGACCACTTGCCGAACAGAACGCGGTCGCCAGCCTTGACGTCGAGAGCGACGACCTTGCCGGACTCGTCACGAGCGCCGGAACCGACGGCGACGATTTCGCCTTCCTGCGGCTTTTCCTTAGCGGTGTCGGGAATGATGATGCCGCCCTTGGTCTTGGCTTCGGACTCAACGCGGCGAACGACGACGCGATCGTGAAGGGGGCGGAAGTTGGTGCTTGCCATTGTCTAATCCCTCGATCAAATGACACTCGCGGGCCGAAACGGCCCGCACGGATGGATGTTAGCACTCGCCTGTTGTGAGTGCTAGCGGCCTGCATTTAGGGATGGCTCGTAGGGGAGTCAAGGATAACGTCGCAATTTTCAATAAGGCGGCTGTGCAACTTTTTGATGGCAAAAAGCGCGATCCCGCGAAAAATCATCCAGCTTTTCAGATAGTCTTGGACAAACAATCGCTTATCGGCTGCCCCGGCGCACAGCCGAAGCTGCGGATCTCTCGTCGCATCGGGCCACGGCATTCGACCAGGGCAACGGGCCACGGCATTTGGCCACCGCATTGGGCCACCGCATTGGGATTGTCGCATATCCGTGCCAATGATATCGAGCAGGCTGGCGCCGAGGAAACACGATTGCGCCGATGGCCGGGCGAGGGGCAGAGGACCGTGAATCAAATGACCCCGGCCGATGACGTCGTGGCGGCACCGTCGCTTAAGGAGGCAACGCGCGTGTGGGCGAGGATCGGCTGTCTGAGCTTCGGCGGGCCCGCCGGGCAGATTGCGCTGATGCACAAGGTCATCGTCGAGGAAAAGCGCTGGATCTCGGAAGAGCGTTTCCTGCATGCGCTGAGCTACTGCATGCTGCTGCCGGGACCGGAGGCGCAGCAGCTTGCAACCTATATCGGCTGGCTCATGCATGGTATTCGCGGCGGGCTGGTGGCCGGTTTGCTCTTCATCCTGCCGGGCTTCGCCGTCATTCTGGCACTCTCCGGCCTCTACGCGTATTTTCAGGATGCGACCTGGCTCTCGGCCTTGTTCTTCGGGCTCAAGGCCGCGGTTCTCGCCATCGTCGTCGAAGCTCTGCTGAGATTGGCGCGCCGAGCCCTGACGAGCCGCTTTCACCATTATGTCGCTGCCGCCTCGTTCCTGGTTCTGTTCCTCCTGAACCTGCCGTTCCCCCTCGTCGTGATCCTGGCGGGTGCTGCCGGCTTCGCGAGGATACGGTACAGGCAGCGCAACGACCCGCCGGCACACCCTGCAAGACGCCCCTATTTCCAGCCGCTGACGACGCATTCCATTGCCAAACCCTTGATCGTCCTGGTGTTCTGGGTGCTCGTGTGGCAGTCGCCTCTGCTGCTTGTGCGCAGCCTGGATGCGCCGGCAGACCTGATCGCCGAGACGCTGACCGGCGAGACGAACGTGTTCGGCGCCGTCTTCGTGTTCTTTTCCAAGATGGCGGTCATCACCTTCGGTGGCGCCTATGCAGTTCTGTCCTACGTCGCGCAGGTCGCCGTCGGACAATACGCCTGGCTGAAGCCCGGCGAGATGCTGGATGGCCTGGCGCTCGCCGAGACCACGCCCGGCCCTCTGGTGCTGGTGCTCTGCTTCGTGGGGTTCCTTGCCGGGTTCCGCAACCCGCTCGTCATGGCACCTCTGGCCGGCGGCCTGCTCGGCGCATCGCTCGCGGCATGGGCAACGTTCGTCCCGAGCTTCATCTGGATCTTCGCCGGGGCGCCGTTCATCGAGAAGCTGCGCGACAACGCGACGCTTTCCGCGGCCATGTCGGCAATCACCGCCGCCGTCGTCGGCGTCATTCTCAATCTGGCGCTCTGGTTCGGTCTGCACGTGCTGTTTGCCGAGGTGGGACGTGTCGCACTGCTGACGCGAGGAGGCGGGCTGCCGCTGGTCAGCCTTGCCTGGCCGGAGTGGCGAACGCTCGATGTCGCCGCGCTCGGCCTCTTTCTCTCGGCCTGCGTGCTGCTCTTTCGTTTCAAGGTCGGCATTGTGAAGATCCTCGCGCTCTGCGCGCTGGCCGGCGTGCTCGTGAAGGCTGGCGAGATATTCCTGTAACGGCCGCCCGGCGGACTTTTTGCGATCACCCGCCGCAAAATGCCTTGCCATCGCGCCATCCCTTTGCGATGTCAGCCGTCACTCTACGCAAATCGGGACATCGGAATGGCCAAGCGGATCGAGAACCTTGCGGAAATCACCAGCCGGTACGACGCGGTGTTCTGCGATGTATGGGGTGTGGTGCACAACGGCATCGATCCGTTCCCGAAGGCCGCTGCGGCGCTCGAGGCAGCCCGCGGCGAGGGCCTTACCGTCGTCCTTATCACCAACTCCCCGCGCATCGCCCCGCAGGTGGTGACCCAACTTCAACAGATCGGGATACCGGACAGCGCTTATGACCGGATCGTGACCTCCGGCGACGTGACCCGCCGTCTGATTGCGGAAGGCCCCAGGAAGGTCTTTCTGCTCGGCCCGGAGCGCGACGTGGCGCTGATCGAAGGCCTCGGTGTGGAACGCGTCGACGCCCGGGATGCCGACTGCGTCGTCTGCAGCGGCTTCTTCGACGACGAGACGGAAACCCCGGAAGACTACACCGAAATGCTGACCGATTTCCGGGAGCGCGAGGTGCCGATGATCTGCGCAAACCCCGATCTCGTCGTCGAGCGCGGTCACCGCATCATTCCCTGCGCCGGCGCCATGGCGGCCTACTACACGCAGCTTGGCGGCACGACCCGCATCGCCGGCAAGCCGCACAAGCCGATCTACGACGAGGTTCTGTCCGTTGCCCTGCAGGCTCATGGCGATTTTCCGCTGGACCGCGTTCTGGCGATAGGCGACGGCATGCCGACCGACGTGCGCGGCGCTCTCGATTACGGCCTTGATCTCCTCTATATCAGCGGCGGCATTCATGCGAAGGAGTACACGCTGAATGGGGAGACCGACGAGGCGATCCTCGCGGCCTACCTGGAGCGGGAAAGAGCGACGCCGAAGTGGTGGATGCCCCGCCTCGCATAAGAGCCCGCATAAGAAAAGCCAGCCGATGACCGTCTTTCACCGCAACGAAACCCGCGATCCCCTGCCCGCCCACCTCAGCGGCGGCGTCATCGCCATCGGCAATTTCGACGGTGTCCATCGCGGCCATCAGTCGGTTCTGAACCGGGCTCTGGATATTGCCCGGGAGCGCGGCGTGCCGGCGCTCGTGCTGACCTTCGAGCCGCATCCGCGCACCGTCTTCCGGCCGGAAACCCCGGTTTTCCGTATCACGCCCGCGCCGCTGCGGGCGCGTATTCTCGAGGCCATGGGCTTCAATGCGGTCATCGAGTACCCCTTCGACCTCGCCTTCTCGCAGCGTTCGGCCGATGATTTCATCCATTCGATCCTCAAGGATTGGCTGGGTGCGTCGGAAGTCGTGACCGGTGTCGATTTTCACTTCGGCCGCGGACGCGAAGGCGGTCCGGCGTTCCTGATGGATGCCGGCGACAAATACGGTTTCGGCGTCACGCTGATCGATGCGTTTCGCGACGAAAATGCCGACGTCGTATCGTCGAGCCGCATCCGCGAACGGTTGAAGGACGGAGATGTCAGTGAGGCCGCCGGCCTGCTCGGCTATCGCTATACCGTCGAGGCCGAGGTAATCGACGGCGAGAAACTCGGCCGCCAGCTCGGCTTTCCGACCGCCAACATGCGATTGCCGCCGGAAGTCGAACTGAAGGCGGGCATCTACGCCGTCCGCTTCCGCCTGGCCGATGGCACGCTGCACGATGCGGTGGCGAGCTACGGGCGGCGCCCGACCGTGACCGATAGCGGCGCACCGCTTCTCGAAACCTATCTTTTCGATTTCAGCGGCGATCTTTACGGCCAGATCTGTTGCGTGTCCTTCTTCGGCTTTCTCCGCCCGGAGCTGAAATTCGACGGCCTGGAGCCGCTGGTCAAGCAGATCAAGCTCGACGAAGAGGAGGCGAGGGCGCTGCTGTCAGGCGTGCAGCCGCTTGGCGAGCTGGACCGCAAGATCTGCTTTCCGTGACTTTCAGGCACTTTCGCGCCGACGGTTTCAAGCCCAATTCCCTCTTCCTTTTCCGGGCAAAAGCGCCTATGAACCGGCGCGATGAATAAATTCCGGCTGGCGATCACGATACGAATTATCGGCCCGGCCTTCCGCGCGCGCTAAGCGGCCGGAAGGTCCGGGTTTTTGGCGCCCGGCAAACGAGCGCCTCCGTCGCCAAACATTTTCAAGCCCGTTGCGCCCGTCCCGAGGCGCCAGAGACGATTGCTAGACATGACCGATACAGCCGAAAAGATCGACTACTCGAAGACCCTCTATCTGCCCGAAACCGATTTCCCGATGCGCGCCGGCCTGCCGCAGAAGGAGCCGGAAACGGTTGCCCGCTGGCAGCAGATGGGACTCTACAAGAAGCTGCGCGCTTCCGCTGCAGGACGCGAGAAGTTCGTCCTTCACGACGGCCCTCCCTACGCCAACGGCAACATCCATATCGGCCATGCGCTGAACAAGATCCTCAAGGACGTCATCAACCGCTCGTTCCAGATGCGCGGCTTCGACGCGAACTATGTTCCCGGCTGGGACTGCCACGGCCTTCCGATCGAATGGAAGATCGAGGAAAAGTACCGCGAGAAGGGTAAGAACAAGGACGAGGTTCCGGTCAACGAATTCCGCCAGGAATGCCGCGACTTCGCCGCCGGCTGGATCAAGATCCAGTCCGAAGAGTTCAAGCGCCTCGGTATCGAGGGCGACTTCGACAATCCCTACACGACAATGGCCTTCCATTCGGAAAGCCGCATCGCCGGCGAACTCCTGAAGATCGCCAAGACAGGCCAGCTCTACCGCGGCTCAAAGCCGATCATGTGGTCTGTTGTCGAGCGCACCGCGCTGGCCGAGGCCGAAGTGGAATACCATGACATCGAGAGCGACATGATCTGGGTGAAATTCCCGGTGGCGCAGATGGTGGGACCGGTTAAGGTTGCCGATGGTAATTTTCAAAATCCAGACCTGCTTGTGGGAGCATCGGTCGTCATCTGGACCACAACGCCTTGGACCATCCCAGGTAACCGCGCCATCGCATACTCGTCGCGTGTTTCCTACGGTCTTTATGAGGTCACCGAAGCCGCTAACGATTTCGGTCCGCGTCCGGGCGAAAAGCTGATCCTGGCCGACAAGCTGGCCGAAGACGCCTTCGCCAAGGCGAAGCTGCAGTTCAAACGCTTGCACGACGTTTCGGCAGAGCAACTCGCATCCATCACCTGCGCCCACCCCTTCAACGGCTTCGGCGGCGGCTACGAGTTCGACGTTCCGCTGCTCGACGGCGACCACGTCACCGATGACGCCGGTACCGGTTTCGTGCACACCGCGCCCAGCCACGGCCGCGAGGACTTCGACGCCTGGACGTCGGCTGCCCGCACGCTGGAAGCTCGGGGCATCGACACAAAGATCCCGTTCCCCGTCGACGACGCCGGCTTCTATACGGCCGATGCCCCGGGTCTCGAAGGCGCGCGCGTCATCGACGACAACGGCAAGAAGGGCGATGCCAACGAACGCGTCATCAAGGAGCTCATCGCCCGCAATGCGCTCTTCGCCCGCGGTCGCCTGAAACACTCCTATCCGCATTCCTGGCGTTCGAAGAAGCCGGTCATCTTCCGCAACACGCCGCAGTGGTTCGTCTATATGGACAAGAATCTTGCGGACGGCACGACGCTGCGCTCGCGCGCGCTGAATGCCATCGACGACACGCGCTTCGTGCCCGCTGCCGGCCAGAACCGCCTCCGTGCCATGATCGAAGGCCGCCCGGACTGGGTCCTTTCGCGTCAACGGGCGTGGGGTGTGCCGATCTGCGTCTTCGTCGACGAGCAGGGCGATATCCTTCAGGACGACGAGGTCAACGCCCGCATCCTCGAGGCTTTCGAGAAGGAGGGCGCCGACGCCTGGTTTGCCGAAGGCGCCCGCGAGCGGTTCCTTGGCAAGAAGTCGAACGAGCCGTGGAAGCAGGTCATGGACATCCTCGATGTCTGGTTCGACTCTGGCTCCACCCACACCTTCACGCTGGAAGACCGCCCGGACCTGAAATGGCCTGCCGACCTTTATCTTGAGGGCTCCGACCAGCATCGCGGCTGGTTCCACTCTTCGCTGCTGGAATCGGCTGCCACGCGCGGCCGTGCGCCTTACGACGCCGTCCTCACCCATGGCTTCACCATGGACGAGAAGGGCGAGAAGATGTCGAAGTCCAAGGGCAACGTCACGTCGCCGCAGGAAATCATGAAGGACGCCGGCGCTGATATCCTGCGCCTGTGGGTCATGACCTCGGACTATGCGGACGACCTGCGCGTCGGCAAGACCATCATCCAGACCAATGTCGACGCCTATCGCAAGCTGCGCAACACCGTCCGCTGGATGCTTGGCACCCTCGCGCACGACAAGGGCGAAGTCATCGCGCTCGCCGATCTGCCGGAACTGGAGCAGCTGATGCTGCATCGTCTGGTGGAGCTCGACCAGCTGGTCCGGGAAAACTACGACGCCTTCGACTTCAAGAAGATCGCCCGTGCGCTCATCGACTTTGCCAATGTCGAGCTCTCGGCCTTCTACTTCGATATCCGCAAGGACGCGCTCTACTGCGACGCGCCGTCGAGCCTGCGACGTCGCGCCAGCCTGCATGTCATCCGCACGATCTTCGATTGCATGGTGACCTGGCTGGCACCGATGCTGCCCTTCACGACCGAAGAGGCTTGGCTGTCGCGCAACCCGTCGGCGGTTTCCGTCCACCTCGAGCAGTTCCCGACCATTCCGGCGGAGTGGAGGAACGAGGCATTGGCGGAAAAGTGGAAGAAGATCCGTTCCGTGCGTACCGTCGTCACCGGCGCGCTCGAAATCGAACGCAAGGACAAGCGCATCGGCTCGTCGCTGGAAGCGGCCCCGGTGGTGCACATCGCCGATCCCGCGCTGCTGAAGGCGCTGGAAGGTCAGGACTTCGAGGAGATCTGCATCACCTCGGGCATCCTGATCGATGGCGCCGAGGGCCCTGCCGATGCGTTCCGTCTGTCAGACGTGCCGCAGGTGAGCGTCGAGCCGAAGCTCGCCGAAGGCACGAAATGCGCCCGCTCGTGGCGAATCACGACCGATGTCGGCTCCGATGCCGAATATCCGGACGTCTCTGCCCGCGATGCTGCAGCGCTTCGCGAACTAGCGGTGCAAAACTGAAGAATATTGCCGGGTGAATTGCGCATTCGCGGTTCATCCGGTAAAAGCTGCCTGAAAATGGCCGGATTTTTCCGTCAGGGGGACGGTTGTCCGGTTTTTGGGCGATGATTGCACCGGCATTGCTGGAAGGGTTTTCATGTTACCGAAGCGTTGGTTCCATTTGGGCGTCTGCCTGACTGTTGCGATGGCAGGCACCTCGATGATGTCAGGCTGCACCAGCGGCCCGCGCTACGGCACAGACAAGACGGCGTTCCAGCAGCTGACGGACGACCTGGGCAAATCGACTTCGCTCACCGGTGCCGAACCAAAGAACAAGGGCGTGAAGTACACGCCGCGTCCGGGTCTGGTCCTGCCTTCGACGGCGGAGAAGGATACGCTCGTCGAGCCGCAGCAGTCGATCGCCAGCAAGGACAATCCGCAGTGGATCGAATCCCCGGAAGAAACGCGCTCGCGCCTGGTCAAGGATGCGGACGACAATAGCGGCAAGTCGAGCTTCCGCTCGCCGCTGGCAAGCAACGCGATCGAGGGCGGTCGTCGCACCACCCAGGAGCAGACGCAGGCCTATCGCGACGCACGCGCCCTCCAGAAGGGCGCCTATCTCGATCAGCGCCGCTCCATTTCCGATCCGCCGACGGAATACCGCCAGGCCGACGATCCTTCGAAGCTCGACGATCTCGGCGAGCCTGAACTCAAGAAGCAGAAGAAGAAAAAGAAGGAAGCCGCCGTTGCCGGTTCCGGCAAGCAGTGGTGGAATCTTCTTCAGTAGCCGGATCGAGCGGGGCGTCGGCCCTGCCGTCCGACTGAAATGTGGAATGCTCGTTGGCCCCCAAATTCGTAGGTTTTCAGAGGCGCCGATTCTGTTGCGGTGATGAGGGATCCTGCGACCGCGCGTTTCTATAGCTGTGTGACTACGCGAATTGCTGCCGGGTCGCATTGCCTCACAAGGTACTGCCTTTCCGCGGTTTCTTGATGAATTCGAAAGCCGTGCCGAAGATAGAAATCCAGGGCCGGATTGGTGGTCAGAACGCTCAAGCGGAGCGGCGTTTCAAGACCCTCTGCGTCGGCTATAACGCTCCAGAGAATTTTAGAACCAATCCCTCGCCGCTGAAATGCAGGCTCTATAAACAACTCGTCGAGCCATAGGTGGTCGCTATGCTTCTCGACGGTGACACAGCCGACATCATGGCCGTCATTGGCGATGATCTGGCAGTCATCAATGGAGTTCCGCGCGTTCAAATGAGGCGACCACGAGCCCCAGAGTGCAACGGCGTATTCACGCATACAGGCCTCTTCCAGCCATACGAGAAAAGGCTTGTCGGTTTCGATGGCCGGTCTCTTCGAAATCATCGGCGCTACCTCAGAGTGCGCAAAACACCGCTCTACCTGATTCCATATTTCAGTTTGGCGGCCGGGGCGTCAGCCCCGTTTTCTTTTTGACCAGCGGGAAACGAGCCCGATGTGCATCGCTTGGCACGCGAACAACAGCATGCCCACGATCCCGATATCCCTGGCATGCCCGGCCCCGGTGACGGCAAGGACTGCCATCAGCGCGATCGCCAGCATCGGTATCGAGGCGAAAGCCAGGGCGCGCGGCGCGGACCAGTTCACGTTCCCCGACAGAGACCATTGCATCGGCACAGCCCTGCGGTCGGGCGCGATCCTGGCGTAGGCGAAACCCGCCAGCGCAAGCATGGCGGGGACGATGCAGGCAAGCAATATCATTGCGTCTCTCTCCTCTGCGCGAAGAATGCCCGCAGGATATCCGCAGCCACGGTCTCCTGCAAGCTTGAGTAGACATCCGGCGCATGGTGGCATGTGGGTTGCATGAAGAAGCGTACCCCGTTGTCGACCGCGCCGCCCTTCGGATCCTCGGCTCCGTAGTAGAGTCTGCGGATGCGGGCGAACGAAATGGCGCCGGCGCACATCGTGCACGGCTCCAGCGTCACGTAGAGATCGGCGCCCGTCAGCCGCTCCTGGCCCAGCGCTTCGCAGGCCATGCGGATCACGGCGACTTCCGCGTGGGCGGTGACGTCGTTCAGTTCGCGCGTTCGGTTGCCGGAACGAGCGACGACGGCGCCGTCGAGCACCAGCACGGCGCCGATCGGCACCTCGCCGCGCGCGCCCGCGGCACGCGCCTCATCGAGCGCCAGATCCATAAATTGATTTGTCTTCACGAGTCGACAATTTCCACTTAACCGCAGGGGCGCGACCTGATAGACAGGCCCAAAAGGCAGGCAAACAACAAATGACATTCAAAGACAAGCCAAAACGGCCTGGCGGCAAGCCATCTCCGCGCGATGACGCCCCGAAATCCGGCGCGAAACCCGCAAAAACCTTCGCCAGGGCCGACGCGAGCGCGTCCGATGGCGATGCCAAGGCGGAACGCATCTCTAAGGTGATGGCGCGCGCCGGCGTTGCCTCTCGCCGCGACATCGAGCGCATGATCATGGAAGGCCGCGTCACGCTGAACGGCAAGCCGCTCGACACACCCGTGGTCAATGTCACGCTGACGGACAAGATAGAAGTCGACGGCGTTCCGATCCGCGGCATCGAGCGCACGCGCCTCTGGCTCTATCACAAGCCGGCCGGTCTCGTGACCACGAACTCCGATCCGGAGGGTCGGCACACCGTTTTCGACAATCTGCCGGACGATCTGCCGCGCGTCATGTCGATCGGCCGCCTCGACATCAACACCGAGGGCCTGCTGCTGCTGACCAACGACGGCGGCCTTGCCCGCGCGCTGGAACTGCCGACGACGGGCTGGCTGCGCCGCTACCGCGTACGCGCCCATGGCGATATCGACCAGGATGCGCTCGACAAGCTGAAGGACGGCATTGCCGTCGACGGCGTGCTCTACGGCGCCATCGAAGCGACGCTCGACCGCACCCAGGGCTCCAACGTCTGGCTCACCATGGGCCTGCGCGAAGGCAAGAACCGCGAAATCAAGAACGTGCTCGGCGCGCTCGGTCTCGACGTCAACCGCCTGATCCGCATTTCCTACGGCCCGTTCCAGCTCGGCGATCTGCCCGAGCGCGAGGTCGTGGAAGTCCGCGGCCGCACGCTGCGCGACCAGCTCGGCCCGCGCCTGATCGAAGACGCCAAGGCCAATTTCGACGCGCCGATCTACAATGCGCCGGCCCTTGCCGCCGAGGAGGAGATCGAAGCCAAGCCGGAGCGCCGCGAACGCTCGTGGAAGCCGGAAGACAAGCGCGAACGCGCCCTGAGCCGCCTCGATACCAAGCGGGACGACAAGCGTGACGACCGTCGCGACGGTGGCCGTGATGGCGCCCGCAAGGACGACGACCGTCCGAAGCGCCCGGCGCTCGGCAGCCGTCGCAATGCCAATGTGTGGATGGCGCCCGGCGCTCGTCCGCTCGGCGAAAAGGCAGCCGCCAAGGCAGAGAAGAACGCCCAGACGGCACTCAAGCGCGGCGAGAAGCCCGGCCGCGCCAAGCCGCAGCCGACCCGCCACGACGACACCGGTCCGCGTGTCCAGGTCAACCGCGCCCGCGACGAGGAAGGCGAGTGGATCCGTTCCAGCGAAGTGAGCAACGACGACGGCGGACGCAAGCGCTCCGGTGATCGTGGTGATCGTCCGCCACGCGGCGACAAGCCTTTCGGTGATCGTGCTCCCCGCGGCGACCGCCCTTCCGGCGATCGTACCGCACGTGGCGAAAGATCCCATGGTGATCGCCCCGCGCGTGGCGACCGCCAGTTCGGCGACAAGCCTCGCGGTGATCGCAAGCCGCGCGAGGATGGTGCCGAGCGTCCGCGCTCTTACGGCGACCGCCCGGCACGCAGCGACAGGCCTTACGGCGACCGTCCGGTCCGCAGTGAGCGTCCGGCGGGCGACCGCCCCCGTGGCGAGCGCAAGCCGCGCGAAGAGGGTGCCGAGCGCCCGCGTTCCTACGGCGACCGCCCGGCTCGCAGCGACAGACCTTATGGCGACCGTCCGGCCGGCGATCGTCCGTTCGGTGACAAGCCGCGTGGCGAGCGCAAGCCGCGCGAAGAGGGTGCCGACCGCCCGCGTTCCTTCGGTGACCGTCCGGCACGCAGCGACCGTCCGGCCGGTGATCGTCCGGCACGCCCCTTCGGCGACAAGCCGCGGCGTCCGCGTGCCGAGGGCGACGAGCGCCCGCGTGCCAAGAGCTTCTCGGGCGAAGCACGCTCCGAGCGTCCAGCCGGCGATAGACCACGCGGCGACCGGCCCTACGGCGACAAGCCTTTTGGCGACAAGCCGCGTGGCAAGAGCTTCGGCAGCAAGCCCGGCGGTGCAAAGCCGGCTGGTGCAAAGAGTTTCTCCGGCAAGCCTTCGGGCGATCGGCCGGGTGGCGGCGGCAAACCTTCGGGCGGACCGTCGCGCGGTGGACCTAAAGGGAAGGGAATGACGCGCGGTGCGGATCGTCGGCGGTGAGTTTCGCGGACGGCCGCTCGCCGTACCAAAATCGAACGACATCCGGCCGACTGCCGACCGGACGCGTGAGAGCCTGTTCAACATTCTGAGCCATGCCTATCCGGAGTGCGTCGATGGCACCCGGATACTGGACCTGTTTGCCGGCACCGGCGCCGTCGGGCTCGAGGCCGTCTCGCGCGGCTGCCGTCATGCGCTGTTTGTCGAGAACAGCGTCGAGGGCAGGGGGCTGCTCTGGGAGAATATCGATGCGCTCGGCCTGCACGGCAAGACGCGCATCCTGAGACGAGACGCGACCGATCTCGGCAGCGTCGGCAATCTCGAGCCGTTCCAGATGCTGTTTGTCGATCCGCCCTATGGAAAGGGCCTCGGTGAAAAGGCGATGGCCGCCGCGGCCAAGGGTGGCTGGCTGGAGCCCGGAGCGATTGCCGTGCTCGAGGAGCGCGCCGACGTTGCCGTTTCGGTCGATCCTTCCTATCTTTTCCTGGAAAGCCGGATCTTCGGCGATACCAGGGTTCATTTCTTCCGCTATCAGCCTCAGTAAACAGCGGATTATGGCGGGGGTAGAGGTGCAGCAGGCCGAAAAGACCAGTACCGAGTTGCCTGCTGCTCCAGATAGCGCGCGCGGATCCTTGCCGAGAGTTGCTGTCGCCTTTGGCGGTGGCGGTGCCCGCGGCCTGTCCCACATCCATATTATCGAAACGCTTGATGAGCTCGGCATCCGCCCGGTGGCGATTGCGGGTTCCTCGATCGGCGCCATCATGGGCGCCGGGATGGCGGCCGGGATGACGGGTGCCGCCATCCGCGAACATGCGCTGATGACCGTCGGCAACAAAGGAGCCGTCGTCAGCCGGCTCTGGGGGCTGCGCCCGCAAACGGTGCGGGACGCCGTCGCCAACGGAGTTCGCATCGGTCAGTTCAACCTCGAACGCATCCTCAAGGCCTTCCTGCCGTCGGAACTGCCGGAGCGCTTCGAGGATCTGCAGATCCCGATGACGGTAACCGCGACCGATTACTACGCTCAGGCCGAGGTGTTGGTCAGCGAGGGCGCGCTTTTCCCCGCCCTTGCCGCCTCGTCCGCCATACCCGCCGTCTTCATGCCGGTTCGCCTGCATGGCCGGGTCATGATCGATGGCGGCATCAGCAATCCGGTACCTTACGAGTGCCTGATGGACCTTGCCGACATCGTGATCGGCATCGATGTGGTCGGAGCGCCCGAAGGCGACGGAACCCATATACCGAACCGCATGGAGAGTATCTTCGGTTCCGGCCAGCTGATGATGCAGACGGCAATCTCGCTGAAGCTGCGGCTGCAGGCACCGCATATCTTTCTGCGCCCTGTCGTCGGCCGCACCGGCGTCATGGATTTCCTGAAGGCGCGAGACGTGCTCACCATGTCGGCCGGCGTCAAGGACGAGCTGAAATACGCGCTCGATCGCGAGATCGAAGCGCGTCTCAAGGCTTAGGCTAGAGCAATTCCAGCAAAAGTGCGTAGCGGTTTTGCGTCCGGAATTGCGTAAAATCAAAAAGATAGAGCGTTTTTGCGATTCGAAGAAAAGCGGAAATGCTCTAGGCGTCCGCTGTCGCTTCGGCCGTGCCCGCCAGAAGGTCATCGTCGAATTCCGTTGCGCGCTTGGGCTTCACCAACGGCTCGGGCTTGACCGGCTGCGAGAACAGCATGTCGCGTCCGGCCTGCAATCCCTCCGAGACCTGCAGCACAAGGCGCTGTTCGTCGCGGCGGCGGATATCCTCGCCGATCTCGTAGGCGTCCGTTTCGCTGACGCCGAGCGCTTCCAGCGTCCGACGCCCGAACAGCAGACCGGATTCAAGCGTCTCGCGCAGTTCGTAGTCGACGTTGAGGTTGCGCAGCGCGATCGAATGGATGCGGTCGTAGGAGCGCACGAAGAGCTTGGCGTGCGGATAGTCGGCCTGCACGAGTTCCACGATCTTGTCGGTGACTTCGCGCTTCTGCGTGCAGACGACGACGATCTTGGCATGGTCGATGCCGGCGGCCCGCAGCACGTCCTTGCGAGTGCCGTCGCCGAAATAGATGCGGAAGCCGAAGGATGAGGCCTGGCGGATACGGTCGGCGGAAACGTCGATCACCGTCACCGCCCGGCCGCCGGCAAGCAGTATCTGTGCCGAAATCTGCCCGAAGCGCGAAAAGCCGACCATCAGGACATCGGCACCCGCACCCGCGAAATCCTCGTCGAGCTGCTCCTTCTCTTCCCCCTTCAGCAGCCTTTTCGACAGCACGGTGCCGATCGGCGTCAGGGCCATCGAGAGCGTTACGATCGCGATCAGCAGGGACGCCGTGCTCGACGGCATCAGGCCGGCTGCGCCCGCCGCTGAGAAGAGGACGAAACCGAATTCTCCGCCTTGCGGCAACAGGAAAGCGATACGGATGGCATCGTCGTGCGAGGAGCCGGTCAGGCGGCAGAGCGCATAGATGACGATTGCCTTTGCGGCCATGATGATCGGCACCGTGACGAAGATCAGCAACGCATTGTCCCGCAGCACGTGAAGCTGAAGCGACAGCCCGACGGCAATGAAGAAAATAGCAAGCAGGACCCCGCGGAAAGGCTCGATGTCGGCCTCGAGCTCATGCCGGTAGGAGGATTCAGCCAGCATCACGCCGGCAAGAAACGCCCCCATGGCCATGGAGAGTCCGGCAACCTGCATCAGGCTCGCCGATCCCATGACGACGAAGAGGGCGGCGGCGATCATCGCCTCGCGCGCTCCGGTGCGGGCGATGATCTGGAAGAGCGGCGTCAGCAGATATCGGCCCATGATGATCATCGCGCCGATGGCGCCGATCGCCAGGGCGAAGTCGAGAACCGGCGCGCCGTGCCCCTTGCCTGTGTCGAGAATGTTGATCAGCGCCAGAAGCGGAACGATCGCAAGGTCCTGGAACAACAGCATCGAGAAGGAACGTTGCCCGTACCGGGAGTTCACCTCGCCTTCATCGTCGAGAATCTGCATGGCGAATGCTGTGGAGGAAAGCGCAAGTCCGAAGCCGGCGATGATGCTGCCACGCCAGTCGAAAATGCCCGAAAGGTAGGTCAGCAGCGTCAGCAGCAGCCCCGTCAACCCGACCTGAGCGGTTCCGAGCCCGAAAATGTCGCGCCGCATCTGCCACAGGCGGCTTGGCTTCAGCTCCAGGCCGACAATGAACAGCAGGAAAACGACGCCAAGCTCGGCGACGTTCAGGATCTGCTCGCCGTCCGTAAGTCCATGAAAGATAGGCCCAATCACCACCCCGGCGGCGAGGTAGCCGAGCACCGTTCCAAGCCCGAGGCGCTTGAAGATCGGTGCTGACACAACGGCGCCGCCGAGCAGCAGGATCGTTTCGGTAAAAAGCGCATTGGGCTCGGACATGGTGCGGCATTCTTTCTGGGCGGGAAGACGTTGCAGGCAATGCAGAAAAGAATCGGCGCTCACGGCCTTGATGCTTTCCGTAGCGCACAATAAATGGAACGCGAAGGAAAGGCCAAATCATGTCCTCTGAAATCGACTCCTCGACGCTTCTTTCCCGCGCAAGCCAACTGATCGACCTCGCCAGGAAGGCAGGAGCCGACGCCGCCGATGCGGTCGTGGTGCGCTCCCGCTCGCAATCCGTCAGCGTGCGCCTTGGCAAGGTGGAGGGAACGGAATCGTCCGAAAGCGACGATTTCTCGCTGCGCGTCTTCATCGGCCAGCGCGTTGCCAGCGTTTCCGCCAATCCCGGCTTCGACCTCTCGGCGCTTGCCGAGCGCGCCGTTGCGATGGCCAAGGTTTCGCCGGAAGACCCGTTCGCCTGCCTCGCCGACGAGGACAAGCTCGCGAGGTCCTATCCCGACCTGCAACTGCTCGACACGACCGAGGTCTCGTCCGAGCAGCTGGCTGAAGCCGCTCTCGCCGCCGAGGCGGCAGGGCTGGCGGTCAAGGGTGTCACCAATTCGTCGGGCGCAGGCGCGTCTGCCGGCAGGGGCGGCCTCGTCCTCGTGACGTCGCATGGCTTCGAAGGCAGCTATATGGCGTCTCGTTTCGGGCGCTCGGTCAGCGTCATTGCCGGCGAGGGCACGGGAATGGAGCGCGACTACGATTTCGACAGCCGCATCTATTTCGCGGAGCTGGATGACGCTGCGGATATCGGCCGGCGTGCCGGCGAGCGGGCCATCAAGCGTCTCAGCCCGCGCCAGGTCGATACCGGCAAGAATGTCACCGTGATCTTCGATCCGCGCGTTGCCCGCGGCTTCGTCGGCCACATCGCAGGCGCGATCAATGGTGCCTCCGTTGCCCGCAAGACGAGCTTCCTGCGCGACAAGATGGGCCAGCAGGTCCTCAAGGCGGGGCTGTCGATCACCGATGATCCGCTGATCGTGCGCGGCCCGTCGTCGCGCCCCTTCGATGGCGAGGGCATCTCCGGCGAGAAGCTGGTGATGATCGAGGACGGCGTGCTGAAGCACTGGTTCCTGTCGACATCGACGGCGCGCGAAATCGGAATGGAAACCAACGGACGCGGTGTGCGCGGCGGCAACGCGGTGACGCCCGCGTCGACCAACCTTGCGCTTGAGCCGGGCAACGTATCGCCCGAGGATCTGATCCGAAGCGTCGGGAATGGCTTCTACGTCACCGAGCTGATCGGCCAGGGCGTCAACATGATCACCGGCGAGTACAGCCGCGGCGCCACCGGCTTCTGGATTGAAAACGGTGAACTGACCTTCGCCGTTTCCGAGGTAACGATTGCATCGAACCTGAAAGACATGTTCATGCGCGTGACGCCGGCAAACGACATCGACCGCAAGTATGGCGTTGCCGCGCCGACGCTGGCGATCGAAGGAATGACGCTTGCTGGCCGCTGACGGATTGGATTGATGGAATGAGCGACGTGGATATGGCCCGCTGGCAAAGCGATCTGGAATTGATCGCCGATGCCGCAAGGCAGGCAGGCACCGTCGCCCTCAGCCATTTCAACCGGTCGCCCGAGGTGTGGTGGAAGAACGAGGGCAGGTCCCCCGTCAGCGCCGCCGATTTCGCGGCGAACGAAACGCTCCAGACGATCCTTTGCGGCGCACGCCCGGACTACGGCTGGCTTTCGGAAGAGACAGACGACAATACGCAGCGGCTGTCGGAGGCAACGCTCTTCATCGTCGATCCGATCGACGGTACGCGGGCGTTTCTGGCCGGCCAGAACCTCTGGTGCGTGAGCGTTGCCGTCGTCCATCGGGGGCGGCCGGTCGCAGGCGTCCTCTATGCGCCTGCACTGGATGAGTTTTACGAAGCAACGGCGGGCGGTGTGGCGCTGAAAAACGGCAAGCAAATCGCCGTATCTGTAACGCCGATCGAAACGCCCGCCCGTTTCGCCATCGCAGAAGATGTGCTCGGCGGGTTTCCGGAGACGCTGCGGCGCCGGATCGAGCGCGTCAGGCATGTGCCGTCGCTCGCGTATCGTATTGCCATGGTTGCCGACGGCAGCATCGACGGCACCTTCGTCAAGCGCAACTCCCATGATTGGGACCTTGCTGCTGCCGATCTGATCCTGGAGAGGGCAGGCGGCCGTCTCGTCGATCTCGATGGGAACGAGCTCGTCTACAACAAGGCGGAGGTTCGCCATGGCGAACTTTGCGCCGCTTCGCAGCTGCGTCTGAACGACTTGATAACCCACGTCGGCCCACGATGAGGCAGTTGACGTTTCCGTCAAAATCCCTCAGATGAAGCAGCGGAGGAGCAGACAACGAAAGAGACGACGATGACGAATTCCGGTGAGAAGAAACAGCTGTTGCACCTCGTGTTTGGCGGCGAACTGGAAAGTCTTGACGACGTTCAGTTCCGCGATCTCAGCGGCCTGGACATTGTCGGTATTTTCCCGGACTACGCCTCCGCCTTGACGGCATGGAAATCCAAGGCGCAGTCCACCGTGGACAATGCGCACATGCGATATTTTATCGTCCACATGCATCGCCTGCTGGATCCGGAAGACAGGTCGGGCAAGTAATCGCAGATCGCGGCGCACTGCTCCTGGTCGCCGAGGCGACAGCTGACGCATTCTGAACAAACTGATCGGTCATTCCGGCCGCAACGATAATTGGGAATGGGTTCATGTCGGTCATCCTTGATCGGAGACATGTCAGATGAGCGGTCGCATGGCGCGGTTCGCGCTGGGCGCCTATCAGACCACGGGGACGCTGCTGTCCCCGTTTGTCGGCGGATATCTGGCTTATCGTGCCGCCAAGGGCAAGGAAGAGCGCGCGCGCCGGTTGGAGCGCTCCGGCTATGCCAGCGCCGACCGGCCCGCCGGGCCGCTTGTATGGTTTCACGCCGCAAGCGTCGGCGAGATGAACGCCGTCATTCCGCTGATCCGTGAAATCAGGCGCCGCGACATTCACGTCATTCTGACGACCGGCACGGTCACGTCCGCGAAACTTGCCGCCGAGCGTATCGGCAACGACGCAATCCATCAGTACGTGCCGCTCGATCTGAAGCCGGCGGTCAGCCGCTTCCTGAACTACTGGCAACCCGATTGCGTCATCATTGCCGAGTCCGAAATTTGGCCGGCGACCGTGATGGAGCTTGGCCGGCGGCGCATTCCGCAGATCCTCGTCAATGCCCGCATGTCGGATCGTTCCTTCGACAGGTGGGGCCGCAGGCCGTCCCTGGCCGAAGCCTTGTTCGAAAATCTGGCGCTGGTCATCGCCCAGTCGGATGTCGACGCGGAGCGCTTTCGCGATCTCGGCGCCCGCCAGGTGATCATGTCTGGCAACCTGAAGGTCGATACCGACGCGCCGTCATACGATGCGGCCGTCTTTGCGCGCTACAAGAAGCAGATCGGCGAGCGGAAGACCTGGGCTGCGATCTCTACGTTCGACGGTGAGGAAAAGGCAGCCGGGATCGTCCACCGCACCCTGAAGGAGCGCGACGGCCAGTTGACGATCATCGTGCCGCGTCATCCCGAACGCGCCGACGCCGTCGAGGAAGAACTCGTCAAGCAGGGTCTCAAGGTCGCACGGCGCACCCGCGAGGATATCCTTTCGCCTGACGTCGATGTTTTTCTGGGCGACACGATCGGCGAGATGGGTCTCTACCTGCGCCTGACGGAAGTGGCATTCGTCGGCCGCTCGCTGTTCGGCGAGGGTGGCCAGAATCCTCTGGAACCGGCGATGCTCGGTTGCGCTGTCCTGTCCGGCAGCAATGTCCAGAATTTCCGCGACGCCTACCAGGCGCTCGCCCGACGCGGCAGCGCGCGCATGGTTCGCGACACCGAAATGCTTGCCAAGGGCGTTCATTATTTGCTGAGCAACGACCACGCACGCCGCAATATGATCGAGGCCGGCGTCGTGGCCGTGCAAGAAATGCGTGGAGCACTGACGGCGACGGTGAAGGGGCTGGAACCCTACATCAACCCGCTGACGGTCAAGGCAAGATTGCTGCCGAAGACGGCGGTACGCTGAAAGCAGGTTGGCATGCGGGCGATCAAAGGTATTCTCTTCGACAAGGACGGCACGCTTCTCGACTACGACGAGAGCTGGCTGCCGGTGAACCGCGAATTGGCGCGCATTGCGTCCGAAGGTGATCCGCGGCTCGCCGATCGTCTGTTGTTGGCATGCGGCATGGATCCGGCAACCGGCCATATCGTTCCCGACAGTCTGCTGGCCGCAGGCAATACCCGGCAGATCGCTGACGGGCTGGTCGCGGCCGGTTCCCGCGTCGATGCCGTCGAACTGACGATCAAGCTCGATGAGCTCTTCTCCAACGCCGCCGAGTTTTCCGTGCCCGTGACGGATCTGTCGGCGTTTTTCCGGCGCCTGCATGCCCGCGGCTTTCGCCTCGGCATAGCGTCGAGCGACAACGAACGCTCGATCCGGCAGACGGCGCAGCGCTTCGGCTTCGCCGAGTTCGTGGACTACGTGGCAGGCTACGATAGCGGCTTCGGCACCAAGCCTGAGCCGGGTATGGTGCTTGGCTTCTGTGCCGCGACAGGCCTCGACCCCACCGAGATTGCCGTTGTCGGCGACAACAACCACGATCTTCATATGGGCCGCAATGCGAAGGCGGGCGTGACGGTTGCGGTCCTGACGGGCACCGGCTCGCGCGAGTCGCTCGCCGCGGCGTCGGATTATTGCCTCAACGATATCACCGAGCTTGAGGGGCTGTTGCCCGATCTTCAGCTCGCCTGACCGACCAAAGGCTTGCTTTTTCTTGAAAATTGCCTTCTCTTTCTGCCCGGTTGGGGATGAGAACCGCTGGCGTCAGCGCCGCGGTGCGAAACGCAGGACGGCAAGAATGGTATCCGAAGCGCCGCCTTTCTGGTGGACGAAGGCCGATTGGCGTGCCTGGACGCTCTATCCTGTTTCCTTTCTCTACGGGCGAATTTCCGGCTATCGCATGGCGAATGGCAAGCGGGCGACAGTGCCCGTTCCGGTCATCTGCGTCGGCAATTTCACTGTCGGCGGAGCGGGCAAGACCCCGACGGTGCTGACGATCGCCCGCGCCGCCAAAGCCAAGGGGTTGAAGCCCGGTTTCCTCAGTCGCGGTTACGGCGGATCACTGGACGTCACCACCGTCGTCGATCCGGCACATCACCGCGCCGTTGCCGTGGGCGACGAGCCGCTGCTTTTGGCCCGCGAGGCCTTGACGGTCATTTCGCGGCGGCGGATCGAAGGCGCTCAGCGCCTCGTCAAGGAAGGCGTTGACCTGATCATCATGGATGACGGCTTCCAGAGCGCACGCGTCGCAATCGACTATGCGCTGCTGGTAATCGACGCGACCCGCGGCCTCGGCAATGGCCATATCGTCCCCGGCGGCCCTGTTCGCGCGCCGATCCGCCAGCAATTGCGTTATGCCACCGCATTGCTGAAGGTCGGTACGGGGTCTGCCGCTGACAAGATCGTCCGCATCGCAGCGCGTGCCGCGAAGCCTTACTTTACCGCAGCCCTGAAGGTGTCGGCGGGCGCCGATCTCGCCGGGTGCAACGTTCTCGCCTTCGCGGGCATTGCCGACCCGTCGAAGTTCTTTCGCACCGTGGAATCCGTCGGCGCGCATATCGCAGTCCAGCAGGCATTCGGCGATCATGAACACCTGACTGAGGATGAGATCGACGATATTCTCGGGACCGCCGAGCGAGAAGGCCTTCAGATCGTCACGACGTCGAAGGATTTCGTGCGGCTGGCCGGCCATCACGGCAAGGCCGAGGAGCTTGCCGCGCGCTGCAGGGTCATCGAGGTGGAGATGGCGTTCGCAGATCACCTCGCGCCGAGCCTAATCGTCGACCGTGCCATCGAAGCCTGCCGTGAGCGTCGGCTGAGGGAAAAGAAGAAGGTCTAGCGCGCTACCGCTTCTGGTTCGGCAGCACGCCCGCGCGCTTGTCGGCTTCGAGCGACGACATGGCGTCGGCATAGGGCTCCTGCCGTGCAACGCTCCAGTAGCGCAGTTCATCGAGCGGAATCGCCTTGCCGCTGATCGCGCAGACGACATAGGAGCCCGGCGACAGGATCTGAAAGTCCGCGTCGAGATACTTTATCTGTGCCTCGCGGTTTCCATTTCCTTCAAACAAATTCATTCGCTCCGTTCCTTGCGGCCTATCGTTTCCCCATAACCCGGCGCAGACGCCATTGCCAGCATTTTTCAGCTTCTGCCGAACAGCCGCTCGATGTCCGAAAGCTTCAGCTCGATATAGGTCGGTCGTCCGTGATTGCACTGCCCGGAACCCGGCGTCACTTCCATCTGGCGCAGAAGCGCATTCATCTCTTCGGGCCTCAGGCGCCGGCCCGAGCGCACGGATCCGTGGCAGGCCATGGTCGCGGCCACATATTCGAGCTTCGCCGACAGGCCGGATGCCGTATCCCATTCGGCAATTTCGTCTGCCAGCTGGCGGATGAGCCCGGATGCATCGACCTCGCCAAGCATCGCCGGCGTTTCCCTGACCGCGATCGCGCCGGGCCCGAAGCGCTCGATGGCAAGGCCGAGTTCGCCGAGATCGGCGGAAAATTGCATCAGCCGGTCGCAATCCTCTTCCGGCAGATCGACGATCTCGGGGATCAGGAGAACCTGCGAAGCCAGCCGCTTGGAGTGCAGCGCCTTGCGCATCGCCTCGAACACCAGGCGCTCATGCGCGGCGTGCTGATCGACGATGACAAGGCCGTCGTCGGTCTGCGCGACGATATAGTTTTCGTGGATCTGAGCGCGCGCGGCGCCTAGGGGAAAGCGCGCCGGCGTTTCGGACACTGGGGGCGGCGAAGTCCAGGTCGGCTGCGAGACATCACTGCGCGCTGTGGGTGTCACGAGGCCGTCGAAGGATGCCTGCGGGCGCTCGCCGAAGCCGTTGTTGGCAGGCTGGTGATAGGGACGCGAAGGCGATGTCTCGGCTGACCACGGCTGCTGCGGACGCGACTGGAAGCCGGGACGGAACGAGCGCAGCATGCCGTCGGCGCCCGTGGTCGCGGCGCGGCTGCCGTCGCGGGCGAGCGCCTCGCGGATCGCGCCGACGATCAGGCCGCGCACCAGCTGAGGATCGCGGAAACGCACATCGGATTTCGCGGGATGGACGTTGACGTCGACCAGAGCCGGATCGATCGCGATCGACAGGACCGCGACGGGATAGCGTCCGGAGGGGATGGTCTCGGCATAGGCGCCGCGGATCGCCGAGAGGATCAGTTTGTCCTGCACCGGGCGACCGTTGACGAAAGCATACTGATGCGCCGAGTTTCCGCGATTGTACGTCGGCACACCGGCAAAGCCGGTCAACGCGACGTCTTCGCGTACGGCATCGATCTCGATGGCGTTGTCGCGGAATTCCTTCCCGAGGATCTGCGACATGCGCGCCAGATGGTCATCGCCGGTCGCGGGAAACTCCAGCGTCGTCCGGTCCGTCCCCGACAGCACGAAGCGCACGCCGGGGAAGGCGATCGCCATTCGTTTGACGATCTCGGTGATCGCCGCAGCCTCGGCTTTTTCCGTCTTCAGGAACTTCAGCCGTGCCGGCGTTGCAAAAAACAGATCGCGGACCTCGACGATCGTACCTGGATTGGACGCAGACGGGCGCAGATGCAGCAGCTTTCCGCCCGCAACCGCGATCTCGCTGCCGCCGGCGCCGTCCTTGCGGCGGCTCGAAATGCTGAGCCGCGCCACCGACCCGATCGAAGGCAGCGCCTCTCCGCGAAAGCCAAGCGTCCGGATATCGTCAAGCGTGTCCGAGATCTTCGACGTGCAATGCCGCCTGACGGCCAGTTCGAGATCGGTCTCATCCATGCCGGCGCCGTTGTCGGAAACGCGCAACAGGCTCTTTCCGCCGCCGGAGGTGGCGATTTCGATGCGGGTCGCGCCCGCGTCGAGTGCGTTCTCGATCAATTCCTTGGCAGCGCTCGCCGGCCGTTCGATGACCTCGCCGGCGGCGATCTGATTGATGAGTGTCTCGGAAAGCTGTCTGATCGTCATGCGCTCATTTTCGCGGATTCGCGGGCCGGAGGGAAGGGAGAAAGCGCGGTCTTCAATGCTTGTGCCGCCCAAATGTGCGGATGCTTATTGTTAAGCACGCCTTAAGACAAACCTGTCATTTTATGCCGATATTTGGTGTAATGTATTGTAATCGCACAGATGTAGGACGCGTGAGAATGGGTGCCGGCTTCGAAAAAGCGGACACATCATCTATGAGTGGCGAATTGCCGGCTGAAGCCAGTCTGCAGACAGCGCTGTTCGACGCGGTTTGCGAAAGTCTCTCCTCCGCCTTCATTGTCTATGACAAGGCCGATCATATGGTCTTTGCCAGCAGGCAGGTTCTGGACTATTTTCCGATTTCCGCAGCGATGCTGAAGCCCGGCACACGGCTTCGCGACTTTCTGGGCGCCATCTACGATAGCGGCATCCGCACCCAGTCGACAGGCAGCAAGGGCGCGATCAGCCGCGAGGATTGGCTGTCTCAGAAGATCGCGTCGCATTGGCGCGAGCGTTTCGAAGCGGTCGAGCGGCACGCCAACGATTGCTGGATACGCTTCCAGAAGCGGCGCCTCGCGAGCGGATACGGCGTTTGCGTCATCTCGGACATTTCAGAGGACAAGAAGCGCGAGGAACAGTGGCGACTGGACCTCGAACGGGTGCAGTTGACGGAAGATATCCTCGACAATCTGCCTTTCCCGCTGTTCGTGAAGGATCGCAATCTGAATTACGTCGCCGTCAATATCGCCTTCTGCGAGAAGTTCCAGACGACGGTGGACGAGGTGTTGGGACGCAAGAGCGCCGATCTCTTTTCGCCCGAGATCGCCGCGCGCTTCGAAGAGAGCGATCGCCACGTCCTGGACACCGGAGAGATGTCGGTCTCGCGTCAGCGGCAGGTTTCCCGCGACGGCTCGGAGCGGGATATTGTCTCCCGCAAGCACCGCATCGGCAAGCCGGGACGCTATTTCCTCGTCTCGACGATGCAGGATCTGCCCCGCGATGGCGCCGATCTCGATGAATTCGAACTGGCTTCGACGGTCACGACGTCCAGCAGAAGCTCCTACCGGCGCGCCTATGTTCCCAATGGAAACGGCGAGCGCCGCGAACCGGCTGCGATGGAGGCGATCGTGCCGGAGAATTTCTCCGGCCGGAAGATCGTGGTGGTGACCGGCGACATCGCCGCTGAGACGGCAGCGCTGAGGACGCTGGCGAAATATGGTTTCGAGGCGTGTTCGGTGCATTGCGAAGACGAACAGGAGCAGTTCCTGGAGATCGCGACATCGGCCGGAATCTCGCTGGACTTGCTGATCGTCGACAATCAAATGGGAATGCGCTGCCTGGAACTTGCCGAACAGTATGGCATTCCATCACTGGTGATGGACGGGTTTCAGCTTGCCAACGAACTGACCTTCCGGATCGCGCGACACTTCAACCGCAGCAATCGAGGCAGCACGGCAGCCAGCATCGACGCCGCGTGGGAAATAACGACGACCGAAGAGGTGAGGGCGCTGGATGTGCTGGTGGCGGAAGACAACGACATCAACCAGATCGTCTTCTCGCAGATCCTCGAGGGCCTCGGCTATCGGTATCTGATCGCCGCCAGCGGCGATGAGGCCGTGCGGCTGTGGACCGAGCACAAGCCGCGGATCGTCTTGATGGACATCTCGCTGCCTGGCTTCAACGGCTTCGAGGCGGCGCGCCTGATCCGGCAGGTCGAGGAAGGCGGACCCTCCAGAACGCCGATCATCGGCGTGCTGACGCAGGCATTCGAGCGTGACCGAACCGAATGCGCGAACGCCGGAATGGACGACGTGATCATGAAACCCGTCAGCCCGGACATTCTGGAGACGATCTTCCAGAAATATATCGGCATCGACAGCGCGCAGGCCAGGCTATAGCCGCCAGCGTCAACTCCCAAGATCTTGGGAGTGAACACGGTTCCAATGAGGGTCGTCTAATATCGAATTTTTAAGACTTGCCCGCCATCCTGCCGGCTATTGGGGAAACTCCTGGGTCTGAGCGATGATGTTGGCTGATATGCCGTTGGTGCCCGTAAGCCAGAATGATCTTCAGAGGATGGCTTATACGGATTCGCTGACGGGGCTGGGCAACCGCTATCGCATGCGGGACCGCGTGGCGCAGATATCGGCGGAGCGCGCCAGCGACCCGGCACCCTTCACCGTCGGCATCGCCAATCTCGATTCGTTCAAGCCGATCAACGATCTCTTCGGCTCCAGCGCCGGCGACGAAATTCTCTGCCAGGTGGCCCATCGCCTCAAGGCATGCATTCCGGACGGCGCGCTGGTCACCCGCCACGATGGCGATGAATTCGCCTTCGTTCTGCCGCTGATCTTCGAGCGGGCAAGCGCCGAGAAATTCGGGCAGATGATCCGCGAGGTCCTCTCCGCCCCCTACGATCTCGGCGACCGCAACGTCCGCCTCTCGGCGTCCTTCGGCTTTGCCATCTACCCCTTTGCCGGCGAAGAGTTCGAGGAACTGACAAAGAGCGCGGAGACCGCGCTCTACCGTTCCAAGCGCCGCGGTCGAAGCCAGATCACGGTCTATTCGCGCGAGATCGCCCAGGAAATGAAACGAGCGACGCAGCTTGAGCAGGCGCTTCGAAACGCCATCATTTCCGATGCGATCGACGTGCATTTCCAGCCGATCGTCTCGCTCGCCAACAGCCAGGTCGTGGGCTTCGAAGCTCTGGCCCGCTGGAACGATCCCGACCTCGGCTTCGTTTCTCCCGGTGTCTTCGTGCCCCTTGCCGAAGAGCGCGGCTTCATCGACGCGCTCTCCGAGGCCCTGTTGCGCAAGGCGGCGGAAGCTGCCCTCTCCTGGCCGCGCGAGCTCTTCCTCTCCTTCAATCTCTCCTCGGCCCAGTTGATGGATCCGGGCACGAGCGGCAGCGTGCTCTCCATTCTCGGCCGTGTCGGGTTCGATCCCCATCGCCTCGAGCTCGAGATCACCGAAACCGCAGTCATGGGCTCGGCCGATACGGCCAACCGCATCATTGCCGACCTGCGTCAGGCGGGCGTCCGCATTTCGCTCGACGATTTCGGAACCGGACAGTCCAGCCTCGGGCGCCTGCGCGATTTCATGTTCGACAAGATCAAGATCGATCGGGCCTTCGTCTCGCGCATCAATTCGGACCGCGCCTCCGAACACATCATCAAGGCAATCTTGACGATGTGCGAGGGCCTCGATCTCGAAGTCGTGGCGGAAGGCATCGAGGATTACGCCGAGGCGACAAAGCTGCGCATGCTCGGCTGCGGCATGGGCCAGGGTTACCATTTCGGCAAACCCGCCGACAGCATCGCGACATTGCGCTTCCTGCATGAGAATTATTACGACGCCGGCGAGCGGGCCATCGCATAAATGCCGATAGCGCCCTTTCGGACGCTATCGGTTACGCGGTACTTACTGCGCAGTATTCGAACGCAGCATTCCTATTTGTTGGTGGTGGAACCGGTTGCAGTGGTGTCCATCGCGCCAGGTGCCGGTGCCTTTTCGGCCGACAGCATCTGCAGCGTCTTGAACTCGGGAGCCGCCTTCAGCGATTCCGCCGTTTCCGAGGTTGTCAGCTTGACGCTGCCATCCTGCGTGTTCTGAGCGATGGTAACCTTTTCCATCGGAACGGCGACGTTCTTTTCGCCGATGCCAAGGAAGCCGCCGACGCCGATCACGGCAGCGACGATGCCGCCATCCTTCTTCATGATCAGGTCGTTGACGCTACCGATGCTTTCGTTCTGGCCGTTATAGACCGACTGACCGATATAGGTGTTCGCGCTGACCTGGTCGGCCGACTGTTCCGTCAGATAGGTGCCCGCGCCGGCCTGCGCGGTATCGGTCGTTGCTGCCGGGGCAGGAGCCTGGGCCGCGTCACCTGCCGGAGCCATTGCATCCGGTGCCTTCGGCGGTGCAGCCGGGTCGACCGGGGAAGCCTGTGTTGCCGGAGCGCCCGGCGTTGCCGGCTGGGTTGCACTCTGCGAGAATGCTGCCGGTGCGAAGGCCGTGGCAAACAATGCGCCAGCGGCAACGGTGGTCAAAAGTTTGCGTGTCATTTCGTACCTACCTTTACGTTCCTGGGTGACCTCTAGCCTGGCACCATTAACGAGCGTGATGACCTGGCCGGTTCCCTATTGAAATGAATGGGTTGGCTATTGGTTCCGAGAAAAATTCACGGAAAAGCGCACAATATCAGAGGAACTTTGCGGAAGACCGGTTTCTGGAGGAGATGCCTCTCGGTCAAAGAAAAAGGGCGCCGCCAGCCGCGACGCCCTTTCCAAACGCTCTGGAATACCTGCGTCAGAGAACGTAGGCCGGGTCGAAAATTCCCCTCACGGTGACGCCGAGTTCGAGAAGCGCGCCAGCTTCAGGTTGTGTCGCGCGCGCCTGATCGTCCAGTCCTTCCCAGGCCGTGGTCACGGCAATCCGGTCGGCGTTCGGACCGATAAAGGCAGGGCAGGAGGGCTGTGCGGTCGGGACCTTGTAGCGGGCGATGCGCAGGCCGTCGGGGCTGTAGCGATCGACCGAACCGCCTCCCCAGCGGGCATTCCAGATATAGCCGTCGGCGTCGACCACCGAGCCGTCGATGCCGCCTTCTTCTTCCATGCTGTCGACCAGGACGATCGGCTCGCCGGCCGGAAGCCCGGTCGCGGGATCGACCATCACGCGCATGAGACGGCTGAGCCTGGTATCGGTGTAATAACCGATCGAACCATCCGGCGAAAAGCAGATCGAATTCGGAATGCTGATCGCGCTGAAGATCTTCGTCACCTTGCCGCGCGCAACATGGTAGATCGCGCCGGCATGCGTTTCGGCGCGCTTGCTCATCGTACCGACCCACAGCGCACCGGAGGGGTGCGTACGGCCGTCGTTCGAACGGTTTTCCGGCCGGTCGTTTTCGAGCGCGGCATGGAACGTCAGGTTGCCACTTTTCGTGTCACGTACGAAAAGTCCCTGTTCGGTCGCCAGCAACTGCCGATCGGCGTCGATGCGCGCCAGCACGCTCGCCATGGCAGGCAGAGCGTGGACGTTCTTTTTCTGCGTGGAAAGATTGAGCTCGTGCAATTCCTTGCCGAGAATATTGAACCACCAGACGGTATTGGTATCGGGATCGTAGGTCGGCCCTTCGCCGAGCACCGAATTGGTGCTGCAAAGTGTCTTGCCGTCGAACTCATGGATTTCAGTCATACGCCTCAAGCTCCTACCGCTGCGTCGTAGGCGTAAATGGTGGCCTTGGCGCGCTCGGCAACCTCTGCGGCAGTCATTCCGGGTTTGTAGATGCTGGTCCCAAGGCCGAAGGCCATGATGCCGGCATTGGTATAATCCGCAAAATTCTTGTCCGATACGCCGCCGACGGCAGCAATCGTCAGTTCCGGCGGCAGGATCGCGCGGATCGCATTGATGCCGGATGGACCGAGCACGCTGGCCGGGAAGAATTTCAGTCCGGTGGCGCCTGCGCGGGCAGCGGACAGCGCTTCCGTCGGCGTGAACACGCCGGGCATGGTGACCATGCCGTAGCCGCGGGCGCGGATGATAACGTCGGGCTCGACGTTCGGCGTGACCAGCAGCTTGCCGCCGGCCGAATGCAGGCTATCGACGGCTTCCGTCGTCAGCACGGTGCCGGCGCCGATCAGGCAATCAGCCGGGGCCATCCTCGCCGCGATCTCGATCGACTTGAACGGCTCAGGCGAGTTCAGCGGAATCTCGATCGCCGTCAGGCCGTTTTCGATCAGCGCTCCGACAACGCCTTCTGTCTCTTCCGGCTTGATGCCGCGAAGAATGGCAATCAGGGGACGCTTCATGGTGGGGAAGGGGATACGGTTCATCGCTCTTTCGCTTTCTCAATTCGGCCAGATGGCATTGGCGGCTGCCGCAAGGCCACGGCGCACCGCGGTATCGGCATCAATGGTTGTGTAGGACAGAGATAGTGTCTTGAAGGCCGTTTCATAAAGGCCCTGCAGCCTGCCCGATGCGACAAGGCTGATGCTGACGCCCTTGCCGGCCTCCGAAAGCCCGCCGGCGATCTCGATGCCGATCAGGGTGCCGGAAATTCGCGCTTGCGCGCCGGTGGCCGTCAGTCCGTGCAACAGCTGTCCCGAGCGGGCGGTGAAGAACAGGTTGGTCGCCATGGCGGGGCGTTCGAAGGCGGCGCGGACCGCGTCTTCGAACGCGGTCGTGTCCGCCGGCAACTGGTCAGCGCCTGCCACGGCATGCGCCAGGATCGTGTGCTTGCTGATCGCGTCGAAAAGTTCGCCGGTCATGAAGCTTGAAAAGCCCGTGACGTTGCCGTCGGTCACGTGCACCCATTTCGAATGCGTTCCCGGCATGCAGACGGCCTGCGATCCCTTGCTGCCGGAGCCGAGCGCACCGAGAAGCTGGGTTTCCTCGCCGCGCATGACGTCGGGCATTGCCTTGGCACGCTGGGCGAGGCCAGGCAGAATGCGCACATCCCGGCTCTGGCCGGGAACGGCGACGGCGCCGGTGAGAATGGCGGACAGCGAGGTCGGCACATCGATATATCCGGCCTCGACCCAACCCTGTTTGGCGCCGGCCATCCCGCAGACGATCACCGGTGTGGTGTCCGGCGCGGCGACCTTTGCAAGATGCGTTGCGAGAACGGCGGGAAACCCTGTCCTGGCCGCCGTCGTCATGCCTTCGTCGCTCCGGCTTTCGCCAAGGATGCTGCCGTCTGCGCCGATCAGCCACAGCCGGAAGCTGCTCGTGCCCCAATCGACCGCAACATAAGCGGGGTTTGCCATCAGAAAATGCCTCCATCGACGATAAGGGACTGCGCAGTCACCGCGGACGCACAGTCGGATGCTAGAAACAGGCAGGGGCCGACGATTGCATCGGCATGCAGGACCTTCTTGATACACTGGCGCTCGACGGTCCGCGCGATACCTTCGTCGGTCAGCCAGAGCTTCATCTGGCGATCGGTGACGATCATTCCCGGAAGGATGCAGTTGACGCGGATATTGTCCGGCCCGAGCTTGCCGGCCAGGCTCTTCGTCAGCCCGATCACGCCCGCCTTCGCTGCCGAATAGCCAGGGAACTCAGGCATGTTCAGGAGAAATGCGATCGACGACATATTGATAATCGCGCCGCCGCCCGCCGCCCGCATCGATGGGGCGACCGCCTGGGCTGCGAAGAAGACATGGCGCAGATTGGTCGCCTGGTTGTCGTCCCAGTACTCTTCCGTCACCGTCTCGAAATCGTGGCGGTCGTCGCGCGCTGCATTGTTGACGAGCACGCCGATCGGACCGGAATGGGCGACGATCGCCTCGACTGCGCCGCGCACGGCGCCGATGTCGCGCAGGTCCGCTTTGTGAAACCGCACGGGATGCAGGCTGTCGCGGGAAAGCCGGTCGGCGAGCGCCCGGCTTTCCGTTTCGGCGATATCGATGAAGGAAACCTTGGCGCCTTGTGTGGCGAAACCCTCGACAATCGCTGCGCCGATGCCGGAGCCGCCACCCGTTACCAGCACGCTGCGATCCCGGAATTCCGGAAAAGATGCACTCAAGCTCGTCACCGTTTCCTCCCGGGGGGGCAGAAGTTCCATTATGTGGAACCGAATTTGACTATGTGGAATTATCGGATTACGGTGCACCTCCTGTCAAGGCATCGGAACATTTATGATCGACGGAAGCAACGAAATGACGCAGCAGCGGGAGACGGGCACCCTCGGCAAGCTGATGGTGCTTCTCGATCTCGTGACGCACGCAGACCGGCCGCTGCGCTTCACCGACATCCTGGCCGCTGGCGAACAGCCCCGCGGCACGCTCCATCGTCAGCTCGGCCACCTTGTCGAGGAAGGGCTTCTGGAGATTGATGGCGATGGCCGTTATTCCCCCGGCCTGCGCCTTCTCGAGCTTGCATCGCGCAGCTGGGCTCGCAACGAATTCAGATTGATCGCCGAGCCGCATCTGAATGCCCTCCAGCAACTGACGGGCGAAACCGTGCATCTCGGCGTTCTTCGTGGCGCATCGGTCATCTATCTCGACAAGGTGGAGGGCCGCCAGCCGGTCAGGATGTACTCGCAGATCGGCAACGCTTCGCCGGTCTATTGTACCGGCGTCGGCAAGGCAGCGCTGTCGGTATTGCCGGACGAGCGCTTGAACGCGCTGATCGCCGAAGTGGCGTTTCAGCGGTTCACGCCGAATACCCGAACGGCCGAAATGCTGCTGGCGGAGATGGAGGAGATCAGGAGCACCGGCGCCGCATTCGATCGCGAGGAGCACGAAGTCGGAATTCGCTGTGTCGCAGCGCCGATCTGGTCGGAAGACCTGTCCTTCGTCGGGGGCGTCTCCGTCACCGGCCCGGCCTATCGGCTGACGATGGAGCGGCTGAACGAGTGGGCCGATCCTGTCCGGCAGACGGCCGCAAGGATCATGAGCGGCATGCGCAGCGGGCTCGGCCCGCGCCGCTGAGCGGCATTGCCATCATTTGCCCCAAAATAAGAGTATTCTGATATTGTAGTTTTGTGACGAATCATCACAATTGACGGTTGTCAATCCCCCGTACTGGGGTGTATCTGCCGTCCGCTTGCGGCCGGAGATGCATCCGCAGACGAAGATACAGCGTACCGGCCCCTTAGCAATCCCCGAGAAACCTGAGTTAAATGTACCAATGACCTATGTGCCGCAACCGTCTTCCGTAGACGTCTACGTAAGCGAAGTCGCCGGACTGAATACCCAGTTCGATATTTTTCGATTCATGAAGAGAGTGACCGAAGCGTATCGGACGCGTGCGTTCATGGTGTTCAATCTTCCGTCTGCGACAGCACGTGATCTGCAGAGCAATACGGTTATCACCAATTGGCCGGTGGAGCTGCTGTCGGCCTACGATCACGAAGGCCTGGTGACGAACAGCCCGGTCATGCGGCGGCTGCGCACCTCGACGCTGCCTTTCTTCAACGACCTGTCGAAAGCCAAACTGGAGCGTTCAGACGGTAAAGCCGGGATCGTCGCCGCCATGTTCGAGCGCTTCCGGATGACCTGCTGTGCCTATTTCCCGACCCATGACTCGTCCGGTTGCCGCGGCGCGATTTCGTTTTCGGGTGATCGGGAGGCCTTTTGCGCCGAAGAGATGCGCGAGCTGAACTATATCGCCATCCATGTTTTCGACAGGCTGGCCGAGATCCGGACGCTCGACAATCGCGTGGTCGATGCCCTGACCGATCGCGAGATCGATTGTCTCAACTGGACTGCCGCAGGCAAGACCAGCGTCGAGATCGCGGAGATCCTCGGCCTGTCGGAGCATACGATCAATCACTACCTCAACCGCGCGACGAAGAAGCTGGACACCGTCAATCGTACGCAGGCCGTGGCAAAGGCGCTTCGCATCGGATTGATAAAGTGAGATCTGCTTAAATTGCGGGCGAGATGGAGCGCCGAGCCCAAAATTAAGCCATTCGGCGTCTGTACCTGACGTTGCGCACTGGGCACTTTTCAGCTTTCACGACGTCTTCCCAACTGGCATGTTTTCTGCTTCTCTATTTCCAGCGGTCCAGAGGGGACTGGTAACGACGCCGTATAAACGGCGCGACCTACACACCGCCGTTCGATGTTGGCTCCCTTTTTGGCGAGACGATATCGGGCGGCGGTTTGTTGTATTTTGGATACGCCTTTTGATGCAGTGGGCGGCCGGCGTTCACAATCTGAGCCTCGCGGCTGGCATTTTGAGGAACCTGCCCTAGAAATCCCTGATGCTTCGCAGCATGCCCGTTGCGCCATCAGGGCGAAAGCCCGGCGGACTTGATGGCGCGACGGGATCCGCTGCCGGCATGCGTCCCCCCCAATCCGTCCGATCCAACGACGCGTCGATTTTGTTTGGCGCCGATTTTGTTTGGCGAAGACGCGGCACTCCTCTATCTAGTTTGCCGAAACAGGCAATGAGGATGGGATGACCGGCGTTACCAAGGAACAAGTTCTAGAAACGCTGAAGACGGTGCGTGGACCCGATCTCGAACACAATATCGTCGAGCTCGGCATGGTTTCCGACGTCTTCATTTCCGACGGCAAGGTCTACTTCTCTGTCACCGTCCCGGCGGATCAGGCTACGGCACTGGAGCCGCTGAGGCTGGCTGCCGAGCGCGTCATCAAGGAAATGCCGGGAGTGAAGGGCGCATTGGTGGCCCTGACCGCCGACAAGAAGGCAGGTTCTGCGGCAGCGCCCGTTTCGCGTCCGCAGGCGCATGCGGGCCATGATCATCATGGTCACTCCCACGCCCCCCAGCCGCAACAGCGTGCAGGCAAGATCGGCGTGCCCGGCATCAACGCCATCATCGCGGTGGCCTCGGGCAAGGGCGGCGTCGGCAAATCGACGACGGCGGTCAATCTTGCACTTGGCCTGCAGGCGAACGGACTGCGCGTCGGTATTCTCGACGCGGATATTTATGGCCCGTCGATGCCCCGGCTCCTGCAGATCTCCGGCCGGCCGACGCAGATCGATGGCCGCATCATCAACCCCATGGAAAACTACGGCCTCAAGGTGATGTCCATGGGTTTCCTCGTCGACGAGGAAACGGCGATGATCTGGCGTGGCCCGATGGTGCAGTCGGCGCTGATGCAGATGCTGCGCGAAGTCGCCTGGGGCGAACTCGACGTTCTGGTGGTCGATATGCCGCCCGGTACCGGTGACGCGCAGCTGACCATGGCGCAGCAGGTGCCGCTGGCTGGCGCAGTCATCGTTTCCACACCCCAGGACCTCGCCCTGATCGATGCCCGCAAGGGGTTGAATATGTTCAGGAAGGTCGAGGTTCCAGTTCTCGGTATCATCGAGAATATGAGCTTTTTCATCGCACCCGACACCGGCACGAGATATGACATTTTCGGTCATGGCGGGGCCCGCAAGGAAGCGGAACGCATCGGCGTTCCGTTCCTTGGCGAAGTACCGCTGACGATCGGCATCCGCGAGACATCCGATGCCGGCACGCCTCTGGTCGCTTCCGAACCGAATGGAGTTGTCGCAGGTATCTATCGCGATATCGCCGCCAGGGTGTGGGAACAGCTCGGCATACAGCCGCAGCGCCCGGCACCGGCGATCGTTTTCGAGTGAGAACACCGCGCGCCGCTAGACTCCCAATTGAGGAGGAAATGTGGTCAAACGGCGCAGTTCACGCAAGATGTCTTGATTCTTGTGTGGGTTTACGTCATATGGCGCGCCGTCGCCATGATGGCGTTTTGCGAATGCTCGATGACATCCGGCGTTGCCGGCTGTTGTACCGCCTGCGTGTTCGGAGTTCTCTTGTCGGTCGAAGGATTGGTGACTGCGATGCGGTTGAGCACAAGGCATATCCAGGCCCGGCCGGGATATGACAGGAACGATATGAGCTTTCAGGTGCTTTCGTTAGGATCGAAGACCGATAACCCGCGTGCCCTCTTGGCTGGCGCGCAGCGGAAGGGCTTTTGATGGAAAGGGCGATGGCCGTGCGTTGGCCTGATTGCCGGAGAAGCTCCCGGTGATCACGGCATACTGTTCCAATTGCAAGTCGATCGAACTCGGTGACCTGTCGCAGGCCCCCGCTTTGCCGAAGGACGTCGTCTGGATCGACATGATCGAGCCGACGCATGAGGAAGAGCTCTATGTCGAGAAGGCGCTTTCCATCGAGGTGCCGACGCGCGACGATCTCAAGGACATCGAGCCTTCGGCGCGGCTGTATGTTGAAGGCGACGCCGTCTTCATGACGGCCTCGCTCGTCTGGAAAGTCGAAACCGGGGCGCCGACGCTGACAGACGTCGCCTTCATCCTGGCGGGCAAGCGGCTGGTGACCATTCGCTATGCGCAGCCGAAGTCGTTCGCCTTGTTCATTGCAGCGCTTCACCGCGTGCCGGAGCAATGGCGCAGCGGTGCTGCGCTGCTTGCCAAGCTCTTCGAAACGATCGTCGACCGCACGGCCGAAATCCTGGAAATATCGGTCGCGCGGATCGATATCCTGTCGATGCATGTGTTCGGGGAGCGTGCAAAGCAGGTCCGCAAGCCCTCGAACTATCTTGAGGAAAAGCTGCGCGATATCGCCGGCCATCATCGCCTTGTCAGTAAGGTGCGTGACAGCCTGGCGTCGCTGTCCCGCCTCATGACCTTCTTCTACAATATTTCCGGGGTTCAGCAGGACCGCGACACGAAAGAACTTTGCCGCACGGTTTCGCGCGACATCCAGTCGCTTTCCGAGCATTCGTCGTTCATCGCAGGCAACATCACCTTCCTTCTCGATGCGTCCCTTGGTCTGATCAACATCGAACAGAACTCGATCATCAAGATTTTCTCGATTGCATCGGTGGTGTTCTTGCCGCCGACGCTCGTCGCTTCCATCTATGGCATGAATTTCGAACTCATGCCGGAACTGCACTGGGTCCAGGGCTATCCCTATTCGCTCGGACTCATGCTGATTTCCGCCATCATCCCCTTTTTCTTTTTCCGATGGAAAGGCTGGCTCTGAAGAGCCTGTTTTCATTTCATGTCCGAAGGCAGCCATTCTCACGATCAAAAAATGAGGCCGCGCAAGCTCTTTTATCTTGCGCTCGGCTCGGTCGGCGTCGTCTACGGCGATATCGGCACCAGCCCCCTGTACGCCTTTCGAGAAGCCCTGAAACCAGTGGCGATCGACGGGCTGACGCGGTTTGAGGTCATCAGCCTGATCTCGCTCATGATCTGGGCTCTGACCATCATCGTCACCATCAAGTACGTACTCTTCCTGCTGCGCGCCGACAACGAAGGCGAAGGCGGAACCCTGTCGCTGCTTGCGTTGCTGATGAAGACGGCCAACGGGCACACGGCATTCCTGATGCTGCTCGGCCTGGTTGGTGCCGCCCTTTTCCTCGGCGATGCGATGATCACGCCGGCGCTGTCGGTTCTGTCGGCTGTCGAAGGCCTGAAGCTCGTGGCCCCCAGCATGAGCGGCTATATCGTGCCGATCTCCGTGTGTATCCTGGCCGTTCTGTTTGCCGTGCAATCGCGCGGAACCGGCACCATGGCTCGATATTTCGGCCCCATCACCGCGCTGTGGTTTCTGGTCATGGCTGCAGCCGGGATTTCGCATATCTCCGACGATTTTGAGATCCTTGCCGCGTTCAACCCCTATTATGCGGTGAGCTTCCTCCTGCACGAGGGCTTTTACGGCGTGGTCGTGCTCGGCGCCGTCTTCCTGACCGTGACCGGAGCCGAAGCGCTTTATGCCGACCTTGGGCATTTCGGTCGCCGGCCCATCCAGTGGGCCTGGTTCGCGCTCGTTTTTCCCGCGCTGACGCTCAATTATCTCGGGCAGGGCGCGCTCGTCCTCGGCAATCCCGAGGCGATGTCCGATCCGTTCTATCTGATGTACCCGAAATGGGCGCTGTTGCCGGTCGTCATTCTCGCGACCGCCGCGACCATCATCGCCAGCCAGGCCGTCATAACAGGCGCCTTCTCGCTCGTTCGCCAGGGCATCAACCTCGGCTTCCTGCCGCGGATGGAAATTCTCTTCACGTCCGAAACGAACACCGGGCAGATCTTTCTGCCGTCGGTCAACACCGTTCTCTTCTTCGGCGTCATCTTCCTCGTCATCAGCTTCGGCACATCCGACGCTCTGGCAACGGCCTACGGCATCTCGGTGACGGGCGCGATGGTCGTCACCTCGATCATGGCCTTCGAGTTCGTGCGCGTGCGCTGGAACTGGTCGATCCCGGTCGCGACGATCGCCCTTGCACCGTTGCTTGCGCTTGAAATGATCTTCCTCGGTGCGAACCTCTTGAAGATCCACGACGGCGGCTACATTCCGGTCCTGATCGCGACAGCGTTCACGATCATCATGTGGACCTGGCGCCGCGGTTCCGCGCTCCTCATGGAGAAGACGCGTCACACGGATATCCCGCTGGCATCGTTCGTGAGCTCGATCGAGCGCAAGAGCGATCATTCGCCTGCACACGTTCCCGGCACTGCGATCTTTCTGACCAGCGATCCGGAGTCCGCGCCGGCCGCATTGCTGCACAATCTGAAGCATAACCATGTGCTTCACGATAAGAATGTCATCCTGACGATCCGCACGGTCAACAAGCCGCGCGTCCCCAGCGCCGACCGATACAAGGTCGAGCAGATTTCCGAGCGCTTCTCGCGCGTCGAACTGTTGTTCGGCTTCATGGAATCGCAGAACGTGTCGCAGGCACTCGCGACCCTGCGGAAGACCGGGCTGAAGTTCGACATCATGTCGACCTCTTTCTATCTCGGCCGCCGCAAACTGGTGCCGGATGCAAAGTCGGGCATGCCCTATTGGCAGGACCGCCTCTACATCGCGCTCGCCAACGCCGCAGCCAATCCGTCCGACTATTTCCGCCTGCCGGCAAACCGTGTGGTCGAACTCGGCTCGCACGTCATCATCTGAGCAATTCCAGCAAAAGTGCGTAGCGGTTTTGCGTCTGGAATTGCGTAAGACAAGAAGACAGAGCCTTTTCGCGATTCGAAGAAAAGCGGAAATGCTCTGAGGCGCTTCCGAACGGTCCATCATTCGACGAGCCCGGCCATCGCGCCGGGCTCGTTGCGTTTTTGCGGCCGCTTGGAACACTGCCGGATCGATTAGGACCTCTGCATTAACCAAGCATCAAGGTTAATGAGACATTTTCAATGGCATGTTCATGCGTCCCATGCCGGAGTCTGGTGTTGCGTCCAAATAGCCGTTCCCGTGGCAAGCTGCGTCTCTTGCTTCAAAACTGGAGCTCACCCGCTCTCTTCGGTGTCTGCGGATGGCTGATGTCCCCGACCATGGCATCGCACGCCGACCTCGCGGCGTTGCTGGCCGGCCTCGATCAGGGGCACGAAAACTGGCGCATGGTGCTGACCAATTCCCCGGCCGGATCGATCCATCAGGCTGAACTCGCCTTTTCCGATCCGATCGTCACGAGCACGATTGCATCAGGCGCAGGAATGGTTTTGCCGGATGGCCGCAAGGTCGCCTTCATGGCAAAGGACAGGGGGCACGAAACGACGCCCGATGAAGACCGTGTCAATCGCCGCGCGAAGAAGGGCAGGGTGGTCGCCGTCGAACAGATGCAGCCCCCAAAGGACTTCTCCGCGGGTTCGATCCTGCAGCGCACCCGGCTTCTCTTCCAGCCGACCTTCGATCTCAAGGACAGGTCCGCCTTCGTGAAGCCGAAGATCATGGGCAAGGAAATCCAGATCGCCACGAACTTCTATAAGAAAGAGCCGCCGAAGCAGGAGCGTGGCGTCTCGCCGATGCTGGCGGGTCTTGTGACAAGCGAGAAGGCCGACGTTCTGGCCGTCGCCTACGCCCCCGCGGCGCCCGATTACGCACGCCAATCGCCGTTCGATTCCATTCTGACCGACAAGGCCGACAATGGCCGGTTCGTCCCGCAGATCGGTCCCCGCGATCACGCCTGGGCGGCGAGCGTGCTTCCGCCATCCGTTTTTTCCGCGACCGAACAGCAGTGCCTCGCATCCGGCATCTATTTCGAGGCCCGGGGCGAAACCGTGAAGGGGCAGGCCGCCGTCGCACAGGTCATTCTCAATCGCGTGCGCAATCCGACCTATCCGAAAACGATCTGCGGCGTCGTTTACCAGAACGAGGACTGGCGCAATCGCTGCCAGTTTTCCTTCGCCTGCGACAACATCAAGGATCGGGTGAATTCGCAGTATCATTGGAGAATTGCCCGCGAAGTGGCGATGGCCGTCACTGCGGGCAAGATCTGGCTGCCTCAGGTCGGCTCGGCGACTCACTATCATGCCGTCTACGTGCGTCCGACATGGGCAAGGACGATGGAAAAGGTCGGTCGTATCGGTCTGCACGTCTTTTACCGCACCTATGGCGGAGGCTGGAGCTGACAAATCGCCGATCCGGCACCGATTTTCGGCCGGATAAACGCTCCCCAAAGCGGATTCTTTCGGTCGAATTTGCGTTATGGCTCCAAACGCGGTCTAAGCATATGTTTTCAATCGATTATTTTATGGCTGGACATAAGTCGCCGACGCCTTGACTATGCTTTTTGCTAAAACTATGTTGCGCGCGACTTCAAAACGGGCCGGAAGGTTCTCAAACCTTGGGGTCGTTGTCCTGAAGACCGGGGTAGCGGGATCGCGGACAGCGGCAAGCGGAGGAGAGCAACATGGCGGATGACCGTGAGGAAAGTCTTGAGAAGCGCCGCGCGCAATTGGGAGCGAAACTCGCTACCAAGCGCACAGAGGCGGGGAAGGACGAGGCTGACGAAGCCCGCGCCGAGGTGAGCCGCAAGGGCTACGCCCAGGCGATGAAGCTTTCGAGCGAGTTCATTTCCGCAATCGTCGTCGGCGCTGTTCTTGGCTATGTCTTCGACCGTTTTGTCGGCACGGCGCCTTGGGGATTGATGATTCTTCTTCTTCTCGGATTCGGTGCCGGCGTGCTGAACGTTATGCGGGCGGCTGGAAAGGTGGCGACACCGAGCCCGGCCGAGCGCGACAACGAAAAGAAATAGGGCGGACGCTCCGGCGGTTCGCCCAGTGCAGAAATCCCGTGTCATGCGGGCCAAAGATAGAGAGAACAAGCGGTGTCTAACGATCCGACCCATCAGTTCCTGATCCAGAAGATTGTGCCGATCGAAGTCGGCGGAATTGATTTCTCGTTTACGAATGCATCGCTTTTCATGGTCGCATCCGCAGCCGTCGCTGCCGGCTTCCTGTATTTCTCCACGTCGAACCGCGCGATCGTGCCGGGCCGCTCGCAGTCCGTTGCCGAGATGTCCTACGAGTTCATCGCCGGAATGCTGAAGGAAGGCGCCGGCACCAAGGGGATGAAGTTCTTCCCCCTGGTCTTTTCGCTTTTCATGTTCGTCCTGACGGCGAACCTGCTCGGCATGTTCCCTTACTTCTTCACGATCACCAGCCAGATCATCGTCACCTTCGCGCTGGCTCTGCTGGTCATCGGCACGGTGCTCGTCTACGGCTTCTATCAGCATGGCTTCCGCTTCCTGAACGTCTTCATCCCGCAAGGGGTGCCCGGATTGCTCCTGCCGCTGGTGGTTTCCATTGAAATCATCTCCTTCCTGTCCCGGCCGATTTCGCTCTCTGTTCGTCTCTTCGCGAACATGCTCGCCGGCCACATCACGCTGAAAGTGTTCGCGGGCTTCGTTGCCTCGCTTGGAGCGCTTGGTGCGATGGGCATCGGCGGCGCCGTTCTTCCTCTCATCATGACGGTCGCCCTGACCGGTCTCGAGTTCCTCGTCGCCTTCCTCCAGGCTTACGTCTTTGCGGTGCTGACTTGCATGTACCTCAACGACGCGATCCATCCGGGTGGCCACTAAGGGATACCGACATTGACGCCGGAGTGCGTCAGTCAATTCGCCGCAACACAACCATTTCAAAGGAGTTCAACATGGAAGCGGAAGCAGCAAAGTTCATCGGTGCAGGCCTGGCTTGCTTTGGTATGGCCGGTACGGCTCTCGGCCTCGGCAACATCTTCGGCAGCTACCTGTCCGGCGCTCTGCGCAACCCGTCTGCTGCTGACAGCCAGTTCGGCCGTCTGGTATTCGGCTTCGCCGTTACGGAAGCTCTGGGCATCTTCTCGCTGCTCGTCGCTCTCCTCCTGCTCTTCGCCGTCTAAGACAGGCGAACTGAAGGATCACGGCCTGCGAACCGCAAGCCGTGATTCTTTGTATTTGCAGTACACCTGGAGGTGAGCATGTTTTTTGTGACCCCGGCTTACGCTGAAGAAGCCCCGGCGGGAACCGCAGAAACTGGTGCAGCTACCGGTACAGACGCGCATGCCGCCCCGGCAGCAGGCGAGGTCCACACCGAAACCGGCGTGCCAGCCGAACACCATGGCGGTGTCTTTCCGCCTTTCGATTCGACGACTTTCGCGTCCCAGCTCCTGTGGCTGGCGATTACGTTTGGCGTCTTCTTCGTGCTCATGCAAAAGGTCATCGCACCGCGCATCAGCGGCATCCTCGATCAGCGTCACGACCGCATTGCGCAGGATCTTGACGAGGCCGGCCGCCTGAAGGCGGAGGCCGACGCGGATGTTGCCGCATACGAAGCCGAGCTGGCAACGGCTCGGGCCAAGTCGAACGCGATCGGTTCCGCCGCTCGCGACGCTGCCAAGGCGAAGGCTGAAGCCGACCGCCGTACGGTCGAGGCCGGCCTTTCTGAAAAGCTCAAGGCTGCGGAAGGCCGCATCGCCGACATCAAGGCGAAGGTTTTTGCCGACGTCGGCACCATCGCCGAAGAAACTGCGACTGCCGTCGTCGAGCAGTTGATCGGCGGCAAAGCTGCCAAGGCTGACGTCACCGCTGCGGTCGCAGCGGCAAAGAAGGGGGCTTGATCGATGGAATTTGCATTGGACGCAACATTCTTCGCGTTTGTCGGTCTCGTCCTGTTCCTGGCGCTGGTCGTATACCTGAAGGTTCCGGGCATGATGGCAAAGTCGCTTGACGACCGCGCCGACCAGATCCGCAACGAGCTGGCGGAAGCCAAGCGACTGCGCGAGGAAGCCCAGCACCTGCTGGCGGAATACCAGCGCAAGCGCAAGGAAGCCGAAGCGGAGGCCGCCCACATCGTGGCAGCCGCCGAACGCGAAGCCGAAATGCTGACCGCTGAAGCCAAGAAGAAGACGGAGGAATTCGTCGCGAACCGCACGGCGGTTTCCGAGCAGAAGATCAAGCAGGCAGAAGCCGACGCGATGAAGGCGGTTCGTTCCGCCGCCGTCGACCTGGCGATTGCCGCTGCCGAAACCGTTTTGGCGAAAAAGGCCGATGCGAAGGTTCAGTCCGAACTCTTCGGTACCGCTGTCGGTGAAGTGAAGAGCCGCCTCAACTGAGTTGAGCAGCAGCTTTCCAAAGGCCCCCTCGTGGGGCCTTTTTTCGTTTGTGCGCTATATCGGGCCATGAGAGGAGGGCGGATGATGATTGCGGAGAGCGGTGAAGGCCCCTTCCTGTCCGACGGCCTGGTCTGGCGGCGGGTTGCCCCGTGGAGCGCTGGCGTGCAGGCGCTGCTGAGCCATCTGCACGCCAATGGCTTCGACGCCGCGCCGCGTGCTGCCGGCGTCGACAGGACGTGGGAGCGCGTCACCTTTCTCGATGGCAGGACCGGCGAGATTGAAACGGACCCGGAGATGCAATCCGCCGTGGCGCTGGCGTCTGCCGCGCGGTTGCTCCGCCGATACCACGATTGTGCCGCACCGATCGCTGCCGAATGGGCGAGCCGGGAGTGGCAGCTGCCGCCGATCGCGCCGTTCGAAACGGTCTGTCACGGCGATTTCGCACCCTATAACGTCGTCCTGCGGGATGGCGAGGTCAGCGGCATTATCGACTTCGAGACTGCGCATCCCGGCCCCCGCGCATGGGATCTTGCCTATGCCGTCTACAGATGGGCGCCACTCGGCGCCGGCGTCGGCGCGCCGCTTGCGGGTATCGATCGGCAGGTCGACCGAGCCCGGCTCTTCCTCGACGAATACGGGCTGCACGGGCGATTGCGGGCCGGCGTTGTCGACACGCTCATCGAGCGGCTCGAGCGCCTTGTCTCCTTCATGCTGGAACAGGCGGCAAACGGCTCGGTGAAATACCGTGCCAATCTTGAAGAAGGACACGATCGGCTCTATCGCGCGGATATCGATTATCTCGGTCTTCACCGCAAGCGGATCACTGACGGCCTGATGCCGACCTGACCTCCGCCTACTCGCTCTCCACGACCCCGGTCAGTTTCAGCGGACGAAAGGTCATCCTGTGCAACGAGCAGGGGCCATGCGCCTCGATGCCGGCGCGATGCTGTGTCGTTCCGTATCCGGCATGGGAAGCAAAGCCGTAGAGCGGAAAGATCAGGTCGGCCCGAGTCATCATGCGGTCGCGCGTGACCTTGGCGACGATGGACGCGGCTGCGATCGAGACCGAACGTGCATCGCCCTTGACGACGGCCTGGCCGGGGCAGTGGAGCCCGGGCGGAACATCCAGTCCGTCCGTCAGCACGTAGCTCGGCAGGATCGCCAGGCTGCAAATGGCCCGTCGCATGGCATCGAGGCTTGCCTTGCGGATATCCGTCTCATCGATACGCCGGGAACTCGACGATGCAATGGCGACCGTTGCGGTGGCCAGAATCTGCTCGAAAAGCTCCTCCCGTTTCATGGCCGAGAGCTGCTTGGAATCATTCAGGCCTTCCGGAATCCGCTTCGGATCGAGAATGACCGCGGCGGCAACGACCGGCCCGGCGAGCGGCCCCCGCCCGGCTTCATCGGCACCGGCAACCGGCCAATGGCCGGCCTTTCGGGCCTTCAGCTCCAGCCGGAAATCAGGCACGAGCGGGACATCTTCGAAAAGCATAGGAGAATCGGGTGGCGTGCGACGTTTCATGCGGCTGAACTTCGCACGCCAACCCGATTTCCTGCAAGTCCCCGGATCAGGGCGGCGGGCCGGGGACTTGAATGCGGACGGGCAGGGCAGCCATCCGCAAGCTTGATATCAAAGCAGCGACAGCTGCACGCCGCTGCCATCCGGCGGCACGAACAGGTCGTCACGCAACGGCATGCTGCGCCGTGTCATTCCAAGACGCTTCGTCGCCATTTCGAACCGGCGGGCGATCTGCCAGGCATAGGGCCCGGCTCCCTTCATCCGCTTGCCGAAATCGGCATCGTAGTCCTTGCCGCCGCGCATCGAGCGCACCAGGGACATCACATGGCGATAACGGTCGGGGTAATTCTGCAGCAGCCAGTCCCGAAAGAGCGGCGAAACCTCCAGCGGAAGGCGCAGAATGACATAGCCTGCCTCCAGTGCGCCGGCTGCCTTCGCCGAATCCAGGATGCGCTCCAGCTCGTGATCGTTGAGAGCCGGTATCATCGGCGCAGCCATCACCGAAGTCGGAATGCCTGCTTCGCTCAGCGTCCGGATCGCCTCGAGCCGACGCGCCGGCGTTGCAGCCCGTGGCTCCATCGTGCGCGCCAGCTTGCGGTCGAGCGTCGTTATCGACAGCGAGACGCGCACAAGGTTCTTTGCGGCCATCCGCTCGAGGATGTCGATATCCCGCAGGATCAGCGCCGACTTGGTGACGATGGAAACCGGATGGTTCGCCTTCTCGAGCACCTCGAGTATCTGACGCATGATGCGCCATTCTTTCTCGATCGGCTGATAGGGGTCGGTGTTGGTACCGATCGCGATCGCCCGCGGCTTGTAGCCGGGTTTTGCCAGTTCGCGCTCCAGAAGCTTGGCAACATCCGGTTTGGCAAAAAGCTTCGCCTCGAAGTCCAGCCCGGCGGAGAGCCCCATATAGGCATGGGTCGGCCTCGCAAAGCAGTAGATGCACCCATGTTCGCAACCGCGATAGGGATTGATCGAGCGATCGAAAGGGATGTCAGGCGACTCGTTGCGGGTGATTGCCGTGCGCGGCTTCTCGATCTGCACCTCGGTCTTGAACGGTGGCAGCTCTTCCAGTGTCCGCCAGCCGTCGTCGACGGTCTCGCGCCGCAGGGGTTCGAAGCGCCCGCTCGGGTTCAGGCCGGCCGCGCGGCCGCGGCGGCGGTCGATCTCGATCCGCAGACCGGAAGAAACGATCATTGCGTCGGCAATATCCGCCGTATTGGCAGGCGCGAATGCGGCCTGCCCTGCAAGGGACTGTTCGTTCATCGGGTTCTCCGTCGACGGAGGGCTTTGCTTCCGTCTGTTTTGATGATTAAATTCCTATCGGCAAAAAGAGAACAATGCAAGAACAAAATTGGAAAAGTGGTGCTGGCAAAGTTTTGTGCGGCGCTCTATAAATAGGCAATGTTGACAGTCCTACTGGAATGCCGGGATCAGGAACCTGAACTGGCGCAAACTTTATCGGTGTTGGTTGCAGGCGCGGTCGAAGGGCTTGTCAGCGATGTGGTGGTGCTCGACCATGGCTCGCGCGACGGTTCGTCGAAGGTGGCGGATGCGGCCGGTTGCCGCTTCCATTCTCAATGGGACATCAAGGACATACTGCGATCTGCCCGGGGCGAGTGGCTGCTCTTCGTGGAGCCGGGGGCGAGGCCGCAGACGGGGTGGATCGACGAGATCGCAGAATACGTCTCCCTCAACAAGCTGCCGGCGCGCTTCACCGCCTCGCGCGGCTATCGCCAGCCCTTCTACAAGCGGTTCGGACGTTCCAAGCCGCCCCTGGAACTCGGGCTGCTCATGCCGAAAAACCATGCACTGGCGGCGGCGCGAAGCGGCATGCGCCTTTCTGAATTCGTCAAGGGCCAGAAGCTGCGCAAGCTCTCGAGCGAACTGATTCCCTCCTGGGTCGCTCGCGCGGCGCGATAGGCGCCGGCGGCCGGGTCGCTTGTTCCGCAAACGATGGCGCCCGATAGGATTTTGCGCTATAATTCCTGCATGGCGCCGTCCGAGCGCCACGCTTCGTGACGGTCGACCATGAATGCCGGCAGACGGCAGAACAGGTCAGCGGAAGTTCCCTCTTCTGCCGGTTTCCGGCAAAAGGAGGTGCGTCATGAAACGCAATATGATCCGCGGCCTGCTATCGGCCGTCGTATTGGCGACATCGATGATCGCGCATCCGCATCCGGCGGCATCGCAGATGATGCGCAGTTGCGCAGGGCGATCCGAGGTCGTCAATTTCCTGGATAAGACCTTTGCCGAGAAGCTGACCGCTGTCGGACTGATCAACGAGAACGCCATGCTGGAGGTCTATGCCGCCCAGAGCGGCACGTGGACATTGCTCATCACGAATGTGGGCGGTGTCAGCTGCATCCTGCTGTCGGGTGACAGTTGGGAGACAATGCCGGCTCTGCCTGGCATAGGAACCTAGATCGCCAATGATGCATCATTTACCCGCGCCGCGCTTCAAGTGCTCGTCAAGGCGGGGCATGATCTCAACGAAATTGCAGGGCATATGGCGGTAGTCGAGCTGCGCTTTCAAAATACCGTCCCAGGCATCCTTGCAGGCGCCGGGCGAGCCGGGCAACGCGAAGATGAAGGTCGCGCCGGCAACGCCGGCCGTCGCCCGCGACTGAATGGTCGATGTGCCGATCTTGTCGAAGGAAATACGATGGAACACCTGCGAGAATCCATCCATCTTCTTCTCGAACAGCGGCTCCAGGGCTTCCGGGGTGACATCGCGGCCGGTGAAGCCGGTTCCACCTGTCGTGATCACCACATCGATCTCCTTGCGGCTGGTCCAGGCCTTGACCTGCGCGGCGATCGCCCGCGTTTCGTCGGGCACGATGGCGCGTTCGATCAGCCTGTGACCGGCCTCAACGATCCGTGCCGCCAGCGTGTCGCCGGAGCGGTCGTCGGCCGGCGTCCGCGTGTCCGAAACGGTGAGGACGGCAATGCCGAGGGGAATGAAGGGGCGGTTTTCGTCAAGTCCTGCCATGGCCGTCTCCCGCCAGTGTTTCCGTCGCTTCGAAGTACCAGTCGGGACGCTTGCTGTGAAGCGCGCGGGCCGCATTCTCCGCAGCAGCCGCTGTCTCGAATATGCCGAAGCATGTCGCGCCGGACCCCGACATCCGCACGAATGCGGCTCCGTGCGCCTCGAGCATCGCCGAGATTTCGCCGATCTCCGGCAGCAGGGCGCGGGCAGGCGGTTCGAGGTCGTTGCGCATCCCCTTCAGGCTGTCGAGCCAGGATGGTCCTATCCCCGTTTCAAGCGGCGCATTGGTCTTGGTCGCGAGCCGCCGGAAAACCTCGGGCGTCGACACGCCCTTCAGCGGGTTTGCAAGCACCATCGCAAACGCCGGCATGTCGCCGACCTCCTCGATCCGTTCGCCGATGCCGCGCGCAATCAGCGGCCGGCTCGTCAGGCACATCGGCACATCGGCACCGAGCCCGATGGCAATTTCGTCCAGCGTCTCTTCCGGCAGTGAGGTTCGCCACAGCCGCATGAGCCCGCGCAGTGCCGCAGCCGCATCCGCCGAGCCGCCGCCGATACCGGAGGCGACAGGCAGGTTCTTTTGCAGATGAATGCGGACCGGGCCGGCGGAACCGCCTGCTCGAAGCACGGCAGCGCGCAGCGCATCGCGCGCCTTTAGAACCAGGTTGGTGCCGCCATCCTCCTTCAGCGTGTCGCAGAAGCGACCGCTCATGACGAACGCGTCGGACGGCGCCGCCGCAAGGTCCAGCCTGTCGCCGCAACGTGCGAAGGTCACCAGCATTTCGAGCAGATGATAGCCATCGCTTCTCTGGCCCGTCACATGCAGGGCCAGATTGATTTTTGCAAACGCGTCCTCGCGGATGATCGCGTCGCCGCCGATACCCTTCTCAGGCATCGGTTATCAGGACTTCTTGTCCGCAGGCTTCGGATCGACAGGCGCCGGATCCGGCTGCTTCTTGTCCGCGGCCTTGGAATTCTCCCCGTCCGAGGGCAGGCCGTTGGCGATCTTTTCCTTGATCTTCGGAATCTCGGCAGCTTCCGGCTCCGAGGCAAGGGCCCGGTTCCACTGGTAGACCGCTTCCAGCTTGCGCCCGACGCGCCAGTAGGCGTCGCCCAGGTGATCGTTGATCGTCGCGTCGCCAGCCTTGATCTGGGCGGCTCGTTCGAGCTCGTTTACGGCATCGTCGAACTTGTTGAGGCGGAAATAGGCCCAGCCGAGAGAATCGATGATGTATCCGTCGTCGGGGCGCAGATCGACAGCCTTCTTGATCATCGCCAGCCCCTCGTCGAGGTTCCGGTTCATGTCGATCCAGGAGTAGCCGAGATAGTTCAGCACCTGCGGCTGGTTGGGGTTGAGTTCCAGGGCCTTGCGGAAGCTCGGCTCGGCCTTGTCCCACTGCTTCAGCCGTTCATAGGCAATGCCGCGCTGGAAGAACACAGTCCAGGTGTTCTTCCCTGGCAGCGGTCCGATGACCTCGACGGCCTTGTCGTAGTTCTCGGCCATTGCCGCATAGTCCTTGGCGTCGGACAGGACGCTGCCATAGGCGAGGTAGCTGCGGATATCCTTGGGGTCGGAGGCAATCAGGCCCTGCAGGTGCTTGCGGGCCTCCTCGACCTTGCCGCCCTCGGCGAGCGCCAGGCCGAGCTGCAGCTCGGAGATGCGGCTCATCGGCGAATTGTCTGGAACCTGCTTGTAGATGGCAATGGCACGATCCAGCTGGTTCTGCTTTTCGGCGATGCCGCCAAGCATCACGAGAGCGTCGGCGCTATCCGGGTCGAGGCTTTTGGCGATCTGCAGATAAAGCGAGACGATGTCTTCCGCTCCGTCGCGATTGAGTGCGCCGGCGAAGGAGAACAGCACGCCGGCCGCGCCCTGCTTGGCAGTTTCAACCTGCTGTTGCTGCTTCTCGTTGTTGGTAATGCTCTGGCGCAGCGCGTTGAGGGGCGCATAGTTCGGCAGCAGATTGTCGCCGACGGAAATCGTGTCGAGCGCCTTCTGCTTGTTGCCCTGCGTTGCTTCCAGGCGTGCCAGCGCGATAACGGCGCGCATGAACGTATCCGGAGCCGTTGCCGCGCCGTCCTTGTCGAGGACCGCATCGTTCAGATGCCGGCGTGCCGATCTTACGTCGCCGTTGACGATCGCGATCGCGCCCGCATTGTAGGCTTGGAAAATGCCTAGCCAGTCCGGGCCCTTCATCTTCTCGACCTGGGCCAGGGCTTCCTTGCCCTTGCCGGAGCCCAGTCGCGCCCAGGCGGCCATGAGGTCATTCATCACGCGGTCGAGATCCGTCGGGCCCGTTGTCCGCAGCGCCGTCTCGGCGGTCTTGTATTCGCCGCGACGGATCGCATCCGCGCCCCGCACGATCGTCGCCAGACGCTCGATGGTCGGATCGTTCTTCAGATCGTTCGCATACTTGACGCTGTCCTTGATGTCGCCGTTGAGCAGGAGCGAGATCATCAGGCGCTGGCGGATCTCCGGATTGCCGGGCTCGATCTGCAGCGCCTTCTTGTAGAGCGCGATCGCGGTTTCGTAATCGTGATCGACATCGGCAGTGCGGGCAGCAAGCAGCGCTCCGGCAAACGTGTTGACGGTGTCGGGGTCAAAGATCGCGCTGGTGCCGGCTTCGTCCTTCTTGGCCGCGTCTTCGGCGTTGGCGCCGCCAAGCGCGCTGAGCGACAGGACCGCCGCCAGGGCCGCGCTCGAAAGAAGACGAATGGCAAATTTCAGACGCATTAGAAAACCTCTCTTCCAGGGCAGCCAACCTCGGTCCGGCTGCAAATCAGTTGAAAAGACTGATTCACGGCAGGATGGCTTTTTTGAAGCGGCCCCGCAAGAAATTCAGCCCGCGATCAATGACCGTCGATTAATTGACGCGCTCGATGCAGAAGTCGATGACTTCCATCAGTGCTGATTTCCATGGTGTATCGGGAAGCGGCGCGAGGGCATCTCGCGCTATCGTCCCGTAGTGGACCGCACGGGCAATCGTATCGTTCAGCGTTCCGTACTTGGTGATCAGGCCAAGCGCCTTTTCCAGGTTATGATCGGTGCTCTCGCCGCCTTCGATGGCCTTTCGCCAGAAGGCGCGCTCGTCCTCGGTGCCGCGCCGATAGGCCAGTATCACCGGCAGCGTGATCTTGCCCTCGCGGAAATCGTCGCCGACATTCTTGCCGAGGTCGGCTGCCTTGCCGCCATAGTCGAGTGCGTCGTCGACCAACTGGAAGGCGAGCCCGAGGTTCATGCCGTAGGACTTCATCGCGTTGCGGCCGGACTTGCCGGCATCGGCGACGATCGGGCCGACTTCGGCGGCCGCGGCAAACAGGGCGGCAGTCTTTGCGCGGATGACCGAGAGGTAATCGTCTTCCGTCGTTTCCATGTTCTTGGCGACGGAGAGCTGCAGGACTTCGCCTTCGGCGATGACGCAAGCAGCCGAGGACAAAACGTCCAGCGCATCCAGCGAGCCGACATCGACCATCATGCGGAAGGCCTGGCCGAGCAGGAAGTCGCCGACGAGAACGCTTGCCTGGTTGCCCCAGATCATGCGCGCGGTGGACTTGCCGCGGCGAAGATCGCTTTCATCGACGACGTCGTCGTGCAGTAGCGTTGCCGTATGCATGAACTCCACGCTCGTCGCGAGCTTGATATGATTTTCGCCCGCGTAGCCGAACAGCGCCGACGACGCCAGCGTCAGCATCGGACGCAGCCGCTTTCCGCCGGAGGAGATCAGGTGGTTCGCCACCTCCGGAATCATCTGGACGTCGGAACCTGCCTTTGAAAGGATAAGCTGGTTGACCCGCTCCATATCCGCCTTGGTTAAATCGACCAGCGGCTTGACGGATGCCAGTTTGTTTTTGCTTTCTTCAAGCGGTATGACCACGCCCAACGACCCGGACTCCTGTTCACTCATTGAGTTTGACAATAGAAAGGGGCGATAGGCGCGGCAAGAGGCGAATTGGTCGCGTCGCGCAAAATTGAAAGGGATTCCACGGCAAATGCATGAACTTATCCGCGCCAACGATCCCGTGTTGCTCTCCTTTGCCGAGAGCCTCATGAAGGATGCCGGAATCCACTGCTTCATTGCCGATCAGGGCATGAGCATATTGGAGGGCTCGCTCGGCATGCTGCCGCGCCGCCTTCTGGTCGACGAGGACCGGGCCGACCAGGCGCGCCGCATCTTGATCGATGCAGGGCTTGGCGACGAACTGCGCAATTCCAGGTGAGCGTCCGATGACGCCGGGTGTTGCAGAAACCATCGATGCATTCCATCGCGGCCTGTTCCATGTGGTGCAGCCGAAGGGCAGGGGCCATCGTGCCGGCATGGATGCCATGCTGCTCGCGGCACTGGTCGACGACGAGCGCCCGATCAGGCTTGCTGATCTCGGGGCCGGCGCCGGCGCTGCAGGGCTTGCAGTCGCATCCCGGCTGCCTGCCGCCGATGTCGTCCTGTTCGAGCGTTCCGGGGAGATGGCCGGCTACGCGCGCCGCAGCATCGTGCTTCCCGAAAACGCTCGTATCGCGGGGCGGGTGTCCGTCGTCGAGGCGGATGTGACCCTGAAGGCCAAGGCGCGCAACGCGGCGGGCCTCGTCGACGAGAGCTTTCATCACGTCATCATGAACCCGCCCTTCAACGATGCGGGCGACCGCCGCACGCCGGACGCCCTGAAAGCGGAAGCGCACGCGATGACCGAGGGATTGTTCGAAAGCTGGGTGCGAACGGCGGGCGCGATCATGATCCCCGGCGGGCAGCTGTCGCTGATCGCGAGACCGGAGTCGATCGCCGAGATCGTCGACGCCTGCGGCAGGCGTTTCGGCGGCATCGAGATCACCGCGATCCATCCGCGCGGGGGTGAAAACGCGGTGCGCATTCTGGTGACGGCGATAAAAGGGTCGCGCGCGCGGCTTTCGCTGCGCGCGCCTCTCATCATGCACGAAGAGGGTACGCATAAATTCTCCCCCTTCGTGGACGATCTGAACAATGGCCGCGCGGCCTATTCCCGCCGCTAGGCCCTTCTAGGCGCTAACCTATGACGAAGTCGAAAAGCAGCTTGATGTTCAGGCCGGCGATCACGACCGCAATCGCATAGGCGACCGCGCTGAGCCAGCGCGGTGCGACGAGCTCCCCCATCTTTGCCTTGTTTGCGGTGAACATCACCAGCGGGAAGACCGCGAAGGACAGCTGCAGGCTGAGAACGACCTGCGTCAGGATGAGGAGCTCCGCCGTTCCCGCGTCGCCGTACCAGATGGTCACGAAGGCGGCGGGAACGATTGCGATCGCACGGGTGATCAGCCGTCGCATCCACGGCTGCAGCCGGATCTTCAGGAACCCTTCCATGATGATCTGGCCGGCAAGCGTTGCCGTAACGGTCGAATTCAAGCCGCAGCATAGAAGTGCGATGCCGAACAGCGTCGGAGCGATCGCCAGGCCGAGCAGTGGCGCGAGCAGCGACGATGCCTCGCCGAGTTCCACGACGTCGGTCTTTCCATTGGCATGGAATGCCGCGGCTGCAAGGATCAGGATCGAGGCGTTGATCAGCAGCGCGAAGCAAAGCGCGACCGTCGAGTCGATCGTCGCGAAGGTCAGTGCCTCGCGCTTCTCGGGCACGGAATGGCCGTAGGCGCGGGTCTGCACGATTCCGGAATGAAGGTAGAGGTTATGCGGCATCACGGTTGCTCCGAGAATGCCGAGTGCCAGATAGAGCATCTCCGGATTGGAAACGATTTCTGTCGTCGGGAAGAAGCCGCGGATCACCGCGCCCCATTCGGGGTCGGCAAGGAAGATCTGCACGCTGAAACACACGGTGATGATGCCGAGCAGCGCAATCACGAAGGCTTCCACCCAGCGGAACCCGATCTTCTGCAGATAGAGAATGAGGAAGACATCGAGCGCGGTGATCAGGACGCCAAGTTCGAGCGGGATGCCGAAGAGAAGATTGAGACCGATCGCGGTGCCGATGACCTCGGCGATATCGGTGGCGATGATCGCGATCTCGGCAAAGGCCCAGAGCGGAATCGACACGTATTTCGGGAAGGCATCGCGACAGGCCTGCGCCAGATCGCGGCCCGATGCGATGGCAAGGCGGGCGCACAGCGATTGCAGGACGATCGCCATCAGGTTGGACAACAGGGCAACGGTCAGCAGCGCATAACCGAACTTCGATCCGCCGGCGAGCGATGTCGACCAGTTGCCGGGGTCCATGTAGCCGACGGCGACCATGTAGCCGGGGCCGACGAACGCGGCGATCCGCCGCCAGCGCGATCCGTTCCGGGGGGCCTCTACCGTTCGGTATACATCGGACAACGATGCCTCGCCGACGTCCGATCGCCAGCCCCTCTTAGTCTTCGGATTTACAATGTCCATGAAACGCCTGCCTGTTGAAGGATGCGCCCAATATGTCTGATTGGAATGATAATGCAAGTCATTCGCAATAAGAAAAGCAAACGATGCGTGTTTTAAGCGAAAGCCATTGCGTTTGCCGTTGCGTTGCATACATGAATTGCGTTCGCTCAAGACGATGCAAAGGATTGGAAATGGCCGGATTTTTGAGAAAGCTGATGCCCAAGCGGTTTCGCAAGGAGGGTATCGAGATCCCTGTGGTCCGGCTTCAGGGCGCGATCATGAGCGGCGGCAGCCAGTTCAGGCCCGCCCTCAATCTTGCGTCCACGGCCCAGGTTCTCGAAAAGGCATTCGGCTTCAAGGAAGCGCCCGCAGTCGCAATCTCGATCAATTCGCCTGGCGGATCGCCGGTTCAGTCGCGCCTGATCTTTACCCGCATTCGCGAACTCGCCCGCGAGAAGCAGAAGAAGGTCCTTGTCTTCGTGGAGGACGTCGCAGCGTCAGGCGGCTACATGATAGCGCTGGCTGGCGATGAGATCATTGCCGATCCGACCTCCATCGTCGGTTCGATCGGCGTCGTTTCCGGCGGGTTCGGCTTTCCGGAGCTTCTGAAGAAGATCGGCGTGGAACGCCGTGTCTACACCGCCGGCGAGAACAAGGTGATCCTCGATCCCTTCCAGCCGGAAAAGGAAAAGGACATCGAATACCTGAAGACGCTGCAGCTGGAGATCCATCAGGTGTTTATCTCGATGGTCCGGGAGCGCCGCGCTGGCAAGCTCAGGGACGACGAGACAGTCTTTTCCGGCCTCTTCTGGACAGGCACGCGCGGGCTGGAACTCGGCCTGGTCGACGGTCTCGGAGACATGCGCCAGGAATTGAAGAAACGCTACGGCTCCAAAACGAAGCTGACGCTGGTCACCCCCGCCCGGGGTCTTTTCGGACGGCGCATTCCGGGCGTATCATCGGCATCGCTTGAAGGCGTGGCGTCCGGTTTCGCCGCCGGACTTGTCGAGACCGCCGAAGAAAAGGCATTGTGGAGCCGATACGGCTTCTGAGGGAGTGAAAGACAGGCGACATGCCACAGCTTATAATCTTGGGTCTGCTCGTGGTGGGCGCCTGGCTTCTCTACCGCCGCTTCGTTGCCGAGGCGACGCGGCTCTCCGAAAAATCGCGCCGCGCGGAGAAGGAGCGACAGACCGGTGCGATCGGCACCCTCGTCAAGGACCCGGTGACGGGCGAATACCACCTGAAGAAGGACGAGGACGAGTAGGGCGTTGCCGATCGTCCGCTTTATGATATACATATGGTGTGCGTATATCATGAGGTGACCCATGCAAGTTGCAAAGTGGGGAAATAGCCTGGCAATCCGGATCCCGAGCGTCGTCGTCGATGCTCTGGAGCTGAAGGAAGGCGACGACGTGGTCGTTCGTATCGCCGAAGATCGGGCATTTGAGATCGAACGAAACGATGCCCGGCAGAAGGCATTTGAAAGAATAAAAGCGTTCAGGCTCAGGCTTCCTCCTGATTGGATGTTTGATCGCAACGACGCGAACTCTCGCTGATGCCGCCGGCGCGCAGCTTTCTCGACACGAATATTCTCGTCTACGCTTTTTCCGAGGGCGCCCGGGCGGAGGTCGCGCAGTCGTTGTTGGTCGAGCCGTTCATCCTGAGCGTTCAGGCTTTGAATGAATTCTCCAATGTCGGTCGCAAGAAGCTGGGCATGAGTTGGAGCGATATCGAATATGCCGTTGCGAACCTGATCACCATGTCGTCGTCCATTGTTCCGCTCGACGAACAGATCACCGCGTCGGCGCTCGACTTGGCACAGCGCTACAATCTCGCATTCAACGACGCTTTGATGGTTGCCGCAGCGTGCTCAGCTGATTGCGAACGCTTCTATTCCGAAGACTTGAATGCCGGCTTGGTGATCGATGCGGGGCTGACCGTTGTCAATCCATTTCGCTAAGCCTTGACCCTCACGGTGTGTTCGTGGCACCAGTCCCGGCAACAGATCAATTGAACGGCAACCTTCCCATGTCTGCAGCTGCGATCCCCGACCACATGAACCCCAAGCGCTCGTTCCAGGCGCTGATCCTGACGCTTCACAGCTATTGGGCGGACAAGGGTTGTGCGGTGCTGCAGCCATACGACATGGAAGTCGGCGCCGGCACGTTCCATCCCGCCACGACCCTGCGCGCCCTCGGCCCCAAGCCCTGGAAGGCCGCCTACGTGCAGCCCTCGCGCCGTCCGTCCGACGGCCGCTATGGCGAAAACCCGAACCGCCTGCAGCACTACTATCAGTATCAGGTCATCCTGAAGCCGAACCCGCCGAACCTGCAGGAACTATATCTCGGTTCGCTGGAGGCTATCGGCCTCGATCCGCTGCTGCACGATATCCGCTTCGTCGAGGACGACTGGGAAAGCCCGACGCTCGGCGCGTGGGGGCTTGGGTGGGAGTGCTGGTGCGACGGCATGGAGGTCTCGCAGTTCACCTATTTCCAGCAGGTCTGCGGCCTCGAGTGTTCGCCTGTTGCCGGCGAGCTGACCTACGGTCTCGAGCGCCTTGCGATGTATGTCCAGGGCGTGGACAATGTCTACGACCTGAACTTCAACGGCCGCGAGGGCGACGAGAAGATCAGCTACGGCGACGTCTTCCTGCAGGCCGAGCAGGAGTATTCGCGCCATAACTTCGAATTCGCCAATACCGAAATGCTGCACCGGCACTTCATCGATGCCGAAAAGGAATGCCAGGCGCTGCTCGCCGCCGGCGCGCCGGGCGACAGCGATAATCAGAAGCTGCACAAGTGTGTCTTCCCGGCCTACGACCAGTGCATCAAGGCCAGCCACGTGTTCAATCTCCTGGATGCGCGCGGCGTGATCTCGGTGACCGAAAGGCAGAGCTACATCCTTCGGGTGCGCACGCTCGCCAAGGCCTGCGGCGAAGCCTTCCTGCTGACGGACGCCGGCGGTGCGAATATCGCAAGGGCTGCCGCGTGATAGGAGGCCGCAACGGCCTCCTTCTCCCTAAACGTCGCTAGGCGGAAAATCGAGCACGCCTCGCGGTTTGACGCTATCGGCAAACCTGCATAGTGTCCGTTTTGAACTTTACGTCGTTGCGGGGGATTCTCGATGTTAATTGCTCTTGGCGTCATCGTCTTGATCGCGCTCTATATTGTCTTCATCTACAATGGTCTCGTTCGTGCCCGCCAGATGGCCGAAGAGGCCTGGTCCGGCATCGATGTACAGCTGAAGCGCCGCGCAGATCTCATTCCCAATCTGATCGAGACGGTCAAAGGCTACGCCTCTCACGAAAAGACCACGCTCGAGGAAGTCGTTGCGCTGCGCAACAAGGCGCAGGCGGTTCCAGCGGGCGATGTCGCCGGAAGAGCCCAGGCGGAAGGCCTGCTCGGACAGGCGCTTGGCCGCGTTCTGGCGCTCGCCGAAGCCTATCCGGACCTGAAGGCCAACGAGAACTTCCGCGAACTGCAGACCTCGCTTGAAACGATGGAAAGCGAAATCCAGATGGCCCGCCGCTATTACAACGGCGCTGCGCGCGATCTCAACGTCAAGGTCGAGAGCTTCCCCTCCAATCTCGTTGCCGGCCAGTTCGGCTTCCAGAAGCGGGAATATTTCGAAATCACCAACGAGGCCGATCGCGCCGTTCCGTCCGTAAAGTTCTGACATCCGCCATTTGCCTTTGCGCAAAAGCTGCTATGAGCAGGGAAAGATCGTGGCCGGAAGCTGCCCTCGCGCAAAGACGGAAAAGACAAGGCAATGAGTAAAGACAAGCTCACCATCATCCCGCCTGGCAAGCCGCTTTCCGGCCGTGCCGTGCCGCCCGGTTCAAAGTCGATCACCAACCGCGCGCTGCTGCTGGCCGGCCTTGCCAAGGGCACGAGCCGTCTCACCGGCGCGCTGAAAAGCGACGATACGCGCTACATGGCGGACGCCCTGCGCGCCATGGGCGTGACGGTGGATGAACCCGATGAGACCACCTTCGTCGTCACCAGCTCCGGCGAACTGAAAGCCCCGGCGGCACCGCTCTTCCTCGGCAATGCCGGCACCGCGACCCGCTTTTTGACGGCGGCGCTGGCGCTCGGCCACGGTCGCTATGTCGTGGACGGTGATGAGCATATGCGCAAGCGGCCGATCAAGCCGCTGGTCGAAGCATTGAAATCGTTGGGCGTCGCCATCGAGGCGCCGACCGGCTGCCCGCCGGTCACGATCGACGCCACTGGCCGTTTTGATCGCAACAAGGTCGTCATCGACGCCGGCCTCTCCAGCCAGTATGTCTCCGCCCTGCAGATGGCGGGGGCCTGCGGGTCCGAGCCGTTCGAGATCGAGCTTGCCGGCGCCGATATCGGCGCGCGCGGTTACATCGACCTGACGCTTGCCGTCATGCGGGCTTTCGGCGCCAAGGTCACCCAGCCCACGCCGTCCTCCTGGCTGATTGAGCCGACAGGCTACGTCGCCACCGATTTCGTCGTCGAGCCCGACGCCTCTGCTGCGACCTATCTCTGGGCCGCAGAAGTGTTGACCTCAGGCAAGATCGACCTCGGCGTGGCCGCCGGCGATTTCACCCAGCCGGATGCACGTGCCTACGACATGATCGCCAGGTTCCCGAACCTGCCGGCCGAAATCGACGGTTCGCAGATGCAGGACGCGGTGCCGACGCTGGCCGTCCTCGCTGCCTTCAACAACACGCCCGTCCGTTTCGTCGGCATCGCCAATCTCCGCGTCAAGGAATGCGACCGCATCCGGGCGCTGTCGACCGGCCTGACGCAGATCCGCGCCGATCTGGCGCGCGAGGAGGGCGACGACCTCATCGTGCAGTCCGATCCGTCGCTGGCCGGCCAGCATCTGCCCGCCGGGATCGACACCTTTGCCGATCACCGCATCGCCATGAGCTTCGCGCTCGCCGGCCTGAAGATCGACGGCATCACCATTCTGGATCCGGATTGCGTCGGCAAGACCTTCCCGGCCTATTGGCGCACGCTGTCGGGACTGGGTGTGAGCTATGCGGACGAGGCCTAACACTATCTGACGCGGCCGGGCGCCGCAGGCGGGGGAGTAAGATGATCCGGCGGCTTTTCGGCCTGTGCTTCGTTCTGTTTCTGGCGCTTGCCGCAGGCTCGTCCTTTGCGGCGGAGGTCATCGATTCCTTCGCCTCGGACATCGCGCTGGATAGAAACGGTTCGATGACGGTGCGGGAAACGATCACCGTCAATGCCGAGGGCAACCGCATCCGGCGCGGCATCTTCCGCGATTTTCCGCTGACGCTGAAAGATGCCGACGGCCGCACCATCCGCGTCGATTTCGACGTCGTCTCGGTCACGCGCGACGGCCGCGACGAGCCGTGGCGCACCGAGTCCATTTCCGGCGGCATTCGCATCTATGCCGGCGCGGAAGACGTGATGCTGAGCTATGGCCGGCATCAATACGTCTTCACCTACCGGACCAACCGGCAGGTCCGCTATTTCCCGGAGCACGACGAACTCTATTGGAACGTCACGGGCAACGGCTGGATCTTTCCGATCATGTCGGCGACCGCGGCGGTAAAATTGCCCGAGGGCGTCAGTGCGATCGACACTGCCGTCTTCACCGGGCCACTCGGCGCGGCCGATAAGAATGCACGCGTTTCGACAAACGGCGATCGCCTGCTGTTTTCCACCACGCAGGCGCTCGATGCCGGCGAGGGGCTGACGATCGCGGTCAAGATGCCGAAGGGCTCGATCGAGCCGCCGAGCTCGAGCGACGCGCAGCGTTGGTGGCTGAGCGACAACCGCGACTATTTCATCGGCTTCGGCGGGCTGATTCTCGTTTTTCTCTACTACACCCGCTCCTGGCTGAAGGTCGGCCGCGATCCGGCCCGTGGCGTTGTCGTGCCGCGTTGGGATCCCCCCGAAGGCATTTCGCCGGCGCTGGTGAATTATATCGACAATCGCGGCTTCTCCGGACAGGGGTGGACGGCACTGTCGGCCACGGCGCTCAATCTTGCCGTGCGCGGCTATGTCGTTCTGGAAGACCTCAAGCAATCGATCGTCATCCGCCGGACCGACAAGCCGACAGGCAAGGAGAAGCTCGAGGCCGGCGAAGCAAGCCTGCTCAACGCCGTGGGCAGCAAGGGCTCGCTGGCGATCGACAAGGCGAACGGCGAGCGCGTGAAGTCGGTGGGCGACAGTTTCCGCTCTGCCATCGAGCGCGAGCATCGCGGCAAGTACTACAATTCCAATTCCGGCTACACCGCAGGCGGCCTTGTCCTCAGCGCGGTTGCGCTCGTCGCCCTGTTCGTCTTCGGAACTTTGGAACCCGATACGATTGCCCTGATGATCGTTCCGATCGTGGTGACTGTCTTCATCTCCGTCTTCGTTGGAGGCTTTGCCAAGTCGTTCCGTCCGGGCCGATCGCTGGGCGGCAAGATCGTGGCGGTGATTGCGATCGCAATTGCGGCCTTCGTCGGCTTCAGCATCCTCTCGTCGCTGGCTCTGGCGCTTTTCTCGTCGCTGGTGGAGGTTCATGAGACGCCGATGCTGTTTGCGATCGGCGGTATCGTGCTCCTGAACGTGCTCTACGTGTTCATCATGGGAGCCCCGACGCCGCTGGGCGCGAAGCTGACGGATGGCATAGACGGCCTCCGCCAGTATCTGACGCTCGCCGAGAAGGACCGCATGAACACGGCGGGTGCGCCCGAAATGTCGCCGCAGCATTTCGAGAAGCTCCTGCCCTATGCCGTCGCGCTCGGTGTCGAGAAACCCTGGAGCCGGACGTTCGAAGTCTGGCTCGCGGCAGCGGCGGCAGGTGTGGCCGGTGCCGCGGCCTATCATCCGGGCTGGTATTCCGGAAACTTCAGCGGCGGCAATTTCTCCGATCGCATCGGCGGCTTCTCGTCCTCGATGGCGTCGACCATCGCTTCCACGCTTCCGAGCCCGCCACCCAGTTCATCCTCCGGCTTTTCCGGGAGCAGCGGCGGCGGTGGCGGCTTCTCCGGCGGTGGGGGCGGCGGCGGCGGCGGCGGGGGCTGGTGAGACTTCTTGCTTGACCCCGGGCAAGGATCCCGCTCGACCTCGGTCAAGCATTCCCGCTCGACCCCGGGCAAGCATTCTTGCTTGACCTTTCGCCTCTCTCCCCTTAACCGCCAGACGGAAACGCGAAAGGGACGGCTATGAAGGTTCTGTTGATCGGATCGGGCGGACGCGAACATGCTCTCGCGTGGAAACTGGCGCAGTCGCCGTTGATGACTGAATTCTATGCCGCGCCCGGCAATCCCGGTATCGCCGAGCATGCGACGCTGGTCGCTGTCGATGTCGAGGACCATGACGCCGTCATCGCTTTCTGCGAGGAAAAGGCGATCGACTTCATCGTTGTCGGGCCGGAAGCCCCGCTCGTCGCCGGCGTCGCCGACCGTCTGCGTACGGCAGGCTTTGCGGTCTTCGGTCCCTCCGCAGCTGCTGCCCAGCTGGAAGGCTCCAAGGGTTTCACCAAGGACATCTGTGCCCGCTACGATATTCCGACCGGCGCCTACCAGCGCTTCAACAATGCGCCCAAGGCCAAGGCTTACATCCGGGAGCAGGGCGCCCCGATCGTCGTCAAGGCAGATGGCCTGGCTGCCGGCAAAGGCGTCACCGTGGCGATGACCGTCGACGAGGCACTTGCCGCGGTTGACGACTGCTTCGAAGGTGCATTCGGCGCTGCCGGCGCCGAAGTCGTGGTCGAGGCCTATCTCGATGGCGAGGAAGCAAGCTTCTTCTGCCTCTGCGACGGCAAGCACGCGCTGGCGCTCGCAACCGCCCAGGATCACAAGCGGGTGGGCGAGGGCGATACAGGTCCGAATACCGGCGGCATGGGCGCCTATTCGCCGGCACCCGTCATGACGCCGGAGATGGTGGAGCGCACGATGAAGGATATCATCGAGCCGACCATGCGCGGCATGGCCGACAGTGGGTTTCCCTTCTCCGGCGTCTTCTTTGCCGGCCTGATGATCACCGAGAAGGGCCCCGAGCTCATCGAATACAACGTTCGCTTCGGCGATCCTGAATGCCAGGTGTTGATGATGCGGTTGAAGAGCGATCTTTTGCCGATGCTGCTTGCCACCGCCAACGGCACGCTGGATCAGGTCGCCGCCGAATGGAGCGACGATCCGGCCCTGACCGTCGTGATGGCGTCGAAGGGATATCCCGGCTCCTATGACAAGAACACGCCGATCCGCCACGTCCCGGATGCCGGAAAGGGCGCCAAGGTGTTCCATGCCGGCACGGCTTTGCAGGACGGCGCACTTGTTGCCACCGGCGGGCGCGTTCTGAACGTGACGGCTACGGGAAAGACCGTCGGCGAGGCACAGAGCCACGCCTATGCCCTGCTGGACAAGGTGGATTGGGAGAATGGTTTCTGCCGCCGCGACATCGGCTGGCGCGCGGTCGAGCGCGAAAAAGCCTGATCCGGATCGAAATCGGGTCAGTTCTCTAAATTTTTACCCTTTCCCCTGACGGGATGGAAACAAAAGCACGCTAATTCTGCTCTCATCGTGAGACGGAGTGGTTCCATGCGTCAAATCTTTCTCGGTGCAATCGGCGTGTTCGCGGCGAGCGCGGCGCTGGCATCCTCGCTCGAGGTGATCGGGTCCGATGCGCAGGCCGACAATGGCAGCATCATCGTCAAGCAGTGCCAGACTTGCCCGCCGCTTCAGGCCGTGCAAGCCAAGAAGGAATACGTGGTTCCCACGCTTGCCGACGGCGCCTTGCAGCAGTCGCAGGTCCGCGACGTCGGCGGCGAAAAGAAACTCTACCGCACGGAAGGCTGGATGGGCGGGTCGCCCATCGTGTTCGTGACCAAAGCCCCGACCGAATCCATGACCGCATCGGCACCGTCAGCTCCCGCGATGGACGGAATCGACCTCGCGGCGACCACCTCCATCGCCGGCGATGCCAAGCCGGTCGCCGCCGGCGTTGCCGCCCCCTCAGTGGAACCAATCGCGCCGCTGGACGTTTCTTCTTTCAAGTTGAGACCCTGATCCAAAGTTCCCTGCCCCTGCCTCCGAGGTTTCGGTCGAATGGGGTTCCACCCCTGAGGTGGACAAAATGCGCCCCTGAAGAGAAGCAGGGGCGCATTTTCTATTTTTGCGCGCACGCGCACGAATCACTCTCGTCAAAAACGCAAATATTCCAGAGTTTACAAGAATATACCGGTTACATCTCGTAGCCGGGTCGCGCTTTCTTTGGCCAAAGTGTTAAAAGATCGTTCAGCCATTCCCTATAATTTTCGCAGTATGCCGGTGGGCGCATGATTGCGGTCGCAACGCGCACGACAGCGCGCAGGTCGGGAGTCCCCCGATGCGGAGTTACCCTTTCACTCCTACTTGCGAGACATCCATGAAAAAGCTCAAGATCGCGCATCAGCTCTTTGCCCTTGTCGGGGTGCTGATGGTTGCATTCGCCGTCGCCACCTATTTCCAGATCCGCACCACATCGCAGGCGATCTATGACGATCGCTTCGACCTTCTACGCACCCAGGTCGAGTCCGCGATCTCCATACTGGATGCCTACAACCAGCGCGAAAAGGCTGGTGAAATGACGCATGAGGCGGCTCAGGCCGAAGCATTCAAGATCCTGTCCAAGGTCAAGTTCGAACCGAGCGGCTATGTCTTTGGCTATGACTACAACGTTGTCCAAAGGTTCCACCCGAGCCCTGTCAATATCGGCAAGGACATGAGCGGTCAGGTCGACCAGGCGGGAACCTATTTCAGCAAGGATATGGTCGAGAAGGGCAGGGCCGGCGGCGGTCGCACCATCTACTATTGGAGCAAGCCCGGCCAGCCGGAAGATCAGCGCTTCCATAAGGGCTCCTATTCGGCTGCTTTCGAACCATGGCAGCTCGTCGTGTCGAGCGGCGTCTATCTCGATGACCTCGACAAGCAGATCAATACGGCCATCTGGGAGGCCCTTATCGCCTGCGGTATCATTGCCGCCGCCGGTATCGCCGCAGGCCTCTATTTCATCCGCAGCATCACCAGGCCTCTGCAGGACGTCCATCGCGCGTTGGAAGCGGTTGCCGACGAAAATGTCACGACCATTATTCCGAATACCGAGCTGAGCAACGAAATCGGCATGATGGCAAAGGCGACCAAGTCGCTGCAGGACAAGGTCAGGGAGCGGCACGCCATGTCCGAGCGCGAAGTCGCCCAACAGATGGCGCTCGACGGCGAACGCGAAAGCAGTCAGCGCATGCAGCGCGACGAAGCCGCTGTGCAGACACGGGTCGTCTCGACCATCGGCCAGGCGCTCGAGCAGATCGCCCGCGGCGACCTCACGGTTCGCTGCGCTGATCTCGGCCAGACCTATGCGGCCCTGCGCGACAACTTCAACGACGCCCTCTCTCATCTCGAGGCGGCGATGTCTAAGGTGAGCGCCAAGGGTGGTGATATCAGCGTCAGCAAGGACGAGATCCGTCGTGCGTCCAACGACCTGTCGCAGCGCACCGAGCGCCAGGCGGCCAGCCTGGAGGAAACCTCCGCCGCCATCGACCAGCTGAGCGTCGCTGTCCGCCATACCGCCGAAGGCGCGCATGAGGCCAGCAAGCGCGTTCATGCCGTCAGCACGGAGGCCACGCGCAGCGATGCCGTCGTGACCCAGGCGATCGAGGCCATGAGCGGTATCGAGAAGTCGTCCGACGAGATCGGCAAGATCATCGGCGTCATCGACGACATCGCCTTCCAGACCAACCTGCTGGCGCTGAATGCCGGCGTTGAAGCCGCCCGCGCCGGCGACTCCGGCAAGGGCTTCGCCGTCGTCGCGCAGGAAGTCCGTGAACTGGCACAGCGCTCCGCCGCTGCCGCCAAGGAGATCAAGGACCAGATTGCCCGCTCGTCCGGTCAGGTCGATCAGGGTGTTCGCCTCGTCGGAGAAGCAGGCGAAGCGCTGAAGCGGATTTCCGATCAGATCAAGGCTGCCAACGACATCGTTTCGAAGATCGCCCACGGCGCGGCGGAACAGGATTCGACGCTGCGCTCGATTTCGACCTCGATCAACCAGCTCGACGCCGCGACGCAGCAGAACGCCGCCATGGCCGAGGAAACCACGGCTTCGGCGGAATCGCTCGCGAGCGATACCGATGAACTGCTGAACCTGATCCGCGGCTTCCGCGTCAGCGGCTCGGATCATACGGCAGGCCAGCAACGCCGCGCCGCGTAAGCTCCGACAGCCGGGACAACGAATACGGCCGCCGGAGCAATCCGGCGGCCGTATTCGTTACGTTTCGCGGACATGGTGCCTGCAGCGAGCGCGGGCTATTCCGAAATCCCGTCGCACGCCGAAAGCCGTGCCGCCAATGCGTCGATCTCCTTGTCGGAATAGACCGTTATGCCGGCCTGCCTCAGCAGCGCGGCCGTGACGCCGCGCCCGCTCCGCCGCGTTCCCGAAAACGAGCCGTCATGGATGAAGCCGGACCCGCAGGAAGGGCTGCCGTCGATCAGGAGCGCGAAGCCGCAATCGGTTTCGGTGGCGAGCCGCAACGCGTTCTCCGCCGCCTGCCGGAAGGCGTGAGTCACGTCGCCGCCGGTGATCTCGATAACCCGGGCGCCGCCCGAGAGCACGTCCTTGCCTGTTGCGCCGCCGGCGATTTCCGCAGGCGGTCGCGGCACAGGCATGCCGGCCGACATCTCCGGACAGATCGTCACCAGCCGCCCTTCCTCGCGCCACCGGTCGATGGCCGGATGCACGAGCGGCCTGGACCTGCCGTCATACCGAACGGCATGGCCCATGAGGCAGGCGCTGACGAGAATCTTCTTCATGTGCTCGGAATAGCGTGTCGGAGCGCGGGTTTCCAGCTCAGATGGCCGCAACCGCCAGACGGGCGCACGTCTCCTCATCCGGAAGCAGCACCGAGCGCATCGTACGTTGCCGGTCTCTCGTCCTCTGATATCGCATGTCAATCCCCCTGAAAGACACTTGCGCCGGCAGCATGATCATGGTCATGGGGTGGCATCGGACAATCCGCGCCATTGCGCCCCTCGAGAGCTCCTGTGATGCCGATCATCGAGAACAGAACATAGAATGGCGGATCTTGCGGCCTATGCGGGGCTCTTCATGGTGGCGTTTGCGGCGGCCACGATATTCCCGATGCAGTCGGAGGCCGGACTGGTCGGCCTCATCCTCAGTGGGGAATATTCCACCGTGCTGCTGGTTGCCGTCGCCAGCGCGGGAAATGTGCTGGGTTCGGTGCTGAACTGGCTGCTGGGTCGCGGCATCGAGCGCTTCCGCGGGAAGCGGTGGTTTCCGATTCGCGCCGATGCGCTCGACAGGGCGCAGGGCTGGTATCGCCGCTACGGCAAGTGGTCGCTGCTGGCAAGCTGGGTGCCCATCATCGGCGATCCCATCACTGTCGTGGCGGGCGTGCTCAAGGAGCCGTTTGCGACCTTCCTGCTGCTTGTCACCATCGCCAAGACCGCGCGCTACGCGGTTCTGGCGACCGCGACCGCAGGCGTTGTGGGCTGACGTCCGGCCGGCCCGATGTCGATCAGCCGGAGATCTTCGAGAAGTCCGCGACGGTGCCCGTCGCCTCGCGAATGAGGCGCAGCAGGGCCAGGCGGTTGGCGCGGATCGCCGCATCCTCGTCGTTGACGAGAACGTCGGTGAAGAAGCGATCGACTGGGGCACGCAGCTTGGACAGCGCTTCCATCGCCGAACGGAAGTCCTCCTTTGCAATCGCCTCCGAAGCCTCGGCGGACGCCTTGGTGATCGCCGCGAAGAGCTCCTTTTCGGCATCGAGCTTCAAGAGGGCTGCCGAAACGCCATCCGCGACCACGGTGCCCTTCTTCTCCTCGGCAGCCAGCAACTGCGTCGCGCGCTTGGTGCCGGCCAGGAGGTTCTTGCCGTCCTCCGAGGTGATGAACGCCGTCAGGGCCTCGACGCGGCGCGCAACCATCAGCAGGTCGTCGGTCTCGGGCGTCAGCACGGCATCGATGAGGTCGTGGCGCGCACCCTGGTCGCGCAGATAGACCTTCAGGCGGTCGTGGAAGAAGGAGAGGAGGTCGAGCTGACGCGACAGGTCATCGCCGGCTTGGCTGTGAGAGGTGAGATAGTCTCCGCCTTGCCTTGCCTTTTCGCCGTTCTGTTTTTCTGCGATGTCTGCATCGATGCGGCCCATGTGGCTTTCGATGCGCGGCAGCAGCGTCAGGCGAACGCGCCGCTCAAGGAGGATGCGGATGACGCCGAGGGCCGCGCGACGCAGCGCAAACGGATCCTTCGAGCCGGTCGGCTTCTCGTCGACGGCCCAGAAGCCGATCAGCGTGTCCAGCTTGTCGGCCAATGCGACAGTGATCGCGATCTTGTCCTCAGGCAACTGGTCGGATGGCCCCTGTGGCTTGTAGTGATCCTCTATAGCGGTTGAGACCGCAGCCTCTTCGCCCTGCAGAGCCGCATACTTGCGTCCCATGACGCCCTGGAGTTCCGGAAACTCGCCGACAGCCTCGGTGCGCAGGTCAGCCTTCGCAAGCACGACGGCACGATCGACCAGCTTGTAATCGGCGCCGACCGGGAAGGCGACCTTCGCAGCCATGGCGCGGATGCGCTCCACGCGCTCGCCCTGCGTGCCGAGTTTGGCATGGAATGTCACGCCAAGCGCGTCGAGCTTGGCCATGCGCTGGTCGAGCGGCTTCTTCAGGTCGAGACCGAATTTGACGGCGGAAGCCTTGAGGGTCTCGAGATCAGGCAGATCGCCCTGGTCGCGCTTCCAGAAATGCAGCGCGTCGGAAAGACGGGCGCGCACCACCTTGCCGTTGCCGTGGATGATCTCCTTGCCGCCGTCGCTGGCTTCTGTGTTGGAGATGAGGATGAAATTGTTGGAAAGCGTCTCGTCGCCCTGTTTGCGGGTCACGAAGCACTTCTGGTTCGTCTTGATCGTCAGCCGGATGATCTCGGACGGGATCGAAAGGTAGTCCTCCTCGAAGCTCCCCATCAGCACCTGCGGCCATTCGACGAGGCCGGAGACCTCCTCGAGAAGCCCTTCGTCCTCGACCAGTTCCAGGCCGTTGGCAAAGGCGATGTCGCGGGCGTCGTGCAGGATGATGTCCTTGCGGCGCTCGGCGTCGAGGATCACCCTGGCCTTTTCGAGGCTGGCGACATAGTCGTCGAAGCGCTTCACGGTGATGGCGGCAGGCGCGTGGAAACGGTGGCCATAGGTCACGTTGGAGGCGACGATGCCGCCGATCTCGAACGGAATGACCGTCGTTTCCTCATGCTCGGTGCCGAATACGCAGACGATCGATTGCAGCGGGCGGACCCAGCGCAGCGAGCCTGGCTGCGATGACGCCTTGCCCCAGCGCATCGGCTTCGGCCACGGAAAATCGCGGATGATGCCGGGCAGGGCGGCGGCGATGATCTCTTCGGCGCTGCGGCCGGGCCTGGAGATGACGGCAACGTAGAAGTCGCCTTTCTTCGGGTCGCTCTGAACCTGCGCCTCCGCAATCGAGGAAAGGCCGGCACCGCGCAGGAAGCCTTCGATCGCCTTTTCGTTGGCGTCGGTCCGCGGTCCCTTGCGCTCCTCGCGCACGTCGGCGGAGCGGGCCGTCAGGCCGCGGATATCGAGCGTCAGGCGGCGCGGCGTCCAGTATTCGCGGGCACCCTCGTAGGAAAGTCCTGCCTCCACAAGCGCGTCGGTGACGAGCTTCTTCAGGTCGCCGGCGGCCTTGCGCTGCAAGCGGGCCGGGATCTCTTCGGAGCGGAGTTCTAGGAGCAGGTCTGGCATGTCACTTTCCTTGCCTTCTCCGGGGAAGGCGCCACCAAGGCGGGTCTGAAAACGGTCGCCTCTGCTAGCAAAGAATGACGCATCTGCACAACCGCAAAAAGCGGATGGAGGGGTGGAAGTGGCGCAATGCGGTTGGTGGTGTGCCGTGCCGCCCCCGCATCCGCCTGCCGGCACCGTTTCCCCGGGGGGAAGAGACGTGCGGCGCGGTTTTGCGTCATCTGAAGCATTGAGGGTTGAGAGAGCGGGCGGGCGCGGCGATTCATCTCTCCGCTCGGGGAGAGGGTGGCGGCAGCCTGATGAGGGGACGCCCGGTACAACATCGACGAAATCCCCAGCTTCCACAGTCGATAGCCGGCTTGGGCATTGCCATGCCGCTTTTCGCCGCTATTGTCCGCCAACTTTTGTGAAACGCAGGAATTCCCATGGCCGCCGATCTTCGTTCGCTTGCCGCCGTCATCGCTTCCGAAATCAGCGCCAGGCCCGATCAGGCCAAGGCTGCGATCGAGCTGCTCGACGAGGGCGCGACGGTGCCGTTCATCGCCCGCTACCGCAAGGAAGCGACCGGCGGGCTCGATGACACGCAACTGCGAAATCTGGCCGAACGCCTCGTCTACCTGCGCGAGCTCGAAGCCCGCCGCGACACGATCGTCGAATCCATCAAGACCCAGGGCAAGATGACCGACGAGCTGCTGGGCAAGATTACCGGTGCTGCCACCAAGGCCGAGCTCGAGGATCTCTATCTTCCCTACAAGCCGAAGCGCCGCACGCGCGCTGAAATCGCCCGCGAACGTGGCCTTGCGCCGCTCGCCGAGGCGATCCTTGCCGACCGCTCGAAGGAGCCCGCGACGCTGGCGGAAGGCTACATCGCCGCCGACGTGCCCGATGTGAAGACGGCGCTGGAAGGCGCACGCGACATCGTTGCGGAAGGTATCGCCGAAAATGCCGACCTGCTTGGCAGGCTGCGCGCCCATATGCGCGGCGCCGCCCTTCTCAAGGCCAGGGTCGTCGATGGCAAGCAGGCGACAGGCGAGAAGTTCTCCGACTATTTCGATCACTCGGAACGCTGGGCAACGGCGCCGGGTCATCGCGCGCTGGCCATGCTGCGCGGCTGGAACGAGGAAGTGCTGACACTGACCATCGAGGCTGATGCCGAGACCGCTTCTCCGAACAAGCCCGTCGAACGCATGATCGCCGCCGCCTGCGAGATCGGCAACAGCCGCCCCGGCGACCGCTGGCTGATGGACGTCGCGACGTGGACCTGGCGCGTGAAGCTCTCGATGTCGCTCTCGCTCGACCTGATGCGCGAACTGCGTGAACGCGCCGAGGAAGAGGCGATCCATGTCTTCGCGCGCAATCTCAAGGACCTGCTGCTCGCAGCACCCGCCGGCTCGCGCGCCACGATGGGCCTCGATCCGGGCATCCGCACCGGCGTCAAGGTTGCCGTCACCGATGCCACCGGGAAGGTGGTCGCCACCTCCACCGTCTATCCGTTCCAGCCCAGGAACGACGTGCGCGGCGCGCAGGTGGAGCTTGCCTCGCTGATCCGCAAGCACAATGTCGAGCTGATCTCGATCGGCAACGGCACCGGCAGCCGCGAGACGGAAAAGCTGGTCGCCGACATGCTGGCCGATCTGCCGGGCGCCAAGCCGACCAAGGTGATCGTCTCGGAAGCCGGTGCTTCGGTCTATTCGGCGTCGGCTGCCGCTGCCGCCGAGTTCCCGAACCTTGACGTGTCGCTGCGCGGTGCGGTTTCAATCGCCCGCCGCCTGCAGGATCCGCTGGCCGAACTCGTGAAGATCGAGCCGAAGTCGATCGGCGTCGGCCAGTATCAGCACGACGTCGACCAGCAGAAGCTGTCGCGCTCGCTCGATGCCGTCGTCGAGGACGCGGTGAACGCCGTCGGCGTCGATCTGAACACCGCCTCGGCACCGCTGCTGTCGCGCGTCTCAGGTCTCGGCGCGTCGATTGCCGAGGCGATCGTCAAGCATCGCGACGAAGAGGGACGCTTCCAGACCCGCCGCGATCTCCTGAAGGTTGCCCGGCTCGGCCAGCGCACATTCGAGCAATGTGCCGGCTTCCTGCGCATCCGCGACGGCAAGGAACCGCTCGATGCCTCGTCGGTGCATCCCGAAGCCTACGGCGTCGCCAAGAAAATCGTGGCCGCCTGCGGCCGCGACCTTCGCTCGCTGATGGGCGACAGCGTTGCGCTGAAGGCTGTCGATCCGCGCCAGTTCATCGACGAGAAGTTCGGTCTGCCGACCGTCAGGGACATTCTCTCGGAGCTTGAAAAGCCCGGCCGCGATCCGCGCCCCAGCTTCAAGACCGCAACCTTCGCCGAAGGCGTCAACGAAATCTCGGATCTCACCCCGGGCATGATGCTTGAAGGCACGGTCACCAACGTCGCCGCCTTCGGCGCGTTCGTCGATATCGGCGTGCACCAGGACGGACTGGTTCACGTCTCCCAGCTTGCCGATCGCTTTGTCAAAGACCCGCACGAAGTTGTGAAGGCGGGCGATGTCGTGAAGGTGCGCGTGGTCGAGGTCGATGCAAAGCGCAAGCGCATCGCGCTGTCGATGCGCAAGGACGATGGCTCGTCCGCGCCGGCGCCTCGCGGCGAATCGCGCGGCAATCCGCCGCCTCGCGCCCAGGCGGACCGTCGGCCCGCTCCTGCCAAGCAGGAAGCGCAGGGGGCGTTTGGCGCGGCTCTGGCCGAGGCCATGAAACGAAAATAACGGCTTAGAGGCCGAAATTGCAGAAATGTCACACTTTGGCAGCCTTGTTGCCGAGGTGCGAAATACGGCGCTTGTAAGGCGACTGATAGCGACTAAGTTGAATGAGCTATCCTGTCACATTGCGAGGCCTCGGTATGGCGTCGACCTTCTTGTCGCTTGTACGAAAGATCATCCGCAAGGGTAATCTGAAACTTACGCTAGCCGATGGCGAGACTCATACGATCGGCGACGGCACCGGCGAGCTCGTCGTCGTGCGCATTGCCGACGAGGAGGCCGAGAGGCTTATCCGCCGCGATCCCACACTGAAGCTCGGCGAAATGTACATGGAAGGCCGGTTCATTCTTGAACAGGGCAACATCTACGATTTCCTCGAGACGGTGAAGCAGAACACCATCAACGAGATTTTCGACATCCCGATGGCGGCACTGCTGATCGGACGCATCGCCATTCAGCAAGTCAAAAGCCGCTTGCCCGTCAATCGCAACAAGCGCAACGTCGCTCACCACTACGATCTGTCGGAGCGCCTGTTCGAGCTCTTTCTCGACGAGGACTGGCAATATTCCTGCGCCTATTACAATCCGCCTGGCATCAGCCTGGAGGAGGCACAGCTTGCCAAGAAGCGCCACATCGCGGCCAAGCTTCTGCTGGAGCCGAACCAGAGGGTTCTCGAAATCGGCTCCGGCTGGGGCGGAATGGGCATGTATCTGGCGGAAGCGACGCCGGGTCTCGAGTTCACCGGCATCACGCTGAGCGAAGAGCAGCTGAAGATCGCGCGCGAGCGGGCCCGCAAGCGTGGCCTTGCCGACCGCGTCCGCTTCGAGCTGCAGGACTACCGGACGATGACCGGCAGGACGTTCGACCGCATCGTCTCCGTCGGCATGTTCGAGCATGTCGGTATCGGCAATTTCGACAAATATTTCAAGAAGGTGCACGAGTTGCTGGCCGACGACGGCGTGATGCTCCTGCATTCCATCGCCCGGCCGAAACCGAGCTTTGCAACGAATGCCTTCATCGAGAAGTATATTTTCCCGCAGGGCTATGTTCCGTCGATCGGGGAGGCGCTTCCGCCGATCGAGAGGGCCGGCCTGCTCGTCAGGGATGTCGAAATCCTGCCGCTGCATTACGCCCATACGCTTCGCCACTGGCGTGAGCGCTTCGTGGCGAACAAGGCCGCAGCGGTGGCACTTTACGACGAGCGCTTCTTCCGTATGTGGGAATTCTATCTGGCTGGGTCGGAAATCGGTTTCCGCTGGGACGAGCTTTTCGTCATGCAGATCCAGATTTCCAAGAACCAGTTTTCGACCCCGGACAATCGCAACTACATTGCGCAGAACGAGGCGAAGCTGAAGGAATTCGAAGCGACGCGTCCACCGCTGGACAAGGTCATACTCTGACCGGCAAAAAGGAGGGCGCGGCATCGACCGCGTCTTCTTCATTCTGGAAAGGCATCGTCATGGGCAGTGCATTCCCCGAGATCTGGCTCGTCCGGCACGGCGAAACGGAATGGAGCCTTTCCGGCCGGCACACCGGACGCAGCGACATTCCATTGACGCCGAACGGCGAGGAGGCCGCCCGCAAACTTGCGCCACGCCTCGAGGCCCGATCCTTTTCGGCAGTCTGGTCGAGCCCTTCGCAACGCGCCAGGAGCACCTGCAGGCTCGCGGGCTTCGACGCCGGCGCCTTGGTCAAGGCCGATCTGGCGGAGTGGGACTACGGCGCCTACGAGGGCATCACCACGAAGGAGATCCTGGCCGGGCGTCCCGGCTGGCATCTCTTCCGGGACGGATGCCCGAATGGGGAAGCGGCGGCCGACGTCGGCGCCCGGGCCGACAACATCGTTGCCGAGTTGCGCCAAGCCGACAGCCCTATCCTGATCTTCTCCAGCTCGCATTTCCTGCGCGTCCTCGCCGCGCGATGGCTCGGACTGCCGCCCGAAGACGGCGCGCGTTTCATCTTGGACACCGCGAGCGTCAGCGTGCTCGGATACGAGCATGATCTGACGGAGACGGTCATCCGTAGGTGGAATGTCACCTAGCAGAAACACTACTTTGACGCGCAGTATCGAATCGGACAGGATGCAAGCCTGTGCCAAGGAGAGCGGGATGCTGCGCGAGACTTTCGTTATTATTTGCAGAAACTGGACTGTCTATTTGACGGTGGTGGTTGTTTTGATCGCGCTTGCGATATTCGATGAACACTCGGGCAGAACGACGTCCGGCGGAGCGACATCCTTCGTATGGAGCTATATCGCGATGTGCGTCCAGGGCGCAGTCATCCACTCCGAAACCTTCAGTGAAGCAGGAAAGCGCTCGGGTTTCGCGAGAAGCTTTCCTTATTTCCTCAAGACGGCGGCGCTTCTTCTGGCGGCTATCGTCATCTCGCTGCCTGTTTTCCTGGTCTTTCCGGTGGCGAAAGGGATGTCGGCCGGCGTGTTCGTCTTCGTTGCCACTGCGCTGATCGCCTATGTCCTGGTTCTGTCTCTGTTGGGAACCTGGCCGACATCCAACATCACGGGACAAGGGACATCGCTCGTCGATGCACTCCGGCGGGGCACGGTCCGCTTTTTCCCAACGTTCGGTCGGCTCTTTGTGGCCATTGTTTTGCCATTGGTCCTTGCGGTGCTGCTCATTCTGGTCGTGTCTCAGTTTGAGACCTCGGCACTCCTGTTGGTCGATGGCAATCCGAACATCCTCATGCTTGCCGTCTCGGCGGCCGCCGTATTCCTGCAGGCCGCCAGCGTCAGCTATGTCGCGGTTGTCCTTGCACGCGTATACATTTCCGGGGAACGGGATTCGCAGGAGTTTGGCCGGGCGATGGCGTGACACCTTGACCCGCCCCTCGGCTCGTCGCTAGATGGTTGCATGGAGCAGATCGGCGGAATGAACGGGCGCGTTGCGGATGCGCCTTCGAACAACTGGGTTTACCGGGTATTGCCCCCGTGGCTTTGGCCTTATGCGCAGCTTGCACGCTGGGACAGGCCGATCGGCTGGCAGCTTCTGATGTGGCCCTGCTTCTGGTCGGCGGCGATGGCGGCAAATGCGGCTGCCCATGTCGGCCAGTTTTCCGGCACGCAGCTCGTCTTTCATCTGCTGCTCTACTTCGTCGGCGCCGTTGCCATGCGCGGCGCAGGCTGCACCTACAACGATCTGGTCGATCACCAGATCGATATGGAAGTTGCCCGCACTCGCTCGCGCCCGCTTCCGTCCGGCCGGGTGACCCGGATGCAGGCAAAGATATTCATTGTTCTGCAGGCGTTGGTCGGGCTGTTGGTCGTTCTCCAGTTCAATTGGTTCACGGTCTTCCTGGGCGTCGTGTCGCTGGGCATCGTGGTCGTTTATCCCTTTGCCAAGCGCTTCACCGACTGGCCGCAGTTCTTCCTGGGCCTTGCCTTCTCCTGGGGTGCGCTGATGGGCTGGGCCGCGGTCTTCGGCAGCCTCTCCATTGCCCCGGTTTCCCTCTACCTTGCCTCGGTGGTCTGGACGATCGGTTACGACACGCTTTACGCGCACCAGGACAAGGAGGACGACGAGCTGATCGGCGTCCGTTCGACCGCACGATTGTTCGGCGACAAGACACGGCAGTGGCTGGTCGGGCTCTATGGGCTCACCCTTGTCCTCGCGTTCTGCGCCTTTCTGGCGGCGGGCGTCGGCCTGCTGGCCTATCTCGGGCTGCTCGTGGCCGCCGGCATGTTCGCATGGCAGATCGTGACGCTCGATATTGACGATGCAGATCAGTGCCTTGCACTGTTCAAGTCGAACAATCGCGTCGGCCTGATCATTTTCGCCGGTCTCTTCCTCTCCCTGCTTTTCGTCCTGCCGTAGGCTGAAACGGAAAAGCCCGGCGCGTGGCCGGGCTCTTCGTCAGCAAACGTTCGCGCGCTATTTGCGGGCGATGATTTCCTTGCCCTCGATCTTCATCGCCACGCCGAGGGTGCCCGTGGAGCGGCGCACCAGAAAGCGCGGGCGGCGATTGGCGAAGTAGGAATGGCGGCGGCGCGGCTTAAGCGAGCTTGTGCGCAGATCGCCGAGATGTTCTTCCAGCGGACGTGCGACGCCATCGGCCTCCACCATCAGCATCGGAATGCGGAAAGCTTCCGACCAGCCCCGCCAGTCGGCGGCGATGTCGGAGAGGTCGTGGGCGACCAGCAAAGGCACGCAGAGCTCGGGGTCTTCATGGTGCAGTTCGAGCGTGACGGTAACTTCGCCGTTGCCGTGGTCGATGGCACGTGCCGCGACGCCTTTGAAGGCCCGCTTCGGCAACGCAATCGAAAGCGGCAGGCCGCTTGAGGGAAGGATCTTGCGGAGTATGGCGCCGCGTTCGTCGATCGTTATGCTGACGTCAGCTGTGGAGTCGTGGATGGCGTAGCTGACCTGCTGGGGAAAGCGCGACGGATCGAGACGCAGTGTCGTTCCAGCCCATGCGGGCTTCATAACGGTGTTGCTCATGTTCATTCTACCCTTGTCTTACCTGAGAGCCGGTTTCCGGTCTTCTCCTCGGGGCTTTTTCGCCCTCTATGGCTCGACAATAGGCGCCGGCACTTCCGGACAGCTTAAAAATTGCGGTTAAGAAAACTTTGCCTGCGTGGATGGTTATCAAAAGCGAACGCGGCAAGGTTTCCGGAGGGTGAACGCGCGGTGTGCCATTGTGCGACACAACCCGGGTAAGTCTCGGGTAAGCTTTTTATTGCAAAATGACGCAGAGCCAGTCTGTCATTCTTTAAAGAATTTGCCGAAAAAGGGCGTGTTATGATCTCTGCTTCGATTGCCTACAATATTGTGTCGGGGAACATGCAGAAGAGTCTCGACCGCGTCGCTTCCCAAGCCACGGTCAAGCGCGATGCCGAGTATTACGAAGAAAACATCAACAAGGTCAAAGACGTAGACGACTTCCTCGGGAACTATCGCCTCTACAGCTACGCCATGACGGCCTATGGTCTCGATGACATGACCTATGCCAAGGCCTTCATGAAAAAGGTTCTCGAGAGCGACCTGACGGATGCCAACAGTTTCGCGAACAAGCTGTCGGACTCGCGCTACAAGGAATTCGCGGCTGCCTTCAACTTCTCTACGCCTGCCGCCGATGCGCAGAGCGATGCCCAGGAAGACGATCTGATCGGCCTGTACACGCAATCGTTTGCCGACGAGGGCAAGAACGCCGATGCGGAGACCAAATACTACGGTACCGCCATCGACAAGGTTCAGAACGTCGCCGAACTCGTCGGTAACACCCGCCTTCGCACCTTCGTCCTGAAGGCCTACGGCATCGATCCCACCTATGTTTCCAAGGATTTCCTGACGCAGGTGCTGACCAGCGATCTCAACGATCCCGCCAGCTTCGTGAACGTCAACGGAAACGCCAAGTACAAGGCGCTGGCGGCACAGTTCAGCTTCAACGCCGATGGCACGGTAACGGGTGCGGCTCAAACTGCGACGCAGAAGGACGCGGTCATGGAGCAGTATACGCTCACTGTTCCGTCGGTCGTCACGCAGGCTGCCGCCGATTACAACAAGAGTTACTACCTGTCCAAAATCGGAGCGGTCACCAGCGTCGACGACCTGCTGGCCGACAAGAGGCTGACATCCTATATCAAGACAGCTTTCAGCATGGGCGCGGATTTCAGCAACGCTGCACTGAAAGAAGTGCTCACGGACCGGACCTACGCCGCCCAGTCGCTGGATTTCGACGCCGTCTACCAGGCGTTCAACTTCAAGTCGGATGGCTCGCTCGGGTCGACGGCGCGTCCCCAGACAGCCGCTCAAACAGACAGGGTTGTCGCGCAGGGAACGAGCAAGTCAAGCGACTACGCCAACAAGATCGCCGGTGGAACCATCACAACGGTCGACGACCTCATCGCGGATAAGAAAACCACGGCCTTCATCAAGGACGCCTATGGACTGGCCCCTGATTTCAGCGATGCCGATCTGAAAAGCATCCTGACGGACGCGGCCTATGCGACCAGCGTCGGACACAGCGATATCAACGCCGCCTTCAATTTCCAGGCGGATGGCACCTTGACCGGCCCGAAGGTCCAGTCGGACACGCAGCTCAACGCGACAATCGTGAAGGTGGGCTCGAACGGATCCTATTTTAGCGCAGCCGTGGGCGATTTCGGCAATGTCGACCAGTTGCTCGCCGACACGCGCGTCAACAGCTATCTGCGAAACGCCTACGGCGTGTCGTCCACGACGAGCGATGCCGACCTGAAGACGATCCTGACGGATCCGAACGCCGCCGCCACGATGGGCTTCAGCAGCCTGCACGAGGCTTTCAACTTCACTTCCACGGGCGGGCTTGCCGCCTCCTTTGGCACGCAGACCTCCGACCAGATGGCCGCGATGGCCGACAGGGCCAAGGGAGTTGACAGCTACTATCAGACCAACATCGTCAAGATCACCAATGTCGACGACCTGATCGCAAATTCGGGTCTCACCAGCTATATCAAGAACGCATTCGGCATGCCGCTGACCTTGAGCGACACGGACCTGAAAAGCATTCTGACGGATTCGAGCTATGCCGCCCTTCTTGGCTATGACGACGTCAACGCGGCTTTCAATTTCCTTCCCGACGGCAGCGTTCCGGCTGACGTCAACGCGCAGTCGGCAAGCCAGGCCCGAACCACCGGTTATCAGACAAGCGCAAATCTGGACTATTTCCAGAACACGATCAGCACTGTCTCGAACGTCGATCAGCTGATCTCGGATCAAAAGCTGTCAAGCTTCCTCAAATCCACTTATGGGATGCCGGTCAATATCAGCGATGCGGACCTGAAGAGCATCCTGACCGATCCGACCTTTGCCGCGGCAAACGGCTTCAGCAACGTCAACGCGGCGTTCAGCTTCGCCGCCGATGGCTCTTCCGTGCCGGCCTCCGGCCCGCAGACGAGCCCGCAACTCATGGATACGGTCAACTTCTACGACAAGCGCTACGCTGATGCGCAGCAGCAGGAAATCGACGATACGGTCGCCAACTACAAGAAGCGGATGACCGACGGGAACATCAAGAAGATCAACGATTTTCTGCGCACGAACGCCACCGCCGATCTCGACACGAAGAACGACAAGCTGCCCGACCCCTACCAGGTCGCACTCCGCGCCTATGGCCTGACGGAACAGGACGTGCCGCGCTCGGTGATGCGCAAACTCCTGCAGAGCGATCCCTACGACCCGAAAGGCTATGTCGCCTCGTTCAAGGACGAGCGGATCACCAACCTCGTCCGGGCTTTCAATTTCGGAAGCGATGGCAAGATAGCATCGGAAGTCCAGGCTTTGTCTCCGGCAGTCCTAGCGAAGTATGCGACGGACTATAAGTCGCGTGCGTTGATGGGCATGACCGACGGTGCCCTCAAGGACAAGGCGTCCAAGGATGCCACCGCTGCCGTCGACGCCTTTGCAAAAGGCATGGCCGAAGTGAAATCGCTCGACGACTTCCTGTCGAACGACAAATTGACGAGCCTCGTCTTGAAGGCAAATGGCCTCGACCCGAAGAAATACGACGTGGACACGCTGAGGAAGATTTTCACCTCGGATCCCGCAGACAAGAAGAGCTACCTGAACACGAAGGCGGAATCCAAGTTCAAGGAAATCGTCGCCGACTTCAACTTCGATACGAAGGGCGAGCTCACCCGCGCCAAGATCGGAACGATCCAGAATACCGGCGCCGAAGATCGCACCCAGCAGAGCTTCCTCCAGCAGACGCTCGAAACGCAGGAGGGCCAAAGCAACGATGGTGTTCGCCTCGCACTCTATTTCTCCCGCAAGGCTCCGAATATCACCTCGCTCTACACGATCCTTGGCGACAAGGCGCTGTTTGAGGTGATCTCCACCACCTACAGCCTGCCAAAGGGTATTTCGAGCATGGATGTCGACAAGCAGGTGGATCTGCTGAAGAAGTTCGTCAACCTCGACGATCTGCAGGATCCGAAAAAGGTGGACAAGCTGATGAAGCGCTTCACCGCAATGTACGATCTCGCGAACAATGGCGGCACCTCGACCGCCTTGAGCATCCTCACCAATGGCGGGACATCCTGACAGCTCCAGCAAACTGCGTCGCGGCTTTTGCCGCCCGCAGTTGCGTAGATCAAAAAGACGGAGTGTCTTCGCAATTCGAAGAGAAGCGGATACTCCAGGGCGCTTGGAAGAACCGAAAAGCGCAGCCCCTCAGCCGGAGGGGTTCTGCTTGATGCTCACGGTGCCGAGCGGGTTGCCGCTGCCCACCGTCGCGGTCGTGCGACCCACGTCACCTGATACCTCTGGTTCACGTCGTTTTTGCTCGACCTTGGGTCGCTTGCCGAGGAGTTCGCGCGTTCCCTTCCGAGTGAAGGGCTGTCGCAACTGTCCCCAAAAGTTGGTTGCGACGGTGCCACTTATGCCGATCGTCGTTGATGAAGGACGGTTTGGGTTGAAATAGGTGCCAAGCAACAGATCCCAGACGACGAGATTTTCTCCGTAATTCTTGTTTCCCTCTTCAAGATTTATCGAGTGGTGCCATCGGTGCAAGCGGGGTGTGCTCACCACATAGTCTAGAATCCCCGTCCGCATTTCCACGTTGCAGTGAGTCAAGAGCCCCGTAAATGCCGTGACCGCGCCGACCCAGAGAAAGACGTCGAGGGGGGCGCCGAGAAGATAGAGCGGCGCTTGACTGACCACGATCTTGAACAGCGAGTCCAAAAAGTGAAACCGGCCGGTGTTGACGACCCATAGTCGGGTGACGCTGTGATGCAGTGCGTGGAACCGCCAGAGAGCAAGGTGTTCATGCGCCAGCCGATGGGCGGAATAGAGTCCGAACTCGGCGATGACGAGTGCCAACAACACCTGAACCGGCATCGGCCAGGCGTGCGGCCAAAGCGATGATGCATCCGGAACGGGCGGCAAGGCGACCAAAGCCAGCACCATTGGGAACGATGCGCCGATCATCGCCGCTGCCTGTACGAGGCCCTTGGTCAGGAGGGTGTGAGCAATATTGTTGATCGTCTCGCCATCCGGTTCAAGCCAGTCGGTCGAATGAGGCATGAGGCGCTCGAAGACAGCCAGAAGCGCCACAATCACGAAATAGATGACATTGAACCAGAGGATCGGCCTCGAGGTCGACAGAGCAAAATAGGTGCTCAATAGTCCCCCGAAATACAGGCCCGGCCAAAGGATTAGTGAAGCTAGATATTTCATGGGTGGGAGGTGCCTCGGCTTGCGATTGCATTCCGTTCGTTACGAAATGTTGGATCATGTAAATTCAATACCGGTCTCGGCCATCGAGCCATTGGCGACGATGCCAGCATGGACGAGATCGCCCATCGTTGCACGGAAATGGCTCGCGCGTGTAGCGACGGCGGCTCGAAAAGCGCAAATAATCGTCATAGTCGTCGTCCAGCCATTCTCGCACCTCGGCGCAAGTGTGGGGCCGCCCGTCGGTGACCCGTCCGTCCGTGCAGGGATCATATCGATCGCGAATCAATTGAGCATGCACGCCCGAGGCTACGGTGGCTGTCGATGCTGTCGGCGAGGCCGGAACTGCCGCAAGCGGGATATGAGCTAATAAGACAATTAGTTTTAGGTGCATCAAGCCTGTCCTCTCCTAAGACAAGCGGATGGGAGTTTTCCGCATCCGCCTTCTTTCCGCTCACGTGATGCGAACCCTTCTCAAGCGCGAACATTGCAATAGCATTGCGGGGACAAGCGGAAACGCGCGCCTCTTGCCGGAACGAGGCGCTCTTCGAAAGCGGTCAAACAAGAGGACCAGCGGCTATTCGACGGTGACGACCTTGCCAGGGTTCATGATGCCGGCGGGATCGAACGCACGCTTGATCCTGCGCATCAGATCCATTTCGATCGGCGGCCGGATGGCGGCGAGTTCGTCGCGTTTCAGCTGTCCGATACCGTGTTCTGCGGAGATCGAGCCGCCGTGAGACAGCACCAGGCCGTGAACGATGGCGTTCATCTCGTGCCAGCGGTCGAGAAATGCCTGCTTGTCGGCCCCGACCGGTTGGGAGATGTTGTAGTGGATGTTCCCGTCTCCCATGTGGCCGAAGGCGCAGATGCGGGCGCCGGGCATGGCAGCCATCACCGCTTCGCCGGCCTCCAGCATGAACTGCGGTACCGTCGAGACCGGCACGGACACATCGTGCTTGATCGACCCGCCTTCCGGTTTCTGTGCCTCCGACATGCTTTCCCGCATATGCCACAGCGCCTTCTGCTGGGCGACGGAGGATGCGATCACCGCGTCCTGCACCAGGCCGGCTTCGAAACCCTGCTCCAGCAGGGCTGTCATCATCCGCTCCGCCGTCTCGGCCGAATCGGACGTCGAGATATCGATCAGCAGATACCAGGGATGCTCCGATTCCAGCGGATCGCGAACGCCGTCGATGTGGCGGGCAGTGATCTCGACGCCAAAACGAGGCATCAGTTCGAACCCGGTCAGCGACGTGCCGCAGAGACTGGAGGCGAGGTTGAAGAGCGCCAGCGCCTCTTCGACCGAGTTGAGGCCGGCAAAGGCGACCTGCTTGCCGAGCGGCTGGGGATAAAGCTTCAGGACGGCGCCGGTGATGATGCCGAGCGTGCCTTCCGCGCCGATGAAGAGATCGCGCAGGTCGTAGCCGGTATTGTCCTTCTTGAGGCGGCGCAGGCCATCCCAGATCTCGCCGGTGGGCAACACCACTTCGAGCCCGAGGCAGAGGTGGCGCATGTTGCCGTAGGCCAGCACGGCCGTACCGCCGGCATTCGTCGACAGATTCCCGCCGATCCGGCACGAGCCTTCGGAGCCGAGCGAGAGCGGGAAGAGTCTGCCATGGGCTTCCGCAGCCTTCTGGACTTCGGCAAGGATCGCGCCGCCGTCCGCCACAAGTACGTTTGCGACGGGATCGACATCGCGAATCTTGTTCATGCGCTCGAGCGAAATGATGATATCGGAGTGGCCTTCGCGCGGCGTCTGTCCGCCGACAAGGCCGGTGTTGCCGGTCTGCGGTACGACAGCGGTGCCGGTCTCGCTGGCAAGCTTGAGGATGGCGGACACCTCCTCGACATTCGCAGGCTTCAGCAGCAGCGGCGAGGCGCCATGATAGAGGCCGCGGTTCTCGATCAGGTGCGGCGCGAGGTCGGCCTCGGTACGCAAGGCATACTTGTCGCCGACAATGGCTGCGAAACGGTCGAGAAGTTCGGGTGAAACGCTGCTCATGAAGCCTTGATCCTTTTAAATCACTCTCGTGGTGCCGCGGCGCGCCGCAGCCGGTCGTTGATGGCTTCGCCGAGGCCCTCGTCGGGAACGGCGGAAAACGCGATCGTCGCAGCGCCGCTGGCGTCGGCCTGTTTCATGTAGTCGAACAGATTGGCGGCCGCTTCGGCAAGATTGCCGTTCCGGCTGAGATTGAGGACGATCCGGGCATGTTCCGACCCGGCAATCGGAGCCGCGCCGAATGCGATCAATGCCTCGCCTTCATCGATGTGGGTCGCATCGAGGCGAACCGCTGCACCCGGCGCATAGTGGGAGGCGAGCATTCCTGGCGCCTCGATCGCGGCAGACGCCTTGCCGGAGCGCAGCAATCTGCGGCCGGCAACGCGCTCGATCTCGGATGCAACCAGCCCGCCCGGGCGCAGAAGCCTCAACCGGCCGGCTTCGACCTTGACGATGGTCGATTCCACGCCGACCGCGCTCGCCCCAGCATCGAGGATCAACCTGATCTTGTCGCCGAGATCGGCCTCGACATGAGCCGCGCTCGTGGCGCTGATCTTGCCGGACGTGTTGGCGCTGGGTGCTGCGAGCGGATGCCCGAAGGCACGGATCAGGTCGCCGGCAAAGCCCCTGGGCAGCCGGATGCCGACCGTATCCAGCCCGGCGGTTGCAAGCCCGTGGATCGCGCTGTGCGGCCTCAGCGGCACCACGATGGTCAGGGGACCGGGCCAGAAGGCTTCTGCCAATGCGCGCGAGATCGGGTCGAACGCGGCATACTCCTCGGCCATCTCGAGATCGGCCATATGGCAGATCAGCGGGTTGAAGCGCGGCCTGCCCTTGGTCTCGTAGATTCGCGCGATGGCAGCCGGGTTGGTGGCGTCGGCCGCAAGTCCGTAGACGGTCTCCGTCGGAATGGCGATCGGGAAGCCGTCGCCAAGCACGGCGCAGCCGGCTTCGATCGCCCGCCGCCTGTCCTTCGTGATGTCGATGATTTCAGCCATGTCCCGCCCGGGTTTCTTTCAGGCAGTCCTTATGCCTTCCGCGCGCTCCGATCAATATCGGAGCTGCCGGAAGATCTCGATCGCGGCGAGCATGATCTCGATCAGAGTTGGCCAGTGATCCGATCAGAGTTGACGGATGATCTCGCGAAGCTGTTCGTTGCGCGCTCCAAGCAGCAGCACGTTCTTGATCGCGATCTGGGGGTCGTGAGTGCGGAACAGCAGGCCGTTGCCGCGCACCGTCCGGTCGATCGTCATTTTCTCCGGCGTGTGTTCGCCCGGCCTGATCGCCACCGCGAAATACATGCGCGAATACTGCACGTCGATGCGTTCGAAGAAGTTGTCGTTGTCGCCGATGTCAGCGTAGAAGTTGGCGATGTAGAAGGCCCAGCTGACGTCCTCGTAATGCGCGAACTTTGTCCGCGCTGCGGTGACATGGCAGTAGCCGAGATGCGGGCTGTCCTTCAGCGTCCGATGAAACAGCATCTTCGGAAACTGGATCGTGCGGTGAAAGGCGTTGATGTTGTGATGCGTCTTTTCCCCCGCGGACTGCAGCTTGCGGCCGGTTTTGTCGGCCACCTCCTCGTGGGTCAGGTAGCGGCGTTCGGCAGCGAGCCAATGGGCCCGATGCCGCGTGATCTTGCCGGTTCGCAAGAATTCGGAATGCGGGGCTATCGGCTCGGCGTTCTGTCCGTCCGGACCCTTGCTTGCGTCGAAGTAACGAAGTTTCGCCATGTCTCGCATTCCGCATACTGATAATATGACAGAAGGATAGGCAGTTCATGCTTAAGGACCGATTAAGCGCCGGGTGTGGTTGCACCGGAATGAAAACTTGTAGCGGCGAATGTCGCAAACAGGATATGGATGCCGAGAAGCGTTCGCAGACTGATAAAGCCATTGGGTTTTAGCCGTGTCGCGATCAGCGATAATTGCGCTGCACCGTTTGCCAGCGGGCGCGTAGAGCCTCCTTTTTGCAGTGGTCCGGTGCCTGTCGTCATTTTCGAAGCCGATGTCGCTTTAAAACCAAGGCACCGGCGTGGGCGGTGGTTAAATGCAAATCATGAAGAATGTCTCCTGACGGGAGGGAGTATAGGCTTCCCGCGGCTTTCGTCTTCCAGCAAGCGACCGCCCGAATAGACGAGGATGTGCAGATGGATATTCGCAGCAACGTTTTGCGGCAGCTCAAGAACCGCCGCGAAGGTTTTAGCCTGGAGCAGCCCTTCTATATCGATGAGGATTATTTCAAGCTCGATATGGAGATGATCTACTATCGCGACTGGCTGTTCATGGGCCATGACTGCGAACTCCCCAAGCCCGGTGCCTACTTCACGGTGCAGATCGGCCAGTATCCGGTTGTCATCGTTCGCGGCCGGGACAATGTCATCCGCGCCTTCCACAACAGCTGTCGCCATCGCGGTTCGCGTGTGTGCACCAAGGACCACGGCTCGTCGGTCCGCCTTGTCTGTCCCTATCACCAGTGGGCCTACGATCTCGATGGCAAGCTCGCGTTCGCCCGCCATATGGGCGATGACTTCGACAAGAGCGGCTATAGCCTGAAGCCTGTCCATTGCGAGAGCTTCGCGGGCTATATCTTCATCTGCCTCGCAGAGAAGGCGCCCGACTTCCAGCCCGTTCGCGACATGGTATCTCCCTATATGATGCCGCATCACCTGAAGGATGCGAAGGTCGCCTTCCAGAGCACGATCATCGAGAAGGGCAACTGGAAGCTCGTCTGGGAAAACAACCGCGAGTGCTATCACTGTGCCGCCAATCACCCGGAGCTGTGCCGGACATACCCGGAAGCACCGAGCGTCACCGGCACCGATGGCGGCGCCGATGACCCTGAAATCGCCGGCCACTGGGCACGCTGCGAGGCCGCCGGCCTTCCGAGCAAGTTCCAGATCTCTCCGGACGGCCAGTTCCGTACTGCCCGCATGCCGCTGATCGAGGATGCGGAGAGCTACACCATGTCCGGCAAGCGCGCTGTCGGCCGTCCCCTGTCGGACGACGTGACGATCGACCGGATCGGCGCCATGCTGTTGTTTCACTATCCGACGACGTGGAACCACATCCTCGGCGATCACGCGATCTCCTTCCGCGTCTTGCCCCTCAGCGCCAACGAGACCGCGGTGACGACCAAGTGGCTGGTCCACAAGGATGCAGTGGAAGGCGTCGACTACAATCTCGAGGAACTCACCCACGTCTGGACCGAGACCAACGATCAGGACCGCCGGATCGTGGAGGAAAACGCCTTCGGCATTCATTCGCCCGCCTATGAGCCCGGTCCGTATTCGGCGCTGCACGAAGGCGGCGTGATGCAGTTCCTGGAATGGTACGGGAATTTCATGGTCAACCGCCTGCAGGGCGACCAGGCCAAGCTTTCCGTCGTCGCCTGACCTGCTCCGATATCCAGAAAAAGCGGCGCCGTCTTCTTCGCAAGGCGGCGTCGTTTTTTGCCTCTTCGCTCAGAAATCCTGATAGTTCAGCGCGTTGACTTCATGTTGCGGGACTGACGACGTGACCATTGCATCTGGCAGGGGCCGCTGTGGAGAAAGCGACGCCACCGCCGCCGGCGGCGTTTCCCGCGGCTCCATCTCGATTTTCGCCAGGATAAGCGGCGGATCCGGCTCGCGGGCGGGCAGAAGATTGCCCTGGGGCCAGATCTTCGCCAGTTCCGCCTTGCCCATCGGGGCGACGTTGACGTCGATATCGGTGAGCGTGCCGGGAACGCGGTAGGGGCAGCGGCGCTTGCTGCAATTGATCCCGGAGGAGAATTGCCAGAGAAGGTAGTTGTCCCAGTTCCCCATCGGGAAGACGCCCTTTACCTCAGGCTTGTAGCGCGCATACCAGAGCGGCAGGCGCGCCAGTACCGGATAGTCGTTGCGGTAGGCGGCGATGTAGCGGGCCGTGTCATGGTTGGTGTAGAGCACGGGGTAGCGGCCGGTGCGCGCCTTGATGTGGCCGACGAAGATCTGCGCATCTTCCAGCGACATGTATTTCCGAGGATCGACGCCCTCCAGGTCGAGGATCATCATCTCGTCGGGTTTCGGATCGGCATATTCCAGAAAGTGGTTCGCCTGGTCGATCGGATTGCCGGGCCTTGCCAGATGATAGGCACCCCAGAGCAGACCGGCTGCGCGTGCAACGAGCCGCCGAGTCTGGAACAGTTCGCGGCTTACGGCATACTTGCGCCACATGGTCTTGCAGTGGCCGACGGTATCGCCGGCATGATCGCCGGTGCAGGCAAAGCTCTCCGGCAGCCCGTCCGAGGCTTTCGAAATGAAGGCGCCGATCCGCTTGTCGGATAGCAGCGATAGCCAGTCGATCTCGTTCAGCTCGTACGCATCGACCACGATGGCATTTGCGGGATTGTTCCAGGGGAGCGTGTCGTTGGCTCCGGCATACCGTGGCGCTCCGGCAGCGAGCGCCAGAAGCAGAAAGCGGAGTATGAGATTTCCACGGTATCGCTTCATGAAACGAGCCTGGTGAAAACTGGTTAATGTCCGGTTAATCTGGCATTGCTCATAAATAGAAAGCCACCCACCGGCGCGAAAAAAAGCGAATCGGAACAATCTCGCGCGCTGTCCGTTTCATGCTACGTTTATTCCGATCCGAATTGGGAGTTTGTATGGTCAGATCATTTAAAAAGGCAGTTATTGCGATTGCATCGTCGCTGATGCTTCTGACGGGCTTCGTGCCTTCACAGGCGACGCAGATGCCTGCCGGGCCGCAGCTGGAGAAATCCGGCGACGTGCAGACTGTCCAGTATTGCCGCTACGGCCGCTGCGGCGGGCCTGGGTATTACCCCGGCTATCGCCCCGGTTACCGGCCCGGCTACTATCCCGGCTACCGCCCGGCTCCCGCCTATCGTCCAGCCTATCGGCCGGGCTGGTATGGCGGTTACCAGGGTTACAGCTACTATCGTCCCGGCTATCGCCAGTATAACGGCTACTGGTATCCGCTGGCTGCCTTCGGCGCCGGCGCCGTCATTGGCGGTTCGATCGCCTCGCAGCCCCGCTATGCCGAGCCGGCCGGCTCGGCCCATGTTGATTGGTGTGCGTCGCGCTACCGCTCCTATCGCGCCTACGACAACACCTTCCAGCCGAACAGCGGTCCCCGCAGGCAGTGCGTTTCGCCCTATTGAGGCGGTACACATTTCAACGACAGGCCCGGCAGCGATGCCGGGCTTTTCGATTCAGAGAATGTCGACCCGCTTGAGCAGCCACCATGCCAGTGCGATCGACGCGATGATCAGGCCGATGGCGTATTCGGTGCCGTTGGTGCCCTGGGCGAAGGGCAGGTTTGCCGTGTTCATGCCGAAGAAGCCGGTGACCAGCGTCGGCGGCAGCAGGAAGGCCGTCATGATCGACAGGATATAGAGGTGGCGGTTCGTCTCCGAGGAAAGCTTGGAGTCGATTTCCTCGTGCAGCAGCCGGGCCCGGTCCTGCAGCGCATAGATGTCGTGATCGACGGATTCGAGCCGGCTCGTCAGCCGCCCCGCGATGTCCTCGAAGCCGAAAGGCATCTCGTCGTCATCGGATGCGGCCGCGCGGCGCATGAGGGTCAGAACCGTTCTGAGGTGCCGGTGGATCCGGACGACCGTGCGCCTGACAGGCGCCAGCCGCCGCCGCTCGTCGCGAGGCGCATTGTCGTAGACGTAGTCCTCGATCACGTTCAGTTCCTCGGTGATCTCCATGACGATGGAGATCAGGGTGCGTTGGAACTCGATCACCAGCAACTCGAAGAGATCGACGGGACGTGCAATCTTTGCCGGATTTTTCTCGAGCAGGCCGCGCGCACGCTCGACGCTACGCAAGGGTTGCAGTCGCGTGGTGATGATGAAGCGGTCGGATATCGCGAAATGCAGCCAGCCGAGATCGGCGGTCTCATGGTCAAATTCGCGCTGGCAATCGACAAGGGTGCCATAGAGCATGTGCTCGTCGACGGTAATCGCCGAATGCGTATCATGTGTCGTCAGCGCCGCCTTGGTGTCGGCGGTCAGCCCGTCTAGAGTATCCAGCAGCGCCGGAACGCGCGCATCGGCAAGGTTGAGATGCAGCCAGTAGAAGCCGCCGCCACCTGTCAGTTCGGTCGGGAGTGCGCTGTTTTGCAGCCGGATCGCCTTGCCGCCTTCCCGCGGAAACCGGTATGCCCAGACGAGGCCCGGTATGCTGACTGGCATTGTATCCATGGTTCGCCGGTCCTCTGCGACTGCGGGTGTCCCCGATCTGAACGATCCCGGGTATCGCCGGCCACGAAGGGAGCACGGTGTCCCGCCGAGCGGCGAGACCCTGTTGGGGACCATGCCATAGAGCTTCTCTATGACAGTTACTTTGCAGTTTCGTGACAGTTTGACGCTTCGCCGGCGTGGCGTATTGGCCGCCGTGAACCCAAGTTTGAAATTGACGCTTACGTAAAAATCAATTAGCTCTGCCGACGGAGGGGCAGGACGGAAATCGACAGAACCGATCCGGCCAGCGATGTGAGGAGACACCGATGTACAAGGCGCCCGTCGAGGAAATTGCATTCACGCTGAAGCACGTCGCAGGTCTCGGCCAGGCGATGGACGACGGCCTGCTGGGCGATCTTGGTGACGATCTTGTCGATGCCATCCTGTCCGAAGCCGGGCGTCTCGCCACCGACGAGATTGCGCCGCTTGCCGACGTCGGCGACCGCCAGGGCGCGCGTATTGCCGATGGGACGGTGACGACGCCGGACGGCTGGCGCGATCTCTACCGGAATTGGATCGCAGGCGGCTGGAACGGCCTGACGGCAACTGAGGCGTTCGGCGGTCAGGCCCTGCCGCATATGCTGAACGTGGCAGCCCTGGAAATGTGGAACTCGGGCTCGATGGCCTTCGCGCTCTGCCCGACGCTGACCATGGGGGCGATCGAAGCGGTCTATGCGCATGGCAGCGACGCGCTGAAGCAGATCTATCTCACTAAGCTCGTCTCCGGCGAATGGACCGGTACGATGAACCTGACCGAGCCGCATGCCGGTTCCGACCTCGGTGTGCTCAAGACACGCGCCGAGCGCCGCGGTGACGGTACCTACCGCATATCGGGCCAGAAGATCTTCATCACCTGGGGCGAGCACGACGCCGCGGAAAACATCATTCACCTCGTGCTTGCCCGCCTGCCGGACGCGCCTGCCGGAACGCGGGGCATCTCGCTGTTTCTCGTGCCGAAGTTCATCGTCAATTCCGACGGCTCGCTCGGCGCCCGCAACGACCTGTTCGCCCATTCGCTGGAACACAAGCTCGGCATCCACGGATCTCCGACCTGCACGATGATCTACGGCGACGGAAAATTCGGCGACGGGAAGGGAGCCATCGGCTGGCTCGTCGGAGAGGAAAACAAGGGGCTCGCCTGCATGTTCACGATGATGAACAACGCTCGCCTCGCGGTCGGCATGCAGGGCGTCGCCATTGCCGAAGCCGCGACACAGAAGGCGATTGCCTACGCCAGGGAGCGCACGCAGGGCAAGGCGCCGGGCTGGACCGGCACCGGCATGAGCCCGATCATCGAACATCCCGATGTCGCCCGCATGCTGCTGACGATGAAGGCGCTGACGCAGGGCGCCCGCGCCATCGCCTATACCTGCGCCCACGCGACCGACATGGCGCACCGCGCGCCGGACCGCACCCGGCACTGGCAGGAACGCGCGGCGCTGCTCACGCCGATCGCCAAGGCATTCGCGACGGATGTCGGCGTCGACGTCGCCTCGCTGGGCATTCAGGTCCACGGCGGCATGGGCTTCATCGAGGAGACCGGCGCCGCCCGCTATTTGCGCGATGCCCGCATCGCTCCCATCTACGAGGGCACGAACGGCATCCAGGCGATCGATCTCGTTTCCCGCAAGCTGCCGCTTTCCGGAGGCGCTGTGGTTCGCGCGCTGATCGGCGACCTGACCGCGATCGCTGCCGACGTCGGCCGCTCCAATCTGGATGGCTTCGGAACGACGGCGCAACGGCTCGATGTGGCGATTGCCGACCTTGCCGAGGCGACCGATTGGCTGCTGGCGCAACTGGCAGAAGGCCGGACGGCAGATGCACTCGCCGGGGCAACGCCCTATCAGCGTCTGTTCGGGTTGGTGCTGACCGGCTGCTACCTCGCCAAGGGCGGCCTTGCCGACGCGGCTGACGGCGATGGCGCAAGCCGTATCGCGCTCTGCCGCTTTGCCGCCGAAAACCTGCTCGCCGAAACGGCCGCACTGAAGGATACCGTCGTCAACGGTGCGGCAAGCCTGGCCGGTGCCGCAAAAGCCGTTCTAGCCTAGGAGCCCAAATGACCGATCACATCATCGTAGAACAGTCTGCGACCCTTCCCGGTGTCCAGATCATCCGCTTCAATCGTCCGGAAAAGAAGAATGCCATCACCCGGGCCATGTATTCGAAGATGGCCGAGGCGCTCGCGTCGGCCGATGACGATCGATCGATCGGGGCGACGGCCTTCCTCGGCACCGCAGGCTGCTTCTCCGCAGGCAACGACCTGGGCGACTTCCTGGCTGTTGCCATGGGCGGCGGCATGCCGCGCGAGGTCCTGGACTTCCTCTATGCCCTGGTGAAATCCCGAAAACCTGTCGTATCGGGCGTCGACGGGCTCGCAATCGGTGTTGGCACGACGATGCATCTCCATTGCGACCTGACCGTCGCCTCGGCGCGCAGCCAGTTCCGCACGCCCTTCGTCGATCTCGCGCTGGTGCCGGAAGCTGCGTCCAGCCTCGTCGCGCCGCGGATCATGGGTCATCAGCGTGCCTTCGCGCTTCTCGTGGCAGGGGAGGCATTCTCCGGCGACGAAGCGAAAGATGCCGGGCTCGTCTGGAAGCTTTGCGCAGCGGAGGACGTGGAGGCGATGACGCTGGCGATTGCGGCAACGCTCGCCGCCAAGCCACCGGAGGCCGTGCGCATCTCTCGCGACCTCGTTCGGGGTGATCGTGAAGAGATCATCGCCCGCATAGACGAGGAAGCCCGCCATTTCTCGGCACGCCTGCAAAGTGCCGAAGCGCGGGCAGCTTTCGAAGCCTTCATGCGGCGTTAAGGTTAGAAAAGTTTGATTTTCGTCGAATTTTAAGCCTGTTTTAAATACCCCTCTAATATTAGGGGTCTGACGGCATGCCTCGATCGCTGTCGTCCAGGCGCATGAGGCGCTTCGCTTTCGCTTTGCCCAGCATCACACCGCATCGAGAGGCCCGCGTCTTCGCATGGAGCGACGCGGACCGCTCCCCGAAAGGAATTTCCTTGAAAAAGAAGACGAACCTGATGACGCGCATCCTGTTTGCTGCGTCCGCCGTTGTCCTCGCGGCCTTTGCCGCCTTTTCCTACTATATCAACTCCGTCGAGCGAAACACCGCGACTGCCGCGATCGAGGCGAATATTCGCTCCTCGGGCGAGCAGGCCGCGCGCAGCCTCGCCAACTGGATGAACGGTCGCGTCACGCTGACCGCCATGGCCGCCAACGCTGTAGGCCGCGCCGGCGATCAGAAGGGCGTCGAAGGCGTTCTGCAGAACGATATCCTCACCGGCCAGTTCGTCAGCACCTACTTCGGCGACGAGCAGGGCGTCTTCACCATGTGGCCCAAGCTGCCGATGCCGGACGGCTATGACGCGCGCAAGCGTCCCTGGTATCAGGATGCCGTCAAGGCCAATGCCAGCATCATGACCGAGCCATACACCGATGCCTCCAGCGGCGATCTCATCATCAGCGCCGCGGTTCCCGTCAGCCGCGACGGCAAGCTTGCAGGCGTCGTCGGCAGCGACTTCTCGCTGAAGTCGATGGTCGACATGATCAAGGAGATCGATCTCGGCGGCAAAGGCACCGCCTTCCTCGTCAACAAAAGCGGCCAGATCGTCATCCATCCGGATGCCAAGCTGGTGACGAAGACGCTCGCCGATGCCTTCCCCGCTGCAACGCCGTCGATATCGAGCAATCTGGTCGAGACCGAATTTGGCGGCAAGGACGTGCTCGTCAGCTTCATGCCCGTTGCCGGCTTGCCGTCGGTCGAATGGTATCTCGGCTTCGTGGTCGACAGCGACGCCGCTTTCGCCTCGCTCAACGAATTCCGCATCGCCGCAACGATCTCGACGATCCTGGCCGTCGGCCTGATGATCGCCGCAATGGCCTGGCTGCTGCACGGTCTCGTCATTCGCCCGGTCACCGACATGACGGCCGCCATGCAGAGGCTCGCCGCCGGCGACCTTTCGGCCGTCATCCCGGGCGAGGATCGCACCGACCAGATCGGCTCGATGGCCGAAGCCGTCGCGGTCTTCAAGAAAAACGCCGTCGATCGTGAGCGCCTGGAAGGCGAGGCCGAGTCGGGCCGCGCGCTGACAGAGCGCGAGCGCCAGGACCGCGAGGTCCAGAAGAACCGCGAGGCAGCCGAAATCCGCCATGCGGTCGACGCTCTCGCCGGTGCGCTCGGTGCGCTTTCCGATGGCGATCTTGGCCACCGCATCGAGACGCCCTTTGCAGCAAACCTCGATCGCCTGCGCAATGACTACAACACCGCCGTCGGCAAGCTGCACGGCGCCCTGCAGATGGTCGGCAACAACGCTCACGCAATCGATGCCGGCGCCACGGAAATCCGCACCGCTGCCGATGGCCTTGCCCGCCGCACCGAACAGCAGGCTGCCTCGGTCGAGGAAACCGCTGCCGCTCTTGAGGAAATCACCACGACCGTCAAGGATACGGCCCGCCGTGCCGAAGACGTCGGCGGTCTGGTCTCCCGCACCCGCTCCGGCGCAGAGGAGTCCGGAAACATCGTCCGCAAGGCGGTGTCTGCAATGACGGAGATCCAGCAGTCTTCCGAAAAGATCGCCAACATCATCAGCGTCATCGATGACATCGCCTTCCAGACCAACCTGCTGGCGCTCAATGCCGGCGTCGAGGCGGCGCGCGCCGGCGAGGCGGGCAAGGGATTCGCGGTCGTGGCACAGGAAGTTCGCGAGCTTGCGCAGCGCTCCGCGCAGGCGGCCAAGGAGATCGAAACCCTTATCACGGCGTCGAATTCCCAGGTCCGCTCCGGCGTGACGCTGGTCGGCGACACGGGCAAGGCGCTCGAAGCCATCGTTGGCCAGGTGCAGGAAATCAGCCGCCACGTCGAGGCGATCGTCACCGCGACGCGCGAACAGTCGACCGGCCTCGCGGAGATCAACACGGCCGTCAACACGATGGACCAGGGCACGCAGCAGAATGCTGCCATGGTCGAGGAACAGACGGCAGCGAGCCACGGCCTGGCGCAGGAGGCGGCAAAGCTCATGCAGCTGCTCGCACAGTTCAATCTGTCGGCCAAGTCCTACGGCACAGCATCGACCCGCCGCGCCGCCTGACCGGTAACCGTTCCAAAACGTCGAACGCCCGCGCTAGCCGCGGGCGTTTTCCTTTTGTGGTTTGGATTGGCTGATTGGCGTGCCCGCGAGCGGCTATTTCTCGAGGGTTGCCACCACCTCGACATGCGAGGTCCAGAGGAACTGGTCGATCGGCGTGACGCCGGTGATGCGGTAGCCGCCGGCGACCAGAATGGCGAGGTCGCGCGCCAGGGTCAGCGGATTGCAGCTGACGGCGACGATCTTCTTCACTGCAGAGCGGGCGAGTTCCTGGCATTGAAACTCGGCACCGGCGCGCGGCGGATCGAAGACGACGGCGTCGTAGACCTTGAGTTCCGCCGTCATCAGCGGACGGCGGAAGAGATCGCGCCTCTCGACGCTGACGGGCTTCAGCCCCTGCGTGTTGCGCGCGGCATGGTCGAGTGCCGCGAGCGGCTTCTCTTCGCTCTCGACGGCGTGCACGCGCCCGACCCGGGCAAGCCGTAGCGAGAAAGTGCCTGCACCGGCAAAGAGATCGGCGATGCGCTTGGCCTTGCCGACATGGGCAAGCACCAGCGCAGCCATGGCTTCCTCGGCAGGCTTCGTCGCCTGCGTGAAGCTGCCGGGCGGCGGCGAGACGCTCACGCCGCCGAAATCGACGATCGGCTTCGACGGCTCGACGAGGATTTCGCCGTTGAGCGAGACGCGCGCGATGCCGCGAAGCGCCAGCACGGTCTCGATCGCCTTTCGGCGCTGCGGGTCGGAGAGTTTCTTGATGCCGTCAACGGCGATATCGAGGCCGGGCAAGGTTTCGAGAACGGAAATGCGGAAGGCTTCGGCGCTGTTGGCCAGCGCCGCTCCGATGGCCGTGATCGCCGGCAGCCTGGCGATGATGGCTGCCGACGAGATGGGACATTCCTCGATGGCGACGATATGATGGCTTTCGGCCTGGTTGAAGCCGATCAGCATGTCCTTTTCGGTCTTCCGTGCCGCGAAGACGACACGGCGACGCTCGCCGGGGTGAGCGGCGATGGTCTTGTCGACCTCGGGCGTCAGTCCCTTGGATTTCAGCGCGTCGATGACAAGCTGCCGCTTGAAGGCGCGGTAGGGCGCATCGCTCAGGTGCTGCAGGGTGCACCCCCCGCAGGTGCCGTTGATACCGTCCGGGCCGAAGTGGCGGCACGGCGGTTCCTGCCGGTCCGGCGAGGGCGTGGCGATCGACATCACCGTCCCCTGGTCCTTGACCCGCGCGATCGCGACGGTTTCGCCCGGCAGCGCGAAAGGCACGTAGACAGGCCCGTTGGTGCTGTTGAAGATGCCGTCGCCCTGCGCGCCCAGCTTCTGGATGGTGACTGTCTCGGTGCTCACGGTTTTGTCCCTGCGAGTAGGAATTCCTGGTTGCCGTCACCGCCGGCGATCGGCGAGGCGATGAGGCCGAGGCTCGTCCAGCCCATGTCCTCGACGAACCAGCGCTCCAGCTCAGCCGCAACAGCAGGCGCGGAGGAGGGATCCTTCAGCATTCCGCCCTTGCCGATTGCGTCGCGTCCGGCTTCGAACTGCGGCTTCACGAGCAGGATCGCCGCAGCGCCGGACTCGGCGATGTCGAGCGCGGGCGCCAGCGCCAGCTTGAGGGATATGAACGAAACGTCGGAGACAATGAACGTAAGGGGATGGCCGATGTCTTCGGCCACCAGATTGCGGGCATTCAGCCCCTCGATGTTGGTCACATCGGGATTGCCGGCGAGGCGCGGATGCATCTGGCCGTGGCCCACGTCGACTGCGGTCACATGCGCCGCGCCGCGCTCCAGCAGGACCTCGGTGAAGCCGCCGGTCGAAGCGCCGACATCGAGACAGTGGTGGTCGCCGGGGTCGAGTTTGAAATGATCGAGCGCCGCTGTCAGCTTCAAGGCGGCGCGCGACACGTAATCCTGCGCCGGATCGTCGATTTCGATGGCGGCATCTTCACCGAAGAGGGCGCCGGCCTTCGTCACCACCTTGCCGCCGACCTTGACGGTTCCGCGCTGCACGGCGTCGCGGGCGCGCGATCGGCTGGCGAAGAGGCCAAGGCTGACGAGAAGTTGGTCGAGGCGTTGTGTGTTTTGATCGGACATGGCCTGTCCATGCAGGGCAAAGCCCGCAGTTGCAAGCCTTTTGTTCGTTGGCCGACTGTCGGGGAAGGGGCTTTGCTCCACGAGTCCGTGCCACGATTCCTCTTGCCGGTCATGTTGCGACGCACAAACTTAAGCAATTTTAAAGTCTCCCCTAATAGAGTCGGAGGCGTTGCAGCGGTTGATCGAAACCGCATCCGCCATGATGGACGGGTGCCCGCAGCTGCCGATCGTGTTCCCTATCCGCGAATTTTGTGAGGCATGCATCGCATGCCCGATGTCCCATGGCTTTGAGCCGTCTGGAGAGACTGACTGATGTTTGCAAGAAACATGTCCTTGAACGGTAAGCTCGCCGCGACTTTCGCAGCGCTGATCCTTATCTTTCTGTCCGTTTCCGCTTTTGTTTACTCAAAGGCCGGAGCCGTCGCTGCGGCCTCCGAAGAGCAGAAGCGATCGGAGCGTCTGGTCAACCAGATCGACGATGCCCTGCAGGCCATGCTCGAACAGGCAGTCAACCTGCGCGGCTTCCTCCTCTTTCGCAGCGACAGTACCTATGGCGACATCTTCGCCAACCGCGAGCGCATGTTGAAGGCGATCGCCGCCGCCCGGGAAACGGCAGCCGGCAAAAGCGACTTCATCCAGCAGATCGACGGGATGCAGAAGGCAGCCGATCTCTATTTCAGCCAGTTGGCCCAGCCGCAGTCGAAGGCTCGCAAGGAAACCGACATGCCCGTCGACCAGATCGTCAAGATCGGCGTCAACGAAACCAAGGGCCAGCTGGACGGCTTCCGGCAGGCATCGGCCAAGATCAAGGCGGCGGCGCGTGATGAATCGAATGCGCTTGCCGCCGTCCAGGCCGATGCCGGCAGCGATCTCCGCATGACGCTCCTCGTCGGGGGGATCGCCGCTGCCCTGGCAGCGATCGCTCTTGCCTGGCAGCTCTCGCGCAGCATCGTCCGTCCGATCGTCGGCATGACAACGGCGATGGGCAGGCTCGCCGGGGGCCAGAACGACATCGACGTCCCCGCGCTTGACCGTCACGATGAAGTCGGCCGCATGGCCCAGTCGGTTCTGGTCTTCAAGGATGCCGCGATCGAGAAGCAGCGGCTTTCCGGCGAGACCGACCGCATGCGCCTCGACGCCGAACGCCAGCGCCAGGCAAGCGACGAGCAGAAGGTCCGCGAGGAGGGCGAACTGCGCTTCGCCATCGACGCTCTTGCCGGCGGTCTGTCCGATCTTGCCAACGGCAACGTTGCCATCCGGATCTCCACGCCCTTCGCCTCGCAGTTCGACCGCCTGCGTGACGACTTCAACAATGCCGTCGACAAGCTGCGGGCCGCCCTTCAGTCCGTCGGCCACAATGCGTCGGCGATCAACGCCGGTGCCGGTGAAATCCGCACAGCCGCAGACGATCTGGCGCGCCGGACCGAACAACAGGCCGCGGCCGTCGAGGAAACCGCAGCAGCGCTCGAACAGGTCACGACGACGGTCCGCGATTCCGCGAGGCGTGCGGAGGATGTCGGCCAGTTGGTCGAGCGCACGCGCCTCGGCGCAGAGAAATCCGGCGAGGTCGTCCGCAAGGCCGTTACCGCCATGCAGGAGATCGAAAAGTCGTCGGGCGAGATCAGCAACATCATCGGCGTGATCGACGATATCGCCTTCCAGACGAACCTGCTGGCGCTGAACGCCGGCGTCGAGGCGGCGCGTGCCGGCGACGCGGGCAAGGGATTTGCCGTCGTCGCACAGGAGGTGCGTGAGCTGGCACAACGCTCGGCCAACGCCGCCAAGGAGATCAAGGCGTTGATCAATACATCAGGGACGCAGGTCAATGCCGGTGTCTCGCTTGTTGACGAAACCGGCAAGGCGCTGACCGAGATCGTCGGCGCGGTGCAGGAGATCAACAAGCACGTAAGCGCCATCGTCACCGCCACGCGCGAACAATCGGTCGGCCTGCAGGAAATCAACACCGCGGTCAACAACATGGACCAGGGCACCCAGCAGAATGCCGCCATGGTCGAGGAACAGACCGCAGCCAGCCATTCGCTCGCCCAGGAGGCGGGCGCGCTGGACGAACTGCTGCGCCAGTTCAACCTCGGTCAGCAGCGTGCCGAAGCACCGAGGGCAAGCGTCGCCAACGGCGGCTCGCGTCCCGCCGCCTCGCCGGCACGGGCTCTGACGCGAACGGTTGCCAGGGCCTTCGGCGGCAAGGCCGCAACGGCCACGGCTGTTCAGGAAGACTGGACGGAATTCTGAGTCGTCCCGGAGATCCGGTGATAGCGGAAACAGGGCGGTCGAGAAGGGCCGCCCTGTTTTGTTTGCGGAATCCTCGGCGGTTGCGGCAGGCGGGCTTCCATTTTTCCGGAACCGCTGCAAGGAACGTCCCGGAGCAACGATCGGCGATGTTTGATGTGAGGTGGTTTTGACGCGTTTTATATCCGCCGTGCTGGTGCACGTGGCCGACATGTCCGAGGGTATTGCCTGGTATCAGCGGGCGTTTCCCGATGCCGTTCGTGAGATCGGCCAACCCCTCCGGCTTCGAGTTCCTGAAGATCGGCATGACGCAGCTGGAGCTGGTCCCGGCTGACGAAAAAGTACCAAGCGGTGCTGCCGGTTCAGTTGTTTACTGGTGGGCGAATTCGAACGATCGCTTGTCCACCTGCAGTCGGTCGGCGCGGTGCTTTACCGGGGGCCGATGGAGATCGACGGGGATCTCTGGATGTGCCAGGTCCGCGATCCCTGGGGAAACTGCATCGGCATTCGCGGACCGCTTGCGGCGGATCCGAACTCCGCTCGCTCCCCGGACCAAGAGGCTCCCGCGATCGGCAGCCCCGACACCAAATCCCGGTCACGGAAGTTGACGGCCCGGGACCGGTCGGTGAACTACCCTGCGACGCCGACGACGGCAGGACGTCCGAGCGCCTTGAAGACCGTGGCGACGATGCCCGCCCGGTCAAGACCGGCTTGTGCATTCATCACCTCGGGCTTGGCCTGTTCCACCCAGATGTCAGGCATGACGAGCGAACGAACCTTGAGGCCGTTGTCGAGGAGGCCTTCCGTCGCGAGGAATTGCAGCACATGGCTGCCGAAGCCGCCGACGGAGCCTTCTTCGACGGTGATCAGCATCTCGTGGTGGCGCGCAAGCTGGCGGATGAGGTCGTGATCCAGCGGCTTGGCGAAACGCGCATCGGCGACCGTCGTCGAAAGCCCGGCGGCGTCGAGGTCTTCGGCCGCGAGCAGGCAGTCGGCCAGACGGGTACCGAAGGACAGCAGGGCAACCTTGGATCCTTCCTTGACGACGCGACCCCTGCCGATCTGCAGGATTTCGCCGCGCGCCGGCATGTCGATGCCAATGCCCTCGCCGCGCGGATAGCGGAACGAGATCGGACCGGCATCGTAGGCCGCAGCCGTCCGCACCATATGCTTCAGTTCCGCTTCGTCGGCCGCAGCCATCACCACGAAGCCGGGCAGGGCGGCAAGGAAGGTGGTGTCGAAGGAGCCCGCATGCGTCGGCCCGTCCGCGCCCACGAAGCCGGCACGGTCGATCGGGAAGCGCACCGGCAGGCCCTGGATCGCCACGTCGTGCACGACCTGGTCGTAGGCCCGCTGCAGGAACGTGGAGTAGAGCGCGATGAACGGCTTGTATCCTTCGGCGGCAAGGCCGGCGGCAAACGTCACGGCATGCTGCTCGGCAATCCCGACATCGAAGCAGCGGGACGGAAACACGCCGGCGAGCTTGTCGAGGCCCGTTCCACTAGGCATTGCCGCGGTGACGCCGACGATCTTGTCGTCGAGTTCGGCTTCCTGCACCAGCGCCTCGGCAAACACGCTGGTATAGCTCGGTGCGTTCGGCTTCACCTTCGCCTGCGCGCCGGTGATGACGTCGAATTTGTTGACGCCGTGATACTTGTCGGCGGCCGCCTCGGCCGGCGCATAGCCCTTGCCCTTCTGCGTGACCACATGAATCAGTACGGGACCGTTGGCATTGTCGCGGACATTGCGCAGCACGGGCAGCAGGTGATCGAAGGAATGACCGTCGATCGGGCCTATATGATAAAAGCCCATCTCCTCGAACATGGTGCCGCCGGTGACGTAGCCCCGGGCGTGCTCGACGGCGCGGGTGATGGCGCGGTCGACCTTCTTGCCGAGATAGGCCGTCAGCTTCTTGCCGAAGTCGCGGAAACCCATGTAGGTGCGCCCGGAGGCAAGACGGGCCAGATAGGCGCTCATCGCGCCCGTCGGCGGGGCGATCGACATGTCGTTGTCGTTGAGGATGACGATCAGCCGGGCATCCAGCGCGCCGGCATTGTTCAGTGCTTCGTAGGCCATGCCAGCCGACAGCGCGCCGTCGCCGATGACAGCGATCACGCGGCGGTCCGTCTTGTCGAGTTCCGAGGCGACAGCCATGCCGAGACCGGCGGAAATCGACGTCGAGGAGTGGGCGGCGCCGAAGGGGTCGTATTCGCTCTCGGCGCGGCGGGTGAAGCCGGAAAGGCCGCCTTCCTGGCGAAGCGTGCGAATGCGGTCGCGACGGCCCGTCAGGATCTTGTGCGGATAACACTGGTGCCCGACATCGAAGATCAGCCGGTCGTCAGGCGTGTCGAAAACGTTATGGATGGCGATCGTCAGTTCGACGACCCCAAGTCCCGCTCCCAGATGCCCGCCGGTGCGCGACACGGCATCGATCATTTCGTCCCGGACCTCACGCGCTAGCTGCGGCAGGTCGCGATCCTCCAGCTTTCGGAGGTCGGCTGGATAGGTAACCTTATCCAGCAGCGGCGTCTTCGGCGGTTGTGTCACGGGTGGGCACTCTTTCTTGTCATTCTTGGGCAGGATGCCTTTAGGGCATAAATTGCTGTTAAAAAAGTCGATTTCAAGAACCTCAAGATTTCCTTTCTAAAGGAGATCAGCCCTCGGGCAAAGGTATGAATTCCTCTTCGTCCCCCGGAACGATGTCGAAGCGGCCGGTTCGCCATTCCTCCTTGGCCTTCTCGATCCGCTCCTTGGAGGACGAGACGAAATTCCACCAGATGTAACGCTTGGAATTGAGCGCCGCTCCGCCGAACAGCATCAGGTGACAGCCCTGGCCGCCGGCCTCCAGCGTGATCGCATCGCCGGGGCGGAAGACGAGCAGCTGATCCGCTGCAAACGTGTCGCCGGCGATCACCACCTCACCGGAGAGGATGTAGGCCGCCCGCTCCTCGTGCGCCGCCGCGAACGGAAATTTCACGCCCGCTTCGAGATTGATGTCGGCATAGAGCGTATCCGACAAGACTTTGACCGGGGAGGACATTCCCTCGAAGGCGCCGATGACGACGCGCCCGCGCACGCCGCGTTCGTCGATGACCGGCATCTCGCTCTTTTCGGTGTGGGCAAAGGAGGGGTCGATCTCCTCCTTGTCGACTGGCAGTGCCAGCCACGTCTGAAGTCCCGACATCAGCAGCGGATGGCCGCGAAGGTTGTCCGGCGTGCGTTCCGAATGCACGATGCCGCGTCCCGCCGTCATCAGGTTGATGTCGCCGGGTCGAATGACCTTTTCGGTGCCGAGGCTGTCCAGGTGCCTGATCTCGCCGTCGAAGAGGTAGGTGACGGTCGAAAGCCCGATATGCGGATGCGGCCTCACGTCCAGCGCCTCATCCGGCTTCAGGATCGCCGGCCCCATGCGATCGAAGAAGATGAACGGACCGACCAGGCGCCGCTGGCGGCTCGGCAGCGCTCGCCGCACCTGAAATCCGCCGAGATCGGTGGTGCGCGGAATGATCAGGTTCGCAATCGCATCGCAGGCGAACGCGTCGCCGGGCAGGGGGTCTTTACCGGGAAAGAAGGACATGGCGGATCTCCAATCGATCACTGAAACTACCGATAATTGCTCGCAAGAGCCAGCCGCAGTTTTTATGTCAATTGACGCCATATGGCGAGAGGTGTCATAGTGGGGGTATGAAGGCTGAAATCGTCATCCGTGAACGCATTGTTTTCGGTGCCGGAGCGATTCTGGAAATGAAGGTGTGGCGCGTGCCGGATCCTGTTCCCGCCTCACGACATTTTCTGAAGTATTCGCTGTTTTATGGAGTGCCGGGCCAACGACTGGTCGGCCACGACAACGAGCGCGGCAAAGGCGACCACCGCCACTCCGGCCCGCATGAGGAAAGCTATCGCTTCGTTTCCATCGATCAGTTGCTGAACGATTTCAGATCCGATGTTGAGAGCATACGAGGAGAGCCGATATGAGCAAAGATGTCGAACTACACATCGGCGGCACCTTCGACGATGCGGCCAGACGCGTCGCCGATGCATGGCGTCGTGCCGAAGCTCGCGAAGTGGTCTCCGAAGATCATCTCACCTTCGTCAACTGGGAAGCATTCTCGAGGACGATGACGGCAAAGAGGCTGGAGCTTCTGCGGCATCTGCATCGCTATCCGCAATCAAGCGTTTCCGCGCTGGCGAAAAGTCTGAAGCGCGACTATCGGCGCGTTCATGAGGATGTGGAAATTCTCACACAGGCTGGTCTCATAGAGCGGGACGGCAACGGACTGCGTGCGGGCTACGACGAAATTCGAACCGTCATAGCCCTTTGATGTCACGCCCCGTCCAGTGGCTCGACGCCCTGCGGCTTGCCGGCACGGTCGAGGCGGATCTTCTCGATGCGGTTCTCGGCGGCCGAAAGCAGCGTCTCGCAATGCTTCTTCAACGCTTCGCCGCGCTCGTAGATCTCGATGGATTCGTCCAGCGCCACGTCGCCGCGCTCCAGGCGGGCGACGATGCTCTCAAGCTCGGCAACCGCCTTCTCGAACGAAAGACCGGAAACCTCCGGCTTGACGCTGTCAGTCATGCTCAACCCTTCATCATTCTGAGAATATGCAGGCCTGCCGATTCGGCCAGTCCTTCGAGATCATAGCCGCCTTCCAGGAGGCTGACGACCCGGTTTGCCGCACTTTTGTCGGCCACTTCGAGCAGCCGCCCGGTCGCCCAGTCGAAATCCTCGCCGACAAGGTTGATCTGCGCCAGCGGATCGCGGTGATGCGCATCGAAGCCGGCCGAGATGATGATCAGGTCCGGCCGGAAGTCGAACAGCGCCGGTAGTACCCTCGACTTGAACGCTTCGCGAAAATGGTCGCTGCCGACATTGGGGGAGAGGGGGGCGTTGACGATGGTGCCATGCTTGCCCGTCTCGTCCTTTGCGCCGCTGCCGGGGTAGAGCGGCATCTGATGCGTCGAGCAGAACAGCACAGACGGATCGTCCCAGAAGATATCCTGGGTCCCGTTGCCATGATGCACGTCCCAGTCGACGATCGCCACGCGTTCGGCGCCATGCATCTTCTGCGCATGGCGGGCAGCGATTGCCGCATTGTTGAAGAAGCAGAAACCCATCGCCTTGGATCTCTCGGCGTGGTGCCCCGGCGGTCGCGAGGCGACGAAAACATTGTCCGCCCTGCCTGTAAAGACGTCGTCGACCGCCGCCATTGCAGCGCCGACGCCCGTCAGCGCCGCCTGCAGGCTCTTCGGGCTGGCGTAGGTATCGGCTTCGAGCTGGTTGATCTCGCCTTCTTCCTCCGGGATCTGTCGCATGACTGCCAGCAGGTGCTCTTCGGGGTGGGCGAGCAGGACAGCGTCCTCGTTCGCCTGCGGAGCCTCCTTGCGCTCCAGCTTCTCGAAATTCGGATGCCCGAGAGCGACATTGATGGCGCGCAGTCGGTCGGAGCGCTCCGGGTGGCCGGAGGGCGTGATGTGTTCCAGAAAGATCGGATGCTCGTAAAGGCGGGTGCTCATGACGTCACTCTATCTGTCCGTCTCATCGTGATCCACAGCAGATGGCGCTCGGTGCCATGATTTCAACAAGACGCCCATTCGGGAGCGGCTGCCTGTTTCTTGATCGAGCGAGCGCTGGTGCCCGGGGGCCGCAGCGCCGGTCCAATCAATGAATTCGGCTCCAAATCAAGGAACTACGGCATTCGGCTGCGCGAAAAACGCTTACACTTGCCGGCATCATGCTCTACAGTTTTGCAAGGGGAGCAGGGGATGGACCGATAGATGAACGAGATGCAGCGCTCGAATATAGTGCATATCCACGTGCCTTTTCGCGATGTCGACATGAACGGCCAGATGTTCCTGGGTTCATATATTTCCTACGCGGAGTCGGTCCTTGCCAGTTTCTGGTCGCTGCGGCCGGACGTCGAGGACGAGCCGCTGTACATCGCCTCCAAGGTCACCTGCATCCTGCACCGGCCGCTGCACTATGACGAGAAGGTCGTGTTCACCGCCGCCGTCGACAAGATCGGTGTCCGGTCAGTCGGCTTCATCGTTGCCGCGGACGCGGGCGGCGAGCGCGCCGCCGAGGTCGAGATCATCTGGCAGGCGCGGGCGCGTGAAGATCGTACGCCGGTCCCGCTTCCGGAAATCACGCGAGACTGGCTCTATCGTTTCGTGAACTAGCTTCTGGCTGGCAGCAACGGGTAGCCGGCCATCACCGCGCGCCCGACCAGGGCTGCCACGAATGCCTTGATGACGTCGCCGGGGATGAAGGCCATCGAACCGACGAAGGCCTGCTTGAGGCCGATCTGGGCGGCGACCGCCAGATAGGCGATACCGAAGGCGTAGAGCACGACGATGCCGCCGACGACGGCGGCCAGGAAAAAGCCGGCCAGCTGCAGGGCTGCCGGCTGTTCCGGTTTCGCCAGCCGCTCGCTGAGGAAGCCGGTCGTCAAGGCCGCAAAGACCCAGCCGACCAGAAAGCCGGTGGTGGGCGCCGCGAAGGCCGCAAGACCACCGCGTCCGCCCGACAGAACGGGCAGGCCGATTGCAACCAGCACCAGCACGATCAGCACCGCGATGGTCGCGCGCCTGGCGCCGAGCACGACGCCGGCCATCATAACGCCCAGCGATTGCGCCGTGATCGGCACCGGGATGAAGCCGAGCGTGATCGGCGGCAGAATGCCGAGAGCGACGATGATCGCGGCAAATAGGGCAGAGAGAACGAGGTCGCGGGTGCTCATGACGGCTCCGAGTTTAACATGTGTTAACTGACATGCCGCCGAACGCCGCGTGCGTCAATCGCAGCGGCGATGTTATCCGCATCCTTGAGCGTCAGAATGATCAGCGGCACAAGCACCGTCGTCGGCCGCACCTTCAGGCCGCGCGCCGCGTGCGCCTCGCGAATGGCCTGGTAGCGCCCGAGAATATCGGGCACGAAGCGGACCACGAGACCGACCGCGAGGCCCACGTCGTCTGCCCGCAGCAGCCCGATGCGCTCCAGCGGTTGCGCAAGAAGCGTGATCTCGTCGATGAACTGCGTGATCGTGGTGGTCGCGGTAACGCTCGCTGCAAAGAGCATCAGCGCGGTCAGCCGCAGCAGCGCCACGACGGCGCCGTGCCACGGGTTGAAAGCGAGGCTGAACACCGCCACGACGACGATCGTCAGGAATATCGGCTTCAGCCGTGCCAGGGCCGCCCGTATGGGGAGGCCGATGCTCAGGTAGAGAGCCGCGGTAGCGAGCACCGCAACGCAGAGGACCGGAATGTTTGCCGTGGTGAAAAGCACGACTCCGAGGCCGGCCAGGCCGATCAGCTTGACCCGCGCCGGAAGGCGATGCAGGACGCTGTTGCCCTCGACGAAAAGCGACTGCATCAGGCGGCGAGCTCCCTGTAGCGCCGGACCGCTTCCAATGCGGGTGCATCGGCGGCGAGCCGGCCTTCGTGGAACACCAGCACGCGCTCGTAGCCGGCGATCAGCTCGAGATCGTGGGTGATGACGATGGCGTTCTCGTGCAGGCCGTCGATCAGCGCCTGCACGAGGCTCCGGTTGCGGAGATCGAGCTGGTTGGTCGGCTCGTCCAGAATGAGAATGTCGGGCCCGGTTGCCAATACCGAGCAGAGGGCCGCGAGCTGCAGTTCGCCGCCGGAAAGCTCGTGGGCGCGGCGATCGGCAAGATGCCGGGCGTCGAAGCGCTGCAGCACCTCGTCGACCTTCGCCTCGATCGCCGCTTTCGTGTAGCCGCGGCTCTTGAGGCCGAACGCGATGTCGTCGCGCACGACGGGCAGGATGATCTGGTTCTGCGGCGATTGGAAGATGAAGCCGACATCCGTCAGCACGGCCTTCTCGTCAGCCGTGTCTCGCCCGTTGACGACGACGCGCCCGGTCGTGGGTTTCGTCAGTCCGTTGATAAGACGCGCAAACGTGGTCTTGCCGGAGCCGTTGAGGCCGATGATGCCGATGCGTCTTTCGGCGAGATCGAGCGTCAGCGGCTGCAGCGCGACGCGCGTTCCGTAGCTCACACCGGTGCCTTCGAAGCGGATATTCACTCGATCCCCCTTGCTTGAACCGCCGTTCTATAAACGAATCCTGCGTATTGAAAGGTGAAAAACCGGCTCGGGCGGGAAGGGGCTAGTCCTCTCCCAAAAAGGTCGCCTATAACGGGTGGCTAGGAACATTTTCCGTATTATGATGCTTGCCATGACGAATCTCATTTCGAATTCCGATGCTCGCCGCGTGTTCCTTGCCAAGCAGGGTCTCAGCGCACCGCCGAACAAGGCCCTGACCAAACCGGGCCTGCTGCAGCTCATCCACGATATCGGTTTCGTCCAGGTGGACAGCATCCAGACGGTCGAGCGCGCGCACCACCAGATCCTTTTCGCCCGCAACCAGACCTATCGGCGCGAACACCTGACCGCGTTGCTCGAGAAGGACGGTTCGCTCTTCGAGCACTGGACGCACGATGCCTCGATCCTGCCGAGCGCGTTCTTTCGCTACTGGAAGCACAAGTTCCGTAACGAGGAGGAGGTGCTGGTCGAGCGCTGGCGCAAATGGCGCGGCGAAGGCTTCGAGGATGCGTTCGAAGAGACCTACGAGCGCGTGCAGCGTGACGGCGCCATCATGGCCCGCGAGATAAAGGCCGATGGCCACGTCTCCGGCGGCTGGTGGAACTGGCACCCGAACAAGACCGCGCTCGAATACTTCTGGCGCACCGGCAAATTCGCCATCGCCGGGCGTTCTAATTTCCAGAAGGTCTACGACCTTGTCGAGCGCGTCATTCCCGCCGAGTTCCACGAGCCCGAGGTCAGCCGGGAGGATTTCGTCGACTGGGCCTGCCGCAGTGCCCTCGCGCGTCTCGGATTTGCCACCCATGGGGAGATCGCCGCTTTCTGGGATCTGCTCTCGCCCGACGAAGCCAAGGCCTGGGTGACGGCGCACCGCGACGAGCTGGTGGAAGTGCTGGTCGAGCCGGCACTTGGCGGCAAGCCGCGGCCGTCGTTTGCCTTTGCGGACTTCCTCCCGACTGTCGACACCTACCCCGACCCGCCGGCCCGCATTCGCGTGCTGAGCCCGTTCGATCCGATGATCCGCGACCGAAACCGCACCGAACGCCTCTTCGGTTTCTTCTACCGCATCGAGATCTTCGTGCCGGAACCGAAGCGGGAATACGGCTACTACGTCTTCCCGCTCCTGGAGGGCGACCGGCTGATCGGCCGCATCGACATGAAAGCCGACCGCAAGCGCGGAACGCTCGACGTCAAGCGCCTGTGGCTGGAACCGGGCGTGCGCCCATCGGCCGGCCGGCTGGCGCGGCTGGAGGCAGAGTTGGAGCGTGTCGCGAAATTCGCCGGCGTTGAGAAGGTGGTCTTCGGTGACGGCTGGCGCGGCTGAGGCCCCGCCTGGAGTTAGGAGCACTCCGGATTTTCGGCGGAAAGGCTTCCCTCATTCCCGTGCCGGTCGCGGGAATCCAGCTACGGCGCGTCTTCGGCGCAAAAAGAGTCTAATGCAACCAAGGGCTTGAATGAGCTCGATCCCCGCAACGAGCACGGGGATCAGGATGGTTGGCTCAGCCGATCTCGGTCTTGGTGATCTTGATGCCGAAACCCTCGAGGCCGACATAGTGCCGTTCGCGGCTCGTCAGAAGCTTGATCGAGGAGACGCCGAGGTCCTTCAGGATCTGTGCGCCCAGGCCGATTTCCAGCCATTCGCTTTCGCGGTTCTGCGCTTCGGCATGTTCTTCGCGGCCCTGTGAACGCGCCTTCCTGCCGTTGTCGTGATGGCCGACGCCGACCGAACCCTCGCGCAGGTAGACGATCACGCCCCGGCCTTCGTCGGCAATCCGCTTCATGTATTGATCGACGGGGCGCCGCTTGCCGAAGATATCCTCGGCCACGCTTTCGGGATGCAGGCGCACCGGAATGTCGATGCCGTCGCGGATATCCCCGAAGACGACGGCGAGATGCTGCATCGGATCCCAGGGAAGCGAATAGGTATGGGCCTTGGCCTTGCCGAAAGGCGTTTCGATATCGAAGCTGGTGCCGAGTTCGATCAGCGTTTCCTTGCGCTGGCGATAGGCGATGAGGTCGGCGACCGAGACGAGCTTCAGGCCGTGCTGTTGCGCGAAGTCGACAACCTCCGGCCCGCGCGTGACGGTGCCGTTGTCGTTGACGAGCTCGCAGATCACGCCGACCGGCGGCAGGCCCGCGAGGCGGCAGAGATCGACCGCCGCTTCCGTGTGGCCCGAGCGCATGAGGACGCCGCCTTCGCGCGCGATCAGCGGGAAGATGTGGCCGGGGCGAACGAAATCGGCGGCGCCGACATTCGGATTGGCAAGGTTGCGAACGGTCAGCGTCCGGTCATCGGCTGAAATGCCGGTGGTCGTGCCATGCTTGAAGTCGACCGTGACGGTGAAGGCCGTGGTGTGGGCGGAATCGTTTTCCGCCACCATCGCGTTGAGGTTCAGCCGCTTGGCCTCTTCCCTCGGCATGGGAGTGCAGACGATGCCGGATGTATGGCGGACGATGAAGGCCATCTTTTCCGGCGTGCAATGCACCGCCGCGACGATCAGGTCGCCCTCGTTTTCACGATCGTCGTCGTCCATGACGACGACGATCTCGCCGGCTTCGAAGGCTCGGATGGCATCCACGACGCGCTTCTGGTCATAAGGCATGGTTCGTTCCTATTTCAGCCGGCCGGTCTGGCCGCGGTCTCGAAGATAGTGGTCGGCGATGGCGCAGGCGACCATGGCCTCGCCGATCGGCACGGCGCGAATGCCCACGCATGGGTCGTGCCGGCCCTTGGTGCGCACATCGACATTGCGGCCGTCGGCGTCGATCGACTGCCGTTCGGTCAGGATCGAGGACGTCGGCTTGATCGCGAAGCGGGCAATGACCGGCTGGCCAGTGGAGATGCCGCCCAGAATACCGCCTGCATGGTTCGAAAGAAACAGCGGCGTACCGTCGTTGCCCATGCGCATCTCGTCGGCATTTTCCTCGCCGGTGATTTCGGCGGCTCCGAAGCCGTTGCCGATCTCGACGCCCCTGACGGCGTTGATCGACATCAGCAGCGAGGCGATATCCTGGTCGAGCTTGCCGTAGATCGGCGCACCGAGCCCTGCCGGAACGCCCTCGGCCACGACTTCGACGACTGCGCCGATCGAAGAGCCTTTCTTGCGGATGCCGTCGAGATACTCTTCCCAGACAGGAACGATGTCCGGATCGGGCGCGAAGAACGGGTTCTTGTCGACCTGTGCCCAGTCCCAGTTCTGACGGTTGATCTTGTGCTTGCCGATCTGCACCAGCGCGCCGCGCACGGTGACGCCGGGTGCGACGAGGCGGGCGATGCCGCCGGCTGCGACACGCGCGGCCGTCTCGCGGGCCGACGAACGCCCGCCGCCGCGATAGTCGCGGATGCCGTATTTCAGATCGTAGGTATAGTCGGCATGGCCGGGGCGGTACTGCCGGGCGATTTCGCCGTAGTCCTTGGAACGCTGGTCGGTGTTCTCGATCAACATCGAGATCGGCGTGCCGGTCGTGATCATCGTCTCACCGTCGGCGTCGAGCATCACGCCCGAGAGAACCTTGACGAGATCGTCCTCGCGTCGCTGTGTCACGAAACGCGATTGGCCCGGTTTGCGCTTGTCGAGCCAGACCTGCAGGTCTTCGAGCCTGAAGCGTAGGCCGGGAGGGCAGCCGTCGACGACGCAGCCGAGCGCCGGTCCGTGGCTTTCGCCCCAGGTGGTTACGCGGAAAAGGTGACCGAATGTATTGTGCGACATATGTTCAGACCGGATTGCGTGTTCTGACCGGATTACGGCAGCCGGTCTTCACCGGCCGCGTCATACTCTTGAAAGGCGCGACACTCATAGGCCAAAAAACAGCGAGGGCAAACGCCTTTCTTTGCGCGAAATCGCCACTTTGAGGAAATGGTGTTTCCGCAAATCGAGAACAGTCGGCCTATGATGCCATCCGCCATGCGGTCCCGGTGGCGACCGCCGTGAAATCGTGGAAGGAGAGGGGGCGCGAGAAGGCGTAGCCCTGCAACAGGTCGCATCCGAGTTCATTGAGCAGCATGGCGTGGGCCGTGGTCTCGACGCCTTCGGCAACGGTCTCGACGCCGAGCGAGCGCGCAATGTCGATGATCGAGCTGACAAGCGCCCGTTCCTGCTGCGAGGTTACGATCGGCTGCACGAGCTGCCGGTCGATCTTCAGGCGCTTCGGCTTCAGCTTCAGCAGGCTGACGATCGAGGTGTGCCCGGTGCCGAAGTCGTCGATCTCGATGTCTATGCCCAGGGCCTTGATGCGGTCGAGGTTGTGGGCGGCGATATCCTCGCTTTCATCGAGAAAGATGGACTCCACGAGCTCGAACGATATCTCTCCGGGCCGGATCTGCAGGTTGCGCAGAGACTCGATGAGGCCTTCGTCGTGCAGGCGTCGCGCCGAAACGTTGACCGAGACCTTGGGAATGGAAACGCCGAGCGCCGCCCAGCGCATCTTGTCCTTCAGTGCCGTTTCCAGAACGATGCGGTCGAGGGTCTGCATGACGTTGATCTCCTCGGCAACCTTGAGGAATTTGTCGGGCGTCAGCAGCCCCTTGGAGGGGTGCTGCCATCGCACCAGCGCCTCGACGCCGGTGAGCCGCATGGTATGCGCGCTGAACTGAGGCTGGTACCACGCGGTGAACTCGTTGTTCTCGATGCCGGACAGGATTTCGTCCGCCAGTCGCTTGTTGTTGATGATGTCTGCCTGAAGGTTGTGGTTGAAGAACTGGTAGCGGTTCCGCCCCTGGCTTTTGGCGCGATAGAGGGCAATGTCGGCATTGATCAGAACCTTGCGGGCGTCGACATGCATCCCGTTCGCAAGCGCGATGCCGATCGAGACGCCGCAACGGCATCCGAAGCCCTGGAAGTCGACCGGCTGGCGCATCTGTTCGATGATGCGCCCGGCCAGGCTCGACATATCAGCATCGCTGGCATTGTCGGCAAGGATGACGAACTCGTCGCCGCCGATACGGGCGACGATGTCGTCGTTCCTGAGGTTCCTCGACAGGACCTGCGACGCGTGAACGAGCATCGCATCGCCAGCCGCATGCCCGAGCGTATCGTTGATATCCTTGAAACGATCGAGATCGATATGAAGGATCGCGAATTTCTGTCGTCCGCTTCTGCCGTCCTGGGTCAGGTTTTCGAGTGCCATGTCGAGTTTGCGGCGGTTGGCGAGCCCGGTCAGCGGATCGTGCAGCGAATTGTGCTCGATGCGGTTCTTGGCAAGTTCGAGCTCGATGTTCTTGGCGATCGCCTCGTCCTTGGCGGCTTTGAGCTGCGCCGTCATCAGCGCGTCTTCGGTGATGTCGAAGGCGACGCCGATGATTTTCAGCTGACCGCTCGGCGTCTGGTGGACTTTGCCGGTGGAGCGGACGTAACGCACTGTTCCATTGTCCGTCGGCACGCGGCAGATAAGCGTGTGGGTGTCGCCGATCCGCTCGAAATGACGGGCGCTCTCGATCGCCAGCCGCCGGTCTTCCGCAACGATGCACGAGAGCCATGTCGGTTCGGTCATGAAGCCCGTCCGCGGTGCAAGTCCATAGAGCTCGTGCATCCGCTCATCCCAAATGGAGCCGCCGTCGTCGCCCAGCGTCGCTTCCCAGATCCCGCACTGATAGGAATCCAGGGCCAGATCGAGCTTGCCGGAGAGTTCTGCCAGTTCGGCTTCGCGATGGGAGAGTTCGTCGAGCGCAAGCTCCAGTTCGGCGTTCTTGATGTCGCTCGTGTCCTTCGCCTTTCGCAGCGTGTCGGCAGCCTCCGCATCGGCGGTCACGTCCCATACGATGCCGATGGTCTTGTTGGCGCCGGCTGCGTCCGTGTAGGCGGAGCCGACCGAGCGCAAATGCCGAAGCGTCCCGTTTTCGAGGCGGATTCGGTATTGTGCCGTGTAGGACGAGCCGGAGGCATCCTCGTTGAGCAGGTGCACTTTCGCGGTGCCGTGGTCCTCGGGAACAACCGAAGCAAGCCAGTCGTCGATGGAGTGCCCGCCTTCCAGCGGCGGCAGGCCGTGCAACGTGGAGGCGCGGCTGTCCCAAAACAGGGTGCGCCCGCCGTCGTGCAGTTCCCAGATCCCGATGTTCGACGAATCGAGCGCGAGATCGAGCCGTTGCGACAGCTCCAGCAGCGTCGCTTCGCGCTTTTCCAGCTGTTCGATGTTGCGGTTGCGCTCGCCGAGCAGCAGCGTCGCGAAGAAGATCGGTACGATGGTGACGCAGCCGGCAGCCAGAATGATCAGACGCAGGGAGAACTGGTTGTCCGGAACGGCATCCCAGCCTGTCTTCGGCACTGCGGCAATCTCCCAGCGACCGCCCGCAAATCCGATCTTTCGTGTCAGAGGCTGCTGTGTCAGGACGTCAGGCGAACCGAAGAAAGGCGCCGTTGCCTCGTCGGCCGGGGCCAGGTCGCGAACCGCGATCTGAAGGTGATCGAGGTGAGGATACTTTTCCTCGTTCTCGGCGTTGTGTGTCGGCTTCAGCCCGGTATTCCGGTAGAACATATCTGCGTCGATCGTCACCTCGACCGCGCCCCAGACGCGGCGCTGCCCGTTTTCCTTGACGAAGACAGGGAAGAATATCGCAAAGGCCTCTTTGCCGTCGATGTTCTGGACGGGGCCATAGAAGCGTGCCTGCTGGTTGCTCGTGCTGCGTGCAGCAGGCTGGTGCGCGTACATCGGCTCGCGCACGTCTCTGCCAAGCCTCGTCTGGATCGTCGGCGACGGAAAGACTGAATTGACGATAAAGTTGGGGGCAATGGCAACACGCATGAAGTGAGGATTCTGGATCAGCAGCCAGCTTATCTGGCGCTCCGTCTCCTCGGCATGCGCGCTGGAGTTGATCGCCACCATGTTCGCGAGATCGCGGACGACCGTGATATCCATATTGATCTGCGCCATCACGCGCGCGCGAATAAGATTCGTCTCGTTCTCCGTGCGAATGGTCGATTCTCGAAGGTGAGCCGCAGTATTGGCGCGGTCCAGGCTGAATCCGACCCAGACCACAACGACGGCGACAAGGCAGGAAACCAGAATTGAGACATATGTATTCCGCAAAATGCGCCTTGACGTGCTGATGTAGTTGATGCGGAATAACAAAATGAGGTCCCCCTATTCGGAATGACCTTAGATCGAAGCGGTTAATTTACGATTTCCCGGACATCGTCTTGGGCCGCGCGCGCAGGAGGCGGGTTGTTAACGGGCGGTGTTGATTTTTGTTAAAATGCGATTCATCAATTGGGCGCGGAAGGTCACTCTTCAGGGCAACTTTCGCCATATTCGGGAGGTTATCTGTGCGCAATTGGATGTCTGAGTCGCGTTTTCGAAGGAATGCCGCCATGCGTTTTGTAGTCGCTACGCTTCTGGCCACAGCGAGCTTTCTGTCGCCGATCAACGGCTTTGCCGAGAGCGCTGATGTGGAGGCGACGATCAAGAAGGTCGACATGGCCAACCTCAGCCTGACGCTCGATGACGGAAAGACCTATCAGGCTTCCGAGGAATTCAATTTCGAAGGCCTGAAGGCCGGCGTGAAGGTTATCGTTTTCTACACCGAAGTGGACGGCAAGCGCGTCATAAACGACCTCGATATCGTCCAGTAAGGCGATATCGTCCACGTGAGGCGGATCAGATCCAGCCTATCTGTCTGTCCCTTGTTTCAATCTTCAGAATACGATCCTGAGGAATTTCGCCTTCCGCGGCTTCGTGTTTCGGCACATCGGCAATCGTCCGGAAAAGGCTCCGGATCACGCCGCCATGCGTGACGCAGACGGTGGGCCGCTCGACCGAATTCAGCCATGAAGCGACGCGCCACGACATGATTTCGTAGCTTTCGGCATCGTCCCCTGGCGGGATGAAATCCCATTTGTTGAGGTTGCGCTCCGTGATGCGGTCGCGCACCGTGGCCTTCAGTTCCTTGACTGTGTGGCCTTCCCAGTCGCCGAAGGAAACCTCCACCAGCCGCTCGTCCGTGCGGTAGTCCTCGGCAGGCAGGTTCATCGCCGCCCGCATGATTTCCATGGTGGCACGGGTACGGCCGAGCGGACTTGCAACGAAATCGAAGGGAATAGCCTCAATCTTCAGGATCTCGGCGAGGTCGATACCGTTTTGCCGGGCCTGTTCGCGGCCGACGGCGTTTAGCGGAATATCCTTCTGGCCTTGCAGGCGGCGTTCCGCGTTCCAGTCTGTCTGGCCGTGTCGGATGACGTAGATAAGCAATGATCGGCTCCGTTTGGCACGCACGGCCCCCGAATCGCTGTCGCGTGGGGGAGGGGGCCGCGAGCACGACGCAGAAGAGGAGTGCGATCAGTCCTTTATGACGGAAATATCCGGCGCGTCCACAGCCTTCATGCCGATGACATGGTAGCCGCTGTCGGCATGGTGAACTTCACCGGTGACCGAACGCGAGAGATCCGACAGCATGTAGAGACCGACATCGCCCACTTCCTCGATCGTCACGGTGCGGCGCAGCGGTGCGTTGTATTCGTTCCACTTCAGGATGTAGCGGAAGTCGCCGATGCCGGAAGCCGCGAGCGTCTTGATCGGACCCGCCGAAATCGCATTGACGCGGATGTTCTTCGGCCCGAGATCGACAGCCAGATACTTCACGCTCGCCTCGAGCGCGGCCTTGGCGACGCCCATGACGTTGTAGTTCGGCATGACCTTTTCGGCGCCGTAGTAGGTCAGCGTCAGCATGGAGCCGCCGTCGGTCATCAGCCTCTCGGCGCGGCGCGCGACCGATGTGAAGGAATAGACGGAGATCTGCATGGTCTTGGCGAAGTTGTCAGCCGACGTGTCGACGTAGCGGCCGGTCAGTTCGTCCTTGTCGGAAAAACCGATTGCATGCACGATGAAGTCGATCTTGCCCCACGTCTTTTCGATATTGTCGAAAACCGCGTCGATCGATGCTTCATCGCTGACATCACAGTGGCCTGCAAGAATGCCGCCGAGTTCGGCCGCCAGCGGCTCGACCCGCTTCTTCAGTGCATCGCCCTGATAGGTAAACGCAATCTCGGCACCCTGTGCATGAACAGCCTTGGCAATGCCCCACGCAATCGAACGATTGTTGGCAACGCCCATGATGACGCCGCGTTTGCCTGACATGAGGCCTGATGCCTGAGCCATATTTCGCCCCCTAAGGAAATTGATCGGCCCTGCCTATGGCATAGGCTGCTAATCGGTTCAAGATTAGCAGCAATCATCAACTGTTAGGGAACGTAACAAAGGGTGCTCTTGTCACCAAAATTTCACAGAAACAGCCCATTCTTCATGCTGCGCATGAGATCTGTCACTTTTGCGTCCGGCTTTTCCCACAGAATTATACGCAGCTCCACGACGAGGTCGCCCTTGCCGCCGTCGCCGTTGGCAAGTCCTTGACCCGGGATTCGGATTGTCTTGTCGGAGCCGGACCAGGCCGGGACGATCACCGCAAGTGAGCCGTTCGGCCCATCGATATGGGCCTCGGTGCCGAGAACGGCGTTCTCGATCGTCACCGGCAGGACGGTGTGCAGGTCGAAGCCGTCCACGGTAAAGCGCGCATCGGCCGCGATGTGGATGTTGATGACGGCATCGCCGCGCTGCATACCGGCGAGCTTGTGCCCTTGGCCCTTGAGCCGCACCTGATGACCTTCGGTCGTGCCTGACGTCAGCGCAAAGCCCGCTTCGCGGCCCTCGCCGAGATCGACGCTCACCCAGCTTCCCCTGAGGACATCGTCGATGGTCACCGTTGCGGTGGCGATCTGGTCGGGCGCCTTTTCGGGTGCCGGCGCGCTGCCTGTGAAACGGCGAACGAGCGACGTGAGCAGGCTGAGCGGTTGCAGGATTGCAGACGCGGCGGCGGCTGTTTCCTCCGCGGTCGGCTCGGCATCCGCTCTTGACGCGTCGGTCGGGGCCTCGGCACTCGACGCCTCGGTGTCCGGCCGCCGTGTCGCGCCTGCGGCAAAACCATGACCCCGGCCGCCTCCGGCACTTGCGGTGCGTGCTTGTGCCCCGAAGATCCGCTCGATCATCTCCTCGGCGGGTTCGGCGGCGCCCGCCTGCTGCTGTTGCTGGGCCTGCTGCTGCCTGGCGGCATCGGCCGCTGCCTTCTGTGCCGCGGCCCGGGCCAGTTCTTCCATCACGCGTTCGGCGTTTGCCTGCGCTGCCTTGGCCCGCATCGCCGCTTCGCGGGCCGCCTGGCGCTGGTGCATGATGGTGTTTTCGTTCTGTTTTGCTTCCGCCATACGCAGGGCGTTGTCGAAGAGACCGCGCTTCTTGGGGTCTTTCAGAGTGTCGTAGGCACGGCCGATCTCGGCGAAGCGCGCACCCGCCGTCGGATCGCCCTGATTGTGATCGGGGTGCACGGCCTTGGCCATATTGCGCCAAGCCGCCTTGATTTCGTCCTGCCCGGCGTCGCGCTTGACGCCCAAGATCTTATAAGGATCGCGCATGTTTCAAACCGCCGGTGTTCCAATGCGGTGTGCTCGTCCTTTGTCCAGCACCCCGAAGCCCACATACAACTCATTTGGTGCGTTCAGGTTCGCTTCCCAAGAAGAAATTGAACGTACTTATGGAAACGATCCTCCGGCAAAGTTGCTAATCAGTCCTTATTACACGGGGGATCGAGCGGCGCTTTCATCCTGAATGGTTATTGTTTTGCTAAATTTGGAAGGAAAATGGGAGCGCGCGTTAAGCACGAGCCAAAGGCGGGCTCAGCTTTCGGGCTGGAAGCTCAGGAGCTGCCAGTTGCCGCCGCCCACAAGGCAGGTCTTGCCGTAGAATTTGGAAATGCCGACATAGGAGTGGCGGGTGGTGCGGAACTGGCGGCAGACCTGACCCGTGTCGGTATTCTCGACGATCGTATCGATGACACCGGCACTGCCGGTCGATGCGTTCGCCCACGGCAGCGGGCGGCCTTCCAGTCTCTGGATGTCGGCCGATGTCACGGCATTGCCGACGGTCATCTCGTCAGAAATCGAATCGCTGGTCGGCACGGGCTGCGGCACTGTGCCGGTTGCCACCGAGCGGTCGACCTTGTTGCTGCTGAACATGTCCAGACCGCTGGAGACGCAGCCGGAGAGAAAGAGCATCGCCATGCCGACAACGCAGAAGGCCGCGCCTTGTCGCAGCAGACCCTTTGTATCACGATCTGACTTTGCTATGACTTCCACCCTGCGTCCTGTCCAGTAGCGTAAAGCTGGGCAATCTTCGAATAAACCCGGGGCATTTGTGCTAATATGTCGACAAATGAGTTAATAAGCGGTGACTTCACCGAACGAAACGAACCGTTCGATCTCTTCGCCGATTGGCTGAAAGAGGCGGAGGCCTCCGAGATCAATGACCCGAATGCGGTAGCGCTTGCGACGGTCGATGAGGACGGCCTTCCCAATGTCCGCATGGTTCTCCTTAAAGGTTTCGATCAAGACGGCTTCGTGTTTTACACGAATTTCGAGAGTCAGAAAGGCCGCGAAGTCCTCGGGCAGAAAAAAGCGGCCATGTGCTTCCACTGGAAGACGCTACGCAGGCAGGTCCGCCTGCGCGGGCCTGTGGATATCGTCAGCGACGAGGAAGCCGACGCCTATTTCAAGACGCGCGCCCGGGGCAGTCGCATCGGCGCATGGGCGTCGAAGCAGTCGCGGCCGCTCGAAAGCCGTTTTGCCTTGGAAAAAGCCGTTGCCGAATACACCGCCCGCTATGCGATCGGGGATATCCCTCGTCCGGCCCACTGGTCGGGCTTCCGCATCCGGCCGGTCAGCATCGAATTCTGGAAGGATCAGAAATTTCGTCTTCACGACCGCATCGAATTTCGCCGCACCACCCCGGACGGCGATTGGTCGAAGGTGCGGATGTATCCCTAGGCCTCGGGATAGCGCGACGGGTGGTCCTTTGTCATCATCCGTTGCCCATCAATTTCAGGGGGATGCCTGAGGCGAGGCCCGAGACGTAGCGGGCCTTTTGATAGAGACCGTTGATCGAAAGCCTGGGCAGGTAGGTGATGCTTGAAAGCGAGCGCTGCGCCACCACGCCGGGTTGGGTCGTGACAGCGATCGTGAAGCCGAGGTCGCGGGCGATCTCCGCCTGGCGCTGGGTGACCGCTTCCCGCGTTCCATAGGGATAGGCGAGGGACAGGGGCCGCCTGCCGGCAATCGTGGCGACGTAGTCGCAGGACGCTTCCATCTCCGCGCGGACCTCCGCATCGGCGAGACGCGAAACCGCCCGGTGGCTGACCATGTGGGCGCCGAGGGAGGCAAGCGGGCTCGCGTCCAGCAGGTTGAGCTCGGCCGGCCCCATGACCAGGTCGTCGACGATCTCGACGGGATCGATCTCGTGGGCTCTCGCGAGGCGATCGATCTCATGAACCGCCGCTGCCTCGTCGGTTCGGTGCAGATACTGTGCAAAGCGCTCGAAAGCCCGATGCTTGGCGACCGGAGTCGCAAGATCGACGATCTCGTTCCCGCCGCCGAAATCGAAGCCGAGCCTTTCCTCCTTGCGCAGGAGGGCTGCCAGCGTCTCCCACCAGATCGTATGGGTGCGTTCCGCCAGGCCCTTGGGCACGAAGACGGTGAAAGGCGCCCGGTGGCGCTCGAAGATCGGCAGTGCGTAGACGAGGTTGTTGCGGTAGCCGTCGTCCAGCGTAAAGGCGGCGAAGGGTTGCTTCGGCGCGGGTTCCGACAGCAGGGCGGGAACGTCGCCGAGTGCGACGAACCGATAGCCGTCCTCCTGCAGCCGCTTCAGCACGACGTCCAAAAAGGCCGGAGTGATTTCCAGGTGAGCGTTGGGCGCAAAGGCTGTGGTTTCCTCGGGGCGAACATGGTGGAGCGTGAAAATCGCACCGCGTCCGCGAGCGCCGCGCATGAGACCTGCCGCGCGCAGCAGATTGGCAGCCTCGAGTCCGCCTGCAATGGCGATTCTCTTCGCAAGCATTCTGGCGCTCGCCCTCATTTCCGCCCCATCTGCCGGTTCCGTTGAGCGCGGAAACTAGCAGCCTCGAGGTTAAGTCTTACTGAATACTGACTTTTCGCGTGGCGCCTTTACCGTTCTTTCACTATGAAGGATAAAACATGACAAAAATAGTACCAGTTGCCGCAATGTCGCTCCACATTGGGCCCTTCTGTAGCGGAACGGGACAATTCCGGATGGCGACGGTCGTTCGATCTCTGAGGGGAAGTGCATGAATAAGCTGGTGGCCGCGTTTTTGACCGCAACGCTCGTCGTTGCGGCGCCATTGATGGCGATGGCGGGCAGTGCATCCCTCATCCTCGACGCCAGAACCGGCAAGGTTCTTTCTTCCGAAAATGCCGACGTCTTGAACCACCCCGCGTCGCTGACGAAGATGATGACGATCTATATGACCTTCGAGGCCATGAGCCGCGGCAAGATCAGCTGGAATACCCCGATCACTGTGTCGAAATATGCAGCTTCCCGTCCGCCGACGAAACTCGGGGTGCGCGCCGGCGGTACCATTACGGTCCGCGAAGCGGTCCTCGGCATGATCACCAAGTCCGCGAACGATGCGGCTGCCGCGATGGGCGAGACGCTCGGCGGATCGGAAAGCAATTTTGCGCGCATGATGACGCAGAAGGCTCGCCAGCTCGGCATGAGCCGCACGACCTTCTACAACGCCTCCGGCCTGCCGGACAGCCGCCAGGTGACCACCGCCCGCGACATGTCCACGCTCGCCATCGCCCTGATGCGGAACTATCCGAGCGAGTATCGCTTGTTCGCCACCGCGAGCTTCAATTTCCGCGGCAAGACGATCCGTGGGCACAACAACCTGATGTACCGCTACCAGGGCATGGACGGTATCAAGACCGGCTACACCAATGCGTCGGGTTTCAACCTTGTGAGCGCCGTCAAGGACGGAAACCGCCGCGTTGTCGGCGTCGTGCTCGGCGGCCGCACCGCCCGCAGCCGCGACGCCAAGATGGCGGGCCTGCTCGACCAGTATCTCGGCCGCGCCTCGTCTTCGGGCGGCGCCAGGCTCGTGGCCACCGTCAATGCGCGCGAGCCCGTCGAGGTTGCCTCTGCTGCCGAGGCGAGCGATCTCCCGGTTCCGGCAACGGCACCGCGTTCGAACGATCTGGCGCCAAGGGCCCTGGGTTATCTGAGCGACACCGCAGTCCCCGCCGAGCGACCCACCGCACTTGAGGAAATGGCGAACATCGCCAAACCCACGGCGCAGCGGGTAACCCAGTCTCAGGAAGGGGCTCAATCGTCGACAGGCGACTGGCAGATCCAGATTTCCGCGGCTCCGAGCGACGACGCCGCCCGCGCCCTGCTGGCGCTGGCCAAGTCCGAAGGCGGCGCTGCGTTGAAGACCGCGTCTCCTTATACGGAAGCGGTCGGCAAGGGCGCCAACAAGATCTACCGGGCGCGCTTCATCGGCTTCCAGAGCCGCGAGGCTGCAACATCGGCTTGCGACGCACTGAGGCAGCGCTCCTACGACTGCATGCTTCTCCCCGATCACGGCTGAGCGGACTGGACATAGTCCGGGAATCAGGGTTCTCTTTGGTACAAAAGGAGAACGGTCATGCTGGATGAGCTCGCCGGAAAATTCGAGCTGGCGTCCCGCGCATATGCCGAGGCAAACGGCATCGAACGCGATGACGACTGGTTTTTGCTGAAGCTTCAGGAAGAAATGGGCGAACTCACTCAGGCCTGGAACCGCATCAGCGGACGAGGGCGCCGCAAGGGTCGCTCCGACGAGGAAATGTCACGCGATCTCGCGGATGAGACCGCCGACGTGCTCGGCCACATCCTGCTGTTCGCCCACAACAACAAGCTCGACCTCCCGGCGGCCATCAAGCGAAAATGGCTGTTCCGGCCGGATGAAGCGTAGCCTCCCGGCCGCCCGGATAGATACCCGTCGGCCAGAAGGGCGCAGTCTCAGCCCGTGTTATGCCTTGGTTCCGCCGACGGTCACCTGGTCCATCCTGAGATGCGGCTGGCCGACGCCGACCGGGACCCACTGGCCGGCCTTGCCGCAATTGCCGATGCCGGTATCGAGCTTCATGTCGTCGCCGACCATGGAGATGCGCTTCATCGCATCGGGACCGTTGCCGATCAGCATCGCGCCCTTGACCGGCGCGCCGATCTTGCCGTTTTCGATCAGGTAGGCCTCGGTGCAGCCGAAGACGAACTTGCCCGAGGTAATGTCCACCTGGCCGCCGCCGAAGGAGACGGCATAGATGCCCTTCTTCACGGAGGCTATGATCTCTTCAGGCGTCTTGTCGCCGCCGAGCATGTAGGTGTTGGTCATGCGCGGCATCGGCACGTGGGCATAGCCCTGCCGGCGGCCGTTGCCGGTCGGCTTCAGGCCCATGAGCCGTGCGTTCTGCCGGTCCTGCATGTAGCCGACGAGCTTGCCGTCTTCGATCAGCACGTTGTAGGCCGAAGGCGTTCCTTCGTCGTCGATGGTGATCGAACCGCGACGGTTGTCGATCGTGCCGTCGTCGACGACGGTCACACCGGGAGCCGCGACCATTTGGCCGAGCAGGCCCGCGAAGGCCGACGTCTTCTTGCGATTGAAATCGCCTTCCAGCCCGTGGCCGACAGCTTCGTGCAGCATGACGCCCGGCCAGCCTGAGCCGAGAACGACGTCCATCGTGCCCGCAGGCGCTTCGATCGCCTCGAGGTTGACGAGAGCCTGGCGCAGCGCCTCGTCGGCACCGTCCTGCCAGCTGCCCTCGGCAATGAAATCGCCGAAGCCGATGCGGCCGCCGCTGCCGTAGGAGCCGGTTTCCTGCCGCTCGCCTTCGCCGACCATGACGGAGATATTGATGCGCGTCATCGGCCGGATGTCGCGGACGCGATGGCCATCGGCACGCAGGATGTCGACCACCTGCCAGCTGGCGGCGACGGATGCCGTCACCTGCCGCACCTTGTCGTTCTTGCCGCGCAGATAGGCGTCGATGTCCTGCAGCACCTTCACCTTCTGCTCGAAGGTCGGCGATCCGATCGGGTTTTCGTCCGAATAGAGCTTCTTGTTGGTGCGTTGGGGGGCGGCGGCATAGCTGCCGGAATAGCCGCGCGTGACGGCACCGACGGCATCGGCGGCGCGCTTGAGCGCTGCGACCGAGAGATCGCCGGCGTGCGCATATCCGACCGCTTCGCCCGCCACCGCACGCAGGCCGAAACCCTGTTCGGTGTTGAAGCTTCCGCCCTTGAGGCGGCCGTTGTCGAACATGAGAGATTCTGCCTGGGCATGCTCGATGTAGAGCTCACCGTCGTCAGCGCCCGAAAGCGCTTCGGCGACGAGCGAGCGCATCTTCGCTTCGTCAGCGTCGAAAAGCGTCAGGAGATCGGTGTTCATATCTTTGTGCTCCGCTGAAGCAGGAATGCTTTCAGCCGATGTAGGTCCCGCGGACGGTTCGAGCAAGCCCCGAAATGGAGACGATCAGGGCAGGGCGTCGTAGCCTTCGGCAAAACCCTTGAGATCGACGGGAATGCCGATGCCTTCTTCCGGTGTCTGGAAGACGATGAAAGTAGCGCTGGCACCGCTGCGGAAGGTCTTCAGCAACTCGTCTTCAAGCACGACTTCGGCATAGCAGCCGTCTGCGAAGCAGCGGACGAAATAGGCGCGGCCGATATCCTTGCCGTCGACATTGAGCCCGAGGCCGTTCGGCAGCAGTACGCCGAGAGGCGCAAGCACGCGCAGGATCTTCGACTTGCGGTCGGCGGTCTTCAGCACGACCACGGAAAGGCCGACTTCGGGCCGATCTTCGGCAATGACGTTCTGCATCAGCGCGCACTGCTCCGCCGAAGCGCCGGCAGGCTTGTCGCACACGACCGACCATGCGCCGTGGTTCGACTTTACGGTGCCGGGAGCCTGCGGTTGCGTCTGTCCCGGCGTCGCCTGCGTCGCAGGTGCGGCGGGAGCGGGGGCGGCAGGTTGCGCCGGCGCTGGTTGCTGCTGGGCGAAAGCGGGAGCAGTCGCTGCGGCCGCAATGCACGCTGTCAGCACAAATGGCCGTGCGAGGGAACGGAAACCCATGAAAACCTCTGCAGTTCGAATCAGTGCCGCTAAGTTGGGGCCCGGCATTCGAAATGAAAAGCCCCACCCGCTCAAAAGCGGGGGACTACGGCGGAAATGGGACCTTTGCCGAAGAATGTTGCCGCCCTTGGGCTGGCCTGCGGCTGTCTTTTCCGTATCATAATGCAAAAGATGGAACGTTTCGTTGTGCTTGGGGGAATATGTCTTCAGGCAAAAATGCCGCACAGACAAATGCTTTGGCCTGTTGCGGCGGATGCCAAACTGTGGTTTGAAGCGCAGAAGATGGCAAGGATTCTGCGCGCATTTTATGCAGATCAGCGCTCGAGGGAGATATAAACGTGATTAAGAAGGCTTATGCAGCTCTGACCGCGCTGGTCTGTCTGCTTTTTGCTTCCGGCAGTTTTGCCGACCAGCCGACGCCTTGGCAGGCGACCTTGCAACCGGCGGCGACGCCGATCATGCGGGACATCCATTGGTTCGAACAGTATACCTTGTGGTTTATCGTTCCGATCACGCTCTTCGTCCTGGTCCTTATTCTCGTCGTCTGTTTCAAGTTTCGCGCCAGCGCGAATCCGGTGCCTTCCAAGACGAGCCACAACACGCTGATCGAAGTCGCATGGACCGTGGGACCGGTTCTGGTTCTTCTGTTCCTGGCCGTTCCTTCCTTCAACCTTCTGACCGCCCAGCTCACGCTGCCGGAAAATCCGGATGTGACGATCAAGGCGACCGCGACCCAGTGGCAGTGGAACTATGAATATGAAGGCACCGGCGAAAGCCCGCTCGCCTTCGATTCCTTCCTGCTCAAGGATCAGGACCGCGCTGCCGCCGGCAAGGAAGACAAGGCGATCTATCCGCGCCTCCTGACCGTCGACAACGAGCTCGTGCTGCCCGTCAACAAGACGGTGCGCGTCCTCGTGACCGCCGCTCCGACAGACGTCATCCACGCGTTCGCGATGCCGTCCTTCGGCGTCAAGATCGACGCCGTTCCGGGCCGACTGAACGAGACCTGGTTCAAGGCCGAACGCGAAGGCCTCTTCTACGGCCAGTGTTCCGAGCTCTGCGGCAAGGACCATGCGTTCATGCCGATCGCCATTCGCGTCGTCTCCGAGGACAAGTACAAGCAGTGGCTGACCGCTGCCGCTGCCGATCTGCCCGGAGCCTACAAGGCCCTCATCGCTGCAACCGATGGTCCTGCAAAGACCGTCGATGTTGCCGAAAACGTCGCAAAGTAAGGGAAGAGGGAACGGGACTATGGCTGGACCTTCCGCACACGACGATCATCATTCGCATGATCATTCTCATGGCGCGCACGCCCATGACGACCACCACGACCACTCGCACAAGCCGAGCTTCATCAATCGCTGGTTCTTTTCGACGAACCACAAGGACATCGGCACGCTCTACCTGATCTTCGCGATCATCGCCGGCATCATCGGCGGCGCGTTGTCCGTTGCCATGCGCATGGAGCTGCAGGAGCCGGGCATCCAGATCTTCCACGGCCTGGCATCCATGGTCTACGGCTACGAGGGCGACGCCGCCATCGACGGCGCCAAGCAGATGTTCAACATGTTCACGACCGCTCACGCGCTGATCATGATCTTCTTCATGGTCATGCCGGCGATGATCGGCGGCTTTGCCAACTGGATGGTGCCGATCATGATCGGCGCACCCGACATGGCCTTCCCGCGCCTCAACAACATCTCCTTCTGGCTCATCGTTCCGGCCTTCCTGCTGCTCATCATGTCGATGTTCGTCGAAGGTCCGGCAGGCGCATACGGCGCCGGCGGCGGCTGGACGATGTATCCGCCGCTTTCCAGCACGGGAACGCCGGGTCCGGCGGTCGATCTTGCGATCTTTGCGCTCCACATTGCCGGTGCGTCCTCGATCCTGGGTGCGATCAACTTCATCACCACCATTCTCAACATGCGCGCGCCGGGCATGACGCTTCACAAGATGCCGCTTTTCGCTTGGTCCGTGCTGATCACCGCCTTCCTGCTGCTCCTGTCGCTGCCGGTTCTCGCCGGTGCCATCACGATGATGCTGACCGACCGTAACTTCGGCACGGCCTTCTTCTCGCCTGAAGGCGGCGGCGATCCGATCCTCTACCAGCACCTGTTCTGGTTCTTCGGTCATCCGGAAGTGTACATCCTGATCCTGCCCGGCTTCGGCATGGTGAGCCACATCATCTCGACCTTCTCGAAGAAGCCGATTTTCGGTTATCTCGGCATGGCCTACGCCATGGTCGCGATCGGCGCCGTCGGCTTCGTCGTGTGGGCGCACCACATGTACACGGTCGGTCTCTCGCTCGACGCGCAGCGCTACTTCGTCTTCGCGACGATGGTCATCGCCGTTCCGACGGGCGTGAAGATCTTCTCCTGGATCGCGACGATGTGGGGCGGCTCGATCAGCTTCCGCACGCCGATGATCTGGGCGATCGGCTTCATCTTCCTGTTCACCGTCGGTGGCGTCACGGGCGTCCAGCTCGCCAACGCCGGCCTCGACCGCTCGCTGCATGACACCTATTACGTCGTGGCTCACTTCCACTACGTTCTGTCGCTCGGCGCAGTGTTCGCGATCTTTGCCGGCTGGTATTACTGGTTCCCGAAGATGTCCGGCTACATGTACAACGAGTTCCTCGGCAAGCTGCACTTCTGGGTCATGTTCATCGGCGTCAATCTGGTGTTCTTCCCGCAGCACTTCCTCGGCCTCGCAGGCATGCCGCGCCGCTATATCGACTACCCCGATGCGTTTGCCGGCTGGAACTACGTATCCTCCATCGGCTCCTACATCTCGGCCTTCGGCGTGCTGATCTTCCTGTTCGGCGTTTTCGAAGCTTTCGCCAAGAAGCGCGTTGCCGGGGACAATCCGTGGGGCGAGGGCGCAACGACGCTGGAATGGCAGCTGTCTTCGCCGCCGCCGTACCACCAGTGGGAACAGCTTCCGCGCATCAAGTAAGATGCGAGAAATTGTGATCGCCGCATGTTAGAGTGCGGCGATCACCTTCAAGTTTGCAGGACGAGATAATGACAGTCATCGGCAATCGCAAAGCTCTTGCACACGACAGCGAGTTTCGCCTGTCGGAAGCAAGCGCGCGCGATTATTTCGAACTCCTGAAGCCGCGGGTCATGTCGCTCGTGGTTTTCACGGCATTTGCCGGCCTCGTGCTGGCGCCGGGCCATATCAATCCGGTCATCGGCCTGATCGCCATCCTTTGCATCGCAGTCGGGGCCGGCGCTTCGGGCGCGCTGAACATGTGGTACGATGCCGACATCGACGCCATCATGACCCGCACTGCCAAGCGCCCCATTCCGGCCGGCCGCATCACGCCCAGCGAAGCGCTCGCGTTCGGTCTGGTCCTGTCCTGTTTTGCCGTGACGATCCTCGGGCTTGCCGTCAATTGGCTCTCAGCGTCGATCCTCGCCTTCACCATTTTCTTCTATGCCGTAATCTATACGATGTGGCTGAAGCGCTCGACGCCGCAGAACATCGTCATCGGCGGTGCCGCCGGCGCGTTTCCGCCCGTCATCGGCTGGGCCTGCGTCACCGGCACGGTCCCGATAGAGAGCGTCGTGCTCTTCATGATCATTTTCCTCTGGACGCCCGCGCATTTCTGGGCGCTCGCTCTCTTCAAGATGGGCGACTACGAAGCCGTCGGCGTGCCGATGCTGCCCAACGTCTCGGGCGAACGGACCACCAAGCACCAGATCGTCGCCTACGCCGTCCTGACGGCCGTCTGCGCAGTATTGCCGACCGTTCTCGGCTTCGCCAGCGTCGGCTACGGCCTCGTCGCCGCAGCGCTCGGCGCGATCTTCATATACTGTTCCATCGCCGTCTGGCGGATGCCGGATGGCGACCAGAAGATGGTTCCCGCGAAGAAGATGTTCGCATTCTCGATTTTCTACCTGTTCGCGATCTTCTCTGCCCTGATGATCGATCGGCTGGCCGCCACGCTGGTTTCTCACACCGGAGGTTGGCTCTGATGGATACGGTGAAGCTTACCGATGCGCAGCGCAAGTCGCGCCGCAACCGCAACGTCGCGCTTGGCCTCGTGCTTGCCGGCCTCGTCATTCTTTTCTACGCGATCACCATCGTGAAGTTCGCGACGGGGCATATGTGAGATGAGCGAGATGCAAAGCACGCCCAGAAAGCCGCGCAACAACGGCGCCGTCGTTTTCATGTGCCTTGCCTTCGTCGTGGGCATGGGCGCGGCGAGCTATGCGGCCGTTCCGCTCTACAGGATGTTCTGCCAGTTCACCGGCTACAACGGTACGACGCAACGCGTCGAGCAGGCCTCCAGCGTCGTTCTGGACCGCAAGATGCGCGTCACCTTCGATGCCAATGTGGCCCCCGGCCTGGAGTGGGAGTTCAAGCCGGTCGAGCGCGAGGTCAACCCGCGCATCGGCGAAACCATCCAGGTCAATTTCACCGCGGTGAACAAATCCAACGAGCCGCAGCGCGGCCAGGCGGTCTTCAACGTCACGCCGGGCGAGGCGGGTGCCTATTTCAACAAGGTGCAGTGCTTCTGCTTTAACGAGACCGTTCTGAAGCCGGGCGAAAAGCTTGAAATGCCGGTCGTTTTCTATATCGATCCGGAAATTACCAAGACCGTGGAATCCAAGGATATTCACACGGTTACCTTGTCCTACACGTTCTACCCGAAAGAGGGTCCGAAGCCGCTGGCGTCGAACGAGGGTGGAACGGTAAAGCTTGAAAAGAAACTTTGATTGAGGGTCGTTTCCGGTTAAGCCGGGACGAAGAGGAAGAGACCGGGGATAGCTTACATGGCTGATGCGCATCAGAAACATCACGATTATCACATCATCGACCCGAGCCCGTGGCCTATTATTGCCTCGATCGGCGCCTTCATCATGGCGTTCGGTGGCGTCGGCTTCATGCGCTACATCAATGGCGGTTCGCTGCATATCTTCGGCATCGAGTGGGCTCACCCCTGGCTGTTCTTCATCGGCCTGGCGCTGGTGCTCTACGTCATGTTCGGCTGGTGGTCCGATACGGTGAAGGAAGCCCACGAGGGCTCCCATACCCGCGTCGTGTCGCTGCACCTGCGCTACGGCATGATCATGTTCATCGCTTCCGAAGTGATGTTCTTCGTCGCCTGGTTCTGGGCCTATTTCGACGCCAGCCTCTATCCGCACGAAGCCATCCAGGCCTCGCGCCTTGCCTTCACCGGCGGCCAGTGGCCGCCGAAGGGCATCGAGGTTCTCGACCCGTGGCATCTGCCGATCTATAACACCGTCATCCTGCTCCTGTCGGGGACCACGGTCACCTGGGCGCACCATGCCCTGCTGCACAACGACCGCAAGGGCCTGATCCAGGGCCTGACGCTGACGGTTCTGCTGGGCATTCTGTTCTCCGCCGTGCAGGCCTACGAATATGCGCACGCTCCGTTCGCCTTCAAGAACTCGATCTACGGTGCGACCTTCTTCATGGCGACGGGCTTCCACGGCTTCCACGTCCTGGTCGGCACGATCTTTCTGATCGTCTGCCTCATTCGTGCGATGCGTGGCGACTTCACGCCGAAGCAGCACTTCGGCTTCGAGGCCGCCGCCTGGTACTGGCACTTCGTCGATGTGGTCTGGCTCTTCCTGTTCTTCAGCATCTACGTCTGGGGCGGCTGGGGCGCACCGCTCGCAGCCGGCTGATCGGAGCGACTCCCATTAAAAAAGGCGGGTGCCACGGCGCCCGCCTTTTTCTTTGCCGCTCAGCGCGCCTCGGCGATGCGCTCGAAGGCGGAAGGATCCGGGATGCCGGTATCGAGCTGGTGGCGAATGGCTTCCGCGCATTCGGTCGGCGTCAGCACGGAGGTATCGAGCTCCAGATCGTAGATGCCGGGAATGTGGACCTCCTCCTGCCAGCGCGCCACCGCCTGGGGGATCGTTTCGGCATCGTTTGCCCTCGCGTACAGCGTCTCGCGACCGGGAACCACGACCTCGCGCCGCTTCATGATGACGTCGATAGGACATCTGACGCCGACGAAAAGCACCGGCAGACCCTCCAGCCGCCGCGCGCAATCCGCCAGAATACCGAGCGGCTGGGAGTAGGCGTCATGGTGGCCGAGATCGGCCACGACGTTGAGCCCGAGGCCGGCGTGGATTGCGATGGATTCGTAGAGCGCAGCATAGAAGAACGGCACGACCTCCTCGAGGTCCGGGCGTTCGCCGCCCGGACGAAGGCCGATGCCCGGCAGGTAGCGGTCCGGCGTCATGCCGTTGTACGCATCCACGCCGAGGTTCATCCACGGGCCTTCGAACTGCTCCTGGATTGCCTTGGCAATCGACGATTTTCCGCTTCGCGGTGCGCCGTTCAGAATGACGATCTGGGCGGCAGAGCTCTCGTTGGTCATCAGTTTTCTTCTTCTGTTTGGCGCGAATCGGTGAGGCGAAAGCGCGCAGGCATTTCCTTTCGTTCTGCGAATACATTATGGGTGAGTTATGGCGTGGCTCCTGAGATCCACAGCCAATTGGAAGGATAGCATGAACGACGACAACGCGCATTTCCCGCCCGTCGATCCGGTGAAAACCGGCCTCAAGGGCTGCTGCCCGCGCTGCGGCCAGGGCAAGCTTTTCGACGGCCTGTTGTCGCTCAAGCCGCGCTGCGCCGCCTGCCGGCTCGATTATTCCTTCGCAGACGCCGGCGATGGGCCGGCAGTCTTCGTTATCCTGATTGTCGGCTTCATCGTCATCGGTTCGGTGCTCTGGCTGGAGGTGAATTATTCGCCACCGATCTGGCTGCACATTCTTCTCTTCGGCCCGCTGACGGTCATCCTTTCGTTGATTTGGCTGCGCTGGTGCAAGGGGATCCTGATCGCCATGCAGTACCGCCACAATGCCCGCGAAGGACGCCTTTCCCGTGACTGACATTCAACACCCGGCGCCTCGCCGCAAGCTGCCGGTCCTGACCGGCATCGCGGTTGTGATCGCGCTTGCCATCCTCGTCACGCTCGGCACATGGCAGGTCGAGCGCCTTCACTGGAAGGAAGGCCTGCTTGCCGACATCGCCGAGCGCCGCGAGACGCCGCCGGTTCCGCTGACCGATATCGAGGCGATGGCGGCCAAGGGCGGCGACATCGAATATCGCCGGGTGACCGCCAGCGGAGTCTACGACAACAGCCGCGAGCGGCATTTCTTCGCCACCTGGCGCGGCCAGACCGGCTATTACATTTACACGCCGCTGCAGCTTGCCGACGGCCGCTACCTCTTCGTCAATCGCGGCTTCGTTCCCTATGACAACAAGGAACCGGAAATGCGAATGCAGGGTCAGCTGACCGACCAGCAGTCGATTGCCGGCCTTGCGCGCGCCAGGCTTCCGGGCAAGCCTTCATGGGTCGTGCCTGACAACGACATCCCCAAGAATATCTTCTACTGGAAGGATCTCGACGTCATGGCGTCGAGCGTCGGGCTCGACAGGGCAAGCGTCGTCCCCTTCTTCGTCGATGCCGACGATACGCCCAATCCCAAGGGGTTGCCGATCGGCGGCGTCACCGAGGTCGATCTGCCGAACAACCACCTGCAGTATGCCTTCACCTGGTATGGATTGGCCGCGACGCTGGTCGTGATCGTCGCCGTTGCCCGGTTGCGCAGGCGCGGCAACCCGCCAGCGCAATAGTATCGCTTCAAATCTCACCCATATTGAGCTAGAGGATCAACGGATCCCGGAAACGGGTGGCTGCCTGTGGAGTTCGGTTCTCTCCAAACTCTCCCTCATTCCTGTGCTTGTCACAGGAATCCAGTGCGCCCAAGTCCTTGGGCGCGGGAGATTGTTTGGGCGAGGCGAATTGTTCACGGCGCGGACGCGCCGTGGCTGGATTCCTGTGACGAGCACAGGAATGAGGGAACGTATGACGGAACAGACATGAATATCGCAGCGAAACCTCCTTTGACGATCAGGCTTTGCGGGCCGCGCGGCTTCTGTGCCGGCGTCGACCGCGCCATCCAGATTGTCGTGCTGGCGCTGAAATCCTATGGCGCGCCGGTCTATGTCCGCCATGAGATCGTGCACAATCGCTATGTCGTCGAAGGACTGGAAGCCAAGGGCGCCGTCTTCGTCGAGGAGCTGAACGAGATCCCGGAAGAGCATCGAGCACAGCCCGTCGTCTTCTCCGCGCACGGTGTGCCGAAATCGGTTCCGGAAGATGCGAGCGCCCGCAATCTCTTCTATCTCGACGCCACGTGTCCGCTGGTCTCCAAGGTCCACAAGCAGGCCATGCGCCACAACAGGCTCGGCCGCCACGTGATCCTCATCGGCCACGCCGGCCATCCGGAAGTGATCGGCACCATGGGACAGCTGCCGGAAGGGTCCGTTTCGCTGATCGAGACGGTCGAGGATGCGGACGTCTATGTCCCTGCCGATCCCGACAACATGGGCTACGTCACCCAGACGACGCTTTCCGTCGACGATACCGCCGGCGTCATCGCGCGCCTGCAGGAGCGCTTTCCCAACCTGACGGCGCCGGCCGCCGATTCCATCTGCTACGCCACGACGAACCGCCAGGAGGTCGTCAAGCAGGCGGCGCCCGGCTGCGATCTCTTCATCATCGTCGGCGCACCGAACTCGTCCAACTCCAAGCGGCTCGTCGAAGTGGCGCTCCGCGCAGGAGCGAAGAAGTCGATTCTGGTCCAGCGGGCCTCCGAGCTGGATTGGAGCGAGATCGGCTCGATCTCGACGCTCGGCCTTTCGGCCGGCGCCTCGGCACCGGAGGTGATCGTCAACGAGATCATCGAGGCATTCCGGACGCGGTTCGACGCGAAGGTCGAGCTTGCCGAAACCGTCCAGGAGAACGAGCATTTCCTCGTCAACCGCGAACTGCGCAGCATCGAGCTGACATCGGCCGACATGGCGTTCGTGAATGGGTGAGGGGTGGATGGTGTTCAAGGTCCAAACGCACCACTCATTCCTGTGCTCGTCACAGGAATCCAGTGCGCCCAAGTCCTTGGGCGCGGAAAACTCTTCCTCCAAAAAGGGCAGGTCATTCACGGCGCGGCCGCGCCGTGGCTGGATTCCTGTGACAAGCACAGGAATGAGGGCTTAGTAGACGTCGGCGCGTTGACGCCACCGCAGTTCAGACCCGCAATTTCCTTGACCCGTTTGCAATGAGAGCCCGCCTTGGCAGTCTACACCGATATTTCCGAAGACGATTTGAAGTGGTTCCTGACGGAATACGATACCGGCACTTTGCTGTCCTACAAGGGGATCGCGGAAGGCGTCGAGAATTCGAATTTCCTCCTCCACACCTCCACGGATCCGCTGATCCTGACGCTCTACGAAAAGCGCGTGGAGAAGAACGACCTGCCCTTCTTCCTCGGCCTGATGCAGCATCTGGCGGCGCGCGGCCTCTCCTGCCCGCTGCCGCTGCCGCGCAGGGACGGCGCGCTGCTTGGAACGCTGTCCGACCGCCCGGCCGCGCTGATTTCATTCCTCGAGGGCATGTGGCTGCGCAAGCCAGAAGCCAGGCACTGCCGCGAGGTCGGCAAGGCGCTGGCGCAGATGCATGTCGCCGCCGAGGGCTTTGAACTCAAGCGGCCGAATGCGCTCTCCGTCGGCGGCTGGCAGGAACTCTGGGAAAAGTCCGAAGCCCGTGCCGACGAAGTTGAAAAGGGCCTGCAGAACGAAGTCCGAAGCGAGTTGCAGTTTCTGTCGGCCCATTGGCCGAAGGAGCTGCCGGCCGGCGTCATCCACGCCGACCTGTTTCCCGATAACGTCTTCTTCCTCGGCGACGAACTCTCGGGCCTGATCGATTTCTACTTCGCCTGTAACGATCTGCTCGCCTACGACGTCTCGATCATTCTGAACGCCTGGTGCTTCGAGAAGGATGGCGCCTACAACATCACCAAGGGCACGGCGATGCTGGAGGGATACCAGAGCGTCCGTCCGTTGGGCGAGGCCGAACTTGCGGCCCTTCCGATCCTCTCGCGCGGCTCCGCGTTGCGCTTCTTCCTGACGCGGCTCTACGACTGGCTGACGACGCCTGAAGGCGCGATGGTCACCAAGAAGGATCCGCTCGAGTACCTGCGCAAGCTGCGCTTCCACCGCCAGATATCCTCGGCCGCCGAATATGGGCTTTCCGCATGAAGCACGTCGATATCTTCACCGATGGAGCCTGCTCCGGCAATCCCGGTCCCGGCGGCTGGGGCGCGGTCCTGCGTTACGGCGATGTCGAAAAGGAACTTTTCGGCGGCGAAGCCGACACGACCAACAACCGCATGGAGCTGCTGGCGGCGATTTCGGCTTTGACGGCGCTGAAGAGCCCTTGCGAGGTCGATCTCTATACCGACTCCAAATATGTCATGGACGGCATTTCGAAATGGATCTTCGGCTGGAAGAAGAACGGCTGGAAGACCGCCGACAAGAAGCCGGTCAAGAACGCCGAGCTCTGGCAAGCGCTTGAAGAAGCGCGCAACCGGCACAAGGTGACGCTCCACTGGGTCAAGGGCCACGCCGGCCACGCCGAAAACGAGCGCGCCGACGAGCTTGCCCGCAAGGGCATGGAGCCGTTCAAGAAGCGCTAGAACTTCGGGCCGGGAACTGTGCAAAAACAAGGATATGGAGCGCTTCCCGGAATCAATCGGGAAAGCAGTTCCGCAGATACGGGGAGGGATGCGGTGCGCATAATCTCGTTGAACGCCTGGGGCGGCAAGCTGCACGCTGCCCTGATGCCGTATCTGAGGAAGGCCGATCCCGACGTGATCTGCCTGCAGGAAGTCACGCGGTCGGCGTCGGTTTCGAGCGATTGGCTGGAGTATCGGGACGGCAGCCATGTCCTGCCTCAGCGCGCCAATCTCTTCGACGAGATCAGGGCCGTTCTACCCGCGCATGACGCCTTCTTCGCGCCGATGGCACGCGGCAAGCTGTTCGCGGGCGACACAGAAGTGTGGTCCGAGTTCGGCCTCGCCACCTTCGTCCGCCGGACGCTTCCTGTCATCGGCCATGCGATGGACTTCGTGCACGGCGGTTTCTCCGCCGACGGCTACGGACCGCATCCCCGCGCACGCAACGCGCAGTGCATCCGTCTCTTCGACTACGCCGCCGGCCGTCCTGTGACGGTTGCCCAGCTTCACGGGCTGCGCGATCTTGCCGGCAAGGGCGATACGCCGGCGCGCCATGCTCAGGCCGCGGCCCTGGTCGCGTTGATCGAGCGCGTCTGGTACGAGGGTGAGCAGTTGGTTGTCTGCGGCGATTTCAATGTCCTGCCGGGCAGCATCACCTTCGAGGCGCTTGACGAACTCGGCCTGACCGACCTCGTGGTGTCGCGCGGTCACACGGATACCCGAACCTCGCACTACGCAAAAGAAGGCCGCTTCGCAGACTACATGCTGGTCACGTCCAATGTGGAGGTTACCGCCTTCGACGTCGTCGCGCAGCCGGAAGTCTCCGACCACCGCGCGCTGCTGCTCGAGATCGCATAGCGGGATTCCAGAAAAGATGACGCGGCGGATGCGCTACGCACCCACCGCGTCGAGCCTTGGGAGGCTTAGGGAGCAATTCCAGCGAAAGTGCGAAGCGGTCTTGCGTCCGGAATTGCGTAAAATCAAAAAGATAGAGCGTTTCCGCGATTCGAAGAAAAGCGGAAATGCTCCAAGTCTCAGGCAGCCTTCGCCACGTCCCCGTGCGGATCGAGCACGAACTTGGTGGCCGCCCCCTGATCGAACAGTTCGTAGCCCTGAACTGCGTCTTCCAGCGGGATGACCTTCGCATTGACGATGTCGGCAATCGGCAGGCGGTCGTGCAGGATCGCCTGCATCAGCTGGCGATTGTACTTCAGGACGGGGGTCTGGCCGGTGTGGAAGGACTGCGCCTTTGCCCAGCCGAGGCCGAAGCGCAGCGCGAGGTTGCCGTGTTTGGCGGCATTGTCGACTGCGCCGGGGTCCTCGGTGACGTAGAGGCCGGGAATGCCGATCGATCCGGCGGCACGGGTGATATCCATCATCTGGTTGAGCACGATCGCCGGCTGCTCGCCGCCACTGTGGCCGCGTGCCTCGAAGCCGACGGCGTCGATGGCGCTGTCCACCTCGTTGGTGCCCGTCACCTGCGCAATCATGTCGCCGAGACGATCGCTCTTCGAGAGGTCGATCGGCTCGAAGCCTACTTTGGCGGCATGCGCCAGGCGATCCTTGTTGAAGTCGCCGATCATGACGACGGCTGCTCCGAGGATACGGGCCGAAGCGGCCGCCGCGAGCCCGACCGGGCCGGCACCGGCGACATAGACGGTCGACCCGACACCGACACCCGCCCTGACGGCGCCGTGAAAGCCGGTCGGCAGGATGTCGGAGAGCATGGTCAGATCGCGAATCTTCGCCATCGCCCTGTCGCGGTCCGGAATTTTCAGAAGGTTGAAATCGGCATAGGGGATGGTGACGTAGCGGGCCTGGCCGCCGATCCAGCCGCCCATGTCGACATAGCCGTAGGCGCCGCCGGCGCGCGACGGATTGACCGTCAGGCAGACACCGGTGTCCTGCTCCTTGCAGCAGCGGCAGCGGCCGCAGGCGACGTTGAACGGGACGGAGACGATGTCGCCGACAGCGAGCATCTCGACATCGACGCCCTTCTCGATGATCTCGCCGGTGATTTCGTGGCCGAGAACCAGCCCCGGCATGGCAGTGGTGCGGCCGCGCACCATGTGCTGATCCGATCCGCAGATATTGGTCGAAACGACCCTCAGGATGACGCCATGCTCGATACGGCGGCCATCGGGCGCCTCGAGCTTCGGATCGTCGATGTCGTGGATCTCGACCTTGCCTGGCCGCATGTAGACGACGCCTCGGTTCTTGCTCATTTTCATCTCCTCCGTTGAAAATGCTGTCATCCGCGTACGGCTCCTCTTCCGTACGCAGTCGATCGCCGCAGCTTAATCCAGAACGGGCGGCGGGTCGTTCCGTTTACGACGGTTTGGACGCCGGAAATGGCCGCGACCCAGATGCTTGCGCACTTCGCGCGGACACCGCCCGACCTTTGTTGCTTGCCCTGTCATGTTTTCCCTTTATTGTGCCCGCGATATCATTCGGGAGGTCACCATATGATCCTGCACTGCGTGCTGATGCGGCTGAAGGCCGCTATGTCGGGTGAAGAGAAGCAGTCCTTGTTCGAATCGATCGTCGCGCTGAAGCAGCTCATCCCTGGCATTCTCGACATCAAGCACGGCCCGAACGTGTCGCCGGAAGGCCTGCATGCCGGTTTTGTCGATGGTTTTGCCGTGACTTTCGAAAGTCCGGAGGCTCGCGACGTCTATCTCGTCCATCCCGACCATGTGGCCGTCGGCGAGCGCATCGTCTCGTCGACGGACGGGGGCCTGGGTGGGCTGATCGTGTTCGATCTCCAGGTCTAGGGTTCGCCACGTCTGGGGATCAGCCGGTCGTTCCGGCCGTCAGCTGGATTTCGCCATCGCGGCGGAGATCTGGTTGACGTTGTAGCGGAACATCGTCTCATAGGTCGGTGCCGGTCCCTTGGCGTCGGACAGGGATTCGACGTACAGCTCGCCGCCAGGCTCCGCGCCGGTAGCCTTGGCCACTTGCTTGACGAGGCGGGAGTCGTTCGAGTTCTCGAAGAAATAGGTCTTCACGTGCTCCGCCCTGATCTGCTCGATCAGCTTGGCGACGTCTGCGGCCGAGGCTTCGCTCTCGGTCGAGACCCCGAGCGGTGCCAGGAAGCCGACATCGTACTCGCGGCCGAAATAGCCGAACGCATCGTGGCTGGTCAGCACCTTGCGGCGGCCGGCCGGTATCGTTGCGAATTTCGAACGCGCATAGGCATCGAGCTGATCGAGCGTCTTGGTGTAGGCCTCGGCGTTGGCCTTGAAGGCGGCGGCATCCGCGGGGTCGGCGGCAGACAGGGCCTTCTCGATATTCGCTACCCAGACCTTCACATTGACAGGGCTGTTCCAGACATGCGGATCGGTGACGGTCCGGCCGTCCTCTTCCATGGTGCGGGTGTTGATCCCTTCGGAGGCGATGACCGGCCGGCCCTTGTAGCCTGATGCGCTGATCAGCCTGTCCATCCACCCCTCGAGGCCCTCGCCGCTGACGAAGGTGACCTTCGCTGCATTGAGGCTCTTGGCATCGGCAGGCGAAGGCTCGAATTCATGCGGGTCGCCGTTCGGACCGACGAGGCTGGTGACCTTCACATGCTCGCCGCCGACCTGCTTGACCACATCGGCAAGCACGGTAAAGGAAGCGACGACCTTCAGCGTTTCGGCCGAGGCCGGCATGGCGGACAGGCTCACCAGCACGGGCAGCACAGTGGAAAGTAAAAGCCTGCGGGAAATCATGGGAGTCTCCTGTTGTCAGCCCTTCAGATGCGGGCGGGGGAAAAGGCGCCGGACAAGACCCGACGGTGCGAAGAAGATGGAAAAGCCGTAGATCAGGGCAGCCGTCATGATAATCGTCGGCCCGGAGGCGAGCTCGAGATGGTAGGACGCGACCAGGCCGAGATAGCCGGAGGCCGTGGCGCTTGCGGCGGCAACGCCCATCATCGACGGCAGGCTGCGCGACCAGAGCTGGGCGATCGCCGCCGGCAGCATCATCAGCCCAACCGCCATCAGCGTCCCGAGCGCCTGAAAGCTCGCAACGAGATTGAGAACGACGAGCAGCAGAAACAGGAAATGGTATGCAGAACCGCGGCCACCGATCGCGCGCAGGAAGCTCGGATCGAAGCACTCCACGATGAGCGGCCTGTAGATGATGGCGAGGACCAGAAGCGTCAGCGAGGTGATGGCGCCGATCTGGTAGAGGGCAGGGGCGTCGATCGCTAGAATCGTACCGAAGAGCACGTGCAGCAGGTCGATGTTCGAGCCGCGCAGCGAGACGATCAGGACGCCGAGCGCAAGCGATGCCAGGTAGAAGCTGGCGAAGCTCGCATCCTCCTGCAGCACGGTGGAACGGCTGACGGCGCCCGACAGCAGCGCCACCGCGAGCCCGGCCACCAGCCCGCCGATGCCCATCGCCGTCAGCGACAGCGAGCCGGCGACGAGATAGCCGATTGCGGCACCCGGCAGGATGGCGTGGCTCATCGCATCGCCGACCAGGCTCATCCGCCGCAGCATCAGGAACACGCCGATCGGCCCCGATCCGAGGCCCAGGCAGAGGCAGGCGACAAGCGCCCGGCGCATGAAGCCGTAGTCGACGAACGGCGCGAGAAGCAGATCGTAGGCACTCATGCGGCGGGCTCGCAGACGCCTGCGTCTTCATCCCACCGTTCGGCCATGGCGCGGGCCTTCAGCAGGTTCGGCGACGACATCGCGTCGGCCGTTGGCCCCCATTCGACCATTTCCCGCGCGATCAGCAGCGTTTGCGGAAAATGGGCCCGGATCTGCTCGAAATCGTGAAGCACCGCGACGACAGTCCTGTTCTCGCCATGCCACCGCAGGATGATGTCGATCAGGTCGCGCGTGGTGCGGGCGTCGATTGCCGTGAAGGGCTCGTCGAGGAGAATCACTTTCGCGTCCTGGAGCAGCAGCCGGGCAAAGAGCACGCGCTGCAGCTGGCCTGCGGAGAGGGAGCCGATCTGCCGTGCCCCGAGCCCCTCCAGCCCGACTGCCTTAACGGCCTCAAGCGCTTGCGCCCTCTCGCTTTCGGCGACCCGCCCGAACGCGCCGGCCTGCCGCCAGGCGCCGAGCAATACCGTGTCCAGTACGGAAATCGGGAAGCGCCGATTGATGTCGGCCGCCTGCGGCAGGTATGCGAAGTCCGTGCGTTGCAAAAGGTGTTCGACGCGTCCTTCGGCGGGGCGCAGTTCACCCATGATCGCCTTCAGCAGTGTCGACTTGCCGGCGCCGTTCGGCCCGGCAATCGCCGTCAGGCTGCCCACGGCGATGCTTCCGGAAATGCGATGGACCGCCGGGTGCCTGTCGTAGGCAACCGTCAGGTTGGAAAGCCGGATCAGATCCGGACTCATGGCAAACGCACCGCCCAGGAGATCGCCGTCCAGAGCACGCCGATCGCCAGCAGCGCGCCGCACGCGCGGTTGACGGCGGAATGGCCGAGAAGCCCGGCCGCGATACGTCTTTTCGGCATACTCACTCTGCCCTCAAAATATGTAATAACATTACGTGTTATGTTATAACGAATGTGGCGAAATGGAGGCGATTGGATTTTCAGGTACGAAAGGTGGAGCGAGAGACGCCTATCTGTCGATGCAACGCGTCAGGCCTATGACCCATCGCGCATTTCCGCTTCCATCCAGCCTATGAACGTCGCCGTCGCCGCGGGGACGGCGTCGAAATGTCTTGCCACGATCCAGTATGCGCCATGGGAAATGGTGGTGGCGAATGGCTGGATCAGCCGGCCTGCGGATATCTCCTCGCGGACGAAGAAATCGTCGATCAGGCCCACACCCTGACCGCGCAACGTGGCTTGCAAAACCAGGCCGCTATCGGGATAGACCATCCCGCGTTCCACTGCGGCGGGGGTATCGGGGTCGGCAATATCGAACCAGGACTGCCACAGATCGCGATTTTCCTCGTGAATGAGGGGGTAGTGGAGCAGGTCGGACGGTCTTGTCAGCGGCGCGTCATGCCGGACCATGTCCGGTGCGATGACGGGCACCATCGTGACGTCGATCAGACGCCGGCATTCCACCCGCGGCCAGTGCGTATTCCGAGCGCTGTGACGAATGGCGATGGTGGCCTGATCGGTCCGGAATTCGATCAGGCGTGGATCGACGTCGAGAACGATGTCGATGTCAGGGTGATCCCGCTGAAACCGGGGTAAACGGGGGAGCAGCCAGCACGCGGCGAAGGAAGGTTCGGAGCTGACGATTGCGGCTGAGGATCGGTCGCTGTTTCGAATGCTCTCCAGGCCGTCTCCGATCCTGTCGAAAGCGTCCGTCAGGACGGAAAGCAGCCGTTCGCCATGGGGCGTCAGCGCGACGCTGCGATGCTTCCGCTCGAACAGTCGGTGTCCCAGTGCCGCCTCAAGTTCGCGAACCTGCCGGCTGACGGCTGCCTGAGAGACGAACAGCTCGTCCGCCGCCGCCGTGAAGCTTCTGAGCCGCCCGGCAACTTCGAAGGTTCTCAATGCCGTCAACGGCAGGCGCCCGCGCTTCATCCATAACCTCAGGTTATCCGAAGCCGACGATAAGCTCGTTTGAGAGATTTGGGCAAGTGGATTGAATGGTCGCAAAGGAGAAGCGACCATGTGGCAGGAAATTTGGGAAGCCCTCACCGAGGCATTGCGCCTCGCGACGTTTCAGTCGCGCACGAGCGCATCGAGAACTACCAAGGAAGGCAATCCGGGACGCGGACGGCAAACCCGACAGGCCGAACACGACTGAAATGAAAGTCTCCCGCCGACAAGGTGGAGACCGCCGTGCCCAAGCACGGCGCCCTCGTCAGCTATTGCTTCGCCTACAGCTGTTCGATCATCGTGGCGGCGCTGGAGACCGTTGCCTGGCCGGGATTTTCCTCGACGTTGAGCGACTTGACGACACCGTCCTCGACCAGCATCGAATAGCGCTTGGAGCGAACGCCGAGGCCGCCGCCGGAGAGGTCGGCGTCGAGGCCGAGCGCCTTGGTGAAGCCTGCGTCCCAGTCGGCGAGGAAGTGGATCTTGCCCAGGCCGCCCGAAGACTGCGCCCATGCGCCCATGACGTGCCAGTCGTTGACGGCAATGACGGCGATGTCGTCGACGCCCCGGGCCAGAATCGCGTCGCGGTTTTCCAGATAGCCGGGCAGGTGGTTCAGCGTGCAGGTCGGCGTAAAGGCGCCCGGCACCGCGAACAGCACGACGCGCTTGCCCTTGAACAACTGCTCGGTCGTCGTTTCGACCGGGCCCTCCGCCGTCTTTTCCTTGAAGGTGGCTGCGGGAAGCGTGTCGCCGATTGCGATCGTCATGGATTTATCCTCGTTCTGGGATGGCGGCGAGGCCGCCGGATTGTGGGTGGACTATAGGATGAGCCTATTCAAAGGCAAGCGGGGCTTCGATCGCCCGCGTGCCGTCGATGACGAGTGCGCTCCAGGTGTTGCCGGCAGCATCGTAGTTCGTCGGAAGCTTGCCGATGGAGATGGTGGTGGTGAACACCGCGCCGTCGCGCTTGCTGCTCAACTGCCGCGTGAAAACGTGACCGCCCGGACCCGTGACGATAACCACGGGTGTGGTCTCCCCCGGTTCAGGCAGGGCAACCCTCAGCGTCAATTCCCGCATGTCATCGGAAAACGCGTACTTCGTCACCTCGAACTCCGACGACGGCGTTTCGGGTAGCCTTGCGTCCGCCGCAGCGAGGATCGCTTCCTCCTGCGGGCGCGATTGCGGCACGGGCGAAAGCTTGAGCGCGAACCGTGCCTGGAACGGCACGCAGATATCCTTGCAGATGCCGATGAACGCATCGGCCTTGATCTCGCCGGCCGCCGCGTTTTTTACCGACAGCTGAAGCGGGAACGTCACGGGCGCGTCGTAGACGACCTCGTCGACCTTCCCGTCGGCGATATGCCTGGGGACCGGGTATTCCATGCGGTCGAGCACGATGCCGGTTTCGGGCGGGAATGTGATCTGAGGCGGGATGCCGCTGTTTCCGGGCTCGCGCCAATAGGTGACCCAGCCGGGCTTCGGCTCGATCTGCAGGCCGGCGCGGATCGTCCCGCTCGCGTCCGGGGGCAGGGCGATCAGACGCATCCGGCCGCCTTCGTTGTCGGCCCACGCGCTCATTTCCGCACGCGCCGGTGTCCAGACCGAGAGCAAGAGACCGGATGCCATGGCGATCGTCAGGATACGGCGTATGGGAAGGGAAATAAAACTCATGGTACAAACGCTTATTGAAAACAGCAGGCTTCGGCCAGAAGCTTCGCTCAATTAAATTCTCATTTTCAGTTGATTGATCCCGGACATTGGCTCATGCTTCCGGTGTCGGGGCCTCGGCGGTCTGGCAGCAGGAGGAATAATGTCCTTATCGACGCTGAAGAACAGACGTGAACGCGGCTTCTTCGATGGCCAGTTCCTCATTGCCATGCCGGGCATGATGGATAGCAATTTTTCCCGCGCGGTCATCTATATCTGCGCCCATTCGGACGCCGGCGCCATGGGGTTCATCATCAATCGCCCCCAGGATCTCACCTTTACCGATGTGCTGCTGCACCTCGACATGATCAAGGACGACGAGGCGATCGTGCTGCCTCCCCATTCGCGCGACCTGCCGATCCAGACCGGCGGCCCTGTCGAGAGCGGTCGCGGTTTCGTGCTCCACTCCGACGATTACCTCTCTGAATCAAGCATCCCCGTCAGCGACGATATCTGCATGACCGCGACGCTGGACATCATCCGAGCCATCTCCAAGGGGAACGGCCCGAAGCGCGCGACCATGCTGCTTGGCTATGCCGGCTGGGGAGCCGGACAATTGGAAGCGGAGATCGGCAGCAACGGATGGCTCAATTGCCCCGCGAACGAGGAATTGATCTTCGATCGCAGCCTCGACGACAAGTATGAGCGCGCCCTTGCCGGGATGGGTGTGAGCGCCGCCATGCTCTCGACCGAGGCCGGCCACGCCTGACCCCGCCAAGCCTGCCCCTGTTGCCGGGCGCCTGCTCGGTTTTCCACTGCGCCCTGTACGAAGATGCGCATCGTCGAGCGACGTCTGCAGCAGTCGAACAGCCCACAATTATCGGAACGATTTGAGCCTGCGCGTGTTTCCTGTTGGCAAGCGGCGACCAAGTCCGCTGAAAAAGGAGCCATTTGGATGGGCAGCACCACCGACAAGATTTCCGGTAAAACCAATGAGATTGCCGGCAAGGCGAAGCAGGCGGTCGGCAAGGCGACAGGTGACGATGCGCTGCGTGGAGAAGGCGCAGTTCAGGAAGCAAAGGGCAAGGTGCAGGTCGCAACCGGCACCGCCAAGGACAAGCTGAAGGACGCCGTCGATCGGCTGTAACGCCTGGTTCTCAGGCGTAGGTATCGCCCGCCATGCATCGCATGGCGGGCTTTGCGGTGCGTGTCAGTTGAATGGAGAGACCAGATGAGGCTGTTTGCCTGCGACAATTGCGATCAGGTCATTCACTTCGACAATCGTCAGTGCATGCGCTGCAGCCATCGGTTGGGCTTCCTGCCGGATGACCTTTCCATGCACGCGCTTGATCCGCGAGACGACGGCGGCGGCTGGCAGCTTCTGGCCCAGCCTCATCGCGATGTTCGCTTCTGCGCCAATGCAGCGCTCGATATCTGCAACTGGCTGGTCGCCGACGGCCACCCAAGCGGCTATTGCATTGCGTGCCGCTACAACAGGCTCGTGCCGAACGTCGACACGCAGGACGGGATTGACCGCTGGCGGCGCATCAGCCAGTCGCAACGACACCTTTTCTACTCGCTGCTGCGCTGGAATCTCTCGCCCCCGGATCGTCAAAGCGATCCTGTCAGCGGCCTTATCTTCGATTTCCTCGAGGACAGCATTCAGCAGGACGGCAACGTCGTTCCGGCAATGACCGGGCACGAGGAGGGATTGATCGCAATCCGCGCCGCCGAGGCCGACGATCTTACGCGCGAGCTGGCCCGCGCATCCATGAACGAGCCCTATCGCACGCTGCTCGGCCATTTCCGCCACGAAACGGGGCATTTCGCCTGGAACCGGCTGGTCCGCGATCATGGCGGCTTCGAGGGATTTCGCGCGGTGTTTGGAGATGAACGCGCGGATTATGCAGCGGCCCTGCAATACCACTACGCAAACGGCGCACCGCTCGGCTGGCAGCAGACCTTCATCAGTGCGTACGCTGCCTCGCATCCCTGGGAGGATTTCGCCGAATGCTTCGCGCACTACCTCCATATCGTCGATACACTGGAGACTGCACGCAGTTTCGGCCTGGCGATCGACCCACGCGGCCACGAGGAAATGGCGTCGGAAGTCGATTTCGATCCGTACAGGGCGGCAAGCGCTGAACAGCTGGTCAGCGCCTGGGTACCGCTGACGGTTGCCATCAACGCCATCCAGCGCAGCATGGGGCAGCGAGACTCATACCCCTTCGTCCTCTCGGCGGCTGTCGTCGTCAAGCTCGAATACCTGCATCGCCTGATCCAGGACGCCGCGTCGGAACGGCGACAAGCGGCGGCCTGAGGTTGGCCGAGAGCAATGCCGGCAAACGCGCGCCGCGGTTTTGCGTCCGGTGCGTAAAGACAAAAAGACGGAGCGGTTTCGCGATTCGAAGAAAAGCGCAGATGCACTACGCCCGCTTCGTCAGCGGGAAGCGCTCCTTGAGCAGGCGCAGGACCGACTCGGAAGCCATGGGCGGTCCGAAAAGATAGCTCTGGCCGTAGGTGCAGCCCATTTTTGCCAGCTCGATTGCGTCGTCGTTGGATTCGATGCCCTCCGCCACCACCTTCATGTCCAGTTCGCGCGCCATGGAAATGACCGCGCGGAGCACGGTCGACTTCCGGTCGCTGGTGTCGCACACCAGTGCCTTGTCGAGCTTGATGGTGTCGAACGGGAAGCGCGTGAGGTAGGCGAGCGACGAATAGCCGGTGCCGAAGTCGTCGAGTGCCAGGCCGAGCCCGATGTCCTTCAGTTTCTCCAGCACGAGGCGCGCCTGCTCCGGGTTCTCCATGACCATGGATTCCGTCAGTTCAAGTTTCAGGCGCGACGGATCGCAATGCGTCTTGGCCAGGACCGAACGCACGTCGTCGTAGAGCTCGTTGTTGAGCAGTTGTGCACTCGACAGGTTGATGGAGACGAAGATCGGCAGCTCGCCGGTCTGGTTTTCCCAGCCCATCAGGTCGTTCGTCGCCTGCTCGAGCGCGAAGATGCCGAGCATGTTGATGATGTCGGAGGCTTCGGCAATCGGAATGAACTCGGACGGCGGAATGCTGCCGCGCTTGGGATGCTCCCAGCGCATCAGCGCTTCGAAGCCTGCGATCTCCACGTCCTCCAGCCCTGCAATCGGCTGGTAGACCATCGAGAGTTCCTTGCGCTCCAGTGCGCGGCGAAGGTCCGATTCCAGTTGCAGCCTGTCGGCGCCGAAATCGCGGAACGCCGGTTGGAACGGCTCGACGCGGTTGCCCCCGGCACGCTTGGCACGGTACATCGCAAGTTCCGCATCGCTCAGCATGCCGGATGCGTTTTCCTGCTGGTCGACGAAGGACGCAAGGCCGATCGACGCCGTCAGGATGATCTCTCGGTTGGCGAAATTGATAGGCACCATGATCGCCTTGCTGACGGCGTCGGCAAAGTCGGCGATTTTCGCCGGATCGCGCTCGGACGTCAGAATGAGACCGAACTGATCGCCGGAGAGGCGGGCCAGCGTATCCTGGGGCTTGAGCAGCCGGCGCAGGCGGCGCGTAAGCGCAATCAGGATGTTGTCGCCGGCCGCAATGCCCAGCGCATCGTTGACCAGCTTGTAGCGGTCTATGTCGATCACCATCACGGTCGGCCGAAGCGTCTCGCCGCCGGGAGCCAGCGCCAGCACGCCCTGCAGCCGGTCGAGGAACAGCTGGCGGTTCGGCAGGCCCGTCAGGTTGTCGTGGAGGGCATCCTGCAGCAGACGGTCGATGGAGTTCTTCTGTTCGGTCACGTCGACCACCGTGCCGACGCAACGGATGACCTCGCCGTTCGAGCCGAGCACAGGACGGGCGCGGATCAGGAGCCAATGGAAATGGCCGTCCTCGGCGCGGATGCGGAATTCGTGGTTCAGCCGTCCGCGGCGATGTTCGAGCAGCACGTCGAGCGTGGCGCGGAAGCGGTCGCGGTCGTCGGGATGCAGCCGCGGCAGCCAGTTGCGCGCCGCGCCATGCATGGCTCCCGGCGAAAGGCCGAGCTTGACGGAAACATCAGGAATGGTGACGACGCGGTCGCGCGCCACGTCCCAGTCCCATACCATGTCGCCGGAACCGGTCAGCGCAAGGGACTGCCGCTCCAGGTCCGAAAACAGCCCCTGCTGGAATGCGCCGCCGGCAAAGGCATGCTGCATCACCGTGAAGCCGATGAGCAGCACGATGAGGACGAGGCCGCCGCCGAGCGCAGGCTGGATGATGTCGTTGTCGAGCCGGCCGGTGATCGTCAGCCATGCCCCGAAGATCCAGACGAGAATGAGCCCCCAGGCCGGAACCAGGAGGATGGCGCGGTCATAGCGGTTGAGGCCGAGGTAGACGATCAGCAGAAGGCCGAGCGTGGCGGTAAGGGCAAAAGACAGTCGCGCCACGCCGGCGGCAATCGACGGGTCGTAGATTGCGACGCCGAAGAGAAGCGCAAGGCCAAGGACCCACGCAAGCGTCAGGTAGCCGAGATGCGTGTGCCAGCGGTTCAGGTTCAGGTAGGTAAACAGGAAGATCACGAAACTCGATGCCAGCGCCACCTCCGCGCAGGCGCGCCATATTCGCTGGTCCGCCGACGCAATGCTGACGAGCTTTCCGAGAAAGCCGAAGTCGACGCAGATATAGCCGAGCACCGCCCAGGCGAGTGCTGCCGTCGCCGGCAGCATGGAGGTCCCCTTGACGACGAACAGGATCGTCAGGAACACCGCCAGCAGGCCGGCAATACCGAGAACGATGCCGCGATAAAGCGTGAATGCGTTGATCGTGTCCTTGTAGGCGTCCGGTTCCCAGAGATAGATCTGCGGCAACTCGGGCGTCGCCAGTTCCGCGACGAAGGTAATGACGGCACCCGGGTTGAGCGTGATGCGGAAGACGTCCGCCTCGTCGCTCGGCTGCCGATCAAGCGCAAAGCCTTCGCTTGGCGTGATCGCGATGATGCGCTGCGAGCCGAGGTCAGGCCAGAAAAGCTTGGAATTGACGAGACGGAAATGCGGGGCGACGATAACGCGCTCCAGCTGCTCGTCCGAGACGTTGGCCAGCGCAAACACCGCCCAGTCGCCCTGATGATTGTCCGAACTGGAGCGTACCTCGATGCGGCGGCGGATACCGTCCGCGCCGGCGGCGGTCGAGACCTGGAAGGCCTCGCCCTGGTTGGCATAGATTTCGGTGGTGGCGGTCAGGTCGAGCGCCGTGTCGTCACGCGAGATCTTCACGGGCTCGGCTGCCTGCGCGGCACCTGCCATCAGTGCCAAAGCCGACAGAAAAAGAGCTGCGATCACCGCGATAAGTCGTCCGGCCGGTGAGAAGGGCAGCATGCGGTTTGTAGTCATCGGCTGTCGGTTGTCCTGCCTTTATCCGTATCGGTGGCCAGTAGTGAAAACATCACGTGATCATGCCACTGACCGTTGATTTTCAAGTATCCGCGCAGATAGCCCTCCCGCTGAAACCCGGCCTTTTCAAGCAGGCGGATGCTCCGCGCATTGTCTGGAATACAGGCTGCTTCGATACGGTGCAACTCAAGCCCTGCGAAGATATAGGGTATAACCAACCGAAGTGCGGCGAACATATGGCCCTGGCCGGCATGGGCTTCACCCATCCAGTAGCCGATCATGCAGCTCTGCGCGGCGCCCCGCCGGATGTAGCCGATGGTGATGCCGCCAAGCAGCGTCCTGCTGTGCTTGTGAAACAGCAACAGCGGGATCGCCTGTCCGGAAGCATATTCCTGCTTGCCGCGAATGACGCGGGCGCGGTAGGCGCCCTCCGTCAGTTCGTCGCGGCGCCAGGTCGGCTCCCAGGGCTCCAGGAACTGCCGGCTTGCCGCCCGCAGCTTGTGCCATTGATTGAAGTCCTGGTAGCGGGGCAGGCGGAGCACATATTGCTCGTTCTCAAGCTCCACTGCTTCCGGCTGCCGCGATAGGAACCGAAAAACCGATTTTGGCATCGATTACTCCCGGCAGGGTGGACGTCGGTTCAGAGTACGGCCTGTTTGCCCTGAAGGGCAGGCGAGGAAAGCGACGCGGCGATATCTTCCATCGGTGCAAGATGCTCGAGCGGGCCGATCGCCGACAGCGTCGGCACGGTGTCGAAGAACAGGCGCCCGGCGAGGTCCGTCAGGCGTTCGACGGTGATGCCCTCGAGGCGCTCCATCATCTCCGGATTGGAGATAGGTCGGCCATAAAGCATCATCTGCCGGGCGATCTGGCCGGCTCGCGCTGCCGGGCTTTCCTGGCCCATCAGCAGCTGGGCGCGGATCTGCGCTCGGGCACGCTCGATTTCCTTCTGGTCGATCTTCGCCGCCGACTTGTGCAGCTCGTCGACGATGACGGGCACCAGCTCCGGCAGGTTTTCGCCCCCGGTCGCGGCGTGGATGCCGAAGATGCCGGTGTCGGAAAACCCCCAGTGAAACGCATAGATCGAATAGCAGAGGCCGCGGATTTCGCGCACTTCCTGGAACAACCGGGACGACATGCCGCCGCCGAGGATATTGGCGAGGATCTGCGAACAGTAGAAATCGCGGGCGTGGTAGGCCTTGCCCTCGAAGCCGAGGAGGATCTGCGCATCCATGAGGTCGCGCGTCTCGCGGATGTTGCCGCCGATATACTTCGCAGCTTCCATGACAGGCGGCGCGTTCGGAGCCGTCGGCAGAGATGCAAAGCGGTCCTCGACCATGCGCACGAATTCGTCATGCTGCACGGCGCCGGTCGCGACCACGAACATGCGGTCGGTCGTATAGTTGCGGCCGAGATAGCCGCGGATCTGCTGCGGGGTGAAGGAAACGACGGTCTGCGGCGTGCCGAGAATGGCGCGGCCCAGCGTCTGGTCCCGATAGGCAGTCTCGGAGAACTTGTCGAAGACCACGTCGTCGGGCGTGTCGTTCGCGGCGTTGATTTCCTGCAGGATGACCTGCTTTTCACGCTCGAGTTCGTCCTCCTCGAAGGCGGATTCCGTCAGGATATCGGCAAGGATATCGACAGCGAGCGGCACGTGGTCTTTCAGAACCCGGGCGTAATAGGACGTCGTCTCGGTGGACGTCGCGGCGTTGACTTCGCCACCGACATCCTCGATTTCCTCCGCGATGTCGCGAGCGCTTCGGCGTGCCGTTCCCTTGAAGGCCATGTGCTCGAGCAGGTGGGCAATGCCGTGCTCGTCTTCCGTTTCGTTACGCGAACCTGATTTGATCCACACGCCGAGCGCAGCGCTTTCGAGATGCTGCATGGTCTGTGTGACTACTGTCAGCCCGGATTTGAGCCGGGTGCACTCAACTGTCATTGGCTATCTTTCTGCGCCTGCCGTCTATCAGGCCCGGATATGCTTGCCGATGAAGGTTTCAACGGCCTTGAGCTCGGGCTTGATGATCTGGAAACGCTCCTCCTTGTGCATCATATCAGCAAGCCACGTTGGAAGCGCGGGGTCAATACCGGAGGCGGATTTTACGGCCGCCGGGAATTTTGCCGGGTGAGCCGTGGCGAGCGTGACCATCGGCATGTTCGGCTTTTCGTGTTTTTCCGCAACGAAAACACCGATGGCGGAGTGTGGGTCCAGCAGGTAACCGGTTTCGGCGACGGTCTTCCTGATCGTCTGGGCAACCTGCTTTTCGCTGGCGCGGCCGGCGCGAAAGTCCTTCCTGATGAAGGCGAGAGCGTCCGGCGCGATCTCGAAGCCGTTCGACTGCTTCAGGCTGTCCATCGCGGCGCGCACCTTGGATGCGTCGCGATCGTAGGCCTCGAACAGCAGGCGCTCGAAGTTCGAGGAAATCTGGATGTCCATCGAAGGCGAGGTCGTCGCCTTGACGTCCTTCATCTCGTAGCGCCCTGTCTTCAGCGTGCGCGCGAGGATGTCGTTCTCGTTGGTGGCGACCACCAGCTTGCCCATCGGCAGGCCCATGCGCTTTGCGCAGTAGCCGGCGAAAATGTCCCCGAAATTGCCGGTCGGCACCGTGAACGAGATCCTGCGGTCGGGGCCGCCGAGCGCGATCGATGTCGTGAAGTAGTAGACGATCTGCGCCATGATGCGCGCCCAGTTGATCGAATTGACGCCGGAAAGGCGAACCTTGTCGCGGAAGGCGGCGTCGTTGAACATGGCTTTGACGAGGTTCTGGCAATCGTCGAAATTGCCCTCGACGGCAAGCGCGTGAACATTGGCAGCCGTGGAGGTCGTCATCTGCCGCTGCTGCACCGGCGAGACCTTGCCGTGCGGGAAAAGGATGAAGATGTCGGTGCGCTCGCGCCCGGCAAAGGCGTCGATGGCCGCGCCGCCGGTGTCGCCCGACGTCGCCCCGACGATGGTGGCCCGCTCGCCGCGCTTCTCCAGCGCATAATCCATCAAGCGTGCCAGGAGCTGCATGGCGACGTCCTTGAAGGCAAGCGTCGTGCCGTGGAACAGTTCCATCACGAAGCTGTTCGGTCCCGTCTGCACCAGCGGCGCAATCGCCGGATGACGGAAGGTGCCGTAGGCTTCGTCGATCATCGCCCGGAAGGTGTCGTCGGGAATCTCGCCGTTGGTAAAGGGCGAAAGGATCGTGAAGGCGATATCCTGATAGCTCTTTCCGCGAAGCGCCCGGATGTCCTTCTTCGAGAATTGCGGCCACTCACGGGGGACGTACAGCCCGCCGTCACGCGCCAGGCCCGTCAGCAATGCATCGCAAAAACCGAGGGAAGGGGCTTCGCCGCGGGTCGAGATATAATCCACTGTCGTCATCCTTGATGTGCCGGCCGGAGGGAATCCGGCCTGGAGAGAAAGCGTGCCCCGCGTAGCATCTCGCTCGCCCCGTCGTGCTTGGCCGACAGCAGTCCCGAAATGTGCATCAAAACAGTGCTTACCCAATCGATTTTTGTTTGCGCCGCTGATATAGACCATCGCAAACTGTCACGAAAGGCCCTGTCTGCAACTCATCGGGCCTGCCAAAAAACTTTGTGAAGAGGGTGGAATAGTCGTGCTTGGCAAGGTCTCGCGTCTTATCGTTTCTGCATCGGTCGCCGCTGTTCTGGTCGGCTGCAACTCTCTCGGCATGGGTGGCGGGGAGAACAAGGCCGAAGCGCCGGCCCAGTCCGGCGGGACGGCGCAGATCATGCCGCTGGCGCCCGCCAATCCCTCTTCGAACAATCCGTCCATCGGTACGGCGACGACGGCGTCGGGGGCCACGGCCCAGGTCGTACAGGGCGCATGCCCCCAGATCTACATGAAGGATGCCGACGCGATCTATCGCAGCTACGCCGGCGGGGCCAGGACTGGCGACGCTGAGAAGCTGGCCTACCAGGCTTCGATCGCGAATTACACGCGCCAGTGCACCCTGAACGAAACGAACCTGACGATGACGGTGGTGGCGCAGATGCGTGTCCTCGCCGGACCGGCCGGCAATTCGGGCAATGTGACGCTGCCCGTTCGTATCACGGTTCTCGATGGCGAGGATGTGCTGTACTCGGAAGTTACCAACTTCCCCGCGGATGTTTCATCGACCGCTGCCACGCAGGTGTTGTTCCGCAAGGATGGCATCAAGCTGCCGGTCGGCTCAGGCGCTCTCGTTCGCGTCAATGTCGGCTTTGATCAAGGCGCGCCGAAAGGCGGCAAGAAGAAGAAATAACTCCGGCACCCTTCCTTGTACCCTGGCGTTACGGTGCTTCCAACCAGCTGTGGTAAAGAGGATCAGGTGAAGATCGGCATCGTCGTGAATCCGGCCTCCGGCCGGCGTGGACGAAAGTTGTTCTGGTCGATGCTGAGGCGTGCTTTGGAGACAAGGCGCGCCGACATCAGCTTGCGCGAGACCGAAGGGTTCGGCGACGCCGAGCGTTTCGGGCGCGAGCTGGCGGAGGGCGGTTCCCATCTCGTGGTTGCCGTCGGCGGCGACGGCACGATCGGCGAGGTAGCGAGCGGCGTCTTGAAGTCGAGCCGTCCCGAAACGGCGTTCGCTTTCATCGCGACCGGCACCGGCTGCGATTTCGCCCGCAACTTCGACATGCCTGAGATCCCGGAAACGCTTGCCGAGCATCTGACATCCCCGGCGATCCGGCAGATCGATGCCGGTCTGCTGACATGCAGCGACGAGGATGGCGACAATCTCGCGCGGCATTTTGCCAACATTGCGAGCTTTGGCGTTTCCGGACAGATCGTCCGTGCAGTCAACGCCGCGCGCAGCCATCGGCGATTGCCCGGACGCATCGTCTTCTTTTACCACAGCCTCATGCAGATCCTGCGCTACAAGCCCTGCAGCGTCCGTCTCCGGCTCGATGGCAAGGATGTCTACGAGGGGGCGATCACCACGGTCGCGGTCGCCAACGGCGCCTGGTTCGGCGGCGGCATGAAGGTGGCGCCGGATGCGGATGTGGCCGATGGCTGGTTCGACGTCGTCATCATCCGCGCCGCGCCGCGGCTGAAGGTCCTGATGCTGATGAACAGCATATACAGCGGCGGCCACCTCAAGAGCCCGCTCGTCACCATTCACAGGGCCAAATGTGTCGAAGCCTGGCCAATCGGAAAGAGGATCGCGTTGATCGACAGCGACGGCGAAGCCCCGGGACAGATCCCGGCCCGCTTCGAGGTGCTTCCCGGGGCGCTAAGTCTCAAGATCTAGCTTTTTCGAAGCGACAGGGCGTCTTTCAATCGCGAGAGCGATGCAATACGAACAGCGGTCGTCGCTCAGAGAGCGCCTTCCCATTCGGCGAGGGCAGCGACGACGCCCGGCAGGTCGGTCATCCGCGAGATGACGGTCTCGGCGCCTGCGTCCGTCAGCGTGTCCGCGTGCGAGGGGTAGGTATGCGAGGCACCGGTGAAGCCGATGACGCGCATGCCGGCCGCACGCGCCGCATGGATACCGTGAACAGAATCCTCGACGACCACGGCCCGTGCAGGTGAAACGCCCATCTGCTTGGCGCCATGCAGGAAAATATCCGGCTTCGGCTTGACGCGATCGGCGCCCAGATCCTTGGCCGAGAAGATGTGCGGCGCAAACAGCTGCTTGAGGCCGACCTTGCCGAGCATCATGTCGAGGCGCTTGCTGCTGGAGTTGGAGCAGATGCAGCGCTTGAGGCTCAGCCGGGACAGGGCCGATTGAACGCCGGCAATCGCCTGCACGTCCTGCTCCAGACGCAGGTCGAGCAGCTGCTCGGACTTGTCGAGCAGCGACGCCGAAATTGGGATGCTTGCCTCGCGCTCGACCTGGAAAAGGATGTTCTCCCAGGTCATGCCCGAGAAACGTTCGCCCATCTCCTCGACGCTGATCGGATAGCCCGCTTCCGTCAGAAGCATGGACTCGACTTGCGCCGCGATGATTTCGGAATCGACCAGAACGCCGTCGCAGTCGAAAATGATGAGGTCGAAGCCGTCCATGATATCAAGCCTTGTTTGGGATGATGCCGCTTTACATCATGGTTGGCCGAAGCTCAACCGGCCGCGCGACATGGCTGGATTGCGCGCTGCGGGCGGCTTTGCCGCCTCCCTGCCGGAATTTGCCGGCCGCACGCCGCCGTTCTAGCCTCGACAAGCCAATTCCGGCTCTCTAATGGATGAGCATGGGCAAAGAACCTGAAGACACAATCGCAAGCCGCATCAGTCGCGTTCTCGCCGACCGCATCGTTCACGGAGAACTGCCGGCGGGGTTGCGTCTTCGCCAGGATCATATCGCCGAAGAATTCGGCACCAGCCACGTGCCGGTGCGCGAGGCTTTCCGGCGGCTGGAGGCGCAGGGTCTGGCGATCAGCGAGCCGCGCCGAGGCGTCCGCGTCGCGTCCTTCGACCTCAAGGAGGTGCGCGAGGTCGCTGAAATGCGCGCGGCGCTCGAAGTGCTGGCATTGCGCCATGCCGCCCAGCATCTGACCCCCGCCATCCTCGATGCTGCCGAGGAGGCCACCCGCGACGGCGACGCGGCCGCAGATGTCCAGGCCTGGGAGGATGCGAACCGGCGCTTCCACCGGCTGATTCTCGCGCCCTGCAGCATGGGTCGCCTGCTTGCCTCGATCGACGACCTTCATGCGGCAAGCGCCCGCTTTCTCTTTTCCGCCTGGCGTTCAGGTTGGGAAAAGCGCACCGACCACGACCATCGCGCCATTCTGCTGGCACTCCGGCAGGGCAGGGTGGAGGAGGCCGCCTCCATCCTCGAGAGGCATGTGCAGTGGATCGGCCGTGCGCCGCCATCCGCTCAAAAGGGCACGGGTGCCCGGGAAGCCTTTGCCATCGTTGGCTGATCGCCTGTTTTGCGAAGCGCCGGGGAGGTCAGGTTTCCACCGATTGTGCGGGAGACGATCGGTCCGCCTGATGCAGCGGAAAGAGCGCAAGAAACTGCCGCTCGCCGTCAGGTGAGAAGATCACCGACCGGCTTCCAGCCGTGCGCCGGGCCCAGCCTTTTTCGAGGAAGTTCGACAGCAGCGCCTTGCCGACGCTGCCTGCCAGATGCGCCCGCCGCTCGCTCCAGTCCAGGCAGGAGCGGCAGAGCGGACGGCGCGACGATTTAAGGTCGCCAACATCGATGCCGATGCATTTCAGCGCGCTTTCGCCTTGCCGGGTAACGGCAAGCCCGTCCCCGACCGCATCGATCGCGCCCTTGGCGATCAGGCTGTCCAGCATCCGGACACCGTAGTCTCCGGCCAGATGGTCGTAGCAGATCCGGGCCTTGCGCAGCGCCGGCTCCTTCGGACCCGGCCGGTGCCGCAGATGCCCGCGCCCGGCGGCAAAGCCCATGATGCTTTCCAGAAGCTTGCCGACGCCGTCGTCCGCGAGCGTGAAATAGCGGTGGCGGCCCTGCTTGCGCTGGGCGAGCAACTGGCCCGCCTCGAGCTTGGCGAGGTGCGTGCTTGCCGTCTGCACGGTGATGCCGCCGACGGCCGCCAGCTCCGTTGCCGTCAACGCCTTGCCGCCCATCAGCGCGGTCAGCATGTTGGCGCGGGCGGGGTCGCCGATGAGCGCCCCGATCTGGGCGATGTCAGGTCCTTCTTTCATACTTCGATCGTAACCGAAGCATTGTCGCCAGGCAACATGCGAAGACTGTCTCGCAGCACAAGGAGACAACGATGCTAACCTGCTTCATCCGCTACGAGATCGACCCCTTCAGGAAAGAGGAATTTGCCGCGTACGCCCGCAACTGGGGGCAGGCGATCCCGCGCAACGGCGCAGACCTCATCGGCTATTTCGCCCCGCACGAGGGTTCGGCAACCACCGCCTACGGCGTCTACAACATCGAGAGCCTCGCCGCCTACGAAGCCTATCGCGCACGGCTCGCCGCCGACCCGCTCGGAAAGCAGAACTACGAATTTGCCAGGCGCGAACGTTTCATTCTGAAAGAGGACCGCATCTTTCTCAAGAATGTATCTCTCCCTCACGCAAGGCAGGTCGCGCCATGATCGCCGTCATCTTCGAAGTGCTGCCCTATATGGGCGAACGTCACACCTATCTGGATCTTGCCGGCGAATTGCGCGCCGAACTGGACAAGATCGATGGCTTCATCTCGATCGAGCGCTTCGAAAGCCTGACGACGCGCGGCAAGCTGCTCTCGCTGTCGTTCTGGCGCGACGAGGAGGCGGTGAAGCAATGGCGCAATCTGGAGTGCCACCGCGCCGCCCAGGCCGCAGGCCGCAACGGCGTCTTCGCCGACTACCGCCTGCGCATCGGCCACATTGTGCGGGACTACGGAATGAACGAGCGCGCCGAAGCGCCGGCGGACAGCCGCCGGGTGCATGACGCGGCGGCTTAGTCGCCGGAAAAATGCCCGCACAGATCGTCGACGGCAATCCGCAGACACGGGATCTCATCGGCGATCTCGCGTGGCATCAGAAGACCTGCAACGCCGATTTCTCGATCTTGGACCTGAGGCGCGGATGCGGGCCGTCACGCGTCGTGATGTCCACGGAAGCGGCGAGTTTCTCCTCGAGCATCAGCTTGATGCTGATCAGATCGAAGGCGTGGAAGCGGCCTAGAGGGTCGTAGTCTATGAAGACGTCGATATCGCTTGCCGGTTCGGCCTCGTCGCGGGCGACCGAACCGAAGAGATAAAGCGAGGTCGCACCGAGCGCGCGGACGGCTTCGGCATTGCTCATCAGACGCTCGACCACTTCGCTCTTTCTCATGCTTTCTCTCGACAGCAGCTCGCTAAAGTTCTCCATGCCGTGATTATTTTCCCAAAATCGCTCGGCAATTCAGGCTTTGGTAACCAAACTGAGTAACCATAACAGACAGTAAAAAGCGTAATATGTATGAGCGAGTTTTCCAGATGGCGTCAGTATTTCCGCTTGCCGATCTCAAGGCCTCCGCAAAGCCGGGTTCCTGGATCGACACGATCATCAAGGGCGATTGCGTTGCCGCGCTTGAAGCCCTGCCGACCCACTCCGTAGACGTCATCTTCGCCGATCCGCCCTATAACCTCCAGCTTGGCGGCACGCTGCACCGCCCCGATCAGTCGCTGGTCGACGCGGTCGACGACGAGTGGGATCAGTTTGCGTCCTTCGAAGCCTACGATGCCTTCACGCGTGCCTGGCTGCTGGCCTGCCGCCGCGTCCTCAAGCCGACCGGCACGCTCTGGGTCATCGGCTCCTATCACAATATCTTCCGCGTCGGCGCCACGCTGCAGGATCTGAACTTCTGGATCCTCAACGATATCGTCTGGCGCAAGACCAACCCGATGCCCAACTTCAAGGGTCGCCGCTTCCAGAACGCTCATGAGACGATGATCTGGGCAAGCCCGAGCGCCAAGGCCAAGGGCTACACGTTCAACTACGATGCACTGAAGGCCGCCAACGATGACGTGCAGATGCGCTCCGACTGGCTGTTCCCGATCTGCAGCGGCAACGAGCGCCTGAAGGGCGATGACGGCAAGAAGGTGCATCCGACCCAGAAGCCGGAAGCGCTGCTGGCCCGCGTCATCATGGCGTCGTCCAAGCCCGGCGACATCATCCTCGACCCGTTCTTCGGCTCCGGCACGACAGGCGCCGTCGCCAAGCGCCTCGGCCGTCACTTCGTCGGCATCGAGCGCGAGCAGGACTATATCGATGCCGCATCCGCCCGCATCGAGGCAGTGGAGCCGCTCGGAAAGGCGGAACTGACCGTGATGACCGGCAAGAAGCAGGAAGTCCGCGTGGCCTTCAACGTGCTGGTCGAAAGCGGGCTGATCAAGCCGGGCCAGGTGCTGACCGATGCGAAGCGCCGCCACAGCGCGATCGTGCGCGCCGACGGAACCGTCGCTTCCGGCGGCGAGGCCGGTTCAATTCATCGCCTGGGCGCCAAGGTCCAGGGACTTGATGCATGCAACGGATGGACATTCTGGCATTTCGACGACGGGCAATCCCTGCGCCCGATCGACGAGTTGCGGTCCGTTATCCGCAGTGATCTGGCAAAGGCGGAGTGACCCACGCTCAAGCCTGATCGAGACTGCCTTCTTCCGGCTTTTGTACCTCCAGTTACGGAAGAAGGTAAAAGGCGCCCGGGGATCAACACCCCGGGCGTCTTCAATTCGAGGATACCTGCGAATTCGCGGCGACAGGCATAAAGCGTTCCCGGAGAGAGCGTTCTGTCTCGTCGTCTTGCCAGCGGTCAGGATATGGCGCTTCCCAGGTCAGGCGCCGCAAGGTACGCACGCTAAGTCCGCTATACCCCAGTTGCTCGAGACGAAGCAGCAGTAGGCATGCATCCGACTGGATCACCACCCGAGCAGACTCGCTGACTTGATCCAAGACAGTGAGCATCGCGGCGTATGTTCTGAACCCCAACGAGGCAGCCAATGCTTCATCGGCATGGGACGACCTGACATTCGCGTACTGCTTTCGCAGTGCCTTCTTCAATGCCGTGATATTGGAGGGCGCAAGCTTAATTGTAGCGTCAAACATCAGACGATCCGTTGTCCAAGTCGATGTCTGCCGATTACCCAGACCTTGTGAACACGGTCGTCGTCAGTCGAAAATCGCCTTTCAACCCGGCAGCAGGTTTGGCGAGGCGCCCAAGTCACCATTGTAGCAACCGACTGCCCGAGTCTCAAGGCGAGGGAGCCGGATATTGTGACGCGCTCTTCAGCATTCGGTCTAGAATCTGAAGACGCCTGGGACGGATACTCCAGGCGTCTTCGTGTTGGTTGACGACGTGCTATCAGCGTTGAAGCAGCGCCATCCGCTCTTCGTCCTCGTCGCGTTGGCGGCCGCCGATTGCAGCAGCCACGCATGCGATGAAAGCACCGACGAACAGCGACAAAGCACCGAAGAGGGCAACGGCCGATGCTGCCTTGCGCGCTGTATCCGCGGCCTTCTGGGCTGCGACCTTGGCGTCGTCGATACGCTTCAGCACCGCATCCACCCGAGCCTTGGCATCCGCTTCCGACAGACCCGTCCGCGACGCGACCAGCTGGTCCAGATAGGTCCTGTCGTCGGCCGAAAGCTCACCTGCGGCAACGCCGTTCAGAAGGATGCGCGATACCTCCGCACTGACGGCCTCGTTGCTTTGGCTGCCCGGCGCGCTTTGGTTTGCGGGTGCAGCCGCCGCATTCGCCGGACGCAGCAGCGCGTCCGTGAAGTAGGCCGGCGAAAAACCGCCGCTGCCGTCACCGGCGTTGGCGGCCGTTGCAGCGCCTGCGGCCCCGACCGCACCGACAGCCGTCGCAGTGGCCTGTGCGCCTGTGCTGACGACGGAGGAGAGCGCGGAGCCGAGGAGCCCCGCAACCACGACCGTTGCCAGTGCCCAGGCCAGAAAGCCGTGTGCTGTATCGCGGAAGAATATTTCGTAGGTATGGATGCCGACCCATTTGGCCCGGAGCCGCCCGGTCAGGTATCCGCCGAGCGCCGCCGATACCCATTGAACGACGATCAGCCAGATCGCCGCCGATGCCCCGACGGTCGTGAGGGAACTGCTGTCATGCGACCATGGTGAGACCATCGTCAGGCCCAGGCCCGATCCGATCAGGATGAAGATGAGCGTAATGGCAGTCGCAGCCAGAGTGCCGGCAACGATCGCTCCCCAGCTCACGGCCGAGGACGAGGATTCGAGTGGCACGTCCGCAGCCACGGCAGAGGAGGTATACGACATCGCGACCATCTCCTAATGCCAGAACAACAGGATAAGCAGGATCAGCGGAATCGGAACCCCGAGAAACCAAAGCAAGATACCTCTACCCATCGTAACCTCCTGTCAGCCGAGCTGACTTGTCGTTTTGCTACAGACCGCGTCATGCGCGGGTCATCTCAAAACAGCCGAAGGCACTCATTGTTCCCCTGACGCGATGCGCAATTTGCGGTTTCGCGTCGCGTCAGGAAACTGCGGGGGGCATCAGAACGCCTGGTAATCGGTGACGTCGACCCGGGTGACGCGGCCATTCTCGTCGAAGGTGATCGTTTCCTCGCCCTCCCGGATCAGCGGCTCGCCCGTCTTGCTGTGTGTGGCGCGAATCGACCATACGGCGCGGCCGGCCTTCGGGCTGATCGTCTCGACCAGCGTGGTGAACGCCGTCTGGTCCGGATAGTCGTCGAAGTACTTCCGGAAGGCGATCATGATCTCGTCGCGCCCCGACAGGCTGCCGACGCCGTTGGAAACGTAGGTCGCATCCTCGGCGAAATAGGCTTCGATCGCTTCGAAATCGAGCGCGTCGATGGCGGCGTGAAAGCGAGTGATTTCCTCGACCGGATCGAACGCCATGCTCAGATCCTGATGCCGCGTGCGACAAGATCGGCGCGCAGCGTGTCGGCGCCGGTAAACAGGACGGCATCCCAGCCGGCGGCCTTGGCGCCTTCGACGTTGGGTGCGGAGTCGTCGATGAAGATTGTTGCCGCGGGATTGAGGCCGAAGCATTTGGCGTGCGTTTCGTAGATGGCGATGTCGGGCTTGATGAGGCCGACATCGCCGGACACCGTGACGCCGCGCGGCTTGGTCAGGAACGGGAAGCGGACCTGCGCCTCGCGGAACGTATCCGAGGCGAAGTTGGTGAGCATCGTCACGTCCCGGCCATCCGCGATCAGTTGTTCCATGATCGCGACGCTGTCGTCGTAGGGGTGCGATACCATCTCGTGCCAGTGCTTGCGGAATGCGCGGATGTGCTCCTCGCGCGTCGGGTGCGCCTCGATCAGCAGCGCTTCTGCGTCCGCCCATGTGCGTCCGCGATCCTGCTCGACGTTCCAGTCATGCGTGCAGACGTTGTCGAAGAACCATTTGCGTTCGGCCTCGTCGGGAATGATGTGGCTGAACGGGATGTTCGGATCGTAGTGAACGAGAACTTTTCCAATATCGAAAACGATATGATCAATGGGCATCTGTCAGTCCTTCGAGTGTTTGAACGCGAGTGGAATAGCCGTTGCTATCGCTTTTTTCATGACTGTCGGCAACGCCTGGGCGTCAAGATTTGTAACCGGCTCCCACCAAGCGTTATCTGTTTGAATTCGCGAGGGGATTGCCACCCGATAAATCGATAGCCGAAGCTCGAAATGGGTAAATACGTGGGTCACTGTCCCGCATGCCTCCCAGCCTGCCGGAAAGGGCGCTGCATCCGCCGATGTCTCGCCGTCCAGGCGTGCGGTCCATCCCGTCGTCGGTACTTCGGTCATGCCGCCGAGAAGGCCGCTTTCGATCCGACGCCGCAGCAGGATCTCGCCGTCGGCGGTGACGGCGACGAAGGCCGCGCCGTAGCGGACCGGCTTCTCCTTCTTCGCGGCCTTGACGGGGAATTTCTCCGGATCGTGCAGCCGCAGCGCCTCGCATGCCTCCCTGAACGGACAGAGGGAACAGGCCGGACGTTTCGGCGTACAGATGGTCGCGCCGAGGTCCATCATGGCCTGCGCGAAATCGCCCGGCCGGTCCGCCGGCGTCAGCAGCGCCACCTTCTGCTTCATCAGCGGCTTTGCCGCAGGCAGTGGAGCGGAGATGGCATAAAGGCGGGAGATCACGCGCTCGACATTGCCGTCCATGACGGCCGATTGGCGGTTGAAGGCGATCGCGGAAACGGCAGCGGCCGTATAGTCGCCGATGCCGGGAAGCGCCTTCAGTCCTTCCTCGGTGTCGGGGAACACGCCGTCATGGTCCCGCGCCACCGCCTCGGCACATTTCTTCAGATTTCGGGCGCGGGCGTAGTAGCCAAGGCCCGCCCAAGCCGCCATCACGTCCTCGCTCGGCGCGTTGGCAAGGTCGCGCACGGTCGGCCAGCGCGCAAGGAAGGTGGCGAAATAGGGTTTCACCGCCGGCACCGTCGTCTGCTGCAGCATCACCTCTGAGAGCCAGACGCGATAAGGCTCGGCCTTGATGCCGCGCGCCGCCATCGGCGGCGAGACGCGCCACGGCAGGTCGCGGTGATGCCGGTCGTACCAGTCGAGGAGAGGCGTTGCGGCAGGGGCGTCGAAGGTCGTTGATGTCATCATTTGCCGTGCTGTGGGGAAGTGGCCTATACTTGGCGAAGCAATGCCGTCCGATCAAGGCGGCGGGCCCGCATGGCGGCGGCATCCGAAGGTTTCGATGAGTTATCCACGCAAAGATGTGAAGCAGATATCCGAGTTGGCCAACGGCCTGATCGATCCCGTGCTCGCCCGCCGCGCCGGCATCAATACGGCTCTGCTCGGTTCGTGGGACGAAATCGCCGGCGAGGACTTCGCCGATTGCACGCGGCCGGAAAAGATCGCCTGGGCAAGGGGCAACGACGACGGCAGCTTTCGCCCGGGTGTTCTGACCATTGCCTGCGAGGGCGCCCGCGCACTGTTCCTCACCCATGCCCAGGGCGAACTCATCCAGCGTATCAACAGCTTCTTCGGCTTCTCCGCCGTTCACCAGATCCGAATTGTCCAGAAGCCGGTATCGCAGGCCGCCAAACGCTCCCGCACGCCGCAGCCTCTGAAAGGCGAGGCCGCGAAAAGACTGGAAGGCATGATGGAGGGGATCGAGGGCGACAAGCTGCGCGACGCCATCCAGCGGCTGGGCACGGCGGTGCTGGGCAAGCGGCGATAACGCTTCGGTTTGGCAATGTCGCAGGCGGGTGCTATACATGTATAGCACGGAGAAAATACGATGCTGGCCATACGATTGCCTGCCGAAATAGAAGAGCGCTTGGATCGGCTTGCCGAGCGCACAGGGCGCAGCAAGAGCTTTTATGCGCGCCAAGCCATTCTTGAGCATCTCGACGATCTGGAAGATGTTTATCTTGCCGAGAAGCGCCTGGAAGAGCTTCGGCAAGGCAAGGGCGATACGGTTTCGTTGAAAGACCTGATGACGCGCCATGGCGTGGAGGATTGAATTCGCCCCGGCGGCGGAACGTGAACTGGACAAACTGGGACATGAAGGTGCTCGCCGCATTCTTCGGTTTCTCAATGATCGCGTGGCAACGCTGGAAGATCCGAGGTCCGTCGGTGACGCTCTGAAGGGCTCGGAGCTCGGCGAATTCTGGAAGTATCGGGTCGGAGACTACCGGATCATCGCAAATATCGAGGATGGAATTCTGCGAATTCTCATCGTCCGCGTCGGCAACCGCCGCGATGTCTACCGGTGAAAATGCGACAACCAATCCAGCCTCGGGGGCATTAGTCCCATCATGGTCACAATTCTTTGAAGGAAGTTGGCGAAGCGTGCCTTGTTCGCGGCCTCGCGCCGTTATATCGCACAGTTATGCCGTCACTCTCTTCTCATATGGGGAACTCATGCAGATGTCTGAAATGCAACTGACGAAACGCCAGCTTCTGGGCGGCGTGGCTGCCGCGACGGCAAGCTTGGCGATGTTCAGCGCCGCGAATGCGGCTGTCGAAATGCCGAAGTCCGACGGCGACGTCGATATGGCGGCCGTGCTCACGCCGGGCGCGCTGCCGGAAATGGCGCTCGGCCCGGAAAACGCACCGGTCAAGATCGTCGAATACATGTCGATGACCTGCCCGCACTGCGCCCACTTCCACACGACGACCTTCGACGAGATCAAGAAGAAGTATGTCGACGCCGGCAAGGTTCGTTTCGTCATCCGCGAATTCCCCTTCGATCCTCGCGCCGCCGCAGCCTTCATGCTGGCCCGTTGCAATGCTGCGAAGCCGGAAGAATTGAGCACCCCGGAACAGTATTTTCCGATGGTCTCGATGCTCTTCAAGCAGCAGGAAACCTGGGCTGCAGCCGAGGATGGCCGCGCAGCACTGCTTCAGATGTCCAAACTTGCTGGATTTACTGAGGATAGCTTCACGAAGTGCTTGACGAACCAGAAGCTGCTGGATGAAGTGAACGCGACGCGGGAACGGGGCTCCAAGGAGTTCGGCGTCAACGCCACGCCGACTTTCCTCATCAATGGAAAGCGCTATTCTGGAGACATGTCGGTTGACACCCTGTCGGCCCTTATCGACAGCCTGCTCTAGTTTGAACCGTTCCGGAATGACGGGCGGCGGCGGAAGCCGCGCGCCCGTTTTTTGTTTCCGGCCGCATGGGGCGGCCGCATGAAGTTCAACAAGCTTCGCGTCGTCGGCTTCAAATCCTTCGTTGAGCCTACCGAATTCATCATCGAGCGCGGATTGACCGGCGTCGTCGGACCGAACGGCTGCGGCAAGTCGAACCTTGTCGAAGCGTTGCGCTGGGTGATGGGGGAGAACTCCTACAAGAACATGCGTGCCTCGGGCATGGACGACGTGATCTTCTCGGGGTCCGGAAACCGCCCGGCGCGCAACACCGCCGAAGTCGCGCTCTACCTCGATAACTCCGAGCGCACCGCACCCGCCGCCTTCAACGACAGCGACGAGATCCAGGTGACCCGGCGCATCGAGCGCGAACAGGGGTCGATCTATCGCATCAACGGCAAGGAAAGCCGCGCCAAGGACGTCCAGCTGCTCTTTGCGGATGCCTCGACAGGCGCCCGCTCGCCGTCGATGGTGGGGCAGGGACGCATCGGCGAGCTGATCTCGGCAAAGCCGCAGGCGCGTCGCCAGCTGCTCGAAGAGGCGGCCGGCATTTCCGGCCTGCATTCGCGGCGCCACGAGGCCGAGTTGCGGCTGCGCGCCGCCGAAGGCAATCTCGAGCGTCTCGACGATGTCACCTCGCAGCTCGAAAGCCAGATCGAGAGCCTGAAGCGTCAGGCCCGGCAGGCGAGCCGCTTCAAGTCCCTTTCGGCCGATATCCGCGCCCGCGAGGCCATGCTGCTTCACATTCGATGGGTGCAGGCCAAGGAGGCGGAAGCCGAGGCGGATAGCGCCCTCAATCAGGCGACGGTCGTCGTTGCCGAGAAGGCGCAGGCGCAGATGGAAGCGGCGAAGGCCCAGGGCATCGCCAGCCTCAAGCTGCCGGAACTGCGCGAGGGCGAGGCACGCGCCGCCGCGGCCCTGCAGCGGCTGCAGATCGCCAAGACGCAGCTGGAGGAGGATGCCAACCGCATCCTGAGACGCCGCGACGAGCTCACGCGCCGCCTGGCGCAGCTGGCGGAAGATATCGGCCGCGAGGAACGGCTGGTCGCCGACAATGCCGCAATCCTTTCACGCCTCGATGCCGAGGAGGCCGATATTGCCGAAGTCCTGGCCGATTCCGGCCGCTATGCGGAGGAAACCCGGGAGGCCTTCGAGGAGGCGGCTGCGAAGCTTGCCGACAGCGAGCGCATTTTCACCGCTGTGACGGCCGAGCGAGCGGAAGCGTCCGCCGGCCGCAATCAGCTCGAACGCGCCATTCGCGATCTCTCCGACCGCAGAATGCGGCTCGAGCGCCAGATGGACGAGGCGAACCGCGAGCTTTCGGCGATCGGCGAGAAAATAGCCACCCTGCCTGATCCGGATGAGAAGCGGGCCGTGGTCGAAGCGGGCGAGATTGCCGTGGCGGAGGCGGAAGCTGCGATCCAGGCCGTCGAACAGGCGCTCGCGGCGGCCCGGCAGGCCGAGGCGATGTCCCGCGCGCCGGTGGATCAGGCTCGTTCCAAGCTCAACGCGCTCGAAACCGAGGCCCGCACCATCTCCCGCATGCTCGCCGCCGGCGCTGCCGCGGGCGAGTTCTCTCCGGTCGCGGACGAACTGCGCGTCGATCGAGGCTTCGAAACCGCCCTTGGTGCTGCCTTGGGAGACGATCTGGAATCCCCGCTCGACCCGAATGCTCCGGCACATTGGTCCGTGAACGGCGACGGAGCGGCGGATCCCGCCCTGCCGGCCGGTGCCACGCCGCTCCTGGAGCATGTGCGAGCCCCCGCAGCCCTGACGCGGCGGCTGAAGCAGATCGGTCTGGTGTCGGATGCCGATGCGCCGACGCTTGTGCAGCACTTGAAGCCTGGCCAGAGGCTGGTGACCAGAAATGGCGCGGTCTACCGCTGGGACGGTCACGTCACCGGTGCGGATGCGCCGAGTGCGGCGGCACTCCGGCTGGCCCAGAAGAACCGCCTTTCGGAACTCGAAAGCGAAGCGGCGCTCGCCCGCGATGTTCTTGTCGAGGCCGAAGAACAGCTCGCCGTGGCCGCCGAGGCGATCGGCGTCGAGGAGCGTCGCCTTGCCGATGCGCGCGATGCTGTCAGGCTTTCGGGGCGGCATCTGGCCGATGCCCGCGATGCGCTCACCGCTGCCGAGCGGGCCTCCGGCGATCTGATCCGCCGCCGCGACGTCATTGCCGAGGCGGTCAGCCAGCTGCAGTCCCAGCTGGAGGACGTTGCCGTTCAGGAAGAGAATGCCCGCATCGAGCTCGACGACGCGCCTGACCTGACGGCGATCGACGAGCGGCTGCGGCTGCAGCAGGCGAATGTCGCGACCGATCGCGGTGCGCTCGCAGAGGCCCGGGCGCGCCACGAAAGCCTGAACCGCGAGAACGATGCCCGCCAGCGTCGCCTTGTCGCCATCGGGCAGGAGCGGGGCACGTGGCGCCAGCGTGCGGCCGGCGCCGAAGATCACATCGCCACCCTGCGCGCCCGCGAGGAAGAGGCGCGCGACGAGGCCGTCGAGCTGGAGATGGCCCCTGATGAATTCGACGACAAGCGCCGGGGGCTCCTGAACGAGCTGCAGAAGGCGGACGAAGCCCGTCGCCATGCGGCCGATGTGCTTGCAGAGGCCGAGCTTCTTCAACGCGACGCCGACCACAAGGCGGCGATCGCCCTGTCGGAACTTGCCGAAAGCCGCGAACGCCGGGGCCGCGCTGAAGAACGGCTGGTGTCCGCCCGCGAGAAGCGGCAGGAAGGCGAGGCACGGATCCGCGAGGCGCTGAACGTGGCGCCGCACGAAGCCTTGCGCCTTGCCGGCCTGCAGCCCATGCAGGCGATGCCTGATCTGCGCGAGGTCGAGCGCGAGCTCGAACGGCTGAAAATGGAGCGCGAGCGCCTTGGCGCCGTCAACCTGCGCGCCGAAGAGGAGCAGAAGGAACTTAGCGAGAAGCTCGAGGCCCTGATCAAGGAGCGAGACGACGTGATCGACGCCATCCGCAAGCTGCGCGGCGCCATCCAGAGCCTCAATCGCGAAGGCCGCGAGCGCCTCATCGCCGCCTTTGACGTCGTCAACGGTCAGTTCCAGCGCCTCTTTACCCACCTTTTCGGCGGCGGCACGGCGGAGCTGCAGCTGATCGAATCCGACGATCCGCTGGAAGCGGGCCTCGAAATCCTGGCAAGGCCGCCCGGAAAGAAGCCGCAGACCATGACGCTGCTTTCGGGCGGCGAGCAGGCCCTGACGGCGATGGCGCTGATCTTCGCCGTATTCCTGACCAATCCGGCGCCGATCTGCGTGCTGGACGAAGTGGATGCGCCGCTCGACGACCACAATGTCGAGCGCTACTGCAACCTGATGGACGAAATGGCCGCCTCGACGGAAACGCGCTTCGTCATCATCACGCACAATCCCATCACCATGGCCCGAATGAACAGGCTTTTCGGTGTCACGATGGCCGAGCAGGGCGTATCGCAGCTCGTATCCGTAGACCTGCAGACCGCCGAGCAGCTGCGTGAAATCGCCTGACGGAATAAAACCCCAAAAAAAGTCGGCTCTCGCGGGCGGTTTCGCCCGATAGGGTGATGTTTTCCTGCCGATCTTGTATTAGAAGATTGATAGGTGCGGCTGCGAGGCCGCTCTGTCGGTTTGCGTCGCGTTTGCCGTGCGCACGTGTCGAGGCTTGCTGCCTCCTTTTCGTGCCGGCATGCTGAACCCCCCGTCCGGTTTTCCTGGCCGGACGGAAATAAGGCTTTGCGGGACTTTGTTGCGGTCCCGCAAAGCTTTATTCTCTTTCACACAATCAAAATCGTTCCGCCGGCGACGGATATTGTGCGTTGCAACATTTTGGCCGCATTTGTCGATTTTCTTTTCAAGTCCAACGGATTAAGTTGATCCCGATTTGGATTTGGGGGGAATATGACCAAGTGGGTCTATACATTCGGCAACGGGACGGCCGAAGGTCGCGCGCTTGACCGAGAGTTTTTGGGCGGCAAGGGTGCGAACCTCGCCGAAATGTGCAGCCTCGGTCTTCCCGTACCCCCCGGCCTGACGATCGTCGCGGACGCATGTGCTGCCTACTACGACGGCGGACGCAGGATCGGCGAACAGCTGAAAGCACAGGTGCTTGCCGGTATCGGAGGCATCGAAGCCATCACCGGGCGCCGCTTCGGCGCGGGTCAAAGGCCGCTCCTGCTGTCTGTGCGTTCCGGTGCGCGCGTGTCGATGCCCGGCATGATGGATACCGTGCTCAATCTCGGCCTCAATGACCAGACGGTGCAGGCGCTCGGCCACGATGCCGGCGATGCGCGTTTCGCCTGGGACAGCTACCGGCGTTTCATCCAGATGTATGCCGATGTCGTCATGGGCATCGACAACGATGTCTTCGAGGAAATCCTCGAGGACGAGAAGGGTCGGCTCGGCTACGAATACGATACGGAATTGACGGCCAGCGAATGGCAGCACGTCGTGTCGCTGTACAAGACCGTGATCGAGGAAGAGCTGGGCGAGGAATTTCCCCAGGATCCGCAAGTCCAGCTCTGGGGCGCTGTGGGAGCCGTCTTCGCAAGCTGGATGAGCGCCCGGGCCATCACCTACCGGCATCTCCACAACATCCCCGAGGGCTGGGGCACGGCCGTCAATATTCAGGCCATGGTGTTCGGCAATCTCGGCAATGCATCTGCCACGGGCGTCGCGTTCACGCGCAACCCCTCGACGGGCGAGAGGTCGCTCTACGGAGAGTTCCTGGTCAATGCGCAGGGCGAGGACGTCGTCGCGGGCATACGCACGCCGCAGAGCATCACCGAGGAGGGACGCATCGGCTCCGGCTCCGACCGGCCTTCGATGGAAAAGCTGATGCCTGACGCCTTCAAGGAATTCTCGCTGATCTGCAACAGGCTCGAAGCGCACTACCGCGACATGCAGGACATCGAGTTCACCATCGAACGCGGGACGCTCTGGATGCTGCAGACGCGCTCCGGCAAGCGCTCGACACGCGCGGCGATGAAGATCGCCGTCGACATGGTGGACGAGAAGCTGATCACCGAGGAGGAAGCGGTGCTGCGCATCGAGCCATCCTCGCTCGATCAGTTGCTGCATCCGACGATCGACCCGCGGGTCCCGCGCGAAGTGATCGGCACCGGCCTGCCGGCATCGCCGGGAGCGGCGACCGGGGAGATCGTCTTCACGGCCGAGGAGGCTGTCGTAGCCGAGGAGGAGGGGCGCAAGGTCATCCTCCTGCGCGTCGAGACCAGCCCGGAGGATATTCACGGCATGCATGCCGCCGAAGGCATTTTGACGACGCGTGGCGGCATGACGAGCCATGCTGCCGTCGTCGCCCGCGGCATGGGCATTCCCTGCGTGGTCGGTGCCGGCACCATGCGGATCGACCCGCGCAACGAGCGCCTGATCGGATTGGGGGTCACACTCAAAAAAGGCGACGTCATCACCATCGACGGATCGGCCGGCCAGGTTCTGAAGGGCGAGGTTCAGATGGTCCAGCCCGAGCTTTCCGGCGATTTCGGACGCATCATGCAATGGGCCGACCGCGTCCGCCGCATGACGGTGCGCACCAATGCGGATACGCCGGCCGATGCCCGCGCGGCGCGCTCGTTCGGTGCCGAAGGCATTGGCCTCTGCCGTACCGAGCACATGTTCTTCGAAGGCGAGCGCATTCATGTCATGCGCGAAATGATCCTTGCCGAGGACGAGAAGGGTCGTCGAACCGCGCTCGACAAGCTGCTGCCGATCCAGCGGCTCGATTTCACCGGACTTTTCAATGTGATGCACGGATTGCCGGTTACGATCCGCCTGCTGGATCCTCCGCTCCACGAATTCCTGCCGAAGAGCGACGAGGAAATCTCCGATGTTGCAGCGGCGATGGGCATGGAGGCGGCGGCACTGCGCCAGCGCGTCGACGCCCTCCATGAATTCAACCCGATGCTTGGCCATCGCGGTTGCCGTCTCGCCATCTCCTATCCCGAGATCGTCGAGATGCAGGCACGCGCCATTTTCGAGGCGGCGGTGGCTGCGGCCCATGAGACCGGCGCTGCCGTGGTTCCGGAAATCATGGTACCGCTGGTCGGTCTTCGATCGGAACTCGACTACGTCAAGGAACGAATCGATGCCGTTGCCAAGGATGTCATGGCGGAAGCCGGCATGCGGATCGACTATCTGGTCGGGACCATGATCGAGCTGCCGCGCGCGGCACTGCGGGCCCACGTCATCGCGGAAGTCGCGGAATTCTTCTCCTTCGGCACCAACGACCTGACGCAGACGACCTTCGGCATATCGCGTGACGATGCGTCAGCCTTCATCCCGACCTATCAGCGCAAGGGCATCATCGAGCACGATCCGTTCATATCGCTGGATTTCGATGGCGTCGGAGAATTGATCCGCATCGCCACCGAGCGCGGTAGGCGGACTCGCAACGATATGAAACTCGGAATTTGCGGCGAACATGGCGGCGATCCCGCGTCCATTCACTTCTGCGAGGAGATCGGCCTCGACTACGTGTCCTGTTCGCCGTTCCGCGTGCCGATTGCAAGGCTTGCGGCGGCTCAGGCCGTCATCCGCGCTGCTCAGCGATAGCGGCGGTAGTAAGGGCGACCGTAGTAGGGACCGCCGTAATAGGGTCCACCAAGACTGTAGGACATGTCCATCATGACCATGTCGCTGTCGTAGCGCGCCCGTGCCTGTCGTTCGAGGTCGATGCGCTGCAGGCAGGTGGCGAATGCGTCCGTGCCGCGCTTGAAGCCATAGCTCATGCATTGCGTGTTGTCGGCGGCACGGCGCTCTTCTGGAGACATGGTCTGACACGCGGACAGCCCGACGGCTGTTGCGGCGAGGACGAACGTTAGGGCGAGGGTGCGCATCGACATATCTTCAAGCAGCATATTCAAGTCATTGACCTTGTTCATCCCAGCAAAGGCCATTCGGACTCGTCCGTCAATCGGAAATACCGCCTCACGCCGCACCGGCCGGATCGCCGATCGGCAGAAGCGCCGGGTCGAGCGTCGGGTCCTCCGGGTTCTTGCTGTCGCCCGGATCCTGCGCCGGCGTCAGCGGCGGTTTCTCCTGCACCCGGTCGGGAATCCCCGGCGTCGGTGTCGGCCCCCGCGGCGTGTCGGCGCTCGGGATGGGCATGGGTTCTCTGTTCGGCATGACGGCCTCCTTCATGAAGAAACGATACGTCATGGCTTTGGTTCCGGCTTTCGCCCGGCGCCATTCGCCTATAAGAAGGCTGCTTCTGAGTGATGGAAGGCAGGCATGGCACTACGTGATCGATTTTCGAAGAAACTGACCTGCCCGCAATGCGGCAACAGCGGTTTTGCCGAAGCGTCGGAAATCGACGATCCGAAGCGCAAGCATCCGGGTTTTACCGTCGATCATCTGCCGCGCGGTTTCTTTATCCAGCGTCCCTCGAACCACCAGGAGACGTGCATGATCAAATGCGAGTGCGGACGCAAGTTTGCCTTCCGAAGCGTGGCGGAAGCGGCCAGCGGCCGGGATTGAGGATCAGAACCTCTCGAGCACCTTGATGAAGGCGTCGGCAAATCGCACGAGATGCGTAGTCTCGGGAGCCGGCGTTTCCATGCGGATGTCGGTGCCGTTGTGGTCGAGAACCGCAAGAACGATCCGCATATCCGAGGCGGCCGACGGGACACGCAGCACGGCAATGCGCTTGCAGTCCTCCATCAGGCCTTCGGCCGGGAGGTCGAAGAGCAACTCGCCGCCGGCGCGCGCGGCCGCTTCTCGGACGGCATCGCAGAAATCGGCATCGCCGTCGTAGCTGTCGAGCGACAGCTCCAGTTCCAGAAGCTCTGCCGGCAGAAGCGGGTCCTTGCCGTCGGTTCCGCTAAACGCCGGCGCCTGGGTCTCCACTGCAAGCTCGGATGCAATCATTGCACTTCTCCTGTTCGCGCCTGTGCGATGAACATGCTGCATTACGGTCGTTTTATGCAATATCAGAAATTGCTCACGCACGCCATCGCGGTCTTCCTTGGGGCCACAATTGCCTTCTTCGTGGCCGCCTTCGTCGTGGATTGAGCGCTCCGGTTCGAGACAACAGTTTCAATTTAGGCGAATCTTGCACTAAACAAGTCCTTGGGCGATTTGCGTGTTCATGCGGGACGCGCCGCTTGCGAGTAACCGGTAAGTTTGATGGCAATCCGTTTCGACCGCCCTGTTTCCAATGCCGCCCGCTTTTCGCGGCGCTTTGCAGCGTTTGCGCTGGTGCTTTGCCTTGCAGCTCTGGTCGGCCATCGTTTCGGCGGGCTTGCCACGCCCTATCTCGTGCTGATCCTCCTTGTCTCCGCAGGCTTCGCGGCGTTGGCCGCCTTCCTGGCGTTCGCCGGGTTTCGAAGCCTTTGGCTGACAGGTGCCGAGGGTGGACATGACGCCTTGAAGGGACTGGTTTTCGCCGCCTTGCCGCTGGCCATCGGAGCCCTTGCGGCAGAACGCTATTTCGCCATGCCGGCCATCTACGACGTCTCGACCGACGTCGTTTCCGCGCCGGAATGGTTGAAGCCGCCGAATGCCGATCAGATCTGGCTGAAGCGCGAGGCCGTGACCGCGGACGATCGCGAGAAACAGCTGGAAACCTATCCGGAGCTGACCGGCCGTCGCTACGACGGTGCGATCGACCGCGTGCTCGACGCGGTGAAGAAGGTTGCCAAGCTGAATGGTATCAGGATCACCCGTGCCGAGGGCGACAGCGTGCCGTCGCGCGATCTGGAGGACAAGCCCGCCAGGGCCGGCGCGGAAGACGGCGCCGTCGCCGATGCTCCGGAGGCCGTCCCCGTTCCGATCCCGAGGCCCTACGAGGATGACGTGGCCCAGCTCATCCGCCGCGCCAATGGCGTGACACTGCAGGGCGAGACGCGGACGCTCGTTCTCGGCCTGCGCTTCGATGTCGTCATCCGGCTGCGCGAGGAGGCCGAAACCACCTTTGTCGACGTGCGCGTCGCCTCCCGCTACGGCCCCGCCGATCTCGGCTTCAGCGCCGATATCGCCGACGATTATCTGAAGGCGCTCGACTCCGAACTGCTCGGCATCGCCGGCAGCTAGCGGGCCAGGCCCGGACCATCGTGGACGAGCCAGCCTCTGTAGCGTACGATCAGCCCGATCAGCGGCGCCTTGACCTCGACGTCGAAGTGGAAGCGCCCGTCGCGCTCCTCCTCGTGGACATTGCCGCCGGGGGCGAGCGATCGTGGCAGGGGCATGCCGAAAAGGCGCCATCCGCGCACAACGAGCGTGAGCCGCCCGCCTTCGGGCACCAGCGCCATGAGGATGCGAAACGGCCCGAAATCCTCCGCGAGGAGATGTGCGTCCCGCCCGTGTCCCGCGCATTGCCTGCTGCGGAATGTCCTGCCGCCAAACGTCCGCGTCCAGGTCTCGATACCCTCCGCCACGGAAAATCGGACCGTGACATCGGCTTGCCTTGCGGCTTTCGGAAAGCCGACCATGGCTGCAGCCAGTCTGGCAAGAAGGCCATGGCCGCGCTCGATGTCGGCGCGTCCTGAAGCAACGCTCTCGCCCGTGACGTCGTGCATGGCCGCCACCGCCGGCGGCAGCGCCTCCCAGGCATCGCCGAGCAGCCGGCGATAGAGCGAAAGGGGGAGGGTGCGGTCGCTCGCGTCCCGAATCCCGCTCGCAATCGCAAACCGTTTGAAGCCGGCCTCGAAATCCGCAAGTGTCAGTTCGCCCGCAGCCGCCCGCGCACCGGGCGCCGGCCGGCTTCCCGCATCGCATTTGCGGATCAGGGCGTCGACCCCGAGAACCGGAATGAACGGGCCGTCATCCCGCTCGGCGGTTAGATGCCACGCATGTTCCGTCGCTTGCCCATGTCGGCCGGCGCCGCGCACGCGAACGAACATGCCGCCGCGATGCTCGCCGACCGCGAGCGCCCGGCTTGCGGCATGGACGGTTCGCGCAAACGGCTGCAGCGAAGACAGCAGCCCCGCACGAACCAGCCATGCCGCCCAACGCAGAAGATGCTGCAGCAGGGCAGGCTCTGCTCCGGCGCCCGTGAAGATCGAGACGAGGTGCGGCTGCCTTGCGGGCAAAAGCGCAAGATCCGGCGTGTCCACCAGGAGAAAAGAGCGGCTTCGCAGCGGCACGGCGCCGGGCGGTGCAATCACCATGCGCATGCGGTCGATCAGGCCAAGGCCCGTCACCGCGCGGCCGTTCTTGACGACGGGAACGGACTTGCCGGCATAGCTCGTGATGGCCCGGATCACATTGAGGCCGATGCCGGCATGCGGCGAGGGCGCGATGCCGGCAGAGATGTCGTCGATGCGCGTAAAATGCGGGGCCATCTCCTCGAACGCGGCAAACGACAGCGCCGGAAAGCTGCTGAGCCCGGCGAGAACGAAGACGCCGCTCGCTTTCGCCGGCGCATCGAATGCCGCAATGCCCGCAACGAAACTGCGGCTGTCTGCGATGTCGGCATAGTCGATCCCAAGCGCAATGCACGCGCGCACCAGCCCGTAAGGATCCCCGTCCTCGACCTGAAACGGACCTGAGGTGTCGATCACCAGATCAGGGGCGCAACGCTGCAGTTGCGCACGCGTGTCGCCGGACCTGTCGAAGCGGATGGGCTCGATCGCCGCCTTCGCCGCCGAAAGGCTGTCTGCGAAGGCTCTGGCCTTGTCGAGGGAGCGGCCGGCGACGAGCAGGCTCAACTCTGGCTGATCCGCCAGCAGGCGACACAGCCGGCAGCCGAACGTGCCGTAGCCACCGACAATCAGGATGCGCAGTCGCTCCTTCATCCGAGAAAGCGGCTCCGCTGCTCCGGCGTCGGCACGAAGCAGGTCGCCCGCCGTCCGGCAATGCGCAGGCGGTTACGCGCCACGAATTCGTAGAGCCGGTCGGCGATGCCGCGCGGCAGCAGTTGAAAGACCCGGACGGCCGACCAGGGTGCGCCAAGCCCGGCGATCATCCGGATGGACCCCTGCGACTTGAAGAAAGCCCGCCCGTTCTCGATCAGAATGTTGCTCTCGTAGTCGCGTCCGTCCGCCCATAGTGCCGATAGAGAGCTTCGCCGAGCGGCGATTGGGCGGCGAGAAAGCGATACCGCTCCGCCTTGTCGTGGTTCAGCGCGAACTGGACCCAGGCCGAACAGAACACGCATTCGCCGTCGAAGACGATCAGCGCCTTGTCGTCTGCAAATTCCGGAACGGCGGTATCCCGGCGATAGCTGTAGCAGTCATGCATCACGTCACCCATGTTGCGTTGGCCGATACGAACCGAGGAGTGCTGGCGGACCGTCGGTCTCGATCTCGCCGCGTTCGAGCAGATCCTCGATATGGGCGAGCACCGACAGTGCTGCGGCGCCATGCAGGCGTGGATCGGTATCGCGGTAGATCGCCTGCACCATCTTGGGAATGGAGACGTCGCCCGCCCGGATGCGCCCGAGCACGGCGCGCTCGCGCATGCGCCGGTGCGTCTTCAGCGCCCGCATGAACGACACCGGCCGCCGGACCGGTCCGCCGTGACCTGGGAGCAGCAGACGGTCGCGCCGCGCGATCAGCCTGTCGAGGGAGGTCATGTAGTCTGCCATGGACCCATCCGGCGGTGCCACGATCGAGGTTGCCCAGCCCATCACGTGATCGGCCGAAAACAGGACGCCCGTACCCTCGAGCGCAAAGGCCAGATGGTTGGCGGTGTGACCGGGCGTCGCCACGGCGGTCATTTGCCACCCGTCGCCCTCGATCGTCTGGCCATCGCCGATTGCGATGTCAGGGCGGAATGCCGTATCGGAGCTTTCCGCGAACGGATTGATCTCGCCGAAGTGCAGCGGCCGGGCGGCGCGGTGCGGTCCTTCGGCGACCACGGGCGCACCGGTCACCTCCTGCAGGCGCCTTGAAAGCGGCGAGTGGTCGCGATGCGTGTGGCTGACGAGGATATGCGTGACCTCGCGCCCTCTGAGGGCGGCGATCAGCGCCTGGAAGTGCGCCTCGTCCTCGGGCCCAGGATCGATGACCGCCACCGAGGCATCCCCGACGATGTAGCTGTTGGTGCCATGGAAGGTAAAGGCGCTCGGATTGTTGACCGTGATGCGCTGCACCTGGGGGGCGACCGGCACCGGCTGTCCATAGGCCGGATCGAAGTCACGATTGAATTGCGGGTTGGCCATGTCGTTCTGCGCTGAATGCCGTTGTGTCGCTGATCCCGGTTACTTGTACTCGATCTCGATGAAGGACATCGGCTGGTCGCCGGCGTTGACCACATTGTGCTCGATGCCGGCATCGCGCCGGTAGGCGGCACCCATGGCGATATCGACCCGGCGGCTGCCGTCCTTCTCCTCGAGGAGGAATTTGCAATCCGTCATCGGCACGACGACATAGCCCATCCCGTGCGTGTGCACGCCGGTATCCGCGCCCGGCTCGAAATCCCAGCGCGTGATCCGTACCACGGCGTCGTCGACGAGGAGGGTTGCAAGGGCAGGCGGGCGGGCACGGTACTGGCTCATCATCACTCCGGCAGGCTTCGGTCTCGTCGCTCCAGACCTAGCACGGCGCCTGCAGATGCGCACAGAAATATGCTCCGGCCGAAACTTAATGATTGTGAGCGCCAGCGACCTTTGCTAATCAGGCGTCGATTTGGCAAGCGGTCTCCGCTTCCAAGCGCTGATGGGGCGTCGCCAAGCGGTAAGGCACCGGTTTTTGGTACCGGCATTCCCAGGTTCGAATCCTGGCGCCCCAGCCACCGCTTATTTATTATTAATTTTCAACGAGTTATCGAATCCGAAACACCTTCCGGGTGCATAGTATCGGTTCACCCGATTTACGTCGTCCAGCCATCTCGCGAACATGAGAAATGCGCACCCGCTTGCATGACCGGGGGCCATGAATGCCAAGCGCATTCTCCCTTAGTAATTTGTAACGCTACATTAGTGACTTGTAACTTTACCTTGTCGGAACTGACCACTAGTTGAATGTGCCGTCCGCACATCCGGATAGCCGGGGCTCGCTGATAAAAATCGTCAAGAAGAGGCAGGCGAGCCCTGTCAAAAAACGATGGTGACTTTGCCGCTACGGCCGGCACATACCCACCACCTATCGGCTGGAGGCCGGCCGGCTTCTAAACTTATGCACGCTGAGCTTGACGCGACGGACGGGCGGCGAATTTCGCGGATCGCGGAAGGGCACCAACCCTGCACCCAACCTCACCAAATTTGGTTCGTGCCGGGCTTGGCGTTTTGCTTCGTAGCCGTTGACAAAACCAGCCCGCAAAATAAGCCTCGGATTGCTCAATTCTGAGCAGGGGGCAAACCATGAAACTGAAACTGATGTCCGTCGCGGTAGCGGCGGCCTTGCTGGCATCTGCCGGCGCATCCCATGCGGAAGATCTCGTTTTCTCGCTGAAGAACGGCACCAATTCGGTGTTGACGAATTTCTACACCTCGCCGGTCGGCGTCAACGAGTGGGAAGACGATGTCTTCGGCAAGCAGGTTCTTAATCCGGGCGAGAGCATGGATATCACCATTGCCGACGGTCGCGACGTCTGCAAGTACGACATGCGCTTCGAATTCGAGGAAGAGTCTGACCTCGACACGACGACCGACACGCAGAACCTCTGCGAAATGGGCTCCTATACCATCCACGAATAGGCGGGGCGGCACCGGTCCGGAGAGGGGTCTCGGGACCGGATACCGATCGGCTCGAATGCAAAAGGCGGCCCGCAAGGCCGCCTTTCCTGTTTCCCGATCCGGCTGCCTTTACTGCGCCTTGTCGGCCGGCGCCAGGAATTCGGCGCAGTAGGACGGGCCGTTTGCGCCTGGTACGTCGCCCGAAACGCGGATGGTGCGGATCGTGTAGTCCGAATTCGTGGTGATCTCGGCCTGGCAGCGCAGGTAGAGCTTGCGCGCCGGCGAGATCTGCTTGCCGCGCTTGCCGTCGGCGCCTTCCGCGTACTTTGCCGGAACCGTCACGGTCTTGTAGCCGCCCTTCCAGGTGTAGACGTTGCCGGAACCGTTGTCGGCATCGGTCAGCGGCGGGCCGAAGGCGGCAAAGAACTTGCCGGCCGACTGGCCGACCCAGCGGCTGGAGATCGGATCTGCTGCGGTCGGAATGGTCGTGCAGCCGGCCAGCGCAATGGCGAGCCCGGCCGCGGCAAAAGTGCGGAGTTTCATCATATCGTCCCTGAATTGTCGCGCATTCGATGGCGGGGAATCGCTGCCTGGCAACGGTTCCGCGTGTCCCGTCGAGCCCTTTAGCCCGGAACTCGGCAAAAGAAAATCGGCTCGCCTTCGCAATTGCAAAATTTGCCTGAGGTGTGGCTTTTTGCTCCATTCCGGCAACCGATATCGCCAATCCGCCAGGCCGCAAAAATGCGCCGGCTTTTGAATTTTGGAGCTTGCGCAACGGGATGGGCCGGTCTATAGAGGCGCCGCTGGTCACGGAGTGTAGCGCAGTCTGGTAGCGCACCACGTTCGGGACGTGGGGGTCGAGTGTTCGAATCACTCCACTCCGACCAGCCGAAAGCCCTGCATTGCAGGGCTTTTTCGTTTATGCGGATGCACACGCGGAAACGCCACCGACAGGTTGAGGATTTTTCAAGCCGTCGTCGATGGAGCGGATCCCGCAATGTGCTGAGGGGGACGTCGCCAGCGACTTGGTACCCCCCATTCCCCGCAGCGCGCGGCTCACGGGGCCATCATCAGAATTCTGCCCTGGCTGGCTTCCTGAGAGATTCGAGATCGACGCCGCGCTTGCAGCCGACTACGCTTGAAGGACGCGGCCCGCGCTCGGAAACGGAATGTCGAACGAGGCGGATTGGTTCGACGAGGAGTGTCACGCAAACGATACCGTTGGCCATTATCGTGAAGCACCTGTTGTGTGACGCCGTGAAATAAGCTTTTCTGATGCGAACATCGGGCGCTCTTGCCGCCGATCGGATGACCACACCGACGAAGCGCGTTCGGCACTGCCTAAGGATGACTCCGTTATTCACAGAAGGAGTGGACATGATGTCCGATCTGGCCAGCATTACGAACACAATGATGTTTACCAACCCGCTCACCGCCTACTGGACCGATGCGTGGCAACGCTCGGTGCTGTACCTGGATGTCATGAGACGGCGCGGCGCACAGTATGCGGAGCAGTCCGCGCGTAGCGCGCCGCATGTGCTGGACTATGCCGCGGAACTTGTCTGTGATGGTCGTAGCCTTGAGAAGCCCGTCAACTACGTGCTGGCGCATATCATCCCGCCGTCGGGCGTCGTCATCGACGAGACCAAACGTCCGTTTGTCGTCGTTGACCCACGCGCTGGCCATGGACCCGGAATAGGCGGGTTCAAGGCCGACAGTGAGATCGGCGTGGCGATGAAGGCGGGGCATGCATGCTATTTCATCGGGTTCCTGCCGGAGCCCGTGCCGGGCCAGACGATCGAAGATATCGTTCACGCGGAAGCAAAGTTCCTGGAGACGGTCATCGCGCGCCATCCGGGAGCAGACGGAAAGCCGTGCGTCATAGGCAATTGCCAGGCGGGCTGGGCCGTCATGATGCTTGCGGCACTGCGACCGGAGCTGTTCGGCCCGATCATCATCGCGGGCACGCCGCTTTCCTACTGGGCGGGCGTAGAAGGCCAATATCCGATGCGCTACTCCGGCGGTCTTCTTGGCGGGAGTTGGCTGACGGCCCTGACAGGGGACCTCGGCGCCGGCAAGTTCGATGGCGCATGGCTGGTACAGAACTTCGAGAACCAGAACCCCGCCAACACGCTGTGGAGCAAGCAGTACAACCTCTACTCCAGGATCGACACGGAAGCCGAGCGCTATCTCGGTTTCGAGCGCTGGTGGGGCGGGCATGTCACGCTGAACGCGGAAGAAATGCAGTTCATCGTCGATGAGCTGTTTGTCGGCAACAAGCTTGCCGCAGGCGAGATGCGCACCTCCGACGGCACTGCCGTCGACCTGCGCAACATACGGTCGCCGATCCTTGTCTTCTGCTCAAAGGGTGACAACATCACGCCGCCTCAGCAGGCATTGGACTGGATCCTCGATCTCTACGACAGCGTTGACGAGATACGCTCAGTTGGTCAGACCATCGTCTATACCGTTCACGAGAAGATCGGTCACCTCGGAATCTTCGTTTCCGCCGGCGTCGCCCGCAAGGAACACGACGAATTCGCGTCAAATATCGATCTGATCGATGTCCTGCCTCCCGGACTTTACGAGGCGGTTCTCGAGCCCGTAGGCGAAGCCGTCGACCATCCGGAACTGGTCACGGGCCAATGGATCATGCGCTGCGAAGCGCGTACGCTTGATGATATCCGCGCCCTTGGCGGCAACGATATCGAGGACGAACGCCGTTTTGCCGCTGCCGCGCGGCTCTCGGAAATCAATCTTGCGAACTACCGCGTCCTCGCCCAGCCGGCGGTCAAGGCGGCCGTCACGCCGCAGGTCGCCGAGATGGCGCGGCATCTCCACCCATTGCGGCTGAGCTATGAAATGTTCGGTCCGCGCAATCCGATGTTGGCATGGGTCGAAAGCGCCGCGGAATACGTCCGCGAGAATCGTCGTCCTGTGGCGGCCGACAACGTCTTTCTCTCCGCCCAGGAAATGCTGTCGGAACAAATCGTGGATGGGCTCGAAGGCTGGCGGATTATGTCGGAGCGCCTCGCCGAGGAGACGTTTCGCGCGGTGTACGGCGCGGCTCCCCTGCAGGCGGCCCTTGGAATCGATCCGGATTCCAGCCGTCCGCCGCGAAAGGCGCCCAAGAGTCTGTTGAGTGGCGCACTCCTGAAAACCCGCGTTGCCGCCTTGAAAGAGAAGATCACGAAGGGTGGTCAATTGGAGGGCCTTGCGCGATCGCTACTCTATGTCGGCATGGCGCGGGGCAATGCTGATGAGCGCGGCTTCGAGGCGATTCGAAAAATAAGGCGCGACCAGCCCGCGGCCAATCGGTTGACGCTCGCGGAGTTCAAGGCATTGGTGCGCGATCAATATTTCATGTTGCTGATCGATGAGGCTGCCGCTCTTGCGGCAATTCCGGCACTCCTGCCGACAGATATCGACGAGCGCCGGAAGGCATTCGATGTTCTGCGCGATCTGTTGGAGTCGTCTGGAACATTGGCAGGTGCTGCGGCCGAGCGGCTCGACCACGTGGCTGGCCTCTTTAGGCTCGACACGCCTGATCCTGGTGGCGACCCCGTCGCCAGACCCATCGGCAAGACCGCTCGCTCACCAACGCGTCCTGATCGAAGAGAGGGGCTACCCCATTGATTGATCTGACCACGACAACGCCCAATCCCTCCAAATACGACCGCCTGATCGCCGCCGCACGGGAAGTGGCGCCGGCCGTGACGGTCGTGGCGCATCCCTGCGACGAGACCTCGCTGCAGGGGGCGCTTGACGCTGCCGAAAGCGGATTGATCGTTCCGGTTCTGGTCGGACCGTCGGCCAAGATCCGGGAAGTGGCTGCGGGCAAGGGGCTCGATCTGAAAGACCACGAGATCGTCGACGCTCCGCATAGTCACGGTGCCGCCGCCCAGGCGGTCGCCCTGATACGGGAGGGCAAGGGCGAACTCCTCATGAAGGGCAGCCTGCACACGGACGAACTGATGCGCGAGGTCACGGCGTCCGCCACCGGCTTGCGCACCGAACGCCGGATCAGCCACGTTTTCGTGATGGACGTGCCCGGCTACCCCGATACGCTCTTCATCACAGATGCTGCCATCAACATCTTCCCGGACCTCGCTGTCAAACGCGACATCGTTCAGAATGCGATCGATCTCTGGACGACGATCGGGCTCGGTCAACCACGCGTGGCAATCGTCTCCGCCGTAGAGACGGTGACGACAAAGATACCTTCGACCATAGACGCTGCGGCGCTGTGCAAGATGGCCGATCGCGGACAGATCACCGGCGGGATACTCGACGGCCCGCTTGCTTTTGACAATGCTATAAGTCCGGAAGCGGCAAGCATTAAAGGGCTTACCTCGCCCGTCGCCGGCCGGGCACAGATCATCGTCGTGCCGGATCTCGAGTCAGGAAACATGCTGGCCAAGAACCTGACCTTTCTCTCGCATGCCGATGCCGCAGGCATCGTGCTCGGCGCGCGCGTGCCGATCGTGCTGACGTCTCGGGCGGACACTGTGCGTAGCCGTCTCGCGTCGTGCGCTGTTGCAACGCTCTACGCGGCGGCGCGGCGGCGCGGCGCGCAAGTGGTGGCCTGAACATGGACGCAATCCTTGTCGTCAACGCAGGGTCGTCGAGCCTCAAATTCCAGATCTTCGAGGTGACCGATGGCGGCCTCAGGCGGTGCATTCGCGGCCAGATCGACGGCATCGGGACGCAGCCGCGCCTCGTGGCAAGAGGGCCTGACGGTGAGGTTTTGGTTGACCGCCGCTATGCGCCCGAGGTGGTCGACCACCTGCCGGCGGCGATCGCCGAAACACGCGCCTGGCTGCAGACGCTTGAGGGTTTTACCCTCCGGGCTATCGGCCATCGCGTCGTCCACGGCGGTCCGGATTACGCAAGGCCGATCCTGATCGATCATGATATCCTGGACACGCTCGCCACCTTCCAGGAGCTTGCGCCACTGCACCAGCCAAACAATTTGGCTCCGATCCGGCTCGCCATGGAGATCGATCCCGACGTGCCGCAGGTCGCCTGCTTTGATACGGCTTTTCATCGAGGCCACGCCCCCCATACGGATTGTTACGCCTTGCCGGCGACCTACTACGAACAGGGCGTGCGGCGATACGGGTTCCATGGCCTCTCCTACGAATATATTGCCGAGCGATTGGCCGACGTCGCGCCTGACATTGCGGGCGGGCGCATCGTCGTTGCCCACCTCGGCAGCGGCGCTTCGATGTGCGCGATGAAAGAGGCGCGGAGCGTCGAGACGACGATGGGGTTTACTGCGCTCGACGGCTTGCCGATGAGCACCCGGCCAGGGCAGATGGATCCCGGTGTCGTGCTGTACCTGATCGATCAGCAGGGCATGACCGTGGCTGAGGTCACCGACCTTCTCTACAGAGCATCGGGCCTGAAGGGACTTTCCGGCATCTCCGGTGATATGCGTGACCTCCTTGCCAGCAAGGACCCGTGTGCCGCTTTCGCGATCGACCACTTCATTCATCGTTGTGCGCTCAGCGCCGGCATGCTTGCGGCGGCGCTCGGAGGTCTGGACGCCTTCGTGTTCACCGCCGGCGTCGGGGAGCACTCGGCTCCGATCCGCGCCCGCATCAGCGAACGGCTCGCCTGGCTCGGTGCCGAACTCGACCCCGCGGCAAACGAAGCGGGCGACACTCTCATATCCACGCCAGCGAGCCGCGTTCGTCTTTACGTCCTGCCGACAGACGAGGAGCTGATGATTGCACGCCATACGCTTGCGCTCATCAATGCGTCCTGAAGCCAATCTCGAGGAGATGCAACCAATGTCCGCTCCGGTCATCAACGCACAGCTTCTCAGGGGTCGAAAGGGGCTGATCGTTGGCATCGCCAATGATCGCTCCATCGCCTGGGGCTGTGCACGGGCTTTCCACGCCTTCGGCGCTGAACTTGCGGTTACTTATCTCAACGACAAAGCCAGGCCCTTCGTGGAACCGCTCGCCGGTGAGGTAGAAGCATCGATCTTCATGCCGCTGGACGTCTCTGTTCCCGGTCAGCTCGAAGCGGTCTTCGACCGTATCGCCAGCACCTGGGGTGAGCTCGATTTCGTTGTCCACTCGATAGCCTTCTCACCCAAGGACACGCTCGGCGGCCGTGTCGTCGATGTGCCTCGTGAGGGTTTTCTGACGACAATGGATATCTCCTGCTGGTCATTTATCCGCATGGCTCATCTGGCCGAGCCGCTGATGAAGAACGGCGGCACGCTGTTCACGATGACTTATTACGGATCGCAGATGGTCGTCGAAAACTACAACGTCATGGGTGTGGCGAAGGCGGCGCTGGAATGCGCCGTGCGCTATCTGGCAGCCGAACTCGGGCCAAAGGGGATCAGGGTGCACGCCATCTCGCCCGGCGCGCTGGCCACGCGTGCGGCCTCGGGGATTCCCGAGTTCGACGAGCTGCTGGAAAAGACCAAGTCGAAGTCGCCGGCCCGGGAGCTCATCGACATCGACGACGTCGGTGTCGCCACGGCCTTTCTCGCGCACGATGCCGCCCGCCTGATTACCGGACAGGTGCTCTATGTGGATGGCGGATATCATATCGTCGACTGAACATCCGGCGAAAGTCGCGGTGCGATAGCACCGGTAACGCCTTCTAGAGCCAGCCGCCGGAAAATCCCGCGCGCCGCAACCCGGTTACAACGGGTTTGGATTGACGCATTATGTTCCAGAGCAAGCCCGTCCGATAGTTTTCGATCATCAGCACAACCGGTCCTTGGTCGATGCCGAAATGATAGGGGCTCACCCACCAGCCCGTAGAACTATTCTCGACGGGATATGTCTGGTTGAATGACGGTTTGAAACCGTAAAGCCGCGTCATGCCGAGGTTCATCCGCGCAAAGTGGCGAATGGTTGGCACGACGATTTCCGGCGCAAACGGCAGCGAGGCCACGACGACCCATGGCGCTACAGTTCCATCGTCGGGTCCGAAAGGCGCACCCCTGGCAATGTAGTCGAAGAACTCGCGATCGACTCCCTCCAGCTTCCGCTTGCCCCAACCAGGCCCGTCGCACGCAGTGAACCCCCAGCAATGCTCGCCATATCCGGCAAAGTTCATCGGGTTGCGGATTGCATATTCCTGCTGGACATATGTCGCATGCCGGCTGTTTTGGAAATAGTCGCTGTCGTGCTCGCGCATGAATGCGTCCCTGATGCCTCGAAAGTCGATCCACATGTGCGAGAGCTGATGCGTAAAGAGCGGCCCCGAATACAGAAGTTCGCGGCCGTAGATATTTCTCCACTCGTAGCGCTCAGTGTAGGCGTCATAGGATTCCGGGGGCAATGGATGAGTCGGGGATCCGAGGCCAAGGATGTATAGGAGCAGGCCTTCATCGTAGCCACGCCACCGATAGGGGATGAAGCCGCTCTCCGGATGCCAGCCATGCGTTAGGGTGGCACCGCCGTTGCGAGCCCAATTCCAATCTGCTCGTTCGTACAGCGCCATCGCAAGCTGACGGATTTCCACCTCATCGGCCTTGTCGCCATCAAAGTACGCGGCGACGGTCAAGGCACCCACGAACAAGAAGGCCGAGTCAATCGTTGACAGTTCGCACTGCCACGCGCGCCGCCCGGTTTCGATGTCAAGAAAATGGTAGAAAAAGCCTTTGTACCCCGATGAATCGGTCTCCGGCCCCTGCGGGCAGGCCATGAGATATCTCAATCTGCTGCGGGTGATCTTTGCGGCAAACTCGCGGATAAGAATGCCGCGCTCTACAACAACCGGGATAGTCGCCAGCGCCATTCCAATCGCTGCGATGCTTGCGGGGGTATTGGGTTCTGTCTTGTCGCGAACCAGTCCGTTGTCCGGATTTGTGCAGTGGAGATAGTACAACAGGGTGGTGAATTGCAATCGACTGAGGTCCTGCTCGGTCGGCAGGCGGTCGAAATCCGCGTCCGTTGAGAGCGTTTCGGCCATGTCCGCTAACCAATTCCGACGTGTACATCATGCAGGCGTCCGTCTTCCACAAGCGGGACGCTTGCGTTCGGGACAGGTTCCCCGTCCAGCGTGACGGAGTACACGCCTCGGCCGATGCCTTTTGAATTGTCAAAACGGATGCGGTAGGTCGCCGATCCATGTCGGTAGGTAATCTCATAGGCGGGCCAGCCTGTCGGAACGCACGGCGCGAACCGCAGAAATGCGCCTTGCCGGTGAAAGCCAAGGATTGCCTCGAGCGCTACGCGATAAAACCAACTGGCCGACCCGGTGTACCATGCCCACCCACCGCGACCCGTGTGTGGCGCCGCGCCATAGACATCCGCGCAGACCACGTAGGGTTCCACCTTGTAGCGCTCGATTTGGTCTTTCGTTGCGCCATGGCAAATTGGATTGATAAGGTTCCAGAGCTTTAAGGCGAGATCGCCATCGCCCTGCAGGGCCGTTGCCCAGACGACCCAGGTCGCGGCGTGGGTGTATTGGCCGCCGTTTTCCCGGATGCCAGGGACGTAGCCTTTGATGTAGCCGGGTTGCAGCACGCCTTTGTCGAAAGGTGGGTCGAAGAGTTTGATCATCTTGTCCGCCGGGAGTACGAGCCGCTCGTGAACCGCACGCATCGCCTGCGCCGCACGTTTCGCATCCGCCTCGCCGGAAATGACAGCCCAGGCTTGGGGGAGGGCGTCGATCTGGCACTCGTCGTTCAGGGATGACCCGAGCGGTGTGCCGTCGTCGAAATATGCCCGGCGATACCAGCCGCCGTCCCAGGCGTTGGCTTCGATAGCCTTGCGCAGCGCCTCGACCCGATCGCGGCACCAGGCGGTTCTGTTTTGATCTCCACGCGACGATGAAATCTCGGCAAATGATTTCAGGACCGTGAGGAAAAACCAGCCGTTCCAGACGCTCTCGCCCTTGCCTTCGGCGCCGACCTTGTTCATGCCGTCGTTCCAGTCACCGGTCCCCATGAGGGGAAGGCCGTGGCGGCCCAATCGATAGCCATGCTCCAGCGCACGGACGCAGTGTTCGTAGACGGAGCCGAACTGTTCGCTGGTCGCCGGTTGGTTGAAGTCTTCTTCCTGGCCGTCTTTCAGCACCGGTGACGTGATGAAGGGAACCATTTCATCAAGCAGTTGGACGTCGCCGGTCGTCGACACGTAGTGGTGGACGACCAGAGGCAGGAAATAGAGGTCATCGGTGATGCGGGTACGCACGCCGATGCCCGATGGAGGATGCCACCAGTGCTGGACGTCTCCCTCCTCAAATTGCCGTGCTGCCGATCGCAGGATATGAGAGCGGGTCTCGCTCGGCCTGCTGTAGACCAGAGCCATCACGTCCTGGAGCTGATCCCTGAATCCGTAAGCGCCTCCGGACTGATAATTGGACGTGCGCGCCCAGACACGGCACGCCAAGACCTGGTACAACAACCAGCGATTCATCATCAAGTCCAAGCCGGGATCGGGCGTGCTCACCTGGATCGAGTTTAGAATATCATCCCATTGGCGCGAGACAGCCGACAGGCTTGAGACTGCACGCTCAGGGTCGGCGTGTTCGTGGACCAGCCTGTGGACTTCACCGAGGTCGATGGCTTCTCCCAGAACAAAGACGACTTCCCGGCTTTCGCCGGGCGACAGGGAAATGTCCACCATCAGCGCCGCGCAGGGATCCAGCATTGGGCCGAACCGTTCGGCGAGATCGGTTCGCAGCATCGCCGCAGGCTGACATACGGAACCATAGTTGCCGAGAAACTCAGTACGATCGGATGTTGCCGAACGCGGCGGCTCACTGGCGGCTGCGAAAGCCAGTTTCCCGGCAAAGTCTCCGCCCCAGGGGTTTCTGGCCACGATAGCGCCCGACCGCGTATCCCGCGAGCAGACAATCCGCGTCGCCGCGTCTTCGCGGTGTGTCCCAAGGACCCACTCAGCGAAATAGGTTGCGGTGACGTGCCGAGCTCGAACATCATCGTTCGTAAGTCTGAGACGAATGATCTTGACCGGATCGTTGAGCGGAACGGAGATCGTGAGCTCTTGATTGAGATGACGGCTGTGACCGATATAACGGCTGTAGCCTTGGCCGTGACGAACGGTCACCGCCGCACCAGGGCCGATAGGTAGCGGTGTCGGCGTCCAGATGTCACCGGTTTCTTCATCTCGCAAATAGAGGACCTCGCCAGGCATGTCCGCAATTGGATCGTTGGACCATGGCGTCAGGCGGTTCATCTGACTGTTCTGCGACCAGGTGTAACCAAGACCAGCTTCTGTCGTCAGGCAGCCAAATTCGGGATTCGCGATCACATTGGTCCATGGCGCAGGCGGCAGGGCAGGGGCGCGTGGTTTGGCGGCGTCGACGAGCACGACGTATTCACGTCCATCGGATGTGAACCCGCCCAACTCGTTCCAGTATAGCAATTTCTCGGCCGGTTCAGGAGGCGGGGCTGCGGGTTGCTTGTTCGGCCGAGCGGTCAGGGTCGACGGAAGAGGTGGCAGTGTCGGAAAGGGTCGTTTGAGTTGCTCGCCAAGGTCACCACCACTTCCCAGCAGGACGACGCGCGCGGCGGCAACGATGGTCGCCAGATGGTCGCCTTCCGTAGAAAGGACGAAAATCCCTCCAGGTTTGCTGATCATTTCGCCGTATGGGCCGGATCGCAGCTTTCCGGTCAGCCGCCTGACGCTCGCCGCACCGCCCTCCTCAAGCAGGACCAGGTCAAATCTCAAGCCCCTCCGCCGAGCGAAATCGTAGCCCGTCGTAACCTGGCGAACGAGGGTGTGATCCCGATCTCCATTCGTGCGGACCAGGGCGATCGGAAGGTCGCCGGAAATCCCTTGAGCCCAGAGAGCGGCTCGATCCAATCGCTCTGTCGGGAGAGCGGTTGCCTGTCGCATGGCCGGGTTCGCAAACAAGACGCTCCCAGCCAATCGATTGAACAACGACACCTCGTCAGGCTTCAGGCCAAGCGTCCGAAGCTCGGTTTCATATCGCTCGGATGCCGCGAGGAACGCCCGCTCGGCAGCATCGATATTCGCGTATCTCCGAGCGATGCCGTCCACCGTTGACTGATCATCTGCGGCTCCCGTGACGAAGGCGAGGCGTGCCTCACCGCCGGGGGACAATCGAACAACCCTTCGCAAACAGAAAACCGGGTCGAGAACGGGGCCAGTCGTCCCGGAAAGCGGTGCGCCTTCGTCGAAGATCGCGGGACTGGCCGTTGTTCGGCCCCGGCCAAGAAATCTCAGCCGATCAGTTTCATACTGTAACTCCTGGGGCTGCGGTAGGTCGGATGAGGAAACGTGGACTGCCCACGTGGCTTTTTCCCCGGACGCGCGAGGCCTGCGGCGCGCAAACAAGGCGCCTGTTGCCTCGTCGAACCGGGTTTCGACAAACAGCTTGGCGAAGGCCGGATGCGCCATGTCCGCACGACGATTGTTGAGGCAGACCTCGGCATAGCTTGTCAATTCGAGGATACGCTCGCCGGTGCCATGGTTCGTGACGCTGAGCATGCGCACTTCTGCGTCCACATCCGTTGCGACGCAGATTTTCCAGAGGATCTCGATATCGCCGGCATGACAGCGGAACTCGGCTCTGTCTCCAAAAAAGGCGTGTTGGTAGACGTGTCCCGGTCGGGGCCGCGGCTGCCTTCCTATGGACCAGAGGTCGTTGCCCGATAGATCCCGGACATAACAAAACTGGCCCCAGCAATCGCGCGTCCTGTCCTCACGCCACCGCGTAACGTCCAGGTCTTGCCAGGTTGCGTACCCGGTGCCGGCGGCCGTGGCCAGGACGCTGTACCGATCGTTGGAAAGCAAGGCGATGGCGGAGCCGGGGTGAACCGGCTCACCGACGCTGTTTTGCCATACGGTCTTGGACGCACTCGTTGCCACTGGAACCTCCGTTCGACGGGACATTGGTGCTCAAGCATTGTCTCCTTCAGTCGAGGTTTTTTGACGCGCTCCTGGCTGGCCTTTCGAGCCCCATTTCCAGCCACTGATCGCGGGCATGTCGTCTCCGTGCTTCTCGATGTATTGCCGATGTTCGACCAGCTTTTCGTGAATTGCCTGTTTGAGATAGCCCGCGCGCGCACCCAACTGGGGCAGCCGATCGATCGCATCCTCGACCAGATGGAACCGATCCATTTCATTGAGGACAACCATATCGAACGGCGTCGTCGTCGTTCCCTCTTCCTTATAGCCTCGGACGTGCAGATTGCCGTGATTGGTACGGCGGTAGGTGAGCCGGTGAATGAGCCACGGATAGCCGTGGAACGCGAAGATGATCGGCTTGTCCCTGGTGAAGAGGGCATCGAAGTCGCGATCCGACAGACCGTGCGGATGCTCGGTCGGCGGCTGAAGCTTCATCAGGTTCACCACGTTGACAAGGCGGACCTTAAGTTCTGGCAGGTGCTCTCGGATCAGCTCGATTGCCGCGAGCGTCTCGAGCGTTGGAACGTCACCGCAACATGCCATGACCACGTCGGGCTCGCTCCCCTTGTCGTTGCTGGCCCACTCCCAGATGCCAATGCCTTGGCTGCAATGCTTGATGGCCTGATCCATCGTCAGCCACTGCGGTGCAGGCTGCTTGCCGGCGACGACGACGTTGACGTAATTGCGGCTGCGCAGGCAGTGATCGGTGACTGACAGAAGCGTATTGGCATCCGGCGGCAGATAGATCCGGACAACATCTGCCTTCTTGTTGGCGACGTGGTCCAGGAAGCCAGGGTCCTGATGGCTGAACCCGTTGTGGTCCTGCCGCCAGACGTGGGAACTCAGGAAATAATTAAGCGAGGCGATCGGACGCCGCCATGGAATGTGGTTGCACACTTTCAGCCATTTGGCGTGCTGGTTGAACATCGAGTCGATGATATGGATGAAGGCTTCATAGCAGGAAAAGAAGCCATGCCGGCCGGTCAACAGGTAACCTTCGAGCCATCCCTGGCATTGATGTTCGCTGAGAACCTCCATCACTCGTCCGTCCGGTGAAAGATGGTCGTCTTCCGGATAGATCTCGGCCATGTAGCAGCGGTCGGTGACTTCCAGCACGTCCTGCCACCGGTTGGAGTTGTTCTCATCGGGGCTGAACAGGCGAAAGTTCTTGTTCTCCATATTCATCTTCATGACATCACGGAGAAACTTGCCCATCACCCTCGCCGACTCGGTGACGGTTTGCCCGGGGCCTGGTACCGATACTGCGTAGTCCTGGAAGTCGGGCATCTTCAGGTCGCGCAACAGCAAGCCGCCGTTGGCATGCGGGCTGTCGCTCATCCGGCGATGCCCAACAGGCGCCAGTGCGGCGAGCTTTGGCTTGAACTGGCCGGCGTCGTCAAACAGTTCCTGTGGGCGGTAGCTCTTCATCCACTCCTGGAGAATACGAATGTGATCCGGCTTGTCCATGTCGCCCATCGGCACCTGGTGCGCCCGCCAGTAGTCCTCGCATTTTTTCCCGTCAATCTCGGGCGGGCAGGTCCAGCCTTTAGGCGTGCGGAAGACGATCATCGGCCACATCGGACGTTTCACGTTGCCTTTGGTGCGGGCATCCGCCCAGATTCTCTTGATGTCCGCCACCGCGGTATCGAGCGTGCCGGCCAATTGCTGGTGCACGCTGGCCGGGTCACTACCCTCGACGAAATACGGCGTGTAGCCCATGCCTTCAAACAATTTTCGCAGCTCTTCGCGCGGAATGCGGGCAAGGAAGCATGGATTGGCGATCTTGTAGCCGTTCAGGTGCAGGATCGGCAGCACGCAGCCGTCGCGAGCGGGATTTAGGAACTTGTTGCTGTGCCACCCCGTTGCCAGCGGGCCTGTTTCTGCTTCTCCATCTCCGACTACGCATGCGACGATCAGATCTGGGTTGTCGAACGCCGCACCGTAGGCATGGCTGAGAGCGTAGCCCAGTTCGCCGCCCTCGTGCATGCTGCCAGGCGTTTCCGGGGCCACGTGGCTGGGAATGCCGCCGGGGAAGCTGAACTGTTTGAACAGCCTCTTCATGCCTTCGGTGTCCTGGCCTACGTTGGGATAAACCTCGCTGTAGGTGCCTTCGAGATAGGCATGCGCGACCAGCGCCGGCCCACCATGTCCCGGTCCTATCACATAGATCATTTCGAGATCATCGCGTTTGATAACGCGATTGAGGTGCACGTAGAGCATGTTCAAGCCGGGTGTCGTGCCCCAATGACCCAGCAGCCTTGGCTTTATGTGCTCGCGCTTCAGCGGTTCTTTCAGCAGTGGGTTGTCGAGAAGATAGATCTGACCGACGGACAGATAGTTCGATGCACGCCAATAGGCGTCCAACGACTGCAGTTCCTCCGCCGAAAGGGGGCCGCCCGATGCCTTGTTCCCGCTGATGGCGACCTTCGCATCTCCTGCCGTGTTAAGCGAAACCATGGGTGCCTCCTCCTATGAGCCCAGATTGCTACGGTAAGATCTTCCAAGGTGAGAATCGTCGTATTTTCAACTGCTTTGCGTCGGCGCAACCACTGATATCGTCCGACCCTTTATGCAGAAACCGCGGGGAAGTGCTCAACCACACCTCTGACGCCGCGGACACTCTCGGCGGCTACGCGCGCAGCCTTCTTGCACTCTGCGGTGTCAACGTTTCCCCAGAGGTGGGCTACCCCGTCGGAGACGGTTACAGTCATGCCTTTTCCGGCAAGACCCGTATTTTCGCTGAGGCGGATCGCAATGCTGCGACGGATCGCCTCGTCACCCGGTGCGGTTGCATCCTGGCTTGCCGCGATAATCGCCTCCAAAAGGTTCGCGCGACTAATGATACCGACGAGTTTCCCCTCTCTGACCACAGGAATGCGTTTAATGCGATGTTCCTGCATCAACCTGGAGACCTGTCCGAGAGATGCGTCCTCGTCCACGACCACGGGCTCGCGGCTCATGACGTCGGCCACCCTCCACGCGTTGCTCTTGACATACGAACTGGCTTTCTCGTCGGCAGTGGGGAGGGGTGTTCCGAGTTCGGCAATGGCTCCCTGGCCCAACTCCGATCTCCGCAGCAGGTCACCCTCGCTGATGATTCCGACGAGGTCACCTGCATCGTCGATCACCGGGACGCCGCTTATGTGATTGGTGAGCATGATCTCGGCGGCCCGCCTGACACTGTTGTCCGGTGATACCCCGACAACCTGCGTGGTCATCATGTCTTTGACGAGCATCGCTGCACGACCTTCCCTTTGAGGGCACCGAGCCATTATCAAACTACACCTGTTGCGGGCGTTCGACAACCGTTTCACCGGTGTTCCGGTGGCATTGACGTGGCAGCGCCTCAAGCCGGGCTGCCCATCCACTGCCATCCGCCATCCTTGCCGATTTCCAGGACGGCATCGTGGCAATCGCTTAGGGCGTCCGTTTCCGCGCTCATGATGCAGGTAATAGAATTCTCGGTAAGGATTTGCAGAATACTGTGAAGCTGGTCGCGACCCAGTGTCATGTCGATGCGGTCCAAGAAGGCGAACCTGGGCATCGCGACAAGAATACTGGCGAGCGACAGAAGTTGCTGCTCCTGCAGTGAAAGCAACATTTCCCAGTCTTTCTCTACATCTAGCCCCGCGTGATCGAGGAGATACTCAAGATTGAGGTTGCGCAGGCACCGTACGATGCGTTCCTCCGGGACGTCGTCCGCGCGTGCATTGCGGACAAGAGCCTGTCGTAGTGTGCCTGTCGGCATATAAGGGCGCTGAGGAAGGAAAAGTATGTCGTCGGGGGCTGGGCGGATGATGCGTCCGGTGGAGCCTTTGAACGAAATGCCGGCAGTTGCTTTGAACAGCGCTGTTCGAGCGCCTTGAGCGGGCCCGGTGATCAAGACGCGCGCTCCGACGGGGATCGAAAGCGACAAGTCTCTTACGAGGGGGGCTCCATTCGGCGATGACAACAGAGTCAACCGCTCGTAGGCCAGACACCCTGTTTTCTCGATAAACTCGATTCCCGATTCCGCGGGTGTTTGCACCTGTTCGATAGCCTCCATCAGGGAGCTAAGCCGCGCGACGACCGCAGCGAACGTCGAGATGGACTTAAACTGGGTTATGATAAGGGAAAAAGCCCCCACGAGCATTGCGAAAGCCGCGCCGGATTGGGTTATCACCCCGAACTCGATGTCCCCTCTGATGTAGGCAGGCGCAATGATCAAGGCGGGAATGATTTGGATGAGCCAGTTATAGCCGGTGGTGAAGAATCCCACGTTGCGATTGATCGCGGTGACTTCGCGAAAATTGGTGACCACCTCGTCAAGCCGCTGCAGCAGACGAAAACTCTGCTGCCCTTCGCAGCGCGCCAGCATAATGGATTCGGCGTTTTCTCGAACTTGAATTAGGCTGGCGCGGAAGCTGGCCTCCTTGTCGAGCTGGTCATAGTTCAGTTTGATCAATGGTCGCCCAAGCGTGATCGTCAAGTACGACCCGCCAGCCGCATACAGCACGGCGACGACAAACAGCAGGGGGCTTATTGACCAAAGCACACCGGAAAACGCTATGATCGTGAGGCTGCTGCTAAGCGCCATAAGGATGAACGACAGGGTCGTCACTGTGAAGGCGCGCATGTCCTCGGCGATACGCTGGTCGGGGTGTGTGAGCTGCCCGGAGACATCCAGTTGATAGTAGGTTCCGTCGGCCAGGTAGGAATTGACGGCCCGCCGGGTGAGGAAATCTCGCCAGAGCAGTGCAAGGCGCTCTTCGACAAATCGGGAGACGACCGAAACGACGGTGAAGGCCGCAAACACCGCAATGTAAAATGTTGCCTGCCGGATGAATTCGGCGGTTTGGCGATCGGCGATCGCGCTCATGAAGTTGCGGCCCACGTAGCTGTTTACGACGTTCAGACCATTGAGGGCGAACAAAAGCGCCACCAATCCGCCAAACATCACCCTGGCTTTCCTGCCGACGCCGGAGGTCAGGAAGACCGTGAGCGCTCGCACGAAGCGAACGGCCGTTGTTTTGAAGGGAATCTGTTGTTTCTCCATGGCAGTATTCTTTCCCATGGGTGAATGCGCAAATTTAAAGCACAACCGCGCCTAGAACACCACTCCGCCATGTTGGACGTAAACTGAAGTCAAGAAATGGATCGGAAGTTCAATCTCAGTGCATGCTCGGCCTGACCGCTACCGCAGGAGTCGAAGCTGGCGGTCAAACGCGGTTTCCTCCACGTGCTCTCCAGAGATCAGGTTCGACATATCCTGCCCCATGCCGCCCAGATCGGCACAGCCGCATCTCAATCAATACTGCATAAGTTGCTACCGAAACGAGGTAAATCATACTGCATTGTGAGGTATGCGGATGTTTCGCCCGTCGTGTTAGCCTGTTTTTCAAGAAAAACGCTAGGGCAGGGACGATATGTCAAAGTATATCCTGGTTCAGGACGACGACAGGTGGGCGATCGTCGATGAGGCTACGCAGGCACCCGCAAGGATCGATGGCGTGTGGCTTGCACAGATGCAGCATGACGAGGCGCGGCAGATGATCAAGATCCTGCGGGGCATCGAGGTCATCCGCGGCGCGTCGACGCGCACGGCCGTGTCGGCGAAGCGACTTGGAAGGCTGGCGCTCCATGGCGCCGGTATCGAATAGCGCGCGCACATGGGGCAGGCGAGGCTGGTGCCTCGGAAAGCGGACGCTTTCCGTTTTTTCAATCCCGAGTATAGTTGCGGCATCGGTGATCTCGCTGCAGGGAGAGAGACATGCAAGCCAGGGCAAAAGGCGTGATCCTAGCGGCCGCTTTTTTGATGCCGTCGGCAGTCTTTGCGGCCGAGGCGCTGAAGGTCGACGGCCGCGCCCACACGTGCAGCGAGCTCGCGCAGATCATCCGCCAGAACAAATCGGTTTTCGTCCGGGTGGGCATCGGCGGCCGCAGTTTCCGCTATCCGCCGGCCAAATGTAAGCTGGGCGAGAAGCGCGACACCACCAACTTTCGGGATGCGGCCGGCAAGCAGTGCGTCCTCGACTACGCCTGCGTCTACGATTCGCAGTCCTTCTATAATTTCCGCTAGTCCACCCGCTCCGATCGGAGAAGGCCTCTTGCCAATCTAGATGTTGCCTGCGGCATATCCGGCGCTTAAAGCTGGTGGCAATCCCGTGTCATGAAAAGTGGACCGATGAGCAGCAACTTCTATTCCAGCCTGGGTGGCCTGCCGCCGCAGACCGAGCTTTTGTCCAGCAAGGCAGTCTTCACGACCGCCTATGCCGTTATCCCCCGCACCGTCATGACGGATATCGTCACCAGCGTGCTCCCGCACTGGTCGGGAACCCGCGCCTGGGTGCTGTCGCGTCCGCTCACCGGCTTTTCGGAGACGTTTTCGCAATATGTGATGGAAGTGCAGCCGGGCGGCGGCAGCGACCGGCCGGAGCCGGAAAAGCGCGCCGAGGGCGTGCTCTTCGTGGTCGAAGGCGAGATGACGGTCGAATTCGAAGGCACCGCGCATGCACTGCGATCCGGCTCGTTCGCCTATTTGCCGGCAGGCTCAGCCTGGCGCCTCTGGAACAGGAGTTCCGCCCCGGTGAAATTCCACTGGGTGCGCAAGGCATTTCAGGAAGTCGAAGGGCTGGAGCCGCCGCCGGCGATCTTCACGCACGAGGACAACCATCCGGTTTCGGCGATGCCCGATACCGACGGCCGCTGGGCAACGACCCGCTTCATCGATCCGGCCGACGTGCGCTACGACATGCACGTCAACATCGTCACGCTGGAAACCGGCGCCGTCATCCCCTTCATGGAAACCCACGTCATGGAGCACGGCCTCTACGTGCTCGAGGGAAAGGCGGTCTATCGCCTGAACACGGACTGGGTCGAGGTCGAAGCCGGCGACTTCATGTGGCTGCGCGCCTTCTGCCCGCAGGCCTGCTACGCCGGCGGCCCCGGCCGCTTCCGCTACCTCCTCTACAAGGACGTCAACCGCCACGTGGGATTGTGGTAGGGGGCGACAGACGGCCAGAGCCATCAGGCAACCGGGCGTTTTGCCGCGACGGCCGGCGAGAACGACGATGAACCTGATCGCACATGTCGAAATACCGACAAGGGATATCGAGAGGGCCATGCGCTTCTACAGCGAGGTCTTTGGCGTGTCCTTCGGAGAGACGGTCGAGATCCATGGCAGCAGGATGGCGTTCTTCCCGTTCAAAGAGGGAAACGACGGGGCGAGCGGCGCGCTGGCGCAAGGAGAGGTCTATGTGCCGACCTTGGATGGCGCGGTCGTCTATTTCAGTGTTGCCAACATCGACGACGCGATATCCAAGGCTATTGCATTGGGAAGCGATATCCTGTTTCCCAAGACATCCGTTGACGGACACCTGTTTGTTGCGGAGATTGCCGACAGCGAAGGAAACCGCATCGCGCTTATGACGACCTGATCTGAGTGCAAGATGCTGTCGCGGGATTGCCGGAAGCGGCTGTTGTTGCGATTGCGCAAAGCCAGACGGGGCGTGGTCGGTCCCAATTCGGAATTTGCCGGAATACAAAATTTCGCTTGAGCCGAACCCTGCGTCATACCGTAATGAAGATTCCGAAGGAGTTTTCGATGGACGGACGCGCCAGAGACGAAGTGCTGTTGACCCCACTTGAATGCGCCAGCCGCATTGGCCTCACCATTCGTGCTCTTAGACTCTATGAACAGCAGGGGCTGATCTCACCCCGCCGCACGGCCAAGCAATGGCGGCTTCACGGTCGAGACGAAATTGCTCGATTGAACGAGATATTGGCTCTCAAGTCTCTGGGCCTCAGCCTGCGGGAAATTTCGAAGCTTTTGCGCGGTCATTCCACTGATTTGGAGCAGACGCTCGCCTTGCAGCGTGAGGCCCTGGCCGACACCAAAAGTCGGGCGGAGCGAGGATTGCGTGTGATTGAAGCACTGCGGGCAAAAATACGGAACGGAGCGGTCGCTTCAATTGACGACCTCATGAGATTGGCGAAGGAGACCAAAATGACGGACCCGGCAAAGGATACCGTAGCTTGGCGGCGCTACGAACAGATGCGCCCGCGAACCGAAGTTGCTATTAATAAAGCTCTCTACGACGACTATGTCGGAGCCTACGAGTTTGTGAATGGGCCACTCGCGGTCGTATCGCAGCGGGATGGGCAGCTGCTGTATCGAATTATCGGTCAATCGGACTTGGAGATTTATCCGGAGAGCGAGACTGAATTCTTCATGAAGATCTTACCTGTGCAGCTAACCTTCATCCGGGATGAAGACGGAGCGGTCAGGAGCCTGATACATCATCAGAACGGTTCGGAAAGCCGTGTGGTCAGAACGGACTTTGATTATGTGCGCGCGAGCGAACAGGAATTGCACCGGCGCATAAAGGAAAAGACGCCACAGGCGGAAAGCGAAGCCGCCTTGCTGCGTGTGCTTGGTGAACTTGTTCGGAGGCAGCCAAATCTGGATAGAATGTCGGAGGGGCTGTCGGTGCTGGTCGAGGAGCAGAAAGACTTCGTTCAAGCTGAGCTGGAAAAAGCCGGTGCTTTGACAAGTCTTTCGTTCAAAGGCGTTTCCCAAGAGGGACACGATATTTACGAAGCAGAGTTCGAGCGCACCACAATGGAGTGGGGGCTGTTTTTGACGCCGAGGGGAAACATCGAGGCTCTATATTTTCGGTCGGTGCTGGTTTGAAGCTGCAACCTTGACCGCGAATGTCGCAGCGGCTCCAACGAAGAACCGGGGCCTCTCAGCCCCGGTCATCGTTTCCCGACACTCAGATGTCGCTTGCGGCGTCCGACCAGAGGTCGGCGGCCTGGGCGGCGGTCATGCGCCGGACTTCGGCTTCGTGGCGGCGGTTGGCGAAGAGTTCGCTTGCCATGATCTGGTCGGCGAGGTCGGCCGGCAGGGACAGGATCACGCGTGCGTCGCCGCCGTGGATGCCGCCGAGTTCCGAGCGCTTGCCGGTGATCATGCCGCCGGCCACCGTGTTGTTGGTGTCCGGGTCGATCAGGATGAACGAGCCCGAGGAGCGGTTCTGCTCGTAGGGATCGAAGATCGCGGCCTCGTCGAAGGAGAGATGCACCTTGCCGATGGCATTCATGTAGAGCGTCTCGGCCGACGTCCATGTTCCGCTCTTCAGCTGCAGCTGGGCGACCGGCTGCACCTGCACGCGCTGGCGGCGGCTGCCGCTCTTCAGCCAGTAGCGTTTGCCGGCCTCGATGCCTTCGGGCTGCAGCGCCACGAGCTGGGCGTCGAACGAGAGGCCGACCTGCGGCTGCGCGTCGATCGACACGATCATGTCGCCGCGCGCGACGTCCACCTGGCGGTCGAGGACGAGCGTGATCGCATCGCCGGCAACGGCCGCGTTGCGCACGAGATCGAAGGTGACGATCTTCGAGACGTTGGCCACCATGCCGGACGGCAGGATCATGACGCTGTCGCCGGGCTTCACCGAGCCGCCGGCAACTGTGCCCTGATAGCCGCGGAAGCTCTCGCCCGGACGCGAGACGCGCTGGACGGAGAGGCGGAAGCCGACGGTCTGCGATGACCGCACGGTGGCAAGCTCAAGCGTCTCGACCAGCGTCGGGCCGGAATACCACGGCATCGCCGCTTCGCCGGAATAGACGACGTTTTCGCCCTTCAGCGCCGACATCGGGATCGCGGTGATCTGCTTGACGCCGAGAGACAGCGCGAACTCGCGGAACTCGTGCGTGATCCTCTCGAAGCCGGCACGGTCGTAGTTCGTCAGGTCGATCTTGTTGATCGCCAGCACGAACTGCTTGATGCCGAGCAGCGAGGCGATCGTCGCATGACGGCGCGTCTGTTCGAGAATGCCGGCGCGTGCGTCCACGAGCAGGATCGCGAGATCCGCGGTCGATGCGCCCGTTGCCATGTTGCGCGTATACTGTTCGTGGCCCGGTGTGTCGGCGACGATGAACGAGCGCTTGTCGGTCGAAAAATAGCGATAGGCGACATCGATGGTGATGCCCTGTTCGCGCTCGGCCTGCAGGCCGTCGAGCAGCAGCGCGAAGTCGGGCAGGCCGAGATCGTTCTGCTTGCCGGTGGAATCGCGCTGCAGCGTCGCGGCCTGATCTTCCTTCACCGCCTTGGTATCCCAGAGCAGGCGTCCGATCAGCGTGGACTTCCCGTCATCGACGCTGCCGCAGGTGATGAGCCGGAGCGGTCGCGTGTCGCGCACGGCCTTGAGAGGCTCGGCAGCGGGCAAGGGGACGACGGTTGCGGCCGAGGCTGCTGTTTGAGCTGCAGTCATCTCAGAAATATCCTTCACGCTTCTTTTTTTCCATGGAGCCGGATTGGTCGCGATCGATCGCGCGGCCCTGGCGTTCGGAGACCGTTGCGATCTCGAGTTCGGCAATCACCTCTTCGAGAGTGGTTGCCTGGGAGGGAATGGCGCCGGTCAGCGGAAAGTCGCCGAGCGTGCGGAAACGGATCATGCCTTCCTGGCGAACTTCGCCCGGCAGCAGTTCCAGGCGCGGGTCTTCGGCAAGGATCATCATGCCGTCGCGCTCGACGTATGGCCGCTTCTTGGCATAGTAGAGCGGCACGAGCGGGATATCCTCGGCCTGGATGTAGCGCCAGATGTCGACCTCGGTCCAGTTCGACAGCGGGAAGGCGCGCACGCTTTCGCCCTTGCGGATCTGGCCGTTGTAGACGTTCCAGAGTTCCGGGCGCTGGTTGCGCGGATCCCAGCGATGGTCGGGCGTGCGGAAGGAATAGATGCGCTCCTTGGCGCGGCTTGCTTCCTCGTCGCGGCGTGCGCCGCCAAAGGCCGCGTCGAACTGGCCGGCGTCGAGCGCCTGGCGCAGCCCTTCCGTCTTCATGATATCGGTAAAGGTTGCCGAGCCATGGGTGAATGGCGTGACGCCCTCTGCCGCTCCGCGCGGATTGATGTGCTCGATCAGGTCGAGATCGTATTTCTTCGCGGTCTGGTCGCGAAACGCGATCATCTCGCGGAACTTCCAGCCGGTGTTGACGTGCAGCAGCGGGAAGGGGACGCGACCGGGGTAGAAGGCCTTGCGCGCCAGATGCAGCAGCACGGACGAATCCTTGCCGATCGAATAGAGCATCACGGGACGCTCGAACTCGGCGGCCACTTCGCGGAAGATGTGGATGGATTCGTTTTCGAGGGCTTTCAGATGCGGGTCGAGCGGCGACTTGCTGCTCTGCGGATTGTTGAGTTCCGTATCCGGACGGCTATCGGGCATTACTAACTCCAGACTTCGATCATTCGCGGGCGGGAGGCATCCGGAATGGAGTACAATTCAGACTTCGGGGAGCGCAGATGGTTGCCGCGCTCCGGTCCCGAGGTCGACGGGCTATTGTTGGACGGCAATCGCGGCGGCCTCTTCGGCAACATGCAGGCCGCATTCGCGCGTCTGGTCCTGCTCCCACCACCAGCGGCCGGCGCGCTCGGGCTCGCCGGGCTTGATGGCTCGCGTGCAGGGCTCGCAGCCGATCGAGGGGTAGCCGCGCGCATGCAGCGGGTTGATCGGGACGCCGTTGTCGGCGACATAGGCCTTGATGACGTCGATATCCCAGTCGGCCAGCGGGTTGACCTTGAGGAGATGCCGCTCGGCGTCGTACTCGGCAAAAGGCGTCTCGGCGCGGTTGGCGGACTGGCCGCGGCGAAGGCCGGTGATCCAGATCGTTGCTCCAGCGAGCGCGCGCGCAAGCGGCTTCAGCTTGCGCACGCCACAACAGGCATGCCTGGCTTCGACGCTCTCGTAGAAGCCGTTCAGACCGTATTGGGCGGCATAGGCGTCGATATCGGCCTGCTCCGGCTCGTAGCGGCTGATATGGATGTCGTACTGCTTTTCGGTTTCGTCGAGCAGCGCGAGCGTTTCGGCAAAGAGCCTGCCGGTCTGCAGCGTCACGACGTCGATCGGCAGGCGGTGATTGCCGATCTCCGCCGTAATCACCTGATCCTCGATGCCGAGCGACGTGGTGAAGACGACGCGCCCGCCAAGACCGGCCACGAACGACAGACGTTCGGCCAGGTCGAGGCTAGCAAGTTTCGCGTTCAGCGTTTCCGCCTCTTCGATTGTGTGGGCAACAGTCATGGGAGTCCTGTCCTAGATGCTGACCGGAGTATCGCAGGTCAGGAATGGATCGGACAGAAAAAGGCATTTCGAATGCGGGCGTGAAAGGAGCAAATATCTCTCCCCTCGCACTGCAATGCAGAAAAGCAGCCGCGCGAACGATCGAAATCGCTCGCGAGCCCTAATGTCTATTGAATTAGTAGAGTTACACGTTGCCTGTCAATCGGAAATCTGAATTGATAGCGCCGGGGTCAAATTTTAGCGTAGATTCATATTCATGGGCCGAGGGCAAAAAACAAGGCCAAAAACCTTATGTCTCAGGGGTTTCGCTTCTTCGTTCAAATTCCGTTCATGCAGGAAGTGCGATAGAGATACGGTGATAATTTCGGCGGGCTGAGAATCAGCCCCCATGTGTGTGTCGACAGGCAAAATGATTACCCAGAAAGCCAAATACGCGCTGAGAGCGCTGACCGTTCTGGCCGAGGCCGCTGACGGCGAACCTGTGATGATCTCCGACATTGCGGCGCAGCAGAAGATACCGAAGAAATTCCTGGAGCAGATTTTGCTCGACCTGAAACACCAGGGTATCGTCTCCAGCCGGCGCGGCAAGCAGGGCGGCTATCTGCTGTTGAAACCAGCCGATATGATCACCTTCGGCGAGGTGCTGCGCATCATCGACGGTCCGATCGCTCCGCTGCCCTGCCTGTCGATCACCGCCTATCGCAAATGCGATGACTGCGACGGCGAACAGAACTGCGAAATCCGCCACGTCTTCGCAAAAGTCGCGGATGCGACGCGCAAGGTGCTTTTCTCCACGACCATTGCCGACGCCATTGCGCCCGCCAAGATTGCGCAGGTCACACGCATGCTGGCCTAGCGGGCGGTCCCGGTCTCTTCGCGGCGCTTTGCGTGGGCGAGGCCGACAATTGCGCGGCCTGCTAGGCGAGCGCAGCGAGGCGTTCGGTCTCTGGGGTGACAACAAGATTGACGGTCTGGCCTATCAGGACAGGATCCGGGGCGAGTGGTGAGGCCGCTGTTCGATACCAACATCCTGATCGACTACCTCAACGCGATTCCCGCCGCGGCCGAAGAGCTTGACCGCTACGAAAGCGCTGCGATCAGTATCATCACCTGGATGGAGGTGTTGGCGGGTGCCGCACCTGACGTCGTCGATGCGACACGCCGTTTCCTCGCCGGCTTCCAGATCGTTCCGTTGCAAGCTGCTATCGCGGAAAAGGCGGTTCAGATCAGGCGGGCGCACCGAATAAGATTACCCGACGCGATCATCTGGGCGACCGCTGCGACAAATTCGATGCTTCTTGTGACGAGGAACACGAAGGAATTTCCCGCCAGTTCGCCAGATGTGCGTATTCCCTGCGTTCTCGCAACCGTTACCGATCGCTCACCGCCCAGCGCGGGTTGATCCACGGCTCCTGGTTGGAACGCGGCAGCGGCTGCTTGCCGAGGATGTGGTCGGCAGCCTTCTCGCCGGTCATGATCGATGGCCCGTTGAGGTTGCCGTAGGTGACGTGCGGGAAGATGGAGCTGTCGGCCACGCGCAATCCGTCGACGCCGATCACCCGGGTCTCGGGATCGACGACCGCCGTCGGATCGTCCTTGGCGCCCATCTTGCAGGTGCCGCAGGGGTGATAGGCGCTTTCCAGATGCTCGCGCAGGAAGGCATCGATCTGGTCGTCCGTCTGCACGCCTTCGCCCGGCTGGATCTCCGGTCCGCGATAGTGATCGAATGCCTGCTGCCCGAAGATCTCGCGGGTCAGCCGCACGCAGTGGCGGAACTTTTCCCAGTCCTCGGCATGGCTCATGTAGTTGAAGCGAATGACGGGATCGGCCTTCGGGTCCGGGGACTGCAGCGTGACGTTGCCGCGCGACTTCGACAGGTTATAGCCGACATGCACCTGGAAGCCGTGGCTCTTGGCTGCCGCCTTGCCGTCGTAGCTGATCGCCACCGGCAGGAAGTGGTACTGGATGTCGGGTTGCTTGACGCCGGGCGCCGAGCGCAGGAAGGCGCAGGCCTCGAACTGGTTGGACGTCCCGAGCCCCGACCGCGTCAGGAGCCACTGCGCGCCCGCCACGCCTTGCCAGAACCAGGGAAGCCAGGAATAAAGCGAGACAGGCTTGGTGCTTACCTGCTGGAAATAGAATTCCATGTGGTCCTGAAGGTTGGCGCCGACGCCCGGCCGGTCTGCCTTCACCTCGATGCCCATCTCCTTGAGGTGCCCGCCCGGGCCGATGCCCGACAGCATCAGCAGCTTCGGCGAATTGAACGAGGAGGCCGAAACGATCACCTCGCGGTTGGCCTTTACCACCTCCACCTTGCCGGCGCGCTCGATTTCGACGCCGGTCGCACGCCCGTTCTCGATCACCACCTTGCGGGCGAAGCCGTAGACCAGTTCGACATTGGCGCGCTTCAGCGCCGGCTTCAGGTAGGCGTTCGCGGCGGACCAGCGCCTGCCCTGGAAGATGGTCTGTTCCATCAGCCCGAAGCCTTCCTGCTTCGAGCCGTTATAGTCGTCCGTCGCCTCGAACCCGGCCTGCTTTCCGGCCTCGATGAAGGCGTGGAAGAGGGGGTTCGTCACGCCGCCGCGCTGCACGTGCAGCGGGCCGTCGGTGCCGCGCCAGCCCTCTTCGCCGCCATGGCTGTGCTCCATCCGCTTGAAATAGGGCAGCACGTCGGCATAGGCCCAGCCGTTGGCGCCGAGATCCTCCCAGCGATTGTAGTCTTCCGCATGGCCGCGCACGTACACCATGCCGTTGATCGACGACGAGCCGCCGATCACCTTGCCGCGCGGCGCGGTGATGCGCCGGTTGTTGAGCGCAGGCTCGGGCTCCGAGAGGTAGCCCCAGTTATAGCGCTTCATGCTCATCGGCCAGGCAAGCGCTGCCGGCATCTGGATGAACGGCCCGAAATCGCTGCCGCCGGCCTCGATGACGATCACGCTGTTCCGGCCGTCTTCCGAGAGGCGGTATGCAAGTGCCGAGCCCGCCGAGCCGGAACCGATGATGACGAAATCTGCCTGCATGATGGATCCCATGGTTCTTGTTTTGGTACGGCTCGGCGCTCAACGTTCAATAAGGCGACTGCACCGGCCCCATGCCGACATAGACCGTCTTCAGCTCCGAATAGTGCTCCAGCGCGGCAAGCGAATTCTCGCGGCCGAAGCCGGATTGCTTCGATCCGCCGAAGGGGATTTCGACCGGGCAGAGATTGTAGGTGTTGATCCAGAGCGTACCGGCTTCCAGCTGGTCGACGACGCGGTGGGCGCGGGTGATGTCGGAGGTGAAGACGCCTCCGGAAAGGCCGAATTCGGTAGCATTCGCCCGGCCGATCACGTCGGCCTCGTCGTCGAAATCGAGCACGCACATGACCGGGCCAAAGATCTCTTCGCGGGCGATCGTCATTCCGTCCGTCACGTCGGCAAAGACCGTCGGCTGCACATAGTAGCCTTCGCCGGAGACGTTGTTGGGAATGCCGCCGCCGGCGATCAGCGTCGCGCCTTCGGCCTTGCCCTTCTCGATATAGTCGAGGACCTTGCCGCGCTGCGCCCATGAGACCATCGGCCCGAGCTGCGTCGCCTCGTCCATCGGATCGCCGATGACGATTGCCTCGGTGCGTGCCTTCAGCCGCTTCAGGAATTCGCCCTTGATCGTCCTCTGGACGAAGACGCGCGTACCGTTGGAGCAGACTTGCCCGGTCGAATAGAAATTCCCGAGCATGGCGCCGCCGATGGCGCTGTCGATGTCGGCATCGTCGAAAACGATCAGCGGCGACTTGCCGCCGAGCTCCATGGTGACGTGTTTGAGGTTTCCGGCGGCCGCTGCCGCAACCTTGCGTCCGGTCGGCACCGAGCCGGTCAGCGAGACCTTCGCGACATCGGGGTGATTGACGAGCAGCGGGCCGGTGGTGCGGTCGCCCTGGATGACGTTGTAAAGGCCCTTCGGCAGGCCGGCCTCGTGGAGGATCTCGGCGATCTTCAGGGCCCCGAGCGGCGTGTTTTCCGAAGGCTTGAACACCATGGCATTGCCGGCGGCGAGGGCGGGCGCGCCCTTCCAGCAGGCGATCTGCTGAGGATAGTTCCACGCGCCGATGCCGACGCAGACGCCGAGCGGGACACGTTTGGTATAGGCGAAATCGCCGCCGAGCGGGATGTAGGAGCCGTTGAGGCCGGCAGCGATGACGCCACCGAAGAACTCGAAGCTGTCGGCCCCCGAAGTCGGGTCGGCGACGATCGTTTCCTGGATCGGCTTGCCGGTGTCGAGCGTTTCCAGCTCGGAAAGCTCGCGGTTGCGCTCGCGCATGATGTCGGCGGCGCGCTTCAGGATGCGGCCACGCGCGGTCGGGCTCATTGCCGCCCATTCCGGCTGCGCGCGCCTGGCGGCAGCGATCGCCTTTTCGACGATGGCAGGCGTTGCCGCATGCAGCCGGGCGATCACCTCTCCGGTGGCCGGATAGAGGCTTTCGATGACGCTGCCGCCGTCGTCTTCCACATATTCGCCGTCGATGAAGTGCGACGCCTTGGGTTGGGCTCTCATGTCAGTTGTCCTTGGATGGATTGAGGTGGTCGTCCCTTCTCCCCTCGGGGAGAAGGTGGCCCGCAGGGCCGGATGAGGGGGCGGCAATCTCGGCCTCGCGGTCGCTCACCCCGTCTCATCGGTCCTTCGGACATCGTCTCCCCGAGGGGAGAAGGCAGAGGCGTTCGCAAGCAGCGCATTCACATAATCCTCCGTCAACGCGATCGAGGCTTCTATGCCGATTTGCGCCGATTTCAGACTTTGCCGGATATAGAGACCGTCGATCATCGCAGCCGCGCCCTCCGCGATGCGTTCTGCGGCATCGGGCGGGCAAAGCGCCTTCAGGTTGGCAAGCAGGTTCGAGCGCAGCCGCCGGGCATAGATGACGAGGAAGCGGCGCGTTTCTTCGGAGCGCTGCGCCTCGGCATAGAAGGCGAGCCAGGCGGCGATGGTTTCGGTCGCGAACTGGTCGGCGTGAAAACTGGCGCGGATGATCGCGGAGAGCTTTTGGCGTGGCGTCGCGGCCATCCGCAGCGCCGTCACGGCGTCGTCGCGCAACTGGCGTAGAAGCGAGCGCACGGTCTCGATCAGCAGCTGTTCCTTGCTGCCGAAATAATGATGCGCGAGCGCGGGCGAGACACCGGCCTGCCGTGCGATCTCGGACATGGTGACGCTGAGCGAGCCGTGATCCCCGATCACCCGCAGGGCTGCATCGACGAGCGCCTTGCGGCGCACAGGCTCCATTCCGACTTTCGGCATCGTACAGCTCCGGCAAAGACCGCATTCTAATGTTGATTGAGTAATCAATCAATAAAAAATCTTTCAGCATTCCGAAGACTTATCTCTTTGCATCCGCCGTTGTTGCGGCATATTCTTCTTACCAACCGGGAGGTGCATCATGGCTGATATTTCCAATGGCATGTCTTTTTCGTCCCTTCGGTCGAAATGGGTCTGGTTTGCAATCCTTGGCGCTTTGCTGATCGCCTGCGGCGTCATCGCAGCCGGCAACGTGATCATGGCGACGGTCGTTTCGGTCTACTATGTCGGCGTGCTGATGCTCGTCGGTGGCATCGTCTATCTCATCCACGCCTTCCAGGTGCGCGGGTGGGATCAGCTGCTGTTCTGGGCTCTGAGCGGCGTTCTCTACGTGCTCGCCGGGGTCTTTGCCTTCTTGAACCCCATTCTCGCCTCGGCGGCGCTCACCCTGTTTCTCTCGATCGCGCTGCTGATCGCCGGCGTTTTCCGCGTCTGGGTCGGCTGGCGCATGCGGCCGCTGAAGGGCTGGGGCTGGGTTGTCGCAAGCGGCGTCATCACGGCGCTGGCGGGCTTCGTCATCGTCCTCGGCTGGCCCGTCAACAGTCTTTGGATCCTTGGTCTTTTCCTCGCCTGCGACCTTATGATCCAGGGCTGGTCGATGCTCGCCTTCGCCTTCGCGATCCGTCGGTAGTTGTGCCCGCAATCCACAGGCCGGTCATCACGGATTGTTTCTTTTTTGACAAGCTTGTGAGCAGGGGCTAAAATTCCTCGCATAAGGGCAGCCGCGGAAACGGCGGTAACCGGCGGCTTTTGCCTGAAATGCTCATCCGTCCCCCGACTGGGCAGATTTCTGTCCCGCGAGGTAAAGGGAGGAATGTCATGCCCATGGTAACCGTTTCCATCTCCCCGTTGCAGGCGGCCGATATCCGCGCGGCGATCGACGATGGCAGCTATGTCTCAAGCAGCGAAGTCGTGCGCGAGGCCCTGCGCCTGTGGGACGCCGCCCGCAAGATCGACGGAACCGCCCGCGGTCGCGATTGCGACGCCGCCGACAGCAAATGCGTGGCCGAGATGTTCGCCGATCACGAGGCCGAACATCGGCGCTCTGCCTGACCGAGGTCCATCGGCCGCCGATGCTGCTTTCATAAAACTTTCACATTGGGGAAAGTCTTCGTTGACCCTTCTCCACCATCTTCCCTGCGCAAAACAATAAGTCACAGTGGAGATCGGCATGTCTTTGGCAGCCACCGTCGAACCGGCGCTCGTCCGTCGCTACGCCAGCGATCAGATCGTAACGCTCGCCAAGCTCGTTATCGAAAACGCCTTTCAGCCCATTGTCGAGGCGGGGACGGGGGTTGCCTTCGGCTATGAATCGCTGATGCGCGGCCAGGAGCGGCTCGGCTTCAATTCGCCGGTGGAAATTCTCGACGAGGCTCACAAGAACGACCAGCTGCTGCAGCTCGAGCAGATGGTGGCGAGCCGGGCGCTCGCAAAGTTCGCCGCGCTTCCGAATTTCGCCAATGCCACGCTGTTTCTCAATCTCGACGTCCGCCTCATCCCGCATGGAGAGCGGCTGGTGGAAAGCCTGCTGCAGCATCTGAAGCTTGCAAACATCCCGCCGTCCTCGATCTGCTTCGAGTTTTCCGAGCGCTTCGACAACACCAGCGTTCCCGAATTCGCTTCTCTGGTCTCGCTGCTGCGCAAGTGCGGTTTCAAGCTGGCGATCGACGATTTCGGCGTCGGCCATGGCGAGATGAAGCTGCTCTGCGATCATCCGGTGGATTACCTCAAGATCGACCGCTTCTTCATCGCCGATATCGACAGCAACCCGCGCAAGCGTCATCTCCTGAAGAACATCGTTCATATCGCCCACGTGCTCGGCACACGCGTGATCGCCGAGGGGATCGAGACGGAGGCGGAATTCATCGCCTGCCGCGAATACGGTGTCGACCTCGTCCAGGGATGGTTCATCTCGCGCCCGACCACCCATCTGAGCGAACTGCAGCCTTCCTTCCCGCACCTGCAGGATCTCGGCAAGACCAAGCGCAACACCCAGTCTCTCGACGAAATCCTGATCCGCAAACAGATCGAGCGTCTGCCGACCGTCTACGAGAACGATGCGATCGACAGCGTCTTCGAACTTTTCCGCCGCAACCCGCACCAGGCCTATTTTCCGGTGCTGAACGCCAACGGCGAGCCGCGCGGCATTCTCCATGAGCGTCATCTCAAGGAATACATCTACCAGCCGTTCGGCCGCGACCTGCTCAAGAACAAGGTGTATGAGCGCACCATTTCGCATTTCGTCGAGATGGCGCCCATCGTCGGTCTCGATTCCGACGCCGAACAGCTGATGGCGATCTTTGCAAACATGGAAGGGAGCAACTGCCTGCTCCTGACCGAAAACATGCGGTATGCCGGCGTCGTGTCCGCGGCTTCCCTCATCAAGGTCATGAACGAGAAGAAGCTGAAGACGGCGCAGGACCAGAACCCGTTGACCGGGCTGCCGGGCAACCACGCGATCCGCGACTTCATGCGCGAATCGAGCCGTGACGACGACGAGACCCGCCACTTCTGCTATTGCGATTTCGACAACTTCAAGCCGTTCAACGATGCCTACGGCTTTCACCTCGGCGATCATGCCATCTCGCTGTTTGCAGCTTTGATGCGGCGCTATTTCTTTGCCGAGCGCCACTTCCTCGGTCACGTCGGCGGCGACGACTTTTTCATTGGCGTCCGCGGCTGGACGAAGGAGGAGCTGACCGAAATCCTCGACCGGCTGATCAGCGATTTCCATGACGACGTGCTTGATTTCTATTCCACTGCCGACCGCGCGGCAGGCCGCATTCGCGGCCATGACCGCGCCGGCGTCGACGCCTTCTTTCCGCTGATGCGCTGCTCGATCGGCGTGCTTGAGCTGCCGGAGGGGCTCGTCATCGACGATATCAACCGCGTCAGTGCCGCCATCGCCCACATCAAGGCGAAAGCGAAGGAGAGCGACGAGGGCCTCGTCTTCCACCTACTGGGCGAGGCGAATTGACGCCTCTGCCGTTTCCGCCCTTCTCAAGCCCGAACCGCTGAACTATTTCAGTTGCTTTCGGAATGAGGAGACCGGGTCATGCCACTGCCTGTCCAAATGCGTTTCGTCGATCTGCCGAGCTTCGGCGCACCCGAGGCGATGACGATCGCGACAGGGCCTCTGCCCGTTCCCGGCGAGGGCCAGCTTCTCGTCCGCACCGAGGCTGTCGGCGTCAACCGTCCTGACGTCGCACAGCGCCAGGGCAGCTATCCGCCGCCCAGGGACGCAAGTCCTGTCCTCGGCCTGGAGCTTGCCGGCGAAGTCGTCGCAATCGGATCCGGTGTGAGCGGCTACGCCCTCGGCGACAAGGTCTGCGGGCTTGCGAACGGCGGCGCCTATGCCGAATATTGCGTACTGCCGGCCGGCCAGGCTCTGCCTTTTCCGAAGGGATACGATGCGGTGAGGGCTGCGGCGCTCCCGGAAAACTATTTCACTGTCTGGGCGAACATGTTCCAGATGGCCGGCCTGACCGAGGGAGAGACCGTCCTGATCCACGGCGGCTCCAGCGGCATCGGCACGACGGCCATCCAGCTCGCGAAAGCTTTCGGCGCGCAAGTCTACACGACGGCGGGTTCCGCCGAAAAATGCGATGCCTGCGTGAAGCTCGGCGCCAAGCGCGCGATCAACTACAAGACCGAGGATTTTGCCGAGGTGATCAAGGCCGAGACCGGCCACGGCGTCGATATCATTCTCGACATGATCGGCGCCGCCTATCTGGACAAGAACCTTGCCTCGCTCGCCAGGGACGGCTGCCTGTCGATCATCGCCTTCCTCGGTGGAGCGGTGGCCGACAAGGTCAATCTGGCGCCGATCATGGTCAAGCGGCTGACGGTCACCGGTTCGACGCTGCGTCCGCGCACGGCCGAGGAAAAGCGCGCCATTCGCGACGATCTTCTCTCCCAGGTCTGGCCGCTGCTCGACGAGGGCAAGGTTGCCCCCGTCATCCACAAGACCTTCGCCTTCGAGGACGTGGTCGCCGCCCATCGCCTGATGGAAACCAGCAGCCACATCGGCAAGATCATGCTGCGTCTCTGAGCGTCAGCGATACCGCGATCGCGATCAATCCCGGCAGCGCCATGAGGATATAGAGCCAATGCGCGGCCGAAACGGTGCCGGTGATGCCGCCGGGATCGACCAGGCCGGTGCTGTTGGTGATCACGCCCACCACGGAGGCGCCGAACGCGCTGCCGAGGGACTGCACCGTCGAGATCGCAGCCGATGCCTTGTCCTGCTCCGAATTGCCGACGAGGCGCAGGATCTTGGTCACCAGGTGCGCCCATCCGAGGCCGACGCCGAAGCCCATCATGAACATGCCGACGACGGCAGGACCGAGCAGCGCAAGGTTGCCGGCCTGGTTGTCCCTGGCGAGGAAGACCGTCAGCGAGGCGACGGCGACGGTCTCGATCACGCAGCCGATCACGATCGCCGCGCTGGCGCGCCTGCCGGACAGGGTTCCGCTGATGAAGGCCGCAATGGTCCAGCCCAGCGCAACCAGCGCCGTCAGGTAGCCTGAGATCAGGGGCGTCACGCCGTGCAGCACCTGCAGGAAATAGGCGATGTAGATGTCGCTCGTCAGGACCATGATCAGCACGAACATCGTCAGATAGACGCGGGCGACCGGCTTGGTGAGCGTTACCGCACCGGATGGCAGCAGCCGGTTTTCGCTCCGCCGCTCGACCGCCAGCATCGCAGCGATTGCCGCGACCGATGCCGCGACCAGCATGGCCTTGCTTTGCGCCTCCTCGAATGTGCCGGCAAGACTGACGAAGAGCACGGCTGAAAGCAGCAGCGCGATCTGCAGGATCGGCGTCCTGCCGGCCGCCCGGTCGTCATCGGCACGCGGCAGCAACCGCGGTGCGAGCGCGGCCATCAGCAGGCAGAGCGGCACGAGCAGCATGAACGCATGGCGCCAGGCACTGCCTTCGGTGAAGACGCCGCCGAGGCTCGGGCCGAGCAGCGTCGATATCCCCCAGATCGCCGCGTAAAGCGTCGATGCCTTGCGCCAGAGCGGTTCGGGATAGGCGAAGCGGATGAAGGCATAGGCGAGGCCCGAAAGCGCGCCCGCACCGAAGCCCTGGACGGCGCGACCGGCAATCACGACAGGCATGGCAGGGGCCACCGCGCAGACCAGGCTGCCCGCCGCAAAGACGACGGCGCCGGCAACGTAGACGGTCCTGAGGCCGGTGCCGCGGGGGCGCATCGCGACGAAGATCGAACCCAGCACGGCCGCCGCCACATAAAGCGTCGTCATCCAGGAAAACAGCTCGAGCCCGCCGATGTCCCGCACCATGGAGGGGGCGATCGTCGCGGTGATATAGGTCTCGACCGCGTACAGCGTGACCCCGCCCCCGAGCATCAGTGTCGCAGGCAGAAGGGGCGTCGAGAAAAGGTGAAAGACCGAGGGCTTCTCGGATAGCTGGTCGATGCTGGTCATTGCCTATGCCTTGGTCGCTTCCCTGGAAATTACGATTTTTAGAAGTTATAGATTGGAAAATTGCACGGGCATGTTATTAAAGCAAGGAATAACTTGGAAAAATAAATGCGCCAATCCCCTGCAAACCGAATTCTGCTGGCAATCAAGACCGAGGGACCCCAACTCGCCTCCGACCTCGGCGCGGCGCTCGGGATCTCGTCGGAGGCTGCGCGCCAGCAATTGACGAAGATGGCCGAGGAGGGGCTTGTGGAGGCTGCCACCGAGGCGGCATCCGGCAGAGGGCGGCCGCGCCAGCTCTGGCACTTGACGCCAACAGGCAATGGCCGGTTCCCGGACGGCCACGCCGAACTGACCGCAAATCTCCTGACGACGCTGGTCGCGCAGCTGGGAAAGCCCGCGCTCGATGCCGTCATCGCTGCGCGCGAGGAGGAAACGCTCAGGCGCTATCGCAACCAGGTCACGGCGCCGGACCTGCCTGCCCGCGTGCGCCAGCTGGCCGCCATCCGCACCGGTGAGGGCTATATGGCCGATTGCTGGGAAGAGGCCGACGGATCGCTGCTGCTGGTGGAAAACCATTGTCCGATCTGTGCCGCGGCGACCGCCTGCGCCGGCTTCTGCCGCTCCGAACTCGAGACGTTTCGCGCCGTCCTTGTCGCCAGGGTGGAGCGTGAGGAGCATATCCTGCTCGGCGCCCGCCGCTGCGCCTACCGCATTATCGCGGTCTAGGCCGGCAGCTGAACCTGTCGCCTGCCGCTTTCGAGAAAGAGCAGCAGCCCGACCGAGGCGAGACCGACAGCCGCGGCAAGCAGCGCGGTGCCGGAATAGTCGGTAAACGCCGTTCCGGCCGCGAAGATCGACGCGCTGACGCCGTTGCTGACGAACACGTTGACCGAGATCAGCGAGCTGCCGAGCCCGGGACGATCGGCAATCAGGTCCTGCAGGTAGGTAATGGGAATGCTGAGGATCGCAGCCGCACCACAGGCATTGATGAGCACGAGGGCATAGATCTGCCAGGGCGCCGTGGCAAAGCTCAGCAGCGCCAGATAGACGCAATAGATGAGCGTCCCGACGGCAAGGATGTGAACGCTGCGGAAGCGCCGCTGCAAGGTTCCCCACATCATCATGAAGGGCATTTCCAGGAACGCCACGAGACCGGCCATGAAGCCGACGTCGACCACGGTACCGCCGGCGGCATGCGTGATGATCAGTGGCGATACCACGCCGCTCAGCCGCTGCAATCCGAGCAGCAGCGACATGATCCCGATGCGCATCAGCACGTGGGGCGAAAAGATCCTGCCGAGGGAAGAGAGGAAGCCGATCTGGTGGGAAAGCGGCCCTTCCTGTTTCGGTGCGCGCTTGGCGAGGAACAGATAGAGGCAGAAACAGGTGAGGCTTGCGAGCCCCGCAATGCCATAGGCCGGCGTCATCGATTGCGAGTTGATGAGGTAGAGGCCGATGAGGCCGGGTGCAAGCGCCCACGAACCCGAATAGAGCGCGCGCACCGTCGAGGTGATCGCGGCGGCACGTCCGCGATCCATCGTGTTTGTCGTGGCGCGAATGCTGGCGAACAGGATCGAATAGGTCGAGTTGCTGACCGGGATCAGCACCAGCACGCCGAGCATGAACACGGCCGCGGTGCGGAACTCGTAGATCAGCCCGAAGCCGAGCATGCCGCTGACCGACAGCGCCAGCACCAGGGGGCGGCGATCGCTAAGCCTGTCCGACCATATGCCCAGCGTCAGGCTGGTGGCGACGTTGACGAGCGCCGCACTGAAGATCAGCGCCGAATAGGCGCCGTCCGACAAACCGATCTCGTTGATGCCGATGATCGACTGGTAGGGGATCGTCGAGGCGTAGGTGAAGGCGAGCGCAACCAGCGTCAGCGTCGGAACGCGGATGCGACGGTCGCGGAGAATGGAGGAGAAGGCAGATGGCATGGCATGATTCCCGATGCCCCAGCTTTAGACCCGCAGGGCGCTTTCGAAAAACCAGAGTTTGTGATCTCTGCCGTCAATTCATGTGATGAATGGTCAGATGCCGTGATCGCTCGAGCGGCAGCTACGGCCGGAGTCGGCTGAAAGCCGGCTTGATGCGGGCGAATGGCCCCATGAGATTCATCCCCCGGAAAGTCGAGGATCAGCGTCGGGGTTTTCGAAGTCGAAATCGTCGCCGAGCTGGATGCCCGGCGGCCGGTCACGTCCATGGCGAATGGCGAAAATTACGAGTTCGCCCTCCCTGACTTCGTTGTCGACTAGGTACGGACCCATCACGAACCGCAATACGCCTGGGACCGGGATTCCCTCTGTACTGCGTCCCATGTCTGGGAAGCGTCTCAGCCAGTGCTTTAGTTGCTTGAGATCGTCGCTAAATTGTTGAGCGGCACGAGGATTCCTGGATTTATCTGGCCTCCGATTTTACTGCATCTACGGCATCCGGGGAGAGCGTGATCCTCAAGCCGCCGCTCCCTTGACGATCGCATCGACTTCATCGATCACGTCGTCAAAATCACGCCCTTGACCTTCGTCGACATCCCGCGTGCCTTGGCTATCTCGATTATTTCTCTGCCTTCCGCGGCCAGATATGATTTCAGAGCGCGGACGAAAACCCAGCTGCGGGTGCGATCGCAGGTTGCCGCAATCTCTTCGATTTCCGAGAGCACATCAAGCGGCAGGCGCATTGTGATTGGATCCGAAAGTTCCCGATCTGACATCGGTTTTCTCTCCATTTGTAATACAAGCATAAACCACGGTGCACTTGCGTCAAATTGCCATCGACTGAACCAGGGATGCGCCGGAGTGGCCAGGCACTTTCACAGCGCTGGCTTTTTGAGAGGCGTTCTTCCGGATCTTCTGGTGCAATCCGCAAGCTGAAAGGCGGTTGCTTTATCAGGGCCATTCGCTATGCGTGAACCGTCCCAAACGATCAGGATTCCTGCCATGGCCAACCCCGTCACCGTCGAAGTCACCCGTGGCTTGCTCGTCGAAAGCCGGCATCGCGGCGCAGTCGTCGCGGTGGATGGCGACGGCAAGGTCGTCTTTTCGCTCGGCGACATCGATGCCGGCGTCTTCCCTCGCTCGGCATGCAAGGCCATGCAGGCGCTGCCGCTGGTCGAAAGCGGCGCAGCGGACGCCTATGGCTTCGGCAACCGGGAACTGGCGCTTGCCTGCTCTTCCCACAATGGCGAGGATGAGCATGTGGCGCTTGCCTCGTCGATGCTCGCGCGTGCCGGCCGTGGCGTCGAAGCTCTGGAGTGTGGTGCGCACTGGTCATCGAGCCAGAAGACGCTGATCCACCAGGCGCGAACCGTGGACAAGCCGACGGCGCTTCACAACAACTGCTCCGGCAAGCATGCCGGCTTCGTCTGCGCCTGTTGCCATCGGGACATCGATCCGAAGGGCTATGTCGGCTATGACCATCCCCTGCAGACGGAAATCCGTGGCACGATGGAAAGCCTGACGGGCGCCGTTCTGGGCAGGGACAATTGCGGCACGGACGGCTGCTCCATCCCCACCTACGCAGTCCGGCTGCGCGGCCTGGCGCATGGCTTTGCGAAAATGGCGACCGGCGCGGGCCTCGATCCGCTCCGCGCCAAGGCGTCGCGGCGGCTGTTCGATGCCTGCATGGCCGAACCCTTCTACGTCGCCGGAACCGGCCGCGCCTGCACGGCGCTGATGCAGGTTGCCCCCGGCCGCATCTTTGCCAAGACGGGTGCGGAGGGCGTCTTCTGCGCGGCCATCCCGGAACAGGGCATTGCCATCGCGGTAAAGTGCGACGACGGCCATTCGCGCGCCGCCGAAGCCATGGTTGCGGCAACGCTCAGCCGCTTCTTCGAGAAGGATACGGCGATTCGCTCGGCGCTGAGCGACATGGCCACCGTGAGGATGCACAATTGGAACGGTATCCATGTCGGCGACATTCGCGCCACGGCTGCGCTGATCGACTAGGCCGTTTCGGAACGGCACATCTTCGCCGCCAAAGACAGAAAAGCCTAATGTATACGAAACTACAGACCGCAAGAACGAGTGCGGTTTTCCAGCTTTGCGCTACCCTCGGCCAAGTACATCGAACGCCATGAGGGCAGGATATGTTTGCAGGCCGCTATCTGTGGTGGATGCTGATCGCAATGGCGATCTTTCTGTTCTTTGCGATCTGCTTCGATTACGTCACCTGGGCTGTCGTCGCGATGTCCGGATGCGCGCGGATTGCCGGCTCCTGCGGTCCGATAATCCTGACGATGACAGGAACCGTGAAACCTGCGGGCGTCTATCTGGCAGGCGGAATCATCCTCGCCGTCACCGTTGCACGCACCCGCTATATCGGGCTGGGCTGGGCCTGGGGCTTGTCGGCCTTCATCTGGTTCGTCGCCTCGGCGCCGTTCCCGCTTTTGCTGGCGAGCGGCTGGACTGGACAGCTGAAGGCGGAAACCGTGCTGGAGAGCCTCCCAGTCGCCTTCCTGTTTCTGGTGGCCTTCTGCGCCTATATCGGCTGGTCGTTCGAGGACGGCGGCGGCAAGCCGCTCGGCCCGTGGCGCCCGCTCCGTGCGGCCATCCAGGCTTGCGCCGCTTACGGGGCGCTGATCGCGGTGGCGCAGGCGCCGGCCTTTGCGGCGTTGCCGGGGCGGTTGTTGGGTCAACCGTCGCTATCGGCCTGGCTCGAGGCGCTGCAACCGAGGCTGCGCGATCTGCTGACCTTCGGCACGGACGGCAACGGGCTCGCCTATCTCGCCTGCGGCGTCTTCGCCTCGGGCCTGATGCTCAGCCTGGTGCCGCAGAATATCGTTCAACTGGGTGCCCGCTTCCTGGCACCGTTCATGCTGCGAGGATCGCGGCATTGAGTCCGCGATAGGGCTCCAGCAGCGCCTCCGCGGCCCCTTCGGGCACGATCAGTCCGGATACTTCGGCAATCGACAGCACGTGGCAGGACGATGCGCGATCCAGTTTCTCCTCTGTCATAGGCACGTAGGTCTCGGCCGAACAGCGGGCGATATGCCGTTTGATGGCTGCCTCTTCGAAGTCCCCGGTCGATAGGCCATGCACGGGATGTGCGGCGGTCACCCCGAGAAAGAAGATGTCCGGGCGAAGCTGTGAAATGGCCGCCATCGCCGCCGCTCCGGTCACCACCATGGAATGCTTGTAGAGGCGTCCGCCGATCAGCACCACGTCAGCCGTCGGATGATGCTCGAGTTCTGCAGCAATCGTCGGGCTATGCGTCACGACGGTCATGTCGAAGCTCCGTGGCAGATGCCGGGCGATCTCCGCAGTCGTCGTCCCGCCGTCGAGAAAGATCATCTGGCCCGGCCTGACGAGGCTTGCGGCTTTCGCGCCCAGACGCTGCTTGGCTTCCAGCGATACATCCCTGCGTGTCGAAAAGTCAGCCAGCTCCGGCGAGATCGGCATGGCGCCGCCGTGTACCCGCTTCAGCAAGCCCTCCGCCGCCATCTCCCGAAGATCGCGCCGGATGGTGTCTTCGGACAGCGAAAAACCCTCGGCAACGCGCTTGGCAATCACCTGCCCGTCACGTCGGAGGATGTCGAGGATCAGCGATTTGCGTTGCGACGTCAGCATAAGCACCCGCAAATATGAACGAACGTGCATGAGTATGCACGAAATGATTCGACATTCAACAAAACTCATGCATTTTCACGTAATCCCGAGCATGAAGCCGGGAGTAGCGGAGTTCGATCATGTTGATTTTGATTGCCGGACCCTACCGGTCCGGGACGGGCGACGACCCGGCGAAGATGGCGGCAAACCTCAAGCGCCTCGAGGAGCCCTCGCACGCGTTGTTTCAAGCCGGCCATGTGCCGATGATCGGCGAGTGGGTCGCGTTGCCGATCTGGCATGCCGCCGGCGGAAAGTCGATCGGTGACGAGCTCTACGAGCAGATATTCCATCCGGTCGCGGGGCGTCTGCTGCAGCTTTGCGAAGGCGTGCTGCGTCTCGAAGGGGCATCCAAAGGTGCGGACAACGACGTGCGCATCGCCCGTGAACGCGGCATTCCCGTCTGGTACAGGCTGGAGGATGTCCCGGGCTGCGCCAAAGCCGCATGACAAGGGCCGCGTAGCGCCGGAGGCCGGCAAATCCGGCCTCGATTTCCGTATTTTCGTCAGCGGGCCGGCACGTTATAAGGGTGCCGAAACGGGAGTCGATCATGCTGACATTGTTCTTTTCGCCGGGCACCTGCTCGCTCGCAAGCCTCATCGCTCTGGAGGAATCCGGGCTTGCCTTCGAGGCGAAGAGGATTCGTTTCGCGGAAGCCGAGCAACACTCGCCGGACTACCTGAAGATCAATCCGAAGGGCCGCGTTCCGGCGCTCGCGACGGCGCGCGGCGTCGTCACCGAAACGCCCGCGATCCTGGCGTACATTGCAGCACTTGCCCCAGATGCAGGGCTTGCGCCGCTGGACGATCCCTTTGAATTCGCTCGGCTGCAGGCCTTCAACAGCTACCTCTGCTCGACCGTGCATGTGAACCATGCGCATGGCCGGCGTGGCAGCCGCTGGGCCGACGATCCCGCCGCCCACGAGGCGATGAAAGCGAAGGTGCCGGAGACGATGACGGCCAGCTTCATGCTGATCGAGGAGGAAATGCTGGCCGGGCCATGGGTCATGGGCGAACGTTTTTCCGTGGCAGATGCCTATCTTTTCGTGATGACCGGCTGGCTGCGCGGCGACGGTGTCGATCCCATGCGTTTTTCCAGGGCAACGGCCCACTATGCCCGTATGATGGAGCGCCCCGCCGTGCAGCGTGCGCTGGCGCGCGAGCAGGTCTGATCGACGAACGGGCAGCCTCGGCCGGCAGGCGCTTCGCTGCCTACCGCTTGAAGTCCGCCGCGAGTTTCTTCGGCGCGCGAAAAAGCCACGCGCCGATCAGCCGTTCCTTCAGCTCCGCATCCATAATCGCGTCGATGCGAACCGGCAGGTGCGGCCATCCCACGTAGTGATCGGTCTGGAAGTAGATGTCGGGCGCCATCTCGATCAGCTGTTCCTTGTCGTCGATCGAAATCGAAAGCACGATCGTCTCGCAGGTCTTGACCGCGACGAAGGACTTGCCGCCGACCTTGAGAGCCGGGTTCCCGTAGGACGTGCCCTCATCGACGCCGGGCAGGCCGGCCTCGGCAACCAGCCGCCGCAGGCGGCCGTATACTGTCTCCACACTGTCCGCCATGGTCCACCCCGATGGTTTCTCCTGGCGGAGCCTAGCAGATTTCGGCCGCTATGCGCATTCGCCAAGCGCTGGTTTCCCCGGCTGTGACTGCTGCTTCTGCGGGGCAAGGGGCAGGTCGGCCAATTCCGTCAGCGACATCCGTGCCAGATCCGGATGGTTCAGGGGATCCCGGCAGGGGTCGCTGTGGTAGGGTGGATCGATCGTCTCAAGGTTCAAGAAAAACTTCAGCAGTTGCATAGCACGCCTCGCTTTCCCAGGTTTCGCTTGCGTTGGTTCGAATTCGCAGTGTGTACTGGATGCTGCACTTCATTGCGGGTGAGTATCCCGACTCCCCGGCAAGTTTTCAATTGAGAATAGCAGCAGGGGCGTATAGAAAATCTATATGAGAAACCTCAATTCGGTTCATCTGAACGGTCTGCGCGCGATGGAGGCAGTGGGACGGCTGGGCTCCCTGCAGGCGGCTGCCGAAGAACTCGGCGTCTCGGTCGGCGCGGTCAGCCAGCAGGTCATCAAGGCTGAAGCGCAGCTTGACCTTGTCATTTTCGAGCGCACGCCCAAAGGGATGCTCGCAACGGAGCGGGGAGGACGGCTGCTCGCCATGCTGACGGAGGGCTTCCGCCATCTGTCGCAGGCCGTGGCGTCGACGCAGCGCAGGGACGACAGCATCCTCACCATATCGGTGGCGCCGGTCTTTGCGGCGCGCTGGCTGGTCTACCGGCTCGATCGGTTTGCGGAACACCATCCCGGCATCAGTCTGCGCATGGATGCAACGACCAGGCTCGTCAACCCGGCCCTCTGCGATGTCGACATCGGCATTCGCGTCGGCAGCGGCGATTGGCCGGATGTGAAGGCAGAGTTGCTGCTGGGGCAGGAAGTTTTTCCGGTCTGCGCTCCGGCGATGGCCGCAAGGCTGAAAGAGCCCGCCGATATCCTGGCGCTGCCGGCCATCATCGACGACCGCGCGATGTTTGCCTGGGAGGTCTGGATGCGCGAGGCGGGGCTTTCAGGCGCCGCGCTTGAGACCCGCCACGTCTTCAACGACGCATCGCTTTGCCTCGATGCCGCGATTGCAGGGCAGGGGGTCATGCTGGCCTGGCAGACGCTCGCCGGCTACGCGCTGCAGCAGGGGCAGCTGGCGGCCCCGTTCGGGATCCGCGCGAAGACCGGCTTCGGCCACTACTTCGTAACGGCCGAAGGGGTGCGCGAACCCAAAAAAGTCAGGGATTTCAAGGCCTGGATCCGCGAGGAAATGGCTGAAACCCTGAAACTCTTTCCCTGATCAGGCAGGCTCCTGCGAGCGCGTCGCCTGCATGGCGATATAGGCCGGTCGGGACTGGCAGCGCTTGATCCAGGCGTCGACATTCGGATGGGCGTCGAACAGCGCCTGTTCCGACTGTACGTAGCGCAGCACTTCGGCAAGGTTCAGGTCGGCGGCGGTGAAGCGGTTGCCGACGAGGTAGTCGTTGTCGGCAAGATGCGCGTCCAGCACGGCGAACGGCGTCTTGAGCGACCGGCAGGCAACGGCGATGGTCGCCTTGCCTTCCTCGGTATTTTCCCTCTCGTAATCATAGGTGTAGACGACCTTGACGGTCTCCGGCTCGACTTCGGTTGCGGCCCAGATCGTCCACATCGTCAGCAAACCGTCCTCTTCGACGGTTTTTCCGGCAAGGGCACCACCCTGCTTGCGGGCAAGGTAGAGCGTGATGGCCAGCGACTCGTGCATGACGAGATCGCCGTCCTTGATGCTCGGGATCAGCGACATCGGGTTGACCGCGACGAACGCCGGCGAGAGCGTGTTGATCGGCGCATCGGGCGACAGCGGATTGTCCACGCGCCTCGCCTGCAGCACAGGCACCGACTCGAACTCCAGCCCCAGTTCATTTGCCATCCAGTAGACGCGCGATGCACGCGAACGGTAGACGCCGTAGATTGTCAGCATTTCAGATCCCCTTGCTTGAAGTCAGGCAAACCTAGAGGCAGCGGTGCCGATGCGGAAGCATCCGGCGGTTATGAATCAATGAAAGCTTTTGATGCCACGACGGCGCGTGCACACGGGAAGCCCGGCTCTCAGGAGATCCGGTTGCGTTCGACGGTCAGCTGCGGATACCGGGCTTGTCCGGCGGTCGCAAGTTCGCCGGAAACCTTCTTGTCCCATTCGAAGCCGATGACGGCGCCTTGCGTGGTCTCCTGAAAGATGTTGTCGGTGATGACAACAGTGCCGGCACCGTCGGCAACCGAAACCGCGCAACCGATGGGCGCCTTGCGGATGACGTTGCCGGTGACCACCAGATTGCGCAGATAAGGTCCCCAGCCGAGCTGCATGCCCCAGCGCGGAGCGCCCTCGACGATGTTGCCGGAGATGAGCGTGTCGGCCTCCGCCGCAATCCCGACGCCGAAGCCGAGTTCGTGCGGGTAGGGTCCCTTGAGGGTGAGGTTGCGGACCACGTTGCCGGTGACGCTCGCCAGCCTGCCGCCCTGGTCGAAATTGGCGATCGAAATGCCGTTTGCGGCGCCGTCGATCATGTTTCCGGAGACCACCGCCCCCTCGAATTCGAACTCGACGTACACGGCCGTCTCGCCCGACCGGTGGCATTGATTGTCGCTTATCTGGATGTTGGAAGCGGAATTGGCGCGGATGGCGGTAAACGCGCAGTCGGAAACATGGTTGCCCGTCACCATCACGTTGTCGGCGCGGAATATGTTGATGCCGTTGCCGTTCTGTCCCGTTCCGCCGTCGTTCGCCCGGATGCGGTAGACGCGGTTGCCGCTGACGATGCTGTTGTCGGCGGCTTTCTTCCAGCGGTGGACCAGAATGCCGCCGTTGCCGCAGTCGAAGACCTCGTTGCCGGCAATCGAAAGGCCGGCGGACTCGACCGCGTAGAGGCCGGACTGCCCGGCGCCCGATATGCGGCTCCGTTCGATCCGCCCGCCGCAGCGCTCGAGCTGCAGCCCATGTTTCCGGCTGCCCCCGATCTCGCAATTGTCGATCAGCACCTCGTCCACGCCCGTAAACTGCAGAAGCGCCCCGGCATAGTCGCCGAGCCAGCGGTTCTGCCCGTCGATGACGATGTTGGAAAGCTCGATCCGCCTGACGTTTTCGGCCGAGAAAAGGTGTCCGTCCCCGGTATAGACGATCCGCGATGCGCCCGGGACGCCTGTTATGCGCGTATTGTCCGGCAGGCTGAGATTTGAGACCTTGTAGGTGCCGGGCGGCAGGAACACGGGCACGTTGTTCCGCGATGCGTCGTCGATCATGCGCTGCAGGCTGCCGCTCTTCCGGTCGCCCCCGTCGGGAACCGCTTTGTACCGGACGGCATCGATCGAACCGCGCAGCTCGGGCTGTCGTGTCGACCCCAAAGCACGCGGCGCCGACAGAGCCGCCGTCGCGACGGCTGCGAGCCGAAGAAATTCACGCCGCGACGGTATCGTTAAGGACCTGTTCATTGCATCGGACAAGCAGGAAACGTGCCGGAAATTCTGTATCGTTCCGGAACACGTTGAGCGGCCCACCGGATAAACTGCGTCGTGTCGCCCGGGCCTCTGGCCCTTCCGTCATTTCCCGCTATCTTCCCGCCCATGAGACCTGACGCATTGCTCTATCCCGCGCCCGAAGGCCTTTATTGCCCGGAAGGGGCATTCTATGTCGATCCGGTGCGGCCGGTGGAGCGCGCGCTGATTACCCACGGCCATTCGGATCATGCGCGCTCGGGTCACCGCCATGTGCTGGCAACGCGCCAGACGCTCGACATCATGCGCATTCGATATGGCGACGGGTTCTGCGAAAGCGAGCAGGCGGCAGCCTTCGGAGAGGAGCTGATGGTCAACGGCGTGAAGGTCAGCTTTCATCCCGCCGGTCACGTGCTCGGCTCCGCACAGATCGCCATCGAAAAGAGCGGCACGCGCATCGTCGTGTCCGGAGACTACAAACGCCGTCCCGATCCGACCTGTGACGCCTATGTGCCGGTGGCCTGCGATGTCTTCATCACGGAGGCGACCTTCGGCCTGCCGGTGTTCCATCATCCCGACCCCGCCGGTGAAATGGCGAAGCTCTACGCCTCGCTGCGCCAGTTCCCCGAGCGCACCCATCTGATCGGTGCCTATGCGCTCGGCAAGGCGCAGAGGGTCATCCGCCTGCTGCGCGATACCGGCTATGATGAGCCGATCTACATCCACGGGGCCATGGACAGGCTCTGCGACTATTATGTGGGGCAGGGGATCGAGCTTGGCGAGCTGCGGCCGGCAACCATAGAAACCACGGACAAGGCCGTTTTCAAGGGCGCAATCGTCGTCGGCCCGTCCTCGGCCTTCGCCGATCGCTGGGCGCGGCGCTTCAACGAACCGCTGCCCGCCTTCGCCTCCGGCTGGATGATGGTACGCCAGCGCGCCAGGCAGCAGGGCGTCGAGCTGCCGCTGGTCATTTCCGACCATTGCGACTGGCCGGAGCTGACCGAGACCATCTCCGAGCTGCACCCCGGCGAGGTCTGGGTCACCCACGGCCGCGAGGAGGCGCTGGTTCGCTGGTGCGAACTGCAGGGCATCAAGGCAAGGCCCCTCCATCTCGTCGGCTACGAGGACGAGGGGGATTGAGGCCGATGTGCTGGATTGTTTGCGAAGTCTCCCCACAAAACCCTCCCCACAAGGGGGAGGGGCTAAATCGCGGCGGCCCCTTGTTCCCGTCCGGCCGCGATTTTTGGCGCGATGTTGTGGATGGAATTGCAAGGGCGCGGCATCGAAGCCCCTCCCCCTTGGGGTTGGGGAGGGGTCTTCGCTCCCCCTTCTCCCCGCCGGAGAGAAGGGAAGGAGGCGCCTCATGAAAGCCATCGCCGACCTGCTCGATCGCCTGGTGCTCACCCCCAGCCGCAACGGCAAGCTGAAGCTGCTCGCCGATTACTTCGGCGACAGCCCGGATCCCGACCGCGACCACGGCGACCTTACCGAGACGATCGCACTGGTCTGGAACAACCGGGAGGATATCGAGCGCGCCCCTTGCTCCCCCTTCTCCCCGTCGGGGAGCCCGATAGGGCGGAAGAGGGGGGTGAGACGCGGAGGCGTCGAGCAACGGCCGCACCCGCAACGCCGGCGTCCTGCCCCGACGCCCCCTCATCCGACCCTTCGGGCCATCTTCTCCCCGTCGGGGAGAGGGGAAGGAGGCTCTGAATGAAAGCGTTCGCCGACCTCCTCGATCGCCTCGTGCTCACCCCCAGCCGCAACGGCAAGCTGAAGCTGCTCGCCGATTATTTCCGCGACACGCCCGACCCCGACCGCGGCTATGGGCTCGCCGCCATAGCCGGCACGCTGGAGGTCAGGAACGTCAAGCCGGCGATGTTGCGCGAACTCGTGCTGGAACGCATGGACGAGGTGCTGTTTCGCTATTCCTACGACTATGTCGGCGACCTTGCCGAGACGATCGCGCTGGTCTGGGACAATGAAAGGGATATCGAGCGGTCGGCGCTTGCCCAGCCGCGGCTTGGCGACGTCGTTGTGCGGATGAATTCGCTGGGGCGCACGGAGGTGCGCAGCTTCGTCCGCGATTTGCTCGACCACCTCGACGCCTCGGGTCGCTTCGCCTTCATCAAGCTCGCGACCGGTGCGCTGCGCATCGGCGTTTCGGCGCGCCTCGCCAAGCAGGCGCTTGCCGACATGGGCAGCAAGGACGTGACCGAGATCGAAACGCTCTGGCATGGCCTGCAGCCGCCCTACGAGAGCCTGTTTGCGTGGCTGGAGGACCGGGGCGGAAAGCCGGTGCTGGCGACGCCGGCGATATTTCACTCCGTCATGTTGGCCAATCCGGTGGGCGAAGGCGACTTCGACGGCCTGGACCCGGCCGACTACGCCGCCGAGTGGAAATGGGACGGTATCCGCGTGCAGCTGTCGCGCTCTGGCGAGACCCGAAAGCTCTATTCCCGCTCCGGCGACGACATCTCGGCTTCCTTTCCCGATATCGTCGACGCCATCAGCTTCAACGGCGTGCTGGACGGCGAACTGCTGGTTGGAGGCACCGCGCGCTCCAATAGCCCGACGCGCACCTTCTCCGACCTGCAGCAGCGCCTCAATCGCAAGACGGTGACCCCCAGGATGCTCGAGGAATATCCGGCCTTCATCCGCGCCTACGACCTGCTCTTCGACGGGGAGGAGGACATCCGCGCGCGCTCCTATGGCGATCGCCGCGACCGCCTTTCCGATATCGTCGAGCTGGCGCCGCACGAGCGTTTCGACCTCTCGCCGCTGGTGGACTTCACCTCGTGGGAGGAGCTAGACCGGTTGCGTTCGGCCCCGCCCGATCCCGTCATCGAAGGCGTCATGATCAAGCGACGCGACAGCATCTACCAGGCGGGCCGGCTGAAGGGGCCGTGGTTCAAGTGGAAGCGCAATCCGTTCAATGTCGATGCGGTGCTGATGTATGCCCAGCGCGGCCATGGCAAGCGCTCCAGCTACTATTCGGATTTCACCTTCGGCGTGTGGACGGAAACTCCCGATGGGGAACAGCTCGTGCCGGTCGGCAAGGCCTATTTCGGCTTCACCGACGCCGAGCTGGAGGTTCTCGACAAATTTGTCCGCAACAACACCACCGAGCGCTTCGGCCCGGTGCGTGCCGTCAGGGCCGACAAGGAGTTCGGTTTCGTCGTCGAGGTCGCCTTCGAAGGCATAAACCGGTCGAATCGTCACAAATCGGGCGTCGCCATGCGCTTTCCCCGAATCGCCCGATTGCGGCCCGAAAAGCCGTCCTACGAGGCCGATCGTCTCCAGACCCTCGTCGCGATGATCGACGCCAAGGCGGAATGACCGCATTTTCTGGCGCAAAATGACGCAGCCGCCGGTGCCTCAACACAATGTGTGTTGGCGAAGATGCGGGTCCGGTGCACTTTTCCAAAGTGCCGGCGAAATTGCCGGCAATACGGAAGAGTGCAATGACGACAGACAAGTACGATACCTTCCTGCGCCAGCGTCGCCTGCTTCTCGCGGGCATGGCCGGCGCCCTCATTCTTCCGCGCGTGGCAAACGCCTTCGATGTTCCCGCCGAGCCGCGACTGATTAGCCGCGACTACGCAAAGGTTCGCAATCGCTTCCGCACCAGGCTGCTGCAGAAGGGGCCGGCCCCCGACAAGTACGAACCGCTCGATGCGCCGTCCGGTGCGGACAAGATCTTCTACCGTTCGGGCTATGGCGGCGAACTGGAGCTGGTCGCCTGGGTGTCGAAATACAAGCGCGAACGCAAGCCGCAACCGGCGGTGCTCTTCCTGCACGGCGGCAACGCGATGGGCGTGGGCCACTGGAACCTGATGGGTCCCTATGTCGATGCGGGCTGTATCGTGATGATGCCGTCGCTGCGCGGCGAAAACGGCCAGATGGGAAACTTCTCCGGCTTCTATGACGAGGTGGACGACGTCCTTGCCGCCGCGGAACGACTTGCCCATCTTCCGGGCGTCGATTCGAGCCGGCTCTTCATCGCCGGCCACAGCATCGGCGGAACGCTGGCCATGCTTGCCGCGATGAGCAGCCACAAATTCCGGGCGGCGGCACCGATTTCGGGCAATCCCGATGCCTTCCGCTTCTTCAACCGCTATCCCCAGGACATTCGCTTCGACGACCAGAACAAGCACGAGTTCGAGGTGCGCAGCGCGCTCTGCTATGCGCAGAGCTTCAAATGCCCCGTCCGGGTGGTCCACGGAACCGACGAGGCGCACTTCAACGACCGCGCCGGCCTGCTCGCCAGCCGCGCCCGCTCCGCCGGAGTGCGCATCGAGACGGATACGGTCACCGGCAACCATACCTCGGCTCTGCCCGACGAGATCAAGCAAAGCATCCGGTTCTTTCACGGCGTGACGGCGTAGCCGCCACGGGGTGCCGGCGTAGCCGCCACGGGGTGCCGGCGTAGCCGCTGCCCAAAGGAGCGATGTCACCAGCTTCGCGCCAGCCGCATCTGCCATCTTTGCCGCAATTATACGTGTCGCTGTCATCGATGAGGGTGGTTTTATGAATGGTCTCAGCCGGCTGTCGTCCATTGCCGGGCTTGCTGTTGCGGCTCTGTCGCTGAGCGGTTGCAACATCCTTGTTCCGGATACCGGCGCAACCGACCCCGCCCGGTTCGCACAGGAGACGTCGCCGGTGTTCTATAATCCGCCGGGCGTCGATCCCATGCGCGTCAGGGCCTTGCAGGATGCGCCGGTGCCGCAGAGGCGCGAGATCGAGCCGCCGACGCTGTACAATCAGACCTACGGTCTTCCGGGCGGCAACTATAGTCGGACCTACGGCCTGCCGGCCACCAATCCGGTGAGCAGCGCCATGTATGGCCAGGTGCGCGACAATGATTTTACGCTGCCGGCCATTCCCGTCAGCCGCATCGATCCGCAATACATGCGCCAGGAAGTGGCCTATCCCTCAAACGAGAAGCCCGGCACGATCGTCGTCGACACCAAGACAAAGCATCTCTATTTCATCGAGCCCGGCGGCAAGGCCATGCGTTATGGCGTCGGCATCGGGCGCGAGGGCTATGCCTGGTCCGGCCGCGGTGTCATCCAGTGGAAGCAGAAATGGCCGCGCTGGACGCCGCCGGCCGAAATGGTGTCACGCCAGCCGGACGTCCGCGCCTTCTCCGCGGAAAATGGCGGCATGAACCCCGGGCTCGGAAACCCGCTCGGCGCGCGGGCGATGTATATCTTCAAGAACGGCGAGGATACGCTTTATCGCATCCACGGAACGCCCGACTGGCAGTCGATCGGAAAGCAGACCTCGTCGGGCTGCGTGCGCATGCTGAACCAGGATGTCGTCGACCTCTACGATCGCGTTCCGGCCAAGGCCGCGATCGTGGTGATGTAGCCGCGCAACAGGGCACGCGAGAACGTCTGCCCAAGTGGGGACACGAGTTCGTGAGGTTATGGTTTATTTAGCGCAAGGGGATATTTTCATTCCTGTCGTCGCCGGCCCTGTCTTCCGGCGTAGAACACTCTCCAGGGAAACGCGTCCGCAGTTCCCGTGCTAAAGGAAACCAGACCCGCGCATGAGCTTTGAAAAAACGATTTCCCGCCGCAGCTTTCTGTCGCTTTCAGCGATGACGGCGGCTTCTGCGCTGGCAGGCTGCGCGTCCACCTCCGGCACCGGCACACCCGTCGGCCAGCCGATGTCCTTCCCCAATCCGGTTCGCGCTTTTCAGACGGTACCGGCGCCCACCGACGCGGAACTGGCCGTCATGTACGGCCCGATCGAGGATGGCGGGTTCCTGATCCCCGCCGTGCCCTTCCAGCAGATCGACCCGCGCTTCTATCGCCAGCAGGTGATCGATCCGACAGGCCAGCCTGCCGGCACGATCGTCGTCGATACGCCGTCGCGCTTCCTCTATCTGGTCCAGCCCGGCGGCACTGCGATGCGCTACGGCGTCGGTATCGGCCGCGAAGGGTTCGCCTGGGAAGGCTCCGGCGTGATCCAGTGGCGTCAGAGATGGCCGCGCTGGAAGCCGCCGAACGAAATGGTCGCCCGTCAGCCGGAGCTTGCCAAATACTCGATCGAGAACGGCGGCATGGAGCCGGGCCTGAAAAACCCGCTCGGCGCCCGCGCGCTCTACATCTTTTCGAACGGCGAGGACACGCTCTATCGCCTCCACGGCAATCCGGACTGGCGCTCGATCGGCAAGGCCGTTTCGTCCGGCTGTGTCCGTCTGCTGAACCAGGACATCATCGACCTCTACGACCGCGTGCCGAACAAGGCGCCGGTCGTGGTCCTGCAGTAAAACAACGTTGGCCTCTTTCCCGCGAGGGAGAGAGGCCCTCCTCGCGTTGCGCCGACCTCCGACAGGCGACATCAGAACCAGAACGACGACTTCGCCGTCTCGGCTTTGACCTCGGAGCGGGTAAGCCCGATATCGTCCAGCTGTTGATCGGTCAGTTCGGAAAGCGCCTGGCGGCTGCGGCGCTTCTCGCTGATCCCGAGCAGCGTCCTGCTGATCCCGAGCAGCGTCCTGCTGATCCCGAGCAGCGTCCTGCTGGTCCCGATCAGCGTCCTGCTGATCCCGTCCGCCGCGATCGCCAAAGTGCGAGCGACAGCTTTGAAGCGCAGCGAGGGAGATCGAGAGAGACGGTTTTCCAAGGCGTTGTGCCCGTTGCGAGACGTGTCCGTTGTCATGCTGTTCAATCTCCGATGTGGCTTCCCCTCACGATGCGCTGGATGTTTTCCCTAAGGAAGCTTATGTGTCTTATGCAAAGCATAAGAGAAACTTTCGATGGCATTTAGCTTCGACCAACTGCAGACCTTTGTTCACGTCGCTGAACTCGGCAGCTTTACGGCGGCGGCTGACAAGGCCGGCATAACGCAGCCGGCGGTCAGTCTGCAGGTGAAGCTCCTGGAGCAATGGTTCGGCGTGCGTCTTGTCGAACGCGTCGGAAGGCGCGCGCAGCCGACGGCCGCCGGCCTCGATCTCCTGGCATACGCGCGGCGTATCCTGCAGGAACTGGCCCAGGCCGAGGAGGCGATGGCGCCGCATAAAAGCGGGCTTGCCGGGCGAGTGCGCATCGGAAGCGGCGCGACCGCCTCCATCCACCTTCTGCCGCTGGCCATCTCAAGGGCAAAGGCAAAAATGCCGGGACTGGAAATTACTCTGCGCATCGGAAACACTGACGATATCCTGCGCGACCTGGAATCGAACGCCCTCGACCTGGCCGTGGTCACCTTGCCGGCCTCCGGCCGATCCTTCGTGATTGAGGAGTTCTATGACGACGAGCTTCTCGTGGTCGCTCCCCGAGGTTCGACGATGCCGGCCGAAGGGCCGGATGCCGCCTTTCTGGTGGCGAAGACGCTTCTGCTTTACGAGGGCGGAAACACGCGCCGAAGCATCGACGGTTGGATGAACGCAGCAGGAGTGACGACGCGGCCGGCCATGGAGTTCGGAAGCGTCGAGGCCATCAAGGAGCTTGTGGCGGCAGGGCTTGGCTGGTCGATCCTGCCGGCGTTGGCTTTGAGGCGTGATCGGGCAGGGTTTCTTGTGACGTCGCCCGCCAATCCCCGGCTCGTCCGTGGGCTCGGCATGGTCGTACGCCGGGACAAGCATCTGAGCCGGGGGCTGAGAGAAATGATGAAATCGCTTCGCGAAGTCGGCTCGCGCGGCGATAGAGCGCCGGCATAGCCGGATGCTGCCTCTATGGCGCCCGCACGCGCCTCAAACGGAAGCGGTCAGGTTGGCCCTGAGCCCCTGCAGCATTTCGCGGATCGTCACCATCTCCTCGAGCGTGCAGCCGGCGGCCTGGCCGATCGAAGCCATGATGGTATCGACCTCGCTGCGCATGCCATGTCCCTTGGCTGTCAGAGCCACGATCACCTGCCGTTCGTCGCGCGCGTCGCGGGTGCGCGTGATCAGCCCGTTCTGCTCCAGGCGCTTGAGCAATGGCGACAGCGTGCCGGAATCGAGATCCAGCTGCTCGCCGATCGTCTTCACCGGGAGTTCCGATTTTTCCCACAGCACAAGCATGACAAGATATTGCGGGTAGGTGAGGCCGACCTTGTCGAGGATCGGCTTGTAGGCGCGCGTGAACGCATGCGCCGTCGAATAGACTGCGAAGCACAGCTGTTTTTCCAGCCGCTTTTCCTCTTCCGGAATTTCCATCGTCTTTGTCGTTTGCGTTTTCATTGCCGTTATTCCTGAGTGCATTCTCCTCCTTTCGGATTCTGAATGCAATTTGCAAAATTAACTTGCGTACAATTTAATTGCGCATTATACAAAATCAACCCAACCGCAAAGGAGCCTGACATGCCTATCCTGTATACGACCAAAGCTTCCGCCACCGGTGGCCGGGCCGGCCACGCCGTTTCCGAAAACGGCGTTCTCGATGTGACGCTGACTGTTCCGAAGGAACTCGGCGGCGACGGCGCCACCGGCACCAATCCGGAACAGCTCTTCGCAGCCGGTTATTCGGCCTGCTTCCTCGGTGCCTTGAAATTTGTCGCCGCCAAGGAAAAGGTCAAGATTCCGGAAGACACCACCGTCAGCGCGACGGTCGGCATCGGCCCGCGCGAGGATGGAACCGGCTTCGGCATCGAAGTGGCGCTGAGCGTGCATATTCCGGGCCTCGACCGGCCAACCGCTGAAAAGCTCGCCGCTGCCGCGCACATCGTATGCCCCTACAGCCATGCCATGCGCACCTCGACCGAGGTTCCGGTCACGGTCGCCTGATTGAACTGAAGGTGGCCCGGAGGGCCGGACGAGGGGAGGCGGCAGGTGCGGCCTCCCGATGGCGGGGCCACACGACCGTTGCGGCGCTAGCGCCTCGGCGCCCCGCCGGTGCTCCGGTACTTCTCACTGCTTCGCAGCAGACGGCATTTTCGCCATCCGTCAAAGACCGACACGGCTCATGTGTTCATCGGGGTACCGGGCGCCAAGGATCCCGATATTTGCCGTTTCGATTTCCTTGAAGTCCTCCGCCGCCAACCGAACGGTCAACGATCCGATATTCTCGTCGAAACGCTCGAGCTTGCGGGTGCCGAACAAGGGGACGATCCAGGGCTTCCGTGCGAGGAGCCATGCGAGAGCCACCTGCGCCGGTGTGGCCCCATGCTTTTCGCCGATACGACGGATCAGCTCGACAAGCTTTTGATTTGCCTGACGGGCCTCCGGTGCGAAGCGGGGAATGCTGTTGCGCATATCCGACTTGTCCAGCTCCGTTGCGCTGTCTATTTTCCCCGTGAGAAAGCCCTTGCCCAGCGGGCTGAACGGTACCAGGCCGATGCCGAGTTCCTCGAGCGTGGGGATGATCTCCGCTTCCGGTTCGCGGGTCCAAAGCGAATACTCGCTCTGCAGAGCGGCTACGGGCTGGATCGCGTGAGCACGGCGAATGGAGCCGGCGCCAGCCTCTGACAGCCCAAACCAGCGGACCTTTCCTTCGGCGATCAAATCTCTGACGACGCCCGCGACGTCCTCCATCGGTACGTCGGGATCGACCCGGTGCTGGTAAAGCAGATCGATGTGGTCCGTCCGCAGGCGCCTGAGGCTGCCTTCGACGGCGCGGCGTACATGGTCCGGTTTGCTGTTGACCCCGCCATGATTGACGCCGGTCGCGGGATCGACGTCCCAGCCGAACTTCGTCGCGATCTTCACGTGGCGACGCAGCGGCTGCAGCGCTTCGCCAACCATCTCTTCGTTTGTGAAGGGACCATAGACCTCGGCCGTGTCGAAGAAGTTCATTCCGCGGTCGACCGCAGTCCGGATGAGCGAAATCATGTCTGCCCTGTCGGGAAGGTCGCGGGCTGTTCCATATCCCATGGCACCAAGCGACAGTGCCGAGACTTCAAGACCTTGTCCGAGTTTGCGCGTCTGCATTTTGGTATCTCCTTATGAAGGTTGGCGTCAGCCTCGACGGCTGGCGAAGACTTCTTTCACCACGGGCATGGCGGAGAAAACGCATGGCCAGCCGCAATGGAACGCCAGTTGTGTCAACGCTTCCGATGCGTGCTCTCGGGTCAGGCCGTTGTCCATGGCGCGGCCGAGATGGTAGGTGATCTGCGCGACCTGTCCCATCGCTACAAGGGCGCTGACGGTCACCAGGCTTCGGTCGCGGGGCGCCAGGTCGGGCCGCAGCCACAGGTTTTTGAACAGGATCTCGGCGGTATAGTGCACCACACCGGGAGAGATGTCGCCAAAGGAGGCATGGACGGCAGCGGCACGCCTGGACTCGCCTTCCTCGTCGAGCGGAAGAAGGTCCGGCAGGGCGGCAGGCAGCCGGTCGAATAGAATGCCGCGCTCGGCAAAGATGTCCCTCGCAATCTCGACCGCGGCAAATGCGTTGGACCAGCCGGAATAAAACGCAAGGTGGGTGATCGCCCCGGATACCTCGCCGGGCGAGACGCCGCTGTCGAGCGCCAGATTGATGTAATAGGGCATTCCAACGGTCTGGTTGCGGGCTATCAACGCCGAGATGGTGACGATGCTGCGGTCTCGCGGCGACAGTTCAGTCCGCTTCCACAGGTCGTCGAGTATGGTTTTCTGAGTATAGCTCGCCAGTGCGGGCGAGACGCTCCTGACATCGTCGAGGGTGAGCGCCGGGCGGTGTGTGTGCGATGTTGACAAGGGGTCTATCCATTCGGGTTCGTCGCGGAACGAGAGCGATGAAGCTCATCGGAGCAGGCCATGCGTCTCAGTTGGTCTCCTGACCATGCCAGGATCAACGCTCCGCGTATTGACCGTCGGTCACGTGTTCCATCCAGTCGACAGATTTGCCGTCCAGCGATTCCTGGATGGCGATATGGGTCATGCCCGTGGTCGCGGACGCCCCGTGCCAATGCCTTTCGCCCGGCGGAAACCAGACGACGTCGCCGGGCCGGATCTCCTCTATTGCTCCGCCGTCGCGCTGCACCAGGCCGAACCCCGAGGTGACGACCAGCGTCTGCCCGAGCGGATGCGTGTGCCACGCCGTTCGCGCGCCCGGCTCGAATGTCACGCTGGCACACGAGACCCGTGCGGGGGAAGGGGCCATTGCCAGCATGTCGACGCGAACCGACCCGGTGAACCAGTCGGACGGCCCACGTGCCGAAGGTTGCGACCCGACGCGTTTGATTTCCATCGTAACTCTCCGTTGGCGAGGACCGTTGTTGCCTCTTGCCGGGAATATAGAGCCTGCCATTTGTTTCGATTAGGCGCTAATGTGAGATTGGACTTATATCGGAGATCAATGAATGCGACGGGAAGACCTCGGCGACCTCATGGCGTTCCTGGCGGTTGCCGAGGAGCAGAGCTTCACCAGGGCGGCAGCCCGTCTGGGTACATCGCAGTCGTCGCTCAGCCTCATCATTCGCCGCCTGGAGGAACGGTTGGGGGTTCGCCTGCTGACCCGCACTACCCGTAGCCTCGCGCCGACTGCCGCAGGCGAGCAATTGCTGTCGACGCTCCGGCCGTCATTCGGCAACATCCAGGCCCAGCTATCGGCGCTCAGCGACTTCCGGGACAAGCCTGCGGGAAGCTTCCGGATCACGGCAGGTCAGCATGCCATCGATACGCTCCTCTGGCCGAAGCTGTCCAAGTTCCTCGTCGACTATCCCGATATCAAGGTCGAGCTGGTCGCGGAGGCTGCTCTGACGGACATCGTCGCCGAACGCTTCGATGCGGGCGTCCGCCTTGGCGACCAGGTGGAGAAGGATATGATTGCGGTCCGCGTCGGACCCCTGGCCCACATGATCGTCGTTGCCGCGCCGTCCTGTTTCGCAGACAGGTCCGCACCCACCTCACCGCAGGAGCTGACGGGTCATCGCTGCATCAACCTGCGCCTTCCGAGCTATGGCGGCTTCTATGCCTGGGAGTTCGAGCGAGACGGGCACGAGGTGCGCGTCAGGGTCGATGGACAAGTGGCGTTCAACGGCGTGCCCCAGCTGATAAGGGCGGCGCTCGACGGCTATGGCCTGGCTTTTGTGCCAGAGGACGTCGTCAGGGAGTATGTGACCGATGGACGTCTTGTCCAGGTGCTTGACGACTGGTCGCAGCCCTTCACTGGATATCATCTCTACTATCCTTCGAGGCGGCATCCGTCGCCCGCGTTCACGCTGCTGGTCGAGGCGCTGAAGTTTCATCCCTCTGAAAACGGATGAAGGGCGGCAATGGGCCTGCGAGGCGTCCTCGGTTGACAAATGGCAGGCAGCCCATAATCTGCGTGTACCTCGATGAGATCGCCCCCGTTTTTCGGAGATGAGGATCATGCTTATGGCAAAGTGCATGAGACGGTTTCTGCTGGCGGGTCTTGCCCTTTGCCTTTCTGCTTTCGCCGCAGGCGCTGCGACGCTCGACACCATCACCCAGCACGGCAACGTGCGCATCGGCTATGTCGCCGACGAGGCGCCCTTCTCCTCCAGCAAGCCGGGCGCCAGGCCGGTCGGATATGCCATCGACCTGTGCGGCAAGATCGCCGATGGAATAGAACGCCAGGTTCCGCAGCTGAAGCGCGAATACATCGAGGTGACCCTCGCCAACGGATTCGATGCGGTGAAGAATGGACAGGTCGACCTGCTATGCGGTGCGATCACCGTCAATTTGAAGAGGCGGGAAATCGTCGACTTCTCACAGCCGATCTTCCTGACCGGGGCAACGGCGCTGCTGCGCAAGGATTCGCCCGGCTACCTGCAGACCATTTTCCTCGAGAAGCCCGCCGTTCGACCCGTCAGCCAGCGTGGGGCATCCACGCGCGTGATCGGCGTGCGCGCAAGTACGACAACGGGAGTGACGCTGCGCGAGGCCCTGGCAACCCAGGTGACGAAGACGAAGCTTGCCGATTTCGACACCCACGAGGACGGGCTTGCGGCGCTGGAGGATCGCAGGATCGATGCCTACATCGCCGATCAGGTGCTGCTCATCAGCCTGGCCAAGCGGGCACGCGATCCGTCCTCGCTCGAGATCGGCGATCGCCTGTTTACCCATGAACCCTATGCGATCGCAATGCGCCGCAACGATGCCGATTTCCGCCTGCTGGCAGATCGTGCGTTGACGGATTTCTATCTGTCGGACGATTTTCTGCCGCTGCTCGAAAACTACTTCGGAGCAGAGGCGCCGATGCTCCACACGCAGATCATCATGGAGCATGTGCCCGGTTGATAAAGCGGTTGGGCAACCGCGATTGCCGATAGCTGCAGGCGGCCTTTGCGTGATCGTGCGCCATCGCGTCTCGGCCGGAATGCGCCATGGGTGACATTGCCATAACTTTGCCCCACCGGCTGAAGTACCCAGCTCTGCTTTTGAATGCGCATTTGTGGAGCACATTGAATGAGTAAATGGTCACTGCCCTTGTCATTCCTCGCCACCGTCCTTGCTTCAAATGTCTCGATTGCAATGGCAGACGATTTCAGCTCGAAGGCAGGGGCATTTTTCGAACCTGTCGTGAAACAATACGATATTCCCGGCCTTGTGGTTGGGGTCACAAAAAATGGCGTGCATGAATTCTATACGCTCGGCTTGGCATCGCGTGCTGACAACCGTCCGGTCACGGCTGACACACTTTTCGAACTCGGCTCCATGAGCAAGGTGTTCAACGTTACGCTGGCAGCGCTGGCCGAAGAGCGTGGAAAGTTGAGCCTCAACGATACCGTTGCGCACCATGTGTGTGCTGATGCTTGTTCGATTGGCGACGATCTTACGCTCATGGATTTGGCAACCCATCATTCTGGCGGATTGCCTCTGCAAGTGCCTGATAATATTTCAGATGTGAACGGATTGGTGACCTGGCTGAGAAATTGGCATCCTCCGCAGCCGGGTGCACGCAGCTATTCCAACATCAGCATCGGAATGCTCGGCTACATTTCCGGCAAAGCGATGGGCTCGAACTACAAGCAGGCCGTGCAGGATGTGCTCTTCCCCGCGTTCGGTCTGCAGCATACGTGGATCGATGTTCCGAAAGACGAGATGAGCCAGTACGCTTTCGGCTACGACCGGAAGACCAATGCGCCGATCCGGGTCAACCCTGGCGTCCTGGATGCAGAAGCATACGGGGTGAAGTCGAGCGCCCGTGATATGCTCAAGGTTCTCGATGTTGAATTAGGGCGTGGACAGGCCTCCGATGAATTGCGGAAGGCAGTCGACCGCACTCACGAAGGACAATACAGGACCGCATTTTTCACCCAGGATATGATCTGGGAGCAATATCCATGGCCTGCCGAATTGCAAACCATGATGTCCGGTAACGGCTATGATTTCATCATGAAGCCTCAGCCCGTCGATGGGATCATCCCACCGCTTTCTTCTCAGAAAGACGTGATCCTCAACAAAACCGGTTCGACCAATGGGTTTGGTGGCTACATCGCTATGGTGCCCGGCGAAGGGCTTGGCATCGTTGTCCTCGCGAACAGGAACTATCCGAACGAAGCCCGCGTCAAGGCGACGTATTCGCTAATCAAGGCGTTGGGTTCGCAATAAGCTGGCCGGCAGAAGTGCACGACGCCCGGACGTCCGCAATGGGCCGAGGCTGCTCCACCGCCGCCCTCGTCATCAAGGGCGCCATCGGCAGTCATCGTGGCTCCTGGTTGACCTCTCCGCATCTCGACAAAATGTCATCGACAACGGAGGCGAGCGGTGCCGTGGCAACAATAGCCGTCGCGTTCTTGGGGCTGTCTTCTTTTGTTGCGTGCAATTGCAAAACGAGTTCTTGTTCGGCCGGTTTGCTGCCAAATTCGTCTTCAGGTCGCTCCGCAAGCCGCCTCTTTAAAGTGGTCACGTCGACGTCGAGAACGAAGACCGCATCAAACAGATCGATGAAGCGCCGGAAATTCCTTGAGCCGCCGCAAAAGAAGCAGATCGGGTGGTTTTGATCGGCCACGAGCGATTTGACCTTTGCGACGTCCCAGAGGTGGTGCCTGTGCCGGAAGGCCGCATCCAGACTGTCCTGCTGATACTGAGAGGGATCCAGCGGTTCACCCGTCCGAGGGTTGCCTTGATAGGCCAGTTCGCGGTCACCGTGAATGACGTGATAGCCGCGCCGCTGCAGTTCAGTGGCGACCGAGGTCTTGCCTGTTCCAGAAACGCCTTCGATCAAATAATTCCTGACGCCCATTTCGCTCTCTTTCGACGTACCGCAGTTTCTTGGCAACGGCCCCGGCGGGATCGTCTCCAATGCAGACTTCAAGAGAAGTCGCTTTCCGCAGGACGAATGCGAGTGAGAACTCGATCAAGAGCCTTCTGCAGCGCCACGGTCCCACCGAAGCCGCGGAAGTCCTCGAGGACCTGTTCGTTCAACCCGCCCTTGGTCGAATGCTCGCCGACGAGTTCGTCAAAGCTCGTGACGGGTTTTGAACGGGCGGCATGGTCGAGGCCGGAAAACAGCTGACGGAGGAAGGCGTCGCCTGCAGCCCTGGGAAGCCCCTGGCCCTCAAGCCAGGCCGCGGTCGCATCCATGATGCCGAAATAGGTCCCCATCATGGAGCTCGCCACCGCAAGAAGATCGAACTCACGTTTGCTTTCAACTTGCACCGCCGCTCCGAGCGCCGAGAAGACGGCATTTGAAACCTCGTCGGGCGGGTGGATCGCGGTCGCGCCCTGCAGATCGGCGACGAACGGAAGCGGAATTGCCTGGCTCAGCCGAACAGGCTGATCGATCCACGCCCGCAGTCGATCGAGTGGCGTGGCCGCGACAAAGCTGATGACATGGTGGCTCGGCCGAAACCGGAGCGCGCGGACGACCTCCTCTGCGATCTGCGGCCTCACCGCCACGAATACGAGATCGGATCGGTCGAGGACATCCTGGTTGCCCAAGGCGATCGACACATTCCGGTTCGCGGCTGCAAGCCGGGCGGCGACGCTTTCGCTGCGAGGTGACAGCACGATGGGGGTGTCGCGAAACTCCGTCTTGCCCAGCCCGGTGACGATGGCCTCCGTAATCGTTCCCGTTCCGACGAACCCGATTGTCATCCGCTTCGCATCGATCTCCATTGGCACCCCCTGTGCGACTGCTTGCGCCCCGCGATCTCGACGAGAGAACCGCATATGAGCCTCACTCGATCCCAGAAGGCAACGCGCCCTGCTGTTTCCTGTCGCTTTCCAATTGGCCCGAAGGGCACCAGCTTGTCCAGGTCGGCGATCGTCCGGCGGGTTCGCTTCACTCCAGCTTCGGCCCAAGACGCCGCCACGTCTCCCCATCCGGCCGGCTACCTCTTTTCATCTGAAATAAAATCGCTATATTCTTTCCAAGGAAAGGATGCGGTCATGGTAGTAGCAAACCCGATAGCAGGCGCGCGATCGTCGGAAGCGGCGGTCATCACGAAGGCGGCCGTCAATGCTGCCGATCGGCTCGGCATCAGTGCCCGCACCTTGTCCGCGGTCCTCGGCCTTTCCGAGGCCACCGTATCGCGGATGAAGCGGCAGGACTACCTGCTCGAGCGCGGCTCGAAATCCTTCGAACTCGCGATCCTCCTCGTCCGCGTCTTTCGTTCGCTCGATGCGATCGTTGGCGGTGACGAGACCGTGGCCCGGCAATGGCTGCGCAACGCAAATACGGCGCTTGGCGCTGCTCCGCTCGAAAAGATCATCAGCATTTCCGGATTGACCGATGTCCTTGCCTATCTGGACGCCCGCCGCGCTGTCGTCTGAGGCGCATGCCGTTTCGGGACGGTTCTGGCGGCTGGTCGAAGCGCAGCACCAGATCTCGACGCTGAAGATCGTCGACACGCTGGAGGAGCAGGCGCTGCTCGAAAGACTGCTCGACGAAAGCAAGCCCGCACTGCCGCCGGAATGCGCTGGTCTCGACTATCTCCTGGCCACGCCCTTTCGCTACGGCGCGATTTATCCGCATGGCTCGCGCTTTCGCAGGGCAGGGCGCACACTCGGCGTCTTCTACGCCTCGCGGCAGGTCGAGACTGCGCTGGCCGAAATGTCCTTCTACCGCCTGCTGTTCTTTGCCGACTCGCCTGAGACGCCGTTTCCCGCCAACGCCGCCGAATATACCGCCTTTGCGGCGGCAATCGAGGCCGCCGCCGTCGACCTCACGCAGCCGCCGCTCGACCGCGATCGCGCGGTATGGACCGACCCGCTGCGCTACGAGCCCTGCCAGGCATTGGCCGATGCGGCGCGTGAGGCACATTGCCAGGCGATCCTCTACGAGTCCGTACGCGATCCCTGGCGTGGTCGGAACATCGCGCTGCTCAGCGCCGCCGCCTTTGCCGCCCGCGAGCCTGTCGAACGCCAGACCTGGCGCATTCGCCTTTCGACCTTGGGCGTTCAGGCGCTTTGCGATTTTCCGAAGATCAGGATCGGGTTTGCGCGAGAGGATTTCGCCGGCGATCCCCGTATCGGACCCGGCTAGGCGAGCGTCAGGAGATCCTGCCGCAGCCTATGCGCGTTGCCCTCGGGCAGGGCGCCTTCGAGCGCTGTATGGGTGCTTTCCCATACCGGCAGTGCTGCCGCCAGTACTGACTTGCCCTCGGCCGTCAGGCAAAGGAGACGTCCGCGCCTGTCCCTCGGGTTTGGCATGACGATCACCCAGCCTTTGCGCTGCAGCGGTTTCAGCGCCGCCGTCAGGGTCGTCTGGTCCATCGCCAGCAATTTGGCGACCGGGCCCATCGGCGGCGGCTCCGGCCGGTTGAGCGACATCATCAGCGAAAATTGCCCGTTGGTGAGGCCGACCGGGCGCAGCGCGTCATCGAAAAGCCGCGCAAGGGCGCGCGCCGCCCGCTGGGCATGCAGGCACAGGCAGGTGTCGCGCACCAGCAGCGTTGTCGAAAAGGGAATGTCCGTCACGTTTGACATGCCTATTTTCTATTGATATCAATATATATAGTCAAGGAAAAGGAGAATGGTATTCGTTGCGCCGGAGGAGGGCGCCCACGATGCAGAACCAAGTCGTTTCCCGTGAAGAATGGCTCGAAGCCCGTCGCGCGCTGCTTCTGAAGGAGAAGGAGGCAACGCACCTGCGAGACCGTGTCAATGCCGAGCGCATGGCGCTGCCCGGGGTGAAGGTCGACAAGCCCTATGTCTTCGACACGCCGCAGGGCAGGAAGACCCTGTCCGATCTCTTCGACGGCCGCACTCAGCTGCTGGTCTACCATTTCATGCTCGGTCCGGAGTGGGATGCTGGCTGCCCCGGCTGCTCCTTCCTCTCCGATCACGTCGACGGCACGCTGCCGCATCTCAACAATCACGACGTCACCTGGGTCGCCGTTTCCCGTGCACCCCTTGAGAAGATCGAGGCCTACAAGGCGCGGATGGGCTGGAAATTCCCCTGGGCCTCGTCGTCGGGCACGGATTTCAATTTCGATTATCAGGTCTCCTTTACCCCGCAGGACCTTGCCAGGGGGCAGGTCGTCTATAATTTCTCGGCAATCGACGCCGACGACGCCAACGACGAACTTCCCGGCATGAGCGCGTTCTACAAGAACGAGAAGGGAGAGGTGTTCCATACCTATTCGAGCTACGCCCGCGGTCTCGAGGAGATGGTTGGAACGCTGATGATCCTCGACCGCGCGCCCAAGGGCCGCAACGAGGATTCGACGATGAACTTCGTCAAGCGCCACGACGAATACGAGCCGGCGCAAAAGGCGCCATCCTGCTGTCACTGAGCTCAGGCACATTCATCGGAAGGAGAGCACGATGCAGCATGCGAAAGTGCTGAAGGAGCACGCATTCCTCGAGGACATGGTCGGCGTTTGGGAGGTGACCGCATCCGGCATGACCGGCCAGGAACCCTGGACGGAGACCGTCCGGTCGCTGCACGGGATCTGGTTCGTCGCCGAAGGCTCCGGGCAAATGCCCGGCGGAGGCGAAGCCACCACGGTTCTCACGCTTGGCTACAACGCTGAAAAGGGCAAATATGTCGGCAGCTGGATCGGCAGCATGATGGACTACATGTGGGTCTATGAAGGCGAGGTGACCGGAGATGGCACGACCCTCAGCCTCTATACGACCGGCCCCGACTTCGGCGACTCCGGCAAGCTGGTCGATTATCGGGAACAGATCGTTTTCCACGACCGCGACCGCCGCACGTTCAGCTCCTCCGCCAGGCAAGCCGACGGTTCGTGGAAGCAGTTCATGGAAGCGCACTACACCAGAAAACGCTAGAGCACCGTACGGGGCGGCCTGGCCGGCCTCGTACCGTTCATCGAGCACACAACACAACGCAAAGGGAGATCAGCATGTCCGATACCCACGGCAAGTTCATTTGGTGCGAATTGATGACCCCGGACACCAAGGCCGCGAGCGAATTCTACGGCAAGGTCGTCGGCTGGACGACGAAGGGCATGACGGTGGAGGGCCAGCCGCCCTACACGATTTTCGAGGCGAACGGCGTCGGGGCGGCCGGGCTGATGGAGTTTCCGGCTGAGCTGGAAGGCAAGGGCATTCCGCCGAACTGGACAGGCTATGTCGCCGTCGACGACGTCGACAAATCGGCGAAGGACTTCGCGGCCGCAGGCGGCTCGGTACGCCGCCCGCCCGAAGACATCCCGACCATCGGCCGCTTCGCCGTCGTCGCGGACCCGCATGGCGCGGTCATCTGCATCATGACGCCGGCGCCGATGGACAATGCGCCGCCCGAAGCGCCGATGGGCACGCCCGGCCAGGTCGGCTGGCACGAACTCTATGCCGGAAACGGCGAAGAGGCCTTCGCCTTCTACGCGAAGATGTTCGGCTGGACGAAGGATCACGACTTCGAGATGGGCGACATGGGCGTCTACCACATCTTCGCCGAGCACGGCACGCCCGTCGGCGGCATCATGACGAAGCCCGCGACCGTGCCGATGCCGGCGTGGTGCTACTATTTCAACGTTCCGGCCATCGATTCTGCCATCGAGCGCGTCAAGGCGGGCGGCGGCAAGGTTCTGAACGGACCGATGGAAGTTCCCGGCGGCAGCTGGATCATCCAGGCGATGGATCCGCAGGGGGCCTTCTTCTGCCTCGTGGCACCGGGACGGTAGGCCTTCCGGCTTCGTTTCGTACGGGTTCGCCGAACCCCGCCCGCCGCATGGTTTTTGCCGAAACAGCGCTCCGCCCCTGACGGGCGGAGCGCTGTTCGCATGTCGAATCGGCGCCCGAATTGCCCGGCATTTTTGGTCATCCGAAATGCGTTATTCCTTTAATTTTATTAGAATTTTAGCAGATCAGACCCATTGCGGTTAACTGTTCGTGAACTTTTTTGGGTGGATGCATAACCGGCTATATCCGCGGGGTCGGGGCAGTATTGCTTTTGTAAACGCCGCGTAATTATTTGGCCCCAGTTTCTCATTGGGGTATATTGTTATGTCTATCGAAGATCCGCGTATGTCTGCAGTCGACGGCGAACATGTCTCGCACGACTTCATTTCGGATATTCATGAGGACGCAGCGCTTCAGACTTCCGCCGCAAGGGGCGTAGAGGTCGCGCAGGCAGACAACAGCCAGCAAACGGGCCAGCAGACGGGCCAGCAGACGGAGAAGACCGATCGGGTGCCGGATGCGGCGGTCGTCCAGGCGTCCGCCCGCGCCGGTGAAATTGTCCCGGATCAGAACAACGTCGCCCACCTGGCGGCGGGCACCTCGATCGACGACATCCACGTCGAAGGCAACAACCTCGTGCTCGTCCAGGCCGACGGTACCGAGATCGTCATCGTCAACGGCGCGCTCCATGTTCCGACCTTCCTGCTCGGCGAAGTCGAGCTGCCGCAGCAGGCGGTGATCGCCGCCCTCGAACAGAGCAACATCAACGTCGCAGCCGGCCCCGACGGCTCCTACTCCGCAAGCTCCTCCCCGTCGAGCTCCGGCGCCGAGTTCCAGGACACGATGCAGCAGGACGCCGGCGACCCGACACAGCTCGCGCAGCTTCTCGGCGATACGCAGCAGGCCGACGGCAGTCTCAACGGTCGCCCCGATGAGTTCGACGGCATCCCGGTCATCACCACGACCTCGCTTTCGACGCTGACCGAGAACGAAAGCGACCAAGGTTTCGAGACCCGGTCGGTCGACGGCCGGTTCGGCTTCCTGGGCGGCAGGGACTTCGGCACTATCTCGAGCATCGGCCTGGCCGATTCTCTCAATATGAACGAGGGAACGCAGACCGGGACGCACGTCAATCTGACGTCCGGCGGAGCGAGCGTCGTCATCACCACTGATGGTCTGACGATGAAGGGCACGGCGGATGGACAGCTGATATTCGTTCTCACGGTCACCAATAAGGTCACCGGCGCCTTCACCTTCACGCAGTACGGTCCGCTCGACCATCCCGACAAGGGCGAGGCCGGTGCGGCCGACACGCTGCGCCTCCAGTTCAGCTACACCGTGACCGACAAGGACGGCGACCACGCCACCGGCATCGGCTCGATCGATATCCGCGACGACGCGCCGTCGATCGCTGCTTCGACGGCAACGGCAGTCAATTCGGTCAACGAAAATGTCCTGCCGGACGGCACGGGCGCGGTTCATGGCGAAAGCCAAGGCACGTCATTTGTCGGCCTGAAGGACGTATCCCTCGGCATCAACTGGGGCGCCGACGCCTATAACGCCGGCGGCACGAACGACCGCTCTGTCGCCTTCGACGTCAAGACAGGCGCGACGGCCCTGACATCCGACGGCGTCACGATCTACTACTCTCTTTCCGAGGACGGCACCGTTCTCACCGCCACCAAGGGCGCGGAAGGTCCGACGGTCTTCACGGTCAAGCTGTCCGATCTGGACAAGGGTTCCTACACMTTCGAGCTCAAGGGCAATATCGACCACGCCTCATCCGGCCCCRACGACGACAGCCGCACGCTGAACTTCGGCTTTGTCGCCAAGGACAGCGACGGCGACCCGGCAAGCTCCAGCTTCAACGTCAGGATCGTCGACGACCAGCNACGACGACAGCCGCACGCTGAACTTCGGCTTTGTCGCCAAGGACAGCGACGGCGACCCGGCAAGCTCCAGCTTCAACGTCAGGATCGTCGACGACCAGCCGCAGATCGGCAAGCCGGACTCGGCTTCGGTCAACGAGGACGACCTGCCCGGCGGCAACGACCATGGCCGGCCGGAATCGACGAGGGTATCCGGTGGCCTTCATGTGTCCTGGGGTTCCGACGACAACAACCAGGTTGGTAGCACGAACGACCGCTCGGTCGCCTTCGACGTCAAGACCGGCGCGACGGCCCTGACGTCSGACGGTGTCACGATCTACTACAAACTGTCTCCAGACGGCACGGTCCTGACCGCGACCAAGGGTTCAGAAGGTCCGACGGTCTTCATCGTCAAGCTGTCCGACCAGCACAGCGGTTCCTACACATTCGAGCTCAAGGGCAATATCGACCACGCCTCATCCGGCCCCGACGACGGCTTTGTCGCCAAGGACAGCGACGGCGACMCGGCAAGCTCCAGCTTCAACGTCAGGATCGTCGACGACCAGCCGCAGATCGGCAAGCCGGACTCGGCYTCGGTCAACGAGGACGACCTGCCCGGCGGCAACGACCATGGCCGGCCGGAATCGAGAAACGTATCCGGCAATCTGAACATCTCCTGGGGTGCTGACGATGACGATGTGGGCGGCCGCAACGACGGGGCCGGCCGGTCTTTGGCCTTCGCTTCGGTCGGCAATGCCGTTTCGGCAGTGGACAGCCTGAACCACGCCATCGCGCTGACGTCGAACGGCGTGGCGCTGACCTATACGCTCTCGGACAACGGCACGAAGCTGGTTGCGACCGCGCACGGCGAGACGATCTTCACCGTCACGGTGAATGATGACGCCAGCGGCAGCTACGAGTTCAAGCTGCAGGGTACGCTCGACCAGAACGTTCAGGGCGAAGATGCGCTGAAACTGACCTTCCATACGGTTGCGACGGATTCCGACGGCGACCCGAAGAACGTGGACTTCGCGGTGTCTGTGGTCGACGACGCGCCGCTGGCGATCGGCCAGGTCTTCACGCGTTATGTCGAAGAGGAAGAGCTTTCGGGCGGCAACGAGGACGATCTCCCGGGCGGTATTGCTCCTGATGCGGATGGCAACTACCCGTTTGTGGGTCACCAGAATCTGACGACGAACAGTGCGGGCGGTCCGCTCAACATCCTCTGGGGTGCCGATGACAGCAACACGGTTGCCAACGGCGGCGTCGGCGGCCTCGGCGACCGGTCGGTGGTGTTCGAAGCCGCGCCGGGACAGGGTTTTGCCTCGATCGTCACGGCCAAGAGCGGCGACCAGGCGATCGCCCTGGGCGACCTGACCTCGGGCGGCCAGCCTCTGAGCTATGCGCTGTCTGCCAACGGCACGGTGCTGACGGCGACTGCCGGCGGCCATACGGTATTCACGGTGACGCTGACGGACACGGGCTCCGGCGGCTACAACTTCGTCCTGTCGGGCGTCCTCGATCATCCGGTGAAGGCATCGGGCGCATCGCTGGAAGACGTCCTGTCGCTGAGCTTCAACGCCACCGTGCGCGATGCCGACGGCGACAAGATCGTCACGAACTTCACCATCGGCGTCATCGACGACAGCCCCGTCATCGGCGCCCCCCAGACCGTCACCATTCAAGAAGCCGGCCACCTCGACCTGTTGTCGAACGGCAGCTTCGAGCAGGACAGCCTTGCCGGCGGCCAGGGCGGCGTGATTTCCGACGTCAAGGGCAACTATACCTATGGCACGCCTGCTGGCTGGACGCTCACCGGCGGAGCCGGCGGCGTGTATGCCCCGAGCGGCAATATCGTCGATGCGGCCGGGCATGACGGCGGCAATGTCGCCTGGCTGCGCGAAGGCGCGACCCTTGCCAGGGACACGGGCACCACGCTCGTGGCGGGCCAGGTCTATTCCATCCATTTCGACGTCGGAAACCGCACCGACCAGGGATTTGGCGGCGGCACCGTCAGCCTGATCGCCACGCACAACGGCGAAACCGTGGTTCTGTCGCACCTCGATCTTCCAGTGCCGGCAGACGGCAAGTGGGCGCCGGTCGACCTCAACACGCCGCTGATCGGCAGCGACTATGCCGGCTGGCAGCTGCATGTGGAAATCAAGCAGACCAGCGACGGCAACCAGATCCTGATCGACGATGTCGAGCTGCAGCATTTCACCGCTGAGGTTGCGCAGGGTTCGCTTGCCATCGGCTGGGGCGCGGACAACGACGTATCGTTGCGCTCGGTCGGCTTCGACGGCGTCCAGAACGTTTCGGGTCTGGCCTCGAATGGCCAGGCGATCCACTATGAATTCGCGCCGGGCGGCAGCCTTCTCAAGGCGCTTTCCGCAGACGGCCGCCTGATCTTTACCGTTGAACTGTCGAAGGATACCGGCCAGTTCAAGTTCACCCTGCTGGACAGCCTGGATCAGAGCGGCGTTTCGTCGGCGGTCAAGTTCAACTTCACCGCGACGGACGCCGATGGCGACAAGGCATCGAGCAGCTTCACGGTCAACGTCGCCGACACCGCGCCTTCCCTGCTTGGGGAGCTTCCGGTCGGGATGGTCTCCGAGGACGGTGTGAAGTCGACCGGCAACCAATCGCTCGGCATTTCCTGGGGCGCTGACGACAACAACAGCGGCATCACCAACAACCGCTCGGTTTCGTTCGGCAATTCCCAGCCTATGGGGCTCTTTTCGAACGGCAATCCGGTCACCTATATCTTCAATGCCGAGAGAACGGTGCTGACGGCCATGGCCGGCGGCCAGGACGTCTTCATCGTCACCCTGACGGATCGGGCGAGCGGCGCCTATGCATTCGAGTTGCTGCAGCCGCTCGACCACGCGGCACCTGTCAACGGCTCGCAGTTTCTCGACCTCAAATTCGGCTTCACGGCGACCGACAGCGACGGCGATACCGCGCCCGGCACCTTCACCGTGCGGGTCGATGCCGCCGGCTCGATCGGCTCGATCCACTACGACAATCTGACGACAGGCGTCTTCGTCAACCTCAGCAATTCGGCGCAGACCGTCGGCACCGAAACGGTCGCCGCACACATGGCCTACGACCGGACCGGCGTGGACGGCGGCAACGTCGTCGGCCATGACGCGCTCGGCGCCACCGTCGATGCGTTCGGCTCCAAGGGCAACGACATCCTGATCGGCGGCGACGAAGGCAATCGCCTGGTCGGCAACTCAGGCGACGACCTCATTATCGGCGGCAAGGGCAGCGATACGCTCGAAGGCGGCGAAGGCGACGATACGCTCAAGCTTGGCGCAGACATCACCGACGCAAAGAACTACGGTCCCCGCACGATCGATCTCGGCAACGGGCACTTCGAAAAGCTCGGCCTCGACGGCCTTGCCGGAACGACCGACGCGATCATAGGCGGCACCGGGCACGACACGGTTGTGCTCGACCGGGAAGGCTCGGCGGGCTTCGTTCTCGACGCGCTCAACCCGCAGAGCCCTGCCTTCTCCGGCATCGAAGAGGTAGTCGGAACCGATGGCAACGATATCATTCTGGTAAAGGCGGACTACACCAGCGATCTGCCCGACGGTGGCATCAAGATCGACGGCGGCGACGGCAACGACGCGATCGGCGGCGGCAAGGGTGCCGACACCCTGATCGGCGGCAAGGGCGACGACCTGATTGCCGGCCTCGACGGCGACGACACGATCACCGGCGGCGAGGGCAACGACCGCCTCTACGGCGGCAACGGCAACGACACCGTCAGCGGCGGCGACGGCAACGACGTCATCGAAGGCGGCGGCGGAGCCGACAATCTCAGTGGCGGCGACGGCAACGACCGGATCATCGCGGGCACCGAACAGATCGCCAATGGCGGCTTCAAGGGCCCGGCGGAAGTCATCGTCGGCAACAATGGGCAGAAGGCCGACCTCGGCGGCGGCTGGACCGTCAGCGGCGGCTCGGTCGACCTCGTCGTCTCGCAGGGCAGCCTCAACGCCGATTTCCCGGCCGGTGTCAACGCGGTCGACATGCAGGGCGTCTCCACCGGAGCGATCGCCCAGACCTTCGCGACCGAAGCCGGCAAGATCTACACCGTCAGCTTCCTGCAGTCGACCAACCCGGATCTGCTCGGCCATACCTCCGAGACGACGTCGGCGGTCACCGTCAGCGCCGGAGCTGCGTCGCAGACGTTCACCGATTACGCCCGCGAAGGCACGACATGGGGGACGGTAGCGAGCACCTTCATCGAGCGCACCTTCACCTTTACGGCGACCGGCAGCGAGACAACGTTGACTTTCTCAGCCGTCGGCGCCAGCCCCTACGGCTCGCTGATCGCCGAGGTCTCCGTCAGCCAGGTTCCTGTCGGCACCGTTGCCGGCGCGACCATCGACGGCGGTGCAGGCAACGACATCCTCACCGGCGGCGCGGGCAATGACGTCATCCACGGCGGGATCGGCAACGATCTGATCCGCGGCGGCGACGGCAACGACACCATCACGGGCGACGACGGCGACGACTTCCTGTCCGGCGGCAGGGGCGGCGACAACCTGAGCGGCGGTGCCGGCAACGACACCTTCGTCGTCGGCACGGACGCCATCGCATCCGGCACCCGCGTCTTCGACCTCGGCAACGGGGCACATCTGGATGTCAGCATCCAGGGCCTTGCCGGCACGGGAGACACGATCAGCGGCGGCAGCGGCTACGACAAGATCAACCTCGACAACGGCACCGCCCCCGGTTTCGTCTACGATGCCTACAGCTTTCCGGGCGTCATCTCCGGCATCGAGGAAATCGAAGGTACGGCGGGCAACGACGTCATACTGGTCGCCGCGGACTACACCAGCGACGCAACCGGCGGCGGCATCACCATCGATGGTGGCGCCGGCAACGACAAGATCGGCGGCGGTAAGGGCAACGACCATCTGATCGGCGGCTCCGGCGACGACCTGATCTCCGGTCTGGCAGGCGACGACACGCTGGAAGGCGGCGCCGGCAACGACACGATTTATGGTGGAACGGGCAACGACATCCTGCGCGGCGGCGATGGCGATGACATGCTTGACGGCGGCGAGGGCGACGATCGTCTCGACGGGGGCAGCGGCGACGACGTTCTCATCGGCGGCAAGGGCGACGACGCCCTGATCGGCGGAGCCGGCAACGACCTGTTCAAGTATACCGTCGGTGATGGCAACGACCGCATCAACGGCGGCGGGGAGACAGGCTCGCAAGCGCCGAACTACGATATCCTCGAAATTGCCGGCGACGCCCAGAACCGGGACTTTGCGATCGGTAAACTCGACAAGGACGCTGCCGGCAACATCGAGGCCTATCCGTTGGATCTCGCCGATGTCACGGTAAGCTATACGGGGGCAGGCGCTGCCACGATCCGCGCTGACGAGGTCGAGCGGATCGTCATCAATGCCGGCAGCGGAAACCACACGATCACCGTCGGCGATTTGACCGGGACAGCGATTGCGCCTTCGACGATCGTGATCAACACCAGTTCCGGCAAGGACGAGATCGACCTGACGACGCTCGCCGGCACCAAGGTTGAGATCAACGACTCGGATCCGACGACGTCAGGCGATACCGATACCGTGAAGCTCGCCGGCCATTGGACCGACTACACGATTACCCAGGCGGGCGACACCTTCACCTTCACCCGCGGCAATACGGTGGTAGCGACGGCGACGAACATCGAGAAATTCTCGTTCGCCGCCGACATCGGCGGCGGCCACGACGGCGTCGTGCTGGCGGCGGACCTGTTGAACGATGTTCCGGTCGCACACGCGGACAGCGCATCGGTGACCGAAGCCGGCGGCGTCGACAACGCCAGACCAGGGGTCGCCGAGGCGACGGGCAACGTGCTCGGAAACGACACCGATGCCGACGCCTACGATACCAAGGTCGTCAGCCAGGTCGGCGATACAGCCTTGGCGATCGGCGGCGAGGCGGTAATCAGCGGCAAATACGGCAGCCTCACCATCCACTCGAATGGAAGCTACAGCTATGCCCTGAACAACGATGCGGAGGCGACACAGAAGCTGGGCCAAGACGAACTGGCGAAGGATAGCTTCTCTTACGTGGTGAAGGATGCGCACGGTCTGACCAGCACGGCATCGCTGGAGGTTGCGATCCATGGCAGCAACGATGCCACGGGGATCGACCTCGACAGCACCGCCGCGGGCAACGGCGCCTTGACGACGGCAGTCGAGCAGACGGCGCAGCAATTCGCATGGCAGGCGACGCTTAAGGACGTCGATTCCTCGACACTGGAATCGATGACCCTGACGCTCGGCAACAGACTGGACGGCGCCGCCGAGAGTCTGACACTGAACGCGACCGCAGCTGCCAGGGCAGACCTCGAACATCTGACGGTGAACGTCACCGCCGACGGCCTGTCGATCATCGGGTCCGCCTCCGCCGACGCCTACCAGACGATCCTGCGCAACATCGTCTACCTGAACAGTAGCGACAACCCGCATGCCTCGGTCGACCGCACGGTCACTGTCGTCGTCAACGATGGTCATGAGGACAGTGCCGCGCAGGTGGCAACCATTCACATTCAGCCTAGCAACGATGCACCGGCATTGACTGGCAGCTTGAGCGCAACCGTCGTCGAAGGCCAGAGCCATACACTAACGGCGCAGGAACTCGGCTACACCGATCCGGACAACCAGGATACTGAGGTGGTCTTCAGGGTCTCGGGCGTGACGAACGGCACGATCACCAACAACGGCGCTCCTGCCATCTCATTTACCGCCCACGAACTCGAGCAAGGCTTGATCGCCTTCAAGCACGACGGTTCAGAGGGGCTGGCGGCGACCTTCCAGATCACCGTCGACGATATCAACCAGGAGAATTCCCCTCCCACCGCCCGCCCTTTCAACATTACCGTCTCTCCTGTGAGCGACGGGGTCGCTACCTTGTCCGTAGCCGACATCACCCAGCAGGCTGGTGCGCCGAAGGTCGGCGACGTGCTCCATGCGACGATTGCAACGCACGATCCGGACGGCGGTGAAAGCGGCACTGTGATCTATCATTGGCTGCGCGGTACGGCGGAGATTTCCGGCGCAACCGGAGAATCCTACACAGCCACGGCTGACGACGCCGGCTTCAAGATCTCGGTCTATGCCACCTACACGGACGGGCAAGGCCTGTCCAATACCACAGCGCCCGTCGCGATGGCGGATGCCGTCACAGCGGCAAATCATGCGCCGGTGGCAAACGATGACATCGTCATCACGAACAGCGGATCGATCTCCATCCCGGATTGGGTCCTTCTGCTGAACGACAAGGACGCCGACGGAAATCCCCTGACGATTACCGGTGTTGGCAACGCCGGCTGGGACAGCGTAGGACATCCACAGGGTGCAACCTCGCTAACGTTCGACGACTGGTTCTTCTCGCCGGCCGGAGGATCTTTCGATTACCGGTCTTCTGACGGCAAGCTGACAGACTCGGGACACGTTGATGTCAACTATCAGTCCACGTGGCTCTGGCAGCCGCTGACGGGAACGGGTGCCGACGAAATATTTGTCGGAGACAACAGCGGGACTGCGTTTTATGCGGACGGCGGCAATGACGTCCTGATTGGCAATGGCGGCAACGATGCACTTTATGGCGGCGCCGGGAGCGATCTCTATGTCTTTGGAGTGAATGACGGCGACGACTGGATCAGCGACAGCAGCGGCACGGACACCATCCTGGTCGCGGCAAACGGTGCGGAGTTGTCTTCGCTGAACGCGTTCGACAACGACACCGGCGCGGGAAAAGGCGATCTGGTCATCGATATCGGAAACAGTTCGGTGACAATCGACGGTCATTTCAACGGAGACGGCGATCAAGTCGAGAAGATCTCGTTCGACGGCGCGTCGATCAACGGATACAAGCTTGGCTCTGGCAGTTACCTGATCGATGCTCACGATCCGTCCAACGCTGGTGGTGCGCGTACGGTCGATCTATCCCAGACTGTGACTGACAACTTTATAGCTGGTGAAGCTGGGTCCTCGGACAACATAGCCGGCGGTACGGGCAAGGATCTCATTTTTGGTTCCGACAGGAACGACACGTTGAATGGCAATGCCGGCGACGACTACTTGAACGGCGGAGCGGGCGACGACATTCTGATCGGTGGTGCGGGTAATGACACCTTGGTCGGGGCGGCCGGGGCCGACAGTTTGACGGGTGGCACTGGTCTGGATACGTTTGTTTTCAAGACAGGCGATTCAACGGTCGGCTCCTACGACATCGTCACTGATTTCAGCACTGCCGACAACGACAAGATCGTGTTGCCATTGTCTCCCGTCGTCGCAACAACTGGAACGTTTTCGGGTTCCTATGGCAAGATCGACGGTGTCTCGGTGACGGGGTTCAAGCTGGTCGACGGCATTGTGACGTTCGTCCATAGTGGTGGCGGCGCGATCGCGATATCGTCTGCAAAAGCAATAGGCGACGCTGCCAATATCCTGACGAAGATCGATTTCGGCAACAGCGGTGCCACAGTCGCATTTGCAGCAACGATCGAGCAGGTGAACCACACGCTTGTGTTCCAACAGGGCGGCGACAAGGTCAGCGACGGAACCGACACACTTATCGACCTTGCGAAGGTCACTGTGCCGAGCAACCTTTCGACGTTGGTCGGCGCCTCGGGGTCTAGCAAGGCCATCGACCCCATCATCCTCGACCTCGACCACAACGGCGTCGCGCTGACCTCGCTCGATCACGGCGTCCAGTTCGACATCAATGCCGATGGTCACAAGGATCAGATCGCCTGGACGGCCGGCAGCGACGGCATCCTCGCCTATGACGTGGACGGCAACGGCAAGATCGACAACGGCAGCGAGATCTTCTCGCCGCACTTTGCCGGAGGCACCTACGTGGATGGTCTGGCAGCGCTCGCAACGCTCGACAGCAACCATGACGGCAAGATCGATGCGGGCGACGATGCCTTCTCGAAGCTCACCGTCTGGCAGGACCTGAACCACAACGGCATCACCGACAGCGGCGAACTATCGAGCCTGGCCGATCACGCGATCGCCAGCCTCTCGCTGGAGGCCCACGCATCGGGTACGGAGATCAACGGCCAGTCGATCCTCGCCGATGGCAGCTACACGCTGACGGACGGTTCGACCGGCCACTTCGTCGAGGTCGCCTTCGACACGACGCTCGGCGGCGAGAGCGGTGCCGGTGCCTACTCGCTGATCGGCAGCGACGGTGACGACACTCTCTCGGGCAGCGGCGGCATGTACACCATCTCGGGCGGGGCAGGGGCCGATACCTTCGTTCTCGACACCGATGCGCTTGCGGACGTCAAGCTCGTCGACGTGATCACCGACTACAAGGCTGGCGAAGGCGATACGCTCGACGTGTCGAAGCTTCTCGACAGCCTGCTTGGCCGCGAGGCGACCGAAACCGACGCACTTTCGAGCGTCAGGGCGACCGTCAGTGGTGCGGACACCGTGGTCAGCGTCAACGCCAACGGCGGCTGGCACGACGTGGCGGTTCTGCAGAACACCACGGAAGCGGTGAAGATCCTGTTCGACGACAAGCACGACGCGGTCACCGCGCCGCATGTCGGCTGATACGGCGATCCGATGAAACGGAAAAAGGCGCGTAAGCGCCTTTTTCTCGTTGCGCGACGGCGCGCCGTCGGTGTTCAGGCAATTCCAGCAAAAGTGCGCAGCGACTTTGCGTCCGGAATTGTGTAGAGACGCCGCGCTCGGCCTATGCTGCGGGCAGCCTGGAGATCGGCAGGGCTTCGTCCGCATCCGGGCCGCCGCGCTGCATGGCCATTTCGTCGGCCAGCTGGCGGATATGATTGAAATCGGTCGCACCTTCGAAGATGGCGCCGCCGAGGCGGATGTCGATCGACAGCGGCGCATCGCCGGCCGTGAATGCGGCCTCGGCGACGCGACGGCGAACGCGGGTTCCGACGTCCTGTGCATTCTCGACCGAGGCACCCGGAAGGAAGACGCCGAGTTCGTTGGAGGCAAGGCGGGCGACCAGGTCGCCGCTTCTGACCGAGGTCTGAATGATCGCCGCCAGCGACTGCATGACGGTGTCGGCCCATTGCGGGCCGTAGCGGCGATTGATGGCGTCGAGGCTCTCGATGACGACGGCGATCATCACACCGCCGGCGTCCGTGGCGATTCGTTTGCGGCGGTCGATGTAGTGCTCGACAGCGGCGGCAAAGGCCGCGCCGTTCAGCGCCTTGGTAACGCTGTCGTGCCGTTGAGCATAGTTGACCGTTTCCTGCAGTTTTTTGATGTCGCTATTCTTCAGATGCAGGCTGATCAGAAGCGGAAATGCAACAAAAAGCGAAATAGCGGTGGCTCCGGCAAATCCTACCAAAAATGGTCGATCCGGAACGACAAGGTTTAAGATAAGTAAAACTCCGATGGAACCCGCTGCAAAGCAAAAGGCGCCGACTGCGGCTGTCCGGAGAGCTGAAATCAGTGTGGTGGAAGAGTAACGCTGGCCGAAATTCATTGTGGGTCGAGTCCCTTTGAAAGTAACGCCAGATAAGCAGAAGCAGGAAAAGCCGGGTTTAAAAAAACCTGTAAAATTCTAGCTTTGCAGCGTTTTGCAGCGGAATTAACTGTCTCGGCAGTAAAGTCCCGTGCGATAATTGGAATGTGGAAAAATTGGTGTTACTTGTTTGCCGTAATTAGTTCTTCGGTATACGGGTAGCCGGTGAATTTTGATGTTGAGGGGCATCCGTCTTGTTTAAGCACAAAAGAATATTCGCAGCTCTGTCTGCCACCGTTGTTTTGAATTTTGCATTTTACGTCGATGCCAATGCGATGTCTTTGCAGCAGGCAATCGAAAAAACGATGAAAACCAACCCGCAGATACTTCAGGCTGCGCAAAATCGCGAAGCGGTCGAGTTTGAGCTGCGCCAGGCGCGCGGCCTATACTTGCCGTCTGTTGATCTTGAGGCTGGTATCGGGCGTCGCCGGCTGTCGAACGACACGACCGGTACTTTGACCTCCGACAGCGACTACTTGTCGCCGGGCGATGTCGGCCTCACGATCAGCCAGACGCTCTATGATGGCGGTGGCCGCAAGGCGCAGGTCGACCAGCAGGCTTCGCGCGTCGACGGCGCCTCCTTTCGGGTTCTCGAACGCTCCGAAGCGCTCGCCCTCGAGGTGACGCAGGACTATCTCGAATACATGCTCCAGAACCAGATCGTCGCGGCCGCGAAGGACAACGTCGCCTTCCACAATGCGATGGTGGGCGACATCAACGAAAGCATCAAGGGCGGCGCCCTGACCGACGCCGATCGCCTCCAGGGCAACGAACGTCTGCAGGCCGCCAAGGCACGCCAGCGCGAGGCGCTGGAAGAGCTTGAAGCCACCAAGATCCGCTTCCTCAAGGCTGTCGGCGAGCCGATCGTCAATCCGACGACCCCGCCTTCGCTGGCCAAGTACCTGCCGAAGACGCTCAACGATGCCGTCTTCATCGCCGGCAAGAACAGCCCGCGCATCTACTCCGCCAATGCCGATATCGATGCCGCCGACGCCGGCGTCCGCGGCGCGCGCGCCAACTATCTGCCGAAGGTCAATCTCGAAGGCACCGCGCGTGTCGGCGACGATATCGACGGCGACGAAGGCAATACCAACGATTACCAGGTGCGTGTCGTCGCCCGCTGGAATCTCTATCGCGGCGGCATCGACGTTGCCCGCGAGCAGGAACAGATCCGTCGTGCCGGCGAGCAGCGCTATGCGCTTGCCCAGGTCCAGCGCGAGGTTCAGGAGTCCGTACGGTCCGCCTGGAACGAGCGCGCCAGCCGCAGCGACCTTTCCGGCATCCTTGGCAAGCAGGCCGAGATCAACAACCAGCTCGTCGGCTCCTATCGCGAGCAGTTCAAGGTCGGACAGCGTTCGTTGCTGGACGTTCTCGATGCGCAGAACACCAAGTTCAACACCAAGGTTCTCGCGGACACGGCGCGTGTCGCCTCCCTGTTTGCCGAGTACAAGATCCTGGCCGCTTCCGGCAATCTCCTTCAGACGATGAAGCTGAAGCCGGTCGAGCAGGCCAAGGGGTATGCGCGGCAAGATTTTGCTGTCCCCGCGAGCGTTCCGAATCCCGGATATGTCGAGCTGAATTCTCATCAGACCCCCGGCATGCCGTTGGATCTCCTAGCGCCAATTCGACAGCAATAGTCGAGATGGCCATGGAACCATGCTGAACGTAGCACTAGAAACGACCAGCGGCACGCCGCTCCAGACATTCAAAGCCGCGTTCAAGTCAGTGGCTGCGTTCTATGGCCGGCCGAGCTCAGATACCGTTCTCTTCTCCGGACTTCCGGACGAGGTGACTGAATCGCTGGATTCCGACGACGTCGAGCGGATGGCGGAGCGGATCGGCCTGCAGGTCATCACGCATCGTGAGCGCGATTGTCGCCTGGGGAATTTCGATTGCCCTGCGATCGTCGCCTTCGCTGACGGCGCCGTGCTTCCGGTGCTGGAAGTCGGCGAGGACGGCTCCTACGTGACGGAAATCGTCCCGGTTGCCGGAAATCCCATCCGGCTGACGCGCGAGGAGTTCGTCGCGCTCAGGCCGCAGATGGCCTTCGCCTTCACGCTCTACTACCAGAATGCCTCGGAAGAGGCGCTGGTCGGCAATGCCGTCGAGATCGAGAAGCGCCACTGGCTGGCCACGACGCTCGCACCGTACTGGCGCACCTACGTCCGCGTCATGATCGCCGCGCTGTTCATCAATCTGATCGCGCTCGGCTCGCCTCTCTTCACGATGAACGTCTACGATCGGGTGCTGCCCAACAAGGCGATCCCGACGCTCTGGGTGTTGGCAGCCGGTATTTCGCTTGCCTATGTCTTCGATTTCCTCCTCAAGACCGCACGGTCGTCGCTGATCGACTACGCCGGCCGCAAGGCCGACCTGCGTCTGTCGCAGCTGCTGTTCGACAAGGTGCTGAACTCGACGCTGGCCTCGCGCCCGATGTCGACGGGCGAATACGCCAACCGCGTCACGCAATATGAGTTCGTACGCGAATTCTTCACCTCGAACACCATCGGCGTGCTGATCGACAGCCTGTTCGTCTTCATCTTCCTGGCCGTCATCTATCTGATATCGGGCTGGCTGGTGGTCATTCCCGCCGTCGCCTTCCTTTTGTCCGTGATAATCGGTCTCTATGCCCAGGCAGCGATCGGCAAGCGCATGGCAACCGCAGCCAACGAGGCCTCGCGCCGCCAGTCGCTGCTGGTCGAGACGATTTCGACGATCGAAACGCTGAAGAGCCTGCGTGCCGAGGCGACCATGCTGCGCCGCTGGCAGGAGCTCTCGAAGTACTCGAGCCGCACCAGCGAGGAAATCAAGCACGTCTCCACCAACGCCATCAACCTGACGATGTTCGTGCAGCAGATGGTGAGCGTGCTGATCGTCATTGCCGGCACCTACGAATTCTCCGAGGGCCGCATCGCCATGGGCGCAATCGTCGCGACCGTGATGCTGGCGAGCCGCGCCGGTGCCCCCCTCGGCCAGATCGCCATGACGCTGGCCCGCTTTCGCCAGGCCACGATGTCGCTCCGCATCCTCGACAAGATCATGGAGCAGCCGGACGACAGGCCGTCGACCGTCGGTTTCGTCAACCGCGAGATCGCCCGCGGCGCCTTCAGTTTCCAGGATGTGTCGTTCCAGTATCCGGGCTCGGATTATCCCGTGATCAACAAGCTGTCCTTTACAGTCGCTCCCGGCGAGCGGATCGGCATCATCGGCCGCATCGGCTCCGGCAAGACCACGCTCGGACGCCTGCTTGACGGTCTGTTTGCGCCGTCGGGCGGCCGCGTGCTGATCGATGGCGTCGATATCCGCCAGTATCACATGGCCGAGGTGCGCTCCGCCGTCGCCGTGGCGGGCCAGTCATCCGATCTGTTCTCGGGCACCGTCAAGGAAAACCTGCTGATGGGCCGCGCCGATGCCAGCGACGAAGAGTTGCTGGAAGTCGCCCGCATGACCGGCGTCGACGAGTTCGTCGGCAATCATCCGCGTGGTTTCGACATGCCGGTGGGCGAACGCGGCACCAATCTGTCCAGCGGTCAGAAGCAGGCGCTGACGATTGCGCGACTGCTGCTGACCAAGCCCAAGGTCGTGTTCCTCGACGAGCCGTCGGGCGCCATGGATCTGGCGACCGAGCGGCACCTCATCGCCCGCCTTTCCAAGGCCTTCAGCCGCGAGACGACGCTGCTGATCGCCACCCACCGCTACAGCATGCTCGAACTGGTCGACCGCCTGATCGTCATCGACAAGGGCCGGATCATCGCGGACGGGCCGAAACAGGCCGTCATCGAAGCGATGCAGCGCAAGCCGGCGGGGCAGGCGTCATGACCAATCGCCACGACAATCCGCCGCTTCTCGCGCGTGGCATCCTGGCGCTGGTGGCGCTGGTCATCGCCAGCTTCGTCGCCTGGGCCGCCATTGCCAACATCAACGAGATCGCGCGCGGCGAAGGCAAGGTCATTCCCGTCTCGAAGACGCAGATCATCCAGTCCTCCGAGCCCGGCGTCGTGCAGCAGATCGCCGTCGTCCTCGGCCAGGTGGTCCGCAAGGGCCAGCTTCTGGTGCAGCTCGACAACACTACCACGACCTCGTCGCTCGGCGAATCCGTCGCGAAGGCGCGGGCCCTGGGCGCCAAGGTCGCGCGCCTGAAGCTCGAGGAAGACGGCAGGTACGACGTGCCGTTCATCTGCCCGGAGGATATCCTTTCGGTGGCCAAGGAGGTGTGCGCCAACGAAGCGCAACTGTTCGCCGCCGACCGCGCCAGCTACCAGAACAAGCTCGGCGTGCTGCAGGAGCGCGTCCGGCAGCGCGAGAACGAACGCAGCGAGGCGCATGCCAACATCGACCGGCTGCAGCAGAACATCGACGGCGCGCAGCGCCAGTATGACCTGATCCATCCGCTGGCGCAGAAGAAGCTGGTCGCACAGACCGAAGTGCTGAAGGTCGAGCGCGATCTCACCGATCAGCAGGGGCAGCTCAAGGTCTACGAGGAAAGTCTCGATCGCCTCGAGGCCGCCGTTCAGGAAGCCAAGCTTCAGCTCGGCGATCTGGCGCTGGAGCTCCGCCAGCAGGCGTTGACCGAGAAGGCGCAGGCGCTGGCCGAGCTGTCGGTGGTCGACGAGACCGTCCGCGGAGCCTCCGACCGCGTCAAGCGCACCGATATCCGCTCGCCGGTGGACGGCATCGTCAACACGCTGGAAGTCAACACGATCGGCGCCTATGTGGATCCGGGCCGCGTCATTGCGGGCATCGTGCCGACGGCGGACATATTGCTGGTCGAAGCCAAGATTTCACCGCGCGACGTCGCCTTCGTCCGCCGTGGCCAGCCCGCAATCGTCAAGGTCACGGCCTACGACTTCTCGATCTTCGGCGGGCTGGAAGGCGTCGTCGAGAACATCTCCGCCGACAGCCTTGTCGAGAAGGAGAAGGGCGAAACCTACTATCTCGTCCAGGTGAAGACCGATCGCTCCGAGCTCGAGCGCAACGGCAAGGCCTATCCCATCATCCCCGGTATGGTCGCCTCGGTCGAAATCATGACCGGCAGCAAGACCGTGCTCAGCTATCTCATGAAGCCGATCAACAAGGCGCGCACCGAAGCGCTGACGGAGCGGTAGAATGCTGATCGTCAAGCCCGGCAGCAACGCAGTTTCCGATCTCGAGCCGGCCGAAGAGCCTTTGCCGGCCTTCGACGCGGAAGAGATCGAGCCGCGTTTCCGGGCTGTCGTCGGCCGCAACGGCGAGCGCCGCGGCATTCGCCTCGAGCGGATCTACTGGGATGGCCTCGGCCGCATGTCGACGTCAGGCAGGATGACGACCGCCGATCTCGTGCAATACACCGCATCCCAGATGCCGGAATCCGGTAACCTCGCCTCGCTCCTGCGCGTGCTCAGTCTGAAATGGGCGCTGCGCCGGCTGGATACGGTTGAGGACATCTCCTCCATGGCCAACATCAACGCCATCATCCAGGCGTCGCCATCGCCGGCGATCCTGCTCACGCAGGAAAAGAAGGTACAGTTCTTCAACGATCCCTTCCTGTCGATGCTGCGCCAGCGCCTGCCGCTGAGCGATACCGCACAGCTGACCAAGGGGCTGCGCTTCTCGGTGGATACCCAGATCGAGGAGGCGATCGCGACGCTGCGCCGCAACAAGGGCAAGACGCTGAACACCGGCTTCACCATCGCCGTCGGCACGCAGACGATGAAGGGCCAGATCAATCTGGCCCTGGCGCCGACGCACGAAAAGTCGATGCTGATCGGCTATATCTCGCGATACTGATCGCGATCTCGCGATACTGATCGCGATCTCGCGATACCGGTCGCGCCCGGGTTTTCGGGATATTCTTGCCTGACAACACCAGGTATCAGACCTTTTTCACCTGCGGGATGACCCAGGAACCGTCGAGAATGGACGGCGGATTGTCGTCGGGCCAGTAGAGCCTCATCATCAGGATAAACTTGCCTTTCGGTGCGGGAAGCCAGTTGGATTCCTTGTCGGCGCCGGGGGATTTGTTCTGGATGTAGATGTCGATCGATCCGTCCGCGTTCGCCTTCAGGTCCTGCCGCGCGCTGATGGAATAGCGGTCGATCGGATTGGCGACGAAGAAGTACTTTTCGTTGTACATCGTGATCGACCAGAACCCCTTCACCGGCGGCATCTTTCCTTTCGGAAAGGTCAGGACATAATTGTCCGACCCGGCATAGGCACGCGAGAAAAGCCCGTCCTTGGACTTCGTCGACGTGGGATAGATGGCATCCTCCGGGCGGTTGGCCCCGAGCCCGATGGCGGCGATGAGAGCCCGCTGCAGGTAATTGGTCCCGTAGACGCCTGTCTTGGTCGTGTAGCCCCAGCCGTTGATATCCTTGACGTCGCCATTGCTGAACTTGAAGTGCAGCATGATGCGTCCGAAGGCGATGTCCGGAATACGCCTGAGGAAATACGCATCGAGCTTGCTCTTGTCGAAGTCCTCGCCGGGTACGATGCCGATCTCGGCCATCCTTGCGACCATCTCTGCATCGGCTGTCGCGGGCGGGTTGGTCTTCAACAGCTTGCACAGCAGCGTGAAATATTCGACCGCGTTCATTTTGTTGACCTGCTCGCGGACCGCCGTCTTCATGTCGATCTTGGGATCGACCTTTCCGGGCGGCGGCGTCCAGTCCTTGCCGTAGGCGCTGAGCGGCACGAGCTTGCATTGGTCCTGCGCTGCGTGAACCGCCTTGTAGTCCTCCGGCGTGCCGGTGCAGTAGATGCGTCCGAGTATCCAGACGATACTCGTCGGCGACTTGTACTCGGTAACGCCCTCTGGCAGTTTACCCCGCCATCCGGGACCCGTGATCGCGTAGGCCTGCGCGCCGCCGCCCGTGGTCCTTTTCCCGGGCACCTCGAAGACGTTCGTCCATCCGTCGAGCATCGGGAACAGGAAGTACCGGTCTTTCATGTCAGGGAACGAGAAGACCCAGGGTTCCTTGCCGACGTCGATGAACGCGGTCGTGTAGAGCGTATCGGCATTGGGTGCCGTCACGTCCGTAAAGGACGAATCGGGGTACTCCCGGACCTTGATGATCTGGCCCATCGGCCCCTTGGTACCCTTGACCTTGGCGACGTTGGTGATCACCCGCCGCGTCATCTCCATCGTCACCAGCGGATAGCCGTAGATGTAGGCCTCGACCGCCAGCCAGAAGTCGCTCTTGCCCTCGAACGGGTCGAGCAGCGGATCGTCGATGGCGAGTGCAGGCGAAAGCGAGCCGGCTGCAAGCAGACCGAGACCGCCGATTGACACGGTGCGGCGCGTGACTTTCATCGTGACCTCCACGGGGCGTGTTTCTCCCGAGCGGATCTGGCCAGTTGCCAACATCATGCCCCCGCAGATTTTTTAACATGCCCTAATATTGCCTGCTAGGACTAGAGGTGGGCGTAGGACTACAGCAAAAGGATATGGTCGCACGGAGCGGCTCCCGTTCACGAAGTGCTGCCTGGAACGCGACCTCGTTCGCGTCACTTCTGGCGCTTGAAGGTCCACTTCACGACATATTCGCCGCTGCGTTTCTGTTTGGTCCTGGTCTTCAGCCGAACCGGCCCGCCCAGCGCGGTCTCCGCATTCTCGAAGGCCTGGCGGGCTTCGGCGATGGCGCGGTGATACGCGCTGTTGTCACGCTTCGGGCTCTCGGCAATTGCCTTGAGAATGGCGATGATGTCTGGCTTGTCGTTGGCCATGAATGGTCGCACTCCCCGGCGTTGCGCTGCAGCCACGCGCCAATCCGTGCCGCGGCAATCGGTTCAATACACCAACCGGCGCCTGCGTCTCAATCCAAACCTCGGCCGGAGCCTGCCATTGCCCCCGGCTCGCGACGCAATCGCGCGTTGCCCAGGAGAGGCGGAACAACGTCTCCAAATCGATGATTTTTACGTCCGCGTTTACCGTAACGTACTTCCGTGCACGCTGCATTTCATAGGATGTTGTCACCCTGAACCGCTGGCAGGAGCACCTATGCTGAGACTATTGTTCGCCGCGATGGCAGCCACCGCCGCGGTTGCGTCAGCCGCCGCTGCATTCTCCCCACGCGAACTGGCGGAGCGTACGATCGAACGCCGCGCCGTGGAGGCTGCGATCTGGGGCATTCCAGCCGTCAATTATGACCTTATGCTGCAGGAGATGCTGACCAAGACGAAGGGCAAGGTCAACCAGATCGTCTTTTGGTCGCGCCCCCTCGATTGGCACAATCAGACGCTCACGCCCAATCCGGACGCCATCTATCTGATGACCTTTACCGACACGAGGGATGTCGGACCTGTTGTCATAGAAGTTCCGCCGGCCGAAGGCGGATCTATCAACGGCAACATCGTCGACGCGTGGCAGATGCCGCTTGAAGATGCGGGGCCATCGGGAGCCGACCAGGGCAAGGGTGGAAAATATCTCATCCTGCCGCCCGGCTACACCGATCGGATTCCCGACGGCTATATCCCTCTGAAGTCGAACACCTATGGCGGATACGCGCTGCTCCGTTCCAATCTCGCAAGCCACAGCGACGCCGATATTTCAAGGTCGGTCGCCTATGCCAAGCGATTGAAGGTCTATCCGCTGTCTCAGGCCGCCAACCCTCCGGAGACCGTCTTTACGGACGCCAGGGACGTTCTGTTCGATTCGACCATCCGCTACGACGCCAGCTTCTTCAAAAATCTCGACCGCATCGTTCAGGCTGAGCCGTGGCTGCCGCGCGACAGGGTCATGATCGACCAGCTCAAGACGCTGGGCATCGAGAAGGGCAAGTCCTACAAGCCGGATGCAAAAACCACCAAGCAGCTCGAGGCTGGAATCCACGAAGCGCAGCAATGGCTCGAAGCCAAATACGATACGGACTTGATACCTTTTTATGAAAAGGGACGCTGGAATTTTCCGGCCAACCCGGATCTGGTCAAGGCTGCGGTCGCCTCTTTCGACGAGCCTGACGCCTACCCCGTCGATATCAGGGGCCTGACCTACAGCTACGTCTACGTGGGGATCAAGCGTCTCGGAGCCGGCCAGTTCTACCTTATCTCGATCAAGGACAAGGACGGGAAGTCCTTTGACGGGTCGAAGACCTATCGCCTCAATGTCCCGGCTAACGTGCCGGTCGAGCAATACTGGTCGCTGACGGCATACGATCGCGGAACGCATGCGCTGATCCGCAACATGCCCCGCGCCAGCCGTTCGTCCCAGATACAGGAACTTGCGAAGAATGCCGATGGTTCGGTCGATCTCTTCCTTGGGCCGGAGGCGCCGAAGGGAAAGGATGCCAATTGGATCCCGACCGACCCGAAACGGGACTTCGAACTCATGTTCCGGCTCTATGCGCCGACGAAAGCGCTCTTCGACAAGACCTGGGTGCTGCCGGACGCAGAGCGCGTGCGCAAATAGTGATCGAAGACCGCGTTGCCCCGCATGCGGGTGGGCCAGCCGGTCTTGTGTCCGGCTGAGCTGCCGAATAAACTGGTGCGATGGCTAGGCAGATCCTCTTCGTTCAAGGAGCCGGCGAAGGAACCCACGATCGCTGGGACAGCAAGCTCGTGGCGAGCCTCGAGCGCGAACTCGGCGACGGCTATACCGTCCGCTACCCCCGAATGCCCGGCGAGGACGATCCTGGCTACCCGGCCTGGAAGGCTGCGCTGGTGAGAGAGTTCAGGTCCCTCGAAGACGGAGCAATTCTCGTTGGCCACTCCCTCGGGGGCGCCTTTCTGATCCAGATGCTGGCCGAGCAGCCGCCGCACCGTCGCTTCGGCGGGCTGTACGTCATCGCCGCGCCCTTCATCGGCGAAGGCGGATGGCCGAGCGAGGACATGGGCGATTTCCAGGACGTCTCCGGGCGTCTTCCGGCCGGTATTCCCCTCTTTCTCTATCATGGTGCCGACGATGCCGAGGTGCCGAGTGCCCATGTTCGTCTCTATGCGAAAGCGCTTCCGCACGCCGTGGTCCGCACGTTGGAACGCAGGGATCACCAGCTCAACGACGATATGAGCGACGTCGCGCGCGACATCCGTTCGGTCGGTTAGGCGGGCGGCACCGCTCGTACCTGGGAAATCGGACATCGCGTTCTAGCGATCGGTTCCTCGACACATGTCTTCTTCTGGCTCGACCGCAAACCTCGCTCTCCCACCCGCGGCCCCAATGGACACCCGTTTACGCCCGCGTTTACCGTTGCGTACTTCCATCGTCATTGGATTGCGTCTTAGCATCCACCGCCTGGAACAGGGAGCCGGCTATGACCTCGACGCGCAGATTTCGAACGGCATTCTCCGCAGCACTTCTCCTCTCGTCCGGCGCAGCAGTTGCGCAGACATCGGCCACCCCGGGTGACAGCGTACCGGTGACCGTGGAGAACTTCGTCCGCGCCGAGAGCGACCTCTACCTCAGCGCCGTTGCATTGAAGGAAGGTGGCTTCGGCAAGTTCGAGCATCACCGCGAACTCTCTCCGGTCGACTCGCAGACAATCATCCGACAGAACCGCGATACGCTGTATTCGGCGGCGGTGTTCGATCTCGACGCCGGACCGGTGACGATCACGCTTCCGGACGCCGGCAAGCGTTTCATGTCCCTGCAGGCGGTCAGCGAGGACATGTATTCGCCACCGGCAGCCTACAAGCCCGGCCCTCACACCTTAACGAGGGAAGACATCGGCACGCGCTATGTACTGGTTGGCGTGCGTACGCTGGTCGATCCAGCGTTGCCCAAGGACCTGGACGCCGCCCATGCCCTTCAGGACGCCTTGAAGGTAAAGCAGAAATCAGTCGGCGTGTTCGAAATGCCCAAGTGGGATCAGGAGAGCCAGAGCAGGATACGCAAGTCTCTCATCGAGCTGGGAACCACGATGATCGATACGAGCCACGCGTTCGGCACCAGGGAACAGGTCGATCCGATCCAGCATTTGGTATCGGCGGCGACCACATGGGGCGGCAATCCCCGCAAGGATGCGATTTACCTGAACTTCACGCCGTCGAAGAACGACGGCAAGACGATCTACAAGCTCCACCTCGGTGACGTTCCGGTGGACGGCTTCTGGTCCGTCAGCCTCTACAATGCGCAAGGCTATTTCCAGAAGAACGACCTCGACGCGTACTCGCTCAACAACATCACAGCCAGGAAAGGCGCGGACGGCTCGACCGACATCCAGTTCGGTGGGTGCGACGGCAAGGTCGTCAACTGCCTGCCGATCATGCCGGGATGGAACTACACCGCAAGACTTTACCGTCCCCGCAACGAAATCCTGAAGGGGAAATGGACATTTCCCGACCCGGTTGTCGCCGACTGAACGGCTGCCGCGAGGGCCTCGCAATGGCGGAGCCGCGGTGAATCGTCTCCGCTGCCGGCGGGATGCCAGTCCTCCGCCTTGCACCCAGGCTCTTTTGCGGCATGTGTTGCCGCCATGCACTTGCGCCGACATTAGGACTCTCTCATCGTGCCCGAACGCAACCTAGGGGGGCCTGCATGGCTCCGTTTCTGTTGAAACGACGCGCAGGTGGAGCATGGCTGTGGCATCAGGTTCTGTACTCTTGACATACACGGCCCTCCTGGTAGCGATTGCCGCTTCGGCACATGCCCAGTCCAGCGAGGAGCTCGCGAAGAAGCTCTCGAACCCGATTGCCTCGCTGGTCAGCGTCCCATTCCAGTTCAACTATGACCAGGGGTACGGACCCCAGGATGGCGATCACGCGACGCTGAATATCCAGCCGGTGATTCCGTTTTCGCTCAACGAAGACTGGAACCTGATTTCCCGCACGATCCTGCCTGTGACCTGGCAGGACGATATCGCCGGTTCGTCAGGGGAGCAGTTCGGCCTCGGCGATACGCTGCAGAGTTTCTTCCTGTCGCCCGCCAAGCCAACCGATGGCATCGTCTGGGGCGTTGGACCGGTGTTCCTGCTTCCCACTGCAACCGACGAGCTGCTCGGAAGCGGAAAATGGGGCGCCGGTCCCACCGGCGTAGCGCTCAAGCAGGAGGGCCCGTGGACCTTCGGCATACTGGCAAACCACGTATGGTCGTTCGCCGGGCAGAGCGCCCGCGCCGACGTCAGTTCGACGTTCCTGCAGCCCTTCATTTCCTACACGACGCCGGAGGCCTGGACGTTCTCGTTGAACACCGAAAGCACGTACGACTGGGAAAACGAGGAGTGGTCGGTCCCGATCAACTTCCAGGTCTCGAAGATCGTGAAGTTCGGCGAACAGCCCGTGAGCTTCGGCGTAGGCGCGCGCTACTGGGCGCAATCGCCGGAAAACGGCCCGGACGGCTGGGGCCTTCGCGCCGTGGTGACCTTCCTGTTCCCGAAATAGGGAACTTTGAGATCAGGCAGGAACGTACGTCAACCTGATCACGTCCTCGGCCATCAGGTCGCTGGCCGCCAGGCGGAGCGGCGGGCGGGGGCCGGCGAAGAAGGGCGTACCGTGACCCACCACGACGGGGCAAAGGTAGAGTCGATACTCATCGATGAGTCCAAGATCGGTCAGGCTTCGTGCGAGGTCTGGTCCGGCAACGTCGATCTCGCCGCCGAGGCGAGCCTTCAGCCCGCGCACCACCGCCTCAAGCTCGTCCTCGACGAGCGTGGCGTTGGGGCCGACGGACTTCAACGTGCGCGACACGACCCACTTGGGTTGGCTTCGCCACGCCGCGGCGAAGTCGCGTTCTTCCCCACCCCATTCAGGACGATCCTCGTCCCAATAGCGCATGATCTCGTAGATGCGGCGACCGTACACGCTGCCGGTCAGGCTGCGCACTTGCTCGATGAAGTGACGGAAGAGCGCCGGGCCCGGCGCAAACTTCATATGGTCGACGTAGCCATCCAGGGACTGCATCATTCCGAAGACAAGCTTGGCCATGCTTTTCTCCTCCCAGGCGACGCGCCACCGCAGGTCAGACTGCGTCATGCAATTGGCTCCAGGATAGCTGGACTGGTTTTATATTGCAACCGGTTCTTCTGTGTGCGAACGCGCAGCGCTCCCGGCATGCGCGGAACATCTGGCATCCGCGCCCCGACGCTGCCATAAATGAGCTTCATCGAGGGAGGCATCGTGATGCAGAAGAATGCGCCGGACTTCAGCCTTGAGGGCAAGGTGACTTTGGTGACGGGAGCGAGCCGGGGCATTGGTCGAGCCTGCGCGCTTGCCTGTGCCGCCGCAGGCTCCGATATCGTCCTCGGCGTCCGCGATGTCGCTGCGTCGGCGGGCCTGGTTGCCGAACTCGAGGGAATGGGCCGAAAGGTTCTCCCTGTTGAACTGGACCTTCCCAACAAGGCCCATATCGCGCAAGCCGTCGACGCCGCGCTTGCGACGTTCGGTCGGATCGACGTCCTCGTCAACAACGTCGGCGTGGCTCCGGGCAATCTCGCGGAACTCGTCGAGGAGAAGGACCTTGACGAGATACTCGATGTCAACATCAAGGGCACGTTTCTGATGACGCAGGCCGTAGGCCGTCACATGATCGAACGCAAGGGAGGCCGGATCGTCAGCATCAGCTCACAGGCCGGTACCGTGGCGCTGCGCGGTGAGGCGATCTATTGCATGAGCAAGGCGGCGATCAATCACCTCACGCGCTGCCTTGCGGCCGAATGGGCACGCTACGATGTCACCGTAAACACCGTATCGCCGACGTTCATAGCGACCGATGGTACAGCACCTTTTCTGTCGGATGCCGACAATCGCAAGGCGACGCTCGGTCACATTCCGCTCGGCCGGATCGGTGAAACCGATGATGTGGTGGGTGCCGTGGTCTTCCTTGCATCGCCGGCCGCGAGCCTGATCACCGGCGCGAACCTGCTGGTGGACGGTGGATGGTCCGTCGCCTGAGGCCGGTGCGCTCCTGCCTTTGGCCTGAAGGGGACTTATCGGAATTACCCCTTTTGTTGTGGCCTTGCCCTCACGGGGCCTCGTCTAAGGTCCCTCGTAGTAGGTCGCGTCATCTTGCAGGAGCTCCGGCTTCGGCAACGCCGCTGCCTGCTTCTTCGTCCCTGGCAAGACCTCGAACCAGTTGTCAAACTCGACCATCGTCGACGCTAGCTGCGAAAGCACCTGCGCATTGCCGGCCAGCTTTGCCTTTCCGGCAGAGACCTTGTCTGACAGCTTTGCCGCACCGATCATTATGTCCTCCAGCTCTCGGCGGTCGATGGTGATCGTCAGATCGGCGTCGTCTGCCTGATAGCCGGCGATCGTCGTCAGCGTCGCATTGCTCATTTCGACGACGAACTTCTCGCCGTTGTCGGGCGTCGACAGGTTGATCTTGAAGCGCATTCCCTCGGCCTTGCGGCTGTCCATCTGGATGGCCGGATAATTGAGGAACTGCTCCGTGCCGGTGCCGCGAATGAAGTCGGGACTGCCCGCCTTTGCCGCCTTCACGGCGATGACGCCGTCCAGCCGGTATTACCCTTGATGAACGATATGCTTGCAAGGTCGAAGCCACGAACCTGGTAGATTCCCGGAATAACTTCGAACAGGGGCCATACTCCATGTTGAGGAGAGCCTGACGCTGCAGCGATGGGTGGATGCTGTCGAAGTCCTTTCCTGGCGCATGCAGGAAATGCAACGACGTTGTCCGCCTTACCTGAAGCAGCCGATGTGAGGATGCCTGCCCGGTGCGCGGCTTGGCACGGTTGCAATCAACGCCCGGGCGACTACCTTTTATACGACCCACCCTGCGCTTAGCAGCGAAAAGATGACCGGGAGCAAGTCATGTGCCGAAATATCAAACCCCTGTTCAATTTTGATCCCCCGGCGACGGACGAGGAGATTCATGATGCCGCCCTTCAGTTCGTGCGCAAGCTGAGCGGGACGACAAGGCCGTCGAAACGCAACGAGGCCGCGTTCGAGCGCGCGGTCGGCTCGATCGCGGCATGCGCTCGCGAGCTGCTTCAATCGCTGGAGACGTCCCAGCCAGCTCGCGATCGCGAGGAAGTCGCTGCAAAGGCGCGTGCGAGAACCGCGATGCGTTTTGCGTAGGAACGACCTGCCACGTGCAGGCATCGTCCGAGGGGTGCCTTCGTCTCAGAAGGCGACGCCCTCGCCGGGGGCGACCTTTTCGATCGGCATGGCAGAGGCCATCTGGCTGGCGCCGACGCGTGAACCGTGGATGTAGCCCTTGCCGCCGGCAATGGAGTAGAGCGGCATATAGTCGGGCAGTCGCGTGTCCGGCAGTACCTCGTCGCGCATGTTGTCGAGAATGAAGCGGTTGCCGTTGACGGAAACGGACAGGATCGCGTGGTAGAAGTGCCGCTTCTGGTCGAACAGCACGACCACTGCCATATCCCCGAGGTCGATGCCCTCGGCATGCAGGGCTGCCATCTTCAGGATCGCGAAATCTTCGCAATCGCCCTGCTGGCGGGCAAGCGTCTCGGCCGGCGTCGCCCAGTAGTCGGCGACCTTGTAGGTGTCGATGTCCCGGCGGTAACGGATCGTGTGGTTGACGGTGGTGTTGACCGAATTCATCTTGTCGCGGATCGAGGCCTGCGACGACCTGGCAAAGGCTGCCTTGATGGCCACGGCCGCATCGGAGCATTGCCCGGCGCGGCAGGCGATCGCGGTGCCGTCGTTCATATCGGACAGCGAAGGGGCAAGTCTCTTGAGCGCGGCAAGGCGCTTGAACGGGATGGCGACCGATCCGAACACCGCGCCGTCCGATGGAGCCGCCGCAACGGAGCGACGGACCGCCTGGGATGCCGGGGTCTCGCGCGTCCATCCGGCTGGTGCAGGCTCCAGTGGTTGCGCCAGGGCCGCAAGGTCCATCGAGCCGACTGCGCGCACGAGGCCGCGTCCCGCGGCGCCGAGCAGATCGGCAATGCCGCCGATGCTCGCGCTCTGTGCCAGTTCGAGACCGATGCTCGTCGAAAATGAAGCTAAGTATAGTTGGCTGGAAGATTGCGTATTGTATAGATTTGATGCAGAGGCTGCGCCAAACGAGAAAGTTGAAATTGCCGCTGCAAATGTAATAAACGAAATTACTTTTGATTTTATTGTTGTTTTCATGGGGCGTAAGTTCTCCCTGTTCGGAAGAAATGTACGAAATAGCTATAAATATGAGGTATTTAAGCGTAGATAACTTTGGACGAAATTATACGTTCAAAAAAGCAGAAAATTTTAGTGTTTCCATCAACCAAGTTTGGGTGAAGGGTTTGCTTTCGGCTGCCGCCTGTGCAGATATGAGGCCAGAAAAATGGCCGTTCCAGGCGGCATCGACAGGGTTGGGGAACATCGTGACAGCGGATCGGACGGGGCAGGCGCGGAACTCGCATGGTTTACGGCGGGCGCAGCAGGCATCGCTCCTGAATGCCCGCATTGGGGTGACCTCCGTCAGAAGGCTCCTCGCATCGCTGGTCGTCGTCTCGTGCGGCATCCTGGCCGCGTGCCAGTCCGATGTCGACGGCATCGCCAAGAATGTGAAGACCAACGACGTCAAGCCGCCGTCCACCGAGGTCGAGGAAACGTTCGGGGAAAGCGGCGCCGAAATTACGCTGCTGCTGCAGAAGGGGCCGAGTGGTCTCTATGAGGGCGCGTCCCGCGATATACGCGACGGTTCCGCGCTGAGCGTTGGAGAGCTCGGCGGCAACCAGGCATTCGTGAAGGTCGTCGACGTGACGGGTGGCGCCGCCGGCGTGCCCGCGGCGGTCGCCGCAGCCAAGGCGAGAAATTCCGCACTGCTCGTCAGCTACGTTCAGCCGGCGGTTGCCGCTGCCATCGCTGCGATGCCGTCCGACCAGCGGCCGCCCCTGATCAATCTCGGTGCACCCGTGCCGGCGACAGCGGGCAATGTCTACAATCTCGTGTCCGATGAGGTCGACAGCGCGCTCGAGGGCGTGCGCGCGTCGTTTGCCAGCGGCCACAAGAAGGTGATGGTCTATGCCCAGAAGGATTTGCCCCAGGCCGGCGAGATGCAGATTGCCAACGCCATTCGTGCCGCCGGCGGTACCTTCGTCGGCATCGCCCGTTACGATCTGACCGATGCAGCTGCCGCCGACGCCGTCCAGAAAAGCCGGCCGCTCCTGCAGGCCGCCGATACCGTCCTCATTCTCGGCCGCACGGCGATCGCCACCACCGTCGAAGGTGCCATCAAGGCGGGCGGACAGGGCAATCTCAATTTCATCGGCACCAGCGCCTGGCCGCCGCAAGCCTATGCCGAACCGACTGCCAAAGGCACGCTGATCGCAATGGTCGAGCCCGAGGGCGCCTCGCTGATCGCCGATCGCTATCAGCGGCATTACAAGCGCCCGCTGTCGACCGATGCGGCCTATGCCTACGACGCCGTCGCCATCGCCTCGGGCATCATCCGCACCAAGGGACCGGAAGGTCTCAATGCGCAGAACCTCACCAGCAAGGTCGGTTTCCGCGGCGTCACGGGCCTCTTCCGGCTGACGCCCACCGGTCTCGTCGAGCGTCGGCTGAGCCTTTATGCGATCAGCGGCGGCAAGCTCAACGTGCTCGCCGCCGCTCCGGCGTCGTTCTGATCCGGGCGACCTCCGATATCAGGGAACAGCTGCCGCCGAGGCGAAAAACTCCTCGGGGCTCTCCACCTCGATCAGCCGCTTCCGTTCGATCTGCCAGAAGCGATTGCCGACGGTGCGGATGAAACGCCGGTCGTGCGAGACGAGCAGGCAGCTCGCCTGCTGCGTCATCAGTTCGGCTTCCAGCGCTTCCTGGCCCTCGATATCAAGATGGTTGGTCGGCTCGTCGAGCAGGTAGAAGTTCGGGTTGGCAAGCCTGAGCGCCAGCATGCCGAGGCGGGCCTTCTGTCCGCCCGAAAGCCGGCCGATCGGCTTCGCCTGCATCTCGATCGTCATGCCGGCACCGGCAAGAAGCGCCCGCGCACGCTGATCGCCGACGTCGAAGCGCCGGATGATCATCCGCATCGGCGTTTCGCTGTCCGAAAGATCGGCAAGCGCCTGGTCTCCGTAGCCGAGCACCAGCGATGGCGTCGCCTTGATGTCAGCCTGTGCGGGATTGCTCCCCAGCACGGCCGCGCGCAGCATCGCAACGAGGCGGCTCTTGCCGGCTCCGTTTGCACCAAGAAGGACGATCCGGTCGCCCTGGCAGATGAACTGCTTTCCGGTCCGGAAGAGAGGTGTGCCGTCGGGTATCGCCACGACGGCGTCTTCCAGCGCCAACAGGACCTTCGCGTGCGTTCCGCGGTTGGCGAGCCGGATGGCACCGGACGAGCGTTCGAGATGTGCCGGCTTTGCCGCGTCCTCCAGCCTGTCGGCCCGCTGCTTCAGTTGCTTGGTTTTCACCACCAGGAGGTCGCTGCCGGAGTTGATGCCGATGTTGTTGAGCTTGGCCGCCTGCTGGCGAAGCTGCTGCGCGGTCTTCATATCGCGCTGGTAGCGTCGCTCTTCGGAGGCGTCCGCCTCAGCGAGTGCGGCGCGCGCCGGACTGTAGGGCAGGGTGAAGACGGGGGAATGGTCCGGGCGCAGGAACAGCGTCCGGTTCGTCGTTGCATCCAGAAAGGCGCGGTCGTGGCTGGAGATGATGACGGGCATGTCGCGCGGCAGCGCATTCAGCCATTCTTCGAGCCGCGTGATCTTGCCGAGATCGAGGTGGTTGGTCGGCTCATCGAGCAACAGCACGTCCGGCTCGGTTACCCAGACCCGGGCGAGCATCGCCAGCCGCTGCCAGCCGCCGCTGAGCTGGCCGACGGGCCGCTCCCTGAGGTCCTCGGGAACCTCCAGCGATTCCAGCGCCACGTCGACGCGCCAGCTTTCGTTCGTCTGCTGGTCGCCGGCCAATGCCTGCTGGACGGCCTGGTGGAATGGCAGCGGCAGGAGGGCAGGCGGCATGTCCTGCTCGACGTGGCCGATCGTCAAGCCGCGCGCGCGCGTTACGTCGCCCTCGGTGGCTTCCAGCGTGCCGGCAAGGCAGCGCAGCAACGTCGACTTGCCGCGGCCGTTTGCGGCAACGAGGCCGATGCGGTCGCCGCTGCCCACAGCCAGGTTGAGCTTCGAAAACAGCGTCGTGCCAAGGGTGACGCCGAGATTGCGGATATTGATGAGTGTCATGAAACCTGCCCTGGTCTTGCGAGCGAGCACGGCAGCGAGGGCCAGCGGCCTTCATCGCGTGCGTATGCTCAAGCTCGGTGGATTCTGAGAAACGCAGTCGAGCGACGGCTCGGATCTGCATTGCCACGAGGGGCAGACCAGGAAGAGATTTGCGAGAAACGGTCTCTGGTCAGCCCTGCAAACGCATCTGCAGGGCGTTGACGGGGCCACGCTGGCGGTTGAACCGGAAATATGTCTTCACGCGCAGCCCTCCTTTCCAAGTGGCCATGAATTAGCATCGGCAGAGAGAATTTTCAACTGTGCTGTTCGTAGGAGGTGACCAGGAAGATATCGTCCGCCTCGATAGTGCGCAGGATGGTGCCGCCGTCGCTGCGGTAGATCTGGAGTTCGCAGAGAAGCCCCGCCGCCTCGAACAGAATGATGTCGACGAGGGGGCCGTAGGGATCGGGCGTGTCCTTGTCGTCGAAATAGGCCGATGCGATGGGCCGGGCGAGGGCGCCGGCCCCCGGATCGGCCTTGTCGCGCGGCCGCAGCCGCAGAGAGCCGAAGTCGTCGATCGCCGCGGCGCGGTAGGTCTCGATATCCCAGGCCGGCGCCACATTGCCTCGGGAGGCGTGGCGCACCAGTCGCTCGATGATCCGCTTTTCAGCGGCGGTCAGCTCTCTCCACGTCACCGTCACGAAGCTGCTTCCGACATGGTTGACCGGCCTACCGTTTCAGGCTTCCGAGGATGCCGCGGACCAGAGCCCGGCCGACTTGCGTGGCAACTGTGCGGGCAACGCTCTTCATGGCCGCCTCGACCACCGTTTCCCGCTGGTAACCGGCCGAGCGGGAACGGCCCTGCTGGGCGGCCGGCTTGTCGTCATTGTCGTCGTCGCCGAAGCCCGGCAGCGTCCAGCGGCCGGAAGCGCCGCCTTCGGTCGGCTGGTTCTGCTGCGCCTGCTTTGCCGCGTCGGAATCGGAGGCTTTTTTCGCCCTGGCGGCAAGGATCTCGAAAGCGGATTCGCGGTCGAGATCCTCGTCATAGACCCCGATAACCGGGCTCTTGTCCATGACCTGCTGGCGTTCCGCATCGGTAAGCGGCCCGACGCGGCCCGACGGAGGGCGGATCAGCGTGCGCTCGACGATCGAGGGCGAGCCCTTCGCCTCCAGCGTGGAAACCAGCGCTTCGCCCGTGCCGAGCGTGGTGATCACGGTGGCGCAATCGAAGGCCGGATTGGGGCGGAAGGTGTCGGCTGCCGTCTTTACCGCCTTCTGCTCGCGCGGCGAATAGGCACGCAGCGCGTGCTGCACGCGGTTGCCGAGCTGCGCAAGCACGGTCTCGGGTACATCGAGCGGGTTCTGCGTCACGAAATAGACGCCGACGCCCTTCGAGCGGATGAGGCGAACGACCTGTTCCACCCGCTCGGTCAGCACTTTCGGCGCATCGTTGAACAAAAGGTGTGCTTCGTCGAAAAAGAAGACGAGGTTCGGCTTCTCCGGATCGCCCACTTCAGGCAGCTCCTCGAAAAGTTCGGACAGCAGCCACAGGAGAAACGTCGCATAGAGCCGCGGGTTCATCATCAGTTTGTCGGCGGCAAGCACGGAGATCTGGCCGTAGCCGCGGTTGTTGGTGCGCATGATGTCGGTGATCTTGAGCGCCGGTTCGCCGAAGAAGTGCTCGGCTCCCTGCTGTTCGAGGACCAGCAGCCCGCGCTGGATCGATCCGACGGATGCCTTCGAGATCAGGCCGTACTGGTTGGACAGCTCGCTGGCGTTCTCCGCCATGTAGTTCAGCAGCGACGAGAAATCCTTGAGGTCGAGCAATGGCAGCCCGCCCTTGTCGGCGATCTTGAACGCAATGTTGATCACGCCTTCCTGCGGCTCCGACGCGTCCATCAGTCGCGACAGAAGCAGGGGGCCCATCTCGGCGATGGTGGTGCGCACGCGATGGCCCTTCTCGCCGAAAAGGTCCCAGAAGATCACCGGGAACTGATCGAACTCGTAGTCGTCGAAGCCGATCTGCTCGGCGCGCTTGGTGAGAAAGTCTTTCGGCTCGCCCTTGGCGGCTATGCCGGAAAGGTCGCCCTTGATGTCGGCGCAGAAGACCGGAACGCCGGCGCGGGAAAAGCCCTCCGCCAGCACCTGAAGCGTCACGGTCTTGCCGGTGCCGGTGGCGCCGGTCACCAGTCCGTGGCGGTTTCCGAACTTGAGATCGAGATATTCCGGCTTGTTGATGCTGTCATCCGGCTTGCGGCTGACGCCTACGAAAATCTGGCCTTCCTCGAGCATTTCGGAACTTCTCCTAAGACGGTTGGCGCCCTTGCGTCAAAATGCGGAGCGCGGTTTCCGCATGGTCATTGTAATATAGATTGCCTGTTATAAGCAGGGAGTTCGGTGGGGACAACTGTCTGCACCAAAAGGAAAACTGGGATATGGCCTGCTATAGCGGCGGGCGGCTTGAGTTGCCTGACAAAGTCGATTAACGTTGACGTGAACGTCAAATAAACAGGAGGCTGACGATGAATGAAATGGTGGATCAGATTGCCGCGCGCGTAGGCATCCCGGCCGACGTGGCGGAGAAGGCGGTCGGCATGATGCTCGGCTTCCTGCAGCGCGAAGCAGCCGACGGCCCGGTCGCCAAGATGATTGAAGCCATTCCGGGCGCTTCCGAACTCGTCGCCCAGTACAATGGCGAAGGCCAAAGCGGTGGTGGCGGCCTCCTCGGCAGCATCATGGGAGCGCTCGGCGCCGGCGGTGGCGTCATGGCGCTCGGCCAGCAGCTGATGTCCGAGGGCCTCGGCATGGGCGAGATCACCACTCTTGCCAAGGAAACCATTGCAATCGCCGAGCAGCACGCCGGCAAGGATGTGGTCGACGAAGTCGTGGCGTCGGTCCCCGGTCTCAGCCAGTTCGTCTGAGGCGATCCGAATTGAACCAGGGCGACCGGCGGATGTGGTCCGTCGGTCGCCGCCCGGGCGCTTGCATATCGGCGCTTGTCTATGAGTGCTTGATTATGGGCGCTGGTCGCTGCCGAGCAGGCCGAGCCAGACTGCCGATTGGTCGCGGGCAGTTTGCCTGTCCGTGTCGTCGACAAAATCCGAACCGCAAAAATGCCCGATGGCTGCCGTGTCGTCTTCGGCAGGTTGCGGATGCCTTGACCCGGCGATGACGTGGCGCCAGGCGCAGCCGAGGATGCGGTTCTCGATGATGGCGTCGTCGCAGCCTGTGCTGAGGCACAGGGCAACAGCCCGCTCGCTCTGGTAGTCACCGCCGATGGCCTTTGCGTAGGTCTCGCTCCAGCTTGCGCGCGTGCGCCCGCAGCGGCTCGGCGCGGTGCTTTGGCTGCAGCTGGTTTTCGCGACAAAATCGCCAGCCGCCGGCCAGTCGGCAAACTCTGCCAGACTGACGCATCCGCAGGCCAGAAGAGCGGCGGCAACCCACTGCAATAGCAAACCCCATTTTAGCGCAGCCATGATGGGCCACGGGAATCACCGCAAGCCTTGGCTGAATCTAATACGTGATGTCTGTGCTTGCCAGAAGCTGTTTTCGCCACTGGACGGGGGTACCGGTCGGGAAGCGCGTCAATGCTTGCTTTTTGTTTCGCGCGCGAGCTTCAAGATGACGTCGTCGGCCGCATCGGCCAGAGCCATGGCAATCTCAGCCGCCTTCCATCCCCTCTTTTCGCCATTGCGGATAAGTTCGAAGAGCATGGGTTCAAATTCGGATCTGCAGGTCTCCATTCGCTGATCGGAATTGGAGCGATTCTTGGAAGATTGAATATCAGTCATCTCAATACCCCAGATTTAGAGGGTAGATTTAGCAAGGCGGCTGAGGAGCGCAAGTAAATATGTTAATCGAGCATTAATAATTCGATTATTTGAGCCATTTCAACCGCAAATCAATGGAAACCTAAGAAGGGCTCGCCGGGGTTTGACGAGCCCCGCCTTCTTTGTCGCACTGGAAAAGCAACGCGGTCAGCGTGAAAACCTTGCGTTTGCCCACGCCGGCAGTCAACTCCTACTTATTTTGTAGGGATCGTGCGCACCATGTCCACTCTTTGAGTATTCACCGCAGAAGAATTATCGAAATTCTTCTTAAATGCAGAGGGTTGCAGTAGCCAGGAGAAAGAAATACACACTTCAGAGTGTATTTTATTTGATGCCTTTGGCTTGGTTGTGTATCGAGACGCCGAGCTCATGCCACTGCCGGCCGTCCCGGCGGATCAGGTCGTCGGCACAGGCGGGACCCATGCTTGCCGGAGCATAGGGCTCGGGCACTTCGCCGCTCTTTGCCCAGGCATCGAGGAACGGCTGAACGGCGGCCCATCCCGCCTCGATACCGTCCGCGCGCTGAAACAGCGTCTGGTCTCCGATAAAAAGGTCGTAAAGCAGGGACTCGTAGCCCGTCATCTTGCCGATGTCGAACTTGTCGGCATATCGGAAGTCGAGCGAGACCGGCACGGTGTCGACCGAAAGCCCTGGCGACTTGATCGACAATTCGATGCTGAGGCCTTCGTCCGGCTGCACCTGGATCACCATTTTGTTCGGCGGCAGGCTGCGCTTTATGCCAGTCTCGCGAAACTGCGCGAAGGGGACCTGCCGAAAGGTCACCACGATTTCGGTATCGCGTGCGGTCATCGCCTTGCCGGTCCTGAGATAGAAGGGCACGCCTGCCCACCGCCAGGTGTCGACGTAGAGCTTGAGGGCCACGAAAGTCTCGGTCTTGCTGTCGGGCGAGACGTCTTTCGTTTCCCGGAAGGCGGTGACGCTGTTGCCGTCGACCGCGCCGGCCGTATACGCGCCGCGCACGGCGTGGGTTGTGGCTTCGTCCGGCGTTGAGATGCGAAGCGCGCTCAGCGCCTTGCTTTTCTCCGTGCGAATGGCTTCCGCGCCAAATCCGTTCGGCGCTTCCATGGCGATCATCGCCAGCAGCTGGAACAGGTGGTTCGGGACCATGTCGCGGAGCGCGCCGGTGGCGTCGTAGAATTTGCCGCGGCTGCCGACATCGACGACCTCGGCGGCGGTGATCTGCACGTGATCGATATAGTTGTTGTTCCACAGCGCCTCGATCATCATGTTGGCGAAGCGCGCCGTCAGGATATTCTGCACCGTTTCCTTGCCGAGGAAGTGGTCGAGCCGATAGACCTGGCTTTCGGCGACCCTGCTCAGGATCCGTGCATTCAATGCTCGGGCCGAGGCGAGGTCGGTTCCGAACGGCTTCTCGATCGCGATGCGGCGGAACGAGCCGTCGCCTTCGGTGGTCAGGCCGTGCTCGGCCAGCTTCTCCACCAGGGTTCCGAAGAATTGCGGCGGCACGGCAAGATAGAAGGCCGCGTTGCCGCTCGACGCCGTCGCCAGCCGCGTCTTGATCTGGATGAAGATGTCGTCCTTGGTGAAATCGCCGGCAATGTACGAAATGCGCTCGCGCAGCCTCTGCCAGCCCTCGCTCTTTCGATGGGCGCCGCCGTCGTCGAGTTCGGAGAGAAAGCTGTCCAGCCGCGCGACCAGCATCGCATCGTCGCCCGGTTCGATCCCGACCCCGAGAATATGCAGGTCGTCACCGACCAGTCCGCTCTGGGTGAGGTTGATGATGGCCGGCACGAGGAGACGGCGCGTCAGGTCGCCGGTGGCGCCGAAGATGACCAGCGTGACCGGCGGGGTGGGGGCTGCTGCCATGATGATCTGCTCCTTGGGCCGCCGTCGATGTCAAGCGGTCAATGTAAAGCGGGGCGTCTGGCTGGCAAGGGGAAAGGAGATAGCGCGACGTTTCGCTCAGTTCTTCACCGCCACCATGAACAGCCGCGGGAAGCGCAGCAGCACTCTCCCGTCCGCCATGACGGGATAGGCTTTCTTCACCCGTGCGAGGTAGTCCGAAAGGAATGCCTCGCGATGCGCTTCGCCGGCATGGTCGAGATAGGGGCGAAGGCCCGTACCTTTCACCCACTCGACGATCGCAGCCGCATCCGCCATCGGATGATTGTACGCCGTGTGCCATATGTCGACGCGAGCCGCCTTGGCGATCAGCCGGCTGTAGTATGTGGACGGCGGCGGCAGAGGGTTTCGCCGCACGCTCCTTGCCTCGAACGCTGCCTTCCACGGCCCGGCGTGAGCCGTCTCCTCCATCAGCAGATGCGTCGGCTCGGTGAGGTTGTCGGGCATCTGCACGGCAAGCACACCGCCGGGCGCCAGGCCGTCCATCAACCGGTCGAATATATCGATATGGTTCGGCAGCCACTGGAAGACGGCATTGGCAAATAGCAGATCGACCGGCACATCGGGCTGCCACCTCGCAAGGTCGGCCTCGACGAAGGCGATGCCGGGCAGGCGCCTGCGGGCCGCTTCGAGCATGTTCGTGTCGCTGTCCAGTCCCGAGACGCCCTCCGCCCCGAACCGCTCGACGATCAGTTCCGTCGAATTTCCCGGACCGCACCCGAGATCGATGGCGCGATGCAAACTCTCCAGCGGAACCTGCGCCAGGAGATCGCGCGCCGGGCGGGTGCGCTCATCCTCGAATTTCACATACTGGCTGGCAGACCATGCCATCGGAACTCTCCATGGTTATGCGGCTTCGGCGATACGCTTGACGCGGACTTTGTCGATGTTGCGGCCATCGAGCTTCACGACCTCGAAAGAAAAGTCGCCGACGCTGATGTTCTCGCCTTCGTGCGGCAGATGGCCGAGCCGCCACAGGATGAAGCCCGCTAGCGTGGAATAACGGTCCGTCCCGTCGACAAGATCGGCATCCAGCAGCTTCGAGGCGTGGCGGATTTCCATCCAGCCGTCGACGGTCAGCGAACCGTCGTCGCCGCGCTCGATGGTCAGCTTCTCCTCGTCCTCGTCCGGGAATTCGCCGGCGATGGCCTCCAGAAGATCGGTCGGCGTCACCATGCCCTCGAGGTCGCCGTATTCGTCGAGAACGATGGCGACAGCCTCGCTGGAATGGCGCAGCTGTTCCATCAGTTTCAAGGCGCTGATGCTTTCATGGACGACGAAGGGCCGGCGGATGGAACGCTCGGCGTTGATCTCGCCATCGACGATGATATCGCGCAACAGGTCGCGTGCGTTGGCAACGCCGATGAAGTTGTCGAGGCTGCCGCGCGCCACGGGGAAGCGCGAATGGCCGAGATCCACGATGCGCCGCTGCAGTTCCGCCTGTGGCGCATCGAGGTCGAGCCAGTCGATGTCGGTGCGCGGCGTCATGATCGACTTCGCCGACCGGCCGGCAAGCGTCAGGACGCCCTGGATCATGTCCTTTTCCTCGGTCGAGAAGACGTCTTCCTCGGCGGTCTGTTCGGCAATCAGGTCCGCCGTCGGGCCGAGTGTCACCTGCGGCCGCTTGCCGCCGAGAAGGCCGAGAACGGCGTCCGCGGTGCGCTCGCGGATATTGGTCGGCGTGATCAGGCGTTCCCGGTTGTGTCGCGCCAGCTGGTTCAGCGATTCGATGATCACGGAGAAGCCGATCGCGGCGTAGAGATAACCCTTCGGCAGATGAACGCCGAAGCCTTCTATGATGAGCGAGAAGCCGATCATCATCAGGAACCCGAGGCAGAGGATGACGACGGTCGGATGCTTGTTGACGAAGGCCGTCAGCGGCTTGGAAAGCAGCAGCATGACGCCGATGGCAACGACGACGGCGATCATCATGACGGGCAGATGCTGCACCATGCCGACGGCGGTGATCACGCTGTCGAGCGAGAAGATCGCATCGAGCACGACGATCTGGACGATCACCTGCCAGAAAACGGCATGGACGAGCTTCTTCTCCGACGTTTCCACATGGCCCTCAAGCCGCTCGTGCAACTCCATCGTTCCCTTGAACAACAGAAAGAGGCCGCCGACGAGGAGGATGATGTCACGGCCGGAAAAGCCGAAGCCGAAGGCCGAAAACAAAGGCGTCGTCAGCGTCACGACCCATGCGATGGAGGCGAGCAGTCCAAGCCGGATGAAAAGCGCGAGGGCGAGCCCGATCAGCCGCGCCCGGTCGCGCTGATGCGGCGGCAGCTTGTCTGCCAGAATGGCGATGAAAACGAGGTTGTCGATGCCGAGAACGATCTCGAGCACGATAAGGGTCGCAAGGCCGACCCAGGCGGAAGGGTCGGACATCCAGTCAAAGAACATCAATGGTTCATGCAGCCGCGTCGGACGGGCCGCTCCTTTTCAGATGAAAACGTGAAACGCGGAAAGCGTCGGGCGCAAGCGACCGACGACGGACTACCGCAATGAATGGGGACGGGGCCGCGTCATGAGCGGCAGTTGTCAGCCTTGGGCCGGCACGATGAAAATCGCGCCGTCTACAGTGGTCGCCGCCATCGTCATCGGGAAGATCCCGTTCGGAATGGGCGGAGTTGGTACTGGAAGGGTCGCTGTCAGGCATACTGTAATTTTGAAGGTGAATGGCTGCGAACGCAAGAGGGAGCGCGAGAATTCGTCTGTGTGGGGGTGAGGCGCAGGATCTTGCATGGTGGCCGCCCGGGCAGACCGGACGGCCGATTGGCGGTTCAGGCTGCGAGAATGGTGTTGTCGTCGGTGTTGGCAACGACCGTCACGCGTTTCATCGTCTCCCCGGAGAGAGCGGTCCTGGAGGGGTCGCGGGAGCCGGTGGCTTCGAAGAATTCGGCCATCTCGCTGTCGATGATCGCCGAGAAGACCGCGGTCTCCGGTCCCGGATTGGAATAGCCGTGCGCCTGGTCGCCATCGATTCTCACGATGTCGCCCGCGGTCGCCTCGAATTCTTCAAGGCCCTGATCCGTCATGCGGCGGATTGTCAGCCGGCCTTCGATGATGCGGAAAATCTCGGGGCTGGCGTGCCTGTGCAGCGGCGTCCGACAGCCTGAAGGCACCGTGACGTCGAAGATGTTGAGCCAGGTTCCTTCCAGGCGAGCCCGCCGCTCGACTTTCTCGTCGGTGACGAAGAGGGCCTGCGCGCCTGACTGGGCATGCGTGTTTACAAATGAGTTGGACATGATGTCTCGCTTTTCTTTTTCTTGGCGGCGAGCCGGTTAGACCTTTCTCAAGCTCTTGGCAACCCGCCTGCGGTCATCGGTCACTGCCGAAACCGACCTCGCGGCATATGGGTTTTCCGGCACTGCCGTTCAAGCGGAAAGCGCTGTCCAGGCTTGGTTTCAGGCAGCAGGGAAGGTCCCCGGCGGCCGCGCCGGTCGCCTTCCCGCCGATTGTCGGCGGCGATCAGAATCGCGTGATCACGCTGATCCCCGTCGTCTCCGCCCTGTCGAGCGTCATCAGCGCCGGGATGCCTTCCTCGAGGCTGATCCTGCGGGCGATCAGCTTCTGCGGCGCGATTTTCCCGGCAGCAAGCATGGAGAGCATCGCGTCGTAGCGCCAGGCCTGCATGCCGTGGCTGCCGTAGATCTCCAGTTCATGGCCGATCACCTGCGACATCGGAATCTGCGGCGTCGCATGTTCGCCGAGCATCAGGCCGACCTGCACATGTCGCCCGCGCCGGCGCAGGTTCCTGATCGAGTTGAAGCACGTCACGGGGTGGCCGAGCGCATCGATCGAGACATGCGCCCCGCCCTTGGTGATGTCGCGCACGGCCTCCGGCACATCGGCCACCGTCGTCGCGTTGATCGTCGCCACGGCGCCGCACTCGCGGGCAAAGGCAAGCTTCTCGTCGGAGACGTCGATGCCGATGGCATTGGCGCCCAGCGCGGTGGCGATCATGATCGCCGAAAGGCCGACGCCGCCGCAGCCGTGCACGGCGATCCATTCGCCGGGGCCGGTGCGCGCCTGGTCGGCAACGGCCCGAAACGAGGTGGCAAACCGGCAGCCGAGGCTCGCCGCGGTCGCATCGTCGATGCTGTCGGGAAGGTGCACCAGATTGGTGTCGGCATAGTCGATCGCCACGTATTCGGCAAACGAACCCCAATGCGTGAAGCCCGGCTGGAACTGGTTGGGGCAGACCTGCTGGTTGCCGGAACGGCATTCTCCGCAATGGCCGCAGCCGGAGACGAAGGGCACGGTCACCCTGTCGCCGATCTTGAAGCGCACCACGCCCTTGCCTTTGGCGACCACCTTGCCGGCGAGCTCATGGCCTGGCACGTGCGGCAGGCGAATGTCGGGATCGTGGCCCATCCAGCCGTGCCAGTCGCTGCGGCAGAGCCCGGTCGCGCCGACGGCGATGACGACGCTGTCCTCGCCAGGGGTCGGATCGGGCACGTTGCGAATCTCGGGAGCCTTTTCGAAGGCGTCGTAGAACATGGCTTTCATCGCGGGTACTCCGGCTTGATCTGCTTCTTCCGGCGTCCATGATCGCATGTGACCGGCTTTGGTTCCAACTGCGGCATCGATGATTTTCGTTGATGCACTCATCGATCGCGTCGCCATCAGGCGCATGAATCTTGCCGAGAGCGCCCAATGTCAGGCACTTTTGTTGCGTAGCGTTTTTCGGCATGGATTTCCGCTTGACCCGGTCTTCGGCGGGGGATTTTGCTCTACGAACTTTTCAAGGAGAGTCTCATGGCAGTCGATACTTCGCCCCGTTCATCCACCTGGACCTACGTCGAGGGAGAGTGGCTTACCGGCAATCCGCCGCTGATCGGGCCGACCTCGCACGCCATGTGGCTGGCCTCGACCGTCTTCGACGGCGCCCGCTGGTTCGACGGCATCGCCCCCGATCTCGACCTGCATTGCCAGCGCATCAATCGCTCGGCGGTCAACATGGGCCTGAAGCCGGTGCACACGCCCGAGGAGATCGAGGCGCTTGCCTGGGAGGGGATCAGGAGGTTCGACGGCAAGACGCCGATCTACATCAAGCCGATGTACTGGGGCGAGCACGGTTCGCCGGGCAGCGTCGTCAGCGTCGATGGCGACTCCACCCGCTTCGCACTCTGCCTGTTCGAAGCACCGCTCGGCAACAACGCCCCGAACTCGCTGACCCTTTCGCCCTATCGCCGCCCGACGCCTGAAACGGCGATGACGGACGCCAAGGCCGGCTCGCTCTATCCGAACAGCGGCCGCGCGATCTCCGAGGCCAGAAGCCGCGGCTTCGACAACGCGCTGATGTGCGACATGAACGGCAACGTCGCCGAGACGGCATCCTCAAATGTCTTCATGGTCAAGGACGGCATCGTCTCGACGCCGATCGCCAACCGCACCTTCCTCGCCGGCATTACCCGCGCCCGCGTCATGGGCCTGCTGCGCAAGGCGGGCTTTGAGGTGCGCGAAGTCACGCTCTCCGTCGAGGACTTCATGAACGCCGACGAGATCTTCACTACCGGCAACTATTCCAAGGTGGTGGGCGTCAATCGCCTCGACGGGCGCGATTTCCAGCAAGGACCCGTCACCCGCAAGGCGCTCGATCTCTACATGAACTGGGCTTTCGGCCGCAGCGAAAGCGGCGAGTGACGGACGACGGCGCAAGCCGCGTCAACTGACAAGCGGAGCGATCCAAGCGGCGGAAACCGCTGTCGTTCGAGCATCGAGCCGGCACGGATTTGCGTGCCGGTCCGCGCATCCGGCAGTTGTCGCAACGGGCCGGAACATTTGTCCCGCGCCGTTGTTTAGCTCCTGTGCATACGCACGCAGAGGGAGCCAGCACATGTCCGACAAATCACCTTTCGACACCGATCGCGGCAACGGCGGCGAGACCCACCAGCACATCCCCGCCAAGGGGCCGCATGACGGTCTCGATCACCTGACGACAAATCAGGGCATCCGCATTTCCGACAATCAGAACAGTCTCAAGTCGGGCACGCGCGGCCCGACGCTGCTTGAGGATTTCGTCCTGCGGGAAAAGATCTTCCATTTCGATCACGAACGCATCCCCGAGCGCATCGTCCACGCGCGCGGTTCCGCCGCGCACGGCTACTTCGAGGCAACGGAATCTCTGTCCGATATCACCAGGGCCGACCTCTTCCGGCGCAAGGGCGAGAAAACGCCGGTCTTCGTCCGCTTCTCGACAGTCGCAGGCGGTGCCGGCTCTGTCGATACGCCGCGTGACGTGCGCGGCTTCGCGGTCAAGTTCTATACCAAGGAAGGCAACTGGGACCTGGTCGGCAATAACATCCCCGTCTTCTTCATCCAGGATGCGATCAAGTTTCCGGATCTGGTCCACTCAGTCAAGATGGAGGCCGACCGCGCCTATCCGCAGGCAGGCAGCGCTCACGACACGTTCTGGGATTGGGCATCGCTGATGCCGGAGTCCACCCATATGCTGATGTGGGCGATGTCCGACCGCACCATCCCCCGCTCGTTCAGAACGGTACAGGGCTTCGGCATCCACACCTTTCGCTTCGTCAACGATGCCGGCAAATCGACCTTCGTCAAATTCCACTGGCGTCCGAAGCTCGGCATGCAATCGACGATCTGGGACGAGGCGCTGAAGCTTCAGGCGGCCGACAACGATTTCCACCGGCGCGACCTCTATGAAGCGATCGCCTCCGGCAGCTTCCCCGAATGGGAGCTCGGCCTGCAGCTCTTCGACGAAGACTTCGCCAACAGCCAGCCCTACGACGTGCTGGATTCGACCAAGCTCATCCCGGAGGAAGTCCTGCCGCTGAGGATCGTCGGCCGCCTCGTGCTCGACCGCAATCCGGACAATTTCTTCGCCGAGACCGAGCAGGTCGCCTATTGTCCGGCAAACATCGTGCCCGGCATCGATTTCAGCAACGATCCGCTGCTGCAGGGGCGGCTGTTCAGCTATCTCGACACCCAGAAATCGCGGCTCGGCACCGCGAACTTCCACCAGCTGCCGATCAATGCGCCGAAATGTCCTGTCATGAATTTCCAGCGCGACGGGCAGATGCAGATGGCGGTGCCCAAGGGCAGGGCGAACTACGAGCCGAACAGCCTTGCCGCTCACGGCGAACCTGGCGGGCCGCGCGAATGTCCCGTCACCGGCTTCCACACGGATGAGGCTGCATCCCTCAGCCAGGAGCAGGGCGACAAGCTTCGTATCCGGGGCGAACTCTTTGCCGACCACTACAGCCAGGCACGGCTATTCTGGAAATCGCAGACGCCGTCGGAACAGGCCCATATCGCCTCCTCCTTCGTCTTCGAGCTATCCAAGGTCGCCCTCGAGGAGGTGCCCCCGCGCATGGTCGGCAACCTGCTGAACGTCGATCGGGACCTCGCCACGCGCGTCGCCAATGGTCTCGGCATCGATTTGCCGAAGAAGAACCCGGCGGCGCGGGAACCCATCGACATGGACCCGTCGCCGGCCCTTTCGATCCAGCAGAACATGAAAGCGACCATAGAAGGCCGCAGGATCGGCATTCTGATCGCCGACGGTACGGACGCCAAGGCGTTGGAGGCGCTGGTGAAGGCGATCCGGAACGCCAAGGCGACCCCCTTCGTCGTCGCGCCCAGGGTCGGCAAGGCGAAGCTCTCCGACGGCACGGTGGTGAAGGCCGACGGTCAGCTCGCAGGCTCTCCCTCGCAGCTCTTCGATGCAGCCGCCGTCCTGCTGTCGAAGGAGGGCACCGAGATGCTGCTGAAGGAGGCGGCGGCCGTCCAGTGGGTCATGGACGCCTACGGGCACCTGAAGGCGATCGGCCATACAGCCGAATCCGCGCCTCTGTTGCAGAAGGCGGGCGTCGAGCCGGATGCCGGCGTGGTGGCGTTGGACAAGGGCTTTGTGGACGCTGCCGCCAGGCGCTACTGGGACCGGGAACCGAAGCTTCGGACGCTTGCCTGATCGGATGAACGCGAAAGCCGCGTCAGCGGCTTTCGTCCTCCCGCGGTCGCACCAGCCACGAATAGGCCGCTCCCGCGACCAGCAGCACGCAGGTTCCGAGAAAGACCGCGCGCATGCCGATATGGCCGCCGACGAAGCCGCCGAGGACGGGTCCGGCCACCTGGCCGACATATTGCGACGAGACCGAAAAGCCGAGGATGCTGCCCGCTGCGCTGTCCGGCACGCTGTGGCGGATGACGGCCGAGATGCAGGGCAGGAGCCCGCCGAGCGCCACGCCCATCAGGAAACGCAGGACGATCAGCTGCCAGGAACTGGTCACGAAGGCCTGCGGGATCAGCAGCAGGCCGGCCACCGCCAGCGCGCCCGAAATCACGGGCCAGTGGCCGATCCGGTCGGCCAGCTTGCCGAGCCGCGAGGCGGACAGGATGGCACCCAGCGCCGCTGCGGACATGACGACGCCTGCGATCATGGTGACCTTGCCCTGATCCTCGACCAGTTGCGCGACATAGACGGTGATGATCGGCTCGATCGACATGTTGGCGAGCATCAGGAGAAGGCCGGTCGCCAGCATGGCGATGACAGGCCGCTTGTCCGGGATCGAGGCCCAGCCGCCGCTTGCTTTGGCCGCCTGTTTGCGGGCGGGGGATTTCTCTTCCCTGATCAGGAAGGCCGTCGCCAGAAACGCCAGGAAGATCAGCGCTCCCGCGGCCAGGAAGGTCCCGCGGATGCCGATCAGCGGCGGCAGTGCGCCACCGATCAGCGGTCCGACGAGGTTGCCGGCCATGATGCCCGATGCGAGCGTGCCGAGCGCCCAGGCGGAACGATCCTTGGGCGTCTGGGTGGCGACCAGCACCATGGAGCCGGAGGAGTAGCCGCCGGCCAATCCGACGAAGAGGCGCAGGGCGACCAGCTGCCAGACGTTGCCTGCCATGCCCATCAGCGAAATCGCCACCGTCATGCCGAGGCTCGCGCGCACCAGCATCAGCTTGCGCCCGTAGATGTCGCCGAGCCGCCCCCAGAGCGGCGCGACGAAAGCCGCGGCAAGGAAGGTCGCGCCGTAGGCGATGCCCGACCACTGTACGATAGCGGCGTGGTCGCTGACCCCCAGCTCCTCGACATAGAGCGGCAGGAACGGCAGCAGCAGTGTCATCGCGACGATCGTGGTGAACGAGCCGATCAGCGAAACGACCAGATTGCGCTTCCAGTGGATGGAGCCGGCTTCGGCGGCGGCTGCATCCCATTTCGTATCGGTCATTTCGTGGCCTTCGCATTGATCGTGTAGGTCAGTTCCGCCGCGCCGGACGAAACGATATGGTCCTTCGCCGCGGCAAGGAAATCGGCGCGCGTGAAGGCGTCGGGAAGAGTGAGTCGGTCGGTGTCGAGTGCATAGACCGTCACGCGATAGCGATGGATGCGCAGATCGTTCCAGGGCGGGCACGCGCCCATATAGCCCCCGTGCGGCCCATCCTTCAAGAAGGCTGCGAAGCCATTTTGGCCACGCCGGCCGTGCTCGGTCCTTTCCAACGGCAATCCGCCCTGCGGCATGCCGTCACCGTCGGCGCCCTCGGCAAGCCGTGTCACCGAGGCGGGGATGTCGGCCAGAATCCAGTGCGTGAACTCCATGCGCGGCAGATCGCGCGCAATCTCGGTGTCGTCCCTGTTCAGAAGCGAGAGATCGGCCGGTACGTCGGGGTCGGTCATGGCAAGCGCATAGGAGCGCGTGCCGGCGGGACCTTTCGACCAGGAGAGGGCCGGGCTCCTGTTCTTGCCCGCCGCCGCCTTGCCGTCGGCCGCGACGCAGGAGGCGTTCGCCGTCGGAAGCGAGCCTTCGTTGCTTTTCCCGAACGTCACCGAGATGTCCGCGGCCCGACTATCCGCCGCACCGAAGGCCAGAAGGGAGATTGCGGTGAAGATGGTCCTGATATGCATGAGCCTGTCCTTTCGTTTGACGGAAAAGCTCTAGCAACAAGGCTGACTGCACCGCGTACAGAAACGCTCAAATATCGAACAATTTCGCTCAAACATCGGCGGTTTGCTTGCCACTCGTTTCGCAACGCATTCGCTCTGCAAAGCGCCGCGGCGAGCGGTAGCCCGCCGCAAGCGCCGCCTCGCGGAGCGAAAGCCCGTCCTCGGCGAGCATCGCCTTCGCAAGGCCGACGCGGACTTCCGCCAGCAGGGCACGCAGCGACGTTGCCTCTTCGGAAAGTCGCCGTCTCAACGTCGCGTTGCTGGTTCCGAGTTCCGAAGCGACAGTGTCGGCCGTCCAGGCCCTGTCCGGTTGCCAGCGCACGAGCGCACGCACCGCATCGCCTGTTGTCTGTGCCTTGACGGGAAGGGCGCCACGCATGCCGAGAACCATCAGCACTTCCATCACCCGATGTTCGATCAGCGCCACCGGCAGATTGCCCGCAACGATCCCTTCGCCGGCGTGGTGGATAGCACTGCTGAGAGCCGCGTCGAGCGGAAGGTCGACCTGTGCGGCCGGGCGTTGCGGCGGAAGGGCGCGAGCCGCGCGCGCCACGAGTTCATCGGGAAAGTCGATGAAGATCGCGCGGTAGACGCCGCTTGCCGGATCCGGGTCGTTGACCACGTCGCCACGCCATCCGCCCGGCAGAACGAGCGCGGTGCCCGCGGCGAACCGCGACTGCCGTCCCATGCTCACGACGTCTTTGGAGCCCTCGACGATCGCGACGATGGAGGCGCGCGGAAAGGCGCAGCCGGCAATGCGCTCGCGCTCGCGGGTGACGAAGGAAAACAGCGCGGATGAGCGCTGTGCGCCCTCCGGCAGCGCCGGCGGCCGGTTGTCCCTTGCGGCAAGCTTCTGCAGCCGCTCCAGTATATGTTGAACGTCCGTCATGATCTGACCCGCATTCGATGATGTCGCCGATCCTGAACCATCGCTGCCCATTTTCCAAGCGCCAAGCCGATGCGGTTGTCGCCCGATGGGTCGCGTGTTATAAATCCGATTGCAAAATGCAATCGGATTATGGCCGCCACGACGCCGAAAGGATGTTGCCATGGACACCGACCGCCTGTCGCGGGAGCGAACCGTTCGCGCACTCTATGCGGCCTATCTCGAGGGACGCAAGGACCTCGCCGGGGCAATGCTGAGCGACGACTTCGTCTTCTCAAGCCCGCGCGACGATCATATCTCCCGTGGCGCTTATTTCGACCTTTGCTGGCCTTCGCCGCCGCCGTTTCGCGATATCGCAATCGAGTATATCGCGGTCGAAGGCGATGAAGCCGCCGTTTGCTACCGCGCCGAAAAACCCGACGGCAGCGCGTTCCGGAACATGGAAATGCTGCGCTTCAGGGGCGACAGGATCGCCTCTGTCGATGTCTATTTCGGACGGTCTGCCTAAGATGGCATCGACGCCCTCGCGCGGGGTGCGGCGAGGGCTGGCAAACGACGCTATTCGGCAGGAGCGATGTAAGCGGACTCTGCGGTCTCTGCGGAGCCGGCACCATTGGGCCGCAGCGAACGCTCGGAGATATCGATCATCGGCGTGTAGGTCGCCGTCGGCATCCTGATGTCATCGAGCGCCGGCGAAGAGGCGACGCCACCCGTACGCTCGCTGCGGGCCACTTCGAGCTGGCCCGTCAGGATCGCCCGCTCGGCACGCAGTTGGCGAATCTCCGACTTGGCGATCTCCAGGCTCGTGCGCAGCTGGCCGATCTCGTGGCGGTCGGAGTCCATGCGGGTATCCATGTCGCGACGCAAGGCGTCGGCATCGCGGTCGCGCCGGACGCGCAGGCTGTCGGTCTCACGCAGCTTCAGCGTCAGATCGTTGTTCTGCGTGGCGAGTTCCCGGCGCGCGTTCTCGTTTTCGGCACTGGAGGCGCGGGCGCGCTGCAGGTCCTCGGCGAGGCGTTCGGTGCGCGACAGCGTCGTCGCCAGCTCGGACTTGACGCGCTTCAGTTCGGCGCGCGCCGCCTGAAGTTCCTCGTCGGTCATCCTGTTGCGGCCGTTTGCCGTGATGAGCAGCTTTTCCACGAGTTCAGCCTTCGAGCCGATCGCCTCGTGCTTGGTGGTCAGGTGGGCAATTTCCAGGGCCGAGGACGCCTGCAGCGTTTCGAACTCGATCTCGAGGCGCTTGTGACGCTCTTCGAACAGCGACAGGTCCTGCTTCAGCCCGGCAGCCGCCATCTGCAGGTTGCGCACCAGCGCCTCCTGCTCCATCAGGCTGCTTTTCAGATGGCTGCGCTCTTCGTTGAGTCGCGCCATCTCGCGTGCCTGCACACCGTTTTCGCGACGCGACGTTTCGATCAGCAGGTGGTGCGCTGTTGTCTCGCCGTCGAGCTTTTCACGCGTGACGCTCAGCTCGCGGCTGCGCTGGTCGAGTTCCTGCTGGGCGCGCTTCAGAAGCGTCGAGGCTTCGTCGAACTGGATGACGCGGTCGCTGAGCTCGCGCTCGGCGTCGAAAAGACGGGTCTCGACGATGGTGAATTCTTCGCGGGTAACCTCATGTACGCCCTGCAGCTTGGTCAGCTCTTCGCGCAGTGCCTCGGACTCGGTGCGCAGCTGCGTGACGTCGCTGCGGAAATCCTTGTTTTCGGCGCTGAGCCGCGCGTTGTCCTGGTCGGCCTTCTGGCGGACGCTGCTCTCGTAATCCAGAAGCGAGCTGATCCGCGCGCATTCGGCCCGCAGGGCGCCGGTTTCGTTGAGAGACTGGCTGTGGGTGCCGAGCAGCGCAGAGACCCGGCCTTGCAGCGAGGTGAGGCTCTGCATCAGGTCTTCCGATGTGCGCTGGTTCTCTTCAAGCGCCGACCCGAAGGCGGAAAAATCGGCGACGTCCGGGATCGTGTAGCGCAGCGCCTCGCCAGGGTTCGGACGCTGATCGGCTATCGATGCCGGCCGGTAGCCGGCCGTTGGCAGTGCCCTGCCATCTTCACTGCGACGAAAAAAGCTCATGACCATGACGTGTGCCCCAAAAGTACTTTGCCAAAGACGCCGGCGAAATATGAAATACAGCCAATAAAGCCAGTCCAAAAAAAGACTGGGCTGATTCCTTAACTCCCATGCTCCGGTTGTATTTAGAAATGGCTATACGAAGCTGTCAAAATACGGCACGTGACAATCAACAGGGATTTGCCGGCCGACATCGTTTGGAGCGGGCGTGTGGGCTTTGAGCAACAGCCCAAACCGCGGCTATTCGTCGGCCCTTCTATTCGTCGGCCCTTCTATTCGTCGGGAAGCAGCCTCATGTTCTCCGTCTCGAGCTCGCTGCCGAGTTCGACCTTCTTCGTCTGCTTGTCGTAGACGCAGAAATAGCTGACGAAGCCGTTTGCACCTTTCGGCTTTCCGGTCACCAGCGCCACCCCGAAGTGCTCGCTTCCGAACGGATCGACGACGGCGTGGGGGAATTCGATCGCTGCCCGTGCGGCCGTTTCGCATTTCCCCTGGACCTCGCTCGCGAACTCGGCCCATGCGTCGCCAGACGAGGCGTGCGCGCCGGTCGCTGCAGTGAAGGCAGCTGCACCGAAGGTTGCGGCAAGGATGTAATACCGGATCTGATGCGTTCGCATGGACGAGCCCCCGTATTCCTGTCATCGGCAGAGGTCATCATGGTTGATTTGGCCCTTGCATGCCAAGCCCTTAGCGGAGGCAAATATTCCTCGTCGTCCATCTTTTTTGACATTTCTCCGGTTGCCTCACCCCGCTTGCGCTCCTATGTTCCGCCTCACCTGCCGATTACGCAAACTATTGCCAAGAGGAGACCACAATGGCTTTCGAATTGCCCGAACTTCCCTACGACTACGAAGCGCTGCAGCCTTTCATGTCGAAGGAAACCCTGGAGTTCCATCACGACAAGCACCACAAGGCCTATGTCGACAATGGCAACAAGCTCGCGGCCGAAGCCGGTCTTGCTGATCTCTCCCTGGAAGACGTCGTCAAGAAGTCGTTCGGCACCAATGCCGGCCTCTTCAACAACGCGGCCCAGCACTACAACCACGTCCACTTCTGGAAGTGGATGAAGAAGGGCGGCGGCGGCAACAAGCTGCCCGGCAAGCTGGAAGCGGCTGTCACCTCCGATCTCGGCGGTTACGACAAGTTCAAGGCTGATTTCGTTGCCGCCGGCACGACGCAGTTCGGCTCCGGCTGGGCATGGGTCTCCGTCAAGAACGGCAAGCTCGAAATCTCCAAGACCCCGAACGGCGAGAACCCGCTCGTTCACGGTGCAACCCCGATCCTCGGCGTCGACGTCTGGGAACACTCCTATTACATCGACTACCGCAACGCTCGTCCGAAGTACCTCGAAGCCTTCGTCGACAGCCTGATCAACTGGGACTACGTCCTGGAGCGCTACGAAGCCGCGACCAAGTAAGCTGTCGCAGCGACACGTGATTGAACGCCCGGCGCCTTAAAACGCCGGGCGGTTTCGTTTTGAGGCCATTTCTTTGATGGTCACGCCTGCGCCGGCCGCCTCGTCCGATCCACCTTCTCCCCCGGGGGAGCAGGTGGCCCGAAGGGCCGGATGAGGGGGCCCCGCGCACAAAGCCCGCTTCCATGAACATGCCAACCTGCGGCCAACCCGCGTCCTGTCACATCCCTGTCACCCGCCGCTCATAAGCCACCGACATGACACAGACTTCCGCCACCCCCGCTTTCCGCTTCGGCATCGTCGCGGATCCGCAATACGCCGATATCGAGCCGCATCCCGGCATGAACCGCCACTACGCCAACAGCCTCGCAAAACTCGCCGACGCGATCGAGGTTTTCAACGGTGAGGATCTGAGCTTCGTCATGACGCTCGGCGACATCATCGACCGGGATTTCGCGAGCTTCGACGATATCCTGCCGGTTTACGGGCGTTTGCAGCACGAGAGCTTTTTCCTGCTCGGCAACCACGATTTCTCGGTCGCGCCTCAACATCTCGCCGATGTCGCAGCACGCGTCGGCCTGCCGTCGCCCTACTATGCCTTTGCCCGCCACGGCTGGCGCTTCATCGTCCTCAACGGCAACGAGGTCAGCACCTTCGCGCCGGCGGAAGGGCACCCGCATCGGGCGCTGGCAGAGATGCAGCTGGCGGAGCTGCGTGCCAAGAGCGCAATCAACGCTCATGCATGGAACGCCGCCCTCAGCGACGAGCAGTTCGCCTGGCTCGGAGATCAGATCCAGGCGGCAAGCGCCGCCGGCGAGCGCGTGATCGTCATGAACCACTATCCGGTCTACCCTCCGAACCAACACGACGCCTGGGACCGCGAGCGCATCGTCGCCCTGTTGACCGCACACGATCATGTCGCCGCCTATTTCAGCGGCCACAACCACGTCGGCAACTACGGCGAGATCGACGGCCTTCACTTCGTCAATTTCAAGGGCATGGTGGACACGGAGACCGAAAACACCTTCGCCATCGTCGACGTGTGGCAGGACCGCATCGAGATCCGCGGCTTCGGTCGTGAGGAAGACCGGACGCTGAAGCTGCGATCCTAGACTGCGAGCTTTCCCAGAGTCGCAATGCCCTTTGCCACGATCATCCCCCTGGCATCATCTGACACTGACCACGACTTTGCCCTTCGCACGACCCGTTTCGACATAGTCCAATGCTTCGTTGGTCCTTTCGAACGGGAAGACCCGGTCGATCACAGGGCGTATGACACCTGCCTCGATCAAAGAGGTAATCTCTTCGAGCTGCCCGCCATTCGCGGTCATGAAGAGGAAAGAATAGCTTATGCTTCGGCGTTTCGATTTTCTCCTGATGCCGGAGCTTAGCAGGCGCATGACCTGTCGAAGCAGCCAGCCGGAGCCATTCTGCCTCGCGAAATCCGGATCGGGTGGACCGGAAATCGAAATCAGCTTCCCGCCCGGCTTCAGCACCGCAAGGGATTTTTCCAGCGTGTCCTTCCCGAGGCTGTTCAGCACAACGTCATAGCCCTTCAGCACTTTCTCGAAGTCATCCTTCTTGTAGTCGACCACCACGTCAGCGCCGAGACTTTTCACAAGAGCAACATTTGCTGTGCTCGTGGTCGTTGCGACATATGCCCCGAGATGCTTGGCAAGTTGGATCGCTATCGTGCCCACGCCGCCCGAGCCGGCATGGATCAGGACCTTCTGTCCCCGCCGTAACTTGGCCTTGTCGACAAGCACCTGCCAAGCCGTCAGGGCGACTAGCGGCATTGACGCTGCCTCTTCCATGGTCAGATTGGTCGGCTTCATCGCTACATCGGTCGCGTCGACGGCGATGTACTCGGCAAATGTCCCGATGCGATCCTGGGCCGGACGTGCATAGACCTCGTCACCGGGCTTGAATTGCCGGACATTGGCCCCGACCCGGACCACGACGCCCGCTACATCGTTGCCCAGCACCAGCGGAAGGCGATATGGCAGGATGAGCTTGAACTCTCCATCCCTGATCTTGTTGTCCAGGAGGTTCACGCCAGCGGCTCGAATCTCGACCATGACGTCGTTGACACGCAGCTCCGGCTCGGGGCTTTCGCTTAACCGCAGAGCGCCGCCTTTCGCATAGCGATCGATCAGGAATGATTTCATCAGACTAACTTTCATTTCTGTGGTCAGCCGGCAGCGCCGGCAATACGGCGATGCAAGCTCAATCGGGAAGTCTGTTGAACTTCCGAAGGTTCTTGTCGACGAAGGACTCGGGCAGGAACCGGCGCATGAAGCGGACCTGTCCTGCGGTCTTTCCGGCGGTGTAGCGTCGTTTGGGCGATGCCGCTTTGGCGGCCCTGAGGACTTCTCTTGCGACCACCTCGGGGGCGTCGCCCTTTGCGACGATCTCGCGCATCAGCTTCTCCGCGTCCGCGCGAACCGCATCGTAGATGGCAAGCGGACGGTCCGGACGCGTGATGTTCTCTTCGAAGGAGGTGCGGGTTACGCCGGGCTCGACAACCACGATGCGGATGCCCTGCGTTCGCACTTCATGGTCGAGAGACTCCGAGTAGCCTTCGATGGCGTGCTTGGTCGATGCGTAGAGCGCATTAAAGGGGGCGGGGATCAGCCCGAGTATGGAACTGAGGTTGACGATCCGGCCTCGACGCTGGCGTCTCATCACGGGCAGGACCGCATTTGTCATGCGTATGATGCCGAACACGTTCACGTCGAATACGGCCTTTGCCTGTGCCGCCGTGGATTCCTCAGCGCCACCAAGCAGTCCGATCCCGGCATTGTTGACGAGAAGATCGATCCGACCTGCGCGGCGCAGAACCTCATCGACGACGCCCTGCACGGATGCATCATCGATCACGTCGCAGACCAGCATCGTGATCCCATCCGCGGTGTCGGGCATCGGCTTTCTGCTGGTGCCGAAGACACGGTAGCCATCGCGCTTCAGCGCTTGTGCCGTTACCAGTCCGATACCGGAGGACGCGCCCGTGACCAGGGCAACGCCAGGTTCTGTTTTGCTCATCGACTTCCGCTTTCATTTTTGTCATGGAACAACGATGGGCAATGAGTTACTATCAAATCAATATCAAGTCACTACTAAAAAGATAGCTACATGAAAAATCTATCGGACCAACCCTGCCTTATCGCCCGGAGCCTCGCGCTTGTCGGGGACGCATGGAGCATGCTGATCATGCGGGACGCCCATGCGGGGTTGACCCGCTTCGATGATTTCCGCAAGAGCCTTGGTATTGCGCCGACGATGCTGACGGCGCGGCTTTCATCACTCACCGAGGAAGGACTGCTGGAGAAACGCCGCTACTCCGACCGTCCTCCGCGGGACGAATATGTGCTGACGGAAGCCGGCCGCGACTTTCTGCCGGTGCTGTTTGCGATCGGCGCGTGGGGACGCAAGCACCGCGGCGGGGGCGAGGTGACCCGTTTCTTCGATGCCGAGACCGGAACGGAGATCGACCCCGTCACCATCGACCGCGAGACAGGCGCTCCAGTCGGAACACGTCCCATTCGCATCGCAGCACCCGAGCGAGGCCCCCACGGTATATGAAATAGCGCCTCACGACTCTCGCGGCTCGAGCGATACCTCATGACTGTTGCCGCCAAATGCTGATGTCGCAGTAATTCGTCTGACCCCAGCTCTAACGGGACTGTCGGCTGTCTGCTCGCTCGGTCCAGCCGGACGTCCAGAGGTCGCGCAAGCGGTCGCCTTCGCCCTTGAAATGGTCTTCGGCGGCCGAGCAATGCTCGACGCGGTCGCTGCGGAAGTTGCGGATCGCCTGGCGCAACTCGCACCAGGCGACGATGTTTGCCGTTTGCGAGTAGTAGATCAGTGCGATCGGCCGCACCGTACGTTCGGTACTGCGGCCAAGCTCGTCGCGATAGTCGAGCATGAGTTTCTGCTCGTCGCGGATCGCGCGGCGGACAAGGCCCAGATCGAACCCTGAGGGAGATCGGGCGGCAGAGCCCCAGGCATAGAGCGCCTTGCCCTCCATCGCCTGGCGCAAAGGAGCAGGCACGGCGCCGGCTATCTTCTGGTTGACCCGCCTGGCCGCCTGCTTCAACTCGTCGTCGCCGGTGCGGTCCAGAAGCGCCAGCGCCAATACGATCGCCTCCATCTCCTCGATGGAGAACATCAGCGGCGGCAGGTCGAAGCCCGGCCGCATGATATAGCCGATACCGCGCCCACCCTCGATCGGCACCCGCATCGCCTGAAGTGCCGCGATATCGCGGTAGATCGAGCGCACGGTCACCTCAAGCGTCTCGGCCATGGCAGCCGCCGTCATCGGCCTGCCGGCCAGCCGCAGGATCTGGATGATTTCGAAAAGCCGTGAGGCCTTGCGCATTTTCTGCCCTCGTCGTCAACGCTACTGACAATACCCTGTCAGTTGGAGTTTCGTATAGAGCCGCCTATCGAATTGAAAATCAACAAGGTCTGCGAATCGGGCCTTGTTCCGGATGGCGGTAAACTGACATGACCTATAGCGAAAACCTCTGGCTCTACTTCACTCTTCTCTTCGGCATCATCATCGTGCCGGGCATGGATATGCTCTTCGTACTCGCCAACGCTCTGACCGGCGGCCGGCGCAGCGGCATGGCGGCGACGGCAGGCATCATGGCAGGCGGCGCGGTGCATTCGCTCTACGGTGCGATCGGCGTCGGCATCCTGGCGAGCCTGCTGCCGGCGCTCTTCAACCCGCTGCTCTTCGCGGGCGCCGCCTATATGGCCTGGATCGGCTATACGCTGGTCCGCAGCTCCATCACCGTGCACGCGGTCGATGCCGATGGCGGCAGCTCCCGTTGGCGGGCTTTTCGGCAGGGGGCGGTCACCTGCCTCATCAACCCCAAGGCCTATCTCTTCATGCTCGCGGTCTATCCGCAGTTCCTGAAGCCGATCTACGGTCCGATCTGGGTGCAGGGCATCGTCATGGGGCTGATGACGATGGCGACGCAGGCCGCGATCTATGGAACGGTGGCCTTCAGCGCCGCCCGGAGCAGGACGATGCTGATCTCCAATCCGCAGGCGACGATCCTCGTCGGACGGGTCGCGGGCGGCCTGCTGATCGCGGTTTCGCTTCTCACCGCCTGGCACGGCTGGCGTACGCCGGTATGAGGACGACGGCACAGGCTTCGTCGGATTCCTGAAATGCGTGCGATATCACCCACTTGTTACTGCGTGGCTGAGATAAATTTGCAATCATGCCGGCGTTGGAACGAAGCGCCGGGCTTCGAATATCTCGGTAATCGAAGAGGAGTGGAGACATGAGACTGAAAGTAATCGCCGCGGCAGTTCTCGTCGCCGGCATGGGGGTGACGTCGGTCTTTGCGGCCGCGGAGGGAACCCACGATGCACGCGTCGCATTGATGAAGAAGGTCGGCGGCTCGGCCGGGGTCCTCGCTGCCATCGCCAAGGGCGAAAAGCCGTACGATGCCGACGCCGTCAAGGCAGCGCTGACGACGATCTCGGAAACCGCCAAGGTCTTTCCCGATCAGTTCAAGGCGGGCACGGACACCAATGCCAAGGACCCCGAGGCGAGCCCGAAAATCTGGGAAAACATGGATGACTTCAAGGCGCGCGCGGCAAAGCTCGGCACCGATGCCGATACGCTTGTCGCACAGCTTCCAGCCGACGCGGCTGCAGTCGGCGCCGGTTTGAAGGTGCTCGGCGCAAACTGCGGCGGCTGTCATCAGATCTACCGCATAAAGAAGGAATAGCGGTCCTCCTTGCTCTTGCCTGCGATCCGCCGCGGCCTTGCCGGCCCGGCGGATCGCTTTATGTTGAGCATTGGGTCGGCAATGGGAGAGCGGCGCATGGTTCGCAGGTTTATCCGGTTTCTACTCTGCGTCATCGGTGTCGTTGCGATCGGCGGAGCCGCATTCTACTTCATAATCGCTCCCAATCCCCTTCCGGAAAGCCATTGGGCGAACCTCGGTACCCCCGACGTCAGGAACGGCGAGATGGTCTTCTGGGCGGGCGGCTGCGTCAGCTGTCACGCAGCGCCGGGCGCGCAGGCGGATGCCAGGCTCACGCTTTCCGGTGGTCTCGCGCTGAAGAGCCCCTTCGGCACATTCCACGTCCCCAACATTTCGCCGGACGAGAAGGCCGGCATCGGCGGATGGACCCTTGCGCAGTTCGGCAACGCGATGAAACGCGGCGTGACACCGGACGGCCGACACCTCTATCCCTCGTTTCCCTACGGTTCCTACGCCCGGCTGACCGACAAGGACGTCAACGATCTCTTCGGCTATCTCAAGACGCTGCCGAAGAGCGGCAACGTCGCGCCGCCGCACGAGTTGCCGTTTCCGTTCAATATCAGGCTTGCGCTCGGCGGCTGGAAGTTTCTCTATTTCAACGACCAGCCGCGCGTCGCGCTTGCCAACGCCGACGACAAGCTGAAGCGCGGGCAGTATCTGGTCGAGGGACCCGGCCATTGCGGCGAGTGTCACACGCCGCGCGGCGCGCTCGGCGGCTTCACCGCCGATATGTGGCTCGCCGGCGCGCCCAATCCGGAAGGCCAGGGTCGGATACCCAACATAACGCCGGGGTCGAAATCGATGGGCACATGGAGCGAAGGCGACATTGCCACCTATCTGGAAACCGGCTTCACGCCCGATTTCGATTCCGCCGGCGGTTCGATGACCGAGGTCCAGCGGAATATCGCCCACCTTCCCAAGCCTGACCTGGAAGCGATCGCTGCCTATCTCAAGGCAGTGCCGAGCCGCTGAGGCCAGCGAACTCAAAATCGCCGCATTGCAACATTCAATTGTTCTAAAATGAACTGAATGCCCTGACGGCCTTTGCGGGTCGTTTCCGAATGACGACCGAACAACGTCTTCCGAAAGGCCAGTGCATGCAAAGCGCACCAGTGACGCCAGCCAACGACATCGAAACCGTTGCCCGCAAGGGCGGAAAGCTCCGCCGCATGGCTGTCCGCATACCGACCTACATGGCGGATATCCGAGAAAACCCCGCTTGGCTGCCGATGTTCCTGCTGGCCCGGACCCTGCCCGGACGGCGGGCCCACTGGCTCGCAGCACGCCCAAGCAACGGTGCGATCGAAGGTTTGCCGACGATTTTTGCGGATGTCGATGTCGAGACAGCCGTCGAGGCACTGAAGCGGGAAGGGCTGTTTGCCTCTCTCGCCCTTCCGGCACCGGTCACCGAGGAGATCGCCGCATTTGCCAGCGACACGCCCTGCTTCGGCAACTTCGACCGCGGGATCGAGTTTCGTGCTCCCGATCATCGCGCCACCGAGGAGCGGCTCGGGCGGCCGATCTTGAGCGGGCATCACTTCGAGCGTGCGCTCGACTGCCCGGCAGTGCGGGCGGTGCAGCGCGATCCCTTGCTGTCGGAGATTGCGCGCAGATATCTGGGTGCGCAGGCCCGCCTTATCACCACCCGCACCTGGTGGAGCTTTCCGACCAGGGCGAGCGAGGCAGACCGAAGCCTCGCATCGCTCGACAAGTATCACTTTGATCTCGACGACTGGCGGATGCTGAAGTTCTTCTTCTATCTGGTCGATGTCGACAGCGGCACCGGGCCGCATGTCTACGTCAGGGGCAGCCACAACAAGCGGCGCATGAAGCATCAGCTGACTCTGCTGGTCGGCCATCCCGCCGCTGAGATTCACGAATTCTATGGCAAGGACAGTCCCCTGACGCTGACCGGCAGGGCAGGCACCGGATTTGTCGAAGACCCGTTCGGCTTTCACATGGGAACCGTCGCAACGCAAAAGCCGCGCCTGATGATGGAAGTCGGCTTCGGCGTCTCCAAGCCGTCCCGTCGTCGCTTCCACGCGGAGCCGGTGCTGGGCTGATACGCCGCGATCAGGCGGCCTTCGGCTGGTGTTCCGCGCCGAACATCAGCACGTATTGATCGAGTTCGTCGCCCCCGAGCCCCAGAGCCCGGTAGACCTCGGCAGCGAATGTCACCGGTGCCGATCCGGCCGCGGTAATGATCTTGCCGCCGCGCACCGCATAGGGGCCTTCCTTGTAGTGCGCCTTGCCGGAATAGCCCGGCACCCCGGCGATGAAATCGGCTGCATTGCTGGTGTGCGCCGCCTTGTTCAGCGCTCCTGCCCTGGCAAGCGCCAGCGTCGCGCCGCAGATTGCGCCGACAATCTTGCCGTGCGCAAGAAAGTCTTCGACGACAGGCGCGAGATCCGGCGCCTTTTCCGTTTCCCAGATGGTGCCGCCGCAGAGGATGAGCGCGTCGAACGCGTGCGCGTGCAGGTGTTCCAGCGCCGTATCCGGCGAAACGCGCAGGCCGCCCATCGAACGCACCTCCGCGCCTTCCGGCGTTGCCGTCACCACGTCGAAGTTGAAATAGGTGCGCGCCGATGCCGTCAGCGGCGCCACCTCCCAATCGGCGAATCCTTCCGTGAGCACGATAGCAAGTCGCGTCATTGTTCTCTCCCTGGCCGAAATGTGAACGTCAGGCGAGCTCTTACGCCAAAGCCTGCATATAGCGCATGCCGGTGACCGGACGAGGGACGAAGTCCATGTTCTCGTAGAAACGGTGCGCCTGGACGTTACCCGTGGCGGCGCTCACCGACAGGTAGCCGCAGCCTGCGTTGCGGGCGGTATCGCGCGCCCGGCTGACGAGATGCTGCCCGACGCCGTGGCCGCGATGGCCGTCGCGGACGAAAAGGTGATGCAGGTCCATGCCGCGCGCGCCGTCCTGCGCCCTGTAGAGCGGTACCAGGATGGCGTAGCCGATCAGGCCTTCGTCCGTCTCGGCGACAAGTGCCGATATCCAGGGCAGGGAACCGAACAGGTCGCGCTCCAGCTGCTCCGGCGTGGAGGCTGCCGCGTCGCCGTGGTGCCTGGCCAGCAGCGCAATCATCTCGTTGAGTTCCGGCAGGTCGCGCGGCTTGGCGGCGCGGATGTTGATGACAGGCGGGCGGATCAATGAGACTTCGGTGTCGTCGATTTCAATCACGGTCTTGGCGTCCTTATCTGGTATTCCGCTGTCAGGACGCTGCCGATACAACAAAGCCGCCTGACGGCGGCTTGTTGACAATATGATCTGTCCAGCCGCCCTCTAGAGGTACAGCCAAAAATACGTGCTGGTGATGGGCGCGTGCTTGATCATGAGCGAATACTTCGTCGCAAATCGAACACTTGTCAAGCGGCTTGCTCCGGCCTTCCGGAAGGCCACTTTCCATCCTGATATAAAAATACTATACCCCCCTATACTAATTGAGAGAGATCGATGTCGCATACCACCCACCATAAGAAGAAGCTGATCGCGCGGGTCAATCGCCTGAAGGGTCAGATGGAGGCGGTCGAGCGGGCGCTGGATACAGGGCGCCCCTGCGGCGAAGTCCTGCAGCTGCTGGCCTCGATCCGGGGCGCGCTGAACGGCCTGACGGGCGAGGTGCTGGACGATCATCTGCATGAGCACGTCCTCCACGCGGCCGACGAGAACGCTCGCAGCGAAGCTGTCGAGGAAATCTCGGAAGTGCTGCGAACCTACATCCGCTGAGGCGTTGCTGAGAAGGAGTGTGCCATGAGCGCGCAGACCGAAAGACTGGAACACGACCACGTGTTCCTCGGGGCCGATCACGATCGCCATGCGCGTCGTGTATGGCTGGTGATTGCGCTGACCGGCGCGATGATGGTGGCGGAAATCGTGGCGGGCACCTACTACGGCTCCATGGCGCTCGTCGCCGACGGCTGGCACATGTCGACGCATGCGAGCGCCATGCTGATATCGGCAGTCGCCTACGTCTATGCCCGCCGACAGGCGCACAACCCGCGCTTCACCTTCGGAACCGGCAAGCTCGGCGATCTGGCCGGGTTCGCAAGCGCCATCGTCCTGGCGTTGATTGCACTGCTGATGGCCTGGGAGAGCGTGCTGCGCCTTGCCCACCCGGTGCAGATCGGCTTTTCGCAGGCAATCGGCGTCGCCGTCGCCGGGCTGCTGGTCAACCTTGCGAGCGCATGGCTGCTGAAGAGCGAGCACCATGGCCATGGCCACCGACATCGGCATGAGCACGGGCATGACCACAGCCACGGCCAAGGTGACGATCAGTCTCACAATCACGCAGGTCACCACGCCCATCACGCCCCGGACAACAACATGCGCGCGGCCTATGTGCACGTCGTCGCCGACGCGCTGACGTCGGTGCTGGCAATCGCGGCCCTGGTACTCGGTAGCCTCTACGGCTGGCTGTGGCTCGATCCGCTGATGGGAATTGTCGGTGGTCTCATCATCGCCCAATGGTCCTGGAGCCTGATGAGGTCGGCCGGCGCCGTCCTCCTCGACACGGTGCCCGACAGCGGCGATCTTCCGGGCGAGATCCGCGCGGCGATCGAGACCGACCGCGCGCGTATCACCGACCTGCACGTCTGGCAGGTCGGCCCCGGTCACCACGCGGCAATCGTGGCCGTTGCCACCAGCGAACCGCACGGCCCGTCGTTCTACAAGAGCAAGCTCTCGGCGCTGGCACGCCTCTCGCACGTGACGGTCGAGGTAACCAAAGCCGCGGGCTGAATGCGACGCAAGCGAGCCACAATCTCCCTCTAGCTCTGTCTCCGTTGATTCTGGCAGAGGGCTTTTCATGCATCGCTTTTCGATCCGTCGTCGGACGCTCCTTGGTTCCGCATTGCTTTATCCTGCGTTGTTCCTGTCGGGCGCCGCGCGCGCCGCCGAAAGCGACGACGAGATCGACCGTCGCATCGGCGAACTGGAAAAGCGGATCGGCGGCCGTATCGGTGTTTCGGCGATCGATACCCAGACCAACGTCTCGTTCGGCTATCGCGAGACCGAGAGCTTTCCCATGTGCAGCACATTCAAGGTCCTGGCCGCAGGCATGGTGCTCTCGCGCGTCGACAAGGGCCAGGAGAACCTCGAGCGCCGCATCGTCTACGACAAGGACAAGCTGGTGACCTATTCGCCGGAAACCGAACAGCATGTCGGCGGCGAAGGCATGAGCGTCGGCGAGCTCTGCAAGGCTGCCATCACGCTCAGCGACAACACCGCCGGCAATCTGCTGCTGGAGAGCGTCGGCGGCCCGAAGGAGCTGACGAACTGGCTGCGCACGCTCGGCGACGGTTCCACCCGGCTCGACCGCTGGGAGACCGATCTCAACGAGGCGAAGAAAGACGATCGGCGCGATACGACGACGCCCGATGCCATGCTCGACACGCTCGGCAATCTTGCGCTCGGCTCGGTGCTCTCGGAACCCTCGCAGAATACCCTGGTCGAATGGATGGTCGCAAACACCACAGGCGCTGCGCGCCTGCGCGCCGGTCTTCCGGACAGCTGGAAAATCGGCGACAAGACCGGTACCGGCAACAACGGAACGGCCGCCGACATCGCCATCGCCTGGCCCCCCGGGCACGGTCCGGTGCTGATCACGACCTATGTCGCCGAAGCGCAGGTGCCTGTTTCCGAGATCAACCCGATCTTCGCCGAAGTCGGCCGGATCGTCACGGAAATGGTGTAAAGCGGGGAGCATTGGCGAACGAGTTCCCGCTCGACTATTGCAACGGCATCTAGGGGATGTGAAATGCCGCTCTACCGGAATGACCACGGCGGCAAAAAGCCGACGGCGCGAGACAAGCCCGAAGCGGCAATCGAAAATCGCCCGCCAGAACTCGAGCAGAGCGCGGGATCGGCAGTACCGCGGGCCCTTGCTTTTGGCCGGGCACTCCGTGGGCGCGGCTGCCAAACCTGGAGTGACGCTGCCGAGAGGGCGTTTATCGACAGTCTCTACGAGGATTGAACAGCGGCGGACCATTCTCGCCCCTCATTCTCGCCCTTGTGGCGGGAATGCAGTGTTCGTCTGTGAACGCAAGAGACCTTTCTCAAGGCGCGGACGCGCCGTGGCTGGATTTCTGTGACAAGCACAGAAATGAGGGTCGCTAAACTGGAATATAAACGTTCACATTCAACGGCATACGGCGGAAACGTGAATCTCCGCCGCATCGAGATGAATCAATCTCTGAAGTCGTTCAGGCCGTAATGACGCCTGCTTCGTCGTCGGCGCCCTTGTCGTCGACCCCGGTCAGCTGCTTCTTGATCTCGTCGGCGATCTGCTTTTCGATCGCCTGGCGTTCTTCTTTGGCCATGCCCTTCAGGTCGTCTTCGGTCAGGCCCAGCCGCTCCAGTATCTGGGCGCGGATGCGCTCCGCAGGCGTCATGTTTGCAAGGTCAGTGAACTCGCTGACTATGGCATTGTACCGTGCCTTGGCACTGTCGTCGCCGCCGTTGACCGACAGGCTGCTGCTTTGCAGGGCCCACATGGTACCCGAGATGGAGGGCGGGGTCGTGCTGGGCTCAAGTGCTGCGCCGCTTTGACGGACGCCGCTTTGACCGTCGAGAGCCTGTTGCCTGTTTCGCTGGCCGGACTGGCCGAACACGCCGGTGAGTCCGTATGCGCTGGAAATGCTGTCACCGATCTTCATGGAAATATCTCCCTGGACAATGCGCGGGAGAATTGCGCCGCGAGCCTGTGCCAACCTTGTGCCCGGCGGTGAAACAGGTCGACAGAATGGCCGCGCGTCGGCGGCCATTCTGTCGTTTCCGCAAAGGTGTTCAGGGCAGGGCGTAGGCGATCACATAGTCGCCCGGCTTGGTGCCGATCGAGCCATGCCCTCCCGCGACCATCACCACATACTGCTTCTTGTCGCTCGTCGTGTAGGTCATCGGCGTCGCCTGGCCGCCGGCCGGCAGTCGCGCCTGCCAGAGCTGGTTGCCGTTGGTCACATCGTAGGCGCGCAGATAGTTGTCGACCGCAGCACCGAGGAATGCGACGCCGCCTTTGGTCAGCATCGGGCCGCCGATACCGGGCACGCCGACCTTGAAAGGCAGGGGCAGGGGCGTCATGTCGCGCACTGTGCCGTTCTTGAGCTTGTAGGCGATCTTGCCGGTGAGCAGATCGACGCCGGCGACATAGCCCCATGGCGGTGCCTGGCAGGGAATGTTCAGCGGCCCGAGGAAGGGTCCCATGAAGACGCCGTAGGGTGCACCGTCGTTGCGGTTCAGGCCCTGTTCGCTGCCCTTCTCGTCCTGCCCCTTCGGCGGGATGTCGGCCGCCGGCACGAGGCGTGAGGTAAAGGCCAGGTAGGTCGGCATGGCGAACATGATCTGCCGCTCGGGATCGACGGCGACGCTGCCCCAGTTGAAGGTGCCGAAGTTGCCGGGATAGATGATAGAGCCGCCGAGCGACGGCGGGGTATAGCGGCCCTCGTATTTGTAGCGATGGAACTGGATGCGGCAGGCGAGCTGGTCGAACAGCGACACGCCCCACATGTCCTTTTCCTGCAGCGGCGGCGGGGAGAAGGTCAGGTCGGAGATCGGCTGGGTCGGCGACGTATGATCCTCGGGGATTGCACCGCCGGGGGCGGGGATTTCCTTGAAGGGAATGATTGCCTGGCCGGTGCGGCGGTCGAGCACGTAGACGTCGCCCTGCTTGGTGGCGCCGACGAGTGCGGGAACGACCGTGCCGTCTGCCTTCTTCATGTCGAACAGCACCGGCTGGGCCGGGACGTCCATGTCCCAGAGGTCGTGATGCACGAACTGCTGCACCCATTTCAGCTGCCCGGTGTTGATGTCGAGCGCGACGATCGACGACGAGAACGTCTCGACATTTTCGCTGCGGCCCATCCCGAGTTGGTCGGGCACCTGGTTGCCGAGCGGCACGTAGACCATGCCGAGCCCGTCATCGACGCTGAGGACGGACCAGCTGTTCGGCGAGTTCGTCGTATAGGTCTGGCCCTCGGGGAGCGGTGTGGTGATATCGGGATTGCCCGAATCCCAGTTCCAGATCAGCTCGCCCGTATTGATGTCGAAGGCGCGGATCACGCCGGACTGTTCCTGCGTCGAGTAGTTGTCGTTGACGGCGCCGCCGACGATCAGCTTGCCGGCCACCGCGACCGGCGGCGAGGTCGAATAGTAGTAGCCGGCCGGATTGTATTTCATGCCCTTTTCGAGCTGCAGCACGCCCTGGTCGGCAAAGCTCGTGCAGACCTTCCCGTCCAGAGCGTCGAGAGCGATCAGGCGGGCATCCGATGTGGGGAGGTAGATGCGGTCGACGCAAGGCGCCCCGCCCGCCGCCGCCGTGTCGTGGTAATAGGTCACGCCTCGGCAGGTCTGGTGCTGCCGATCCGGATTCATGCCGGAGTTGGCATCGTATTTCCATTTTTCCTTGCCGCTCGTGGCGTCGAGCGCAATCGCCCAGTTGTGCGGCGTGCAGAGGTAGAGCGTATCGCCGATCTTCAGCGGGGTGACCTGGTAGGTGGTCTCGCCGACGTCGTCAGGCCTCTTCACATCGCCGGTCTGGTAGCGCCATGCCTCCTTCAGGTCCTTGACGTTGCTGACGTTGATCTGTTCGAGCGGCGAATAGCGCTGGCCGAAGGGCGTACGGCCGTATTGATGCCATTCGCCGTCGGTCACCGTTCCCCCGAACGTGGGCGTGCCGGTGATTTCGGTCGGCAGGCTGCCGGTCTGGTCGTGCTGGGTGGTTGTCATGGAGTAGCCGGCGACCGCGATCGCGATCAGGACCGGGATGGCAAGCGGCCACGGGTTTGCACCGTAGGCGGTGCCGGTCGGGCTCCGGAAGCCGAGAGGCCGGCGGATCCAGGGTGTCAGCATCCACAGGCCGAGGAGAATGATCAGCCCGCCGCGTGGCCCGAGTTGCCACCAGTCGAACTCGACCTCCCAGATCGCCCAGCCAAGCGCGGCGACAACCAGCACGGCGTAGACCCATAGGGCCGAGGCTTTTCGCAATAGCAGCAGGACGGCCGTCAGCAGGAACATCGCGCCCGCGAACAGATAGAAGAAGCTGCCGCCGAGCATCACGAGCCAAAGCCCGCCGCCGCATAGCGCCAATCCGATGAGCATGAAAACGACCGAGGTAATGACAACAGCCATTATGGATTTCTCCCGCTGAAAACTGCACTCGGACACCTGATCGCGTGCAGGCTCCCGAGGACTCGGGAAGGAATTGTGAAAGCTCGCGAAACACGGCAAACAGTTGCTGTCGCCAGCATTCTCAACCACATAGAGCAGGTTTCCTGCCTTTCAACCGCCACATTTGCCGCAGGGCGGGACGGCCCTAGTCGGTGTCCGCGTGGTTTGTAGCAGGCCGGCCTGCCCGCGCGATCGCGCTGCTCCGCCGCAAGTCCGGAGAAGACCCCCCACGCGAACTCCCTCATCCTGTGCTCGTCACAGGGATCCAGCAGCGCCATGTCCATGACGCGTGAGACCACGCCGTCTCGGCAGATTTCCCCGCCGCGCAGACGCGCATCGACTGGATTCCTGTGACGAGCACAGGATGAGGGAACTTGGATTTGGCGCCTCAGGTGCCGCAGAATGTCTGCAGCACGCGCTCTTCGGGCTTCGGTGGTTCCATGTAGGCGGCAAAGGCCGGCTGTTCTTCGTAGGGTCTGGAAAGAACGGTCAGCAGGGCTTCGAAGAGCGAGAAATCGGCATCCTCGACCGCCGCCGCGATGACCTGTTCGATCCGGTGGTTGCGCGGGATGAAAGCCGGATTGACGGCCAGCATGGCGGCGGCGCGTTCTGCCGCGGACGGCATCTCGAGCGACAGCCGTTCGCGCCAGCGCACAAGCCATTCGCTCGCCGCAGCCGGCTCCCGGAAAGTACCCAGAAAAGCCGGTTCGGCGCTGCCGTCGGCAGCAAGGTGGGAGAGGCGTCGGAAGGTCAGTGTGAAGTCGGCCTGCTGCGCCTGCATCAGCGCCAGCAGCGACTGGACGAGATCGAGATCGCCGTCCTCGACGGACGACAGCCCGATTTTCTCCCGCATGCCGCGCAGCCAGTGGATCTGGAAGCGCTCGCCGTAATCCTTGAGCACCGTATTGGCAGCCTCGAGCGCTGTCTCGGCATCGTCGCCCAACAGCGGCAGCAGTGTTTCGCCGAGCCGCGCGAGGTTCCATTGCCCGATGCCCGGCTGGTTGGCGTAGGCATAGCGGCCGCGCTGGTCTATCGAGGAAAAGACCGTCGCCGGATCGTATGTGTCCATGAAGGCGCAGGGGCCGAAATCGATCGTCTCGCCCGATATCGTCATGTTGTCGGTGTTCATGACGCCATGGATGAAGCCGACGTGCAGCCATCTGGCGATCAGCGCCGCCTGCCTGTCGCAGACCGCCTCGAACAGGCCGAGATAGGGGTTCGCCGCCTCTTTCAGGTCAGGATAGTGCCGGTCGATGACATAGTCCGCGAGCGCCTTGACACCGTCGGCATCGTCGCGCGCGGCAAAGAACTGGAATGTGCCGACGCGGATATGGCTTGCGGCAACGCGCGTGAACACGGCACCGGGCAGCACGTCCTCGCGATAGACAGGCTGGCCCGTGGAAACGGCGGCCAGCGCCCGTGTCGCCGGCACGCCGAGCGCATGCATGGCCTCGCTGACGATATACTCCCGAAGAACCGGCCCGAGCGCCGCGCGACCGTCGCCATTGCGGGAAAACGGCGTCTGTCCGGCGCCCTTGAGCTGGATGTCGCGGCGCTGGCCGTCTCGGTCGATCACCTCGCCGAGCAGGATCGCCCGTCCGTCGCCGAGCTGCGGCACGAAGCCGCCGAACTGATGCCCCGCATAGGCCATCGCCAGCGGATCGGCACCTTCCGGAACGAGGTTGCCGGAAAAGATCGCTGCGCCGTCGCGTTTCAGCGCTTCGATATCGAGGCCGAGCTCGGCGGCAAGCGGCTCGTTCAGCTTGATCAGCCACGGCTCGGACGCCTGCGACGGTGTTTGCCGTGCAAAAAAGTGCTGCGGCAGCCGCGCATAGCTGTTGTCGAAGGCAAAATGCGCAGAGGTGCGCGCGGTATCCTGCAGGGCTTGGGTCATGGTCCATAGGTAGTGCCCGGTGCCGATTGCTGCAAGCGGGCCGGCGTGGTAGGATTTTATCCTACTCCCATTGTTGCGAAAGCGAGGACGTCCGATGGAAAAGCTGAGCATCACCCTGCCGACCGAAATGGTCAATGTGATCAAGGCCGAAGTCGAGGCCGGCACCTTTGCATCGACCAGCGAAGTGCTGCGCGAAGCCATGCGCGTCTGGATGCGCCGCGAGGAGGAACACAAGGAGCGCATCGCCGCGATCCGTGCCCGTGTGCAGGCCTCGCTCGACGATCCGCGACCGAGCTTGACGGGTGAGGAAATTGACGAGTGGCTTGAGTCCTTGCGCAGCGAGCAGCAGTAGCCATGAAGCGCTATCGCGTTCTCTTACGTGAGACCGCCAAAGCCGATCTTCGGTCTATATTTGACTATGTGCGCGACAGAAGCGGAAGTCGTGAAACCGCCTTCCGCTAAACCAGGCGGGTGCGCCGACGCTGCGAGAAAATCGGCGAGGCTCCCCTAGGAGGAGCACCTAGACCGGAATTCGGGATGAACATCCGGATGATTGCATTCGAGCGGAGCGTCGTCGTTCTCTATGTCGTGGTGGAGGGACGCGTCGAAATCACCAACCTCATCGCCGGCGGGCGCGACTACGAAACATTGTTGCTCCACAGCGACTGACCACCCATACTCTCAGCTCACACCAGACCTGCCATAAAAGCATAACGCCGCCACATTTGCGGGCGTATACAAAGGCGTAATCCCCCTTTGGCATCACGCCATACCATAATCGCGGCCATGGCTTCCGCGCCGGCCGCGCCATTGCGAGTGATCCCTGACGATGTCGGATCAGATCTATCAGGCAGGTGCCGTCGAGCGCCGCCAGCCCAATTTCCGCGTGATTGCGATGATCGTTGCGAGCGCCATGTTCATGGAGCAGCTCGACGCGACGGTGCTTGCGACGGCACTCCCCACCATGGCGCGCGATTTCGGGGTCAGCGCGCCCTCGATGAGCATCGCGCTCACCTCCTACCTGCTCAGCCTTGCGATCTTCATTCCGGCGAGCGGCCTGATTGCCGATCGTTTCGGGTCCCGCACCGTCTTCCGCTCGGCGATCGCCGTCTTCATCGCCGGCTCGGTCTTCTGCGCCCTGTCTCCCAATCTCTTCTGTCTGGTGCTGGCCCGACTGCTGCAGGGGCTGGGTGGCGCGATGATGCTGCCGGTCGGCCGTCTCGTTCTGCTGCGCAGTGTCGACCGCAAGGACATGGTCAACGCCATGTCGTGGCTGCTGGTGCCGGCGCTGATCGGCCCCATCATGGGTCCGCCGGTCGGCGGGCTGATCGTCACCTATCTCGACTGGCGATGGATCTTCTACATCAACGTGCCGATCGGCATCATCGGCTTTACGCTGGTTTCGATCTTCATCGGGGATTTCAAGGGAAAGGCGAGGGTTCCCTTCGATGCGATCGGCTTCGTTCTGTCCGGTATTGCGCTTGGCTCGCTTCTCTTCGGCTTCGAAACGTCGAGCCGCCCGGGAGAGGGCGCCTTCTCGCTCTTCCTCATTGCTGTCGGCCTGCTCTTCGGCCTCGCCTACCTGCGCCACGCGCGGCGCCACCCGTCGCCGATCATGGACTTCTCGCTGATGAAGGTGCCAAGCTTCGGCACGTCGGTCATCGCCGGCTCCCTGACCCGCATCACGCAGGGTGCGCAGCCGTTTTTGCTGCCGTTGTACTTCCAGCTCGGCTTCGGGCTGTCGGCGGCCAAGGCAGGCCAGCTGGTCACCGCGGCTGCGATCGGCTCCATGGCAATGAAGGCCTTTGCCCCGCGCGTGCTGCGCCGCTTCGGCTTCCGCAATGCCCTGATTGCCAACGGCGTGATCGCCACATTCGGCTATGCGCTCTGCGCCGCCTTCCGTCCCGACTGGCCGCTGACGCTGATCTTCGCGATCCTGGTCATGTGCGGCTTCTTCATGTCGTTCCAGTTCACGGCCTACAACACGGTTGCGTATGACGAGATCGACCGCGACCGCATGAGTTCGGCGACCAGCTTCTACACGACGTTCCAGCAGCTGATGCTGTCCCTCGGCATCTGCGTCGGTGCGCTTGCGCTGCATGCTTCGATGTCGTTCAACGACAGCGAAACGCCGCAACTCCATGATTTTTCGGACGCCTTCCTCTTCGTCACTGCGATCTCCATCACCGCGACCTTCTGGAACCTGCGCTTCTCGCGCAACGCCGGCTCCGACATCAGCGGTCATGCGGCCGCTGCGCACGACGGGCACTGAGGCATTGGTTTTCTTTCGGGAATTCTAATTGGCGTCTTCCATAGCGGCCGCCATCTCGGCGAGCTTGCGGACCGTGTTCAGGTTGCGGGCCGTTCCGGGTTTCAGCGCCGGCAGCTTGAGCTTCGATTGGCCGGAGCCGATCGGGAAATGCACGTAGATCTCCCGCCCGGCGACGACGGCTTCCTCGCCGTCCGGTGCGACCAGTTTGTCCAGTGCGTCCGCGGGCGCTTCCGCAGGCAGAAAACTGACGAGCAGGTAATTCGGCTTGGCATCCGGGAAAGGCGCATTCGCCACGATCGCGTCCAGTTCCCTGCGGCTGCGCAGCACCACGCCCGGCTTCTTGCCGAGCGCCTTGCCCAGGGCTTCCTCCAGCCGGCGTTCGACGTCGGCTTCCGCGTCGTCGGAGCGAAACAGCACGTTGCCGCTCTGGATGTAGGTCTTGACGTCGGCGAAGCCGAGCGCCTCGCAGATCGATTTCAGCTCAGCCATCGCAAGCTTGCCGGTTCCCCCGACATTGATGGCGCGCAGCAGGGCGATGTAGACGGGCATTCTCGGCTCCATGAATTTCTGAACATTGTGTGCGGATCAGTCGGTCAGGCACAAAGCCTTCCTTCCCTCATTCCTGTCCTTGTGACAGGAATCCAGCCACGGCGCGTCTGCGCCGTGCATGACTTCTGTAAAAGCCTTTTCGCCCAATGACTTGGGGCGCGCTGGATTCCTGTGACAAGCACAGGAATGAGGGTGTGAAGGTCGATTTATGCGCCCTCGGCACCGGATGCGATAAGCGTTCTTCCGAACCCCGCCTTATGCCTTCCCGGCAACCTTGATCGCGAAGGCATATTCGAAGGCGATCTCTTCCAGCCGCTGGAAGCGGCCGGATGCGCCGCCATGGCCGGCATCCATGTTGGTCTTCAGAAGGATCGGCGCTTCGCCGGTCGTCTTCTCGCGGAGTTTTGCCACCCACTTCGCCGGTTCCCAGTAGGTGACGCGCGGATCGGTCAGGCCGCCGAGCGCCAGGATCGGCGGGTATGGCTTGTCGCCAACGTTGTCGTAGGGCGAATAGGCCGCGATCTGCTCGTATTCTTCCCTGCTGTCGATCGGATTGCCCCATTCCGGCCATTCCGGCGGCGTCAGCGGCAGGGTGTCGTCGAGCATGGTGTTCAGCACGTCCACGAAGGGAACGGCGGCGATGACACCTGCGAACTTCTCCGGCGCCATGTTGGTGATGGCGCCCATCAGCATGCCGCCGGCCGATCCGCCCTCGGCGATGATGTTCTTGTAGGAGGTGAACTTCTCCTGATTCAGATAGTCAGCCGCGGCGATGAAATCCTTGAAGGTGTTGGTCTTCTTCTCCATCTTGCCGTCTTCGTACCAGGCAAAGCCCTTGTCCTTGCCGCCGCGGATATGGGCGATGGCATAGACGAAGCCGCGGTCGACGAGCGACAGGCAATTGGTGTTGAAACCGGCCGGAATGGTGACGCCATAGGCGCCGTAGCCGTAGAGCAGGCAGGGCGCCGAACCGTCGAGCGGGGTATCCTTCCGATAGAGCAGGGTGACAGGCACCTCGACGCCGTCCCAGCCGGGCGCAAACACGCGGCGGGTGACGTAGTCGTCGGAATTGTGGCCCGAGGGCACTTCCTGCGTCTTCAGCAGCGTGCGCTCGCGCGTCACCATGTTGTAGTCGTAGAGCTGCGAGGGCGTCGTCATCGAGGAGTAGGAAAAGCGGATGATGTCGCTGTCATATTCGGCGGCACCCTGCAGGCCGAGCGAATAGGCCTCCTCGGCAAAGGCGATGGCATGTTCCTCGCCGGTCTTGCGATCGCGGATCATGATCTGCGGCAGGCCGTCCTTGCGCTCCAGCCAGATCAGGTGGCGGGCATAGGCCATGTGGCTGATGACAAGCGTGCCGGGCTTGTGCGGCACCACCTCGCGCCAGTTTTCCTTCCCCGGATTTTCAACCGGTGCTTCCACGATCTTGAAATCCTTGGCGTCGCCGTCGTTGGTGAGGATGTAGAACACGTCGCCGCCCTCGGTCATCGAGTATTCGATGCCTTCCTCGCGCACCGCGACGAGCTTTGGCTCCGCCGTCAGGTCCTTGGTCGACAGCAGCCGGTATTCCGACGTCTCGTGGTCGTGGATGTCGATGTAGATGAAGTCGTCGAGCAGCGAACCGCCGACCCCCATGAAGAAGCCCGCATCCTCTTCCTCGTAGACCAGTCTGTCTTGCGACTGCGGCGTGCCGATCACGTGGTGAAACACCTTCGAGGGGCGATGGTTCTCGTCGAGTGCCGAATAGAAGAAGCTCTTGCCGTCGGGCGCCCAGGCGCCGCCGCCGCCCGTGTTCTCTATGACGTCGGCCATGTCCTCGCCGGTCGTCAGGTCGCGAACCTTCAATGTGTAGAATTCTGAACCCTTGTCGTCATAGCCCCAGATGCCGCGATTGTGATCGGTGGAATGATCGACGCCGGCCAGCCGGAAATAGGCCTTGCCGGCCGCTTCCTTGTCGCCGTCGAGCAGCACGGTGCGGAGCGTCTCGTCCTTGACGTCGCCGTTGCGGGGAATGCGGAAATAGCGCGGCTGTTCGCCGCCGGTCACGAAGAAGGTGCCGTAGGCGTAGTCGCCGTCCTTCATCGGCACCGAGCTGTCGTCTTCCTTGATGCGGCCGCGCATTTCGGCAAACAGCGTCTTCTGCAGCGGCTTGGTGTCTTCCATTGCCGCATTCATGTAGGCGTTCTCGGCCTCCAGATGCTGGCGGATCTCGGGGTCGAGAATCGACGGATCCTTGAACATTGCCTGCCAGTTGTCGGCGCGCAGCCAGGCGTAATCGTCGGTACGGGTCATGCCGTGGCGCGTGTCGGAGAGCGGCTTCTTGGAAGCTGCGGGCGGGGTCGGCAGATTTTTGAAGACGGACAAGGAATGCTCCGGGTGGGAATTCAGCTGCCCAAGAGATAGAGGGCGAGCGGCGCCGGATCAAGCTCTGGTGGCAGCGTCGAAGGGACGCCGCTCGAAATAGAAGGATGGCTCACGTTGCCTTGATGTCACCACATTGTTTAACAATGTCCGCTACGGTCGCGCGGAATTTCGTCATCGTTTACCGCCCTGTCCAAGGCGGGCGACGTCGGCTTCCGGAACAAGGATGCAAAGGAATTTCACGGTAATGCCAAAACGTATCGTCTTGCTTCTCTCTGTTCTCAGCCTTGCCGCGCCAGCCTTTGCAGTCGACCCGGCGATCAAGAAGCAGCTCGAGAAGCTCGACCCCTCGACCCGGCTCGAACAGAGCTGCGACACCGAGGCGATGAGCCGAATCAACAAGGACGAAACGGGCTACAAGCCCGACAAGGTGATCGCCTATACCTTCAAGGATCCCGTCGCCGGCGACGACAAGCTCGAGGCCCCGGGCGCCGTTTTCCGCAGCAAGGGCGATTGGTATCACCTCTCCTACAGCTGCGTCACAGGTCCGCAGCACATGAACGTCCGCGAAATGCAGTACACGATCGGCGACAAGGTGCCGCGCGAAAAGTGGACCAAATATTATCTCTATGACTGATCCGGCGGGCTCGCGGCTCAAGAGCCGGTGTGTGCCCGCATACATCCTGCATCCGCGTCAGGTGGCCTTTTCCGCGCGCCTGCGAATAGAAAAAGTCGAAGACATCAGGATCAAGCTTCAGATGTACCGATCGCGACTTTTTCGGGTCGCGTATCTCTGCCTTCGCCCAGAAATCGGCTCCGAGATTCTCTCCGTCCGGAGCCTTCGGGTCGTGAAAGAGGCCCTTTTCCTTCATTCGGCGGACGTCCGCCAGCGAAGCACGCTTCATATTGTCTTCGGCCATGGCGACCTCCTTTCCATGCTGTCACCAGACGCGTTCTTCCGCCGCGCTCGGTATGGACGACGACGAGGCATTCTTCGTCGACAAGCCCAAACGATATGAACCGCATCTCACCGTAGGCCCGGCGATCGTCGACACGGGGCAACACCGCTCCTCGAATATAAGTGCGGCGTAAAGTATGTCGATGCCGCGGTTTCTAAGGGTCTCTTGCCGCCTGTTCTCGTCCCATTCAAATTCCAAACACATTTCTCCTGGATAGGAGGTGATCGCTTTGGATGTAAGTGTATGAAAAAAGCGTACGCTTTTCAGACGGGTCAACGGGCCGCATGGTCTCTAGAGAAACCAGCAGGTAAGCTGTTTCTCGAAATTGCAGAAATCAGCCTCATGAATCGCTTTCTTCTCGTTCCGACATTCCTGCTTGCCGCTGTTTCCGCCGCCTCCGCGGCGAATGCCGTGCCGCCGGTTGCAGCGCCACCGAAGGCAGCGATGGCACCGAAGCTGGTCGAGCCGCATCTGCGCATTGCGCGGTCCGGCCTCAAGGGCCATGCCCGCGTTGCGCTGACGTTCGATGCGTGCATGGGCAAGGCCGACGACCGTATTCTGTCGGTTCTGGTCAGCGAGCGCATACCGGCGACGATCTTCGTCACGGCGCGCTGGCTGAAGCACAATCCGCAGGCGCTCCAGGTCTTCCTGCAGAATCCTGACCTCTTCGAACTCGAAAATCACGGCCAGAACCACATTCCGGCCGTCGACAAGCCGGTGTCGATCTATGGCATCGCGTCTGCCGGCTCTCCCGAAGCGGTTCGCCAGGAAGTGCAGGGCGGCGCCGATGCGATGCTGGCAGCGGGCATCGTGCCGCCGCGCTGGTTCCGCGGCTCCACGGCGAAGTACGACCTCTCCTCGATCGCCCAGATCCGCGCCATGGGATACCGCATTGCCGGCTATTCCGTGAATGGCGACGGCGGCTCGCTCCTTGGCGCTGCCGTGACCGAAAAGCGGATCGCGGCCGCCAAGGACGGCGATGTGGTCATTTCCCACATCAATCAGCCGACCCATGCCGCAGGCGAAGGGGTGGCAAAAGCCATCCTCGATCTCAAGGCCAAAGGCACGGAGTTCGTCCGGCTGCAGGATGTCGAGGACACCGGCGACGATCAGACGACCCAGTGAGCAATGCCTGGGGAGGCAAGACCGGGGCTGAGCGCTAGCTCAGCGCGTCGGCGCCGCTGCGTTCGACCGCTGCGAAACTCTTCAAGCCCGGAACGTCGCGATCCATCGCGAAATCGTCGAACCACTCCCTGTACCCACCGGCAATCATCGCGCCGATCATCTGCGCGGCGAGATACGAGAATGTGATGCCGTTGCCGCCGTATCCGTATGCGCCGTAGACATGGGGCAGGGAGGGAACCGGCCCGATCAGCGGCAGCCCGTCGGCGGTTTCGCCGAACGTCCCGCACCAGGCATTGGCCACGCGCGTGTCCGCCTTCGGCCAAAGCCGCTTCATCTTTTCCCGGATGGCCATGATCTTCTGCGGCAGCTTGCTGTCCCGTGCCGCGGGATCGATCGTATCGTCGTCCTCGCCACCGGCGACGATGCGGCCGTCCGGCGTCGTTCGCATGTAGAGATAGGGATTGCTGTCCTCCCAGATCAGAGCCTGGTCGCGCCAGAGCGTCGCCGGATCCTGCGGCAGGGTGGCAAGCGCCCAGCTGGAAGTCGGGCGATGAAGTTTCGGCATCTCGATCCCCGGCAGCGCATAGCCGGTTGCCAACACCGCAGCCTTCGCCTCGATCACGAAGGAGCGATCCGTTTCCGCGGTGACGCGGCCTCCCTCGCTGTGAAGCCTCTCCACCGAGGCGCCGACGAGGCGCGCGCCATGATGCCGTGCGATATCAAGCAGGCCCCAGGTCAGAAGCAGCGGATCGGCCTCCGCCGAGCCGCGCGACAGGATGCCCGCGTCGCGGTCGAGTTCGAATTCGGTGAACAGGTCGCAATGCTCCAGATAGGTGCTCGGCAGGCCGGCGCGACGGCGGAGCGCGACCTCGGTCAGTAGGTCGCGCGCGCCTTCCTGGTTGCTGGTGAGGAACAGCGATTGCCGCGGCCGGAAATCGCAGGGAATGCGGTGGGTGGCAATCAGCTTGGAAAGGCCGGCGACGGCAGCGGCGCTGCGCCGATACATGCCGACGGCGCGCTCGAAGCCATAAAGCTGTTCGAGCTCGCTGAGCGTCCGGTCTATTTCCCATTGCAGCATCGCGGTGCTGGCGGCGGTGCTGCCGAGGCCCGGCTCCTCGCGGTCGACGATGGCGACGGACAGGTTACGCTCGGCAAGAAGCTGCCCCATCAGCGCGCCTGTAATGCCGCCGCCGATCACGAGCGCATCCACCTTGAGGTTTTCCTCGAGCGGTTGATAGCTGGGCCTGGTGCCCGGCAGTCCCCATGGCGACAGCCCGCTCGTCAGGCGGTCGTGGCTGGAGTCCTGAAGATCGATTTCCGCCATCGGACGCGTCCTAACTCGATTACTTCGGCAGCTGCGGCTGTACTTTTTCCTCGATGACCAGTTCATCGATGATGGTCATCACGATCAGGGACAACGGCAAGGCGAGCATCGCGCCGACCGCCCCCCACATCCAGGTCCAGAAGAGGATCGCGATAAACACCACGAACGGATTGATCTCGAGCCGCCGCCCCATCACGGCCGGGAAGATCAAATTCTCCATGACCAGGTGGACTGAAAAGAAAGCGGCTGCGGGGATCAGTCCGAACAGCAGGCTGTCATGCGTCAGGATCCCCGCAATCGCGATGGCCAGCGTCATCATGGTGATGCCGAGATAGGGAACGAAGCTCGACAGGAATGCGAAAAATCCCCACAGGACAGGCGAGGGCAGCCCGCCGGCGTAAGCGATGACGGTCATCACGACACCGAGGCAAACATAGATCAGGGATGCCGTGGCGAAATAGAAGCCGAGAACCTGTTCCACCCCGTTGATGACGCGAATGGCTGCAAGCCGCTGCGACCGCGTCCTGAACACCATGATGATCGATTTGCGCAGATTGACGCGTCCGGCCAGGAACAGCAGCAGCGCGGCGAAGAAGATCAGTGCCTGGATGAGCGCAGGCGTCAGGTTCGCCGAGACGACGTGCAGGATGTTGCCCGTGTTCTCCAGCAGCTTGTCTGCCGACATCGGGCCGCCCTGGAAGGTTTGCGGCGTGATATGCAGCCACCGGATCCGCTCCAGATAGGGCATCAGCCTGTTGAGGGTCTTCTCGAAAAACGCCGGCCCCTCGTTGGCAAGCGTCGCCAGCGGACCCGCAAGCGAACTGGCCACGAGAAAGATCACGAGCGCCACGGCGGACGACAGGATGACGGCATTGGTGATGCGCGGCACGCCCAGCTTGCTGAGCTTCTCGGCCAGCATGCCGAGGATCATCCCGACGACGATGGCAAGCGTCAGGGGAATGAGGATCAGCGACATCATGTAGACCGCTGAAAGGCCGAGAATCGTGAAGATGCCGATGATCGCCCAGGCGGTGCTCATGTCGAGCCCATCCTTCTCGACCCGTCGCATCGGGGCCTGCGGCAACTCCTCGGTCGCTTCGCTGAGCTTTGCGGCCCAGCTGCTGACATGACGTTCGCCGATCGCGATCTTGCTCGCGTGTTTCCGAATGCCCGTGGCGATGCCCATGGATGACATGTTCCCCGGAAGCCCATTGCTTCGCCACCACAACGCGCGATAGGCCGTTCCGGTTCCGTCGACCCCAATGCGGTGTGGAAGAAGCGGTATTCGATCAAAGCCGAATTGCCGTTTCCTCCTTTGCCGTCCGGATGATGATCATGGTGACGAACCGAGCGACATTGGTCTGATCGCGAAACAGCCTGTCGCAGAGGGCATTGAATTCTTCCATGTCGCGCAAGCGCAGCATCAGCACGACGTCCGTTTCGCCGGTAACGGCATAAGCTTGCGCGACAGCCTCTTCGCCGGCCGCGATGTCCAGAAACCGTCGCATGTGCTGCTCGCCGTGCAATTTCAGTTCGACGGTAACCAGGGCCTTGATCACTCGTCCGGCCTTGGCCGGATTCAGGATCGCGACAATCCGGTCGATCACGCCCGATTTGTGGAGCCGCTGTACGCGGCGCAGACAGCTGGATGGAGACAGGCCCACCTCTTCGGCCACGTCGACATTCGTGCGCGATGCGTCGCGCTGCATGAGGTTCAGAAGTTTCCGGTCAATCCGATCCATTCCGGCAGAATAGGCACAGGCAGCGCATTTGCAATAAAATTGCATAGGACTGCAATATTTGACCCCAAATTCGAAGCGGGTCGGGCTAGCAATCGAGACAGCTTTTTGAGGAGGCTCTGATGCGGTTTTTGATGCCTGTCCTGCGCAAAACGCGGGAAACACTTGAAATCTATTGGGTGCTTGTCCGGATCACGGTTCCGCTAACGATCTTGACGGAACTGTTGTCGAGAATGGGGGCGATCAAGGCGGTGGCCCCCGCTTTTGCGCCCGTCATGAACCTGGTTGGCTTGCCCTCGGAACTGGGTCTGGTTTGGCTGACGGCAATGCTTGTCGGCATATGGGGCGCTGTTCCGCTCATTTTCACTCTTGTTCCCGCATCCTCGCTTAGCGTGGCGGATATGACGGTTATCTCGGCGCTTCTCTTGTTCGCACACGGCCTGCCTGTCGAGCAAAAGATCATTCAGAACGCCGGCCCGGGCATGATCGCAACGACGACGCTGCGCATCGGAGGCGGTTTGCTCTACGCTTTTCTGCTGCACCATTTTCTGCTGGCCACGGGCTGGTTGTCAGCATCGGTTGATCCCGCCTGGATTCCGATGAGCGCCACACCCGATTGGGCTGAATATTTCCGCGGCCTCGGCGAGACGATGATGTCGATGCTTGTCATCCTCCTTATCCTGTGCTGGGGCCTCGAAATCCTCAGGGTGACAGGACTGCTGCGATGGATGATGACGGTTCTCGCACCCGCGTTGCGTCTTGCCGGCATCAGGGGCGAAGCAGGAGATCTCACTGCTGTCGGATTGTTCCTGGGGATTTCCTACGGTGCCGGTCTTTTGATCCGCGAGGCACGATCGGGCGCAATATCACCACGTCAGATCTTTCTATCATGCGTGTTCATGGGCTTCGCGCACAGTGTGATTGAGGACACCCTTATCATGGTCTCGCTTGGCGCAGATGTTTACGGCGTTCTTGCCGGGCGGCTCGCATTCGCCATCGCGGCAACCGCGGCGATTGCCGCCCTGCTTCGCCGCCTATCCGACAAAGCATTCTTCGCACAAATATTCCGACTGCACAGCAGACAGGCAGAAAGCCGCTAAGCGACGTGTCGGCATTTCGGATATTCCGGCTTGGCAGGTCTCGCGCATGAGACCATTGCCGGCAGTGTCCGGGTCCCGACATGCCAGCGTCGACCGGCGGGGAGGGACGGCGCCCACAGCGGATGCCGTTCCGATATGCCGGCGGTCACCGCCGGTTCCGCCGGAGGTTACACCGCTGGGCTCTCGCAGACGGTTTCCGCGGCTTTGACGGTTCTGCGCCTGAGGAATGCTCCGACGACGATTGCAGTGACGGTTGTGATGCTCGCGAGCAGGAGCAACAGGGTGCCGAACGCCTGTCCGTAACTCTGGATCAGCGCATCTCGCGTCATGCCGGGCAACGCCGCGGCTGCCGCATTGAAATCACCCGTAACCAGACGTTGCGCCGCAGCGGTTGTCGAACCTTCCTGGCCGCCGACGCTGGACTGGATCAGTGCCGAGAGCACCGCACTCACGATCGCCAGCGCCACGCCTTCGCCTGCCACGCGGGTCGTGCTGAAGATGCCGGTCGCCATGCCGGCGCGCTCCTTGGGAACGACACTGACAGCAAGTCCGTCCATCAGGCCCCAGGGCAGGCTGATGCCGACGCCGATCGCAAGCAGGGGCGCGATCAGCGAAGCGTGCGCGGCGCCCGCGGGAACGCTGCCCAGCCAGAAGAGACCGGCCGCGGAAATCATCAGCCCGACGCCGCAGATGGCCGCGGGCGCAAACCAGCGCGTCAGTTGCCCGGCGACCATCGGCAGCGCCAGCAGCGGCGCGGAAAGCGCAATCATCATCCGGCCTGCACCGACCTCGCTCATGCCGTCTATGCCGACGAAGCGGACCGGCAGAAGAATGAGCAGCACGACGAAGGCATAGGCAGGCGCTGCGGCCAGTAGCTGAACACCGACAAAGCGCGGATAGCGGAAGAGCGTGAGGTCGAGCATCGGACGTTTGACCCTGCGCTCGACGATGCAGAAGAGCGCCATCAACACGGCGGATGCAGCCAGCAGCGCGATGACGCCGGGATCCCGCCATCCATGTTCGGGCGCGCGAAGCACGCCATAGGTGAAGAGCGTCAGCGCCAGCGTGAAACTGATCGCACCCGGCCAGTCGAGCCCGCTTGCTTCGGGATCGCGGGTCTCGTGCAGGAAACGCGCGCCAAGCGCGAAGGCCAGCGTGCCGAGCGCGAAGACCAGAGCGAAGATCGCCGGCCAGCCGAAGGTCTGGACCATGAAGCCGGAAGCGATCGGGCCGAATGCCAGACCGACGCCGAAGCTCGATCCGACGATGCTGAATGCCCGCATCCGCTCGTCTCCTTCGAATTCCTGCGCAAGCGACGCCATGCCGCCCGAGAAGGCCGCCGCCGCGCCGACGCCTTGCAGGGCCCGCAGGATGTCGAACCAGACGATGTCCCTGGAGAAGGCAAGCGCCGCCGAAAAGAGCTGGAATGCTGCCAGGCCGGACAGGAATATTCGCTTGCGCCCATAGCCGTCGGCCAGCGCGCCTGCGGCCATCAGGCTGCTTCCGAAGGTCAGCATGAAGGCGTTCGTAACCCAGTTCAGGGCGATGGGACTGCCGCCGAGGTCGCGGCTGATGGCGGGCAGGGCAACGGCCGGGCCGGTGAATGTCAGCGGCATGGCGGCGGCGGCACAGCAGACGCCGATCAGGGCCAGCATTTTCGTTGCCGCGCTCGCGCGCGTTCTCTTGTCAGATGTTGTCATGAGGTTTCCGCCTGGTTGGATGACATGCTCGCGGGAGCGATGAGCCCCTGGTATTCGCGGCCAAGACAAGATAAAATTTCAGGAGTATGCGGATAAGTTGGCTATTTTTCCTGACATAACGGAAAATAGCGCTCGAATGAGGGTGCGAAATGGAGCAGTTGAGCGGGTTGGCCGCCTTCGTGAAAACCGCCGATCTCGGCAGCTTCGTCGCCGCCGGTCGTGTCCTTGGCCTCTCGCCCTCGGCCGTCGGCAAGGCGGTGACCACGCTGGAGCGACAGGTGGGCGTGCGGCTGTTCCAGCGTTCGACCAGAAGCATAAGACTGACCGAGGAGGGGCGGCTGTTCCACGAGCGCTGCCGGCGCGTGCTGGACGATCTCGAGGATGCGCAGGCATCGCTTGCGCAGGCCGTGGCGGTTCCGCGTGGCCGGCTGCGTCTCAGCGTTCCTCTGGTCAGCTATCACTTGTTGCTTCCGGTCCTGCCCGAGTTCATCCGGCTCTACCCGGAAGTGGAACTTGACCTCGACTTCAACGACCGTATCGTCGATCTGATCGAGGAGGGGGTCGATGTTGCCATCCGCAGCGGCAATCTGCCGGATTCGCGGCTGATGTCACGGGCACTCCGGCCCTTCCAGATGCTCCTCTGCGCCTCGCCCGGTTATCTCGACGAACACGGCCTGCCGGCTTGCCCGCAGGATCTGTGCGGCCATCTCGGGATTCGCTTCCGCTTCCCGAACAGCGGAAAGATCCAGGACTGGCCCTTGAGCCTTCCGCCGGGCGCACCGGAGCTTTCCGTCCGCACGGCCTTGACCTGCAACAACATGGAGGCGTTGCGCGGTGCGGCGATCAGCGGTCTCGGGATCGGCTGCATGCCGGATTTCCTGGCCCGCCGACACCTCGCCGAAGGCACGCTACGCACCGTTCTGGACGATCATATCGATGGCCCCGGCCAGTTCCATTTGCTCTGGCCGTCGAACCGGCACCTGTCGCCGAAAGTGCGCGTCCTCGTCGATTTCCTGACGGAAACGCTCTTTGCTGATCGTTGCGAGGTCCCCTCGGCGCGATAGAGGAGGCGTCGCGCGCCGACCCGTGGTAGCCGCCGATGTTGCCGGTCCTCAGGCCGAAAGCGTCAGGCCGATGCCCCAGGGGTCTCTCAGGAACACGCCTCCGCCGCGCTTCTCGCTCTTGATTTCGAGCTCGTCGAGCTTGGCGATAGCCTTGTCGAGCGCTGCGGTGTCGTTGAAGCGGAGCGCGTAGTCCGAAAGGCCGGTCATGCCGTCGCTGCGGGTGCCGGCGCCGCGGCTGTTCCAGATGTTGGCGGCGACGTGATGATGGTATCCGCCGGTGGCAAAGAAGCTCGCGCCGGGATAGCGCGCCATGAGCATCAGGCCGAGCACGTCGCGATAGAAGGCGTCTGCTTCCGGAATGTCGCCGACCTGAAGATGGATATGGCCGATCGCGGTGCCGTCGGCCATGCCGTTCCAGGCGTCCTGCGGGGCACTGTCGTAAAGCGTCTGCAGGTCGAGGCGCAGCGTCGCCATTTCGACCTGGCCGTCCTCATGGAATTTCCATTGCCCGTGCGGCCTGTCGGCATAGATCTCGATGCCGTTGCCCTCCGGGTCGGAAAGATAGATCGCCTCGCTGACGAGATGGTCCGATGCGCCGTCGAGCACGACGTTGTTTTGCGCGGCATGGCGCAGCCAGCGTGCAAGCTCGGTGCGGTCGGGCATCAGGAACGCGGTGTGGAAGAGGCCGGCGGCATCGCGCGGGGCGACGCGGACATCCTTGCCCGTCGTCAGCGTCAGGAGCGGCGTGCCGTCGACACCGAGCACTTCGCCGCTGGCAGCCTTCTCGATGACCTTGAGGCCAAGCATCGACTGGTAGAAGCTGGAAACCAGCGAAACGTCGGTGACGACCAGATGCGAGTGATCGACATAGGCAGGGCGCGTCAGCGCGTAGGACGTCTCGGTTGTTGTCATGCTGGTGTCTCCTGCTCTGGTCGTTGAAGGCATGCCGGCGGTGGCAGCGAGAGCGCTGCCAGTCGCCATCCCAAGGAATTGTCGCCGATCCATCGCCTCTGAGGTTCCCTTTGGCCGCTGTCCCTGATGTCTTTATGGCGGATTCCGATTGTTCACAGAAGACTGGTTTTTGACGATGAAGCGTTCAGCATGCGTTGACGGTCTCAAAGGCGCCGGGCTTGATCTTGATCAAAGCGCCTTATCTATTTTCTGAGAGATATGTGTTCCATCGCGAACGCCAAAAAGGAGCGCCTCAATGTACAAGAAGATCGTCGTCGCCGTCGAAATCGGCGCGCTGGGGGACGGCGAAACGACCTTTCGCAAGGCGGCCACATTGCTCGATACCGGGGGCGAAATCGTTCTCCTGAATGTCGTCGAGGACATTCCGACATATGTGGCCATCGATCTGCCCGTCGAGCTGGTCGAAAATGCCGCCAAGGACGCGCGCGAGAGGCTCGAAGGGCTGATCCTGAAGACCGGGATCCCGGCAAACATCGAGATCAGCCATGGCCGTGCCGCAAGCGGTATCCTGGCCGCCGCCGAAGCCCACGGCGCCGATCTGATCATCCTTGCATCGCATGTTCCGGATTTCAGCAATTACTTCATCGGCGCGACGGCCGACCGCGTCGTGCGGCATGCCAAGTGCTCGGTGCTGGTCGACCGGCGGCGTTAGAACGAAGAACAACAACAACAATTCGAAGGAGGAACCGATGAGCGACATCCAGGCCTACGAGACGATTCTGAGGGATCGCCAGCGCGAACTTCAATCGCGGCTGTCCCGCATCGACCTCGATCTCGGGCGCACGAAGGAGCAGGACAGCGACGACCGTGCCACGGAGAGCGAGAATGACGAGGTTCTCGAAGGTCTGGGGCAGGCTGGGCAGGACGAACTGCGCGCGATCGGCGCAGCGCTCGAGCGGATCGCCAAGGGAACCTACGGCATCTGCGTGAACTGCGGGCAGCCCATTTCCAGGAAGCGCCTGGCCGCCGTGCCCTATGCGCCGCTCTGCGAGGATTGCATCGGCCAGACGTAGTACGCCCAACCCCAGGCTGATGGATAAGTGGTTGTATTGCGTGCCGGCCGTTTCGGTGAGACGATCGCCATGGATCGAATAGGGTGTCGTGCATGGGCGAGTTCAACGGAATCCGCTGGGCCTATGATAAATACGAGCTGATCGCCGATGGCATCGTCCACGGCGTCGGGCTGGCGCTTGCGCTGATCGGCGCGACGGTGCTGATCTTCTACGCCACCGTCTGGAGTTCGCATGGCGAGCTGGCCGCGGCCTGGATCTACAGTATCGGGCTGGTGCTGACGCTTGGCATCTCCTTCTCCTACAATGCCTGGCCGGTGTCGCGCACCAAGTGGTTCCTGCGAAGGCTCGATCATTCCTCGATCTTCATCCTGATTGCCGCCACCTACACCCCGTTTCTCGAGCGCGGCGCCGACAATCCGCTGCTGCTGGGCATGCTGATCGGCATGTGGGCCATTGCGGCGATGGGCGTGTTCCTGAAGTGCGTCTTTCCGGGCCGCTACGACAAGCTTGCGATCCTGCTCTATCTCGCGATGGGCTGGAGCGGCGTCCTGGTGGCAGGGCCGGTCGCCGAGCGCATCCCGTACGCGTCGATGCTGCTGATCGTGATCGGCGGGATCATCTACTCGCTGGGCGTCATCTTCCACGTGTGGGAGAAGCTGCGGTTTCAGAATGCGATCTGGCACGGCTTCGTCGTTGCCGCCGCCGCCGTCCACTATACGGCGGTTCTCACCTGCTTCAGCATGAGCGCGTCCGGTCTCTGATCAGCCGCAACGTGGTGGCGCCGCAAGCGTCTTGACCAGGTGGCCGACCACCGCGTCGTATTCCTTCAGCGCCGCCTTCGGATACTCCAGCGTGACATAGCCGACCGCGTCGTGGCAGAGCGATATGGCGCGAACGTAAAGTATGCGGTCTCTGCTGGTGCCGGAGTAGCTGGCCCAGGTCTTGGAGGATTTGCTGTAGCCGATCGTCCAGCCATCCTTCTCGTCCATCTCCCTGCGGCTCCTGATCTCCGCGGCAAAATCGTCCTGCAGCCGGTTGGCGCCGAACACACGAAGCTCCGCCTTGCCGTCCTTCGACGCCAGCGTCATGCCGTCGCCGTTGTCTGCCTCGCCGGCAACCGTGAAATCGGCAGGAAGATCGATCACATAGCCGAAGCGGGCATTCGCGTAGGGCCGCCAGCCGTCCGCCATCGCAGGCGTTGCCGCAAGGCTAAGCAGAAGGATCAAACGAATGATGGCGAAACGATCGATCATGAACCCTCCCGATCTGCCGGCGGAACCTAGCGCATTCCTCCGGTCGTTTCAGCCCGCTTTCAGCACCGTCACGACGTAACGGCAATTGACCGCGCCGCGGTTGCGGAATTCGCAGTCGGCGGCCGGTCCCAGCAACAGGCAGTCGCCGCTTTTCAGCTGGTGCACGACATCGCCCTCCGCAAAGGTCAGTTCGCCATCGGCAATCCATATGCATTGCCGCAGAAAGACGAAGGACGAGGCGGGATAGGCGACGGCAGCGCCCGGCGGAAGATCGATCTCGACGATATCGAACGGACTGCCGTTGGCCGGTGAAACATGACGGCGCGAATAGCCGGTCTCCGGATCGGTCCAGACCTGCTGTTCCGAGCGCCGTGTCAGCCGCTGGCTTCCGGCCTCGGCCCGGGCGATCAGCGACGATACCGTCAGGCTGAACGCGCCGCAGAGCTTGCCGAGCAGCGAGGCGGTGGGGCTGCTCTCGCCGCGCTCGATCTTGTGGATCATCGCGCGCGACACGCCGGACTGGCCGGCAAGGTCGCTGAGGGACCATCCGCGCAATTCCCGCTCGGCGCGGACGCGGTCCCCTAGACAGTGATCGAAATCGTTTGATATAGTGGACATAACGAAATGATAGTGGACTGAAATTGATGACGCAAGCCCTCGTACGCGATGCCACCGAAGCGGATCTCCCAGCCATTCGCGATATCTACAATCACGCAGTGGAACATACGACGGCGATCTGGAACGAGACTGTGGTCGATCTCGGCAACCGGCTGGAATGGTTCAGGCTGCGTCAGGCGAGGGGATTTCCGGTTCTCGTCGCCGAAAAGGAAGGGCGTATCGTCGGATACGCCTCCTATGGTGACTGGCGCGCCTTCGAGGGGTTCCGCCACACGGTCGAACATTCCGTCTATGTCGAGAAGGACCATCAGGGCGCCGGCATCGGCAAGCTGCTGATGACGTCCCTGATCGAGCGGGCGGGCGAAAACGGCATCCACGTCATGATCGCCGGTATCGAGGCCGGCAACCTGGCGTCGATAAAGCTGCACGAGAAGCTCGGCTTTCGAAACGGCGGCACCTTCTTCGAAGTGGGAACCAAATTCGGCCGCTGGCTGGACCTGACGTTCATGGAGCTCAGGATTTCGAAGTAGCGGAAAGACGCCCGAGATCCGGAAGAATGCCCGCCGGGCCTTCTCCAATCGGGCGAGGTCAAGCGCGTTCCCGAGCTTTCGTCCTGGGCGGGACGAGGGAAGGCCGTCGTCCGCACTCGGCCCGAAGGGGACGTTGCAGCCAAGTCTTATCTTTTCCGAATGCTGTTACAGGCGACAAGCATTTTCTCCTCTGTCAAAATGCGCTGACCATTGCCACGTTGGGACATGCTTTGAAGCCAAAAACCATGGGCGTCAGAAATCATGTCATTTCGGATTAAGATGAACGGAGGAGGCTCGACAGCGCTATAGGTTTCGGCAAAGTGTTTCGCGTCTTCCGAACTAGGAAGTTCCAACGCGGTTCGCTCATATCCATCATATCCCCCCAGATGGTACTTTTTCGCATCACCCTCGATCTGCGTAAGCTTGAACTTCATCGGAAGGGCTCTCAGATAGACGCACATGTCCGCAGCGTTACACGCTGCCAACACAGAGCATGACCATGGCGGCGGCCCCGGCGGCACCGCAGCCATTGCCGCTGCAGGGAAAAGAAACAAAAGCGAGGCTATAAATCTCATAGGCGCTATTCCTCAATAAAACCGGGTGGAGCTAATACAGCGCCCCTAAGAGTCCGCGAAAGCTACGCGACTAGGGCGGACATGGCCTGAATTTTATCTGTGCTCCCAGGTGATCGCAACGAACACACTTGGTACCAATGCGGCCTTCGGATCGGTGGCTCTAAGCGGAGAAAAACAACCGCCTCACTCCCAAGACGCTACCCAACGCCAGAGCAAACCAATAGGCGAGCGCTGGTAGGAAGAAGAAGATGCTGCCGGACGCCGGAATCCACCAGAAAAATGGCAGGAAGGTAAGTCTAATCCAAGTCTGCAATATCAACTCCAACGCCCAAGCCCCGGTAAAGCCCGTGCAAACGACTTTGATTGGCTCCCCGGAGCACAAACCAGGTGCTGCTGTCTGCATCATGAACTGTGCAGAGAACCATGCCGCGGCCGACAGCCAATATATTCCAGCAAGCACTTCGAGAACCCCGCAAGCCCAGCGTCTTGCCAACTGCATGCGCCCCACCTTCCCCAAACCATAAAGACCATAGCTCGCCAACGTTTTCAGCGCACCCATCATGTCCGCTGTTGGACGCTCTGCGGGCGAGGCTGTTGTCGTCTTTCGGCCCGAAGCGGCCATATTAATGAGTCCGTTTGATATTGCATCGCGCGATCCAATCGGGTGGCAACACGTTGACCGCCACGTTCGGGTCAATCCGGACCAGGCTCATATTGCGGTAGCTCCAGATGTAGGGAATGCAAGCCTTCAATGCAGCCGAATGAACATAGAGTTGATGTTCGCGAGGAACCTTACGGATCGACAGGAAGAACGAATGCTGTATTTCAATATCAGCATTGAATAGGGAAATAGCCTCCCTCCGCTGCCAATCTGCATAGAACCCCACTGGCAGCACAGTAAGCATCACCCACGTAGCAGTGAACAAAGCAGGTCGCATAGTACCGGAAAGTTGAGGAACGACGACGGGCGAGGCAATAGCTGCAGCAAATACGGCACTGGCAATCAGGACGAAGTGCCGAAGTCCCGGCGGGGCCCAATTCACAAAATAGATTGGCGAAGATAAGTCGCCAAACAATGCCGGCGCGACCAAAGAGTAAGCAATCAAACAATAGGCCGCTGCCCTAAACGCCTCCATCGCCAAACATATTCCGTTCTCGTTACTCTGTGAAAATACCGATTTTCGCGAAGTAGGCAATGACTGCTATTGGCGCTTTCCAGCCGAAAACGCCGCCACGAACTCACATCACCATCGTCCGCGAAGGACGTGCGTGTCGAATGCTACTTGCCGGGCTCGAATACCATCGAGTGGCCGTTGATGCAGTAACGCAGACCGGTGGGCGGTGGGCCGTCGGGGAAGACGTGGCCGAGATGCGCTTCACAGTTGCCGCAGCGGATTTCCGTGCGGACCATGCCGTAGGTCGTGTCGCGGTACTCGGTGACGGCGTCGGCGGACACCGGCTCGAAATAGCTCGGCCAGCCGCAGCCGGCGTCGAACTTGGTGTCCGAACGGAACAGCGGCGCATCGCAGCAGACGCAGCGATAGAGCCCGGTCTCGAAGGAATCCCAGTATGGCCCGGTGAATGCCCGCTCCGTGCCGTGCTGCCGGGTAACGCGGTATTGCTCGGGTGTCAGCTGTTCCTTCCATTCGGCGTCTGTCTTGTGAACCTTGGCGATCGTCGTATCGGCCATGGGCTGGCTCCTTTCGCGCTGGGGGCATTCGATTTTTCGTCTGTAATGTGGTGCCTGCCGCGAAATCGATCAAGGGATAGATCCTTCGGCTGAGCACCGCGTCTACGCATATTGTGGCACTCATATCCCGCGTTGTTTGCCTGTATTGTTGATCGATCGTGTCGTCGCGGTACGGTCGGGAGGGATGCCGTGCTCCATATTCATATTCTGTGCGGGGGATATTGCGCTGTCTCGGCGGTATTCATGCTGATGACCCTTCTGGAAGGCTGGACCTTTCACGGCGGTTGGACCCTGGCGCGCATGGTGGGTCTTGTCCTCTGCCTCGTCTGGCCGCTTCTTGTGATTGCTTTTCTTCTGCACAACTACGTGTCACGCAAGATCTCAGGCGCGGTTCGGTACGCTTCTCTGTGAGAAACGCGCCATTTGGCCGAACAGAGCTTGAGACCGCGTGCGTCTTCTCCTAAACGTTACGGGCACTTCCGATTTCAGGTCGGCTTTCAAAGCCTTGCGAGCAGGGGAGGGGATATGGCCGATGTAACGGCATTGACGTTCGCGGCCCTCTGTATGCCGTTCCTTGGCGCTGTTCTCGCCCCCTTCCTGGTACGCGCATTTGGCGCGAATGCCGCCTGGCTGCTGGCGCTGGCTCCCCTGCTGGCCTTCCTGCATTTCTTCAGTCTCCTGCCGATGCTCGCGGCAGGCGGTATCGTCCGCGGCGGCTACGTCTGGGTGCCAAGCCTCGATCTCGCTTTCTCGTGGCTCCTCGACGGCCTTTCGGTGACGTTTGCCCTGCTGATCACCGGCATCGGCGCACTGGTGGTGCTCTACGCCGGGGGATACCTGAAGGGCCACCCGGATCAGGGACGCTTCTTTTCGTACATCTTCCTCTTCATGGGCGCCATGCTCGGCCTTGTCGTGTCCGACAGTTTCCTGGTGCTGTTCGTCTTCTGGGAACTGACCTCGATTACCTCGTTTCTGTTGATCGGCTTCGACGATCGGCGCGAGGCAGCGCGCCGGGCTGCGCTGCAGGCGCTCGTGGTCACCGGTGGCGGCGGGCTGGCATTGCTGGCCGGGCTGCTGCTGATCTGGAGTGTCACCGGCGCAGCGCAATTGTCGGTGCTGTTGCAGTCGGGCGATCTGCTGCGCGCCAATCCGTACTACCTGCCGATCCTGCTGCTCGTGCTCGGCGGCGCGTTTACCAAGTCCGCGCAGTTTCCGTTTCATTTCTGGCTGCCCAACGCCATGGAGGCGCCGACGCCGGTGTCCGCCTACCTGCATTCCGCGACCATGGTGAAGGCGGGCGTCTACCTGCTGATGCGGCTCAACCCCGCCATGGGCGATACGCTTGCCTGGAATATCCTGCTTCCCGTTTTCGGCGGAGCGACGCTGATCGTCGGCACGCTGCTGGCGGTGCGCCAGACCGATCTGAAGCTCAAACTCGCCTATACCACCGTCTCCTCGCTGGGTCTGCTGGTGCTCCTGACGGGCTTCGGAACGCCCTACGCCGTCGAGGCGGCGGTGCTCTACCTGGTCGCGCATTCGTTGTTCAAGGGCGCCCTGTTCATGGTCGCCGGCATTGTCGATCATGAAGCCGGCACGCGTGACATCACCCGCCTGGCGGGGCTGCGAAAGGCGATGCCGCTGACGTTTGCGACGGCTGTCGCCGCCGCGTTTTCGATGGGCGGCCTGCTGCCGTTCTTCGGCTTCCTCGCCAAGGAAGAGATGTATATGGCGCTTGCCCACGGCGATCCTCGGTCCATCGTTTTCACCATGATTACCGTATTCGGCAACGCGCTGATGTTCGCGATCGGCTTTGCCGTGGCGCTCAAGCCCTTTCTCGGCACGCCCGTCGAGACACCGAAGCATCCGCACGAGGCGCCGCCGCTGCTGTGGGCCGGCCCCGTCGTGCTGGCGCTGCTCGGCCTGCTAGCCGCACTGTTTTCCGCAACGGCCCACCGCTACATTTCCTCGCCGACGGCGTCGGCGGTGCGCGGTTCGGCCGCGCAAATCGAGATCTCGGTGGTCCCCCATATCGGGGTGCCGCTGTTGCTTTCGGCACTCACCGCCGTCCTCGGCATGGCCGTCTATTGGCAGCTCGATCGTGCCCGCCTGCTGATGGCCGTCGTGTTGCGCATGCTCGGACCAGGCCCCGACCGCGGCTTCGACCTTGCCATCGCCGGCCTCGTGCGGTTCGCCGCCCGCGTCACGCGCATTGTCCAGCCCGGGCGGCTGGAGCTCTACGTGACCAGCACCTTCATCTGCGTTGCGGCGAGCCTCCTCGTGCCCCTCTGGCTCTACGATGAATTGCCGTCCCTTCCGGCATGGCCGGCTGGCGTGCAGATCTACGAATGGGCGATCCTGCTTCTGGCGGCCACCGGCCTTGCCGCCGTGGTTGTCGCAGGGGACCGGCTGGCGGCGATCGTCTCGCTCGGCATCCAGGGTTTTTCCGTCGCTATCATCTTCCTGCTGTTCGGCGCGCCCGATCTCGCCTTCACCCAGCTTATGGTCGAGACGCTCTCGGTCGTCATCCTGGCGCTGGTGATGACACGCCTCAGGCTGTCGCCGACCGATCGAAGGCCGCTTCGCCAGGCGCTGTTCGATGGCGCCGTGGCGATTGCCTGCGGAACCGGCTTTGGTCTGCTTTTGATGAAGGCGACCGCGGCGCCGTTCAACACGACGCTGACCGACTTCTTCAATACATACTCCAAGACGATCGCCCACGGGGCCAATGTGGTGAACGTCATCATCGTCGACTTCCGCGGCACCGACACGCTCGGGGAAATCGCGGTCGTCGCGATTGCCGGCCTCGCCATTCTCGCCCTCATTCGCGTGCGGGCCCAGACGGAGCGCAGGCTTGCCGAAAACGATCCCGATGCGCCTGACGATCTCGGGGTGGAACGCCCATGAACACGCTGATCTTCCGCACCATCGCCCCTGTTCTGACCGCGCTGATGCTGCTGTTCTCGATCTTCGTCCTGTTGCGTGGCCACAACGAGCCCGGCGGCGGCTTCACCGGCGGACTGGTTGCCGCGTCGGCGCTGGCGATCTTCGGGATTGCCCGCGGCGTCGGTTCGGTGCGCCGCGCCATCGTCTTTCACCCGCTGGCGATATCCGGCGCGGGTCTGCTGATGTCGTGCTCGGCGGGCGTTCTGTCGGTCGCATTCGGCGTTCCGTTCATGACCGGCCTGTGGATCTACCCCGAGATAGCAGGCGTCGAAGTGGCGCTTTCGAGCGTCATGCTCTTCGATATCGGCGTCTATCTCGTCGTGGTCGGCGCCATTACCTCGATCGCGCTGGCGCTCGAGGAAAGGGAGGTCGACTGATGGAGCCGGTTTTCGCCATCCTCGTCGGGCTCTTCTTTGCCGCCGCCATCTACCTCATGCTGTCGAAGTTTTCGATCCGCATCATGCTCGGCATCGCCATCCTCGGCAACGCGGTGAACCTGCTGCTGTTCACGGCCGGCCGGCTGACGCGCGAGGTACCGCCGATCATTCCGGAAGGCCTCGACACGCTGCCAGCCGGCGCCGCCAATCCGCTGCCGCAGGCGTTGATCCTGACGGCCATCGTCATCTCGTTCTCGTTCCTTGCCTTCCTTCTGGTGCTGACCTATCGCGCCTACCAGGACATCGGCACCGACAATACCGACAGGATGCGCGTCGCGGAGCCCGACGATGCGCCGCTGCCGCCGCTGGGATATTAGTGATGGCAGCTCCGACTGGAAAAATCGCAGATCTTTCGGTGGCATTCGTCGCCACGCCGGTGCCGCTCGACAACTGGTTGGTCATTGCGCCGGTTGCGCTCTGCATCATCCTCGGTGCCGTCCTGCTGATCGCCCGAGCCTCGCGCCTGCAGGCGCTGATCGCCATTCCCGGCCTTGCCCTGCTGGTCCTGACGGACGCGGCGCTGCTTGCCAGGGTGGTTGCCCACGGTCCGCTGACCATGGTCATGGGTAGATGGCTGCCGCCCTTCGGCATTGCCTTCACCGTCGATCTGCTTGGCGCGCTGCTGGCGCTGACGGCAGCCATCGTGGCCTTCGCCGGCGGCATCTATGCGCTTGCCGACGTCACCGACAGCGGCCGCCGCTACGGCTTCTTTCCTTTGCTGCTGATGCTGATGGCGGGCGTCACGGGCGCGTTCCTGACCGGCGACGTCTTCAACCTCTACGTCTGGTTCGAAGTGTTGCTGATCTCCTCCTTCGGCCTCCTGATCCTGGGTTCCGAACGGCAGCAGATCGACGGCGCCATGAAGTATGCGGTCCTCAATCTCATCGGGACAACGCTCTTTCTGATTGCCGTCGGCATCCTCTATGCCGTCTTCGGCACGCTCAACATGGCCGACATCGCAACCAAGGCTGAGGGCGCGCGGCCGGGCGCACCGTTGATGACGTTGTCGGCGCTCTTCCTGCTCGCCTTCGCCATGAAGGCTGCCGCGTTTCCGGTCAATTTCTGGCTGCCTGCCTCCTATCACACGCCGCGCATCGTCGTCTCGGCGCTCTTCGCCGGCCTGCTGACCAAGGTCGGCGTCTATGCGCTGATCCGCATCATGGTCATGCTTCTGCCGGTGGAGCGCGAGCAACTGAGCCTGCTGATCGCAGCCGCAGGTGCGGCGACGGTCGTCGTCGGTGCGCTCGGCGCTCTGGCCCAGGACGATATCCGCAGGCTCCTCGGCTATGTCGTCATCTCGGGGATCGGCAACATGCTGATCGGCGTGGCGCTCGGCACAGCGGGCGGTCTCTCCGGCGCGGTCTTCTATGCCGTTCATTCCATGGTGCTGATGACGGCACTCTACCTGCTCGCCGGCCAGGCGGCGTCGCTGGGCGGGAGCTTCTCGCTGGCAGGGCTGGGGGGCCTCTACCGGCGCAACGGCGCTTTTGCCGGCCTGTCTCTCGTCCTCTTCTTCGCCGCCTGCGGCCTGCCGCCGTTCTCCGGCTTCTGGCCCAAGGTCATACTGGTTAAGGCGTCGATCGATGTCGGGGCATGGTGGCTCGCGGCGGCGATCCTGGTCGGCGGCTTCCTGACGACGATCGTTTTCGGCCGCGTCTTCCTTCTGGCCTACTGGCGGCCGGCGGCCTCGGGTTCCGAAACCGCCGGGCCGATCGGATGGCGGGCCGCGCTGCCGCTCCTGATCCTGTCCGCCCTGGTCGTCGGCTTCGGCATATTGCCGGAACGGCTGCTGGCGCTGTCGCAGGCAGCCGCGGTCGGCCTGGCCGATCCGTTCCCCTACGTTCAGTCGGTCTTTCCGGGAGGCGTCGCGCCGTGATCGGTCTTCTCCTCAACCTGTTGCTGGCAATCGTCTGGGCCGCCGTCAGCGGCAGCGCCTCGGCTCACAATCTCGCTTTCGGCTTCGTACTTGGCGCGCTGGCACTTTTCGTCGTGCGCGAGCCCTACGGCAGCCGCGGATATCTATTGCAAGGGTTTGCCATCCTGTCTCTGATGCTCCTGTTCCTTCGGGAGCTTGCGCTCTCCGCGTGGAAGGTCGCGCTCACCGTGCTCAGCCCGGACATGCAGCTGAAGCCGGGCATCTTCGCCTTTCCGCTGACCGTCGATCGCGATTTCGAGATCACGTTGCTTGCCAACATGATCACCCTGACGCCCGGGACGCTGTCCGTCGATGTCTCCGACGATCGCAGGACCCTCTACGTTCACGCGCTTGACTGCTCCGATCCGGAAGCGGCGAAGCGCGATATCGCCAACGGCTTCGAGCGAAAGATACTGGAGGCGTTCCGATGATCACGCCGCTTGCCATCATTTCCATGGCGGCCGCTGTCGCGCTGGTGATATTGGCGATCGCCTTCCTGCTCGCCACCTGGCGGGTTATGGCAGGGCCGACGCTTCCCGACCGTATTCTTGCACTGGATACACTATCGGGCACGGCGATCGGTTTTATTGCCGTAATTGCGGTCAAGACCGGTTTTTCACTTTATATCGACATCGCCATCTCGCTCGGCCTCGTCGGCTTTCTCGCCACAGTCGCCTTCGCGCGCTTCGTGATGTCGCGTGGCGGCGCGACTGAAGGGCGCAAGCCCGAACGACACACGAAGCCCGAACGGGACACGAAAACCGGACGGGATGCAAAAACAGCGCGGGCCGTCACGAAAAAGCCCGATGCCGCCCCCAAGGGCAAGGGACGAAAGACAACGAAGGGCAAGAAATGACAGACTATTTTGTCGCGATCGTTGTCGCCGTCCTGTCGCTGGTGGGTTCGCTTTTCGCGCTGGTCGCCGCCCTCGGCATCCTGCGCCTGCCGGATCTCTATACCCGCATGCACGCGGCTTCGAAGGCGGGAACGGTCGGTTCCGGTTTGCTGCTCGTTGCCGCCGGTATCGCCTCGGGAGAACTTGCTGTCTTCGTCCGGGCTATTGCCGGATTCGTGTTTTTTATACTGACGGCGCCTGTTGCTGCACATCTGCTCGCGAGAGCGGCGCACAAGACAGGTTATCCACTTCTGCCACCTTCGGTGCGCGACGATCTTCTTGAAAGGTAAGAGCTGTGACGATTCAGTATTTTAAGCAGTTTTTCGCAGCTTTAAGCAGTGCCGCCGACGATTAATGTTTCGGCACATGCTTACTAATTCTTAAGAGATGGGCATTTTTTGACGGATATATATGAAATAATAATTGGCGTTTTCGCAAAACGGTGATAATTGATTGTTCAAGTAGAGTTCTGATATTGAATTAGAATCACATTGCTTTTTTCCTCAGTGACTTTGAATTTCAGTGTTTAATTGAGGAAGCGACGTGGATGCGATCGTACTAATTTAAGATCAGGCAGTATAAGAACGGGTTTCGGCCTCGAAATCTAGGGGTGGATTTCAGTTTTTCGAAACATGTAGCCGCAGACTGAGTTTTTTGCTGTTCGCTCTACGATAGCGGTCTAGGACCAAGAGGCCCTAGACGTTTTGAGTATGCAAACAGGAGAAACGAAATATGACGGATACTGCAGCCGCCGGTAGCGGGCCGGAATTGCTGGTGGAGCTTACCGCAGATATTGTCGCCGCCTATGTCAGCAACCACGTCGTACCGGTGGGCGATCTCGCCAACCTCATTTCCGACGTGCATTCGGCACTCAGCAATACTTCGACGCCGCAGCCAGCAACAGCGGTCGTCGAAAAGCAGAAGCCGGCTGTATCGGTACGCAAATCCGTTCAGGACGAGCAGATCACCTGCCTTGAATGTGGTGGCAATTTCAAGTCGCTGAAGCGCCATTTGATGACACACCACAGCCTTTCGCCCGAAGAATATCGCGAAAAATGGGATCTTCCGGTCGACTACCCGATGGTAGCTCCGGCCTATGCCGAAGCGCGTTCGCGCCTCGCCAAGGAAATGGGTCTCGGTCAGCGCCGCAAGCGCGGTCGCGGCTGACAAATTTCGGATATTGCGAATATAACGAGCCGGGCGAGAGCCCGGCTTTTTTGATTCCTGAGAAAAAACGGAGGAGGAAAATAATCCCACAAATTTTCGCTTGACGTCGAAATTAAGAAGCGAAAACAAAAGTGCGGTAGACGGAGACGGCTTTTGTTTATCCCCGCTCCTGTGTAGTGTGTATGAATTAATTCCTATCGTTAGGAGTATTCATATGCCGATTGGACATATTTTGCGAGGCGCCCCGGCGCCCCGGATCTGGGTGCAGGCGCAAAGCGATTGTTCGGGCTATGTCCCGCCGCCCGTGACCCTTCCCATCCATACCGTTTGCCGGATCTGCGCACAGATCACCAACGAAATGCTGTTGCTCGCCGCCCATCGCATCCAGATGCCTCGCGACCGCCGGCGTGCGTTCTGCCACGTCCGCCAGATCGCCATGTACGTCTGCCATGTCGCGCTGCAGATGCCGCTCCACGAAATCGGCAAGGCCTTCGGTCGGGACCGCACCACGGTTGGCTATGCGTGCCACATGATCGAGGATCGCCGTGACGACCCGGATTTCGACGAGTTTGTCGCCGCCGTCGAGCGCACGGTCAATACTGTCTTCCGGTCGAATGGAGTTGCCGGCCATGAATAGTGCGAGCCGCGGCAATACCGGTCACAGCAAGGCAATGGTCAGGCTCGTGAAGTTCTTGATGCGCGGACCGGCCAGAGAGGAGGCCGGAGAGGAGGCAAGCGAGGAGGCCAGAGAGGAGGCAAGCGAGGAGACGGGCGAGGACGGATCGCGGTCTCTTCGGCTTGGCGATGGGGCACGCTGCGTCGTGCCGGCCGCGCTGCTCGCCGAAGCCCTGATGTCGGGACTGGCAGAGAGGGCAGCCGGCACCGTCCGTGTCGGTTCTCCGGCGCGATCATACCTTCGTCGCGCCGCAGCCGAGCAGGAGGAAGCCTTCCTCAATCAGCATGCGGCAATCGGCGACGCTCTTGCGGATGTAGAGGGAACCACACAACGCGTGCGCCTCAACAGCCAGGAATCGCCGCTGGCCGGTCTTTCGCGTCTGAAGGACAGGAGTGGCGGTGCGTTCCTGCCCGAGATCGCCGTCGCCGCCGGCGAGAGGCTCCTTGCGGATTTCACCCGCGGCCAGCTTCAGCCGCGCGTCACCGCATCGTGGGAACCGCGGCTTTCGGGCAGTGTCAGGGGATCGCGCGGCGGCATGACTGAGCTGACCGACAGTGCGACGGCCGCGCGCATCGCCGTCAATCGCGCGCTGCAGGCGGTCGGACCGGAACTGTCGGGCGTCGCACTCGATGTATGCTGCTTCATGAAAGGGCTTGAGACCGTCGAGCGAGAACGCCAGTGGCCGGCCCGCTCGGCCAAGCTGATGCTGCGCACGGCGCTGCTGGCGCTGTCGCGGCACTACAATCCGGAAGCGCCTTCGCGCCATCGGCGCGTCGAGCATTGGGGAGCGGAGGGGTATCGGCCGGAATTATGACGCCGGAGCGCAGGGGGCGGACACGCCGGCCTCAGGCCGCAGCGCGTACGCGCGCCTCCTCGCGAATGCGGTTGACCATCGAGCGCAGCCCGTTCGAGCGCTGCGAGGACAGGTTTTCCACAAGTCCGACCTTCGAAAATACCTCGAAGGCATCGAGTGCAGCGATGTCGGAAGCCGTCTTGCCGGAATAGGTGGCGAGCACGATGGCGACGAGGCCGCGCACGATATGCGCGTCCGAATCGCCTTCGAAGGTCATCAAAGGATTGTCGGGGTTGCCTGAGGTATGCGTCACCAGCCAGACCTGGCTGGCGCAGCCCATCACCTTGTTGGCCGACGTCTTCTTCTCGTCGGCAAGGTCCGGCAGCGCCTTCCCCAGCTCGATCACATAGCGATAGCGATCTTCCCAATCGTCGAGGAAGGTAAAATCGTCGATGATCTGATCGAGGGACGTCATGGAGAAATGGCCTTTCGTTGTCAGGTCTCATATAGGTGAAACGCAGCCAGATTTGAACCATTAAAAAGAAAACGCCGCGAAGGATGGGCATCCTCGCGGCGCAGCAAATCGCTGAAAAGCAAACAGGGCAGGCACGTCAGGCACAGGGCGGCTCCGCATATTGCGTGGCACCGGTGCAAGCTTTGGTGCGGGATATCCCGCGGAATTCTTCAGGTTGCCGGTCGTGGGGTCGGCAGCGGAATGGTGCCTGTCGTGACATGGTCGGACGAAGCTTCGTCGCCATCGTCGACCGGCGGGCGGTAAGGCATCGGCTGGTTGAGAGCGGTCCGCTCTTCATGAACCTGCTGTGTGGCGGCAGCTGCCGTCTGCACGGGCGCCAGGCCGACAGCAGGTGTCGTCGTCGCGGCCGTCGTCACATTGGCGCTCTTGCCGCTGCCGAACTTGGTGTCGAGCATTTCGAAGGCGACGAGTGCGCCGGTGCGTGCCCGGTGGCCGAGGGCTGCCATCGTGTCTGCGCCCTTGGCGCACACTTCAGGCTTCTCCCCGCATAGGCCGCTCAGGTAGTCGTACGCGCCGGTCGCGGCGACGAACGCGTCGGAGAATTGCAATGTCGGCTGGCTGGCGACGTCAGTCGAGCGCTCGCCGCTGAAGAACGACAGGAGCACCAGCACAAGTCCGAACCAGAACGATCCTTTGATCAGAAACCACATAGTCGTTGCCCATCCTGTTTTCCCGTTCGGTCTTGTTGCCGAATCGGGCCGGTCCTCCGGTGTGACTTCACCTTAGAGAGAACGTGCGAATGCCTGTTTTCAAAACTCGTCGGCATTTGCGGCAAATTTAGTTCAAATTTTAATCGAAGGCATCTTTGGCGCATTTCGGTCAAATTGTAGCGACCGGCGTTAAGCATGCCAACGCCCGCCTCCTGTAATTGCAGGGAATCCTTGTGGCGGGCTTGCCACAAGCGTTAATGCTATGCTGAAATATGAGCGAAATCCGTCGCTTACTCGCTGTTAACCGTAAAAAACAAAGCCGCGTTGCCGTGCCCCAAAACGGGACTTTTGGCGCTTTCCTGCTGTGGAGCGGCGCTTTCCTTTATTCTTTCCTTAAGCGCCCGCGGCCTATTGTCGGCACTCGGTAAAGAGCCTTTTTTGGGCGGGTATTGCGTGCGTATATTGAGTGAAATCGCAGATCGGGCGACAGCCCTCGTGGACCGGGCGGCGGAACGCTGGCTCTCCGGAACAGGGGGAAGTGCAGCGCTGCGCCAGCGCGAGCTCGTCATTCTGCGCCGTCTTGCGCTCCTGTCCTCGGCGGCCCTCGTCGCCGCTCCTGTCGGCCTTTCACTGATCACCAGCCCAGCCGTGGCCTTGCCCGCGGGCGTGGCCGCAGTCTGTGCCGCTTTCCTGTTTTCCGCTGTCGGGAGCATCGCCTTGTCGCGCCAGAGTGTGGCAACGTCTGTTGTGGCAACCCAGTCTGCCGAAGACTTCTTCATGGAAGCCAGCGCCGGTCTGATCCTGTTCCTCGATCCCCAGGGTGGCGTCATGAGCGCCGGCGGCCGCGACAGGCGCGACTATCTAGCCTGGATGCGCCCCCTGGAGGGCAAGGGCTTCGTCGAGCAGATCCACGTCTCGGACCGGATCGTCTTCCTTCAGGCGCTCGATCGGCTGCGTCAGGGCGAGGAGCAGGCGACCGTCGACCTGCGCCTGGAGCGCCCGCCGCTGTCGCGCGACAACCGCCAGTTCTCCTATCTCAGGACCGATCTCACGGCGCGGCGCGATGTCGATGGCGCCCTCCTGAGCGTGGTCGCACAGCTGCGCGACGTCTCGGTCGAGCAGCAGTTGCGCCTTGAGGCACACAACCACGCCGTCGAGGCGCAGTCGGCCAACGATGCGAAGTCGCGGTTCCTGGCGGCCGTCAGCCACGAGCTGCGCACGCCGCTGAATGCCATCCTCGGCTTTTCCGATATCCTGCTCGGCGAATATTTCGGCAAGCTCGGCAATGACCGCCAGCGCGAATATGTCGGGCTCGTTCGCGACTCGGGCGCGCACCTGCTATCCGTCGTCAACACCATGCTCGATATGAGCAAGATAGAGGCCGGCCGTTACGAGCTGCTTCTCGAAGGCTTCGATATCGGCGCCGCAATCCGCTCCTGCGAGGCGATGCTGGGGCTGCAGGCGAGGGCCAAGGGCGTCTCGCTGACGAGCCGCATCCAGCGTGGCCTGGAAGACGTCGTCGCCGATCAGCGTGCCATACAGCAGATCCTCATCAATCTTGTCGGCAATGCCGTCAAGTTCACCGAGGCAGGCGGCGCGATCTCGATCGACGCCTCGATGCGCGACGGCATTCTTGAACTCTGCGTCAGCGATACCGGCATCGGCATCCCGACCGACAAGCTGGAGATGCTTGGGCAGCCCTTCGTTCAGATCCAGAACGAGTATACCCGCCGGTTCGAGGGGACAGGCCTCGGCCTCTCCCTGGTAAAGGGTCTCGTGGCGCTGCATGGCGGCGACTTCGCGATCGCCAGCACGCCTGGCGCCGGCACGATCATAACGATTTCGATAGCGGCGGACGGCTCGGGCATTCCGGCAGCGGGCGCTTCCGGCAACGATCCGGTCGAGTTTCCGCCGCGACTGAAGACTGCGCCGGCCTATGCCGGATTCTTGGAAGAGGGGCTTTTCGATGGCCGCGAGCAAGCGAAAATCGCCTAAGGGAAGGAAGGGCCGGCAGAAGCCGGGCTTGCTTCTCACCGGGGCTAGTGTCGTCGGCAGCCTGGGGCTGCAGGGCGCCGGCGTGCTCGGCGGCATCGTCGGTCGCAACCCGTCGATTGCCGGCGGAACGGCGGCATTCCTGGTCATCTTCAGCTTCGTCGCCGCCAACGCCCTCTGGTACCAGCCCGGAACCCATCCGCATCCGTTCCTGCGCACCCGCGACCCGCTGTTCCCGAACGTGCTTGGCGCTCGTCCGCCGATCGAGCAGCATGTGGGCGAGGTCACGACCTTCAAGATCGAGCGGCAGGACGAGGCCGATGCGTCCCAGACCACGAACGCCACGCCCCCTGCCGTCCCGGGCGGACAGCCGGCGAGCCAACTGGTGATGGACATCCAGAGCGAGCTCGTTCGTCGCGGCCTCTACAACGGCGCTCCGGACGGGGTCATCGGTCCGCGCACCAGTGCTGCGATCCTGTTTTTCGAGGAAACGGTGGGCATGCCGCAGAAGGGCGATGCAACGCCCGATGTGCTGGCGGCGCTGAAGACCGATACCGCCGGCCCGTCGACCGTCCCGGCCGAGCGCCCGCGCGAGGACCTGTCCTCCGTGGCGGCCGCCGAAGATCCGGTCGCCGCCGCCATCCGCAGCGCGGAAAAGTCCATCAAGACCGCGCCGACCCCGGCGAGGCAGACGCAGTCTGCAGCGCTGACCAGCGTCGACCTGGTGTTGAAGATCCAGAAGGGCCTTGCCAACATGGCCTACACCAATGTCGGGATCGACGGCGTGGCCGGCGAGCAGACCCGCGTCGCCATCCGCCATTTCCAGAAGCACTACAACCTCCCTGAAACAGGCGAGCCGAGCGAGGCCGTGCTGAAAAAGCTCAAGGAAATCGGCGCGCTTTGATCGGCTCGAGCCGTCAGGTGCAGTCCGCGCATGCCGTGGCATTGCCGCCATCGGTGACCCGGCCTATACCGCGTTCATGAGATTACGCACCGACATCTTCGTTTCCGCACTCCTGCGCCGCGTTTTCGGCAAGGGCGACTTCGCCGCCGTCGAGAAGAAGGGAGCCGAGGAAGCCGGCGCGATCTTCATCAGGCAGCGTTTCCGAGACGGTCTGGAAACGCTCTATGGCCCCGCGCCGCAGAGCGTCTTCGACCAGGAGGATAGCGGAGATCGGCTGTTCGAGATCAGGCTGGCGCGGCAGGATGCCGACCGCGTCCGGGACATGCTGGACCGCGAACGCAGGTTCGATCCCGACCTATGGGTCGTCGAGCTCGAAGCCGACGATGTCGAGGACATCGTCCCGGTGGTCGACGAGCGCAAGAACCCCCTGTAGCGGGTATTATTACCGTGCGCGGCTGATGGTGCGCATGTCGCGCGCCGGGGGCACCTGGCGCGCCTGGCGGCTTGCGGGCACCTGGGTCGCTGCGGGCGTCGACTGTTCCGGCAGGTAGGTATAGCGATCGGCCCGGCGCCAGGACTCGACGCGGGCGTTGCTTTCCTCCGGGTCGAGCGCATCGAGCACCATCCATGCGCGGGTGACGCTGTGCTGCGCCTCCGCCAGGTGCGGGTAGAGCTTCTCAAGCACGAATACGGCGTCGAGAAAGTCCATGCCGAGGCTTGTCAGGGTCGTCGCCAGCTGCTGTCCGGACATGTCGAGCAGGATGCGTTCGGCAAGCCAGCGGCTCGCCGAGAGCGCATCGGCGAGCGCCGTTGCAAATTGTGGCGCTTCCCGGTTGCGGGCAAAGCGGACCAGCAGCGCTGCCTGAACGCCCGAAAGGGTCCGCAGGCCCAGACGGTCGGTATCGTCCCTCCCGAGATGGCGTGCGAGCCCACGGATCCGCTCGCGCGTCTCTTCCTCGCGATTGGCAGGCATCGCCTCCGGAGCGCTGTCGGAGGGCGCAAGGGGAGGCGGGGGCACGAACACGCGTTCCTCGGCACGCTCGACTGCAGGAGGCGTCGCTGCCGCTTCCATCTGACGCGGTTCGGCGTGGCGCAGCCCGACCAGCACGTCGATGACGCGGGGAGAAAGCGTATCGCGGCTGACGATCGCCTTCATATGCGCGCTGCCCTGCATGCGGGCGATGGCGATCAGGGTGTCGTCGTCGATGGCCGGCGAGGAAGTGAGGAAAGGGGCAGCGACCGCGATCGGCTGGCAGCCGACGAAAAGGGCAACCGCCTGCGGGATCTGCGCGCATTGTGAAAGCGCCGCCACGGCCTGTCGCTTGGCTTCGTCGGAGGAGGCGGCAAAGAGGGGCGTGAAGAGTTCCGCAAACTGCCTGAGTTCGGATCGCGTTGGCGGTTGCAATCCCTCGAAGCTGCTGACGGTCGCCATGAGAACTACGTCCTTCTTCCGGCTGGCGGAGGGGGCCTCTAGGTCTCGAAACCGGTCACGCACAAGAACACACCCTGGAAATGCAAGAGGGATGCCGCAGGACTGGACGCGTTGGAGAGACGCCCCTCTACCACATACGGTTTATGAACAAATCCTACAGACGCAGGGTTAACGCTTGTTGAAGATTTGATTCAAATTGTACCGGAATGAACACCCGTTCGGATGCACGCAGATCACCTGCGAGAGGAGTCGCGACCGACCGCTCAGGCAAGCTGAAGCGAAAACGATCGCTTCTCATGGAGCCCTCTCAAAGGCCTTTGTGTCCGCGCAGCGCCAGCAGAAGCCGTTCGCCGTCGTTGTATCCGGACTGATAGAGATCAAGCGCCGCCGAAGCCGCGATATGTGCCTCGGAACTCTTGATATCGACGCGCTTTTCGGCGCACCAGGCGTCGAGTGCGTGTCGCAATATATCAAGATCTTCAGGGGAAAATGTCGAACCAATCATCAAAGTCATTTGCCTGCCCACCCTGGCTAACACTTCAGACCCAATATGACATCAGTCGCCCTTGCCCTTCGGCTGACGGACCTACTCTACCTCCATGGCAACGAACTGCAATTAGAATTTTCGTGATGTAAATATGCAACATTAACCTTTGCGCCCCCGATGGATGGTTAAGTGTATGAATTAAAGCTAATTTTCATATTGCCGATTGATGCCCATTCTTTTTCGACGAGCGCTGCAACCAAAACCGGCGGCGAAGCGTTTACAGGGCGGCGAATACAAGATGGAAAATTAGCAATCTGTTAACTCTCATATGTCCCAATCCGGGTAAGGAACGACGCGGCCGGGATCCGGTCGCAGGTATCCACGTCACGGTATTTTCGGATAGTGCCGTGAGAAAGGCGCGAATGGCCTGAGAGCCTGGGGTGGCTCGAAAGTACGCGCTGGTCCGCGAAGGCGGGCAGGGTGAGATTCACACGTTCATCCGTCTCGGGCAGTGCAGGGGGACGAGCATGGCAATAGTCGTCGCATTGGCTGACCGTCTGTCTCAGGCGCATGGCCGCAAGGACAGAAAACCTGTGGAGGCGCAGATCCTGCTCTTCACGGGCGTACGCTACGAACGCCTCGGCGAAGGCGCGAAGCCCTCCGTTGGCCGCCGCGCGACACGCACGAAGAAATAGGCAGGCTTCCTCAGTTCGTCGCCCCGGCGAACTCGTCGCATCGGGCTTCCGAAAGGAAATTCGTGGCCGACGTGTTGAAGCTTGCCTGAGGAGCAAGCGTCCTCAGGACCGCATAGCCTTCGGTGCGCGTCGTCTCGACCAGAATGGTCTTTTGCAACGCCTGCGGTAACGCCTTGCGAAGCTCAGTCAGCTGGATCGGGGTGCCGATCAGGATATCGAGCGCACCCCCCACCGACGTCCTGTCGTTCATGCTGAAGATCTCGTTGGAGGCCTCGTCGTAGAGCGCGGTCGACCAGAAGGGCACATTGCCCTTCGCCGTGAGGCGCACCGGATTTTCCTCGATGTCGTAGGAGCAGACCGCGGTGCGCACGAACGGATCGTCGTTCGACAAGCCGGCCGTGTCGTTCGTGGCTCCGAGCAGGTAGAAGGTGTCGATATCGCCTTCCGACGCGACGCGCGTTGCCGCGTCCTTGCCGGTGAAATGCGGCAGGGCCAGGATGATGACGAGATGCAGGAGTGCTGCGCCGAAAAGGCCGGCAAGCAGGGCGAAGACCATCCTAACCATTGCCGCACCCCGTCTTCAGGAGTTTCGGCATCGCAAGGTCGATCACCCCTGAACTGCCGGCGGTCGGCGTGTCGAAGAGCGTCAAGACCAGCTGAAAGGTCCCCGCCGCCGGCAGCGCCAGCCAGTTGCCCGGCCGGGCATGGGCGGAAATGTCGATCGAGAAGCTGCTGTCCGGCTGGCGCAGCACCGTCCAGGCGTTCAACGCGCCAGGCAGGCCGTCCTGCAGCGACGCCGGATTGCCGCTGTTGTCGGCAGTGAAAAGCGTCCAGATGCGCGCCGGCGGAGTCTGCCCGACGAGCCGGTAGCTGCATCCCGCGTTCAGGCGTTGGCCTTCGTCGTCAACCCTGGCGGTAAACATGAGCCCTTCGGCGCTTCCATAGAGCAACTGGCCGGCCCGCGCCCGATGCGATTTGGCATAGGGATCGGCCTCTTCGGTCTGCAATTCCGGAAATGCTTCCCACGCGCCGAGCTTGATGGCACCGAAGCCCGCCGTCGCATTCAATGCATAAAGCGAAATCAGAATCCCGCCGCCAAAGGCGATAATCAGCGTCATCGCAATGAAGAGAGGAAATCTAAACACTGGGCGCCCTTGATAGACAAATCAGTTGAAAGGGTTACCACTGATTCTGGCGCGGCGGAATGGTCGAGGCGCAAAAGGGGGCGGTTTGACATGCATAACGCGTCGCGTTATATAACGATGAACGTTATGGCGGATGGCGCATGATCGTCAACTTTGCTGATGCTGAGACCGAGAAAGTCTGGAACGGTGTCCGCAGCAGGAAATTGCCGCCTGATATTCAGGCGATCGCGCTCAGAAAACTTCGTTTGCTCAATCAGGCAAGGTCGGCGGAGGATTTGCGCATCCCTCCGGGAAACCGCCTGGAAGCTTTGAAAGGTGATCGTCGCGGGCAGCTTTCTGTCCGTATCAACGACCAATGGCGCGTGTGTTTCCTATGGCAAGATGGAGGGGTCTATGATGTCGAAATCGTCGACTACCACAAGTGAGAACGAGTTGCTTCCCAACCCGCATCCCGGCGAAATTCTATTGGAAGAGTTCTTGAAGCCGCTGGAGCTGAGCCAGAACGCCTTGGCGCGGGCGCTTCGGGTCCCCCCACGTCGCATCAACGAGATTGTGCTTGGCAAGCGCAACGTGACCGCTGACACGGACTTGCGCCTGGCCCGCTACTTTGGCCTGTCAGACGGCTTCTTTCTTGGACTGCAGGCCGACCACGACCTCATGGAACGGCACCGCCAAATTCACGACGACCTCTCGCGCATTACGCCGCGCGCTGCCTGACCACCGCCTCATCCGGCACTGGCGACCTTCTGCGGAGCAAGGGGCGGGGCGGCCTTGAGCTGCTCGCCGAGATCCTTGAGGATTCGCGTCGATTCTGCCGAAAGCATGCGCGGCCGCAGGAGCGGGGGCGGGCTGCCCTCGGCGGGCTTTGCGGCAACGGTCTTGGCGGGTTCGGGGGCGGTCACGCCGGGGATCTGGCGGAGCGTGATTCCCTGGTGGGCATAGTCCATGGCGCGCTTGAAGGTCATGGCCGGCAGTGAGCCGCCCGTCATCTTGTTGGTCGACGTGTAGTCGTCGTTGCCGAACCACACTGCTCCGGTGAAGTTGCCGGTGTAGCCGATGAACCAGGCGTCGCGATAGGCCTGGGTGGTGCCTGTCTTGCCCGCCGTCAGGATGCCGTTGTCGAGCGCGGCCTTGCGCGCGGTCCCGAAATAGGGAACGCGGGTCAGCATCTGGTTCATGTAGGAATCGGCTTTTTCCGAAAGCACGCGCTTGGCCGGCGGCTCGTCGCGGTCGAAGTCGTAGAGCACGTCCCCGCCATAGTCGAGAATCTGGCTGATGCCGTGACGCCGTGACTGGTAGCCGCCTGCCGGGAAGACGGCGTAGGCCGTCGCCTGATCCATGACCGTCACTTCGGACGTGCCGATCGGGATCGTGACGTCGTTTCGAACCGGAGATTCGACGCCGAGGTTCTTGGCCATCGCCCGGATCGGGGCGATCCCGAATTTCTCCTTGGCAAGACGCACCGGTATCGTGTTGATCGACTGGGCGATGGCTGTCGCCAGCGTGACGCGGCCCGCATAGCGGTTTTCGTAGTTGTGAGGGCTCCAGTTGCCCCAGGAGATCGGCGCATCCACCACGACGCTGTCAGGCGTCATGCCGCTCTCCATGGCGACCGAATAGGTGTAGACCTTGAAGGAGGAGCCCGGTTGCCGCAGCGCCTTGGTGGCGCGGTTGAACTGGCTTTCGCCATAGTCGCGGCCGCCGACCATGGCGCGCACGGCGCCGCCGTTTTCGATCATCACCATCGCACCCTGCTTGGCGTGATAGCTCTCGCCATACTCGCGCAGCGAGGTCTCGACCGAATCCTCGGCCGCGTTCTGCATTCCCATGTCGATCGTGGTGCGAACGATCAGCGAATGCTGATGGAATCGGGGGGAGAGGCGCATGACCTCGTCGAAGGCCCAGTCGAGGAAGAAGTCTGGCGACTCCACCTGGTTGCGGTCGACGACGGTGGCGGGATTGCGCCGCGCGGCAATCACCTGTCCCTCGGTCATCAGCCCGCTCTGCACGAGATTGGTGAGAACCTCGTTGGCGCGTCCGCGCGCGGCCGGCAGGTTGACGTGCGGTGCATACTTCGCGGGCGCCTTGAAGAGGCCCGCGAGCATGGCCGACTCGGCCAGGTTCACGTCCGTGATGCTCTTGCCGAAATAGAATTGCGCGGCCGCAGCCGCTCCGAAGGTGCCGCCGCCCATATAGGCGCGGTCGAGGTAGGTGGAGAGGATTTCCTTCTTCGACAGGTTGGCCTCCAGCCAGAGCGCCAGAAAGGCTTCGGTGATCTTGCGGTCGATGGAGCGCTCGTTGGAGAGGAACAGGTTCTTGGCGAGCTGCTGCGTCAATGTCGAGCCGCCCTGGACCACGCCGCCTGCCCGGGCATTTTCGGAAAGCGCGCGGAACAGGCCGATGAAATCGATCCCGAAATGGTCGAAGAAGCGGCGGTCCTCGGTGGCGATGACCGATTTGATGAGGGCATCCGGAAGTTCGTCGATCGGCACCGAATTCTGATGTATGACGCCGCGGTGGCCGACGACGTTGCCGTAGCGGTCGAGGAAGGTAACGGCATAGTCGCCGCGATTGCGCCAATCTTCCTTGGTAGCCTCGAATGCTGGCTGGGCAAGGGTGAGCATCAGGACGGCGCCCACGGCTCCAAGGGTCAGGCCTTCGCCGCCCAGTTCGAAGACGATGCGCTTCCAGCCGCGAACGCGGAAGCGGCGGAAGAAGATGGTGATGTCTTCCCAGATCTCGGCCGAGCGGAAGCCGGCGTTCCAGATGGTCGAATCGATCCACGAATCGATCTTCAGCAGCAAGTGGCGTTTCTTGCGCGGCTGTTTTTCTGGATTGTCCGGATCCGTCACGTCTTATATTCCCGCCCGATCAGTCACTTCGACGTCGGACGAGCCTGACGCCGGACTATGGCAATCTGCCGACAGCCTCCGGAGTAACCGGAGCACGGTGAATCATTGGTTGATTTGCCTGGCAAGAACAAGAGAAATGGAAAGCCCTCACGCGATTTTGCGGGCTGTTGCAAGAATGGAATGATGGAAGAAGCACCCTTCTGGAAGCAAAAGACGCTGGCCGAGATGACCAACGTCGAATGGGAAAGCATCTGCGACGGCTGCGGGCTCTGTTGTCTCAACAAGCTCGAGGACTGGGATAGCGGCGATATCTTCTTCACCTCGATCCGCTGCAAGCTTCTCGACAGCGACAGCTGTCGCTGTTCGAGCTACGAGAACCGCTGGGATTTCGTGCCCGATTGCGTCCAGCTCACCAAGAAGAACGTCGATGAAATCCCCTGGCTGCCGCCGACCTGCGGCTACCGGCTGATCAACGAGGGGCGTGATCTCTACTGGTGGCATCCGCTGGTGTCGGGCGACCCGGAAACCGTGCATGCCGCCGGCATTTCGGCGCGGGGACGAACGGTCAGCGAGACCGAGGTCGATGTCGAAGACTTCGAGGACTACGTCGTCGACTGGCCGCTGACGGTGGGGGACCAGGCCGACGAGGGCGAAGGGAACGAAGAGGACGAGGGCGAAGCGGCTAAGGTGTGAGCCCGCGGCCCGCGATATCGAGGAAGTGCCGCAACTCCCTGCGCACATAGTCTTCGATGGCGCCTTCCGGCTGGAAGCCCCACCAGAGCAGGCACCCCTGCCACTGCGACAGCATCAGCCGGCCGAGCGGCTTGGCCGTGCCTTCCACCGGAAGGCATCGGTCGAGCGCATCGGCGAGCGTGGTGCCCCAGGCCGAGCCGCGGGCGCGCAGCGCCGGGTCGCGCAGGTCCTCCCGCAGCAGCAGCAATCCGTCCGCATAGGACACAGCGTCGTCGCCATAGTCCTTCGAAAGCCCGGCGAGCAGCGCGATCGCGCCCGCCGGTGTCCTGGGAACGGACTGCGCCAGCCGCGCCGTTTCCGCGTCCAGGCGGTCCCAGGCGCGCAGCAGCGACGCACGCAGCATCGCAGCCTTCGTGCCGAAGCGCTGGACGAGCGTCGAGCCTGAAAGACCGCTCGCCTTGGCGACCGCGCCGAAGGTCGCGGCATCGGGTCCCTCGGCGTGGACCAGCGCCAGCACCATGTCCAGAAGCTGTTCGTCGGATAGCGTGCGGTTGCGCGGCATGAAATTCCTCTTGCGTTCATCTCGATTATGAACAAACATTCGTTTATATTCAATCCGGGAAATCGACGGACTGAGATCCCGCCGGTTCCAGCGTGGAGGAGAGCGGCATGACGGCAGACTTGTCGGGAAAGATAGCCCTTGTGGCCGGAGCCACCCGCGGCGCGGGCCGCGGCATTGCCGTCGAACTCGGTGCGGCCGGGGCCACGGTCTACGTGACCGGCCGAACGACGCGGTCACGGCAATCCGAATACGCCCGGCCGGAAACGATCGAGGAGACGGCCGAGATGGTGACCGCGGCAGGTGGCTCCGGCATCGCCGTGCGGGTCGATCACCTCGTGCCGCAGGAGGTCGAGGCGCTCGTTGCCCGCATCCGCCGCGAAGAGGGCAGGCTCGATATCCTCGTCAACGACATATGGGGCGGCGAGCATCTGACGGAGTGGAACAAGCCTGTCTGGGAGCATTCGCTCGACAAGGGCCTGCACATGCTCCGCCTGGCGATCGACACGCACCTGATCACCGCCCACTACGCCCTGGCGCTGATGATCGAGCGGCCTGGCGGGCTGATGGTCGAGATGACCGACGGAACCGCCGAATACAACGAGACGCACTACCGGCTCTGCCCCTACTACGACCTCGTCAAGACAGGCGTGATCCGTATGGCATGGGCGCATGCCAGGGACCTCGCACCGCACGGCGCCACGGCCGTTTCGCTGACACCCGGCTGGATGCGCTCGGAGATGATGCTCGATATCTACGGCGTCCGGGAGGACAACTGGCGCGACGCGACGACAGTGCAGCCGCATTTCGTCATCTCCGAAACCCCGCGCTTCACCGGCAGGGCGGTGGCGGCGCTGGCAGCCGATCCCCAGCGCGCCCGCTGGAACGGCCAGTCTCTGTCGAGCGGCGGCCTGGCGAAGGTCTACGGCTTCGATGATACGGATGGCTCCAGGCCGGATTGCTGGCGCTACATGGACGAGGTGATGGAAAGGGGAAGCCCGGCCGACGCCACGGGTTATCGCTGAATCGCTTTATCCGGAAGGAATCACAACCCACTGCCTTTGCAGGGTTTTCGGCGCGGCGTTCTGCCACGATTTGCGCACCAGATCCTGCACCAGCACATCGCCGGCAAGCTGGTAGAAAAGCCGTGTCGAACCGCGAAGACCCCAGCCGCCTGGCACCGCCTCGGTTTCGGCAGGCGCAATCGCGAGCGTCATGTGCTGCTGATCGGGCGTCAGGCGCACGACGCAGTAATCCTGTTCGGGCATGGTCAGGAAAATCTTGCTGCGCACGCGGAAATCACGCGTGCCGTGGTGCGCGCTCTCGACCGCCTCCGGCAGGCTGAGCGCAAAGGATACGAGCTCTTCCCGGGTCATGCCCGCAGTTTTACCACAGGCCGACGGTTCGCGGCCAATCAGAAAAACTCAAGCAGCCGCCCGTGCGGCGACGGTGACCTCGAGCGGGGTCTTGCGCAGTGCCCGCTCCAGCGCTTCGATGCAGATCGGGTCATGCGATTGGCCGGCACCCTCCCGGAGGATGGCGAACGCCCTGGAGATCGGCATCGCAGCGCGATACGGCCGGTCGGCGGTCAGTGCGTCGAAGACGTCGGCCGTGGAAACGATGCGCACTTCCATCGGAATCTCCTCCGCTGTAAGCCCGCGCGGATAGCCCTTGCCGTCCAGCCGTTCGTGGTGCGCGCCGCCGATCTTCGCGACATCGGAGAACGCGCCGATATGCGACAGGATCATCTCGGAGAATTCGGCATGGCGCTTCATCGCCATCCATTCTTCGTCGTCAAGCTTGCCCGGCTTGTCGAGCACGCTGTTGCTGACGCCGAGCTTGCCGATATCGTGGAGGAGGGCCGCGCGGCGCAGGAACCGTCGTCCGCCTTCGTCGATCCCCATCTCTTCGGCGATCAGATCGGTGAACAGCGCCACGCGGTCGCTATGACCGGAGGTGTAGGGACTCTTGGCGTCGATCACCCGGGCGAAGGCGGCGGCGATATCGTCGAGATAGTCTTCGGTTGCCATGATCGCCTGCCTGCCGGGTTCGCTCTCGAGTACGATGGCCTCGAGGTCATCGGACCGAAGCGCCGCCCAGAATCCGGGGCGGGCGGCAACGCGCGCGAAGGCGGCCGCCAGCGCCGGGTCGAACCAGCTGCCGGCGCGCTTGGCGACCTCGGCGATCGCCGCATCGGGGCCGTTGCTCATCTGGAAGATATCGGCCACCTGCGACAGAAGCGCGATCCGCGAGAACAGCGGGACGCTGTCGCCGGCGATGCCAAGCGGCTTGCCGCCGCCGTTCCAGTGTTCGTCGAGGTTCAGCACGCCGTCCGCCACGCTCTCGGAAAAGCGCATTTGCCGGGCGATTTCGGCGCCGCGCTGGCAGCGGGTGCGGATCAGGCCGGTGACGATCTCGCCGCCGTTCTGCACGATGTTGAGAATGCTGCGGAAACGCTCGGCAAGCCCGGCCTGCACACCGGTGTGGCCAAGCACGAAGCGCAGGACCTGGCCGAGGCTGCCGTCGACCAGCTTGAAATCGCGCTTGAAGGAAAGGTCGTCCGCCAGATAGAGCTCGCAGATCCGGGCGGCATTGCTGCTGCAGCCGAGATCCTTGAGCAGCAGCGTATAGTAGAGCTCCTGCAGCTCACCGTCAGGCATGCCGATCTCGCGGCCGATATGCGTGCCGATGAAGCAGGCGCGGATGCAATGACCCGGCGGCTGCCCCTCGGTCAGGTCGAGCGCCTTGCTCAGCGCCTCGATGATTTCCGCAAGCCGTATCTGGATAGTTTGCATGTCGACCGCCCTTTGCTGCGATCGGTCATACCGGAGGAACCTTGAGGAATGATTGAAATCGTTGGGTGAACTGGAGATGTCTGTTATATTTCAATTGGGTAGATATCGGATGGCGTGCAATACTGGAAGACATAGGAAAATAATCCTTGACGGCGTGACGGTGGTTTGGTAGGGTTATGGCATAGTCGGAAAGTTGCGGGCGGACGAGATGTCCAGCGGACTTTTGCGAATTGCTGCCGGGCGCGTTCGACCCGGCTTTTTTGTGTCTGGCGACGGGTGCGATTGCCTGGTGCGCACGGGGTTCCCGATGATCGATACGGAGATGTTCGCGCCGGAGCTTTACGGCTTCTGGCCGCAGAGGCGCGACTATCGCGACATGGTTCGGCCTGCGTGGAGCGAGGCCGAGGCGCGTGCGGCGGTCGAGGAATATTTTCTTGAGACAAAATCGGGCGATGCCCCGCCGGCCGAAGAGCTCAGGGTACTCCTGAACGAGATGACGGCGGAGATGCGCGACCAGTTCGCGGCCTTTCGCACATTGCGCAAGGCGGCGGAGAGCGCGGCTGCGGGGAGCAGCGACGAGACCGCGGCGAAGCTTGCCCGCGCCGACCTCAAGGCTGCGACCGATGCGATGTCGCTGATCGTGCGCACGCTGGAGAAGATCGACCAGCTGCAGCGGCAGGTCGCCCGTGACCGGGAGCTGGCCGCCGACGAGAACGATGTCGCTGTGGGGCTGGAAAATGCGAAGAAAGGATTTCTTGAGCGCATCGAGGAGCTGGCAGCGCAGCGCGCAAACGAGCTGCTTGCGGCATGGAAAGCCACCGGCCCTCCCGGTCCCCGCGACGCCCCCGTCGTGTGGAAAGACCCGGTTGAAGGGGAAGTCGCCTTTGCTGGCGAAGCCCCCATCGAAAGCGAACACCGGGAAGCCGAAACCGCCGGCGCGACAGAACCGCGATAAGCCGCCGCCGCAACGTTCCAGGGCGCGCCGGCTCAAGAAAGCCGCAGCCGAGCATGCGCGGGAGATGAAGACTATCTCAGCTCAACGGTTGGAGACGCACAGCGCCGTGCAGGCGGCATTGGGGCAGGGAGCGGGCCTGGCGGAGGACATGGCGCAACCGCTGCTGTTGCCGCCGCGGCTGCCTCGGCCGGATGCGCCGACCGCTGCTCCCGGCTCGGTTCAGCCGACCGACGCCGGCACGGCTGGAGAGACCAATCTTTCGCCGGAGGCTCTTGCCGACAAACTGAAACTCTGGAAGCGTCTCGAACACCTCTGGGACTTCCAGGGGCGCCCCGAGCAGATGCCGCCGCCGGGCGATTGGCGCACATGGCTGATCCTTGGCGGGCGCGGCTCGGGCAAGACGCGCGCCGGCGCCGAATGGGTTCATGCGATCGCCAGCGCCGGGCGCACGTCCGATCTGCGCATAGCGCTGATTGCCGAAACGCTCGGCGATGCGCGTGAGGTGATGATCGACGGCATTTCGGGCATCTGCCGCATTGCCCGCCGCCGGCGTCCGGAATTCGAGATTTCGCGCCGCAGGCTCGTCTGGCCGAATGGTGCGATGGCGCAGATCTTCTCGTCTGAAGATCCGGAAAGCCTGCGCGGGCCGCAGTTTCACCTTGCCTGGTGTGACGAGCTCGCCAAGTGGAAGCATGGGCAGGAGACCTGGGACATGCTGCAGTTTGGCTTGCGGCTCGGCACCGAGCCGCGCCAGCTCGTCACCACCACGCCAAGGCCGATTCCGCTGTTGAAGGCGCTGATCGGCGATCCGGGCACGCGGCTGACGCGGATCAGTACCCGCGACAATGCCGGCAACCTCGCGCCCGGCTTCATAGACGCGCTCGACGCCCGCTACGGCGGCTCGCGATTGGGCCGGCAGGAGCTGGACGGCGAGCTGATCGAGGATCGCGAGGACGCGCTTTGGCGGCGCGCGATGATCGAGACGGCGGCGATCCGCTTCGCCGGCGATATCAGGCGCATCGTCGTTGCCGTCGATCCGCCGGCGGCAGCCGGCGCACATTCCTGCTGCGGCATCGTCGTGGCCGGTCTGGAGGCATCGGGCCGTGCTGTCGTGCTGGCGGATTGTTCGATCGAGGGCGCAAGCCCTGCCGGCTGGGCGAGCGCGGTGGCCAGGGCCTACCGGCGCTTCTCCGCCGACCGCATCGTTGCGGAGATCAATCAGGGTGGCGACATGGTCACGGCGATGCTGAAAAGCATCGACGAGAGCCTGCCGGTCTCGACCGTGCGGGCGACGCGCGGTAAATATCTGCGGGCGGAGCCGGTGGCGGCGCTCTACGAACAGGGGCGGGTTGCCCACGCCGGCCGGTTTCCGGCACTTGAGGACCAGATGTGCGACTTCGGTCCCGACGGTCTCTCCGCCGGCCGTTCGCCCGACCGGCTGGATGCGCTGGTCTGGGCGCTGACGGCGCTGATGCTGGAAGGAAACGGAGAGCCGCGGGTCAGGGGCGTGTGAACGCTCAGCGCTGCGGGGGCTGCTGCGGCGTCGGACGTGGCTGTTGGTGCTCGGGGCGCACCTGGCGCCACTCGTTCTCGAGCTGGTCGATCACATGTTGGGGAATCGTCGTCTGGTTGCTGTTGGCAGGCTGCTGCATTCTCTCCTCCGGCGGCCAGGTTTTAACGGTGGATTAATCACTGGCATGGCCCAAATAATCTGTAAATCAGGGGTTTAAACACTTTAAACGATTGAATTTATTTTAATCGATTAAGACTGATAATGCCGTTTCAGTTTCCGAGGCGAACACCATGGTTATCCACATAGACCGCTCGTTTTTCTTCGCGACGGCGCGGGATGCCCTCTTCAAGGGCAGGCTCGATCAGCCGCAGGTCGAAGGCATGACGGCAATTCTCGATTTCTGGGAGGCGCGGATGCCGGATGCCGATCCGCGCTGGCTCGCCTACATCCTCGCTACCGCCTTTCACGAAACTGCCTTCACGATGCAGCCGGTGCGCGAGACGCTGGCGGCAACCGATGCCCGTGCCGTTGAAATCCTCGAGAATGCCTATGCCAGCGGCAAGCTCACCTGGGTGAAGACGCCTTACTGGCGGCCGGACGCGGACGGCAAGTGCTGGCTCGGGCGCGGGCTGGTGCAGCTCACGCACAAGCGGAACTACGAGGCGATGAGCGTGCTGACGGGCATCGACCTCGTGGCCGAACCCGACCGGGCGATGGAAATGGATGCGGCGGTATCGATCCTGATCGAAGGCATGGTGCAGGGCAGTTTTGCCAACCACAAGCTCGCCGATCACTTGAACGACACGACGGACGACTGGGTGAACGCGCGCCGCATCGTCAACGGCACCGACCGCGCCGAGAAGCTCGCCGGCTACGGCAAGACCTTCCTTGCGGCAATCCGCCACGAGGAGACGCCGGGACCGTTCTTGCGGTTGAAGGCCTGGCTTGCGCGTGGTATCGCGCGGGTCTTCGGCTAGCAATTCCAGCAAAAGTGCGCAGCGGTTTTGCGTCCGGAATTGCACAGTGACAAAAGACAGAGCAATTCCAGCAAAAGTGCGCAGCGGTTTTGCGTCCGGAATTGCGTAAATCAAGAGCTGGAAGCGTTTTCGCGGTTAGAAGAGAAGCGGAAACACCCCAGACCCAGACAGGAGCTTTTCGCGTGATCCGCCACATCGTCTTCTTCACTGCGCCTGCGGAAAACCTGGAACAGGTGAGGGCCGGCCTGTCGATCCTGACGGCCATCCCGCATGCCCGCCTGCTGGAGATCGGCACCAACGTGAAGACCGACCAGCTGGGCACCGAAGTCGACCTCGTGGTCTACGGCGAATTCGATGACGAGGCGGCGCTCGCCGCCTACAAGGCCCACCCCGACTACCAGCGCTCGATCGACCTCGTGCGCCCGATCCGCGACATGCGAATGGCGGCGGATTACGAGAGCGACACGGCGGTGAACCGGCCGCTGCGATAGCCGACGGCGCAAGCGTGGCGTTTGCCGATGAATGTCACACGGGCGTTTGGTGCGGCGCTGCAACGGATCGCCGCAGCACACGCTGCGAACCGCGCAGGCGAAATAAGGTGGAAGACGCGCAATGAGTGCGCGTCTCCCTTTGTCTGTCATTTCTCGATTCCACGGTCCTTGAAGGACTGGTCGATCGCTTTGTCCACCTGAGCACGCACACCCTCGATGTTGAAGCTCGCTCCGCGCTGGCTTGGCGGATACGTCACAAACGTCTCGAGGAAGGCGGCTGCGTTCAATTGGCCCTTGACGAGCAGGTAGTCGTTGCGGACCAGCCAGTCGTTGTACTGGTCGGATACGATGTCCGCGCGTTCGTAGGGGTCCATCCGCAGATTGAACAACTTTGGAAGACGCCATGTCGTCAGCGGAGTCTGCCACACTGCGAAACCGCCCGGAGCGGGCTGCTCCTTGAAGACGACCTTCCAGTCGTCGTAGCGGGTTGCGACGAGCGCGCCGTCGTCGTCGAAGTAGTAGAAGTCGCGCCGTGCGCTCTTGTCCGACTTGCCCGTGAGGTAATCGAGCTGGTTATAGCCGTCGAGATGGTTCTTGAACGAGGTGGTGCTTCCTTCGGGCTTCCAGCCGTTGAGCAGGCGACCTTTGACGTCCGGATCACCAGCCGCCGCTACAAGGGTCGGGAACCAGTCGAGACCCGCCATCATCTGGTTGGAAACCTGGCCCGGTTGGATATGGCCGGGCCATTTCACCATTGCCGGGACGCGAAATGCACCCTCCCAGTTGGTGTCCTTCTCGCTGCGGAACGGTGTCGTTGCAGCGTCCGGCCAGGAAAACTGGTTCGGGCCGTTGTCGGTGGTGTAGACGACGATGGTGTTGTCGGCGATCCCGAGGTCGTCGAGAGCCTTCAACAGTTTGCCGACGTCGCCGTCATGCTCGACCATGCCGTCTGCATACTTGTTGCCCTGCATGCCGCTCTGGCCGCGCATGGAGTCGCGAACATGGGTGAACAAGTGCATCCGGGTGGTGTTCATCCAGGTGAAGAACGGTTTGTTCTGCTTGGCCTGTCGTCCCATGAAGTCGATTGCGGCCGCGGTCGTCTCGTCGTCGATCGTCTCCATGCGCTTCTTGGTCAGGGCGCCGGTGTCTTCGACCTTGCCGTCGGCGGAAGCCTTGATAACGCCCCGCGGATTATACGCTTTGAGAAATTCCTGGTCGTCCTTCGGCCAGTAGGGCGCTTCCGGCTCCTCCTCGGCGTTCAGATGGTAGAGGTTGCCGAAGAATTCGTCGAAGCCGTGTTTGGTCGGCAGGTATTCGTCTCTGTCGCCCAGGTGGTTTTTGCCGAACTGACCCGTTGCGTAGCCGAGTGGCTTCAGAGCTTGTGCGATCGTTATGTCGCCTGCCTGCAGGCCGACCGGAGCGCCGGGTGCCCCGACCTTGCAGAGCCCGGTGCGCAGGCACGTCTGCCCGGTGATGAACGTGGAGCGCCCGGCCGTGCAGCTGTTCTCGGCGTAGTAATCCGTGAACATGATGCCTGCCTTGGCAATGCTGTCGATGTTCGGCGTCTTGTATCCGACGACACCGAAGGAATAGGCGCTGATGTTCGTCTGGCCGATATCGTCCCCGAAGATCACAAGGATGTTCGGCTTGGCGGTATTCTGGCTCGCCGCTGCCTGCTGTGCGTGAGCGATCGAGGGTAGCAAGGACACCGAAGTCATGGTTATGGCCACTGCCGCTGTGGCGCCGAGAAGCGTCTTGAAGATGTCTTTCATCCGTTCGATCTCCGAGTGGTCCTATCGTTCAACATTTGCACGCTCCTTCACGTCGGCAGCCCTTGGGCGCCTTAGGTATTGAACCCTGGTTTCAACCCGCGCAATCTGGTCGGGGATGGAGTGGGGCGTAAGTACGTTACGGTAAATTTCCGCGTAAATTCCTGTTCCTGCCATATGCCCTTAAGGGCAATATTAGCACCTGCGAAAACATGGTAGTCTCCGGCCATCGGAGGGATTTATGTCAACAGCCACTCGCTCCTTTCGGGCGTAGCATTCTTCGAATGCAACGGTCCCGTACCATCGCGCCATCACATCCGCAGACATGAGGAGGGGCACCTTTATGCCCTTATGCAATCCATAAAACGGAGAGTAGGCATCATGAGCAGCATGAGAAACCTTTGCTTTGGTTTGCTGGCGTCAGCGCTGACGACCGCGCTCGCTGGCCCGGCAGTGGCACAGCAACCCTCTGCCAAACCCAATATCCTCGTCATCATGGGCGACGATGTCGGCTGGTTCAACATTGGCGCATATCACCGGGGCATCATGTCCGGAAAGACGCCCAACCTCGACAAGCTGGCCGCCGGCGGCATGATGTTCACCGACTACTATGCGGAAGCAAGTTGCACCGCAGGCCGGGCGAGTTTCATCACCGGTGAAATTCCGCTGCGCACCGGTTTGACGACGGTCGGGCAGGCGGGCGCTGATGTCGGCATGCCCGACAAGGCGGCAACGATCGCCGCCGCGCTCAAGACCGAGGGCTATGCGACCGGCCAGTTCGGAAAGAACCATCTCGGCGACCTGAACAAGTTTCTGCCGACCTTGCATGGCTTCGATGAGTTCTTCGGCTACCTCTACCACCTCGATGCCATGTCCGATCCCTATTGGTATTCGTTCCCGAATGACCAGTCGTACCGTGACAAGGTCGGGCCGCGCAATCTGGTCCACAGCTTCGCAACGACCACCGACGACGCCACCGTGCAGCCGCGCTGGGGCAAGATCGGCAAGCAGAGGATTGTCGACGAAGGCCCCTTGGCCCCGTACCCCGACATGTCCAACGTGCCGAACATGCATGACATAACGCCCAAGGCCAAATACGACATGGGTACTTTCGACGACGTGCTGGTCAAGGCGTCCTGCGACTTCATGGACAAGGCCAAAACAGACGGCAAACCGTTTTTCGTCTGGCACAACACGACGCGCATGCACGTCTGGACGTTTCTGTCGCCCAAGTACCAGGCCCTCATGAACAGCGAGAGCAACTACGGCCTTGAAGAAGCCGGCATGGCGCAGCTCGACGACAGCGTCGGCGCTATCATGAAATGCGTCGAGGATGCAGGCGAGACCGACAACACCATCGTCATTTTCACGACCGACAATGGCGCAGAGGTGTTCACCTGGCCTGACGGCGGCATGACCCCGTTCAAGGGGACCAAGGGGACCGTGATGGAGGGTGGGTTCCGCGCACCGGCCATCATCCGCTGGCCGGGCAAGGTCAAGCCGGCAACGGTGGAAAACGGGATCTTCTCCGCCCTGGATTGGTTCCCCACCCTGGTGGCAGCGGCGGGAAATCCCGACATTACCGACGAGTTGCTCAAGGGCGTGAAGCTCGGTGACGCGACCTACAAGAACCATCTCGACGGCTACAATCAGCTGGACCTGCTGATGGGCAAATCACCGTCCGCACGCCATGAGTTCTTTTACTTCGGTGGCCCGCAGCTCGGGGCGGTTCGCATCGACGACTTCAAGTACCAGTTCTTCCAGCAGCCGCAGGGTTGGCCGGGTGCGAAGGTCACGACTGACATGCCCACCATGGTCAATATCCGTCAGGATCCCTTCGAGCGGACGCCGTCGATTGGCGAGCAAAGCCTCAACGACCTTGGGGGAGGCTACATGAACGACTTCTTCGCGCGTGAGTTCTGGCGTTTCGTCAGTGTTCAGCAGGAAGTCGGCAAACTTGCACTCACGGCGATTGACTATCCGCCGATGCAGGACCCGGCCTCCTTCAACCTGGAGGCCGTAAAGAGACAGATCGACGCGGCGATCAAGAACAAGCCGGGCAACTGAGCAGAACCTCGACGAGACAACGGGCGGCCGGAGGGCCGCCCGTCTGCTTTCTCGAAATGTGCGCTTTAAAAGGCCTTCGCACCGGGAACGGACGCTGATGATGTCTCGTTCGTTCCGGCTCCTCTTGAGCCCCCTGAGATGGCGACAGGCGCTGCGGCATGAAAGCCGCTCCGAAACCTTGGGAATCACATCATGAAACTCCGATCCTTGCTGCCGTGGGGCTCCCCGGCGGTCCGCAATCCCGTGCCCGAGAAAAAAGCGGCCGCAAGCGTCGTGTCGCTGGCCGCGGACGGTCGGGCGAGCTGGACGGGGCGCTCCTATGCGGCGCTTGCGCGTGAAGGCTTCATGCGCAATCCGGTGGCGCACCGCTGCGTCAGGCTGGTTGCGGAAACGACGGCCTCCGTGCCGATGCTGCTCTACGAGGGCACCCGCGAGCGGCCGGATCACCCGCTGCTGGAACTCCTCCGGCAGCCGAATGCGCACATGGGCGGCCCGGATTTCTTCGAAGCGCTCTATGGCCATCTGCTGCTGTCGGGCAATGCGTATGTCGAGCCGCTTGATGTCGGCGGGCAGCTGCGCGAACTGCACCTGCTCAGGCCGGACCGAGTGAGTGTCGTCGAGGGCCGCGACGGATGGCCGGAGGCCTACGACTATCGCGCCGGCGGCTCGCTGCGCCGGTTTCCGCTCGATACGGGCGGCTTCGGCCTGCTGCACCTCAAGCTCTTTCATCCGCTCGACGATCATCTCGGCTTCCCGCCGCTCGCCGCAGCGCAGGTGGCGCTCGATCTCTCGAATGCGGCCGCGACCTGGAACAAGGCGCTGCTCGACAATTCCGCACGCCCCTCCGGTGCGCTCGTCTACCAGCCGAAGGAGGGCGGCAACCTCTCGCCGGATCAGTACGAGCGGCTGAAGCAGGAGCTGGACGATGGCTATTCCGGTCCCCTGCGCGCAGGCCGGCCGCTGCTGCTTGAAGGCGGACTCGACTGGAAGTCGATGGGGCTCTCGCCGAAGGACATGGACTGCGTGGAGGCGCGAAACGGCGCCGCCCGCGACATCGCGCTCGCCTTCGGCGTGCCGCCCATGCTGCTCGGCATCCCCGGTGACAACACCTATGCCAACTACCAGGAAGCCAACCGCGCCTTCTACCGCCTCACCGTGTTGCCGATGCTGACCCGCACCGCCGCGTCGCTCTCGACCTGGCTGGCCCGCAGCCACGGCGACGGCCTGCGGCTGGAGCCTGACCTGGACAAGGTCGCCGGGCTGGCCTCCGAGCGCGACCAGCTCTGGACACGGGTGGGCAATGCGCCATTCCTGACCGACGAGGAGAAACGGCAGGCGGTGGGGTATTGAGAACCGATTGCGTTGGAGGGGCTTGAAAGCCGCCGGCGGAATCGACGGAAGACGCTATAAATTCATTGTTTTTCAAAGAGATGCATCTGATATCGGAATCCGGATCCGGCCAAGGCGGGCAGCCGGTGTGAGCCTCGGATTCTATCTCCGAACAAATCACCCCAAGCGATTCAAAAGATTCACGGAAACAGTCGAACAGGGCGCCGCAAAGCCCTGGTTCATCGCCTTTGCCGGCGTGTTCCACCTATTCGGAGTGTTTAGCAATGGCCGACTTTTCCAACGATGCCTGGCTCTGGGCGACCAGGGTGCTGGGTGCATCGGCGGGTGCCGCCGTGTCGCTCGTCTATCTCGTGCCGAAGAGCCGGCGCGAGGCGGCGAGCCGGTTCTTCACCGGCCTTGCCTGCGGCACGATCTTCGGCACGCCGACCGGCATCTGGATAGCCGAACGGCTGGCGCTTGCGGACCGGCTTTCGGTGTCCGAGGTGATCCTCTCGGGCTCGGCGGCATCGAGCCTCTGCGCCTGGTGGGGGCTTGGCATCCTCTCGCGCATCGCCGGACGCTACGGCGCACGCAACCGCTAGAGACACTTCGGCAAAAGTGCGCAGCGGTTCTGCGTCCGGAATTGCCCGACCGCGAATTTCCGACAACGAGGAGTATGACCATGACCGCAAGCCGCGCGCTGGCGCGATCACCCGTGGCTGTCGACAGCCGCAAGTTCGTCAATCTGGAGCTTCGCGGGCTGAAGCGCGACGGCAGCTTTTCCGGCTATGCCAGCGTCTTCGGCGAGGTCGATCTCGGCAAGGACGCGATCGAGCGCGGCGCCTTTCGCAAATCGCTCGCCGAGCGCGGGGCGGGCGGCGTGCGCATGCTCTTCCAGCACGACCCGGCCGAGCCGATCGGCGCCTGGAAAACGATCCGCGAGGATAGCCGCGGGCTCTATGTCGAGGGTGTCCTGGCCGATGGCGTCTCCCGTGCCCGCGAGGTCCATCAGCTCCTGAAGAACGGCGCCCTCGACGGACTTTCGATCGGCTTCCGCACGGTCAGGGCGAAGACCGATGCGAAATCGGGCGTGCGGCGCATCCTGGAGGCCGACCTCTGGGAGATCTCGGTGGTGACCTTCCCGATGCTGCCGTCTGCCCGCGTGCAGAACATCAAGAATGCGCGGTGGTTCCGCGACAAGGAGACCGAGCTCGTCCGCGCCATGCGCCGGGCGGCACGGCTGATGCTGAGAGAAACCTTCAGATAGGACCAACCCATGACCGACATGCACACTGCCTTGAAGACGGCGCCGGAGATCAAGGCGGCGCCCGAGATGACCGCCGCCTTCGACGAGTTCATGGAGGCCTTCGAGGCCTTCAAGGAAACCAATGACCGCCGCCTCGGCGAGATCGAGGAGAAGCTGACCTCCGACGTCGTCACCCGCGACAAGATGGACCGTATCAACCGCGCGATGGACGAGCAGAAGAAGGTGCTCGACCAGCTGGCGCTGAAGAAAGCGCGGCCGCCGCTCGGCCGGTCCGGTGCCGCGGGCATCGAGACGACCGAGCACAAGGCGGCCTTCGAGCAGTACATCAGACGCGGCGACGAGACGGGCCTGCGTGACATCGAGGCGAAGGCCATGTCGTCGGGCTCCGGCGCGGATGGTGGCTACCTCGTACCCTCCGAAACCGACAGTGAAATCGGCCGCCGCCTTTCCGTAGCCTCGCCGATCCGGTCGCTCGCGACGGTGCGCCAGGTGTCCAGCTCGATCCTGAAGAAACCCTTTGCGACAACAGGCATGGCATCCGGTTGGGTCGCGGAGACGGCAGCGCGGCCGCAGACCAACAGCGCCCAGCTCGCCGAGCTGTCCTTCCCGACCATGGAACTCTATGCGATGCCGGCGGCGACGCAGGCGCTGCTGGACGACGCGGCGGTCGATATCGAGGGCTGGATCTCGAGCGAGGTCGACACCGTCTTCGCCGAACAGGAGGGTACCGCCTTTGTCAGCGGCGACGGCATCAACAAGCCGAAGGGCTTCCTCGCCTATGCCGCCGTTGCCGAGAGCGCCTGGAGCTGGGGCAGTCTCGGCTACATCGCAACCGGTGCCGCGGGTGCCTTCAGGGCAACCGGCGCTTCCGACACGCTGATCGACACGATCTATGCGCTGAAGGCGGGGCACCGACGGAACGCGAACTTCGTGATGAACCGCAAGGCGCAGGCCGAGGTGCGCAAGCTGAAGGATGCCGACGGGCGCTATCTCTGGCAGCCGCCCGCAATGGCAGGCGAGGCCGCCACGCTGGCCGGGTTCCCGGTGGCGGAGGCCGAGGATATGCCCGATATCGCAGCCAATGCGATGTCCATCGCCTTCGGCGATTTCCGCGCCGGCTATCTCGTCGTCGACCGGACGGGTGTTCGCGTGCTCCGCGATCCCTATTCCGCCAAGCCCTACGTGCTGTTCTACACGACCAAGCGCGTCGGCGGCGGCGTGCAGAATTTCGAGGCGATCAAGCTCATCAAGTTCGCGGAGAGCTGATTTGCCTCGGCGGCACCCCTCGTCCGGCTGCCCACTGTTCTCCCCGAGGGGAGAAGGGACCCGGGGTCGGACGAGGGGGCCACGCGGCGGCCCGTCACCAACGCAAAATTCAGGAATCCATATGACCTACGTACCTATTACCCCGCCCGCCGCGGAGGCGCTGACGCTGGCCGAGGTCAAAGCCCATCTGCGGCTCGACGACGGCAACGAAGACGCGCTTCTGGTATCCCTGATCCGCACCGCCCGCGAACACCTGGAGCGCAGCACCGGCCTCTGCCTGATCGCCCAGGGCTTTCGCGTCTATCTTGATTCAATACCTGAGGGCGGCGTGATTCCGATTGCCAGAGGACCGGTGCAAAGCATTGAAAGCCTGACGCTTTACGATCCATTCGGCGAAGCGGTTGCGCAGCCGCTGGCGGGCCACGTCCTCGACGGAAATTCCCATCCGGCCCGGCTGATCCTCAATCGCATCGTCAACACGGCACGGGCGATCAATGGTATCGAGATCGAGTTCACCGCGGGTTTCGGCGAAAGTGGTGCCGATGTTCCGGATGTGCTGAAGCGGGCGATGCTGATGCATGTCTCCCGGATGTTTGCCTTTCGCGGCGCGGTTGCCGCAGAGGATCAACCGGCCGACACTCCTGTCGGCTACGCTCGCCTCATCGCTCCCTTCGTCATGCGGAGGCTCTGATGCGATCGGTGTTCCTCGATCCCGGCGAGATGACGGCGCGACTGGAGCTGGAAGTGCCTGTGGAGACGTCGGACGGGCAGGGCGGCGCCACTGTTGCCTTCGTGTCGATCGGCTCACTCTGGGCGAGGGTCGAACCTGTCGGCGAGGTGCGCGGAGAACAGGCGGGCGCAGAGGTTTTCACGCTCACGCACCGCATCTGGCTTCGGTTCCGAAGCGACATCAAGGCCGGCATGCGGTTTTCCAAGGGCGCCCGCGTCTTCGCGATCGGCACCTGGCGCGACCCGGACGAAACCGGCTGCTATCTCGTCTGCCTCTGCGAGGAGGAAGGCCGATGACGGCCCTGCAGGTCACATTGCGGAATCTCGCGGAGGTTCTCGCGAAGCTCGCGCGCGATGCCGCACAAAAGAGCGAGAAACAGGGGAGGGCCGGATGAGCGCTGCCAATGAATTGCTTTCGGCGATCCACGCCCGCCTGATCGGGGACACCGAACTCAGCGTTGTGATCGGTCTCGACGGTATCCGTGACAGGTACATGACGGGGGGGAACCTTCCCTGCATCGTGATCGGCGACCTTGCGACCAACGACTATTCGACCTCGACCGAAGCCGGAGAGGAACATCTGCTGACGCTTGAGGTGTGGTCCGAAGCCAGCGGCCGCAAGCAGGCACAGCAGATTGCTGCGTCGATCCGTGCTTTGCTGGCCAATGCGTCCCTGCCGCTTGAAACGCATCTCCTCGTTAACCTGCAGCATGTCGCCACGCTGACGCGGCGGGAAGCGAAAGCGAGGCTCTTTGTCGCCGCGCTCAGGTTCAGGGCAGTAACGGAATCGATGCTCTAGCGCCTCGCACCAGCGTCATCAGCATCAGGACGAAGCCCAGCGACATCGTAGCCAGCGCCGCGCACGTGGCGATCGCCATGCCTGCACCCGCGCGGTCGAGGATGGCGGTGAAGACGACCGGGGCGAATGCGTTCGCGAGATTTTGCGGCAGCGAGAGGCGGGCGGATTGCAGACCGTATTCACGCGGTGAAAACAGGGCGAGCGGTAACAGAGCGCGGGCAACGGTCATTACGCCGGAGCCGAACCCGTAGAGCAGAATGAAGATGATGAGCAGGGGTGTCGACGCCGGCACGGCGAGCATCAGAAGGAAGCTCGAAACCATCAGGCTCACGCCCATTGCGGCACTCAGGATCGGGTTGCCGCGCTTGCCGAGCAGCATGTCCATGAACCGCGCCGAGATGCCGATGACGCCACGCGCCGAACCGAGTTGCAGCGCCAACGCCGGGGAGGCGCCGGACTGGCGGAAGATCTCCAGCAGCGAGGGCGACAAGCCGAATGTGACGAAGGTCGAGACCGTGGTCGCAGCTGCGATCAGCAGAAAAGCCTTGCGCTGTGCTTTTGGCGAAAGCGGCACCGGCGCGGCTTGGACGGCAGCGCCGTCAGTATGGCGCGCGATCGGCTTCGGCAGTGCAAACAGGTGCAACGGCAGGCAGATGAAGAGTTGCAGGGCCGCGCAGATCAGGAATGTGAGCCGCCAGCCGACGGTTTCGTTGAGAAGGCTGAGAGCGGGCCAGAAAATCGCGCCTGAAAGACCGGTGAAGAGCATCAGGATCGCGATCACGCGTTTGCTGCCGGCCCCCTCGCGTTCGACGACGGCGGTATAGCAGGATGCGGACAGGCCGAACGCACCACCGGCGCCGATTGCGATCCAGGCCAGCACGTAGAGCACGATCCCGTTTGCGGCGGCCAACAGAAGCAGCCCGATCGTGAAGGTGATGGACGCGGCGGCAAGCACACGAGCGGCGCCGTAGCGCCCTAGCCAGCGGCCTGTTGCCGGGCCTGCAATGGCGCTGACGACCATCATGATCGTCAGGCCGCCGAACACGACCTCGTTCGGCAGGCCGAGATCGGGTGCGATGACCCGGCCCATGACGCCCAGCATATCGAAGCTGGTGCCCCAGCCGATCAGCTGCGTCACGGCAAGGACGGCGACCGTCTGCGCCGAGCGCAGGGAGAAAGATGCAGACATCGGCGGCGGGATGCTTTGACGCATTGAAGAGCAGAAGACAGGCGGTCTCGTAGCAGCTAGGCCGGCTGGTTGAAAGTGACAAGTTGATGACATTGGCGGGCGTCCTCGAGGGCGCCTTTTTCTTTGAAAGGAACGACGCGATGGCAGCGCAAAAGGGCAAGGACCTGCTTCTCAGGATATTCAACGGTACAGCCTATGAAGCGGTCGCGGGCTTGCGCTCGAAGCGGCTCGCCTTCAACGCCGAGACTGTCGACGTGACGGACGCGGAAAGCGTCGGGCGCTGGCGCGAATTGCTGGGCGGAGCGGGCGTCCAGCGCGCTTCCGTGTCCGGCGCCGGAATTTTCAAGGATGCCGTCTCCGATGGTCTGGTGCGCGGTGCCTTCTTCAATGCCTCGATCCTGAGCTGGCAGATCGTCGTCCCCGGTTTCGGCACCGTCACGGGACCCTTTCAGGCCACCGCGCTCGAATATTCCGGCCAGCACAATGGCGAGGTGATGTTCGAACTGGCGCTGGAATCGGCCGGCCCCATCAGCTTCGGAGCGCTTTGATGCGGCCGGCGGGTGCAAGGGCGAACCGGCGCCGCGGCGAGATCGAAGCGGTGATCGATGGCGAAACGCGGATCCTCTGCCTGACGCTCGGCGCGTTGGCCGAACTCGAGACGGCATTTTCCGTTGATAGTCTCGCGGGTCTTGCGGAACGCTTCGCCGACGGCCGCCTGAAGGCGGCCGACATGATCCGCATCATCGGCGCAGGACTTCGCGGCGGCGGCAACCTCTATTCGGATGACGCGGTCGCCGACGCCAATGTCGAAGGCGGCATTGGCGTCTACGCCGCAATTATCGGCGATCTTCTGGCGGCAACCTTCGCAGGCCCGGGCGGGGAGACGTCGACGCGCCCCCTGTAGCCGCAGCGGACAGCACGGTCGAACCTGACGCTGCGCCGTTCCCCTGGACGCGCGTCCTGCATGTCGGCCTCTGCCTGCTGCGGCTTCCTCCCGCCACGTTCTGGGCGATGACGCCCTTCGAATTCCACGCCGCAGCCGGGGGGCTTGCGCCGCGCGGCTCCGCCATCTCGCGGACGGATCTGGATGGCCTGCTCGCCCGGTTTCCGGATGCGACGGCGGCTGCGTAAACCAAGGTGAGACAATGGAAAACGACGACACGGACCTCCCGGCAATGACAGGGCAGGCCGAAACGCTGGAGCGTGCGCTGGGCGTCCTCGAGACGCGCTCGCGTTCCTTCGGATCGGCGCTGTCGAGCGCCCTGCGCAGTGCCGCCGATGGTGGCAAGGGCCTCGACGACGTGCTGCGGAGCCTCGGCAGCCGGCTGACGGACATCGCGCTGGCTGCCGGGCTGAAACCGCTGGAAACGATGATCTCAGGTGCCGCCTCCAATCTGCTCGGCGGCTTCGGCAAGCTGCTGCCGTTCGCCGATGGCGGTGTCGTCTCGCGGCCGACCTATTTTCCGATGGGGGGCGACATCGGGCTGATGGGGGAGGCCGGCAGCGAGGCGATCCTGCCGCTGAAACGCGGCGCGGACGGTTCGCTCGGCGTTGCAGCCTCCGGGACCGCAGGCACGTCGCAGATCGTCTTCAACGTGACGGCCGCCGACGCCCAGAGCTTCCTGAAGAGCGAGGCGCAGATTTCCTCCATGCTGGCGCGGACGGCAATGCGCGGCCAGCGCAACCTTTGAGGCTTCCATGACAGGCGGGTTCCACGAGGTGCGCTTTCCGCTGCGCCTGTCGCTCTCGACGAGCGGCGGCCCGGTGCGGCGCACCGATATCGTCAACCTCTCGAACGGTCGCGAGAGCCGCAACAGCCGCTGGCGGGATGCACGCCGAAATTACGATGCCGGCTCCGGCCTGCGGTCGCTGGCCGACCTCTACGATGTGCTCGAGTTCTTCGAAGCGCGCGGCGGCGAGCTCTATGGCTTCCGCTTCCGCGATCCGGTCGACTGGAAATCCGGACGGCCCGACAAGCCCGTGACGGCAATCGATCAGCCGATCGGTGCGGGCGACGGCGCGACGGCGAGCTTCGCGCTTGCAAAGACCTATGGCGATGCGGCCGCAAGCAGCGTGCGTCGGATCGGCAAGCCGATAGCGGGCTCGGTGGTCGTGGCGGTCGCCGGAGTGCCGCAGCCGTTCGCGGCTTTCGTCTGCGATCCCGCGACCGGTATCGTGACCTTTGCCGGAGACGTCATTCCGGCGGCGGGCGCGGCGGTGACGGCGGGCTTCGAGTTCGATGTGCCCGTTCGCTTCGCGACCGGCCGTATCGACGTCAATCTCTCCGCTTTCAACGCCGGGCGCATCCCCAGCATACCGCTGACGGAGATCGCGCCATGAGACCGATCCCCGCAGCACTGCAGGCGCATCTGGATGGCGATGCAACGACGGTGTGCCACGCCTGGCGCGTGACGCGGCACGACGGCATCGTGCTGGGGTTCACCGAGCACGATCACGGTCTCGCATTCGACGGCACCGCATTTCTCGCCGCCAGCGGTTTTTCCGCGAGCGTATCCGAACAGGAGGCCGGATTGCCGGCGTCGACCAGCGAGGTTGCGGGGGGCTTCTCCAGTGACGCTATCGCCGAGGAAGACCTGGCGCTCGGCCGCTACGACGGCGCCCGGGTCGAGGTATTCCTCGTCAACTGGGCCGCGCCGGAGCAGTACATGCTGCTGAAGGTTCAGGAAATCGGCGAGGTGACGCGCGATGCCGGTGGCTTCCGGGCGGAGCTCCGCAGCTTTGCCAGCCGGTTGAACCAACCGCAGGGGCGCATCTATGGGCGCCGGTGCGATGCAACGCTCGGAGACGCGCGCTGCGGTATCGATCTGTCGCGGCTGCAATTTCGCGCGGAGGGGATCGTGGTGTCGGCGCCGGACGCGAGCCGCCTTGTCCTCGCCGGCGTCGGCCCCGTAGCCGACGGCTTCTTCCGCTTCGGGGTGCTCGCCTTCATCGACGGCGAATACCGGGGACAGCGCGCCGACATCGAAGCGCAGGCCGTCGTCGACGGCATGATGGAGATCACGCTCTGGCTGCCGCTCGACAGGGCGCCGTTGCCGGGCGATCGCGTGGCGCTCACCGGCGGATGCGACAAGTCCTTCGCCACCTGTCGAGCGAAGTTTTCCAACCATCTGAATTTCCGAGGTTTCCCGCACATGCCGGGGGCCGATTTCGCCTACACCTATGCGGACGGCGAAACCGTTCACGACGGGAGCCCACTGTTCAAATGACGACCATTGCGGACGACGTCCTGGTGCTGGCCGAGAGCTGGATCGGCACGCCCTACAGGCATCAGGCCTCTCTGAGAGGTGTGGGATGCGATTGCCTCGGCCTGATCCGCGGCATCTGGCGGGATCTCTACGGCAACGATCCCGAACCGCCGCCGCTCTATGCACCGGATTGGGCCGAGCGGAGCGGCGAGGATCGGCTGTTGAATGCGGCGCACAGGCATTTCGGGCCGCCGGTTCCGTTGGCGCAGGCGCGTGCCGGGGATGTTCTTCTCTTCCGCTGGCGGCCTGAGATCGCCGCGAAGCACGCCGGTATTCTCTGCCGGGAACGGCACTTCATCCACGCCTACGAACAGGTCGCGGTGATCCGTTCTCCCCTGGTGCCGAGCTGGCGCAGGCGGATCGCGGCCGTGTTCCGGTTTCCGGAGAAATAGATGGCAACCCTTCTCTTTCAGGCAGCCGGCGCCGCCCTTGGCAGCGTCTTCGGTCCCGTCGGCGCGATCATCGGCCGGGCGGCCGGGGCCCTCGCTGGCAGCGTCGTCGACCGCGCACTGATCGGCGGCAGTTCCACCGTGCGCGGGGCGCAGCTCTCGACGGCGCGAATCCCCGGTGCGGACGAAGGTGCGGCGATCATCCGGGTCTACGGAACGGCCCGTATCGGCGGCACCATGATCTGGGCGACACGCTTCGAGGAGCAGGTGACAACGGAGCGGAAAGGCGGAAAATCCTCGGGTGGCACGAGAGTGGAAACCTTCCGCTACTTTGCCAATCTGGCAGTCGGGCTGTGCGAGGGGCCAATTGCCTGCGTCCGCCGTGTCTGGGCCGATGGCAAGGAACTCGATCTCACGAGGATGGAGATGCGTGTCTATCCCGGCAGCGGCGATCAGATGCCCGATCCCCTCATCGAGGCCAAGCAGGGTGCCGGCAACGCTCCTGCCTACCGCGGCCTCGCCTATGTGGTTTTCGAGCGGTTGCCGCTGGATGCGTACGGAAACCGGATCCCGCTGCTGCAATTCGAGGTGGTTCGTCCGATCGGCGCGCTCGAGAACAATATCAGGGCCGTCTGCATCATTCCCGGAGCGACGGAGCATGGCTACCGCACTCTCGCTGTTTCCGAGGGTTCCGGTGCGGGAAGTGCCCGCGTCCTCAACCGGAACAGCCGGCAGGGATCGACGGACTGGCAGGTGTCCCTCGATGAGCTGACAGGGCTCTGCCCCCGCCTGGAGCGGGTGGCGCTGGTCGTTTCGTGGTTCGGCACGGATCTGCGGGCCGGTGCGTGCCGCGTCCTACCGGGCGTCGAGGTGGCCGGCCGCAGCAACGAGAGCGCGCCCTGGTCCGTTTCCGGCGTCGACCGTGCGCAGGCCCACGTCATCAGCCGCGTCAACGGCGGGCCCGCCTATGGAGGTACGCCTGACGACGCCAGCGTGGTGTCGGCGATCGCCGATCTGAAGGCGCGGGGACTGGAGGTCTACCTTTATCCGTTCCTGATGATGGACATTCCCTCCGGCAACTCCTTGCCGGATCCCTATGGCGAGGCGGCGCAGGCCGCCTATCCCTGGCGCGGGCGCATAACCTGCTGTCCTGCCGCGGGGCAGGCCGGAACCGTCGATCGCACGGCACAGGCGCGCAACCAGTTGCTGGCATTTGCAGGCGTGGCGAGCCCGAGCCACTTCGCGGTCTCGGGGCAGCAGGTGATCCATCAGGGCGGCGAGGAGAGCTACAGGCGCTTCGTCCTGCACTATGCGCAGCTCGCACTGGCGGCTGGTGGGGTCGACGGCTTCGTCATCGGTTCGGAGCTGCGCGGATTGACCGAGGTGCGCGACGACAACGGCGCGTTCCCTTTCGTGGATGCGCTGATCTCGCTGGCCTCGGATGTGAAAGGCCTGCTCCCGTCGGCAAGGCTGACTTACGGCGCCGACTGGAGCGAGTATTTCGGCCACCACCCGGCAGACGGCAGCGGCGACGTCTATTTCAACCTCGATCCCCTTTGGGCCTCGCCTGCCATCGATGCGATCGGCATCGACAACTACATGCCGCTTTCCGACTGGCGTGACGACGATCTGGCCAATGCCAATCCGGACGGCTTCCGTCTGGCGGACGATCCGGATGCGATGACGGCGGCGATCGGCTCGGGCGAAGGCTTCGACTGGTACTATGAGAACGCGGCGGAGCGCCGGGCGCGCGTGCGGCGCCCGATTGCCGACGGGCAGGCGGGAAAGCACTGGGTCTTCCGCTACAAGGACATCGCCGGATGGTGGACAAATTCCCACTACGACCGTGTCGGCGGCGTCGAACGCACCGTCCCGACGGCGTGGATACCGGCAAGCAAGCCGGTCTGGTTCACCGAGCTTGGATGCGCAGCCGTCGACAAGGGTGCCAACCAGCCGAACGTCTTTGCCGATCCGAAATCCGCCGAGAGCGGCGCTCCCCATTTTTCGAGGGGCATGCGCTCCGACAGCATCCAACGCCGCTTTCTGGAGGCGCATCACGATTGGTGGGCAGGCGATAGGGTGCCGGCCGGAATGGTCGATCCCGCGCATCTGTTCATCTGGTCGTGGGACGCGCGGCCCTATCCGGCCTTTCCGCAACGCGCCGATGTATGGAGCGACGGCGCCAACTGGTGGACCGGCCATTGGCTGAACGGCAGGCTCGGCGGCGGCACGCTTGCCGACGTGATCGCGGCGGTGCTGCGCGACCACGGCGTTGCGGATTTCGACGTCTCGGAGGTCGGCGGTGATCTGACCGGCTACGTGCAAGGCGACCTCATTTCCGCCCGCAGCCTGATAGAGCCGCTGCTGCAGGCGTTCCAGATCGATGCGTTCGAGCATGCCGGCCTCCTGCGGTTCCGCTCGCGCGCACGGGCGAGCCTTCCGGCTTTCCCGCTCGAAACGCTCGTCGATCGCGAGGACGAACCGCTCTGGCAGGAAACACGCGGTCACGACAGCGATTTCGCCGCCGAGGCGGTCCTGACCTTCTACAATCCGGAGCTCGACTATGCGCAGGCAAGCGTGCGCTCGCACCGTGCCGCGCAGACGACGAGCCGGGTGATCAGGCAGGATCTGCCGGCGGTCATCTCGGAGGAAACGGCCCTTGCAGCGGCAGAGGCGCTGTTGCGCGACCATCGCATGGCCCGCCGTTCCGTTCGCTTCTCGCTGCCTTTCGGCGAGCTTCGCGTCCAGCCGGGTGATGTCGTGACACTGCCTGCAGGGCCGCCAGGGCGTTTCCTGATATCGCGGATCGAGGACGGCGATGCCCGCCGGATCGAGGCACGCGAATTCGCGCCGTCCAGCGGCGGCGGTCCGAGGATGTCTGTAGACGGGCGGGAACGTGGCGAGGCGTCCAGCCTGTTTGCGCCGCTCGTGCACCTGCTGGATCTGCCGCGGCTCGATGGCGGCGATGCAGCCACATTTGCGCGCGCCGCGGTTTTCGCAAAGCCCTGGCGCACGGTCGGTCTGTCATCCTCCCCGACGCAGGAGGGCTATCAGGGGAGGGTCCTCCTCGATCGCCCGGCAAGGATCGGCAAGCTGGCCGCGCCGCTCGTGGCCGGCGTCAGCGGCCGCTTCGACTGGGCGCAGGCGCTGGTTGTCGATCTGCCCTACGGCGATCTTTCGTCCGAACCTGCGGTCTCGGTCCTGAACGGCGCCAACCTGGCGGCTGTGCTGTCCGCGAACGGCGTGTGGGAGGTCCTTGCCTTCTCGCAGGCCGAGGAGACCGACAGTGGGCGCTGGCGTTTGCGCGGCCTGCTGCGCGCGCTGTCCGGCACGGAGGATGCAATGGAGTCAGGCGCGCCGGCCGGCTCGGCAGTGGTCCTGCTCGACGGTGCGGTGAAGCCGCTTGGAATTCGCGGCGACGAGATGGGGCTTCGGCTGAACTGGATTGCCGAGGCCGCGGGCGCCGCGGAAAAGGCGGGGCCATTCGCCTTCGAGGGCGGTTTGCGCGCTCTGACGCCGCTGTCTCCCGTCCACCTGCGTGGCGTCCGAAACGACGGCGGCAATATCGTCGTTTCCTGGACAAGGCGCGGGCGCGACAACGCAGACAGCTGGATCGGCACGGACATTCCACTCGACGAACCGTTCGAGCGCTATCGTGTCGAGATCATGGACGGCGCAACCGTCGTGAGAGTTGCCGAGGTCGACCGATCGGAATGGACCTACCCGCGGGCCGACGAGACAGCGGATTTCGGCGGTCGGCAAGTCAGCCTGTCGGTGCGGATCCGGCAGGTAGGGGAGCGCATCCCGCTGGGTATTCCGGCGAAAGCGACATTGTCAGTGTGACGTCTCATGAAAGGAGAAAAAGACATGAGCGACTTGAAATACTGGTACAGCTCAAAGACGATTTGGGGGGCATTGATCTCTGTCGGCGCGTCGCTGATGCACTTTTCCGGTGTGAGAGTCGGCGCCGCGGACCAAACCCAGATCGTCGACGCCATCGTCAGTATTACCGGCGCGGTCGGTGGCCTGCTGGCCGTCTACGGGCGGGTTACGGCCAAAGCTGCAATCAAGCCCGCATCGTGATCGGAGCATGGCTTGCGAGGGGCGGACGTTCTCCGCACCTCGCAGGTTTTCCACTGTCGAATGCCTTTAAGCGCTACTCTCAAATCGTTCTAAGCATCAGGCATTACAGTGCATTCATTTGCCATTCAGGTGGCTTGAGTACATAGTCGGGCCAAGTTGATATCCATTGAAAGCATAGCACATGGCCTCTCCTTTGAGCGTCGCAGCGTTGGCCGCCGGGCTGGCGGTATCGTCGCCCTCACCGGACAATTCGCGCAACTTTATCGTGCGCGTAGCAGGCGATTGCAGCGCAGCCGCACAACAAGTCGTGGAAAAGACGGGCGGGCAATTGCTCTCCGTCCAGCCTTCCGGCGACAGTTGCATCATCACGGTTCTGGTTCAGGGCAACGGTCAGCGCCCGCGCAAGGTAACCGTCAAGGTTCCGATGTAGGCAGAATCGGCCTATGAGACAGCGAAGAGATCAAGCGGAGTAAAGCGGACCGATGCGCATCCTGGTAGTCGAAGACGACGTCAACCTGAACCGGCAGCTCAGTGAGACTCTCAAAGAGGCCGGCTACGTCGTGGATCAGGCGTTCGACGGCGAGGAAGGACACTTCCTCGGCGACACCGAGCCCTACGACGCGATTATCCTCGACATCGGCCTTCCTGAATTGGACGGCGTGAGCGTGCTGGAGAAGTGGCGCGGCGCCGGCCGCGGCATGCCGGTACTGATCCTGACCGCGCGCGATCGCTGGAGCGACAAGGTCGCCGGAATCGACGCCGGCGCCGACGACTACGTCACCAAGCCGTTCCACGTGGAAGAGGTGCTTGCGCGCATCCGCGCCCTGATCCGCCGCGCCGCCGGTCATTCCTCGTCGGAGATCGTCTGCGGCCCGGTGCGCCTCGACACCAAGACCTCGAAAGCCGTGGTCAACGGCGTGACGCTCAAGCTGACGTCGCATGAATACCGCCTTCTGGCCTACCTGATGCATCACATGGGCGAGGTGGTATCGCGCACCGAACTCGTGGAGCACATGTACGACCAGGATTTCGATCGCGATTCCAACACGATCGAGGTATTCGTCGGCCGCTTGCGCAAGAAGATGGGTGTTGATTTGATCGAAACGGTGCGCGGTCTGGGTTACCGCATCCAAGCGCCGACCAATGCGAATTAAGTCTCTCACTGCACGCGTTCTGCTTCTCACCACGATCTGGTCGACCGTGGCCCTGGTGGTCATCGGTCTCCTGATCTCGACGCTCTATCGCAAGAGCGCCGAACGCGGCTTTCAGGACCTGCTGCGGGCACAGCTTTATAACGTCATCAATTCGGTTGCGATCGGCGATCAGGGTTCCCTGAGCGGCAGTCCTCAGCTCGGCGACCTCAGGTTCGCTCAGCCGAAGACCGGCTGGTATTGGGTCGTCGAACCGCTTGGCACCTATACCGCGCCGCCGCTGGTGTCGCCGTCGCTGGGATCGGCGACGATCCCGGTTCCATCCGTTCTCGAGGCGCCTTTCGACAAGAACTACGAGCGCTACTATCAGGTAACGGACGCCTCCGGAAACCGCATCCAGGTCGCGGAAACCGAAGTCGTGCTCGACACGGACGGCAGGGCGGCGCGTTTTCGCGTCACCGGCAACGTCGATGTCGTCGAAGACGACGTCCGCAATTTCTCCCATAGCCTCTATCTGGCGCTTGCCGGCTTTGGTGTGGGCAGCCTGATCGTCAACGCGCTGGCCATTCTCTATGGCCTCAAGCCGCTGGATAAGGCGCGCGCCGCGTTGGAGCGCATCCGTGCCGGCGAGAGCGAGCAGCTGAAGGGAGCGTTTCCCCGTGAAATCCTGCCGCTCGCCAACGAGGTGAACGCGCTGATCGACAGCAATCGGCGCATCGTCGAGCGCGCGCGCATGCAGGTCGGAAATCTCGCCCATTCGCTGAAGACGCCGATTGCCGTGTTGCTCAACGAGGCCCGGGTGCTGGAGCGGTCGCACGGCGATCTGGTGCGCAGCCAGGCGGAGGCCATGCAGGGGCAGGTGCAGTCCTATCTGAACCGCGCGCGCATCGCAGCGCAGCGTGAATCCGTTCTGGCGCGCACCGATGCCGAGCCGGCGATGGAGCGGCTGGTTCGCGTCATGCGTCGCCTGAACGTGGACAAGGAATTCGAGCTCTCGGTCTCGCCACAGCACATTGCCGTCGCGATGGAGCAGCAGGATCTGGAAGAGGTCGTGGGCAATCTCCTGGAGAATGCAGCCCGTTTTGCCGCAGGCAAGGTTCGCCTGTCGGTGGCCGAGACCCATGACGAGGTCAAGGGAGCCGAAGCCAGCGCACGCCGCCATTGGGTCGAGTTGGTCGTCGAGGACGACGGACCCGGCCTGGAACCCGATCAGATCCGGGAGGCACTGAAGCGCGGGCGGCGGCTGGATGAAAGCAAGCCTGGGACCGGCCTTGGACTTTCGATCGTGACCGAGATCTCCAATGAATACCAGGGCAGGCTCGAGCTCTCCCGCGGGGATTGGGGCGGCCTCAAGGCACGCCTTATTCTTCCGGGCGTGACAAAGGATGTTGCGTGAGGAACTGCTTGATGCCACAACGACATAGGCACTTGCATAGCATGCTTTGCCTTAAAGACGACAAGGCGCCATGCGCCTGTGGCGGCGTGATGACACCTGATTCGGGTTCGACTGAATGATGCTCCGTTCAAAAGGCATGATTGTTTCTTCGCTTCTGGCAGCCGTAGCGCTGTCGGGGTGCCAGACAACCAAGGGTGGCGCTTCGGCTGGCCTTTTCGGCACCGGCAAGCCATCTGCATCCGTGTCGATCATCGCCGACCTGCAGGGCGGTATCGTTGGCCGGGCGGGCGTGACGCTCAGCGACAGCGATCGCCAGCGGGCCCTCGAGGCCGAATATCGGGCACTGGAAGGTGCCGCCGTCGGGCAGCCGGTCGTCTGGAGCGGACGCAACGTCAGCGGCAAGGTGGTGGCGGCTGCGCCCTATCAGGTCGGCTCGCAGAACTGTCGCCAGTATACCCATACGCTCACCGTCGAGGGCAAGGACACCGTCGCGCGCGGGTCGGCTTGCCGCAACGACAACGGCAGCTGGACGCCGCTCGGTTAGCCGTCTCGGGCGTGCTTGCTGAGGTCATTCCATCGAGAATTGCGGCCAAACGCCTCAAATTGCCGTCATCACGGCTTTGCTTGTTGGAATGGAACCGCGCTTCTAGTATTGGGCGGTGATGATTTTCTGGATTCTCCTGGCTGTTATGACGGCGGCTGTTGCCGCAATCCTGCTTTATCCGCTTCTGCGTGGAGCGAGGGCGGCCGACGATCGTCGCGCCGGCGAGGCTGCCGTCTACCGCGACCAGCTGCGCGAACTCGACCGTGACCTTGCCGGAGGACTGATTTCGGCAGGCGAGGCAGACTATGCGCGCGCCGAAATCGGCCGACGCCTTATTGCCGTCTCGAACGCAGCGCCGGCGAAGAATCCAAAGACGGCGGGTGATCGCCGCCTTGCCGAGGCCTTCGTTCTCCTGTTGCTTCCTGTCCTCGGGCTCTGTCTTTACACGCTGATGGGCAGGCCGGATCTGCCTTCCCAGCCGCTGGAAGCCCGGTACGACAACCCCGGCAACGATATGGGCATCCTGATTGCCAAGGCCGAGCGTCACCTCGCGCAGAACCCCGAAGACGGCAAGGGGTGGGACGTTCTCGCGCCGATCTATGTCAGCACCATGCGCGTCGCGGACGCGGAGATGGCCTATCGCAACGCGATCCGATTGCTCGGCCCGAGCGCCGTACGGCTGGACGGTCTTGCCGAGACGCTGATGGCAAAATCGAGCGGCATCGTGACCGATGATGCGCGCCAGATCCTGGAGCGATCGCTGCAATTGGAGCCGGACAATCCACGCGCCCGGTTCTATGTTGCTCTTAGCATGGAACAGGCGGGAAAGGCGGATGACGCCCGCGCGGCTTTCGAAGCGATCGCGCGGCAATCGCCTGCCGATGCGCCGTGGGTGCCGCTCGTCAACGAACACATTGCAAAGAACGGCGGCTCGTCTTCGCAGGCTACCGCAGCCGCGCAGCCGCCCGGCAATCCGACGCAGTCCGATGTCGCCGCGGCCGAACAGATGAACACCGGCGACCGGCAGCAGATGATCAAGGGCATGGTCGAAAATCTGGATGCCAAGCTTACCGAAAACCCCGACAATTTCGAAGGCTGGTTGCGGCTCGTCCGTTCCTATACCGTATTGAACGACAAGGATCGTGCGGCGGATGCTCTGAAGCGCGGGCTCGCCGCATTCCCCGCCAACGGCGAGAAGGGCAAGAAGTTGCTGGCGCTGGCGCGGGATCTCGGCCTTGCGACGGAAGGAACAGCCGAATGACGCGCAAGCAAAAGCGCCTGGCGGTGATTGGCGGCGGCGTGAGTTTCATCGTTGCCGCGGTTCTGCTTGTCATGTTCGCCTTCGGCCAGTCGGTCGCCTATTTCTACATGCCGGCCGATCTTGCCAAGAATCCGGTGCCGCCTGGAACGCGCATCCGGCTCGGCGGCCTTGTCGGTGACGGAAGCGTCGTCCGAGGCGTGGGATCGACTGTGCAGTTTGCAGTGACCGATGCGACAGGCGACCTCGTCCAGGTCCGCTATACCGGCATCCTTCCAGATCTCTTTCGCGAGGGGCAGGGCGTGGTGACGGAAGGCCGTTTCGAGGCGGGCAGCAACGTCTTCACCGCCGACACCGTGCTTGCCAAGCACGACGAAAAGTACATGCCCAAGGAAGTCGCCGACAGGTTGAAGTCGCAAGGGCTGTGGAAAGAGGGAGAGGCGCCGCAATGATCATCGAGGTCGGGCACTACGCGCTCATTCTGGCGCTGGCGACGGCCATCGTCGTCTCTCTTGTACCGGTCATCGGCGCGCGGCGCCTCGATCAGGCGATGATGGACGTGGCGCCGATCGGCTCGATCGTCATGTTCGGGCTGGTGGCTTTGTCTTTCAGCGCGCTCACCTATGCGCATGTGGCTTCGGATTTTTCCGTCGCCAACGTCTGGGAAAACTCCCACTCGCTGGTGCCGCTGATCTACAAATACTCCGGCGTCTGGGGCAATCACGAAGGTTCGATGATGCTGTGGCTGCTGATCCTGGCCTTGTTCAGCGCGCTTGTCGCCGCCTTCGGCCGCAATCTGCCGGATACGTTGAAGGCAAATGTGCTGGCGGTGCAGGCCTGGATTTCCGTCGCCTTTATTCTCTTCATTCTACTCACATCCAATCCGTTCATGCGTCTGGATCCGGCGCCCGCGGAAGGCAAGGATTTGAACCCCGTCCTGCAGGACATCGGCCTCGCGATCCATCCGCCGTTGCTCTACCTCGGCTACGTCGGCTTTTCGGTGTGCTTTTCCTTTGCTGTCGCGGCGCTTCTCGAGGGACGTATCGATGCCGCCTGGGCGCGATGGGTGAGGCCCTGGACTCTTGCGGCCTGGACCTTTCTGACGCTCGGCATCGCCATGGGCTCCTACTGGGCCTACTACGAGCTTGGCTGGGGCGGCTGGTGGTTCTGGGACCCGGTCGAGAATGCCTCCTTCATGCCCTGGCTCGCAGGCACGGCACTGCTGCACTCTGCGCTGGTGATGGAAAAACGCGAGGCGCTGAAGATCTGGACCGTGCTGCTGGCCATCCTGACCTTCTCTCTGTCGCTGATGGGCACCTTCCTGGTCCGCTCAGGCGTTTTGACCTCCGTGCACGCCTTCGCCAGCGACCCTTCGCGCGGCGTCTTCATCCTCTGCATCCTGCTGCTCTTCATCGGCGGTGCGCTCTCGCTTTTCGCCTTCCGCGCCCCGCGGCTCACCGCAGGTGGCCTGTTCGCGCCGATCTCCCGCGAGGGCGCGCTGGTGGTCAACAACCTGATCCTGACGGTTGCCTGCGGCACCGTCCTTACCGGAACGCTTTATCCGCTGCTGCTTGAAACGCTGACCGGCGACAAGATCTCGGTCGGCCCACCCTTCTTCAACATGACCTTTGGTCTTCTCATGGCGCCCTTGCTGGTCATTGTTCCCTTCGGGCCGTTGTTGGCCTGGAAGCGCGGCGACCTGCTGGGCGCGCTTCAGCGGCTCTACCTCGCGGCTGCCTTGGCCTTCGTTGCCGCGGTCGTGTTTTTCTATATCGAACACGGCGGGCCGGTGCTCTCCGTGCTCGGGCTTGCCGCCAGTCTGTTTCTGGTCTTCGGCGCCATTGCCGATCTCTGGTATCGCGCCGGCGTCGGCAAAGTCGCTGCCGGCGTTGCCTGGCGCCGGCTTGCCGGCCTTCCGCGCTCGGCCTTCGGGACAGCGCTTGCGCATGGCGGTCTCGGTGTCGCCGTGCTCGGCATTGTTGCCGTGACGACGTTCGAGACGGAGCACGTCGTACAGATGAAGCAGGGGGAAGTCGTCGAGGCCGGCGGCTACGCGCTGCGTTTCGACGGCATGAAGTCGGCGGTCGGACCGAATTTCACTGAGGAACGCGGTCACTTTACCATCGCCAGGGGCGGCGTCGACATCGCCGATGTCTGGTCTGCCAAGCGTCTCTATACCGCGCGCCAGATGCCGACGACCGAGGCCGGCATTCTGACCTTTGGCCTTAGCCAGCTCTACGTCTCGCTCGGCGATGCGACAGACGATGGCGGTATCGTGGTCCGAATCTGGTGGAAGCCTTTCATCCTTTGTATCTGGGGAGGCGCGGTGTTGATGGCGATCGGCGGATTTGTGTCGCTGAGCGACCGGCGCCTGCGCGTTGGCGCGCCGCGTCGCAAGGCAAGGCCTGCGCGTCCCGCAATGGAGCCGGCAGAATGATGCGCCGCCTTCTTCTGGCTGTTGCTCTGGTGCTCGCAGCCGCCCCGGCGTTCGCCGTCAATCCCGACGAGGTGCTCGCCGATCCGGCGCTTGAGACCCGTGCCCGTGCCATTTCTGCCGAGCTCCGCTGCATGGTCTGCCAGAATCAGTCGATCGACGATTCGAATGCCGAACTCGCCAAGGATCTGCGGCTGCTGGTCCGCCAGCGGATTGCCGATGGGGACAGCGACGAGCAGGTAATGAACTACATCGTTTCCCGCTATGGCGAGTTCGTTCTGCTGAAACCGCGGTTCGAGGCGAAGACACTCCTGCTCTGGAGCGCACCGGTTCTGCTGATCGCGCTCGGCGGCATCTCACTTGTCGTCTTCGCCCGGCGGCGCGCCGGCAAGCCGACAGGCACGGCGCTGACGGAAGGCGAAGAAGCGCGACTGAACGAACTGCTCAAGAAGTAGTGTCAGCGGCTCCGGTGCAGGCGCTGGCGCAGAAGAGACACGACGAACCACGCGGTAAATGCCAGGACTACGCTGCCGGCGGCAATCGGGCCGGCCGCCGGAGAATAGATATCCATCGCTGCCCCGACCGTCGTTGAGCCCGCCGCACTTCCGACCGCGTAGGCAAGCGCAAACGCGGCGCTCCCGGCGACGAGCGTATCGCCGGCGTATCGCTCCCCGAGGATCGTCAGCGCGCAGGTGTAGAGCGAAAAGCTCGCCGCGCCCATGATGCCGAAGGCGATCAGGATGGCTGCCTGAGACTGCAGAAACGGGATGGCGATGAAGCTCAGCCCGGCGAGGCAGCCGGAACATACGGCGACACCGGATCGCGACGTCTTGTCGAGAAACCAGCCGACGACGGGCTGCGCAAGGGCAGTCGGAAGCGCGAGGACGGTAACGCTGACCGCGGCAAAGGCCTCCGAATAGCCGAGCCTGACAAAATAGACGGGCATCGCCGAAATTGCCGCGATGTCGGCAAAAGCGAACGCGGCGACCATGCCGATCAATATCGGCGCGCTTCGGATGAACTTGAAAAGCGCACCCGAGACCGCCTGCTCGGGCTGCGTGCGTGCTCGTCTGCTGAGGATGACCGTCAGGAATGCGACGCAGGCGACATAGACGGCAAGCAACGCGAACGCAAAGCCTTGTTCCGTTCCAAACAGCGGGATGGCGAGCGGCCCGGCCGCGAAGCCGCCGCACATTCCGGCGCCGTAAAGACCGGAAATCCGACCGCGCAGGCGATCGGGACAGGCGGTGTTGAGCCAGGCCTCGCTCAGCATGAAGATCAGGCTGACGCATACGCCAAGACAGAAGCGTGCGATGCACCAGATCCAGAAATTGTCGAAGCTTGCGAAAACAGAAAGGCTGAGCGCGCAGCCCACAAGGCCGGCAACGATCAGCCGGTCGCCCCGCACAAGCCGCGAAAGCCATCCGACAGCAAATGTGGCGGTTGCGAGCCCGGCGGCGAAGCACCCGGCGTTGAAACCGATCAGGCTTGGAGAAACGTTGCGATGCTCGAGAACCAGCGAAATCAGCGGATAGGTGAGCCCCTGCGCCACGGCAAAGGCGGTGACACCGATGATCACGGCGGCGATCGCGGCCTTGTCCGGCGCAAAATCGTCTACCGGAATTGCATGTGTCATCGGTTGGCCCCATTCGCGTTGCGGACCGACGAATACCGGTTGGGCGCTTCGAAGTCGAGAGCGGGCGGAGTTGCTGTCAGGGGCTCGTCATTTTGGACATTACGAATTTTTCATCGCCCGGACAGTTCGTAGTAAGGTGTGCCGTCCTATATCTTCATTCATCAACGGATACGGTAATCGCCGATCCCGCCGATGCAAAGATAGAGAAGGTGCCCCTTATGCTCAAGAATATCAAAACCCCGTCGCTCAATACCGCCCTCAAGGCCTCGACCGTCGCGGGTCTTGCCGCTGCGGTGCTGGCTACCGGTATTCCCCTCGAAATCACACGCTCCTACGCTGAAGCCGTGAAGGTTCAGGCTCCATCCGTTCCGAGCTTCGCAAATGTGGTCGACGCCGTCTCTCCCGCGGTTGTCTCGGTCCGCGTCGAAAGCCGCATCAGCCCTGTTTCCGACGAAGACGGCGGCAACGGCTTCTCGTTCGACTTCAATGGCCGCGGCCTTGACGATCTTCCCGATGCATTGAAGCCATTCTTCCGCCAGTTCGGCGAGCAGGGTCCGCAAGGCCCGCAGGGTCATCGCGGTCCGTCCGGCAAGCATTCCGGTCCGGATGGCAAGGGCCGCCTGCGCCCGGTCGCTCAGGGCTCCGGCTTCTTCATTTCCGATGACGGCTACATCGTCACCAACAATCACGTCGTATCCGACGGCGCTGCTTTCGTTGCAGTCATGAGCGATGGTACAGAGCTCGATGCCAAGCTGATCGGCAAGGACCCGCGCACCGATCTCGCGGTTCTGAAGGTTGACGGCAAGGGTCGCAAGTTCACCTACGTGAACTGGGCCGATGACAACAACGTCCGCGTCGGTGACTGGGTCGTCGCCGTCGGCAACCCCTTCGGCCTCGGCGGCACAGTGACGGCGGGCATCGTCTCGGCTCGTGGCCGCGATATCGGCTCCGGCCCGTATGACGACTACCTGCAGGTCGACGCTGCGGTCAACCGCGGCAACTCGGGCGGCCCGACCTTCAACCTCGCAGGCGAAGTTGTCGGCATCAACACCGCGATCTTCTCGCCGTCGGGCGGCAGCGTGGGCATCGCCTTCGCAATTCCGGCTTCGACCGCCAAGGATGTCGTTGCCGACCTGATGAAGGATGGAACGGTATCGCGTGGCTGGCTTGGTGTTCAGATCCAGCCGGTGACCAAGGATATCGCCGACTCGCTCGGCCTTTCCGAAGCCAGCGGTGCGCTTGTCGTGGCGCCGCAGGAAGGCTCGCCCGGCCAGAAGGCTGGCATGAAGGCCGGTGACGTCGTGACCGCGCTCAATGGCGAGACGGTCAAGGATGCCCGCGACCTCAGCCGCCGCATCGGTGCGATGCAGCCGGGCAAGAAGGTCGAGCTCTCCGTCTGGCGCGCCGGCAAGGCCCAGCCTCTGTCCGTCGAACTCGGCACTCTCCCGGCCGATCAGAAGGAAGCCTCGGCTGATGACAGCGATCAGGCACCGGAAGCGCAGACCCCTGCGTCGGAAAAGGCGCTGGCCGATCTCGGCCTGACGGTTGGTCCCTCCGATGACGGCAAGGGCCTGCAGATCACCGGCATCGACCCGAACTCCGACGCTGCCGACAAGGGCATCAAGGAAGGCGAGAAGATCACCTCGGTCAACAACCAGGAGATCACCTCTGCCGCTGACGTCGTCAAGGTGCTGAACCAGGCGAAGAAGGACGGTCGCACCCGCGCACTGTTCCAGATCCAGTCGAAGGACGGCAGCCGCTTCGTGGCACTTCCGGTCGACAACCAGGGCTGATCCGGCCAGACCAAGGACTGGAGCCGCGCTGTCGCGCGGCTCCTTTTTGTCAATCCACCATGGGTGACGGCAATGACCTCCACGCAAAACGATACAGCTTTGAGCCTTGCCGAAACACAGGCGGCGGGTAATGTCGGCCGCATGAAGATTCTCATTATCGAAGACGATCTGGAAGCCGCGGTTTACCTCACAAAGGCGTTTCGGGAGGCGGGGATTGTCGTCGACCACGCAAGCGACGGTGAAAGCGGGCTCTTTATGGGCACCGAAAATACCTACGACGTTATCGTGATCGACAGGATGCTGCCGCGCCGCGATGGCCTCTCCGTCATCAGCGAATTGCGCCGCAAGGGCATTCACACGCCTGTTCTCATTCTGTCTGCCCTCGGGCAAGTGGACGATCGCGTCACCGGCCTTCGCGCCGGCGGCGACGATTACCTGCCCAAGCCCTATGCCTTCAGCGAGCTGCTTGCCCGCGTCGAAGTGCTCGGTCGCCGCAAGGGCACGCCCGATCAGGATGTCGTCTACCGCGTCGGCGATCTGGAACTCGACCGCCTTGCCCACGAAGTCCGCCGGGGCGGAAAGGAAATTCCGCTGCAGCCGCGGGAGTTTCGCCTGCTGGAATACCTGATGAAAAATGCCGGACAGGTCGTTACCCGCACCATGCTGCTGGAAAACGTCTGGGACTATCACTTCGATCCGCAAACGAATGTCATCGACGTGCATGTTTCGCGCCTGCGCTCGAAAATCGAGAAGGACTTCAGCCAGCCTTTGCTGAAGACCATTCGCGGTGCGGGTTACATGATCAAGGATGACGGATGAGCCGCTTCTGGGTTCTCTTCAAGTCCACCGCAGTCCGCCTGTCGGCACTCTACATCCTGCTTTTTGCCATCTGCGCCGCCACGCTGGTCTTTTATGTGACGGCGATGTCCGAGCGCCTGTTGACGAGCCAGATTCGCGAGTCCGTGCAACAGGAAGTCGACCAGGTCGGGCGCGCCTACGACGCCGGCGGCATGAACCTGCTGCTGCGCACCATGGAGCGTCGCGCGCGCCAGCCGGGTGCCAATCTCTACATCATAGCCGGCCCGTCCGGTGACATCCTTGCCGGCAACGTCGCTTCCGTGCAGCCGGGCGTCCTGGACGAGGAAGGCTGGACATCGCTGCCGTTCAGGTATCAGCGCTATGCCGAGGGCGACCAGGGCAAGCGGCATATGGCCGTCGCCAACATCGATGTTCTCGACAACGGGCTGCGGATTCTGATCGGCCGGGATCTCGGGGAACCGGAAGCTTTCCGGGTGCTTGTCAGGCAGGCGTTGATGATCGCTCTGGCGATCATGGGGCTTGGCGCGGTCATCATCTGGTTCGGAATCGGCCGCAATGCCCTGAAGCGGATCGATCGCATGTCGGCCGCCAGCAAGAAGATCATGGCCGGCGACCTCTCGCAGCGCCTTCCCGTCGGCGGATCCGGGGATGAGTTCGACCGTCTCTCGGTTTCGCTGAATGCCATGCTCGGGCGCATCGAAAAGCTGAACGAGGGATTGCGCCAGGTCTCGGACAACATCGCCCACGATCTGAAAACGCCCCTGACACGGCTGCGCAACAAGGCAGCCGACGCCCTCGATACCCCGGACACGGAAACGCGCCGCCTTGCGCTCGAGGGGATCATCTCGGAATCCGACCAGTTGATCCGGACCTTCAACGCCTTGCTGATGATCTCGCGCGTGGAGGCCGGATCGGTCGCTGCCGAAATGTCGACCGTCGATCTTTCGGCGATCGTTGCCGATAGCGCCGAGCTCTACGAACCTGTTGCGGAAGAAGCGGGGCTTGCCCTGACCTCGTCGATCGAGCCCGGGATCGCGGTACAGGGCAACCGGGAGCTGATCGGACAGGCGATCTTCAATCTGATCGACAATGCCATCAAGTATTCCTCGGATGCCGACGGCGGCGGAGAGGTCTCTCTGCGCCTCGATCGTCGAGCCGACGGCATTTGCCTTCAGGTTGCCGATCGCGGCCCAGGCATTCCTGCGGAAAAACGAGAGGAAGTGCTGAGACGTTTCGTGCGCCTCGACGAAAGCCGCTCGAAGCCGGGAACCGGCCTCGGCCTGTCGCTCGTGGAGGCCGTCATGGAACTGCACAACGGCAGGCTGGAGCTTTCCGACACTGTTGCCGACGGCGGCGACGTCAGGAACCGCGGTCTTGCTGTCACGATGATCTTTCCCGTGAAGTAGGCGTTTCCCGATGTCGGTGCCGCGTTGCGAACCGGCATCGCGTGAATTGGCTGTTGGCCAATGCGGCCCTACACCCTAACTTAGCCTGCAATTGTCGAAGCAAGCCTGATTCTGCTTCGGCTCTTTCGCTGCTGCTTGCCAGGGAGGGCGCATGCTGACGAAATCGAAGCACAGCCTCAAGGACGTGGCCGACGGCCTGCTGAAGCCGTTGAGCAAGACCGAGTTGAAGCTTGCGCTGAGCGATCTCCAGAAAATCGGCAAGACGGAAGCTGCGGTCGGTGAACTCCTCAATGCCGAGGGACCGTTTCGTGATTTCATCACCGCCGCGCTGACGCTGTCGCCTTACCTGCGCGACATCGCAAATATCGATCCGAGCATCTTGTGCGCGGCGATCGTCGACCCGCTGGAGCCGCAGATAGAGACGCTGATTGCCCAGGCTAGAGACGCCTGGAGACCGGCGGGTGACGGCGTGCCGCCGTCCGAAGCGGAAGTGATGAGCCGCCTGCGCATCGCCAAACGCAAGATGGCGTTCCTTGTCGCGCTTGCCGATCTCGCCCGCATTTTCGACGCCCGGGCGACCACGGCGTGGCTGAGCCGTCTTGCCGAAGCATCGGTTGCCGCGGCGATCGATCACCTCCTGCTCGCCGCACACGAGAGCCGCAAGCTTCGTTTGAAGGACATTGCGCGGCCAAGCGAGGGATCGGGGCTGATCGTCATCGGCATGGGCAAGCTCGGCGCCTCCGAGCTCAACTATTCCTCCGATATCGACGTGGTCGTTTTCTTCGATGAGCAGGCCGGCATCCTTCCGGATCCGGAGGATGCGATCGACGTGTTTCCGCGCCTGATGAGACGCCTGGTCAGGATCATGCAGGAGCGCACGGCGGACGGCTATGTGTTCAGGACGGACCTCCGACTGCGGCCGGATCCGGGATCGACGCCGCTTGCGATCTCGGTCGACGCGGCCATGATCTACTACGAGGGCAGGGGGCAGAACTGGGAGCGGGCTGCCTTCATCAAGGCCCGGGCGGTCGCCGGCGACATCCCCGCGGGCGAGGAGTTTCTGCGAGGCCTGGTGCCGTTCGTCTTTCGCAAGTATCTCGACTACGCCGCGATTGCCGACATCCACTCCATCAAGCGCCAGATCCATGCTCACAAGGGACACGGTGCCATTGCCGTCAAGGGCCACAATGTAAAACTCGGGCGCGGCGGAATTCGCGAGATCGAGTTCTTCGCGCAGACGCAGCAACTGATCGCCGGCGGCCGCATGCCGGTGCTTCGCTCGCGCAGCACGGAGGAAACGCTGGCGGAGCTCACCAGGGCAAAGTGGATCGACGAGGAAACGCGCGACGAGCTGACCGAGGCCTACTGGTTTCTCCGTGATGTCGAGCACCGAATCCAGATGGTTCGCGACGAGCAGACGCATCTCCTTCCGGAGACGGAGGCCGACCTGAAGCGGATCGCCTTCATGATGGGGTTCAGCGATACGCCGAGTTTTTCCGAGCGGTTGGTCGAGGTCTTCAGGACCGTCGAGCGTCGCTACGCCCGTTTGTTCGAACAGGAAACCAGGCTTTCCACCGAGACCGGCAACCTCGTCTTCACCGGCCAGAACGACGATCCGGATACGCTGAATACGCTGAAGAAGATGGGCTTCGAGCGGCCGTCGGACATATCGCGCGTCATCCGCACCTGGCACTACGGGAGATACAAGGCGACACAATCCGTGGAAGCGCGCGAGAGGCTGACGGAACTGACGCCGCAACTGCTGAGGGTCTTCGGCGAGAGCAAGCGCGCGGATGAAGCGATCCTTCGGTTCGACAGCTTTATTTCCGGCCTTCCTGCCGGCATTCAGCTTTTTTCGCTTCTCGGCAGCAACCCGGCTCTGCTGTCCCTGATCGTCAACATCATGTCGGCAGCGCCGAAGCTTGCGGAGGTGATCGCTGCAAAGCCGCATGTGTTCGACGGGATGCTCGACCCCGGCCTGATGGCGGAACTCCCGACCCGCGACTATCTTGCGGAGCGGCTGCGGGGATCGCTGCAGCAGGCGCGCTATTACGAGGAGATCCTCGACCGTCTGCGCATCTTCGCGTCCGAGCAACGTTTCCTGATCGGCATCCGTCTGTTGACGGGCACCATAAACGGTGCAATGGCCGCACGCGCCTTCACTCATCTGGCAGATCTGATCATCGAGGCAGCGCTCAAAGCGGTGATTGGGGAAATAGAAGCGGTTCACGGCACGTTTCCCGGTGGCCGCGTTGCTGTCGCAGGCATGGGCAAGCTCGGCAGCTTCGAGCTGACCGCGGGCTCCGACGTCGACGTCATTCTTCTTTACGACTATGAGGAGACGGCGGGCGAATCCGATGGTGCCAAGCCGCTCGATGCCGTTCGCTATTTCACGCGCATCACCCAGCGCCTGATCGCCGCTCTTTCCGCGCCGACTGGAGAGGGCGTGCTGTACGAGGTCGACCTGCGCTTGCGCCCCTCCGGAAACAAGGGACCGGTTGCCACCCGCATCAGTTCATTCGGCAAATATCAGCGCGAGGAAGCCTGGACCTGGGAACACATGGCGCTCAGCCGGGCCCGTTTGATCTGCGGCGACGGCAGTCTGGTTGCGGAAGCGGAGCATATTGTTGGGGAAGTGCTTTCGAAGTCGCGGGAGATCGACAAGGTGGCACACGATGTCGCCGAGATGCGCGAGCTGATCGAAAAGGAAAAGCCGCCTGCGGGCCTGTGGGATCTGAAACTCATTCCCGGCGGCGTGATCGACATCGAATTCATCGCGCAATTTCTCGCGCTGATCGGCCCGGCAAAGGGCGTCGACGCAAAGGTCAACGGCCTGAACACGGGTGAGGCGCTGAAGCTGCTCGGCGGGAGGCTGATGACGGCGGCGGACGTCGATACCTGTATCGAGGGCTTCGCGCTCTACACCGAGCTGTCGCAACTGATCCGGCTTTGCATCGACGGGATGTTCGATCCCAAGGATGCGCCCGCCGGGCTGATCGATCTCGTCTGCCGTGCTGGCGACTGCCCCGACATCAAGACGCTCGAGGGAGAGGTAAAGCGGCTTTCCAAGGCAGTTCGGAAAGTGTTCCTGTCCGTCGTCAGGACTTAGCGGCCGCTGTCGGGGATCCGCAGTGATATGACGGTGCCGATCGCCTCGCGCGAGCGGATCTTCATCTGTCCGCCATGCAGGCTTGTCAGCGAGCGGGAGATCGCCAGGCCGAGCCCCGAACCGCCCTTGCTCTTGGCATACTGGCTCTGGACTTGCTCGAAGGGCTGGCCGATCTTGCTGAGGGCTGCGCCCGGAATGCCGATGCCGGTATCGGCGATGGTCAGAACGACACCGCCGTTCGTCCGGCGGGTGCGTACGGCAATGCGGCCGCCCTCATTGGTAAACTTGACGGCATTCGAAAGCAGGTTCAGCAGGATCTGTTTCATCGCGCGGCGGTCGGCCATCAGGGCCATGCCGTCGCAGAGACGCTGTTCGATCCGAATGTTCTTCTCGCTGGCGGGGATCGCCGTGAAGCGAAGGCTTTCCTCGATCAGCGGTGCGAGGTCGATCTTTTCGCAATGAAGCTTCATGTGGCCGGCTTCGATCTTCGACATGTCGAGAATGTCGTTGATCACGTTCAGCAGGTGCTTGCCGCTGTCGTGGATGTCGCGGGCGTACTCGTCGTACTTTGCCGAACCGAGCGGCCCGAACATCTCATCCTGGAGGATTTCCGAGAAGCCGAGGATCGCATTGAGCGGCGTACGCAGTTCATGAGACATATTGGCGAGAAATTCGGATTTTGCCCTGTTGGCAGCCTCGGCCCGCTCTTTCTCCGCCTGGTAGTTGGAGTTCGCGACCGAAAGCGCCGCCTTCTGGCTTTCCAGCGTATGCCTGGAGGCGGAGAGGTCGCCGATCGTGGCCATCAGGCGCCGCTCGGAGTCGCGCAGACGCTCCTGGTTGCGCTTCAGCAGAGTAATGTCGGTGCCCACCGAAACCATGCCGCCGTCGCGCGTGCGCCGCTCGTTGATCTGCAGCCAGCGCTCGTCGGCAAGCTGCACTTCCGTCGTGCGCGAGTATCCGGATCCGTCGGCGTCGGCGATGCGTCGCTCGATGACGGGACGGGCGGCTGCAGCGTTGACGGCCGCGCGCTCCGTTCCGGGGACCAGAATGCTGTCGGGTAGGCCGTATGCCTGCTGGAAGTGGGCGTTGCACATGACCAGCCGGTCATTCTTGTCCCAGAGGACGAATGCTTCCGACGTGCACTCGATGGCGTCGGCAAGCCGCTGGTCGGCTTCCGCATAACGCTGTGCGAGACGGTGCTGCTCGGTCACATCCATCGCGATGCCGATCATGTGGACGCGGCCTGCATTGGTTCGAATGACCTGGGCTCGCGCCCGCATCCAGACATAGTGGCCGCCTGCGTGGCGCATGCGAAAAATCTGGTCGATCTGCTCGGAATCGCCGCGTGCAATCGAACGCGCGATTTCGTAGATGCCGCCGTCATCCGGATGCATCAGCCGCGCAGCGTCGCCGAAGCACATATTGCCTTCCGAAGTGGGAAGGCCGAGCATCTCGTACATCGAGCGGGACCAGAAGAATTCGCGACGGTCGAAATCAAAATCCCATAGACCGCAGCGGCCGCGCGAAAGGGCCGTCTCGACGCGCAGGTTGGATTCGAGAAAGATCTCGTCCGCGTCGCGGGCGCGTTTCACCTGCGTGTAGTAGGCGTAGAGGACGACGAGCAGGATCGAGGAAATGCCGGCAAAGAGCGTAACGTTGAGCGTCACCTCCTCGCGCCAGAGCTTGTCGATGCGGTCGAGGGACGTTGCGGCAACGACATAGCCGCCGGCACTGCCGACAAGCGTGATTTCGGCGTAGTGCGGACGGCCGCTGATTGTCGTCTCGATAACGCCGGCGCGGTCACCGAAACGCCGAATGGTTGAGACCTCAGAAAAGAAGTCGCCGACGCTCGCGCCGATGTAGTTGGCGCCGGCTGCCGTCGCAGCAAAGACCTTGCCGGTGGGCTGCACAAGCAGGACGAAGGCGTCGTCGTCGAGGCGATCCTGGGGCAGGAAGCGCGCCAGGCGGGACTGCGCCGCGGCGACATCGCCTGCCTCGAACGCTGCACCGGACTCGGCGAAAGCGGCGGCCGCAGTCGCCGCGGCAAGCGCCGTGGAATGTCGGGCGGCAGCTTCCATCCGGCTGTACTCGGACATCATGCCGAAGAAGTGGGAGGCTGCGACCACCGCGAGAAAGGCGACGATCAGCATCGGGATGGCGCGCTTGAGCGTTGTCTCGGCATGAACGAAATTGCGGGAGCGCATCTGAGAGGGCGCTGAACTGCTGTTGGCGAAGGTATCCCGCCAGGAGCGGACGCCTTCGAAATCGACACGCAGCCGCCCTTCGGCCACGGTTGCCCGCCGCACGTTCATCATCGTTTGAGCCTTGATCCCTCGTGTGATTCGCTGCGCCGCTCGCCCGAACCTGACTCAATGAATCACTGGTGATTCGCGTTGTCCAGAGGAAAAGGTAAAAATCTGTTAACCGATTCTAAGTGCTTATTTTTCCCGAGCGTTCTGGAAGCGGCTTGCGATCGCATAGCCGCTCTCCTTCGCAAATCACCCCTTGAGCGTGCGTTCGACGATATCGCGAACGTCCGTGGAAAGGCCCGCGGTCCGCTCGATTTCCGCCAGAGCCTTGCGGGCATGTTCGGCACGGATAGGCTCCAATGAACGCCACGAACGCATCGACGTGAGGATGCGCGCTGCCAACTGAGGGTTGCGGCCGTCGATGTCGAGTATCTCGCGTGCAAGGAATCGGTATCCCTCGCCGTCCGCGCGCCCGAAGCCCGTCGGGTTGGCAAAGGCAAACGTCCCGACGAGGGCGCGAACGCGATTGGGATTGGTTCGCTTGAAGAGCGGATTGTCCAGCAGCGCGAGCACGCGGTCGAGCGTCGCCGCTCCCGGGATGGTCGCCTGGACGGAGAACCACTTGTCGACCACCAGCGGGTTTTCGGAATAGCGGGCGAGAAACGTCGCCAGGGCCTCGGTCGCTTCATTGCTGTCGGGGAACCGATGGGCAAGGACCGTCAGTGCCTGCATCAGGTCTGTCATGTTGTTTGCTGCATCGAATGCGGTCTTGGCCCGCACGGGCGCATTTTCCGCATGGGAGAGATAGCCGAGTGCCGCGTTGCGCAACGCACGGCGACCCGCACTCTTGGCATCCGGGCTGAACGCGCCTGGTGTCGTCATGGTCTCCAGAAGCGCGGCGAAAATCTCTTTCCCGGCGGCTGCAACCTGCTGCATTACCGCCTGGCGACCGGCATGAATGGCGTCCGGATCGTTGTTGCTGCCGAGTTCGCGTGCGATGTCGGCTTCGCTCGGCAACGCCAGCGCCTGGGCGCGGAAGGCCGGCTCGAGGGTTTCGTCGGAGGCCGCGGCAAGAAGAGCGTCGATGAAGGTTCGCTCGGCCACGACTGTTTTTCCGGCGCCTGCATCGCGTGCCGCACCCAAAAGAGTCGGCAAAGCCAGGTCCGTAAGCGCCTGCCAGCGAGCGAAATGATCTGTCTCATGACGGGCCAGCAAAGCGAGATCCGCCGGCGTCTGATCGAAGTGCAGGTTGACGGGCGCCGAGAAGCTGCGGTTGATCGACACGACGGGGCGCGACGCAATGCCATCGAATACGGCCGTCTGCGTCCGCTGGGTGAGATGCAGCACATTGCCGGTGTACTCGGCCCCCGTGACGGACACAGGCTGAAGCGCCGAGCCATCCTCAGCAAACAGCGCGACGCTGAGCGGAATGTGCATCGCCTTCTTGTCGCTTTGCCCCGGCGTCGACGGGATCATCTGTTCGAGCGCAAGGCTGAAGGTTTTCCCCGCAGCGTCGTAGGTCCCGGAGGCGGTGACGAGCGGTGTCCCGGCCTGGTGATACCAGAGCGAGAACTGCGCGAGGTCGCGTCCGCTCGCATCCTCGAAGCATCTGACGAAATCCTCGATCGTTACGGCTTGGCCGTCATGGCGATCGAAGTAGAGGTCCATCCCTTTCTTGAACGTCTCCTTGCCGAGCAGCGTCGCGATCATCCGCGTGACTTCGCTGCCCTTCTCGTAGACGGTCGTCGTATAGAAGTTGTTGATTTCCCGATACGTCGTCGGACGCACGGGGTGGGCGAGCGGGCCGCCGTCTTCGGGGAACTGTTCCGATTTCAGGTGCCGGACCTCGGCAATGCGCTTGACCGGCCGCGACCGTTGGTCGGCGGAGAATTCATGGTCGCGATAGACCGTCAGGCCTTCCTTGAGGCAAAGCTGGAACCAGTCGCGGCAGGTGATGCGGTTTCCGGTCCAGTTGTGAAAATACTCGTGCGCGATGATCGCCTCGATGTTGGCGTAGTCTGCATCGGTCGCGGTTTCCGGATCGGCGAGGACGTATTTGTCGTTGAAGACGTTGAGGCCCTTGTTCTCCATGGCGCCCATGTTGAAGTCGGAGACGGCGACGACCATGAAAATATCGAGGTCGTATTCTCGGCCGAAGGTTTCCTCGTCCCACGCCATCGAGCGCTTCAGGGCATCCATCGCATAGCCCGCGCGGGGCTCCTTGCCGTGCTCGACATAGATCTTCAGTGCCACATCCCGACCGGACATCGTCGTGAAGCTGTCCTCGATGACGCCGAGATCGCCGGCCACCAGCGCAAAAAGGTAGCTCGGCTTAGGATGCGGATCGAACCAGGCCGCAAAATGCTTGCCTTCACCATAGCCGGCACCGCCGAGGAAGTTGCCGTTCGACAGCAGCAGCGGATTCGCCGCCTTGTCGGCAATGATGTTGACCGTGTAGGGCGCCAGGACATCCGGCCGGTCGAGAAAATAGGTGATGCGGCGGAAGCCCTCCGCCTCGCACTGCGTGCAATAGATCCCGCCGGTGCGGTAGAGACCCATCAGCTGCGTATTCGCTTCCGGATTGATGATCGTCGTGATCGTCAGCTCAAAAGGGCCGGTCTCCGGCAGGTCTCGGATCGTCAGGCTTTCCGGCGTCGCTGTATATTGGTTGGCGGGCATGTCCGACTGGTCGAAAAGCAGACCGGAAAGCGCGAGTTCGTCGCCGTCGAGGATCAGCGGAGCCTTTGTGTCAGCGCCTTCGCGGCGATGGAAGATCAGGCGCGATTCGACTTTTGTTTCCGTGGGATCGAGTTCGAACGTCAGGTCCACACGCTCCAGAACGAAGTCGGTGGGGCGGTAGTCTGCCAGATTGATGACCTGGCCGGTATCTGTGCGCATGGTGTTCCCTGAAGACCTTAAGACATTGCTTCGCAAACAGAGTTGGGCGCTCTGCCGTAAAATTTGAGGGTATAATTACATCAAAGTCTGAACCAAAGCTAAAGCGAACCGCCACCTGGTCAAGTTTTAGGTGGGGCCGGATGTCGGAGATACTTGAGGCATTCTGTTTCTACTATCCCAGATTGAGGGCAGCCATTTCTGCATTAAACTCAGTGCCCCCGGATGGCGGGTGGGAGTGGGCCAAAGCGGCAACTCCCTCTCGATTTCTAGATTTTTGCCCTGTTCTTTGGAAGAAACCGCTGCCACAGTCGTAACGCGTCGAGTCTGATGCGTTCTCCCACCCTAATTGCCAATGCAGAGCTTGTGACATGCAGCCGGTTCCCGGAAATCCGATGAGGGGTATTGCGCTAAAAGTCGCCTCTGTCGTCGTCTTTCTCGCAATGCAGACATTCATCAAGCTGGCCGGCAGCGATATTCAACCAGGGCAGGTGACCTTCTGCCGGTCTTTCTTCGCGCTCTTTCCCATCATGGCGTACCTGGCCTACCGCGGCCAGCTGCGCTCTTCGTTCCATACGGCCAATCCGGTGGGGCATCTGAAGCGCGGCACGCTCGGGATCGTTTCGATGGGCCTTGGCTTTTATGGTCTGCTCCATCTGCCGTTGCCGGAGGCGATCGCTCTTGGCTATGCGACCCCGCTGGTCGCTGTGGTCTTTGCTGCGATTTTTCTCGGCGAGACCGTTCGGATCTATCGCTGGAGCGCGGTCATCGTGGGCATTGTCGGCGTTTCGATTGTGTCCTGGCCCAAGCTCACCCTTTTCCGCGACGGGGGCGGTGAAACCGATCAGGCGATCGGCGCCATCGCAGTCTTGCTGTCATCGGTTCTTGGCGGCATGGCGATGATCCAGGTGCGCCGGCTTGTCGAGGAGGAGAAGACCTCGACGATCGTTCTGTATTTCTCGATCACCGCATCGTTGTTCTCGCTGGCGACGTTGCCCTTTGGCTGGGATTTTCTCGACCTCGCACCACAGATATGTTTGATCGCCGCCGGCTTTTGCGGCGGCGTTGCGCAGATTCTGCTGACTGAGAGCTATCGACATGCCGATGTCTCGACGATTGCGCCATTCGAATACACGTCGATCGTGCTGGGCGGTATTTTGGCCTACTTCGTGTTCGGTGACATCCCGACCCTCAGCATGCTGGTCGGCACGGCTATCATCGTCGCTGCCGGTATATTCATCATATATCGCGAGCATCGGCTGCAAATGGAGCGGCGGTCCTCGCGCGGGGCCGGCTAGCGGTATGAGACGCGGCGTTCAATCTATCCTCCTGATTGTATCGGAATCGCTACTTTCGCACAGATAGAATAAAACCCGCAGAATTGAAGGCTGGTATCTTGGCCTGCACCGTGGTTTCTGGATATGAGATTATTTCATTTATTCGCATGGCTGCATATTAGGAATAGGCCGCGTTCTTGGGCTATCGTATGCGCGATTGATGCCCATCGGGTGCGAAGTCCGGGAGAGAAATGCCGTTAAGTGCTGAAAACCTTGTCGCGGATCCGAGATTCATGCTGGGCATCCGTTTCCACGCAGGCCGTATGCGCAGCATGTTCGATGCGGGACCCAGGCTCGCACGGCTGCTGGCCTCGCAACAACGCTGGTTGTTGACCCAGATGGCTTACGCGCTGAGCATGGAACGCGATCCGGCGGATTCTTCCTCAGGCCTGACGGCGGTCCGGTTGACGAGCGAGATTACCGCTCTGAAGGTCGCAAGCCGCAACACCGTGCTGAGCTTTGTCGACGAACTCTTCACCTATCGCTTCATCGTGTGTGAGCCGGGAGATGAGCGCAAGAGGCCGCGCCACTACGAGCCTTCCGATATCAGTCATCAGGCGATGTTCGGCTGGTTGTGGTCCAATCTTTGCGCGTTGGATATCCTCGACGGCTCCGATCGTGCCGCCCAGCTTCAGGCGCAGCCCGGCTGGATGCGCCTCATGCAGCCTCGTATCGCCCGCAATTGCGTCGGTGACCCATTGTGGCGCGAGCCACCGGAACAGATTGGTTTGTTCTTGTGGAACGATGCGGGCGGGCTGATCGTCGACCACCTGATGTCGCGAATCGATCTTGAAGAAACGAATCCCGACCGTTTCCTGATTGGCCATATAGACAGCCGTGCGCTTGCCGCCGATTTTATGATGTCACGCACCCATATGCAAAGACTGTTTGCGAAGGCGGCACAACAAGGATGCGTTGGTTGGGATACGGGCTCGAAGCGGCCGCTCTTATGGATCTCTCGCGCCTTCGTTCGAGAGTATTGCCACTGGCAAGCGATCAAGTTCGCCTACGTCGACGAAGCCTTCCACTGGGTGAGGGCTTTATCGGAGGAGCGGACCGGGAAGCAACAATGCTCCTAGCAGCGGCGTCTACGCAGCGTCCGGCGACATGTCTCGGTCGAATGATTCGGCAGCGCAGACGGCCGCACGGATATGTTCGATCGTGTTGATTTTGCAGAAAAGCGAAAGAAGACGTGTCGTCATGATCATGCCAAGTCGTATGAGGCAGGCGCGACGCCCGCCTCTTCTATCAATATTGCTGGAAATCCGCAAAGATTGCGGCAGGACGCGCAATACGCCCGCTGGCGCCCGTGCCACGAGCAACCATCTGCTCGTTGGTTGCGAAGCCGATACGGCTATAGCTTTGCGTGGTGCGGACGTGGTCGCTCGCGACGCGCAGGGTTTCAAACCCGCAGTGAATAGGACGAAAAAAAGCACTCATGGCCTTGGTTCCTTTTGATTCCTCCCAAGACACAGCGATAATATTGCAGTGCACCATGAATTTTTCAACGCATAAGAATACGCAACTGGTATGCGTCATTCGCATGGGTTATTTCATAAATCGTTCATGATTGGCTATTTTTAATGCAGGCTAGAGGGCCGCGATCTTTTCTCTAAACGCCAGAAGGTCGTTCCATGCCAAGCGTTTGTTGATCGGGGCGGTCAGAAGATCCTGCGGATGCAGCGTTGCGATCGCCGGAATAGTCTGCCCACCGGCCGCAACGTCGTGCCACCGGCCGCGGAGCCCGTGGATCGTGTCGCTGTCACCGAAAAACACGCGCGCTGCGAAATTTCCCAACAGGAGAATCGCTTTCGGCTCTGCCAGCGCGATTTGCCGATCGATGAAGGGGCGGCAGATATCCATTTCGGCAGAAGACGCGACCCGATTGCCGGGGGGGCGCCAGGGGATGACCTGAGTGAGCAGGATGCCATTGCGGTCGAGCCCGATCGCTGCAAGCATCTTGTCCAGCAACTGGCCTGGTCTTCCTGCGAAGGGCTGGCCTTCGCGGTCGTCTTCGGCGCCCGGCGACGAACCGATGATCATGATCCCGCTTCCTGCGTCGCCGCTGGCGAAGATGGTCGAGCGGGCGCTGTGTTTCAGGTTGCAGCCGTTGAACGCTTCGATGGCGGTCTTCAGTTCCGTCAGCGACCGGGCACCTTCGGCGACAAAACGTGCCTGTTGGACCGCTTCGCCATCCGGAATTGCAGGTTGCGGTCTTTGGACGGACCGGTCGGGCTGCGACGCGCCGCGTTGCTGCGCTTGCGGTGAGGGGCGGGACGACGGCTGACGGTTCTCTCCGGCCTGCGGGGCAGCGGCGGCAGTGCGCCTTGCCGCCTTCATCGCCTCGAACTCGGCAAACCGATCGATGGCCTCGTCCTCCAACAGCCACTCGACGCCTGCCTCTGCATGAAAGTGCAGAAGCGCGGCAAGTTCGCCCGGGGAGAGGTCATTGACGGAGATCATGCGCGCGACTTTACCGAAGCCGCACCATCAATGAAAGAGCGACGGGGCGCACAAGCGACCTATTGCACCGTCCATTGCGCAATGTCGTCGCGTTCTCCGATCAGAGCCAGGCCATGCGCGATCGACAGCAGTTCTCCACCCGTCTCGATGCGCCCGGAATCGAAGCGCTCGGTAAAGATCCGGCGAACGGCCGGCACGAAAGAGGTGCCGCCGGTGAGGAAGACTTTGTCGATGGCTGTCGATGCCGTGTTCGTCTTCTCCAGAACATCGTCAAGCGCGCCCTCGATCCGCGCCAGGTCGTCGGCAATCCAGGTGTCGAAGTCCGCGCGACGCACCGTGCGATGGCCCCCGCGCCCCAGCGGTCCGAAGTCGAAGGCAGCTTCATCGGCAGAGGAGAGTGCCATCTTGGTTGCGGAGACCGCCTGGTAGAGCGGATAACCCTCGTCGTGGTCGACGAGATCGATGAAGGTCTCGAGCTTCTCCGGTTCCAGGGCCGTTCGCACCAGCTTCTTCAAGTCTTCGAACTCGCGCGACGTCTTGAAGATGGACAGCTGGTTCCAGCGGCCGAAGCTCGAATAGTAGTTGCTGGGAACCTCAAGAATCTTGTCGAAACTTTTGAAATGACTCCCTTTGCCGATCTGCGGCGCAACGATGTTGTCGATGATGCGATAGTCGAAGTGGTCGCCGGCGACGCCGACACCCGAATGACCGATGGGCGTTGCGGTCAGCTTTCCCGCGACCGTCTCGAAACGGATCAGCGAATAGTCGGTCGTGCCGCCTCCGAAGTCGGCAACCAGCACTGTTGCGTCCGTCTTCAGGTTTTGCGCAAAGAAGAAAGCGGCAGCCACCGGCTCGTAGACATAGTGGATTTCGGGAAAGCCGAAGCGGGAGAGCGCCTCGTTGTAGCGCTCGGTCGCCAGTGCGGGATCGGGGTTGGCGCCGGCAAAATGTACCGGCCGCCCTGCGACGATCCGTTGGACGTCCGACGGCCAGTTGTTGCCCGCATAGGTTCGCAGGCGCTGAACGAACACCTCCATCAGGTCCTCGAAGGTATGGCGCTTGGCGTAGATCAAGGTGCCCTGGAAGAGGGCGCTGGCGGCAAAGGTCTTGATGGACTGCAGGAAGCGGCAATCGCCGGGATTGTCGATGAACTGCCGGATAGCCGCATGGCCAGCCTCGACCTTGAGGGCCGACGTGCGGAGTCGGCCGTCCTTCATGAACGAGAGTGCGGTGCGCATGCTGTCGGAAGTGCCTGCCGCGCTGGTGAACGCCATGGAATGGGTCGTCTCGCCATCCGCCGTGGCAAGCACCGTGTTCGTCGTGCCAAAGTCTAAACCCAGCGCCTGAGCCATGCCAGCACCTCTTGTTGCAGATTGTTGTCTGAGACTGGAGCATCTGCTCCGCCGGGGGCGCGGGTCGGCGCCCGAATTCAAAGAGGGCGCGTGATGCCACAGAGGTCGGTCATGTTCAAGACGTCGCTTGAAAAATGAAACGGGCGCCATCGGCGCCCGTGGGGTCACTCGGCGGCGATCGCCCGGGGAACCTCTTCATCTTCCTCGGCTTTTTTCTTGCGGCCGAAGCTTAGCAGCCAATCGCTCAGCCTGCCCATCTCGACGAAGATCACGGGCGTGATGAACAGCGTCAGCGCCTGGGACACGATCAGGCCGCCGACGACGGCAATACCAAGCGGCTGGCGAAGCTCGGAGCTGGCGCCGGTGCCGAGGGCGATCGGAAGCGCGCCGAGCAACGCGCAGAAGGTCGTCATCATGATCGGCCGAAAGCGTCTGACGCAGGCTTCGTGGATAGCCTCGGAGGAGGACATCCCGGTGCCCGAGCGGAGGTTTTCCAACGCGACGTCGATCATCATGATCGCGTTCTTCTTGACGATGCCGATCAGCATCAAAAGGCCGATCAACGCGATGATGGACAGGTCGAAGCCCATGACCCTGAGTGCCAGCAGAGCTCCCAGCGCCGCTGCCGGCAGGCCTGATAGAATCGTCAGCGGGTGGATGAAGCTCTCGTAGAGCACGCCAAGTACCACATAGATCGTCAGCACGGCCGCCAGGATGAGCAGCGGCGTGTTGCCTTGAGACTGTTCGAAAATTTGCGCGGTACCGCCGTAGGAGGTGAAGATGTCCGCCGGCATGTTAATGTCCTTCTTGATCTGATCGATCGCGGCCGTTGCATCTCCGAGCGCTTCGCCCGCGGGCAGATTGAAGGAAACCGTGGTCGAGACCAGCTGCCCCGTCTGGTTGATCGTGACAGGACCGGTGGTGCGCTGGACCTCGGCGAAGTTCGACAACGGAACGAGAGTACCATTGCTTGATGCGACACGGATTTCCTGAAGCTTCTGGTCATCCCAGGGCTTGCTGGTGTCGTATTCGACGATCACGTCATAGCTGTCGCCGGTGGACTGGATCTGCGCCGCCGCGTATCCGCCAAACGATTCCTGCAGTGTCGTGCGCAACTGATCGTCGTCAATACCGAAGGCAGCAGCTTTCTCGGTATCGACGACGATGTTGGCTTGCAGCGCATTGTTCTGCGCATCGGACGTGACATCCGTGAAGCGCGGATCGGCATGCATCGCCTGTTGGATCCTGCCGGCCCAGAGGTTCGTCTGATCGGCGCTCAGCGCCTGAACGACGAGCTGATACTGGCTGGCCGTCTGGCGTCCACCGAAGCGCAGGCTCTGCTGGGGCGTGATGAACGCCTGCAGACCCGCGATCTTGCTGATGCTGGTGCGCAGTTCACGCAACGTCTGGTCCAGGGGCGCGCGTTGGTCCTTGTCCTTCAGCTCTACAAACATCGTGCCGTTGTTGAGCGGGCTGCGTGCGTTGCCACCGACGATCGACATCACATGGTTCACCGCCGGGTTCTGTTTGACAAGATCCGCTGCCTGATTCTGCAGTGCCTGCATGGCAGGATAGGAAATGTCCTGACGCGCCCGTGTCGATATGTTCAGGCGGCCGATGTCCTCGGTCGGGAAGAAGCTAGCCGGCAGCGTCATGAACAGATAGACGGTCAGCCCTACGGAAGCGAGGAACAGCGCCAGAATGGCCGGCCGGTGGGAAAGGCACCATCCGACGGCCTTCTCATAGCCTCTGAGCGTCCGCTCGAAACCGGCGTCGAACCAGCGAATGAAGAACGGCGGCTGTTCGTGGCCGCTTCCCAGCCGCGAGGCCAGCATTGGCGTCACGGTCAGCGAAACGATCGCGGAGGCGACGATGGCGATCGCCACCACCATGCCGAACTCGTTGAAGATCCTGCCGACGACGCCGCCCATCAGAAGGATCGGGATGAAAACGGCGATCAGCGACACCGACATCGAGATGATCGTATAGCTCACCTCGCCCGCCCCTTTTATCGCAGCGTCGAGAACGGGCATTCCATCTTCCACATGACGCAGAATGTTCTCCAGCATCACGATGGCGTCGTCGACGACGAGGCCCACCGCCAGTGTCAATCCGAGGAGCGATATGTTGTCGATGCTGTAGCCGAGCACATACATCATCCCGAAGGTCGAAATCAGCGACAGCGGAACGGCGAGACCCGGAATGAGCGTTGCCGTCAGATGGCCGGTGAACAGGTAGATCACCAGTACGACAAGGCCGATCGTCAGGAGCAGCGTGAACTTGACGTCCGAGATCGCGTCGCGGATCGGCTTGGCCGAATCGTTCATGATTTGCGTTGTCACCGATGCCGGGATTTCCGCGTGAAGGGCGGGCAGCTTGGCGTTGATCGCATCGACCACCTGAACGGTGTTCGCATCCGGCTGGCGCTGGATAGCCAGGATGATGCTCTGTTTGCCGTCGTACCAGCTTCCGGTGTTCTGGTTTTCCACGCTGTCCTGGACGTCAGCGACGTCGCCGAGGTGGATCGGCGCACCGCCCGGATTGGCGATCACCAGCGAACGGAACTGTTCCGCATTGGTGCGCTGGGTGTCGGCGTTGATCGTCATGCTCTGGCTGTTGTTCTGCAGCGTGCCGACAGGCACCTGGCTGTTTGCTGCGACCAGCGCCTTGTTGACCGTATCGATGCCGATGCCGCGGTTGAGAAGCTTGTTCGGGTCGACTTCGACGCGCACGGCATATGTCTGCGCGCCGAAGACGGAAACTTCGGCAACACCCGGAAGCGTCGAAAGCGACGGCGAGATGATGTTTTCAGCGATCTCATCGAGCTTGCTTCGTGGCATTGTATTGCTCTGCACGGCAAGCAACATCACCGGCGCGTCGGCCGGGTTGGTCTTGCGATAGCTCGGCGGGGTCGTCATGTTGTCGGGCAACTGCCGGGTCGCATGCGATATCGCGGCCTGAACGTCGGCAGCAGCCGCGTCGATGCTGCGGTTCAGGTCGAACTGCAGGACGATGCTTGTGTTGCCGAGCGAGTTTGTAGCGCTGATTTCGCTGATGCCGGGAATAGTCTCGAACTGCTTGATGAGCGGCGTGGCGACCGATGTCGCCATCGTTTTGGGTGAGGCGCCGGTGAGGGCGGCGGAGACGTTGATGGTCGGAAAGTCGACTTGCGGCAGGGCTGCCACCGGCACAAGCTGGTAGCCGGCAATGCCGGCAAGAACGACGCCGATCGCAAGCAGGGTGGTGGCGACAGGACGCTGGATACAGAAATTCGGTATCATTCTTCTGTGCCCGCTACGATGGTTTCGGTTTTCTTCGGCTGATCGGCTGCGGCGACATCCAGCGCCTTGTCGTCGAATTCCTCTTTGACCGCCTGTTTGTCGACGAGTTGGGCCTGTCCTTCGATCACCACGTGATCGCCTTCTGAGAGGCCGGCGGAAATGGCACTGAACCCGCCGTTGGCGCGCGCGACCGTTACCGGAGCCAGTTGCGTCTTCCCATCCTTTACGACAAACGAAAAGAAGCCGTCCGCGCCCGGGCTCACCGCCACGGTCGGAACGACCACCTGTTGTTCGTTGTTGTTGAAATGGACAACGATGTTGACCGACTGGCCGGGCCAAAGCGCGCCGGAGGCGTTCTCGAACTTCGCCTTGGCGAGGATCGTCCCGGACGCCGGATCGACGGTATTGTCGTAGAAGCTGATCGTCCCTTTCCGCGCCTTGCCCTTGCCGGATTGCGGAACGGTGGTGACGTCGACGGTGCCCGCCGCAAGCGACTGCTTCAACTGCCTGAGGTCGCGCTCCTGGAGGTGGAACTTCACATAGATCGGATCATACTTCGCAATTGTGACGATGGCCGAGCCGGCATTCAAGAAAGCGCCGGGACTGACGGCGATGTCGCCGAGGCGGCCATCGAACGGCGCCCTGATCTGCGTATGCTCGAGCAGCACCTCGTCTGAGGCAAGTGCTGCCTTGTCGGCCTGGACGGTGGCGGCGGCGGTGTCGCGTGCAGCCTTTGCCTGATCGTAGGTCTGCTGCGTGCCGGCCTTGGACGTCAGCAGGTCGGAGGCGCGCGTCAGGGCGGTTTCTGCTTCCGCCAAAGTTGCCGTATCCCTCACGATCATCGCATTGTCCTTGTCGACAGTCGCCTGAGCGGTTCGGTCGTCCAGCTTCGCGATGAGGTCGCCACGCTTGACCGTTGCGCCGTCGGTGGCGACGATGTCGGTGACAAGTCCCTGTTCCTGGGCCGCGATCGTCGTATTGTCGTCCGCGTCGGCCCAGCCGGAAGCCGTGACGTCACGAGGCAGCACCGTCTTGATCGCCGCAACCGTCTTCACCAGGGTCGGTCCGCCGTTGCCGCGGCTGTGTCCCTTGCTGCCTCCCTGCTGCGCACCGTCGCTGCCGGCCTGATGGCCGCTTGCAGCATCTGCCTGCTGCGTTGCCATCGTACCGAACTGCGAAAGGTAGGGAATGCGATCCCTATAGTGCCAGGCGCCGAAACCGGCTGCCGCAACGATACAAATGGTGATCCAGAGTTTCTTCATGGGTAAGACCGGTCAGGACGAGTTGCGCGAAAATGCAGCTCTATTGAACCACGTTTATTGCGGCGCAAAAAAGACACAATTCTCCGGCGGCCATCACTAAGTGGTTATTATAGCTTAAATTTCTGTAATGAAAGATATATCTAATATAAACACATGAGGCATGCTGACCCGGTACGCTGCGGGCGCTGCCTCGGAGCGCCCGATTGTCGTTTGTATTCAGACGGATCGCGCGGCGCCGCCGTCGCATCTGACAAGGCTGCCGGTGATATAGCTTGCCTGCCGGCTGCAGAGAAACGCGGCCGTGGCCGCAAATTCCTCGACGGATCCGTAGCGCCCGACCGGAATGAGAGCTTCCTTGCCGGCTCGTACTTCATCCATGCTTTTGCCGGTTCGCCTTGCCGCAGCCCCGTCGAGATCGTCGAGGCGGCCGGTCAGGATGCTGCCGGGAAGCAAGAGATTCGCGGTGATTCCATGGCGGCCGATTTCCGTTGCCAGTGTCTTGCTCCATCCGGCAAGGGCAGGGCGCAGCGTATTGGACAAAGCGAGATTGCCGATCGGCTCGATCACGCCCGACGAGGCAACGGTCAGGATCCGGCCCCAACCCTGCGCCTTCATGTCCGGCAGCAGCGCGTTGGTGAGAGCGATGACACGAAGCACCATCGAGAAAAAATAGGTCTCCAGCTTCTCCGGTGTCATATCCTCCGTTGTCCCGGGCGTCGGTCCGCCGGTATTGTTGATCAGGATATCGACGCTTCCGAGCTTGGCTTTTGCCGCTGCCGTCACGCTCTCGACGAAATTGTCGTCGAACAGATCGGCCCAGATCCAGTCGGCCTTGCCTTTGCCCTCCGCATTGATCGCCTTGCAGTTCGCCTCCAGCGTCTCGCCGCTGCGGCCGCACAACAGCACATTTGCGCCTTCCCGGGCCAGGGCGACGGCAATGCCGTGGCCGAGCCCGCGCGAAGACGCCAGGACGAGGGCATTCTTGCCGTAGATACCGAGATCCATTTGAAGCCTCCAGTTTTTCCGTCCAATCTATAGGGTGCGCAACGATGGAAAGGGAAGGGTAGATGCCCGTTATTTGCGTCAGTTTATTGACGTTGACGTAAACGGCATATAATTCTTCTGTTCAGAGAAGGCCGTTGCGCGAAATGGGGGAGCGGCTGTCGTTTCCCGGCTCGACAACGCTTCTGCGTTTTGACAAGAGATACCTCATCACGGGGGAAATGGCTGCAAGACCGGCCTAGCGGAGATGGATGGATGACTGAGACGACAGAGCTGCCCGAGCGCGAAAGCATGGAATTCGACGTGGTGATCGTCGGCGGCGGCCCTGCCGGTCTGTCGGCGGCGATCCGGCTGAAGCAGGTCGACCCCGACCTCTCCGTCGTCGTGCTCGAGAAGGGCGCCGAAGTCGGGGCGCATATCCTCTCGGGGGCCGTCGTCGATCCGATCGGCATCGACCGGCTGCTGCCCGGCTGGCGCGACGAGGCCGACCATCCCTTCAAGACCGAGGTCACGGCCGATCATTTCCTGCTGNCGCGAAAGCATGGAATTCGACGTGGTGATCGTCGGCGGCGGCCCTGCCGGTCTGTCGGCGGCGATCCGGCTGAAGCAGGTCGACCCCGACCTCTCCGTCGTCGTGCTCGAGAAGGGCGCCGAAGTCGGGGCGCATATCCTCTCGGGGGCGGTCGTCGATCCGATCGGCATCGACCGGCTGCTGCCCGGCTGGCGCGACGAGGCCGACCATCCCTTCAAGACCGAGGTCACGGCCGATCATTTCCTGCTGCTCGGCCCGGCCGGCTCGGTGCGGCTGCCCAATATCCTGATGCCGCCGCTGATGAACAACCACGGCAACTACATCGTCTCGCTCGGAAACGTCTGTCGCTGGCTCGCCGCCAAGGCCGAAGCGCTGGGTGTSGAGATCTATCCGGGCTTTGCCGCCACCGAAGTGCTCTACAACGAGGCGGGCGCCGTGATCGGCGTYGCCACCGGCGACATGGGCATCGAGAAGAACGGCGAACCCGGCCCGAACTTCACCCGCGGCATGGAACTTCTCGGCAAATATGTGCTGATCGGCGAAGGCGTGCGCGGCTCGCTCGCCAAGCAGCTCATCGCCAAGTTCGATCTCTCCAGGGATCGCGAGCCGCAGAAATTCGGCATCGGCATCAAGGAGCTCTGGCAGGTGAAGCCCGAGCACCACAGACAGGGCCTGGTGCAGCACTCCTTCGGCTGGCCGCTCGGYATGAAGACCGGCGGCGGCTCGTTCCTCTATCACCTCGAGGACAACCTCGTCGCCGTCGGCTTCGTCGTCCACCTCAACTACAAGAACCCCTATCTCTMTCCCTTCGAGGAGTTCCAGCGCTTCAAGACGCATCCGGCCATCCGCACCACCTTCGAGGGCGGCAAGCGGCTGTCCTATGGGGCGCGTGCGATCACCGAGGGCGGCTACCAGTCGGTGCCGAAGCTGTCCTTCCCCGGCGGCGCGCTGATCGGCTGTTCGGCCGGTTTCGTCAACGTGCCCCGCATCAAGGGCAGCCACAACGCGGTGCTCTCGGGCCTGATGGCGGCGGACCGCATCGCCGCAGCGATTGCCGCCGGCCGCGCCAATGACGAGGTGATCGAGATCGAGAACGACTGGCGCGCAAGCGACATCGGCAAGGACCTGAAGCGGGTGCGCAACGTCAAGCCGCTGTGGTCGACGTTCGGCACCGCCATCGGCGTGGCGCTCGGCGGCCTCGACATGTGGACCAACCAGCTCTTCGGCCTTTCGATCTTCGGCGCGCTGAAGCACGGCAGGACCGATGCGCAATCGCTGGAACCGGCCTCGCGGCACAAGCCGATCGCCTATCCGAAGCCGGACGGCGTTCTGACCTTCGACCGCCTGTCCTCGGTGTTCCTGTCGAACACCAACCACGAGGAAGACCAGCCGGTGCATCTGAAGGTGAAGGACTTAGGCCTGCAGAAATCCTCCGAGCACGAYATCTATGCCGGCCCCTCGACCCGCTACTGTCCGGCCGGCGTCTACGAATGGGTCGAGAAGGACGGCAGGCAAGTCTTCGTCATCAACGCCCAGAACTGCGTCCACTGCAAGACCTGCGACATCAAGGACCCCAACCAGAACATCGACTGGGTCCCCCCGCAGGGCGGCGAGGGACCGGTCTATCCGAATATGTGAGGTTCGCGCATGAACAATAACGCTAAAAGCTGACATGAGGTGACCTAGGATACAGNCTGCAAGACCTGCGACATCAAGGACCCCAACCAGAACATCGACTGGGTCCCCCCGCAGGGCGGCGAGGGACCGGTCTATCCGAATATGTGAGGTTCGCGGGGCCTACCAGGTGCAACGCCGGGAATAGCCCGCAGGAAGCCAGAGAAAATGGACATGTGGTATGAAGACCTATCGGAGGGATACAGCATCCGAAGTGAACCAATCCATTTGACGAAGGATGCGATCGTCCGGTTCGCCAGCGAGTTCGACCCCCAGCCTTTCCATCTTGACGAGGCGGCGGCGGCGAACTCGTTTTTCGGACGGCTTGTAGCAAGTGGAGCCCACACCTACGCGCTGACCATGCGCCTTGGTGTGAACGCTGGGGTGTTCACCGGAAACGCTATCGCAGGCCTGGGCGTCGATGACGTCCGCTTCCATAAGCCGGTCCGGCCGGACAGCTTGCTCAGCGCGCTGTTTACCGTGAAGTCCCTGCGGGAATCGAAAAGCAAACCCGACCTGGGAATTGTCCATTGGCTTGCCGAGACCTTCGACGAGCATGGCGTGCTGGTGTTTTCGGCGGTTATCAAAAACCTCGTTCGGCGTGATCCCGGGCAGATTTGAGTGCAGCCGTCGGTTACGACGATGCAGGCTCTGTCCCGCAGAAATCAGGCCGCACCTCCGGCATTCAACCCGACGCCCTCAATGCGTCTTCTGCCCTTGACCTGATGTCGTCCGGCAGGATCATTCCGTTGCGCTCGGCCAGATTGAAGTACACTGACTTGATCTCGTTGGACGCGGACAACTCGTCGCTCATGTTATACAGATGATGGACAGTCGTGAGGGATTTCCTGCCTACGTTGGCGACCCTGCTTTCAATGTAGAAAAGACTGCCGACCTTCAACTCCTTCGCGAAGCTGATATTATGTTGGACATCGGCCCAGCCTTCCCGCTTCTCGGTCTGCCACTCCGCGCGATATCCAAGCGCGTGCACGAGGTGCCACATCGCTTGATCGAAAGCAGCCACGTAATACTGCACGTTCATGTGTCCCATGGCATCGCAATTCGCGGGATACACAACGCCCGAATATGTTCTCAAGACATCCTCCACCTTGAATAGACCAGCCAAGCAAACGGCAGTCGAACCGACTGGCAACAATACGCAAAAATCATCGCGACAGAAATTATACCACTAAATCTGAAAAACATACCCGCTAGACAAATATTTCGATTCTTGATAATAATTTGATAGGCCGACCAGCGGATGGTCGCATGATCCAATCAGGAAGGGCAGTACCCAATGACCACCGATGTGCGAAAGTCGTGGACCACAAGTGTAAGTGACGTTGAAGAAGCAGATGTCTTCATTCGCGGTTACAGCCTCGGCGACATTATCGGGAATATGTCGTTCGCCGCCGCGACGTACCTGCTTATCCGGGGAACGCTGCCGACACCGGGTCAGACGAAAATGATCGACGCGATCCTCTGCTCCGTTCTGGATTACTCTCTCAAGAAGCCCGGCACTGTGGCGGCACGCTACTGCGTCTCTGGCAACCCATCGATGGTCGCAGGGCTTGCAACGGCCATACTTTCCGCCGGGGAATACACGCTGGCTCCAGACAGCGCCGGCGCGTTCATCCGTGCCACCTATGACACCCATCGCAAGGCCGACCACTCCATCGACACATGCGCAGAAGCTGCCGTAGATGAAATTCGTGAGAAGAAGATGCGAGTTGGTGGCTTCGGCCATCCGAACTTCAAATACACCGATCCACGTGCGCAGAAGCTTAAGTCGATTGCCGTCGAAGCCGGCGTTTGGAGCGATGTGTGCGATTGGTACGAAGCGGTCCATCGCGCATTCATCAAGCGGGTCAACAAGCCCGAGATGGTCATCAACGAAGTCGGCATGATGGCTGCGATCCTGACCGAGATGGCATTTACACCGGACGAAATGACCGGTCTCGCCCTGTTGTCGACCTTCCCGGGCGTTGTAGCCCATGTCTCCGAAGAGCTTCAGTCGAAGACGCGCATCCGCACGCTCCCAGATGAATTGGTCGACTACACGCGGGAACGCAGGGACCTGACCAAGGACCTCGAGACCGCCGGCTGGTCCGCTTGAAAAGATGTGGGGCGAGCGTCTCATCGCGAGGCGCTCGCCCCAACGGGCCGGCTTCTCGGACACCCCGGATCAGGCAAATGCAAACGACAAAAAAATCGCCCCGAGGATGACCCGGAGCGATCCAAAGACAATGAAACTGACTGCTTACTTCACCATGCGAGGCTCACCGACCTCGCCGACCTTCTTGTCGAAGCCTGCTGCCTCCAATTCCTTCACGATGCTTCCGTCTTTGTGCTGACCTTCGATGCTCTTGTCGAGCGCGGCACCGAGAGACTCGTTGTCCTTGGTGTAGATCACGCCGGCCTGGGCGGGAAGGATGGATGCCTGGATACGCTCATCCGGCTTTGCCAACATGATTTGGATGCCCTTGTAGCCATCGGCCGTCTTCTGGATGTAAGCGCCGGAATTGTAACCGTCTGCGGCGATATCGATACGTCCGGCCTCCAGGTCCTGCGCCAGTGCGACGGGGGTGGGATAGAGCTTCAGTTTCGGCCCGAGCATCTTCTGCATCTCGCCGACCCAAAGGTAGCCCTGGACGGTTCCGACGTTTTTCCCTTCGAACGACGCGACCGTGTCCGATCCGTTCTTGGAAAAAATGCCCATCGGGTCGAGGTAGGTCGGCGCGGACATCGACACGGCCTTGGCACGCTTCTCTGTACGGTTCCAGCTTCCGACAGCGATATCCGCCTTGCCGCTGACAACCGCCTGGATGGTCGCCGCAGGATCGAGAACCATCGGAACCACCTCCAGGCAGTTTTCCTTGGCAGCCCGCTTGACGATATCGACGTCGATGCCTGAGATGTCACCGCCGGCGGTAACGGAGAATGGAGGATAGTCGTAGGCAGCAACGACAAGCTTGCCATCCTGAACGGTCTTTACCTTGGTCGTGCACTCGGCACCAAATGCCGATACCCCCTGGGCTGCCAGAACCAGAGCAGTTATTGCCAATAGTCGCTTCATTTTCATTCCCTCTCTTTTGCTTTTTGACCAAGGTGATCGAGGTACCGACCTCACCTCACAGCCGGATGTCCAAAAAATCACGACCTGCGCGACTTCCCGGTCTCATTCAAATACAGCGGCCCTAGTCCTGGAGGAGCGTCTCCATGCGCTCCATCGCGTCCGCATACTCAGTCAGCATGTCGAAGATGACCTGCTTTACTGTTTTCGGTTCGTTTACCTGTCCTACGACCTGGCCCGAGGCGTAGGTCATCCAGTCCTTCCGATGCGACCGCTCGGCGCGTCGGAATGGCTCACCCGACAAGATCGATTGATAGGGGACGCCCAGGGGCTTCGGCGCATCGTCCGCGGCCCATGCTTCCGTATACTTGCTGCGGATCGCGCGGCACGGCTTGCCGGTATAGCCGTAGGTGATCACGGCATCCGTCGACTTGGCGGCGTAGAGGACGTCCCGCATATCGGGGTTCAATTCGCTTTCGACAGTGCCAAGCCAAATTGTTCCGCACCAGACTCCTTCAGCCCCCAGAGCCAACGCGGCAGCCATTTGCCTCCCGTTGCCGACGCCGCCTGCAGCCAACACCGGTATCGGAGCGACGCGATCGACCACCTCGGGCCAAAGAACCATCGAGGCTACGCTCCCGGTGTGGCCGCCGCCTTCCGTACCCTGCGCAATGATGACGTCCATGCCGGCGTCCGCCTGCTTTTCGGCCTGGCGGCTGGAGCCGACCAGAGCACCGACCCTGATCCCTGCCCGGCGGGCCCTTTCGACGACATGGGACGGTGGAACACCAAGAGCGCTGACCAGGAATTTGATGGGATGCCGCATGGCAACCTCAAACAGCGCGTCACTCTCGTCCTGCGTGAAGCTCAGGTTGGCAGCATACTCTTCGTACCAGCCGTCGACGTCCTCCTGAGGCAACTCGGGAACTCCGTCTTCCGTCATCAGAGCATTGATGTATTCGACGTGCCCGCGAGGCAGGATTTTCCGAGGACTCTTTCCACCTGAGATATCGGAGGCCGCCGAGGTGAAGATCATGTCGACGCCGTAGGGCTTGCCGTCGATGTGCTCGTCGATCCACTTCAATTCCTGTTCGAGATGCTCGGGCGTCATCCAGGCTGCGCCAAGAACCCCCATGCCGCCGGCCTTGGACGTTGCGACAACCACGTCGCGGCAATGGCTGAAAGCAAAGACAGGAATCCCGATGCCGAACATCTCAGTGACAGCCGTCTTCATAAGAAACCTCTTCGCCGGATTTGTGTACCTTAAATACTTTTAATTTGACCATCGAGTATGTCAACCTGTTTCTTGTCGGGTGCCAATCTTTGCGGCGTCCGCTTGACAACAGACGAAAAGGGCGATCAAACTCAATAGTCAAATTTACAGTCTCATTAGTCAGATTATGAGAGCAGGCCGTCATGACGAAACGCATCAACTTCATCAATCCGTTTGGCTCCGCGAGTTATGACGAGATCATCCTGAAGACACTGTCCCACTACGCTTCGGAGGGGACCGCTCTAGACGTCACCCACTTGGAGAACTGCCCGGCGGACATCGACTTCTTCTACTCGAAGCACATGATCGAACAGGCGCTTTACGAAGCGATCATGGTTTCGCAGGAGGCTGGCTACGATGCCGTCATCGTCGGCTGCCTGTATGATCCGGGCGTGCGGGTGGCGCGCGAACTTGTCGACGTTCCCGTGATCGGTCCGCTTGAAGCTTCGTTCCAGATGGCGGCCTACTATGGGCACTCGACGATGGTGCTCACCGACCATCGCAAGGCGGTACCCTACATCTACGATCAGGCCCGACTGAACGGCCAGGGCAACACCGTCCGTGGCGTCGATGCTATCGATTGGTTCGTGAAAGACATGATCGAAGACCGCCAGGCCGTAGCGAACGACGTCGTGCGGTTGTCGAAGGAGGCCGCTCAGCGCTTCGGTGCAGAAACGGTCATCATGGGCTGCACGATTATCGCCGCAATCTATCAGGAATATCTGATGGAGGGTGGGGTACCGTCTGATGTGCCGATTATCAATCCAAACCTGATGGCGCTCAAGATGGCTGAGGGCCTTGCCGATCTTCACCGGAAGGGCGGCTACTCCATTGCCCGTCAGGGCTTCTACATGCAGCCCACCGGCCATTTCAAAGACGAATTCGAAACCGCGCGTCGGACCTGGAACGCATCGAAGCCGCCGTTCAGGCGGTAGGCAGCTCTCCCTTGGGGCTGGACCGGAATGTGAATGACATCCAATTTGGAGACGACTATGGAACTGAATTTGTCGGGACGCACGGCCGTCATAACTGGCGGGGAGACCGGGATTGGCGCCGCAATAACGCGCACGCTCGCCGAGGCCGGCGCAAACGTCGTCGTAGGCGGCATTCTGGACAACGTTGGAACGGCGTTTGCCGGGGAGCTTGCATCCAAGGGGCTGAAGGTATCCTTTCAAAAGACGGATGTCCGAAAGGAAGCCGAGGTGAACGCGCTTGTCGACGGCGCCGTCGAACGTTTTGGCGCGGTCGACGTCATGGTCAACAACGCCGGGGTTTTCGACGGATTTGCCGACTGCCTGGAAACGACCGAGGCACTCTGGGATCAGATCATCGACATTAATCTGAAGGGTACGTTCTTCGGCTGCAGAGCGGCTTTGAAGCACATGGTCACCAGGGGCGCCGGCCGCATTATCAATACGTCGTCCGTCGGTGGCCTTCGAGGTGCCGCCGATGGCGCATCTTACACGGCATCGAAGTTTGGCGTCGTCGGCCTCACGCGTCAGATCGCCGTCAGCCATAGCCAATACGGCATCACCATAAACGCAATTTGCCCGGGCGTGATCCAGACGGACATTCGCGGCAACTCCGCCGCCATCCTGGGTGCCGATGGACCCGATATGCAAAAGGGCGTCGGAAGCGATCCCGAAGGATACAAGCGGCTGGTTCCAGCCAGGCGCAAGGGGCTCCCGGAAGAGGTTGCAGCGGTCGCTCTGTTTCTGGCGACGGATGCCGGAAGCTACGTCTCCGGGCAAGCTATCGCAATTGACGGCGGCTGGACGGCGACCTGAATCGCGGCGACACCAACAACCGTGATGGCAGGAGATGCCATTGCGAGGGCTACCCCCGCGATCCGAGAACGGCCGAAATCGCGCCAACAACATTTCAGATGGTAAGCAAGATGAAAAATGCGGACGTAGTGGTCATTGGCGGTGGCATCGTTGGAATGTCCACGGCTTACTTCCTGCAACAGGCCGGTCTGTCGGTCACGGTCGTCGAAAAAGAGCACTTGGCCTACGGTGCTTCGGGCAGGAACGCTGGATTCATCTGGCTGAGCTTGCGGCCGGCCGGCGTTCAACTCGACATGGCCCGCGCCGGACGAGACCTGTATCCGGGCATCGTCGACGATATCGGCAATGATTTCGAGTTCCGCCAGCACGGTGGGATGATCTATTGCTTCAACGATGCTCAGCTTAAAGTGCTTGGCGAGTTGGCCGAGGCAAGACGGGCCGACGGACTAAATATGGAGCTGGTGGACTCCCGGCGGGCGATCGAGCTCTGCCCCATCCTGCCTGAGAACGTAGCCGGGGCAACCTACTGCCATGACGACGCGCAGATCTACACGCCCAGATTCGTCGAGGCGCTAGGGCGCGCGTTCGTTGCACGCGGCGGTACGGTGCTCGACCGCACGGAGGTCCTCTCGATTTCGCTCTCGGGCGGCAAGGCCGTTGGCGTTGAGACCGATGCGGGAGCTATTTCTGCCGAACGCGTGGTTGTGGCAACCGGCGCATGGAGTGCACCCTTCCTCGAAAAGCTGGACGTAAAGCTCCCGATCCGCCCCATGCGATTGCAGGCGATGTCCACGACACCGATGGAGTTGAAGTTCAAACCGGTACTCTACGGTCCGCTGGCGCTGAAGCAATACTCGATGGTCCGGGACCTCCCGAGCTATCGCGACGACCTTTTCCGTTCTCCCACCGAAGCTTCTCTCGCCAACGTCGAGCTGCTGGAATGTGCAGTCCAGAGGCTTGATGGCACTGTCCTGATGGGCTGTGCGATGGATTATCCAGGCTACAAGCAAACCTCGGCGCTCGAAGGGGTTGGCATCACGGCAAAGGTCTTCGCGGAACATCTGCCGGCACTTCGCGATCAGGAGGTCGAGAAAGCCTGGGCATGCATGCTCCCATCCACGCCCGACAGCATGCCTTACATCGGCGAACTGGAAGGCGCTTCCGGTGTGACGATTGCCGCCGGCCACGTATTCGGAAATGCGGCAGGCCCGATTACCGGCAAGCTCGTGATGGAGCTGATAACCGGGAAAAGCCCCTCCCTGGACATGACCCCGTTCGCTGTCTCGCGACATGCCGGCATTTCCATCGACGATCCGGTTCTATGGTAGAACGGTTTTTCGCCGGGATACGCCAGAACAAAAAAAGAGCAGGAGCGCCCGGCGCTCCTGCTTTTTGCTGTCGGTGATTGAAACTGGAACTACTTTGCGGCGTAGCTCGCAGTCAGGTTTCCTTGGGCATTCTGCCAAGCGCGTCGCGTCTGCTTGGTAACGCTCTGGAAATGGCTGTCTTTGGGCTGGCCATAATAGCCCAGCCGTGAAATTTGATAGTTCCCCTTTTGGTAGAGGTTCGCGAGAGACTCCGCCATGCTGAGTGCCATCAAGTTCGGGTTCAGGATCGGGAACGGAGCTGGCTCTCCACCGTTCATCAGATATTTCTGATAGGAGGCGGCGATAATGGTGCAGTTCAGGATGACGGCTTCCGCACCCGTTCGCTCGATCGACTTTGCCGTCTGCTCGACGACATCGCGGGCAACCGCAGACGTGTCGAGAACCATATCCTTGACATACCAATCGATCACATCCAGGCCGAGGATGCGTTCTGAAGCTCCGTAAAGCTTCACATTGTCCTTCATCTGGGAACCGGCCTTCACATGGTCTGCCACGATCACCGCAGTCCGGCCGTAATAGGACAGCATGCTCAAACTTGCTTCGAACGGACCGACAACCGGGATACTGACGAGCTCGCGCGAAACCATGACGCCCGGATCATAGCAGCAGCCGCTGATGACCGCATCGTAGCCTTCTTCTTCGGATTTCATCACGGCATCGAACAGGGAAGCCTCGACCATATGCTTGGGGTAGAAATAGTCCATGTCAGCCGGGCACCCCTCGAGATGGGTTATGTCCAGCATGGTGTCATTCATCGCGTAGTGCGACAGCGTTTCCCTGATGAGATTGTCATAGGCCGTCGTGCCAAAAGGGTTGATGAAGTTTATTCGACGCGGCATCGGATCGTCTCCCGTTCAAAATCGCATAATTTGACCAATGCGTATGTTAATTTGTCTCATCAGTCAACCAATGGAAACGAGTTCGAGTGGCGACGAGCCAAGGGCATCGACCGACCTGAGCCGCGATGCAGGCATTGTAGATTTGTATGTGGACATCGGCCAGGAGCGGAAGCGCTCTAGCCTTTGAGGTCACGTGCCTGGCCGCTGGACCGCAGCTCCTTGAGCGTCTTGCCAAGGCAGGTCCCCACCTTCGATTCACCGGAGGCTTTGGCCGTTCCGTCGACGGAAATCGTCCCTGCAAGTCTGTCCGGCGTTATATAGGTGGCGACACCTCCGGCATCGAGCCGCGACAGATAATAGGCATGATGCATCCCCTTGTATTCGCAGGTAATGACGAAGGGGAAATTGTCCAATGGTTCGGCGGCATGGGCCGCGGACCAGCATACGGCGAAGACGCCAATAGCTGCCGCCAGGCTTATCCTGCCCAAGCTATCGCGCAGAATTCGACCGGAAGATGTAGCGATCATGCTCGAAGACCCCCGTGGATGCCTTTATTGAGCTTTCGTGGTTGAGATTACTACCTCAGCTTTCAAGAGTCGAGTTCCGCTGTGCCGATCCGCGCACCGGACAGCTACTCCAGCTGCGGCGGGAGAAGGTAGAGCGTCATGGCGAGGATCAGGTAGACGATGAGCAGAAGGGCGCCGACAAACCATGCCGAACGCCCGCTGTTGGTGACCAGTATCACGGCCATGACGGCGATGAGCATCATGACAACGGCGCTTGGCCAGAACTCGAGGCTCATCGGCGTTGGGCCGACGACATAGCTGAGGAGCACGAGCACGGGAGCAACGAACAGCGCGATCTGGGCGGCGCTTCCCAGGCCGATGCCTACGCTCAAATCCAGCCGGTTCTTGCGTGCGCCGGCGAAAGCGGACGCCATCTCGGCAGCACCTCCGACCAAAGCCACGATGATGAAGCCGACGAATGCCGGTGTCATTCCAAATTCCACCGCAGCCTGCTGCACCGATTCAACGAAAATCTCGCTGACCAGCCCGACGAAAACCGTAGCGACGGCTAGGGTCGCAAGCGCGATCCCAAGCGAAGGGGGCACCTCATCGCTGTCCGAATGCTCGACAGCCGTGAAGAGTTCGCTGTGGGTCTTCAGCGAGAAGAAAAGGCCCAGCCCGTAGGTGACGATCAAAACAACAGACAGGCCGACGCTCAATTGCTGGCTGAAGCCTGACATCACCACGGAATCGGCTGAGATCGCCGAGGGTATCAGCATGGCGACGATGGCCAGAAACAGTAGACTGGACTGCAGGCGGGTGTTGATCCGGTTGTATTCCTGAACGTGATGCTTGAGCCCGCCCAGCAGAAAGGAAGCACCCAGCATGAAGAGCGTATTGGTGACGATCGCCCCGGCGATCGATGCCTTCACCAGCGCGTATTGCCCGGCACGAAGCGCGGTCAGGCCGATCACCAGTTCGGTCAGGTTGCCGAGCGTCGCGTTCAGAAGGCCTCCGACCGCGTCGCCTGTTCTGGCCGCCACCGATTCCGTCGCGTGACTGAGCAGGAGCGCGAGCGGCAGGATGGCCAGGACGGACAGCACGAAAAGGACAGTATGTTGTTCCGGCATCAGTTTTGCGGCGGCAAGCACGATGGGGACAAAGCACAGCAGCCACAGAAGACGGTTGTCGCGGATTTCTCGTAGAAGGGCAACCATAACGAACATCCACCTGGAGGGATCGTGTCGAGCGCAGGCTGATAGGCTGAGATTGGGATGCGTATATTGCCTTTATCCCGCGAAGCATCGACATTGGCAATATTGATCGCGTCATAGTCGCAACAGGACAGCCTATCCGCCGAAGGCGATTGTCACGGCGACCAGGACTGCTCCGATCGCCGTCATTGCAAACGCCGTGGGCCAGGGACTTCGTCCCATGTATCTGCCGAGCTGGGCGCCGATCACGAAGAGCATAACCAGCGCGATGAAATTCGAGACGCGCATGGCAGTGCGGAGATCGTCTAAAAAGAGAAAAGGAATGCTTGGCGGAAGGGTAGACGCCACCACCAGCGAGAAAATCAGAAACGCCGCCTTGATGTCGGACAGAGTGACGATACGTTCGCGCGCGGCCGCGGGCGCGGCCCTGATGCGCGCAAGGAGCGCGTCAGATTCGGCCTCGGCGAAAACGCTCGCGAGCTTCCCGGGGATACTCTCGACGAGGATTCGGCGTGCCTCGGGCAGCGGTGACGATCGCAGAAATTTCACCAGATGAAGATGCCTGGCGCGCTCTGCGGCCGTCGCAAGCACGAACATGACGCCGTCCACGATGCCCCAGGCAACGTTGCATCCCAAGGCGGCCACGAGGACGCCGCCGACCTTGTCGCCAGCTGCAACTGAGGCGCTCATCGTGCCGGTGAAGGACAAAGCCATCAGCAGTCCGAAAATGATCTCGGACATGCGATCGATAGGATCCAAAACGGAACGCGTTCGTTTCGGAGCGTCCATGGGTGTCTATCTCGCGTTGGACAGTCTGGCAGCTTGCCCCGGCAGGCTGACGGACTGCTAGACTATCGCTTTCGAACGCCTAAAAGTCGCGCTGAAGACGAAGGAACCCCTCAAGCTGGTCATCGTCGTCATTGTCGGAATCGTAGTACTGAGTGCTGAGTTTCGCAGCGAAATTCTCGGCGATCTGGTAATCGATCGTGATGCCGCCGGTCCAGGCATCGCCTCCACCAAACCCATCCCCATCGGCATCCAGATCGATCGCGTGGAAATACTGGAACCCYGGTGTGAAGGTCCATGTGTCGGTCGCCTTCCAGACGTACTGCGCGCCGACCGTCCACTCGGATTCCTCGTAGTAATAGTTCGCTCCGCTTGCCCAGACGGCGTAGAGCCCGAGTTGGCCCGGACCGACGTCGGCATAGCCGATACCGCGTATGGCGATTTCTTCCGTGTCGGTGTCGTAGCCGCCGAGGAGATATCCGCTGAACCCTCCGGATTTGCCGGAGATCTGCGCGGCAATGCCGACATCGTTCGGCCCCTCGCCGGGCTTCGTCTTCCGATGTGAACTGGCCACTCACCCTCAGACTGACCCTCTCCCCGCGTGACTTCCTGAAGTTCATGGTAACGCCCGATTTCCAGGACACTATCCCGACCAACCTCTTCCGTGTCGGTGTCGTAGCCGCCGAGGAGATATCCGCTGAACCCTCCGGATTTGCCGGAGATCTGCGCGGCAATGCCGACATCGTTCGGCCCCTCGCCGGGCTTCGTCGCATAGTCTTCCTCAAGTTCGTCCACGGAAATTCCGGCCGCGAAACTATCGGTCTCGTACTGGTAGCGAAACGAATTGTGCTTGGTTTCATTGCTCGCGACGACATCGGTCTCACCGCTTGGGTCGTCATCCCACCAGCTGTACTGCATACCGGCTCGGAATCCGTTGAGATCGATGAACCCTTCGTCCAGGAAGACGATGTTGTCGTCCGCGCTTTCGGTCTCGCCGCGAATGGTAATCCAGCCGGTGAGCGTCCCCCATTCCGTCTCGCTCTTGGAAATGAAACTAACCTGGGCGCGTTGCCAGAAAGACCAGTCCGAGGTGCCCGCTTTGTCGCGGCCAAACCTGGCCTCGGTTCGCAGGTAGCCGCCGATATGCAGGCAGGTTTCCGTGCCCGGTATATAGAAGTAAGTCGTGCCGTAGGCGTCGCAGACGCGCACATACTCTGCCGGCTCCGGCTCAGCGGCGACGATCGCATCCGCTGC
>NZ_LMCW01000002.1 GCF_001424945.1 Rhizobium sp. Root1203
CGGCTACCAGATCGTGGAATGAGGTTGGCATGGGCGAAGGAACGACGTGGAAAGCACAGAAACAAGGAGGAAGGAATGAGGTTGGCATGGGCGAAGGAACGACGTGGAAAGCACAGAAACAAGGAGGAYGATTCTGCACTATCGGCTGAGCATAATCAATCGCTTAGCCGAAATATCGCGCCAGATCATCCCCGCTCCCCGAACCCGTTCCACAATCTCCGCGTCCCGTCGTCGGATACACCGCAAGGCGTTGCGGCGAGGCGGGATCGGCGCGGGGCGTGGGGGGGAGGACGCAAAACCTCAGGCACCGGGTTCGCAGAAAATGGTCTCCCTCCGGAGACGGCGGCTTTGCCGAGTTGAGCTCCGGACGTGCTTGTGCGGCACACCTGGTCCCCGGGGGAAGCGCAAGCGTCTCCCCCGGCGAAAATTGGGAGGGGAATGCAGAGAGACCGGAGTTGCGGGCATAAACCGCCGAACGGGGCGCTGGGAAGCGCCATATTTTTACTCAATCGCGGCAATTTCCAGCGCCCCGTGCGAGTGAGCAGGCATGGGGGGCGCTGGGAAGCGCCATATTTTGAGACCGGAGTTGCGGGCATAAACCGCCGAACGGGGCGCTGGGAAGCGCCATATTTTTACTCAATCGCGGCAATTTCCAGCGCCCCGTGCGAGTGAGCAGGCATGGCCAAACCACGCGTGATGAAGCCGCGTGACCGAGAAGCCGTGCCGTTCGTGCCGCCTGCGACTGCCACCTCCGACGCACCGCGGCTCAGTCGTTCCGCTATCGGTCCTTGCCGCGAAGCACCCCGACCAGGGCCCTCCCATCGGTAAAGTATGGATCGCCCCCACCGTTGCGGCCGGTTTTCGTCGCTCCGATGCCGGGGATCTCGTAGGTTGAGGAGAGCTGTCCTGCCTTGAGAAGGTCACCGATCGTCAAATCCCGCTCCGCATCGATATCCGGGCCGATGTGATGGGTGATCTGCCCTGTGTCGTGGCTGAATCCGACACCTCGGTCGAAGCTTGCCGACCCCAGCCACAGCGGGCGCCCGTCCGCACCGTCCTTGGGGGTCAACCAGAAACGCACATGGTTGCGCTCATCGGCGCTTTTGCCGACCGGCTTCTCAAATGCCAGATCCTGCTTGCGGCCCTCAAACAGCAGCGGGCTCACGGGTGCATCGAGGTCGGGCCGATCGAGCACGACGCTCAATCCGATTTCAGCCGAAGTCCGCAAGGTGATCTTGTCGGCGGGATCCCACCTCGCGGCCGCAAACGCCCGGATTACCTCTTCCTTCGAACCGACTAGGCCGACATTGATCGGATCTCCGGGAATATCCTGTTCGGTGGTCGTCACCATTTTGCCGAAGTCGGCAACGCGGCTGGCATCGCGAAGAATCCATATTTCGGGAACGATGAAATAGGCGGCAAGCAGATAGGCGACCAGCAGGATCACCAGCCCGCTTACTGCCATCCGCGTTTTTGTGCGATGTCTCATCCCCGTCCGTGTCGCCTCCTGCCCCCCATACGCTTATATCACACTGTCTCCCGGCGTAATCGTCCAAATTGCAACCGGACCCGGCGACGATCCGGTTCAGGCGGTCGTCGGCATCGGCGAGGGCGGCCGCCCTTGCCATTGTTGCCTGTTGCGCTTAGCTCTCAGCCGTCACGAATCCGGATATCGCATGCCGCACAAGGTCACCATTTCCCGCCTCAAGCTCGCCGATTTCCGCAACTATGCGGCCGCGGCATTGTCGCTCGATGGCCGGCATGTCGTGCTGACCGGCGACAATGGCGCCGGCAAGACCAATCTGATGGAAGCAGTCTCCTTCCTGTCACCCGGTCGCGGCATGCGGCGCGCTGCCTATGGGGACGTCACCCGCATCGGAGCGACCGCCTTCTCCGTCTTTGCCGAGCTCGACGGCATGGAGGGTGAAGTCGAGATCGGCACCGGGCTCGACACCACCGACGACACGGCCTCGCGCCGGCTGCGCATCAACGGCACGCCCGCAAGAACCGCCGACGAACTCACCGATCATCTGCGCCTGCTCTGGCTGACGCCTTCGATGGACGGACTGTTTACCGGCGGCTCGTCCGAGCGTCGTCGCTTTCTCGATCGGCTCGTCCTGTCGCTCGATCCCGCCCACGGCCGCCGTGCCGGCGACTTCGAGCGGGCCATGCGCAGCCGCAACAAGCTGCTCGACGAGCGCCGGTTCGATCCGTCCTGGCTCTCCGGCATTGAGCAGCAGATGGCGAGCCTTGGCATCGCCATGGCGCTGGCGCGCCAGGAAATGCTCGGGCTTCTGAGCCGCCTTATCGGGGAAACGCGCGAAACCTCGCCCTTTCCCTCGGCCTCGCTGGAGCTTGCCGGTTTCATGGACGGGCAGTTCGACCGCCCGGCCGTCGATCTCGAGGACGACTATACCGCGATGCTCGCGGAAAGCCGCTATCGCGACGCCGCTGCCGGGCGAACGCTCGACGGTCCGCACCGCGCCGATCTTCTGGTTCGCCATCGCGACAAGCAGATGGAAGCGGCGCGCTGTTCGACCGGCGAGCAGAAGGCGTTGCTGGTCGGCTTGATCCTTGCGCATGCCCGGCTCGTCGGCAATCTTACCGGCCACGCCCCGATCCTGCTGCTGGACGAGATCGCCGCCCATCTCGACGAAGGCCGCCGCGCCGCGCTGTTCGACCTCATCGATGCCTTGGGGGGCCAAGCCTTCATGACCGGAACGGACCGGGCGATGTTTTCCGCGCTCGGGGATCGGGCACAGTTCTTCACCATTGCCGATGGAAGGGTTTTCGAATGACGGATGTCGCTTTCCCCCTTGCCCGGGGCCATGGTAGCATCGGGTCCATGGAACCCTTGAGCCCTGAAGAAATCGCCAGATACCAGCGCCATATCCTGCTTCCTGAGATCGGCGGAGCGGGTCAGCAGAAGTTGAAGGCCTCGCGCGTGCTCGTCATCGGCGCCGGGGGTCTCGGCGCGCCGATCCTGCAGTATCTCGCGGCCGCCGGGGTCGGCACGCTCGGTATTGCAGATGACGACCTGGTCTCGCTTTCCAACCTGCAGCGTCAGGTCATCCATGATTCCGGCACCATCGGCGAACTGAAGACCGAAAGCGCTGCCTTTGCGATTGCGAGGCTCAATCCGCATGTGAAGGTGATCCGTTTCGAGGAACGGTTCACCGAAGAGTCGGCGAGGCGTCATCTTTCCGGCTTCGATCTGCTGGTTGACGGATCCGACAATTTCGACACGCGCTACACGGCGGCGGATGCCGCGGAAACCGCGCGGATCCCGCTTGTCACCGGCGCGGTCGGCCGCTTCGACGGATCGGTAACGGTCCTGAAGCCGTACGAGACCGGCACCGATGGCATCGAAAATCCCACCTACCGTGATCTTTTCCCGGAAAAGCCGCCCGCCGGCCTCATCCCGGTCTGCGCTGAAACCGGCGTCGTCGGCGCGCTGACCGGCGTCATCGGAACGTTGATGGCCATGGAGGCGATCAAGCTGGTGACCGGCACGGGCGAACCCCTCGTCGGCCGGCTGCTGCTCTATGACGCCTTGTCGGCCCGCTTCGATACGATCCGCTACAAGCGGCGGCGCCCGAGGCAGAGTCAGGCGTCATGAAAATCCGTCGCCTTGATGCTGACTTCGACCGTTGGCAGGAGCTTCTTTCACTGATTCTGTCCTCGTTCGCCTACATGAAGGATCGGATTGATCCGCCATCTTCGGCCCTTGAGCTGACGGCGGCCTCGCTTGCCGGGAAAGCGCAGGCGGAGATCGTCCATATCGCGCTCGAAGGCGAGGCGCTGGTCGGTTGCGTCTTCCTGCGGCCCGAGAGCAGTTGCCTCTATGTCGGCAAACTGGCGATCGCGCCCGACGCCCAGGGCAGGGGCATCGGGCGGCAACTTCTGTCTGTCGCGGAACAGACGGCGCGATCCCTCGCCCTGCCTGCCCTCAGGCTGGAAACGCGCATCGAGCTTGTCGAAAACCACGCAGTCTTTTCCCGGTGGGGCTTTTCGAAGACCGCGGAAAACGCGCATCCCGGCTTCGTCACGACGACATCGATCGAGATGCGCAAATCGCTCGCGGCTTGGAGCAGTTCCCGCAACGAAGCGGTTTTACGTCCGGAATTGCCTAAAACGGAACTGGTCTAGCGACCCGGCAGCACCCGGTTCGGGGGCCGGTGACCGTCGATGAAGGCGCGGATGTTGATGATCACCTTGTCGCCCATGTCGATGCGGCCTTCGATCGTCGCCGAACTCATATGCGGCAGCAGCACGACCTTGCCCTCGTTGGCGAGCTTGATCAGCTTCGGATTGACGGCCGGCTCGTTCTCGAAAACATCGAGGCCCGCGCCAGCCAGCCTGCCTTCCCTGAGACTCTTGATCAGCGCCGCCTCGTCGATCACGTCGCCGCGCGCCGTATTCACCAGGTAGGCCGTCGGCTGCAGCAGCGCGAGGCGGCGGGCCGACAGAAGGTGAAAGGTAGCCGGCGTCGAAGGGCAGTTCACCGAGACGATGTCGACCCGGGCGAGCATCTGGTCGAGGCTTTCCCAATAGGTCGCCTCGAGTTCGTCTTCCGTCGCCGGGCTCACCCGCTTGCGATTGTGATAGTGGATCGACAGCCCGAAGGCCTTGGCGCGCCGAGCAACCGCCGTGCCGATGCGGCCCATGCCGACGATGCCGATCCGCTTGCCGTGAATGCGGCGCCCCAGCATCCAGGTCGGCGACCATCCCGCCCATTCGCCGGGCTGGTCCGTCAGCACCCGCGCACCTTCGCCGAGCCGGCGCGGCACGGCGAGAATGAGCGCCATGGTCATGTCGGCGGTGTCTTCGGTCAGCACGTTCGGCGTGTTGGTGACGGTGATTCCCTTGCGGGCTGCCGCCTCGACATCGATGTGGTCGGTCCCGTTCGAAAAGCTGGCGATCAGCTTCAGCTGCGGCCCGGCTTGCTCGATCAGGGTGGCGTCGATGCGGTCGGTGACCGTGGGCACCAGCACGTCGGCCGATTGCATCGCCGCGATCAGTTCGGCCGCGGAGCGCGGCGTGTCATCGATGTTGAGTTCGGCATCGAAGAGCTCGCGCATGCGTGTCTCGACCGCATCCGGCAGCTTGCGCGTGATGTAGACCTTCGGTTTTTTCTTCGTCGTCATGTCCGCCGGAGCTGCCTTGTTCAGAGGTCCTTAACCAAGACGCGGGATAATTTCCCCGTTCCGGGCAATTTCTACCAGACCCGCGCGCGAAGACAAACAAAACTCGTTCAGCGTGCGGCCAAATCGAAGCCCGGACATCAGGCAGCAGAATGCCTTGAATACGAGCGAACGGAAGCCCCATGCGCAGCACAGTCCTGAAATCATGCCTCGCCATTGCGATCGGTTTCGTGCTTTCGGCGGGAACCGCCGAATTGAGTTTCGCCCAGGCGGCAAAAGGTCCGAGCGGCCTGCCATTGCCGCGCTTCGTCACGCTGAAGTCCAAGCGCGTCAACCTTCGCATCGGTCCGGGAACGGATTTTGCCGCATCCTGGATGTATCTGAAGGCAGGCCTGCCGGTGGAGATCATTCAGGAATACGACAACTGGCGGCAGATCCGCGATGCCGATGGCACCTCGGGATGGGTCAACCAGTCGCTGCTCTCCGGTTCCCGCGCCGCCATTGCCGCACCGTGGATGAAGGGCAAGGGAAAAGGCGTCTTCGTCAACATGCGGCGCGAGGCCCTGCCGTCGTCGACGGTGGTCGCCAAACTTGAGCCGGGCGTCATGATGAACATCGGCGAATGCAACGGCGACTGGTGCTTTGCCAAGACCGACGGCGCCGAAGGCTGGGTGGCGCAGTCGGAAGTCTGGGGTGCCTACCCGGGCGAAGCCTTCAAGTAAGGCTTGCCTGCTTCCCCGCCTCGGCCAGCGACCTCATGGGCCGCGGTCCGATCTGCTGGATGACGATGCCGGCGGCAAGGCAGCCGAGCTTGCCGCAATCTTCCAGCGTCCGGCCCTGTGTATAGCCGTAAAGGAAGCCCGCGGCGAACAGATCGCCTGCCCCTGTCGTATCGACCAGCTCCCTGATCTTGATCGCATCGACGTAGAAGCGCTCCGTCCCCTTGAGGATCACGGCACCGTCTTCGCTCATCGTCACAGCCGCGATCTTGCAGTCCTTCGCGATCCTGGTCAGGGCTTCCTCGAAATCGTCGGTTTCATAGAGCGCCAACGCTTCCTGGCGGTTGGCAAAGACGATGTCGACGGTACCCGATCGCATCAGATCCAGAAACTCGCCGCGGTAGCGATCGACGCAGAAGCTGTCCGAGAGCGTCATCGACATCTCGCGGCCGTTCTCGTGGGCGATGCGGGCGCAGTCGCGGATGGCTTCCTTGGCGCGTGGCGGATCCCAGAGGTATCCCTCGAAATATGTGACCTTGGACTGCGCCACGACGTCCGGCTCGACATCTTCCGGGCCAAGCTCGACGCAGGCGCCGAGATAGGTGTTCATCGAGCGTTCGCCGTCCTCGGTGACGAAGATCATGGAACGGGCGGTCGGCGGAAACGTGCCCTTCGCCTGGGTCTGGTAGTGAACGCCCTGCGCCCGGATGTCGTGCGCAAAGATCTCTCCAAGCTGATCCTCGGCCACCTTTCCAAAATAGGCTGCCTTGCCGCCGAAGCTCGCAATGCCTGCTGCCGTATTGCCGGCGCTGCCGCCGGATGCTTCAAGCGCCGGGCCCATATGGGCATAGAGAAGCTCCGCGCGCTCGGCGTCGATGAGATTCATCGCCGCTTTGGTGATCTTGTGGTCAATGAGGAACTGCTCGTCGCAACGCGCAATGATGTCCACGATGGCGTTGCCGACAGTCAGAACGTCAAATTTGGTCATGTAATGGGAGGTCCCGGTTTTTGATGGTGGCCGGTAGTCGGTCTTAGCGGATTTTCGCCGCATGGGAAGAAGAAATGCCGTCTCTGCCGCCCCTCCCTGCGCAAAAAATGCCGCGGCGACGTCACGCGCCTGTCATTTTCGATGATTATAAGCAGCGTCAACGAGATTGGCATGAGCGGCCTGCGGGCCGTAGCCAATACAGAAGGGAATGATACCCTTCGACGATACCGGAGCGACGCTGACCACGGATGAACTGGCAGCATCGCAGGCCGGTTATCCGGCAAGGTCGGATGCGGAAAAGCGGGCATGGCCCGCTTTTTTTTGTCGCTGGCACAAGACGTTGCGGCCATTCGCGTTTGTCACCGCCGACGATTTGCTGCTAGACCTTTGCCATCCGCATGCAAAGGCAGCACTTCCAGATGTCAGCCATCATTTTCGACGTCCTCCCCATCTTCGTGATGATTCTGATCGGCTGGCTGATCGTCAAGGCGGGACTGATGAAGGCGGAGATTGGCGACGCGCTCAGCGAATTCGTCTTCAAGATTGCCGTTCCCCTGCTGCTTTTCCGAACGATCGCGGAGGCCGATTTTCACGGGGCGTCGCCGTTTCGCCTGTGGATCGCCTATTTCTCCGGCGTCGCAGTGACCTGGTTTGCGGCTCATGTCGCGGCAACCCGGTTCTTCGGCCGGGACGATCGCATCGGTGTCCTCGCCGGCGTGTCGTCGGCTTTCGCCAACACCATCTTCATCGGCCTTCCGCTTGTGCAGCGCACCGTTGGTGACAAGGGACTTGTACCGCTTTCCATCCTGATCGCGGTCCATCTGCCTGTCATGATGATCGTCGGCACAATCCTGATGGAGCGCGCCGAGCACAAGATCGCGGGCGGACAGGAACGCAGTGTCGTGAGGTTGATCCGCCAGGTCGCCCAGAATCTCATCCGCAATCCGCTGGTGGTCGGCCTTGCGGGAGGCGCCGTCATGCATCTCCTGAGTCTCCGAATGCCGGGACCGGTGGAGATGATCGTCGATCAGATTGCCGGCGTGGCCGGTCCCGTCGCGCTCATTTCGCTGGGCATGGCGCTTCAGAAATATGGCATCTCAGGCAATGTCGGCATTGCCAGCGTTACATCCGCATTCAAGCTTCTGCTGCTTCCGGCTTGCGTCTGGACTGCCAGTCACCTGGTCGGGCTCGCCAACGACTGGACGGCGGCGCTGGTGCTGATTTCGTCCGTACCGACCGGCGTCAACGCCTGGCTCATTGCCAACCGCTTCGGCGTCGGACATAGCCTGGCAGCCTCGACGATAACGGTGACCACGGCACTCGGTGCCATCTCCGTATCCTTCTGGGCCTATCTGCTTGGCGCATAGCCAACGAAAAGCCCGGCTTGCGGCCGGGCTTCGATCGTCATCATTGTACTGCGAGCGTCACTGCGTCGCCGAATCGGGTGCGTTCGGATCCGGCAGCGGAACCGGCGAATCGGCCAGCGTGTGCAGGTACAGGATGACGTTGGCGCGATCGGTATCCTTCGGCAGACCGGCAAAGCCCATTGCCGTGCCGGCAACATACTTCTTGGGAGCGGCCAGGAAATGGTTCAGGTGGTCGAAGGTCCACTTCTCGCTGCCGCCCTTGGAGAAGTCCTTCATTGCGGAAGAATACGCGAAGCCTTCATGCGTTGCGATCGGGCGATCCACGGCACCGAAGAGGTTCGGTCCAACCTTGTTGGGCCCCCCCTTGGTGGCGTCATGACAGGCCTGACACTTCTTGAAGACGGTCTCGCCAGCCTTGGCGTCGGCCTTGGCAAGCAATTGTGCGATCGGAACAGCGGCAGCGGGTGCTGCTTCACCGCCGCCCGCGGCGGACGCCTCTTCGGCAACGATCGCGAAACCTTCCTTCTCCGGCTTCTCGGAATGAAAGATTCCTTCCGACGCGATGGAGACCGACATCAGAACGAAAACCGTTCCGAGCAGCGCCCCCACTGCCGTATTCACGTAAGAATTCATCTGCAATGCTCCCCTCGCAGCCGGCAGACATAAAACCGGACCATCTTGAAATCGCGCGGAACCTATGTCTTTTGGCTATTTGTTGCAACAGTCTAAATGGTCTACTGCGTGAGACTTTTTGACACTTTTCCGCCCGGAATTGAAGGCCCGAACAATGACCAGTCCAAATTTAGACAACGTGCTCGTCCTCATTCCGGCCCGCATGGCCTCGACCCGGCTCCCGGGCAAGCCGCTCGCCGACATCTGCGGCCTGCCGATGGTTGTCCAGGTCGCACTGAGGGCCAGGGACGCAGCTCTCGGACGGGTGGTCGTGGCAGTGGACGACCAGCAGGTCTTCGACGTAGTGTCGCAAGCCGGCTTCGAAGTCGTCATGACCAGCAAGGACCATCAGTCCGGTTCGGACCGGATCTACGAGGCGCTCCAGAAGGTGGATCCCCAGGGCCGCGCGAAGTTCATCGTCAACGTTCAGGGCGATCTGCCGACGATCGAGCCGGAAACGGTCCGCGCGGCGCTGCGTCCGCTGGAAGACGGGACGGTCGATATCGCCACGCTGACGATCGAAATCGAGGACGAAGCAGACAAGACCGCGCCCCAAATTGTAAAGGTCATCGGCTCGCCGCTCTCCGAGACCCGCCTGCGGGCGCTGTATTTCACCCGGGCGACGGCACCCTGGGGAAACGGCCCGCTCTACCACCATATCGGCCTCTATGCCTACCGCCGGGCGGCCCTCGAGCGTTTCGTCTCGCTCGGCCCGTCCGCTCTCGAAGTGCGCGAATCACTGGAGCAGCTGCGAGCCCTCGAGGCGGGCATGCGTATCGATGTCGAGATCGTTGACACGGTTCCACTCGGTGTCGATACTCCCGCCGACCTTGAAAAGGCGCGGCGCATTCTCTCCGCAAAATCGAACTGACGGATCTCCTATGAACATCGACACCAACAGGATCGCCTTCCAGGGCGACTTCGGCGCGAATTCGGACATGGCATGTCGCGACATGTTTCCGACCATGGAGCCGCTGCCCTGCCAGACGTTCGAGGATGCCTTCGTGGCCGTCGACAACGGCGAGGCCGACCTGGGCATGATCCCGATCGAGAATACCATTGCCGGCCGCGTCGCAGACATCCATCACCTGCTGCCCGAATCGCGCCTGCACATCATCGGCGAATATTTCATGCCGATCCGCTTCCAGCTGATGGTGCTGCCGGGCGTCACCAAGGACGAGATCCGCACCGTGCACAGCCATATCCATGCGCTTGGCCAGTGCCGCAAGATCGTTCGCGCCAATGGCTGGAAGGCCGTCGTCGCCGGCGACACGGCGGGCGCCGCAAAGCTCGTGCAGGAGACCGGCGACCGGACGATGGCGGCACTCGCACCGCGCCTCGCCGCAGACCTGTACGGCCTCGATATCGTCGCCGAGAACGTCGAGGATACGGAAAACAACGTCACCCGCTTCGTCGTCCTGTCACGGGACGAGGAATGGGCTCACCGGGATTCGGAGGAGGAGAAGCTGGTCACGACCTTTGTCTTCAACGTCAGGAATATCCCAGCCGCCCTCTACAAGGCGCTTGGCGGCTTTGCGACCAACGGCATCAACATGACGAAACTGGAGAGCTACCAGCTCGGCGGCAAATTTGTAGCCACGCAGTTCTATGCCGATATCGAAGGCCATCCGGACGATGCCAATGTCCGGCGCGCCCTGGAGGAGCTCCGGTTCTTCTCGGAAAAGGTGCGCATCCTGGGCGTCTACAAGGGGCACCCCATGCGTGGCCAGCTGCAGAAGTCATAAAAAAGGGCGCCAAGATCGGCGCCCTTTTTTCATGCGGCTTACTTGTCCGGCTCGCAGACGCGCAACCGGTGGCCGTCCGGATCAAGGACGACGAAGGTCGGACCGAAGTCCATGACGGTTAGATCCTGCGCAATGGGCAGCCGTCGCTGCCGCCAATCGTCATAGACCTCAGCCACGCCCCTTTCGCCGGGAACCATGAATGCGATTTCCGCCCGGCTCCCGATTGCGGAGGGCTGCGGCTCCACCTTGCTCAGGCGCCATAGCCCGAGCGTGAAGCCGCCGTCCAGCGCAAACGCCACGAAGTTTGGAGCGGCGGCCACAGGTTCGCGGCCAAGCAGGTTCTGGTAGAAGGCGGCGCTTTCCGCCGGATCCTTGACGTAGAGAATAATCAGGTTTGGGCTGTTCATATCGTGGTCCCTCGGTCTGTTGGAATGATTTGCACGCTTCTTCCGACCGACACTGCCAATTTATGGCAGTATCGTTCGGCGCTTGTCGGCTTTTTGAAGTGGTCCGTCGGCTGCGGGGGCTATTGCTCGCGGTGCGGGTTGCCGCAATCGGCAAACCCGAGGTCGCGCTTCATGTACACGGACATGGAGTCGAGATCGAGTTGCGGATAGCCAGTCCGGACCATTCTGCGGGACGCATCAAGCATCATGCGCAACATGAGGGACTGCGGCCCCGCATAGGTGGGAGCGTCCTCGACAACGCGGTTGTCGCACGTCGATTGGGAGATGTTTAGGCGTGCCATGATCGGTTCTCCTGTTTGGATTGATCCCGATAATAGCGCAGGCTGCTGTCAGTTTATGGCAGTAGCCTCTCGTGTTCGGACGAAATGTCCTGCTGGTCGCGCCATTCCTTCAGAAGCACCGCGCGCCGACGTGGATAGCGTACGTCCTGAGAGGCCATGTCAACGATACGGTCGGTGCGGAAATGGCGATAGTCCTTCCGCAGTTCGCACCAGGCCACCATCACGCGCACCCGCTCGAAATAGCTGAGCGCGAATGGCCAGACATTGCGGATGGACGCCCGCCCGCTCTCGTCCGTGTAGGTCAATTTGAGAACGCGCTCCGTTCGGATCGCCTTGCGAATGACCTCGAGATCGGCTTTTTCGGCGACCGGCGGGCGCAGGTGAACGAGAAGCGTCGAGGTTTCGATTTCGTCGCGCATGTCGCGCGGCAGAACGTCCGCAATCTTGGCCAATGCATCGGCTCCGGCCGCGGCAAGCCGCGGATCGGCAGCCCTTGCCACCCAGCGTGAGCCGAGGACCAGGGCCTCGATCTCATCCTGTGAAAACATCATCGGGGGCAGCATGAAGCCCGGCTTCAGCATGTAGCCAAGGCCTGCCTCGCCCTCGATCTGGGCGCCTTGTGCCTGAAGGCTCGCAATGTCCCGGTAGAGCGTGCGGATGCTCACGCCCGTTTCTCCAGCCAGGACGGCGCCGCTGACCGGACGGCGGTAACGGCGCAATGTCTGCAGCAATGTCAGCAGGCGTTCAGAGCGTGCCATGGCACGGGCCTATCTCTCTTTCCACTCTACCCAGTCACGCATCAGGCGATGGGCGATCGCTCCCTTGGGCGGCGGCGCCTGGCCGTTGGTGCCGGGGCGTTGGAGCATCTCGATTGTTTCCTCGCGCGAGAACCAGCGGCAGTCTTCCAGCTCCTGCTCGTCGCGCTTGATGTGGGTCGACTTTGCCTCGGCATAGCACCCGATCATCAGCGTGTGCGGCATCGGCCAGGGCTGCGAGGCATGGTAGCGGATGCGCGCCGTGTGAATGCCCGATTCCTCGAGCGTCTCGCGGCGAACGGCATTCTCAATCGTCTCCCCCGGCTCGACGAAGCCCGCGAGACAGGAATACATGCCCGGCGCGAAATGCGGGCTGCGGCCGAGCAGGCAGAGATCGCGCTCCTCGTCGATCGTCAGCATGATGACGACGGGATCGGTACGCGGAAAGATGGTGTGCTCGCAGGCGATGCAGACGCGCTTGTAGCCGCCGATATGGATGTCCATTGTCGAGCCGCAACGGCCGCAAAACCTGTTGTCCCGGTTCCAGCGAATGAGGCTGGCCCCCTGCGCGAATTCTCCGAGCAGAACGTCGTCGACCAGCATGTCGCGAAACAGCGATCGACCGTCGGCGGGCTTGTACTGGCTGGCAAGTTCCTCCTCGGAAACGCCGACCGGAACGGCAAGGCGCGGTTCGCCGGTCTTGCGGTAACCGAGCAGAATCGTCTCGTCCCAGTCAGGACGCAGATCCTTCAGCTCGTAGCGCGCAAACAGCGGATCGAGAACCTGACCGTCGTGCTTCAGCACCAGCTTGTCGCCGGTGAAGGCAAAGATATGTGTGCCTTCCTTGGCGAGCGCGTTGTCCACGGAGCTCTCGTTGCGGTGCTCGGAATCGCGGATGAGGTCATTGGCGGCAAATGCTGTCAGATTACTGGGTTCCGGATGTGGTACATCCGAATCGAAAAGCGAACGGCTCATGATGAAAGGGCTTCCCGCAACGTCTCTATCAATGCATCTCTCTTTGCGTCTTCGTAGGGTTCGGCTTTGCCGAATCCCCAGACGGGGCCCGGCCAATTGGCATCGCCTTCGAAGCGGGCAATGACATGAACATGAAGCTGGCGGACGACGTTGCCAAGAGCCCCGACGTTGATTTTTGTCGCGCCGGTAATCGTCTTGAGGGCTGAAGCGACCAGCTCGATCTCGAAAGTCAGGAGCACCTGATCAAGCGGCGTAGGCTCGAAGATTTCGGTGATATCGGCTCGTCGCGGGACGAGAATCAGCCAAGGCCAACGGGCATCCGCCGACAGCCTGAGGTCGCAGAGGCCGGTCTGCATGACACTCTTGCTGTCGTTTTGAAGCCGGGGGTCGAGCGTGAAGACGTCCAACAGGTATTCCTCCAGAGTTTTCCAAAGGCTAGCAGTTTTTTTTGTGCTTGGCTTGCTTTTGATGGCGATATTGCCGATATGTGCATCCGGGAGGTTGGTGGTGGACGAGCCACTCGCCAACCGGGTCAGGTCCGGAAGGAAGCAGCCCTAACGAGCCCGGCACGGGTCATCGTGCCAGCCTCCCACCCTTCTCTCCATCCTTGCCCGGTAAGTCCGGGCGCTAAGCAGGGCGATGAGCGACACCGAGCGACAATCAAAAGATGCCGCCTCGACGGGCACCGGATACCGGGTGCTGGCACGCAAATACCGCCCCAAGGATTTCACGGATCTGATGGTCGGCCAGGAGCCGATGGTCCAGACGTTGACCAACGCCTTCGAGACCGGCCGCATCGCCCAGGCCTATATGCTGACCGGCGTTCGCGGAGTCGGGAAAACGACGACGGCGCGTATTCTGGCGCGCGCCCTCAATTACAAGACATCTGAGATCGACAAGCCGACGATCGACCTTCGTATCCCCGGCGAACACTGCCAGGCGATCATGGAAGGCCGCCACGTCGATGTCATCGAGATGGACGCCGCCTCGCACACCGGTATCGACGATATCAGAGAGATCATCGAGCAGGTGCGCTACCGCCCGGTCTCGGCGCGCTACAAGGTCTACATCATCGACGAAGTGCACATGCTCTCGACACAGGCCTTCAACGGCTTGCTGAAGACGCTCGAGGAGCCTCCGGAGCATGTGAAGTTCATCTTTGCAACCACCGAAATCCGCAAGGTTCCGATTACGGTGTTGTCGCGTTGCCAGCGCTTCGACCTGCGCCGCATCAGCGCGTCCGATCTCGTCGGATTGTTCACCACGATCGCGTCCAAGGAAGGCATTGAGGCCGAACCGGACGCTCTGGCAATGATCGCTCGCGCAGCCGAAGGCTCGGCGCGCGACGGCCTCTCGTTGCTCGATCAGGCGATCGCCCATGGGGGCGGTGCAGTGCTGGCCGAAGCCGTGCGCGGGATGCTCGGCCTTGCCGATCGCGCCCGTATCGTCGATCTCTTCCATCACGTCGTCAAAGGCGATGTCGCGTCAGCGCTCGGCGAGTTCCAGAGCCAATACGAGGCTGGGGCGAACCCGGTTGCGGTTCTCACAGATCTTGCCGATTTCACGCATCTGGTGACACGGCTGAAATACGTGCCGGACGCGGCGAACGATCCTTCGCTGAGCGAGATCGAGCGCACCAAGGCAGCCGAATTCGCAACAGGTATTGCAGTGACGACGCTGTCGCGTATCTGGCAGATGCTGTTGAAGGGAATTCCGGAGGCGGAGGCTTCCTCGCGTCCCGCCGGTGCCGCCGAAATGGTGCTGATCCGGCTCGCCCATGCCGCGCATCTCCCTGCACCCGAAGATGCTGCGCGCCGCCTGGCCGACCTTTCCGAAAACAACGCAGGCGCCCGGCCGACGGTACCGTCGGGCAACGGCGGCGGCAATGGCACGACGGTAAACTATCAGGCAGGCGTTGCGGCCAGAGCAACCGATGCCACGCCGCGCCCTCAGCCCTCCGGCTCGACAGCGGTGCTGCGCTCCGTCCCCAATCCCGATCCGCAGGACATGCCCGTCGGCCGCGTCGAGACCAGGCCGACCGAGGTGCCGAAGCCGTTGGTTGCAGTCAATTCGATCGGCGACGTCGTCAATCTGGCTTCCGAAAAGCGCGATGCGAAGATCAAGGCGCTGGTGCGCACCTTCGTCCGCCCGGTCCGCGTCGAGCCGGGCCGCCTCGACGTGAACCTGACGGATGGCGCTCCGCCGACGCTGCTTAACGAACTGGCGGTCAAGCTCAGGGACTGGACCGGCATCCACTGGATCGTCAGCCTCAGCCGCGACCCGGGCCAGCCGACCATGGTCGAGGCGGAAGCCCGCGCCAAGGAACAGCAGGTGAGCGACGCGCGGCAGGATCCTGACGTCGCCGCGATCCTCGCACAGTTTCCCGGCGCAAGGATTATCGACGTGCGTGTGAGAGCGCCGGAGCCGGAGGAAGAGGACGTCCCGGCGCCCGCCGCCGCCGAATCCGAAGATGGCGACATCCTCCCCGGCGACGATCTAGAATTCTGAGTGACGAAGAAGGAGTAGGACGATGCGCGACATCATGGGCATGATGGGCAAAGTCAAGGAAATGCAGGCGAAGATGGAGAAGATGCAGGCGGAAATCGCCGAGCTCCACGCCGAAGGCAAGTCCGGCGGCGGTCTGGTGACCGTCATCCTCAACGGCAAGGGCGAAATGCAGAGCCTGAAGATCGATCCGTCGCTCTTCAAGGAGGAGGACGTCGAGATTCTCGAGGACCTGATCGTTGCCGCCCATAAGGACGCCAAGGACAAGGCGGAAGCTGCGGCTGCCGAGAAGACCAAGGCGCTGACCGCAGGCCTCCCGATCCCTCCCGGCTTCAAGATGCCGTTCTGATCCATTCGAAGAGGATTGAGAGGGATGTCGTTCAACGACATTCCCTCCGCTTTTCGCAATGGGAGGATTGCAGATGACGCTGACCACCTTGTTCGTCGTTGCCTGCGCGCTGTTCGTGGGCGCCGGCACTCCAGGTCCGAGCGTGGCCGCGCTCGTCGCCCGGGTGATCTCCAAGGGAGCGCGCGATGTGCTTCCGTTTCTCGCCGCCATGTGGCTCGGCGAAGCGATTTGGCTCACCAGCGCCGTTGCCGGTCTTGCCGCGATTGCCGAGACTTTTCACTACGCCTTCGTCGGTATAAAATGGCTGGGCGTTTGCTACCTTCTCTATCTTGCCTGGAAAATGTGGTTTGCCTCGCCGGGCGACAGTCATGAAACGCTGCCTGAGGCGCAATCTGCGCGGAAGCTTTTCTTCGCAGGCATGACGGTGACGCTCGGCAATCCGAAGATCATGATGTTCTACATGGCGCTGTTGCCGTCGATCATCGACATCGGTGCAGTAACGATCGCCGGCTGGGCCGAACTCGTCGCAACGATGCTGCTGGTGTTGGTTGCGATCGATTTCGGCTGGGCGCTGCTTGCTTCAAAGGCGAGAGCGTTCCTGAAGAGCCGGCGCGCTGTCCGCATCGCCAATCGCGTGAGCGCCGGCACGATGGCCGGTGCCGCCGTTGCCATCGCCATGCGCTAGTTCACGCAGCCGCGGGGGTATCAGCGCCCCCGCGCGAGCCGCAAAAGGTCTCTTCCTATCGGCTTCGGCGGCTCGCTGCGCAGCACGAGCGAGGTGGTCACGGCACCGTAGCGGGCAATGCTGTCGACGATGGTTTCAAGCTCCGAAGGAGTTGGGACCAGCACCTTCAAAACAAAGCAGTCCTCGCCCGTCAGCCGCAATACATCGATCACCTGCGGCATCTCCGAAAACTGCTTAAGGCAGGCACGGATATGCTCATGGGTCGTCCGCAACCGGATGACCGCCATCATGCCTAGGCCGAGTGCTGCGGCACTGACGCGAGCCCCGTAACCCTCTATGATCCCACGCTCCTCCAGCCGTTTCAGCCGCTCGGACGCCGCCGGTTGCGAGAGGCCGACCTTACGCCCCAGCTCCGAAACGGAAATGCGGCCGTCGGCCTGCATGATCTCGACGATCAGCATATCGGTGGGATCCAGCTGCCGCTCAATGAAATCAGACATTGACGTTCACCTTCAATCTATCGGCAGACGGCGTGGCTATCCGATGGTTTGCTATGTCGTTCGCCGACTATCTCATGCAGTTTGCGGCCGAGGCAACAGCAAAGGAAATGCGATGAAAGAGGTAATCATCATGCCGGGAATCGGCGGGTCGGGCGAGGAGCATTGGCAGTCGCGGTGGCAAAAAGCCGAGCCGCGAGCGCGCCGATTTGCACCCTCGAGTTGGGATCTGCCCATGCTGGACGATTGGATCGAAGCGCTTGATCGTGAGATGGCCAAATCGGCCGAACCGCCGCTCATCGTCGCCCATAGCCTCGCTTGCCTGCTGGTCGCATACTGGGCGCAGCGCACGAGCCATAGCGCGGCCGGTGCGTTTCTGGTTGCTGTTCCCGATCCTGCCTCGCCGGTTTTTCCAGTGGAGGCTGCAGGTTTCGGCCATCCTCCCACCCTTGCGCTGCCGTTTCCCTCAATGGTCGTTGCAAGCAGCAGCGATCCCTATGGTACTCTTGCCTATTCCTACGCCCTGGCAGCCCGATGGGGCAGTGCGTTCATCGATGCAGGTGCTCACGGCCACCTCAACGGCAGCAGCGGTCTCGGAGACTGGCCGGAGGGAAGGGCGGCGCTGGCGGCATTTGAAGCCGGTCTCGGCTAGAGCAATTCCAGCAAAAGTGCGTCGTGGTTCTGCGTCCGGAATTGCCTAGAATCAAAAAAGATAGAGCGTTTTTGCGTTTCGAAGAATAGCGGAAATACTCTAGCGCCGTGCTTCCAGAATGTTGCGCAGCTTGTAGTGGATCGGTGCGGCGAGATACCGGGCCAGGTCCTCGGCCGACAGCCGTTTGCCGAAGGTAGCGATCATCTCTGGTATCGTCACCCTTGCATCTTCGAACGGGCGAACCTCGACAGGCTCACCGGCGGTTGCCACGCCGCCATGGATGACGCGGCAATAGACACCGGGCCGCGCCGCGTGCGTATACCGCTTGACGAATTGGGCATCGCCCATTCTGGCGGCAAAGGTGGCGCAAGGGATGCGCGCCGCCGTCGCCTCGAGCACAAGATCGCCGGCTATGAATCTGTCGCCGACGGCAACTGCCCTGTTGTCGAGCCCTTCGATCACGAGATTCTCGCCGAAGGTGCCGGGGGCGACCGCGTATCCCAATTGCCCGGACCACCAGTCGAGGGTGATCGAGCCCTCGAGATAGACGGCCTGGTCTACCCCGCCATGATGTTTCCTGTTGCAGATCGCGTCGCCGACCAGCCCCTCCCGATCGACCATGACGCTGCCGCCGACCGCATGCTTGTTGATCCCGGTCTTGTAGCTCTTGCCCGACAGCCTCTCCGGATTGCCGATGCAGACGGCGAGGATTTTCATGCGATCCGGCGTCCTTGTCTGTTTCCGTTTTGCCCACATATGGGGTAATAACCGCTCATGGCAAAGCGAGTCACCGGCCCCGAAATTGAAAAACTCATCCAGCTTCTGGCTAAAGTGCCGGGCCTCGGCCCGCGCTCCGCGCGCCGCGCTGCCCTGCATCTGATCAAGAAGAAGGACCAGTTGCTGGGGCCGCTGTCGAATGCGATGGGCGAAGCCTACGACAAGGTCAAGATCTGCTCCTGCTGCGGCAACGTCGATACGGTCGACCCCTGCACAGTCTGCACCGACGAACGGCGCGACCGATCCGTCATCATCGTCGTCGAAGATGTCTCCGACCTCTGGGCGTTGGAGCGCGCTGCCGCCCTCAATGCCGCCTACCATGTTCTCGGTGGCACGCTTTCGCCACTCGATGGCGTCGGGCCGGATGACCTGAATATTCGCGGCCTGATCGAGCGGGTGAGTGCAGGCGGCATTCGGGAGCTGATCATCGCGGTCAACGCTACGGTCGAGGGCCAAACAACAGCACACTATATAACCGATCAGCTTGTCGGATTGGATGTGAAGATCACGCGGTTGGCGCATGGCGTGCCGGTGGGCGGCGAACTTGATTATCTCGACGAAGGCACGCTGACGGCGGCGCTCCGAGCACGGACTGCGATCTAGGGGGAAGCATGGGGAAGCGCATTTTCAGCCGCCTTTTCGTCGTGAGCGCGGCGTTTCTGACCCTCTCGTGTCTGCCTGTCCTGTCTGCGTCGAAGGCCGACGTCGAAGCGCAGTTCGAACGGTGGGTGCAAGCCGATCTCTGGCCTGAAGCGCGGAAGAACGGTATCTCCGAGAAGGCGTTTCAGGCGGCGTTCGCCGGCGTCGAGCTGAACTGGAGCCTGACCGACCTCGCTCCTCCCGGTTTTCCGCCACCGAAGCAGCAGAAACAGACGCAGGCCGAGTTTTCCTCGCCGGCACCTTATTTCAATGACGACCGCCTGAAGCGGCTGGCGGCGACAGGACGCGGCTTCGCCTCGCAATACGCCTCTACCCTCAAGAAGATCGAGAAGACTTATGGCGTGCCGAGTTCGGTCGTGCTTGCGATATGGGGGCGCGAGACGGGTTTCGGCGCGGCGAAAATTCCAAACTCGGCGATCGAGGTGTTGGCCACCAAGGCCTTCATGTCGACCCGCAAGGACATGTTCCGCACCGAACTGATCGCGGCACTTCACATCATAGATCGTGGCGATGTGACGCCTGCCGGCTTCAAGGGTTCGTCGGCAGGCGCGCTCGGCCAGCCGCAGTTCATGCCGACCAGCTACCTCAAATACGCCGTCGATTTCGACGGGGACGGGCATCGCAACATCTGGACGTCCGTTCCCGACACGCTGGCGTCGATCGCCAATTTCCTTGTCGACAAGGGTTGGCAGCGCGGTCGTGGCTGGGGTTACGAAGTGACGATTCCCGAGCAGGTGTCCTGCGCGCAGGAAGGCCCCGATCTCGCCAAGCCGATTTCGCACTGGGCGTCGTTGGGGATCGATCGCGTGACGGGCAAGGCCTTTCCGTCGGATGAAAAGACGGCAAGCGGCATGATGCTGGTTCCGGCCGGTCGCGACGGGCCGGAATTCATCGTCACTCCCAATTTCTACGTGATCAAGGAATACGACAACTCCGACCTCTACGCCCTCTACATCGGCAATCTCGCCGATCGGATCGCCAATGGCTCCGGCGCTTTCCAGGGGCCGTGGGGCGATGTTGGCAAGATGCTGCGCTCGGACGTCGCCACCATGCAGAAGGCGCTGGAGAAGAAAGGATACGATGTTGGCGGTACCGACGGTCTGCCCGGCTACAAGACACGCCGCTCGATCGGCCAATGGCAGGAAAAGGCCGGCATGAACCCTACCTGCTATCCCGAAGCGCCGATGATCGGCAAGCTGAAGTAGCTTACAGATTGCGCTTCAGGCCCTCGTGGCTCGCAACGAAGCCGAGTTGCTCGTAGAAGCGGATCGAATCCGGGCGCATCTTGTCGGAGGTAAGCTGCACCAACCTGCAGCCGCGCTCCGCGGATCGCTCGATTGCCCACTCGATGAAACGCGATCCTAGACCAGAGCCGCGGACGCTTCTTGCGATGCGCACGCTCTCGATCTGACCGCGCCACATTCCGGCCCGCGATAGGCCGGGAAGAAAGGTTAGTTGCAGACAGCCGACAACGCGATCGCCGTCGTCTGCGGCAACCGCCAGCAATTGGTTAGGATCGGCATCGATGGCGGAAAATGCCGCGATGTAGCGCGGATCCGGCGGATCGGACACGATCTCACGCGTCTTGCCGAGATTGTCATCGGCAAGCAGCTCGATGATGGCAGCGAGGTCGGAGCGCCGTGCGGCCCGGAAGCTATGCATTGATGTGCCTCAGTGATGCAGATCGATCGGCGCTTTGTAAAAGACGTCGTCGTTCGGCGGAATAGCCTGGCGTTCGATCAGGCGGTGTACGGATGGCGCAGCCTCGCCGCAGTGAAGGGCCCGCAGGCGATCGGTGTTTTCGGCATCCGCCTGGGTCCGGCGCTGGTTGTGCCTGATATATTCGACCCATGTGGGCGTATGGTAGGTTTCGGTCCAGCTGCCCGGTTTCTCCAGGTCGCGCATCAGCGCCCAGTTCCTGGCGCCGTCGCGGATGCGGATGCGCCGGCGCTCGCCCATCAGCATCAGGAATTCGGGAAGATCGTCGTCGCCGATTTCATAGTCGACCTGAACGACGATCGGCCCGCTGCGCGGCGTGATGTCGAGCCCGAGCGATGGCTCGGTAAAGCGGTTCAACGGATCGAGATTGAGCGATGCGAAAGCAGGCATGGAAAAGCGCAGCCCGACGACGATGCCCAATAGCATGACGACGGCGGAGAACAGGAGCGCATCGGCGACGCCGTAGCGATCGGCAGCAATGCCCCAGAGCCAGCTTCCGCCGGCAATACCGCCGAACGTGACGGTCTGGTAGAGCGACAGCGCCCTGCCGACCACCCAGCGGGGCGTCGAGAGCTGCACGATCGTGTTGAAAAGCGACAGCGCAAGCACCCAGCATGCGCCTGAAACGATCAGGCCGGCGCAGGTGAGCGCGGCGACTGGGCTCAAGGCGGCAACGATCGCGCTGAGCGCAAAGCCTGCAAAGGACAGGCGCACGATCGTCTCGCTTGTGAACTGCTCGCGCAGGCGCGCATTCAGCACCGCGCCGCCGATCGCGCCGATGCCGAAGGAGCCGAGCATCAGGCCATAGGTCAGCGGTCCGCCGGTGACGAGCTCGAGCGCCACGATCGGCAATAGTGCCAGAACGGAGCTTGCGCCGATGCCGAAGATAAAGCCGCGCAGCAGCACCTTCTGGAGATTGGGCGACATCGAGATGTAGCGAAGCCCGGCAAAGATGGCGCTGCCGAGGGCTTCGCGCGGCAACGTCGCGGCGGCAACGACGGGCTTCCACCGCAACAAGGCATAAATCAAGGCAAAGTAGCTCAGCGTGTTGACCGCAAATGCGGCTGCGGCACCGGCGGCGGCCACGATGACACCGCCGAGCGCCGGCCCAACGCTGCGGGTGATGTTGAATCCTACGCTGTTGAGCGTCACGGCTGCCGGCAGGTCTGTGCGAGGCACCATGTCCCCGACCGACGCTTGCCAGGACGGGTTGTTCAGCGCCGTGCCGCACCCGATCAGGAAGGTGAAGAAGAGCAGCAGCCAGGGTGAAAGCCAGCCGAGATAGGCACAGATGCTGAGAAGGGCGGATACCGCCAGCATGAAACATTGCGCCGCCAGCATCACCCGGCGTCGGTCGAAGCTGTCGGCAAGCGCACCGGACACGAGCGAAAACAGCATGATCGGCAGTGCGATCGACGTCTGCACCAGCGCAACCATGTCGCCTGAGGAGGTAATCGTCGTCATCATCCAGGCAGCACCCACGGCCTGGATGAGTCCGCCGAAGTTTGACGCGATGCTGGCAAACCAGATGGTTCGATAGGTCTCGTGCCGCAGGGGCGCCAATGTTGTGGAACTGTACGCCACGATCCCTCCCGTGCGATTGCCCTGCATCTTCCAAATCAATATATGTCGAATGATCATGCTGGCCACACATTCGCTCGCTCGGCCCAGGCTTGGCGATGGACCTTGCAATTTCGTAAAAACGGGCCTATATGGCTCTCAAATCTTGATCGTACTGATGAAGAGTGGGCCGCAAGGACCCGCTCTTTTTTATTACCGCGATCATCCGAAATGCATGAAATTGCTAGGAGCGCCCCGCTTGTCGGATCCGACGAACGTAGACAATCAACTTGAGCCGCGGCTGATCACTGAGACCGGGCTTGACCAGCGCCTTGCCGACATTATCGAACCTGTGCTTGTCGGCATGGGCTTCCGTTTGGTCCGTGTCCGCATGATGAACCAGAACGGCGCCACGCTGCAGATCATGGCCGAACGCAACGACGGAACGATGAACGTCGAAGGCTGCGAAGAAGTCTCGATGGCCATTTCTCCTGTTCTGGATGTGGAAGATCCGATCGATAAAGAGTATCATCTGGAAGTGTCCTCGCCCGGTATCGACCGTCCGATGGTGCGGAAATCCGATTTTGCCCGTTGGCAGGGACACCTTGTGAAGTGCGAAACGTCGATCATGATCGGCAATCGCAAACGCTTCCGTGGAAAGATTCTCGAGACGGATGCTGATGGTTTCACGCTTGAGCGTGACCAGGTTGCCGAAGGCGAAGACCAGAACGTCAAAATTCCTTTCACCGCGCTCAGCGATGCAAAGCTCATTCTGACCGACGATCTGATCCGCGATGCACTGCGCGCCGATAAGTTGGCGAAGGCAGAGGCCGCGAACCAGAACGAAACGGAAGACGAAGAATAGACCGATCAACTTGTGGCTCCAGGGACGGGAACCCCGGACGCCTAGACGGAGAGAAAAGACATGGCAGTCAGTGCGAACCGGCTCGAACTTCTGCAGATCGCAGATGCAGTGGCGCGCGAAAAGGTCATCGACCGCGAGATCGTGCTTGCCGCAATGGCAGATGCGATTCAGAAAGCGGCGCGCTCGCGTTATGGCACTGAATCCAATATCCGCGCCGACATCAATCCGAAGACCGGCGAAATCCGCCTGCAGCGCCTTCTCGAAGTCGTCGAAAAGGCAGAGGACTATTCGACCCAGATCCCGCTGGAACTGGCCCGCGACCGCAACCCGGATGCTGCTCTTGGCGATTTCATCGCCGATCCGCTGCCGCCGATGGATTTCGGCCGTATCGCTGCCCAGTCCGCCAAGCAGGTCATCGTCCAGAAGGTCCGCGAAGCTGAGCGTGACCGCCAGTTCGACGAATTCAAGGATCGCGTCGGCGAAATCGTCAACGGCACGGTCAAGCGCGTCGAATACGGCAACGTCATCGTCGACCTCGGCCGTGGCGAAGGTATCATTCGCCGCGACGAAATGATCCCGCGCGAAAACGTCCGCTATGGCGATCGTGTCCGTGCCTATGTCTATGACGTCCGTCGCGAACAGCGCGGACCGCAGATTTTCCTGTCGCGCACGCATCCGCAGTTCATGGTGAAGCTCTTCACCATGGAAGTGCCGGAAATCTACGACGGTATCATCCAGGTGAAGTCGGTTGCCCGCGATCCGGGCTCGCGCGCCAAGATTGCCGTGATCTCGAACGATAGCTCGATCGATCCGGTCGGTGCCTGCGTCGGTATGCGCGGTTCGCGCGTCCAGGCCGTCGTCGGCGAGCTCCAGGGCGAAAAGATCGACATTATTCCGTGGTCGCAGGACCCGGCGACTTTCGTCGTCAACGCATTGCAGCCGGCTGAAGTCGCCAAGGTCGTTCTCGATGAGGACGCAGAGCGCATTGAAGTCGTGGTTCCGGACGAACAGCTGTCGCTGGCGATCGGTCGCCGCGGCCAGAACGTTCGCCTCGCGTCGCAGCTGACCGGCTGGGACATCGATATCATGACGGAAGCCGAAGAATCCGAGCGCCGTCAGAAGGAATTCAACGAGCGCACCAACCTGTTCATGGATTCGCTCGACGTCGACGAAATGGTCGGCCAGGTTCTGGCCTCCGAAGGCTTCGCCGCCGTTGAAGAACTCGCCTACGTCGATCTCGACGAAATTGCCTCGATCGATGGCTTTGACGAAGAGACGGCACAGGAAATCCAGCAGCGCGCCCGCGAGTATCTGGAGCGCCTGGAAGCCGAAATGGACGACAAGCGCAAGGCGCTCGGCGTCGAAGACGAGCTGCGCCAGATCGACGGCATGACCGCACAGATGATGGTCGCCCTCGGCGAAGACGGCATCAAGACGATCGAGGACTTCGCTGGCTGCGCTGCTGACGATCTCGTCGGCTGGAGCGAGCGCAAGAACGGCGAGACGAAGAAGTTCGAAGGTCTGTTCTCGAAGTTCGACGTGTCGCGCGTCGAAGCGGAACAGATGGTTGTTCAGGCCCGCCTTGCGGTTGGCTGGATCACTGAAGAAGACCTGGCGAAGGAAGCGGAAGCTGAAGAAGCTCCCGAGGCCGAGCAGGAAGTTTAATGTCTGCGCGTGAGCCGACCGTTTCTCCTGAGGACGACGATCTTGCAGGATATGACGTGAATGGTCGCATGTGCATCGTGACGCGCGAAAGCGGATCGCCTGATGAGCTGATCCGCTTCGTTGCCGCTCCCGATGGGACAGTGGTCGCCGATCTGAAGCGACAGCTTCCGGGACGCGGCTGCTGGGTAAAGGTCGATCGTTCGCTGGTCGACAAGGCCGTGGCGAAGAAGCTCTTTGCGCGGGCTTTGAAGGCGGATGTGAAGGCGGCTGCCGATCTCGGTGAAACCGTCGAAAAGCTGTTGATGCAGCAGTTGATGCAGATGATGAACATGGCCCGCAAGGCCGGGCAGTTCGTCAGCGGGTCCGCGAAGGTGGATGCCGCAGTCAGGAGCGGCGCCGCCATCGCGGTGTTCCATTCGACGGACGCCGCAGCCGACGGCGTGAGAAAGATCGACCAGGCCCGCAAGGCCTGGCACCTCGGAATGGAGACCGAGGAGGAAATACCTTCCTACCGCCTCTTCTCGGAGGGCGAAATGGAAGGCCTGATGGGCCAGAACGCTTTTATCCATGCTGCAGTGCTTGCAGGGCAGGCGGGTGAGGGTGTAGTGAAGCGCGCAAAGATGCTCGAACAGTACCGCAATGGCGGTCAGTCCCGGGCAGCGGGCGGCGCTGGCCGGCAAAAACAATGATACGGTCACCGGCTTTGTCCGGTCCCAACATCATTGATCGACAGTATTTGATTGACAGGGCCTGATGACGTCATCGCTCCCTGTCCGAAGGAACGGGAACGAATGACCGATAGCAATGACGACAAGACACTGGGCGGCGCGGGCAAGAAGACTCTGACCCTGAAACCGTCGGGGATGAGCCAGGGCACCGTGCGCCAGGATATGGGTCGCGGGCGCACCAAGGCGGTCGTTGTCGAGACCCGCAAGCGGCGTCCGATGCGTCCTGAAGACGAACGTCCGATCACGCCGGCCGCACCGGCGGCTCCTGTCCGCGCCGCTGAACCTGCGCCAGCGCCCGCTCCTGCACCTGTCCAGGCTCGCGCTCCACAGGCGCCCCAGCCGCGCATTCACCAGCCGGGTGGTCAGCAGCGTCCGCAGCAGCCGTCCTCGCAGTCGCCCCGCCAGCAGGATCGTCCGCGTCCGGTGGTCCTGAACCACCTGTCGCCGGAAGAAATGGATGCCCGTCGCCGCGCGCTTGCCATGGCGCAAGTCCGCGACGCGGAAGATGCCGTGCGTCGTGCCGAGGAAGAAAAGCGCCGCGCAGCCGAGGAAATCGTACGCCAGGCCGCCGAAGCGGAAGAAGCGAAGGTTCGGGCCGCCGAAGAGGCGATACGCGCCGCTGAAGCTGCCGCCGCTCCTGCCCCGGCAGCGCCTGTCGCCGCCGAAGCAAGCGCCGCAGCACCGCGCGTCCAGTCGGCCGCTCCGGCCGTCCGCCGCCCTGACGCCGCATCGCCGTCGCAGGCGCGTCCGGCTCCCGGTGGCGCCGCTGCTCCGGCCGTTCGCGGTCGCCGTGAAAACGAAACCGAAGATCGTGCCGCTCCCCGCGGTGCTCCGGCTCGTGGCCGCGTCGTACGCCCCGAACCGGCAAAGCCCGTGACCACGCGGCCGAAGACGGAAGACGAACGTCGCCGCGGCAAGCTGACGATCGGCACTGCAGGCGTCGACGACGACGGCACCGCACGGGGTCGCTCGATGGCCGCGATGCGTCGCCGCCAGGAAAAATTCCGCCGGAGCCAGATGCAGGAAACCCGCGAAAAGGTTGTTCGCGAAGTTGTCCTGCCTGAGACCATCACCATTCAGGAACTGTCGCAGCGCATGTCCGAACGTGCAGTCGACGTCATCAAGTACCTGATGAAGGAAGGCCAAATGATGAAGCCGGGCGACGTCATCGACGCCGACCTTGCCGAACTCATCGCCGGCGAATTCGGCCACACGGTCAAGCGCGTCTCTGAATCCGACGTCGAACTCGGCATCTTCAACGTTGCCGACGAAGCAGGCGAGCTCGTCTCGCGTCCGCCGGTCGTCACCATCATGGGTCACGTCGACCACGGCAAGACCTCGCTGCTCGACGCCATTCGCAAGACCAGCGTCGTGTCCGGCGAAGCCGGCGGCATCACCCAGCATATCGGTGCATATCAGGTCGAACAGAACGGCCAGAAGATCACCTTCATCGACACCCCCGGCCACGCCGCCTTTACGGCAATGCGTGCTCGTGGTGCCCAGGCGACCGACATCGCCATCCTGGTGGTCGCGGCCGACGACAGTGTCATGCCGCAGACGATTGAATCGATCAACCACGCCAAGGCGGCCGGTGTTCCGATCATCGTTGCGATCAACAAGGTCGACAAGCACGAGGCTGATCCGCAGAAGGTTCGCAACCAGCTGCTGCAGCACGAAGTCTTCGTGGAATCCATGGGCGGCGAAGTGCTCGACGTCGAGGTTTCGGCAAAGACGGGGCTCAATCTGGACAAGCTTCTCGAAGCCGTCCTGCTGCAGGCCGAAATTCTGGACCTCAAGGCCAATCCGAACCGCACGGCGGAAGGTACGGTCATCGAAGCCCAGCTCGACCGCGGTCGCGGTGCGGTTGCCACCGTTCTCGTGCAGAACGGTACGCTGCGCCCCGGTCAGATCATCGTTGCCGGCGACGTCTGGGGTCGTGTCCGCGCCCTGGTCACCGACAAGGGCGATCATGTGAAGGAAGCAGGCCCGGCCGCTCCGGTCGAGGTTCTCGGTCTTTCAGGCACTCCGGCTGCCGGCGACAAGTTCGCCGTGGTCGAAAACGAGAGCCGCGCCCGCGAAATATCGGAATATCGCCAGCGTCTCGCGCGTGATAAGGCGGCTGCCCGCCTGTCCGGCCAGCGCGGTTCGCTCGAGCAGATGATGACGCAGCTGCAGACCGCTGGCGTGAAGGAATTCCCGCTGGTGATCAAGGGCGACGTGCAGGGCTCGATCGAAGCCATTGCCGGCGCGCTCGACAAGCTCGGCACCGACGAAGTCCGTGCCCGCATCGTGCATTCCGGTGCCGGCGGCATCACGGAGTCCGACGTCTCGCTGGCCGAAGCGTCCAACGCTGCGATCATCGGCTTCAATGTCCGTGCGAACGCGCAGGCCCGTGCGTTTGCCGATCGCCAGGGCATCGAGATCCGCTACTACAACATCATCTACGACCTCGTGGATGATGTGAAGGCGGCGATGTCCGGCCTGCTCTCTCCGGAGCGTCGCGAAACCTTCCTCGGCAACGCCGAGATCCTCGAGGTGTTCAACATCACGAAGGTTGGCAAGGTCGCAGGTTGCCGTGTCGTCGAAGGCAAGGTCGAACGTGGTGCAGGCGTCCGCCTGGTGCGCGACAACGTCGTCATCCACGAAGGCAAGCTCAAGACGCTCAAGCGCTTCAAGGACGAAGTATCGGAAGTTCCGGTCGGTCAGGAGTGCGGCATGGCCTTCGAGAACTACGAAGACATCCGTGCAGGCGACACGATCGAATGCTTCCGTGTCGAGCATATCACCCGCACACTCTGATCGTGCGAGACTAGAACTGTGGACGGGCGCCGGATCATATGAGGCCGGCGCCCGAACCTTTTGAGGCAAGAAGAATGGCAACAAAACCGACCTCCGCGCAAACGCAGCGCATGCTGCGCGTCGGCGAGCAGGTGCGCGCCGCGATCACGCAGGTTCTTCAGCGCGGCGAAGTGCGCGATGACCTGATCGAAAAGACCGTCATATCCATTTCAGAAGTTCGCATGTCGACGGATCTGAAGGTTGCGACGGCCTTCGTCACACCGCTGGGCGTGGCCGACCATGACGCGATCATCGCCGCCCTGAACCGTCACGCCAAATATATCCGTGGCCGTCTCGGCCCGCAGCTCCGGCAGATGAAATACATGCCGGAAGTCCGTTTCCGCGACGATACGAGCTTCGACAACTACAAGAAGATCGATGCGTTGCTGCGCTCTCCCGAGGTCATGCGTGATCTCGGTGACAGCGATACCGAAGAACAATAATAGAAGAGCCTTATGTCCAAACCACGCAAGCCCAAAGGCCGTCCGATCTCGGGCTGGCTTATCCTTGACAAGCCTGTCGACTTCGGCTCGACGGAAGCCGTTTCCAAGATCAAATGGCTGTTCAAGGCGCAGAAGTGCGGTCATGCCGGCACGCTCGATCCGCTCGCCTCAGGCATGCTGCCGATCGCACTCGGCGACGCGACAAAGACGGTTCCCTATGTCATGGACGGTCGCAAGGTCTACGAATTCACCGTGACCTGGGGCGAGGAACGCGCCACGGACGACCTCGAAGGCGACGTCACCCAGAGCTCCGATACGCGCCCGACCGAACAGCAGATACGCGATCTGCTGCCTCAGTATACCGGCGTTATCAGTCAGATCCCGCCGCAGTTCTCCGCCATCAAGATATCAGGCGAGCGTGCCTATGATCTGGCGCGCGAAGGCGAGACGGTGGAAATTCCCTCGCGCGAGGTCGAAATATTCCGCCTGACGCTGCTTGGCTGCCCGGACGCTGACACCGCGCATTTCGAAGTCGAGTGCGGCAAGGGAACCTATGTGCGGGCATTGGCACGCGATTTCGGCCGGGAGTTTGGCTGCTACGGTCACGTCTCCGGTCTTCGCCGCACTTTTGTCGCGCCCTTTGCCGAAGAAAGCATGATCCCGCTGGCGGACTTGGTGGCCCTTGAGGAAATCGAGGACATGGACGAGCGCCTGGCTGCGCTCGACGCCCTGCTGATTGAAACCAGCGAAGCGCTCTCCGCATTGCCGCATCTCGTTGTCAACGACGATCAGGCGCATCGCCTGAAGATGGGCAACCCCATTCTCGTCCGTGGCAGGGACGCCCCGGTCGACGAAAGCGAAGCCTATGCCACGGCACGGGGCAAGCTCGTCGCGATCGGCGAAATCGGTCAGGGAGAGTTCCGCCCCAAACGCGTCTTCGGCTGAGAAAACTGCCTGAGGGCGCGCGTCCAGGCATGCCTCTTCCCTTTGCTGCCTGAATGGTTTATAGGCAGCGCCAGCATCAGGCACGGCCTGAGTGCCTTCGCGGCCAAAGCTGGACGACATCCCGGCTTTTGGCGACCTTATCTCCTCTCATCGAAAGGAACATACGATGTCGATTACTGCTGAGCGCAAGACGGCTCTGATCAAGGAATACGCAACGTTCGAAGGCGACACCGGTTCACCGGAAGTTCAGGTCGCGATCCTGACCGAGCGTATCAACAACCTGACCGGCCACTTCAAGGACCACAAGAAGGATAACCATTCCCGCCGTGGTCTGCTGACGATGGTTTCCAGCCGCCGCTCGCTTCTTGACTACCTCAAGAAGAAGAACGAAGGCCGCTACACCAAGCTGATCACCAGCCTGGGTATTCGCCGCTAATCATTTTCCGGCGGGCGCTTCTTATGGGCGCCCGCCGGATGCTTTTCGGGAGCTTGGTTCCCGATGAAATTTTGCCGCCGCGCGCTATATCAAGCGCGGTAGAACTGCTCGGCGGACCCGGATGGGCCGGATCTGCCAAACCAACCGTTGGCCTGTCATGGGGCAGGATTGCCGGATGCTTTCGGTCAGGGCTGCAGGAGCCTTGGCCTCGCTTCTCTCGGAAGTCGTCGTTGAAAAGCATCCCGCTGTCTTGCCCATGATGTGTCACATTGTTGCGGTCGACTGTGCGCTGTGTCCGATGGATTGCGGCGCGTGCTCCCGCATTGAAGGACAAGACATATGTTTGACACCCATACCGTGGAAATCGAGTGGGCAGGCCGCCCGCTGAAGCTCGAAACCGGCAAGATCGCCCGTCAGGCTGACGGCGCCGTTCTCGCGACCTACGGCGAAACAGTGGTTCTCGCCACGGTCGTTTCCGCCAAGGCGCCGAAGCCGGGCCAGGACTTCTTCCCGCTGACCGTCAACTACCAGGAAAAGACCTACGCAGCCGGCAAGATCCCCGGCGGCTACTTCAAGCGCGAAGGTCGTCCGTCTGAAAAGGAAACGCTGGTTTCGCGTCTGATCGACCGCCCGATCCGCCCGCTGTTCCCGGAAGGCTACAAGAACGACACCCAGGTCGTCGTCACGGTCATCCAGCACGATCTTGAAAACGATCCGGACGTTCTGTCGATGGTCGCGGCTTCCGCTGCGCTGACGCTCTCCGGCGTTCCCTTCATGGGCCCGGTCGGCGGCGCCCGCGTCGGCTACATCAACGGCGAATATGTTCTCAACCCGCACCTCGACGAGATGGAAGAATCGATCCTCGACCTCGTCGTTGCCGGTACTCACGACGCCGTCCTGATGGTTGAATCCGAAGCCAAGGAACTCAACGAGGAAGTCATGCTCGGCGCTGTGATGTTCGGTCACCGCGGTTTCCAGCCGGTTCTCGACGCGATCATCAAGCTCGCTGAGGTTGCCGCCAAGGAGCCCCGCGATTTCCAGCCGGAAGACCATTCCGAACTCGAAGCCGAAATGCTGAAGCTGTTCGAAGCCGAACTACGCGAAGGCTACAAGATCACCCAGAAGGCTGATCGCTACGCAGCCGTCGACGCCGTCAAGGCAAAGGTCAAGGCTCACTTCTTCCCGGAAGGCGTCGAGCCGAAGTACACTCCCGAAGTGATCGGCGCCGTGTTCAAGCACCTGCAGGCGAAGATCGTTCGTTGGAACATCCTCGACACCAAGAGCCGCATCGACGGCCGCGATCTCGAAACCGTTCGCCCGATCGTCTCGGAAGTCGGCCTCCTGCCGCGCACGCACGGTTCTGCACTCTTCACCCGCGGTGAAACGCAGGCGATCGTTGTTGCCACCCTCGGCACCGGCGAAGACGAGCAGTACGTCGACAGCCTGACGGGCATGTACAAGGAGCGCTTCCTGCTCCATTACAACTTCCCTCCCTACTCGGTTGGCGAAACCGGCCGCATGGGCTCCCCGGGTCGCCGCGAAATCGGCCACGGCAAGCTCGCATGGCGCGCTATCCGTCCGATGCTGCCGACGGCCGAGCAGTTCCCCTACACGCTGCGCGTCGTCTCCGAGATCACCGAGTCGAACGGCTCGTCCTCGATGGCCACCGTTTGCGGCACTTCGCTCGCTCTCATGGACGCAGGCGTTCCGCTTGCCAAGCCGGTTGCCGGCATCGCCATGGGCCTGATCCTCGAAGGCGATCGCTTTGCGGTCCTCTCCGACATTCTCGGTGACGAAGACCACCTCGGCGACATGGACTTCAAGGTCGCGGGTACCGCCGACGGCATCACCTCGCTGCAGATGGACATCAAGATCGCCGGCATCACCGAAGAGATCATGAAGGTCGCTCTCAGCCAGGCTCAGGGCGGGCGCAAGCACATCCTCGGCGAGATGGCCAACGCCATCACCGAAAGCCGCGGCCAGCTCGGCGAATTCGCTCCGCGCATCGAAGTCATGAACATCCCGGTCGACAAGATCCGCGAAGTCATCGGCTCCGGCGGTAAGGTCATTCGCGAAATCGTCGAAAAGACCGGCGCGAAGATCAACATCGAAGACGACGGCACCGTCAAGATCGCTTCATCTTCCGGCAAGGAAATCGAAGCGGCCCGCAAGTGGATCCACTCCATCGTTGCCGAGCCTGAGATCAACCAGATCTACGAAGGCACGGTCGTCAAGACCGCCGACTTCGGCGCTTTCGTCAACTTCTTCGGCGCCCGCGACGGCCTCGTCCACATCTCGCAGCTTGCTTCCGAGCGTGTTGCCAAGACGCAGGACGTCGTCAAGGAAGGCCAGAAGGTTTGGGTCAAGCTCCTCGGCTTCGACGAGCGCGGCAAGGTCCGCCTGTCGATGAAGGTCGTCGACCAGGCAACCGGCCAGGAAATCCCTGCCGACAAGAAGAAGGAAGAAGCAGCCGAGTAAGCTGCGCCTTCCCTAGACTTCATGGGCGCGGGGTAGTTTCCGCGCCCTTTTTGTATCCGAGAACGAGACGAGACCATGAGCCGCGACACGCTGAAGACCCTGTTCCATCCCTTTGTAAGCGGCACCGTCGAGGCGCCCGGCGAGGGCGAGCGCGTGCTGTTCCTCGGCGCCGAGGCGGGTTTCGCCCTGCCGGAGGGCTTTACCGCCTCCCTGAGCGCCGTACAGGGCTTCCGGCCGCTTTACAGGCAGTTGCTCTCCCAGCGCATCGAAACCACGCCACAGATCGAGGGTGAGGACTACGACGCGGTTCTCGTGCTCTGCAGCAAGCACAAGGGCGAGAACGAAGCGAACATCGCCACGGCACTCGGCCGCGTGAAGATCGGTGGTCTCGTCGTGATCGCCGGCGGCAAGGAAGACGGTATCCAGCCGCTGCGCAAGCGCATGGAGGCCTTCGGCCTTTCGATCGAGCACATGCCGAAGTATCACGGGGTGGCGTTCTGGTTCGGAGCACCCGCCGATGCCAGCGAGATCGTGTCCAAGTTTGCCAAGCCGCCAGTGCGCGTCGATGGCCGCTTCGTGGCTTCGGCGGGCATGTTTTCGCATGATCGCATCGATGACGGCTCGGAACTGCTTGCCTCCCGCCTGCCAGCCGATTTCACCGGCGACGTCGCCGATTTCGGAGCCGGCTGGGGCTATCTCGCGGTCGAGTTGGCTGCCCGGTCGCCGGGAGTGGGGCGTCTGGACCTCTACGAGGCCAACCACGCCGCTCTGGAGGCCGCAAAGGCCAATGTGGCGGAGAACGCCCCCAAGGTGCCTGCACGCTTCTTCTGGCACGATCTGGCTGCCGAGCCCGTCAAGGACAAGTACGACCTCGTGATCATGAACCCGCCCTTCCACGAAGGCCACGCCGCCGAGCCGTCCCTCGGCCAGGCAATGATCAAGACAGCGGCCTCATCGCTGCGCGGCGGCGGCCGCCTGCTGCTCGTGGCAAACCGTGGCCTCCCGTACGAGCCCGTGCTGGCAGCAAACTTCAAGGAAAGCGGCGAAACCTGCCGCAATGCCCGCTTCAAGGTGCTCTGGGCGAAGAAGTAGTCGCTTAGGCGCCTTCGATTTCCTTGCGAGCGACGCTTGCGAGGAGCGCGTCAGGCCACGTTCTTTCGCAGCGGCGTCAATTGCATCCAACATTCCCTTGTCGAAGGTCACGTTGGCGCAAACCGTTCGCTCGATAATACATGTTGAAATAAATAAAAAGGCCATGCGCAATATGATGCGCATGGCCTTTTGTGGTCCATAAAAGCTGTCGCTTATTCGACATCTGCCTTGCGCAGCATCTCGAGTGCCGGCATCGACGTGATGTTGTAGCCGGCGTCGACGAAGTGGATCTCGCCTGTGACACCGGCCGAAAGATCGGAGAGGAGGTACAGTGCCGAGCTTCCGACGTGATCGATCGTCACCGTCTTGCGCATCGGCGAGTTGAGCTGGTTCCACGAAAGGATCGCACGTGCGTCCGAAATCCCGGCACCGGCGAGCGTCCGGATCGGACCTGCCGAGATCGCGTTGACGCGAATACCCTGCGGGCCGTAGTCGGCGGCGAGATAACGCACGGACGCTTCGAGCGCGGCCTTGGCGACACCCATGACGTTGTAGTTCGGGATCACGCGCGTCGAGCCGTTGTAGGTCAGCGTCAGCATCGAGCCGCCGTCGTTCATCAGCGGCGCGCAGCGCTTGGCGATCTCGGTGAAGGAGAAACAGGAGATCACCATCGTGCGGCTGAAGTTGTCGCGCGTGGTGTCTGCGTAGAGACCCTTCAGCTCGTTCTTGTCGGAAAAGCCGATGGCGTGGACGATGAAGTCGAGCTTGCCCCAGCGCTCCTTGATGGCGTCTATGACACCGTCAACCGATGCGAGGTCCTCGACATCGCAGGGCAGGATGAAGTCGGAACCGACTTCAGCCGCCAGCGGCTTGACGCGTTTGCCCAGCGCATCTCCTTGAAAGGTAAAGGCGAGCTCCGCGCCCTGCGCCGCAAGTGCTTTGGAAATCCCCCAGGCGATGGAATGATTGTTCGCGACGCCCATGATGAGGCCGCGCTTACCCTGCATGATTCCCGTCATTTTATTATCCGTTAAAGCGCTGGAAGACGAGCGTGGCGTTGGTGCCGCCGAAGCCGAAGGAGTTGGAGAGGGCTATGTCGATCTTGGCGTCGTCGATGCGCTTTCGAACGATCGGAACGCCGTCGAATTCCGGGTCGAGCTCGGCGATATGTGCGCTTTCGCCGATGAAGCCGGCCTGCATCATCAGCAGCGAATAAATCGATTCCTGCACGCCGGCTGCGCCCAGCGAATGGCCTGTCAGCGACTTTGTCGACTGGATGTGCGGAATTTTGTCGCCGAAGACTTCGCGGATGGCGCCGATTTCCTTGCTGTCGCCGACCGGCGTCGAGGTGCCGTGCGTGTTGACGTAGTCGACGTTGCCCTTAACGGTGGCAAGCGCCTGGCGCATGCAGCGGATCGCGCCTTCGCCCGACGGTGCGACCATGTCGTACCCATCGGAGGTCGCGCCGTAGCCGACGATTTCGGCGTAGATCTTGGCGCCGCGTGCCTTGGCATGCTCGAGTTCTTCGAGAACGAGAACGCCGGCACCGCCTGCGATGACGAAGCCGTCGCGGCTGACGTCGTAGGCGCGGGAGGCTGTCTCGGGCGTATCGTTGTACTTGGAGGACATAGCGCCCATGGCATCGAAGAGGTTCGACATCGTCCAGTCGAGATCTTCGTGGCCGCCGGCGAACATCACGTCCTGCTTGCCCCACTGGATCATTTCAGCGGCATTGCCGATGCAGTGCGCGGAGGTCGAGCAGGCCGACGAGATCGAGTAGTTGACGCCATGGATCTTGAACCAGGTCGCGAGAGTGGCCGACGCGGTCGAGGACATCGCCTTCGGCACGGCAAACGGACCGATGCGCTTCGGGCTGTTGTTCTTGATGGTGATCTCGGCAGCTTCGATGAGCGTGCGGGTGGACGGGCCGCCCGAACCCATGATGATGCCCGTGCGTTCGTTGTTGCTGATGTCGCCTTCTTCCAGACCGGAATCGGCGATCGCCTGCTTCATCGCCACATGATTCCAGGCGCCGCCCTGCGACAGGAAGCGCATGGCGCGGCGATCGACCAGGTCGGTCGGATCGAGCGTTGGACGACCCCAGACCTGGCACTTGAAGCCGTGTTCGGCAAAATCGTTGGAGAAGGAAATGCCGGACTTGGCATCGCGTAGCGAGGCAGTGACCTCGGCGGCATCATTGCCGATCGAGGAAACAACGCCCAGACCCGTGACAACTACCCGTCTCATGTGCTTCGACCTTTTCGTTTTTTCTAACTTGGAAAGCCGGGCTGATGCGCCCGGCGCAATCAGGCGGCTTTGTCCTTCGACAGACCTACTCGTAGGTCGCTCGCCTGATAGATAACCTCGCCGTCGGCCTTCAGCCAGCCGTCAGCCGTGCCGAGCACGAGGCGACCGCGCATGACGCGCTTGAAATCGATCCCGTACTCAAGAAGCTTTGTCGTCGGGCGGATCATGCCCTTGAACTTAACTTCTCCTGTCGAAAGCGCCATGCCGCGCCCCTGTTCGCCCAGCCAACCGAGGAAGAAGCCGGTCAACTGCCACATGCCATCGAGGCCGAGGCAGCCGGGCATGATGGGATTGCCCGCGAAGTGGCAGGGAAAATACCAGTCGTCGGGCTTCACGTCATACTCAGCGCGAATATAGCCCTTGTCGAAGCTGCCGCCCGTTTCCGAGATGTCTGTAATGCGGTGCACCATCAACATCGGCGGAAGGGGCAGCTGCGCATTGCCCGGGCCGAACAGTTCGCCGCGGCCGCAGGCAAGGATTTCCTCGTAGTTGAAGCTGGATTGTTTCGTCGCCATGAAAACTCTAATTCCCCCCGCAACTATGCCGATGGATGTGAACGTTTAGTCCAAGTTCAGCAGAAAATGAAGCACAAGCATGGTTGAGCCCCACCCACCGACGAAGACCGCCTGTGCGCCTTATTTGGTGGTCGAATACAGGAAGGCCAAGGCCGCGACCAGAGTTAATTACGTCAAAACCCCGATTTCGCGGCCTTTTCGCACCTGTTGTCCCCATTGAAACTATTGAAAGGCTTTTGCGCAAAAGTTATATGGCTAAGGAAACCTGATTGCGTGATGCTAGATTAACTGGAGTTTGTCGGATGGCGGCTGAAGCCCCGCTTACCATAGAAGCAAGGCTGCGTGGCGCCGGCCTGCGGCCGACGCGTCAGCGGGTCGCGCTGGGCGACCTGCTGTTTGCCAAGGGTGATCGGCATCTGACCGTCGAGGAATTGCATGAGGAGGCCGTGGAAGCGGGCGTGCCCGTGTCGCTGGCGACCGTTTACAATACGCTGCACCAATTCACCGAAGCAGGCATGATCCGCGTTCTTGCCGTCGAGAGCGCCAGGACATATTTCGATACCAACGTCTCCGACCACCACCATTTTTTTGTCGAGGGCGAGAATGACGTGCTCGATATTCCGGTCAGCAATCTGACCATCGGCAACCTGCCCGAGCCTCCCGAGGGCCTGGAAATCGCACATGTCGACGTAATTATCCGGCTGCGCCCGAAGCTGCGCTGATTTTACATCACGTCGTCGGGATGACGGCCGGGCTTGGCCTTGTAGGTCGGAAACGTCCAGCCGAAATACAATGCCCCGCCGCGCACGGCAAATGCAGCAATCACGCCCACGGCCGAGGCGGAATACAGCGGCAGATCGAGCGCGTTTGCGGCCGTGAAGATGCCGGCGCCGACCAGCGCCGCGGTGATATAGATCTCGGGCCGCAGCAGCACCGACGGCTCGTTGGCAAGCAAGTCGCGCAGGATGCCGCCGAACGTCGCCGTCAGCGTGCCGGTAACGATCGCGATCGTCGGCGAACCCGTTGCCGCAAACCCCTTGGCTGCCCCCATCACGCAGTATGCAGAGAGGCCGACGGCATCGAGCCAGATCAGCAGCCGGTAGCGTGACTCGACCAGATGCGCGGTGAAGAAGACGATGATGCCGACGGCGCAGCAGACGAGTACATAGGTGGGATTGAGAACCCAGAAAACCGGCACGCGGCCGAGAACGATGTCACGCACCGTGCCGCCGCCGGCGCCCGTGACGATCGCGAAAAACAGAAAGCCGATCAGATCGAGCTGCTTGCGGGACGCCGCCAGCGCCCCGGTTGCGGCAAAAAGCGCCACGCCGGCATAGTCCAGGTAGACGAAAGGCGACATCGATCCTCCAGAGCCGGCAGACTATCTTCGAAGAGTGAATCACGGTGGCAAGGGCGGCGCAAGCCGGGTCAGGCAACGTGCCTGACCAATCGCGTTCTTATCCGACCAAAAGAGAAACCCGTGAAAACGCTCCTGATCGCCCTGAACCTTGTCGCTTTCCTCGTGGTCCCCGTTGCGGCCTTTGCCCAGCAGTCGCTCATCTCCGACCCGGAGATCTACGAGAAGAAGCATTTTCAAGAGCAGTGCACCAAGGCGGAATTCTCCGACGGTTACATCATCCGCCAGGACATCAACAATGACGGGCTGATCGACGCGGTCGTCAACGAGGGTGAGCTCACCTGTGACGGCGAGAAGGGTCCGCAGTGCAACGATGACGGGTGCACCTTCAATTTCTATCTCCAGGTAGCCGAAGGCGGCTACTTCATGATCGCGACGGCGCAGATCTACGGCTACGATTTCGTTCAGCGCTTCGGCAACATGGTTCTTGCCATGAAAATGCATCCGCGCTTCTGCGACCGGCCGGATGCCGACAGGCAAAAGGAACCCTGCACCGTGACCGCGCGCGTGCGCGGCACGAAGTTTGTCACCATATCGCGAAAGTAGTCTCGCTCAGCCGGGATAGATCGCGGACGTACGACCGGCGAAATAGTAGCCGACGAGCCCGAACCATTCCCGCACGGCCGTCGCAAGGTTTTGCGAATTCAGTAGGGGCTGGGTGAAGTCGAGGCCGAGCCCCTCGCGTCCGTCCGTCCGGTAATCCGTCGGCCAGGGCACCACGTCGATCCCGAGCTTGCGGAAGATTCCGACGGAGCGCGGCATGTGATAGCCTGAAGTAATCAGCAGGCAGTTCGACAGACCCTGGCTCGCGAGAAGCTCCTTTGTGTTCACGGCGTTCTCGAAGGTCGTCCGCGACGTCGTCTCCTCCACTATGCGTTCTCTGGCAACGCCGAACAGGGGGAAGAAGCGTGCAGATGTCGCCGCATCGCCCTCGTAGATGCCCGACATCGAACCGTCGCCACCGGATATCAGGATGCGGGCCTGCGGATATTTCTGCGCCAGCCGCAGGGCCTCGACGAAGCGGTCGCCGCCTGCGTTGAACTCGATGCCGTGGCGGGCGGTATTGACCTCGTTTTCAAAGGCGCCGCCGAGCACGATCATACATTCAAGGCTTTGCGGATCCTGCGGCTTCGGAAAACGATCCTCAAGTCCCTGCAGCATGTAGTTGCCGACCGTCGTGTACAGCGTCACGAAGAGGATCAACACTGCCAGGATCGACGAAAGCAGGCTAATTCCTCGCCAGCGGATCAATCCGGAAAGCACCGCAAGCAGGACGAACAGGAAAGCCAGCGACAGGGGCTGACCGAAAACCCAGACAAGTTTCGAAAAGAGAAACAACAAAGAACTCCTTCAATCGTTTCCGCTTCTTCTAGCTGATTCGGTTGACCAACAATGCAACGATCATACGGCGCTCCGCACGCTTAGGTTCGACGCCTAATCGCAGGAAACGCGTGACGCTGCAGGAAACAGGTTGGGCCGCCTAGTCAAATCACAGGGAAATTAAAAGTTTGGTGGAGCTAAGCGGGATCGAACCGCTGACCTCTTGCATGCCATGCAAGCGCTCTCCCAGCTGAGCTATAGCCCCATCAAGGCGGTCCGGTTTTTCGCCGGTCCTGGGATGCTTCGCGAGGATGTTCGCCTCGCGGAGTGGCGGCTTATTACTTCCGGTTTTCGGAGATAGCAAGCCCAAAAAAATCGGCCCGGCGAATTTTCTCGTCCGGGCCGATACTTAATCGATCAGACTTCGTCTTCGTCGCCGGTCACGCCGATGATGTCGCTCATGTCGTCGTCATCGTCGTCTTCGTCAGCCTCGAGGAACGTATCGTCGTCGTCATCGCCTTCGATTTCGACATCGTCATCGCCGATATCGGGGATGTCGTCGCCGGATGCGCCTTCATCGGCGTCCTCGAGCGAAACCAGCTCGACTTCCGTGCTTTCGGTATCGACTTCCGCAACCTCTTCTTCGTCCTGAGCAGCCTCTGCGGCAGCAGCAGCCGAGGTTTCCTCGAAGTAGGAGAGGGGGTAGGATTTGCCTGTGTAAGGAGAAACGATCGGATCCCGGTTCAGGTCGTAGAATCTTTTGCCGGTTTCCGGATCGGTACGCTTGGTTCCAAGTTCCGCTTTCGCCACTGTAAGCCTCGTGAGAATGGCCGAATGCTAAATTCGGCAAGTGCCGTTTAAAACCGGCGTTCTATTCGGAATTTATAAGCCGGTCCCCATAATCGTTGCAGCCTTCCATGTCAAAGCTAAACTTCACGCTTGCCTCGTACGCGTGGAACAAGGACCGGATGACCGAGGCTGACGATTATGGTAGTGAGCTGGATATTGTTTGTTTGCAATGGAAAACCGGCGAGCGCCGGTGTTTTTGGACGAGTCGCCGCCGATGTATCAACCCCCACATTTCCGCGAGGACGATCTTGGCGTTCAGCACGCGCTCATCCGTGCCCATCCCCTAGGTCTGCTGATTACTGCCGGGCAGTCCGGGCTGGTTGCCAATTCGGTGCCGTTCCATCTGGATCCGGATGCCGGTGCCAAGGGGACGCTTCGGCTGCACGTCGCCAGGCCCAATGCCCAATGGCGCGATATCCAGGCTGGCGCCGAGGTACTGGCGGTCTTCCAGGGCGCCGACGCCTATGTGACGCCATCCTGGTACAAGACAAAGCAGGAAACCGGCAAAGTCGTGCCGACATGGAACTATGCGATCGTGCAGGCGAGGGGTGTGGGGCGCGTGATCGACGATGCCGATTGGCTGTTGGCGCAGATCGGGGCGCTCACGCGCCAGCAGGAGGGGGGGCGCCAGAAGCCCTGGGCCGTCGGCGATGCGCCTGATGATTTCATCCGCGCGCAGATGAAAGGCATCATCGGCATCGAAATCGAGATCGCCTCGATCGAAGGCAAGTGGAAAGTAAGCCAGAACCGGCCGGTTGCCGACCGCGAGGGCGTTGCAGCGGGTCTCGGCGAATCGTCGGATCAGGCTGACATGATTGAACTTGTCCGCCGCTACGGCGGATTGACGACGGAATGAGTACATTGATGAGCTCCAGCGGTTTCACCATCGCCATCGACGGCCCGGCGGCGGCCGGCAAGGGCACGTTGTCGCGCCTCGTTGCCGGCGCGTATGGTTTTCATCACCTGGACACCGGCCTGACCTATCGGGCGACTGCCAAGGCGCTGCTCGATGCGGGCCAGCCGCTGGACGATGAGGCTATTGCCGAAAAGATGGCGCGCGAGGTTGAACTCGGCGGCCTGGATCGCGATATCCTGTCCAAGCACGAGATCGGCGAAGCCGCGTCCAAGATTGCCGTGATGCCCGCCGTGCGGCGGGCGCTGGTCGAGGCCCAGCGGCGGTTTTCCGAAAAGCAGCCGGGCACGGTGCTCGACGGCCGCGATATCGGGACCGTTGTCTGCCCGGACGCACCGGTGAAGCTCTATGTGACGGCCTCGCCGCAGGTGCGTGCGAAGCGTCGCTACGACGAGATTGTCGCCAGGGGCGTTGACGCCGATTTCGACGCGATCTTCGACGATGTCAGGCGTCGCGACGAACGCGACATGGGACGGGCCGACAGCCCTTTGAAACCAGCGGAAGACGCGCACTTGCTAGATACGTCGGAAATGAGTATAGAGGCCGCGTTTCAAGCTGCGAAATCGATCATCGACGTCGCCTTGAGCCGATACGCATGAATTCGAGCGATATGCCCAAGCCTTGCCTGGGCCGCTTAGGAAGACAAGCCTGAAATTCCGTCCAAGCGCCGGATTGCCTTCGAAGAGAGGGCGGACTGGGTTCAGGCTCATTCAACACGAACCAACCGGCGCATACGTGTCCAGATTCGGATACGCAGGAGATTTCATGTCAGTAGCTACTCCCTCTCGCGAAGATTTCGCGGCCCTTCTCGAAGAGTCCTTTGCCAAGAACGATCTGGCCGAAGGCTACGTCACCAAGGGTATCGTCACGGCAATCGAGAAGGACTCTGCCGTTGTCGACGTCGGCCTGAAGGTCGAAGGTCGCATTCTACTCAAGGAATTCGGCGCCAAGGCCAAGGACGGCACGCTCAAGGTCGGCGACGAAGTCGAAGTTTACGTTGAGCGCATCGAAAACGCTCTCGGCGAAGCTGTTCTGTCGCGCGAGAAGGCTCGCCGCGAAGAAAGCTGGATCAAGCTCGAAGCCAAGTTCGAAGCTGGCGAGCGCGTTGAAGGCGTTATCTTCAACCAGGTCAAGGGCGGCTTCACGGTCGACCTCGATGGCGCGATTGCCTTCCTTCCGCGTTCGCAGGTCGACATCCGTCCAATCCGCGACGTTACCCCGCTGATGCACAACCCGCAGCCCTTCGAAATCCTCAAGATGGACAAGCGCCGCGGCAACATCGTTGTATCGCGTCGTACGGTTCTGGAAGAATCCCGTGCCGAGCAGCGTTCTGAGATCGTTCAGAATCTCGAAGAAGGCCAGGTTGTCGACGGCGTCGTCAAGAACATCACCGATTACGGTGCGTTCGTCGACCTCGGCGGCATCGACGGCCTGCTGCACGTCACCGACATGGCATGGCGCCGTGTGAACCATCCGTCGGAAATCCTGTCCATTGGCCAGCAGGTCAAGGTTCAGATCATCCGCATCAACCAGGAAACTCACCGAATCTCGCTCGGCATGAAGCAGCTCGAGTCGGATCCGTGGGATGGCATCCAGGCCAAGTATCCGGAAGGCAAGAAGATTTCCGGTACCGTCACGAACATCACCGACTACGGTGCGTTCGTCGAGCTGGAGCCGGGCATCGAAGGCCTGATCCACATCTCGGAAATGTCCTGGACCAAGAAGAACGTACACCCCGGCAAGATCCTGTCCACGAGCCAGGAAGTCGAAGTCGTCGTTCTCGAAGTCGATCCGTCCAAGCGTCGTATTTCGCTCGGCCTCAAGCAGACGCTGGAAAATCCGTGGGCGGCATTCGCTCGCAATCATCCGGCCGGCACTGAAGTCGAAGGCGAAGTCAAGAACAAGACCGAATTCGGCCTGTTCATCGGCCTCGACGGCGATGTTGACGGCATGGTGCACCTCTCCGACCTCGACTGGAACCGTCCGGGCGAACAGGTCATCGAAGAGTTCAACAAGGGTGACGTCGTCAAGGCTGTCGTTCTCGATGTGGACGTCGAAAAGGAACGCATCTCGCTCGGCATCAAGCAGCTCGGCAAGGATGCAGTCGGCGAAGCAGCAGCTTCCGGCGACCTGCGCAAGAATGCAGTCGTTTCCTGCGAAGTTCTCGCAGTCAACGACGGTGGCGTCGAAGTGAAGCTCGTCAACCACGAAGACATCACCTCGTTCATCCGCCGTGCAGACCTCGCGCGCGATCGCGACGATCAGCGTCCGGAACGCTTCTCCGTTGGCCAGGTTTTTGACGCTCGCGTCACCAACTTCTCCAAGAAGGACCGCAAGGTTATGCTGTCCATCAAGGCTCTGGAAATCGCAGAAGAGAAGGAAGCCGTCGCTCAGTTCGGTTCGTCCGACTCTGGCGCGTCGCTCGGCGACATTCTCGGCGCGGCTCTGAAGAACCGCGGCGGCGAATAATCGTCGGCCTCAAGGCTGAAGAATTGAAGAACCCGCCGGAGCGATCCGGCGGGTTCTTTGCTGTTTGAATGCGTTCGGTTGCGGCTTCTTGCTTATTCCCAGCCGACCATGCGTCGATAGAGGGTGTATGCCTCCTCCGCGACCGGCGGCATGGCAAAGCCCGGGGCGGGAAGCAGGGGCGTTTCGGAACGCGTGTCTGCGTTTTCCGAAGAGATGCTTGCCTCGCCTTGCGCCTGCACCTCTGGCTCGGCGTCCTCAGATGCGTCGGGTTGGCCGTCTGCCTCCTGTTGCTCCGATGGCGTGCCGCCGTCGTGGTCTTCGCGATGCATTTCACGCGAACCGCCGTCTTCCGCCTCGTCCTTGGCAAACTGATAGGGCTGTATCGCGTAGGGCACGCCCTCGACGATCTTCATCATGACAGGCGCGTAGGCAGCATCGATCGTATGTTGAAGTACCGGCGGCGGTTCCGCCTCCGGCGCAGCGTGGCGGTTCGCGGCCACGCTTGCTGAGGTCGGGCCGATCAGCGGTTCCGATGCAAGGAGCGATGGCTGCCGCCCGGGGTCGTTCATCCGAGGCGCCTGGTCGGGCGTCAGCCTTAGCTCCTCGGGGATGTCGCCGATCAGGGTCTCGTCGAGAATGACGTCGATTTCGACAGCGGGATCGACGTCGGCAGCCTCCAGCAGGATTTCGGCCTCCTGGTCCCGGATGATCGAGACAATCAGACCTGTCGCGTCGTCCGACAGGGATGCGGGAATACCCGCCCAGCTTTTCGGAATGATCGGGTCGCCCTTGGCAACGCGCGGCTCGGCGTCCGCGTTCATTGCGTTCCCCGCCGCAGGTTCAGCGGTCGCAACCGCGGTCTCGTCGTCCGGCGGCAGAAGCGGCTCCTCCGCTTTCTGCGCCTCGGTTGGAGCTCCCCGGCTTATAGTGGTCGCTGCCGGCGTCTTGTCCCCGGCAATCTCGCGACCGTCGGCGGCCATCTTGATCGGGACCTCCGACCGCTCGGCGCTCTCCGCATCGAGATAGGTTGCTACAACGGCGTTGGCCGTTCCGGCAGGTGCGTCGGCCGGATCTTCATGTGACGTTGCGGGCGGCGCGGCGCGCGCCGCTGTGGCGAGGGTGTCCCTGTGCAGGCTGATTTCCGGTCGCTGTTCCTGCCGCGATGGCGAAGCGTCGTTCTGTCCGTAGGAGCGAACAACCGCACGCGCCGCCAGGTCACGGTCCTTGTAGCGCACGGTCTCCAGGTAGGCGGCAATCCGAGCCGCCTCGGGTCCAGCAGGGTTTTTCAAGGCAGCGGCGAGCAGACGAAGCGGAACGCTGTGACCTTGCGCCGCAAGCTGGCGCTCGATGGTCTCGATCTTGGAGGCAGGCAGCTTCTGGATCGCGTCGGCAAGGCGAGAGGCAAAGGCGATCTCGGTTTCGTCATCGTCGCGGGGCTGGGACAGTGCGTCGCCCGCGGCGTTGATGACGTCGAGCAGCGCTTCGACCATGCGGGCACGAACGGCGAGCAGAAGAATATTCAGCTTGGCGGCAATCGCGGAGTTGAGGTCAGGACTTTCGATGTGATTGACCGGGGCGACGGCGGTCGCTCCCCGAACCACGCCATCGGTGCCGAGGGCGGTATTCTGTCCTTGAGACGAGAAACTTGAATTTGACGCTGCACGAACCGGAGTCAACATGGCATGCTCCTTCTTTCGTAAAGTGCGATGATGCAGGCGACAGGAAAGCCGCGCTCATCCGGCCCTTCGCATTCCCCGGCAGTTCGTTCTGCCTGCGTGGCGCTACATCGCGTCGTCGAATGCATAAAAATTAAGAAGCATCCTAGCGAAATTTGCTTAAAGAATCGCTAATGACCGGCGCGCGGAGCGCCGCGGCCGGTCTGGGGTGTCGAATGCCATTGGAATTAATCTCAGCTGTGCGCGAAGATGTCTGCTTCTTCCCAGCCGAGCAGGTCGAGTTTGGCACGGGTCGGCAGGAATTCGAAGCAGGCATTTGCGTGCTCGATACGGCCGTCCCGGACGAGGCGTTCGGTCAGTTTGTCGCGCAGGGCATGCAGGTAAAGGACGTCAGAAGCCGCGTATTCGAGCTGCGCCTGCGACAGCTTCGCCGCTGCCCAGTCGGACGACTGCTGCGCCTTGGAAACGTCGACGTCGAGCATTTCCTTGAGATTGTCCTTGAGGCCGTGACGGTCCGTATAGGTGCGGCAGAGGCGCGAGGCAATCTTCGTGCAGAAAACCGGCTGTGAGGTCACGCCGAAGGTGTGGAACAACACAGCAATGTCGAACCGGCCGTAGTGGAAGATCTTCTGACGCGAGGTGTCGGCCAGCATTGCGACGAGGTTCGGTGCTTCTTTCTGGCCCGCGGCAATGCGGATCACGTCGGCCGAGCCGTCGCCGGGCGAAAGCTGGACGACGCATAGGCGGTCGCGGCGCGGCACCAGGCCCAGCGTCTCGGTGTCGATTGCGATCGCTCCGGTGTAACGGGCGGCGTCAGTCGTGGAAATATCGCCTTCGTGGTAACGTATGGTGGCCGCCATCGGTCTCGTCTTTCTATCAGATGTTTGTCGTGGGGCTATAGCGCAAAGGCAGGCTGCGCGATACCGATTTCGGCCCAGAATGTTCGCCCGCAGTGGCGGACCGAGGGTCACGGCGTCAGAATGTCGGCGGCGTGTTGATCCAGATCAGGATCGTTTCGCCATCGTGCCGGTTGCGCCAGGAGTGGTAGCGGCGGCTTTCGAAGTACAGCGAATCCCCTGGCCCGAGATCGAAGAACTGGTCGGAATCGAGCACGAGTTCGAGGCGGCCCGAGAGTATGTGCATGAATTCCTCGCCGTCATGCCGGTAGGCACCTTCGCTGGCGGCACCGGGTGCAAGAACGAACCGATGGCAGTCCATCATGATGCGGCCCTCAGCCAGAAGCTGGACGGTCACCCCTGGGGTCGTTTCCGGCCATGTGCGCCACTCACCGGCGCGAACGACGGCCGACACGTCGTCCCGCTCTTCGCCCGATAGCCGGGATACGGTCGTGCCGTAGTATTCTGCAAGATCGTGCAGCGTCTTGAAGCTGACGCCCTGCGAGGTGCGTTCCAGCGTTGAAAGCGTGGAGGAAGTGATGTGCATGTCGCCGGCAACCTGATCCAGCGTCTTTCCCGCCGCGTGCCGCAGGCTGCGGAGCCGGCGCCCAATATCCGAAACGGCGCTTCCCTCGGGGCTGTCGGTGGGATCCTCGCTTTCGAGCGCCTCGCGTATTGCCGCGGGATTGAGCCCCCGCTCGACGCGATACCAGGAAATCCGCTGGAGCCTTGCTACGTCGTCCGCACTATATTGCCTGTGGCCGGTATCGGAGCGGCCAGGGACGACGAGGCCCTGGCTTTCCCAGAGGCGCAGGGTGGAGGGAGAAACACCTGCCAGCCTCGCGGCCTCGGCCACCTTGTAGCGCACGGGCGCGTCGTTGCTCATAAGCCAATGGTTCCTGATTTCGTTTTCCTTTGGGGCTGTCGGCAAGCCTCACCCATGTTCCGGAACATCGCTGAAAACCGCGGTGGTTTGAAGCGGAAAATGTCGCTTGCATTCTTGCAGGAAAAATGTAGGAATTTTTTACATCCCTTGCCGAAGTTATGCAAGATAATTAAAAATTCCCTTCGCTACAGGAGCGCACGATGACCGCGACCACCCTCACAGACCGGAAAAATGCTGCCATCTCGCGCGGCGTCGGCATGACCACGCAGATCTACGCAGATCGCGCGGAAAACTCCGAGATCTGGGACAAGGAAGGCCGTCGCTACATCGATTTTGCGGCTGGCATCGCCGTGCTCAACACCGGTCACCGCCATCCGCGTGTGATTGCAGCGGTCAAGGACCAGCTCGATCGTTTCACCCATACCTGCCATCAGGTCGTTCCGTACGAGAGCTACGTCCGCCTCGCCGAGCGCCTGAACGCGCTGACACCCGGCAAGTTCGAGAAGAAGACGATCTTCGTCACGACAGGTGCTGAGGCTGTTGAAAATGCCGTGAAGATTGCGCGCGCGGCGACCGGCCGGTCCGCCGTCATTGCTTTTGGCGGAGGCTTCCACGGCCGCACCTTCATGGGAATGGCGCTGACCGGAAAGGTCGTCCCTTACAAGGTCGGCTTCGGCGCCATGCCGGGCGATGTCTTTCACGTCCCGTTCCCGGTCGACCTCCACGGCGTCACCCCCGACCAGTCTATCGCGGCTTTGAAGAAGCTGTTTGCTGCAGATGTCGATCCGCAGCGGGTTGCAGCCATCATTATCGAGCCGGTCCAGGGCGAGGGTGGTTTTTATTCAGCGCCTGTCTCCTTCCTGAAGACACTGCGCGAACTCTGCGATCAGCACGGCATCCTGCTCATAGCCGACGAGGTCCAGACCGGCTTCGCACGCACAGGCAAGATGTTCGCCATGGATCACCATGAGGTGGCGCCCGATCTGATGACGATGGCCAAGAGCCTCGCCGGAGGCTTCCCGCTCGCAGCCGTCACCGGTCGTGCAGAGGTCATGGACGCACCGGGTCCGGGTGGCCTTGGCGGCACCTATGGTGGCAATCCTCTCGGCATCGCCGCCGCGCACGCCGTTCTCGACGTGATCAAGGACGAAGATCTCTGCGGGCGTGCAAACCAGCTTGGCGGCCGGCTCAAGCAGCGCCTGGAATCGTTGCGCGAAAAAGTGCCGGAAATTGTCGATATCCGTGGGCCGGGCTTCATGAACGCCGTCGAGTTCAACGACAAGACGACGAAGCTGCCAAGCGCCGAATTCGCCAACACGGTCCGCCTGATCGCGCTTGAAAAGGGGCTGATCCTCCTGACCTGCGGCATCCACGGCAATGTCATCCGTTTCCTCGCGCCGATCACCATTCAGGATGACGTCTTCGGCGAGGCGCTCGACATTCTCGAAGCCTCGATCCTGGAAGCAAGCGCCGCCAGGTGAGCCGTCCCGCCTATCAATGCCTTCGGAGTACATGACATGGCATTTACGACCGCACTGACCAGACACGTTCCCTTCTCCTCGCCCTTCCTGCGCGCCGCCGGCTACATCGGCGGCGTCTGGACAGCGGGTGGTGCGACCGGCACATTCGACGTCGTCAACCCGGCAACGGGCGAAGTGCTGGCATCGCTTCCCGACATGGGCGCCGCTGAAACCAGGGATGCGATCGACGCTGCCCATGCCGCACAGCCCGCCTGGGCAGCCCGTCCCGCCAAGGAGCGAGCAACCATCCTGCGCAAGTGGTTCGACCTGATGGTCGCCAACGCCGACGAGCTTGCTGCGATCCTGACCGCAGAAATGGGCAAGCCCTTTGCAGAGGCGCGCGGCGAAATCCTTTACGCCGCGGCTTACGTCGAGTGGTATGCCGAAGAAGCAAAGCGCATCTACGGCGAAACCATTCCTGCGCCGTCGAACGACAAGCGCATGCTCGTGATAAAGCAGCCGGTTGGTGTCGTCGGCACGATCACGCCCTGGAATTTTCCGGCGGCGATGATCACGCGCAAGATAGCGCCGGCGCTTGCCGTCGGCTGCACCGTCGTGTCGAAACCCGCTGAACAGACACCGCTTTCGGCGATTGCGCTGGCTGTCCTTGCGGAACAGGCCGGCATCCCCGCCGGTGTCTTCAATGTCATCGTCGGCGAAGACGGTCCCGGCATCGGCAAGGAGCTCTGTGGGAACGAGAAGGTTCGCAAGATCAGCTTCACCGGCTCGACGGAAGTCGGCCGCATCCTGATGCGCCAGTGCGCGGACCAGATCAAGAAGATCAGCCTCGAACTCGGCGGCAATGCACCCTTCATCGTTTTCGACGATGCCGACCTCGATGCTGCCGTCGAAGGTGCGCTCGCCTCCAAATACCGCAATGCCGGCCAGACCTGCGTCTGCGCCAATCGCCTCTATGTCCAGTCCGGCGTCTACGACGCCTTCGCGGCCAAGCTCGCCGCGAAGGTCGAGGAAATGTCGGTCGGCGACGGCTTCAAGGCCGGCGTGACGATCGGCCCGCTGATCGACGAGCAAGGCCTTGCCAAGGTTGAGGACCACGTGAGGGACGCAGTATCCAAGGGCGCAAAGGTCCTGACCGGCGGCAAGCGGATCGAGGGCGCAGGTACCTTCTTTACGCCGACCGTGCTGACCGGCGTCACGCGCGGCATGAAGGTGGCACGCGAGGAAACCTTCGGCCCGGTCGCGCCGCTCTTCCGCTTCGACACCGTCGAGGATGTCATCCACCAGGCGAACGACACCGAGTTCGGTCTTGCGGCCTATTTCTTCGCCGGAGATCTGAAAAAGATCTGGCGGGTCGCCGAGGCGCTGGAATACGGAATGGTCGGCATCAATACTGGCCTGATGTCCACCGAAACGGCGCCGTTCGGTGGCATCAAGCAGTCAGGCCTTGGCCGCGAAGGATCGCGTCATGGCGCCGATGATTACCTCGAGATGAAATATCTCTGCATGGGTAGCCTCTGAGAAAGCATAGCAGGTCTTACCTGAACACTCGGATGCGGGATCGCCGGCATTGGCGGTCCCGCATTTCGTTTGGTGCTTTGTGAAACCTGTTCCTAGCCCTGCGGCGCTTCGGCTGCCTGCTGCCAGTCAGGCAATGGAAAGATCCGATCGTAGGCCCAATTGAACACGAACGCGTAGACCAGGTAGAAAAGGGCGAACGACACGTCCATCATGAAGGCCTCCGCGAGGCTGACGCCGAGGTACCAGGCGATCAGCGGCAAGAGGGCGATGAGCAATCCCCCCTCGAACAGAACCGCATGCGCGATACGAATGGCAACCGTCTTCCGCGTGCCGCCTGTCAGGCGCTGCATGACATGATCGAAGCCGAGATTGTAGAGATAGTTCCAACCGGTCGCGATCGTGGCGCTGGCCACGCCGACGACACCGATATCTGCCATCGGCATGCCGAACGCCAGGGCGCCCAGCGGCGTAATGAGAGCAAGACCGATGATTTCGAAGCTGATCGCATGACGGATACGGTCTGATGTAGATCGCATGTTCAACCCCCTGTGGGAAAGTCGGGTCGTCCCGAGTTTATGCCCATACGGGGGAGGTCGTCCTCGCATCGCTGATATAGTGGCGCCGGGCGCCCGGTGCAAGCCCGGAGGTTCAATAGTGCGGCGGACGGGTAGCGGCGGGCGCCTCCAACGACTGCTCCTCCAGCGAAAGGAAGCGCTCCGTCAGACGGTCGAGCTTCGCACGCGTCTGCTCGACCACCTTCCATTGTTCCGTCAGCTGATCGGAAAGCTCCTCGATGGCCTTCGCCTGGTGGGCTATGGTTTCCTCGAGTTGTACTATGCGGCTTGTCTCCTCGGACATCGGACTCTCCTTGCCGCCACCGGCCATTCTCGTGCACCTTCAAAAGCGGAAATAGGCCGCGAGGTCAACCATGTCGAGAGGAGTGGAAAAACGATTCGCAAGTGAACCGTTTGGTTACTAAAACCCCTTGCCGCATCTTTTGTTGTGCGGTAGGGCGGTATGCCTCAGGGAGGAATACTGATGGATGTTGGGAATGGCTTTCTTCATCCGGACCGGCTCTTTCCAGCCGACCCGACCACGCGGACCATTGCACGCGATCTCTACGAGACCGTGCGTGCCTTGCCGATCGTAAGTCCGCACGGACACACCGAACCTTCGTGGTTTGGCGACGACAAACCGTTCGAGGATGCGGCATCGTTGTTGGTCGTTCCCGACCACTATCTGTTTCGCATGCTGCACAGCGTCGGTGTCCGGCTCGATGATCTCGGCGTGCCACGCCTCGACGGCAAACCGGTGGCCGAGGGCCGTGCGATCTGGCGCGTCTTCGCAGCGAATTATCATCTGTTCCGCGGCACCCCGTCGAGCCTCTGGGTCGATCACGCGATGTCGGCGGTGCTTGGCTGCACCGAGGCGCTGACGCCTGAAAACGCCGATGCACTGTATGATCACATCAACACGCAGCTGGCCCTGCCGGAATTCCGGCCGCGTGCGCTGCACAAGCGTTTCGGCATCGAGACGATCGCCACGACCGAAGGCGCGCTCGATCCGCTGGTGCATCACCAGAAGATGGCTGAGGACGGTTGGATCGGGCGGGTGCGCACCACCTACCGCCCCGATAGCGTTACCGATCCGGATGCCGTTGGCTTCCGCGACAATCTCGTTCGCTTCGGCGAGCTGACGAATTCAGACGTAGTGTCATGGGACGGCCTGATCGACGCCCATCGCAAGCGCCGCGCCTATTTCCGCCAATACGGCGCGACCGCGACCGATCACGGCGTGCCTACCGCCTTTACGGCCGATCTGCCGCTTGGCGAAAGACAGCGTCTGCTCGACAAGGCACACAAGGGTACGTTGAGCGCTGAAGAAGCCGAGCTGTTCCGCGGCCAGATGCTGACGGAGATGGCCGGCCTGTCTGCCGAAGACGGCATGACGATGCAGATCCATGCCGGCGCGCGCCGCAACACCGACCGCGAACTCTTCCAGGCGCGCGGCCCGAACATGGGTGCCGATATCCCGACCCGCACGGATTGGGTCGGCGGTCTCGGCGCGATGCTCTCGAAATACGGCCAGGCGCCGGGCCTGCGCGTCCTGCTCTTCACACTCGACGAGACGACCTATGCCCGCGAACTGGCACCGATGGCCGGCCATTGGCCGTGCCTGATGATCGGTCCGCCGTGGTGGTTTCACGACAGCCCGGCCGGCATCCGCCGCTATCTCGATCAGGTGGTCGAAACGGCAGGCTTCGCGAACATCGCGGGCTTCAACGACGACACGCGTGCGCTGCTGTCGATCCCCGCGCGTCACGATGTCTGGCGCCGCGAAGTCTGCGGCTTCCTGGCACAGCTCGTCGCGGAGCATCGGATCGCCCGCAAGGATGCCGAGATTGTCGCCGGCGAACTTTCCTATGGCAACGCAAAGAAGGCCTACAAGCTGTGACGCAACGATTGACGAGCCTGACGGGCCTTGCCTCCACCGCAAAGCTTCCCGGTTATGACCGCGAGGCGCTGACCGCCGGTATCCTGCATCTCGGCCCAGGCGCTTTCTTCCGCGCTCATTTCGCGCCCTTCACCGATGCCGCGCTCTCCGCGGCAGGCGGCGATTGGGGGATCGAGGTGGCGAGCCTGCGTACCGCCGACGTTGCCGATCACCTGAACGAGCAGAACGGCCTCTATACCGTGCTGGTGCGCGATTCCGCGGGCACGCAGGCCGAGGTCATCGGGCCGATCCTGCGCGCGCACGTGGCGACCCGCAATCCCGCTGAGCTGCTGCAACGGCTGGAAGATCCGGCAATCAGGATTGTCAGCCTGACCGTCACCGAAAAGGCGTATGGCTTCGACGCCGCCAACGGCGGGCTCGACCTCAAGCACGCCGATGTGGCTGCCGACCTTGCCAACCCGCATGCGCCGCGTGGCGTCATCGGCTATCTCGTTGAGGGGCTGTCCCGCCGCCGCGCCAAGGACATTGCGCCGTTCACGCCGCTCAGTTGCGACAACCTCCCAAGCAACGGGGCAGTTCTAAAGCGTCTGGTCCTCGATTTTGCCGAGCGTGTCGATCCGCCGCTGCGGCAATGGATAGAACGCAACGTGCCGTTCCCCTCGACCATGGTAGACCGCATTACGCCGGCAAGCACGGACGCGACCTATCGCGATGCCGAGGCATTGACCGGCCGGCAGGACCTCGCGGCAATCGAGACCGAACCCTTTACACAATGGGTCATCGAAGATCATTTCGCAAATGGTCGGCCTCGGTGGGAAAAGGCGGGTGCGCTCATGGTCGAGGATGTCTCGGCCTATGAAAAGATGAAGCTGCGCATGCTGAACGGCGCACATTCGCTTCTCGCCTACCTCGGATACATAGGTGGCTATGAGTTTATCCGCGACGTGATGGACGATGCCGGGCTGGCAGCGCTTGCGCGCCGCCAGATGAATGCCGCCGCAGCCACGCTCGATCCGCTGCCAGGCATCGATTTCGATGCCTATGCCGATGAATTGATAGCCCGCTTTGCAAACAAGGCGATTGCCCACCGTACCTACCAGATCGCCATGGACGGTACCCAGAAACTGCCGCAGCGCCTGCTGGAGCCGGCAACGGAAGCGCTTGCGCATGGCAGCAAGGCAGAGACCTATGCGATCGCCGTCGCCGCGTGGATGCGCTATGCGATAGGTATCGATCGGAACGGCAAGAGCTTTGAACTGCGCGATCCCCGCGCGGGCGAAATTGCCGCGCTTCTGGCCGACGTGCCGCGCAACGGCGGCGCCGTCTCGGCGGCGCTCTTCGGCCTGCCCGGGCTTTTCCCGGCAGCGTTGACCGGCAACGCCGGCTGGACGGAGGATGTGGCAAACAAGCTGGAGCTGCTGATCCAGGACAACAAGCTCCCGCTGATCTGAGGTTGGCGGGGAGCAGGGTATCCCCGTCCCTACGCCTTGATCCGCCTCATCTCCGGATCGTAGAGCGGCTTCAATGAAACGCTGCAGGCAACCCGCTGCCTGGCAACGTCGAGCTCGTACCGACCGCCGAGCACGAAATCCTCCGTCACGCCCTCCGGATTGCGCACATAACCGTAGCCGATCGGTTTGTCGATCGTGTAGCCGAAACCGCCGCTGGAAAGCCAGCCGACCCGTTTGCCGTCGCGATAGATCGTCTCGCGTCCGAGCAGCACCACATCGGGATCGTCGGGAACGAAGCAGGCGAGCATCTTCTTGACGCCTTCGGACAGCTGCCGCTCGATCGCCTCGCGGCCGCGGAAGGCAATGTTCCTTCGTGTCTTGACGGCCCAGGCGAGACCGGCTTCGACGGGCGTGTGGTCGGGGCCGATGTCTGAGCCCCACGCCCGATAGCCCTTTTCCAGACGGCAGCTCTCGATCGCGCGGTAGCCGGCATTGACCAGTTGATACGCTCCGCCCGCCGCCATCAGCGCGTCGTAGACCGTGGTTGCATATTCGACCGGCACATGCAGCTCGTAGCCAAGTTCGCCGACATAGGTGATGCGCAGCGCCCGCACCGGGCACCCCGATATGCCGACAGTCCTGACGCGGCCGAACGGGAAGGCGGCGTTTGACACATCGTCTCCGGTCGCCGCTTCCAGCACCGCACGTGCGTTTGGTCCCATCAGCGCCAGAACCGAATAGGCGGACGTCACATCGACCAGTTCGGCCTGCATTCCGTCGGGAATATTGCGTGCTATCCAATTGAAGTCATGCGTCGCAAAGCCGGTGCCCGTGACGATGTAGTACTCGTCGTCCGCAATGCGCGCGCAGGTGACATCGCACTCGATGCCGCCCTTGTCGTTCAGCATCTGCGTGTAGATCAGCGAACCGACGGGTTTCGCCACGTCGTTGGAGGCGATCCACGACAATGCCGCTTCCGCGTCGCGTCCCTTGAGAACGAACTTGGCAAATGACGTCTGGTCGAAGATTACGGCTGCCTCGCGGACGGCGGCATGCTCGCGGCCGACGGCGTCGAACCAGTTCTGGCGGCCATAAGTGTAGATATCCCTTGGCTCCTCGTTGGAAAACAGATCGGCGAACCAGTTCGGCCGCTCCCAGCCCAGCTTTTCGCCGAAGCAAGCGCCCTGCGCCTTCAGCCGGTCGTAGAGCGGCGACTTGCGGCAGGGCCGGCCGCTCGAATGCTCCTCGAAGGGGAAGGCCAGGGTATAATGCTTGCCGTAGGCTTCCAGCGTGCGGGTACGCACCCAGTCGGTGTCGAAATGCGGACGCCCGAAGCGACGGATATCGACCGGCCAGAGGTCGTAGGGGGGCTCGCCCTTGGCGACCCACTCGGCAAGCGCCATGCCGGCGCCCCCGCCCGACGCGATGCCGAATGCGTTGAAGCCGGCGCCGACGAAGAAGTTTCGAAGTTCAGGTGCTTCGCCAAGAATGAAATTGCCGTCCGGCGTAAAGCTCTCCGGCCCGTTCAGCAGCTGCTTGACGCCGACGGTTTCGAGCGCAGGAACGCGGCCGAGCGCCTGCTCCATGATCTGCTCGAAATGGTCGAAATTGCTGTCGAGCAGGCTGTAGTGGAAACCGTCGGGGATGCCCGTCTTCGCCCAGGGGATAGGATTGGGTTCGTATCCCCCCATGACGATGCCGCCGACCTCTTCCTTGTAGTAGGTCAGCCTGTCAGGATCACGCAGCGTCGGCAGGTTGGAGGGTACTCCGAAGGATTCGGTGATGATGTACTGGTGCTCGACGGAAACAAGCGGCACGTTGACGCCGAAACGGGCAGCGAATGCACGCGTCCACTGACCGGCGCAGACGACGACCCGCTCACACTCGATGCGGCCATGCTCGGTGATGACCGCGCGGATCCTGCCCTTGTCGATCTCAAGGTCGATCACCTCGGTATCCTCGAAGATCGAGACGCCGGCCATGCGCGCGCCTCTCGCAAGCGCCTGGGTGATATCCGAGGGGTTGGCCTGGCCGTCAGTCGGTAGAAAGGCCGCGCCGACGAGATCGTCTGTCGTCATCAGCGGCCAGAGGTCGAAGGCCTCCTGCGGCGTCAGAAGCTGCATCTCGAGCCCGAAGGATTGGGCGGTGGTCGCTTGCCGCTTCACCTCGGTCCAGCGCTCCTCGTTGCAGGCAAGGCGCAGGCCGCCGTTCATCTTCCAGCCGGTCCCGAGCCCGGTCTCTGCTTCCAGCCGCTTATAGAGATCGACGGAGTAGCCGAGCAGTTGTGTGATGTTGGCGCTGGTGCGCAGCTGGCCGACGAGGCCGGCCGCATGAAAGGTCGTTCCCGACGTGAGCTTCTTGCGCTCGAGCAGGACCGTATCGGTCCAGCCGAGCTTACCGAGATGATAGGCCGTCGAGCAGCCGATGATGCCGCCGCCGATGACAACGGCCTTCGCGGTCTTGGGCAATTCCTTCATCGTACAGTGTCCTGTTCAAATGCTGTAAAGGCGCGCTCGAACCGCGCGCGGTTTTCGGCGGTATAGCCGGCATAGTCGAAGTCGATGGTGGAGTGGATTTCCGACATCATGCTCCAGAGCGTCTCGCGCAGCAGAGAAGCACATTTCATCGCGGAGTAACGACGCCAGAGATCTGGCGTCAGGGGTGTCTGATAGTAGGCCTCGAGCATCGACCGCTCGGCGCTTTGGTCGAGTTCGCTATTGGAGGCGAGGCCGCCGAGATCGAAAAGCGGCGTGTTGAACCCGGCATAGTCCCAGTCGATCAACCACAGGCGCTTGCCGTCATCGAGGACATTGGCGGCAAGCATGTCGTTGTGGCCGAAGGCAATCTCGAAGGGTCCCGCGGCGTCTTCCAGGGCTTCCGCTTTCTCGAGAAAACCGGGAAGCAGGGCGCTATACGAACTCCCGGCAGCCGCCAGGTTGGCGACATAGTCGCGGATGACGTGAAAGACCCAGAAAATTGCAGCAGGCCCTCGAAACTGGCGCGCGATGTCATGGTGGCAGGCGCGCACCAGTGGAATGACGCGCAAGAGCGTCTCGGCATTTTGCAGGTCGTGCGCCGAAAGCGCCTTCGCCTCGATGAATTCGAGCACCAGTACACCCGGCGCGTGATGAAGGACGGCAGGCGAAAGGCCGGCTGCGTGCGCGGCGCGGCTCGCGGCCAGTTCGTTCTGGCGGCTGATGTGATGAATGGGGATATCTTCGCCGAGTCGGACGACATGGCGCCGGGTTCGATCCCGCACCAGATAGTTCCGGTTGGTGATGCCGCCCGTGATCGGCGTAATTTCGATCGGACCCTTCCAGATGCCTAGCCCATGAATCCGATCTTCAGGCGTCACGCTTTCCCCCTTCGTGGCCTATGTTATTGAAATCATGGCCAGAAAGGGATCCGCTGTCAAGCGTGGCTAGATCGAGGCGCCTGAGGCGTCGAAGATATGGCACCGCGCGGGATCGAAGGAGGCCTTCACGTTGGCGTCGCGCTCGATCTTTTGCTGTCCGTCGAGCGCAATCGTCAGCTGCTGATTGTCCGGCGTCTTGGTGTAGAGCATGGTGGCGCCGCCGAGATTCTCGACGAGGTCGATGTTCACGGTCGCCAGCGTGGTGTTGCGGCTCTCGAGAACCGACAGGTGCTCCGGCCGGATGCCGAACGTCACGCTCTCGCCCGCTTCCGCCATCACGCGGCGAGGCAGGCGGATCGAATTGCCGCAGACGTTGATCGTCGTTTCCGCCTCGCCGACCCGCTCGATGCGAGCCTGCAGGAAATTCATCTTGGGGCTGCCGATGAAGCCGGCCACGAACCGGTTTGCCGGATTGTTGTAGAGATCGAGCGGTGCTCCGACCTGCTCGATGCGGCCGGCGTTGAGGACGACGATCTTGTCGGCCATGGTCATCGCTTCCACCTGGTCGTGGGTCACATAGATCATCGTATTGCCGAGAGCGCGGTGCAGGCGGGAAATTTCGACGCGCATCTGCACGCGCAGCTCCGCATCAAGGTTCGACAAGGGTTCGTCGAAGAGAAAGATGCGAGGCTCGCGCACGATGGCACGACCGATCGCGACACGCTGGCGCTGACCGCCGGAAAGCGCCTTCGGCTTGCGCTCCAGCAGCTTCTCGATTTGCAGGATCTCCGCGGCGCGCTTCACCTTCGGCTGTATCTCGGCCTTCTTGTAGCCCGCCGTTTCCAGGCCGAAGGCCAGGTTCTTGTAGACCGACATGTGCGGGTAAAGCGCGTAGGATTGGAACACCATGGCGATGCCGCGCTTGGCCGGAGCCACCTCGTTCATCCGCTCATTGTCGAGGAGCAGGGCGCCGCCGGTAATCTCCTCGAGGCCGGCGATCATTCGCAGCAGCGTGGACTTGCCGCAGCCCGAAGGTCCGACGAATACGGTGAACTCGCCGGGATCGATCTTCAGATCGATGCCGTGAATGACGTCCAGGGCGCCGTAGCGCTTCTCGACCTGCTGAAGAACAACGCTCGTTGCCATCGTCCAAATCCCTCCTGGTCCGTTATTTCGTTTTTGCACGCCAGTCGGCGTATTTTGGACTGTCCGGCCCGACGGGTAGAACGACGTCACTGCCGCTGTCGGACGATTGGTAGATCGCGGTCACCAGTTCCAGCGCGCGGCGCGCATCCCCGGTGGTTACCGGCAGCGGCCCGCGCCCGATGAGATGCGCGTGAAAATGCTCCATCTGCGTGGTGAAGCGCGGCGCGACCGGCTGCCAATCACCGATCACGGCATCAATCTTCGCCTGCACGGCATCATCAGCGGCAATGATCTTCCATGGATCCCTGCCGGGCGAATAAGGTTCGTGATTGCTTTCGAAAGTCACGTTTTCGAAGTGCAGGCGCAGGCGGCTGATTTGCTCCTGCGAACCGAGTGTGCACGACAGTGACACGAATGCGCCATTTGCCATCAGCAGGCTGGCCGATGCGCAATCCTCGACCTCGATATCGTTGACGCGGGTCGAAACCCGGCCGAAGACCCTGGCGGCCGGCCCCATCAGGTGCAGCAACATGTCGTGCAGATGCAGCGCGTGGGTAACGAGCACGCCGCCGAGCTCGGTCGTCCATTTCCCCCGCCACGGAACCGAATAATACTCGGATGTCCGGAGCCAGAAGGTCTCGACGGAGCCCAGGTAGGGCTTGCCTGCAATACCGGCATCAATGATCCGCTTCGCCTTCTCGACGCCGTCCCCATAGCGATACTGGAAGATCGGCATGAGCACGCCTTTGGCGGTCTTTTCCGCTGCCATGATCTGGTCCACCCCGGCAAGCGAACCCGTCAGCGGTTTCTCGCAGATCACATGCTTGCCGGACGCCAGGGCGGCCACGACCTGCTCCAGATGGACGCCTGGCGGCGTGCAGATATCGACGATGTCGATGCTGTCGTCCGAAAGCACGTCGGCAAAGGAGGTCGTTCGTTTCTCGATGCCGAACTCGTCTCCGACTTCCTTCAGGCGTTCATCGTTGAGGTCGCAAAGCGTCACGACCTTGAATTTGTCGGGATGCGGCAGATAGCCCTCGACGATGTGGGAGCGCCCGATGCCGCAGCCGATGATCGCAACTGTCTTGATGCTCATGTCACTCATGTCACTCATGTCCGATTTGCGCCTTCAGCGTTTCATGCCTGTCGTGGCGATGCCGTCGATCAGCAGGCGCTGGAAGAACAGGAAGAAGAAGAACACCGGCACCAGCGTCAGCGTGGACATGGCAAACAGGCCACCCCAGTCGGATGCACTGGTCGAGTCGACGAACGTCCGCAGGCCGAGCTGGATCGTGTAGGTGTTCATGTCGTTCAGATAGATCAGCGGTCCGAAGAAATCGTCCCACGTCCAGATGAAGGAGAAGATGGCAGCCGTCGCCAGGACAGGCAGCGACAGCGGCAGCATGATCTTCCAGTAGATGCGCCAGGCGCTGCAGCCGTCCATCATCGCGGCCTCGTCCAGTTCGCGCGGGATGCCGCGGAAGAACTGTACCATCAGGAAGATGAAAAAGGCGTCGCTGGCCAGGAACTTCGGCACGACCAGCGGCAGGATGGTATTGACCCAGCCGAGGTTGAGGAAGAGCACATATTGCGGGATCAACGTCACGTGGTACGGGATCATCAGGGTGCCGAGCATGATGGCGAACCAGAAATTCCGACCGGCAAAGCGAAGCCGGGCAAAGGCGTAGGCCGCCAGCGAACAGGCCACGACGTTGCCGATGACGGTCAGTACCGAGATAACCAGCGAATTCCAGAAGAACCGGCCAAAAGAGATGTCGAGGCCGACCCAACCGCGAAGGTAGGACGAGAAGTCTATCGACGACGGAATGAGAGAGGTGGATGAAAAGATCTCGTTTTCGGGTCGCACCGATGCGGAAACCATCCACAGCAGCGGATAGAGCATCAGCAGCGAGCCGAAAATCAGAAGTGCGTGTACGACGACCGACGCAGGAAGGCTACGCTTGGTGATATCGGATGGCGGCGCCGAGACGGCGGTGGTAATCCCGTTAGTCATCGTAGTGCACCCAGTAACGCGAGGTCAGGAACGAGAAGGCCGTGAAGACCGCGATGATCAGCACGAGGATCCAGGCAAGCGCCGAGGCGTAGCCCATGCGGAAATTCCCGAAGGCCTCCTGATAGAGGTAGAGCGTGTAGAACAGCGTCGAATTGATCGGCCCGCCGGTCCCGCCGGAAATGATGAAGGCCGGCGTGAACGCCTTGAAGGCATCGATGGTCTGCACCACCGCATTGAAGAAGATGACCGGCGTCAGCAGCGGCAGGGTGATCTTGTAGAACTGCCGGAACTTCGAGGCGCCGTCCAGGCTGGCAGCTTCATACATGTCGGTCGGGATCTGGCGCAATCCGGCAAGGAAGATGATCATCGGCGAGCCGAACTGCCAGACGCTGAGCGCGACGAGGGTGTAGATGGAATAGCTCGGATGAGAGATCCAGCTTGGCCCCTCTATGCCGAATTGTGCAAGAGCGGCATTGACCAGTCCGTCGCCGGCGAAGAGCTGACGCCACAGAACCGCGATCGCGACGCTGCCGCCGAGCAACGAGGGCAGGTAGAAGATCGCGCGGTATAGCGGCAGGCCGCGAACCCCCTTGTTGAGCGCCATCGCTACCAGAAGCGCGAAGGTAAGCTTGAAGGGTACGGACAGGACCACATAGGTCAGCGTCACCCTCATCGCCGCGGCGAATTTCGGATCGGCAGTGGTGATGCGCACGTAGTTCGCTGCTCCAACCCATTCCGGCGACCTGATCATGTCGAAATCGGTGAACGAGAGGTAGAGCGAGATGATCGCCGGCCCGAGCGTAAGCCCGAAAAAGCCGATCAGCCACGGCAGGAGAAAAAGATAGCCTGGCGCGTTGGCGGCCCAGAGGCGTCTGAAACGCCCCTTGGCCATTGCACCATTGCCGCTCTGAACGGCCTCAGGGGCGCTCGTGCGCATCACATCACTCATCCGGATCAGCCTCGCGCGAGGAGCCGGCTGATCTCGTCGACAAGCTGCTTGCCGCCATCGGCAGCGGTAAGCTGACCGAAGGCCACCTGCTCGGCGATTGTGCGAAGCGTCACCTGGCCTTCACCGGCTCCGGACGGCGGCGGAGGCGGAAGCTTGCCCGCCAGGTCGCCCAGCCCGCTCACATAGTCAAGCGGGATCTTGCCGGTTGCATCGAGCTTTGCTGCCACGACTTCGCGCATTGCCTTCGATTCCGGAATGCCACGTTCGACATCGAGGGCAAGGGCGGCATCGGGGTTGGTGACGAAGAAATTGACGTAATCGACGGCCTGATCGAGCACCTTCGACTGCGACGAGAGCGAGAAGAACATCGATGGCTTGCGGTAGTGCCCGCCCTTCGAATCCGGCTTGATGCGCATGTAGTTGGTCAGCGCCAGCTTGTCCTTGCTGATAGCCTGGAAGCCGACGAACTGGTTGCTGTGCGCGTAGTCGGCAGCCGCCTTGCCGAGCGTCAGTGGGCTGGTGTCGATCGTATCCTTGTAGAGCGCCTGCACGTCCGGCGGAACGCAGGCGCCGGCTTCACGGAATTTGCTCCACATGTCGAACCATTCCGACGCGTCGTCGACGCCGAACGCGATTTTGGAATCGGCCGTATAAAGGGCCTTGCCGCGCTGCCGCAGGTAATTTTCGAGCAGCGGTTCGTTGCCGCTTCCATCAGCGAAGCCAAAGAATGCCTTTCGCTTTCCAGCCTTGCTGATCTCTGCGCCGATCTTCCCGAATTCTTCCCAGGTGGTCGCCTGCGTCGGCAGGTCCACGCCCGCTTCCTGGAAGGCCGTCGTGTTCAGAACGGTAGCCGCGGCATTCGCACCAAGGCTGACGCCGTAGAGGTGCCCGTCGACGCTGCCGCCCTCGACCTGCGCCGGATCGAAATCACCGAGGTTGAGCTTGGATGGCATGTAGGATTCGAGCGGTGCAAGGGCGCCGCGTCGTGCATACTCGACGATGTAGCGGTAATCCATCTGGATGACGTCGGGCGCATTGCGGCCCGCGACCTGTGTCGCGAGACGGGGCCAATAGTCGCTCCAGCCGAGAAATTCCCCGGTGATCGACGTCCCTGCATTCTTGGCTTGGTAAAGCTGCGATACTTTATTGGTGCGATCGGCGCGCGGCTGCGAGCCCCACCACAACAACCGCAGGCGGGTATCGGCGGCAAACGCTGCCTTCGAACCCATTGCTGACAGCGAAAGAAGCGTTGCTCCTCCCGCGACGAAATTACGTCTGCTCACGCGTAGTGTCATCTGTTTCCTCCTCCCTTGGGGAGCGCCTCCACACGCTCCTTGCTGGTTTCACTTGCAACAAATAACTAATTGGTTACAAGTTATGAGCAAGCGCCGACGCTGTCAAGCGCTCATGAGAAGGGCTCTTCTCTATTTGTTTTTTACAATCCGCTCGTAAGTCACTATGAGCGCAATGGGGTAATGGGAAAGGGAAGCCGATGGAAGGCGCCGGCGGTAACGGGGAAAAGAAGACGGTAAAGCGACGCCCGCGCGAGCGTGTCCTGCAACGCGACCCCGAACGGACGCGTGCGGCAATTCTGGAAGCGGCGACGAAAGAGTTTGCCGAGAACGGCATCGGCGGGGCGCGCGTCGATGCGATCGCCGAACGGGCCGGCACCAACAAGCGCATGCTCTACCACTACTTCGGCGACAAAGAGCAGCTGTATTTGCATGTCTTGGAGGATGCCTACGTCGGCATTCGTACGGCCGAGCGAGCGTTGCAAATAGGCGATCGCAGTCCCGAAGAGGGTATCGGCGACCTTGCGCTGTTCACCTGGCGCTATTTTCTCAAGCATCCTGAGTTTCTGAGCCTGCTCGGTACCGAGAACCTGCATCGAGCCCGCTGGCTGCGTCAGTCTGTGCGCCTGAAGGAGCTGCATTCGCATCTGCTGGGTGAGCTGGCGCAGATTCTGGAGCGAGGCAAGAAAGCCGGTGTCTTCATCGAAAGCGCCGATCCCCTGAACGTCTATCTGACGATCGCCTCACTCGGATATTTTTACCTTTCGAACCAGTACACGCTCTCAACGATCTTTGGGCGCGACCTCGCCGAACCGGCAAATCTTGACGCCTGGGAGCGCCATATCGTCCACGTGACGCTCGCCTCGATCACGGCCTGAATCCTGAAATTTGGTTTTTTCTATTGACAGGCGCACTTTGTGTCTGTCATCAAGTAACCGTTTAGTTACTGGCCGGGAGGAGATGCGTTCAGGCGCATTCCGGCTTTGCGGAGACTTTGCAGGGAGAGAGAACGTGGCTCGTCTAGGGATTATTCTGCACGGCGTTACCGGCCGAATGGGTTACAACCAGCATCTCGTAAGATCGATCCTGGCCATACGGGACCAGGGCGGACTGACGCTGAAGTCAGGCGAAAAACTCGAAATCGATCCGATCATCGTCGGCCGCAGTGCCGCGAAGATGGAAGAGCTGGCCAAAAGGCACGACATCAAGCGCTGGTCGACGGATCTCGATGCCGCACTTGCCAATCCGGACGATCAGATCTTCTTCGATGCCGGTACGACTCTCATGCGCGCTGAACTGCTTTCCAGGGCATTGGATGCCGGCAAGCACGTCTATTGCGAAAAGCCGATCTCGGACGACCTGCAGGTCGCGGTCGACCTAGCGCGGAAGGCGCGTGCCTCCGGTCTGAAGCATGGTGTGGTGCAGGACAAGCTGTTCCTGCCGGGCCTGCGCAAGCTGGCACTGCTGCGCGACTCCGGCTTCTTCGGCAAGATCCTCTCCGTGCGCGGCGAGTTCGGCTATTGGGTGTTCGAGGGCGATTGGGGCGTGCCGGCCCAGCGCCCGTCCTGGAATTACCGCAAGGCGGACGGTGGCGGCATCATCCTCGATATGCTGTGCCACTGGCGCTACGTGCTCGACAACCTCTTTGGCGAGGTAAAGGCCGTGTCCTGCCTTGGTGCTACGCATATCGGCACGCGCATCGATGAGCAGGGCAAGCCCTACAACTGCGATACCGACGATGCCGCCTATGCGACTTTCGAGCTTGAGGGCGGCGCGATTGCGCATATCAATTCGTCATGGGCCGTCCGCGTTCGCCGCGACGATCTCGTCACCTTCCAGGTCGACGGCACCCACGGATCGGCGGTCGCCGGCCTGACGAAGTGCTGGACCCAGCACCGCGTCAATACGCCCAAGCCCGTCTGGAATCCGGATCAGCCGCAGACGATCGATTTCTACAAGACATGGGACGAAGTGCCGGATACGCAGGCTTTCGACAACGGCTTCAAGGTTCAGTGGGAAATGTTCCTGCGCCATGTGGCGGAAGATGCGCCATGGGAATACGGGCTTGAAGCCGGCGCCAAGGGCGTCCAGCTTGCCGAGCTCGGGCTGAAGTCCTGGGCGGAACGCCGCTGGCTCGACGTACCGTCGCTGGAGTTCTGAGCCGTGACCGCGATCAACCTTCCCCTTGATGGCCGGATCGTACCCTATACGCTGACCGGCGCACCGATCGAATTGAAGAAGCGCTCGGCAAAGGATTTCCCGCGCATTGCCTTTGCCGCCGCGCATGTCGTTTCCGATCCCCTTGCGGACAACGATCCATGGTTGACGCCTGCGATCGATTGGGACCGGACGCTGGCCTTCCGCCATCGGCTGTGGGATCTCGGCCTTGGCGTTGCCGAGGCGATGGATACCGCGCAACGCGGCATGGGTCTCGGCTGGCCGGAGGCGCGTGAACTCATCCGTCGGGCGCTCGCCGAGGCGGCCAGCCGCAAGGATTCGCTGATTGCCTGCGGCGCCGGTACCGATCACCTCACGCCCGGCCCTGATGTTACGATCGATACCATCATCAGGGCCTACGAGGAGCAGATCGAAACGATCGAAACATCGGGCGGTCGCATTATCCTGATGGCGAGCCGCGCGCTTGCCGCGGCCGCCAAAGGGCCTGACGACTACGTCCGCGTCTATGACCGCATCCTTCGCCAGGTCAAGCAGCCGGTGGTCATCCATTGGCTCGGCGAAATGTTCGATCCGGCGCTGGAAGGCTACTGGGGTAACGCCGACCATATCAAGGCAATGTCGACCTGCCTGCAGGTCATCGAAGCCAACGCCGCCAAGGTCGACGGCATCAAGATCTCGCTGCTGTCAAAGGAGAAGGAGGTGGCCATGCGCCGCCAGCTGCCCGATGGCGTGCGCATGTATACCGGCGACGACTTCAACTATGCGGAATTGATAGCCGGCGATAAACAGGGGCACTCGGACGCGCTTCTCGGCATTTTCGACGCCATCGCGCCAGCCGCTTCGGCAGCCCTCGAAGCGCTCGGCCGGGACAGGAATCGCGAATTCTTCGATCTTCTCGAACCGACCGTTCCCCTCTCTCGCCATATCTTCAAGGCACCGACGCGCTTCTACAAGACCGGCGTCGTGTTCCTCGCCTATCTGAACGGCCTTCAGGATCATTTCACGATGATCGGGGGTCAGCAATCGACGCGATCTCTGTCGCATCTGGCCGAACTTTTCCGGCTCGCCGACAAAGCGCGCGTACTCGCCGATCCCGAGCTGGCGACAAGCCGCATGCGGCAGGTTCTTGCTGTCCACGGCATCGGCTGAGGTGGGGTGATGAGCGATGCGCCTGTGATCAGGCTCGCGGAGGCAGAGGTGTTCGAGCGGCCGGTCCGCTTCAGGTTTCCCTTCCGCTTCGGCGCGGCCAGGGTCGAGGCGGCGCCGCAGGTCTTCGTTCGCGTCCGTATCGCCGACCTCAATGGGCGGACAAGTCCCGGCTGGTCGGCGGAAATGATGATGCCGAAATGGTTCGACAAGAACCCGGCGCTGACGCCTGACGACAATATCGATCAATTGCGCGCCGCACTCCGGCTTGCAATCGAGCGGTTGCTGTCGGCGGGGGCCGGCACGCCTTTCGGCTTGCATGCGGCGGTTGAGGCGGATCATCACCGCGCCTGCGCCGAGCGCAATCTCCCCGGCCTCGTCGCGTCCTTCGGACTGGCGCTGGTCGATCGCGCCATCGTTGACGCCGCGTGCCGGATGACGAGGCTGTGCGCGGTCGACGCCGTCAAGGCCAATCTTCTCGGCATGACGACGGCGACCGCCGCCGATCTTTCGGGTTTCGATCTTCCGCAATTCCTCGACGGCATTCTTCCGTCTCCGCATCTCGCCGTGCGCCATACGGTCGGACTGGCCGATGCGCTTGTTGCTGCCGATCTCGACGCCGCGCAGAGGCTCGACGATGGCCTGCCGCAAACGCTTGAAGAGGTCGTCGCGGCCTATGGGCACAGCCACTTCAAGATCAAGGTATCAGGTCGCCCCGAAGAGGATACCGCGCGTCTGGTGCGGATCGCCGCTGTCCTCGATCGAACGTCGCCCGGTTATCGCGCGACGCTCGACGGCAATGAGCAGTTCGAAAGTGCCGCCGTCGTGGCTGAGTTGCTGGATCGGATGGACGCCGAACCGCGGCTTTCCCGGCTGAGGGATTCGATCCTGTTCTTCGAACAGCCGATCGCCCGCGCTGAGGCACTGTCGAGATCCGTCGCCGATATTTCCGGCCGAATGCCGCTTGAAATCGATGAGTCGGACGGCGACATGGAGGCATTCGTCACCGCCCGCGCTCTCGGCTATGCCGGTATCTCCTCCAAATCCTGCAAGGGGTTCTATCGGTCGCTGCTCAATCGGGCGCGGATTGCCAGCTGGAGCACGCAGGAAGGCGCGGGCCGTTATTTCATGTCGGCTGAGGATCTGACGACGCAATCCGGCCTGGCATTGCAACAGGATCTCGTTCTGGCGGCCCTGGTCGGCGCAGGCCACGTAGAGCGCAATGGGCACCACTATGTCGATGGGATGGCCGGCGCACCGGCGGCAGAGCAGTCCGCCTATCTGGCTGCCCATGGCGATCTCTATTCGGGCGCTTCCGGCCGTACGCGCCTATCCATCCGCGAAGGCGACATCCACTTCGAAAGCGTGCTCGCGGCGCGTGGACTTGGGTCGGCTGTCGAACCCGACTGGAGCGCGATGACGCCCAGCACCTTGAACAAATAATCGGAGGAGACACCCATGCAGGTCGACGGTCTGTCCATCAATCTTGCGACCATCCGCGAGCAATGCGGCTTTGCCGAAGCCGTGGACATTTGCATGGCGCACGGCATCACCGCCATTGCCCCCTGGCGCGACCAGGTTGCCGCCGCAGGGCTGGACGAAGCAGTGCGGATCGTCAAGGCGAACGGGTTGAAGTTGACGGGCTTATGCCGCGGCGGGTTCTTTCCGGCGGTTGACGCCGTCGGCCGCCAGAAGGCGATCGACGACAACAAGCGCGCCGTCGACGAGGCAGCCGCGCTTGGCGCGGATTGCCTCGTGCTCGTCGTGGGCGGGCTTCCCGGCAGTTCGAAGGATCTCGCCACCGCCCGCCGGATGGTGACGGATGGCATTGCCGCGACCCTGTCGCACGCCCGCGCGGCAGGCGTCCCGCTTGCCATCGAGCCGCTGCATCCGATGTATGCCGGCGACCGCTCCTGCGTGAATACGCTGGGTCAGGCGCTGGATATCTGCGAGGAACTGGGCGAGGGCGTCGGCGTGGCGATCGATGTCTATCATGTCTGGTGGGACCCGGATTTGGCTGCTCAGATTGTCCGCGCCGGGCGCATGAAACGCATTCTCGCGCATCATATCTGCGATTGGCTGGTTCCCACCAAGGACATGCTGACCGACCGCGGCATGATGGGCGATGGCGTCATCGATCTGAAAGGCATACGACGGTTGGTCGAGGCCGCCGGTTTCCATGGTGCCCAGGAGGTCGAGATATTTTCGGCAGACAACTGGTGGAAGCGCCCCGCCAAAGAGGTAATCGCCACCTGCGTCGAGCGTTTTCACAGCTGCTGCCAGGCATGAACAGTCGTTCGTTTCAATGCGTATGAAGGAGGATCATCCGATGGAGAAGCGCCGTTTTGCACTGATAGGAACCGGAAATCGCGGAACGACCATGTGGGGCAAGGAGCTGCTTGCCGGCTGGCGCGAGCATGTTGACCTCGTTGCCATCGTCGACACCAATTCGCTACGCGCCGAGCGGGCCCGCACGATGATCGGCAGCAACGCGCCGATCTACGAGAATATCGATGCGATGCTGGCCGAACAGCAGGTGGACATGGTCATCGTCTGCACGCCTGACTACACCCACGACGACATTGTCGTGCGTGCGCTCGAGGCCGGCATCGACGTCATCACGGAGAAGCCGATGACGACCGCGGTCGACAAGATCCGCCGTATCCTCGATGCGGAGAAGCGCACCGGCAAGCGCGTCGACGTCTCCTTCAACTACCGCTACGCACCGACAGCGGCGAAGATCAAGGAGTTGCTCGCCGGCGGCGAGATCGGCCGCGTGACATCGGTGGATTTCCATTGGTACCTCGACACCAAACACGGTGCCGATTACTTCCGCCGCTGGCACGCCTACACCGAAAATTCCGGCAGTCTCTTCGTTCACAAGGCAACCCACCATTTCGATCTCCTGAACTGGTATCTGGACAGCGATCCGGACGCGGTCACCTCCTTCGCCGACCTGCAGAACTATGGCCGCAAGGGACCATTCCGCGGCCCGCGCTGCAAGCTCTGTCCGCACGCGCATGAGTGCGACTACTATCTCGACCTCGAGGCCGATCCGTTCCTCGATTCGCTTTATGAGGATCCGTCGAAGCTCGATGGCTATTTCCGCGACGGGTGCGTCTATCGCGAAGATATCGACATTCCCGACACGATGGTCGTCAGTATCCGCTACAAGAACAATGTGCATGTCTCCTATTCGCTGAACACCTTCCAGCCGATCGAGGGCCACCACATCGCCTTCAATGGCACGGAGGGTCGGATCGAGCTGCGCCAGTTCGAAAAGCAGCCCTGGGAAACACCGGACGAGGATACGATCCTGCTCATCCGCAACTTCCCCAGGGGCAGGGATGCCGTCGAACGAATCGTCGTGCCGCATTCGGCAGGCGGCCACTACGGCGGCGACAACAGGATGCGCAACATGATCTTCAAGCCGGGCATGGAAGACAAGCTCGGCCAGCGTGCCGGCACCCGCGCCGGCGCGATGTCTGTGCTGTGCGGTATCGCGGCCCTCAGCAGCTCGCGCACCGGCAAGGTCGTCAGGATCTCCGATCTGATGCCCGAGTTGGCAGGTGGTTCGGCGTCGGATTTGAAAGCCGGCTAATCGAGATCGCGAGGATTTGCGGGTTTCGCACAAGAAAGAGCGGTTCGTTTTTGGCGAGCCGCTCTTTTTGTTTTGCACGCGACCGACCCAACGTCGTTTAAACTCGCATGAGAAAACCTTTTCTCACTTGACGAATGAGTAGAGAAAAGGTTTTCTCATCGCAATTGCGGGAGGTGGCAGTGAATATCGCGGGAGGAAAAAGAGGGCGCACGACCATCCACGATGTCGCAGCTGCGGCAGGCGTCAGCATCTCCACGGCATCGAAGGCGCTGAACGATACGGGCCGCGTGAGCGTCGAGACTCGTGAGCGTGTGAAGCGGATTGCCGGGGAAGCGGGGTTTCGCCCGAATGCTCTGGCCCGCGGACTGCTGAGCAAGCGCAGTTTCACCATCGGCCTTTTGACGAACGATACCTACGGCCGTTTCACCCTGCCGTTGATGCAGGGTATTTCGGAAGCGCTTGTCGACCACGGCGTGTCGGTTTTTCTGTGCGCCATCGAGGACGATCCGGCACTTGGCCAGATCCATGTCGAGGCGATGCTGGAAAAGCAGGTTGACGGCATAATCGCATCCGGCAAGCGGGTGGACCGGCAGCTGCCGGTCGATCTGTCGAAGGTGCCGGTACCGGTTGTCTACGCCTTTACGGAGGGGGCGCCCGATAGCGTCACCTTCCGTTCGGACGACGCGCAGGGCGCGCGGCTGGCAGTCGAATGGCTGGTCAAGAGCGGGCGGCACCGGGTCGTGCACGTCACCGGGCCGGAAGACTTCTTTTCGGTTCGCGAGCGCGCCGGTGCCTACCGAAGCGTGATCGGTGGCGAGGGTCTGGTCCTGTACGGCCAATGGGCCGAGGCCTGGGGCCACGAGGCCGTTCAGCGGATCTGGAGCGGTCAGACAGGGCGGCCTGATTCGATATTCTGCGGCAACGACCAGATCGCCCGCGGCGCCGTCGATGCATTGCGTGAGCGCGGCATCCGGGTGCCGGAGGACGTGTCTGTCATCGGGTTCGACAATTGGGAGATCGTCGCGGCGCAGACGCGGCCGCCGCTGACGTCTGTCGACATGGAGTTGAAGGAGCTGGGGCGACAGGCCGGATTGACGGTCCTCGCGCTGGCGGAGGGACGTCCGGTGGAAGCTGGCGTCAGGAAATTGCCGTGCCGCCTTGTGGTCCGGCAGTCATGCGGGGGTGAAAACCCCACGGAATGAGGAACCGGCGCGCGGAGGAGATGCGCCATTTTGGGAGGAAAGCCATGATCAAGCGTCTATTGGCAGCGACGAGCGTTGCCACCCTATGCCTGGTGTCCGGCGCGTCGGCTGCCGAAAAGATAGAAATGTGGGTTCGCTCCGGTATCGGCGAATCATTCAAGAAAGTGGTGGAGGCTTATAACTCCAGCCACGAGAACCAGGTCGTCGCGACCGAAGTGCCGTTCTCCGAACTGGTGCAGAAATATGCGACGTCGATCGCCGGCGGACAGGCGCCGGATGCGCTCTCGATGGACCTCATCTACACGCCGGCCTTTGCCGCCGCCGGTCAGCTCGAGGACCTGACGGACTGGGCGAAGAAACTGCCCTACTTCAATTCGCTGTCGCCCTCGCATGTCCGCCTCGGAACCTACCAGGATCATATCTACGGTCTGCCGCTCTCCGTCGAGACATCGGTATTCGCCTGGAACAAGGATCTCTACAAGAAGGCCGGCCTCGATCCTGAGAAGGCGCCTGCGACATGGGAAGAGATCTCGGCCAACGCCGAGAAGATCCGCAAGCTCGGTGACGACACCTATGGCTTCTACTTCTCCGGCGGCGGTTGCGGCGGTTGCATGATCTTCACCTTCACGCCGCTCGTCTGGGGCGCCGGTGCCGACATCCTCTCCGCAGACAGCAAGACCGCGACGCTCGACACGCCGCAGATGCGCAAGGCAGTCGGCTACTATCGCGATATGGTCAAGAAGGACGTGGTTCCGGCCGGCGCCGCCAGCGACAACGGCGCGAACTTCCTGAGTTTCACCAATGGCAAGATCGGACAGCAGAGCCTGGGCGCCTTCGCGATTGGCACCCTCGTGACCGAGCATCCCGACATCAACTTCGGCGTGACGCTGATCCCCGGCGTCGACGGCAAGCCCTCATCCTTCGCAGGAGGCGATAACTTCGTCATCACCAAGGGTACCAAGAAGATCGACGCCGTGAAGGATTTCCTCGAATACATCTATTCGATGGATGGCCAGAAAATCATGGCGAAGTACGGCAGCCTGCCGACGCGTGGCGACATTGCCGACAAGGTGCTCGACGGGCTCGATCCGAGACTGCAGGTCGGCTTGAAGGCAATCAGCGTCGCGCAGACGCCCTACACGCTGCAGTTCAACGATCTGATCAACAGCGCCAACGGTCCGTGGGCAACCTTCACCAACGCAGCGATTTTTGGTGACGACGTGGACGGCGCCTTCTCCAACGCACAGTCGGAGATGCAGTCGATCATCGATAGCGGCCAATAATCTCCCACGGCCGTGGCCGGAGGATTGTGGCGGTCCTCCGGCCGATTTTACGGGCCAGACTTGGCCCAACTTGTCAGGAATGATGCGGAGTGTTTTCATGGCCGTCACGGGTCAAGTACAGCGTTCGCCTGCGCGCAAGCGGGTGCAAAGACCGGAATGGACCGGGCTTCTCTACATCGCCCCGGCGATGCTTCTCGTCATCGTCTTCTTTGTGTTGCCCGTCATTTTCACCGGCTGGATGAGCCTGCACAACTGGCCGCTGATGGGCGCCCAGCGCTGGATCGGCTTCAACAACTATGTCCGCATGTTCAACGACAGCCGGTTCATGTCGGCGCTGAACTTCACGGCATACTATACGGTCATCGTGACGATCGTGATCTTTGCGGTCGCCTTTCCCCTTGCGCTTTTTGTCGAGCGCGAGCGCGCCTTCGTCAGCACCTATCGTACGATCATCTTCCTGCCCGTCGTCGTCGGCCTTGCCTCCGCTTCGTTGCTCTGGGTATGGCTGGCAAATGTCGACAGCGGCTTTATCGGCCCGGCATTGAAGGCACTCGGCTTCGTCGACAGGGCTCCCAACCTGCTTGCCACCTTCGACAGCGCCTTCCTCACCATCATCGTGATGGTCGTCTGGAAGATCGCCGGATTCACCATGATCATTCTGTTGACCGGGCTGCAGGCCATTCCGGCCGACCTGACGGAAGCGGCAGTCGTCGACGGGGCAAGCTGGTGGCAGCGTTTCCGCCACATCACGCTGCCGCTCATGCGACGGACGATCGCGCTTGCGCTGATCATCTCGGTCACCGGCTCGATCCTCGCATTCGATCAGTTCTACATCATGACCTCGGGCGGCCCGCAGAACCGCATGATCTCCGTTGTCTATTACATTTTCAATCAGTCCTTCGTGTCGTTCAATCTCGGCTACGGCGCGGCGCTGTCGATCGCGCTTCTCGCCATCCTTATGGTCATCAGCGTCGCGCAACTCTGGCTGCTGCGCGTCGGCGAGGAGCGGTCATGAGCCCGGTGACCGGACGGCCGAAGAACAAGCAACTGCGGGCCCAGACTGCCTATCACGGGACCGGTCTGGTCATCGGGATCCTCTTCCTGGCGCCCTTCGTCATCACGCTGCTGGCGTCGCTGCGCCACGGTACGGAAGCGCGCCTTCCGCCGCTCCCCCCATGGCCGACGACCGGCATCAGCTTCGATTCCTATCGCTCGCTCGACAGCTTCGGCGCCGGCATCTGGCAACACACCGTCAACTCGCTGATCGTATCGCTGGCGACCGTGGTATTGACCGTGGCGATCAGCCTGCTCGCAGGCTACGGCTTCTCCCGCTACCGGTTTCCGTTCAAGAACGTCTTCTTCGTCTTGATCATCGCCACGCTGATGATCCCGTTCCAGTCGATTCTGACGCCGCTCTTCATCATTCTGGCGAAGCTCGGGCTCAACAACTCGCTCTTCGGCCTGACGCTCGTCTATGTGACGCTGCAGCTGCCGTTTTCGGTCTTCATGATGCGCAACGCCTTCGACGCCGTGCCCAAGGAGATCGAGGAGGCTGCTCGCATCGATGGCGCGCATGACATGAAGCTGCTCGTGCTGGTGCTGCTGCCGCTCGTCCTGCCGGGCGTTGCGACCGTCGCGATCTTTGCCTTCCTTAACGCCTGGAACGAGTTTCTGGCGGCGCTCGTCCTCCTGTCCAGCAACGAAAAGTACACGCTGCCCGTCCTGATGATGGCGGTTCGCGCCGGTCGCCTCGGAGCGATCAACTGGGGGGCGGTGCAGGCGGGCGTCGCCGTGATGACCATTCCCTGCCTCATCGTCTTCCTGCTTCTGCAACGATACTACATGCGCGGGCTCATGGCCGGCGCGGTGAAATGACCTCCCGAGAAAAGATGGATTCCACCATGAACAAGCTGAAAAGAGACCGCCAGTTCCGTCCGCTCCCCGTTCCCAATGTCGATGTGCACGGGCTCTTCGGCGACCGCCAGGACGCCATTTGCAATTCCACCGCTGAAACCCTGCTCGACCGCTGCGTCGAAGCCGGCATGGTGCGGGCGATCGACGTCGATCAGCCGAGTGACGGCGTCGTCATTCCGATAGGTCCGTGGGGCGGCTCGACGCAGATGTTCTGGGACAGCGACCTCGGGAAATCGATCGAAACGGTTGCCTATTCGCTCTACCGGCGGGCCAACCCGGCCCTCGAGGCACGGGTCGATGCCATCATCGACCTCTATGAGAAGATGCAGGATAAGGACGGGTACCTGAACGCATGGTTCCAGCGGGTCCAGCCCGATCGTCGATGGACCAACCTTCGCGACCATCACGAACTCTATTGCGCCGGCCACCTGATCGAGGGTGCGGTCGCCTACTATCAGGCAACGGGAAAGCGCAAGCTGCTCGACATCATGTGCCGCTTCGCCGACTACATGATTACCGTCTTCGGCCACGGCCCGGGCAAGATCCCCGGCTATTGCGGCCATGAGGAAGTGGAACTGGCGCTGGTCAGGCTCGCCCGCGTTACCGGAGAGAAGAAGTATCTCGATCTGGCGAAGTTCTTCGTCGACGAGCGCGGGACCCAGCCGCATTTCTTCACCGATGAGGCGATCCGCGACGGCCGGGATGCGGCCGACTTCCATCAGAAGACCTATGAATACGGCCAGGCCCATCTGCCCGTCCGAGAGCAGACGAAGGTCGTCGGCCATGCCGTCCGCGCCATGTATCTCTATTCCGGCATGGCCGACATCGCCACCGAATACAATGACGACACGCTGACGTCGGCGCTCGAAACGCTCTGGGACGATCTTACGACAAAACAGATGTACGTGACGGGCGGCATCGGCCCGGCTGCTGCCAACGAAGGTTTCACCGACTATTACGATCTGCCGAACGAAAGCGCTTATGCGGAAACCTGCGCCTCCGTCGGCCTGGTCTTCTGGGCCAACCGCATGCTCGGTCGCGGTCCGAACCGGCGCTACGCCGATATCATGGAGCAGGCACTCTACAATGGCGCAATGTCCGGTCTCTCGCTCGACGGGAGGACGTTCTTCTACGAAAACCCGCTGGAAAGCGGCGGCAAGCACCACCGCTGGATCTGGCATCATTGCCCCTGCTGCCCGCCGAATATTGCCCGCCTGCTCGCCTCGATCGGCTCGTACATGTACGGCGTTGCCGACGACGAGGTCGCCGTCCACCTCTACGGCGAAGGCAAGGCCCGCTTCGAGATTGCCGGTACCGCTGTCGAGCTCTCGCAGCAGACGCGCTATCCCTGGGACGGCGCCATCCATTTCGACGTGGCGCCCGCGAGGCCGGCCCGCTTTGCGATTTCTCTCCGCATCCCGCAATGGGCCGACGGGGCCACGCTCAGGATCAACGGCGAGCCCGTGAACCTCGCATCGGTCGAGGTCGACGGCTACGCCCGCATCGAACGCGACTGGAAGAGCGGGGACCACATCGATCTCCGCATCCCGTTGGCGACCCGTGCCCTATGGGCAAATCCGCTGGTGCGGCAGGACGCCGGTCGTGCCGCCCTGATGCGCGGGCCGCTGGTCTATTGCGTCGAGGCGACCGACAACGGCTCTGGCCTCAACGGCATTCAGCTCGCCGGCGACGTTGCGGCGGCAACGACGAAGGACATGGCGGAGCTTGGCGGCGCCGTTGCACTGGATCTGCCGGTCGTTCGCGACACCGTAGACTGGGGAAGTACGCTCTATCGCATCGGGCCGCCTGCGACCGAGCCGGGCACCGCGCGTTTTGTGCCCTATCACCTCTGGGACAACCGCGCGCCCGGGGAAATGCTGGTCTGGATCAGGTCTGACAAAGCAGGGGCGTGACGCTCCCGGTTCAGGAACGCTTCCGGGCCGCGCAACGGCCGCTCGGGAGCGTTTCGGATGCCGTCAGCCGGCGACGGCCTGCCTTTCCGGCCGTGCCTCGTTCCCGTCCACCGTGACCTCGATCATGCGAACCCAGTTCCGGGCGATGGCAACGCCGTTCATGTCGGCATCTGCCGCGTTGGCGGCTGAAAGGGACGGATAGCGGCCCAGCCAGCCGGGTTCCATGCGGTCTATCGTCGCCTGGAACTCGACCGTCCAACTGTCGACGACTTCGCCATTGGCTTCGAAATGGAATTGCGTGCCATAGGCCGCGCGCCCGACCCTGAAAGCCTGGTTTTCCGCAAGCTCGCTGGTCGCCAGACGGCGTGCGCCCTGCGGCAGCGTGAAGCTGTCGCTATGCCACTGAAACGTCGTGAAGGCGTCCCCGAGCCCGGCAAGAAGCGGATCCGCCTTGCCGTCCTGCGTCATGCCGACGGATCGCCAGCCAAACTCCAGCGCCAGGTCCAGCCGGTTCTCGGCGCCATAGGCGCGCGCCAGGATTTGCGCCCCGAGGCAAATACCGAGGACGGCCTTGCCGGATTCGGAGAAGCGATGCATCAGGCGGGCCAGGGCCGGCAGATAGGGATAGCTCTCGTCGTCGAGTGCATTCTGCTCGCCGCCCAGCACGACAAGTGCATCGTGGTCGAAGATCCCGCGCGGCAGGCGTCCATCGATCCAGGGGCGGAAATACTCGATCTCGGCATGCGCTTCGGCCAGTGCAATGCCAAGCGATCCAAGAGGCGTGCTTTTCATGTTTTCGACAACGGCAACCCGCATCGGCGACTCCTGTTCGATCTTCCGAGAAAGAGGAACACCAAGCCACCCGGCATTGCAATATGCATTGCACAAGGCGTCGTCTCTTCTTAAATCCGACAACGAAAGGAAACCGAGATGGCTGAAAACAAACCCCGTGTAACAATTCTCTATTGCACCCAGTGCAACTGGCTGCTGCGAGCCGGCTGGATGGCGCAGGAACTGCTGCAGACCTTCACCGACAGTCTCGGCGAAGTCGCCCTCCTTCCCGGCACCGGCGGCAATTTCGAAATCCGAATCGACGGCGAGCTGATCTGGGAGCGCAAGCGCGACGGCGGCTTCCCCGGACCGAAGGAGCTGAAGCAGCGCGTGCGCGACGTCATCGAGCCCGGCCGCGATCTCGGCCACGTCGATCGCGCGTCCCTGGAGAGTTGACACTAGTCGTAGGGCGAGTTGCAGGTTTTATAGATCCCTTCATAGGTGATGAAGCGATCAGTTTTCGGGTTGTAGGTGCGGTATTGGTTGCGGCACCAATCGACATGAAACGATTTCTTCGGCGCCGTCGGACGAACCGTGCGGACCGGCGGCGGATCATAGTAGAGCGGTGCCTGTCCCTGTGCCTGCGGGCGATAATAAGTCGGTCCCGTTGCCGTTGGTGGCCGGTAATTCGGCTGCACGTAGGCCGGGCGGAAGGACTGCTGCGGACCGAAGGTGAAGCAGCCCCGGAAATCGCACATCGTCGATTGCACGCGGATGATGTCCGGATTGCCCGCCGCTTGGCCCAAGGGCGCAAGCGTCATCGCTGAAAGCTGGCCAACAGGCGCAAGCCACAAGAGCACTATCAAAGACAGATTCTGAAAGCCGGCCATCGGACAATCCTTCGTGTGCTGCCAATATAGTGCCTTCTCCGCCATAGGCACTATCCCGATCATCAATTGTGCGGGAAGCGCGCTTCCAACAGTCTTTTTTGCCGGCTGTCAGGAAAACTTCAAAAACCCTGTTGACAGCAAGAGGCCACGCCCGTACATGGCTCTCCGTCGCCCAGATGGCGGAATTGGTAGACGCGCCAGCTTCAGGTGCTGGTACCCGAAAGGGTGTGGAGGTTCGAGTCCTCTTCTGGGCACCATTCCATTTTGAGAAAGCCATATTTCTCAGTATATTCAATGGTTGGATACCCCGGTACGCCGGGGACCTCCATTTGATCCGACCTCCTTAAAATCCTCTCGGCCCTTCGTGACAGGTTCTGGAAACCGGGTTTGCAGCGCTGTGTTCGCGGGATTTCCGGCAAGGGTAGCGAGCGGTTGCAGGCGCGGAATTTCGTGCCCACACGTCCTTATCCGATGACTAGCGAACGGGCTGATAGTGCCCACGGCGCGGCACCAGGGTCCCCGTCGAAGCGACTCCGTTGCGGTCGCAGATGTAGACGAGGGTCGGCATCCCCCCGGAACGGAATATCTCGTCATGTCGGCGGCGGAGCAGCCGCGTCTCGGTCCGGCAGCTGAATTGCTCTTCTTCGGTCTTGTCGGGCTGCGCCTTTACGCCCGGCAGGTCCTGGTAGGGATAGAATGGCGGGACGCGCGTTTGACCCGCCCGTGTCCAATCGGTCGCAAAACCGGTTGTCGGGCTCGCGCCTGACGCCAGCGTCAGCGCAACCAGCAGCATCGTCACAGTTCGCATCGCATGCATCTTCTTCCGGACATCCGGACGTCATTGCCTGTCGTGGATGTAGGCAGGCGCGGAGGTGGCATCAAGCCAACGTGGTCGCGCTTGAGGCCAGTTCGCGCAAACGTGAACTCATGACGGCCTGCGGGTGTAGGCCCTGACAGCGGGATGGGCGAGGAGGCTGGCGAGGACGGCGAACCCCGCGCCGGCGGCAAAGCCGGCCAGAAACCCGCCTATTACGCCAGCGATGAGCAGCATCTTCTTGCCGGGGCCGTCAGCCTTTACCGGCGGCTCGGCTTCGGAAATGATGCGCATGTTGTTGCGCGCCAGGTTTTGCTCCTCGGTCGTCTGGTCGGAGCGCTTCAGCAGCGCCTCGTAGATCTCGCGTGCTGCTGCGGCTTTGCGCTGAAGTTCGTTGAGTTCGACCTGCTTGTCTGATGTGTTGACCTGCAGCGCCTTCTGCAGGGACAGTTCCTTGGAGACGGCCTCCTCGGCCTTTTTTGCCTGGTCATACTGCGCGCGTGCCGAGGTGGSGAGCCGGTCCAGCTCGCTTCGGACCTCGTTGGCGATACTCTGCAGCGAGGACCGGGCAGCCTGCAGGCGCGGATGGCGGGCACCCAGCTGGCTCTCCAGATTGCCGATAAGTGCCGCTTGCGTTGCATATTGCTGGCGCAGGCTTGTCAGTGCCGTCGAAGTGGCGTTCTGGTCCTGCTGGCCGCCGCCTGCAACGACCTGCTCGAAGCTGAGCTTGGAGGCCGCGTCCGCACGCGTCTTCGCCTGGATTGCCTTGTCCTGCGCCGTCACGAGCAGCGCGTTCAGCGATGTCAGGCGTTGATCGGAAATCAGCCCCTGCTGGGTCGATGCCATGTCGTTGTCGGCACGGTAGTTTTCCACCGCCTGCTCAGCCTGCTGCAGCTTCTGCCGAAGGTCGGTCAACCGGCCGTCCAGCGCGTTCGCCGTGTTTTCGTAAAGACCGGTGGATGCGGTGCTTTCCTCTTTCAGGAAGGAGGAAACCACCTGGTTGGCAAGCCTTGCTGATTTCTGGGGATCGCGCGTCGTTGCCGCCAGGGAGACGACGTAGGTCGTTGCCTCGCGGGTGATGACGACCGCCTTTTGCAGCGCGCTGATGACAGCCGCTCCATCCGGGCGGCCGGCGGTGAATTCCGGATCCTGGTCGAGGTTCATCGCTTCGGCGACGCGCCTCAAAACGTTGCCGGAGGTCAGGATCTGGGCCTGGCTGTCGACGAGCGCGGACATCATTTCGGGAGAAGGGCCTGTCGGTGAAGACGCTTGGTCGGCCACGCCGATCTGGCGGGGATCGAAATAAAGGCTGGCCTTTGCGGTGAATTTCTGCGGCGTCGTCGGCAAGACGATGCCTCCCGCAAGCGCGCCAAGAAGCGAGAGGCCGAGCACGATCAGGCGACGGTTCCAGATGGCGGAGATCGCCGATCCCAGGTCAAGAAGCGGCGTGGAAGCATGCGCTGTCTGTTCTTGCGGCATCGGTTCGACCGGGGCGAGCGGCTCCGCGCGGACCTGCCTCGGCTGTGGGATCGCTGGTTCCGGCGCGCCCGGAGCGTCGGGCGGGACGTCTTCGGCGGCAGGCTCTCTGACAGCGGGGGCTGGTCGCGGCTGGGCAAAGTCGCTGGGCCGCAGCGTCGGGCTGCGCGCTTGTTGCTTTGGCGGCGGGGCATCGTCATGTTCATAGCTGCGCCATTGCGGCAGCCGACTGACCTTGTTTTTGTCGAACTGACTCATGAATTCACTCCGGCGCCCCGGCCGGTTTCAGCCGCACTCCCCGGACTTTAGAAATTCTTAGCTAACGGACCGTTAAGTTGGATGGTCACGATGCAATCACGTCCAACCGAATGAATGCGAAAAACGATGAAAGCGAGTCTCCCAACCCGGTGGCGCCTGACGGCGGCCACTCTGGCAATGCTCGTGGTTCATGCAAGCGTGGCCGATGCTGCGGGCCCGTGTCTTCGCGGCGTCAATCTTTCCGGAGCCGAATTCGGGGAGCCGGGAGGCGAGTATTTCAAGGCCTATGCCTATCCCTCCGAGGAGACGATCGGTTACTTTGCACGGAAGGGCATGAACACCGTTCGCCTGCCGTTTCAGTGGGAACGGCTGCAGCCCCGGCTTGGGCAGCCGCTGGATGAGAACGAGTTGAAGCGCCTCAAGGACACCGTCGAGCTGCTGCGCGACAAGCGCCTGACGATCATTCTCGATCCGCATAATTACGCACATTACAACAAGACGACGATTGGTGACGCTCCCGTGACCTCGTCAGCCTTCGCCGAGTTCTGGGCACGACTGGCGGTCGAATTTTCCGATCAACAGGATGTGATTTTTGGCTTGATGAACGAGCCGAACGACATTGCCACGGACGTTTGGCTCAAGGCCGCCAATGCCGCGATCCGAACGATTCGCGCAACGGGGGCCAACAACCTCATTCTGGTGCCGGGAACCCGATGGACGGGAGCGCATTCCTGGCAGTCGGACGGCCCCGGCGGCGCCAACGGTACCGTCATGCTGGGCATACGCGATCCGCGCAATCGTTTTGCCTATGAGGTCCATCAGTATTTCGACAGTGATTCGTCAGGAACGCACGCCGAGTGCTCTGGCGGCGAAAAGGCGCTCGACGCCATGGTGGCGATGACGGAGTGGGCGCGCGAGAACGGCAAGAAGGTATTTCTAGGCGAATTCGGAGTGCCGCAGGACAAGGCCTGCCTCGCAGCACTGGGGCGGGTGCTCGATCAGATCCAGGCGAACGGCGATGTCTGGCTTGGCTGGACCTATTGGGTTGCCGGCGACTGGTGGCCGGAGAGCGAAGCGCTGAATATCCAGCCCCACGACGGCCGCGACCGCAAGCAGATGGCCATACTGCAGCAGGCAGCAAGGGCACCGTTTCCGCCCAAGGCCGCCTGCGCGACGGCTGCGGACTGACTGACATGGCAAGGCGGGGTCCAGGCGAAGACGAACCCATCGACTACGGCATCCTCTTCGTGAGCGTCCTTGGCGTGACCTACAATGCGATACTTGCCTTCATCAATCACAATCTCGTGCCGCTTGCGCCGACCCATGTCGTTCTTAGCGAAATCCTGCTGCTGACTTTCAGCTTTGTGTTTCTGCTGCGCAAAGGCCTGTACGCAGAGGATATGGCGCCGCTCGGCTATCTCCTGGCGACGATCTTTCTGACCATCTACGTTATGGCCATCAATCGCGCCGGCTATATCGATCATCTCCGCAATGTCATGATCATTTTCGCCTTCGTGGTCATGGGGCGCTGGACCAATGAACGAACGCTCAAGCTGACCTTCAAGGTATGCTGTCTTGCCGTTCTCGCGGTGCTGGTTTGCGAGATTATATCAACGCCTGCCTATGTTGCGCTCCTTCATCCTGCCGAGTATTTCCAGAATACGCGGGGCGTGCCCCCGGCGACCTACAGCGACAGCGGGCTGTTTCGTGGAGCCCTCGGTTTCGAAGGGCGTTTCTCTTTCGGTCTGATCGACCACCGTTCGTCGTCGATATTCCTGGAACAAGTCTCGCTTGCCAATTTCTGTGGCGTGATCGTGATCTACCTCATCAGCTTCGGCAACCGCCTGACCTTGGCGGATCGGCTGATCTTCATCGGAACGGTCGTCCTGATCCTTGTCACCAATGATACGCGAACGATGCTGATCTTTACCGTCGTCAGCGCCGTGGGATATGTCGTCTACCCCTGGATTCCCAAGATTTGCGATTTCCTCATGATGCCGACGATCGTCGTGGTCGGCTTCGTCATTCACGCGTTCCGGCCCGACGCGCACGAGGACGATTTTGTCGGCCGCATCAGCAGCACGGTCAGGAACATCCTCAACATGGACTTGCCGGCAGCGCTCGGGCTCGAGCTGGATAAGGCAACGACCTTTGTCGACAGCGGCTATGTCTACATAACCTATGGCGCCACGATCTTCGGGCTGATCCTCTTCTGGCTCTTCGTTTCCTTCTACCCGGCCGGTCGGACGCCGAACCAGAAGCGCCTCTGCCACGCGCTTTCGCTGTTCATGTTCCTCAATTTGATGATCGGATCGACTGCGATCTTTTCGATGAAGACGGCGGGCATTCTCTGGCTGCTCGTCGGCTTTCTCAAGGTCAACGAAGGCGCTACGGCGGGGATACGCGTTTCGACGCCGCAGGCGGAACGGAATTTTACGCGCTCTGCCGTAAGTTGATGCAGGTGGCGAAAGCTGCGGCAGGGATCCGAGGCTGCATTTTCCGAAATTGCTGCGCGCCTGAGAGTGCGCTGCTTGCTCGGCTGCCTGGCTTTGATCTAAGCAGGTCCGCAGGCAGATGCCGAACGAGGAATGGAAAGCATGATGAAGTATGTATTGACGGTCACGTGCAAGTCGACGCGCGGCATTGTTGCGGCTATCGCCAACTATCTGGCTGATCAGGGCTGCAATATCATCGATTCCTCGCAGTTCGACGATCTCTCCACCGGCAAGTTCTTCACCCGCGTTTCCTTCATTTCGGAAGAGGGGGTAACGCTTCCCGTGCTGAAGGAAGGCTTTAAGCCGATAGCCGGAAAGTTTGGCATGGATGCCGAAATCCATGACGGCGAGCACCGCATGAAGGTATTGCTGATGGTCTCCCGCTTCGGCCACTGCCTGAACGATCTGCTTTACCGCTGGAAGATCGGCGCGCTGCCGATCGATATCGTCGGCGTCGTCTCGAATCATTTCGACTACCAGAAGGTCGTGGTGAACCACGACATTCCCTTTCACCACATCAAGGTGACGAAGGAGAACAAGCCGCAGGCCGAAGCGCAGATCCTCGATCTCGTGGAGCAGACGGGAACCGAACTCGTCGTGCTCGCGCGCTACATGCAGGTGTTGTCCGACGCAATGTGCAAGAAGATGTCCGGCAAGATCATAAACATCCACCACTCCTTCCTGCCGAGTTTCAAGGGAGCAAACCCTTACAAGCAGGCATATGAGCGCGGTGTGAAGCTCATCGGTGCAACGGCACACTACGTCACTGCCGATCTCGACGAAGGCCCGATCATCGAGCAGGATACGGCGCGCATCACCCACGCGCAGAGCGCCGACGACTACGTATCGATCGGCCGCGACGTCGAAAGCCAGGTCCTGGCACGCGCCATCCACGCCCATATCCATCGCCGCGTCTTCCTCAACGGCAATCGCACGATCGTCTTCCCGGCAAGCCCCGGCAGCTACGCTTCCGAGCGCATGGGCTGATCGACGCGCAAGCGCCGCGAGGGTTTCATGGGATGTGATCTGACCGCTTGCCGATAGCAAGCATTCGATTATCTGCTTATTGTGCAAGATCGAATCGCGCGGTGGGGGATATCATGACCGATGAAACGCTTGCTCGGCGTCTCGAGCTTCCGCGTCCGGATGTGACGCCCGCGGAGGCCGGCGACATTCTCCTGTCGCGCTATGGACTGTCCGGCACGATCAACGAACTTGGCAGCCAGCAGGATCGCAACTACCGCGTCGATACCGGTGAGCGCCGCTATGTGCTTAAGATCTGCCACGTGGATTACCAGACCCTCGAGCTGGAGGCGCAGAATGCGGCGATCCGGCATCTGTGCATGAAGGATGACGCGCCGCGCGTTCCGCGGGTCGTCGCCTCGACGGACGGGCAGGATATCGTTGCGGTCACGGTTCGCGACCAGACCTTCCAGGTGCGCCTGCTGGAGTATCTCGAAGGCGAGGGGCTGACGCAGCGAAAATATCTGCCGAAGGTTTCCGTCTCCGCGCTCGGAGCACTCTGCGCGCAGTTGGCCCGGTCGCTTGCGGATTTCGATCATCCCGGCCTCGATCGCAATCTGCAATGGGATCTCCGCCGCGCCGGACCGGTGGCGGTGCAGCTCCTCTCGGCAATCACCGACAGCGCCGCCCGGGATCGTATCGCCAAGACCATGGTCGCGGCAGTGCGCCGCATTCAGCCGTTTGCGCCGGCACTGCGCCTGCAGGCCGTGCACCACGATGTGACCGGCGACAATGTCGTCAGTCGGCGCGATGCGCATGGCCGGTTGATCCCGGACGGCGTCATCGATTTCGGTGACATCATCCGTGGCTGGCTGGTCGGCGATCTGGCCGTGACCTGCGCGTCGCTTTTGCACCAGGCGGACGGCGATCCCTTCTATGTGCTGCCGGCCGTCAAGGCCTATCACGACGATTACCCGCTGAAAGACGAGGAGTTGAAGGCGCTCTGGCCGCTCGTCGTCGCACGCGCCGTCATTCTGGTTGCCAGCAGCGAGCAGCAGATTTCCATCGATCCGGACAACGACTATGTTCGCGGCAATCTCGAACTTGAGAGACGCATCTTCGACGTCGCCATGTCGGTACCGTTCGACCTGATGGAAACCGCGATCCTGAAGACTGCCGGGGTCGCGGTCGCTACTGTCGCAACGGAGGGGTGGCAGCCGCTGCTTCCCGATCTCGATCTGGATACGCTCGCCTATGTCGATCTCGGCGTCCAGAGCCAGCACTTTGCGGCAGGCAATTGGTCGCAAGGCGATATCGACTGGCGCTTGCTCGCGCGTGCCGCTGCCGAACGTGGGGCGGCCGCGACCCGCTATGGCGAATACCGGCTGTCGCGCGCCAGTCTGCGAAGCGCGAAACCCCCTGCTACCTATGCGCTGCATGCCGACGTTTGTCTGCCCGCCGGAAGCACCGTCGCGGCGCCCTTTGCCGGCAAGATCGGCTGGCAGGATCATCATCTCGTGTTGGCAGGCGAGGCTGTGAGCCTTCATCTCGACGGCTTGGACCTTGTCGCGGCCGATGGCGCCGAGGTCGAGCCCGGACAGGCGATCGGAACGGTCTCGGGCGAGCCATCGTCCCTTGGAGGGCTTCGGGTGCAATTGTCCACCCTTAGGGGTGCGGAGCCGCCGCTCTTTTGCGTGCCTTCCGAGGTTTTCGCCTGGTCGGCACTTTGCCCATCACCCGCGACCCTGCTCGGCGCGGGCGTCGAGGCGCCGGCTCCTGCGCCGGCGGCGCTCCTTGCCCGCCGCGAAGCGCATTTCGCCCGCCCGCAGAAAAACTACTACAAGGCTCCGCCGCAGATGGAGCGCGGCTGCAAGGAGCACCTGTTCGATGTCGAGGGGCGCGCCTATCTCGACATGGTCAACAATGTCTCCATTCTCGGCCACGGGCATCCGCGTATCGCAGAAGCCGTCAGCGAGCAGTGGCTGAGGCTCAACACCAACTCGCGCTTCCACTATGCGGCGATCGCCGAATTCTCCGAGCGTCTCGCGTCTCTGGCCCCGGAAGGCTTGGACGCGGTCTTTCTCGTCAACAGCGGTTCGGAAGCGAACGATCTGGCGCTGCGGCTCGCCTGGGCCCACACCGGTGCCCGCAACATGCTTTGCCTGCTGGAGGCCTATCATGGCTGGTCGGTGGCAAGCGATGCGGTCTCGACATCGATTGCAGACAATCCGCAGGCCCTGACGTCAAGGCCCGAATGGGTGCATCCCGTCGCGTCCCCCAATACCTACCGCGGGCAATTCCGCGGCCCGGACTCCACCGGCGAATATCTTCAAGGGGTGCTGGCTGCACTGCAAGCGGTCGACGAGAAGGGTGGAGGCGTGGCTGGCTTCATCGCCGAGCCGGTCTATGGCAATGCCGGCGGCATCGCACTCCCGGATGGCTACCTGGCTGCCGTCTATGCGCAAGTGCGCGCCCGAGGCGGTCTCTGCATCGCCGACGAGGTGCAGGTCGGTTATGGCAGGCTGGGTCATCAGTTCTGGGGCTTCGAACAGCAGGGCGTCGTGCCCGACATGATTACCATCGCAAAGGGCATGGGCAATGGCCACCCGCTCGGCGCGGTGATCACGACCCGTGCTATTGCCGAATCGCTTGAAAAGGAAGGCTACTTTTTCTCCTCCACCGGTGGCAGTCCGGTAAGCTGCGTCGTCGGCATGACCGTGCTCGACATCATGGCCGACGAGCGGCTGCAGGAGAATGCCCGCGTAGTTGGTGACCACCTGAAGAGCCGCCTTTGTGCGCTGATTGAGCGCTATCCGCTCGTCGGGGCGGTTCACGGCGCGGGTCTCTATCTCGGCGTCGAGTTCGTCCGCGACAGAACGACGCTTGAACCGGCAACGGAAGAGACCGCGGGGATCTGCGAACGGCTGCTTGATCTTGGCATCGTCATGCAGCCGACCGGCGATCACCTCAATGTGTTGAAGATAAAGCCGCCGCTCTGCCTGTCGGTCGAGAGCGCGGATTTCTTCGCGGACACGCTGGAAACTCTACTATCCGACGGTTGGTGAAAGCGCCGCGGTGGCGTTAACCATTTCGGTCATTTCGCGGCTTTCCGCTTTTTAGTCAAATGCCCCATTGCCGGAATCAGTGGTGCTTCCTATGTCTGTTTGCGAGCGACGGAAAGCTTCCTGCGTCACACGAATTGCACAAAGAGCTGATAGTGGTCTTCCAGTGAATTCGGTTGTGGCGGAATGATTTTTTCCTAATCGCCGACATTTTGACACGTTTCGGAATATGTTTCCGACAAGCTGTCCAGTATTGTCTACAAATAAAGTAGATTAAGAAAGACAGTCACCGCCGGTCCCGGTGCCCCGGGGCCCAAAGCAAGCGCAACGCAAAGAAAGGAACGAGACATGAAAGACACCCATATTCTTGCCGCGCTCCTTGAGCGATCCGCGCTTGGAAATGACCGTCCGGGCGCTCTCTCCCGCCCGAACTGTCGAATGTGACGTTCGTCCCCCTTCAAACGGTCCAGACAGGTCAATTCGCCATCGCAAGCGCCACCGCGCTGCAGGAGTTCTACGTATGAAAAAAGAAGTTATCGAATATGCAGGCGTTCCCGTCGGGATCGTCATTCCGGATGAAAACCGGCTGAAGTTCATCGCAGTGAAGTACCACGTTCACGATCTTGACGAGCAGCATTTCGGCTCGCCAGCCGAGGTGAAACTCGCAATTCACGATCTGATGACACGCCGCCATCCAAAACCCCTCCATGCCTGAGGGCATGGTTCAGTCTCGGCCAGGAACGGCCATCAGAAATCTCCGACCGGTCCCGCCAGAAGCAGGGCCGGTCTTGTTTTTTGGTCCTCCTTGCGGTCCTATCGCGCGCTCCCGGATCACGGTCCGATCGAAGGAAGGATGCCGCGCTTGCTCAATCTCCTCACCGACATCGAAGGTGTCTCAGTCGGCCATGCGACCGAACTGAAGCTCGGCTCGGGCGTCACCGCTATCGTTTTCGACGAGCCTGCAACCGCATCGGGCGTCGTCCTGGGCGGCGCACCGGGTGGCCGCGATACCGCGCTGCTCGATCCTTCGATGACGGTCGGCCAGGTGGATGCTTTCGTCCTCTCCGGCGGCTCGGCATTCGGTCTGGATGCGGCAGGCGGCGTCCAGGCCGGCCTGCGCGAAATTGGCCGCGGCTATCCGGTCGGCAATCTGCGGGTGCCCATCGTGCCGCAGGCAATCCTGATGGACCTCCTGAACGGAGGCAACAAGGACTGGGGCACGCACTCACCTTATCGCGACATGGGGTACGAGGCCTTCCGGGGGGCATCCAAAGGTCGGTTCGCGCTTGGTTCGGTCGGCGCAGGGACGGGCGCAACCACCGCGACATTCAAGGGCGGCCTTGGTTCTGCGAGCGCTCAAAGCAGCGCCGGCCATCGCATTGCCGCGATCGTCGCCGTCAACGCGCTCGGATCAGCAACGGTCGGCGAGGGACCGCATTTCTGGTCAGCGCCATTCGAGCGGGACGGCGAGTTCGGCGGTCTCGGCCTGCCGTCGTCGATCGCGCAGGGCGACACGGCGATGCGTCTCAAGGGGATGAACACCACCGCAACGACGATCGGCGCGATCGTGACCGACGCCGAATTGACCAAGGCCGAGGCGCATCGGCTGGCCGTCATGGCTCATGACGGCCTGGCCCGCGGCCTTCTGCCGGCTCATTTGCCGCTCGACGGCGATACGGTCTTTGCAGCGTCGACAGGCAAGAAGCCGCGGGTTGGCCCGGGCGATTTCCTGGAGCTTTGCCATCTTGCCGCCCTCGTCATGGCCCGCGCCATCGCGCGTGGTGTCTACGAGGCGACCGCGCTTCCCTTCGAGGGCGCGCAGGAAGCCTGGAGCGACCGCTATCCGGATCGCCGCCGATCGCTTACATAGGGTGACACTCTATCCGCAATGGGCCAGTTGCAGATGCGGCGGCCAGACAGGGGAACATGATGATCAAGGTGTTGCTCGCGCCCTCCGCGCGTCGCGTCCGGCGGCTCTCGCTCGGAGCCGCCATCTCGGCGGGCCTCATCCTTTTGAACTTGGCTCCCGCCGAGGCCGCCAAGGCAACGCTCAATCTCGGCATGACGATCGAGCCGGCCGGCTTGGACCCCACGATCGCCGCGCCGGTCGCAATAGGGCAGGTCACCTGGCAGAATGTGTTCGAAGGCCTTGTGATGGTCGATGAGGCAGGCAAGGTGCAGCCGCAGCTCGCAAGGAGCTGGGAGATTTCGCCCGACGGTCTGACCTATACGTTCAAGCTGCAGACCGGTGTGACGTTCCACGACGGCGAGGCGTTCGACTCCGCTTCGGCCAAGTTTGCGCTGGATCGCGCCCGCGGCGCCGACTCGGTCAATCCGCAGAAGCGTTTCTTTGCCTCGATCGCTTCGATCGATACGCCCGATCCCGAAACGTTGGTGCTGCACCTTTCGGCACCGACAGGCAGCCTGCTTTACTGGCTCGGATGGCCGGCCTCGGTCATGGTGGCGCCGAACTCGGCGGCCGGCGACAAGACCAAGCCGATCGGCACCGGTCCTTTCAAGTTCGTGAGCTGGGCCAAGGGCGACAAGGTCGAACTCGAAAGGAACCTGGATTACTGGAACAAGCGGGCTTCGGTGAAGCTCGACAGGGTCACCTTCCGCTTCATCGCCGATCCGCAGGCGCAGGCCGCTGCATTGAAGTCGGGAGACGTCGATGCGATCCCGGAATTTGCCGCACCCGAGCTGATGAGTTCTTTCGACGGCGATCCGAAGCTCCTCGCCAAGATCGGCAACACCGAGCTCAAGGTCGTCGCCGGCATGAACAATGACAGGAAGCCGTTTGACGACAAGCGGGTGCGCCAGGCGCTGATGATGGCGATCGACCGGAAGACCGTAGTCGACGGCGCATGGTCCGGCCTCGGCACGCCGATCGGCAGCCACTACACGCCGAACGATCCCGGCTATCTCGATCTCACCGGCAAGCTGGCCTACGATCCGGCAAAGGCAAAGGCGCTGCTTGCCGAAGCCGGCTATCCGAACGGCTTCAGCTTCACCATCAAGTCGCCCCAGATGGCCTACGCGCCCCGCAGCGCCCAGGTGATGCAGGCGATGCTGGCCGAAATCGGCGTGACCATGAACATCGAGCCAACCGAATTTCCGGCGAAATGGGTTCAGGACGTCATGAAGGACCGCGCCTACGAAATGACGATCGTGGCCCATGCCGAACCGATGGACATCGACATCTATTCGCGCGATCCCTACTACTTCAACTATAGGAATCCGGCTTTCAACGACCTGATGAAGAAGGTGCAGGAGACCTCGGATCCGGCTGCTCAGGCAAAACTTTACGGTGAGGCCCAGTCGATTCTCGCCGAAGATGTCCCCGCGCTCTATCTTTTCGTCATGCCGAAACTCGGTGTCTGGAACAACAAGCTGAAGGGGCTGTGGGAGAACGAGCCGATTCCCTCGAACGTGCTGACCAACGTTTTCTGGGAGGACTGAGGGTAGAGGCGGAGCCGCGGCACGGAAAAGGGAGCGTAGGCTGGGTATGAGATCGGAACGGTGGGATGTGGTTTTGCTCGCGCCTGGTCTCGGCGTCGTCAATAGCCGCGGTTGCAACCCCTTGAAGTATCCAAGAGTCGCCGCATGATCGCTCTTCTCACGCGCCGCTTCGTGGGACTTCTATTGACCCTTGCGGTCGTGTCCTTGCTGATCTTCGCGGTGATGGACTTTCTGCCGGGCGATTCTGCATCCATCATGCTCGGCACATCCGCATCGCCGGAAACGCTCGCGGCGTTGCGCCATGATCTGGGCCTCGACCGGCCGCTGCTCCTTCGCTACGGCCAATGGCTGGCAGGGGTGTTCGCCGGCGATCTCGGGCAGTCGTACACCTATGGCGTTCCGGTCACAGGTCTCATCCTTGAGCGTCTCGCCGTTACGCTGCCGCTTGCATTGATGGCGATCGTTCTGTCGGTTGCGGTCGCTATCCCGTTGGGTGCTCTAGCCGCCGCTCGCCGCGGCGGCGTCATCGACGTGATCGCTTCCATCTTCTCCGAGATCGGCATAGCCGTCCCGGCCTTTTGGGTGGCGCTGCTGCTGATCGTCCTGTTCTCGACGACGCTCGGCCTGATGCCGGCCGGCGGCTTCCCCGGCTGGGGCGCGGGCATCTGGCCCGCCGTAAAGGCACTGCTGATGCCCGCCGTGGCGCTCGCCTTGCCGCAGGCGGGCGTGCTGACGCGCGTGACGCGATCGGCCGTCCTGGAAACCCTGCACGAGGATTTCACCCGCACCGCACTCGCCAAGGGTCTCTCGGCCCGCAAGGTCTTGTGGCGGCATTCGGTGCCAAATGCACTCGTCCCGATCTTCACCGTTCTCGGCCTGCAGTTCACCTTTCTCGTCGCCGGCGCTGTTCTGGTGGAGAACGTCTTCAATCTGCCGGGTCTCGGCAGGCTTGCGTACCAGGCGCTCTCGCAACGCGACATCGTTGTCATGCAGGATGTCGTGCTGTTCTTCGCCGGCCTCGTCATCGTCATGAATTTCCTCGTCGATCTCTCCTATCTGGCGATCGACCCTCGCCTGCGGAAAGGCATTTGACGATGGCGCCGGTGGTCTCCAACGAAGTCATGATCAGACGCAGGGGCATTCAAGTTAGCCGGCGAATTAACGTGATCGCCGGCGGGACGATCATTGCCTGCCTTGCTGCCATCGCGGTCCTTTCGCTGGTTTGGACGCCTCTGCCCCCGGCCAGGATGCAGATCGTGCACAAGCTGCAGCCGCCGTTCGTCTTCGGCGTTCTCGGGACCGATCAGTTCGGCCGCGACGTGCTCTCGATGCTGATGGTCGGCAGCTGGAATTCGCTGTCCATCGCGGTCACCGCGGTCGCCATCGGCGGAACGCTCGGCTCGATCGCGGGCATCTCCGCGGCGGCATTTCGGGGTGTCTTCGAGAGCCTGCTGATGCGGGCATGCGATGTCATCTTCGCTCTGCCGCCGATCCTCTCGGCGATGATGCTCGGCGCGTTTCTGGGCACGGGACGCACGACCGCGATCGTCGCCATTGCAACCTTCATGATCCCCGTCTTCGCACGCGTCACGTTGGCGAGCGCGTTGCAGGCATGGAGCCGCGACTATGTGCTGGCGGCGCGCGCGATCGGAAACTCCCGCTTCGCGATATCGGTGCGACATATACTGCCGAACATTGCGAGCCAGATCGTCGTGCAGGTGACGATCCAGCTCGGTCTCGCGGTCCTGACGGAAGCCGGGCTGAGCTTCCTCGGTCTCGGTCTAGCACCGCCGGCTCCAACCTGGGGACGCATGCTGGCCGAGGCGCAGACCTACCTTGCACTCGCGCCCTGGCTGGCGATCCTGCCCGGCCTTGCCATCGCACTTGCCGTTTTCGGCTTCAACATGCTTGGTGACGGATTGCGCGACCTGCTGGATCCGCGCGACGCGAGCCGGTGATTGCACAGATGAAAAAGAACCTCCGATGACCGAAACCGACATTACCATTCGCGAACTGAGACGGCGTTTCGGCGAGAGAAGCCTGTCTCCGCTCGAATACTGGCTGGCGTTGGAAACGCATATCGACGGGTGGGAGCCATCGATCTGCGCGCTCTACGCCTACGACCCCGACGCGGCCCGCAAGCAGGCGCAGGCGTCGACGGAACGCTGGATGAAGGGCGAAACGCTCGGCGCTCTGGATGGCGTTCCGGTGACTCTGAAGGAGCTGATTGCCACCAGGGGGCAACCCGTGCCGCTCGGGACGAGGGCTGCGGAGCTCCAGCCCGCCGAGGAAGATGCCCCTGCTGCCGCGAGGCTCCGTGAAGACGGCGCGGTGATCTTTGCCAAGACGACATGTCCGGACTACGGAATGCTATCGTCGGGGCTTTCGAGCTTCCATCCTCTATGTCGCAATCCCTGGGACTTGACGCAGAACCCGGGCGGGTCCAGCGCCGGGGCGTCCGCCGCCGCCGCCGCGGGTTATGGACCCTTGCATGTGGGGACAGACATCGGCGGCTCCGTGCGCCTTCCCGCCGGCTGGACCGGCATCTTCGGCTTCAAGCCGAGCCACGGCCGCATTCCCGTCGATCCCTCCTACGTCGGCCGCTGCGCCGGGCCGATGACGCGCACGGTCGAAGATGCTGCCTTTGCCATGGCCACATTGTCGCGCCCGGATTGGCGCGACGGAACCAGCCTGCCGCCGAACGATCTCGCTTGGATGGACCTTGATGTCGACGTCCGCGGGCTGAGGATCGGTCTCATGCTGGACGCCGGCTGCGGTCTTGCCGTCGATGCAGAGGTGCAGTCGGCGGTCGAAGCCGCCGCAAGGCGTTTCGAGCAAGCCGGTGCGATCGTCGTCCCCATTGCGCCGGTACTGACGCGCGCGATGCTCGATGGCCTCGACAGCTTCTGGCGCGCCCGCTTCTGGGGCGAGATCGAGGTCCTCAGCGAAGAGCGGCGCAGCAGCATCCTTCCCTATATCTACAGCTGGGCGAAGGGCGGCGCGCACGTCAGCGGGGTCGATGCCGTCAAGGGCTTCAACCAGACGTTCGAGATGCGCAAGGCCTGCGGAACGCTGTTCGCCCAGGTCGACGCGCTGCTGTCGCCGACCAATCCCATCGTCTCCTACCCGGCGGAGCGCGCGTCGCCCACCAACGATCCCGCCCGGCCGTTCGAACACATCGGCTTCACGGTTCCCTGGAACATGTCAGAGCAGCCGGCGGCCTCGATCAATTGCGGTTTCTCGAAGTCCGGGATGCCGATCGGGCTACAGATCGTTGGCCCGCGATATGACGACATGCGCGTGCTGAGGTTGTCGAAGGCCTTCGAGGATTGGACCGGCGGCGTCGCTGCCTGGCCGCAACCGCCGGTCAGGTGACCGGACGGCGATAGCCGGTCGGCTCTTCGTAGAGCCAGCCGATCCGCTTGATCGCCGCTTCGAAGTTCTCGCGGACGACGGTCATGGTATTGCCCGTTGCGTGGACGATCGTTTCGGGATCTTCCATCGCGGCGACGTGGCCCTTCCAGAAAACCAGATCGCCACGGCGCAACTCCGAACGGTCGATGGGATCGCCGAGCGTTGCTGCCTGCATGTCCGTGTCACGAGGTGCGCGCCGGCCTGTCACGAGCAGCGAAAGCTGGACGAGGCCCGAGCAGTCGATCCCGAGCCCCGAGCGGCCGCCCCAGAGATACGGCGTCTCCAAAAAGCGCACCGCGACATCGACGTAGTCTCCACCATCGCCCGCTCCGATCGGCTGGAGGTGTTTGGCGAAGATGGCCGTCCCGTCTTCCAGCATCGCATAGTGGTTGCCGCGTGCCTCGGCCTCGCCGACGATCCTGATGCGGCTGCCCATCGATAGGGTGGATTTGTAGGGCTTGCGCAGTTCCGGTTCTCGATAGAGAAACGTGCGCGGCACCGTCACGATGTGCGTGGGTGCTGCTTCGCCTTCGCAGAGCGCGTTTTCCTCGATGTAGCCAACATATCCATCGGACGCGGCCTTGACCCAGCACCAGCCGTCGGCGCGGTCGAAAACGGTGACTTCCTCGCCAAGCAGCAGTTCGGTGTCGATGCCGGCCGCGAGGTCCGGCTTCGGCCGCAGGCCGACGACAGGGACCGCAACGCGCGCAGGCATGCCGTCCACGAAGCGCAACGCCTCGACCTGGCCCTGAAGGCTACTCTCGGCGAGATCGGGCCTGTAGGCGTGCAAGCGGCGATCGAGGATGGTCATGTCATTTCTCCCAAGGTGATTCCGGCCTCTCAAGGCGACAGGCGGCGGCCCTGCTCGCGCACCCGGTCGCCGAGCTTTTCCAGGTAGAGCGCGCCGCCGACGGTCCGCTTGATCACGACATTACGCCTGTCGCGCTCGTCGCGCACGCGATCGACCAGACCCATCTCACCCATCGTATCCAGCGCCCGCGTGATGACCGGCTTGGTCACGTTCAGTTCTGCCGCCAGCCCGCGAACCGTGTGCGGCGGCGGCACCAGATAGATATGCAGCAGGATGGCCATCTGGCGCAACGTCAAATCGCGGTCGTCATGGCGCACCTGATCGAGCGCAACGCCATGCCAAAGCCCCAGCGCCTGCGAGGCTGTCAGTTCGATCGGCACGGGCCCTCCGGATATTCGTTACGCTAGCGTTCCATTTTCCGGTACTCGGGTGCCCGACGCAATGGTGCGGCTAAACTGCCGCGCCGCAAGGTGAATAGAATTTTAACGATCAGCGCACGGATTGTCGGATGTGGTGGTAGAGCGCGCGGATCGCCTGGGCTTCGCCGCCGCCCGGCGAATGCGGACGCTCTGACGGCGCCCAGCCGTAGATGTCGAAATGCGCCCAGCTCGTCGTGTTGCTGACGAAGCGCTTCAGGAACAGCGCGGCGGTGATCGCACCCGCCATGCCACCGGCCGGGGCGTTGGTGATATCGGCAAACTTGGCGCGAATGTCTTTCTCGTAGCCGGCATAGAGCGGCAGTCGCCACAATGGATCGTCGGTCTCCAGGCTCGCCTCCATAAGGTCCTGGGCAAGGTCCGCATCGTCGGTGAAGAACGGCGGCAGATCGGGGCCGAGCGCCACGCGGGCGGCACCCGTCAGCGTTGCCATGTCGATCAGCAGATCCGGCGCATCTTCATCCGCATAGGCCAGCGCGTCCGCGAGGATGAGCCGACCCTCGGCGTCCGTGTTGTCGATCTGGACGGTAAGGCCCTTGCGGCTCCTGTAGATGTCGCCGGGACGGAAGGCATTCGACGAGATCGAATTCTCGACCACGGGGACGATGACGCGCAGGTCGACCTTTAGCTTCGCATCCATGATCATCAGCGCCAAGCCCATGACGTTGGCGGCGCCACCCATGTCCTTCTTCATGAGCAGCATGGAGGAAGCAGGCTTGATGTCGAGGCCTCCGGTGTCGAAACAGACGCCCTTGCCGACAAGCGTGATCTTGCGGTGACCTTTCTTGCCCCAACGCAGTTCGAGCAGCCGCGGCGCGTCGGCGCTTGCCCGGCCGACGGTATGGATCAGCGGGAAATTCTGCTTGAGGTTCTCGCCGCCGACGACCGAGATTTCCGCCTTGTAGTGCGCGGCAAGACCGCGGAATGCGGCTTCCAGCTCGTTCGGTCCCATGTCGTTGGTCGGCGTATTGATGAGATCGCGTGCCAGGAAGACGCCGGCAAGTTGGCGCTTGATGTCGGCTTCGTCGGCGTCACGCGGGATCATCAGCGTCGCAGCTGGAATTTTCTCGGACTTGTATCTGTCGAAGCGATAGCTGCCGAGGCCGAAGCCAAGCGAAAGGCGATTCGCTGTCAGCGGCGCGGTTTCGATGTGCCAATCGCCGGCCGGCAGCGAGCGCGCCAGCTTGCCGGTGATATAGGGCTGCTCCGAAGGATTGGTCCCGAGGCCGAAAAGCGCCCCGCCAAGATGGCCGTCCTCCGTCGGGATCAGCAGCATCGAGCCGCTTTCGGCCTTGTATCCGGCCTTTTTTGCCCAATCGAGCGCGATCGGGTCGATGGTGCCCGTCTCGATATGGGCAGGCGTGACGGCGAATATCGGTAAGGTCGAACCACTCTTGGTGTTGAAGGGGGTCGGTCTCTCGATGAATTGGTAGGGGGCCATGATTATCCTTCGGGGGCGTCCGGGAATCGCTTTTTAACGGTATGTTAGGGTTAACAGACTATTGCTGGAGTGAAGATTGCGTCAAAGCCTTTCCCCTGTTCTGCTTCTAGGTCAGGCGCCAATGGATTTCAGGAAAGCGCGATGCCTGCTTTGGCGAACCCTCTTATCAAAACCCGCATTTTCCATGGCGTAGCGCTGACGCTGGTCGCGCTCGCTCTTGCGGGCTGCACCACGACAAAGGACCGGATGACCACCGGTTCGGTGCCGAAATTGACGAAACCCGTCGAGACGATGGACGATCAGGAAGTTCGTGCCGCGACAGAGCGCGTGGGCCAGGCCTACGAGAAGAACCCGCGCGATCCGGTCAACGGCGTCAACTATGCCAATCTCCTGCGGATGCAGAGCCGGGACGCCCAGGCACTTGCCGTGATGCAGCAGGTTGCGATCAGCAACCCGTCGGATAGAAACGTACTCGCCGCCTATGGCAAGGCACAAGCCGCGGCTGGCCAGTTGCAGCAGGCTCTCGATACCATCGGTCGCGCACAGACGCCGGATCGGCCGGACTGGAAGCTGATCTCCGCAGAGGGTGCGATTCTCGATCAGCTCGGCCGCTCTCCCGAGGCACGGCAGCGCTACCGCGATGCGCTCGACATCCAGCCGACCGAGCCGTCGATCCTGTCCAATCTCGGCATGTCCTATGTACTGACGGGCGATTTGCGCACCGCGGAGACCTATTTGCGCCAGGCCGCCGCCCAGCCGTCGGCCGACAGCCGCGTCCGCCAGAACCTTGCGCTCGTTGTCGGTCTGCAGGGACACTTTCCCGAGGCGGAACAGATCGCGCGGCGGGAATTGTCGCAGCAGCAGGCGGACGCCAACGTCGCCTATCTGCGCTCGATGCTGTCGCAGCAGAATTCGTGGCAGAAGCTCGCGGCCAAGGACGCCGGCGGCGCCGCCAACAGCACGAACTGACCCTTCACCGGCCCGTCAGGCCCGATACGACCAGCTGCAGGCCGAGCCCCGCCATGACGGTGCCGGCAGCACGGTCGATCCAAGTCTTCGCCGCAAGATAGATCCTGCGGGGGTGCCGGGACGAGAAGGCCAGCGCCACGATCGTATACCAGCCGGCTTCGACGAAAAACACACCGACCGGCAGGGCAACAACGAGCCCAAGCGGAATGGTCTTAGGCAGCAGCGCCGCAAAGATGCTGGCGTAGACGACAATGGTCTTCGGATTGCTGAGTTGCGTCAAAAGCGCGGTCGTAAAGCTCCGTCCGAGCGCGCGGCTGCCGATCGTCCGCTCGCCGACATCGAGTGGTTCCCTGGCACTGCGCCAGATCCTGAATGCGATATAGCCAAGATAACCGCCCCCGGCCACCTTGAGGGCGAGATAGAGCCATTCGAACTGCGACAGCAAGGCAGTCAGCCCCGCGAGTGCCAATCCGCTGAACGCGACACCGCCGAGACCCATTCCGAGAGCCGCCGCGAGGCCATCGGCGCGCGAGCGCGATATGGCGATCCTGGAGACGACAACGAAGCTCGGCCCGGGGCTCATGGCTCCGATCGACAAGGCTGCAATGATGCTCAGAAATACGCCCAGTGAAGACATCAGTGGCCCCGCACGGTTCAGGAGATGGATGCGGAGCACTGTGCTCCATGCTCCGTCGGTCGTCCACCCGCAAACGCAAGCCGTGCGACGTTTGAAAACGCCCTTGCGCCGAAATCGCCGGGAAGGCCTAGAATTTGTCGGAGACCTGGATACCGGCTGGTCCGAGAATGACCGCGACCAGAACCGGTAGGAAGAACAGGATCATCGGAACAGTGAGCTTGGGGGGCAGGGCGGCCGCCTTCTTCTCGGCTTCGTTCATGCGCTCGTCGCGCCCTTCCTGAGCCAGGACGCGCAGTGCTTGCGAGATTGGCGTCCCGTAGCGGTCGGCCTGGATCAGCGCCTGCACGACCGACTGAACGATCGGAATCTGTGTGCGCGTGCCGAGGTTCTCAAGCGCGACACGCCGATCCGGCAGGAAGGATAGTTCGGCCGTGGTCAGCACCATTTCCTCGGCGAGCGGCGGCGAGGCTTCGGCAAGTTCGTCCGACACGCGGCGCATCGCCGCTTCGATCGAGATCCCCGACTCGACGCAGATCAGCATCAGATCGAGCGCATCCGGCCAGGCCCGCTTGATCGAGTGCTGGCGCTTTCCCATGCGGTTGGAAATGAAGATGTTCGGAGCATAAAAGCCAGCATAGGCGACGAAGAGGGTCAGCAGGAAGCGGATCGGTGCTGGTTTGTCGACGAGGTGGTCGAGGCCGAAAACCCAGAAGATTGCCAATCCGAAGAAGGCGAAGGGCAGCAGGAAACGAGCCACCAGGAACATGTTCAACGCGTTCTCCGACCGATACCCGGCCGCACGCAGCTTGTTCATGGTATTTTCATCGACCAGCGCTTGACGAAGATTGAACTTCTCGACGATCTGACGAACGGAACGGTTGTTCTGCGTGCGAAGCGATGTCTTGCCGCCCGAATCGGCGTTCATGCGGGCACGTTCGCGGGCGCGAATCTGCTCGCGTTCCGTCGACACGGCCTTCATGCGCTTGGCGAGGTCGCCGCGCTCGAAGAACGGCATGGCAAGAGTATAGAAACTCGCGAAGACAGCCAGCGCGACGAGCACCGCAATCAGCATGGAGGGATCGGTCAGTCTTGTCGCGAGATCGGATGACACCGCATTTTCTCCAGCTAGATGTCGAAAGAGACCATGTTGCGCATGACGTAGATGCCGATGGACATCCAGACTGCGGAAATGCCCATGATGAGATGTCCCCGCGGATCGGTGAACAGGATCATCATGTATTCGGGAGACGTCAGGTAGACGAGCGTGGCGACGATGAACGGTAGCGCGCCGATGATGACTGCCGATGCCTTTGCCTCCATCGACAGGGCCTTGACCTTCGCCTTCATCTTTTTGCGTTCACGAAGCACCTTTGCCAGATTGCCGATCGCTTCAGACAGGTTGCCGCCGGCTTGCGACTGGATGGCGATGACGATCGCAAAGAAGCTCACCTCCTGGAGCGGCATGTGGTTCGACATGCGCGCGCATGCATCGGGCACGCTGAGACCAACCTGCTGCGACTCGACTACCCTCCGGAATTCGCCCTTCACGGGCTCCTTGCCTTCGTTGGCGATCAGCCGGATCGCATCGTTGAGCGGCAGGCCGGACTTGATGGAACGGACGATGACGTCGAGCGCGTTGGGAAATTCATCGAGGAACTTGTTCTGGCGGCGCTTGATGAGAAAACCAAGCACCCAGCGCGGCAGACCAAGGCCGGCGACCACCGGTACGCCGAGGATCACCATCAGCGAGGCGCCGGCCAGAAAGGCGACGAACATCAGCACAACGCCGAAAATGGCACTGAACATGTAGAACCGCGCAGGAGTGACGGCCAGGCCGGCCTGGGTCAGCCGTGATTTCAGCGTCAGTTTCTTCTTTGCGTTTTCCTGCTGCCGTTTTTCAAGGTCCTTGAGGTTGTCCTGCACCGACTTGCGGCGCTTCGACATTTCCTGCACCCGGTCGCGCGCAGCCTTGACGTTCGCCTTGTCAAGCTGTGCCGACGCGACCCGATTGACGCGGCTTGCGGCTTTCTTCTCGGTCTCGATCCTTGAGAACAGCAGACCATAGCAGACCGCCCCCGCCGCGACGGCGGCGAGAACGATGATGGCAAGGACTTTCGGATCGAAACCGAACATCTGTCTATTCCTTCGACTTCGCTTCCATTTCGTCGAGAGCGGCCGCAAGGCGCTTGTCCTCGTTGAAATAGCGCGCGCGATCCCAGAAATGCGGCTTTCCGATACCCGTCGATTTGTGGCGGCCGATCAGTCGTCCCGACGCATCCTCGCCTTCGATTTCGTAGCGCATAAGGTCCTGGGTGATGATCACGTCGCCTTCCATGCCGATTACCTCGGTGATCTGCGTGATGCGACGCGAGCCGTCGCGCAGGCGCGCCGCCTGGACAATGATATCGACCGAACCCGAAATGATCTCGCGCACCGTCTTTGCCGGCAGTGTGAAGCCGCCCATTGCGATCATCGACTCGATGCGGCTCAGGCACTCGCGCGGCGAATTCGAGTGGATCGTACCCATGGAGCCGTCGTGACCCGTGTTCATCGCCTGCAGCAGGTCGAAGACCTCGGGTCCGCGCACTTCACCGACGATGATTCGTTCCGGACGCATGCGAAGGCAGTTCTTGACGAGGTCGCGCATGGTGATCTCGCCTTCGCCCTCGATGTTCGGAGGACGGGTTTCAAGGCGCACGACGTGCGGCTGCTGCAGCTGCAGTTCGGCGGTGTCCTCGCAGGTGATAACCCGCTCGTCCCTGTCGATATAGTTGGTAAGGCAGTTCAGCAGCGTCGTCTTGCCGGAGCCTGTACCGCCGGAGATGACGATGTTGCAGCGGACGCGGCCGATGATCTGGAGGAGCGTTGCTCCTTCCGGCGTGATTGCACCGAAGCGGACGAGCTGGTCGAGCGTGAGCTTGTCCTTCTTGAACTTGCGGATGGTTAGGGCCGGGCCGTCGATGGCGAGCGGCGGCGCGATGACGTTGACGCGCGAGCCGTCCGGAAGGCGTGCGTCGCAGATCGGGCTCGATTCGTCGACACGACGGCCGACCTGGCTGACGATGCGCTGGCAGATCGACAGCAGCTGGGAATTGTCGCGGAAACGGACTTCTGATTCGATCGTCTTGCCGCCGACTTCGATGAAGGTACGGCCCGAGCCGTTGACCATGATGTCGGCGATGTCGTCGCGTGCAAGCAGCGGTTCCAGGGGACCGTAGCCCAGCACGTCGTTGCAGATGTCGTCCAGCAGCTCTTCCTGCTCGGAGATCGACATCGCGAAGTTCTTGATCGTGATGATGTCGTTGACGATGTCGCGGATTTCTTCGCGCGCGCTTTCCCCATCGAGCTTGGCAAGCTGCGAGAGGTCGATCGTGTCGATCAGCGCGGAAAAGACCTGCGCCTTGGTATCGTAGTACTCCTCGGTGCGGGCGGGGCGCTTGCGCTGCGGCGTCTGCATCGGCGGCGGCGGGACCTGATGGCGCGCCGGCTCGCGCTGCGGCTCGACCAGAACCGCAGGCGACGACGAGGAGCTCGGCGCAACAGGCTGAGGCGGCGCGATGGTACCGCCCGTCTTGCCAAAGCCCTCGTTTCCGCGTTTTCCGAACATGCCTTATTCCAATCCGCTCTTGGCCGGTGTCATTTACGCTTCAGCAGGCCGAGCAGACCGCTCTTTTTCGCCTTCTTGACGGCTATGCGGCCCGTGACGATATGCGATAGCTGCGAGAAGGTCTCGGCGGTCGGCGATTTCGGATCCATCTCCGAGATCATGCGGCCGCTGTTGGCTGCTGTGCCGAACAGGTTGCTGTCGAACGGGATGATGGCGATCGGCTCGCTTTCCAGCGGCTCGCAAAAATCGGAGGGGCTGATTTCCGGCCGCTTGGGCATGCCGACCTGATTGAGAATGAGATGCGGTGTCTTGTCGTTGGGCCGAATCTTGCGCAGCGCATCCATCATGTTCTTGGTGTTGCGCAGGTTTGCGAGATCGGGAGACGCGCAGATGACGACTTCGTCGACGCTTGAAAGAACCGACCGCGTCCACTCCGACCACGCATGCGGGACGTCGAGGACGGTGACGGGCGCGCTGCGCTGCAGCACGTCGAGCACGGGCTGGAACGCCTGCCCCTCGAAATCGTAGGCTCGGTCGAGAAGCGAGGGTGCCGCGAGCAGCGAAAGATGCTCCGAGCATTTCGTCAGCAGGCGATCGAGAAACACCTCGTCCAGTCGCTCGGGCGCATAGACAGCCTCGGCGATGCCCTGGGTCGGGTCCTGATCGAAGTCGATGTTGGCCGTGCCGTAGGGCAGGTCGAGGTCTGCGAGAATTGTCTCCGTCGAAAACAGGCGCGAGATGCCGAAGGCGCAATTGTGGGCGATGGTCGAGGAGCCGACGCCGCCTTTTGCGCCGATGAAGGCGATGCTGCGGCCGAGCGGTTCCGAATCCGGATCGACGAAGATGGTCGCCATCGCCCCCATGATATCGGGCATGGCGACCGGCTGAACCATGTATTCGGAGATGCCGTTGCGCACCAGTTCGCGATAGAGCGCGATGTCGTTGTAGTAGCCGATGACGACGACCTTCGTCGATGGATCGCAGACGCTCGCCAAAGGAGCCAGTTCGCTGAGCAGGCTGCTGCTGCTCGTCTTGGTCTCGAGTATGATCAGGTTCGGCGTCGGCGCGCTTGCGAACATGTTTGCGGCCGCCGCAATCCCGCCGCTGGTAATCCGCAGGCCGACCTTGGACATCCGCCGGTCGTTGCCGCAGCGTTCCATCACCCGCTGGAGCTCTTCGCTTTCGCAGAAGGCGTGCACGGAGATGCGCGGCAGCGGCCGCATGTTCTCGAGTTCCGCCATCCGCATCGCTTCCTCAGCGTGTCGGAGTTCGGTGGTGTTCTTGATGTCGTATTCGACCGTACCCATCGTGAATCCTACCTTGGTCAGAAGTTGGCGCTGCCGCTGACTTCCTCGATCGTGCTTGTCCGCTCGCGATACTCCTTGATGGCGGCGTTTCGGCGCGCGGCATCGATCGGAGTCATGCCGCGCGGGGCAATCAGATCTTCGGGGTTGGCAATCTGCGCGGCGAGATTGTTCTGCGTCGCGCAACCGAAATTGTAGTAATTCTGATTGTTGAAGTCGTTGATCATATCCTTCGGCCACTGGCCGCATTGCGATGTCATCGCCGTCGTGCCGACGAAGGTCAGGCGGATCGGAGCTGCGTCGCCGAAGCTGTTGGCGGCATACGAGCTGTTGACGATCTTTGAGCTGGCAATGCCGCGTGCGGAGAGTTCGGCGCGGACCTGGCCGCGCAGCTGGCGCGCGGCTGCAGAGTTGGGCGATCCCTCCGGTGTCAAGAGGTAGACCGGGCCGGTCGCCCTCGACCCGTAGTTCTGGGCGAAGCCGCGGATCATGTCGCGTTGCGCGGTATTGAGCCGACGATCGGTAGAGGCAATGGGGATATCGACCGATTGCTCGGCTTCGGCAACGACGATCGGGTGACGCTGGCGATAGTCGTCCGGGATGCCCCCGGTCGTCAGGTCGTCTCGTGACGCACAGCCGGAGAGCACCGCTGCGGCCACTGCGGCGACGAACAGCATCGGCTTGGACAAGCGCGCCAGGCGGAGGCCCGTCGGGTGGGAGCTGGTCTTCTTGTGAGCCATCGGCTGCTGATCTCTATGTTGTGCCATTGCTGATCCCGCTTCGCTCATTTGTAGATGAACCCGATTGAGCCGTGGAACTGGGTGTCCGCGATCGGCACTTGCCGGCCGCCGTAGACCTTGTTGACGCGGTTGAGCAGGAACGCCGAGGCGTCGCCCTCAGGACTGAAATTGTCGTCAGGCCGGTTCAGCTGGTTGCGGGCCACCGGACGGACAAGGTAAGGCGTGGCGATGATCACCAGTTCGGTTTCGTCACGTTCCACCGTTCTCTGGCGGAACAGCGTGCCGAGCAGGGGGATCTTGTTCACGCCAGGGGTGCCGTTCGAGGTCTGCAGGACGTTGTCGCGGATCAGGCCGGCAAGCGCGATGGAGCCTCCGGACGGAAGCTCGACGGACGTTTCGGCCGAGCGACGCTGGTAGGTCGGTGTCGAACCGGAGACCGAAGGCGCCGGTTCCGACACGTTCGTCTTGATCTCGAGGCTGATGCGCCCGGAGGAGAGCACGACGGGCTTGAAGGCGAGATTGATGCCGTAGTTGTACGGAACGATCGTGACGTTCCCGTCGTTGTCGGTCGTCGAGTACAGCACCTGACCGCCAGAATTGAATGTCGCCGCCTGGCCGGAAATGGCCGTCAGCGTCGGCTCGGCCAGCGTCTTCACCACCTTCGCCTGTTCGAGCGCACTCAGATAGGTCGATATATCGTACTTGCCGACGGAGCTCTTGAAGAGAGCCGCCAAGCCGCCGCCGATGGTCGCGGCCGCACTACTGGCGTTCGGCGCGCCTAGCTGTGCGACCGTCAGGCCCTTCGAGTTCGACACCAGATTGTCGAAGCCAAGCTGCTTCAGGATCTCGCGACGCACTTCTGCGATCGTGACCTTCAGCGTGACCTGATCCTCGCCCTCGATCTGCAACAGGTTGACGACCTGCGAGGTCTGTCGGCCCTCGGCAAAGAGCGCGACGTCGCCGCCGTTGGAGCTGGCCGTCTCCGTGCGTGTGGTCGCCTCGCCGCCTTTCAGGAAGACCTGCGCCAGGTCCGCAGCCTGGGCGGCATCCTGCGGCGTGCGGACATTGCCGGTCAAAACGATGTTGTCGGAGACGATCTCGACGTTGATGTTGGAATCGGGGATGAAGCGTCGAAGGGTTTTCTGCAACCCTGCGACGTCGCGCTCGATCGCGATGTCGAGGCTGACGATCTGCTGGCCGTCGGCTCCGAAGATGAAGATGTTCGTCTGTCCGACGGTCTTCCCGAAAAGATATATGCGCCGCGACGAGCGGGTGACCGCGTCGGCCATCGAGGGATCGGAGACGAGAATATCATGGGCGTCGACCGGAAGATCGATGACGATCGCCTTCTTCAATCCCAGTTTCAAGCTCCGGTGCGCGCCCGGGCCGGCCTGGGTGATGTTGACCATGCCGTCGGATTCCGCGCGTGCGACGCCAGCGCCGATGGTCCCGTCAAGGAAGCCCGGTGCCATGCCCGTGACGCCGATCGCAAAGGACAGGCAGCCTGCCATCAGGGGCTTCATGCGCCGCTTTGAATTGCCCATTTCCATTTCCTTTACTCGGCCTTCGCAGTGGTGGTGTCGCTGACGATGGAGCCGGACTTGATCACCTGAACGAGGGCGCTGCCGTTGTCGCCGCTGAGCAGGTAGTCAGCCGCGCTGGTATCCTGCTCGCGCGCGTCGGCGACCGAGCGCAACGCCAGCGAAAGGCGGTCTGCCATCTGCTGGGCGACTGCAAGCACCTTCGTCTGGTCGGGGGTTAGTTCCAGCGTCGCCGTCGTGCCGACGACGGCCTTCGATCCGTCGTCCTTTTCCTGGATCTGCTGGTCGATCGCGAGGACACGCACATTGTTGAGCACCGTCTCGGTCAGATACTTGTCGCCGGTCTTGGCCTTGCGGACCATGATGAGGTCGACCCGGTCGTTAGGCAGGATAAAGCCGCCGGCGCCGGTAGAGACCGAGATCTCGGTGGCCACGGCCCGCTTTCCGGATGGAAGGAGCGAGGACAGGATACGGCTGTTGGAGTCGGCGATCTTTTCCGCGCGGATAGGCTCGCCTTCGAAAATCGGAAGGCGGACCACGGCACCCTGCATGTCCTTGACCGCGTCAGGCTTGTCAGTCTCCGTTATGAAACCCTGGACGACGCCGCCCTGCGGCCAAGCCATCCAGTGCACGGCCTTGTCATCGAGCCTGGCGCCCACCGGCAGATTGGCGCTGGAGACGAGCACGTTGACCGAGGCTTCCTTCTCGACCACCGACTTCACCTGGGTGACGACCGTGCCGCGGCCGGCAAGGCTCATCGCCAGCACGCCGGCAAGGCCAGCCGCTACGACAGCCACTCCAAGTATCAAAAGGCGGGCGGGTTTCATCGGTCGTTCCCCGGAGATTCGAGATATTCGATCCGGAGAATGGACTGCAATTGGTGTAATTATAGTTAACGAAAACCTTCCATCTTAGGTTAATGGAAGTTTAACTTGCCTCTATTTCAGGCTCTGCAGCGCAGCCATGAACAACGGACTCGACGGGAAGGCCATGAAGCCGCCGATCGCGATCGCAATACCGTAGGGGATTTTCTTGGCAAGGAGAATGGAGCTGGGGATCGGCAGGCCAATCGCCAGAATTGTGTTCGCCTGCGCGCGTATGATGAGAATGACCAAGGTGGCAGCGCCGCCGATGATGCCGACATAGGCGAGGAACTCGACAAGCGACTGATTGAAGCCGAACCAGAGCGATGCCGCGGTCAGCAGCTTTGCGTCGCCTCCGCCCATCGTGTTCGTGGCGAAAAGCGCGAAGCAGACGAAAAAGACCGCCAAGGCGCCGCCAAGATGGGCACCGATCTCGGGAAGTGGGAGGCCGACAAACGGCGCTAGGGCGAGGAAAGCAAGGATAAGGATGATCGATGTCCGGTTGGGAATCGTCATCGTGAACAGGTCGGAGAATGCCGCGACCGCAAGGCACAACGGAAAGATCACGAAGACGGCTGCTGCGATCATTCTAGTCACCGATTTCAAAATGGCGAAAAGGCCCACTGCGTTAGCACGTGGGCCTATATTGCCGACCAAGTGCGATGTTGCGCCTGGTCATTGAATGTCAAACTTCTTAGTAACCGCTAGCGGTCGTATTAGCAGTGGTCATCTTGGTGCCGAGGGTGGTGAAGACGTTGTTTAGCTGGCTGCCGAGCGTGCTCGCGCCGGCGATCAGTGCTACGGAGATGAGCGCGGCGATCAGGCCGTATTCAATTGCGGTCGCGCCGGATTCGTCCTTGAGAAAACGGCTTACAAGCTTGGTCATGATAACTCCTAACTCCAGTTGATGTTCAGCACGTCCGCCAACTGTTTGCCGTTGATCGGATTGCGCCAAACTAGCGAACCGCTCTTTCCATCAACTTAAAGAATTGGGTTACCGATCTGTAAACGCCATGAAGTGTCTGACGATGGTAAGTATCGGTTTTCGAAACATTGTAAAATTTTAAGTAATTTCCTCCGCCATATCGTAAAAGAGCGTCCCCGATGCTTGATGACAGGTGAAGAACGTTGCCTTGGGTCGAAAGGCCATCGATGTTGATGCTAATATATGGCGAAACGCCTATTCGTTGACGAATCGGCGTGTGATTAAATCTTCGTTCACCATTTTTTCTCATGCTGTCAGCAAGTTCCGTTGAGATCGTGAAAGAGAGCCAATGTCCTCGAGCGGCAAAAGGATATTCCTAGCCGGCATTCTTGCCGCCCTGGGCATTTGCGAGTCCGCGTTTGCCCAGCAGCAGGACATGCTGCGAGTCTATATGGACCAGGCGCGTGTGTTGAAGCTCGACCGGCCGGTGAGCAAGGTCATCGTCGGCAATGCCAAGGTTGCGGATGCGACTGTCGCCGACGCCAAGACGATCGTGCTGACCGGCCGAAGCTTCGGCAGCACCAATCTTGTGCTGCTGGATGCCGACGGCAACGCCATCCTTGACCAGAGTATTCTCGTCTCGATCGACGAGGCTAACACCGTCCGGGTGTTTCGCCAGACCGAGCGCACCGTGCTGTCCTGCACCCCCAACTGCGAGCAGCATAGCGATACCGCGGCCGCGGCCGCCACCGCCCCCTGAAACGCTCGGCGAATCGTCTTCGTTAAACTCTTGATCCGGCATGAAACGGAATATCAACGATCGCGGATTACAAGTGCGTAATCGAAGCTGTGTCGGATAGGCCATGATGGAACCGGATCAAGCAGCGGAAATGGTCGATCAGCGTCGCACGTGGCGTCGGCCGCTTGCCGCTTTCGCACGTTCGCGTGACGGAACAGCCGCAATTGAGTTTGCGCTGCTTGCGATTCCCTATTTCATGGTGGTCTTCGCCATCATCGAGACATTCGTCGCCTTTGCCGGCGAACAACTTGTGTCCAACGCCGTGGACACGATGAGCCGCAAGATACGAACGGGCCAGATTACGCTGGCGAATACCAATCGCACGGCGTTTCGCACGGCATTCTGCAGCGAAATATCCATTCTGATCCGATGCTCCTCGACAGAAGCCGCAACGCCCAGCAAGCTCTACGTCGATGTTCAGAAATTCGCGACGTTCGCGGCCATTCCGACCACCATTCCCAGGGTTTCGACAGCGGCCGATGCCGATATCAAAACGTCGGTTTTCCAGTATGCGCCGGGTGGCGCCGGCACGATCAACATGGTGCGCGCCTATTATCGCTGGCAAGTCATCACGGATCTCATCCGCCCCTACATCACCAATGTCAAACCGGCTGACGGCTCCGCCGCTTATTTCCTGATTGTTGCGACAACGGCGTTCCAGAACGAGCAGTATCCGTGATGGCGCTACGCGACATGCTCGAAAGACTGGAGACACTGTGCCGTCGCTTCATGGGTGACAGGGAAGGCGTTGGCGCAATCGAGTTTGCGATCCTCTTTCCGATCCTCGTGATGCTGTACGTCGGTGCCTTCGAGATCACCATCGGCCTCAGTATCAGCAAGCGCGCGGCCCGCTCGTCCGCCGCGATCGCCGATATTGTGACGCAGCAGCAGACTGTGACCAAAGCCTGGCTCAATGACATGCCGTCCGTAGCAGCCGCCATCTTCGCGCCCTATGGAACGACCGACTTGACGGTCAAGATAACAGGCATTGCCATCGATGGATCGGCAAACCCGACCGTAAAATGGTCGTGGCAACAGGGAAAGCCGGCGCCCTACATAGCCAATTCTGCGGTCACAGTCTCTCCCGATTTGAAGAAGGCCAATTCATTCCTCGTTCGGACGGAGCTGAGCGTGCCTTACAAGCTGTTTCTCTTTGCACCCAATCTGATGCCGAACCAGCGCACGCTGACGATCAGCCGCACCTATTTCTATCGCCAGCGTCAGGGCGACAACGTTCTTTGCAGCGATTGCTGACATCAGGCCCGCCGATCGCGATATTTGCCAATCGGCCTTGCTCGTTATAATCCTTGGATCTTGACGGTCTGCGAGGCAGGCCTCGCTTCTCTCAGGTGCAACATGCCGCGTGCGTTTCTTTTCGTTCTGGATTCCTTTGGCGTCGGCGGCGCGCCGGATGCCGCGACCTATGGAGACGAAGGCGCGGATACGCTCGGGCACATCGCCGAATTCTGCGCTGCCGGCGCTGCCGACCGAGACGGATTGCGTTCCGGACCCCTGCAGCTGCCGAATTTGTCTGCGCTTGGGCTTCTGCACCTCGCAAAGGCCGCGTCCGGCCGGTTTCCCCAGGGGATGCCGGTCCCGGAAAAGCTCTATGCGATATTCGGATCGGCAAGCGAGGTGTCGCGCGGCAAGGACACACCGTCTGGTCACTGGGAGATAGCAGGGACACCCGTGACGTTCGATTGGGGGTATTTCCCGACCGAGGGCGACGCATTCCCGTCCGACCTTGTCGAATCGCTATGCGCTGCGGCAGATGTGCCCGGTATACTCGGCAATTGTCACGCCTCCGGCACGGACATAATCGCCCGCCACGGCGCGGAGCATATTCGGACAGGAAAACCGATCTGCTACACGTCGTCCGACTCGGTCTTCCAGGTTGCCGCGCACGAGACCCACTTCGGCCTCGACAGGCTGATGACATTCTGCAGGATCGCACGCGCCCTGCTCGATCCGTTGAACATCGGCCGTGTGATCGCGCGCCCGTTTGTCGGCGAAACGCCCTCGAGGTTCGAGCGCACCGGAAATCGCCGCGATTTCTCCGTTCCTCCGCCCGAGCCCACGCTGCTCGATCGCCTGGTGAAGGAGGGCCGCTCGGTCCACGCCGTGGGCAAGATCGGCGATATCTTTGCGCACCAGGGTGTATCGCGCGTCATCAAGGCGAACGGCAATCAGGCGCTGATGGATGCCACCCTGCAGGCCATGGATACTGCCGAAGACGGCGATCTGGTTTTCACCAATTTCGTTGATTTCGATATGGTCTATGGACACCGCCGCGATGTGCCGGGCTATGCGGCGGCACTCGAGGCTTTCGATGCACGCCTGCCCGAAGTCGGCGGCAAGCTGAAACCCGGCGATCTCGTTATCCTGACGGCCGATCACGGCTGCGATCCGACATGGCGCGGTACCGATCATACCCGCGAGCGTGTTCCGATCATCGCGTACGGCCCTGGCCTCGGCTCGCGTGACATCGGGATCCGCCGTACCTATGCCGATATCGGCGAAACGATTGCGCGGCACCTGCGTATTCCCACGGGGCCGAATGGGAGAAGCTTTTTATGACGGCGCATTTGAAGAAGGTGGAGCTGCACTGCCACCTGGAAGGTGCAGCATCGCCGGCGCTCACCTTGGCGCAGGCCCGCAAGTACAACATCGACATCGGCGCCTACCTCAGGGACGGCGTCTATGTCTGGCATGATTTTGCAAGCTTCCTGCAATGCTACGACAAGATTTCCGAGGTCTACAAGACCGAGGAAGACTATGCGCTCCTGACGGAAACATATCTCGATGAACTCGCCGGTATCGGGACCATATACAGCGAGCTTATCGTCTCGCCGGACCATGGAAAGCGCATCGGCCTGGGCGCGGACGCGTATATATCGGGTGTCTGCGAAGGCATTCGCCGCGCCAAGGCGGCCAGCGGGATCGAAGCGCGGCTGATCGTCACCGGGGAGCGCCATTTTGGTCCGGAAAGCGTGATCGGCGCAGCGGAGTATGCAGCGAAGGCACAGAACCCGCTTATTACAGGCTTCAACCTTGCCGGCGAGGAGCGGATGGGCCGCGTTGCCGATTACAGCAGGGCCTTTGATATTGCCCGTGATGCCGGCATGGGCCTCACCATTCATGCCGGTGAAGTCTGTGGCGCCTTCAGCGTCGCTGATGCCCTAGACGTCGTTCGCCCGGCACGCATTGGCCATGGCGTCCGCGCCATCGAGGACGCCGACCTGGTGAGGCGCCTTGCCGACCAGGGGACCGTTCTGGAGGTCTGTCCCGGCTCCAACATTGCGCTGAACGTCTTTCCCGATTTCCCGTCCCATCCGCTGCGCCGTCTGAAGGAAGCGGGCGTGCGGGTGACCATCAGTTCGGACGATCCGCCGTTTTTTCATACCTCGCTCCAGCGCGAGTATGAGCTTGCAGCCGGCATCTTTGCTTTCAGCGATGCCGAGATCGACGAGATGACGCGCACCGGCATCGAGGCGGCGTTCGTCGACGAGACCACGCGCCAGGCGCTTCTCGCTCGCATTTAGGCGGCCGAGACTGGGGATCAGCATTGCAAATTGCCCTCTGCTCTTGCGGCGGAGGCGATTTCCATGAAAGAAACATCCGATAAGAACAGCTAAAGAAAGGGCTCGGCCATGGACGGCGTTACGGTCATCGATCATCCGCTTGTGCAGCACAAACTCACCATCATGCGGCGCAAGGAGACATCGACCGGCAGCTTCCGCCGCCTGCTGCGCGAAATCTCCACGCTGCTCTGCTATGAGGTCACGCGCGATCTCGAGCTGACGATGGAAACGATCGAGACGCCGATGCAGACGATGCAGTCGCCGATCCTCGAAGGCAAGAAGCTGGTATTCGCGTCGATCCTGCGTGCCGGCAACGGCCTGCTGGAAGGCATGCTTGATCTGGTGCCGTCGGCACGCGTGTCCCATATCGGCGTCTATCGCGATCACGATACCCTGCAGCCGGTCGAATACTATTTCAAGGCACCGGAAGATATCGCCGAACGTCTGATCATCGTCGTCGACCCGATGCTGGCGACCGGCAATTCGTCGATTGCCGCGATCGAGAAGCTCAAGGAGCGCGGGGCACACAACATTCGCTTCCTTTGCCTGCTGGCGGCGCCCGAGGGCATCAAAAACTTCCGCGAAGCCCATCCCGACGTCCCGGTTTTCACGGCCTCGATCGATAGCCATTTGAACGAAAAGGGCTACATCGTTCCCGGTCTCGGCGATGCAGGTGACCGCATGTACGGCACCAAATAATTCCGACTTTATCAACAGGCAAATGGCCCGGAACGCTATCCCGGGCCTGTTTGCCTGCCTGTATTAGCAACTTGTCAGCAATTTTCGTGTAGCTGCTAGAGACATGGCCTCGCATGATGCGAGGTTTATACAGGAAGGATTTCTGTTTCCATGCTCGTGCGTACCGTCATATTCGCAAGCATCGCCGCGGTGTTTGCCACACAGGTCCCATCCTTCCTGGCAACCGACCGCACCCGGCCCGAGAGTGCCGTTTCCGCCAATTTTGTTTCTGGTTCGATAGACCCTGCGCAAGCGCCCGGCGCGGGTGCCGCCAGCGGGACAATGCGCCTTCGCGCAGATGCCCAGGGACACTACACAGGCGACTTCAAGATCAACGGCAAGACAGTGCAGGGCATGATCGATACCGGCGCGACCTATGTGGCGTTGAACGAAAACCTGGCAAGGCGGCTCGGCTTTAGCGCCAATCAGCTTGATTTTCGCTATGCTGTGAACACGGCGAACGGCCAGACCAAGGCGGCGCATGTGACGCTGGATCGCGTCGAGATCGGAGGCATTCGCGTGCGCAATGTGGAAGCCTTCGTTCTGAAGGACGACGCTCTTTCCTCGACGCTCGTCGGCATGAGCTTCCTGCAGAAGCTCGCCTCCTATTCGGTCGCCGACGGATCCCTCAGCCTGAAGCAGTGAGCATTCAGAGCCGGGCGGAAATCACCGCCGGCAGCAAAGGTTCACTATCCCCAATCAGATAGGCATCGGCGAGCGCCGATGCTGCAGCCTCGGCCGCCGTTTCGTCGGCGGCGTGTACTGTCCCTATCGGGTCACCTCTGTTGACATAGGTGCCGAGCGGCAGAAGATCGGCGAAGCCGACACGGTGATCGATCCTGTCGCTTGGATGGCGGCGCCCGCCGCCGAGGTCTATGACGCCAATGCCGATTTCGCGGGCATCGCAGGCGCGGAGCCAGCCGGATTGCGATGCCAGAACGGGCCGGATGTGCGGCGCTCTCACCAGATAGGCGTCCGGCCGCTCCAGCAGGTCGGACGGTCCGCCGAGCATATGCACCATGCGGGCGAAGACGTCTGCGGCCTTGCCAGAGGACAACGCCTCGGCGGCCCTGTCCTTGCCCTCGTCAGGCGAGGCAACGATGCCGGAACTCGCCAGCATTTCGGCGGCAAAGGCAAGCACGACCGTCTCCAGCCGCGTCCCTTTCTTTCGCCCTGCCAGAAAATCGAGGCAGTTCCTGATCTCGACCACATTGCCGGCGGCGTCTGCCAGCGGCTGGTTCATGTCGGTAATCAGCGCCGATGTCTTGACGCCTGCGCCGTTGGCCACGTCGACAAGCGATCGTGCCAGGGCCTCGGCGCCGCTTCGCTCGGACATGAAGGCACCGTTGCCGACCTTGACGTCGAGCACCAGCGTCTGAAGACCGGCCGCAAGCTTCTTCGAAAGGATGGATGCGGTGATCAGCGGAATGGAATCGACCGTTGCCGTCACATCGCGCACTGCATAGAGCTTGCCGTCGGCGGGGGCCAGCGCGCCCGTCTGGCCGATGATGGCGCAGCCCACTTCCCTGACCGTCTTGCGAAACAGCGTCGCGTCAGGCGTGATTGCGTAGCCGGGAATGGATTCCAGCTTGTCCAGCGTACCGCCCGTATGTCCAAGGCCGCGTCCGGAGATCATCGGCACGGCAAGGCCACAGGCAACGGCGATCGGGGCGAGCATCAGAGAGACGTTGTCGCCAACACCGCCGGTCGAGTGCTTGTCGGCTATCGGCCGGTCGATATCGGCCCAGCCCAGGATATCGCCCGAGCGTGCCATCGCCGATGTGAGGGCGACAGTCTCGTCGCGCGTCATTCCCTTGAACCAGACCGCCATGGCGAAGGCACCGATCTGGCCCTCGGAGAGCCTGCCGGCGGCAAGGGAAGATATGAAGGCTTGGATATCGTCCGCGGAAAGCGTTTCTCCATCCCGCTTCCGGCGGATGATTTCCTGCGGGATCATCCTAGTAGCTCGTGGCTGCCGCGGGCGCCGACGGCGTACCGCCGAGAACCGCCAGAATATCGTCGAGCACGCCCGAGGCGCCGAAACGGAAGGTCGACGGCATCGGCCAGTCCGGCGCCATGATCGTTTCGGCAAGGCTCAGATAGAGCGTGGCGTCGGCGACCGATCCGATCCCGCCGGCCGGTTTGAAGCCAACCTTTCTGCCGCTGTGTCGGATCGCGCGCAGCATGATGTCGGCGGCCTCCAGCGTCGCATTGACAGCGACCTTGCCTGTTGAGGTCTTGATAAAATCCGCTCCGGCCTCGATTGCGAGCTCCGAGGCACGGCGGATAAGTGCCGCGTCCTTGATCTCGCCGGTTTCCAGAATAACCTTGAGGAGCACAGTCCCCTTGCATTCGGCGCGCACCGCCGCGACCATGTCGGTCACAGCCTTGCCGCTTCCCGCCATGAACTTGCGGTAGGGAATGACGAGATCGATTTCGTCGGCGCCGTCGGCAATCGCCTCGCGGGTTTCCGCCGCAACGTCCGCGACCTCCATGTCGCCGGACGGGAAGTTGACGACGGTGGCAATACGCACGGGGTGCCCGCTGCCGAGGACGGCGCGGGCATGTGCGACGAAGCGCGGCCAGATGCAGATGGCGGCCGTATTGCCGTAGGGCGTCTGCGCGCGGGCGCACAAGCTCTCGATTTGTGCCTCGGTGCAGTCGTCCTTGAGGTTGGTGAGATCAAGGAGTGACAGCGCGACCGCCGCGGTCTCCTTGAGAGAGTGATTGGTCATTGTCTGTTTCCTCCGGCCGCGATCATCTCTTTCAAGACGGCGGCGAGACGGGCGCCGCCGATGGGCGCCATGTCCTTGGTTTCCTCGTGGCTCAGCTCTGCGCCGGTCATTCCGGCCCCATAGTTGGTGATAACCGAGGCCGCTGCAACCCTGAGGCCGAGCATTCGCGCGATGATGACCTCGGGCACTGTCGACATGCCGACGGCATCCGCGCCGAGAATGCGCGCCATGCGGATTTCGGCGGGCGTCTCGAAGCTCGGACCCGAGAACCACATGTAGACGCCCTGCGAAAGCGGAACCTCGACCCTTTCGGCTGCCGCGCGCATGTCCTCCGCCAAAGCTGCATCGTAGGCATTCGTAAGGCCGACGAAGCGGCGATCGCTTTCCTCGCCGATCAGCGGGTTCATGCCGGAATAGTTGATATGGTCCGCGATCTGCATCACCGACCCCGGGGCGAGATCCTCGCGCAGGGAGCCTGCCGAATTGGTGAGAATCAGTGCTTCCACCCCCAGGCCCTTCAGCACCTCGATCGGCAGGCGCATCGCGCTCGCGTCGCCTTTTTCGTAGAAATGGACGCGGCCGGACAGCATGATGACGGGGACATCGCCAAGGCGACCGGCAACGACTTCGCCCGCATGGCCCGACACCGCGCTCACGGGAAAGCCCGGCAGATCGCGGTAGGCAATCCGAACAGGATCGGTCAGCTGGCTGACGAGGGAGCCGAGCCCGGAACCGAGGACGATGCCGTAGCGCGGCGCAAGCCCGCCGAGTTTGCCGGCAAGCAGATCGAGAGCGGCTTTCATCCGAGTTCCGTCTCGAAGCTGAAAGGAAGAAGCTCGTCCATGGTCATCGTCTTCTGCACGCCGGCTTCGTCGCAGAGATAGATTTTCGTGTCCTTGGACGCAAACTCCGAGATCTTCTGGCGGCAACCGCCGCAAGGCGGGCAGAGCGGCAGCTTCTCTGCGATGACGGCCATTTCGACGATCTTTTTGGCGCCTCCCATGATCATCGCGCTGATCGCCGTCGGTTCGGCGCACCAGCCCTGCGGGAAGGAGAGGTTCTCGATGTTCGCGCCGGTATAGACCTTGCCATCCTCGGCGCGGATGGCCGCGCCGACGGGGAATTTGGAGTAGGGAGCATGGGCAAAGGCCATGGCGCCGCGTGCGGCTTCGAAAAGGTCGTGGGACATGCTCTCAACGCTCCTTCGTATAGGGTACGCCGCCGGCCTTAGGCGGTGTTGCAACGCCGATGAAGCCGGCGAGCAGGATGCAGGTCAGGACATAGGGCAGCGCCTGGAAGATCTGCACCGGCACCTCGCCGACCAGCGGCACCTGCTTGCCCTGCATGAAATTTGCCAGCGCATCGAGGAAGCCGAAGAGCAGGCAGGCGAACATGACGGGCACCGGCTTCCATTTGGCGAAGACCAGTGCTGCAAGTGCAATATAGCCCTTGCCGGCCGACATGTCCTTGATGAAGGCGGCCGACTGCGCGATTGCGAGATAGGTGCCCGAGAAGCCGCAAAGGATACCGGCGCAGATGACGGCGCGGTAGCGCAGCCAGCTGACGGAGATGCCGGCCGTGTCGACTGCGCCCGGGTTTTCGCCGACCGCGCGCAGACGCAGGCCGAAACGCGTGCGGTAGAGGATCCACCAGGAGAACGGCACCGCAAGGAACGCCAGATAGGTGAGGATATTGTTGCCGGAGATCACGTTCGCATAGAGCGGTCCGATGACCGGCACCTCGCGCATTGCGTCGGCGCCGGGCAGGATGATTGGCGTGAAGCGCGCGTCGCCCGCCAGCTGGGGCGTGCGTCCGCCCTGTCCGAACCAGGCCTGACCAAGGACAATGGTGATACCCGCGACGAAGAAGTTGATCGCCACGCCGGAGATGATCTGGTTGCCGCGATTGGTGATCGAAGCGAAGCCGTGCACGAAACTGAGCGCGACGGAGCAGACGATTCCGGCACCGAGGCCAAGCCAGGCCGAACCCGTGAGGTAGGCAACGCAGGCGGCCGCGAAGGCCGAGCCCAGCATCTTGCCTTCAAGGCCGATGTCGAAGATGCCGGCCCGCTCGGAAAAAAGCCCGGCAAGAGCGGTGAAGATCAGCGGGATCGAGAGACGTACGGTCGAGCTCAGAACGCTGATGAAGATGTCATAATAATCCATCGTTCGCTCTCCCTACGCGCTCTTGAACTGTTGATAGACGCGCACCAGCGCCGGACGGAACATGTATTCCAGGGCACCGGCAAACAGGATGACGAGACCTTGGATCACAAGGATCATTTCGCGGGTGATGTTTGGCATCTCGAAGGAGATCCAGTCGCCCCCCTGATAGAGAATGCCGAACAGGATCGCCGACAGAACGATGCCGACAGGATGGTTGCGGCCCATCAGGGAGACGGCGATCCCGACGAAGCCGGCGCCGCCGACAAATTCCACCTGCAGGCGGGCGGACGAGCCCATGACAGGATTGAGCGCCATCATGCCGGCAAGCGCGCCGGAGAGCAGCATGGCGATCATGACGGTACGGGCATACGGAATGCCCGCATAGGAGGCGGCGCTCGGGCTGACGCCGAGCGTGCGCATCTCGAAGCCGAGTTTGGTGCGCCAGATCAGCAGCCACACGAAATAGGAGGCGACCAGCGCAATGATGAAGGAGACGTTGAACGGAGCAGCGCCGAGCTTTGCGCCGAACATGTTCATCAGCCAGCCGAGCTTCGGCAGCTGCCCGCCCTCGAGGAACGTCCGGGTTTCCGGCGCCATCTTGCCCGGAACGATCAGGACGTGCACCAGCAGATAAACCATCAGCGCAGCGCCGATATAGTTGAACATGATGGTGGTGATGACGATATGGCTGCCGCGCTTCGCCTGCAGGAAAGCCGGAATGAAGGCCCAGGCTGCCCCGAACAGGCCCGCACCGACGACTGCCACCGGCATGGTCACATACCAGGGCACGTAGCGGTCGAGTGCAAGCGCCACCAGGGCGCAACCCAGGCCGCCCAGATAGGCCTGGCCCTCGGAGCCGATGTTGAAGAGGCCGGCATGGATGGCAACGGCGACGGACAGGCCGGTGAAGATGAAGCTGGTGGCGTAGTACAGCGTAAAGCCGATCCCTTCGCCGCTGCCCAGCGCGCCCTCGATCAGCAGCGATAGGGCCGCCAGCGGGCTTTCGCCGATCAGCCAGACAACGAATCCGGAGATCAGGAAGGCCACGATCAGGTTCAGGATCGGTATGAGGCCGTAATTGATCCAGTTTGGAAGTGGGACGGAAGCAGTGCTCATTAAGGCCTCACGCGGCAATGCCGGCCATCATCAGGCCGAGGGTCTGTTCACCGGCATCGGGCGTCTTCTCGCCGACCACATGGCCGGCAAACATGACAAGGATACGGTCTGAAAGGGCGCGGATTTCGTCGAGCTCCACGGAAACGAGCAGGATGGCCTTGCCCGCGTCGCGCATCTCGATGATTCGGCGGTGAATGAACTCGATGGCGCCGATATCGACACCGCGGGTCGGCTGTCCGATGATCAGCGCCGACGGATCGCGTTCGATTTCGCGGGCGACGACGATCTTCTGCTGGTTGCCGCCGGAAAAGTTCGCTGTCTTCAGCCGTGGGTTCGGCGGACGGATATCGTATTTCTCGATCTTCTCCATGGCATCCTTGCGGATCGCCTCCAGGTCGAGCAGCGGGCCCTTGCTGTAGGCCGGATTGCGGTGATAGCCGAGTACCGAGTTTTCGTACTCCTCGAATTTCAGAACCAGACCCATGTGATGGCGGTCTTCGGGAATGTGGGCGAGGCCGAGTTCCCGAAGGCGCGCAGGATCCGCCTTGTCGATCGGCTGGCCGTCGAGCAGGACTTCGCCGGAATGCGGCTTGCGGATACCCGCGATCGCTTCCAGGAGTTCGGACTGCCCATTGCCGGCGACGCCCGCAACGCCTACGATCTCGCCGGCATGGACGTCAAACGAGACGTTGTCGACCATGACCACGCCGCGGTTGTCCTTGACCGAGAGATTGCGCACCGACAGCACGACCTTGCCGGGATTGGCCTCGCCCTTCTGCACGCGCAGCAGAACACGGCGACCGACCATCAGCTCGGCCAGCTCCTCGACCGTTGTTTCCGAGGTCTTGCGCGTTGCCACCATCTCGCCGCGGCGCATGACGGAGACCGTATCGGTGATCGCCATGATTTCGCGCAGCTTGTGGGTGATCAGGATGACCGTCTTTCCCTGGTCGCGCAGCACGCCGAGGATCTTGAACAGGTGGTCCGCTTCGGCAGGGGTCAAAACGCCTGTCGGCTCGTCGAGAATGAGAATCTCGGCGCCGCGATACATGGCCTTGAGAATTTCGACGCGTTGCTGCAGGCCGACCGGAAGCTGCTCTATGACGGCGTCCGGATTGACCTCCAGGCCATAGTCCTTCTCGAGGCGGCGCAGCTCGGCGCGGGCCGACGAGACGCCCCTGGCAAGCAGCGCGCCGCCTTCGGCGCCCAGCATGATGTTTTCCAGCACCGTGAAATTGTCGACCAGCATGAAATGCTGATGCACCATGCCGATGCCGGCCGAGATGGCGGCCTGGCTGTCCTTGATGGTCACGGGATTGCCGTTGACGCGGATCTCTCCGCTGTCGGCATGATAAAAACCGTAGATGATCGACATCAGTGTCGATTTTCCGGCACCGTTTTCCCCGATGATCCCGTGGATCGTGCCCTTGGCGACGGTGAGGTTGATGTTCTTGTTGGCGTGAACGGCACCGAATTTCTTGTCGATGCCCACAAGTTCGATAGCGGGCGTGTCTGTCACTGCAGGCTCCAAATACGAAAAGGGCGTATGGCGAAAAGATTCCACCATACGCCCGTCTCAGTCGCGGATCACTTCGGGCAAGCGTTGTCCGAGGTGTAATCGTGAACCTTGATGGTTCCTGCAATGATGTCGGCCTTGGCCTTGTCGACCGCTGCCTGCATTTCAGGCGTGATGAGCGCCTTGTTGTGCTCGTCGATGGCGGCCGCAACGCCGTCTTCCTTGACGCCGAGCGATTGAACGCCGGCGGTGAACTTGTCACCCTTGACGTCGGTGAAGGCGTTGAAGACTGCGAGGTCGACGCGCTTGACCATCGAGGTCAGCACGGAACCCGGATGCAGGTAATTCTGGTTGGAGTCGACGCCGATCGAGAACTTCTTGTTGTCGGCTGCCGTCTGCAGAACGCCGAGACCGGTTGCACCGGCAGCCGCGTAGACGACGTCTGCGCCCTGGTCGATCTGGTTCTTGGTAAGTTCGCCGCCGCGAACCGGGTCGTTCCAGGCAGCGCCGGTCGTGCCGGTCATGTTCTGGAAGACTTCGATCTTCGCATTGGCGGCGCGTGCGCCCTGCTCATAGCCGCATCCGAACTTGCGGATGAGCGGAATGTCCATGCCGCCGACGAAACCGACCTTGCCGGATTTGGACGCCATGCCGGCGAGAAGACCGACGAGGAACGAGCCCTCTTCTTCCTTGTATACGACCGAGCGGACGTTCGGCTTGTCGACCACGGCGTCAACGATGATGAACTTGGTGTCCGGGAATTCGGCTGCGACCTTCTCGATTGCAGAGGTCCAGGCGAATGAAACGGCAACAACCGGGTTGAAACCGCGGCTTGCGAAGTTGCGGATCGCCTGTTCGCCCTGGGTGTCGCCAGTCGGCTCGAAGTCACGATACGCGACACCGGTTTCCTTCTTGAACTTTTCGGCGCCGTTGAAGGCTGCTTCGTTGAACGACTTATCGAACTTCCCGCCGGTGCCGTAGACCAGTGCCGGCTTGACGTCGGCGGCAAGCGCCGTCGTGGACATGGCGGCCACGGCAAGGAGAGTCAGAAGGGATTTTTTCATAGTGCAGCCCTGTTGTTAGTATTAGTTAGGGGTCCTCCCGCAAGCCTGTTTTCAGGCATGTCTGCGGAACCACCGACCTTCCCCCGGAGGCCTGGCTGCGCGCATCCTTGCATGGCTCAAAAGAAAATTCACCAGAAATTTTTCGACTGGTAAAAATTTGCCGCAACTGCCAAAAATCAGCTCAAGCGGGCTGAATTTTGCGCAAAATCATCGATGGGTTGTGATTTTTCTAGGCATCGGGCAGCCAATACGGCTGCCGCCAAGCTAGGCAGCGAAGCGGCCGGCGGCCGGCTGCTTCTTGTAGCCGGCCATCCACAGCAGCAGCGAGAGCACGAGAAACACCGCAAATGCCGGCTGCATCATGAGCCATTGAAAGGCGAGCGTATAGAAGCGCGGGTGGATGTAGTAGGAGATGGAGGATTGCAATGCGTCAAGCGACGAGGCGTTCAGATCCTGCCACGCCGCGCCCATCGGCGTTATGACCACGGAGGAGGCCGCCACGGATTGAATGGAATCGACGGTCCCGGCAATCACAGCGACAGCCAGCGCAACAAGACTCGCCAAACGCAGTAGGAAACGCATCGATCTCTCCGGCCTTTGATCCGCCGGACAACCGCCGGCCAGCCGCATCATTCTCCACCCAACACAAAAATAGCGACGTGCTGGCGGAACTGCAATGGAGGCTCAGCCGCACTTTTACCGGAAGAAGTCAAAAAACTGTTAGATTTAGGTTGATCGCCGAAAATTCATCGGTATATATCGCGCCGTTCCAACGATTTGCGTCTGACGACGCAGGCCGGCAAAGGACAGGTGGCCGAGTGGTTTAAGGCGCACGCCTGGAACGCGTGTGTACGTGAAAGCGTACCGTGGGTTCGAATCCCACCCTGTCCGCCATCGAAATGCTAAGCCGCCAAAGTCTGTTGCTCGCTTCAAGTCGCGAGTGGGGGCATATTCCCAAGCACTATCCGAGGGTTGTTGATCCGGAGTGTCGGTAGAAGGACGGCGCGTTGGAATAGCTGTGCCCATCGTGTTGCCGCGGTATCGGTGTCCCGCGCGCCCTGGTGTTGCGCTTTCCCAACACGCCTTTGGGAATGCCCGATGACCTTGCCGTTTTCGGCGCTCGAAACACATTTTGGTCACGGATGGGCGTACAGGGAGACCGACCTACCCCAATCCATTGATCAATCGGAATCTTTGAAATTGCATCTGTTTTCTGTTCTTCGGCTGCTGTCCGCGGCAGCCGGCGCTATTCTTCTCGCGAGCTGTACCCAATTGCCGGCCGAGCGAATTGTCGTCGCGACACCCAATCCGCCGATCGTGAAGGCGGCCGTTCCCGAAAAAGTGCCCGCGCCCTCGCGCCCCGCGCCGGACAAGCCGGACTATCCGGCTATCTATGCGGACCGCAACGACGGAGACTACCACTTGCCGGCCATCGCCCATGCTGAGGTCGATCCCTACTATCTCCGCCAGGAGGTGGACTACGACACTGACGAGCCGCCCGGCTCGATCGTCGTCGATACCGAAACCAAATTCCTCTATTTCATCCTGAAGGACGGCCGGGCGATCCGCTATGGCGTCAGCCTCGGCGCGCAGGGCCGCGCCTGGAAGGGGCGCGCAATCATTCAGTGGAAGCGGAAGTGGCCCACATGGACCCCGACGCCCTCCATGATCGGGCGCAATCCGAAGCTCGAACAGTGGAAGCAGGGCATGCCGCCCGGCCTGCAGAACCCATTGGGCGCGCGGGCGCTCTATATCTTCCAGGATGGCCAGGACACGCTCTATCGCATCCACGGCTCGCCGGAATGGAAGACGATCGGCAAGAATGCCTCGTCCGGCTGCGTCCGCATGTTCAATCAGGACGCCATCGATCTCTACGATCGGGTAAGGGGCAAGGCGGTCCTTGTCGTGAAGTGACGCCGACAGCGGGGACGGCAGAGACGCGGCCCATGCGCCGCGTTTTCCCGTCTCAGACGAATACGGCCTGATCGACGCGGTCTTCCGTGCCGAAGAATTTCAGGTAGCGCTGGACTTCCTCGGGATCGCCGGTTGCCTTTTGCGGATTGTCGGACAGCTTGACGGCTGGGCGGCCGTTGGCGTCGCTGACTTTGCAGACGATGGAAATCGGGTTGAGGCCTGAAATCTCCGTCGGCGCGCAGCCGGCAAAGTCGTTGGTAAGGTTGGTTCCCCAGCCGAAGCTCATGCGCACGCGCCCCTCGAAATGCTTGTAGGTGTCGATGATCGCGTCCACGTCGAGGCCGTCGGAAAAGATGAGCAGCTTCTGGCGCGGATCGCGGCCCATTTTCTTCCACCAGTCGATGATTTTCTCGCCGCCTTCGATCGGTGGGGCGCTGTCTGGGCGGAAGCCCGTCCAGTCGGCCACCCATTCCGGCGCGTCGCGCAGGAACGCGGCGGTGCCGAAGGCGTCGGGCAGAACGATCAGCAGGTTTCCGCCGTAGAGCTTGTTCCAGTCGCGCAGCACCTTGTAGGGCGCGTTGTGCAGCTCCTCGTCGGTCTGCGCCAGCGCGGCGGCCACCATGGGCAGTTCGTGGGCGTTCGTACCGACCGCCTCCAGATCCGAATCCATGGCCAGCAGGACGTTGCTCGTGCCGGTGAAGGCTGGGCCGATACCTTCCTTGAGCGCCTCCACGCACCAGCGCTGCCAGAGGAAACTGTGGCGGCGGCGCGTGCCGAAATCGGAGATGCGCAGGCCCGGCAGTTCGCGCAGCCGTTCCACCTTCTCCCACATCCGGGCCTTGGCACGTGCATAGAGAACGTCGAGCGTGAACGGGCCGAGCGCCCTCATCGCCGACCGCGACCTGAGTTCGTTGATGATGGCGAGTGCCGGAATTTCCCACATCGTGGTTTCCTTCCACGAGCCGTGGAAATCCAGCACATACTGCCCGTCACGTTTTGACAGCTCATACTCGGGCAGCTGGAAATGCGAGAACCAGGCCAGAAACTCCGGCTCGAAAATCTGAGCGCGCCCATAGAAGCTGTTACCGGCCAGCCAGATCGTTTCCTTTTTCGACAGCTTGAGCGTCCGCGCGTGATCCAGCTGTTCGCGCAGTTCCCCCTCGTCGATTTCTTCGGCGAGATGAACGCGCTTCGTGCGATTGATCAGCGTGAAAGTGGCATCGACGTCGGGATAGAGCTTCCAGATCATCTGCAGCATCAGCAGCTTGTAGAAGTCCGTATCGATCAGGCTTCGGACGATAGGGTCGAGCTTCCAAGCGTGATTGTAAACGCGCCGTGCGATGTCGGTCTTGGCCATGAATTCCACCCATTCATCCGTTCGGGCGCGCCAAGAACCGGCGCACGACGACCGGCTCGTGCGTCTTCTTATCGAAAAATCGGCCGATAATGTCCAGCTCTAATAACCGTCCGTCAATTGCCGCGGGTGCCGATCGCCTCGAGAGGTTGCCGAAAGGTTTCCGCCAGCCTTAGTACCCCAGCTCGCTGTCAATGACGAACTGCAGAGCTTCGCCGCGCTCGAACCGCGCGATCTGGTTTTCGACGTGCCTGAAAAGTGCGTTCTCCTCGGAGACCGCCGCATCGTGCGGCGTGAGGAAGACGTTCTCCAGCCCCCATAGCGGAGCGTCTGCCGGAAGCGGCTCCACTTCGAACACGTCGAGCGAAGCGCCTCCGAGCAAGCCGCTTTCGACTGCCGAGACAATATCGGCTTCCACCTGGCTCTTGCCGCGTCCGGCATTGATGAAGACAGGCTTGCCAAGCGCTCCGCCCTGCCGAAGCCTGGCAAACAGCTGGGCATTGTAGAAACCGGTCGTCTCCGGCGTCAGGGGAAGCAGTCCGACGAGAACATCGGTCTTCGCCAGAAACGAGTCGAGCTCGCTGGCGTCAAACGTCTCGATGCCTTCCATCTCCTTGGCGGTGCGCGACCAGCCGATGACGTTGAAGCCCATGACGCGGAGCTTCGACGCCGCATCCTGGCCGAGGACGCCAAGGCCCATGATTCCGACGGTGACCTCGGCAGCTTCGGGTGCGATCAGCTTGCCCCACCTGCGTTCGCGCTGGTGCTGGTCGTGCCTGTGCTGTCCGCGCAGGTGCATCAGGCATTGCATGACGACCCACTCGCTCATCCGCGTCGTCAGGCTGCGATCGACGAAACGGACGATCGGCACATCAGGCAGGCCGGGCAGGTTCAGGAAGCTGTCGACACCGGCGCCGCCCGAGAAGATGATCTTCAGGTTGGGCGCGCGTTCGAACTGATCGGCGTCGGGCTTCCAGAGCAAGGCATAGTCGATGCCGCTCAGGTCGCGGCCCTTGGCGGCCGGATCGGCGATATTGATGCTGCCGCGATCCGCAAAGGCGGTTTTCAGGATGCGGGCGATGCCTTCGGGATTGAACTTGAGATCGACGAGAACGGGCGGTCTGGTAGACATGATCTTCTTTATTGTTGCACGACCGGCGTCGGCACGGCCTCTATGTTGAAGGCTGCGGCCATCAGGGCCTTGGTGTAGTCGTCCTTCGGCGCGCCGAAGATCTCGGATGATGCGCCCTGTTCGACCACCTTGCCGAAGCGCATGACGATGACGTCGTTGGCAAGCGCTTTCACCACCTTGAGATCGTGACTGATGAAGAGATAGGCGAGATCGTGCTTCTTCTGCAGGTCGCGCAGGAGATCGACCACTTGCGCCTGTACGCTCATGTCCAGCGCCGACGTCGGTTCGTCGAGCATGACGAAGCGCGGCTTCAGCACCATGGCGCGCGCAATCGCAATGCGCTGGCGCTGGCCGCCGGAAAACTCGTGCGGATACCGCCACCGCGTCGTCGGGTCGAGTCCGACTTCCTCCAGCGCCCAGCACACGCGCCGGTCGCGTTCCTCGTAGGACAGCGACCGCTCGTGAACCTTCAATCCCTCGGCGATGATGTCGCCGACCGACATGCGCGGGCTGAGCGAGCCGTAGGGGTCCTGGAACACGACCTGCATTTGGTTGCGCAACGGTCGCATCTCCGTAAACGAATAGTCGGCTATATCCTTGCCGACGAAGCTGATCCGCCCTTGCGAGGAGATCAGCCGGGTCAAGGCGAGACCGAGTGTCGTCTTGCCGGATCCGGATTCGCCGACCACGCCGAGCGTCTGTCCGGCGCGCAGCGACAGGTCGATCCCGTCCACGGCCTTCACATGGTCGACAACCCTGCGCATCAGCCCCGCCTTGATGGGGAACCACACGCGAATGTCGGCCCCCTGCATGACGATCGGCTTGGAGGTGTCGGAAAGCGGCGGTTCGCCGCGCGGCTCCGAGGCCAGCAGGTGTCGCGTATAGTCATGCTTCGGATTGGTGAAGACCTCTTCGACGGTGCCGGTCTCGACGATCTCGCCCTTGGTCATCACGCACACCCGGTCCGCGAACTTGCGGACGATCCCGAGGTCGTGGGTGATGAACAGCATGGACATGCCGTGCTGTCCCTTCAGCTGCCGCAGCAGCTCGAGGATCTGCGCCTGCACCGTCACGTCCAGCGCCGTTGTCGGTTCGTCGGCGATCAGCAGTTCCGGGCGGTTGGCCAGCGCCATCGCGATCATCACGCGTTGCCGCTGGCCGCCGGACAGCTCGTGCGGGTAAGCCTTCAGGCGTTTCTCCGGTTCGCGGATGCCGACCTGGTTCAGCAGTTCCAGCACGCGCGTACGCGCCGCCTGGCCGGTCAGCCCCTGATGCAGCGCCAGGATCTCGGCGATCTGCTTCTCGATGTTGTGGAGCGGATTGAGCGACGTCATCGGCTCCTGGAAGATCATCGTGATATCGTTGCCGCGCACCTCGCGCAATGCCTTGTCCGATGCCTTCAGGAGGTCCTTGCCCTTGAAGAGGATCGCTCCCGAGGGGTGGCTGGCCGAGGGGTAGGGGAGGAGGCGCAGGATGGAGTTCGCGGAGACCGACTTGCCCGACCCGGACTCGCCCACCAGCGCCACCACTTCCCCCCTGTGAATGTCAAAGGACACGCGATCGACAGCCAGCGATGTTTCCCCGCCCTGATGGAAGGCAACAGAGAGATCGCGAACGGAAAGCAGGGGTTCTTGAGTACCGCTCATTGGAATGTCTTCCTTGGATCGAAGGCATCGCGCACCGCCTCGCCGATGAAGATCAGCAGGGAAAGCATGATCGACATCGCGAAGAAGGCCGTCAGGCCGAGCCACGGCGCCTGCAGATTGGACTTCCCCTGGGCAATCATCTCTCCCAGCGACGGAGAGCCGGGCGGCATTCCGAAGCCGAGGAAGTCGAGCGAGGTCAGCGTCGTGATCGACCCCGACAGGATGAACGGCAGGAAGGTAAGGGTCGCCACCATGGCGTTCGGCAAGAGGTGTCGCCACATGATGGTGCGGTTGTTGACGCCGAGCGCGCGGGCGGCGCGCACATATTCGAAGTTTCGTGCTCGCAGGAATTCGGCGCGCACGATGCCGACGAAGCCGACCCAGGAGAACAACAGCATGATGCCCAGCAGCACGAAGAAGCCGGGCGGCAGGATCGCAGCGATGATCAGCAGGATATAGAGCACCGGCATCGACGACCAGATTTCGATGAAACGCTGCAGGAGCAGATCCGTCCAGCCGCCGAAATAGCCCTGGATCGCGCCGGCCCCTACGCCGACGACAGCCGAGCAGATCGTCAGAACCAGGCCGAACAGGACCGAGATGCGGAAGCCGTAGATGACGCGCGCGAGCACGTCCCGCGCCTGGTCGTCGGTGCCGAGCCAGTTGAGGTTGCTGAAGGTGCAGCCCGGATCGTTGACGCCCTGCGGATAGCCGGAGCATCGCTCCTCCTGGCTCATCATCCAGAAGGGTGCGGTCGGCGCCGAATGCGGAATGTTGGAGTTGACCGAGCGGTAGGAGTAACGGATCGGCGGCCAGATCATCCAGCCGTTCGCGTTGATCTCGTCCGATATGACGTCGGACCGGTAGTCCGTTTCGGCCAGGAAGCCGCCGAACTTCTCCTCGGGATAGTTGACCAGCACGGGAAACAGGATCTCGCCCTTGTAGGAGGCGACGATCGGCCGGTCGTTGGCGATGAACTCGGCAAACAGGCTGAGGATGAACAGCAGGAGAAACAGCCAGAGCGACCAGTAGCCCCGCCGGTTCGCCTTGAAGTTCTTCCAGCGGCGGATGTTGGTCGGCGACAGCAGGCCCTTGCGCGGCGGCTTGACCGGCGTCGCGGTCACCGGATTGGCGGCGGTGTCCATCAGACGTCCCTCCGCTCGAAGTCGATGCGCGGATCGATCCAGGTGTAGATCAGGTCGGAGACGAGGCTCACGAACAGGCCGAGCAGCGAGAAGATGTAGAGCGTCGCAAAGACGATCGGATAATCTCGGTTGACCACCGAGAGGTAGCCGAGGCGCCCAAGTCCGTCGAGCGAGAAGATGTTCTCGATCAGGAGCGATCCCGTGAAGAAGGCGGAGATGAAGGCGCCCGGAAAGCCGGCGATGATGATCAGCATGGCATTGCGGAAGACGTGGCCGTATAGCACCTGCCGTTCGTTCAGACCCTTGGCGCGGGCAGTCACCACATACTGCTTCTTGATCTCTTCGATGAACGAGTTCTTGGTCAGAAGCGTCGTCGTCGCGAAGGCGGCGAGCGACAGCGAGATCAGCGGCAGCGCCAGATGCCAGAAATAGTCGAGCGGCTTCTGCCACCAGGCAAGCTGGTCGAAATTGTCCGAGACGAGGCCGCGTAGAGGGAACCAGTCGTAGAACGAACCGCCGGCGAAAAGTACGATCAGCAGGATGCCGAACAGGAAGCTCGGCACGGCATAGCCGATGATGATCACGCCTGATGTCCAGACGTCGAAGGTCGAGCCGTCCCTGACGGCCTTGCGGATGCCGAGCGGGATCGAGATGCCGTAGGAAAAGATCATGATCCAGACGCCGAGCGAGGCCGAGACGGGCAGCTTGTCCTTGATCAGGTCGAGAACGGACGTGTTGCGGAAGAAGCTCTCGCCGAAATCGAAGCGGATGTAATTCCACATCATTTCGCCGAAGCGCGTCAGCGGCGGCTTGTCGAAGCCGAACTGCTTCTCGAGCTTGGCGATCAGCTCCGGATCGAGGCCCTGCGCGCCGCGGTATTTCGAGCCGCCCTCGTCGAGGCCGCCACCGCCCATCAGGTCGCCGCCACCGCCGGAAATGCGAGAATCCGCCCCCTGCGCATCGCCGGTCAGTTGCGCGATCACCTGCTCGACGGGCCCGCCCGGCGCAAACTGGATGACGGTGAAGGATATGGCCATGATCCCGACGATCGTCGGGATCATCAAAAGCAGGCGGCGAAGGACATAGGCTCCCATCAGCGAGTGGCCCCCGGGGAGTTCTTGGTCGTGCCTTCCAGTCTATTCCCGTTCAATCCGCCAGCCTTTTTTCGCCGGTCATGTCCGGCCTCTGTTCTTGTTCCGAACTGATTCGGACCGCCCATTTGGAGCCCAGCCGTGCGGCCAATGCAAGGCCGCTCACTTTGCCGCTTTCGACCACCAGATATCCGGGAAACCGGTGGAATAGGTGGGCAGCTCGGCAGGGCGTTCGAATTTGTCCCAATATGCGATCGGGATATCCGAGCGATAGTAGAGCGGCACGACATAGTGCCTTGCCAACATCACGCGATCCATCGCCTTGATCGCGGCAATCTGATCGTCGCGGCTCGGCGCGAATATGATCTTCTTGATCAGTTCATCGACCGCGGGATCGGCAATGCCCGCGTAGTTGCGCGATCCCTGCTGGCTGGCGGCGGCCGAACCCCAGTAGTCGGCCTGCTCGTTGCCGGGGTTCATCGTCTCGGCCCAAACATTCCAGATCATGTCGTAGTCGAAGCTGCGAACGCGGTTGGTGTACTGGGATGGATCGACGGTGCGCACGCGCGCGTCGATGCCGATCTTCCTGAGTGCCTGCGTATAAGGAACGGCAACCCGTTCCAAAGTCGGGCTGCTGAGGAGCAGCTCGAAGGAGAGGGGCTTGCCGGTCTTGGTGTTTACCATCCGGCTGCCCTGGATTGCGTAGCCGGCCTCCTTAAGCAGGCTGATCGCCTTGCGCAGGTTCTCGCGACTTTTCTGCGGATCGCCACCGACCGGATTGCTGTAGGGCGTAGTGAAAATCTCCGCCGGCACCTTGTCTTTCATGCCCTGCAGGATCTCCAGCTCGCGGCCTTCGGGCAGGCCGGATGCCGCGAGTTCGGTGCCGAAGAAGAAGCTGTCGACGCGATTGTAGGCGCCGAAGAACACTGTGCGGTTCATCTCCTCGAAGTCGAAGGCGTAATTCAGCGCCTCGCGCACGCGCTCGTCCTTGAATATGTCGCGGCGTATGTTCGGCACCATGGCCTGCATGATGCCGGTCGCGCGAAGCTGGTTCGGCAGTTCTTCGCGCTTGATGCGTCCGTCCTTGACGGCTGGGAAGTCGTACCCCGTCGCCCAGCGGCTCGCTTGGTTCTCCTGCCAGAAATCCACGTTGCCGGCGCGGAACGCCTCGAACTCGACATCCCTGTCACCGAAGTAGGTGTAGGACACAGCGCCGAAATTATTCTGCCCGACATTCACGTTGACGTCCTTGCCCCAGTAATCGTCCCGCAGCTCGTAGGTGATCTTGCTGCCGGCTGAAAAGGGGCCGATCTTGTAAGGACCGGAACCCATGACGGGCTCAAGTGTCGTCTTCGAGATGTCCCGTGGCTTTCCGTCGGGTCCTTTGCCTTCCCACCATGCCTTGGGCACGACTTGGAGCTGGCCGAGAATGTTGGGAAGCTCCTTGTTTCCCGTCTCGTCGAAGGCGAAGGTGACGTCGCGCTCGCCTGTCTTTTCGGCCTTCACGACATGGCCGTAGTAGTTCGAAAGAAGCGGATTGAGTTCCTTCGACTTCTCGAAGCTGAAGATCACGTCCTCCGGCGTCACCGGGCTTCCGTCAGCCCACTTGGCTTCCTTGCGCAGCCGAAATGTCGCTCTGGAAACATCGTCGGGATACGAGACGCCTTCGGCAAGCAGGCCGTAGGAGGCAAGCAGTTCGTCGTCGGCCGACTTCATCAGCGTTTCGAAAACGAGCCCGAGCCCCGTCACCGTTTGGCCTTTGCTCAGAAGCGGATTGAACGTGTCGTACGTCCCTGCCGTCGAGAGCCTGAGGTCTCCGCCCTTCGGCGCATCCGGGTTGACGTAGTCGAAACGTTTAAAGCCGGGCTGGTACTTGAGTTCGCCGATTGACGACGTGCCGATCCGGAAATTCTGCTCCTGCGCCGACGCCTGCAAAGGCAGGGCAAAGACGCCGGCAAGAGAGAGAACCAAACCCAGTTTCGACCACGCACGCGCCATCCGCCAGCCCCATATTGTTGTTCGCTTCGCCGAGAATAGGCGAAAAGCAGGCGAAAAACAGGTGACCCTTCAGTTTTTATGGGGTTCGCGGAATCGTGACTGTTTTGTCATCGGGTACGGGTCGACCGACAAATTCGACTGAGGCGATTTCGCCCCGCAGTCGGCAAAGGCCAAAACATCGATTCACCAAAATTGCTTTTCACGGTAGGCTCGATTGCAAATCACCCGAGCCCAGGTTCGGCAGACGTTCAGGAAATGGCATGGTTCTCCGCATCTCTCACGCACTTCATACTCTAGGCAGGCTGGCGCTCGCCGGCGCGATGGGCGCAAGCATCATCGCCGGGGATGTCGCCGCGCAGCAGAAGCAGCCGAGCCCGGGGAGCGCGAAGGCGATTTTCGGGTCGGTCGCGCTGCCGACCCAAGGGGCCGCGCAGCCCTTCGGTTTTTATGCCAAGGGCTGCATGACAGGCGCCGTGGCGCTGCCCGCCGATGGGCCGACATGGGAGGCAATGCGGCTTTCGCGCAATCGTCGCTGGGGCAATCCTGCGATGATCGGATTGCTGGAACGGCTGTCACGTGATGCTGCAAACTACGACGGCTGGCCTGGCCTTCTCGTCGGCGATATTGCGCAGCCGCGCGGAGGGCCGATGTTCAACGGCCACGCCTCGCACCAGATCGGCCTCGATGCCGACGTCTGGCTCACCCCCATGCCGTCTCACAGGATGAGCGCAGAAGAGCGTGAGACGTTGCCGTTCACGACGATGCTGCAGAAGAACGCGTTCCTGACCATCAATCCCGACGTCTGGAGCGATGCGCATGCGCGGCTTCTGATGCGTGCGGCGAGCTATCCGCAGGTCGAGCGTATCTTCGTCAATCCGGCGATCAAGAAGAAGATGTGCGACACCTGGACCGGCGATCGCACCAATCTGGGCAAGCTTCGTCCCGAATACGGTCACGATTCGCATTTCCACATCCGCATCAAGTGCCCGCCGGGCGCTGCAGGCTGCAAGCCTCAGGCGCCAGTTGCCGCCGGCGACGGCTGCGGCAAGTCCCTGGCATGGTGGTTCACCAAGGAGCCCTGGGCTCCGCCGAAACCGCCCAAGCCAGGTGCGAAGCCGGTCAAGCCGCGCGAGGTCATGGTGTCGGATCTTCCCAACGCCTGCTCGGCGGTTCTCGCTGCGCCGCCGGTCTCCTCGGTTCGGGCCGCGACCTATGGCGGGGCGTCGGCGGCCGAGGCCTTGACGGTTGCCCCGGCGGCAGAGCCTGCGGTTGCTCCCGACGAGGCGCTGCCTGCTACCGGACCCATTCCCGACGACAAACCATCTGTCCAATGAGCGCAGTCACAGGGCGCTCTTTCAAAGGCAAATCACTTCGTATAGAAGCGGTCAAATCGATTGAATTTTCGGACGGAGGTCGCCTTTTATGGCCAATGGCAAATGCCTTGCGTTGATCGCGCACGACCAGAAGAAGGATGACATGGCCGAGTTCGCGCGCCGCAACCGCGAGACGCTGGCCGCGAACTGGAAGATCGTCGCCACAGGCACGACCGGCGGCCGCGTTCTGGACGCCGCACCTGACCTCGACGTGACGCGGCTGAAGAGCGGCCCGCTCGGCGGCGACCAGCAGATCGGCGCGCTGATCGCGACGGGCGAAGTCGATGCCCTCATCTTCTTCGTCGATCCATTGACGCCGATGCCGCACGACGTCGACGTCAAGGCGCTGATGCGGCTTGCCATCGTCTATGATATTCCAATGGCGCTCAACGAAGCGACTGCGGACAAGCTAATCGCAAATCTTCACGCTTAACCGGCGCTGAAGGCGCACTCACGGAACCTGCCATGCACCAGCTCGACACCAGCGAAGCCTCCTTGCCCTATCCGATCCTTATCGGTGATATCGGCGGCACCAACGCCCGCTTTGCGATCATCGCGGACGCGACCGCTGAACAGATCAATTTTCCGAATGTCCGCACAGCGGACTTCGAGACCATCGACGATGCCATCCGTGCCGCCATTTTCGAAAAGAGCACCATCAAGCCGCGCTCTGCGATCCTTGCCGTCGCCGGACCGATCAGCGACGACGAAATCCCGCTGACCAATTGCGACTGGGTGGTTCGCCCGAAAACGATGATCGAAGGCCTGAGACTGGAAGACGTGCTCGTCGTCAACGATTTCGAGGCGCAGGCGCTGGCGATCTCCGGCCTCTCCAGCGAAAATCGGGAACGCCTTGGTCGCGCATCGGGCGAGATGGTCGCGTCCCGTGTGGTCCTTGGCCCCGGCACCGGCCTTGGCGTCGGGGGGCTCATCCATGCACGCAACGTCTGGATTCCTGTGCCGGGCGAGGGCGGGCATGTCGATCTCGGGCCGCGCACCAAGCGGGATCTTGAGATTTTTCCGCATGTCGAAACCATCGAGGGCCGGATTTCCGCAGAACAAATCCTGTGCGGCCGCGGGATCGTCAACCTCTACCGTGCGATCTGCGCCGCCGACGGTGTCGAGCCGACTTACGCCGATCCGGCTGATATCACGTCGCATGCGCTTGCCGGAACCGACGCCGTTGCCGTCGAGACCATCGCACTCTTTTCGACCTATCTCGGACGCGTTGCCGGCGATATGGCGATGATTTTCATGGCTCGGGGCGGCGTCTTCCTGTCGGGCGGCATCTCGCAGAAGATTTTGCCGGCGTTGCGAAAGCCGGAATTCCGGGCTGCTTTCGAGGACAAGGCACCCCATTCCGCCTTGCTCGCGACCATTCCCACCTACGTCGTCACCCATCCGCTTGCGGCGCTTGCGGGCCTTTCGTCCTATGCGCGCAAGCCGGACAGTTTCGGCGTTTCGACGGACGGGCGTCGTTGGCGAGGCTAGCCGACCCTAGCCAAACGGGCGCCAACTCTTTATAGAGCCGCTCGAGCGCGAGCCGACATGTCGGCTCGCATGGTCCGAGACAGGAAGCTTTTTTTGACTTCAACCGATACCCAGCAGCGACCTGTTGACAGCGGCACGGTCACCGCCGTCCTGAAGCGCATCCTTGCCGAGAATGGCCGCGAGCACATCTGGGGCTACGCCGTTGCCATCGGCTGCCTTGTGATTGTGGCGCTGTCGACGGCCTTCACGGCCTGGATCATGCGTGTGATAATCGACGAAGCCTTCGCCAATCGGCGGGCCGATGTCGTCTGGATCATCTGTCTTGCGATCTTCATTGCCTTCGTGATGCGTGGCTTTGCCAGCTATGGCCAGGCGGTGGCATTGTCCAAGATCGGCAACAATATCGTCGCCCGTTATCAGAGCCGTCTCTATGTGCATCTGATGACGCTGTCGGTCGGCTATTTCAACGAAGCGCGGTCCGCCCGCATCGCGGCACAGGTCAGCCAGAATGTCGGTGGCATCAGGGACGTTCTGAACCTGACGATCACGTCGACCGCGCGCGACCTGCTGACCTTCGTGGCGCTGATCGGCGTCATGGTCTACCAGGATCCCTTGCTCAGCCTGGCGGTGCTTATCCTCGCCCCGCCCCTGCTCCTGGCCTTGCGCTACCTTTCCAAGCGCCTGCGACAGGCAACGAAGGAAGCGATCGATCTCAACAGCCACGTGCTCGGTGCGATGCAGGAGACCATTCAGGGCATTTCCATCGTCAAGGCCTTCACGATGGAAAGGCAGCTCGAGCACAAAATCAACAAGATCATCGTCGCTGCCGAAGGGCGCGCAAACAAGATCGCCAGACTGTCCGAGCGCAATGCGCCGATGACGGAAACCTTTGCCGGCTTTGCGGTTGCCAGCGTGCTGGCCTATGCGGCATATCGGTCTATCTATTTCAACGCCCCGCCGGGCGCTTTCTTCTCGTTCGTGACGGCGCTGCTGCTTGCCTACGATCCGGCGCGCCGCCTCGCCAAGTTGCAGGTTCAGTTGGAGCGTGCAGCCGTCAACGCCCGGATGATCTACGACCTTCTCGACATGGAGCCACGCCAGCGCGACCTGCCGGACGCCAAGCCGCTGGTCGTGACCGAGGCCCGCATCGAGTTTCGAGACGTCGCGTTCGCCTATGGCAGCGATGCGGTTCTCAATGGTGTGAATTTCGTAGCCGAAGGCGGCAGGACAACCGCGCTCGTTGGGCCTTCCGGCGCCGGAAAGTCCACGATCATCAATCTCATTCCGCGTTTCTACGACCCGGCATCCGGCGATATCCTGATTGATGGCCAGGACATAGCCCACGTCACCAAGCAGTCGCTCCGCGAACAACTGGCCTATGTATCCCAGCAACCCTACCTGTTCGAGGGTTCGATCCGCGACAACATCCGCTATGGCCGGCCCGACGCGACGGATGCCGAAGTCGAGGAAGCCGCCCGGCTGGCCTATGCCCACGATTTTATCCTGGCCCAGCCGCAGGGCTATAGCACTGCCGTCGGCGAAAACGGCGTGACGCTCTCCGGCGGTCAGCGCCAGCGCCTGTCGATTGCGCGCGCTCTGGTGCGCAACGCGCCGATACTGTTGCTGGACGAAGCCACATCCGCCCTCGACACGGAGTCGGAAGCGGCCGTCCAGAAAGCGCTCGAGGAGGCGATGACGGGCCGCACGGTCGTTGTCATCGCGCACCGGCTGTCGACCGTGGTTCGCGCCGACAAGATCGTCGTCATGCAGCAGGGCCGCGTCGTCGAGGAGGGCAGTCACGATACGCTTGCGAAGCGCAGTGACGGGCTCTACGCTCGCCTCAACAATCTCCAGAGGCCCGCGGCCTCGGATTCACACTGATCGACCGGGACGATAGCTGAGATGAGCGATGCTGCGATGAAGCTGGTGGTGGTTGGGGCAGCAGGTCGCATGGGGCAGACGCTCATTCGGCTCCTCCATTCCATCGAGGGCGTTACGCTGCATGCCGCCGTTTCCCGCCCCGGCTCGGCATTCATCGGCAAGGATGCGGGCGAGGTTGCTGGCCTTGGTCCGAATGGCGTCATCATCGGCGATGATCCGCTCACAGCCTTTCTGCACGCCGATGGTGTCCTCGATTTCACCACGCCGGCGACGACGAACGAATTTGCCGCACTCGCGGCGCAGGCCCGCATCGTGCATGTCATCGGCACCACCGGCTGTTCGCTCGATGATGAGGCGAAGATCGCGGCCGCCGCCCGCCATGCTCGCGTCGTCAAGTCCGGCAACATGGGCCTCGGCGTCAACCTGCTCAGCGTTCTCGTCGAGCAGGCGGCGCGTGCGCTCGATCCTGGCGATTGGGATATCGAAATTCTCGAGATGCACCACAAGCGCAAGGTCGACGCGCCGTCGGGCACCGCGTTGCTGCTGGGTGAGGCCGCCGCCAAGGGGCGCGGTATCGATCTGTCTGCAAATGCCGTCCGCGTTCGCGATGGTCACACTGGTCCCCGCGAAGCCGGCACCATCGGTTTTGCCACGCTGCGCGGCGGCTCCGTCATCGGCGAGCACTCGGTCGTCCTCGCCGGCGAAGGCGAGCTGGTCACCCTGTCGCACAGCGCCGGCGATCGTTCGATCTTCGCGCGCGGCGCCATCAAGGCGGCACTTTGGGCCCGTGACAAGAAGCCGGGTCTTTATTCCATGCTCGACGTCCTCGGGCTTTCCCAAAACTGATCTTTTTCGGAGGCATTTTTCATGAGCGGCACCCTCGTCCTCGTTCGCCACGGCCAGAGCGACTGGAACCTGAAGAACCTTTTCACCGGCTGGAAAGACCCTGACCTGACCGAGCTCGGCGTTCAGGAAGCCAATGCGGGCGGCAAGGCGCTTGCCGATTACGGCATCACCTTCGACATCGCCTTCACCTCCGATCTGAAGCGGGCCCAGGACACGTTGACGATCATTCTCGACAACGTCGGCCAGCCCAAGCTCGAGACGATCCGCGACCAGGCGCTCAACGAGCGCGACTACGGCGATCTCTCCGGCCTCAACAAGGATGACGCGCGCGCCAAGTGGGGCGAGGAGCAGGTCCACATCTGGCGCCGCTCCTATGACGTTCCCCCTCCGGGCGGCGAAAGCCTGCGCGACACCGGCGCCCGCGTCTGGCCGTACTACCTGACGGAAATCCTTCCGCGCGTGCTGCGCGGCGAAAAGGTCCTCGTCGCCGCCCACGGCAACTCGCTGCGTTCGCTGGTGATGGTGCTCGACCGTCTGACCAAGGAACAGATCCTTGGCGTCAACCTCGCGACCGGCGTCCCCATGGTCTACAAGCTCAACGCCGACTCGACGGTCGCTTCCAAGGAAGTGCTCGGCGACATGTCCGGCGCGCACTGAGGCACACCGGACACACTAGGCGCTGGCACTCTGAGCCTCTTTTGCCGGATCGGTTGACATTGAACGGATGTCAACCGGTATGCCCGACTGGCCGCTGAAGACGCGTATGAGGCCGTCCCGGATCATTTGTTGTTCAGCTTCCAGCTGCCCATGTGCCTTTGGCGAGTATATTTCGTTGGCAATTTCGAGCTTGGAGAAGGCGTAGCCAACGGTCGGCGCCATTTTGAAAAGAAGCTCCACAAAGAGGTCTTTTCTCTTTTGATCCCATATCGCGAGATCGATATTATCTCCGACAGATGGTCGAGATAGTTCTCCCAAGCTTCTACCACATCTCGAAAAGTCGATTTTTTGCCATAAAGCTCGATGGTAATCGCGTTTAGGGCCTCGACATGGTCCGCTGACAGCGCCGCAGCGCGCGTAGCCATCAGGGTACGAAAAATTGACAGCCGACGTACCCTTGCTTCGCGGCTGCGTTCTAGGAATTTCTGAGCCTGAACCGCTATAACGGGGCCAACCAAAGTCGCGAGATAATCATCCAGTCTGACATGGTCATTAAGCGACTCCCAAGGATTCGGACGCTTACATTTCAAAATCATTGCGCCTGCTTCAAATGCAGGCGCTTTGCGATTGGCTCACAGATTTGTTGTTATATGGGATCGATGCCACGCTGCTGGCAACCGACCTCAGTTCTCGATCGTGAACTGCACCCGGTCGGCTGAGAAGCGGCTGATCGAATACTGGACCGGCACGCCGTCCAGATCCGTATTCATAGCCTTGGTGATCAGAACGATTGCGCCCGGCGTCAGCTCGAGCGCTGCGATATCGCCGGCATCGGCATGGGTGGCGGTGATCTCCGTTGTCGCGCGCACGTAGTCGGAAAGGCCGAGTTCGGCGAATGCCCGCGTGATCGATTCCGTCTTCTCGTAGGCCGCAGGCATTCCGGCAAAGCGCTCGGCGGGAAACCATGTCGTCGCGCAGGAGACCGGGCGACCATCGGCCTTGCGCACGGTTTCCATGCGAACAACTGGAACTCCCGGGCGCAGCTTCAGCCAGCGCGCGACCTCGGTATCCGCTCCCTCCTCGCCATAGGCCAAGAGCAGCCCCCGCATCTCGCGCGCCTGCTCGCCGATCCCTGTCGTAAACCGCGTCCGCTTGGTGATCGGGAAGTTCAGCCGCTCCTTGCGCTCGATCAGCGTGCCGCGGCCCTGGACGGCGCGCACGATACCCTCCTGGGCAAGGGCGGCAAGAGCGCTGCGCACCGTATGGCGGTTGACGCCGAACTGCATCGCGAGAACGGTCTCCGGCGGCACCATGCCGGTCCCGTCATAGGCTCCGGCGCTGATGGCCTGGCGAATGCGATCCGCGATCTGGCGCCAGAGCGCGACGCCTGTTTGTCTTTGTACCTGCCCAGCCATTTCGCCCCTTGATGTCACACGCTTGTCACGTCGGCCATTTATGCGTAACCATATCTTGTATAGTTGTCTATATCAATAGACATTTAAAGGATGTGGCGATGACCTCAGCGAAAAAGAACCAAGCGGCAGGGATGACCGGCCCGGCCGAAAGCGGGCGCAAACGCACCGCCGACCTGCTCGCCCGTGCCGAACGGCGGGAGCTGGAGGCGGCCTGGGAAGCGCTGGCCGACAAGCCAGTCGTCCAGCCGGTACGCGGCCCTGAAACCGGCCTCGTCATGGTTCGCGGCCGCATGGGCGGCGGCGGTGCGCCCTTCAATCTCGGTGAAGTCACCGTGACGCGCGCAACGGTTCGCCTCGCTTCCGGCACGGTCGGCCACGCCCAGGCGCTCGGCACGGATCGCGAGAAGGCCAGGCTCTCGGCCATCTTCGATGCGCTCTGGCAGGAAGCCGAAACGCAGGCCTTCATCGAGCAGACATTGCTGACGCCGATCGCCGCCCGCATCTCGGAGGCCGATCGCCGCAAGGCCGACGAGACGGCGGCAACGCGCGTCGATTTCTTCACCATGGTTCGCGGAGACGACTGATGAGCCTCAAGACCGAAGCCCTGACCGGCGGCTTTGCCCAGCCGGTGTTCCATGCCCAGAGCGTTTTCAAGCTGATGATGGATGCGATGGCCCGCCCGGGCACCATCCAGACCGTCTCCCCGGACGCTGCTCCGCCGGCCCCCCTCGGCATTGCAGCCGGCGCGATTGCGCTGACGCTTTGCGATCACGACACTCCGGTCTGGCTGTCTGCGGCTCTTGTGAAGTCGGCCGTTCCCCAATGGCTGGCTTTCCATGCCGGCGCGCCGGTCACGCCGGAAAAGGCGGAAGCGCGTTTTGCGGTTGTCGAAAGCGGCGCCACGCTCTCCTCCTTCGGCCTCTTTGCAGCGGGCACTCAGGAGTACCCCGATCGCTCCACGACGCTGGTCATCGAACTTGCAGATCTGGAAGGCGGTCGCAGGCTCGCTCTGATGGGCCCCGGCATCAAGAGCGTCACCGACGTGGCGCCCCTCGGCCTGCCGGACTCCTTCCTGCGCCTCTGGACGGAGAACCGCGCGCTCTTCCCGCGCGGCATCGACATCGTTTTGACCTCGGGCAGCCGGTTCCTCTGCCTGCCGCGCACCACCAAGATCACCGTAACGGAGATTTGATCCATGTATGTTGCTGTCAAAGGGGGCGAGGCCGCTATTGCCAACGCCCACCGCCTGCTGGCCGACCGTCGCCGGGGTGACCGCGCACTGCCCGCCATCGGCATCGACCAGATCGTCGCGCAGCTGGCGCTGGCCGTCGACCGTGTCATGGCCGAAGCATCGCTTTACGATCGCACCCTTGCGGCTCTTGCCGTGCGTCAGTCGCGCGGCGACATGATCGAGGCGATCTTCCTGCTGCGCGCCTACCGGACGACGCTGCCGCGCTTCGGTTATTCCCAGCCGGTCGATACAGCGCAGATGAAGATCGAGCGCCGTGTGTCCGCCACCTACAAGGATCTTCCCGGCGGACAGCTGCTCGGTCCGACCTTCGACTACACCCACCGCCTGTTGGATCCCTCGCTCCTGACCGATGAAGCTGTCGACGAACCGACCTTGCGCGGCGCCGAAAGCGGCCGCGTCATGCGGGTCTCCGAAATTCTGGCCGAGGAAGGCCTGATCGAAGGCGACGGCGAACTGCCGGAGGATCACGAGGTCGGCGACCTGACGCGCGAGCCGATGGAATTCCCGATGAGCCGCGATCTGCGCCTGCAGGCGCTTGCCCGCGGCGACGAGGGTTTCCTTCTGGCGCTGGGTTACTCCACCCAGCGCGGCTACGGCCGGAACCACCCCTTCACCGGCGAAATTCGGATCGGCGAGGTCGAGGTGGAGTTCGATGTTCCCGAGCTCGGCTTTGCCGTCGCGCTGGGCACCATCCAGGTGACGGAATGCCAGATGGTCAACCAGTTCAAGGGCTCGTCCAAGGCGCCGCCGCAGTTTACCCGCGGTTACGGTCTGGTCTTCGGCCAGAGCGAACGCAAGGCCATGTCGATGTCGCTTGTCGACCGCGCGCTGCGCGCCGAGGAACTCGGCGAAGATATCACCGCCCCGGCGCAGGACGAGGAATTCGTCATCTCGCACGCCGATAACGTCCAGTCGACCGGCTTCGTCGAACATCTGAAACTGCCGCACTACGTCGATTTCCAGGCCGAACTCGATCTCGTCCGGCGCATGCGCAACGAATTCGAAGCGGCCCGAAACGGCAGCGACGACAGCATCAAGGAGGCAGCCGAATGACTGATCTAGCCACCTACAACTTCGCCTATCTGGACGAGCAGACCAAGCGGATGATCCGTCGCGCCATCCTGAAAGCGATCGCGATCCCCGGCTATCAGGTTCCCTTTGCCTCGCGCGAAATGCCGATGCCGTACGGCTGGGGCACCGGCGGCGTGCAGGTGACGGCTTCCATCATCGGTCCGGACGACGTCCTGAAGGTCATCGACCAGGGCGCCGACGATACGACCAACGCGGTCTCGATCCGCGCCTTCTTCCAGAAGGTCGCCAATGTCGCGGTCACGACGCACACGAAGGATGCGACGATCATCCAGACCCGCCACCGCATTCCGGAAGAAAAGCTCGAGGCCGGTCAGGTTCTGGTCTACCAGGTGCCGATCCCCGAGCCTCTACGCTTCCTTGAGCCGCGCGAGACCGAGACCCGCAAGATGCATGCGCTTGAGGAATACGGCCTCATGCATGTGAAGCTCTACGAGGACATCGCCCACAACGGCCGCATCTCCAAGACCTACGCGTATCCGGTCAAGGTCGCTGGCCGCTACGTCATGGATCCGTCGCCGACTCCGAAGTTCGACAACCCGAAAATGCATATGTCGGATGCCCTGCAGCTGTTCGGCGCCGGCCGTGAAAAGCGCATCTACGCCGTGCCTCCCTACACCGAGGTCGTCAGCCTCGATTTCGAGGACTACCCCTTCGAAATCCAGCGTTTCGGCAAGCCGTGCGCGCTCTGCGGCGCCGAGGATGTCTACCTCGACGAAGTTGTCCTCGACGACAGGGGCGGACGCATGTTCGTCTGCTCCGACACGGACCATTGCGAAGACCGACGTGCCCACGGACATGCAGGCGAAATGCTGGCACCGGCCAAGGAGGCGGCGGAATGATGAGCTTTCCTTTTTCTCACGTCTCCCCAGCGGGGAGAAGGTGGCCCGAAGGGTCGGATGAGGGGGCCTTCGCCGCAAACTCGTCCGTCGCGTCCCGCTCCGGCCGTTCGCTCCTTTCGTCGCTCACCCCCTCATCTGCCCTTCCGGGCATCTTCTCCCGGCGGGGGAGAAGAGGACACGTCGCCGCGGAGACACAGCCATGACCGACACACCGCTTCTCAAAGTCAACGACGTCTCGAAATTCTACGGCAACCGCACCGGCTGCAGGAACGTCTCATTCGAGCTGTGGCCGGGCGAAGTGCTGGCCATCGTCGGCGAATCCGGCTCGGGAAAGACGACGCTGCTCAACTGCATCTCGACGCGGCTGATGCCGACCACCGGCAGCGTCGAGTACCGCATGCGCGACGGCGCCTATCGCGATCTCTATCGTATGGGCGAGGCGGAACGCCGCTTCCTCATGCGCACGGACTGGGGTTTCGTGCATCAGAATCCGGCTGACGGTCTGCGCATGACGGTATCGGCCGGCGCCAATGTCGGCGAGCGCCTGATGGCGATCGGCGACCGCCACTACGGCAATATCCGCTCGACCGCGATCGACTGGCTTGAACGGGTTGAAATCGACGCGGATCGCATCGATGATCAGCCGCGGGCCTTCTCCGGCGGCATGCGCCAGCGCCTCCAGATCGCCCGCAATCTGGTGACCGGGCCGCGCCTGGTGTTCATGGACGAGCCGACCGGTGGCCTCGATGTGTCGGTTCAGGCCCGCCTGCTCGATCTCGTCCGCGGTCTCGTCAACGATCTCGGCCTTGCCGCGATCGTTGTTACCCACGACCTTGCCGTGGCGCGCCTGCTGTCGCATCGCATGATGGTGATGAAGGACGGCTACGTCATTGAGCATGGGCTGACGGACCGGGTGCTCGACGACCCGCGCGAGCCCTATACGCAGCTTCTCGTCTCCTCGATCCTGCAGGTCTGATCGCCCCACCTGTTCGGAAGCCGGCTAGCGGCTTGCAACCACGGTCCGCGAAACTAAGGAAAAGAAATCATGGCAACGCCTCTCGTTGTTTCCGAAGTCGCCAAGAGCTTCACCATGCACCTTCGCGACGGCATCAAGCTGCCTGTCGTATCCGATGTGTCCTTCTCGGTCGCGTCAGGCGAATGCGTCGTGCTCGGGGGTCCCTCGGGCATCGGCAAAAGCTCGCTCCTGAAGATGATATACGGCAACTATGCCGTCGATACCGGCCAGATCCTCGTCAAGCATCAAGACCGCATCGTTGATCTCGCGACGGCCGATCCGCGCACGGTAATCGACGTCCGGCGCCGGACGCTTGGCTATGTCAGCCAGTTTCTGCGCACCGTCCCGCGGGTCGCGGCGATCGATGTCGTCGCCGAGCCGCTCGTCGCGCGCGGTGCAAAGGCCGACGTGGCGCGCGAAAGGGCGGCGGAACTGCTTGCCAAGCTGAACCTGCCGGAGGCGCTGTGGCAACTGCCGCCGGCGACATTCTCCGGTGGCGAGCAGCAGCGCGTCAACATCGCGCGCGGCTTCATCACCGACCACACGATCCTGCTCCTCGACGAGCCCACCGCGTCCCTCGACGCAAAGAACCGGGCGGTGGTCGTCGGCATGATAGAGGAGAAGAAGAAGGCGGGCGTCGCCCTTCTCGGCATTTTCCACGATGAGGAGGTCCGCGAGGCCGTGGCTGACCGCATCCTCGACGTCCAGGCATTCTCGCCGCGCAAGGCGATCGCCGCATGAGCCGTTTGTTGTCCGAGACGCCGGTGATCCACGAGACCGCGTTGGTGGAAGCGAGCCGATTGGGGCATTACACCAAGGTGACTGAGTTTTGCCGGATCCGCGAATGCGAGATTGGTGACTATTCCTATGTCATGGAGCACGGTCATCTGTGGAACACTCGGATAGGCAAGTTTTCCAATATCGCCGCCTTCGTGCGCATCAACGCCACCAATCATCCAGTCGAGCGTGCCACACTGCACCATTTCACCTACCGGCCCGGTGACTACTGGCCGGACCTTGATGCAGAGGAAGCCGAGTATTTCGCGGCCCGTCGGGCAAAACCGGTGACCATCGGCCACGATACATGGATCGGCCATGGCGCCACCATCCTCACGGGCGTCACGGTCGGTAATGGCGCGGTGATCGGTGCCGGAGCCGTCGTCTCCAAGGACGTCGCTCCCTATGCCATCGTCGGCGGCGTGCCCGCCAAGCTCATCCGCGAGCGCTTCCCGAGAGAGATCGGCGAGCGCATGGACCGGCTCGCATGGTGGGAGTGGGAACACGACCGCCTCAGGGGTGCGCTGCAGGACTTCCGCAACCTGAGCGCCGAGGACTTCCTGGCGCGGTACGAGGGATGATCGAGGAGGCCCCTGAGTATGCTCGGGGGCAGCCTCCTACCTCTCCTCCGGGTCATCCGGACGAGGCGCGGATCGCTATTGCCCGTTGCCGGGGCGGTCTCCGGGCCTCACGCCATCCGCAAAAACCGCGAATTCTTGTAAGAATCGGAAACACTTTGTGACTAAGTCGTTACAAAAGCTGCGTTTTTCGACTTGTCGCGGAAACGGACATGATGGATATTAAACTCATCTTGAGGAAGCCGTCATGATCAGAATGATTGAAGACCCTGCCGAACTGGCTGGCGAAGACATCACTGGCAAATATATTCTGCGGAAGCTGAACTATCATTGGTTCGCTTACGGCAAGGCTGGCATCGTGACCGCATGCAAGGGATCGATCTTGCAGATCGACCGCGAGGAGACTGTCTATTCCGAACGTTGGGGCCGCCGCGCCTATACCGGTGCGGGCAAGCGCTATCCTGGCGGCGTCTGTCCCATATCGGCGGTCGCCTGCGTTTGCGATACGCCGGACGACGTCAATGCGGTCATTCAGCTGGATGTCGAAGCACAGGACGAATTCTATCAGTTGATCGCCAAGGCGGAAGCCAGGGTGCACGCTCTGGCCGCGTCCTCTCGAAACCAGTTGTTTCTCGCCGCTGCCGAATAGCTCCAGACGCCCGAGTCTCCGTACCGCCGGCGCGGCGAAATGATCGATAAGACCAGCACTCTCCATTCCCCCGCACATACAGTCGGACTGCCGGAAACCCGGCATGGCCTTCACGTCTTCGCCGACGGTTGCCACGAACCCGTCTCCGGGGAAGGGGGGTGGGCATTTGTTGCCTACCGCGACGTCGTGGAAATCGCGGCCGACTTCGGCGGCGTCCAGGACACCGCAAACAATTCGATGGAATTGATGGCTGTGCTCAACGCCGCAATGTGGATCGGCAGCAATGCCATGGGTCAACCTGCTGTCATCTGGTCCGATTCCATCTATGCCGTCAAAGGCTGCAACAGCTGGCGGCATATCTGGAAGAACAACGGCTGGAGAAAAATAGGGCCCAACGCGAAAGTGCGGAGCCGGACGATTGCCAATCCGGAACTTTGGAGAGCCATCGACCTTGAGTTGTCCCACAATCACTTGCTGACCATTTCCTGGTGCAAGGGCCATTCCGGCATTCTCGGCAACGAACGCGCCGATCAACTCGCCGACACCGGACGCTTGTCGATCCGAAATGGCAAACGCATGTGAACGCAGAAAACGGGCGCTACGCGATGGCAACGATCTCGATCTCTCGACCGCCGGCTTCAACGACGTCCCCGACGGATTTGCCCATCAGATACCTTGCCACCGGCGATACGAAGGAAATCGATCCTGCCTTGGGATCGGCTTCGTCCTCCCCCACGATACGATAGGTCTGCACGCGCCCGTCGTCCCGGCTGAAGGTTACCGTGCTCCCGAAGGCGACGGTGTCGATCGAAGCGGGAGCGGGGACAAGCTGGGCCGTGCGAACTCTTGCAGCGAAATAGCGTGTGTCGCGCAAGGGGTTAGCCGCCTGCCGCCGTCGTTCGTTTACGTCCTCGATGGCGCTGGCAGCAGCATAGGCATCGCGCGCGTCTTGGAGCTGCAGCTCCAGAGCCTTCAGTCCCGCTTCCGTAACAAGGTTCGGGTGGGGCGAAATCGTGCGGTCAGGCAGCAGGGTTTCCGACGCCGTTTCGGAACTCTCTTCCTTGGTGAAGGCAACGCTCAATCTCGAACTCCGTTTAGGCGCGGCGCCTCTTGAGGGGCCCCCGGCAATTCTTGGAGCCTTAATATACGACAAAGAGTGGCGAACCGCCAATCTTGGCCCGCTTAGTCTGCCGCAGACTCGTCCAGAATGTTTTGCGCCAGTTCGCTGATCGCGACCTCCGCTTCCTCGAGTGTCCAGCCGACCGCTTCGGCGCGCTTTGCAAGGGCCGATATGACAGGCGAAAGCTTGCCGCCCGCAGCATCCACGATCTGGCTTGGCGGCACGCTCCGCGCGATTTCGCCGAAGGCGCCTTCAAGTGCTTCCTGGCAACCGATATCGCGGTCCTTGTAGGGAGCGTCGCTCAGTGGTCTGTTCAAGATTTGCATGTCGGCATTCCGGTGTTTGAGACGAGTCGCAATCCCAATATCTTAAATTCCAAGGTTCCGCTAACCCGCAGATAATGTCATTGTCCGCCGCGAACCGGTAGCAGGCAAGCCCGACATGCTTCTGCTGCCGATGCCCGGGCAATTCCACGACGGAGATGACAACAGTGAACGAAACGCCGCACGCTTCGGTGAAACCTTGACCGCAGACGCCGAAGCGGCATTCCTTGAATCGCTGGGATGGTCCGAGTTTTTTTCCGATCAGGTGGAGCCAGCCGAGCTTGGGCTCGTACCGCGACGCATTGCCGAGGTTCATCGCAGCCGTCTCAGCGTCGCCTCGTTGAGCGGCCTGATCAGGCTCGGCATCTCGCATCAGGTCAATACCGGCGACTTTGCCGTCGGCGACTGGGTGTTGGCCAACCCGCAGGATCATTCGCTCGTTCGCCGGCTGGAACGCAGAACGTTGCTGCAGCGTCGAACCGAGGGCAGGCATAACCAGCAGCTCGGCGCCGCCAATGTCGATACCCTGCTGATCGTCACCTCCTGCAATGCCGATTTCAACGTAGCCCGCCTGGAGCGCTACATCGCGCTCGCCAATCAGGCCGGGACGACACCGGTGATCGTGCTCACCAAGGCGGACACGGCCCCCGATGCGGAGACCTACGAGCAGCAGGCAAAGGCGCTGCAGCGTGATCTGCCGGTCATCGTGCTGAACGCCAAGACGCAGGATGCGGCGGATGCACTCGAGCCGTGGTGCCAGTTCGGGCAGACCATCGCACTGATCGGCTCGTCCGGAGTCGGCAAGTCGACGCTCGTCAACACGCTGGCCGGATTGTCGGGCGAGAGCTCGCAGGAAACCGGCGGCATTCGCGAGCGCGATGCAAAGGGACGCCACACCACCACTGCGCGCTCCCTGCATGCCATGGCGGGCGGCGGCTGGATCATCGACACCCCCGGAATGCGCACGCTGCATGTGAGCGATGTGGCCGAGGGCATCGACCTTGTGTTCTCCGAGATCACCGAACTCGCACCGCTCTGCCGCTTTCGCGATTGCACCCATGACCACGAGCCCGGCTGCGCCGTGCAGGCCGCCGTTGATGCCGGCACATTGCCTGCCGAACGCCTGGCGCGCTGGCGAACCCTGCTCGCGGAAAACCGCAAGAACACACCGCAGCTAACCGGACCGCGCGGGAATAAGATCGTTCAGAAGAAGCGCTGACAGGCGAGGGGCCTCAACAGCAACCGGCAGGCCGAGACGAATCGGCACCCGGAGATGCTTTTGCGCCGGCCGGGCATACCTTTGAAACAATAAAATGAATCTCACGGGACGCTTGTTGTCCCTTGCGCGCCAAGGCTATCGCGGCGTCCGTGGCCGGCTAAATGAGCTGTCACAAATGCAGGCGGCAAAGCCCGATTGTGACAGTCGTTACACAAAACTGACATTCGCCGTTCACGAAGCCGGACTAATGCACTCCCTCATATCGCGTTTGGAATATGAGGAAGAGCATGATGTTCGAGCTGAAGAATGTCACCCGCCGTTTCGGAAAGAAGACAGCCGTCGATGCTGTGACGCTTGACATTCCTCAGGGCCAGATGGTCGGCATCATCGGCCGATCCGGCGCCGGCAAGTCGACGCTTCTGCGCATGATCAACCGTCTGCAGGAGCCGAGCGCCGGCTCTATCCACTTCGCCGGTGTCGAGGTGTCCGCACTGCGCGGGCAGGCATTGCGCAACTGGCAGCGCGATTGCGCCATGATCTTCCAGCAATTCAATCTCGTGCCGCGCCTGGACGTCCTGACCAACGTCATGCTCGGTCGCCTGAACCACCGTTCCACCACGATGAGCCTTCTTGGCGTCTTTAGCCGCGAGGAGCGCATTCATGCCATTGCGGCGCTCGAACGCCTGGGCATCGAGCAGACCGCGCTGCAGATGGCCGGCACGCTTTCCGGCGGACAGCAGCAGCGCGTCGCAATCGCCCGCGCTTTGATGCAGAACCCGAAGATGCTGCTCGCCGACGAGCCGATCGCCTCGCTCGATCCGCTGAATGCCAAGATCGTCATGGACGCCCTGCGCGACATCAACGAGCGCGAAGGCATCACCGTCGTCACCAACCTGCATACGCTCGATACGGCGCGCAACTATTGCGAACGCATCGTCGGCATGGCCGCTGGGCGCGTGGTCTTCGACGGCAAGCCCTCCGAGCTGACGGCGGATGCTGTCAAGCAGATCTATGGCACCGACAAAGACGGCGCCGGTATCGACGAGACGATGACCTCGACCTCGATCAACATTCCCGCGGCTGCGGCCGCGCAAAAATCCGCCGGCCTGCAACCGCTGGCGCTGGCCGGGCTCTGAGAGCGGCGGCCTCGATCGCAAGCCCGCGTTATGGGCGAAGTTCTTCGTAACAGAGATCGCCGGGGACACCGGTCAATCAGGAGAGAACCATGTTGAAGAAAGCACTTTTTGCCGCGACGGCGCTGTTTGCGCTGGCCGGCGTCTCGCATGCCGCAGACCTCAAGGAATTCCGTATCGGCATCCTCGGTGGCGAAAACGAAACCGATCGCCTGCGCAATTACGCCTGCCTTGCCGATCACCTCAAGCAGGAATTCGGCTTCGAGAAGGTATCGCTCTTCCCGGCCGCCGACTATGACGGCGTCATCCAGGGTCTCCTCGGCGGCACGCTCGATTTCGCAGAACTCGGCGCTTCCGGCTATGCGGCGATCGCGATCAAGGATGAGAAGGCTGTCACGCCGATCCTGACGACGGTCCAGAAGGACGGTTCGACCGGTTATCACTCGATCGGTCTGGCTCTCAAGTCCTCCGGCATCAAGAACATCAAGGATGCCAAGGGCAAGAAGCTCGGCTACGCCGATCCGGATTCCACGTCGGGCTACCTCATTCCGCTGACTCAGATCCCGAAGGACACGGGCATGCCGAATGACCAGTATTTCGCGTCCACGCAGTTCAACGGCGGCCATGAGAACAACCTCCTCGCCGCCTATGACGGCAAGGTCGACATCGCGGTCGACGATAGCTCGGGCATCGGCGATTTCAAGGACGGCTACACCTCCGGCACCTTCCGCAAGGGCGTCGACAAGGGCACGATCGATCCGAACAAGCTCGTCGAAGTCTGGCGCTCGCCGCTGATCCCGAACGGCCCGCTCGTCGTTCGCAACGAAATCGGCGCCGACTGGCAGGCGAAGCTCTCGGACTTCTTCATGAAGCTTCCGGAGAAGGACGCCAAGTGCTTCGCGGCCATCGAAGGCGGCGACTATCACGGCTACACCAAGGTTCAGCCGGATTTCTACAACGCCATCATCGAAGCGCGTAAGGCTGCCATCGGCGGCTGATCGAGCCCGATAGTTGGAGGGCGGCCGACGACGGCCGCCCTTTTTCCTGCGAAGAAAGCGGACACCGTTCATGACTTTTGCCGATCCCAACGCCCACGCGCCGGTCACGCAGCAGAGCGCCAGCGAAATCGGCGATGCCTGGAGCAGGATGGTGGCCCGCCGCCGCCTCTATACCGGCCTCGGCCTTGCAATCCTGCTTGCCGCCTTCGTCGCGTCGGTCCGCTTTGCCGACGAAAGCAATGCCGGTCACTTTTTCGATCGCCTGCCGCACCTCTTCGACTTTCTGAGCTGGCTCATTCCCAAGGACTGGAACGACGTCTGGCGCGCCTTGTTCGACATCGATACCCCGACGCACCGGACCGGCGAAGAGTTCAATTTCGCGGAGGGCCGGGTACCCGTCTGGGGCGGCTTCTATATTCCAGAGTACTTCGAGCTGATGATCATCACGATCAATGTTGCGCTCGTCTCGACCATCATCGGCTTCGTCTTCGCCGTTCCGCTGAGTTTCCTGGTCGCCCGCAACCTTGCGCCATCCAATCCGCTGCGCATCGTCGCCAAGCGCCTCACCGAATTCCTGCGCGCCTTCCCCGAGATCGTCATCGCCGGCCTGTTTTCGGCGATCCTGTCGATCGGCCCGGTCGCAGCGATCATCGCGGTCAGCCTGCACACGATCGGCGCGCTCGGCAAACTGTTCTACGAGGTCGTCGAGAACATCGACATGAAGCCCGACGAGGGCATGAAGGCGGTCGGCGCCAGCTGGTCGGAGCGCGTGCGTTTCGCGGCCATGCCGCAGGTCATGCCGAACTTCGTGTCCTATGCACTGCTGCGCCTCGAGATCAACGTCCGCGCCTCCACCATCATCGGCGCAGTCGGCGGCGGCGGTATCGGCGAGGAGCTGAAGCTCTCCATCTCGCGCGGCTTCGGTGCCAAGACGGTGGCGCTGGTGCTCCTGCTCTTCATCACCATCGTTGCGGTCGACCAGTTCTCCGCGTGGCTGCGCCGCCGCCTCGTCGGTGAGCATGCCTTCCTTTTGCAGCATTGAGGTCCGCCATGACGGTGATCGACGCCAACCGGATGCACGAGATCGAAGCGCGCTATCCCGAATATTTCAAACGCTCTTTCCGCCAGCGCTTCGGCGGCCTGATGGTGGTGATCGCGACGCTCGTCTATGCGCTCTACGCGACATGGTTCTTCGACCTGCCGAAGCTCCTTGCCGAAGCCCATTGGGAGCGCGTCGGCCTCTATCTCAGCCAGTGGGTGAGCTACGATGTGCAGCCGGAGTTCCGCATCGGCGAAAGCGGCATCTCGGTCAAGTATCCGCGCTTCTCGCCGCTCGGCGACAATCCGCATCCGGACTGGGTCGTCAATAATCCGGACGGCAGCGTCAGCGTTTCGATCCGCGGCGCGGGCCGCACGGTCACCGTCTCCAAGACGGAAACGACGGTCACCGCCCACGGCATCAGCGTACCGGTGGAGGTATCGAGCGGGGTGCCGAAGGTCATAGGCCCGGTCCCGGGCTGGATGACCGTCTATGACGACAACGTGCTCGCCGACCTCGGCTTTGCCGGCGACGTCAGCATCTCGGTCGATCGCGTCAAGGTGCGCAAGCGTTTCCTCGGCTGGGCGAATTTCGTCTTCGATACCCAGTCGCCGTTCTTCGACAAGCCGGCAGGCGAGGTGATCAGCCTGATCGTCTCCGGTCCGGAACTGAACCCCGGCCAATCGAACCTGTCGCTCGCCTTCGACAACGTCTGGAACAACAGTGCCTGGCAGCACGGCGATGTCTGGACAAAGCTGTTCCAGACGATCGTCATGGCCTTCCTCGGCACGCTGCTCGGCGCGCTCGCGGCATTCCCGCTGGCCTTCTTCGCCGCCCGCAACATCACGCGCAACCGGCTCGTGAACCAGGTCCTGAAGCGCTTCTTCGATTTCCTGCGCTCCGTCGACATGCTGATCTGGGCGCTGTTCCTGACGCGCGCCTTCGGTCCGGGTCCGCTTGCCGGCAGCGGCGCGATCTTCCTTACGGAGACAGGAACGCTCGGCAAGCTCTATTCGGAAGGACTGGAAAACGTCGACAACAAGCCGCGCGAGGGCATCAAGTCCACCGGCGCGTCGACGGTGCTCACCCATCGCTACGGCATCATCCCGCAGATCGTTCCCGTGTTCGTCAGCCAGACACTCTACCAGTGGGAATCGAACGTCCGCGGCGCGACCATCATCGGCGCAGTTGGCGCCGGCGGCATCGGCCTCAAACTCTGGGAAGCGATGCGGACGAACGCCAACTGGGAAAACGTCGCCTACATGGTGCTCTTGATTCTGATGGTCGTCTTCCTGTTCGACATGGCGTCGAATGCGCTGCGTCACCGGCTGATGGGAACGAAGGCGAACTGAAAAACATCGGGATCGTCTCGAACCATCATCATTCTGTCACGGAAATCTTTTAGCCGGAAACCAGCTTGCGGCAGGCAGTCAAATCACTGAAGACTGCCATCCGCATTCCGAACGATTTCCAGGATATTGCCTTGCGCTACGCACTTTACTTCACGCCGCCGAAGGACGATCCTTTGAACGGAACGGCCGCGCTCTGGCTCGGCCGCGATGCCTTCACTGGTGAGACTTATCCGGCTCCCGATCATCGCGAACTGCCGGCGGCCGAGCAGTTCGAGCTGACCGCCGATCCCCGCCGGTATGCCTTCCACGCAACGATCAAGGCGCCATTTGCTCTTGCCGCCTCGGTCACCGAGAAAGACCTGCTCAATGTCGTCGAGGATTTCGCGGCCCGCACGGCGGCCTTCGAAATTCCGGAGCTCGTGCTGGGGCAGCTGGGCCGGTTCTTCGCGCTCGTGCCGGGGTCGCTCCATCCGCCGCTTCAGGATTTCGCCGCCAAGGTGGTAAAGTCCTTCGAGCCGTTCCGCGCCGCCCTGTCCGACGCCGACATCGCGCGGCGGAAGCCGGAGAAGCTGAGCGGAAGCCAGAGGGCCAACCTGTTGCGTTGGGGCTACCCATATGTGATGGATGACTTCGGCTTCCATATGACGCTGACCGGCCAGGTGCCGGAGGAGCGCGCGGGCGTGATGAAGACCATCCTGGCGGAACGCTTTTCCGCCTTCACGAACCGACCGCTCTCCATCTCCGGCCTGGCGGTATTTGTTGAAGAGGTGCGGGGCGCGCCGTTCAAAGTTCATTCCTGGTGGCCGCTTGCCGACGCCAAACGCTGAAAGACCTGATCCGATGACCACAGAAACAGTCTTCTCCAACGCCCGTATCGTCCTCGAGGATGAAATTGTCGCGGGATCGGTGCTCGTCCGTGATGGCAAGATCGCCGACATCTCGACCGGCAGCACCGCGGTCGGCGAGGATTTCGAGGGCGATTATCTGATTCCAGGTCTGGTCGAGTTGCACACCGATCACCTGGAAGGCCACTATTCGCCCCGTCCCGGTCTCCGTTGGCACAAGACGGCGGCGATCCAGGCGCACGACGCACAGATCGTCACCTCGGGGATCACCACCGTATTCGACTGCCTGCGCATGGGTGCGGACGAAGACGGCGGCTTCGAGCATGGAGAGATGCGCGAGATGGCCGATGCCATCCAGAAAGCCGAGCAGGAAGGCCGCCTGCGCGCCGAGCACCTGATTCACCTGCGTTGCGAAGTGTCGGCCGACAACGTGCTGGAGCATTTCGGCGACTTCGAAAACGATCCCTATGTCCGTCTGGTCTCGCTGATGGACCACGCGCCGGGCCAGCGCCAGTTCCAGACCATGGACCAGTACATCTTCTACTATCAGAAGAAGCGCGGCCTCTCCGACGCCGAGTTCGCCCGCTTCATCGAAAAGCGCGTCGGCGAATCCGAGCGCAACTCCACCCCGCACCGCATTGCCATCGCCAAGGTCTGCGCCGAGCGCGGCATCACCGTCGCGAGCCACGACGATGCGACGCTCGCCCATGTCGACGAGGCGATCGAGAACGGCGTTCGCCTCGCGGAATTCCCAACGAGCTTCGATGCGGCCAAGGCTTCGCACGGGCATGGCATGAGTGTTCTGATGGGCGCGCCGAACGTCGTGCGCGGCAAGTCGCATTCCGGCAACATAGCCGCCCGCGATCTTGCCGAGCGCGGTGTGCTCGACGTGCTGTCGTCGGACTATGTACCGCTCAGCCTGCTCTATGCGCCGTTCATCCTCGCCGACGAAGTCGAGGGCATGTCGCTGCCGAAGGCGATCGCCATGGTCACCTCGACGCCCGCCCGCACCGTCAGCCTCAATGACCGCGGCCGCATCGCGACGGGCCTGCGCGCCGACCTCGTTCGCGTCTATCGCGATCACGGCGTACCGGTCACGCGCTCCGTCTGGCGCGAAGGGCGCCGTGTCGCATGATCCCTTCGCACGAACCTCATATCGTTCCCGGCACCGAACGCGGCCTCATGGTCGTCGTCGTCGGGCCGAGCGGCGCCGGCAAGGACACGCTCATGGCGCTCGCCGCCCGGCATTTCCAGGGCCGCCCGGACGTGCACTTCGTCCGCCGCGTCATCACCCGCCATGGCGACGCCGGCGGCGAGCATCATCTCGCTGTTTCCCCACAGGGCTTCGCCTCGATGGAACAGGCCGGAAGCTTCTCCGTCTGGTGGGAAGCACACGGTCTGAAGTATGGCATTCCATCGGAGGTGTCGGTGTCGCTGGCCGCAGGCAATCTCGTTATCGCCAATGGCTCGCGTTCGGCACTCCACCGCTTCCAGGCGGTCTTTCCGCGCCTCAAGGTCGTCAACGTCACCGCGCGCGCCGAAGTGCTTGCGACACGTCTGGAAGCCAGAGGCCGCGAAACCCACGAGGACATCATGGCCCGCCTCGCCCGCGGTCCGCTGACCGTGCGCGGCGACTATGACGTTGTCGACCTCGACAACAGCGATTCGCTGGAAGAAGGCGAGCGCCGGATCGTCGAGGTGCTGAACGGCTTCCTGAACGAGCTTGTCTGACCGGGAGGCGATGCCATGCGGCCGATCAGGGTGATGGACTACGACCCGCACTGGCCGCAGCTTTTCGAAGCCGCGAAAGACGAACTCCTGTCGCTGTCCGATTGCATCCTCGCGGTTGAGCATATCGGCAGCACTGCCGTCCCCGGGCTGGCAGCAAAGCCGAAGATCGATCTCGACGCCGTTCTCATGGCCGAAACCGCGCTGGCCGAACTCAGCACGTTGCTCCACTCCGTTGGCTACATCTCGCATGGCGATCCACAGGGTGAAGGGCGCTGGCCCTTCACCCGCGATCACGACGGTTATGGTCTGCGCCTCTACCTCTGCGCTCCCGGTAATCCGGCCCACCGCGACCGTCTTCTGTTCCGCGATTATCTGAGAAGCCATCCGCGAAGGGCGGCCGAGTACCAGTCCCTGAAGCGGCACCTCGCCGCTGATGCCAATGGGGATTGGGATTTTTACACTGGCGGCAAGAGTGATTTTATTCACGAAACGGTGGCGCTAGCGGCCGCCGAGATTGTCGCATCGCGGGGATAATTTTCTTGCGCGCGAAAAGAGTTCGCAATCTTCCCAATACCTTGCCCGCAAACCTCGTCCCCTCGCATCCCCGGTGGCAAGGTCGATCGCATACTGTTGCGGTCATTGGACAGGGGCCGGGTCGCGAACCGGATCTGACAAAACGGGACGAAAGTCCGGCGTCCGGTGATGGTTGCAAAAAGGTGGATCGAAGGTTGTCGGGATCGGCGATCCAGCCGGAAGGGAAAGGCCGAGAAACGCTCCTGACGGCCGGGAATCTCCGGAAATCCTTGATGCGACCGGGCAGGCGGTACAGCCTGACATCCCATACCCATCAACAGCACGCCTGCCCATTCCCAGTTGAGCCATGCCGTCGCGGAGATCTCTCCGGCGCGGCGCTAGGTGCTGTCGGGCCGACATCCCTTGAGGCAGCGGTCAACGCCGCCCTACAAGTAGTTTGAGGGGTTCTAAGCCCGGCGGGTTGAGGATCCGTAGACTACGTCCAGCAGAATTGTGATTGTTCGATAGAGATTCCCAGGAAGCGAATAGCATTTCTTCCATTATAAAGCCGTAGTTGCATGTTTTTGTCCCGCCAGCGGGCTCATGTCGAAGCAGTTTTTGCTGATGGAACGCTGCAATATAAGATATCGTCCGCGCTTGGCTTGGCATTTCCCTGTAAACAAGAAGGAGATAGCTATGAGACGTGAAATTGTAGTCGGAATGGCAATGCTTTGTTCAGCGCTGGCTGCGCCTGAAGCCATGGCACAGGCGAAATACGGCTCGGAAGCCGGCTGGGATATTATGATCAAGAATGACATGGGGCCCGGATGTCTGATCACCAAAGCAAATGCAGACGGCACACAGATCCAGATGGGCATCGATGCAACCGGCAAGCTGCGCGGCTACATGGCGCTCTATACGAAGGCTGACACCAAAGTCGCCGCGGGCGAAAAACTTTCCGTTCTTTTTGATGTCGACGGCCAGCAGTTCAAAGGTGAAGCCAAGGGCCAGGCGATGGACGGCTACAGGGGAGCGTTCGTATGGGTAAACAACGCTGATTTCATCTACGACCTCGCCAAGAAGAAGGCAGTGACAATCACGCCCCAAGGAGGTAAGCCCGTCGTTATAAAGCTGACTGGCACGGATGCCGCCTTCAAGGCGCTGAGAGCCTGCCAGGACGCACGGTGATGCTGGTCGACTTGCCTCTCAGTTGAGGCAAGGCCGATGCGCGACTTCCATAGGCCACTTCGTCGGCGTGAAGCGGTCGCGGAGCATAATCGGTCACTTCTCCCCGACGGGGAGCAGTGACCGATTGGTTTGTGTCGTGCCTGACACCCGCCAGATCAATCGCCCTCGCCACGCCCGGACACGATTTCGCGCTTTCCGACATGGTTGGCGGGGCCGACGAGACCTTCCTTCTCCATCCGCTCCACGAGAGAGGCGGCGCGGTTGTAACCGATGCCGAGGCGGCGCTGGATGTAGGAGGTAGAGCACTTCTTGTCGCGCAGGACCACCTTGACCGCCTTGTCGTAGAGGTCGTTGCCGTCCTCAGCGGCCATGTCTCCCTTGTCGAAGACGGCGCTGTCCTCGTCGTCGACGTCGTCCTCTTCATCCGCCGTGACGGTGTCGAGATACTCCGGCCGTCCCTGCGTCTTCAGATGCGCGACCACCTTCTCGACTTCGGCGTCCGAGACGAACGGCCCGTGGACGCGGGAGATGCGCCCGCCTCCCTGCATGTGCAGCATGTCGCCCTGGCCGAGCAGTTGTTCGGCGCCCTGTTCGCCGAGGATGGTCCGGCTGTCGATCTTCGACGTGACCTGGAAGGAAATGCGGGTCGGGAAGTTCGCCTTGATCGTGCCGGTGATGACGTCGACCGAGGGGCGCTGCGTCGCCATGATCAGGTGGATGCCGGCGGCGCGCGCCATCTGCGCCAGACGCTGGATCGCACCTTCGATCTCCTTGCCGGCCACCATCATCAGGTCGGCCATCTCATCCACGATGACGACGATATAGGGCATCGGCGTCAGGTCGAGCTCCTGGCTCTCCTCGACAGGCGCACCCGTGCTTCTGTCGAAGCCGGTCTGGACCATGATGTGGATGGTCTCGCCCTTTTCGCGGGCCTGGGCGACGCGGCCGTTATAGCCGTCGATGTTTCGCACGCCGAGGCGCGACATCTTGCGATAGCGCTCTTCCATTTCGCGCACCGCCCACTTCAGCGCCATCACGGCCTTCTTGGGATCGGTGACGACGGGGGTCAAGAGGTGCGGAATGCCGTCGTAGACGGAGAGTTCCAGCATCTTCGGATCGACCATGATCAGGCGGCACTGTTCCGGCGACATCCGGTAGAGCAGCGACAGGATCATGGTATTGATAGCGACGGATTTACCCGAGCCGGTAGTACCGGCGACCAGCAGGTGCGGCATCTTCGCGAGCTCGGCGATGACGGGTTCGCCTCCGATCGTCTTGCCGAGGCCGAGCGCCAGCTTGTAGCCGCTCTTCTCGAAATCCTGGCTCTCGATCATCTCGCGGAAATAGACGGTTTCCCGCAGCACATTCGGCAGTTCGATGCCGATGACGTTGCGGCCGGGGACGACGGCAACACGGGCGGACAGCGCCGACATCGAGCGGGCGATATCGTCGGCAAGGCCAATGACTCGCGAGGACTTGACGCCGGGTGCCGGCTCGAACTCATAGAGGGTGACGACAGGGCCGGGACGGACGTGGATAATCTCGCCCTTGATGCCGAAATCCTCGAGCACGCTTTCGAGAAGCCCGGCATTTTGTTCCAGCGCTTCCTGCGACATGATCTCGCCGATACGCTCCGGCGGTTCCTGAAGCAGCGAGTTGGACGGGAACTCGTAACCCGAGGCGTCGACCTTGGAAGGCACGATTCGCTGTGTCACCATGCGCGGGGCCGGCGCCAGCGGCGCGACGACAGGCTGCGCGCGAACGGGCATCGGGGCGATCGGCTGTGCCTTGGGCTCTACGGCAACCGGTTGCGGTGCGGGTACCGTTACCAGCGGCGGCCGGCTTGGTTTCCGTACGGCGGCGGCAACTTCGATTGCGGCAGGCGCTGCCGCCGGAGGCGGCGCAACGGCGGCGGGTGGAGCGACGACAACCGGCATGGCGACGACCGGCTGCTTGCCCGGGCGCCATTCCATGATGCGGAAGCGGCTGATGATCGATTCGGGGCTCGCCTCGGCCCGCGGCAGCACAGCCTGCGGCAACTCGATCGCCGAGGCTTCCTCGGTTTCCTCGAAGGACATCACTTCCCAGAACGCGAAATCCGAGATCGACGCGAGCTGCGACGAGGCGCGGAAATGTGTTTCCTCGGTCTCTTCAGGCGCCGTAAAGGCAGCGGCAGCGGCTCCCGGCTGAAGTGCAGCGGGCTCGGGCTGGTAGACGTCGAACGGTACGTTGACGACGACCGGCGTCCGCGGCTGCACAAAAGCCTGCCGTGGCGCATAGGCCTGCGGTGACGCATGGCCCTGCTGCGGCACGGGGATCGGTTGCGGCGCGACCACCTGCTCGGGCTCCATCACCCGCTGCTGGACCGGTTCGCTCAGCACCTTGCGGGGGTTGATCTGGCTCTCGGGCGTACGGGTGAATCGAACGTTGGGCGCCAGCGAAAAATTGTTCTGCCAGATCGGCGGGATCGGCTTTTCGCCTGCATGCTCCTGCAGCTGTTCACCGTCGACCTCGGTGGGAAGATCCCCGGCATCCGTCAGATTGGTTCTAGGAAAGCGCATACGACAGCTACTCACTCATGATTAGCAACTATTACCCGCTTCCGGCTTAGGAAATGAAGGTTAATAAGTTCCTTCCATGCGTGCCGCATCGGCATCAGTGGAAAGGCAAAAATACAGTTTATTCAAAGGTTTGAATGATACGGAAAATTTTAGTGAATTTTCGACGAAGCGCTCAGTGCGCTTCGTCCCAGTTCATCGCCGAACGGGCGTCAACCTTCAGCGGCACGCGCATCTCCAATGACGGCATCGTGGCGTTTTCCATGACGGAAACGATGATCGGCATGGCCTTCTCGACGTCGTCGTCTTCGACCTCGAAGATCAATTCGTCGTGCACCTGCAACAGCATGCGAACGCGATCGCCGAGCCCCGCTTCCGCAAGTGCCGGCTCCATCTTGATCATGGCCCGACGGATGACGTCCGCGGCCGAGCCCTGGATCGGCGCGTTGATGGCGGCGCGTTCGTTGAAGGCGCGGACCGAAGGGTTGGAGGAGCGGATCTCCGGATAGTTGATTCGCCGTCCGAAGATCGTCTCCACGTAGCCCTTGTCGCGCGCCATCTGCTTGCGGCTGTCCATGTAGTCGCGAATGCCCGGGAAGCGCTCGAAATACCGCTTGATGTAGTCGCCGGCCTCCGAGCGCTCGATCGACAGCTGGTTGGCAAGGCCGAAGGCGGAGATGCCGTAGATGATGCCGAAGTTGATCGCCTTGGCGCGGCGCCTGACTTCGGAGGGCATGCCCTCGACCGGTACGCCGAACATCTCCGAGGCCGTCATCGCATGGATGTCGATGCCCTCGGCAAAGGCCTGCGTCAATTGCGGAATCTCGGCAACATGGGCGAGCACGCGCAGCTCGATCTGGCTGTAGTCTGCGGAGATCAGCTTGTGGCCGGGCGTGGAAATGAAGGCCGTGCGGATCTTGCGGCCTTCCGCCGTGCGCACGGGAATGTTCTGCAGGTTCGGTTCCGAAGAGGAAAGCCGCCCCGTCGTCGTCGACGCCAGCGAGTAGGACGTGTGCACGCGCTTCGTCTGCGGGTGGATGTAGCCGGGCAATGCGTCCGTATAGGTCGACTTCAGCTTCGTCAGCTGGCGCCAGTCGACGATCTTGCGCGGCAACTCGTAGCCGGCCGCGGCAAGGTCTTCCAGCACGCTTGCCGAGGTTGACCACTGGCCGGTCTTGGTCTTGCTGCCGCCGGTCAGTCCCATCTTGCCGAACAGGATGTCGCCCAGCTGCTTCGGCGAGCCGATCGTGAAGCGTTCGCCGGCCAGCTTGTAGATCTCGTCCTCCAGCGCTGCCGCACCCTGCGCCAGCTCGCCCGAGAGGCGCGACAGGATCTGGCGGTCGACGGTAATGCCGCGCGCCTCCATGTGCGCCAGTACAGGCAGGAGCGGCCGTTCCAGGCGCTCGTAGATCGTGGTCAACTTTTCGGCAGCCAGGCGCGGCTTCAGCACCATCCACAGACGGAGCGTGATCTCCGCATCCTCCGCCGCGTAATGCGTAGCACGGTCGATGTCGACCAGATCGAACGTAACGTTCGACTTGCCGCTGCCGGCGACGTCCTTGTACGCGATCGGCTTGTGGCCGAGGAATTTCTCCGACAGCGGATCCATGCCGTGCGCGCCCGTACCGGCGTCGAGCACATAGGAAATCAGCATCGTATCGTCGAAGTTCTTCGTCTCGACGCCGTAGCGCTTCATCAGCAGGTAGTCGTATTTCAGGTTCTGCGCGATCTTCAGGACGGATTCGTCCTCCAGCAGCGCCTTCAACCGGGGGAGGGCGTCTCGCATCGGAATCTGGTTTTCGGCCATGCCGCCACCCAGCAGATCGCCGATGCCCGTCTTGTGGGCAAGCGGAATGTAAGCCGCGCGGATGGTTGTGCCGGTCGGGTTCCGGCCGTTCTCCGCAACGGCAAACGAGATGCCAACGAGTTCCGCCTGCATGGCGTCGAGCGAGGTGGTCTCTGTATCGAAGGCGACGATCCCCGTGTCGCGGGCCGCCGCGATCCAAGCATCGAGAGTCGCAACATCGCGAATCGTCACATAGCGCGAATGGTCGAAGGGCAGGGTGGCGAACGCCTCGGCACGCGTCTTGACAAGATCGCCCGGGAGGAACGTTCCTTCGACGCCATTCGGCTTTGACGGTACCGGGACGGACGCCCCTTCGATATCGGGAATGCCGCCGGCAACGGGCGCGGGCTCTACCACGTCGAGATCGGGTCCGTGCGCGCTGGCGCCCCATTCGACGGGAACGTCGACGGCGTCGATGGCACCTGCGTCGCATTCGCAGGCTTCCGCAACGCGGCGCGTCAGGCTGGTGAATTGCATCGCCTTCAGGAAGCCGATCAGCTTCGGCCCGTTCTGCGGCTCGAGGACAAGATCTTCGACGGCGAGATCGAGCGGCACGTCGGTGCGCAGCCGGACGAGTTCGCGCGACAGGCGCGCCTTGTCGGCATTCTCGATGATCGTCTGGCGGCGCTTCTCCTGCTTGATCTCGGTCGCGCGTTCAAGCAGCGTATCGAGGTCGCCGTACTCGGCAAGCAGCTGTGCGGCGGTCTTCGGGCCGATGCCCGGAATTCCGGGCACGTTGTCCACCGAGTCGCCGGTCATCGCCTGCAGGTCGATCATTTTTTCCGGCGTCACACCCCATTTTTCGATGACGTCGGGGATGCCGATCTGCTTGTCCTTCATGCTGTCGTACATGTGGACATTCGCGCTCACCAGCTGCATCAGGTCCTTGTCGGACGACACGATCGTGACATCGGCGCCCAGCGCTTCGGCCTGGCGGGCGTAGGTGGCGATGATGTCGTCGGCTTCGAAGCCCTCGGTCTCGATGCAGGGCAGATTGAAGGCGCGCGTCGCGTGGCGGATCAAGCCGAACTGCGGAATGAGCTCTTCGGGCGGGGCTGAGCGATTCGCCTTGTAGGCATCGTACAGATCCTTGCGGAATGTCTTCGAGGAGTAGTCGAAGATGACCGCGAGATGCGTCGGCGTCACGCCGACGGACGTATCGCGAGCGTCCGTCAGCAGCTTCCAAAGCATGTTGCAGAACCCGGAGACGGCGCCGACCGGCAAGCCGTCGGATTTGCGCGTCAGGGGTGGAAGTGCGTGGAAGGCTCGAAAGATGAAGCCGGAGCCGTCGACAAGGAAAAGATGATCGCCTTTTTTCATGGCGCATGGATAGCGCGGCGCCATTCCAAGGTCCATATAAAGTTCCAGGCGAAAAGATTGCGCCTCACCAAACTGTTACTAAAATGTAATAGTCAAATATTAAATCTCCCTTGAAAAGCCACATTCGCGATCACAAATGATGACTACCGACGCTGATCATTGATCGCGTCGAGGGTCTGATAGCCGGCTCGTCCCCCGCCGCGTTAGACTTGGACAAAGGCCTAATCCCCTCTCCGGGCCTTTGTCCCCATTTTCAAGCCGCCATAGCCAACCTCCAGGCTATGGCGGCTTTGTTTTTCTGCTCTATCTCTAGCTGTATGAATGACGATGAACATTGTTTGATGCATCGCATACGATTTGTTGCATTGCTCGCGGCGGCGTTTTGCGCCTAATTGAGAAAAATGGGATCTGATCGAATGGACTCGGGAGCCTATCTTGCCAGCCAACTGGCCAAGGGCTTTGCTCGCTCGTTGCAACAGCGCGCGGCAAGGCTTGGTTTCTCACCGGGACAATTCCCGATTCTCCTCGAGCTCTGGGCCGAGGACGGGCTGACTCAGAAGCAATTGCTGGCTCGCGTCGACATCGAGCAGGCGACGATGGCCAATACGCTAGCGCGCATGGAGCGCGACGGTCTCATCGATCGTCGCCCACACCCATCCGACAAGCGTGCCCAGCTGGTTTTTCTCACAGGCAAAGCGAAGGGCATGCAGGGCGATGCGATAGAAGCGGCACGCGAGGCCGATCTCGCTCTGTTCGAGGGGTTCAAGGCCTTCGAGCGCGAGCTGACTCTCGAGTACATTCGCCGTCTTCTCGTCAATGCCAAGAAGCTCTGATGCGGCCTACGTCGCTGCCGATGCCGGCCGCGCGTGGCTGCGGATCGGCTCGTCGGTCTGCGCGAGAAAGTTGGCCCGTGCCGCCATCTTGACGCTGGGCTCGATGTCGGGCTTGCCAAGAAGGAGGCCCTGGATTTGCTCGCATCCGTCGTTGATGACGATCTGGCGCTGCAGTTCGGTTTCGACGCCCTCCGTCACCACCCGGATGCCGAGGCTGCGACCGAGCCCGATGATTGCCCGAACGATGGAGCGCGCCGACGCGTCGTGCTCGAGGATGCCGGTGAAGCTCCGGTCGACCTTGATCTTGTCGAAGGGAAGCGCGCGCAGGTTCGATAGCGAAGAGAAGCCAGTCCCGAAGTCGTCCATCACGATGCGAATGCCGAGTTCGTGGAGCCGCATCAGCGTAGAAACGGTGGCTTTTCTGTCCCGCACGAAGGCTGCCTCGGTAATCTCGAGTTCCAGCCTTTCCGGCGCGAGTCCGGTTTCCTGCAGGATACCCGCCACCCTGTCGTAGAAGTTCGCAAGCATGAACTGCACCGGAGAAACGTTGACGGCAATCGACAGCGGCTGCGGCCAACGCGCGGCTTCGATGCAGGCTTGGCGCAGCACCCATTCGCCGAGCTGAACGATCACTCCGCTTTCTTCGGCGATGGTGATGAAGACCTCCGGTTCGCTGGTGCCGTGCCCGGGCCGGTTCCATCGCATGAGGGCTTCGTAACCGCCGATCGCGCCGGTATTGCTCTCGAGAATCGGCTGGTAGTGAACGTAGAGTTGCTTGCGGTTGATGGCGTGCCGAAGCTCGTTTTCGATCTCGCGTCGCGCCCTGACGCATGCATCCATCTCCGCGTCGAAGAAGCAGGCCTTTCCCCGACCGGCATGCTTGGCACGGTAAAGCGCCGTGTCGGCATTGCAGCACAATTGTTCCGCGGTCGCGCCGTCGGCGGGGTAGATGGCAATGCCCATGCTGACCCCGACGGCGGTCGGATCGCGGACGACATCCATCTCTGCAGCCACGCCGCCCAGGACCAGGTCGGCCAGTCTGCGCGCTCCGTCGGGTTGCTGCTGGCCAGTCTGGATAATTGCGAATTCGTCGCCGCCAAGTCGTGCGATTGTTGTGCTGTCCTCCGTCGCGCGCTGCAGGATTGTGGCGATCTTGCAGAGAATACGATCGCCTTCGGCATGACCGAAGATATCGTTGACCGCTTTGAACCGATCGAGGTCGAGATAGAAAACGGCGACCTGTGTGCGTTTGCGCTGGGCGACCTGGATGGCCTGGCGCATGCGCGTGTCGAACAGCGATCGGTTCGGCAGCCCCGTCAGCACATCGTGTTGTGCGAGATGCTCGATCATTTGCTGGGCGCGCTTGCGCTCCGTCAGGTCGCGTACCGCCAGGATTTCGCAAGTGCGGCCGCGGTAGATCATTCGTCGGATCATGACCTCGACCGGCACCTCCAGCGCGGCCTTTGTCGTCAACAGCGTTTCCTGATTGGCCGTCGTTGGCGCGCTGTCCAGATGAACCAGAATTGCGTCGGGCTGCTTTCCACGCAATTCGGCCAGTGGCCAGCCTGACATCTCCTGAAATCGTTCGTTGGCGTCGACGATCAAGCCTTCACGGAGGATGAGTAGCCCTTCCATGGAGGCGTTTGCCAGGCCCCGCAGGTCGGTCAGGTGGCTGGCGAGGAACACGGCGCCGAGAGCGGCAAGGATAAGTGCGGTCGAGACACCCATGACCAGCGAGGCCAGCGTCTTGGTTTCAAGTATGGCTGCCGTGGCGGCCATGTCGGATTGCGGGATAAGCCTGATGGCGCTCATGGATATGAAGTGCATGGCGGATATCGCCAGTACCATCGCCGACGCCGACAGCAGGAGCCGGCGCGCGCCTTTAAGCCTTTGAAACAGAAAAAAGGCCGTGCTCGCGAGCAGGGCGCCGATAAGAAGTGCTGTCAGCGTTGCGTAGGGATCATAAACGATGTCGACCGGCGCCTCGATCGCATCCATGCCCGTCAGATGCATCGCCCCAATTCCGATCGCCATCAGCACGCCGCCGGAGACGAAGGCGTAGCGGCTCGTCGTCTCGGATGCGACAATGATTGCAACGAGTGACATGCCTATGGCGAGCACGACCGAGAGCGCGGTCATGCCCACCCCATAGGTAATCGTGAAGTCGCCATCGTAGGCCAGCATCGCAATGAAGTGTGTCGCCCAGATTCCTACGCCGCAGGCGAAAGCCGAGGCGACGATCCAATTCCGCCGCTGTGCCCGATCGCACTGCTGGGCGCGGAACAGAAGCAGCATGGCTGTGAGATTGCCGGTCAGGCAAACGACGACCGCAGCAACAACCAGGCGCCAGTCGTGGTGGTCACGAATGCAGCTGATTACAGAGAACATTGGTCACCTCATCAACAAACATATAAAGCTTATCAAGCGGTGGCTAAATAACTGTAAATTGCAGTTTGCGGCTCAAACTTCCCCCTCCAGTATCAAGCGCGGCTCCTTCGGCTATTGCGCCCCCGTCGCGTTTTTGACCTCGAAAGCGATGAATCTTTGGTCTATCGTCCGGCCGAATTTCGAAAGGAGTCGGACATGACTGACATAGCCCCGGTACTTGAGCGCGCGGACCAGAATTTGCCATCGAGCCTCGACAAGCTGTTCGAGCTTCTGCGAATCAAGTCGATTTCGACCGATCCCGCCTACAAGGCCGAGTGCCGCAAGTCGGCCGAATGGCTCGTGGCCTACCTTAAGACGCTGGGATTCGAAGCGTCGGTGCGCGACACGCCCGGCCACCCCATGGTGGTCGCGCACCATGAAGGGGCGGCCGCCGATAGCCCCCACGCGCTTTTTTACGGACACTACGACGTTCAGCCGGTCGATCCGATCGAGCTGTGGGAAAACGACCCGTTCGAGCCGTCGATCAAGGATCTCGGCGATGGCCGCAAGGTGCTCACCGGCCGCGGGACGGCCGACGACAAAGGGCAGCTCATGACCTTTCTCGAGGCCTGCCGCGCATACAAGGAAGTGAACGGCGTGCTTCCCTGCCGCATCACCATTCTCTTCGAAGGTGAGGAGGAATCCGGTTCGCCATCGCTGAAGCCGTTCCTGGAGGCCAATGCGGAAGAACTGAAGGCCGACTACGCACTCGTTTGCGATACCAGCATGTGGGATCGCGATACCCCTGCGATTGCCGCTGCGCTTCGCGGTCTGGTCGGTGAAGAGGTGGTCATCACGGCTGCCGATCGCGACCTCCATTCCGGCCTGTTCGGCGGCGCTGCCGCAAATCCGATCCATGTCCTGACGGCCGCACTCGCCGGCCTGCATGACGAAACCGGTCGCATCACACTGGACGGCTTCTACGAAGGGGTCGAAGAAACCCCCTCCAACGTCAAGGCGTCATGGGAGACGCTCGGCAAGACCGCCGAGAACTTTCTGGGTGAGGTTGGCCTTTCGATCCCTTCGGGTGAGAAGGGACGATCCGTTCTGGAACTCACCTGGGCGCGCCCCACCGCGGAGGTCAACGGCATCTGGGGAGGCTACACCGGTGAAGGCTTCAAGACGGTGATCGCGGCCAAGGCATCGGCCAAGGTCTCGTTTCGTCTGGTTGGCACGCAGGACCCCGATGCCGTTCGCGAGAGCTTCCGCGCGTACATCCGGTCGAAGATCCCGGCCGATTGCTCGGTGGAGTTTCATCCGCATGGCGCCTCGCCGGCCATCCATCTCTCCTACGATTCACCGGTGTTGACAAAGGCCAAGACCGCGCTTTCCGACGAATGGCCGAAGCCCGCGGTCGTCATCGGTATGGGTGGCTCCATCCCGATCGTCGGAGACTTCCAGAAGATGCTCGGGATGGAATCGCTGCTGGTCGGATTCGGCCTCAGCGACGACCGTATCCACTCGCCCAACGAGAAATACGAGCTCACGTCCTACCATAAGGGTATCCGGTCCTGGATCCGCATCCTGGACGCACTGGCAGCTTGAGACGAGACAAAAAAGCGCGCCGGTCTTCACCGGTGCGCCATCAAAACAAAAAGGCCGGGATAAAACCGGCCTTTCGTCATTCGCTTCGCGTCGATGCCAGTACATCCGTGGTCAAGGAGGAAGCGAATACTGCAGCTAGACTGATCCCAAAAGGTTAACGAATCGTTAACGGTCTATCTGGATCTACTTGTCGAAATCGGCAGACGCGAAGCGCGCACAGCATTTCGCCAGCTGCAATCTATGGACAGTATATCGGTACGCCAGGGCCCGCTTTCAAGAGCTTGCGGCAAATTTCGCCGTTCAAGCTGGGTTCATCGAACCGCCCATACAAGTCATTGAAAGACAAAGGTGAATGATTGTCGTCAAAGGTTTGGCGGCAGCCGCGCCGCATTTGTCTCCAGGCGGGTGGACACCCGTGCGGAAGGTCTCGACGTGGCCCGGGTTGGCCGCGTCAGCAGGAGTGAAAGCGTGAAAACCAGACTGATGAAAATCGCAGCCGCAGCCGCATTTTTGCTGGCTCCGGCCATTGCTGAAGGTGCGGACGGCCTTGCGACGGCCAACGTCAATATGCGGGCCGGGCCGAGCACGCAATATCCGGCCGTCACCGTCATTCCTGCGGGCGAATCGGTTGAGATCCATGGCTGCCTTGCGGATGTTCCATGGTGTGACGTGGAGTTTTACGGCGGGCGCGGCTGGGTCGCCGGACGCTACGTGCAGGCGCTCTACCAACAACGTCGTGTCTATGTCGGACCGGAATATTATCGCCCGCTGGGGATTCCGACCGTTGTATTCAGCGTCGGCAACTATTGGGATCGCTACTATCGCAACCGCGACTTCTACCGCGAGCGCGATCGCTGGCGCCGCGATCCCGCTTATGACCCTCCGGCCGTCGTCAGGCCCGATCGTGACCCGGATTTCGACCGCCCCTGGCGTCCACGCCCCGGTTTCGATCGTGGTCCCGGTTCTGAGCCGGACTTCGGGCGAGGCCCGGACCGCCGGCCGGACAACAATCGGGACCGGCATCCGGATTTTGACCGTGGCCCGGATCGTCGGCCCGACAATCGTCCGCCGCGGCTCGATCGCGATCAGGACAGGTTCAATCAAGGTGAGAACCAGCGCGATCGCGATCGGGATCGTGGAAATTATCAGCGGTCGCAGCAGGACGACGGAGCGAACCAAGGTCGTCGCAGCGACCATCGCAGGCCGCCGGCATGCCAGCCCGGCGATCCCTCCTGCAATCAGAACAGGCAATAAGACAAACGGGGCGGTCGCGAGATCGCCCTTCTCTTTTGATGCTCTATCCATCATGACACAGAAAAGCCCGGCGCTCTGGGGGAGACGCCGGGCCTAATTTCGATCGGCTCGTTTGAGGGGAGACGGCCGATCAATGACGAAGCTTCGATATGCTTCGCTCCATCTACAATTCATCCGCGGCCTATTGGTTCCCGCTTACCAGGCGGAAACAGATTTTTCCCGGCCGGCCATCAGGTCGCGCAACTCGGCGACCGGACCGTGCAGCATCTTGAGGCGGCTCTCTTCCATCTTGGTCAGGCGATAACGGCGCGCAAACTCTTGCACGCTCCAGATTTCGCGGGGCCTGAACTCGCCGGTATTTGCAGAATCGATGGTCATGTGTGCCTACATATTGCGCGTGCTGCGCTAATCTTAGGCGCAAGTCGGCTGGCTATATGTCAGATTTGTGACGGCCGCAACGAATGGCAGCCATGCTAAAACAGCGCGGCTCGATGCCGACGATGAAAAGGCCCGAACAATTGCCGGGCCTCGTTGAATGGTTCTAGCACTACTTTGGCAGAATGTATTTTGGCGATCTGAAGCGGATTCTGCAGTGAGGACATCGTTCTGGGGCTGACGCTGATAGGAGGATGTTTATGACCGCGCGTCGGATGT
>NZ_LMCW01000003.1 GCF_001424945.1 Rhizobium sp. Root1203
GATCGCAATGGAAGAAAAGCTGCGCTTCGCGATCCGCGAAGGCGGCCGTACGGTCGGCGCCGGCATCGTCGCTTCGATCGTCGAGTAATCTTCGGAACATCGAGAATTGAGAAAGGCCCTGGCGGAAACGCCAGGGCCTTTCGCTTTGCGGCACTGGCCAGCTGGGGGTCGGCAACGACGATGCGGCTTCGCGCTCCCTTGCGCTTGCCGGCAAAGCCTATATCTATCCCCGCGATCTCGTAAGGCGGAGGATATCATGAAAAAGCGCGTACTCTTCACTGGCGGCTCGGGCAAGGCTGGGCGGCATGCCGTGCCTTGGCTGGTCAACGCCGGCTACGAAGTCCACAACGTCGATCTCGTGCCGCTCGATAGCCCAGGTGTCACCAACCTGATCGTCGACATCACCGACAGCGGACAGGTCTTCAATGCGCTTTCAATGCACCGGGACTTTCCGGATCTCGAGGCGGGCAGGGGCGTTCAACCCTATGATGCGGTGGTCCATTTCGCCGCTATTCCGCGGATACTGATCAAACCTGACAACGAGACGTTCCGGATCAACGCGATGGGCACGTACAACGTGATCGAGGCGGCGGTAAAGCTCGGCATCAGGAAAATCGTCGTGGCCTCCAGCGAGACGACCTATGGCGTCTGCTTTGCCGAAGGGCATCGGGACTTCCATCAGTTTCCGTTGGAAGAAGATTACGACGTCAATCCGATGGACTCCTACGGCCTGTCGAAGGTGGTCAACGAGAAGACCGCGCGGGCGTTCGCGGAGCGCTCGGGTTTCGACATCTATGCGTTGCGAATCGGAAATGTCATCGAGCCGCACGAGTACGACAAATTCCCGACCTACTTCGCCAATCCGGAAATGAGAAAGCGAATCGCCTGGAGCTATATAGATGCCCGGGACCTCGGGCAGATCTGCCACCTCTGCATCGAGAAGGATGGCTTGGGCTTTCAGGTCTTCAATGCCGCAAACGATACGGTTTCGGCAAACACGCCATCACGGGAACTTGCCCGCCGATTCTTTCCAAACGTGCCGTTCAGGCGCGATATCGGCGAGTATGAGAGCCTGCTTTCCAACCGGAAAATCCGGGAAGTGCTGGGTTTCAGGGAGGAGCACGACTGGCGTAAATATGTAAACGCCTGATTGGTGCATGGCGGCGAGATACGGAACTGGAAAAATCGAAAAACGCACTTGCCAATCCTGCGCCGCCGCCTTAAAGGAGCCTCATGCTTGCAGTCGTGCTTCGGGGGCTTTCGGGTCAACGGGGCGGAGTGCAGAGCGCGAAGGGGTATAGCTCAGTTGGTAGAGCGGCGGTCTCCAAAACCGCAGGTCGTAAGTTCGAGCCTTACTGCCCCTGCCATCTTCCTTGAACGGACAGCGCGGTTTTCCGCTGCGTTCCATTCGGGGCGGCGACTATGGCTAATTTCGTTAAGCTTCGGTTTCCCTCTTGTATATTCGGGAATCGGTGTTTATGTAGGGTTCAACAGACACGCGGTGCGTGGGGCTGATATGTTCAGCTTTACGCGCCGTAATTGCGTGGGCAGTCGATGGCATCCAAATCTAATCCGTTTACGTTTCTCCAGCAGGTCCGCACGGAGACGTCGAAAGTTACTTGGCCGTCGCGCCGCGAGACGATGATCTCGACGGTCATGGTGCTTGTCATGGTGGTTTTTGCCGCGCTGTTCTTCTTTGCTGCTGACCAGCTTATCGGCTGGCTTCTGGGCTTCGTGCTCAACGTCGGCAACTGAACGGGTGGAGATATAAGATGGCGGCACGTTGGTATATCGTCCACGCGTATTCGAATTTTGAGAAGAAGGTGGCTGAATCCATCGAGGAGAAGGCCAAGCAGAAGGGGCTGCAGCATCTTTTTGAAAAGATTCTCGTCCCAACTGAAAAGGTGGTTGAGGTGCGTCGCGGCCGCAAGGTCGATTCCGAGCGCAAGTTCTTTCCGGGCTACGTTCTCGTTAGAGCCAACCTGACGGATGAAGCTTACCACCTGATCAAGAATACGCCGAAAGTGACCGGCTTCCTCGGTTCCGACAATAAGCCTGTTCCGATTCCTGACTACGAAGCGGAGCGCATCCTGGGTCAGGTCCAGGAGGGTGTCGAGCGTCCGAAGTCTTCTGTCACTTTCGAGATCGGCGAGCAGGTTCGCGTTTCGGATGGTCCGTTCGCTTCGTTCAACGGCACGGTTCAGGATGTGGACGAAGAGCGTTCGCGCCTGAAGGTGGAAGTGTCGATCTTTGGCCGCGCTACGCCGGTCGAACTGGAATACGCTCAGGTCGAAAAGGTCTGATCGGCCGCGGCGTAAGCCGCGAACCGCGTGGAAGGCGAGGGGTCTTTAGCCGGACCCTGGTGCCGCACCACGCAACCGCAGCCGCCGGAGAAATCCGGCATCACTGGCCGGGCAACCGGTCATCAATGAAAGGCAGAGAGATATGGCTAAGAAAGTTGCAGGCCAGCTCAAGCTCCAGGTCAAGGCAGGATCGGCAAACCCGTCCCCGCCGATTGGTCCGGCGCTTGGTCAGCGTGGCGTTAATATTATGGAATTCTGCAAGGCGTTCAACGCCGCTACGCAGGAATTGGAAAAGGGTATGCCGATTCCGGTCGTCATCACCTATTACCAGGACAAGTCTTTCACCTTCATCATGAAGCAGCCGCCGGTCAGCTACTTCATCAAGAAGGAAGCCAAGATCCAGTCCGGCTCCAAGACGCCGGGCAAGGGTGCTGCTGTTGGCAAACTGACCAAGGCTCAGGTCAAGGCCATCGCAGAAGCCAAGATGAAGGATCTGAACGCAGCGAACATCGAAGGTGCAATGGCGATGATTGAGGGCTCTGCCCGCGCCATGGGCCTGGAAGTGGTAGGTTAAGACCATGGCTGGCAAGCGCACCAAGAAGATCAACGAAGGTGTTGATCCCACAAAGCTCTACGATCTGAACCTTGCTATCGGCATGGTCAAGGAACGGGCTGTCGCCAAGTTCGATGAGACCATCGAAGTTGCAATGAACCTCGGCGTCGACCCGCGTCACGCAGACCAGATGGTCCGCGGCGTGGTCAACCTGCCGAACGGCACGGGCCGCGACGTTCGCGTTGCTGTCTTCGCTCGTGGCGCCAAGGCCGATGAAGCCAAGGCTGCCGGTGCTGACATCGTCGGCGCTGAAGAGCTGGTCGAAATTGTTCAGGGCGGCAAGATCGACTTCGATCGCTGCATCGCGACCCCTGACATGATGCCGCTCGTCGGTCGCCTCGGTAAGGTTCTCGGCCCGCGTGGCATGATGCCGAACCCGAAGGTCGGAACCGTCACGATGGACGTCGCTGGAGCTGTAAAGGCTTCCAAGGGCGGCGCTGTCGAGTTCCGCGTCGAGAAGGCTGGTATCGTCCACGCCGGCATCGGCAAGGCTTCGTTCGACGCCAAGGCTCTTGAAGAAAACATCAAGGCTTTCGCCGACGCTGTCATCAAGGCGAAGCCGGCTGGCGCAAAGGGCAACTACGTCAAGCGCGTAGCGATCTCTTCGACCATGGGCCCGGGCGTCAAGATCGACCCGTCGTCCGTTTCGGCCGCCTAAGCAAGTTTTTCCGGGCTTCGGTCCGGTTCAAAGAATTCCGGCCTCGCAAGGGGCCGGAATATTCCGGAGAAATCCGGAATCCTGTCCGAGATTGCAGGTGGTTATCCCTTAATCACTCAGCCTGCATGAGACGGGTAAGACCCGAATTGCATGAAGCTACGCTTCGATCGATTTGGTTCGAGCCTTGGATGCCTTGTGCCTCTTAGCCTTTCTGGCGCGGAGCGCGAGGGGACAGGATCCTCAAGCGTCGCTTGGGATCTATTCTGATCCCAGGAGGCAAAGGCAACCCGGTGGGTCCGTTTCACGGTCCCGCCAACTGGAGATAGGCAGTGGAAAGAGCGGAAAAACGCGAATTCGTCACGGAACTGAACGAAGTCTTTAAGGCTTCGGGCTCGGTTGTCGTGGCCCACTATGCTGGTGCTACAGTCGCACAGATGAACGACTTCCGTTCGAAGATGCGCGCTGCTGGCGGCACCGTCAAAGTCGCGAAGAACCGCCTGGCCAAGATCGCCCTTCAGGGTACGGAAGCGGAAGGGATTTCCAATCTCTTCACCGGTCAGACGCTGATTGCATACAGCGTCGATCCGATCACCGCTCCGAAAGTCGTCGTGGATTTCGCCAAGGGCAACGACAAGATCGTTGTACTGGGCGGTGCCATGGGAACAACCACGCTCAATGCCGATGCAGTCAAGTCGCTTGCGACCCTGCCGTCGTTGGACGAACTGCGTGCGAAGCTGCTGGGCATGATCCAGACTCCGGCTACCCGCATCGCAAGCGTTGTTGCAGCACCGGCAAGCCAGCTTGCTCGCGTGTTCTCGGCTTATGCCAAGAAGGACGAAGCCGCGTAAGGCGGTTTTTCGCTGTTTATAGAAAACCGGTTCGAACCGAACAAAAGGAACTGATACAATGGCTGATCTCGCAAAGATCGTAGACGACCTCTCCACGCTGACCGTTCTGGAAGCCGCAGAACTGTCGAAGCTTCTTGAAGAAAAGTGGGGCGTTTCCGCTGCTGCTCCGGTAGCTGTTGCTGCCGCTGCTGGCGGTGGCGCTGCTGCTGTCGTCGAAGAAGAAAAGACCGAGTTCGACGTTATCCTGGTTGACGCTGGCGCCAACAAGATCAACGTCATCAAGGAAGTCCGCGCTATCACCGGCCTCGGCCTCAAGGAAGCCAAGGACCTCGTCGAAGGCGCTCCGAAGGCTGTCAAGGAAGCTGTTTCCAAGGCTGAAGCTGCCGACATCAAGAAGAAGCTTGAAGACGCCGGCGCAAAGGCCGACGTTAAGTAATCTTGAACTGCATTTGGGAGGCGGATTTCCCCGCCTCCCATTTGCCGTTTTCTGGAACGAATTACCCAAAAGCCAAGTGAAACCGGCTTTTGGGTAATGGGTTCTTCAAGAGGATGGTCTCGAACCGAAATGTGTAGGCACTCCGGCCTCGCAGTTTCGGGAAGTGAGACGAGATTGAACTACTCATTGATTGACGGGGTCGACTGGCCATCGGTTCCCGTCCGTTGCAGGCCCGGATGCAATTTTTGAAGGAGCGACGATGGCTCAGACCCTTTCGTTCAACGGTCGTAGGCGCGTACGCAAGTTTTTCGGTAAGATTCCAGAAGTAGCAGAGATGCCGAACCTCATCGAGGTTCAGAAGGCATCGTACGATCAATTCCTGATGGTTGAAGAGCCCAAGGGCGGTCGCCCTGATGAGGGCCTTCAGGCCGTCTTCAAGTCCGTTTTCCCGATCACGGATTTCTCCGGCGCGTCGATGCTGGAATTCGTGTCCTATGAGTTCGAACCGCCGAAGTTCGACGTCGACGAATGCCGCCAGCGCGACCTCACCTACGCCGCGCCGCTGAAGGTTACTCTCCGTCTCATCGTGTTCGATATCGACGAGGATACCGGCGCGAAGTCCATCAAGGACATCAAGGAACAGAGCGTTTACATGGGCGACATGCCGCTCATGACGAACAACGGCACGTTCATCGTGAACGGCACCGAGCGCGTTATCGTGTCCCAGATGCACCGTTCGCCGGGCGTCTTCTTTGACCACGACAAGGGCAAGAGCCATTCGTCCGGCAAGCTGCTCTTCGCTGCGCGCGTCATTCCTTACCGCGGTTCGTGGCTCGACATCGAGTTCGACGCCAAGGACATCGTCTACGCCCGTATCGACCGCCGCCGCAAGTTGCCGGTGACGTCGCTGCTGATGGCGCTCGGCATGGATGGCGAAGAAATCCTGTCGACGTTCTATACGAAGTCGAACTATGCCCGCGACGGCAAGGGCTGGCGTATTCCGTTCACGCCGGAAACCCTGAAGGGCGCCAAGACGATCACCGACATGGTCGACGCCGACACCGGCGAAGTCGTTGTCGAAGGCGGCAAGAAGCTGACCCCGCGTCTGCTTCGCACGCTGTCCGACAAGGGCCTCAAGGCCCTGAAGGCGACCGACGAAGATCTGTACGGCAACTTCCTTGCCGAAGACATCGTCAACTACTCGACGGGTGAAATCTACCTCGAGGCCGGCGACGAAATCGACGAGAAGACCCTGCCGATCATCCTCGCCAATGGCTTTGACGAGATCCCGGTCCTCGGTATCGACCATATCAACGTGGGTGCCTACATCCGCAACACGTTGAACGCAGACAAGAACGAGAATCGCCAGGACGCTCTGTTCGACATCTACCGCGTCATGCGTCCGGGTGAGCCGCCGACCATGGAATCGGCCGAAGCCATGTTCAACTCGCTGTTCTTCGATGCGGAGCGCTACGACCTCTCCGCCGTTGGCCGCGTGAAGATGAACATGCGTCTCGACCTCGACGTCGAAGACACCGTCCGCATCCTGCGCAAGGACGACATCCTGGCCGTGGTCAAGATGCTGGTCGAACTGCGCGACGGCAAGGGCGAGATCGACGACATCGACAACCTCGGCAACCGCCGTGTTCGCTCGGTCGGCGAATTGATGGAAAACCAGTACCGTCTCGGGCTGCTCCGCATGGAGCGCGCGATCAAGGAACGTATGTCCTCGATCGAAATCGATACAGTCATGCCGCAGGACCTGATCAACGCGAAGCCGGCAGCTGCTGCCGTTCGCGAATTCTTCGGCTCCTCGCAGCTCTCGCAGTTCATGGACCAGGTCAACCCGCTCTCGGAAATCACCCACAAGCGCCGCCTTTCGGCACTTGGCCCGGGTGGTCTGACCCGCGAGCGCGCCGGCTTCGAAGTGCGCGACGTTCATCCGACCCACTACGGCCGCATTTGCCCGATCGAGACGCCGGAAGGCCCGAACATCGGTCTGATCAACAGCCTCGCGACCTTCGCACGTGTCAACAAGTACGGCTTCATCGAAAGCCCGTACCGCCGCATCGTCGACGGCAAGGTGACGAGCGACGTTCTTTACCTCTCCGCAATGGAAGAAGCGAAGTACTACGTCGCACAGGCCAACGCCGAACTCGACAAGGAAGGTTCCTTCGTCGATGAATTCGTTGTCTGCCGTCACGCCGGCGAAGTTATGCTCGCCCCTCGCGACAGCATGAACCTGATGGACGTCTCGCCGAAGCAGGTCGTTTCGGTGGCTGCCGCTCTCATCCCGTTCCTGGAAAACGACGACGCCAACCGCGCTCTCATGGGCTCGAACATGCAGCGTCAGGCTGTGCCTCTGCTGCGCGCAGAAGCGCCGTTCGTGGGCACCGGCATGGAGCCGGTCGTTGCTCGCGACTCCGGTGCTGCCATCGGCGCCCGCCGCGGCGGCGTGGTCGACCAGGTCGACGCGACGCGTATCGTTATCCGTGCGACGGAAGACCTCGAAGCCGGCAAGTCGGGCGTCGATATCTACCGCCTGCAGAAGTTCCAGCGCTCGAACCAGAACACCTGCGTCAACCAGCGTCCGCTGGTCACCGTCGGTGACGAAGTCAACCGGGGTGACATCCTCGCCGACGGTCCGTCGACGGACCTGGGCGATCTCGCCCTCGGCCGCAATGCGCTCGTCGCGTTCATGCCGTGGAACGGCTACAACTACGAAGACTCGATCCTGCTCTCCGAGCGCATCGTTGCTGACGACGTGTTCACCTCCATTCACATCGAAGAATTCGAAGTGATGGCCCGTGACACCAAGCTTGGTCCGGAAGAAATCACGCGCGACATTCCGAACGTTTCGGAAGAAGCGCTGAAGAATCTCGACGAAGCCGGCATCGTCTACATCGGCGCCGAAGTTCAGCCGGGCGATATCCTCGTCGGCAAGATCACGCCGAAGGGCGAAAGCCCGATGACGCCGGAAGAAAAGCTTCTGCGCGCCATCTTCGGTGAGAAGGCGTCCGACGTCCGCGACACGTCCATGCGTATGCCTCCGGGCACCTATGGAACGATCGTCGAAGTGCGCGTCTTCAACCGCCACGGCGTTGAAAAGGACGAGCGCGCGATGGCTATCGAGCGCGAAGAAATCGAGCGTCTTGCAAAGGACCGCGACGACGAGCAGGCGATCCTCGACCGTAACGTTTACGGTCGTCTGGTCGACATGCTGCGCGGCCAGGTCGCCATCGCTGGCCCGAAGGGCTTCAAGAAGGGCACCGAGCTGGCGAACGCCGTCGTTTCCGAATATCCCCGCTCGCAGTGGTGGATGTTCGCCGTCGAAGACGAGAAGGTCCAGAGCGAGCTCGAAGCCCTGCGTGGCCAGTACGACGAATCCAAGTCGCGCCTTGAACAGCGCTTCATGGATAAGGTCGAGAAGGTCCAGCGCGGCGACGAAATGCCTCCGGGCGTGATGAAGATGGTCAAGGTCTTTGTCGCTGTGAAGCGCAAGATCCAGCCAGGCGACAAGATGGCCGGCCGTCACGGCAACAAGGGTGTCGTGTCGCGTATCGTGCCGGTCGAAGACATGCCGTTCCTGGAAGACGGTACCCACGTCGACGTCGTTCTGAACCCGCTGGGCGTGCCTTCGCGCATGAACGTCGGTCAGATTCTCGAAACGCACCTTGGCTGGGCTTGCGCCGGCATGGGTCGCCAGATCGGTGAACTGATCGAAGCCTACAAGGCCAACGGCAACATCGAGCCGCTGCGCAAGACGATCGGCGACGTTGTCGGCGACGGACCGAAGGCCGAACAGGTCAAGGACTTCGACGACGACTCTGTCCTGCGTCTGGCAGACCAGTGGAAGCGTGGTGTCTCGATTGCAACGCCGGTGTTCGACGGTGCGCATGAAGGTGACGTCAACGACATGCTGGCTCTGGCCGGTCTCAAGGAAAGCGGTCAGTCGACACTGTACGACGGCCGTACCGGCGAGCAGTTCGACCGCCAGGTCACGGTTGGCTACATCTACATGCTGAAGCTGAACCACCTGGTCGACGACAAGATCCACGCCCGTTCGATCGGTCCTTACTCGCTCGTTACCCAGCAGCCGCTGGGCGGCAAGGCGCAGTTCGGCGGTCAGCGCTTCGGCGAAATGGAAGTCTGGGCTCTGGAAGCATACGGAGCAGCCTACACGCTGCAGGAAATGCTGACGGTGAAGTCGGACGACGTCGCCGGCCGCACCAAGGTCTACGAAGCCATCGTCCGGGGCGACGATACGTTCGAAGCCGGTATTCCGGAAAGCTTCAACGTTCTCGTCAAGGAAATGCGCTCGCTGGGTCTCTCCGTCGAACTCGAGAATTCGAAGCTCGACGAGCAGCAGGCTGGCCAGCTGCCGGACGCTGCTGAGTAACCAAAGATAGGGTGTGCGCTGTCCTGCAGCGCACACCGTTCCCGCTCGGGCCCCGTATCGTGTCGGCCGGGCAGGGACGATTTCGCCGCATTTTGCGGTTATTGTCGTTTTTTGCTATGGCGCGGCGCCCGGGAATTGCCGCCGACCATCGCAGTTTGAGGGCGCTAAGCCCATGAAGGAGACAGGCATGAACCAAGAGGTCATGAATCTTTTCAATCCGCAGGTGCCTGCGCAGAATTTCGATTCCATCCGGATTTCGATTGCGTCTCCGGAGAAGATTCTCTCCTGGTCTTATGGTGAGATCAAGAAGCCGGAAACGATCAACTATCGTACGTTCAAGCCTGAACGCGATGGTCTTTTCTGCGCGCGCATCTTTGGACCGATCAAGGACTACGAGTGCCTGTGCGGCAAGTACAAGCGCATGAAGTACAAGGGCATCATCTGCGAAAAGTGCGGCGTTGAAGTCACGCTGTCGCGCGTTCGCCGTGAGCGTATGGGCCATATCGAGCTCGCCGCTCCGGTTGCCCATATCTGGTTCCTGAAGTCGCTGCCGAGCCGCATCTCGACGCTGCTCGACATGACTCTGAAGGATGTTGAGCGCGTTCTCTACTTCGAAAACTACATTGTCACCGAGCCGGGCCTGACCGCCCTCAAGGAGCATCAGCTCCTCTCGGAAGAAGAATACATGCTGGCAGTCGACGAATACGGCGAAGACCAGTTCACCGCCATGATCGGTGCCGAAGCAATCTATGAGATGCTGGCGTCGATGAACCTTGAGAAGATCGCGGGCGATCTCCGCTCCGATCTCGCCGACACGACGTCGGATCTCAAGCAGAAGAAGCTGATGAAGCGCCTGAAGATCGTTGAGAACTTCATGGAGTCGGGCAACCGTCCGGAATGGATGATCATGAAGGTCGTTCCGGTCATTCCGCCGGATCTGCGTCCGCTCGTTCCGCTCGACGGCGGCCGTTTCGCGACATCCGACCTGAACGATCTCTATCGCCGCGTCATCAACCGTAACAACCGTCTGAAGCGCCTGATCGAGCTTCGTGCACCGGGCATCATCATCCGCAACGAAAAGCGCATGCTGCAGGAATCTGTGGACGCGCTGTTCGACAACGGCCGCCGCGGCCGCGTCATCACCGGCGCCAACAAGCGTCCGCTGAAGTCGCTGTCCGACATGCTCAAGGGCAAACAGGGCCGCTTCCGTCAGAACCTGCTCGGCAAGCGCGTCGACTATTCCGGTCGTTCGGTCATCGTGACCGGTCCGGAACTGAAGCTGCACCAGTGCGGTCTTCCGAAGAAGATGGCGCTCGAGCTGTTCAAGCCGTTTATCTACGCCCGCCTCGATGCCAAGGGTTACTCCTCGACAGTCAAGCAGGCCAAGAAGCTGGTTGAAAAGGAAAAGCCGGAAGTTTGGGATATCCTCGACGAGGTTATCCGCGAGCATCCGGTTCTCCTGAACCGCGCACCGACGCTGCACCGCCTGGGCATCCAGGCCTTCGAACCGACCCTGGTCGAAGGCAAGGCCATCCAGCTGCATCCGCTCGTCTGCACGGCCTTCAACGCCGACTTTGACGGCGACCAGATGGCTGTTCACGTGCCGCTGTCGCTCGAAGCCCAGCTCGAAGCACGCGTTCTGATGATGTCGACGAACAACATCCTGCACCCCGCAAACGGTGCACCGATCATCGTTCCGTCGCAGGACATGGTTCTCGGCCTCTACTACCTCTCGATCATGAATCAGAACGAGCCGGGCGAAGGCATGGCTTTCTCCGATCTCGGCGAACTGCATCATGCGCTCGAAACCAAGGTCGTAACGCTGCACACCAAGATCCGCGGACGCTTCAAGTCGATCGACGAAGATGGCAAGCCGTACTCGAAGATCTACGAAACGACACCTGGTCGTCTGCTCATCGGCGAACTTCTGCCGAAGAACGGCAAGGTCACCTTCGACATCTGCAACCAGGAAATGACCAAGAAGAACATCTCCAAGATGATCGACGCGGTCTATCGCCATTGCGGCCAGAAGGACACGGTCATTTTCTGCGACCGCATCATGCAGCTTGGCTTCGGTCATGCTTGCCGCGCCGGCATTTCGTTCGGCAAGGACGACATGGTCATTCCGGAAACCAAGGCGAAGATCGTCGGTGATACCGAAAATCTCGTGAAGGAATACGAACAGCAGTACAATGACGGCCTGATCACCCAGGGCGAAAAGTACAACAAGGTCGTCGACGCCTGGGGCAAGGCTACCGAGAAGGTCGCCGAAGACATGATGGCCCGCATTAAGGCCGTCGAATTCGACAAGACCACCGGGCGTCAGAAGCCCATGAACGCCATCTATATGATGTCGCACTCGGGCGCCCGTGGTTCTCCGAACCAGATGCGTCAGTTGGGCGGCATGCGCGGCCTCATGGCCAAGCCGTCGGGGGAAATCATCGAAACGCCGATCACGTCGAACTTCAAGGAAGGCCTGACCGTCAACGAGTACTTCAACTCGACGCACGGTGCCCGTAAGGGTCTGGCAGACACCGCCCTGAAGACGGCAAACTCGGGTTACCTGACACGGCGTCTCGTCGACGTCGCTCAGGATTGCATCGTCAACTCGGTCGATTGCGGTACCGATACCGGCCTTACCATGACTGCCATCGTCGATGCCGGTCAGGTCGTTGCTTCCATCGGTGTCCGTATCCTCGGTCGTACCGCGCTCGACGATATCGACCATCCGGTCACCGGTGAGCGCATCGTCGATGCTGGCAAGATGATCCTCGAGCCTGACGTTGTCGAAATCGAGAAGGCTGGTATCCAGTCCATCCGAATTCGCTCGGCGCTGACCTGCGAAATCCAGACTGGTGTTTGCGCAGTCTGCTACGGCCGCGACCTTGCTCGTGGTACGCCGGTCAACATGGGCGAAGCTGTCGGCGTCATCGCCGCACAGTCGATCGGTGAACCCGGCACCCAGCTCACCATGCGTACGTTCCACCTTGGTGGTACGGCAACCGTGGTCGACCAGTCGTTCCTCGAAGCGTCGTACGAAGGTACGGTGCAGATCAAGAACCGCAACATGCTGCGCAACTCGGACGGCGTTCTCGTCGCCATGGGCCGCAACATGACTGTCCAGATCCTGGACGAGCGCGGCGTCGAGCGCTCTTCGCAGCGCGTCGCCTACGGTTCGAAGCTGCATGTCGACGAAGGCGACAAGGTCAAGCGCGGCCAGCGTCTGGCGGAGTGGGACCCGTACACACGTCCGATGATGACGGAAGTGGCTGGTACCGTTCAGTTCGAAGATGTCATCGACGGTCTTTCGGTTCTCGAAGCGACCGACGAATCCACCGGTATCACCAAGCGCCAGGTTATCGATTGGCGTTCGACCCCGCGCGGTTCGGATTTGAAGCCGGCAATCGTGGTCAAGGATGCCAGCGGCAACGTCATGAAGCTGCCGCGCGGTGCCGATGCACGCTTCCTGCTCTCGGTCGACGCGATCCTGTCGGTCGAGCCGGGTCAGAAGGTTTCCCAGGGTGACGTGCTTGCGCGTTCGCCGCTGGAAAGCGCCAAGACCAAGGACATCACCGGCGGTCTGCCGCGTGTTGCCGAACTGTTCGAAGCCCGTCGTCCGAAGGACCATGCCATCATCGCTGAGATCGATGGTACGATCCGCCTCGGCCGCGACTACAAGAACAAGCGTCGCGTCATCATCGAGCCGGCGGAAGACGGTGTCGAGCCCGTCGAATACCTGATCCCGAAGGGCAAGCCCTTCCACCTTCAGGAAGGCGACTACATCGAAAAGGGTGATTACATCCTCGACGGTAACCCGGCTCCGCACGACATCCTGGCGATCAAGGGCGTGGAGGCTCTGGCTTCCTACCTCGTGAATGAAATTCAGGAAGTCTACCGCTTGCAGGGCGTTGTCATCAACGACAAGCACATCGAAGTGATTGTCCGTCAGATGCTGCAGAAGGTGGAGATCACCGATGCAGGCGACTCGACCTATATCGTCGGCGACAATGTCGACCGTATCGAGCTCGAAGACGTCAACGACGGCCTGATCGAACAGGGCAAGAAGCCTGCCTACGGCGATCCGGTTCTGCTCGGCATCACCAAGGCATCGCTGCAGACGCCGTCCTTCATCTCCGCCGCTTCCTTCCAGGAAACGACGAAGGTGCTGACGGAAGCTGCGATCGCCGGCAAGACCGACGGCCTGCAGGGTCTGAAGGAAAACGTCATCGTCGGCCGTCTGATCCCGGCCGGTACCGGTGGTACCATGACCCAGATCCGCCGTATCGCCACATCGCGCGACGAGATGATCCTCGAAGAGCGCCGCAAGGGCACGGGTGCAGATGTTGCAACCCCGATGCTCCAGGACCTCGCCAGCGAAAGCGCTCCAGCTGCCGAGTAATCGCCAGCTCGATCCACAAATTGAAAACCGCCCGGAGCGATCCGGGCGGTTTTTCTTTGCCAGCTATGTGGAAAGGGGCGGTCGCCTATGTGGCCTGCGAGACCTCTAGAAAATCAGTGGCAGGCAGTCGGCCATGCCGTAGCCAAGCCGCACTCTCGCCTCCGCAAGACTGACCCAGAAGAATCGAAACAGGATCGGCTCGCCGCCGTCGAACGGCGTCAGCTCGCGGTGGACCCAGGTGGGCCTCAGCTCGCCCTCAAGTGCTACATGGAAATAGTGTCGCCTGTGGCAGATATCTTTGCCGTGCCTTGCAAAGGAATAGTCATGGACCGCAAGCGGGGTGAGGGGCCTTGCAAGCGTCAGCCCCGTTTCCTCTTGGAATTCCCGGCGGGCCGCGTGTGCCACGTCCTCGCCGATCTCGACCGTCCCGCCCGGAACCTGCCACCGCACCAAAGGGAAATCCGGCTCGTCGAAAACCAGAAGCCAGTCGCGCCAGGTCGCATAGATGAGCACCTTCAACGCATCAGGCTTCATCGGTGAACTCAGCTGAAGCGAATGATCGCGACTTCGCCTTCGACGGCGCCCTGATAGGCCGAAGCGTGTGGCTCCTCCTCCGGGATTTCCGTCAGCATGCCGATCTGGTCGAGATCGGCTTCGATGAAACCTTCTTCGGCGAGCGCGTTGAGAGCCTCGCGCACGGCGCTGTCGTCGTCGGCCGCCTTCAGCATGATATGGAGGTCGACACCATCGCTGGCGTCGGACTCATACCCTTTGCCGATGATGATGAAGACCATCGGACCTTCGGTATTGTTGTCGTTGTCGGGGTTAGTAATCATTCTCTGTCCTTCGATTCGAGATTTGAATCTGTTTTCAGGCGCTCGGCATGTGCATTTTTTGATTCCTTAGCCGCTTTCGCCGCAATGCCCAAGTTTATCTTGGCAGCTCCCGGTGAATTTGTCTAAAAGCCTCAAAAGAGGGCCGAAAGGCCGCGTTTCAAGGCGTTCCCGCGAAGATTATTTCTTAACAGCCTTGACGAGACGACGGGAAACCAGTAGTACCCGCGCCATCGGAACCCATGTGAGGCATGGCCATCCGGGGCGACACGCCCTGGAGATCACCTCAAACAAGGTTCGAAACGCACGTTGAAGATATGTTGCCTGCACGCATGACGCATTTCTTTTGCGTCCTCTGCTCTCTGTGGTCCATCTGTGAAAACGGATCGGGCCACGTTTTGCGCATTGAGACAAGCGTGTGATCTTGCCGGAGACGGCGCGAGTTACGCCCGCAAGGGTCTGAGATATAAACGTAAGGGATGGTTGAATGCCTACCGTAAACCAGCTGATCCGCAAGCCGCGCCAGCCGAACGTAAAGCGTAACAAGGTTCCTGCTCTGCAGGAAAACCCGCAGAAGCGTGGTGTTTGCACCCGCGTCTACACGACGACGCCGAAGAAGCCGAACTCGGCTCTGCGTAAGGTCGCGAAGATCCGCCTGACCAATGGCTTTGAAGTCATCGGTTACATTCCTGGCGAAGGTCACAACCTTCAGGAACACTCTGTCGTCATGATCCGTGGCGGCCGCGTGAAGGACCTTCCGGGTGTCCGTTACCACATCATCCGCGGCGTTCTCGATACCCAGGGTGTCAAGAACCGCAAGCAGCGTCGCTCCAAGTACGGCGCGAAGCGTCCGAAGTAATTCGGGTTTTAGAAATCCGGCGCTGCGTGAGGTCCTCCGCGTGATAAAGCGCCTTAACGATTAAGAGACGAGAAGCATGTCCAGACGTCACAGAGCAGAAAAGCGCGAGATCAACCCGGACCCGAAGTTCGGCGATCTGATCGTCACGAAGTTCATGAATGCCATCATGCTCGATGGCAAGAAGTCCGTAGCTGAGAGCATCGTTTACGGTGCATTCGACTCCGTACAGGGCAAGTCCAAGCAGGAGCCGCTCATCGTGTTCCATGCTGCGCTTGATAATATTGCCCCGCACGTTGAAGTCCGTTCGCGCCGCGTTGGTGGTGCGACGTACCAGGTTCCGGTCGATGTTCGTCCGGAGCGCCGTCAGGCTCTCGCTATTCGCTGGCTGATCGCTGCTGCCCGCAAGCGTAACGAAACGACCATGGTCGATCGCCTTTCCGGCGAGCTTCTCGATGCATCCAACAACCGCGGTAGCGCCGTCAAGAAGCGCGAAGACACGCACAAGATGGCTGATGCCAACCGTGCGTTCTCTCACTATCGCTGGTAATTCCGAACGGTATCGAAAGGCAGTCCATTATGGCTCGCGAATATAAAATCGAAGACTACCGTAATTTCGGTATCATGGCGCACATCGACGCCGGCAAGACGACGACGACCGAGCGTATCCTTTACTACACCGGCAAGTCGCACAAGATCGGCGAAGTGCACGATGGCGCGGCCACGATGGACTGGATGGAGCAGGAGCAGGAGCGTGGCATCACGATCACCTCCGCTGCCACGACGACCTACTGGAAGGGTCGCGACGGCAAGATGCGCCGCTTCAACATCATCGACACTCCCGGCCACGTCGACTTCACGATCGAAGTCGAGCGTTCGCTGCGCGTTCTCGACGGTGCTATCGCTCTTCTCGATGCCAACGCCGGTGTTGAGCCGCAGACGGAAACCGTCTGGCGCCAGGCTGAGAAGTACAATGTCCCGCGGATGATCTTCTGCAACAAGATGGACAAGACCGGCGCGGACTTCTACCGCTCCGTCGAGATGATCAAGACCCGTCTCGGCGCAACGGCTGTCGTCATGCAGCTGCCGATCGGCGCAGAAACCGAGTTCAAGGGCGTTATCGATCTGATCGAGATGAACGCACTCATCTGGCGCGACGAGTCGCTCGGCGCACAGTGGGATGTCGTTGAAATCCCGGAAGACATGAAGGCCAAGGCTGCCGAATATCGCGAAAAGCTGATCGAGACCGTTGTCGAGATCGACGAAGCGGCGACTGAAGCCTACCTCGAAGGCATCATGCCGGACAACGACAAGATCCGCGCTCTCGTTCGCCGCGGCACGATCGACGTCAAGTTCCATCCGATGTTCTGCGGTACCGCTTTCAAGAACAAGGGTGTTCAGCCTCTGCTCGACGCCGTTTGCGACTACCTGCCTTCGCCGCTCGATATTCCTTCCATCAAGGGTATCGACGTGAAGACCGAAGCCGAAATCGAGCGTCATCCGTCGGATGAAGAGCCGCTGTCGATGCTTGCGTTCAAGATCATGAACGACCCGTTCGTCGGTTCGCTCACCTTTGCGCGCATCTACTCCGGTAAGCTCGAAAAGGGCACGTCGGTCATGAACACGGTCAAGGACAAGCGCGAGCGCGTCGGCCGTATGCTGCAGATGCACTCCAACTCGCGTGAAGACATCGAAGAAGCCTTTGCAGGCGACATCGTTGCTCTGGCAGGCCTGAAGGAAACCACCACTGGCGATACGCTCTGCGATCCGCTGAAGCCGGTTATCCTCGAGCGCATGGAATTTCCCGAGCCGGTCATCCAGATCGCGATCGAGCCGAAGACCAAGGGCGACCAGGAAAAGATGGGCCTCGCGCTCAACCGCCTGGCAGCAGAAGACCCGTCCTTCCGCGTCAAGACCGACCAGGAATCTGGTCAGACGATCATCGCGGGCATGGGCGAGCTTCACCTCGACATTCTGGTCGACCGCATGCGTCGTGAGTTCAAGGTAGAAGCAACCGTCGGTGCTCCGCAGGTTGCCTATCGCGAAACGATCACGCGCCAGCACGAAGAAGACTACACGCACAAGAAGCAGTCCGGTGGTACCGGTCAGTTCGCTCGCGTCAAGATCATCTTCGAGCCGAACCCGGATGGCGACGAATTCAAGTTCGAATCCAAGATCGTTGGTGGTTCTATTCCCAAGGAATACATCCCCGGCGTCCAGAAGGGTATCGAGAGCGTTCTGTCGTCCGGTCCGCTGGCTGGCTTCCCGATGCTGGGCGTCAAGGCGACGCTCATCGACGGTGCCTTCCACGATGTCGACTCGTCGGTCCTGGCGTTCGAAATCGCCTCGCGTGCTTGCTTCCGTGAAGCAGCCAAGAAGGCCGGCGCTCAGCTCCTCGAGCCGATGATGAAGGTCGAAGTCGTAACGCCGGAAGATTATGTCGGCGACGTCATCGGCGACTTGAACTCCCGTCGTGGCCAGATCCAGGGCCAGGAAAGCCGCGGTATCGCTGTTGTCATCAACGCGAACGTTCCGCTGGCGAACATGTTCAAGTACGTCGACAACCTGCGCTCCATGTCGCAGGGCCGCGCGCAGTACACGATGACTTTCGATCATTACGCGCCGGTTCCGTCGAACGTCGCAACCGAGATCCAGGCAAAGTATTCCGGTCAGAAGTGACCGGAATACCAATTGACCGATAACAAGAATTAGCTCCCCCCGGGGACTAGCAAGAATGGAGAGCCGAAATGGCAAAGAGTAAGTTTGAGCGCAACAAGCCGCACGTTAACATCGGCACGATCGGCCACGTTGACCACGGCAAGACGTCTCTGACGGCAGCGATCACGAAGTATTTCGGCGARTACAAGGCGTACGACCAGATCGACGCTGCTCCGGAAGAAAAGGCTCGCGGCATCACCATTTCGACGGCGCACGTCGAATACGAGACGCCRGCTCGCCACTATGCCCACGTTGACTGCCCCGGCCACGCCGACTACGTCAAGAACATGATCACCGGTGCGGCGCAGATGGACGGCGCGATYCTGGTTTGCTCGGCTGCCGACGGCCCGATGCCGCAGACGCGCGAGCACATCCTGCTGGCTCGCCAGGTTGGCGTTCCTGCGATCGTGGTGTTCCTGAACGAAATGGCAAAGAGTAAGTTTGAGCGCAACAAGCCGCACGTTAACATCGGCACGATCGGCCACGTTGACCACGGCAAGACGTCTCTGACGGCAGCGATCACGAAGTATTTCGGCGARTACAAGGCGTACGACCAGATCGACGCTGCTCCGGAAGAAAAGGCTCGCGGCATCACCATTTCGACGGCGCACGTCGAATACGAGACGCCRGCTCGCCACTATGCCCACGTTGACTGCCCCGGCCACGCCGACTACGTCAAGAACATGATCACCGGTGCGGCGCAGATGGACGGCGCGATYCTGGTTTGCTCGGCTGCCGACGGCCCGATGCCGCAGACGCGCGAGCACATCCTGCTGGCTCGCCAGGTTGGCGTTCCTGCGATCGTGGTGTTCCTGAACAAGGTCGACCAGGTTGACGACGCCGAGCTTCTGGAACTGGTCGAGCTCGAAGTGCGCGAACTTCTGTCGTCCTACGACTTCCCGGGCGACGACATTCCGGTCATCAAGGGTTCGGCCCTTGCTGCGCTCGAAGACAGCGACAAGAAGATCGGCGAAGACGCGATCCGCGAGCTGATGGCGGCTGTTGACGCCTACATCCCGACGCCTGAGCGTCCGATCGACCAGCCGTTCCTGATGCCGATCGAAGACGTGTTCTCGATCTCCGGCCGTGGTACGGTCGTGACCGGCCGCGTCGAGCGTGGCATTGTCAAGGTTGGCGAAGAAGTCGAGATCGTCGGCATTCGCCCGACCTCGAAGACGACGGTTACCGGCGTTGAAATGTTCCGCAAGCTGCTCGATCAGGGCCAGGCTGGCGACAACATCGGCGCTCTGGTTCGCGGTGTGAACCGTGACGGCGTCGAGCGTGGCCAGATCCTGTGCAAGCCGGGCTCTGTCAAGCCGCACAAGAAGTTCATGGCAGAAGCCTACATCCTGACGAAGGAAGAAGGCGGCCGTCATACGCCGTTCTTCACGAACTACCGTCCGCAGTTCTACTTCCGTACGACGGACGTGACCGGTATCGTTTCGCTTCCGGAAGGCACGGAAATGGTCATGCCTGGCGACAACGTCACGGTTGCCGTCGAGCTGATCGTTCCGATCGCAATGGAAGAAAAGCTGCGCTTCGCGATCCGCGAAGGCGGCCGTACGGTCGGCGCCGGCATCGTCGCTTCGATCGTCGAGTAATCTTCGGAACGNGATCGCAATGGAAGAAAAGCTGCGCTTCGCGATCCGCGAAGGCGGCCGTACGGTCGGCGCCGGCATCGTCGCTTCGATCGTCGAGTAATCTTCGGAACGGCCGCTCCATCCGAGCGGCCGATTCGATGACAATATTATGATGCAGGCGGTCTTGGCCGCTTGCTTATTACAGAGAAATGTTGCAAATGGCGCGCGAGCGCTATTTGCGCCCTGCTTCGTTTATCGATGCGGGTGACTACAGCAAACAATAAGGTGGGCTGGAAGGCCTGAAGACTGGATAGGGACACCGTAACCCGGCGCCTCTCTCGATCTTTGAAACCGGTGGTCCGCCTTAGGAATAAAAACAGCCCGTGCCTAACCGAAAGGCGCGCGGGATAACAAAACACAAGGATAACGTCGAATGAACGGCCAAAATATCCGCATTCGCCTGAAGGCGTTCGATCACCGCATTCTCGACGCTTCGACGCGCGAGATCGTGTCGACGGCGAAGCGCACCGGAGCTAGCGTCCGGGGCCCCGTTCCGCTTCCGACTCGCATCGAGAAGTTTACGGTTAACCGGTCCCCACACATCGACAAGAAGAGCCGCGAGCAGTTCGAGATGCGCACCCACAAGCGCCTTCTCGACATCGTTGACCCGACACCGCAGACGGTAGACGCGCTGATGAAGCTCGATCTCGCCGCTGGTGTCGATGTTGAGATCAAGCTCTGAGCCCTGCTCGAGCTGAGTTGGAAGGATTGAACCGATGCGTTCAGGTGTGATTGCACAAAAGGTGGGCATGACCCGCGTCTACAACGACGCCGGCGAACATGTTCCGGTTACCGTACTGCGTATGGAAGGCTGCCAGGTTGTAGCCCAGCGCACAGTAGAGAAGAACGGCTACGCCGCAGTTCAGCTTGGTGCTGGCACGGCAAAGGTCAAGAATACGTCGAAGGCAATGCGCGGCAATTTCGCAATTGCCAACGTCGAGCCTAAGGCGAAGCTTGCTGAATTCCGTGTAACGGAAGACAACCTGCTCGACGTCGGCACCGAGATCAAGGCTGGCCACTTCGCCGCCGGACAGCTCGTCGATGTCACCGGCACGACGATCGGTAAGGGCTTTGCCGGCGCCATGAAGCGTCACGGCTTCGGCGGTCTCCGCGCCACGCACGGTGTGTCGGTTTCGCACCGCTCGCACGGTTCGACTGGCTCGCGCCAGGATCCGGGCAAGGTTTTCAAGAACAAGAAGATGGCTGGTCACATGGGCCAGACGCGCGTTACGACTCAGAACCTTGAAGTGGTTTCGACCGATGAAGATCGCGGTCTGATCCTGATCAAGGGTGCAGTACCCGGTTCCAAGGGTGCCTGGATCATTGTGCGCGACGCCGTCAAGTCGGCCGCGAAGTAAGGGAGCCAGACCAATGGAATTCAACGTCAAGACCCTCGAGGGAAAAGACGCAGGGAAGGTTTCTCTTTCTGACGCGATTTTCGGCCTCGAGCCACGTGAAGACATTCTTGCCCGCGTCATTCGCTGGCAGCTTGCAAAGAAGCAGCAGGGCACGCACAAGGCCAAGGGCCGCGCCGAAGTATGGCGCACCGGTGCCAAGATGTACAAGCAGAAGGGTACGGGCCGCGCTCGTCACCATTCGGCTCGCGCTCCGCAGTTCCGCGGCGGTGGTAAAGCTCACGGCCCGGTTGTTCGCAGCCACGAACACGACCTTCCCAAGAAGGTTCGCGCTCTCGGCCTGCGCCTCGCTCTTTCGGCGAAGCTGAAGTCCGATGATGTCATCATCATCGACAACCTGGTCGCTGCTGAAGCAAAGACGAAGGCACTGGCATCGGTTTTCGAGACGCTCGGCCTGACCAACGCCCTCTTCATCGGTGGCGCTGAACTTGATGGCAACTTCAAGCTCGCAGCAAAGAACATCCCGAACATCGATGTTCTGCCGATCCAGGGCATCAACGTTTATGACATCGTGCGCCGCGGCAAGCTCGTGCTTTCCAAGGCTGCCGTTGAAGCTCTAGAGGAGCGTTTCAAGTGACCGATCTTCGCCACTATGATGTGATCGTCTCGCCGGCGATCACCGAAAAGTCCACTCTGGTATCCGAAAACAACCAGGTTGTTTTCAATGTCGCCAAGACGGCGTCGAAGCCGGAAATCAAGGCTGCAGTCGAGGCGCTCTTCGGCGTCAAGGTCACGGCCGTCAACACTCTGCTCCGCAAGGGCAAGACCAAGCGTTTTCGCGGTTTTGTCGGCAAGCAGAAGGACGTGAAGAAGGCAATCGTGACTTTGGCTGAAGGCCAGACGATCGACGTCTCCACCGGTCTCTGAGGAATAAAAAGATGGCATTGAAAACATTCAATCCTACAACCCCGAGCCAGCGTCAGCTGGTCATCGTCGACCGTTCCTCGCTCTACAAGGGCAAGCCGGTCAAGGCGCTGACGGAAGGTTTGACCAAGAGCGGTGGTCGTAACAACCTCGGCCGCATCACCGCCCGCTTCATCGGCGGCGGTCACAAGCGTACCTATCGTCTGGTCGACTTCAAGCGTCGCAAGTTCGACGTCGATGGCACCGTCGAGCGGATCGAATACGATCCGAACCGCACGGCGTTCATCGCGCTCATCAGCTACGCTGACGGCGAGAAGGCCTATATCATCGCTCCGCAGCGCCTTGCTGCCGGCGACAAGGTCATCGCTTCGGAAAAGGCTGTCGACGTAAAGCCCGGCAACACGATGCCGCTGCAGTTCATCCCGGTCGGCTCCATCATCCACAACGTGGAAATGAAGCCGGGCAAGGGTGGTCAGATCGCGCGCTCTGCGGGTTCCTACGCGCAGCTCGTCGGCCGCGACCAGGGGATGGCGATCCTTCGCCTGAACTCCGGTGAACAGCGTCTCGTCCATGGCTCCTGCCTTGCTTCGATCGGCGCCGTCTCCAACCCTGACCACGCCAACATCAACGACGGCAAGGCCGGTCGTACCGTTTGGCGCGGCAAGCGTCCGCATAACCGCGGTGTCGTCATGAACCCGGTCGACCATCCGCACGGCGGTGGTGAAGGCCGCACCTCTGGTGGCCGTCATCCGGTTACTCCGTGGGGCAAGCCGACCAAGGGCAAGCGCACACGGTCGAACAAGTCGACCGACAAGATGATCATGCGCTCGCGTCATCAGCGTAAGAAGTAAGAGAGGAAGTCTCCAATGGCTCGTTCAGTATGGAAAGGTCCGTTCGTTGACGGCTATCTTCTCAAGAAGGCTGAGAAGGTTCGTGAAGGCGGACGTGCAGAAGTAATCAAGATCTGGAGCCGTCGCTCCACGATCCTGCCGCAGTTCGTCGGTCTCACCTTCGGCGTCTACAACGGCAGCAAGCATATTCCGGTCAACGTCAATGAAGACATGGTCGGCCATAAATTCGGTGAATTCTCTCCGACCCGTACCTACTACGGTCACGGTGCGGACAAGAAGGCAAAGAGGAAGTAACATGGGCAAGGCAAAAGCCGAACGCCGGCTGAAGGACAACGAGGCGCAAGCAGTCGCCCGCACGCTCCGCGTCAGCCCACAGAAGCTCAACCTCGTTGCTGCGGCTATCCGCGGCAAGAAGGTTGAACGTGCACTCGCTGAGCTGGAATTCTCCCGCAAGCGTATTGCAGGTGCTGTCAAGAAGACGCTTGAATCTGCAATCGCCAACGCCGAGAACAACCATGATCTCGACGTTGACTCGCTGGTGGTGGCGGAAGCCTACGTCGGCAAGTCGATCGTCATGAAGCGTTTCCACGCTCGTGGCCGTGGCCGTGCATCTCGCGTCGAGAAGCCGTTTGCTCACCTCACGATCGTTGTCCGCGAAGTGCAGGCACAAGAGGAGGCCGCATAATGGGTCAGAAAATCAATCCAATCGGTTTCCGTCTTGGCATCAACCGTACCTGGGATAGCCGCTGGTTTGCGGACAATGCCGAGTACGGTCAGCTGCTGCACGAAGACCTGAAGATGCGCAAGTTCGTGATGAGCGAACTGAAGCAGGCCGGTATTTCCAAGGTGGTAATCGAGCGTCCGCACAAGAAGTGCCGCGTCACGATCCACTCGGCTCGTCCGGGCCTGATCATCGGCAAGAAGGGCGCAGACATCGACAAGCTTCGCAAGAAGCTGTCGGACATGACGAATTCCGAGACGCACCTCAACATCGTTGAAGTTCGCAAACCGGAAGTCGACGCTGTTCTGGTTGCCCAGTCGATCGCTCAGCAGCTCGAGCGTCGTGTTGCTTTCCGTCGCGCCATGAAGCGCGCCGTTCAGTCTGCGATGCGTCTTGGCGCCGAAGGCATCAAGATCACCTGCGCAGGCCGTCTCGGCGGTGCTGAAATTGCTCGTACGGAGTGGTATCGCGAAGGTCGCGTTCCGCTGCACACGCTGCGCGCTGACATCGACTATGGCACAGCTGAAGCGGAAACCGCTTTCGGTATTTGCGGCATCAAGGTTTGGATCTTCAAGGGCGAAATCCTTGAGCACGATCCGATGGCCTCCGAGCGCCGCGCACTCGAGGGTGATGCTCAGGGTCCGGCTAGCCGTGATCGCGATCGTCGCCGCGACAACGCTTAATAGCGTTGGTGGCAGATAAGTTCGGAGAATAAGAAAATGTTGCAGCCAAAGCGTACCAAGTACCGCAAGCAATTTAAGGGCCGCATCAAGGGCGTCGCCAAGGGTGGTTCAGACCTCGCATTCGGCGAATTCGGCCTTAAGGCTCAAGAGCCGAACCGCGTCAATGCACGCGAGATCGAAGCGGCTCGCCGCGCGATCACGCGCTACATGAAGCGCGCCGGCCGTGTATGGATCCGCGTGTTCCCGGATGTTCCGGTAACCGCAAAGCCGACCGAAGTCCGTATGGGTAAGGGTAAGGGTTCCGTTGAATATTGGGCATGCAAGGTCAAGCCAGGCCGCATGATGTTCGAGATCGACGGTGTCAGCGAAGAGATCGCTCGCGAAGCTCTTCGTCTTGGCTCTGCCAAGCTCTCGGTCAAGACGCGCTTCGTACAGCGCATTGCAGAGTAAGGAGCAAGGCACATGAAAGCCGATGAAGTTCGCGGCCTGACGGCCGATCAGCTCAAGGACAAGCTTGCCGACCTGAAGAAGGAGCAGTTCAACCTGCGCTTCCAGAAGGCCACCGGTCAGCTCGAAAAGTCCTCCCGCGTCAACGAAGTCCGTAAAGACATCGCCCGCGTGAAAACCATTGCCCGCCAGAAGGCGGCAGAAGCAAAGGCCTAAGAATATGCCGAAGCGCATCCTGCAGGGCGTCGTCGTTGGCGACAAGAACGAAAAGACTGTAGTCGTTCGCGTTGAGCGTCGTTTCGCTCACCCGCTGCTCCAGAAGACCGTTCGTCGTTCCAAGAAGTACAAGGCCCACGACGAGAACAACCAGTACAAAATCGGCGACGCCGTTTCCATCGAGGAATGCGCACCGATCTCCAAGGACAAGCGCTGGACGGTCGTTTCCGCCCAGAGCAAGTAAGATTTTTGCGCGAGGCCTTGCGTCTCGCGGAAATATCTGTATGAAGCAGCGTCAGAACGCTCGTTCTTCGAGCGTTCTTTTGCTTTGAGCGCACGGAAGGTCCCGTTGGGAAACCACCCTGGCACGATCGATCCCGCGCTATTCAAGCTATTGCCGTGTTTTCGCCTGCTGTCTTGGCAAGCGGCCGGCTGACAATTTTCATATGCCGGGGTAGGGGGCGCAAGCCCAACCATTCCGGTAAACCAAGAAGGCGACCTGATATGATTCAGATGCAAACAAACCTCGACGTGGCGGATAATTCCGGCGCACGTCGTGTCATGTGCATCAAGGTGCTGGGCGGCTCAAAGCGCAAGTATGCCTCGATTGGCGACATTATTGTCGTATCGATCAAGGAAGCTATCCCGCGCGGCCGCGTGAAGAAGGGTGACGTGATGAAGGCGGTCGTCGTTCGTACCGCCAAGGAAATCCGTCGCGTTGATGGCAGTGTCATCCGCTTCGACACCAATGCAGCAGTCCTCATCGACAACAAGAAAGAGCCGATCGGCACTCGTATCTTCGGACCGGTTCCGCGCGAACTTCGCGCCAAGAACCACATGAAGATCATCTCGCTCGCTCCAGAAGTACTGTAAGGAGCGCGAACGATGCAAAAGATTCGTAAGGGCGACACGGTCGTCATGCTCGCAGGCAAGGACAAGGGCCGCACTGGCGAAGTCCTCCAGGTTCTGCCTAAGGAAGATCGCGCCGTAGTTCGTGGCGTCAACGTCGTAAAGCGCCACCAGCGCCAGACGCAGACCCAGGAAGCCGGCATCATCAGCAAGGAAGCCTCGGTTCACTTGTCCAACGTCTCGATCGTCGACAAGGACGGCAAGCCGACCCGCGTCGGTTTCAAGGTTGTTGATGGCAAGAAGGTCCGTGTGGCCAAGCGTTCTGGAGATGTGATCGATGGCTGACGCAAAATACGAGCCGCGGCTCAAGAAAGAATATGTCGAGCGCATTCGTGCCGCGATGCAGGAGAAGTTCTCCTTCGCCAACGAGATGCAGATCCCCAAGCTCGACAAGATCGTGATCAACATGGGTGTTGGTGAAGCAACGGCTGATTCGAAGAAGCCATCAGTTGCTGCAGCTGACCTGGCCGCTATCGCTGGTCAGAAGCCGGTCATCACCCGTGCACGCAACTCTATTGCGGGCTTCAAGCTTCGCGAAGATATGCCGATCGGCGCAAAGGTTACCCTGCGCGGCGCTCGCATGTACGAGTTCCTGGACCGCCTGATCAACATCGCGCTTCCGCGCGTTCGCGACTTCCGCGGCCTGAACCCGAAAAGCTTTGACGGCCGTGGCAACTTCGCCATGGGCATCAAGGAGCACATTGTGTTCCCAGAAATCAACTACGATAAGGTTGATCAGATGTGGGGCATGGACATCATCGTTTGCACGACGGCCACCAAGGACGACGAAGCGCGGGCTCTCTTGACAGAGTTCAACTTCCCGTTCCGTCAGTAACCGTAACGACGAGCGTAGAAAAGGAACCACACATGGCGAAGACAAGCGCAGTTGAAAAGAACAAGCGCCGCCGTATTACGGTCGCAAACCATGCCGCTAAGCGGGCTGAGTTGAAAGCGATCATCATGAACCAGGCTCTTCCGATCGAAGAGCGGTTCAAGGCCTCGATCAAGCTGGCATCCCTGCCGCGCGATGGATCGAAGACCCGTATTCGCAACCGTTGTGAAGTATCGGGCCGTCCGCGCGCATACTACCGCAAACTGCGCATGTCGCGTATCGCGCTGCGTGAACTCGGCAATCTCGGCAAGGTGCCGGGTATTGTCAAGTCGAGCTGGTAAGGAGCAGGTTAGATGACAATGACTGATCCGTTGGGCGATATGCTCACTCGCATCCGCAACGGCGCTTCTCGCCGCAAGTCGTCGGTTTCGACGCCTGCTTCGAAGCTCCGTGCACGCGTACTCGATGTTCTTCAGGCTGAAGGCTACATCCGTGGCTACTCCCTTGTCGATTTTGGCAATGGCAAGTCTGAAATCAGCATCGAGCTGAAGTACTATGAAGGCGCATCGGTGATCCGTGAGATCGGCCGTGTGTCCAAGCCGGGCCGCCGGGTTTATGTCTCGGTCAAGTCCATTCCGCAGGTCGCGAACGGTCTCGGCATCACCATCCTTTCGACTCCGAAGGGTGTGATGGCAGATCACCAGGCTCGCGAACAGAACGTTGGTGGTGAGGTTCTTTGCTCGGTCTTCTAAGATTGAGCATCGATCTCCATAGCGAACAGACAGGATTGAAACATGTCTCGTATCGGTAAGAAGCCCGTTCAGATACCTGCTGGGATTACGGCTACGGTCGAAGGCCAGAAGGTCACTGCAAAGGGCCCGAAGGGCGAGCTGTTCTTCGTCGCAAATGACGAAGTCGGCGTTACGCTCGAAAACAATGCGGTCGTAGTCACGCCGCTGACGCAGTCGAAGGATGCTCGTTCGAAGTGGGGCATGTCCCGCACGATGATCGAAAACATCTTCACGGGCGTCAAGGACGGCTATGAGCGCAAGCTCGAAATCAACGGCGTCGGTTACCGCGCAACGCTTCAGGGCAAGAACCTGCAGCTGGCGCTCGGTTTCAGCCACGACGTGATCTATGAGCCGCCGCAGGGCATCACGATCGCCGTTCCGAAGCCGACTGAAATTGTTGTCACTGGCATCAATAAGCAGCAGGTCGGCCAGGTTGCGGCTGAAATCCGCGAATATCGCGGTCCTGAGCCTTACAAGGGCAAGGGCGTCAAGTATGCCGGCGAACGGATCGTTCGCAAAGAAGGCAAGAAGAAGTAAGGATCACGCGAAATGGCTAGCAGGAAAGAAGCACTTGCACGTCGTGCCAACCGCGTGCGCCGTCAGCTCAAGTCGGTGGCCAATGGCCGTCCGCGCCTGTCGGTTCATCGCTCCTCGAAGAACATCTACGCTCAGGTTATCGACGATGTTGCTGGCAAGACGCTCGCGTCTGCCTCGACCCTCGATAAGGATCTGCGCGGTTCTCTGAAGACCGGTGCCGACACGGCAGCAGCAGCCCTCGTAGGCAAGCTCGTTGCTGAGCGCGCCTCCAAGGCTGGTGTCAACGAGGTCGTATTCGACCGTGGCGCCTTCATCTATCACGGCCGTATCAAGGCCCTGGCAGATGCAGCACGCGAAGGCGGCCTGACCTTCTGATTAAGATTTCCGGCCGGACCTTCCAGGTGCCGGCCGGATTTTCACCGGACCGCAAACACTCTTCCTAAGAAGAGGTCGATGCGGTCTTCGTTTTGTTTGCCGTTTGCACCCGGAAAAGAAAAAGGAAAAGGACAATGGCACAGGAAAGAAGAGGTTCTCGCGACGATCGCCAGAACCGCGAGGAACGCGATAGCGAATTCGTCGACAAGCTTGTCGCGATCAACCGCGTTGCGAAGGTTGTTAAGGGTGGCCGCCGTTTCGGTTTCGCCGCTCTCGTCGTCGTCGGTGACCAGAAGGGCCGCGTTGGCTTCGGTCACGGCAAGGCACGTGAAGTGCCGGAAGCTATCCGCAAGGCGACTGAAGCTGCCAAGCGCGAACTGATCTTCGTACCGCTGCGTGACGGCCGTACGCTGCATCACGACGTTCATGGCCGCCATGGCGCCGGCAAGGTTCTGCTTCGTTCGGCCAAGGTCGGTACCGGTATCATCGCCGGCGGTCCGATGCGCGCCGTTTTCGAAACGCTCGGCGTTCACGACGTCGTCGCCAAGTCGACCGGTTCCTCGAACCCATACAACATGGTTCGCGCGACCTTCGACGCTCTGAAGCACCAGGTGCACCCGAAGGACATCGCAGCACAGCGCGGCATCAAGTATGCAACGCTTCAGGCTCGCCGTGCCGCTTCCGGCAACGCCTCTGAAGAATAAGAGGAGTCTGACAGATGGCTAAGGCTACCAAGAAGACTGAAGCGAAGACGGTAACTGTCGAACAGATCGGCAGTCCGATTCGCCGTCCGGACTACCAGCAGCGTACGCTGATCGGTCTCGGACTGAACAAGATGCACCGTCGTCGCACGCTGGAAGATACCCCTTCCGTTCGCGGCATGATCCGTGCTGTCCAGCATCTCGTTCGCGTCGTCGACGAGAAGTAAGCCGGGAGTATTCGCTATGAAACTCAATGAAATTAAAGACAACGAAGGTTCGACCCACAGCCGCAAGCGCCTCGGCCGCGGTATTGGTTCGGGCTCGGGCAAGACTGGTGGTCGCGGTGTAAAGGGGCAGAAGTCCCGTTCCGGCGTTGCCATCAATGGCTTTGAAGGCGGTCAGATGCCAATCTACCGTCGTCTGCCGAAGCGCGGCTTCAACAACATCTTCAAGGCCGACTTCGTGGTCGTGTCGCTGGAGCGTGTTCAGGCAGCGATCGACGCTGGCAAGCTCGACGCCAAGTCGACGGTCGACGCAGCGGCTCTCAAGGCTGCCGGCGTTATCCGCCGCATCAAGGACGGCGTTCGCGTTCTCGGTGACGGCGAGCTGAAGGCAAAGGTCAAGTTCGAAGTTGCTGGCGCGTCCAAGCCGGCTGTCGAAAAGATCGAAAAGGCTGGCGGTTCCGTCACGCTTCTTTCTGCCGCAGCTGCGGAATAATATAATCTATGATAAGTCGCCCGGGGTGCTTCACACCGGGCGATTTTGCTCCCATATGTGAGCCTCACAAAAACCGGCTTGGACGCACCTGCGTCAGGGACGGTAGGACTAAAAACAAGGGTGAGGCATAGGTTGCGCCCGCAATCCGTCCGAAGCCCGCTTTTGAATAATTCAGAATGCTGATTCGGGGTCCAGTTCGCTTGGTTTGGATCCGAAATCGGCAGCGCGGAGAATCGCATGGCGTCTGCAGCGGAACAGTTGGCTTCCAACCTTAATTTCTCGACCTTCGCCAAAGCCGAGGATCTCAAGAAGCGCCTGTGGTTCACACTGGCAGCTCTCCTCGTATACCGGTTGGGTACGCATATTCCGCTCCCGGGTCTCAATCCAGAAGCCTACGCTCAGGCCTTCCGCGGTCAGTCCGGTGGCATCCTCGGGCTTTTCAACATGTTCTCGGGCGGCGCCGTACAGCGCATGGCGATCTTCGCGCTCGGCATCATGCCCTATATCTCCGCTTCGATTATCGTGCAGCTGATGACTTCGGTCGTTCCGGCGCTCGAAAACCTGAAGAAGGAAGGCGAGCAGGGTCGCAAGATCATCAACCAGTACACCCGCTATGGCACCGTGCTTCTCGGTGCCCTCCAGGCTTACGGCATTTCCGTCGGCCTTGAGAGTGGCAACGGTCTCGTGGTCGATCCGGGCATCTTCTTCCGTGTTTCCACGGTCATCACGCTGCTTGGCGGCACGATGTTCCTGATGTGGCTCGGTGAGCAGATCACCTCGCGCGGCATCGGCAACGGCATTTCGCTTATCATCTTCGCCGGTATCGCCGCTGGTCTGCCGACCGCTCTCGCCGGCACGCTGGAACTGGGCCGGACCGGTGCGCTGTCGACCACGCTGATTCTCGCGGTTATCATCGTCGCGATTGCCGTCATCGCGGTCATCGTCTTCGTTGAACGCGCCCAGCGCCGCCTTCTGATCCAGTATCCGAAGCGCCAGGTCGGCAACCGCATGTTCCAGGGCGATACGTCGCATCTGCCGCTGAAGCTCAACACCTCCGGCGTCATCCCGGCGATCTTCGCTTCCTCGCTGCTGTTGCTCCCGGCGACCATCGCAGGCTTTGCAAACACCACGGCTCTGCCGGGATGGGCAACGTCCATCGTGGCTGCACTGGGTCACGGCCAGCCGCTCTACATGCTCCTCTACGGTCTGTTGATTGCCTTCTTTGCTTTCTTCTATACGGCCATCGTCTTCAATCCGAAGGACACGGCCGACAATCTGAAGAAGCACGGTGGCTTCATTCCCGGCATTCGTCCGGGCGAGCGGACCGCGGAATACATCGACTACGTGCTGACCCGCATTACGGTCATCGGCGCGATCTACCTCGTCTTCGTGTGCATTCTGCCGGAAATTCTGGTGTCGCAAACGGGCATTCCATTGTCTCTCGGGGGCACTTCGCTATTGATCGTGGTTAGCGTAACGCTCGACACGGTGGCACAGATACAGGGTCACCTGATCGCACAGCAGTACGAGGGCCTGATCAAGAAATCGAAGTTGCGTGGAGGAAAGAGGGGGCGATGAGACTCATACTGTTAGGGCCGCCGGGCGCGGGTAAGGGGACCCAAGCCCAGCGGATCGTGGAGAAGTACGGCATTCCGCAGCTTTCCACGGGCGATATGCTTCGTGCCGCCGTTGCGGCGGGCACGGAGGTCGGCAAGCGCGCAAAGGCTGTCATGGACGCCGGCAAGCTTGTCTCCGACGAGATCGTCAATGCAATCGTCTCAGAGCGTCTCGATGCGCCGGATTGCGCCAAGGGCTTTATCCTTGACGGTTTTCCACGGACCCTGGTCCAGGCAGATGCGACCGAAGCCATGCTGAAAGGCAAGGGCATCGAACTGTCCACGGTGATTGAAATCCAGGTGGACGACAATATCCTGGCGGACCGTGTTTCGGGTCGCTATACCTGCGCCAACTGCGGCGCCGGATACCATGACACCAACGTAAAGCCGAAGGTGGAAGGGGTCTGCGACCGCTGCGGTTCCACCCACTTCAAGCGTCGTCCCGACGACAACCGGGAAACGGTCGTCACCCGTCTCGGCGCCTATTACAAGGAAACCTCGCCGCTGATCGGCTACTACTATGCCAAGGGCAAGTTGAAGTCGGTGGACGGCATGGCGGATATCGATCACGTCACCAGCGAGATCGCGACAATTCTTTCGAAGCTTTGAACCTTCGGAAAATAAAACTTGGCGGGAACGGTTGCTTTTCGGCACTGATTCCGTTAAACACCGCGCCAACTCGCGACATCTAATGCGATCGGCGCGGACTTCCTAAAACGGAATTCCGGGTTCGGTCGTTTTGACATGTACGAACTCAAATCTGAACGAGCGGCCATTCCCGGCTGCCTAACGAAAAGCCTCTTGCCGGATGGCAACTGGAACGCAAGGAGAATAGGCGTGGCACGTATCGCTGGCGTCAACATCCCGACTGCAAAGCGCGTTGTTATTGCGCTGACGTATATTCACGGGATTGGTTCGAAATTCGCACAGGAAATCGTCGAGAAGGTCGGTATTCCGGCTGATCGTCGTGTAAATCAGCTGACTGACGCTGAGGTCCTGCAGATCCGCGAAACCATCGACCGCGATTATCAGGTTGAAGGCGACCTGCGTCGTGAAACCTCGATGAACATCAAGCGTCTGATGGACCTGGGCTGCTACCGCGGCCTGCGTCATCGCCGCGGCCTTCCGGTCCGCGGTCAGCGCACGCACACCAATGCTCGTACCCGCAAGGGTCCTGCAAAGGCGATCGCTGGTAAGAAGAAGTAATTTCCGGGAAACCGGGGATGAGGGGGCTGGCGGTCTGCGCCGGCCTCTTTTGAGTTTCGGGCAGGGCCGCAAGGTCTCGTTCCGGTGTAGCCGCTGGCATTACGGCGGTGAAGAGATCCAAGAAAGGGATTTAAATGGCCAAGGAAGCCGTACGCGTTCGCCGTCGCGAACGTAAAAACATTTCGTCGGGTGTTGCCCATGTCAACTCGACGTTCAACAACACAATGATCACGATCACCGACGCACAGGGCAATGCTATTGCCTGGTCGTCTGCGGGCGCCAAGGGCTTCAAGGGCTCGCGCAAGTCGACCCCGTTCGCTGCTCAGATCGCTGCCGAAGACTGCGCCAAGAAGGCTCAGGAACATGGCATGAAGTCGCTGGAAGTCGAAGTTTGCGGTCCGGGTTCCGGTCGTGAATCCGCTCTGCGCGCGCTCCAGGCTGCTGGTTTCATGATCACGTCCATCCGCGACGTGACGCCGATCCCGCACAATGGCTGCCGCCCGCGCAAGAAGCGCCGCGTCTGATCATCGCCATTCACAACACCGGTGGGCGGTTTGTCGCTCCCGGTGCTTCTCAAGCTCGGTTGCTACGATTGGATGGTGGCAACGAACGGAAGGCAAAAATATGATTCAGAAAAACTGGCAGGAATTGATCAAGCCGAACAAGGTGGAGTTCTCTTCGAGCTCGCGCATCAAGGCGACGCTCGTAGCGGAGCCGCTGGAGCGCGGTTTCGGCCTGACCCTCGGCAACGCGCTTCGCCGCGTTCTGCTGTCCTCGCTGCGCGGTGCCGCAGTAACGGCCGTGCAGATCGATGGCGTGCTGCATGAATTCTCGTCGATTCCGGGCGTCCGCGAAGACGTGACGGACATCGTCCTCAACATCAAGGAAATCGCCATCAAGATGGATGGCGATGACGCAAAGCGAATGGTCGTGCGCAAGCAGGGCCCGGGCGTTGTTACGGCTGGCGATATCCAGACGGTCGGCGATATCGAAATCCTCAACCCCGAGCATGTCATTTGCACGCTCGACGAGGGCGCCGAAATCCGTATGGAATTCACGGTCAACAACGGCAAGGGCTACGTTCCGGCCGACCGTAATCGTGCGGAAGATGCTCCGATCGGTCTCATCCCGGTCGACAGCCTTTATTCGCCGGTCAAGAAGGTGTCCTACAAGGTTGAAAATACCCGCGAAGGACAGGTTCTCGACTACGACAAGCTGAACATGACGATCGAAACCGATGGTTCGATCTCCGGCGAAGATGCTGTCGCTTTTGCGGCTCGCATTCTCCAGGATCAGCTTGGCGTGTTCGTCAACTTCGACGAGCCGCAGAAGGAAACCGAGGAAGAAGCAGTTACCGAACTTGCTTTCAACCCGGCTCTCCTGAAGAAGGTGGACGAACTCGAACTGTCTGTTCGCTCGGCAAACTGCCTGAAGAACGACAACATCGTCTACATCGGCGACCTCATTCAGAAGACCGAAGCAGAAATGCTCCGCACGCCGAATTTTGGTCGCAAGTCGCTGAACGAAATCAAGGAAGTTCTCGCTTCCATGGGTCTGCACCTCGGCATGGAAGTGCCGGCATGGCCGCCTGAGAACATCGAAGATCTCGCAAAGCGCTACGAAGACCAATACTAACGTTCAAACGGCGGGCGAGATGCCTGCATGTGAAGGAGAATAGCAATGCGCCACGGTAAAGCCGGCCGCAAGCTGAATAGAACTGCTAGCCACCGCAAGGCAATGTTTGCCAACATGGCGGCTTCGCTCATCACCCATGAGCAGATCGTGACGACCCTGCCGAAGGCAAAGGAAATCCGTCCGATCGTTGAGAAGCTCGTGACCCTCGGCAAGCGCGGCGACCTGCACGCTCGTCGCCAGGCGATCTCGCAGATCCGCGACGCCGCTGTCGTTTCGAAGCTCTTCGACACGATCGCTTCGCGCTACGCAACCCGCAACGGCGGCTACCTGCGTATCATGAAGGCCGGCTTCCGCCAGGGCGACAACGCTGCTCTCGCCGTCATCGAATTCGTTGACCGCGACACCTACGCCAAGGGCGCAGCCGACAAGGCTCGCGTTGAAGCCGAAGCCGCTGCTGCTGAAGCTGCCTGATCCTTTCCGGTCCGCCGGAAGCAAAACAGCCGGGCTGCGAAGCCCGGCTGTTTTCGTTTGTGCATGCCTGCGATGCACAGTCATTTCTGGAGCCTAGCTAGCTCACCGTCCCTGCCGCCGCAGATGCGCTGTGTTGCCGACCGCGTCCAGTCTTCCGGCTCCGGGCGATCGGGCGCCAGGAGCGGTAGAGGATAAGCAGGATGATCAGGCCGACATAGATATATTGCTCGAGATCGAGCAGCTTCGTTGAGAGTGCGAAGTGAACGGCCCCGCAGGCCGCGATGATATAGACGAGGCGATGCAGCCAAATCCATTTCGGTCCGAGATTGCGGATCGAGTAGTTGTTGGATGTAACCGCTAGCGGCACCAGCAGCGTAAGCCCCGCCATCCCGAACATGATGAACGGTCGCTTCAGCACATCGTCGACGACGGCGGAGATATCGAACGCCTGGTCCAGCACCATGTAAACCGTGAAATGCATCAGGACATAGTAGAAACAGAGAAGCCCAAGCGCGCGACGGTAGCGCAGGTAGTTCCAACCCAGCAGATCGCGGGCAGGGCTGACCGCAAGCGTCAAGATGAGGAAGCGGATGGCCCAGAGGCCGAGAAACCGCTCGAAGGTCTTGACGGGGTCGGCGCCGAGTTGATCCGATGCGCCGAGGTAAAAGGTCCAGGCCGCCGGCAGCAGGCCAACGACGTAGAGCAGCCACACGGAGGCCGGTTGCCAACGTTTTGGCAGATGGAACGATAGGGCCGCCATCAGAAGTTCGCCTTGAGATCCATGCCGGAATAGAGGCCGGCAACCTCGTCGGCATAGCCGTTGAAGGGTAGGGTCTTGTGGCGGCTCGCGCCGAAGAAGCCGCTTTCGCCGATGCGCCGCTCGGTCGCCTGGCTCCAGCGCGGGTGATCGACGGCGGGGTTGACGTTGGCGTAGAAGCCGTACTCCTGCGGGTTCGTCACCTGCCATGTGTTCTTCGGTTCTTTGTCCGTCAGCGTGATGCGCACGATCGACTTGATGCCCTTGAAGCCGTATTTCCACGGCACGACCAGCCTGATCGGCGCACCGTTCTGATTGGGCAGCGTTTCGCCATAGAGGCCGACGGCCAGCAGCGTCAGCGGGTGGTTTGCTTCGTCCAGGCGAAGGCCCTCGACGTAGGGCCACTCGAGCGACTGGAATATGCCTTTCTGGCCCGGCATTTCTTCCGGACGCACCACGGTTTCGAAGGCGACGTACTTGGCGCTTCCGAGCGGCTCGACCTTGTTGAGCAACGCAGCAAGCGGAAACCCGTCCCAGGGGATCACCATCGACCAGGCTTCGACGCAGCGCATCCGATAGGTACGGCTCTCGATCGGGAATTCCTTCATCAGCGCTTCGATATCGAAGGTGGCCGGTTTGCCGACCATCCCATCGACCTTGATCGTCCACGGCAGCGGCTTGAAGTCGCCTGACAATGCGGCGGGGTCGCCTTTGTCTAGCCCGAATTCGTAGAAGTTGTTGTAGGTGGTGACGTCCTTAAGCGGCGTTGGTTTTTCATCGACGGCATATTTGCTCTCGACGGCGGAGAGAGCCGCGGCACTCGCCTTGCCTGCGCTGTAGAGCGCCACGGCGCCAAGGGCGGCCGCGCCCAGGAACTCTCTGCGCCGAACATAGATCTGACGGGGCGTGATCTCGGAGGAATTTATCCTGGGTGGACGGTAAACTGACATTGAGAGGTCTCCTGAGCACGATGCTCGGCCTATGCCTTGAACGCATCCTAGCTGTATCCGGATCATTGTTTATGCCGTCCCGGGGGGCTGCGGGAAGCAAATTTATTGTGTACGGCCGTGATGGGCTGGACTGTAACAAAACGTCCAGTGCCGACGTATATGTGCGATTGGCAACTGGACGCACCTGGCGTACCGCTTTCGGCCTTCCCGGTAGTGACAGTACAGGCCGTTTGGACTACGACAATTCCAAAAGCAGCGATTGCCCGGCCACATGACTTTGCCGCCCAGCATCGTGGATAACCTCCGACACTTTGAGGAATAAGACTATGCCAGCTTATCGTTCCAGAACCACGACCCACGGCCGAAACATGGCGGGTGCACGCGGCCTTTGGCGCGCAACGGGAATGAAGGATTCGGACTTCGGCAAGCCGATCATCGCTGTGGTGAATTCTTTCACCCAGTTTGTTCCCGGCCATGTCCACCTCAAGGATCTGGGGCAGCTGGTCGCCCGCGAGATTGAAGCTGCCGGCGGCGTCGCCAAGGAATTCAACACGATCGCCGTCGATGACGGCATCGCCATGGGCCACGATGGCATGCTCTATTCGCTGCCGTCACGCGAACTGATCGCCGACAGCGTTGAATACATGGTCAACGCCCACTGCGCCGACGCGATGGTCTGCATCTCCAACTGTGACAAGATCACACCCGGCATGCTGATGGCGTCCCTGCGGCTCAACATCCCGACGGTCTTTGTATCCGGCGGCCCGATGGAAGCCGGCAAGGTGACGATGCATGGCAAGAAAGTCGCGCTCGACCTGGTCGACGCGATGGTGGCCGCAGCTGATGACAAGATCAGCGACGAGGACGTCGCCGTCATCGAGCGCTCGGCCTGTCCGACATGCGGTTCCTGCTCCGGCATGTTCACGGCCAACTCGATGAACTGTCTGACGGAAGCCCTTGGCTTGTCGTTGCCAGGCAACGGTTCGACCCTGGCAACACACTCCGACCGCAAGGGGCTTTTCCTGGAAGCCGGCCGCCGTATCGTCGATTTGGCCAAGCGCTACTACGAACAGGACGATGCCACCGCCTTGCCACGCACCATAGCCAGCAAGGGCGCCTTCGAAAACGCCATGGCGCTCGATATCGCCATGGGCGGCTCGACCAATACCGTGCTTCATATTCTGGCGGCCGCCCACGAGGGCGAGATTGATTTCACCATGGACGATATCGACCGCCTGTCCCGTCGCGTCCCGTGCCTCTCGAAGGTCGCGCCCGCAAAGGCCGACGTTCACATGGAGGATGTGCATCGCGCCGGCGGTATCATGGCTATCCTGGGCGAGCTGAACCGCGCGGGCCTTCTCAACGTCGATCTCCCGACCGTGCACGCGTCGACAATGCGCGAGGCGCTTGCTCAGTGGGACATTGCCGTCACCGACAACAAAGCAGCCCTTGACCTCTTCAGTGCAGCGCCCGGCGGCGTTCCGACGCAGGTTGCCTTCAGCCAGAGTTCGCGCTGGGAAGAGCTTGACCTCGACCGTGAAAAAGGCGTCATCCGTGACGCCCAGCATCCGTTTTCCAAGGACGGCGGCCTTGCCGTGCTGAAGGGAAATCTGGCGCTCGACGGTTGTATCGTGAAAACGGCGGGCGTCGATGAATCGATCCTGAAGTTCTCGGGCCCGGCGCGCGTCTTCGAAAGCCAGGATGCCTCCGTGAAGGCGATCCTTGCCAACGAGGTGAAGGCCGGCGACGTCGTCGTCATCCGCTACGAGGGGCCTAAGGGCGGCCCCGGTATGCAGGAGATGCTCTACCCGACCAGCTATCTGAAGTCGAAGGGCCTCGGCAAAGCCTGCGCGCTGATAACCGATGGCCGTTTCTCCGGCGGCACTTCGGGTCTGTCGATCGGCCACGCTTCTCCTGAAGCGGCCAATGGGGGCACGATCGGTTTGGTCCGCGAAGGCGACATGATCGACATCGACATCCCGAACCGGACCATCAGCCTGCGCGTCGACGACAAGGAACTTGCTAGTCGTCGCGCGGAGCAGGAGGAAAAGGGCTGGCATCCAGCTGAGCCGCGCAAGCGCAACGTGACTACCGCGCTCAAGGCCTATGCTGCCTTTGCAACCAGCGCCGATCGCGGTGCTGTGCGCGATCTCGGTGGCCGCTGACACGACCTGCGGATTAAAAAGTCAGATGCTCATGAGACCGGTCGCTTCAAAGCGGCCGGTTAATTTTTTTGTAGGTTTCATCCAGTTGCGTCAGCCGCTCCTCATAGGCGGCCTTGATACAACTCGCATCCGCCTCGCATGCCTGTCTCGTCTTTAGCCACGCCGTCTGCTCATCCTGCAGCGTTCCGCGTGCGCCCATTGCCATGAGCCCTGAGAGAAGGTCGAAGGTGGTCACCATCTTCACGTCGGCATCGTTGAGAGCCCGATTGTCGCAGATCGCCTTCTCATCGGGCTTCAATTCCTTGCTGTCGCAGTTGAAGCTCGCCGCATTGGCGATGCTGGACGTAAGAGCCAGAACGGCGGTGGCCATAAGGAGGAGAGGGCTGCGGTATCGCGTCATGCATGCGTTCCTGTACCATTGCTATCGGGCTCCTGTCGGCGCCATGGCGATGAAGATGATGCAGGACAGCTCGACGGCAAGGACAAAAATCTCCGACAGGACAATGCCTGTAGGCAGCCAGAGCGCGACATCACGGGCGGCGAGCTGTCTCGCCTTGAGGGTGTTCCCGGATTTTTACCTTTGATATCAGCGATATGGCGTGTTTTCCCGACTCATTTTGGTAGCAGGCTTCAGCATTGCGTGAGGGTACGCATTCTTCCATGGTTCCGCCCTCTTTCCTTTCTAGCGTCCGGCGCTACAACGTCTTCTCAAGAGTATTTCAGAAGGGATTCCCATGCACGACCTGTTAAAGCGCGCCTCGTTTCCGATGCTCGCTGTGGTGCTTGCACTTCCGCTCGATGCCCGCGCCCAGACGGCCAAGGCCGTGCCCCAGAGCCAGATGGAAATGCAGTTGTCGTTTGCGCCGCTGGTCAAGCAGACAACCGGGGCCGTCGTCAACGTCTATGCGGAAAAGACAGTGCGCCGTCAGTCGCCCTTTGCGGGCGATCCCTTCTTCGAACAGTTCTTCGGCCAGCAAATGCCCAATCGCAGCGAGAAGCAGTCCTCGCTCGGCTCCGGCGTCATCGTTGAGGCTAACGGGACCGTGGTAACCAACAACCACGTCGTCGACGGCGCTGACGACATAAAGGTCGCTCTCTCGGACGGGCGGGAATTTCCGTGCAAGGTGGTGCTGAAGGACGATCGTCTCGATCTTGCCGTCTTGAAGATCGAGACGAAGGAAACCTTCCCGGCTCTCCCGATCGGAAACTCGGATGCTGTCGAGGTGGGTGATCTGGTGCTGGCGATCGGCAACCCGTTCGGTGTCGGGCAGACTGTCACGAGCGGCATTGTCTCAGCACTCGCTCGAAACCAGGTCGTCAAGAACGAGTTTGGCTTCTTCATCCAGACGGATGCATCGATCAACCCCGGCAATTCCGGCGGTGCGCTGATGAACATGAAGGGCGAGCTGATTGGCATCAACACCGCGATCTTCTCGCGCGGCGGCGGTTCCAACGGTATCGGCTTCGCCATCCCCGCCAATCTGGTCAAGGTTTTCCTGACGTCCGCCGACGCCGGCGTAAAGTCTTTCGAGCGGCCGTATGTCGGCGCCACCTTCGACGCGGTTACGTCTGAGGTGGCTGATGCACTGGGGCTTGCCAAGGCTCGCGGCGCGATCGTGGTCAAGGTCACGGACGGCGGACCCGCCGCAAAGGCCGGCCTCAAGGCCGGCCAGGTGGTGACGGCGGTAGACAGTATACCGGTCGAACACCCGGATGCGCTGCTCTACAGGCTGACGACGGCTGGTCTCGGCAAATCGGTCAACCTGACGGTTATCGAGAATGGTCGGGAGCAGACGGTTTCCATCGCCCTCGGACGCGCCCCCGAAACCGCCCCGCGCGATCAGCGCACGATAGGCGGGCACTCGCCGTTTACCGGCACTGTCGTCGAAAACCTCTCTCCGCGCGTTGCCGACGAGTTGCGCATGCCGTCGGAATCGTCAGGTGTCGTGGTATCCGAGGTGAAGGACGGTTCTCTCGCTGCCCGCCTGGGCTTCGAACCGAAGGACATCATCGTGTCCATCAATGGCACGGAAGTGAAGACCACCAAGGATCTCGCCGAAATGGCGAACGGGGAACCGAGCTTCTGGCGCGTCGAGATCGAGCGCGACGGCCAGCGGGTCCGGCAGTTCTTCCGATGAGCAACGATCTCTTCGCGCCGCGCATTCCGCAGGAGGTCGCCAACCGGCGGCCGCTGGCGGATCGACTTCGCCCGCAAACGCTGGCCGAGGTCACCGGTCAGGAGCATCTGACCGGCGAGGACGGCGTGCTGCGGCGGATGATCGAGAGCGGCTCATTGGGATCGATGATCTTCTGGGGACCGCCCGGAACGGGAAAGACGACGGTCGCGCGACTGCTATCCGGCGAGGCTGGTCTTGCGTTCGAGCAGATTTCCGCAATCTTCTCGGGCGTTGCCGACCTGAAGAAGGTCTTCGAAGGTGCCCGCCTGCGGCGTATGGACGGCCGCCAGACGCTGCTTTTCGTCGACGAGATCCATCGCTTCAACCGCGCTCAACAGGATAGCTTCCTGCCCGTCATGGAAGACGGCACTGTGATCCTCGTCGGAGCGACGACCGAGAACCCGTCATTCGAGCTCAATGCGGCTCTTCTCTCCAGGGCACGCGTACTGACGTTCAAGTCACACGACGACGAGAGCCTGGCAGAACTGCTGAAACGTGCGGAAGCAACCGAAGAGAAGGCGTTGCCCCTCACGCCGGAGGCAAGGGTCAGCCTGCTGCGGATGGCGGACGGCGATGGACGGGCGGTGCTGACGCTCGCCGAAGAAATCTGGCGTGCGGCGCGAGAGGGCGAGACTTTCGATACCGAGGGCCTGACTCGCATCGTGCAGCGCCGTGCACCGGTCTACGACAAAGCGCAGGATGGGCACTACAACCTGATTTCCGCATTGCATAAATCCGTCCGAGGTTCGGACCCTGACGCAGCGCTCTACTATCTCGCCCGTATGTTCGATGCGGGTGAGGATCCTCTATACCTCGGTCGCCGGCTGGTTCGCATGGCGGTAGAGGATATCGGCCTCGCGGACCCGCAAGCGCTGGTGATCTGCAATGCCGCCAAGGATGCGTACGACTATCTCGGTTCGCCTGAGGGAGAACTGGCGCTGGCGCAGGCCTGTGTCTATCTCGCGACCGCGCCGAAATCGAACGCGGTCTACACTGCATTCAAAGCTGCTATGCAGGCGGCCAAGCAGAACGGCTCGCTGCTGCCGCCCAAGCATATTCTGAACGCACCGACAAAGCTGATGAAAGGCGAGGGCTACGGCGACGGCTATCGCTATGACCACGACGAGCCGGATGCTTTCTCCGGACAGGATTATTTCCCCGAGAAGATGGGGCGCCAAACCTTTTACGATCCCCCCGAACGAGGCTTCGAGCGTGACATCCGCAAGCGCCTCGAATGGTGGGCGAAGCTGAGGAAAGAGCGCAATCCGCGCTGATTAAGATGCCCGCATCTGTCCAGTCGCCGGAGTGATCTTGACCGAGGACTCCGCGAGCCCATGGTGGCCTTCCATGTCGACCACGAGATGCCAGTGGCCGCTCTCGGGGATGGGCATGCGGATGGGGGATTTGCGGGCGACACCGCCTACATACTTGAAATCCAGGACCTCGGTAAAGCGCTGGTAATTCGGCGCGGTCATCAGCCGCACATTCGCGACAGCGTTCAGCGTCACCTCGATGATCGTCCCGGCCCGCTGGTCTTTGAGATCGTAGTGGGTAAAGCGAAAATTCGGTTTCGACATCGGTCTTCTGGCATCAATGATCTATGCGCTCAGACTAGCAGCGCCCGGTTAAGGAAGCGTTTGCGGCGTCCCGTGTCGCCGGGAATCTGCGCGTGCCCGCGACCAATATCGTCAATGGATACGTCCACCGTCGCCTTCAAGTGGCATGAACTGCAATACCACATCGTCACGGCTGTGAGCGATCTGCGTGGGATCATGGCCGCACTCATCGGCGGCGAAGTGACGAGCTGCGTCCTCGCTGGCGAAAATGCCGCCGACGAGTCCGTCTCGATCCTGAACCACCCAATGGCCACTCTTGTCTTGGCCGATGGTGAAACGCACCGTTTCTTTGTGCCGGAGCGGTGAAATGGGGGGACGCGAATGAAGGGAAGGCATCGTTTTCCTTTTTGGTCGTTGCCGAAGGTGCCTATGAATCCTAAGGGCGCAGGGGTTTCGGTTCCATCGCTGGAGAGAACTGAAAATATAAGAATTTCATAGCGGTAGGGATTTACTGCGAAGATCGGATACCAATGTCAGGGCATCGAATACGGAGGTTTTTTCGTCAGGAGCCAACGCGACCATCGGCAGCCGAACGCTCGGGTCTGTACCGAGGAGGACATGGAGCGCGTGTTTGACGGCGGACGGATCGCCGTCGGCGCCCAGAGCCTGCACCAGCGGGAGAAGACGTCCCTCGAGCGCCAGTGCGGCGTGGACATTTCCGGCGCGCGCCGCCTGTTGCATTGAGGCAAACAGTCGGGGATGGATATTCGCTCCAGCTGAGATAATGCCGTCGCCGCGCTGACCCAAGAAGGCGCGCGCCGTATCGTCGCGGTTGGAAAGGAAGGTGAACCGATCGCGCAGATGCCGCGGCAGATCGACTGAACAGATATCGGTGTCGAGCACTCCCACCAAGGCGACGATCGACGGGATGCAGGAAAACGCTTCTAGCGTCTCCCGGGAAAGGCTGATGGCGCAACGAGACTGGTTACTGTCGACGATAAGGGGCAGCGTCGTTTCGGCCGCCAACATCTGGAAGTGATGCACGACGCCCCTCTGCAGGGGTTTGGAATAGTAGGGGGCGGTGACCAGAGCCGCGCTGGCGCCGAGATTCTCTGCCTGGCGGGTGAGGGCGATGGTGCTTGATGTGGAATTGGTGCCTGTCGCGGCGATGATCGGTACGCGACCGGCTGCAACCCGGACACATGTCCGAACGACTTCGGCCTGCTCCTCCATGGAGAGGGTCGGCCCTTCGCCGGTCACTGTGCAGACTGCCAAGCCGTCAATTCCGGAACGGATCTGTCGTTCCGCCAGTTGCTCCAGCGCTGCGAGATCGGGTCTGTCGCCACGAAACGGTGTAATCAGCGCCGTCGTGATAGTGCCGAGGCGCAACGATATGTGTGTTCGCATGGGCTGTCAGAATCCCCCAAGGATCACATAGAGCTCGACGGTGGCGAGCACGATGCCGAAAACGATCAGCGCCTGCGCCGTTCTTTTTTCACGCATCTGTCGCCTTTGCATCGGCCTACGTGGGCGGGCGACGAGAAAGATCGGGGACATGAAATATCGCATGGCTTTTACCTCTGCATTGCAAGGAAGGCTAACGCCGCGCGCCCTAGGAAATCCATTGGGGGCAAGATCGAAAGAAATATAAATAATATAAAGAGCGCCATCATTCGCAACAGCTGTGAAACGCTGGAATATCACGTAAAAACAAGTATTTGGCTGCGATCTCTGAATCGATGCAGGAGGCGTTTGAATCTAGAAGACAAGCAGAACTGGCTTGATCTGCGGGCGGAATGCCGAACATTATTGAAATATATCCGAACGAACCATTGCAGCGATTGATATGCCGACAGAACAGCCTTTGATCGATACGGCGCTTGTGCGCCGGCTGGTTGGACAGCAGTTTCCCGAATGGTCCACCTTGCCGGTGAAGCCGGTCGCGTTCGGTGGTTGGGACAACAGGACGTTTCACCTGGGCGATCGCATGACTGTGCGGCTGCCGAGCGCTGCACGCTATGCCGAGCAGGTCGCAAAGGAGCAGCGCTGGCTGCCGATCCTCGCTCCCCAATTGCCACTGCCGATCCCATCGCCGCTCGCGATGGGCGTTCCGGACGAAATCTATCCATGGCCGTGGTCCGTCTACGAGTGGCGCGAGGGCGAGACCGCCCGGGTCGAACGGATCGAGGACCTCACGGAATTCGCCCTGACGCTCGCCGCCTTCCTGGACGCACTGCAGAGAGCGGATGCCACCGGAGGTCCGCTGCCTGGCCCTCACAATTTTCACCGAGGCGCTCCGCTCCACGTTTACGACGCAGAGACCCGCAGGGCGTTGCTGGATCTTGAGGGACGGATCGACGTGAACGCCGCGACCGAAGTATGGGAGGCGGCGCTTTCGAGCACCTGGAGGATGCCGCCCGTCTGGTTCCATGGGGACGTCGCCAACGGCAACCTCCTCGTCGAGAATGGCAGGCTCAGCGCGGTTATCGATTTTGGTACGTCAGGCATCGGTGATCCTGCCTGCGATCTCGCGATCGCCTGGCACCTGTTCGAAGGTGAGAGCCGGAAGGCATTTCGCGACGCCCGGCCGCTCGACAATGGAACCTGGGCGCGGGGGCGCGGCTGGACGCTGTGGAAGGCGCTGATCGTCGCGGCAGGGATGGCAGGGGCCAACGAGTCCGGTGTTGACAGGTCCTGGCGGGTAATCGACGACGTCTTGGCCGACCACCGCGAATGGGCATGAAGAAAAAAGAAGCGCGCCGGTGTCGGCAAGCGCGGCGTTGAGCCGTCCTTGGCATATACCGGGAAGCCGACAATTGCGGTGCACCCGGTCACCCATCGAGAGCCCATTGCGGCCACAGAGGAGACTGACATGAGCAAGACTATCGCAATCCTCGTCGCGCGGCTGATTTTTGGCGCCGTCTTCGTCATGGCGACGAGCTTCAAGTTCCTCGATATGCAATCGACCGCAAACTTCATCTCCGCTGCGGGCTTTCCCTTCCCGCTCTTCCTTGCCTGGATCGCAGCCTTCTTCGAACTTGCGCTCGCCCTTGCACTGCTGACCGGTGTATTCTTTTCCGAGGCGTCACTACTGGCCGGAATCTACGTTGTCTTTCTCGCCTTCGCATTCCACGGCCCAGGCCGCTGGGGCGCAAGCCAGGCGGAATTCGGGTTTTTCATCGACCACTTCACCTTCCTCGCCGGACTGCTGTTTGCGGCCGTCCACGGTCCGGGCGATGCACTGGTCGTGAAAGCCGGCCACGCGCGGCGAGCCGCCTGATTTTCCGATCTACCGCAATATGGCGTCGAAGGCAGGCATTCCAATGAGGGCGGAGGCGCCGATCAGCACATAGCAGATGATCCGGAAGGTGCTTTCCTTTGCCAGGCCGAACAGCCTGGAGCCTGCGAACAAGCCGACGGCATAGCTCGGCAGGATGATGACAGTCAGCGCAAAAACCGCCTCCACGAACAGGCCACCGGCGTAATAGCTGACCACGCTGAAGCAAGTCGAGACAGAGAAATAGAGGATGACGTTGGCTCTGACCCTGGCAAACTCGGTCTTTCCACCAAGCCAGTATGCTACGACCGGTGGGCCGCCAAGCTGGGCTGCGCCGCTGAACAGCCCTGCGACCAGGCCGACCGCGGCGGTGAGCAGTGTAAGGGTCTCTCCGTGAAAACGCCATCCGGAGACAAGCAGGACGAGTAGGCAGGCGGCGATAATCGTGATGGCCCAGCGCAGAATCAAGGGGTCTGCCAGTGCCAGAACTGCCGTGCCTGCGGGGACGCCGAACGCTGCACCGATGGCCATCGTGAATACTTCGCGCCTGTTGGCGTTTCTCCAGGCGGGCGGAATCATGCCGAGCGTTGCCAGTCCGTCGATCACCAGAAGAACCGGTGAAATCAGCTTTGGCCCGATGATCGCCCCGCCGAGCGGTATGAAGATCAAAGCGGCCCCGAAACCGGAGAAACCGCGGGCAAGCCCAGCGATAAAAGCGATTGCGATCAGCGCGTAAAGCCCGTGGTCAGGCAGTGCCGCGGCGAACGACGCGTTGAGGTCGGCCACAAAGGCGCCGAAAGACATGGGCAAACGACCGGGACTACGAGGCCAGCATCAGATCCATGTTCTGCACGGCGGCGCCCGACGCACCCTTACCGAGATTGTCGAGTAGCGCGACGAGGTTGACCTGCGAAGCGCCCGGTGTGCCGAAGACGAACAGCTTCATCGTGTCCTTGCCTGCGAGTTCGACGGCATCGACGCGGGAAAGCCCGCGGCTCTCCTCAAGCGGCACGACGGTCACGATGTCCTGACCCGCATAGTGGGCCACCAATGCTGCGTGAATGCTCTCCAGCGTGGAGCCGGCGGCAAGATCGTCGAGGTAAAGCGGCACCTGCACGATCATGCCCTGCGCGAACTTGCCGACGGAGGGCGAGAAGATCGGCGCGCGATCGAGGAGGCCGTGGATCTTCATCTCGGGCACATGCTTGTGCGTCAATGGCAGTCCATAGAGAAAGTGCGGCGCCGAAATGGCATCCTCGCGGCTCTGGTCTTCGATTTGCGCGATCATCTGCTTGCCGCCGCCGGTATAGCCAGACACCGCATTGACAGTCACGGGATATCCGTCCGGAAGCATGCCGGTCGCGCGCAGGGGGCGGATGAGGCCAATGGCGCCCGTGGGATAGCAACCGGGGTTTGCCACGAAGCGGGCGGCCTTGATCTTCTCGGCCTGCTCCTTGTCCATCTCTGCAAAGCCATAGGCCCAGGACGGATTGACGCGGAAGGCCGTCGACGTGTCGATGACGCGCACATTGTTGTTGGCCGAAACCATCTGCACGGCTTCCTTGGATGCGTCGTCCGGCAGGCACAGGATGGCGATATCGGCACTGTTCAGCATGTCTTCGCGGATCGCCGCGTTGCGCCGCTCGGCCTCCGGTATGGACAGAAGCTCGACGTCGCGGCGGCCGGCCATGCGCGTGCGGATCTGCAAGCCCGTTGTGCCGTGTTCGCCATCGATGAAGATCTTCGGTGCCATTGTCTTTTTCACACTTTCAATAGGTTAGAAGGAAGTCCGGAATCATTTTGAGAGTTGGGTGAGTCAACCGTGTGACGCTGCAGCGCGCCGTTCGGCATGCAACCCAAGCATATACATTGCCACTGTCGCCCCGGCAATGGCGGTGATATCGGCATGGTCGTAGGGCGGGGAGACCTCGACGACGTCGGCGCCGCGGATGTCGAGCTGGTGCAGCCGTTGCAGGACGGAAAGGATTTTCGCGCTCGAGGGGCCGCCGGAAACCGGTGTTCCGGTGCCGGGCGCGTAGGCCGGATCCAGGCAATCGATATCGAAGGTCAGGTAAGCAGGCGCCCCCCGGGTGTGGGAGATGATCGTTGCCGCAATGTCAGTGGCATTCATGTCCTCGATCTGGTGACCGTAGAGAATATGGATGCCGAAGTCTTCAGGCGCGTGCGTGCGGATGCCAATCTGGATCGAGCGGTCCGGGTCGATGATGCCGTCGCGGGCTGAGCGCGCCACAAAGGAGCCGTGGTCGATGCGCCTGTTGTCGTCGAACCACGTATCCTGATGGGCGTCAAACTGCACGAGTGCCAGCGGGCCGTGCTTTGCGGCATGAGCCTTGAGGATCGGCCAGGTGACATAGTGGTCGCCGCCGAGCGTCAGCATGAAGGCGCCGCTCTCGACGATCGTCTTTGCCTGTTGTTCGATTGCGGCAGGCGTTTCCTGATGGTTGCCATAGTTCAGCAGGCAGTCGCCGTAGTCGATGACCGCCATTTCGGCAAAGAGATCGCGGTCGAACGGATACTGCGGATCGTTGTCGAAAATCGCCGACGCGCGGCGGATCGCCTGCGGTCCGAAACGCGTCCCTGGCCGATTGGATGTCGCCGCGTCGAAGGGGATACCCCACACGACGGCATCCACGCCGGTCAGATCCTTGGTGAAACGACGGCGCATGAACGACAGCGCGCCGGCAAACGTCGGGTCGGTCGCGGCGGAGGTGAGGCTGGTTGCCGTGAAGGCATGGTCGATCGACTTGTTCGCCAAGATCTGCTCCTCTGGATGGATGGAAGGACGGTGCTGATCGAAATGAAATTACGAAACGCTGGAGGCCGGGGCCGGCCGGCCTCGTCGCCTATGGAGCGTCAGCCGGGCAGGCGGTCGGCCAAAACCTCGGGGCGTTTTATTTGAGGCGGTGTCTCAAAAAGTTCCCCCGCTCGTGCCATCAGCGCCGCCGCCACTTTACCGCTCAGGTGTGCCTGCCTGCCGGGTTCATTGTCAAAGGCATCGAAGATCGCAAATGTACTGTTGTCGTAGCGTACCGCGAACCAAGCGATCGTGTCGGGTTCGGCGGCCACCAGCGCCTGGGCGCTCGTCAGGAATTGCGCGACCTCGTCTTCCTTGCCGGCTTTGGCTTTGAGTTCGTAGAGAGCAAGTTTCGTCATCGTCGTCTCCTCTTTGCGCGCCTGTGCCCGAGCGCAACCTACCACCAACTCGCGACAGGATTGAATGACTCGACAATGCGCCAAAAGAAAAGGCCGGGCAAAACCCGGCCTTCGCAATTCCCGTATTCTCGGTAAGCGATTAACGCTTGGAGAACTGGAACGAACGGCGGGCCTTGGCCTTACCGTACTTCTTACGCTCGACAACACGGCTGTCGCGGGTCAGGAAGCCACCCTTCTTCAGAACCGGGCGCAGGCCTGGTTCGAAGTAGGTGAGTGCCTTGGAGACGCCGTGACGAACGGCACCGGCCTGGCCGGAAAGACCGCCGCCGGCAACCGTCGCGATGATGTCGAACTGGCCGTCACGGGCAGCCGCAACGATCGGCTGACGCAGAATCATCTGCAGAACCGGGCGCGCGAAGTATTCCGTGAATTCCTTGCCGTTGACGACGATCTTACCGGAGCCCGGCTTGACCCAAACGCGGGCAACGGCGTTCTTGCGCTTGCCGGTCGCATAGGAACGGCCAAGCGAGTCGACCTTACGGACGTGAACCGGAGCAGCTGCTTCGGAAGACGTGCCGAGATCCTTCAGGGAGGAGAGGTCAGCCATTCTTAGGCGCTCCTTACATTCTTTTTGTTCAGCTTGGCAACGTCGAGGGCGACGGGCTGCTGTGCTTCGTGAGGATGGTTGGAACCGGCGTAAACGCGGAGGTTCTTCATCTGGCGACGACCGAGCGGGCCACGCGGAACCATACGTTCAACTGCCTTTTCGAGGACGCGCTCCGGGAAGCGGCCTTCCATGATCTGGCGAGCGGTACGCTCCTTGATGCCGCCGGCATAACCGGTGTGCCAGTAGTAAACCTTGTCGGAATACTTCTTGCCGGTGAATACGACCTTGTCGGCGTTAATGACGATAACGTTGTCGCCATCGTCGACGTGAGGCGTAAAGGTAGCCTTATGCTTGCCACGCAGACGCATAGCGATAACAGAAGCGAGACGGCCAACGACAAGCCCTTCGGCGTCGATGATCACCCACTTCTTCTCCACCTCTGCAGGCTTCTGGGAGAAGGTTGCCATAGTAGTTACTCTCTTTTGGATCCCTTGACCCGAAGGCGAAAGGGCGTTTCTTGTTGCTTGATTTGATGGCCAAAGGGCACACCAAAAAGAAAGCAGCCGGGGAAGGCTGCGTTCTGGGGCGTGTATAGAAGCAAACGCCGATCCGGTCAATATTGGCTACCTAGACGGCAAGAAAAACAATCTAGCAAAATCAACATGTTATGTATGTGGTAATTTGATACCTCAATTTATCGCGGCGGAATCGAGTAGGTGACCGTTGCGTGGGCGACCAGTTCATCGGCGTCCTCCTGAAAAATCGACGCTTCCATGACAGCAAGGCGCTTGCCGAGTTTCAGGATTTTGCAGACGCAGGTGGTCTGAACCGGCTTTGGCAGGCGCAGAAAATTGATGTACAGGCTGGTCGTGACAGCCAGCGCCACGGGGCCGATATGCGAAAGCACGGCAACGTAAGCCGTGACGTCGGCCAGCGTGAACAGGGCAGGGCCCGAAACCGTGCCGCCGGGTCTCAGGTGCCGCTCGGAAGGGTCGAGTCGCATCGAAGCGCGGCCTGGTATGATCTCGGTCACGGCAAAGACGCGTCCGTCGGTGTGGATCTGCGGAAAATCGGTCTCCAGAAACCGGTTGACCTCCTCGATCGTCATGACCGGCTGCATCGCTTCTCCTCGAAATTGTTCACGGCTTATGGCAGAACTGTTAACACGAAATGGACATTCAGGGAGTTAGACAATGGCCGAAGTCGTATCATTCCGAACGGACCCAAGCAAAGCGACCGCGTTGGTGCTCCGCCAGCTTTCCGACGGAATATTGAGGCTGACGCTGAATAATCCGCCCGCCAATGCGCTTTCGATCGCGGTTCTCGAGACGTTGCTCGGCGAGCTCCAGAAAGCCGGTGAGGACGACAACGTCCGTATCGTCGTCATTGCTTCGACCGGCAATGTCTTTTCCGCCGGCCACGACCTGAAGGAGTTGACGGCACATCGCCCCGATCCGGATGGCGGCGTGGCATTCTTCGAGGAAACCTTTGCGCTCGCTGCCGACCTGATGCTGGAGATCACGCGTCTGCCGAAGCCGGTGGTCGCCGAGATCGACGGACTGGCAACGGCTGCCGGCTGCCAGCTTGTCGCGTCCTGCGACCTGGCGATCTGCACCGATACGTCCACCTTCTGCACGCCCGGCGTCAACATCGGCCTTTTCTGCTCGACGCCCATGGTCGCCATCTCGCGTGCGGCGCGCCGCAAGCAAGTGATGGAGATGCTGCTGACGGGTGAGACGATCGATGCTTCGACCGCCAAGGATTTCGGTCTGGTGAATCGCATCGTGCCGAAGCAATACCTCACCCAAGTCGTTACCAAATATGCATCCATCATCGCCAGCAAATCACCGCTGACGCTGCGGATTGGCAAGGAGGCTTTCTACCGCCAACTCGAGATGCCGGTCGAGGAGGCCTACAGCTATACCGCACAGGTAATGGTCGATAGCATGATGAGCGACGATGCCGAGGAGGGGATCGGTGCCTTTCTGGAGAAGCGGATGCCGGAATGGAGCGGCGAATAGCGCGGATAATTCGAGCTCCATGGAGCGAATGGCGGCGGGCGTTTCCATCCGCAGTAGATCGGAACGCCTGCCAGCCTAGCCCAGTTTCAAGACCAACCCGCCGAGGGCGATGATCGCGCCGGCAAGATATCGCCAGCGGCTGGCCTTTTCCTTCAGGACGACGACGGAGATGATCAGCGCGAAGAGGATCGACGTTTCGCGCAGTGCCGCGACGGTCGCGACCGGCGCTTTGGTCATCGCCCACAGTGCCAGCCCGTAGGATGCGATCGAGCCCGCGCCGCCGATCAGGCCGCGCCACCAATTCGCCCGTACATGGATCGCAACGGCATAAGCGCCACGGCGCGAGATAGCCCAGGAAAGCAGCAGCACGGGCGGCAGCAGCGACATCCAGAGCGTATAGGACACTGGATTTCCAGAAATTCGCGCTCCGATCCCGTCGACGTAGGTGTAGGTGGCAATCACACAGGCATTGGCAAGTGCCAGGCGTATCGCCTGTCCGCTGCCTTTGGGCGCTTCGAAAGCAAGGGTCAAGATACCCACGCAAATGGTCACCGTGCCGGCGAGTGTTCCGCCGGAAAGGCTTTCATTCAGGATGAAACCGCTCGTCGCCGCGATCAGCAGCGGTGCGCATCCCCGCATCAGCGGATAGACCAGGCCAATATCGCCCGCCCGATAGGCTGCGGCGACCAGCTGGAAATACATAAACTGAAGGATCGCCGAAGCGCCGATATAGGGCCAGGCGGCCGCGTTGGGAAGCGGCAACAGCGCCAGAAAGGGCAGCGCTGCCACTGCGCCGCCGGCCGAAATCAGGCTGGCATCGAGGGACTTGTCCGTTCCTGCCTTGATGATCGCATTCCACGTCGCATGCAGCAACGCCCCGAAAAGAACCAGCAGTATGACGGTGATGGACAAGGCGAGGACTACCGGGTGGTGTATTGGAAGGAAGGCTGGAAGCTTGTTACGCCGTCACAGACAAAAAGCAACACCAGGCCAGAAGCGCGGATCAAGCAAATGAAGCGATGAAATACAACTCTCAGATGATCATCAGGGTATTCCAAAAGATGCACGTACGCCATGAGCTTTCAATAGAAAGCCCTCATTCAACCATGAGATGTTTCTAACATACGCGTGAACAAATGTAGACATATACACGATATACAGTGAACATTTGCCTGCCGGGGCCTCGCAATTTTGAGGGGTGATGCACGATAGGCACACGTTTGCCAATTCGCGGTTGGTTCCAACGACGATGTGGTTGTGCCGTGCAACCGTTTCTAAGACCTGAAAGTCTCGAAGAGAACAGCAGTCAAAGCGAATTGTCGGGAATTATGAAAGTCCCGTCCAGGTTGTCTATGTTCTGACAATTGAGGACAGGGCAGTTGGGATTGTCCTTTGTCGGTATCCTCGTCCACTCGGCATATTGATTGGCATCGCAGAAACGGCTGTTTCGAATGTAGCGGTCATACAGGGTCATGCCGGCAACGCGCTTCGAGGGATAGCGCAAGATGACCGCGCCTTCGTTGTGAATCGCCGTACGCGCCTTCTGACACGTCATCGCCTGCGAATTATAGCGGGAGATTGCCAGCGCTGGCGACGCGGCCACAACGAAGGCGGTGAAAAGCGCCAGTTTTCTCATCGGGACATCCTCCTTCGTCTTCCTGATGACTATATACGCTGAAACCGGCCGTTGGTTTCAATTGCAGCTAGATCTAAGTGCGATCACCATTGGGAGAATAGCGACATGATCCACGATCAATACGACGACAATTATATTCTCGACATCCTGCGTTCGGTAAAGACCATCGCTTTGACGGGTGCCTCCCCCAATCCTGCCCGACCAAGCAACGGTGTCATGGGTTATCTGCTGTCACGCGGATATGAGGTTATTCCCGTCAATCCGGGGCAGGCCGGAAAACACATACAGGGGCAGACGGTCTATGCGCGGCTCGCCGATCTTCCCGTTCCCGTCGATATGGTCGACGTCTTCCGTGCGTCGGAACACCTGTCTGAAGTGGTGGACGAGTCGCTTGCCATGAACCCCCGGCCGAAGGTGATCTGGGCGCAGCTTGGCGTTCGCGATGACGCCGCTGCCGCAAGGGCGGAAGCTGGCGGCATCAAGGTCGTCATGAATCGCTGCCCGGCAATCGAGTATCCGCGCCTTGTCGCATAGAAGGGGGAAGATTTTTCTCGAAACGCGTTTCGGTTGAAACAGATGGAGATTAACTTTTCTAGATCGTCCGCTATGCTCCGGCCCATTCGGTCAACCAGAATGGGAGGGCTTCATGGCCAATAACGATCCGGGATTCAATACTTTGGCAGTGCACGCGGGAGCCAAGCCGGACCCCGCAACCGGCGCGCGCGCGACGCCGATCTACCAGACCACCGCCTACGTCTTCAACGACGCAGATCATGCAGCCGCACTTTTCGGCCTGCAGCAGTTCGGCAATATCTACACGCGCATCATGAACCCGACACAGGCTGTGCTCGAGGAGCGGGTGGCGGCGCTCGAGGGCGGCACGGCGGCTCTTGCTGTGGCCTCTGGCCATGCCGCGCAGATGATTGTCTTCCATACTATTCTGCGGCCGGGCGAGAATTTCGTGGCCGCCAAGCGTCTTTATGGCGGTTCGATCAACCAGTTCGGCCATGCCTTCGATAATTTTGGCTGGCAGGTCCGCTGGGCCGATCCCGCAGAACCGGCGAGCTTCGAGAGCCAGATCGACGAAAAGACCCGCGCCATCTTCATCGAGAGCCTTGCGAACCCTGGCGGAACGTTTGTCGATATCGCGGCTATCGCCGAGGTCGCCCACAAGCACGGATTGCCGCTCATCGTAGACAACACCATGGCCAGCCCCTACCTCATTCGCCCGATCGAACATGGCGCCGACATTGTCGTCCACTCGCTGACGAAATTCCTTGGTGGTCACGGCAATTCCATGGGCGGCATCATCGTTGACGGCGGCACCTTCGACTGGTCGAAATCCGGCAACTATCCGATGCTCTCCAGTCCCCGGCCGGAGTACAATGGCGTCGTCCTGCATTCGACCTTCGGGAATTTTGCGTTCGCCATCGCGTGCCGCGTTCTCGGCCTGCGCGATCTCGGTCCGGCGATATCGCCCTTCAACGCATTCCTGATCCTGACCGGCATCGAGACATTACCGCTTCGTATGCAACGCCACAGCGAAAATGCCGCTGCCGTCGCAAAATGGCTGAAAGCCCACAGCAAGATCGCCTGGGTCAACTATGCGGGGCTGGAGGACGATCCGAATCACGCCTTGCAGCAGCGCTACTCGCCAAAAGGCGCAGGTTCGGTCTTCACCTTCGGCGTCAAGGGCGGCTACGAAGCCGGCAAGTCGCTTGTGGAAGGCTTGCAGCTCTTCTCGCATCTCGCCAACATCGGCGACACGCGCTCGCTCGTCATCCATCCAGCATCGACAACGCATCGCCAGCTGACCGACGAGCAGAAGATTGCTGCCGGTGCCGGCCCCGACGTCGTCCGCCTCTCGATCGGCATCGAAGACGTGAAGGACATCATCGCCGACCTCGAACAGTCTTTCGCAAAGATCTGAGACCAATGGCGAACCACATCACTTTCGACATCGGGGGCGCCGAACCGGAGTTCGGCGCCCCCGAGGCTGATCGCATCGTTTCCGGCAATCCACAGTTCCAGACCTGGAATCTGGAAGAGGCCGCCGGAGGACTCTATGCCGGGATTTGGGAGGCGACGCCGGGCAAATGGCGCATCGCCTATGACGAGTGGGAGTACTTCAATGTACTGTCCGGCCACTCTATCGTCACCGAGGACGGTAGAGAGCCCGTTCATCTCCGCGCCGGGGATAGAATGATCCTGAGACCGGGCTTTAGGGGAACATGGGAAGTCATTGAAACGACTCGCAAGGACTATGTGATCAAGCTCTAGCTGGATGCGGCACCCGAGGAGCATTCGCGTACGCTGCGTGCGCGGCGTACGCTTTAACTCGGTTCGTCTATCGCCACGCCATTGCCGGTTGCACCTGCCGCCTTGGCAAAGGCACGGGCAAAATCTGGTGAAGAAATCATATCCATCGTGCGTCGAAGAGCTGCAGAAGCCTCGGTGCCGAATGCCTTGTCAAAGCGGGCTTGAGCGTCCTGCCAGCGTGCGCTCGCCTCCGTCCATTCCTTGTCGCCCGCTTGCGTCAGGCGTACGCGCTTGACCCGTCGGTCACGGACGTCGGGCACCAGCTCGACGAGGCCGTCCCTTATGAGGGGTTTCAGCGTGTGGCCAAGTGCCGAAAGGTCCATCACCATAGCTTCCGCCAGCATCTTGAGCGGCGTTTCCCCGCCTATCTTGATCTGCGCCAACAGGGTGTGTTGCGTAATCCTGAGACCGCACGGAGCGAGGATATCCTCATACAGTTGGCCAAGTTGGCGGGACGCACGTTTGAGCGCGCTGTTGCTGCAATAGGTCCATACACCCGGTGCGTCTGCTTTTTCATTCATCTCGAGTTCTCCGCAGGCGATGTCTCCCCAATGTTGACGGTCAGTCAATCGTTGCGCCGACTATTTCGAACGTAGCCCTTGCACAAGGGATACCGCAGTACCAATATAGTGGCATATACCAGTAAATTCCACCAACAAAAGGAAGCCGCAATGTCCCGCCACGATCTTGGAACTGCCCTTGTCACCGGCGCCTCCTCAGGCATCGGTGCAACCTACGCCGAGCGCCTTGCCAAGCGCGGCTACGATCTCCTGCTCGTCGCACGCGATGCCGCGCGCCTTTCGGCGCTTGCCGAGAAGCTGACGAAAGAGACGGGCGTGAAGGTGGATGTGTTGCCGGCAGATCTGACGGAGCGGGCGGCCGTGCGTGCCGTCGAGCAGCGCCTGAGGGAGGATGAGGCCATCACCTTGCTTGTCAACAATGCGGGCGTGGGCCCCCGAGGCAAGCTTCTCGCCGACGATGTCGATTACCTGGAAAAAATGATCGAGCTCAACGTGATCGCGGTGAATCGCCTTGCGGTTGCCGCAGCGCAGGCGTTCGCGGCAAGGGGAAGAGGGGCTATCGTCAACATCGCATCCGTCGTTGCCTATGTGCCCGAGCAGTTCAATGGCACCTACAGCGCCACCAAGGCTTTCGTGCTCAATCTCACGCAGGCAATTCACGCTGAAACGGCTGAAAAGGGCGTCAGGGTCCAGGCGGTTCTGCCAGGTCTGACGCGAACCGAGATTTTCGAGCGTGCAGGCGTTTCCACGGACAGGTTCCCGCCGTCGATGGTGATGGATGTCACCGATATGGTCGATGCCGCCTTGGCTGGCCTCGATCAGGGCGAGTTGATCACGATCCCCTCGCTGCCCGACGCTCAGGACCTGGCTGCTGCAACGGCCGCACGGTTGGCGCTGGGGCCCAACCTGTCGCATGACAAGCCCGCTGCGCGATACGGCGTCGCCGCGGCCTGAGCGGATTCCGAGGGAGCATTGGTGGCGCGTCTCGCATGGGGCGTCGCCGCCTCTGTCGAAGCCTGCTAACTTCGGTCGCCATTCGGTGTGAAGTCGGCGCGTATGATGCCGTGGCGCTGGAGTTTGTCGTAGAACGTCTTGCGGGGGATGCCGAGTTCGGTGATCGTCCGCCGGACGTCGCCGTTGTTGGCATCGAGCGCCTCACGAATGATGCGAGCCTCATAGCGCTCCAGCCTGTCCGGGAGAGGGAGCCCATCGCTCTGGTCGGCTGGAACAGGCGTGTCGCTCGCAACCTGTTCGACGCCAAGGACGAAGCGCTCGGCAAAATGCGACAGCTCGCGAACGTTGCCAGGCCAGCTGTGGTCGCGCAGGTGTCGGTGTATCGAGGCTGATGCAAGGGGAACGTCCCGCTTGAACCGCTTCGCGGCGCGCTCCGAGAAGTAGCCGAAGAGGAGGAGAATGTCGTCCCGTCGCTCTCGGAGGGGGGGAATGGAAATCGTGACGACATTCAGCCGATAATAGAGATCCTCACGGAAATCGCCGCGTTGCCGGGGATCGCCGAGATCGACCTTGGCGGCTGCGACCACACGCAGGTCCACCGGCCGGACGTCGTTCGTGCCGAGCGGCGTGACCTCCCGCATTTCGAGGACGCGCAACATCTGGACCTGCGTCGACGGCGGCATGCTTTCGATCTCGTCCAGAAAGAGCGTACCCCCGCTTGCATGCTCGATGCGCCCGATGCGCCTCTTCTGAGCTCCGGTGAAGGCGCCCGGCTCGTGGCCGAAGAGCTCGCTTTCGATCACCGTTTCCGGCAGCGCGCCGCAGTTGAGTGCAACGAAGTTTCCCGATGCGCGGCGGCTCCACTGATGTAGGAGGCTGGCGACGACTTCCTTGCCGCTGCCGGTCTCACCCGTCACGAGGACATCGACATCGGTATCGGCGATCTGCCGCAGGGTGTGACGCAGTCTTTCCATCGCCGGTGTTTGACCGATCAGGGGCAGATCGTCGCGAACCTGCTCCGTCGCCTTGCGAAGGGCGCGATTCTCCAGAATGAGACGGCGTTTCTCGGCAGCCCGACGAACGCTCTGGATCAGCCTGTCCGTTGCAAACGGCTTGGTGATGAAGTCGTAGACGCCGTCCTGAATGGCGTTCACGGCCATTGGAATGTCGCCGTGACCGGTAATGAGGATGACGGGCATGTCTTCGTCCCACTGCCGTACGCGCCCAAAAAGCTGCAGCCCGTCGATGTGGGGCATGCGGATATCCGAAACCACGACCCCGGGAAAATCCGGGCTGAGGGCGGCGAGTGCATCGCCCGCGACCGAAAAGGCGGACACGGAAAAGCCCGCAAGCTCAAGCGTCTGCTTGGTTGCCCGAAGGAGATCCTTGTCGTCGTCGATAAGGAAAATGGGGGTTGCTTCGCTCATGGTTTCGCCTTCGTGAGATGCACGACAAACGTAGTGCCGCTGTCGCCGCTGGAGACCTCGATGCGCCCGCCGTAGTCGGCAGCAATATCTTTGGAGATGACGAGGCCGAGCCCCAGTCCCTTTTCCTTGGAGGTGTTGAAGGGCGTGAAAAGCGAACCCAAAATCGCGGGCGGGATCCCGGGGCCGTTGTCGGCGATTGTTATCGCGACCTCGTCCGACGTTTCAGCAACCGAAATCTCCACCTTCGCATCGTCACGGCCTTCAAGCGCCTCCAAGGCGTTCTGGAAAAGGTTGATCAGGATCTGCTCCAGGCGAACGCGGTTGCCGAGAACGCGCAGGCCCTGCGCGGGCGGGCGAATGGAAAGCGCTTCGAGCTGTCCGGAAAAGCGGCTTTTCAGCAGCACCAGGGCACCATCGATGACGTCGCGCAGCTCAACCGGTTCCGCTGCCGTTCGGCCTTTGCGGGCGAATGCCTTGAGCTCCTCCGTGATCGTCCCGATCCGCTCCGTCAGCGCGGCGATCGCGCCGAGGTTTTCCCTTGCCGGATCGGGTTGCTGACGCTCCAGGAAGACGCGCGCGTTGTCCGCATAGGCGCGAATGGTCGCGACCGGCTGGTTGATTTCGTGCGCGACGCCTGCCGCGACCTGACCCAGAATTGCGAGGCGGTTCGCCTGCACGAGCTCTTGTTGCACGACTTGCAGCCGTGCCTCAGTGTTTCTGTGGTCGGAAATTTCGGACTGAAGGCGGTCCCGGGCGCGGCTCAGATCCTCGGTGCGTTCCGCGACGCGCCACTCGAGTTCCTCTCGCATCCCCTGTTCGACGGCGATCTTCATCGCCGAGACTTGGCGGCGTCTCAGAAGAAACGCGCCGATTGCCAGGATGGGCACGAGGACGGCGAGCGTCAGCAGCCGCATCTCCCGCACAGCAGAAGCGATCGGGGCATCGGTCGGAACGAGATATTCCAGTCGCCACGGCGTCGTTGGAACTGCTGCAAACAGACGCAGATAGTCGGCTTCGCCGCTGCCGGGCAGAACTGCGGAGACCAGCGAGGCTTCCGCATCGATGATCCGGGGGCGCATGATGGGTAGGGGCGCAAGCGGGGCATCGCCGAATTGAAGGCTGTTGCGGATCGCAGCAAGATCCTCTTGCGGCACCGGAGCTGCCGTCATGAAGCGCCACGAGGGAATACTGGTGATCAGCACCACCCCATGGTCGTCAGTCACGTACACGGGGCGTCGCGCGTCGCGCCAATCCTCCTCGAGCCTGTCGAATTCAAGCTTGACCACCACCACTCCGAGCGGAGCAGCGGCGCTGCCGACACGGCGCGAGATGTAGAGGCCCGGACGTTTGCTCACGCTGCCGAGCGCGAAATGCTCAGCGGTTCCCTGTTCGATCGCTCGCCGGAAATAATCCCTGAAACTGTAGTCGTTGCCGACGAAGCTGATCGGCTCCCGCCAGTTGCTCGACGCGATCGCTATCCCATCCGGACCGATAACGTAGAGCACAGCGGCCTGCGTACCTGAGACCAGCCGCTCGAGCTTCTGGTTCAGAACATCGACAGCGTTGGTGTGCGACGAAGCCAGCCCATCGAACACCTGCTGGTCTTCAGCAAGCAGCAACGGCAGCGCCCGGGGTCTCTCCAGAACGGCGCGCAACAGTGCGACCTTGAGCGTGGCATCAGCCCGGCTCTGGCTTTCAAGCGCCTCAATCGAGGAGCGGCGGCCGTAGAGCTCCGCCCCGGCGAGCGCAGCGACAATCGCAATCGCTGACAGAGCGGCAAACACAATCCAGACGCGCCGCGCGCGCCGGCTGACGTCCGCGACATGCTGAAATTCCGGGATCGAGACGGGCGTTGTCATTGCGCAGAATGTGCGTAATTTCGCACGTTCGTCAAATAAATTCGTGCGGAAATCCGCGCAGCGCCCGTCATGGATTTTGACTGCTTCAATTAAAAGTATACAAAATCAATAGGATATCAACTCATTGGTAAACTGGCATGGCGGTTGCTGTGTATTCGCAAACAGCTGCATGGCTGTTGAATCGAGCAACGCAATTGCCCCGGGAGGCCGATTTGGTTTGGGGCTGACGGAGGACATCATGGGTGTAGCACTTCCGGTCGCGCAGCCGCGCGGCAAAGTACCATTTTACCGGCATCTCTATGTGCAGGTTCTGACCGCGATCGCCGCGGGGATCCTGCTCGGACACTTCTACCCCGACATCGGCACGTCGCTGAAGCCCCTTGGCGACGCTTTCATCAAACTCGTGAAGATGATCATTGCGCCAGTCATCTTCCTGACTGTTGCGACCGGCATCGCCGGCATGTCCGATCTGCAGAAGGTCGGCCGTGTTGCCGGAAAGGCGATGCTGTATTTCCTCGTCTTCTCCACCCTGGCACTCGCGGTCGGCCTCGTCGTCGCCAACGTCGTACAGCCGGGAGCCGGAATGCACATCGATCCCGCGACGCTGGATGCGAAGGCCGTTGCGACTTATACCGCCAAGGCGCACGACGCGACTGTCACGGGCTTCCTGATGAACATCATCCCGAACACGATCGTCGGCGCCTTTGCCGATGGCGATATTCTGCAAGTGCTGTTCTTCTCGGTTCTCTTCGGCATCGCGCTCGCCATGGTCGGTGACCGCGGCCGTCCAGTCGTCGACTTTCTACAGGCTTTGACAGCGCCAGTGTTCAAGCTGGTGGCCGTCCTGATGAAAGCTGCGCCGATCGGCGCATTCGGCGCAATGGCCTTCACCATCGGCAAGTACGGGATAGGCTCCATTGCGAACCTCGCCATGTTGATCGGCACGTTCTACCTGACTTCGCTGATCTTCGTGCTCGTCGTCCTCGGCGCGGTTGCGCGATACAATGGCTTTTCGATCCTGGCGCTGATCCGCTACATCAAGGAAGAACTGCTGCTGGTGCTGGGAACGTCCTCTTCCGAGGCAGCACTTCCGGGCCTCATGGCGAAGATGGAGCGGGCGGGCTGCAAACGCTCTGTCGTCGGCCTCGTCATTCCCACCGGCTACTCGTTCAATCTCGACGGCACGAACATCTACATGACCCTTGCGGCGCTCTTCATAGCGCAGGCGACGGATACTCCACTTAGCCTGGCTGATCAGATCCTGCTTTTGCTCGTCGCCATGCTGAGTTCCAAGGGTGCCGCAGGCATTACCGGCGCAGGTTTCATTACGCTGGCGGCTACGCTCTCCGTGGTCCCGTCCGTTCCGGTAGCCGGTATGGCGCTCATCCTTGGCATCGACCGATTCATGTCCGAATGCCGTGCGCTTACGAACTTCGTCGGCAACGCGGTCGCGACGGTTGTCGTCGCGCGTTGGGAGAACGAACTGGACCTGACGCAGTTTTCCGCGGCCATGGCGGGCGAGCTGCCGGAGGAAATCGAAGCCACTGTGCCGGCCCTGCAGGCCGCCGAGTAACCCCTGCAGCATCCGATCATCAGAAATCCGCGCTTCACCTGAGGCGCGGATTTCCTGTTCCGCCTACCAGCTGAGTTCCAATCGGTCCAATCCGTGGAAGTGGTAGACATCCTTGACGGACGGCGTCTTCGCGATCCTGAGGCCCGGCAACCGATCGAACAGGATCGGCAGTACGACGTTGAGCTCCAGGCGGGCCAGTGGTGCCCCGATGCAGAAATGAATGCCGGCGCCGAATGAGAGATTGGGCGCCTCGTCTCGGGCAGGCTTGAACGTCAGCGGGTCGGTGAATTTCAGCGGATCCAGATTGGCGGCCGCCAGGATAAGACTGACCTTGTCGCCGCGCTTGAACGAAATGCCGTCGATCTCTGCCGGCTCCAGCGCCCAGCGCTGGAAGATATGCACGGGTGCACAGATGCGCAGCGATTCTTCCACCGTCCGCTCCGTCGCATTTTCATCCCTGAAAAGCTCTGCCGGATCGTAGCCGCTGTCGAGGATCATGCGAACGGAGTTGCCGATCTGGTGGACGGTTGCCTCATGGCCGGCGTTCAGCAGCACGATCGTGGTCGAGACCAGCTCATCCTCGGTCAGGTATTGGCCTTTGTGCTCGGTGTGGATCATGTGCGTCAGCAGGTCGTCGCGGGGATTGGCGCGGCGCTCGGCAATGACGGTCTTCACATAGTCGGAAAACTCCTTGGCTGCCTGCTCGGCGCCGTCCTCATCGCCCCTGGTGCGGCCGAAGAGATACATGCGGATATAAGCATGCGACCACTTCAGGAGCTGCGGACCCATCTCTTCCGGAATCCCGATCATGCGGGCGATCATCGTCACGGGTATGATGTCGGCGAAAGCCGAAAGCAGCTCGACATCTCCCTTCTTCTCGAAATCGTCGATCAGCCTGTTGGCGAGTTCGGTAAGCTCCGGCTTCATTTTCTCGACATGTCGCGACACGAAGGCGCGATTGACGAGCGTTCTGAGGCGGGTGTGCTCGGGCGGCTCCAGCTCAAGCAGCGAATAGCGCTCGGCAAGATCGAAGTTGGCGAGATGCTGGTCCGGCTCGGGGAGACCGAGCTCATCACGCGTCGCCACGTGCAGGATCTGGCGCCCGAATCGGCGGTCGCGCAACAGTGCGTTCACATGGTCGTAGCCGGTAAAGAACCATTGCTTCTGCTCCTCCCAATAGAAGGTCGGACAATGGGCGTGCAACGCCGCATATGCGGCGTTGGGGTTGCTGTAGAAAGCTGGATTGCCGGCGTCGAGAGAGACGCGGCGGGTGGCGGGATCGATCGAAAGAAAAGCCGGTATCATCATGTTTCGAGGCTTAGCGGATTTGCCAGGTCACGAAAAGAGAGCGCCGTCGGATCTTCAACCTCTGGACAGCGATCCAACTCGGCGAAGGGCATGGATCTGATCGTCGAGCGTCGGGACCAGTTCGCCGCTGTTGCGGCGAGGCTCGGTCGGCACAGGCGCGGCGGTCTCCGCTTCTCCAAAGATGACCGTGCAGTTCCGTCCCGCCGCCTTCGCGGCGTAGAGGGCACGGTCCGCCGCGGAAACCAGCTTATCCATGTTGGCCTCTATCGGCGATGCGAGCGCTACCCCAATGCTGACAGTCGCCGGAATGATGGCGCTGCCCGTGCTGATCGGGACCCGGCAGAACTCTGCCCGGATCGATTCGGCGAGTGCCTCGGCCTCGGTTTGGTCGACGACGCTGGTGAAAGCTGCGAATTCCTCACCGCCCATCCGTCCGAAGACACCTGCCGGAGTATACTGGCGCGCCATTCGGGCAAAGACCGTCAACACAGCATCGCCGGCCTGATGACCGAAGCGGTCGTTGATCCGCTTGAAGTTGTCGAGATCGAACAGAAGAACGGCGATCTGCCGCTTTTCGTCGAACGCCTTGGTTTGGACGGACTCGAACTGCCCGAACAGCCCGCGTCGGTTGAGGACCCCGGTCAGCGCGTCGGTCACGCTGAGCAATCGCAGATGGCGCTCCGAGCGTTCCATGATCACGCGAAAGGTCAGCGCGCAGGCAAACGTCAGCAGGAACGCCGTGCCAAGCGCGGCAGCGCCGGCGTAGTTGGCTGCCTGCAGATCCGTGGGGGCGGCCAACCCGATTGCCACCGCCATACTGAAGCAGAGGCCGCTCTGGACGACAAAGATCGCCGCAAGCTTGATCCTGGCAGCGTCGCCGCGGCCGTTGGGCGACGTGACGGCCATGGCAAGAGCCGTTGCGCCGGTCGCCGAGGCGAGATTGTAGAGGACGACGCGGTTTGCGTAGTCGTCGTTCACCCAGGGAAGGAAGACACCCGCGAGCCAGACAAGGGGTGGCAACAGCATCCACCACTCCGCCTTGCGCTTGTAGAGCGCCAGATAACCGGCAACCCAGGCGCTCTGACCTGAAAGCGCGACAGCGTTGCCGACTTCGATCGAGAGGTAGGTCGGGATGTGGTCGCGCAGGGCTACCATGGCAAAACCGGCCGCGCTTAGCAAAAAGCCGATGCCCCAGTAAAGATAGGTCCTGTTGCGGACATCGTGACGCCATGCCATGAACGCCACCAGTGCAAGCGTCATGGCCTCGGCACACCAGATGGCCAATCCCGTCGTAACATTGAACACGGCAATACCCCTTGTTGGGCGCATACTTGCCGAAGAAGCTGGCAACTTCGTTAATCGCCGGCCATTCGCTGGCGCCCGCTCGCACTTATCCGGAATAGGATTTCCGCCAGGTAAACGTGGGGGCTGCTTGCGGTTGGATTCAGCATTCCTTCATCTTGCTGCCGAGAAAAACTGTGAGGGCACGCACCCCCGCCTCGCCATTAACGACCGTTTTGGACAATACCCCTACGGAAAGGCACAAGTTATTTCACGTGGCTCCCGGCACTCTCAACGTTATGCATAGGCGCGTCTTGAAGAGGAGGGTAGGGAAGTTCTATGTAGGGGTAAGGCATTTTCTTTGATTCCCGGCGTCGGGCCGGAAAGACGTTGACAAAGGACGCACATGAGAAACCCAGTCGATACCGCTATGGCCCTCGTGCCGATGGTTGTGGAACAGACCAATCGCGGTGAACGATCCTACGACATCTATTCGCGCCTGCTTAAGGAACGCATCATCTTCCTGACAGGCCCGGTCGAGGACCACATGGCGACGCTCGTTTGCGCCCAGCTGCTTTTCCTCGAAGCCGAGAACCCGAAGAAGGAGATCGCTCTCTACATCAATTCTCCGGGCGGCGTCGTGACCGCAGGCATGGCGATCTACGATACGATGCAGTTCATCAAGCCGGCCGTTTCGACGCTCTGCGTCGGTCAGGCGGCGTCGATGGGGTCGCTGCTTCTGGCTGCGGGCGACAAGGACATGCGGTTCGCGACGCCGAATTCGCGCATCATGGTTCACCAGCCTTCAGGCGGATTCCAGGGGCAGGCTTCCGATATCGAGCGCCACGCGCGCGATATCCTCAAGATGAAGCGCCGCCTGAACGAAGTCTACGTGAAGCATACGGGCCGCACCTACGACGAAGTTGAAAAGACGCTCGATCGCGACCATTTCATGGATGCGGTCGAAGCACGAGACTGGGGCGTTATCGACAAAGTCCTGACGTCTCGCGCCGAAATGGAAGGCGATGCGGCCTAGTAAGAAGTAGGGATGGTGTTTTATCCGCCACAGTTCTATCTCATTTGTGATCGAACAAGGGAATAAACCCGGTGGCGGGTGAACCAATCTCAAGTATTAATGCTATGTTGAATTTTTATGACATAGCATTCGGCTTCGAAGGGGAACTCGTTGCCGCCGGAGCCAGGACAGCCTAGTCTGGTCCCGGTTCGTGCCCCTTAACGGCCTTGGCCGGCTGGAGCTCCAGAGTGGAGCAGGCCAATGAGTTGACCGTTATTTCACCTTGAAATGCGGCGTGCTGGAAGGAAAGTGATATGAGCAAAGTCAGCGGCAGCAACGGCGGCGACTCCAAAAACACCCTCTATTGTTCGTTCTGCGGAAAGAGCCAGCACGAAGTCCGGAAGCTTATTGCCGGACCGACAGTCTTCATCTGCGATGAATGCGTCGAATTGTGCATGGACATCATCCGTGAGGAAAACAAATCCTCGATGGTCAAGTCCCGAGACGGCGTTCCGACGCCCCAGGATATCATCAAGGTCCTCGATGAATACGTCATCGGCCAGCGTCAGGCGAAGAAGATCCTGTCGGTTGCCGTTCACAACCATTACAAGCGCCTCGCGCACGCCTCCAAGAACGGCGAAGTCGAGTTGGCGAAGTCGAACATCATGCTGGTCGGCCCGACCGGTTGCGGCAAGACCTATCTTGCCCAGACGCTCGCTCGCATCATCGACGTTCCCTTCACCATGGCTGATGCAACGACGTTGACCGAAGCCGGTTACGTCGGCGAAGACGTCGAGAACATCATTCTTAAGCTCCTGCAGTCTGCCGATTACAACGTCGAACGCGCCCAGCGCGGCATCGTCTACATCGACGAAGTCGACAAGATCTCGCGCAAGTCGGACAATCCGTCGATCACGCGCGACGTGTCGGGCGAGGGCGTCCAGCAGGCGCTTCTGAAGATCATGGAAGGCACGGTTGCCTCCGTGCCTCCGCAGGGCGGACGCAAGCATCCTCAGCAGGAATTCCTGCAGGTCGATACGACGAACATCCTGTTCATCTGCGGCGGTGCTTTCGCTGGCCTGGACAAGATCATCTCCGCCCGCGGCGAAAAGACCTCGATCGGCTTCGGCGCGACCGTCAAATCGCAGGACGACAGGCGCGTCGGCGAAGTGCTGCGTGAACTGGAACCCGAGGATCTGGTCAAGTTCGGCCTCATCCCGGAATTCATCGGTCGTCTGCCGGTTCTTGCAACGCTGGAAGACCTCGACGAGGACGCGCTGATCCAGATCCTGTCGGAGCCCAAGAACGCGCTGATCAAGCAGTACCAGCGGCTGTTCGAGATGGAAGATGTCGAATTGACGTTCCATGAGGACGCATTGCGCGAAATCGCCCGCAAGGCGATCACCCGCAAGACCGGCGCCCGCGGTCTCCGCTCGATCATGGAAAAGATCCTGCTCGACACGATGTTCGAATTGCCGACTCTGGAAGGTGTTCGCGAGGTGGTGATCTCGGACGAGGTGGTTCGCGGATCGTCGCGTCCGCTCTATATCTACGCAGATCGCCAGGATGAGAAGGCAAACGCTTCGGCGTAAAGCGCTTTCGATATCTTTGCGATATGAACCGTGATTTTTAGGGGCTTGCCGTTGGCGAGCCCCTTTCTATTTGCAAACCGGTGCGCAGCGCTGATAAATCTTGCTGATGAGATCGGAAACCGCCTGCGTTGCCGTTGCGATTTGATCCGCCGTTGGCGATTATGCAATGATTCCGTTGGTGTTGTTTCGGCCTCGTATTTTAGCCGGTTCGGAAATGGTAAGCGCCGGTCCAGCCTGGTGCGCCAGAGTGCAGGTGTTCCGTTGTAGCATAGCTGTCATGTCCAGGGGGACGTCGGCCATGGCGCAGCTTGAAAAGCGTAGTCAGAACCTCCACTTGTGTCTCAAGTGAGAGTGTGGCCGGTCCAAAACGGCCGCGCCAGAAGAGCCCGGCAACGGGACGATGGAAAGGAAATAAAATGACGAAGAAAACGTCAGTTGCGAGCACTGCTTATCCGGTTTTGCCTCTGCGCGACATCGTGGTCTTTCCGCATATGATCGTGCCGCTATTCGTCGGCCGGGAAAAGTCGATCCGTGCGCTTGAAGAGGTCATGGGATCCGACAAGCAGATCATGCTCGTCACGCAGATCAACGCGAGCGACGACGATCCGGAACCCTCGGCTATCCACAAAGTCGGCACGGTTGCCAACGTGCTGCAGTTGTTGAAGCTGCCGGACGGCACCGTCAAGGTTCTGGTCGAGGGCCGCGCACGCGCTGAGATCGACGCCTACACGGATCGCGAGGATTTTTACGAAGCGCTCGGCCATGTGCTTGAGGAGCCGAATGACGATCCGGTCGAGCTTGAAGCGCTGAGCCGCTCGGTCGTGTCCGAATTCGAGAGCTACGTAAAGCTCAACAAGAAGATTTCGCCTGAAGTTGTCGGCGCTGCCAGCCAGATCGATGACTACTCCAAGCTTGCCGATACGGTCGCTTCGCACCTGTCGATCAAGATCACCGAAAAGCAGGAGATGCTGGAAACCACAAGCGTCAAGGCACGCCTCGAAAAGGCGCTCGGCTTCATGGAAGGTGAGATCTCGGTCCTTCAGGTCGAGAAGCGCATCCGCTCGCGCGTCAAGCGCCAGATGGAGAAGACCCAGCGCGAATACTACCTGAATGAACAGATGAAGGCGATCCAGAAGGAACTCGGCGATGGCGAGGAAGGCCGCGACGAGATGGCCGAACTGGAAGAGCGCATCGCCAAGACCAAGCTTTCCAAGGAAGCCAGGGAAAAGGCCGACGCAGAGCTGAAGAAGCTGCGTCAGATGAGCCCGATGTCGGCCGAAGCGACGGTTGTGCGCAACTATCTCGATTGGCTGCTTGGCATTCCGTGGAACAAGAAGTCCAAGGTCAAGTCGGATCTGAACAATGCAGAGAAGATCCTCGAAGCGGATCATTTCGGTCTCGACAAGGTCAAGGAGCGCATCGTCGAGTATCTCGCCGTGCAAGCCCGCGCAACGAAGATCAAGGGGCCGATCCTGTGCCTCGTCGGCCCTCCTGGCGTCGGCAAGACCTCGCTTGCCCAGTCGATCGCCAAGGCGACCGGCCGTGAGTATGTCCGCATGGCGCTGGGCGGCGTTCGTGACGAAGCCGAAATCCGCGGTCACCGCCGCACGTACATCGGTTCGATGCCCGGCAAGGTCATTCAGTCGATGAAGAAGGCAAAGAAGTCCAACCCGCTCTTCCTGCTCGACGAAATTGACAAGATGGGCCAGGATTTCCGCGGCGATCCGTCTTCGGCTCTCCTCGAGGTGCTGGACCCGGCTCAGAACTCGACCTTCATGGATCACTACCTGGAAGTCGAATACGACCTGTCGGACGTGATGTTCATCACGACGGCGAACACGCTGAACATTCCTGCGCCCTTGATGGACCGCATGGAAGTTATTCGTATCGCCGGCTACACCGAGGACGAAAAGCGTGAAATTGCCAAGCGGCATCTGCTGCCGAAGGCAATCAAGGAACACGCGCTGCAGCCGCATGAATTTTCGGTCAGCGACGATGCCCTGATGGCAATCAGCCAGCAGTACACTCGCGAAGCCGGTGTTCGCAACTTCGAACGCGAACTGATGAAGCTCGCCCGCAAGGCGGTCACCGAGATCATCAAGGGCAAATCGACGTCCGTTCACGTAACGGCGCAGAACATCGACGACTATCTGGGCGTTCCGCGCTTCCGCCACGGCGAAGCAGAACGCGAGGATCAGGTCGGCGTCGTCACCGGTCTGGCCTGGACGGAAGTCGGCGGCGAGCTGCTGACGATCGAAGGCGTGATGATGCCTGGCAAGGGTCGCATGACCGTTACCGGCAACCTGAAGGAAGTCATGAAGGAATCGATTTCCGCTGCGGCATCCTATGTCCGTTCGCGTGCCGTCGATTTCGGCATCCAGCCGCCGCTCTTCGACAAGAGCGACATCCACGTGCACGTGCCGGAAGGCGCGACGCCGAAGGATGGTCCGTCGGCCGGCGTCGCCATGGCGACGGCGATCGTCTCGATCATGACCGGCATCCCTGTGAACAAGGATGTTGCCATGACCGGTGAAATCACCCTTCGCGGCCGCGTGCTGCCGATCGGTGGACTGAAGGAAAAGCTGCTTGCAGCACTTCGCGGCGGCATCAAGAAGGTGCTGATTCCGGAAGAAAACGCCAAGGACCTGGCGGAGATTCCGGACAACGTGAAGAACAACATGGAGATCATCCCGGTATCCCGCATGGGCGAGGTGATCAAGCATGCTCTGGTTCGCAGGCCGGAGCCGATCGAGTGGGATGGCACGGTGGAAACGCCGGTCATCGCGACGGTCGAAGGGCTTGATGAAACGGGCGCAACCATAGCTCACTGAGCCCTGTTTGCCACATTCGTGCCAAATTGCTTAAAAACCCTGAAAAGGCTGGCGTTTTCGCCAGCCTTTTTTTGTGAAAACCACGTGTAGACGCTTGCATTTCCTTTGTTTGCAGGGTCTTTGGGGTTCGGCGGGCCTGATGAACGTTATTCGCGCCTAGCTTATAGATTTGAGTCGTTTCGAACCATTTAGAAAGGGGTGGAAACATGAACAAGAATGAACTCGTGTCCGCAGTTGCCGAAAAGGCAGGACTCTCGAAGACCGATGCTGCTTCTGCAGTTGATGCAGTTTTCGAAGTTGTCCAGGCTGAACTCAAGGGCAAGGGCGATGTTCGCCTCGCTGGTTTCGGTAGCTTCACCGTTTCCCATCGCGCTGCCACGAAGGGCCGCAATCCTTCCACCGGCGCAGAAGTCGACATTCCGGCTCGCAACGTGCCGAAGTTCACGCCCGGCAAGGGCCTGAAGGAAGCCGTCAACGGCTGATAGGTTTTCTTGGCTGCCGGGTAACGAGACCGGCAGGACAAGTCTTTCGAAGGGTTCGGCGCAAGCCGAACCCTTTTCGCATTCTGAAGACCTTGCCGTCGCTGCGACTTTCAACTACGCAATGGACGTTCTCAGGGCGGGGCGAAACTCCCCACCGGCGGTAAGGGCATCTGCTCGAGCCCGCGAGCGCCTTTCCGATCAAAGCGGCGAGGGTCAGCAGATCCGGTGTGAATCCGGAGCCGACGGTTACAGTCCGGATGAAAGAGAATGAGCAAAACGCACGAAGGGCAGTTCCTGCCCGGCGTCGGCTGTCGTGCTCATGCGTCCTGATTTGTGTTGGTCCTTTTGTGCGGATGAATGACATGAATCAGACTTCCCTTGCGTTTTTTCCATCACGTGCCATGGCCGGAGCCGGCTGGATGGTGCTCGCTGGCATTGCCTTCGCGATCCTCAACGTCGTCACACAATGGCTGACGATGAGACTTGCCTTTCCATCGGCCTCTGCTGCGTTCTGGCAATACGCTTTCGCGCTCGTCTTTTCGCTGCCTTTCCTGAAGAAAGGCGGTTTCCCGGCGTTGCGGACGCGCTACCCCTGGCGGCACGTGATCCGGGTAGCCTTTGCGGCATTTGGCGTCCAGGCCTGGATTGCCGGGCTCGCGGTCGTTCCGATCTGGCAGGCGATTGCCCTGGTGATGACATCTCCCTTCTTCATCGTTCTGGGCGCAAGGCTCTTCCTGGGGGAAGAGGTCGGTGCTGCTCGCTGGACAGCGACGGGTATCGGGTTTGCCGGCGCAATGATCATCCTGCAGCCATGGTCGGACGGTTTCACCTGGGCAGCGTTCCTGCCGATCCTGTCGGCGCTTCTCTGGGGCGCGTCGTCGCTGATGACCAAGAGCTTGACCGACATAGAGAGACCCGAGACGATCACCGTGTGGCTGCTGGTTCTTCTGACGCCGATCAACGGGGGGCTTGCCCTCGCGGCCGGGTTCAGCGCGCCGATGGGGATTGCGCTCACCCTCTTCGTCGCGGCAGGGGTCCTGACGGCGATGGCGCAGTATTTCCTCACGCTTGCCTACGCTGCCGCCGACGCCGCGTATGTGCAGCCCTTTGACGATCTCAAGCTGCCGCTGAATGTCTTGGCTGGCTGGCTCGTCTTCGGGTACGCGCCGTCGGGCTATCTGTGGCTCGGAGCTTTGCTAATTCTCGGAGCGTCGCTGTTCATCATGCGAAACGAGATGAAGCGAGAGCGCCAGGGTGGCGGCCGAGCGGCGAAATGAGGGTGGCCGGGTCGATCCCGGCCAATCCGGCTAGATTGCGGACGCTACCACCGCTGGTGAACGTGCGGGGCAATCAGCCGCTCGTAAATGTCACGCGTGGCTTCCATCACGCCCTGAGACAGTGGCGCAAGGCTGGCCGCTGCTGCATTGGCCCGGGCCTGCTCGGCATTGCGCGCCCCCGGGATGGCGACGGTGACGGCGTCGTTCATAAGGATCCAGCGAAGCGCGAACGCTGCCATCGACACGCCGGCGGGGACCAGCTTTCGGACTTCCTCGACGGCCTGCAGGCCGACGTCGAACGGCACGCCGGCAAATGTCTCGCCGACGTCGAAGGCTTCGCCGTGGCGATTGAAATTACGATGATCGTCACCTGCGAATGTTGTCTCGCGGGTGATCTTGCCTGACAGAAGGCCGCTTGCCAGCGGCACGCGTGCGATGACGGCTATGTTTTTCCGGCGGGCCTCCTGAAAGAACAGGTGGTCAGGGCGCTGGCGGAAGATGTTATAGATGATCTGGATGCTGACGACGCCCGGATATTCAATCGCCTTCAGCGCCTCCTCGACTTTCTCCACGCTGACGCCGTAGCCCATGATCTTGCCGGCCTTCTGAAGCTCGTTCAGACCTTCGAAAACCTCCGGACGATAGAGCACATCCGTCGGCGGGCAGTGAAGCTGAACGAGATCCAGGCAATCCACCTGGAGATTCGCGAGGCTGCGATCGATGAAACTCTCGAGATTGGCTTTGGTGTAGCCATCTGCCACGTGCGGGCTCAGCCGGCGGCCGGCCTTGGTTGCGACCATCGGGCGGTCGCCGCCACGGCTTTCCAGCACGTCGGCAATGATCTTTTCCGAGCGCCCATCACCGTAGACGTCTGCTGTGTCGATGAAGGTCATACCGGCATCCAGCGCCGCGTTGAGCGCAGCACGCCCGTCTGCCTCGCTGACATCGCCCCATGCACCGCCGATTTGCCACGCGCCGAAGCCGATATTGGAGACGGTGTGAGGCAGGTGGCCGAATGAATGCTGTTTCATGGAAAATCCTCCGCGCGATCGATTGACCCGGCACTAGCAGCGCGCCGGTTTGTGGGCAAGCGTTCGCGGCAGGAGATAGAGCACGACGCCCCTATTTCCTGGAAAAGCGGATACTCGCCTGGCAGACGGAATAGGAGGGATCAGGATACTGGCAACCCTCCAGCGCACGATCATTCATTGCTTCACTTGGATGATGTCGATCCATGCCTTACGTTCGTTTGAGCGATAGAGGTCAATGCACAAAGGAACGGACGATGGACATCAAATCTGCTGGATCGCGACCTTCTATGAAGGCGCCTGCCGAATACTTCACCGGTGCCGTTCGCCAGGACCCGCTGATGGACGCGCCCGAACCTGCGCGGGTGAGGGTGGTCAGCGTCACCTTCGAGCCCGGCGCTCGAACCGCTTGGCACACGCATCCCTTGGGACAGACACTGATCGTCACGTCGGGAAGGGGCCTTGCGCAGAGCTGGGGCGGACAACTCCGGGACATCCGGGCTGGAGATACCGTGTGGTTCGCGCCTGGTGAAAAGCACTGGCACGGCGCTGCGCCGGAAACGGCCATGACACATATCGCCATCCAGGAGGCCGTCGACGGCAACGCCGCCGACTGGATGGAACACGTCAGCGACGAGCAATACACCGCAAAGGCCTGACGGCGCCTAGAGGCGCTTCAGGCAATAGGAGAAATGCGCGTGCGATTCGACGGTGAGATACTCGAATTGCCAGCCAAAGTCCCTGCAGAACTTGGTCACGGCCTCGACCACGCCGTAGACGATGGGCTTGACAGTGTTGCCGGTGCAGAAGTCATGACCCGCAATTCTGCCGGTGCGCTTGACCTTTTTTTCGCACAGGAGAAGCTCTTGCCAGGTCAGCTCGAACGAGTGATCCGTGTCGATATAGGCCCAGTCCAGGAAATCGTCCTCGAAATCCGCAAGCCTGTCGAGTGACGTGCCCTGCATCAGGTGCAACTGGCCGGCCTCGATCTGATGCTTGAACTGCGTATGGATCTGATCGAGCCCGGAACTGTAGCGATCCATGCTCCACGGATCGATCAGGTATAGCCTCGCGGGGCGATTCTTTTCGAGGATCTCAGCCGTATATTCCCCAAACGCAGCGCCCACCTCGACGCCGATGCCGCCATTGGGGATGCGATAGAGCAGTTCCCCGCGATCGGGAAGCAGTCGCGCGTTTTCCAAGTGGTGGGCAGCCAGCTGGGTTCGCGGCATGCCCGCCCGCTGTGCCTGCCGTTCCTCGCGTGTTTTCATGATGCTGTCTCGAATTCTGATGAATGGGGCTGGCTAGCCATGCTGGCATATCCCCAGCCCTTATAGCCAGCCTAGTGCGACCTTGGCTAGACGTTCAGCAAAATGCGCCCTTGCCCACGGTGGTGCGGCGGCTCTGTCGGCTTCGTCTACCGGTAAATCAGCCAATCCTTCGGCACATGCGAGATATTGGCGACGCCATGAACGGAAACGCTGTCGCCGCCTGAAGCCTTCGCCATACCCAAGGCCTGCTCCGCAAATGTCATCAGTGCATCTGCGGCACGCGCCTGCTTGGACATGCATATTCCGACGGAGAAGGAGAGCAGGGCGGCCTGCTTGCCTGAGACGGGATGGGCAACGGGCATTCCTTTCAGTCGATCGCGAAGCCGATCGACAAGCCGCATGATCTCCGTCTCGTCGGCCGTTCGAAAAATGAAACCGAATCGCCCGCGATCGAATCGGCAGGCAAGATCCTCGCTGCCGAACATCGGTTGAATTAGGGCGCCGATCTTCTTGAGGACCGGTTCGATCAGATTTGGAATGGTCGTGATTGCCTCGTACCGGTCGAGTTCCGCAAAGGCGATCCCGCACAAGTCGGGAAGCCCGGACTTGTCATAGACTTTCGCCATTTCCTTGTTGAACATTCGGCGATTGCCCAATCCGGTTATCGCATCGGTGAACTTTGCAGCCTCGGCTGCTGCGGCCTCACGCTGCACCTGTTCAAGCTTTTGCGATTTTTCGACGACCTTGGAGGCAAGCATCGCGCTTTGCGCCTCACGATCATGCGTTGCCGAGGTCACCGATTTGAGAGACTGCTGGAGCGCGGTCTGGTCCGACGGATTGCTTGAATCGAATACGCGCGCCGCCTGACTGATCACGGTGCCGTATCGGGTCAGTGCCGACTTTTCCTCGTCGAGCAATGTCAGGATGCTCTGCAACTCTTCCCGAACCTGGCCTGACCGGCTTTCCAGCAGCCCGCCTTCGTAATGATGCGGCAGATACCGACGGCCGAGCTTGTCCAGGGCATCCTGCGTTCTTGCCGAGCCAAGAGATCGCAGTTCCCGCGCCAGATCCGGGCTGTTGCCCGTCATCGCCTCAAAAACGAGCTCGTAGTTCCGTGGCAGCCCGTCAATGCCCAGTTGCTGCATAATCGTAGCAACACGAAAGGCTACATGCGTGGTCGAATTCCCCGTAGGCTGCATCTGGTGTGCTCTCCAAAAACGACTTCATGTTCGCGACTGACGACCGATCGTTTACGCCGAGTTCTAAGTGCTCGGCGGCATCGTCGGGCAATCTCGGGGGAAGAGACTGCAACGCGACAGCCGTCGGGCAATGCTGGATGCGGGATTTCGACCAAACGACCTAAGACGGGGTCCCGCCGAATGCGCAGAGATATGGGAGAAGAACCGCGGCGCGTCATGCACAGACGGTAAGCAACATGGGAGGAAATTATGAGCTAGTCTTAATTAAGACGAGGTAAATACGAGAATCGCCAATTGCTGCCGACTGAGAAGGCCGCGCTGAAGCCCAAAACGAAGCTTGGACCAGTAATATCGCTAAGGGAAAAGAATGGTGGGCGATGAGAGACTCGAACTCCCGACATCCTCGGTGTAAACGAGGCGCTCTACCAACTGAGCTAATCGCCCTTCGCGAAGTCGGTCCGTTCGGTCCGCCGCGTTGGTGGCCGTGATCTATGCGGATCGCGTGGAAACCGCAAGAGCGTTTGTGAAGATTTTTTGATTTTTTTGAACGAGCGCCTTCATTTGGTAGCATTGCCTGCATTGCCGGCTGTGGATAAAATCGACGAGTGCGGCCGCGGGGTGCGACGCCGGCGAAACCGGCGATGCGACATGCCTGTTGAAAGAGGGCTGATTTGCTCACCGCTTTTCGCCGTTCGCAAACAAATCGCGGACTGTCATCGTTTTGTATCCAAACCTGCTTGACACTCAAATGCGAACCCCTTAGTTAGCCGCTCATCGAAGCGGCAAGCCTGCTTTGACAAGGACGCGAAAGCTTCCGGATTGCTTGAAATGAATGCGGGTGTAGCTCAGTTGGTTAGAGTGCCGGCCTGTCACGCCGGAGGTCGCGGGTTCGAGCCCCGTCACTCGCGCCATTTCAAAGCAAGTGCTGAAAAGCATGGTCCGGGTATCGTGTCTGAAATGCGCGGGTGTAGCTCAGTCGGTTAGAGTGCCGGCCTGTCACGCCGGAGGTCGCGGGTTCGAGCCCCGTCACTCGCGCCATTCTTTATAAATTTCAAACTGTTCCTCCTCCTGATATAACCGATGTACGCGCCGGCCGATGTTTGGCGTCCCTCGTTGGCGCCAGGCTTTCACATCCAGCCATGCAATATTCGATGGGCTGGCATGCGCTTGAATCAACTTCTGTGGATTTGTCGCGACATCATTGCATCTGCTTGATAATGTCGCACATCGACTGCTCGAATTGACCGTCTAAAGTCTTGCGCCGTGGCTCCGGCTGCGCTAACCACGGCTTGTTGCAACGCACGTTCGCTTGCCGGGCAAATGCCCACTTGCGCCTCCCGGCGCAGCCGGCAAGCAGGGATGAACCTGATGACTGGACTGCTCAGTTCCTATATTCCGATCGCCATTTTCATTGCTATCGCCCTTGTGATCGGCCTGTCGCTTCTGATTGCGCCTTTTGCCGTTGCTTACAAGGCGCCCGATTCGGAAAAGCTTTCGGCCTTTGAATGCGGCTTCAACGCATTTGACGACGCTCGTATGAAGTTCGATATCCGCTTCTACCTGGTGTCTATCCTCTTCATCATCTTCGACCTCGAAGTCGCCTTCCTGTTCCCCTGGGCCGTTTCTTTCGGCGCGATCGGCTGGTTCGGTTTCTGGTCCATGATGGTCTTCCTCGGTGTTCTGACCATCGGCTTTATCTATGAATGGAAAAAGGGAGCCCTGGAATGGGAGTAGCCCCAAGCGACAAGGCGCTCGTCGCGCCGCACCCGAAAGGCGTGATCGACCCGGCAACGGGCAAGCCGATCGGCAGCGACAGTGCGTTTTTCGGCGAAATCAACGATGAGTTGGCTGACAAGGGCTTCCTCGTTACCTCGACCCGCGACCTGATTACCTGGGCCCGTACGGGCTCGCTGATGTGGATGCAGTTCGGTCTGGCCTGCTGTGCCGTCGAAGGCCTCATGCAGGTTTCAGGTCCGCGTTACGACATGGAGCGCTTCGGTGTCGCGCCGCGCGCCTCGCCGCGCCAGTCGGACGTGATGATCGTTGCCGGCACGCTGACCAACAAGATGGCGCCCGCGCTCCGCAAGGTCTACGACCAGATGCCGGAGCCGCGTTACGTTATCTCCATGGGCTCCTGCGCAAACGGCGGCGGCTACTATCATTATTCCTATTCGGTCGTGCGTGGCTGCGACCGTGTCGTTCCTGTCGATATCTACGTGCCGGGCTGTCCCCCCACGGCAGAAGCATTGCTCTACGGGGTGCTGCTCCTGCAGAAGAAGATCCGTCGAACCGGAACGATCGAACGCTAAGGGCGGAGGACTGTTATGAGTGAAGCCTTGAGCGAACTGTCGTCGTATCTCCGAGAGATGCGCGGCGACCTGATTGTCGATGCGTCCATCAGCTATGACGAGCTCACGTTGACCGCAACGCCGGAAGCGATTTTGGCCCTGCTGACGTTCCTGCGCGACGACGCGCGCTGCGGTTTCATCAGCATGATCGATATCTGCGGTGTCGACTGGCCCCAGCGCGAGAAGCGCTTCGACGTGGTCTACCACCTGCTGTCGCCGAAGCAGAATCAGCGCATCCGTATCAAGGTTGCTGTAGCCGATGGTGAATCGGTGCCGTCGGCGACATCGGTCTACAAGGGTGCCGAGTGGTTCGAACGCGAAGCCTGGGACATGTATGGGATTCCTTTCTCGGGACATGCCGACCTTCGCCGTATTCTCACCGATTACGGCTTCGAAGGACATCCGCTGCGCAAGGACTTCCCGACGACAGGTTACGTCGAGGTTCGTTACGACGATGCCGCCAAGCGCGTCGTCTACGAACCCGTCGAACTGAAGCAGGAGTTCCGCAATTTCGATTTCATGTCCCCTTGGGAAGGCACGGACTACGTGCTGCCGGGAGACGAGAAGGCGGCGAAATAGCGATGAGGCTCGTATCTCTCGATGCCTCCCGGTTTGCCGTCCTATGCCAATTGCCAGCGCGGAGCGCGTCGCTATGACTGAACATAACGTTCGCAACTTTACGATCAACTTCGGACCGGAACACCCGTCCGCGCACGGTGTTCTGCGTCTCGTTCTTGAGCTCGATGGTGAAATCATCGAGCGGGTCGATCCGCATATCGGCCTTCTGCACCGCGGCACCGAAAAGCTGATCGAAACCAAGACCTATCTGCAGGCCGTTCCCTATTTCGATCGTCTCGACTATGTCGCGCCGATGAACCAGGAGCATGCATTCGCGCTCGCCGTCGAAAAGATGCTGAAGCTCGAAATTCCGATCCGCGGTCAGTTGATCCGCGTTCTCTACTCGGAAATCGGCCGTATCCTGTCGCACATCATGAACGTCACGACCCAGGCCATGGACGTCGGCGCGATGACGCCGCCAGTCTGGGGCTTCGAAGAGCGTGAAAAGCTCATGGTGTTCTACGAACGCGCCTGTGGCGCCCGCATGCATTCTGCCTACTTCCGTCCCGGCGGCGTCCATCAGGACATCCCGCCGGAACTGGTCGAGGATATCGGCAAGTGGTGCGATCCGTTCCTGAAGATTCTGGACGACATCGAAGGCCTGCTGACGCACAACCGCATTTTCAAGCAGCGCAACGTCGATATCGGCGTGGTCTCGTTGGAAGATGCGTGGTCCTGGGGCTTCTCGGGGGTCATGGTTCGCGGCTCGGGCGCTGCCTGGGACCTGCGTCGTTCGCAGCCCTACGAGTGCTACAACGACATGGAATTCGACATCCCGATCGGCAAGAATGGCGACTGCTACGATCGCTATCTGATCCGCATGATCGAAATGCGCCAGTCGGTGCGCATCATGAAGCAATGCGTAGAGCGGCTGATGGGCAACGCGAAGACTGGACCCGTTTCGTCGATCGACGGCAAGGTCGTGCCCCCGAAACGCGGGGAGATGAAGCGCTCGATGGAAGCCCTCATTCACCATTTCAAACTCTACACCGAAGGCTATCACGTGCCCGCCGGCGAAGTGTACGCAGCCGTCGAGGCGCCGAAGGGCGAGTTCGGCGTCTACGTCATCTCCGACGGCAGCAACAAACCCTATCGCTGCAAGATCCGCGCACCGGGCTATGCCCACCTTCAGGCGATGGATTTCCTGTGCAAGGGCCATATGCTCGCTGACGTCACGGCTGTACTCGGCTCGCTCGACATCGTGTTCGGCGAGGTAGATCGCTGATGCGCCTGCTGCCGCTCGTTGCCGTTGTTCTTCTCGCCGGTTCCGGGGCTCTCGCCCAGGAGATCGGCGGAATGGGCCCCAAACTGGGCCAGGAAGAGGCGACTCCGCCGGCAGGCAAGGCATCCATGGGCGAGCTGCTGTCCAAGGGCTATCAAATCAAGGCCGCCGTTCCAAACGGCGGCAAATTCGTTGTGTTTTTGCAAAAAGACCAGTCGGCCTACGCTTGCGAGATGAAGTCTCTGACGGCATCGCAGTGTGGCACACTAAACTGACAAGGCGTGAGGAAGAATGTCCGTTCGTCGATTAGCCGAAGATCAATTCCAGCCGGTTGCGTTTTCCTTTAGCGAGGAAAATGCTGCCTGGGCGGATAAGACGATCCAGAAATATCCCGCAGGCCGCCAGCAATCGGCGGTCATTCCGCTGTTGATGCGGGCACAGGAGCAGGACGGCTGGGTCACGCGCGCCGCGATCGAAAAAGTCGCCGATATGCTGGATATGGCATACATCCGCGTTCTCGAAGTGGCGACTTTCTATACCCAGTTCCAGCTCAATCCGGTCGGAACGCGCGCTCACATCCAGGTTTGCGGCACCACTCCCTGCATGCTGCGCGGTTCGGAAGGCCTGATGTCGGTCTGCAAGAGCAAGATCCATCAGCACCCGTTCGCGCGCAACGCCGAAGGAACGCTCTCCTGGGAAGAGGTCGAATGTCTCGGGGCCTGCGTCAATGCGCCCATGGTCATGATCGGCAAGGACACCTACGAGGATCTGACGCCGGAACGCCTCGAGCAGATCATCGACACGTTTGAAGCCGGCAATGGTGCCAGCATCACGCCGGGCCCGCAGATCGACCGTCACTTCTCCTCGCCTGAAGGCGGCCCGACGACGCTGACGGAAGAGCCGAAGGCGAAAAAGACGTCCGCAAAAAAGGCAGTCGCGGAAGCTGCGACCGCCAGCGTCGACGCTGCCCCGGTTCCGCCGTCCGAAGCGGCTCGCCCCAAAAGCACCGACGCAGAGACCAATGCCGCATTGAAGACGCCGGCAACGGCGCCGAAGGCAGCTGCCAAGAATGTGAAGGCAGTCGAAGAGCAGCCTTCACCGGCAACTGCTGCTCTTGCTACGGCAACCGCGAAGCCGTCGCTGACCGACAAGAACCGGCCGTCAGGCATCGAGAAGCCTGCTGCCCCTGATGATCTGAAGCTGATTTCCGGTGTCGGACCTAAGATCGAAGGCACGCTCCATGACCTCGGTATTTTCACCTTTGCGCAGGTCGCAAGCTGGAAAAAGGCCGAACGCGAATGGGTGGATGGCTACCTGAACTTCAAGGGCCGCATCGATCGCGACGACTGGGTTAAGCAGGCCAAGGCGCTCGCCAAGGGCGGCGAAGCGGAATATATCAAGGTCTTCGGCAAGAAGCCGCGGTAAGAGGTGAAGCATGTTACAAGATAAAGATCGCATCTTTACCAATATCTACGGCCTCAAGGACAAGTCTCTGAAGGGCGCGATGAGCCGCGGCCACTGGGATGGCACCAAACAGATCCTCGAAAAGGGTCGCGACTGGATCGTCAACGAGATGAAGGCGTCAGGCCTTCGCGGACGTGGCGGCGCAGGCTTCCCGACCGGTCTGAAGTGGTCCTTCATGCCCAAGGAAAGCGATGGTCGCCCGCACTACCTCGTCGTCAACGCCGACGAGTCGGAGCCGGGCACCTGCAAAGACCGCGACATCATGCGCCACGATCCGCATACGCTGATCGAAGGCTGCGTGATTGCCAGCTTCGCCATGGGTGCGAACGCAGCCTACATCTACGTACGCGGCGAATACATCCGCGAGCGCGAGGCGCTGCAGGCCGCGATCGACGAATGCTACGACTACGGCTTGCTGGGAAAGAACAACAAGCTCGGCTATCCCATTGACATTTATGTTCATCACGGCGCCGGCGCATACATCTGCGGCGAAGAGACAGCCTTGCTCGAAAGCCTCGAAGGCAAGAAGGGCCAGCCGCGCCTGAAGCCGCCGTTCCCGGCGAACATGGGCCTCTACGGCTGCCCAACGACCGTCAACAACGTCGAATCGATCGCGGTCGCGCCAACCATCCTGCGTCGCGGCGCTGGCTGGTTTTCTGCACTCGGTCGTCCGAACAACGTCGGCACCAAGCTGTTCATGCTCTCCGGTCACGTCAACAAGCCGTGCACGGTCGAAGAGGAAATGGGCATCACCTTCCGCGAACTCGTCGACAAGCATGGCGGCGGTATTCGCGGCGGCTGGGATAACCTGCTCGCCGTCATTCCGGGCGGTGCATCCTGCCCGATCGTTCCGGCCAAGGACATCATCGACTGCCCGATGGATTTCGATGGCTTGCGAGCCGTCGGTTCCTCGTTCGGAACGGCTGCCGCGATCGTCATGGACAAGTCCACCGACGTCATCAAGGCAATCGCCCGCATTTCCGCGTTCTTCAAGCATGAGAGCTGCGGCCAGTGCACGCCGTGCCGTGAAGGCACCGGCTGGATGTGGCGCGTCATGGAACGCATGGCCAAGGGCAATGCGCAGAAGCGCGAGATCGACATGCTGTTCCAGGTCACCAAGCAGATCGAGGGCCACACCATTTGTGCGCTCGGCGACGCCGCCGCATGGCCGGTGCAGGGTCTGATCCGTAACTTCCGTCCGGAGATCGAAGCACGCATCGACCAGTATACGGCGAGCGCAATGGATCACGGTGCGGTTCTCGAGGCTGCAGAATAAGGCTGATGATGTCGAAGGCGCCCGATAGCACTGACAATGAAGGAGCGGCCGATTTTTCGGCTGACTTCAGCCGTCTTGCTGCCGAGATGCTTGAAAATGCACGCGCCTTGCCACCGCTTATGGTCAATCCGGCCGCGGCCATGGCTGCCGCGACAGCGATCGGTTTCGGTTTCTCGTCGCAGATGGCTGGTGCGTTCTTCGGAGCCCTGCAAGGCGCGATGGAGGCCACCAACAAGCTGAAGGCCGTTCTCGACGAGACGCCGCCGGATGAGGGGAAGCCTGAAATCGAAGTCAAGCCTGAGAACATTCGCTCGGCACCCGCCAAGAAAGTGGCGAGCAAAGTGAAGCTTGCTGTTGTCCCGGTATCAGTGCCGGATGCGCCGAAGGCAAATCCGACGTCACGCGCCGGAAAGGCCGACGATCTGAAGCGGATCCCGGGTGTCGGTCCGAAGCTGGAGCAGGTGCTGAACGCCAGGGGCATACGCACCTTCGCTGACATCGCAGCCTGGTCTGACGATGACATCGCCCGGATCGAAGCAGAACTCGGCTTTGATGGCCGCATCGTGCGCGATGGCTGGACGACACAGGCCAAGGCGCTTGCGGCGAGGAGCCGGAAGCGGACGTGAATTTTCGGCCGGGATCGACCGGCCGGATCCAGGATAGGGCAAAGCGGCGGACGGGCAGGGGCCTAACGCTGCGAGTGCCGCATACCGCTCCCTCGGGATCGGTGAATAGAATTGGGACGACACCGGTGCTAGCGGGACAAAAATCCGGCCTGGCAGTGGAAGCGTTGCAAATGAGGTTTGTTTGCCGCCATCCGGCAAACGGAAAACAGGACTGAGTGACGATGGCAAAACTGAAGATTGACGGTAACGAGATCGAGGTCCCGGATCATTACACCCTCATTCAGGCGTGTGAGGAAGCCGGTGCTGAAGTTCCGCGCTTCTGCTTCCATGAACGCCTTTCGGTTGCCGGCAATTGCCGCATGTGCCTCGTCGAGGTCAAGGGCGGCCCGCCGAAGCCACAGGCATCCTGCGCGATGGGCGTGCGCGACATCCGTGGCGGCCCGAATGGCGAGCTGCCGGAGGTGTTCACCAACACGCCCATGGTCAAGAAGGCCCGCGAAGGCGTGATGGAATTCCTGCTGATCAACCATCCGCTGGATTGCCCGATCTGCGATCAGGGCGGCGAATGCGACCTGCAGGACCAGGCAATGGCCTTCGGCATCGACAGTTCGCGTTATCAGGAAGACAAGCGCGCCGTCGAAGACAAGTACATCGGCCCGCTCGTCAAGACTGTGATGAATCGCTGCATTCACTGCACGCGTTGTGTTCGCTTTACGACCGAGGTTGCCGGTATTGCCGAACTCGGCCTGATCGGCCGTGGCGAGGATGCCGAGATCACCACCTACCTCGAGCAGGCGATGACCTCCGAGCTGCAGGGCAACGTTGTTGACCTCTGCCCGGTCGGCGCCTTGACCTCCAAGCCTTTCGCTTTCACGGCCCGTCCATGGGAACTGAACAAGACCGAATCGATCGACGTCATGGACGCTCTCGGTTCCGCGATCCGCGTGGATACCCGCGGCCGCGAGGTCATGCGCGTACTGCCGCGCGTCAATGACCAGATCAATGAGGAGTGGATCTCCGACAAGAGCCGCTTCATCTGGGATGGCCTGAAGACACAGCGCCTCGACAAGCCCTATGTCCGCAAGGGCGGACGCCTGCAAGCAGCCACTTGGGGCGAAGCCTTCAGTGCGATCAAGGCGGCTGTTTCGGCAACGACGGGTGAGAAGATTGGCGCGATCGCCGGCGATCTGGCTTCCGTTGAAGAAATGTACGCGCTCTCCGAGCTGGTGAAGTCGCTCGGTTCCGCGAACCTCGACTGTCGCCAGGATGGGGCGGCACTCGATCCGTCGCTCGGTCGTGCAAGCTATGTCTTCAACCCGACGATCGAAGGCATAGAGCAGGCCGACGCTCTTCTCATCATCGGCTCCAATCCGCGTTTCGAAGCGGCTGTTCTCAACGCCCGCATCCGCAAGCGCTGGCGCCGGGGCAACTTCCCGATCGGCGTGATCGGCGAGGGCGGCGAGCTTCGGTATGACTATGAATACCTCGGCTCCGGTCCGGATACACTCAAGGATCTGGTTGATGGCAACCATGCCTTCGCGAAGGTCCTGACGGATGCGAAGAAGCCGATGATCATCATCGGCCAGGGCGCTCTGTCGCGCGCGGATGGCTCTGGCGTGCTTGCAAGTGCCGCAAAGCTTGCCGGCAATGTCGGTGCGGTGGTCGAAGGCTGGAACGGCTTTGCCGTCCTGCATACGGCCGCATCGCGCGTCGGCGGTCTTGATCTCGGCTTCGTTCCGGGCGCCAAGGGTGTTAATGCTGCCGAGATGCTGACGTCGTTGGACGTTCTGTTCCTCCTCGGGGCAGACGAACTGAATTTCACGACAAAGAAGGCGAAGCTCACCGTCTACATCGGCTCGCATGGCGACGAGGGCGCGCAGAATGCCGACGTCATCCTGCCGGCAGCTGCCTATACGGAAAAATCAGGCACCTGGGTCAACACCGAAGGCCGGGTCCAGATGGGCAATCGGGCTGGCTTCGCGCCGGGCGATGCTCGCGAAGACTGGGCTATCCTGCGTGCATTGTCCGACGTGCTCGGCAAGAAGCTTCCGTTTGATTCGCTTAGCCAATTGCGCGCAAACCTGTATGCCGTTTTCCCGCATTTCGCCGCTCTCGACGAGATCGCCGAGAGCGACAGCGCCAAAATTGCCGCAGTTGCAAAAAAAGCCGGCAAGATGAACAAATCCGGGTTTGCGTCGCCTGTGAAAGACTTCTATTTGACGAACCCAATCGCGCGTGCTTCGGCTGTCATGGCCGAGTGCTCGGCATTGGCCCGCAACAACTTCAAAGTCGCGGCAGAGTAAGGGCAGAGGACTATGGAATCGTTCTTTTCAACATACGTCTGGCCCGGCCTCATCATGGTCGGTCAGTCGCTTCTCGTCCTCGTCTGCCTGCTCGTTTTCATCGCCTACATTCTGTTGGCCGACCGCAAGGTCTGGGCAGCCGTCCAGCTGCGCCGTGGTCCGAATGTGGTGGGTCCGTTCGGTCTTTTCCAGTCTTTCGCCGATCTTTTGAAGTTTGTCTTCAAGGAGCCCGTGATTCCGGCTGGCGCCGACAAGGCGGTCTTCCTCCTCGCACCGCTTGTCACAGTGCTGCTGGCGCTTTCGACCTGGGCTGTCGTCCCCTTTGCCGATGGCTGGGTGATCTCCAACATCAACGTCGGTATCCTCTACATCTTCGCGATATCGTCTCTCGAGGTGTACGGCGTCATCATGGGCGGCTGGGCTTCGAACTCGAAGTATCCATTCCTCGGCGCACTTCGCTCCGCGGCACAGATGGTGTCCTACGAAGTCTCGATCGGCTTCGTCATCGTCACCGTCCTGCTTTGCGTGGGATCGCTGAACCTCACGGATATCGTTCACGCTCAGCAGAGCGGCATCGGTACGCGTCTCGGCCTGCCGGCGTCCTTCCTGGACTGGCATTGGCTGGCGCTGTTCCCGATGTTCATCATCTTCTTCATTTCGGCGCTCGCCGAGACGAACCGTCCGCCTTTCGACCTTCCGGAAGCTGAATCGGAACTCGTCGCCGGCTTCATGGTCGAATACGGCTCCGCCCTCTACATGATGTTCATGCTCGGCGAATACGCAGCCATCGTCCTGATGTGCTCGCTGACGACGATCCTGTTCCTCGGAGGCTGGCTGCCGCCTGTCGACGTCTGGTTCCTGAACTGGGTCCCCGGCATCATCTGGTTCATGCTGAAGTCGTGCCTGGTGTTCTTCATGTTCGCGATGGTCAAGGCATTCGTACCCCGCTATCGCTACGACCAGCTCATGCGCCTCGGCTGGAAAGTGTTCCTTCCTCTCTCGCTCGCCATGGTCGTTATCGTTGCATTCGTGCTGAAGCTGATGGGTTCGTGACTATGTCGACCCTCGTTTCAAGCAATATTGGAGGTTGAAGATGGCAGGCTTGTCCAACGCTGTCAGCTCGCTGTTCCTGAAGGAATTCGTCAGTGCGTTCTGGCTGACCTTCCGGTATATTTTTAAGCAGAAGGCAACGATCAACTACCCCTTCGAGAAGGGGCCGGTCAGCCCGCGTTTCCGTGGCGAACACGCATTGCGCCGCTATCCCAACGGTGAAGAGCGCTGCATCGCCTGCAAGCTTTGCGAGGCGATCTGTCCTGCCCAGGCGATTACGATCGAAGCCGGACCGCGCCGCAACGACGGGACGCGCCGCACGGTGCGTTACGACATCGACATGGTGAAGTGCATCTATTGCGGCTTCTGCCAGGAGGCGTGCCCGGTCGATGCGATCGTCGAAGGCCCCAATTTCGAATTCGCGACGGAAACCCGCGAAGAGCTCTACTTCGACAAGGCGCGGCTTCTTGAGAATGGCGATCGGTGGGAACGCGAAATCGCGCGCAACATTGCGTTGGACTCGCCGTACCGCTGATCGACATTGAAAATGCCGGAAGAGGCTGCGTAGGGCGTCTTCCGGTCAATATGCACCTAAGCTTTGCTGGATATCTCCGCGCGAAGCTTCATCGGGCAGGGAAATTCCCGGCGCCCGGGGGAAGATGAAAAAGGCACCAACATGGGTCTGCAGGCTCTATTTTTCTATCTTTTCGCCTTTATCGCGATAGCGTCGGCGTTCATGGTTATCTGGTCGAAGAACCCGGTTCACTCGGTTCTCTTCCTGATCCTGGTTTTCTTTAACGCGGCGGGCCTCTTCCTGCTGCTTGGCGCTGAATTCCTCGCGATGATCCTGCTCGTCGTGTACGTCGGCGCGGTGGCCGTTCTCTTCCTCTTCGTGGTCATGATGCTCGACATCGACTTCACGGAGCTGCGCGCGGGCGTTCTCGATTATGCGCCGATCGGTGCGCTGATCGGTGTGATCCTTGCAGCCGAACTGATCGTTGTCGTCGGCGGCACCGTCATTTCCCCTGAGATCGCAAAGTCGGTCGCGATGCCGATCCCGGCCATTACCGAGCGTGCCAACACTGCGGCTCTCGGCGATGTGCTCTATACGAACTACGTCTACTTCTTCCAGATCGCCGGACTGGTGCTGCTCGTCGCGATGATCGGGGCTATCGTCCTGACGCTCAAACATCGCACGCACGTCAAGCGTCAGAACATTGCCGATCAGGTTGCCCGCAATCCGGCGACCGCCGTCGAGTTGGTCAAGGTAAAGCCTGGACAAGGTCTTTGAGGCAGGCGCGAGCTTAAGGAACAAACACAATGGTCATCGGACTTTCCCATTACCTGACGGTCAGCGCCATCCTCTTCACGCTCGGCGTCTTCGGCATCTTCCTGAATAGGAAGAACATCATCGTCATTCTGATGTCGATCGAGCTCATTCTGCTTGCGGTCAACATCAATATGGTCGCCTTCTCGTCGTTCCTGAACGATATCGTCGGCCAGGTCTTCGCATTGTTCATTCTGACCGTCGCCGCTGCTGAAGCCGCGATCGGTCTCGCAATTCTCGTCGTCTTCTACCGCAACCGCGGCTCCATCGCCGTGGAAGACGTCAATATGATGAAGGGCTGATAAGGCTATGTTTTTATATAAGGCTATCGTCTTTCTTCCCCTGATTGGCGCTGTTATCGCCGGCCTTTTCGGCCGCGCAATCGGCGCCAAGGCATCGGAATTTGTGACCACCGGCTTCATGGTGATTGCCGCGGTCCTGTCCTGGTACGTCTTCATCACCGTCGGCATGGGCCACCATGAGGGAGGCCCGATCAAGGTCGAAGTGCTGCGCTGGATCCAGTCCGGCGGCATCGATGTCTCCTGGGCGCTGCGCATCGATACGCTGACCTCGGTCATGCTGATCGTCGTGAACACAGTCTCGACACTGGTTCACATCTACTCGATCGGGTACATGCATCATGACCCGCATCGCCCGCGCTTCTTCGCGTATCTCTCGCTCTTTACTTTCGCCATGCTGATGCTGGTGACGTCCGACAACCTCGGCCAGATGTTCTTCGGTTGGGAAGGTGTTGGCCTTGCCTCGTATCTGCTCATCGGCTTCTGGTACAAGAAGCCATCGGCGAACGCCGCCGCGATGAAGGCCTTTATCGTCAACCGTGTTGGCGACTTCGGCTTTATCCTCGGTATTGCCAGCCTCTTCGTTCTTTTCGGTGCGATCAACTTCGACACCATCTTCGCCAATGCCGCGAGCTTTGCTCCGGCAGAAGGCGGCGAGGGCGGTGAGATCGTTCTCAACCTGTTCGGCATGCATCTCGACAAGGCTCACGCGCTGACCGGCGCCTGCCTGCTCCTTTTCATGGGCGCGATGGGCAAGTCGGCGCAGTTCCTGCTCCACACGTGGCTGCCTGACGCCATGGAAGGTCCGACACCCGTTTCGGCGCTGATCCATGCTGCAACCATGGTCACCGCCGGCGTCTTCCTCGTCGCCCGCATGTCGCCGCTATTCGAGCTTTCGCCGGATGCCCTGGTCGTCGTGACTGTCATTGGCGCGATTACTGCCTTCTTCGCGGCTACAGTGGGCCTCGTGCAGAACGACATCAAGCGCGTCATCGCCTATTCGACCTGTTCGCAGCTCGGCTACATGTTTGTCGCGCTCGGCGTCGGCGCCTATGGCGCGGCGATCTTCCACCTCTTCACGCACGCCTTCTTCAAGGCACTCCTGTTCCTCTGTGCTGGCTCGGTCATCCACGCCGTCGATGGTGAACAGGACATGCGTTACATGGGTGGCCTGCGTCCGCACATTAAGGTCACATTCTGGATGATGATCATCGGCACGCTCGCGATCACCGGTGTTGGCATTCCCTTCACCTCGGTCGGCTTCGCAGGCTTCTTCTCGAAGGACGTGATCATCGAGGCGACCTATGCTTCGCATTCGCCCGTCGCAGGCTTCGCATTCGCGATGCTGGTCATTGCTGCGCTCTTTACCAGCTTCTATTCCTGGCGCCTGATATTCCTGACCTTCTTCGGCAAGCCGCGGGCTTCGCACGAGGTCATGCATCACGTGCACGAATCGCCGCAGGTCATGCTGGTGCCGCTCTATATCCTGGCGATCGGCGCCGTCGCCGCCGGCTTCCTGTTCGAAGGCCGCTTCTACGGCGAGGAGTATGCCGAGTTCTGGAAGGGCGCGCTCTTTACCGGTGCCGAGAACGAACTGGTGGAGCAATTCCATCACGTTCCGGCCATTGTCGCGCTCAGCCCATTCATCGCGATGATCATCGGTTTCGTCACGGCCTGGTACATGTACATCAAGTCGCCGTCGACACCGGCCGTTCTCGCCAGGCAGCACCGCGTGCTCTACCAGTTCCTCTTGAACAAGTGGTATTTCGACGAACTCTACGACTTCCTCTTCGTCCGCTCGGCAAAGGCGCTTGGCCGCTTCCTGTGGAAGAAGGGTGACGTTGGCGTCATCGACACCTATGGACCGAACGGCATTGCCGCTCGCGTCGTCGACGTCACCAATCGCGTGGTCCGTCTGCAGACCGGTTACCTCTATCACTACGCGTTCGCCATGCTGATCGGCATCGCTGCGCTCGTTACCTGGATGATGCTCGGGAGTGCCCTTTGATGACCGATTGGCCTATTCTTTCCACGGTCACCTTCCTGCCGTTCGTCGGCGTGGTGCTCCTGCTTCTGATGAACGAGAACGGCCCGAACGGTCGCCGCAACGTGCTCAACATCGCGTTGCTCACGACTGTCGTTACCTTCATCGTCTCGCTCTTCATCTGGATCGGCTTCGACAATGCGAACCCGGGCTTCCAGATGCTCGAGAAGCACGGCTGGCTGGGAACCGGCATCAGCTATCATATGGGTGTTGACGGCATTTCGATGCTGTTCGTCATCCTGTCGACTTTCCTCATGCCCTTCTGCGTTCTGGCGAGCTGGTTCGCCGTCGAGAAGCGCCTGAAGGAATACATGATCGCCTTCCTGGTGCTGGAAGTGATGATGGTCGGCGTCTTCGTGTCGCTCGATATCGTTCTCTTCTACGTCTTCTTCGAAGCCGGCCTTATCCCGATGTTCCTGATCATCGGCGTCTGGGGTGGCAAGGATCGCGTTTACGCCAGCTACAAGTTTTTCCTCTACACGCTGCTTGGCTCGGTGCTGATGCTGCTCGCCATCATGGCGATGTATTGGCAGGCCGGCACGACGGATATTCCGGCGCTGCTCGCCTACAAGTTCCCGCCGCAGATGCAGACATGGCTATGGCTAGCCTTTTTCGCCTCGTTCGCGGTCAAGATGCCGATGTGGCCGGTCCACACATGGCTTCCCGACGCTCACGTTCAGGCGCCTACGGCAGGTTCGGTCATCCTGGCAGGTGTGCTCCTGAAGCTCGGCGGATACGGCCTGATCCGATTCTCGCTCGGCATGTTCCCCGTTGCATCCGACTACTTCGCGCCGATGGTCTTCGCGTTGTCCGTCATAGCCATCATTTACACCTCGCTGGTGGCGCTGATGCAGGACGACATCAAGAAGCTGATCGCCTACTCGTCGGTCGCCCACATGGGCTACGTGACGATGGGTATCTTCGCCGCCAATGCGCAGGGTCTGCAGGGCTCGATCTTCCAGATGCTGTCGCACGGTATCGTTTCGGGTGCGCTTTTCCTCTGCGTCGGCGTAGTCTACGACCGTACCCATACCCGCGAGATCGCGGCCTATGGCGGCCTGGTCAACAACATGCCGAAGTATGCTGTCGCGATGATGGTCTTCACCATGGCCAACGTCGGCCTTCCCGGCACGTCGGGCTTCGTCGGTGAATTCCTGACGCTGATCGGAGTTTTCCGGGTCAACAGCTGGGTTGCGCTCTTTGCTGCGACGGGCGTTATCCTGTCGGCTGCCTATGCTCTCTGGCTCTATCGTCGGGTGATCTTCGGCGCACTGGAAAAGGAAAAGCTCAAGGCTCTCCTCGACCTCACGCCGCGCGAACAGCTGATCCTCTATCCGATGATTGCACTCACAATCTTCTTCGGCGTCTATCCGGCTCCGGTATTCGACGTGACCGCCGCGTCTGTCGATCAACTGGTTCACAGCTATTCAGCCGCAGTCCAGGCAGCGCAGAATGTTGCGCTGTCGATGAAATGATGACGGGACTTTTGGGACATGACCTCTGAAACAATTCTCGCAAGCCTGCATCTTTCAATTCCGGAGCTGATCCTCGCGATCGGTGCCCTGGTTCTGCTGATGATCGGCGTCTTCACGGGTGAACGCTCGGGCCGCATGGTCAGCGTTCTCGCGTTGATCGTCATCGCGGCTGCTGCGCTCTGGCTCGTCTTCGTGCCGAGCGAGGGCCTCGCCTATGGTGGCGTCTTCCTATCGGACGGCTTCGCCCGGTTCATGAAGGTAACGGCGCTGGTCGGTTCGTTCGTGACGCTCTTCATGTCACTCGGCCTTGCCAAGGAGAACCAGCTCGACAAGTTCGAGTTCCCGGTTCTGCTCGTGCTCTGCACGCTCGGCATTTTGCTGATGATCTCCGCGAACGACCTGATCTCGCTGTACCTCGGCCTCGAACTGCAGTCGCTCGCGATCTACGTGATTGCCGCGATCAACCGCGACAGCGTGAAGTCCACGGAGGCGGGCCTGAAGTACTTCGTGCTCGGCGCCCTGTCCTCGGGCATGCTGCTTTACGGCATGTCGCTGGTCTACGGCTTCACCGGTCACACGAACTTCGCTGATGTCGCCCACGCCCTCACGATCGACGGCGCCCGTTCGCTCGGCCTGATCTTCGGTCTCGTCTTCATCCTGGCCGGCATCGCCTTCAAAATTTCGGCCGTTCCGTTTCACATGTGGACGCCCGACGTCTATGAAGGTGCGCCGACGCCCGTAACGGCCTTCCTGGCAAGCGCCCCCAAGGTTGCCGCGATGGCCATGATGACCCGTATCGTCATCTCTGCCTTCCAGCCGGTCCTCGCAGACTGGCAGCAGGTCGTCGTCTTCATCTCGATCGCCTCGATGCTGCTCGGCTCCTTCGCCGCAATCGGCCAGAAGAACATCAAGCGACTGATGGCCTACTCTTCGATCGGTCACATGGGCTACGCGCTCGTCGGCCTTGCCGCCGGCACGCAGACGGGCGTATCGGGCGTGATGCTCTACATGGTCATTTACATGGTCATGACGCTGGGCAGCTTTGCGATCATCATGTCGATGCGCCGCAAGGACGGAACCATGGTCGAAAGCGTCAGCGACCTGGCAGGCCTCTCGACCACGAACCCCTTCATGGCGACGGTGCTGACCGTACTCATGTTCTCGCTGGCCGGTATTCCGCCGCTTGCTGGCTTCTTCGGGAAGTATTTCGTCTTTATCGCCGCCATTGAGGCAAAGCTCTATGCGCTCGCCATCATCGGCGTTCTCGCATCGGTCGTCGGCGCTTACTATTACCTGCGCGTCATCAAGCTGATGTGGTTCGATGAGGCGACTGGTGAGTTCGCCCGCGTTTCCGGCTCGTTGCGTCTGGTCTTCGGCGTCTCCGGTCTGTTCGTTCTCGCCTATGTCCTCATCGGTGGTCCGATCGGCGGTGCGGCAGAGCTTGCTGCGGCGACGCTGTTCTGATGAGCTTCGAGGCACGGGGTCGGATGTCGCTCGACGATTTCCGGCACGAGGCTCTGTCGGAGACATCGTCCACCAATAGCGAATGCCTTGCCCGGGCTCGGGCAGGGGACCGCGGTCTCCTCTGGGTGACGGCGGAGCGACAGACAGGCGGTCGCGGCCGCCGTGGGCGTCCCTGGATCTCGGAGCGGGGCAATCTGTATGCCTCGCTGCTCCTGATCGATCCGGCTCCAATGGAGCGCCTGGGCTCCCTGCCGCTCGCCATCGCCGTTGCGGTGCACCAGGCGATCCGCCAGGTACTGCCCCCGCAGGCTGAACGGCTCGAGGTTAAGTGGCCGAACGACATTCTGATCGGACGCAAGAAGACCTGCGGCATTCTTGTCGAGGGCGAAAGCCTGCCAGATGGCCGCCACGCACTCGTCATTGGTATCGGCATCAATGTATCTGTCATGCCGGACAACCCGCTTTATCCCGTGACCTGCATTCGCGAACAGGGAAGTGCGGTCTCGCCGGAAGAGCTCTTTGCGCATCTTTTTGCCTCGATGGCCCAGGTGCTTGGTGCCTGGGATCGCGGTCGCGGCATTCGCGAGATCACTGCCCGCTGGCGCGAGGTGGCGTGCGGCATAGGCGAAAAAATAACGGTCAACCTGCCGGACCGGTCGATTTCCGGCCACTTCGCCGGAATTGATGATAATGGCCTGTTGATGCTCGATACTGGGGCAGGCAGGATGATGACGATCGCCGCCGGCGACGTCTTCTTTGGATGATTGGAAAAACGAAGACTATGGCGAAGCAGGACGAACTGGTATTTCTGCCTTTGGGCGGCGTCGGCGAGATCGGTATGAATCTCGCCCTTTATGGCTATGGCCCGTCCGAGCAGCGCCAGTGGATCATGGTCGACTGCGGCGTCACCTTCCCGGGGCCGGATCTTCCCGGCGTCGATCTCGTGCTGCCCGACATCCGTTTCCTTGCCAAACAGCGCAAGAACCTGAAGGCAATCATCATAACCCACGCGCACGAGGATCACTACGGCGCGTTGGCTGACCTTTGGCCCGGCCTCAACGTGCCTGTCTACGCCTCGAAGTTCACGGCCGGGTTGCTGGAAGCCAAGCGGAGTTACGAGAAGTCGGCGATCGGTGAGATTCCGATTACGCCGTTTACCGCTGGCGATACGATCAACGTCGGCCCGTTCAGTATCGAAGGCGTGGGCGTCAATCACTCCATTCCCGAGCCGATGTCGCTGATGATCCGTACACCGGCGGGCAATGTCATCCATACCGGCGACTGGAAGATCGACCACGAACCGTCGCTCGGCCCGTTGACCGACGAAACGCGCTTCCGCCAGCTCGGCGACGAGGGCGTGCTGGCGCTGATGTGCGACTCGACCAATGCGCTGCGCGATGGCGTCTCGCCTTCCGAGAAAGACGTCTCCGAAAGCCTGCGAAAGATCATCGAGAACGCCGAGGGCCGCGTTGCGATCACAACGTTTTCGTCGAATGTCGGCCGTATCAGGACGATTGCCGAAGCGGCGGAGGCCGCGGGTCGCGAGGTCCTGCTGCTTGGAAGTTCGCTGAAGCGCGTCGTCGACGTCTCGCGCGATATCGGCATTATGGAAGGCGTGAAGCCGTTCATCTCCGAAGAGGAATACGGCTATATCCCGCGCGACAAGGTCGTTGTTATCCTGACGGGCAGCCAGGGCGAGTCTCGCGCGGCACTCGCCAAGCTCTCCCGCGACGAAATGCGCAATGTCGCGCTCGCAGCGGGCGACATCGTCGTCTTCTCGTCCCGTGCCATTCCGGGCAATGAAAAGGCGATCCAGGACATCAAGAACGGCCTCGTCGAGCAGGGTGTCCACTGCATCACCGACAGCGAGGCGCTGGTCCACGTTTCCGGCCATCCGCGCCGCAACGAGCTGCAGAAGATGTATGAATGGACGCGCCCGAAGGTCGTCGTTCCAGTCCACGGCGAGGCAACGCATCTGACCGCCCACAAGGAGTTGGCGGAACAGTCGGGGATCAAGATCGTCCCGCGCGTGCGCAACGGCGATGTCCTGCGGCTGGCTCCTGGTACCGTCGAGGTGATCGACGAGGCGCCTCACGGGCGGATCTACAAGGATGGCACCCTGATCGGCGACTTCGACGAGATGGGCATCGGCGAACGCAAGAAGCTCTCCTACGTCGGCCATGTCGCCTTCAATCTCGTCATCGACGCTCGCTACGACATTGTCGGCGAGCCGGATATCGTCGCCATCGGCCTGCCGGTCTACGACGATGAAGGAGACGAGATGGAAGATGCGCTTTATGACGCAGCCGTCGGCGCCATTGAGAGCATTCCGCGCGCCCGGCGCAAAGATCTGGATCTGCTGCAGGAGTCAGCTCGTCGTGCTATTCGCGCCGCTGCCAACCAGATCTGGGGCAAGAAGCCGGTCGTTACAGTCTTCGTCAACAAGGTCTGACCGATGCTCGGCCGGGTCAATCACGTCGCTCTCGTCGTACCGGACCTCGCCTCGGCAACTGAGGCCTATCGGGATACGCTCGGAGCAACCGTATCATTGCCTCAGGCCCTGCCGGAGCACGGCGTTACCGTCGTGTTCGTGGAGCTGCCGAACACAAAAATCGAACTCCTGGAGCCGCTGGGAGAAGATTCTCCGATCGCCGCGTTCCTCGACAAGAATCCGTCCGGCGGCATGCACCACGTTTGCTACGAGGTTGGCGACATATTCGCCGCCCGCGACCACCTGGTGCGCGCCGGCGCAAGAGTGCTCGGAGGCGGGGATCCAAGGATTGGAGCGCACGGCAAGCCGGTGCTCTTCCTGCATCCGAAAGACTTCTTCGGCACGTTGATCGAGCTCGAACAGGTCTAGACTCCGCTGCGGCAGAGTGACCCAAACCCTGCAAATTCCGGGAGAGCGCTCAAAGCTGCTTTGAGTTGGCGGCCAAACGGGCTTATAAGCACGCCAAACGCGGTTTTCGCGCAGACGTTCAGCGGGACATATCATGCTGCAGATTTTTTTACAGGGCTTCGCCGTCTACTTCATCGTCTGGTGGATCACCCTCTTTGCGGTGCTTCCGATCGGCCTGCGCACGCAGGCGGACGACAATGATATCGTGCTCGGCACCGTTCACAGCGCGCCGACGCGCTTTCGTCCGGTCTTTGTTTTCTCCATGACGACCGCTATTTCAGCTGTCATCTATGCGCTCTGGTATATTTCTTCGAATTACTTCGGATGGGGTTTTGACGCCTTGCCGCAGATCGGGCCATCGTTCTCGAATGTGTGAGGGCGTTTGCCCAGCTTTTGGGCAGATGCAATTGAGGCCGTCACACAGATGTCATCATACTGGCGCATGGAGATGCCGTTACGGAATAGAGACCTTCCGTTACGGCAGGCCGCCCGCACTGGGACACAACAGTGAAAGCAAAAAACCAAAAAAAAACAAGGCTAAAAGCCTTGTTTTAAGTATCGCGTGATCCTTAACCGTTGCCGGGGCTGCGACTAGCGCGCCTAAGATCTGATCCTCCCAAGACTTGACCGCGAATTCGGCAGAGATTTACCTCTCTGCCTGTTTTGTGGGCTCAAGCTAGCTCAAAGATTGGGCTTTGTCATCAGATTTTTTTGCATTTTTGCTACACTCTAGCAATTTTTTTCTGTTGATAAGAATTTCGTGCAAACCATTATAATCCTGCGTTTTTATTCGTCTTTCTGTTTCGCGGGTCCGAACTTGCATTAACGGTAGGCTCCACGAACCCATCGCGGGTTTCCTTCCTGCCGCGAAGCGGATATGAACGCTGCCAACATTCGTGATTGCCTTCGATTCCGCCACCGGCGGTTTCTCAACAGCTCTGGAATTCGCCATGCGTCTGTCTCGCTATTTCATGCCCATCCTCAAGGAAAATCCCAAGGAGGCGGAAATCGTCTCCCACCGGCTGATGCTGCGCGCCGGCATGATCCGGCAGCAGTCGCAGGGGATCTATTCCTGGCTGCCTCTGGGCAAGCGCGTCCTTGACAAGGTGAACAACATCATCCGCGAGGAGCAGGACCGCTCTGGCGCGATAGAGCTTTCGATGCCGACGCTGCAGTCCGCCGAACTCTGGCAGGAAAGCGGCCGCTATGACGCATACGGCAAGGAAATGCTGCGCATCAAGGATCGCCAGGATCGTCCGATGTTGTATGGGCCGACCAATGAGGAAATGGTAACGGATATCTTCCGTTCTTACGTCAAGTCCTACAAGGACCTGCCACTCAACCTCTATCACATCCAGCTGAAATTCCGCGACGAGATCCGTCCGCGTTTCGGTACCATGCGCTCGCGGGAGTTCATGATGAAGGACGCCTATTCCTTCGATCTGACGCGCGAAGGAGCAGAACACTCCTACAAGAAGATGTTTGCCGCCTACCTGCGCACATTCGATCGTCTGGGGCTGCGCGCCATTCCCATGCGGGCCGACACCGGTCCCATCGGCGGCGATCTGAGCCATGAATTCATCATTCTTGCAGAGACCGGTGAATCCGAAGTCTATAGCCACAGGGATTTTGTCAATTTCGATATTCCTGCAGTCGATACGGATTTTGACGATGTCGCGGGCCTGAATGCAATCTTCGACAAGTGGACGTCCGTCTATGCGGCCACTTCCGAGATGCACGACGAAGCCGCGTTCAATGCCATTCCGGATGCCGAGCGACTTTCGGCGCGGGGGATTGAAGTCGGCCACATCTTCTACTTCGGCACGAAATACTCCGATCCGATGGGCGCGAAAGTGCAGGGACCGGACGGCAAGGAACATGCGGTCCACATGGGTTCCTACGGTATCGGCCCGACCCGCCTTGTTCCCGCCATCATCGAAGCCTCGCATGACGAGAACGGAATCATCTGGCCGGCGTCGGTAGCGCCGTTCGATGCGGTCGTGATCAACATGAAGGCGGGCGATGCTGCCTGCGACGCTGCCTGCGAGAATATCTACGCGGCGCTTTCGAAGGCCGGCAAGGACGTTCTCTACGACGATACGGACGATCGCGCCGGAACCAAGTTTGCGACCGCCGATCTGATCGGCGTTCCGATCCAGATCATTGCCGGTCCGCGTGCGGTCGCGAACGGCGAAGTAGAAGTCAAGGACCGCAAGACCGGCGCCCGCGAAACGATGACCATCGACGCGGCGATTAACAAGCTCTTGAGCTAAGAAGGCGGGAGGCAAAATGGCAGACGCAGCGGTGAGCCGGCGGGGTTCTGAATCCGGCTCGGCTCCGGCCAGCCGGCCATTTTCCGCCTTCGAGCGTTTGGTGGCCTGGCGCTATCTGCGCGCCCGACGGAAGGAAGCGTTCATATCGGTCATCGCCGGCTTTTCCTTTATCGGGATCATGCTCGGCGTTGCGACCCTCATCATCGTCATGGCGGTCATGAACGGCTTTCGAACGGAGCTGATTTCCCGCATACTGGGCATCAACGGTCACATGATCGTACAGCCGGTGGATGGGCCGTTCACGGATTACGCTGCACTGACCGACCGGTTCGCCGGTGTCCCCGGCATAAAGCTGGCTCTGCCGCTTGTCGAGGGCCAGACGCTCGCGTCGGGGGCCGGGGGCGCTGGCACGGGCGCGCTGGTCCGCGGTATTCGTCCTGAAGACCTCTCGAAGGTGAAAACCGTCTCGGACAATATCAAGTCTGGCGATCTCGTCGGCTTTGCCGCCGGGCAGGGCGTTCTGATCGGCTCGCGCATGGCCGACCAGCTGGGGCTTCAGGCGGGGGACAACATTACCCTGATATCACCGGAAGGTGACGTGACGCCGATGGGCATCAACCCGCGCGTCAAATCCTACAAGGTCTCGGGTATCTTCGAGATCGGCATGTCGGAATATGATGCGACCATCATCTACATGCCGCTCGAGGAAGCCCAGCTCTATTTCAATGCCGAAGGGCTGGTGCAATCCATCGAACTCTTCGTCGACAATCCTGATGATATCGATGGACTGCGGCCCAAGGTCGAAGCGGCAGCCGGACGGCAGATTGCGGTGACCGATTGGCGCCAGCGTAACCAGACCTTCTTCTCGGCGCTTCAGGTCGAGCGCAACGTCATGTTCATGATCCTGACGCTGATCGTCCTCGTGGCTGCGCTGAACATTATTTCCGGTCTCATCATGCTGGTGAAGGACAAGGGCAGCGATATCGCCATCCTGCGCACCATGGGCGCGAGTTCCGGAGCCATCATGCGTATCTTCTTCATGACCGGTGCGGCGATCGGCATCGTCGGAACGCTGGCAGGTGTGCTGCTCGGCGTCGTCGTCTGCGTCAACATCGAAAAGATCCGCGGATTCTTCTCGTGGATATCGGGAACCGTTCTTTTCGATCCGCAGCTCTATTTCCTCAGTCAGTTGCCCGCTGAAATGAATCTCGGCGAAACGATCTCGGTCGTGATCATGGCGCTCACGCTCTCCTTCATCGCAACGATCTTCCCGGCATGGCGAGCCTCCAGGCTCGATCCCGTCCAGGCCCTGCGCTACGAATAAGGAATGCTCATTTCATGAAGCGGAACACCGTTCTTAAGCTCTCCGGCGTCGAGCGCCAATATGGCCAGGGAGAGACAGTACTCTCGATCCTCAAGGGAGCCGATTTTACGCTGAACAGTGGCGAAATCGTTGCGCTCGTTGCTCCATCAGGTACGGGAAAGTCGACGCTGCTTCATCTTGCCGGTCTGCTGGAGCATCCCGACGCGGGAGAGGTCAGCATCAACGGAAACCCGTGCAACGGCCTGTCCGACGACAAGCGCACCGCGATCCGCCGCGGGGAAATCGGTTTCGTCTACCAGTTCCATCATCTGCTGCCGGAGTTTTCGGCGATTGAGAACATCATGATGCCGCAGATGATCGCCGGCTTGCCGCGCGGTGAGGCTAAGGAACGGGCCGCTCAACTGCTCGACTACATGCGGATCGGCCACCGCGGCGCGCATCGTCCCGGCGAGCTGTCCGGCGGCGAACAGCAACGAGTGGCAATTGCCCGCGCCGTCGCCAACGCGCCCAGCCTGCTGCTCGCCGACGAGCCGACGGGCAACCTCGATCCGGAAACGGCAAGCTACGTCTTCGAAGCGCTGGAAGCGTTGGTGCGCCAGTCCGGTCTTGCTGCATTGATCGCGACGCACAATCACGAATTGGCCCGCCGCATGGATCGCCGCGTGACTATAGCCGACGGCAAGGTTGTGGATTTCTGAGGCGGTTGACACCGCTCAGGGGGTGATCAAACCACCGCGATAGTCGAGTTCGTAGGCGTCACGCCCGTCGACCTTGATGCTTTCGTGGCCGCGGAAATGCGTACAATCGCCATCGCTGCGATCGACATAGCGCCCGAGCGCATGACTGAACTCCATGCCGCCCAGAAACCGGCCGTGCTCGGCGTACATCCGTGACAAAGCCGCGGTGATCACCGTACCTGCGGCGGTGGAATCGATCAGCTCCGGCTGGACGATTCGGCCGAAGTAATTCATCGCCCAAACCGGCTCGCCTCCCAGCCACACGACCTCCTGCCCGGCAAAATCGGTCCCGCCGAAATAGCTGTCGAGATAGCGCCAGGGACCGCGCTCATAGCCGATGTCGTGTGAACCGGTCCGACTGGACGTTTGCCTGACACCGCCCGCCACATAGGTCTGAGACTTTGCCTCGACGATGAAGTCATTGAGCTCCGTGATGTTCATGCCCGCTCCGCTGTGACGTTCAGATCAATCGGCGCGTCCGCAGGCTTTCTGCCCGACGTCGTCGTCCCATTCCGCAATGGAAATCGTCTTGGCGTCGACCTTCGAAGCCCTGCCGTTGCTGGTGACCTTGCCCGTCAGCACGTTGTAGTCACAGGCGCCGTTGTCGCTGGTATCCAGCGTGTCATAGTGGCTGAACGTATATCCGGCGACAACGAACTGCTCGTTGCGGTAGGCGAGCGTCAATGTCTGCTCCCAGCGATCGCGGCCGATACCCGAATTCTGCGAGTGCACCGCAATCGATCCGCTCGGCAAAGCCTCGATCGAGGGGTCCTGACCGAACATGCCGTCCAGGCTTCCGTTGCCCCGGACCTTGCCGGGCGCATGTGCCGCCAGTGTCAACAGCGCATGATCCTTGTCCCTCAGGTAGATATAAATGCCGATGTCGTCCCCTTGCGCAGGCGGTGCTACCAGGAGTGCGAGGTCTGCCTCGCCATCATGATTCCAATCGCCCGTCGCTCCGCCGATAATTTTCGCCGGATCGATCTGTTCCGCGAAGGCAGAGCCGGCAGCAATGCTCAATACAGCCGTTAGGACAATCCTAATCATGATTCTCTCCGTTCGGTCGCGAGCAGAAGAGCGGAAAAGATTCCTGTTGACAATAGAACATGTGCAGAACAAAATAAAAACATAAGAGCACAGGAGAGCCAAATGACTGATATGATCCGTGATATCGCAGCATTCACCTCCATCGCAATGTTCGTTGCCAGCTTCTCGCTGATTTGCATGGCAATGTAGAATTCAGGGGACCGCATGGCTGCCATGCGGTCCGAATGCAGGACGTCGTCTGGACACTCTCGCTGACAAAGCCGACAATGGCCCGATTCATCGTGGCGATTGGAAGGGCATGTTATGGCGGATACGGAGCAGGACGGTTTCATCGGCGGAACGCCGGGGTTCGTTCATCTGCGTGTCCATTCGGCCTATTCGCTTCTTGAGGGCGCTCTGCCGCTCAAGAAGATCCTCTACAAGGCAGCGGCCGACAGCCAGCCGGCGATCGCCATCACCGACACCAACAATCTGTTCGTCGCCCTCGAGTTTGCGCAGAAGGCGATGGACGATGGCCTGCAGCCGATCATCGGCTGTCAGGTCTCCATCGACATGGAAGACGGCCTCGAGACGGATCGGCGCGGCGGCCAGCAGGCACTCGTGAAACTGCCGTCGATCGTGCTGCTGTCGGCGACAGACGCCGGCTACGAGCGGCTCGTGGACCTGGTCAGCCGGGCCTATCTCGGTGACGAGGGCGGAGGGCAATCGGTTCACATCCGCTCTTCCTGGCTGGACGAGATCGGAACAGAAGGCCTGATTGCGCTGACGGGTGCGTCGACCGGACCGATCGACATGGCGCTGAGAGAGGGCCACGCAGCGCAGGCCGAAGCGCGGTTGTTGTCATTGAAACAGCGTTTCGGCGACAGGCTCTATGTCGAACTTCAGCGCCACGGTACCTATGATAAGCGCCATGAACAGCGGGTGATCGGGCTCGCCTACGCGCACGATCTGCCGCTGGTCGCGACCAACGAGGCTTTCTTTCCGACGCGTGACGATTACGACGCGCATGACGCCCTCATGGCCGTGGCTCACAATGCGATCGTGTCCGACGACAGCCGCTTCCGCCTGACGCCGGACCACTATCTGAAAAGCCGCGCCGAGATGGTAAAGCTGTTTGCGGATCTGCCCGAGGCCCTGGAGAACACGCTCGAGATCGCGCGGCGATGCTCCTTTGTCCTGAAGACCCGCAAGCCCATCCTGCCGCGCTTTACCGGTGCGACTGCCGATCCGGAAGAGGCAGAGCGCGAAGAATCGCTTGAGCTCCGCCGTCAGGCTGTGGAGGGGCTGGACAAGCGCCTTGAAACGCTCGGCATGTCGCCCGGGTACGAGGAGAAGGACTACCGCGAGCGCCTGGAATTCGAGCTGAGCGTCATCGAGCGGATGAAGTTCCCCGGCTACTTCCTGATCGTTGCGGACTTCATCAAGTGGGCGAAACAGCATGACATCCCCGTCGGCCCCGGCCGTGGTTCGGGTGCGGGTTCGCTTGTCGCCTATGCGTTGACGATCACCGATGTCGATCCGCTGCGTTTCTCGCTCCTCTTCGAGCGCTTTCTCAATCCCGAACGCGTTTCGATGCCGGACTTCGATATCGACTTTTGCCAGGATCGCCGCGAAGAGGTGATCCGTTACGTGCAGCAGAAGTACGGTCGCGAGCAGGTGGCCCAGATCATCACCTTCGGTTCGCTGCAAGCCCGTGCGGCGCTGCGCGACGTCGGCCGCGTATTGGAGATGCCGTACGGGCAGGTCGACAAGATCTGCAAGCTCGTTCCGAACAATCCTGCCAACCCGACGCCGCTCTCGAAGGCGATCGAGGAGGAGCCGAAGCTACAGGAGGAGGCGGCGAAGGAGCCTGTCGTTGCTCGACTGCTCGACATCGCCCAGAAGATCGAGGGGCTCTATCGCCATGCCTCGACCCATGCCGCGGGCATCGTCATCGGCGACCGCCCACTGTCGAAGCTCGTGCCGATGTACCGCGATCCTCGGTCGGACATGCCGGTCACCCAGTTCAACATGAAATGGGTCGAGCAGGCGGGTCTCGTGAAGTTCGACTTCCTCGGCCTGAAGACGCTGACCGTCTTGAAGGTCGCCGTGGACTTCGTCGCCAAGCGCGGCATCAGTGTCGACCTTGCTGCGATCCCGCTCGATGACAAGAAGACCTACGAGATGCTGTCGCGCGGCGAAACGGTCGGCGTGTTCCAGGTTGAAAGTGCCGGCATGCGCAAGGCGCTGATCGGCATGAAACCCGACTGCATCGAGGACATCATCGCGCTGGTGGCACTCTACCGTCCGGGGCCGATGGAGAACATTCCGACCTACAACGCGCGCAAGCACGGCGAGGAGGAGATCGAGTCGATCCATCCGACGATCGACTACCTGCTCAAGGAAACGCAGGGCGTCATCGTCTATCAGGAACAGGTGATGCAGATCGCCCAGGTCCTGTCCGGCTATTCGCTCGGCGAAGCGGACCTTCTGCGCCGCGCCATGGGTAAGAAGATCAAGGCGGAGATGGATCAGCAGCGCGAGCGCTTCGTCGACGGCGCTATCAGGAATGGCGTTTCGAAGCCGCAGGCCGACAATATCTTCGAGCTGCTGGCGAAGTTCGCAAACTACGGCTTCAACAAGTCGCATGCCGCCGCCTACGCAATCGTCTCCTACCAGACGGCCTATATGAAGGCGCATTATCCGGTGGAGTTCCTCGCCGCCTCCATGACGCTGGATATGTCAAACACCGAAAAGGTCAACGACTTCCGCCAGGATGCCAAGCGTCTCGGTATCGAGGTCATTGCTCCTTCAGTGCAGACGTCGTTTCGCCATTTCCAAACCGGCGACGACCGCATCTATTACGCCCTCGCGGCGCTGAAGGGTGTCGGCGAGTCCGCGGTCGAGCACATTGTCGCGGTTCGCGGCGATACGCCGTTTGCCAGCCTGGAGGACTTCTGCCTGCGCATCGACCCCCGTCAGGTGAACCGTCGCGTGCTGGAAAGCCTGATTTACGCCGGCGGCTTCGATTGTTTCGGTCTCGATCGCGCGCAACTGTCGGCGGGTCTTGACCGTGTTCTTGGCTACGCCCAGCGTGCCCAGGAAAACAAGCTGAGCGGACAGTCGGATATCTTCGGCAGCGTCCTTTCGTCCGGCCCGGAAAAGATCTCGCTTCCCCCATTCTCGCCCTGGCTCGCGTCGGAACGGCTGCTCAAGGAGTTCCAGGTTCTCGGCTTCTACCTCACCGCCCACCCGCTCGATTCCTACAACAGCGTCCTTCAGAAGATGCGCGTGCAAACCTTCGCCGACTTCTCGGCGGCGGTGAAGCAGGGCGCAAGCAATGCGCGTCTGGCCGGAACCGTGATTTCCAAGCAGGAGCGCAAGACGCGTACCGGCAACAAGATGGGGATCATCGTTTTCTCCGATTCCTCGGGCCAGTTCGAAGCCGTGCTCTTTTCGGAAATGCTCAATCAGTATCGCGACATGCTGGAATCCGGAAAATCCTTTGTGATCACCGCAACCGGCGAGGAACGACCGGAGGGCATCGGTCTCAGGATTCAGACGATCCAGTCTCTGGAGGAGAAGTCGCTGCAGATGCAGAAGGCGTTGCGTGTCTATGTTCGCGATTCCGGGCCATTGCGTGCGGTCGCGGCACACCTCAATGCCAAAGGCGATGGCCTCGTTTCCTTCATCGTCATCAAGGAAGAAGGCAAGCGCGAGGTTGAAGTCGAACTGCCGCAGAAATACCGCATCACGCCCGAAATCGCCGCAGCCCTTCGCGCCGCACCAGGCGTCATCGACGTGGAGCTGGTTTGACGCTCAGCGGTGGGTAACAGTGATGAAGTCGGTGCCGGCCCCGGTTTCGTGCCCGAGGCCGGCATCGGAGATGGTCATCGTCGATCCGGGCGTCAGCATGGCATCTATCGTCCGGCGCGTCTCGTCGGGGATGTCGACCCGGCTCAAGGCATTTGAGATCGGCGTGCCGCTGATGATCGAACTTTCAAGATTGCTGATACCCAATCTCTTCATCGTCTGGCTGGAAAGCGTATTGGCAAGCGTGACGCCCAGCCAGTCCGCTGTACCGTTTTCCAGGTCGACGCTCTGTGCAGTCAGGAAATGCGTGCCCAGCGCCAGGCGCGGATCGGTGATCGTGATCGGAGCTTCGAAGACGGGCTTGAATCCCTGGCGGATCATGATGACCCCGTTCGGCGGCTCGCCCTTGCCTGCGGCAGCGTAGACGGCTCGCAGCAGTGCGTCACTCATCAGTGACTTGTCGTCACCGATTTCAAGCGGATGCTGCGCCTTGAAGTCGCCGATCGCCTGGACCGAAGCTGGCCCGAGCATCCCGTCCGGATCGCCGGCGGCATAGCCGAGTTCGTTGAGATACGTCTGCAGGTCGATGATTGCTTCGCGCTGCGTGCGGCGCGTGATGAGAATGCGGATAGGCTCGGCACTGATCGGCGCCGCTGCAGGCTGCATCTGGGCTCTTGGCATGGCGACGTCGTTCATCGCCACCTGGACTGGTAACTGTCCTATGGCCGGCCGAAGGACGGCGTCGGAAAGCAGCGGTGGAGGTTCAGGAGCATCGGGGTGGAACAGCGCCGGATGCTCGATCGGCCTTGGCGTCACTTCCGCGTCGGTTATGATGACCGGGACGCCCATTTCGGTCATCCTGTAGAGCTGCTTTGCAAATGCCGCGGGCATTCGCACGCAACCGTGCGAAGCCGGATAGCGCGGAACGGAATTCGATTCGTGGAGGGCGATGCCTGACCAGGTCAGCCGCTGCATGAACGGCATCGGCGCCGCCGAATAGAGGTTGGATTCATGGTACTTCTGTTTCTCGATCACCGAGAATATACCGCTTGGAGTTCCGTGGCCGGGCTTACCCGTCGAAACCTTCGATGTCGCGATGACGTCGGCACCGTCATAGACGGCAAGCGATTGCTTGTCCTTCGATACGAAGATCTGCAGCGTGCGCGCATCCGCGGCGAGCGCGGGGTGCACGAGTGCGGTGGCCGACAGCAAGCCAAGGCCGAAGACAAGACGCGAGAACATTGTAACCAACCAATACGCAATACCTGCAGGCAAGCCTAATCGGGGAAGCTTAAGGAAAACTTGAAATACCCGTCGGTGAGGCTGTCTCACATACTAGTGATCTCGCTTGCCACCGAACGTATAGCCGGTCTCGACCGTACCTTTACCGAACTTGTCGCGCAGCTTGTCCATCGCCGCCTCGACGGCGGCTCGACGCCCCTGGTCCACGTCGACGAGGTCTGGCGGATCGGCCCGCGCCGGATCACAGAGATCGGTCACGCCGATACCGATCAGGCGAAATTTCGTGCCGTCTGTTTCTTTCTCCAGAAGATCAATACCGGTGCGGAAGATCCTGTCTGCGAGCTGGGTCGGGTCCTCCAGTTTCCTGTTGCGCGTCCGCGACTTGAAATCGGCCGTTTTCATCTTGAGCACGACCGTTTGCCCGGCAATGCCGCTCTTCTTCAATCGCCAGGACACCTTTTCGGAAAGGCTGCGCAGGATCGGCACGAGATCCGTGTGGCGGGAAATATCGTCGAAGAATGTCGTTTCGGCAGACACGCTCTTGGCCGGATCGTTGAGGTGTACCTCCCGGTCATCCATTCCGCGTGAAAGACGCGCTAACCGCTGTCCCATGCTGCCATAGCGGCGCATCAGGTCAGTTTCCTCCATGGTCTGCAACTGGCCGATGGTACGGATACCGTCGGCCTCGAGCGTGGCTGCGAGCGCCTTCCCCACGCCCCAGATCGTCGTCACGGACCGTGGCGCCAGAAACGAGACGGCTTCCTCGCGACCGATAACGGAAAAGCCGCGCGGCTTCTGCAGATCGGAGGCGACTTTCGCAAGGAATTTGCAGTAGGAGAGCCCGACGGAAACGGTGATGCCGATCTCCCGCTCCACCCGACGCGCAAATTTCGCCAGTGTTCGTGCGGGAGGGTCGTGGTGAAGTCGCTCGGTACCGCCGAGTTCCAGGAAGGCTTCGTCGATCGAAAGCGGCTGCACGAGGGGCGTCAGTTCCTGCATCATGGCGCGCACCTCACGCCCGACCTTGACGTACTTCTCCATGTCGGGGCGGATGACGATCGCCTGTGGGCAGGCCTCCAATGCCTTGAACATGGGCATGGCCGAGCGGACGCCATGGATGCGGGCGATGTAGCAGGCGGTAGAGACCACCCCACGCTTGCCCCCGCCGATGATGACAGGCTTGTCGGCAAGATCGGGGTTGTCGCGTTTCTCGACTGCGGCATAGAAGGCGTCGCAATCGATGTGCGCCAGCGTCAGTTCGTACAGCTCCTTGTGCCGGGCGAGGCGAGGGCTGCCGCACGCCGCGCAGCGACGCGTTTCCGCCTTCTGCTCGGCAAGGCAGTCGCGACAGAAGCCGGGTGTCTTGGTGGGCGCAGGTGTCATGGGTGAGAACAAAGGTTGAACACGACGACGTTACGCTCTAAGCTTTCGAGTCTCAAGGGCGAGCTTGAGGTTTTGCGGTGCACATCCGCAGGGTCGCGGAGCGGCCGCCTACGCGACCGGGCTGACGTCTTTCGATTTCGCCGTCGCAAAGTGTTGGCGCAAAATATTGCCGGTGTGGTCCCAATCGGTCGCAGCTAAAATCGCTCCGATCGGCGGCGGCGCGAAGGGCTTGAAGTCCGTGTTGGCCATCATTGTGACGAGCAGGCATTCCGGCACATGATCGGCAACAGAAAGGAGATTGCGTTGGATATCGTCGACAAATGCGACAGGCAGGTCTCTGCGATTGTGCAGCTTGGCGACGATCGGTCCCTTGGGCTCTTCGGATGCGATCATGTCGAAGGCGAGGCCGAACTGGTCGAGAAGCTTTCGCCGGACGCCGTGGTGCCGGGGCGGCATAGCAGTCAGAAAGACGACGTCTGCGTCGACGGAAAGCGCATGCAGTGTTTCCACCGCTCTCTCCGCCGGCTTCTGCCAGAGATGCTGGTTCGCGAAGAAGACGTCTTCAAAAGCATAGACCTGCTCCTTGTCCATCTCGCTGCCATCGAGCAGCGAGACGATGTTGCCGTGAAGCCGAAAGGACCGGGGAAGAAGGTCGTAGTTGTGGGACCGCAGAAATACGGTGAATGGCGAGAGAAACTCGAGAACCACTTCGTCGATGTCGCACACGACGAGCGGCCGGTCGCCGAGGGTGATGTGATGGGGACTGGTGACGACGTCCAAACTCAATACTCCCCTGAGCCGAGCCCGGGCGCCGAAAAATGCAGCCACGCGGCATTGAGCGCTTCGGGCGCCGTGCCGGTCGCCTCGCAAAACGCCAGGGCTGTCGGCTCGTGGTTCATCAGAAAGTCCATCATGCCGTGCAGGAAGCCCGGCTCGTTGATTGCGTTGCGGACTTGTGCGGGTTCTACGCCGGTCAAGGCGAGAAAGCGACCGAACAAATCCGGCTCGTTGGCAAGCCAGGCAAGAACCGCGATGGCGGTCTGGTTCGGATCTGCGGCGAGTTGCTTGGACTTCTTGAAGTTGCTCTGCATTTCTTGCGCGAAATTACCTATTTTTCAACCAAATACCGGTAGCATGTGGCTATCGGTTTCATGGGTCCGTGCGGTCGCATGTCATTCTTGTGCGGCTGAACGGTTTCCAGAACGGACGTAGGACAGCATATCATGCCCAAGCAGGTGATGATTGTAGAGGATAATGAGCTCAACATGAAGCTCTTTCGCGACCTCATCGAGGCATCCGGCTACACGACGATTCAGACGCGCAATGGCATGGAGGCGTTGGATCTTGCACGCAAGCATCGCCCGGATCTGATCCTCATGGACATTCAGTTGCCCGAGGTCTCAGGGCTCGAGGTCACCAAATGGCTGAAGGAGGACGATGAGCTGCACGTCATCCCGGTCATCGCGGTGACGGCTTTTGCCATGAAAGGCGATGAAGAGCGGATCCGGCAGGGCGGTTGTGAAGCATACGTGTCAAAGCCGATATCCGTTCCGAAATTCATTGAGACGATCAAGACGTATCTGGGCGATGCCTGAGAGATCGGAAAGAAGCCTATGACTGCGCGAATCCTGGTCGTTGACGATATCCCGGCAAACGTGAAGCTGCTCGAGGCTCGGCTGATTGCCGAATATTTCGACGTCATGACGGCAGCCGATGGCTATCAGGCCCTGGCGATTTGCGATCGAAATCAGGTCGATCTCATTCTTCTCGACATCATGATGCCGGGAATGGATGGATTTGAGGTGTGCGAGCGCCTGAAGTCCAACCCCAAAACCTCACATATTCCTGTCGTCATGGTGACGGCACTTGACCAGCCCGCCGACCGCGTGCGCGGCCTGAAGGCCGGAGCAGACGATTTTCTGACGAAGCCGGTCAACGATCTCCAACTGATAGCCCGCGTCAAGAGCCTGCTGCGCCTCAAGACGCTGAGCGATGAGCTGCGGATACGCGCGCAGACCGCGCAGACGATGGGGATCGATGAGCTCCTGCGTGTCGATACGCGGGGCGAGGAGGGCGGTCAGGTCATGCTGGTCGACGGCCGCGCCAATTCACAGGAACGCATCATAAAGACGCTCAAGCCAATCGCCGATGTCTTCGCGATATCGGATGCGCAGGCGGCGCTCTTCGAGGCATCCGAGAATGCCTTCGATCTTGTGATCGTCAACGCCAATCTTGACAATTACGATCCCTTGCGGCTGTGCTCGCAACTGCGGTCGCTGGAGCGTACGCGCTTTCTCCCTATCCTCATCATTACCGAACAGGGCGACGACGAAATGGTCGTGCGAGCGCTCGAACTCGGGGTGAACGACTATATCATCAGGCCGGTCGACCCCAATGAACTCGTGGCGCGCAGCCTCACCCAGATGCGTCGGAAGCACTATAACGATCGCCTGCGAACCAGCGTGCAGCAGACGATCGAGCTGGCTGTAACCGATCCGCTGACGGGCCTCAGCAATCGCCGCTATCTCGATAATCATATCAACACGCTTTTCAGCCGATCGATGGCCCGCGGGCGTCCGCTGTCGGTGCTGATTGCGGATATCGATCGTTTCAAGCAGATCAACGACACCTACGGCCACGATGCGGGCGATGACATCCTCAGGGAATTTGCAAACCGCGTGCGCTCGACCGTCAGGGGTGCTGATCTTGCCTGCAGGTTCGGTGGTGAAGAATTCGTCGTCGTCATGCCCGACACCTCGCCGGACGTTGCTGCAACCGTCGCAGAACGGTTGCGCGCCGTGATCGAGACCGCACCATTTTTGGTGAAGTCGTCCGGGCAGGAGCTCAATGTCACCGCATCCTTCGGTATTTCCTCCCGCACGCAGTCCATCGTGACGCCTGGACACCTGATGAAACAGGCCGACCTCGCGCTTTACGAGGCGAAGAACGCAGGACGCAATCGCGTGGTCGCCGCTGCCTGATGCCAGTTTGCGGGCACCTGAAACGCCGCGACTTCCCGGTCGTCCACAGAAACGTGATGGATCTCTTGTCGCGGCTTACAATGCGGGCGTTTGAAATACAGCCAAGTACCGCTTGAAGGGATGGTAGGCCCATGCCTCTTGGAAGGTGCGGCGCAAAGCACAGGACGACGGCGGTTTAGCAAAAAATATGAGGCTAAATCGCCTCTTCTGGTAGATTTCCTCTATCCGGATGAATGCCGAGCTTCAGCGGAAGCAGGATGGCGATAATACTATTGGGCTATATTTTGCATTCCTTGATCACCGCAATAGCTATTCTAGTCCCGAAAGAGGATCGGATATGCGCAATTACGTTTCAAAGCGGGACTTTTAACCATAAAATCAACCTCGGAATTCTAACCATTAAGAATTTGTTGATTTTCTTTCATTTTCGCGCCAATTATCGGCTCATAAGAGAAACACGCTACCGTCTGGTGGCGCAAGAATACCCCATGATGCTCAGGTCCGCCGCATCTCCTGGGTCGTGGGGTCGGTCGGCTGGTATGCAACACTAGCGGTTCCTCGTGCCGCGTTGCTTGCCGGTCGACCCCCTTTCATGAAAACGCCGTCCTGCCCGTTGAACCGGGCAGGACGGCGTTTCTGTTTGTGCTTCCTGCCCCCGCGCTTGTCAGACAGGCAAAAAATGAAAAAGCGCGCAGCCGGTTGGCGCGCGCCTTTCGAAGAACCTAAGAGATCAAGAGATTACTTGATCTTGGTTTCCTTGAACTCGACATGCTTCTTAGCAACCGGGTCGTACTTGGTCTTCGTCATCTTGTCCGTCATCGTGCGGCTGTTCTTCGTCGTGACGTAGAAGAAACCGGTGTCGGCTGTCGACAGCAGCTTGATCTTGATTGTTGTAGCCTTGGCCATGGTCGTCCTGCCTTTAATAAAATGAAAGCCGTGGAAGGCCGGATAGGCTCCACGGCAAATTCTGGCGCGAAACTACGAATCTAGCCCGAAAAGTCAAGCCCGCTTTCGGATGAAAAGCAGTCTTATGGCGGAAAGCACGGCATAAAGGCCGAAGAAGCCGGCGATAGCCCAGGGAAAGCCGTTGTTTCCGGCAACGTCGATGGCAGCGCCGATCACCTGCGGGCCCGCAACGGTGCCGACGGCATAGCAGAAGACGAACGCTGCGTTGGCCGCCGCGAGGTCGGAGCCGGTCAATCGGGAGCCGAGGTGACTGAGGCCCACCGTGTACAGCCCGGCAACGCAGCCGCCCCAGAAGAGCAGCACCCCAGCCATCATGATCCAGCTGTGCACAAGCAGCGGCAACATCAGCGAGCCGATCAGGCCCATGAATGCCATCCCGGCAAGCAGCGGACGCTTGTCCTTCATGCGGTCGGAGAGAAGCCCGACCGGGATTTGAAAGATCATGTTGCCGACGCCCATGACCGTCAGCAGAAGGGCCGCCTGCGTCTCTGTGAAGGACGCGCGCACGGCGTAAATCGGAAATAGTGCCAGACCGCCCGCCTCCACGGCTCCAAAAATGAAAACGGCGGCCGTGGCGCTTGGCACAAGGAAGACGTAGCGCATGAAATGCAGCTCCGGCTTCTCTTCAAGAACGGGACTTTCATAACGGGCAATGTAGATCGGTATTGCGGCGACAAGGATCGCGCAGGCGCCGACCGCAAAGGGAAGCAATCCGTCGCTGCCGAGGATTGAAAAGAGCAGCGGCCCGGCCGCGAAGCCCAGCGACAGCACGGTCGCATAGATGCCGAGCACGAATCCGCGCTTCGAGGGAGGCGAGGCGGCGTTGATCCAGAACTCGGAGAGGATGAAAAGTGTCGTCGTTGCGCCATGGAAGGCGAATCGCAGCGGAAACCACATCCAGAAGTCCTGGGCATAGTAGAAGCTGATTGCGCTGAGCGCCGAAATCACCACCGCCCAGATCATCGTTTGTGCGACACCGTAGCGGTGCGCCAGCTTCGTCGTGATCGGTGCTGCCACCATGGCCGCAATTCCTGCCATCGCCGTGTTCAGGCCGATGAGTGTCGATGGGATGCCGCGCTTTTCGAGAATGATGCTGAGAAGGGGAAGCCCAAGGCCGATTGCTATGCCGACTGCTGAAATGGACGAGACGGCTGCCACCAGTGAAGGCCAATGGATTTCCTCGACATCGCCTGGTGTGCCGTTTCTCGGCTGAGACATAAATCCATCCCTTAGAGACCTATTACGGAGAATCGCGCGCCGCCGCGTACCTAGAGAGGCACAGGCGCGCCAAATCCGGATGACGGGTGTCCTTTACAAGATGAAAGGCGCCGGCGGCAATAACCTGAATAAATTTGGATGGATACAGACAATTGAACTTACCATGGAATGCGATCTTATCGCCGCGGTACGCCGACCGCAGCTTATTCGAGCGTCGCCCACTACACGCGAAATGTGTCGTGATGGTGAAAACCTGGCGATTGCCTAGCGGCGGCGGCCGGGGATCTCGTACTCGTCGTCACCATTATGTCCGCCGAAGCCATGCATCTTCATGGCCCATTGCAGCGCTATGACGCCACCCTTGATCGGCTGGATGACCATTAGTGTGGCGAGCAGCGTGATCGGCGTCCAAATCGTGAAGGTGAGCCAAAGAGGCATGGGCCAGACCATGTCGGTCATCATGTATCCGGCAATGATGACGTGGCCGATGACAACAATCGTCAGATAGGGGGGGAGGTCGTCCGAGCGATGATGATGCATCGCTTCGCCACAGGCCGCGCAATTGTCCACGGGCTTCAGGAAGCTCCTGAACAGCCTGCCGCTGCCGCATGCAGGGCAACGGCACAGAAGACCACGCTTGATCGATTGCCAGAGCGGGCGCTTGACCTCCTCGATATCGCCGAAACGGATGGCCTGGTCGCCTGAGGTGGTCGTCATGATCGCTTCCTTTTCTGGCGTCCCTACACGCCCTATCGCCGCCCTCTCGGGGGCCTTGTTCCGGCCTTCTTGCGCGCCGCATTTGCATCGCGCCGACCGGACTTGTGGAACGAACGCACAGCGGTCGGCATTTTGCGCCCCTCGCTGACCATCTCGAAACGAAGCGCTCCGGCGAGCGGAATGGCTTCCGCAAGTTTCACCGTGACGCTGTCCCCCAGGCGATAACCGAGGCCGGTCTTCTCGCCAGACAACGCCTGATGCGCTTCGTCATAGATGAAGTAGTCCGTTCCAAGCGTAGATATAGGAACGAAGCCGTCGGCTCCATAGTCCGGAAGGGCGACAAATAGTCCCGATTTCGTCACACCTCCTACGCGTCCTTCGAATTCCTCGCCGACGCGTCCTGCAAGGTGATGCGCGATCAGCCGATCCACGGTCTCGCGCTCTGCCGCCATGGCGCGGCGCTCGAAGGTGGAGATCTCGGCGGCGATGTCGTCGAGTGCTGCTTCCTCGTCAGGCGTAATGCCCCCTTCGCCGAAGCCGAGCGAACCGACCAGCGCGCGATGCACGATGAGGTCTGCGTATCGGCGGATCGGTGAGGTGAAGTGCGCGTACTTCATGAGGTTCAGGCCGAAGTGGCCGATATTCTCCGGACTGTAGATGGCCTGGCTCTGTGAGCGAAGCACCATCTCGTTGACCATCGTCTGATGCGGTGTGTCCGCTGCCTTGGCGAGAATCCCGTTGAAATTGTTGGCGCGCATGTTGCCGCCCTTCGGCAGCGTGATGCTGAGCGTCGCCAGGAATTCGCGCAGAACTTCCTGCTTGGCAAGCGTCGGGCCGTCATGGATGCGATAGATCAGCGTTTGCCGCTTTTTCTCCAGCGTTTCAGCAGCCGAGACGTTCGCCTGGATCATCATCTCTTCGATGAGCTTGTGGGCATCGAGCCGCGGGGGCACGACAACGCGATCCACCGTACCGTCGGGTTTAAGCAGGATCTTGCGTTCCGGCATATCGAGCTCGAGGGGCTGACGCCGCTCGCGCCCGCGTGTCATCACCTTGTAGGCGTGCCACAGCGGCTTCAGGATCGGTTCCAGCATCGGGCCGGTCTTGTCGTCGGGGGTGCCGTCGATCGCTGCCTGGGCCTGCTGGTAGGAAAGCTTGGCGGCACTTTTCATCATGACGCGGTGGAAGGTGTGACCGATCTTGCGCCCCTCCTTCGAAAATACCATGCGGACGGCGAGAGCAGGGCGATCCTGACCTTCTCTCAGGGAGCAGAGATCGTTCGAAATGCGTTCCGGGAGCATCGGCACGACACGGTCGGGGAAATAGACGGAGTTGCCGCGCTTCAGGGCCTCTCGGTCAAGCGGCGAATTCGGACGCACGTAGTACGAAACGTCGGCAATCGCCACGGTGACGATGACGCCTTCTACGTTGTCTGGCGATGAATCGTCTTCGGCATACACCGCATCGTCGTGGTCCTTGGCATCCGCGGGGTCGATGGTGATCAACGGGACGCTGCGCCAGTCTTCGCGGTGCGACATGGTCGCCGGCTTTGCGTCGTCGGCTTCGGCAACGACTGCCGGGGGGAATATATGGGGAATGCCGTGTGCGTGGATGGCGATCATCGAGATCGCTTTTTCGGAGGCAACCGATCCGACGACGGATAGAACTTTGGCCCGTGGCAGCCCGAAGCGGCCGAGGCGCGCCACCTCGACTTCGACCAGGTCGGCGTCCTTGGCTTCGCCCTTGTAGTCGGGATCGATCAGCATTTCCTCGCCGCGGCGTTCGATCGGCAGCAAGCGTCCACCGCCGCCTGGTGCGTCTTTGAATACGCCGAGAAGGGCGCCGCGACGTTTGTCCAGGATCTTGATGATGCGCGCCGTGTAGGCCGGCCCGCCGCGGTCGGTGGCGGGAAAGATCTTGGCGAGAATGCGGTCGCCCATGCCGGCGACAGGAGCCTTGCCCCGGCCGTTGCGTCCGGCTGGAGAAGACGACTGCCGGATCGCGACCGCAGGCGCCACGCCCATTTCGTCCAGCCACTCCGCCGGCCGGCCGATCAACTCGCCGTCCTTGTCGCGCGTCGTGATGTCAAGCACGGTGACAGGTGGCAGCGCGCCGGGGCGGATCAGCGACTTGCGCGTCTTCTGCAGCATGCCTTCCTGTTCGAGTTCGCGCAGCAACTGCTTCAGTTCGACACGGCTCTCCCCTTTGAGCCCAAATGCCTTGGCGAGTTCCCGCTTGGAAGCCTTTTGCGGATGATCGGCAATAAACCGGAGGATGACCTCGCGAGAGGGCAGAGCACCGTGTGCGATGGTTGGCTGCTCGACGGCTGGTTCGTGGCCGGTGCGTCCTGTTTTGCCGGGACGCCTGCCCATGCCTTTCATGTTCTCGCGCGGAATTCTGCTCACTCTTGGCTCTTCTTCGATTTCGTTGGCGTCTTGGCCTTGGTCGCTTTCGGCTTTGCCGTTGCTTTCGTCGCCTTGGCCTCGCTTGTCGCGGCCTTGGCTTTCGGTTTCGCCTTGCCCTTTGTGGTCGGCGCCTTGCCGGCCTTGGCCGCGATCAGCACGAGCGCTTCCTCGACTGACAGTGCCTGCGGATCGGTACCCTTGGGCAGCGTCGCATTCACCTTGCCCCAATTGACGTAGGGTCCGTATTTGCCGTCGCGCACGGTGATCGCGCCGCCGTCGGGGTGGTCACCGAGTGCCTTCAGCGCGGCCGCAGCCGCACGCCCGCCCGGTGCCTTGCTTGCCTTGTCGGCGATCACGGTCACGGCACGGTTGAGCCCAATCGAGAACACGTCCTCGACTGTTTCGAGATTGGCGTAGGACCCATCGTGCAGCAGGAACGGTCCGTAACGCCCGATGCCCGACGAAATCATCTTGCCGCTTTCCGGATGCTTTCCGATGTCCCGCGGCAACGAAATCAGCGCCATCGCTTTTTCGTAGTCGATATCCTCCGGCTTCCAACCCTTTGGCAACGAAGCACGCTTCGCTTCCTTGCCGTCGCCGCGCTGGACGTACGGACCAAAGCGGCCGGACCGCAGCGTCAGCTCCTCGCCGGTAACCGGATCGGTGCCGAGATTTTTCGGCTCGGTCATAGCGGCGCCATCGGCCTCCGCGCCGCCTTCGGACGACAGCTGGCGGGTAAAATTGCACTCCGGATAGTTCGAGCAACCGACGAAGGCGCCGTACTTGCCGAGCTTCAGCGAGAGATTGCCGGTGCCGCAAACCTGACAAATGCGCGGATCGCTACCGTCCTCGCGCTTGGGGAAGACCAACGGCGCCAACGATTCATTCAGCGAATCCAGAACGTTGGTGACGCGCAGCTCCTTGGTGTCTTCGATCTGGGAGAAGAAATCCTTCCAGAAATCGCGCAGCACCTGCTTCCAGTTCAATTCGCCGGCTGAAATCCGATCGAGCTTTTCTTCAAGATCGGCCGTGAAATCGTACTCGACGTACTTGGTGAAGAAGCTCTCGAGGAATGCTGTCACCAGTCGGCCTTTTGCCTGTGGGATCAGCTTGCGCTTGTCGATCGTCACATATTCGCGGTCCCGCAGCGTTGCCAGGGTCGCCGCATAGGTGGAAGGGCGGCCGATGCCGAGTTCTTCCATCTTCTTGATCAGCGTCGCTTCCGAGTAGCGCGGCGGCGGTTCGGTGAAATGCTGCGTCGCGTTGATCTTCTGCTTAGCGAGGCTTTCGCGCGCATTGATCTCGGGGAGACGACCATCCTCGTCGCCATCGTCGCTCTGCTCGCCATCTTCCTTCTGATCGGTGTAGGCGGCGATGAAGCCGTCAAAGCGGATTACGGAACCGACAGCGCGCAGACCCGCCTTCTGGCCATTGTTGTCGGCGGTAATTTCGGCCGTTGTACGCTCGATTTCTGCAGATGCCATCTGGCTCGCGATGCCGCGCTTCCAGATCAGGTCGTAGAGCTTGATCTGATCTGCGTCGAGGAACTGGCGCACCCTGTCAGGCGTCCGGTTGAAGTCAGTCGGGCGGATGGCTTCGTGCGCTTCCTGGGCGTTTTTTGCCTTTGTGGAATAAAAGCGCGCCTTTTCTGGCAGGTAGCGCTGGCCGAATTGATCGACAATGGCACCACGCGCAGCATCGATCGCCTCGGGCGCCATCTGGACGCCATCTGTACGCATATAGGTGATGAGACCGACCGTCTCGCCGCCAATGTCGAAGCCCTCATAGAGCTTCTGGGCGACCTGCATCGTGCGCGATGCCGAAAAACCCAGCTTGGAGGAAGCGGCCTGCTGCAGCGTTGAGGTTGTGAAGGGTGGTCCCGGGTTGCGCTTGACCGGCTTCGCCTCGATCGAATCGACAACATAGGAAGCGCCTTCGAGCAGCGCCTTGAGCGCGCCGGCCTCTTCACCGTTCCCAATCGACCGGGCCTGCAACCGCTTGCCTTCCGCGGCGACCAGCCTCGCCTCGAATTCGTCGCCGCGCGGCGTCTTTAGGAGCGCCGAGATGTTCCAGTATTCTTCGGAGATGAAGCGTTCGATCTCGGATTCCCGGTCGCAGACAAGGCGCAAGGCAACCGACTGGACGCGTCCGGCCGAACGTGCGCCGGGCAGCTTGCGCCAAAGAACGGGAGATAGATTGAAACCGACGAGATAGTCGAGTGCACGGCGCGCCAGATAGGCATCGACAAGCGGCACGTCGATATCGCGTGGATCGGCCATTGCATCAAGCACGGCCTTCTTTGTGATCGCGTTGAAGACCACGCGCTTGACCGTTTTGCCGTTCAGAACGCGCTTCTTGGTCAGCATATCGAGGACATGCCAGGAAATCGCTTCGCCTTCGCGATCCGGGTCGGTCGCAAGGAACAGTCCATCGGAAGACTTCACCGCATCGGCGATGTCCTTCATACGCTTGGCCGAGGCTCCATCGACCTCCCAGAGCATTTCGAAGTCCTGGTCGGGAAGCACCGAGCCGTCCTTGGCGGGCAAGTCGCGCACGTGGCCGAAGGAGGCGAGCACCTTGTATCCGGGACCCAGATACTTGTTGATCGTCTTGGCTTTGGCAGGCGATTCCACCACTACAACATTCATGATGATTCTCTAAGAAAAGGAAGCTGGCCGGCCTATAAGCAGACAGAGACCCTGCCGTGTCACGATTGCCGGTTCTCCGACATGGACAGGTAAATCGCTTCGGTCAAGTGTTTTGGGTGCATTTTTATCGATTGCAACGCGATACAACCATTGAGAGATAATTGTCGTGTTGCAATTTGTGATTATTGCGGTATCGTTTTTGAAGCATAGTTTGCGGTGCTCCACGCCGCGCGTTTCGACAGGATCAGAGTTTATTCCATGGCGGCTAAGTTCGCAAAGAAAGATGCCGGACGATCTGGCGCCCGCGAAAACATCGCCTTCGTGAAGCAGATGCTCGCAGAGTTGCGTCAGGTGGCGGAAAGGGAAAACGCAGACGTGCTCTGCTATCTCATAGAAATGGCTTACATCGAAGCAGGTGATCTGCATGCCCGCATGTAATGCCTCAGGCGTCCATTGCAAGAGAGACGAGCCCGCCCGTCTGGCGGTGTAGACGTCCGGCGATATCCAGTTCCAGCAGTACGAGGTAGACCGCGGCAGGCGTCAGGCCGGTGTGTCGGATGATATCGTCGATCTCGACAGGCGTCGGCCCGAGGGCGTCCACGATGCGAGCGCGATCGGTTTCGTCGGGTGGCAAAAGCGAAGTGCCTGCGCCGTGGTCCGGCTCTTCGACGACAGGTGCGGCGAACACGCCGGGTTTTGACAGCGGCCCCACCGCCTCGACAATGTCGCTGGGCGTGGTCACGATCATGGCGCCGTCCTTGAGTAGGCCGTTGGTCCCATGGCAGCGCGGGTCCAGCGGAGAGCCGGGCACGGCAAAGACCAGCCTTCCGAACTCTCCCGCTAGCCGGGCCGTGATCAGGGACCCCGAGCGGGTTGCCGCCTCGACGATCACGACACCAAGCGCAATTCCGGCAATCAGCCGGTTTCGACGGGGAAAATCACGTGCGCGGGGCTCCCAGCCGAACGGCATCTCGCTGACAGCCAGTCCGTTGCCATTCCAGATTTCCTCAAGCAGGCCGGCGTTTTCGGGCGGGTAGGGCTGATCGAGCCCGCCTGCCATTGCGGCGATTGTGCCGGTGTCGAGGCTTGCCCGGTGCGCGGCGGTATCGATGCCGCGGGCAAGGCCCGAGACTATGGTGTAGCCCGCGCGTCCGCAATCGCGGGCGACCATGGCTGCGAACTTGGCGCCGCTGATAGAGGCATTGCGCGAGCCGACAACGCCGATGGCCGACTCTATGGCTGCAGATAAGTTGCCCTTGACGGCAAGAAGCGGCGGGGCTCCGTCGATCTGCCGCAACGACGGGGGGTATTCCGGTTCGCCGATTCCGACAAAGCGCGCGCCGAACTTATTCGCGGCTTCCAGCTCTCGTTCTGCTTCGCCTTCCGTGGCGATGCGGATCGACCGCGTCGCTCCGCCGCGCGCCGAGAGTTCGGGCAGGGCCGCCAGGGCGGTTTCTGCCGAGCCGAAGTGATTGATGAGGTCGCGAAAGGTCGCAGGACCGACGTTGTCGGAGCGAATGAGGCGCAGCCACGCGATGCGTTGCCGTTCGGTCAGCGCAATTCCCTTTGGCCTTGCGCTACGTCCGTCCATCCTATCCCTTCGCCCCGATCTTGCTTTCCGTCCCACTGATGAGACGGGAAATGTTGGCCTTGTGCTTCCAGTAGGAGATCGCCGTCATGACGGCCATGACCGCTGCAACCTTTTCGGCTCCCAGTATCCACAATGCAACCGGAATGACAAGCATTGCAACTAGCGCCGAAAGCGACGAGTAGCGCGTCGTGACTGCGACCGTCAGCCAAACGAGCGCAAAGCCGAGTACCATCACCGGCGCGACGCCAAGCAGCGTGCCGATGTAGGTCGCGACGCCCTTGCCGCCCTTGAAGCCAATCCAGACCGGGAAGAGATGTCCGATGAAGGCAAAGAAGCCGGCAATCAGCGCTGCCTCGTCGCCAAGGAAGTAACCGACGATCCAGGCGGCCGCCGTCGCCTTCAGCGCATCGAGCAGAAGCGTCGCGGCGGCAAGCTTCTTGTTGCCGGTTCTCAAGACATTGGTGGCGCCGATATTGCCAGACCCGATGCTGCGGACGTCGCCCAGCCCGGCGGCCCTCGTCAGCACGAGCCCAAAGGGGATGGAGCCGAACAGGTAGCCTATCGCAGCGGCAATCAAGGCGATCGGCAGGGCGATCTGCCAGGTCATGAGATCAGAAACCATATCCCCTCCAGGTCTCATTCAGTCTTCTTGTTATCGTCTCTTCTTTACAAGGAATGCACGCACTGCCCGGCGACATAGGTCGCGACAGCCCGTCCGCTGAAGCGCGCATCTTCGAAGGGCGTGTTCTTCGAGCGGGAAAGAAGCATGTCCTTCGAGACAAGCCAAGGCTCCTCCAGGTCGATCAGGGCGATATCAGCCTTCGCGCCCGGCTTCAGCGTGCCCGCATCGAGGCCGAAGATCTGGGCGGGACGCGTCGACATGGCGTCGATCAGACGCATCAGGCTGACGTGGCCGCTGTGATGCAGGCGAAGTGCTGCGGCCAGCATCGTTTCGAGACCCACTGCGCCATCCGCGGCCTCGCCGAAGGGCAACCGCTTGGTATCGACGTCCTGCGGATCGTGCGAGGATACGATGATGTCGATCGCTCCCCTTGCCAGCGCCTCCACCATCGCCACGCGATCGTCCTCGGAGCGAAGCGGCGGGTAGAGCTTGAAGAAGGTGCGGTACTCGCCGATGTCGTTCTCGTTGAGTGCCAGGTTGTTGATCGAGATGCCGCAGGTGACAATTGCGCCGCGGCTCTTGGCGACTTCGATCGCTTCGACCGATTCCGGCACCGAGATCATCGCCGCGTGATATTTTCCGCGCGTCAGGTTGGCGATGCGAAGGTCGCGTTCGAGCGGGATCAATTCGGCTTCCTTCGGGATGCCGCCAAGACCGAGCCAGCTGGCGAACAGTCCCTCGTGCATGACGCCGGTGGCGCCGAGATATTTGTCGCGGGTCTCGCAGGAAATCACCGCGCCGAATTCGCGCGCATAGGTCATTACACGACGCAGAACCTGGGTGTCATGAACGCTGGAACGGCCGTCGGTAAAGGCCACGGCACCGGCTTCCATCAGCATGCCGATCTCGGTCATCTCCTCGCCGGCAAGGTGTTTGGTGATGGCCGCCGCCGGGTAGACGTTGATCAGCGCCTTGTCCTTGGCCGTCTTCTTGACGAACTCGACCAGCGCAATGTCGTCGATGACTGGGTCGGTATCCGGCATCATGATGATCGAGGTGACGCCGCCGGCCGCCGCGGCGCGGCTGGCCGAAGCGATCGTCTCGCGGTGCTCCGCGCCGGGCTCGCCGATATGAACGCGCGCATCGACAAGCCCGGGTGCCGCGACGAGCCCGGTGCAGTCGCGAACTGCGACGCCTTCAGGCGTGCCCTGGTTCTGTGCACCCTTGTCCGCGGCAACGATGACGCCGTCCTCAACGACGATCGTTCCGATTTCATCGAGATTGCGCGAGGGATCGACGATCCGCACGTTCTGGAAGACGATCGAGTTGCTCATGCGCCGGCTCCTTCGCTGCGAGGACCCTGATTTTGCGAGACAAGCAGCGTCTCCATCACCGCCATGCGCACCGCAACCCCCATCTCCACCTGCTCGGCGATCACGCTCTGCGGTCCGTCTGCGACCTCCGAGGCGATTTCGACGCCACGGTTCATCGGGCCGGGATGCATGACCAGCGCATCGTCTTTCGCTGCCTTCAGTGTCTCGGCGTCCAGCCCATAGAAGTGGAAGTATTCCCGTACCGACGGCACAAAGGCGCCGGACATGCGCTCGCGCTGCAGGCGCAGCATCATCACCACGTCAGCGTCCTTGAGGCCCTCCTTCATCGAATGAAAGACCTCGACGCCCATGTCGGCGATCCCGGCCGGCAGCAGCGTTGCCGGCGCCACGACACGGACGCGTGCACCCATTGCGTTCAGAAGCAGGATGTTCGACCGCGCGACGCGCGAGTGCAGAACGTCCCCGCAGATGGCGACGATGATGCGGGACAGCTTGCCCTTGGCACGGCGGATCGTCAGTGCGTCGAGAAGCGCTTGCGTCGGATGCTCGTGCTGGCCGTCACCGGCGTTGACCACCGAGCAGGAGACCTTCTGCGCAAGGAGTGCCGCGGCGCCCGCGCTCGAATGGCGGATCACCAGCACATCGGGCCGCATTGCGTTCAGCGTCATCGCCGTATCGATCAGCGTTTCGCCCTTTTTGACCGACGAATTGCCGACCGACATGTTCATCACGTCGGCGCCAAGCCGTTTGCCGGCAAGTTCGAAGGAGGCTTGCGTGCGTGTCGATGCCTCGAAGAAGAGGTTGATCTGCGTCAACCCCCGGAGCGTCGACGTCTTCTTTTCTCGCTGCCGACTGATCTTGACGGCCTCGTCGGCCTTGTCGAGAAGAAAGGTGATATCCTGCTCTGTGAGCCCTTTGATACCGATGAGGTGGCGGTGGGGAAAGAAGACCATGAACCTGCCTCTTGCTGTCGTCAGCGGCTCTATAAAGAGTGAGCAGGGCTGCTGCAAGCATGCCCTGTGGGCAAAGGCCCATCTCCCCCTGCAATTTTCCGGGAATTCAGCTAAAGCAAGAGCGACGGAAATCGTAACTTCCGGTTTCCCTTTGCCTGCCTCTTGCACTAGAAGCGATTCATGACCCCCGCCGAAGAAAAACTTGCCGAACTCAATCAGCCGAGCCTGTGGTCCGGAATCAATGCCTACAGGTCCGATCCTTTGATCGTCGACCTGACGGGGTCGCTGCCGCGCGGTATCCGGGACGACCTCGACAACATGGGCCGCTACGTCACCTCGCCGGAGGCGCAGGAGCTGGCGCGCATGGCAAACCAGGGCGTGCCCCAGCTTCGTACCCACGGACCGCGTGGCGAGCGCCTCGACGTTGTCGAGTTTCATCCCGCTTGGCACGCTCTGATGCGCCGCTCGATGGCATCAGGTCTTCATTCCTCGGTCTGGGATCCGCAGGCAGATGCCGATGCAAAGGATGAAGCCCACAAGATCAGGGCGGCACGTTTCTATCTGACGGCGCAGCTCGAATCCGGCCATCTCTGCCCGATCACCATGACAAGCGCCTCCGTTGCCGCTCTCTCGGCTTCTCCAAACGTGCAAAAAGATTGGGCGCCGAAAATACTTTCGCGCAAGTACGATTCGACCAACAAGCCCGCCATGCAGAAATCAGCTGTGACGATCGGCATGGGCATGACGGAGAAACAGGGCGGCACGGATGTCCGCTCCAACAAGACGGCTGCCGAAAAGGTAAGCGACGGAATCTACCGCCTCTCCGGTCACAAGTGGTTCATGTCGGCGCCGATGAGCGACGCCTTCATCATGTTGGCCCAGACGAAGGAAGGCATGGGTTGCTTCCTCGTCCCGCGCCTGCTGGAAGATGGCTCTGCAAACGGCCTGCAGTTCCAGCGGTTGAAAGACAAAGTCGGCAACCGTTCCAACGCTTCGTCCGAAGTCGAATTCAACGATACGTTCGGCTTCCTGCTCGGAGGCCCTGATGCCGGCGTCCGCACCATACTCGACATGGTGACGCTGACACGCCTCGATTGCGCACTTGCCTCGTCCGGCATCATGCGTGCTTCGCTGGCGGAGGCGGTACACCACACCCGTGGCCGCAGCGTCTTCGGCAAGATGCTCGTCAACCAGCCGATTATGACGCGGGTCCTCGCCGATATGGCACTCGACGTCGCCGCCGCGACGGCACTTTCCTTCCGCCTTGCAGACGCATTCGACAAAGCGCGCGGCAGCGCGGAAGAAGCCGCTTACGCCCGCGTCATGACGCCGGTTGCCAAGTACTGGTGCTGCAAGATCGCACCCGCCCTGATCTATGAGGCGATGGAGTGCATCGGCGGCAGCGGCTACATCGAGGAACGCCCGATTGCCCGCCACTATCGCGAGGCTCCAGTCAACGCGATATGGGAAGGCTCCGGCAATGTCATGGCGCTCGATGTCCTGCGCATCCTGAATCGTGGCAAGGATCTTTTCGAAACCGTCTTTGCCGGTCTTGCGCGCGATCTGGGACCGGCCGGAAAAAAGACCATCGATGTCCTGCGCGCTGCGATGGCGCTTTGCGAACGCGATGAGGGCGCTGCCCGACTTCTGGTCGAACAGCTTGCGCTCGCCGCAGGTGCCGCCGAACTCTATCGGCTTGGGGCAGGGCGGATCGCCGACGCCTTCATCGAAACCCGCCTGGCGGGTGGCTGGAGGGCGACCTACGGCATGCTCGATTCGCGCTTCGACGCCAGCTACATCGTCGATCTGCTCTATCCGCCAGCGAGCTGATCCATGGCTGAGCTGCGCGGCGTCCGCCCCGGCGATCTCGACCAGATCTACGAAATCTCCCTGCTGACCGGCGATGCCGGGCAGGACGCCTCGGCATTGCATGGTGATCGCAGGCTCATCGGCCACATCTATTCCGCGCCCTATGTCATTCTCAGCCCTGAAACGGCGGTTGTCGTCGAGGACGAGGAAGGCGTCGCTGGCTACATCGTCGGCGCCTACGACACGCCCGCCTTCGAGCGGCTGCTGGAGAAAGAATGGTGGCCCGCACTTCGCAATGCCTTTCCGGCACCGGAGGGTGACGAGGTGGCGTGGAACGCCGATCAGCGCCGCAGTTTCACCATTCACAATCCGCGTCATGCCAGGGAGCAGCTGGTTGGCGCCTTCCCGGCACATATTCACATGAACCTTCTGCCACGGCTGCAGGGGCAGGGAATGGGCAGTAGGCTGCTCGATCTCTGGATATCGACCGCCCGGCGCGCAGGCGTCAAAGGCGTCCATCTCGGCGCCAATGCAGGCAACCACAATGCTCTTCGTTTCTGGGGCTCGCGCGGCTTTCACAGGCTCGCGCCACCGATCGTCGATCCCGCCGACCGCTCGATCTGGTTTGGCCAAACACTCTGAACGTCTCCCGGCGGAGACATTGGCCTTGGGGGCTCAGACGTAAGGCGTTCCCCCCATTGCAGCCTTCGCCCCGACGCTTCCCTTATCGACAACTGCGAGGAAGGCGGCTTTCGCTTTCTCTGTGTCCCGGCCGCCCTCTCGAAACGTCCGGTGAGCCTCGATGAAGGCCACGGTCCACGTCGCCAACAGCAGTTCGGCCGCCAGACGGGCGTCGGTATCGCCGGGGTCCCGCCCTGCGCATTCGGCTAGCGCGACCCTTACGGCTTGCGCGAGTTCGTCGCGTATCGCCCTGGCGCGAGCCTTGAGGGTTTCGCTGCCCTCGATCGTCTTTATGAAGCCTTGGCTCCTGTTCGAGAATTCGACGTATGGGCGCTGTTCCGCCACCAGCCGGTGGGCGAGGAGCCGCAACGCCTCGACCGGTGCGACGCCCGGATCGCGTTGTCGCAGGGCGTCGAGCAGGACCTCGCGGCCCTCTTCCTCGCGATCGAAGAACATATCCTCCTTGCGCGGGAAATGGTTGAACACCGTCATCCGGCCGACGTCGGCGGCGGCCGCAATCTCATCCACCGTCACATTGTCGAAGCCACGCTCAAGGAAGAGGCGGTCGGCAGCCAACGAGATGGCCCGCCGTGTGGCGAGACGCTTACGGGATCGAAGATCAGTGGGCATTGGTTCGGCGCTTAGTGTCATGTCGGCTTGATAGCGCATTTTCTATACTGAGTACATATTCAGTTGACTGAAGGCCATCGTCATTTTATGTACTGAGTACAAATTAAAACTCGGTACATGGAGATTTGCCTTGAACAAGGCTCTCGTCGTCATCTTTGCAACGATCGGCCTCGACGCTGTCGGGATCGGGCTGATCTTTCCTATTCTGCCGCGACTGATTGATAGTGTAACGCACGCTGGCAACGTGGCGCACTACATCGGCATCATGACGGCTCTCTACGCCGCGATGCAGTTCATCTTTGCGCCCATGCTTGGCGCACTCAGCGATCAGCTCGGCCGACGGCCGGTGCTTCTGATCTCCATGACCGGTGCCGCCATCAACTATCTGATCATGGCCGGTGCGCCGCAGCTCTGGATGTTGTTGATCGGTCGCGCAATTGCAGGGGTGACCAGTGCCAACATCTCCGTTGCGACTGCCTACCTCACCGACATTTCGGCCGAGAAAGACCGCGCTCGCCGCTTCGGACTGCTCAACGCCACGTTTGGCATCGGCTTTATCGTCGGGCCCATTCTCGGCGGGGTACTCGGCGACTACGGGCTGCGTCTGCCCTTCATCGCCGCTGCGGTCCTCAATGACGGCAATCTGCTACTGGCCTTGTTCGTGCTGCCGGAGTCGCGCCGGCCAAGCCGCGAGAAACGCGAGCCGATCGACCTCGCGGCACTCAATCCGCTCCGCCCGTTCCGCTGGATATTCTCGATGCAGGGCCTGATGCCGATTATCATCGTGTTCTTCATTTTCAGCGGCATCGGTGAAGTCTACGGCACCTGCTGGGCCTTGTGGGGCTACGACGTGTTCGGATGGAACGGCCTGTGGATAGGCCTCTCGCTCGGGACCTATGGCGCCTGCCAGGCGCTCGCGCAGATGTTCTTGCCAGGACCCGCCGTGAAGCTGCTCGGAGAGCGTGCCACCATCCTGACCGGTCTCGCCGGCACGTGCCTCGCGTTGATCATCATGGCCTTCACGACAAAGCCCTGGGTAGTCTTTGCCATCATGCCGGTGTTCGTGCTTGGGGGTGTTGGCGTGCCGTCGCTCCAGTCCCTTGCAACGCGCATGGTAGGCGAGGACTGGCAGGGGCAATTCCAAGGCGTGCTGGCCTCGGCCGTCAGTCTCGCGTCGGTCGTCGCACCGCTCGGCTTTTCCAGTTTCTATTTCGTCGTGCAGCAGCAATGGCCGGGCGCGATCTGGCTTTCCGCGGTGGCCGTCTACGCGATCGCCGCTTCTATGGTGTTGACCCTGCGTCTTCCCACGACGGAAACGGCTGACGTTGTCTGATCGTCGACAGCCGTGATCATTGGGCCGCATTGGTTCGCAATGTGCCGTTGGCCATGCCATTATCCACAATCTTCCAAGAGCTTGTCCGTTGCCGGGGTGCGGTGCCGTTGCTACTCACCTTGCAGTGACAAGAACGGGGATCTGTTCGAACATGCTGAATGACACCGTGGTTCTGGCGCCGATCGCCGGCGACAATCGCAGCGAGCCCGAAAAGCGCGTTCGCGACCGCCGCGCAACGGAAAGGGCAATCCTCAATGCCGCGAAGTCTCTGCTGGCGGAAGAGGGTTTCCAGAATTTCGGTATCAACGCGGTCGCGCGCCGCGCGGGTTGCGACAAGCAGCTCATCTATCGCTACTATGGCGGGCTGAACGGCCTCGTGGAAGCGATAGGGGCGGATCTCGGCACATGGGTCAAGGATCGCATCCCGGAAGACACCGGCGGCATGTTCCTGCTCACCTATGGCGATCTGATGGAGCGGCTGTCGCTGCTGTTCCTCGAGGCTCTTCGGGACGATCCGCTGGTTCGCCGGATCGTCGCCTGGGAGGTGTCCGAGAATACCGAGCAGGTGAGGCGGCTTTCCGAAGCCAGGTCCAAGGCGCTGGCAAATTGGCTGGAGCGCATGCGCGGATCGCTTACGCCGCCGAAGGGCGTCGATGCCGTCGCGGTCAACGCGATTCTGATCGCGGCCATCCAGCATCTCGTTCTGTCTGCGTCCGCCGGTGGCCAATGCGCCGGTCTCGCGTTGAAATCAGCCAAGGACTGGGAAAAGGCCGCCACCGCGCTGAAACGCATCGTTCGTGGCGTCTACGGCTGACGTCGTCCAGTCTTTCCACAGCGAGCGGCGGTGACGTTAACCTTAACGAATGGTTTACGTTGCGCGGTTGGCGTTAAGGAGACAGGTTACCGGACAGTTCAGAATGAGAGCCGGAGCCATGGGAACCAAGATCGCAAGAACGGCGTTACTCATCGGCGCAATGACGTTTTTCGCTGTGCTGGCGTTGGATATTGCAGTTCCGGCGACGGTTTTGAGCGTCATGGTGCTGTCCACATGGCTGGTGTCGCACGAGCGTTCGTCCAGCCGGAGAATTAGCCGGAGACATGGAGAGGCCGCGGCATGAAGTGGTTCCTGATCTTCTGGGGCGGTCCGATCGTTTTTTTGGCGGGATGGTACTGGCTTTCCTACTACGACATCAGTTTCGGCTTCTATATGTTCAGCCGTCAGGTGCACGACCTGACGTTCCAGATCTATGGCAACATTCTCGGCATTCCGCCGGAAACAATCCCACCGCTGGTTGCCCGCGCGATCGCCGTCGACAGCCTCGTCGTCTTCGCCATTCTTGCCTTCCGCAAACGGAAAGCGATCGCTTGCTGGTGGCAGTCGCGTCAGGCGTCGAAATCGTCCGAACCGGCCCTTGCAAGCAAGGAAAGCCTGTCGAGGGCACCCTGAAGGATAAAGCTCGCGGCCGCCGAATCGATGCGTTCGGCGCGCTTGGCGCGTGAAACGTCCATCTCCAGCAATGCGCGCTCTGCGGCGACCGTGGACAGCCGTTCGTCCCAATAGACAAATGGAAGGGCGGTCTTCTGTTCCATGTTGCGGACGAAAGCGCGTGTCGCCTGCACGCGGGGCCCGGCGGAGCCATCCATGTTCATGGGCAGCCCGATGACGAAGCCCGCCACCTTTTCCTTGGCCGCGAACGCCAGCAGCGTCTGGGCGTCAATCGTGAACTTTTCGCGCTTGATGACCGGTCTCGGCGTCGAAAAGCGCCGCCCGAGATCCGACATGGAAAGTCCGATCGTCTTCGTGCCGAGGTCGAGCCCGGCGATGGCCTGTCCCGGCTGAAGCGCTTGCGCCAGTTCCTCGATCGTCAGCACCGTCATCGTCGTTGTCATCCCGTCAAAAGAAATTGAAGCCGCCGCCGCTTTTCTTTACGGCCGCATCGGATATGTCCATAGCGATCGAAGTACGCTTTTGCATCCAGAATAAAAGGATCGATTTCATGAAGATCACTTGGCTAGGTCACTCGGCTTTCCGCATCGAGACCGGAAAGGCAACGATTCTCCTCGATCCGTTCCTGACCCACAACGCGTCTTTCGCTGGCCAGAATTTGAAGGACGTGACCGCAGGGGTAACCCACATCCTCCTGACACATGGTCACGGCGATCACGTGGGCGATACGATTGCGCTCGCCAAGGAGAGCGGTGCCGTGGTTCTCGCCAACGCCGATCTTGCAGCTTGGCTGGGCTCCAAGGGCATCGCGAAGATCGAGATGGGCAATACCGGCGGCACTGTTTCGCTCGGCGGGTTCTCGGCGACATTCACCAATGCGCTGCATTCCTCCGCACAGATCACCGAGGATGGCGTGTCCCATGCGCTTGGCAACGCGAACGGCCTGATGCTGCATTTCGACGACGAAGCCTCCATCCTTGCTATGGGCGACACCGACATCTTCTCCGACATGGCGCTGATCAACGAACTTCACCAGCCCGATATCGGCCTCGTGCCGGTCGGCGATCGCTTCACTATGGGCGGGGCGGTTGCCGCGCTGGCCTGCCAGCGCTACTTCAACTTCAAGACCGCGATCCCCTGTCACTATGGCACGTTCCCGATCATCGACCAGACGGCGGAGAAGTTCGTGTCGGGCATGGATGGTTCGAAGACCGACGTGAAGGCGATCAGGCCCAGCGAGAGCCTTTCTCTATAGGCCGGGAGCGCTGAATCACTTCGATTCGAGCGACGGAATTCTGCGCGATCAAGAGGCCATGCCCGTTGCACACCGCGGGCATGGCCTTTATAGCGAGTAGGAAAATCCCATCCGGAGAATGTCATGTCCGTCGACTTTGCCACCGTTAAGCGCGTTGCGCGCCTTGCCCGTATTGCCGTCTCCGAAGAAGAGGCAAACCGCATGGTTGGCGAGTTGAACGGCATTCTCGGTTTCGTGGAGCAGCTTTCCGAAGTGAATGTCGATGGCGTCGAGGCCATGACGTCGGTCACGCCGATGGCCATGAAGAAGCGCACTGACCAGGTAACGGACGGCAGCAAAGCCTCCGATATCGTTTCCAATGCGCCAGTCACCGATCAGAATTTCTTCCTGGTACCCAAGGTCGTCGAATAAGGACCCTGCTGCCTGTTTCCGACACCGTTGCGATTCTAGATTTGAAGCGAAGTATCATGAGCGAACTCACCACTCTGACCATTGCCGAAGCCCGCGCGAAGCTGCGTGCGAAGGACATCAAAGCGACCGAACTGACCGAGGCCTATATCTCGGCCATCGAAGCGGCGAACGAGAAGCTAAACGCGTATGTGAAGATCACGCCTGAGAAGGCGCTGCAGATGGCCGAAGTGTCCGACGCGCGCCTTGCCAGCGGCAAGGCAGGTGCGCTTGAAGGCATCCCGCTCGGCATCAAGGACCTGTTCGCCACCGAAGGCATCCATACGCAGGCGTGCAGCCATATCCTCGACGGCTTCAAGCCGCATTATGAGTCCACCGTCACGCAGAACCTCTGGGACGATGGCGCCGTCATGCTCGGCAAGCTGAACATGGACGAATTCGCCATGGGCTCTTCCAACGAAACTTCATACTATGGTGCCGTGATCAATCCCTGGCGTGCGGCGGGCTCCAATCAGCAGCTTGTTCCCGGCGGTTCCTCCGGTGGATCGGCGGCTGCCGTTGCCGCACACCTCTGCGCCGGCGCCACGGCCACCGATACCGGCGGTTCGATCCGCCAGCCGGCAGCCTTCACCGGCACCGTCGGCATCAAGCCCACTTACGGTCGCTGCTCGCGCTGGGGCACTGTTGCCTTTGCATCCTCGCTTGACCAGGCTGGACCGATTGCCCGCGACGTCCGCGATGCCGCGATATTGTTGAAATCGATGGCCAGCGTCGATGCCAAGGATACGACTTCGGTCGATCTTCCGGTTCCTGACTACGAGGCTGTCCTCGGCCAGTCGCTGAAGGGCATGAAGATCGGCATCCCGAACGAATATCGCGTCGACGGTATGCCCGAGGAGATCGAAACGCTGTGGCAGCAGGGCATCGCCTGGCTCAAGGATGCCGGTGCCGAAATCGTGAGCATTTCGCTGCCGCATACCAAGTATGCGCTGCCGGCCTACTACATCGTCGCTCCCGCGGAAGCCTCGTCGAACCTCGCCCGCTACGACGGCGTGCGTTACGGCCTGCGCGTCGACGGCAAGGACATCGCCGACATGTACGAGAAGACCCGCGCTGCGGGTTTCGGCAAGGAAGTCAAGCGCCGCATCATGATCGGGACTTACGTGCTGTCGGCCGGCTACTATGACGCCTACTACATCCAGGCGCAAAAGGTCCGTACGCTCATCAAGCGCGACTTCGATCTGGCTTTCCATGCCGGCGTCGACGCGATCCTGACGCCAGCCACTCCGTCCTCCGCCTTCGGCATCGCCGACGAAGATCTCGCATCCGATCCCGTGAAGATGTACCTCAACGACATCTTCACGGTGACCGTCAATATGGCCGGCCTTCCAGGCATCGCCGTTCCCGCGGGCCTCGACCACAAGGGCCTGCCGCTGGGCCTGCAGCTGATCGGCAAACCTTTCGACGAAGAGACGCTGTTCAAGACGGCGCATGTCATCGAACAGGCTGCGGGGCGGTTTACGCCTGCAAAATGGTGGTAAGTTCAACTTGCCTGATGCGAAAACGGCGCCGTGAGGCGCCGTTTCCATTTCAGCGGTTGTCCAACTGCGCCCTCACGAGTCGCAGCCCCCGTTCCGTGATCCGATAGGGTTGTCCGGTCTGCGACTTGATTGCCTTCAGCCGTTTGAGCTTGCGGAAGAGCTCAAGGTCAAAGCCGGGATAGACCCAGCCGTCGCGGGTGAAGCAGCTCACTGCTTCGATCTTTCGTTTGTCGTCGCGTTCGATTTCGATGCGGCCGCCCTGGGCCAACAGATGCAGGATACGCTGCTCCGTGCGTGAAATGTCCATTGGAATGTTGATCCGGTCTCGCGCCTGACAAGGCGCACAAAAACGATCTGGCGTCCGGATGGACGTCAGGGCTTCGTTTTTTCGGGCCCATGCGCGCAAGAAAATCTGCGGGCAGGGCCTCTACCGGGTCTCTGATGACGGGCTCAACATCCGGGTTTGATAGTGCGCGGCAAAATTCCCGTCAAGCGTCGCACCTGTGAGCAGACGAGGAAAAAGGCGCGAATCTTCGTGGCGACGCTTTGATAATACGTCGATTCGATGGTTTAATTTCTCGGTAGCGCGGAGGTAGCATTGATCCACATTCGCAATGCCCGCGAAGGGGAAGCAGAACTTTTGAGCGAGATCGGGCTGCGAGCCTGGCAGAGAGCGATGGCGTCGATCGGCGAATCCGACGCCATGGTCGATGCCGCTCGCAGTGCATTCTTCAATTTTGCTGCGAGCCGGTGGCTGACGATTACCGTCGTGGAATGGCACGGCCACGTCGCCGGCTGGGCCGCCCGGGAAGCCTTTGACGAGACCATTTCCGATTTCTGGATCGATCCCGTTTTCACTCGCCACGGTCTCGGTTCCGCCCTGCTCAAAGAGATTGAAAGAGATATCGCCGAACACGGTTTCGAAAAGGCGATGATGCAGACGCACTCGGGCAACACTGAAGCGATCGGCTTTTTCCAGAAGCACGGATACTCCATCCACTGGCTTTCGATCGTCTACAATCCCAAAGTCGATCGCGACGTGCCGTCGGTGGGACTGTCGAAGGCGATGGAAACGGGAGGAGATGGAATTTACGGCTTATTCTAGAGAAAGCCGACCGTCATGCCCGCCCAACCGATGCCCAGCACCAGCAAGACGTGAAGGACGACAATCCCCTGAAGGAACGATCGAAACGGCTCTTTTTGCGTTTTGTGGCGAAGCAGGCGTTGGGCGCTGATAGCACCCAGACTGCCTCCGAAAAAAGCCAGCATGAGCAGCGTTCTCTCGCTGATACGCCAGCGGCCATTGCGGGCAGCTTGCTTGTCCACGAAATAGATCGAAAACACAAAGATGTTGAGTGCTGCGAATAGCCCCATAAACTTGATGATATCCGTCGTCAGCATGGTGCGATACTATCGCGTTCCTATTAACAACCGGAAAACCCGGTGCACGTCGATGGGTACCCGGAACACGCCGAAAGCCTTGCACCGGCAAGCCATTTCCGTTACCTCACCTGCTGAAAAGAACAGCTTCAAAAAGAGCATCTCATGACCCTTGTCGACGTTCGCACGCCTGATCCGAAACGCTTCATTCCCGGCGCCACTGGCGATTGGGAAGTCATCATCGGCATGGAAGTCCATGCGCAGGTGCTGTCGAATTCGAAGCTGTTTTCCGGCGCGTCGACGGAGTTCGGCAAGCCGCAGAATTCCAACGTGTCGCTCGTCGACGCCGCCATGCCCGGCATGCTGCCCGTCATCAACGAGGAATGCGTCCGTCAGGCCGTGCGCACGGGCCTCGGCCTCAAGGCGCAGATCAACAAACGCTCGATCTTCGACCGCAAGAACTATTTCTATCCGGACCTGCCGCAAGGTTACCAGATCTCGCAGTTCAAGGACCCGATCGTCGGCGAGGGCCAGATCGTGATCTCGCTTGGGCCTGATCGCCAGGGCCAGTTCGAAGACATCGAGATCGGCATCGAGCGTCTGCACCTGGAACAGGACGCGGGCAAGTCGTTGCACGATCAGCACGCAACGATGTCCTATGTCGATCTCAACCGTTCCGGCGTGGCGCTCATGGAAATCGTCTCCAAGCCGGACATGCGTTCGTCGGACGAGGCAAAGGCCTACATGACCAAGCTGCGCTCGATCGTGCGCTATCTCGGCACCTGCGATGGCAACATGGACGAAGGCTCGATGCGCGCAGACGTCAACGTCTCCGTCCGCCGTCCGGGCGAAGGTTTCGGCACGCGCTGCGAAATCAAGAACGTCAACTCCATCCGCTTCATCGGCCAGGCGATCGAATACGAAGCCCGCCGCCAGATCGGCATTCTGGAGGACGGCGGCACCATCGATCAGGAAACCCGCCTGTTTGATGCCGGCAAGGGCGAGACGCGTTCCATGCGCTCCAAGGAAGATGCGCATGACTATCGCTACTTCCCCGATCCGGATCTGCTTCCGCTCGAATTCGACGATGCGTTCGTCAAGGCGCTCGAAGCGGATCTGCCGGAACTGCCCGACGACAAGAAGGAGCGCTTTGTGCGCGAACTGGGCTTGTCGGTCTACGACGCTTCGGTGCTCGTGTCCGAAAAGGCAATTGCCGATTATTTCGAAGCTGTTGCCGCTGGCCGTGATGGCAAGACGGCCGCGAACTGGGTCATCAACGACTTGCTGGGCGCCTTGAACAGAATCGGCAAGGATATTGAATCGACTCCTGTTTCCGCCGCTCAACTCGGTGCGATCATCGATCTCATCAAGGCCGAGACCATCTCCGGGAAAATCGCCAAGGACCTCTTCGAGATCGTGCTTGCCGAAGGTGGGGATCCGGCCGAGATCGTCGAAGCCCGCGGCATGAAGCAGGTGACGGATACCGGCGCAATCGAAAAAGCGGTCGATGAGATCATTGCTGCCAACCCCGACCAGGTCGCCAAGGTTCAGGCAAAGCCGGCGCTCGCGGGCTGGTTCGTCGGCCAGGTGATGAAGGCGACCGGCGGCAAGGCCAACCCGCAGGCCGTGCAGGCATTGGTCAAGGCAAAGCTAGGCATCGAGGAGTAAGGATCGTGTATTTCGTGCGCACAGCGAGCGAGCGTGACCTGGACAAGGTCAGCGCCCTGCTGGGCGAAGCGTTTCGCGCCGCCTATGCCGCACTCCACGGCGAGGCAAAGGTCAACGAACTCATCGCACACCTCTTTTCGCCCTCGGCGCTTCAGGCGCGGCTCGCCAGGAAGAACGCGGAGTTTCTTGTCGCCGACAACGGCAAGCACATAGGCGGCATCGGCTATGCCGCCATGTCCGACGACATGAGCAAGACAGTCATGCTGCATCTGCTTTACGTCCGTCCGGCACTTCATCGGCAGGGCATCGGGCGCGAGATCTTTGCGGAACTGGAGACATGTTTTCCAGACGCGGAGATGATGCGCCTGGAGGTCGAGCCGATGAACGCGACGGCCATAGCCTTTTACCGCGCCCACGGCTTTGCGGACGTCGGCCGCAACGAAAACGACGGTCCCGGCCAATCCGGCATTGCCACCTTGATCCTTGAAAAGCCGCTCGAAACACAATGATGCGATCACGATGATCGAATTCTGCCCTGGCGAGGCAAAAGGCCGCGGTCTTTGCCGAGTGCACCTGATTTCAAGCGCCAGACGCGAAGGCGCGTATTGTTTCTACGAAAAGCTCGGCTTTTCACCGTCGCACCTGGGCTTCGTGATGACCCTGAAATGAAGCCAGTTTGCTCCGGAATCACTGGACAATACATTCCGCTGACGGCATAAGCGAGGGATCGAATTCAGGTCCCGCTGGCCGTCTGGCAAGCTCAAGGAAAAGACATGAAAAATCTCCTCCTGCAAATCTTCACCTGGTGGAACGGTCAGACGATGGGGACGCGTTTCGCGACCTGGCGTTTCGGCAAGCGCGTCGGCGAAGATGAATTGGGCAACATCTACTATGAAGGCGGCACGTCGTCTTTCGGACTGCCCAGGCGCTGGGTTATCTACAAGGGGTACGCCGAAGCCTCAGCCATTCCGCCGGGTTGGCACGGCTGGATGCATCATCGCACCGATGTTCCGCCGTCCAAGGAAAACTACGTTGCCAAGGACTGGCAAATTGGTCATCGCGCCAACCCGACCGGTACGGCTCAGGCTTACCGGCCGCCGGGCTCCCTTGCCGTTCCTGGCGAGCGCCCGCGCGTGACCGGTGACTACGACGCTTGGACGCCCGGCAACTGAGAAGGCCATCCGGCCCCGCTTTTGGCCACAATTGACCTTTACCCGCAGGTTGGCCGCAGAAACTGCGGCCATTGATTTCGAGATGCGGTGGAGACGGGTAGATATGAAGCTTTTCACGCGGAACCGTACCCTGCTTGCTGCCGGGTTGGCGCTTGCGTTTTGCTCGTCGTTGTTGCCGCACGCAGCATCCGCGGCCCGCATCGACAATGCCGTCGCCGTCTTTTCCGGCCTCGACAAGATCACCGGCCGCATCACGACCTTCGACGTCTATGTCAACGAAACGGTGCAGTTCGGTGCCCTGCAGGTGACCCCGAAAGCCTGCCACTCCCGCGACCAGGCCGAAGCGCAGAAGATCGACGGCTTCGTCGAAGTGGACGAGATCACGCTTGATCGCAAGATCCGCCGTATCTTCACCGGCTGGATGTTCGCGGACAGCCCCGGCCTAAACGCCGTCGAGCATCCGATCTATGACGTCTGGTTGAAGGACTGCAAGCAGACCTCGGACGTCCCGGCGCCTGATAAGGCGGCCAAATAAACCTCAAAACTGCAGGTGAGCGGATTCCATCGCCGCAGTGAGCATGTGCGCGTAGTCGTCCTTCGGCACGTCGATGGCGCCGAACGTCTTCAGGTGTTCGGTGGTGAACTGCGTGTCGAGCAGCGTGAAGCCTTTTTCTCGGAGGCGATCGACCAGATGAACGAGGCAGATCTTCGACGCGTCCGTTCGACGGGAAAACATGCTCTCGCCGAAAAACGCCGAGCCAAGCGAAACGCCGTAAAGGCCGCCGACCAATTCATCGCCATCCCATGCTTCGACCGAATGCGCGTGGCCGATGCGATGCAGAGTCGAATAGAGCGACCTGATCGTCTGGTTGATCCAGGTACTCGGTCTGCCCTGAGTCTCCTCCGCGCAGGCGGCGATCACAGCATCGAAGTCGCCGTTGAAGCGAATGTCGAAGGGCTGTCGCCGGATCGTTTTGGCGAGACTTTTGGAAACATGGAAATCGTCGAGCGGCAGGACGCCGCGGATATCGGGCTCGACCCAGAATATTTCAGGATCGTCGGCTGACTCGGCCATCGGGAAGAGCCCGATGGAATAGGCGCGCAGGAGGATTTCCGGTGTGATGCCTGGAGATTTCCTGCGCGACCCTGCCATTCCTAGTTACGCCGGCTTGCTGGCCAGATAGTCTTCCAGCCAGTGAATGTCGTAGTCGCCGTTGGCAATATCCTGGTTATCGACCAGATCCTGGAACAACGGCAGCGTGGTCTTGATTCCGTCGACGACGAATTCGTCAAGCGCACGGCGAAGGCGCATCATGCATTCGACGCGCGTGCGACCGAAGACGATGAGCTTGCCGATCAGGCTGTCGTAATAGGGCGGGATCTTGTAACCCTGATAGGCACCGCTATCGACACGGACGCCAAGACCGCCCGGCGCATGGAAATGCGTGATCGTACCGGGCGAGGGAACGAAGGTGCGCGCGTCCTCGGCGTTGATACGGCATTCGATGGCATGGCCGTGGAAATGCACTTCGTCCTGCGTCACCGACAGGCCGCCGCCGGAAGCGACGCGGATCTGCTCGTGCACAAGATCGATACCGGTGATCGCCTCGGTGATCGGATGCTCCACCTGCAGACGGGTGTTCATTTCGATGAAATAGAACTCGCCGTTTTCATAGAGGAACTCGATCGTGCCGGCGCCGCGGTACTTGAGCTTCATCATGGCATCGGCACAAACTTGGCCGATCTTCATACGCTGCTCGACGTTGAGAGCCGGAGAGTTTGCTTCTTCCCAAACCTTCTGGTGGCGGCGCTGCAGCGAGCAGTCGCGCTCGCCGAGATGGATCGCATTGCCTTCGCCGTCACCGAACACCTGAATTTCGATGTGGCGCGGCTTGCCGAGGTACTTTTCCATGTAGACGGCGTCGTTGCCGAAGGCCGCAGCCGCTTCGGTGCGTGCCGTCGACCAGGCTTCTATGAGGTCTTCGGGCGTCTTGGCGACCTTCATGCCGCGTCCGCCGCCGCCCGCGGTGGCCTTGATCAGGACTGGATAGCCGATTTCCGCAGCCGTCTTCAGCGCGTCCTCTTCGGTTTTCACCTCGCCATCGGACCCGGGAACGACGGGAATGCCGAGTTCCAGGGCGGTCGTCTTGGCGGTGATCTTGTCGCCCATGATCCGGATATGGTCCGCCGTCGGGCCAATGAACGTGATGCCGTGTGCTTCGAGGATATCGGCGAACTTGGCGTTCTCCGACAGGAAGCCATAGCCGGGGTGCACAGCGTCGGCGCCCGTGATCTCGCAGGCTGCGACGATCTGATGGATGTTCAGATAGCTGTCGCGCGATTGCGGCGGGCCGATGCAGACGCTTTCGTCGGCAAGGCGCACGTGCATTGCATCTGCGTCGGCGGTCGAATGGACCGCGACGCAGGGAATGCCGAGTTCCTTGCAGGCACGCAGCACGCGCAGCGCAATCTCGCCGCGGTTCGCTATGAGGATTTTCGAGACCATGATGCCCGCCTTATTCGACGACGACGAGGGCTTGGCCGTATTCGACGGGGCTGCCGTCCTCGACGAGAATTTCTGTGACCTTGCCGGACTTCGGCGAAGGAATCTGGTTCATCGTCTTCATCGCTTCGATGATCAGAAGCGTCTGGCCTTCCTTCACCGTCGCACCGACTTCGATGAAAGCGCGGGCGCCGGGGGCAGGGGCCATATAGACGGTGCCGACCATCGGCGCGCTGATCGTGTTCGCCGGGTTGCGAACGGCGGCGGCTGGTGCCGCCGGTGCTGCGGCAGCCGCGGCGGGGGCGGCAGCAGCATAGCCAGGTGCCGCGACGGGCGCCTGAACATACTGTGTGGTGCCGTTGCGCGAAACGCGGATGCGCAGGTCTTCCTGCTCGACTTCGATTTCCGTCAGATCCGTCTCGTTGAGGATGTTTGCGAGATCGCGGATCAGCGCCTGATCGATACCGTTTTTCTTCTCAGCCATGAGTGTTTGCCCTGTCTTCTTCTTATGCCGTGAGATTCTTCAGCGCCTGCAGCGCCAGAATGTAGCTATGCGGTCCAAAGCCGCAGATGACGCCCTTAACCGCAGGCGCAATCATCGACTTGTGGCGGAATTCCTCCCGCGCATGAACGTTGGAAATATGGAGCTCTACAACCGGAATGGAAATAGCGCGGATAGCATCGTGGAGCGCGACCGACGTGTGTGTGTAAGCACCTGCATTGATCGCCACCCCGATGGCCTTGTCATTCGCCTCTTGGAGCCAATCGACAAGCGCGCCTTCATGATTGCTCTGACGGAAATCGATCTCGATGCCGAGATCGCGTCCAGCCGCCTTGCAATCCGTTTCGATGTCCTTGAGCGTCTTGCCGCCATAGATGCCCGGCTCTCTTTTGCCGAGCATGTTCAGGTTTGGCCCGTTCAGGACGAAAATAGTCTGCGTCATCGAGTGTTCCGTCAAATGTGCGAGGGCAACCTATAGACTCACCAAAGGCTTAATGAAAGCCCTTTGGGAAGGGCAGCCCGAATCGCACAGTATTTGTCCACATGGCTGAAACGCTTCGATTTTGGCGAATTGATGGGCGTCGCCTCAGCAACGCGTCTTGCCGCAGGTGCGCATGTTCTTCACCTTGGTCTCGAGGTCGTCGAAGCCGACCGCACCCTGCACCAATTCGTTTCCGATGACATAGGACGGTGTGCCGGTGATGCCGAGGCTCTGGGCGAGCTGGTAGGTTTCCTGAACGGACGCATCGCTTGTGCTTTTGGCCATTTCCTCACGGATTTGCTTTTCGCCGACGCCAAGCGATTTAGCCACTTCGATGGCGCTTGCTTCGTCGGCGCGGCCCTCGCTGGTGAGAAGCGCGATATGGAACTGGCTGTATTTTTCCGGCGCCAATTTGCGGAAAGCATCCGAGACCTTGTGGGCGGCGACGGATTCCGGCCCGAGGATCGGGAATTCCTTCAGGACGAAACGAACGTTCTTGTCCTTCTTGAGCATGGTCTGCATATCGGTAAGCGCATGTCGGCAATAGCCGCAATTATAATCGAAGAACTCGACGATGGTGACGTCGCCCTTCGGGTTGCCGATCGCCATGTCGTACTTGGCATCGAAGATTGTCGACTTGTTGTCGGCAATCACGGCATTCGCTTTGACGAGGCGGGCGGCTTCCTGCTTCTTCTGCAGCGCGTCCTGAACGTCAATCATGATCTCGGGGTTCTCGATCAGGTACTGCTTGATGAAATCGCCGAACTCCTTTTTCTGCGCGTCATCGAGCGCGGCTGCCGGGTAGGCAGCGGCGACGGAGGCCGTGAGTGCCAGCGCAGTGAAGATTTTTGGGAGAAGGGCCATGATATCCTCGTCTTTGGGATGATATGCGTCGTTCCGGATATCACCACCCGGTTAACAGGCAGCAATGCGAAGCGTCAAATTACGGTGCGGTCGGCTGTCGTCAAACAGGAATTTTCACTTCGGTTGTTTGATCGCAGGATTGTGATGAGCCGATTAATGCGGCAATTGTCGGGCCGTAAACAAAGCAAGAGAGAAGCGATCGTGTTTTCCATTTCCAAACGCAGCGAAGTCGAACCCTTTCATGCCATGGATGTCCTGGCTGAGGCGACCAAGCGGCGCGCAAGCGGTCATCCGGTCATCTCCATGGCTGTCGGGCAGCCATCTCACCCGGCGCCGCAAGCGGCTCTTGAGGCCGCAAGGGCTGCTCTGACCAAAGGTAAGATCGGCTACACCGATGCGCTCGGAACAACGGGATTGAAACACGCGCTCGCCGGGCATTACAGGGATCGCCATGATCTGGAAATCGATCCGGCGCGGATTGCGATCACGACCGGATCCTCGGCAGGTTTCAATCTTGCCTTCCTGTCGCTGTTCGATGCTGGAGATGCCGTGGCGATCGCGCGGCCGGGATACCCGGCCTATCGCAACATCCTGGGAGCACTCGGTCTGAAGGTGATCGAAGTTCCGGTAACGGCTGACACGCATTTTACCTTGACGCCGGAAAGCCTCGAGGCCGCGCAGGCGGAACACAATGTTCGGCTGAAGGGTGTTTTGCTGGCCAGCCCGGCCAATCCAACCGGCACCGTGACGGGGCGCGAAGGACTGAAGGCGCTCGCCGGCTATTGCGCTGCCCAGTCTATCGCCTTCATTTCGGACGAGATCTATCACGGCCTGACGTTCGCAGGCGAGGAAACGAGCGCGCTGGAGTTGACCGACGAAGCGATCGTCATCAATTCGTTCTCCAAGTATTATTGCATGACGGGCTGGCGGATTGGCTGGATGGTGTTGCCGGATCGGTTGGTGCGACCGATCGAGCGCGTTGCCCAGAGTCTTTACATTTCTCCCCCTGAACTCTCTCAGATCGCGGCGACGGCGGCCCTCGCGGCCGGCGCCGAGCTCGACGTCTACAAGGCGAGCTATGCTGCCAACCGCGAGTTCCTGATGCGCCGCCTGCCTGAAATCGGCCTTTCCATTGCCTCGCCAATGGACGGCGCTTTCTATGCCTATGTGGACGTGACCCGCTTCACCAACGACAGTATGGCTTTCGCCAAGCGGATGCTTGCCGAGATCAATGTCGCTGCGACTCCGGGCCTCGATTTCGACCCGTTGGAAGGCGACAGGACGATGCGCATGTCCTATGCGGGCTCGGAGGCTGAGATCGTAGAGGCGGTCCAGCGGATGGCCTCATGGCTGAAATAAAGGCGTTTGGCATCAAGGTTCTGTGACGGTTTTCGGATTCTTTTTCTTACCGTCCTGAATGAAGAAATGAAGAGCGCCCCCTGGGGCGGTTTACTGGAAGGTCCGGCGGTTTTCCCGGTCGAGTTCCGAAACGAGAGCGAGCAAAGTCTCCGACACCGGAGTCGGCACCTCCGTCAGCCGACCGAGCACCACCACCATCCCGACCAGCGGGGTGATCTCGAGAGGCTTGCCGGCGAGAAGGTCCTGCAGCATCGAGGTTCGCACCGGGCCGATTTGCCGCGCCTGTTCCAGCCGCTGTTCGACGGACATGCCCACATTGGCGCCGAGTGCTTCGCCAACCGCCTTCACTTCCGTCATCACCTTGCCGATCTGATAGCTGACTGCGGTGTCGGCCATGAGGGCGGACATCAGGGAGCGGGTGAGGGCGCTGATCGGATTGAAGGAGGCATTGCCCATCAGCTTGCTCCAGATGTCGTCGCGAATCCGCGATGAGACGGTCACGCCGATTCTCGCGCTCCGGAGCAGAGACTCGACGTCCTGAAGGTCGCCACTGACGTCGCCTGACGGCTCGCCAATGATGAAGTGCCCGTCATTGCTCAACCTGATTACGCCGGGCTGGCTGACCTCGGCACCTTGATGGGCGACACAGCCGATCACGCGCTCGGGTCCGACCATCCGCCAAAGCTTGCCGCCCGGATCAAGCTCCTCGAACTGGAGTTCGGCGTGGCGGCTGCCTTTGTCGCTGTGGAAATACCACCAGGGAATGCCGTTCAGGATCGTCAGGACACGGGTGCGGTCGCCTAGGAGATGTGAAATGCCTTCGGCCGCTGGACTGAGTTGGTGGCCCTTGAGGCCCGTGATGACCAGATCCTGCGCCGGCAGGCGGGTGGGATCGTCGGTCGCTGTCAGGCGCGCGGTTTTCGGTATTTCTGCCCCAGCATCAAACAGCTTCAGCCCGTCCCGCCGTATTGCCTCGAGATGGGCTCCGCGCGCGACGACCGACACGTTCACCGCCTCTCCAAGCGACGAGGCAAGCTTGCTTGCAATCGCGCCGCCGAGCGCGCCCGCGCCGAAAACGCATATATTTCTGATGGGCATAAAGAGCTTCCTCGCGATCAGTGGACCGCGCTACACATAAGTCATCCCGCCCGCAAGGCGAACTATATGCATGTGCATTCCGCCACGCTCAATGCCCACCCGGTAGCAGTTCGTTGCGGCGAAGCTCGTCGATTGCGACAACGGCAGCCTCCGCACTCCAGCCTGCACGGATGGCTGCGGCAATCATCCTCACCTCCGCTTCCGCTTCGATCTGAAGGAAGAGAGGTTCCAGCGCCTCCTGGGCGGTAAGAATATGATCGTTAGGAGGGGCAATGGAGTGGCGTGAGGCTAGCGTAGGCATCTGCGCAATTCTCCTCTTTGGGCTGGCTCGATTCATTACAATGCGCGGGGCGCAAAAAAGGTTCCGGATAAAGTTTCCCAAACGCTTCATCTTGTTCTTTCGCCCCGGCTCTGCCTTGTTGCGCGCCTAGGCTGGTGCTCGATTCGGTTCCCGATAAAGAGGCGGAGCCGGCAGCAAAGCGCACGAAGGAGATTGCGATGACGAACGCCAAGAACGGGATTTCCGAAATGCGGCCAAGAATAACTGTGATCGGCGTCGGTGGCGGCGGCGGTAATGCTATCAATAACATGATTTCGGAAAATCTCGAAGGCGTGGATTTCATCGCTGCCAATACCGACGCCCAGGTCCTGGCGACGTCCAAGGCCTCGCGACGGATTCAGCTCGGCGCGCATGTGACCGAAGGTCTCGGCGCCGGTTCGCTGCCGGAGATCGGCCGCGCTGCCGCCGAAGAATCGATCGACGAGATCATGGATCATCTCGCCGGGTCGCACATGTGCTTCGTCACCGCCGGCATGGGCGGCGGCACCGGCACAGGCGCTGCACCGGTCATTGCGCAGGCGGCCCGCAACGCGGGCATCCTGACGGTCGGCGTCGTGACCAAGCCCTTCACCTTCGAAGGCAATCGCCGCTTGAAGACAGCCGAGGCAGGTATCGAGGCATTGCGCCAGGCCGCCGATACCGTCATTGTCATCCCGAACCAGAACCTCTTCCGCATCGCCGATGCAAAAACCACCTTTGCCGATGCTTTCATGACGGCCGACCGCGTGCTTTACGCCGGTGTCGGTTGCATCACCGACCTGATCGTCAAGGAGGGTCTGATCAACCTCGATTTCGCCGACGTGAAGTCGGTCATGCGTGGCATGGGTCGGGCGATGATGGGGACCGGCGAAGCTTCGGGCGAGGAGCGCGCGATGAAGGCGGCGGAAGCCGCAATCGCCAATCCGCTGCTCGATGACATTTCGATGAAGGGCGCCAAGGGCGTGCTGATCTCCATCTCGGGCGGCTCCGACATGACGCTGTTCGAGGTCGATGAGGCCGCAAGCCGAATCCGGGACGAAGTCCAGGACGATGCCGACATTGTCGTCGGCGCGATCTTCGACCGCAATCTCGACGGCAAGTTCCGTGTCTCGGTCGTTGCGACGGGCCTTGATGGTGCCGGCGCCGGTGCCACGGCGGTTCACGCGGGTGCCGCACCTGGCCAAGGCATGCCGACGCGCACCCTGCAATAGACGGTTTTTTCGTTATCTCTCGGCCGCGCGCTTTCTCAAGCGCGCGGTTTTCCACCCGGTTGCTATGAGGGGACGTTTTATGGCGAAGCTTGCATATGTTTTCGCGAGCCTGCTTGTTCTGATCGGGATGATCTGGATGGGACAGGGCAGCGGCTATTTCCCATACCCTGCAGAAAGCTTCATGATCGATCAAACGCCCTGGATATACTGGGGAGCATTAGCCGTTGCAGCGGGCGTCCTTCTGTTCGTCATCACCAGGAATGCGCGCGGCAGATCGCGATAAAGGTGTTCGCCGGATAAGCGAGAAGCAGGATTGCTCCCCCGTTATGCGTTGTGGCCGGCGAACGTTGCGACGGGCTGGGGACTCAGACCCGGCGCGCACGCATCTCAGGCATGCTGGGATGAGTCCCGTCGGGGGCACGAAGGCCGCGATGCTTGCTTGCGAATACCCATTCGACATTGCCGGGCTCGAAGGGACGCCGCGGATTTCTGAGTTCCAACCGGCGTTCGGAGAGGCTGCGCGGCAGGGTGTCGATCATGTCGTTGATGAAGGCGTCCAGGCTTTCCTTCCACCGTGACGACACCGCTACGTCGACGCCGCCGTAGCGATGGAAGTCGGGATGCTTGCGGGAATAACAGGCAGCGATCATCCAGGCGTATTGCTGCTTTAGAAAACGGTCTTTGATTGTCATTCGTAGTCTTTTTCATTCCTTGACGTCATCGACGACAGCAGCTTCGGGGCGGTCGCCTCCGATCGACCGTTCCGTTGTCCAGCTGTCGTTGTGCACGCTGATATGTGATTTCCGCATCCTGGCCACCGAGCTGTCATCGCTCGGCGGCGATTTTGATCGCTGCCAGTGCTTCTTCGAGTTGGGAAGGTTTCCGACCAGACTTCGTCCAGGCAGGTGTGCCCAGGCGCCATCGTGTTCGGCGAGGTGCTTCGTAATCGACATCGTTTCGTGCTTCAAGGATTTTTCACAACAATCTTCACAGCCGGCAGACGACCCGCGGAAAGGCCGGCATATCGAAAGCACGCGGCACCAAAAGATCTCGTGGCCTGTGTGAAGCTGGATTCAATTTTCAGGGGAGCTTGCGTCGGCGCGGAACGCTTCATAGGCTCACGGCGTTGAGGATTCGTTCAACGCATTTCAATAGGAAGCCCATGCGCGCTCAGTCGAAGCCGTTCGTCGTCGAAATCAAAACATCCCGCCGCACCGATCGCCGTCAATCGGAATCGATCTGGGGTAATCTCGATCTTTCTGCCGTTGCCGAAGAAGTGGCCGAAGACGCCAAGCATTCCGTTACGACAGTCACGACCGATGCGAAGAGTGTGCGGTAAGGGCGGACCGGGCGCCGTTTTCGGCGTTCATGATCAGCCCTTACCCTGAGGCTAGAAGCCTTGGAAGCAAGTTGACTTTATGTTGGCGGCCGATGACCAGTTCTCAATCCGAGAATCCGTCAAAATCGGCTCGCGAGCCGACGAAATCAGACCGGATTGCAGGTCATCCCGTTGCGCGCGGCGTTGTCTACGCAATCGCCTCGGTTGGAATAGCCCTGTGAAGATGCACCGACGATGCGGCCGTTTGATGCAGTGCGCCTCCAACGCCATCCGTCGCTTCCACTATAGATTTCCCAAGTATCGCCATTGCTTGCGACGCAGCTTGCCATGTTCGTCTCCCTTTTGATGTTAACAGGAGAGAGCTAGGTGATTCCGTTGCGGCGCTCTACGAATTAGACGCAACCGCAGGGTGGCGGCGCTGTAGGTTGCGATTGTGATTCCTGCTGGCCGCTGGCGAATTCGCGTGATGCGCACAGTGAGATCCGATGTCCTGCCCCGGCCGTTGGAAACTCGGGTGTCAGCCCTATTTCTTTCTTTTACTCAAAAACAGTTCGGACAGTAACATGCTAGCTGAAGCGACCGTCGAGGTCCCGGTGGACGACCGATACCGGCTCCTGGTCGATGGGATCACGGACTATGCGATTTATATGCTCGACCCGGAAGGCTATGTCAGCAGCTGGAACGCCGGCGCGCAGCGGTTCAAGGGCTACAACGAGAACGAAATTTTAGGTGCGCATTTCTCGACCTTCTACATTGAGGAAGAACGCGATCGAGGAATTCCGCAGCGGGCCCTTGAAATAGCGACCAAGGAGGGCCGCTGCGAGAATGAGGGCTGGCGTCTCCGCAAGGACGGAACGCGTTTTTGGGCACACGTCATCATCGACGTAATAAGCGATCAGAACGGCGCAATCCTGGGCTTTGCGAAGATTACACGCGACCTGACGGAGCGCAGGAAGGCTGAGGAGGAACTCCGTCGAAGCGAAGAGCAGTTCCGATTGCTGGTGCAGGGCGTGACGGACTACGCGATCTACATGCTCGACCCCGAAGGCAACGTCTCGAGCTGGAATGTCGGCGCGCAGCGCATCAAGGGATACACGCCGGAAGAAATAATCGGCCAGCACTTCTCCAGGTTCTACAGCGATGAAGACCGGGCGGAAGGACTGCCGGCCAAGGCATTGAAGATCGCTGTCGAAGAAGGGCGCTTCGAGCGCGAGGGGTGGCGTCTGCGCAAGGACGGCACTCGCTTTTGGGCGAGCGTCATCATAGATCCCATTCGCGCGGACGACGGCACGCTCGTAGGATTCGCCAAGGTGACACGCGATGTCAGCGAGAAGCGGGCAGCGCAGGAGACACTCATCCGGGCGCAGAAGATGGAAGCGCTCGGTCAACTGACTGGCGGGATGGCCCACGACTTCAATAATCTTCTCACCGTCGTGCTCGCCAGCCTTGAGGTGGCACGCAAGCGCGCTCTCAAGGGGATGGAGGTCGTCGACCTGATCGACAATGCCATTCAGGGCGCCCAGCGCGGTGCAGCGCTCACCCAGCGTCTCCTTGCATTCGCGCGACGTCAGGAGCTGTCGTTCGAAGCGGTCGACATCACGGATCTCGTCCGCGGAATGGCGGATCTTTTGCAGCGCGCGATCGGTCCAGAGATTCCGATCCTGACGCAGTTTCCAATTTGCCTGTCGAAGGTGAAGTCGGATCCGGCCCAGCTCGAGAGCGCTCTGCTCAATCTTTGTGTCAACGCGCGCGATGCCATGCCGGGCGGCGGAACCATCACGATCGGCGCCGATCACCGATCCGTATCGAAGTCGTCATCCCGGGACGACCTCCCTCCGGGCGAGTACGTATGCCTCGTCGTGAAAGACGAGGGCGAAGGTATGGACGAGAAGACGCTCGCGAGCGCTGTAGAACCATTTTTTACCACCAAGGGTATCGGCAAGGGAACTGGTCTTGGTCTTCCCATGGTTCAAGGGCTGATGGCACAGTCGGGCGGAAAGCTTGTTCTCAAGTCTCGAGAAGGAGAGGGAACGACGGCCGAACTTTGGTTGCCGGTGGTGGAAACAGAAATCCCGACCGCGACGGAAACGGAAATCGGGGAGACGGCCGCATTTGATTCCGATCGGCCCCTGACCGTTCTCGCGGTCGATGATGACGGGCTCGTCCTGATGAACACCGTTCTCATGCTGGAAGATCTCGGTCACGAAACGGTCCAGGCCCAGTCGGGAAAGGAAGCGCTTGCGATCCTCAACAGCGGCACGGTGCCCGACGTCGTGGTGACAGATCACGCCATGCCCGGCATGACCGGATCGGAGCTTGCAGCCACGATCAAGGACGCATTTCCGGGCATCCCGGTGATCCTGGCAACGGGCTACGCGGAACTCCCCGCAGGCGCCGATCCGCGGACGGTTCGTTTGTCGAAACCGTTCACCCAGGCCCAATTGACGGCGGCGCTGGGGCAGGCACGCACACGCGCGGAACGCGCCAGGTAGTGCGCGGCGTTGAGCCAGATCGCGTCTTCGAACTCGGCGCAGGCCGTTGCCGAGGACGTGTCACGGCATCATTTTTCTTTTCGTATCTGGTAGGTTGATAAAGCAGAAGAGGCGAGAGAACGCGTGGGGAGACCATTTGTAGCCTCCCCACGCAGCGGGAGGATTTATTGTGGCGTCAACCGCTCCAATTCGTTCAGGCGGTTGAGTGCGGCCTGTTGGCGAAGCATGCCATAGTTGATGCCGCTGGCATTCAGCGAGCTTCCTTCCTGGTAGGGGAACTTGTCAAAATCACTGAAGAAGTCCTTGATTTTCCCCTGAATCGGCACAAGGAGCCACATGTTTCTCGCAAGGAATTCCAGCGCACCACCGCCGTCCTCCATGGCGCGTTCATACGGATCCATTCGCAAGTTGGCGATCAAGGCCCAGCTTGGAACCTCTCTGGTTGCCGTGGCAATGTTGCCGTGGCTTGCAACCGCAAAGCTCAGCTTCCAGTCATTCCAGCGGATCGCGTTGAGATTGCCGCCCTGATCGAAATAGTAGACTGCATCGCGCGGACCCGTTGCAACCTCGCCCTTCAGCAGTGGCACAAGGTCATATCCGTCCAAATGAACCTTGAAGTCCTTCGCCCCGGATTTGAAGCCTGCCTTCATCTGCTGCTTGAGGTCTGTCAGGCCCGCCGCACTGGCGAACGTCGGCATCCAGTCCATCAGCGTGACGATCTCGTTGATCTCGGTGCCGGGCTTCACGACGCCGGGCCAGCGAACCATCATCGGAATGCGGAACCCGCCCTCCCACGTCGTTCCCTTCTCGCCGCGGAACATTGTCTGCGCGCCATCGGGCCAGAGGGCGAGTTCGGCGCCGTTGTCGGTCGTATAGAGAACGATCGTGTCGTCGGTAATTCCAAGCTGATCCAACTGATCGAGAAGCTGGCCCACATGACCGTCGTGTTCGGCCATGCCGTCAGCATGGATGCCTTTGCCGGTCTTGCCAACCGAATCGGCTTTCAGGTGCGTGAACACATGCATGCGGGTTGAGTTGAACCAGCAAAAGAACGGCTTTTCAGCCTTCGCTTGCCGATCGATGAAATTCTTGGCGGCTGCCAGGAACTCTTCGTCGATTGTTTCCATGCGCTTCGTGTTTAGCGCACCGGTATCTTCGATTTTTCCATCTGCGCTCGACTTGATCACGCCGCGCGGCCCGAACTCCCTGCGGAAGGCGGGGTCCTTCGGATAGAAATATCCTTCGGGCTCTTCTTCAGCGTTGAGATGATACAGGTTGCCGAAGAATTCGTCGAAGCCGTGCTTGGTTGGCAGGTGCTGGTCCTGGTCGCCGAGGTGATTCTTTCCGAACTGGCCGGTCGCGTAACCCTGTGATTTCATGACGTCGGCGATAGTCGGCATCCAATCTTGAATGCCATGGGGATCGCCCGGCATGCCGATCGTCAGAAGGCCTGTGCGGAAAGGTTCCTGCCCGAGGATGAAGGACGCGCGCCCAGCAGTGCAGCTTTGCTGGCCGTATGAATCCGTAAAGATCGCGCCTTCCTTTGCAATGCGATCGATGTTCGGGGTGCGGTATCCCATCAGCCCCATCGTGTATGCGCTAATTTGGGGGATGCCGATGTCGTCGCCAAAGATCACGAGAATGTTCGGGGGCTTTTTCGAGCCCGAAGCCGGGGCGGGTTGCTGCGTCTGTGCTGCTGCCTGTTCTGTGGTCGCCGCCACGGCGAGAGCCGCAATGGCAAGCGAGCTGCTGCCCAAAAGCAGGTTGCGGCGGCTGACGGATGTTGGCACGTCGGTGGTCGTTCCGGTATCATAATCCTTCATCGGGAAACTCCTTCGTGATGAGCCATGCACCGCAGTAGTGTTCGAAGGGTCCTGGTGACGGAAGTACGTTACAGTAAATTGAAAACGTAAATGCCGGCGTCGATGCCTGTAAAAACGTAACGTTACAGTTGATTCCGACTGCTTCACCAGCGGTTCCAGAGACCGACTTGGGAGACGAGTACCCCGCATTTTTACGCAACAGCCCTGGGGGAAGGATTGAGTGGTGGGAGCGCGGACATCGGCAGCATACGAGATGCATTTCCAAACTCGACCACCGCCGCGAGTTTTATCCTGTCGAGTTCCTCACGGCTACCCTGGAACAGCTTGCGCGAAAGAATGTCCACCTGCACCGCCAAATCATCTGGACCTTCGTCGACCCAGGCTGCCAACGTCCGATACCCGAGGCTTCGACTCCACGCATGCAGCCCGGAGTAGATGTCCGGGTCATTGCCCGTTCGAATGGTCTGCCGAAGCAACTTTAGACGGTAGCCATGCGAGGAGAGACGGCGATGGCGCGCTTCGGCAATTCGCCTTGCCAGTATCGGGAAAAGACGCAAAGCCAGCCAGACGAGAAAAACCAAGGCCAGAAACGCGGTGATCGCGAGGGCGATCTTCTGCCGGGACACGTGCGGCCGGTCCTCTTGCACGTCGTCAACGACGGGTTTGATCGCAGTCTCGGACCCTGCGGCGGAAACTGCGACGGTGATGGGCGGCAGAGAGTTGGATTTGGTTTCATGACTTGCGACGTCAAACCACTCGTAGGAGACCGCCGGAATGACGAAGGAGCCATCCCTGTCGGCGGTATAGACATACGTTTCCGTTCTCCGACTCGCCGTCTCCCGCCCGACTGCTATGCCGTCTTCGATCTTCGGCGATTTCTCATACTGTCGCAGTCCTTCGGCGTTCCCAGCCGCGATCGGCGGGATCATCATGGCCTGTGTGTCCTCGGCGGTCACCGTGATGGTCCTGACCAGTGCATCGCCGACCTCGAGCGATCGGGCGTCGCGATCGAAGGACTGTTCGAGCGACAGGTTCCTTGCGGCGAACGCGATCGATGGCTGATCGGCCGACGTGAATCCGCCGACAGCAAAGGAGACGGGTAGGATCTTTACCGTGGTCCGTGTCGGCGTGCCGTCGACTGAGTATCCGAGGTCTACGTCGATCTCCGGCAACGTGAACGCTCCTGGCGCCTGCGGAACGATTGCATAGGTGCGCCGGATTCCGGAGTACTGGACCCCATCGATCGTCTGCGTGATGTTCTGAGTGCGCTCTTCCGGAAGAGTAACCAATGCGTTCGGGAGGTCGAAAAGCGGAAACTGCGGAGGCGATGTAAAGAAATCGGGTACAAATATATCCACGTCCACGCGTACTTGCTGGCCCGGCACGATGTTTCCGCCATCCTCGACGCTGGCACGAGCGAACGGCTCGGCCGCCCACGCCAGCGACGGGGAGATCAGCGACAATACGACGAGCAGGACCCTCATCATTGCTTCGTCCCACCCGCTTCGATGGAGAACTTTCGCGCCATGAGGTCAGCGGGGCTCACCTGGATATTCTTCATCCACATCTCGGAAGTCTGTTCGACGACCTCGACTTCACCCGCCTTGCCTTTCTTTGCCTTGTCGTCGAATTTGACACTGTCGGGCTTTTCGTTCGGATCCTGCTGCTGCTCTTGCTCCTTGTCTTTTTGCACTTTGAGAAGCTGCTCAGCGACGGCAAGGTTAGCTACGGCCTCCGGCCAATCCTTGCGCCTTTCCAGAGCGTGCTCGTAGGCGGCAACCGCTTCTTCGATCCGGTCCAGGTGCAAAAGGGTGTTTCCCTGATTGTACCAGCTCTCGGGCGTGTCGACGGTAGCAAAAGCGTCAAGCGCCTCTTGGTAGTGGGCTGCTCGATAGAGCGCGACGCCCTTCCACATAGGCAGTTCGAACTTTTCGGCTGCCAAAGGATAGTCATCATGCTGGTAGGCGAGACGCCCTTGCTGGTCCCGTGTCAGCCAGAGATCGGCGAAGTCAGCGGCAGACGATGACGATGGCAACGCAAAATGGATCGATATTGCCATCGCAGACAGTCTGACGACCCAGCCGCTTCGAAACGTGAAGCCGAACAGGAGCGCAACAGGGCCGATCAGCCACCACCCGAGATCATGCCACCTGTCGCCTTCGGAAGCGGTCTGTTGGGCGAAGTTCGTGCGGACACGCAGTGCCACCCAGCGGACATCGGTATCGTCATCGGTGATTGTCGCCACAGGCGCCCCCGTGTCATGTCCGAATTGTTTGAGGGCGTCGACATCCAGTTTGGCGTTGACACGCGCTCCGCCCGCCTCACTCAGAAATTCGCCGCTCGCCTGTTTCACCACGCCGCCTTCCGCGGTGCCGATGCCGAGGACGACGATGGCGCTCTTGAGGTCGTTCGAAACCGCCGTTGCCGCGGGTTCGATTCCGTCGGTGAGGAGAACAATCGTGCCCGCGGTTCCATCCCGCTCCAGCAAGCCGTCGGCCAGCTTCAGGGCCGCTCCTGTATCCTTTCCGGGTCTCGGCATGATGCCCGTCGCCAATGCGTCCGTATAGGTTTCGATCAGCTCGATGTCGTCGGTCAGCGGCACCACGAGGTGCGCCGTGCCGGAGTATGCGACGACCGCGGTGCGTGCTCCGTTTCGCGTCGCGAGAATGTCACGGATCTTCAGTTTCGTCCGTTCGATCCTGCTTGGAGAAATGTCGATCGCATCCATCGTCGGAGACAGATCGACGGCGATGACGAGGGAGGCGGTGTCAGAAACGAACGGCGGCGCTTCGCGCTTCCAGGTGGGGCCGGCCGCACCAATCACAGCAAAGGTCATCAGGGCAGCGAGAAAAAACGCGGGCAGACCGCGGCGTCCTTGGTTGGGTTCGACAACGAGACTGTCGAGCAAATGAGGGGCGATCAATCCCTTCCAGCGGTTGCGGATGTCTCCCGAGCGGGACGCCATCCATATGATTGCCGGCGGGACCAGCAGGGCGAGGAGCCACCAGGGACGGAGGAAATGGAAGTCCGCAATCATGCCGGCGACCTCCTGTGCAAAAGGCCCATTATTCCGGCCAGACCATACCAAAGTACCAAAAGCATAACCGCCGCTCCCAATGGCCAATGAAAGAGCTCCAAGCGTGGACGCCAGGAGAGCTGTTTCTGGTCCTGGGGGGTGATCCGGTCGAGTTCGTTGTAGATGTCCTGAAGCTGGCCTTGATCGCCGCCGAAGAAATACCGTCCTCCGGTGTCCGTGGCGATCTTTTGAAGCGACGCCGTATCGAGCTTATCCTCGCCCGTCGCCGCCGGGTCTCCGATACCGATGGCATGGATGACGATACCCTTGTTCTTGGCGACCTCCGCCGCCTTCAAGGGAGGCATCTTGCTCGCCGTGTCGTTGCCATCGGTCAACAGTATCAGAACCTTTTGCGGCACGTTCGTCTTGTCGAACATGCGGATGGCAAGACCCAGAGAGTCTCCAAGCGCTGTGCGTGGTCCCGCAATGCCCGGCAAAAGCCCTTCGACCAGTGTTTTGACGAGCGCATGGTCCATCGTGAAGGGAGCGAGCGGGTAGGGCGCGTCGCCGAAAGCAATCAGCCCCAGGCGATCCCCTGGGCGCTTGGAGACAAAGTCGGAAACGACAGTCCGTACAGCATCCACGCGTGCTTTGACTGTTCCATCGGACGCAGCGAAGTCGCGCGTATCCATCGACTGTGAAAGGTCGAGCGCGAGTAGAATGTCACGTTGCGGTTCGGTTCTCTCGATCGGTGGCTCCACATACTGCGGTCGCGCCAGTGCCAGAACGATGAGGCACCATGCCAGCGTGTCCACGATCGTTTGTGGCCAGGATCGTTTCGGTACCACCGAACCCTCGCTCGGTTCTATGCCAGCGGCGCTTGCGACCTGATTGAAGAACGGAAGCCTGATCGAAGCAGATGTCTCGCGATGTGACGGCATGAGCCACCAAACCAACAAAGGGGCCGGCAGAACCAAAAGCATCCATGGCAAATCAAGCTGATACATGATGGCCCTCGATCCAGCGCCGCGCGCTATGGACAAGTTCATCGATTGCATCCGAGGTGGGCGGCTTTCCGTGCTGGTATTCGAGGTCGTTGAAAAAACTCTTGAACGCCAAGCTCTCCTTATCGCCTCCATGAGCCGCGAGAAATGCGACCCAGTCCGGCCCTGATATCGCCGCAACGTCCTTGCGCGGCCATGCGGCAAGCGCCGTGCGCTTTACAAGTTGGCTGAGATCGTTGATCCCTTGCTCTCTGGTATTCGGATGCCGCATCGCTGCGGCTACTTCGTCAAGGAGCTTCAGCGCTTCCCGGCGATAGGCGTTGCGGCGCCAGCGCCGGTAGCCCAATGCGCACCACACGAGGATGGCCGCCACGACGGCGAGTGCCAGAATCCCCCAACCCCATGTCTGCGGCATCCATGAAACGGGCGGTGGCACTGCGATATCCTTCAGGGATCGAAGCGCGATTTCAGTCAGCGGATCGAGCTTGGCTTGCGGCTCCATCGGTTCATCGCCTCCGCTGCCGCCAGGCGGATTGCTCGAGCAGGCTCCGCAGCTGAGCAGAGACGTCGTCGGCCGTGGAAATGGGAAGCATGGGGAGGCCTAGCTGGCGTTGCCAGTCTCTCAGTTCGCGTCCGCGATTGCGGGCGAACGCATCGATCGATTGACGTACGCCCGTTTGACGCAGCGACAGCTCGGCCTGGAGCGTTCCCCCGCTGACGACGATGTCTCCCGATTTTGGAAGTTCGAGCAAAAATGGATCGTAGACGAGCAGGCAGATCACATCGTTGCGGCTGGAAAGCTCCAGCAGGAGTTGGCGTGTTGCCTCCTGATGGCCATCGAAATCGCTGACGACGATGACGAGATGGTCGTGGTGGGAGATGCTGGCCACTTTCTGCAGCACGCCGTCGAGCGCTGCGGGAGAAGGGACGCCCGTATAGTCAGCCCGCAGCCTGCCATTCATTTCCGCGATCTTGTCCGCAAGTGCGATGACCGCATTGCGGCTGCGATGTGGTTTGATTTCGCTGACGCTTTCGTCGTCAAAGACGAAGCCTCCGACGCGGTCGCCGGAGCCCAGGATGCGCCAGGCCGCAAGCATGGCGGCCTGTGCGGCAGCCACGGATTTCATGGCGAGGCGACTGCCGAAAAACATATTGATGCGCTGGTCGACGACGATGATCGCGGGTCGCTCTTTCTCCTCGCTGTAGACGCGCACCACGGGCTTGCCGGTTCGGGCTGTGACCCGCCAGTCGATCGCGCGGACATCGTCCCCCGGAAGGTATTCGCGCAGTTCCTCGAAGACCAGGCCTCGGCCGCGCATCGCCGACTGCATGCGCCCGGCAAGCTGCTGGTGACTGCGCGCCCGCTGTACGAACGTAAGGTTGCGGGCACGGCTTTCGAGGGCGACCAGCTGCTGGGTCGTCACGTGCACTCCGTCGCCGCTTGCCGGGGGTGCGCTCATGAGACGCCCACGAGTTCGGTGATCCGGTCGATGACCTGGTCGGGAGTGGTGTTGGACGCATGAGCCTCGTAGGACAGGATGAGCCGATGACGGAAAACGTCATTGGCGACTGCCTTTACATCGTCGGGCGTCACATAGTCGCGACCCTTCAACCATGCATAGGCGCGGGAAACCTTATCGAGGCCGATGCTGCCACGGGGGCTGACGCCGACCTGAAGAAGCTTCGCGAGATCCTTGTCGTAGCGGTCGGGATACCGCGTGGCGATCACGAGAGCGACAATGTACTTTTCGACCGGCTCTGAAACAACGACCGCGCCGATATCTTTGCGCGCGTCGAAGACAGATTGCGGATCGAGTCTTTGTGGGGCGGTAGGCTGGCCCTTCGTGTGCGCGGCGTTCTCCTCATTTCGATTGAGACGCATGATGGCTGCCTCAGACGCGTCGTCCGGATAGCCGACCTCGACATGCATCAGGAAGCGGTCCAGCTGCGCTTCCGGCAGAGGGTAGGTGCCTTCCTGCTCGATGGGGTTTTGCGTGGCCATCACCATGAACAGGTCGGGAAGGGGGTAGCTTTTGCCGCCCACGGTAACCTGACGCTCTTCCATGGCCTCGAGCAAGGCGGATTGGACCTTCGCCGGCGCGCGGTTTATTTCGTCGGCCAGGATGAGGTTCGCGAAAATCGGGCCCTGCTGGAATTTGAACTCGCCCTTTCCTCCCTCGGAAAAATAGATTTCCGATCCGGTTATGTCCGCTGGTAGGGTAATCCCCCCGTTTTTAACGGGGCTCCGCAGTAGAATTCACGCGGCCATTTTCAGTTTCTGTGCGGGTGTTATGCCGCCGATGCCCATATTGGGCCNGGTAATCCCCCCGTTTTTAACGGGGCTCCGCAGTAGAATTCACGCGGCCATTTTCAGTTTCTGTGCGGGTGTTATGCCGCCGATGCCCATATTGGGCCGTTCGTTGTTGTAGGTCCATAGCCACTGTGTGGCGAATTCCTGCGCCTCCTCGATGCTTTCAATGATGTATTGGTCGAGCCATTCGTGTCGGACGGTGCGGTTGTAGCGCTCGACATAGGCATTTTGTTGCGGCTTTCCGGGCTGGATGTGGCTCAAGGCAATTCCTTGCGTTTCGGCCCATTCCATCAGTTTGCCACTGACGTACTCGGGSCCATTGTCCACACGAATGGCGAACGGTTTACCGCGCCATTCGATGATCTGGTTCAGACTGCGGATGACGCGTTCAGCAGGCAGCGAAAAATCCACCTCGATGCCCAACCCTTCGCGGTTGAAGTCGTCCAGAACATTCAGCAGCCGGAATTGCCTGCCGTCTTCCAAACGATCTGCCATGAAGTCCATGGACCAAACCAGGTTCGGAGCCTCAGGCACAGTCAAGGCATCGGGCTTGTCCCGCTTCAAACGCTTGCGTGGCTTGATCCTGAGGTTCAACTCCATCTCGCGGTAGATGCGGTATACGCGCTTGTGGTTCCAGCGATGTCCCCGGACATTCCGCAGATAAAGAAAACACAGGCCGAAGCCCCAGGTCTTCTTTGCCCGCGTCAGTCCGATCAGAAGATCGGCGATCTGCTCGTTCTCGTCGTTCAGCTTGGCGCTGTAACGATAGCAGGTCTCGCTGACCGCGAAGGTGCGGCAGGCAAGCGCAATGCTCACCCCGCGCGATGCCACTGCTTTCCCGGCCATCTCTCGGCGTTGAGACGGCCGTGTTATTTTTTTCCCAAAGCTTCCTTCAGCAGTTCTGCCTGCATGCTCATCTCGGCATACATCTTCTTCAGCCGACGGTTCTCATCCTCCAGAGCCTTCATCTGGCTGATCATCGACGCGTCCATGCCGCCGTATTTGGATCGCCATTTGTAAAAGGACGCCGTGCTCATTCCATGTTCCCGGCAAAGCTCGGGGACTGGGACGCCCCCTTCCGCCTGGCGAAGGATGGCAAGGATTTGGGGTTCGCTAAATCTGCTCGTCTTCATCAAAATCTCCTCGATCATAAAGCCCGAGAAAATTCTACTTTTGAAGCCCGTTAATTTGCGGGGGGATTACC
>NZ_LMCW01000004.1 GCF_001424945.1 Rhizobium sp. Root1203
ACGGAGAGGTCGGGGTCGACCTGCTTCAGCCGGATCGCCGCCGACAGACCGGCAGGGCCGCCGCCGACGATCACCACGTCGAATTCCATGCTTTCGCGTTCGGGACTATCCAAATCGGCCATTGCCATTCCTTAGGTGGGACACTACGGGCGCTCGGTATTGCACCAGAGCAGCAGGAGAGGCTTTGTCGTGCACCGTATTCCGACAAGTTCCCCTGCGCCGCTGTAGCAGACGGCACCAAAGCCCGCTTTTGTCCAGCTCTCGCTTTCCCTGCAGAACTCCAGCGGCGAGAGGGAGAGAAACGCTCGCGCCTGATATTGCGTGTGATCGGGAAAGCGTGTGTAGGGAGCCATGATCGTCAAACCGATCCTGACATCGGTTCGTTCCTCAATTCCTCCGGGTCCAACGATGACGGCGTGCGCATGGGAACTTTCGAAGTTTCGGCTCGCAAATGGCCCACTCCGGCCTTGCGCCCAAACGAGATGCCCGGCCAACATGCGAAGATTGCGGGACAACTCGCCGAAGACGCCTTTCTGACGGTCGAGATTTCCAAGGGCGATATCCAGAATTCTCTGACTGTCTGGTGTCTGCGAACCCTCGCCCAGCGCGACTTGACCTTGTCTTATCAGCTTCTCAAAGACCTGTGCGGCGACGCGCATCGGCATCAGCGGCGTGTCCGGTGCAAGCATTGCGCTGCACATCGCGTTCACCATAAACTGCAGCGAAATCGGCCGCGATCCAGCGCGGCCACCGCCTGAATGCGTGGTGTTTGCGTCGTAGTCGAGCAAAAGCAGATCGTCACTCCGCGTCGGCGCTCTCCGATTGACCTGAGGCATTTGAGAGGCCCCCGCCTAAAGGCTCTTCTGCAGTTCGGGTAGAGCTTCGAAGATGTCGGCTACCAGACCATAATCGGCGACCTGAAAGATCGGCGCTTCCTCATCCCTGTTGATGGCGACGATCACCTTGGAGTCTTTCATCCCTGCCAGGTGTTGGATCGCTCCCGAAATCCCGCAGGCAATGTAGAGATCGGGGGCCACCACCTTGCCGGTCTGTCCGATCTGCCAGTCGTTCGGTGCATAACCGGCGTCAACCGCGGCACGGCTCGCGCCCACGGCTGCACCAAATTTGTCGGCGAGCGGAAGGATGACGTCCTCGAATCTCTCTTTGGAGCCGAGTGCGCGGCCGCCGGAGACGATAATCTTTGCGGACGTCAGTTCAGGACGTTCAGAAACGGAGAGCGAGTCTGCGACAAACGACGAGAGATCAGAAGAAAGGGCTGCCGCCGCCTGTTCAACGGCAGCAGCAGTCTGGCCTTGGGAGGCAGGCAAGAACGATGCGGTACGGACGGTGATAACCTGTTTCGTATCCGTGGTTTGAACCGTCTGTATCGCGTTGCCTGCATAAATCGGACGCTTGAAAGTATCGGGAGAAACCACCTCGATGATTTCCGAGACCTGCGCCACGTCCAAAAGGGCAGCTACGCGTGGCAAGACGTTTTTTCCGACGGAGGTCGCCGCAGCAATGATCGTGTCGTAAGGTTGAGCCAGCGACACAATCAATTCTGCCAGCGGTTCCGCCAGATTGTTCGCAAGCCGGTCGCTGTCGGCGAGGATAACTTTGGTCACGCCCGCAAGTCTGGCAGCCTGGTCGGCAACGGAGTTGACGTTCTGTCCCGCCACCAAGACATGTACATCGGGACCAATTCTCGCCGCAGCGCTCAACGCCTTCGCGGTCTGATCGGAAAGAGTTTGGTTGTCGTGTTCAGCCAAGAGGAGAATGGCCATAAAGTTGAGCTCCTTGATCCAGGCAGGTTGATTTAGAGAACGCCGGCTTCGGTTTTAAGCTTCGCCACCAGGTCCGCGACAGATGACACTTTGACGCCTGCCTTGCGACCGCTCGGCTCCTCGGTGGCTACAATTTTGAGCCGCGGGCTCGTGTCGACACCAAAATCAGCGGGCGTCTTTTTATCGAGCGGCTTCTTTTTCGCTTTCATGATGTTGGGCAGCGACGCGTAGCGGGGCTCGTTGAGGCGGAGATCGGCGGTGATCACCGCTGGAAGCTTGACTGCAATCGTCTGCAGTCCGCCGTCGACCTCGCGGACAACCTTTGCTTTGCCATCGCCGATCTCGATACTGGAGGCGAAGGTCGCCTGCGCTACACCCATCAGGGCTGCGAGCATCTGGCCGGTTTGATTCGAGTCGTCGTCGATCGCCTGCTTCCCGACGATGATCAGCCCGGGAGCTTCCGCGTCCGTCACGCCTTTCAAAATTTTAGCGACGGCGAGCGGTTCGACACTCTCTTCAGTTTCCACCAGGATAGCTCGATCCGCACCCATCGCCAGGGCGGTACGCAACGTCTCCTCAGCCTTTGGCGGCCCGATCGAGACGACAACCACTTCGGTTGCTTCGCCGCCTTCCTTCAGTCGAAGAGCCTCCTCGACGGAAATCTCGTCGAACGGGTTCATCGACATCTTTACATTTGCAAGCTCGACCCCGGACCCGTCAGCCTTGACGCGAATTTTCACGTTGTAGTCAACAACCCGCTTTACGGGCACGAGGATTTTCATCGATCCGACCTCACATATCTGGCTTCATCGCTGACGGCTCGCCATCAAATTTGCACTGAGGCTATCAAAACATACTAATAAGTCAAATGAAATGACCCAAAGGTCAGATTTAGTTTTTCTGGTGCCCGAGCGGTCCCAACGAGAGCGTTTCGAGACCGCGCCGGATAAAAACTGACTGTGAAGTATTTTTATTTGTACATTCAGTCAGATTCGCTGTACACTTCAGGCCATAGGAATTATGGTCGGGTCACAATCGATTAGGCCCTTGAAGGAGTTGCAGAATGTTGACAGCGGTAAACCCTCCCGGAAGCGCATGGCCGGGGGTCTCGCAGGGAATAATTCTGAGAGGCAGCGGTGTTTTCGTATCCACCGGCCATGTCGGGACCGATAGAGACGGGGAAGTCATCGTATCGTCCCCGGAGGACCAGGTTGTCGCTCTTTTCGAGAACCTGACCGCGACATTGGCGGCGGCAAATCTCGACTTCAGCCACGTTGCCAGAATGACGTGCTACGTGAGCAATCTTGACCCTGAGACGCTGGCGGCTATCCGGACTGTCCGGGCCCGCTACTGGAGCCAGGAATGCCCTCCCTCAAGCGTCATAGTCCAAGCAGCCCTGTACGATCCGCGTCTGCTCGTTGAAGCGGAAGTGCTTGCGGTCGTCCCGTAAAGTTCCGAGGGTGCGATGAAGAAATACGATGTCGTTATCATTGGTGGTGGCCACAACGGCCTGGTTTGCGCCTGTTATCTCGCCAAGGCAGGATTGAAGGTGTGCGTGGTGGAGAGGCAGCCATTCGTTGGTGGCGCGGCTATCTCACGCGAGGTCTGGCCCGGCTTTACCATCTCCGTGGCATCCTACTGGATGAGCATGCTGCAGCCGAAGATCATGCTCGACCTCGACCTGCAGAAGAATGGCGTCGAAGTCATTTCCGTCCCCCCGAGCTTCCATCCATTCGACAGCGGCAAGAGCATCATCTACTGGCCCGAGGAGCAGCGTTTCGTCGAAGAGCTGGCTCGGTTCTCGAGGAAGGACGCCGAGAACTATCCGAAATTCGCAGCTCACATGGCTGAGACCATACCGTATCTTCGGCGGCTGTTGTTCGAAACGCCAGTCGATCCGACGACGGGCAAGATTAAGGATATCGGGAAGGCGATGTCCCTCGCTTGGCGCATGCGCGACATCGGCGCACGCGTCTACGACGTATGGGATTTGCTTACGCTAAGCGCTGACGATTACCTGCGGCGCTGGTTTGAAAGCGATGAAGTCCTGACAGCATTCGGTAGCTACGCGTCCGGTTCCGCGGGCTTGATCAGTCCGAAGACGCAAGGGTCGGCATACGTGCTCGCTCGTCCTTACCTCCGTGACAACACGACGTCCGCCGGCGGCGGCGGCCTGATCAAGGGTGGAATGGGATCAATCTCCGAAGCTCTTTTGCGCGTCGCCAAAGGTCACGGTGTGGACGTCGTCACCGGGCAGATGGTCAAGAAAGTCGACATCAAAGACGGGAGGGCTGTCGGGATTGAACTTGCCGACGGCGAGCATATCGCTGCTCAGACGGTCGTTTCCAATGCCGGCGCGAAGATGACGTATTTTGACCTGATCGGCAAAGAGAACCTCTCCGAGGAGGTTAAGGGACAGGTCGAGCGTCACCGCACCAAATCGATCGCATTCAAGATCAACCTTGCCTGCAGCGCGTTGCCCCGCTGGACCGCCTACGATTCCCGTCATCTCAACGAAGCCAACCCAGGCTCGGTCACGCTTGCCGAAAACTCAGATGAGCTGGAAGATGCATTTCATACCGCTCAGAACGGCGAAATGTCAAAGCATCCATATCTGTGGATCACGACACCCAGTGCGTTTGACAAGACGGTTGCTCCGGAAGGGCAGCATGTCGTCCAGATCATGGGTGGCCACGTGCCTTACAAGCTGAACGGCCGCGAGTGGAACGAGGAGACCAAGAAGGAGCTTCTCGATATCGTTGTTCGCCAGATATCCCGATATGCCCCCGGGTTCGACAGGGAAGTGCTTCATGCGCAAATCCTGACGCCCAAGGACATCGAGGAGATGTTCGCGATGGTTGATGGACATGTCCATCATGGCGAAATGAGCCTCGATCAGGTGTTCTTCCGTCGGCCAATTCAGCACTACGCGGACTACAGAACTCCGATCAAGGGAATGTACATGTGCGGCGCAGCCTGCCACCCGGGGGGCGGTGTGAACGGCGTTCCCGGGCACAACGCAGCACGGGAAATCATTCACGATCTCGGAAAGAAATTTCCAGCTGCCGTTCGGCCCTGATTTCCGCCAGCGGCGGCCTGGAGGCCGCCGCTGCATAGCCTTTCGAAACGATTCACATGAAGCAGCTCAACCACTTTTATGTTGCTTGGAGACAGCTTCGTGATTATCGTACCGATAGTTCAAATTTGCATACTTTGTGGTATGCGCGGGGCGAATAACGCACCTGGGCTGGCACAATGCGGGAGAATCGAATGACCGATTTAAATGGCCAAGTCGTTGTAATCACGGGCGGTGAGACAGGAATCGGTCGCGCTTCCGTAGAACTGATGGCGCGGAAAATGGCTACCATCGTGATCGGCGGCGTTCTCGATAGCGAAGGCGAAGCCACCGTTGCCGCGGTTAAGGCCAACGGCGGCAAGGCCAGATTTTTTCGCACGGACGTTCGGCAGCGGGAGCAGGTGGAAGCCTTGATCGACGGCGCAATCAGGGATCACGGAAAGGTGGATGCCCTGATCAACAATGCTGCCGTCTTCGATGGCTTCGTCAACGTTCTTGAGACGACCGACGGGCTTTGGGAGCAGATTATGAACGTGAACCTTCGGGGTCCGTTCTATGCCTGCCGCTCGGTAATTCCGCACATGCTGAAAGCCGGCAAGGGAAAGATCATCAACGTCTCTTCGATCGGCGGCATCGTGGGCTATGCCGACGGTCCTGCCTACACCGCATCCAAGCACGGCCTCATCGGCTTTACCAAGCAGATTGCCTGCGAATATGCGGACCGGGGCATCGCAGTGAACGCGGTGTGCCCCGGCGCAATCGACACGAACGTTCGCGGAAATTCGGCGAAGCTCCTTGAAGAGCATGCTCCTGCAAAAATGAGCGGTGCAGGCTCCGACAACAGCTGGCTTCAGCGCGTCGTCCCGGCCGGTCGCAAGGGAAAGCCAGAGGAAATCGCAGAGCTGATCGCTTTCCTGGTCTCCAATCAGGCAAGTTACATCAATGGTCAGTCATTTGTCATCGACGGGGGTTGGACAGCGAAATGAACTACGAGCAATTCACACCCGAAGAAAACGAGATCGTTTCGACGGTCGAACGCTTCATCGAAGAGCGGGTCAGGCCCAATGTCGCGGCTCTCGAACGGGACGGAAATTATCCCCAGGCGATCGTCGATGGCATGCTCGAACTTGGACTCTTCGGCATTGCGGTTCCGGAAGAGTTCGGTGGTCTTGGCTTGCGCGTCCCGGTGTTTGCCGCCGTCATGGAAGTGGTTGCTCGCGGATGGACAACGCTTGCGGCCTACATCAACAGCCATTCGACGGTCGCCTATGCCATTTCGCACTACGGGACCGATGAGCAGAAGGAGGAGTATCTTCCCGGTCTGGCCGTCGGCGAGCATAGAGGCTCGCTATGCCTGACGGAACCGGGCTGCGGATCCGACCTTCAGGCAATTCGCGCCAATGCCGTCGGTCAAGGCGACAGCTATAACCTGACGGCGAGCAAGACGTACGTGACCAACGGCGACAAGGCGACGTTGCTTCTTACGCTGGTGAAGCATCCCAAGGAGAGCCCGGACGCCAAGCAGGCATTCAGTCTGCTGATCGTCGAGAAGGCCTGGCCTGGGGTGAGCGTCACAACGACCTTCCATAAAATGGCGTTCGGACTCGTCGATACAGTGCAGATCGAAATGGACTCCGTTGCGGTGCCGAAGGCAAATCTTCTTGGCGGTGCGGAGGGCAAGGGCTTCCACCATCTGTTCGATTCCCTGGAAATTGGCCGGATCGCCATCGCCATCAGCGCGGTGGGTCTTGCCACGAACGCGCTATCCGAGGCGAAGCGGTATGCCTCTGAACGGGTGACCTTCGGCGTCACCATCGACAAACACCAGGCAATCCAGTTCAAGCTCGCGGATATGGCGACCAAACTCGTGACCGCGCGACTGCTGACGATGGAGGCGGCGTGGATGAAAGAGCGAGGCGGTCGTTGCGACATGATCAGTGCGATGGCGAAGATGTATGCCAGCGATGCGGCGGTTGAAATCGTCCACGAAGCCGTGAAAGTCCACGGTGGTGCAGGGTATATTCAAGAGTACGCCGTCGAAAGACTCTATCGTGAAGCTCTTCTCTATACGATTGGAGAAGGCACCAACGACATCAACAGGATCGTTATCTCGCGTCGTCTGAACGGCGATGAGGAGCAGGCCTATCTCGGATTGGTGTCATGACGACGGTTTGTCTCACCTTCGATTTCGACGCCGTATCGCTGTGGATCAGCTCCTTGAAGCAAACCACCGCAAATCCGATGTCTCGCGGCGAGTTTGCGCCTCGGGTGGGCCTCCCTCGCGTGCTTGAACTGCTCTCGGCGAAGGCCGTGAAGGCGACGTTTTTCGTCCCTGCCCATACCGCCGTCTCGTTCAACCGGGAGACACTGCGAATTCTCGAAGACGGTCACGAAATCGGCATGCACGGATACTGCCACGAGACGCCGGTCGGTTTGAGCAAGAGCGACGAAGCCTCCTTGCTTGACCGCGCGCTTGCCAAGCTGCGCAACGCGCTTGGGCAAGACTTCTCACCCGCAGGCTATCGATCCCCGGCGTGGGATTTGTCCGAGAACTCCGTGGCGCTGCTCGAAGAGCGCGGCGTTCTCTACGACAGCAGCCTGATGGCAGACGACTACAGGCCTTATTGGGCTCCCAGGGGATATCAGGTCTCCGAAGAGAGTTACCAGCCTGGCCCGCCGTCAAAGGTGGTCGAAATTCCGGTTGCGTGGGAGTTGGACGATTTCCCGCACTTCATGTTCCTGAACAAGCCGCTCTATCTCGGAATGAGGACGCCGGCGGAAGTCTATGAACTTTGGCGCGAGGAGTTCGACTTCTCGACGACAGTTTCGAACTCCGTATTCACGCTGACGATGCATCCCGAGATCATTGGTCGCGGACCACGCATTTCGATGCTGTCCCGGCTGATAGACCACATGAAGTCGGTACCGGGCACACAGTTTTCGACGGTCGCGGATGCCGCTCGCGCCTGGAACCACAAGACCGGTTGATGCCGGGGCATGAAACCGCGCGGAAGCGACACAACGACACGCAATAGAGGGTTCAGACGTGACACAGACTTCCGAGACACCGTTTGCTTCGGTTTTTGCGGCCTTAGAGGCCTCGGTTCGGACGAACCCGGGAAAAGTTGCGATCGTATTCGAGAACGAACAGGTCGCCTACCAGCAGCTGCTCGAACGCATTGAAAATACGGCGCGGCATCTCCGGCTCAGGGGTATCGGCAAGGGGGATACCTTCGCGGCATTTGCGCAGAACCGCCCAGAGTTGCTTTACTGCTACTACGCTGCGGCGATGCTCGGTGCGCTTTTTGTTCCGCTCAACCCGAATTTGACGCAGAGCGAGGTTGAGTACAGCTTCGGTCACAGCGGCGCGAAGGTGCTGTTTTACGATGACGTCGTTGCCCAAACTGCCAAGGGTGCGGTTGCGGACGATGCCCTGATTCCGATGGCACGACTGGCAGAAATCCTGCCCAAGACCGAGATCGTGCGTGAACCGGTTCAATCGGACGACGACTTCCTCATCATCTATACATCTGGCTCCACGGGAACACCGAAGGCGATCGTTCTCGATCATGAAGCGCAGGTAGGCTGCCCGATCGCTTTGTCCAGGATGTGGGGCGTCACGGGAGCAGACAGAACATTGGTTGCGCTACCGCTCGGCTATCTCTACGGCCTGTCGACGGCGGCGGCTGCAGGCCTGCAGGCTGGCGGGACGGTCGTGATCCTGCGGCGCTTTCATCCACGCGAGGTTCTTGAAGCGTTCATCGAGCACAAAGCTTCCGTTTTCCACGGCGTTCCGACGATGTTCTCGATGATGCTCGAATATTGTGAGCAGCGTGAGCTGCAGTTCGATCTCAGTGGAATGCGAAAGCTGATCTGTGCGGGTGCCCCGCTCTCGGAGGAGATGGCTCGCCGTTTTACTGGCAAGTTCAGCAAGGAACTCGAAAACTACTATGCGCTCACCGAGTGCACCCCGGTGTTCGGGCGCTATTTCGACGACACTCACGCGTTGCCTGAGGGGTCCATCGGGCGAGCGGCTCCGGGAGCTGCGGTCAAGGTTCTCCGTGTCGACGGTACGGAGTGCGATGTGAACGAAGACGGCGAGCTCTTGGTGCGCGCTGCCGCAACAATGAAGCGCTACCTGAAGAACCCGGAAATGACGGAGGCATCCATGATGGACGACCTGTTCCGAACCGGCGACCTCGTGAAGCGGGACGAGCACGGCTTCTTCTACATCACCGGCCGGATCAAGGAGATCATCATTCGGGGCGGCGCGAATATCTCGCCATCCGAAGTCGAGAAGGTGCTGATCTCTCATCCCGGCGTCCAGGATGCTGCCGTCATCGGCATGGCAGACCGGATTTTCGGTGAAATACCGGTTGCTGTCGTTGTTCGCCGTCACGGATCCGACGTCACCCAGGAAGAACTCGTGGCGCACGTCGAGAGCCTGCTCTCCGACTTCAAAGTACCCCGCACGATCTTCTTCGAAACCGAACTGCCCCAGGGCAAGACCGGAAAGACCGACAAGCGGGTTCTCAGGGAACGCTTCGAACCGCTTATGGCGGCAAGCTGACCGATACGGGAAGGCATCGCGATGGAACGTTCAGAATATCAAATGCTTGACGGCCTGAGTCTCGCAACATTGCTTCGTTCGAAGCAGGTTTCGCCTGCTGAACTTATGCAGTGCGCCGTAGCCTTGGGAGAGGCGTCTGATTGCGAGTTCAATTCGCTCTGCTATGTGAGGGCGGACGAGGCATTGGCTCTCGCGGAGAAAGCGGAATTGAAGGGCCAGTTCGGCGCTTTGCCCTTCCTGTTGAAGGATTCCGGGCTTGCCTCGACCTACCTGAGATCAAGCGTTGGATCGCGGCTATTTGCCGATCTCAAGTCTCCTGTCAACGCGACCCTCAATGAGCGCTTCATCGCCGACGGGTTTATTTCGTTCGGCCGCACAACGGTGCCCGAGTTCTGCATGGCGCCAACAACGGAAGCCGTCCAGAACAACGGTCCGACCCTCAATCCGTGGGACAAGACCAGGTCTGCCGGAGGGTCGAGCGGCGGAGCCGCCGTTGCCGTGAGCACCGGCGTCGTTCCGATCGCGCACGGCAGCGATGGCGGCGGCTCAATACGCATCCCGGCCGCCTGCTGCGGCGTCTATGGGTTGAAGCCTTCGCGTGGTCTGGTTCCCATGGGACCTTGGCGCGGGGAGGCCTGGGGAGGACTGGCGGCGGATGGCGTTTTAACCAGGACCGTCCGCGACACGGCCGCCGCCCTGGACGGCATCGTTGGCATGGAGCTAGGAGCGCCCTATGCCGCGCCTGAAATTCCGGGAAAGTACCTGGACCTGATCGACCGGCCGTTCACGCGACCCCTCAAGATCGCAAAATGGACAGGTGCTTTCGACGACATACCGGTCGCTGAAGAATGCGTTGCAGCGGTTGAAGCTACCGCAAGGCTCCTGAAGGACATGGGGCATGACGTCGTCGAGGCTCCTCTACCCGAGATCAAATACAAGAGCTTCCTGAGGTCGCATCAAGACGTTCTTGCCGCGAGCGTGACGCTGACGGTCAACGGGAAGCTCCGCTCCAGCCCTGACGACGGCTGGCGCGAAAAGCTCGAGCCGGCAATGGTTGACGCGTACGACCTTGGAAAGGCACTGAGTGCAGAAACGTATGCACTGGCGATAAACCGCTTCCACACGATTGCACGCCAGATGGAACTCTACATTTCAGACTACGATTTTATCTTGTCGCCGACACTGACCCAAATGCCTGCAAAGCTCGGCACGCTGACCATGGCAAACGACTTCAGAACGTTCCGCAACAGGGTAGGCGACTATACGACTTTCCTTGCCATCATCAACGCATCGGGACAACCGGCAGCGAATGTTCCGGTCTACTGGACACGCGATGGTTTGCCTGTCGGTATCCAGCTGATCGGCCATTTTGGCAGGGAAGCCGACGTCTTGAGGCTGTCTGCCCGGCTCGAAGAAGCGTCGCCGTGGATCGAACGCTACAGGAGACGAGGCGAACAATAATTACCACGACACCGCCCTCACCATTCAGCCTAAAAAAAGACGAACAGGTATTCAAATCCAAGGAGACATCATGAGCACCACCCTTAACGTAGGTCCAAACGCAAAGTTTTTCGACGATTTTGAGGTCGATCAAAGCTGGACGACCCCACGTCGCACGATCACCGAGACCGATATCGTGATGTTCGCTGGCATGACCGGCGATTTCAATCCGGTTCACACGGATGAAGAGTTTGCGAAGACGACCCCATTTGGCACCCGTATCCTCCACGGGCCTGCGGTGTTCGCAATCGCGACCGGCCTTGAATTCCGTCTCGGTCTGAAAGAGGGCACAGCGATTGCTTTTCTTGGAATGACCTGGGACCTGAAGGCTCCAGTCAAGATCGGTGACACCATCCATGTCTACCAGAAGGTTGCGGCTATCCGCCCGACGAAAAATCCGTCGCGCGGCATCGTCAATTTCTGGGTCGAAGTCCGGAACCAGGAAGGCACTGTATGCCAGGAAGGCGAATGGAAGGTGATGTTCCATTCGCGGGCAGCATAAGATACGCATCACGAGATACGCATCACGCTCTGCCACCGGATGTCGGTGGTGGGGCGTTTGTCTGCCATCGGCGGCCCGTGATCGCACGGGCTCAACGGCCGTAGACGGCCCAAATGTTCAATTCTTGATCTGTCTATGATCCGCTACGCGCGGCAGCCATTGAGAATAATCTCGACGTAGTGATTTGCCACGTCCTCGGGAGACAGCGGTCCCTTGGGCTTGAACCACGCATGCGTGAAATTGCACATGCCGATGATCGAGCTGACGATGAGGTACGTCGGGATGTCCCTGAAAATTCCAGCTTCGACGCCCCTAACATACGCATCTTTAAACAGCTGATCGTATTCGCGCTTGCGCTTCACAATGATCTTCTGCTGATCGTCGGTAAGCTCGCCCTGGTCGCGGAAATAAATCGCGGTCCAGGCAGCACGGCCCATGACGTTGAGTGCGTGCTTCCTGATCATAGCTCCAAGGAGCTGGTCCGGCGGCTGATCCGCCTCGATGATGGCGGTCATGTCTTGCCACCAGGCTTCATGAATTCGCTGGAAGATTTCCCACAAGACCTGGTTTTTGTTCTTGAAGTAGTAGTAGACGACCGATTTGGTGTATCCGAGGCTCGATGCAATGTCGTCGATGGTAACGGCACGAATGCCCGTCTCGGCGAAAAGCGTTGCTGCGGCGGTCAGGATTTCCTCCTGCACATAGGCCTGCTTCTTCGCTTTCAGCTCTTCGCGCACCTTCAAATTCATTCTTGCCTCGTGCTCAGTTGTTTCAACGATGACGGCTGCCAAGACGGTTCAGATTGGTTGGCTCGACCAGCGGTGGACCTCGACAATCGAATTAGCAACAACACGTACAAAGCAAACTTACAAAATTTTTGACCGGACAGTCAATTGATTCGGCCGAAAGGAATGAGATAGTGGTGAGTGCGTGTGCAAATTGCATGTGAATACGCCAGTTTTCCGGAAGCGCCGGCATTCGCAGGCCTTCGGCTTTGAAGCCGCGCGTGGGGAACGCACGGCTTCCTGTCTGGTTTACTTGGTCAGGCGTGGCTCGCCTACGTCGCCAACCTTCTTGTCGAAGCCGACTTTTTCCAAGGCCTCGACGATAGCATCATGCTGCTTGGCAACGCTTGCATCCAATGCTTTTCCCAGCGAGTCGTTGCCCTTGGTATAAAGCAGGCCCGCCTGCGGAGGCGTGATCGACGCCTGAACACGATCGTCGGGCTGTGCCAGCTTGATCGCAATGCCTTTGTAGCCCCCAGAAGTCTTCTGGACATACACGCCATAATTGTAAGCGTCAACACCGACGTCGATCCGGCCAGCTTCCAAGTCTTGTGCGAGCGCGACGGCGGTCGGGTAGAGCTTGAGCTTGCCGCCGAGAAGCGTCTGCAATTCAGGCACCCAGAGATAACCCTGAACCGTGCCGACGTTCTTGCCGATAAGCGCTTCGACCGTGTCGACGCCGTCCTTGGAGAACATTCCCATGGGGTCCAGATAGGTCGGAGCGGAGATGCCGAGAACCTTGGAACGCTTCTCCGTGCGGTTCCAGCTTCCAATCGCGACGTCTGCCTTACCTGCAACCACAGCCTGGATCGTCGCGGCAGGGTCCATCACCAGGGGAACAACTTCCAGGCAATTTTCCTTCGCTGCCTTTTCAATGATGTCCGGATCAATTCCGCTGATCTTCCCGTCGGAGGAAACCGCTGTAAACGGCGGATAGTCATAGGCCGCTACGGTCAGCTTCCCTTCCGTAATGGTCGTTACCGGGTTCGCGCAATCGGCCGCAAAGGACGAAGAAACACTTGCCATTAACGCGATTGCCAATGGAGCGAGCACCTTTTTCATGTTCATCTTCCCTCTGTAGGGTTGGTTCGGCTTAGGCAGCATGCCGGCCTAAGCGTCGTTCCAGAAATGCCACTGCAATTGTCGCGGGGATGCAGATGGCGGCGTAGAGTATGCCCGCGAGTAGAAGGATCGGGAGATACTGGAAGGTCGTCGTCCCAATCATGTATGCCTGCGAAAGCAGCTCGGGCAACGCAATTGCAAAGCAAAGGGAGGTTGCCTGAAGCATTAGAATTGAAAATCCGAGAAGGGCGGGCGCGGCAACACGGAGGCCTTGCGGCACGATCACGAATCGCAGCGCGTCCATGGGTGTGAACCCGACGGCTACGGCCGCTTCCTTCTGCCCGTGCGGCACTGCCTCCAGGCCCGCTCGGATGATCTCACTGGTGTAGGCTGCGGTCGTCCACGACAGAGCAGCAGCGGCAGCCCCGAATGACGAAAGGCTGATGCCGGCGTTGGGAAGGCCGAAGTAGGCAAACTGCAGGAGAATGAGCGCTGGCGCTCCGCGTCCGATTTCGACGATCGCCATCGAGATCGCGCGGACGGCAATCGACTTTCCCTGCACCCCGAGCGCCAGAAAGAGGCCTAACGGCATCCCGATAAAGAGAGCTAGCCCGGTGACCTGCAAGCTGACGATCAGGCCGTCAATCATGAGGGGAAGGTTCTCTTGCCAAAAAACAAGAAGGTCAGTCATCGGGCCACCTTCGCTCTCATGACGCTGTCGCTATACCGTGCCAGTGCGGCAACCGGCAGGCTGATAAGAATGTAAAGAAGCCCAGCGACGGCGAAGACTTCCAACCCCTCGAATTGTCTTCGGGACACGAAGTTCGCCTGGAAGGCCACTTCAGCGACACCAACTGTCGAAGCGATGGCCGAGTCCTTGAGCAGACCGATAATGTAGCTCGTTGCCGACGGAAGGATAACGCGAACCAGCTGCGGGGCCATGATGTCGAAGAAGACAGACCACCGGGGCATGTTCAGAGCGTGGGATGCCTCCCATTGGCCGACATGAATGCTTTTCAGGGCGCCCCGATAGATCTCGGCCATGTTGGCACCGGTGATGATTCCCAGTGCGACGATTGAAGCCTCGATTGGTCCAATCCGGAGGTATCCCGAGCCGATCCCGAAATAGAGGAAGAACAGGCACACGATCGGCGGTATGGAGCGGAACGTCAGGATGATGGCTGTCGCGAGATAGTGCAGGAGCCGAGACCGCGAGACGTTCATCGCGCACAAGGGAATGCCGAGGAGCGCACCGAACACAAAGGCACCTGCCGTGATGGCGAGCGTCCAGGGAATACCGCTCAGAATGATGAAGAGTGATTCCGTGTTCATCGATTTTTGACCGCCTGCAGGAAGCGTTGGGCACGTTCGCTTTGCGGATTGCGCATAATCGACGCACTCGGCCCTTCTTCGAGGATGCGACCGTCCGCCATGATGATGACGCGGTCGGACACCGTCTCGGCAAAATGCATCTCGTGGGTGACGACGATCATCGTCATCCCGCCTTCTGCCAGCTCCTTCATGACCGCGAGAACCTCAAGGCCGAGTTCCGGATCAAGCGCCGAGGTGGGCTCGTCAAACAGCATGATTTTGGGATCGAGGGCGAGGGCCCGGGCAATGGCGATACGCTGCTGCTGACCGCCGGAACACCGAACGGGGTATTGATCAGCCTTGTTCAGGAGTCCAACGCGTTCGAGAAGCGCAAGAGAGCGCTTGTCGGCTTCAGCCTTGCTGCGTCCAAGAACCCGTTGCTGAGGAAGGCTCACATTCGTCAGGACCGATAGATGTGGAAACAGGTTGAACGACTGAAATACCATGCCAGCGGCACGGCGCAGGTCGGTGAGCTGCTTCTTTGTTGCCTGCTTGCCGGCGTCCAGGGTTATGCCGGCTATGCTGATCGAACCGTTTGTCGGAGGTTCAAGCTGGTTGAGGCATCGAAGGAGCGTACTTTTGCCAGAGCCGCTCGGACCGATAATTGCAACAACCTCACCGGCCTTCATCGTGAAGTTGATATCTTCGAGCACCGTGTGGTTTCCAAAAGCTTTGGCCACGTTCGACACCCGGACAATCTCTTCGCGTTGTTCGGGTTGGTTGGTGTGGGATTGCTCGGTCATCAAGGACATTCTTTCAACCTGCCTGCCGCCATGGGGCTTACTTGGGTTCGTACTACGCGACCGCGATCCGGCGTCGAGGCGTATGATTTCGGACAAAATCGACTCCCTTCAGTCTGCCGCTCCGGTCCGTCCCAGTTATTGTTTTCTGATCGGAGAGTTTTAAAAACTGACTGGTGAGTATAAAGACATATTCACCGTTCGAATGCAACGACTTTGTTTCGCGGGCGCCAGCCGATCATCGCAGGGCGCAAACGTCCACGCCCAATGCCGCGATGGCCTGGAAGTCTATTCTGGCGCGATCAGCGCAAGCGCCTCGGCAGCGGCGGCGCAATTCAAGCTACTGGTCGAAAACGAAAAAGCGCCGCGAATTGCATCGCGACGCCGTTTCAGAGATCAGACATGTATTGGGGGGGGGCATCGATCCAGGGACGCTGCCGATGCATATGGAAAGGCGCTCGTTGGAAACACCAACCGGCAATGGCGGGATTGAGCTCTACGCCAGGCGGAGGCGATGTCTCGAGGTGACAGCCCGTAGACTGTCATAAATGCAGGATTTCGGCATCGACATGAATGAAAGAAGGCGGCTCCATCCGCCCTCCTTCAGCTTGTCGTCATTCCATGCCGAGTGCGGCCATGTAGGTCTGGAGGATCGACTCTTCTTCGAGACGCTCGTTGGCGTCCTTCTTTCTGAGGCGAAGGATCGTCTTCATCGCCTTGGTGTCGTAGCCGCGGCCTTTCGCTTCGCCGAACACTTCCTTGATGTCGTCGGCGATGGTCTGCTTTTCTTCCTCCAGTCGCTCAATGCGTTCGATGAAGGCTCGCAGTTCGGCTGCTGCTACCGTCTCGGTTCCGGTCGCTATCTCGTCCATGGTCTAAGTCCTTTCGTCAGCGGCGGCGAAAACGACGCTGGGCACCGGCAATGCCGCGAGCATCAGACATCGTGTTCTCCTGAGTGTGGAATTCGGATGGCGTTGACTGCCGTGAAGCGTGGTCGCGGTCAAGCCGATTCGAGGAGGAGGGCTCTATTTGTGCGGTTTGTTCAGCTCAAATGCGGCTTTTTGATCGACGGAGGCTTCGTTCTGGTGAAGGTCCTTCCACTCCCCGTAGGGCATGCCGTAGACGATCTCGCGCGACTCGTCCCTGGAGATTGCGACGCCGTCGGCCTCGGCCGCCTCGCGGTACCAGTTGGACAGGCAATTGCGGCAGAAGCCGGCGAGATTCATCAGGTCGATGTTCTGGACGTCGGAGCGTTCGCGCAGGTGCGCAACGAGCCTGCGGAACGCCGCGGCTTCGAATTCGGTCTGCTGTTCCTTGCTGAGTGCGGTCACGTCGCTCTCCGTCATCGTAGGTTCTTCATTCGTAGGGACCGGTCCGCGATACATGCACATTATAGACGTGCAATGCCGGATCGGCATTGATTGTTTCGAAGATCGGCGCAAGCCGGCCGGTCCAGGCCGCGACGCCGATATCGTCGCCGATCAGGTCCTGGCGCACCTCGAGCAAGGCATGGGGGATGCCGGTCAGCATGCAGTGCCGGTACATCGTATCGCCTTTCAGGGCGCCGTCGTAGGGTTCGTTGTCGCCGACGATCAGATCGGAATCGCCGCGGAGCAAGTCGAGCAGCGGTGTGACCGCGCGTCGATCGCTGTCCCAGAGCACCGCTGCATGCCACGGGCGAGGCACGCCCTTCCAGGCCGGCGTGTAGGAATGCAGCGAAAACACGAGCGGCGCCTTGCCGGTCCGGTTCGCCACCTCGTCGATCGTCCGGCTGACAGCATTGTGATAGGGGCGATGGAACGCCTCGATGCGGCCATTCCACTCCTCGGCGCTGATCGGATGGTTGCCCGGAACGATAGCGCCGTCGGAGATCTTCATGATCAGCGTCGGATCGTCCTCGCCGCGGTTCGGATCGATCAGCAACCGTGAAAAGCCGCCAAGAACGGCAGGCACGCCAAGCCTTGCGGAGAGTGCGCGCACCAGCGCCTCAATGCCGATGTCATAGGCTATATGGCGGGCAAAGGCGCTTTCCGGAAGCCCGAGCCTGCCGTAGTGCTGCGGCAGGCGGTTCATGGCGTGATCGCCCAGGAGCACCATTCCCCTGTCATGATTTCCGGCTAGGATTTCGAAGGATTTGAAGGCGGTCATAGAGGAAATTGCCGATCGAGGTTTGCAAGCATGTCTCTGATCGCACGGGCAAAGGAGAGGTTCAAGCGTACTCGGCAATCAATCATTGCGGCAATGGTTGCGGCAGGGTCGGCAAAGCGGAATATAATCGATTAGCATTGCGTTGACTTTCGCCGGGAGGCAGCGCAAGAAGGCACAACAACTGATAACCGGGAGCCAATTGGAAGTCGTGTTGATCCAGACCGCGCCAAGTTTCCTTACGCGTTCCGGGCCGCTTGCCCGTTTTGCCCTTTTCATTCTTGCGGCGTTTTCGCCGTTCTTTATTGCCGATGTGGCCCGCGCCGATTTTCGCGTGTGCAATGGGACGCAGAATCTGGTGGGCGTGGCGATCGGGTATCGAGCCAAGGACGGCTGGATGACGGAAGGCTGGTGGCAGGTGCCGGCAACGACCTGCGCGACACTGATCGAGGGGGAGCTGCAGTCCCGATATTACTACCTCTACGCAGAAGACGCCGCCCGGGGAGGCCGATGGACGGGTGACGTGCAGATGTGCGTGGCGGAGAACGAGTTCAAGATCACGGGTGTCAACGATTGTTACGCCCGTGGCTATCAGAAGATGGGTTTCAAGGAATATGACACGGGCCGCCAGGGTAGCTGGATGGTCCAACTCTCCGATACCCCAGGCACGCAAGAAAGCCCGAATTGATGAAGCGCAACCGCAAAGTTAAAATCCTCGCCACCCTCGGACCGGCCTCCTCCGAGGAATCGATGATCGAGAAGCTGCACCAGGCCGGTGCCGACGTTTTCCGCATCAACATGAGCCATGCCAGCCATGACGTGATGCGGTCGCTGATCAAGCGCATCCGCTCCGTCGAGGCGCGATCCGGCCGTCCGATCGGCATTCTCGCCGACCTTCAGGGGCCGAAGCTGCGCGTCGGCAAGTTTGCCGAAGGCAAGGTCGATCTGAAGCCGGGCGATACCTTTACGCTCGACAACAAGGACATCCCCGGCGACGCCACCCGCGTTTACCTGCCGCATCCAGAGATCCTGGAATCCGTGAAGCCCGGCCACCGCCTGCTGATCGACGACGGCAAGCTGGCGCTGCGCGCCGACAAGTGCGACGGCAAGAGCATCGTCACGACCGTCATTTCGGGCACCAAGATTTCCGACCGCAAGGGCGTGAGCCTTCCCGACACCCTGCTCACCGTCGGCGTGCTGACGGACAAGGATCGTGTCGACCTTGCTGCCGTCCTCGAGACCGACGATGTCGACTGGGTGGCGCTTTCGTTCGTACAGCGTCCGGAAGATCTGGCCGAAGTGCGCAAGATCGCGCGCGGCCGCGTCGGCATCATGTCGAAGATCGAAAAGCCGCAGGCGATCGAGCGGATCGAGGAGATCATAGAGCTATCCGACGCGCTGATGGTCGCCCGTGGCGATCTCGGCGTCGAAATGCCGCTCGAATCCGTCCCAGGGATCCAGAAGCAGCTGATCCGCGCCTGCCGCCGTTCGGGCAAGCCGGTCGTCGTTGCCACACAGATGCTGGAATCGATGATCACGGCGCCGGTGCCGACGCGCGCCGAAGTGTCCGACGTTGCGACTGCCGTATTCGAAGGTGCTGACGCCGTGATGCTGTCGGCCGAATCCGCGTCCGGCGACTATCCGGTCGAAGCCGTTTCGACGATGGCGTCGATCGCCAGCGCCATCGAGCGCGAGCCGCACTATCCGGGCATCATCTACGCGCAGCGCGCCCAACCCGAGGCAACCGGAGCAGATGCGATTTCGCTTGCTGCCCGCCAGATCGCCGAAACGCTGCGGCTGTCGGCCATCGTCTGTTACACCTCGTCCGGCACGACCGGTCTGCGCGCCTCGCGCGAGCGTCCGCAGGTGCCGATCCTGGCACTGTCGCCGGTCATCCAGACCGCGCGCCGCCTGGCAATCGTCTGGGGCCTGCACTGCGTCGTCACGCATGATGCGACGGATCTCGACGACATGGTGAACCGTGCCTGCCGCATCGTGGCCGACGAAGGCTTCGGCAAGCCGGGCGACCGGATCATCATCTCGGCCGGCGTACCGCTCGGAACGCCCGGTGCCACCAACATGCTCCGCATCGCCTATATCGGCTCCGACGGCCAGAGCGGTATCTGAGATCGTCGCTATCGATTGAAGCATAGCCCGCGGCCTGAGAAGGCGGCGGGCTATTTTCTTGTGAACTCCCCTGATGTTGCGGGCTGCGGCTGCATATGCAAGGTTCTGTTATCAACGCCGGGGAGGGCATCATGCATATACTCACGCTTCTCGCATTCGCGGCCGTTTCCTTTGTCGCCATTGCGACGCCGGGGCCGACGGTGCTTCTGGCGCTGACCAACGGCTCGCGCTTCGGCGTGCGCCGCGCGAGCGCCGGGCTGGTGGGCGCGGTCCTTTCAGACTTCGTGCTGATCGGCGCCGTCGCAGTCGGACTGGGTGCATTGCTGGCCGCCTCGGAATTCTGGTTCGCGATGCTGAAATACGTCGGCGCTGCCTATCTCGCCTTCCTCGGCATCATGATGTTGCGTTCGAAAGGGACGTTCGATGCGGCTTTGAAACCGGGCGGACAGGCAGGCGGCGGATCGTTGCTATCGATCGGCCTGAAGAGCTTCATGGTCGCTGTCACCAATCCCAAGGGATACCTTTTCTTCTCCGCCTTCCTGCCGCAGTTCATCGATCCGATCATGCCGCAGGCGACACAATATGCGCTGCTGGCGCTGACCTTCGCTTCGCTCGATTTCCTCATCATGCTCGGCTACGCGATCTTCGGCTCGCAGGCCGTCCGGTTGCTGAAGACGGCAGGGGCGGTTTGGATCGAGCGCGCCTGTGGTGGCGCGCTGCTCGCCTTGGCCGGATCGCTTGCGCTGTATCGCCGGGCGACGGTCTGATCCAGGCGTCCCGCGACATGACCCCGTCCTATGCAATTCTTTAGGTTTCACGGCGGGTTTCAATTAAGTCGGGAGCACTACACCAATCTCCGGAGCGGGGAGGGAAACCTGACTAACGCCGAATCCAGAACTGGCCGCACAAGAATTTGTGCCTCCTTGGGCGGCTAGTCTCGTTGTGCCCTCGGCGATTGTGCACGCATACTGCGACGAGTATTTTTGAAAAGTATGATTTAATCTTAAGGTATATTAAAAATACCGAATATAATTCTTGATTTATAGCTTTGGCGATGCGCTTCGGGGAAAAAGCGTTCGTTGGAAACCGTCGCACGCCGCAGACTGGGGTTGATCGCGACCCGCTCTTCGACGGGTCCTAGGGCGTGGACACGTGGCCGACGCGATAGATCTGGCCGTTGCCGGCAATCAGCGGTGCGGCCCGGTGAAGGCTGAAGCGAACGATTGTCCAGGTCGTCGGCTCGAAGGCCGAAACGGTGGCCAGGACGTCGTTCTGTCGCGCCTCACCCTGCGCGCGCTTGCTCTCCGCTTCCCTGAGTTGCGCGAGCGACGCATAGGGTTCGATTGGGAAGACCTCCCGGGTGGCGAATTTTGCATCGGTGACGTCAGGCGCCGTTTCGGCGTGCCAGACGATCCAGGTCACGACTCGCGGCCAGCCGAAGGATTGCGTCAATGCCTCGAAACCGGAGCCGGCGAGGAAATCGCTGGCGCCATCCGGCTGCTGCCAGAGATAGAACGGCGCATAGAGATTTTCGAGCGAACCGAACTCGCCCCTGCGGGCGCTGAGATAGGCCTTGAAGCCAAGGTTCGGAAAGCCGTCGAGCATTGGACCCTTGTCGCGGATGCGGCGGTCGACGATCGACATGTCGTAGTCGGCAGGCAGGGTGAAGCTGTACTGCATGGCGATCATCGCGGGGCCTCCACCGGTTCCAGCCAATCGACGAAGCGGCCGGCTTCGGCCGCCTGGATGCTGACGTAGCTGAAGGGGCTGTCTGCAGCGGCGCCATGCCAGTGCTTTTCGCCGGCGGCAAACCAGACGGCGTCGCCGGTGCGCAGTTCCTCGACGTGGGCGCCGTCGCGCTGGGCGAGACCCTTGCCGGCGAGAACATAGAGCAGCTGACCGCGCGGATGTGTGTGCCAGCTGGTGATCGTGCCGGGCTCGAGGCTGGCGCGCATGGCGGTGTTCTCGCCGTCTGCACTGCCCTCCAGCAGCATCTCCACCCAGAACGGCGCTGTCCCGGCGCCCTGCGGCGAACGGACGGCGTTGCCGGGGCGGCGGATTGTCATGCGATCGGGATTGCCGTTCATACCGCCGCCTCCATTGCACGGATCTCCCAGCCGGGCTCGGTCATCTGCTGTTCGCCGTTGCCGAACGACCACTCGTCCGGTGACGTCGTCGTCACGACGATCATGACGTCCTCCGGTCTGAGGCCGGGGGACTGTCCGAGCAGTTCGACGGCGCGCTTGAAGAATGCCTTGCGCGTTTCCGTCGAACGCGGCTTGCCGGCGGTAATGGCGAAGAGCACGAAGTCGTCTGAGCGCGGACCGGCGAGATAGTTCCGGTCGAAGATCAACTCGGCGGGTTCGTGCTGATGGAAAACCTGGAAGCGGTCGGCGGGCGGCACGTTGAACGCCTCGACCATGGCGCGGTGGATACTGTCCGAAATTGCCCTCAGATGCTCGGGCGACTTGCCTTTCAGAAGCGAGATACGAACGAAGGGCATGGAAGCCTCCTTGATTTGAACTCTTGACAGCAGGAGGATCGCACGACACGTTAATACATAAAATCAGAATTTTTTGAATTTATGATCCTGAAAATGTGGACGATATGATGCGCCGGACAATCTTCGATCTTGATGTGCTGCGAACCTTCGCGACCGGTATAGAACTCGGCAATTTCGCAAGGGCTGCGGACCGGCTTGGCCGCTCGACCTCGGCAGTCAGCGCGCAACTGAAGAAGCTTGAGGAGCAGGCAGGCACGCCGATCTTCCGCAAGGCGGGGCGCGGGCTTGCGCTGACGGAAGCGGGCGAGACGATGCTGACCTATGCGCGGCGACTGTTGGAATTGAACGACGAGGCCGCGGCTGCCGTTTACAATGTCGAGCTGGAAGGCTGGGTACGGCTCGGCCTGCAGGAGGACTTCGGCGAGAACCTGCTGCCCGAGGTGCTCGGCCGTTTTGCGCGGGCCCATCCGAAGGTGAGGATCGAGGCGCGTGTCGTGCGCAATGCGGAGCTGATGGAACGCGTAAGATCGGGCAAGCTGGACCTCGCGCTGGCCTGGAGCGACGGCAGCCTGACGCCGCATTGCATGCCGATCGCCGAAGTGCCGATGTGTTGGATCGGCCCGGCCTCCGGGCCGTCCGAATGGAGCGCCGAGAGCGGCGAGCCGTTGCCGCTCGCATCGCTCGAAGCGCCATGCCTGTTGCGGACGGCCGCGATCAAGGCGCTCGACGCGGCTGGAATCTCCTGGCGGCTTGCTTTTGTCAGCCCAAGCCTTGGTGGGCTTTGGGCCGCCGCCGCCGCAGGCCTCGGCGTGACGATCCGCACGCCGATCGGCCTGCCCGATAAGGTCAAGCCGCTGATACCAGATGAAGCCGGTCTGCCGGCGCTGCCACGGCTCGGCCTCGTGTTGCATCGCGCCGAAGCCGAGCCCGGTCCGGCGACGGCGCGACTGGCGGAGCTCGTCCTGCAGTCGGTACGGGGAGCACTTGGCAACGCCCTCCCTACTCCGCTCGTGGAGCAGGGAACTCGAAGAGTCGGGTGAGGGGCGTGGCAACACCGTTGACGCTCGGTTGCGTTCCTTCTCGCTGAGACGAGATGAAGCTGCCCGCCGGGCGGGCGCTCATTTCTGGAACTCTCGCTGCGCATTGCGGCGGATTGCCTGTGGGGGCTGGCCGAAGGCGCGGACGAAGGCGCGGCGCATGCGCTCGCGATCGGCAAAGCCGGTTTCCGTGGCGACGACATCGATCGGGTGCCGACCCTGTTCCATCATCAGCCGCGCGGCCTCCAGACGCAGGTTCTCGACAGCCTTGGCCGGCGATTGTCCGGTCTCGGAGCGAAAGGCACGGCTGAACTGGCGGGGGCTCAGATGCACCTCCTCGGCAAGCTCTTCGACGGAAAGGATGTTCTTCAGATTGCCCCGCGCGTAGGCGAGTGCCTTCTGGATGCGATCCGACTTCGGCTCCAGTTCCAGCAGGGTCGAAAACTGCGATTGGCCGCCGGCGCGGCGGTGATAGACGACCAGCTTGCGGGCAACGGAGCGGGCGACGTCGGGTCCTTGATCCTTTTCGACCATGGCGAGCGCAAGATCGACGCCCGCCGTCATGCCGGCGGATGTCCAGACCGAACCGTCGATGATGAAGATGCGGTCTTCCTCGATCTTGATCCTGGGATAGCGGACCTGCAGCTCGCGGGCGAGAAGCCAGTGGGTCGTTGCGCGGCGGCCGTCCAAGATGCCGGCCTCGGCCAGGAAAAAGGCGCCAGTGCAGATCGAGGCAACGCGGCGGGAACTGCCGAGCGCCGCGCGAATGAAATTGCTCTCGGCCTCGGTCGGCAGCATGATGCCGGGGGCGCCTGAGATCATCAGCGTGTCGAACGCCGGATCGCCGAACGGCTCTGTGTCGATGGACATTCCGAAGGAGCTGGGCACCTGGCCGCCGGTCCTGGAGAGATAGCGGATCCCGTATGCTTCGCCCCCAAGGTCGATATTGGCGAATTCGAAGACGGAGACGGCAGCCAGGCTCATAACCTGGAAGCCGGGGAAGAGGAGAATGGCGATCGTCTGCATAGACGTAAACTCTCGTTGTCCTAAAAGGTGGTATATATGACATTTAGGCCGCCGGCAATTCAGCGTAGAGTCTTCCCACGTGAACGGCAGGGGCCGGCGCAAACAGAAGGAAGAAAGCGATGACACAGATATCCCAGACGGGAGCATCCCAGTTACTGGCATCCAAGGGCACGGCGCTGATCACCGGTGCCTCGTCGGGCATTGGCGCGGTTTACGCGCAGAGGCTCGCCACGCGCGGCTACGACCTCATACTTGTCGCGCGCAATGCGGAACGGCTCTCGGCGCTTGCGAGCCGCCTGACCGAAGAGACCGGCCGTACGATCGAAACGGTCACGGCCGATCTCGGCGACCAGGCCGATCTGCTTCGTGTCGAAGCGGTGCTCAAGACCGACCGGAGCATTACGCTGCTGGTTAACAATGCAGGCGTCGGCGGAACGGCACCGCTGCTTTCCTCCGACGTCGACAAGATGCAGGCGATGATCGAGCTCAACGTCACGGCGCTGACGCGGCTGACCTATGCCGCCGTACCCGGGTTCGTTGCCCGCGGCGGCGGATCGATCGTCAACGTTGCCTCGGTCGTCGCCATCGCGCCCGAAAGGCTGAATGGCGTCTACGGCGCCAGCAAGGCCTTCGTGCTTGCTTTCAGTCAGTCTCTCAAACACGAGCTGGCGGACAAGAACATCCGTGTGCAGGCGGTGCTTCCGGGCGCGACCGCGACCGAATTCTGGGCAATCGCGGGCACCCCCGTCGAACATCTGCCCTCCGAGATCGTCATGTCGGCCGAGGACATGGTCGACGCCGCGCTGGCAGGTCTCGATCAAGGCGAATTCGCAACGATCCCGGCCCTGGAAGACGCGGGATTGCTGGAAGCCTATGAAGACGCGCGTCAGGCATTGGTTCCACACCTGTCACGCTCCGCGGCTGCGCGGCGTTACACGTCAGCCTGATGCAATCGTGGTGGAGAGCGGGCTTCGGTCCGCTCTTATCCGTGCAGCGCGAGCGCCTTGGCGAAGACGTCGGCATCGACGTTGCCGCCCGAGGTGACGACGATGGCGTCTTCTTCGTCCAGTTGCTCGCCATGGAAGAGGGCTGCGGCAAGCGCCACGGCACCGCCCGGTTCGACGACGATCTTCAGCCGCGTGAATGCAACTGCCATGGCGCGCAGTGCCTCGTCGTCGCTGACCACGATGCCGGCACCGGAAAGCCGCCTCAGGATCGGGAAGGTGATGTTGCCGGGCTGCGGCGTGATGATCGCATCGCAGATCGAGCCGGTCAGCGTGGCATTGCGTTCGATCTGGCCCGAGGCAAGCGAGCGCGCCGTATCGTCGAAGCCGTAGGGCTCACAGGGGCGCACGCGGAAGGTCGGAGCGCTTGCTTCGAGCGCCAGCGCGATGCCGGAGCTCAGGCCGCCTCCACCGCAGGGTACCAGAACCTCGGCGGCCCTTACGCCTTCTTCCTCGGCCTGCTCGGCAATTTCAAGACCCGTCGTTCCCTGTCCGGCAATCACCTGTGGTTCGTCGAAGGGCTTGATCAGCGTCAGCTTGCGCTCAGCCGACAGCTCGGCGCCCAGGGCGTCGCGGTCCTGGGTTGCGCGGTCGAAGAGAACGACCTCGGCACCCAGCGCACGGGTGTTGGCGATCTTCAGCTTGGGAGCGTCCGAGGGCATGATGATGACGGAGGGGACTCCGTGCAGCTTGGCAGCAAGGGCGACGCCCTGCGCGTGGTTACCCGATGAGAAGGCGATGACGCCGCGGGCGCGGACAGCCGGATCGAGCGAGGAGACCGCTGCCCACCCGCCGCGGAATTTGAAGGAGCCCGTATGCTGAAGGCATTCGGCCTTCACAAAGATGCGCCGTCCGGCAATGTCGTTGAGGAACGGGGACGAGAGAAGCGGCGTGCGGCGTGCGTGTCCGCGCAGGCGGGCGCGGGCTGCGACGATCATTTCAATGCTGGCCATGGAAGCTCTTTCAGATGATGGTTCGCTCATGCTTAGGGCGGCATGCGGACGTTGTGAACGGCGACTTTGTCACGGTGACACGAAAAGCGTCTTTTTTGCAGGCGGGGCAAGCGCAACGAGGTTGTCGCGGTTACGGCGCCTGAATTCCGTGGGACTGGTGCCGCTCACGCGCAGGAATTCGCGATTGAAATTCGATTTGCTGATGAAGCCGCAGTCGAACATCAGGCGCGTTACGGGCTCATCGGTCTGCGCCAACAGCTCGCAGGCGGCGCGAATTCGGAAATCGTTGACATATTGGGACACACTCATTCCGTGGACGCGGTTGACGGCAATCGAGACGCGGCGGGCGGACAGGTTCATCCGGCGGGCAATGCGGCTGAGGTTGAGATCGGGATCACGGTAGAGCTGGCGCGTCTGCATGAGGCCGTCGAGGGCCGCTGCGACGGTGGCGTCTTCTGCCGTGGGCACGGAAGCGGCGGGAAGCTGCGGCTCGGAAGACGTCGTTTCCAGCGACTGGCTGCCACTTGCAACGGCGGCGGCCGTGCCGAGGACGAGCAGCGTCAAGCCGTTTCCGACAGCGACGATGGCGCCGGAATGAATGCCGCCCGTCTGCGTGAAATCCAGGCTGATGGCGATGTCGGCGATGGCCGACGCGATCAGCGCGGCGGCGGTGATCAGCAGGGAGCGGTAAGACAGCAGGGCGCCGTCGAGCCGTGAGGCGACGAGCGCATCGGGGCCGTGACGCGCAAGCCAGAGGAGTGCTGCGCCGTAGGCGAGAAAGATGACGGTCAGAACCGGACCGACCGGTTCGCGCCAGAACGCCAGGAGGCAGGCGATCAGCAAGGCAGGCAACAGATGGAGCCGGAAGCGAACAAGCGAGACGGGTCCTTCCAGCGTAAGGCTTCGGAAGCTGATCCACGCGAGGCTGGCGATCAGTGCGGCAACGATCGCCTGAGCCGGAACGATATCGATGACGTCATAGCCCCAGCGGATGCCGATCAGTACCGATTGCAGCGCGTAGACGCTGATCAGGAGGAGGAAAGGCCGCTTTTCCGGCGTGTTCCAGTCGCCCTGCCGGACCATGCGGATCAGCAGAATGGCAAGCAAAAGCGCGATGACGAAGGGTAGCGGAACGAAGATCATGACGGCGGATCCGGTGTTGCGTGCGTGGATATCAGCACGAGAGTGACCCTGATCGCAATCGCGGGCGACCCGAATTGCGTTTCAGGTCTCGATAAATTTCCCGCACCGCCACCTTGGCTCAGCCGCCACGTTCAGGGGCGGCTTTCTCAGGGAGACAGGCGATGACATTATTTCTATTCATACCCGCATTCTTCATGACGCTGGTTGCGGCCTTTGCCGATTCCGGATCGTCCGGCGAGGCACTCGACGTTTCATCCGTCCGCACCATCGTCGTCAGCGGAGATGCCAGCGATATCAGGATCACCACCAAAGCCGACGAGCCATACCGGGCGGAAACGAGCGCCCGGCGCGACGGGTGGTTCTCCTCGTGGTATTCTAGCTGGTTCTTCGACGGTTGCCCGGATCGCAGCCACATGCAGGTCGACGGTACGATGTTGCGGGTCGAGGTCATGCCGACCTCGTGGACGGATTTGTCCGACTGCACGCCAGAAGTGCTCGCGAATGTCCCTCCGGGAAGCGCCATCCGCATCGACCAACAGGCGGTCAAAGCGCGGCTCGAGGGGGATTTCGCAAGCCTTGAAGTTTCCAGCAAGGCGGCCGATATCGCGTTCGAAGGCCATGCCTCTACCATCGATATTCTGGGTGCGGCCGTGCGGGCACAGTTGAATTACGATGCGATCCGGCGGGACGAGCGGATCGACATCTCCGCGCAATCGCTGGAGGCGGAGTTCGGTTTCGGCAGGGATGTGCCGGTCGACTATACCGTCACCGCCAGGGCCTCCTATGTCGATAGTCCGGCCCCAAGCGTGCCCGGCGCGAAGCCGCAGGTGACGATCAAGGGCGATTACGTTCGCGCGCGCATCCGCTGATCAATAGCCGCCGGCCGAGCCCTCGGCCGAGCGGCTATCCATGGCGCCGTAGTAGCGCGCGCCGCCGCCCTTTTCGATATCGGCGAGACTCTTGCCGCCGACGAGGATGCCGGCGGCCTGGCCCCATTGCGGCGGTCCGCTGCCGTCGTCCAGCGTGTGGCCCATGGCGACAAGCGTGCGGATCGTATCGGGGGAGAGGGTATAGGGTTCGAGATAGACCTTGTCGGGCTGCCACTGATGATGAATGCGCGGCGCGTTGACGGCCTGGCTGATGTCCATGCCGAAATCGACGACGTTCAGGATCGTTTCGAGCGTGATGGTGATGATGCGCGAGCCCCCGGGGCTGCCGATCACCATGAACGGCTTGCCATCCCTTGTGACGATCGTGGGGCTCATGGACGAGAGCGGCGTCTTCTTCGGCGCGATGGCATTGGCCTCGCCTTGAATCAGGCCGTAGAGGTTCGGCACCCCTGGCTTGGAGGTGAAGTCGTCCATCTCGTTGTTGAGCAGGATGCCGGTACCGGGCGCCACCACGCCGGCACCGAAGGAGCCGTTCAGCGTATAGGTGACGGCCACCGCGTTGCCCTCGTCGTCTATGATCGAATAGTGCGTGGTCTCGACGCTTTCCTTCGCCCCGAGCGGTTTCAGGTTGGCCGAAGTGCCCGCCTTGTAGGTGTCGATCTTGGCGCGGATATCCCTGGCGTAGTTCTTATCCAGCAGCTTGGAGACCGGATTTTCGACGAAATCGGGATCGCCGAGTGCAATGTTGCGATCGACATAGGCGTAGCGCATCGCCTCGACCATCAGATGCACCGTCTCGGCGGAGCCATAACCGAGAAAGGAGAGCGGATAGCCTTCCAGCACGTTCAGGATTTCGCATATGATGACGCCGCCGGAGGAGGGTGGGGGCGAGGAGACGATGTCGTAGCCGCGATAATTGCATTCGACCGGCTTCAGCTCGCGCACCGCATACCGTTCGAAATCCTCTTTTGCGAGGATGCCGCCCTTGGTCTGGCTCGCCTTGACGATCGCGTCTGCCGGAGCGCCCTTATAAAAGGCGTCGGGGCCGTTTTCGGCGATGCCCGAAAGCACGGCGGCAAGGTCGGGCTGCAGCAGCCTCTCGCCGGCGGTGTAGATCTTGCCGTCCGATTTCAGGAATATCTTCGCGGCGGCCTCGTCCTTGACCAGGCGCTTGGCGCTGCCGGCGAGGCTGGCGGCGTCACCCGGCTCAAGCGTGAAGCCTTCCTGTGCGTAGCGGATGGCGGGTCCCAGCAGCTCTTCACGCGATTTGGTGCCGTATTTCTCGCGCGCGGTCTCAAAGCCCATGACGGAACCGGGCACGCCGACCGCGAGGTAGCCATCGAGGCTGGCGCGCGGGACGACATCTCCCTTGGCATCGAGATACATCGTCTTGGTGGCGGCAAGCGGCGCGCGCTCGCGGAAGTCGAGGAAGGTGGTCCGGCCATCTTTCAGGCGAATGGTCATGAAGCCACCGCCGCCGATGTTGCCGGCAGTCGGGTAGACGACTGCCAGCGCATAGCCGACCGCGACCGCCGCATCCACCGCGTTGCCGCCGCTCTTCAGGACGTCGATACCGACATCGGTCGCCAGATGCTGGGCGGTAACGACCATGCCATGCTCGGCCTCAGCGGGCGCGGGCGATGCGGCGAATGCCGGTGTCAGCGGCGCGAGAGCGAACGACAGCGCGGCGACCAGGGCGAACGATTTCATGCAAAGGCGATCCATGACTTCCCCTCGAAGGACGGTGATGGAAGAGATATGGGATGCTGGTGGCGCGAGGCAATGACGCGCGGTACCGCGGGGGACTAAGCCCCGTCCGCACTCTGACGTGCAAGGCGCTCTTCCGCCGTGCGCGCCGCCGCCTGGAGATCGCGGGGTCGCCCTGCGATCTTTTCCAATGCGGCGATGGCGACGTCGGTCGCCAGATAGTCCGGCTTGTGTCCGACGCCGCAGATCCTCACGAGCTCCGAACCGGCGATATCGCGGGCAAGTCCCTGCGAGTGGAGATGCTCCAAGACGATATCGTCGCTGTCGCCTGTAATGATGACTGTCGGTGCGGCGATCCGAGCATAGAAAGGCGACTGTGCCTTCACGTAGTCGAGCAGCCGGGTGAGATCGGAGGCATTGTTGCAGAAGGTCTTCGGGCGCAGCACGAGGGCAGGGCCGGTACGCGCGATATAATCCGCAGGGCGCGGATTGGGGCGGAAGACGCCTCGCGTTCCCTGTTCCATCCTGTGAAGTCCGAGCGGCACCACGAGCGCGTGCGTAAAGAGCCAGCCGATCAGCGGCACCGTCGCGACATGGTAGTACCAGTCCACCCCGCCCGGCCACGGATGTGTCGCCGGCGCGAGGAAAAGAAGGCCGCTGGTCCTTTCAGGATGGCGCACGCCGAAGGCCGCGGCAATGGCGCCGCCAAAGGAATGCCCGACGACGATCGCCTTTTCTATGCCGCGCTTTTCCATGAGGTGCGCGAGGGCATCCGCCTGCCCGGAGGGAAGAGCGTTTTCCGGACCGCCGCGCTCGGAATAGCCATGGCCCGGTCGGTCGACGAACAACATTTCGGCGCGGCCGGCGAGCGGCGCAAGAAAGGCCTCGCGCTGGTCGAGGAGATTGCCGCTGGCGCCGTGGATGAACACGATGGCCGGCAGGTCGGCGGTTTCAGGACGCGGAACGTGAACCGCATTCATGCGATAACCGCCGATATCGGTCAGTTCCCCGATATTGGGGTAGGCCCGCTCGATCTGGCGCGCTTTGTACGAGGAGTAGCCGATGGCGGCTGCCAGGGGCGCGAGGAGCGTTGAGACTTCGGCAAACATGAAGCGACCCGAACACGTACAGACACAATACGCAAGACGGGCTGCACCCGATTCACCCTCAGCGATCAGGTGCGGTCGCCGGCCAGTTTTTCGGCGAGTGTGTTCAACTGTTCCTGCGCGGTGCGATTGGCGGGGTACACGTCGAGAAATCGCTCCCAGGCCTTGAGCGCAAGCTGGTCGTTGCCGGATTCGGTGAGAATCGCAGCCATGCCTGACAGCGCGCCGAAATGACGAGGCTCGATATCGAGTACGCGTTCGATGTCGGACATGGATTTGCGCATGCTGCCGTTGGCATAGTTCAAGGTGGCGCGGCGGTTCCAGCTCTCGGCGTAGTTCGGCTTCAATGCGATCGCCTGGTCGAGGAAGTCGAGGGCTGCGGCATTGCGCTTGTCCTGGATCGCCTTGTCGGCCCATTGCATCAGCAGGTTGACCGTGGCGCTGCCGGAATCGTTCCATTCCGTGCGAATCTCATTGGCGATATCGCTGGCCTTGTCGGCGTCACGCTCGCGTTTCAGCTCTGTATAAAGCTGGTCGAGATGCTGCTTGGGGGAGAGGTTCGCATCCGGCTGCTCGACGATCGTTTCCTTGTCCTGCGCGGCGGCAGGCGGCACAGAAGCCAGCAAGGCGAAAGCAAGCGGCAGTACCGCTGATGTCATGGCTAAAAAACGCATGGCGGGCATATTAGCCCGCCAACGCAGAAGATCAAAGCGATTTAACGGGATCACCTCGGCAATCCCCCGAACAGGCTCAGCGCCAAGGCGTCGAGCCATTCGGCCGTGCGATATCAGCCCTGACGAGCCTTGAAGCGCGGGTTCAGCTTGTTGATGATGTAGACGCGGCCCTTGCGGCGAACCAGGCGGTTGTCACGGTGACGAGCCTTGAGCGACTTGAGCGAATTCTTGATCTTCATTGTTTTGATCCGCGATGTTTGGGGGAATTCACATTCGCCCGTATATATGACATTCAAAAGCGCGCTCAGGGCGCGCTCTTCAGGTTGGGCGAGCAGATAACCCGGGGACTTGTCTGTGTCAACCACATGAAGGTGTTTTTCCCGTGGCAGAGAGGGGTTCTGTCAGGGAGAAACCGATGATTTTGCCGTCAGCGTGGTGACGTGACCCATCTTGCGTCCGGGCCGGGATTCCGTCTTTCCGTAGAGATGGACGAGTGTGTCGCGGCGCCTAAGCCAGTCCGGCAGCGCGAGGATATCATCGCCGACCAGGTTCTGCATGACGCAGTCGGAGTGACGGTCGGCGTTGCCGAGCGGCATGCCGGCGACGGCACGGATGTGCTGCTCGAACTGCGAGACGACGCACGCTGCTTCCGTCCAATGGCCGGAGTTGTGAACCCGCGGCGCCATCTCGTTGGCGATCAGGCTGCCGTCCGGGAGCACAAAGAACTCGATGCCGATGACGCCGACGTAGTCGAGCGCCGCAAGGATCGTCTCAGCAGCCCCGCGGGCGGCGACAGCCGTCGCGTCTGTAATTGAGGCGGGTACGGTCGAGGTGTGGAGAATGCCGTTGCGGTGGATGTTTTCGGCCGGATCGAAGCAGACGACGATGCCGTCGGTGGCGCGCGCAGCAATGATCGAAATCTCGCGCTCGAAGGAAACGAAGCTCTCGAGGATCAGGGGCACGCCGCCAAGGGCAGCATAGGCGCCGTCAGCGCTGTCGGCGCCGGAGCGGAAGACCTTCTGGCCCTTGCCGTCATAGCCGAGCCGGCGGGTCTTCAGGACGCCCTGTCCGCCGAAGTCCCGCAGTGCCGCCTCAAGGTCTGACTGGCTGTCCACGGCACGAAAGTCGGCTGTCGGTATGCCGCAGCCGTTAATGAAACGCTTCTCGACCAAGCGGTCCTGTGCCGCTTCGAGAGCCATGGGCGGCGGATAGACGGGAATGCTGCCGGCGAGCGCTTGCGCGGCGGAAACGGGGACGTTCTCGAATTCATAGGTCACCACGTCGCAAGCTCCGGCAAGTTCGGCGAGCGCCGCCGGATCGTCATATGCAGCAACGATCTGGCCATTGGCCACCTGTGCTGCGGGACAATCGACCTGCGGCTCGAGAACGATGGTGCGGAAATTCAGTCGCGCCGCCGCCATGGCCATCATGCGGCCCAGTTGGCCGCCGCCGATGATGCCGATCGTCGTGACGGTCATAGGTCGTCCATCGGGTATTCTGCGACAGAAGCGCTCTGGCGTTCGCGCCATTCGTCAAGGCGGTCGGCGATTTCCTCGTCCGACAGTGCAAGGACGGCGGCAGCCAGGAGGGCGGCGTTGATCGCGCCCGCCTTGCCGATCGCCAGCGTGCCGACCGGAATGCCGCCCGGCATCTGAACGATGGAAAGAAGGCTGTCCTGACCCGACAGCGCCTTGGACTGAACAGGAACGCCGAACACGGGAAGCGGCGTCATGGCTGCCGCCATGCCCGGCAGATGCGCAGCGCCGCCCGCGCCTGCAATGATGACCTTGAAACCTTCGTCGCGCGCCGTCTTGGCGAAATTTACCAGGCGATCAGGCGTGCGGTGAGCCGAGATGATGCGCGCGTCGTACGGGATTTCCAGCGCTTCCAGCGTGTCGGCGGCGTTCTTCATGGTCTCCCAATCCGACTGGCTGCCCATGATGATGGCTACGGGTGGTCTGTCTGTCATCGTCACGACAATTTCCTCAGGCGATGATATCCGGGATGATCTGGTCCTCGAGCTTCGTCAGCTTATCCTTGATGACCAGCTTCTTCTTTTTCATGCGTTGAATGCGCAGCGCGTCGCATCCGGTGGCAATCATGGCGTTGATGGCGACATCGTAGTCTTCGTGCTCCTGACGCATGCGCGCCACGATGAGCCTGACTTCCGCCTGTTCCTGATCCGGCATTTGTATTCCCCACGATCGTCTTCGGACGCTGTCCGGCCTGGCGATGATTTTTGCATGCTCCTATCATCAAATAGCGGTAACGGCTAGTTGGTGATGATCATGAATTTGCCACGTAGTCTCCTTGTTTTCGCCTTCGACAACCTTTCAAAAATGTGTCACACTTTAAAGGTTGACGCCTTGGATCTCCGGCGGTGTTGGCCGGAGAGAGGTAAGAGGAAGGAAGGGTCAAATGACTGTTCAAGCTCATCTTGAATCACTCCAGAAAAAGCATGGCGCTCTTGAGGACGAGCTTCATCTGCTTATGGTATCCCCCTCGAGAGACGACCGTGAGGTTGCCGAGTGCAAGCGCAGAAAATTGCGCATCAAGGACGAGATTGAGCGTCTCAAATCATCCGTACATTGACAGGATAGCCTGAGCCTGGCGTGGGCCACGCGACAATGGAAGGCGATATCGCAAGATTCCCAACAATTTAGCAGGATTTGCGTCAGGTAGGATTTCCTGAGCGTCGGTTGCGGATATACGTCCCAATCGGCGCTCTTTCATTTTGGGCAGGTGTCAGGCCCAGAATTGATCCAGCCACAGATTGAGCCTGTCGAAGCCGCGATTGTTGACCGCATAGATGCGCTTGGTGCCATTTGCGGTTACCGAAACCAGGTTGCAATCGAGCAGCGCCTTGAGGTGCTGCGAGACGGCGGGGCGGCTTATCGGGAGGCCCTCGGCGAGTTCGTTGACGGTGCGCGGCGCTCGTCGAAGCTCCTCCAGCAGGAAGCGCCGGTGAGGGTCGGCTATCGCAGTGAAGGCGTCCGCGTTCGACATGGCGGAAAGCTACGTCAAACGAGGCAGTTCGGCAAGGACATTGTGCGTCGCAGCGAAAGCGCCGGATTGCTAGTATCCCAGGCCTTCGCGCGCGATCAGGATGGCCGCGATCAGCGCCATTCCATACATGAAGGGATAAAAGATTGCCGGCTTCATCCGGCGCACGCACCAGGCCCCGGCGAAGGTCGCAAGCGGCGCCAGGGGCAGAAGCGTGGCCGCGGCCGCAAGATTCCGTGTGTCGAGCTGCCCGAGGGCAAAGTAGGGGACGAGCTTTATCGCGTTGAGAATGGCGAAGAAACGGACGCTGGTGCCGATGTATTCTCGCGGCTGCAGCTGCAGCGGCAGGGCGTAGATCTGAAACGGGGCACCTCCCGCATGCGCCACGAAGCTGCCGTAGCCGGACAGGCTTCCCCAGAGCGTTGCGAGACGCGGACGCTGTTTGTGCGGCGTCATCGCCCGCCCCGCGCCCGGGCCGAAATTGTTCCAGAAATAGCGCAGGCAGAAGAGTACGGTGACGCCGCCGATGACGACGCGCAGCACGTTGCCTGGGACCAGTGCCGAGGTCGCCCAGCCGAGCGCGATGCCGAAGATGGCACCCGGCAGCATGATCTTCAGCGTCGTCCAGTCGCCGTGCTTGCGCCAGATGACCAGCGAGATCATGTCCATGCAGACAAGGATCGGCAGAAGGATCGCGGCGGCCTGAACCGGAGAGACGACAAGGGCCAGAAAGGGCAGCCCGATCAGCGACAGCGCGTCGCCCATGCCGCCTTTTGCCAGGCCGACGAGAATGACGGCCGGAATGGCGGCGTAGTAAAATGAAAGGTCCATCGGCATGCTTTTGAAAGTCCTCCCTTGCCAGTCCCCTCTAACGGAATTACTCACACAGGACGAGTGCGGATGGGCCAGGAAACTGTGAAATCCGCTGCAAATGGAAAGAGTTCATGACCGAACCGCAAAATCGCTGCCGCCTAGTTCTGATCGTTCCCGATATTGCCGATGCCGATGAGCAGGCGAAGATCGTCGGCGATGCTCTCAAGGGCGGCGATGTCGCCTCGGTAATCGTGCCGCAATATGCATTGAACGACGGCGAGTTTCAGAAGCACGCCGAGAAGCTGGTTCCGATCATCCAGGACGCCGGCGCGGCAGCTTTGCTCGCGGGCGACAGCCGGGTCGTCGGGCGCACGAAGGCCGACGGATTGCATCTGACCGGTCCGGCCAGCGAAATCTCAGAAGCGATCGACAAGTATGCCGACAAGCTGATCGTCGGTGGCGGCAACGCCGCCGACAGGCACCATGCGCTCGAAATCGGCGAGGAACGCCCCGACTACATCTTCTTCGGCAAGCTCGAGGGCGACATCAAGCCGGAGGCGCATCCGAAAAACGTCGCCCTTGGCGAATGGTGGGCCTCGATGATCGAAATCCCCTGCATCGTCATGGGCGGCACGGATCCGGCCTCGGCCCTTGTGGTGGCGGAGAGCGGCGCCGAATTCGTCGCCTTGCGGCTTGCCGTATTCGCGGACCCGGCTCGAGCGCCGTCCGTCGTGGCCGAAGTCAACGCGCTGTTGGACGAAAAAGCGCCACGGTTTGAGGGTTGATATCGCGCTCATGCCGATCCTGACCCGCCATTTGCGCCTTTCTCTCATCGCGACCGCCACGATTGTGGCAGCGCTTGCGCATAACGCATCGGCGCAAACGGTCGATAATGTCGTCACGCGTCCACTCGCCGGAGCGCCAGAAGCGCTCAAGTCGGGACGCCCTCAGACGGACGGTGCCGAACCATCGGCAGGTGTCGGCGTCTTTGAACGGATGGGTGCGAAGCTGCCCGACCTGCCTGCCGAGAAGGACTACAAGGGACCGGTCGACCAGGCCTATGGCGCCTACCAGCGCGGCTACTATCTGACGGCGATGGATATGGCATTGCCGCGTGCGCAGCTGGGCGACCCGGCGGCACAGACTCTCGTTGCCGAAATGCTTGCGTCCGGCCTTGGCGTCAAGCGCGATCCCAAGAATGCCGCCTTCTGGTACGGCAAGGCGGCGGAAGGCGGCGACGCGGCTGCCATGTTCAAGTACTCCCTGATCCTGATCGAGGGCAGGCTCGTCAAACGCGACAAGGCCAAGGCGGACGAGTACATGCGGAAGTCGGCCGATGCCGGCAATTCGTCGGCGCAGTTCAACTGGGCGCAGATCCTGACGGCTGACAATCCGGGCGACAAGGGATTGAAGCTGGCGCTGCCTTACTATGAAAAGTCCGCCGAGCAGGGGGTCGCCGACGCGCAATATGCCGTGGCCGAGATCTATTCGGCGCTTCCCGATCTGCCGGCTGAGAAAAAGCAGCTGGCGCGAGAGTGGATGGCGCGCGCCGCGCATGCTGGATTCGACACTGCTCAGGTCGATCTCGGTGTCTGGTTCGTCAACGGCACGAACGGCCCGCGCGATTTCGTCAGAGGTTTCCAATGGCTGCGCATAGCTGCCAACAGCGGCAACGTGGTGGCGCAGAACAAGCTGGCGCACCTCTACATCAATGCGCTCGGCACCAAGCCGGACCCGATCGAGGCCGCGAAATGGTATGTGCTGTCGCGCCGCGCCGGTCTACCGGATCCGGCGCTCGAGGATTTCTATCTCGGCATCGATGAACAACAGCAGAAGGCGGCAATCGATGCCGCCAACAAGTTCCGCCGGACGCGCTAGTCCTGGCGCTCAGGCCACGGCGCGTGCCGTTTTCACCGGCGCCGCCGTTTGGATTGCGGGAACGATGTCGCGGTGGACGGTTCGTTCCTGCGCCAGGGTGTAGAGCTTGAAGATCCTGCGATCGAGCGGCGCGACGATGTCGGCGAGATCGGAAATGTCGGCAATCTGCGCGCCGGCCATGTCTTCCAGCATGTCGGCACAGCCCGCGAGTGCGTCGCCGACGTCGCGCTGGATATCCAGCTTGCCGATCAGCAGGCCGATCTTTCCGGCCACCTCGCGGCCGTGCTCCGACAGAACCTTCAGTTCATTCCCGATGGTATCGGCCGTGGCCCTGATGTCCGCGACAGCGCCGGTGAGGTTCTCGCCGAGTCCGCCGGACATGACGCCTGTCGAAAGCGTCACATTGCCGGCTGCGGCTTCCAGGGCCGGAAGACCGTTGACGATCGCGTCGGCGGACTCATCCAGCTTGCCTGCGAAAATGCGCAGCTCGGCGGTGACGACGTTGATCGATTTGCCTTCCTCGCCGAGCCGGCTGCAGCGCAGGTTGGTGTTCAGTGCCATATAATGGATGTCGGTCTTGACGGCGCGAATGTTGCCGATCGATTCCAGCAGCTTGGCAGCGGTGTCGTGCGTCGCCTGACTGACCTGATCGACCTGCTGCGTCGCGCCGTCGACCTGCTGGGCGATCTCGTGGGCGGATGAAACGCTGGACTCCAAGGTGCCCAAGACGTTGCCTTCGCCTGGCCCCTTCATCTGGTCGCGGAGCCGCAGGATCTCCTGCGCGTCCTGATCGATGCTCGCGATTGTCGTGATGACGGTCTGCGAATCCCGGCGGAAATCCTTGCACATGTCGCTCATCTGCGCGGCTGTGAGATGATGGATGACGTTTTCCAGTCGCTTGCGTGCCTCGGCATCGAGGTTGCCGCCTTCCGGGCCGTCCAGAAAATCCTCCAACAGGGCAAACGTGCCTTGGACATGCGCGATGCGCTGGCGGGCGACGTCGCCGATCTGCAATGCCGTGAGCGTCGAGGCCAATTTGCCCTGGATGCCGCGAGCAATGTCGGAAACGTCGCGGACCATCGTTGCCAGGTGCTGACGGTGTTCGGCGATCTTGCGGGCTTCGTCCTGCAGGGCGCGTGCCACTTCCGGCACGGTCTCGGCGCAGCTTTTCGCCAGATTGGTGCCCGACGTCAGCGCCATCTTCACTTTTTTCTCCAGCCTGTCGAGATGGGCGGCGAATCCGTTGACTTCCTCGGTGCCGGAATAGATGCGCTCGAGGATTTCCTGCGCGAAGCCGGCAAACTCGGGGAGCCCCGCTCCGGTGATCTTCACGGTCACTGCAAAGGTGCGCAGATAGCGCATCGTCTCCTGCATGTCGGCAACATGCTTGCGCAGCGAATAGCCGGTGCTGGCAAGCGACATCAGCGCGTCATGGCGCGCTTTCTCGGCACTCGGGAGATCGGCCAGGCTCTTGGCGGTCGAGCGCAGATCCGCGGCGGCGTCGCTGCCTTCGCCGATGCCCAGCGTGTTCGTGACATTGTCCAGCGAACTCAATAGCCGGTTGAGTCCGTCCGTCACAGAAAGCAGCGCCGTGCTGCCGTCCTGAAAACGCTGCTCCACCCGGCTGCGTGCAGCCTCCAATGTCTGTGCAATGGCCGATCCGGACGTCTGGAATGCGGTTGGTGCCGATGTCGCCCCGTTTTTCACGTTATTTCCTTTGTTTATAACATTGGCAGTTTCGGCTCTCGTTTTAGGGCGGCGTTGGAAACGACAGGTAAACGCGGACAGACTCGCCAATGTTGTCCTTAACGGAGCATGAAATTCCGAGCTCCGTCTGCGATATCGGCTTGTTGAGCAGGACGCGGCTCGATACAACTTTTGCGGGGCAGAGTTCAGGGAGACTGGGATCGCCGCAATCGTATTTGGCGGCAGTTGTGACGAAGGTCGGCTTGGCATGCATAACCGTGACAGGAGCGACTTTGTCGCGGTCATCTCCCTGACCTGCGGCAGCGCTCTTGAAATTTCCCTGATTTTGTGGTCTTGAAGCCGCCAATCTTTATAGAGCGCTGCCTTCTTCGGCGATCAGGGACCTTCCCCGCCCTGACAGCGCATTCCGTTTACCCGTTCAAGGATAAGTGCCCACATGGCCCGTTCAGCTCTTCTCAATGTCATGGTTCAGGCTGCCATCAAGGCAGGAAAATCGCTGGGGCGTGATTTCGGCGAAGTGCAGAACCTGCAGGTTTCCGTCAAGGGACCGGGCGATTTCGTCTCCAATGCCGATCGCAAGGCCGAGAAAATCGTCAAGGACGAGCTTCTGAAGGCACGTCCGACCTACGGCTTCCTCGGCGAGGAAGGCGAAGAGATCAAGGGCACCGATGGCGCGCATCGCTGGATCGTCGACCCGCTCGACGGCACGACGAACTTCCTGCACGGCATTCCGCAGTTTGCGGTCTCGATCGCGCTTGAGCGCAACAACGAGATCGTCGCCGGCGTCGTGTTCAACCCGGCCACCGACGAACTCTACACCGCCGAGCGCGGCGGCGGCGCTTTTCTCAACGACCGCCGTCTGCGCGTCGGGGCGCGTCGCGTTCTCTCGGATTCCGTGGTCGCCTGCGGCGTGCCGCATCTCGGGCGCGGCAATCACGGAAAGTTCCTCGTCGAGCTTCGCCACGTCATGGGTGAAGTGGCGGGCATTCGCCGCATGGGCGCGGCGTCTCTGGACCTGGCTTACGTCGCTGCCGGCCGGTTCGACGGCTTCTGGGAAACGGGGCTCTCTGCCTGGGATATCGCTGCCGGCATCCTGCTGATCCGCGAAGCCGGCGGCTATGTGTCCGATTGGGATGGCGGCACCTCCATCCTCGAAACCGGCGGCGTCGTTGCCGGCAATGAGTACATTCAGAAGGCATTGCTGGAAGTGGCGAAACGCCCGGTTCCCAGCCGCTAAATCGCTGTTGTAAAGACACGGTTTTCTGTTCGATGTACTTCAATTCGGCGCAATGATGCTCTAGTCTCCGGAGGCGATGAAGCCGGAGGCTGCGGAATCTATGGAAAACGTGAATGTGGCGGAGTTCGGCTCGACCGAAAAACCCACGGGCAACTATACTTACAAACTCTCCAGTCCGATGCCGTTCCTGTGGACGATGGTCATGTTCCTGGTCATCGTCGGATTTATCGCCGCGATCCTGTTCCGGCAGGCACAGACCGCCTTCATGCACAATCCGGGCCTCAACGGCCTTATTCTCGGCGTCCTCGGCGTCGGTATCATTCTCGTCTTCACGCATGTGCTGGCGCTTCGCCCCGAAGTGCGCTGGTTCAATTCCTTCCGCGCCGCAGGCAGCGCCGACAAGGTCAGTCGCGATCCCAAGCTGCTGGCGCCGATGCGCACCCTGCTCGGCAGCCGCAAGGCATCTGCCGGGCTTTCGACCGCGGCGTTCCGGTCCATCCTGGATTCGATCGCCAACCGGCTCGATGAATCGCGCGATGTCTCGCGCTACCTCATCGGACTCCTGGTGTTCCTCGGCCTGCTCGGCACGTTTTGGGGTCTCATCGGCACGATCAGCTCGATCAGCACAGTCATTCAGTCGCTCGATGCCGGTACAAATGGCTCCTCCGATGTGCTCAGCGCCTTGAAGGAAGGACTGTCGACTCCGCTATCCGGCATGGGGCAGGCATTCTCGTCCTCGCTGCTCGGCCTTTCCGGCTCGCTTATTCTTGGCTTTCTCGATCTGCAGGCCGGCCGCGCCCAGAATCGCTTCTACGTTGAACTGGAGAACTGGCTCTCGTCGGTCACCGATCTCGGTTCCGATACGTCGGTCCCGGCAATCGGCTCAGGCTCCGGCATTTCGCCTGAAGAAATCCGTGCGCTCTCCGACTATCTGCGCAAGTCCGCGGAAGACGGCGGGGCGGGCAGCCAGCGGTCGGTGGCGGCCATGGCAAACCTTGCCGAGGGCATTCAGGGTCTCGTCAAGAACATGCGCAACGAACAGCAGATGCTGCGCGACTGGATCGAAGCGCAGCAGGACGAGGCCAAGGCAATGCGTCGCACGCTCGACCGGCTTGCCGAGCGGGTCGGATCGCAGGAACGGCAAGCATCGGCCGAACGCAGCCAACGCGTGCCGCAGACCGAGAAGAGCGAGGGCAAGTAAGCCATGGCTCTTGGCCGCAACCGTCGCCGCGAACGCGCGGTGGACTATTGGCCGGGTTTCGTCGACGCCCTGTCGACGCTCCTGATCGCCGTCATGTTCCTGCTCACGGTCTTCGTTGTCGGGCAGTTCATCCTCAGCCGAGAGATTACCGGTCGCGACGAGGTGCTGACGCGACTGAACAGCCAGATCAACGAACTGACGCAGCTCCTTGCGCTCGAGAAGGGAAGCAAGCAGGACCTTGAGGACAGCGTCGCCAACCTGCAGGCGTCGCTGGCGTCCGCCGAAAGCGAACGCTCCCGCCTGCAATCGCTTCTGTCCGCCGGATCGGGCGGCCAGGATCTGGCACAGCAGCGGATCGGCAGCCTGTCGAAGGAACTCGACGAGCAGAAACAGACGAGCGAGCGGGCGATGAGCCAGGTCGAACTGCTGAACCAGCAGATTGCCGCCCTGCGCAGCCAGATCGCCGCGATCGAAGTCGCTCTCCAGGCCTCGGAGCAGAAGGATCAGACGTCGCAGACGAAGATCGCCGATCTGGGTCGGCGTCTCAACGTCGCGCTGGCGCAGCGGGTGCAGGAGCTGAACCGCTATCGTTCGGACTTCTTCGGAAGGCTGCGCGAGATCCTCTCCGACCGCGAAAACATTCGCATCGTCGGCGACCGGTTCGTCTTCCAGTCCGAAGTGCTGTTCCCATCCGGCGGGGCTGATCTCAATCCGGACGGGCAAACCGAGATGGCGAAGCTCGCCGCCGCTCTTCTCGACGTTGCCAAGGAAATCCCGCCGGAAATCAACTGGGTGCTCCGCGTCGACGGCCATACCGACAACGTGCCGCTCGCCGGAACCGGGAAATTTTCTGACAACTGGCAGCTTTCGTCGGCTCGCGCGATCTCGGTGGTGAAGTTCCTGATTTCTCAGGGCGTGCCTGCCGATCGTCTGGTGGCTGCCGGTTTCGGCGAGTTTCAGCCGATCGCGCCGGGCGAGACGCCCGAGGCACGTGCAACGAACCGGCGTATCGAACTCAAGCTGACCGAGAAGTGATCGGGCGCATCGTGCGCCGGTGAATTTCCAGGCCACGCCTTGGGCCGGCTGGCAGGTGCCGGTTAGCGCAGTGAATCCGGCCGACGGCAGAGCAGCGCGACCCAGGTTCGATTGGCGAGGCGGCGCTCGAGGCGCCGCCTGATCCTTTTCAGGAGGATGCCTTCGTCGTGTCGTCGACTTCTGCACCGGGAGCGTTCTTCTTGATGGATTCGATTGCGCTCAGAGCCGATGCCTTGGCCTTGTAGCCTTCGGAGCTGAACATCGTTTCGCCGTTCGAGGCTTTGAAACGGAATCGGAACTCGCTTGCCTTGTCCTTATAAACTTCGAACTTATACATCGATTTTGTCTCCCGGAATCAGGATGTTGATCAATCAGCAAGCGCAGCCTAAAACAAAAAACACAACTATTCCATCGGGATATTTAAGTCTTTTGCAACCCACCGTCAGGGCGCGACCGGCTGTGGGGGCTTGCGGCTCCGGCAGACATCAGCCATGCGGCCGCGCTATTTTGCGATCGCGAGGAACTCTTCGGCGCCCGTCTCGAATTGGAGCTTTGCCAGCTTGGCATATATACCGCCATGGCGGACGAGCGACTGGTGCGTGCCCTCTTCGACGACCCGCCCCTGGTCCAGGACAAGGATGCGGTCTGCCTTCAATACCGTCGCCAGGCGATGGGCGATGATGAGGGTGGTGCGCCCTTGCATCAGGCCATCGAGCGCTCTTTGCACAAGCGTCTCGCTCTCAGCGTCGAGCGCCGAGGTTGCCTCGTCGAGAAGCAGCAGCGGTGCGTCCTTCAGGATGGCGCGGGCAATCGCGATGCGCTGCCGCTGACCGCCGGAAAGTGTAATGCCACGCTCGCCGACTTCGGTGTCGTAGCCGTTCTCCAGCCTCGTGATGAATTCGTCGGCCTGGGCTGCAATGGCTGCTGCACGCACCGCCTCGCGGCTGGCATCGGGGCGGCCGAATGCAATATTTTCGTGGATCGACGTGGCAAAGATCGTGACGTCCTGGGGCACGATCGCCATGCGCCGGCGCAGCGCGTCGGGATCGACCGTGCGGGCATCGACGCCGTCGATCAGTACGGCGCCCTGCTGCGGGTCATAGAAGCGGAGGAGCAGCGAGAACACGGTTGTTTTCCCGGCGCCCGAAGGACCGACGATGGCAACGGTTTCGCCGGGCGCGATGCGGAAGTTCAAACCGTGCAGCGCGGACCGGCCGGGGCGCGACGGATAGGCGAAGTGGACGTCGGAGAATTCCACCTGGCCAAGGGCCGGATCAGGCAGCGACGCCGGGTTTGCGGGCGCGCCGATCGGGGACACCTCGTCCAGCAGCTCCGTCAGGCGGTCGGCGGCGCCGGCTGCCTGCGACAGTTCTCCCCAGACTTCGGAGAGGGCGCCAAGCGAACCCGCGGAGATGACGGAATAGAGCAGAAACTGCCCAAGCGTCCCCGGAGAGAGCGTCCCCGCAAGAACATTGTGGGCGCCGACCCAGAGGACGGCGACGACGCTCCCGAAGATCAGCGTGATGGCAATGCCGGTCAACAGCGAGCGCGAGCGGATGGCGGCGCGGGCGGCATCGTAAGCCGTTTCGACGGCGGCTCCGTAGCGCCCGGCGGCTGCGGCCTCGCCGCCGAAGGCCTGCACCGTGCGTGTCGCCGAAATGGTCTCGTTGGCGAAGGCGGATGCGTCTGCGAGCGTATCCTGCGCTGCGCGAGAGCGTTTGCGCACGGAGCGGCCAAACCCGACCAGCGGAAAGACGATCAGCGGAATTGCGCCGAGCACCAGGCTGGAGAGCTTGGGCGAGGTGACGATCATCATGCCCATGGCGCCGAAGCAGAGGATGAGGTTGCGGAGCGCAACAGACGCGGTGGCTCCGACCGCCGACTTGATCTGTGTCGTATCCGCCGTCAGGCGGGAAACGATCTCGCCTGACTGGTTCACGTCGAAGAAGGAGGGAGACAGCCGCGTGACATGGGCGAAGACATCGCGACGGAGGTCCGAAACGATGCGCTCGCCGAGCGTGATGACGAAATAGTAGCGGAGCGCACTGGCGACAGCCAGCACCACGGCCATCACCATCAGCATGAGGAAGTAGCTGTTGATGAAGCGGCCGTCCGCCTGGGTGAAGCCGTGGTCGATCATGCGGCGAACGGCAAGCGGCAAGGTCAGCGACGTGACCGCGGCCAGAGCCAGCGAGAAGAGGGCGCCGGCGACCATGCCGCGGTAGCGCATCACATAGGGCGCCAACCTGCCGAGTGGCCTCAGAGAACGCGACTTCTTCTCCCCGGTCTGCACTGCGTCTGTCAATTCATCTCCGATCGCCTTCAACACCGTGCAAGACGGTTGAGGGCTCTTGTTATCCCAGTGGCCTTCATGTATAGGCACCGCATCCTAATGGGAAGCCGTAGCCTTAAACGCCTGCGGCTTCATTTATTCAATCGGTCCTCTTGTCGCAACGTGATGCGTCAAATTGGACGTTCGTGGCAGGAAGATTGTTATGAAGGCACAGATTCATCCCGACTATCACACGATCAAGGTGGTCATGACCGACGGCACCGAGTACGAGACCCGCTCGACCTGGGGCTCTGAAGGCGCTGTCATGAACCTTGAAATCGACTCCAAGTCGCACCCGGCCTGGACGGGCGGCAACCAGCAGCTCATGGACCGCGGCGGCCGCGTTTCCAAGTTCAACAAGCGTTTCGGCGGCCTCGGCCTCTAATCGCTGCCGGTTGGCAGAATTTGAAAAAGCTCCGCTGCGGCGGGGCTTTTTTTGTTTTCGCCGACGGTGATCAAAGCGCTACTCCGGGTGAGTGGCCGACAACGAAAAACCGGCCGCGCACAAGCCGCAGCCGGTTTTAAATATGCCAGCGATCTGGACGATCAGTTGTTGCCGAAAGCCGTCTGCAGGAGGCTCAACTGAGCCTGAACGCTGTTCTGGTTGTCAGGCACAATCGGCGCCTCGTTCGGCCGGTAGATTTCGCGGTCGAGCAGGGCGACACGGTTCTGAAGGCGCAGCGAGCGTTCGATCAGGTCGCGGAACGATTCCGGCAGATCGCCCCAGCCGGGAGCGTTGCGGTCGACATTGAAGCCGTCGAGGCGAACCTTGTTCTTTTCGGCAAGCACCTGATCGCGCGACATCTCGCCGTTGTTGACGGCACGCTGCAGCAGCAGCCAGGAGGCCATTTGCATCAGGCGGGTGGTGAGGCGCATCGATTCAGCAGCGTAGAGAACAGACGCCATGCGCGGCAGAACCTTGGAGGCCGCGCGGCCATTGCCGTCGAGGTAGGCGGCGGTCTCTTCGACCAGCGACATTCCCTCCGAATACAGTGCCTTGAACTGCGAAGATGCGGCGGCGCGACCTGCAAAACTGATCGTATTCAATCCAAGCTCTGACATTTAAACAGTCCCTGTTGCACGCATCTACTTATGGTCAGGTAACGCCGGCCAAAGGCAAAAGTTTCCTCAGACGGCCTTTTATGCTTTTAAGATGGTAGCTTTAGCCCAATTGCGCAAGGCGTTTCTTAAGAAAGGGTTAACTTCCACAGTTTCATGGAACTAGTCCCCAACGCAGGCAAAAAAGAAGAGCCGCAAAAGCGGCTCTCAAGGTAAAACAGGGAGAAAAATCAGACCAATTCACCGCATGGGAAACTGTCTGAAATCCAGAGCAAGTCCGGATGCGTAGAGTAATACCTTATAAAGCTTAACGTCTCATTAAGTCTGTGCCGAATTAACACTTGCGTGGCCGCTATAATTGGATTCCGGCCAATGGCGGGGTCAGGATCGGAACAGATTTTCTGCCGCCAATCTTCCGGAGGCCTTTCTAGCCGCTTCGGCCTCGATGCGGGCGATTTCGGTTTTCAGCAGCTCGATCCTGGAATTCAGCTCGTCGACAGACATCATGGAAAGTTCCATGCCGATTTCGTGAGTCGGCTTCTTCTGGGGGCGGTCGTCATCGATAAAGGTCATACTCGGTCCTCCATCCTTGCATCAGTTGTACTTTACCGCAGGATCGCCCGGTTCGGGAGCCTTGTTGGGGGGATTGCGATCCGCCAGCGACATGCTTTCGGGCGTCAGCATCTGCGACGTCGCGGTCGGCAAGGTCGTGTAGGCGTCGCGGTCGCCCGCGGGAATGGCGGCGCGCATGCGGCTGCGCATGATCGCGTAAGCGGTGATCAGGACATGGGCGACGGCGGTGACCAGGAACAGCGCGTGCGGATTGATCATCGACATGACGGGGCCGCCGATCGTCGGACCGATGATGGTGCCGATGCCGTAGAGCAGCAGCAGGCCGCCGGAAACCTTTACGAAATCCTCCGACGAGGCATAGTCGTTCGCATGCGCGACGGCGATCGGATAGAGCGTGTTGGCGACCGCGCCGTAGAGTATGACGAGACCGATGATGAAGGTCGGCGACGAGGGGTGCAGGACGGCAAGCAGCAGACCGGCAAAGGCGGCGACCGCCGACATGGCTGCCAGCACGTAGCGCCGGTCGATGCGGTCCGAGAGGCGGCCGGCGGGAAGCTGCATCAGGGCGCCGGCAAAGATGGTGGAGCTCATCATGATGGCGATGCTGGTATCGGAGAGGCCGGCGCCGGCGCCGAAGACGGCGCCCAGCGTGCCGTAGGCGCCGTTGGCAATTCCGACGAGCAAGATGCCGAAGCATGAAACCGGCGAGTTGCGATAGAGAGCGGGGAGGTCGAGCTTGACCGCCTTCAGCGGCTGCGGCGAGGCTGCGGTGGACAGCGTCGTCGGCAGCATGGCGATGCAATAGAAGATGCCGCAAATCATGAAGAGAACAGGGGTGCGAACATCCTCGAGCGGTATCATCATCTGTCCGGCGACGACGCCGAAAAGGGTGATGGCGATGTAGAGGGAGAAGATCGCGCCACGGCTTTCATTTGTGGCGCGCTCGTTCAGCCAGCTCTCGATGATCATCGAGGTTCCGGCAGTGGCAAAGCCGGTGACGGCGCGTAGCAGCACCCACCAGACCGGGTGGATGACGATGCCGCTGACCAGCGCAATGATGGCGATGATGGCGATGAACCCGGAAAACGCGCGCACATGGCCGACGCGTCGCACCATTTTAGGAGCTACCAGGCAGCCGATGACGAAGCCTGCCGCCCATGAGGTACCAAGCAGGCCGAGCGTCGTTGTCGCGTAGCCCTCGATATTGCCGCGGACGGGAAGCAGAATGCCTTGCAGGCCGTTGCCCATGAAGAGGAAAAGTGTGCCAAAGAGAAGTGCGGCGACGGACAGCAGGTTTCTTTTCATTTTCCACAGACTCTGCACATTGGTTGTCGAACGGACATATGGCGACGCGGCGTGTCGCCCAGTCTCAAGAATGTTGATTGTGCCCCCGAATGCCTTTACGGCATGAATAAATGCAGTCGTTGCGCGAAATAATGTCGGTCCTGTGACATTAATAACAGTTGGAAAAATAAAGACATGACGAAGCTGATCGCGCTGCTGCTCATCCTGGCGATGGCAATACAGGTGATCAAACCGCTCGGGTTGCCCGGGCTGCGGCGGCGGGCGGATTTCTGGAAGATAGCCCTTATCGCATTTGCGATATGGGCGGTCGCGCTGCTCGGCCGCGACCTGTTCGCCTAGCTGGCTAGCATTCGATTTCGCCGTGCATGACGGGCACACAGGAACCGGAGATGGTCACATCGGTGACGATGCCGTCCTGCTTTACAACGTCTATCCCGATGATGCTGCGCCGACCCATTTCCACGCCCTGCTCGATGGTCAGCGAGACGGTCATGTTCGCATCCGGCACGAGCGATACGAGGTAGGCGCCGAGTGCCGCCGAGGCACTGCCGGTTGCCGGGTCTTCCGGGACGTTGTCGAGTGGTGCGAACATGCGCGCGCGGATGTTCCACGGCTGGTCGGGCGAGCGGACGTAGACGAACAGCGAGAAGTCGTGGCTGCCTTCCGGCGTGGGCCCGGCAGCCTCCTGGAAGTAGGCAAGGTTCGGTCGGGCGAGGGCGAGTGCCGGCAGATCCGCCAGTTCGGCAACGACAAAGCTCAGCCCGACGGAGGCAAGCACCGGCCTGTGAGCCGTCGTGCGCACTGCGTCGGCGCCGATCGAGAGGCAGCGGGCGACTGTTTCCGCCATGATCGTCCGGCCGACAATGAGCGGTTTCGGCGCACGTATCGCGGCGGACGAGACCCGATCACCGTCACGCTTCAAGTCGACCTTGACGAGGCCGGCCTTTTCTTCGAAGCGCAAGCTGCTGCCGACCGCGCGTCCGAAGACCTCGGCCTGCTGGCCGAGGACATAGGCCGTTCCGACATTCGGATGCCCGGCAAAGGGCACTTCCATGGTCGGGGTGAAGATGCGGACCCGGGCGGTATTCTCCGGATTTTCCGGCGGCAGCACGAAGGTCACTTCGGAATAGCCGAACTCGGCCGCGATCTTCTGCATGTCGGTATCGCTCAGGCCGCGCGCGTCGGTCATCACCGCCAGCGGATTTCCCTCGAAGCGCGTGGAGGTGAAGACGTCGACGGTCGTGAAGGACACTTTGCTCATGGGGGCTCCAACCTATCATGCGATACCGATTCCTAGCGATGATCGGTTGGAGGCAGAAGCGCAAATTTGTCGCCGCGACAATGAAAAACCCGGCCGCTTGCGCGACCGGGTTCCTGAATTGCGGCGAGCTTGATCTCAAGCAGCCTTTTCGAGGTCTTTCTTCCAGCTGCCTTTGGCGGCAAGGCTGTTCATCTCGGCGCGATGGCTGAAGGCACGCTGGCCCGCAGCGACGTTCTCCGGCTTGCCGCCCCAGGCCTTGAGGGCCGTGTCCTGCAGCGCGCGGCCATAGGAGAAAGTAACGGACCAAGGCAGGTCGTAGCCGGAGTTGATGGCGGAGAGGTGTGCGGTCGCTTCTTCGGTGGACTGGCCGCCGGAGAGGAAGGCGATGCCGGGCACGGCCGATGGGACGGTGCGCTTCAGCACCTGGACGGTGCGCTCGGCCACTTCCGACACCGATGCCTTGCGGGCGTTCTTGCCGTCGATGACCATGTTGGGCTTGAGGACGATGCCTTCCAGCCTGACGCGGGCGTCGGCGAGCTCTTCGAAGACGGTGCGAATCGTCCATTCCGTCACTTCGGCGCAGCGGTCGATGTTGTGGTCGCCGGGCTTGCCGTCCATCAGGCACTCCGGCTCGACGATCGGGACGATGCCGGCCTGCTGGCAAAGCGCCGCGTAGCGCGCAAGCGCATGGGCATTGGCGCGCATCGACCCCCAGGTCGGCAGAGAGGAGGAGATCGCGATCACACCGCGCCATTTGGCAAAACGCGCGCCGGCTTCGTAGTACTTCGCCAGACGGTCCGCGAGACCGTCGAGGCCTTCGGTGATCGTCTCGCCGGGATAGTTGACCATCGGCTTTGCGCCGGTGTCGACCTTGATGCCGGGGATGCTGCCGGCGGCGCGGATGATGTCCACGAACGGGGTGCCGTCTGCGGCTTTCTGAAAGAGGGTTTCGTCATAGAGGATGACGCCGGAGATATACTCTTTCATCGCGCTGTCTGAGCGGAAGAGCATTTCGCGGTAGTCGCGGCGGCTTGTTTCCGTCGATTCCAGGCCGATCGTGTCGAACCGCTTACCGATCGTGGCAGTCGATTCATCCGCTGCCAGCAACCCCCGGCCGCCCGTGACCATACGCAGGGCAATGTCTTCCAAACGTTCGCTCATATCGCTCTCTCCACAGCAAGAAAAACTAGTCAACTGATGAATATAGGTCGGCGATACCAGAAGTTTATAGACGGGAATACGGCGGGCAAAAAGACTGAAACGATTGAAATTCTTTCAATCGTTTGAAAGTCTGAACTTTTGTTTTTGCCCTGAGCAAAAGACCGCGGACACTTGCGTGCCGCGGTCTATGTACATGGAAAATTTGTCGAATCGGGTTCTGGCGTCTACTTCGCCGCGTTCAACACGGCGACGCCCGGAAGGACCTTGCCTTCCATCCACTCGAGGAAAGCGCCACCTGCCGTCGACACATAGCTGAAGTCGTCGGCAACGCCTGCGTGGTTCAGGGCAGAAACCGTGTCGCCGCCGCCGGCAACCGAGGTGAGCTTGCCGGCCCTGGTGCGTTCGGCCGCATATTTTGCAGCAGCCACCGTCGCCGTATCGAAGGGCTCGATCTCGAACGCGCCGAGCGGGCCATTCCAGACCAGCGTGTTGGCACGCCCGATCCATGCCTTGATGGCTTCGACCGACTTCGGGCCGACGTCGAGCACCATGGCGTCGGATGGAATGGCGTCGATCGCCACCGTCTCGTTGGCAGCGCCCGCCTTGAACTCGCGCGCGATCACGCCGTCTTCCGGCAGGACGATGGCGCAGCCAGCCGTCGCGGCTTCGATCATGATCTGGCGCGCGGTATCGGCAAGGTCGTGCTCGCAGAGCGACTTTCCGACATTTGTGCCGCGGGCAGCAAGGAAGGTGTTGGCCATGCCGCCGCCGATCACCAGCGCATCGACCTTCTTGACGAGGTTCATGAGCAGGTCGATCTTGGTCGAAACCTTTGCGCCGCCGACGATGGCGACGACGGGGCGGGTCGGATTGCCGAGGCCCTTCTCGAGCGCCTCCAGTTCGGCCTGCATGGTGCGGCCGGCGTGGGCCGGAAGATGATGCGCGAGGCCCTCCGTGGAGGCGTGTGCGCGGTGGGCCGCCGAGAAGGCGTCGTTGACATAGATGTCGCCGTTGGCCGCCAGCGCCTTGACGAATTCCGGATCGTTCTTTTCCTCGCCCTTGTGGAAGCGGGTGTTCTCCAGCAGGAGGATATCGCCGTTCTTCATCGCCGCAATCGCGGCCGTCGCGGCGTTGCCGATCGCGTCGCTGGCAGTCTGTACCGGATGGTCCAGGACCTCTTCGACAGAGGGCGCAATCAAGGAGAGAGACAGATCAGGCGAGGGGCCGTCCTTAGGCCGGCCAAAGTGCGCGAGCAGGATGACCTTGGCGCCTTTTTGCGACAGTTCGAGGATCGTCGGGGCAACGCGCTCGATGCGCGTGACATCGGTTACTTTGCCGTCTTTTACCGGGACGTTGAGGTCGACGCGGACGAGAACGCGCTTCCCGGCAATGTCGTTGAGGTCGTCGAGGGTCTTGAAGGAAGGCATGGAAGGATCCGTTCGTTATTGCCCAAAAAGATGCGGGGACCATAGCAAGGATCATCACGGACGCAAGGCGTTCACCGTGGGTTTTCATCACCTTTGGCAGCAGCTGCGGCGGCCGCCACCTCCTTGTTCTTTCTCCCTTTCAGCCGGTCGCGTACGCGGTCGATGATGTCGCGCATGTTGATGAAGATCGGCAGCGTGATGGCCGGTTCGACGGCTTCGAGCGACATGCCGACGGAGCTGATATGATATTGGTCGTCGAGGTCGCGGACGATCAGGATGATCGAGCCCAGGCGGACACGGTCGGCATAATCAGCCTTGCCGCCAAGCCGCTGCTTCATCAACTCGGCGATCGTCAGCGCCTTCTCCGATTCATTCAGCAGGCCCGGGCCATAGGCTGCATCAAGGTCGGCGGCGGGGCGCGACGGTGAGAGAGCGAAGGCGCCAAAGAAATCGGCATCGTCTTCGTCCACGGGTGCGCGGCTGGCAAAGAGCTTGTCGAGCAGACGCGAATAGGAGGGAACGACGAAGAGATAGACGAGATCGTTTTCCCTCAGGCGTCCGGCATACTGGTAGCGCATCGACTTGCCGTCGCGGATGATGAGCGACGGAGTTGCCCAGCGCGGGATCCGCTCGCCGCGAAGGACAGGGCTGTCCTTGATGACGCGGTAGGACAGCAGTTCATGGTTTGCCGCTCCCGGCAGGTCGACCTCGACCTTGTCGACGGCGCCGATGCGGGGCGGAATGATAAGGCCCAGCTTCTTGGCAACGGGCTTGATGGTCCACCCCTGCAGCAGCAGCGAGACCAGCACAATGATGAAGGCGGTGTTGAAATAGACCTGCCCGTTTTCGAGGCCGCCGAGGATCGGCATGATGGCGAGCAGGATCGAGACCGCGCCGCGCAGGCCGACCCAGGCCACGAAGCCTATTTCCTGCTGTGTGTAGTCGTAGGGCAGCAGCGAGAGCCAGATCGCCAGCGGGCGTGCAATGAAAATCAGGAAGAGGGCGAGGAGTACGGCCGGGACCGCAATCGCCGGAAACTGCGAGGGGGTCGCCAGGAGGCCGAGCACGAGGAACATGATGATCTGCGCGAGCCAGGTCATGCCGTCCTGAAAGCGCTTGACGGAGGCATAGCCGGGCAGCTTGCGATTGCCGGCGTAAATGCCGGCAACGTAGACCGCGAGGAAGCCGCTGCCGCCGACGGCGCCCGTTGCCGAGAAGACGAGCAGTGCCAGCGCGAGAACGAAGATCGGCGTCAGCCCGCGGTCGGTCTCGAGCTTGCCGACGATCAGAACGATCATCATGCCGCCGAGCAGGCCAAGGATGACGCCGAGGCCCATCTGCTGCACGAACATGGCCAGCATGCCGATATTGATGCCGTGGTAGCGTTCCCCGCTTGCCAGCACCTCGACGAGCGCGATGGTCAGGAAGATCGCCATCGGGTCGTTGGTGCCGGATTCGACTTCCAGCGTCGAGCGAACCTTGTCACGGATGTTGATGCCACCGATGCGCAGCAGGAAGAAGACGGCGGCCGCGTCGGTCGAGGCGACGATGGAGCCAAGCAGCATGCCTTCCAGCCATTTGAAATTCAGCAGCCACATGGAGGCAACGGCGACGAGCGCCGCCGTCATCAACACGCCGATGGAGGCAAGCGTCAGCGACGGGATGGCGGCGAGCTTGAACGCCTGAACCGGCGTTCCGAAGCCGGAGTCGAACAGGATGACCGCGAGGGCGATGGAGCCGAGAATATAGGCGAGATAGTTGTTGGTGAACTCGATGCCGAGCCCATCGGTGCCGGCGAGCAGGCCAATTCCGAGGAAGAGCAGGAGAAGAGGAGCACCGAAGCGAAACGCAAGCAGGCTCGAAAACGCAGCAAGGAGCACCAGCGTCGTCGATACCAATACGACGATGTAGAATGCTTCCATGCCGATCCCCTTATCCGCCGATCAAACTGCAGCATCGCCCCCGTCTGCTGCAGCTGCTTCTGTCATCTCTCCAAACCGTACCCGATGCCTGCCAGTTAACGGCAAAATCCACTCGAAGGGTAGACCCTGAGGGCTAGCCTTTCCGTGCTGCGGCGTCATGCTGCTGATTGCTATGCCGAACGGCAAATCGGGCGAACGGCTTACGTGAGCCTATCGGAAGTGTAGGGCGAAATCAGGCAGGAACAGGGCAGAAAGAGACGCCTTGTATTTTTCTTGGACATTCGCAGAATCACGGAAGCCGCCGAGCGACCGATGTCGCCGTTGGATCGCGACATCAGCCGACCGGGAAGACTACGCTTCGGCGTCGTCTTCCTCATCCGCCGCATCGGAGATCGGAATCAGGAAGACGACGAATTCGTCGTCGATGGTTCTCTCGGGATCGTCGTCGAATTCATAGGCATGCTCGACTTCGCTTGCCTCTTCGGCCGTTGCCTTGCGCAAGTTCAGCTTGGCGACGCCGTCCCATACCGGCTTGCCCTGGGATTGCAGGATCGTCAGATCTTCCCTGAAATCCTCCGCCTGGAAGAAATGCTTCGCGTCTTCGTCGTTTTCCGATCGGAAACTCGCGATGGCCTGTCCACCGATTTCAATCGTAAAGTAATCCATCAAATTCTCTCTCGCTTCTGCGCGGGCCGCGCCAAATCGACAGTAAGGCGATAGGGTTCGCGGCGCCAGCACTATCCGCGCAGAGTGCCTGTCACCGTGGGCCCATTGCGCGCGCCGATTCCATCAGCGGCTGCCCCTTCGCGATCTGCCTCGAACTGCGCCCGCCAACGAGGCTCATGCTCAGCACGCTGGCGATCATGACGAGAAGGATGGCCACCATCAGAATTCTCATGGGTGAATCCGCCAGCTGCATTACTTGCGCAGTGTCTGTTCCACAGACTGCGAGGCTAGTCAGTTTGGCCGCGCAGGGCAAGCGCCCGAGGGCGCGCGACCAAGGGATATCGGCGGTTTTGCAGCTCTTGGACGGGCGCCATCTTCAGGGCGATGTGTTGACGGCGGCACCGGCGATGTGGCAGCGTTGGCGGCTGTCGCGGCGTTTAAACGTTGCACTGCTTTGCCCCTTTCCCAGTTCGGCATGTCGATGCATCCCAGATTACTCAGGACATTCCTCGCGGTCGCCCGGCATCGCAATATCACGCGGGCAGCCGAGGAGGTTCACCTCGCGCAATCGAGCGTCAGCGACCAGATTCAATCCCTTGAAAGCGAACTTGGCGCGGAGCTCTTCACCCGCTCGAAGCCCGGCCTGGAACTGACGCAAGCGGGGCAAACGCTGAGCCCCTACGCCGAAGAAATCCTGATGCTGGAAGACGAGGCGCGCGCGGCGGTTGCGACAACCGTCGGACACCGGGCTGGATCGGTGGGGATTGGAGCCCTGGAAACAATTGCGGCAATCAAGCTCCCGACATTGTTGTCCGGGTTTCGGACCGACCGCCCCGATATCGACATCCGGCTGACGGTGGCAGGCAGCGGCGATCTGCTCCGAAAACTAGACAGCGGCGAGATCGATGTCGCCATCTGCTTCGACCAGGGTTGGCCCGACGAACGTTTCGTCCGACGGACGATCGCGACGGAGCCTTTGATCGTCGCCACGCCTCCCGGTGGCGCGTTTGCATCGAGGAAACCGGATCTGGCCGAGCTTGCCTCGATGAACTTCATAACGACCGAAGTCGGCTGCGTGTATCGCGGCTTGTCCGACAAGGCATTTGCCGAGGCGCACGTCGATGCACCAAAGCCCGCCGCTGAAGTCGGCAGCATCGGCACCATTGCGCGGCTGGTTGCTGCCGGTGCAGGCATAAGTCTCGTTCCACGGCTTGCGGTGGCGGACGCCCTCGACCGCGGAGAGATTGGCGAGATGACTTGGCCGGGGCCGACGCGGACCGCGTCGCTGGTGATGATCTGGCGGCGCAGGCGTGTTCAGCCGCCAGCTCTCAGAGTGTGGCTGGCGGCCGCAAGCGATCATTTCGCGCCGGCTAGATCAGTCGATGGCCGCCCTCGACGTGCAACACCGTCCCCGTCGTGAAGCCATTGCCCATGAGGAAGCCGATGGCGTCGGCGATATCGTCCGGTTGTCCCACGCGTCCGACCGGCAGGCGCTCTGCAATCGCCTTCAGCGTATCGTCCTTCTTGTCGCCGGCAACGAACGCCCAGATCGGCGTGTCGACCCAACCCGGCGAGACGGCATTCACGCGTATCGGTGCCAATTCGACCGCGAGCGCTCGGACCAGTCCTTCCAGGGCGGCATTGACAGCGGCGACGACCGATCCCCGCGCCGATGGACGGTAGGCAGCGATGCCGGATGTGAACGTCATCGAACCGGACGCGGAGAGTGCGGGCGCGCCGTACTTCGCCAACAGGAGCGGTCCGTAGAATTTGCTTTCCACGACCCGCTGCGCGGCCCGCAAGTCGAGGGAGGGCAGCAGCTCGTAGGCACCCTCGATATCGGCGGCAGTGCTGACGATATGGTCGAGGTCGCCGATACGCTTGAACAGATCGGATACCTGGCTCTCCTTGGCGATATCGACCGCGACTGTCTGGAAAGCTGCCGGACTGCGAAGCTCCTCGCCGACGCGCGCCAGCGTTTCCTCGTTGCGTCCGGCAATCGTGACCTGCGCCCCTGCTGCCAGACAGCGTTTCGCCAGCGCCAGGCCCATTCCTGAACTGCCGCCGACGATCAGAATCCTTGAATTCGTTATTTCACCCATTTCCACGTCTTCCATTCCTGAAGTGATCATTGCGAGGGCGATCATTGGCAGGGGAGTGCATGGAGAGGAAACGGAGAAAGCCGATGGTGCCATCGGAAAATCCGATGGAGCGGCCAATCCGTGTACGCATCGCAAAACAAAAGCGGCCCGGTTTCCCGAGCCGCTTTCAATCATTGTCCGCCGAACCTTAGATGGTCTTGGCGAAGGCGACGGCGGTGTCCGACATGCGGCTGGAGAAGCCCCACTCGTTGTCGTACCAGGTGAGGATACGAACGAACTTGCCTTCGAGAACCTTGGTCTGGTCGAGCGCGAAGATCGAGGAGTGGCTGTCGTGGTTGAAGTCGCGGGAAACCAGCGGCTCGTCGGTGTAGCCGAGGATGCCCTTCAGTTTGCCGTTGGCGGCAGACTTGATGGCTTCGTTGATTTCCTCGATGCTGGTGTCGCGCTTGGCGACGAACTTGAAGTCGACGACGGAAACGTTCGGCGTCGGGACGCGGATCGAGGTACCGTCGAGCTTGCCCTTCAGATGCGGCAGGACGAGGCCAACGGCCTTGGCCGCGCCCGTCGAGGTCGGGATCATCGACAGAGCCGCAGCGCGGGCGCGATAGAGATCCTTGTGCATCGTGTCGAGGGTCGGCTGGTCGCCGGTGTAGGAGTGGATGGTGGTCATGAAGCCGTGGTCGATGCCGACGGCGTCATCGAGAACCTTCACGACCGGAACCAGGCAGTTCGTCGTGCAGGATGCGTTGGAGATGACCAGGTGGTCCTTGGACAGCTGATCATGGTTGACGCCGAAGACGACGGTCAGGTCGGCGCCGTCGGCAGGAGCCGAGACGATGACGCGCTTGGCGCCAGCCGTCAGATGGGCTGCAGCCTTGTCGCGCGACGTGAAGATGCCGGTGCACTCCATCGCGATGTCGACGCCGAGTTCCTTGTGCGGCAGCGTTGCCGGGTCCTTGATCGCGGTGACCTTGATCGGCTTGCCGTTGCCGACCGTGATGGTGTCGCCTTCGACCTTGACGGTCGCCGGGAACTTGCCGTGGATCGAATCGTAGCGCAGCAGGTGGGCGTTGGTTTCGACAGGGCCGAGGTCGTTGATGGCGACGACTTCGATGTCGGTGCGGCCGGATTCGACGATGGCACGGAGAACGTTGCGGCCGATGCGGCCGAAACCGTTGATGGCAACCTTTACAGTCATGTGATTCACTCCCGATAAATAGGGCTTGCGTTATGGAATGGGGAGCGCCCGGAGGCGCTCCCTGATCAAAGCTTGGCTTCTGCGGCGGCAACCACTGCGTCTGCAGTGATACCGAAATGCTTGAAGACGTCCTTGGCCGGGCCGGAAGCGCCGAAGCCCTTCATGCCGACAAAGGTGCCTTCCGGTCCGATGAACGCATCCCAGCCTTCGCGGACGGCCGCTTCGACGGCGATCTTGACGGGTGAGTTGCCGAGAACTTCCTTGCGGTAGGCGTCCGGCTGTTCGAAGAAGAGCTCCGTGCAGGGAACCGAGACGACGCGGACGCTGACGCCCTTGGCTTCCAGCGTTGCGCGGGCGGCAACCGCGAGCTCGACTTCGGAGCCCGAAGCAAAGATCGTCACCTTGGCGTCGGCATTGCCGGCGAGCGTATAGGCGCCCAGTTCGCAGAGGTTCTTCTCGCTGTACTCGGTGCGAACGGTCGTGAGGTTCTGACGGGTCAGCGCAAGGCCGGACGGACGATTCAGCGTCTTGATGGCGATCTGCCAGCATTCAGCCGTTTCCACCGCATCGGCCGGACGGAAGACAAGCAGGTTCGGTACAGCACGCAGGCTGGCGATCTGCTCGACGGGTTGATGGGTCGGGCCGTCTTCGCCGACACCGATGGAGTCATGCGTCAAAACGTGGATGACGCGGATGCCCATCAGCGCTGCGAGGCGGATCGGCGGGCGGCAATAATCGGAGAAGATCAGGAAGCCGCCGGCATAGGGAATGAGACCGCCGTGCAGCGCGATACCGTTCATGGCAGAGGCCATGCCGTGCTCGCGGATGCCCCAGTGCATGTAACGGCCGGCGAAATCCGTCGGCGTTATCGACACCATCTGGCTGGTCTTGGTGTTGTTCGACGGCGTCAGGTCGGCGGAGCCGCCGAGCGTTTCCGGGAGGAAGCCGTTGATGACCTCAAGCGCATCTTCCGATGCCTTGCGGGTCGCGACCGTCGGCTTGGTCTCGGCGAGCTTCTTCTTGTAGGCGCTGATGGCCGCGTCGAAGCCTTCCGGCAGTTCGCCGGCGAAGCGGCGCGTGAACTCGGCCATGGCCGGAGCCTTTGCGAGGCCGTCTTCCCATGCCTTGACCAGGTCAACGGAGCGGCTGCCTGCCGCACGCCATGCGTCGAGGACGTCGGACGGGACGACGAAGGGTTCGTATTCCCAATCCAATGCCTTGCGGGTAGCCGCTATTTCGTCCGCGCCGAGCGGGCTGCCATGAACCTTGTGGGTACCCTGCTTGTTCGGAGCGCCGAAGCCGATGATCGTCTTGCAGGCGATGAAGGTCGGGCGGTCGGACCTGTGGGCGGCCTCGATCGCGGCCGAGATCGCAGCCTGGTCATGGCCGTCGACTTCGATCGTGTTCCAGTGCACGGCCTTGAAGCGGGCAACCTGATCGGTCGAGTCGGACAGCGACAGGGCACCGTCGATGGTGATCGAGTTGTTATCCCAGAAGAGAACCAGCTTGTTCAGCTTCAGGTGGCCGGCAAGCGCGATCGCCTCGTGGCTGATGCCTTCCATCAGGCAGCCGTCGCCGCAGATGGCATAGGTGTAGTGATCCTGCAGGTCGGCGCCGAATTCTTCGCGCAGCTTGCGCTCGGCGATCGCCATGCCGACGGAATTGGCAATACCCTGGCCGAGCGGACCGGTGGTCGTCTCGATGCCGGTGGCGTGGCCGTATTCCGGATGGCCGGCGGTCTTGGAACCGATCTGGCGAAACTGCTTCAGGTCTTCGACCGTCATATCCGGATACCCGGTTAGATAAAGCAGAGAATAGAGCAGCATCGAGCCATGGCCGGCCGAGAGCACGAAGCGGTCGCGGTTCGGCCAATGCGGCTTCTTCGGATCGAACTTCAGATACTTGGTGAACAGGACCGTCGCCACATCGGCCATGCCCATCGGCATGCCTGGGTGGCCGGAGTTGGCCTTTTCGACTGCATCCATGGCGAGGAAGCGGATCGCATTTGCCATCCGGTCGTGTTGTTCAGGAGAGATCATCACTATTCCGCTGGTTCCGGGTGTCGGGGGATGGCCTCAAGCCTGTGGAGACCATCAATGAGAGCGGCTGACACATAGCAGTTGGAACGGCCAAGTCAATAAAACGAGGGCCAATTACGAGGCTGTTGAATCGATTTTAGACATTTGACCAGCGATTTTTACAAAAGTTGAAAGGTCTGTGATGCGGGCATTCATCAGCGTCATCCACAGATAAGGGTACCCGCCGCCCTGTGACCTTTATTGACGGGCTGTTGGCGAGCTGCATATCCTTTTTTATACATTGGATCGGATTCAGGCGCCGATTCGCGGGTCTTGAGCGGGGAACCGGAAGAGACATGACGCCCACAGGCAATACCATCGAGGCAGCGCTTACCGAGCTGCGACAGGCGATTTCGGGTCTCGAGAACGCCGTGGACATGCGCATCGAGCGCCAGCGCGAGCATGGCGAGATCGAAGGCGAGGTACGCCGGGTTCATGCGGATCGCTCGAAACTCGCACAGGAACTCGATCAGGCGGAGTTCCGCGCGAACCGTCTGGAGGAGGTCAATCGCGAGGTGTCGCGACGGCTGGTGACGGCGATGGAGACGATCCGCGCGGTCCTCGACCGATAGTGAAGGACAGATGAGATGGCTCAGGTAACGGTAACGATCGACGGCAAGGCCTACCGGATGGCCTGCGAGGAAGGGCAGGAAGATCACCTGACCGATCTTGCGACTCGTTTCGACCGTTATGTCGGCCACCTCAAGGAACAGTTCGGCGAAATCGGCGACCTCAGGATCACCGTGATGGCCGGGATCATGATCATGGACGAGATTTCGGAACTGACGCGGCGCGTCGCCGGGCTTGAATCCGAGCTCGATACGCTGCGCGGCAACCGGGATACCGTTCTGGCGGCGACCGCACGGACGGAGGAGAGTTTCGCCGCAGCGCTTGTCGAGGTCACCAGCCACATCCGCGGCATTACCGACAAGTTGAACGGCCGCGCGCCTGCAGAGCTCAATTAGATAATAAATCCAAGGCGCGCCTGCGGAACCTCTGGCGCCGCCTCGCGATCGGCCTTATATAGGCAATGCGATCTGCGCCTCTCGACAGGAACCACAATCCCTGGGGCCATACTCGATCCAAAGGGAGCTGTCCCTGACCAGGCCCGTGGGCCTGGACATATGGCGCCCACCTACGTTTGTAGGCACCCAGGATCGTAAACATCCACCGGTTGCCGCGGATCGCACTCATTTCTTTCTTGATGGATTTTGCAGTCAGGCAAAGGTTTTGCCGGCCGCAGGTGCGCTGGCCTATTCCGCCCCTTCGTCTTGCATGCAGGCGAGCAGATCGGTGAAAGCCTTTTCAGTCCCCGCCAGAGGAAACGTTCCCTTTACGCCGTTTGCCTTGACGCGCAGCTCCTTGCCCGAGGTCAGCGCCGCGACGGCTTCGGTCGTGTTCGGCACGTCGATCGTCGCCGTGTGCGCGCTGTCGGCGGTCGATGAGAATTCCGTTTCGTCGCCATCGTCGATGGCCCAGCTTCCTTTCACCTCATCGCCCTTTTCGATCGGAAACCTGGCGGTGTTCGCAAACAGCGCGACCTTGTCGTCGACAGCCAGAAAGCCGATGCCGGACGGCGTGTTCTGCGCCAGGCAGCCAATGAATGCCTCGCCGTCCTTCAAAGGTTCCACCGAGAAATCGGCAGCATTCGCCAGCGTGTCGGAGAGCAGCGCAGTGGTGAAGATGAGCGCCACGACAGTGGTCTTGTTCATGTCAGATGTCCTGTTGAGAGAAGTCGGTTTGAAAACTGCTGCGCATTGTCTGATATAGCGCGCGTCTTGACGCGTGACATCGGTGGTGACAATGCGGTTGTCGTCTATGCCGAACCATTAGTGGGCGGAATGGCGACGATGGGACGACGGCACGTCGCGGATGTAGCGACCAAATAATGTGCACTCCTGTCGTAGTTATGCGTCTTATGCATTGGTGGCCTGATGCCTTAGCGCTGTTCGACATGTCGGTGCGGACGTATATTCACCTCAACAGAAAGACACCGGCGGCAAGAGCGCTGCCGAACGCTGACAGCCCTAGGAAAGGGGATCATCATGAACGTAGCACGCTCCTTCAACAACTGGCGCAAGTACCGTCAGACGGTTTCCGAACTCGGCCGCATGTCCAACCGCGCCCTGCACGACCTTGGCATCGACCGCGCCGACATCCAGCGTGTCGCACGCGATGCGGCGGTTCGCTAACAGGCAAGATTGCCGCTCTTCCCGAGCGGCCGATATGTGAAACGCCCGTTGCCCTGCAGCGGGCGTTTTGCGTCCGAGGTTCTCGGCGCCCGGCACTCCTCACCGGCTTCTCCGACAGTTTCACTTGCGAAACGCTTCGCGCAGGCGATATGCCACCTCCATGTTTTCACTAGAACGCATCGAGACATTCGAGCAGATCGTCAAGAAGAGCCGGTTTCGGGCCGTCGCAAGCCCCATCGCAGGCGAGCAGGATGCCAAGGATTTGCTGGCGGCACATGCCGATCCCGGCGCCAATCACCATTGCTGGGCTTGGCGGATCGGCCAAAGCTATCGGTTCAACGACGATGGCGAGCCGAGCGGCACGGCGGGAAAGCCAATTCTGCAAGCGATCGACGGGCAATCGCTCGACAATGTCATGGTGATCGTGACGCGCTGGTTTGGCGGCGTCCTGCTTGGAACCGGCGGTCTCATCCGCGCCTACGGCGGAACGGCGTCAGCCTGCCTGCGGGCGTCCAGGACCATCGAATTGATTCCCATGGCCGAGACAACGGTAAATGTCGGCTTCTCGGACCTCGCGCTGGTCAAGGCACGGCTCGGTGCTGCGGCGGGCGTGCGCATCACGGACGAGGCCTTTCTAGGCACGGGAGCGCAGCTGACGCTCGCGATACCTCAGGCCGTCGCCGACGATATCGCGCGAATGATCGCGGATGCAACGAGCGGCCGGGTCGTCATCGCGTTTCAGCCATGACGACACTGCGCACCAGCTATGATGCCATGACTGGAATGTGACGCAGACTTCGCTTGCCTGCCGCCATGCGAGTGCTAGTTTCCGCAATCATATCGATTAAATTATCCAGGAGACTTGAGATGCAGCTTGGCATGGTTGGTTTGGGCCGTATGGGCAACTACATGGTCCAACGCTTGATGCGCGATGGCCATGAATGCGTCGTTTACGATGCGAGGCCGGAAAGCGTTGCCGATCTTGCGGACAAGGGCGCCGTCGGCAGTGCTTCACTGGAAGAGTTCGTCTCGAAGCTTTCGCGACCGCGCGCGGTGTGGCTGATGCTTCCCGCAGCCATCACCGACAAGGTGATCGCCCAGCTCCTGCCGCTGCTGCACGACGACGACATCATCATCGACGGCGGCAACTCCTACTACCACGACGACATCCGCCGTGGCGCCGAGTTGATCACCAAGGGCATCCACTACGTCGACGTCGGCACCAGCGGCGGCGTTTTCGGCCTCGAGCGAGGCTATTGCCTGATGATCGGCGGCGAGAAGGGCATCGTGCAGTCGCTCTCGCCGATCTTCGCATCGCTGGCGCCGGGGCAGGGTTCGGTCGCGCCCTCTGAAAACCGGCCGGTCACTCCAGGCAGCACGGCCGAGCAGGGATATCTCCATTGCGGTCCGCACGGCGCCGGTCATTTCGTCAAGATGGTGCACAACGGCATCGAGTACGGCCTTATGGCCGCCTATGCCGAGGGGCTCAACATTCTGAAGCGCGCGAACATCGGTTCGGACAGCCATGAGGCGGATGCCGAGACGGCGCCGCTCGCTCACCCCGAATTCTACCGCTACGATTTCAACCTGCAGGACGTCGCCGAAGTGTGGCGCCGCGGCAGCGTCATTACGTCGTGGCTGCTCGACCTGACGTCCGATGCGCTCCATGCCGATCCGGCGCTTGCGCAATATGCCGGCCGCGTTTCCGATTCCGGCGAAGGGCGCTGGACGATCATGGCGGCCATCGACGAAAGCGTGCCGACGCCGGTCCTGAGCGCTGCGCTCTATGGCCGCTTTTCCTCGCGCGACAACGACGAGTTCGCCAACAAGGTATTGTCGGCGATGCGCGCGGGCTTCGGCGGCCACGTCGAGAAGCCCAAGGAATAAGCTATTCCGCACAAACGGATACCCGGCCCGTGCAGCGCAAGCTGCGCGGGCTTTTCTTTCGCACGGCGCGATATAAGGTGGACGAAAGATATCGGAGGGGCTGGCGAATGGGTGTGGGAATTGGCGCGCGGAGCTTGCTGCGGTTTCTGCTGCTGATTGTGGCTATTACGATGGCAGCAAGCGCCGGTGCGCAGACACCCGCGACAACAGCCGCGCCGGGGCCGGCCGGGGCGCCCGCGGAGGTGCGGCAGATGCTGCAGCTGATGCAGACGCCGCAGGTGAAGCAATGGATGGCGACGCAGATGCAGGCAATGCCTGCGGCCGGCGCAGCGAACGCCGACCAGATGTCAGTCCTCTCGGACCTTCTCGGCCATGCGCGCCGCCACTTCGATCTGGTGTCCAGTGCCGCGATGGCATTGCCTCAGGAGGTTGAAACAGCGTCCGATATCGTCGATCGCGAGGTCGAGCCGAGCGGTTGGGCGCTGGTCACGATCGAAGTTCTGGCGTTGCTCCTGGCCGGACCGGCTGCCGAGCTGCTGTTTCGCCTGCTTGTGCCTAAGCCGAGGATACGGCGGGCGGACGGCGAGGTCGTGACTGTCGCACACCATGCGGCGGCCAACCTGATTTATCGTATTGTCCCGGCGCTTGTCTTCTGCGTTGCGACACTGGTGCCGCTGGTCGTGTTCAAATGGCCGCCGATCACGCAGTCGATGGCCATTGCCATTGCCATTGCGCTGCTGGTGGCACGTTTCACGATCTCGTTCGGCCGATTGCTGGTGACGCTGGTGACGCTTCCCAAGGCAGACGGCACGCGCGACGTGTCCCGCTCGACGGCGCTGTACTGGTTCCGGCGCAGTGCAGTCTTCATCATCTATTTCGCCTTCGGCTGGGTCGTTATCCAGCTCATGCTGCCGCTCGGGTTTTCCAGCGGATCGCGCTATCTGGTCGGCTACACGCTGGGCATCGGGCTTCTTCTGATTGCGACAGAGGCAGTCTGGTCGCGGCCTGCCGACGGCGGGCAAAAAAGCACGACGATCTCATGGTTGCTGACGATCTATTTCGTGGCGCTTTGGCTGCTGTGGGTCGGAGGGCTCAACCTGGTGCTGTGGATCGGCATCTACATCGTCCTTCTGCCACGTGCGTTGCGTGTCGCAACGCTTGCGGTGCGTTCCCTGCATCAGGCGGAAGCCGGGTTCCTGGCCAAGCGCCGCATCGCGGCGGTTCTTCTCGATCGCGGCGTGCGTGCCGCCATCATCGCGATCGCCGCCGTGTGGCTCGGGCGCATACTCGGGTTTGCCGCCGACCGCATGGCCGCGGGCGACACGATGATCGATCGCATTACCCGCGGTTCGCTCGGCGGTATCGTCATCCTGCTTTCCGCCGATCTCCTCTGGCATCTGGCGCGGGCCTACATCAATGCGAGATTGGAGGATTCGCCGCTGGACAGCGCGGCCAACGACGAGGAGAAGGCGAAGCGGGCGCGGCTGCAGACGCTGCTGCCGATCTTCCGGAACATCCTGGCCGTCGTTATCGCGGTGATCGCGGTTCTGATGGTGCTGTCCGGCCTCGGTGTGGAGATCGGACCGCTGATCGCCGGCGCCGGCGTCGTGGGCGTCGCCGTCGGCTTCGGCGCGCAGACGATCGTCAAGGATGTGATCAGCGGCATGTTCTATCTGTGGGACGACGCCTTTCGCATCGGCGAATATATCGAAAGCGGGAGCCACAAGGGCGTCGTGGAAGCCTTCAGCCTGCGGTCTGTCCGGTTGAGGCACCACCGCGGACCCCTGACGACGGTGCCATTCGGTGAACTCGGCGCTGTCAAGAACCTCAACCGCGACTGGACGATCGACAAGATTACGCTGAACGTCACCTACAACACCGATCTCGTGCTGGCCAAGAAGGTCATCAAGCAGATCGGCGCGCAACTGCTCGAAAACCCGGATTACGCCCCACACATCATCGAGACCCTGAAGATGAAGGGGGTCGAACAGTTCGGCGAGTTTGCAATCGTCATCCGGCTCTCGATGATGACCAAGCCCGGCGAGCAGTTCGTGATACGCCGCAACGCGCTGGCCATGATCCGCACCGCCTTCAAGCAGAACGGCATAGAATTCGCGGTGCCGACGGTGCAGGTCTCCGGCGAAGGTCGCGAAGCGGAAGCGCATGCCGCCGCGGCGCGCTTTACCGTGCAGAAATCCGAAGCAAACGGCGAACCTCCCCCATGATGCCATGATGGCAACGCGTATCGGCAGCTGTTGCATCGGCAGACAACGGCGCCGGCTGCGGCGCGGATATGTGCGGCGCACCGGCCGACCTTACGAAAATGCAATGTGTTGAGCCGCCGCGTGCGCCAAAATTGCCCCAATTAAAGATGAAGCAAGCGTCGATGAGCGGCGCTGGGGTGGCGTGAGCATGCGTACGCTTGGCATGCAGTTTATGTTACGCATTCGAAACATGATTCCCGCAAAGATGGAAATCGCGACGGTAAGAGATGTCGGGGCACGGCAATTTGGAAGAGATCGAAGATACCGATGAGTCCGCCTTGCGCGGATTTTTCAGGCGATACCGCACACACCTGACGGCAGTCGCGACGCTTGCCGTCTTCTGCATTGTCGGCTTCGCCATCGTACAGCTGACCAACGAGGTGCGCTACGACGATGTCGTGCAGGCCCTTGCAGATACCAAGACCAGCTCGATTCTCCTGGCGCTGTTCTTCACTGCCCTCAGCTTTCTCGCGCTGGTCTTCTACGACGTCAACGCCATCGAATATGTCGGCAGGAAGCTGCCCTTTCCCCAGGTCGCACTGACCGCCTTCAGCGCCTACGCTGTTGGGAACACCGCCGGGTTCGGTGCCCTCAGCGGCGGAGCTATACGCTACCGCGCCTATTCCAGGCAGGGCCTGACGCCCGAAGAAATCGGTCGCGTCATCGCGTTCGTCACGGTTGCCTTCGGCCTTGGGCTTGCCGGCGTCGGATCGATCGCGCTGCTGGCCATTGCCGACGAGATCGCGCCGCTGATCAACGTCAGCAGCCTGCTGCTGCGGCTGATCGGCGGATCGATCGTCGCGCTTCTGGCAGCGGTCATGGTGTTCGGCCGAGGTGGCAGGGTGCTCCGCGTCGGATCGGTTTCGATACGACTGCCGGATTCCGCCACCTGGTCGCGGCAGTTCCTGGTGGCGGCCTTCGATATCGCGGCATCGGCCACCGTTCTCTATGTGCTGCTGCCGCAGACCGCGATCAGCTGGCCGGTGTTTCTGGCGATCTATGCGATTGCGGTCGGTCTCGGGGTGCTCAGCCATGTGCCTGCCGGCCTCGGCGTCTTCGAGACCGTCATCATCGCCTCGCTCGGCAGTGCGGTGAACATCGACGCGGTGCTCGGCTCGCTCGTTCTCTATCGGTTGATCTATCACGTGCTGCCGCTGGTGATTGCCGTGCTTGCCGTCTCGGCAACCGAACTTCGCCGCTTCGCCGATCATCCGGTCGCATCCGGGGTCCGTCGGATCGGGATCCGGCTGATGCCGCAGCTTTTGTCGACGCTTGCGTTGCTGCTCGGTGTCATGCTGATCTTTTCGAGCGTGACGCCCACCCCGGACTCCAATCTCGAATTCCTCGCCAACTACCTGCCGCTGCCGATCGTGGAGGGCGCGCACTTCCTTTCAAGCCTGCTCGGGCTGGCGCTGGTGGTTGCGGCCCGGGGCCTTGGGCAGAGGCTTGACGGGGCCTGGTGGGTTTCCATCATCTCTGCGGCCGCGGCGCTGACGCTTTCGCTTCTGAAGGCGATTGCGCTGGTGGAGGCCTGCTTCCTCGGGTTCCTGATTTTCGGCCTTTTCGTCAGTCGCCGGCTGTTCCGCCGGCACGCATCGCTTCTGAATCAAACGCTGACGGCGTCCTGGCTGACGGCGATCGCGGTTGTCTGCGTCGGCGCGATCGTCATCCTGCTGTTCGTCTATCGCGATGTCGAATACAGCAACGAGCTCTGGTGGCAGTTCGAGTTCGCCGACGAGGCGCCGCGCGGGCTGCGCGCCGTGCTCGGCATCACGATCATTTCCTCGGCGATCGCCATTTTCAGCCTGTTGCGACCGGCAACGTCGAAGCCCGAGCCGGCCTCGGACGAAGCGCTGGAACGCGCGGTCGGGATCGTTGGCAAGCAACGCTACGCCGATGCCAATCTGGTGCGCATGGGCGACAAGAGCGTCATGTTTTCCGAGAAGGGCGATGCCTTCATCATGTATGGCCGGCAGGGCCGCTCATGGATCGCGCTGTTCGACCCGATCGGCGACCGAAGCGCGATTCCGGAGCTAGTCTGGCGCTTTGTCGAATCCGCCCGGGCGGCCGGCTGCCGCGCCGTCTTCTATCAGATTTCGCCGGCGCTTCTTTCGCATTGCGCCGATGCAGGCCTGCGGGCCTTCAAGCTGGGCGAGCTTGCCGTTGCCGACCTCCGGACCTTCGAGATGAAGGGCGGCAAGTGGGCGAACCTGCGCCAGACCGCCAGCCGCGCCCAGCGCGACGGCCTCGAGTTCGAGGTGATCGAACCGGAGGGCGTCCCCGCCGTCATGGATGAGCTCTCAGCCGTGTCCACGGCCTGGCTGCAGGATCACAACGCCAAGGAAAAGGGCTTTTCGCTTGGCGCCTTCGAACCGGACTACATCGTCGGCCAGCCGGTCGGGATCCTGAAGCGCGAAGGAAAGATCGTCGCGTTCGCGAACATCCTCATCACCGAAACCAAGGACGAGGGGACGATCGATCTGATGCGCTTCTCGCCGGATGCGCCCAAAGGCTCGATGGACTTCCTGTTCGTGCAGATCATGGAGTATCTGCGCAACGAAGGCTTTGCCCATTTCAATCTCGGCATGGCACCGCTCTCGGGCATGTCGAAGCGGGAGGCGGCACCCGTATGGGACCGCATCGGCAGCACGGTCTTCGAACACGGAGAGCGCTTCTACAACTTCAAGGGCCTGAGGGCCTTCAAATCCAAGTTTCACCCTCAATGGCATCCGCGCTACCTTGCGGTTTCCGGAGGAGGCAATCCGATGATCGCATTGATGGACGCAACGCTCCTGATCGGCGGCGGATTGAAAGGGGTCGTAAGGAAATGATGAAAAGATACCTTCTTGCAGCCGTGTGCGCATTGTCGCTCGCGGCACCCCAGGCGCGGGCCGCAAGCGAAACCACGCAGAGCTTCGAAACCGGCCTCATTCCTTCCCCGCACATCTTCCGGCCGCAGGGCGACGTCAAGGGGGCGGTCATGCTGATCTCCGACGCCGCCGGCTGGGGCGACCAGGAAAAGGCCGAGGCCGACAGGCTGGTTGACGAGGGATCTGTCGTCATCGGCGTCGATTTCCCGTCCTACATGGAGGCGCTGCGGCAGTACGACGTCAGCCAGAACGACGGTTGCATCTATCTCGTGTCAGACATCGAGTCGCTCAGCCAGCAGGTTCAGCGTGCCGCCGGCAACAGCCCTTATCACCTGCCGATCATTGCCGGCATCGGGGAGGGTGGAGCGCTTGCGCTTGCCATAGCCGCGCAGACGCCTGACGCGACCATCGGCCAGACGCTTGCGGTCGATCCGCTGGCAGGCATTCCGCTGACGAAGGAACTCTGCACGCCGGCGAAGAAGCAGACGGTCGGCGACCGGACGGTTTACGGTCTCAGCGATATTTCGCTGCCCGACCCAGTGATTGCGGCCTTCACCCCGGCCGCGGGCAAGGAGGGACGGGCGCACGTGGAGGAGCTGAAAAAAGCGCATGCCGGCATCGATATCCGCGATTCCGACGACGATGCGCAGACCACGCTCAGCGATATACTCGACGAGCTGATCGCCGCTTCCGCCAGCGCAGACAATCCGCTCGGTTTGCCGCTCACCATTCTCGACGCCAAGCCGGTGTTCGACACGATGGCGGTGATCTTTTCCGGAGATGGAGGCTGGCGCGATATCGACAAGGAAGTCGGGGCGTCGCTGCAGAAGCTAGGCATCCCGGTCGTCGGGGTCGATTCACTCCACTACTTCTGGTCCGAGCGCAAACCGCAGGAAACCGCGGACGATCTCGGCAGGATCATCGAACTCTACCGCAAGCAATGGCAGGTCAAGCACGTGCTGCTGGTCGGCTATTCCTTCGGTGCGGACGTGGTGCCTGCTGCTTTTTCACGCCTGAAGCCTGCGCCAAAAAGCGCGGTTGCGCAGATGTCGCTCCTGTCTCTCTCCCACGCGGTTGACTACCAGATCTCCGTCATGGGCTGGCTCGGCCAGAAAACCGAAGGGGCAGGCGGCGATCCGGTCGACGACCTGAAGAAGGTCGATCCCAAGATCGTCCAGTGCATCTACGGCAAGGAAGACGATGACGAAGTGGCCTGCCCGGATCTGAAAGGCACGGGAGCCGACGTCATCACGCTCGCCGGCGACCACCATTTCGACGAGAACTACGAGCTTTTGACCAAGACGATCATCGACGGCCTCAAGTCGCGGCTGCAGGACTAGCTCACTTCCGCTTTTCTTCGAATCGCGAAAGGCTCTATCTTTTTGTCTTTACGCAATTCCAGACGCAAAACCGCTACGCACTTTTGCTGGAATTGCGCTAGCGCATCAGGTCTTCCTCCCTCCATCCGAGGGCGGCGAGCTCGTCGCCCCGGAAGCGTGCGTCATCCGCCACGATGAATTCGTCGAGCTGTGGCGGCTTCACTGTGGTGCCGGCCAGCATGGCGTGGACCTGGCCGCGATGATGCGTCTGGTGCTGGAAGAGATGGCCCAGAATGTCCTCCATTCGCTCGTGTTGTATCCGCTGGCCGCGATGAACGTTCACGGTCGAGACGAGCTTTTCCGGCGTCAGCGCTTCGCATAGGTCGATGAGGCGCCGGTCGACCTTCGCCTGCGCCTCGGTGAGCGATCCGACATCGTCGAACGGCTCGTCCACTTCGAAGGTCCTGAGCCCGAGCGTACCGCCTTCCAGACTGTCGACATAGAACCAGTCGACGGTGACGATATGGTTCAGGGTCTCCTTGATCGACGGGAAGAAGCTCGTGCGCGGCGCTTCGAATTCGCCGGGCTGCAACATCGCGCAGGCGCTGAGCAGGCGGCGGTTGGCGAGGGCGTTGTTATAGGCGAGCTTGCGGAAAGACCGGCATGGGTCGAAGGCGGGCACGGGTCAACTCCTCTGTCTTGCCGTCGGTGCAGAATGCTCAATCGTCTTCCTGGAACAACCGGAACTGCGCCGCTTCCAGATCCTTTGGCGGCTGCATCCCGAGATGCTTCCAGGCGGTTGCCGTGAGCACGCGGCCGCGCGGCGTGCGCTGGATAAAGCCCTGCTGGATCATATAGGGCTCGATGATGTCCTCGATCGCGTCGCGCGGTTCGGAAAGGCCCGCGGCGATGGTCTCGATGCCGACGGGGCCGCCGCCGAAGTTGACGGCGATCATGTTGAGGTAGCGCTTGTCGAGCTGGTCGAGGCCCATGTTGTCGACAAGCAGTCGTGTCAGCGCCTCGTCGGCGATCTCGCGGGTCACGGCCTCGGCCCTGGCGACTTCGGCAAAGTCGCGCACACGGCGCAGGAGGCGACCGGCGATACGCGGGGTGCCGCGGGCGCGCCTGGCGATTTCGCGGGCTCCCTCGTCGGTTATCGGCAGGTTCATCAAGCGTGCGCCGCGGCGCACGATCAGTTCGAGTTCCTCGACGGTGTAGAAGCTCAGGCGCACCGGAATGCCGAAGCGGTCGCGCAACGGCGTCGTCAGCAAGCCAAGACGGGTGGTTGCGGCAACGAGGGTGAATTTCGAGAGGTCGATCTTCACCGAGCGTGCCGCCGGGCCCTCGCCGATGATGAGATCGAGCTGGAAATCCTCCATGGCGGGATAAAGGATCTCCTCGACCGCAGGGCTGAGGCGGTGAATTTCATCGATGAAGAGCACGTCGCGTTCTTCGAGGTTGGTCAAGAGCGCCGCGAGGTCACCCGCCTTGGCGATGACCGGGCCGGACGTCGACCGGAAATTGACGCCAAGCTCCTTGGCCATGATCTGGGCCAGCGTCGTCTTGCCGAGACCCGGCGGGCCGACGAAAAGGACATGATCCAGCGCCTCGCCGCGGTTCTTCGCAGCCTCGATGAAGATCTTGAGATTGGCGCGCGCCTCCGCCTGGCCGGTGAACTCGTCCAACGATTGCGGACGCAGCGTGACGTCCAGGTCTTCGCCTCGTTTTTCCGAGGAAATCAGGCGGGCAGGTTCAGTCATGTGAGAAGTTCCATTCCGGGTGTCGCCTTTGCGGCCTTGGCATCGAAGGTCTTCGTCATCGTGCAACCAGCATTCCGATTTCGCAGCGCAGCGAATACGTCGACAAATTCCATGGTTGTACCTGCCATGCCTTCGAGCGTCTCCTCGACCACTCTGTCATCTTCAAGAATGAGATCGGCTGAGTCCAGCAAATTGGAAATTCCCTGCGGAACGGATCGCTTTGCAAGGAATTCACCGCGCCAGTTCCTTGAGCCCGAGCCGGATCAGCTTGGCGCTGTCTGCGCCCTCGCCCGCGTTTTTCATTGCCGCCGCCACGGCGTTGGCTGCCTGATCTCTGGAGTAGCCGAGGTTGGTCAGGGCCGACACCGCGTCGGCGACCGGGGCGGCTGCGACGCCTTCGCCGAGTTCCTGCTTCAGGCCGATGTTGGCCGCTGCCTCGCCGGCGAATGCGGGCGCCTTGTTCTTGAGCTCGGTGACGATGCGGACGGCGACCTTGGGGCCGACGCCCTGGGCGCGCGACACGGCCGTGCGGTCCTGCAGGGCGATGGCGTTGGCAAGTTCGCTCGGGGTCAGCGTCGAAAGGACGGCGAGCGCCACCTTGGCGCCGACGCCCTGAACGCTTTGCAGAAGGTTGAACCATTCCCTTTCGAGCGCGGTCATGAAGCCGAAAAGCTTCAGCTGATCCTCGCGAACATAGGTCTCGATGAAGAGAATGCAGGCTTCGCCGACCGAACCGATACGCGAAAGGGTGCGCGACGAGCAGAAGGCGACGTAACAGACGCCGTGCACATCGACGAGCACGTAGTCGTCGCCGATTTCGTCTATGGTGCCTTTGAGCTTGCCGATCATGAATGGGTGTCCGTCAGGGGTGGGTTTCGGGCGTGATGAGGTCGAGCGAGGGGAAGTACGAGCGGTATCCTTTGGGGTCGCGCGTCAAGACGGCATAGCCGCGTATTGCGGCATGGGCACCGATCAGGAAATCGGGCAGTATGCTTTCGCGACCGCCGCCGGATTTGCGGTAGACCCGAAAAGCCGCCGCGGCGGCGAAGGCCGCGGGCCACGGCAGGTTCTCGCGACGGAATTCGTCCTGCGGCAGCAGGCGGTCAACCTCGTCCATATCGCGATACCGCACGGAAAACTCCGCGTAGATAATAGGGTTTATCAACACCGGACCAGCCTTGAACGCATCGAGCGCTCGCTGGCGCGACCATCCATGCCAATCCGATGCCGGGATCGACAAGTCGACCAGAACGTTGGTGTCGATCAAAGTCGGCATCAGCGGTCCCGTGTCATCGACATCAGCGCTTCGGCATCGACCGTCTGGTCGCCGGTTCCTTCGAGACGATCGAGAGCATTCATAAAGCGAGCCAGGCGGCCGCGATCTTCCAGCTCCTGTTTTCCGTTCTTAGGAGCCAGAACCAGCTTGCCGCCCTCGACCGAGAAGATCACCTCGCCGTTGAGTTCGATGCCCGCGAGTTCACGCAGGTCGCGAGGAATGGTAACCTGACCTTTTGATGTGACACGCATGCTGCATCTCCGACAATGGAGTAAGAATTATCATTACCGCAAGAACAAGTCAAGAACACACTAGCCGGCGAGGACTGCCTGGCGCATGCGGTTGCTGCCGCGGTTATGGGCGTGGCAGATCGCGATGGCGAGCGCGTCGGCCGCGTCGTTGCCCTTGAATTCCGCCTTCGGCATCAGGATCTTCAGCATCATGTGGATCTGCTGCTTCTCGCCGTGGCCGACGCCGATCACGGCTTTCTTGACGGCATTCGGCGCATATTCGGCAACTTGCAGGCCGGCGCGTGCGGGCACCAGCATGGCAATGCCGCGCGCCTGGCCCAGCTTCAGGGTGGCGACGGCATCCTTGTTGACGAAGGTCTGTTCGACGGCAGCTTCGTCCGGCTGATGGGCATGCACGACTTCCGCGAGCCCGTCATGCAATTGGCAGAGACGCGAGGCAAGATCCATGTCGCCGTCCGACGTGACGGTACCGGAGGCGATGAAGCGCAGCGAGTTGCCGAAGGTTTCGATGATACCCCAGCCGGTGCGGCGCAGACCGGGGTCGATACCGATGATGCGAATCGTATTTTGCATGCTTCACCCTATTGCAGTTGCGAAATAACTGCCATCGATATGTGAACAAAACAAAAACACTGCTTAATTTAAGAGGTTCCGTTTACGTCAATTTAAACTCCGTGCAGGAGCTTATGATCCATAAAAGAGGAGCCCCCACAGGTAAGGCTCCCGTTTTCTGTTTTCAGGTCTGCAGGCAGGACGTTTGCGCGTCGCCCGGCATAGCCGTTCCGGAAGGGTTCGTTGTTCATGGCTCAGAGATTTCAGTCCCTGTCCTTTAAAGTTATTGCGACTTTCATATTATTGACCGCACTTTCCATCGCCGTCATTAACGGCCTTGCCTATTTCGCCAGCAGCCGCATTTCCGGCGAGCAGGCATTGAAGGCGAAGGAGGGCGTTCTGATCTTTCGCGGCGACATGCTGCAGGACCAGCTCGAGCAACTCGAGAACCAGGCCAATTCCATCGCGCGCATCGAGGCGCTGCAGATGTCGATCACCAGCCTGAAAAGCGGCTGGAAGACGATCGAGAAAACGTCGGGCGATGCCCGCGCCGAACTGAAAAAGGTGTTCATCACCAACAATCCGAACCCCGCCGATCAACGCGAGAAGCTGGTGAAGCCGGAAGCGCCGAGCGGTTTCTACTATTCGAACCACGAGGCTACGCAGAGCGAGGTCGCACGCGATCTCGAGAAGACGGCGTTCAGCGACCTGCTCATTGCCGATCTCGACGGCCACGTTCTCTACTCCTACAAAAAGAACGAGGATTTCGCCGAAAATCTGAAAACCGATGCATGGAAGTCGACGGGCGCGGGGCTCGCCTTCGCCAAGGCAATTGCCAACACCGCAAAGGCGACCGATGATTCCGCACCAGCCGGTTTCTCCGGCCTGCGCGTCGACGCATCGAGCGGCAAGGCCGCCATCTTCTACGCCGTTCCGATCGTCAAGCTCGGCGCGCCGAAGGGCGTCATTCTCTTCAAGGTGCGTGACGATGTCTTTACCAGCATCCTGGAGAAGGGGATTGTCTCCGGCAGCACGGCCCAGGCCGCGATCGTCTCGGACGACGGTTCTGCCGTCTCCGTCAGTCCCGGCGGGCAGCTCGTCACCCTGGACACCGCGCCGTTCACCTTCCTGAAGGACGCATTTGCCGGCGGCGGCATGACGGTCGAGGATTTCAGCCGCGCCGACGGCGCAGCCCGCGCTTACGTCAAGGGCATCGACTATCAGGGCTCGCGGTTCCTTGTTGTGGAAAGCGTGCGCCTCAGCGAAATCAATGCCGGCTCGATCGAGATCGCAACTTTGCTGACCATGATCGCGATCGGCGTCCTTGTGGTAATGGCGATCGCCACCGGCATCATAACGAAGATGCTTTTCTCGCCGCTCGCTCGCCTTGCCGGCGTCACGCGCGACGTGGCGGACGGCAAGCTCAACGTCGAGATCGGCAGCCTGAACCGCGGCGACGAGATAGGCACGATGGCAAAGGCTCTCGCGCGCTTCAAGCAGTCGCTGATCGAAACACGCGAACTCGAGGCAGCGAGCACCGAAACGCGGGCGCTGGCCGAGCGCGACAGGCAGCAGCACATGGCCGAGCGCGAGGCGGAAGCCAAGAGCCTGCAGGAGGTCGTCGAGGCGATCGACGACGGCCTGCGCCACCTGGCAAACGGCAACCTCGCCTACCAGATCGACCGCGGCTTCCCGGCCGAGCTCGAAAGCCTGCGCATCAACTTCAACCAGGCTTTGGCGACGCTCAGCGAAACGATGACCGCGATCGGCGGAAACTCGATGGCCGTTCGGGCCGGCTCGGAAGAAATGCGCACGGGCGCCGACGAGCTGGCCGGGCGGACCGAGCGGCAGGCGGCATCGATCACCGAGACGGCGAACGCAATCGACGCAATCACCCAGTCCGTTCGCCTGCAGATCGAACGGGCCGAGCGGGCGGAACGCATCGCTCGCGATGCAAAGCGCGAGACGAGCGGGTCCGGCCAGATCATGCGCGATACGATCGCGGCCATGGAAGCGATCCAGGCATCCTCGCGCCAGATCAACTCGATCATCAGCGTCATCGATTCCATTGCGTTCCAGACGAACTTGCTGGCCCTGAACGCCGGGGTCGAGGCCGCCCGCGCCGGCGAGGCGGGCAAGGGTTTTGCCGTCGTTGCCATGGAAGTGCGCGAACTGGCACAACGCTCGTCGAGTGCCGCGAAGGAAATTGGCAATCTGCTGCAGAAATCCACACACGAGGTCGAAGCCGGCGTGTCGCTGGTGGAGCGGGCCGGCGAAGCGCTGACCGGCATCGGCGGCCATGTCGAGGCGATCAACGGCCAGATCGGCGAGATCATGGATTCGACCCGCGAAGAGGCCGATACGCTCCGCCAGATCAACGCCGCCGTTTCCGAACTCGACACGATGACGCAGCAGAACGCGGCCATGGTCGAGGAGACGACGGCAGCCATCCACCGGCTCGCCACCGAGGCGGTCGAAATGGACCGCCAGCTCTCCCACTTCACGCTGACCCAGGAGAGGCACCAGCACAGCGCCGAGGTGCACGTCCTGCGGCGTCGGGTCTAGGCGGATCTCTGCAAGCGGATCGGGAAACACCTGAAATCCCATTCTGCCCCCAGTCGAGGGTGCGCTCAACCGGCGTCTCGACTGGGGGCAGACCAGTGTCATTGTCGCACGAAACGAGGAAGACGCCCGGGTATACTATGCTGGCCGTACAGACCGATCCGAACACTGCACTGGAGGTTCTCCGGCGGGCTCCTCTCAGGAACGTCGTCCTACTGAAGTTCCTTCAGGCCTGCCCGGGCGGTTCGAGGGTGTACCAAATCGTTCGGGGTAGCTGCGCCGCAACTTTGCTGATTTTCGATCACCGGTTCAGCGACTTCGATCGGGAAACGTATCCGCAAGCCAGCGCATCGGCCATCATCTCCAGCGATCATCCCGACCTTACGAGAGAACTACTTGGGTTCGTGCCGCAGGGCGAATCCCTGGTTTTTAAGCTCAGCAGCGATGCAGATCGGGGGGTCGTCGCGGAGAAATTCGTGCTGGAGCGACGGTTCGCGTTTCTATCCTACACCTCAGCCGGCGCTATTCCCCTAGATGCACGTGCGAAGATCGGCACGACCTGCGCGGCAGCGCCCTTTCGGCTGTTCGAAGAGCAGGGCTACTGTGCTGAATGGCTTGGTTCGCTGATTAATGCCGGCCGCGCCTTCACTTCAGTCGTAGAGGAGGCCGGCAAGGCGCTAGCAGCCTGCTTTGCATTTCAGGTCGATGGCGCCGTTTGGGAGATCGGTGGAGTCTATACGCTGCCCGAGGAGCGCGGCCGGGGCTTGGCCTCTCGCGTTGTCCATGCCGCTCTCGCGGAGCTGGAGCGTGCGGGGCGTGTTCCTCGCTATCAGGTCGCCGAGACGAACCTGGCTTCCATCCGTCTGGCAGAGGCTGTCGGTATGACGAACTATCTCACGCTGACCCACTACATGACCGTCGGCGGGGGCAACAGATAAGACGAGCAAGTCTCGCGATCGATCTCGCCATAGGGTGACGGTTTTTTCTTCGCCGCATCGTTTGGATTAGCCAATTCGGGCACCTACATACACCTGTCCTCGCAATCACCGACAGGCCTTCGCCATGGTTCCCTTCTCGATTCTCGATCTTTCCCCCGTTCCCGAAGGCGGTACGATCCGTCAGTCGCTCGATGGTTCGGCGCGCATGGCGCAAAAGGCCGAAGAGTATGGCTACACGCGTTTCTGGCTGGCCGAACATCACGGCATGCCGGCTATCGCCAGCGCCGCGACGGCTGTCGTCATCGGCCATGTCGGGGCGGCGACGAAGCGGATCCGGATCGGCTCGGGCGGGATCATGCTGCCCAACCATTCGCCTCTCGTCATCGCCGAGCAGTTCGGCACGCTGGAAGCGCTGTTTCCGGGACGTGTCGATCTGGGGCTCGGGCGTGCGCCGGGGACCGACATGCGGACGGCGCAAGCGCTCCGGCGCAATCTCGATGCCGGTGCCCAGAGCTTTCCCAACGACGTGGTCGAGCTGCAGCAGCTGCTTGGCGCGCCCGTCGAAAACCAGGCGATCCTTGCTGTGCCGGGCATGAATTCCAATGTGCCGATCTGGCTGCTCGGTTCCAGTCTCTATAGCGCACAGTTGGCCGCGATGCTTGGCCTTCCCTATGCGTTTGCCTCGCATTTCGCACCGGATTCGCTGCTGGACGCGCTCGATATCTATCGCGACCGCTTCCAGCCATCGGCCGTCCTCGACAAGCCCTATGCCATGGTTGGCGTGATGGGCTCGGTGGCCGAGACCGACGAGGAAGCGCAATATCATTTCACGTCCGCCCAGCAGCAGTTCGTCAACCTGCGCCGCAATGTCCGCGGCCAGTTCCCGCGACCCGTCCGCGATATGGAGAGCTTCTGGTCGCCGATGGAAAAGATGACGGTCGAGCATACGCTGCGCTATGCGGTCGTCGGTTCGCAGAGGACGGCGGAAGCAAAGCTCTCCGACTTCCTGCGCGACACACGGGCGGACGAGGTCATCATCTCCATGCCGATCCACGATATCGAGGCGCGGCTGAAGTCGGTCGAACTGTTTGCGGGTCTCGGCAACTTCATGCGCGCCGCCGCCTAGTTGTCAGGCCGGGCGCGGATGCGGCCGTGTGGCGCACAGCTGTTTGGACGAATTGACTTCGCGTCGCCGCGGCATAGCTTTATCTGACAGTGCATGTCACTCGCCCGCCAATGCAGGCGGGTGGACGGAACAACACGTCGGGGCCGGGCGTCGGCGCCGTCTGGTTGGCAACCTTTGGGAGGAGGATTGCTATGCGTTGGCGTGATCTTGCCGTTGTAATGCCAGTCATCTGTCTTTTCGCATCCGGCGCAGTCGCGCAGGAGGGGGACCCCGCGGCGGGCGAAACCGTTTTCAAGAAATGCGCGGTCTGTCACATCGCCGATACCGACAAGAACAAGGTAGGGCCCTCGCTCAACCATCTGTTCGGCCGGACGGCCGGGACTCATCCGAATTTTGCCTACTCGCCGGCAATGCAGGCGGCCGGCAAGGCCGGCCTCGTCTGGGACGACGCCACGCTCCGCGATTATCTTCACGACCCAAAGTTGAAGGTGAAGGGGACGAAAATGACCTTCGTCGGCGTCAAGGACGATACCGACATCACCAATCTCATCGCCTATCTGAAGCAGTTCTCCAACTAGAAGCAGCAGCATATCGGGCATTCTGCGCGGGCGACGATGTTCGAAGCGCCGATTGCCGCCATCGTGTATTTATGAGATATTGCTAAAGAAACGCGCGACGGTTGCGAATTATGACCGCGACCGGCAGTGCGGCTCAGGAGGAGCCCATGGTCGTCGTGCTGGTCCTGGTTCTGATCGCTCTCGGTTCGGTGGCCTTCCACCTCTTGAGCCCTTGGTGGTGGACGCCGATCGCGTCGAACTGGAGCTATATCGACAGCACCATCATCATCACCTTCTGGATCACCGGCTTCGTCTTCGTCGCGGTGGTCTGCTTCGTGGCCTATTGCGTGTTCCGATTCCGTCACAAACCCGGCAACAAGGCGGCCTACCAGCCCGAAAACAAGAAGCTGGAATGGTGGCTCGCCGGCGGTACGGCGCTCGGTGTCGCGGCGATGCTGACGCCCGGGCTGGTGGTCTGGAAGCAATTCGTCACCGTTCCTCCGGATGCCGGCGAAATCGAGGTGGTCGGCCAGCAGTGGCAGTGGAACTACCGACTCCCAGGCGCGGACGGGGCGCTTGGGCGCGCGGACAACAGGGCGGTCACGCCAGACAATCCGCTCGGCATCATCGCCGGCGATCCGGCCGGGCTCGACGACATCATCATCTCGGGCGGCGACCTGCACCTGCTGCTCGGCAAGTCGGTGCGCGTGCACCTGCGCTCGCTCGACGTGCTGCATGATTTCTACGTGCCGGAGTTTCGGGCGAAGATGGACATGATCCCCGGCTCGGTCACCTATTTCTGGTTCACGCCGACACGGACCGGGACATTCGAGGTTCTCTGCGCCGAGCTTTGCGGTGTGGGACATCCGCAGATGCGCGGCGCGGTCGTCGTCGACGATGCGGAGGCATACAAGGGCTGGCTGCAACAGCAGCAGACGTTCCAGCAGTTGATGGCATCAGTGGTACCGGCCAGCTGACCGGCGTCGCGGGCGAGGGTGGTCCGCGACGGGACGAGGAAGGAAGGCATGCGATGGTTGACATTCCCAGCACCGCCGGCGACGTCATCCCGCCCGCCGAAGTCGCGGATGTGGAACTCTACCATCCAAAGAGCTGGTGGACGCGGTATGTCTTCAGCCAGGATGCAAAGGTCATCGCCATACAGTATTCGCTGACCGCGTTCGCGATCGGCTTCGTGGCACTGGTGCTCTCCTGGCTGATGCGCCTGCAGCTCGGCTTTCCCGGCTATTTCTCCTTCATCGATGCCGATCACTACTATCAGTTCATCACCATGCACGGGATGATCATGGTAATCTATCTGCTGACGGCACTCTTCCTCGGCGGATTCGGCAACTATCTCATTCCCCTGATGCTCGGCGCCCGCGACATGGTGTTCCCCTACGCCAACATGCTGAGCTACTGGCTCTACCTGTTGGCCGTCCTGGTCCTCGTCGCCGGCTTCTTTGCGCCGGGCGGCCCGACGGGTGCCGGCTGGACGCTTTATCCGCCGCAGGCGCTGCTTTCGGGCACGCCTGGCGGGCGCGACTGGGGCATCATCCTGATGCTGTCGTCCCTCATCATCTTCATCATCGGCTTCACAATGGGCGGGCTGAACTATGTCGTGACCGTTCTGCAGGGGCGGGCGCGCGGCATGACGCTGATGCGGATGCCGCTGACCGTCTGGGGCATCTTCACCGCGACCGTCATGGCGCTGCTGGCCTTCCCGGCGCTGTTCGTCGCTGCCGTGATGATGCTGTTCGACCGGTTGCTCGGCACCAGCTTCTTCATGCCTTCCATCGTCGAGATGGGCGAGCAGCTGAAGTCGCAGGGCGGCAGCCCGATCCTCTTCCAGCACCTCTTCTGGTTCTTCGGGCACCCTGAGGTCTATATCGTGGCCCTGCCGGCCTTCGGTATCGTCTCCGATCTCATCAGCACGCATGCGCGCAAGAATATCTTCGGTTACCGGATGATGGTCTGGGCGATCGTCATCATCGGCGCGCTCAGCTTCGTCGTCTGGGCGCACCACATGTATGTCAGCGGCATGAACCCGAACTTCGGCTTCTTCTTCGCCACCACGACGCTGATCATCGCCATCCCGACTGCACTCAAGGTCTACAATTGGGTGCTGACGTTGTGGCGGGGCGACATCCACCTGACGCTGCCGATGCTGTTTGCGCTCGGCTTCATCGTCACCTTCGTCAACGGCGGGCTGACCGGCCTATTCCTCGGCAATGTGGTGGTGGACGTCCCGCTCTCCGATACGATGTTCGTCGTCGCGCATTTCCACATGGTGATGGGTGTTGCGCCGATCATGGTCGTCTTCGGCGCGATCTATCACTGGTATCCCAAGATCACGGGACGCATGCTCGACGAGCTGCTCGGGCGGATCCACTTCTGGGTGACGTTCCTCGGCGCCTACGCGATCTTTTTCCCGATGCACTATATCGGCCTGATCGGCGTGCCGCGCCGCTATTACGAGCTCGGCGAAACGGTCTTCATCCCACCCTCGGTGCACACGCTCAACGAGTTCATCACTGTTGCCGCGCTGGTCGTCGGGGCTGCGCAGCTGGTATTCGTGTTCAATCTCGTCTGGAGCCTTTTCCGGGGCCGCGAGGCCGGCGGCAACCCCTGGCGGGCGACGACGCTGGAGTGGCAGACGCCGCAGACGCCGCCTGCCCACGGCAACTGGGGCAAGGAACTGCCAGTGGTCTATCGCTGGGCCTACGACTACAGCGTCCCCGGTGCTGCAGAAGATTTCCTGCCGCAGAACCAGCCGGATGGATTGTCGAGGGCCGCGACATGAGCGCGATCCTGATCTTCATGGCCGGGATTGCCGCCGTCGTCGGCTGGTGGATGTCAGGACAGCGACTGATGTCGAAGCCGTGGCTCGAGATTGGCCGAGCCGGCGACGCGATGGGGCGGCAGGGTTCGCCGCTGCCTGCCGCGAAGATCGGCCTCGGCATCTTCCTGGCAGTGGTCGGCGCCCTGTTCTCGCTGCTGGTCAGCGCCTACCTCGTGCGCATGGCCGGCACCGACTGGTGGTCACCACCGGTACCGCCGCTCCTCTGGGTCAATACGGCGATGCTGATTGCCAGCTGCGCGGCGATGCAATGGGCAACCGTCGAAGCACGGCGAGACGGCGTCGAGCCGATGCGGGTCGCGCTCGATGCGGCGTTTGCGACGGCGGTCCTGTTCCTCGTCGGGCAGCTGGTTGCATGGCGCCAGCTCGCTGCAGCCGGCTATGTGCTCGCCGACAACCCGGCAAACAGCTTCTTCTACCTCCTGACCGGCCTGCATGGCCTGCACATACTGGGTGGTCTCGCCGTGCTTGGGCGGACCCGCGTCAGGGCATTTGCGACCCGTCGCTCATCCCAGGCGGCGCTGTGTCTGAGTACCGAGCTCTGCGCCACCTACTGGCACTTCATGCTGGTCGTCTGGCTGGTGCTTCTCGCGCTTTTCACCGGCTGGGCAAACGATCTCGTCGATCTCTGCCGGCAACTGGTTAGTTAGAGCATTTCCGCTTTTCTTCGAATCGCGAAAACGCTCTATCTTTTTGTATTTACGCAATTCCGGACGCAAAACCGCCACGCACTTTTGCTGGAATTTCCCTAGGAGCTGGACGATGGCCGAATTCACACGAACCGAAGCTGATCATACCCGCCCTTTGCCTCAGGCCGGCCTCCGCGGCGTGGCGGCGGATTTCGCCTCGGATCAGCGGGCGTTCAAGAACGTCTCCTGGGGAAAGGCCATGATGTGGATCTTTCTCCTCAGCGATACCTTCATCTTCGGCTGCTTCCTGCTTGCCTATATGACCGCCCGCATGTCGACGCCGGTGCCCTGGCCCAATCCGAGCGAAGTCTTCGCGCTGAATATCGGCGGCAAGGAGGTTCCGCTGATCCTGATCGCGATCATGACCTTCATCCTGATCAGCAGCAGCGGCACCATGGCGATGGCCGTCAACTTCGGCTATCGGCAGGAGCGTGGCAAGACGGCGGCGCTGATGCTGCTGACCGCCGCGCTCGGCGCCTCCTTCGTCGGCATGCAGGCTTTCGAATGGACGAAGCTGATCACCGAAGGTGTCCGGCCCTGGGAGAATCCCTGGGGTGCGGCGCAATTCGGCTCATCCTTCTTCATGATCACCGGATTTCACGGAACCCATGTGACCTTCGGCGTGATCTTCCTGCTGATCACGGCGCGCAAGGTGCTGCGCGGAGATTTCGAGACCGGCAGGCGAGGGTTCTTCACGAGCCGAAAAGGCAACTACGAGATCGTCGAGATCATGGGCCTCTACTGGCACTTCGTCGACCTCGTCTGGGTCTTCATCTTCGCGTTCTTCTATCTCTGGTGAGGTCGCATCATGGCACAAGCGCAAACCCATTCTCAGGCTCACGCTCACTCGGGCCAGCAGCATCCGATCAGGCTCTATCTCGTCGTCTGGGGACTGCTGTTCGTGCTCAGCACCTTCTCCTACCTCGTCGATTACCTCGGCATCCAGGGCTATCCGCGATGGACGCTGATCATCCTCTTCATGCTCATGAAGGCGGGGCTGATCGTCGCCATCTTCATGCACATGGCCTGGGAGCGGCTGGCGCTGGTGTATGCGATCCTCCTGCCTCCGGTCCTCGTGCTGGTCTTCGTGGCGATGATGGCGTCGGAGGCGCACTATACGATCTTCACCCGGATGGCCTTCCTGGGCGGGGCGCAGTGAGCACCTTGCCCGCTACATGATCTTCTCGTTGGGATAGACGCCCCAGAGCGCCGCCTGCCTGACGAAACCCTCGAGGCGATGGCCTGGGACCTCGACGCTGCACCACGTGCCGTCGCAAGAGTGGACCCCGAGCCGCACGCGCGCGGTGAGGTTGGCAAGGATTGCCGCGGTTGCCGCCGGCGCTGCGCGGATCGGGACCGTGGACGCGATCCATGGTCCGACAAGTGCCGTGCGACTGCTGGAAAGCAGGGCGCGGTGCATCCAGCCGGTGACGCCGTCGCAATCCCTGATCTGGCGCCAGTTGCCGTACTCGGCCGTAATCTCCACCGGCAGGCCGGCGACCTGGTAGACCCATTGCGTTCCGTAGTCGAGGGAGGGGCCGACGCGCATGCGGGCCTCCCGCGATTTCAGCGAGACGAAGCGCGGCACCGGGAGCCCGGTTTCGCGGCCCGCGGCGCGGCTTGTCTCCAACGGCGCATGCGGCTGCAGCGGATTGGCGGCCGCCGGCGGGCTGGCGAGCGCCAGTGCAAGACAGAAGAGAGCGATCGTCCGCATCCAGCCGGGCAGGCGTGCGGCGGAAAGCATCCGGTGTGGCGTATGACGGATGGCGCGCGCCCTCAATTGCACGTGCTCATGCGCTTGAGGGCGGCGGTCACGCCGTTCAGCGAATAGGTATAGGTCGTTGCCGTTCCGCGCAGCGACTCTGCATGAACGGTCATGTCGCTTCCCGAGCGCAAGGCGCTGATGACTTCGGGCTCGCGGGCTTCCTCGACCACCCAGGCGGATTTGCCTCTGGTGAACATGGAGAAGGTCTTGTCGCCGATATCCACCTTGACCCGGGACCCCGGCTTCAGCTCGTAGCCCATGATCGCCTGCGGCTCGTGTCCGGAGCCCGGGGCGCTGCCGATGACGAAGAAGTTGCGGCCGTGGTCGACGCTTTTCGGTTCCATCGATTTCGGCACTGTCAGCACATAGCACACCGTCTGCCCGCCCTTGCTGTAGGAATAGACGCCCCAGTCCTCGAATTGCTTGACCATGACAGGCTGTGCCTTTGCCGACAGCGCGCCGAGCAGCGTGAACGAGAGTGCGAGAGCTATTCTTTTCATGAGGTGGTTTCCCCGCCGAGAGTGAGAGAGGCAGGCCTTGAGACAGACCGGCTGGAGCGAATGCGGCGCATTCAAGTCGGGGAGGGTTACCGAGACCTTAACGAAGGGTGGCGGGTAACGAACGTGTTACCCGTTAGCGGCGGGATGTGAAAACGGAGGCGGCCTATCCACAGACGTCGGTCGCCCGCTGGGTTATTCCCCAGCGGTGTTCAGCTCTGGAGGAGCGTGCGCCTGATGTCACCGACGCTGTCGAACATGATGTCCGGCGATTGGCTCTCAAGATAATCGGGCGTGGCGTAGCCCCAGGCGACCGCGCCCGCCACGATTCCCGTGGCGCGTGACGCTTCGATGTCGCGGCCCTCATCGCCGATGGCGATGGCATCGGCGATGCTGAGGCCGGCGCGCCGGAGCACGCGCCGGAAGCGGGCCGATTTTCCGAAGATGGATGTGCCGCACTCAAAGTAGTCGATTTGGATGTCGTTGCCGAGGACGCTGCGGATCGTGGTTTCCGCATTCGAGCTGACGATCGCGATGCGCACGCCGGCGGCGCGCAAATCGGCAAGCAGTTCGCGGACACCGGGAAACAGCTTCAGCTCGTGGGCGCTTGCCGCTGCCCGCTGCCGCATATCGCGCGCGATGGCCGGCATTTTCCACCAGGGAACGCGGAGATAGCGGATGATCTCTCGGTTTCCCTTGCCCCGCAGCATTGCCATTTCCTCGAGGGAAAGCTGGCGGAAACCAAAACGGGCGGCCGATTCATTCAGTGCGGAGGTGAACCAGCCGGCGGTGTCGGCAAGCGTTCCGTCGAAATCGAAGAGGGCAAGCTTGTAGCGCATCCGGTTCATCCATCAAAAAAGCCTGCGTCTTTCGAACGCAGGCCGGGAGTTCACAATAACGGGCGGAAAGATCAGGCCGAAAGCTTGGCCAGCACTTCTTCCGAGACCTCGAAATTCGAGTAGACGTTCTGAACGTCGTCATCGTCTTCGAGGCTGTCGATGAGCTTGAGCAGCGACTGCGCCCTTTCCTCATCGACCGGCACGTTGTTCTGGGCGCGCCAGACCGACTTGACGGTTTCCGCTTCGCCGAGTGTCGTTTCGAGCGCCTTGGCAACTTCGCCGAGGGATTCGAAGGCACAGGTGATGTAGTGACCTTCGTCATCGGTCTCGACGTCGTCGGCGCCGGCTTCGATCGCGGCTTCCATCATCTTCTCGCCGTCGCCTGCCGAGAGCTTGTAGGTGATCTCGCCGACGTGGTCGAACGAGAAGGATACTGAGCCGGTTTCGCCAAGAGCGCCCCCGGCTTTGGTGAAGATTGAGCGGACGTTGGAAGCGGTGCGGTTGCGATTGTCGGTGAGCGCTTCGACGATGATCGCGGTGCCGCCCGGGCCGTAGCCTTCGTAGCGGACTTCATCGTAGTTCTCGCCATCGTTTCCTGCGGCCTTCTTGATGGCGCGGTCGATGTTGTCCTTCGGCATGGACTGGGCCTTGGCGTTCTGGATCGCCAGGCGCAGGCGCGCGTTCATCGAAGGATCGGGCAAACCGGCCTTGGCGGCAACGGTGATTTCGCGCGCGAGCTTGGAGAACATTTTCGACCGCACGGAATCCTGACGACCCTTGCGGTGCATGATGTTTTTAAACTGTGAATGGCCAGCCATGGCACCCCTGTTCACGTCTTATTGTCGGAATGGGCCGCCTTATAAGAGCGAAACGGGGCGCATTCAAGGGAAAAGCGGTTCGCACGGCAGCCGGCCGACGACGTGCCGCTGTCAGTTGACGGTGTATTTCTTTCTGCTTGCGAAGAAGCCATGGCCATCGTCACGCGTGCATGCAAGGCCGCTTCGCTCGGAGGTGCAGCTGAACGGGCCGGCCCGCCAGCGGTCGCCGTACTGCAGAACGTTGGCGTCGCTGCAGCAGGCGCTGTCACCTTCCATCTTGAAGATGAAGGGCTTTCCCGAGGCCGACAGGATGAGGCGGACGTAAAGGGGTTCGATGCGATCGCAGCCGAGTTCCGGACCGCCATCATCGGGCGTGTACATCGCAGTGCCGCCTTTCGGGATGTAGGTGCAGCCGATGTTCCTCGAGGGAGTGACGAAGACGATCTGACCGTTTTCGTCGGGCGCGAAGCTCCGGTCGGCTGCACCGCCCGAGGATACGAATGCCAGAGAAAGGACCAAAGCCAACAACGTTGCGTTCCCCATCGAATCCTCCGTTCCGCAATATGGGCCGACCGTAGCATCTCGGCGGGCGTCGGGGAACAAAGCCGGGAAGCCAACGTTTGAAAGCACGGACCCTCGAAACGGAAGGAAGTGCTATGGCTAGTTTCAACGAGGCGCGGGAACACCCGGCACGCCAGCTCTGGGACCAGGTCAACGATATCAATGCCGGAATGCTTGGGGTGGACGGCGTGGATATGCATATGCAGCCGATGGCGCCGCATGCCGACCCGAAGACCAACACGATCTGGTTCTACACGAAGTCCGATGCAGACATCGTCCGGGCGATCAGGCCCGGCACGCGCGCCCACTTCTGCGTCGTCGGCAAGGATCACGACTATCATGCGTGCCTCGCGGGCCAGATAGAGGCCCGCGCCGATCCGTCGAAGATCGAGGAATACTGGAACTCGGTCGTTGCCGCCTGGTACGAGGACGGCAAGAAGGACCCCAAGCTGACGATGCTTGCCATGCATGTCGACGACGCGGAAATATGGGTTTCCACCGGCAGCAAGCTGAAATTCGGCTGGGAGATCGCCAAGGCCAATCTCGACGACGACAAGATGCCCGACGTCGGCGTCAGGCAGCATCTGCATTTTGCCTGAGCTGATGGCAGTGTGAAGGACAAGGCCCGGGTGTTTGGGGCAAGCGGCTATGATGTCTGGGGGCGAAACATTCCATCCTCACCCCATCCCTGTGCTCGTCACAGGGATGGAGCGCATCCAAGTCATTGAATGCAAAAGACTCTTCTCACGGCGCGGACGCGCCGTGGCTGTATCCCTGTGACGAGCACAGGAATGAGGGAGGGTGGAGATGAAGGCGCCGAACGAGGTGTCGGAAGTTTGGGCGGCCGAGGCGCACGCTGATGCCGCTCGTTTACTGCATGCCCTTGGCGACGTAGATCAGCGGCTTCTTCGGGAGGGTGCGCATCGATACGGTGATCGTGTTGGTCGGGGCGTAGGCGATATCGAAATCGGGACCGAACATCGACAGGAAGTTTTGCAACGGCCTCGGCTGGTGCATCGGCAGGATCAGCGACGATCTCAGGCGTTTGATGATGCGGCTCATGCTGTCGGCTCCCGTGGTCAGGCCGCCGTCGACCGGGACCATCACCACGTCCAGCCTGCCGATTTCGGTGTAGTGCGCCTCGGTCAGCTCGTAGTGCAGGTGGCCGAGATGCCCGATGCACAGGCCCGCGACCTCGAAGATGAAGATCGAGTTACCGTCTTTTTGCGGTGCGCCGTCGCCGCCGCGGATATCCGTCGTGACGTTGCGGATGTAGGTGTCGCCGACCATCATGTCGATCCTGGCCTTTTCGTCGGGCACATCGCTCCAGCCGTGCAGCACGTATCGGATCGCCGGATCCGGTGCAGGCGTGTAGTGCGAGGAATGCGCCCGGTTCATCGTCACAACCGTCGGGGGACGCGGCGGCGTATACCAGCCGGAGAAATCCGTGGCGATCGAGACACCACCGGGTGTTTCGATGAAAAAGGTCGAATGGCCGACATAGGTCAGCGTGACGGTTTCCTCCGTGGCGCCCGCCGCGATCGATGGCGGCGGACCCGGGAAACTGGCGAAGGTTGCTTTTGGAATCGATTGGGCGACCGCCTGGCATTGGCTGACATTGCGGCGTTCCTCTTGCGCAGCCGCGGCTTCCGCCGCGACAAGGACCAGCAGGCAGGCAACTGCGAAGACAAGAAAACGCGGCTTCATTGCCACTTCCTCCAGCGCTTTCACGATGCGGGGAGGATGCGGCAAGGGGTCGCATCGGTCCAGATCAAAAGCCGGCGCCGCTGCTCACTTTTGCGTCATGGCAGGCGGATGCCCAAGCTAGCGCCAGAACTCGGGAACGGTCTCCGCAAGCCGCGGGCCGAGGCGCAACGGCGCGATCTTTTCGGCGAGCCCCGTCGTATCGGAGATCTCGACGCCGACGCCGCAGATGGTGGCCGGGCCGGTCGCGGCCTCCATCCGGCCTTTCGGCATCTTGGAGATGAAGCGGTTCAGCGGCTCTTCCTTGTCCATGCCAAGGGACGAATCGTAATCGCCGCACATGCCGGCATCGGAGAGATAGGCGGTGCCGCCGTTGAGTATCTGGTGATCGGCGGTTGGCACATGCGTATGCGTTCCGACGACGAAACTCGCGCGTCCGTCGACGAAGTGGCCGAAGCACTGCTTCTCGCTGGTGGCTTCCGCATGGAAGTCGAAGATGATCGCGTCGGCCTGTTCCTTGAGCGGGCAGGCTGCGAGGATGGTTTCAGCCGACTTGAAGGGGTCATCGAGTTCCGGGTGCATGAAGACGCGGCCCATAATGTTTGCGACGAGGACACGCGCACCGTTGCGGGCATAGAATAGGCCGGAACCGCGGCCGGGCGTCCCCTGCGGATAGTTGGCCGGACGCAGGAACTGGTCATGACGGCCGGCAAAGCCGACGGCTTCCTTCTGGTCCCAGACGTGATTGCCCGTCGTCACCACGTCGGCACCGGCATTGATCGTTTCGAGGAAGATATCCTCGGTTATGCCGAAGCCGCCGGCGGCGTTTTCGCCGTTGACGATCACGAAGTCGAGTTTCAGGTCCGATACCAGACCGGGGAGGCGATCCCAGACCGCCGTACGTCCGGTCTTGCCGACCATGTCACCCAGAAAAAGCAGTCTCATTGCTATCCAATCCAAGAGGCAAAAAAGCGAAGGCCGCTTTCTGTCAGGATGGCATCCAGGCTTACGTCGTGCGGCTCAGCGGGCACATGTGCCACTTCCTGGCAGTCGAATGCAATGCCGATCAGTTTCGGATGCATGCCTTTTTGCTTCAATCGGTCGATTGCACGGTCGTAATGACCCGCTCCGTAGCCGATACGGTGGCCGCGCCGATCAAATGCGGAGAGGGGGACGAGCAGGATCTCGGGATCGAGCACGGGTGCGTCCGGGCCCGGACCCGACGTGCCGAACCCGGTGCCGACCAGCGGTGCGCCGCGCACGAGCTCGCGGAAGACGATCGTCTGGCGATCGAGGATGGCGGGTACGCAAAGGCGCGCGCCGCGGGCCTGGAACCGTGCCATCAGCGGGCGGGTGTCCGCCTCGGAGCGGATCGGCAAAAAGCCGGAGACGATCGTGCCCGGGTCGAAGGCGACCGCTTCGCCGGCGTGCTCGGCCATCGCCAGGCTCATCTCGATACGCGTGTCCGCCGGGATGCCAGCGCGAAGCGCCAGCCGCTCGGCGCGCATTTCGGCCTTCAGTTCTTTTGGGGTCATGCAATCCACCGCGCTGGTTTCCGCAGAACCATAAAGCTGTCGCCTGTCATTGCAACGCGAGAATGCGCCCTTTGACCGTCTGTCTTGGAGGTCAGATGACGATGCTGGTCGGTGTCCGCGAAGCGCCGACCTGTGCTTCGAGCGCCGCGCCATCGGCATCCGAGCCTGGGTTGCCGATCCTGGCACGCAGTTCGCGCATGGCTTTGTCCATGAGCTGGCGCACCTCCTGCAGGATCGACTTGAACTCCTCCATGGTCTTTCTGTCCTCGGCGGAGATTCCGGCAGATGCCTGCTTTCCATCCTCGACGACGCTCCGGTAGGCATTTCGTGCTGCCGTCGCACCGTCCGGTTCATCCGCCTCGGACGCCTCGACGCCAGCCTCGCCATCTTCGGATTCCGGTTCAGCGTTTGCGGCGGCAGTTGCTTCGGGCGCAGCGCCTGTTGCCGTATTCGCGGCGGCTGCCGTGGCCGATGAGGCGCTGGTCGCGCTGGCAGCGACAGCTGCGGCGAACTCGGTGGCCGCGGCGCTGATCTTGTGGGCGAGTTCGGCGGCAAGGCGGGCGACCACCTCAGGCGGGAAGCCGCCGCTTTTCAGCATCTCCAGCTGCGCCTTGGCTTCTTCCAGCTTCCGCGCTGCCCGTTCCTTGGCTGCATCGGCTGACGTGGTCATGTTCTGGCGCAAGGTCTCGAGGGCCTTTGCGGAATCCTGCAACATCTTCAGGCGCGTGCTGTTTGCGCCGTCCGCGAATGCGTTGAGGTTGCCGGCAGAATACGCGTTGCGCAGAATATCGAGCGTCGAAGTGGATCCGACTTGCATACTATCCCCCAGGATTACACCATCGGGGATGGGCTACAACCCTAGGCTTGCGCGGGCCTGTGCGGTAACCCGCCGGTGGCGAGAGCATGGATCGTCTCGTCGAATAGCGGCATGCCGCCGGGCGTCCAGCCGAGCATCCGGATTTTCGTCGTGTCCATCTGCGCCAGCGCGGATTTGTCGGCCGCGAGCGGCAACCTGTTGAGGCAATCGCGCTCCCAGCGGACGGGTTCCAGAATGTCCCATGTATCCACCGTCACATCGGAAACGTTGAAATTCTCGCCCGAGATGCGTGCGCTTTCGGCTTCCAGCATCAGCCGCACCGCCTGGCCGACGTCGCTTCCGTGAACCTCGGTTCCGGCGCGCGACGGCAAGGGGCGGCCCGCCAGGTAGTCGTCGATGAGCCCGTCCCATTTGTTGGGGTGCAGGCCGCCGTAGACGCCGGTCAGCCGCAGGCTTGCGGTCGCAAAGCCGGGGGCGGCGAGGTGCGCCAGGCTGCGCTCGGCATCGAGCTTGACCTGTCCGTATAGGGTAGTCGGTTTGGCCTGCATGCTCTCCGTCAGCATGGTTCCGAGCGGAGGATCGCCATAGACCGCGCGGCTGGAGATGAACACGCAACGGCGGGTGCCGGCGCGCTTGGCTGCGTCGAAGAGCCTGACGGTGCCGTCGAGGTTGAGGCGCTTGAATGTTTCCGGATCGTCACCCTCGCCGCCGCGATACTTTCCGGGCAGGTGGTGAAAGGCCGCGTGCACAAAGAAATAGGCGTCATCGAACGCCTCGATGTGATCGCGGGCCGGGTCGAGCGACAGGGGCGCGAACTCGACGGGGCGCGAAAAGGCACGGGGAAGCGGTGCGTGGCGGCCGCCGACGATGACGGAATATCCGGCCGCCAGCAGCTCCTCGACGATGTATCGTCCGACAAGGCCCGTTCCGCCCGATACCAGTACCTTCATGCTGCCTCTTCCGGATTGGCCATCGCCGAAATGTCCGGCAGATCATCGCCGGCGTGGAACGCGTGCCAAAGGTCGATCAACGGCTGCAACATCGCGGCCTTGGGATGATCCGATTCCCATGGCTTTTCATATTGGTAGTGCAAGACCGAAATGCTCTTCCAGTCCCAAAGAACCGGCATGGTGAACCATACGTACTGAAGCATGTTGAAATAGACAGGCAACCCGTGCCAATCGGGGAAATACGTCTGCAGAAACGTCTGGTCGGTCCGTTTCCAGAAGCTTTCGGGCTGATCGAGGCGCGCCAGCATGTGCCGGAACGTGTCAGCGGATGGACGGGCGACGAAAACGCCGGAGTTCATGCGGCGAAAGTCGCCGAGCGTCTCGTAGACATTGGGAGCTGCGGAAAATTCGGGGTACTGGAACAGCTTGTCGATGTTCCTCAGGACGATTGCGTCGGCGTCGATGAAGACGCATCGCTGGTATTCCGTCAGTTCCCAGAGCCTCAGCTTGCAGAAATTATCGAGCGGCGAATGGAAATCCGGCTTTCGTCCTTTGACGAAAGGGGCTGCCGAATGCAGCTTGCCGCGGGCATGGCGCTCGTTGAAGGCGTCGGACAGCGGCAGGTGCTCGACCTCGATCAGGCGACAGTTCAGCTGCTGCATCGGGTCGAGCACGGACCGGCCGACGCCGCCGGTGTGGAGCACGACGATATCGGCCGCGGTCCGGGTGACACGCAGCGAGCGCGCCAGCGCGGTTGCGCCCATGGCGTAGTCTGCGTTTGTGACGAGCGTGACGTAGGCGGACGGGGAGGTCATGGGAATCGGGCGTCTCCACGGGTCTCTTTTCCCGAACAGGGCGATGGTATAGGCCGCCGGACGAGGGGGGCTACATCCTCCAATCTGACACTCGTCGCTGCCATCGTCACGACACCGATTTCAGCCGCTTGCCTTCCAGATCGGGGTTGATCGTCGCGGCGATATCCTTGGTCCAGGCAGAGACGGCGGGAACGCGAGCGCGATCGACACGATAGGCGAACTTCCTCGCGATATCGACGATCTCGCTCATCAAGCCGGCCTTGAGGGTGGTCGGGTCGAGGCCTAGGTCGCGGAATTTGTCGTTCCGGACGATCAGCTCGTTTTCGGGCGCCTCCTTGCGCGGGTTGGGCATCCACGCGATCGCAGAGCCTGTGATCTTCGCGACGATCTCGGCGAGATCGCGGACGCGGTGGGTTTCTGTCATCTGGTTGAAGATCTCGACGCGCGCGCCGCGGGCAGGCGGATTCTTCAAGGCAAGCTCGATGCAGCGGACCGAATCCTGGATGTGGATGAAGGCGCGGGTCTGGCCGCCTGTGCCGTGGACGGTCAGGGGGTAGCCGATCGCAGCCTGGATGAGGAAGCGGTTCAGCACCGTGCCGTAGTCGCCGTCATAGTCGAAGCGATTGATCAGCTGCGCGTGCCGGCGCGTCTGCTCGGTGTGCGTTCCCCAGACGATGCCCTGGTGAAGATCGGTGATGCGCAGTGCATCGTTCTTGGCGTAGAAATGGAAGAGCAACTGATCCAGGCACTTGGTCAAGTGGTAGATCGAACCGGGGTTGGAGGGGTAGAGAATCTCCTGACTGGCGGTTTGGCCGTCCGCCGTTTCGATGCCCACTCTCAGGTACCCTTCCGGGATCGCCGCGCCGACCGTCGAATATCCGTAGACGCCCATTGTGCCGAGATGGACGAGGTGGGCGTCGAGCTGCAGCTCGACCAGGGCGTTCAAGAGATTGTGCGTGGCATTGACGTTGTTGTTGACGGTGTAGTTCTTGTGCCGGTCGCTCTTCATCGAATAGGGGGCCGCGCGCTGTTCGGCGAAATGGACGATCGCGTCGGGCCTGTTGTCGGCGAGCCATTTTTTGAGCAGCTCGTAGTCCTTGGCGAGATCGATGAGGTTGAAATGGATGCGCCGGCCGGTTTCGGCGTGCCAGATGCGGGTTCGCTCCTGGATCGAGTCCATCGGGGTCAGCGATTGCACGCCGAGTTCGGTGTCGATCCAGCGTCGCGACAGGTTGTCGAGGATGTGAATGTCGTGGCCTGCGTCGGAGAGGTGCAATGATGTCGGCCAGCCGATAAAACCATCCCCGCCCATCACCGCAATCTTCATGGGATCATCTCCTGCTCCGTAGGTCGATGGGAAAATACTTAGGAACTGTGACGATTGTTCAATGCTTGCATGGCGGAAACTCTTGCGCCAAAGAGGGCTATGACTTTGGAGAGCATCATGGCGGACAAAGGTTTTTCGATTTCGGGTGAGCTCACGGAAGCGGGCCATCGGCTTCTGCAGCGGGTCTACTACGAAGACACCGATTTCTCCGGTCTCGTCTATCATGCCCGCTACCTGCATTTTCTGGAGCGCGGCCGCACCGATTATCTCCGCTGCCTCGGCGTCGAGCAGCGCGAACTGATCACGGCCGACGAGGAGGGCCTGGTCTTCGTCGTCCACCGCATGGAGATCGACTTCAAGGCGCCGGCACGGATGGACGACCTCCTGACCGTGCTGACGCACACGGAAAAAGCCGGCGGTGCAAAGATGGTCCTCACCCAGGAAATACGTCGTGACGACACGCTCCTGATCGCCGCCAAGGTGATCATCGCCGTCATCAATGCCAGTGGACGGCCGAGGCGCCTGCCGGAAACGTTGGCAGAGAAGTTTCTCGAAGGCGGCAAGCCGCTCTGAAGGCTGCGCCGGTGCGGATTGACTGAACCGACGCCAGAACGTCGCAAAGGGTGGCTGATTTCATCCTTGCAAAAACATGACTTTCATGTGAAGGAATTGCCGCGCTGCAAGATGAGCGCTGTTTTGGTCATAAACCTGTAGAGCTGACCAAGTAATCCAAGGATTATTCTTTCCGCAGATAGATTCGCTGACATTGTCCGATGCTAACGAACTGTTAACCATAATGGTGTCTTACTCGGATTGTCAGAGTTTGTGCGGTGCACGCCTTCCTTTGACCAAATTTGACGGCAAGGAAAGCGGATAAGAGCTTGGAAGCTTGACCAGGGCTTTGGGCGGCGGCCGCCAGACACTTCTTGCGAGATCACTTTGTGCCGCCCGGTCAAGTGCCGGGCGTTTGGATTCGGGGATTTTGGATCAATGGAACAAGTAGGATTGGCAGCAGCAGCGACGGACGTGAGCCTGTGGTCGCTGTTCATGCAGGCAGGTCTCGTCGTCAAACTGGTCATGCTCGGGCTCATCGCAGCCTCCGTCTGGACCTGGGCGATCGTCATCGACAAATATCTGGCCTTTGGCCGCGCACGGCGCCAGTTCGACAAGTTCGAGCAGGTGTTCTGGTCGGGCCAGTCGCTGGAGGAACTCTACCGCTCGCTCTCCGAGCGCAACAATACGGGCCTCGCCTCGATCTTCGTCGCCGCCATGCGCGAATGGAAGAAGTCCTTCGAGCGCGGCGCACGGTCGCCGATCGGCCTGCAGATGCGTATCGACCGCGCCATGGACGTGACGCTCGCCCGTGAATCGGAATTCCTCTCCGCCCGCCTGGGCTCGCTGGCGACGATCGGTTCTGCCGGTCCGTTCATCGGCCTCTTCGGTACGGTCGTCGGTATCATGACCTCGTTCCAGGCGATCGCCGGTTCGAAGTCCACTAACCTTGCGGTCGTCGCGCCCGGTATCGCCGAAGCGCTGCTTGCCACCGCGATCGGCCTTGTCGCCGCTATTCCGGCGGTTATCGCCTACAACAAATTCTCCGCCGACGCCGGCAAGCTCTCGGGTCGCATGGAAGGTTTCGCGGATGAATTCTCCGCCATCCTTTCGCGCCAGATCGATGAGAAGCTGCAGCCGCGCCAGGCTGCGCAGTAAACGCACGGAAACGGAGTAAACGATATGGGTATGGGTGCTCCAGGCGGTGGCGGAGGCGGCGGTGGACGCCGTCGTCGTGGCGGCGGACGCAGAGGCGGCGTCATTTCCGAAATCAACGTGACGCCGCTCGTCGACGTCATGCTTGTTCTTCTCATCATCTTCATGGTCGCCGCACCGATGATGACCGTCGGCGTGCCGATCGACCTGCCGGAAACGCAGGCCAAGGCGCTGAATTCCGAAACGCAGCCGATCACGATCTCCGTCAAGAACGACGGTACGGCATTCCTTCAGGAAACCCCGATCCCGGTCGAGGAAATCGCCGCCAAGCTCGAGGCGATCGCGACCACCGGCTACAATGAACGCATCTTCGTTCGCGGCGACGCGACGGCGCCCTATGGCGTGATCGCCGATGTCATGGCCCGCATCCAGGGTGCAGGCTTCAAGAACATCGGCCTCGTGACGCAGCAGAAGAAGGACCAATAGCGAACGCTATGAAGGCCAGTATCGTCACATCTGCTGCTCTGCACTGTGCACTGCTTGCCTGGGCGCTGATTTCGATCGGCTCCCCGGAGCAGTTCAAGGTCGAGGATTTCGAGGCGATGCCCGTCGACCTCGTGCCCGTCGAAGAGATGACGCAGATGCAGCAGGGCGACAAGACGGCCAAGCCGAGCGAAAAGCCGGCGCCGAAGCCGACTGCCAAGCCGACCAATGTCGAAAACGCCGAGAACATGGGCGAGAACAAGGTCGACCTGAAGACGCCGCCGGTCCCCAACGCCAAGCCGAACAACAACGTCACGGCCGCTGCCCCGAAGGCCTCGGAGAAGCCGCTTCCCCAGAATGATCCCGTGCCCAACGAGGTGAAGGAGATCATGAAGGAGGAGACGGACGTCGAGCCGCAGCAGGTTGCGTCGATCACCCCGCCGAAGCCCGAGATCACACCGCCGACACCCACGCCTCCGAAGGCCGAGGAAAAGCCGCAGGAACAGGCAGAGCCGCCGAAGCCGGATGCCGAAGCGCTGCCGGACAAGGTGCCGACGCCCGTCGTCAAGCCGCAGGTGAAGCCGCCGGAGCAGAAGCCGGCCGAAAAACCGCCTGAGAAGAAGACCGAAGACAAGGCCCAGACGGACGAAAAGCCGACCGACAAGAAAAAGGCCGACAAGAAGCAGGAAAAGGCGAAGGCCTCCTCCTCGAAGCAGAGCGACTTCAACTCGGACGATATCGCGGCCCTGCTCAACAAGCAGGACCCGTCGAACGGCGGCGCCAAGAGCTCGACCGAAGTTGCTTCGTTCGGCGCCAAAAAGGCCACCGGCGGTTCCAAGCTCTCGATGAGCGAGATGGATGCCCTGCGCAGCGCGATCGCCGGCAACTGGTCCGTTATTCCGGGAATGGAAGGTGCTGCCGACGTTCGCATCAAGGTCCACATGAAGCTCGATCCGGATGGCAACATCATCGGCTCGCCCGAGGTCGAAGCGATCGGTGGGACCAACGAGGCAACGCGCATGGCCCTGGCGAGCGGTGCCAAGCGCGCCGTCATGAAATCGTCGCCGTTCACCAATCTTCCCAAAGACAAATATGACGCCTGGGGCGAAGTCATCGTCAATTTCGATCCCAGCGATCTAGCCCTTTAAAATGCTGAAAGGCTTGTCCTCTATGACCAAGTGTTCTCTCATCCGCGCCTTGATGGTCGCCGTCGGCATGATAACCACAGCTGTTATCGCCACGCCCGCGAACGCGCTCGTCGAAATCAACATCAACAAGGGCAACGTCGAGCCTCTGCCGATCGCGATCACCGACTTCCTGCAGGGCGACATGGGCGCGCAGGTGTCGCAGGTGATTGCCGCCGATCTTCAGCGCTCCGGCCTTTTCAAGCCAATCGCCAAGAACGCCTTCATCGAGAAGATTTCCAATCCCGACGCCGCTCCGCGCTTCGAGGACTGGAAGGTCATCAATGCGCAGGCGCTGGTCACCGGCCGCGTGACGCAGGAAAGCGATGGCCGCCTTCGGGCCGAATTCCGCCTCTGGGATACCTTTGCCGGCACGCAAATGACCGGCCAGCAGTTCTACACGCAGCCTGAAAACTGGCGCCGCGTCGCCCACATCATCGCCGATGCGATCTACAAGCAGATTACCGGTGAAGAAGGCTACTTCGACACCCGCGTCGTCTTCGTCTCGGAATCCGGCACCAAGCAGGATCGCAAGCGCCAGCTCGCCATCATGGACCAGGACGGCTTCAACGTCCGCATGCTGACCAACGGCAGCGACCTCGTGCTCACGCCGCGCTTCTCGCCGAACCGGCAGGAAGTCACCTACATGTCGTTTGCCAACCAGCAGCCGCGGGTCTACCTGCTGCAGCTGGAAACCGGACAGCGCGAAGTGGTCGGCAACTTCCCCGGCATGACCTTCTCGCCGCGCTTCTCGCCTGACGGTCAGAAGGTCGTCATGAGCCTTCAGCAGGAAGGCAATGCCAACATCTACACGATGGACCTGCGTTCGCGCACGACGACCCGCCTGACCTCGACGGCGGCGATCGACACCTCGCCGTCCTATTCGCCCGACGGCGGACGGATCGTCTTCGAAAGCGACCGCGGCGGTCACCAGCAGATCTACGTGATGAATGCCGACGGGTCCGGCCAGACGCGCATCTCCTTCGGCGACGGCAACTATTCGACGCCGGTCTGGTCGCCGCGGGGCGATCTCATCGCCTTCACCAAGCAGTCGGGCGGCAAGTTCTCGATCGGCGTGATGAAGCCGGACGGCTCGGGCGAGCGTATCCTGACAACGGGCTTCCACAACGAGGGTCCGACCTGGGCACCGAACGGCCGTGTCATCATGTTCTTCCGCCAGGCGGCGGGAGCAGGTGGTCCGCAGCTCTACTCGATCGACCTCACCGGCTACAACGAGCAGCTGATCAAGACCCCGAACTTCGCATCGGACCCGGCCTGGTCGCCGCTCCTGGAGTAGGAAAGACTGTGGACACGCCTTTTTGTCGCCTCAAAAATCCTCGATTGGGGCAGCAGAGGGACAAATCAACCATCCGTTAACCATAATTCTTGAACGCCGATTAACCGAGTACGGTTACAGTCCGGCAACCTTAATCAAGTCGCAAGGAGACCGGCCATGAGCCGAATTCACACCCCGGCAATGAGCCGCATGCAGAATTTCGCCCGCAACCCCGTCATGATCGCGCTCGTTGCCGGTCTTGCCCTGGCCGGTTGCGCCAACAAGAAGAACATGGCCAACAGCGCCGGCGATCTCGGCCTCGGCGCCGGCGCCGCAACGCCTGGCTCGGCGCAGGACTTCACGGTCAACGTCGGCGACCGCATCTTCTTCGACACCGACTCGACGTCGATCCGCGCAGACGCTTCCCAGACGCTCGACCGTCAGGCACAGTGGCTCGCTCGTTATCCGAAGTACGCGATCACGGTCGAAGGCCATGCCGACGAACGCGGCACCCGCGAATACAACCTCGCCCTCGGCGCGCGCCGTGCCGCTGCCACGAAGGACTACCTCGCGTCGCGCGGCGTTCCGGCCCAGCGCATGAAGACGATCTCCTACGGCAAGGAACGTCCGGTCGCCGTCTGCGACGATATTTCCTGCTGGTCGCAGAACCGCCGTGCCGTCACCGTTCTCGGCGGCGCCGGCATGTAATTGCCGGAAAGACATTACCTTTTGGAAAGGCGGCTCCTTCGCGGGCCGCCTTTTCTTTTTGACCACACTTTGGCCAGACTCCGTTGCTTTTTGAAAGCAATTGGAAAAATCTCCTGTTCGTGCCATCGAGGTGCGAAGAATCACTGGGACAGGACGAACCATATGAAGAAACTTGTCGTTGCGGGCATGCTGTGCCTCGCGGCATTGGCCGGGACAGAGCAGTCGGCGAATGCGACGTCGCTATTCGGCTGGCACATCGGCGATAAGGCCGGCGAGCAGCGGAACGCGCCCGTCGTCAACGTGCAGGCGGCCGGGAGTGCGGAAGTGCGCGTCCAGCAGCTCGAAGAGCAACTGCGCCAGCTGAACGGCCGGATCGAGGAGATGAGCTTCCAGCTCCTGCAGATGCAGGAAACGATCCGCAAGGCGCAGGAAGACAACGAATTCCGCTTCCAGGAGCTGGAGAAGGGCGGAGGCAGCAGCGCCGGTGCCAGCAGCAAGCCGATGAAAAAGAGTGAGGCCGATGTGCCCGCTTCCGGACAGATGGCCAGAGGCGGCGACGATGTCGCCCGCACGATAGAGGCGACACGGGGAGCCGAAACGGCTCCCTCCACCGACGTTCCTGCAAACGAAGGCCTGGGGCAGCCGCCCAAGCAGCTTGGTTCGATCGACTTCGACCAGAGCGGCAACCCGGTCGGCGGGTCGGTCAATCAGGGCGCGGAGGTCGGTTCCGGCCCGTTGCCCGATGTCGACGGGAGCCGATCCTCGCAGACAGCATCGCTTGGCAGCGAAGCGGACCAGTACAAGGCCGCATACGGCCACGTGCTCTCGGGCGACTATTCGACGGCCGAACAGGAATTTACGCAGTACATTGCCCAGTACCCCGGCAGTGCACGGGCGGCCGATGCAAACTTCTGGCTTGGCGAAGCGCTCTATTCGCAGGGCAAGTACAACGATGCCGCCAAGACGTTCCTCGACGCGCACAAGAGGTACGGCAGCTCGGAAAAGGCGCCTGAAATGCTGTTGAAGCTCGGCATGTCGCTTGCTGCGCTCGACAACACCGAAACGGCCTGCGCCACGCTGAGGGAAGTGTCGAAGCGCTATCCCAAGGCATCCCGCGCCGTCATAACCAAGGTTGCGAGCGAACAGAAGCGTCTCGCCTGCTAAGGCCTGCCGGGTTGCGTCCCGACGGCACCATTTCTCCCGAAACGGCCGCGCGCCGCTTTCTCGATTCGCTGGTCCAGCCCTCGCGCATTCTCGTCGCGATTTCCGGCGGCAGCGATTCAACCGGCCTGCTTCTGGCGCTGTCGGATGCGCTGAAGGCCACTCCCCATTCAAAAATCGCCCTCTGCGCCGCGACCGTCGATCACGCGTTGCGGGCCGAATCGGCGGATGAAGCGCGCCAGGTCGCCGCTCTCTGCCTGAGCCTCGGCATTCCGCATGCCACCAAGGTCTGGCACGGGTCGAAGCCCAAGGCCGGCATCATGGCAGCGGCGCGCGATGCCCGCTACCAACTGCTCGCCGAGGCCGCGGACGAGCTTGCCGCCGACATCGTCGTGACCGCCCATACGCTCGACGATCAACGCGAGACACTTGTCATGCGCGGTGCCCGATCGAGCAGGAATATGACGGGCATCGCAGACGCGGTGCTGTTCGACCGGCGCATCTGGGTGGCTCGGCCTCTGCTTCTTTCGTTGCGAGCCGATATCCGTGCCGGGCTCGAACACCGCGGCATCGCCTGGCAGGACGATCCGAGCAACGAGGATCCGAAATACGAACGGGTACGCACGCGCCAGGAGCTTGACGGGCAGGGGATCTCCGTGGAGGAACTCGGTACGATGGCGTCAGCCCGGCAAGAGCTTGCCGCCGGTGCAGCGCGATGGCTCGATGCGCATGTCAGTGTGCATGGCGCGATGCTCGGGCACATCTCGCCTGCCGGGCTTGCTGTCGAGCAGGCGCTTTTCGGGCATGGGCTATCGCGGCTTGCGGCGGTGTTCGGCGGGCAGCCTTTTGCGCTCGGGCGGGAGCCGATGAGAGGTATTCTCGATTTCGTCGCTGCGGGAAGACCGGGACGGGTGACGGCAGGGCGGGTGGTGTTCGATCTGCGGCGGGACGGGCTGTACCTGGCGCGGGAGACACGAGGCATCCTGCCGCTCGCCGTTGCTGCGGGCGGGCGCGCTGTCTGGGATGGCCGATATACGGTGGAGAATCGCTCGGATGTGGATGTGACGGTGTCTGCTCCAGGAGAGGCGGTTTCCGCAAACTCCCTCGTTCCTGTGCTCGTCACAGGAATTCGGCAACGGCGCGTCAGCGCCGTCAGAGACCCTTTTGCGCCCAAAGGCTTGGGCGCGCTGGATTCTTGTGACGAGCACAGGAATGAGGGAGGAGCGAGAGGCGACGGAGGCGAAAGAAGTTCCAACCTCCCGAAAAGCGCCCTCCGGCGCGCGCTTGCAGCCCAGCCGCACATCTGGGCATCGGCAATATCCACCGATCTGCCGGATCAAATCCGCATCGAGCCGTATTTCGCGTTGTTCGACCGTTTTTTGACACGATTCGACTTCATCTTCGCGAACAGCCTTGCGGCTGCATTTGGAACCCGCCCCTATCCAAAACCGCCTTTAGGTCTTATTGACGGAAAAACCATCTAACGGACCGGTTTGCCTTGGCAATAGCCCTACGCACTCCTATGTTAGAAGCCAAATAAGACGGTCGCCATGAGGCGGTCGTTCCAGTGCTGGGGAGTTCGATGAACCCTAATTTACGTAATTTCGCCTTGTGGGCAATCATAGCGCTTCTGCTGATTGCCCTCTTCAGTATGTTCCAGACGTCGCCGGCGCAGACCAGCTCCCGCGATATCCCTTACTCGCAGTTCCTGCGCGAAGTGGATGCGGGCCGCGTCAAGGAAGTCGTCGTCACGGGTAACCGCGTCTCCGGCAGCTATGTTGAAAACGGCACCACCTTCCAAACCTATTCACCTGTGATCGACTCCAATCTGCTCGACCGCCTGCAGGCCAAGAACGTCCTGGTTTCCGCGCGTCCCGAAACAGACGGTTCCTCCGGCTTCCTGAGCTATCTCGGCACATTGCTGCCGATGCTGCTGATCCTTGGCGTCTGGCTGTTCTTCATGCGCCAGATGCAGGGCGGTTCACGCGGCGCAATGGGCTTCGGCAAGTCCAAGGCCAAGCTTTTGACGGAAGCGCACGGTCGCGTGACGTTCGACGACGTTGCCGGTGTCGACGAAGCCAAGCAGGATCTCGAGGAAATCGTCGAATTCCTGCGTGATCCGCAGAAGTTCCAGCGTCTCGGCGGCAAGATTCCGCGCGGCGTTCTTCTGGTTGGCCCTCCGGGTACCGGCAAGACACTGCTCGCCCGCTCGGTTGCCGGCGAAGCCAACGTTCCGTTCTTCACGATCTCGGGTTCCGATTTCGTTGAAATGTTCGTCGGCGTCGGCGCGAGCCGTGTCCGCGACATGTTCGAACAGGCCAAGAAGAATGCACCCTGCATCATCTTCATCGACGAAATCGACGCTGTCGGTCGCCATCGCGGCGCCGGTCTCGGCGGCGGCAACGACGAACGCGAGCAGACGCTGAACCAGCTGCTGGTGGAAATGGACGGCTTCGAAGCGAACGAAGGGATTATCCTGATCGCTGCGACCAACCGTCCCGACGTTCTCGATCCGGCGCTGCTGCGTCCGGGCCGCTTCGACCGTCAGGTCGTCGTCCCGAACCCGGACATCGTCGGCCGCGAGCGCATCCTCAAGGTTCACGCCCGCAACGTTCCGCTGGCGCCGAATGTCGATCTGAAGGTTCTGGCGCGCGGTACGCCCGGTTTCTCCGGTGCGGACCTCATGAACCTCGTCAACGAAGCTGCCCTGATGGCCGCACGCCGCAACAAGCGCGTCGTCACCATGGCGGAATTCGAGGACGCCAAGGACAAGATCATGATGGGTGCCGAGCGTCGCTCGTCCGCCATGACCGAGGCCGAAAAGAAGCTGACGGCCTATCACGAGGCCGGCCACGCCATCACCGCGCTCAAGGTGCCGGTTGCCGATCCGCTGCACAAGGCAACGATCATCCCGCGTGGCCGTGCGCTCGGCATGGTCATGCAGCTCCCCGAAGGCGACCGCTATTCGATGAGCTACAAGTGGATGGTGTCGCGCCTCGTCATCATGATGGGCGGCCGTATCGCGGAAGAGCTGACCTTCGGCAAGGAGAACATCACCTCGGGTGCGTCCTCCGATATCGAGCAGGCAACCAAGCTCGCCCGGGCAATGGTCACCCAGTGGGGTTTCTCCGACCAGCTGGGCCAGGTGTCCTATGGCGAGAACCAGCAGGAGGTCTTCCTTGGTCATTCGGTCTCGCAGTCGAAAAATGTCTCCGAAACGACGGCGCAGACCATCGATAGCGAAGTACGCCGCCTGATCGACGAGGCCTATACCGAGGCCCGCAAGATCCTCACCGACTACCACGACGAGTTCGTGGCGATCGCCGAGGGCCTGCTCGAATACGAGACGCTGACCGGCGAAGAGATAAAGGCGCTGATTCGCGGCGAGAAGCCGTCGCGCGATCTCGGCGACGATACGCCGACGAGCCGCGGCTCAGCCGTGCCAAAGGCCGGCACCCGTCCGTCTGCCAAGGGTGACGAGACCGAAGGCGGTCTGGAACCACAACCACACTGATTTCCTTTGGAAATGAAGGATCGGCCGGGCTCCAGCTATGGTGCCCGGCCGTTTTCGTCAGCAGGTCGGTAACGAGATATATTCAGTTTTCTTGGTAATTTACGTGATGATATCGACGTTTTATGGCATGCCGCTGACATGAGGAGGCCTCAATCAGGTCATTTGTAGCTAGTAACGCGCCGGATGGCGTAGGCTTGCTTGAAGTTGTGATGCGCAGCCCATGGGGCGCGCCCAAGGCACAGGGGTGCATATGAAAAGACGTTATTTCGGGACGGATGGCATTCGCGGTCAATCCAACGTGTTCCCGATGACACCGGATCTCGCGATGCGGGTCGGTATTGCAGCAGGAACCATTTTTCGCCGCGGGAACCACCGCCACCGGGTTGTCATCGGCAAGGACACGCGCCTCTCGGGCTACATGCTGGAAAACGCGCTGGTTGCGGGTTTCACCGCAGCCGGCCTCGATGCCTTCGTTCTCGGTCCCATACCGACGCCTGCCGTCGCCATGCTGACGCGGTCGTTGCGATGCGATATCGGCGTCATGATCTCGGCGTCGCACAATCCCTACGAAGACAACGGCATCAAGCTGTTCGGACCGGATGGCTACAAGCTCTCCGACGATCTCGAGGCGCAGATCGAGGACCTTCTCGAGCGGGACTTGTCGTCGCAGCTGGCAAAGTCTGACGATATCGGTCGCGCCAAGCGCGTCGATGGCGTTCACGACCGTTACATCGAGCACGCCAAGCGCACGCTTCCGCGCGATGTCACGCTTCAGGGCCTGAGGATCGCCATCGATTGCGCCAACGGTGCAGCCTACAAGGTAGCGCCGGCCGCTCTCTGGGAACTTGGCGCAGACGTGGTCACGATCGGCGACGAGCCGAACGGCACCAACATCAATCTCAATTGCGGCTCGACCAGTCCGGTCGCGCTTCAGAAGAAGGTCGACGAAGTGCGCGCCGATATCGGCATTGCGCTCGACGGCGACGCCGACCGCGTCATCATCGTCGATGAGAACGGTGCCGTTGTCGACGGCGACCAGCTGATGGCCGTCATCGCCGAAAGCTACGCCGAGAGCCAGCAGCTGCGCGGCGGCGGGATTGTCGCCACCGTCATGTCCAATCTCGGCCTCGAGCGGTTTCTTCAGGACAAGGGCCTCGGTCTCGTGCGCACGATGGTCGGCGACCGCTACGTGGTCGAGCACATGCGCCAGCACAACTACAATGTCGGCGGCGAGCAGTCGGGGCATATCGTCCTCTCGGACTACGGCACAACAGGCGATGGCCTGGTTGCCGCCCTGCAGATCCTTGCCGCCGTCAAGCGGACAGGCAAGACGGTCAGCGAGATCTGCCGCCGTTTCGAGCCGGTGCCGCAGCTCCTGCGCAACGTCCGCATTTCGGGCGGCAAGCCGCTCGAAGACATCCAGGTCCAGAAGGCGATTGCAGATGCCGAGGCGGAACTCGCCAAGAGCGGGCGCCTCGTCATTCGCCCCTCAGGAACCGAACCGCTGATCCGCGTAATGGCGGAAGGCGACGATCGCAGCCAGATCGAGCGTATCGTCAACGACCTGATCGGCACGATCTCGGCCGTTCGCACGGCCGCCTGAGGCTGGAAACGACGGACCCGGCGTTTTTCTCCGGGTTCTTCCTGCCCACGCGCATTAGCCTCCAATCCCCTGCATGCATCAATCCACACGCCCGCCGTCTGCAGACAGCGGAGCTGATCTCTCAATTCGTCCGCATTCAGCGTGCGCTTGCCACGTCATGCGCCTTCATCTCAGCCAGCCTGCCAATGCGCAACCCCTCTGACTCAAAACGCCCTTCGAGGTTGGCGAACTGCATCAACATCCCATTATTAGGCGCGCTGAAGATGCGCTCTGCCCTGGCTGGCTGGAGTGGTGTGAGTTCAACAACATGGCGGCGAACCGGTATCAAGAGGGGCCGTGCTTTCCGGACTCGGGCCTAACCATCGGATCGGCAGCGCGCGGCGGCGGAATAGCGCTAGGAAGAACGGCACTCGTCTACGACCATCTGGTGCAAGGCACGCTCGTTCTTGCCTCGCGGCGCATTATGCCATCACCGACGGCCTACTATGCGATCTGCAAGTTGGGGCGGGAGAATGATCCAGCGATCCGAATGTTCTGCGATTGGGTGCGCATTGAGGCTGAGACGCTCATGCATGAAGTCAGGGAGCGTTTTCCTTCAATGGCCTTTTCTACCGAGGAGTAAAGCTCCGGCCAAAGAGGAGGGGCGGGCGAGTATAACTACCGCCGCACAGCGGGACATAGTCCCGTCGGCCGGCGCCGGGCCCTTCAAAGGGCCGCGACGAACACGGTAAATATTTGTAGTTAAGCAGCTTTTAACGTTTGTACTTCATTATCCATTCCGAAACGTGTCCGACTGGCAGCGATTGGTCCTGCCATGCCACGAACTTTGGAGTGGGATCCATGAAAAGAAGCCTGTACGGCGTTTTCGCCGCCTTGCTGATCACGACGAATGCCTATGCCGCGGACCTTGCTCCTCCGGAACCTATTCCCGAGATGCCTGAAGTCACCGTCACCGAAGCGACCGGCTGGTATCTTCGCGGCGACGTCGGCTATGGCTTCACCGATCTGCGTGGCGCGAGCTACTTCCAGGGCAGCAACGCCACCGAAGCGGATTTCTCCACCGCGGATCTGCGCGATGCCTTCACGGTCGGGGGCGGTATCGGTTACCAGGTGAACAGCTACTTCCGCACGGACCTTACGCTGGACTACCTTGCGAAGTCGGACTTCCACGGTTCGACCGATGGCGGCGGTTCTGCCTTTGGCGCTTGCGTCGTTACCTGCACCTCGACGGACCTGTCCTCGCTGACTGCCTGGACGCTGATGGCAAACGCCTATGTCGACCTCGGCACCTACGGATACTTCACTCCCTATGTCGGCGGCGGTATCGGCGGCACCTACGTGAAGTGGAAGGACCTCAACAATACATCGTGCGACAGCAGCGGCAGCGGCAATGGATGCGATAACGAATTCGTCCATGACGGCAAGGGCGGCTGGCGCTTCAGCTATGGGCTCATGGCCGGCGCGTCGATCGATGTGACGTGCAACGTGAAGGCCGATGTCGGCTATCGCTTCCTCCACGTCAATGGCGGCGACATGTTCGGCTACAACGCAGGCGGCGGCCCCGGCCGCGACAAGGGCTTCAACGTTCACGAAGCCCGCATCGGAGCCCGCTATCTCTTCGGAGGCTGCGCACCGATCCCCTACGAGCCCCCACCGGCACCTGTCGTCTACAAGTAAGCCTGCTCAGACGCAGCACCATCTCTTGCGAAGCCGCCCCTCCCGGGCGGCTTCTTGCATTCCGACATCCAACGCGCGTCTGGTTCACGACATTTGTTCCGTCGCGCCTGCGTCAAAAAGTCCTCTGCCAGCGACACTTCACCGTTGACTATGTCTGGCGCCATCTGTATCCACGGCGGCGGGACACTCCTCCCCAACGAGGAGCTATCTATCTGGAAGGATAGCAGATGGCAAAGACCGCAAAGCCGGACGTACGTCCGCAAAATACCCATTTTTCTTCTGGCCCTTGCTCGAAGCGCCCCGGTTGGTCGCTCGAAGCTCTTTCCGACGCGCCTCTCGGCCGTTCGCACCGTGCGAAAGTCGGAAAGTCCAAGCTCAAGCAGGCAATCGATCTTACCCGTGACATTCTGGAAGTGCCGGCGGATTACCGCATCGGCATCGTTCCTGCCTCCGATACCGGCGCCGTCGAAATGGCGCTCTGGTCGCTGCTCGGCGAGCGCGGCGTCGACATGGTCGCCTGGGAAAGCTTCGGCGCCGGCTGGGTCACCGACGTCGTCAAGCAGCTGAAGCTCAAGGACGTCAGAAAGATCGAGGCCGGCTACGGCGAGCTGCCCGATCTTTCGAGCATCGATTTCGACCGCGACGTCGTCTTCACCTGGAACGGCACGACCTCCGGCGTCCGCGTTCCGAACGCCGATTTCATCCCTGCCGACCGCAAGGGTCTGACCATCTGCGACGCCACGTCGGCCGCTTTCGCGCAGAACCTCGATTTCGCCAAGCTCGATGTCGTGACCTTCTCCTGGCAGAAGGTTCTGGGCGGCGAGGGCGCACACGGCGTCATCATCCTCTCGCCGCGAGCCGTCGAGCGCCTGCTCACTTACGCGCCGGCCTGGCCGCTGCCGAAGATCTTCCGCATGACCTCTGGCGGCAAGCTGATCGAAGGCATCTTCACGGGCGAGACGATCAATACGCCGTCGATGCTCTGCGTCGAGGACTACCTCGATGCTCTGCAGTGGTCGAAACAGGTCGGAGGCCTCAAGGGGCTGATGGGCCGCGCCGACGCCAACGCCAAGGTGATCGCCGATTTCGTTGCCGCCAACGACTGGATCGCCAACCTCGCGGTGAAGCCGGAAACGGCATCGAACACCTCGGTCTGCCTGAAGATCGTCGACAGGGACGTTGCTGCGCTCGACGCTGACGGCCAGGCGAATTTCGCCAAGGGCATCGTCAGCCTGCTCGACAAGGAGGGCGTCGCCTACGACATCGGCCACTATCGCGACGCGCCGTCCGGCCTGCGCATCTGGGCGGGTGCGACGATCGAAACCGCTGACATGCAGAAGCTGATGCCCTGGCTTTCCTGGGCCTTCGAGACCCAGAAGGCGACGCTTTCCCAGGCTGCCGCCTGAGTTGATCGCATCCGGCTCCGCCGAAAGGGCGGAGCCTCACATCCCTTATAGATTCATCGCTGAACACTTTTGAAGGAAGCCCCCAATGGCACCTCGCGTTCTCGTATCCGACGAACTGTCGGAAACCGCCGTCCAGATCTTCCGTGATCGCGGCGTCGAAGTCGATTTCCAGCCGCAGCTCGGCAAGGACAAGGACAAGCTTGCCGAAATCATCGGCAATTATGATGGTCTCGCCATCCGCTCGGCCACCAAGGCGACGGAAAAGCTGATTGCCGCAGCGACCAACCTCAAGGTCATCGGCCGTGCCGGTATCGGCGTCGACAATGTCGATATCCCGGCTGCCTCGCGCCGCGGTATCATCGTCATGAACACGCCGTTCGGCAATTCGATCACGACGGCGGAGCACGCCATCGCGCTGATGTTCGCCGTCGCCCGCCAGCTGCCTCAGGCCGACGCCTCGACGCAGGCCGGCAAGTGGGAGAAGTCCAAGTTCATGGGTGTCGAGATCACCGGCAAGACGCTCGGCGTCATCGGTGCCGGCAATATCGGCTCGATCGTCTGCTCGCGCGCCATCGGCCTGAAGATGCACGTGGTCGCCTACGACCCGTTCCTCTCCAAGGAGCGCGCCGAAGAGATGGGCGTCACCAAGGTCGAGCTCGACGAACTGCTCGCCAAGGCCGACTTTATCACGCTGCACGTGCCGATGACGGACAAGACCCGCGGCATCCTGGGTGCCGAGAACCTTGCGAAGACCAAGCCCGGCGTTCGCATCATCAACTGCGCCCGCGGCGGTCTCGTTGACGAAGCGGCGCTTGCCGCAGCGATCAAGTCCGGCCACGTGGCCGGTGCCGCCTTCGACGTGTTCGAAGTCGAGCCCGCCAAGGAAAGCCCGCTCTTCGGCCTTCCGAACGTCGTCTGCACGCCGCATCTCGGCGCGTCGACTTCCGAAGCGCAGGAAAACGTTGCGCTGCAGGTTGCCGAGCAGATGTCCGACTATCTCGTCAAGGGTGCCGTTTCCAACGCCATCAACATGCCGTCGATCACGGCCGAGGAAGCGCCGATCCTGAAGCCGTTCATCCGGCTTGCCGACGTTCTCGGCGCCTTTGTCGGCCAGGTTACGGAAGAGCCGATCAAGGAGATCGAAATCCTCTATGACGGCGTCACCGCCGGAATGAATACCAAGGCGCTGACGAGCGCGCTGCTCGCCGGTCTGATCCGCACTCAGGTGTCCGACGTCAACATGGTTTCGGCGCCGATCATGATCAAGGAAAAGGGCATCGTCCTCTCCGAGGTCAAGCGCGACAAGACCGGCGTTTTCGACGGCTACATCAAGCTGACGGTCAAGACCGAATCGATGACCCGCTCGGTCGCCGGCACGGTCTTCTCCGACGGCAAGCCGCGCTTCATCCAGATCAAGGGCATCAATCTTGACGCCGACGTCGGCAGCCACATGATCTACATCACCAACACCGACGTTCCCGGCATGATCGGCTTCATCGGCACGACGCTCGGCGCCGCCGGCGTCAACATCGCCAACTTCCAGCTCGGCCGAGACCAGCAGGGCGGCGATGCGATCGCGCTGCTATACGTCGACGGCCCGATTGGCGACGACGTTCTCGGAAAATTAACCGCGAACCCGGCAATCCGGCAGGCCAAGCCGCTCGTATTTGCTATCGACTGAGCCTTCCTCCCAAGGAAGCATGAGAAAACCCGGCGCGGGAAACTGCGCCGGGTTTTTCAATGTTCGGGCATGGCAATCCCGCGGTTGATCCGGTCCTCGCCCGAAGCTATCGTCTTCAGGGTAAGGGTCTTTCCCCGGACATCAATGCGGAGATTTTGATGACACGATTTGCAATCGCGATTGCGATCACATCCCTTCTGGCACTTTCATCCTGTGCAAACACGGCCAATGGCCTGGCTAGGGATGGCAGGGAAGCGAGCAAGGCGCTCGACGCCAGTACGCATCGCGTGCTCAAGGCAGGCGCCAACTGAGCAGACAGACTGCAGAAAAGACAGCCCGCCATCTCTGGCGGGCTGTCTTTGTTATTGCGGTGTCGCCGGGGCAGGAGCACCAGGCGTTGCGGGCGTAGCCGGCGCAGTCGCGGGCGGCGTTGCTGCCGGAGGCTCGGCGGCCGGAGGCGTCGCTGCCGGCGGTGTCGTGGCAGCAGGCGGGGTTGCGGCCGGAGGCGTTGCTGCAGGGGGTGTTGCAGCTGGCGGGGTGGCCGGCTCGGTCGCAGGAGCCGTCGTTCGAGACGTGGTCGAAGCGGGCTCTGACCTCGGCCAGTAGGTTGCAGCCAAGGCAGCAACCACGACGGCGACCGCCAGGACGATCCACATTGTCTTCGACGAACCCCTCGTCGGAGGGGTGTTCACTGAATTGGGTCGGTTGAAATCATTGGTCATGATAGTCCTCCTCGAAATCCATAACTCTTCTGCGAGCGGTAGGTTCCATCGCTCCCCTTAATTTTGCACCTGCGGTTGCGTTCTATCGTGGCGGAGCCAGAAGGCGAAGTGCGTTGATGGTGACCAGCACCGTGGCTCCCGTGTCTGCCAGGATGGCAGGCCACAGGCCGGTGATACCGGCGATCGTCGTCACCAGAAAGACCGCCTTCAGGCCGAGCGCGATGGTGATGTTCTGGGCGATGTTGCGCATGGTGCGCTTCGACAGGGCGATCATCGCCGCCACGTCTCCGACGTGACCGTGCAGGATCGCGGCATCGGCGGTTTCGAGCGCAACGTCGGTGCCGCCGCCCATGGCGATGCCGACATCGGCCGCGGCCAGCGCAGGAGCGTCGTTGATGCCGTCGCCCACCTTTGCAACCGTCAACCCCTGACGCTGAAGTTCGCCGACGATCCGCTGCTTGTCTTCCGGCATCAGTTCCGCGCGCACCTCGATCCCGAGTTCCTCGCCGATCGCTTGGGCCGTCCGACGGTTGTCGCCGGTCAGCATGACGATCTTGACGCCTGCGTCGGTCAACGCCCTGAGACCGGATTTTGCGTCCTCGCGCGGTTCGTCACGCATGGCGACGGCGCCCGCGAGCGCATCGCCGACGATCAGCACGGAAACGGTCTTGCCTGCGTCGTTCAGGGCAGCGATCCGGGAGGTCTGCTCGGCGGACAGGGAAACGCGTTCGCCGGCGGCCTTGGGAGAGCCGAAAAAGACAGGCGTTCCATCGACGGTTCCCGTGACGCCCTTGCCACCCAGCGCCTTGGCGTCGGTTGCGGCAGGAATGCGGATGCCGTCGGCTGCCGCTCTTGCCAGTATCGCAAGCGCCAGTGGGTGGCTGGAGCCGGTCTCGAGCGCTGCCGCATAGGTCAGCACCTCTGCTTCACTCCGCCCGAAACTCAGCACATCCGTTACCTTCGGCCTGCCTTCCGTCAGCGTGCCGGTCTTGTCGAGCGCGACCGCGTTCACCTTGCCAAGCGTCTCCAGCACCGCGCCGCCTTTTAGAAGCAGGCCGCGACGTGCGCCTGCCGAAAGCGATGCGGCGATTGCCGCCGGCGTGGAGATGACCAGCGCGCAGGGGCAGCCGATCAGGAGGATGGCGAGCCCCTTGTAGATCCACAGGTCCCAGGCGCCACCGGCCAGCAGCGGCGGCAGCACGGCGACCAGTGCGGCAACGGCAACGACCCCGGGCGTGTAGTATCTGGAGAAACGGTCGATGAAGCGCTCGGTCGGGGCCTTCGATTCCTGAGCCTCCTCGACCAGCCTGACGACGCGGGCAATCGTGTTGTCAGCCGCAGCGGCGGTGACGGTGACACGCAGTGCTGCATCGCCGTTGACCGTGCCTGCGAAAACCGTGTCGCCCTGGCCCTTGCGCACCGGCGTACTCTCGCCGGTCAAAGGCGCCTCGTCGATGGCGCTTTCCCCCGAGAGAATGGTGCCGTCGGCAGAAATGCGGTCGCCCGGACGAACGAGGATCGTGGAGCCGACGGCAAGGGTCTCGGCCGGAACCTCGCGCGTCACGCCGTTCATTTCGAGAAGCGCGCTCTTTGGAACCAACGTCGTCAGCGACTGGATGCTGGCGCGTGCCTTGCCTGCGGCCACCCCTTCCAGCAGTTCGCCGACGAGAAAGAGGAAGACAACGGCTGCCGCTTCCTCCCCGGCATCGATGACGACTGCGCCGACCGCCGCGATCGTCATCAGCATTTCGATCGAGAAAGGGGTGCCGGCAAGTGCCGCCATCACGGCGCGTCGCGCGATGGGGATCAGTCCTACCAGCATTGCGGCGACGAAAGCATAGGTCGCGATCGAGGGCACGAGATGGCCGACGGCATAAGCAGCAACGAGTGCAGCGCCGGAGAAAATGGTCAGGCGGCCCTTCCTGCTCTGCCACCATGGGCCTGTCGTCGGAGCGTGATCATGGCCATGCAGCCCCTCGATCCCGGAGGTTTCCGCCGGATGCTCGTGCTCATGCTCGTGCGTATGATCAGGTTGTTGAGCATGGTCGTGATGGTGCGCGTGGCAGCATGCGCCGTCATCGTGGTCATGCGCGCCGTGGGCATGAGGCGCAGCCTTGGCCGCGCCGCCGAGCTGTGTGACGGAATAGCCGAGGCCTCCAACCTTCTTCTCGATCGCGACAAGGTCGCTGCTGCCGTCGTGGCGCACCGTCATCGTGCCCGATGTCACCGACACCGAAACATCCTCGACTCCCGGCATTCGCCGGACGGCGGTGTCGATCTTTGCCGCGCAACTGGCGCAGTCCATGCCGTCGACCCTGTAGCGCTTCTCGATCGTTTCACCCATGATCAACTTCCCCATGGCGAGCTTCCTTGTCATTCAGAAGCATCCTACCTACATCCTCTAGCGACTAGAGGTGCAAGAGGAAAATCATGAAAAAGATCACGATCGGCGACGCTTCGCGGCAAAGCGGCGTGAAGGTCCCGACCATCCGCTATTACGAAAGCATCGGCCTGCTTGCCGCGCCGAGCCGCAGCGGGGGGAACCAGCGATCCTACGAACCCGCCGACCTGCGCCGGCTTGTCTTTATCCGGCATGCCCGCGAGCTTGGCTTCGAAGTGGATGCCATCCGCACCCTGCTGACCCTGCAGGACGATCCGCACCAGTCCTGCGCTTCCGCCGATGCCATCGCCAAGGCGCGACTCGCGGATGTGGAGCAGCGCATCCGAAGCCTGATGGCCCTGAAGGTGGAACTGGAGACCATGGTCGAGGGTTGTGGTCATGGCCGCGTCGATCAATGCCGGGTGATCGAGGTGCTCGCCGACCACGCTCAATGCACACATTCCCATCACTGAATGAACTTGGGCTTCGAGCATTCGAAAAAGACGGAAATGCTGCAACCCGAGGACGAAACGCCGCAATTTGCACATTATAGAGGCGGGCCGCCTAAAGAATAGGCGACCTATGATTCTGATTTCATTTAGTTTTTTTCACTATACCAGTAGGGTCCTCCACCAATATTCCATGTGATTTCACGATGACCGGCATTCAGAAAGCTTTTGTTTCGATTGGTACTCCCAACGACGATTTCCAGTCACTGTTTGCGACGCATCCGTCGCCGATGTGGGTATACGACCCGGATACATTGGGCTTCCTGATCGTCAACAATGCTGCCGTCGAACTCTATGGCTATTCGCTGCAGGAATATGCAGGGATGACGGTGCTCGACATCCGCCCCGCCCATGAACGCCGACGCATGCTCGATGCCGTGCACGGCCGCACCGATATGGAGAAGGCCGAGCGCTGGACGCATCTCAAGGCCAATGGCGAGATGCTGGAAGTTCTGACCTATGGCCGGGCGGTGCGCTTCGACGGGCGCGATGCCATCCTGGCGATCGTTCAGGACCGGACGGAGGTGAACGCCGCGCATCGTGAAGTGAGCGACACGCGCTCGCTGCTGGACAGCATCGTCGACAATCTTCCGGTCGGCGTGTTCGTCAAGGACATGGCGGAGGAGGGCCGGTACATCCTCTTCAACGAGGCATGCGGCACGATCGTCGGACGCGATCCTATCGATGTCGTCGGCAAGAGCGATCTGGGCATATTCGACCGGAAGCAGGCCGCGGCCTTTTGGGCGCAGGATACGAAGGCATTCACGGCGAGCTCGACGGTCAGCGTCGAGGAGACGATACGCCGCACCGACGGCGAGTCACGAATTCTGCGAACGGTGAAGCGCACGCTGCCGGCGCCGGACGGCAGTCTGCCGCGCTATCTGCTCGGCATCTCCCAGGATGTTACAGAGGAACGATCCGTCGAGGCGCGCCTGGCCTACATGGCGATGCACGACGCGTTGACGGGCTTGCCGAACCGTGCCTTCTTTTCCGAGCACATAGAACGCGCGGCGAAGATCGCTACCGCGGAGACGGCAATCGCGCTGCTCTATCTGGACGTTGACCATTTCAAGCACATCAACGACAGCAAGGGGCATGCCGCGGGTGACGCGCTGCTGTGCCAGGTTGCAGCGCGTCTGACAAAGCTCGCGGGAGAGGGCGACCTGGTCGCGCGCCTCGGGGGCGACGAATTCGCGCTCCTTGTACGGCTCGACCAAGCAGGCAGCATCGAGCGCTTCGCCGAACGCCTTCTCAATTCGCTGTCCACACCATTCAACCTCGACGGCGCAAACGAACACGTCACCTGCAGCATCGGCATTGCCATTGCTCCCGACCATGCGGATGACGACGACGTGCTGATGCGGCATGCAGATCTGGCGCTCTATGCAGCGAAGGAAAGCGGTCGCTCAACCTACCGCTTCTACGAGCCGACGATGCGCCTTGAGGCCGAACGCCGGCATATGCTGACGGTCGAGCTGCGCGATGCGCTCCTGAAGGGCCAGTTCGAACTCTATTATCAGCCGATCATCCAGCTGGACGATGATGGGCTGGGAGGCTTCGAAGCGCTGATCCGCTGGCGCCATCCGCAACGCGGGCTCATTCCGCCGATGGACTTCATACCGGTCGCCGAGGAAACGGGCCTGATCGTGCCGATCGGCGAATGGGTCCTGCGCGAAGCCTGCCGCACGGCGGCGCAATGGCCCCAGCATCTGAAGATCGCAGTCAACCTTTCGGTCTGCCAGTTCCGCCATAACAGCCTGCTTGCAAGCGTCGTGTCTGCGCTCGACGAGAGCGGTCTGCATCCCGGGCGACTGGAAATCGAGATTACCGAATCCGTCTTTCTCGCCGACGTCGAGCAGAGCCTGCCGTTGTTGCGGGCGCTGAAGGAACTCGGTATCCGCATCGCCATCGACGATTTCGGCACGGGTTATTCCTCCTTCAGCTATCTGCGCGCATTCGCATTCGACAAGATCAAGCTCGACCGCAGCTTCGTTGCCGGTATCGAGACGGACCCAGGCAATCTGGCCATCGTGCGTGCCGTCGTCGGCATCGGCTCCGGCTTCAATGCGACGACGCTTGCCGAAGGCGTTGAAACCGAGGAGCAACTGCAAAGGCTGCAGGCTGAAGGTTTCGGTGAAGTGCAGGGCTTTCTGCTCGGCCGGCCGATGCCGCGGGCGGAAGCAGAGGCGGTGATCAACGGCGGGGCGTCAAGACTGCTTTCCGTCGCCCGCGGCTGACACGATCGCATCGAACGCATCCGCCGCCTTGCTGCGGTAGCGCTCCTGGTGGCGCAGCAGAAAGAAGGGGCGGGGGAGCGGCGCGACGCTTGCCTCGAGGAGGGAGCCGCTTTTCAGAAGCGGCGCCACGATGGTGCGGGACATGAGCGTCGCACCGATACCGGCCTCGACCATGCCGATCACCGTCTCGTTGCCCGGCAGCGCCATCGAAACGTCGAGATCGCCGATACCGATGCCTGCGGTCTGCAGCAGGCTTTCGAAGGCGTGGCGCGTGCCCGACCCGGCCTCGCGCAGAACCCAGCTGGTGTCCGGAAAGTCTGCAACGCCGCGCGGCCGACCGTCCGCCCAGGAATGGCCGGGTGCGACGACGACGATCATCTCGTCGATTGCAACCCTTCGCGCCGACACGCTGCGGCGCTCGTCCGGCCACTCGATCAGGCCGATCTCCGCCCTGCCTTCGGCCACCGCGTCGGCCACCTCCCGCGTGTTGCCGATGCGCACGCCAAGGGCAATGCCCGGGTACCGCCGGCGATACTCCGCAAGGCGTGGCGCCAGCCAGTAACCGGCGACCGTCTGGCTCGCCATGATCGACAATTCGCCGTGCATCAGGCCGGAGAGATCCATCAGGGCGGCCTCCGCGGCCTTGGCGCTGGCAAGCACGGCCTGCGCTTCCCTGAGGAACAGGCGACCGGTCTCGTTGAGGACGATCGAGCGTCCGACGCGATCGAACAACGTCACCCGATGACGGCTCTCCAGCGCAGCGATGGCGGCACTGACGGCCGATTGGGTCATGTTCAGCCGGGCAGCGGCCCGGGTGATGTGCTGCCGGGCCGCGACCTCTGCGAATATGCGAAGCTGCTCGAGTGTCATGGAAATCCGCGTGGTTCAATCATTCGATTTTATCGAATGAAATGAAAATTACAATTCGTTGGAATCGATTGATGGACCGGCGTATTCCTCGGCCTTCAAAGAGGACCGCAGTCATGACCGCATTTTCAGTTTCCAGGACGCACAGCAGAGGTGCCATCGGGCGCGAGCGCATCCGGCATTTCACGCCGAACTGGTACGCCACAACGATGGGCACGGGCATTCTCGCCATCTGCCTTGCTCAGTTCCCGGCGATGCCTGTGCTGTACGAGGCGGGCGAGGTGCTCTGGCTGGCAAACATACTCCTCTTTGCGGGGCTCAGCGTTCTCTACGCCGCAAAATGGCTGCTGTTTCCTCGCGAGGCGCTGCGCGCTTTCGCGCATCCGGTCGTCTCGATGTTTTTCGGCTGCATTCCGATGGGGCTCGCAACGATCATCAACGGGACGGTGCTTTTCGGTATCCCGCTCTTTGGCCCCGCTGCCGCGTCCGTCGCGGCGGGTCTGTGGTGGGCCAATTCCGCTCTGGCGGTGCTCGCGGGTCTCGCCATTCCGTTTGCGATGTTCACGCGCCAGGAGCATGCCTTCGATGAGATGAGCGCGGTCTGGCTGCTGCCGATCGTCGCCTGCGAGGTGACGGCTGCATCCGGCGGGCTTTTGCTGCCGCACATTGCAGGCGAGGCGCCGCAAATGACCGTGCTGTTTGCAAGCTACGTGCTTTGGGCGTGTTCGGTGCCGTTGGCGCTCGGCATTCTCACCATCCTCTTCCTGCGCATGGCGCTGCACAAGCTGCCGCCCGCCGGCATGGCGGCAACCGCCTTCCTGGCGCTCGGGCCGATCGGCACCGGTGCGCTGGGGCTTATCCTGTTTGCGATGAACGGCCGCACCGTGCTGGAGGCAAACGGACTTGGTGCGCTCGCCGGAGCGATCAGCGGCGCATCGCTGTTCGGTGCCGTACTGCTGTGGGCCTATGGCCTCTGGTGGCTTGGCATGGCGCTCGCGCTGACGCTGCGCTACCTGAAGCACGGCCTGCCCTTCAACCTCGGCTGGTGGGGCTACACCTTCCCGGTCGGCGTCTATGCGCTGGCGACGCTCCGGCTTTCAACTGTGGTTCCGGTCGGCGCGCTCGCCCTGTTCGGAAACACACTCGTCGTCGTGCTCGCCGCGATATGGCTGCCGGTCGCCGCAAGAACCATCTATGGAGCGGTCGAAGGCACGCTGTTTTCCGACCCGACCTTGCAGGATTAGGCTGCGAAGCCGCCGTCGTCAGATCGGCAGGCCTGCCTTGCGGAGCCCTTCAACGCGCCGCTCGAAATCCTCGGGGTTGCGGAACGGGAGGACGCGACGGCGGCGTTCGACGGAGAAGGCAGGGTTCATCGCGAGCGCATGTGCCCAGGCTTCCCTGCTTCTTTCGGGTTGGCCAAGGTGTCCGTAACACGACGCGAGGAGGGCATAGGCGGTTTCCGATTGCGGGTTGCGGGCGAGCCGCTGTTCTATCGCATCGATCGCCGCAGCATATTGTCCTTGGGAAAACCGGGCATCGGCGAGAAACTGCAACAGGATCTCCGGATAGTGCGGGTCCAGCCGCATCGAGTGGGCGAGCGTTTCAACGGCGGCAGCGGGATCGCCGGCGAATATCTGTATGTGTGCCTTCGCCGTGAGGAGGTCCACCGAGTTCGGCGATAGCGCCAGCCCCCGCTCCACCGCCGCCTGCGCACGCTCCAGCTCCTTGCCCCACATGCAGGCCACGCCAAGCGCGAAATGTCCGTTCGGCAGGTTTTCCGCCATGTCGACAGCCTGCTGCGCGAGTTCTCGTCCGATCCGCAACGAATGCTCCGGATCGTCGCTCCAGGCATTGATGTAATCGAGCACGTGGGTAAAGGCGACAAGCGCGAGGGCAGCCGCATAGCCCGGATCGATAGCAATAGCCGCTGCTGCCAGCCGTCGGCCCTCGGCGTTTCCGATCCGGGTGTGCGCTGACGCCTGCTCGCGGCCACGCAACAGGTATTCGTAGGCCTCGACGTTGACGGCACGTGCCTGTGCCAGCTGATCGTGATCGCTACTCGTCAGCGTCAGCTTCAGCGCAGCAACGATCTCCTGCGTGAGTTCGTCCTGAACCGCGAAAATATCGGTGAGGTTGCGATCGAAGCGGTTGGCCCAGACGTGTCCGCCATTGCTTGCATCGATCAACTGCGCCGTCACCCGCACGCGGTTGCCGACTCTGCGCACGCTGCCCTCGAGCACGTAACGCACACCGAGTGCCTTGGCCATCTCAGGCACGGACAAGGCGGCATTCCTGTAGACGAAAGACGAGTTGCGGGCGATCACATGCAGCCGGGGCAGCCTCGAAAGGTCGGTAATGATATCCTCGCTGATGCCGTCGGAGAAATACGCCTGTTCGGCGTCGCCGCTCATGTTGTCGAATGCGAGCACGGCGATGGAGGGCTTGTCGGTGACGGCAGATGGCCCGGGAGGCGTCGTCGCACCGTAAGCCGCCGCCGGCAGCGTCGCGGCGGTCTGGTCGGCGACGCCGACCTGGAGCGAATAGACGCGGATCGGATCGGCGATGTTCTTCAGCCAAGTGGCGCCAAGGTCCGTCAAATGGACATCAAGTCTTGCTTTTACCTGCCGGTACGCGTCTTCCGAAAGGCAGATTGCGCCCGGTGCCGCTATCCCTTCCAAACGCGATGCAATGTTGACGCCGTCTCCCATGAGATCGCCATCGGTCTCCTCGACGACGTCGCCCAGATGAATGCCGATGCGGAACTCTATGCGACGGTCCTGCGGGACGCCGGCATTGCGCTCGATCATGGCGCTCTGCACCTCGACGGCGCAACGAACGGCATCGACGACGCTGCGGAACTCGATCAGGCTTCCGTCTCCCGTGCGCTTGACCACGCGGCCATTGTGCACGGCGATCGTCGGGTCGATCAGGTCGCTGCGCAACGCACGCAGGCGGGCCAGGATGCGATCCTCGTCCATGCCTGCCAGACGGCTGTATCCGACGACGTCCGCGGCCAGGATCGCCGCAATCTTCCGTGTCTCGCTCATGGCGCCATTTCCTCGCCCCTCCAAAGTAGCACGGAGTGACTTTCAGCGCTGCCCAATCTCGGTTTGTCCGCGATCCCCGACGGCGTCGCGGATGTCTCGCCGGTCCCATTGCACTTGGCCCGCAGGCATCTATTCTAGGTGGGCGACAGGCCGCTCGGAGGATTTGAATGTCGACACGGCCTTTCCAGAGGATTTCTGCGCCACTGGGCACGTCGCTCGCGATTGTCGGGCTCATCGCGGTCGCCGCGCTGACGACACCCGATCTGCCCGAGCGAACCAGGCATAATCTCGAGATCCTGCTGGTCGGCATATGGGCCGCCTATCTGCTGCAGCTGGCGGAAACGCTGATCGTGCCGCGATCGGTCGATTTTCGCGACAGGATACCGTCGGTCACGGTGGATGTGCTCGCCGTTGCGGTCCCGTTTGCCGCTTTCCTTTTCGTCGGCCGGCGGGACCAGAGCCTTTATTGTGCCGTCTGGCTGCTGAAGCCGCTGCGCTATTCGACTTTCTTCCGCCTGCTGGGCCGGGTGGTGCGAAACGAGGCGCGCAATCTGATCGGCGTCACCTCGATTTTCGGCATTGTCCTCTTCGGTGCGGCTCTCGCCGCTTATGTGATCGAGCGCGACGCGCAGCCGGAGCGCTTCGGCAGCATTCCGCAGGCAATGTGGTGGGCCGTGGTGACGCTGTCGACGACCGGCTACGGCGACGAGATTCCGCAATCCCTGGCCGGGCGCGTGCTCGCCGGGCTGGTGATGATGAGCGGCATCGGCATCTTTGCGCTGTGGGCGGGCATCCTGGCCACGGGTTTCTACGAGGAAGTCCGCCGGCAGGATTTCGTGCGCAACTGGCAGCTGGTGGCGGCCGTCCCGCTCTTCCAGCGGCTTGGTTCGGCCGCTTTGGTCGAGATCGTACGGTCGCTCAGGGCGCGCGTCGTGCCGGCCGGCACCGTCATCTGCCGCAAGGGCGACGTCGGCGATCAGATGTTCTTCATCGTCGAGGGCCATGTCAGCGTCGCGACGCCGGAGCCGGTGGATCTCGGCGCCGGCAGCTTCTTCGGCGAGATGGCGCTGATCACAGGCGAGCCGCGCTCGGCGACTGTCAGCGCTGTGACCGAGGTCTCGTTGCTGTCGCTCTACGCGGTGGATTTCCAGGTCCTGACCAGCAGCAATCCCGATATTGCGGACGCCATCCGCAAGACCGCGATCGAGCGCCGCGGCGCCGTGCCGAAGGAATGATGTCAAAAACGCCATGTGGCGCGAGATGTGCTAGATTGCCTGTCTCATTGTTCGCTGACGATCCGAGGTGTCGACGATGCGCCGCCGGCTTGCAACAATTCTGGTGGGTGATTATGTCGGTTCGACTTCCGCGATGGAGGTCGACGAGGAGGCAAGCGTATCGCGCGTGAACGCATGTCTTGATGCCATAGACCAATGCGTCAAACGCCACGACGGCCGCGTGTTCGGCACGGCCGGAGATTGCGTGCTGGCCGAGTTCGACAGCCCCGTCAATGCGCTGCGATCTGCCATCGACGCACGATATCGGGTCAGCGAGGTGCCGGGGGTCGGTGCGCGTGACATGCGCTTCGGGCTGCACATCGCCGACGTGGTGGTCGTCGGCGACGACCTGAGGGGCGACGGCGTAAATATTGCGGCACGGATCGAAGCCTCGGCCGAGCCCGGTGCGATCGAGGTTTCGGCGGCCCTCTACGACCAGGTGCGCCGCATCTCGCCGTGCAAGTTCGATTTCGTCGGCGAGCGGCAGCTGAAAGGCATATCGGAGCCAATGCAGGTCTATCGCGTCGCCGCCCTGATGGATCGCCACGGCTATCAGGTTGCCCCGACGCGGCTGGAACCGGAGACCTCGGGGCCGTTTCGCGCGAATTCGGTTGCGGTCACCCGCCTCGGTGTCGCGCCGGGGGCGGATCAGGACCAGCTCTTCCTTGCGGAAGGCATCACCGACGATCTGACGCTGGAACTCAGCCGTCTCAAGAGCCTCTTCGTCAGCTCACGGACAGCATCGACGGTATTGACGACGTCCGACCCGGTTGAAATCGGTAAGGCGCTCGGCGTGCGTTACGTCGTCGGCGGTTCGGTGCGCAAGGCGGGCACCGACGTGCGCATCAACATCGCCTTGACGGAGACCGGCGAAGGGCACCTCATCTGGAGCGATCGCATCCGAAGGCCGTTTCAGGAACTGCTCGACGTCATGGACGAGATCACCGCGCGCGTCGCCGCTACGATCTCCGGCCGTGTCGAGCAATCGGAACTGTCCGCCGCGCGGCTGAAGCGGCCGGAGACGATGTCGGCATACGAATACTACCTGAGGGGACTCGATCACCATCGCCTGGCGGGTGTTTCCGACGACCACATTCACGAAGCCATGCGCTGGTTCGAGAAATCCATGGGGCTCGATCCGAATTTCGGACGGCCCTTCGCCATGCACGTCTGTTCCTGGAGCAATCTTCCGTCATTCGATCTGTCCCGCGCCGAAAGCCAGGTCGCCCATGCGCTCGACCTGGACGCGACCGATCCGGAAGCCCATCGCATCATGGGGTCGATCAAGATGAAATCCGGCGACTTCGCGACCTCGCGCTTTCACCACAACAGGGCCTTCGAACTCGCTCCCAACGACGCCTACATGATCGGGCGGAGTGCCTCCTTCTACGTCTTCGTGGGCGAAGCGTCGCGGGCATTGGAACTTCTCGACCGCGCCGAAGCACTGGATCCCTTCCTGCCCGTCTGGATCATCGAAGAGCGGGTCGCAGCCCTCTATGTGCTCGACCGGTTCGACGATATGCTGGGCGTCGCACACGCGCTCCCGTTCCAGACCAGGCGCACCCTGATCTACCAGATCGCCGCGCACATCGCCCGCGGGCGCCCCGACGAAGCGCGGGCGCTCGTCAAACAGGCGCTTTCACTCGATCCCGGCCTGTCGACCCAGTACATCTGCGTCCAGGAAACCTTCGAGGATCCGGTCATTGTGGAAACCCTGATCGGACGCGTGCGCGAAGCGGGATTTCCCGCAGGACCGGACGAGGTGGACGGCCGGGTTGCTGTGTGTGGGGCGTAAGCGATGCGGCGATCAGCTCCGGAGTGTGCGGAAGGCATTGCGCAGCTCGGCGCAGAACAGGTCTCGTTGTTCCCAGGCTGCGAAATGACCGCCCTTGTCGACCTCGTTGTAATAGATGAGATTGCCGTAGGCCCGCTCCACCCAACTCCTCGGCGGCCTGTAGACCTCGCCGGGGAAAATACTGACTGCGGCGGGGATCGAGACGGGAACGAGCTTCGCATTGTGGGCAGCGTTTTCCCAGTATATCCGCGCACTGGCAGCACCGGTATTGGTAAGCCAATACAAGGTGATGTTGTCGAGAATCGCGTCCTGCGAGATCGACGCTTCGGGATTGCCGCGCGTGAACACCCAGTCAGCCAGCTTGTCATATAGCCATGCCGCCAGTCCTACCGGGGAGTCGGACAAGCCGTAGCCGATCGTTTGTGGGCGGGTCGCCATGATGGCGGCATATCCGAACCCCTGGCTCAGGAACTCTCTTATCTGATCGAAGACAGCTTTTTCCTGGCTGCTCAGATTTGCCGGAGCGGGTTCACCGTTCTTCAGGGCCATGGCAATCTCCGGCGGAACCGTCGTGGCACGCTCTATCCGGTTCACGTGGATGCCCAACAGGCCCGCCGGCGCCTGGCGGGCCATGGCATCCGAGATTATCGCACCCCAGTCCCCGCCCTGCGAAACGTAGGCTTGATACCCGAGCCGCTTCATCAGTGTGTCCCAGGCGCGACCGATACGCTGCGGGTCCCAACCGGTGTCGTGCGGCTTTTCCGAGAAGCCGAATCCCGGCATCGACGGAAGAACCAGATGAAAGGCATCCTCGGCGCTCCCCCCATAAGCCGTGGGATCGGTGAGCGGACCTACGACGTCAAGAAACTCGAAGATCGAACCCGGCCATCCGTGGGTCATGACGAGCGGCATGGCTTTCGGGTGGCGTGACCTGACGTGAATGAAATGGATATCCAGTCCGTCGATGTTGGTCAGAAACTGGGGCAACGCGTTCAGCTTTGCCTCGGCCTTGCGCCAGTCGTAGCCGTTCGCCCAGCGCGTCACCAGCCGCTGGAGTTCAGCGAGTTGGACGCCCTGGGAGCGATCGTCGACGGTTTCCTGCTCAGGCATGCGTGCCTGGGCGAGACGGCGATGGAGATCGTCCAGGGCTTCTTGCGGCACCGAGACACGAAACGGCCTGATGTCGGCATTGGAAGCCTTGGGTGTGGCGGGGTCGGCGGCCGCCAGGGCGGGCGCAAACACAGGCAGTGCTGCAACCGCCGCTCCGCCAAGAAGCAGCGTACGGCGAGTCACTACGGCAAGGTGCTGCATCGTCATGTTCGTACCTCCTCAGGTGTCGCCAGCTATTCGGCGGGCTGGACCAGCGCAGGACCTTTCCTCACGATATAGGTGGCAAGCTCGGACGCCGTGCCATCGCCCAGGTTTTTAGCCAGATGCGCCACGCCGTCCGGAATGAACACGCTGTCGCCGGCCTTGAGCGTGACGGGCTGTTTGCCCTCGATCTGGTACTCGAGCGTGCCTTGAAGGACATAGGCCACCTCTTCACCCGGGTGCCTGTGCTTGATCGAGACCGCGCCGGGCTCGAAGTCCACGCGGACCTGCAAAACTTCGCGGTCGGCAACGCTGAAGTCGCTTCTCAGAAGATCCGTGCGGTGGAGCTGTTGTGCGTACGCCGGCTGCCCGGAAAGGGCGCCGCCCAGTATCAGCAACGCCGCTGTCATCACTCGTTTCATGGTCATGTCGCTTTTCCTCAATCTCTGGCTCCCGACCGTCCTGCGGCCGGAATTGAGCGCTGTTTTCGGGAGTGCCGTGCCGCCAACGCTGGTCTAAACCTTGCCGGTCACAACGCGATTTAGCGGCATGCATGTATCTGCGACGTGTCCGCCCGGGCGAATTTTGTAAGAAGTTGTAACAAGCGGGCTTTGGCGGCTGCCGGTCACAGGACCTCCGATGTCCTCTCGCCGTTTGTGACCGGGCGGGATGCTTCCGCCTCCCTGTACGCGCTGCGGTCATGCATATGCGGCGCGGGCGACCGATCAACCAGCAGGCTCAGCAGCTCGGGGCGGCTGTAGTGGCCGCGCGAGTCCATGAGCCGCTTGCGCGCGTCGATCAGCGCGAAATCCAGATCGGCGATGACATCGCCTTCGCCGGACGTCAGCGCCTCGCCGACGATCTGCCCGTCGGGCGCAATGATGGCGGTAAAGCAGCCACCGGAAATCGGGCCGATCGGCGCGCCGGTGTCCTTCATGATTTGCGCCTGCTGATCCGGATCCAGCCAGGCGGTCGCACAGACGACGAAGCATCCGGATTCCAGCGCGTGCTGGCGGACATTGACTTCCGTCTGTGCCGCAAAGAGAGGACCGGCAAAGGAGCCGGGATACATCGCCGAGTGAATCTGCTCGCCGTCGGCGATGAGCGCGTATCGGGCGAGCGGGAGATAGTGCTCCCAACATGCAAGCTGCCCAATGCGCCCAGCGGCGCTGTCCACGGCGTGCAAGCCCGAACCGTCGCCTTGCCCCCATATCATTCGCTCATGGTGCGTTGGCGTAAGCTTGCGGCGCCGCTGGATCAGAGTCCCGTCGGCATCGAAGAGAAGCTGGGTATTGTAGATCGATCCGCCATCCCGTTCGTTGACTCCGATCGACACGACGATGCCGGCTTCCCTGGCTGCTTTGCCGATGGCATCCGTCTCAGGGGAGGGGACGACGACGGATTCCTCCAGCAGACGCTGGTGTTCCTTTGCATTCGCATAGGGCGGCTGCACAAAGGAAAAATACGGGTAGTAGGGAACGATTGTCTCGGGGAATGTCGCGAACTGCACGCCGAGCCGTCCAAGTTCGCGGATCTTGTCGACGATCTTGTCGACCGTGCCTTTCCGGCTGTAGAGCACGGGACTGATTTGAACGGCTGCGGCTTTGACTATCATACTCATTCTAAGTTCCTTTCTAAGGCTTGTGTTGCATATGCAACATTAAGCGCCCACTACTCGTAGGGTTCGGTGAGGGGGAGGCTGTCTGCAACCTCCACGATTGCGTTCGCGCCGGCGTCTCCAAGCAGTTCCTTTGCTCTTGCCTGCGCGTCTCGCCAGGAGGGAGCCGCCGACTCCAGCAACTGGCTGCCTGTATTCGAGATAACGATGGGGCGCCGCCGCCCCCCGGCATCGGAGACCACTTCTTCTATCCAGCCTTCGGCCAACAAAAGCGCCAGATTGCGCGTCAGCGTGGACCGCTCCTGGTGATTGGCGCGCCCGATCTCCGAGCGACTGGCGCCTCCCATCTTTGCGATCAGCACCAGCAAAGAGAACTGTGGTGCGTTGATCCCGTGCGGTCGCAGGAAATGATCGTAAATGCTGGTGATCACGCGTGCGATACGTCGCGTGCGCGTCATCATACACTCACGCGTGATTTCTCCAACAACTCCGATGCGTGTCCGATCATTCTTCGTCATGGCTCCGTATAGTGTATATACAACATAGCCGTCAAGCTGTTTCTGATGTTTGGGGGCTGGTTCGCGATCCGGAAGCAGCGGTTGCGTGAACCGCCGGCCTTATGTCGATCGCTTCATCGGTGGTTGCTTCCACGTTCCGTCCAGCGCGGCTTTCTTGGGCCAGTAGAGGCGCATGATTACCGTGAATGGACCCTTGGGCGCAGGCAGCCAATTCGGCTCCTTATCCTTGCCCGGTGACTCGTTCTGGACATAGAACGTCAGGCCACCATCGGCATCCTTCACGAAGTGCGGCAGCATCGGCGAGTTGAGCAGGTAGCGGTCGATCGGATTGGCCACGAGCAGGCTCTGCGGCAATTCATACATCGTCAGTGACCAAAACGCGTTGACAGGCGGCAGTTGCCCCCTCTCGAATTTGATGGTGTAGCGGTTGGCACCGTCCAGCTTCTGCCCGTCCGCATCGAGGGCATAGACCGGATACATCGCTTCCTGCTTCGAATTGCCTCCGATGCCGAGCTTGGCTCCCGCCATGCGGTAGAGGTAGTTGTTCTTGAGGTACTGCCGGGTGCCGAACAGATCGCCGGAGGTCACTTTCCCGGTGTCGATTTGCTCTTTCACCAAGGTCTCGAAATCACTCCAGGCGTCAGCCATCCCTTGCGCGACAGCGGCTTTCATTTCCGGCGATAGCTTGCTCGCATCGAAGGTCTTGCCCCCGCCGAGGCCGATCTGGGCGAAGCGCTTCCGCAGTTTGGTTTCGGATGGGTCGGTCGGGCAGTATTGCAGGATGAAGTTGAGGATGTTGAAAAAATCAGGCGACGTCTTTTCTTCGTCCGGCGTCAACGGCGTGATGAAATCAACGGCGGGCGCGGCTTTCGGCGCGGGCTTGCCGAGGAATTCGGACAAGGGCTCCGCCTTGTACCCGGCCTGGACTTTCTTGACGTTGTCGATATCGCCCGGATCGAACAGCTGCGTGCGATAGGCTGCCCATATGAAGTCGGTCTCCGAGCGGATCACTTTCTTGATCCCCTTGGGCGTCTTGCCTTTCCAGCCTGGCCCGGCGACGAGGAAGCTGCCGCCGCCATTGCCGGTTGCGCGGCTGCCGATATAGGCGAAGTTGAACGTATAGGCATCGATGAACTGGACGCTGAAATAACGATCCTTTTCAATCTTCGGCACGGTGAGCACCATCGGTTCGGTGCGCAGGTCCATGCCCAGCCACGAGTAGGGGGTGTCCGAGTTCGGCGTCTGGATCGCCGTGTCCGCCGGGGTATAGACCCGCGGCGTGTTGATGATCTGGTTCCACGGACCCTTGTATTCGGGGTTTTTGGCGTCGACGAAATAGGCGTACTGGATGCGGTAGCTGTCCACCATCGGGAAGCCGTAGATATAGGCCTCCTTGGCGATGGCGCGGGCCTCTGCCGCTGTAACATCGGCCGCCAGCACCATTGCCGGGGCAAACCCGGCAAACCCCGCAGCCAGAACCAAGCCTTTGGTGAAATCGCGCTTTGTCATGTGCATGGCATGCCTCCCTTAACGCCAATCCCGATGATGGAATGGTGCGCCTGGATTGCGAAAATGCAAGTATGTAACCGTAAGCTACATCAGGATCGGCGTTCAGACTGCCTGCCGCAATACACGGGAATGCCGTGGGGACAGCCGGGCGCTGGTCATGGCGTCGGGATGTCTCTTGCCTGCGTTCCGGATCGTTCCATCTTACAGCGGATACCTGGGGAAGCAGCTATGTCCGATGATCACGAAGCCGTCCTGGTGCGGATAAGGGGTAAGGTGCAGGGCGTGAGTTTCCGCGTATGGACGCGGCGCGAGGCGTTGCAACTCGGCCTGGCCGGCTGGGTCCGCAACGAGGCGGACGGCTCCGTCGTCGCCTTGATCGCGGGAGCCGATGCCGCGATCTCGACCATGATCGAACGCTTCCGACGCGGGCCGCCCGGCGCTTCGGTGTCCGATGTCGAGACGCAGCCGACGACGCTCACGGAGATACCCGCAGGATTCCGCATCGAAGGGTAAGGGTGACACAAAATGAACGTGTGTGCTCCCCGGCGTGACGCGTCCCCTTAACGCCGCGTTAACGTTTTTATGTGCTACCATAAATTGCAATTAGGATTCAATGCATTTCACCTGCCAACCTTTGGTATTCATAGGCAATGTCTATTATTCACGCTTTAGCCTCCCGGAGCGGTCGCCTGATCAGGCTCGAACCACGCTTTCGGTTTGGCGACAACGGGTTGAAAAAGCCGGGCTCCAAATCTGCAAATCCCAAGTCGCGTATTGCGGTTCTGGCAGGTGCCTTCGTCGTTGCCTATGCCGCGATTGGCGCGAAACTTGTTTATTACGGCGCGCGGACCACTGTGGACGCCTCCTCGATCCCGCCCGGACCGTCCATGTTAGCGTCGCGGCCGGATATAATTGACCGCAACGGACAACTGCTTGCGACCGACATCCGGACCGTGTCGATGTTCGCCGAGCCAGCGAAGATCGTCGACGCCGATGACGTGGTCGAGCAGCTGTCGACAATTTTTCACGACCTCGACAGGAAAGCGACATACCGGAAGCTGACGAACGAGCGTTCTCACTTCGCATGGTTGAGGCGTCAGTTGTCGCCAAAGCAGCAAAGCGAGGTGTTGGCGCTCGGTCTGCCTGCAATTGGCTTTCGCCCTGAGGTGAAGCGTTTCTATCCTGGTGGACGCACGGCGCCACATATCCTCGGATACGTCGATATCGACAACCGCGGCGTAAGCGGAATGGAGAGATACCTCGACGAGCAAGGCTTGTCAGACCTGGCATCTGCCGGACTGGTGAGCACCAACACGCTGGAACCCGTTCGGCTGTCCATCGACCTGCGAGTACAGAACGTCGTTCACGATGTCGTGGTGGATGCCTTGACCCGCTACGAGAGCAAGGCTGCGGGTGCGGTCATCTTGGATATTCGTACCGGTGAAGTCCTGGCGATGGCCTCGGCTCCCGACTTCGACCCGAACGATCCTCAGGCCACGGGCAGCGATGGCTGGCTGAACAGAATGTCAAATGGAACATTCGAAATGGGTTCGACATTCAAGACATTTTCCATGGCGATGGCGCTGGACAGCGGGCTGGTCAAGATCACCGACACGTTCGATGCGACCAAGCCAATCCGCATCGGAGGCTTCACCATCCATGACGACATTTACGTGCCTCGTCGCCGGCTGACCGTGCCGGAGATATTCCGTCACTCCTCCAATATAGGCACGGCAAAGATGGTCGACATTATCGGCATGGACGCCCAGAGAGAGTATCTGAAACGCTTCGGCCTTCTAACAAAATTGAACACCGAACTGCCGGAAGTGAAGGCTCCGAGCCAGCCGAAGGTCTGGAAGAAAATCAACTCGATCACCGTTTCGTTTGGCCACGGCGTTGCAACAACGCCACTGCAAACGGCTGTGGCCGGGGCGGCGTTGGTCGACGGCGGGCGACTGATCGATCCCACGTTCTTGCCGCGCACGGTCGAGGAGGCGAATAAAATTGCTCAGGTCGTGGTGAAGCCGAGCACCAGCGACACGATCCGTGCGCTCTTCAAGCTGAATGGCGAGCAGGGCTCGGGTCGGAGTGCCGATGTTCCCGGTTTTCATGTCGGGGGAAAGACCGGTACCGCGAACAAGGTCATCAACGGAAAATACTCGCACATCCTGAGCTTCAACGCCTATCTTGCGGCATTCCCGATAGAGAACCCGCAATATGTCGTCCTTTCCTTTTGTGACGAACCACGCAAGGGGGATCACGGCATGACATTTGCGACAAACAACGCGGCACCCATGGTGCGAGACATCGTGGAGCGGGCCGCGGCGATGCTCGGCGTGCAACCCGATTTCGGGGCTGACCTTCTAACGTCCTACTAAACCACGAGCGGGAACTCGACTTCTTTCCACATTGGTCGACACGCGCAATCCCTGTGGCGCGAAGGCGCCAGGAGCCCAGGCTGCCCGCAAGCCGAGATGCGGCGGGATTCGCGGTTTCCATGGGTTGGGTCACGGGATATGTTCTTCGCATGACGCACGTGCGCTGTTCTTTTGGCCCATTTGTCCTGGATCCCGTCTGCGGCCGGCTGCAGCGGAACGGCAAGTCCGTCGCTCTCGGCCGACGCGGGCTGGCGCTTCTCGAAGCCCTTTTCGATGCCGAAAGGAAGGATTGTCTCCAAGTCTGACCTGATGGAGCGGGGTTGGCCCGGTTCGATCGTCGAGGAAGGCAATCTCACCGTCCAGATCGCTGCCTTGCGCAAGGCACTCGGCCAGACACCGGAAGGGCAGGAATGGATCGTGACGGTGCCGCGTGTCGGCTATCGCCTCGTTCGTCCCGGTGCTGCAATGAAGGAGACGGATGCTCCGTTTCCGGTGCTCGCTGTCCTGCCCTTTTCCAATCTCGGTGGCGACCCCGAACAGGACTATTTTGCGGATGGCGTGGTGGACGACGTCATCACGGCGCTCAGCCGCTTCAGGAGCTTTTCGGTCATCGCCCGCAACTCCACCTTCGCCTACAAGGGGCGCAACGTCGACGTGCGGCAGGTGGCGAAGGAACTCGGCGTCCGATATGTGCTCGAGGGCAGCATCCGGCGCGCGGGAAACCAACTCAGGATAACGGCGCAGCTGATCGACGGCGGCAGCGGGGCGCACCTGTGGGCCCAGAACTTCGACGGCGCGCTCGACGACGTGTTCAATTTCCAGGACCGGATCACCGAGAACGTCGCAACGGTCGTCGAGCCGCATATCAAGGCAGCGGAAATCGAACGTTCCCGGAGGGAGCGGCCGGGAAGCATCGCGGCCTACGACGCCTATCTGGATGCACTGTCCAGAATTTTGGCGGAATCGGCCGGCGAGAACGCTCTGGCTTATGCGCTGCTCACCGAGGCGCTGGTCCTGGAGCCGGACAACGCACACCTGCTTGGCCTTGCGGCATGGACGCTGGAGCACCGCATCACGATGGGGTGGCCGGCAATCGGCGCGAACGACCGGGAAAAGTGTTTCGAATTTGCTCGGCACGGACTGGAGAAGGCGGCTGGCGATCCGACCGTGATGGCGCATTGCGCGATGGCGCTGGTGCAGGTGGCCAGGGAGTACGACTGGGGGATGGCAGTCCTCGCCGCGGCGGTGGAGTCCAACCCGAACAACATGCTGGTCGTGACCGCGGCGGGAGTGGCCAGCCTCCATTGCGGGAGCGTGGCCGGCGCATTGGCTTTGTTCCATCGCGCGAGCAGGCTCTCGCCGCGCGATCTCTTTGCGCATATCTCCCTTTGCGGAACGGCGCACGCGCAGATGATCCTGGGCAACTACGAAGAGGCACTGACCGGGGCCGTGCGCGCGCTCGCCGTCAATCCGAATTTCGATCCGATCTATTGGATGCTGATCGCCGCAAATGCGCAGCTTGGACGCATGGAGGAGGCGCGTCACTTCCTTGGCGAGCTGAAGAGAATGGCTCCGGGCGTGACGACCGGCAGCATAAAGGCCGGGCAACCCGCCAAGGATCCGAGCCGGCTGGCCGCCATCCTTGATGGCCTGCGGCTGGCCGGTCTCCCCGAAAGCTGAAGGGCCGCAGGTTCCTTTGGAACATTTTGGAGTTTTTTGCGCCTCGCTTGAGGACACAAACTGCCGGCTTCATCGAGAGTGCTCCTTGTCGCGCCACCGGCGCAGGCTGCAAGGAGATTTTCCGATGCTGACAGCACTGACAATCCTTTCGCTCGACCAGGGCAAGATCTATTCACCGCCTCCGGACCGGGATGCCGAACCGACAGGAACCGAAACCAGCGCCGACGCGCCGCAGGTTACCGGCATCGCCAGGCTTGGGCGCACACCGAAATCGTGGAAGCACGTTGGCGGGCTGGTTCAACTCTTCAACCGGCTGACCGCGATCGGCGCCGCACCTGCATCTTCCCCTCGTCAAGCCAGCCGCCAGGACGCTGGTTCTCTGTCCTGAGGCTCGCGTTCGTTCGACACGCCTCACGCCTCTCATTCCTACCGCCACGGCGGGTCGGCGCCGTGAATAACCCGCCCCTTGTTGTCGGACGAAGAGTTTTCCGCGCGCCCAAGGACTTGGGCGGACTGGATTCCTGTGACGGGCACATGAAAGAGGGTGGTGTGCACGTAGGGACGACGCGGGACAGGAATGAGGTGTAGTTGAACAGGGTCCATCACTTCGGCATGGGCCTTTGCCACGTATTCCTCGACCGGCATGACCGCCACCTCTCCCTCACTCCTGTGCCCGTCACAGGAGTCCAGCCACGGCGCTTCGGCGCCGTGAATGACTCGTCTTTTTATCGTCGGACAAAGCGTTTTCCGCGCCTAAGGACTTGGGCGCACTGGATTCCTGTGACGAGCACAGGAATGAGGGTAGGATGGGCGTTGGAACGACTGGCACAGGCCAGAAATGGGGAATGATTCTGCATGGTCAGGTGAGCATCATCAATCGCTTAGCGGAAATATTCCCCTCGATTATCCCCGCTCCCGAACTCGTATCCATAATCTCCGCGTCCGGTCGTCGGATACACCGCAAGGCGTTGCGGCCGGCGCGGCGCAGGGGGGTGGGACGCAAAACCTCAGAGTAGGCAGGCATGGCCAAACCATGGGTGATGAAGCCGCATGAAGGTCGAGGTGCGCGTGGAGCAATGTCCCGGCAGGCGGGCGACCGCTCGGGGAGGAGACGCAGACGGGGCCTATACTGGTCTCTGCCCGTGGCTTGTCGCGTAGGCGCCACAGCCTCCGCCTCTTGCGCCGGGAGCCAATCCTTTCTATATCCTCGCCAACGAAAGTGCCTGCGGCCGATCCCGCCGGCAGGGATGAAAGTCCGCCGGATCTGCCGCATGGCAGGGCGGATCGAGATACGCTCTAGAATTGGCAGCACCCCGTGAACACACTGGATTTTGACAAGAAGCCGGAAGATACCCGCGTTGTCGTCGCCATGTCGGGCGGCGTCGACAGCTCCGTCGTGGCCGGCCTTCTCAAACGCCAGGGCTACGATGTGCTCGGCATCACGCTACAGCTCTACGACCACGGCGCCGCCGTTCACCGTGCCGGCTCCTGCTGCGCCGGCCAGGATATCGACGATGCCCGTCGTGTCTGCGAGACGCTCGGCATTCCGCACTATGTGCTGGACTACGAGAAGCGGTTCCGCGACACGGTGATCAACCCCTTCATGGAAAGCTATGTGGCCGGCGAGACGCCGATCCCGTGCGTCTCATGCAACCAGACGGTCAAGTTCGCCGATCTTCTCGAAACGGCCAAGGAACTCGGCGCCGATGCGCTGGCGACCGGCCATTATATCCGCTCGCGGCCGAACCCGGAGCCGGGCAATCCCGGCCGCCGCGCGCTCTACCGTCCGGCCGATGCCGACCGCGACCAGAGCTATTTCCTGTTTGCGACGACGCAGGAGCAGATCGACTACCTGCGCTTTCCGCTCGGCGGGCTGCCGAAGGCGGAAACCCGCAAGCTCGCCGAAGAAATGGGCCTCGTCGTCGCCAAGAAGGCCGACAGCCAGGACATCTGTTTCGTGCCGCAGGGCAAATACACCGATATCATCAACAAGCTGAAGCCGAATGCGGCGTTGGCGGGAGAGATCGTCCATCTCGACGGCCGCGTGCTCGGCCAGCACGAGGGTATCCTTCACTATACGATCGGCCAGCGCCGCGGCATCGGCGTTGCCACCGGCGAACCGCTTTACGTGGTCTACCTCGACGCCCGTTCGCGGCGCGTCATCGTCGGCCCCAAGGAGGCGCTGGAAACGCACCGCGTCTATCTGCGCGACGTCAACTGGCTGGGCGACGAGGCGCTGTTGCAGGCGGCTTCGGGCGAGGGCTTTGCCTGTTTCGCCAAGGTGCGATCCACGCGCGCGCCGACGCCGGCCGTCCTGCATGCCGACCAGACCGGCATCCATGTCGATCTGGCTGTCGGCGAGGCGGGCGTCGCGCCGGGCCAGGCCTGCGCCCTCTACTCGGCGCCGGGCGACAACGCTCGCGTCTACGGCGGCGGCTTTATCGAGCGCTCGGAGCGCGAACCGGCGGCCGAAGCCTCGCTGAAGGCGCTGCTTGCAGGCGCCGTCGCGGCGTGAACGGGCTGGTTTTTTTACCCCAAGCTTTTATGAAGTTGCGCTTGACACTGAAGGGAAGGCGGTTTTATAAGCCGCACATCCAAACGGACCTGTTGCTTGGATATCCAAGCATTCACAAGGTCTTCGTGGCGGGGTAGCTCAGCTGGTTAGAGCAGCGGAATCATAATCCGCGTGTCGGGGGTTCAAGTCCCTCTCCCGCTACCACACCCCAGCTGTCCGACCCGGATACATAGGGAACAGTTCGTTCCTAAGTGTAGCTCGCCGCGAAATTTTGCAATTTTGACACCGGCTTTTGCAATTTTCTGCATTTCATCTCGGATAATTTAAAGGCGGCTCGAAGTCATCTCAAAGCCGCCTTTAAGGCGACTAGCCCATTTTCCCCGTGATGATCAATTCCTTGGCTGCCGTGCCTTCGCCGCCAGAGACGGTGTACGTCAGCTCAGCCTCTCTAAAGCGGAAGCCAGCGAATAGGTCGCGGACCTCTTGGACGTCGTTAATCGAGAGAACGAAGGCGCCCTTTATCGTTGCTAGGCGTTGGGCAATTAGCGCGAACTGCTCTCGGGCGAAAAACGCTTTACCGTAGTCGCCCTCGCTGCCGAAGTAGGGTGGGTCGAGGTAGAACAACGTGCCCGGCCGATCGTAGCGGTCGATGAAATCCAGCCAGTCCAGGTTCTCGATAGTGACGCCTGCCAGCCGCTCATGGACGTCCTCAAGTAAGGGCGCTAGGCGCGTCAGATTAAACCGGGCGCTGCCACTGCGCTGTACGCCGAAGTTCTGGCCGGATACCTTTCCACCAAACGCGAGTTTCTGCAGATAGATGAAACGCGCAGCGCGTTCCAGGTCAGTCAGCGTAGTGGGGTCACAGGCTTTTAGCCGTTCAAACTCACGCCGGCTGGTAATCTGAAATTTCAGCGTATCCATGAACTGGGGATAGTGTCGCTGCAGGATGCGGAAGAGGTTTACGACGTCGCCGCTGCGGTCGTTGATCACTTCGGTACGGGGCACCCTCGTTCGCCGGAAAAAGACCCCGCCCATACCGACGAACGGCTCAGCATAGAGTTGATGATCGGTCGCCTGGATGAGCTGGACCAGGCGCGGCGCTAGCGTCCGTTTTCCACCGATCCAAGCGGCCGGCGGCTGAGTGTTGGGGACATCCCGCCACGCTTCATTATTCACCATTTCAAACATCTCACGACTCAGTCACGAAGATCCGGCCCTGCGCAGGGTGCGAATGTGACGGTTGTGCAAGCGGCTGTCGGACGGGTTCGGTCGCCAAACTTGATCCCGTCTTCGGGCGAAATGACGCCCGACATTCGCTCAGTCCTCGGCCGAGGACTGCTTGCCGATCTTTCTGTTTCCAAGCTCGATCGACATCGTCCATCCGCCGCCTTCATCAAAGGTGAAGCTGTGATGGATCGACGACGCCACGAGGTCGGCCGCGTCCCGACTGCTACCGAAGCCGGAGAGTCTGACCTGCGCGCCGGCCATGGCGTTGGCATCGCCCTCGGCATCAATGCTGCCGGTGACGCTGTCGCGAGCGTGCTCTGCCCCCTGCGCCTTTGCCGAATGCTCTGCCTCAGTCTGGCTGCGTGCTGGATGCAATGAGAGGTATCGTGAAGCACTGCCGATCGATGCGGCTTCTGCAAGCTTTTGAACGCCTTCCAACGGGTCGAAATAGCCGCTGCCAACCTCGGCATAGCGAGCCTTTCCTTCGGTAGAAATTTCCCCGCCCAACACCTTCGAATATTGGATTGTGATTGTGGGCATGGCGCGACCGCCGGCCGTCTTCGCGGTGGACCGCGCTGGCACCAACATCTTGCCGCCGGCGAATTTCAGGGTGCCGCCGAACTCCTCCGCAAGCTCGCTGGCGAAACCGGTCAGCGACTGGTTGTAGCGCAGCCGATACGGGATTTTGATTGAAGCAATCGACGCGTCAACCACCGCAGATTTTCCGGCACGAGATGCAAGCTTCTGCAGAATGTCTCCGACCGTTGTATCGTCGAAATGCTCGGTGTCGGCAGCTTTGTCCGCGTCGATAAAGTCGCTGGCGCGTGCCGTAATCGTCATCGTCCAGCCGCCTTCGGTATCGCCGGCCAAGCTGTCTGATTGATAAGTGAAGAGCCCGGCGTCGCGGACGTCTCCATCAGCCCATCCGTAGAGGAAATGATACTTCGTGCCCTCGGCCGGACTATCCGGAAAGGGCGCCGAAACTGCAAACGTGAAGCTCACCTCGTCGGCCTCTCCACCATCGTTGTCGGTGTACTCAGCCGACACGAGTGCCGTGCCCCAACCGGGCACGAGATCAGTGCCACTTTGGCCGATGACCTGGACGAAAGGCTGCCGCATGTTCACTCCCACGCCAGAACCTGGGATGCCTTGGCGGGCGGCGCGAACGTCGTCGGAATGACGATGACTGCACCACCAGGAACGAAGCCGGATGCAGCGATATCGCCCAGGTCAGGGTTTGCGCCGAGGATCGCCTCGACGGCGCCCTGCAGCTCGGTTTGCAATGTTTTCTTGGCAATGCGGTCAAGCCGCTCGCCATTGAAGCCGACGACATAGGTGCTCACAACAGCAGTCCCCCGAGGCTGGAAATATTGCTGCCGGCAGCAATGCCGGCAGGCATCATTAAGATCCCGATCGTGACATCGATCTGGCGGCCGACACCATCAAACGGATGCAGCTTTTCCTCATCGGCTTCGAGCGACTGGATGACGCAAAGGCCGGAAACGAGGCCGAGATAGTTGCCTTTCAATCGCACCAGCGGCACGGTCGCCTGGCTCTGGTGATGCGCTGTCAGGATCGCATAGTTGTCGAGGCCGCCCATGACATGCGGAAACGTGGTCGCCTCGATCGACAGGCTTCTCTCGCCGAGGCCGGTCTTTTGATAGAGCAGTCCGGATGGAGTCGCATGGGCGGGAAAACGAGCCTCGCTGGAGAACGCCAGGCGCTGCGGATTGAGGCCCCCGACCGTGTAAAGGATCGCGCCACCGATTGAGATAAGGGCGCCAACGGGCTCGAAAACACTCACGCGATTTTGCCCCCGGTGTCAGAGAGAGATCGAGCCGACGCCATACGGATTGCCCGGTTTTGCTCTCGTTGCGCCCGCATCGCCGCAAGCCGTGGGTTGCCGGCCGGGAAGTAGTTCGCGACCTTGACTGTGCTGGGAGTGGACAATGCGGAGTGCTTGTCTTTCGGAAGGCCGGATGGCGCGGCCGGCGCCGGAGTGGGAGGCAGGAAGTTTGGCGCGATTGTCGGCGTCGCCGTGAAATTTAAACTGTCGCGAATGGCTGCCGCTTTCTCGCGCGCAATGCCAACGGCCTTGTCGCCCTCCGCGCTCAAGGTATTGTTGTAGCCTTGCATCGAACTTTCGGCCGCGCCGGACATGTCCTTGCCGAGGTTCTGCTGCACGCCGCCGCCCACGCCTTGGACGTTCTCGCCGGCCTTCAACTCGCCTTTGAGACGATCGATTTCTTGGGCGATGACCTGTCGCTGGGCTGCGAACATGTCGACGTCGAATTTGGACTGCGGGATGTTGGAGAGCTGCTTTTCGCGGTCACCGATCTGCGCGCGAATATCGCCAAGGTCGAGGCCCTTCAGCCGCTGGCGTTCTTCCTTCGAATACTCCTGGGAACCGTATTCGCGGTTGAGGTAGTTGCGAACGATGAACTCCCATGGGGGCGTCGCTACGCTGTCGAAAGCGCGACCGGCCTTGTTACCTGTCGCCTCCAACGCCGCGCCGCGCCGATCGGCTCGTTCCTGGGAGGTGCTCTCGACAAAGCCGTAGTCGGCATCGACCGATCCCCGACTTTCGCCGATAATCTGTTGGAGAAAGTCATTGTATTTCTTCCGATTGTTCAGCAGGGGCGCCAGCGCGAGCCCTGCCTGCTGATCGGAAAACAGCTCGTTGACCTTAAGAGGGTCGCCGCCTGTGAGGCGCATCACCTCGTCTATAACTGCCGTGGTGTACGAGGTGTTGTTGGCCTCTGACCGTTTCTTGAGCTTGCCGAGATCAACTCCCTTTTCGTCGAAATTCTTGACGCTGTCCTCCGAGAATAGCTTTGAAAACATGTTCTGAAGGTTGGTCGCCGCTTCGTCTTGGCTACCCGCGCCCATACGCGCGATCTGAGCCAACGCGATGAGCTCCGCCGTGCCCTGTGTCCCCTGCCTGCCCGTTCGCGCGTAGAGCGTCGACATCGAGGGGAAATTCTTGGCCATTGCATCGATTTCAAAGCTACCCAGCTTGGAACCCTTTGCCATCATGTCGAGCACTGCCGGAACTTCCTGATCCTTCACCTTCAGGTTCTGCTGGAGGGCAATAACCGCTCCTGCCATCGTTTCGCCGGTGCTATCGCCGGCCTTTGCTGCCTTTAGGGTCGGATCCAAGATTGCTTCTTGCTGGTCGATACCGAAGCCGGCGGCAGCGTATGCCTTACGCGCGTTATTAACTTCTGGCTGTTCGATGCCATAGCGAACGGAGAGCTTCTCGTTTGACTTGCTAATTTTTGCGACCGCTTCGGGCGTGCGCATTTCCGCCGTGACGGCCACCGAGGCGACGTCTCGATCGAGCTTGCGGGCCTCTTCGCTGAGCCGCTGCATTCCTCGTACGATATTATCGACCGAGGCGAACGCGGCCATCGCGCCGATTGCGCCGGCGGCGCTTGTCTTCAACATGCCCATCGTGTTCTGTAGGGTGCCTGCCGGCCGCTGCAGGCGCTCGATCTTAGTCGGATCGATAGCCCGCATGTTGCGGGCCTCACGCTCCAAGTTGCGAACGTCTTTCTGCGCAGCCTTAGCCGCAGTTCCAAGCGCCTTGACCTCACGCTCAGCGGCGTTGGTGTTGACCGAATTGAGCTTGCGCGCCTCTCGATCGAGATTGCGAACAGCCTTTTCGCTGCGGCCGGCTTCCCGCCGGACGTCCGAAATTTCCTTGCCGAGCTTGCCTGAGCCACCCGCTTTGCCGAGCGCGTCGGCCGCGTGTTTCAGCTCTTTGAGATCACGCTCAGCTTTAGGAGCCTCCCGCGACAGATCGTTTTTCAGCCGGAGGCGCAGGGCAACGTTGATGTCGTTCATGACTTAGGACCGCCGAAGATCGTCTGAAACAAACCAAAGGTTTCGGCGTGGACCTGCCTGGCTTCCTCGAACCACTGCAAAAGCTCGTCCCAAAACATGTCCGTCTCCACTTGTTTATCCAGGTAGGCACCGACGCGAGCGACGTAGCTGCGCCACTTCGTCAGGTCGCCGACGACACGTCGTCCGTCTTGAACCGTGGGGGCAAAAAATCGTAGGCCGCGTCGGTGATAGCTACGCCGTCCTCATCATCGAGCCCTTTCAACGTCTCGACGGAAAGGCCGGTCATCTCGGCATAGATTTCCATGAAGACGAGTGTTCGGCCTCTCGTTTTGGCCAGCAGCTCTTGGACTTCTCCGAGCGTCAAACGTCTGATCGTGACGTCGGTGATTTCCGAGCCGTCGAGGGTGAAGGGAAACTGCAACGGCACCGTCGTCGATCGTTGCTTCCCGAAGAAGACGGCAGGTGCGACGGGAGCAACCGCCGCCTCGGCCGACACCGACGCCGGCGCGATCGCCGTTGAATTGTCCAATGTGCTCCACATCTCCGGCGGCGGAAGTGGGATACTTTCGATCTTCACGTCGTTGGGATCGCTCTTGGACATGGGTGTCTGAATCTTTGCCTTGATCTGCTGTTGCGTCATGGCGTCTGCCTCCTCGGATAATGGAATGACCGGCCGCCAGCTATGGCGACCGGCCCTCGCCGCGCGCGCCTATAGCCGGCGCGCTCCCCTGGTATTCGTCAGGCCGAAATCAGCCGGTTGTGCTCGGCCGTGTAATTGATGCCGTCGATGATCAGAGTGTTGTTCTGGATATCGAACTTGTGGATCGTCTTGCCGTTGAAGATGTCGTGGTAGAGCACGATCGAAGAGAACCGCAGTCGGGTCGCGCCCGATGCTTTCAGACCCTTGACGCCAGGCGGCGTGTACTCGTTGAGCAGTCCCTTCAGGAAGACGACGCGACCGTTGAGCTTTGGAGCTCCGGTCGTCTGTACGCTGCCATCAGAGCCAGCCGGGAAGACATCCAGGAGGCTCTCGTAGTAAGTGACCGTGGTCCAGTCGCCTGGCTCGCGACCGAACCGGGTGCGCAGATCCTCGTGGGCGCCGTTGACGGTCATCTCCGCCGTCAAAGCCTGGATCTCGCCCGGCAGATCGAGAGCGAAGTAACCGCCCCCGAGGACCACCGACGACATCTCGCGGCTCAAAGCCGGCAGAGTGGTCTCGTCAACGCGCAGGCGCTGATTGATCTCGCCGCAATACCAGTTTGAACCGTGAATAATGCGATCCATGGAAGTCTCCTTATGCCGTCACGCGGACGTTGCTGAGGCCGAGCTGCGATAGCGACGCGGCGATGGCGGCCTGCAGGATGTCGAAGGCTTCCGGCTGCGGCTCGCTGTAGATCTGCAGGTCGACCAGGTCCGGTGTTTCTGCGAAACGCATCTTCACTCGCAGCGCGCCGGCTTCGAGGATCGTTGCAGGGTTCATGGAAGACGACCAAAGCAGCTCGTAGGCGATCAACGCCTTGAGCGTGACGAGGTCGGCGAGGAACTGATCCAACGACCGATAGATCAACGACACCATGTGCGGTGTGATGTCCTCGGAAAGATATTGGCGCAGCGGGCGCATGACGGCCTTCTCGGCGGCACGACGCGTTCTGATGCGCTTGATCGAGCGCCAGGCAATTACGGTCGGGTCAGTGGCAGTCGTGAACGGCGCCCAAAGCAGGTTGCCTTCGATGATGGTCGCAACGCCAGCCTGATTGAGGAAGTTGGCATCGGACGTGATCTCGCCGTCGATGTAGCTGACGGGGACGGAAGGCGCCAGAACGCCCCGCAGCGGTCGGTTCCAAAAAGCCTTGTAAGGCCCACCGGTTTCCTTGTCACGACGGATCATTGCCGCTGCGACATGCGGCGACATCGGGCGCGTGACGTTGCCGGCGCCAAGGTTGACGATCACCTGCGGATAGCAAGCGACAACGTTGAGCCGGGTCTTGAAGTCGGCCGCGTACAGGACCGCAGCTTCACGGCTCGTGACCGTGGCATCGACGATCGCAAGGCAATCGACGATCTTGGAAGCAACGTTCGACATCGCCGTCGCGACCGCGTTGGCCGCGTCGCCGGTGCGCTGGGAGGTGTAGCCAGGCGCGATGATGACGCCCGGCTCCAAGCCAAGTTGCGCCTTGGCATCGAGCAGCGCCCAGACGCCAGTTTTCAGCGCGGCCGAGCCGACGATCGCGTTGGCCTCTTCAGCAAGCTTTGCCGCTGGGTCTGTGAGGACCGAGTGCTGCGTACGAATGAAGGCGATGTCTGTGACGATGCCTTCAGAGGCAATCTGGTTGATTGCATCAAGCACGATGCCGGCGCCGAGCTTGGCGACCTGGACGGCATCATCGGTGGATATCCGAACCAGCGTGTCGATTGGAAACGCCGTGACGTCAGCATTCGGCGCCGGGCAGGCCATCCCGATCACGGTGCTGTCGCGTGTGTCGATCTTGGCAACGGTGGAAGTCAGGTCGGAGAAGACGCGAACGCCGACGAAATCGGTAGTGCCAGCCATTACATGGGATCTCCCGAGGGTGAGAATTCAACTGCTCAAATGTTGCAGCTGAACCTACATTCGGTCCCGTGGCCGGCGGGGCTGACAGCTGTCAGCCGCGCTCAAATCGCGTTTGATGCCCCATAAAAGGCATAGAAATTAGGAGTTTGCAACCGCCGGCGTAGCGAGCGACATTGCGTAGTCCCAAGCCTCGTTGATGTCGTCTGTTGGTTTCCACGCAGAACTGAGCCGGTTGGGCGCATAATTTCCATTGAGAATTGAGCCATGTGAACCTTCCCCCCAACGCGGTGAGCGACGGGGGCAACGTTGTTGGTTTCCACGCAGAACTGAGCCGGTTGGGCGCATAATTTCCATTGAGAATTGAGCCATGTGAACCTTCCCCCCAACGCGGTGAGCGACGGGGGCAACGGAGTGATCCACATGGGACTTTTAAACATCATCCGTCGGATGGCGCTGCGCGAGAAGCAGTCGATCCGCGAGATCAGCCGGCGCACCGGGCTGTCACGCAATACGATCGCGAAGTATTTGAGCGCTGGTACGATCGAGCCGACGTTCACGGTACCGGAACGACCGAGCAAGCTTGATCCCTATGCCGACAAACTTGCTGGCTGGCTGAAGACCGAGGCCGGGAGGTCGCGCAAGCAGCGCCGAACGCTGAAGCAGCTTCATGCGGATCTGGTGGTTCTCGGCTTTACCGGCTCCTATGGTCGGGTCGCCGCATTCGCCCGTGACTGGCGGGCTGAGCAGCAGAAAGCGGGCCGCGGCATATTCGTTCCGCTGTCTTTCCGCCCAGGCGAGGCATTCCAGTTCGATTGGAGTGAGGACTATGCCGTGATCGGCGGCGAGCGCACGAAGCTTCAGGTCGCACATATCAAGTTGTCGCACAGTCGGGCCTTTCTGGTCAGGGCCTACCTGCTGCAAACGCACGAGATGCTCTTCGACGCCCACTGGCACGGCTTCCGTGTGTTCGGCGGCGTACCTGGTCGCGGCATCTACGATAACATGAAGACGGCGGTCGATCGTGTCGGTCGCGGCAAAGAGCGGCAGGTCAACATCCGTTTCCTCGCGATGACGAACCATTACGTCTTTGCGCCTGAGTTCTGCAATCCATCGGCAGGCTGGGAGAAGGGTCAGGTCGAGAAGAACGTCCAGGATGCCCGACCACGGCTGTGGCAACAGATGCCGGACTTTCCAGATTTGGCGGCGTTGAATGCCTGGCTGGAAGAGCATTGCCAGGACCTGTGGCGGGAGACGGCGCATGGCACCTTGTCCGGCACGATCGCGGATGTCTGGGCTGATGAGCGGGCAGATTTGATGTCGCTCCCCGCCATGTTTGACGGCTTCGTCGAGCAGAGCAAGCGCGTCTCACCAACATGCCTGATCACCTTCGAGCGCAATCGTTACAGCGTGCCAGCATCGTTTGCGAACCGGCCCGTCAGCCTGCGGATTTATCCCGAGAGACTGGTCGTTGCGGCCGAGGGCAATATCCTATGCGAGCATGAACGGGTCATTGAGCGGAGCCACGATAAGCCGCCACGAACGATTTACGACTGGCGACATTACCTTGCCGTCATCCAGCGCAAACCCGGTGCCTTGCGCAATGGTGCGCCCTTCCTGGAATTGCCGCTGGCCTTCAGACAGTTGCAAGATCAGATGCTTCGCCGCCCCGGCGGTGATCGTGAGATGGCCGACATCCTCGCTCTGGTGCTTCATCACGACGAACAGGTCGTCGTCAGGGCCGTGGAACTGGCTCTGGATCAAGGCGTGGCGACCAAAACGCATGTGTTGAACCTGCTGCATCGGCTGATTGACGGCAAGACGACCGACGGTCCCGACATCGATACGCCACAGGCACTGACCCTGCTGCGCGAACCCAAGGCCAATGTAGAACGCTACGATGGCTTGCGGGTCCGGATCGTAGGAGGTCGTCATGCGTCATGACCCCGCAAGTGCTGCCGTCGTCATCATGCTGCGTAGCCTGAAGATGTATGGCATGGCCCAGGCCGTCACGGACCTGATCGAGCAAGGGGCTCCAGCTTTTGATGCGGCCGTGCCGATCTTGTCCCAGTTGCTGAAAGCCGAGATGGCCGAGCGTGAGGTCCGCTCGATTGCCTATCACATGAAGGCTGCTCGCTTCCCAGCCTACAAAGACATCTCCGGATACGACTTCGCCGCCAGCGAGATCAACGAGGCCACCGTGCGCCAACTGCACCGATGCGAGTTCATGGATGGGGCGCAGAACGTTGTCCTTATCGGTGGCCCTGGCACTGGAAAAACGCATGTCGCGACCGCCCTCGGAGTCCAGGCGGTCGAGCATCATCGCCGAAAGGTCCGCTTCTTCTCGACCATCGAACTGGTCAATGCGCTCGAGCAGGAGAAGGCTAAAGGCAAGGCGGGCCAGATCGCGGAGATCTTGGTCCGCCTCGATCTGCTCATCCTGGACGAGTTGGGATACCTGCCGTTCAGCGCCTCAGGCGGAGCACTACTCTTCCACCTGTTAAGCAAGCTCTACGAGCGGACCAGCGTCGTGATTACCACCAACCTCAGCTTCAGCGAGTGGGCAACCGTCTTCGGCGACGCCAAGATGACCACCGCTCTGCTCGATCGTTTGACCCACCGTTGCCATATCCTGGAAACCGGTAACGACAGCTTCCGCTTCAAAGCCAGCTCGGCTGCCGCAGCACAGAAGAAAGGAGAAAAAGCCAATCCCTTGACCAAACCCTGATCAGAAAACCATACTTAGAGGTGGCTCACTTCTCGGTGGAAAAACCGGCTCAGTTCCGCGTGGAAACCAACA
>NZ_LMCW01000005.1 GCF_001424945.1 Rhizobium sp. Root1203
CGCACCATCGACGACACATGGCGTCATATCGGCAGGCTGGTCGAAACCATCCAGCCCGCCGAATGCCAAAACTATCTGGAAAATGCTGGATATGGTTCCGTTAAAAGGTGAAACGCTCTAGCCTTCTCCTGGCTGCGGTTTCAATGGGGAGTTCGGAGCACTTCACGGTCAAGACGCGCCTCGATAGCGGCACCGTGATAACGAAAATGCCCGCCGCGAGACCAGCGGCGGGCATCTGCACTTCGGCTCGGAGAGAGTGAGCCTTAGATGTTGGCAAGCAGCTCGTTGATGCGCGATTCCATGTCAGCAAGCGCTGCGTCGACTTCCTTCTGACCGGTGATTGCAGCGCTCATTTCCTGACCGATGATATCCTGGATCGCGAACTGGCGCTGGACAGTCGCTGGCAGCGGAGTGCCGAGCGTGGCAATGGCCGCGATGGTGTCGCGATGCGGCAGGGCCTTGAACTCGGCGGAGTCCAGTACGGCCTTGACTGCCGGCAGGTGGCCGGTGCGCGACCAGTCGAAGTCGTTGTCGTGGAAAAACTTCAGGAACTCGCCGATGGCAGCGGTTTCTTCAGGCGAGCGGTCCTTTTGCGACACGGCCCAGCTGTGGCCGTCGGCATACTGCGCCTTCTTGCCGCCGAAGAGCTGCGGGTAGGGATAAACAGCGTAGCCGCCCTTGTTCAATGCCGTACCTGCGGTCTCGGACGAGGCTGTGTAGTCCCCGATCACCCACGTGCCGTTCAGGTGGACGCCACCTTCGCCGGCGAGGAAGGCATTGATGCCGGCGGCGTAGTCCAGATCCTTGGTCGTATCGCCGTTGTCATAGATCGCCTTGTACATTTCGAGGACCTTCTTGGCCTCGGGCGTATTCAGCTTCACTTGCTTCGGGTTGGCGAAGAAAGTGGAATCCTGCTGTAGAAGGTAGGTGTAGAGGTTGCGGGTGTAGAGCGCGACTTCGTTTGCGAGGTTCTGAACGAAGTAGGGTTTGCCGGTCTTTTCCTTGAACTGCTTTGCCTGTGCCAGAAGCTCGTCCGGGCTGGTCGGCAGCTTGGGCGTACCGTCTGCGTTGACGAGGTCTGCCTTTTTGAAGAGGTCCATATTGATGTGGTAGAGCATGGTCCAGTTGTCGATGGGCAGGCCGTAGATCTTGCCTTCCTTGGTCACGCCGCCGAGGCTGGCGTCGGTGAAGTCGGAGGACGCAACGCCCACCGATTTCAGAAGGTCGTCGAGCGGCATGATCAGGCTCTTCGACTGGTAGTCCGCGAGCACCGACTGATGGATGGTAACGATGTCAGGCGGATCTCCGGCAGCAAACTGCGCCGTTAGCTGGTCATAACCCGGCCACTCGACCGTCGTCACGGTGACATGCACGTCAGGATTATCGGCGTTGAACTTGTTGATCAGCGAGGTGATGATACCGCACTCGCCGACAGCCTTGCTGACATCGGTGTTCGTGCCGAAGTCCGCGTCGCATGCGCCGAAGAAACGCTGGACGGTAAGTTCCGTTGCCGCGAAGGCTTGCGTCGAGCCGGCAAGCGCGATCACCGACGCCGCCGCCAGCATGTATTTCCTCAATGTATGCGTCATTCCAACTCCTCCTCTTCGGGTCTTTGACCCCTTGCTTTAGCCCCCTCCCCGGGAGCCGGTTTCGACGTCATCGCCCGTCAGCGTCAGCGCACGGCGGCGCCGGAGACTGCGGTCACGATGTATTTCTGGAAAAACAGGTAGAGAATGAGGATCGGCGCGCCTGCGAAGACCGCTTGCGACATCAGGAATCCGAGACCTTCCGATTGCGCGAAGTTGGTTTGCGTCGAGGCAATCCCGATCGTCAGCGTATACATTTCCTTCTTGGTGCCCGAAATCAGCGGCCAGAAGTAATCGTTCCAGGCACCGAGGAAGGTAAAGATGCCGAGCGTTGCCTGTGCTGGCACCGTGAGCGGCAGAAGCACCTTCCAGAAGATCTTGAAGCGGCTGGCATTGTCGAGCAGCGCTGCCTCGTCGAGCTCCTTCGGGATGGCGCGGAAGTACTGCGTCATCAGGAAGACGCCGAATGGCGCTGACAGACCGGGCAGGATCAGACCGTGGTAGGTGTTGTGAAACTTCAGCCAGCTGAACAACTGGTGACGCGCGATCAGGACCGCCTGTTCCGGAACCGCCAGACCCAGCAGCACAATGATGAACAGCGCATTGCGAAACGGGAAATTCAGCCGTGCGAAGCCGTAGCCGGCGAGCGAGGAAAGGACCAGCGTCATGATCGTCAGGCCGCCTGCGACGATGACGCTGTTCAGGATCCAGCGAAAGACCGACGAGGTCGCCAGGATATTGATGTAGTTGTTGATCGTGTAAGGCGCGTGGAAGACGGAGTTCATATCCGCCATCAATTCCTTGTTGTCCTTCAGCGAGAGCCCGATCACCCAGACAACCGGCGCCATCATGATCAGCGCGCAGAGAATGGCAAGGAACAGGATCACGCGATCGCCGGTCGAACGGCCGACCATGTTGGCACCGGAAGCGCTCATCCTTCTTCTCCTTTGCGGCGCGAGATGAAGTACTGCGCCATGGCTGCGATCAGGATCAGGACGAAGAGAACTTCCGAGGCTGCCGCACCGAGCCCCAGGTCCCACTTGGTGAAGGCGGCTTCGTAGATGTAGAAAACGATCGGTTTGGAGACGTTGTTCGGACCGCCGAGCGTCATCAGCTTGGACTGCCCGAACAGCTGGAACTGCAGCACGACCTGAATGATCAGCACGAGGACGAAGGTTCGCCGGATGGACGGCAGGGTAATGTGCCAGAGCGTGCGCCAGCGGCTGGCATTGTCGAGTGCCGCCGCCTCGTAGATCTCCGCCGGGACTTGCTGCAACGCGGAGAGGAAGAGCATCATCGGCAGACCGATGCACCACCAGATGGTGGCGATTGCTATGCCGATCATCGCGAGCTTGGGATCGGAAAGGAAGGCCGGAGAGGTCGCACCGAACCAGCCGTAGACCGTGGCGAGCAAACCGAAATTGCCGATGAAGACGATGCGCCAGATCAGCGTGACGATCGTGACCGACAGGACCGAAGACGAGAAGTAGATCGTGCGCAGCACCGTCGCCGTCTTCGTCTTCCGGTTCAACGCGAGTGCCAGCAAGAGCCCGAGAACGGCCAGCGCCGGCACGGTCAGAATGACGAAATAGAAGGTGTTGCCAACCACCTGTATGAAGATCTTGTCGCGAAAGAGACGCAGATAGTTGTCGATGCCGACGAAACGACCGGTGCCGAAGGCGTCGGCCTTGTGGAGGCTGAGCCATATCCCCCAGAACAGCGGCACGGCGAGCAGGGTAACGAAGAAAAACAGATAGGGCACGACGAAAAGCGCATTGCGCCAGAGAGGTGCGTTGATGTTCTGCACCGTTTGCCGTGCGTTGGCTTTCGCAGCCGAGCGGGTGCCGGACAAGGTCGCGTCAACCATGCCCCGGCTCCTCATTATGCCAGGCGCTGCCCTCTGCGTCGAAAAGATGGGTGCGGGTTCCGTCGAGCGAGAGACCCACCTCGTCGCCGATGGCGACGCGGCTGTTGCCGATATCTTCGGCCACGACCGTGCTTCCGTCCTTGAGGCGCGTATAGAGAAGCGTGCGGTCACCGAGGCGCTCGAGCACATCGACCTTGCCTGTCGTCGTCGCGGGAACGCCGCTTGCGAGTTTCACCGCCTCGGCGCGGATCCCGAGCGAGTGCGCAGTGCCCTTGACGCCGGCTGCACGGATCGTGGTCCGCAGCTCGGTGCCGTCAGGCAACCTGGCGCTGACGAAGCCGTTCTGCTCCGACAGGCCGACGTCGAGGAAGTTCATCGTCGGCGAACCCACGAAAGTGGCGACGAAGCGGCTGGCCGGGCGGGAATAGATCTCCATCGGAGAGCCGATCTGCTCGATCTTGCGGTTGTTCATCACCACGATGCGATCGGCAAGGGTCATCGCCTCGATCTGGTCGTGCGTCACGAAGATCATCGTCGATTTGACACGATTGCGAAGCTGGGCAAGCTCTACTCGGGTGCGAACGCGCAACGCCGCATCGAGGTTCGACAGCGGCTCGTCGAAGAGAAAGGCCTTGGGCTCCTTGACGATGGCACGGCCGATGGCGACGCGCTGGCGCTGGCCGCCGGAAAGCTGGCCGGGTTTGCGCTCTAGGAGATGGCCGATTTCAAGCATGCGGGCGGCTTCCGCAACGCGGGCGGCAATGACATCGGCGGCAACGTTGATGTTGCGCAACCCGAACGCCATGTTGTCGGACACCGTCATGTGCGGATAGAGCGCGTAACTCTGGAACACCATGGCGATGTCGCGCTGCCCTGGCGGCAACGTATCGATGCGCTCGCCATTGATCGAGATGGTTCCCTCGTCGACGCTTTCAAGGCCGGCGATCATCCGAAGGAGGGTCGATTTCCCGCAGCCCGAAGGCCCCAGGAAAACCATGAACTCATTGGCTTTGATAGACAGCGAGAGGCCGTCGAGCACCGTCATCGAGCCATAGCGCTTGCTGACGTTGTGGATTTCGATAAAGGCCGTCATCCAACTGCTCCCATATTGCAGTCAGAACCCGAAAAGCCGATATGGACACGTGGTTGGCATATCCCGACCGAGCCACCCGCTTTGACAAACGGGCGCCCTTCAGTCAGTGATAGTGCCAGAACAGAAGCGGTCGCTTCCATCTGTTCCTCCCAGTGGCACGTCAACTCCGGTGCGCTGACATTAAATCATACTATTGTGATGTCAACATATCTTTTGATATGTATCCGATTTTGTGATTTAAATATTACGCCTGCAGCCGGATCATCCGGTATGAGAGCGGAGCGATTTTTGCGCTAAGCTTCCCATCCGCAAACGACGCACCGTCAGTCTTCCGGGGCACGACGTTGTCGGGCCGTTCCGAAGTGTTGGTGATGGTGAGGTCGGCATGTGCGATCACCTGGTCGTCGGCGATCTTGAGCGCTCCAAACTCCAGCAGGCTGACATCGAGATCGAGCGCTTCCGTGCCATTGCGATTGACGATGAAGAAGGTCACCGTCTTCCCGTGCGCGTCGTGAACGGCGGAGACGTCGAGATAGGGCACGTCGCCAAGATCGTCGACGGTATAGCTCGGGCTGTCCACCATCAGCTTCAGCGCCGTGCCGCGGCCGAAGACCGAGGCAAAGTAGTAGGGGTAGAAGATGGTCTGGCGCCATGCAGCCCCACCAGGGGTCGTCATGATTGGCGCAATGACGTTCACGAGCTGCGCCAGGCAGGCGATCTTGACGACATCGGCACGATTGATGAAGGTATTGAGGATGCAGCCGACCTGCAGAACGTCCTCGAAATTGTAGTCGTCCTCGAGCAGCGCCGGAGCATGCGGCCAGCCGTTGGCGCCGGCCAGCGTCGCTTTGTCCCGCTCCTTGGAATGATACCAGACGTTCCATTCATCGAAGGAGATGTAGACGTCCTTGGTCGAGCGCTTCTTCGCCTTGATGTAATCGATGACGCCGGCAACGGTGCCGATGTAGTTGTCGAGCTCGATGCTGCGGGCGAGATAATTGGCGGTGTTCTTGGCGCGATTCTCAAAATACATGTGCAGCGAGATGTAATCGACCTCGTTGTAGGTATGATCGAGAACGGTGGCCTCCCATTCGGGGTAGCTCGGCATATGGGCGTTGGACGAGCCGCAGACGACAAGCTCCAGCGAGCTGTCGAAGGCGCGCATCGCCTTAGCTGTCTCATGCGCCAGGCGGCCATATTCGTCCGCCGTCTTGTGGCCGATCTGCCAGGGGCCATCCATCTCGTTGCCGAGGCACCAGAGCTTCACGTCCCAAGGTTCGGCGCGGCCGTTGGCGACGCGCTTGTCGCTCCATTCGCTGCCGCCGGGGTGGTTGACGTATTCGAGGAAATTGCGCGCCTCATCCAGGCCGCGCGAGCCGAGATTGACGGCGAGCATCATCTCGGTGTTGGCAGACACGCACCAATCGGCGAACTCGTGCATCCCGACCTGATTGCTCTCGGACGTGTGCCAGGCAAGGTCGAGGCGCGTCGGGCGGCTCTCCTTCGGGCCGATCCCGTCTTCCCAATTATAGGCGGAGACGAAGTTGCCGCCGGGATAGCGCACGATCGGAACGTTGAGCTCCTTGACCAGATCGATGACATCCTTGCGCATGCCGTATTCGTCGGCGGTGGCATGATCCGGCTCATAGATTCCGGTATAGACGGCGCGGCCAAGGTGCTCGATGAATGAGCCATACAGGCGCGGATCGATTTCCGAAATCGTGTACTTGCTGTGCGCTGTAACCGCAGCCTTCATGACATCCTCCACTATATCGTCTTTTTGTGATCTATATCACAATTTGAGATGAATAAAGCGGAAGCTCCGACCCCGGTCAAGGGTAAAATTCAGAAAAACGGATATAGTCAGCGGGTTTTCAGGCGCAGCAGGATGTCCTGGTCGTAGTTGCCGAAGCCGCGACCGAAAATATTGATGCCTCCGGGATGCTTGGCGTCGTCGCGAACGCCGATGCGCAAGCGGATCGAATGATGCTCGTCCAGCTTGAGGTTCTTTAGCGTGACGTCGGAGATGCGCAATCCATCGACGAAAGCGCCGTCGTCATTGATACGGAAATTCTTGAGCTTGCCATATTGCGAGCCCTTAAGCTTCCACCAGTCCGGCGTGAAAACCCCGCGTTTATCGCCGAAATCGCCCGGAGACGTCCATGTTCCGATGTCCGTCCCGTTCACCGTAAGCGTGATGTCGGAGGGCCAGTCGGCGCTCGTTCCGGGCACTTCGGAACTCAGCTCCATGACGAACTCAATCTCGCGAATGCTGGTGTTCGTCAGACGCGCATTGTTCGGAAACTGATACTCCACATGACCGCGCGTGAACCAGATCAACGCCGTTTTCATCCGGTCCGGGTCGAAAAACGTGTTGGGAACGTCGAGCAAGCCGATAATGCCCTCGACCGAGCAGAGACCGCACGGCGCCGTCACCTCGAAACCCGTATAGAGACCAAGCGGCATCGACACTTCGATGGCATCCGGTTCGGTTTCCTTGATTTCATTCTTGAAGACCACGAGGATTTCGTCATAGACGCTGTGGCAGACTTTCTGGTTGCCCTTGCGGGCCTTCTGCGTCTCCGTGCGGATCAGCCCCGCCTCCTCCAGCATCTGCACGTTCGTCGAGACGCTCGATTGCGGCAGGTCAAGGATCTCAGCAATTTCATTGACGTTCAGCGGCCCCCTCTCGTGGAGCAGCTTCAACACGGACACTCTTGCCGGCGATGCCAGACCCTTGAGAATGGGCATGCCCTCTTCAGGGTCGACGACAAGAAAGTTGCGGCTCATGGGGTTCCGATCGGGCGGGGCAAGGATGCGTTTCCTTGTTCTATATCAACATTTTTGATTTATTCAATCGGCCGCCCGAGATCTCCGACAAGCAAAGCTTAGCCTTGTTTGCAAACTTCGACGTCAGGTGCTCTCACGCACGGTTGCGCCAAATATGCTGCCGTCTATTGTGCGAGCAGGGCGTTTCCCTGCCGCCAGAATCAATGGCTCGAGGGATGGACTGAGCACAATGTGGGGTCGTCGATTTTGAAAGCCGTTTTCCGTACGACATTAATTTCCTTTGCTATTCTGCTGTCGACAGCGGCATCCGCCGCATCGGACGGCTGGCGTCCCGATGGCAGGGGCACGAGCACATGGCACGTCTTGCCGTCGGAAGGCCAGTGCAACATCAGTCAGGCAACAAATCGAGCCAGGCGCGCTGGAATCTACAGGACCGATGTTGTTTACCAAGATGAGAATGTGGTGACGCTACGAGGACTGACGGGATGGGGTGACCGACGCGAAATAACCTTCGCCAACGTTCGGGGATGCCCTGAGGTCGGTTTTAGCGATCTGCAACCACGACCACGCTGAGCCGAGGGCAAAAAGCCCCGCGGCAAGGCCGCGGGACTTCTTGAGGCGCAAGACCGGGAGAGAGTTGGTCAGGCAGCCTGAACCTTGCGGCCGGTGCGGGCCCAGGCGGGCAGCCAGTCGCCGTGAGCGGCAAGCAGTTCGTCGGTCATCGCCCAGATCTGGTCGAGATCAAGTTCTGCCGCTGTATGCGGGTCCATCATTGCGGCGTGGTAGATGTGCTCGCGGTTCTCGGTCATCAATGCCTGAACCGTCAACTCCTGGACGTTGATGTTGGTGCGCATCAGTGCCGTGAGCTGCGGCGGCAGGTCGCCGATGAAGGTCGGCTGGATACCCGACGCGTCGACCAGGCAGGGAACCTCGGCTGCGCAATTGTCGGGCAGCGACGTGATGCAGCCATTGTTGCGCACGTTGCCGTAGATGACGGAGGGTTCGCCGGTCCAGACCGAATTGATGATCGACGAGGCATACTCCTTCGATTGTGCGACCTCGATCTTGTCAGCCGAACGATAGGCTTCCGCCTGCCCCTTCCAACGGGCGATCTGCTCGATGCAGCGCTTAGGATATTCGTCGAGTGGGATGCCGAATTTCTCGATCAGGTCCTCGCGGCCTTCCTTGATGAAGTAAGGCGTGTACTCGGCGAAATGCTCCGAGCTCTCCGTGACGAAATAGCCGAGGCGGGTCAGCATCTCGTATCGCACCTTGTTCGGGCAGCGCGGGTTCCAGCCGGGCTTGGGCGCGCGGCCTTCGCGGTAGGCACGGACCAGATCCGGATAGAGGTTCTTGTAGGAGCCGTCCGGCTGGCGATGCTCGAACTTCAGGTAGAAGGCCATGTGGTTGATGCCGGCCGAGCGGTAGCGGATCTCCTCGTAGGGAATGTCGAGGTCATGCGCCAGCTCCATTGCCGTGCCCTGCACCGAGTGGCAGAGGCCAACCTGCTTGATCGTGGGATACTTCTCCGAAATCGCCCAGGTGTTGATCGCCATCGGATTGACGTATTGCAGCATGATCGCCTCGGGGCAGACGGCGAGCATGTCCTCGCATATCTTCCACAGATGCGGCACGGTTCGCAGGCCGCGCATGATGCCGCCGACGCCGAGCGTGTCGGCGATCGTCTGGCGCAGGCCGAACTTCTTGGGGATCTCGAAGTCGGTGACCGTGCAGGGTTCGTAACCGCCGATCTGGAAGGCGACGACGACGAAGTCCGCGCCCGTCAGCGCCTTGCGCTGGTCGGAATAGGTCTCGGCCTTCGCCTTGGCGCCGAGCGTCGAAATCAGCTTGTTGACGACGACGGCACTTTCTTCGAGACGCTGCGGATTGATGTCCATCAGGGCGATGGTCGCGCCCGACAGCGCCGGGCGCTGCAGCACGTCGCCGATAATGTTCTTCATGAAAACGGTGGAACCGGCTCCGATGAATGTGATCTTGGGATTTCTTGCCATTATAACCTCCGGAATGTGCAATCAGGCTACCTCGAAAGCGGCTTTGACGAGCCGTTCGGTGTAGGCAGTCTTGGGATGGGACAGGACTTCGTTGACGGGACCCTCTTCCATGATCTTGCCATGTTGCATGACGATCACACGGTGGCAGAGGGCACGCACGACCTTCAGATCGTGCGAAATGAAGAGGTAGCTGAGACCCCGTTCGTCCTGCAGCCTGCGCAGGAGTTCGATGATCTGCGCCTGGACGGAAAGGTCGAGAGCCGATGTCGGTTCGTCGAGCAGGATGAATTCGGGCTCGAGCGCGATGGCGCGGGCAATGGCTATACGCTGACGCTGGCCGCCCGAAAACTCGTGCGGAAAGCGCGAGAGGATATTGCCGGGCATGCCAGCTGCGATGAGCGCCTCGCGCACGCGGTCGAGACGTTCGGCCTTGGTCGCCCCGAGCCTGTTTACGACAAGCCCTTCCTCGATGATCTGGCCGATCGTCATGCGCGGATTGAGCGACGAAAACGGATCCTGAAAGACCACCTGCATGCGCGAGCGCAGCGGCCGCATTTCGGCGCGCGATCGGCCGTGGATCGGCTGGCGGTCGAAATAGATCTCGCCATTGTCGGTGTCGTTGAGCCGCAGCAGCGCCTGGCCGAACGTCGTCTTTCCCGAACCGGACTCGCCGACGAGGCCCAGCGTTTCGTGGCGCCGAAGCGTCAGATCGAGGCTGTCCACCGCAACGAGTTCCCTCAGCTCCGGCTTGAAGAACGTACCGTGGCGCAACATGAAGGAAACGCGAACGCCCTTGGCGTCGAGAAGGACGTCCGACCCCTCCGGCAACGGATTGGCCTGGCCCCGCGGCTCCGACCCGAGCAGGTGCTTGGTGTAGGCGTGCTTCGGATTGGCGAAGAGCTTTTCGGTCGTGTTGTGCTCGCGCATTTCGCCGTGCTGCATCACGTAGACGTAGTCGGAAAACTGGCGAACGACGGTGAGATCGTGCGTGATCAGGATTACCGCCATCCGCAACTCCTTCTGCAGGTTGCGGATGAGGTTGAGGATCTGCGCCTGCACGGTCACGTCGAGTGCCGTCGTCGGCTCGTCGGCAATCAGCACGTCCGGGTTATTGGACAGCGCCATGGCGATCATGACGCGCTGCCGCTGGCCACCGGACAGCTGATGCGGATATTGCTTCAGCCGCGCCTCCGGATCGGGGATCTGGACATGCCTGAGAAGTTCCAGCGCACGGGCCTCGGCCTGCTTCCTGCTCATCTTGCGATGCACGCGGATCGCTTCGACGATCTGGCTGCCGATCGTATAGATCGGGTTCAGAGAGCTCATCGGTTCCTGGAAGATCATCGAGATCCGATCGCCGCGCAGCTTGCGGCGCTCGCGCTCGGAGAACTTGAGGATATTGGCGCCGTCGTACTCGACGGTCGACTTGGGCGCGACCACGGCGCGCTTGGACAGCAGCCCCATGACGGTGCGGGCGGTTACGGATTTGCCGGAACCGGATTCGCCGACGATGGCGATCGTTTCCCCACGATAGAGCTGGAAGGAGATATCCTTGACGGCCTCCACCATGCCATGCTCGACCTTGAAATTGACGGCGATATTGCGGGCATCGATGATCGGGCTTTCCGTACGTCCTTCATGATCGAGGCGAACGGACGGGGCGAAGGAGTTGACGAGTGCAAGGGCCATGTTCTTCACCTCAATAGGGATCGACTGCGTCGCGCAGTCCGTCGCCGAGCGCATTGAACGCGAAGACGGTGATCAGGACGAAGCCGACAGGTGCCAGGATCCAGGGATAGGTGCCGATCACGGAATAGTTCGCCGTGTCCTGCAGCATCAGACCCCAGGAGATCAGCGGCGGCTTCACGGCAAAGCCGAGGAACCCGAGGAAGGATTCCAGAAGCACCACGCTCGGTATGTGCAGCGTCACCGCAACGATCACGTGGCTCATCACATTCGGGAAAATGTGCTGGAAGATGATACGCCGATCGGTCGCGCCAACAGCCATGGCGGCGCGGACATAATCGATGCGGGCCAGCGCCAACGTCTTGCCACGCACTTCGCGGGACATCTGTGCCCAGCCAAGCGCCGACATGACGACGATGACGAAACCGAGGAAGACATTGGTCGGAGCGGTTACTGGTATAAGCGATGTCAGCGCCAGATAAAGGGGCAGCTGCGGAAAGGCGAGCACCACTTCGACGAAGCGCTGCACCCAGGTGTCGACCGCGCCGCCGAAATATCCGGACACCATGCCGACGGTGGTGCCGATGACGGTCACGATGAAAACGACGGTAAGCGCGATCGTCAGCGAAATCCGCGAGCCGATGATGGCACGCGAGAGCACGTCACGACCGAACTTGTCGGTTCCGAGGAAATGCACGGGCTGGCCGTCGACCGAACCGAAGAAATGTCGGCTGGCCGGAATGAGGCCAAAGAGCTTGTATTCGGCGCCCGTCACGAAGAAACCGAGATTGCGCGGGTTGTCGTAATCGGGACCGACGATCGGTTGGAAGGTAACAGGATCGAGTTCCTCGGATTCGCCAAGCGCATAGACGCGCGGCGGATATGTGAGGTTGCCGTCCTTGTCGCGGAAGCTGATCATCTGCGGCGGCGCGAAGCCGACATCGGTTGCCTTGGGATCCATTGGCGCGACGAAGTCCGCAAAGATCGCCATGAGCAGCAGCAGGCCGACGAGAACAAGGCCCATCATGCCGGTCCAGGAGCGTCTCAGTCGTCGCCAGACGAGCGCCAGGTAGCTTTCGTTACCGTGCGGTGCGTTCTTGACGGCTTCTTCGTGCGGCGGTGGGGGAGCGGAATCGAAGGCGAGCATATCAGGCTCCTCCGTACTGGCGGACACGAGGGTCCAGCATGGCAAGCAGCATGTCGGCGATGATGTTGCCGACAATCAGAGTGGCGGAGAGCACCATCATGAAGGTGGCGGTGACGTAGACGTCGCCGATCGCCATGGAGCCGACGATCGCCGGCCCGACGGTTGGAAGCGAGAAGATGATCGCGGTCTCGATCTCGCCGGTCAGCATGTAGGGAAGCACGACGCCCTGGTACATGACAAGCGGGTGCAGCGCATTCGGCACGGCATGGCGCATGACAACGGCCGCGCCGGTCAGCCCCTTGGCCTTCGCCGTCTCGACGTACTGGGCGTTTAGCGTATCGAGCAGATTGCCGCGCATGACGCGCATATTGTAAGCGAGCCCGCCGAAGGTGGCGATGGCGACGACCGGCCACACGTGGCTGACGAGATCGACGAACTTTGCCCAGGACCACGGTGCTCCGCCATATTGCGGCGAGAAGAAGCTTCCGATCTCGGAGACATTGAACTGGAAGACGAGGAGATAGACGATGATCAGCGCCATCAGGAAGCGCGGCACCGTCATCCCGAGGAAGGAGACACCCGAAAGCAGGCTGTCGATCCAGGAATATTGCCGGGTTGCGGCCCATATGCCGAAGCCGATGCCAAGCACGGATGCCAGGATGTGGCAAACCAGGGCCAGGGCCAGCGTGCGCGGCAGTCGCTCGGCCACGACATCGGCAACCGGCTTGTTGTAGAACATGCTGTAGCCGAAATCGCCCTGTGTAACGATGCCCTTGATCCAGTTGAAATACTGGATGACCATTGGCTGATCGAGGCCATGGGCCACGCGGTAGGCCTGAGCCTGCTCATCCGCCTGCGCGAACGAGGCGCCACTCTGGTTGATCAGCTGCGAACGGATGTAATCGGCATAGTCACCGGGTGGTGCCTGGATGATCGCGAAGGTCACGATGCTCAGAATGATCAGGACGGGAATCGCGGACGCTATGCGCACGAGCAGGAATCGTAACATCGGACGGTTCGCTTCTCCTTGCCGCCAGTCGCGCCTGTCGGTGCGGCCGGCTTGTTGAAATTGACCGGCCGCGCTTCACGCGCGACCGGAGTCCTTGGTTGGGAGGGGAGCTCTTAGTTGATCGGGCCCTTTTCGCCGGGCTTGCCGGGCAGCTGCTCGGGGAACAGCTCGTATTTGCCCTGCTTGTCGGCAGCGACCCACAGGCGTTCGCGGATGACGGAGTCCTCAGCCCAGTTGAACATGAAGATCGGAGTCCCCTCAGGCACGTTCGAGAAGCGCTTGTTGATGATCAGTGCACCCGGATACTCCGTGAGACCGACCGTATCGACGTTCTCGGTTGCAACCTTCTGGTACTGCTTCATCAGGTCGACGCGCTCGCTGTTGTCCTGGCTGGTCTGGAACTTTGTGACGATATCCACCAGCTTTTCCTCGTAGGGCATCAGGTCGACCTTGCCGTCCTTGCCGGCGCGGTGCTGCCAGCTCGTGCGTGGACCGACCGGCGCAAGCTGCTCGGTGTTCTGGACGACCGATGCAAGCTCCGGCGAACTACGCTGGATCAGCCAGTCGAACCGGCCGCTGTAGTGGGCATCGTCACGCTTGGGACCGTCCAGCGCATTGAGGATGACCTTGAGGCCAAGTTTCTCCATCTGTCCGACGACGCCTTCCGCCAAGCTCTTGTCGGTGGCGTAGCCATTGTTGACCAGAAGCACGATCTCGACGTTCTTTCCGCCTTCGGTTGCGGCGGGGAAGTTTACGAAGCCGTCACCGTCGGTATCCTTGAGGCCGGCTTTCTCAAGCAGCGCCTTGGCGCCCTTCAGATCGAAGGGGTAATAGACGACGGAATTGCGATCGTAGAAGCTCGTGCCCGAAGACAGGCCGCCTGGATAAATCGCCGTGAACGGTCCCTTGACCAAGGAATCGCCGATCGCCTTGCGGTCGAGACCCATGGTGATTGCCTTGCGGAAGTCTTCATTGCGGTTCAGCTCGCGGACGGCCTGGCTGCGCGCGTCCGGTTCGCCCCAGCCGTTGCCGGACAGGTTCATACGCATGTTGTAGCCGATCAGGCGCGGGCCGAAGGCAAGACGTGCCGGCGCGGTCTTCTCGGCGGCGCGCTTCAGAGACGCGACGAAATTTTCCGGCTGCTCGAGATTGGAAATGTCGCCGGATCCGGCAACGGCCTGCACGTCACGGTCGGCCCAGGTCGACAGCTTGTAGTGCAGCTCGTTGAGATAAGGGAGTTGATTGCCCTTCTCGTCGACCTTCCAGTAGTACGGATTGCGGCGCATCACGATGATGTCGTCAGGACGGTATTCGACCGGCACCCAGGCACCCATGACCGGAAGGTTCATGTATTCCGGCGGAAATGCGTTCTTGAACTGGTCATAGGTGTTCTTCGAATACTTCGGATGTTGCGGCTTCAGGATATGCGACGGGCCCGGGCAGAAGCTCGGGTAGGCCATCGTATAGAGATACTGCTTCGGGAACGCGTCCTTGAAGGTCCATTCGACGGTGTAGTCGTCGATCTTCTTCAGCGTCGTTCCCTGACCGAAGGCTTCCGGCGAAGCGCCGCCGCCGAGCGGCGAGACGTTCGGATCGATGACCTCGTCGTCCCAGTAGAACATGATGTCGTCAGCGTTGAAGGCGACGCCATCCGACCACTTCGCGCCCTCGACGAGGTGCATGGTCAGCTTGTGACCATCTGCGGACCAGTCCCAGCTCTTGGCGAGGTTTGGAAGCGGTTCGGTATCCTTGGCCTGAACCTGGAAGAGAGGTGCGGTGCGTGTCAGGCATTCGGACAGGCCAATATCGATGCCACCCCAGCCCTGGGTCTGGCCGGCACCGTAGTTCCAGCCTTCCGGCCGGCCGCCGATGACGTGCCGCAGGGTATCGCCGTAGACGCCGGGTCCATCCACCATGTTCGCGGTCTTGAAGACCAGCGGCTCCTTGGGCAGGCGGTCCTTGACGGGCGGCAGCTTGCCGCTGTCGACGAAGTTCTTCGTTACCCAGTCGGGCTCATGATAGGCGGGCAGTGCCTTGAATTCCTCGATGGAATCCCTGGACACGTATTTGATCTTGCCTTCCGCCGGAAACTGCGGCGGGACGGGCGGAGCCGTGGGCTCGGAGGCATAGGCGCTCAAAGCCGAGACCGAGACGCTCAGCGCCAGTCCGGCAAGAATGCCAAGGTTGCGGAAATTTGTCATCGTTTCTCCCTCTTGTTGCGGAGCAGTTTTGCGATGCTCCGGTTCTCCTCAAACGATCCGGAAACAGGCTTGCGGCGATAGGTTCCCTCCCGGAGCCCCATCGCCACCCGTCCTCCGGAAATCTCAGACGGCCTGCTTGAGCGCCGCTTTTTCAGCGCGCAACTCGTCGATCGAGCGGACGTTGCGGCGTGCCGCACCGGCCCAGTCGCGGGTCTTCACGGTCGATTTCGCCAGACGCTCCTTGGCCGCAGGTACGGCGTCGGCATATTGTGGCAACCAACGGGCCTGGGCGACGACCATCTCATCGACCATCTGCCATACCTCTTCCGGGGTCGAGACGGCGCCAACCAGGGGATCATGCAGGACGGCCAGCTTCAGGAGGTCGATGTCGCCGCTGACGGCTGCGTGCACCGACATGCGCTGAACGTTGATCGAGGCGATGCAGGTCGCTGCGCAGGCTTCCGGGATGGTGATGCCGGAGACCATGTTGATACCGAAGCGGTCGACGAAACCGGGTGACTCGATAATCGCATCGGCCGGCAGGTTGGTGATGACGCCGTTGTTCTTGACGTTGAAGTGGCCGCGATAGACACGGTTGGTTTCAAGCGCTTCGAGAATATGGCTCGCGTGTTCGTTGGAACGCTTGGACGGATCGATCGGCTTTTCGGCCGAGGCGAGGAACTGGGGGAACTCCGTTTCGAACCAGTTGCGCGTTTCCGTCGAGTGTCTGAGGTAGCCGCCGGTCTCGCCATGGATCCAGTCGGACATATCGATCCACTTGGTGATCTCTTCCGGCCGCTTGCGATACCAGGGCAGGTATTCGGACAGGTGGCCGTTGCTTTCCGTCGAATAGACGCCGAAGCGCTTCAGGACGTCGATGCGCAGCTTTTCCTGCTGCGAGAAAACCGGGTGCGCCTCGAAGGCGGCGACGAGTTCGTCCTTTCCGATCTTTCGGCCGTTGAGGCGCAGATCGATGAACCAGGTCTGATGGTTGATGCCCGAGCAGATGTAGTCGAGTTCCGAGCGCGACTTGGCCCCGAGGACGTCGGCGATCTGTTCTGCGCCGTGCTGGACGCCGTGGCAGAGGCCGACGGTATCGACCTTCCCGTATTCGATCGCCGCCCAGGTGTTCATCGCCATCGGGTTCGCGTAGTTCAGGAATTTCGCGCCGGGTTCGGCGACCTCGCGGATGTCCTTGCAGAAATCGAGGATCACCGGGATGTTGCGCTGCCCGTAGAGAATGCCGCCGGCGCAGATCGTATCCCCGACGCACTGGTCGATGCCGTATTTCAGCGGTATGCGGATATCGTCGGCATAGGCTTCCAAACCGCCGACGCGAACGCAGCTGATGATGTAGCGAGCACCGGTCAGCGCCTGGCGACGGTTGGTGGTTGCCGTCACCCTGGTCGGCAGCTTGTTGGACTCGACGATCTTGTCGAGGATCGCCTTGATCATCTGGAGATTATGGTCGCTCATGTCCGTGAGCGCGAATTCGATATCCCTGAATTCCGGAACGCACAGGATGTCGGTGAACAGCTTTTTTGTGAAGCCGACGCTGCCTGCGCCAATGATAGCGATTTTGAAACTCATAATCCTAACCTCGATGCGATCAAAATGCCGGCGCTGGGGGATGAGAAGAAGAATAGGTGCCGGGCTTGCGCACTGCGCCAAAAAAGGCCAGAAATCCGGCTTATTCTCCTCCCCGCCGTTCCTTGATGCTGGCGGTGTTCTCTCTCTTGGGGCGGATTATGCGCAAATTCGGCGGAGCCGCCAGAGAAGGATTATGCTTTCATGGGTAATTCTGTGCTGCAGAAATTGATCGACCGGGGTCCTGTCATGCGGACCGTTTCGTTGCCGCGGGGCCGACAGACTTTGCACACGATGCCGACCAGCACCGGCTACGAGATTCGCACGGATGCAACCTATAACTGGGATGGACGCAAGCGCGGCCAGACCCCGTTCACCGTGCTCCAGCACACGATCGGCGGCGCTGGCAACCTGCGATACGACAACCGAGAGCTGCGGGTGAAGGAGGGTGAAACCCTGTTGGTTCTCGTTCCGCATAACCATCGCTATTGGCTGGAGGATGGCGGCCGATGGGAGTTCTTCTGGATCTCGATGAATGGCGACGAAGCGCTTCGCGTTCACCGCTCGATTCTCGCCGTGACCGGCCCGATTCTCAAGCTTCAGCCTCGCACCGTCGAACATCTTGCCGACTGCAGCCTGCGTCTCATCGACGAAGCCGAGACCCCGGGCCGCGCGTCGGCCATCGCATACGAAGCGGCCATGGCACTCTATGACGACGTCTTCGGGTCGCATCCCGTCTTCAGCGAGGAATACCGGACGATGCAGCACGTCATCGGCCACATCATGAGCAATCTCGAGCGTCCGCTTCCGGTCGAGGAGCTTGCCAAGGTCGCGGGCCTCAGCCGAGCGCATTTCTCACGCATCTTCGCTGCCAGCGAGGGCGTTCCGCCGGCCGAGTTCGTTCTGCAGAAACGGCTGCAGCGCGCCGTCAAGCTTTTGACCAAGACCGACAGCATGCCGGTGAAGGAGGTGGCAATCCGCTCGGGCTTCGAGGACGCCAACTACTTCTCCAAGGTCTTCCGCCGTGTTTACGGCACCAATCCCACCGAGTTCCGCACGACCGGCATGTATGCGAGCGTCGGCAGGGGACGCTGACAATGCCTTGCGACCGTGACCATCGGCCTATCGCTCGGCCTCGTAGGAAAGCTTCGGATACCAGGTGGCGGGACGCCCTTCCGGGGTCGTGTCAAGCACCGTCCACAGCGGCATGAAATCCGGGGCGCCGCGCGGATCCTGGCCGGGATCGGCCGTCTCGGGTCCCATCTCCTCGCTCCAGAAATGACGGACCTTGCCGTCCCTGCGGGTGAAGACGTTGTAGGCCGCGTCGTCGCTGTCTTCCTTGCTCAAGGCGCGGTAGTCGCGACTGTACTCGTCGGTCAGGTCCGAATAGAGCGGCAGGTGATGCCAGCCGCGCTCCTTCTTGAAGGCCAGCAGCCGCCCGATTGGCGAGCGGGCGACGACTGCGAACGCCGTTTGCTGGCTGATGTCCGGCACCTCGCCGTCGAGCGCCGACAGCATGGACGTGCACATCGGGCATGGGCGTTCGCGCTTGGGCCCGAACATGTAGCTGTAGATGACCAGCGTCTGCTTGTCCCCGAACAGGTCCTCAAGGCTCACCTCTCCGTCCGGCCCCTGGAACCGGTAGTCCTTCGTCACTTCGCCGCCCGGCGGCAACGCTCGGCGCTGCTCGGCGACGCGCTCGATATGACGGCGCAACTCGATCTCCTCGGCAAGCAATGCCTGGCGCGCCCGGCGATACTCGGCGCTTTCGTTGGGCTGGCGGGCGCCGTTGGCTCTTGCCAGTTCCAATGCGGAAACAAGACTACGGGAATCCATGACATGGTCCTCCTTCTCGGTTCGTTCACTCGACATATCCAGCCGCCAACCAAGCTGAGCCGCGGCCTATCCATCAAGAACGTTCGGAGAGGGAGAAAATCGACATGCCGGCACGAAAAATCGCGGTATTCGGAAGACAAAAAATCCAGAGGCACAATTTGCAATAAGTATTTTGTTAGTGACACCACTCTGTGGTTAGATCACAAGGAAGCGAATCCCCCGAGACCGCCGTCCAGTTCTTGAGCCGCCATGTCCCTGTCCGATTTCGTCTATCGTCCATTCGAAACCCTTATCCGCCCGCTCGACATCGGCTACGAGCCCCTGCCCTCCGGGGGCCCCTTTGTCCTGCTGCTGCACTTCATCAAGATGTTTCGAGGCATCCTCGCCTCCATTGCCCTCTTCGCCATGCTGGTGGAAGGCATCAACCTCTTTCTTATCTGGAGCCTGTCGGTCATCGTCGACGGCGTCACGGCCCATGGCGCGGCGGCGTTCCTGCGCGATCAGTGGCACCTGCTCGCCTTCATGGGTGGGCTGCTGTTTCCGATTCTGCCGCTGTTTGCGTTCGTCGCCAACACGCTTTCCTCGCAGGCCATTGCAGTCTGCATGCCGGTGGCGATCCAATGGCAGGGTCACAAGGCGGTCGAAAGACAGGATCTCGGGTTCTTCCACGACCTCTTCGCCGGTCAGGTGGCCTCGCGTCTGTCGCAGGTCGCCTCCGCGGTCCAGCAGCAGGTCGTGGTCGCCTTTCAGACGATACCGCATTTCCTAGTCCAGTTCATAGGCTCGCTTTTCCTGCTCGCAGCGGTCGCCTGGCCGCTCGCCTTGCCGGTTTTGATCTGGATCGCCGCGAGCGTCGTCATCGCCGTGGTCGCCGTGCCGCATTTCACCGAGTTGTCTCGACGCTCGGCCCGCCAGCGCAGCTTGGTGGTCGGCTCGATGACCGATTTGTACAGCAACATCCAGATGGTGAAGCAATTTGCAGCCGAAGACAGTGAAGCCGGGGCACTGCGCAACGTTTTCTTCAATGCGATTGACGCTCAGCAGAAGGAACGGCGCCTCTATCTCTCGACCGATAGCGGCATCCTGATTCTCAACGTGCTTTTATGGTTTGCTATGCTGGCCGTCGGTTTTTGGGGCATGGTGGTCGGATTCGTCAGCACGGGCCAATTCGTGGTTGCGCTTTACATCACCCAGCGCCTGTCGGGGAATAGCCGGGCATTCCTGCAGATGGGCCAGCAGATTTTCCAGGCCGTCGGCACGATCCGCGACGCCATGCCCGTCATGACGACGCCGCCGACCATTACCGACGCAGCGAATGCCGGGCCGCTCGTCGTTTCCAAGGGCGAGATCCGTTTCGAGAATGTCGGCTTTGCCTACCGCAACGATCGAAAGGTCATCGATGGCCTGACATTGCGCGTTCACGCTGGCGAGAAGGTCGGACTGGTCGGGCTCTCCGGAGCAGGCAAGACGACGTTGGTCAACCTGCTGCTGCGGTTCTACGATTTGAAGAGCGGGTCGATCCTCATCGACGGTCAGGATATCGGCTCGGTGACGCAGTCGAGTCTCAGGGAAAACATCGGCGTGATTGCCCAGGACGTTGCATTGCTGCATCGCTCCGTAGGGGACAACATTCGCTATGGACGACCGACCGCAGCCAGGCAGGACATCGAGCACGCTGCGAGAGCGTCTCAGGCAGATGGCTTCATCGCCGAATTGACCGACAGCGAGGGACGAAGCGGATACGATGCCTTCGTCGGCGATCGTGGGTTGAAACTATCCGGTGGCCAGCGGCAGCGCGTGGCGATCGCCAGGGTGCTTCTCAAGAACGCGCCTCTCCTCGTGCTCGACGAGGCGACGTCCGCTCTCGACAGCGAGTCCGAGGCAGCCATCCAGGACAAGCTGACGGTCTTGATGAGCGGCAAAACGGTGCTCGCCATCGCGCATCGGCTTTCAACGATCGCGCAGATGGACCGGATCGTCGTGCTCGATAAAGGCCGAATCGTGGAAGAGGGAACCCCGGATCAACTGCTCACGCGCGACGGCCTCTATGCCCGCCTCTGGAAGAGGCAGACCGGCGGCTATATCGCCGATGCCGACGATGAAGCCTGAACACCCGCTTCGACGCCTCATTTGCGGGCATAGACCGCCGAACGGGGTGCTGGGAAGCGCCATATTTTTACTCAATCGCGGCAATTTCCAGCGTCCCGTCCGAGTAAGCAGGCATGGTCAAACCACGGGCGATAAGGCCGCGCGAAGGCAAAAATGCGTGCTTGGATGCTAGGCTGAAGCCGGCGTGAACCGTGCCACGAGTGCATGCTTGTCGCCGGGATAGGTGAAGCGGACATGGGTGACCGGGCCGATATTGCTCCAGGTTCGGCGTTCCACGACAAGACATGCCGTGTGGCGAGGAATGTCGAGAGCGGCCGTTTCCTCTGCCGCTGCCGAGACAGCGTGGATGCGGTGCTCGGCGCTGCTCCACGGTATCTGATTGAGCAACCACGCACCCGGAGCAATATCGGAAAAGTCGGCGTGCCCTGCCTCCGGGACGGTTTCAAGGCTGATCAGGCGTTCCTCGAGGCAAAAGGGCCTGCCGCCGGCGTGATGGATACAAACCACCTCCACGACGGACGAACCGGACGGAACGTCGAGCCGGCGGATATCGTCCGCCTTCGCCTTGCGCACGGTTCGGGCCGAAACGGCATAGGAATAGATGAGATTCAACGACTGAACCTCGGCCTTGATATCGTGGATCTCAAGCACGGCCGATTGTGCCTGCGGCTGCGTGACGAAACTGCCGGACTTCTTTCGACGTTCGATCAGGCCCGCTTTGGCAAGCTGGGTCAACGCCTTGTTGACGGTCATCCGCGAGCAGTCGTATTCCTTGGTGAGATCGATCTCGAACGGGATGCGGTGACCCGGCGGCCACTCGCCCGAGACGATGCGGCCTTCAATGTCGCTGAGGATCCGCTGGTGCAAGGTTGCGTCCTTGCTCTGGTTCATCGTCACGCTCCGGTTGACCCTCCCGATCTAATGTGAATACGCGTTCGTGGAAAGCCCCCTCAGGCCGCGAGCAGTTCGCCCATCGCCCTCAGGAACCGGCGATTGATCGCGTCGCGCCCGACATGCCGGCCGCCTTCGACCTGCTTGCGACCCAGCGCCCAGACGCTGCCGACGCAGACGCCACCGGCAAAGACCCAGTGATCGAGCAACTGATCGCCCGAGAGATAAGGAACGGCGCCGGTATCGAGCGATATGATATCCGCATAGTTGCCGACCGACAGGCCAGCGGGCGCCCTCAGTGCTGCGCCGCCGCCTGAGATGGCGTGATCGAAAAGGCTGCGCGCCGTCGAGCCGCCGGGCGCTGCAATGACGTTTCGGGCCCTCAGGGCCAGGCGCTCGGAATATTCGAGCTGCCGCAACTCGCCGGACAGCGAGATCTGCACGTTGGAATCCGAACCGACTCCGTAGCGGCCGCCCTCTTCCAGGAACAGGGGTGCCTGGAATGTGCCGTCGCCTAGATTGGCCTCGGTAACAGGGCAAAGGCCGGCGACCGCACCGTGCCGCGCCATCGTCCGCGTTTCCTCGTCGGTCATGTGGGTGGCGTGGATGAGGCACCAGCGGTGGTCGACAGGGGCATTGGCAAGCAGCCACTCCACGGGACGTGCGCCGGACCATGCAATGCAATCCTCTACCTCCTTGACCTGCTCGGCGACATGGATATGGACGGGCCCCTCGCCCGCCATCGGCACGACGGTCGCAAGTTCTTCGGGCGTTGCAGCGCGCAGGCTGTGCGGCGCAAGGCCGAGTTCGGCGCCCTCGATCCCGCCGGTGACCTTGCGGCAACCGTCCATCAGCCTTGCGAAGCTGTCGAGCGAGTTGATGAAACGCCGCTGTCCCTCAATCGGCGCGGCACCCCCGAAGCCGGAATGCGCGTAGAACACCGGCAGCAGCGTCATGCCGATGCCAGTCGCGGTGCTCGCCGCGCCGATGCGCTCTGCAAGCTCGGCAATGTTGGCATATTGCTGCCCGTCCTTGTCGTGATGCAGGTAATGGAACTCGCCGACGCGGGAAAAGCCGGCCTCCAGCATTTCCATATAAAGCTGCGCTGCCACCGCCTCGACATGTTCCGGCGTCATCGACAAGGCGAACTTGTACATGACCGTGCGCCAACTCCAGAAGCTGTCGTTGGCCGGCCCCCTCACCTCGGCAAGCCCAGCCATGGCGCGCTGGAAAGCGTGGCTGTGAAGGTTCCCCATTGCCGGAACGAGCGTATGATAGCGTTCGTCGGCGCTGTCGGCGGCCACGGCCGTTTCTATCTTCGAGATACGGCCGTTCGCCAATGTCAGGCGCACGTCCTTCTGCCACCCCTGGGGCAGGAGGGCCGCACTCGCATGAAGTCTGGTCGCAACCGTCAGTGCCATGACCGCTTTTTCTCCTCTTTGGCGCCGCGCATCTTTCTTTTCCATGGAGACGCACAAATTTCCACTTGTCACCTGTTTATTATGTATATACATGTTTCCACATAAGGAAAGGCGCAAAGCTGATGAATGGGAACAATTTTTCAGGCGATGAGGCATCCGGCGAGGTCCGTCCGCATCTTTGGCGCAACGCGCGCCTGGCAACGCTCGACCCGCAAAAGCAGGGTCTCGGCATCATCGAAAAGGGCGCTGTCGTCGTCGAAGGCCGCCGCATAAGCTATGTCGGACCGGAAAGCGAAGTGCCTGTCCGGGCGATCGAGCGCGCCGCGATTACCGACCTCGAAGGCCGTTGGGTCACACCCGGCCTCGTCGACTGCCACACCCACATCGTCTACGGCGGAAATCGCGCCCGCGAATTCGAGATGCGCCTCGAAGGCGCCACCTACGAGGAAATCGCCCGTGCCGGCGGTGGCATCGTTTCCTCGGTAAAGGCAACGAACGCCTTATCGGTCGACGGGCTCGTCCAGGCGGCCCTGCCGCGTCTCGATACGCTGCTCTTGGAAGGCATCACCACGATCGAGATCAAATCCGGCTACGGCCTCAATATCGAAGCCGAACTGAAGATGCTGCGCGCGGCGCGCCAGCTGGAGCGGGTCCGCCCGGTTCGTGTCGTCACGTCCTATCTCGGCGCGCATGCGACGCCGGTCGAATACAAGGGCCGAAACACCGACTACATCACGGATGTCGTCCTGCCCGGCCTTGAGCAGGCACACGCGGAAGGGCTCGTCGACGCTGTGGATGGCTTTTGCGAAGGCATCGCCTTCTCCGTCGCGCAGATCTCGCGGGTCTTCGACAAGGCCGAAGCGCTCGGCCTGCCGGTGAAGCTGCACGCAGAACAGCTTTCCGATCTGGGCGGTGCGAAGCTTGCTGCGTCCTACAAGGCGCTGTCGGCCGATCATCTCGAATATCTCGATGCCGAAGGCGCCGCAGCCATGGCTGCGGCCGGAACGGTCGCAGTGCTCCTGCCTGGCGCCTTCTACGCCATCAACGAAAAGCAGAAGCCGCCAGTCAACGCATTGCGCGAGGCCGGCACGCATATCGCGATCGCGACCGACTGCAATCCCGGCACCTCGCCGCTGACCTCGCTGCTGTTGACGATGAATATGTCGGCGACGCTCTTCGGCCTGACCGTCGAGGAATGCATCGCTGGCGCCACCCGCGAAGGCGCTCGGGCGCTCGGTCTGCTTGACGAAACCGGCACGCTTGAGACCGGCAAGTCCGCCGACTTCGCGATCTGGGACGTCGAGAGCCTGGCCGAACTCGTCTACCGCATCGGCTTCAACCCGCTTCATGCACACGTCTTCAAGGGCGAAAGGATCGACCGTTGACCATCACTCTTCACCCTGGCTCCGTCTCTCTGAACGATCTGGAAACGATCTACTGGACCGGCGCACCGGCCAGGCTCGATGCATCCTTCGACGCCGGCATCGCCAAGGCAGCCGCCCGCATCGCGGAGATCGCAGCCGGCAACGCGCCGGTCTACGGAGTCAATACCGGATTCGGAAAACTTGCCTCGATCAAGATCGACAGCGCGGATGTGGCGACGCTTCAGCGCAACCTGATCCTGTCGCATTGCTGCGGCGTCGGCGCGCCTTTAGCCGACAACATCGTCCGTCTGATCATGGCGCTGAAGCTCGTTTCGCTCGGTCGCGGGGCGTCGGGCGTGCGCTTGGAACTGGTACGCCTGATCGAGGGGATGCTGGAAAAGGGCGTCATTCCCGTTATTCCGGAGAAGGGCTCGGTCGGTGCCTCCGGCGACCTCGCGCCGCTTGCACACATGGCGGCAGTCATGATGGGGGAAGCAGAGGCCTTCTTCGCAGGCGAACGTCTCTCCGGTGCGGAGGCCCTTCGCAAGGCCGGCCTGACGCCGGTCGTCCTGGCCGCCAAGGAGGGCCTCGCCCTCATCAACGGTACGCAGACGTCGACCGCCCTGGCGCTTGCCGGCCTCTTCCGTGCCCACCGGGCGGCGCAGGCGGCACTCGTCACCGGCGCCATGTCGACGGACGCCGCCATGGGCTCGTCGGCGCCGTTTCACCCCGATATCCACACGCTGCGCGGCCATAAGGGCCAGATCGATACCGCGGCTGCGCTTCGCGCCCTGCTTGAAAACTCCGTCATCCGCCAGAGCCATGTCGAAGGCGACGAGCGCGTGCAGGACCCCTATTGCATCCGCTGCCAGCCGCAGGTCGATGGTGCATGCCTCGATCTTCTGCGTTCGGTCGCCCGGACGCTCGAAATCGAAGCGAATGCCGTCACCGACAATCCGCTGGTCCTCTCGGACAATTCCGTCGTTTCCGGCGGCAATTTCCATGCCGAGCCGGTGGCGTTTGCCGCCGACCAGATCGCCCTGGCAGTCTGCGAAATCGGCGCGATTTCCCAGCGCCGCATCGCGCTCCTGGTCGATCCTGCCCTCTCCTACGGCCTCCCGGCGTTTCTTGCCAAGAAGCCCGGCCTCAACTCCGGCCTGATGATCGCCGAAGTGACCTCGGCGGCGCTGATGTCGGAAAACAAGCAGATGTCGCATCCGGCATCGGTCGACTCGACACCAACCTCGGCCAACCAGGAAGACCACGTCTCCATGGCCTGCCATGGTGCCCGCCGCCTGCTTCAGATGACGGACAATCTCTTTGCCATCGTCGGCATCGAGGCGCTGACTGCTGCACAGGGCGTCGAGTTCCGCGCGCCTCTCGCCACCAGCCCTGAACTACAAAAAGCGATCGCCGCGATCCGTACCGTCGTACCGACGCTGGAGGTCGATCGCTACATGGCAAACGATCTCAAGGCGGCGAACGATCTCGTCGCATCCGGAGTGCTGAATGCATCGGTCTCATCCGGCATTCTGCCTGTGTTGGAGGTTTGATATGATGACGATCGGACATTTGGGTCTAAACCCCTCCCCAACCCCTCCCCACGAGGGGCAGGGACTAACCCGGGGCAGCTCTCAACAGCAAATAGCAACCCTTCGGCAGGGTGAAACGCTGCGACGCGCACGATTGGTGCGGCGTCCTGGTACCTCCCCGTCGCGGGGAAGGGTTGGGGAGGGGTCTCCATGACCGCCCCCTACGAAATCCGCCAGGGAACCTCGCCCGTGATCCTCGGCTTCCCGCACACCGGCACGGAGGTGCCATCTGCGATATGGGAGCGTCTGAACGACAACGGCCGAATTCTGGCCGACACAGACTGGCACATCCACCAGCTTTACAACGGCGTGCTGGACGGTGCGACGAGTGTGCGTGCCACGTTCCATCGCTATGTCATCGACGCCAACCGCGATCCGGAAGGCGTCAGCCTCTATCCCGGCCAGAACACCACGGGCCTCGTTCCCGAGACCGATTTCGACGGCAAGTCGATCTGGAATGATGGCGACGCGCCCACGGATGACGACATTACGGAGCGGCTGCGGGACTTTCATGCGCCCTATCATGCCGCACTTGCCGCCGAGATCGAACGCGTCAAGGCAATCCACGGCGTGGCCATCCTCTACGATTGCCATTCGATCCGTTCGCACATCCCCTTCCTGTTCGAAGGCAAGCTGCCCGACTTCAACATCGGCACCGACATGGGCAAGACCTGCGACGGCGCGATCGAGCAGGCGGCCGTCGCGGCGACTGCCGCTGCCGATGGCTATGACAGCATCCTCAACGGCCGCTTCAAGGGTGGCTGGACGACGCGGCACTACGGCAGGCCGGAGACCGGCGTCCATGCGATCCAGATGGAGCTTGCGCAATCGACGCATCTCGCAACCGAGACGCCACCCTTCGCCTACGATCCCGCAAAGGCCGAGCGCCTGCGCGTTCACCTGAAAGACATCCTCGTGCGCATCGCTCAGATCGCGCCCGACCTAAAACGCTAAGCATCCGATATACCGAACAAGGGGGAACCCCGCATGACCAGCAACCCACGCCACAATATCCGTGAAATTCGCAGCCCTCGAGGCAACGAGCTCAGTGCCAAGAGCTGGATGACCGAAGCGCCGCTGCGCATGCTGATGAACAACCTCGACCCCGACGTCGCGGAAAACCCGAACGAACTCGTCGTCTATGGTGGAATCGGCCGCGCTGCCCGCACTTGGGAGGATTTCGACCGCATCGTTGCGACGCTGAAGACGCTGACCGAGGAAGAAACACTGCTCGTGCAGTCCGGCAAGCCGGTCGGCGTGTTCCGCACCCACAAGGATGCGCCGCGCGTGCTCATCGCCAATTCGAACCTCGTGCCGCACTGGGCAACCTGGGACCACTTCAACGAGCTCGACAAGAAGGGCCTTGCAATGTACGGCCAGATGACGGCCGGCTCGTGGATCTATATCGGTACGCAGGGCATCGTGCAGGGCACCTACGAGACCTTCGTCGAGGCCGGTCGCCAGCACTATGGCGGCAATCTCAAGGGCAAGTGGATCCTGACCGGCGGCCTTGGCGGCATGGGTGGCGCCCAACCGCTCGCAGCGGTCATGGCCGGTGCCTGCTGCCTTGCCGTCGAGTGCAACCCGGATTCGATCGATTTTCGCCTGCGCACCCGATACGTCGACGAAAAGGCGGAAACGCTGGACGAGGCGGTGGAGATGATTGCCCACTGGACGAAGAACGGCGAGGCTAAATCCGTCGGCCTGCTGGGCAACACAGCGGAGATCTTGCCGGAAATGGTTCGCCGCGGCATGCGTCCCGATATGGTAACCGACCAGACGTCGGCGCACGATCCGGTGAACGGCTACCTGCCGAAGGGTTGGACGATGGCGCAATGGAAGGAAAAGCGCGAAAGCGATCCGAAGGCGGTGGAAAAGGCCGCGCGCGCCTCGATGCGCGAACACGTCGAAGCAATGATCGCCTTCCAGGACATGGGGATCCCCACCTTCGACTATGGCAACAACATCCGCCAGGTCGCCAAGGACCAGGGACTAGAGAACGCCTTCGCCTTCCCGGGCTTCGTGCCTGCCTATATCCGCCCGCTCTTCTGCCGCGGTATTGGCCCGTTCCGATGGGCAGCGCTCTCCGGCAATCCGGAGGATATCTACAAGACCGACGCCAAGGTGAAGGAATTGACCCCCGGCAATACGCATCTCCACAACTGGCTCGACATGGCGCGCGAGCGCATATCGTTCCAGGGCCTGCCGGCGCGCATCTGCTGGGTCGGCCTCGGCGACCGCCACCGCCTCGGCCTGGCCTTCAACGAGATGGTCAGGACCGGCGAATTGAGCGCACCAATCGTTATCGGCCGCGACCACCTGGACTCGGGCTCGGTCGCCTCGCCCAACCGCGAGACGGAAGCGATGAAGGACGGCTCCGATGCCGTATCCGACTGGCCGCTGCTGAACGCCCTCCTCAACACCGCATCCGGCGCTACCTGGGTGTCGCTGCATCACGGCGGCGGCGTCGGGATGGGCTTCTCGCAGCACTCCGGCATGGTGATCTGCGCCGATGGCACGGACGACGCGGCACGACGGCTTGAGCGCGTCCTCTGGAACGACCCTGCGACAGGCGTCATGCGCCACGCGGATGCGGGCTACGAGATCGCGATCGATTGCGCCAAGGAACAAGGCCTCCGCCTTCCGGCGATCCTGGGGAACTGAGACTAGATCAGTCGGATAAGGCCGCCGTATCGTGCGACGGTCTTATCCACTGTCAGCAAAACCAGTCCCTCGGAAAAGGCTTGTGCGATCAGCAGGCGGTCGAAAGGATCTCCGTGAATGGTTGGAAGATTTTCGACCGCGGCCGCGTGCTCCCCTGTGACGAGAAGCTCCTCGAAGCCATTTCTCTAGCAGGAAGCGCCGCAACAGCCCCGCGGTGATCGAAGTTGGGCGCCGCCTGAGCTTGATCGCGACTTCCTGCCTTTTTTTGCAATGATGGAGACAGAATGCCCCGCGCCACCGTCCTCAATGCCAGCACCTACCGCCGCATGCCCTGGAAGAACGGTGGGGGCGAGACAGTGGAAATTGCAATATCGCCCGAGGGAGCCGCGCTCTCGGAGTTCGACTGGCGCATCAGCATGGCGACGGTGGCGACTGACGGACCGTTTTCGAGCTTTCCCGGCATCGACCGCACGCTGTCGATCCTGGAGGGCAACGGCATATCGCTTGCGATCGATGGAGGCCATCCCCTGGTCCTGACCCAGGAGAGCGATCCGCTGGCCTTTCCCGCCGATGTCGCGGTTTCGGCGGTGCTTGCTGCTGGAACGATTGCCGACCTCAACGTCATGACGCGACGCGACACACTCCGTCATCACGTCGAACGTCTCGACATCGGTGGAAGCGACAGCGTTCGCGTCGATGCGCGGACCTGGATCGTACTGTGCCACCGGGGAACTCTCGCCCTCCAGTGGGAAGATGGAAAGGCCGAACTCGATCCGGGCGATTCTGTCCTGCTGGAAGGCGCCATGGGCATGGTGGTCGCACTGACGGGCCATGCGCGCATCTATCGCATCTCGATCGTCAACGTCTGAGTGTCGCAACGGCACGTGGTGCGTTCGGCCAGAATGACAAAACGATATTGTCACTAATCTCTATAAAATAGATAGTTTTATCTGTGTAAGTGCGGGTACCCGCCGTAGTGTTTCCCTGTCGAAATAGTTCACGCGCTGGAGCAGACGCTCAGCCGCAAGGGGGCGAAACATGAATATCAAGACTCTATTTGCCGCGTTCACGCTCGGGTCCGCCGTCCTGGCCGCACCCTTCATGGCCCAGGCGGCCGACAAGAAGGTGGTCGTTGCCTATCAAACCGACGCCTTGCCGTCGTCCGTGGCGATCGCCAACGGCGAATTTGTCAAGGCGACTGGCTACGACATCGATTTCCGGAAGTTCAATTCCGGAGCGGAAATCTTCGCGGCGATCGCCTCGGGGGATGTTCAGATCGGCTACGTCGGCTCAAGCCCGTTCGCGGCAGCGACGTCGCGCGGCCTTGAGGTCAAGGCGTTCTACCTCTCGTCGATTTCGGGTATTGACGAAGCGCTGGTCGTTCGCAATGGCTCCGGTATCCAGTCGCTCTCGGATCTCAAGGGCAAGAAGCTGGCTGCGGCGCCCGTTTCCACCGATCACTATCAGCTTCTCGCCTTGATCAAGTCGCTCGGCCTGACGGAGAAGGATGTTCAGGTCTTCGCTATCCCGCAGCCCGAAATCGTCGCAAGCTACAATCGCGGCGATATCGACGGCGGCTTCGTCTGGGATCCGGCCCTCACCGAGCTCAAGAAGAACGGAAAGGTCCTCGTCACGTCCAAGGACGTTGCCGACAAGGGCGCGCCGACCTTCTCGGCCTGGGTCGCCGCCTCGAAGTTCGCCGATGAAAATCCGGCGTTCCTCAAGAGCTTTGCCGGTGTGATCGACAAGTACTACGCTTCCTTCGCAGCCGACAAGAAGGCCTGGCAGGCCGACAGTGACAACGCCAAGCTTCTCGCCAAGGCGCTGGGTGGCACGGCCGAGCAACAGGCGGCTGCGTTGAAGAACCTTACCTTGCTCACGCCTGAAGTTCAGGCGTCCGAGGCCTGGCTGGGCGGCGGAGAAAAGTCGGGTGCGGCCAAGATCCTCAAGGACACGGCGGCCTTCCTGAAGGAGCAGGGCAAGGTGTCGGAGGTGCTGCCGAGCTACGCGGCCTTCGTCACGGCAGACGCTTTTGCCAACGCAAGCAACTGATCGGATCCTCCCGGGGAACGCTGGCGCGACAATCGCGCCGGCGTCCTCTTTTTGAAGAGACAGCCCATGCTCAAAGTCGATCACGCGAGCGTCTATTTCAGGACGCGAGATGGCCAAACGGTTCATGCCCTCGATCGTGTTTCGCTCGATATTCCGGACAACAGCTTCGTGGTCGCTCTCGGCGCATCGGGTTGCGGCAAGTCGACGCTGTTGAACGCGATCGCGGGCTTTCTGCCGCTCTCCGAGGGGGCGATAACGCTCGACGGGCGACACATCGCTGGACCCGGCGCCGATCGCGGAGTGGTGTTCCAGAAGGACACGCTCCTCCCCTGGAAATCCGTCATAGACAATGTCGCGCTCGGGCTGAAATTTGCAGGGTTGCCGAGGGCTACCCGTCGGGCGCGTGCAGAAGAGTTGCTTCACCTGGTCGGGCTCAAGGATTTCACGAACGCGTTTCCCTATGAACTGTCGGGCGGCATGCGCCAGCGTGTCGGCATTGCCCGGGCGCTCGCAACGGAGCCCGACGTATTGTTGATGGACGAGCCGTTCGGGGCCTTGGACAGCCTGACGCGCGAACAGATGCAAGAGCTTCTGGTGTCGATCTGGAGGACGACCCGCAAGCGCATTGTCTTTATCACCCACTCGATCGACGAAGCTTTGTTCCTCGGCACGCAGGTGGTCGTGATGTCGCCGCGTCCCGGTAGGATCGTCGCGCGTTTCAACCTGGATTTCGTGCGACAGCTCGCCGAAACCGGAGATTCGCGGTCGGTAAAGACCTCACCGGAGTTCGTCAGCCTGCGCGAAGAGATCCGCGGCATCCTGCATGGTTCGACCGAATTGAGGAGTGCGGCGGAATGAGCGAGTTGACACAGACCGGACACGTCCTCAAAAGCGCTGCCGCCGACCAGCCTATCCCTGTGAAGATGAAGGGCTTCGGCGTGGGAGAACGGCCCACTATCGTCATCAGCATCGGAACTGCCGTAGCACTTCTGGCGGCTTGGTGGCTCGTCGCGAAGTTGGCATTGGTGCCGCATCTGTTCCTGCCGACGCCCCAGGAGGTCTGGACCCAGCTTGGTGCCGTCTATCGCGACGGCTATGCTGGCGCCTCCCTGTCCGAACACATTTCCGCCAGCCTCTTCAGGATTGTCACTGCTGCGGCGATCGCGACGGTGGTCGGCATCCCCGTCGGCCTTGTGATGGGGCTCAATCGTTGGGTAAAGGGCATCCTCGACACGCCGATCGAATTCTACTGGCCGCTGCCCCCGCTTGCCTACCTGCCGCTGATGATCATCTGGCTGGGAATCGGGGAAACATCCAAGGTAACCCTTCTGGTGCTTGCGATGTTCGCACCCATTTGCCTGTCGGCACAAGCCGGCGTCCGTTCGCTGCCCGTCGAGCGGGTGAATGCCGCACGGTCCCTTGGCGCCAAACCCTGGCAGCTCCTCCTCAGCATCGTATTGCCCTCGGCCCTGCCGGAGATCCTGACCGGCTTGAGGATCGCGCTTGGCGTTGGCTGGAGCACCCTTGTCGCCGCCGAGCTCATCGCGTCCAATCGCGGCATCGGCTACATGATCATGTCCGCGTCCCAGTTTCTGGCGACGGACGTGGTTTTCGTCGGCATAGGGATCATCGCCGCCTGCGCATTTGCCTTCAGCGCTTCCGTTCGGATACTGGAAGCCGTGCTCGTTCCGTGGAAAGGAAAGAGTTAGCACGGGACAAATCGCCCGTATGGTCCTACAAACCAGTCGTTGGGGACGCTCCCCGGCATGGGGGAGCGTTCGATGAAGCAGATGCAGATCTACGCCTTCGACATGAACTGCGTCGGCCATATCAATCATGGAATGTGGACGCATCCGCGCGATACGTCGTTGCACTATACCGATCTCGACTACTGGACGGAGTTTGCGCGAACGGCCGAACGCGGCAAGCTCGACGGCATCTTTCTTGCCGACATCGTCGGTGTCTACGACGTCTACAGGGGAAGTCCGGCCCCTGTCATCGAGACCGGTGCACAGATCCCGGTCAACGATCCGCTGATGCCGATCTCGGCGATGGCCTATGTGACGAAGCACCTTGGCTTCGGCGTCACCGTCAACACGACATACGAGCCGCCCTTTCTGCTCGCGCGGCGCATGTCGACGCTCGACCACCTCACCAAGGGGCGGATCGGCTGGAACGTAGTCACCGGTTACCTCGACAGCGCTGCCCGCAGCATGGGCTTCGACGCATTGCCCGAGCATGACGCCCGCTATGACGCAGCCGAGGAATACCTCGAAATCCTCTACAAGCTCTGGGAGGGAAGCTGGGACGACGATGCCGCTGTGCGCGACAAGACCCGCGGTATCTTTGCCGATGCGTCGAAGGTGCGCGCGGTCAGCCATCTGGGCAAGTACTACAGGATGGAAGGCATTCACCTTGCGGAACCGTCGCCGCAGCGCACCCCCTTGCTCTTCCAGGCCGGCGCTTCTGCGCGTGGCCAGGATTTTGCGGCCCGCCACGCCGAATGCGTGTTCATCGCCACGCCCACGCCGCAAGCGGCGAGACCGACGGTGGACGTTTTGCGTGGCAAGGCGTCAGCGATGGGGCGCGGGGCTGATGCCTTGTGCGTCCTGAGCCTGATTACCGTCGTCGCAGGACGCACGCAGAAAGAGGCGGAAGACAAGCTCGAGGACTATCGCCGCCACGCAAGTGTGGAAGCATCGCTTGCCCACTACTCGGCATCGATCGGTATCGATCTCTCGCGATACGGTCTGGACGATCCGATCGACCGGGTATCAACCAATGCCAATCAGTCGGCGCTGTCGGCCATTACCAGGCAAGCGCCGAAGCCTATGACGCTTCGGGAGATCACCGACCAAATGGTGCTCGGCAGTCGCATGAAGCCGATTGTCGGCTCGCCGGAGCATATCGCGGATCGCCTGCAGGGATGGATCGAGGATGGCGACATCGACGGCTTCAACCTCGCGCGGACCGTTGCGCCGGAAAGTCTGGCCGACTTCATCGACCTCGTCGTCCCGGTGCTGCAGGAGCGCGGGCTGTTCAAGGCGGACTATGCCGAGGGACCGCTTCGACAGAAGCTCTTCGGCGGCAACGGCAGGCTGCCTTCCTCGCACCCCGCCGCGCAGTTTCGCCGTTGACTATTTGTGATCCAGCCTGGTGACAAAGCGGTCGCCGAGCCATTGTATGCCGCAGACGAGCACGATCAGGACGGCGACAACCGCGACCATGACGGCGGTTTCGAAGCGCTGGTAGCCATAGCGGATCGCAAGGTCCCCCAGCCCGCCGGCGCCGATCGCACCGGCCATCGCGGACGCACCGATCAGCGTCACCAGCGTGACGGTGAACCCCGCCACGATTCCCGGCAGCGCTTCCGGCACCAGCACTTCCCTGACGATCGTCCAGCGGTTGCCACCCATGGCACGCACCGCGTCGATCAGGCCGCGATCAACCTCCCGCAGCGACACTTCGGCAATACGCGCATAGTACGGCGTGGCCGCAATCGCCAGAGGCACGATCGCCGCCCAGGTGCCAAGGGCCGTTCCGACAATCAGTCGTGTCAGCGGGATCAGGGCTACAAGCAGAATGATGAAAGGGACCGCACGGAAGCCGTTGACGATGGCGCCGAGAATGCTGTTGACCCACAGGTTTTCGGCAATGCCGCCACGGTTTGTCAGTACCAGCGCAAGGCCGAGCGGCAGGCCGAATACCAGCGAGATCAGGCCCGATGCACCGGTCATCAGGATCGTCTCCCAGAGGGAACGAAGCAAAAGATTAAACATGATCGGTGTCATAGCCAAGCACCTCTACCCGCGCCGAGCGGGCTTTCAGGAATTGTTCGACCTTGTCCTTCAACGCCGGATCGCGCGTCGGGACGGCCACGAAGAACCGCGCCACCGGCTGGTTCTGGATATGATCGATGCCGCCATGAACGAGCCGGAACGAATGCGGCAGGGCTGCCGACAGGTCGGCAAACAGAGCGCCCTGCGCTTCCGGACCAGCGAGATCGATGCTGAGAATGACCTCGGTCCCGGAACCGGGTGAGAGCCGCGCTGCTATATGCTCCGGCAGCTGCGGACGGCTTCCCGCAAGCAGGCTCTTGGTGATCGGAGCCTTCGGATCGGCGAAGACCGACCAGACCTGACCCTCCTCCACGATACGGCCGGCATCGATCACGGCGACGCGGTCTGCAATGTTGCGCACGACTTCCATCTCGTGAGTGATCAGCAGGATCGTCAGACCGAGCTTGCGGTTAATGTCCTTCAGGAGCACCAGGATCGAACGTGTCGTTTCCGGATCGAGCGCGGAGGTCGCCTCGTCGGAGAGAAGCAAAGCCGGCCGCGCGGCAAGCGCGCGGGCAATGCCGACGCGCTGCTTCTGCCCACCAGACAGCGATGATGGATAAGCCTTCGCCTTCTCGGAAAGACCGACGAGCTGAAGGAGTTCATGCGCCCGCTTCAGCCGTTCGGCCTTGGCGACACCGGCAATCTTCAGGGGCAGGGCGACGTTGTCTTCGACGGTCTTTGCCGACAGCAGATTGAAGTGCTGGAAAATCATGCCGACGCGCCGGCGCAACGGCTGCAATTCTTTTTCGTCAAGTCCGGTGATGCTGCGCCCCTCGATCTCGATCTCGCCGCTATCGGGGCGTTCCAAACCGTTCAGGCAGCGAATGAGTGTTGACTTACCGGCGCCACTGCGACCAATGATTCCAAGGATTTCGCCCTTTCGGACAGTCAGAGATATGCCGTCCAGTGCCGCGGTTGCACCAAAATGCCGCTGAACATCGATGAGCCGGACCACCTCTTCGGCCTCGGTCTCCGGCGGCGCCTCGATTACGGAGGCGGAAACAAACGAATTCATAGTCTTTCCCTTCGGAAACGCCCAAGGCGGCCCGGGCAAGGAACGCCCGGACCGCCTTGTTCAACGCACCCAACCCCTAGGCGCGAATGTTGATCAGTAGGCGCTGACGCCGGTACCCTTATACACCTTGTCGAACTCGGCCTTAACCGTATCGTTCTGGTAGGACGAAACGAGCGTCTTCACCCACGCCTCGTTCTCGCTGCCCTGTTTGACCGCGATGAAATTGCGGTATGGATTGTCAGCGATCGGCTCCTGCGCGATGCGGTCGGAGGCGGAAAGTCCGCTCTTCAATGCCCAGTCGGTGTTGACGACGGCAGCATCCAGGTCGTCGATCGCCCGGCCGACGACGCCGGCGTCGAGTTCCTTGATCTCGATCTTCTTCGGATTTTCGACGATGTCCGTAACGGTGGCCAGGATGCCGGTGCCGTCCTTGAGCTTGATCAGGCCCTCGTTCTGCAGGACGCGCAGGGCACGGCCTTCGTTTGACGGGTCGTTCGGCACGCCGATGACGGCACCTTCCGGAACTTCTGAAATCGCCTTGTACTTCTTGGTGTAGAGGCCGATCGGCCAGACGCCGGTATAGCCGACGCGGACGATATGATAGCCGTGTTGCTGCACCTGATTGTCGAGATAAGGCTGATGCTGGAAGGCGTTGGCGTCGATTTCGCCGCGCTCGAGCGCTTCGTTCGGCTGTGTATAGTCGTTGAAGACAACCGTCTCGATCTTGAGACCGCTCTTCCCGGCCTCGGCGGCCACGACGCGCCAGACGTCTTCGTCCTCGCCGCTCATGATGCCGACCTTGATCGACTTGTCCTCGGCAAAGGAAGGAACTGGGGCGGCAAAAGTAACCAGAGCGGCGGCAGACGCGGCGATCGCTGCGAGGCTCGCGCGGCGCGTCAGGCTGAATTTGGCGGACGTCTTCTTGTTCATTGTGGTGTTTCCCGTCTTACATTGATGAGGTAGCCTCAAAACAATGAGATAATTTCAAAAACGGACACAAGAAACCAAGTACGCCGATCTCTATTGTGCTGCACTGCGGGAAAACTCTTCGGCGCCTGCGCAAATTGGGGGGATAAAATTCTACCTAATTTGTAGAATATTGCCGTTGCCGGTCCACCGACCGAACTTTAAATTACATCATGCGAGTCCGGTGCGGCAATATGCGCTCTGACTTAAATAATTCGACGGGACCGGAAACTGTGAACCACGACAACATCCCTTCCCGAACTGAAGCGAGCGTCGGCCGCCGCCGGCCCGTAGTTGCGATCATCGGCGGCGGCGTGTCTGGCGCCGGCGTGGCGTATCATTTGACACTTGCGTTGGGAGACAATTCGCCGGCGATCGTCGTTTTCGAGCCGCGCCCGGAAATCGGCCGAGGGCTCGCCTATGACACGGACGATCCGGCCCACCGGATCAACGTCCCTGCCGCCCGAATGAGCCTGTTGCCTGATCATCCGGAGGATTTTCTGGGTTGGATTGAGAGCAACGATGCCGTGGCGGACGATCCGGGCGCTCATCGCCCGGACGGGAACATTTTCCCGCAACGTCGTCTCTTCGGCGCATATGTTGCCGCCGCCTTGCAGCCTCTCGTGCGGAGCGGGGCGGTCAGGCACCGGCGGGCTCTGGTCACCGGCGTCAGGCGGGACGGTGCGTTCTGGCATATATACGACAGTCAGGGCGGCCAGACTTTCGCCGACCTCGTCGTCATCGCGACAAGTCATCCTGCCCCTTCGGCACCAGCCAATCTCGACGGACTCAAGGGCCATCCGCGATTTGTGCCGGACTCTGCCGTCGCCGGATCGCTCGACGCCATCCGACCGGACGACAGGCTTCTGATCGTCGGAAACGGGCTGACCGCGGCCGACATCGTAGCCTCATTGGCGCGGACGGGCCATCACGGGCCGATCACGTCCATCTCGCGGCGTGGCCTGCGATCAAGGGGCCACTCACCTTTTCCGCAGGAGCCGTTCGGCGATTTCGAAGCAGCGCCGGCGCACAGCGCGACCGCCCTTTTGCAGTTGGTCCGGCAGACGATCGCCAAGGCGGAGGCGGCCGGCCAGACCTGGCATGCGGTCATCGACCAGGTCCGGGGCCATGGCCATGCCATCTGGCAGAAGCTGCCTGTTGCCGAGAGGCGCCGGATCGTCCGGCATCTACGGCCGTTCTGGGACGTGCATCGCTTCCGCATTGCGCCGCAGGTGGAGGATGTACTCGAAGAAGCGATTGCTGCAGGCCGGATGGAGGTTCTTGCCGCATCCGTGGGCGATGCCAGTCGGAACGGCGAGGAGATTCAAGTCAGTCTGCGACGCCGTCATGCCTTGACGCTGGAGCGGGTTTACGACGCCGTTGTGGTGACCACAGGTCCGGCCCACGGCGGCATTCTCGACAGCCAGCCCTGGTTAAGGGACCTCCGCGATCGAGGGAACCTGCAGCTCGACGCGACCGGCCTCGGCATTGCCTGCAACGAGCAGTCGGAAGCCGTCGCCACGGATATGAACGCCGATGCGTCGCTTTTGATTTCGGGGCCGCTTGCACGCGGCACCTTCGGTGAGCTGATGGGATTGCCGCAGATCACCGAGCACGCCGCTTTCGTCGCCGGTGAACTCGCGGCGAAAATACTGGCCGACGCAGGGCGCTAATGGCTCTCCCAGCCCCCTGCGGCCAGTGCGGCACGATCGAGCACACGGTCGACGTGGCCTGCCTGCATGGTAACGGCATTGTCGCACATGTGCGCGACGACTCCCGGGTCGTGACTGACCAGCACGAAGGTCATGCCATGCGACTGCTTGAGATCGTTGAGGAGGTTCAGAATTTCTGCCTGCACTGACACGTCGAGCGCCGATGTCGGCTCGTCGAGCAATAAAAGCTTCGGCTTCAGCAGCAGCGCGCGGGCAATCGCCACGCGCTGGCGCTGACCGCCGGACAGCTGGTGCGGATAACGGCCAGCCACAGATGCGGGAAGCCCCACCTGGTCGAGTGCCGTGAGGACCTCGGTCTCGACATCGGGGTGCCTCCTGATGGTCAGCGGTTCGCCGAGAATATGGCGAATGCGATGGCGTGGGTGCAAGGAGGAATAGGGGTCCTGGAACACCATCTGAATATTGCTGCGCAACGCGCCGGCAATCTTCCTGCCGGGTTGCAGCGCTTCGCCGAAAACTTGGATCGAACCGTCCCATTGCGTATTGAGGCCAGCAATGGCGCGCAGCACTGTCGTCTTGCCGCAACCGGATGGTCCGATCAGCCCAAAGGTCTGCCCCTCCTCGACCACGAAGCTGACGTCGCCAACAGCGGCAAATCCCTTGCCCTTTCCATGGAACGTTACGGAGAGATTGTCGATTTCGAGCGCCTTCATCGGCCACCCTCATAGACCGGCAAGCGGGTGCCATAGGTCGCAGCCGAGGGGCGTGCGGCCCAAAGCGCCCGGGTATAGGCAGACCCCGCATTAGCGAGATCGGCAGATGCCATCTCTTCCTCGATCCGGCCCTGCCGCATGACCAGAACCCGGTCGGCGTAGCGCGAGACCTGCTGCAGGTCATGACTGATGAGGAGCAAGCCCATGCCGAGTTCTTCCGTCAGCGATCGAAGCAGGGTCAGGATCTGATCCTGAAGGCCGCGATCGAGTGCCGATGTCGGTTCGTCGGCGATCAGGAGTTTCGGCCGGCTGACCAGCATCGCGGCGATCATTGCCCGTTGGCCCATGCCGCCCGAAAGGGCTGCGGGGTAGCTGGAATAGACACGTTCGGGGTCTGGCAGACCGACCTTGGAAAGCATCTCGAGCGCCTGCTCCCGGCGTTCGGCCGCGGAGATCTTCTCGTGTAGCAACAGGGCTTCCTCGACCTGTCGTCCGATCTTGTGGGCCGGGTTGAGGGAGTATTTCGGGTCCTGCAGTACGAGACCGATCCCGCGGCCCCTGAGCCGGTTCCAGGCTGAAGGGGAAAGCGCGGTCAGCTCCTGCCCGTCAAACGCCATTCGCAGGGCCTCGATCCTTGCTCCGCGCGGCAGCAGCCCCATGACTGCCCGTCCGGTCATCGACTTGCCCGAACCGGATTCCCCGACCAGCGCCACGACCTCACGCCCGACGTCGAACGATACGTCGTCGACGACACTGACCGGCCCTCCCTCGGACGGAAAGGAAATTCGGAGGTTCTCGATCGTCAGCAGCGGCTCAGCCATGTCGCGGATCCAGAATGTCGCGCAAACCGTCGGCGAGCAGGTTGAAGGCGAGCGAAGTGATGAGAATGGCAAGGCCAGGCGTCGCCGCGATCCACCACTGGTCGAAGATGACCTGCGTGCCGTCAGACACCATCGAACCCCATTCCGCCGTCGGCGGTCGAACGCCCAGTCCGAGGAAGCCGAGGCCAGCGGCGGCAAGGATGATGCCGGACAGATCGAGTGCAAGCCTGACAACGGCCGACGGCAGGATCAATGGCAGGATATGCCCCCAGAGAAGGCGGATGCCCTTGATGCCGACCATTTCGGCCGCGGCCAGATAATCGCTGCGGCGAAGGGCGGCCGTTTCGACACGGGCCTGGCGGGCGTAGGCGGGCCAGCTGGTCAGGGCCAGAGCCAGCGCTCCATTGATCAGGCCGGGCCCCATGATCGCAACGAAGGCGAAGGCCAGCAGCAGACGTGGAAAGGACATGACAATGTCGGTGAGGCGCATCAGCACCCGCTCGGTCACCCCCCCGAAGAAGCCGGCGAGGATGCCGACCGTTATGCCAAGCGGTGCCATCAGGAGCACCACGATCAGCACCAACAGAAGCGTCGGGCGGGCCCCGTAGATCAGGCGCGAAAGGATATCGCGACCGAAGGCGTCGGTGCCAAGCCAATGGGCAGCCGTTGGCGGCATGAGGCGGCTCGCAGTCTCCTGTAGCGTCGGATCGTACGGCGCAATCACCGGCGCCAGGAGAGCCGCGAACAGTATGACCAGAACGACGACAGCCCCTGTCGCAGCGGATGGTGAGCGAAGCAGCCGCTTCAAAAAAGAGGGACCGGTGACCGGTGTTTGCACAATCGCGGTCATCTCTGTCTCCCGGCCTGGATGTTGGAGACTGCAAGGTCCGTCACCGCGTTCAGTAGCACGAAGGATGAGCCGACGACCAGGGTTGCGCCGAGAATTGCCGGCATGTCGCCGGCAAACATCGCCGTCGTCAGATAGCGTCCGATGCCCGGCCAGGCAAAGACCGTCTCGGTCAGCACCGCGCCTTCGAGCAGGCTTGCGTATGCGAGTGCGATAACGGTGAGCAGCGTGCCCGAGACGTTCGGCAGGATGTGGACGAAGACGATGCGTCGGATGCCGGCGCCCTTGGCACGTGCCGTCGTCACATACTCCTGGCCAAGCTCGGTGAGGATAGCGGCGCGCGTCAAACGTGAGATCGAGGCAAGCGCATGGAACGCAAGCACCGTTGCCGGCAAGGCGAGGTGGGCAAGCGCATCCCTGAAGGCGCCTGTCTTGCCTGACATCCATGTGTCGATCAAGGCGAAGCCGGTGACCGGCTTGACCGTATACTGAAACACCACGTCCGCCCTTCCCGGTCCCGGCGCCCAGTGCAGGCGCGCATAAAAGAACAGCAGCATCAGAAGGCCGAGCCAGAAGATCGGCACGGAATAGCCGATGAGAGAGACGAAGCGGGCGAGCGTATCGACCCATGTTCCCTGGCGCATCGCGGCCGCGATCCCGAGCGCCAGCCCGAGTACGGCGCCGATGATGATGGCGGCCGTTGCAAGTTCGATCGTGGCGGGGAAGGTGCGTGCGATGTCGCGCGCGACCGGCTGCCCCGTCGAGATCGACTGGCCGAAATTGCCGGAGAGCGCCGTCTCGATATAGCGGAAAAACTGAACTGGGAGCGGCTGGTCCAGGCCGAGCAGTACCCGCGCGGCGTCGTAGGTCGACTGGCTGGCATGGTCGCCGACGAGCTGCAGGGCCGGGTCGATCGGCGACAGGCGCGTCATGGCAAAGGTGACAAGCGCAAGGCCCAGGAGTGTCAACGCGAAGGACCAGAGCCATTTGAATAGCGGCCAGACGAACGACAACTCCCGCCAGGCTTTCCTCTGGCGGGAGTCGTTTGTGTCGGCATCCGATGGTGTCGCCGCTTGCGGCACTTATTTTTCTACCTTGTCGTAATAGACCTGATCTGCATTCAGGCCCTGGGCATAATTCTTCACCTTGTCGCTTAGCACGACCTGATCGTTGCCTTGAAGCATAAAGACGAACGGCGAGCTAGCCTGGATTTTCTTCTGGAGGTCCTGATAGAGCGCAACGCGCTTTGCAGGGTCCTGTTCCTTGACCGCCGCGAGCGTCTCGTCGGTCAGCTCCGGAATCACCCAACCCGCGTACTTGGCAGCTGTGTTGGTGGAGTTGTCGCGGTTGATCGCAAAAGCGCTGGCGTTGGAGTGTGGGTCGAAATAGTCCGGGATCCAGTAGCGCAGCGTCATTTCGAACTTGCCGGAGCGCCCGCGAGCATAGATGTCGCTGGCGACACCCGGCTGAATGTCCAGCTCGATACCCGCCTTGGCGAAGGTCGACTGCAGCGACTGGGCGATCGACAGGAACGGCTGATCGTTGAAGACGATGAATTCGACCTTGAACGGCGTCTTGATGCCGGCGTCGGCGAGTATCTTCTTTGCCTTCTCGACGTCAAGCTTGAACGGCGTATCGGTCACGGCACCCGGGAAGCCGACGGGCAGGAAGGCCTGGTGGACGTTGCTCTGGCCGCGCAGGAGATCCTTGGCGATGCCGTTGTAGTCGACGAGATAGCGGGCCGCTTCCCAGAAAGCCGGTTTGCCCAGCGTCTCGTTCGCCTTGCTGTTGATCAGGATGTAGTCGCTGCGTGCAGACGGCACCGACAGCACCTTGATGCCGCTCTTGTCTTTCAGAGCATCGATCTGATCGGCGGCCAGGCCGCGGGCAATGTCGGCATCGCCCTGTTCGACGAGGAGGCGGCGGGAGCTGACATCGGGCACATTGCGGATGATGACGCTTTCGAGCTTCGGCTTGTCGGCTGAATTGGCGTTGGCCTGCAGCACCAGCGCCTCGTGCGGCGTGTAGGTGGCGATCGTGAACGCGCCGCTGCCGGCCGAATTGGTCTTCAGCCAGGCGTTGCCGAAATCGTTGTCCTTTGCTTCGGCTGCGACCGTTTGTTCGTCGACGATCGAGGCAATCGGCGCTGTCAAAAGCGAGAGTGCAAAGCCGGCGCCGACGTCAGCGCTCCAGGTGAGCCTGACGTGCTTGTCGTCCACCTTGGTCACGGCGCCATCGACATTGTCGGCGGTCCAGCCGAGCTCGTTCAGGATGAAAGCCGGCGATTTGTTGAGCTTTACGGCGCGTGTCAGCGAAAACACGACGTCTTCCGGGCGAACCGGGTTGCCGGACGAAAACTTGGCGTCGGCCAGCGCGAACGTCAGGCTCTTGCCGTCGCTGCCGGGCTCCCAGGACGCTGCAAGCGCGGGCTCGATCTTGGTACCGTCCTCGCGATTCGACTGAACGAGGCGCTGATAGAGGTTGTTGAACGATTGCACGGTCGTAAGCTCGAAGCCCTCTGCCGGGTCGAAGCTGACGGCGTCATCGATCGACTGGGCAACGACGAGAACGTTCGGCGGCGTTTCGGCATGGGCAAGGGTCGCGCCGAAAGCGAGCGCGAGCCCGAAGACGCTTGCGAGCAGTCGCGAACGGCTGGTGATGGTGGACATGTCAAACTCCCTGTGTGAGATTTTTTTGTTGGAATATGGGTCAGTCGGCGGTTTCGGCGAAGGCTTCGAGTTCAGGGTCGAAGTCGATCTCCACCACATTGTTGAAGACGGCGGTGGCGAGCATGATGCCGGCGAAGGCGACGAGGTCGACCAGGGTCTTTGAGTCGTAGCGGGCTTTCAGCGCTGTCCAGATATCGGTGTGGATCGCATTTGAGTCGGCGACGATCGCTTTGCCGAAGGCATCGAGGAGTGCTTCCTCGTCCGAGAGTTCCAGCGCATCGGGGTTGAAACCGGCATTTATCAGGGCGCGGCGGAAGAATGTCACCGCAATTTTCGATTTACTGGCCTTCGAAATGGCATGAGAGAAAATCCATATCGAACGGTCGTCGATAGACCCAAGCTCGGCACGCAGCGTGAACCATTCCGCATAGATACGGTGGGCCGTCGGGGAATGAAGCAGGGTCCGCTTCATATTGGTCATGCGGCCGCGGATCCTGACTTCCTCGTCATGCGCGCTCTTGATCTCTTGGGAGGCGGTCGCGTAGTCGATCTGTGGAATGTGGCTCATGATGCCTGCTCTTTGAACATGTGGCGAAACTATCCGGTGCCCAGGAAAATAGGCAGCCCGTCTTTGTCTACCTTTTTAGTGTTTTTTCGAAAAAATTTGCGCCTGACCTACGAGATCACAATGTTCTTTGCAATCCAGATATATCACGTCGGGACGATTGCTGCTGCCTGCTAGGCGGCATGAGTTTCCGCTGCAGGCGATGGGGCCGCAATGCGATAATGGTTCTTGCCGTCGGTTTTGGCAGAATAGAGCGCTTTGTCGGCAGCCGCAAAGACATCCTTAGGTGCCAGATGCCTGGCAGCAAAGGCGACACCGACAGAAGCGCCGATGCCGATGCGTTGCCCGTTGTAGCCAAATGAGCCGCCGAGGGATGTGACGATGATGTTGGCCACCCGTTCCACGTCCTCGTCGCTTGCGCAGAAATGCAAAACCGCGAACTCGTCTCCGCCGATTCGCGCGACGATCTCCGCGCGTTCGAGCGCCCTCAGCAGCCGACCGGCTGCTTCCCTGAGGCACTCGTCACCGGCCTGATGCCCCATGCTGTCGTTCACCAGCTTGAAACCGTCGAGATCGACGAGGAAAAGCGCGACGGCACCCGCGGGAGCGTCGGAGCTGCAGAGAGCCTCGAACTTCGATTGAAACTGCACGCGGTTGGGAAGGTCGGTCAGCACGTCAAATTCGGCCAGATGCCGGATTTCATCGAACATCGTTTTCTCGGCCGTGATGTCCTGCTTCATCCCGAATATGCGGACCGGCACATCGTGCTCGCATTCGACCGTGGCCGTGATCCGTATCCATCGGCGGTTACCCTTGGCAGTGACGATCTCGGCGTCGAGGCTGAACCCCTCGTGCTTCTCGATCGCCAGCTTCCGGAGTTTCGTCAGTTCGGCGAGCGATTTCTCGGAGTAGAGCCCTACGATTTCGTTGCGCCGCAATGGGTAGCCCGGCGGAAGGTCGAAGAGTTCATAGACCATGTCGGTCCAGGTCAGGCGCTCATCGGGAAGACTGCATTCCCACACGCCGATGCGGGCTGCTTTGGAGGACCTGTCAAACAGCTTCTTGAGATGAGCGAGCTCAACCAAAGCCTCCGGTGCGAAAGCTTTGTGTCTTCGGCTGTCGAGGTCCCCATCATCGGGACGCCGGGAGAAGTTGTTCCATTGACGTCCAACCTGTGACGTGAGTTCATGAACAATCGCCGAAAGCATTTATGGTTCCTGCAGCTGCAAAAAGGGGCGTTCATGCCACCGTTGCTCGATGCTGGACGCGAAAGGTTGACGTTCTACCTTCGAAGCCGGTCTTCCCCTGATTTTTCGGGAAAACTAATCGCAATGGCTAAATACGCGTTAAGGCGGACCGCCTGCCGTTTGCATTGCTGTTCGACAACGCAACTTAGCGTGCTATCGAGCGCTTCGACGGCTCCCGGACCGGCGTTGCGTCGGTCTCCGTTTCGCGCATCAGCCTTCCCATTGCCCTCAGGCGCTCGATCATGTCGCGGCCGTCCAGCGACGCTTTCGTTAGTTCGAGCAGCTGGTGTTCTCGCGCTGCCTGCTGCCAGTGATCTTCACCGCGGCCCTCCGGCCGGCCTTCGGCTTCCCAAAGCGCGTAAGCGCGCTGACTGATCCAATCGTCCTTGCTTAAAAACATGCATGGCCTCGAACAACGGCGGAATGAAAATCGATGCATGGAGGCTCGCAAATCGAGCTTAGGAAGTCGTTACACTGAAAGGCTTTTTATTCTGAAAGTCATGGACCCGACCGCGAGCATTTTACACGCCGGCAGCGAACGACCTCCGGTCCTCCGGAAGCCAGGACCGATAGAGTGGATGGTCCGAGAGAATCGGCAAGGGGGTGGGAACTCCGGTGCGTTGCGAGTGGTAGGCCGCCGTGACGAGTTCCAGCGAATTGCGGGCGTCCTCAAGCGTCACGGGAGGCTCATCGCCACGCATCAATGCCTGGTGGAATAGCTCGAATTGGCGCGTATAGCCGTCTTCCTTGTACACATAACCTGCCAGCGCCTCGTCGATACGGGTCTGGTGCTGCTTGTCGCCGGCAACAAAAGTCCACGGGTCGCGCCCCATTGTATAGGGCTCGACGATACTCTCGACGACGAGATCGCTGAAGCAGAAGCGTAGGCGCGAGATCTCCTCGCGCGAGCCGAGCGTCATCGACAGGCTGGCAAGCGAACCGTTCTTCATTTTCACCGAAAGGGCGGCTGTATCCTCGACCTCGATCGGGTTCACCAGCGTCGCGCCATAGGAGAAGACCTCGGCACAGCCGCCATGCACGTAGTTCAGCATGTCATGAGCGTGGATCGCGTGGCCGAGCAGGCCACCGCCCAGTTCGGTTTCCCATTTGCCACGCCATGGCACCGCATAATAATCCGGTCCGCGCCACCAGTGCGTCTCGATGGTCGTCAGAAACGGGCTCCCGGTGAGACCAAGTTCGATGAGCATCTTCAGCTTCTGCACGCCCGAGCCATAGCGATATTGAAAGATCGGCATCAACGTCAGCCCTTCGGCGCGCGCGACGAACCGGCTCATCTCGTCTACCTCGGCGATGGAGCCGAACAGCGGCTTTTCGCAGATCACGTGCTTGCCTGCATCGATCGCCCTGCGGCAGATCTCGAAATGCGAACTCGGTGGCGTGCAGATGTCGACCACGTCGATGTCGGCGCGCCGGATCAGCGTTTCCACATCCTGCGTATAGTCCGGAATGGTGAACTCCTCGCACAGGGCCTTGCCGCGCTCTTCGTCGAGCGAGCAGAGAACAGGGACCTCGAACAGCTCCCTGTTCCAGGCAAAGCCTGTCAGATGGCGGGATGCAATGCCCGCTCCGACGACACCGACGCGGAGTTTCTTCGTCATTCCAGGGTCCTCACTTGGCACCAAGCCTTACGGCCTTGGCCTGCGCCTCCAACGAAAGCCGGCAGACCTCGTAGACATGCTCGTGGGTCATTGCTGTCTGCGTGCGGTCACGCGCATCGGCGGTAAAGGCATCGAAGTAGTCCAGCTTTTCGTCGCTGCAATCGATGTGGGTCGTCTCCTCGCCGTTGACGAGGAAGAGATGATCCTTGCCCGGACGACCGGATATATCGATGTACTTGCGCAATTCGATATAGCCTTTCGTGCCGAGAATGGTCAGGCGCCCATCGCCCCAGGTAGGCAGCGCGTCCGGGGTGAACCAGTCGACGCGGACATAGCCGGATGAATTTTCGGACCGCAGGAGTAGCTCGCCGAAATCCTGAAAGGCTGGCCTCTCCGGCATGGCGAAGTTACCGACCGAACTTGCAACCACCTCCCCGCTCGTGGAGCCGGTGTAGAAGAGAAACTGGTCGACCTGATGCGAGGCGATATCGACGATGATGCCGCCGAATTTCTCCGGATCGAAAAACCATTCGGGCCGCGTCGGCAGTTGCAGGCGGTGCGGCCCCATCCCGATCGTCTGGATTACCGTGCCGATCGCGCCGTCCTTGACCAGCTTGCCCGCCTTGACGGCGGAACGCACGCAGTGACGTTCGGAAAAGCAGATCGAGAAGATGCGGCCGGTCTCAGACACTGTCCTCTTTATTTTTTCCAACTGCGCGAAGGTGGTCACCCCCGGCTTGTCGGTCATCACGTCCTTGCCGGCGCGCATCGCGCGGATGGCGAGGTCGGCCCGATCGCAGGGGATAGCAGCGATGCAAATCACATCGATCGAAGGGTCGGCAAATAGCGCCTCCCGGTCGATCTGCGGCGTATCCGGATAGGTCCGCCGGACGGTCTCAAGCAGCGCGGGTACCGAGGTCCGTGGGCAATAGCCGACAAACTCTCCACCTGCCGCAACCAGACCCTTCACATGATCGAGGGTATGCCCATGATCGATCCCGACGACTGCAAATCTCAGCATGACAACATTGTCCTCCCTGGAAATTCCTAGCGACAAACCAGACAGCGAAAGCGGAGACCTGTCAAGGCCACCGCCCCCGCAGAATTCCCACAATACCATCCTAATACGCTGATATTATTGGATAACATTTTGTATCTAAATAGTTATTTACCGATCGATCCATCAGTGCAGTCCGGCCCGTTTATTGGGCTCTCCCGAGTTCGGCATAGGGCAACAAGTTTTCCGGAATCGTCGTGATCAAGGGGAACGTCGCGGGGGCCCGGTGTTACGGTCTGGCCGGTCGCTGCCCCACGTATTGCCGTCCCCGGCTATAGTCGCTTCCAGATCAGCGAAACGCAGAACACCTTCATCGTGCAACCCTTCATCCGAACGGTGTTTCCCGAGACCGTCAGGACGCCGTCGAATGTCTTTTTGCTCTCGGGTTCCACGATGGTACCGGTAAAATTCCCGTTCCTTCCCTGGAACGAGCCGATCTGCTTGCCTGCGTGATTTCCGGTCTTCATCGTGATGCAGTAGCCTTGGCTGCACTGATCAATCACTGCGGTGGTTCCCACCTGTGTCTTCCAGGTGCCGATGACCGGCTCTTGAGCCCAGCCAACAGTTGTGCTCAGCGCCATTAGCGCTGCCACAGACGTCAGTCGTTGCATGGTTCGCTTCCCCTCGTTGTTGAGGTTCGGGGCGAAGGCCGCCGGTACGACCTGAAGGCGGCAACCATACCCCTCAAACGCGCTCGGTTCCAGAGCGACTTGTCCATCGCCGGGCCATGAGTGAACAACGAAGCGGCACGGCCCCCAAAACGGGCCGACCGGAATCCGCGACCTACGAATCCTGGTCGGCCCCGCTTCACGTCTCAAACACGTCTCAGGCCATAGTCGGTGTTATGCTTCCAGCCACTTCACCTGCTCCGGCGTCAGCTTGATGTCGAGCGCCGAGAGACTGTCTTCGAGCTCGGCGATCGTGCGTGGCCCGATCAGCGGGATAACCGGGAACGGCTGGGCGATGACATAGGCGAGCGCGATGTGGATCGGGCTCCGTCCCAGCTTGCTGGCCAGTTCGATCGCCCGGTCCCGGCGTTCGAAGTTGCGGTCGGAATACCAGCAACGCACGATCTCCTCGTCATCGAGCTTGTCGCGTCCGGCACGGTCGGTGAAGAAGCCTCGGCCCTGGCTGGACCAGGCGAAGTTCGGGACCTGCCTGGCGTTCAGCCACGTCTTCCACTCGTCGTCGGAAGATGTCACGCATCCTGCCCAGATCGGATCCAGCATCTCGGCCAGCGAGAAGTTGTTGGAAAGAGCCGCCGGCGCGACCTTGCCGTTCTTCGCCGCATAGGTTGCCGCCTCGTCCATCCGCTCACGCGTCCAGTTGGAGCCCCCGAAAATGCCGCGGATCCGCCCCCGCTTCACTTCCGCGTCCATCGCGTCGACGAACTCGCCGACCGGTATGTCGGTGTTGTCCCGGTGCATGAAGTAGATGTCGACGTAATCGGTCTTCAGCCGGTTCAGCGATTGATCGAGCTGCTTGGCAATCACATCCGGATAGCAGAGCGGCGAATGCGCACCCTTGCCGATCAGAACGATGTCGTCCCGCGGCACATTGCGGCTGGTGTGCCAGTCGCCGAAAATGCTCTCCGTCTTACCGCCGCCGTACACGAAACCGGTGTCGAAGACGTTGCCGCCGGCTTCATAGAAGGCATCGAGGGTCAGCGATGCCGCCGCGAAGTTCGGGAAGAACTCGAAGCCGAGAGTGACGACCGACGCCGGTTTGGAAATGCCGGGAATCTGGCGCTGCGGGATGCTGTTGCCGCGGCGGACAGTACCGCCGGCAAGATTGGTCGTGCGCTTTTCGGCCTTCTCGACACTGTATTCCAGGCCGATCGAAGCGCGCCATTGGTCGAGGACGCGCAGGTTTCCGAGGGAATCCGCCCAACCCATGCCGGGCGCCGCGAACTCCTTCTCGCCGGCGCGGATCGCATCGCCGGCGGCATCGACCTCGAAGGAATAGAGCCAACGCCCCTCCTTGACCTCGATCGTCTGCTGTTCGTTGCCCTTGAAGATCTCGATCTTGCCGACACCGCCCTTGTGGCCGGAAGCAAACCAGAAATCCTTGACCTCGATGCGTCCGTCCGATCCGATGATCCGCAGCGTGTTGTCCTGGTTTGCCATGATCGAGCAGGACACTTCGGCAATGATGCCGTTCGGGAACTTCAGGACGGCAGAGGCCCATTCGTCAACGCCGGACTGGCCGAGGTGGCCGACGCCCGCCACCTTTTCCGGCTCCAGGAACGGCTTGCCGTCTGCGGCACCGGCGATCAGGCGCGCCATCGAGACCGGGTAGCCGCCGACATCGAGAATACCGCCGCCGGCGGCCTCGTTGGCGAAGAGACGATGCTCCGGCTTGAAGCCTCCCATGTTGAAGCCGAAACTGGAGCGGATGATGCGGACGGTTCCGATAGCGCCGCTCTTTACGAGTTCAACGATCTTGGCCGTCTGCGGATGGACCCGGTACATGAAGGCTTCACCGGCAAAGACGCCCGCCTTCTTGGCTTCGTGATAGATGACATCGGCGTCATAGGCAGAAAGTGCGATCGGCTTTTCGACGAGCACGTGTTTGCCGGCGCGGATTGCCTTGATTGCCCATTCGGCATGGCCGGTGTGCGGGGTGGAGATATAGACGGCGTCGATCTCGCTGTCCTTCAGAAGCGCTTCGTAGCCGTTGACGATGCGGGCTCCGGGGAAGTTGTCGCCAAGGCCGGGCTTGTCGGGATTGCGCGTCGCGATGGCCGCGAGCTTGCCGGTGCGCGAATGGGCGATGCCGTCCGCGAAGGTACGCGCGATGGTGCCTGGACCGATGATACCCCAGCGAATCGGTTGATCTGAGCTCATGGAAAATTCCTCTTTCAGTGCTTGGTCTTGGGATGGAAATGCGATCAGCGCAGCCGCTTGCCGGCGCTGTCGAACAGGAAGATGCGTTTGGCGGAAAGGCCGACGGTCAGCTGGTCGCGGTTGCCTGCTGTGCGCGACTCAGGCCGTTCGATGATCAGCTGCTCGCCGCCTGCCGTCGTTGCATAGATGTAACTGGTGTTGCCGAGATGCTCGGCGACGTCGATGCTGACTGTCAGGTCCGCATCGCCTTTACCGGCGTCAGCAAAATGCTCCGGACGTATGCCCAGCGTCACTGGCATGCCTGTCTCGACCGGGCTTGTTACCGGCATGGCGAGGCGAACGCTTCGGTCGTCGACGAGAGCCAGCGTCGCGGTGGCCGCATTCGTGTCGATGACCTGGGCTTTGAGGAAATTCATCTTCGGAGACCCGACGAAACCCGCGACGAACTGATTGGCCGGGTCGTCATAGAGGTCGAGCGGGGCACCGATCTGCTCTATGTTCCCCGCCCTCAGCACCACGATCTTGTCGGCAAGCGTCATGGCCTCCGTCTGGTCGTGGGTGACGTAGATCATCGTCGTGCCCAGCTGTTTGTGCAGCCGGGAGATTTCGACGCGCATCTGCACGCGCAATTCCGCGTCCAGATTGGACAGGGGTTCATCGAACAGGAACACCTGTGGTTCGCGCACGATGGCGCGGCCGATGGCGACGCGCTGGCGCTGGCCGCCGGAGAGCTGCTTCGGTCGCCGCTGCATCAGCTCGTTGATCTGCAGGATGTTGGCGGCGTGCTTGACGCGCTTTTCGGTATCCTCCTTCGGATTACCGTTCATCCGAAGGCCGAAGCTCAGGTTCTGCTCGACCGTCATGTGCGGGTAAAGCGCATAGGACTGGAAGACCATGGCGATGCCGCGATCGGCCGGCTCGACATCGTTGACCACCTTGCCACCGATATTGATCTCTCCGCCGGAGGTTTCCTCAAGGCCAGCGATCATGCGCAGCAGCGTAGACTTGCCGCAACCGGACGGACCGACGAAGACGACGAACTCCCCGTCCTTTACGTCGAGGTTTGCGCCATGAATGATTTCCAGTGCGCCGAAGCGCTTGACGACGTTTTTCAGTGAAAGCTCAGACATCAGGTGTTTCCCGACTATTTGACTGCGCCGGCTGAAATGCCGGCAATGAAGTGACGCTGCAGGAACACGAAGACGACCAGGATCGGGGCCGTGAGCAGCAGTGCGCCTGCCATGATGCCGCCCCAGGAAACCTTGGTGAGGCCGAGCAGTGTTCCGAGCGCCACCGGTGCCGTCATCATTCCGGGCTTGGAGTTGATGAGCAGCGGCCAGAGATAGTTGTTCCAAGAGGCCAGGAAGAGAATGATCGCAAGGGCGGCCATCGTCGGCCGTGCCAGCGGCAAGGCGATACGCAGGAAGATTTGCCACTCCTTGACGCCCTCGACGCGGGCGGCGTCGAAAAGCTCGCCCGGCATCATCGAGAAGGCCTGGCGCATGAAAAGCACGCCGAGCGAGTTGAAAAGCGGCGGTACGATCAGGGCAATCCAGGTGTTGGCTAGTTTGAACTCGCGGGCGACCATGATGAACTGCGGAATGACGACGACCGCAAACGGCAGCGTGATCGTACCGAGGATGATTGCAATGACGATCGAGCGGCCGACGAAGCGATAGCGCGCCAGTGCCCAGCCAGCCATCGACGTCAGCAGAACCGAACAGAACGTGTAGATAGCCGCGACGCCGATCGAGATGATCATGGCGCCGACGAAATCCGTGTCCGCCTGAAGGTTCTTGAAGTTCTCGATGAGGTTGGTCGACGGCAAGAGAACGATGTTGGGGCTGAAGATGCCGTAATCGGGCATCGTCGCAAAGACGAACATCATCCACAGCGGAAAGAGCCAGATGATCGCCAGCGGCGTCAACGCGGCATGCAAGGCGATTTTACGGATCAGGAGGGACTGCGACTTGGATTTCATTTCTGTTCCCTCCCAACCCACAGGTTGAGCAGCGAGATTGCGATTGCAAGAGCCGCCATCGTGTAGGCGATCGCCGAGGCGTAGCCGAAGTTCAGCGACAGGAAGCCCTGGCGATAAAGGAGCAGGCCGAGCGTTTCCGTGCCGCCGCCGGGGCCGCCGCGATTGGTGATCAGGAAGGGTTCGGTAAAGAGCTGCATCGTGCCGATGACGGACAGGATCACGCAGAATAGGATGATGGGCTTCAACAGCGGCAGCGTGATGTGGATGAACTGCTGCGTCTTCGACACCTTGTCGAGTGTGGCGGCCTCGTAGACGTCCTCCGGAATGGATTGCAGCCCCGCCAGAATGATGATCGCGTTGTAACCGGCCCAGCGCCACGTCACAGCGAGAATAATGAGCGCCATGGCGGCATGGCTTTCCGCGAACCACGACACAGGCGCAATCCCGACCGTGCCGATCAGCTTGTTGATGATGCCGAAGTCCATATTGAACATCAGGCGGAAGACAGCCGCGTAGGCAACTTCACCGACCACGACCGGCGCAAAGAATGCGAAGCGGAAGATGGCGCGGGCCTTGAGCAGCGGCGAATTGAGCAGAACCGCCATGACCGTCGCAAGCGCGATCATCACCGGGACCTGGATCAACAGGATGAGGAGTGTGTTGTAGAGCGCGTTGTAGAATGCCGGGTCGCCGAACAGGCGCCCCCAATTTGCCTGAACGCTGAATTTCCAGGGATTGACGCGGGTGTTCTGGAACGAAATCAGGAACGAATTGATGATCGGCCACACCCAGAAAGTGGCGAAAACCAATAGATAGGGTGCAAGGAACGCGTAGGCGCTCCGGTTTCTGAGCGGCATGAGGCCTCCTCCTTACGAACGCACTGAGGGTGAAGGCCGGGCGCATGGCGCGCCCGGCACGATCACTCACTTTGCGATCGGGAGACCCGTTGCGGACGCGACTTGGTTGGCGGCGTCGTCAAGCGCAGCCTTCGCGTCAGGATAGCCGCCGGCGAGATACTTCGTTTGCGTTGCCTTGTAGATCGAGTCCGCGTCCGTCTGAAAGGCCGTGCCGCGGCTCGGAACGATCTTCGGCAGGGTCGACAGGATATCGGCCCAGACCTTCTGGTTACCCCAGTAAGGCAGCGGTTCGTTCACGAAAGGATCCTGCACCGCGCTCAGCAGCGACGGGACGAGACCGAAGGACTTCAGCATGCTGACCTGGCCCTCGTTGGTGCCGAGGGCATAGTTCACGTAGGTCCAGGCCGCTTCCTTGTTTGGCGAGTTGGCGGCGATCGCCAGCGACGATCCGCCAAGGTTGGCCGCATGCGGGCCGTCTGCCGTCAGGCTCGGCATCATGTAGACGCCCCACTTGCCCTTCTCGTCCGGAGAGGTCGAGCGCACGGTGCCTTCGTACCAGCCGCCATAGATCTGCGTCGCCACCTTGCCGGCGGTATTCGCCTGGATCTTCTCGTCCCAGTTGGCAGCCGTCAGCGTGCCGGCGTCCTTCATCTGCTTCACTTTTTCGAGCGTGGCGACACAGGCGGGCTGGTTGATCGTAATGTTCTGGCCATCTGACGAGAAGTAGCCGCAGCCCTGCTCGTTTGCGATCATCCGGAACCATTCGCTGTCGCCGTTCAAGTCGGCCTGCGACATGACTACGCCCGGATTGGCTTCGGAAATCTTCTTTCCGGCTGCGATAAAATCATCCCAGGTCTTGATGCTCGCCGGATCGACGCCAGCCTTCTCATAGAAATCGCGACGGTAGAATGCCGCAACAGGACCCGAATCCCATGGCATGGCGTAGGCGACGTCGCCGACTTCAAGTTCCGTGCGCTTGAAGTCGGGGAATTTCGCCTGGATGTCTGCCGTGTAGCCGAGTTCCTTCAGGTTAGCGAAGCAATCGGGGAACCGGCTCCAAAAGATCTCAGCTTCGAAGTTCTCCACGCTGACGATGTCAGGCAGACCTTCGCCGCCGGCAGCGCAGGCAGCCAGCATTTTGTCGAAGACCTGCTGATTTCCAAGGTCTTCCACCGTGATCTTGATGTCAGGATGCTGTTTGTTGAAGCCTTCGAGCGTCGACTTCAGCGCCGACGCCGCGACGTTCCAGCTCCAGATGGTGAGATTGGCTGGTTCCGCGTATGCAGAGCCAGATGCGAGCAACGCGACCGCAGCGGTCGCACCGATAAGTTTGAAGCGCATTGAAAATCCTCCCTTTTCAATTGCCGTCCATTAGCGAACGTGGCTAGACTATCTGGAAGGGAGCCGCTGTCTCCTAAAAAGGGAACATGGATTTGGCGGAAAGTAAGATCGAACGAAGAGCCGTCTATCAGCCGGGAGCCAGCAGCATCGAAGGGTTGCCGACGGCACTCCAGATGTTTCACAATCACCCATCAGTGATGCTAATGCCGCATTGGCATGTGCAGGTCGAGGTCAACTACATCATGCGCGGCAGCGTGCATTATAAGATGAACGGCCACGACATCAGCATGACCGCTGGTGACATGTGCCTCTTCTGGGGCGGGCAACCACACCAGATGGATGAGTGCAGCGATGACGCCATCTATGCCGGGGGGCATCTGCCGCTGGTTTATTTCTTCCGTATGCGTCTGCCGATCAATATTTCCAGCAGGCTCATGAAAGGCGAGATTCTGTTTACGTCGACGACCGATGCGGCAGACACCGAGAACTTTCAGCGCTGGGTGCGCTACGCGAAGTCAGGCGATCCGGCAAAGGCCCAGCATGCCGTTGAAGAGATGCTGCTTCGGATAGAACGAATCGCGCTTGAGCCTTTTTCGATGCTTGCATCAAACGGGCTGTCCGATACGGACGACATCGAGCAGGCTTATCCACAGTCTTCGCGCAGTGTGGCGCGCATGTGCGACTTCGTCGCCGCCAACTTCCTGCAGGAAATCGATTCGGTAGACATTGCCCGCGCAGCGGATCTTCATCCGAAATACGCGATGAACCTTTTCAAGAAGACGACCGGGATGACACTCAACAAATATGTCAACCTGCTTCGGCTTTCGCGTGCGCAGGCAATGCTCATGAAGGATGGCGCCAACGTTTTGCAAGTGGCAATGGACAGCGGTTTCGGCTCGATCAGCGCCTTCAACAAGTCGTTCCGGCATATTTCGGGCATGTCGCCATCGGACTTTCGTCGGGATGCGCGCCTGGTGACGCTACACACGCCCGTGCCGTGAGGCGCTTTCGCGTCAGGCCGATTCGAACAGCTTGTAGAGCAGCTCCGCGGAGGCGGAGAGATCGCGGTCCTTGAGCTTTACGAGCCCAAAGTCGGGCACCGAAATATCGCCTACAATCGACAGGATGCGCAAAAGGCCATGTTCTTCCATGAGCCGGGCAACGGGCTCCGCCAGAATACCAAGGCGTTGGCTCTGCAGCATGAGAAGCATCGTCAAAAGCGCGTCCGACGTGGAGACGACGCTCGACGGGACAATCCCGTGGCGTCTGATGAAATCGTCCACGACGTGGCGAAGAAACGAACCGTGCGGCTGCAGGACCCAGCTCTGCTGGCGCAGGTCATCCTCCGCAGCGACTGCTTTCTTTGCCAAGGGGTGATTCGCCGCGACGACGACCCTCAGCGTTTCCTTTCCAAGGGGGATATGATCGAACCAGAGTGGATTCATGCCGCTCGGAATGCGGCAGACCGCGAAGTCGAGGCGGCGGTTGAGGACGTCTTCCAAGAGAACATCGCTGCTGCCGACGGTAATGCTGACGTCTATCGTCGGATGCGTCTCGAAAAGCCGCTTGAGCGCGGGCGCGACATAGTCGGCCGCAGGCGTCATGATGGTGCCAAAGGCGACGCTGCCTCCCTGCCCGGCCGCTGCCACCACCATCTCGTACTCGGCCCGCTGCGCCTCGGCCAGAAGCATCTTTGCGTGGCGTACGATCACGTCCCCCTGCGTGGTCGAGATAAGACCCCTGTTGTGCCGCTCGAAAAGCTGGTGGCCCGACATCTGCTCGAGTTCGTTCAACGTCCGTGACAGCGCCGGCTGGGAGATACCGAACATTTCGGCCACAACGCCCAGCTTGCCGTGCTCGCTCAGCGCCACCAGCATTCGCAAGTGTCGCAGCTTGAACCCGTCCAATCCCATGCAAATCCCGCCTGATATAAGGTAATTGCATATCAGAATACGAAAGACTGATTATACAATCCAGTACCGATCAGCTAAATGCATGACAACAATGGCGTCAACGCAAGGAAAATTACCGTGGTTGAGAAAACCCCTGCCCCGCACAGTCCAAACGCAGTCCAGGATAAGACCGAAGGGCCACAGCTTCGCTCGAAAGCCTGGTTCGACAATCTTGCAAATCCGGATATGACGGCACTCTACCTCGAACGCTACATGAACTTCGGATTGAGCCAGGACGAGCTTCAGTCGGGTCGGCCGATCATCGGTATCGCGCAGACCGGTTCGGACCTGTCGCCTTGCAACAGACATCACCTCGAACTGGCAAAGCGCGTGCGGGAGGGCATCCGTGACGCAGGCGGCATTGCCATCGAATTTCCGGTGCACCCGATCCAGGAGACCGGCAAGCGCCCCACCGCCGGTCTGGACCGGAATCTTTCCTACCTCGGTCTCGTCGAGGTGCTCTACGGCTATCCTCTCGACGGCGTGGTCCTGACCATCGGGTGCGACAAGACGACGCCAGCCTGTCTTATGGCCGCGGCAACCGTCAACATTCCTGCGATCGCCCTCTCGGTCGGTCCGATGCTGAACGGTTGGTTCCGCGGCGAGCGTACGGGATCCGGCACGATCGTCTGGAAAGCCCGCGAAATGATGGCCCGCGGCGAGATCGACTATCAGGGCTTTGTCAAGCTTGTCGCGTCGTCTGCGCCGTCGACCGGCTATTGCAACACCATGGGTACGGCAACGACCATGAACTCGCTTGCCGAAGCCCTCGGCATGCAGCTGCCGGGAGCTGCCGCAATTCCTGCGCCCTACCGCGACCGACAGGAAATATCCTACGAGACCGGTCTTCGCATCGTCGAGATGGTCCGCGAAGACCTGAAGCCCTCGGACATCCTGACCAAAGAAGCCTTTATCAATGCTATCCGGGTCAACTCGGCGATCGGCGGCTCCACCAATGCGCCGATCCATCTCAACGCACTTGCACGCCACGTCGGCGTCGAGCTGAGCGTCGACGACTGGCAGACCTACGGCGAGGAAATCCCGCTGCTCGTCAACCTTCAGCCGGCCGGCGAGTATCTCGGCGAGGATTACTATCACGCCGGCGGCGTGCCTGCTGTCATGGGTGAGCTGATCAAGCACGATCTGATCAACACCGGCGCGCTGACGGCGAACGGCAAGACAGTCGGCGAAAACTATACGTCAGCCGTCATCGAGGACGAAAAGGTCATTCGGCCGTTCGAGCGGCCATTGAAGGAGCGCGCCGGCTTCCGCGTTCTGAAGGGCAACCTCTTCTCTTCAGCCATCATGAAGACGAGCGTGATCTCCCCGGAATTCCGCAACCGCTACCTGTCCAATCCCAATGATCCGGAAGCATTCGTCGGTCGCGCCGTCGTGTTCGACGGGCCAGAGGACTATCACCGTCGCATCGACGACCCGTCGCTTGCCATCGACGGTACGACCATCCTCTTTATGCGCGGAGCCGGCCCCATCGGCTATCCGGGAGCGGCTGAGGTCGTCAACATGCGTGCCCCTGATTATCTGCTGAAGCAGGGAATCTCCTCCCTGCCTTGCGTCGGCGACGGACGTCAGTCCGGCACGTCGGGTTCGCCCTCGATTCTGAACGCCTCGCCCGAAGCGGCTGCCGGCGGCGGCCTCGCCATCCTGAGGACGGGCGACCAGGTGCGCATCGATCTCAACAAGGGAACGGCCGATATCCTGATCAGCGACGAGGAGATCGCGTCGCGCCGGGCAACACTCGATGCGGCCGGCGGTTATGCCTATCCCGAGAGCCAGACGCCCTGGCAGGAAATCCAGCGCAGCTATGTCGGCCAGATGGAGACCGGCGCGGTGCTCGAACCGGCGGTTAAATATCAGCGCATCGCTCAGACCAAGGGTATCCCGCGCGACAACCACTGACACCAGACGGCGCGCTGAGCGGCGCGCCGCTACTTAGGCAGGATTATCTAAGTGTTGTGGGCTCATGTCGGGAAGGCATCGAGCCCACATCTTTTGAAGTCGGCCGGTCGCTTTTTCCTTTGCTGGCCTTGCCCGTCGGAAGCGAATGTGATCGATTTTCGCGGCCGCTGGGTTGGAGGGCGGCTCGATACCTTTCATCGAAGAGCGCGTCCATCGCTCGTGTGACGGAAAATGACGATGTCTGATACTCTCCTGGATACTGCTGCTTCCGGCGGCTTGTTTGTCGGTCGTGCCTGGAACCCCGCGGTCAGTGGTCCAAGCGTAGTCACCCTTCGTGACGGGCAGCTGGTCGACATTACTTCCAAGAGCGCTCCGACGCTGAGCGCACTTCTGGAACAGCCGGACCCAGCCGAATTCACCCGCGCGGCAAAGGGGGAACAGCTCGGCACGCTGTCGGAGATCCTCGCCAACAGCACAGGCACGCGCGACCCATCCCTCCCCCACCTGCTCGCACCGACCGACCTGCAGGCGATCAAGGCCTGTGGCGTTACCTTCGCCCAATCGATGATCGAACGGATAATCGAGGAGAAGGCGGCCGGAAATCCCGACCGCGCCGCATCGATACGCGAACGCGTCAGCACGCTGATCGGCGGTACCCTCACCAATTTGAAGGCCGGCTCCGCGGAAGCGGCAAAGGTCAAGCAAGCGCTGATCGAGGAAGGCATGTGGTCGCAGTACCTCGAGGTTGGCATCGGACCGGACGCCGAGGTCTTCACGAAGGCCCCGGTGCTGTCTTCCGTCGGCTGGGGGGCCGATGTCGGTCTGCATCCGATTTCCACCTGGAACAATCCGGAGCCCGAAATTGTACTTGCGGTCAACAGCCGCGGCGAGATCAAGGGCGCTACGCTCGGCAACGACGTCAACCTGCGCGATGTGGAAGGACGTTCGGCACTGTTGCTCGGCAAGGCAAAGGACAACAATGCCTCGTGCTCGATCGGCCCCTTCATACGCCTGTTTGACAAGACCTATGGCATTGACGACGTTCGCCAGGCGGAACTCGATCTCAAGGTTACAGGCGAAGACAGGTTCGTGCTTCATGGCAAGAGTTCGATGTCGAAGATCAGCCGCGATCCGACCGAACTCGTGAAACAGACATGCGGCGCCCACCATCAGTATCCGGATGGCTTCATGCTATTCCTGGGCACGCTCTTTGCGCCCACGCAGGATCGCGATGCACCGAATCAGGGCTTCACCCACAAGGTGGGCGACGTCGTCGAGATCTCGTCCGCCGGTCTGGGTTCGCTGGTCAACACGGTGCGACTTTCAACCCAATGCCCGCAATGGACCTTCGGTATTTCCGCGCTGATGACCAATCTTGCGAAGCGTGGCCTGCTCTAGCTCAGACTTCCCAAGCTCGGCCTCGGGCCGCTATGCCAAAAAAGTGTTCACGATCCTCGTCCTATCCCTGTTTGTTGCGCACTTCCTCACATATATCCGTCGATAGGATTGTGCCGAATATGCGAGGATGCCATGAACGTCAAAGCTATTGCCCTGATCGGCATTGCGATCCTTGCCGGCTGCACCAAGGACTATTCCTCGCCCGGTCTCGATCCGATACCTGGAAGCGTCATTTATAATGGGCAGCCCCGAACAAAGCTGACAAAATCCCCGATCGGGTCGACCTTCCCGCACACTTTCATCGACCAGTACGGACAGCAGGTGGAGGAAACCTACATGATTCAACCGGATCGAAGCCTAAAGATCGTGCATCGCGAATATCGGCCCATCCGTTTCGACGGCCGTGACTAGACCGGAGCGACCGATCAACGTTGATCCGAGGAAATCACATGATCGTCAAGAACGAACAATTGAACTTGATAATCTGCTAAGACACACTGCTGTCGCTGGGAGCGGTTTGCCGGAATAACCGTTTCGCATAATTCCGGCACATGGAACACGTAAGATGAATGCAAAGACGCCGAACGCAATTGACATCTATGTAGGTTCGCGGGTGAGAATGCGCCGACAACTGCTCGGACTCAGTCAAGAAAGGCTTGCCGAGCAGATAGGTGTAACTTTCCAGCAAGTGCAGAAGTACGAGAAAGGCGTGAACCGTATCGGCGCCAGCCGGTTGCAGCGGATTGCCGAAGTGCTGAGTGCATCGCCGAGTTACTTCTTCGAACAGGACCCGTCCGAACCGCTCTCGCTGGCTGGTCTCGACATGACAATCGCTACAGATCCGGTCGCAGAGTTCCTGCACTCGAAAGAGGGGCTCGCCCTCAACAGGGCATTCATCAAGATCACCGATGCTCTGCTCCGGGAGAAGATCGTGGCTCTGGTGAAGGCGATGGCGCAATCTCAGGGCGACCGGCCGGCTGCTCGTGCTTCACCGACGTCAACGGTGAACCCGAACTGATCCAGCTTCCCGTTGCTAGAAAACGGTATGCTTCCAGGACGTTGTACCAACCGCCTGATCGACGAATGCTGCGATGCGAAAGATATTTTTGCACTGTGTCAAAATTCGCTTGAAATGCTTCGATTCCTCTGGAACTCTACCTCTCAGTATCGCGTTACAACGAGGCAGTTTTGCACTGGAGATCGGCGATGACTGAAACTCAGCAAGAGTGGATCAAGAAGCGTGCATATGCGCTTTGGGAAGAGGAAGGCCGCCCTGCCGGCCGTGATTTCATCCATTGGGAACAGGCGAGACGGGAGCGCGAAGCGCTGGAAGGGTCTGCAGCATCATCCGACGGCAAGGAAGTGAAGACGCGCGTCAAGCGCGCTGCTACCGTTCCGAAGGCAAATGGCGCTACCAAGGCGGGCCCCAAGAAAATCGCTGTCGGAAAGTCTGCCTGAACGGGTTCGTTCTAGTTTACCTCCGGAGTTGGGCGCCCCTCCCGGCGCCCCTTTATTCGTCACACGCCTGCATCAATTCTCCCCTACAACCAGTACCTGCGCATCTCCGGTCGATGGCGGACTCTGGCCGCGCGAAATATGCGACAGCGGCACCCGGCTATGGAACAAACGCCGATGTCGGATGTTTTCCGCCAAAGTAGGAGGATCGCCATGAACCGAAGTTATTTCGATGCCATTCTGGTCTCATTGATTGTCGCAGGCTGCTACATGTTCATCGCTCCGGTATAAGATACCATGTCCCTTCTGGCTTTTGCCGCAATCGCCTATTTGGCACTGGCTATCGCTCTCGTGCTGGCGATTGACAAGCTGGTCGCGCTGTTGTTCCGTGAAACGCGCCCGCAGAATTCGCTTCGGCCATCGGCCGTCGACAAGATGCTCGCCGTATCGCGACAGTATTATCGCCGCTGGTGATCGTGCGGTGAGCGACGGGGCAAAAACTCGACGGATTGAGAGACCGTATGGCGTTTAAACTCTATTACTGGGACGGCATTCAGGGGCGCGGAGAGTTTATCCGACTGGCGCTTGAGGATGCGGGCGCAGACTATATTGATGTGGCCCGCATGTCCGGCAAGGGTGGCGGAACAGACACAATGCTCGAGATCATGGGTAGCCGGTCGGAAGCCGAGATTCCTTTTGCGCCGCCCTTCCTTCAGGATGGCGACCTTGTTATTTCGCATGTCGCCAACATACTGTTCTACCTCGGTCCCAAGCTCGGGCTTGCGCCCCAGCAAGACAGGCTGCGCTATCGGGCTAATGGGCTTCAACTGACCATCACCGATTTTGTCGCTGAAGTGCACGACACGCACCATCCCATTTCCACCTCGCTCTACTACGAAGACCAGAAGACAGAGGCAAAGGCTCGCTCGGCAGCGTTCATCAAGGACCGCATCCCGAAATTCCTTGGCTATTTCGAACGGGTCCTGCAACAGAACCCTTTCGGTGCAAGTCACATGGTGGGAAATTCCCTCAGCTACGTCGATCTTTCGCTCTTCCAGATCATCGAGGGTCTGACCTACGCGTTTCCCAACGCCATGAGGGACCACGAACGTCAGTATCCGGGTCAGGCCGCCCTTCACGCATCCGTGCGCAGTCGACCGAATATTGCGGGATATCTCTCTTCTCCGCGCCGACTTGCCTTCAATGAAGACGGCATCTTCAGGCACTATTCGGAACTCGACGCGGTGCGCTGATTGTGCCCGTCGCCTTGCCGAAAGACGACACGGCCTGATAGGCTTTCGTTATTCATTCAATACGACTGGAGATCGCTGCTGCCATGCCAAATCTTGCTCAATCGCTGGCCACCATCAAAATTCCGGACCTCGCAGGCAAGGCCGTCCTGATCACAGGCGCCTCGACAGGCATCGGCGCGGCGCTCGCGCGCGCCTTTGCGGCACAGGACATGAAAGTGGCCATCCACTACAATGCCAGCCGCGAACCCGCCGAGACGCTGGCGGATGAGATCCGAGCCGGGGGCGGAACCGTGCACCTTGTACACGGCGACGTATCCAGGGAGGGGGAAACCGAGCGCCTGGTGGAGGAGTCGGCCAAGACCTTCGGTCACCTTGATGGATTGGTGAACAATGCCGGCGGCATGCTCGGGCGCAAGCCGACATCGGAATACACCGACGAGCATTACACCAAAGTGATGGATCTGAACGCTCGTTCGGTGCTTGCCGCGACCCGGGCAGCTCATCCCTGGCTAAAGAAGCAGGGTGGCTTCATCATCAATACGACATCGATCGCAGCTCGAAACGGCGGCGGCAACGGCGCAATCCTCTATGCCGCGTCGAAGGGTTTCGTCTCGACCATCACCCGTGGTCATGCCAAGGAGTTTGTGGCGGACCGGATCCGCGTCAACGCGGTGGCGCCGGGTGTCATCGCCACTCCGTTTCACGAGCGATATACCAACGACGAACAGATGGAACTCCAGCGCAAGTCCATTCCCATGGGCTTCGTTGGAACGCCGGAGGATTGCGTGGGTGCCTATCTTTTCCTCGCCTCGCCGACGCTCTCGGGCTACGTCACGGGCCAGATCATCGAGGTCAACGGCGGACAGTTGATGCCCTGAGGTTTCGCCAATGGGCCGGGTGCACCGGCAATTGCATGCTTCACACCCGTTCCAGCGCAATAGCAATGCCCTGCCCGACGCCGATGCACATGGTCGAGAGCGAATACCGGCCGCCGGTTTCGCTGAGTTCCAGCGCGGCCGTGCCGGTAATGCGGGCGCCCGACATGCCGAGGGGATGTCCGAGCGCGATGGCACCACCGTTGGGATTGACGCGCGCATCGTCGTCGTCGATGCCCAGTTCGCGCAACACTGCCAGCCCCTGCGACGCGAAGGCTTCGTTGAGTTCGATAACGTCGAACCGGTTCTGCGACATTCCGAGGCGTGCCATGAGCTTGCGTGATGCCGGCACGGGCCCGACGCCCATGACCCGCGGCGGCACGCCGCCAGTGGCACCGCCGAGAATGCGGGCGATCGGGGTCAGGCCGTATTTTTTCGCAGCAGCCTCGGAGGCGATAATCAGGGCCGCCGCGCCATCGTTGACGCCGGAGGCGTTGCCCGCAGTGACTGTCCCGCCCTCCTTTTTGAAGGGCGTGCCGAGCTTGGCCAGCGTTTCAATGGTGGTTGTGCGTGGATGCTCGTCTTCGTCGACGACAACGGCATCGCCCTTGCGTTGCCGGATCGAGACAGCAGTGATTTCCTTGCCGAGGCGGCCACTGGCCTGCGCAGCCGCTGCCTTTGCCTGGCTGCGGACGGCAAAGGCATCCTGATCCTCACGGCTGACCTTATAATCCTCGGCGACGTTCTCGCCGGTTTCGGGCATGGAATCGATGCCGTATTGCTTCCTCATCAGCGGGTTGACGAAGCGCCAGCCAATTGTCGTATCGTAGATCTCCGCGTTTCGCGAAAAAGCGGCATCGGCCTTCGGCATCACGAAGGGTGCGCGCGACATGCTCTCGACGCCGCCCGCGATCATCAGCTCCGCTTCGCCGGCGCGGATCGCGCGGGCAGCGGCGATCACCGCGTCCATGCCTGAGCCACAGAGGCGGTTGATCGTGGTGCCTGGAACCGAGAGCGGCAAGCCAGCCAACAACAGCGACATGCGCGCCACATTGCGATTGTCCTCGCCCGCCTGGTTGGCGCAGCCGAAGATCACGTCGTCGACGGCCTCCCAGTCGACGGAACCGTTTCGCTCGACAAGCGCCCGCAACGGCACAGCGCCGAGATCATCGGCGCGAACGGTCGAAAGCGAGCCGCCGAAGCGGCCGATCGGAGTGCGAATGTAATCGCAGATGTAAGCCTCAGCCATCTACGCGACCTCCCTGTCGCCCTGATGGGCCTTCTTGGTGCGGGCGTTGATGTCGCGCAACGTCGCCAGCTCGATTTCGGTCGGAACGGGGGTCTCGATTACCCGATCGGCGAATTTTATCGCCCAGCCGCAGTTTTCGACAATCTGCTCGCGGCTGGCACCGTGATGGATCGACACCACGGTCAGCTCTTTTGTCTCAGCATCGGGCTCGAGAATGCAAAGGTCGGTGATCACGCGGGTCGGACCCTTGGTCTTCATGCCAAGGCGTTCGCGGTGATTGCCACCCTCACCGTGGCCCATCGAGGTGATGAAAGGCAGTGTCTCGACGAAACCGCGCTTGGAGAGCGCCATGGTGATAAAGATCTGCCCGCAATTGCTGGCGATCTCCGGTGCCCCGCCGCCGCCGGGCAGGCGGACTTTGGGATGATCGTAGGGACCTACGACCGTCGTGTTAAGGTTGGCGAACTTGTCAAGCTGAGCGCCGCCGAGGAAGCCGGTGGTGACGCGCCCCCCCTGCAGCCAATAGCGAAACATCTCGGGCACCGAGACCGTGAAGAGCGCGGTGTCACATAGTTCGCCGTCCCCGATCGATAGCGGCAGGACGTCCGGCTTGGTGCCGACGGTGCCGCTTTCGTATATCAGCGTGATATCGGGCGCATGCGTCAGGCGAGCGACGTTGCAGGCGGCCGACGGTGCGCCGATGCCAACGAAGCAGACATCGTCATTGGCGAGTGCTCGGGACGCGGCAATGGTCATCATTTCAGTGGGGGTAAAATCGTTCATGCCGCACTCCTCATGCCAACCGCTTCTTCGCATGCCGGGCAAAATCCTCCGGTCGTGCCTGCATGACGTTTTCGTCGATCCATTTCTCGAAGCTCCCGCGGTCGCGCGCAATCTCGTCCCAGGCGATGTAGAAGGCGTTCGACCGGGGATAATAGCCCTGCGCATAGGATGGGAACGCCCCGCCGGGCACCTCGGCCACGGCCGTCACCGCCCAGCTCGGCAAGACGACGGAATTCGGCGACGGTGCATCGAGCTCGTCGACGATTTCCTCGACGGTCACGATCGAACGAGCGGCGGCGAGAACTGCCTCCTTCTGAACCCCGACGATGCCTTCCAGCAGCACGTTTCCCTTCCGGTCGGCACGTAGCGCATGGATGATCGTGACGTCGGGGCGGATTGCAGGAACCGCGGCAAGAACTTCACCGGTGAACGGGCATGTCACCGATTTGATGTTCGGATTCACCTTCGGCAGATCGGCGCCGATATACCCGCGCAGCATGGCAAAGGGTAGATTGGCAGCCCCCGCTTCATATGCGTTCGCCATCGCGGCATGGCTGTGCTCCTCGATCTCCAGCGGCTTCGGCCATTGGTTCTCCACTGCGTCGCGGAAGCGATGCAGCGAGCCAACACCGGGGTTTCCGCCCCAGGAGAACTTCATGCCGCGCGCGGCGCCGACGCCGATCAGTTGGTCGTAGAGAATGTCCGGCGTCATCCGGACGAGATACAAGTCCTTGCGTCCCTGCCGGATCACTTCGTGACCGGCTGCGTAAGGAATGAGGTGCGTGAAGCCTTCCATGGCAACGGTATCACCGTCCCGGACGTTTTCCGCCACGGCTTCCTTCAAGGTTAGGATCTTTGCCATCTGGTCTCCCGCATTCGCTGTCGAGTGGGCGCAATAAGCGCCTCTCTCAAACTCTCGTCAAATATTTTGTGCGTTATTTGACATTTGTTCATATATCGCACATATTGACGATATCGAGGGGAGCACGAAATGCGCGAAACCGACTTCGTCAGCGGCTTCGCCAGAGGCCTGAGGGTGATCGAAGCGTTCGAGGAGACGCGGCAGCGGCTTTCCATCGCCGAGGCGTCGAAACTCACCGGCCTGGATCGTGCCACGGTGCGTCGATCGCTGCTGACGCTCGCAGAACTCGGCTACGCCGATTATGACGGCAAGTTCTTCGCGCTGACGCCGAAGATCCTGCGGCTCGGGCACGCCTATCTGTCCGCCACGCCACTGCCAGCGCTCATTCAGCCGCATCTCGATCAGTTGTCGGAAAAGGCCGGCCAAAGCGCCTCTGCATCTGTTCTCGACGGCACGGAGATCGTGTATATCGCCCGCGCCTCGCAACGCCGCGTGATGTCGATCAATCTCACACCGGGAAGTCGGCTGCCCGCCTACTGCGCATCGATGGGCCGCGCGTTGCTCGCCTCCCTGCCGGAAAGCGAAGCCCGTGCAATCCTTGAGAAAACGGAGCTGAAGCAAAATACTCCGACCACCAAAACCGATCCGGAGGAACTGATCGCCGAGCTCCGCCGGGTGCGGGCACAAGGCTACGCAATCATTGATCAGGAACTGGAAATAGGTCTCTGCTCGATTGCGGTGCCCGTCGAAAACGACCGTGGCCAGACGGTCGCGGCGATTAACATCGGCGCGCCGGCAGCCCACGTCTTAGCATCGGCAATGGCCGAACGCTATCTGCCACTGCTGCAGGAGACGCGGAATGCATTGCGGCTCGTCCTGCGCTAGGACGCGCTGAGGCCGCCAAGTTTCGCGCGTTCGGCGAGCCGCCAGCTCCGTGGCGTCTGGCCGACCTGCCGCAGGAAGAACCTTGAGAAATAAGCAGGGTCCGTGAATCCCAGGCGATAGCCGATTTCCTGTGCGCTGTCGAAGGTGAATACCAGCTCGCGCTTGGCTTCGTCGATCAACTTGCGGGCGATCAGCTCGTGGGTTCCAAGACCGGTCGTCGCCTTCACGATCCGGTTCAGGTGCGTGGGCGAAATACCCAGTTCGCCGGCATAATATCCGGCCGGCTTATGGGACCGATAATGGCGCTGGATCAGTCCGCTCAGCAGTTCCATCCTTCGGTCGTTCTCGTCTGGGGCCGCTTTGCCATCCGGACCCTCCGAAGACAGCCGAGCCGTGAGCTGCAATGCCGTGGTCAGATAGGCTTCGAGCAGATCCGTGCGCCCGTTGCGACGGGCTGCGAACTCGACGCCGAGACGGCGCAGCGATTGCGCGACGTAGGCGGCATCCTCATTCGCCATGTCGAGTGGCGTCAGATGCGGCCTTGCAAGCCACGCACCGAGCCTGCTGCGATCGCCGGGTATCGTCTTCAGATGCGATGTCAGAACGGTGATGACGAATCCGTCGACGTCCCTGGAGAAGCGAAAACCATGATCCCGCGCTGGCGGGACCGTGACGACCGAGTGGGCTAGGATCGTATGCCATGCGCCATCGAACAGAGCCTGGCCTGAACCGCTATCTATGTACAATATCTGAAAGAAACTGTCGTGGCGGTGGGGGCGTATCTCCCAGTCATGCAGACTGCTTCGTGATGGAATCGTTTCGCAATGCAGCCAGAAATCCGGATTTCGGGCGACATTTTCACCATACAGCTCGTAATTGGGAACAGATTTCGCCATCGCGCGCCACCAACTCAATGTTCGATTAGTGCAATTTCTTGACCGATATGTCCATTGTTGAGACTGCTCCGACCCGGCAGAATCCAGCGGAAGACACATGCGGGAGGAAGTATGCGCACCCAGGTTGCCATCATCGGCTCGGGACCTTCGGGCCTCTTGCTCGGCCAATTGCTGGCCGAAGCCGGCATCGACACCGTCATTCTCGACCGGGCCGGCAAGGACTATATTCTCGGCCGCGTGCGCGCCGGGGTGCTGGAAGAAGGCACGGTCGGTCTGCTGGACAAGGCGAATGCCGGCGCGCGGATGCATGCCGAGGGACTGCAGCATGACGGATTCTCGCTGGCCTTCGACGGACGCGATCATCGTATAGACCTCTTCGGCCTAACCGGAGGCAAGCGCGTCATGGTTTACGGCCAGACGGAAGTAACGCACGACCTGATGGCGTGTCGCGAGTCGATCGGCGCGCTCAGCATTTACGATGCCGCCAACGTGCAACCTCATGATTTCGACGGACAGGCGCCCTTTGTCACCTATGAGAAAGATGGCGTCGCGCACCGCATCGACTGCGATTTCATCGCCGGATGCGACGGGTTTCACGGCGCGAGCCGCAAGGCTGTGCCGGAAAGGTCGCTTCGTACCTTCGAGAAGGTTTACCCGTTCGGCTGGCTTGGCATTCTGGCCGAGGTCGCGCCCGTCAGCCATGAACTCATCTATGCCAATCATCCCCGTGGCTTTGCGCTTTGCTCGATGCGATCGGCCCATCGCAGCCGCTATTACATCCAATGTTCGCTCGATGAGAAGATAGAGAACTGGAGCGACGCACGCTTCTGGGACGAAGTGCGCCGCCGCCTGCCGGCCCATCATGCCGAGGCCATGTTCGTCGCACCGTCTTTTGAAAAGTCGATCGCGCCGCTCCGCTCTTTCGTCGCTGAACCGATGCGTTTCGGCCGGCTCTTCCTTGCGGGAGACGCCGCCCACATCGTGCCCCCGACAGGCGCCAAGGGCCTCAATCTTGCCGCGAGCGACGTGCATTATCTGTTTTCCGGCCTTGTGGAGCATTACAAGGAGAGTTCGAGTGCCGGCCTGGACGCATATTCGCAAAAAGCGCTCGCACGCGTATGGAAGGCGGTTCGCTTTTCCTGGTGGATGACCACCATGCTGCACCGGTTCCCCGATACCGGCGATTTCGACCAGCGCATCCAGGAAGCCGAACTCGATTATCTCACGCATTCGCGCGCCGCCTCGACCGTGCTCGCGGAAAATTACGTCGGCCTTCCGTTCTGAACCCACTGTTACCTGAACGGACGCGCAAAGCATGCGTCGGGATTGCGACTTGCTGCATGATCCTAGATCGGATCCGATCGTGCAGTGCCTTCCCTTCCGCCATCCACGGAAGGGCGCATGGGGAGCGGCGGTGCTTATGCGTCACACCGCCGCTCGCCCACCTGCAAACTCAGGTTTGGCGCTTCTCCTCGATCGCCGACATCGCTTCTTCAAGCGCTGCACGCACGCGGGGTCGTTCCTCGGGATCGAGCTGACCGATGTCCAGATGCAGGTCGAGACCCGAAAAATGCTCGCTGAGGACGCGGATGGTACGATCGTCGCTATGAAGCAGTCCGTTGACCGCATAGGGAATGATTTCGCGTTGGATGCCCTTCATCGTGATCGGCGGTAGCGGGCTTGCGTCGACGATATCCTTTACCAAGGCATATGTTTCATAGCTGATGACAATTTTGCCGCCCTCGGCAATCGATTGAAGGCGGGCGGCGAGATTGGCTTCCGCCCCGATGATCGTATAGTCCATCCGGTCGTTGCTGCCGAAATTCCCGACATTGCAGTAGCCGGTATTGATGCCCATCCTGACGACGAATGGCTCTTCCGTCCCGTCGCGCCGCCACTTGGCTTTCAGTTCGCCCAAATGCCACTGCATGTCGATCGCCATCTGAAGGCAGGCCTTTGCATCTTCTGCAGCACCTTTTGTCTCGGGGTCGCCGAAGAACACCAGGACGGCGTCGCCGATGAACTTGTCGAGCGTACCGCCGTGCTTCAGCGCGATAGCGGACATTTCCGTCAGATATTCGTTCAGCATCCCGGTCAGGGCTTCCGGCTGCAATCGCTCGGTCGTTGCGGTGAAGTCCTTGATATCCGAAAAGAAGATGGTCAGCCGCTTGCGCTCTGTCTGGATCACCACGTCCTTCTGCCCGCTGAAGATGCTCTTGTAGATCTGCGGCGACAGATAGCGGGAAATTTTCAGTGAGATGCTCGCCAGAAACTCGTTCGCCGATTCAAGTTCATGGTTGAACCCCTGGATGAGCGCGGCCTGATGCTGCTGGATCGCAATGAGGGTGATGCCAAGGCCGGCCACGCAGAGGAAGTAGAAAAGGAGATATTTGAACGCGAAGACATTGCTCGCAAACGGCTGTTTGATGATGACCTCCTGGATGCCCCTGACGTCGCCGACCTTCCAATCCGTCTTCGGGCTTTCCGGGTGAGTGTTGTGACAGGCGACACAGGTCTGGCCCATGATCACGGGTGTCACCAACCGGAAGGTGTTCGTGAAGCCGCTGCGGCTGACCTCCGTCAGCGATCGTTTCGGATCGGCGCGCAGAGCGGCAAGCGAGGCCGTCTCGAATGCGTCGAGATCATGCGAGGGACGCTTTTTGAACGGCAGATCGGACACGAACCGGTACGTGACGTTCGCCTGCTGCTGCTTGATGACGTCGCCGAGTTCGAGGGAGAGCGTCGCCGGTATCGGGATCGCTCCCGGGATATGGGCATAGTTGTGCGAGACTGCAGTGCCGGTATTCTCGCCGGCCGCATGCGCAGCCAGTACCCGGCCGACGACGTTTGTGGCGTAGTAGGAGCGGATGCTGGTGATGAGCGAACTCATGTCCTGCGCCTGGCGCTTCAACGCCGCCTGCGAGAGATTGCTCACGTCCATCCATACAGCGAGCGGCAAGCCTGCCAGCATGGCAAGGACGAGCAGGGTTATGAAGTACCCCGCTCTGCGTGCAGCCCAGCCGTGATCCGGTTCATTACGCACAACGAACCCCTCGGGGTTTCCTCAAGGCACTGCGCCGGCTGCCATCATTGTGACGCTGTCAGGCCAGGCTTGGAGGTATTCTGCATGTGACCAACGCCGGGTCATACCTTTCGGAATTCGATGCGGTAGACCACCTCTTCCCCTGTCGTCGGATCGACGCCCGGCGCGCCGCTGATGACCAACCTGTTTCCGTCGATGGAGAAGGGCCGGATCAGGTCGGCGACACCCCAGGCAGGATTCCAGCTTGCGTCGACATGATGCACCACTCTGCCGTTCTCGAACGTATAGGAGCCGGCGTATGCGAGCATGCTGTCGAAGAGCGCGACTTTTTCCGCATCGCTCGGCAGCCCGTTGCCGGGAACCGGGCGTTGGCGGCTGACGACGACTGCCATCATACGACCGTCCGGCTGGTAGGAGAGAAATCCGACGGGATCCACGCCCATGGCGTCGGTAACGAGGCCGGACACGACCGCTGTTCGCGTCCAGGAAACCATGCGCCAGGTTCCATGCAATGCGGCCGCGTTTCCCATGAGCTACCCCGTGCGCGATCTTCCAGGAAGCTTATCATAGGCCGGACGAGCCGACCAGATCGCAGCGATCTCCCGTCAGCTAAGCCTTCGCGGTCGCATCGGCGGCGGCTTCGCGGATCGTCTGCATCAGGATCGAGAGCGGCGTCGACGGAATGGAGTCAGTGCGCATCGTCAAGCCGACAGGGCCCTTGGTCTCGCTGGTGTCGACGGGAAGCACCGCAAGCAAACCGTCGGCAATATCGGTTGCGACAACACCGGTTGAGATGATCCAGACCGCGTCGCTAGCGCGCACGAAGGCGCGCCCAAAGGAATCCGATACCGTCTCGATCTGGTTCGGCAGGCTCGCGACGCCGTTGGCGATGAGGAAACTCTCCACGAACGGCCGTATGATCGAGGCGCGCGTCGGCATCAAGACCGTGTAGTCGCCCAGGCTGGTGAAAAGCGAGTCTTTGGTCGTAAGCAACGGATGTCCTGCGCGGACGGCAAAGACCACTTGTTCGGAATAGAGATGCTCGAAGGAGAAGCCAGCCATCTTCTCCGGTCCGGCCAGGCGGCCCACGACGAGATCGAGATCACCGACGCGGAGCTGTTCCAAAAGCACGGCGTTCTCGCCGGTAACGATCTTGATCCGGCTCCAGGTTTTTTCCCTTAGGAACAACTCCATGGCGCGGGGCATGACACGCGTTGAAACCGTCGGTAGCGCGCCGATGCGGATCGGCGGGGCATCGCCGAAGCGTTCCTGCGAGACGGAATCGAGCCCCTGGCGCAGCGCCGTCAGCGCCGCCCCGGCGTGGCGCAGGAAGACCTCACCGTAGCGCGTAATCTTGATGCCGCGGCCGTCGCGCTCGAAAGCCTCGACACCAAGCACCTCTTCCAGCTCACGAATGGTTTTCGTCACCGCGGGCTGGCTGACGTGCAGCAGTTCGGCCGCCTTCATAACGCTTTTCTGGCGCGCGACCTCGACAAACGTCTGCAGATGGCGAAACTTGACGCGGCTGTCGATCATGGACTTTCATAACCCCAGAGTTATCGAAATGGCACGAAATATCATTTTACCTAACCAGATTAAACATCCAATTTGAACCCGGGTCTGCGTATGGGCGTTTTTTTCCATCGACGTCGATGAGGAATTCCCCATGTGCGGAAGGAGATCTTAAAGTGCAGTTCGCTCGCATCAACGACACCACCATTCACTATCAGCTGATCGGCGGCCCCGCTGGCAAGCCGGTCATCGTTTTTGCCAATTCGCTCGGAACCGATTTTCGCATATGGCGCGACGTCATTGTCCGGCTGGCGGGTGACTACGCAATCGTTCTCTACGACAAACGCGGCCACGGCCTGTCCGACGTCGGCCAGGTCCCCTATTCGATAGAGGATCATGCCTCCGATCTTATTGGCCTGCTCGATCTCCTCGCTGTCAGGAATGCCTTCATCTGCGGCCTCTCCGTGGGAGGGCTGATTGCACAGTCGCTCTACCGCAGCCGCCCGGATCTGGTGCGGGGCCTGATCCTCTGCGACACCGCGCACAAGATCGGTACAGCCGAAAGCTGGAACAGCCGGATCGCAGCCGTCGAGACGTCGGGCATTGACAGCATCGTCGATGCGGTGATGGAGCGCTGGTTCACACCGGCCTTTCGTCGCCCTGAAAACACGGCCTATGCGGGTTACTGCAACATGCTGGCCCGCCAGCCTGTCGAGGGCTACCTCGCCACCTGTGGGGCGATCCGCGATGCCGACTATACCGAAGCGGCGGGCAAGATCGCAGTTCCGACGATCTGTATCGTCGGCGATCAGGATGGTTCGACACCTCCGGAGCTGGTCAGGTCAACCGCAAAGCTCATTGCCAACGCGCGTTTCGAAGTCATCCGCGACGCCGGCCACATTCCCTGTGTCGAACAGCCCGAAGCACTGACGTCGGTCATCCGCGCATTCATCGAATTCGCCTCGCATGGAGAAGAGAGCCCATGAATGAACCTCGACTGCCCTCCGAACGATACAAGCAGGGCATGGCCACGCGCCGGGCCGTGTTGGGGGACGCCCATGTCGATCGCGCTGAGGCAAGTTCGACCGAATTTGACAGGCCCTTCCAGGAGTTGATCACTGAGGCTGCCTGGGGGAACGTGTGGTCGCGCCCGACGCTGACGCACCGCGAACGTTCGATTGTGACAATCGCCCTTCTGGCTGCGCTCGGTCAGGATGATGAGGTAGCGATGCATGTGCGCGCCACCGCCAATACCGGCGCATCGCGCGACGACGTCTGCGAGGCGCTGTTGCATGTGGCGATCTATGCCGGCGCTCCTGCCGCAAATCACGCCATCAAGATCGCCAAGCAGGTCTTCGAACAGATGGACGCCGGCAAGGCGGCCTGAAAGGCAAACGATGTCCGACCAAACCAATCGCAAACCTGAGAATGGGGCCTTCTTCGCGCGCGACAGGGAGTGGCACGCGCCCGCTTTGACCCCAGGATACAAAACCTCGGTCCTGCGCTCGCCACAACGCGCACTGCTGTCGCTCGACGGCACGATTTCCGAGATCACCGGCCCGGTCTTCGGACATTCCATGATCGGCGAGCAGGACAACGACCTTATCCATAATTTTGCCAAGCCCGGCGAGAGCGCGATCGGCGAGCGCATTATCGTCCATGGCCGTGTCCTGGACGAGCGCGGACGCGCCGTTCCGGCCGTGCTTGTCGAATTCTGGCAGGCGAACGCCGGTGGGCGCTACCGCCACAAGAAGGAAAGCTATCTGGCAGCGATCGACCCCAATTTCGGCGGCTGCGGACGAGCGATTACCGACGAATTCGGGCAATATTCCTTCCGCACCGTCAGGCCCGGCGCCTATCCCTGGCCGAACGGCGTCAACGACTGGCGCCCCGCCCATATTCATTTTTCGATCTTCGGTCACGGCTTTGCCCAGCGGCTGATCACGCAGATGTATTTCGAGGGTGACCCGATGATCTGGAAGTGTCCGATCGTCGGCACGATCCCGGACAAGCGTGCCATCGAGCAGTTGATCGCGCCGCTCGATTGGGGCAACACGATCCCGATGGATGCGCGCGCCTATAAGTTCGATATCGTGCTGCGCGGCCGCCGCTCGACGATGTTCGAAAATCGGCTGGAGGGGAATTGATGGTGCAGGAACTCGGCTACCTCAAGGAAACGCCGTCACAGACAGCAGGGCCATATGTGCACATCGGCCTGACACCCAATTTCTGCGACATCACCGGGGTGTACCAAAGCGACCTCGGCACTGAGATGGTCAACGACAAGACTGTTGGCGAACGCATCACCGTGACCGGACGCATCTTTGACGGCGCCGGCGCCATTGTTCGTGACGCGGTCGTCGAAATATGGCAGGCCGATAGCGCCGGCCTCTATAATAGCCCTTCGGAGATGCGCGGTGCGGCCGATCCGACGTTTACCGGTTGGGGCCGGTGCGCAACGCGCGCCGAGGATGGCATCTACACGTTCGAGACAATCAAGCCCGGCCGCGTTCCCTTCAAGGACGGCCGCACGATGGCGCCGCATATCTCTTTCTGGATCGTCGCCCGCGGCATCAATATCGGGCTGCATACGCGCATGTATTTTCCCGAAGAAACCGACGCCAACAATTCTGACCCGCTTCTTCTGCGCATCGAGCATCGGGAACGTGTTGCGACGATCGTTGCGGCGCGTAACGGATCGACCTATACGTTCGATATCCGTCTGCAGGGCGACAAGGAAACCGTATTTTTGGACATCTGAAACGTGGTGGTCCCGCCTCGTGAATTTACGGCCAAATGAGGCGTTAGCGATACGGAACGGACGTTCATGACAACATCTCCCTTCGACCATCCATTCCTGTCCGGCCTGCTCGGCGACGCCGAGGTCGCCACATATTTTGCGGCCGAAGCCGACATCCGGGCAATGCTGGCCTTCGAGGCGGCACTTGCCAGGGCCGAAGCAGTCCACGGTGTGATTCCCGGCCAAGCGGCAGAGCAAATCGGTGCCGTTTGCAACGGCTTCGGTCCCACTGTTCTAGCGCTGAAGGCCGCCACGGCGCGGGACGGTGTGGTCGTGGCGGAGCTTGTCAGACAACTTCGGACCGCAGTCGGCAACCCGTCTTCTGTCTATGTCCATCTCGGAGCCACAAGTCAGGACGTCATCGACACCAGTCTGATGTTGCGGCTGAAGGCCGTAGCGTTCATGTTTTCAACGCGCCTGTCGGGCATCGTCCACGCACTCCAGGATCTGGAGACGCAATGCGGTGGCCGCCCCCTGATGGGGCGAACGCGCATGCAGGCAGCCATTATCATCAGCGTTTCCGATCGCCTTCGCGCATGGCGAGAGCCGCTGGAAGCCTATCGCGATCGGCTGACTGAGCAGCGCTTCCCGGTGCAGTTCGGAGGCGCCGCCGGTACGCTCGACAGGCTCGGAGACAAGGCGGCGGACGTTCGCGGCCGGCTTGCCCAGGAGCTCGGCCTCACCGATGCGCCGCAATGGCAGAGCCAGCGTGCGCTCATCGCCGACCTTGCAAACCTGCTTTCCCTGATATCCGGAAGCCTTGGGAAATTCGGCCAGGACGTCGCCCTGCTGGCGCAGGCAGGTGACGAAATCGCCTTGGCGGGTGGCGGCGGCTCATCGGCGATGGCCCACAAGCAGAACCCGGTCGCTGCCGAAACACTCGTTGCCCTTGCCCGCTTCAACGCTGTTCAGCTTGGAGGCATTCACCAGTCGCTGATGCATGAGCAGGAACGTTCGGGTGCCGCATGGACGCTCGAGTGGCTCATTCTCCCGCAAATGGTTATGGCAACGGCCGTTTCGCTCCGACTTGCGCTTGAACTGGTTGGAAATATCCGCTGGATGGGAACCGAAACGCATAACCTATAAGGTATGAAATACGCCATTTATTTCATTTTACATTACCGTTTCGAATGAGACACTATCGTAAAAGGTTCTAGCTGTGTGCTGACCCGGCGCCGGAGATGCGCCATCTTTCTGGGAGGATTTATGAGACGGTTTGTCCTAGCCGCCGTCGCGGCATTTGCTATGAGCACGGCCGCCTATGCCGACACGATCAAGGTCGGCGTCGTCGGGCCTTTTTCGGGTCCCTTTGCCCTGCAAGGCAAGAACTTCAAGGCCGGCATCGATGCCTATATGGCCATGAATGGCGACAAGGTCGGCGACAACACCGTCGAAGTCATATACCGCGATCTGCCTGCAGCCGATCCGGCCCAGTCCAAGGCGCTGGCACAGGAACTGGTGGTAAAGGAGAAGGTGCAGTATCTCGCCGGTTTCTACTTCACTCCTGATGCCATGGCTGTCACGCCGATCCTCAAGCAGGCAAATACGCCGCTGGTCATCATGAACGCTGCCACCTCGGCCATCGTGACCAAGAGCCCGCTCGTCGTTCGCACCTCGTTCACCACGTGGCAGACATCGACGCCGATCGCCAAGGTTGCCCATGACGCCGGCGTTTCAAAGATCATCTCCGTGGTCAGCGATTACGGTCCAGGCGTCGACGCTGAAAACGCGTTCAAGGCAGCATTCGAGAAGGAAGGCGGGCAGGTCATCGAGGCGATCCGCATGCCTCTGTCGACCAACGACTTCAGCCCGATCATGCAGCGCATCAAGGATTCCGGCGCACAAGGCGTCTTCGCCTTCCTGCCGTCCGGCCCGACCACGCTTGGCTTCGTCAAGGCTTACAACGAAAACGGCCTCAAGAGCGCCGGCATCAAGGTCTTCGCGCCCGGCGATCTGACGCAGGAGTCGGACCTTCCGGCTCTTGGGGAAGCTGCTCTCGGCATGAAGACGACGTTCCACTACGCCGTCTCGCACGATTCACCGGAAAACAAGGTATTCGTCGAAGCTGCCTCCAAGGCGATCGGAAACAAGGCCGAACTCTCCTTCCCCGCTGTCGGTGCCTTTGACGGCATGCATGTCATCTACAAAATGATCGAAGCAACGGGCGGAAAACAGGACGCGGCAAAGGCCGTCGATGCGGTCAAGGGCCTGTCCTGGACCAGCCCGCGCGGCCCCGTGTCCATCGATCCGGAAAGCCGACACATCACGCAGAACATCTATCTGCGCGAAGTCAGCAAGGCCGATGACGGCACCTACTACAACAAGGAAATCCAGACCTTCGAAAAGCAGGGCGATCCCGGCCTTGCGGCTGTGAAATAAGAAACGGCGCAAGCTGGACATTGCACGGCAAGCCCTCTCCCGATGGGAGAGGGAATCGGGCGTACAAGGAAAATACGAGCCTCATGCAAACAGTCTTCAGCATAGCCGTCGATGCGCTTGCCTATGGCATGGTGCTGTTCGTGATTTCGATCGGCCTCTCTGTCACCATGGGCCTGATGCGCGTCGTCAATCTGGCACACGGCGCCTTCGCCATGATCGGCGGCTATATCGCTTCCTACGCCGCACGCGATCTCGGGCTCGGCTACGGCCTTGCGGTCGTCGCCGCCGTCGTCGGAACCGTCATCATCGCCATCCCGATAGAGCGTTTCCTCTACCGCCGCATCTACGGGGCACCCGAACTGACGCAGGTGCTGATGACCATAGGCATCACGTTCTGTATTATCGGCATTGCCAATTACGTCTTCGGCCCGACGCTGAAGACCATTCCGCTCCCGACCGGCCTGCAGGGCTCGGCCGACCTTGGCTTCCGCACTATTCCCGTCCATCGTCTGTTTGCCATCCTGTGCGGCCTGGCCGTTGCGGGCGGCCTCTGGTATGCGATCGAACGAACCAGTTTCGGCGTGAGGCTGCGCGCGTCCGTCGACAATGCGGTCATGGCGGCAGCGCTTGGCGTTCGCACCGAGGTCATCTACGCGCTGAGCTTTGCGGTTGCCGTCGGCCTTGCTGCTTTCGGTGGCGTGGTGGGCGCAGAGATGCTGCCGGTCGAGCCCTACTATGCGCTCCGCTACATGGTCACCTTCCTGGTCGTCGTGTCGGTCGGCGGCGCAGGCTCAATTCCCGGCGCGCTGATTGCCTGTCTGCTGCTGGGCGGCATCGACACGACCGGGCGCTACCTGATGCCGGAATTCGGCGAATTTTTCTTCTACCTCGCTGTCATCGCCATTATATGCGTGTTCCCGCGCGGCCTTGCGGGAAGGGCGAAATAGGATGGCACTTGCTAACCCCGACGCTACCCTGTCCACCTCCGCCCAGCGGCAGCGATCCTTCGCACGCGATGCGGCCGGCGCCGCAGCGATCCTGGCGCTTGCCACTATCGGCTACCTGTTGTTTCCCGACAATCTGGCCCTGTTGACGCGGATCATCGCGGTCGCCTTACTGGTCCTGTCGCTCGACCTCGTCACAGGCTATTGCGGCGTTGCCACGCTTGGCCATGCGGCGCTCTTCGGTTCGGGCGCTTACGCCTCGGGGATTCTCTCGGCGCATTTCGGCATCAACGATCCGCTTTTGATGACGCTTGCGGGCGTCGCAGGCGGAGCGATTGCCGGACTGATCAGCGGCGCCGTCATTCTGCGGGCTCATGGATTGCCGCAACTGGTACTGTCGATTGCGCTGATCAATCTGTTCCACGAGTTTGCCAACAAAGCGTCAAGCTGGACGGGCGGCAGCGACGGCCTCTCGGGTATCGCCCCCGACCCGATCTTCGGCGCGTTCGAGTTCGATCTCTACGGTCATACGGCCTATGTCTTCGGGATCGTCCTGCTCCTGATGGTCTTCGTGCTGCTGCGCATCCTCGTCCGCTCTCCATTCGGCATGCTGTGCCGGGGCATCAAGGAAGACCCGCTGCGCATCCGCGCCCTCGGCGCCTCTCCAAAAGCTGCGCTTTTCAGGATGTATGTGATTTCGGGCGCCGTCGCTGGTGTCGGCGGTGCGCTGAACGCAATCACCACGCAGGTCGTCGGCCTCGATAGCCTTTCCTTCACAATGTCTGCGGAATCGCTTGTGATGCTTGTGCTCGGCGGCACCGGTTCATTGTTCGGCGCCCTCTCAGGCACTGTCATCTTCATGCTCTTCGAAGACTATGTGTCCGCAGCAAACCCCTTCCACTGGCTCACCATGGTTGGAGCCCTCTTGATCGCTGTGGTCCTGTTTGCGCCCAAGGGGCTGTATGGGACAGCCGCAGACGTCCTAAATCGCAGAAAGGACGCGGGCAGATGAGCGCCGTCTTCGAAGTCATCAATCTCAGAAAATCCTTCGGCGGCCTTGCGGTGACCAACGATGTCTCGCTGTCGATGGCACCGGGCGACAGGGTTGCCCTGATCGGCCCGAACGGTGCCGGCAAGACGACCTTCGTCAACCTCGTTACCGGCAATCTCCATCCCGATTCCGGCCAGGTCAGGCTCGGCGGGGAAACGGTGACGAAGATCGGCGCCAACGACCGCGTCAAACGGGGCCTGGTTCGCTCCTTTCAGGTGACGCGGCTGTTCCAGGAGATGACTCCGGCCGAGCACGTCGGCCTTGCGATCCTGCAGCGGGAGGGCCGGACGGGCCGCTTGTCCGGAAATTTCCTCGCCATGCCTGGGGTCATGACGGAGATTTCCCATCTGCTCGGGACCCTCGGCCTCAGCGAACTCATGCACCGCAAGGTCAACGAAATCGCCTACGGGCAGCAGCGTCTGCTTGAGATCGCCCTTGCCATGGCGCTGAAGCCGAAGGTGCTGCTCCTCGACGAGCCGGCCGCCGGTGTGCCGCAGAGCGATACGGGTCGCATCGAACAGGCGCTGGCCGAACTCCCGGCCGATCTAGCCGTGCTGATGATCGAGCACGATATGGACCTCGTCTTCCGCTTCGCCAAGCGCGTTGTCGTTCTCGCCGCGGGCGCCATCATCTTCGACGGCTCGCCCGCCGACGTCACAAAGGATGCCCGCGTTCGCGAGGCCTATCTCGGGAGCTACGCCAATGACAGCCACGCCGCTTGAGGTTGAAAACCTTTCCGCGGGCTATGGCCTGACCCGGGTTCTGGAAGGCGTGTCCTTCTCTGTGCTGGCAGGCGCAAGGCTTGCCGTGCTCGGTCGAAACGGCATGGGCAAGACGACGTTGCTTGCGACGCTTGCCGGGCAGACCAAGCGCTATGGCGGAACCATCCGCATCGGCTCGGTCGACGTCACCCAGATGCAGAGTGCTGCACGTGCCCACCAGGGGCTTGGATATGTCCCGCAGGCGCGCTGCATCTTCCCGACGCTCACCGTCGAGGAGAACCTCTTCGTCGGCCTCAAGGCGCGGCCGAAGACTGCGCTCGAAGAAGCCTATGCCATGTTCCCGCGACTGAAAGAGCGTCGACGCAATCTCGGTAACCAGCTCTCCGGCGGTGAGCAGCAGATGCTCTCCACGGCGCGCAGCATTCTCGGCCGCCCGTCCGTGCTGCTGCTCGACGAACCGCTCGAAGGGCTTGCGCCTGTCATCTGCGAGGAATTGATGGCGGCTTTCGCCGAACTGGCCAAGACCGGAGACATGACGATCGTGCTCGTCGAGCAGCGCATCCAGAGCGCGCTGGATTTTGCCGATCACGTGATTGTGCTGGAGCGCGGACGGCTGGCGTGGATGGGAACCCCCAAGGCGCTCTCCGAGGATAGCGATGCAGTCGAGCGGTTGCTTGGCGTCGGCGGCCTGCATTGATCATTCCACGCGCGACGACCTGATACCGCAGCATCTCCCGCCCTCTGCACATCGGGTCGCGGCCAATTGTATTTGCGCGGTCGAATTCCCATGTATTCAGGACGAAATAGAGGATTTGCCGCTCCAGGATGGCCGTGTGTCATCTCCTATTTACCGAATCCGAACCATAACCAGTTGCTTTCCGAAGCAAAACCCGGTTGCTTAGGAAAATCTACTACGTCTCGTGATAACGGGTGGATACGATACCTAGGATACAGACGGTCAATGAAATTCCACGCTTCGCTTCAGGCTCAAACTATGATTACGCTAGCGTGGTGGGGTTGGCCCATTTTGAAGACGCGATGAGTAAAGATCTCTTTCAGGTAAAGTTTTGGGGCGTTCGCGGCAGTATTCCGGTTTCCGGTCCCGAGTTCGATCGCTATGGCGGCAACACCTCCTGCATCGAAATTCGCTGCGGTGAACACCGAATGATCTTCGACGCCGGCTCCGGCGTGCGCGAAGCAGGCCTTGCCATGCTCAATGACGAGATCAGGGACGTCGACCTGTTCTTCAGCCATTGCCACTACGACCACATCATCGGCCTGCCGTTCTTCAAGGCGATCTACTATCCTTCGATCGATCTTCGGATCTGGTCTGGACATCTCGACGGCAAGATGAGCACGCGCGAGATGATCGAGCAGTTCATCAGCCCGCCCTGGTTCCCGGTCAAAACCGATATCTGCCAGGCAACGATGAGCTTCCGCGATTTCCATGCCGGCCAGACGCTGGAACCGCACCCCGGCATTAAGATCAAGACCTTCATGCTCAACCATCCCGGCGGAGCAATCGGTTACCGCGTCGAGTGGCAGGGCCGGTCCGTGGCGCTCATCTACGACATCGAGCATATTCCCGGCACCTACGATCCTGCAGTCCTTGAGATGATGAAGGGCGTCGACCTCGCGGTCTACGACTGCACCTACAACGAAGACGAGATGCAGCGCTTCAAGGGCTTCGGACATTCGACGTGGCAACATGGCGTCGAGCTTGCGAGGATGGCAGGAACCAAGCAGTTCGCGCTCTTCCACCATGCCCCTTCGCGTACGGACGTTCAGCTGGAAGCGATGGAGAAAGACGCCCAAGCCGTCTTCCCAAAATCGTTTGCCGCCCGCGACAACCAGGTGATCAAGCTTTAGGCTTGCAAAAGGATCGGCGCGGCTGTCCAGGCGACAGCCGGGTGATCGTGCGTTTCTTCCATAAGCCGCGACAGGAAATTCCAGGCAGTCGCGTCGTGGACGAGATGATGCGCGAGAATACCGATCGGTTCGAGGTCGCCTTCTGGGCGAGACTGCAGTTCCGCCACAAGGGCTGCAACAAGTTCCGCAGCCGGTCTGCCCCCCCTCGTTCCGTGCCAATTCATGATGTCGACATGGGTATTGAGCAACCTGATCGCACCGCCGGGTTTCTCCCGGCCGTAAACGGACAGAGCGTTTAGCCCCAACAAAGGAAGTTCCGCGACGAGTGCCTGGTCTATCCTGTTCCACGGCGGAACCAGCATTGGAATGAACTGCTGCCGGTAAAGCCTCTCAAGCTTGCCATACCCGTCGCGCAGTTCACCAAGCACGATCGCAGCTGGCCGGTGACCTCCCAGTTCCTGTTTCTTCTCATCGGCAGCAGCATGATTGGTGTGGGACCAGCCGTGAAGCGCCACCGCGACGTGTTGTTCACGCGACAAGCGATCCACCAGAGCGTTGCCGGTCGATGCCGGGATCACTGCGAGCGTCAGCGGTACCCGAGCGTCACGCGTCAGCTTAAGCAGCCTATCGAGCGCATCGGTCGGCTCTACCGCATCGTCGTCGCGAAACCAGAGCCGCGCCGTGCGACCGGCCGCTCGCCAGCGTTCGAGCTCCGCTCGCAGCGGCATCCATGCCTGATCCGGTGTCATGTTGCCGCTCCCGCATATCTTCTTAGAATGGTGTCCAAGGCCGAAGCTGCGACCGTCAAGGATCTCTCCTGAAAGACAAAGCGGCGCGCGTATTCGCCCATTGAGGATCGCTTCGACGGGTCGGCAAGCAAGCGACCGATCGAAGCGGCATAAGCCGCGATGTCTCCGTCAGGTGTCAGATAGCCCGAAAAGTCCGCCTGGACCACCTCCGGCACGCCCGCCGTACGTTGCGCCACGACGGGCAGACCAGCTGCCTGGGCCTCGAGATAGGCCAGCCCATAGGCCTCGCCGCAACCCGGCCAGACATAAATGCCGGCGCCCGCCAGATGTGCGAGAATCTCGGTAGCACTTTGCTCGCCGAGCCATTCAATTCGCTCCGAGCCGAAATCCCCAAACAGCTCTTCGACTTCGGTGCGCATCGGACCATCTCCAACGATCGTCAGCGTCCATGGCTGGCTCTTGATCACACGCAGCGCCGCAGCGAGCATCGCATAGCTTTGCATCTTGTCGCCGCTTCGCATCATTGCAACCGAGATCAGCCTCGACGGCTCCGGCTTCGGCAATAGTGCCAAAAATGGTGCGGTGTCGATGAAGGGGGAAAGCGAAGCGATGCGGGCCTCCGGCACGGCTTGTTGAAGACCCAGCCTGTCGCGCTCCGTCAAGGCGATGCTGACAGCCGCTTCCCGGACCTGTGCGGCGATGCGCGCCTGAGACGGCGCCCAGTCGCTTTGATCCCGTTTGGGCGAATAGGACGCCTCCGCGGTGACGCAGGGAATACCGAACTCCGCACAAAGGTCAGGCCCGAACAGGTCTGGAGATTTGTAATAGGGGTGATAGCAGAACCAGAGCTCAGGCCGAGGTTCGTCGGCCCATCTCAGCCGCAATCGTTCCAACTCGCCACGCGCCATTTGCTGGATCTCCAGCGCGGCCTCTGGCGTTGCGGCGAAACTTCGGAACTCCGAAGCCACGTCGACGGTGTGGCCTGCAAGTTCCAGCGCGCGGATCAGCTGGCGCGCCATCAAGCGGTCGCCGGATGGCACCGGATGGCTGGGCGATTTCAACGGCGCGTAGAAGGCAATCCGCATCACGGCACTCCTGCAGAGACGGACTGTTCACAACCGGCATCTGTGCCTGCGACGAGAGAATCTGCTATTGTCGGTTTCCTTACAGGCTGCTGACAAGAATGTGACGTGTGATCGTGATCGGGGCGACAATTTCACCTCAATTGCCACATCTCTAGTGTATTTGTGATTTGGTATTCAAGAACGGGTTTGAATGGCGACCGTCGCGGCCAGCAGCTTTTTTTCGGAGCGCACGATCAGAAGGGCCCGGCTCGGCTCCGGCCTTGTGATGTTCGTCTTCGTGTTTCTGCATTTTTCCAATCATGCGCTGGGCCTGATTTCGGTTTCAGCCGCGGATGAAGGACGAAGGCTCTTCCTGGGCCTGTGGCGAAATCCTGTCGGCACGTTGATCCTCTATGGCGCTATTTTCACCCATATCTCGCTGGTGCTGCGCTCGATCTATATCCGCCGCAGCTTTGTCATGCCCAAGGGGGAATTGGCCCAGATAGTACTGGGACTGGCGATCCCACTGCTCCTGATCGACCATGTCATCGGAACGCGCATCGCTCACGGGCTCTTCCACTACCGAGATGACTACGAGACGATCGTTCGGCTCCTCTGGATTACGTCGCCAGGGAACGGACTGCGGCAGGTCTTCGCCCTTGTGGTCGTGTGGTTTCACGGATGCATCGGCCTGCACTACTGGCTGCGCTATCGCGCGTGGTACGGGGATGTCGCCGCACCACTGCTGGCCATCGCCATCCTCGTGCCGGTGCTGGCCGTCCTGGGCTTCATCGAAATGGGCAGGACCATCGCCGAGCCCGCCTATGAGGGCGTTGTCGATACCTACCGCTACGAGGCGAACCTCAACACGCGCTATTACACCGACCCGGCCGCACAGGCGCAGGTGGCAATGATCCGCGCGGGTCTTTACGGATCTTTCGCGAGCGCGCTTTTGCTTGTCATCGGCGCACGCGCGCGGCGCCGATGGAAGGAGCGGGTCGATCAGATCACGGTCCACTATCAAAGCGGCGAGTCGATCCGCGTGCCGCGCGGCTTCACCGTGCTCGAGGCGAGCCGGCTCGGCGGTGTACCGCATTATTCCGTCTGCGGCGGCAAGGGCCAATGCTCGACCTGTCGCGTTCAGGTGCTTAGCGATTACGAGCATCTTCCGCCGCCCGACAAGCTGGAACTCTCCACTTTGCGGCGCATCAACGCTGCATCAGACGTTCGCCTTGCCTGCCAGCTTCATCCTGTCGCCGATATCACAGTCGTTCCGTTGCTCATTCCCGCAACGGAGACCACCCCGCCCGCCAACAGCCAGGAAACGAGCCCTGGTCGCGAACGGGAGATAGCGGTGCTCTTCTGCGATATCCGGAACTTCACGACCCTCACCGAAACGCGCCTCCCCTTCGACATTGTCTTCCTCCTGAACCGCTATTTCGCCCTGGTCGGCAATGCGGTCGAAAAGGCCGGCGGGAGGATAGACAAGTTCATCGGCGACGGCGCAATGGCCCTCTTCGGCATCGGCAATTCGCCCGAGGAGGCATGCCGGCAGGCACTGTCAGCGGCGGCTGCAATCGCCCGCGACATCGAGAAGCTGAGCGCGGAATTGTCTGACGAGCTCGCGCTTCCGCTTCGCATTGCGATCGGCATCCATACCGGACCGGCAGTGGTGGGTACGCTTGGTTACGGTCGCGTCCGCAGCACGACGGCAATCGGCGATACTGTCAACGTCGCCAGCCGGCTCGAAACCGCCGCCAAGGAATTCGATGTCGCCCTTGTCATATCCGAGCCCGTCGCCGCGCTTGCAGGCGCCGATATGGAGGGTGTGGAAAGTCGCGAAATTAGCGTGCGCGGCCGCGCCCTGCCCTTGAAAGTCTACGTGATTTCGAGGGACAAGGCGGTCGAATTGGCGGAAGGAACAGGCTGATGCCCGGCCGCAGCTGGCTTGAAACGAAATACTGGAAGAAACGCCTGCGCAGGGTGCGCAATGCGCTTGCCAGGCGTTTCTTCGATACCCGCACCGGCCGACGTCTGCTCATCGAGAATATCGGGCCGCGAGTCGTTTCGATGACCGTGGATGCCGGCGATCATCTCATGACATTTTCTCCGTCCGACTACATTGGGCGCAAGGTCTTTCGCAAAGGGCATTTCGAGCGGGAGCATGTGGACAGGCTGATCGCGGCCCTGCGCGAGCGCGGCCTCACGAGAAAGGATAGTAGTCTTCTCGAGATCGGCGGTAACATCGGTACGCAGACCGTTTATTTCGCGTTGAGCGGCGTCTATACCCATATCGTCAGCATAGAGCCCGACCCCCGCAATTTCCCCCTGCTGCAGGCCAACATCCGTCAGAACCATCTCGACGAGAGGGTGACCCTGGTCAATTGTGCCGCCGGCGAAAACAATGGTCAGATCGACTTCTTCATGAATGCCGACAATCACGGCAAGAGCAGCGCGATCCGCCGGAGCTCGAACGACACGAAGATCAGCGTTCCTGTAAAGCCGGTCACCGAGATACTGGCCGATCTCGCTCTGGACCCTGCCGCGATCGGCCTGGTCTGGATGGACATCGAGGGCTATGAACCGGTCGCATGCCGTTCGATGGCGCCGCTCATGTCGCGCCGGGTGCCGCTCTACATGGAGTTTACGCCCCTGTTTTACGGCCCCGAACAAACCCGCGATTTCATCGCTGCACTCGCCGGCTTCTACGAGACCTGCCTGGTGTTCTTCGAAGACGAAGAGCAGGAGATGCGCGTGATCGACCTGCCGGGCGGTATCGACCAATACGACGTGCTCTTTCTGCCGTAATCAGCGTCTGCGGTAGAGGAAGTAACGGCCTTCCTTGATGCCGGGCGGCAACGGCAGCGACTCGAGTTCGGCCCGGTCAAGTGGCAACCCGCTGACGGCGATACCACCCCTCGTCAGCACGCCCACCATCAGTTGCGGCAGCCATGTCAGCGTGATCGCATCGATGTCGTCATGGCCCGTGCCTATATCCGCATGGGCAAGGGCGGCGCCGATCCCCAGGAAGGCCTGTCCCGATTCGCGAATGTCGCCGGTGATCATGTCTTCTGACGGAGGCGTGGAATCCGAATAGGAACGCACCTCGCGGTCGAAAGCGATGATGCGGCGATCGGGAAAATGCTCCCGCAGATGGTCGTACGTGCGTCCGTTGCCGAGGCCGAACTCCATCACCGGACCTTCAGTCCCGTCAACAAGGGCGACAATTTCATTGAGGATATCACGCTGGGCCGTCAAACGGCGAATGAAGCTGTCGAGGCGGCTCATTTCTGACTTTGTCCATTCATCTATTATTCGAAGGCGATGCAATCGAGTCAGCCTTCTCGAATTCAGTTCGTCTCACTCTCGGCAGGCCCGCGGCCACTCGGGTAGCGCACAGAAGCACGCGACAGAGCTAGCGAGAAACGGCCAGTGACGCAAGCTCGGCATCTGCAACCCTGCGATGACGCGGCTGCAGGGTTAACGCGTGGCCATGAAGCCCCCAAAACGGGGTCCCGTGCCGTAAAATGGCGTTGCGATGGCAACACGGGTCTGTTCTAAGTTTTAGCCATGAACGATGTTTCAAATGACTCATTTTTTGCCCATGTGCCGGTCTTCGACCAATTCGAAGGCGTGGCGGACACCGGCAACTATCGCCCACTGCCGGACGATTGGGTTTTGGCGCTCGCCGATATCGTCGGTTCGACACAGGCAATCATGGACGGCCGCTACAAGGACGTGAACATGGCGGGCGTCAGCGTCATTTCCGCGGTACTGAACGCCGTTGGCAAGGGAGACTATCCCTTCGTCTTCGGCGGGGACGGCGGATTGGTCGCCTTGCCCAGCACACTGGAGAAGACCGCGCGCGAAGCGCTGGCCGCAGCGCAGTGTTGGGTCGATGAGGATTTGAAGCTCAACCTTCGCATATCCGTCGTCCCGATCGCCGACATTCGCAGAGCGGGTTTCGACGTCCGCGTGGCGCGCTATCAGGCAAGCCCGTTCGTCACCTATGCTATGTTCGCCGGCGGCGGCAATACCTGGGCGGAACAACAGATGAAGGCTGGCCGATACGGCGTCGAACCCGCGCCTGAGGGCACGAGACCCGATCTGACCGGCCTCTCCTGCCGCTGGAATTCGATCGAAGCACGCAACGGCGAGATCGTCTCGATCATCGCCGTTCCGGGCGATGGTGGCACAAGCCCCGAGTTTCGCCAGCTTGTGGCGCAAGTCGTAGCCATTTCCGCAGAGCAGACCCGGGACGGCCACCCCGTACCGGCCGATGGCCCCTCGCTCCGCTTTTCCATGGCGGGGATCAATCGCGAGGCACGCGCGACGGCACCGGCCGGGCGACACTTCCGTCAACGGCTATGGATCATGTTTCAGATCGGCCTCACCGTCTTTCTGCACCGCTTCGGTCTGAAGCTCGGCGCGTTCGACGCCCGGCGCTACCGTCAGGATGTTTCGGGAAACTCGGATTTCCGCAAGTTCGACGACGGGCTGAAGATGACCGTCGACGTCGATTCCGATCATCTAAGCCGGATTCAGGTGCTGCTGGAAAGGGCCAAGGAGAACGGCATCGCCCGCTATGGCCTGCATCGCCAGTCATCGGCGCTGATGACATGCTTCGTGCCAACGCCCTTGTCGCGTGACCACATGCATTTCATCGACGGCGCAAGCGGCGGTTATGCCGTCGCCGCCAGCCAGATCAGCGGCAAGACACCCCCGGTCGGCGTCATGCCTTGAGGATATGATCCGCCGCCAGGTTTAGGCGGGCGAAGACGTTGCGGGTATCGACGATCAGCAACGCGCTTTTGGCAAGCAGGGCATAGTCGATCTGATCGTGATCGGTTGCTATCAGCACCACATCATAGCCGGCCAGCTGCTCGGCGGTCAAGGCAATGGAGCGGCGACCTTTCAGCGCCTGATACTCGCGCGTCGATGGTATTTCGGCAACGTGGGGGTCGTGATAATCGGCCTTGCCACCGCGTTCCTCGATGATTTCGATCAGGCGGAGCGACGGGCTTTCGCGAATGTCGGCGACGTTCTTTTTATAGGCAAGGCCGATCACCAGAACGCGCGAGCGGCTGAGCGCCTTGCCTGCGCGGATGTCGAGCGCCTCGGCAAGCTTGCCGACAACGTAGCGCGGCATGGCTGAATTGATTTCCCCCGCGAGCTCGATGAAACGCGTCGGCAGTTCGTATTCGCGTGATTTCCATGTGAGATAAAATGGGTCGATCGGAATGCAGTGCCCGCCAAGGCCCGGCCCGGGATAGAACGGCATGTACCCAAAGGGCTTGGTCTTTGCCGCATCGATCACCTCCCAGACGTCGATCCCCATCGCGGCGTAAACCGTCTTCAATTCGTTGACGAGCGCGATGTTGACCGAACGGAAGATGTTCTCGGTCAGCTTGACCGCCTCAGCCGTCGCATTGGAGGAGACCGGAACCACGGTTTTCACCGCGGCACCATAGAAGCATTTCATCAGCTCCAGAGCGTCCACTCCGTCGCCGGCTACGACCTTCGGGATTGTCGCTGTGTGGTAGTGCTGATTGCCGGGGTCCTCCCGCTCCGGCGAGAACCCGACGAAGAAGTCCACGCCTGACACCAGGCCGGTCTTTTCCAGGATGACCTTGACGATGTCGTCAGTCGTGCCGGGATAGGTGGTCGATTCCAGCACCACCAGCTGGCCGGTCCGTAAATGCTTCGCGATCGAATGCGATGTGGCCTCGACGAAGGACAGGTCGGGGTCACGATGCTTGGTCAGTGGTGTCGGCACGCAGATCACGATGACATCGCAAGCCGAGAGAGCCGCGAATTCGGTCGTAGCGGAAAACCTCCCTGCTTCGATTTCGATCGAGAGGTCTCTGCCCGTCACGGCATCGATGTAGGAGCGACTTGCTTCGAGTGAAACGATCTTCTTCGGATCAATGTCGAAGCCGGTCACGGCAAAGCCGCTCCGCGCGATCGCGATCGCCAGCGGCAAGCCGACATAACCGAGACCGATGATACCGGCACGCGCAGTGCGGGTTTCGATCTTGTTCAAGAGAGCGTCGAAGATTGTGGAACTGGCCAAGGTGGGTCTCGTCTGAAGTCCGAATGAGGTCTCTGATCTAATGCAAGATCATGGCGAATGAAACCCGCTCAGCGGCTATATGACGCCCGACGCGAAACCCACCGCTCTCCCGCGGGCTGCGTGCCGCCGAAAAACAACCCTTACAGGTGTTGCGGAAATGACCCGGCTCCCCGCAGAGATCTCCATGCAGCACCTAAAAATGTTCTGTGCCCATTGCCTGCCTGGTTCGGGGTGCCTATCTAGATCGGGTAACGAACCACAGAAAGGACCGCCTGTCCAACCCACGATATCAGGGGTTTGACAGGTGCCGCTGCTGGGTCACCGGCAGATTGTTGACACAATAATATCACACGTCCATCCTGAATTTTCGGCCTGCGCTCATCCGTGCTGCAGGTGGTTTTCCCGACGTTTCGTGGATGGCGTGCCTTATGAGGATACTACCAGGAATGGGCGTGATCGACTCCCGGGTCTCATCGATTTTGTTGGACCGGGTCGCGGAATGGCTGACGAACTCTTCGCTGGCCGGCGACGACCTTGAGAATATCGTTCGCGGGTTCTGCGAACGAATTGCTGCGGCTGGCCTTCCGATTGCTCGTGTGCATCTGACCTTTTCAATGCTGCATCCGCTTTACGATGCGCTGAGCTTTACCTGGCGGCGCGCAAGCGGCGTCACTATCGAAGGTTATCGTCACGCGGCGGGCCAGAAACCCGACCGCTTTATTCAAAGCCCCTATTACTATCTGCTGGACAACAACCTGCAGCACCTGCGCCGCCGCATTCCCATCGACGGCCAGCCCGAATTCCCGGTGTTTGCCGACTTGCGAGACGAACGGATTACCGACTACCTCGCCTTCGTGCAGCCCTTCGGCGACGGATCGGTTCAAGGCATGATGGGATCGTGGTCGACCGACAGTCACTCGGGCTTTTCCGATGACATGATCGATGCGCTGCTGCGCATGCAGAACCATCTCGCGGTTGCGGCCAAGATGGCGGTTTTGGGCAAATTGGCCAACAACATGCTGACGACCTATCTCGGCGGCGATGCCGGCAAGCGGGTGCTGAACGGCCAGATCCGCCGCGGCGATGGCGAAACGATCCGTGCTGCCCTTGTCATGGGCGACATGCGCCAGTCGACTATGTATGCCGAAAAGGAAGGCAGACAGAACTACATCGACACATTGAACCAGTTCTTCGATGCGATCGCAGCACCGTTCAATCGCAACGGTGGCGAGATTCTGAGCTTCATCGGGGATGGGTTTCTTGCCGTCTATCCCTGCGGCCGTCACAAGGACCCCTCAAAAATTGCCTGTCAGGCGGCGCTGTCGGCGGTCCATCAGGCTCAGGCGCGGGTTGCCGAACTCAACACGACGCGGCAGGAAAGCGGTCTCGGCAAGATCTCCTACGGGATCGGCTTGCATGTCGGCAACGTCATGTTCGGCAATGTCGGCCTCAAGGACAGGCTGACGTTTTCTGCATTTGGCTCGGCGGTCAATGAAGTCCAGCGTCTGCAGGCGCTGACGAAGAAGTACTCCCGCGAGGTTGTCGCAAGCCAGGCCTTTGCCGGCTACTGCGGCGGCGAGTGGACGACGCTGGGTGAAGAGAAGCTGCGCGGCGTCCGCCAGAAGATCACGGTATTGCAGCCGCGTGCGCCTGCCCCGGCGCTTCATGTCGAAGAGAGCTTCCGCGAGGTGCCGGAGGCAGCACTTTCGGAAGCAGAGCAGGTAATCCTGCTTCATCGCGATGCACGCAATCAGGCCAAGGCACCCGCGGTCGAGAAGTTTATTCAATAGCCGATCCGGCCGCCAGAGCGGCCGGATCCCATTCCACCAAGGGATTAAGCCTCCCGGTTTTCGCACGTCCGTCATCAACTGGACACCCTCATTGCGGTACGCTAGTGTGCCGCAACGGGAACGAAGAAAAACTGGGGAATTTCATTGGTATGGCGTCCGCCTCCGATCTGCTGCGCATCGAGAATCTCGACGTTTCCTTCTCGGTTTTCGGCGACAGCCTACGCGTCGTAAAAAACGCAAACCTGCGTATTTTGCCCGGCAAAGTCACAGCGCTTGTCGGGGAATCCGGTTCGGGTAAATCGGTCATCAGTCAGAGCATCATGGGAATTCTGCCGAATCCGGCGCAGGCCCAGGGTCGCATTCTGTTCACCGACCCCCTCGACGGCAAAACCACAGATATTCTTCAGTATTCACGTGACAGCGCGGAGATGCGGGATCTGCGCGGCCGCCGCATGGCGACGATCTTCCAGGAGCCGATGACCTCGCTGTCACCACTGCACACGGTCGGCAATCAGATCAGCGAAGCGCTGCTGATCCACACCGAGGCTGACAAGAAGGAAGCCCGCGAAAAGACAGAGGAGACGCTCGGCCTTGTCGGCTTTGCCGATCCAAAGCGCACCTTCGACATGTACCCATTCGAACTCTCGGGCGGCATGCGCCAGCGCGCGATGATCGCGATGGCGCTCATCTGCAATCCGGCGCTGCTGATCGCCGACGAGCCGACGACGGCGCTGGACGTGACCATTCAGGCGCAGATTCTCGAACTGCTGCGTGATCTTCAGCACAAGCTCGGCATGGCGATGCTGCTGATCACACACGACCTCGGCGTCGTGGCCAACATGGCTGACGAAGTCGTGGTGATCTACCACGGCGAGATCATGGAGGCCGGCCCGGTCAAATCCATCTTCCGCAATCCCCAGCACCCCTATCTCAAGGGGCTGATGGCCGCGGTGCCGCATTTCGACATGAAGCCCGGCGAGCGGCTGAAGGCTATGCGCGATGTGCCGGTCAACCTCGAATCGATGATTGGCAAGAAAAAAATCGAGGTCGAGGGACCGAAAATCCTGTTGTCCGTCAACAACCTGACCAAGACTTTCAAGACCCGCAATCGCGGCCTGCTGGGCACACGGGAGACGATCGGGTTTCGCGCGGTCGATGACGTGAGCTTCGACATTCAGCGCGGCGAGTGTCTCGGACTGGTCGGGGAGTCCGGCTGCGGCAAGACGACAGTCAGCAAAATCCTGATGCGGGCAATCACGCCGGACAGTGGCTCGGTGACGTTCAACGACGGCACGGACGTCGTCGACGTCCTGTCCGTCAGCGGCGACGAGTTGCAGGATCTTCGGACCAAAATCCAGATGGTGTTCCAGGATCCGGTATCCTCGCTTTCCCCACGAATGACGGTCCGGAACATTCTGAGCGAACCTCTGGAAATCCACGATCGTGGCAATAGTGCCGATCGCAGCCGCAAGGTGGAAGCGCTCATGGGGGCAATTGGGCTCGACCGCCGATATCTGAGCCGCTACCCGCACAGTTTTTCCGGCGGTCAGCGTCAACGTATCGGCATCGCGCGTGCGTTGGCGCTTGGGCCCAAGCTCGTTATCCTCGATGAGCCGGTGTCGGCGCTCGATGTGTCTGTCCAGGCTCAGATCCTCAACCTTCTCAAGGATTTGCAGAAGGAATTGGGACTGACCTACCTGTTTATCTCGCACAATCTCGCGGTCGTCGACTACATGGCGGATCGGATAGCGGTGATGTGCAAGGGACGCATTGTCGAAATAGCACCCCGAGAGGTCATCCTGCGCGATCCGGTTCATCCCTACACAAAGTCGTTGCTTGCGGCCGTCCCCTTCCCTGATCTCGATCGCCCCCTCGATTTCGAAGCACTGCGCAAGAACGGTGCTGCCGACAAGCAGAATTGGGGCATAACGTTCACCGCCGAACACGACGATGCATCCGAGCTTGCCTACGCCGATCTCGGCAACGGCCATTTCGTTCGCGCCCGCAAGGGCGCCGACGTGACGGAGCTCCGTTCATGGTAACGCGGCGGCGCTTTCTCGGAGGTATGGTCGGAGCCGCAATCGCGCCGTCGGTCGTCAAGGCGGCGGACCGCGATATCGAACCGGATTTCCTGCGTGACCTTTTGCGTGCCGGCCGCATTCCCTCGATGGTGGATCGTCTGCCGACGCACCCGCGGATCATCAACATGAAAAACGCCGGGCTCCAGCCGGGAACCTACGGCGGAACCGTACGCACGCTCATCGGCAGCGCAAAAGACATCCGCTACATGACCGTCTACGGCTATTCGCGGCTCGTCGGCTACGACACGAAGCTGCAGCTCCAGCCCGATATCCTGATGGGCTTTACGTCCGAGAAGGATTCCGTTTTCACGTTCCATCTGCGTGAAGGCCATCGCTGGTCGGACGGTACGCCGTTTACGGTCGACGATTTTCGGTATTGGTGGGAAGACGTAATCCTCAACAAGGAGCTCACACCGGGCGGCGGGGCGCTTGAGCTCCGGCCTCACGGGGATTTGCCGCGTTTCGAAGTGCTCGATCCGCTGACGGTGCGATATACCTGGGATCGGCCCAATCCGAACTTCATGCCAGCCCTGGCGGGGCCCTTGCCGCTGATGATTTTCGGCCCCGGCCACTATTTGAAGCAGTTCCACAAGAAATATCAGGACGACTTTCGGATGTCCGCCCTGATGAAGCAAAACCGGGTCAAGAAGTGGGCCGACCTGCACATCAAAATGTCGCGCGCGTCGCGTCCGGAAAACCCGGACCTTCCGACACTTGATCCGTGGTTCAACACGACACCGCCGCCAGCCGAGCAATTCGTTTTCGTGCGCAACCCGTTTTTTCATCGCATCGACGAAAACGGGGTCCAGCTCCCCTATGTCGACCGTTTCATTCTCAACGTCAGCTCGTCGTCGATCATTGCGGCCAAGGCCGGCGCCGGCGAGTCCGATCTGCAGGCGACGGGAATCGACTTCAACGACTACACCTTCCTGAAGGATGCCGAGAATCGGTTTCCGGTGAACGTCAGTCTCTGGCGGCAGGTGCGTGGCTCGCGCGTGGCGCTGCTGCCGAACCTCAACTGTGCCGACGATGTCTGGCGCGGGCTCTTCCACGAGACGCGGTTCCGCCGGGCGTTGTCGCTGGCCATCGACCGGCACGAGATCAACATGGTCGCCTTCTACGGCCTCGGCAAGGCGAGCGCCGACACCGTGCTGCCGGAAAGTCCGCTCTTTCGGTCGGAGTATGCAGACGCATTCATTGCGCATGATCCCGATCAGGCAAACAAGCTGCTCGACGAGTTGGGGCTGGGCAATCGCGACAGCGAGGGCATCCGCCTGCTGCCGGATGGCCGGCGCGCTGAGATCACGGTAGAAACGCCAGGCGAAAGCAATCTCGATACAGACGTGCTGGAGCTCGTGCGCGATCACTGGCGCGAGGTCGGCCTTGCCCTCTATACCCGCACGTCGCAACGCGACGTCTTCCACAACCGGGCGATGAGCGGAACGATCATGATGTCCATCTGGTTCGGGATCGAAAACGGAGTCGCCACCGCCGACATGTCCCCGCGACAGCTCGCGCCGACGCTCGACGACCAATTGCAGTGGCCACTCTGGGGCATGTACTATCTTTCCGCCGGACAGGCAGGCCGCGCACCTGACTTGCCGGAGGCAAAGCAGTTGGTCGATCTGCTCAACCAGTGGGGCGAAACCGCGCGGTTCGAGGAGCGGGAGGCAATCTGGCACCAGATGCTGTCGCTCTACACGCAACAGGTCTTCTCGATCGGGCTCATCAACAGCACGCTGCAGCCGATCCTGAAGTCGGCCAAGCTGCAGAATGTACCGGCGCGCGGGCTCTACGGCTTTGACCCGACTTCCTATCTCGGCATCTACATGCCGGATTCCTTCTGGTTCAAGGAGGTCTGAGCGATGCTGCGGTATATTCTCTGGCGCATCGCCGCGATGGTTCCGACTCTCTTCGTGATCTCCGCATTGGTGTTCACGATTATCGAACTGCCCCCCGGCGACTTTTTCGAGAGCCAGATCGCCGAAATGCGGGCGCAGGGCGAGAGCGCAAACCTGCAGGAAATCGAGGAATTGCGGAAGCAATACGGCTTCGACAAGCCTGCGGTCGTTCGCTACTTCTATTGGGTCGGCGGAATGCTGCACGGCGATTTCGGTTATTCGTTCGAGTATCAGCTGCCGGTATCCGACGTGGTGGGCGACCGGCTGTGGCTGACGATCCTCGTCTCCTTCTCCACCATCCTGCTGACATGGCTGATCGCCTTTCCGATCGGCATCTATTCGGCGACCCACCAGTACAGCTGGGGCGACTACGGCCTGACGCTGTTCGGACTGCTCGGCATCGCCATTCCGAATTTCATGCTTGCCCTTATCCTGATGTACTTTGCCAACATGTGGTTCGGCGTCTCCATCGGCCATCTGATGGATCAGAAGTACCTGTCGGAACCGATGAGCTGGGAGAAAGCGCGTTCGATTCTCTCCCACCTCTGGATCCCCGTGGTTATTGTGGGAACCGCCGGGACAGCCGGCATGATCCGAAGGCTTCGCGCCAACCTGCTCGACGAAATGCAGAAGCAGTACGTCGTGACTGCGCGCGCAAAGGGGCTTCACCCGTTGCGTGCACTGATCAAATACCCGCTGCGCATGGCGCTCAACTTCTTCGTCGCCGACATCGGATCGATCCTTCCATCGATCATTTCGGGTGCCGAGATCGTCGCGATCGTCCTGTCGCTCGAGACGACAGGGCCCATGCTGATCAAGGCGTTGCAGAGTCAGGACATGTATCTCGCCGGTTCGTTCCTGATGTTCCTTGCTTTCCTCAACGTCGTCGGCGTCTTGGTCTCGGACATTGCCCTTGGCTTCCTCGATCCACGTATTCGCCTGCAAGGCAGGAGCACCAAATAATGTCGCCCTTGCCCCCACCCGGCGCACCGATGCCGCACTACGTTTCGACGGCTCCCTTCGATCCGCAAGCGACCGAGGCCATGACATCTGCCCAGTCGCGCATTCACCTTGCATCGCAAAAGCAGCTGATGTGGTGGAAATTCAAGCAGCACCGACTTGCTCTGATTTCCGGGGTATTCCTGATCGCGGTCTATTTGATGATCCTGGTCGTCGAATTCCTGGCACCCTACGGGCTGCACACCAAGAACGTCGATTTCATTCATTCTCCGCCGCAGCGGATCCACTTCTTCAATGAAGGCAGCTTTGTCGGCCCGTTCGTCTTCGGTCGCAGTATGTCACTCGACATCGATACGTTGCATCGCGTCTACACCGACAGGAAAAACGATGTGCAGCCGATCCGCTTTCTCTGCCGGGGCGATCCCTACAAATTCTGGGGAGTCATCAGTTCAGACCTGCATCTCGTCTGCCCGGCGGTCGGCGGCCAGATGTTTCTGCTCGGAACCGATCGCCTGGGGCGCGATGTGCTTTCGCGCATACTCTACGGCGCCCGCATCTCGCTGACGATCGGCCTGATCGGCATCGCCATCAGCTTTTGCCTTGGCATCGTCATCGGTGGCCTTGCGGGCTATCGAGGCGGCGTCTTCGACCTGATCGTTCAGCGCCTGATCGAAGTGCTGCAATCTCTGCCGAGCTTGCCCTTGTGGATGGCCCTTGCCGCTATTATGCCGGTCACCTGGAGCCCGATCGTCATCTATTTCGGGATCACGGTCATCCTTGGCATCATCGACTGGACCGGATTGGCGCGTGCCGTTCGTTCCAAGCTCCTCGCCTTGCGCGAGGAAGACTACGTGCAGGCAGCCCAGCTCATGGGCGCCAGCACATCGCGCGTCATCGGCCGGCATCTTGTCCCCGGCTTCATGTCCCACCTTATTGCGTCTGCGACCATCTCCATTCCCGGCATGATTCTCGGCGAGACCGCATTGAGCTTCCTGGGGCTCGGTCTCCGCCCGCCGATTACGAGCTGGGGAATCCTGTTGACAGAGGCAAAGAGCGTAAGCGTTATTGCATTCTATCCATGGTTGCTTTTCCCCATTATACCGGTGGTCTTGGTGATTTTGGCGTTCAACTTTCTGGGAGACGGCTTGCGTGATGCCGCAGATCCCTACAAATAGCGGTCAGCCGGGCGGAACCATGAGATCTGTTCGACACGTCGTGGAAAGCGGCGGTGCTAGGTGATGTACAGCCAGGAAGGAATGCCCATGGCACGGCGACTCGAAGATGCCCGTATCCTCATGTACAGCCACGACACATTCGGGCTCGGTCATTTGCGCCGCTGTCGGACGATCGCCCATGCGCTGGTCGAGGACTATCGCGGTCTCAATATCCTGATTGTCTCAGGCGCCACCATTGCCGGCGCATTCGACTATCGGGCCCGCGTCGACTTCGTGAAGGTTCCGAGCGTGATCAAGCTTCGAAACGGCGAATACACGTCGCTTGCGAGCCATATCGATCTTCAGGAAACGCTGAAGATGCGGGAATCGATCATCCGTCATACGGCCGAGACGTTTCAGCCGGATATCTTCATCGTCGACAAGGAGCCAATGGGCCTCAAAGGCGAGGTGGAGGATACGCTTGCCTACCTCAAGTCGCGCGGCACGCAGCTGGTGCTTGGACTGCGAGAGATCATGGATGCACCCCATCTGCTGGATGCAGAGTGGAAGAGAAACGGAATTATGCAGAAGATCGATCAGTATTACGATTCGATCTGGGTCTATGGGCCGCCGGATTTCTACGATCCGCTGATCGGGCTGGATGTCCCGGCGAGCGTGCGCAGGAAGATGGATTTCGTCGGCTTCCTGCAGCGCAGTGTTTCGGCGAGCAAGACATCGATCAACGCCCGCAGCGACAACTATATTCTCGTGACGACCGGCGGCGGCGGGGACGGGTCCGATCTGGTCCACGACGTGATGAACGCCTACGAGCAGGACGCCACCCTGCAGCAGAAGGCACTCGTCGTGCTTGGGCCCTATATGCCGGCTGCCGAGCGCAGCAAGCTCGTGCAGAAGGGCGCCAGAATCCCATATATCGAGGTCATCGAGTTCGACAACCATATGGAAGAACTGATCGCTGGCGCAACCGGGGTTGTCGCCATGGGTGGCTACAATACCTATTGTGAAATTTTGTCGTTCGACAAGCCTGCATTGATCGTGCCGCGCGTCAAACCGCGGGAAGAGCAGCTGCTCCGCGCCCAGCGGGCAAGCGCACTCGGCCTGGTCGACATGCTGCTGCCCGAACAGTCCGCCGACGCGGCCGTGATGGCCGACGCGCTGAAACGCCTGCCACATCGCCAGCCGCCATCGATAAGCGGTTGCACTCTGAGGCTCGAGGGGCTTAATCACATCTCGCAGACGGTTGGACATTGGCTCGATAGCCGAGGCCCCCATCTTTCCGTCGTCGGCGCCGAGTGAGGGTTCAAGCCGAGTGAAGGTTCAGGCCGAGTGAAGATCCAGGCATTGCCGCAACGCCGGAAGATACTGGTCGTTCTGAAGGGCTACCCGCGCCTTTCCGAAACGTTCATCGCCCAGGAACTGTTGGGGCTCGAACGGGCCGGCTTCGACCTGACGCTGATTTCGATGCGCCGTCCGACCGACAAGAAGCGGCATCCGGTGCACGACGAGATCAAGGCGCGGGTTGTCTATCTGCCCGAGTATCTGCACGAAGAACCGATCCGGGTGTTGAAAGGCGTGGTTTCGGGCTTCCGCATGCCAGGGTTCAAGGCGCTTGTGAAACGCTTCCTGAAGGACCTGCCGCGCGATGTTTCGCGAAACCGTTTCCGTCGGCTGGGCCAGGCTTTGGTGCTGGCGCGCGAATGGCCGGACAAGGGCACGTGGCTGCATGCGCATTTCATTCACACGCCAGCCTCTGTCACGGAATATGCCAGCATCCTGACCGGCGTGCCCTGGACCTGTTCCGCGCATGCCAAGGACATCTGGACCTCACCCGATTGGGAACTGAACGAGAAGCTCGGCAGCGCGCGCTGGACCGTCACCTGCACGAAAAGCGGCTATGAGCACATGCGTACGCTGACGGAGCGCAAGGAGGCGGTGCATTTGAGTTATCACGGCCTGGATCTGGCGCGATTCGGACATTTTGCAGAGCAGAGGCCTTGTCGCGACGGCAGCAACCCGGCTGATCCCGTCTCAATCCTGAGTGTGGGCCGTGCTGTGGAAAAGAAGGGATATGATACGCTGCTGCAGGCACTCGCACGCCTGCCGGCAGACTTGCACTGGCGCTTCGAGCATATCGGCGGCGGCGACGAGTTACCCAGGCTGAAGGCGCTGGCGACGACACTTGGCGTTGCCGACAGGATCACCTGGAAGGGAGCGCTCGCACAGGATGATGTGCTCGATCACTACCGTCGATCGGACATCTTTGCGCTCGCCTGCCGGATTGCAGCTAACGGCGACCGCGACGGGCTTCCCAATGTTCTGGTTGAGGCATCCAGCCAGCGGCTGCCCTGCATTTCCACGTCCGTGTCCGGCGTCCCCGAGCTTCTGGTTGACGGAGAAAACGGATTGCTGGTACCGCCCGAAGACCCCGTCGCATTGGCCGTGGCGCTGGAAGCCGCAATCCGGGATCCGAAGCTGCGCCGCACGCTGGGGGATAGCGCAGAGCAACGGGTGCGTGCGCATTTCGACCATCACGCCAGCATCGAACAGCTCAGCCGCCTTTTCGACTCGGAATGGCAGAGGGCATCATGATAGCGCCGCGGGTTTTCTTTTACGTTCAGCATCTGCTCGGCATCGGTCACATCGCCCGGGCAAGCCGTATTGCCAACGCGCTTGCATCTGATGGCTTCGATGTTACCGTTGTCACCGGAGGCTTGCCCGTTCCGGGCTTTCCCGCCGAGGGCATCAAGACCGTTGCCTTGCCACCGGTGGTCGCAAGCAACGCAGGCTTCTCCGGTCTTGCCGAAGCCAATGGCACGCCTGCCGGCGAGGAATTTCTCAACCGGCGCCGCGACATTTTGCTATCCGCCTTTCGTGACGCCCGGCCCAATGTCGTCATCGTGGAAGCCTTTCCGTTCGGACGCAGACAAATGCGCTTCGAACTGCTGCCCCTCCTCGCTGCAATCGAACAGGCTGACCCCAGGCCGAAGCTGCTGAGCTCGGTGCGCGACATCCTGCAGGAAAACCGCAAGGCTGGCCGGGACGCGGAGACTGCAGCGCTCGTCCAGAACCACTTCGATGCGGTTCTGGTGCACGGCGATCCAGCATTCGTCCTTCTGGAAGACACGTTCCCCCTCACCTCGGACATCGCCACCAAGGTTGTCTACACAGGGATCGTCGCGCCGCTGCAAGCTGCCGAGCCGTCGGATGTCTACGACATCATCGCATCCGTGGGCGGCGGCGCTGTCGGAATGGATCTTCTCGCCGCTGCCGCACGGGCGGCCGCAATTCTGCCGGCGGATCTGCGTTGGTTGCTGATCAGCGGCCCCAACCTGCCCGAGCGCGACTTTGCCGCGCTTTCAGCGGATATGGCGCCCAACGTGACACTCGTCCGTTTCCGCAAGGATTTCCCGTCGCTCCTGCGCGGCGCACGGGTCTCCATCTCGCAAGCGGGCTACAACACCGTAGGCGACCTCCTGAAAACGGACTGCCGCCCGATCCTGGTACCCTTCGTTGCCGGTGGCGAGACCGAGCAGACCGTCCGGGCCGAACGGTTGAAGGCCCTTGGCCTTGCCGATATCCTGCCCGAGAAGGACCTGACGCCCGAACTCGTCGCGGCTGCCGTCGGCGCGGCCCTGGAAGCGCCGGCGCAACCCTCCACCACGCTCGACCTCGATGGCGCTCACAAGACGGCGCAGATCATTCGCGTGATGGTCGGTTGAAACGCTCGCACTTTACGAAACTCCTATGATATAAAAAGATTCCCGCGAGAATCGGCGCGATGATTGCAAGCCGCTTCGCGTTGTTTTCGTTGGGGTATCCAGCGGCCCGGTTGCATGGTTCTTTTCTCGGCACTTCGCTTCTGTTCTGCGACGGGGTTGTTGATTAAAATTTTCCCGATAATTGACGGTTAACAATGGAAAAAAGCCTCGCGCGCTACATCTGGTCGAACACGCGGCTGCAGCAACTCTGGATTTTGGCGGTCGTTGCGCTGTCAATGATACCCTATTTCCTTTCGTTCGATCTTCCCAAGCAGATCGTCAACGGTCCGATTCAGGGCTCCGGGTTTGAGGGCGAAGGCGCGACACAGACCTTCATGCATCTCTCTTACACCTTTCCTGTCATCGGAAAGGTCGAGTTCTTCTCGGGCCTGCAGCTGGACCGGCTCCAGACGCTCATGGCGCTCAGCCTGGTTTTCCTGGCACTGGTGGTCTTGAACGGCCTCTTCAAATTCTACATCAACACCTACAAGGGCCGGCTCGGAGAGCGCATGCTGCGGCGTATCCGCTTTCAGCTGATCGACCGCGTCCTGCGATTTCCTCCCAACCATTTCAAGCGGGTGAAGTCGGCTGAAATCGCCACCATGATCAAGGACGAGGTAGAGCCCATGGGGGGCTTTACCGGTGACGCCTTTGTGTCTCCCGCCCTGCTTGGAGGACAGGCACTCACGGCTCTCATCTTCATCATCGTGCAGAATTTCTGGCTGGGGATGATCGCCGCTGGCATCGTCGGCGTTCAGGCCGTCATCATACCGCGGATGCGAAAGCGCCTGCTCGAGCTTGGTCGCCAGCGCCAGTTGACCGCTCGCGAGCTTTCAGGGCGTGTCGGCGAAATCGTAGACGGCATCGGCACGATCCACGGCAACGACACGTCGAACCTCGAACGCGCCGACATCGCCGCCCGACTAGGACTGATCTTCTCGATCCGCTACGACCTCTATCAGTGGAAGTTTCTCGTCAAGTTCCTGAACAACTTCCTCGCCCAGGTCACGCCTTTCCTTTTTTATGCAATCGGCGGCTACCTGGCCCTGCAGGGACGTCTGGATATCGGCCAGCTGGTGGCGGTGATCAGCGCGTACAAAGACCTGCCCGGCCCGTTGAAGGAACTGATCGACTGGGACCAGATGCGCCAGGACGTGCAGGTGAAATACCAGCAGGTCTACGAGCAGTTTAATGTCGAGCCCCTGATCGACGAGAGTATCCATGTCGTTGCTGGCGCAGCGGTCACGCCGTTGGCATCGTCGATTGTCGTCAGCAACCTGTCGGTCAGCGACGACAGCGGTGCGCGCCTGATCAATCACATATCCGTCGAGATCAAGCCGAATGAAACAGTTGCCGTCGTCGGCCCGAACGCGAGCGGCGCCGAGGCGTTCGCCGAAGCCCTGGGGCGTCTGGTCTGGCCGGATTCCGGTCGCATCACAATCGACGGCAAGGACTTGCTGGAGCTTCCCGAATCGGTCACCGGACGACGGATTTCCTATGCATCCGCCGACATCTATTTCTTCCAGGGCACGCTCCGTGACAACATTCTCTACGGGCTGAAGCATGCGCCGCTCCGCGACCCGGACTATGACGAGCAGACCGCTCTTGAGGTCAAGTGGCATGCTGCCGAAGCCCTCAAGGCCGGAAATCCCACACTCGATCCGAACAGCGACTGGGTCGATTATCAGGCGGCAGGCGCCACCGGCCCCGATGACATTCTCAAAGCAATACGCCCGGTGCTCGACGCCGTACTCATTTCGCAGGACCTTCTTGACCTGGCGCTTCGTTCGACGGTCGACACAGCTGTGCATGTGACGCTCGCCGGGCATATCGTCGATGTGCGTGCGGCACTTCGCGAGCGCATGCAGGAGTCGGACCTCGCCAGCATCGTGGTGCCGTTCGACTTCGACGCCTACAATATCCAGGCGACGGTCGGCGAGAACCTCCTGTTCGGATCCATGAAGCGGCCGGCCATGAACAATCGCCGTCTGGCCGCGCATCCGTATTTCCAGGCGCTTTTCCGCGAGACGGGACTGAGCAACGATCTCTATACAATGGGCCTTGAGATCGCCGAAAACGCCGTCGAACTCTTCCATGACCTGCCGCCGGATCACCCCTTCTTCCAGCAGTTGACGTTCATGACGGCAGATGACATTCCGACCTATCAGGCATTGCTCCAGAAGCTCACGAGCCGGAAGTTCGACGATGCTACACCCGAGGAGCGCTCATCCATCATCCGGCTGAGCTTCGCCTACATCGAGCCGCGGCACCGCTTCGGTCTTCTGACCGACGAGTTGACGGCAAAGATCGTCAGCGCCCGTAAGCAGTTCCACGAGAATATTCCAGAAGATCTCGCCGCCGTCATCGAGCGCTACGACCCTGAGCACTTCATCTCTTCGGCAAGCCTGATGGACAATGTGCTGTTCGGTCGTATTGCATACCAGCAAGCGGACGCATCGTCGCGCATCCGGGGGATCATGGGAGAGTTGTTCGACTCGCTGGATCTCTTCGATGACGTGCTGTCCATCGGACTGGAGTTTGACGTCGGCTCCGGCGGGAAGCGTTTGACAATGGTGCAGCGCCAGAAGCTGAACCTCGCCCGGGCTCTTCTGCGGCGGTCCGACTATTTCATTCTCAACCGACCGCTTTCAGCGCTCGACCAGCGCGTCCAGGACCAGATCACCCACAACATCGTCAACGATCTGCACAAGGAAGGGGAGCGGCCGACGATCGTCTGGGTATTGTCGAACGCGAAGCTTGCGGAGATATTCGACCGAATTCTGCTTTTCGACCGCGGAAGCCTTGTCGAAGCCGGAAACTTTCCTGAGCTTTCGGAACAAAACGGTATGTTCAAGGAACTGTTATCGTAATATCCTATATCAGCGGCAATAGTGGCGTCCTCGAGAGACGCAATGGATCGAGCGCACCGAATGTGCGGCAGGGATAAATACGCTCATGCTGTTGAGAGACGAAGTCGAAATGCTGCGGCGAGTGCCGATCTTCTCCAGGATTGCGCCGGCCAAGCTCAAGCTTTTGGCCTTCACCTCTGATCGAATGACCTACAATCTCGGTCAGGATCTCTTTCGACAGGGCGATCCGGGCGATGCTGCCTACGTGGTTCTGTCTGGTACTGCCGATATTCTTGTCCATTCGCCCGCTGGCGATATCAAGGTTGCGGACGTCGAGCCCAATTCCATCGTCGGGGAAATTGCCATCCTTTGCGACGTGTCGCGTACAGCCACCGTACGCGCGACCTCGCCGCTGGAGGTGTTGCGTATCAGCAAGGAGCACTTCCTGAAATTGCTAAGCGATTTCCCGGAGATGGCTGTCGAAATCATGCGCGTGCTAGCCGATCGCCTCAACCACACGACCGCTGAACTGACCGCTGCCCGGGCGGCTAAGCGACCGCAAGCAGCGGCGGTGTAATCAAACAGGCGCGCTTCGCCCAGCCAACAAAAAATCCGCCCTAGGCGGACTTGTTTTTATTGCCGGTAGGGATCAATCGCGCTGTTCGAGTGCCTTGCTGAATGCCAGCGCCGCCAGCGTGCAGATGGCACCGGAAAGCAGGTAGTATCCGACGAATGTCAGGCCGAAACGGCTGGACAGGCTGAGCGCCACGAGTGGCGCGAAACCGGCGCCGACCAGCCACGCAAGATCCGATGTGAATGCCGCGCCGGTGTAACGGTAGCCCCGGCCGAAGCGTGAAGAGATCGATCCCGTTGCCTGGCCGAAGGACAGACCGAGGACACCGAAGCCGATGATCACGAAGGCATCCTGCCCCTCGGAACCCGCACCGATCAAAATGGGGCCGATGAAGCTGAAGATCGCGATCAGGATCGCACATGCTGCCAACTGGCCGCGCCTGCCTATCCTGTCGGCGATCATGCCGGACGCGACAATCGCGATCAGACCAACCACCGCTCCGATAATCTGGACCACCATGAAGGTGCCGATAGGCTGACTGCCGTAGAGGCTCATCCAGCCGAGCGGGAAGATCGTGACCAGATGAAACATCGCAAAGCTTGCCAGCGGTACGAAAGCGCCAATCAGGATGTCGCGCCCATGAACCCGCACCACGTCCCGTATAGGCGCGGCCTCCAGTTCATGCTGCTCGAGGGCCGTACCGAATTCCGTCGTCATGACGAGGCGAAGACGGGCGAACAGCGCAACCACGTTGATCGCGAATGCGACGAAGAACGGATAGCGCCAGCCCCAGCTCAGGAAATCCTCGGGGGAAAGATTGGCGATGAAATAGCCGAACAGAGCGCTTGCCAGCGCAAAGCCGATCGGCGCGCCGAGCTGCGGGATCATGGCATACCAGCCACGGTGATTCTTCGGTGCGTTGAGCGCCAGCAGCGAGGCCAGCCCGTCCCACGCGCCACCAAGCGCAAAACCTTGCCCGAGCCGGAAGAGCGAGAGCAGCAAGATCGACCAGACACCGATTTCATTATATCCGGGGAGGAACGCAATAGACGCAGTCGAGCCGCCGAGCAGGAACAGGGCGATCGTGAGTTTTGTGCCTCGACCGTACAATCGGTCGATTGTCATGAACACGACCGAACCCACAGGCCGGGCGAGAAACGCGAGCGAGAAAATCGCAAAGGAATAAAGCGTCGCCGTCAAACGGTCGGGCGCGAAGGGGAATACGAGCTGCGGGAAGACCAGCACCGAGGCAAGGCCGTAAACAAAGAAATCGAAGAATTCCGACATGCGCCCGATAACGACGCCAATTGCGATACTGCCAGGCGAAACCGGCTTGTCTCCATGAATTTGTCTTGCGTCGCGTTCCATCGACGTGGACGACGGTCCATGTGTTGCATTAGCCATTCAACGCCTCCCTCATTGAGACGCTTGCGGCAAAGCGCCTCATACCGATCTTGAACTAACCGTCATGCATATCAAGTCTGAGGAACGCAAATAGTTCACTGTCGACCTCTCAAAATTATATGTGGATGAAAAATCGCGCGCCCGGCGGCGTAATTCGTCCCTGAGATGGTGGTCGTTGTCGATCGCCCGGATATATTAGCCTTTCAAAAGTATTGCGGCCGTCTTCAATCCTTCATTTTTTCATCAGGATTTCGACGGCCGGCCACGCCTGTTTATCCCGCAGTGCGGCAATTCTGCTGCACTGCGACCAAACACCTCATGTTGCTGCCAGTTACAGTGCTTTAGTCGCGGTTCGGACGAAACAACAAGAGCATAGAGACGTGCAAAAACTGCCGAAGTTTTCCCGCCCTCTCCTCATCTTGCCGCTGCTTCTGACGCTGGCAGGATGCAATCTGGTGGTCATGTCGCCCTCAGGCGACATTGCAATGCAACAGCGCGACCTCATTGTCGTGTCGACGGCATTGATGCTGCTGATCATCATCCCGGTGATCATTCTGACGCTGTTCTTTGCCTGGCGCTACCGTCGGTCAAACACCAGCGCAACCTACGATCCCGAGTGGCATCACTCCACCCGGCTCGAAGTGGTCATCTGGTCTGCACCGCTGGCGATCATCATTGCGCTTGGCGCCATAACCTGGATCAGCACCCACAAACTCGACCCCTATCGTCCGCTTGATCGGTTGGACGCCGAACGCAGCATTCCTGCCGACGCCAAGCCGCTGACGGTCCAGGTCGTGGCGCTCGACTGGAAATGGCTGTTCTTCTATCCCGATCTCGGCATCGCAACTGTCAACGAACTGGCAGCCCCGGTCGACGTTCCTATCAATTTCCAGATCACCTCTTCTTCGGTGATGAACTCCTTCTACGTGCCGGCACTCGCCGGCCAGATCTATGCGATGCCCGGCATGCAGACCAAACTGCATGCCGTGATCAATGCGGAAGGTGTCTATGACGGCTTTTCCGCGAACTACAGCGGCGCCGGCTTCTCGCATATGCGCTTCAAGTTCCATGGCTTCAACCGCGAGGGTTTCGATGCCTGGGTGGCGCAGGTCAAGGCCCAGGGCACGGCGCTGAACCGCGACACCTATCTGAAGCTCGAGCGCCCGAGCGAGCGTGAGCCTGTCCGTTACTTTGCGTCGGCCGACAAGGATCTTTTCAATGCGATCCTCAACATGTGTGCGGCGCCCGGCAAGATGTGCATGAGCGAAATGATGCATATCGACATGATGGGCGGCGGCGGCAAGGAAAGCGCCGAAAACCGCGAGAAGCTGAAATATGACGATCGCCATGCCGACGGCAACGAGGGCACTCATGGTGCCCCTGCTCCCGGTAGCGAGGGCCAAGGGAACACCGAGCCGACGCCCGCGACGGACGATGCCGGCGGCATGCAGAACATGCCGGGCATGCAGCATGACGGGCATAGCATGCCTGGAATGGACCACGGCACTGGCGATCAATCTCCTGCCCAGCAGAGCAACAACTAGGCCTGGCGCTTTGCGTCGATAAGACATCAATGAACGGGTTATTCCATGTTTTCCAATCCTGACCTCCTGAAGTTCATCTTCGGTCGGTTGACCCTAGAGGCGATCCCCTATCACGAGCCAATTCTCGTCGCGACGTTTGCGGCTGTGGCACTCGGGGGCATCGCTCTTTTGGGCGTCGTCACCTATTTCAAGCTCTGGGGCTATCTCTGGCGCGACTGGCTAACCAGCGTCGATCACAAGAAGATCGGCATCATGTATGTCATCCTGGCGCTGATCATGCTGCTGCGTGGCTTCTCCGACGCGATCATGATGCGTCTGCAGCAGGCAATGGCCTTCAATGGCTCGGCCGGCTATCTGCCTCCACATCACTACGACCAGGTCTTCACCGCGCACGGCGTCATCATGATCTTCTTCATGGCGATGCCTTTCGTTACGGGTTTGATGAACTTCGTCGTGCCGATGCAGATCGGCGCGCGCGACGTTTCCTTCCCGTTCCTGAACAATTTCTCCTTCTGGATGACGGCGGCAGGCGCCATCATCATCATGATTTCGCTCTTCGTCGGGGAATTTGCACAGACCGGCTGGCTTGCCTATCCGCCGCTCTCGGGCTCGGATTACAGTCCAGGGGTCGGCGTCGACTATTATATCTGGGGCCTGCAGGTCGCAGGTATCGGTACCACGCTCTCCGGCATCAACCTGATCGCCACGATCGTCAAGATGCGCGCGCCCGGCATGACATTGATGAAGATGCCGATCTTCACGTGGACATCGCTGTGCACCAATATCCTGATCGTTGCCAGCTTCCCGATCCTGACAGCCACACTGGCGCTGCTCTCGCTCGACCGCTACGCCGGTACGAACTTCTTCACCAACGACCTTGGTGGCAATCCGATGATGTATGTGAACCTCATCTGGATCTGGGGCCATCCGGAAGTCTACATCCTCGTGCTGCCGGCCTTCGGCATCTTTTCGGAGGTCGTCGCCACCTTCTGCGGCAAGCGCCTCTTCGGCTACGCCTCGATGGTCTATGCGACAGTGGTCATCACGATCCTCTCATACCTCGTCTGGCTTCATCACTTCTTCACGATGGGTTCGGGCGCAAGCGTCAACTCGTTCTTCGGCATCACCACGATGATCATCTCTATCCCGACAGGGGCAAAGATGTTCAACTGGCTGTTTACGATGTATCGCGGTCGTATCCGCTACGAAGTGCCGATGCTATGGACGATGGGCTTCATGATCACCTTCGTGATCGGCGGCATGACCGGTGTCCTGCTTGCCGTTCCCCCAGCCGACTTTGTCCTGCATAACTCGCTGTTCCTGATTGCCCATTTCCACAACGTCATCATCGGAGGCGTCGTCTTCGGCCTGATGGCGGGCGTTACCTACTGGTTCCCGAAGGCTTTCGGCTACAAGCTCGACCCGTTCTGGGGCAAGATGTCGTTCTGGTTCTGGCTGATCGGCTTTTACTTCGCCTTCATGCCGCTCTACGTCCTCGGCCTGATGGGCGTGACGCGTCGCGTATCGCAGTTCGAAGATCCGTCGCTGCAGATCTGGTTCATCATCGCCGCGTTCGGTGCAGTCCTGATTGCCGTCGGCATCGCCTCCTTCCTGATCCAGCTCGTTGTCAGCTACCGGAAGCGCGAAGAGCTGCGTGACGTGACCGGCGATCCCTGGGATGCCCGCACACTGGAGTGGTCGACCTCGTCGCCGCCACCCGAGTACAATTTCGCCTTCACCCCGGTCGTCCATGATCACGACTCCTGGTACGACATGAAGGCACGCGGCTATGCCCGACCGCTGGAAGGTTTCAAGCCGATCCACATGCCGAAGAACACCGGCACCGGTGTCATTCTCGGGGCGATCAGCGTCGTCTTCGCCTTTGCCATGATCTGGTACATCTGGTGGCTCGTGGCCGTCTCGTTCGTCGCGATGATCGCCATCTCCATCGGCCATACGTTCAACTACAACCGTGATTTCTACATCCCCGCAGAAGAGGTCACGGAAACGGAAGGCAAGCGCACCGCAATGCTTGCAAAGCAGGTGTAGGACCATGAGCGAGACGATAATCGACAAGGCCGCTGAGCCCGAATTCTACATGACGGAAGAGCATCATCCGGAAGGCAGCACGATGCTGGGCTTCTGGCTCTACCTGATGAGCGATTGCCTGATCTTCGCAATTCTCTTTGCGACCCACGCCGTTCTCGGCCGCAACTATGCGGCCGGTCCGTCGCCCTCTGATCTCTTTGATCTGCGGCTGGTGGCTATCAACACCTCCATGCTGCTCTTCTCATCCATCACCTACGGCTTTGCCATGCTGCAGATGGAGCGGCAGCGGAAGGCCGAGACGCTCTTCTGGCTAGCCGTTACCGGTTTGTTCGGCGCCGCCTTCCTTGGCCTCGAACTCTATGAGTTCGCACATCTGATCCAGGAAGGTGCCGGGCCGGGGCGCAGCGCGTTCCTCTCCAGCTTCTTTACGCTGGTCGGCACGCACGGTCTGCACGTCACCTTCGGCATCATCTGGCTGGTAACGCTGATGGTGCAGGTGTCGATGCACGGCCTGATCCCGGCAAACCGCCGTCGTCTCATGTGCCTTTCGATGTTCTGGCACTTCCTCGACGTCGTCTGGATCGGCGTATTTTCCGTTGTCTATCTTTTGGGAGTTCTCGGATGAGTTCGCACGCACCCGCACATGAGGACGCTCACGAAGCCCATCATGGCCACAGCCACGGTCACGAGGCAGCGCACGGTACCTTCAAGAGCTACATGATCGGCTTTGTGCTGTCGGTCATCCTGACTGCCATTCCATTCTGGCTGGTCATGGCAGGCGTCTTCGAAAGCCATGCCGTTACAGCCACCTTGATCATGGCGTTCGCGGTCGTGCAGATCGTGGTCCACATGATCTTCTTCCTGCACATGAACCCGCGCTCCGAAGGCGGATGGACGATGATGGCCCTTATCTTTACGCTGCTCATCGTCGCTATCGCCCTTTCAGGCTCGCTCTGGGTCATGCATCATCTGAATACAAACATGATGCCGATGAGCCCGGAAATGATGAAAAACATGCCGTAACAGGCGCAACGGGCGGCCGCAGTGCCGCCCGCAACGGTTTAGGCCATGAGCAGCGCTTCTCCTGAAAAAATCGATCGACGGCATTCGGCGGCCGGACTGACGATCTTCTGCGGCCTGATGGCGCTGTTGATCGGGGCGCTGCTGGCGCTCGGTGGCTGGCAGATTGAGCGGCTGTCCTGGAAACGGGAGCTTATTGCCCGTGTCGATCAGCGCGTTCACGCAGAGCCCTCCCCCGCACCGGCACGCGCCGAATGGAGCGGGGTGAACCGGTCAAACGACGAATATCGTCACGTCACGGCAAGAGGGACATTGCAGAACGACAGGGAAACACTGGTCTACACGTCGACCGCGCTTGGGCCGGGTTACTGGGTGATTACGCCGCTTGCGCTTGCCGACGGCACGTCCATCCTGATCAATCGCGGCTTTGTTCCGACTGGAATGCGAGATCCCGTCACGCGCCCCGAGGGCCAGATCGCAGGGCCGGTCAGCATCACCGGACTACTGCGACTGACAGAGCCTAAGGGCACGCTGATCAAGTCGAACGATCCGGCAAACGACCGCTGGTACTCGCGAGATACAGCCGCGATCGCCCACCAACGCGGCATTGCCGAAGTGGCGCCCTACTTCATCGACGCCGATGGTACACCGAACCCGGGTGGTACGCCGACTGGCGGGCTGACGCAGATCGCCTTTCCAAACAATCATCTCGTCTATGCGATCACTTGGTTTGTCCTTGCCGCCATGGCGATCGGGCTGCTGTTCTTCGTGGTCCGCGGCGAGATCCTGGCGCGACGAGCCTGATTATACGGCCTTGCATTTCGGATAGAAGCGTTCCCCCACATGCTCGGCGGCAGCATATGCCTGGCTGACGATCTCGGGAACGAGGTCGATATCCGGGAGGCTGCCGAGGCCAAGCGGGCCAACGGCAAGGAGCCCGTCGACGATTGTTCCATCCTCGAGGCAGACCTGGCCACACTGATCGACGGCAAGCCCCAGCGAAAGTTCATCCGGCTGGCCAAGCCCTTGGTCGAGCAGGCTTTGGAGAAGCGGCGAGGCGAGCGCGGGCGCCCGGCAGCGGCAATCGACAATCCGCTCGGCATGAATGACATCATCGGCCTGTGAGCCGGCAGGCCTGAAGAAGATGCCGCTCAACCCCTGCCTCCCGGCGGTACCGCGCAGCACGACCGTGTTGCCGCCGGCGAGTTCGGCCTTCAGGCGCGCATGCATGGCCTCCGGCAATCGGTTGCGATGACTGTCATAGATGGACCGGAGGTGCCGGTTGAACTGACGCTTCTGGTGCGCCGGCAGCGAACGCCAAAGCGAGCGTGCGTGCTTGCGCAGGCCGTTCATCACCGACTGCCAGCTCCCCCCCTCCTCTTCCGCTTCGCGGCAGGCCGTGCGAATAAAGCGCACGATCTCCGGAAGGCTCTTCGGCAACGCCTCGGCAGGGAAAAGCGGATCGGCCGAATTGGGCGTATGGCTCTGCGGCAGAAAACCATGTCGCGACATGATAGTGATCTGACCGGCATAGCCGGCATCGCGCAACTGGAGCAGCTGATCCACGACCCTGATACCGCTGCCGAGAAGAACCGTGTGGGGGCGGGCAACGAGACGTTGCGCCCTTACCGGCTGCACGTCGTGTTCTGGCGCTTCTACCGCGGGCAGGCCGTAGCCGGTGGCAAGGATCACGGTGTCAAACAGGGGATTGGCGGGATTGGCGCTCTCGAGAAGATAGCGGTTTCCGTGGCTTCTGCGGATTGCAATGACCGGCTCGTGGCAGACCTGGACGGTGATGTCCTTGCGGGCGGCGAGCGCTTCTGAAAAGCGCTGGTAGACATAGTCGCTGAAGATTTCCTTCGGCACGAATATCTGGCGAAAGCCCGGGATCGCGGCAGGAACGGCAGCCCGGAATTCCGCGTTGCTACAGAGCCAGTCGTTGAAATCGTCGGTATCGCCGGTCGCAACCGACAGGTCGCGCACGCGCGTGTTGAGAATGGTGGACGAGCGGGCCGCCGACAGCGCCTGTCCACCGCTGACCGTGGAATTCGGATCGAAGAGCTGCATGTGAAACGGCATGCGCATGGTCTTCATCAACGCGATTGCCATCATCATACCGGAAAAGCCACGCCCGACGATGGCAATGCGCGGCATTGCAGAGATGCGCGCCGCCGCGTTCGACTTCGATGAAAAAAGTCCCTGAACCGTCATCTCAACTCCCTTGCGGCTCATCCGCATCGCGTCTCGATCATGGTTTCAACGCGGGAGATACCGGTTCCGCGTTGAGCAGGTTCATGCGGCTTTCCAGAGCACGCGGGCCGCAAATTGCGAGTTCACCGTGCACGTCGCAGCCGAACTCTGAGCAAAGGATAGTCTATCAAACTGGTCGTGTATCAAAACCCCAAAAGGCAATTTAGGCAAGTCTTTTATTCCGCGATATGCATGGGGTCCTTGTTAGGCATTTGAATCTACAGGATTATTATGACCTTAGCCAGCGCAGCATGATCGGTGAATGCATCAATTTGCGCACTCACGATAAAATAACCAACTGGTGAATTCTTTACTTGAAGCATCAGCAGGAATCAGCAAAACTAAGCGTGCTAATCAATCCCGTCATGGATTCTCCGTCTTTCGGACCGGCGTCCGACCACACATCAATTTTGGAAATCATACCGTGAGCAGCGATGCTTTAACACGCGCAACGAAGCCCTCTGCCTCGATGGCGAAGGCGACCGCGGCAGGCTGGGGCAAAGGTCTCTCCACCCTGGTCCGCATTACCGTCATGGCGTTCCGCCATCCCTGGCAATCGGGCTTCGCCATCGGCGCGACCCTCGTTGCATCGACCTTTCAGCTGATGATCCCCCGGTTGCTCGGGCAGGCGGTGGATCACACGCAGGTTGCGATGGAAGGGGGACATGCTGGGCAGATTGCCCAGGACGCACTTCTGACCACCGCGCTCCTGCTGCTCGGAGCAAGCGTGCTGCGCGGGCTTTTCACGATGGTCCAGAACTACTACAGCGAGAGCGTCGGCCACCATATGGGTTACGAGCTGCGCCTCGCCTGCTACGAAAAGATCCAGCGTCTGTCGTTCAGCTTTCATGACAGCGTCCACTCCGGCGATCTGATCACTGTCGGCCTGCTCGATCTCGAGGGGGTACGAATGTATTTTTCTACCGCTCTCGTACGAATGATCCTGCTGACGATGTTGATCGGCATCGGGGCCTACATGCTGCTGTCTACCGACGTTGTGCTCGGCCTGCTGGCACTCAGTTTCGTCCCCTTCGTCGCCTGGCGGTCGTCTGCCACCCAGCTTCGGCTGCGCGCCACCTGGCTCGATCTGCAGGAGCGTCTCTCGGTCCTGACCCGCATCATGGAAGAGAACCTCGGTGGCATCCGCGTGGTGCGCGCGTTTGCCGCGCAGGCGCACGAAATGATGAAATTCGAGACCGCTTCGAAAAATGCCCTGACACTCGCCCACCAGCGTGTCGGCATTCGCGTAGTCAACACCAGCGCCATGACCTTCTCCTTCTTTGCCTCGATGGGCCTCGTATTATGGTTCGGAGGAGGAAAGGTGATGTCGGGGGAGATTACGGTTGGCACGCTTGCCTCGTTCCTCACCTTCATGACCATCCTCCAGATGCCGGTGCGACAGCTGGGTCTCATGGTGAACGCCTTTGCCCGGGCCTCGACCTGCGGCACGCGCCTCTTCAATCTGCTGGATCTCGAAATCGCGGTTCGCGATGCGCCGGATGCCATAGACCTGGTGGCCACCGAAGGCACGCTACGATTCGAGAATGTAAGCTTCGCCTATCCGAGCTCGCCAATGCATGACGTGTTATCCGGGGTATCCTTCGAGGCCAGACGCGGCGAGACGATTGGCATCGTCGGTCCTCCGGGCAGCGGCAAGTCCACTCTCGCCCATCTGATCCCTCGCTTCTACGACGTGACCAAGGGCAGGATCACGATCGACGGGCAGGACATCCGCCAGGCGACGCTGAAGTCGCTGCGCCGCGCCGTCGCCGTCGTTCAGCAGGACTCGTTCCTCTTTACGACGACGATCGAAAACAACATCGCCTATGGCGACCCCTGGGCAAAGGAGGGCCGCATCGAGCGGGCCAGCGAGAGTGCGCAACTACACAACTACGTACTCGGTCTGCCGATCGGCTACGGCACGGTCGTTGGTGAGCGCGGGGTGTCCCTGTCGGGCGGCCAGCGCCAACGGCTGTCGATCGCGCGGGCATTGATGCTGAAGCCTGCCGTAATGGTCTTCGACGATTCGACAGCCGCAATCGACGCCGCCACCGAACAGCGTATCCGTGCCGCGATGCGCCAATACGCGGCCGATCGGTTCACCCTCATTGTCGCTCATCGCCTGAGCTCACTGATGCATGCCGACCAGATCCTGTTCGTTGAGCACGGAGAGATCGTGGAACGGGGCACACACGAAGAACTGCTGGCCGCAGGCGGCCGCTACAGGGCTCTTTACGATCTGCAGGTGCGACCAGGCGACGACGCGCTCTGCGCCTGAAAATGCGAGACGAGCGGATGCTCTTCCTGCTCTGGAATGAGGGCATAAAGAGATACGCCGAAAAAAACGATGGGGCCGTTCTCAAGGCAGCCTCGGGACAGGGAGTGGATAATGGCCGAGGAACTGGAAACGGAGCGCGCCGACGTGCGGGAGGACGGACGGCGGCCGCCCCGGGCCGTCGTCGGTTCGCAGCGCATCGAAGAGGAAATGTTCGGCAAGGCGTTCGACAGCAATATCATCAAACGCATCTGGGCCTTCGTGCATCCCTATCAAAGGCAGGTATGGCTGTCGGTCGCGGCGGTCCTGACGTTCACCGCGATGCAGCTGCTGATTCCGCTGATCATCCGCTATGCGATTGACCATGGCATGAAACCGGGCGGAGGCAACTCAGCGCTGACGTGGTCGATCCTGGCGTTTCTCGTCGCCATCCTCATCAACTACGCTGCAAGCTATGCCCAGGAAACGCTTGTCGGCGGCGTTGCCGAAGACGTGCTCTTCGACATTCGCCGGGCGATGTTCTTCCATCTCCAGCGCGTGTCATTGTCCTTCATGGACAAAACCGAGGTCGGCCGCCTGATGTCGCGCCTTCAGGGCGACGTCAATTCGATGCAGGAGTTTCTTGAAACATCCGTGCTGTCGGTCGGCGATATCGCCCTGCTGTTCGGCATCGTCTTCGTGATGCTTTATCTCGACTTCAAGCTGGGCCTGCTGACGCTGTCGGCCCTGCCCATCCTCTTCGTTGTCCGCCTCTTCTGGCTGCCGCTGGCCCGCAAATCGTTCATGGCGGCGCACGAGACAAACTCGGTTGCCAACGGTGCGCTTGCCGAAGCGATCCATGGCGTTCGCGCGGTCCAGAGCATGGACCGTCAAGGTGTCAACTTTACGCTTTACGACGACAAGGCGAAGGCCAACCTGAAGGCGCATCTGACCGCGGCGCGCTATGCCCAGGTCATGGTTCCCATCGTTGACTCGCTCACCGGCGTTGCCATGGCGCTCGTCATCGTCGTCGGCGGTGCACGCGTGCTGAACCAGGCGCTCGACGTCGGCGTGCTCGTTGCCTTCCTCTTCTACATTCAGCGCTTCTTCGATCCTATCCGCTCGCTGACGCTGCAATACTCCGTCATGCAGCGCGCCATGGCTTCGGGTCAGCGGCTGACCGAGGTGCTGGATGTGCCTGTCGAGATCAGGGATGCACCCGACGCCAAGGTGCTGTCAAAGGACATGGACGGCTCCGTCGAGTTCAAGGAGGTCGTCTTTGGCTACAATCCGGAGCATCCGGTACTCAAGCATGTCAGCTTCAAGGTCAATCCTGGCGAGACCGTTGCCCTGGTGGGTCCGACCGGCTCGGGAAAGTCGAGCTGCATGTCGCTTATCCACCGCTTCTACGATGTGCAGCAGGGCCAGGTACTGGTGGGCGGCCACGATGTGCGCGCGCTGACGCAAGATTCGCTCGGTGACCAGATCGCCATGGTGTTGCAGGAGCCCTTCCTGTTCACCGGCTCGGTATTCGAGAACATTCGCTATCACAAGGCTGAGGCAACGCGCGAGCAGGTGATCGAGGCCGCAAAAGCGGTCGGCGCCCACGACTTCATCATGCGCCTTCCGGAGGGCTATGACAGCATGCTCGGCGAGCGCGGCGGCAATCTTTCGCTCGGTCAGCGCCAATTGCTGAGTTTCGCGCGTGCCCTCATCGCGGATGCCAAGATCCTGGTCCTCGACGAGGCGACGGCGAACATCGACAGCTATACCGAGATGCTGATCCAGAAGGCGCTGGTCAAACTACTGGAGAATCGCACTGGCCTTGTGATCGCGCACCGGCTGGCGACGATCCGAGAAGCGGACCGTATCATCGTGCTACAGAACGGTGAGCTGATCGAGAGCGGCAACCATCAGCAGCTGATGAAGAACAGGAAGCTCTACTCGCGCCTCTACAATCTGAACTACGCGTCGTTTGATGATATCCCCGAGCAGGTTCTGGAAGAGACGACGAACGGATCCGCAACCTGATTGGTGCTTCACGCCATCCATCGTTTCAAACAGGAGGAAGTTTCATGGATTATCGCAAACTTGGCCCAAGCGGTGCCGTCGTTACCGCATATTGCCTCGGCACGATGACGTTTGGCGCGGAGGCCGACGAGGAGGCATCCAACAAGATCCTCGACGGCTACTTTGCCTGGGGCGGAAACTTTATCGACACGGCGGACGTCTACAGTGCAGGCAAATCAGAAGAGATCATCGGCCGATGGCTGAAAACGCGGCCGACCGAAGCCCAGCAGGCTGTCGTTGCGACAAAGGGCCGTTTCCCCATGGGGACAGGACCCAACGATATCGGCCTGTCGCGCCGACACCTCAACCAGGCACTCGAGGCTTCGCTGAAGCGCCTCGGCGTCGATCATATCGATCTCTACCAGATGCATGCCTGGGACCCGTTGACGCCCATCGAGGAGACGTTGCGCTTTCTCGACGATGCCGTTTCGGCAGGGAAAATCGGCTATTACGGCTTTTCCAACTACGTCGGCTGGCACATCGCCAAATCAGTCGAGATCGCGAAGGCAAGAGGATATACGCGTCCGGTGACGTTGCAGCCGCAGTACAGCCTGCTCGTCCGCGATATCGAATTGGAGATCGTCGCTGCCTGTCAGGACGCAGGCATGGGACTGCTTCCGTGGTCGCCGCTCGGCGGTGGCTGGTTGACCGGAAAATATAGGCGCGACCAGGCGCCGGCGGGAGCCACCCGGCTGGGCGAAAATCCGAACCGTGGCAGCGAATCCTATGCGCCGCGCAACGCACAGGAGCGCACATGGGCGATCATTGGTGCGGTCGACGACATCGCCAAAGCGCGCGGCGTCAGCATGGCGCAGGTGGCGCTTGCCTGGACCGCTTCACGACCCGCAGTAACCTCGGTCATCCTCGGCGCCCGCACCACCGAACAGCTTGCCGACAATCTCGGCGCGGCAGGTCTCATCCTGTCTGACGCCGAGACGACCAGGCTGAACGAAATCAGCGCCCCGCAGCCGTCGGACTATCCCTACGGCACGGGTGGCACCAACCAGCGGCACCGTAAGATCGAAGGCGGACGGTAACGCTTGTCGTGCCGGCGGTCGCCAAGGGCGGCCGCCGCTGATGGCTTCAGATGCGGATGCCCGTTGCGTCGTCGAACAGGTGCAATTGCTCTGGAGCGACCGTCACGCCGATCGTCTCGCCGGCGCGCGCTGTGCCGCGGCCGGTTTCGACGATCGTCAGTTCCGGCGTCGTCGCTGCGGTGATGAAGGTGGAGGAACCGGTGGATTCCACCACGGCCACCGGCACGTCGAACGTCCCCTGACCCGCTGCGGTGATACCGATGTGCTCCGGCCGGATGCCGGCCGTGACCTTGCGGCCCGGCTGCAACTGATGATCCATGGCAAGCACATGTTTTACAGTGCCTAGGTCGACCTTGAGGCTCTTGCTGTCTTCGGCGACGACAGCCGGGATGAAGTTCATCGCCGGAGAGCCTATGAAACCGGCGACGAACTTGTTGGCCGGGGTGTCGTAGAGATCGAGCGGCTTGCCCTGTTGCTCGATGATGCCTTCGCGCATGACGACGACATGGTCTGCCATGGTCATCGCCTCGATCTGGTCGTGGGTCACGTAGACCGAGGTGGCATGCAGCCGGTCGTGCAGGGCGCGGATTTCCTTGCGCATGTGGACGCGCAGCGCCGCATCGAGGTTGGACAGGGGCTCGTCGAACAGGAACGCTTTCGGATGGCGGATGATGGCTCGGCTCATGGCGACGCGCTGGCGCTGGCCACCGGAAAGCTCCCGCGGATATCGCTTGAGGAGATGCGACAGACCGGTGGTGGCCGCGACTTCCTCCGCCGCCTTCTTGGCTTCGGCCTTCGGGGTTCCACGGATGCGCAGGCTGTAGGTCAGGTTTTCCTCGACCGTCATATGCGGGTAGAGCGCGTAGGACTGAAAGACCATGGCCACGTCGCGCTTGCGCGGCGGCACGTTGTTCATCAGCTCGCCGGCAATCCTGAGGTCGCCGCCCGAGATGCTTTCGAGACCGGCCAGCGACCTCAGGAGTGTGGACTTGCCGCACCCCGACGGGCCGACGAGCGCCACGAAAGTGCCTTTGGCGATGGACAGGTTGATGTCCTTCAGGGCGTGGTAGGCGCCGTAGTGCTTGTGGACGCCGCTGAGCTCGATCTGATTGGTCATTTGAGGGCTCCAGAGGTGAGGCCGGATACGATGCGGCGCTGCAAGAGGACGAAAATGGCAAGGATCGGCGTCACATACATCGTGGCGTAGGCCATGATGTTGTTCCATTCGTTGGTGTTCGGTCCCATGAAGGAGTTGAGACCGACGCTCGCCGGCTGAAGCTCGGCTGCCTGGATCATCGACTTCGAATAGACGAACTCGCCGAAGGCCTGCATGAAGATCAGGATCGCGCTTACGAGGATGCCGTTGCGGGCAAGCGGCAGCACGATGTTGAAGAACGCGCCGACGCGGGAATTGCCATCGACCAGCGCCGCCTCCTCAAGCTCCATCGGCACGGCCATGAAGGTGGCTCGCACCAGCACGACGAAGAAAGGCATGCTCTTTGCGGCAATCGCGATGATAACGGCGATGCGCGGATAGTTCAGCATGCCGAATTGCGAGAAGCCGACGAAGATCGGGGTCACCATGAGCGATGCCGGCAGAACCTGCAGCATCAGGATCAAGAACAGGCCGATGTCGACCCAGACGTTGCGATAGCGGGCCAGTACATAGGCGCAGCCGACGCCAAGCACGGTGATGAGCGCCACCGAGCCGATGGCAATCACCAGCGAGTTCCAGAGATAGCGTCCCATCTCGCGGCTCTCCCAGACATAGCCGTAGGTGCCCCATTGCGGGTCAGTCGGCCAGAAGCTGGGCGGTGTCGCAAACATCTCCGATCCACTTTTGAGCGCGGTGATGTACATCCAGTAGAGGGGGAAGAGATAGATCGCCGCCATGACGATGGCGATCGCGAGCATAAGTCGGTTGCGTGTCGTCTCGCTCATCCGCGCACCTCGTGGCGTGTCGAGCGAACGTAGACGACGGAGGCGAACATGACGAAGACGATCATGATGACCGAAATGGTTGCGCCCTTTGCGAAGTCATATTGGCGGAATGACAAATCCCAGGCCCAATATTGCGTGACGTTGGACGAGTTGTTCGGCCCGCCCGATGTGATCGCGGCGAAGAGGTCGAACTGCTGGAGCGTGAAGATCAGGCCGAGGGCAACGATGGCACCGATGGTCGAGCGCATCATCGGCAGCGTGATCGTCCAGAAGCGCTGCCAGGCGTTGGCGCCGTCGAGTTCGGCAGCCTCGTAGAGATCGCCCGGAATGCCTGACAGACCGACGGAGAGCAGGATCATGTTGAAGGCAGTGCCGAGCCAGACGTTGGCGATGATGACGGCATAGAGCGAATAATGCGGATCCGAGCGCCAGAAGATGTTGCTGCTGATGATACCGCTTTCCTTCAGGATGAAATTGAGGACGCCGAAATCACCGGAGAGTATCCAGTTCCAGATTGCGCCGACCACGAGACCGGGCATGACCCACGACACCAAGAACAGCCCGCGCAGCCACGAGGCGCCGGGGAAATTGACCCAGAAGAACAGCGCGAGGCCAAATCCAATCAGGAACTGGCCGGCAATCGAGCCGACGACGAAAATCACGGTGTTGCGGAAGATCGGCCAGGTCTCCGGCTGCGCAAAGAGGTCGCGGTAGTTCTTGAGGCCGACGAAAGGGCGCGAGAGGGTGCCGAGGCTGAACATGTCGACCTCCTGGAAGCTCATCACCACGTTGTAGATGAGCGGCAGCCCTGCCATCACGAAGAGAAACAGGAGCGGAAAGGTGACGAGCGCGATATCGAAACCACGGCCGTCCCTGACGCTGGAAAGAATCCTTTTCATCGGTCCTCCGATACTCCGAACGGGGCTGCCTTTCGCTTTCGCCTGAAGACAGCCCCTGCCGGGAGGAAATGATGGGATGGCCCGAGAGCCATCCGGTTATGCGGGGGAGATCAGCCGAGGACCGCCTTGATCTTGTCTGCAGCCTGGTCGAGCGCATCCTTCGGGCTCATCTGGCCGGTCAGGGCTGCCTGAATGGCATCCTGGATCGCCTTGGAGATCTTCGGCCACTGCGGGTGCGGACCGCGCGGCTTGGCATACTTCAGCTGTTCGATGAAGACCTTGAGGGCTTCGTCCTTGAGCGCTTCGCCGGTCGCCGGAATGGTGATGTCGGAACGGGCCGGCAGCTGGCCGTAGTTCTTGAACATCTTGTCGTCCTGCGAAGCGAAGAACTCGAGCGCCTTGAAGGCTTCTGCCGGGTGCTTCGTGCTGGCAAAGACAGCCCAGTTGAAATCGCCCATTGCCGACGAACGTTCAGCACCTTCCTTCGGAACCGGAAGCAGCGTAACGCCCCAGTCGAACTTGGCTTCCTTCATCATGCGGTCGAGTTCCCACGGACCTGAGATCGCCATCGCGGCATTGCCGGAGTTGAAGGTTCCGGTCGAATCCCACTGGCCACGTGTCAGCGTATCCGGCGAGGCAAGCTTCTCGTCCATGATGGTCTTCCAGGTGTCGAGCGCCTTGATTGCACCTTCGGCATTGATGTTTTCATAGCTGCCGCCGCCCATCTGCGCCCAGGGAAGAAACTGGAAGGTGCCCTCCTCGTTCGCCTTGGCGGAGAAAGCCAGGCCGTAGACGTTCTTGGCCGGATCGGTCAGCTTGCGCGCATCCTCGAGAAGTTCGTCCCAGGTCTGCGGCGGCTTGTTCGGGTCGAGACCCTTCGCCTTGAACATGTCCTTGTTGTAGTAAAGCGCGATCGTATTGGTTGCCTTCGGCACGCCGTAGTACTTGCCATCCCACTGGACGGATTTCAGCGGGCCGGGGAAGTAGTTGTCCGGCTTGATGACGGTGGATTTGGAGATCATGTCCGTCAGGTCAAGGAAGGCCCCGCGCGACGAAAACAGCGCGTGCTCCGGATTGTCCACGGCAATGATGTCGGGCGCCTGGCCGGTCGCGTAGGCGCGCATCGCTTCGGTGACGACGTCATCGAACTGGATCAGACGGTATTCGATCTTGATGCCGTTGTTCTGGGCGTTGAATTCCTTGACGAGGTTCGGCGCGGGCTGGATGTCCTTGTCCAGCGACCAGAGGGTCAAGGTGACGTCCTCTGCCTTCGCGGCAATGCCGAAGAGCGAGACGCCTGCCAGCGCCAAAGCGCCGATCATTGCAAATTTGCGGATACCCATAGTTCTCCTCCTTTGTGGTTATCCCGTCGAAAGCCGGCGATTCCTCCTCGCCGGCTACCATACTTTCAAACCGGATCGACGACGAACTCGCCGCCCCGGGCATGCTTCAGATGGTTCAGCGCATAGACTTGTCCTGTCATCTCAAGCGCATCGCGGTAGACCGGATCATGCCAACCTTCGATGTCGATGGAGCCGGACCAGCCCGCAAGGCGCAGCTCGGAAATGATGTCGGTCCAGTTGCTGTCGCCGAAGCCTGGCGTGCGCATGAACACGAACTTCTCCTTGCCGAAGATCCCGTGCTCCTTGATGACGTCCCAGCGGATCGTCGCATCCTTGCCGTGAACATGGAAAATCTTCGAAGCCCACTTGCGGATCTGCGGAAGCGGATCGATCAGGTAGACCATCTGGTGGCAGGGTTCCCATTCGAGGCCGACGTTGTCGTCAGGCGTCTCGTTGAAGATCAGCTCCCAGGCATCGGGATTGTGCGCGATGTTCCAGTCGCCGGTCGCCCAGTTGCCGTCCATGGCGCAGTTTTCGAAGGCAATCTTGACGCCCTTGTCAGCTGCGCGCTTGGCAAGTTCACTCCAGATTTCCTTGTAGCGCGCCAGGCTGTCGGTCAGCGGCTTGTTGCGGATGCGGCCGGTAAAGCCGGCAACGCAGGTGGCGCCGAAGTGGTGCGCGTTGTCGATGCAATCCTTCCAGCCCTGCAGGGTCTGAAGGTCGATATCCGTCGTTTCGAGCGGATTGCCGAACATGCCGAGCGTGGAAATGGTGATGTCCCGGTCGCCGATGGCGTCGATCGAGCGCTTGCCGAGTTCGGCGAGATCCTGGCCGTTTGTGGTCTGCCAGAAGAAGGGCTCAAAGCTTTCGAAGCCCATGTCGGCGATCTGGCCGATACGCTTGTCGGCGCCGCCCTTGGAGGCGCTCACCATGGTACCGACACGAATGGACTTGGCGGGGTTGCTCACAATCTCAATCCTTATGCTGAAATTTCAATGCGCTTGCCGGTCTTGGCGCTCTCGATCGCGCCGAAGACCATCGCAAGACTTCTGATGTTGTCGGAACTTGCCGTCTCCGGCCGCTTTCCGGTCCTGATCGCCTCGATGAAGTCGGCAATCACGCTGGCGTGGCCGTGGGTCTCTTCGTCGTTTGCGGGAGCAGGCACCTCGACCGGAGTGAAGCCATGCAGCAGGCCTGGCTCCTTGCCTGCGACTGCTGCCCGGAAGGTGTCTTCGCCGTCCCAGCTAAGCATTCCCTTTGAACCCACGAGACGCCATTGGCTCTCCCAGCTCGTGCGCTCGCCTTCTGCACACCAGGAGCCCCGGTAGGTGAACACCACATCGTCGGCAAATTCGAAAGTTGCGTTGGCGGATGCGCCGTGCCGGTACCACGAGCCCTTCGGATTGCGCTCCACACAATACACCGCGAGCGGCTTCTTGTCGGCGACAAAGCGCGCCGCGTCGAAGGTGTGGATAGCCATGTCGAGAAGGAGAACATTCTGCATCTCTTCCCGGAAGCCGCCGAAATGGGGTGCAAGAAAGAAGTCGCAATGGATGGCGGTGATGTCACCGATCGCACCGCTTTCGACGAAACGCCGCATGCGGCGCACGCCCGAAATGAAGCGCCGGTTCTGGATAATGGCGTGGATCCTGCCATTTTCGGCGGCGAGATCGATCAGGGCGGCCCCCTCGGCTAGCGACGTCGCCATGGGCTTCTCGCTGAGGACATGGCAGCCGGCCTTCAGCGCCGTCGAAACGACGTTGAAACGGGCCGTTGGGATGACGACGTCGAAAACGATGTCGGCATTAGTCTCGGCAATGACGCCGCCGAGTTCGGTGCCGATCACGACACCGCTCAATCCGAATTCCTCGGCGAGCTTCTCGGCCGCCGCCGGATGGACGTCCACGAGGCCCTTGACCTCGATTTCGGCTGCAAGAGCCGGAGTTTCCTTGATGGCGCGTAACCAGCCCTTGGACATGGCTCCGCAACCGCAGAGAACGGCATTCAATGTCACGATTTCCTCCGGTGGACAGTTTCCGGTTTTCCTCCCGAAACGTGTCCCGTAAACGTTTACGATACTATGCGGAAACGTTTCTCGCTGTCAATAGTCAGGCGTTTGAAGAATTGCTGCGGAAAACTGCTGCGAATGCCGGGCTTTAGGAGGAAACGTGCCGCAGCGCAGCATAAAAAACTTTGTTGTCCGGCGGACAACAGCTGAACCTGAGAAGAGGACTGCCCGCGTCCGCATTCCGCCGAACTCGTCCCCGGGATGCGATCTCAACGATATCGGGCCGATCCCGATGCGATGGCCGCGCCCCGACGCGGGTGCGGCCTCGTCGTCACTCCGCCGCAGCGACGGCCGATCGGCGGCCCAGCGTCGCCTGGGTCAGCAGGAAAGCAAACAGCGCGCACAGTGCGATGCCCACCGTCATGGGCAAAGCCGTGCCGTCGGCAAAGAGAGCCGAAATGACCATGGCGACGGCGGCAATGACGAAATGCAGCGTTCCCATCAGCGATGAGGCGGTACCTGCAATTTCACCATGGTCTTCGAGGGCGAGCACCGCGCTTGTCGGGATCACGAGGCCGAGGAAGCCATAGCCCACGAAAAGGAAGGCAACGAGGACCGGCAGCTGGTCGAAACCCGCCGCCATCAGGACAGCGAGAATGATCATGACGAAGGAGAAGGCCGTGACCGCGAGCCTCATAACGCGCACCAATCCGAAGCGCTCGCCGAGCCAGCCTGTTGCCTGGGACACTGTGAAGAAGGAGACCGCATTGACCGAGAACGCGAAGCTGTATTGCGTCGGCGTCAGCCCATAGTGCTCGATCAGCACGAAAGACGAGTTGGCGAGATAGACGAGGAAGCCTGAAATACCGAGACCGCCGATAAATGTCAGGGTCATGAAGTTGCGGTCGCGAAGCAACAGGGCGTAGGCCGCCATCGCCGACTTCAGGCCGCTTCCGACGCGATCCTCCCTGGACCGGGTTTCATCGAGCTGGGTTGCCAGCAGGACAAGACCGATAAAAGCGGCGATCGTCACCGCCCAGAAGACGCCGCGCCAGCCGTAGAACTGAATGACTGCACTGCCGGTCAGCGGAGCGAGGATCGGCGAGATGCTGAAGACAAGCATCAGCAGCGACATCAGGCGAGCGGCCTGGACGCCGGTATGCATGTCGCGAACAATAGCGCGCGGCACCACCATGCCGGCGGCACCGCCGATCCCCTGGAGGAAACGAAACACGATGAGTGTTTCGATATTGGTGGCAAGCGCGCAGCCGACGCTGGCGAGCGCGAAGATCCCGATACCGAGGTAGAGCGGCAGCTTGCGCCCCCAGGTATCCGAGATCGGGCCATAGAGGAGCTGTGCAAGCGCAAAGGAAATGAAGAAGGCGAGAAGCGTCAGCTGGGTGACGCTGTTATCGGCGCCAAGGTCCTGCCCGATCGATGGCAGGGCGGGAAGATACATGTCGATCGCGAAGGGACCGATGGCCGAAAGAAGACCGAGGATGAGCGCAATGCGAAAGAAGGGAGCCGTCATAGGGGTGATCTTTCATGAAACCGCGGCGAAGGGACCGGATTGTCGCTCCGCCGCATTGCTCTCGAGGGGTTCATTGATGATCGGCGGCCGTCGAAAACGCGCTTGGGAGGACCCGTGCCGCCGGCTAACCAATGTGTCTACAAATTTGGACACACCTGTAAACTTAGACAGTATTGTCTAACACGTCAATACGCCTTATCTTCGCCCTATGAGAAACAGAGCGACACCGGCGAAAGGGACTACGGGGCATACGCAGCGCGGACAATGTGCGAAGCGACTGTCCATCCTGGAAGCCGCGGCAGACGTTTTCTGCCGTCAGGGGTTTGCAGGTGCGAGCATCGATGAGATCGCGGCCGAGGCCTGCGTCTCGCGCCAGACAATCTACAACCACTACCGGGAAAAAGAAACGCTGTTCGTCGCCGTTGTCGACGACGTCATAAACCGCGCCAACGCCATGCTGTTTTCTGTGCTGTCCAGCTTCCCGGAGCGGGCGGACAATCTGGAAGGCGACCTCACGGCGTTCTCCTTCCGGCTCAGCAAGAACTGCGTCTGCAACCATGACGGAAAATTCCTTCGCAAACTGGTGCAGACCGAGGGCGAGCATTATCCCCACCTGTTCGAATCCTTCCGGCAGCAGGGGCCAGGAAAGCTGACGAATGCCCTATCGGCTCTTCTGGCAAGGCTAAGCCAGAGCGGCGCGCTGGTAATCGACGATTTTGATGTGGCGGCGCGCCAGTTTGTAGCTCTCGGCAATGCCGATCTGCAGCTGCTGACGCTATTTGGCGCAACACCCACCGACGAGCAACTGGAAAGCGCTGCCCGCAATGCGGTGCGCACTTTCCTCCGCGCCTACGGCCGGCCGGCCCTTACCGAGCCACCACAGCTGACCGTCATCGGCGTCTGAAGCCCTTCCAGACGCCTTCCCATTTGCGCCACGGCTTGCCTCAGGACTGATCGCCAGCGCAGACGCCGAAATTGTGCGAAAGGTCCGGGTCCGGCTGCGGTCGTGCCGTCGGCTTATCGAACCAGAATAGCCCGAAAGTCATTGACGTTGGTGCCTGTCGGACCCGTCTCGAAAAGGTCGCCAATTGCGGCGAAACCGCTGTAGCTGTCGTTGCCGTCGAGGAGCCGCCGTGGGTCGAAGCCCGCCGCTCTCAATCGCTGTATCGTTTCGCCATCCGCAAACGCGCCGGCATTGTTCTCCGAGCCATCGATCCCATCGGTATCGGCGGCCAAGAGATGCAGGTCATGCCCCTCGATCGCAAGTGCCATGGCAAGCGCGAACTCGCCGTTTCGTCCGCCTCTGCCACCCCTGCCTCTCAGGGTAACGGTCGTCTCCCCGCCGGAAAGGATGACAACCGGCTTGGCGAACGGCCTGTCCCTGCCGAGGACCTCGCGGGCAATCGCGGCATGCACCAACGCGACATCGCGGGCTTCGCCCTCGATCGAATCCGAGAGAATGGCGGGTGTTATGCCTTGGGAGCGCGCGATAGCCGCAGCAGCCTCCAACGAGACGCCCGCCGATGCAACGACATGGTAGTTATGGCCTGCGAAGACAGGATCGTCCGGCCTTGGCGCATCCGCCTTCGGCGAGGCCAGATGATCGAGTGCGGCCTGTGGCAGCTGCAACCCGTATTGGTTGACGATTGCCAGGGCGTCGTGGCGGGTCGAGCGGTCGGGCACGGTCGGTCCGGAGGCGACATAGGCCGGATTGTCGCCCGGAATGTCGGACACGATCAGGCTGACGACCCGCGCCCGCGTCGCTGCCGCCAGCCGTCCACCCTTGATGGTCGACAGGTGCTTGCGCACGACGTTCATCGCTGAAATCGGCGCACCGGAGGCCAGCAGCATCTCGTTGAGAGCGATCTCGTCGTCGAGCGTTAGGCCCTCCGGTGGCGCTGGCAGCAGAGCCGAGCCGCCGCCGCAGACGAGCGCAATGACAAGGTCGTCCTCGCCGAGATCACTGACTGCCTCCACGAGAACGCGCGATGCCATCAGCCCCGCCGCATCAGGAACGGGGTGCGCGGCCTCGATGATCTCGACGTGGCGCGTCTCGCAGCCGTAGCCGTACCGGGTCACCACAATGCCGCTAAGTGGCCCGTCCCAGACGGTTTCCAGTGCTCGCGCCATCTGGGCAGCGCCTTTGCCCGCACCAATCACGACAGTCCGTCCCGCCGGCTTTGACGGCAAGTAGCGCTTAATGCCCGTAAGCGGATCGGCGGCGTCGACGGCGGCAAAAAACAGGCTTTGCAGGAAGTCGCGGGGTTGCATGGCAGCAGTCCTGAGGTCAGCTGTTGAGGGTAAAGGCATCGCTCTCGCCGGGCGCGAGTTCGAGGGGCCAGATCGTGTTGCGCGCACCCTTGGGATAGAACTCCGCATAGGCCGGCATGGTCGCAAGAAGCGTTTCGGCAAGCTTCACCCCGAGGTCGCGCAGCGACATGCGGAAGCAGGTCAGCGTAGGCTGAAGAAACCTGGCGCGGGGTTCTTCGCGAAAGCCGATGACGGCAAGATCGCGGCCGGGCACGATGCCGGCCTCGACCAGGCGGCGGTAGAGACCGATCGCCATCAGCTCGTAGATGAGGATGATCGCGGTGGGCTTGATCTCCAGCCCGAGCAAATCGTCGCCGGCCTGATAGCCGCCCTGCTCGCTCGATTTCACGCGGATCACCAGCGCTGGATCGTACTCGATGCCGTGCCGCTCCAGGGCCTGGCGGTACGCGTCGACGAAGATGTAGCCGAGGTTGATGTCATTGGAGGGAGCAGCGATTGCAATGCGCCGATGCCCCTTGGAAATCAGGCGTTCGACCGCGCAAGCCGCCACGCCTTCGAAATCGAGATCTATCCAGGTGTAATTGCCGCCTGAAGCACTGCGGCCAAGGGCCACGAACGGGATCTTCGCCTTTGCCAGGAAGTCGATGCGCTTGTCGACGCGCTGGGTGGCCGAGATGATCATGGCATCGACGACGCGTCGCGCGACCATGCGCTTCAGATACTCTTGGGAATCCTCTTCGCTTGGGCAAGGAAGCATTACGAGATCAAGCTTGTGGCGCGCGAAGACGCTTTGGAGGCCCCCCGTCAATCCGAGAAAGAAGTTATCGCCGTTCTCAAGCGTTTCCTTACTGGATTCGATCATCAGGCCGATGACGTTTGTCGTGCCTTGGCGAAGGCTGCGCCCCGACTGGTTTGCCACGTAGCCAAGTTCCTCGGCAGCAGCAAGCACGCGGCGGCGCGTCTCGTCGTTCACGTCGGGCTTGCCGTTGAGTGCCCGGGAGACGGTCCCGATAGAGATATCGAGATGCTTGGCCAATTGACGAATTCCCCTCATCTGCGCCAATCTTCCTCCCTCGTTGAAAATGCCTCGTTCCTATTTGCCACACCAAAACGTTTCCGGAAAGCGCTTAGAATTGAGGGTTTTCGTCCGGAAGTTTCATGGTGGGGTTGCCCCATGCAACACCTGACGAGACGCTGGCGGAGGCGCTACGCCTCTCCTCAGTCGAAGAGTTCGGCGGCGTCGAAGGAGGACGCCGCAGCATCCTTGGGCGAAAGAAGGGGCTCTCCGCCCGTCGGCCAGCGAATGTTCAGGACGGCATCGTTCCAGAGGACCGCACGTTCGCTTTCGGGCGAATAGAAGTCCGTCGTCTTGTAGAGGAACTGGGCTGTTTGAGAGAGAACAAGAAACCCGTGCGCGAAACCGGGCGGAACCCAGAGCTGGCGCTTGTTGTCGGCGGAAAGGATCTCGCCGACCCATTTCCCGAATGTGTGCGAGGATTTGCGCATGTCGACAGTAACGTCGAACACCTCGCCTTCGACAACGCGAACCAGTTTTCCCTGCGGATGATTGATCTGATAGTGCAGACCGCGCAGCACGCCCTTTGCCGATTTCGAGTGGTTGTCTTGGACGAACGCTATCTCCCTGCCGACAGCCGCGTTGAAACGCGCCTGATTGAAGCTCTCGAAAAAGAACCCCCTATCGTCTCCGTAAACTGTCGGCTCTATCAGGAGTATGTCGCCGATAGCGAGAGGCGTGACCTTCATCGATTGCCTCCCTCCTCCAGGAGCCCCATAAGATATCTGCCGTATCCGTTTTTGCTAAGCGGCGCCGCCAGCCGCTCGAGCTCGGCAGCGCCGATCCAACCGTTTCGGAAGGCGATTTCCTCGGGACATGAAACCTTTAGCCCCTGGCGACGCTCAAGCGTGGAAATGAACTGGCCGGCGTCCAGGAGCGAATCATGCGTGCCGGTATCCAGCCAGGCGTAGCCGCGGCCCATGATTTCGACTGTCAGGCTGCCGTCGTCGAGATAGCATCGATTGAGATCGGTGATTTCCAGCTCACCCCTAGAAGACGGACGCAGCTGTTTGGCAAACTCAACGGCACGCTGGTCGTAAAAGTAAAGGCCGGTCACCGCGTAGTTCGATTTGGCAATCGCGGGCTTCTCCTCGATCGAGAGAACTCTGCGTTCATTGTCGAATTCCACGACGCCGTAGCGCTCGGGATCGAGCACGTGATAGGCAAAGACCGTCGCCCCCGTTTCGCTCGACATGCCGCTTGCGAGCAACATCGGCAGATCATGGCCGTAGAAGATGTTGTCTCCGAGAACAAGCGCCGAGGGCGCCCCGTCGAGGAATGTCTCGCCGATGACGAAGGCCTGGGCCAAGCCGTCCGGCGATGGTTGCTCGGCATAGGAGAAGCGCACGCCCCAGTCACGACCGTTGCCCAGCAACTGCTCGAAGCGTGGTATATCCTGTGGTGTCGAAATGACGAGAATGTCGCGGATTCCCGCCAGCATCAGCGTGCTCAGCGGATAGTAAATCATCGGTTTGTCGAACACCGGTAGCAACTGCTTGCTGATCGCAAGCGTTGCAGGATGCAAACGTGTGCCGGAACCCCCGGCCAGAATGATCCCTTTTCGGGTCATGGCATCCACCCCCGCTTTCGAAGTTGGTCAAGCATCCGGTCTACATGCACCGTCCAGTGCGGCAAGGTGATGCCGAGCGCGGAAGCGATCGCATCGGTATTCAATGATGAATTGTGCGGCCGCGCCGCAGGTCGCGGATAGTCTCGCGTCGTAATGGGCTCGATATCGTCGGCGCCTGCCTTCAGTTCGAAGCCGATCTCCAAGGCGCGCCGGACGACGTAACAGGCCAGCTCGTGCCAGCTCGTCCGACCGGTTGCAGTCAGATGATATGTGCCACCTGCCATATCGCCGCGGCGGCAGGCCGCAACGGCCAGCGCCGTGACGTCCGCAATGAGTTCTGCCGATGTCGGCGCGCCGAATTGATCGGCAACGACACGAAGGCTTGGCCTTTCCCGGGCAAGACGAAGAATGGTCGCGATGAAGTTTGCGCCTTCGGCAGAAAACACCCAGCTTGTCCTGAATAGCAAATGCCGGCAACCCGTGGCCTTTATCGCCAATTCTCCATCGCGTTTCGAGCGGCCGTAGACGTTCAGCGGCTGCGTTTCGTCCGTTTCCACATAGGGCGACGTCTTGTCGCCGCTGAAAACGTAGTCCGTGGAATAGTGAACGAGCAAGGCATTTCGGTCGCGAGCATATTCCGCCATGATCCGCACGGCGTCACGATTGACACGAAACGCTGCCTCGGAGTTTGCCTCTGCAAGGTCGACCTGGGTAAAGGCCGCCGCATTCGCGATGATCTCCGGCCGAAACCCGGCGAATTTCCCGGCAAGCTCGTCGGTGGCCTCGAGATCGATGACGTCGCGGCCGACGGCCATCATTCGACCGAATGGAAGCAGCGTACGCTGGAGCTCAAAGCCGACTTGGCCATTCTTGCCGAGAAGAATCAGGCTCATGCGTATTGCTTCTCCAGCCAGATGCGATAGCCGCCGGACGTAACGTTCTGGACCCACTCGGAATTGTCGAGATACCACCTCACCGTCTTGCGAATGCCGCTTTCGAAGGTCTCGGCGGGCCGCCAGCCAAGATCTGTCTCGATCTTGCGTGCGTCGATCGCATAGCGTCGGTCGTGGCCCGGCCGATCTTTGACGAAGGCGATTTGGTCCCGATACGATTTACTGTCGGCGCGGGGGGAGAATTCGTCCAGAATGTCACACAGCGTCGTCACCACATCGAGATTGGTCCGCTCATTCGCGCCGCCGATGTTGTAGGTCTCTCCTGCCTGGCCTGCGTCCAATATACGCCGGAGGGCGCTACAATGATCTTTGACATAAAGCCAATCCCTGATCTGCTGCCCGTCGCCGTAGAGCGGCAGCTGCTGCCCCCGCAGCGCGTTGTGGATCACCAGGGGAATGAGCTTCTCGGGAAAGTGAAACGGCCCGTAGTTGTTCGAGCAATTGGTCGTCAGCGTCGGCAGGCCATAGGTGTGATGATAGGCGCGCACCAGATGGTCGCTCGCCGCCTTGCTGGCGGAGTACGGGCTGTTGGGTTGATAGCGCGTTTCTTCGTGGAATGCCGGATCCTCGGAACCGAGGGTGCCGAACACTTCGTCGGTCGACACATGGACAAAGCGGAAGGCTGCCTTGTCCTGCAGTTCGTTCCAATAGGCTCGTGCCACTTCAAGGAGGCGGAAGGTCCCCAGGATGTTCGTCTGGATAAAGTCTTCCGGCCCGTGGATAGACCTGTCTACGTGGCTTTCTGCGGCAAAATTGACGATCGCCCTTGGCCTGTGCCGCGACAGCAAGTCCGCCACGAGCGCCGCGTCCCCAATGTTCCCGTGGACGAAAACGTAACGATTGTCGCCTTCGAGCGACCGCAGATTGTGGACGTTGCCGGCATAGGTCAAAGCGTCCAGGATCAAGACGGGTTCGTCGCTTTGCGCCAGCCAGTCGAGTACGAAATTAGAGCCGATGAACCCGGCGCCGCCTGTCACAAGTATCATCAGCTACGCACTCCCTCAAAACCAACGCAAACACCAAACGTCCGCGGCGAACTGCTAGTAGACGTTGCTACGGTCCCGCATGCTGAGCACCGTCGAGAAAATTATCCTGAGGTCGAGCCATATTGACCAGTTGTTGATGTACCAGATGTCGTGGCGTACTCGGTCTGCCATCTTGTCCACCGTAGGCGTCTCGCCGCGATGCCCATTGATCTGGGCCCATCCCGTCAGGCCGGGCTTTACATGTCGGCGCGAGGCGTATTGGGCGATCAGCGTTCCGTAGAGATCGTCGTGCGCCAGAGCGTGCGGACGCGGACCAACAACGGACATTTCCCCCCTCAGCACATTCCAGAACTGAGGCAGCTCGTCCAGGCTAGACGAGCGAATGAAGGCGCCAATGCGCGTCACTCTGGGGTCGTTGCGTGTCGCCTGCCGGATGTCGCCCGAATCCTCCATCACCGTCATGCTGCGGAACTTCAAAATTCGGAACGGGCGGCCGCTGTAGCCCTTGCGCGACTGTACGAAAAACACCGGCCCTTGGCTATCGAGTTTGATGGCTATCGCAATTACCAGGCAGATGGGAAGCATGACCGTCAGCGCCGCGATCGAGAAGGCAATATCGAAGGATCGCTTCACACCGCGTTCGAGCATGTCGAGCGGCGGCCGATGTGTCTGGAAGGCGCGGCTCTCGCCAATATTCTGCGCGGATCCTTCCGCAATGTCTCCAACTAGCCCGGCGAACATGACACTCACTGGCAAGCAGAACTGGCGCAACGCCGACAGGCACGCTTCCAGCGTCTGCAAACTGCCAAAATCACCCCAGATGATCAGCACCTCGTCGACATCTGCGATACCATGCCTTTCGCATTCCTCCCGCATTGATGCCGCAGTGCTCTCTGCCTGGCCGATGCGCATCGTATGCTTGACGGAGAGTCCGCCAAGGGCCGCCTTCTGCACGATCGGCTCCGTGGGCGTCGCGCTATGGCAAATCAACAGAACACGACGAGTTGGGAAAGCAGCGTGGGCGATCGCTCTCTGCAGATAGGAATACCACATGAGGCGAAGCGAAATTAGCCCACATAAAGACAGGGCCGCGGTCGACAAGATCGCGCCGCGCGAAATCGTCGCTCCTATCTTCAGGAAGAAGACAATCGTCAGCAAGAACACGAGCACCGCCGGCAGGCAGGTGCAGATGATTGCCACCTGACGCCGGAACGATAGAATTTCGGCAGGACGGTAGGCGTGCACGCCACCCATCGCCAGGACAAAGACAGTTGCCACCAACAGTCCGATGCCGACATAGAGCGACAGATCGCCGTAGGTTCCAAGGGCAATCTGCCCATAGAGCCAATAGCCTCCGGTGCTGGCCACAAGCAGGACGATGAAATCGAGCGCTGCGGCAACGTATGTTATGGCAACGCTGTTCAGGCCGAACCAGCTTCGATCACTTCTGATCGAAAGGCGCCCGCTCCAGCTTTGTTCGACTGGCATGGTCATACCTGTTACCCTCAACCCGTCACCATAGTTAACACAAGATAAACATGCACAACAATCAACCCATGAATACTCCTTATTCAGTAATACCGAAGTAGCGACGCGCCAGATCTGCAACGGCATCGAACTATAAGTTTCATTTCTTTAGTAATATCGCCGAAGGTGATCGACCAACCCCGTCCGACCGGCTCGCTACCAACGACGACGTCGGGCGGATGTTCATTTGGACGCCGCTCAGCTCGAGGGCCGGTCGTCCGCATTGAGTTTGGCCGAGGGTTGCACCGTGCCTCAGCAGGGTTGACTTGGCGCTGCTCCATGCGCCGCGTTGAGCTTGAAAGCTGTAGGAATCCCAATGACATGTTTTTACGCATCGTCCCGATGCCGGCGAAGTTGCCATATGCGGCGATGGCGTAGGCCTTTGTATCGTCGCGGCGTCATTTCCAAGGAAAAGGTTGCAGGGCAATCCGCACCATCTGCCATAAACACGAGCCCGGACATCGCCGAAGACGCCGCTCGATCGGATTTTGGGAAGTGCTCAGCCGGCTTTTGCAGTCCCGCGCGGAGGAAACAGGCACCATTTTATATTAAGGATTGTCAGATCATGGGGATGAAAACATTATTACATGAATAACTAAACTACAAAAAATAGCAAAAAACAATTTAGTTTACGATATGTACATAATATAATTATTTCTACCTTAATTACCAAAAATACTTGCTATGGGTTTGATAATTTATACTATAGCTGGGCGCGGTCCTCGCGGCATGCGGAAAGTTACCTCTTTAGGTGTTCGTCGCTCCCAATCGAAAACGCCGTCCCGCCCCGGGGTCGACGATTCAAGCCGACGATCGAACAGCCACCATTAATCGTCGTCATCGCGATTCCTGCCGCCTGCGCGCGGACGAATGCCATCCAGCATTTTGTGATGCGCTCGTGCGGCGGCTTCAGTGCTCAGGAGGACGATCCAGTTATGGACGCGATCGAGCCCGGCGCCCCTATGGGGAGGCATGATAAGTGCCATGCACGCCATGACCCGCGGGCCGGACTCGCGGAGCGGCTGCATCGTCCAGCCAAACGGATCGTCGCGCAATCGGCGTTTGCGAAATGTGATGCTCCGTTTTCGCTCGCTCTTCCAAGCCATAGTTCCGGACCTCCTCTAGCGGCAGCGCAGGCAACCCATCGGCACCAAGCCCCAATTTTCTGAGTTTCTCGCCTGATTGAAAGCACCGCCGCGCCGGCACACGCCGCAGCCGACTGATGGATTCGCATCGGCTGGCCGGCGGCTCCGCGAATGCTAGCACGTGAGTCCCAATCATCCCGCTCGGCCGCCGTATGACGCAGGATCGCACCCGTCTGCTTGGAAGCAAGGCTTGCGAAAATCTGTTCAAGTTCCATGTCTGGTCTCGTCTGAGCACAGTTTAACGTTCCGGAGAAATACATCCGGCAATTATTATGTTTACAGTCTAAAGAGTTCCCATACGGATGATAGTTCAGTCGGCTGTTTTGTTGCTAATGCCGAAATAATGCTAAGCGTAAACATTTCTGTATGCAATAGTCAAAAATTAACCACGCCTAATATAGAGAACTGCGGTAATCTAGTTTCATTATATTTTAGCTGATTCAGAGCTTTCTCCTGCAGTTTTAGCTTGCGAGAGGGCGATAAGGGTCATCCATTCCGATGACGGCAAAGACAGAAACGCTCATTGAAAAGCGGGCCAGTGCCAAGTGAATAAGGACCTCGTGCGGTCCTGGAACCCTTTTTCGACTAAGATGCCATCCATGTTAACATATTGAATATAAAAGGTAATATAAAGAGATCCAGCAATTGAACGCCTGCGGCTTGATGCGCCTTGAACCTCCAAGATTGCGGTTGGGGCTTATAGTCGTAGCCAGTGCGCGCCTTTTGAAGTAATGCCGTTCATTAAAATGTACTAACCAACAATGCACTCTATATTTCAGTACGCGTATTCACCAATGCAAAAAGCAATTACTTACTTGCAAGCGCCTATCGTTACACAACTACGAAGGCATCTTGTTAGCTAGGCGCGGGCGTCGCGATGTCACACCGTCATGCGGCGACTGGCAAGTATTTGACGGCGTTCCCACCAGACAAGCGCCAGGCTCGACACGACGATCAGAAGGGCCCCTGCAACCACGTTTACAGTCGGGACTTCCGACCAGATGAGGTAGCCATAGAGGAAAGCCCAGACCAGGCCGCTGTATTCCATGGGAGCCAGTGTCGAGGCTGGTGCATGTCGGAAGCCCTCGTAAAGCAGGTACTGCCCGACCGTTGCAACGACGCCAAGGCCGAGCATCAGCGCCCAGCCCGCAGGATCCGGCGTTTTCCAGAGCCACGGCAGCGTTGCACCGCAGGCGAGGACAAAGAGGAAGCTTGTCGCCATCATCTGGTTCAGTGTGCTTTCCGTGCGGCTGACGAGACGAACGAGCACTGTGCTCCAGGCCCAGCAAAAGCCCGCGAAAACAACCATCCCTGCCGGCACAAGGCTCGGCGCCTCTGTCGGATTTGCAGCGAGCACCACCCCGACAAATCCTCCGATGCAGGCAAGCCAGCGGATGGGGCCGACGTTTTCCTTGAGGATCAGGATGGACAGCAGGATAACGATGATCGGAGCGGAAAAGTACATCGTGGTGATCTCGGCCAGGCCGAGATGCTTTGCCGCCGAATAGAAGGCCATCCAGGCGGCGAACATCAGCCCGGCCCGCAGCATCAGCGAACTTCGGTGCTTGCTTTTCAGGATCGAGGGATGCCGCAGCCGTCGAACCATGAAGCCTGCAGCCGTCGCGACGATGATGCTGCGAATGAACAGTATCTGCGGAACAGGATAGTCGGTCACCAGCCATTTCACGACGGCGTCCTGGATTGCGAACAGCGAATAACCCGAGCAAGCAAGAGCTATACCCACAAGCGGATTTGGTGGTTGGTCGGATGTTTTGGAGAGCATTGCGGCCTGCGCGGGATTCATTGACAGCGATCGACCTAGCAAGAAGCAGGCATGCCGACAATTGCAAGAAATTAGAAAAGGCGCGGATTTCGCGACTTGGAAGCCCAAGTTATCTCGGATTCAGGTACGTCGCTCGCCGTATGGCATCGACCGCAGATAGCGCTTCACAACGGCACCTGGGATGTAGCATGGTGCATCGTCAGTTTCGTCGGAGGTGGCAGGTGGCCAACCAGAGCAAGGCGCCTATTTACATCGCGGTTTCATGGATACTCTGGCCGGCGTTGTTTGCTGTTGGGCTGACAGGCGCAGGTTTTGCATTCCACACGGGCGCGCCACTGCTGTGGTTCAACGTCGTCTATCTGGCCATCGTTGCCGCAATCGCGTTCCTTGAGCGCGTTATGCCCTACGAGCAGCAATGGCTGCATCACGACGGAGAAACGCTCAACGATATTGCCCATACCCTGCTGAACAAGGGCGGCGTCCAGATTGCCGCGGCCATAGGCGCATCGGCGCCGATGGCAATTGCAACGGTCGCCCGACCAGTCATCATCAGCCCGGCGCATGTTTGGCCAGACGCTTGGCCCCTTGGCCTGCAAGTGGTGCTGGGGCTGATCATTGCGGAGCTTGGGTTGTACGTTGCCCATAGGGCAGCACACGAAACTCTCTCGCTCTGGCGGTTTCATGCGCTTCATCATAGTGTCGAGCGTCTCTGGGTCGTCAACACCGGACGATTTCACCTCGTCGATTCATTGGTCAAGATCGCACTCAGCCAGCTTCCGCTCTACCTGTTGGGTGCACCGTTGCCAGTCTTCCTTTGGATCGGCGCGGTCACAGCCTTCATTGGCCTTCTGACACACTGCAACATCGATGTTCGAACGCGGCCACTCGATTTGATCTTCAGCACGCCGCGCCTGCACCGATGGCACCATTCGCGCGTTCTTGCCGAGGGCAACACCAACTACGGTGAGAACCTCGTCCTGTGGGATCAGGTTTTCGGGACCTATTTCAACCCTGACCGCCGCCCGCCCGCCGATATCGGCATAAGCGGGCGAATTGCGGACGGATTCCTGGCGCAATTGCTGCAACCGTTTTCCGCAAGCGGATTTCGCCAGATCCTGGGCCGCAAGGCAGATGCCGACCACCTAGATCCACCGAAGCTCGGCCGCCAGCGTCAGGATTGACATCGCACGCCCTTGGAGGAGAGCGCCGAATAGCCCGGCGGGCTATTCGGACGGCGCATTCCAGCGTGAGTCGCTTTGGAAGAGGTCGTTGAGTTTGTAGGCAACTTCCGTGCGGTTCGTCGCCTTCAGCTTCTTCATGATATTGCGAATATGAACTTTCACGGTGCTTTCGCGCAGATTGAGCTCATAGGCGATTATCTTGTTCGCCTTCCCCTTGCGAAGGGCCTGTACGACCTCCGCCTGCCGGAGCGTGAACATCCGGGACAGTTCTCTCTGTCTCGGGTTCTTGTCGATCGGGACCGACGCCGAAAAGCTGTTTCCAGCTAGAATGAACGTGCCGCCGGCAACCGCCAAGGCAATTGCTTCCACGCACACTTCTATACCAACCGAGGTCGGAATGAATCCACGGGCCCCGTGCTCAAGAACCTTCAATGTCTGATTGAGATCGTCCCCATCAGCCAGGATGATGACCGGCGCTGGCGCAAGCTCAGCCGCAATGCTTGCGATTTCGTCGCAGAGCAGACCATCGCTCGACTTGCGGCCAGCTATATTAAGAAGCACGGCCGTTACACGCTCAAGCGTGTCTTTCTTTCGGCGCCATTCCGCGACAGAGCCCACCGCCAGAGCTTTCATGCCGAGACCGTTGCGCGTCAGTGTCGTCGCAAGACACTCCCGCTCGAGCGTTCTGCCATCGATGATGAGCAGGCATCGCTCGTCTTGGAACTCATGTTCGGGGTTACCGATTTCACTGAGCACCCGGGGCGAAGCCGCCACAGCCTGGAGCTTGCCAAGAGGTGTTCTTCCGTTTTCAAATTCCGAATGTACGTAATTCATACTAGCCTCATACTCAATAGTGTTAGAGGTGATCATGCGTAACGAAATTCAATACTCGGGGAACTTCACGGTTATTATGGTTACAAAGTAGTTTACCGTTTTTGGATCGTTTATGTCGTCTGGTTTCTACTTCATTAAGACCCTACATAGGTCATTACTAATAATCAATATAAAATATTTGTTCGATCTAAAATAATAAACGCCTAGTATATAAAATTGTACCATTCCGGGAGAAAAATCGAAATTTATTTTCGTTCATCTCAGTAAACTCGTGCTGTTATCGAGCCAGAGACTGGCATTTCGAAATACGTTTCCTGAACAATAATAAAATACCATAGTTTCGTCTCGTAATTTACTGCTTTAGACCCCATTGTTTTTAGCCTGATCGCCTGCTTTTGCCTCCAAAGGTAGGTCTTTTGCAATATGTCTGCGTGTATTTCCGAGGACAGTTCAGATCGCGACGGGAATACTGGCTATGCGGCAGACAGATCCTGGCGGCTATATTCTTGGCGAGGCGTCATGCGAGAATTGCTCGGGTCGCAAGCCGAAGGTGCCACCCACGCCGGCACGATGGAGGAGATGCCGCTGGGTAGCGGCACCGTCGTTTCTTATCAAGTGGCGAGACATTGAAAGAACTCAGGCGTATTGGCCCGCCACCACTCAATCTAGGACCGCAGCGGCCGAAGCGAATTTCTCAGCTCCGCCGAGAACAATTCCGGTTGTTCCCACGCGGCAAAGTGACCGCCCTTGTCGAGTTTGTTGTAGTAGATCAGATTGGAATACGCCTTCTCCACCCAGCTCTTCGGGGCAGCATAGATCTCGTCGGGAAAGACGCTTACTGCAACGGGAATCTTGACGTTTTTGGGGGCGAAGAAGGCGAGCTTGTTCTCCCAATAGAGACGTGCCGAAGAAACCGCCGTGTTGGTCAACCAATAGAGCGTAATATTGTCGAGGATATCGTCTCGCGAGAGGCCTTCGCTTTGACCATCGAAGACGCGCGCGATCAGCTCATAGCTGCGTATGTCGTGATCAAGTATCCACGCAGCGAGGCCGACAGGCGAATCCTCGATCCCATAGAGCGTCTGTGGGCGGTTGCCCATCTCCTGCGCGTAGGCCAGTCCGTGCTTGTAGAAGTCGGCGAGCTGCTCGTAGGCCTTGACTTCGTCGGCAGAAAGCCCCGCCGGCGTTGGCGCACCCGCAAAGGACGCCGAGTCAATGGCGGATGGGACTGCACCGGGCATGTTCGTGTGAATTGCAATCAGTCCCTTCGGTGCCTGCACGCCCATCAGGTCGACGATGAGCGCGCCCCAGTCTCCGCCCTGGGCCGCGTATCGGGTGTAGCCAAGACGCCTCATAAGCTCCGCCCAAGTCTGTGCGATGCGCTCGGGTCCCCAGCCCTTGCTTGCCGGCTGCCCGGAAAAACCGTAGCCAGGAATCGACGGGATAACGAGGTCGAAAGCATCTTCGGCTTTCCCACCATAGGCGGTCGGATCGGTGAGCGGGCCGATGATTTTGATCTGTTCGATGACAGACCCCGGCCAACCATGCGTAATGATCAACGGCAGCGCGTCGGGATTCTTCGAGCGAACATGGATGAAGTGAATGTCCACCCCGCCGATTTCAGTTATGAACTGCGGGAGGGCGTTCAGCCGGGCCTCGACCTTGCGCCAATCGTAGTCGGTCGCCCAATACTGTGCGAGTTTCTGGATCGTCGCTAGCTGTACGCCCTGCGATGCATCCGATACGCCTTCCTGCTTCGGCCATTTCGTCGCCGCTACGCGTCGGCGAAGATCGGCCAGTTGCTCATCCGATGCGGCGAAATGGAATGGACGAATTGCATTGTTGTCATCAGCCGCCTTGGCAAGTTGCGCCGGCAGTAGACTGACCGCGCCCGCAACTGCCGCACTGGCAAGCAGACCGCGCCGTGTGATCGACGATGATAGAGCAGACATGACGTCCTCCTATGGTTGGGTTCATCCGGACGCGTGACCCCAATTTCACTGAAAGCCAGGCGCGTCCATTGTACTACGGTGTCGACGATGCCGGTCAGATCAGGTTCGTTTCGACGTCGATATTGCCGCGAATGGCCTTGGAATAGGGGCAGATCTCGTGGGCTGCGTGGATCAGCTGGCGTGCGACGTCGCGGTCGATATCCGGCACACTGACGTTCAGGCGTGGCGACACCCGGCTGAATGTNAGCCTGTCATGGTCAAGCAATTCGAGGAGAAAGCCAGGCGCGTCCATTGTACTACGGTGTCGACGATGCCGGTCAGATCAGGTTCGTTTCGACGTCGATATTGCCGCGAATGGCCTTGGAATAGGGGCAGATCTCGTGGGCTGCGTGGATCAGCTGGCGTGCGACGTCGCGGTCGATATCCGGCACACTGACGTTCAGGCGGGCTCGCAGGAAGTAGGAACCGTCATCGACGTTGAGATCGATCTCGGCATCAACCTCGGCGCCAGCCGGAAGCGTGATGCCCCTATGGGTCGCGGCAACCTCGATCGCGCCCATGTAGCAGGCCGACCAGGCGGCGCCGAAGAGCTGCTCGGCTGCCGGGTGCGGCTGCGGCAGCTTGATGTCCAGCTTGCCGTCGCTGCTCAGCGCAAAACCATCGCGGCCGCCCTTGTTGTGGGTCTTGCCGGTCATCAGAAGTTTCTCAGTCATAGCGAAATCCTTTCTGCTCGCTTTAAATCGCATCCGCTTCAATCGGATGCGCTTTAAATACGCCACCAAAATTGTGGTGTCAACACCATTGCGATTTAATCGGATGCGATTT
>NZ_LMCW01000006.1 GCF_001424945.1 Rhizobium sp. Root1203
GTGAGCGTCCGGCGAAGGCATTTTCGTTTGGTGGAGAGGCCGATATTATAGGCCGCGTTTCATCTCGTCTGCCATAACGCGTTCGACCACATCCGGATCGCATTGTTCATCGACGAGGAACTGGCGGATTCCACCATCCCATGTCCGTATGTCGGCGAGGAGATTTTGGAGCTCGTCCACGCCGTTCTCGGTCAGGCCCTTTGTACCGTATTCGCTGCCGTCGCGGACATAAAGCAATTCGCCCTCGCTGATATTGTCCGAGTTGGCGGTCACCTCTTCGATCAACTCGAGGTTCTCGCCGATCATCCCAGCGACCTCTTTAAGCGTATAGATGATCCTTGAGCGTGCCATCACGCAGCCTCGTATCGGTCTTTCGCGGGCGCCCACCGCCACGGGAGCAGTTCCTCAAGTCGATCCTTCGGATGGCTCTGGATCCTGGTCAGGACGTCTGCCAGATAGGCCTCTGGATTGTGGCCATGGAGTTTAGCGGTCTCGATGATGGTCAGGATATTGGCGATCCGCTCACCGCCCTTGTCTGACCCGGCAAAGAGCCAATTTTTTCTTCCAATTCCGAGTGGCCTCATGGCGCGCTCAGCTATGTTGTTATCGATTTCGACACGGCCATCGTCAATGTAGACGCTCAATGCTGCCCATCGCGAGAGAGCGTATCGCATCGCTTCGGCCAGCTTCTGTTTCTGCGGCAGCGTCGAAAGCGTCGTTTCAATCCAGACCTTGAGGTCCGCCAGAATGGGTCTGGCGTGTTGCTGGCGCAGTGTTCGCCGCTCGTCAGCCGACATGCCGCGGATACGATCCTCGATATCGTAGAGTGCGCCGATGCGCGACAGAGCCTCGTCGGCGGTCGGAGATGGCTTGAGCTTGATCACATCATGGAACTTGCGGCGCACATGCGCCATGCAGGCAGCTTCGATGATCTGGTTGCCGTAAAGCTTGCTATAGCCAGCATAACCATCCGCATGCATTACGCCGCTGAAGGAAGCGAGGTGTTCAGCCGGATGCACGCCCTTACGATCGGGGCTGTAGTAGTAAGCAATGGCTCCGGGAGTGGGATCTTGATAGCCACGCCCATCGAAGACATAGACCCAGACCCGCCCGGTTTTTGTCTTTCCGCGTCCTGGGTCGAGGACATCGACGGGGGTATCGTCTGTGTGTATTCGATCGACGGCCGCGATATGGGCTCTGATCAGCAGGATGAGCGGGGCCAGCAGGACTGATACGCGACCGACCCAGTCCGCCATGACGGAGCGGGAGATGTCTACCCCCAGTCGGTCGTACATCTCGGACAAACGGTAGAGTGGGATATGATCGTCAAATTTGGCGACCATGATGTGTGCGAGCAGTCCTGGTCCAGGTTTGCCTCGCTCGATCGGCAAGGTCGGCATCTCACCCGATACCGTTGTATCGCAGTCCTTACAGACCATGCGCTTCTCGATATGCCGGACGATCTTCACAGAAGCCGGCACATGCTCCATCACCTGAACCACCTTGTCGGCCGCCTTCAGGAAGGACATGCCACCACAAGTCGGACAACTGCAGGGCGCTGTGTACACCCGCTCTTCAGTTGGAAGGCCATCCGGCAGAGATCTGCGTTTCGGCTTGTCGGGGGCATCATCCAGATCTGGCAGCAGGCCTTTTCCGGAACGAGCATCAGCCTCGGCGCGAGAGGCTTCGATCTCCTCGAGCATCAGTTCGAATTGCTCAATCTTCCGATCGATCTTTTCCGAGGATGCGCCGTGCTGCCGATGTCGGAGCAGTTCCAGCTGCGCGCGCAGAAGACCGATGATCGAGTCGCGTTTGTTGACTTCGGCTTCTTGCGCGTTGAGTTTCGCCGCCTGTTCAGCGACGAGCGCGCGCAATGCCAATAGCTCGTCCTGACTGTCCAGCGGCGGTGCTTTCATGCCAAAAAACATAGCCGATTTGCCGCGAAAGCACTAGCGTTTTTGCCCCGGATGTCCCTGTAAAATATAGCTTTTAACCCGTGCGGCCAGGGGCGGAAGTCCACGCTGGTCGGCGCCAGTCAATCCCTTCAACAAGCATCGACAACTGAGCCTGCGTCAGATGCGCAACACCATCTTTCGCCGTCGGCCAAGGAAAGTATCCGCGCTCGAGAATCTTGTAGAATAGGCAGAACCCTTGGCCATCCCACCATAGAAGCTTGATCCGGTCGGCGCGCTTTCCACGGAACCCGAAGATCGCTCCGGAACCCGGCGCTTCCTTGATCACTACCTCGACCATAGCAGACAGACCATCGATACCGCGCCGCATATCGGTCACCCCACAAGCCAAGTAGACCCGCACATTTCCTGTCGGCCCGATCATGCAGCCTCAACACACGCGATCAACGATGACAGCGTCTTGCGTTCAATGTCCGCCGGAACTTTCAGACTGCGACCATTTCGTAGCTGGATCTTGATAAGCACTGGCGCCCCGCCGGCCGCCGCCATCTGCCCGAGGCTTATTTCATTGACCAGGTGGACCGGGAGGAACGATGCTGACACATCGAAGTGGCTAAGCGTTTTCCGCCATAAACGGATCTGCGCAGGATAAATGTCATGGCGACGAGCGACATCACCAATCCGAACGCCCGGTTGATCGGCTTCAGCCAATATCGCCAGCTTCGCTTCCTTCGACCACCGTCGCCTACGCTCAACGCCGGAAAAAATCTCCATGCGAGCCATGCCAACCTCTCAGACCTGGAATTAATCCCAGCACTAATGCTGGTTCTAATGCCAGAACATCGCTCAACTGGCTCGTTCAGCAAAATCCGTTCGCCGGACGCTCACNCTCTCAGACCTGGAATTAATCCCAGCACTAATGCTGGTTCTAATGCCAGAACATCGCTCAACTGGCTCGTTCAGCAAAATCCGTTCGCCGGACGCTCACTTTAGAAGGCTAGCGCGAATGAAATCAAATTTTGTGAAGATATTGGAAAGGCTTGCTTTCGGTCCCGCCTCGACGGTGAACTGTAAGGTAGATCTCCGGAGAAAATCTTGAACCTCAAGGGAGGAAAAACCTCCTTCCTGATAGTATTCCATAATCCGCTTAAGCAAAAATTCCGGCGAGAAATTTGAATCAAATATAATGCTGTCGTGCAATGTAAGTAACGATATCCTTCCATTTTAGTCGTTAATTCTTTTTTGAGGCGAGTCTCTGTGTCGCGGCGTCGGCAACTTCGCGACGAACCTCGGGATAGGTTCCGCGATATTCATATTCAAAGTCCGAGCAATTGTATCTCCTCTGTCAAAGCTTGTTTGTATCTTTGATAAAATATCGCAGCGTCATAATATTCATCCGATCGGAGCCGTGAGATCAGTACATTTAGTACGGAAAAATACATTTCTCGCTTTTTGGGAAGTCTAATAAGATCATAATAGTTTGAAGGCATGATAAGTTCCTCGAGGGAACTCTGTTAGAATGGCTTTCTACAGGTTCGCTGTTTCAGGGGGTCAGATTCAATGCGCGGGCGAGCTCATCTCTCTTGACGGTGAGGGTATATCCTTTTCCATATCTTGCGCTCATCCCGCGTTCGGTGTGGCCCATGATTGAGTCTTGAATGCTGTCGGCGACCATGGCATCTCGCATGAGGTCCTTTATCCGGTGTCGAAAGCTGTAAAATGTCTTGTTTGTGGCTCGCTTTATCAATTTGTTAGCGGCTGCACTTGCCGCTTCGCCGCCATTGTCGCGCTTGTATCGCGGAAAGCCCTCGGGGAAGCGGGCCATCCAGGTTAAAGCATCACATAACAGTGGTACGTCACGATGCCGTGCTCCGCCACTTTTCACTTTTGTGCGATTTACGTTTGGTCGAATGCGGATGTGAGGAACAGGGTCTGCTAGGCAGATGTCCTCCTTCTCCATCAGAACTAGTTCCTTCGGAGTTGCGCCTGTATGCATTGCGATCTGGATGATTGCCTTTATCTCATCGTTTGCGTCAGACGAGTTCAAAACCTGGCGAATTGCCTCTATCTCATCCTCAGAAAATGGCGGTCGTTTACTTGGCTCAAGTTCCGCGATCTTCACCCCCACGAAGGGGTTGCTGAGGTTGGGATGGTGAACCTCGAAAACTCGTGAAAGAATTGACCTAAGCCTCATAATCTTGCGGTTGGCCGTCTCCGGTTTTATGATACCAGAGGTCACCTGCGCTATAAGGCGGTCGCGATAACGATAGGCTTCTTTTTTTGTTAAAGTCAGCACGTCGTGAACTGGCATGAACATCATGAAATCAGCGACGGCTTCTTCAATAGGGCGGACTTTTTTGTCGCGTTCCCGAGTGGAATACGACATCCATCTGTCCTTTGAAAGATCGCTATAGATCTCAAAAGCAGCAGCGAACGTGAGAGTCTGCTTCGCAATCCCGGCAACAGCGGCGATCTCGTACTTTGACGGGTTCGCCAACTTTACGAGTGCCTCTAGGCCTGGGAGCAGCTCTTCAAACAGAGCCCGAGGATCAATGGGCTTCACCGAAAAATCGATCGGCCGATAGGCAAAATCCAGGCGTGAAGCGACTGCCGTGAGCTTTTCAAAGGCCGGGGATAAGTTCAGCTCATTGTCGCCCTCGAGGAGGGCTTCAAATTTCCGGTTGTGCTCGGCGCGGTGGATCAGGGCAATTTCAAGAGACTGCGTGCCTAATGAAACAACGTACGCCCCGGTGGAATAACGCTCTCTGACTGGCGCTGGGAAAACCCGCCTGTAATAGTATGTTCCGTTTCTGACAAATAAGTACTTTACGTTCATCCTTCTCATCTCGGTTTATCGGAGTTTTGTTCTATCAAATGTCTCGATCCGAGTCAACATAGTTGTCAAAAAATCTTTATAAAACAATTGTTTAATCTAATTCTTATAATCGAAAAAAATCCGAGCCTGTTTATGGAAATTGGAGGCACGCGCTGAATGTCCTCTTGCACAGGATCTGACGTTTCACCGCGCCGCTTAAGGTGAGTCTCGTGATCTCCCTACCTTTTTCCGGAAGAATGGCGCCCATTGTAAGCTTCACTTGTAGCGATTTCAAAAATCCCTAAGGTTGCGGCGTTACATCGGAAGAACATCTGGTTGGGGCGGCGAGAGATACTGGAATGGACATGCGCTCTTTGACGGAACGCGATATCTGCACGAAGTTCATCCTGCCGGCCGTCAAGCAGGCCGGCTGGGATATGATGCTGCAGGTCCGCGAAGAGGTCTTCTTCACCAAGGGACGCATTAGCGTACGTGGCAGGCTGGTTGCTCGCGGCAATGCCAAGAAGGCGGACGTCGTCCTCTACTACAAGCCCAATATCCCGATTGCGCTCATCGAGGCGAAGGACAACAGCCATGCCGTGGGCGATGGCCTGCAGCAGGGGCTGGACTACGCCGAAACGCTGGCAATCCCTTTTGTCTTTGCCTCGAATGGCGATGGCTTCGTGTTTCATGATCGCACCGGCCTGCGGGACGTGAAAGAGGAAAGTCTCCGGCTCGACCAGTTCCCGTCGCCAGACGAGCTTTGGCGGCTCTACAGCCGATGGAAGGGCCTGGATACCTCTGGAAAGGTTTTGGTGCTACAGGACTATTATGATGACGGCAGTGGCAAGGCTCCGCGCTATTATCAGGTCAATGCCGTCAACACTGCCATCGAAGCCATCGCAAAGGGGCAGGATCGCGTCCTGCTGGTCATGGCAACCGGGACCGGCAAGACTTACACGGCATTCCAGATCATCTGGCGTCTCTGGAAGGCCGGGCGCAAGAAACGCATTCTGTTCTTGGCGGATCGCAACGTGCTCATCGACCAGACCATGGTAAATGACTTTCGCCCCTTCGGCGGTGCGATGGCAAAGCTGTCGAGCAAGTCGAAGACGATCGAGCGTTCGGATGGAACTGAAGTAGATGTGCCGCTGGCGCTGGACCGAAAGCGCCGCATCGACACCTCTTTTGAAATCTATCTCGGCCTCTATCAGGCCATCACCGGTCCAGAGGAACGGCAAAAACTGTTTCGGGAATTCTCGCGTGATTTCTTCGATCTGATCGTCATCGACGAGTGCCACCGCGGCAGTGCTGCGGAAGATTCCGCCTGGCGTGAAATCCTCGAATATTTTTCCTCGGCCAGCCAGATTGGTTTGACGGCGACGCCGAAGGAGACGGAATATGTGTCCAATACCGCCTATTTCGGCGAGCCAGTGTTCACCTATTCCCTCAAACAGGGCATTAGCGACGGCTTTCTCGCGCCTTACAAGGTGATCAAGGTTCATATCGACCGCGATGTCGAAGGGTATCGGCCGGAAAATGGCCAGCTTGACCGTGACGGCGAGGAAGTCGATGACCGCATCTACAATGCCAAGGATTTCGACCGAACCCTGGTGCTGGACGACCGAACCAAGCTGGTTTCTGCCAAGGTGACCGAATTCCTGAAGGAGAGCGGCGACCGATACCAGAAGACGATTGTCTTCTGCGTCGACGAGGAACATGCCGCCCGCATGCGCCAGGCTCTCATCAACAACAACAAGGACCTCTGCGACGAGAACGCCCGTTATGTCATGCGCATCACCGGCAGCGATGCGCTCGGCCAAGCGCAGATCGGCAATTTCATTGATCCGGAATCGCGATACCCCGTAATAGTCACGACATCGCGTCTGCTGTCCACCGGCGTCGATGCCCAGACCTGCCGCCTCATCGTGCTGGATCGCGCCGTAGGCTCGATGACCGAGTTCAAACAGATCGTCGGCCGCGGCACGCGCGTCCATGAGGATACGCAGAAATTTTACTTCACCCTCATGGATTTCCGCGGCGCGACCAACCATTTCGCCGATCCCGAATTCGATGGCGATCCGGTACAGATTTACGTGGCGGGCGAGGATGATCCCATCACCCCGCCGGAGGTGGAGCCTCCCGGCGTCGAAGGCAACGGCCAGGACGGTTACACCACCGAGCGACCGACCACCGGTGGCGAGGACGTGACGTTTCCGGGCGGCGGTGGTGAACGCCAGAAAAAGGTCTATGTCGACGGCATCAGCGCGCGTGTGGTGGCCGAGCGTGTCGAATACCTTGATGCCAATGGCAAGCTCGTCACCGAAAGCCTGCGCGACTTCACCAAGGCGGTGCTGCTTCGGCATTTCGCCAGTCTCGACGACTTCCTGAAGCGCTGGAAATCGGAAGAGCGCAAGGACGCGCTGGTGAAGGAATTGGCGGCCGAGGGCCTTCCGCTGGGTATGGTTGCCAAGGAACTCGGCATCGACCTCGATCCCTTCGATCTCGTCTGCCATATCGCCTTTGATCGAAAGCCGCTGACGAGGCAAGAGCGCGCCGACAATGTGAAGAAGCGCGACGTCTTTGCCCGCTACGAGGGTAAGGCCCGCGCCGTGCTGGACGTCTTGCTGTCCAAGTATGCCGATGAGGGCGTCTTGAATCTCGACGATACAAATGTGCTACGCATCCCTCCAGCAAACACACTTGGCACGCCTGTTGAGCTTGTGCGGGCCTTTGGCGGCAAGACGGCCTTCGAGCAAGCAGTGCGAGACGTACAAATCGAACTCTATCCCGAGCTCGCTTGAACATGCCGGTCCTTGAACATCATAGCGGGCTCGTGGTCTACCGAGTGAGCCTCGACCCTCGGGAGGTCTCCCACCTCTTGCAAGAACACAGATTGAGGTACCCGGGGTGTTGCGATCTTGAAGGGCAAGCTAGGCAACTGAAGGAAAAAAACTTTCAACCTGATGCCTGCCTACACTTCGTTGAGCAGGTCTATCGCTGGTCAAAATCAGTTCGAAACTTGTCGCAGGTTCTCAATGCGGGGCCTGACGAAATCGCGTCAAGACTGAGAGCGGCAATGAAGCAAATCGATGCAGGGGAAGAGACGAAAGCTGTCGAAACGCTTGCAGGAATTCCTCATATAGGAATCTCTTACGCCTCGAAGATCGCTCGATTCCTCCATCCCGCCAGATGCGTCATTCTCGATAGTATAATACGGGAGCATATCGGATACCCGGACGACATTTGGGGATACGAAGCGTTCCTTCGAGACTGCAAAGATGCTGTCCACATGCTAAAAGCGTCTCCTAGCCTTAATCCTGAATGTCGGGAGCGCTTACGCGTCTGCGACGTCGAGGCCGCACTTTTCATGAATGCCAGAAAGAACAGAAATGTCAGTCCGTAACACCGTCAAATCCATCCAGGATATCATGCGCCAGGATGCCGGCGTTGATGGCGATGCCCAGCGCATCAGCCAGCTCTGCTGGATGTTTTTCCTCAAGATCATGGACGATCAGGACCAGGAACTGGAGCTGACCCACGACAATTATGTCTCGCCGATTCCGGAGAAATTCCAATGGCGCAACTGGGCGGCAGACCCGGAAGGTATCACCGGCGAGGCGCTGCTGAACTTCGTCAATAGCGAGCTGTTCCCGGCGCTGAAAACGGTGCCGGTCTCGGCGCAGCCGGGGGATCGCCGCCGTGTGGTGCGCGACCTGTTCGAGGATGCCTATAACTATATGAAGTCCGGCCAGCTGATCCGCCAAGTGGTCAACAAGATCAGCGACGTCGATTTCAACAGCCTGACGGAACGCCAGCATTTTGGCGAAATCTACGAACAGATTTTGAACGACCTGCAATCGGCCGGCAATGCAGGCGAATATTACACCCCGCGCGCTCTGACCGCCTTCATGGTGGAACGCATCGATCCGAAGCCGGGCCAAGTCCTGTTTGATCCCGCCTGCGGCACCGGCGGTTTTTTGACTTGCGCCATCCGCCACATGGAAAAGCACCATGTGCGCACGCCGGACCAGCGGGAGAAAATGCAGGCGGGCCTGCGCGCCGTGGAAAAGAAGCCGCTGCCGCATATGCTCTGCGTCACCAACATGCTGCTGCACGGCATTGAGGACCCGAGTTTCGTGCGCCACGACAACACGCTCGCCCGCCCGCTGATCTCTTGGGGCAAGGATGAGCGCGTTGATATCGTGCTGACCAACCCGCCCTTTGGCGGGCGCGAAGAAGACGGCATCGAAAACAACTTTCCGACTTTCCGCACCAAGGAAACGGCGGACCTGTTCCTTGCGCTGATCGTGCGCCTGCTGAAGGATGGCGGTCGCGCCGCCGTGGTCCTGCCGGATGGCTCGCTGTTTGGCGAAGGCATCAAGACGCGGCTGAAGGAACATCTCTTGGAGGAATGCAACCTCCACACCATCGTGCGCCTGCCCAATTCCGTCTTCAAGCCCTATGCCTCGATCGGCACGAACCTGCTGTTTTTCGAGAAGGGCACGCCGACCAAAGACATCTGGTACTGGGAACACCGCGTGCCGGAGGGCCAGAAGGCCTATTCCATGACCAAGCCGATCCGCCAGGAGCATATGCAGAATTGCGTGGACTGGTGGGGCGGCAAGGAACGCACGGGTCGCGAGGAAGGCCCGCAGGCCTGGCGCGTGACCTTGGACGAGGTGAAGGCACGCGGCTACAATCTGGACTTCAAGAACCCGCACACAGTGGTGGATGACCATGGCGACCCGGAACTGCTGCTGGAAGAGCTGACGGTTGCCGAAACCAATTCGGCCCGCCTGCGCGACCAGCTGAAGAGCATTCTGGCAGAGGCGCTTGCCCGATGAACGCGGAGCGCCTGTTGCAGCATTACGACCGGATTGCCGATGCCCCGGATGCGATTGCCCGGCTGCGGCGGTTCATTCTCGATCTGGCGGTACGAGGCAAGCTCGTGCCGCAAGACCCGGAGGATGAGCCGGCACTGGAGCTGCTGAAGCGGATAGAGAAAGACAAAAATGCAAGAACGGTTTCCGCTCGTGACAGGCGCGCTGAGAAAATCGTACCGCTCTCTCCAGAAACGGAGCGATTTACAATTGCCGACAACTGGGTATGGGCCAGGTTCGGTGATGTTACCATTTCTCGAGATGGAGAACGTATACCGGTGTCGCGGGATGAACGCGAGCAACGGGGGAAAAAATACGACTACTATGGAGCGTCTGGCGTCATAGACAAAATAGACGGCTATCTGTTCGACAAGCCCCTTCTCTTAATCGGAGAAGATGGGGCCAACCTCATCAATCGTTCGACTCCAATCGCCTTCATAGCTCGCGGAAGGTACTGGGTGAACAATCATGCGCACGTTCTTGATGGACTATCCGAAGAGCTTTTGCGGTACTTAGAGTTGTTCGTCAACGCGATCGATCTGAAGCCATACGTGACTGGCACGGCGCAGCCGAAGATGAATCAGGCAAAGATGAACGGTATTCCTGTGGCCCTCCCGCCGCTCGCCGAACAACACCGCATTGTCGCCAAGGTCGATGAACTGATGGCGTTATGCGACGAGCTGGACGCGGCGCGAACGGAGCGGGAGGCGAAGCGGGACCGGCTGGCGGCGGCAAGCCTCGCCCGCCTCAACACGCCCGACCCGGAAACCATCCGCAACGACGCCTGCTTCGCCCTGGATGCCCTGGATGCGCTCACCGCCCGGCGGGACCAGATCAAGCAGCTGCGCCAGACCATCCTCAACCTCGCCGTCCGCGGCAAGCTCGTGCCGCAGGACCCAGCGGATGAGCCGGCGGTTGAATTGTTGGATCGTATCTCCGTGGAAAGGGCCGTGCGTGCGAGAAAGGGAGCTATACCTAAGCCAAAAGCCACAAACAGAGACGTTGCTCGTTTATCGGAAGGCCTTCCGACGGGCTGGTTTCCGGTCGCCCTTGGCGACGTTTGTGATCTTGTGACGAGCGGTTCACGCGGGTGGGGCGAATACTATGCCGTTTCAGGTCCCGGATTTATAAGGGCGCAGAACATTCGTTTTGGTCGGATGCGCCTTGATGACCTGGCCTTTGTGCAGCCACCATCAAACTCTGAAGGTAGTCGCACACAAGTCTATAGGAATGACCTTCTCATCGTCATCACGGGGGCCGGGGTCACAAACCCAGCTCTACTGGAAGAAGACTTAGGGGAGGCTTATGTCAGCCAGCACGTCGGCCTTGTTCGACCCAGCGATGCCAGTCTTTCTCCGTGGTTGCTTCTGTGCCTGATGGCAGATGCGGGAGGCCGAGGTGAACTTGTGGAGTGTGCCTACGGAGCAGGAAAACCGGGACTCAACCTAGATAACATTAGGTCGCTCTCTGTACCCCTCCCACCGCTGGTCGAACAACACCTTATCGTCGCCAAGGTCGATCAACTCATGGCGCTGTGCGACCAAGTGGAAGCAAGCCTGACGAGCACCGACGAGACGCGTAAAAAACTGCTCGACGCGCTGCTGGCCGAGGCTCTTGTGCCGTTGAATGGCATTGCACTTCAGGAGGCGGCGGAATGAGTGTGCCTCTCGCGACGGCTGAGCAAATGCTCCGCGCGAGATTTGGAGCGCCTGCAAAGACGCCAACGGAGTATGTGATAGGTTTCACGACCTCCCAGGGCAGGGTTTTGGCGCTTCATCGTAAACTTGCGAAATTGTGCATCTGGTTTCAGCCACCCGCACCGCCTGATATGGGCGGTATCCGGCTGATCGCCTATGCCAAAAACGACAACCTCAACGGTCCTCTTTCTCCGCTTTCCAGTCCATCCACTCTGCGCGCCGAGGTTACCTCGGAGGGGGCGCTGAACCGCTTCATCGACTGGTATGCAGCATCTGCAGCAGCGTCGTCGCAGTCATATGGTGCTGTGAATGGATCGAAACTCACCGCTAACTTCAACGCCCTGTTCCAGCGTTTCCAGCGGCTCGTCACCGCCCGAACTAAAGGCCACGCCTTCACCAATTTCAAGGAGGGATTGGCAGCAACCTGGGAAGACTACAAGCCTAAACTTCGCGATTATGCCCTCATGCTTCTAGCTTCGGACTCGTGGTCTGAAGGAAGTATAGGCTCAGGCACAATTCTGCGTAATGTTATCGATGCGATCGAAATCCAGGATAGCCGTCGCAACCTGACCAACAACCTCGTCTTTTGGCAGAACCGGTATGGCCACGCCAACCGCAATCACCGGGTCTTCATCGAGGCGCTGACCAACCCAAAGCTTCGAAACGAAGTCGAACGGTTGCTGTATGCGCTTTACGTTGGTGGCGGAGACGAAGGCGAGGTCTTCGAGCAGCTTAGCATCATCACGAGCGGCAAGTACCCGCTGCTGGCCTATCTGTATTTCCTGAAGGACATTGACCGCTTTGCGCCAATCCAGCCGACCGGTTTTGATCGCGTGTTTCGCGAAATGGGGATCGATTTCTCCACGCTGCGTCAGTGCGGCTGGGACAACTACAGCGCCTTCTTGAACCTGCTTCAGCAGATGAGGCCGCTGATTGCGCAGGAAGCGGGCTTAGAGTCTGTTCGCCTGATAGACTCGCACTCGTTTTGTTGGATATTTTCGACGCTCATCGAGATGGAGACAGAGGGCGACTTGATGCCCGCTGCCGGTTCGAAGGATGATGGCCGGATATTGGGCGCGCTCGAGAAATCCATCGTCGCAATGAGGATGTCCGTCGAGAATACGGTCAACAATTCCAACGGCCAATTTGTTCAGCGAGTGTTGAAGAATAAGGAGCTGCGGATGACTTCACAGCAGCTCGAGGCACTGATCCGTGAGCTTCTAGTTCAGCAGGATAACCGGTGCGCGTTAACTGGCATACCTTTACAGTTTCACGGGCAGCATAATGACAATAACCTGTTGCCCTCTGTTGATCGCATTAACAGTGATGGCCACTACGAGGTTGGTAACCTTCAGATCGTGTGCCAATTCATTAATTTCTGGAAGGGTGCTGGCGACAACGAGGAGTTCAGACGGCTGCTGAACCTGACTCGAGGTATAGTGGCATAGAATTTTGGTGAAATTAATGGCGAAAGCGTGCTGACAATAACGCAGTTTATCGTGGTGAAAAGCCATAAAATGTCACAGCTATTGTCACAGTTCGCGATCCTGATTCATCTATGTGTTTGTTTATATTGGTAAAAATGTGTTGAGTTTGGCGCACCCGACAGGATTCGAACCTGTGACCTTTGGAATCGGAATCCAACACTCTATCCAGCTGAGCTACGGGTGCATGCCTGAGGCGGTATGAATCGCCTGTCCGATGGGTGGTTCTTAGCCTAGCTTTCACTCAGCATCAATGTCCAAAATTGAAAAGTCCGCCGTTCTTGCAAACGGCGGACCTATTGTTTTCGTTCGGCGTGTTCAAACCTGCATGGCGCCAGGGCCGGGGATGGCTTTGGGCGGCACCTTGCCGAGGATGATCATGCCGAGGACCTCGTCCTTGGTGACGTCTTCGGTGCGGGCATGGCCGACAACCTGGCCGTTCTTCATGACGGAGACGCGGTCGGCGAGGTCGAAGACGTCGTGGATGTCGTGGCTGATGAGGAAGATGCCGATGCCTTCCTTCTTCAGCTGCTTGATGAGTTCGCCGACCTGCGCGGTTTCCTGCGGACCAAGGGCGGCCGTCGGCTCGTCCATGATCAGGATGCGCGCGTTGAAGAGGATTGCGCGGGCGATCGCCACCGATTGCCGCTGGCCGCCGGACAGCGCCTTTACCGGCTCCTTGAAGCGGCGGAAGTTCGGGTTCAGCCGTCCCATCACTTCGCGGGCGGAGGCCTCCATGGCGACGTCGTCGAGTGTGCCCCACTTGGTCTTCAGCTCGCGGCCGAGATAGAGGTTTGCAGCCGCGTCGACGTTGTCGGCGACGGCGAGCGTCTGGTAGATCGTCTCGATGCCATACTTCTTGGCATCGCGCGGATTGCGGATCTCGGCCGGTTCGCCTTCGATCAGGATCTCGCCGCTGTCGCGCTTGTAGGCGCCGGAGAGGATCTTGATCAGCGTCGACTTGCCCGCACCGTTGTGGCCGAGAAGGGCCACGACTTCGCCGGGGTAGAGGTCGACGGAGGCGTTGTCGACAGCATGGATGCCACCGAAGGAGATCGAGATGTTCTTCAACTCGACAAGAGGCGCGTTCTTGCTTTGGGGAGTGCGTTGATCAGTCATGTCCAGGACTCCTCTTACTTGGCACGCGAGCGATAGACGGTGTCGAGCCAGACGGCAACGACGAGGACCGCGCCGACAACGACGCTTTGCAGCGGCGTGTCGACATGGGCCAGCACCATGCCGGACTGGAGTGACTGCATCACGAGCGCGCCGAGCATGGCGCCGGCAATCGTGCCGGTGCCGCCTGCAAGCGACGTGCCGCCGATGACGGCTGCAGCGATCGTATAAAGTTCGTCAAGCGTACCCTGAGAATTGGTGGCGGCGTTGAGACGTGCCGTCGAGATGGCCGCGGCGATTGCCGCCAGGATGCCCATCAGTGCGAAGATGCGAACGGTTACCCAGCGGGTCTTGATACCGGCGAGTTCGGCTGCCTCCGGATTGCCGCCGATGGCGAAGACGTAGCGGCCGAAGCGCAGGCGGGTGGCAATGAACGTCATGATGATGCCGGTTACGATCGCGATCAGGACCGGAACGGCAATACCGTAGGGGATGTCCAGGCCGGTTTCGGGCCAGGCGATGTTGTTGGCCTCGGCATACTTCTTGGCGATGTTGATCGGCCAGTAGTAGCTGTTGGCGATCCAGACCGCGCCGAGGATCAGCACGCACGACAGCGCCGAGAGGAAATACTCCGCCCAGAGCGGGCGGCGCGGGAAGCCGAAGCGCTTGCGCTGGCGGCGGGAGTTGACGATGCTGCCGATGACGAACAGGCAGGCAATGATGCCGACGATCCAGCTCCAGGTCGCGCCGATGGAGCCTTCGGCGCCGCCGCCCATGATGCGGAAGGTCTGGTTCATCGGGGCGACCGTCTGGCCGCTGGTGACCAGCCAGGTGGCCCCGCGCCAGACAAGCAGCCCGCCGAGCGTGACGATGAAGGAGGGAACGTTGAGGAAAGCGATGATCAGCCCCTGAAAGCCGCCGATCAAGGCACCGGCGAGGATGCCGATCAGGAGGGTGATGATCCAGGTGAACTGGCTGTCGAAGCCGAGAAGTCCCGGCAGGATCTTGGCCTGCGTCACGCCCATGATCATGCCGCAGAGGCCGAGCACGGAGCCGACCGACAGGTCGATGTTGCGGGTCACGATGATGAGCACCATGCCGGTCGTCATGATCGCGATGTCTGTCGTCTGGACCGACAGGTTCCAGAGATTGCGCGGCGTGAGGAAAAGACCGCCGGTGATGAAGTGAAAACCGATCCAGATGAGGACGAGCGCGCCAATCATGCCAAGAAGGCGCGTATCGATTTCGGTGGCGCGGAAGAAGCGGCTGATGGCACTGCCCTCGGCCACGCCCGGTCCGCTTGAAGTTGTGGATTTTACCATTTCGGCCATGGGTTTGCTGTTCCCCCACTGTTTGGACTTACTGCCGGCACCGTCAAACCGCTGCCCGCTTAGCGTCCTGTTCTTGTACTGACCATCGCCGTGCTTCCGGAGTTTCGGTCGCTCGGGTCCCGCGACACGATACCGGCAGGGAATCAAAGTACGCGATGGTGCGATGAGGCGGAGAAACCATCGGATGACGGTTCAAATCCGCGTCCGGCGCCGCAACGGTGTTGACCGTTGCGGCGCCGGTGATTCTTGCCTTGCGGCCAGCTGTTAGTCGCAAGCCTTGGTGCTGCCGGCCTTGACGCCCTGGCAGGCTTCGGCCTTGGAGATCCAGCCCGCGTCGATGACGACGTTCAGGTTGTCCTTGGTGATCGGAAGCGGCTTGAGGAAGACCGATTCCATGGCAACGCCCTTGGCGCCACCCTTGAAGGTCTGGACGCCTTCGACTTCGGTCATCTTCTTGCCACCGGCAAGATCGAGAGCGATTTCGGCAGCGCGCTTTCCGAGTTCGCGGCTGTCCTTCCAGACGGAAACCGTCTGCGTGCCGAGAGCGACGCGGTTCAGGGCTGCCTTGTCGGCGTCCTGACCGGAGACCGGCACGGAGCCGGCGAGACCCTGTGCGTCGAGCGCTGCGATCGCGCCGCCGGCAGTGCCATCGTTTGCGGCAACAACGGCATCAACCTTGTTGTTGTTCGCGGTCAGGAACTGTTCCATGTTGCGCTGCGCGTTTTCGGGCAGCCAGCCGTCGGTGTAGGCTTCGCCGACGTTCTTGATCTTGCCGGCGTCGATTGCGGGCTTCAGCACTTCCATCGCGCCTGCGAAGAGGAAGTCGGCGTTCGGATCGGACGACGAGCCCTTGATGAAGACGTAGTTGCCTTCAGGCTTGACGTTGAAAACGCCCTGCGCCTGCATGCGACCGACTTCCTTGTTGTCGAAGGTCAGGTAGAACGCAGCCGGGTTTTCGATCAGGCGGTCGTAGCCGACGACCGGGATACCTTCAGCGGCAGCCTTTTCGATGGCCGGGCCGATTGCGTCCGAGTCCTGCGCAAGAATGATAAGAGCGTTTGCGCCCTGCGAAATCAGGGATTCAACGTCCGTCAGCTGCTTTGCGGCAGACGACTGTGCGTCAGCGGAGATGTATTTCGCGCCCTTGGCTTCGAGTGCCTTCTTGATGGCAGCTTCGTCTGTCTTCCAGCGTTCTTCCTGGAAATTGGACCAGGAAACGCCGACGACCAGGTCTGCAGCCATGGCAGCCGTGTGCACGGTCACGAGGATGGCAGCGCCGGCCATCAGCTTCAAAATAGACTTCATAATATCCTCCCGAATGGATTGCGGCCAGCCCCAGCCAGTGGTCCTCCGACCGCCGCGGTTTGCTGCCGAGAAAGGTTTGAATTATTTTCTCGACAGTCGAGAAATTAAGTGTCAGAGATTTTTTCAACTGTCAACACTGCACTGCCGGCTTAATTTCCATCGTGGAAAGGTTGTTGGAGATAGGGTGTGAAGGAGGGCGGAATGCGAGGGGGAGAGGCAGGCATACATGCTGACCAAGTCGAGCACGGAGTTGGTCCGGCAGCGTAACAGTGTGCTGGTACTTGCCGCGCTTCGAAGGCACGGCGCGCTTGCGCATACGGAGATTTCGGATTTCACCAAGCTCTCCTCTGCCACCATTTCGGCCATCACAGCCGATCTGGAGAAGGCGCAGATCATCGAGAAATCCGAGCATCAGGCCGCGGCCGGCCGCGGGCGGCCGCGCGTGCTTTTCCGGCAGCGGCGCGATTGCGGCTACCTGATCGTCGTGATCATTTCTTCTGATGGCGTTCAATATTCGCTGGTCGACTATGCGGGAAAACTGATCGACCGGTTCAGCGAGGACCGTTCTCATGATCCTGCCGGTGCCGATCGGTTCGTCGCGTCGGTCCGGGAGGGGCTGGCGCGGCTCCTTGCCCGTTCACGGATATCGCAGGAAAAGGTGCTGCTCATATCGATCAGCAGCAAGGGGCTGGTGAATTCGACCGAACCCGTGCTTCTCTGGTCGCCGATCTTCGGCAGCGACAAGATCGATTTCGAATCGGCGTTGCGACCCGACTGGCAAGCGAAGATCATCCTGGACAACGAGACCTTGCTCGTCGCAGCCGCACTCGGCGCCCATGAAGAGAATCTGAAAGGCGCGGACTTTCGTTCGCTTGCCGCGTTGTCCCTCGGGCACAGCATCGGGCTTGGCATCGTCAAGCGGACAGCGCCGGGAGAGCGGGAAATTTCGGCGCCCAATTTCGGGCACATGCTGCACATGGCGAACGGCGGCCTTTGTCGCTGCGGCAGCAAGGGATGCATCGAGGCCTATGCGGGTTTCTACGCCATTCTCCGAATGGCCTTCGAGGTCCCGCTCGATACGATCCCGGCGAAGTTCGTGCCGATTGCCGAACTCGACAAGATTGCCGTCAAGGCGCGGCAGGGGCATCGGATGTCGGCGTTTGCCTTCCGGCAGGCGGGCATCGCGCTCGGCAACGGGCTCTCGCGCCTGCTCAGTCTGACGGAACGCATGCCGATCGCGCTTACCGGTCCGGGCACACGGTACTACGATCTCCTGCGCCAGGGGATCGAGGATGGCCTCAGCCAGTCGCATGCCGTGCGGATGGAAGGAATGCCGGAAATCCGCGTCGTCGCGGACGAGCAGATTCTCGTCTTCGAGGGGCATCTGAACAGAGCGTTGTCCGTCATCGACCAGGATATCGTGTTGTCCGGCGTACTGGGATCCGAATCCTCATAGACAAACGAGAAATGGCCGGGCAGGGCCCGGCCATCTCATGTGCGGCTTTCGGTCGGGAGAGGAGCCGTCAGCCGATCTTGATGAGCTTGCCTTCCTTGACGGATTGGAGGGCCGCATCCGCCAGCGCCAGCGCCGCAAGGCCGTCAGCGCCCGAAGGAGAAATCGCCGCGCCCTTCTCGATGGCTGCGATGAAGCTGGCGATCTCGTTGGCGTAGGCTTCGGTATAGCGCGTCATGAAGAAGTCATGCAGCGGCGGCCTGGTATAGCCTTCACCGTTGGCGACCTCGATGGAGACGGCGCGCTGGTTCTCGGCGGCGACCATTCCCTTCGAACCGTGCACCTCGATGCGCTGGTCGTAGCCATAGGTGGCGCGACGTGAGTTGGAGATGATCGCCTGCTTGCCTGATTTGGTCTGCAGGATTACCGAGACGCTATCGTAGTCGCCGGCGTCGCCGATTGCCTTGTCGACCAGGACTGCTGCCGTGGCCGTTACGGCGACCGGTTCTTCGCCGAGGAGGTAGCGGGCCATGTCGAAATCGTGGATCGTCATGTCTCGGAAAATGCCGCCGGAGCGCTTGATGTAATCAACGGGCGGGGCGCCCGGATCGCGCGATGTGATCGTCACCATCTCGACGTCGCCGATGCGTCCATCGTCGATGGCCTTGCGCACCGCCATGAAGTGCGGGTCGAAGCGGCGGTTGAAGCCGACCATCAGCTTGCCCTTGGTTTCGGCGACAACCTTGATGCAGGCCTTGACGCGGGCAACGTCGAGATCAACAGGTTTTTCGCAGAAGATCGCCTTGCCGGCGCGAGCGAAACGCTCGATCAGTTCTGCGTGGGTATCGGTGGGCGTGCAGATGACGACGGCGTCGATGTCCTTTGCGGCTTCGATTGCCTCGATGGTGCGGACTTCGCAACCGTATGCCGTTGCGATCGCATCGGCGGCCTGCGGGAAGGCGTCGGCTACCGCTACCAGCCTGGCATTGGCGTCGCTGCTCACCGCCTTGGCGTGGACCTTGCCGATGCGGCCGGCGCCGAGAAGACCAAATCTGACTGTCATGAGAACCTCCCTTGAATTCGGAATGAATTAACCGAACTGCTATAATTGTGGAATTTTCATTCCATTTTCTGTGTTCGACGTCAAGCCCGGCACCCTTTCACATTTGTGAAAAGCATCCTAAAGACATGCGACAGGTTTACACGCGGGAATGACATGCAGCTGATTGATCCAAACCATCCGGTCTACCGCCCGCTTTGGGTGCGCATTCTGATCGTCGCCGTCTGTTTCAGCTGGGCATTGATGGAAACCACCAGGGGCGATCCATTCTGGGCGGTATTGGCAGCTGGCGCGGGCGCCTACTCCATCTATATGCTGCTCTGGAGCTACAAGCCGCCGACGCCGACGCAAACGGAGCCTGAGGTAGTAGCCGAGCCGGATGAGCAGGACGTCAAAAAAGACGGGGAATGATCATCGACCGAGCCGCTTGATCGCCTCGTCGATCAGCAGATTTGCGATCGTCATGCGCTTGGCAGCGTTCTCGCGGAATAGCAGATCCACGCCGTCCGGATGGTTCATCTTTGCGAAGGCGCGGCGCTTCTCGCCAAGGCTTTGAACCGTGTCGCGCGCCGAAATGGAGAGTTCGGCGGCGACGTCCTGCGGGGCGGTGCGCGAGAGATGCTCGGGCATGACCGGCTCAGGTTCGGCCGCCGGTTCAGGCTCGGGTCCGGGGGATATCTCTTCTTCGCACGGCGCATCGGATTCCAGAAGATCGAGATAGGCCTGACCGGGTTGTGCCGACGCGACCGACACCCCCTCCATGACGTCGAAGGCGAGACCTGTCGTCAAGCCGCGGATGCGGGCGGAGACCGGGGCGTCAAGCTCGTTCTCGTCATCCGCTTTCAGACGGTCGAGCACGGACTGGAATACCGACTGGCCAAACAGCATGTGCGCTCCTTCTCCCAACGGCGCGCATTAGACGCGCGCAACATGGCGCCGAGCTTGTCAGGCCGGCGCGCCCCTGTTGCTTTCGGCGAGGACCAAATCGTAAAGCAGCCGGGCGCTCGGAGGCAAAGCGCGCTCTCTTGCCGTGATCAGGCTGTAGGGCCGGACGTTGATCTCGAAATCAATCGGCAGGACCCGCACGTCCGCCGCCTTCGATTGCTGCGTGGCCAGAAACTGGGCGACGTCGATGGCGATCGGCGCAATGGCGTTCGTCTGGCAGATGATTGCACAGGTCAGCAGCAGCGACGACGTGTTGACGATGTTTTCAGGCAGCGGAACGCCGTGCGCGAGGAACAGGTCTTCGATCGTTCGCCGCAGCAGCGTTCCCGGCGGCTGAAACACCCAATCATAGAGGGGCAGGTCGGAAAGGCTCGTGGTAGGGTTCTTCAGAAGCGGGTGACCGCTGCGAACGATCAGGCACGCCCTTTCGACCCCGATTTCCTGAACCTCGAACAGCCGCGGATTCAGGTCATCGGGAATGCGGCTGATGATGAAGTCATGCCGCGCGGCGAGCAGCTCGCGCGCGAGCACGTTGCTCGTCTCAACCTGGATGTTCACCTCTATGCCGGGAAAGGCGGTCCGCACTTCCTTGATGGCCGGCACGACAAGGCTCATGGCAGGCGCAGTTACCGCGCCGATGAACACGGAGCCGCCTTTTCCGGATTTGAGCTCGCCGATTTCGCGGCTAACTTCCCGCAGCTCCAGCATGATCTTGCGAGCACGTCTTGCGAGAGCCTCGCCGAAGGTCGTCAGCACAACGCCACGCGCCACGCGCTCGTAAAGGGGGGTCCTCAGAATCGATTCCATTTCCGCCAGCATGCGCGATGCCGCCGGCTGGGAAATGTTCAGCGCCTCTGCCGCGGCCGAAATCTGCCCGCTATCTTCGATTGCGACAATCATGCGCAGGTGATTCAGCTTAAGCCCTGCTCTCAGAAGGCCGTCGTCGCCCAGACTGTCGGTTCGTATGTCGACGTGATCGAGCCCCAGGGGGTCTGAAATAATCGCCATGGTTGCGGCCTCCCAACCGCGCTCCATTAAAAGTAATACTTTTTAACGATATACCAAAATTGTTATGCACTTTACCAGTTATTCTATTTGACAGTTATAGGAATCCATACCAGTTTGCCGCCGTGTGCTGGTTGGCACTCAACACGTGTGAGAGCGTGGAGGAGACCTACTTCGTTTCTCACAATCTGAAGTAATTATCCAAGACGGAACCTGCCACAGTTTCGGGGCGGGCGATTTTTCGTCCCGCCGATTTATTAACAAGGGAGAGAGAGATGAAATCCATTATCTCATTGATGGCTGCGGCTGCTTTCGGCGTCGCGTCGTTCGTAATGCCGGCTGTTGCCGCCGACAAGGGGACCGTCGGTATTGCAATGCCCACGAAGTCGTCCGCACGCTGGATCGACGACGGCAACAACATCGTCAAGCAGCTTCAGGAAGCTGGCTACAGCACCGACTTGCAGTATGCTGACGACGACATTCCGAACCAGCTGTCTCAGATCGAGAACATGGTCACGAAGGGCGCGAAGGTTCTCGTTATTGCCGCTATCGACGGCACGACGCTTTCCGACGTTCTCCAGAAGGCTCACGACGCAGGCATCAAGGTCATCGCTTATGACCGTCTGATCCGCGATTCGGGCAACGTCGACTACTATGCGACGTTCGACAACTTCAAGGTTGGCGTTCTGCAGGCCGGTTCCATCGTTGACGCCCTCGGCCTCAAGGACGGCAAGGGCCCGTTCAACATCGAGCTCTTCGGCGGTTCGCCGGACGACAACAACGCCTTCTTCTTCTACGACGGCGCTATGTCCGTTCTGCAGCCTTACATCGACAGCGGCAAGCTCGTCGTAAAGTCTGGCCAGACCGGCATGGACAAGGTCGGTACGCTGCGTTGGGACCCGGCAACGGCTCAGGCACGTATGGATAACCTGCTCTCGGCCAACTACACCGACGCGAAGGTCAATGCAGTCCTGTCGCCTTACGACGGTCTGTCCATCGGCATCATCTCGTCGCTGAAGGGCGTCGGCTACGGCACCCCGGACCAGCCGCTGCCGGTCGTTTCCGGCCAGGACGCTGAAGTTCCGTCTGTCAAGTCGATCATTGCCGGCGAGCAGCATTCCACGATCTTCAAGGACACCCGTGACCTCGCAAAGGTTACTGTCGGCATGGTCAACGCCCTGATGGAAGGCAAAGAGCCTGAAGTCAACGACACCAAGACCTACGACAACGGTGTCAAGGTCATCCCGTCCTACCTGCTGACGCCGGTAGCGGTCGACAAGACCAACTACGAGAAGATCCTCGTCGAAGGCGGTTACTACAAGGCTGACCAGCTGAAGTAATTGTTCCAAGTTGGCCGGAACCCGCAGCTTGCGGGTTCCGGTCTTCACTTTTATGATCGCCACGCCGTGTTTCCGGCTGCTGGCGTTGGATATTGACTATGGACAATACAATCCTCGAAATGCGGAACATCACCAAGACGTTCCCGGGCGTAAAAGCGCTTGAGAATGTGAACCTCAAGGTTCGGCAGGGTGAAATCCATGCATTGGTGGGCGAAAACGGGGCCGGTAAGTCGACCCTTATGAAAGTTCTTTCCGGCGTTTACCCCGCCGGCACCTATGACGGCGATATCGTCTATGAGGGTGACGTCCGCAACTTCAAGGTCCTGAAGGACTCTGAAGAGATCGGCATCGTCATCATCCACCAGGAGCTGGCGCTCGTACCGCTCCTGTCGATCGCCGAAAATATCTTCCTCGGCAACGAAGTCGCGCACAACGGCATCATCAAGTGGCAGGAAGCCTTCAACCGCACGAAGCAATTGCTTGGCAAGGTCGGCCTGAAGGAATCCCCCGAGACGCTCGTGACGGACATCGGGGTCGGCAAGCAGCAGCTGGTCGAGATCGCCAAGGCGCTGTCGAAAAGCGTGAAGCTCCTCATCCTCGATGAGCCGACGGCTTCGCTCAACGAAAAGGATTCCGACGCGCTGCTCGATCTTCTGATCGAGTTCCGCAACCAGGGCCTGACCTCGATCATCATCACGCACAAGCTCAACGAAGTGCGCAAGGTCGCCGACCAGATCACGGTTCTGCGCGACGGCATGACGGTCAAGACGCTCGACTGTCGTACCGAAGAGATCAGCGAAGACATCATCATCAAGAACATGGTGGGCCGCGAACTCGCCGATCGCTACCCGCCGCGCTCCGTGCCGATCGGCGAGACGATCCTCGAGGTGAAGAACTGGAACGCCTTTCACCAGCATCACCGTGATCGCCAGGTTCTGCACGACATCAACATCAACGTCCGCAAGGGCGAAGTGGTCGGCATCGCGGGTCTGATGGGCGCTGGCCGCACCGAATTCGCGATGAGCGTATTCGGCAAATCCTACGGCCACAAAATCACCGGCGACGTCTTCATGGACGGCAAGAAGGTCGATGTGAGTACCGTCCGCAAGGCGATCGACGCCGGCCTGGCCTATGTCACGGAAGACCGCAAGCATCTCGGCCTCGTGCTTGGCGAGAATATCGTCCACAATACGACGCTCGCCAATCTTGCCGGCGTTTCGAGCGGAACGGTGATCGACAGCATCAAGGAATCCAAGATCGCATCGGATTATCGCACGAAACTGCGTATCCGCAGCTCCAGCATCTTCCAGGAAGCCGTCAATCTTTCGGGCGGAAACCAGCAAAAAGTGGTTCTGTCCAAGTGGCTGTTCTCCGATCCTGACATATTGATCCTCGACGAACCCACGCGCGGTATTGATGTCGGTGCAAAATACGAAATCTATACTATCATCAACCAGCTCGCCGCCGATGGTAAGGGCGTTCTGATGATCTCATCGGAAATGCCGGAACTGCTTGGCACGTGCGACCGCATCTACGTCATGAATGAAGGACGTATCGTTGCGGAACTGCCAAAGGGAGAGGCGAGCCAAGAAACCATCATGCGCGCTATCATGCGCTCAGGGGAGAAGAAACAATGACTCCGGTCAACCCTTCAGCTGCCACCGAGGAAAGCAACGTCGTTTCCGTTACGGACTACATCCGCAGCAATATCCGTGAATACGGCATGCTCATCGCGCTGGTCGCGATCATGGTGTTCTTCCAGTTCTATACCGGCGGCATTCTGTTCAAGCCGGTCAACCTGACAAACCTCGTTCTGCAGAACTCGTTCATCGTCATCATGGCGCTCGGCATGCTGCTCGTCATCGTGGCCGGCCATATCGACCTTTCGGTCGGTTCGATCGTCGCCTTCGTCGGCGCCGTGGCGGCCATCATGACCGTCAACTGGCAGATGAACTTCGTGCTGGCGGGTATTCTCTGCCTGATCATCGGCGGCGCCATCGGCGCGGCGCAGGGATACTGGATCGCGTATCACCGCATTCCGGCCTTCATCGTGACGCTTGCCGGCATGCTTGTCTTCCGCGGACTGACGCTGTTCGTGCTTGGCGGCAAGAACATCGGCCCGTTCCCGAAGGATTTCCAGGTTATCTCGACGGGCTTTCTTCCCGGCCAGATGATCGATTTCGGCGGCATTCCGCTGCATTCGACCTCGTTGATCCTGACCCTGATTATTCCCGCGGTGCTCTTCTATCTCGCCTGGCGTCGCCGCAAGGTGAACGAAAGCCACGGCATCGACGTCGAGCCTACGAGTTTTTTCATCGCGCAGAACGTTATTCTTTCGTTGGCGATCCTGTTCCTCGGCTATCAGCTGTCAAGCTACAAGGGCCTCCCGAACGTTCTCGTCGTCATGCTCGTGCTGATCGCGGCCTACGCGTTCGTCACGCGCCGTACCACGATCGGCCGCCGCATCTACGCCATGGGCGGCAATGAAAAGGCCACCAAGCTCTCCGGTATCAACACCGAGCGCCTCAGCTTCTTCACCTTCGTCAACATGGGCGTTCTGGCCGGTCTCGCCGGCATGATCATCGCGGCCCGCCTGAATTCGGCAACGCCGAAGGCCGGCGTCGGCTTCGAGCTCGACGTGATCGCGGCGTGCTTCATCGGCGGTGCTTCGGCATCCGGCGGCGTTGGCAAGATCACCGGTGCCGTCATCGGCGCGTTCATCATGGGCGTCATGAACAACGGCATGTCGATCGTCGGCCTCGGCATCGATTTCCAGCAGATGGTCAAGGGACTGGTGCTTCTCGCTGCCGTCTTCTTCGACGTTTACAACAAGAACAAGGGCTAAGCGCCAAGCGCCAGCCGAGCATTCGCCGTCGTATGAACCTTCCGATCCGGCTCCTTCGGGAGCCGGAGAGGCGGAGCATTTTCCGCGCTATCTAAAAAGGATGAAGACCGTGCTTATTTCGCAGATCAAGGGTTCGAACGGAGAGATTGTCGTCGCCGTGCGCGAGCCGGGCGGTACCGCGAAAGCCGTCAATAACGCCGGCAGCGTCTACGCGCTGGCCATGGAATCCGCAAACAGCGGCAAGTCGCTGTTGCAGGTGATAGAGGCGCATGGCCTCGGCGATGCGGTCGATCTCGACAAGGCCTATGCCGAAGGCCGCTTCCTGTCTCCAATGACGCATCCAGATGCGGCGCACCTGCATCTGACGGGCACCGGTCTGACCCATCTGGGCTCGGCGGCAACGCGCGATTCCATGCACAAGAAGACCTCCGAGGCGGCAGAGGAAACCCTCACCGACTCCATGAAGATGTTCAAGATGGGCCTTGAGAACGGGAAGCCGAAATCAGGCGAGAAGGGTGTGCAGCCCGAGTGGTTCTACAAGGGCAACGGATATGGCTCGACGGCTCCCGGCGCGCCGCTCGTCTCTCCGTCCTTCGCGCTCGATGGCGGCGAAGAGCCGGAGATGGCGGGCATCTACGTGATATCGGAAGACGGCACGCCGTTCCGCGTCGGCTTTGCGCTGTCCAACGAATTTTCCGACCACGTCACCGAGCGGATCAACTATCTCTACCTCGCGCATTCCAAGCTGCGTCCGGCAAGCTTCGGACCTGAAATCCGCATCGGCGCTGCCCCGGACGATATCCGCGGCACCTCGCGCATCAAGCGTGGCGACAAGGTGATTTTCGAAAAGCCGTTCCTGTCGGGCGAGGCGAATATGTCTCACACCTTTGCGAACCTCGAATATCACCACTTCAAATACGGCTTGTTCCGCGTGCCCGGCGACGTTCACGTCCACATGTTCGGTACGGCAACGCTGTCGTTCGCCGAGGGCATCAAGGCGGAAGAGGGCGACGTCTTCGAAATCGAAGTCGCCGAGTTCGGCCTGCCTCTGCGCAATCCGCTTGCCGTCGACGCCGAAGAAGACATCGTCGTCAAGCAGCTCTAGATTTCTCATGGTCTGGCCGCCTGCGCGACCGGGCCATTCTTTCGTAAACGGTAAAGGAGGCTTGTTCAGCCCATGACCATTTATCAGAACCTGATCGCCGGCGAGTGGATCGGCACCAACGCGACGAAGAACATCAATCCATCCGATACCAACGAAGTTGTCGGCCTCTATGCGGACGGTTCGGCTGAAGACACGAAGAATGCCATCGCCGCAGCCAAGGCTGCTTTCCCCGCATGGTCGCGCTCCGGCATCTGGGAACGTCACGTCATCCTGAAGAAGGCCGGCGACGAGATCATGGCCCGCAAGGACGAGCTCGGTGCGCTGCTGGCGCGCGAGGAGGGCAAGACCCTGCCGGAAGCGATCGGCGAGACTATCCGCGCATCGCAGATCTTCGAATTCTTCGCGGGCGAAGCGCTACGTCTTGCCGGCGAAGTTATCCCGTCCGTGCGTCCGAACGTGGGCGTCGAGATTACCCGTGACCCGCTCGGCGTCATCGGCATCATCACGCCATGGAACTTCCCGATCGCCATCCCTGCCTGGAAGATCGCGCCTGCGCTTTGCTACGGCAACACCATCGTTTTCAAGCCGGCCGAACTCGTTCCGGCCTGCTCCTGGGCCATCGTCGATATCCTGCATCGCGCCGGCCTCCCGAAGGGCGTCCTGAATTTGGTCATGGGCAAGGGCTCGGTCGTCGGCCAGGCCATGCTCGACAGCCCTGATATCGCCGGCATCACCTTCACCGGTTCCACCGGCACCGGCAAGCGCGTTGCCGTTTCCTCACTCGAGCATAACCGCAAGTTCCAGCTCGAAATGGGCGGCAAGAACCCGATGGTGGTTCTCGATGACGCCGATCTCAACGTTGCCGTCGAAGCAGCCGCCAATTCCGGCTTCTTCTCGACCGGCCAGCGCTGCACCGCGTCGTCGCGCCTGATCGTTACCGAGGGCATCCACGACAGGTTCGTCGCGGCGCTGACGGAGAAGCTCAAGACCATCGTCGTGGATCACGCCATGAAGCCCGGCACGCATGTCGGCCCCGTGGTCGATGAGCGCCAGCTGAAGACCGATACCGACTACATCGAGATCGGCAAAAAGGAAGGCGCCAAGCTCGCCTTCGGCGGCGAACTGATCACCCGCGACACGCCCGGCTTCTATCTGCAGCCGACGCTGTTTACCGAGGCGACCAACCAGATGCGGATCTCGCGCGAAGAGATCTTCGGACCCGTCGTCTCCGTTATCCGGGTCAAGGACTACGAAGAGGCGCTGGCGACTGCCAACGACACGCCGTTCGGCCTGTCCTCCGGCATCGCGACGACGAGCCTGAAGCACGCCACGCACTTCAAGCGCAATGCCGAAGCCGGCATGGTCATGGTCAACCTGCCGACCGCAGGCGTCGACTTCCACGTTCCGTTCGGTGGCCGCAAGGGCTCATCCTATGGTCCGCGCGAGCAGGGCAAGTACGCTGCCGAGTTCTACACGACCGTCAAGACCGCCTACACGCTGGCCTAACGACCGTCTGACGATCCGGGCCGTCGCGAGGGCGGCTCGGGGTCTCCCAAAAGGCAAAATAATGAAAAAGAAAGCTGAATGGCCGCGCAGGCTGCGTTCGTACGACTGGTTCGGCGGCACCGGCAAGAATGCGATCATGCATCGCTCCTGGATGAAGAACCAGGGCCTTCCGGCCGATACGTTCGACGGTCGCCCGATCATCGGCATCTGTAATACCTGGTCGGAGCTGACGCCGTGCAACGCGCATCTCCGAGACCTCGCCGAGCGCGTCAAGCGCGGCGTCTACGAGGCCGGCGGGTTCCCGGTCGAGTTTCCCGTGTTCTCCGTCGGCGAAAGCACGCTTCGCCCGACCGCGATGATGTTCCGCAACCTGGCAGCAATGGACGTCGAAGAGGCGATCCGGGGCAACCCGGTCGACGGCGTCGTGCTGCTCGGCGGCTGCGACAAGACCACGCCGAGCCTCCTGATGGGCGCTGCGTCCGTCGATATTCCCGTCATTCTCGTGTCCGGTGGCCCTATGCTCAACGGCAAGTGGCGCGGCAAGGATGTCGGTTCGGGTACGGCCATCTGGCAGTTCTCGGAAATGGTCAAATCAGGCGAAATGTCGCTCGACGAGTTCATGGACGCCGAACAGGGCATGGCTCGCTCGGCCGGCAGCTGCATGACCATGGGCACCGCCTCGACGATGGCGTCGATGGCCGAGGCGCTGGGCATGACGCTTCCCGGCAATGCGGCCATTCCGGCTGTCGACGCCCGTCGCCGGGTGATCTCGCAGCTCTCGGGCCGCCGGATCGTCGACATGGTCAAGGAGGACCTGAAGCCCTCTGACATCCTGACCAAGGAAGCCTTCGAGAACGCCATCCGCGTCAACGGAGCCGTCGGCGGTTCCACCAATGCCGTTCTCCACCTCCTGGCGCTTGCCGGCCGTATCGGCGTGGACCTGTCGCTCGACGACTGGGACCGGCTCGGCCGCGACGTGCCGACGATCGTCAACCTGCAGCCGTCGGGCAAGCACCTGATGGAAGAGTTCTATTATGCGGGGGGTCTTCCGGTCGTCATCAAGGCGGTTGGCGAAATGGGCCTGCTGCACAAGGACGCGATCACCGTCACCGGCGACAGCATCTGGAATGGCGTCAAGGATGTCGTGAACTACAATGACGACGTCATCGTTCCGCGCGAAAAGGCGCTGACGCAGTCGGGCGGCATTGCCGTTCTTCGCGGTAACCTCGCCCCGAAGGGGGCCGTACTCAAGCCTTCCGCAGCGTCTCCGCATCTGATGCAGCATACCGGCCGCGCCGTCGTCTTCGAAAGCATCGAAGACTACCATGCACGCATCAACAAGGACGATCTCGACATCGACGAGACCTGCATCATGGTTCTCAAGTACTGCGGCCCGAAGGGTTACCCCGGCATGGCCGAAGTCGGCAACATGGGCCTTCCGCCGAAGGTGCTGAAGAAGGGCGTCAAGGACATGATCCGCATCTCGGATGCGCGCATGTCCGGTACCGCCTACGGCACCGTCATCCTGCATACCGCACCGGAAGCTGCCGAAGGCGGACCGCTGGCGCTGGTGCAGAACGGCGACATGATCTCGGTCGACGTTCCCGCGCGCACGATCCAGCTCCAGGTCTCCGACGAGGAACTGGCGAAGCGCCGTGCGGCGTGGGTCAAGCCGCACATGCCGATCACAGGCGGCTACGGCAAGCTCTACATCAACACGGTCATGCAGGCCGATGCCGGTGCCGATCTCGACTTCCTGGTCGGCCCGCGCGGCTCGGACATTCCGTTGAACCGCGACAGCCACTGAGGCGTCACCAGCGCTTGTGTGTTTTGAAAGGCGGGGCGAAAGCTCCGCCTTCTTGCTGTCAGCCGGTCGACGCGGCGGCGAAAACGGCCAGCTGCGCGTCGAACGCACGCTTGTAGGCGGGCCGCCCTTCGCCGCGGGCGACGTAGGCGGACAGGTTCGGATATTCATCCAGCATACCCGATCCTTTCAACCTGAACAGCACGGATACCATCTGAAGGTCACCGGCGCTGAAATCGCCGTCGAGCCAGTCGGTATCGCCAAGTCGGACGGAGAGTTCGCTCAGCCGCTTGCGGATGCGTTCCTCGATAAGACGCAGCCGCTGCTCGTACCAGGTCTCGTGGCGCTCCAGGAGCCTGGCCATTTCGCGATCGACAATCGTCGGCTCCATTGTGGTGAGCGCGGCAAACATCCATGTGATCGCACGCGCCCGAGCATTCGCATCGTCCGGCAGCAGGCCTGCGTGGCGCTCCGCGATATGGAATACGATGGCCCCGGATTCGAACAGGGCGAGATCGGCTTCTTCGTAGGTCGGAATCTGCCCGAAAGGATGAAGTGCGAGATGCGCGGGCTCTTTCATCGCCTTGAACGAAAGAAGTCGAACGTCGTAGGGCTGGCCCACTTCTTCGAGCGCCCATCGCACGCGCATGTCGCGCGCCAGACCCCTGCCGCGATCGGGAGACCGTGCAAAGGCTGTGATCGTGATGGTCATCGTTGTTCTCCATAGCTTCCTGTCTTGAAGACGGCTGGCTAAACGAGATTCCGACATCCCGTTCTGGAGCTGATCCTCACGGCAATGAATGCGTTGCCGGTGACAAGAGTTCCTTTTGTTCAGGGAATTGAACATGCCGGATTTCTGCCACAAGGAGGGGAATGGTGGCCGCGAGAGGCAAGCTGCCGTAGCCAGGCGGCCTCGCAAAACGCCACATCAACGTCGTCAGTGAAAGGGGCGCACCTCGACCGGCGCGCGGCAGGCGATGGCGGCCTTGCGTCCCCATGCAAGCGCCTCTTCCAGATCAGAGGCTTCCAGCACCCAAAACCCGCCTATGTGCTCCTTGGTCTCCAGGTACGGGCCGTCGGTGACGAACACCTCACCGTTGCGCTGCCTCCGCAACGACTTCGCTCTGCTTGCCGGGTGAAGGCCGCCAACGAAAATACGGACACCGGCAGCCAGCATTTCATCGTTGAGCGCGTCGATATCGCTGTGCATCGCTTCGTCCTCCGCGACGGACGGGTCGTAGTCGTCGGGGTGGTGAATAGCAACCAGGTACTGCGTCATGACTCCTCCTGCAGCAGTGTTCGGGCAGGCCCGTTGCCCTGCCTTCATTATATAGACGAAAAGCCGGATCGGAATTCGACACTTCGTCCAGGAAATTTTCCCGCGGTCCAGCGGGGAAACACCTTTTCTTTGCATGCAGGACAGTTCTTCCGGAACGAATTCGGGGGCGCTTCCGTTATGGCGGGAGGAGGGTGCGTGCCATGCCCGGAATTAGAAAACTGATCGTGCTCAGCGCGTTCAATCGTGACGACAATGGCAGGCTGGTTCCGGCGTTCGAGCCGCGGCAGATGAAGGGAGAGGATACGGCCGTTTATGTCGCCCAGACGCTGGTCAACGATTATGCGGGCGTGGTCGTCTGGTGCCGCGAGGCAAATGTCGCCATCGGCGAGCAGGGTCCGTCCGTCATCCTGTTTCAGTCGGGGCAAGTGCCAGAATTCGACTAGGGCATTTCTTTTCGTTCCTGCGCGATTCCGGACTTAAAACCGCTGCGCACGGTTGCGGGAATTGCGCTAGACTGGGGATGACGGCTATTTTCGGACCGCGGCGGACGAGGGGCACCATGACCGTTTATTCCGTCAGGCACATCACTCACTATTCATACAAACGACCGGTGGCCTTCGGGCAGCATCGCGTTCTGTTTCGGCCGCGCGACAGTTTCGATCAGCGCCTTCTGGATGCGACGATGACGATCGAGCCTGAACCTGCCCAGGTGCGCTGGATCCACGACGTCTTCGGCAATTGCATTGCATTGGTGGATATGAATGGGCCTTCGGATCACTTGCGGTTCGAAACCAATATCCGCCTCGACCATACGCCGCAGGTTCCGATCGAATTCGAAATCGACAGCGAGGCACTGACGTACCCTTTCTCATACGACGAGGAGGAGAAGCCCGACCTCGTCTGCACGATCGCCCGCTACTATGACGATCCCAATGGCGAGGTCGCCCAATGGGCACAGCAGTTCGTCGGCGCCGGCGCCACGGGACAGACCGGTCACGTGCTGATGACGCTCTGCTTCGCGATTCGCCAGAGCTTCGTCTATGCCCGCCGCGTCGAGCGAGGGACGCAGACGCCGATCCAGACTTTGCAGCGGCGGCAGGGCACATGCCGCGACTTCGCTCTCCTCATGATGGAGGCCGCCCGTTCGCTCGGCTTTGCCGCCCGTTTCGTGACCGGCTATATCTACGTTCCGGATCGCGATGGTTCGACGACGCTCGGCGGCGGTTCCACGCATGCATGGTGCCAGGTCTATCTCCCGGGCGCCGGCTGGGTCGAATTCGATCCGACGAACGGGATCGTCGGCAATCGCGACCTGATCCGCGTCGGCGTTGCGCGCGATCCGCGCCAGGCAATTCCCCTCTGGGGCAGCTATGACGGAAATGCCGAGGACTTCGACGACATGGTCGTTCAGGTCAACGTGACCACCGAGCCATGAGATGCTTGCCAATCGGCATGGAACTCATCGGCTCCCCTGACGTTCCCTGATAGCCTGCCGATCGGCGGCGTTGCTCTGCAAAGGAAACACGATGAAGATCCGCGCTGGTTTCACGATAGGCTATCAATGTGTGCAGCCAACGCCGATGCTCCTGGTCCTCAACATTCATCCCTCGCGGCGGGGCGATCTGCTGACCGAGCAGGTGATTTCGTTCAATCAGCCGATCGATGCGTGGGGATACACGGACAATTTCGGCAATGCCTGCGCGCGCATCGTGGCGCCGGCCGGATTGACGACGATTTCGACCGAATTCGATATCTACGATACCGGTCAGCCTGACGTGGTGCCTCTGAACGCTGCGCAGCACGAGATCAAGGACCTCCCCGACGACGTGCTCGTGTTCCTGCTCGGCAGCCGCTATTGCGATACCGACCGCTTGGCCGATTTCGCCTGGGCGACCTTTTCGAACACGCCACAGGGCTGGCAGCGGGTCCAGGCCATCGCAGATTTCGTCCATGGCCATATCAGGTTCGACTACATGAACGCCGATCTGCTGCGGACCGCCTATGGCGGTTATACCGACAGGACAGGTGTCTGCCGCGACTTTGCGCATCTCGCGATCACGCTTTGCCGCTGCATGAACATCCCGGCGCGCTATTGTACCGGCTATCTCGGCGATATAGGTGTGCCCAGGGATCCGGCGCCGATGGATTTCAGCGCATGGTTCGAGGTCTATCTGGGCGGGCACTGGCATACGGTGGACGCTCGACACAACACGCCTCGCATCGGGCGCATCCTGATGGCGACCGGCCGCGATGCCACGGACGTCGCCCTTTCAACGGCATTCGGCCCGGCGACGCTTGCGCAGTTCGAGGTCGTCACCGATGAGATCGCGGTCAACGACGCCACGCCGGCGCAGCCGCAGTTCAGCTCTGGGTCTGGCTCTGCATTTGCCCCTGGTCTTCGACCTTGACGACCACATCGAGCTTTTCGCCCGGCGTGCCGATCCGCATGCCGGAAACAGGGGCGGCGTCCTTGTAGCAGAGCCCCGTGGCGACACGCACGTAGCGTTCGTCCGGGCAGATCTTGTTGGCAGGATCGAAGCCGACCCAGCCAAGCCCGGGAATGTGAGCCTCGGCCCACGCATGGGTGGCTGCCTGCTCGATCTTCTCTTCCATCATCAGGTAACCGGAGATGTAACGGGACGGTATCTGCAGGGCTCTCGCGGCCGTCACGAAGATATGCGCGTGATCCTGGCAGACGCCGCTCTTCTTCTCCAGCGCCTGCTCCGCCGTGGTGTCAGTGTTGCTGGTGCCCGGCCGGTAGTCCACCTGATCGTGGATGGCTGCCATCAGCGCGTGTATCCTCGCAAGGTCGTTGTCGCCGTTGACACCCTTGATCAATTCCCTGACGAGCTTGCCCGGCTTCGTTAGCGGCGTGTCGCGCAGGAACAGCCACAGCGGACAAAAGCCGGTGTGCGGGCCGATGACCCCGTTTCGGTCTTCCGTCTCGACTTCCCCTTCCGCAACGATGCGCGTCACCTGCTGTTCGCCCTGCAGGGAGACGAGGTTGACATGGTTGCCGAACTGATCGTCATACTCGACCTCGGGCTTGGCGCCCTCGACGCGCAGCGTCCAGTTGAGGGTCGACTGCCCGGCCACGGTCCGGGGCGTCAGCCGCAACCGCTGCAGCGAAAATGCAGCGGGCTCGTCGTAACGGTATTCAGTGACGTGGCTAATCTTCAGTCTCATTCGTGACCCGCCTATACGTAGAACCGGTAACCGTCGGAAATTTCCATGCCGAGCTGGTTGTTGCGTGTAACGAAGTCCTCCAGGAATTCGTGCAGGCCCTGATCCATGATGTCCTTGATGGCGCTGGTCTGCAGCGTCTTGCGAATGGTATCGGCCGTATCGTGGGCGGGCAGCCGCTCGCCGTAGTCCTTGGCGAGATAGCCGAGTTCGCTGACGATCTTTTCGTAGCAGTAGGCGAGCGAACGCGGCATCTGGCCATTGAGGATCAGGAAGTCGGCGATGTTCATGGCGCGGTATTCGCCGTCGTATGCCCAGCTGTAGGAGCGGTGGGCGGAAACCGAGCGCAGGATCGATTCCCACTGGACGTTGTCGATCGAGGTCCCGACGGCGGAAACGGCCGGCAGCAGAACATAGTATTTCACGTCGAGAATGCGGCTGGTGTTGTCCGCACGTTCAATGAAGGTGCCGATGCGGGCGAAATTATAGAGCTCGTTGCGCAGCATGGAACCGTGCAGCGCGCCGCGGATCAGGCCGGCACGGTGCTTGATAGCGTCGATCGCTTCCGGCATCTCGGCGGGCTTTAGCCGTCTGGACAACAGAGCCTTGAGTTCGATCCAGAACTCGTTCGTTGCTTCCCATGTTTCCCGGGTGAGCGCCGTGCGCACCATGCGGGCATTGTTGCGCCCGTAATCCACGCAGGACATGACGCTCGAGGAGTTCGAGCGATCGCGCAGCAGATAGTCAATCGCATCGGCGCTGGTGAGCTTGCCGTGACTTTCGTCATAGGCTTCGCGAACACCGGCGCTTTGCAGCACGCCGTCCCAGTTGTCGTCGCCGGATCCGCTCGCCCTGGTCAGCGACATGCGCAGACCGGCATCGATAAGGCGCGCGATGTTCTCGGCGCGCTCGATGTAACGAAACATCCAGTAGAGCCCGTTTGCAGTTCTTCCGAGCATCAGTCCTCCAATACCCAGGTATCTTTTGTGCCGCCGCCCTGGCTGGAATTGACCACGAGGGAGCCTTGCTTGAGTGCCACCCGCGTCAGTCCGCCTGGAATGATCTGGACCTTGTCGGACACCAGAACATAGGGGCGAAGATCCACGTGGCGTGGCGCGATGCCCTTGTTGACAAGGATCGGAACCGTGGAGAGGGAGAGCGTCGGCTGGGCGATGTAATTGTTCGGCCGCGCCTTGAGCTTTTCGGCGAACTCCGCGCGTTCCTTCCTGGAGGCTGTCGGGCCGACCAGCATGCCGTAGCCGCCAGAGCCGTGGACTTCCTTGACGACGAGCTCTTCCAGGTGTTCCAGCACGTATTTCAGGCTGGAATCCTCCGAACAGCGCCAGGTCGGGACGTTTTCCAGAATCGCCTTGCGGCCTGTGTAGAACTCGACGATCTCGGGCATATAGGAATAGATCGCCTTGTCGTCGCAGATGCCGGTGCCCGGCGCGTTGGCAATGGTGATGTTACCCGAGCGGTAGACGTCCATGATGCCGGGAATGCCAAGAGCCGAATCCGCACGGAAGGTCAGGGGATCGAGGAAATCGTCGTCGACGCGACGGTAGAGGACATCGATCGCCTCGTAGCCGCGTGTCGTGCGCATCTTCACCTTGCCATCGATGACGCGCAGATCCGAGCCTTCGACGAGCTCGACGCCCATCGTATCGGCCAGGAACGAATGCTCGTAGTAAGCCGAATTGTAGATGCCGGGTGTCAGCACCGCGACGCGCGGCTTGCCCTTGCAGCCCGGAGGCGCCAGCGAGGCCAGGCTCTGGCGCAGCAGGTAGGGATAGTCCTCGACCGGGCGAACCTTGTTTTCGTGGAACAGCTCTGGGAACATGTGCATCATCGTTTCCCGGTTTTCCAGCATGTAGCTGACACCGGACGGCGTACGGGCGTTGTCTTCCAGCACGTAGAACTGGTCCTCGCCGGTGCGCACGATGTCGGTGCCGACAATATGGGTATAGACGCCGCCGGGCGGGCGGAAGCCGATCATTTCAGGCAGGAACGTATCGTTGCGCTCGATCAGTTCTCGCGGGATGCGGCCGGCGCGGATGATTTCCTGCTTGTGGTAGATGTCGTCGAGGAAGGCGTTGAGGGCGATGACCCGCTGTTCGATGCCCTGTGCGAGCTTGCGCCATTCGCGGCCCGAGATGATGCGGGGGATGATGTCGAAGGGAATGAGCTTTTCGGAGGAGTCGGCATGGCCGTAGACCGCAAAGGTAATGCCGGTTTTCCGGAAGATGTTCTCCGCGTCGCGGGATTTGGCAATCAGATGCGCTCGATCTTGGTTATTGTACCACTCAAAGTATTTCTCGTATGGCTGACGCGAACTTTCGTCCCCGGTGATCATTTCATCAAATGCCAAAGGTGTGGCTCCCCTTTTTTCTTCATTTGAATACAACGCAAATTGCAATGCAAGAACCATGCTCAGTTGGAGGAGAAGATTCGTAAGATCGTCCCGTCCATCAAAACAGCCGAAAAACTGGGCATTTACAGAGATCTGGAGTGTCGGTCTCCGCCGTCAATTGATTTGACCAGCTTAAAACATGAGCAGCTGATTATTTTCCTCCCTCGACGGGATTCAATTTCGGCCGGCCGTTGGCCGGGCATCGATGAAGCTCGATACGAATGCCAGCGCTTCGCCTGTGTCGGGAGCCGCTTGCCGACGGTGAGAACCTAGGTGCCACTGCCGGAAAAGGCGATCAGGTTGCCATCCGGATCCCGCACGATGAAGGTGCGTGCGCCCCATGGCTCGGTGCGCAAGGACTGATGAAACGACACGCCGGCCGCCTGGTACTCCAGGAAAAGCGGCTTCGGGTCGTCAAGCGTCAGCGTCGCTGACAGGGCATCGACCTCCCGGCCCCTGAAGCCGGCGTCAAAAAGCGGTACGCCGACCTTTCGCAAGTTCAAGCGGCCGCCGTCACGAAAGACCTGGGCATAAAACGGCGGATCGCCGTAGGAAAATGCGATCTGGAACCCGAGTTGCCGGACATAGAACCGGCATGCAATATCGAGGTCGGAAACGAAGAGTTGCGGCTCTGCCGACGTGATGACCGGGGCGCGTTTGCTGTCGATTGCTGCTGCTTCCGGCATGATTCCGATCCCTTTGAGCAGCGTCGCCCAACTAGAAAGCCAGGTTTTCCGGTGTCGGACGCGCAAGATGAAGGGCGGGATTTCTCCCGCCCTTCATCTAAATCAGGCGCGTTCGCGGCGCTGGCCGCCGTTGCCGCCGCGCGAGGGGCCGCCGCGGCGGTTGCCGCCGTTGCCTTCGCGACGTTCGCCGCGCTCGCCGCCATTGGCCTGCGCACCGCGGTCTTCGCCGGGCTTACGGGCCGGGCGACCATGCGCGTTGCGTGCGCCGGCGCCGGGATGATGACGGTTTGCGTCGCCGGAATTGGCGTTATTGCCATGCGGCTGGGGACGCTGCGGCTTGCGGGCCGAACCGGCTGCGCGGAAATCCGACGTCGTTGCCAGATCGTTATCAGGGCCTGCCGTTACCGGTGCGGCTTCGCCACGGCGCTGGCCGCGGAAATCCTCGTTGCGCTGCGACTGGGGCTGGCGCTCCGGACGGGGACGACGCTCGCGACGTTCCTCGTTGTTGGCGCGTACTTCGCCGCCTTCGCCTTCGCGACGGGGACGACGCTCTGGACGGCCACCTGCGCGGTGGCCTTCGCCACGGCCTTCACCACCACGACCTTCACCGCCACGGCCCTGGCCGCGGTTGCCGCCGTTGCCATTGTTGGCGCGGCGCGGGGTTGCGTTCATGTTGGCAGGCGCTTCGCCGCTGGCAACCGCGATGTTGATGCTCATCAGGCGCTCGATGTCGCGCAGCAGGCGAGACTCGTCAGGCGCGCAGAAGGCGATCGCGATGCCGTCACGCCCAGCACGAGCCGTACGGCCGATGCGGTGGACATAGGCTTCGGCAACTTCCGGCAGGTCGTAGTTGTAGACGTGGCTGACGGCCGGAATGTCAATGCCGCGGGCGGCAACGTCGGTGGCGATCAGCGTCTTGATGTCGCCGTCCTTGAAAGCTTTCAGGGCGCGTTCGCGCTGGCCCTGGCTCTTGTTGCCGTGGATCGAGGCAACGGAATAGCCGACATGCTCGAGGTGCTTCATCAGCTTCTCGGCGCCATGCTTGGTGCGCAGGAAGACGATGGCGCGGCCATCGGGGTTTTCGGAGAGCGACTTCTTCAGGAGGTCGGTCTTGTCGTTCTTGCCGTTGACGAAGTGAACATACTGTTCAACCTTGTCGGCAGCCTTGCCGGGAGGCGTCACTTCGACCTTGACCGGGTCGGTCAGGAAGTCGGCAGCGAGGTCGGCGATCGCCTTCGGCATGGTGGCCGAAAACAGCATGGTCTGGCGCTTCTTCGGCACCATCTTGGAGATCTTGCGCAGGTCGTGCACGAAGCCGAGGTCGAGCATCTGGTCGGCTTCGTCGAGTACGAGATAGCGCACGGCCGTCAGGCCGATGGCGCGACGATTGACGAGGTCGAGCAGGCGGCCTGGCGTGGCAACGAGAATGTCGGTGCCCTTTTCAAGCTGCAGCTGCTGCTTGTTGATCGAGACGCCGCCGACGACGACGTTGATGCGCAGGTGCGACTTGCGCAGGAAGTTCTTCAGGTTCTGGGCGATCTGGTTCACCAGCTCGCGGGTCGGCGCCAGGATCAGCGTACGGGTGGTACGATTGTCGGGGCGGCGTTCTTCCGGGAGAAGCTTTTCGATGAGCGGCAGACCGAACGCGGCGGTCTTGCCGGTGCCCGTCTGGGCGAGGCCGATGAGATCACGGCCTTCGAGAAGAAGCGGGATCGCCTTTTCCTGGATGGGGGTCGGCGTTTCGATGCCGAGCTGGAAAAGTGTGGCGACGATCGGCTTGGAAACACCAAGCGATTCAAAATTGGTCAAGTCATAACCTTTTTAGGGCGCGCCAAAACAAAATCGCCGGAACGCGGAGTGCGGTCCGGTGTTATTCTGGCGTCAAGAACCCCGCGTGAAGTGGGAACTTGTCTTGTTGGAAAAAGCTTTCCAGCGCTTCTGCCGCGTCTTGGGATGCGGCGTGTACGAAATGCGCTTTTGTCCTTCTTCCTGCATCCTATTTGCTGGCAGGGGCACGCTCACGCGGCGGCCGGAAGGTGAAAGCTGGCCTGCATTTGGTCTAGTTTGCTTGGAAAGTCAAGGGCACGGCCGGAGAAAGGCTTCTGAAAGCCGCTCTTTCGGCGGTGCCCGCATGCTGGCCGATCCCTCAATAGGGGCAGACACTTACCCTGTATGCCGTTCCCCAGCCGTTGCGTCGCCATTCGACATGACAGCGACGGTAGGGCTGATAGTAGTAGGGGCGGTATTGGGATCTGTAGACCGGATAGGCCCGATAGTAGGGTCTATAGGGATAGCGATAATAGGCCGCGCCATAGCGGTAGCCGTAGGCATAGGGATAGCCGTATCCATCTGGATAGCCGTAAGTGTACGGATAGGGACGCAGGCCCTGCGAGAGCACGACGCCCCCGACTGTGCCGACTGCTATCCCGCCCCAGAAGGCATCGTTCGAGTTGGCCGTCGCCGGATTTCCAACGAGCGGAGTGGTCGTCAAAGTCAACGTGATCAGGCCCGCCGCCATGCTTCTATGAAGTACGGACATGTTCGTCTCCTTTCGTGGACGAGTCTTGGCCTCCAGGTCGTCTGAAGTCCCAATAAACATTAGGGCAGTTCTATCATATTTCAGCTGCTCCTGCTTGCCCCGATGCGGTCGGCAGCACCGCGGTCGGCTGATTCCCGCCAGGTGAACTTGGAGTTGCCACGCAGCATTTTTCGCCCACCGGATCGTCATGGTTAATGCATTGTTAAAGACCTCGCGGCTAAGGTCGGGCGAGTGGATTTTTCTTGAAAACTTTGGGGTGGAGCAGCTTCTTGAGATCGCGCGGGGACCTTCTCGAACTGGCATGCCGCCGGATCGCGGATCTGGATTACCCGGCCTATGTCAAGAACAGCGAGCTTCGGTACGTCGCCGTAAACCAGGCCTATGCCGACTTTTTCTCGAAAGAGATCTCCGATTTCATCGGCCGGCGCAGCCGCGAGCTGTTCGACCGACCGGAAGAGGAGGACCGGGAGGACAAGGAACGCCGAGCGCTGGTCTTTGCAAGCGAGGAAAGCGCTATCTGCTTCGACGCGTCAGGTGTCGACTATCACCGGACGCGGATCGAGAGCTTCATGCTGTCGCCAGAGCGCGTCTATGTCCTCGGCCTCTTCGAGACAGAGCGCAGGGCGAAGCACGCGCGACGCGCGACGGTCGGCCCATCCATCGACAGGGCGGCGGAACTCGATCTGCTGCGCGCGATCATGGAAGCCCTTCCGGTTGCCGCTTTCGCGCGCGACGACGATCATCGCCTGATCTATGCCAACCCGTGCTTTGAAGTGTTCACAGGCCAATCGCGTGCCGACGCGCTCGGCAAGACCGAGCAGGAGATGTTCGGTGACGTCGCCGGAGGCGTCATTCATCGGGGCAACCTCGAGGTGCTGGAGACAGGCGAGACGGCCGAGGTCGAGAGTCTTCTGCCCGGAGCCGGCGGCAAGCTCTATCCGGTACTTGCCCGCATCAACCGTATCGAATCCACCGGCGGCAAGCGCTATGTCGTCGGTTCTTTCGCGGATGTCTCGCTGCTCAAGGAGCGTGAGAAGGAGCTGATCGCAGCGCAGGCGCATACGGAGGTGCTGCACCGCGATATCGCAAGCATCCTCAATTCGTTGCCTGTCGGCGTTCTCATCCTTGAGAGCGATCTGACGATTCTTTATGGCAACCAGGCCTTCTATACGATTTCGGATCTGCCGGACCGGCGCTTCGAAGGGCGCCCGTACAGGGAGCTCGTGGAGCATAATCACGCGCTCGGCCGCTATGGTCCGGGCGTGACGCCCGAAGAGATGTATGAGCGGCGCGTCCGTCAGTTTCGCTCGGACGACCAGGCGCCATCGGCAGAGATAAACTGGGGCAGCACTTCGCTCGTTGTCGACAGCCGCCGGATATCGAACGAGCGCGTCCTGCTTACCTACGCCGATATCTCCACCATCCGCCTGCATGAGAAGGAGATCCATGCAGCGCGCGAGGCACTGGAAAGCCTCGGCGAACTGATGGGCGATGCAACGCACGCCATGTCGCAGGGCTTGCTCATCGTCCAGGGGGACGAAATCCTGCTCAGCAACGACGCGCTCGCCGGCATGTTCGATATTCCTCGCAGTCATCTCGAGATCGGCCGGAACTGGGCGGAGTTCTTCACCTTCTGTGCCGCCCGCGGCGACTTCGCAGGCGATCCAGGCGTTGTGCTCGGCGAACTCAGGCAGAGCCTTGGCATGGGGCAGGCCGTCTCGCGGCTGTTTCGCGTTCCCGAAGGTCGCTGGGTTCAGATGGACATCGCCGTCAGTGAGCGCCGGCACTGGGTTGCGCTGTTCACGGACATCACCGCGATGAAGAGCCGCGAGGAGGAGTTGACGCTCCTGCTTGCGCGAGCCGAGGCGGCCGACAAGGTCAAGTCGGAGTTTCTCGCCAATATGAGCCACGAGATTCGGACGCCGATGAACGGCGTGCTCGGGATGGCCGAACTGCTGGCGAATACCAACCTTGATACCCGCCAGAAGACCTTCGTCGATATCATTGAGAAGTCAGGCAACGCGCTGATGACCATCATCAACGATATCCTCGATTTCTCGAAGATCGATTCCGGCCGGATGACCCTGCGCCGGATGACTTTCGATCCGGTCGAGGCGGTGGAGGACGTGGTCACGCTGCTATCGTCGCTGGCAGCGGAACGGGGCGTCGAGCTGCTCGTTCGCACCGCGTCCGGCTTGCCATCCGCCATCATCGGCGATGCAGGCCGGTTTCGGCAGATCCTCACAAATCTCGTCGGCAATGCCATCAAGTTCACGGAACGCGGTCACGTCCTCGTCGATATGGACCATACTGCGGGCGCGGCCGACGAAATCATGGCGACGATCCGCATCGAAGACACCGGCATAGGAATGCCGCCGGATCGGATCGATTCCATCTTCGGCAAATTTTCGCAGATCGACGGGTCCTCGACGCGACGTCACGAGGGGACGGGCCTTGGTCTGGCGATCACCGCCGGTCTCGTCGATCTTTTCGGCGGCTATATCGAGGTCGAAAGCGAACTCGGCAGGGGATCCGTCTTCACGGTCAATCTGCCATTTTTCGTCGCAGCTGCGCGGCATGATCCGAGGCCGCTGCCGATCAATGTCCGAGGCGCGCGCATTCTGGTCGTCGACGACAACGCGGTGAACCGCCAGATCCTGACGGAGCAACTGGCACTGTGGGGTTTCGACGGTGCTGCTGCCGATGATGGGATCGAAGGGCTCGCAATCCTCGAGTCGGCTCACGAGCTGGGCATTGCGGTCGACGCCATAGTGCTCGATTATCAGATACCCGGCATGAACGGGGCGGACATCGCGCGAAAACTGCGCGCCGACGACCGCTTCAGCGACCTGCCGATCATCTTCATGACGTCGATGGACATTGCGGGCACCGAGAAGGAGTTTGCCGCTCTGAACGGTCAGGCGCATCTGATGAAACCGGCACGTGCCAACGTCCTGCGCAACACCATTGTCGACGTCGTCCGGACTCACAGGGTCCGGCTGGCGGCCGATTGCGGCGGCCGCTCCATCGTCGAGACCGAACCCGAGCCGGCAGCCGCGTCGCCTGTCGAACGACCCGGGCCGACGTTCATCGACGTCCTCGTTGCCGAAGACAACGACGTGAACCAGATCGTGTTCACGCAGATCCTGCAGGCAACCGGGCTCACGTTTCTTGTGGTCGGCAATGGGCAGGAGGCTATCGAGGCCTGGGAAAAGCACACGCCGCGCATCATCATGATGGACGTCTCCATGCCGCTGATGAACGGGCACGAGGCAACGCGCAGCATACGCGATATCGAGCGCGGGCAGGGCCATCGCGTGCCGATCGTGGGGGTGACCGCGCATGCGCTGGAGAGCGATCGCGAACTCTGCCTGGATGCCGGCATGGACGACTACATCTCGAAGCCGATCAGTCCCGAGCTTCTTGAAGAAAAGATCGGCCTGTGGCTCGGCAAGAGCGAACGCGCTGCCGGTCGCTCGGCTGGCTAGGGCTTGACGCCGCAGAGCATCTCGCGCTTGCCGGCAAATCCTCCACGGCGTTCTACAGCGAATCCCGCGGCAATCAGATTGCGCCGGACAAACCCCGCGGCGGCATAAGTCGCGAACGTGCCCGCGGGCACCGACTTCGCGCAGACGAGGCGCATCAGTTCCTCCGACCACATGTCCGCATTGCGCGACGGCGCAAAGCCGTCCAGATACCATGCGTCGAAGTCCGCCGCCGCCGCCGCGACGCCGTCGGTCGCCCGGCCGCAAACCACGCTGAGCGTGGTCTGATCGTCCAGCGCCAGCGACACTGTGCCCTCCGGTCTATCCGGCCACAGGGCGGCGAGCGCCTGACGCTCGGTATCGATTTCCGGCCAGTGCGACAATGCGCGGTCGATTTCGTCGCGGCGCATGGGGTAGAGTTCGAACGACATGAAGTGCAGATGCTGGCCGCTCGACCGGAAGAGCTTCCACTGTCGCCATGTCTCCGCGAAGTTGAGGCCAGTGCCGAAGCCCAGCTCACCGATCAGGAAGGTCGCGCGGTTCTGCCAGCGCTCCGGCAGGCCGTTGCCCGCAAGGAAGACGTGACTGCATTCCAGGCGGCCGTCCGTCTGGCAATAAAAATGGTCGCCAAAGGCCGGTGAATAGGGCATATCGCCGTCGCGCCATTCAAGCGGCTGGTTTGCTCTGTCCATCTGATCGGGATCCGTTTCTGTCATGTCAACAGCCGATAGTCCTGCCTTGCCTTCGGGTCAATCGTCTGCAGCGCTGCTGATCGTCGGCGGCGGCATCATGGGGCTGTGGGCGGCCGTTCATGCGGAGCGAATGGGAATCGATACGGTGCTGATCGACGAAGGCTTCCTCGGGCATGGCGCCAGCGGCGGCCTGCTCGGGGCACTGATGCCGCACATGCCGGACAAATGGAACGCCAAGAAGCAATTCCAGTTCGATGCACTGGTCTCGCTGGAAGCAGAAATCGCAACGCTCGAGAGCGAGACCGGGCTTTCGGCGGGCTATCGCCGCTCGGGTCGTCTCATTCCCTTGCCGAAACCGCATCTGCGCCAGATCGCGCTCGGACATTCCGCCGATGCCGAAATTCACTGGGATGCGGGCGAGCGTCGCTTCCGCTGGCACCTTCTCGACGCGCCTCCGGTCCCCGATTGGCCGGTCACCGGCGGAAACGGCTGCGGCCTCGTCCATGACACGCTTGCCGCCAGGGTTGCACCGCGATCGCTTGTTGCCACGCTCGCCGCATTCCTGCGCGGCGCAAAGCATGTGCGGATCATCGACAATGTCGCGCTTGCGGATCTCGATCTCGTCCGCAATCTCGCGGAGACCGACGCGGGAACCATCGCTTTCGGCCATTGCATCGTCGCCGCCGGATACCGGTCCTTCCCCCTGCTCGCGCGCTACAGCGAGGGTCTGACGCAGCCGCTCGGTCAGCCCGTCAAGGGGCAGGCGGCGTTGCTCAGAGCCGATCTCGATCCGTCGCTGCCGACGATTTTCCGCGACGGGCTCTATGTCGTGGCGCACGAGGGCGGTCATGTCGCCATCGGCAGCACCAGCGAGAACCGCTTCGACGACCCCTATTCCACCGACGGACAACTCGATGTGCTTCTGGAGGCTGCAAGGGAGCTCGTACCGGTGCTCAACGACGCCCCGGTCGTCGAGCGCTGGGCGGGTTTGCGCCCGAAGGCCATCGATCGCGACCCCATGGTGGGCGCACACCCGGTCCACGAGAGGCTGCTCGCTCTCACCGGCGGCTTCAAGGTGAGCTTCGGGCTGGCGCACAGGCTGGCCGAGTGGGTCGTCGCGAGCGCTGCTGGCCGCAATCCGCCTTTCGACCTTCCCGAAAGCTTTCGCTTCGCCAGTCACATCAGCGTCGCTTCCCGCTAAGCGTGAATTAGCAGTTGCTGCCCTTCGTTATTCTGTCATGCAAATCACCTATCAGCTTGCGCAACAGCGGGGCCGAGTGAGCCGCAACCGCTCGCCTACGGAGGGAATCGCATGCGCTACGCCATTTGTTTTACGCCCGCTGCCAGCGATCCGCTGACCTATGCGGCCGCAAACTGGCTGGGCCGGAATGTGTTTTCGGGCGAGATGGTCGAGCCGACGGCAATCCGGGGGTTGAGCATTCACGAGGTCGCGTTCCTGACGGCCGTGCCGCGCCGCTATGGCTTTCACGGTGTGCTGAAAGCACCCTTCCGCCTTGCGCCCGGCGTCTCCGAGGAGCAACTCCTGCGAGATTTGATGCGCTTCTGCGGTACGCTGACGCCGTTTCATATCAAGCAACTCGAGGTCGCGCGCATGGGCGGATTCTACAGCCTGGTTCCGTCTCTACCCTGCGAGCACATTCACTATCTCGCTTCGGCGATCGTGCAGCAATTCGACCGTTTCCGCGCACCGCTCAGCGATGCCGATATCGAGCGGAGCGACCCCGACGGTCTGTCAGCCGCGCAGTTTGCGAACCTGCATCGCTGGGGTTGCCCGCACGTGATGGACGAATTCCGGTTCCACATGCCGGTCACGGGGTCCGTCAGCCACCAGGACATGCCGCGCATCGAGCTGGCGCTTCGCAACGTTTTCGGCCCGGTACTTGCCGAACCGGTCAAGGTCTCGAATGTCGCCTTGATGTTCGAGGAAGGCAACGGCGGTCCATTTCGCGTGCACTCGCTGCATCCGATGGGAAAGGTGACCGCCCGCAGGGAGCGGGTTGCGGTGCCTGCCTAAGAGGTTGTGCCGCATAGGCAAAACTCTGTTGCATACTTTCCGTCTCGACATTCCGTGTCCGGATGCTACCGTTCGCCCGACGTTTCAGAAGGTGATTTCATGGTATCCGAGACCTATCCGCGCAATCTCGTCGGCTACGGCCGAAACACGCCCGATCCAAAGTGGCCGGGCGACGCGCGTGTGGCCGTTCAGTTCGTGATCAACTACGAGGAGGGCGGCGAAAGCTCGATCCTCGACGGCGACCCCGCCTCGGAAAACCTTCTGTCGGAGATCGTCGGCGCCGCGGCCTGGCCGAACCAGCGCAACCTCAACATGGAATCGATCTACGAATATGGTTCGCGCGCCGGATTCTGGCGGTTGTGGCGCCTGTTCACCGAACTCAAGGTGCAGGCGACTGTCTATGGCGTGACGCTGGCCATGGCACGCAACCCCGAAGCCGTCGCGGCCATGAAGGAAGCGGGCTGGGAGATCGCCAGCCACGGTTACCGCTGGTTGGAGTACAAGGACTTTCCGGAGGATCTGGAGCGCAAGCACATCGCCGAGGCGGTGCGCCTGCATACGGAGCTGACCGGCGAGCGGCCCTACGGCATGTACCAGGGCAAGCCTTCGGACAACACATTGCGGCTGGTGCAGGAGGAGGGCGGCTTCCTCTATTCGTCGGACTCCTACGCGGACGATCTTCCTTATTGGGTTAAGGGTGCGGACGAAAAGCCGTTCCTGATCATTCCCTACACGCTCGAAACCAACGACATGCGCTTTGCCACGCCGCAGGGCTTCAATTCCGGCGACCAGTTCTTCGCCTACCTGAAGGATGCCTTCGATACGCTTTATGCGGAAGGCAAGGAGGGCAGTCCGAAAATGATGTCGATCGGCCTGCATTGCCGCCTCGTCGGCCGTCCGGGGCGGGCTGCCGCGCTGAAGCGCTTCATGGAGTATGTGCTGAAGCACGACAAGGTCTGGATCCCGCGCCGGATCGAGATCGCCGAGCACTGGCACGCCCATCACAAGCCGGAGGCTATCCGATGATCCCGCGCCAGGAATTCGTATCCCGCTTTGGCGGCGTTTTCGAGCATTCGCCGTTCGTCGCCGAGCGCGCGTATGACGATGGCTATGTCGGTGAGGAACTGACCGTCGATCGGGTTCACACGGCTCTTGTGGCCATCTTTCGTGCGGCAAGCCCCGAGGAGCGGCTCGGCGTTCTGCGTGCCCACCCCGATCTCGCCGGACGGCTGGCGATTGCCGGCGAATTGACGGAAGACAGCAAGCAGGAGCAGGCAGGCGCGGGGCTCGACCGGCTGAGCGGCGAGGAGCATGCGCGGTTTACCGAACTCAACGCCGCCTACGTCGAAAAATTCGGCTTCCCTTTCATCATCGCGGTGAAGGGGTTGAACAAGGACGATATTCTGGCTGCTTTCGAACAGCGGATCGCAAACAGCGGCGACGCGGAGTTCGCGACGGCGACGACACAGGTGGAGCGGATCGCGCTGTTGCGGCTGACAGCGCTGCTGCCGGCGTGACGCGGCTCGATGTGCAGGGCGCTTTTCTCTTGTGTGCCAGTGGCTTATAGTTGGGGAACTGGAGTTCGACCACGATGAAACCATCTGACGTTCTGGAGAAGAACAGGCAGGCGATCCGCGAAGCGACGAAGCGCTTCAACGCGACGAACCCGCGTGTCTTCGGTTCGGTGGCGCGCGGTGAGGACAGGGCCGACAGCGATCTGGACATCCTGGTGGATACGTTGCCGGGAACGACCCTGTTCGACCTCGGCGGGTTGTTGGAAGAGCTGAAGGACATCATGCACGGTACTGAGATTCATCTCCTCGTTCCCGGCGACTTTCCCGAGAAAGTGCGGGTGCGCGTGCTTGACGAGGCGAAGCCGGTATGAATTCCGACTGGTTACAATCCTATCTCGATCAGATGCAGCAGGCGGCTCTTGAAGTTGGCGACTTCATCAAAGGAACACGCAAGGATGACTTCTTAAAAGATGTGCTGAAACAGCGTGCTGTCGGCATGAACCTGCTTATGATCGGGGAAGTTGTCACGCGGCTAATGGAGGAATTTCCGGAGGTGGTCGCAGAGCATCCTGATGTCCCCTGGATAAAGATGCAGGGCATGCGAAATCGCATCGCCCACGGCTACTTCACTATCGATCTGGACACGGTTTGGGATACTGCCACAAAAGCTGTCCCTGAATTGATCCAGGCACTGCACATGCTGCGCCATTGGCGAGCCCAGGGCGAATAATCGTGACACAATTTCTCGACATCCACCCCCTCACCAAGTCCGCCTTCGCGCCTTTCGGCGATGTCATCGAAGCCGATCCGGAAACAGTCCGGCTCATCAACAATGGCACGACCGAGCGCTTCCATGCGCTCGCCGCCGCGCAAGCCGCTGGCGATGGTGCACGGGTCATCATCAATCTCTTCCGCGGCCAGCCGCGTGCCTTTCCCTATGACGTCGGCATGATGGAGCGTCATCCGTTCGGCAGCCAGAGCTTTTCGCCGATTTCGGGTCGTCCGTTCGTCGTCGTCGTTTCCGAGGACGAAGATGGCAAGCCGGGGCGTCCGCAGGCATTTTTCGCGCGCGGCGATCAGGGGGTGAATTATCGCCGCAACGTCTGGCATCACCCGCTGATGGCCCTCGGTGCCGTCAGTGACTTCATCGTCGTAGATCGCGACGGGCCGGGCAACAATCTGGAAGAATACGTCTTCGAAACGCCCTTCATTATCAGCGAGCCAAGCCCATGACCGGATTGACCACCCATGTTCTCGATACCGCGTCCGGCAAGCCTGCCGAGGGGTTGAAAATCGATCTCTTTCGTCTCGACGGAGAGGTGCGGCATCTCCTCACGACGGTAACAACCAATTCGGACGGTCGCGTCGATGGCGGACCGATCCTGGTCGGAGACACGTTCAAGGCGGGAACCTACGAGTTGCTGTTCCATGCCGGCGACTATCTGCGCAGGACGGGCGCCGCGCTGCCGCATCCGGCGTTTCTGGACATCGTGCCGATCCGGTTCGGCGTGGCCGACGTGACCGCGCATTACCACGTTCCGCTGCTGCTTTCGCCCTACGGCTACTCGACCTATCGGGGTAGCTAGGCCGTGCGTTTCGCTGCCATCGCAGACGTTCACGGCAACCATCTGGCACTCGAAGCGGTGCTTGCCGATATCACCTCGCTGGGCATCCGCGACGTGGTCAACCTCGGCGACGCCTTGAGCGGGCCGCTCGAAGCGGCGCGGACGGCCGATCTGCTGCTGCTCCTCGATGCCGACGCGGCGCACAGCGTGCGCGGCAATCACGACCGCTATCTCATCGAGACGCCGGAGGGCCGACTTCAGCCATCCGATGCGCATGCGCATGGACAGCTTGCCGAGCGGCACTTCGCCTGGCTGCGCAAACTGCCGTTTGATCGGGTCTTTCGGGACGCGGTCTATCTGTGCCACGCCACGCCGAAGGACGACAATCTCTACTGGCTGGAGAAGGTCACGGCCGAAGGGCATGTGACCCTTCGGCCGCAGGCCGAGATAGAGGCGATGGCCGAGGGAATCGAGCAATCGCTGATCCTTTGCGCCCACAGCCACGTCGCGCGCATGGTCCAACTGTCGGACGGACGACTGATCGTCAATCCCGGCAGCGTCGGCTGTCCGGCCTATGAGGACGATGCACCCTATCCTCACAAGGTCGAGGTCGGACATCCGCTGGCCTGCTATGCCATCCTCGACAAGACCGAGGCGGGCTGGGCACCGACCTTCCGGACCGTGGCCTACGACCACATGGCGATGGCGCGGCTCGCCGAAAGGAACGCCCGCCCGGATTGGGCAGGCGCGTTGGTTGATGGCTGGATTCGATAGGGAAGCACTTCTAGGCGCCTTTGCCGTCGAGTGCCTTCGTCGCGGTGGGAGGCGAGGCAGCAGGTCTGGCGGGCGCCGACGTCGTTGTCTTGGCATCCAGATTGTCCAGTAGAGCCGACACGGCATTGTCGCCCTCGAAGCCTGCTTCCTTCATCAGCCGGTCCAGAATGGGCTTGTTGGCCTGGTAGGAAAGAAGCTGTGCGGCGAGGCCTTCGCCCATGCCGATACCGTTCGCGCCGCCGCCATTGCCGCCGCGTCCCAGCATCCCGCCGGTATCGAAGATCTTGATGTCGGAAATCTTCTCGATCGGCTTCACCGCTTCGGCGAGCGCAGCGGGAATGATGCGGATGCGTTCGCGGGTAATCTCGAATTCGATGATCGCGGCATTCAGCTTGTTGCGGGCTTCGTTCAGAAGCGCTTCGCTTTCGGCTTCTGCCTTGCCCGTCTCCAGAATACCCTTCGCCTTGATGATGGCGGCGTCCGCCTCTGCAGTCGCGAGTGTCTTGATTGCCTCGGCCTGGTCGGCGGCCGCCTGCTTTTCCGCTTCGGCGCCGACGGTGACGGCAGTCGCTTCCGTTTCGGCCTTCTTGCGCGCATCGATCACAGCGATCTGCTTCTCACGCTCTGCAATCTCGACCGCCTTGGCAGTGCCGACCTTTTCCTCCGCTGCAATTGCGAGGGCGCGCGCCGCTTCTGCCTTGGCTTTTGCCTCCGACTCCTCCCGGCTCTTGTTGGCAACCGCGATCGCGCTTTCCTGGGCTACGATCTGCAGGTCGCGGCGGGCTTCCGTGTCACGCTGCTGGACCGCGCGGGTGGCGTCGATGTTGGCGCTTTCGCGAGCCTGCTTGGCAGATGCTTCGCGTTCCGCGATTGCCTGTTCGGAGGCGATGCGGGCTTCTTCCTCGGCGCGCTTTGCAGCCTGTTCCTGCTGCGCGGTCTCGGCGCGGGTCGCCGCCGACTTGTTGGCGATGTCGCGTTCCTGGCTGAGTTCCGCCTCGCGCTTCGTGCGTTCTATGGCGAGCGATTGCTGACGGGCTTCCAGGTCTTTCTGGGCGATGGCCACTTCCGTGTCGCGGACGATTTCGTTGCGCTCTTTCTTGCGCCCCTCGGTGATGCGGGTGAGTGCCGCAAGGCCGTGCGCATCGAAGAAATTGTTGGCGTTGAAGTGCTTGATGTCGGTCTGGTCGAGACGCGTCAGCGAGACGGATTCGAGCTCGAGACCGTTCGACTGCAGATCTGACCCGACCGCTTCCTGGACGGCCTTGACGAAATCCATACGCTGTTCCTGCAGGGCATCGAGCGTCATGGTTGCTGCGACGGACCGCAGCCCGTCGACGAATTTCGCTTCGATAAGCATACGAAGTTCTTCGGCATCGTTGGTTCGGTTGCCGAGCGTCTGCGCCGCGAGCGCGATAGAGGATACATCCGGTTTGACGCGCACATAGAACTCGGCGCCGATGTCGACGCGCATTCTGTCCTTGGTGATCAGCGCGTCGCCCTCGCCACGGCGAACCTCAAGGCGCAAGGTCTTGAGGTTGACGCGGGCGATGGAGTGAAAGATCGGCAACACGACCGAGCCGCCGTCGACGACGACCTTCTGGCCGCCTAGGCCAGTACGCACATAGGCTTCGTCGCGACTGGAACGCGTATAGAGGGAGGCAAGGACGAAACCAATGCCGAATATGAGAACGATTCCAATGCCGGCCGGCAGAATAATATCGTAAATCATGATTGGTCCTTATTGAAATGTTGCCCTTCGACAAGGTCGTCCGGGGCGATAACTGCAATGAAAACGTCTGCTTTGCGATCGACGAGGAGGGCCCTTGCGCCTATGGCGATCGGGCTCTCGCTCTTGGCTGCGCGGGCGCGCAGCGTATGCCAGTTTCCGTGGACGTCCTTGGCGCGAACGCGACCGGGAAGGCCCTGGTCGAGAGGACCAGTGACCACTTCGCCGATGCGGCCGACGAACTCAGCCGCATCTACCGCGTAGGTTTCGTCGCGCGGAACGAAGCGGGCGATCGCGCGGCTGAAGCCACGGACAAGTGGAACGGTTGCGACGACCGCCGGGATGGATGCGAGGATCGACGGCAGCGGCGACCAGATGGCGTCGGCTATCGCCTGTACGACGAAGCCGCCGATCGAGAAAAAGCCGAGCACCAGCATCAGCAGGATCAGGATCGGAATGCCGCCGACGTTCAACCATGAAAGCATGCCGGCAATTCCTTCGTGGCCGTCGGCATGCGGTTTTCCCAACCATTCACTCACGGAGAAACCGATCGTCGTGGCTAGGATTTCGATCGCCGTCAGGCCAGCAAGCATGACGGCGGCAATGGCGAAAGGAGCACACTCCGGGGCGAGCAAAAGGTGCATCGGCGCTACTTGTTGTCCGCCTTGAAGCGCGCCAAGCGGGCTTCAATCGCCTTTTCCCGGTGCAGCCGGTCAAGCTCATCGAGTTCGGTGCTGCCGCCCGCATCGCCGGCGGGGACGCCGGTCATTCTGGAAACCGCGGCTGACGCCCGTTCGGCGTTCGCTTTGGGGTCGGGCCGCTTCGTACCGGCAGCAAGCTCCGGTGCATGCGCCGCGATGCTGCGCTTATAGTCCGCAAGACGCGTGTCTGCCTCGCGTCTCGTTGCGAGGATCGCCTGTAACGCCTTCTGGCCTTCCTCGACACGCTCCCTGGCGTCCAGGAGCGCCTTGTCGAGCGCGGCGATCTGCGCCTCGATGTCGATCTGGCGCGCGACACCGGCTTTTGCGAGATCGTCACGTCCATCGAAGACCGCAAGCCTGATCTTGCTGTCCAGCGTATCCATATCGGCCAAGATCTCGCGGCGACGGCTTTCAACGCGGTACTCTTCAGCCTTCGCCCTTCCGAGGTCCGTGCGCGCCTCGTCAGCGGCCGCATCGATCTCGCGGATGGCCTGTTCGATGACTACGACCTTGTTGGCGCCTTCCGCCTTGTCGATCGCCGCATTGGCGGCACCCGCGATCAAGCGGCCCATGCGTGACAAGATGCCTTCGTTCATCATGCTGTCCTCGTTGCTGGTGGCGTTGCGTGTGACGCCGATGTGGATTTCACGGACGTCGTTGGTCACGGTCAGATAGGCCGGGAAAATGCTGTCCCAGCCCGGCGAATATCCCGCAATATCGAAGGGAACCGCGACTCTGCCGCGCAACGTGGCGATCGTAAGGTCCTGATGTCCCTTGACTGCGAAGAGCTTGTCGTCCAGCGGAAGGCGTCTTGCAGCACCGACCGGCTTGTTGGTTGCAAAATCGCGAAGGCCGAGTGTCACCAGGCGGGCGGGAAGACCGGTGCGTCCGCGGATGGTTTCGTAGGCCAACTCATGCAAAACCACGAGATTGGCGCCGGCGTGCTCGGACAGAATGTCGTTGAGGATTTCGAACATGCGGTTGTAGGCCGCGAGTGTTTCGTCGATCGCCTGACCAGACTCTGTGCTCGGCGCCAGTCTGTAGCGCAGCATATCCTGGGGCGATGGCCTGACCGATGGAGACATACCTCAAACGTAAAGCACTCTTTTGGTGCTTTCAAGGTTTTCTCGAAAAAATAGTAAAAATTATAAATACGTCTATATGTTGTATTGCGGGGCCGCTGAAATGGGACGGTCCCGCAACAGCTTTAAGCTCTACTGCCGTCCGGCGATGATCGAAAAGCACTCTTTTGGTGCTTTCAAGGTTTTCTCGAAAAAATAGTAAAAATTATAAATACGTCTATATGTTGTATTGCGGGGCCGCCGAAATGGGACGGTCCCGCAACAGCTTTAAGCTCTACTGCCGTCCGGCGATGATCGAGGAGTTCACCTCGTTAATGTCGCGCTTGCCGCAGAGGGCCATCGTGACGTCCATCTCCTTGCGGAGGATGTTGAGCGCCAGGCTTACGCCGTCCTTGCCCATGGCGCCGAGGCCGTAGAGGAAGGGGCGGCCGATATAGGTGCCCTTGGCGCCGAGTGCCACGGCCTTCAGTACGTCCTGACCGGAGCGGATGCCACCATCGAGGTGGATCTCGATCTTGTGGCCGACGGCGTCGACGATGCCAGGCAGGACGCTGATCGAGGAGGGCGCGCCGTCGAGCTGGCGGCCGCCGTGATTGGAGACGATGATCGCGTCAGCACCGGTTTCGGCCGCCGATTTCGCATCCTCGACGTCGCAGATGCCCTTGATGATCAGCGGGCCGCCCCATTTTTCCTTGATCCAGGCAACGTCGGCCCAGGAGAGCTGCGGGTCGAACTGCTCGGCGGTCCAGGAGGAGAGCGACGAGAGGTCCGAAACGTTCTTGGCGTGGCCGACGATGTTGCCGAAGGTGCGGCGCTTGGTCTGCAGCATGTCCAGACACCAGAAGGGGCGCGTCGCCATCTGCCAGATGTGCTTGGGCGTGAATTTCGGAGGCGCGGAGAGACCGTTGCGCAGGTCCTTGTGACGCTGGCCGAGGATTTGCAGGTCGGCGGTCAGCACCAGCGCCGAGCACTTGGCCGCCTTGGCGCGGTTGATCAGGTTCATGACGAAGTCCTTGTCCTTCATCACGTAAAGCTGGAACCAGAAGGGCTTGGTCGTGACAGATGCGACGTCCTCGATGGAGCAGATGCTCATGGTCGAGAGCGTGAAGGGCACTCCGGCCTCTTCCGCGGCGCGCGCAGCCAGCATCTCTCCGTCGGCGTGCTGCATGCCGGTCATGCCGGTCGGCGCAAGAGCGATGGGCATCGAGACCTTCTGGCCGATCATCGTCGTTTCCAGCGTGCGGTTCGTCATGTCGACCATCACGCGCTGCCGCAGCTTGATCTTGGCGAAATCGCTCTCGTTCGCCTGATATGTCGACTCCGTCCAGGCACCGGAATCCGCATAGTCGAAAAACATCTTCGGGACGCGGCGCTGTGCGAGGTTCTTGAGGTCGGCGATCGTGAGAGGAGGGGTCATGGATAAGACTTTCACATCTGAATATTGCCATGGCCCTTAACACGATTTTCAGACGGTTGTGTACCTCTTTCGTCGCTCAGGGGACAAGAATCAGGCTGCCTGCGGCACGCCCATCTTCTAGGTGCTGCTGGGCTTCCGCCGCGTCTTCCAAGGCGTACTCGCCGGCGATCGTGGCTGCGATCCCGGAGCCCATCGTTGCAACCACGGATTTTGCGGCCGCCGCATAGTCGGCGGCGTTGGCGATGTAGGCCATGATACTCGGATGAGCGAGGGACCGTCCGGGTCGCAGTTCATCCACGAAGACCGGCGGAATGGCTCCACCCGCCTGGCCGATGGTCGCCGCGACGCCGAACGGGCGAACGCATTGTATGGTCTTCGCCAGCATGTGGCCGCCGATCCCGTCATAGGCGACGTCGACGCCTCGACCTGATGTCAGCCGCTTCACCTCCCCGACGACATCGGCGTCGCGCCCGACGATCAGGTGGTCGGCACCATAGGAGCGGGCGAGGTCGCCTTTCTCAGGCGTGCCGACGGTTCCGATGACTGTCGCTCCGAGATGCCTTGCCCAGCGCACCAGAATTGAGCCGAGGCCGCCGGCAGCCGCATGCACGAGAATCACCGTGCCGGGCTCGACCCGATAAGTTTGTGTCAACAACATGTAGGCCGTCATCCCCTTCAGCATCGAGGCGGCGGCAATGCGCGACGGCGTTTCATCGGGCAGCCGAATGGCGCGTTGCGCGGGAAGCAACCGCGTCGCCGCATAGGCGCCGACGGGTGTGCCAGCATAGGCAATGCGATCGCCGGGGGCGAAGGCGGCGACATCCGCGCCGACCTCTTCGACGACGCCTGCGCCCTCCACACCGAGTACGGCCGGATAGGCAGGCAGGGCGTAGACACCCTTCCTGTGATAGATGTCGAGGAAGTTCATGCCGATCGCGTCGTGACGTATCCGGATTTCACCTGCTCCCGGCTGCTGTGGCGCGCGCTCCGACACGCGTAGCTGATCGACGCCGCCCGGGGCCTGGAGTGTTACGACCGTATCCATGTTCTATCTCCAATTGCTGTCGAGAGGACTATGATCGATGGCGTATTGATCGAAAATTCCCTATTGTTCGCCATCCAATGGGAAAAAACGATCAATGCTGGATTGGGAAAACCTTCGCCATTTTGCCGCGCTGGCGCGGAATGGGACTTTGCTTGGCGCCGCCCGGTCGCTTGGCGTGGAGCACGCAACGGTCGCCCGCCGTATCGCGGGGTTGGAAGCACAGATGGGCGTGAAGCTGATCGACCGGCGCGGACGGCGCATCCTCCTGACGGCCGAGGGCGAGCGCGTCGCCGGCATGGCCGAGCGCATGGGGGAGGAGGCGCTTGCGATCGAGCGTGTAAGGCTTGCAGCCGGTGCGACGCTGGCGGGCGATATCAGGATCAGCGCGCCGCCGGCTTTTGCTGGCGCGTTGCTTGTGGAGCCGCTTGTCGCTCTCAGGCTCAAGCACCCCGATATCAACATCGTTGTCGTCGGTGAGACGCGCTACGCTTCGCTCGACCGGCGCGAGGCCGACATCGCCGTGCGGATGACCATGCCGGAGCAAGGCGACCTGACGGTGACGAAGCTCTGCGAGGTCGCGTTCGGTTTCTACGCCGCTCCCTCCTATCTTGCCTCGGTGCCAGAACAAGACTGGAGCTTCATCGCATATGACGAAACGATGATGACTTCGCCGCAACACCAGCGGCTGCTTGCCGTTGCGAATGGACGACGGGTAACAATGCGGGCGTCGACCCTTGAATTCCAGGTAGCAGCAGCGCGCGCGGGGGGAGGCGTGGCGATATTGCCGGACTTTCTGGTTGGCGGCGCCGGAGACCTCGTCGAAGCCATTCCGCAACCGACGCCGCTGACACGCGAAGTCTGGCTGGTCGTTCACTCCGATATCAGGAACGTGCCGATCGTGCGCGCGGCGATGGAGGCCTTGAAGACGTTCGAACGCTAGAGGCAGTTCTTCACCGTATACGCGTTGTCTTGGAGTGCCAGCAGCCGGAAGATCGCGATCGCCGGCTGCTACTCATGCGTTGTATATTAGTCATACGTGATAGAGTGTTTTGTCGGCAAGGAGGGCTCCGCGAAACGATCGTGCGACCGGAAGCGCCGGCCTGTTTGTGACATGCGTCGAGATCGTTGCCGTCTCTCGTTGCGCGTGGCTACCGAACGATCGCGAATGCGAACCCAACCCAACAAGGAGCGCGACATGACGACTTTGTTCGTGAGACACGCAGTTTCCGATTACGCGGCATGGCGGAAGACCTATGATGGCTTCTTGCCGATCCAGAAGGCAAACGGCGTTCTATCGGAGGCGGTCTATCAATCGACCGACGATCCCAACGACGTGACCGTTACGCACGAATTCGCGACGCTGGAGGCGGCCAAAGCCTTCACGAGGATTGAAGAATTGGCAAAGGCAATGCAGAGGGGAGGCGTTGTCGGGGCACCGACTGTCTGGTTTACGCAGAAGACGTGAGTCACCCAGGCAATCCGGCCACGCGAAGGCCCCGCGAGAACGCGCGCCCGGTCGCTGACGCCCGGCGACAACGCACGTCTCGGTGCGGCACATTTCGAGGCCTGGCTCGAAGAGACGACGGCGGCGCAGGTTGACGGCATTGCCCGGCGGCTAGCGCCGGATGCGGCGCACGTCTGAAACGCGGCCATCGCGACTGTTCAGTGCTATCTCGAACCTTTGGTTGCCGCGCCATGCGCGGTACAGAAAGATGCGGCCTCGGCAATCTACGCGCCGCACATCGCGGAAGCCGCGGTTGCGCAGACGCCATTCGCCCTCGCGGCAGGTGATCGGCCTGCCGTTGTTGAGGTTGGTTCCGATGTTGATGTTGATGGTGACGGCCTGTGCCGGTGCCGGAAACGCCAGGGGCATCGCGAGCAGGCAGACCACAAATGCGAGAATTGTCGGGATTTTGTTGCGCAATGCTCACTCCATGCGGCCGGTGGAAGCAATCGTGTCGATAGTCAGCGTTTGACGGATCGTCGTCAAGATCGTCAGCGGTGCAAGGTTTCATCATCGATCAGGCGTCTTGGTCTCACACGCCTAGATAGCGCTTTTCGCCGCCACGCCCGCAACGTAGGTCTCCACGATGGCCCGGTCGTCGCCCATCGTCTGCAGCAGGAAGAGTTCTTCGGGCAGGGTCTTCACCACGTCCATCTTGAGCGCCATGGCCGGGGTCGCGGCGGCGTTCAGCACGACGATGTCGGCGTCGGTTCCGGCTTCCAGCGTGCCGATCCTGTCGGCCAGCGCCAGGGATTGGGCGTTGCCCAGCGTCATCAGGTAGTAGCTTTCCAGCGGGTTCAGTCGCTCGCCGAGCAGCTGCTGGATCTTGTAGGCCTCGTCCATGGTGCGCAGCATGGAGTAGCTCGAGCCGCCGCCGATATCGGTGGCGACGCCTATTCTCACCGGCTTTTCGCGGCGCGCCAGCGCCTTTAGCGGAAACAGGCCCGAGCCGAGGAAGAGGTTCGAGGTCGGGCAGTGGACGGCGACGGCGCCGGCGTCGCTCATCGCGTCGGCCTCGCGCTCCGAGAGGTGGATGCAGTGGCCGAAGAGCGTCCTGTCGCCCAGCAGGCCGTAGCGGGCGTAAATATCGGTGTAGTCGATCGCTTCCGGATAGAGCTCGCAGGTATACTTGATTTCGTCGTGGTTTTCCGAAAGGTGCGTCTGGATATGCAGATCGGGGAACTCGCGGGCGAGCGCCTGCGTCGCCTCCATCTGCGCCGGCGTCGAGGTGATCGCGAAGCGCGGCGTGATGGCGACATGGTTGCGGCCCTTGCCGTGCCAGTCCGATATGACCTGCCGCGTTTCGTCGTAGCCCATCTGCGGCGTGTCGAGCAGGCCCTGGGGGGCATTGCGGTCCATCATCACCTTGCCGCCGACCATGCGCATGTTGCGTCGCATCGCCTCGCCGAAGAAGGCATCGGCTGACGTCTTGTGGACGGAGCAATAGGCGACCGCCGTCGTCGTGCCGTGACGGATGAGCTCGTCGTAGAAATGCGTGGCGATCTTCTGCGCGTGGGCGCTTTCCACGAAGCGGCATTCCTCGGGGAAGGTGTAGGTATTCAGCCATTCCAAGAGGTTCGCGGCATAGGAGGCGATGACCTGCATCTGCGGGAAATGCAGGTGCGTGTCGATGAAACCCGGCATGAGGAGATGCGGGCGATGGTCAATCGTCAGGGTATCGGCCGGTGCTTCGGCGCGGACTTTGTCATACGGGCCAGAGGCGACGATCAGGCCGTTTTCGACGAGCAGCCCCCCGTCGCTTTCGTAGAGGTAGCTCTCGGTGTCCGTCAGGCTCTGCGGGGAACGCAGGAAAGACAGCAGCCGGCCGCGGAGAAGGGTGTGTGTCATGGGCTCTGCCTTTTCTATGCGGTTTTCATGCTGCGGTTCCTGCTCCGCCAGGGTTGGCTTGGCGTCAGGGCGCTGGCTGGGCGGCGATCGCCGCCGGCGTGTCGGCGCAGCCGTACAGCGTCTTGTCCTGAAACGCCAGAACCGCCTTGAACGCGTAGTGGCGATCGGACATTCCGTCGGAGCAAGCCTCCTTCGTCAACGTCAGCTCGAAAGGCGCCGATCCGCCCGCGATCGTCCATGTGGCCGCCTCCTGGGCGAACACCGCACCGGGGTTCGCATTCCTGACGTCATCCTCCCCCGGACGGCTGAAGGTCAGGCCGTCCGCGCGGATCGTCACGGCCCAGAATGGTTCGGTCCCGAGGGCGTTGAGGTCGCCGGAAAACCCGGCCGCCACAGGAGCATCGGCCGCCACCGCATCGACAACGCTCTGGCCGCACATGGTCAGGGCAGATGCCAGGAGAATGGCGCGGAGGGTCGATATCATTCCCGCTATTCCTGTTTGCCTTCGACTGCGCTTTCGAACCAGGCGACCAGCAGCTTGCGCTCGTCTGACGTCATGTCGGTCACGTTGCCTGGCGGCATCGCGTGGCTGCGCCCCGCCTGTATATAGATCTCGCGGGCATGCGCGGCAATTTCGGCGTCGGTTTCGAAGACGACGTCCTTCGGCGGCCGCGCTAGGCCTTCATAGACGGGTTCGGCGGCGTGGCACATGGAACAGCGCGTCGAGACCAGCTGCTTGACGGCAGGAAAGTGTGCGTCTCCGGCAAACTGCTGGAAGGCGGGGGCAACGGTTTCTGCCGCAGCATCCTTCTCCCCGGTCAGTACCTTCGGTACGGTCGAAAGCCACATGATCAGGATGAAGATGACGACGGTGGCGATCCAGGTCCAGGTCGGGCGGCCCTTGCGGGCGTGCGTCGTGTTGAACCAGTGGCGGATGGTGACGCCCATCAGGAAGACCAGCGCCGCAATCACCCAGTTGTAGGCAGTGCCGAAGGCCAGCGGATAGTGGTTCGACAGCATGAAGAAGATGACGGGCAGCGTCAGATAGTTGTTGTGCAGCGAGCGCTGCTTTGCAATCGCGCCATACTTCGCGTCCGGCGTGCGACCGGCGATGAGGTCGGCGACGACGATCTTCTGGTTGGGGATGATGATCATGAAGACGTTGGCCGACATGATCGTCGCCGTAAACGCGCCGAGGTGCAGGAAAGCGGCGCGGCCGGTAAAGAGCTGAGTATAGCCCCATGCCATGAAGACGAGTACGGCATAGAGCACGATCATCAGCCCCCAGGTGTTCCTGCCGATAGGGGACTTGCAGAGCAGGTCGTAGACGATCCAGCCGACGGCGAGCGAGGCGAGCGAAATCAGGATCGCGACGGGAGCGCTGACGTCGAGCACGTGCCGATCGATCAGCAAGAGATCGGCGCCGCCATAATAGACGATACAGAGCATCAGGAAGCCGGAGAGCCAGGTGAAATAGCTTTCGTACTTGAACCAGGTCAGATGCTCCGGCATCTGCGCGGGTGCCACCAGGTACTTCTGGATGTGGTAGAAGCCACCGCCGTGGACCTGCCATTCCTCGCCATAGGCGCCCGGCGGAAGGTGCGGGCGCTTCACCAGGCCGAGATCGAGCGCGATGAAATAGAACGACGAGCCGATCCAGGCGATCGCAGTGATGACGTGGAACCAACGGGCGGCAAAAGCCAGCCATTCCCACGCTATGGCGTATTCATACATTCAGTTCCCCTATTCTTCCTCCGGTGCAGCACCATGCAAAAAGTTGGGCCCGGAGGAAAGGGGAAACGCGTTATTCGGCGCTCGTTCCCAAGCTGATATAGGTGCGACCGTCCTTCTCCGTTTTCGCAAACATTGCGGCGTTGCCATCGACGCACGATGCTGGCGCGAAGCGCTCAGGGAGACCGACGATACGGGACTGTTGGACCTCCCATGGCGATATGAAATCGAGTTTCGCGGAACTCCTGAACCGCAGCGCCTCTACGTCGGCGCTGCGCACCAGAACGAGTGCCCACTCGCCTTCGTCGCCGGTGTATCCGATATCTGAGAGGTAAGCATTGATCCTGTCGCGCGCGGCAACGTCTTCGCGCACCTTGTCCTGATAGGGTCCCATGACGCACAGGCTGTCAAAGCGCTGTTCCAGGAGTGCGTGGGCCGGCATCATTCCTCCCGCCTTAAGTCTCTCGAAGTCAACGGGGTTCGTATGAAAATAGCTTAGGGCCGTAGCGTTCGCCGACGCTGCGAACAGAATGGAAACGGCAAATGAAATAGCTCGCATGAACACTCCACATCGCTTTGCGGCGCACGATCATATCATGGAGATGTATATTATGGGTTGTATTTAGTCCATGCATTTGCCGCCTACATTTCCTCCGCATGCTTCACTTTGAATTTTAGCAGTCCTTGAAATGTTAAGACTCGGTTACACTTTCGTTTGAGGCCGCCGGGTTGAGGATCGGTTTGCTCACGGCGGCGCATTCATCGACGGAGAAGATGCCGATGCGCAGCATTCTTGTGTTTTTGATGATTGCCTTTGCGACATGTGTCGAAGCACACGACGCTCCTTCCGGCTGGAGTTACGAACCCTTCTGTTGCAATGGCGACAACGAGACCGGTGATTGCCAGATGATCCCTTCCAAGAGCGTGGCGGTTACGCCGCGCGGCTACCGCGTGACCTTGCTGCCCGGCGATCATCGTCTCGTCACCCATGCCCATGTCTTTCTGCTGCCGATGACCAAGGCCATGAAATCCGGCGATGGCGACTATCATCTGTGCCTTTTTCCGAACGAGGATACGCCTCGTTGCTTCTATGCCCCGGAAATGGGGTACTAGGCTGACGGGCCACTGGCCTGATCCGGCGTTGTTCCGTTCATGTTTTCAAGGATCCAGTTGCGGAACGCCTTGATCTTCGGGACGTTGCGACGGCCCTCCGGGTAGGCGAGCCAGTAATCCACGCCATCGTTGCAGACGAGCGGGAAGGGTTGCAGAAGCCGCCCGGCGGCAAGATCGTCTCGGTAGAATTCCGGCGTCAGGATTGCTGCGCCTTGCCCGGCAATCGCGGCGCTTGCCTCGAAGGACTGCGCACCGAGCCGGCTGCGCGGTCGACCGGCGAGGTCGGGATCGGGCACGCCAGCAGCCTCGAACCACACCACCCACCAGGGATCGCCGGCATCGATGATCCTGAGCTTCAGCAGGTCGCTCGGATCTTTCACGCCGCCGATGCTCTCTGCAAGCCCAGGGCTCAGCATCGGCGTGAAATCGACCTTCATCAGCCGATGGGCAGCCAGACCGAGCCAGTCGCCCTTGCCGCTCCTGATCGCGACGTCCGCCGGCTCGCGCGTGAAGTCGATCAACGTGTCCGAGGTCATCAAACGTACGGCGATGTTCGGATGCCGCAGTTGGAAGGAACCCAAATTCCGCGCCAGCCACTGCGAGGCGAATGTCGGCGTGGAATGGATGATCAGCGTTTCCTCGACGGCCTCGCGCACCGACGCCATCGCATCGCTGAGCATGGCAAATGCTTCCGTCACCTTCGGCGCCAGCCTCGTGCCGGCGTCCGTCAGGCTGATCTGGCGGGGACGGCGCAGGAAAAGCGGTTCGCCGATATTCTCTTCCAGCAGCTTCACCTGATAGCTGACGGCGGTCTGGGTCATACCCAGCTCTTCGCCGGCCCTTGTGAAGCTGCCGAGCCGGGCGACTGCCTCAAACACGCGCAAGGCGTTGAGCGGGAATTGCTTCGACAGCTTCATGGATAAGTTCTCTTTATGCATCCAGACGGTTGTTCGATTGGAATTGCAGCATTTTATCCCACAGACTGCAAGCCAAGACAAGATTATCGAGGTGATGTCATGGATTGCGTAACGATTGAACAGGCTGAGACGAGAGCAGCGTCCAAGCCCTCTTTCTGGCTTTCAGGTCTCGCCAGGACCGTTGTACGGCGCATCGTGCGACGGGAGCGGCTGGATCTGGAAGGCATGCCGGATCGCGTCAAGCGTGACCTCGGCTTCATGGACGGCCGCGAGCCGCGCTACGAGGCGGAACCCTGGCGGTAAGCAGCAAGCGCGGTGAGGATTTCAGCGGCGGTCATGGCGGCGATCACCTCCGGGCGCTTGTCCCTGACCGCGGTGCCCCCGATCGGCAGCGTCAGCCGCCCGGTCCAAGACTTGTCGCCGCCGCCCTCGCGCGCCAGCCAGCTTGCGAAGGTGGCGCGCTTGGTGGCCGAGCCGATCATGCCGGTGTAGGCGAGATCGGTGCGTGACAGGGCTTCGCTGGCGATCAGAAAATCCAGAGCGTGGTCATGCGTCAGGATCACCACTGCGGTGCCCGCGGGCATATCCTTGACCAGCGCTTCCGGCATCGGGACGAGACGCGTCGCCGTCTCGGCCGGCAGATTGGCGAGCTCGCTCTCACGGGTTTCGACGACGGTGACGGAAACCGGCAGGGGCGCAAGCGCCGCCGCAAGCGCCCTGCCGACGTGGCCGGCGCCGAACAAATAGACTTCCGGCAGGTGGTCGGCTTCGCCGCTTCGCTTTCTCTCCAGTGTTGAGACGATCGCATCCGTCACGCGACGGAAGCGCAACTGCGTGCGCCCGCCGCAGCACTGGCCAATCTCCGGGCCGAGAGGAATGTCCATCGTCTCCGTGCCGCCGCTTCCATCGAGCAACTGCCGCGCGTTGCGGATTGCCATGTATTCGAACTGCCCGCCGCCGATCGTGCCCCAGATCGCATCGCCGGAGACGAGCATGAATGTCCCGGCTTCGCGCGGCGTCGAGCCTTGGGTGCGGGTTATCTCGATCAGGATCGCAACGGGGCGAGTGGCGAGAAAGCCGCGGAAGTCGCTTCTGGGTATGACGCCGGAAAGCACCTCGCGGATCGCCATATCACACCTTCTTCATCCGCTCGACGGCCATGAGCACGCGCTCCGGCGTTGCAGGGGCGTCGAGTTGCGGGCAGACCTTGTAGTCGGCGACGCTGGCGACAGCCATCGAGAGGGCTTCCAGCACCGAGATCGCCAGCATGAAGGGCGGCTCGCCGACGGCCTTGGAGCGGCCGATGGTGGCCTCGGCATTGGTCGACCATTCGGCCAGGCGAACGTTGAAGATCTTCGGCCGGTCGGAGGCAAGCGGGATCTTGTAGGTGGACGGCGCATGGGTGCGCAACCGCCCCTTGGCATCCCACCACAGCTCTTCCGTCGTCAGCCAGCCCATTCCCTGCACGAAGGCGCCTTCCACCTGGCCGATATCGATCGCCGGGTTCAGCGAACGGCCGACATCGTGCAGGATGTCGGTGCGGTCGATGAGGTATTCGCCGGTCAGGGTGTCGATGGAGACTTCGGTGCAGGATGCACCGTAGGAGAAGTAGTAGAACGGCGTGCCGCGGCCGGCGGCGCGATCCCAGTGGATCTTCGGCGTCTTGTAGAAACCGGCTGCCGAGAGCTGGACACGTGCGAAGTAGGCCTGCTTGACGAAATCGGGGAAGGGGATTTCCCTGTCCCCGACGCGTACGCGGTTCGGCAGGAAAATCACCTCCGATGCCGGTACGCCCCACTTTTCGGCGGCAAATGCGACCAGCCGTTCCTTGATCTGGCGTGCGGCGTCGAATGCCGCCATGCCGTTGAGATCGGAGCCCGAGGATGCGGCGGTGGCCGAGGTATTGGGCACCTTGCCCGTGGTCGTCGCGGTGATCTTCACCCGCTCGATATCGACCTGGAAGCTGTCGGCCAGAACCTGGGCGACCTTGATGTAAAGGCCCTGGCCCATTTCGGTGCCGCCGTGGTTCAGGTGGATCGAGCCATCCTGGTAGACATGGACGAGCGCACCCGCCTGGTTGAAGGCGGTCATGGTGAAGGAGATGCCGAATTTTACCGGCGTCAGGGCGATGCCCTTGCGGATAAAGCGGCTGTCCCGGTTGAACGCGATGATGGCGTTGCGGCGGCCCTGATAATCGGCGCTTTCTTCCAGTTCGCCGACGATCCGCTCGAGAATGCTATCCTCGACTTCCTGGTGATAGGGGGTGAGCGTGCGACCGGAGCCCGGCTGCCCATAAAAGTTCAGCTTGCGGATGTCGAGTGGATCCTTGCCGACAGCATAGGCGATCTCCTCTATGAACCGTTCGGCGCCAAGCATGCCCTGCGGACCGCCGAAGCCGCGGAAGGCGGTGTTCGATACTGTGTGGGTCTTCAGCGGCTTCGACGCAAGGTGCACATGCGGATAGAAGTAGCTGGAATCGGCATGGAAAAGCGCGCGGTCGGTGACCGGGCCGGAGAGGTCGGAGGAGAAGCCGCAACGCGCGGCGTAGGTCGCGTCGACGGCGTGGATACGACCTTCCCCGTCGAAACCGAGTTCGTAGTCGACCAGAAAGTCGTGACGCTTGCCGGTTGCCGTCATGTCCTCGTCGCGGTCGGGACGGAACTTGATGGCGCGCTTCAGTTTCTTGGCGGCGATGGCGGCGAGCGCCGCAAACTGGTTGCCCTGCGTTTCCTTGCCGCCGAAGCCGCCGCCCATGCGGCGCACGTTCACGGTCACCGCGTTGGACGGAATGTTCAGGACATGGCCGACGATGTGCTGGATCTCGCTCGGGTGCTGGGTGGAAGACCAGACCGTCACCTCGTCGTCCTCGCCGGGGATCGCCATGGCGATATGGCTCTCGAGATAGAAATGCTCCTGGCCACCGATGCGCATCTGGCCCTTCAGGCGGCGCGGGGCGTTGCCCATTTCCTCCTTTGCCTCGCCACGCTTGAGCGTCATCGGCGTGATGACGAGCGGGCTGCCGTTTGCGAGCGCGCCGTCGATGTCGCTCCAGTGCGGAAGATCGCGATACTCGATCTTTGCCTTGCGGGCGGCCCGGCGGGCGATGTCGCGGGTTTCCGCGATGACGGCGAAGATCGGCTGGTTGTGGAATTCGACCTTGCTGATGGCGAGCAGCGGCTCGTCATGGCTGCCATTGGAGCTGACATCGTTGACGCCGGGCACGTCCTTGCCGGTGAAGACCCAGACGACGCCGGGAGTTGCCGCGACTTCCGACAGATCGATGCCTGTTATTTCGGCGTGCGCGCGGTCGGAGAGGCCGAGCGCCCCATGCAACAGGCCGGCGGGTTCCGGCAGATCATCGATATAGTCGGCGGTGCCGGTGACGTGCTTGTGAGCGGAATCGTGTCGAACAGATCCGTGCATCGGGCCTGATATAACGACTTTCGGATCCGCGAAGGTGGACTTATCCATTAGTTCTGGCCTCCGAGATCGCGGCGCTCGTTCGAACCGAGCACACTTGATGCCTTCATTCCTGTGCTTGTCACAGGAATCCAGCCACGGCGCCTGTGCGCCGCGAGAGAACCACGTTTTCTCGACGAAGAGTCTTGTATGCCCAAGGACTTGGGCATGCTGGATTCCTGTGACGGGCACAGGAATGACGGAAGTGTGCGAGACAGGCGGCCGCGTTGCTTGTCTCTTCTCCCCAGCAGGGAGAAGGTGGCGGCAGCCGCATGAGGGAGGCGGCTTGTACCTTGGGTCATGTCAGCCATCAGGCGACCTCCTCGAAACGCTTCAGTTCGGCGGGCGTCCCCGAGGTTTCCAGGTAAAAACGCATCAACAGGTTCTTTGCCGTCAATCGGCGGTATTCCGCCGTCGCACGCCAGTCGCTGAGCGGCTGGTAGTCGGCATCGAAAGCGTCGCGGGCAGCCTCGATCGTCGCCTCGCTCCAGGGCCTGCCCATCAGTGCGGTCTCGACGGCGCGGGCCCGCTTCGGCGTTCCGGCCATGCCTCCGAAGGCGATGCGGATGTCGTTGACGTCGCCCTCGGTATCCAGTGTCAGATAGAAAGCGCCGAGCACGGCGGTGATGTCTTCGTCACGGCGCTTGGTGATCTTGTAGACGGCGAATTGGGTGTCTTCGGCGGGGTAGGGCACGAAGACACTCTCAACGAATTCGCCGGGACGGCGGTCCTGCTTGCCGTAGTCGATAAAGAAGTCCTCAAGCCGCAGCATGCGGGTGCCCGACACGGAACGGAGCTTGACGGTGGCGCCGAGCGCGATCAGCGGCGGCGGGCTGTCGCCGATCGGCGAGCCGTTGGCGATGTTGCCGCCGATCGTGCCCATGTTGCGGACCTGTTCGCCACCGATCCGGTCGATCAGGCGGCCGAGCGTCGGCACCTTGCGGGCGATGGCGTCGAAGGCGCGGCTGTAGGTGACGCCTGCGCCGATGGTGAGGCCGCCTTCGCCGGCGGCGATCGACTGCAATTCCGGCAAATGGTTGATGAAAACGACCGGGCTCAGCGTCCGCATCTGTTTGGTGACCCAGAGGCCGACGTCGGTGCAGCCGGCAACGATGGTGGCGTCCGGTTCCTCGGCGAGGACCCTTGCCAGCGCCTCCTCCGAGTTCGGCACGATGAGCCGGTCCCCGCCCGAGGCAATCGAGATGGTGTCGCCGCCCTTCATCGCCCAGAGGCGGGCAACGATGTCGGAGCGGGTCCGTTCAAGCGGATCGAAAATGGCGCTCGGCCGGGCGCGGCTCACCTGCTCGGCCGCCTTGACGATCGGCTCATAGCCCGTGCAGCGACAGAGATTGCCCTGCAGTGCCTTTTCGATATCGGCCCGACTCGGCATCTCGTTGGAGAGCCAAAGGCCGTACATCGACATCACGAAGCCCGGCGTGCAGAAGCCGCATTGCGAGCCGTGGCAATCGACCATGGCCTGCTGCACCGGATGCAACGTGCCGTCTCTTGCCGCCAGATGTTCGATCGTGACGACATGGGTGGCGTTCAGCGATCCCACGAAGCGGATGCAGGCGTTCACCGATTCATAAGCGAGCTTGCCGTCGATCAGCCGACCGACGAGGACGGTGCATGCGCCGCAGTCGCCCTCCGCGCATCCCTCCTTCGTGCCAGTCAGCCGGCGCTTCAACCGGAGAAAGTCGAGAAGCGTCTCGGTCGGTCGGACGTCTCTTAGCGAAATGTCTTCGCCATTCAGGATGAAGCGGATGCAGTCGTTCATGATGTTCCTTGTTTTTTATCGTTTTTTTGAAGGTTATGCCGCCGTCCAGCCACCGTCAATCGAGATGTGAGTGCCGGTGATCTGGCGGGCATCGTCGCTGGCGAGATAGAGGGCCAGCGCGCCAATCTCTTCGGCCTTGACGAATTCGTGCGTCGGCTGGGCCTTGAGGATCACCTCGGTCTTGACCTGTTCCTCGGTCATGCCGCGCGCCTTGGCGGTGTCAGGTATCTGCTTTTCGACCAGCGGGGTCAGCACATAGCCTGGGCAGATGGCGTTTACCGTGATGCCGAATTCCGCAAGCTCCAGCGCTGCCGTCTTCGTCAGGCCCAATATACCATGTTTTGCCGCCACATAGGCCGATTTGAACGGCGAGGCGACCAAGCCGTGGGCAGAGGCGATGTTGACGATGCGGCCGTTCTTCTTCGCCTTCATCAGCGGTATGGCGGCGCGCATGGTATGGAACGAGCTGGACAGATTGATGGCAATAATCTGGTCCCATTTGTCGATCGGGAAATCCTCGATCTTCTCGACATGCTGGATACCGGCATTGTTGACGAGCACGTCGACCGAACCGAAGACGCGGGCGGCCGTGCCGATCAGCTCGGCGATTTCGGCCGGCTTGCTCATGTCGGCAGGATGGTAGATCGCCTTTGCTTTCGACGCCGATTCAAGACGCTCGGTTATCGCCCTGATTTCCTCGGCTTTTCCGAAGCCGTTGATGACGACGTTGTCGCCCTTGCCGGCAAATGCGGTGGCGATTGCAAGCCCGATGCCGCTGGTGGATCCGGTGACGACGACAGTTCTGGCCATGCTCTGCTCCTGCTGGGCAATGTGCGATACATCAGCATACGAGGGTATGCGCAAAGCGCCTGTCCTGGCAATTGCGTTCCCGGCAAATCTCTTGTGTCGAAACGAACACGGGGCGCTTTCCTCGCTTGCCCCTCTGTCCTATTGATTTGATGCAATAATCACGATGCGGGGAGGACTGGCATGAGCGGATATGTTCTGGCGATCGATCAGGGGACGACGTCGACGCGGGCGATCGTGTTCGATAGCGAGATGAAGATCGCGGGCGCCGGACAGAAGGAGTTCACGCAGATCTATCCGCGCTCCGGCTGGGTGGAGCACGACCCGGAGGAAATCTGGGATTCGGTCGTTTCCACGATCAAAATGGCGATCCGCGAGGCAAGGATCGAGGCCAAGGACATCGCGGCGCTCGGCATCACCAATCAGCGCGAGACGGTGGTCGTCTGGGAGCGCGACAGCGGCAGGCCGATCCACAACGCTGTCGTCTGGCAGGACCGCCGCACGGCAAGCTATTGCGAGAAGCTGAAGAAGCAGGATCTCGAAAAGACGTTCACGAAGAAGACCGGGCTGCTTCTCGACCCCTACTTCTCCGGAACCAAGCTTTCCTGGATGCTCGCCAATGTGAAGGGCGCGCGGGCGCGCGCCGCCAAGGGCGAACTTTGCTTCGGCACGATCGATACCTTCCTCATCTGGCGCCTGACGGGCGGCAAGAGCTTCGCGACCGATGCGACCAATGCGTCGCGCACGCTGATGTACAACATTGGCGACAATAAGTGGGACAAGGACCTCCTCGACATTCTGCGGGTGCCGGTGGCGATGTTGCCGGAGGTGAAGGACTGCGCCGACGATTTCGGCGTCACCGATCCCGATATTCTCGGTGCCGCGATCCCGATCCTCGGCGTTGCCGGCGACCAGCACGCTGCGACGATCGGGCAGGCCTGCTTCGAGCCCGGGATGATGAAATCCACATACGGAACCGGCTGCTTTGCGTTGCTGAACACCGGCGGCGACATGGTCCGCTCCAGGAACCGGCTGCTCACGACCATCGCCTACCGGCTGAACGGCGAGACCACCTATGCGCTCGAAGGCTCGATCTTCATTGCCGGCGCGGCCGTGCAGTGGCTGCGCGACGGTCTGGGCATCATTGACAGCGCCTCGCGAACCGGGGAACTCGCCGACCAGGCGGATCCGACGCAGGAGGTCTATCTGGTGCCCGCCTTCACCGGCCTCGGCGCGCCTCATTGGGATGCCAACGCCCGCGGCGCGATCTTCGGCCTGACGCGCAACAGCGGTCCGCGGGAATTTGCCCGCGCGGCACTTGAGGCGGTCTGCTACCAGTCGCGCGACCTGCTCGATGCCATGCACAAGGACTGGAAGGGCGGCGTGGAAAGCACCGTTCTGCGCGTCGACGGCGGCATGGTGGCTTCCGACTGGACGATGCAGCGGCTTGCCGACATCCTCGACGCGCCCGTCGATCGGCCGATGATCCTGGAGACCACCGCTCTCGGCGCCGCGTGGCTCGCCGGCAGCAGGGCCGGGGTGTGGCCGGATCGCGCAGGCTTTGCCAAGAGCTGGAAACGCAACCACCGCTTCGAACCCGACATGGACGAGAAGACGCGCGCCGTGAAGCTCAAGGGCTGGCGAAGTGCTGTGAAGCGGACGCTGAGCGAGATGTGAGGAGGCGACATGGCGATCGAACCGTCGGTATTGCTGCCGCCGCGACTGAAGGCGGGAGACACTATCCGCTTCGTTTCCCCGGCGAGCACGCCGGACAAGGAATTGATCCTGGAGCGGGCGAGAGTGCTGGAATGCCTGGGTTTCCACGTCGATTTCGGGCCGCATGCCTTCGACAAGTTCGCCTATCTTGCCGGCAGGGACGAGGACCGGCTTGCCGATCTCAATGATGCGCTGCGGGACCCCCATGTCAGGGCGATCTTTGCAACGCGCGGCGGCAAAGGCTCCTTCCGCATTTCGGAGCAGCTCGATTTCGAGGCCGCGCGGCGAGATCCGAAGCCGCTCGTCGGCTTCAGCGACATCACCGCCCTGCATCTGATGCTTTGGAAAGAGTGTCGGCTGATCGGCATCCATGGAGCCTTGATGAGCGATGCGGAATGGCCGGCAGAAGAAAGGAGCCGCGATTGCCTGCTGCAGCTGCTGATGAGCGAGGCGGATCTGACGCTCCATGCGCGGGAGAGCGAACCGACCATCGCCGCAACGACGGAAGGGGTGGCGCGGGGCCGGCTGATCGGCGGCAATCTCAGCATGATCGCGACCTGCGCCGGCTGGGCATTGCCTGATCTCACCGGGGCGATCCTGCTGATCGAGGCCGCTGGCATCGGCATCGGACAGGTGGATCGCGAACTGACGATGCTGCGCAAAGCGAGGCACCTCGACCGCATTGCGGGGGTGGCGATCGGACAGTTCACCGGCTTCGAGGATGCTCGCTATCCCGTACTGGTCGGTCTTCTGCGCGACCATCTTGGGAGGTTCGGTGTGCCCATCCTTGGCGGATTGCCGCTTGGTCACGGTGAGCGACCGCTCAGCGTGCCAATCGGCGCGATGGCGGTGCTCGATGCGACAGACCTGCGGCTCACGGTGTCGCAATCGGCCTTGAATTAAAAACGGTGCCGCGCCGGGGCTTTACGACAGTGCCGGCCGCCTCATCCGGCGCCTGTGACGAGCACCTGCGAGGAGCATGAGGTATCTCTTTGCTATAGGCGCGGTGTCGGCACTGCGGGCGCCGCCGACCGCGCTCTCTATTTCCTCAGCCAGGGGGTCGCGGTGCTCCAGAAGATCGCGTCGGCGCCGAGATAGTTGCCAGCAAAGGCGGTGAACTCGGCCTTGGTGAACGGCTTCTTGGTTTTCGGGTTCTTGTAGGTCAGGGTGGGCTCCTGTACCGCGAGACCGACGAAAGCGAGCTTGCCTTTGTATTTGTTGAAGAACGGATAGGAGTTCTTCATCTGTCCCTTGCGATAGGGAACGATGTCGGGGCCGCCCAGGCCGATGTCGTTGTTTGCGGCGAAATCGAAGAGCCTGCCCATGTAGTCGTGGTCGTTGTCCCATTCGCAGGGCCAGAAGTTGACGTACTGGACGACCTTGCTCTTGCGGAAGGCCTTGCGGGCGAAGGCGAGGTTTTCCATTTCGCCCTGGAAATAGGCGTCGCAGCTATAGCCTTCCGGTTCGTGCTTCGGATCAAGGTCGATTGCCGTTTCCGGCAGGTTGACGCCATAGACCTCACCGTCGAATTTCTCTGCCAGCGCCTTGAGAAGGGCCTGATAGCGCGCTCTCACGGCGGGGTTCCATTGCTGCGCCACCCAGCCGGAGCCGACGGGCTTGTTTTCGCCGGGATTGTCGAACTGAGGGGAGATACCGCCGCCGTATTCCGGATGGGTCATGAGGTAGTCGGGCACGTTTCGCGCATCGGGCTCGAAGAAGCGGTCCTGGATCTGGATGAAGAGCTTCTTGTTCAAGCCCCTGACGATGGCAAGGTCGGCCTCGATGGCGGAGAAGTCGTACTCTCCCTTGACGGTTTCGAGCTTTCGCCAGTTGTAGACGATCTGCACGCCGCCGATATCGGGCCGGCCGAGAAGGGCGCCGGCCGACGGGAGATCGCCGGAACTCGTGTAGATGAAATTCTCCGGAGCGTTACCGGCAATCGCGGTGTCGTACACGCCAGTCAACAGGGCGCAGGCGGCAAGCAGGCTCGGCAGCGTCTTCATGTCTCGTCTCGGATGCCTCTGTGATTCGGCCGATGGCGGTCGGCTGCAGAGCAATCCGGGGCAAAGTGGGCGGCTTGATGGCAATGCGCTTCAAACGGGACGCGTGGCTCGCTTCAGCTTTCTCCGACAGTTGCGGCAGTTCTCATAGCGCACCGGTCCGCCCCTGCCGCCTCCAACTACCACCTGACAAGCATCGCATGAACCGCGAGGATCGCGAGGAACGCGATGACGACGAGCGAAGCCGCCCAGGCGACGAGGCGATTGGCTCTTGTCAAAACCTGGGGTCTGACGTCGCGCTTGGGGTTGAACTTGTGTCGCCGCTTGTGGGCAGCAGCGGTTTGAGGGGGTTTCTTGAGTTCAGCCATGCTCTCCTCTTTCGCGGCCGTTGTCGAAGACCAGTCTAGCATGAAAGCGGGGAGGTGCACGTGATGGCCCGTCGATCCCCGGGCGCACTGGTGTCGGGCGTCGAGTCATCACGTCCGTCCTTCGGACGAAGCCGTCCACATTCGATCGTTGTCAAATCCTGCGGTGTCAGATTACTTGGAGAACAGATCGATCCCGTGTCGGATTGACAAAGCCTCGTTCGTCCTGGGATCGTCCATTCCATCACTATAAAAGGATGATGATCATGCCGAATACCGTACGCCTGCACCGCGTTCTGGCAACCAGTCCAGACAAGGTTTACCGCGCTTTCCTCGAGGCGGACGCGCTCGCCAAGTGGCTCCCGCCAAACGGCTTTGCCTGCACGGTGCACGGCTTGGAGCCAAAGGTCGGCGGGACGTTCAGGATGTCCTTCCGGAACTTTACAACGGGCAACAGCCACGCGTTTGGCGGCGAATATGTCGAGCTCGTTCCTGGCGAGCGCCTGCGCTACACAGACAGGTTCGACGACCCCAACCTTCGCGGCGAAATGGAGGTCACCGTGACGTTGAAGAAGGTGTCGGTCGGGACCGAGCTTGATATAACGCAGGCAGGCATACCGGACGTCATTCCTCTGGAGGCCTGCTATCTCGGTTGGCAGGAATCGCTGAGAAACCTGGCAAGGCTCGTCGAGCCGAAGATTGAAGAATAGCCCACCAGGAGCGAGCAAGACAGTCTTGGCGCGAAGCCGCCGCCGAGGCGGCGGCAGCTGGCAGCGAAAAGCGCGCATGTCCTTCAGGCCGTTCGCAAATTTTTGCTGCACCTTGTCGGTTGTCGCGCTACTCCTTCGTCATTCAGGAAGAGGAGTAGGACAGACATGCTTTATGCGATCCTTTGCTATGCCAATGAAGAGACGGTGTTCTCCTGGACCAAGGAGGAGGAGGATGCCGTGATGGCGAAGCTCCATGCCGTTCAGGACCCTATTGCCAAGGCGGGCAAGCTCGGGCCGGTCGGCCGGCTGATGCCGACGACGGCGGCGACGACGGTGCGAAAGGGCAAGGAAGAGCCTCTGGTTCTCGACGGTCCCTTTGCCGAAACGAAGGAAGCGCTGCTTGGCTTCTATGTGGTTGATTTCGATACTCTGGAGGAGGCCGTTGCCTTTTCGAAGGAGCTTTCAGCGGTCAATCCCGGTTCCACCTCCTATGAAATTCGGCCGTTCTACGTCTTCAGGCCGGGAGAAACTTCGACATGACAGACATTGCCTGGATCGACGTGACGCTTTCTTCGGCCCGGCCGAAGGCGCTTGGCGCGCTGCTCAGATACTTCCGCGATCTCGATATCGCGGAGGAGGCCTTTCAGGAGGCCTGCCTGCGCGCCATCCGCACATGGCCGGACAAGGGGCCGCCGCGCGATCCAACGGCGTGGCTGATCTTCGTCGGCCGCAACAGCGGAATCGATGCCGTGCGCAAGCGGTCGAAGACCCAGGCATTGCCGGACGAAGAGCTGATCTCCGACACGGGAGACGCCGAAAGCAATATCGCCGAGCGGCTGGACGATTCCAACTATCGCGACGATATCCTGCGGCTGCTCTTCATCTGCTGCCATCCGGACCTGCCTGCCACGCAGCAGATCGCGCTGGCGCTGCGGATCGTCTCCGGGCTGTCCGTGCAGCAGATCGCCCGCGCATTTCTCGTCGGCGACAGCGCAATGGAACAGCGCATCACCCGTGCGAAGGCCCGCGTCGCCAAGGCGGGCGTGCCCTTCGAGACGCCCGATGCGGCCGAGCGCGCGGAACGGCTCTCTATCGTCAGCACGATGATCTATCTCGTCTTCAACGAGGGCTACAGCCAGGCGGATCCGAAACACGAGGCCTGCACCTTCAGCGGCGAAGCGATCCGTCTCGGCAGGCTGCTGCTGCGGATCTTTCCCGGCGAGCCGGAGATCATGGGACTGCTGGCATTGATGCTGCTGCAGATCTCCCGCCGGGAAGCACGCTTCAATGGCGAGAACGACATCGTGCTGCTCGAAGATCAGGATCGTTCGCTGTGGAACAGGGAACTCATCAACGAGGCGCTTGCCCTGCTCGACAAGGCGATCCGCCATCGCCAGCCTGGGCCCTATCAGTTTCAGGCGGCGATCGCGGCATTGCACTCGCGCGCCAAGCGTGCCGAAGATACCGACTGGGAGGAGATCGAACTCCTCTACCGCGCGCTGGAACGCATCCAGCCGTCGCCTGTCGTCACGCTTAACCGCGCCGTCGCGGTGTCGAAGCTGAGGGGACCGGAGGAGGCTCTGAGGCTGGTCGAAACGCTCGGTGAGAAGCTCGACGGCTATTTCTATTATCACGGCCTGCGGGGCGGCCTGCTGAAGCAGATCGGCCGGGCGCGCGAGGCGCACGAAGCCTTCGACCGCGCCATTGCCCTTGCCCATTCGGCGGCTGAAGCGGCCCATATCCGCGGGCAGATCGACAGCCTGCAAAACGGGCCGGCCCTTCCTGCGGTAAAATAAAATCTGAAAAATCCTGCACCTATGTCGGAACGGCAAGCCGTCCGACGTCCTTGTAACAACCTGATGCAAAACAGGTTTCGCTCAACAGGAGGAAATGCTGAAATGACCGCCAATGCCGACCATGAACTGGTTCTCGTCCGCGAATTCGATGCGCCGCGCGAGAAGATCTACAAGGCCTGGACCGATCCCGAACTGATGAAGGAGTGGTTCGTGCCGCGCCCGTGGAGCGTCGCCGAAGCCACGCTCGACGTTCGCCCGGGAGGCGCCAACGTGATCGTCATGCGCAGCCCCGAGGGCCAGGAATTTCCGAACCGCGGCGTCTATCTCGAAATCGTCGAGAACGAGAAGATCGTCTTCACCGATGCCTTCACCAGCGCCTGGGTGCCGTCGGAAAAGCCCTTCATGACAGGCATCATTCTTCTGGAAGATCTCGGCAGCGGCCGGACTCGGTACACCGCCAAGGCCGTGCACTGGACGGCAGAGGACAAGAAAACGCACGAGGAGATGGGCTTCCACGAGGGCTGGGGCAAATGCGCCGACCAGCTCGCCGAGCTCCTCTCCAGGATGTGAATTTCAAGAGTCGAAACAGGGGGATCTATCCATGTCTGCAATGATCGAATCAAGCACAAGTCTGCCGCGCTGGCAGACCGCTACCGGGACCGCCATGAGCGGCCTGATCGTGGCGTTCCTCGTCTTCGACGGGGCGATCAAGATGGTGCCGATAGCGCCGGTCACCGAAACGCTGACGGCACTCGGCTATTCCGGCGATCCCATCCTTGCCCGAGGTCTCGGTGTCATCACGCTCCTCTGCGCGCTGCTCTATGCCGTCCCGCGGACGTCCGTGCTCGGTGCCATCCTGCTCACCGGGCTGCTTGGCGGCGCGATCGCCACGCACCTGCGCGTCGGGAGCCCGGTGTTCTCGCACCTGCTGTTTGGGGTCTACATGGGCCTCATCGCCTGGGGCGGGCTTTATCTCCGGTTTGAAGAGGTTCGCAGGATGGTTCCGTTCAAGCGCCGAAGTGGTTGAACTTGGAATCGGATTTGGCAATGCTCATATTCCGCCGTGTTGAGTGTCGCTGATGCGGGCCCCTGCGAGACAGGTTCACCGGCGCGACGGCGAGAGAGCGGGATTTTGTTCTGGTCACACGGAACGTGAAGGATTTTCAAGGGCAGGAGATCGAGATCGTCAATCCATGGATCGCCCAATTCTAGCTCGCCCATCAACATTCACGAACAATTCCTTCGAGAATTTGTATTTGCTCCTGCTCTGCCCCATCCTTATCTGAAGGAATGAATTCAACGGGATGCAAGCCATGGAACTGGGCCTCTATACCTTTGCCGACGTGAACCCCGATCCGAGCCGGAGCAAAGGTGCGGAGGCGGCCGAGCGGCTCAAGCATCTGATCGAGGAGATCGAATTGGCCGACCAGGTCGGGCTCGATGTCTTTGGGCTCGGCGAGCATCACCGGCCGGACTATGCGGCATCGGCACCGGCGGTGGCACTTGCCGCAGCCGCGGTGAAGACGAAGAACATCCGGTTGACGAGCGCCGTCACGGTACTCAGCTCCGACGATCCGGTGCGGGTGTTCCAGCAGTTTTCCACGCTCGATCTGCTCTCCGAAGGCCGCGCCGAGATCATGGCCGGTCGCGGCTCCTTTATCGAGTCCTTCCCATTGTTCGGCTATAATCTCGAAGATTACGACCAGCTGTTCGAGGAAAAGCTCGACCTGCTGATGGCGCTGCGCGATGGCGAGACGGTGACATGGTCCGGTGCCATGCGCGCGCCCATCAATGGCCGCGGCGTCTATCCGCGGCCGTTGCAGGATCCGCTGCCGATCTGGATCGCCGTCGGCGGAACGCCGCAGTCGGTGGCCCGCGCCGGCGCACTTGGGCTGCCGGTGGCACTGGCGATCATCGGCGGTGAACCGCGACGATTTGCGCCGTTGTTCGACCTCTATCGCGAGGCTGCCCGCAGGGCAGGGCAGGATGCGGCGAAGCTCAAGACCAGCATCAACGTCCACGGTTTCATTGCCGATACGACCGATGCGGCTGCCGACCAGTTCTACGGTCCGCAGGCGGACGTCATGAACCGCATCGGTCGTGAGCGAGGCTGGGGTCCGACGAACCGCCAGCACTTCGATGTATCCCGCGGCCCGAACGGTGCGCTCTTCATCGGCGACCCGGAACTCGTCGCCGAGAAGATCGTCGCCCATCATCGGCTGTTCAAGAATGATCGGTTCCTGCTGCAGATGGCAATCGGGCTGATGCCGCACGACCAGATCATGCGCGGCATCGAGCTTTACGGCACAAAAGTCGCGCCAATCGTCAGAAAGGCATTGACTGAAAGCGACGAAGGGGCGAAAGCCACCGCCTAAAGCAAGAGCATGATGCCGTAAAGGATGAGTTGGATTTCTACCGACGTCGTGCTCTCATTTTGACCGAGAGCCGGCCGACCGGCCCCGCGGAGGCCGGGAACGGATCCATGATCATCGAAAGTGAAGACGAACTTCTCAAGCTGAAGGAAATCGGCCGAATCTGCGCCAATGCCCTGCAGATCATGGCTGATTCCCTTGAGCCCGGCATCACGACGCTGGAACTCGACCAGATCGGCCGCAAGGTGCTGGAAGAGGCCGGCGCCCGTTCCGCGCCCGAGTTCTGCTACCAGTTTCCAGGCGCCACCTGCATCAGCGTGAACGAGGAGATCGCTCACGGCATCCCCGGGCCGCGCGTCATTCGGCCGGGCGATCTCGTCAATATTGATGTGTCGGCAGAAAAGGACGGTTTCTTTTCCGATACCGGAGCATCGTTCAGCGTGCCTCCATTCAAGCCGAAGATCGAGAGGCTTTGCCGCGACGGCAAGCGCGCGCTCTGGGTCGGTCTCAACCAGGTGAAATCCGGCGACTCGCTTGCCAAGATCGGTCAGGCGGTCGGCGCCTTTGCCGCGAGGAACCGCTACACGCTGGTCGCAAACCTTGCGAGTCACGGTGTCGGGCGGTCGCTGCATGAGGAGCCGGGCGAGCTGTCGACGTGGCCTGATCCCTCCGAAAAGCGGATCATGACGGACGGTCTCGTGTTCACGGTCGAGCCGTTCCTGTCGCTCGGCGCCACATGGGCCGAAGGTGGGGACGACGCCTGGACGCTCTATGCCGATCCGCAGGCGCCGACTGTTCAGTATGAGCATACGGTGGTTGCCACGCGAAACGGGCCGTTGATCCTGACGCTGCCGGACGGCGAGGCGTAACGATCCGCGGCCAACTTTCACGGCACGCATATGCCGCTTGCTCGCTCCGGTGGCGCGCACAGGAGCGAGATTTTCTCCTGGCGCTGCCGTCTGGAGGCAGGCGTCAGCCTTAGTCGCGTTTTCCCTGTAAAATCTCTGCGGCCGCGCGTTCCAGGATGCCGGCGATGCGCTTGGCTTCCTCTTTCGACCAGGGATAGCGCAGGCGCAGGGCGGATTTCAGCAACATGCGGGCGGCCGCGACCTCGCTCTTGTCGTCCGGAAAGGCCTCGTCCTCACGGTCGCCGCCGCGGCTCTCGGGGTCGAATATGCGGCGCACATGCGCCATCTTGGCGCCGATGCCTTCCAGCTTTCCAAGCGTCATCTCGATCATGGAACTGTTGTCCGCGACCAGTTTGCGGCCGCTCTCGGTAATGCGGTAGAGCTTCTTCGTCCCTTCGCTTTCGACGTCCGCCAGGCCCGTTTCTTCCAGATATGTCAACGCGGGATAGATGACGCCCGGGCTTGGCACATAGAAGCCACCCGAACGCTCCTCCAGGAGCTTGATCAATTCGTAACCGTGGCGCGGCTGCTCGGAGAGCAGGGCCAGAATCACCAGCTGCAGGTCGCCTGCCGCGAACTTTCGCCCCATGCGAAAGCCGCCGCCACCCATCATTCCGCCTCGAAAACCTCTCATAAGTCACTCCTTAGATGTATCGTTCACTATGTCGTAAAACATATATCGTAAGATAATCGAATTCAAGGGCGGGCAAGGGTTTTCCGAAATTGATCGATCGATCAGAAAATCTTGATTGTCGCCATCATTGTGCAGCGCGATAACCAGAGGATGTTGGCACGCAATGAAACTTTCCCGACAGATCTGTTCCGCACCGCCCTTGCCGGCGCAATCGCCATGGCCGCGGCCATGGGCTTCGGCCGTTTCTCCTACACGCCGATCCTGCCCGGGATGATGAGCGGCGTCCCGCTTTCGGCAGCCGATGCGGGCTTCATCGCGTCGGCAAACTTCGTTGGCTATCTCGTCGGTGCTGTGCTGGCCGCCTATGGCTGGGCAGCCGGGCGCGAACGCAAGGTGGCGCTTCTGGCGCTGGCGACAACGGCGCTGTTGCTGGCGGCCATGGCAATGACGAGTTCCGTCGCGATCTTTGCCGCGATCCGCTTTCTCGCGGGTGTCGCAAGCGCGTTTGCGCTGGTCTTCACCTCGTCGATCGTCTTGAGCCACGGGGCAGCGGCTGGCAACGATCATGTGCAGGCCGCGCATTTCGGTGGTCCCGGCGCCGGCATTGCGCTGTCGTCCGTCATGGTGATGCTGATCGGCATTGCCTACCACGGCAGCTCCGATGCCTGGCGGGCCAACTGGATCGGCGGCGCAATCTATTCGGCACTCAGTCTCCTGGCGGTCTGGTACCTTCTGCCGTCAGGCCCGGCCAGTTCGGCGCAAACCGGCAAGGAACCGGCGATCGTCTGGAACCGTCCGATGCTCCTGCTGACGGCGTCCTATGGTCTTTTCGGGTTCGGCTACGTCATCACCGGCACCTTCCTGGTGACCATCGCGCGCATGGACGCCGCGGGACAGATGGTGGAATTCCTCTGCTGGTTCATCGCGGGTCTCACAGCGGCGGTCGCCCTTTTCGCGTGGAAACCTCTCGTCCGTCCGCTCGGGCTGGGGAACGTCTATGTGGCGGCCTTGCTGGTCGAAACCGCGGGCGTGCTGGCAACCGTGCTCCTGCCGCGCTCCGTAGCGCCGCTGATCGGCGGCGCGCTGTTCGGGGCTACCTTCCTGGCGATCACCGCCTACGGACTGCAGATCGGCCGCAAGCTTTCGCCTGCAAGCCCGCGCCGGACGCTTGCGATGATGACAGCAGCGTTCGGTGTCGGCCAGATCGTCGGCCCCGTCGTCGCGGGCTGGATCGCGGAGCGGACAGGGAGCTTCACGACACCGACCTACATGGCGGCCGTGGCGCTGGTGGTGTGCGCGCTGCTGGTCCTGCCCGTCGTCAAGAAGGTCTCTTAAGGCGTTACAATTGCGTAACAATGGGACGAAGCCATTGCCGCTTCCAGCGAACTGCCGTAGTTTTCGCCGCAATTGGTCTATTAGTGACCCCGAAGACTCCCGTTCAGGAAAGCAAAGTCTCCCGTGTTCGTATCGTATTTCCCAAAGCCGAAATTCTTCTTCATCTCTGCCGTGGCATGGGCGCTTCTTGCCGTTTTCGTCTGGTATCTCGGAGGCTCCGGCTTCGGTTCCGTCATCGGCCTGCCGCCGCTCCCAGCGGGCCAGGAAGCTCCGATCGGCGCCTCGGTCTTCTGGTCGACGCCGTTCCTGTGGTTCTACATCTACTATGCCATCGCGGTTGCGCTGTTTTCCGGTTTCTGGTTCAGCTACAGCCCGCACCGGTGGCAGATGTGGTCGGTGCTGGGCTCCGCGCTGATCATCTTCAACACCTATTTCTCCGTTCAGGTCAGCGTCGCCATCAACGCCTGGTACGGGCCGTTCTACGACCTCATCCAGCAGGCGTTGGCAAAGACCGCGCCGGTGACGGCACCACAACTCTATATGGGGATGCTCGGCTTTGCCGGCATCGCCTTCATCGCGATCACGGTCGGCGTGCTCAACCTGTTCTTCGTCAGCCACTGGATCTTCCGCTGGCGCACGGCGATGAACGAATATTACATGGCGCACTGGCCGCAGCTTCGCCATATCGAAGGCGCGTCGCAGCGCGTTCAGGAAGACACGATGCGCTTCTCGTCGACCGTCGAGAGCCTCGGCGTCAGCCTCGTCAGCTCCGTCATGACGCTGATCGCCTTCCTGCCGGTGCTCTTCAAGATCGGCGCGAACATCACCGAACTGCCGTTGATCGGCGAAGTGCCACATGCGCTCGTCTGGGCGGCGCTCTTCTGGTCGATCTTCGGCACTGTGTTTCTCGGATTGGTCGGCATCAAGCTGCCCGGTCTGGAGTTCCGCAATCAGCGCGTTGAGGCGTCCTACCGCAAGGAACTGGTCTACGGCGAAGACCATGCGGACCGCGCCACGCCCCCGACCGTCGCCGAACTGTTCGCCAATGTGCGCCGGAACTACTTCCGCCTCTATTTCAATTATATGTACTTCAACGTCGCCCGCATTTTCTACCTGCAGGCCGACAACCTCTTCAGTCTGATCGTCCTCGTGCCTTCCATCGTTGCCGGCAAGCTGACGCTAGGCCTGCTGACGCAGATCAACAACGTCTTCGACCAGGTGCGCGGTTCATTCCAGTATCTCGTCAATTCGTGGACGACGATCGTCGAGCTGCTGTCGATCTACAAGCGCCTGCGGACGTTCGAATCGGCGATCGGCGGCGAGCCGCTGCCCGAGATCGACCAGCACTATCTCGAGCGCGAGGCCGGCATCGTCCACGCCGACGGTTAGGGGTGTGCCCCCTCATCCGGCTGCTGCCACCTTCTCCCCGAGGGAGAAGGGATATGCCGCGAGCGCCGAAGTCATTGTTGAGATAAGCTGCGTGGGTGCCGCTATTCCCTTCTCCCCAGCGGGGAGAAGGTGCCCAGAGGGCGGATGAGGGGCTGCTTGCGCAAAGCTCCAAGGAGTCGGCCTACAGCCCCGATGCCGAGGCCTGTTGCAGCTTGCCGCGTGCCTCGATCATCGGGATCGCTTCGGAATAGCTGACGCAGGCGACGTCCCGGCGGTGGCACACGTCGCTCACCAGCCTGTCGAGCGCCCGCCAATAGGCGCCGCCATTCATCTCGACGAAATGGAAGCCGAGCTGCAGCGGAATGCGGTCGCCCGCATACTGCTTGTCGAACGCCTCCTTGAAGGCAGCGTAGGCGCGGTCTTCGAATTCCTTCGTGTCGGCCTTGTCTTCTTCGCCCTTGGAGTGGCGGACGAACAGATTGTAGTCCATGCCGATCACAGGCTTTTCGCGCGGTCCTTCCGGGATCAGAGGCAGACCGAAGCGGATGATGCCGTTTTCTTCGACGGGCATGGCGGGACCCTTGGTCACCAGGCTCGCATCATAGCTGAAGCCCGCCTTCTTCTCCGCCGAGATCATGTCGGCGCCTGCCGTGGCCGAGAGGTAGGGAGCGCGAAAGCCGTGGATGCCGTGGTCGACCAGCTCCTGCCAGCCTTTCGGCTCATCGAGATCGACGCCCTTCCAGGCGTTCTTCAGCGTCGTGCGGAAAGTCGCGTACTCCGCGGACCAGTCGGCCTCGCTCCACTGCCGGCCGTCGAAATGACCGCAGGCATGGCTGGAGATGTCGTGGCCTTCGAGATGGGCATGCCAGATGTTGCCCAGGCGTTCGCGGATTTCGTCGTCGTTCTGGGCAAAGCCGACATTCGACTTTCCCAGTTTCTGGTGCGGTGCCTGGTATGCCTTCTTGGCTTGCTGGTTCATCAGGAAGGTGCAGGAGAGAAAATAGGTGAAGTGTGCGCCGTTCTTCGCCGCCATCTCGCGGCTCTTTTGCCACAATGTGTTGTCGTGCGCCCCGTCGAACGAAATGATGACCAACTGCCTGGGTTGGTCGGTAGCACCCGCGATGGCGGGGGTCAGCAGGGAAACGGCAAGGGAGGCTTGGAAAAGGGAACGAAACATGGGCACCGCGACAATTTGTTTGCGGCTTTCCTGTTACAGAATTGCGGCGAAGCTGCGGTGGCGCTGGCGTTTTTTGCCGGCCACCGTTAAGTCAGGTGACGCACAGGAGGCGCATCCATGACATTGCTTATCGCAGGCATCGTACTTTTCCTCGGGCTTCATCTCGTGCGGGTCGTCGCACCCGGCTTTCGCCAGTCCATGATCGCAAGCATTGGGGAGCGCGGCTGGAAGATCGCTTATTCGGTCGCCAGCATCCTCACGCTGGTGCTGCTGATCTATGGCTTCGGCCAGGCGCGTCAGGTCACGGGGATGCTCTACAATCCTCCCGTCTGGATGGCGCACATCACGATAACGCTGATGCTGATCGCGGTCATCTGTCTGGTCGCCTCGCTGTTGCCGGCGGGGCATATCGCGGTCAAGACCAAGCATCCGATGGTGCTGTCGGTGAAGATCTGGGCGCTTTCGCATCTGCTCGCCAATGGCGAGACATCCTCGGTGCTGCTGTTCGGGGCCTTCCTGGCTTGGGGCGTCATCCTGCGGATTTCGCTGAAACGGCGCCAGCGGGCAGGGGAAATCACCTTGCGGCCCTTCGTCTCGGCCAAATACGATCTCTACGCGGTTGTCATCGGCGTGGTCGCCTGGGCGCTGATCACCTTCAAGCTGCACGAGGTTTTGATCGGCGTTTCCCCGCTCGCCATGTAACGATTCTTTCACATCCCCCTTACAACTGCCGAAAAATGGGGTAGAAGGCCCGACAATGTGCGTGCAACCCGCATGACTAGGCATATCCGCGGCCGGAGACGAGAATGGCATTCAACGACGACAGCTTCATTCGTGAAGTCAATGAGGAACTGCGTTCCGACCAGATGAAGGGCGCGTGGCGCCGGTTCGGACGCTACCTGATTACGATCGCCGTTCTGATCGTGCTCGGCACCGTCGGCTACAAGGTCTACGAATACTGGGACGACAACCAGTCGTCAGGCACCGGCGACCAGTTCATCGCCGCGCTGAAGCTTGCCGACGCAAACAAGAACGACGAGGCGATCGCTGCGCTCGACAAGCTGGAAAAGCAAGGCCATGGCGCCTATCCGATCCTTGCCCGCCTGCGCGCTGCCACCGTGCTATCGCAGAAGGGCGATACTGCGGGTGCCGTTGCTGCCCTCGATGTGATCGGCAAGGATGCTGCCGCACCGCAGGCCATTCGCGATGCCGCCAAGATGCGGGCCGGCTGGCTGCTGATCGAGACCGGGACCTACGAGCAGGTCTCGGCTCACGTCGAGGAAATGGCCGTCCCGACCAATGCATTCCGCCACTCCGCTCGCGAAGCGCTCGGCCTTGCCGCCTACAAGGCCGGCAACATGACCCAGGCGCGCCAGTGGTTCCAGGCGATCGCCGACGATGCGCAAAGCCCGCGCAATGTTGCCAATCGCGCCCAGATGATGCTTGATAATATTACCGCATCCGGCAAGGCGCCCGCCGCACAGGGCTGAGATTAGGGAATTTCAATGAGCTTTACGGTTGCGATCGTTGGTCGCCCGAATGTCGGCAAGTCGACCCTTTTCAATCGTCTGGTTGGAAAGAAGCTGGCCCTTGTCGACGACACGCCCGGCGTCACCCGCGACCGCCGCCCCGGCGATGCGCGGCTCATGGGGCTGAATTTCACGATCATCGATACCGCCGGTCTCGAAGAGGCACATGAGGAAAGCCTGCTGGGCCGTATGCGGGCCCAGACGGAAGCGGCGATCGACGAGGCGGACCTGTCGCTGTTCGTCGTCGATGCCAAATTCGGCCTGACTCCCGTGGACAAGGATCTGGCGGAGATGCTTCGGCGTCGCGGCAAGCCCGTCGTGCTCGTTGCCAACAAGGCGGAAGCCAAGGGTTCCGACGGCGGCTTTTACGATGCCTACACGCTCGGCCTCGGCGAACCGACGCCGATCTCGGCCGAACACGGGCAGGGGATGCTCGATCTGCGCGACGCCATCGTCGCGGCGATCGGCGAGGACCGCGCCTATCCGAAGGAAAAGGAAGACGTCGCCGTTACCAACGTCGACATTCCGCAGGATCTGGAAGAAGACGAGGATTTCGAGCCTGCCTATGACGACACAAAGCCGCTGCGCGTGGCGATCATCGGTCGCCCCAATGCCGGCAAGTCGACGCTCATCAACCGCTTCCTCGGCGAAGATCGTCTGTTGACTGGTCCGGAAGCCGGTATCACCCGCGACAGTATCTCGGTTGAATGGGACTGGCGCGGCCGTACCATCAAGATGTTCGATACCGCAGGCATGCGCCGCAAGGCGCGCGTGACGGAAAAGCTTGAAAAGCTGTCCGTCGCAGATGCCCTGCGCTCCATCCGCTTTGCCGAAACCGTGGTCATCGTGTTCGATTCGACCATTCCGTTCGAGAAGCAGGACCTGCAATTGGTGGATCTGGTCATCCGCGAAGGTCGCGCGGCCGTTCTCGCCTTCAACAAGTGGGACATGATCGAAGACCAGCAGGCGGTGCTTGCCGACCTGCGCGAAAAGACCGAGCGGTTGCTGCCGCAGGCACGCGGAATCCGAGCGGTGCCGATCTCCGGCCAAACCGGCCGCGGCCTCGACAAGCTGATGCAGGCGATCATCGATACGGACATGGTCTGGAACAAGCGCATCTCGACAGCCAAGCTCAATCGCTGGCTCGAGCAGCAGCAGGTGCAGCATCCACCACCGGCCGTTTCCGGGCGCCGTCTCAAGCTCAAGTACATGACGCAGGTCAAGGCTCGCCCACCGGCGTTCATGATCTCCTGCACGCGCTCCGACGCGCTGCCGGAATCCTACACGCGTTACCTGATCAACAGCCTGCGCGTGGATTTCGACATGCCAAGCGTGCCAATTCGGATCCACTACCGCTCCCCGGAAAATCCGTACGAGTCAAAGAAGCGGCGGACGTAGGCCTGCGATAGAGACTGGTTCGGCCGCGTCTTGCGGCCGAACATTCGCCGTCGCCCCGGGCGAGGGGATTTTGCTCCCCGTCCACCTTGATGCCAAGGGGGCTTTAGCTGCCAAAATAATAGATCGGTTCGCGGGTCAATTCACCGCTGCCAAGGTGGCCGTAGACGTCATTTCCGAGAATCCAGAACGAAATTTTTTGGGTGTTCAAGCAGAAAATATAGTCACCGGACACCCAGTGCTCGGCTTTATTGCCCGCGATTGGGTATAGATGGTCGCCGGCCTGATACATGATGGCCTTATGCGATTTGGCGTCGAATAGATAACGTTCTCCGGACATGTACCTTCCGATTCTATTGTTGCTACAATCTCACGACATCCCTGACTTGTCTAATATTACTGTCTTAGACAGTGGATTTGTTTCGGCGAGGTGCGACCAGAAAGTACGGGGTCCTTGCAACCTCAAAGTTCCGAAGTAGAAAATTGTCCGGGGATGTCGAATATGCGGACGATCAAACGTCTTATGGTCGTAGGGCCGGGGACGGCAGGTCCAGTGCCCGCGAGTGGATCTGACAACATCGACACGGAGGTTGCGAGCTATGAGTAATTCCTATCGCTGGGTTATCGTCGGCGCGGGTGCGTTGATGACCTGCGTTGCGCTTGGTGCGATGTTTTCGTTGGCCATCTTCCAAGGGCCGATCGCAACGGATACCGGCTGGTCACATGTCGGTATTGCGAGCGCGATGACGCTCAACTTCATCGTCATGGGGATCGGCGGGTTCATGTGGGGCGCGGCAAGCGACCGTTTCGGTCCCCGCGTCGTCGTGCTGATCGGATCGGCGCTGCTCGGCCTCGCGCTGGTGCTGGCGAGCCGGGCGGGGACACTCCTGCAATTTCAGCTGACCTACGGCATTCTGGTAGGCCTTGCCGCCAGCACGTTCTTCGCTCCGATGATTGCTGCCACGACGGCATGGTTCGACACCAACCGCAGCCTTGCGGTCTCCTTGGTTTCCGCCGGCATGGGCGTTGCACCGATGACCATCTCGCCAATCGCCCGCTGGCTGATTTCCGCTTACGACTGGCGCACGGCGATGCTCATCATCGGCGTTTCGGCCTGGGCTCTTCTGGTGCCGGCAGCTCTGCTCGTACGCAAGCCGGCGGTCGTCCACGATGAGGGCGAGCCCGGCATCGCGATCGAGAACGGTCGGCCCGCGTTGGCGCAAGTGTTCCGTTCGCCGCAGTTCATCGTCCTTGGGCTGACCTTCTTCGCCTGCTGTGCCGCCCATTCCGGACCGATCTTCCACATGGTGAGCTATGCCACGATCTGCGGCGTTGCGCCGATGGCGGCGGTCAGCATCTATAGCGTCGAGGGACTGGCGGGGCTTGGCGGCCGGCTGCTCTACGGTGGGCTGGCCGACAGGATCGGCGTGAAACCAGTGATCGTCGCCGGCTTGCTGGTGCAGGCCGTCGCGCTGGCTGCCTATCTCTTCGTCAGCCAGCTGGGCGAATTCTACCTGCTGGCCGTCATCTTCGGCAGCGCTTACGGCGGCGTCATGCCGCTCTATGCGGTTCTGGCGCGCGAGTATTTCGGACCGCGCATCATCGGTACGGTGTTCGGTGCTGCGACGATGCTCTCCAGCCTGGGCATGGCATTCGGTCCCCTGATGGGCGGCTGGATATTCGATACCCTCGCCAACTATTCGTGGCTGTTCATCGGTTCTGCAATGGTCGGTCTTGGCGCCGCAGCGGTTGCACTCGCATTTCCCGCCCTGCCGAGCGAGAGAGGCAGGCAGGCGGTCGTGGCGCAGGGCTGATAGAGATTCCCCGCTGAGCCTTCTTCTCTATCGCCGCGTCCTTATGCTCGTCACAGGTATCCCCGCGTGTTCAAGTCGCTGAACGCACCAGACTCCTCTCACGACGCAGACGCGTCGTGGCTGGATTCCCGCCAAAAGGGCGAGAATGAGGGAGAGATTGGAAGGCGACATGCTGCGTATTAAACCGTCGATGCAGCATCCCTGTCGGCGGGCCTTCTGGTTCTGGGAAGCGAGTTGGCGGCGAACTGCCATGCTTTCTTCCATTTTGGCGTGATGACACCATTGGCGGCGCGGATATTGTTGATGAACTGTTGGGTTGCCGCCTCCCAGGAATACTGCATTGCAAGTGCTCGCGCTTGTTCGCGCGAGCAGGATAGCGCGGCAAGGCAGGCAGATCGAAGGTCATCGTCGAGTGCGCCGACGTCGCTGTCTTCGCCGATAATGTCGAGCGGTCCGGTGACGGGGTAGGCGGCAACCGGAACGCCGGACGCCAACGCTTCGAGGATCGTATTGCCGAAGGTGTCGGTCAGCGACGGGAAGACGAAGACGTCGGCCTGGGCATAGATGCGCGCCAGCTCCTCCCCGAATTTCAGACCCGTGAAGAGCACGCCGGGATAGCGTTTCTCGAGCTCGGCGCGGGCAGGGCCGTCGCCGACAACGACCTTCGATCCTGGAAGGTCGAGATCGAGAAAGGCAGGCAGGTTCTTCTCCAGCGCAACGCGGCCGACCGTCATGAAGATCGGGCGCTGCAGGCCGAACGGCTTTTCCTCCAATGCCTCCGGGTGAAACTGGTTGGCGTCAATGCCGCGGCTCCACGGCACCAGGTTGCGAATGCCTTTTTCGGAGAGTTCAAGCGCGAGGCTCGGCGTTGCGACCATGCAGGCAGCGCCTGCATTGTGGAACCATCGCACGAAGGCATAGAGCCAGCTCTTCGGAATCGGCAGGCGAGCGGCGACATACTCCGGGAAACGCGTGTGGTAGCTGGTGGAAAAAGGCATCCGATTCTTGAGGCACCAGCGCCGCGCCGTCAGCCCCAGCGGCCCTTCCGTGGCGATGTGCACATAGGACGGCTTGTGCTTGCGTATCTCTCTTGCGATCCTGCGGTAGCTGGCGATCGAGAGGCGGATTTCCGGATAGGTCGGGCAGGCGACGCTTCTGAAGCCTTGCGGTGTCACCATCGCAACCTCGATCGCCATCTTCGCCAGCTCACGGTTGGTATTCTCGATCGAGCGAACGACGCCGTTGACCTGAGGGTGCCAGGCATCGCTGACGATGACCAGTCGCTCCGGTTTGTCCAATGGCAATACGCCGGCATCTACGCCGTGAGGGATGTTCGACAGACGTTGCAGCATGACCCCGACCTTCATCCGCGCCGATTACCGGATGACGGCGCATAGCCCCGGGCGGGCTCGATGATCGATTCCCGCGACCTTATTTTGAAGGGCGTCGATGATGGAAATATTACAGTTCTGCCAAGCGCGCGGTCAGCCGCCTACGCGTGTTCCAGCCCGAGCTTTTCCCTGGGCACCAGCGCGCCGTGTTCGCTGACCACGCGCGCAGCAACCCTTGCCGCAAAGCGGGCTGCCGCCGGGGCATCCTTCGTTTCGAGGTAGCGGGCCAGGAACGCGCCGTTGAAGCTGTCGCCGGCGCTCGTGGTATCCACGACCTTGGATACCTTTTCCGCCGGTACGAGGCTTTCGCTCCCGTCAAAATTCAGGGTCGCACCTTCCGCTCCGTTCTTCACCAGGACGTGGGTCGCGCCAAGCGCCTTATATCGGCTGATCGTCGCGTCGATGGATACGTCGCCGAAATGTGCCGCCTCGTCGTCGAACCCGGGCATAACAAGCGTCGAGGCGCGCGCGCCTTCGCTGATCGTCGCGTGCATCTCGTCATAGCTCGACCAGAGCCGCGGGCGGATGTTTGGGTCGAAGGCGACCAGCTTGCCGGCGGCTTTGGCGCGTCGAACCTCGGCGAGCAGAGTATCGGCGTCGCCGCGCGACAGGATCGCGAGCGTGATGCCTGAGAAATAGATCACGTCGCTCATCTCGATCGCCTGGCGGAGGAAATCAGGATCGGCGGCGAGCTGGCGGGCCGCCGAGCTGTCGCGCCAATAGCTGAACGAACGCTCGCCGTCCCTGAGGCTGATCATGTAGAGGCCGGGCGCCTTGCCCTTGACGCGGCGGATCAGCTCGGTGCCGATGCCGGCGTCCTTGAAGAACGCAATCATTTCGTCGGACATGGCATCGTCGCCCAGTGCCGTGCAGTAGTCGACCGTCCATGCCGGCGGCAGGCAGGCGCGGGCGTACCAGGCCGTGTTCAGCGTATCGCCCGCAAAGCCCTTTCTCAGCAAGCCGGCTCCGGCCTGCGAAAGCTCCACCATGCACTCCCCGATTGATAGAAAACGTGCGCTCAACGTCGGCCTCCCAGTTCACTTCATTTCGCTGATACCCGTAGAGAGGGATCGTGACAAGCGCATAGCGCGCAAGGTTTGCTCGGGTAGCCGACCCGGCGTAAAGTCGAACCGCTGCGGGATCCCGGTCGGAGGAGGCTCGAATGAAGACGCTGGCGCGCATAGCGCTCGCCTTGCTGCTGGTGCAACCGCTCATCGCCCTGCCATCCGTCGCGGGCAAGGGAAGCGGGAGTGACAATGCACCGCGGACCGGCAGCGGCGATGCGGCAAAGTGCCGGACGCTCACGGGAAAGTGGAGGCAGGCCGGGGAGAACCACCACATGCGCAGTGTCCTGAACAAACGCGACAAAGTGCAAAGGAAGATGGAGAGGATCGGCTGTCCGGTGCCGACAGCCTGAGAAGGCGATTGCGTTCCGGGCCGGCAAAACGGCGCGACCGCGGTTGTGTTTTGTGCCGTTCGCCTTAGTCTGCACCCGAGTTGATTGGTGCGAGGAACGGCGACAGATGGCATTGCAGGCGAGCGGGAATGCGGATTGGTGGCGTGGCGCGGTTGTCTATCAGGTTTATCCCCGGTCGTTTCAAGACACCAACGGCGATGGCCTCGGCGATCTGAAAGGCGTTACCCGGCGCCTGCCTTACATCGCATCCCTTGGCGTTGACGCGATCTGGCTGTCGCCCTTTTTCAAATCGCCGATGGCCGATATGGGCTACGACGTGTCGGACTATTGCGAGGTCGACCCGATCTTCGGGACGCTTGCCGACTTCGACGAGATGATGACCGCCGCGCATTCGCTCGGCATCAAGGTCATCATCGACCAGGTGATTTCGCACACGTCCGACGTCCACCCCTGGTTCGTCGAGAGCCGTTCAAGCCGCACCAATTCCAAGGCCGACTGGTACGTCTGGGCGGATCCCAAGCCGGATGGCACGGCGCCGAACAACTGGCTTTCGATCTTCGGCGGGCCGGGCTGGGAATGGGACGGCGTACGCCGGCAATACTACCAGCACAACTTCCTGACCTCGCAGCCGGACCTCAATTTCCACAGCAAGGAGGTGCAGGACGCCCTCCTTGAAACAGTCAAATTCTGGCTGGATCGCGGCGTCGACGGCTTCCGTCTCGATACGGTGAATTACTACTTCTGCGACAAGCTGCTCAGGAGCAATCCACCGCACGAGCCCGATACGAGCGATGCCGGGCTCGATGCGCCGGACTCCAACCCCTACGGCATGCAAAACCACCTCTACGACAAGACGCAACCTGAGAACATTGGCTTCCTGCAGCGTTTTCGCGCGTTGCTGGACCGCTATGAGAGCCGCGCGACGATCGGCGAAGTTGGCGACGGCGCCCGGTCGCTGAAGACGGTCGCGGCCTATACGACAGGCGGCGACAAGCTGCATATGTGCTACACCTTCGATCTGCTCGGGCCCGACTTCACCGCAGCGCACATTCGCAACTGTGTCGACGCCTTCATCAAGGCCGTGGCGGACGGGTGGGTGTGCTGGGCCTTTTCCAATCACGACGTCAATCGGCATGTCAGCCGCTTCGCGAAAACCGAGGCGGAGCGGTCTGTCATCGCCAAGCTTGCGATCTCGGTGCTTGCGGCGTTGCGTGGCTCGATCTGCCTTTATCAAGGCGAGGAGCTGGGACTGCCGGAGGCCGAGCTTGCCTTCGAGGACCTGCGAGATCCCTATGGCATCCGCTTCTGGCCCGCCTTCAAGGGGCGCGACGGATGCCGTACCCCGATGCCGTGGGAGGCCGCCAAGGCCCATGCCGGTTTCACGTCAGCGGCGAAATCGTGGCTGCCCGTGCCCTATGAACAGGCTGCCCTTTCCGTGGATACCCAGGAGGCGGACGCAGCCTCGGTGCTCAACCATTATCGCCAGACGCTCGCCTTCCGGAAAAGCCATCCGGCGCTTGTCGACAGTGACATGGAATTCATCGGCACCAACCAGGATCTGCTGGCATTTACGCGTCGAAAGGGCGGGGAGACGCTGCTTTTCGTCTTCAACCTGACGCGGCAGCCGGCGGAGTTTGCACTGCCGGTCGGCATGACGATAGGCGAAAGGCTTGAAATGCCCGGTGCCGGCGCGGTCGCCGCGGCGGGCCTGGTGAAGCTCGCAGCGCTGGATGCATTTTGCGGCCGGATTCTGGCTTGAGCTTTACCTACAAACGAAACCGGGCGCCCAATGAAGGCGCCCGGCGGATTCTGCGTGTGGAATACGAGGCTTATTCAGCCGGGACGATCTTGCCGTCTTCCCATTTGTAAAGGGCAAAGCTCTGCGAAGTCAGGTCGCCGGTCTCGCCATAGGTCAGCTTGCCGATTGCGGTCGCGACCGGTTCGCCTGCCTTCAACGCCGTTGCAACGGCTTCTGCGTCTTCGGCGCTGCCTGCCTTCTCGATGCCGGCCTTGAGCACTTCGACGGCCGCATAGGCGTTGAGCGTGAAGGCTTCGGCCGGGATGCCCTTGGCCTTCAGCGCATCGGCCGCTGCCTTGGAGTCCGGGCTCTTGGTTGCGTCCATGGCGTTGGTGAAGACCGTGCCGGCGGCCGCGTCCGTACCGATGTTCCAGAACTCGCTGTTGGACAGGCCATCGCCGCCGATGATCGTGGCGTTGACCGAGAGGTCATGCAGCTGGCGTGCAAGAAGGCCGCCCTCCGGGTGGTAGCCGCCGAAATAGACGACATCGACCTTCTCGGCCTTGAGGCGGGTGGTCAGCGCGCTGAAGTCCTTGTCGCCCGGGCTGAGCGCGTCGTCGAGAACTTCCTTGATGCCGCCGGCGTTGAGTGTCGCCTTGAAGCTGTCGGCCAGACCCTTGCCGTAGGCGCCCTTGTCGTTGATGATCGCAACGCGCTTGTCCTTGAAGTTCTTCAGGACGTAGTTGGCGGCGACTTCGGCCTGCTGGTCGTCGCGGCCGCAGGTGCGCAGGACGTTCGTGAGGCCGCGCTTCGTCAGATCCGGGGCGGTTGCCGTCGGAGTGACCATCAGCACGCCATTTTCGGCCAGCACGTCGGAAGCCGGAATGGCAACGCCCGACGTAACAGGGCCGACCACGAAGCGGATTCCGTCGCCGACGATCTGGTTTGCCGCGGAGACGCCCTGCTTGGGCTCGCCGGCGTCGTCAGCGTATTTCAGAATGACTTTTTCGCCGAGGATGCCGCCGCTTTTGTTGATTTCGTCAACTGCGGTCTGGGCGCCGTTCTTCACCTGGTCGCCATAGGCGGCCACGGGGCCAGTCAACGGCGCGATCAGCCCGATGGTGATGTCTGCATGGGCAAGCGGCGCAAAGGCGAGGGAGGCGAGGACGGTCGCACCCGACAATGTCTTGAGGTTCATTTCTCTATCTCCTTGGGTGGGTTTGAAACCCGCGACTTTTCGGCCGCGGCGGCTACCCAAGTCGTACAACAGCCCTCAAGGGGATGCGCCAAGAGACGACGGATCGCGCGCGGCGAATGCGCCCGCCTGCCATGTTTGGCTTCGATGGACACACGGCAAGTTTCTTAGGAATTTACCGCCGATTACGCAAGAAGATAAAAAAATAGGGCTCGTTTTTGCCTGAATTGACAAAAACGAGCCCCGGAAGGCGTCTTTAGATGTTGTTCTTCAGAATTTCGCGCAGTTTGCCGAAAAGCTCGTCGATGTGGTGCTTCTCGATGATCAACGGCGGCGAGAGTGCGATGATGTCGCCTGTCGTGCGGATCAGCAATCCCTTCTCGTAGGACTTCAGGAAGGCGGTAAAGGCGCGCTTCGTCGGCTCACCGGCAATCGGATCGAGCTCGATCGCACCGATCAGGCCGGTGTTTCTGATATCTATGACGTTCGGGCAGTCCTTCAGGGAGTGCAGCGCCTCCGTCCAGTAATCCGAAAGCTCGGCGGCACGGGTGAGAAGGCCCTCTTCCTTGTAGACGTCAAGCGTCGCGAGAGCCGCAGCCGAGGCGATCGGGTTGCCGGAGTAGGTGTAGCCGTGCATGAACTCGATCATGTGCTCCGGCCCTTCCATGAAGGCATCATGGATCTCTGAGGTGACGAGGACCGCGCCCATGGGGATGACGCCGTTGGTCAGGCCCTTGGCCGTCGTGATCATGTCCGGCTTGACGTCGTAGTACTGGGCGGCGAAAGGCGCGCCGAGACGGCCGAAGCCGGTGATGACTTCGTCGAAGATCAGGAGGATGCCGTGCTTGGTGCAGATCTCGCGAAGCTTCTGAAGATAGCCCTTCGGCGGGATGAGGACGCCGGTGGAGCCCGATACCGGCTCGACGATGACGGCGGCAATGGTGGAGGCATCATGCAGCGTGACGATGCGCTCCAGCTCTGACGCGATGTCGCCGCCGTGTTCGGGCTGGCCCTTGGTGAAGCTGTTCTTGCCGGGCTGATGGGTGTGCGGCATGTGATCGACACCGGTCAGCAGGGTGCCGAACATCTTGCGGTTGGAAACGATGCCGCCGACGGAGATGCCGCCGAAGTTGACGCCGTGATAGCCGCGCTCGCGGCCGATCAGGCGGAAACGCGAGCCGTTGCCTTTGACCCGATGGTAGGCAAGCGCCACCTTCAGCGCCGTCTCCACGGATTCGGAACCGGAGTTGGTATAGAGAACGTGGTTCATGCCTTCCGGTGCGAGATCGACCAGACGGTTTGCCAGTTCGAAGGCCTTGGGATGGCCGAGCTGAAAGGCCGGCGCGTAATCGAGCTCGCCGGCCTGTGCGGCGATCGCTTCGGTGATCTTCGTGCGGCAGTGGCCCGCATTGACGCACCAGAGGCCGGCCGTGCCGTCCAGCACCTGACGGCCGTCATGGGTGGTGTAATACATGTCCTTGGCGCCGACGAAGAGCCTGGGCTCCTTCTTGAACTGACGGTTCGCGGTAAAGGGCATCCAAAAGGCGCGAAGGTCGTTTGGCGTGGCATTGAGGCGGTTGGACATGCTGTTCTCCATGGCCGTTTCGGAGGCCGTTCCCGGTATTGGCTAGCGCCGTAATTTTTTTACTGCCCGGTCAAATTATCAGCGCATCCGAGGGCGTCAAGCCGAGGCCGAAGACTTTGCGCTCAGGCGGCGAAAGAACGCATCGCGAAAAACGACCGGCAATCAGAGATTACCGGTCAGCAAATATAATGGGATACTGAAAAACAGATGCCTCTCGCTGGGAGAGGCTTGTAACCGACTGCTCGATAGACCAGTCAGGCAGCAGATTTGGCGCGAACAGGCTCGGCGTAGATTTGCGTCAGCGTTTCGAGGATACGGATAACCTGATCGGACGTGCTCGAGTAGTAGATCGTCTGCGCGTCGCGGCGCGTCTTGACGAGCTTCTGGGCTCGGAGCTTCGAAAGGTGCTGGGACAGCGCAGACTGGCTGAGGCCGACCTCGGTCGCCAAAGCGCCGACCGGAATTTCGCCTTTTACCAAATTGCAGAGAATAAGAAGCCTTTTGGGATTGGCCATTGCCGATAATAAAGCTGCCGCAACGTTTGCGTTTGCGGTCAAATCAATTGTGTCCATAATCGTCTTCCCGGTGTGAAACTGATTTCAAAAACGTATGCGTCTGCCTCAAATTGACCGACGCTAAAAACTATCAACACGGGCTCAAGATTGTATATAGCTAAATTTGAGGTATTGCGTATTTTATTTTAGATATATGCGAATAAAGTTCTGAAGCCGACTGTGCAACGGTTTCAAGCTCATAGCGCAGCAGGATTTCACCGGAAATCAGGTCGAGGCCACCGCAATCCAAACCGCAAATACCCCATATTTTATGGTCCGCGCCTTTGAGCGTTAGAGCGGCGTCTCGTGCGAGGTCGGGGTTCTTGTCCAGCAGATCGCGCAATATCTCGTCCGCCTGGGCCGCCACCGTCTCGTTCGCACTCGACCGAATCGCCAAGTCGGCACCCTCCAGAACATAGGCCCGACCGAACCCGCCGTTCATGCTCGCCGATTGCGGTACAAGCCGGAAGAAGCGGAAATCCGGGAAGTCGATATAGAGTTTCGCCTTGGCGTGGCGGTTGAGGAAGCGGCCGCGAATCCGGGCGTGAACCACGCTGTCCCGATCCACCGGTTCGGCACGGCACTGTGTCGTCAGCCGGGCATATGCCAGCGGGTCGCCTTTGCCGGGTTCGCCCGTCAGCAACGATGCCCTGACATCCGCGTCCAGCGCGCGGGTGTGCGCCGACAGGCCGGATACGAGAATGACGGGAACGCCATCGATGTCGGTGCCGAGGAGAACGCGGCTTGCGAATGGAAACCCGGTCTCCGGGTCGAGAACGGCGATGGCAGCATAGCGGGCGGAGCGGAGAAGGGTGCGAGCAAGCTTGCGCGCCTCTCCGTCCGTTTCCCTGAGAACGGACGCTTGATCTTTCATATCCGCTTTCTGGCGGAAGTGGCGGATCGGATCAAGCCTGTTCTTTCCGCCTGTGTTGCGTCAGGCCGGCAACGATATCCTGAGCCGAGATGGTGCCGATGACCGCGCCGTTTTCGACAACGCCGATGCTGCCGGGCTGTCGCGCCAGAGCATCCAGAATGTCGATCAGCGGCGTCTGGGCGCGTGCCGTTCCGCTGACGGTGCCGGATGCAGCGTTGCCGAGCCCGGGCTGCATCACGTCCTGCGCGGTCAGCATGCTGATCGGGTTCATATGCTGGACGAAGTCGGCGACGTACTGGTCGGCGGGGTTCTTGACGATATCCTGCGGCGTGCCGCACTGGATGATGCGTCCGCCTTCCATGATGGCGATGCGGTTGCCGATGCGGAAGGCTTCGTCGAGGTCGTGGCTGACGAAGAGGATCGTCTTCTTCAATCGCCGCTGGAACTCGAGAAGCTCGTCCTGCAGACGCGTGCGGATCAGCGGATCGAGAGCCGAAAACGGCTCGTCCATCAAGAGGATCGGGGCACCCGTCGCGAAGGCACGGGCGAGCCCCACGCGCTGCTGCATGCCGCCCGACAGCTCGTTGACCTTGCGGTCGGCCCATTTCGTCAGGTTGACCAGTTCGAGCTGTTCGCCGACGCGCTTCTTGCGCTCGGATTCCGCCATTCCGGCAAGTTCTAGGCCGAAGCCGACATTGTCGGCGACGGTGCGCCAGGGGAGCAGCGCAAACTGCTGGAACACCATCGAGACGGTGTGCATGCGCAGATCGCGCAGGCCTTTGGCACTGGTCCTGTACGGATTGACGGGGCCGGTGGCGGTCGACACGGAAACCTCGCCGCGCACCACCGGTGCAAGCCCGTTGACGGCGCGCAGCAGCGTCGATTTGCCGGAGCCGGAGAGGCCCATCAGTACCAGGATTTCTCCTTCCTCGATGGAGAGCGAGGCGTCGGCGACGCCCAGCACCAAGCCGGTCGCAGCGCCGATTTCGTCGCGTGTCTTGCCCTGATCTGCGAGTGCAAGGGCATTCTCCGGCTTGTCGCCGAAGACGATGCTGACATTGTCGAAGCGAACCGCGGTCATGAGCCATCTCCTTCACCCGCCGCGCGGAACATTCGGTCGAGAATAATGGCCAGGATGACGATGCAGAGGCCGGCCTCGAAGCCCTTGGCGATGTTGACGGTATTGAGGGCGCGCACCACCGGCACGCCGAGGCCGTCCGCACCGACGAGGGCTGCTATGACCACCATCGACAGCGACAGCATGATCGTCTGCGTCAGGCCCGCCATGATCTGCGGCATGGCAAAGGGCAGCTCGACCTTGCGCAGCACCTGCATCGGCGTGGCACCGAAGGATTCGGCAGCCTCGACGAGCGAGGGGGGCGTCGAGATGATGCCGAGACGGGTGAGGCGGATGGGAGCGGGGATCGCGAAGATGACGGTCGCGATCAGGCCAGGCACCATGCCGAGACCGAAAAGAATAAGTGCTGGAATCAGATAGACGAATGTCGGAATGGTCTGCATAAGGTCGAGAATGGGACGCAGCAGGGAATTGACCCATGGGCGGCGCGCGGCCGCGATGCCGAGCGGAATGCCCACGATCATGCTGACGAAGGTTGAGGCGAGCACCAGCGCCAGCGTTGCCGTCGTCTCTTTCCAATAGCCCTGGTTCATGATGAACAGGAGCCCAAGACAGGTGAAGACCGCGACGACGATCGAGCGGCGCAACCAGTAGGCAATGGCGCTGATCCCGAAAACGACGATCAGCGGGTGTGGCTTCTGCAGTACGAACAGCAGGCCGTCGATGACGTGCGAAAGGACGAAGGCAAGCTGGTTGAAGAACCAATCGGCGTTCGAAGTGAGCCAATCCACAAAGGCTTTCGCCCAGGGGCCGATGGGAATTTTAGCGTCGGTGATCCAGTTCAAGGGCTCGCCTATCCAGAAAGAACAACAACAAGTGCGATGATAGCGGAAGCGGGGCGGCGCACGCCACCCCGTTCGTCGTTATCAGAGGCCGAGGCTTTTCTTGACGGCCGGAAGCCCGTCGCCGCTGCCATCGCGTGTTTTCACGCCGGCAAGCCACGGCTCGATGGCCGACGGGTTGGCCTTCAGCCATTCCGTCGCCGCCTTTTCCGGGTCTTCCCCATCGTTCAGGATCTTGCCCATGATCTGGTTTTCCATTTCCAGCGAGAAAACCATGTTCTTCAGAAGGGCGCCGACGTTCGGGCAGTCGTTGAGATAGCCTGCGCGGACGTTGGTGAACACCTTGGCGCCACCGAAGTCCGGCCCGAAGACGTCATCGCCGCCGGTCAGGTAGGTGAGCTTGAAGTTCTCGTTCATCGGATGCGGTTCCCAGCCGAGGAAGACGACAGCCTTGCCTTCCTTTTCGGAGCGGGCAACCTGTGCCAGCATGCCCTGTTCCGAGGATTCGACGACTTCCATCCCCTTCAGGCCGAAGGTGTCCTTGTCGATCATGTCCATGACGAGGCGGTTGCCGTCATTGCCCGGTTCGATGCCGTAGATCTTGCCGTCCAGGTCTTCCTTGTGGGCGGCGATATCCTTGAAATCCTTGATGCCGAGTTCCGCGCCCTTGGCGTTGGTCGCCAATGTGTACTTTGCGCCGACGAGGTTCGGCCCGAACGATTCAACAGACTTGTCGTCCAGGAACGGGCGAACGTCCTTTTCCTGCGTCGGCATCCAGTTGCCGAGGAAGATGTCCATGTCCTTGTTCTTCAACGACTGGTAGGTGACCGGCACGGAGAGAACCTTGATGTCGGGGGTGTAGCCGAGGCCCTTGAGGACGACAGCTGCGGTTGCGGTGGTGGAGGTGATGTCGGTCCAGCCCACGTCCGAAAAATGGACGGTCGTACAGCTGTCCGGATCTGCTGCGATTGCGGCGGTTGCAACAGCGAGAGCAGCAACAGCCGTGGCGGTGATCAGTTTGAATGCGCTTGTCGTTTTCATTTACAGACTCCCAGTCTTACGTTCCCAAGCCAATCACCAATAGCCGAGTTTTACAAGCGACCACAGTGCGTTTGCGCCGCATCGACGTACCCGATTGCGACGTCTCGCACATTTCCTGGAATGTCGGAATTTCAGGGGCTTCGATGACTTTTGCGCTTAAATTTCCTGTGGCTAACAAAATGCGGGGCTTTTCTTCGCGGTTTCGAGCTTTCAAGAACGAAAACACGGAGAAAACGATGGCAAAGCTCTATTTCAACTACTCGACCATGAATGCCGGCAAGTCGACGATGCTGCTGCAGGCCGCCTACAATTACGAAGAGCGTGGAATGCGTGCCGTTCTCCTGATCGCCGCCTTCGACGAAAGAGCCGGCAAGGGCATCATCGGGTCGCGCATCGGGCTTCAGGCCAATGCCATCGCGTTCGAGCCGGACGAAGATCTGTTTGCTCTGATCGACGGGCTCAACCGGGAGGGCGAACCGATTGCCTGCGTCTTCGTCGACGAGGCACATTTCATGACGCGCGCGCATGTCTGGCAGCTTGCACGCGTTGTCGATCGTCTGAACATTCCTGTCATGGTCTATGGCCTACGAACCGATTTCCTCGGCAAGCTGTTCCCCGTTTCCGAGGAGCTCATGGCGATCGCCGACGAGATGCGCGAAGTCCGAACCATCTGCCATTGCGGCCGCAAGGCGACGATGGTCGTGCGTCTCGACGCGAAGGGAGACGTGGCGCGGGAGGGAGCGCAGATCGAGGTCGGCGGCAACGAAAAGTATGTCTCGCTGTGCCGCCGCCACTGGGACGACGCCATGAACGGCGAATGGATTGCCGAGGCAGTTTAGCCTGCCGCTGTTTTCTTTGTGCGAGCGAAGGGCTAGATTCAAGCCAATCGATTCCCGGGGTCGTCTGGTGCGTAAGCCTTTCTCGTTCGACACGACATTTGAAGCCGCTCGCGGGCTTGCGGAAGTGCTGCCGGGTGCCGCTGCCGCCTGCACTGCCTTCATTGACGAATTTGCGCGTGGTTCGACCGAGATCGACGATGAGCGGTTCCTGGCCGAAAACGAACTGTTCCAAGCCTTTGTCGCCGATGGGACGAATTTCACAGATCTGCTTGCGGAGCTTGTCTCGGGTCTCGATGTGCTGACGGTGAAGGTTTCCGCCGATCTGGACGGCTTTCGCGGTCTAACGGCGGCCGAACGGTTCATCGGACGTTTCTCGCGCCAGCGTATGTGGCGCCGCCACGGCGCACGCGTGCGGGCCGCACCCGTGGTCGAAAGGCTGCGCGATCTTATGTATAAATCGGATGCCGTCGCCGGGTTGATCGCCAACTATCGCGCCGCTGCGATTTCCGCGCACAAGGTGGCGGAGAGAGGACTTGTCGACATCGTCGGACGCCGTCGGCGGCTTGTCGACGAAATCGACATCGCCCGGCTCCGCATCAAGGAGCTGAATGCCAAGGCGCTGACGACGCAGGGTCGGATCGGCCTTTATGGCAGCAAGGTCGAATGGGACGGGATGGAGCAGGCCCGCCATACACTGAAGGAGGAGGCCGAGCGCATTTCAGCCCAGGAACATGAGATGCGGGAGGAAAGCCAGCGCCGCGAACGTTTCATCGGCATCTTCCAGCTCCTGGTGGATTCTCTGAACGGCCACGTCGGCCGCTGCAATGCCCTCATGCGCAAGCTGACGATCGACACCGAGGAACGGTTGCTGATCTACGAGGCGCAGGTGGATACCGACATTCCGGGATCGAAGGTCCAGATCTCCACGGAGCTGTTTCCGAATATCGCCGACGCCATCGTGCTCTTCGAACGCAACATGCTGCTGCCGCTGGAGCTGGAACAGCGCAAGCGCACCGCCGACGCTGCCTTCGACAAGAAGTTTTCGGCCTTCGCGCACAAGGGCGAAGGCGAACCGGGTGCGCCGCTCATCGACACAACGAAGATATCATCGAGGTTCCGCTTCCGCCTGCAGCGGCGGTAACAGCGCCGAAGAAACAATAATATCAGCGTCATGTTGTGATTTCGCGGACAAACACATATGTCAGTGCGATGAAACCTCTTGCCGCATAGGAGTGGACGATGCTCGACGGGATCGCCGGTTTTTTCAGGTCGATCGGCCGGACAATCGTCCGCTGGGCGCGGCTTTTCACGGCGTGGGCTCTCTGGCCGTTCCTCGCTGCGCACGGCTGGTACGCGCGGCGCACGTGGATGATCCGCCTGCCGATCATGGGATTTGCGGCGCTGCTCGTCGGCCTCTATGGGTATTTCGTCTGGCAGACCCAATCCTGGTCGGGTTTCAATCCTTCATTCGTCGACGAGTACCGTCTGTCCGAGCGTACCGTGCCGGCTGGAACGGAAATCCCCGCCGCCGCCGGTGTCGCCGCATCTGCTGCCAAGACCTGCCAGCGGTCGGCGATCGTCGACGTCGCAGCCGATCTGACCGATTTCAACGTCAACCAGAATGCCTGGATCTCTTCCATGCTGCTCTATCGGCTTGGATTTTTCGGGATCGACTGGGATCATACACCGTTTCTCGACAACAAGGCTTCCTTTCAGCGCGGCGTGAATCAGGCCGTTCGACGGACGGCGGTGGAGCTTGTCGATTCGCTTGGCCGGGTGCGGGGCACATCGGGGATCAACAACGACCTGCAAAACGCGCGCGGAAACCTGCAGTTCGATGAATACAGCTGGTATTTCGGGCTCAATCCGTTCGGCCCGAAGACGCCGACGCCGAGCTACTACCGATCGGCGATCGAAAGCCTGCGAAAATTCAATGCTGATCTTGCCAGGTGTGACGCCGTGTTCGACGGCCGCGCCGACAACCTGACCCAGTTCATCGATCGTATTGCGAACGATCTCGGCAGCACCTCCGACGTGCTGGCGGAGCGTTCCGCAAACCATTCGAGCGGCTGGTTCGACACGCGCGCCGACGACCGCTTCTGGTTTGCCTACGGCCAGCTGTATGCCTACTACGCGATCCTCAGTGCTGCCCAATCGGATTTTTCGCGGGTGGTGGCGGAGCGCAATCTCGGAGCGATTTTTGGCGCGACCATCAAGCAGTTTCAGGCGGCGCTGCAAATTCAGCCGGCGATCATCTCCAACGGCCGCGAAGACGGCTGGATCATGCCGAGTCACCTGGCAACGATGGGATTCTATATCTTGAGGGTGCGGTCGAACCTAGTCGAAATCCGTTCGGTGCTCGACCGATAGGCGGGATCAGTTGATCAGCTTCTGGCGGATCGCCTTTGCGACCAGCTGCGTGCGGTTGACGCAATCAAGCTTCTTCATCGCGCTGGTCATGTAGGCATTTACCGTGTGGTCCGACAGCGACAGAATCTGGCCGATCTCGATGGAAGTCTTGCCCTGTGCAGTCCAACGAAGGACCTCCCGTTCACGGACCGAAAGCGTGGGATGTGCGGCTGGGCTGGAGGACTTCAGCTGGTTGTAGGCGTCCAGCACGTGCAGCATCACCATGGTCAGTTCGTTGACCTCCGTCTGGCCAGGCAGCGCGCGCTTGCCGGCCAATCTGAACAGCAACCGATGGCCATCGGTCGCGCGCCCCGGAATGGCAATGCCGATCTGCATGTCGAAGTCGTACTTCAAGGACCGCAGTTCTGCCGGAAAAACGCAGCCTGCGTCCGACAGGTTCCAGAGGCTCGGCACCACTGAGTCCGACATCGCTTTCGAAAAGACGGGCAGCTGCATGAAGCGGCAACGATCGAACTGGTTGACGTAAGCTGCGGGAAGCGAGGTCTCGATCAGCAACGGCTTGAGCATGACATTGTCGGCGGATGGCGCATCCATCAGCGTGATGTATTTGAAGCCGAATGCATCGGACACGCGGTTGAGGACCTGCGCAAACGCCGGTCGAGTTTTGACGGCGGCAATCTCTGCCGTCAAAAGCGACTGTCTTTCCGAGGTCGTTACGTAAGACATCAACAAGTTCCTGTCCGCCTGCATTTCGGACATAAGATATGCGTCGTGCCATATTGGCTAGCCGGAATTAACGTCTTTCACAGTGATTAAATTGCGTTGTGGCGATTTTTAATCACAGCGCGCTGCCATCGGTTGTTTTTTAGTGTCACTAAAATCAACCAATACGCGCAGGTGTTTCAATTCACGCGCAGGTCGCGACTGCTCGAAGGTGACGGCGAGTGGTTCAGGAGGCGTTTCTCCTGCCCGCACCGCGTCATCGGCAGTCCAGTCGGACCGAATCGGTCGCGTTAAATCTTGTCGCCGCCCTTGGATTTCTTCATCATCTGTTCGAGAAAGCCGAGCATCACGGCGGAGACGACGAATGCGAGGTGCATGGCCGTCAACCACATGATCTGGCCATCCCTGTACTGGTTCACGTTGAGGAACACCTGCAGGAGATGGATGGACGAGATTGCAACGATCGACGATGCGACCTTGATCTTGAGGCTGCCGGCGTCGAGCTTGCCGATGAAGGAAACATCGTCTTCGCTCTCGTCGAAGCGGCTGACGAAATTTTCGTATCCCGAAATCATGACCATCACGATCAGGCTCGCAACCAGCGCGGCATCGATCAGTCCGAGCATGGCCAGGATCATTTCTCCCTCGTCGAGCAAGAACACATTGCCGGCGACCTTCATGAACTTGAAGCCGAAGGAAACGGCATAGACGGCCAACGCCATAGCAAGGCCAATGTAGAAGACGACGAGTATCCATCGGCTGGAAAGGATGATGCGCTCGACGACGAGTTCGAGTGATTTCATGACTTGGCCTCGCAAATGCAGAATCGATGTCCGGTCATAAACGCCACCGAGGTCCCTCGGCAACCGCGGCGCCCTTCAAACTTTCGGTATATTTCGCTATCCGGTTGAAATAGATCTGGTGCCGGTGGACGCGCAGACGATGGGGGCAGGGACATGGCAGAACACAAATCCGACATCGAGATCGCGCGCGCGGCAAGAAAGAAACCGATCTTCGAGATCGGTGAAACGCTCGGCATTCCGGCCACGCATCTCGCACCCTATGGCCACGACAAGGCAAAGATCAGCGCCCAGTTCATCGCGGAGCAGGCGAACAGGCCGGACGGCAAGCTGATATTGGTGACAGCGATCAATCCGACGCCGGCAGGCGAGGGGAAAACGACGACGACGGTCGGTCTCGGCGACGGCCTGAACCGCATTGGCAAGAAAGCCGTCGTCTGCATCCGCGAGGCGTCGCTCGGGCCGTGCTTCGGCGTAAAGGGCGGTGCAGCCGGCGGCGGCTATGCGCAGGTCATTCCGATGGAAGACATCAACCTGCATTTCACCGGCGATTTCCATGCCATCACGTCCGCGCACAATCTGCTCGCGGCGATGATCGACAACCATATCTACTGGGGGAACGAGCAGGATATAGACCTGCGTCGCGTTACGTGGCGGCGCGTCATGGACATGAACGACCGGGCGCTGCGCCAAATGGTGTCGTCGCTCGGCGGCGTCGCCAATGGTTTCCCGCGCGAGAACGGTTTCGACATCACCGTCGCCTCGGAGGTGATGGCGATCCTCTGCCTTGCGGGCGACCTCCAGGATCTGGAGATGCGGCTCGGCAACATCATCGTCGGCTACCGGCGCGACAGGACGGCCGTCTATGCCCGCGACCTTAAGGCCGACGGCGCGATGGCAGTATTGCTCAAGGACGCGATGCAGCCGAACCTCGTGCAGACGCTGGAGAATAACCCGGCCCTGGTTCATGGCGGCCCTTTCGCCAATATCGCCCACGGCTGCAATTCGGTGATCGCGACGAAGACGGCGCTGAAGCTCGGTGACTACGTGGTGACGGAGGCAGGGTTCGGGGCGGATCTCGGGGCAGAGAAGTTCTTCGACATCAAATGTCGCAAGGCGGGGCTTAAGCCGGCTGCGGCGGTCATCGTCGCGACAGTGCGCGCACTGAAGATGAACGGTGGCGTCAAGAAGGAAGAACTTGGAACGGAGAATGTCGCTGCCTTGAAAAAGGGCTGCTCCAATCTCGGGCGGCATGTTGCCAATGTTCGCAAGTTCGGCGTTCCGGTCGTCGTCGCCATCAACCATTTCGTGTCCGACACCGAGGCCGAGATCGCCGCCGTCAAAGAATATGTCTCGCGGCTGGGCGCCGAAGCGATCCTGTGCCGTCACTGGGCCGAAGGCTCGGCCGGGATCGAAGAGCTTGCCTACAAGGTCGTCGAGCTGGCGGAATCGGGGCAGGCGAAGTTCGAGCCACTCTATCCCGACGAGGTTTCGCTGTTCGAGAAGATCGAGATCATCGCGTCCAAGATCTATCATGCGGGCGAGGTGACGGCTGACAAGGCGGTGCGTGACCAGCTCCACGCCTGGGAGGAGCAGGGCTACGGCCATCTGCCCGTCTGCATGGCGAAGACGCAGTATTCCTTTTCGACGGACCCCAATCTGCGCGGTGCGCCAGAGGGGCATATCGTGTCCGTCCGCGAGGTCCGCCTTTCGGCCGGCGCAGGCTTCGTCGTTGCCATTACCGGCGAGATCATGACGATGCCCGGCCTGCCGAAATCGCCTTCGGCCGAACGAATCTACCTCAACGACCAAGGATATATCGAGGGGTTGTTCTGATTTTGATTGAGTTACTCCGGATCAGCGACGCCCGGAACGCGCAGTGCCGGGCAGCTTGGAAACACTGATTGGATGGATCATGCCGTTTTCGTCGCCTTCAAGACGGATCATTATCGCAGCAGCGGTGTTTGTGCTGGTCGTATCGGATGCGTCGACGGCGGACCAGCCGGCCGTCGTGGAACAGAGCATGGCGGATTTTATCAAGAGCGAGCCCGATTGCATCGAATTCAGCGACCGGTGCTCGGTCTGCGCCATGGAAAACGGCAAAGCCGTTTGCTCCACGCCGAAGATCGTCTGCATCAAGAAAGCTTACATATGCACGCGACGCCGGGATCAGTGAGCGGGCGCCGAGCGTGCTTTCCTCTGGCCCGAGCAAGCAGCCTTTGTGGCGTTCATCAGTGGCAATAGCGATACCCGCCCTTGCGTTCAATCACGTCGAGATGGAAGTGGGTTTCGTGCGCGGCGTCGCTTTCCGGATCGAGCACGGTCGTGAAATAAAGGCAACCTGAGGCGCTGACGGTGCGCTGGAATGCGCCGACAAGGGTCGGGTCTTCCCGGCGTGGCATGACGGCAATGTCCTTTCCCTTCTCGAAGCTGAAGCTTGCGACATCGATCGCGTTGCCGCGCGCATGTTCCGAAACCTTTCCGGTGTCGGCGCCGTTTCGCAGCCGGCAGATGTAGGACGAGGCTTGATTGATAGTGGTTATCCTGCCCTGATCCGGCGCTGCCGCGGCTGCGGCCGGGATGACGCTCTCCTTCATCCAGCGGGCCAGCGCCAATGCCACCGGGCATCGGAAAACGCCGTCAGGCTTCAACCTGATCCCGGGCAGTGCTTCGGAGACCTTGATCGGTTTGTCGATGCCGCAACCGTTGCCGCCGTCGATACGGGAAATGTCCTGGAAGACCACGCCGAGGCTTCGAAGCTCGGCCACGCATGCGGAGTGCTCGTCGTCGCTTTCCGACGCGATCGTCAGGTGCTGCTCTTCCAGTGTCTGCTGGGACGGGAGTTTGGGGCCCTGCTTTTCCGGCGGCGCGGTCGGCTTATCGGCAGGCACAGGCGCCGCACCCGAAGCCGGTCCGGTTTCCCCGCCATCCGGCTTCGACTGCGGCTTCGGGGCGACTTCGATGTCGGCCGGCTTTTCCTGCTGCTCGCCGGGCTTCGTCTGAGGGGTCGGACCGGTGGTGGGCAATTGCGCACCGGTCAATATGGTGAGGCATAAAAACGCCGTTGTGACTGCAAGTGTCCTCGTCACGCATCCATCCGTCTGTCGTTTCAGCGAAAGAGGAACGTATGGAGACGGATTTCGTTGCAATTTCGCAACGCTTGTGGGGGCGATGAAAACATGACTTAATAATTCATGATATCTTCGCGACATATATTGACAACCATACTCATGTTTTTTATGCGGCAAGAAGAAGGCGGAATTCTCCGCCGAAATGCCTAGCCAGCCCCTCGAAGCGCGAATGCGTGAAGACCAGCCAGCCCGGTGAATTCTCCTGAGGGGTTGGTTATGATTATCCAGTATTGGCGCTCGATGCTCTTGGTCAGCGCGGCGTCCATCTTCGTACTTCCGGTGTCGCAGGCTTTCGCACAAAGTGCACCAGCAACGACGACTGCGGCTGCCGTTGACGAAAACGGCACGCCGCTGCAGAAGATCGTCGTTAAGGGCAACCGCCGCACGACGACGGCGCCGGCAGGGAGCATCGCGGATACGCCGCTCGCAACCGAGATCGGCAAGAAAGAGCTCGAGCAACAGCAAATCACCAACTTCGAGGATATCGGCCGCAGCATTGATCCCCGCGTCAATTTCTCTCGCGCTGACGCGGGCGTCAATTTGCGCGGCCTTTCCGGTCCTCGCATCCTAACCGTCATCGACGGCATTCCGATCCCGTATCTCTCGAACAACGCGCGCCAAGGCGCATTCGCGCGCAGCAATGCCAACGGCAGCGGCAGCGATTTGTTTGACTTCTCCTCGCTCTCGGCGTTTGACGTGGTGGCCGGCTCCGACTCAAGCACCGGCGGTTCCGGCATGCTGGGCGGCGCGATCGTTGTGCGGACGCTCGAACCGGAAGACATCATTCCGGAAGGCCGCGACTGGGGCCTGATCGTCAAGTCGACTTACGACAGCGAAGACGAAAGCATCGCGGGCTCCGTCGCCGCTGCCAAGAAAATCGACCAGACCTCGATCCTCCTGCAGGGCACCTACCGCACGGGACATGAGATTGACAATCAAGGCACAAACGACAGCTACGGCCGCTCCCGCACCGAGCCCAACCCGCTGGACTTCGATCAAAGCAACCTGATGGTCAAGATCCGCCAGGAACTCGAAGGCGGACATCGTATCGGGCTGACGGCGGAAAGCTTCCGCCGCGATGCGGATATCGACCTCCGGAGCGACCAGGGCCTTGCTTTGCCTCTCTATAGGATCGGAGGCTACAACGGTACCGACGACCGATCTCGCAAGCGTGTCTCGTTTGACTACGACTACGAGGCCGTGTCGTCGGATTCCTTTTTCACCACCGCACGTGCGACACTCTATTGGCAGGAGCTTGAACGATCCTCGGGTTCGCTCGGTCGAACTGCGGCCGGCGTCGGCTACGGTCGCGACAATTCGATCAGCAGCAAGACGTGGGGCGCCACGGGCAACGCGACCAAGGAGTTCGAGTACGGCGGCTACGATCACTCGGTCAGCTTCGGCCTGGAAACCGCGGTCACGGATTGGAGCCAGTATAGTTGGGCGCTTTGCACCACAACTTGCCCCTCGCTCAACAATCAGGCTGAAGTTCCCGACGTACAAAGCTATAGCGTCGGCGCGACGATCGAGGACCGCATTTCTTTCGGCAACGGGTTTGCGTTGACCCCCGGTGCGCGTTTTGACTGGTACAGATACGAGCCAGCGGCGACCGGCGGCTTCGCCAGCAACCCGGCGCTCGGTTTGTTCGGTCCGCTTGAGGACAAGGACGGCGCTCGCGTTTCGCCTAAGCTGTTGGCAACCTACGACATTACGCCGGATGTTGAACTGTTTGCGCAATGGTCCATGTCGTTCCGTGCTCCAACCGTCGATGAACTCTACAGCCGTTTCTACAACGCCGGTGGACGTTATGCGCAGCTTGGCAATCCAGATCTGAAGCCTGAAACCGGCAACGGATTCGAAATCGGCGCGAACTTCAACCAAGACGACCTGAGCGGACGCGTGGCGCTCTTCCACAATCGATACAAGAATTTCATCGATACGGTGCAGACGTCTGTGGGGGGTATCACGGAGTTCAACTATACCAACGTCTCTAGCGTGACGATCTCCGGTGTTGAAGCGAGCGCGATGAAGAGCTTCGACAACGGTTTCAACATCCATGCTGCGCTGGCCTATGCCTATGGCAAGAACGAGGATACCGACAAGCGGCTGCGCACGGTCGCTCCGTTCAAGGCGATCGTCGGCGCCGGTTACAGCCAGGAAAGCTACGGCATCGACCTTTCAATGACGGCTTCGGCTGCAATGTCCGACGACGGTGTTGTTCCCGACACCACGTTCGATGCACCGGGGTATGGCGTGGTCGATCTGACGGGCTGGTGGACACCGGAAAGCCTGAAGGGCTTGAGGGTGCAAGCTGGTATCTACAACATCTTCGACCAGAAGTACTTCAACGCGATTGCACTTCGGGATCTCAACCCTCGTTCGACGAGCAACCAGCCGATCGATTACTACTCCGAACCGGGCCGGACGTTCAAAATTTCGCTGACGAAGATCTTCTGATCGCACTGATCGATCGCTTAGCAGAGGGCGGCATTCGTGCCGCCCTTTTCATTCCCGGAATAGCCTCTTGCGCATTCCGTGATCTCACGCTAACAATTCCGCCCATGAACACGTCCTTGAACATTGCAATCTGGTGGTGGGCTCGCTGAAGCGGCCTCGACCAATCGTGTCCAAAGACGACGAGTGAGCCGCCCGGAAAAACGCCAGGCGGCTTTTTTGTTTTTAAGGCCGTCTGTCATCCAGGCCGATAACGGAGTGAAACAATGGTAACGATCCTTCGGGATGACGGAGCGGAGATCTACGAGACCAAGGGCGGGATATCAGTCACGCGGCAGCGCCGGGCTATCCCCTATGGCGATGCGGTCTCCTCCTATATCGACAAGCTCGACGAGCGGCGCGGCGCGGTGTTTTCGTCGAACTACGAGTATCCGGGCCGCTACACCCGCTGGGATACCGCCGTGGTCGACCCGCCGCTCGGGATTTCGTGCAATGGCCGCCAGGTCTGGATCGAAGCCTATAACGAGCGCGGCGAGGTGATCCTCGGCTTCGTCACCGAACGGCTGAAGACGATTTCCGACCTGGTACTCGGCGCGTCCACGGCGCGGCGGCTGGACCTGACGGTCAAGACGCCGGATCGCGCCTTCACCGAGGAAGAGCGCTCGAAGATCCCGACCGTGTTCACGGTGCTGCGCGCCGTTACCGATCTCTTCTATTCCCAGGCGGACGCAAGCCTTGGCCTCTACGGCGCGTTCGGCTACGATCTTGCCTTCCAGTTCGACGCCATCGACCTGAAGCTCGTGCGCTCGTCCGACCAGCGCGACATGGTGCTCTACCTGCCGGACGAAATTCTCGTCGTCGACAACTACTCGGCCAAGGCGTGGATCGACCGCTACGACTTCGAGAAGGGCGGCCGCTCGACCGAGGGCAAGGCGGGCGACATCGCGCCGGAGCCGTTCCAGCGTACCGATGCCATCCCGCCGAAGAGCGATCATCGTCCGGGCGAATATGCCGAGCTGGTCGTCAAGGCCAAGGAAAGTTTCCGCAAGGGCGATCTCTTCGAGGTGGTGCCCGGCCAGAAGTTCATGGAGCGCTGCGACAGCAAGCCTTCGGATATCTCCAAGCGGCTGAAGGCGATCAATCCGTCGCCCTATTCCTTCTTCATCAACCTTGGAAACCAGGAGTATCTGGTCGGCGCCTCGCCCGAGATGTTCGTGCGCGTGTCAGGCCGCCGCATCGAGACCTGCCCGATCTCGGGCACGATCAAGCGCGGCGACGACCCGATCGCCGACAGCGAGCAGATCCTGAAGCTCTTGAATTCCAAGAAGGACGAGTCCGAGCTGACGATGTGCTCCGACGTCGACCGCAACGACAAGAGCCGTGTGTGCGAGCCGGGTTCGGTCAAGGTCATCGGCCGCCGCCAGATCGAGATGTATTCGCGTCTCATCCACACGGTCGATCATATCGAAGGCCGCCTGCGCGACGACATGGATGCCTTCGACGGCTTCCTGTCCCACGCCTGGGCGGTGACGGTGACGGGTGCGCCAAAGCTCTGGGCCATGCGCTTCATCGAAAGCCATGAAAAGAGCCCGCGCGCCTGGTATGGCGGCGCAATCGGCATGGTCGGCTTCAACGGCGACATGAACACGGGCCTGACGCTGCGAACCGTGCGGATCAAGGACGGGATTGCGGAAGTCAGGGCAGGGGCCACCTTGCTCAACGATTCCATTCCCGACGAGGAAGAAGCCGAAACCGAACTGAAGGCGTCTGCCATGCTTTCCGCCATCCGTGATGCCAAGGCCGGCAACTCCGGCAAAATCCAGCGTGACGTCGCTGCCGTCGGCAAGGGCGTCAAAATTCTGTTGGTCGACCACGAAGACAGCTTCGTCCACACGCTCGCCAACTATTTCCGCCAGACGGGAGCGACGGTTTCGACGGTCCGCTCGCCGGTTGCCGAGGAGATTTTCGACCGGCTGGACCCGGATCTCGTCGTGCTGTCGCCAGGCCCGGGCAATCCGAAGGATTTCGACTGCAAGGCGACGATCAAGAAGGCGCGGGCGCGGAATCTTCCGATCTTCGGCGTCTGCCTCGGCCTGCAGGCGATCGCGGAAGCCTATGGCGGCGAGCTTCGACATCTGGCGCTGCCGATGCACGGCAAGCCGTCGCGCATCCGCGTGCTGGAGCCGGGTCTCGTATTCTCCGGCCTCGGCAAAGAAGTGACCGTCGGCCGATACCACTCGATCTTCGCCGATCCGTCGACGCTGCCGCGAGAGTTCATCATCACGGCGGAAAGCGAGGACGGCACGATCATGGGCATCGAGCATGCCAAGGAGCCGATTGCGGCGGTCCAGTTCCACCCCGAATCGATCATGACGCTCGGCGGCGATGCCGGCATGCGGATGATCGAGAACGTCGTGGCGCATCTGGCGCGCAAGGCGAAGATCAAGGCAGCCTGAGGCAGCCGGCTTTGACAGGACGATCCCGCGGCGTGGCCACTTCCCCGGCCTCGCCGCGAAAGAGCCGCAGCCAGCATTATTGCCGTGGACCGTCCGGCCTTGTCGGCGGCTGCGCCATCGCCTTGACAGGATGCACTGCAGGGACGCAAGGCTGCCAACCAGAGGCAATGCTCTTCAAGGAAGGCTATGAAATGATTTTGCACCTGCGGACGATTGCCTTGGCTCTGGCCATGGCTGCGACATGGTCGGTTGTCGCCCGTGGCGATGACTACACCGCCTACAGCAAGACAGCCGAGAGCGTGACCGGCGATATATCCTTCGACGATTTCGGCATCGCTTTCGCCAATGGCGAGAGCCTTGCATTCTCCGATCTCCTTGGCGATCACTTCGTCGTCGATGGGCAGCGCGTGCCAGCATCGCTCTATCGCGTCGAAGAGCCGGCGGATCCGGTGCTCCTCAACGGCAACGCGCTTTGTGGGGCGGGAGACGTCAGCTATGTGGCGTCCTGGTCTGCGGGCGACGGCCTTTCAACAGTGGCGGTGTTTACAGGCAGCCAACCGCCGCGCAGTTCCGACGAGATGTGCGCTTCCTACATCTTCCAGGATTAGGGTGTCAGCAGAGTCCTGTTGACTTCGTGAGGCAAATCAGGACGTTCGGAAACGATCACATCGGAAAGGGGGACCTGTTCGAATGGAGACATCGTTGTATCTGCCGGTCAAGGCCTTCCTCGAAGCCGCCGGCTATATCGTCAAGGGTGAGATCGGCGCATGCGATCTCGTCGGGCTCAGCGATGCGGAACCGCCGGTCGTCGTCGTCTGCGAACTCAAGCTTTCCTTCAATCTTGAACTCATTCTCCAGGCGGTCGACCGCGCAGCGGCGAGCGACGAGGTGTGGATCGCTGCGCGGGTTTCGGCCAAAGGTCGCGGGCGGGAGGCCGACAAGCGCTATCGCGACCTGTGCCGCCGGCTCGGGATCGGCATGCTCGGCGTCTCCGATGCCGGCGAGGTCAGCATCCTCGTCAGTTCCGTCGCACCGATGCCGCGCACCAATCCAAAGCGGCGGTCACGCCTCGTGAAGGAACACCAGATGCGCCGCGGCGATCCTGTCCTCGGTGGCGGCTCGCGGGCGCCAATCATGACGGCCTATAGGCAGCAGGCGCTCGCCTGCGCGTCGGCGCTGCAGCATGGATTGGCGCGGCCGCGGGATATGAAGGCTTTGGCGCCGGACGCCGGAAAGATACTGCTCAGCAATGTCTATGGATGGTTCGAGCGCGTGGAAAAGGGCGTCTATGCCCTGACCGGGGCGGGGCAGGCGGCGCTTTTGCGCTGGCCACAGCCTTTGATTGTCAATCAGGTCAGTGCCGGTGCTGTTGCGCCTGATGTCGCCGAGAGCCAACCTGCAAGCATCGAATAAACGCGACAATCGACAGCCATGCCGGCTTGACCCTTTGACAAGTCGCGCATTGTTGCCCATATGGCCCTCATTGGCCGCCGGCGCGATTTTCGCGCGGGCGGTTTTGCGTTTGAATGGCATGGTTTCTGCAATTCGTTCGCATCCGCACTGAGATTGGCGCACTGAGATTGGCGCACAGAGACTGGCAGAGGATCGATATGGACAATCAGGGCAATCTCACGGTTCGGCGGCTCGCGCTTTGGGGTATTCCGATGTCGCTGGGCGTCATGGGCCTGAAGATGGTCGCATGGTGGGTGACCGGGTCGGTGGCACTTCTGTCGGACGGGCTGGAATCGACGGTCAACGTCGTTGCCGCCTTCATCGCCTTTTTCGTCATCCGCTATGCACAGAAGCCGGCAGACCACGACCACCCTTTCGGGCATCACAAGGCTGAGTATCTGTCGGCGGTCAGCGAAGGGGTACTTATCGTCGTTGCGGCACTTCTGATCGTCAACGAGGCCGTTGCCCATCTGTCCGATCCGCGGATGCTGGATGCGCCGGCGCTCGGCCTTGCCATCAATTTTGCTGCGGGCGTGATCAACGCCGTCTGGGCGCAGCTTCTGATCCGGACGGGGCGCAAGCACCGCTCGCCCGCTCTTACTGCCGACGGCCAGCATATCATGTCTGACGTCGTGACCTCGGTTGGCGTTCTTATCGGTCTCTTGCTGGCGCTGGCGACCGGCTACGCGATCTTCGATCCGATCCTGGCCATCCTCGTTGCCGTCAACATCCTCTATCAGGGCTGGAAGGTCATTTCGCAGTCCATCGGCGGCCTCATGGACCAGGCCGTCGAGACTCATGAGGAGGAAGCGATCAAACTGGCGATTGCGACGCATGGGGCAGGGTCGCTCGGCGTGCACGACCTGAAGACGCGGCGCGCCGGCGCAGTCACTTTCATCGATTTCCACCTTGTCGTGCCGGCCGCGATGTCTGTAAGGCAGGCGCACGATATATGCGACCGCCTTGAAGATGCCATCCGCGCGGTGCATCCGGGCTCCAGCATTGCCATTCACGTGGAGCCTGAGGGCGAAAAGGCCCACGGCATTCGCGTCAAAGTTATCAAGGAGGCTTGAATGCCCAATACAGACGTTTCGAACCTCTCGATGCTGGGTCACCAGACGGAAGCGCCGAAGTCGCCTGAGGATGCGGTACTGGAAAAGGTGCCGTCGAACCATGCCGGCACCGACTATGTCGTACGCTTCACCGCACCGGAGTTCACCTCCCTGTGCCCGATGACAGGTCAGCCCGATTTCGCCCACATCGTCATCGACTACATTCCGAACGAATGGCTGGTGGAATCCAAGGCACTGAAGCTCTTCCTGCACTCATTCCGCAATCACGGCGCCTTTCACGAGGATTGTTCGATCTACATCGCCAAGCGACTGGTGGAACTGCTCGATCCCAAGTGGTTGCGGATCGGTGCCTACTGGTACCCACGCGGCGGTATTCCGATCGACGTGTTCTGGCAGACCGGCAAGCCGCCGGAAGGCGTGTGGCTGCCGGATCAGGGTGTTGCGACCTATCGCGGCCGGGGCTGAGCCTCCGGTTCAGTCCGATCCTAGCGAAAAGCTGGCCGGGTCGATCTCGATGTTGCGCTTTTTGCCCCCGAGCAGGCCCTTCACCAGATTTCGTGCCTTGATGGTTTCGAGGCGGAGCCGCATGAGGTTCTTGCGCAGCTTGCTCCTGGGCCTGAACGCCGTGTCGGTCGAGGTTCGCAGGAAAGCCTGTTTTTCGGCGTGATCACCGACAAATCGCAGCTGGATGACGGGTGCCGGCTCTATCTGGTAGGCCTTGAGCCAGGATCGATGCCAGAAATAGGCGTCGACCAGCGCATAGCTGCCTGTATCCTCAAGCATCTTTGCGGCGGCACGTGGACCGATGACGTAGCCGGCGAGGCCGAGGCGGTTCTGAAAAACGCGCGTTGCCCTAAAACGCCTGCCGCGATCGATCCAAGACCACGACTTTGCGAGGATGTGCGGCAGGGGCACGAATTCGAGATCGTAGGCGCAGTTCCAATCATCGTTGCGGTCGCCGATGGCCCTCAATGCATCGGCAATGTCCTCGGAAAGGACAGCGTCGTCCTCAAGTATCAGCGTCTTTTCACCGCGATCGACAACGGCTTGCCACGCCATTCTGTGGGAGGTGAAGCAGGCCACGTCCTGGCGAAGCGTTGGGCTTGGCCAGCTGTTCGCTGCCGTCTGGCAATCGTCGTCCGATAGGTCGCCGGCTTCGAAGGCATCCAGGAACTCGTAGTCCAGTCCCAGCTTCTTCATCTGCTGCTGTTGAAACCGCCTTCTCGTTTCCTCGGCCTGTCGACTGATGATGAGGATCTTCACTGATGTCTTGCCCAATAAAAATGAAATATGATTTCGTGGACCTTATCTCTGCCTTCGGTGCTTATCAATCGACGCCGGGTCGCGCAGGAGTGGGACGGACCGCGCGACCGGGCATTGCTCTCTACGGCAAAAATGATGCCCCCTGCCGTCAGACGTCGAAGGAGTCGTCGCCGGAATCCGACTGGTCGTCATTGTCATCGCCGTCGTCATCGTAGCTCGCCTCCTGCAGATCGGCGTCGTTGCTGGCATCGTCGTTCTTTGTGTCGGCGCTCGCCGCCTGCGGTTTATCCTTGTCGTCACCGAAATAGTTGTTGACGACGGTCTCCTCGACCGGGGCGCCGCCGAGCGCATTGGCACCCGACGCCAGCGATCCCAGGCCGAGCGACGACATATGGCTGCCGAAAATGCCGCTCAACGAGTTGGCGAGCAGCATGCCGCCGGCAACGCCGGCAGCGGTGCCGAGCGCACCTTGGAGGAAGCTGCCGCCTGCCGAAGGAGCCGATGGCTGCGGGTTCCACGGACCGGCCGGTTGCTGCGGCGTTGCGCGCGGGGCTGTGTCGCGATCCGGCTGCGCATTCAGGCGCGGCGCATTTCCCCATGGTCCCGAGGGAGGGGTAGGCTGTTGCGCCTGGCTGCTTCCGAAGATCGAACTCAGGAAGCCGCCGCCCTGTTCGGCCTGCCGATGCTCGCCTTCGCGTGCCTCAAGCTCGTGGATGCGCGCTTCCAGTTCCTTGATGCGGCTTGCCGCGGCCTCCAGCCCTTTCTCCTGAACGATGACGGCCTGGGCGAGATAGTAGGCCGTGTACGGCTGCTCGCGCGTGCCCTGATCGATGAGTGCTTCGGCATCCCCGTCGCGCGGCGTTGCTGCGGCCGTGCGAACGCGCTCGAAGAGGGAGGTCAGCAATTGGCGTTCTTCGGGTGACATGACTGTCTCCTTGATTGCGTGCGGGTGTTTTCCGTGAGAAAGACGTAGGAACGGATTTGGGCTTTTCAAAGCCTGGCCAAGTTACATTTCAGTTGGCCTCAGATACCCTAACCATATCTTCACCCGTTCCGTGGCTTGTCTTTTTCCCGCATTGTTTTACGCATTGAGTCGCACTATGTGCGGGGAACCCGAATTTACGTGAGAGAGGTTCGAATGAACGACGAAGACCAGGACGACAAGACGAAGGAACTGCCGCTCGGCAAGGAAACGGAGGCGAACCTTTTCAAGTCGCGTTCCATCTTCATCTATGGACCGATCAATCAGGAACTGGCGCAGAAGGTCTGCTCGCAGCTCGTGGCGCTTGCCGCAGCCAGCGACGACGATATCCGCATCTACGTCAATTCGCCCGGCGGTCACGTCGAGTCCGGCGATTCGATCCATGACATGATCAAGTTCATCAAGCCGAAGGTCTGGATGATCGGCACCGGCTGGGTCGCTTCCGCCGGCGCGCTGATCTTTGTCGCGGCTCCGAAGGAGCGGCGCCTTTGCCTGCAGAACACGCGCTTCCTTCTGCACCAGCCGTCCGGCGGCACGCGCGGCATGGCATCCGACATCGAGATCCAGGCGCGCGAAATCATCAAGATGAATGAGCGCCTGAACAAGATCATGGCTGAAGCTACCGGCCAGTCCTATGAGAAGATCGCAACCGATACCGACCGCGACTACTGGCTTTCCGCCGAAGAGGCGAAGACCTACGGTCTCGTTTCGCGAGTCATCACCTCGCAGAGCGACATCTGATCGCACAATGGAAAGCGCCCTTGCTCGCCGGATAGGTGGGCGAGGGCGCTTTTTTGTTTCTGCACAGCACGCCGGCGCATCGCAGCCCGCAAAAATTCAGCGATGTTGTCGGAATAGCGATCTTCCGGCCTTGCACGACTCTGCCCGATCCGGCTCCATGCGGCACGTCGTCCGCAAGAGTCCGGTCATGCTCAAAGATTTTTCCGTTCAAAGCCTTTTCATGGGCATTCTCACGGCCTTCGTCGGCTTTGCCAGTTCGTTCGCCGTCGTGCTGCACGGTTTGCAGGCAGTGGGCGCCAGCGAGACGCAGGCTGCGTCGGGGCTGATGGCCCTGTCGATCTCGATGGGCCTCTGCGCGATCGTCCTCAGCATCGCGACGCGATTGCCGGTCAGCATCGCCTGGTCGACGCCAGGGGGAGCGCTGCTTGCCAGCACCGGTCTCGTCGAAGGCGGCTTCAATGCTGCCGTCGGGGCTTTTCTCGTGTGCGCCGCCCTGATCGTGATCGCCGGCCTGTTTCGTCCGCTCGGGCGGGCCGTTGCCGCTATTCCCGCGCCGCTTGCCAATGCCATGCTTGCGGGCGTGCTGATCGGCCTTTGCTTCGCGCCGGTGAAGGCGATCGGGTTCAATCCATTGCTCGGGTTGCCGATCGCGCTGGCCTGGATCGTCGTCGGCGCCTTCAAGCGACTGTGGGCCGTGCCTGCAGCGCTCGCCGCCTTCGTGCTGGTCCTTGCGTTCGGCGTCGATATTCCGGAGGGCGGTTTGGCGTCGGTCGAGCGTTCGTTGCTGCCGACCGTCGAGTTCGTCGCCCCGGTGTTCAATCTCCCCGCCTTCATCTCGATCGCGCTGCCACTGTTCATCGTGACCATGGCGTCGCAGAATATTCCGGGTATCGCCGTGCTGAAGGTCAACGGCTATGAGCCGAAGCCGGGGCCGCTCTTTGCGGTGACCGGTCTCTTCTCGCTGCTTTCCGCGCCGTTCGGCGGACACGCGGTCAATCTGGCGGCGATCACCGCTGCCATGTGTGCCGGGCACGACGCGCACCCCGATCCGGCCCGGCGCTACTGGGCGGCGCTGGTCGCCGGCATCGGTTATGTCATAATCGGCCTGCTGGCCGGCGCGGTGACGGCGTTCGTGGCACTGGCTCCGCCGATCCTGATCCAGGCCGTTGCCGGACTGGCGCTGGTTGGCGCGTTCTCCAGCTCCGCCATGTCGGCATTCCAGGCGCCCGAAACACGCGAAGCTTCGGCGATTACATTTCTCGTGACAGCCTCAGGCGTTTCCTTCGGCGGCATTTCGGGTGCTTTCTGGGGGCTGCTCGCCGGCGGACTGATGATGGTGCTGTCGCGCTTTGTGCAATTGACAAAGAAATAATCAGGGGTTGCCAGTTTTTTGTCCTCCGGCTATAAGCGCGACCATGAAGAACACGGGCATGATGATTTCTGAGCAGATTGCACGCGGGCGGATCGCCTTGCGTGACAATACGCGCGCCCTGACATCGCTTCTTCTCCTCGGCCTTACGCGCGGTTGCCGGGTCCGTTGAGGAGCGCCCGGCGGCCGAAAGCCCGCCCGGCCATAGCTCCTCGCGCAAATCCCCAAAATTGATCAACCGGATGCTTTGCTCCGGATTCGTCATCGCCAAGCGGTATGCCATGAGCTATTACGCGGCGACATGACGGGAAGAGGAAGAGAAGACATGGACACGAAGACCCGCTCCCAGACCAAGGGCATGCCGGATGCGGCGATGAAGTACCGCGCGTATCCGCAGGTGAACATACCCGACCGCACATGGCCGACGAAGACGATCACCAAGGCACCGATCTGGTGTTCGGTGGATCTGCGCGACGGCAACCAGGCTTTGGTCGACCCGATGGGCCACGACCGCAAGGCACGCATGTTCCATATGCTGCTGGAGATGGGCTTCAAGGAAATCGAGATCGGTTTCCCGTCCGCCTCGCAGACCGATTTCGACTTTGCACGCTGGTGCATCGAGGACGGCAACGTGCCTGACGATGTTTCGCTGCAGGTTCTCGTGCAGTGCCGGCCTGAGCTGATCACCCGTACGTTCGAAGCGCTTGAGGGTGCCAACCGTCCGATCGTCCATTTCTACAATTCAACCAGCGAGTTGCAGCGACGGGTCGTGTTTGCCAAGGATGTCCAGGGGATCAAGCAGATCGCCGTCGATGCGGCGAAGATGATCAGCGACATGGCCGCCAAGGCCGGCGGCGGCTACCGCTTCGAATATTCGCCGGAGAGCTTTACCGGCACCGAGCTCGACGTTGCACTGGAGATCTGCAACGCCGTCATCGAGGTGATGAAGCCGACGCCTGACAACAAGCTGATCGTCAACCTGCCGTCCACCGTCGAGATGGCAACGCCGAATGTCTATGCCGACCAGATCGAGTGGATGTGCCGCAACCTCGACAACCGCGAGAACCTGATTATTTCGCTGCATCCGCACAATGACCGCGGCACCGGCATTGCCGCCGCCGAGCTGGCATTGCTGGCTGGCGCCGACCGCGTCGAAGGCACGCTGTTCGGCAACGGCGAGCGGACCGGCAATGTCGACGTCGTGACGATGGCGCTGAACATGTTCACACAGGGCGTGGATCCAGAAATCGATTGCTCCGACATCGTGCGCATGAAGGAAGTCTTCGAATACTCGAACCAGATGGCGATCGGCGAGCGCCATCCATACGTCGGCGAGCTTGTCTACACTGCCTTTTCCGGCTCGCACCAGGACGCGATCAACAAGGGCATGAAGGCGATCAAGATCGCCAATCATCCTGTCTGGGAAGTGCCGTACCTGCCGATCGATCCGCAGGACGTCGGTCGCTCCTACGAGGCGATCATCCGCATCAACTCGCAGTCGGGCAAGGGCGGCATCGCTTATATCCTGCAGCAGGACTACGGGTTGAACCTGCCGCGCAACCTGCAGGTCGAGTTCCGCGAGGAAATCCAGCGCATCACCGACGACGAAGGCAAGGAACTGCCATCAAGGCGCATCTACGACCGCTTCATCGAGCGTTACGTGACGCAGCCCGAGGGTCGGATCAAGTTTGTCGATCACCACACCTACGCCGATCCCGAGCGCAAGGGCGTCCGCGTTGTGGCAGCCGAGATCACCGACAACGGCGAGACGAAGCGTATCGAGGGTCGGGGCAACGGACCGATCGACGGCTTCATCGATGCGCTGTCGCATTATCTCGGCATCGAGATGTCTGTTCAGGACTATTCGGAGCATTCGCTGCAGCACGGCTCGAACGCTGCCGCCATTTCCTATGTCGAGACGTCCTACCCAGGCGGAAAGCTCTTCGGCGCCGGCATCAGCACCAACATCGTTGGAGCGTCGCTGGAAGCGATTGTATCCGCTGCCAACCGGGTGCTCGATGTGAAGGCCGGCAAGGCCTGATCTCGTGGCGCAGGGGGCCGAAACCGCTGCGCCTCTTACGCCGCGATCTGGCGGGGTTTCACGATGCAGTCGGCCAGGTCCGGCGTTTCGTTCAGCGCCTCGGCGTGGCGCTGACCCCATCGGCAAAGCGCCAGCAACACCGGTTCGAGCTCCAGGCCGAGCGCCGTCGCAGTGTATTCAACGCGTGCCGGCACCTCGGCAAAGATCTCGCGCCGCACCAGGCCGTGTTCTTCCATCTCCCGCAACTGTTGGATCAACACCTTCTGGGTGATCTCGGGCATCATCCGCTTAAGTTCGGAGAGGCGCCGCGGGCCGCTGAAGATGTAGTAGAGGATCACGGGCTTCCAGCGCCCCGCAATGACCTTCAATGCCCGCTCGACGGGCAGTTTCGGCAGTCTTTTCAAGGTGTCTGCCATGGTTACCTCCTGGTGGGTATGACACGAAAGGGTGTGTATTTCGGCCACCCAGTCTATTGGTAAAGTTCGCCTCGTGCCATTCAAACACGAGGTCTGCCATGAAAGCCATCCGTTTCGATCGTTTCGGACCGCCCGAAGTTCTGGGCATCGTCGAGCGCCCGGTCCCGACGCCAGGTCCAGGCGAGGTGCTGATCGGAGTTCGCGCGGCCGGCGTCAATTTCTTCGAGGTTCTGATGCGAGGCGACCGGTATGCGGTCACGCCGGATCTTCCGATGTTTCCGGGGGTCGAGATCGCCGGCGTCGTCGAAGGCTTGGGTGAAGGAGTCGAGAGCGCGCTTCTCGGGACGCGGGTCGCTGTGCCGTTGTTCGCCACCGAAAGGGCATATGGTGGCTATGCGGAGTATGTGGTCGCCGACCTGAGATCGGCTATTCGGTTGCCGAATGCCCTCGGATTTGCGGAGGCGACAGCCTTGCTGGTGCAGGGGTTGACGGCGCTTCATATGGTCAGGCAGGCTTCACCAAAGGCCCGGCGGGTGCTGATCACGGCCGCCGGCGGCGGGGTGGGGTCGCTGCTTTTGCAGCTGGCAAAGAGGGAAGGCGCGGCGGTTGTGATCGCAGCTGCAAGTACCGCCGAGAAACGGTCGCTCTCACTTTCGCTCGGGGCGCATCATGCGGTCGACTACGGGGAGTTGCCCGTATCGTCCTGCGGCGGCGTCGATCTGATTTATGATACGGTTGGTGGCGACGTGACCCGAACGGTCCTTGAATCCCTGGCTCCGGGCGGGGAGTTGATGTTCGGTGCTCTCGGTCGCTTCCAGCTCGACGAAGCAGATCTCAATCGCATGATAGCGAACAATCAGAAACTGACGGGCTTTGCATTGATACCGCTGCTGAATGCGGCCGATCTCGCTGCGGACGTCGCCATGCTGTTCGACCTCGCCGCACAGGGGGTACTGAAGGTTCAGATTGGCGGCCGATTTGCACTCGCGGACGTAGCGTCGGCGCACCGGGCCATCGAGAGCCGCAGCGTCGCCGGGAAGGTTGTGCTTGTTCCAACTGCCTAGTGGACCGGGCCGCGGATGCCGGTTTGACTCAAATGGCCGTCGCGATCTGCATGGCAAGCTGACTGAGCGAAGCCTCCGACGAGGGCCCGACGAGCACATAGGATGTGCCTGCATTGTGCCAGGTGACCAAGCCGATCTCGTCCCGGATAATTTCCTTGAAGTCTTCCGAGTCCGCCGGCTGGCTGTCCTTGCGGAAGGCGATCGTGGCGATGTCGCCGTCGGCGCTGGTGTAGATCAGCTGGCCTGCCGGTCGGCCGTCCGCGAGAACGACCCGGGCGCCCTGAAACGTCCAGCCGTCGGTGCCGAGATCCGGCACCCGGAATGCGACGCCCACGGCGGTGGTCAACCAGTTCGAGATTTCCTCCGCCTGGGACGCGGGCACCTCGACGAGGTGGCGCGGCTGGCGTGCCAGCAGGCGCTGGTTGGCGAGGATGTCATCCAGCCATTCATGCGGCTCCGATGGCAAGTTTGCCTCGGATATCTGCGCGGCAGGTGTCTCACCACGGCTATGGGCTGCCAGGTAGCCGATGCCGCATCCCGCGACGAAGAGGATGATTGCCGCCGCCAGTGCCTGCGGCCCCGTGGGCGCGAGCTTCAACGACGGACGCGACAGGCGCGGCGCGGCCGGTGCCTTGGGCGGTTGCACGCTTTTGATCGAGCGAACGAGCGCCAGCGGCACGGGCTCCTTGAGAATGTCGTCAAGGCGGCGCTTGCCGAAATCTGCGCCGTGACGCAGCCTGTCATAGAGGCGTCTGGCGCTATCGTCGGTCTGCAGCCGCTGCTCCAGCTCCTGCCTCTGTTCCGGCGTCGCTTCTCCATCGAGGAGAGCGGTCAATTGAGCATCGAGCGGCAGTTTTTTGAAATCCAGCAAATTCAGTACCTATGGGAATGATCGTCGGCGAGGCTGGCGAAGTGTGCTTTTGCGAGCGCCAGTTGCGAGGCTATGATTGTTGCGGCAACGCCCATGATGTCGGCGGCCTGCTGATAGGTGTGTCCTTCGACGGCGACGAGCAGGAATACGCTTGCAATGCCTTCCGGCATCTCGGCAATCATCTGGTGAATCGCGTCGGAGTCGAGCGCCGAGGTGCGGTCGCGGACCGCATTGCGGATATCGGTGACGTTGGTTCGCGGCGCGGCGTGCGGTTTGCGCTTGCGGCTGTCATCGGTCCATTGCTGGCGCAGCAGCGTGTATACCCTGCTTTCCAGCCGGCCTTCTCCCTGCCACTGGTTGCTTTTCCCTATCGCCCGCTGACACGCCGCCTGCACGAGTTCGTCGGCGCCCGCTGCGTCGCCTGCAAGGGTCATCGCGAACCGGCGCAACCGGGGCAAAAGACCCACAAGGTCACGTCTGATATCGATGGTCGCCACGGGTTGACGCATAGTCTTTCCAAATTGGGTGCACGGGTATTCGGGCAATCGCCGGATGAAATCGATTTATATCGTCTCTGTGTCCTTTATGAAACAAATCGCGGATGCTACGCAAGCACAAGGCAACTTATCCCACGGGTTTCTCGAAGCTTTTCTTCGTTCGCCGGTGCGACGGGTCTCAATAGGTCCGATAGCCATTCAGCGACTGAAGAAGCGATCGGTAAGCCCAGGTGTTCTCGCCGCCGCGATCGCGGATTTCAACCAGCTGGACGCGTGCCGCCTGTACGTCACCCTGTTCCATCAAAGCTTGTCCCATGTATGACCGTGCAAGAATATAATTCTGATCGGCCAGCAGTGCCTTGCGGTAATACGACATTCCCAGTTCCATCCGGCCCGCCTTGCGGTTGGCATAGCCGAGATAGTTGAGGATGCGGGGATCGTTCTGGTTTTCGGCAAGGCGAAGTGCGGCGATCGCATTCTCGTATTGTCCGGCGTAGGCGAATTCCCGCGCCGCCTTGTAGAGATCGTCGTCGTTGAAGCTGCTTTTCTTCGGAGCGACGCATTCCTTCTTTTTCTTGTCCCAGATCTTTCCGTCGGCACACTTGGTCGTGGTTTCGGTTTTCGGTGGCGGCTTGGTCTGGTCGGTCTCTTCGCCTGCGGCCATGGCTGGGGCGGAAAAGGCGAGGGCGAGGCAGCCGGCGAGGGCGAGGCTGCGGAAGCGATAGGCGGACTGCATGCCGTAACTCCGTGGTGAGCGCTGAGATAGGAATTGTACGCCGAGATTCTGAAATACCAAGGGGGGTGCGCGAGGATGTTGCGGCGGCTGCAGCTGTCTTCAGACAGTGATTCAGGTCGTGACCAAAATGATTCCGCCTGCGGCGCTAAGCCCTGAAAATATCTACGCTTTCCTGGCGCACGTCGGTGCCGTCGGCGTTCAGGCTGAACCGCTCTGCCTTCAGGTCCCAGGCTCCGGGAGAACCGTCGATGCTGAAGAGGTTGTAGGCGGCCGCCGGCTTCATTCCCCCTGGACCCTGCGAGCCGGAGGCTATGCCGACAACCGGCACCGGCGCGGTCTGGCCACGAAGCCAGTGGATCGTGTTGAGATGCGTGTGGCCGTGAAGCACGAGTTCGGCGCCGCCGGTCGAGATCACCGCGCCGAAACGGCGGATGCCGATCATCCGTTTGTGGAAGGACGTCGCGCCCCGGATCGGCGGATGGTGGATCATCACGACGCGAAAGAGGCCCGCCTCGCCGGCAGCTCTCAACATGTTGACCGTTTCGCGGGCCTGCCTGCTGCCAAAGAAGCCGCTGGCCGCAAATGGCGGTGTGGCGACGGCGGTCGAGCAGCCGACGATCGCGACTTTGCCTCGAACCCGCAGGTATGGAAAAATGTGGCGACCCTCCTCCCATTCCGGCGGAGCAAGGTCGCCCCGAACATAATCGTACCAGGCGCGCATCGACTTTTCGTAGGCGCCCGGAACGTAGGCGTCATGGTTGCCGGGAACGACCGAGTTGTCGGCCGGATCGCCCAGCTCCCTCAGCCATGCTGCCGCGGCGCGAATTTCGATGCCGCTGGCGAGGTTTACCAGGTCGCCGGTGACGGCCAGATGATCGACCTGCCTAGTGCGAATGTCCTCCAGGAGAAGATCGAGCGTGCCGCCGAAAAGGTGCTTGCGCCGATTGCGATGCCAGTTCACAAAGCCAGTGATGCGTTTGGAAAACAGTTCGCGGACGGAAAGGCGGGGCAAAGGCCCGAGGTGGACGTCTGAGATGTGCGCAAGCTTGAACATGGGTCCACACATAGCCCAGGATGATAGCAAATCAAACACATCTGCTTGAACGGATTGATGGAATTGGAAGAAGCGTGAAACACATCCGCCCCTGGCAGTCGCGATTGCTCATGCGCGTCGTCCATATGTACTTTGCGGTCGCGCGCGGCATGACGATGGGCGTTCGGGCCGCCTGCTTCGATGCCGACGGCCGAATCTTTCTCGTGCGGCACAGCTATGTGCCCGGCTGGCATATGCCTGGCGGCGGCCTGGAGCGCAGCGAGGTGGCCGAGGAAGCACTGGTCAAGGAGCTGCGTGAGGAAGGCAATCTGAAGATCGTCGGCCGCCCGCAGCTTTTCCAAGTGTATTTCAACACCTCTGCCAGCAGCCGCGACCACGTGCTGTTTTACCGGGCGACGGTCGAACAGACGGCTCCCCGCCCGCCGGACCGTGAAATCATCGAGTGCGGCTTCTTTGCGCTCGACAATTTACCGCAGGGGACGACGGACGCGACCTACCGTCGCCTCGCGGAGCTGGCTGGCGAGCGCGAGCCCGCGCCCGTCTGGTAGGGTCTCAGGCGACGGCGAGCGCTCCGCGGCCGTGCGGGCGGTCCAGGTCGAGCGCCGGTCCGCTGGGCACGATGCCCGTCGGGTTGATGGTCTTGTGGCTGCGGTAGTAGTGGTCCTTGATATGACGGAAATTCACGGTCTCCCGGATGCCGGGTGTCTGGTAGAGATCGCGCAGATAGGCGGCGAGGTTCGGGTAGTCGTCGATCCGGCGGATGTTGCACTTGAAGTGGCCGACATAAACGGCGTCGAAACGCACCAGAGTGGTGAAGAGGCGCCAGTCGGCTTCGGTCAGCCTGTCACCAAAGAGGTAACGACCCCGGCCGAGGCGCTCTTCCAGCATGTCGAGCGTTTCGAACAGCTTGGCCACACTCTCTGCGTAGGCGTCCTGGCTCGTTGCGAAGCCGGCCTTGTACACGCCGTTGTTGACGGTGTCGTAGACGATGGCGTTCAGGTCATCGATCGCCGGACGCAGGTCGTGCGGGTAGAAATCGGTCGTCGAACCCGTGAGATGGTCGAAAGCGGTGTTGAGCATCCGGATGATTTCGGAGGATTCGTTGTTGACGATCGTGCCAGTCTTCGTGTCCCACAGGACCGGAACGGTCACACGTCCGGAATAGTGAGGATCGGCTTTTACGTAGATGTCGGAGAGCGCCTTCGACCCGTTGAGCCGGTCGCCGGTGGCCCCGTCGCCGACCTTGAATTCCCAACCGTTCTCCAGCATCAACGGGTCCACGACAGACACGGAGATGATGTCCTCGAGCTTCTTCAGCCTGCGGAAGATCAGTGTCCTGTGCGCCCATGGGCAGGCCAGCGAGACATAGAGGTGGTAGCGCCCAGCCTCCGCCTTGAAACCACCGGTGCCTGAGGGGCCGGCACTGCCGTCAGCGGTGATCCAGCTGCGAAACTGCGATGCAGCGCGCTTGAAATGACCCTTGCTTTCCTTGGTGTCGTACCAGACGTCATGCCAGACGCCGTCAACCAGCATTCCCATTTTTCTGTCCTTCAATTCTTTCGTTGCCGTCGAAGATATCGCAGACTGTCCGACTTTGCAGGGCCGCAAAAATTGAACACTGCGTCACGTCACGCCGTTTCGCTCGTTTTTTCCATTGGACGAGGGAAATTTTTCCTGCTATCCGCCTTTTCACATTTTGGAACCTGATCGATGTTTGCACTAGGAAACCCGCGACGACGCTGATGCTCCCGAACGCCTCAAGGCGCGCTCGAGATCCATTGTTTTCGTCTATCCGGTTTCTGTCTCATCATGCACAAGCACGATCTGGTCTACCTCACTGAGGATGCGTCGCACGACGCCGCTATCGAACATATCAACGAAGAAGCATTCGGCCCCGGCCGGCATACGCGCGCCGCTGCGCGCATCCGCGAACAGGGCCCGCACGACCTCTCGCTATCCTTCATCTGCGCTGACGATGGCGAAACGATCGCATCCGTGCGGATGACGCCTGTCGTGGCCGGCTCGCTTGTCGGTCACCTTCTCGGACCCCTGGCCGTGCGTCCGTCGCACAAGAGCCGGGGCATCGGCCGCGAACTCGTCAGGATTGCGATCGAGGCGGCGAAGCGGCGAGGATCGGAGGGGGTCATTCTGGTCGGAGACCCGCCCTATTACGGTCCGCTTGGCTTCGAAAAGGTTGCCCACAACGCGCTGACGTTTCCCGGCCCGGTCGACCCCGCCCGCGTTCTGGTGGTTCCGCTCGCGCGGGATGCGCATGCGCGGCTCAAGGGTACGATTGCCTGGCGCAAGGAGCCCGCCTGTCATCGATCCCCATTGCCATGAGGCGCACTTTGCTCGATCTTTCATGCACTTGAGAGGAGCAATCATGAGTCGCATTTCTGTCGATGAGGCGCTGGATCGTGCGGGAACCGGCCGGTTCCAGCGGAGGCTTCTCGCGATTTTCGGACTGGTCTGGACGGCGGATGCCATGCAGGTCCTTGCCGTCGGCTTTACGGCGGCCTCGATTGCCGCAACATTCGGACTGACCGTGCCGCAGGCCTTGCAGACGGGGACGCTGTTCTTCCTGGGCATGCTGATCGGCGCATTCGCCTTCGGCCGCCTCGCCGACCGGATCGGGCGCCGCAAGGTGCTGATCCTCACGGTTGCCTGCGATGCGGTATTCGGTGCGCTGTCGATCTTTGCGCCGAGCTTCGCCAGCCTGCTTGCCCTGCGCTTTCTGACAGGCATAGCGGTCGGCGGGACCCTTCCTGTCGACTACGCGATGATGGCGGAGTTTCTTCCCGCGAAAAGCCGCGGACGCTGGCTGGTGGCGCTTGAGGGATTCTGGGCCATCGGCACACTGATTGTCGCGCTGGCCGCCTGGGGCGCCAGCGTCGCCGGTGTGCAGGACGCCTGGCGCTACATCTTTGCGGTCACTGCGCTGCCGGCGGTTCTGGGGCTGGCCCTGCGGTTCTTCGTGCCCGAATCGCCGCTTTACCTGCTGCGGACAGGACGTGCCGACGACGCCAGGACCATCGTCAATCGAGTGCTGACCCTAAACGGCAGGGCACCGCTGGGGCCACAGGACGAGATCGCCGCCGCGCCCAGAGCCGCATCTGGCGGGATATTCTCCGATCGTCTTCGCCGCCGCAGCGTCCTCATCCTGGCGATATGGTTCCTCGTCTCCGTTTCCTACTACGGCGTTTTCACCTGGATGCCGGCGAAGCTCGCCGCCGACGGCTTCGGTTTCGTCAGAGGATACGGCTTTCTGGTTTTCGTGGCGCTGGCGCAACTGCCCGGCTACGCGCTTGCGGCCTATGGCGTTGAAGCATGGGGGCGCAAGCCGACCCTTGTCGGGTTTTGCCTTCTTTCAGCCGCTGGGTGCCTGCTTTTCGTGGTCTCGGCAGACGACCTGTTGGTGGGTGCGTCGTTGCTGGTCATGAGTTTTGCCCTGCTCGGCACGTGGGGCGCTCTCTATGCCTACACGCCCGAACTCTATCCAACCGCCTTGCGGGCAACCGGGATGGGGACAGCCGGCGCGATGGCGCGGCTTGGGGGTCTCGTCGCGCCGTCTCTGATGGCACTGGTCGTGGCGGAGGGGCTTGGGGTTGCGATCGGGCTCTTCGCCGGCTTCCTGGTCCTGGCGGCGCTTGCGGCAATGGCGATGGACGCCGAGACGCGCCAGGTGGCACTCAGCTGAGCTGTGCCTCGCCCGACCCTTGGCGCCGAACGAGCGCCTTGCGCAGGAAAGTCCGGGTGCTGCCTTTCGGGAAGTCGGGCAATTCGCCGAAAATTTCGTATCCCTGCCTGAGATAGGCACGCAGCGCCTGCGGGTTGAACGTGTCGATCCAGGCGCTGTGGCAACCGCGCCCTGCGGCTTCATCCTCTGCCCTGGCGAGGATCTTGGCTGCAAGTCCCTTCCCACGTTCGCCGTCGGGAATGTACAGCAGCTGGGTGAACAGCCAGCCCCAAGCAGTATAGCCGGAAAGGCCGCCGGTCACCTTGCCGTCCGTGTCCCTGATGAGAACGGCGAGTGCCTGGCGGTCGGACGGACCGACATGGCTGACGTTGAATGCGCTCAGCCCGTCGCCGATCGCGGCGAGGTCGTCGGGTGAGGGGGAGCCGGTGAGCTCGAACATTGCCACGGCGTCAGCGTCCTTCACGCCACCACATCGCGCCGAAGGCCAGGAGCAGAATGCCAACGCCGGCAAAGCCTGCAAACAGCGGCAGGGTATTGATGCCCTTGAGCACCGTCTCGCTGGTCAGGTGAATCTGCATTCGCTCGCTGTCGGCAACGCGGATCTGGCCACGCACCGGCAGGATCGGCGGGATGGCGATCGTGCCGCCGGCATCCGACACGCGGGTGACCAGCCCCTTTGTCTTGTCGGCGATCGGCTTCAGAGCGTCTGTCGTCGAGATCATAGCCTTGAACTCGGGCGCATCGACGGCGCCGACATGCACCAGTGTCGTCATCTCGCCGTTGCGAATCTCGAACAGGCCGATTTCGTCCATCTTCTTCTCGGCCTTGAAGAGGCCGGGCTCGGATGGGGTCAGCGGCAGGGTTTCGGTGCGGCCGGAGGGATAGCGGACCGTGGCGCTGCCGGGATTGTCGCCGATCGTCTGGCGGGTGATTTCCAGCGTGCGGCCGGAGGCGCGGGCGGTCAGCGCTTCTTCTTCCAGCGCCGGCTCCTTCATCAGCCAGTGGGCAATGCGGCGATAGAGGGAGACATGCGGACCGCCGCCTTCGAAGCCGCGTGCCCAGAGCCAGCCCTGGTCGGAGAGCAGCATCGCGACGCGGCCTTGTCCGGCGCGGTTCAGCACCAGCAGCGGATGATTGTCGGCGCCGACCATGACCGTCTGACCCTGCGGCTGCTCGACATCGACGCTGCGGAACCAGCGACCCCAATGCGGCGGCTCGTCGGCCGAGCCGTCGAGACCACGCGTGACCGGATGCTTGCGGCCGTCTTCCGACAGGCGGGGGTAGAAGGCCTTCTCGATCATCTGGCCGGTTGGTGCGGCCGGCAGGACGGAGGAAAGGGGCGTCAGTGCGATCGAATCCTGACCCGCATGTTCTGGGCCGGCCGCGATCAGCAGCGCGCCGCCGTTTTCGACGTATTGCGAGATGTAGTCATAGTAGAGGATCGGCAGGACGCCGCGATGCTGGTAGCGGTCGAAGATGATCAGATCGAAATCCTTGATCTTGTCGACGAACAGCTCGCGTGTCGGGAAGGCAATCAGGGAGAGCTCGTTGATCGGCGTGCCGTCCTGTTTTTCCGGCGGGCGCAGAATCGTGAAGTGGACCAGATCGACCGCGGCGTCCGACTTCAACAGGTTGCGCCAGGCGCGCTCGCCGGCATGAGGCTCGCCGGAGACGAGGAGAACGCGAAGGTTCTCCCTGATGCCATCGATGACGTGGACGGCGCGGTTGTTCGCTTCCGTGACCTCGCCGGGCAATCCCGCAACCGAGAATTCGAGAACGTTGCTGCCGCCGCGCTCGACCTTGAAGGAGAAGGGCGTGTCCCGGCCTGGCGTGGCCTGAAGCGTGGCGATCTCGTCGCCGTTCAGCTTGACGGTCACGTCTGCGGTGCCGCCCGGGCTCGGGCCGTCATCGAAGACGCGGAGCACGAGTTGCTGTTCCTCGTTGACGATCCCGAAACGCGGCGCCTTGATAACCTCGATGCGCCGGTCGAACTCATTGGCCTTGCCGGTGATCAGCCCATGAACCGGAGCGTTGAAGCCGAGCGCCTGATTGACCCCGGGTACATCGTGCACCTCTCCATCCGTCAGCATGATCGCGCCGCCGATCCGGGCAGGCGGGACGTCGGCAACGGCGGCCGACAGCGCGTTGAAGAGGCGCGTGGAGGGAGCGTCGGAATCCTCCGGCGCGGTGGCGTCGACATAACGCGGCTCGATATCCGGGAAACGCGCCAGGCGATCCTTCAATTGAGCCAGGGCATCGTCCGTCATCTTGATGCGTTCCGGCGTCTGCTGGCTCTGGCTGCGGTCGACAATGACAGGAACGACAGTCGAGAGCTGTTCGCGGTCTTCCTGGAGCAGCAGCGGGTTTGCCAAAGCTGCCAGCAGCGCCAGGGCGGCAATGCTTCGGATCCACGCGCCGCGTATGCCCCGCCAGATGGCGAAGGCCGCGATCGCGACGGCGAAAACGGTCAGTGTGGCCAGCACCGGCCAGGGGATGAAGGGCGAGAAATCAACTGTCATGTCACTGCCCCAGCCTTTCCAGAAGGGCAGGAATGTGAACCTGATCTGTCTTGTAGTTGCCGGTGAGCATGTACATCATGATGTTGACGCCACTGCGGTAGGCGTATTCGCGTTGCATCTCGTCCGGCGGGACCGTCGGAAGCAGCGGTGCGCCGTTTTCGTCAACGGCCCAGGCGCCGGCGAAATCGTTGCCGGTGATCAGGATCGGTGAGACGCCGTCGGCGGTCGCTGTCGACTTGGCGGTGGCCGCGCGATTTTCCTGCCGCGCCTCGATCCAGAGCGGGCTGCCGGCATAGCGGCCGGGGAAGCTCGAAAGCAGATAGAACGACTTTGTCAGGACGTGGTCCGAGGGCACAGGTTCGAGCGACGGGATATCGAGATTGGCAAGGATCTGCTGCAGCCGTTCACCGTTGGCACTCGTCGCGCCGCCGCCGGTATCGAGCGCGCTGAATTGGTCCCGGGTGTCGAAGAGAACCGTCCCGCCGGCGCGCATATAGGCATCGATCCTGTTGATGGCCGCCGCCGAGGGCATCGGCGCCGTCGCGGACACAGGCCAGTAGATGATCGGGTAGAAGGCGAGCTCGTCCTTCGCCAGATCCAGCCCGACGGGTGGTGCCGGCTCAAGCGTCGTGCGGAAGGTCAGGAACTCGGTGAGGCCTTCCAGACCCCGCTCCGATATGCGGTCGACCTCCTGCTCGCCGGTTACGACATAGGCGAGGTGGGTATTGTCCAGCCTTTGGAAAATCTGGTCGTCACCCGGCTTGGAATCGTCCGCCCTGGACTGGCCGGGCTGAAGGAAAAATGCGGCGGCGATGGCAACGGCGATCAGGGCGGTCGTGCGGGCCGCAGGCCGGATGCGGGAGAAAGCGCCGCTCATCGCCATCACGATCAGGCTGTCGGCGACAAGCAACAGGAAGGCGATCAGGAAAAGCGCCGGCTTTGCAGACCATGTCTCGCCGCCGATCAATCCTTCCCGGACGACGGTGAAACCAGTGGCGTCGAGCGGCTTCAGTTCGGCGTTCTTCGGCAGAACGTTCAAGGCGGTGAATCCTTCCTCGGAGCCATAGAGGCCCGGCGGATTTTCGAAGCCGGCGAGCGGCGTGACCTTGGCATTGGGGATCAACGGTCGTGCGGACCCGGTTTCGGTGGTCAATGCGCCCTTTGCCGTCAGCAGTCGGAAGGGCGGAAGCGCTTCGGCCGTCGTGGCGCCGCCGGCTTCTGATGTAACACCACCAGACCGCGAGAGTTGCACAAGGCGCCGCAGCATCTCGACGAAATTGCCGGATATAGGCAGGTCGGACCAGGTGGCCTCGGCGCTGACGTGGAACAGCACGATCCGGCCGGCATTGATCGGTTTCATGGTCACGAGCGGCGTCCCGTCGGCGAGGCTTGCCCAGGTTCTCTCTGCGAGGTCCGGGGTCGGCTCGGCGAGCACCTGACGCTTGATCGTGACATCGGTCGGCTTCGGCATGCCGGCAAACGGGCCGAAGGTAGGAAATTCGGCGAGCGGTTGCGGCTCGGCCCATGACAATGCGCCCCCGAGCGCGCGCTCGCCTTGGCGAAGGGTCACCGGCACCAGCGGATCGTCGGCAGGCGCGGCGGCCAGGCGCGGTCCGGCGAAGCGCAGCAGCGTGCCGCCGTTGGCAATCCAGCGCTGCAGCGGCTCGTAGGTTTCCTGCGGCAGGCGGCCGATGTCGGCCATGACGATGACCGACGGATTCTGTGAGAGGAGTTCCGGAATCGCAGTCGCGAGGTCTGACGTGTTCGGTTCGATCAGGTCCGCATAGGGCTGCAAGGCGCGGTGGATATAATAGAGCGGCGAAAGCAACGGCTGGGAAGTGTCGCCGGATTCGCCCGAGAGCAGAACGACGCGGCGGCGCTTGAAGCCGTCGTCGAGGAGGTGGACAGCCCCGGCCGTCGGGTGGTTGTCGATGCTGATGCGGGCAAAATCGTTGCGCATCTCAAACGGAGCGGCAATCGCGCCTGTGGCGACGGCCTGGCCGGGCTGGAAATCGACAGTGCCCGAGGCGATCGCGCGGCCCTGTGCGTCCTGTGCCGTCAACGGCAGGGACGCTGCAGCGGAACCGTCCAGCCGTGTGGCGGTGACGGTCATCGCGTCGGCGGCATTGTTCGCCGTGGTAATCGCCACGGTTCCGGAGGGATCGCCGGCAACCAGCCGCAACTGCGCCGGCTGGAGATCGGAGAGCTGGCGGACGATCGTGTCGTCGTCCTTCGATGCCGCGCCATCGGTCAGGAAGGCGAGCGTGCCGGGGCGGATGCCGTCCAGGGCCGCGCGCAGTGCCTCGAAGGCACGCTGGCGGTCAGGCACCAGCGGTTTCGGTTCGGCGGCGCGAAGTTTCTCGCGCGCTACCGCAGCGGTACCGGGCACTGCATCGTTGGTCGGGTCGGCGGTAAAGGCGATGGCCACCGGCTCGCCTGCGGACTCGGCGTCGTCGATCAGGGCGTCGGCGGTCTGGACGCGGCGCGCCCAATCCGGCGATGTTGCCCAGCCGTTATCGACGAACAGCACCAGCGGACCGCCAGAGGCAAGTGAGCTTGTGCGCGGGTTGAAGACCGGGTCGGCAATAGCGAGGATCACCGCGGCAGCCAGCAGCATGCGCAACAAGGTCAGCCACCAAGGGCTCTGCGCCGGCGTCTCTTCGCGCTTCAGCACGGTGGCGAGGATTTTCAGCGGCGGAAAGACTTCCGTCTTCGGGCGCGGCGGGGTCAGCCGCAGCAGCCACCAGATGACCGGCAGCGCGACGAGCGCGCCAAGGATGGCGGGATAGGCGAATGCGAAGGGCAGGGCGTTCATCGCTGTCCTCCGTGCATGGCGGTGCCGGGCATGCCGGACAGATGCATGTGTACGGCAACGAGCGCCTCGGAGGCGAGATGATCGGTGCGATGGCTTACGAAGGTCCAGCCGAGATGGCGCAGCGCCTGACCGAGGTCTTCGCGCCGGGCGAGGTAGGCTCTGCTGTAGGCGTCGCGAACGTTTTCGGCGCGACCCGAGGTCAGTTTCGAGCCCGTCTCCGGATCGGTGAATTCGGTGCGGCCGATATAGGGGAAAAGTTCTTCGGCCGGATCGGCCACCTCGATCACATGGCCGCGCAGGCCTCGCCGCGCAAGCGGCCCGAGGCGGGCCATGATTGCCTGCGCGTCATCGAGAAAGTCGCCGATCAGCACCAGATCGCTCCAGCCACGGATCATTGCGGTCTCTGGAAGTCCACCGGTCAGCGGCGCGTGGATCAGGGCAGCGGCAAGGCGTTCGGCTGCATTGCGGGCGGAAATCGGCTCCATGACGCCGGGACATCCGACGCGTTCGCCGGAGCGCGCCAGGATTTCGGCAAGCGCAAGCATGATCACCAGCGCGCGGCTCTCCTTGGAGGCATTGCCGAAGGTCGACTTGTACATCATCGACGGCGACATGTCGGCCCAGAGCCAGATGGTGTGGGCGGCTTCCCATTCGCGGTCGCGGATATAGGTATGGTCATCGCGGGCGGAGCGGCGCCAATCGATGCGCGACAGGCTTTCTCCGTCGGTATAGGGGCGGAACTGCCAGAAATTCTCGCCGATGCCGCGTTTGCGACGGCCGTGCCAGCCGGCGATCACGGTGTTGGCGATCCGCTTGGCTTCCACCAGGCAATCCGGCACCAGGCTGGCGCGCTGCCGCGCACGCGCAAGCGCGTCGCTGCCTGGGGTCGGATTGACGATTTGTCCGATGGATGCCACGCGTCAGGCTTCCTTATCCCTTGGCTTGCTTGACCAGGCCGGCGATGACGTCGCGGACCGACATTCCCTCCGCGCGTGCCGCGAACGTCAGCGCCATGCGGTGCTGCAGGATCGGCTCGGCAAGCGCGTGGACGTCGTCCAGCGACGGAGCGAGGCGGCCTTCGTAGAGCGCGCGGGCGCGGGCGCACAGCATCATCGCCTGGCCGGCGCGCGGGCCGGGACCCCAGGCGACGTTCTTGTCGGTCGACGCGTTGCCCTGGCCGGGGCGGGCAGAACGGACGAGTGCCAGAATGCCGTCGACTACCTTGTCGCTCACCGGCATCTGCCGGATCAGTGTCTGGATCTCGATCAGCCGCTCGGCATTCAACACCGCTTGCGGCGCAGTTTCGCCGAGACCTGTCGTTTCGAGCAGGATCTGTCGTTCGGCGGCCAGTTCGGGATAATGAACGTCGACCTGCAGGAGGAAGCGGTCGAGCTGCGCTTCGGGAAGCGGATAGGTGCCCTCCTGTTCCAGCGGGTTCTGGGTGGCGAGCACGTGGAAGGGGCTCGGCAGGTCGTAGCGCTGGCCGGCGACGGTGATATGATATTCCTGCATCGCCTGCAGCAATGCCGACTGCGTACGCGGGGACGCGCGGTTGATCTCGTCGGCCATCAGCAATTGTGCGAAGACCGGGCCCTTGACGAAGCGGAAGGAGCGACGGCCGCTTTCGTCCTGGTCCATCACTTCGGAGCCGAGGATATCCGACGGCATCAGGTCCGGCGTAAACTGGATGCGGTTTGCGCCCAACCCAAGCACTTCGCCGAGAGTCGTGACGAGCTTGGTCTTGGCAAGGCCCGGCACGCCGACAAGCAGCGCGTGGCCACCGGAGAGAACGGCGAGAAGCGTGTTCTCGACCACGCTTTCCTGACCGAAGATGACTTTGGACACCTCGCCGCGAACGGCGGCGATATCGGCAAGCGCCTTTTCGGCTGCGGCGACGATCGCCTTTTCATCGAGGGGGGCTTCGGTCTTCATCATACCCATCAGGCATCTCCAGCGGCTGATATCATTCGTCGCGAATCGGCGGACTTACACGTGTGCCTCATACCCGATAGAGTTATGAAGATGTTGCGGGCTGACAAGTTCGTTTCAAATGACTATCTCGTGACGTTACTGCGTTAAGGGCAAACCGGGACGGAACAATGGCAGCCGAGGATATCAGGTCGACAGCGGATGCGGCAGATCTGGCCGCGCTTATTTCTCGTGCCGCAGGCGACAGCGGCGACAGGAAACGGGGACCTGCGCCCGTCGACAAGTGGAATCCGGCTTTCTGCGGCGACATCGACATGGAAATCCGTGCCGACGGCACCTGGTTCTACATGGGAACGCCGATCGGCCGGGCGCCGCTTGTCCGGTTGTTTTCGTCGGTGTTGCGCAAGGACGAGGACGGGAAGACATACCTGATAACTCCTGTGGAAAAAGTAGGGATCAGGGTCGTCGATGCGCCGTTCGTGGCCGTCGAGATGAATGCCTCCGAGCGCGACGGGGAACCGGTGCTGACCTTTCGCACCAACGTCGGCGATGTCGTGGAGGCGAGCGAGGAACATCCGCTCCGCTTCGTCGTCCACGGCGACAACAAGGAGCTGAAGCCCTATCTGCATGTGCGGGGCCGGCTGGAGGCGCTCGTCTCACGGGCTGTCATGTATGAACTCGTCGAACGGGGCGAGATCTGCAGGGTGGACGGCGTCGAGATGTTCTGTATTCGCTCGGCCGGCCGGATCTTTCCCGTCATGCCAGCAGGCGAACTGGATGCGTTGTCGCGATGAGCCATGTGTCGACCGATCACCGATCGCTGTACTCTGCGGCTGAATTCCGTCGTCGGGCGCTGCATCAGACCGGCGGACCAGTCGATCTTTCCTGGCGGGATCACGGCGACCACATCCTCAATCCGGAGATCGTCGCGCAGGTGGAAACTTTCAAACTGCGGGATGCCGCAGTTCTGGTGCCTGTGGTCGATGACGGCGACGAGGCACATGTGATCTTCACGCAGCGCACCGCGACGCTCCGCAAGCATTCGGGCCAGATCGCCTTTCCCGGCGGCAAGATCGACGCGGACGACGTTTCCCCGGAACAGGCGGCCATGCGGGAGGCCGAGGAAGAGATCGGGCTCGACGGTTCTTTTGTCGAGACCGTCGGCAGGCTGCCGAACTACCTGGCGTCAACCGGCTTTCGCATTACCCCGGTTCTGGCAGTCGTGCAGCGTGGCTTCGAGCTGAAACCCAACCCCGACGAGGTTGATGATGTCTTCGAGGTGCCCCTGTCGTTCCTGATGAACCCCTCCAACCACACGCGCGACAGGCGCATGGTGGACGGGCTAGATCGGCATTTTTATCGGATGCCCTATGAAACATGGATGATATGGGGCATCACCGCCGGCATTGTCCGCACCCTCTACGAAAGGCTTTATGCATGACCAACCTTGCTCAGGAAGCATGGTTCAAGGATCCCGCGCTCGGGCGCGTGTTTGCACTGCTCAATGCCGATGGCGGCGAGGGGCGTGTGGTCGGAGGCGCGGTACGCAACAGCCTGATGGGGCTGCCTGTCAGCGATATCGATGTGGCGACGACGCTGACTCCCGAGACGGTCGTGGAGCGTGCAAGGGCCTCCGGCATCAAGGCTGTGCCCACGGGTATCGATCATGGCACGGTGACGCTCGTGATCGACGGCAAGCCGTTTGAGGTCACGACGCTGAGGACCGATATCGAAACGGACGGGCGCCGCGCCAAGGTGGCATTCAGCACCGACTGGCGGACCGATGCAGAGCGGCGCGACCTGACCATCAATGCGCTTTATGCGGATCAGAGAGGGGACGTCGTCGATCTGGTCGGCGGGCTTGCCGATATCGAGAAGCGCAACATTCGCTTCATCGGGGATGCTGCGACGCGTATCGCCGAGGACTACCTGCGCATTCTGCGTTTCTTCCGGTTCTTCGCCTATTACGGTTCCGGGCGCCCGGATGCCGACGGATTGCGGGCATCGGCTGCTGCGCGGTCGAAGCTGCACACACTCTCGGCGGAGAGAATATGGTCGGAGCTTCGCAAGCTCCTGGCCGCGGAGGATCCGGGCCGGGCGCTGCTTTGGATGCGACAGGCGGGGGTTCTCACAGAGGTCGTGCCGGAGACCGAAAAGTGGGGCATCGACGCGATCCCGGCACTGCTTGCGACCGAGAAGGCACTCGACTGGCGGCCGGATCCGCTTCTGCGGCTTGCCTCAATCGTGCCGCCCGACGTGGCACGTCTGGAGAAAATGGCAGCAAGGCTGAAGCTGGCGAACGCCGAGGCCGGTTTCCTCAAAGCATGGGCCACTGCGGCGCCGATCAACGACGAGATGTCGTCGGCCGCTTTCGACCGGCTTCTCTACCGCAACGGCACCGAGGGAATCGTGGCGAGGCTGAAGCTTGCGCTCGCCGCTGCACGCGGCAAGGCGGAGGGCGATTTGAACGAGATGTCTCGTTCCGCGCGTCTCGGCAGGCTTCTCGATCATGCCGCGACGTGGAAAAAGCCTTCGTTTCCATTGAACGGCAGCGACGTGATGGCCGGCGGCGTCCCCGCCGGGAAACGCGTCGGCGAAATCCTGTCGGACCTGGAAAACCAATGGATCGAAGAGAATTTCGCTGCTGACCGGGCGACCCTGCTCGCCCGGCTCGCCGAACTGGTGAGGTAGGTCAGGCTGCCGTGGCTTCGTTGCGGATACGGGCCTTGATGTTGTCCACCATGTTTTCGCGAATAATGGTCTCCTCATGCGCGTTCTTCATATGCTCGACCGCGCGCCGGACGACTTCCGCATCGTCGCTTGCCCGGGTATGCCAAGTGCATCCGGGTACAAGCGTTCCACATTCGAAAAGTCTCATTCGTTCCTCCTGCCTTGAATTCGACGGATCCATGACGCTCTCGCGTCTTGTGTGAATGTTCGAGGTGGTGAGAAGGTTCCGGCCGGTGCCGCACCGGCCGGTCCGATCGCGGTGCTATTCGGGCATTGCCCAGGCGCGATAGCAGTCGGTATTCGCTCTGTTGCCCTGGACCTTTGCCAGGCGCGCCAACTCTTCCGGAGACCTGCCTCCGGCCAGTTGAAGCTTTACTTGTTCGACATAGCAGGAAAGTGGCAGATCGGAGCCGCTTTTCGCTCTCAGGTCCTCGGCCAGCCTTTGCAGGAACTCCGGTGCATCGATGGGGCGGGTGTCCCGAACGCCTGCCGATGCCGGTGATCCACTCTGTAGCGTCATGACAATCCTCCTCCGATTGTTACGCACGTACATCCTAAATTAGTATCCGATCTTCCGTATTGAAAGCCTCTCACCGTGTTTTTATCGATCACTTCTGCGATGTCATGGCCAGCGGACCATCGGAGGAAGCGACGAGAGAATGGACTCGACATTTCCCCCCGTTTTCAGACCGAAAATCGTTCCACGATCGTAGAGGAGATTGAACTCGACATAGCGTCCGCGGCGAATCAATTGTTCGTCACGATCCTGGTCTGTCCACTGTTTATTGAAGTTGGCGCGGACAATCCGCGGATAAACCATGGCGAATGCCCGTCCGACGTCGCGGGTGAAGGCAAAATCCGCGTCCCAGCCGCCTGCCTCGTCACTGGAATGGAGCCAGTCGTAGAAGATGCCACCGATACCGCGGTGTTCGTTGCGGTGCTTCAGGAAAAAATAGTCGTCACACCATTGCTTGTAAGCAGCATAGTCGGCGATGTCAGCGTGACTGCGGCAGGCAATCTCCATCGCCTTGTGGAACAACCGGCTGTCCTCGTCTTCCTGTGACCGGCGCCGGTCGAGCACTGGCGTCAAGTCCGCACCGCCGCCGAACCAGCGGCTGGAAGTCACGACCATGCGCGTATTCATGTGCACGGCAGGGACATTCGGATTGACGGGGTGGGCGATCAGCGAGATCCCGGAGGCCCAGAAACGTGGGTCGTCCTTGGCGCCAGGCATCTGCGCGCGGAGATCGGGCGCAAACTCGCCGTAGACCGTCGAGGTGTGGACGCCGACCTTCTCGAATACCCGGCCTTCCATCATCGACATGCAGCCGCCGCCACCGGCGCCGTTTTCTCGCTGCCAGTCCTTGGCGACGAAACGTCCCGGCGGCCGGTCGGAGAGCGGACCGGTCAGTTCATTCTCCAGAGCTTCGAAAGAGGCGCAAATCGTGTCGCGCAGCCCTTCAAACCACGCGCGGGCCGTCGTCTTCTTATCCTCGATGTCCTCAGGCAGTCCGATCGGGAGTTCCGGTCTTTCCATTTACGTCGTCTCCGGTGAGCAGCGTCATCCGGCGCGACTCGTCATTTTGTCATTGTCGCCCCTGATAGCAGGTGGACCGGGCTCTCGCCAGCACCAGGGGGTAGGCTGAGGCTACCTCAGATTCGACTCGCAAAATGCGACTTTCGATACTACCTTTTCCGGCAGAGGTAGGTTTTATGACAAAGATTCCAGGACCTCCGTCCTTTGACGGCTTGAAGCGAAGGATTGCCACCCATCGGGCCGAAGGCACGCCGCGCAAGAACGATCGGTTCGTTCGGCAGACCTATTGCCTCGCTCTGCTCGACGCCCGCGCCAAGGCGCGAGAGTGGTTCGACGAATACCCGAAGGCTGCATATTGGACCGAAGTGGAGAGCTGGCGCCAGCTCGACGGCGACCAGATCGAGTTTACGATGCGGCGGCTGCCTTCCGCAGACTGATCGCTATTCGGCGGGCTTGCGCAACCGGCTTTCGATCAACAGGCCGCTCTCGTCGAGGATGGGATGTGCGACGGAGACGATGTGGGCGTTGATGCGCTTCAGGTCGCGCAGCATGTCGAGATGCAGGGAGCTCGTCTGCAGGCTGTCGGCGCGGCCGTCGCGCAGGCGCTCGAGGTGGCGTTCGGACGACTGCTTCTCCATCCGCCGGACCTCGACCTTCACCTCCATCAGCTGCCTGGCCAGGTTGAAGTCGCGGGTGACGAGGATCGTCTGGGCGATGCGAAGGTTGTCGATCGTCAGGTGGAAG
>NZ_LMCW01000007.1 GCF_001424945.1 Rhizobium sp. Root1203
CGTTGCCCCCGTCGCTCACCGCGTTGGGGGGAAGGTTCACATGGCTCAATTCTCAATGGAAATTATGCGCCCAACCGGCTCAGTTCTGCGTGGAAACCAACACATAGCGAATGGTAACCTTTCCGCCGCCAACCTTCTCGGCAACGCCTGGGAACCAGTATCTTGCGCCTTTGTAGTTCCCCAACACCCAATCGCCCGCCGTCTGAGCGCTGGCAAATCCGCCGCTCACGGCCAGCATGCATCCTGCAATAATTATCTTGTACTTGATCAAGACCCGTCTCCCGTTGCCCAAGTCCAGAATTGAACCTGTGAGAAGGATTATGATCGGGCACTTAATGGCAGATGAACAGGAGACGCGACAGTATCCCTGCCTCCACGCCATTTTTGGGGCGGTCTACGGGTGTAGGTTTCGCCATTGAGCGCGCGAGAGACGTCCTCGAACTTCGCCTTAAGCGCCTCGAACTCGTCCATGATGTCGAGGTCCTTGGAGAAGGCCGTCCGTTCCAACATCTGGCTGAGAGCTATGCAGGCCCGGCGGGCGGCAGTCTCGATGATCGCCCGGGCATAGTCGGGTGCGTTCAGGACGGTGACCGCCTAACGTGTCAGGCGGGCGAGATACTGGGATATCATCATGTCGCCGACCTGGACGTCGTCGACATAGCTCTTGACGGTAACGGTGTTCGCTACTCGGCCCGCCTTGTGAAGGCAGGTGATCGCTTCGAAGATGTCGCGGTGCAGCCGCCCATAGAAGTGGTTGGCCTCGATCGGAACGCGGAGAACGGCTAGTGCATCATTGTTGACCAGGATGGCGCCGAGCAACGCCTGCTCCGCTTCGATGTTGCACGGAACCTCCTGCACTTCGTCAGCGTGGCCGAAATGGTCGGCGAGCTCATCGGCGGTGAGCTTATCTTCCGGTCTCATGTCGCGCGGGTCGGCGTTCATGCTGCCACGTCATTCGGTACGTTACTTGCAAGGTTACTGAAACACTCACTGCGTGGAGACCACTTGTAATGTTTCGGTACACATGCACAGAATTTCCCCCGTTGGCGCTCTTCTGGAACGATCAGGAGCGATACAAGCCAGTGCGGACCCTCAAAGACGCCGCGGAGATGCTCATCACCAGATGGCCGAACGACGATGGCGAAGAATACATTGTCGCGGTTAAGGCGTGTCTCGACGCCATCAACGGCTTGATCTCGCCGGCAGCTGCTCGCGACGCACTGATCCGCGCGGCACAAGAGGCCGGAATTAGGTGCCTTAGCGTTGTTCACTGAAGTCATGCTCCGCTTGTGCTGATAGGCGCCGGTGCGCAGGTCTATGAACCGTTGCTGCATCCATTTGATTTCGGGGATGCGCAGTTGTGCCAGCAGTTGCAGACGCCTATCGCCTCCGCCCGCGTCCCGCTGCTCGGCCTTAGTGCTCGGGAGCGCGATGTTCTCGTGCAGGGCGTACTCGATTGCCAGGTCTTTCAAGTCATTTCCCTCGGGTGGCTTAACGCCGTTGCCGAGGTGGACGGGACGCCAGGACGGCGCCGCGATTGTGCCGTACGGGATGTTGCGGATCCGGCATTGGAGAATCACCAAACGACGCACTTGGTGTAATTTGGTGACATCGGTTCACGGGCGACCGTTCAAGAGCGCGGCCGCTTTTGGGGATTGGTTCGGGGAGTTTGTGCTGAAGCCGGCGTGGGCGGGAGAGCGCATGGACTGCGCAAGACGCTTGCAACGATCCTGGCTGAGGCGGGGAATAGCATTGAGCTGCGGACTGACCGGCGCGGACGGTCGGGTGATGATACCGCGCATAGGTCATGTTAGCACGGCCCGTACTGCCAAAAGGGCGTGTGTTCCCCGCTCATCCGGCACCCCCGGGTGGCGCCCTCGAATCGCGCACTGTAGGCCTCTGTGGCGATCTTCAGGGAAACTGAGAAAGCCAATTTTGCGTGTGTGAGGGAACCTTCTTCAATGGTGGGTGACCGGCCGAAAGCCCCCGGGGATCGTCTGATGCATCACCGCCGTTGTTGCGACGGAGGCGACCACCGATATCAAGGACGACAGAACCAGCGGCATCGCCCCAGTTGTTGCCACTCGACGAGATCGCCGAGGCGCAGCGCGCCACGTCGGTGGAGGCGAACTTCGGCGACGTCTCGCCGGGCGTCGTTCGCTACACCGCGGATGTGCTGTTCAAGGACCTATGGCTTCGTCCCCATCTGGCACCTCGCGACCGTAGCCTGGTCACGGTCGCGGCACTGATCGCCATGGGACAGGTGGCCCAGATTGCCTACCATCTCGGCCGTGCCATGGACGGGCTGACGCGGGATCAGGCATCCGAGGTCCTGACCCAAATCGCGTTCTATTCGGGATGGCCTTGTGTCTTCTCCGCCATGCCAATCGTCAAGGACGTGTTTGCGGGTCGAAATGTTCCTTCTCGGGAGTGAACGAATGTTCTGGGGCAATCAGACTCCGTCGAACTCACCATACTGCGCGCACGTCAATGACACTACCGCTGACGATAGATCACGGGACGGTTCACGTTTGAGCAGCACGAAACTGAAAGGAAACACGCAGATGCAAAAGCGGACACTCGGACAGGGACTTCAAGTCTCGGCGCTTTCCCTTGGAGCAATGGGGTACGGAAAAGCTCGTGAACTTCCCGACAGGGCAGAGATGATCACTTTGATCCGAACGGCTGCCGATCGTGGCATGGACTTTTTCGACACGGCGGAAGTCTATCGTCCCTGGACCAACGAACTGATGGTCGGAGAGACTTTGGAACCTGTCCGCGACAGGGTAAAGGTCGCGATCAAGTTCGGTTGGGTCATCGACCAGGAGACCTGGCGTTCAGCGTGGCGGTGTCAACAGCAAGCCAGCGCAAATCCGAAGCGCGGACGAGGGCAGTCTCAAGCGTCTGAGGAGCGATCACATCGACCTCCTCTATCAACACCGTGTCGATCCCGACGTACCGATGGAAGACGTCGCGGGTGTCGTCAAGGACCTGATTGCCGAGGGCAAGGTTCGCTGGTTCGGCCTGTCCGAGGCAGGAGCGGGTTCGATCCGCCGCGCCCATGCCGTCCAGCCCGTCGCCGCCCTCCAGAGTGAATACTCGCTGTGGACGCGCGAGCCGGAAGCAGAGATCATCCCAACGCTTGAGGAGCTAGGCATCGGTCTCGTGCCGTTCTCGCCACTCGGCAAGGGCTTCCTTACAGGAAAGATCGATAGCACGACTGCGCTCGACCCGATGCGCAGTTCGATCCCGGAATTTGCGCCTGACGCAATTGACGCCAACCGAAAGCTGGTCGACCTTATCAAAGCCATCGGCGAACGCCATGGAGCAACGCCGGCGCAGGTGGCACTCGCCTGGATTCTTGCTCAGAAGCCTTAGATCGTGCCCCTGTTCGGTGCGCGCAAGATCGAAAAGTTTGACGAGAACATCGGCGTGCTGAACGTGCAACTGACCAAAGTGATCTCGACGACATTGAAGCCGCGAATAGTCATATCAGCGGCGATCGCCATCTGGAGAAGCACATGCGTCTCACGGGCTTGTAGGTCAAAAGGATTTCTCAATTAAAAGCCGTCGGCCATTGGTCAGGCGGCTTTCTTACCGTCGGGCACACTTTTTTTGCGAGTTCGCTCAGACCATCAATCCAAGACGTGGTGCGGTGCGCAGCCGGAATGGCTCGGCACCACCACCCGCGTCTATCGCCCCGAATACAGCAACCCAAAACCGCTGGAGCGAACTCAAAATTGGATAAAACTTGAGGGCAAGGCAAACCCGCCGAGTCGCGGGCCAAGTTATATCTGGCCAACCAGATTGCGGTCGCGGTCGCGGAATTGGACTTGTCGCAGGCAGTGACCGCGAAGTTGACCGGGCTCAAGCAGCAGACGTATCTCGCATCGTGAACGGCATTTTTAAGGAGTACTCTGTCTGGCGTCTGCTCACGCTCACTTCGCTGAAAGCGCTCGGCAATGACATCACCATTCAGATACAGCATTCAGGCCAAAGCCGCGGGCGTATTTCGGCCGTCAGCAAAGCCGATAGGGGGAGAAACCGTCATCCTTGCGTAGCGGATCGCTAGACTTAGGGTGCTTGGGCGGTCGCGCGACCACGGTGCCTGCTTGTGGCGTCCCGCAGGTATCGAAGAGGTTCGTGTTGACCATCACTGAATGATCAAAACCAGGCTTTTATATTTTCAAAGCGGGCTCTGGCTCGTCGTCGCTGGGGTTTTTCGGTACAAAACCTACAGTGAAGCCGAAGACCTTTCCAATCCTCTGCAACGTTTCCACCGTAGGGTTCGCCTCACCACGTTCGATTTCAGCAATCTGTCGTCGGGTCATCTGGACAAGGTTCGCGAACTGCTCTTGGGTCAATCCCATGGTTTTCCGAATTTCGGATACAGCGAACGGGTACCGTAGAGCGCCTGCTTCCGCTCGCTCGTTCAGGCGCTTTCGATAAGCGTTGATCTCTTCTCTGGTTGGCTTTCGCAACTTAGGCACAATCAAAGTCCATATTTGGCAGGACGATCAAGCGACCTTACGATCTCATCGCAGCGGCTCATGGCAATTGTCAGCACGTCTTCATGCGCCCCCAGCTGCTTAGCCAAGCCAGGTGCGGTTTCTAGTTTGGTCGCGAATTCCGCCAGTTCGTCGATGAGCTTTCCGGCCAGTGTCGTATCATCCGGGAAAATGCTTTCAGCAATGATGTTCCAGTCCGGCATGTGGTCGCTATGGGTCTTGAGCATGACGCCCCAGCGAGTTGAACGTGCGATGCTTTCTGGAGCTAGGCGCATGGGAGCGAAGTCGAACAAGGGCGAAAGGCCCACTGTATGGTCGACCCTCTTCGATAGCGCTGTATTTCGACCATGGTTGTCGCTGTTGCCCAGTGCTTGATTAGCAACCTCACGTTTGACGTATTCAACGATGTCGGCAAAAGGATGGGACGAGACCGCCTTGAGAACGTCGATATACTGCTCATGCCGTCCGAGGTAGGCGAACTCAGCGATGTTTGCAGCCGAGACAATGCTTTCCTGACCAAGGCGCAGAACACCATCGCCAGCAATCCGCCGGTCGAAGCGTGGGATCACCAATACCCCATTTTCATGGCGTGACGGCTCATCCACATTCAGCCCAATTTCCTTGGCGATCGCCGCATAGATCGCCTCGCTTGAAAGGATGGTCGCATCGCGCTCGCTACTGCTGCGAAGCAGTTTGACGATTACGTGGTCTACTGCGTCGGCATCTTCGACCAAGGGGTCGGGATAATAGAGTCCATCCTTCGCCTTGGTCATCGCGACCTTGGGCCACACTCCCTGCAATCCGCTGGAGCCAGAGGCGATGATCGAGAAGTAGTCCACGATCTCGATGAACCGGTCGCTTCGGCCGAAGATTTCCTCCTCTGTTACGCCAACCTTGGCCAGGCCAGCGACCCGCTCCGCGTCCAGCTTTGCTGCCTGCTTTATCCGAACATTGCCAACCGGGCTTCCGGCTCCTCGCAGAAGCAATGGCAGCTCCGATGTCTTGGCGTCCGGGTCGATCTTTAGCGCTTCTGCCAGGCGAATTCTTGCTCGGCCGCTCGGCATAAGATCTAGAAGAAATGGGGGCCAAGTTTTCCGGCGATGGTTCTCAAGGTCAACTGGGTCAGCTACCGATACAGCACGCAGGTCTCGTGTGGTTTGGTTGTTCTCCAGATCTTTGCCGACGTTCTCCATCCAGTAGTCCAAGTCGTACGTCAGGACCGTCCCGCCGATTGCGCCGAGATCGGGTTCCTTTATTTCGACCACCGCTCCGACGTGCCATTTGCCGTCGTGATGGATTTCAAGCTCTAAGTCCATAGCGCACCTTTTGATGGTTCATATAGATCTTATCCCAGAAGCATGCAACCCTCAAAGTGGGTCATTATCTGTTTGGTCTCGGAGGAGGAAGTTAGTGATGAAAAAAGCCATTTGCGATGGCTACCGTCCGGAACGAAGGGAAATTAAAACAAACCTTGCTCTTCGTCGCTTTCGATTGTTATCGCTAATGCCGGAAAATGGCTGTCAAGCTCTTGAATGACAGCAGCTTTCAGGCGATGGATCAGTCCATTTCGAGCGACCCAATCGATGGACTGTCCCACCGAAAGCCCGACAAGCGCCGTTCCGATCCGAGTAAGCCTCGATATCTTCCCCTTGGCCATGTCTGCTTCACCAGGGAAAACAAGGGTAACCTGCCGCGCATCCCCGAGATCATTCGTGAACCGCAGGGTGCACCCCCATGCGCACCACATCCCAGATCACTTACTAAACCGACGGGGACCACGTCCCTAACTTCTCCAGCCACTGCTGGCTCCGTCGCGGCTTGTCGCCGCCCATCACCAGACGTTCAAGAACCGTCCGCTTTCCGTGGATACTCATTTCCGTGTCGTCGACCTCGACGCTGTCGGTCACAAAGAAGGATGACGGCCCGATGGAGGTGGAGATCGCCCGGACATTACCTCTTACCACTTGTTGACTCACCCGCGGTTGAACAATAACTTGTTAAATCGGTCGTTAGGCTTGTCCTCACATGACGGATCAATCTATTCAGCGTCGCCTTGCCGCCATCGTCGTTGCCGATGTGGTGGGATATTCACGCCTGATGGAGGCTGATGAAGTCGCAACGCTGGCGAACCTCAGGGAACTCCGTTCTGGCGTTATCGAGCCGGCTGTCATTCGCCACAACGGTCGCATCTTCAAGGTCATGGGCGACGGATTCTTAATCGAATTCGGTAGCGCGGTGGACGCGGTCGCGGCAGCGCTGGAAATGCAACGGGCCACCACTACCGTTGAGGCTTCCGGAGACCGGCACCTGCTTTTGCGTGTAGGCGTCAATCTGGGAGATGTCATTGACGACGGTTCAGACGTCCTCGGCGACGGCGTCAATGTCGCGGCGCGCCTCGAGACGCAGGCCGCACCGGGAGGTATCTGCATTTCAGCCAAAGTTCACGGCGAGATCATCGGCAAGATCAGCGACCGGTTCTTTGATGCAGGCGAACGCTACCTAAAGAACCTGACTCGCCCGGTCCACGTGTGGCATTGGCCGGATGCGCTGCAGAGCATATTGCCGCTGCCCGAATGTCCCTCGATCGCTGTATTGCCGTTCACGAATATGAGTGGTGATGAAGCGGACGCGCCTTTCGTCGACGGCTTGACCGAAGACCTGATCACCGACCTTTCCCGTACGGCTGGCCTGTTCGTCATCGCACGCAATTCCGTGTACGGCTACAAGGGCAAGCCGGTCGACGTACGGCTGGTCGCCCAGGAACTCGGCGTCCGCTACGTCCTGGAAGGGAGCGCCAGACGCGCAATGGGCCGTGTCCGCATCAATGCCCAATTGATCGACGCGCTTGGCGGCCAGCACTTGTGGGCCGACCGGTTTGACAGGACGGTGGAAGATGTTTTCGAATTACAGGATGAAGTTAATGCCAAGATTGTTGAAGCCCTCGTCGGTCGGCTGACTATCCCGAAGCAGCGCAATCGGCCGAAGAACTTTGAGGCGTACGATCTGTGTGTGCGCGCCCGCCTCCTGACGGAAGAGTCGCCGCAAACTGAGCGTGAGGCCCATATGCTGCTCCAACGCGCAGTTAAGCTCGAGCCATCATATGCCGAGGCGCTCGGTCTGCTCGCCTATAATCGTTGGCTTGCCTGGACTCATTTCGGCGAGCCCGAAGATCCTAACCGTCGGATGGCGGCGACGTTCGCGCAGAAGGCGGTCGACCTAGATCCCAACGATGCCGGCTGCCGTTACGTTCTGGGGACCATTTTGGCTTATGAGGGCCGATGGGAGGAATCGGAGGCCGCCTTCGCCAAGGCCCTGGAGCTGGACCCCAACCACGCCGACACCTGGGCCGCCATGTCGGACCTGTCCGTGCTGGACGGCAGGGTTGCCGACGGACTAGCGCAAATCGAAAAAGCTCTGCGGCTCAATCCCTATCCAACCTGCTGGTATCTTTGTCATCTTGGGCAGGCGCAATACGCCGCGCGTGACTATGAGGCGGCAACCGTTACACTCCGAAGGGAAGGCACGTATCGTACCAACTCACGCAAATTCCTGGCTGCTACGCTTGCGCAGTTGGGTCATCTCGAGGAGGCGCGGCGAGAAGCAGAATTGTTCCTGATCGCCCACCCTCATTTCACGATCGGCCATTGGCTCGGCTCCCAGCCGCTGCGCGATGCATCCGTGCGAGACCACTTTGTCGACGGCTTCCGAAAGGCCGGCCTGCCGGAGATGTGACGGCGGGTGAGGACAATCGCGACGCGTTCGAGGACTTGATCAACGGATATGCACGGCGCGAGAACGGCGGTCTGGATCGCAGTGACAAGCTCCTTCAGACGCTCCACAAAGCGCGTCAACCAGCCCTAGTCTCGCATGACTTTTCCGCTGGGCCATCTTGGTGGCGATGAGCCCGTAGCCCAGAATGAAGAAAGGATGCTTCGCGAAGCATTTTAGCAGCTTCGGCGAGACATGAAGGCGACGACGCTTACTTCCGCTGTCGGCGGCGCAAAGATGCCGTTACCTTGAAACTGGACAATGTCTGCTTTCCGGCAGGTGCACGGTATGTTTCAACGGCCGAAATGGTTAAGGGTTTCGGGTGCCGTCAGGCGTACGAAAGCCTCTCATGCACTGCAGCGGCCAGATGGCGACTTCGGTCCCGCAAGCGAATATTATTGCCGCTCGCCCCTCCCGTTGACGGATGCCCGAAGCCAGGGCACAAAACTGGCATCGACGGTTGCTCGCGACGGAAAAACAGAAGGGATTTCAAGCCAATCTCGATAAGCTATTGAAATCATATGACACTCCTCTGCCCCATCGCGTTTTGCGCACTCTCGAAAAACGCTTTCCTCCACGCTCTTTACTGATAGTTTTTAATTCAGGAAATCTGGGAGGAACCATGAGCCGCAACATCGTTCTAGTCGATCCGTTGCCCCGAACGCTCGATCTAATCATGACGCCGGACGTGCGTGCGCGGTTGGAAGGACTCGGCGAGGTGATCGTGTCGGAGGATCGCCAGATGCCGGACCAGCAGGTCGAGGCGCTGCTTCCCGATACTGTGCTGATCTTCGGGCAGACTGATATGCCGAGGGAACGCCTCGACAGGGCGCCGAAACTCAAAGCGATCATCAACGTCGAATCCAACTTTATGCCGAATATCGACTATCAGGCCTGTGTTGAGCGCGGCATCTGGGTGATCACGCCCGCGTCAGCCTTCGCATCGCCGGTCGCAGAAGCGGCGCTTGGCATAGCACTTGATCTCGCACGAGGCATCACGGCGGCCGACCGCGCGTTTCGCGCTGGGACAGAAGAATACGGCCTTGCTGGAAATAAGGGGGTCTTCCGGTTTTCCGGCGCCTCCGTCGGCATTGTCGGCTTCGGCGATCTCGGCAAGCAGTTGCGGGAACTCATTCGCCCGTTCCGCAATACCGTCAGGGTCTTCGATCCCTGGCTTCCCAGGGAAACGATCGAACGGCTCGACTGCACCAGAAGCGACCTCGACGAACTTATGCGCGAAAGTCGCGTCGTTTTTGTCTTTGCGAGCGTCACCAGCGAGAATGAAGGCTTCATCGGTCGTCGGGAATTTGCACTGATGCAGCAGGGAGCAGCGTTTCTTTTGATGAGCCGCGCTGCCGTTGTCGACTTCCCGGCAATGCTCGACGCTGTCAACTCCGGCCATATCAGGGCCGCAACCGACGTCTTCCCCGACGAGCCGGTGGGAGCGGACGATCCTGTCCGATCAATTCCCGGCCTGCTTCTCTCGGCGCACCGCACGGGCGGCACGCGCGACGCATTCTACGAGATCGGTGCGATGGCGGTCGCCGACGCCGAACTGATCATGAGAGGTTTGCCGCCGCAGCTTTGCCGACGCGCCGACCCCGCCACCGCGAGCAGGCTGAGGTCAAAGCCGGTATCGGTTTCATAGCAGCGCCACCCAAAAGAAAAAGCCTGCCGCAGGAGGTGCGGCAGGCTTTTTCGAAAGGTTGAACAGCAGCGGGAGGAGGAGTGCTGCTGTTCCCGCATGTGCCCCTGGGAGGAGGAGTGAGGCACTTGCAAACGCGAAGCTCTGCGGGAGGAGGTGCATCGCTTCGTTGGATTTATATATACGCTGTTTTATCAGTGACGGTAGGCAGGTTTCCGCACGGCAGCCATGCACTATCGGCTTGCCGCACAGCGGCCGACCGAGTGTAGGGCGTGGCCAATCCGGCATCATTCAATCGGCGCCGTTCACGTAAGGCCAGCAAGCCATAGCGGTGGACAGAAATCCCGGTAGCCCAGCACAGGCTCATCGCATCTCGCATCGAACTGATCGATCGGCTTTGTCCGATGACACTGGGGATCGGTCTTGAACGCATAGCCAGAGACATGAATGTACCGTCCGGACGCTGACGCTGTGCCCAGCGCGGCAAAGAACAGCAGTAACGCGAGGAATGTCCGCATCGTCTTGCCCTCCGTCCAATATTTTATATTTTACTAAAATACATTGCAACGTGGCCTCCCTACGCAATTTTGTTGATGCTGCTTCTCATGTCTTCCCAGTCCAATCTCCACACTGTTCAGCGGCATGTCGGCTTCGCAGTAACCCTTGTCGGCGCGCTGACGCTGCATCGCAGCAACGAATGTGACTTGCGTTGTTTATAAAAATGCGTATCACTAAACATATTGCTAAACATGATGATTGAGGAGTTCATGTCGGCATTCTCTGAAAACGGGTGAACTTGTGCCGCCGGCGGGGTGCCGGCCTTTGGTTCTGGGAGGAACTTATGCAGAAAACATCGAAAGCCCTTGTTGGGCTTGCCTCGGCATTTGTGCTGTCGTCGGCATTGCCCACTCTCGCGAAAGCCGACCAACTGACCCTTTGCTGGGCCGCATGGGATCCAGCCAATGCGCTCGTCGAGCTGTCGAAGGATTTTACCGCAAAAACCGGAACCGACATGAAGTTCGAGTTCGTTCCCTGGACGAGCTATGCGGACCGCTTCCTCAACGAACTGAATTCCCATGGAAAGCTCTGCGACCTGATCATCGGCGACAGCCAGTGGATCGGCGGATCGGCCGAGAACGGCCACTACGTCAAGCTCAATGACTTCTTCGACAAGGAAGGCATCAAGATGGATGACTTCGTGCCGGCAACGGTCGTTGGTTATTCCGAATGGCCGAAGAACTCACCGAACTACTGGGCGCTTCCTGCCATGGGCGACGTCGTCGGCTGGACCTATCGCAAGGATTGGTTCGAAAAGCCGGAACTGAAGAAGGCATTCAAGGAAAAATACGGCTGGGAGCTCGCGGCCCCCAAGACCTACGACCAGCTGAAGCAGATCGCCGAGTTCTTCCAGAAGCGTGAGATCGACGGCAAGACCGTCTATGGCGCTTCCATCTACACCGAGCGCGGTTCCGAGGGCATCACCATGGGCGTGACCAACGTCCTCTACGACTGGGGCTTCCAGTACGAGAACCCGAAGAAACCCTACGAGATGGAAGGCTTCGTCAACTCGGCTGACGCGGTCAAGGGCCTCGAATTCTACAAGTCCCTTTACGATTGCTGCACACCGCCCGGCAGCTCCAACGTCTATATGGTGGAATCCGCCGACGCGTTCAAATCCGGCCAGGTCGCCATGCAAATGAACTTTGCCTTCACCTGGCCCGGGCTCTACAAGGACGAGAAGGTCGGCGGCGACCGGATCGGCTTCTTCCCCAACCCTGCCGAGAAGGAACACTTCGCCCAGCTGGGCGGGCAAGGCATCTCGGTCGTCTCCTATTCGGACAAGAAAGACGCAGCGCTGCAGTACATCAAGTGGTTCGCCCAGCCGGAGGTTCAGGCCAAATGGTGGAAACTCGGCGGCTATTCCTGCCTGAAATCGGTCGTCAACGCGCCCGACTTCGCCGCCAGCCAGCCTTATGCGCAGGCCTTCCTGGACTCCATGGCGATCGTCAAGGACTTCTGGGCTGAGCCAAGCTATGCCACCCTTCTCCAGGACATGCAGAAACGCGTTCACAATTACGTCGTGGCCGGCAACGGCACCGCCAAGGAAGCGCTCGACGGACTGGTGAAGGACTGGACCGAGGTCTTCAAGGACGACGGCAAGATCTAGTGTCCGGCTGGACACGCAACATCTTCGTCAGAATGGCGGCCCGGATCGGCAACAGGGCCGGGCCGCCAGATGTCTCACATACGCAAAGACCAGGTGACATCTTGAATATCTCCCATTCCTCCATCGTCGAGAAGGCAGCGGATGCAACAGCCAGGGCAACGCCGGTATCGGTAGCCCGCCGCGTCCGCGGTCTCTCCGACAGGGCGATCGCCTGGGTGTTTATCGCACCCGCCATTACCCTCTTGCTCGCGATCAACATCTTCCCGCTCCTCTGGGCGGTCTATCTCTCCTTCACGAACTATCGCGCCAACCGGCCGAATGCGCCCGTCCAAGGCGTCGGCTTCAGCAACTATGAACGCGTTCTGACCGATCCGGATATCTGGCAGGCGATGCAGACAACGGCGCATTTCGTCTTCTGGACGATCGTGTTGCAGACGGTCATCGGCTTCGCACTGGCCTATCTGATCGACCGAAAGTTTCGCGGCCACGCTTTCTGGACCACCATCATCCTGATCCCGATGATGCTGTCTCCAGCGGTCGTCGGCAATTTCTGGCGGTTTCTCTATGAGCCGCAAATCGGTCTCTTCGCTTACGCGGTTTCTCTTTTGACCGGCATTCCGACCTCTGACATCCAGATGCTCGGCAGCGTGTCGCTTGCGCCATGGGCGATCATCATCGTCGATACCTGGATGTGGACGCCATATGTGATGCTGATCTGCCTGGCCGGCCTTCGCTCGATCCCCGACTATATCTACGAGGCGGCAGAGGTTGATCGTGCCTCGGCATGGCGGCAGTTCTGGTCGATTACCGTTCCGATGGCTCTGCCCTTCATCATGCTCGCCGTGCTTTTTCGCGGCATCGAGAATTTCAAGATGTTCGACATGGTGACCCTGTTGACAGGCGGCGGGCCAGGGTCGGTCACCGAAGTCGCGTCGATCACCCTGAAGCGCACTGCGTTCGAAAGCTGGGCAACCGGCCGGGCTTCCGCCTTCGCAATCGTCCTCTTCGTCGCGGTGTTCGGCCTCGCCAACATCTACGTCAAGGCCCTCAACAAGGTGAAGCAACGATGAGCTCCTTTACATCAGCCCATTCGGTCGTCGCACCGAGCCTCGCCAGCCGGCGCATCGCCGGGACCCTTGTGATCCTCTATGCGCTGATCACGCTGATCCCGCTCGTCTGGATTTTCCTGACCAGCATCAAGTCGCCGCCCGATTCCATCAGCTATCCTCCCAAGATCGTCTTCTCGCCAACGCTAGAGGGTTACTGCAACCTGCTCACCACAAGAACGCGCCAGACGCCCGAATACATCGCCTCCCTGCCGGAGCCGACGGGAACCTGCGATGAGGTGACGCGCAAGCGCAACATGGTGATCGCCGGCCCCTCGAATTTCCTGCCGCGCTTTGTCAATTCGCTGGTCATCGCCTTCGGCTCCACTTTCCTCGCGGTCTTCCTGGGGACGCTTGCCGCCTACGGCTTTTCCCGCTTCAAAATACCGCTGGCCGACGATCTGCTGTTCTTCATCCTGTCGACCCGCATGATGCCGCCGATCGCTGTCGCGATCCCGATCTATCTGATGTATCGCGAGCTCGGGCTTTCAGACACCGCTCTCGGCATGATCCTCCTCTATACGGCCGTCAACGTGTCGCTCGCCGTGTGGCTGCTCAAGGGATTTATCGACGAGATCCCGCGCGAATACGAGGAAGCGGCGATGATCGACGGCTACACCCGACTGCAGGCCTTTCGCAAGGTCGTCCTGCCGCAAGCGACGACCGGGATCGCCGCAACCGCCATTTTCTGCCTCATCTTCGCCTGGAACGAATACGCGTTTGCGGCCCTCCTGACCTCGGGCGAGGCCCAGACCGCACCGCCCTTTATCCCGACGATCATCGGCGAAGGCGGGCAGGACTGGCCGGCCGTGGCCGCCGGAACGACGATCTTCCTGATCCCGATCCTTGTTTTCACCATCCTCCTTCGCAAGCAGCTGCTGCGCGGCATCACCTTCGGAGCAGTTCGCAAATGACACACCGGATCGACACGCAACCCCCTACCCGTCCCAAACGGCCGCTCCTCCTGCGCCGCGGGCCGATGGAAAATATAGCCACGGTGCTGATCGCGACGGGCTTCCTGATGCTGTTCCAACCTTTCCTGCTGGTACTTTACACCTATTCGCTGGTCACCCTCCTTGCGGGAACCGTCATGTTCATCATCGTCTCGAAGTTTCCGGAGTGAACCATGGCGGACATCAGGATCGAAAATCTGCGCAAGCAGTTCGGAAGCTTCGTCGCGGTTCAGGATTCGAGCTTCGTCGTTCATGACGGCGAGTTCCTCGCTTTGCTCGGACCATCCGGCTGCGGCAAGACGACAACGCTCCGCATGATCGCCGGGCTGGAGCTTCCGACCAGCGGCAAGATCTACCTCGATGGAGAAGACGTCACCTTCAACCGCGCCAGCGCCCGCGACATTGCCTTTGTCTTCCAGCTCTTTGCGCTCTATCCGCACATGAACGTGCGCAAGAATATCGGTTTCCCCCTGCTCTCGCAGGGAATGCCGAGAGCCGAGATCCGGAGCCGCGTGGAGGAAACCGCCCGCCTGCTGCAGATCAGCCACATTCTCGACAAGTCAGTCTCCGGCCTTGCCGGCGGCGACCGCCAGCGCGTGGCGCTCGGCCGCGCCATCGTGCGCCGGCCGAAGTGCTTCCTGATGGACGAGCCGCTCGGAACGCTCGATGCCGAATTCCGCGAGGTCATGGTCCATGAACTGCGCGAACTGCATAACCGCATCCGCGCGACAACGGTCTATGTTACCCACGACCAGCACGAGGCAATGGCGATGGCCGACAAGATCGCGGTCATGAACCACGGCGTCATCGAGCAGTTCGGGACACCGCAGGAGATCTACAGCAAGCCGGCGACCATGTACGTCGCCGATTTCATCGGCTCACCGCCGATGAACTTCATGCGCTTCAATGCAGGCCTTCAAAAGGGTGCGCGCTCCGTCACGCTCCATGGCGTCGACATCGCCGTTCCCGAGGTCAGGCAGGACATGGCCGAAGGCGAGCTTGCGCTTGGCGTTCGGCCCGAGCATATACGTTTCAGCGACGCCTCGCCGCTTCGCGGCGCCGTCTACGGCAGCGAGTATCTTGGCACGAACCAGGTCGTCGCTGTCGAAACCTCAAGCGGATTGATCAAGGCACGCGTTCCGGCGAACAGGAATTTCCGCATCGGCGAGACGGTCGGGCTCGAATTCAACCATTCAAGCCTTGCGCTGTTTGACTGCACGTCGGGCCGCGCGGTCGCTTCGGCATTGTATCAGGAGGCCCATCATGGCTGATGTCGTTCTCAAGGGCCTCAACAAGAGCTTCGGCGAAACGAAGGCCCTCTCCAATCTCGATCTTGCGATCCACGACGGCGAGTTCGTCGTGCTGCTGGGGCCGACAGGCGCCGGCAAGACAACGACGCTGCGGCTGATTGCCGGTCTGGAAAGGCCCGATACGGGTCGGATCGAGATCGGCGGCCGCGATGTCGGCACCGAGGCACCGGCGGAACGCGACGTTGCCTTCGTCTTCCAGCAATATTCGCTCTATCCTCACATGACGGTCTACGAAAATCTCGCCTTTCCGCTGAGGGCACCGATCCGAAAGCTCACCAGCGACGAGATCGATCGCCGCGTTCGCGACGTGGCACGCATGGTCCGGATCGATCATAAGCTGGAAAACCGCTCGACGCGCCTCTCCGGCGGAGAGATGCAGCGCGTTGCGATTGGCCGCGCACTGGTGCGCCAGCCCGCGATCTATCTCATGGACGAACCGCTTTCCTCTCTCGACGCCAAGCTGAGGGCGGAGCTCCGCCTCGAACTGAAGCGGATACAGAAGGAGCTGGGCTCGACGTTGCTTTACGTCACCCACGACCAGGTGGAGGCCATGACAATGGCCGACCGCATCGGCATCGTTGCCGAAGGCAGGCTGATGCAGGTCGGAACGCCGCGCGAGATCTATGGCAATCCCGCCAACCTCCATGTCGCGGCGCGGCTCGGCCAGCCGCATATCAATCTTCTGCCGGCGGATCTGCTACCGGGCGGCCACCCTCCATCCGGCACCAGGACCGTCGGCGCCAGGACGGAGCATCTCGATATCGTCGTCGGGAAGGATGCGAATGCCGAGATCGACTGGATCGAACACCTCGGCGATCAGAACCATCTGCATATCAAGGTCCGCGATCACAAGCTCGTCACACTCGCGGATCCATATCTCGCGATCAAGCGAGGCGACAGGATCAACCTGACGCTGCGTGATCCTCTTTATTTCGGCGCGAGCGGAGAGCGTCTCTCCTGAACGTCAAACGAACCGATTATGGCAGGCAAGACAAACAGACGGGTATCGATCAATGAAGCACTTTTTCAACCGCAGGGAAAACATCGTTACGGAAGCCTTGGATGGCCTGCTTCTGACGACCGGCAAGGGCCGTCTTGCCCGTCTGGATACGTTTCCCGATATCAAGGTGATCCTGCGCGCTGACTGGGACAAATCAAACGTGGCGGTCATTTCCGGCGGCGGGGCGGGACACGAACCGTCACACGCCGGGTTCGTCGGCAAGGGCATGCTGACTGCGGCGGTGTCGGGCGAGATATTCGCCTCGCCGAGTGTTGACGCGGTGCTGACGGCAATCCGCGCGGTCACCGGTCCGAGCGGCGCTTTGCTGATCGTGAAGAACTATACGGGCGACCGCCTGAATTTCGGTCTTGCCGCCGAAAAAGCGCGTGCTGAGGGTTTCGATGTCGAAATGGTGATCGTCGCCGACGACATCGCCATCCCCGACATCAATCAGCCGCGCGGCGTCGCCGGCACCTTGTTCGTGCACAAGATCGCCGGCTATTATGCCGAGGCCGGGGAAGACCTGGCGACGGTCGCGGCTCATGCCGCCGCCGCAGCAAAGGATATTGTCTCACTCGGGATGTCCCTCTCGACCTGCAGTGTACCCGGGCAGGTTCACGAGGATCGCCTGGGGGAAAACGAAGGCGAGCTCGGCCTTGGCATCCATGGGGAGCCGGGGGTCGAGCGGATCGCACTTCAGCCGGTCACCGATATCGTTGCCACGATGATAGACCGGCTGTCGGCGGCGCTGTCTGATGGCGCCGACCACGCGCTTCTCATCAACAATCTCGGAGCCGTGCCACCGCTCGAGATGACCGTTATTGCCAATGCTGTTCTATCTTCCTCTATCGCCAAGCAGGTCAGATTGGTTGTCGGCCCGGCACCGATGATGACAGCACTGAATATGAACGGCTTTTCCCTCTCGCTGATCCGGCTGAACCCCGACCGCGAGGCAGCGTTGGTGGCCGCGGTCGCGCCTCATGCCTGGGTGCCGGTGGTCGAACGTCACGAGATCACCGTCGTTGCGGCGCCTGCCTCGACCGGCAAAGCGCATATGACAGCGAGCGAACATGAACAGAGCCGACGCCTGATCACAGCCCTCTGCAACCATCTGATATCGCTGGAGGGAGAACTCAACCGCCTCGACGGCCGTGTTGGAGACGGCGATACGGGTTCCACCGTCGCATCGGGTGCCCGCAGTATCCTTGCGCGCATCGACACCCTGCCGCTCAGCCAGCCGGCGGCGACACTTGCGTCGATTGGCGATATCCTCGGCACCAGCATGGGCGGTTCCAGCGGCGTGCTGATGTCGATCTTCTTTACCGCGGCGGCAAAGGCAATGGCGGAAAAGCCGGATATCGCTGCGGCCCTTCTTGCCGGACTCGACCGGATGACGTTCTATGGTGGCGCGGTTGTTGGTGACCGGACGATGGTCGATGCGCTGGCTCCGGCGCTGAAGGCGCTCGCCTCCGGCAATGTTGCGACAGCAGCGAAGGCGGCGGCCGCAGGTGCGGAGGCGACAAAGTCGATGCGCAAGGCAAAAGCCGGGCGCGCGTCCTATTTGGGTGAGAGGGATCTCGCGGGAGTGCCCGATCCCGGCGCAGTCGCTGTCGCTGGAGCGTTCGAAGTTGCGGCAAACCTCGCATAGGATGCGAGGTGGTGCTTGGGGAGGATCAGAGGTGCGGACGGAGCCTGTGCTTGTTTCGGGATTGATCGAAGTTTGCCGTGCGACAATCGCGGCAAACACCGACAGTCTATGCGCGCTGGATCGTGCGATCGGGGACGGTGACCACGGCACAAACATGCGGCGTGGGTGCGAGGCGGTCAGTGCCGACGGCGCAAAGTTGTCAACACTGCCCTTTCCGGATGCGGTGGAGGAAATCGGTTTGACACTGGTGATGAACATCGGCGGCGCGGCCGGACCGCTATATGGCACCTTGCTGATGGAAATGGGCCGTGAGCTTCGCAGGCGTGACGAGACCTCCGAGTTTTCGATGGTCCTGAAACAGGCAATCGACGCGGTGGCAAGGCGCGGACGGGCTCAGGAAGGCGACAAGACCCTGCTCGATGTTCTTTATCCCATTCAGGCTGCCCTTGCCGAACGATCGCCGCTCGGCGAAATCGCGATCAGGGCGCAACGGTCCGCCAGCCAGACCGCCCCCATGAAAGCGATGCGCGGACGGGCGTCGTATCTCGGCGACCGTTCGATCGGGCATGTGGACCCGGGCGCATCGAGTTGCGCGTTGCTGACCACAGCAATTTGTCACTATCTGGAGGAGCACTATCCGCAATGAGTGGAAAGACCGCAAATGTGGGGATCGTGATCGTCTCTCATTCGCCCCTCGTCGCACGCGGCATTGCTGACATGGTGCGGCAGATGGTCGGAGATTGCGTGCCGCTCGCATGGTCAGGCGGCAACGTGCACGGAGAGCTCGGAACGGACGCTACGAGCATCCTTCGTGCAATCGAAGCTGCCTGGTCGGATGCCGGCGTTGCGGTCTTCGTCGATCTTGGCGGCGCAGAAACCAACAGCGAAATGGCCATCGAGATGCTCGGTGCACCGCGTTCGGGCCTGGTCTCGATCTGCAACGCGCCGCTGGTCGAAGGTGCTGTGATCGCGGCAGCTGAAGCGTCAGGCGGAGCATCGCTCATAAAGGTGGTCGCGACGGCCGAGGAACTGTCCCCTTGATGAGCGGCCGGTCGGATAGGAAACAAGGAGAGGAAGAACCGGTGCATGCAAGCTGCCAGACGGAAGTGGAAGTCAAGCACGGCGTGGGACTGCATGCCCGCCCGTCCGTCACGTTTACGCGACTTGCCAAGTCCTTCCCCTGCTCCATCGAGGTCGCCGTCAACGGCAGCGACGTCTGGCTGAACGGGAAGAGTATCATCAAGATCATGGGAGCCAGAATTCGCAAGGGATCGATCCTCAAGATAAGGGCCGACGGAATTCTTGCGGAAGAAGCAATCCGGGTCCTGCGAGAACTCATCGAGCGCAACTTCGATGAGGAGAAGAAACATGGCCGGACCGTTTAGGGTAAAGGCAAGAAGCGCGTCTCCCGGCATCGCCACCGGGCCCGTTCACCTTGCGCAACAACGCAACCTCACGGCTTCGTCTCGCCTCCAGCCCGCCTGGCGATATGACAGCCTTGCAGCCGCGATCGAAACCGCAATTGGCGAACTTGAGCATCTTTCTCAGGGAGCCGACAGCGAGAGCCGGGACATCATCGATTTTCAGATCGAAGTGCTTCACGATCCGACGATCGCCGAGGCGACGGCGTCGCGCATGGCAACAGGCGAAAACGTCGCCTTTGCCTGGGTCAACACGCTCGACGGATATATCAGGGAGCTGGAGTCCTCCGAAGAGGAGCAGATGCGCGCCCGCGCCGTCGATATTCTTGATATCAAGAACCGGGTCCTTGGCGCGCTGACCGGAACCCCAGCTGCCGATTTTCCTGCCGGCTCGGTGTTCGTGGCCCCAGATATGGAGCCAAGCCGTTTTCTGGCACATGACTGGTCTGCAGGTGGTGGTATCGTGCTTTTCAATGGCAGCGCGGTCGGCCATGTCGCCTTGCTCGCCAGGTCGAGATCAATTCCGATGGTGGTCAGTGCCGGGCCTTTCACGGCATCGGACGGACACCCGATCCAGGTGGACGGCGACAGCGGCGAGATTGTCCTGCAAGGCGGCGGGCCTTCGATCCCAGCCGTGGATTCTCAGGTAACTGTCGCTAGCGACAGAAAAATGGACTCCGACGACGGCAACGTGCTGACGGCAGACGGCGTGCAGATCAGGCTGTTCGTCAACATCAACGATCCAGACGAGATCGCTTCCGTCGATGCCGCAGGGGTTGGCGGTGTGGGGTTGATGCGCTCCGAGTTCGCGGTGATGTCGGTCGCCGATGCTGCAAACGAGGAGAGGCAGTTCGCGATCTATCGACGCGTGCTGGAATGGGCGGGGGAGAAACCCGTGACGATCCGCATGTTTGATATCGGCGGCGACAAACCGCTTTCGGGTCTTGATGACCTGCCAGCCCTGTCCGCGACGGGACCGCGTGGCATACGGTTGCTGCTTGCCCGGCCGGAAATTGCACGTATCCAGGCGCGTGCGCTGCTTCGCTCCGCTGTGTCGGGGACGCTCGCCGTCATGCTGCCGATGGTGACCTTTCCCTCGGAGGTCGAACAGATGCGCCAGATCTTCCTGGACCAGGCAAGCCAACTCGATCGCCGCGGCATACCCTATCGCATGCCCTCGATCGGAATGATGGTAGAGGTGCCCGCCGCCGCCCTCATGCTCGACACATTTACGGCAGCAGATTTTTTTTCGTTCGGCACCAACGACCTCGCGCAGTACCTGATTGCTTCAGCCCGCGACGGTTCCGGCTTCGAAACACAGGACGACAAGGCGAGACCGGCCGTCCTCCGCCTCCTGGAACAGGGGGCGAAGCTTGCTGCCGGCAAACCGGTCGGCATCTGCGGGGACATGGCCAGCGATCCGGAGTGCCTGCCGTCATTGCTCGCCGCCGGTTTGCGGCATTTTTCCGTAGCGCCGGCCCGACTTCGCGCGATAAGATCGGCGATCGTCGGCCTGAACGCCGACGGGACAACGGCAGCCGGAGAATAGAATGGCGCGCGAAGAGACCGAAGACGCCATCATCGCCTACAAGTCCATCCTGGCGCAGATCATCGACAACAGGCCATCCGGCACGCGTCAGCGTCTGGCGACCGAGCTTGGCAAGCACCGCAGCTTCGTGACGCAAATCACCAGCCCGAGCTATGCGACACCGCTGCCGGCACGTCATCTCGCCACGATTTTCAGGGTCTGTCATTTCAGCGCCGCCGAACAGGACCGCTTTCTCGACGCCTACCAGAATGCGCACCCCGGGAAGTTGCCGGAACTCGGTCATTCGGAGAAGCTGCGTCAGCTGTCTCTGATGGTGCCGGATTTCGGCGACGAACGACGCAACCGCCTCCTGGAGGAAGCGATCTCGGACCTCGTCCAGAAGATCGTGGCGATCTCGGGGGCGCCGGAATGACCGACAGGGCAACAGCCGCGGCCTGATCGGCCGCAGATCGCCGCCTTGGGAGGGGCTCGATGAAGAAGTTCATGAACGCAGCGGATACCATGGTCGCCGAAAGCGTCGAGGGTTTTGTGCGCGCCCATGAAGCCGTCGTCATGTTCGGGTCGCAGCGCAAATGCGTCCGTCGCCGTGAGCTGACACCTGGAAAAGTCGCAGTCATCTCGGGTGGAGGCGCAGGCCACGAGCCGATGCATATCGGCTTTGTCGGCCGAGGCATGCTGGATGCCGCCTGCATTGGGCACATTTTCACCTCGCCGACCCCAAGCCAGATCATCAGTGCCATTGACGAAACAGACACCGGAGCCGGCTGCCTTCTCATCGTCAAGAACTACGACGGCGATGTCATGAACTTCGAAATGGCGATGGAGATGGTTGCCGACCGCCACAAAATCGAAATGGTGGTTGTCAGCGATGACGTGGAAACCGCAAGATCCGGCGAAGATCGCGGGCGACGCGGTGTTGCCGGCACGCTCGTCATTGAGAAGATTATCGGTGCGGCGGCAGAACAGGGCATGTCGCTTGCGCAGTTGAAGGCGCTGGGAGACCGATTGAACGGCAAGGTGCGATCGATGGGCGTGGCACTGAGCGGCGTTACCGTGCCGCAGACGGAGCGCGCGACGTTCGCGCTCGGGCCCGAGGAAATGGAACTGGGAGTTGGCATCCACGGGGAGGCCGGCCATTCTCGCGAACCCTTCTGCACGTCCGACGTCATCGTCGAAAAGCTCTGCACGACCATCGCTGCAGACATCGCTATACCATCCGGCGCCAAGGCGCTGCTGTTCGTCAATGGCCTCGGAAGCACACCGCCGGCCGAGCTCTATATTGCCTATAACGCTGCACGCAATTTCATGGAACAGCGAGACATCCGCGTCGAGCGGTCGCTGGTGGGGACCTACGTCACCTCACTCGACATGCAGGGGCTGTCCGTCACCCTCGCCCTCTTGACGGACGAAGAGATCGCCCTCTGGGACCAGCCGGTAGCGACAGCAGCGCTTCAGTGGGGCAGCAGCGTCTAAACCGAAAAGCGTTGTCCCCGTCAGTCAGACCGTCATTGGGCTCCACCGTGGTTGTTTCAGAAGGCGACCACCACCGCACCGCCTGTCATGCCAGCGCCTGCAGCCGCAAGGAGAATCCGGTCATCGCCGTCGAAGCGGCGGGCCCTGTTTGCAATCGAGAGCGAAAGCGGAATGGTCGCGGCCGACGAGTTTCCATAGTCTGCGATCGTGCTCACTGTTTTGGCGGGCAGTATTCCGACCTTGTCGCAGACCGCACTGAAGATGCGCTTGTTGGCCTGGTGCGGAACAAACCGAGTGATATCTTGCGGCGCAAACCCCGCTTGGCCGAGCGCGCGCACCGAGGACGTCGTCATCATGTCGACGGCGCGCGAGAACACCTCGCGCCCGTCTCGCATCGTCATGAGGCAATCCTCGGCGCCGATACCAGGTCCGAACGGCTGGTTGCTGCCGCCGGCGGCAATCGAGATCAGGTCGTAGCCGCTTCCGTCGGCGATGAGGTCGACACCGCGCAGGCCGGCATCGGGATCGGTCGATGGTGTCAGCACGACAGCACCGGCCGCGTCCGCAAATAGCACCGAGCTCGCCCGCTCGGCGGGATTGATGCGGCGGCTGAGAATATTCGCCGCAACGACGAGAACCGGTCGCCCCTGGGTGCGGACGAAACCGTCCGCCAGGGTCAGCGCATAGAGAAATCCCGAGCAGGCGCCGGCAAGGTCGATTGCCCCGCAATTGCGAAGACCAAGGCGGTGTGCGAGGAGCGGTGCCGACGGAGGCAGAAGATGATCGGGGGTCGAGGTTGCCAGCAGGGTTAGAGCAACGTCGGCGCGATCGACGCCGGCATCGTCCAGCGCCATGTCGCCGGCGCCTGCCGCAAGGCCGCTCAAGGTCTCGCCCTCTACCGCCCAGTGCCTGTACCTGATGCCGGTCCGCTGCTCGATCCAGCCAGGTTCGAGGCCGAGTGCGAACTCGATTTCGCTGCTCTCCACCCGGCGCTCGGGAACGCTGTGGCCAAAGCCCGCCAGCCGCGAAGATCTGACGGCCATCATGCAGCGGCTCCGACCAGAGACGCGGCCTCGTCGATCGCTTCATAGGCACGATCAAGCTCGGGAGCGGTCACGCAATAGGGAGGCATGAGGTAGATAACATTGCCAAGGGGTCGGATTAACAGGCCGCGTTTGCGGAAGAAGGCGCGCAGTCGAGGGCCTGCATCCGCCAGGTAGCCGCTGGTCTCAGTGTTCAGGTCGAGCGCCGCGATGGTGCCGATCTGTCTGATATTTCTGAACCGCTCGTCCAAGGCAAAACGCGACAGCCGCTCTCTATGCATGTCGGCCAGAGCCCCGACGCGTGCAAGGACAGGCTCGTCGCGCCAGATATCGAGATTTGCGACCGCTGCGGCGCAGGCAATCGGATTGGCCGTGTAGGAACTCGAATGGAAAAACGTCTTGCGCCGATCCGTCGAGAGATGCGCATCGAATATCTCAGCCGAGCAGAGCGTCGCCGCCAGAGGCAGCGCGCCGCCCGTCAGCCCCTTCGACGTACACAGTATATCCGGCGTCACATCTGCCTGTTCGCATGCAAAGACCGTGCCCGTGCGTCCCCAACCGGTCATGACCTCATCGGCAATGAGGAGCGTTCCATGACGCTGCGCGATTGCCTGCAATTCGGCCAGAAGCGATGGAGCAAACAGTTTCATCCCTCCCGCCCCAAGCACAAGCGGTTCGAGCAGGAGCGCCGCCACATCACCGGACCGACAGACGCGCTCGAAGGCGTCGAGCGTTTCCTGCTCGCGGCCGGGCTCGGGGAAGGCCAATCGATCCACCCCGAAAAGGAGCGGTTCATAGGCGGCGTTGAACACACCCCGCTCTCCCGCCGACATCGTTCCGATCGTGTCCCCGTGGTAGCCATGCTCCATGACCGCGATACGATTGCGCCCCGATCCGCTGTTGGCAAAATAGCCCAGCGCCATCTTCAATGCGACCTCGACAGCGGTCGAACCGCTGTCGGAGTAGAAGACATGTTTAAGGCCAGGCGGCGCCAGCGCCAGCAGGGCCTCGGCCAGTTCCTCGGCCGGAGCGTGCGTGTATTCCGCAAAGATCAACTGGTCGTATTGTTCTGCCGCCGTCGCGATCGCCTTGACGATCGCCGGATGCCGATGACCATGGGTGATCACCCACCAGGAGGAGATCGCATCGAGAATACGATTGCCGTCTTCGTCGATGAGATAGGCGCCCTCCGTCTCGACGATCCGCCGCATCGGCGGCTCGAGCGCATGCTGCGTGAAGGGGTGCCATACAGCCGAGCGGGTCATGCAAAACCATCCTTGAAGCGGGCGATGTCAAAATTCTCGGCAAAAACGCGAGCAAGGCCTCTTGACGTCACCGCGGGCAATTGCGGCAGGCGGCCGAGGGATCGAACGCCGCCCAACTCGGCGATGATCCGCTGCGTTTCGACGTTCTCGTCACCGATGAACACAATTCCGAAGACAGGAATATGCCGGTTGCGCAACGCCTCGAGCGACAGAAGCGTGTGATTGATGGTGCCGAGCGCGGTTCTCGTGCACAGGATGACGGGGATCTGCCAACGCGCGAACATGTCGGCGAACAGCAATTTTTCGTTCAGCGGCACCAACAAACCGCCAGCGCCCTCGATGACCAGGGGTGCGTCGGTTTCGGGCGGTATCAATCGTTCGGGATCTATCGAAATGCGATCGAGCCGCGCGGCAAGATGCGGTGAGGCCGGCGTCTTCAGCCTGTACGCCTCGGGAAGGATGCGGGACGCGGGGACCGCGCCGAGCCGCATGACCGTCTGGCTGTCGGTCTCTTCGTCAAGCCCCGATTGCACCGGTTTCCAATAGTAGCCGCCTAGGGCGTTGGTCAGGGCGGCGCTGAAGACCGTCTTTCCGATACCTGTGTCGGTCCCGGTAACAACAAGACGCAGTGTCATGCGCGTTCCTCCGCAAGAACGGTCGCCAGGCGCTCGAACATCGCCGCGATCGTGTCCCTGTCGACGTTGAGGGTGATGGCAATCCTAAGCCGTGCAGTTCCTTCCGGCACCGTCGGCGGCCGGATCGCACGGATATCAAATCCGTGGTCGCGCATTCGCGTGGCGATCCTGACAGCCCTGGCATTGTCACCGATCATGACCGGCAGGATCTGCGATCCACTTGCCGGTGCGCCGAGCGCGGATGTGAGGGCGGCGTTTGCGAAAGCGCACAGCTCATCGAAGGAGGTGCGGCGTTGTGGCTCTCCGCCGAGTACGCGCAACGCCTCGCGAACGCCGGCTGCCATCAGCGGCGATGGCGCGGTGGAATAGATGAAGCCGCGGGCGCGATTGACGAGATAGTCGCAGATGATGGCGCTCGCGGACAACAATGCGCCGGAAACGCCGAGCGCCTTTCCGCATGTATGGAGAGCGATGACATTTTCGCCCGCCGCATGACCCGCGGCAAGGCCGCGGCCGCCTGGGCCGAAAACGCCGGTCGCATGCGCTTCGTCGACGACAAGAAACGCATCGTGTGCCCTGGCGATGCGTGCAAGATCGGCAATTGGCGCACGGTCGCCGTCCATGGAATAGAGGCTTTCGACGGCGATCCAGGGGCGCCCGGTACCGCCGGCACGACGCCAGGCGCCGATCGCATCCTCGAATGCCTGTGCGTCGTTGTGAGGGACGGAGATCGCTCTCGCCTTGCCGGCGGCGATGCCCTCATGGGCGCTTGCATGGATCAGCGCGTCGTAAACGACGATATCCTCGCGTTGCGGCAGCGTCGAAAACAGCGCCACATTCGCGGCATAACCGCTGCCGAAATAGAGCGCTCTCTCGGCCCCGAAATAGGCGGCCGCTTCCGCTTCCAGTACCTCGTGCTCAGGGTGGTTGCCCCGTAGCAGCCTCGAGCCGCCGGCCCCGACCGGTACGCCGCGCGTAAGCGCCGCGGCAATCGCATCCTTCAGACGATCTGATCGGGCGAGCCCAAGGTAGTCGTTCGAGGTGAAATCGAACCCGGCCTGGGCGATCAGCACCCGGCTGCGACCCTTGCGTTCGAGGCCGGCCAATGTCCTCTCATAGCGGGCGAGGCCGGCTGTCCTCATCGCGCCGGCTCCAGTTCCATCGGCCTCAGGCCCAGACGGCGAAACAGAGCGCCGTCGTGGTCTTCGCCGGGATTGTCAGCCGTGAGCAGGGTGTCGCCGACGAAGATGGAGTTGGCGCCAGCGAAGAAGCAGAGCGCCTGCATCTCGTCGCTCATCTCGGTCCGACCCGCCGAGAGCCGCACGTGGGACATCGGCATCAGGATACGCGCCAGCGCGATCGTACGGACGAAGTCGATCGGATCGACAGGCTCGGCGTTGGCGAGCTTGGATCCCGGGATCGGGATCAGCATGTTGATCGGCACGCTCTCCGGCGGGACCGGCAGATTGGCAAGAGTGACCAGCATGGAAATGCGATCCTCTACCGTCTCGCCCATTCCGAGGATACCGCCGGCGCAGACCTTTATACCGGCATCGCGGACATTGGAGAGCGTTTCAAGACGATCGGCAAAGCTGCGCGTCCCGATGATCTCGCTGTAGAACCGTTCCGACGTGTCGACATTGTGGTTGTAATAGTCGAGGCCGGCGTCGGCCAACGAAGCAGACTGCGCCGGCGTGAGCATGCCGAGGGTCATGCAGGTCTCCATGCCCAAGGCCTTGACACCGTGCACCATGGCGACGACCTGATCCATGTCCCGATCCTTGGGACTGCGCCAGGCCGCGCCCATGCAGTAGCGCGTGGCGCCAGCCTCCTTTGCCTTGCGGGCTTCGGCCAGCACGCGCTCGACTTCCATCAATTTCGACGCCTTCAGCCCTGTCGGATAGTGTGCCGACTGGCTGCAATAGCCACAATCCTCCGGACAGCCGCCGGTCTTGATGGACAGCAGCCGGCTCATTTGAATGGCATTTGGATCGAAGTTGGCACGGTGAACGGTTTGGGCGCGGAAGATGAGATCGTTAAATGGCAAATTATAGATAATACTTGCGTTCTCGATCGTCTGTTGAGGCATGCCAACCTCTTCAATATGATCCTGCAGTATCAATTCCGATGTCTCAAGCCGCATTTGATCGCGCCCTCTCCTGGATTCGTCCTCAATATAGATATGAATGTCCTTTTATCTATAATTTTGCAAGATGAGAAAAGAGCCGGGAAATGCGCGTTTTCGGTCGGCTGCTTCGGGGGATTGGTTGACTTGCGATCGACCGCAACCGAAAACGCTGGACACACCGTGTTTGGACCGTGAACCCTTTATGGCAGACAAACGCCCTTCCCTTCCCCCACTCAATGCTCTGAGAGCCTTCGATGCGTTGGCACGGTGCGGGAGCCTGCGGGCGGCGGCTGCCGATCTCGGTGTCGTGCCGGGCGCAGTGCGCCAGCAGCTCGCGAGCCTCGAGGATCATTTTGGCGTGGCACTCTTCAACAGGGAAAGCGGGCGCGTCAGCCTGAACGACACGGCCCGCCGCCTTGCAGACGCCATCGGAGTGGCCTTTGCGATCATTGTGCGCGCAGCCGACGAGGTGTCGACGCAGCAAGACCGGCTGCGATTGCGGCTCGGCGTCCCGATGCCGATGGCGTCCGCATGGTTTGTTGCGCTGCTGCCGCGCATTCAGGCCGACATAAAATCGCTCGATATCGAGGTGGTGCCCGTTCCCGTCAGCGTCACGCTTTCGGATGCGCCCGATATCGACGCCATCGTCGCGGGCGGCGAGTACCGCCCTCTGCCCGATATTTCGGCCACCCAGTTCATGGACGACGAATTCGGCCCAGTCGCAACGCCGCAGGCCGCTGCCAACATGTCGGCTGGCCTGGAAAAGGCGACAGCCATCATCGCCCGCGATGTGGGATACCTCTGGGACGACTGGTTTCGCGAAAGCGGCACGACACCCGTCCGGTTTCACAGGCGGACCGAATTTGCAGACCTCGTGCTGGCGCTGAGCGCCGCCAAGGCCGGCATGGGCTTCACAATTGCGCCGCGGGCATCGATCGAGGCCGAACTGGCCTCCGGGGCCCTGGTGGCACCCTTCGGCTTCACGGCACGCCCGGCGGGTTACCGGCTTTGCTGCCGGATCGCCGATCGCGACCGAAAACCCATCGCTGCCTTGCGTGCCTGGCTGGTTGCCGAGGGAAAGGCAGCAAATCTGCCCCTCGCAGCACCATAATATCCCTGTACGATCCCGGCTCGCAGCCGCTAGAAAGAGCAATAGCCGCGACGACGGCAATCTAGCGAAAGATGAGACGGAATGCTGCGTTGGGGAATTCTGGGGACGAGTTTCATCTCGAACACGATGGCCGACGCCATTTGCGCAAGCGAAGGCTCGTTCATCGAGGCGGTCGTGGGGCGTGATCCGGAGCGCCTTGAGGCTTTCGCCAGACGGCACAATGTTGCAAAGCGGTACGCAACCGTTGAGGCCCTCGTCGACGATCCCGAGATCGACGTCGTTTATGTCGGCCTGCCGAACAATCTGCACCACGAAGCCGTGATCAGGGCCGCGCAACGCGGCAAGGCCGTGGTCTGCGAAAAATCGCTGGCGACGGGGATGGCCGATGCGCAGGCCCTGGCGAACGCGGTACAGACGGCAGACATCTTCTTTCTCGAAGGACTGATGTACCTCAACCACCCCGTCATCGCCGAGCTTGGCAATATCATCCGGTCCGGGCGCCTCGGCGCAGTTCGCTCTGTTGCCGGTCTATACGCGGCCGACATTTGGAAGCTCGTCAACCCCAATGGAAACGGCACGCTCTACAATCTCGGCTGCTATCCGGCCTCGCTCCTGCACTACGTCATACAGACAGCTTTCGGCCCGGAGGCATTCTCCGACCGGATCATGAGCGGCCATGGAAATATCTCGCCAAAGGATCACAATATTTGCGATGCTGCGCTCGCTGTTCGCTTCGGCACCGGAACGCTCGCCACGCTGCAATCGACCGACAGCTACGGAATGTCGTTCGATTTCACAGTTCGAGGCGACCTTGGCTCGGTGCGCTTTGCAACGAACCCGTGGCTGCCGATTGCCGGCGACAACATCCTCGACGTCGAGGAGTACGGCAAAGCACCCGAACAGGTGACAATCGGCTCGGACGTCGATGCGTTTGGTCACCAGGTCCGCGTTGTCGAACGCTGCCTCAGCCTCGGCCTCAAGCAGGCCGAACGCCCCTCGCCCAGCCTTGGCGATTCGCTGGAGATCATGGCGCTGCTGACCGAATGGGAAGCGCTCTGCAAGGCCGCACGCACGCAGTGAGACCTAGCCTGCGCTCTTCAGGATGGCCGAAAAGCGCGGATCGAAGGCGCGGCTGATGGGTTCCGCCGCAGCGCCGAGGGCAACCGCCCAGGGATCGGTCATGCCGAGCTGAAAACGCGGAATAGCACGATCCGGCCGGCTGGAGAGCGATGGCAGCAATGGCTCCATTGCCGCGACGAGGCGGCGGGCGAGCGCTTCCGGGGCGCCGCAGCACAGGATGACAGTCTGCGGGTCGAAGATGGTCTCGATGAGATGGACGCTCCAGCGCAGATCCATCGCTGCCTCCTCGATCCAGGACGATACTCTGGCATCGCCGCTGGCGGCTAGATCGGCGATAATCGAATAGAGCTTTGGGTCGGCGGGATCGATTGCCAAATGCTGATAGAGCGAGGCAAGGGAGGCGCGATGTTCGAGCGGCGCAGAGCGTCCGCCAGGAGACAAAAGCGCCATGCCGATTTCACCGGCATTGCCGTTTGCCCCGCTGTAGAGTTCCCCCCCAAGGATCAGGCCGGCGCCGATACCGTAGCCGAGATAGAGGCATACGGCGTGATCAAGCCCGTGCGCGGCGCCCACCATGCGCTCGGCCGTTGCGCAAGCGGCCGCATCGTTTTGAAGCCCGACCTCAAGTCCGGTGCCTGCAGCCAGCATCTCGAGCAGCGGAAAGGTCTGCCACGCCGCCATCATCCAGGGATCATCGGCGCTTGCCTCCACGCCGAAGGGGCCGGGCATCGCCGCGCCGAGGCCAACAAGACGCCGCTCCGATTGACTGGCACGCTTTGCGAGATCGCGCCTGACAGTTCCCACCAGGTCGAGAATGACCTTGACGCCACTGGAGGGGCCGTCCGGGGGCAGGTTCGCCTCCGCGCGCGTCAGGATGTTGCCCATGAGATCAACGGCCAGCGCTCTCGTCGTGTGCCGATCGATCTGAAGGCCGATCGCAAAGGCACCTTCGGGCACCAGACCATAGGGGGTCGACGGCTGACCTCTTCCCTTTCTGACGACATCCTGCGAACTGACCAGTCCATCCTGCTCCAGTTCATCGATGATGTTGGAAACGGTTTGCTTGGTAAGCTTGGTTGCCCGCGCTAGATCCGCACGCGAAAGCGCGCCGTTCATCCGCAACGCATCAATCATCACGCGCCGGTTATGGGCACTTGTGCCTTCGTGATTGGTGCCGCTCTTGGCCCGGATCGGGCGCGTTTCGTTCATCTGCAATTCCCTCTTGACACCAATAGAATATTGAAGAACAAATTAGTCAAGACAATTGACTTATTAAGGAACCAAAGAGTTCCAGGGAACGCAGCGGGCCGCAACGGCTCCGACGACGCTCCGAAATTCGGCAGCCGGCATACCGGATGCCTTTTCGACATCCGGTGCGACCCACGGCCGCCCCGGAAAAACGGGTGAATGTCAAAAAAACTGGAGGCTGGAATGTTGAAATCCTTAAACAAGACACTGCTCGGTGCGGCTCTGCTGGGTGCGTCTTTTGCTCCGCATGCCTTTGCCGAGACCACAATCAATGCGCTGTTCATGGCACAGGCAGCCTATAGCGAAGCCGACGTGCGGGCTATGACGGATGCATTCAGCAAGGCGAACCCCGACGTCAAGGTAAACCTCGAATTCGTTCCCTACGAGGGCCTGCACGACAAGACCGTGCTGGCTCAGGGATCGGGCGGCGGCTACGATGTCGTGCTGTTCGATGTGATCTGGCCCGCAGAGTATGCGGCCAACAAGGTTCTGGTCGATGTCTCCTCGCGTATCACCGACGACACGAAGAAGGGCGTCCTGCCCGGCGCCTGGACGACCGTCCAGGCCGACGGAAAATACTTTGGCATGCCCTGGATTCTGGACACCAAATATCTGTTCTACAACAAGGAAATCCTTGAAAAGGCTGGCATCAAGAACCCACCGAAGACCTGGGACGAACTGACCGAGCAAGCCAAGACGATCAAGGACAAGGGTCTTCTGGCCACCCCTATCGCCTGGAGCTGGTCGCAGGCCGAAGCCGCGATTTGTGATTACACGACGCTCGTCAGTGCCTACAAGGGTGACTTTCTGAAAGACGGCAAGCCCGCCTTCCAGACGGGCGGCGGTCTCGATGCGCTGAACTACATGGTTTCCAGCTATAAATCGGGCCTCACCAACCCGAACTCCAAGGAGTTCCTTGAAGAGGACGTCCGCAAAGTATTCCAGAACGGTGATGCGGCCTTCGCGCTGAACTGGACCTACATGTACAACATGGCCAATGACCCCAAGGACAGCAAGGTTGCGGGCAAGGTGGGTGTCGTGCCCGCTCCGGGTGTCGCCGGAAAGAGCGAAGCATCGGCAGTCAACGGTTCGATGGGCCTCGGCATCACCTCGGCAAGCAAGCATCCGGACGAGGCATGGAAGTACATTGCCTTCATGACCTCGCAGGCCACTCAGAATCAGTATGCGAAGCTCAGCCTGCCGATCTGGGCGTCTTCCTATGATGACCCTGCCGTTACCAAGGGTCAGGAAGAGCTGATCTCTGCCGCCAAGATCGGTCTCGCCGCCATGTATCCGCGCCCGACGACACCGAAGTATCAGGAGCTTTCGACTGCCCTTCAGCAGGCAATCCAGGAGTCCCTGCTCGGCCAGTCTTCACCGGAAGATGCTCTGAAGACTGCTGCCGACAACAGCGGCCTCTGAGCGACGAACCGCCAGGCGGCCCCAAGCGTCGCCTGGCCTCCGTTTCCATACCGATGAATTGAGAGGGCGCCACATGTCCGGCACCTGGATGACAACCCGTGCGTGGCTTTTGATGCTGCCGCTGCTCGTGGTCATGATAGCCGTCATCGGATGGCCATTGATCGATACCGTCAGCCTGTCCTTTACCGACGCCAAACTTGTCGGCACGGAAGGCAATTTCGTCGGTATAGACAACTATGTGAAGATGATCTCAGGCTCGAATTTCCAGCGCACGCTCGTCACCACCGCGTGGTTTGCGATCGTCTCCGTCGCCGCTGAAATGGTGATCGGCGTTCTGGCGGCCCTTCTCCTCAACCAGAATTTTGTCGGCCGCGGCGTGCTTCGCGCCCTGATGATACTTCCCTGGGCGCTACCGACCGTCGTCAACGCAACGCTGTGGCGCCTGATCTACAATCCCGAATACGGCGCGCTCAATGCGGCGCTGACGCAGATCGGTGTGATCGGCGCCTATCGCTCGTGGCTTGGAGAGCCCGGCACGGCGCTGGCGGCCCTGATCCTCGCCGACTGCTGGAAGAACTTTCCGTTGGTCGCCCTCATTGCGCTTGCCGCGCTGCAAGCGGTGCCGCGCGACATCACTGCAGCGTCGCTGGTCGACGGCGCCGGTCCTTTTTCCCGCTTCCGCTTCGTCATCCTGCCCTATCTCGCCGGACCATTGATGGTCGCCCTCGTTCTGCGCACGATCGAAGCATTCAAGGTGTTCGATATCATCTGGGTCATGACTCGCGGCGGACCGGCCAACAGCACGCGAACACTGTCCATCCTCGTCTACCAGGAGGCCTTTTCCTTCCAGCGGGCCGGTTCAGGCGCTTCGCTTGCGCTTATCGTCACGCTCCTGGTGACAGTGCTTGCCGCAGCCTACGCCGCCCTCGTCCGCAAGACCGCAGGGAGTGCCGCCTGATGGAACGCAGAGCCCCTGTTTTCACCGTCTTCATCTACCTCTGCGCCCTGCTTCTCGCCGCTGTCATCCTGGCGCCGATCCTGTGGCTTTTCATCATGAGCGTCTCTCCGGCTGCCGATCTTGCCGCCAAACCGCTTCGGTGGTGGCCGCAGTCCATGGACTTTTCCCGCTACGGGGTATTGCTCTCGACGCTGGAAAACAGCGCAGGCGGTGCCTTCACCTCGTCGCTTCGAAACAGCATCGAAGTCGCCGGCATGGCGACCTTGGCAGCGATCGCGCTCGCCGTTCCCGCCGGCTGGGCGGTCTCACGCACGCCGTCGGTCGGCTGGTCGCTGACGATGGTGATCGCCACCTATATGCTACCCCCTGTCGCGTTGGCAGTGCCCCTCTATATGGGACTGTCGCATCTCGGCATGCTGAACAACGTCTTCGGGCTCGCTCTGGTCTACCTGACGATCCTGGCGCCCTTTACGACCTGGCTGATGAAATCGGGCTTCGATTCCATCCCGAAGGAGATTGAGGCTGCGGCGATGATCGATGGCGCCGGCCTCTTCCAGACGTTGAGGATCATCACGCTGCCGCTTGCGATGCCCGTCGTCGCGACATCGGCGCTGTTTGCCTTCCTTCTTGCCTGGGATGAATTCTTCTATGCGCTGCTGTTCACGTCCGACCAGCGTGCCAAGACACTTACGGTCGCCATTGCCGATCTGGCTGGCGGCCGCGTCTCCGATTACGGACTGATCGCGACCGCCGGCGTGCTGGCCGCCTTGCCACCGGTGTTGGTCGGTCTCGTCATGCAACGCGCCCTGATCTCGGGGCTGACCAGCGGCGGCGTAAAGGGATGATCATGACCGAGCAGAAGACAAGACCGGCTGGCCTTCTCGCCATCGACCGCGAGATGGCACGTCAGCATCGAGATGCACTCACCTCCTACGAGGCTGGGCGGGCAACCGCAAAGACCATCGCGGCATCACTGCGCAAGACAGGCAAGCTGCTGTTGCTCGGCATGGGCGGATCCCACGCCGTCGGCCGCGCGGTCGAGCCTCTCTATCGCGCACTTGGTATCGATGCCATCGCTTTGCCGCTGTCCGAGCAATTGGGGCAACCGTTGTCGCTCGTCGGCAGAACCGTTCTCATCACATCCCAGTCCGGCGAAAGCGCCGAAGTGGTGCGCTGGTTCAACGAAACAGGCGGGACTGCGGATACGTTCGGCCTGACCCTGGAAGGTGGATCGTTTCTGGCGCGCACCGTGACCTCGCTTGCGGGAGCGGGCGGCACGGAACTGGCCTTCGCCGCCACCCGTAGCCTCACCGTCACCTTCGCGCTTCACCTCGCCATTCTCGCAGCTCTTGGCGAAGACCCGGCGAGCGCTCTGGCAGCCCTTGCTACGCCGGAGGAACCAGATATCGGACCTGCGCTTTCGGCATTGGCTGACGTCTCAACCGTCGTCACGTCGGGCCGCCGCCTGCAGGGCGTTGCCGAGGCGCTTGCGCTCGGATTGACCGAGCTGTCGCGGCTGCCATGCTTTTCACTGGAAGGTGGCCAGCTGAGGCACGGCCCGATGGAGATGCTCGGCCCCACGATCGGCGTCGTCCTCTTTCGAGGAAACGACAATACTGCCAGCCTGGTCACGGCGATGGCGGTTTCCGCCGTGGAAACCGGCGCCCCGGTCGTCGTGTTCGATGCATCAGGCGCGGAGCCTGTCGCGGGAACGCTCACGATCCGCTTCTCGCCCGCCACCGGCCTCGCCGCCATATTCGCGATGCTTCCTGCGGCGCAGCGATTGATGATCGCCTTTGCCGATGCGCGCGTCGACAATGCCGGCACCCCGGTACGCTCGACCAAGATCACCCGGAGTGAATGAATGCGACCTCTTGCAGTGATTGGGAATGTGAACGTCGACCTCATTCTCGGTCCCGCGGCACCTTGGCCGAAGGCGGGCACAGAGATCATCGTCGATCATGACGAATTGCGTGTCGGTGGTGCGGCGGGCAACAGTGCACTTGCGTGGAACGGTATCGGCGTCGACTTCCAGATCGCGGCCAATGTCGGCAACGACCAGTTCGGCCGCTGGCTAAGCGAAGCATTCGGGTCGCGCGCCGAAAACTGGCCGGTGCGGCCCGAGGGAACCACGCTCTCCGTCGGCATCACGCATCCGGACGGCGAGCGCACCTTCTTCACGACCCGCGGCCACCTGCCCCGTCTCAGCCTCGCCGACGTCTTCGCCGTTGTCGACGGCTCGAAAATGTCGGGCGGCTATGCCCTTCTCTGCGGGGCCTTCCTGACAGACGATCTGACGCGGGACTACGATGCGTTCTTCGACTGGGCGGACAAGCACAGGATTACAGTCGCGCTCGATACCGGCTGGCCCCTCGATGGGTGGACGGTTGACAATTGCAGCGCCACGCGAAACTGGCTTTCGCGCTGTGGGATAGCCCTCCTCAACGAGGTCGAGGCGACCACGCTCGCCGGCCTCGACGACCCGATCGAAGCGGCCCGCGAAATCAGGTCTCACATGCCGGATGGCGCTATCGTTGTCGTCAAGCGAGGCCCCGACGGGGCCGTTGGTATCGGTGCGGATGGTCAGCTGACCTCCGTTTGCGCTCCGCAGGTCAAGGTCGTCGACACGATCGGCGCCGGCGACGTCTTCAATGCTGCCTTCCTCGCGGCTCTTGCCGAGGAAAAACCGCTCGCTGCATGCCTGTCCGCAGGCTGCGATGTGGCCTCGCGTGCCATTTCAACTCTTCCCCGCAGCTATGGCGGACCATCGGAGACCACGCGATGAGCGCTCTCGAGATCCAGAATATTCGCAAGGCCTATGGAGAGGTCGAGACGCTGAAGGGCATCGACATCGCTCTCGAAAGCGGTGAATTCCTCGTGTTGCTCGGGTCGTCCGGTTGCGGCAAGTCGACGTTGCTCAACATTATTGCCGGTCTCGCCGATGCAACCAGCGGCGATGTGCGTATCGGCAATCGCTCGGTTCTCGGTGTACACCCGAAAGACCGCGACATCGCGATGGTCTTCCAGTCCTATGCGCTCTATCCGAACCTGACCGTTCACCGAAACATCGGCTTCGGCCTTGAGATGCGCAAAGTGCCGGCCGAGGAGCGGAACACAGCGGTGCGCGATGCCGCCAGGCTTTTGCAGATCGAGGGTCTTCTCGACCGCAAGCCGGGACAGCTTTCAGGCGGCCAGCGCCAACGTGTCGCCATCGGCCGGGCTCTGGTCCGTAAGCCCGAGGTTTTTCTCTTCGACGAGCCGCTGTCCAACCTCGATGCCAAGCTGCGCATGGAGATGAGGACCGAACTCAAGCGCCTGCATCAGATGTTGAAGACGACGGTCGTCTATGTCACGCACGACCAGATCGAGGCAATGACGCTCGCGACCCGGATCGCCGTGATGAAGGATGGGCGCATCGAGCAGCTTGGTACCCCCGCCGAGATCTACGACCGACCGGCGACCCTCTATGTCGCGACCTTTGTTGGCGCGCCGCCGATGAACCTTCTAAAGGCGACGGCTGTAGATGGCAGCCTTAGGATCGATGGAACGGATTGCCTTGTGGCGCTCCCGACCGGGCTGGCTGCAAAACCGGCAGAAGGGCAAAGCATGATACTTGGTATCCGTCCGGAAACGTTGCGCGTCGACGGTTCCGGCAGTTCGATCGCCGTGAGATGCGATGTCGCCGAACTCACCGGCCCCGAGCTCGTCGTCACGGCGTTTGCCGGTGAACAGCGACTGATGGCCAGCCTGCCGCCCCGTACGCTCCTCAGTGCCGGACAGGAACTGAGGCTCGTCTTCGATCCCGAGGCCGTCCACCTCTTCGATCCCGAAACAGGGCTGCGATGCAGGTGATCGCTTAAGCCGGCGGTCAGGCCGCGATAAAGCGGTCCATCGCGTCAAAGGAGAAGGCGGCAGTCGGAAGTGCCGTACCGCCGTCCAGTGCCAGATCCGCCAGGATTTCACCGACGACGCTGGTGAACTTGAAACCGTGACCGGAGCACGGCGAGGCCACCACGACATTTCGGTTGCCTGGCAAGAGGTCGAGCAGAAAATCTTCGCTCGGCAGCATCGTGTAGCGGCATGTCGTGGCGTTTACCCGCTGGCCGGCGGCCGGCACCCGTTTCGCTATGAAGCGGTCGAGCAGATCCGTGTCCGTATCGTTGACAGGAGGATTGGGCCGGTTGGGGTCGATCGGCTCTCTAAAATGGGCGTGTCGCCCGACTTTGACGCCGTCCGTCCCGATCGCCGGAAATCCGAAATAGGAGCCATCCGGGCCTTCGTCGCGGAGAAAACAGGGCATGCGCTGCGGTTCTGTGGCAAAGCCATTTCGCGGTTGGTACCACGCAACGACCTGGCGAATCGGAACGGCATGGGTCTTGAGCTGAGGCACAAGCTCCGCAATCCACGACCCGGTCGCAACGATTACCTTGCGTGCACGATAGCGACCAGCAGCCGACTGGATGGTGACGCCGCCGTCATCCGGTTCGATCGCCGAAACGCGCTCGCCGAAGTGGAGGACGGCTCCATCCGCTGCCGCAAGCTTCAGATATCCCATGACAGCCGTCTCGGGCCTGAGATATCCGCCTTGGGGATCAAGAACTGCGATTTCGCCGTCGTCGACTTGAAAGGCGGGGAACCGGGCCGCCATGTCAGCCTTGTCGAGGACGTCATGCGGCAGGCCGTGCATCTCGCATGAAGCCCGCGTACCACGGACGATCTTGCTGTCGGGGGCGCCGATCTGGAGCACGCCTGTGATGGTCAGGACGTCGGTGCGAAGCCTTGCTTCCAGCGAGCGCCAGTTCCGATAGGCGCGCTGAAGCAGCGGCACGTAGGATGGATCCTCAAAGTAGCCCATCCGGATAAGACGGCTGTCTCCATGCGAAGAACTCAAAGCGTGCGCCGGGAAATAGGCATCGATGCCGATCGCCCTTATCCCCCGCGCCGAGAGAAATGCGAGGGCTGCGCTACCCATCGCGCCAAGCCCGATTACGGCAACATCAAACTGGGTGGTCATTCTGGCTCCTTAGGCAATGGCGGGCGGCGGCGTTTCGCGTATGACTGTCCGCAGCCTTTCAATATCGGCCGAAAGCGGCCGATTGTCGTCATAGCGCGCAACTTCCTTGCGGGTGAGCGCATGAATGGCGTTGGTACCGTCGGCCCGCGAGCCGGTCTCGACCAGGAAATCGTGGGCCTGGGCCGCAGCCATCAGCTCGATCGCCAGAATATACTCGGCGTTGTCGATTACAGAGAGCAGCTTGTTTGCCGCAGCCGTCGGGTGGGCGAGGAAGTCTTCCTGCAAGGCGGAGGTCAGCCCGCCATCGGTAGAAGCCGGGGCGGCAAGCCGGCGGTTCTCGTTGCTGAGTGCGGCCGCCGTATACTGAGCGATCATGAAACCGGAATTGCTGCCGGGATCGCTGGCAAGGAACGGCGGCAGGCCGCTGACGAGCGGATTGATCAGGCGATCCATGCGCCTCTCGCTCATGGCCGAAATCTGCGCGATTGCGATTGCCAGGCTATCGGCCGCCTGCGCAAGTGCCGGGGCGACCGCGTGCGCCTCGGATGATACGATCGGATGTTCGGGCGTTCCCGACACTGCTGGATTGTCCGTCACCGACGCAAGCTCCTGATCGACCACCGCCCCCGATGTCTCGAACACATCGCGAGCCGCCCCATGGGCATGCGGTATCGAGCGGAGGCTGAGCGCATCCTGCGTGCGTCTCCCAACCGCAGCTGCAATGAGACCGCTGCCATTCAGCCGGCGGCGCAACGAGGCGCCGACCAGGGCGATGCCGCGCGAGGGGCGAAGTGCAAGGACGGCCTCGTCGAACGCCGCCATCTGGCATCCGGCCGCTTCAAGCGTCAGCGCGGCGATGGCATCGGCCCAGTCGAGAAGCTGCTCGGCCCTTGCAAGGGCGATGCTCGCCAAACCTGTGGCACAAGCGGTGCCGTTGACCAGGCTGAGGCCTTCCTTGGCGCCCAGCACCAGCGGCGACAGGCCGATCGAGGCCAAGGCGTCGCGGCCGCTCAACCGCTTGCCTGCAACGCGGGCACTCCCTTCGCCGATCAGAACGAGCGCGGTATGCGCGTTGTGCGTCAGATAACCAGCCGAACCACGCGACGGCACATCAGGAATGCAGTCCTTTTCCAGGAAGACAGCAAGATACCGCAGGACCTCGGGACGCACGCCGGAATGACCGTGCGCAAAATTGGCGATCTGCGCTGCGATGATCGCGCGCACTTCCCGCGGCGCCAGGATATCGCCAATGCCGCAGGCATGGCTGAGGATAATGTTGCGCGAGAGCCGGCTTTGCGAGGCACGGTCGATGACCGTGTCAGACAAGGCCCCGACACCGGTGTTGACGCCGTAGGCACGAACGCCTGTCTCAACGATGCGCTCGACGATCCGGCTGGCATAGTCGACACGCGCCCATGCGGCAGGCGAAAGAGCAAGCGCCTGCCCTGCCCCGACCAGAGCCACATCGCGCCAGCCAAGCACGGTCTCGATGATAACTGTCATTGTCCGCTTCCGAAATGGCCGATGAACTGGCGAAAGGCCGGTGACCCGCCACCGCCGAACATCTCGTCGGGCGTTCCACTGCTCTCGACGAGGCCCTCCTTCATGAAGACCACGCGGTTGGAGACATTGCGGGCGAAGCTCATCTCGTGCGTCACGACCAGCATCGTCATGCCTTCCTCTGCGAGCGCGCGCATAACGCGCAACACCTCGCCGACGAGTTCCGGATCGAGTGCCGAGGTCGGCTCGTCGAACAGCATGACCTTGGGCTTCATGGCAAGCGCTCGCGCAATCGCGGCGCGCTGTTGTTGCCCGCCCGACAGATGAGCCGGATATGCGTGGCGCTTGTCGGCGATGCCGACCTTTTCGAGCAGGGCTTCCGCCTCGACGATGCAGTCGGCGCGCGGACGCTTCAGCACATGCACCGGCCCTTCGATGACGTTTTGCAGGATCGTCATGTGGGACCAGAGATTGAACGACTGGAAGACCATTCCGAGTTCGGAACGGATGTGATCCACCTGCTTCTGGCTCGCCGGCCGGCTCTTGCCGCCCTTGTGCACCATGCGGATCTCTTCCCCATCCACCCAGATCTCGCCGTCGCTTGCTGTCTCCAGGAGATTGATGCAGCGAAGGAAGGTCGATTTGCCCGAGCCGGATGCACCGAGCAGGGAAATGACGTCGCCATCCTGGGCATCGAGAGAGATGCCACGCAGGACTTCGTGCGTCCCGAAGCTCTTGCGGATGTTGCGAACGGAAAGTCGTGTGACACCTGGCATGAAAGCTCCAATCATTGTCGTTTCGCTGCTAGGCCTTCAGCGCCGGCGGGGCCGCGCGGCGATGTCGCGAGAGCGAATATTCCAGCAAGGACATTGCTTGCAGGATGATGAAGTTGAGAACGAGGTAGATGATGGCGGCACAGAGGAAGACTTCCATCGTCCGGTAGGTCTGCGAAATCAGACGCTGTGCCACGCCTGTGACTTCCCAGACTGTCACGAGGCTGGCGAGCGCCGTCGATTTCATCATCAGTACGATCTCGGTCGAGTAGGCCGGCAGTGCGTGGCGGAAGGCAATCGGTGCCAGGATACGGCGAACGAGGAGCGGGCCGGACATGCCGATCGAGCGGGCTGCCTCGATCTCTCGCGGCGAGACTGCGCGAATGCCGCCACGGAAGATCTCCGCGGAATAGCCTGCTGTGCATAGTGCCAGCGACAGGACCGCGCAGACGAAGGGCTCGCGCAGGAACGGCCAGAGGAACGAATAGCGGATGAATCCGAATTGGCCGAGGCCGTAAAACACCAGGAACATCTGGATCAGGAGCGGCGAACCCCGGAAGATAAAGATGTAACCCCTGGCGATCGCCGCGAGCACCGGGTTGCCGCCGACGCGCATCCACACGATCAACAGACCGAGAATGCCACCGAAGAAGACCGCGAGGGAAAACAGCGCCAAGGTCATCGGAACGGCCTTCAGCAGGGTCATCATGGTCTGGGTGAGAAATGCAAAATCCATTCTACGATCCTCAAGCCTTGCCCATGGCTGCAGTCGGCATACTGCGGTTTGCCCGTCGCTCGGCCCCATTGAAGACGCGGTCGGACAGGCTGGTCAGGACGAGATAGAGCGTGCCACCGACGATGAAGAACAGGAAGTACTGCCGCGTGGAACCTGCAGCGACCTGGCTGGTGCGCATCAACTCGGCAAGGCCGGTGACCGAAATCAACGCCGAGTCCTTGAGGCTGAGCTGCCAGACATTGCCAAGGCCCGGGATGGCGAAGCGGAGAACCTGCGGAATGATGATGCGACGAAAACGCAGGCTTCGCGGCATGCCGATCGCCGATGCGGCCTCGAGCTCGCCTTTCGGGATCGCCTGAAAGGCGCCGCGGAACACCTCTGCCTGATAGGCGCCGGAAATGATGCCGACCGCCAGCGCGCCGGCGAGGAACGACGGCAGACCGAGGAAACCCTCATAACCCATCGCCTTGCCTATGGAGGTGATGGCAGACGAGCCGCCGAAGTAGATGAGATAGATGATCAGGAGTTCCGGCACGCCGCGAAAGACGGTCGTGTATATATTTCCCAATGTCGCGAGAAGGACGCTTCCGGAAAGCTTCGCTGCGGCGACAATGGCGCCGAGCACCGCTCCGATTGCAAGCGCGGTTGCCGTGACGCAAAGCGTCATCAATGCCGCAAGCAGAAGGAGCGCACCCCATCCTGTCGAACCGAAACCAATCAATTGCAGTGTTGCCATACCCGTGTCCCCGCGCCCGCCACACTCCCGGCGGTGTCAGAATAGCATGCGGTCCCCGGCAGCAAAGCCGGAGACCGGGACCGCCGGCTTTCGCCGGTCGAATGTTATTGCGGGCTGACGTCGACCTTGAACCACTTCATGGAGAGGTTCTTCACGGTGCCGTCGGCGAGCGCCGACTTGATGGCCTCGTTGAATTTGTCCCGCAGATCGGTATCGGCCTGGCGAACACCAAGGCCTTCGCCCTCACCCCAGATCGAGCCGACGATTTCGGGGCCGGTAAATGCAAGGGTGTCGTTTGCCGACTGGAACGCGTTGGCGAAATAGACGGCATCGTCGAACCCGAGGTCGATACGGCCGCTCTGCAGGTCGAGGTCGCGGTCGGCACCAGTCTTGTATTCGCGGATATCGGCAATATCGCCGAAGTTGTCATAGACGAACTTCGCATACACAGTGGCCGCCTGGATGCCGATGGTCTTGCCCTTGAAGGCCTCCTTGAGCGCGTCGACTTCCTTCACGCCGGTCTGGCCCGGCGTCATCTTGATCGTCGCACCTGTCCCGGCAGCATTTGCAAGAGGACTATCCTTGGCGGTCGCAAACGCCGCGGGCGTTGCAGCGTAAGGAATTGTGAAGCCGATGACTTTCTTGCGATCGTCGGTGATCGACAGCGCATCCATGATCACGTCGAACTTGCCGGCGTTCAGCGCCGGGATCATGCCATCCCAATCCGAGGCGACGAGCTTGCAGTCGATCTTGGCGCGTTCGCAGAGCACCTTGGCGAGTTCCGGTTCGAAACCGCCGAGCGACCCGTCGGCGTTGGTCATATTCCATGGTGCATAGGCACCCTCAAGCGTGATCGTGGCAGTCGTCCAGTCCTTGGCGGCAACCGGGGCAGCAAAGGCAGAAAGCGCCATGGCGCCCGAAAGAAGAAGCGTGCTGAATTTCATCGAAGGATCTCCTCTGAAGTTACAATTGGCCTTGCGGCTGAATTGACCGGTCTCCGCCGGCTTGCCTGCGCCCGTCAAAGAAATTGATCGGCAGGTTGTATAGGGTACCATATGAGATATTTTATGATATGCAAGAGGAAAGTCGGATTATCGGGCGAATTCAGTTCGTGCAAAAGGAATAGGCAATGAGGCGTCCTAGCGAGATGAAGCGTGAGCTGGCACAGAACGATACCGCACCGCTCTATGCCGGTGTCAAGCAGATGATTCTCGACCGCATTCACAGTGGCGAGTGGCCGCCGAAGTATCGCGTGCCCTCGGAAAACGAACTGGTCAGCGAACTTGGCGTCAGCAAGATGACGGCCAATCGCGCCCTGCGCGAACTGGCGACGGAGGGGGAACTCGTGCGTATCCAGGGCGTCGGCTCTTTTGTGGCCGAGCGCAAGGGCTATTCGGCGCTTTTCGAGGTGCGCAACATCGCCGACGAGATCGCTGCGCGCGGGCATATGCACGAGGCATCGGTGATCGTTCTTGCCCGGGAATCAGCTTCTCCAGAGGTTGCCGATGCGCTTGAACTCGAGATCGCGGCGCCGGTCTTCCACTCCTTGATCGTTCACAGCGAAAACGGCGTGCCGGTTCAAATCGAGGACCGCTTCGTCAATCCGGCGGCCGCGCCCGACTACCTTTCCCAGGACTTCACCTCGCTTACGCCCAACGTCTACCTGACGGCTGCAGCACCTCTCAGCGGTTCCGAACACATCGTGGAGGCCGCCATGCCCCATGCCTGGGAATGTAAGCTGTTGACGATCCTCCGAAGCGAACCGTGCCTGACGATCCGCCGCAGAACGTGGTCGGAGCGACATGTCGTCTCCACCGCGCGGCTCGTTTACCCCGGCAATCGCTATCGCTTGGAGACGCGTAGCGGCAAAGTCTTCGACGAATAAAAAAGCACCAGTTGTATAGGGGACTTGGACCCCACATGACGTGTTGCGATGAACGATCACCGGAGAAGGAAAAGACGAATGGTCGATCTGAAGAAGAAGCTTGATGATCTGCGGACCAAATTCGCTGACAGCGCCGAGTTTTTCGACCCGCGGTTTCGCCGCGTTGCCGAGAAGATTTTCAAGGGCGGCACCCGCGCCGCGCCCTATTCGGGGATCTCGACCTTCGCAAGCCTTCCCTACAAGGAGGTGAATTTCGCCGCCCCTGACTTCGGCGACCTGCAGGTGGCAGCGATCGGCATTCCGATGGATCTCGGCGTCAGCAATCGCCCGGGCTCGCGCTTCGGCCCGCGCGCCGTTCGCGCCATCGAGCGTATCGGCCCCTACAATCATGTCCTCGACTGCGCACCCGCTTACGACCTGCGTGCCGCAGACATCGGCGACGTGCCGTTTGGAAGCCGCTATCGGCTGGAACAGTGCCATCAAAACATCGAGACGGTGATCGCAAAGATCGTTGAAGCCGGCGTCATTCCGGTCTCTGTCGGCGGCGATCATTCGATAACCCATCCGATCCTGAAGGCAGTCGGCGCCCGCCAGCCGGTCGGTCTGATCCATATTGACGCGCATTGCGACACCGGCGGCCCCTTTGATCAGACGAAATTCCATCATGGAGGGCCGATGCGCAATGCTGTTTTAGACGGCGTGCTCGATCCCACCAGGACCATACAGGTCGGCATCCGGGGTCCCTCGGAATATCTCTGGGAATTTTCCTATGAGTCCGGGATGACTGTCATCCATGCCGAAGAGGTTTCGCGCATGGGCATTGCCGCAATCATCGAGAAGGCACGGCAGATCGTCGGCGACGGACCGACCTACCTGTCGTTTGATATCGACAGCCTGGATCCTGCATTCGCTCCCGGCACGGGCACGCCCGAAATCGGCGGGCTGACAAGCCGCGAGGCGCTGGAGCTGCTTCGCGGCCTCAAGGGTCTCAACTTCGTCGGTGCCGATGTGGTGGAGGTCGCTCCGCAGTACGACAGCACCACCAATACCGCCCAGGCCGGCGCACAGGTTCTCTTTGAAATCCTGAGCCTCCTCGTGTTCAGCCCGGCACTGGCGGCACGCGGCTAGGCAGCATGGAATGATCGCAGACCGCAAGAAGGGCTGCTTGCTGCCCCTCTTGCGGCGCGCGCTATTGTCGCAATGCACGAAAAAGACGTGGAATTCATTTAACGGACTTGGCGATTTGCCACAGCGACTGCATAATACTGATTCTACGAATATCGCGGCTGATCGGCATCAGACTGTCTCGAACTTCGTGTAAGCATTTGGAACACAAGCTGGTCTGACGCGTTTACCTTACGCGAGCCGACGTGCAGCGATCCCGTCCTAACAACCGGCCGCGGGAGAGCACGATGCAAAAGAGCGAATGCGACGTATTCGATCTATTTTCGGAGATCTATACGAACGCCGCGCAAGAAGAACTTAGTCTCCAGGAATACCTCCTGGCCTGCCGCGATGACAAAAGAATGTATGCCACCGCGCAGGAGCGTATGGTGGAAGCCATCGGCGAACCTACGCTGATCGACACAAGCGCGGACGAGCGTCTGGGGCGGATATTTTCCAACCGGACAGTGAAGGTCTATCCCTCCTTCGCCGACTTCTACGGCATGGAAGATACCATCGAGCGTATCGTCGGCTATTTCAGATACGCGGCGCAAGGTCTCGAGGAACGCAAGCAGATTCTCTATCTTCTCGGTCCGGTTGGCGGCGGAAAATCCTCGCTTGCCGAGCGGCTGAAGAAGCTGATGGAACGCTTCCCTATCTACACCCTGGCCATCGACGGCAAGATCAGCCCGGTTTTCGAATCCCCTCTCGGCCTCTTCCATCCCGAGCGAATGGCGGACCTGCTTGAGGATAAGTACGGGATCGCGAGGCGGCGCCTGACAGGGCTGATCTCACCCTGGGCAACAAAACGACTTGATGAAATCGGCGGCGATATCTCTAAATTCAGCGTCGTCAAGCTGATGCCGTCCCGCCTTCGCCAGATCGCCATCGCCAAGACCGAACCAGGCGACGAGAACAATCAGGACGTTTCGGCACTCGTTGGCAAGGTCGATATCAGGCAGCTGGAAAATTACAGTCAGGCTGACCCCGACGCCTATTCCTTTAGTGGTGGCCTCAACCGCACGACGCAGGGTCTTCTCGAATTCGTCGAGATGTTCAAGGCGCCGATCAAGGTTCTTCACCCTCTGCTGACGGCAACGCAGGAGGGAAGCTACAACGGCACCGAGAATTTTGGCGCATTCCCATACCAGGGGATCGTGGTGGCCCACTCCAACGAGTCCGAATGGCTCCAGTTCAAGAACAACAGGAACAACGAGGCCTTCCTCGACCGAATCCTCGTGGTGAAGGTTCCATATTGCCTGCGCGTGACGGAAGAACGGCTGATCTACGAGAAGCTGCTGCGGGAAAGTGAATTGGCAAAGAGCCCCTGTGCGCCGGAAGTGCTGGAGAATCTCAGTCGTTTCACTGTCGCGACGCGGCTTGCGCGCCACGAGAACTCGCCGCTCTACACCAAGATGCGCGTCTACGACGGCGAAAACCTCAAGGATACCGACCCGAAGGCGAAATCCGTACAGGAATACCGCGACGCTGCCGGCGTCGATGAAGGCATGACAGGCATCAGTACCCGCTTTGCCTTCAAGGTTCTGTCTGAGACGTTCAACTACGACACCAAGGAGGTCGCGGCCGATCCGGTTCACCTGATGTACATCATGGAGCAGGCGATCCGGCGTGAACAGTTTCCCAAGGAGATAGAGGCGAGCTACCTCGACTTCATCAAGTCGGAGCTTGCCGCCCGCTACGCCGAGTTCATCGGCCACGAGATCCAGAAGGCCTATCTCGAATCCTACAGCGAGTACGGACAGAACCTCTTTGACCGCTACATCGCCTACGCCGATGCCTGGCTTGAGGACCAGGATTTCAAGGATGCCGATACCGGTCAGATCCTCAATCGCGAGATTCTCGACAGCGAACTGTCCCAGATCGAAAAGCCCGCAGGCATTGCAAATCCGAAGGACTTCCGCAACGAAGTGGTCAAATTCACCCTCCGCGCGCGGGCAAAAAACCACGGGCGCAATCCCTCCTGGACAAGCTACGAAAAGCTGCGCGAGGTTATCGAGAAGCGCATGTTCGGCCAGGTAGAGGACTTGTTGCCGGTCATCAGTTTCGGCTCCAAGAAAGACAGCTCGACTGAAAAGCAGCATGCCGAATTCGTTGAGCGGATGACCGAGCGCGGCTATACGGCGCGCCAGGTCCGCCGGCTTGTCGACTGGTACATGCGGGTGAACAAGGCCGGTTGACGATGCCGAAACGAGGGATTGGCAGATGCCGAATTTCATCGACCGCCGGCTTAACCCGAAGGACAAGAGCCTCGGGAACCGGCAGCGATTCCTGAAGCGGGCTCGCGAAGAACTAAAACGGGCGATCAAGGATCAGATCAAATCCGACAGAATTGTCGATGTGGACACCGCGCATGGCGTACCCATGCCGACGCGCGGTGCTGGCGAGCCGACTTTTCGTCCCTCCCCCGGCAGCGGCATCCGCGAACATGTTCTCCCCGGCAACAAGGAGTATTCTGCCGGTGACCGCCTTTCGAAGCCCGAGAGTGGAGCCGGCGGCACAGGCCACGGTGCCGGGAAGGGTGGAAGCGACGATGAATTCCAGTTTATCCTATCACGAGACGAGGTGCTTGACCTCTTCTTCGAAGATCTCGAACTTCCCGACATGATCAAGCTGAACCTCAAGGAGACGGTCACCTTCAAGTCGCACCGGGTCGGCTTCACCACCGCCGGCACACCGACGAACATCAATATCGGTCGGACGATGCGCAATAGTTTCGGCCGGCGCATGGCTCTGCAGCGCCCGAGCGAAAGGCAGATACAGGCTGTCGCCGACGAGATAACGGCACTCGAAGGGGACGCCGCCTCGCTCGAGGATAGTCGCCGCCTCAAGGCGCTGCGCGAAGAGTTGGAGGCCCTGGAGCGCCGGCGCCGACGCATTTCCTACGTTGATCCAGTCGATGTGCGCTTCAACCGTTTTGAGCGCCAGCCGGTGCCGAATGCGAACGCCGTCATGTTTTGCCTGATGGATGTCTCAGCCTCGATGGGTGAACGGGAGAAGGATCTCGCCAAGCGTTTTTTCGTGCTTTTGCACCTCTTCCTCAAGCGTCGCTACGAGCGGATCGATATCGTCTTCATCCGCCACACCGACGAGGCCCGGGAAGTCGACGAGGACACTTTCTTCTACAGCAAGCAAAGCGGTGGAACGGTCGTATCGACCGCGCTGGAAGAGATGCTGCGGATTATCGAGGAGAGATATCCCGCGGGCCTCTGGAACATCTATGCGGCCCAGGCATCCGATGGGGACAATACAAGCGGCGATTCCGAACGCTGTGCAGCTCTTCTTCGCGGGCAGCTTATGGGGCTTTGCCAGTATTATGCCTATGTCGAAATCATCGACGAGCGCGAGACGGAGATATTCGGATCGACGGACAACGGCACCTCGCTTTGGCGCGCCTATCGCACAGTGGATGGCGACGTGCCGAATTTCCATATGGCTCGTATTGCGAGGCCAGCAAACATCTATCCGGTCTTTCGCAAGCTCTTTAGCCGCCAACCGGGCGTGCGTGCGCGCAACTGAGGGACGAACGCCATGGCGAAACGCGCGAGCGCAGGCCTTCTGTTTCATGGATCCGACTGGAATTTTACGACGCTTTCCCGCGCCTATGAGGCAATAGAGGCCATTGCGCTGGACGAGATGGGGCTCGACATCTATCCCAATCAGCTCGAGATTATCTCCTCCGAACAGATGCTCGACGCCTACTCGTCAGTCGGCATGCCGCTAATGTATCAGCACTGGTCGTTCGGCAAGCGTTTCATCTTCGAAGACCATCTGTATCGAAAAGGCCAGCGGGGACTTGCCTACGAGCTGGTGATCAATTCCAACCCCTGCATCACCTATCTCATGGAAGAAAATACGATGGCGATGCAGACGCTCGTCACAGCGCATGCTTCCTTTGGTCACAATCATTTCTTCAAAAACAACTATCTCTTTCGCCAGTGGACCGACGCGGGCGCCATCCTCGGCTATATGGATTTCGCCAAGAAATACATCGCCAAATGCGAGGAACGACATGGCCTCGATGCCGTGGAGGAGATCCTTGATTCCGCTCATGCACTCATGGATCACGGCGTATTCCGCTACCGCCGCCCACCGCGCCTGTCTTCGGAGAAAGTCAGGGAACGCGCGCGCGAACGCCTGGAGTACGAAGAGCAGAGCTATAGCGATCTGTGGCGAACGCTGCCACTGGCCGCCGAGAGCAGGGATCCGGAAGAGGCTGAACGCAATGCCACCGAGCGCAAGAAGATCCTGAACCTGCCTGAGGAGAACCTGCTCTATTTCATCGAGAAACACAGCCTCATCCTCGAGCCATGGCAGCGGGAGATCCTGCGCATCGTGCGTGTCATCGCCCAATACTTCTATCCGCAGCGCCAGACGAAGGTGATGAACGAGGGATGCGCGACCTTTGTGCACTATACCATCATCAACCGGCTCTTCGATCAGGGAAAGATCAGTGAAGGCAACATGCTGGAGCTGCTGCGCAGCCATTCCAACGTCGTATTTCAGCCCGCTTTCGACGACCCGCGCTTTTCGGGGATCAATCCCTATGCCTTGGGATTTGCAATGATGCAGGATATCGAACGCATCTGCATGCTGCCGACCGCGGAAGACCGCGAGTGGTTTCCTTCCTTCGCAGGCAACGGCGACTGGCGCTCGACGCTCCTGGACGCATGGGCAAACCATCGCGACGAGTCTTTCATACTGCAATATCTCAGCCCGGCTCTGATCCGCAAATTTCGATTGTTTTCGCTGTCCGATGTCGCAACCGACAATTACTGCGAGGTTTCGTCCATCCACAACGAGCGCGGCTATGCGGCGGTGCGCGCAGCGCTTGCCCGCAGCTACGATGTCGGTGCCCGGCAGCCCGATATTCAGGTCATCGACGTCGACCTGCTCGGCGACAGGCAACTTCGGCTGAAGCACATCGTCAAGGATGGACTTCGTCTTGAGGAAGCGAGCCGTGATGCCACGCTGATGCATCTGCGTCATCTCTGGGGGTACGAGGTCAGCCTGGAAGGTGTCGACGGGGAAAACGGCGCAGTGCTGTACGAATGCTCGACTGGGTGACATCTGGAGCAGTTCCTGTTTCTTGGCATCTGCGAGCGCTACAGAGTGATTCCGGGACAGGCGGTGCAGGCGCATGTCCCAACCGGAAATACAACCCTATGGCGATGTCACGTCGGCAAGCAAAACAAAAAGTTGACGCAGCGGCATCGAGGCTGTACAAAGCACCCATCGATACTTTGTTTGCGATATTTGTTTTGCGCTTCGCGCGTCGTGACGAACTTCCCCTCTCAAAAGTCGAAAAATGCCCGCTGCGCGTCGCTCAGCGGTTATCGCTATCGCCATGAAAGGGTTCGTTATGAACACTGGTACAGTTAAATGGTTCAACGCAACCAAGGGCTTCGGCTTCATTCAGCCGGATGACGGCAGCGCGGACGTGTTCGTCCATGTGTCTGCTGTTGAACGCGCAGGTATGAGATCGATCGTCGAAGGTCAGAAGCTGAGCTTCGAGCTCGAGCGTGACCAGAAGTCGGGCAAGATGTCTGCCGGCCAACTCCAGGCTGCCTAAGTCTTTGCTATCCATGACCACGGATGTACTGGCATGGAAGCACAAGGTTGTGAAAGGTCAGGCATATGTCTGACCTTTTTTCGTCGAGATCCCTCTGCATGAGTGTGATATCGATAGGGCTTACCGGACACGTAAATTGCGCGTTGCCTGCGCTCCGCTAAAATCGAACAAGGAACACACGTTGAGACACCCGAACGACAATGGCTTTGCAGAACGTCGCAATGCCGCGGCAGTCGCTAAGAAGCAACTGCTGGCCAAGTTTGAATCCGCGCCAAAACCGACCGATGCCGAGATGCAGGAACGCCTTGCCGCTCGTGCTGCCATGGCCAGCGCCAAGGAAGCGCGTCGAGCCGAGCGCGAGGCCGCCAAGAAGGCGGAGAACGAGCGCCTCCTGGCTGAGGCAGCCTCGGCTGCGGCTGCGGCACAGGCCCATGAAAAGGCCGAGGCTGAAGCCCGAGAAGCAGAAATCAATAATCGCATTTCGCGCGTTGTCGCTGACGAAGCCGCACGCAAGGCTGAACGGGATCGTCGCTACGCAGCGCGTAAGGCCCGTCAAGGCTGACGATTGATATAGCCGGACGGTGCAAGCAGGTCTTTTTCGGCCACGCTGCATATCCTGCCAAAAGCGGACCGATTTTATGAGCGCCCACGCCTACGCAACTGTGGCACCTGCCGAAGAAAACGTCGCAAGCTGGCTGAAGATCCTTTCAGCCTATCGCCAGCCCCGCATGGGACGCAGCAGCTTCGAGCTTGCCGTCACGCTGCTTCCGTTTATCGCACTTTGGGCCTGCGCCCTTATTTGTGTTTACAGGGGTTTTTGGCCCGGGTTGGCGTTGGTTGTCCCTGCGGCCGCCTTCCTGCTTCGCTTGTTCATGATCCAGCACGATTGCGGTCACGGCTCCTTCTTCGGCCGCCGGCGTCTCGACGACTGGACCGGCCGCGTCCTTGGCGTACTGACATTGACGCCCTATGACTATTGGCGGCGAACACACGCCGCCCATCACGCAACAGCCGGGAATCTGGACGAGCGCGGTCTCGGCGACATCACGACGCTGACGGTCGCCGAGTATCGTTCGCTTTCCTGGTCGAAACGGCTCGCTTACCGACTTTACCGGAATCCGCTGGTGATGTTCGGCATCGGCCCCGCCTGGGTTTTTCTCATCAAGCAGCGCCTTCCTTTCGGGATGATGCGCAATGGCCCGTCACCATGGATTTCCACCATGGCCACAAACCTTGCCATCGCCGTCCTGACCGTGGCTGCAATATGGGCGGTAGGACTGGTGCCGTTCCTGGTGGTCCATCTCCCCATCGTACTGCTCGCAGGAGCGGCCGGCGTGTGGCTTTTCTACGTTCAGCACCAGTTCGAGGAAACGCACTGGTCGAACGATGATGAATGGGAGTTCCCGCATGCAGCACTCCACGGCGCTTCACACTACGACCTGCCGTTGGTGCTGCGATGGATCACGGGTAACATCGGTGTGCATCATGTACATCACCTTGCCAGCAGAATACCCTACTATCGGCTACCGGAAGTCCTTCGCGACCACCCGGAACTGGCCGATATCGGCCGCATAACTTTATGGGAGAGCCTGCAATGTGTTAAGCTCGTGCTCTGGGACGAAAAGAGCCGAAAGCTCGTGTCCTTCCGCGATGCGGCCAATGCAGCCAAGACCGCCTAACGACCAAATCCGTGCACGCCGGCGCGCCGCAAGCGCAGCCGTCGATCAAAGCCCACTCTATCCGTTCCAAGGATCTGACATTGAACCCGATTACGCTTACGCCGATCCAGATCAGGGGTCTTAAACTCGCCATGGATGGGGACCTCTTCCCCCAGGACGCGAAAAAATGGACACACCTGAATGCCGTCGTCACCTATGCAAAGACCGACAGGTTTAAAGAACGTCCGCAGAAGATCAAATTTCTGAGCACGAACACCCTCACTGAACTGAGGGAAGTCGGTTTTGTCAAACCTCTCGACCCGGATGCAGAGGTGGAACGGACGGCACACAGCATAACGATGGCCGGTAAAATCTGGCTTCTGAAAAACAAATAGCCTTTTCAGGCGATTGAAGAGCGAAGCTCCCGACCGCGGGAGCTTCCTGGGCAGCCATGCGCCGCTCACTCAAGACAGTGAGAACCGTTCGGCTTTCACGCGATCCTCGCCTTGCGAGATTTGCTGACCACCACGCCGCTACCCGCTCGCGCCTTCGACACCTGGTTCCTTCGCGGTCAGTTAACCGATCTGCATTATTGTGCCTGGAAGATACTGAAGGAAACCGGGGCCCTCGGCTCTGGTTGGCGTGGGCACGTCCGGCGGGTCAAAAATGTACGACTATTGCATTATTGGTGGCGGTATCGTGGGCCTGGCAGTTGCCATGGCGCTACAGGAAAAAATGCCGGGTGCGACCCTGGTCCTGCTCGAAAAGGAACCTGATATCGCCCGCCATCAGACCGGGCACAACAGCGGCGTGATCCACGCCGGCATTTACTACGCCCCCGGCTCCCTGAAAGCGACGTTGTGCCGCGAAGGAGCGGATGCAACCAAGCGGTTCTGCACCGAAAACGGCATTCCCTTTGAGACCTGCGGCAAGCTTCTCGTGGCCACCAGCGATGCCGAAATGCGCCGGATGGACAGCCTGGAAGAGAGGGCCCGGCAAAATGGGATCGAATATTCCCGCCTCTCCAAGTCGCGCCTGAGATCTGAAGAGCCTGATATCGCCGGCCTGGGGGCCCTGCTCGTGCATTCAACAGGCATCGTTGACTATACGGCCGTATGCCGGGCAATGGCGATGCACATTGCGGGGAACGGGGGCGAAATCCGGCGCGGGGCAGAAGTCTCGGCCATCCACGAATACGAGAATGGCGTTCGGGTCGAAAGCATCTCGGGCCGCGTCGACGCACGCAGGCTGATTGCCTGCGCGGGCCTGCAGTCCGACCGCATCGCGTCGATGGCAGGACTGCGAACAGATCATCGGATCGTTCCCTTCAGGGGAGAATACTACGTCCTCTCGGCATCCAAGGCACGCGTAACCCAGCGCCTCATCTATCCCATACCCGACCCCGATTTACCGTTTCTCGGTATCCACCTGACACGAACGATCGACGGCGGGATGACCGTCGGTCCAAACGCGGTTCTGGGCTTCGCCCGGGAAGGGTATGCGAAGGGAAGCGTCGTTCTTGGCGATGTCGCAGCCATGGTCGCTTTTCCGGGTTTCTGGAGGATGGCTATCCGCAACTGGCGGTCAGCCATGACCGAGTTCGCCAATTCGGCCTCGAAGGCCCGATATCTCAAGCAGTGTCGGAAATACTGCCCATCGCTGACCATGAATGATCTGACAACGCCTCAGGCGGGCATTCGCGCCCAAGCTGTCATGTCCGACGGTAGCCTCGTCCATGATTTTCTTTTCATGCAGACAGAAAGAATGCTTCACGTCTGCAACGCTCCCTCGCCGGCCGCGACCTCCGCCATTCCGATCGGCCGCATGATCGTCAATCGCCTGCATGGCGATGGATAATCACTCGCCCCGGACATGGGACAAGGGACAAGTGATTCTAGCCCGCTTGTTTTGAGGGAGTTCACCAAAAAAGGGGCGCTCTTCCTGCGCCCCTTTTCAGACTGCCATCATGCCTCCTTGTTTTTCACCAGGGAAGCGAAAACGTCTTGACGTTGGTGAAGCTCTTCATCGCCTCGATGACGCCCTCCTTGTAGCCGTTGCCGGAGTCCTTGATGCCCCCGAACGGAGACATTTCGATCCGGTAGCCGGGCACTTCCCAGATGTTCACCGTGCCAACCTTCAAACCGGCTATGTACTTCTGCATACGACGGAAATCGTTGGTACAAACACCCGATGACAAACCGAAGGCGGTCGAATTCGACAGAGCGATGAGCGCATCGTCGTCGTCCGGCGCGCGCACGATCGGGATGATGGGCGCGAACGTTTCTTCCATGATGAGCTCAGAAGAGTGGGGAACCCGATCGAGCACGATAGGCGGCAAAAGCGCACCGCTGCGACCCGGGTTATAAAGGATCTCAGCACCCTGTTCTGCGGCCATATAGACGCGGTTTTCGAAGATCTCGGCTGCCTTGGCATGGACGACAGTTCCAAGATCCGTCGAGCGGTCCATGGGATCGCCGAAGCGCAGCTTTTTTGCGCGCTCCAGGACAAACGGAACAAAGCGGTCGGCAACGCGCTCCTGGCAGAGTATCCGTTTGACCGCCGTGCACCTCTGCCCGGAATTCTTCGTGGCCCCTGCGACGGCCAGGTCCGCCGCCCGCGCGAGGTCGTCGTCGGAAAGATCGTTCAAGATGATCAGCGGATCGTTGCCGCCGAGTTCGAGCACCTGGCGCTTATAGTGCGCATGCGCGGCGATCAGCTTTCCGACGGGGACGCTGCCCGTGAAGGTGATCAGATCGAAGTCGGGATTGGTGATCATCTCCATCCCGATATCGGCAGGCCAGCCCGTAACGACCGAGAGCATCTCCGGCGGCAGCCCGGCTTCATAAAGAATGTCCGCCAGGACCAGCGCCGTCATGGGTGTGAGTTCCGTCGGCTTCAGCACGACGCAATTGTTGGTCGCGATTGCCGGCGCCACCTTGTGGGCAACCATGTTGAGCGGATGGTTGAAGGGCGTGATGGCAGAGATCGCGTTCAGCGGCTCGCGTGTGGTGAAGATCTTGCGGGCCTTGCCGTGCGGCGTCAGATCGCAGGAAAAGATCTCACCGTCGTCGCGAATGCACATCTGCCCCGAAAGGGTCATCACGTCGTATGCACGCCCGACCTCATAGAGTGAGTCCTGCTTCGATATTCCCAGTTCCAGGGTGATGAGATCGGAGATCTCCTCCTTTCTCGCAACCAGCGCCTCGGCCGCAGTCAACAGGATGCGCTGGCGCTCGTAGCGCGTCAGCTTCGGCTGATAGGCAGCCGCGATCGAAAATGCTTCCCGAGCATGCTCCGCCCGGCCCGCAGGAACCGTCCCGACCACGGCATCGTTCCAGGGATAGCGGACCTCGACAACGGCATCTGTCGTTACCTTCCTTCCCGCAATCCGCATAGGTTCATGTCGCAGATTGAATTCCATTTCCGCTTTGGTCACGTTGCAACCTCCCTCAGCCTGCCGGTTGCGCGGCGGCGACCAGTGCATAGTAAAAGGCATCGAAGTTGCGCAGCGAGCCAGCGGTCAACAGTTCCGGAAGCTTGCGGTTCACGATGAACGGGACACGTTGCTCGGTCAGCCCTCCATGCGAGCGCAGTGGTTCGTTGAGCGCTGCCAGATCGTGACGGTGTTCGCTGGTTCCGAGCGTCTTGTTTTCGGATGAGATCAGAACGATGTCGCCGATACGGTCGTCGGGAAGTTCAAACCGAACGCAGGCTTCGGGCCGCGTGAGCACAAGATCGATGCCTTCGATGGCCGCCAGACGCTCGATGATGTCTTCCTTGTCAGCATCCTCCGGCAGGTAGGCGGTGGCGAAGGAACCGAGCGCGCCGTGATGAACGACATAAGGGTCGGTGATCGGCAGGATGACGCGCGCCGCATCCTTGCCCAGCCATTCGTCGAGGACGTCCTGAACGTAGACCACGTCAGGCGAGCCGTCTGCCTTGTGCTTTGGCTTCATGCCATGGTCGGCCGTTACCACGATCGCCGCGCCGAGTGCATCCAGTTCCGTCAGGTACCTGTCGAACATCTTGTAGAACGCGTTTGCCTCAGGAACGCCTGGAGCATACTTGTGCTGCACATAGTCGGTCGTGGTCAGGTACATGACATCGGGCCGAAATTCCTTCAGCAGCTTGACGCCGGCGGCGAACACGAATTCCGAAAGCTCTGCTGAGTAGACCTCGGGGACCGGGATGCCGAGCCAGGCGGACGCGTTGTCGATCCCGTTTTCACCCTTGGTCGATTTGTCAGATTTTTCCGAGGAGAAGCAGATCGCTCTGCTGTCGTCGAATGACAGCCCCTTGCCGAGCAGCGCCCTCAGCTTGTCCTTGGCAGTGACGATCGCGACCTTCGCGCCCGCATCGTAGAAGGCTTTGAAGATGGTCGGCGCGCGCAGGAAGCGCGGGTCGTTCATCATCACTTCCTTGCCGGTCTGCGGCTCATAGAGGTAATTGCCGCAAATGCCGTGAACAGCAGGCGGGCGGCCAGTGGCGATGGACATGTTGTTCGGGTTGGTGAAGCTCGGGATGACACTCAGGGCCTGTCGCTCGGTGCCACTCCCCTTGATCCGCTTTAGCGTGGGCATCAACCCCGCCTTGATCGCCTCATCGAGGTAGGCCGGCTCGCAGCCATCAAGGCAGATCGCGATGGCGGGAACCAGCGGCCAGGGATAGGCGCGTCGATTGACGGTTACGGCAATTTTCGAAATCTGGTTCATTGGAACCTCCGGGAGCATTGATTGTTCAGGCGGCGAGACGGTTGCGTTCGGCAAGTGCTATTTCGGGCGGTGCGGCGTCATCGACGCCCATCTCGGCAAGCGAAGTCTGCGCGGCGGCAACGACACGGCGCATGACATGCTCGTCCATCCGGCCTATGCAGCCGACGCGGAAACTGTCGACTACCGTCAATTTGCCCGGATAGATGATGAAGCCCTTTTGTTTCATCAGTTCGTAGAAGGTCTCGAACTGGAATTTCGCGTGGGCGGGACTGAAGAACGTCACGATGATGGGTGAGAGCCAGCTGTCACCCAGCAGCGTCTCGAAACCCGCTTCCCTCATCCCTGCGACCATGACGTCGCGATTGCGCGCATACCGCTGTCCCCGACCTGCGACACCGCCTTCCGCGCGATGTATGCGCAATGCCTCGATGAAAGCCGCCACGACATGGGTGGGCGGCGTAAAGCGCCACTGTCCGGTCTTGTTCATGGCGTCCCATTGGGCATGGACGTCAAGGCACAGCGAATGGCTGCGGCCTTTTGCGGCCTCCAGTTCGCTCCTGCGCGCGATGATGAAGCCAAAGCCCGGAACGCCCTCGATGCACTTGTTGGCAGAGGACACGATCGCTTCATACCGGAAATCGGCAATCCCGGCTGGCACGGCTCCAAATGCGCTCATCGAGTCAACCAGAAGCTTGCGACCCCGGGAATATACGGCGTCCGATATTTCCTTCAGCGGATTGAGAATGCCGGAGCTCGTTTCGCAGTGGACGACGACGACGTGCGTAATGCTCGCATCGGCATCGAGAGCGGCTGCAACCTCTGCTCCCCTTGGCGGCATGTAGTCGCCTTTGTCGATCGTGACGTGGTTGCGGCCGAGATAGCCAAGCGTCTGCGCGATGCGCTTTCCATACGCGCCGTTCATCAGCACAAGCGCTTTCCCGTCTCTTGGGACGAAGCTGCCGAGCAGAGCTTCCACCGAAAACGATCCGCTGCCTTGCATCGGCACGCAGTCGAACTCACCTTGCTTGTCGCCCGCGATGTCGAGCAGTTCACGACGCAGCTCGGCCGTCATGGCACGGAAGTCGCCGTCCCATGAGCCCCAGTCGCGCAGCATCGCTTCCTTGACTTCGTAAGCGGTTGTCAGCGGCCCCGGCGTCAGCAGATAGGGTTCGCCAAGCCTCGGTGCTTCCAATGGTTCCGGCCTGGAGTTCATATTTTCGATCGGCATGTCCCGTCCTCGCATTCGAGTTTCTGCAAGGACAATGCGACCAAAGCGATATATATGTAAAATCGTTCTTTTGTATAAAACAATAAGCTGAACTTATATTGAAACAGGAGTATGATGCGGCAGCCAAGTCAAAAAGACGACCGAACTTCCAGCCGCTCTATTTACATAAATCAAATCGTTCGTTTTGATTGTTTCAGTGGCTGAGCTTATCACAGGGGAACCAAGACATGCGTTACGTGCAGCTGCGCGCCTTTCACAATGTGGCGATCCACGGAGGGTTCTCTCGTGCAGCGGAAGCTCTCTTCCTGACACAGCCGGCCATTTCGGACCAGGTACGCAAGCTCGAGGAAGAGTATGACGTACTGCTCTTCAACCGGACCAAGAAGCAGGTGACCCTCACCCATGCGGGCCAGCAACTCCTTGAAGTGACGCGGCGCATGTTCGATACCGAGCAGCAGGCACTTGACCTTCTGTCGGAGTCACGCGCACTTCGCTCGGGCAAACTGCGCATCGTTGCTGATGCTGCTCATCACCTGCTTCATATCCTCGCGGTCTTTCGCAAGACCTATCCAAACGTTCAGATTTCGGTCGATGCCGGCAATACCGAAACCGTCATCACAAGCCTCCACTCCTATGATGCCGATATCGGCGTCCTGGGCGAGATCCCACAAGGCGGCGACTTCGACGTCCTCAAACTCAATTCAACGCCTATCATCGCCTTTGCGAGCCACGACTACCCCCTGGCGTCGGCCGGAAGGGTGACGTTTGACGAACTGGCAAAACACCCGCTCGTTCTGCGCGAACAGGGTTCGAAGACACGACAGAAGCTGGAGGCCATGGCCTCCGAACGCGGTGTTGTGCTGACCCCGCGCATCGAGGCAAAGGGACGTGAGGCCGTCCGGGAGATCGTCGCATCCGGCGGCGGCGTGGGGTTCGTATCGTCGGCCGAATTCGGGCAGGACAGCCGTCTCGTGCCAATTCAAATCGACGGTCCGGAAATGCTGATGGACGAGGCCCTCATATGCCTGCGAGAGCGAAGCGGAGGAAAGCTTGTCAGGGCATTCTTCGAAATCGCCCGCTCGGTTTCCGCGGTTTCCTAGTCGGACACGTGAGGGACCTGAGATCGCACCCAGGTCCGAGACCGATCATTGTGGAACTGAAAGCGATTGTTTCAATCGCTTCCGGACCCTCTGGAACTGTGCCGGGTCCAGTCGGAACCTTGCCAGTCGCTGGCGCCCGGTGTCAGGCAAAACGATCAAGCCGAGCGTAAACGCGACGTGCATAATTCTTCGAAGGACGCCTTGATGTTCCCGCTTCACAGCCGAGAGATAAGAAGAAGCCAGCCCCCAATCGGGGCGCCTGCCGGAGGCCACGACACCGAGCATTCTCATTTCCAGGACATAGCCATAATCGTCGCGAAGCGTCATCTCATAGCGCAGGCCGCGGGCATCGATCAGCTTTACCAGATGCCGGAGCCGCCCCTGAAATCGGTCTACATATCCGTTCATTCGTTCCCGGGTTAGCGTCGAAAACGACGAAAGGTTCGCATTGTGGATCCGATATTTCCCCAGCGGCCTAGCTATCGAAACAACATTGCCGACAAAGGGAGCCAGCAGGTACGGCACGCCGTCAATTGCCCGCTCGTAGCTGAGGTCGCCGAGATTCTCGTAGACGTCACGACGATAGACATTACCGGAGGTCGGCGGCGTATTGTAGTAACCGCGGCGATGTATTGATTGGATCAGGGATAGCGAGCTTTCCGACGCCGCCAACTGTGGGAAGGCATCGCCGATGGGATTTCCCGTGTGGTCGATCGGCAGCAGCATAAATTGAACCTTCGACACATCTGGCCGCAGATGTGTCGCAATGTGCTGTAGCGCATCGGGCAAAAGGATATCGTCGGCATCCAGGAAGTGGACGAAATCGCCCTTCGACAACGAGAACCCCGTGAGCGAACATCCCAAGGCACCTCGATTTTCGGTCCGAAGAGCGATGATCCTGTCCTGGTATTCCTGAATTCGCTGCCAGGATCCATCCGTCGAACCGTCATCGACGACGATGACCTCAAGGTTCGGATATTTCTGCTGCAGCGCGCTGTCGATGCACTTCCGAATAAACAATTCGTAGTTGAAGCACGTAATTATTATACTGATAAGAGGAGCTTCCGCATGCACTACACACCTCGCATCGTCAATTCACTCCTACGCGCCCTATACCATCCTGCAAATTATCAGTCTACTGTAATACGACGGAATTTCGGCACCGGACAGACATACATCCCTGGGTTTTACTTGAGGATATTTTCCAAAAAGCACTCTTGCTGCTTGGCGGTGGAGGGGAACAGGCAGGCGTTCCCTGGATGGCATTTGCCCCAGCCTCACCCGAAATGGGCGTCAACCCGGCCGCATCAAATTCCCGAATTGTCCATCGACGGGGTATTTTCTGCCTCATATCAACCCATTGAATGCGCTTCTACTTATTTTTTGTTTAGGAGATCGGTAGTATTATCTAGGCGATTAGGTTCCCACTCCGAAATGATAAGAAGATAATCCACCTGATCACGAATAATGTTTCCTGTGCAAGTTACTTGTTTAAGCGAACCATCCTTTTTGTCTTGATGCGTATATTTTTGTGCGATTATATACTGACTGCCATCCGCTCGTGGGATGGCGTATTCTCGTCCAGAAGACGGCGACTTGCTACTGGGATGAATCTAAATGGAGATAGCGTAGGGATGTACAGGCGAAACCTCGATCGTCTCAGAAGGCCGCTGGATGGAATTGGTCTGATTTCCAGCGACGTGTTCGATACCTTGCTACTCCGTCGGCCGCGATCGCACCGCACACGCCTCATGGAGGGAGAGCGGCGTTTTGCGCGTCTTCTGAGAGAGCAAGGGTTTCCCATAGATGCCGAACAGCTGTTTCGGATCCGTTTGCTGGCTGAAGGCTTCGCCTATCGTGCGCTCAATGTCGGAGGTGGCATCGGAGAGGTTCGGCTGAGCGACATAATCGCGCGCCAGTTGGCAATGCTCGGGCTCCCCGCAGATCTGATGCAACAGCGGCTCGGGCTGGAGATGGAAGTCGAGAAGGCATCGCTCTGCGCCAACCGCGCGCTGGCAGATGTCTTGCGCCAACAGCGGCAGGCCGGAATGCGCGTTGTCGCGGTTTCCGACACTGCCCTGCCTGCCGATCGGTTGATGGAGCTTATAGACCACTTTCACGGCACCGGCCTCGTCGACAGGGTTTACTCCAGCGCCGACATCGGCGCCAGCAAGCGCTTCGGCAGCCTGTTTACCGCAGTCCTTTCGGCGGAGAACGTCTCACCCTCAGAGGTGCTTCATATCGGCGACGACAATGTTGCCGACCATATTGTCCCAAGCGCGATGGGCATCCATACCGTGCACCTGCCAAAGGGTCGCATCCGGCACCTTGCCACGCGTGCCGATGGCGCCTGCGCCGAAGCATTCAGAACAGTTCGGCGGCAGTTGTCGTCGCCCAGCAGTTCCGCTTCTGTGACGCATGACGGACGCTCGTTCGGTCGCGAGGTATTCGGACCCATCGTTGCGCAGTTCTGCCTCTATGTGTGGCTGTACGCGTCACAGGCCGAGGCACGGGGCGATTGCGTACTGGCCTTCTGTGCCAGGGGTGGGATTGGCATTCGAGAGGCTTTCGAACGTGTGCTGGCACGGCTTCAGCTCCCGCTTTCCATTCCGCGCGAAAATATCCTCGTTTCAAGATTGGTGGCGGCACGCACTGCCCTGGAAATGCGCAGTTCCACCGTCTTGGACGAACTCGGCAGAGAGTTTGCAACGAATACCTTTGCCGAGGTCGCCTTGGCCTTGGGCGGTGGCGAGTATCACCTTGCGAACGCCTGGCACGAACCCTTTGCCCCTGCGCGCTTCTTCGCAATGCTCGACAGGCCCGACGGGCAACAGGTGGTCGAAGACATCACCCGACAAAATCAACTGTTCAGACGGCATCTCGATGCGTTTTCTGCGCCTGCGGCACGCATCGTCCTCTGCGACACTGGTCTTTACGGAAGCACGCAACGACTTCTGGCAGCGGGGATCCCGGAAAGGAATTTCGAAACCATTCAATTTGCCCGATGCAACTACAAGCGAATGAGCGAGGAGCACTTCCCTGAGGTCAGCGGACTGGTCGTAGAAGAGAACCGGTATAATCCGATGAGGATCGAAACGGTTATCCTTCGATACTGGCACATCATCGAAAGCCTCTTCGAACCTGCTATCCCGTCGGTCCGCCATTTGAATGAAGGCGAAGGTGGCGCCATCGGCAGCAACGCCGGCGACATAAGCTATGGCACGATCGACGCAGCTGCCGGGAACGCCCTGCTTTCGGGCGCACTCGATTACATCGACCGCCTGGGGAACGGCGGCCAGGTGATGAAGGACGCCGACATTGCATGGCCACGCCTGAAGCGGGCGATCACCAACCCCAGCGCTTCTGATATGGGAGTGCTGGGAGTCGGCCCCCGCTCGGTCGACTTTGGCCGCCGGGAAAGCGTCCGTGTGCTGGAGCAGACGGACAACACAGATTTCGCGCGCCGGCTGACATCGATGAAGTCTCAGCTTTGGCGGGAAGGCGCGATCGCCCGCGATTTCCCCCTCCTGAAGTCGGCACTCCTTCCAGCGCTGGAATTTGCCCATATCGTGCGGAGGGTGTCGGCCCACCTGCACTTCTAGGAGAACGTGGGAGGAACACAATGTCGGGGATAGCGCAACGTCAGGACGCTTGGAAGCTTAAATCGCCGCCATGATGAATGTCACCAACCTCAAAGTGGTCTAAAGCAATTCTACCTTTAACTAAGTGTAGAAAAGCATCAATTTCCTTGCGCGAGTCGAACATAGACAACGTTTATTTGACACCTACTTAATGTTGGTGTTATTTCAACATACGGAATTCCAGCAACGATTGCATTAGACTTCTGAATTGGCTCCATTTAGAGCCAGAGTGCAGAAGCGCTTTGCATATATTGCATAGAGACTTGCCGAACGGTTGCAGCCCCGTCTTCGTCGTACGAGACCCGGGCAAATCACCACTGCAGTAGACTGCGTCACCGAGAGACCGCCGCTAATTCGCGAGATCCCAATGTGAGGAAAGCAGAGTGAAGCACCTGGAAACGCTGTACTCCTATTTCATCAGCTTTCCGCAGTTTGCCCTCACCTGGGGGATGTTCTTCGGGGCTGGACTACTGACCTTTGCCTTCCAGCTGTACCGCAATCGTCGTCAGTTCTCGATCAAGGAAATGTTCGTCCACTGCGTTCCGTTCAGCCCGTGGACATCGAAGAGCTTCCACATGGACGTGCTGATATACGTCTACCGGAAATTCACCGACTTTGTTTTCGCCGCCCCCGGTGTCGCCCTCATGGCCTTCGCCGCCGCCTTTACGGATCTGGCTTTGAGACGCCTGTTTGGCGACATGTCTCCTTATCATGTTGGCTACGTGGCGACGGTCATATGCACGATTGGAATTTTCCTCGCCGCGGAACTCGCCGACTATGTTGTTCACTATCTCGAACACAAGGTCCCTGTGCTGTGGGAACTGCACAAAGTCCATCATTCGGCGGACTTCCTCAATCCGCTCACGTCCAAGCGAGGCCATTCGCTTCCACTCCTCTATGGGGGAGCCATGGCCGGAATGATTACCGGCCCGACAGCCGGCGTATTCATGTACGTGTTTGGCATCAGTCTTGTGGAAGCAGTGCTTCTCAAAGCCGTGGCAAGCAAGATTTTTACCGTCTGGACACTCGATCCGCTCAAGCACTCGCATATTCCCGTCAGCCTCGGATGGTTCGACAGCTTCCTCATCAGCCCGCACATGCACCAAATCCACCATAGTAAGCTGCAGCCGCATTGGGACAGGAATTTTGGGACAAATCTCTCGATCTTCGATTGGCTTTTCCGAACTGGATATCGACCGGCAAAGGGAGAGCAGGCTGTGTTCGGCATTTCCGGTTACAGCGACAATTCGCTGCAAAAATTCAATACAATCAAGGGCGCATTTATCACACCCATGGTGAGGAGCGGCAGAGTTCTCTTGAAGCTGGTCCGGCCCGTCCCAAACGGTTCGGTCGACGTATCGTCCGAACCGACGGAATCGAGTAATGTAGGACGCAGCGCGCCTCCGCTATGACTGGCGAACGCTTCCAGGCAAGATGCGATTTCTGCTTGCACTCGTTCGACAACTGATCCGAATGCAATGCGGGGGCAAAGCCGACAGCAAGGCGCTGCTGAGATGGATGCGACACGTCTGCGCCAGAGAAAACGATCGGCAGGAGCACAGCCATGAGGCAGAAGAACATCCGCGTATACCGAAATCCAGATCGCGGCCAGTCGGTCACGGTGACTTGGGGCGACGGCGGCGAGAACGAGTATCGAGACGCCACTGAAGCAGCGACCGCGCTGGGTTGCTCGCCGGAATGGCTGGAGAAAAATCTCCAAGACGCCTTTCTGGCAAGCATCGGCGTCTCCGAGCTCGATCTATATTGGGACGACAGCGCGACATGGCGAACGGACGACGTCGCCCGGACGTTCAGCCAAGGCGACCGGGTTAACCTGTTCGGCGAAATTACCCATGTCGACACTGATAGGGGTGAGGTCACCGTTCGGATATTGGGCGTGCCGACCTCTGTTACTTTGTCGGACGAGAATGTCGTTCTGCTGGAGCGCGGAGCGCATCGCCAAGGTTAATGCGCGACCTTAGGCCTGCCCGGATCGATACCAGTGATCTTTGCCGTGCAGGATGCTCTGCACTGCTGCGATGCGCTGGCGGCATGGATCCAGCCCTTGTTCGCGGACGCATCGAGCGCCATTTAAGCACTACCAGACGAGATTCACGTCAATAGTCTCCAACCACACAACAACCGACGGCGGCGCTGCGCCACACGCGCGTGCCCGTGCGCGAGACAAAGGATGGAAGCCATGCTTGGAAGAACCTTGAATGAAATGACGCGACGCGAGCGCTCCGACATGATGGTGATGGTGGCAGATGCGCTGGAAGCGGTTGCGGAAGAGGCGGAGGAGCGCGGAGACGTACAATCCGCGCAGAACTCGATGTGTCTTGCGCTGACGGTACGAGGCTGTGCCGTCGATCTTGCAGAGCACGATCTCCGCGCCGCCGAACTTCTACTGGAGCAGGGCATCACCTTTGTCGCAAACATCTCCGAGCGCTTCGAACGCACCACTCGCGAAGAGGTGGAGGCAACTCTGCGCCATTAGACATTTGCTTCCCGCCAGCCTGGACAGACGGGGAGCACATCTGCTCGCCTCATGCCGTTTTGTGCGACGCTCCCGTCGGTAGAAGGCGAGCAACAGCGCTGAGCAGGTCGGTTTGCGAAATGAGCCCCAGGATGCGAGCGTCGCCGTCTGTGACGATAACCGCGTGTGTCCGTCCGTCGGTCAGGACCGGCAGGAGTGAAAGCACATGATCGGTTGGCGCTGCGGTCGCCGGCTGAGCCATCTTCGTGAGACTGTCTCCACTTTCCAGGAGTTCCCTCAACCCAACCGTGCCAACCAGCCTGCCCTCCCGATCCTTAACCGGCAGCGTCCGAATATTGTGTTTGACAAGAAGACGGCGCGCATGGGCCGGAGCCACGGTTTCATCCACGGCGATGACATCACGCGACATGATGTCGGCACAGCTGATGCCGGCATTCGACCGGATTGCCGCCTGCAATTCCACCTGGTGAAGGAGCCTTGCCAGATCGTCCCGGTCGATGTCGAATGTCTCGTCCAGTGTCGCCAGCGCGGCATCCACGTCCTCTTCCCTAAAGCCCACCCGTAACGAGGAGGGCAGATCGGCGGTCTGATGCGTATTCTCCGACACTTTTGACGCGACGTGAGGATAATTTCGCTTTGCAAGCTTGTGGAAAACGAGCCCCAAACCGACAAGAATGCATGAGTTCAAAGCAACGGGCACGAAGGGAAACAGAAACCCCCAGCCCGCGACGACCGGACCGCCGAGAACGGCAGTCAATGCCGCCGCGCCCCCTGGCGGATGAAGGCTTCGCGTAAAGGACATTGCTCCGATGGCAAGCGATACGCCGACGCCGATTGCGATGATCGGGTCATGTATCCAGTATGCGGCGAGGATCCCCATCATGGCGGAGATCGTATTGCCGCCGATGATCGACCACGGTTGGGCCAGCGGACTGGAAGGCACGGCAAAGAGAAGTACAGCCGAAGCGCCCATAGGGGCGACGATCAGTGGAAGATCCGGACCCTGTCCGAACAGGTAGCCGCTGATGACGCCGGTCAATCCAATGCCGACCAACGCGCCAAGGCATGCGATCAAGCGCTCCCTGAGGGTAGCCCCTGCCAGAATCGGTGAGAAGAGTCGCAAGCGTCGGAGACGGGATGTTTCCGCGCGCCCTGGATTGGGAGAAGACATGATTGGAACCAGTAATGGGGTTTCGTTTGAGAGAAAGGCTTCAGGCTGCCATCATACGACGGTCTCGGCCCTTGGTAGCGTTCAACACCTGTTGAAACGCGCTGAATGCGCTCGGAAGGTTGTCTTTTCGATAGACCAGCAACGTCTCGACCAGCCCCACCGAATGGACCGGCGTTTTCGTCGGCCAATGCATCAGATCGAGGACTGATCGCGGCACGACGCCGGCAGCATTCCCCGTTGAAACGCTCGCCATGATCGCATGATAGGAGCCTAGCTCGACGGTCTCGATGGAAGCCGACCTGACGGCCCAGTTTTCGGCGATGCGACGATAGGTACATCCCGGCTCCAGGGCGGCCAGGCTGGCAACCTGAAGATCCGACGCCGACGTGATGGGCGGATGCCCGGCTGGCAGCACGATCAGTAGGTCTTCAACGAAAACTCGCTCTGCCTGCAGCGCCTTGAGATCCATGTCAAAGGACTTGTCGGCCTCCAACAGGTCCTTTGGTGGGCACGCTATCAGCGCGCAATCCAAGGCGTCGGTGAGGACCTCACGCGTGAGGTCTCGCGAAGCACCGAGCTTGAGGCGAAGCGAGACGTCGGGCCACATCTGGTTGAATTGGGAGAGCGCAGCAGGCAAACGGCTTGCAGCCGTGCTTTCCATCGTCCCGACGCGCAACGTTCCGCTCGGCGTCAACATCCCCACCGCCTGTCGCGCCTCCAGCGCGAGCGCCAGCAGCCGATTGGCATATCCGAGAAAACTCGCTCCCTTTGGGGTCAAAGTCATCTTTTTGCCATCGCGACTGAAAAGAGCGACACCAAGATCCTCTTCCAGCTGCTGGATTCTCGTTGTCACATTGGAAGGCGCTCGCCCGACTGCCACGGCCGCCTTGGTGACGCTATGGTCTCGCGCAACCGCGAGGAATATTTCTATTGAAGTAAAGTCCACCAGATAGATCTCGATATGAGAATGATCTTCATCTAACGTTCTCCTTACAAAAATGATTTGAAAAGCTCAAGCGCGCGAATGGCCGCGTGCAACAATATTTGCTGAACGTTGGGAACGCTGCAGCTCCTGCGGCATCTAATCAGCGACTGGAGATCGCGATGAACCCTTTGGGCAGAATAACGACGGCTGCGCCCGCCACCCTGGACTGGTCAAACGACCAGGCGCTTGTCGCAGCGGCTCTTCGCAACGATCCTGATGCGTTTCGCACGATCATGACGCGGTTCAATCAGCGGCTGTTCAGGATCGCAAGGGGGGTCGTGCGCGACGACAGCGTAGCCGAGGACGTGGTCCAGGAATCCTATCTCAAGGCCTTCCAGCATCTTGACGGCTTCCGGGGTGAATCCCGACTTTCCACCTGGCTGCATCGGATTGTCCTGAACGAGGCACTGACCCGGCTCCGCAAGATATCCCGCGTCCTCGAGACGCCTCTTCCATCCGACCTCTCAGGGGCCGAGATATTGCGGTTTCCGCATGGGGCCGTTTCCGATGATCCGGAGAAAGCGATGGCCCAGCGTCAGATTCTGCAATTGGTCGAAGAAGCCACCGATCAGCTTCCCGACAATTTCCGCCTCGTGTTTGTTGCACGAGTGATCGAAGGTCTGTCTGTCGAAGACACCGCTGAACTGCTTGACATCAGGCCCGAGACGGTAAGGACGAGGCTTTATCGTGCCCGCATCCTGTTGCGAAGGCACATCGACGAACGCATCGGACCTGTCCTCCTCGATGCCTTTCCCTTCGCAGGCAAGAGGTGCGCGCGCCTGACGGAGCGCGTCATGGAGAAATTGGGCTTCATGCCGTAATTCTTGGGAACGTCGGGTGGAGACGAGCATCCAAGGAATGTGAGCAACGGGTCCGGCGCATTGCCGCCGGCGAAGAGGAGACATTCCATGATTAACCGCTTGAGCGCGGCATTTGCCGCAATCTGCCTTGTCACGCCGGTCGCATTTGCCGCGGGTGAACCTCCCACAGATCCCCAGATCGCGCACATTGCCTATACGGCAGGCGTGATCGATATCGAAGCCGCAAAACTGGCGCTCGAAAAGTCGAAGAACAAACAGGTGGTCGCCTTCGCGAACGACATGCTGAGGGACCACGAGGCAGTGAACAAGCAAGCGCTGGCTCTCGTAAAGAAGCTCAAGGTGACGCCTGAAGACAACAGTACGAGCCAGTCCCTGTCGGCCGCCGCGACCGAAGAGCGCAAGACGCTGGCTGCGCTCAAGGGGGCCGCCTTCGACAAGGCCTACGTCAACAATGAAGTGGCCTACCACAAGCAGGTCAACGGCGCGTTGGAGACCTTGCTCATTCCCTCTGCCAAGAACGGCGAACTCAAGGATCTCCTGGAGACGGGGTTGAAGCTCTTTCAAGGGCATGAACAGCACGCCGAACACGTCGCAGCGACGCTTAGGTAGACCGCGCTATGATGAAGGCATTTTTTGGCGCAGGCTTTGCGTGCGCGATTTTCGCGGTGGGATGTCTGCCGGCGCAAGCCGCTACGGTCGAGATCACGATCCGTAAACTTTCCTTCGGCCCTGGCACGGTAAACGCGGCCGTCGGGGACAGGATCGTCTGGTCGAACAAGGACGTCATGGATCATACGGCAACGCTTGATGGATCCTTCGACATCCTGATCCCCGCGGGTGGCACAGGAACGCTGCTTCTCACGAAGGCGGGTCCTATCCGATACTACTGCCGGTACCACCCCAACATGGTCGGCACGATAGAGGTCGACGCGAGATAAACCTGCGGCTGCTCCGGATGGTCGCTCCACCCGGAGCACCAAGCGCGGCGCAATGCTCCGTCAGGTCTGCGATCGCTTGAGCAGAACAATCCGTTCTGGCGCAGCTCCCCATTTTAATCAGGTGCACAGTCAGCCCTAAGGGATCAAAGGCTGAGGTCGCATGCAACCCCACGTCGATCGCTCCACACGCTATTGACCTTCCAGTAGGGGGAAGGATTATCAAGTCGATCAGTTCGACGCTTCGACCGCACGGTGAAGGCTCGCCACGCTTGTATTTGGGAGAAACGAACGTGAACATCGGTCAAGCAGCAAGCGCAAGCGGTCTCACTGCGAAAATGATCCGCTACTACGAACAAATGAAGCTGATCATCCCCGCCCACCGGACGGAATCGTCCTATCGCACTTACAGCGACAGCGATGTCAACACGCTGCGGTTTGTGCGTCGCGCAAGAGACCTCGGGTTCTCAGTTGAGCAGATGAAGTCCCTGATTGCCCTTTGGCGCGATCGGTCGCGCGCAAGCGGTGACGTAAAGAGCATCGCGCTGGAGCATATAGCTGAGCTGGAGCGCAAGGCTGCCTCGATTCACGCGATGATACACACGCTTAAGCATCTCGCCACTCATTGCCATGGCGATGAGCGCCCGGATTGCCCGATCATCGATGGGTTCGCAAGCGCAACAGCAACAGACGACGCGCTCCCGCCTATCAATGCTCGTTTTGGGCTTAATGGAATGAAGACGGACTAGCAGACGACAGACGAAAACAAATTTGGTCATCCGGGAAAATATCACGATCGAGGGCCTTGACCTTCCAACGCTTGGAACGCTTACCACCACCAATCATGAACGCGTCCTGCTTCATCAGGACTGAAGTCGCGCAATCGTAAACCCGGGCTGCATTGATGGTGGCCCAAGGGAGCAGAAACGGAATGTACCGAACCGCACTGGGCAAAATGCTCGTTATCGTGCGGCTGGTGATCATCGCATCACTGGCGGGTTCCAGCGTGGCCAGCGCCAGCGCAGCGATGCACGGCCCGGCATATCCGGCAACGACCGCTTCAATGCAAGATCACGATATGGCGGGGATGTCCGCCCACGATCATGCAAGTGGCGATGCGGTCAGCGATGCAGGCGACAACGACAAACGCCTGAAACAGGAATGCTGCAAGGACTTCTGCGGCAACCTGGCAATCATGGCCGAGGACGATGCTGTCGGCGGACGCGTTGTCTCTTCGATCCGCAAGTTCATCGACGACAGGCGCTCCTTCGGAGAAATGCCGCCCCTGCACCTTCCACCGAATATCTGAATTGCGAGATGGCCCATCGCGGGTCGCACCTCGGTTCGTTGACGGCACATACGCCGACAATGTCTCCCCACTTTCTCCTATTCGGAAAAGAACATGAATCCTACCATTTTGGTGGTGGCACTGCCGCTGATTTCCGGCGGTTGCGCATCCACGCTACCTCCTGACGTTCCGACGCCGGACGTCCTCCTCCTGTCTGACGCGCCGCCCATCAACTATCGCACGCCAGTCACCGGATATGTCGATCGCCGGCCGGTCGATCCCAAGCCGTGGAAAAAGCAAAACGATTTGCAGGCTCCGCCCAAGGGAGATGCATCATGACAATCAAGCTCAAGACGGCCGTTCTCCTGCTTCTGCCGATCGGTCTCGGCGGATGTGTTTCTACGGAATATGCAAGGCGTGATGCCGGTTTCGCGACGGTCTCCGACACAGTCGCGGTCGCAGCGACCAAGCAGACCGTGTGGATCCAGAATAAGCAGCAGGCGCAGGCCATCTCGGACAAGGTGAAGGACCTCGTCGCCCGGAAGCCGCTGGACGTGGACACTGCCGTTCAGGTGGCCCTCCTGAACAATCGAGGACTTCAGGCCGCATACGCGTACCTCGGCGACGGCGCCGCAGACGCATGGCAGTCGACGATGCTGATCAACCCAACAGTCGCGCTCGGGCTCACCGGCATCGGCACGCCGGAACTGGAGGCGTGGCGAGCTTTTGAAGGTATGGTTGCGACAAATATTCTGGCGCTGGCGACGCGCAAGAAAAACATCGAGATCGCTGACGACAGATTCCGGCAGGCGCAGCTCGGCGCTGCAGTCGCCACCTTGACGCTGGCTGCCGACACACGCCGTGCATGGATCAATGCTGTTTCTGCATTGGAGAGTGTCGGGCAGCTGCAACGCGCCCAGGCTGCGGCGGACGCTGCATCCGAACTCGCCTCCAAGCTCGGCGAAACCGGCGCGATGGGCAAGGCCTCACAGGCTCGCGAACACGTCTTCTCTGCCGAACTTGCGGCTCAGTCGGCGCGGGCTCGCCTTGCCGCCCGGCTGGCGAAGGAAGAACTCACTCGCCTTATGGGACTTTGGGGCACCTCGGCGGACTACCAGATACAAAACAGCCTCGCGCCTCTCCCCAAGGCGCTGGCGAAGCGGGACACCATCGAGGCCGAGGCGTTGCAAAAGCGCGTCGATCTAGGGGTAAGCAAGCTCGAACTCGCTGCGACCGCCAAGGCCTATGGCCTGACGGACGCGACCAGATACGTGACAGACTTCGAAATCCTCACCGGTTTCGAAACCGAACGAGAGATCGAGGACGAGGAGAAGAAGGTCGGCACCAAGGGCCAGGTCGAACTCGAATTCGTCATTCCGATTTTCGACTCGGGGAAGGCCCGGCTGCGAAAAGCCGAACTCGGCTATATGCGTGCGGCCAACCAGCTCGCGGAGAAGGCCGTCAACGTTCGGTCCGAGGCCCGATCGGCATACGAAGCCTATCGCTCCAACTACGAGATCGCCAAGCATTACCGCAACAGCGTCCTACCGTTGAGAACCAAGATCGAGGAAGAGTCGCTGCTGTCCTACAACGGGATGATCACGAACACGTTCGAGCTGCTCTCCGACACCCGAGACAAGATCAACTCCACCCTGCTCTCCGTCAACGCAAAGCGGGACTTCTGGCTGGCTGAGGCCAACCTCCTGCCGGCGATCTATGGCGGTGGGGCCGGCGAAGCTGCCGGACCAGCCGAGGCCGCCTCGGCTTCGGAAAGCGGCAGCACAGGACATTAAGGATCACGACATGTTCAACAGAAGACAAATCATCGGGGCCAGCGCTGCTCTGCTTTCGACGGCTGCCTGGACAAAGACATCAGCGATGGGACTGCCCGACGCCCCGACCATGGACTCGGCCGACATGCAGCCGCCAATCCGGCCGACCTCGGGTCCTGACTATCAGCCGGTCGTCACCTTGAACGGCTGGACCCTTCCGCATCGAATGAACAATGGAGTCAAGGAGTTTCACCTTGTCGCCGAGCCGGTCGAACGCGAAATGGCCGAGGGCATGACGGCCTATCTCTGGGGCTACAACGGACAATCACCGGGTCCGACCATCGAAGCCGTCGAAGGCGATCGCGTTCGCATTTTCGTGACGAACAAATTGCCGGAACACACGACCATACACTGGCACGGGATGATCCTTCCGTCAGGCATGGATGGCGTGGGCGGGTTGTCGCAGCCACATATCCCGGCCGGCAAGACATTCGTCTACGAGTTCGATCTCGTGAAGTCCGGCACCTTCATGTATCACCCGCATTCGGACGAAATGGTCCAGATGGCGATGGGTATGATGGGGTTCTTCGTGATCCATCCCAAAGATCGCACGTTCATGCCAGTCGACCGAGATTTCGTGTTCCTCCTCAACTCCTACGATATCGACCCCGGCTCCTATGTGCCGCGGATCATGGAGATGACCGACTTCAACATGTGGTGCTGGAACAGCCGGGTCTTCCCGGGCATCAGCCCGCTGGTCGTCTCCAAGAATGACCGCGTCCGCGTCCGCGTCGGCAACCTCACCATGACGAACCATCCGATCCACATGCACGGCTACGACTTCGAGGTGACCTGCACGGACGGGGGATGGGTTCGCCCGGAAGCGCGGTGGCCGGAGGTCAGCATCGACATCCCCGTCGGAGCGATGCGCGCCTACGAGTTCGACGCCAAGTATCCGGGCGACTGGGCCATTCATTGCCACAAGTCGCACCACACCATGAATGCGATGGGTCACGACATCCCGACCTTCATCGGCACGGACAAATCCGCGGTCGCCGAGAAGATCAGGAAGCTTCAACCTGAATACATGCCCATGGGGACAAAGGGCATGGCCGATATGGGCGAAATGGAAATGCCCATTCCCGAGAACACCGTGCCCATGATGACCGGTTGGGGCCCACACGGCCCCATCGAAATGGGAGGCATGTTCTCCGTCGTCAAAATCCGGGATGGCATCTCGGCGGACGATTACTCCGATCCGGGCTGGTACGAAAACCCGCCCGGTACCCAGGCATGGGAGTGGACTGGCGAACTGCCAGACGCAACCATGGCGAAAGACGCCAAGACCCGAATTACGCCGAAGCCACCGAAGGGCTGAGCGTTACAATCTCCCAACTGAACAAGGACATCACTATGAAGACATATGCATTCGCGCTCGTGCTTGCAGCACTTGCCGGTCCCGCGCTCGCCTCGGGCACACATTCTGGCGGCCACGCTGAAAAGATGGCGATCGGCGAGCCCGGCGACAAAGCCAAGGTTACCCAGACCATCCGCGTCATGATGAAAGAGACAGACGACGGCAAGATGCTTTTTACACCTGACGTTATCAAGGTTCGTCGCGACCAGACCGTCAAGATCTCGATCAAGAACGTCGGCACCGTCGATCACGAGTTCGTCCTGGATCAGGAAGACAAGATCATGGAACACAAGGCGGTCATGGAAAAAAACCCGGAAATGGAACATGCCGACCCCAATTCGATCCGGCTCGCACCCGGTGAATCCGGCGATATCGTGTGGAAGTTCACCACCGGCGGCGAGTTCAAGTTCGCGTGCCTCGTCCCCGGTCATTTTGAAGCCGGCATGCATGGCGACGTCACTGTCGCTGGACAGTAACCACTAGGAAGGAATGCACAGATGAAAACCGCAATGACGATTACCGTTTCCGTCATGCTCTCCCTTGGTACGGCACTCGGTGCATTTGCTCAGGAGTTCACCAAGGGCGTGGTCAACAAGGTCGACGCGAAGGCGAAGAAAGTCACCATCAAGCATGAAGATCTGAAAAACCTGGACATGCCCGGCATGACGATGGTTTTCCGAGTGGACGACCCGGCCGTGTTCGACAAGCTGAAAGAGGGCTCGAACGTCGAGTTCGTCGCAGAGCGCGTCAATGGCAAACTCGTCGTAACGCAGGTGAAGTAAGCGCCTTGCCCGGGCTTCCCTGGGGGTCCGGGCAATCCACCTGACGGCGCTGACCGTCAGTTTCCGCCTTCGCTGGCGGTCTATCTGCTGGCCCGAGATCACGACCATGCGCGCCGGCAAGCGATAAGGGGCGAGCAAAGGCGCATGAACCTGTCCCGGTTCTTCTCGCCAACAGTAGTTTCCGACCTCCAGGATGCGAGCGCGAACCTGGACCTCGAACGCCGGAACGCCGCAGTGATGTTCATCGATATCAGAAGACAGAAATTTGCCAAACTGAGCGTCTTGGAATTCTCTGCCGGCCCAGTATTGCTCATTTTGAAAAGAAGCGGTTCGTGGGACGCGGAAGCCCCAGATGCTCGCGCAGGGTCGAGCCCGAATATTCCGTTCGGAAAAGACCGCGGCGCTGCAGCTCTGGCACTAGACGATCAACGACGTCGTCAAGGCCTTGAGGCAAATAGGGAAACACGACGTTGAAGCCGTCCGACCCATCCGTCATAAGCCATTCTGCCATTTCGTCGGCGATGCTCTCGGCGGTCCCGACAAACGCCAGGCCCGAATAGCCACCATAGCGTTGAGCAAGTTGGCGCACGGTCAGACCTTCGTCGCGGGCAAGTTTCAGAACTTGTGACCGTCCGGTTTTGCTTGCGTTTGTTTCTGGGATTTCAGGAAGCGGGCCATCTGGATCGAAGGCCGAAACGTCGTGGCCAAGAGCGATCGAAAGCGATGCGACGCCACTCTCATAATAGACGAGGCTGTCAAGTTTAGCGCGCTTGGCGACGGCTTCCTGAACTGTGTCGCCGATGACGACGAAAGCGGCAGGCAGTATTTTCAAATGGGCAGGATCGCGGCCAATTGCCCCCATACGAACCTTGATGTCGCCATATAGCGCCCTGCCCGCGGCGAGGTCTCGCGGCGAACAGAAGACCACTTCCGCCGTCTCCGCCGCGAGTTGACGTCCGGGTTCGGATTGGCCGGCCTGAACAATGACAGGCCAGCCCTGCGGGGGCCGTGCGATGTTTAGGGGACCGCGCACGCTCAGTTCATCGCCTTTGTGGTCGAGCACATGCATTTTTGATGGATCAAAGAACAGGCCGCTCTCGACGTCGCGCACGAACGCATCATCGGCGAAGCTATCCCAAAGACCGGTTACCACATCATAGAATTCGCGGGCGCGATGATAGCGTTCGCCATGCTCAACATGCGCTTCCAGGCCGAAGTTCAGCGCCGCGTCCGGATTTGCAGTGGTGACGATGTTCCATCCGGCCCGGCCTCCGCTGATATGATCCAGGGAAGCGAAGCGGCGCGCAACATGATAGGGCTCATCGAAGGTGGTGGACGCCGTTGCCACGAGACCGATACGGCTCGTCACGGAGGCGAGCGCCGAAAGCAGCGTAAAGGGCTCGAAAGATGTCACAGTGTGACTACGCTTGAGAGCTTCGACGGGCATGTTGAGGACGGCGAGATGGTCCGCCATGAAGAAGGCATCAAACTTTGCAGCTTCTAGCCGCTCGGCAAACGCCCTCAGATGCTTAAAATTGAAATTGGCATCCGGATAGGAACCTGGATAGCGCCAGGCGCCTGTGTGGAGACTGACGGGCCGCATGAACGCGCCGAGATGCATTCGCCTTTGTGTCGTCATGAAAATCACACTCGCTGAGTAAGGCTATATCTGCTGTTGCCGCCGCGTCGGGATAAACTTAGGACAACTGCGATTTTTTTGAGAGACTGATTCTTCAATTGGCCGAGGACAGGAAAAGATGACAGCAATAACAGCATGTTTCGTCGGCATCGACATCTCCAAAAACAACGCTCGATCTGGCCCTTTTGACGAGGGGTACAGTCTTGCAACTCGGCAACGTACCGCCAACCGAAGCTGCAGAGCACCAATACACCGTGCTGGACGAACCAGTCATGTCCGCATAACCTAGACGAAGCGGCCTCAATGCGCTGGTAGAATCCAAAAAGCCAGCCAAGTCATCATCACCGCCGTCGTGCGAAAACGCATCATTCTCGCAAACGCTCTCATTAGGTAGACAGTGGAAAGAAAAATTGCCTTGATAACAACGGCTACTCTAAGCGCCGGCTCCCATAGGGGAGGAACCTGACGGATGAACCGGGAAGTCAATAGATGATTCAGAAAATAGCAGCGGCGGTCTTGACGGCAGTGCTTGTCGCAAACTGCACAACCGTCTCTGGTTCCTATCCGTCGGAAGGTTACGCGCCCATTCCCGGCAGCATCACCTACGGCGGCCAGCCTCGGACGAAGCTCACGAGGTCGCCCATCGGCTCATCGTTCCCCCATACGTTCATTGATCAGAGGGGGCGAGAAGTCGAGGAGATCTATATCATCCAACCGGATCGGACTCTGCTTATCGCACAGCGACACTATCGGCCATTTTTGGCCTGGAGCAGGGATTGAAGGGCGATGGCGCCCCAGAGTTGATAACCCATACCAGTAGCTCTCCCCATAGATGTGCTTTTGCCTGCGGCGTCCCCATGATTTACTCAACCAATTGACGCGCCACGATGCCTGGACGTTCGGTTGGGAAGCGGAACACGCTGGACGCGAAGGCAGGATCGCGCAGCATTTCCGCAATCTTGTTCACTCCCCCCACAGTTCGCCCCGGCCCGAAATCCCCGCGCCTGATAGACCCTAGTGAATGACCGCTGAGGCGTGCTCGCCCTTGGCTGCTGGCGCTTTGTGCGATTCCGTCACCGACCACGCCGTCACTGCAACCGCGGCAACTGCGACGTACATGAAGGCTCCCTTGAACGGACGAGCAGTCGAAACACAATCCCTTGTCGCTTCCAACGAGTTCGAATTCTTTGTCATCGTATTCCTTCGTTTCTGCCGGCGACGATATAGACGATTAGCGACAACTAAAGAACAGCGGGAAACGAGCACCTGCCCTGCGGCGTGCGAATACCGCCGACATCTTAGCGCTCCGGACTTGGAACCCACCCGCGCGTTAGACCCCTACTCATGCATTTCTGGACCGTGTCGAGTTGATCTCTGAGGTGTCTGAAGTCTTCGATCAACGTGGAAATCGTCGCCCTCATGTCGCCTGGATGCCAAGCGATCGCTTGTTCCACGGCATCATATTGGGTGTCTGGCACTTTCTCGGCAGCTGTCATCGCTTTTGCCCTTTCCGGTTTCTGGCGTAGACAGGATCAGTCGCCGCGCTTCGCGCTCAACATTGACGACTCGCCCCAAACTGAACGGAGCTTGTGAATGGTGACAGAGCCTTCCGATTCCTTCAATCGAAGACACAGTGAATTTAATCTGAGCCGCCGCTCGATGACGTCGAAGCGTCTAGTCGATGACTGGAGCGGGAGAATGGCCACACCCGATGCTCGCGATTCAAGAAAGGGATCGCCACGTCGATTCATCAAGCTTCGCATTACTGATGCCACCTCGCGAAAAGACAAAGAGTACAGACATCAACGCTAGCGAGCTCTCCATTGAAAAAATTACTGGGCTGGACCGTTCCATTCAAATGTGACCTCGACGCACCTCCGTCGGAGTTCTAAAAAATGGAGGAGAAACGGGGCCAACCGAGCCCTTTGGGAGAGTTTCATGGCTGCATCAGTTTCGGACGCGACGTCTTCGGCCGATACGTCGAGCATCGCTCGGCCTCGAGCCCACCTGTTGGTCTTGCTCGCATTGGGCCTATCGCATCTCTGCAACGACACGATCCAATCCCTCATTCCGGCAGTCTATCCGATTTTGAAGAGCGAATTCGCCCTCGACTTCGTCCAGATCGGCGTCATAACCCTTGTTTTCCAGATCGCAGGCGCTCTGCTGCAGCCCGCGATCGGCCTCTACACAGACCGCCATCCGTTGCCCTACTCGGCGGTGTTCGGGATGATGTTCACGCTCGCTGGCCTCATCAGCCTTGCCTACGCTTCCTCTTACATCCTCGTTCTAATTTCCGTGACCTTGGTCGGTATAGGTTCATCCATTTTTCATCCTGAAGCGACACGGGCAGCGCGATACGCGTCCGGCGGCAGGCAGGGATTGGCTCAGGGCATTTTCCAAGTCGGTGGACAGGTAGGCGGCGCGCTCGGACCGCTTTGTGCTGCGGTTTTCATCGTTTCGAATGGTCGGCACAGTCTGGTGTTCTTCACGGCGATGATCGCTCTGGCGATGTTTCTGCTCACCTGGAGCGCTCGCCAATACTGGTCGATCCAGTCACAATTCGACGCCGCGTTTCGTAGTAGGAGCGCGAAAAACGCTCGCCCGGATCACTCGCGCCGTACCGTCATCATCGGCCTAGTGGTTCTGACGCTGCTCATGGCGTCCAAGCTGACGTACCTTGAGAGCTTCCGCTCATTCTACACATTCTACTTGATGGATCGCTTCGGCGTTTCAGTGCCAACGTCGCAGCTGATGTTGTTCGTGTTTTTCATCTCGTCCGCAGCAGGCGTGCTGCTTGGCGGTGTCGTGGGGGACAGAATCGGCAGGTACCGGATCATCTGGATTTCCATCTTGGGGCCCCTGCCCCTCACCATGCTCTTGCCCTACGCAGACCTCTTCTGGACAGGGGTGTTGACGGTTGGTATCAACCTGATCATGGCAAGCGCATTCGCCTCCATCATGATCTACGCGATGGACCTCGTACCCAAAAGGATCGGCCTTATTGGCGGCATGTTCTATGGGCTCAACTTCGCGATCGGTGGGATTGCGGCAGCGTTTCTCGGCGGCCTTACCGACGCAATCGGGATAGAGGGCGTCTACCAGATATGCTCGTTCATACCGATTGCTGGCTTTCTGGCGGTGTTCTTGCCTCGTTTGGAAGGCAGACGATAGAGCCTGGCGGTGGCGGAGCGGATGGCTTGTGCCCGGAGGTTTGGATGTCAGGGACGTGAACTGCTCGTTCATGTAGGCTTCATCGCGCAATTGCTACTTGGGTGCGTCATCAACAGCAATGAACCACCAGGACAGATTAGCCATGCAGCACCCTGCCGCTCCATCGGCCGGCCGAGACCCCCGCCTTGATTTCTTCCGTGGCCTAGCCCTGGTTATGATCTTCATCAACCACGTGCCGGAAAACATGATGGAAGGGTTCACATCGAAGAATTTCGGGTTCTCGGATGCCGCCGAAGCGTTCGTTCTGATGTCAGGGATGTCGGCAGGTCTGGCCTATTCCAATACCTACGCCCGCGATCGTATCCACGCAATTGCCCTGATATTGCGTCGCGCGGGCCGCCTCTACAGCGTTCACCTACTCACTACGGTGCTTGCCGTCGTCATCCTTATGGCCGGCCACAATCTTCTTGGCACAACGGCCCTCTCCGAGCGTGTCAACATGGTGTCTTATCTTGAAGCTCCGTGGACGACCGCCCTGGGTGTGCTCGGCATGACGCATCAGCTGGGCTACTTCAACATTTTACCGCTCTACATGTTGCTGCTGGCAGCGACGCCATTTTTCCTCGCTCTCGCATCACGCAGCCGGGTTCTTTTGCTGGCAATGTCGGTTTCGATCTGGGCCATTGCCGGGTGGAATAACGTCAATCTCCCGAACTTTCCCACCGAAGGGTCCTGGTTCCTGAACCCGTTCTCATGGCAGCTGATCTACTGTATTGGCCTGTGCGCTGGCATCTCGTCAAAAAAGGGCGATTGTCTCGTCGGTTACAGCCCGGTGCTGATGGCGGCTGCGGTTGGCTACCTTGCCTTTGCAATGTTCGTCATTCAGGGTCAGCACTACGACCTTACGAGTTGGGGTAGTCATCCCGCTCTCCTGGTCGGTTTCGACAAGGGGATACTGCCGCTTCCGAGACTGATGCACATATTGGCGCTGACCTACGTGATCTCGCAGATAAGAGTGATCCGTGCGCTTGCGGGAAGTGCCATGCTGGCTGCTGTGTCGCTCCTTGGAAAGCAGGGCCTTGCTGTATTCGCCTGGGGATCACTTGTCTGCATTTCGCTACAGGTTCTGAGAGAAGCGTATGTGTTCTCTCCTGCCCTTGAGTGCGCGACGCTCGCGGTGGGCCTGGCAATTCAGTATAGGGTAGCGCTGCGCCTGGAGACCGAAAAACTTGCCGTGAATCGTCGTTCGCAGATGGCCTAGCGGCTCTTGACCATGAAGCGCTATCCAATCGTCGCTATTCACTTGTTCGAATGCTCGAATACCCTCATCGCCTTGCTGCGCGGGCATTCGAGCTGAACCTATCATTCTCTCCGTGCACACTTTGAACAGCTTGAGGTGCCTTATCTGGTAAGAATGCCTCGGTACCTATGCTTTTGCCCGGACAGTATTTCGGCCGAAACATCTTCGGCGATCATCATGCTTGTCGCATCAGGCGCAGACCAACCACACTTCATGAGCAGGTCTGTGCCAAACGTTCCCGGAGTGGTTAAAAGTCTATCAATCTCATGCGCGACTGCAGAGCAGCAAAGGATCGGCGCTTGACCACGGAGGCATGGAATTCACGCCCCTCGCGGGCTCCGCCAACTCGGCCCGATCTCATTAGGAAAGATTTGGTTGCGGGGCCTGAAGGCACCGCGACTTGTAAATAGTGCTGTTGAGCGGATCGAATCCAGGCAAGGGTCGATCGCGTGGTATAACAACGATTTATGGAACACTCGGCTTAGGCCAACCGGCCGAGCGTCCTAGTCACTGACCTCAAAAGGGCGGCGGCAAGACGCAAGTTAGTGCTTTTTCCATGTCGTGTAGCTTCCTAGTCAAGGTCTACACCATCGCCGCTACATGACCCGTCCATCAACGCTCATCAGACTGTTTTGAGAGTAGGAGACCAGGCACTTTGGCGCACTTCGGCTGGCCGGTTTCACGGGACCGGGAAAAATTAGTTGTCAGTAATACAATCGTCCGTCAACATTGCTGGCTAACTGCAATATTGAGTAATATTACCACCATAACCTTGGGAGACGGGCATGTGCGCAGAGCATGTTGAACGTCGATTGGCGGCTATCCTGGCTGCCGATGTGGTGGGCTACAGCCGTCTCCTGGAGGCCAACGAAGAGGACACGCTCAATGCCCTTCGTCAACATCGCCGCGAGCTCTTTGATCCCGCCGTCGCAACTCATGGCGGGCGTATAATCAAGGTAATGGGCGACGGTTTCCTGGTTGAATTCAGCAGCGTGCTGAGTGCTGCACGCTGCGCAGTTGAAATCCAGCGCGGCATGCTGGAGCGCAACCTCGGCATTCCACCCGCCAGGCACTTCACGTTCCGGATTGGCCTAAATCTCGGCGATATCATCTTTGATGCGGATGACTTTCATGGGGACGGCATCAATGTGGCCGTCCGGCTACAAGGCCTTGCAGCGCCTGGTGGCATTGCCTGCTCGGAGGCTGTGCGCCACGAAGTCGGAAACAAGCTCGGTCTTGATTTCCTAGACCAAGGCGCCAAGGCAGTTAAGAACATTTCCCGTCCAGTACATGTCTATTTTGCCGATTGGGGCAACGTAGCTTCAGGAGAGGTTCCGTCTGCAGCAAGCGGCCACACTCAGGCGTCCATCAACAAGCCGTCTGTTGCAATTTTGCCATTTGCGAACATCAGCAACGATCCTACGCAGGAGTTTTTCAGCGACGGCATCACTGAAGACATTATTACTGACTTGTCGAATGTCTCAGGCTTGTTTGTGCTGAGCCGCAACACCGTCTTCACGTGGAAAGGGCGCAACGAGAACCTGCAGCTCATCGCCCGGGAACTCGGCGTTGCCTTTATCGTGGAGGGGAGCGTCCGCAGGGCAGGCAATCGTGTAAGGATCAATGCAGAATTGATCGAAGCAGCTAGCGACGGTCACGTCTGGGCCGCGCGCTACGATCGCGATCTCACCGACATCTTCGAAGTGCAGGACGACATCACCAAGGCGATCGTCGAGCAACTTAAGGTCAAGTTGCTCCCCGAGGAGAAGGAGGCAATCGAGCAGGCGCCAACGGAGAGCGTGGAAGCCTATACCCACTATTTGAGGGGGCGCGAATATTACCACATTGCCTCGAGCTCAAATCATCTGATGGCTAGACAGAGTTTCGCCAGGGCCATCGAATTGGATCCGAAGTATGCCCGGGCCTATGCCGGCGTTGCGGTATGTGATGCCCGTCTTCGGTCACAATTTGGCATGAAGATTCCGGTGGATGACATACTTGCGAACACGGCGAAGGCGCTCGCTATCGATCCCGATTTGGCGGAGGCATATGCGGCCAGAGGGTTTGCGTTGGCCGTCGCCGGCAGCCGCGCCGAGGCTGTTTCTGCTTTCGAGCAGGCTTTGTCGCTCGACGCCGATTGCCACGAGGCCAATCGGTACTATGCCGAATTCTGCGTCACCGACGGTCAGTTTGAGCCGGCGGCCATATACTTTCAGCGTGCACTGGCAATCAAGCCCGCGGATTATGGCGCGCCGATCATGCTTGTGAATGTCTTTCGTTCACTGGGGCAGCTAGACAAGGCCGAGAGTTATGCCCGGATCGCGATAGGGAAGGCTGAGGAAGAACTCCGGCTGCATCCGGAGAATGCCAACGTTGCCTGCCTTGGAGCGACCGTGCTGGCATTTCTCGGTGCCCGCGATCGTGCACTGGAATGGCTGGCCCGATCGCTGGCGACCGATCCCAGCGACATAAACATTCAATACAATGCTGCTTGCACATATGCGTTGCTCGGTGAGATAGAGCGGGCGATAGACGTGCTTGAAGGCTGGATGCCTCAAGTCGGCGCCGAGATGAGGCTGTGGTTCAAGAACGATTCCGACCTCGATTCCATTCGGAGCCACCCGCGCTATTTGAAGTTGATCGGGCTTGATGAATAACTGCCCTGTACATTTAGCTGGTTTCTACTATTTTAGGGTGTGCTAAAATTGCGCCCGCCAGCGAAGCTTGAGTTGGCCGGATGTAAAGTCTTTTTGGGGAAGGCGGATGGGCACCCGGTTCAGACTTTTTGTACAGCCTCCGTTTGACGACGCTCGGTCGAGCCCCGAGATTGTCGAGGTCTCGTCTCCGCTGGGTAGCCTGACTGCTGGGCCGGCCGACGATCGCATGTATGTTGTGGAGCCGGTCGGCAAGGCCCGTCGTTACGGCGTGAACCGCGGGCCGCTGGGAACGCCGTACATCTATCTCCCTCCGTGGACCGGGAAAATCCTCGAGCCAGCCGCCCCCGATGGGTGCGGCAACTTCGACCACCTCCAGCCTTCGATGCCAGGCTTCGAGGCCGCCCATCTCTTCGGTTGCGTGCGGTTCACACTTGATGTTTGGGAGCGCTATCTCGGTCAGCCACTTGTGTGGCATTTTCGCGAACATTACGACCGCCTGCAAATCACCATCTTGCCGCAATGGAACAACGCTCAGTATGGTTACGGCTTCCTCGAAGTTGGGAGCCAGTTCGAAAAGGATGGGCGTGTCCTTCCCTTCAGCCTGGATTTCGACGTCATCGCCCATGAAGTCGGGCACGCGATTATCTTCAGCGTACTTGGCGTGCCGCGCCCGGGGACCGAGTACCCCGAATATCTCGGCTTTCAGGAGGCCTTCTCCGATTGCGTGTCGCTTATCGCAGCGATGCATTTCCCATCCGTGATCGACAATGTTCTCGCCGAGACGCGCGGCAACCTCTACCTTGCAAATCGCCTATCGCGCTTTTCGGAATTTTCGCCGCATCGCCAGATACGTTCGGCAAACAACAAACGGACGATGGCCGAGTTCACCCGTGGTTGGAAGGACGAGCATGAACTCTCGCAACCGCTGACCGGAGCCGTATTCGATATCCTTGTCGACATCTTTCATGAGAGCCTGGTGGCCCGGGGCCTGATCTCGCGTGCCATTGAAGATCTCGCGGATGTTGCCGAGTTCGATCCGGCTGCCGAAACGCCGGTACGTCACGCATTCGACCGCGCTTTTGCGCAGAATTCGGATGGATTTGTCGAGGCGCTGCTCGATGCGCGCGATATCGTCGGAATGTATCTTGCCGAAACCTTGTGGGCTCTTGCTCCCGACTTTCTGGACTACGGCGACGTCGCGAGAACGATGATTGCGATTGATCGGACCCAAAGTGGCGGCGAATTCGCAAGGATTATCAGTAGAAACCTCAAGCGACGGAAGATAGGCGAGCTGCACGCCGGCGTGCACGTCAAAGGCGGCGAACATTACAGCCATGCGCATTCTGCACGCACGTTACTGCCGATCGATTATCTAGAGCTTCCAAAGATGACCTATCGCGAGCAATTTTTGCTGTCGAGATTAATTAGCGGCCAATAGCCAGCTAGGCGGAGGGAGAAATGGCAGACAATGAAACCTTACTCGGCGTATCAGCGGTGTATCTGTTCGGGCGCCCACTTAGCGATCTCATCTTGAGAGGCGGACCCATTTACCAGAATCTAAGCGTCCCTCTCGCGGGAAGAAACCACTCGCTGAGAGACCAGCTTGGCGCGGCCGATGCGGTTCTGGCGCGGATCTTCGCTTTCTCGTTTGAAGGAGCTTTTCTTGAGCTCGGCAGGCCAGCAATCTTCGTTGTTCACGGCCCCGGAGCCGATCCAGACGATCCGCCTCCAAGGAACGTCGACGGTGATATCGAATACGACAGATTGTACCGGTCCCCTGGTTCGAGTGGACGAACGGGCCTGGGTTCGCAAGTCGGAGCCCTGGCTAAGGATATGAGGGTCTGGATCTATGACAAGGGCGACGTCTCGTTGAGACTAGATGCAGAAACAGGAACCCTTGAGCAAATCCTGCTGTCGGCCGAGGCTTCCGGTGATCCCAGAGGTATGACGAGCGGCGGATTGTCCAGATCGGGTGGCGCCCTGTCCCGCTCTGGTGGCGTGATGTCAAGATCGGGCGGGTTCATCCCTCGCAGATCGGGCGACAACGATTAAACTATCCACGGAGAAGGGAGGCTAAGGATGCCCACGAAACCCGAAGTTAAAATCGAGCGTTTGGAGCCGCGAACTGTGGTTGCTCCCCTGCTCGTGCCAACGTCTTTTAAACTCATAGGCTACGGCCTCAGCAAAGAGATATACGTGTATCTATCTACGAGAGAAGACGGAGGTGATGACGTTTCAAACCCGGATGGTAGCGCCGATGCGTCAACCTATAAAATCAAAATAGTTGCTGATGATTCTTCTACGAGCACGGACAGGGTATTGTCATTGATAGCAAAACCGGAGCTTGACGCTCTCCCGATCAATCAGCCCCTGTTTGTTGCCGTCAGACTGAACGGCAAGTTTGAAGATGCTCAACCAACGTTCAGGCTTGCCTGACATTCGAAAGATCACGTTGTCAGTCTCGGGTTGACGGTCTACGGCATCGTGAAGGCAGAGCGAGAGGCGGGCGCGAATGGAATGACGGGTTGACCAGCGCCCTTCGCGACTATGTCCGCTATGTCGTAGTCGATGCGAGCCGCGACTGGCGGCGGCGCTTCAAACTCCTGAAGCACCGCGACTATTTTCGCCCGGGTGTCATGCCGGCGAGCTCGGCACTGAGCAGAGACCAAAAAAGCTCCTCGACGCTTATGCGGGAGGAGCTTTGCTTCAAGTGTATTGGTTGCGAGACTTACAATTTAGGGGGCTAGTACATGCGATCGACGGCATTTTGCGTACGAAAGCATGCTTATTAGCGCACTTCATGCCGGATAGGAGAACCCGTACCGGTCGCGTATCGTTCGCCCCTCATACTGGCGGGGATATACGTTTCGATCCTGAAGGATCGGGATGACCTTGTCTACGAACTCGATGATGTCATCTGGCGCCCGAGGCGGTTGCAGTGTGTAGCCATCCACCGTGCCGTCCCCCCACAGGTCGATCATTTCCTCGGCCACCTCCGCGGCCGTGCCGAGCAGAAGTCGGTGGTGGCCTTCGGAGCGGCGCACCACCTGACGCGCTGTCAACCTCTCGTGCTGGAGCAGGTCGGAAAGGCCAAGCCCCATGCCCACGGCCTGCTGCCGGTTGGGATCAGGCACGAAGCGCTCGTAGTCCAATACAGCATCAGGGTCGAAGCCATCGCGATCCAGTCCATGCTCGCGCACGAACCGTTGCAGCAGGCCATCTTCCGATCCGGCTCCACTGTAGAGTTCGTGCTTGCGAAGCGCTTCTTCGCGGCTCTCGCCCAGGATGACAACGAGCCCGGGCACGATACGAATGTCTGCCGGATCCCTGCCGAGCGAAACAGCCCTCTGCCGGACCTTGTTGCCGAAAGCCCTGCCCGCAGGTTTGGAAAGAATGTTGCAGTAGATGATTTCGCCGTGCCGCGCCGCAAGATCGATGCCGCCATCCGACGCCCCTGCCTGGGCGATGACGGGATGTCCCTGCGGGCCGCGCGGAACATTGAGTGGACCGCGGACCTGGAAGAAGGCGTCGTCGTGGTCGATTGCCACGGCGCTGGTGCTATCCCAGAAGCGATCGGACGCGACCTCGCCCTCCCGCCGGGGATCCCAGCTCGACCAGAGCTTCTTTGCCACGTCGAGAAATTCGGTCGCACGGGCATAGCGCTCGTTGCGCGGCGGAAGCGCCGCACTGCCGAAGTTGGCTGCAACGTTGGGATTGAAGGACGACACGATGTTGACGATCAGCCGGCCTCCCGAAACGATATCGAGCGACTGGACGCGCCGTGCGAAGTTATAGGGTGAATTGTAGGTGGAGGACACAGTTACGACAAAACCGATATCCGGCACCTGTGCGGCCAGCGCCGTGCACAGGATCAGCGGATCGATCGTGTGGAAGGGACGCCCTAGTGGTTCCGTCATCAGGGCCGGATGGTCGGAAAAGAACACGGCATCGAACAGCCCCCTATGGGCGACTTCCGTGAGCCGCCGGTAATAGGCGGGATCGTTGATATCGTGCCTGTTGCCGCTGCGGTATTTCCATGCGTTTGCAAGATAGCCGGTGGAGTTCAGCCCGACATTGAGGTTCATGCGACGTCTTTGAGTGCTCATGCGTCTGTCCGTTCAGCCTGCTCTTGCTTTGCGACACCCACGCCCGCCTGCGGGCCTGGGATCGTGCCGTTGACGGCGAAATCGCCGACGATGCGATCATGGTAGATGCGCGGATTGTGGGACGCGATCGTACGGGCATTGCGCCAATGGCGGTCAAGACCATGGCCGCGCTTGGCCGCGGAGGCGCCCAGCGCGTCGAACAGCACCGTGCTGGCGTCCAGGATCAGCGAAGTGATAACGGTGACCGACTGGCTGACCTCGAGCTCGGCATTGCGGCCAGCCAGGGCGATCTGCTGCTCATCACCGCTTTGATTGGCCTCGTAGGCACGCTGCAGCGCCCGCGCCGCCTGGAGCACGATCGCGCCGGCACTGTAGGCGGCGCCTCTGACCTTCCCGACCACCTGCTGAACCTGCGCGTCCTGAGCCGATCGCGACGCGTTGCCTCGGCTGTAGACCCTTCTCCGTGCCGCTACATGGCGCGCCAGGTCATTCGCCGCGGCGCGACCGATCCCGGCCAGCGAGGCTAGATGGACCAGTTGGAAGAACCCGCCGGAGTAGCTGAAGCGCACCGAACTTGGCTTGATCAGCTCGTCGGCGATCTCGACGTCCTGGAAGCGAGCGGTGCCGCTGGCTGTCAGGGACTGGCCGAATCCGTCCCAATCGTCGATGATCTCGACACCCGGGGCCGATGTCGGCACCAGCGCGCCGATCGGTTGCCCGTCCCCGTCGATCGCGCCCAGCGTGATCCAGTCCGCATAAAGTGAGCCGGTGGTGTAGAATTTTTCGCCATCGAGCCGCCAGTTGGCGCCATTGCGGACAAGGCGTGTCGAATAGCTGCCGAGTGGCGTCTCGCCCAGCTCGGAAAATCCGCTCCCCACCGTCTCGCCCTGCCCGAGCCTTTTCAGCCAGCCGTCGCGCCAGGTGCTGTTCGGTGCATTCAGGAGATCCTCGGTGAAGCCGAAGTGGCTGCGATAGGCGTTGGTGAGGTTTGGATCGGCTGCGGCAAGCTCGATGATCAGGCCGAAAAGCTCGGGTAAGGTCACGCCGAGGCCTCCGTGGGCTGCCGGCAGCCGCAAGCGCGAAAAGCCTGAGGTCTTCAGCCACTCATAGGCATCGAAAGGTAATTCATGGGCAAGATCACGGTCGACAGCCCGTTCGCCGATGCGAGCGAAAACAGGCCTGAAGGTCTCCGCGAGACGCTCGAAGTGCTCGCTGGGCGGTGCGCCCCAGGCCCCATTGATATCAGTCATTGTGTTGTTTCCTGTTTACAGCCGCAATACCGCCGGCTGACGACGGCGGTGTTAGGAACTCGCCTTCTCGCTCCGGCCAAGACCGGGCCTTGCTACGCGGCGGCCCGCTGCTCTGCCTCGAAATCGTGAAGCAGGATCGCGATTTCGAAACCACGGCGGGCGAGCCAGTGGGCGACGATGCGGGCCCGCGAGCCCAGGAGATCGTCGACCAGGACGACCCGGGCGCCACGAACGGCAATGGTCCGGTAGGACACGCCGAGCAGCTGTCCGCCCTCCGAGGAGATCGATCCCGGAAGGTGTGAGCGCTCGAATTCCTCCGGTGTGCGGACATCCAGCAGATAGGTCGTGCGCTCCGGGTTCGCATTCCATCTCTCGGCGGTCTGCCGATCGATGAACGTCAGCCCATCCTTTGCCGAAAGGCTCTCGCCGCGCTCCCTCGCGAAACGACGCGAATCGTCGGTTGGCTCACCGTAGGTGGCTGTCCGTCCCGTTTCCAATTGGAAACCCGCATCCGTCCAGCCGCGTGTCCCGTCGTCCAGATAGGATACGGCATTGGCGACACCGGCATCGATCAGTGTCTGGGCTCCGAGAATGGCTCGAGGCAGACCGGCGCAGGAAACCACGACCTTCGTTTCCGCCGAGGGAACAATATCCGCGAAGCGCAGCAGGAGCTCGGCACCTGGCACACCGAAAGCACCCGGCACATGCGCCTTCTCATATTCGCTGAGCGTGCGCGTATCGAGAACGATCACGTCCTCGCCCCTATCGCTCAGTGCCTTGAGTTCGACAGCGGCAATCACCGGTGTCTGTCGTTCCTCGCGCACCTTCGTTACGAAGGAAACGCCCGGAATATCGAAGGTCGGAAGTGCTCCCGCGCCGCCGTCCACCCAGGCCGGTATGCCGCCTTCCAGGAAATGGATGTCGGTCCAGCCGACCTGCGCCAGTCGGGTTGTCGCCGCCTCAGCGGCGCCGTCACCGCCATCGACCAGAACGGTGCGGACGACACGACGCGGCACAAAATGGTCCAGTTCGGCGTCCAGGCGTGCCGCGGGCAGGTTTGTCGCAAAGAGCGGGGAAGCGTAACCGACGTCCTCAGTCGGCCGGATATCAAGCACCGCCAGTTCGAGCCCGTCACCAAGCCAGTCGATCAATGTGGCCTTGTCAATCGAATATCTTGTCATGGTGCTGCCTCCTCAAGCGCTCGGATCGATCCACAGGTCGCCGAAGCTCCAGTTGAGCCCCTGCGATCCCGTGACGTAGTTCTTCACCCGCTTGTTGGCGACGATCTGGGCGCCGGCGGCGACGAGGTCGACGGAAGCCACCTCGTCATGGATGAGATGCTGGAATTTGCTCCAGACCTCCCAGCGCTTCTTTTCATCCGGCTCGGTCGCGGCCGCCTCGAGTAGCGCGTCCGCCTTGGCGTTCGCGTAGTGGCTGGCATTCGAGAACGGCAGCCCGATCTTGAAGTTCTTGCTCCAATAGGCGCGCTGGATGCCGAGCGACGGATCGAACGTGTTGGAGAGCGACTCCACCACCAGGTCGAAGGCCCGGTCGGTGTAGACGGTCTTCAGGAAGGTCGGCAGGTCGTATTTCTTGATCTCGATGCCGACACCGATCTTTTCCAGCTGGCTTTTCAGGACGTCTGCGTAGCCTTGCGGCAGGTAGGAGTTGTAGGTCAGCCGGAGATCGAAACGCTTGCCATCCGCCTTGCGGGGATAGCCCGCCTCATCCAGCAGCTTTTCGGCGGCAGCTGTGTCATAGGGATGTGCAACGACGCTTTTGTCGTACCACTGCGGCAGAGCGGTGCTGACGGGGCTCGGCGACACCTGCGCGTAGCCATAGAGCGCGACATCGACGATTTCCTGCAGGTTGATCGCCTGGGCGATGGCGAGCCTGACCTCCCGCTTGGCAAACAGCGGATTGTCGTAGTTGAAGAACAATTGCTGCTGCGGACCGGAGTAGGCATAGGTGGTCGTGTCGACGATGAGATTGGGCACCTGCTTCAGCCGGTCGAGATCGGCAAGTGGAACCGGGTTGTCGCCGATATCGGCCTCGCCCGTCTCCAGTGCAGCCGACCGGGCGGCCGGGTCGGTGACGACACGCAGGATGATGCGGTCGAGATAAGGCTTGCCCGCATCCCAATAGGCTGGGTTTCGTTCAAAGATCAGATGGCTGCCTGCCACCCACTCCGTCAACTTGAACGGGCCGGTGCCGATCGCGGTCTGCAGCGTCTGTCCGTCGCCTGGCGCCAGTTTCTCGAAGATGTGCTTCGGCACGATCGGCGATTCCGAACTGGACTGCGCCGAAAGCAGGAAGGGGGCGGGCTTCGACAGCACGATGACGGCGGTGAGCGGATCAGGCGTCTCGACCGTCACCACGTTCTGATAGGTAATGCGACCGCGCGGATGCGCTTCCTTCAGCCTGAAGATCGAGAAGGCGACGTCATCGGACGTGAAATCCGTGCCGTCATGCCACTTCACGCCCTTGCGAAGCTTGAACGTGTAGCGAAGATTGTCATCGGAAACCGACCATTCCGTTGCCAGCAGCGGCTGTGGCCTGACGTCGAGATCGAAGGTCAAAAGACCCTCGACGATCTTCGGGCCGATGGCCTGGCCGGTCCCCGATGACGTGTTGATGGCAAACAGAGCGTTGCCGGGATCCACCCGGTAGAGCCAGTTCAACGTGCCGCCCGTGGCCGGCGCGGCGCTTTGCCCAAAGGTGAGCGACGGAAGCAAGGTGCTGGCGCTCGAAAGCAACATCAGCTGGTTGAAACTGCGACGGTTGATGGACACGCGAAGAGCTCCTCTCGGGTTGGAATGTGGTCCGCTGAGTGAAGCTTCAGTGGTGTGTCCCGAAAGCCGAAGTCAAAGTTTCTTCTCGGCCGGGAAAGAATAATTGCGTCTGAACGATTGTTCGCAGCCGGCGCGACGCAGAGGAACAGCTGCCCACTTTCCATGCTTTGACAGGATGATGTTTCCGTTGGAGGGCACTGCCGCGAAACGCAGGATTCGAGCGCGCCCCCGAAAGAATTTCTTTCTGTAAAATCAACTAGATATTTCTGGACTTAAGCTGCCAGCCAGCCAACCGTTGACGGGAATAGAGGGGATACTGACCTCCTCCACTGTCATTCCGGGAGGCCACATGCCGTTCGAAACAGATACTGACGACACGCTTCTGGCAAAAGCGGCCGAGCTGCGGCAGGCGTTTCACCTCGATGCCGTCGAGAGAGACAAACGGGGCGGCAGGCCGGTCGAACAGGTCAGGCTCCTCAAGCAGAGCGGACTGCCCTCCGCACAGATCTCCAAGGAATATGGTGGCCACGGCGCCTCGTGGCTGACGATCCTGCGCATCGTCAGGGAGTTTGCCAAGACGGACGGATCACTCGCCCACCTCTTCGGCTATCACCATCTGCCGCTCAACCTCATCCTGTTTCGTGGCTCGGCCGCGCAGAGGGAAAGATGGCTGACCGGCTCGGCGGCGGGCAACTGGATCTGGAGCAATTCCGGAAACGCCTTGTCAAAAACGTCGAGCGGGGAGAGGATGGCGACGGGCTGGGTCGTCAATGGTAGCCGCCCATTCTCCTCGGGCTCACATATCGCCGACTATATCCAGATTTCCTGGGAGAATGCCGATGGCGCGCGACTGACTGCCGCCGTTCCCGCCGACCGCGACGGCATCGTCATCGAAAACGACTGGGACGGCATCGGACAGCGGCAGACCGGAAGCGGCACGGTGCGCTTCGTCAATCTTGAGGTTCAGGACGACGAGCTGATCAGTTCGCCTGACGTGCCGCTGACGCCCTATTCCTCCCTCACATCGCTCCTTCAGCAGAGTGTCCTACTCAATGTCTTTGTCGGCAGCGCGCAAGGCATACTGGAGGAAGGCCGCGCCTATACGACGACGAGTTCGCGCCCCTGGGTCTATTCCGGCGTCGAGCAACATATCGACGACCCCTGGATCAAACGCCAATACGGCGAACTCTACATCCGTACCCTGGCAGCCACGGAGCTCGCCGACAAGGCCGCCCGCAGCCTCGGTGCGGCTTACGCTGAAGGGCCTTCCTTGACCGCTGAAGGCCGTGGCGAAGCCGCGATCGATATCGCAACCGCCAATGTCTATGCCGGAGAGGTCGGGCTTGCCGTTTCCAGCGAGGTCTTCGAGGTCATGGGCGCCCGCTCAGCGACCACTGCCAATGGCTTCGACCGCTTCTGGCGCAATGTCAGGACGCACACGCTCCACAATCCCGCCGAGTACAAGAAGCGCACCGTCGGCACGTGGCTGCTGACCGGCGAATTCCCCGTACCGGCCATCTATCGCTGAAAGGAACCGCAATGGCGAAACGCAATGACAAGATCAAGCTCGGCGCATTTCTGCTCTTTACCGGGCACCACGTCGCCGCATGGCGTCATCCGACGGCTTCCGTCGGCACCGAGTTCGAGAACTATGTGGAACTCGCCAAGCTCGCCGAAGCGGCGAAGTTCGATACGATCTTCTTCGCGGACGGCGTTGCCGCGCGCATCAAGGATGTCGAGGCGGCAAGCCGCAAGGCTCACAGCGGCGTTTATCCCTACGAGCCCATCACCCTGCTCTCCGCGCTGTCATCCGTCACCCGCAATATCGGGCTGATTGCCACCGCCTCCACCAGCTACTCCGATCCCTACAATCTCGCCCGGCAATTCGCCTCGCTCGATCGACTGAGCGGTGGCCGGGCGGGCTGGAACCTGGTCACCTCTTCCGACCCCGACGCCGCCTTCAATTTCGGCCATGAAACGCAAATCCCCCATTCCGACCGCTACGAGCGGGCGGAGGAATTCGCAGATGTCGTGCTCGGCCTCTGGGACAGCTGGGAGGACGACGCCTTCCTGCGGGATCGCGAAAGCGGCCGCTACTTCGACCCGACCAAGTTGCACCGCCTCGATCACAGCGGAAAGCACTTCAAGGTCCGCGGACCGCTCAACATTCCGCGCTCGCCGCAGGGCCGACCTGTTGTCGTTCAGGCCGGCGCCTCCGAGCCGGGCAAGGAGCTCGCCGCCCGCACCGCGGAAGCCATCTTTGCCGCCCAGATCACCCTCGAGGAAGCCACCAGCTTTTACGCTGACGTCAAGGGGCGGCTTGCCAAATACGGCCGCTCGCACGACGACCTGAAGATTCTGCCCGGCATTTTCCCTGTTGTCGGCCGCACGCGATCGGAGGCGCAGGAGAAGTTCCAATCCCTGCAGGAACTCATTCAGCCCGAGGTCGGATTGAACCTGATTTCGCAGCTCTCCGGCGTCGACCTCAGGGATTATCCGCTTGATGGCCCGGTGCCCGAAAACCCGCCCACGACAAACGCCGGCAAGAGCCGGCAGGCGCTCGTTCTGGATCTTGCCCGGCGCGAGAATCTCACGATCCGGCAGCTCTACCTGCGCATTGCAGGCGCGCGCGGCCATTGGCAGGTCGTCGGCACACCCGACGATATCGCCGATGCACTCGAAGAGCGGTTCGAGAACTACGGCGCCGACGGTTTCAACATCATGGCGCCGATCATGCCGGGCGGGCTTGCGGACTTCATCGAGCTTGTGGTGCCGGAGCTGCGCCGGCGCGGCCTCTTCCGCCATGAATACGAGGGCGCCACGCTGCGCGAAAATCTTGGCCTCGAGCGCCCCGAGAACAGGCGAGCCGCCAATCGCGGCGCAGTCGCAGCAGAATAAGGAACCGACATGAGCCTCGACACGCTCTTTCTCATCGCCCCCGGCTTTTCGGACCCGAAGCACCCCGGCCAGACCTTCGTCTGCCCCCATTGCAACGCGATCGAGGGGTTGCTTGCGAGCTTCCCTGAGCTTGCAAGCCGGATCGACGTTCGGCGCGTTCCCTTCCCTCGCCCGCGCACCCGTGTGATCGAGGCAGTGGGCGAGGAGAACCAGTCCTTGCCGGTGCTGGTGCTCGCTTCCAACGCGCCGCCCGACGCCGCGGACTGGAGAGGCAAGCGCTTCGTCTCCAAGACCAGCCGCATTCTCGAGCTGCTTGCCGAGCGACATGGCTTCCCGCGACTGCACGGCTGACGAAGGAACGACGATGACAGTAAAACCCGCAACTTTCGAACCAGCCGCATCCCCTCACCTGCTCTTCGAGCCGGATCGAGCCGATCCCTATCTTGCCAAGGCCGCCGAACTTCGCGACATCTTCGCGACCGATGCTGTCGAGCGGGATCAACAGGGCGGACGTCCCACCGAGCAGGTCCGGCTCCTCAAGGAAAGCGGTCTGGTCAATCTGCTCATTCCCAAAGAATTCGGCGGCGAAGGACAGCCCTACTCCACCGCGCTGCGCATCGTGCGCGAATTCGCCAAGGTCGACGGCTCGCTCGGTCATCTTTTCGGCTATCACTTCAGCCCGATCCAGAATGCGCTGACGGGCGCCAGCGACGCACGATCAGCCGCGATCCTGCGGCAATCGGCCGAGGGCCGATGGTTCTGGGGCAACACCACGAACAGCTTTTCCAAGAGCCTGTTTGGCAGGAAGGTCGAAGGCGGCGTTCTGTTGAACGGTTACCGGCCATTCGCCTCCGGCTCGCATGTCGCCGACTACCTGATGGTCGCATGGGAGGATGAAGAAACGAACGCGCGCAGCTTTGCCTATATCCCCGCGAACCGGCCCGGCATCACGATTGCCGACGACTGGGACGGTATCGGTCAGCGACAGACCGGCAGCGGCCGCGTCTTCTACAAGGATGTTGCGACTACGGATGACGAAATCCTGTCGGAACGCCCCAGGGATCCGGCTGCGCTCCTGACGCCCCAGCAACAGCAGAGCGTTCTTCTCAACGTCTTCATCGGCAGCGCCCAGGGTGCCCTCATTGCCGCACGCGACTATACCGTGACGAAGTCCCGTCCATGGATCTACTCAGGCGTCGAGCGCCATGCCGACGATCCGTGGATCAAGCGGCAATATGGCGAACTCTGGACAAAGGTGCAGGCCGCCACCGCGCTCGCGGACCGGGCCGCCACCGCCATCGACGCCGCCTACACCAAAGGCCCTGGGCTGACGGCAGAGGAGCGTGGCGCCACGGCGATCGCGGTTGCCTCGGCCAATGTTCTGGCGGGCAAGGTCGCGCTCGAGGTCACCAGCGAAATATTCGAGGTGATGGGAGCCCGCTCCGCGATACGCTCTCACGGTTTCGATCGTTTCTGGCGCAACGTGCGTATCCATACGCTCCATAATCCGGCCGAGTACAAGACACGCAATGTCGGCTCGTGGTTTCTGACCGGTGACTATCCCGAGCCGGGGGTTTTCCAATGAGCAGACGGCAGCTGCATCTCAACATCAATATCCTCCACTCCGGGTTTTCCCCCGCCGCCTGGCGGATGGAAGGCAGCGATCCTCGCGCCTCGTTTGACATCAACCACTACATCAAGGTGGCGAAGATAGCCGAACGGGGCGCCTTCGACGCCGTCTTCCTTGCCGATCAGGCAGCCATATCGGACCGCATCGACTTCCGGCCGCTGACCTCACTGGAGCCGACCATTGTTCTCGCCTTGGTCGCGGCCAACACCGATCGCATCGGGCTGATCGGCACCGCCTCTACCACCTACAACGAGCCCTACAACATCGCCCGGCGCTTCGCCACGCTCGATCATGCCAGCGGCGGGCGCGCAGGCTGGAACATCGTCACCAGTGCGGACCTGGCGCAAAGCAGAAACTTCGGCCTCGAAGGGCCTGTGGCGCATGGAATCCGCTATGAACGCGCGGGCGAATTCGCAACCGTGGTCAAGGCGCTCTGGGACAGCTGGGAGGAAGAGGCCTTTGTGGGCGACGTCACGACAGGCCGCTTCGTCGATCCCGGCCGCGTCCACCCGATCGCCCACAGCGGCAAGCATTTTTCGGTGCATGGACCACACAATATCCCGCGTCCACCCCAGGGCCACCCTGTCCTCGTGCAGGCAGGCGGATCGGACGATGGACGCGAACTCGCCGCCGAACATGCCGAAGCTGTCTTCTCCGCTTCGCAATCCCTCGAGGAGGCCCTGGATTACGCCAGGGATTTGCGTCGTCGCGCTGCCCGTTTCGGGCGCCCGGAAAACAGCATCCTTGTGCTCGCGGGCCTCGCCACCATCATCGGCAATACGGAGGCGGAAGCCAGGCAGAGACAGGAAGAACTACGGGAGCTCATTCCGCTGGAATACAGCCTCGCCCGGCTGGCCGGCGTGTTGCAGGTCGACCAGAGGAGGCTCGAACTCGACAAGCCGCTGCCGGACGACATACCGCTGCCGGCAGACGGCGGGCATACGTTCTTCCGCGCCACGCTGGCGTTGGCGCGGCGGCAGGGATTGACCGTTCACGGCCTGATCCGGGCGCTCAATGGCGGGACAGGCCATCGCACTATTGTCGGCACGCCTGCGGCCATTGCCGATGATATCGAGACCTGGTTCAGCGCTGGCGCGGCCGATGGGTTTAATCTGATGCCAGATGTGCTGCCACATGGTCTCGAGGTCTTTGTCGACGAAGTTGTCCCTATCCTGCGCAGGCGCGGTCTCTTCAGGCGAGAATATACCGGCCTCACCCTGCGCGACCACCTCGGCCTGTCGCGACCCCACAATCCATACGCCAACGCGGCGGAATGACGACGCGGAAAGGACATCTTGTGACGCCATCCCTTGCTGCAAAACCAACCGGCGCCGATCGGCTGGCGGCCCTCGCCGCCCAGCGCTACCGCCAGGTGAAGGGCCTCGGCAGCGAATGGAACGAAACGATCGAAACGCTGCTTTCTCACCGCAGCGTGCGCAGCTACTTGCCTGATCCTGTTCCACACACCAATGTCGAACTTGCGGTCGCCGCCGCGCAATCGGCTGCCAGCTCCTCCAACCTGCAGGCATGGAGTGTCGTCGCCGTTGAGGACCCCGATCGTCGCAGCCGGCTGAATGCCGTTGCCGGCAGCCAGCGCCAGATCGCCGAGGCACCTCTCCTGCTCGTCTGGCTCGCGGATCTTGCCCGGCCGCGTGCGATCGCCGCGCAAGGCGGCTCGGCGGGAGAAGGCCTCGACTACACCGAGAGCTTTCTGCTTGGCGTGATCGATGCGGCACTCGCCGCGCAGAACGCCGTGGTCGCTCTTGAATCGCTGGGACTGGGAACCTGCTACATCGGCGCGATCCGCAACGATCCGGAGACGGTGGCGCGAGAACTGGCTTTGCCGGAAGGCGTCTTCCCGGTTTTCGGCCTGACGGTCGGCTTTCCCGACCCGGCACAGCCTGCCGGCGTGAAACCGCGTTTGCCGCAGTCGACGGTTCTACACCGCGAGCAATATGCTGGCGACGCACGCACGCGGGATCTTGTCAGCTACAACAAGGCGTTGAAAAACTTCCAGGCGGAGCAGGCCATGCCATCGGTCGACTGGACCGATCAGGTTCGCCACCGCATCGGCACCCCCGAGGCGTTGAAGGGTCGGCACGTGCTTGCAGCCGTCGTACGCAGGCTGGGGTTTCATCTCAAATAGCGCAGCCCGATTTCCAGGAAGAGTTCACTCGGCCGCCATCATGTCGGCGGCCGGCCGGGTGCGCCGCATGATGATCTCTTCCATCGTCTGCAGGGCGCGCGCTTCGGCGAGCAGCCATTCGCGAAACAGATCGACACGCATCTGCCGCGCCGCATGCGCAGTGGTGGCGAAGAAATAGGATGAACTGACCGGTTGCGGGACGCCGAAAGGGCTGACTAGGCGCCCTGAGCGGATCTCGGCTTCCGCCAACCTGATTTTGCCAAGTCCCAATCCCTGTCCGGCGGCAGCGGCATCAAGGACGAGAGAGGACTGGTTGAGCCGGAACCCGCCTTGGGACGGATAATAGGAAAGTCCGGCGGCGCGCAGCCACCCGGCCCAATCAGGAAAGGACTGATCGTGCTCAGCTCCCTCTTCATGCAACAGCGGCACATGTTCGATAGCGCGCGGATTGCCCCATAGCCCTTGGGCGTCGGCGAACTCCGGACTGCAGACTGGCAGCACGGCTTCGGAGAAGAGATGATCGACGACAAGCCCGGGATATTGCCCGCTGCCGTAGCGGATCACGCAATCGGCATCGCCCGCATCGAGGTTGGTCAACTGCGTCGACGCATCGACCAGAACCTCCAGGCCGGGGGCCGCACGTCGAAGTGCATCGAGACGGGGTATCAGCCATTTGCTGGCAAAGGATGGAGCCACCGAGATGCGGATCGGCTGTTCATGATCGCTCTGAACGAACTGGGCCACCGCGGCGAGAACAGCGTCGAAGGCGCCCGTCAGGCCCGGCACCAACCCCAGCCCCGCCGGGGTCAGATGCAGCTGGCCACGGACACGGTCGAACAACGGCTGACCGAGGTAATCCTCAAGAAGCCGAATCTGCTGGCCAACAGCCGCCGAGGTGACGTGCAACTCCTCGGCGGCGCGCACGAAATTCAAATGCCGCGCCGTCGCGACGAAGGCTCGCAGCGATGTCAGCGGTGGCAGCCGCGCAAGTGTGGGCTGGATTGCTTTTCTACGCGTGTCGGCAAAGGTGCTCATAGGGCGATAGCACCACAAACCCGCACCTGAAGACGAGAACGCGTATTGCGTCCAATCCCGCGCGCGGAACATTTTCTTGCGCCGGAGGCGTGGATCATGGATGCAAAAACTCATTTTCAAAAATTGTCTATATTTTTGGTAGATTAATGAAATCAGCCCTGTGTCCGACGCGAAGATTTCCTTTGCCAGACGCGGAGAAAAACATTCTTCCGGTTTTGCACCACGCTGCCCGATGATTGCGGGGACACGCTTCGATGGAGGCGTCCCATTGCAATTCAGGGGGTATTCATGGACATCAGCAGACGCCAACTCAACAAGCTTCTCGCCGCGACGGGCCTCACAGCGCTGGTCCCTTTCACCGCTTTCGCCGAGACTGCGGCGCCGACAAAGGGTGGGACCTTGAACTTCATTGTCGAGCCGGAGCCGCCGACGATCCTGGCGCTCGCCCACACAGCGGGCGGCACCCAGAAGGTCAGCCCGAAGATCACCGAAGGTCTCTTAACCTACAACTTCGACCTGACGCCGAAGCCGCAGCTTGCCACTGAATGGTCGATCAGCGACGACGGACTTAGCTATACTTTCAAGCTTCGCCCGAACGTGAAGTGGCATGATGGCAAGCCCTTCACATCGGATGATGTTGCTTACTCCATCGAGCTTCTCAAACAGGTCCACCCGCGTGGGCGCGGCACGTTCGCCAACGTCATCAAGGTCGAAACGCCGGACCCGCTGACCGCCGTGATCCGGCTTTCCAAGCCGGCACCTTATCTCCTCAGTGCGCTCTACGCTGCAGAATCTCCGATCGTCCCCAAGCACGTCTATGACGGCGTGAAGATTGCCGACGTGCCGACCAATCCGAATGGCGGCGCACCGATCGGCACGGGGCCGTTCGTCTTCAAGGAGTGGGTGCGCGGATCGCACATCATCCTGGAGCGCAACCCGGAGTACTGGGACGCCGGCAAGCCCTATCTCGACCAGGTTGTCGTTCGTTTCGTGCCTGATGGCGCAGCCCGCGCAGCCGGCTTCGAAACCGGTGAATTTGATATCGGCGGTGACAATCCAATCCCGTTGAGCGATCTTGAACGCGTAAAGGCACTACCGAACATCGGCATCGATTCACGTGGTTACGAGACCAAGGGCGACCAGACGCAGCTGATCTTCAATCTCGACAACGAGTATCTGAAGGACGTCCGCGTTCGCCGCGCAATCGCCCACGCGATCGACCTCGACGTCATCCTGAACACCGTCTGGTACGGCTACGGCCACGTTTCGCCGAGCCCGATCAGCACCTTCCTGCCGCGCTATCTCGATCCCTCGATCAAGCCTTATGCCTATGATCTGAAGGCCGCTGAGCAGCTGCTCGACGAGGCTGGCTACAAGCGCGCCGCAGACGGTGTACGCTTCAACCTGCGGCTGACCCATAATTCCTACAATGACGGGTTCAAGCGGGTCGCCGAATATCTGAAGCAGAACCTGACGCGCATCGGCATCAACGCCACGATCGATTCCTATGATTTTTCCACCTACATCAAGAAGGTCTATACCGACCGCGCCTTCGACGTGACGGCGGAATATCTCGGCAACCAGTTCGATCCGACGCTCGGCGTGCAGCGCATCTACTGGTCGAAGAATTTCAAGCTCGGCCTGCCCTTTTCGAACGCCAGCCACTATGCCAACCCGGAAGTGGACAAGCTGCTCGAAGCCGCATCCGTCGAGATCGATGATGTGAAACGCAAGCAGCAATTCTCTGCCTTCCAGAAGATCATTGCCGATGAAGTGCCGGTCGTGAATCTGATTGCCCTGGAAAACGTCACCGTCTTCAACAAACGGGTCAAGAATCACACTATCGGGGCCGAGGGCGTACAGTCCAACTTCGCGGACGTCTACATCAAGGACGGCGAAGGCTGAGGTGCGGCGGCCAGCCCTGCACAGGAAAGGGGCGTCTCGAGGCGCCCCTTTCTGCTTTCAGAAATAAGATCAGGCGACGCGGATCGGCGTGAATTTCGCGAGGATGCGATCGGCAAGGGAGATCGCCTGAGCGCGCTGCTCGGTGATCGAGCTCGATTCCCAAGCAACGCCCCGCAGGGGATGCCCGATGGCGCTCAGATTGCGGTGAACAAGGCCTTCCTCATTGAGGAGATCGCCCGCCGGCGTCGCATCGATGCCGTAGCCGGTGCTGTGAGGACGAACCTCACCGCTTGCGAGCAGGCTCTTCACGAACGGATCGGAGATCCGGCGCCAATCATGCAACTGATGGCCACGACAATCGATCACCCCGTCGAACGACGCTGTCTCGACGCTCGTCCTCGCCTTCAGCCTGGCGGCGATACCGCTGCCTTCGACGGCGAAGCCGAGGATACGGGCCCGGCCGTGCTCCAGCCGCCCTTCCGAAATGACGCTCTCGACGATCCGGTGGCTTTCTGGCGCCGAGCGGTGTGCCGTCACGTCCCAGAACGTTCTGAGATGCCTGGTGAATCGCAGCCGTTCTCGATCGCTCGCGCCCTGCCATAGCGAGAGAATGTGAGGGCGGACCGCCAGCGGCAGCCCTTGCCAGTCCGCGCCATCGGCCGAAATCGCCCGTCGTTCCGCCTTGACCCGCGACAGCAGCTCGCGCGCGGTGACCGGCAACGGGCCGTCGGCCAGAAAGTCGCGCGCCGCCTCGACGGTCCTGCGACCTTCCACGAACTGGCCCCGGCGCGATATCACGCGGTAGCGCCCGCGATAACCTCTCGCCTCCATGCTGGCGATGGCATCGACCATCGACAGGCTGGAACCGATCAGCAGGATCTCATTGCAGTCAACCAGGCGATCGAGCGCGCGTGCGTCCCATGGATTGGCCGCAAAGCGCGGATAGCCGGCAAGCTGGGATTCGGCTGCCGACAAGCCAGGCTGGAAGACGCCAAGGGCGAGGATCGCCTCGTCGGCTTCAACGACGGCGCCGTTGGTTGTCGTGATACGGATCCGGTTTGGCGCGGCCACTAGTGCTGCGGCCGACGACCGGATATGCCGCAACGTCGAGCCGAGCCGCGCGTTGGCCACCGCACGAGCGAGTTCGTCGCGGACATAGGTGCCGTAGAGATAGCGCGGCGGACTGCTTGAACTCACCTCGGCAGGCGGCGTCCAGCCATTGGCAGGGCCGTTCTCTACAAGCCAGCGCGAAAGATGCCCTGGATCTTCGGGATAGAGGGAGAAGATCTCCGCCGGTCCGTTGACGAGATGGACAGGCTCTGTCGTGCTGTAGGCAATACCCCGGCCGAGCTCCTCGCGCCGTTCGATGATGGTGATTGCCAGCGGCACTTCGGTTCGGTCGAGCAACTTGAGTCCGGTCAGCGCGCCGGCAAAGCCGCCACCCACGATGGCAACGGAGTGATGCGGAATACGATCGATGCGCAATGGGCCTCCTCTCCCACCGGTGTCGATGGGGTTTGATCTGTCGGGCTATGAAAACGGGCGGACGCGCCTTATGCGATCAGCCGGTCCCGGTTACGGCGATGACCTTTCAGCAGTTCAAGGGCATTTCGGCTGGCAACCAGCTCTGCCTCACGCGCGCTCAGGCCAGCCGCCTGAAAGGCTGCAGCCAGTCCGTCCTGCGTCGGGTCGTGCCCCAGGATCGGCCAGTCACTGCCGGTCAGCACATGATCGGCGCCAACGAGGCTGGTCACGAATCGAATGAACCGCGCCTCCGAGGGCATGATGTCGATATAGAGATGACGTCGCTTCCCGGCTGGTGCATTCGTGAAAATGGAAGGCAGTTCGCCGAAGGGGCCGGTCAGCGCAAGCGCTAAAACCCCAAGCGCGGTGATGACGACCCGAAGGTCCGGCAACTCCTCGAAGACGCCTGACGTCACCAGCGAGATCGCGGCGGCCGCATTGATCGTGCCGCGGCTCAGGCGGGTGCCGAGCCTTCCAAGGCCGGACAGCTGCGTCGTAAGCGGCTCGGGGTTGATGGGATGCAGGAAGACGGGAACGCCGAGCTCCGCAGCGACCCTCAGCACAGGACGAGCCTCCGGCGCGTCGATCAGTCTGTCGCCCTTTGCACTGTCGAGAAACAGGCCGGACAGATTAAGCTCGATGATGGCGCGCCTCGCCTCGGCGGCGGCCGCCTCACCGTCGAATGCGTCCACGGTCGCCAAAGCGAAGAGGCGATCCGGATGGCGCGCCACCGTCGCCGCGAGATCGTCGTTCAGCCTCCGGCTGACCGCGCCGAAATCCGCATCCGGCGCAGCGACCATGGAGAGTGCAACGCCAATCACGCGCCGCGAGATACCGGCCGCATCGCTGTCGGCGATCAGCGCATCGATATCGGAGATCTTTGTGCCAATCCGCGCCCACAGTGGATCGAGGGGGCGACCCGGCGCGCGATAGACTTCCCAGCCTTCAGGCAGGAAATGCGTATGGAAATCGACGATATCGAGCTTGCTCATGGTTTCTCCGTGTCGATCGCTGCGCGGCAGGTCTCAGAAGACTTTGCCTTCCTCCAGGTGCGTCGTGGTTCCGTTGATGTAGAAGTCGCCGACCACCCGGGCCTTGTGCAGCAGCGGGTTGTGGTTAAGCACCGTGCGGATGTTACGCCAGTGACGGTCGAGGTTGAGATGACGCGACGTCGCGGAGCCGCCGCCAAGTTCGAAGACGCTGGTGGCAGCAGCAAGCGCGATCTGCGAGGCGACGATCTGCGTGCGCGCCGTCGTCAGCGCGCTCTCGATCAGCGCGGCGTCGAGCTTGTCCGCATCACTTGCACCAAATGCAACGGCCGTCCGGTCCAGCGCTCGCGCGCTTTCGCGGATCAGGGTGTCCACGGCAAAGGAGCCGGCGGCGATCTCGCCGAGGATCTTTTGCACGAAGGGATCGGCATCGGCGGTTTCGGCCGCGCTATGGGCTGCCGAGCGCGCCTGCCGGCGCACATAATCCGTCCCTTCGGCCAGTGTGCCGCGCACCGCGCCCGCCATCGAGGCCGCCAGGTGAAGCTGCCGCAAGGTCGAGGTATGGCGACCGACCAGCGTGTTGAGCCCGCGCGTGGAGATCTCGTGCGGCAGGACCTCGACGTCTTCGAGCAGGACCCCGCCGCTTGCTGTCAACCGCTGGCCCATGCCATCCCAGTCGTCGAGAATGGAGATGCCGGGGCGGTCGACGGGCAGCAGAACACTCACGAACTCGCCATCGTCGTTCCTCGCGCTAAAGGAGGCGAAGTCCGAAAAGGCCGTGCCTGTCGCATACCATTTGCGGCCGTTGAGACGGTAGTGATCGCCTGATCTCGTCAGCCGCGTCGTTACTTCGCCCGGGCGCTTGGTGCCCTGCTCCGTATGCGCGCCGCCGAAAAGCTTGCCGGACAAAACGCGACCGAGCTGCGTGCGGTCGATCGCCGTGTTGGGCGTAAGAACAAGGGTTTCAGTGAAGTTGAAATGGCTGCGCAGCGCGTGCGCGACATTCGAGTCAGCCGCCCCGATAGCCATGATCATCTCGATGTAATCGGCAACCGAACCGCCGGGGCCGCCGAGCGAGGCGGGAATGCGCAGCGCGCCAAGCCCCGCTTCCTTGAACAGGCGGAACGCTTCGAAGGGAAGCTCCCGCTCCAGGTCGCGCTTGGCCGCCTCTTTGGAGATTTCCGCCGTCAGCGTTGCGATCTTCGCGAGCAGCGTCGAGCGATCGCCACCCTCCTGCGCAGGTGCGGTCGTGGCGGACAGTGCTGAAGGAGCGGTATGCGGCATGTGGGAACCTTCACGGCCAAGGAAAGAAAGTGATGGTGGATCCGCCGGCACGGCGGATCCGCTGTATTGTGATCAGGCTGTCATGATCAGGCGACGGCGCGCGTCAGCGGCACGACATTGTCGGCACCACCTTCAGCGCTGTGCGGCACGCGGCCTTCGACTGGATGGCTCGGATCGTTGAAGCCAGGGGTCGAGGGGTGACCAGTTGTGACCAGTCGGTCGACCAGCGCCTCGTCCTCGGCGTCGAGCTTGACATCGAGCGCGCGGATATAGCTGTTCCAATGCTCCTCCGTGCGCGGACCGGTGATCGCGGCCGAGATCAGCTTGTTGTTCAGCACCCAGGCGAGCGCGAACTCGGTCGGCGAAATCCCCTTGCGGGTGGCATGGGCGGCAATCTCGGAAGCGATGGCAATCGATTCAGGGCGCCATTCGGTCTCGAGGATCCGCTTGTCGCCGCGACCGGCGCGGGTATCGGCCGCCGGTTCCTTGCCCGGCTCGTACTTGCCGGTCAGGACACCACGGGCAAGCGGCGAGTAGGAGACGACGCCCAGACCGTAGTGATGGGCGGCCGGCAGCTGCTCGGCTTCAGCGGTACGGTTGACGATGTTATAGAGCGGCTGGCTTGCCACCGGGCGGTCGATGCCGAGTTCATCAGCAAGCTGGGCGATCTCGGCAATACGCCAGCCGCGGAAGTTCGAGACACCGAAGTAGCGCAACTTGCCGGCGCGGATCAGGTCGGCAATCGCGCGCACCGGCTCTTCCAGCGGCGCGTCGAAGACGGCACGGTGGAAATAGAGGATGTCGATATAGTCGGTGTTGAGGCGGCGGAGCGAATTCTCCACTGTCTCGATCACCCACTTGCGCGAATGGCCGCCAAGGTTCGGGCCCTTCTTGTGAGAGTTGACGAACTTCGTCGCCAGCACCCAATGGTCACGATGCGCCTTGATGCCCTTGCCGACAACCTCTTCCGACTTGCCGTCGTGATAGACATCCGCTGTATCGATGAAGTTGATCCCCTGCTCGCGGGCCTTGTCGATGATGCGGAACGCGACGTCGTCGGGCGTCGGGCCGCCGAACATCATGGTTCCGAGGCTGAGCGGTGACACCTTGAGCGCGCTGCGCCCGAGATAGCGATAGTCGACCATTGTATTCTCCTTTTTACTGGGCGTGATGGCAGGCGGCGGCGTGGCCGTTGCCGAACTGGCGGAACGCCGGGTCTTCAGCCCGGCAGATATCGGTGGCGAGCGGACAGCGCGTATGGAAACGGCAGCCCGAGGGTGGATTGTGCGGGCTCGGCAGGTCACCGGTAATCGGCGCGGCCTGCTTGCGCCGCGACGGATCGGGCACTGCCGCAAGCAGAGCCTGCGTGTAAGGGTGCTTGGCGCCCGTCCACAACTCGCTCGTTGGAGCGCTCTCGACGATGCGACCGAGATACATGACGAGCACGCGATCGGCGAAGTAGCGCACGACCGAGAGATCATGAGAAATGAAGAGATAGGAGAGCGACAACTCCGTCTTCATCTCGACCAGCAGGTTCAGAATTTGCGCCTGGATCGAGAGGTCGAGAGCCGAGACGGGCTCGTCGCAGATGACGAGCTCCGGCTGCAGGATCAAGGCGCGAGCGATTCCGATCCGCTGGCGCTGGCCGCCGGAGAACTCGTGTGGAAAGCGATCGAGCGAATCCGCCGGTAGGCCGACATGGGCGACCATCTGCGCGGCGATTGCTTCGCGTTGCGTGCGCTCGCCAATGCCATGGACCGTCAGAGGTGCAGTCAGGATCGCGCGTATCGTCTGCCTCGGATTGAGCGAGGCGAACGGATCCTGGAAGATCATCTGGATGCTGCGGCGAACCGACCGCAGTTCGCGTCCCGCCATGGCGGTGACGTCCCTGCCCTTGAAGGTGACGTTCCCGGATGACGGATCGACAAGCCGCACCAGTGATTTGCCGAGCGTGGACTTGCCGCAGCCGGATTCACCGACCAGTGCCACCGTCTCACCTTCGGCGATGTCAAGCGACACGCCATCGACAGCGCGGACAGTGCCTGAAGCCCCGGGGTAATGGGTAGAAAGCCGATCAACCGACAGAAGCGACATGAGCCTTCTCCGCAATGGCTGTAACATAGGGGCACGCCACCTGCCGACCGGCGGGAAGTGCGATGAGTTGCGGCACCGTGGAAGCGCAGGCGGGCCGCGCGACTGGACAGCGCGGCCGGAACGAGCAGCCCTTTTCGCCGGCCGCCGAAACAATCGAGCCGGGGATCTCCGAGAGTGGCCCGTCGCGGTAGTGGTAATCGGCCTTCAGGCGCGGCGAGGCCGACAAGAGGCCCTTCGTGTAGGGGTGGTATGGTTTCTCGAATACCTCGCCCGGCAGCCCCTCCTCGATCTTGCGCCCTGCATACATGACGACGACGCGATCGGCCCATTGCGCGACGATACCGAGATCATGGGTAATGAGGATGACGGCCATGTTCAGCTGCGCGCGAAGATTATCGAGCAGTTGCAACACCTGCGCCTGGATCGTCACGTCGAGCGCGGTCGTCGCTTCGTCCGCGATCAGCAGTTTCGGATTGCAGGCGACCGCGATCGCGATCATCACGCGCTGGCGCATGCCGCCGGAAAGCTGATGCGGATATTCATCGATGCGGCGGCGGGCCTCGGGAATGCTGACGAGGTCCAAAAGCGCGATGGCGCGTTCGCGAGCCTGACGGCGGCTGAGATTTTCATGAATGCGCAGCACCTCGATAATCTGGTCGCCGATCGTCAGCACCGGATTGAGCGATGTCATCGGCTCCTGGAAGATCATGGCGATGTCGCGGCCACGGATCCGGCGCAGTTCCCGTTCCGGTAGACCGACGAGGTCGCGGCCATCGAAGCGGATCTGTCCGCCAGCGCGTGCGTGCTGCGGCAGCAAGCCCATCAGCCCGAGCGCCGTCAGCGACTTGCCGGAGCCGGATTCCCCGACGATCGCCAGCATCTCGCCCGGATTGGCGCAAAAGCTGACGCCCTTCACAGGCTCGGCGGACGCAAAGCGCACAGAGAAATCGGAAACCTCCAGAAGCTTACCCATCAGCGATCCTCCGAAAAGCGCGGATTGAGCGCGTCGTTGAGGCCATCGCCGATCAGGTTGAGCGCAAGCACGGTGAAGACGATCGCCAGACCAGGCAGCGCCGTCAGGTACCAGGCGGTGCGGATGACATCGCGGCCGGCACCGATCATCGAGCCCCAGGAGACACGATTGGGATCACCAAGCCCCATGAAGGCGAGCGCCGATTCCATCAGGATCGCGCTTGCTACCATCACCGACGACGTGACGATCAGCGGCGGCAGCGCATTGGGAAGGATCTCTCGGAAGATTATGCGGGCGTGGCCGAAGCCGAGGCTGCGCGCGGCCTGCACATAGTCCTTCTCGCGAATGGCACGGAATTCCGCTCGCGTCAGCCGCGCGACCGTCGGCCAACTGACGATCGCGATTGCAATGGTCACCGTCCCCGTCGTCGGCTGGGCGATCGCGACGAGAACGACAAGCAACACGAAACTTGGAATGGTCTGGAATATCTCGATGAACTTGACCAGCACATCATCAATCAGGCCGCCGAAATATCCGGCAACGGCACCGATGGTGATCCCCGCCGTCAGCCCAAGCGCGGTGGCCGCAAGCCCGACAGTCAGCGATATCCGCGCCCCATGCACGATACCCGCCAGCACGTCGCGCCCCATGGAGTCCGTGCCGAGCGGATAGGCGGCATTCTGTCCGGGCCAGAGGAATGGCCGCGCCACCATCTCCAGCGGATCGCCGGGGTAGAGAAGCGGCGCAAGCAACGCCGACAGCGCGACCAGGAGCAGGATGCCAGTCCCGAACAGTGCGTTGTAGTTGGCGAGGAAGACTTTCAGCTCCCGGCGCACGCCGCGCCAGGCCGTGCCCGAAACAGAGGCGCGCACATCGGGCGCATGGATATGCGTCCAGCGTGGCTGCTTGGGCGTTTGCGGAGCCGGTTGACTGGCCTCTGCCTTTGCCTGCGGCGCAAAGTCGATCGCCCGGCCGGCCAGTGTTCCAAGTTTCTGACTGTTCATCGGCTTGCTCCAATTCGGGGATCGATCCACGCCTGCAGGAGGTCCACGGCCGCGTTGGCGACGATCACGAGGAAGGATGAAAGCAAAAGGATGCCGAGCAGCACGCTGAAATCGCGTGCCATGACGGCCTCGAAGGCAAGGCGGCCGAGGCCCGGCCAACTATAGACGGTCTCGACCACGACCGCGCCGCCGAGCATGCCCCCGAAGTGCATTCCCGCCATGGTCGTGATTGGGATGAGAGCATTGCGCAGGATGTGCCGCGTCGTCAGCACGAAGGGCGAGACACCCTTGGCGCGCGCGGTCCGCACGAAATCCTGCGACTTGACTTCAAGCATGGAGGCACGCGTCAGCCGGGCGTAGATCGCGAGATAGAAGAGCGCGAGCGAGGTGGCTGGCAGGATCATATAGCGTACCCTGTCGAGCAGTTCAGGGAAGCCCGTCAGCCGCGAACCGATTGTGCTGTCACCTCCGCTCGGCAACCAGCCGAGCTTGACCGAGAAGAGCAGGATCAGCATCAGGCCGATCCAGAAGCCGGGGATCGAATAGAAAAGCAGCGAAACGACGGAGATGATCCGGTCAGGCAGACGCCCGGAAAAGGCTGCCATCAGAGAACCCAACAGCAGACCGACCGCAATCGCGATCGCCAGGGCCGTCAACATGAGAAGAAGCGTGCCCGGCAAACGCTGACCGATCAGATCGGCAACCGGCATGCCATAGCGCGGCGAGAAGCCAAGACTGAAATGGGCGAGGTTGTTTAGATAGTTGGCGAGCTGAACCAGGATCGGATTATCAAGCCCGAACCGCTCGCGCAGCGCAGCCATCGTCTCGACCGTCGCCGAACCCGATTCCGCCGCCATCACATCGGCGGCGTCACCTGGAGCGAGCTTCAACAGGAAGAAATTCAAGATGACGATCCCAAGCATTGTAGGAACAGCCTGAATGATCGTCCTGCTGATCGTTCGACCGATCCGCCTGTAAGCCGACATGCCCTACCTCGCGATCTGAAAAGATTTCACCTCGTCTTGTCGCTTAGTAGTTGACTAATTCTGTGGGTTTTGTCAAATCCATATTGGTAAATAATTCCAACAGCATCGCTATAAAGCGAACTTTTAGAAATATCGTACCGCATATCGTGACTTGAAAGAATTTAATGCCGCTTCACAGCAGTGATGGGGCAAAAAATCTCTAAAGCGGGATCGATCTGCGAAATGGCACTGAAGCGGGCCGAAACGGCCCTGGATCATGAGGGTTGAACAAGATGTCACTATTTCCCGCACCCACACGCCGCAGCTTTCTCCTGGCCTCGGTCGCGCTCGGCGTCACCGCAACAGCACGGCTTCCGGCCTTTGCGGCGGCCGCGACACGCGGCGGCACGGCAACGCTCCTTCTGGCAGCGGAGCCACCTGTCCTGACAACGATCGCCCATACGGCCTATAATGCGGTCTACGTCTCGCCAAAGACGACGGAAGGGCTTCTCACCTACGACTTCGAGCTCAATCCGAAACCGCTGCTTGCCAAGGAGTGGACCGTCAGCCCCGACGGCCTGACCTATACCTTCAAACTGCGCGAGGGTGTGAAGTGGCATGACGGCCAGCCGTTCACCTCCGCTGACGTCGCCTTCTCGATTAAGACGCTGAAGGAAGTGCATCCGCGCGGGCGCAACACTTTCCTCAATCTCGTCGACATCGAAACGCCCGACGCACTGACGGCCATCCTCAAACTGTCAAAGCCGGCACCTTATCTGATCACGGCTCTTGCCGCCTCGGAAACGCCGATCGTGCCGCGCCACGTCTATGAGGGAACCAAGGTCGCCGAGAACCCCGCCAATCTGGCGCCGATCGGCACCGGTCCCTTCAAGTTCAAGGAATGGGTGCGGGGCAGCCATCTCGTCTATGAGCGCAACCCCGAATACTGGGACCAGCCCCGCCCCTATCTCGACCAGTTGATCATCCGTTTCATTCCGGATGCCGCCGCCCGCTCGATCGCGATCGAGACCGGCGAAATCGACCTCGCGCCTTCCACGCCCGTACCGCTCAGCGATCTTGAGCGTTTACAGAGCGCCGAAGGGCTCGCTTTCGAGACCAATGGCTATCAGTACCAGAACGGAGTGAGCCGCATCGAGTTCAACCTCGAGCGACCCTTTTTCAAGGATGTGCGGGTGCGCCGTGCCTTCGCCCATGTGATCGATCGCAACGTCATCCTCAACACCATCAACTACGGCTACGGCGCCGCAATCCCCGGCCCGATCAATCCCAACCTCGCCAAATGGTACGTGCCAGACCTGAAGACCTATCCGATCGATCTCGCCGCGGCCGAGAAGCTCCTCGATGAGGCGGGTTACCCGCGCGACGCCGATGGTATCCGCGCCCGCATCAATCTCGACTACGTGCCGAGTGGAGAAACCTATCCACGCGGCTCGGAATATATCCGCCAGGCATTGGCCAAGGTCGGTATCGACGCCACGGTTCGCAGCCAGGATTTCGCGACGTACACGAAGCGCATCTACACCGACCGCGACTTCGACTTCGCCTTCGAGGGCATGAGCAACCTCTTCGATCCGACGGTCGGGGTCCAGCGGCTCTACTGGAGCAAGAACTTCAAGCCGGGCGTTCCGTTCTCGAACGGCGCGGCCTACAGCAACCCCAGGGTCGACGAACTGCTTGAGGCGGCCGCCATCGAGGTCGATCCGACAAAGCGTGTCGAACAGTGGCGCCAGATCCAGCAGATCCTCGTCGAGGATGTCCCGGCGATCGACATCGTCAGCCAGCCGGAACTGACGATCTACAACAAGCGCATCTCCGATCACACGGTGGGTGGCGAAGGCGTCGCAGGCAGCCTCGCCTTTGCCTACGTCGCAGCATCCTGATCGTTCAGCAAACCGGAGCCCATCCATGTCCATTCAACATCCACCCGGATCGATCGTCGGCCTGCCAAAATTCGCCGCTCCGACCGATTTTCCTGAAAGCCCCCTGTCGCAAGCGCTCAAGCAGCCGGTTCTCCTCGGCCTCTTCCTGCCGATCCAGGCTGGCGGCTGGACGCAATCGACGCTTGAACGGTCGACCGACTGGCGTTTCGACTACAACAAGGCCCTGACGCTGAGGGCCGAGGAACTCGGCTTCGATCTGGTCTTCGCACTGTCCCAATGGCTGCCCAAGGGCGGCTATGGCGGCGTCTTCGACGGCCAGGCGCTGGACAGCTTCGTATCGACGGCGGCCCTGGCAGGGCTCACCAAGAAGATCATGCTGATCTCGACCATGCATGTGCTGTACGGCCCGTGGCATCCACTGCACCTGGCGAAATTCGGGGCGACGCTCGATCATATCACCGGCGGGCGCTGGGGCATCAACGTGGTCACCGGCCACCGGGCGGTCGAGCACGAAATGTTCGGCTGGCCGCGCATCGAGCACGACAAGCGTTATGAACTCGCGGCCGAATTCCTTGAGGTCGTCCAACGCCTCTGGAGCGACAGCGAGAACTTCTCTTTCGAAGGAGAAAGCAGCTGGAAACTCGGTGGCGGCTTTGTGACGCCGAAGCCGAACTTCGGCCGCCCGATCCTTGTCAACGCCACGGGCTCCGATGCCGGGATTGCCTTTGCCGGCCGCTATTCGGATATCGTCTTCATCACCAGTCCGACGGGGGCCGACATCGACAGCGCGCTGGAATCGCTGCCGGCGCACACAAAGCGCGTCAAGGACGCAGCAATTGGCGTCGGCCGCACCGTGCGCACCCTGCTCAATCCGATGGTGATCTGCCGACCGACCGAAAAGGAAGCGTGGGAACTCGCCGATCGTATCGTTGCCCACGCCGATCAGCGCTCGCCGCAAGGCTTCCAGTCGCTAAACTCGGATGCGCAGGCCTGGAAGGGACGTGCCCCGCAGGATCCTTACCGCGCCATCGGCGGCAATATCCGCGTCATCGGCTCACCTGAACAGGTGGTCGATCAGTTCGTGAAACTGAAGGAGGCCGGCGTCGACGGCCTGCAACTCAGCTTCTTCGACTTCCGCGACGACCTCGAATTCTTCGGCTCGGACGTCCTGCCCCTCATGAAGCAAGCCGGCCTGCGCCACTAGGAGAAACGCCATGACAAGCAATGCCATTTCCGAAATCTGGTACACGCGCTGCCCCGTGCCGACGCCCGTCGGCCTTGCCGCACAGCTCGGCTATCTCGAGGAGAATTTCCGCAAGGACGGCGTGACACTGAAATCTATCATCGATTCACCCGATCGCAGTATCCGCCAGAGCCACTTCAACCACACGCTCGACTGGTCGTTCCGCCATGGCGGCAATGTCCCGCCGATCCGCGCCCGCTCCGAAGGACGCAAGACACGCCTCATCGGCATCACCTGGACCGATGAATTCCAGGCGATCATCACCCTGCAGGACACAGGTATCAAGACCACGAAGGACCTGAAGGGCCGCCGCTTCGGCATCGCCCGCCGACCGGAAGGTATCGTCGACTTCATGCGAGCCACCGCATTGAAGGGGCTGCTGTCCGCCCTCTCGCTTGAGGGCATGGCGCTCGACGACGTAGAGATCGTCGACATCGCGCTTCCGGACTCCGTGCTTTCAACCCAGGAAGGCGGGTCCCTTTTCGGATTGAAGCGCCGGCAGGCCTATGGCGAGGAGGTTGCGGCCCTCATCCGCGGCGACGTGGACGCCATCTATGTGAAGGGCACGGCGGGCATCAATGTCGCCAACCTGATCGGCGCCGTAGAGGTAGCCGAGTTCGGCTTCCACCCCGATCCAAAGATCCGCATCAATTCCGGCTCGCCGCGCGTGCTGACGGTGGACGAACTGCTGGCCGACGAGCGCCCTGATCTCGTTGCGCGCCTGCTGGGTTCGATCTTCAAGGCGAGCGCCTGGGCCGAGGCGCATCCTGATGAGACGAGACGCTTCGTCGCGCGCGAAGCAGGCGCGACGGAAGAGCAGGTTCTCGCCGCCAATGGCCCTGACATCCACAAGCACCTTGGCCTTGGCCTGCAGCCCGAACTGGTAGACGCGATCGGCCACTACAAAGACTTCCTGCGCGATTTCGGCTTCCTCGCCGCCGATTTCGACATCGCCGACTGGGTCGACCGCCGTCACATCGATGCTTTCGACCAGCGCGCCAGGGCCTGAACCGGGAGACCAAAAGACCATGCTTCAGGAAAAAATCGATCCGGTGGACAAGGCGCGGCGTCTCGCCGCCGATTTTGCCGAGCGCGCCGCCCATTACGACGCAACAGGTGATTTTCCGTTCGAAAACTTCACACGTCTTTATGAGGCTGGCCTGCTTGGACTGGTGACGGCGCCCGAACATGGCGGCCACGGCGTCGGACTTGCCGAGGCGCAAGCGGTGGTCAGCGAAATAGCGCGCGGCGAGCCTTCGACGGCGCTCGTCCTGGCTATGCACTATAACAGCCACTACAGCTTGCGCCGCTTCGCGAAGTGGCCGGCCCACCTTGCCGAGCGAGTGCTGACGGCCAACCGCGCGGGCCCAGCCCTGATCAATGCCGCTCAGGCCGAGCCGCGCATCGGCTCTCCCGCGCACGGCGCGCTACCCGAGACCATCGCGCGCCGTAACGGCGACATCTGGCGCATCACCGGCCACAAGAGCTACGTGACCGGCATACCCGTGCTCAAATGGGTATCGTTGCTGGCACTGACCGACGAAGATCAGCCCCGGCTGGCGTCCTTCCTCGTTCCCACCGACAGCCCTGGCCTGCGGATTGAAAAGGCATGGAATGCCGCCGGCATGCACGCGACGGCCAGCGACGATATCATTCTCGATGACGTCGTGGTCCCGCTGGACGATATCATCGAAGCCCAGCCGGCCTCGGAGCCGATCCGTCGCGAGGAACATGCAACGGCATTTTTCTTCTCGTTGATCGGCGCGGTCTACCATGGCGTGGCGCTTTCCGCCCGGGATCGCGTGCTTGCCTTCGCCGCCCACCACTCACCGGCAAGCCTCGGCGCCCCGCTATCCACGGTTCCGCGTATTCAGGATGGCTTGGGCGAGATTGAAGTCCGACTGGCGACCAACGCCCGATTGCTGCGCTCGCTCGGCGAAGACGTCGATTCCGGCAAGGTTGTGGGAATGGACGGCATGCACGTCCGCCACGTCGTCATCGACAATGCGGTGGCAATCACCAGCCTCGCGCTTGAACTCGCAGGAAACCCCGGCCTCAATCGTGATTTTCAGCTGGAGCGCCACCACCGCGACGCCATCACCGCCCGCTCGCATGCGCCGCAGAGCCACATGATCAGAACGATTGCCGCACGCAGCGCGCTCGGCCGGCTCGTAGCGCGATAGCTGGGCCACAGACGTGCCATACTGTTCGATTTCAAGGATGCAGGCAGATTATGAGCAACGACAGCGAATTCCTCTGGTACATACCAAACGACACCAGGCCGGGTCACCGCGGCGATGACGCGGTGGAAAACCATAATAGCCTGGCGACGTTGACCGAACATGCAAGGGCACTCGAAGAGCATGGCTGGAAAGGGGCGCTCATCGGAACGGGATGGGGCAGACCCGACACGTTCACCGTCGCCACCGCGCTCGCGGCAAGCACGCGGACTTTCGAGCCGTTGATCGCAATCCGTCCGGGCTATTGGCGGCCGGCGAACTTCGCCTCCGCCGCCGCGACGCTCGACCATCTCACCGGCGGCCGCGTCCGCGTCAATATCGTCTCCGGCCTCGACAATCTTGCCGCCTACGGCGACCAGGAGGGCGACCAGGCACAGCGCTACGGCCGCACCAAGGAGTTCATGCGGCTGGTCCGCAGGCTTTGGACCGAAGAGAACGTTGATCATGACGGCGAGCATTTTGGCGTCTCGGAATCGACGGTCATGCCACGCATCGAAACCAACGGGGGCCGTCGTCACCCAAAGCTCTATTTTGGCGGCGCCTCCCAGGCGGCCGAAAGCGTCGCAGCGACGGAGGCGGATGTTCAGCTGTTTTGGGGCGAGCCGTTGGACGGTGTGCGGGAACGCATCGCGGGGCTCAAGGCGTTGAGCCGGAAGCTGGACCGCGATCTGCCTCCGCTCGAATTCGGGCTCCGGATCACCACGCTGGTGCGTGACACCACCGAACAGGCCTGGGCCGACGCGGAGGCGAAGGTTGCCGAGATGGCCAAGGGCAGCGGCGCCGGGTGGAGCGACCACCGCCGCGCCGTCGCGGTTGGCCAGCAGCGCTTGTTCGACCTGCACCGGTCAGGCGATGTCCTCGACGACAACCTCTATACGGCTCCAGGCAAATTCGGTGGCGGCGGCGCCGGCACGACCTGGTTGGTGGGTTCAGCCGAAGACGTCGCTCGTTCCCTGCGCAAATACCAGGATCTTGGCATCACACAATTCGTGCTATCAGACACGCCTTACCTCGCAGAGATCAAGCGACAGGGCAACCAGTTGCTGCCGCTTCTGCAAGGTTGAGGCTGCTAGCACTGAGTGGAGCCCATAGTCAGAGGCACCGAAGCGAAGCCAGATTAGGCGCGCCGTGAGAACGATCTTGTGAGCCACACCTAGCCGCGTCCAATCTCACCCGTTTCAAAGCGCGACGTTCTCTCGATCGTGCAAATGCAAAGCCTCGCCGATCTATGGCCGTTGCGATTTGGCGCTGGTATCGTCATCGAGGCAAAGGAATGCAACCCCATCATTCAAAGGCAAGGCGCAACCGAACCTCGGTCACTGCTGTTTCTCGCCCGCATGCTTTCCCCGCTCATTTTCAACGCTGCCTTATATCGAATCCTGCGCGAGCGATTCGTGCTGTGGCATTCCTCGCTCACGATCTCGTTGTTGCTACCAACCCTGACCCAATCTGGGCTTGCGGTTGTCCTCGTTGATCCGCCCGCGATGACATTGAGCTGGATGACGACCCTCATCTTGGGCCCATCCGGGGCGGGCGATGTCAGTTATCCCTTTATCCCGGCGGAAAGCATGATGGCGCGCGTGATCTGCTTTTGAAAGAGGAGGTAGAGGATGGCGACGGGAAGACCGGCCAATACTGCTGCAGCCATGTCCTTAGCGAAGCGAACCCCAAAGACGTCCTTTACCTGGGTGATGCCGACGGGAATGGTGATCGTGGCATCCGAAGTCGCAACGAGAAACGGCCAAAGGAAATTATTCCATGCCGCGATGAAGGTGGTGATGCCAAGCGCGACGATCACACCCCAATTCATCGGCACATAGATCTTCCACAGCGTCCTCAAATGACCGGCATTGTCCAGCATCGCAGCCTCGCGAAATTCCTTCGGGATTTGATCGAAGAACTGCTTGAGAATGATAATGACCGATGGCACCACGAGTTGCGGCAAGATGATGCCGCCCCAGCTATTGATCAGCTTAAACGAGTTCATCAGAACAAAATGGTTGATGATAAGCGCCTCCGCCGGGATCATCACCGAGGCAATCAGCGCCCCGTAGATCAGCCGGCGGCCGGGAAACTGGATCTGGCTCAAGGCATAGGCGCAGCAGACACTGATCGCCAGCACGACCGTGGCGATGATCGTCGATGTGCCGACCGAATTGATATACCATTGCACGATGCTGGAGCGTCCGATCACGTAGAGATAGGGCTCGATCGTCGGTGCTTTAGGCAAGAGCCCGGAGGCCGGGCTCACCACCTCAGAGTCGGATTTGAGTGACGTCACGATCGCCCAGTAGAGCGGGAAGAACCAGATCAGCGCCCCGAGCACGGTCAGCGTGGCAAGTGCGCGGCCGCTCCAATTGCTTGCGCCGGTTACACTGCTTTCCCGGGCGAGGCCGGCTTGCTGGTCGGTTGCTAGAACGCTCACTTTTCACCTCGCGCACGCAGGAACTGATACTGGAAGACAGAGGCAATCAGGATGATAATGAACAGGATGGTAGCGACGGCTGCCCCCTCTCCACCCTTGTTCTGCTTGAAGGCGAGATCGTAGATAACCGTCATCACGACGGATTGCGCGTCAGCCGGTGTATGGGCGAAGTAGCCGAGCAGATACGGTTGCGAAAAAATCTTGAATTGCGCAATCAGCTGCAGCGTGAGGACAAGGGCCGTGACAGGCCAGATCAGCGGCCAGGTTATCTTTGAGAACACCCGCCAGCGGCTGGCATTGTCGAGCGCCGCCGCTTCGTAGATGTCGGGCGAAATGCTGCGCAAGGCGGCTAGAAACAGAAGAATGTTGAAGCCTATCGTCCACCAGATCGTGACGACGGCAACGGAGGGCATGAAATAGGTCGGCGAACGCAGCACTGGCAGCGGCCGGCCACCGGTAAACAACCCGATGACATTCTGGATGACACCATATTGCATGTTTGCGATCCAGGTCCAGATCTGGGTCACCACCGAGACCGGCAGAATGGACGGCAGGAAAAAGCACGCCAGGACAAACATCTGCATGCGCCCGGTCAGGCGATTGACGCCCATGGCAATGAGCAGCGCGAGAGACGTGCCGGGAATGACGGTCAGAACGATGAAGTACAGCGTGTTCAGAAGTGCCTTCTGAAATTGAGGCGAGGAGAGTTGGCGCGCATAATTATCGAAGCCGACCCACTCGCCGGGGCCGATCAGCGGCGCATTGCTGAAGCTCATCGCCACCATGCGCCACGTCGGATAGGCAAAAATTACTAAAAACGCCACAACGGCCGGTGCGACCAGCAGCGCGGCAATCAGGCTGTCCTGCTTCTTGTTGCTAACTGCGGCCATCTGTCACCTGCCTCGGTCATGCGGTCCCGGGGCAGGAGCAGCCCCGGGAATTTTGAAGGGAAACATCACTGAGAGTTCATGTGATCGCGAAACTTCTCCAGCGTTTCCTTTAGGTCGCCTTCGCCGTTCAGCGGCCCGGACGCCATATTCTGCCAGTCGTCGTCAAATTTGGACGCGGCACCGGTCAGTGGTGTCTTTGGCATATAGAAGGCGTTGAGCGCCATGGCGGCATAGTCTGCCTGTGGCTTGAGCGCCTTGTATGCGGCAGACGTGCTGACCGGCAAATAAGCCGGGATATGGCCGGCGCCAGCCCATTCCAGCGAATTCACATTCATCCACCGGATAACTTCGATCACCGCGGCGCGCTTTTCTGGGGTCATGGTCACGCCGACATTGTTGGGCATCACAAACGAGTGCGAGTCTGCCCAGTTGGCAGCCTTGCCCATCCAGGCCGGAATATTGACCATGCCGTAATCGAAGCCGTTACCCTTGGCCACTTCAGTTTCCATGGTCGGCAATTCCCAGTTGCCATTGAGGAAAAAGGCAGATTGTCCGGCCAGGAAGGTCGGTGTGATCGTTTCAGAGTCGATATAGGGCTGCGCCCAACCTTGTTTCACCCAATCGGTGACCTCGTTGTAGGCCTTTTCCATCTTGTCGAAATTGTCGCCCTGCAAGAACTTGCCGTCCGTCGTCAATTGACCACCCAGCTGGCCGAACAGGGTATAGATGTCGCGCAAATCGCCGTTGGACGACGCGATGACGACGCCGTTCTTGCCGGCTTCCTTGACCTTGGCTAACAGCGCACGCCAGCCTTCCAGGGTATCGATGCCGGCGGGCTTGCCGTCCTTGCCCAGGGCTTCCAGTTCCTTCAAGACATTCTTGTTGTAGTAGAGCACCTCCCCGTGCACGTCGAAGGGTACGGCGTAGCGCGCATTGTCGACCGTCGAGGCGGCAATGGCATTCGGCGGATAGTCGCTGTCCTTCAAGCCGACAGCATCAAGCTCCTTCGGATCGATTGGCGACACGGTCTTGGCTGAAACCGCACCGGCCAGGCGCGAAAGATGGTAGGTGGCGATGTCAGGTCCCTGGCCGACAGCAGCTGATGTCTGCAGCTTGGTGTAATAGGGGATGCCCCATTCGAGCGTGGTGCCCTTGATTTGGATCTTGTCCTTGTGCTCGTCGTTAAAGCGCTGGATCAGCGCCTTCATTCGCACGCCGTCGCCTCCCGACAGAAAGTCCCACCAGACGACATTTTCGACCGCAAATGCCGGGAAGGCAATCGTGACGGCTAACGCGGCAATCGATGTTCTCAATAGGTTATGCATTCTCACTCCTCCAGAATGATCAGTCTTCCTGCCGGGACCTCCTTCGGAGGGCGGCCTTAATTCCCTGCGCTGCAGCCTAGCCGGCCGCGTGATACCCTTTCCCCATTTCATCAAATAGCATCGCCTTCGCTCCCTCGGCGGCAAACGCAATTTCGGAACCACCACGGGCCGTGGTGATTGGGGCGTCAACGCCGATAACCTGCGTTCCGTCAGCGAGTTCGGCATGGACGAGAGAGCGGTCGCCCATCTGCTCCACGGTGACGACTTTGCCTCGCAGTGTGCCATGCAGCGAGACGGTCAGATTCTCGGGCCGTAAGCCAAGCGTGAGGTTGGCTGCCGGGACACTGTCGAACCGAACTGACGTTTGCAGCCTTGAGCCGTCGGCGGTTGTAGCAATTGCGCCGTCCGGGCCGCCCTCGATGCGCGCGACCGGCAGGAAATTCATCGGCGGCGAGCCGACGAACTGGGCGACGTAGCGTGTGCTTGGACGCGCATAGATATCCATCGGCGCGCCGACCTGCTCGATCCGTCCCTTGTTCAGAAGAACAATCCGGGTCGCCAGCGTCATCGCCTCGATCTGATCATGGGTCACGAAAATCATCGTGGCGCCAAGACGATCATGCAGCTGCGACAGTTCGAACCTGGTGCGTGTACGCAGGCCGGCGTCCAGGTTCGACAGCGGTTCGTCAAAGAGAAAGACTTTCGGCTCGCGCACGATCGCGCGTCCAATTGCAACACGCTGACGCTGGCCGCCGGACAGTTGCGCCGGCTTGCGTTCGAGGAGATGGTCCATCTCCAGCATCCTGGCAGCCGTCGCAACGCGGGTTGCGATCTCGGCTTTCGGTGTGCCGACATTGGCCAGTCCAAAGGCGAGATTTTCTCGCACGCTCATATGCGGATAGAGCGCATAGGACTGAAACACCATGGATATGTCACGCTGACCTGGGGCAAGGGTGTCAACACGGCGCCCACCGATCCAGATTTCGCCGCCCGAGACTGTCTCCAGTCCGGCGATCATGCGCAGGAGAGTCGACTTGCCGCTGCCGGATGCGCCCAGGAAGACGATGAACTCGCCGCTGTCTATCCCGAGCGAGATGTCATTGAGCACTTCCACCGCCCCAAAACTCTTGGCAACGTTGCGGATGCTCACGCCTGCGTCTGTCTTGGCCACCTAAACCTCCTCCCGGTCACATGCGGCGGTTCATTTTCACTGACGGCCTATCCCGCGGCGGCCGTCTCGATGATGCAATCAAATAAGGTCGCCGCGACCGGATCTGCGCCAGCGGGTTCGCGCATCAGGCCGAAGGTCGTGGCCACGATACGACCTGAGCCTATCCGCCGTTCGGCAATCGTCGCGCAGGGCTTGTGAATCCAGCCCGCCATGGTGCCGGCATGGACCAGACCGTCGAAATGGATCGGTCGGAAGCCGGTGATGACGCGATTGGGGTTGACGCCGATAAAGGACAGGTCGGTGAGCGGGCCGCCCGGCAGTCGTTCAAATACCCCGGCACGCTTGACCCAGCTGAAGCCGGTGACCCAGTTGCCCTTCCAGATGGTGCCGTTGCGTTCGCTGACGCGCATCTGCGGCATGGGCTGCCCGCGATCGCCTCCGGTCGGATAATTCCAATTTGGCTGGTCATTGCGCAGGTTTCCAAACGGCAGCGGACTGACATCGGCCAGCGAAACGCAATGGGCGCCATGCTCCATGGCGTCGATATCGGCCTGGCTCAATGTCGACACAACTCGCACATGCGCCGTGTCGGCGTTTACGACCTCATAGCCAAGGGAGGTCAGATATTGCGCGATCTCAGGCTCTACGGACGAAACGGAAAGCACAGGCTTGGATCGGCGCGCATAGACGCTGATATCGAGGCTGTTGCGCGCCAGCTCCTTGCCGCCAGCGGTCAACGTGAACTGGACACTGGCCTGATTTCCTGCCTTGTCTTCTCCGAAGGACAAATCAAGCGCCGGCAGGCGGCACACTGACGTTGCATCAAGCGCTTGGACCGACATCTTGCCGGCAGCTGCACCATCGACACTCCAGCTCAGTTCGGCCGCTGGCAACGCCTTACCCCCCGTCGAGATTTCAAGCTCAATGCTGGCCGTTTCGCCTGTCCAGACCGCATAGCGCTGCATGCGTGGCACGATGACCACGTCGGTGTTAATCTCGTGGAAACGGTTGTGATAAGCGCGCGTGTTGCGCTCCATGTCCATGAGGCCATTGGCTTCCCAGTGCAGATCGGTCAGCTCGGTGATCACATAGCCCTGAATCGAGGCATGGCGACGCATTTCTTCGATCTCGAACTTGAGGGCATTGAACTGATGCCATTGTGTGTCCTCGATGAAGGAGCCGAAGGACGGAAAGACCTTGTCGAACTGGAAAGTGCGGAAGCGCTGCTCGACACCATGCGGATAGGTTGCACCTTCGCTGTCCCACTCCAGCCCGTTGATGAACCAGAACGGCTCCTTGCCGTCCTGCAACAACTTTTCGGGATGCGGCAGACCCCAGACACCGAACTCGGAGACGACGAGCGGCTCGTCGCCGCGCCGTTTCGCATCGCCGTTCGGCGAATAGGACCAGTCGGGCCGCTTGGCGAAGGACGAAACCCAATCGGCCCACTCGTGCGCCATTTCCGGAACTGACGCGTAATAATGGTAGTCGTCGATGTCGGAGACGACATGGAAGTTCGGAATGCAGGCGGAATTGTCAACCACCAGCCGTGTCGGGTCCTTCTTTTTCAGCCAATGATAGGCGTTTTCCAGCCAACTCCGCTGATCGGCGCTTTCGACAAGACGCGTCCCCCAGTCTTCGTTGATGATGGTCCAGATCACGATAGAGGGATGGTTGCCGTCGCGGCGCAGGATCCCTTCCATTGTGTCGAGGAGGCGCTGCGCCGACTTTTCTGTAAACGTCTGGATGTTGGGAATTTCCGTCCAGACCAAGAGGCCAAAGCGGTCAGCCACGTCATAGTAGCGCGGATCGGGAACCTTGATATGGCAGCGAAGGAGGTTGAGGCCAAGTTCCTTCGATTTGCGCGCCTGGTCCTCCAGAAACTCCAGCGACGGCGGGGTGTAGATGCCCTCTGGATAGTAATCCTGATCCAGCGCACCGCGCATATAGAATGGCTGACCGTTCAGGAAAAACTTTCCATCTCTCGCTTCAAACGTCCGAAAGCCAAAATTCTGGGTGTCCGCATCGATGACGACGTCGCCTTTACACAGTTCGGCGACAGCCTGGTAAAGCGCGGGCTCATCGAGCGACCAGGCTTCGACCTTGGCGACCTTTAGCGCGACCGAAGCATGTGTCGCCTCTTTGACAGCAAGCTCCGTGGATGCCGCTACCGCGCCATTGCGGTCAAGAAGTCGAATGTTCAACGAACCGGTGAAGGCTGCAGCCAGTTCGACACAAACCGTCACCTCGCCGGTGACGAGGTCGGCGCGAATGCCGTGATGCGCGATATGCGCCTCGGAACGGCACTCCAGCCAGACCGACTGCCAGATGCCGCCCAGCATACCGTACCAACTCTGCTTGCCGTGCGGGATTTCATCGAATGGAAAGTCGGGGAAAGCCTGTCCGTCCGCACTTGGCAGCGTAACCCTTACGTCCAGACGCATTTCGCCGTCCAGCAGATCGGCCGGAATAACAAATTCGAACGGCAGATAGCCGCCTTCGTGAGAGCCGAGCCGGCGTCCATTGACCGACACTTCGGCGAAATAGTTCACCGCGCCGAAATGCACGATCACCTGACGACCTTGCCACTCCTGCGGCACGGTCAATTGACGCGAATAAGTCGCCACGCCTGCGGCGGCGCGTAGATCCGGAAAATGCGCCTGCCAAGGAGCAGGCACAACAACCGTCGTGGGCTTATGCCCCTCCAGTTGAAAGTCCCAGGCCCCATCGAGAGATAGGCGCGCACGCGGCCCGGAATGGGTTTCGGCAAAACGGCGGGTGGCGATGGTCATGAGCCGCAAGCTTTCCAGTTGGATTTAGTCACAAAATAGGTTACACGTTGGTTTCGTAACTTAAAAATGTAACTCCCGCAAGCCCGCTGCTTCACATTGTCCGTCAGATTTTCTAACGTGCATGCCAACTGTCTGAGAGAGAAACTGCGTGAACGACAAAATAACGAAACGACCGACAATGTCCGACATCGCTGCAAAGGTCGGCGTTTCGCACGCAACGGTTTCACTGGTGCTTAACGAGGCGCCCGGCAAGCGCGTTTCTGAGAAGATGCGCAGTCATGTGCTGGCTGTGGCCGAGGAGCTTGGCTATCAGAAGACCACGCCCGCCAATGGGCCGATCGGTGGCATCATCGTGCTTTTGATCGACGATCTCATGGCTTCACATCACGCCGCGCCACTCATTGAAGGCGTGCGCGAGGCAGCAGAAGAACGGGGCTTGGCGGCGATCACCGTCGTTACCGGCGGACAAGTCGAATTTGCAGAGGTCATCCTCGACTATCTGGGCCGGCGCCAGATCGTCGGAGTGGTCTACGCCACCCTCATCACTCAGTTGGCGCCAGTGCTGCCCTCCAAACTTGCCAACTACCCCACCGTGCTCTTGAACTGCCATCAGCAGCGGGCCGAGTTCTCGTCGATCATTCCTGGCGATCTTGCCGGCGGTTTTGCGGCGACGGAGACGCTGATCAAGGCCGGACATCGTCGCATAGCTATGATCGACGCGGGCAAGGAGCGGCTTGAAGCGTCCCGAGATCGTTTAAGTGGCTACCGGCAGGCGCTTACCACCTATGATATCGCCGTGGATCCAGGGCTGATTGTGTCCGGCGCCTGGTCGCTCGACCTCGGGCGTGAGAAGATGCTGCAGCTGCTCGACCTGCCGTCCCCGCCGACGGCGGTATTCTGTTTTTCAGACCGGGTGGCGATGGGCGCCTATGACGCAATCAGACTGCGCGGCTTGAAAATCCCCGACGACATTTCCGTCGTTGGCTTTGATGATGACAGCCTTGCCCGAAAAATCCTGCCGCCGCTCACCACATTGAAGCTGCCGCACGAGGATATGGGCCAATGGGCGGTGGCAGAGCTTTTGGAGAAGGTGGCGCAGCCGAAGAAGCCGCCATTGCGGCTGAAGATGGAATGCCAGTTAATCTTGCGCGCTTCGATCGGCCCGCCTCGTTGAGGCACGTCGAGATCGATTAAGACTCGTGGCGTTCTACCTAAAAAAGGGTCTCAGATTTCACATCAACTTGGGCCATTTTTTTGCTTATTGCAGACCACGCACACCAGGGTCTGTCAGCGATAGACGAAATTTTTTGGGATTCCATCTGCTTTGGTTTTGGATTCAAGATCGTTGCTGGTGTGGAGGCCAGTTCGACACCCCGACCTACCATTACAAATCCCGCCGTGCCGGGCAGCCCCCTCGGAAGACGAATCAAAGAGATTTGCGAGACGCGCGTGCGGTATGGATATCGTCGATGCATGTCCACTTGTGTCGCGACGGGTGGAACATCAACATGAAGAAGACAGGTCGGATTGACAGCGAGTTAGGCCTTCAGTTGGGCAACAAGCAACCAAAGCGTCGGTGAAGGCCAAGCCCAGGGATGATCGCCAGGCCGCAACAAATCCGAACGACGTCTGGGCCATGGACGATGTCCACGACCAGCTCGCGACAGGCAAGAAGCTGCGCAGACAGTCGTTGATACCCATTCGCGCTATTGCCCGGCCACAGATGCACGGTTCAATTACCGTGGTGAAGATGTCGTCCAGACGCTGGAACGTGTCCGCAAGAAGACCGGGTATCCCAAGACGATCAGGTTGCGCCTGCATCACGTCGCCGGGTTCTTTTGCTGGCAGCGTCGGTTTCGATCTGGACCATTGCCGGGTGGAATAACGTCGTAGGGCACGACCGCCCTTCACGGCGTCCTGACATCGGTCGGCGGGTTCGGGTCACGCCGGCAAATCTGCGGCGAGTGCCAGGCCGAGATAACGCTGCGCCGCGTTCACCAGGCTCGTTGCCAGAGCAAGCAAATCAGTCCTTGACAGAAAAACCATCCGCAATGATACATATATTATGAATAATAGGAAGATTGACAAATTGCCCGCTTCTGTCCGGTTCCCGTCCTCCACTGCAGCTGGTTTTCAGAGTTCCAGCAACACGATGCATGCCACTGCTGTCGAGCAGATCGGCAGCTGGATTGTGCAGGGCCGGTTTCTTCCGGGGGAAGTGCTGCCGAACGCGGACGACTCCAAGGAGATGATCGGAGTCAGCCGATCGGTGCTTCGCGAAGCAATCAAGGTGCTGGCAGGTAAGGGACTGGTTGAATCTCGTCCGAAAACGGGCACGCGCGTTCGCCCCCGCTCCGATTGGAACTTCCTTGATCCAGACGTGCTGTCCTGGCGCTACTCCGGTTCAATCAATCACGATGACGTCAAGGCATTGTTCGAGCTACGTCGTGCCATCGAGCCGATGTCGGCAGCCCTTGCCGCGCAGCGCGCCACGCCGGAGCAATTGGGGGAACTCAATTCCGCTCTTGCCGAAATGGAAGCCTATGGCGACGATGGCGAGCGCTTCGCCGAGCCCGATCTCGTCTTTCATCAAACGATCCTGCGCATGACTGGAAACGAGCTGATGGGATCGCTTGCCGCACTCATCGAGACGGCACTTCTGATGAGCTTTCGCCTTTCCAACGACAATCCGGACGGTCAGCGCCCATCCCTCCCGCTGCACCGCGCAGTAGCCGAGAAAATAGCGGCGAAGGACGGAGCGGGAGCCCAGCAGGCGCTTCTGGTCCTGCTTGATCACGCCGAGGAAGATGTGAGGCGCGGCATCGAAAGCCGCAGTCTGCGTCGGAAGGTACAGGAGCAGAATAAATGACCCAGCCGAAACGCAAGTTGCGTTCGTCCGAATGGTTCGGAGGAGATGGCAAGAACGCCTTCATGCACCGTAGCTGGATGAAGAACCAGGGGCTGCCGGACCACGTCTTCGACGGCCGGCCGGTTATCGGTATCTGCAACACGTGGTCGGAGCTCACGCCCTGCAATGCCCATCTCCGCGGCATTGCCGAGCACGTGAAGCGCGGTGTCTACGAGGCCGGCGGCGTTCCCTTCGAGTTTCCGGTCATGTCGCTTGGCGAAAGCAACATGCGCCCGACGGCAATGCTGTTTCGCAATCTCGCCAGCATGGACGTCGAGGAATCGATCCGCAGCAATCCGATGGACGGCGTCGTCCTCCTCGTCGGCTGCGACAAGACCACACCGGCGCTTCTGATGGGCGCGGCCTCCGCCAATCTCCCGACCATCGCTGTCTCCGGCGGCCCGATGCTGAACGGAAAGTTCCGCGGCCAGGATATAGGCTCGGGAACGCATGTCTGGAAATTCGCCGAAGACGTCAAGGCGGGCCGCATGGTGGTCAGCGACTTCCTGGCAGCGGAACAGGGCCAGAGCCGGTCTGCCGGCAGCTGCATGACGATGGGCACCGCTTCGACGATGGCGAGTATGGTTGAGGCACTCGGCATCGGCATGCCGGACAATGCTGCAATTCCCGCCGTCGACGCGCGGCGCGGCGTGCTCGCCCATATGGCGGGTCGCCGCATTGTTGACCTGGTCAATGACGACGTCACGATTTCTCAAATCCTGACGAAGGAAGCGTTCGAGAATGCAATTCGTGTCAACGGTGCGATCGGCGGCTCGACCAATGCCGTGCTGCATCTGATCGCCATCGCGCGGCGGATCGGCGTCGAACTCAACCTGGACGACTGGGACAGGCTCGGCCGCGCCGTGCCGACCATCGTCGATCTGATGCCCTCCGGCCGCTTCCTGATGGAGGACTTTTACTATGCCGGTGGTCTGTCGACCGTCATGGCCGCCCTGGACGAAGCTGGGCTCCTGCATCGAGACGCGATCACGGTTAGCGGAAAGACCGTGGGCGCCATCATCGAAAATGCCCCGAACTACAACGAGGAGGTCATCCGGCCCTTCAACAATCCGCTGACGAAGGAAGGTGGCATTGCCGTCCTGCGCGGCAATCTTGCGCCGAGCGGTGCCGTCATCAAGCCTTCGGCGGCAACGCCGGAGCTGATGCAGCATCGCGGCAAGGCCGTCGTCTTCGAAAATATCGAACATTATTACGAGCGCATCGACGACCCGGAACTCGATATCGATGCGAGCTCGGTGATGGTGCTGAAGAATTGCGGCCCCCGCGGTTATCCGGGCATGGCTGAGGTCGGCAACATGCCCCTGCCGGCCAAGCTCCTGAAGCAGGGCGTTTCCGACATGGTGCGCATTTCCGACGCCCGCATGAGCGGCACCGCCTATGGCACCGTCGTCCTGCATGTCGCGCCGGAAGCGGCAGCCGGCGGTGTCCTCGCCCTCGTGCGCGACGGCGACTTCATCGAGCTCGATGTGGCCGGGCGCAGGCTGGAGCTGATGGTTTCCGACGAGGAACTGGCACTGCGACGCGCCGAATGGCTGCCGCCGATCCCGCCGCAGGGTGGCTATCCGAGCCTCTACGTCGAGCGGGTCATGCAGGCCGATACCGGCTGCGACTTCGATTTTCTCGTGGGTCGGCGCGATGCCGGCATTCCGCGGCACTCTCACTAGACGGTTCTGACGATGAGCAACCAGGCGAACAAATTCGCGATCTATCCAAGCCTCAAGGGCAAGAGCGTCTTCATCACTGGCGGCGGCAGTGGCATCGGTGAAAGCCTCGTCCGGCATTTCTGCGCCCAGGGCAGTCGCGTCGCCTTCGTCGATGTCGCAGAAGAACCGTCCCGCCAGCTTGTCGCTTCCGTTGCCGGGGAAGGCGACGTGTCGCCACTCTTTATCCCATGCGATCTTCGCGATGTGGAAGCCCTGCGCCTCGCCATCGCCGAGGCCGTGGCGCGGAACGGTCCGATCCAGGTCCTCTGCAACAATGCCGGCAGCGACGACCGCCATCAGACGGAAGACGTCACGGTCGCCTATTGGGACGACCGAATGGCCGTCAATCTTCGCCATCAGTTCTTCGCCGCCCAGGCGGCAAGGTCCTACATGAAGGAACTTGGTGGCGGCTCGATCATCAATTTCGGCTCCATCACCTGGATGGTCGGCGATCCGGACTGCCCGGCCTATGTCACTGCCAAGGCGGCGATCTATGGCATGACGCGTGCGCTCGCCCGTGAGCTCGGCCCCGAGCGCATCCGCGTCAACTGCATGGTGCCCGGCTGGGTGATGACCGAACGCCAGATGCGCCTCTGGCTGACGCCGGCCGGCGAACGCCAGATCGAGGAACGCCAATGCCTGCCAGACCGGCTCCAGCCTTCCGACGTCGCCCGCATGGCGCTTTTCCTCGCGGCCGATGACAGCGCCATGTGCACCAGCCAGCAATTTATCGTCGATGGTGGCTGGGTATGAACAATCCGTCCGCCACACAGAAAGGTGCAGTCATGCGTCTCGTTCAGTTCACAACGCCGGAAGGCGAGCGCAAGGTCGGCCGCGTGTCCGCCGATGACAACCATCTGCATCCGCTCAAGGACACACATTCCGTCCGGGAACTCGCCGGAGCGGCAATCACCCGCGGCATTGCGCTTGCGGTGGTTGTCGACGAACGTACAACAGCCGAGCTTGTGGACTACGACCGCCTGCTTCGGGAGAACCTGGTGCTAGCGCCGCTCGACCATGACGAGCCGGCCCGCTTCCTTGTGACCGGTACCGGCCTCACCCATACGGGCAGCGCCAATGCGCGCGACAAGATGCACATCCTGACCCACGGCGAAGACGCCGAGGAGTCCGATTCGCTGAAGATCTTCCGCATGGGCCTCGAAGGCGGCAAGCCGGCGGGCGGCCCGCCGGGGGTGCAACCAGAATGGTTTTTCAAGGGTGTCGGCACATGCGTCGTCGCCCCGGGTGCCGCACTGCCGATGCCGGCCTTTGCCCGCGCCGGCGCTGAGGAAGCAGAGATCGTCGGCCTCTACATCGTCGGACCGGACGGCAGCCCCTATCGCATAGGCTATGCGCTCGGAAACGAATACTCCGATCATCTCACCGAGGCTGAAAACTATCTCTACCTCGCCCACTCCAAGCTGCGCTCCTGCTCGATCGGGCCGGAGCTGCTGGTCGGGGAGCTTCCGGCCGAGGTCCACGGTCATTCGCGCATCCGGCGCGACGGCGCCGTCATCTGGGAAGAGGCGTTTCTCTCGGGTGAGGCACACATGTCGCATTCCATCGCCAATCTCGAACACTATCATTTCCGCTATCCCATGCATCGCCGGCCGGGAGACCTGCATGCCTATTTCTTCGGAGCCGCGGTGATGAGCTATGCCTTCGGCGTCCAGACCGGTCCGGGGGATGAGTACGAAATCGAAGCGGAAGTCTTCGGTAAGCCGTTGCGCAATCGGGTGGAACTGGCGCCCGACGAAGGCCTTGTGACCGTCACGCAACTGTAAGTCCATGAATTCGCAGCGATCGGATTTGCAACACCAACAAAAAAGGGAACGAAAATGCGATTGAGAAAACTTCTGACAGGGTTAGCGACCGCCGGCTTCGCCGTGTCGATGATGGCCTCGGCATCCTTTGCCGAAAATCTCCGCGTTCTCGCCTGGGACGGCTATGCGGATAAGGACTGGGTGAAGAACTTCACTGCCGAGACCGGCATCGGCGTCGATGTGGTCTTCATCGGCAGCGACGATGAAGCCTGGGCCAAGATGAAGGGCAGCGAAGGCAAGGATTTCGACGTCTTTGCCGTCAACACGGCCCAGCTGCAGCGCTATATCGCGGCCGACCTCGTCACGCCGATCGACACGGCGGACATGCCGAACCAGAAGGAGGTGCTACCGCGCTTCCGGGATCTGACGACCGTTCGCGGCGTCACCAAGGATGGCAAGGTCTACGGCATCCCGTTCTGTTTCGATTCGATCGGCCTCATCTACGATACCGACAAGGTGAAACCGGCGCCCACCTCCATGTCGGTTCTCTGGGATCCAGCCTATCAGGGCAAGGTGCTTGCCTATGACAATGGAGAGCACAACGTCTCCTTCACCGCGCTGACGCTCGGCTACAAGGATCCGTTCCATCTCAGCGACGACCAGATCGCCGCCGTCAAAGCCAAGCTGGTCGACCTGAAGCACAATGTCCTCAGCTTCTATACGACCGCCGATGAAGCCCAGCAGATCTACAAGAGCAACGACGTTGCCCTCATCTGGGCCAACTACGGTCAGCAGCAGCTGAAAGCCCTGCAAGCCGTCGGCGCCCATGTCGCCTACATCAATCCTGGCGAAGGCGCACTTGCCTGGCTTGACAACTGGGTGGTCTCGAAGGGCGTGCACGACAAGGCTGCGGCCGAGAAATGGATCAACTTCATGATCTCCAAGAAGGTGAGCTCGCAGCTCTCGGAACGCACCGGATTCGGCAATACCGTGACCGAGACGGCCAGCGCCGGCGGCAACGACAAGCTGATCTGGCTCGACAATGTCGAAGATCCGCTCAAGCGCTCCGACCTCTGGAACGAGGTCAAGGCGACGCCTTGATCCTCGGCCGCGTGCACCTGAAATACAGCGGTCCGGAACGCCCCGGACCGCTTTCCCATCACATGCCGAGTAAAGCCTATGACCCAACCCCAGGAACTGCTCAGCCTTCAGTCCGTTTCGAAATCCTACGGGCCGGTGCCCGTACTCCACGGGATCGATCTTTCTATCCAGGACGGGGAGTTTCTAACCGTGCTCGGCCCATCCGGCTCCGGCAAGACGACGGTGCTACGCCTCATTGGAGGGCTTGAGACCGCAACGTCGGGCTCCATCAGGCTGGACGGGAGAGATATCAGCCGCATGCCGATCAACAAGCGGCCGTTCAATACCGTCTTCCAGGACTATGCGCTTTTCCCGCACATGACGGTTGCCGCCAATGTCGGTTACGGCCTTTCCATCCGCCGCAAGCCTCGCGCGGATATCAAGCGCCGCGTCGGCGAGGCGCTGGATCTGGTTCAACTCGGCAGATTTGCCGATCGGTATCCTGCGCAACTTTCCGGCGGACAGCGCCAGCGTGTAGCACTTGCCCGCGCCCTCATCTGCGAACCGCGGCTCATCCTGCTGGATGAACCACTCGCTGCCCTGGATCTCGAATTGCGCCGTCAGATGCAGGAATTCCTGAAGTCGATCCAGCGGGAGGTAAAGACGACCTTCCTCTTCGTCACGCATGACCAGGAAGAGGCGATCGGCATGGCCGACCGCATTTGCGTCATGGAATCCGGCCGTATCCGCCAGCTTGGTACCCCGCATGAACTCTACTATCGGCCGAACTGCGAATTCGTCGCCCGCTTCTTCGGCGACAACAACCTCGTTGCCGGGACGCTGAGCGTCGTCGATGGAAATTTGCGTTCGATCGATACCGCACTCGGCCGGCTCGTCTGTTCCATCGAGGGCCAGCCCGACCTGCGGTCAGCTGCTGAGGGAACGGCGGCCTTCGCAGTATTCCGCCCTGAAGCACTTCATACCGCGACCGGAGACAGCAACCGCTTCTCGGGAACTGTGAGCGAGCTTGCCTTTGCGGGTTCATCGACCGTCGCACACATCACGGTCGGCAAGGAACGCCTGCGACTGCGCCTGCCGAGCCGCGCGGAAGGAAGCCCCCTGCAACAGGGCGAGACGTTCGACCTCTCCTTTTCGCCGCACGAATCGCATTTGGTGCTTTCATGAGCGGACGAGGCCCTTTCTATACCGTTGTCGTTACGCTGTTGGCATTTGCGATGCCGGTCTTTTTCATCCTCGTGCCGTTGACGATCTTCCTCGGCTACAGCTTCTTCAGTGTCGATCACGGCGAGATCAACTACACGTTGACCATCGCCAACTACGTCCGCTTCTTCACCGATCCGGTCTTCCTGCCAGTGTTCTGGAATACCTGCGTTCTCTGTCTGTCGGTCGCCGTCTTGTGTATCGCTCTCGGCTATCCGGCTGCCTATTTCCTGACGATGCTGCGCGGGCGCTGGCGCTACGTCATGCTGATGCTGCTGATGGTGCCGTTGCTGATGAGCTATGTGATCAAGATCTATGCCATCCGCAGCATTCTCGGCCAGAATGGCGTCCTGAACACCATGCTCGTGGGTCTCGGGATCCTCGACCGTCCATCGACGCTCTTCGTTTTCAACATGAACGCGATCCTTCTGTCGTTGACGCTGCTGCTCATTCCTTTCGCGATCCTGCCGATCTTCTTGACGCTGGAGCGCATTCCGCAGGTCCTGCTGCGCGCTTCCGACGATCTCGGGGCGAGCGGCCTGCAGACCTTCCTGCGCATCACGCTTCCCCTGAGCGTTCCGGGCATCGCCTCAGCCGCCAGCTTCGTCTTCGTGCTTGCGATCGGCGATTTTCTGACGCCGCAGATGGTCGGCGGCGTCAACGGTTTTACTTTCGGCCGCGTCCTATACAGCCAGTTCGGCACAGCCTTCAACTGGCCGTTCGGGGCGGCACTCTCCGTGGCGCTCGCCGTCGTCGTGATCGCAGTAATCCTTTTCGGCGAGCATTTCGGACGGCAGAAGGGGTTGGCGAGATGAGCGGCCCCATTCGCCTGTCCACGATCCTGCTCGCGCTCGTCACCGCACTGGTGGCAATCCTGCTCTACAGCCCGCTCTTCGTGCCGATCGTCTCGTCCTTCTTCACGATCAACCACGGCCAGGTCGACTGGTCGACGCCGACGCTTTCGGCCTACACGGCGTTGATGGAAAACACCGACGTGATCGACGCTCTGCGGGCGACGCTGATCGTCGGTTTCAGCACCATGGTCCTGTCGGTTGTTTCCGGCACGCTGATGGCACTCTATTTCCACAGCCGGGGTGCGGCGCGCGGCGCGCTGCAGTTCATCATCTTCCTGCCCTTCCTGATGCCGCCGGTCATCAGTGGCCTGGCGCTGCTGATCTTCTTCCGCGAGATCAACTTCGACCGCTCGCTGATCACCATTATCATCGGCCACACGGTTTTCGTGTTGGCGATCGTTTACCGAACGATCCTGACCCGGCTGCAATCGATGAGCCCGACGCTGGTCGAAGCCTCTTACGATCTCGGCGCGAACGGATGGCAGACGTTCTGGCGCGTCATCCTGCCAAACCTTTCGAGCGCCATGGCTGGCGGTGCCATTCTCGCCTTCGCCCTATCCTTCGACGAAACCATGATCACCATCCTCGTCACCGGAACCCAGAGCACGTTGCCGGTCCGTCTTTGGGCGATGATGCGGTTGGGGTTCTCTCCTGATATCAACGCTCTTGTCGCTCTCATCCTGCTGTTGACGATTGTTATCTGCATGTTAGCGGCGCGACTTCTAATACCGAAGCAAGTCGCAGGATCTCCTGCGTAGAAAGGCTTTTGCGGACCGCCTTGAACACATGCGACCCGTCGGCATCTGGGTTACTCCTTACTGTGCGATGCCAGTCGAACGCGCTATGCTGTGGCACTTCGGTAGGGGCGGAAATCCACGCTGGTAGACGCCGGTCAGTCCCTTCAACAAGCATCGACAACTGCGCCTGCGTCAGATGCGCAACACCAACTTTCGCCGTCTGCCAGGGAAAGTATCCGCGTTCGAGAATCTTGTAGAATAGGCAGAACCGTTGGCCATCCCACCATAGAAGCTTGATCCGGTCAGCGCGCTTTCCACGGAAGCCGACGATTGCTTCGGAACCCGGCGCTTCCTCGACCGCCTCGACCATTGCAGACAGACCATCGGTACCGCGCCGCATATCGGTCACTCGCAAGCCAGGTAGACTCGCACATTTCCTGATCGGCCCGATCATGCAGCCTCAACACACGCGATTAACGATGACAGCACTTTGCGTTCAATATCCGCCGGAATATTCCGCCTCATCGCCTCGTCGCCGAAGTGCATGCGGATTTCATCGAGAAGCTCGAAGCCAGCGACCTGGACACCGTGCGGAAACGCAAAAAGCTCCTCGACGGTTAGGCGGAGGAGCTTTGTTTTGGGTGTCTTTGAAGATTCTGGTTGCGGGGGCAGGATTTGAACCTGCGGCCTTCAG
>NZ_LMCW01000008.1 GCF_001424945.1 Rhizobium sp. Root1203
TCCGTTCTCCAAAGCGCTCGGATACCGCCTTGGCAAAGCCTTCGAGCTCGGCTTTTACCATTTTGTCCGCCCGCGCATATTCCAGCACTGCCGGATCATCGTGGCGATCGATTGCGTCGCGCACGCGTTCGAGCAYATCTCTCGCAACGGCAGACAGGGCAGGGATCTCCAACGCAGCGCGCTTTCGGAAAGCCAGTTCATCGGCGTAGTAACGCCGTTGTGCTTGGCTTCGCTGGCGCAAATAACCGCTGATGCTATCGGCGAGCGGCGCGACGTTTTGAACGGCGCGCTCCCGATCCGACTTATCGACACGGCTCGCGAAGAAACCGGTCGCGCCCTTGAGCGCCCCAAACGAACCGGGTTCTGCGGCAATCCTGGCGACCATGTCCTTCGCCGACGTCTTACCTAGAAGCACTGCGTCGATATCAACCGAGCTAAATGCGACCTCAGGCTGAGCGTAAACGTAATGGAAGCGCATCGACACCTCCTCCCATTGCTCCTTGAGCGATGGATCTGCCGCAAGCCTKTCCTCGACGGCCTGATTGATCGATTTAGGGAAGGTGGTAATTCCGGCCACCATCGGCTTTGCCGCCTTGGTTGCAAGGGGAATTGGTCTCTCGGTGATGCCGATCCTGGCRCTGAAGACGACGAGACGGTCCACGAGGTCGACGAGCTTCTGTTTCTGGCGGACGGTCCATTCGAGCCGGTCACGGGCGACTGTTCTGGCCACGTTGACGATATGAAGTCCGCGCCTCTCGGCGAAGCGAAGCGCCTGCCGATAGAAGCGGCCATCTGCATAATCGAGCGTCGTTTCCTTGGAATTCTTCCGCGACAGGATCGCAACCAGTCCGCCGGCCTTGGCGAAGGGGTGATGGCCGTAATAGACGCAGAGATCCTCGCGGTGGCGCGTCATCGCCACATAGGTCAGATGCCGGTCGAGCGAGAGGGATGCCAGCACCTTCACGCGGTCGACGGTCGCGCCCTGGCTCTTGTGGATGGTTGTGGCATAGCCATGGTCGACATGGTTGTAGAAGCGCTGCTCGACCGTGACCTGTCGTCGATGCTCGGCCTCGCCGATCTCTGCGACGATCCGGCCGGCATCTGCCTCGACCACCTTGGCGAGCATGCCATTCTTGACGCCGAGCGAGCCTTCGTTCTTAAGAAACACGATCTGGTCGCCGGCGGCGAAATGGCGATCGCCGTCGGCCGTTTTAAAGAGAGTACCGCCCTCGATGATGCCACGCTCGACCAGCACTTTTCGCGCCCGTTCGTTCAGCATCCGGACATCGCGGCGCAAATGCGCGAGAATGAGCGATGTCTTCGACGGATCATAGTCGCAGCTCCAGTCGGAGATCAGATTGGCGGCCGCTTGCGCCTTGAGCTGCGAGCCCATCATCCTGCCGTTGGCGCGATAGGTATCGACCGCCCTGCCAATATTGCCGCGGGCGAGATCGAGCGAGGCGTCCCGCATCCATTGCTCACGCTGGCGATAGATGGTCTCGAGCTCGGCATAGCCGATGCGATCGACAATGGCGCGAAACGCTGCGCCTGCTTCGATTGGCTGCAGTTGTCCAGGATCGCCGACCAGAACGAGCTTCGCACCGGCTTTCACCGTGGCTTCGACAAAAAGCGCCATTTGCCGGGACGACACCATGCCGGCCTCATCAAGAACGAAAATCATCTTGTCATCCAAGAGATCGCGCCCCTGGCTCCAGCGCAGTTCCCAGGCGGAAAGCGTGCGCGAGACGATGCCCGCTTCTCTTTCCAGGCCCTCGGCCGCCTTGCCGGCGAGAGCGCCGCCGACGACACGGTATCCGGCCGCTTCCCATGCTTGCCGGGCCGCCTTCATCATCGTGGTCTTGCCGGCACCAGCAAGGCCGACGACGGCAGCGATGCGCTCGCTTCCTGCGACATGCTCGATCGCCGTTCTCTGTTCGACGGAAAGACGATCATGGCGTACGAACGTCGCTTCAAGTGTGGCTTGCCGGACGCCATGCGAGGAACGCTGCGACAACCAGATTGCACGATTGGCCATCTCGGCTTCGAGCTGGATCAGCTCACGCACCGTGAGCTTGGCGGGCAATCGCTGGCCGGTCGCAAAGTCGATCCTCTCGCGATCGAGGCGCAGCACCTGCGGACTTTGCAGGATCCTTGCCATTAAGTTTTGGAAGAGGTCGGCATCGTCGATATAGCGGTGCAGGAGTTTGGCGACATCCTGGATGTCGAAGACGCTCTTTTCGCGGGTGATCTGATCGAGCACGATTTCCGGGTTGCGCTGGATCCGCCGCCCATTCTCCGCTCGACGTTCTTCCTGCATGCCGAGCCGCTCCAGTGAAACCTTTTCGCCCGCTCCGTCGGCTTTCCGTTCGATCGCTTTGACGCCGACGCCCAGATGAATGGTTGGCGTCAGGTCGATACCCTGCTTTTCGAAGGAACGGCCGTCGATGCGGATGTCGAGGCCCGCGAGACCAAGATGTCGGTTCAGATGGGMAAACCAGCCGTCACGCAGGCGATTGAAATCCTCAATGCCGCCGGCCCATAGCTCATAGACAATTTTGCCGGCATCATTGCGGATCGGCTTSCCGTCCGGCCCGAGCACCGCGATCTTCTTGGCGCCAAAGCCCTCTTCTGTGAGCGGCCGCAAGGTCGTCATCAGGTGCACATGCGGATTGCCCGGAGCATCGTGGAAGACCCAATCGGCGATCATTCCYCGGGACGCGATGTGCGAGGCTACGAAATCCCGCATCAGTGCGATATTCTGATCGGCGCACAGCTCGATCGGCAGGGCGATCGTGATGTCCTTGGCAAGCTGSGCATCCGATCGCCTCTCGAACAGCTCGACCTTATTCCAGAAGGCTTCCGACGCGTCGGACACCAAGCGATCGGCGATCATTGTCCGCAGCCAGTTCGGGGCATCGGTCGGAATGATGAACTCCTCATGCAGCAGGCCTTGCTTGCGCGTGTACCTCCACGCAAGCCCCTGGACCGNGCTTCCGACGCGTCGGACACCAAGCGATCGGCGATCATTGTCCGCAGCCAGTTCGGGGCATCGGTCGGAATGATGAACTCCTCATGCAGCAGGCCTTGCTTGCGCGTGTAGTCGATCGTCCGGGCTTCGCGCTGGTACTCCATCTTGGCGCAGTGCCGGTAAGCCGCCGACAGCAGGGCGCTGCGGCCGGAGCCRCGGGCGACGATGCTGACTGAAAAATGCGGCACGGCCACGGGATAAACGCCTCCTTCGATCAAATAATTTCAACGGGTTCGTCGGAGGCGCTGCTGGGCCCAAAAGCAGGGCGTCGCGACAGCGACGTATAATTGCGCCCTTCAGATCCGCTCCTTCGGAACGGCGGGATCATTTCCCAAAGCATCGCCCTTGGCGATTGTAAGATTCACAGGAGTGCGTTCCGCACTGCCGTCGGGAAAACTNCTTTCTCAGGAAGTCCTCGAAGGGCCCAAAAGCAGGGCGTCGCGTCAGCGACGTATAATTGCGCCCTTCARATCCGCTCCTTCGGAACGGCGGGATCATTTCCCAAAGCATCGCCCTTGGCGATTGTAAGATTCACAGGAGTGCGTTCCGCACTGCCGTCGGGAAAACTGGCTTCGAAAGACAAGCGTTCTCAGCCAGGGAGATTATCGAAATGAAGAAACCATCTTCAAAGATCCGAGACGAAATCGCCAAACTGCAGGAACGGCTCAAGGTCGCCGAGACAAAGGAAGCCGAGCGGCTCGGCAGACTTGCCCTCAAGGCCGGCCTCGGCGACATCGAGATCGAGGACGGGGAATTGCAGGCCGCGTTCGAGGATCTTGCGAAGCGGTTTCGCGGGGGCAAAGTCGGTTCGACCGGAAGGAAACAGGCAGCGGCTGGSGGCGCAAGCGCCGAGACCCCGCCCATCACGCCTGGTGCGGCTCAAGGCATCCGTAGCGAGGCTTGAGCGGATGCAACGGACCACGACAAAGAACGCGCGCAAGACGGACACACGGGAGAAAATCGCGCTCGGCGGTCTGATCGTGAAGGCCGGCCTCCGGTTCGAAAAACGGGCGCTTCTGCTCGGAGCCATGATCGAGCTCGCCCGGCGGCTGAACTCGGATGCAGGCGAACGAGAACGACTGACGGCGATCGGTGCGGAGGCATTCAAAAGTGATGTTGAATAGGGTCGCGCTGTTTGCCGTTCCGCTGATATTGATGATCGCTATCGCGATCGGCCTGACCGGGAGTGCCTCTTGGCTTGCCGGGTTCGGCAAGACCGAAACAGCTCGGCTCACGCTCGGACGCGTCGGTGTCGCCCTGCCTTACGTCGGCGCCGCAATCCTTGGCATGAGCTTTCTGTTTGCGTCCGCAGGATCAGCCAGCATCAAGTCTGGTGGCTGGAGCGTCGTCGCCGGCAGCGTCGCGACGATTTCCATTGCCGCTCTGCGGGAAACGACGCGACTGGTGGGTCTCGCAGGCCAGCTAGCCTCCACCAAAACCGTCATTACTTATCTTGACCCGGCGACGGCTATCGGAGCGTTCGCCGCGCTTCTCGCCGGGTGCTTTGCGCTACGCGTCGCACTCAAGGGCAATGCGGCGTTTGCGCGCCGGGAACCGAAACGCATCGGCGGCAAGCGTGCCCTGCACGGAGAGGCCGCCTGGATGACGTTGCGAGATGCGCAAAAGCTTTTTGGCCACGCCGGCGGCATCGTCATTGGCGAGTGCTACCGCGTCGATCATGACAGCGAGGCCGCGCGAGCATTTCGGGCCGATAGTCACGAGACCTGGGGGGCCGGAGGCAAGTCTCCGCTTCTTTGCTTTGACGGCTCATTCGGCTCGTCGCACGGTATCGTATTTGCGGGATCCGGTGGTTTTAAGACGACGTCGGTCACGATCCCGACAGCTCTTAAGTGGGGCGGCACGCTCGTCGTGCTCGATCCGTCGCATGAAGTGGCGCCGATGGTCGCAAGGCATCGCGAACAGGCAGGACGGCGGATCCGGACACTCGACCCGAGGCGTCCCCAAAGCGGCTTCAACGCGCTGGACTGGATCGGCCGGTTCGGCGGAACGAAGGAAGAAGACATTGCCGCGGTCGCCTCGTGGATCATGAGCGAGAGCGGGCGCGCAAGCGGCGTACGTGACGACTTCTTCCGTGCATCCGGATTGCAGCTCTTGATCGCAATCATCGCCGACGTCTGCCTGTCAGGACACACAGAGAAAGAACACCAGACGCTACGGCGGGTTCGCGCCAATCTGTCCGAGCCGGAGCCGAAACTGCGTCAACGGCTACAGGACATCTATGACAACTCGGATTCGGACTTCGTGAAGGAAAACGTTGCCGCCTTCGTCAACATGACTCCTGAGACTTTCAGCGGTGTTTACGCCAATGCGATCAAGGAGACGCATTGGCTCTCTTATCCCAACTACGCGGCTCTCGTCTCCGGCTCCAGCTTCTCGACGGACGACATCGCGTCGGGAAGGACCGACGTCTTCATCAACATTGACTTGAAGACTCTGGAGACTCACGCCGGCCTGACGCGCGTCATTGTCGGCTCTTTCCTGAACGCTATCTACAATCGCGATGGCGCCATGAATGGTCGCGCACTCTTCCTCCTCGATGAAGTTGCGAGGCTAGGGTATATGCGGATCCTGGAAACGGCGCGTGATGCCGGCCGCAAGTACGGGATCATGCTGACAATGATCTACCAGTCGCTCGGCCAGTTGCGAGAAACCTACGGCGGCCGAGACGCCTCGAGCAAATGGTTCGAAAGCGCGAGCTGGATCTCGTTTGCGGCGGTCAATGATCCGGAGACGGCCGAATATATCTCTCGCCGATGCGGAACGACTACGGTCGAGATCGAGCAGGTCAGCCGCAGCTCCCAGGCGCGGGGATCGTCGCAAACGCGCTCGAAGCAGCTTGCGGCGCGACTGCTCATTCAGCCGCATGAAGTCCTGCTCATGCGCGCGGACGAGCAGATCGTCTTCACGGCGGGCAATGCACCGCTGCGATGCGGCCGCGCAATGTGGTTTCGACGCGACGATATGAAGGCATGCGTCGGCCAGAATAGATTTCATTCAGAGGCCGGCAGCACGACGGTGGAGCTTGCTTCCGTGGATTCCGCAAACATCGATGAAGCCGCACGTGAAGAGGGGCAAGGCTGATCGTCTGACAGCTCGCAACGACGATGGTGCCGGGGCCGAGTCTCCTCATTCGGCGGCTATGGGGCACCACGGCATTGCGTCTCGCTGCAGGATCGTCACCTAAGGACGAAACCCGTCAGGTTTGGTGAGGCAGCGGCTGCGAATAAAGCCATCCGCCACAGGCGGCCCGCCCGGAAAAGCTAACCTTCCTGCATCACCGAAATGAATCGATGAGGTGGAACCGATTCAAAACTGTCGTTGGACGTTGAACCCTGAAAACGGGATGCTGACGGCATGATCGCACAACCCTAAGATCCGAGCCGCAACATGGCCCGGTTCTACGCGATGTCGATCGATCCGACACTGTTCGGCGACGCCTGCCTGACGCGAAGGTGGGGTCGTATCGGAGCGAAAGGCCAGATTAAGACCCATCTCTTCGAGCGAGAGCAGGATGCTGTAGAACTGTTCCTGGACTTGATCCGCCAGAAGCGGGGCCGCGGCTATGCCACCGTCACCCCTGATCGGCGCTCCGCCGTCCCCTAAAAATCTCCCAAGTGCTTTCAGGGCTATTGCGAGACGGATGAAACCTGGGGTTACGCTCGTTTTGGTCAGGCTTAGGCTTTCCATGGCACGGGAAGAGAGGCCCCGCCGGCAGGCGGAGCCTCGATATCCTTACTCCCGGTTTTGCCGGGACCAGATCAGCTGGTAGCCATCCTCGACTTCGGCAAGCGTCGCGTAGATCGGAGCCGGGAAGCTCGGATCGTCGAGCTTGACCGAGAGGTAGTCGCGGTCGCTCTCGCTGGAACGCTTTTGCCAAGCAGCGCCAAGCTCGACGGCACCCGCGTAAATCCGGTACTGCGGGCCCTTGTCGGTCGGATTTTCGACGCGGGCGATGCGCACCTTGACGTTGAGGGCGAGGGTACGGATGGCGCCGTTGAAGCCGTTCTCGGTGGAGCTGAAGATGCCGATGGTAGCCATTGTCGTGTTCCTTTCGGTGTTCGGGCCGCTCCATTGCGGCCTCGATGGCAGTCGCAAAGACCGGAGACGATCGGACCGCACCTCATTAGGCCGGAATGCAACGCAGGGCGGCAAGTTGTAGAATTCTCAGAGGGAGAGGAGGGTGGCGCAGCCACCCGGGGGGATAAATCTACAAACGGCCGTTGCGGGAGAACGATCGAGGCAAAGCCGCTCTCCGGTCAGACGAGTCCGCAGATGGAGCACCGGAGATTGCGATTGAAGAGGACAAACGCGTTTTTCAGCGACCAATCCTGGATCGCGGCCGGTCTTCGGCGGTCTGGTCGCACAGGCCATCTGCGTGAGTGGCGATATCACCAGCAAAAGAACCGAGGCGTCAAGCCAACAGCTGACCGTATGAAACCCGCGCTATCGTTCGCGATACAGTCATCGGCAGGAGGATCAATGCGCCAACAAAGCAAGCCTTCCTTCCAGCAGGGAATCGCCCTCCTGCGGACGCGACCCGGCACAAAGGCTTGGTGGATCTGCATGAAGGCTGCGTCGCGCCCGACAATGGCGAGTAAACTTTCAATTCTCGTAGGTGATGTCATGTACCTTTGTACAATTCGTTTTGCTACGCTTTTGTCCCATCATGCAGTTCTGGCGACCAGGGTCTTGCATTTCGATGCACAGCCCTAGCTACCGTTGGATGGTTGAAGAGGGATTGAACATGTCTGTTTCCGACGATCAGGTTTTCACATTGCAAGTCGCCAACATGAGACCTCAGGATGCGGGTGCGAGTATCGCGCGTCTTTCTACCAGTGCAATGGCAAAGCTCGGAATACGAGAAGGCGACCTTGTGGAGCTCGTTGGGAAGCGGCACACGGCCGCCGTCGCGGTAAGACCCTATCCTGACGATGACGGACTGAATATAATTCGCCTCGATGGTCTTCAGCGCGTTAACGCCGGGATATCAAGTGGCGACCACATTGAAGTTCGCAAAGCCGACGCCCGCCCGGCCATCAAGGTAATCCTTGCGCCTGCACAGAAGAACATGATGTTGCAGGGTTCCGGCGACGCTTTGCAGCGTACGTTCCTGCATAGACCGATGACGTCGGGCGACGTTGTGTCCACGTCAGTTCAGCAGCGGATACAGGACCCGCGTGTCGCCAACTTCCCGGCTTACGGCCTTCAGGAAATTCGCCTTGTTGTCGTTTCGACACAGCCCCGCGGTATTGTCCAGGTGACGGCAGAAACCACAGTCGAACTTCGTCCTCAATTCGAAGAACCCAAGGAAGCACGGCGGGCTGACGTCACATACGACGACATTGGCGGACTAGGTTCGTCGGTCGATCAGGTCAGGGAGATGGTCGAATTGCCGCTTCGCCATCCAGAGCTCTTTCAGCGACTGGGGATCGATCCTCCAAAGGGCGTCCTCCTGTACGGTCCACCGGGAACGGGCAAAACGCTTCTTGCGCGCGCGGTTGCCAACGAAACCGAGGCAAATTTCTTCCACATAGCGGGTCCCGAAATCATGGGTAGCCGCTACGGTGAATCCGAAGAGCGCTTGAGACAAGTGTTCCAGGAGGCCGCACAAAATGCACCGTCCATCATCTTTATCGATGAGATCGACTCGATCGCCCCGAAACGTGAGCAGGTAACCGGCGAGGTCGAGCGCCGTATCGTTGCGCAGCTTTTGACGTTGATGGATGGACTAGAACCACGCCAGAACATCGTAGTGATCGGTGCGACGAACAGGCGTGACGCCATCGATGAGGCGCTCAGAAGGCCGGGCCGGTTCGACCGAGAAATTGTAATAGGCGTTCCTGATCAGAGGGGCAGACGCGAAGTGCTGGCGATCCACACAAGAGGCATGCCGCTCGCCGAGGGAACCGACCTCGACGAGATTGCGAGAACGACCTACGGCTTTGTCGGCGCGGACCTTGGTGCGCTGGTGCGGGAAGCCGCCATGGATGCGCTTCGCCGAGTGTTGCCCGACATCAATCTCAGAGAAGGCATTCCGGCAGAGGTGCTGGAAAATTTGATGGTTTCCCAGGAAGACTTCGCGACGGCGATGAAGCGTATCCAGCCATCCGCGCTCCGCGAAATTATGATTCAGGCTCCGAATGTGCGGTGGGACGACGTCGGCGGTCTGGACGAGGCGCAGTCGAGGCTCAGGGAGGGCGTAGAGCTGCCCCTCCGCTCGCCGCAGTCTTTCAAACGAATGGGTATTCGACCCGCAAAGGGTTTCCTGCTGTTTGGCCCACCCGGCACAGGCAAGACTTTGCTGGCAAAGGCCGTCGCCCGCGAGGCAGAGGCGAATTTCGTTGCCACGAAGTCTTCCGATCTTCTCTCGAAGTGGTACGGGGAGTCGGAGCAGCAGGTATCGAGGCTGTTCGAGCGGGCCAGACAGGTCGCCCCGACAGTGATCTTCATCGACGAGATTGACTCTTTGGCCCCCGCCCGAGGCGGCGGACTAGGAGAGCCAGCCGTGACGGAGCGCGTCGTCAATACGTTGCTGGCGGAAATGGATGGCCTCGAAGACATGCAGGGCGTCGTCGTCATGGCTGCGACAAACCGCCCTAATCTTCTCGATCCGGCGTTGCTTAGACCTGGCCGGTTCGACGAACTTGTCTATGTTCCCGTGCCGGATTTCGGCGGCAGGCTGAAAATCCTTGGTATTCATACGAAGAAGATGCCGTTGTCCGATAACGTCGACCTGGATGATCTTGCTCAGAAGACCGCACGATTTACCGGCGCGGACCTGGAAGACCTGACGCGGCGTGCTGGTCTGATCGCGCTCAGACAATCCATCGACGCGACGACTGTGACGGACGAACATTTCGCCAAAGCTCTCGAAGAGGTAAGGCCATCGGTAACGCCAGAGATGGAGAGGGATTACGAAGAAATGCTGCGGACCCTTCGCCAGGAAAGTCCGCAACGAACACAGATTGGATTCACACCGCTGCGCCAAGCGGCCGAATAGGCTATCCGACCTCGTCCGCCGACTAAGGTGGCAACGCGAGCCGCAGGAGGCTGTCGCATCATCGCGAACTCGTCGACCGGCTACATCTTCCTCTACGACTCCGATGCAAGAACCAAGCGTCGGTCCAGTTCCCGCGCAGACCGGTCACGGAGATGCTTGTGAGGACGGCGTTGCTTTGAAGGTTTAATGCGCCGCCGGGTGGCCTATTGCTATTCGGTCTTTCGGCGAGGCGGTGCGCGCTTAAAATAGGATTGAAGATCATGCAGTGGTTGCGAATGTGGGCCGACATCAATGTTTAGAGTTGCGCATAGTCGAGATAGGCGGCAGGTCGAAGCTGGCGCAAACGAAATCCAGTTTGGTGAATGGTAGGGCGAGATGAAAACGATAGGCGTGCTGGTCTTTGAGGGCGTTCAGTCCTTGGACGTTTGCGGGCCGCTGGATGTTTTCGCTGAGACCAATGCCGTCGTTGGACCGACAAAGGTTACCACGTGACATTGATCGGGCCGGGACGAGCGCCTTTTGCAGCTTCAAACCGAATGTTGCTTGCCGCCGACGCCGACTATTCCGAAGCAATCGGTCCGTTTGACCTCTTCCTCGTCGCCGGTGGCCCTGAACTTCCAACCAGGGACACCTCACGTGAACTAATCGAATGTATCGTGCGCCTATCGAATTCAAGCGTTGTCTACGGTTCAATTTGCACCGGTGCGTTTATGCTTGGCGCCGCTGGACTACTGGACGGCCGTAGGGTCACAACCCACTGGCAGAATGCCAAACAACTCGCGGCGCGCTTCCCGGCTGCCGACGTGGACTTCGACAAGATCTTCCTGAGGGATGGTCGCCTGATCACCTCGGCCGGCGTAACCGCCGGGATCGATCTAGCGCTGGCTCTCGTGCGCGAGGACCATGGCCCCGCGATATCGCTCGCAGTTGCAAAGCGCCTGGTGGTCGTCGCGCAGCGACTTGGAGGTCAATCGCAATTCAGCCCCTATGTTGAGATGGGGACAGATGCCGCGTCGCCGATTTCGAGCATTGCAACCTATGTGATGGAAAATCTCAACCATGCCCTCTCAGTGGCAGAATTAGCGGCGACCGTTGCCATGAGCGAGAGGACGTTCGCGCGCGCTTTCGCGTCGGCAACCGGATCGACGCCTGCACAGTTCGTGGAGCGAGCGCGCGTCGACGCGGCGCGCGCTCTTCTGGAGGGAACCCACAAGCCCTTGAAGGTGATCTCGCACGAGTGCGGGTTCAAAAACCCGAAGCGCATGCGCGAGGTTTTTCTCAAGCGGCTGGGGGTACTACCCACACAGTATCGTGACCAGTTTTTGATCCGCTGATGGTAGCGCTCAGCTTTCCCACTTCGAGCTCAGTATGATGTCGACGAAGTTTTCGCGCTTGTAGGTGGGGTCCATATAGCTCAGCAGGTCCGCCTTGACGTTGCCGAACGTCGTTTGAGGCTTTTTGATCGTGCCGAGGCAGAAGGACGATAGGATGCCGTGCTTGAACCTGAGCCCACGGGGGTGACAACTGCAAATCTCCTCGCGCTCGGTGTCGGTGAAGTCATCGTAAGCGATGCCTAGCACATCCATTTCGACGCCGGCAGTGACGAGCGCGACCGTCGGGCGCTTGTGCTGCGGGATACCAGGTGTTGTGTGGAGTGCAATCGAGTCCCAGACGTCGTCGACGTCGCGTTCTGACAGGTCGTAGGCCGAGAGAAACTCGCGGGCGGCGTTTGCACCGTCAACCTCGAAACGCTCGGTGTCGCTGGCATACCGATCCATGATGCCCATGTCGTGAAACATGGCCCCGATGTAGAGAAGTTCAGGATCGTAGTCTAGATTCTTACGCTCCCCGGTTAATGCACCGAACAGGAAAACGCGACGGGAGTGGTGAAAAAGCAGCTCCGTTTCGGTGTCGCGGACAAGTTCAGTGGCAGCTTTTGCCATCGCGCTGTCAGGAATTTTTATGCCGGCAACTACCTTCGCTTCGTCAATCATAATACGACCTCAAGGATTCGAAGAGAACGGCATCTCGGTGCCGGAGCGGTCGCTTAATCGCCGCTCGGCTCAACTTGCCACTTCCAGCGGGACGTTCAATTGGTTTAGGAGGCGGGTTTCTGCCAACAAGCGCCGTAAACCTGCCACGCTACCAAAACCCCTACCAAAGGATCTGCGGCAATCGCATCCTCCAGCAATCCGTTGAAGCCTGTGGGAACGGCTGGACGCGACGCGACCGCTTTCAGTTTCGGCGGTAAGCTCAAGGAACGTTGGAAGGCAGTGATACGACCCGGCATTCTCGACTGGTTCATCATTATTCGAAATTCTTGGTCCTACTTCTTGGTCAAGCAGACAATTACATCCGGCTTGCGACAAGGAGAAATACCATGAACATCCGAACCATCGTCGTAGCCACCTGCGCCACCCTTGCAGCGTTTGCTGGCCTGACTGGACTTTCGCAAGAAGGCCAAGCGGATCCGCTCCAGACGAATGTCAACGCGAGCAGCCCTGGTGCAGATATACCCGACACCGAATTGACACGCGAGGCGACGCGCCTCGTTCGGGAGGCGGAGGGCACCTTGCTGTTTGAGCACTCTGTCCGCGTCTATCAGTGGGCCGCCCTGGCGGGCAGACGCAAGGGCCTCACCTTTGATCCCGAGCTACTGTATGTAGCGGCCTTGTTTCATGACTTTGGTCTGACCAGCAGGTACGGTCATAGTCATCTGCGTTTCGAGGTGGACGGCGCAAACGCCGCACGCGATTTCTTGCGCAGCCATGGCGTGTCTGCGGATTCCAGCGAGAATATCTGGCTTGCGATTGCGCTGCATACAACCAACGGCATTTCTGTCAATCTTTCCCCAACCGCGGCGCTGGTTGCCGAAGGCGCCAATATGGATCTTGTCGGGGCAGGCTACGATGACTTCACGAGCGCCGAGCGCAATGCCGTCGAGGCGGCTCATTCACACCCACCGCAGTTTGCGGATGCCTTCATGCAAATTCTCTACAACAGCCTTGAGCATCGGCCAGAGACGACACAAGGCACCGGGCTTGCCGATATCATGGCTTATAAAGATCCTGCCTTTCGCCGCAGGGACTTCAGCAATCTGATGCGGAACTCGAAATGGGCTGTCGGCGAGTAAGCCAACAGAGAGAAATAGCGCTTCCAGGAAAATCAAACTCACGGAGTTGATCATGACATTCGACACCACTAATCCGGATCCAGACCAAGGAGATGCGTCCATGATGGCCTGGCGCGTCCATAAATTCGGCTCGCCAGAAGCTATGAGCTTTGAGTCTGTTCCCAAGCCGGCACCCGGTCCAGGCGAGGTTCTGATCAGGGTTAGGGCCGCTGGAGTGGGTCCATGGGATGGATGGATCAGAGCAGGCAAGAGCGCCTTGCCTCAACCTCTGCCTCTGACGCTTGGTTCGGATTTGTCCGGGGACATTGTCTCCATTGGAGCGGATGTGGCCGATCTCGCCACTGGAGACGCGGTCTACGGCGTAACCAATCCAAGGTTTATCGGAGCTTATGCACAATATGCGGTGGCATCAGCGAACATGATTGCTCGCAAGCCCGCAACAATTAGCCATGTACATGCCGCCTCCGTACCCGTGATCGCCGTCACGGCTTGGCAGGGCCTCTTTGACCAGGCGCAGCTTGTTGCCGGTCAGAAGGTGCTCATCCATGGAGCCGCCGGAAATGTTGGCGCTTACGCCGTGCAGCTTGCGAGGCGTGCGGGTGTCGAGATCATTGGCACTGCTTCCAGGAAAGATTTCGCCTACCTGCGTGAACTAGGGGCAGACACTTTGGTCGATTACCGCAACGAGCGCTTCGAAGACGTTGCTCGGGATGTGGACGCTGTCCTTGATCTCGTCGGCGGTGACATGCAAAGGCGTTCGTTTCAGGTCCTGAGGCGCGGTGGAAAAATGATCTCCGCTGTCTCGCCTCCCGATCAAGATCTTGCCCGTCACCATGGGATTGAAGCGGCGTTCTTTCTTGTGAGCGTCGGAACTGAACACCTGACGAAGATCGCTGAGATGATCGAAAATGGCGCTTTGAAGACGCGGGTCGGTACGGTCCTGCCGCTTGAGGAAGCGTACGAGGCTCATCTGATGCTGGAGGGTATGCGCAGCGCGCCAGGAGGGAAGATTGTTCTTTCCGTCTAGGCCAACTGGCGGGTGAGGATTAGGCGACGCATGTTCAGGATGGAGCGGGCGGGCGTGACTCACTGATCACTTCGAGAAGCCGATCACAGGAACGGTCAAGGTTCTTCGTCGGCGTCGTCGCGACGCCGAGAAGGAGCCCCGATACGGCGTCGCCGGACGATACATACCAGGCCGAAAGCGGCGACGGTGACATTCCCAAGCTAAAAGCTGCGCGAGCAGCTGCCACGTCGGATACACCCTCCGATAATCTGAGCAGTACGGCCAATCCGGTCGCCTCGGCACGATCAACGCCAACGGTCGACCGCAGATAGTCCAGCAGCGCCTGTTGTCTGCCTGCGTAGGCGCGCTTGGTCCGGCGGAGATGGCGGATATAATGACCCTCGTGCATGAACTCTGCGGTGGCGACCTGTATCGCAGGCCCGGGGGCCGGCGCCAGGCACGCTGCCATCTCAGAGAATCGAGCGATCAGATCAGCCGGCGCGACAACGAAACCGAGCCGTATGGTCGGAGTGATTGTCTTGCTGAACGAGCCGATGTGGATGACACGCCCACCCCGGTCGAGTGATGCCAGTGCCGGCGCGGCGCGTCCCGTCAACTGAAGCTCGCTCAGATAGTCGTCTTCGATGACCCAGGCGCCAGCGTCGCTGGCCCATTCCAGGAGACGAAGACGTCGATCAAGCGACAACGTCGGCCCGAGAGGTGCCTGCTGGCCCGGCGTTACGACTGCAATCTTGGCGCCAGGATGATGAAGTAATCCGAAATCGATGTCGATGCCGTCTGCATCCACGGGAATTGGTGCGAGGGAAAGGCCGGAAAGCTCAAGGCCTTTTCTTGACCAGGGGAATCCCGGATTTTCAACCCAGGCGGTGTGGCCAGCCAGGGACAGGACGCTGAGCGCCAGTCCCAGGCCCGCGCCGAACCCGCCGGTGATGATTACCTGTGAGGGCAAGCAGTTGATACTTCGGGCGACGGCGAGGTAGGAGGCGATCTCCCGCCGGAGCTCAAATTCGCCGCGCGGATCGGGATAAAGAGGCAGTGCACCTGCCTTTGCGCGGGCTGCTTTTGTGTGGATGCGTGCGAACAACGTCGCCGGAAAGGTATCGGTTGCCGGCACTCCCATCTGGAATAGCGCCGGTCCCTGCGTCATCTCCAGATAGACCTCCAGAAATGAGCCTGCCTGTGGCAGAGGATCAGTTTTCGTGATCGGGTGAGGGCGCTGTGCAACGCGTGTTCCTAAGGCTCGCGAAGCCTCGATCAATTGTGCCGCGGCGAGTTTTGCATATGCAGTTCGAACTGTTCCGCGGGCGACACCTAGCTGGGCAGAAAGATCCTGCCATGACGGGAGGCGCGCGCCGGGCACCAAAACGCCGCTTTCGATTGCCGAGGCCATCGCTTTGCGGATCTGCTCCGACAGGGACGTTTTGACTGACCGATCAAGATTCAAGTTCAGTGCCGTGCTCATGAACCATGGTACACGATTTTGCTTCGTTCTTGGTACTTCTTTCTGACCTTAGGACTGGCCATCTCTGCCGTATCAGAAGGAGAAAATCATGAAGATCCGCATTATCCTCCCTGCGATCTGCGTCGCATTGGCGTCCACCATTGGCGGCTACGCTTCGGCCCACGACGGCCAAGCGGAAACGGTTGTGCCCAAATTCGATCAAGCGATTGCCAATTTCCCTGGCAAGTCACTGCGCGTCGTAGAAGTGGACTATGCACCGGGCGCTGCATCACCACCGCATAGCCACGCCAAGTCAGCCTTCATCTACGCCTATGTGCTCGCAGGAGAGATTGAATCCAAGGTAAATGATGGCGAGAACCACATCTACAAAGCCGGCGATAGCTGGTTTGAACCACCTGGTGCGATCCACTCCGTAAGCCGCAACGCCAGCAAGACAATGCCAGCAAGGTTACTCGCAGTCTTCGTCGTCGATGCAAACGAGACTACGCTCACAACCCCAATCAAATGAACGGGGTCTGGAAACCAACGACGCGGTGTGACGACAGCCATATTGCTCACAATGGCACCGAGTCGCTTCGCGGGACCTCCTGTCACGCAGAGCGGCCAAGCCGGCTGGGGTGTTTTGTTATCTACCGGTCTCGTAGCAAGGAGATAAGACTATGAACGCAGACGAGCTTCTCACCTTAGGAATTCCTGACAGCAAACTGGCCCGTGATGTGACGCAGTTTATCCGCGACACGGAGAGCGATCTGCTTTTCCACCACTCTGCGCGTGTCTTCTGTTGGGGAGCCATGACAGGAAACCGCAAACGCATGACCTTTGATCCCGAGCTGCTCTACACAGCTGCGATGTTCCATGACATCGGCCTGACGGCGCACTACGAGAGTAGCCAGTTGCGCTTTGAGGTGGATGGTGCAAACGCCGCGCGCGATTTCCTCAGGAGTTACGGCGTCACCACAAGCGACCTGCAATCCGTCTGGAACGCCGTTGCTCTCCACACGACGCCCGGCATACCGGAGTTCATGGGTTCCGAAATCGCACTGCTTCAGAGTGGGGCCGGCATGGATGTGGCCGGTCGCGGCTTCGATGAATTCACCGATGAAGAACGTCAGGCTGTTGTCAGAGCTTTTCCCCGTGAGGACAACTTCAAACACGGGATCATCGACGCGTTCTATCGCGGCATGAAGCACCGGCCCCATACCACCTTCGGGACCTTCAATGACGACGTCCTGGCGTTCAAGGACCCGGAGTTTCAGCGGATCGATATGTGCAGCGTCATCCTCGCTTCACCTTGGCCCAGTTGAGCTCAGGCAGGGCTGCTATTGGGAAAATGACCTCATTGGCGCCGAATGGCGTGCTGCGAAAAAGCGGAAACTCCAGTCCTCTATTCAGCGGCTTGACTGCGCTTCGACGCCAGGACCCGCGCTTGTAACAACGCGCGTTCCCTCGTCGTTTTTGTATTCGGATTGCTCCCTCTCTGACATGAGTGAACTGATCCCATCTGAGCGTCGCGAAGGTGCAGTACCCCGGGCCTGCTTTCTGATCGATCAGCACTCATGCCATGCGGCCCAGTCTCGGTGCGGATTATTCTTCGACCTCACCCATCCGGCAAACTGATCGCGTTCATCGTTGGTTGGTCAGTTTGGCCGATTGATCCTGGGGAGGTTTGTCGCCCAAAAGAACGTCCGCGTGAGCACGCAGTCTCTCTGATATGAATTCCGTGAACAGGCGGACACGCTTGGTCTTTCGCGTCTCGCCCTGTGTCAGCACCCAAAGCGTTCCATGGGGGCCGAGACGTGTGCCAGGAACTCTGACGAGCAGCGACTCAGTATCTCCAACGAAGCTGGGAATCGCCGATATCCCCAAGCCAAGGCGCATCGCCTCGAGATGTGCTGCATCTTCTGGAACCCGGAACGGGGCTCCGGTAATTTCGACGGCATCGCCACGGGCCCACTCCGGCACGCCCTCTATGTTTTTTGATATCCATCTGATGTGGCCCGAATTGCCGGCCTCCCAAGCCGCGAGCAGGTCGCGAGACATATAGACGCCTACGGAAAGGTCCGGGCCTTTCACCCCGTGAAGGTTCTGCGGCAACGAGTTGCGGTTAAAAACCACTCTCAGTGCAACGTCCGCTTCGCGATTTGTCAGGTTGACATTCTCTAAAGTGGATTGGATCTCCATTTCGATCTCGGGGTGGCGTCGAGTAAAGGCGGCAAAGTCCGGCATCAACAGGTGTGTGGCCAGGGTGGGCGCCATTGTTACTCGCAAGGGACCGCGCACAGCTTGATCACGGCCGGACACGCGGCTCACCAAGAGGTGAGAAGAAGCCTCCATCTGCTCTGCCAATTCTTGCACCTGTTCGCCAGCTTCGGTGAGGCGATAGCCCGCCGGCAGTTTTTCGAACAACTGCGAATGGAGCCGGGCCTCAAGCTGCGCGATGCGCCTCAGTACCGTTGTGTGATTCACCGCGAGCTGGGTCGCGGCAGCGCGGACAGAACCGTGTCGTGCCACTGCGAGAAAATATCGAACATCATCCCAGTCGATCGTCATTGTGTTCCCGGCAAATAGCGATGCCGATGCTGTGAGCGGTGCATCTAGAACAGATCCTATAATGCAGGCGGTGTAATTATGCACCACCCTTGTGCAACTTTCTACACTGATAGCGTTGCGCTGAGCATCCCACCTCCAAGTCGTAAACGGGGCGGGTGGGTTCGCCGTCCCAAGCAATTTCTCCAGGTTCCGCCCAACCCCAATAGAGGATGCACAACGTGACCAGACTGAATGGAAAGACCGCCGTCATCACCGGCGGCGCTACCGGCATCGGCTTCGCCGCAGCCAAGCGCTTCATCGAAGAGGGCGCCGTCGTCTTCATTTTTGGCCGCCGGCAAGAAGCGCTCGACGCTGCTGTTGCCGAGCTTGGACCCAATGCCCGCGGGGTGAAGGGCTCGGTCTCCGATCTGGCAGACCTTGATCTGCTCTACGCGGCGGTGAAGGCAGAGCGTGAAACACTCGACATCGTCTTCGCCAACGCCGGGGCGGGAAGCCAGCTCGTGCTCGGCAAGATCACCGCCGAGCACATTGACGAAACCTTCGACACCAATGTCAAAGGTACGATTTTCACGGTGCAGAAGGCGCTGCCGCTGATGGGTCAGGGCGGTTCGATCATCCTGACCGGATCGAGCGCCGGCGCGACGGGCGCCCCGGGAATGACCGCCTACAGTGCGAGCAAAGCGGCAGTTCGCAACCTCGCGAGAACCTGGGCGGAGGACCTGAAGGGAACCGGCATCCGGGTAAACGTGCTGTCGCCCGGGGCGACGGCGACCGAACTCGCGAAGGAAGCGCTAGGCGAGGAGGGCCAGAAGGTGTTCGCCTCGATGACCCCGCTCCAGCGGATGGCCGATCCGGCTGAGATCGGAGCAGTGGCCGCCTTTCTGGCGTCGTCGGACAGCAGCTTCATGACCGCCAGCGAAGTCGCCGTAGACGGCGGCCTAGCGCAACTCTGACGCACTACCTCCGGGCGGGCGCGTCTTTCGATTACTCCGAGCGCCCTCGGATGTGATAAACAAAAGGAGAATACCTATGAACTACGCAATTATCGGCTTCGGCAATATCGGCCAGGCCTTGGCCAAGGCGTTTGCCCGTAGAGGCATCGAAGTATCCGTTGCAACCACTCGCGACCCGGAAAGTTTTGCATCCGCCGCGGCCGCGATCGGCCCCACGATCATTCCCAAAAAACTGGCGGACGCGGTCAAGGCGAACATCGTCTTTTTGGCCGTCCGTTTCGAGTCGCACAAGGACGTCGCGAAGGCGCTATCCACCTGGCAGGGGAAAACTATTGTCGATGTAACCAATGCCTACGGCGTGCCCACCGAGGACCTCGGGGGACAACCTTCTTCTAAGTTCGTCGCGCAGGCCTTTACTGGTGGACGACTGGTCAAGGGCTTCAACCATTTGGTCGCCGCCGTCCTTGATCAAGATCCGGAGGTACAGGGTGGCCGAAGGGTCGTGTTCCTGGCGGGCGACGATGAAGGCGCTTTGATGGAGATTGGTGTGCTTGCGAAAAATCTCGGTTTCGCGCCGGTCAACCTCGGCGGGCTTTCGGAAGGTGGGCTGCTTGTCCAGGCGCGGGGAAATACCTGGGGGCAACTGATCTTCAAGAACTTGGTCGAGTTGGACTGACGATAGGGATCGCAATTTCGTCCGCCGCGTGGACCAACCACGCGTCCGACTAGGTCGGACGCAATCCAACGTCAAGAAAACGAACCGATATGATGATCAACGGCCGCGACCCCGTCCCGCGCATCGGGAAGCGGGCCACCCGTTACGGCGGCCGGAGTGGTGAGGACGACTGTGTTAGACGGGCCTTGCCCATAACTTCGTCATCATCAACCTCGAGGACCCTGAGCCTGTCATCGCGCACAGACGGCGATCGGCTCGTGGGCAAGCCGAAGCGCATCCGGTCCTGGCTCGCCGCGCTCCCATCACCAGACTATCCTTGCCGTTGGGGTGGATCGTGTCGGCAGTTGCAGGTTGGAAGAGGAGGGTGGGCGTTCGGCGCGATCCAATCCTGGAACTTTTCTGGAGTGGCCCGGTGCCTATCGACGCCATGCGGATATGTGGGGACCACGGATTTGGGGGGTGCGGTTGTCGGTACCGAGCTCGTGATGACGGCGCGGCGAGCCGTCATCTGCGGTCGTCGCGGGTCGCAGCCAGCGGATCTTTCGAAAGCGGACTTTTGGTCCTTTGGTGAGGGTTCGGGTGTCCACCGTCCCGGGGGGTGAAGGCCATTTCGAGGTCGGCGCCAAATCCAAGGTATGAGGGCCACCATCGCTTCGCACGTGGAGGACTGCACAGCAGTTCGATGCCGCATCAAGCCGGATACAGCTCGGATGCCGCGCGCAACTTGAATCACTTTGTCAGGTCCTTAGCTCATTCTTCCACATTAACTCCGGCGGCTCGGTGTGTTGATGTTTTGAAAAAGACAAATATAACAGCATGGTGTCTCTCGCATGGTGGTACACAGATTGTGCCCCTAGCCCAGCGTCGCAGCGGAAGGTGAATATGCCCAAACGGAAAAAGCCCTCGGTTGTCAGCACTGGAATTGCAGGACTTGACGAAATTCTGCGAGGCGGTCTCCCGGCCTCCAACCTCTATATGCTTCAGGGCGCCCCGGGGTCGGGTAAGACGACGGCGGCCCTGCAGTTCCTGCGAGCGGGTGTTGAGGCTGGAGAAAGCTGCATTTATGTAACGCTTTCGCAGACAGCAGCGGAACTAGAGGCTATCGCCGTATCTCACGGCTGGACGCTCGATGGCATCCGCGTTGAAGAACTCTCGACCTCAGGGTTGGTCAATGAGGCCGATGATCAGAGCATATTTCTTACCTCCGACCTGCGGCTCGACGAGACCCGAAAGGCCATCGAAGCTGCAATCGAGGAGCACAAGCCTCGCCGCCTTGTCTACGACTCCCTACTCGAAATCCGCCTGATCACGGGGGATTCTCCACGCTTCCGCCGCGAACTGATTGGCTTCAAGTCATTCTTGGCCAAACAGAACGTCGTTGCGCTGTTGCTGGACACGCAGACTTCAGGTCTCGACCGGAGTGGAGAAGAGGTTGAAGGCCTCGCGCACGGCGTCATCCGGTTTGACAAGTCGCTGGAAGAATATGGTGGTGTACGCCGCCGCATCGAAATCTCCAAGATGCGCGGCGTGCCGATCGCCGATGGTTATCATGATATGGCAATTCGCGAAGGTTCGGGTGTCGTCGTGTTTCCCCGCATCATGCCGAGCGCGGCATCGGAGACTTCAACGCCGCAACTGATCAAATCCGGCGTCGCCGAGCTCGACGAAATGTTTGGCGGCGGCCAGGAGGCCGGAACCACCACGCTGGTTATTGGACAATCGGGCACAGGAAAGTCGACGATGTCGTCGCTCTATGCAACTGCGGCGCTGGAACGTGGCGAAAACGTCGCGCTTTTTCTGTTCGAAGAGCGATTGGAAACCTTTTTCCGACGATCTGAAGGCCTCGGCATGGAACTGAGGCAGTTCCACAAGGACGGTAAGCTGATTCTGCGCGATTTCAATCCAAACGAAATTTCGCCGGGCGAGTTCGGGCAGATCGTCCAAGATGCCGTAACGCAGAATAAGTCGCGGGTAGTCGTGATCGACAGTTTGACCGGCTATCTCAACTCCTTGCCGTATCGGGAAAAGGCAGTTCGAGATATCCAGTCGCTCTTGAAATACCTTGCACGTTCCGGCGTACTGACCATGCTGATCGTGGCTCAGCACGGCCTCATTGGCCAAAATGTCGGCATCGATGTCGACGTCAGCTTTCTTGGCGACACAGTTCTTTTGCTTCGGATGATGGAACACGAAGGGCGCCTTCGACGAAACATCACCGTGGTTAAAAAGCGTCACGGCCCGCACGACCTCGATATCCGCGAACTGCTGATCGAGAGCGGCAAAGTCAGCGTTGTTGCCTACAATCCTCTTCCAGATCCAAAATGAACGAAATTCCGACTGAAAGCGAGCTGGACTGGGCGCTCGTCCTTGCTCCTTTTCGCAAGGACGCCGACTACATCGCCGCTTTGCTGCGTGAACAGAATGTCAATGTTATAGCAGCAAATGCAGACGAGGATCTGCTCCAGCCTCTCGCTCTGGCTCCAGGCGTTATCGTCATTACGCATGAGGCGCTCAAACCCGATGTGGTCGTAAAGATTGCCAGCCATATTGCAAACCAGCCCGACTGGTCTGAGGTGCCCGTTATTATCTTGCTGGAACGCGCAGCACCGATCTCACGAATTCGCACTCAGTTACAGTCGTCGTGGCCGGGTTCGCGTCTCTTGTTCCACACGCGTCCCATCGCAGCGCTGGAACTCGTAAACGCAATTCAATCAAATCTACTAGTACGACTGCGCCAGCGCCAGGTGCGCGATTCTATCGAGCGTGAAAGGGAACTGCGACTAGAGCTCAATCACCGCGTGAAAAATATCCTGGCGAGCGTAACGTCAATTTTTCGCATGACAAAACGGGACGCAGCGACCGTGGACGATTTGGCCAACGACTTCACAGATCGGCTGCAGGCGCTTTCGAACGTCCATACTGCCGTCTTCGAGGCCGGCGGAGAAGAGGTGTCGCTGTCTGCCGTGGTGGACGTGACCCTATCGCCTTACAACCGCGGAGGCGTCAGTCACATCGACGTCCGGGGTGAGGACGTGGTTGTGACGCGGGAGGCTGGAACAACCATAGCGCTATGCCTGCACGAGCTTATAACAAACGCTATCAAATATGGCGCGCTATCCCACCCAGAGGGCAAGGTGAACCTATCATGGGAAGTCGAAAGAACCGGCGACCCTAGCTTCTCTTTAAATTGGGTCGAGGTAGGGGGACCAACTGTACAGCAACCAACCCGTCAGGGATACGGCACCCGTTATGTGCGTTCGGCACTCGGATCGATATTTGGAAGAGTTCCGGCCATTACATTTGCTCCGATTGGTTTTCAGTGCAGCATCGGTGGCCCGCTTTCGCGGTTAACGCCACAGAAACAGTCCGTATCAGCTGGTCTCCGGTTGGCAAAAGACCAAGGCGAAACCCCAGCCTCATGAGTGAAATGAACTCTATCCGCTAGCATGCTACCCGAGTGCAGCGTCATCGAAAGGCATGTAGTGACGACGCCGCTGGCTTGCCGGACTCTCGCGTCGCCCAACCCTTTCAGGTCAAGCACTCGCGCATCTCAAAGCCAATTATGCCGCGCTCAAAAGTTCAGCGCTTACAGGCATCCCGAGATGAAATCCCTGAACGCGGTCGATGCGAAGATCTTTGAGAAGGGACATTTGCGCTGCAGTCTCCACGCCTTCGACCAGGATTGTGTTTCCGCGATTGCGTATGAGAGAAACCATGTCCTGAAGCATTGTTAGCCCGCGCTGATTGGAGCAGTCGTGCAGGAATGTTCGATCCACTTTTACCGTATGGAACTCGATTGCCCGCAGCCACGACAATCCTGCGAAGCCCGAACCGAAATCGTCCAGCCACATCTCGACACCGATTGTCCGTAGATCTGCGATGCACTTGAGCACCTCGGCCTGTATATCTAAATCCAAGCCCTCGGTAACTTCCAAGGCGAGCCGTGACCCGGAAATTCCACACTCCTTCAGAATATCTCCGACGCTTGCGGCAAAGCCGGGCGAGCGTAGCTGTACGGGAGATACATTGACGCTGACGGTCGCCATCCGATCTGTCATCAGGATATCGCGGCACGCCGTCTTGATTGCCCATCTACCCAGTTCAAGAATAGCGCCTGTCCGTTCTGCAACAGGAATAAAGACCTTCGGCGAGACGGCGGTGCCGTCCGGCAGCCTTAGGCGCATCAGTGCCTCGACAGCCCGTGCCTTGCCATTCACCACATCGAATATCGGTTGATAGACGAGGGACACGAGGTTCCGGTCGATAGCTGCGGCCAACAACGGTACTAATTTCCCCGCGTTGTCGTCCGGGCGAGGTAACAACGGATCGAATGCGCGAATGCAATTTCGGCCGTTCGCTTTCGCATTGTAGAGCGCAAGATCGGCTTCGCGAACAATCCGTTCAACCTTTTCTCCGGACTGTTCGCGCGTGAATGCGATGCCAACGCTTACAGTAACGACTGACGTGTCATCCGGGCGCTCTTCGTGTCCGATCGCAAGGTGCTCGATTTTCTTTCGAATCCTCTCTGCCAAGTTCATCGCGATTTCAGGAGATTCAAACGGCATGACGACGATGAATTCCTCACCACCATACCTGCCGATCACGCCATTGGACTGCTCGACAAGAGTTCTCAACGTGTTGGCGATGACGGTCAGGCACCGGTCTCCCTCCTGATGTCCGTAGCGATCGTTGAACCGTTTAAAGAAGTCCACGTCCAAAAGGATCACACAGAAATCGCGGCGCTCATTTTTCCAGGCGTTCCAGCATTCATCGAGCCGCCTGTCTAACGCTCGCCTATTGTCGATCCCTGTTAGGTAGTCGGTATGTGAAAGCTCCAACAGTTCCTTTCCGCGTTCCGCCGCTTCCCAGTGCCGATAGCGAGCCTCCGCCGCATTCAGCATTACCTTTCGACGCTCGACATTTAGTCGCCAATTGACGAAGGACGTGAAGATAAAGCATGAAACGTAAAACATCCCAAAGGCGATCTGGTAGGCTTGGTTCGACGGGAAGAACCGGAAGATCGAAATGAAAAACGCGCACAAAACAATGCCAGAGGTGACCACCGACAACCGAAACGGGAAGCTGAAAAATAAGTTGGCACCCATCATAAAGATCGCCCCGAATACCATGTAGTATGACATGGCGGTTGCGTCTTTTGTCCCGATTGCTGGGCAAAGCCAACCGATATAGCCGACGACCAACGCTGAGGCGCACGTTAGATCCAGCCACACCGTTTTCGCATTGGCCATTCTTAAGATCTCGAAGGAGAACAGCGCTAGCGCGGCAATGATCAACCGCGAAGCAATCGTTGCGGGAGCTACGTCGGGGATCAGCCACTGATCGGGAGCTGCGAACGCAACATAAACCGCAACGGCGATCCACAAGCCGTGCCGTGACCCTCTCCTTCGAACAGCATCATTCTCAGATTCGAGAGACCTACAGGCCTCAGCGAGTGAAAAGTTTGTGTTCAAATCACCTGATTGCACTTCGACAACGGACGATCTCATACAATGAGGCCAGACGGGCTATAATCAAAATACACGCGATAGTATGTCATGCCTTGTTGCCCTCCAGATATTACTATCGGTAACTTCGGTCCCCGCGTGTAATTCTTCGGCCTTGCTGATAAGGTTAGAATCACACTCGCGATACTAGAATTACCCTCGCCGCGTGTAGAATCTAGTCGCATTTTGTGACGACCCTGTTTATGGTTAGCCCCGCGTCAACGGGGTCTCGAAATGGTACAAAGCTTCGCATTCGATAGGGCAAGCCTGATCAAACCAGGTCAAATTCGTCGGACTGCGGAGGGGGCTGTTGCTTTTGATCCAGGCCAATTTATTCTCGCTGAAGCTGAACTCGCCCTGTCGCTTGACTTGTCACTCCGGCAGTTTCAATCAGGCGTCGAGCCAAGCGCGATAATCGAGCGTCTGACGCATGCCTTGCATCAAATACGCCGCCGTTTTCATGCGGAAGTTTGGGACGACATGGTGTTGCTCGCGCAAGCACATCCGGTTGCTGACTTCCTCCATCAAGATCCCTTGACCCGCTGGTCGTTTGAAAAGCCGCGGGGTTATTCTGGCGACGCACATCTTTTGGATTTTATCTACGGCAGTACCGGCATTGCTGAGGCGGTCGACGCATCAACCTATTTGGGTAGGGCGATTTACGAGTATACCAGGAACGCATCCTCATCCGTCGCCGTAAGGGAGCGCCGCGACATCCTGGCCCAGCGTGTGGATGAAATTGCCTCGGTTCGTGCTGGACCCATCGAGGTGCTCGCCGTGGCTTCGGGCCACCTCCGTGAGGCGGCGCTGTCGTCCGCTCTTGGAGCAGGCGCAATCGAGCGCTGGGTGGCTTTGGACCAGGACCCCGTGAGTATTGGGACGGTCGCCCGCGACTTCGCCGGAACGTCCGTCGAAGCAGTGAACGGATCGGTAAGATCGCTGCTTGGTGGAAGGCACGTGCTAAAAACGTTCGACCTCGTGTATGCGGCCGGCCTTTACGACTATTTGCCCGACACCGTTGCAGTGAAGTTGACCAGAAAATGCGTGAACATGCTCAAGCCCGGCGGCTCCTTCCTGTTTGCTAACTTTTCACAGGAAACTGACGTCGATGGCTATATGGAAACGTTCATGAACTGGCCGCTCCTGCTCCGAACCGAAGAAGAAATGTGGATGATCGCTAGTGAGAGTATTGGCGATACGGATGTCAATGTTTCTGTTTGGTTCGGGGCCAATCGCAATATCCTCTATTGCGAAATCGAAAAACTCACGTAGCGACTTCATGTAAAAGCACCTGCACAACGTCGGTGGCACTTATAGCCAGCGGCATTCTTTGCAAATGCAGGTCGAGGCTCGACGTGCCATCGAACTACGCCGGTCCACGGTCGGCGGCGACGAAAGTCGAACCACACCTGCCCCAGCAAAAAGGGGGTTTGTCGGCGATCCCACCCGGCGAGCCGTGAAGAATACCGTCAGCGACTCTAGCGATCTCGATGGGACCGGTCAGTCATTTACGGGAAACGAAAAGGGAACAGGCGGCCTGCGCTGGGATAATCAACCATTTCAATCGCGCAGTGGGCCGCTGTGCGAAACTACCGGCCGCCTGAGGCGTTCCCTGTGAACATCAGCAGCAGGAGACAACCAAATGGCCGACGACAGCACCACGACCATCCGGGCCACATTCGAAACACGGGAAGCAGCCGATCTGGCTGTCGAACATCTGGTTCAGCAATGCGGTATCTCGAGGCCTGACATCTTCATTCAGTCCGCAACCGATCGCAACACAGTGGGTTCGACGCCGTCGGGCGGCGATGCGTCCCATGATGATGGCGCTCGTCGCGACGCACCCCTCGAAGGCGAGATCGAGGTCTCGGCGGATATCGCCTCCAGTCAGATCGCCGCCGTGCAGCGCAGTCTCGGAGACTCCGGCGCGCTACGGGTATCGAGCCGCTAAGCAACCGACGCCCGCGCAAGAATAAGGTTTCAAGAGGTCCCATGGCCGACAATCTTTCAAAATACCGCGCCAAGCGCGATTTCAACAAGACGGGCGAACCAAGCGGCGAGGCTCACGTCAGATCGTCGAACCGGCAGCGGTTTGTGATCCAGAAGCACGATGCCACTCGCCTCCACTACGACCTGAGGCTCGAGCTCGACGGGGTGTTCAAATCCTGGGCGGTGACCAAAGGACCGTCGCTTGATCCACATGACAAGCGGCTGGCCGTCGAGGTCGAAGATCACCCGCTTGATTACGGCGATTTCGAAGGCACGATCCCGAAGGGTCAGTACGGTGGCGGTACGGTGATGCTGTGGGACCGTGGCTATTGGGAGCCGGAGGGCCGGAAATCACCGGAAGAGGCGCTGGAGAAGGGCGACCTCAAGTTCACGCTCGAGGGCAAGCGGCTGCACGGCAGTTTCGTACTGGTCCGGATGCGCAACGACCGCGATGGCGGCAAGCGGACCAACTGGCTGCTGATAAAACACCATGACGCTCATTCCGTCGAAGAGAATGGCGCGGCGATCCTGGAGGAGAATACGACCTCAGTCGCCTCCGGGCGCAGCATGGAGCAAATCGCCAGCGGCAAGGGGCGCAAACCGAGACCGTTCATGATGGCGCACGCGGATGTCGAGGCGGACGCGGTCTGGGACAGCAAGCATGGGTTGGCGGCCGACGAGCGCAAGAAAAAGTCCCGCAAGGATGGTGCGACCTCGACCGCCGCTGACCTGCCGGACTTCATCGATCCGCAGCTTTGCCAGACCTCTGATCGGCCGCCGGCCGGAGATGATTGGCTGCATGAGATCAAATTCGATGGCTACCGGATCCAGATGCGTGTCGCTGACGGTAATGTGACGCTGAAGACACGCAAAGGCCTCGACTGGACGAGAAAATATCCTGATATCGCTGAGGCTGCTTCAGAACTGCAAGATTGCATCATTGATGGCGAGATCTGCGCGCTCGACGAGAATGGCGCCCCGGATTTTGCGGCTCTCCAGGCGGCTCTCTCGGAGGGCAAAACACGTGATCTGGTTTATTTTGCGTTTGATCTGCTGTTCGACGGTGGCGAGGATTTGCGCTCGATGCGATTGGCCGAGCGGAAGGAGCGGCTCCAAAATCTAGTTGCGGTGGCAGGCGATAGTTCCCGCATTCGCTATGTCGAACATTTCGAATCGGGTGGCGACGCGGTGCTGCGGTCTGCCTGCAAGCTGCACCTCGAGGGTGTCGTCTCCAAGCAGATGGACGCGCCTTATCAATCAGGCCGCGCCGACACATGGGCGAAATCCAAATGCCGCGCTGGTCATGAGGTGGTGATTGGGGGTTATGCCACGACCAACCGCAAGTTCCGCTCGCTGCTGGTCGGCGTCCACCGTGGCGATCACTTCGTTTATGTCGGCCGTGTCGGAACCGGCTACGGCGCCAGGAAGGTCGGGATGCTACTTCCGAAACTGAAGGCGCTCGAGACGGCGAGATCGCCGTTCACCGGTATCGGTGCTCCGAAGAAGCAGGTCGAAGTTGTCTGGCTGAAGCCCGAGCTTGTTGCCGAAATCGAATTCGAAGGGTGGACTGCAGACGGCCTCGTCCGCCAGGCGGCCTTCAAAGGCCTGCGCGAGGACAAGCCGGCGAAAGAGGTCGGTGTTGAGAAGCCGGCATCGCCCGCCACAACGGAGACAGTTGAACCTGCCGCGACAGCAAAGAAACGGCCTATCCGCCGCAAAGGCGCCAAGGCCGAGGTGATGGGTGTGCTCATCTCCAATCCCGATAAGCCCCTTTGGCCGGATGCCGGCGATGGTGAGCCCGTCACCAAGGAAGAGCTGGCGCGCTATCATCAAGCCGTGGGCGGCTGGCTCATCGAGCACATCAAAGGCCGGCCGTGTTCGATCATTCGCGCGCCGGACGGGATCGGCGGAGAGCAATTCTTCCAGCGCCACGCGATGCCCGGCACCTCCAACCTTCTCGAACTCGTGAAAGTCTTCGGCGACAAGAAGCCGTACCTGCAAATCGATCGGATCGAAGGGCTTGCGGCGATCGCCCAGATCGGCGGCATCGAGCTGCATCCTTGGAACTGCGCGCTCGGTCAGCCGGAAGTGCCCGGCCGGCTGGTGTTCGATCTCGACCCCGGCCCGGATGTGCCATTCTCCACCGTCGTTGCGGCGGCTCGCGAGATGCGCGACCGGCTCGACGATCTCGGCCTGGTCAGCTTCTGCAAGACCACGGGCGGCAAGGGGCTGCACGTCGTCACCTCACTTGCCGTCAACAAACGGAAGCCTCTTTCCTGGGCCGAGGCGAAGGGATTTGCCCATGACGTTTGCCAGCAGATGGCGCGTGACAACCCGGACCTCTATCTCATCAAGATGACCAAGAGCCTGCGGGGTGGGAGGATCTTCCTCGATTATCTCCGAAACGATCGCACGGCGACAGCCGTGGCGCCGCTGTCACCGCGTGCGCGGCCCGGCGCTACGGTTTCGATGCCGCTCACCTGGACGCAGGTGAAGTCCGATTTGGACCCGAAGCGATTTACCATCCGAACAGTGCCCGCCCTTCTTGCAAAGACCTCCGCCTGGCATGACTATTGTGATGGCGAACGCCCCCTTGAGCAGGCGATCAAGCGTCTCGAAAAAGCAAAACGGGCGGCGTGAACTAGAGACGTACTCGGGCCACAACACATGGATGAGGAAACGAAAGACACATCTGCTGCGCCTGACCGAGTGGGTGCCACGACTGACGTGCCGCACGATCGGATGACGGTCGCGCGGTTTCGGGAAACGTTTCCTCGAGCGCGATGGAGCGACAGCCTCAATGCCTGGTTCGTGCCAGGCCGCACCGCTCGAAAGCGGATAAGCCGCTGGCTGGCGGAGATGGAGGCTGAAGCCGATAGGTTCGCTGACGAGAAGGGCAGGGACGCCTTCGCCTTTGAGCCGATTGAAAGCCACTATCTTGAAGCTACGCCCACTGCCTTGGAGATCCGGACGCCCTACTCGCGCAGCGCCATCAACGAGATCCGCGAAACTCCTTATGCGCGTTGGGACGCGGATCGCCGCCTGTGGACCGTGCCATATCGTTCGGTCGACGCGCTCCGGCAGCGATGGCCAGCGATCGAGGCGGCCGCCGGGCGAAGTGAGCCGGAAGCCCGGCGGGCGCGGCGCGAAGCCATCAAGGGCTCCAAGGAAGATGAGGCGTCCAAGGCGAGGACGAGGGAGCGCCGGCGGAAGCGATATCCGGTTCCCAGCGATGCCGGGCCGCCCTTCGAGCGCGCGATCGGCACGCATGTCGGGGTCGTCTTCGTCATCGGAACGCACGGCGAATTGGCAGACGCTGCCACGGTCAGTGCATTTTATTTCTCCCCGGCAGCTGGCGAAGAATACATCTGGGCGTCGTGGCGGTCGGGTTCACTGGAGGAACTGGTGACGACGTGGCCGGCGCGATCCTCGCCGGACCAGAGCGAACTCGAAAGAGGTTGGTGGCTGCCGACGCTGGAGGAGTTGCGAACTGCGCGGCGCGACGCCAAATCTAGGCGACGGGCCCGAGAGCGCCGGGAAGGAAAAGGCTTATCGGGTGAAAGATCAGCAGAAGGCCCGTGAGGCGCTTTGCTTGCTGCGGATTGCGCCAGGCGAATTCGTCGGTCCGTGGAAACGTCGCGGCATCCAGGGGGAGTCGAAGGTGCGAACTCAACATCTTTGACGCAAACCAGTTCCGAGCCATTGGAACTTCAAGGCACCCTTGCCTGTTATCGAGGGGTGACAGGGCATGCAAGAAGGAGATCAGTTTGAACACGGCGAACCTGCAGCTCGAGGGCCTTATAATGGCGGTTGCCGCGATTTCGGACACTCTCACCGCGAAAGGTGTGGTGACGCATCAGGAAATGTCCGCCGCGCTAGGCCAGGCGGAGCGATCGGTCGACCAGGACGACGGCCACAAACTTTCCGGCCCGAACCGCGCAGCCACGCTCTTCCCGATCCGCGTCCTGCTCCTCGCCAACGAGGCCGCTCAGCGCGGCGAGAAGTTCACTTTCTCAGACTACGCAGAAATGGTGGGGAGGCTCACTTGATGCCCGCTTGGTCCGACGCCCTCGCGAGAGGCTTGTTCTCCGTGGGCACCGCTCCACTTCTCACATAACCGATCTAGGAGGAACCAAATGCCACCCCGTAAGCCCGCTAAACCCGCTGCGCTTGATACCACAGGCGCGAAGATCGCGAGTCCCGTACCGAAAGGTGTCATCGACACTGCGACCGGAGAGGTCGGCGTCCCGAGCCAACCCCACTATGATCCTCATGAAGAACTCGGCGCCCTCCGCAAGCAGCTTGAAACGTTGCAGAAGCAGGTGACCGCTGCCGCCCAGAGCGTCAAGGGTGGCGCCCGCGAGGCAGCAAGGCAGTCCGAAGCTACTGTGAAGTTGTATCCGGTTTCGACCTTGGTCGCGGTCGCCGCCGTCGTCGGGGCTGTCGCCTTCGCTATCGCTGGCTCCCGCGCGGCGCCGGCGCGGTCGCGATACGACCGCGCTCTCGACGAGATGCGCGATCTGTACGACAAGGTACGGGACCGGATCTAGCCCATTCGCGATTGCGAACGAGGTGATTTTCTGCCACGCTTGACCTGCAAGCGAGGGGAAAACGCATGCTAGAAATGATCATCAAGAATAGCCTCAACATCGTCGATCGCACCGAACGCCTGATCGACACGACGAGACAATTACTGGGGACAGGAATCGACGAGATCGAGGCCTACCGGTTGCATGTTGAAATCGAAAAGCTGACGGACGCCGCCCTTGTAATGGACGAAGCTGCCCGGCTACTCCGACGAACCTTCGAGCTTAAGCCAGAAATTGGCCGCGGTTTCCTGCTGAATTATATAGTTCACTGACGGGTCGTTCTATCGAACTTCAGAAGGAACCTGTGCGGCGGATAGACTGCCCCCGGTCGTTCTACTGTCCTGCAGGTCTTTGCCTCTCAGCCGAGTGACGTCTGCGCACCAACTATATGACGTTCAGGTCCCCTTTCTATCGGCTGGCACGTCTTATGACGAGAACGCCAGCGTCGGCGACGACTGTTCCCACCCTTGGACACGTTATCCGCTGGTCAAGATCGAATGCGAGTATCGACTGGTAACGAGCGTAGCATCGGCGCGATTTCACGCTGAGCCGCGCTGCGGCTTCTCGATCTGCTCCTCGATCTCGGCCTTCACCTTGGCGCGAGCTTCGGCTTCGAATTTGGCGCGAATCCGTTTGGCTTCTTCGTTGGACACCTCTATGGGCTGGCCGGCGTGGTCCGGGATGCCGGGGCCAGACTGGGATAGGGAGGCATCGTTTGCGCGACCGTCGCGATCGTTGAGACCTATCGTGATTTTGGACATGGTCGTTCTCCTATTCTGACGCCGGTGGAGGCGAATTCTGTTCACCTTCGCCCGAACCGTCGGGCAGCGCTTCACTCCCGGTTTGAAAACTGCGGTGCCGGGATGCGATCCTTCGGGTCTGCCCGTCCAGCCTTGGGATCGGCATCGGTTACGCCGTCACCAGCTTCCCGGCTGTTGCCCATGGTGACAGGTGGTGCACGCTGGTCTCGATGTTGGTTTCGGGAAGCTCGTCGTCCTGAATGTCTTTGTTCAGGGACTTTGGCGGGAGCTTTGCGGATACGGGGATTGGGTTCTGTGCCATTGGCATTCTCCTTCCTAGAAGAGAACTCCTGGAAGGAGGCCCGGTTCCTTACCGGGTGGCATGAGCAGTCTCCTTCCGCCCTGCATGAAGGGCCCACTACCCACGTCCGTCCACACAACGGCAAAATAACGCGAAGAGCGTCTGCGGGCCGCTTGCGCAAGCTCTTGGCGACTTCCAATGGACACTCGATCCCGGCGGCGGTTTTGCAGCGATCGGCTATGGGAGCAATCTTTGAATCTATTGGATGCTCACTTCGCTACACCTGGAGCTGCAGGCCTATGCCTACCGAGCCTGAAGCAGATCGCATGTCAGTCCGGCGATGCCACCTGCAGTGCCAGTTAGCGGGCCGGCTTTCAAATCTCGCAAGAAAGCGAAACCAAAGTCGGAACAAGAGAAGCCGCTGTTGGTTGATAGGCCACTAAGCTCACGCCACAGGCAGGCTTGGTCGGAACCCGATCGGCGCTTCCGCGACGGAGCGTCTTCTTAAGGAACAAGCATTGGGTATGCCCTCACGTACTCGTGCATAGGAGGACAACATGGCAACGGAAAAAACACTGAACGACCTTTTTCTGGATACGCTCAAGGATATCTACTTCGCCGAAAAGCAGATCCTGAAAGCGCTTCCAAAGATGGCGCGCGCTGCGCAGTCTGAGGACGGAAAAGCAGGCTTCCTGCAGCATCGTGATGAAACCCAAGGTCAAATAGACCGCCTTGAACAGGTATTCGAGCTTCTCGGCAAGCCGGCACGCGGCAAGACCTGCGAAGCGATCCAAGGCATTATCGCCGAAGGAGAGGAGATCATGGAGGACTACAAGGGCACAGTTGCCCTCGACGCCGGGCTTATTTCGTCTGCACAGGCTGTCGAGCACTACGAGATTGCCCGCTACGGCACGTTGATCGCTTGGGCCAAGCAGCTTGGACTGAAAGAGGCGATTCCTCTCCTGCAGGCCAGTCTCGCTGAAGAGGAAGCCACGGACAAGAAACTGACCCAGCTAGCGGAAGGCCTGGCCAACGCCAAGGGCGCAAGGGCCGCGTGACCACAGCGAGCATGGAGCAGGCCGCCCTGGACTGGGCGGCCGTTTCTGTCGTTAGGTTCAAAAATCCACTCAAGGGAAAAGACAATGGCAAAGAAAACCAGGGCGGTGTCACCAGCCAATGAAGCGACGATCCACGATCAAAAGCTTCATAGGGGGGAGGGCGGCGAACTTCATCAGTTTGCCGAAGACGGACATCCAGTACTGACGACGGCGCAGGGTGGACCGGTTGCTGACGATCAGAATACACTGCGTGTCGGGGCCCGGGGCCCGGCCCTCATTGACGACTTCCATTTCCGGGAAAAAATCTTCCATTTCGATCACGAGCGAATTCCTGAGCGCGTCGTGCATGCCCGAGGATATGGCGCACATGGATTTTTCGAGACCTATGAATCCTTAGCAGCCTACACCCGCGCCGACGTCTTCCAGCGTCCGGGCGAGAAAACGCCCGTCTTCGTGCGGTTTTCAACCGTCGCAGGTAGTAAGGGTTCTTTTGACCTTGCCCGCGATGTTCGCGGCTTCGCTGTGAAGATGTACACGCAAGAGGGCAACTGGGATCTGGTCGGCAACAACATCCCCGTCTTCTTCATTCAGGACGCCATCAAGTTTCCCGACGTCATCCATTCAGTGAAGCCAGAGCCCGACCGTGAGTTTCCCCAAGCGCAATCGGCCCATGATAACTTCTGGGACTTTATCACTCTGACTCCCGAGAGCATGCACATGATCATGTGGGTCATGTCCGATCGGGCAATTCCTCGTTCCTTCCGCTTCATGGAAGGCTTCGGTGTTCATACGTTCCGCTTCGTCAACGCCAAGGACGAGTCTACGTTCGTCAAGTTCCATTGGAAGCCGAAGCTCGGTTTGCAGTCCGTCGCATGGAACGAGGCGGTAAAGATCAACGGTGCGGATCCCGACTTCCATCGACGGGATCTTTGGCAGTCGATCCAGTCCGGCAACTTCCCGGAATGGGAACTGCAGGTACAGCTATTCGACCAAGAGTTTGCGGACAGTTTCGACTTCGACGTTCTGGATCCGACGAAGCTCATTCCCGAGGAGATCCTACCTCCCCAGCCTGTCGGCCGACTCGTGCTCGACCGCATGCCCGATAATTTCTTCGCAGAAACAGAGCAGGTTGCCTTCATGACGCAGAATGTGCCGCCAGGCATCGACTTCAGCAACGATCCCCTTCTCCAGGGTCGAAACTTCTCCTACCTGGATACCCAGCTCAAGCGACTGGGTGGACCGAACTTTACGCACCTACCGATTAACGCGCCAAAGTGTCCGTTTCACACCTTCCAGCAGGACGGCCACATGGCCATGCGCAATCCTGTCGGGCGTGTGAACTATCAGCCAAATTCGCATGGCGAAGGACCGCGGGAGTCTCTGGTGCAAGGCTATCGCCACTTCCGGGCCGAGGAACAAGGGCAGAAGGTTCGCCTCCGCCCGGAGAGCTTCGCCGACCACTACAGCCAGGCGCGCCAGTTCTATGTTAGCCAGACCCCGCCCGAGCAACGGCACATCGCAGCCGCATTGACTTTCGAGCTCAGCAAGGTGGAAAGTGCCGTGATCCGCGAGCGCATGGTATCGCACCTTCTGAACATCGATGAGACGCTTGCCACCACCGTCGCCCAGAAGCTGGCCTTTCAGTCCATGCCCGAACCGGCCGATGCCGCCATGCCGACGCGCCAGGATCTCGAGCCCTCGCCGGCCCTCAGTATCATTGAGCGTGGTCCGAAGCGCTTCGAAGGTCGCAAGCTGGGCATTCTTGTCACGGACGGGGTCGACGCCCAGCTGCTCAAAGGACTGACTGCTGCTATCACCAAAGAGAAGGCGGTTTTCGAGCTGATTGCGCCGAAGGTTGGAGGAGTGAGGGCGTCCGACGGCAGTTGGGTGGCGGCGCATCATATGATCGATGGCGGACCTTCGGTACTGTTCGACGCGGTCGCACTATTGACGTCCACTGCAGCGATCGACGATCTCCTGAAAGAGGCGACTGCCCGCGATTTCGTAGCTGATGCTTTCCAGCACTGCAAGTTCATCGGTTATGATCAGTCGGCAGTGCTGCTTCTGGAAAAAGCTGGTGTTGTGGGCGCGGAGGATGAAGGGGTAGTTGCCCTTCCCGGCGAAGAAGGGATTTCAGCCTTTGTCGCGGAACTAGGAAAGCTGCGCGTATGGGGTCGTGAGCCTTCCGTCAAACTTGGAAAAGCATCCCCACCGGTGGAATAGGCAGCGGTTCGGGCGTGGCAGGATTGCCGCGCCCGTATACGGGTCGTTGGAGAGGTAGATGTGACGGCACCAGCGCAAGTATTTAACGAGGTACTTTCCGACCTCGATACGATGATGAGACCAGCTGCCGGGGATAGGACATTCAAATGGACAGCACAGTATCTGACGCACGAGCAAACGTTCTATCAGTTCAGCGGCGCTGCGGGCTTCGGCATGCTCACCGCAGTCGGTAGGTGCGCTTGGCTCAACGGTCCCTTCAACGAGCTTCCGGCGAGTTCGTTGATCCCCAAATTAGCCGAGTTTACGGCGAACCATGTCATTATGTTCTATGCCGGCTCGTCATTCCCGACTTCAGACATCTTTGAAGATGTGCAAGCCGCAATCGGAGAAGCTCCTAACATCGTTATCGTGGAGATCGCCGATTTCGATCAGGGCAGGGGCAACCCGAGCACCATCACCAATTTGGCATTTGTCGGCCTAGAAGAGGCGCCACAGAATTTCCACGCGCCGGCCGAGTGTATTTTGAAAAATGACCTTCTCCACCAGTTTTGGTGCTATGGAAGACGCTGGGTTTTATAGATCGATCGCAAACCGACACCTGGCTTCACTGGACGCGTTCTGGGGATCCGCAGCCATTGCCTTGATGCCCAACGGGTGTCGTGGCGGCCGACTTTTGCGGCCTTCGGCAGCATCGCCAGCGAACCAGATGTTACGCCAAAACGTTGTCCTGGGCCCCGGTCGCCCTGTTGCGCACACTTGCCAAGATCTCGTCCGACAAGGCGGTATCGTTCACCGCCCGGGACATGACGAGAGCGCCGACGAAGCTTGCTACATCTGCGATCGCTTGACCGCGGTCCGGCCTGAAACCACTCTCCGTGTGCCAGTTCTCCATATGGGCGATCAACCCGCGGATATGATCTGTCACCGAGCCTCGTTCTGCCTGCGGTAGTCTCGCAAGCTCTGGACCAAGAGCGGCAACGGTGCATCCCGCGCCAACGTTCGCGCGATGCTCGGGGGAAAGATAGGATTCCGCGAAATCGTCCAACGAACCATTGAGGGCATCGGCGCCCAGCATGTTCTGCATCGCATGGGCTAACGCTTGCTCTGCAAGATCACTCTTGGATTTGAAGTGACCGTAGAACCCGCCATGGGTGAGGCCGGCCCCTTTCATGACGGCATCGACACCGACAGCGTGGATGCCATTCTCACGAAACAGCTTTGCCGCCGACTCCAGAATGCGCTGCCGGTTTTCCTTCGCCTGTTCCTTGGTCGGACGCATAGGCAACTCCTTTCGAAAAATATCCTTGACAAAATATATGACGATCGTAATTTAAACGCAAGATGACGATCGTCATTTAAATTCTTGAACTCAGCGGAATCGCTTTTTAGAAGGATGAAGCACATGAGCATGCGTTATGGAATTTTCGGCCGAACCGGCCTTCGCGTATCGTCGTTGGCACTGGGCACCGGCAATTTCGGCACCGGCTGGGGCTACGGCGCAGACCGAGAGACTGCAAAGCAGATCTTCGACGGTTACCGAACCGCCGGCGGCAATTTCATCGATACGGCCGACCAATATCAGTTCGGCCAGTCGGAGACGCTGACCGGTGAATTCATCGCCAGCGAGCGCGACGATATCGTGCTCGCGACCAAGTTCTCGCTGGGCGATGCGCCGAACAGCGGCCTGCAGCGCACTGGCAACAGCCGCAAGGCGATGGTTCAGTCCGTGGAAGCCAGCCTGAAGCGTCTGAACACCGATCGTATTGATCTACTCTGGGTGCATATGCCGGATGCCGTCACCCCGATCGATGAGATCGCCCGCGGTCTTGATGACCTCGCCCGTTCTGGCAAGATCCTCTATTCCGGTCTGTCGGACTTCCCGGCCTGGCGCGTCGCCACCGCCGCCACCATTGCAGACTTGCGCGGCTGGTCGCCGATCTCGGCGCTACAGATCGAATATAGCCTCGTCGAACGCACTGTCGAGCGTGAGCTAATCCCCATGGCCAATGCCTTTGGTTTGGGCACCGTCAGCTGGTCGCCGCTTGGCGGTGGGCTGCTCACCGGAAAATATCGCAAAGGCGAGACGGGCAGGGCGCAAGGGCTCGGCGCGGTCATCCATGGCGAAAGCGACGATCGAAAGACGGCAACCGTTGACGCGGTTCTGGCGATTGCCGAGGAAACCGGACTTCCTGCTGGTCAGATCGCAATCGCCTGGGTACTAGCCAAAGGCATAACGCTGCCGATCATCGGCCCGCGTACCAAGGAGCAGCTCGACGACAATCTTTCAGCACTCGATGTTCGCCTGACCGAAGAACAGGTCGCCCGCCTCGATACCAGCAGCGCCATTCCGCTCGGCTTCCCCTACGACATCGTTACCGGCAGCCGCAGTCGTCTGGCAGGCGGCAAGGAGGATGTCATGAACTGGCCGGCCGCTGCGGTGAAGTGAAGCCCTTGACCGGCCGAGCCTTCAATCCGTCATTTCGGTCGTGAACGAAGATTCCTGTTCGTGGCGTGAATCCTCGGCTTAGCAGCCGGAGATGACGGAGTGGCTCCCGCACAGAAATTCGATGTCGCCCGCGACGATGTCGAAGCAGATCTTTTGAGGTCGGAAAGCCTTCCGGCCCGTCTTGATGGGCATCGCAGGAGAGACGACCATCTCCCGCCACGTCAGGACGAGGTGCGGCTGGCTATTGAGTCGAGCTGGTCGGGATGGTCTTTGGTCCGCTTCAGCGCGTCATACCAGAATTCACTGTTCTCAGGCGCTGCCCCGCAGGCGCAACGAACGTTCCGTCAAGCTGCTCGCTTCCGACCATACCGCGATCAAGCGCCCTGACCTTCTCGTCCGTTTTGGTATCGACCCAGTGCATCGTAACCGTCACAGCAGGCTCGGCTGAACGGGTTCTCCGTCCGTCGAGACGATGGTGGATCCGTAGGCCTCTCGAGACGTGACCATGATCGCGTCGTTTGCTGCCGGGCGCGCGAGCACCTTTGCCTCATCCCAGGGCGCGCGCATCCACACATCGGTCTCTTCTTCTGTCAGCAGCAGAACGGGCATCGCGTCCTTGTGGATCGGCGCAACGACATCGTTCGGATCGGTGGTTAAGAAGCCATATAGATCGTCGGTCGTCAGCCCATCCTTGATCTTCCGGACGCTCGTCCAGCCGGGCACGTGAATTCCTGCGAAGAACATGATCGACTTGTTCTCGTCACTGGAGAACCATGCGTTCGGGACGCGATCGCCTTCCTTCTGGCTGGCGGGGTCTGGTTCAGCGAAGGACGTGAGAGGAACCAGGCAGCGATGTTCGATGCCAAACCACTGCTTCCAATGCCCGATGTGAAGCTTGCGGACGTTGGTAGTGCCGCGATCCGGCTCCATCTTCAGTAGTAAATCCATATCGACTGGCTGCCCCTTCTTCCGAAGTTTTTCCGCGCGGGTCGCGGCGGCACTCTTCAAGACATAGAATGGAGACGGAAGGCCCCAGCGGGCGTGTATAAGTTGCTTTCGGCCATCGGGTGTGTTCCTGACAATCGGCCCCATCTGATCAGGGTTCATCTGATAGGCCGGCATTAGGTTAATCATGCTCTCGGCATCGATCGCCCATTTCCTGACCCAGTCCCTGTCATCCATGCGGTAGAGATTGCACACGCCGTTCACCTCGCCGTCATTTAGGAGACGTGCAACGTAGCCGACCGTTCGAGGGCTGCCAACAGCCGCTGTTGCCCAGATCTGCCTGCGCGCACACTGACGAAATCTATGGCTGGAAATACCGACCCCAGGCCGACGCCACGACGGACAAAAGTATATAATCCACGCCCGGACCACGGTTATAGAACCTCACCAGGCTCGGCCCGGGTAAAAAGGGCATTAGGGACGGCTAGCCTTTTACACGATCGGCTCGACTGCAGGGCCGATTAAGAAGCTTGTCCCTGCCTGCCCCTGTTTTGAATGTATCAACCTCGTGCAGAACTCGATCTTTTACTGAATCATGGGCGTCGGCGGCAACGGCAGGAGCCTTTGTGCCAGATCTCGGAAGCTATGTTCTTGCCTTGCTCGACCATTGGGGAAACCTCCTCCGACAACGAAACCTTCGCCTCGTCGGCGGCGTCTCCAAAAAACGCGTCGTCCGTTTCAGTATGCAAAAGATCGGTTGGAACCGCTTTTCTCTACGGCGGCTGAACGAGATGGCGGCTTACGGTCAGGTTAACGCGCTTGGTATTGCCTATTTTCCCGTGGTCCTGCGCTGCCGGTAGAGGTCGGCTACTTGATCAAGCCGGAGCCAGATTTGACTGGACTTGCCTGTGAAACCCATCGCGAGAGACGTCAGTGCCATCAGGCGGTGACTCGAGCATCTGGAACTCTAACGCTCTGGCAGTGTTCATAGTTTTATGGAGGCAAGCGATGACAACTTTCTACTTCAAAACGGACGAGTCAGAAACGTACTTCGGAGCAGATGAGGGGTATGATTTTCCGGACCTCATGTCAGCGATTGGAGAAGGAAAGAGACTTCTGGCCGAAATGGCATCGGATGGTATTCCCGAGGATGAGGGGAAAAGATTGTCCGTGGAAGTCAGAAATTCGCAGCAGATCCCGGTGGCGCGTCTGGCCCTTGAGTTCCATATCTCGTTCCTCGCACAGTGACGTTTCCCCGGATCTTGGGGAAACGAGAGTAGGCGACGCCGAAACTTCTGTTTCGTAACTTTGAGAAAGAGTTACGCCATCAGCCGGCGAGGGTCGCGGAGCGCCACACAATATGTAGCCGGCTACCTATATTGTCGGATAAGGTTTGTTATGGAACTTCTTTGGCGGCTTCTCGTGTAACGGCACGCGACAGCGCCGAGCCGTGCGCAATGTCACGCCCAGCCGCCATTAACGGCAACTTCGACGACGGCGAGCTCCCGCTCGACACGCGACACTGACCTGGAGACGCACCCTTGTTCACACCTCCTCACTGAACGCCGAGGCTCCTATGTTGGTGGTCTGGGGGCCGGGCGAAAGCGACTCGTCCCCCCGTGGAACACGAATGCACGTCATGATTAGCCTCGCCGCCACACGTGATGCCTCTTCGAGGACACTAGCCTAGCGGCGCCAACATAAGTCCTGCCGCTAGGCCGGTCAGATCAGGCCGTAGCTTGGAGGCGTCGCGCAAACCAGGTTTTTACATCCAGTTTGCCTACCTCGGCCGATCCGAGAGGAACCAAGGACTCGGCAAGGATGGCTTGACTGAGAGCAAAAGGGCGCTCAGTGGAGGTGAGTTTGGTCTGTATGCTTTCCATCATGCCGCCCGCACCGTGGATTTCCATTCCAACGGCCTCGATAACGGCATCTGGACCGTTTCCGCCTGTCATTTCGACGATTTTCGTCTGCAGATCCTCGTCGGTGTAGTCGAGTGTCTCTGCGCCCGACGCCTGTCGATGGCGATCACGCGTTCGGCGCCGAGAAGGAATGTGCATTTGATCGCCAAGAGGCCGACCGGGCCGCAGCCGAACACGGCGACCGTCTCACCCGGTTGGATGTCGCAGATCTCCGCCGCCATGTAGCCGGTCGGAAAGATGTCGGAGAGGAACAGCACCTGTTCATCGCTCAGACCGTCCGGAACCGTGATCGGACCGACGTCGGCGAAAGGCACGCGTAGGTACTGGGCCTGCCCTCCAGGAAAGCGGCCGTACATGGCGAGAATGCGAAAGCGTTTCTTTGCTGCACATGCCGATGAGTTCGCTTTGCCGAGAGGCCTCGCGCCATCGCGACTTCTGGCTTTTTTATCGGAAGGTGGATACGGTGCGTCCTGAATAGGGGCGTCCATGAACGTACTTCAACGAAACAACGTCATCCTCGGTGGAAGCGGAAACCAGTCGATGGTTTTTTCCCACGGGTTCGGTTGCGACCAGAACATGTGGCGGCTGGTTTCGCCGGCTTTCGAGAGCACGTTCACGACGGTCCTCTTCGATCACGTCGGTGCCGGGAAATCAGATCTTGGAGCATATGATCCTGAGAAATACTCCAACCTCTCAGGTTATGCGGACGACCTCGTCGAGATCGGCCAGGCGCTTGACCTGAAGGACGCTGTCTTCGTCGGTCACTCGGTCAGCGCGATGATCGGTGTGCTGGCATCCCTCAAGGCTCCCGGCATGTTCGAAAACCTCGTGCTGGTCGGCCCCTCGCCCCGCTATATCGATGACGAGGGATATTACGGCGGGTTCAAAAGCGGCGACATCGAAGAACTCCTGGTGTCACTCGCCGATAACCACATGGGGTGGTCGGCGGCGATGGCGCCCGCGATCATGGGCAACCCGGAGCGGCCGGAACTCGGTCAGGAGCTCACGGACAGCTTCTGCAGGACCGATCCCGAGATCGCCAAACAGTTCGCGAAGGTGACTTTCACTTCGGACAACCGGGCGGAACTCCCCCTCGTCACCGCTCGCACCCTGGTTCTTCAATGCAAGGACGACATTATCGCATCTGAGGTAGTCGGCGAATACGTCCGGGAGGCGATCCCGAACTGCAGCTACAAGCTCCTCGATGCTTCCGGTCACTGCCCCAACCTTTCGGCACCGGCCGAGGTCGTTGCGGCAATTCGCGAGTTCGTCAGACACTAGATGAGTACGACGCACGATTTTCAGGATCTTTTTGAGGATGCTCCATGCGGCTACCTGCTGCTTGACGCACGCGGGCGGATCACCAAGGCCAATCGGACCCTGCTTGCATGGCTCGACTTCAACGAGGCCGACCTTGCCGAAAAACGCCTTCTCGATCTGATGCCTATCGCCGGCCGTATGTTCTATGAGACGCATTTCGCGCCGCTCCTTCGCATGCAGGGCTACTTCCACGAAGTGGCGCTTGACCTCGTTCGGAAGGACGGAGCTCGTCTTCCGGTTCTGGCGAATGCGAACCAGAAGACTGGAAGCGATGGCGACGTTCTGGAGACCAGGATTGCCGTCATCGAAGCATCAAGCCGCCGCAAGTACGAACGCGAGCTGTTCGATGCCAACGAAGCTGGCAAGGCTGCCCGACGCGAGGTCGAAGCGCTCAATTCGGCGCTTACACGTTCAGCCCTCCTCCGTGACGAATTCATAGCCGTGCTTGGGCACGATCTGCGCAATCCATTGGCATCGGTGAAGGGCGGCGTGCGCCTCCTGGCGAAGGAGACCCTCAGTCCGAGAGGAAGTGAAGTCGTCCGATTGATCGACGGGAGCGTCGACAGGATGAGCGCACTCGTCAACGATGTCCTAGATCTGGCGAGCGGCCGCCTCGGGGGTGGCATTGCCGTGGCCCGACGAGAGGAGTTGGATCTCGAACCCGTCCTCAGGCAGGTCGTCTCCGAATTGGAGAGCGGAACTGGCAGAAAGATCCAGGTCGATATCGATCTGCCAGGGGCAGTGCTCGTCGACAGCGGTAGAATTGGGCAGCTTGCGTCCAATCTTCTCGGCAATGCGTTCATGCATGGTCATCCGGATCTTCCGGTCCGCATCAAGGCCCATGTTGAGGATGGCTGCCTTATCATCGCCGTTTTTAATGGCGGAGATCCCATTCCGCCGCAGACTATGGAGCGCCTGTTCCAGCCATTCTTCCGGGGCAGCAATCCGAACGAACGTCAGCAAGGACTGGGACTAGGTCTCCATATAGCGTCCGAGATTGCCAAGGCGCATGGAGGAACCTTGACGGTCAAATCCGATCAGGAGGTGACGGTCTTCGAATTTCGGATGCCGGGTACCCCAGAGGAAACGCCTTAGCAGCCTCTGGCTAGGCGACTGGATCTGCCTTCTTCCGCTTCAGCTTCGTGGCGGACTTGGAAGCGTTCGCAGCACGTTCGACGGCTTCCTTTTCGAGGCGTAAGGCCCTGAGCTTTGCAGTTTTGGATTCCCGGTCTAGCACGCGCTTGTCAATGATCGCGTATGCGGCTTCGGTGGTGGCGTCCAGCTTGGCAGTGCCGGAGAGTTTTGGTGCTTTGATGTCTTGATCCATGAATGCGGACATAGTGCTCAACGCAGCCACCGCAACGGGGACCATGAAGATCGTGCTATTCGAAGGGAACAACGGGGCTTTCTGACCATTCACAGGAGTTCACCTGAAAGGAACCAGTCATGCTGGACCTTCCCAAAGCCGACGCGACAACTGAGCTTTTCCGGCGGCCTCGGCTTCGCGTCCGCATTGACGTCGGCCGAAAAGCGCCAGAAGCGGACGCCCAAGTCAAAAGCTACCGAATTGTAGCCATGCAAACCAAGCGGCAACAGCAACACAGGTCAGCCAAATAGCGATAATTGCCAGCAGGCCGATCCTGCTGTTTGGCAGCTTTGTCCGCTCCTCAGCCAAAATCCTAAATTCGGACATGAGCGGTTTGGGTATCAGGCGTATGGCAAGAAGTATTCCAAGCGGCACGATTAGCAGATCATCGAGATATCCCAGAATTGGAATGAAGTCGGGGATCAGGTCGATGGGAGATAGCGCATAACCCGCAACTGCTCCGGCGACGATTTTAGCTGCAAGAGGTGTACGCTGATCACGTGCTGCGATCCAAAGAGAAACGACATCTCTCTTGATTGATCTTGCCCATGTTTTCGCAGAAGAGAGCCACTTGTCCATGTCTCGCGGCATATCAACAAACCGACAGATCCTCAATCGGTCGCCTTCGCGCCAATAGGGGCCGTTCAAAAATGTGCTGGGTCAAAAAAGCCAGGCGGCGCATCCGGCGGATCAATCAACTTGTCTTTGAAGCAACTAGCGTGAGCAAACCACACCTGCCATTTGCCGTCTGCGGTCTCAACGGTGACACGAAGTGGGTTAGGAGACTTCGCTTCAATGTCCCTGCCGCAATGGCAACATGGCCACCATTCGAAGTGCTGCCCCTTTTTCGCCATGCTACTTCCTCGTCCGGTTCGTAAGAATGACATTTCGGAAGAGGACAACCCTCTCGTCCGCAGGGCGTACGGGCTATCCGACTGGAGCCGATAGCTGTCTCGCTTTAGCGGAGCTGTCCTGGAACGAATGATCTCGCTACCTTTTTGGCCCGACGCGACACATTTGAAGGCCTGCCTTCGCCGACGCCGTAGAGGTTGGCACGCGCATTTGTTCGTCTCGTCCCGCTTAGACGGAAACCAAGCGATTTGAGATCTCGAAAGGTGAGTAAACCGGTCGACCGCCAGCCCGGAGAGAAATGGCTTGTAATTGTGCAGTGCAGCATTATCTAGTTAGTTCGGTTAGCGATTGGCTTTCCGTCAGGAGAGCCAAAGATGAGAACCATTTCCGACACCATAGAGCGCCTCGCCAGATTGCGTGCTGGTCGGTTTTCAGCAGCAAATCAACACCATACTGATGTGCTGGTCAGGCTCGAACCTTCAGGTGATAATCCTGGCAATCTGACTGGTTGGTTCACGAAGCCCGATAGTTTGAAAACCGCCCCTGCCCTTGTGGTTGTTTTGCACGGGTGCACCCAGACTGCCGCTGGCTACGATTATGGGTCCGGATGGTCGAGTTTGGCATCCGACTACGGTTTTGCTGTGCTGTTTCCCGAGCAATCGCGTGAGAACAACGCAAACCTGTGTTTCAATTGGTTCAACAAAGAGGACATAACCCGAGATCGCGGAGAGGTCCAATCCGTTCGTGCGATGATCGCCACCATGATCGCCAATCATGGCGTCGATCCAAAGCGGGTCTACGTAACGGGGCTTTCTGCTGGCGGCGCAATGGCCAACGCGCTACTCGCCACCTATCCCGAAGTATTCGCAGGCGGTGCAATTATCGCTGGCCTTCCCTACGGGGTGGCCGGTACCGTTCCCGAGGCATTTGACCGCATGCGTGGCCACGGCCTTCCCATTGCCGCCGCTCTCGTTGATATGCTCCGCGAGGCATCGCCGCACCAAGGAGTGTGGCCAACGGTCAGCGTCTGGCATGGCACAGCCGACAACACCGTTGTGGAAGGCAACGCCCGGGCGATCGTGGAGCAATGGCGTGGGGTGCACGCGGTTCCACAAAAGGCAACTCTTACTGAAATAGTGGACAGCCAGCGGCACGAGGTTTGGCGCGATACATCCGGCCGCGATGTGATCGAACTCTATTCCATTCACGGAATGGCACATGGAACGCCAGTCGATACGCAGGCCGGATACGGCCACGGGGCACCTTTTATGCTGGATGTGGGCATCTCCTCTACCGTTCACATTGCTCGCAACTGGGGGCTGACGCCATCCTTCGAGCGAAGAGCGAACGCGCCCAAACGCGAACAAGCTCCTTCGGCTGGCCGTTGGCAGCAGTCGAGGGTCGGAGGAGTTCAGAACGTCATCGAGGACGCGTTGCGCTCGGCCGGTTTGATGAAATAACCCCCGGTGAAAGGTGTCACGCTTTCTGAAAAGAGAGCACGACGCATTTTCAAGTTTTATGAAGAAGACGACCGTTCAGATCGATAGCTCTTTCACTCGGGCGCTAATCGTCGTGCAGGCACTCTCGAACGGATCATGAGACGGCAGTAAAGGCATAAGAAGAAGGGCTTTCAGATGCTGCCAGCCGCCTTCCTCACCGGGCACGGCGCATAGGATTTCATCGCCACGCGTTCCTCCCCGGCATACAGTCGTTCGAACTCCGCGAAGTTCGAGAAATTCTCTCGGTTGCTTTCCGAAGGACTGAAGGACTCTGCAGCAGCACCGTAAGCCCACGGTGAAGGCCGCCTTGTGAGGTGGCGCTGAACATCGATAGTCCTATGTCGAAGCATCGAGTTGAAGGCATCACGTCTGAGGAACGCCCTGGGCGTTCGTCTCGCGAAGAGAAAGAAGGGCTCGTCGCCCGTTTCGAACACGGAGGCAGCGTTGAGCTATTGACTAACGCAGATAGGACCCTTGCTGTCGCGAGCAGGTATGAGGAGTGAGGCTCTTGATGACTGCTCATGGCGCTCTTCAGACGAGGCTGTTGTCTCCTTCCGGCCCCAAAGCGGTCACTGCAGTAGGTACGACTTGCAACTGGATCGCTGAACGGTTACGCAAGATATATACAGTCTTACTGTACATATCTTGCTTGTGCGAAGGATCGAACATGTCTGCCGATAACAAGGAAGTGGTTCGCCGCTTCAACATCGAGGTCATTCAAAACGGGAGCGAAAGCGAATTTCGTGCCTTGATGGCTCCACACTTCATCAACCACGCTGCGCCGCAGGGAATGCCGAACGGCGCGGAAAGCATGTGGCACACCTTCCAGAATATTCTTCGCCCTGCTCTTTCAAACTTGACGGTAACTATTCATGATCAGATCGCCGAGGGTGATAAGGTCACAACCCGAAAGACGATAAGCGGCGTTCATACCGGCACCCTGCTGGGCATTCCGGGGACGGGACGGGACGTAGCCATTGGGGTTATCGATATCGTGCGAGTTCAGGACGGCAGATATGCCGAGCACTGGGGTTTGAACACCTTATCGACTCTGCCAGCTGCATTATCGAAGGCCTGATCCGATAAGCTAGCACAGCCGTTTGATAACACGGATTGCGGCTTCAAGCGTTCGTCTGTCCTTTTCGGACAGGCGTTCCTCGATCAAGTTGGCAATCTGCGATGTCCGGGCTTCGCGGGCGCGGGACAATTGCCCCCGCCCGTTTTCAGTAATGGAAAGAAGCCGGCTGCGCCCATCCGCTGGATTAGGCATTTTGCTGACCAGTCCGTCGGATTCCAGCTGACCGGCGACTAGCCGCATGCTCTGGTGCCGGACGTTGCGACGCTCTGCCAGTTCGGCGACGCTGAGCGGTCCTTCTCGATCCAGAAGCGACAGCGTTTCCGACTGCGAGGTTGTCGGTGTATTGGCTTGCGTCTTCACACCGCGAACGAATTTGCCGAGCGTAACGCGAAGATTTTCCGCAAGCACCACCGCATCGGTGTGTTTTCCGGAGCTGGCTTCTTCTCTTGGCATTTTCTATTTCCGCCCTCAAACGAATGCTGTGAACCTTCCATAGACTGCGAAGACCAAGAAGAGAAATAGCTTTGCAAGCACGATAGCTCGTGGCCGCTTTCCGGCCGAAGCGGTTGTCAGCAGTCGGCCCGAAGTGGACTTTTGGGGAGGAACGACAAGTCGAAGACGATCAGTTAATTGCCTTTAAACAGATCACCGTAGCTTTTGAGGTCGGTGATCCGCCGATCGATCAATTCAGCGCGACAGGAAACATAGTCCAGCACCGTCCGTTCCGCGCCCCATTCACCGTTGGCGTAAGCCTGGCACGAACCTTCCTTATACGTGTTCCACAGGCGCTGCTCCGCGAGAAGATCGGTTTTCGTTTGTCCCGTCGCCTGTCCGTAGACGGTTTTCCAAACCTCGTTCAACTTGTCATCCTCGCGCTTCAGCCATATCTGTCCGCAGCCGCCCCATGCCGCGTTGCTGCCGTCGGATTTGTCCATGCATGTCTGCCAGTCTTTTTCCCCTTGATCGGCATCCTTGGAAAAGGCCGGGTAAGTTGTACTGACTGTGAGTGCGAGAAGAACGGCTAAAACGGTCGATGATCGTGTCTCTGTCTTCATTTAACTGCCTCCTGGGAGCCACAAGCCCATCCGACTTTGCGCAGCGACGGGGTTGCTTTATAGCGCATGAAAATGAAGCACGGCCTCCGCAATAAGACAACGACCGTTTTTGGCGCTTTTCGGACGGGGCTCGCATTCCGGCCCATAGCAGCCATCCGCTGATCTAAGTATCATTCTGCATTGAACGCAGAGGTTGTAGAAATGTCTGCTGTCGGCCCGAAGCGGGTTTTCACCTCGATGCAAGCGCTGCCGCGGTTTTGCTCTATCGAAATGCAAGCCGTTACGCGCTGTTCGGAAAACTCCTCCGAACGCAAAGCCAAGAGCAAAGCCTGCGAGCGGCCAAATCCATCCGACCCCGGGCCCGCTAAAATAGCTGTCGATCAGATCAGCCGCAGTCATGAGGGCCGTTGAGCCACTAGCACCCGCAAACGCATAGGCGACAACGTTGCGACGGCGCGGTCCCAATGCGTGGTATAGCCCGGTTGTCAGCGCGCCTGCCGCGAATATAAGGAACAGCAGAAGATAAGACACCACATTGTCAATAATCGGCTCGAACCCGTGACCAGCCACCGCTCTCCTGACGTTGACGAATGCCAGCAACGGTAATGGTGACAGCACTAAGAGAAGAAGCATGATCACAGCGGAATTGAGAGGGCGCACGGTTCGCTTCCATTCAGTTCGGGCAATGATTGCTCTGCCCCAAATCGAGCAACCTGGTCAATGTCTCCTTTTGGCGGGCGCAAAGCCGCCGAGGGACGACTGGTAACAAACTAATGAGGTCAAACGGACTAAAAGGACTCTACCGCTTGACCATCATTATCAGCTTTCCCAGTTCTTCCCCCCGACGAAGCTCCAGGCCAAGGGAAACCCCGCCCTTGTAGAACGTCATTTTCATAGGCTGGATAGCCGCATTGAGTTGCGCGAGAGATTTGCCGCCTTCCAGCGAGCATGGGAAACGGTCACAAGATACGCTCATTTGAAAATTCGATCCACCGACGACCCGTGGCTTGATTTTAATATGTACACCTGCGGCATCGTCATTGAAGATTGAGCACCAACCTTGCGACTGGCATTCGCGATCCCCCATCTCTCCTGTGCCAGATGGCCCTACCACAGCATATCGTACCCAATAAGGGTCATTTGGCGGGGCCGCTATTGAAACCGAGCTGACAGCGCTCGAAAGCAATACGCCTACGAAAACCTCTTTCACGCTCGCTCCCATGAGGCGGGCGCAAATGCCCGGTTGAAGTCGTTGTATTATCTCCGCGATCATCTAAGTTTCAACTATGGCCAGAATTTTAGTTTTGCTTGCAGCAACCCTTACGTTTGGCGGCGTATTTTGGTTCATGCTAGCCGAGTCGGGAAGAAGACCGATTTCATGAAAGGTCCTCCGTCGTTCCACGCAAGTCAAGCCAACGTGATACTGCCGCTCATGGCGCTGGCCTTTGTTTTCGTTTTGCTGGCGAGCGCGGCCAAATCTTGGGGATGGCCGTAATCGAGAAACTGTCCGCTTGTGGTGAGGCTGTTGTCGCCTTCCGGCCCCCAAGCGGCCTTCGCTAATAAAGCGCTATTGGTTGAGGAACGACGGGTCTGTTCGCATTTTAGCTTTTTCAACAACGTGAAGTTGGGCTGATTTCCGCTACGTTGGTTGTAGACGTAGTTGGGGCGGTGGTTTCGAAATGAGCTTTGGGGCGTATCGGGTGCTGATCTGGAAGTGGCCGCTATTATCGGTCCACGTTCTTCTATGGATAGCGCTAGCGATCAAGGCATACAACAATGCTGGCCCCTATCATTTTGCAAGCTGCTGGCCAATCATTCTGCTTTATCTACCGCCGGTGAGTACCTTGTTCCTCCTGATCGGAGCCACCAGTTTGATCGTCGTGCTGGCGTCGTTATCACGTCCGACGATGCGTAGACATCCGGGCTTTTGGGTGGCCATCCATGGAATGGTCCTTACGATTGGGGTGGTGGCCTGCAATTTTTCTGCCTATGCAGCAGTCGGTCAGGTTAACTGCCTGTAAGGAGAGACTGCAATTGGCGCTCTGCGGACCAGGCTGTTGTCGCCTTCCAGCCCCCTGCGGTAAGCGTGTCGCGATTTAACTAAGCGGCAGGGTGATAGAAGATGATTTCTGGATCGCCCTCATCAAGGTTGTCGACATATCCAGTGGGTTTGAAGCCCAGTTTAGCAAACAGCATTTGCATTGGTCTGTTGGACGTATTGGTGGAGCTGAAGATTTTTGAACTGGGGTTGGTCGAAAGAAGGTACCTGATGATCTCTGTAGCAAATCCCTGATGACGAAAGTCTTTGCCGACCATCACCATCTCAATAAACGGATGGCCAAAGAAGGGGTCTGTCAGCACGCCATAAGCGGCAATCCGGCCATCTGCCTCGGCAACGTGACAGCGGGCCGAGAGGAGCCATTCGCTAATTTGATCCCGACGCTCCTGGCTTGTCTCGGCAACCGAGTCAACGGCACATAGCGCTTCATAGTCATCGGTGGTCGTCAGCCGAACTTTCATTACCATTCCTGCACATTGGTGATGATAGGCCCTAAATAAGTAGCTCTGCGATTGCTGCAATGTCCGGTTGGCGCAAAGCGGTCGGCCATCAATGGCGGGTATCGGCCCAAAGCGGCATACCCAGACTGTTGGTATGTTGACTTTCGTTCCACTACTTGCGATCGGTTTCACCGAAAGTTGCAATCCAAAGTCATCGGTGATCGCTTGAGGCGTACGTTTTCTTTTCTCCGCCTAACAGGAGGGGCCACCTTGCTGGCAATTGCGGTTCTCGCGGCATATTACTTTGCTCAACTCCCCGAGACGCCTCTTCTCAAAGCCTTGAAAAGCGCTTCCATTGGAAGTGTGGTGTACGCCGAAGGGTTATCGCCGCGACCCGCGCAAGCCGTATGTGTATTGCATCCGTATCAAGATCGTGTGTACGGAAGTGACGACCTCGCGATGCGGGTGAACACCTTCCTGGCCAAGACCAGTTACCAATCCGATGAAGGGCATTTCGCCTTTATATTCATCAGCCGCGACGAGATCACGGTCGAACGAATTAAGCGGTCTACGGAACTCGATATGCTGAGCGTATCGGAAATAAATCAAGCGAGACCCAGCGGGCTACCTGCGAACTTCATTCCCGAGGAGTGTGTAGTCGGGCCATCCAGCGCTGTCACAAAGATCACGGAGAATGTAAGAACGTTCGCGGTGTTTGGTGAGATTAAGCCGTGACGGCTGTCGGCCCTGAGCGGCCATCTGCTACCATTACGGTCTTCGGTATAGGTATTGATGCTTTTCCCTGCGATGGTTGCTTGGCGCGTTCCTCTTTGCTGTCCAGAATAATGGTCGCGCGAACCGGCCGGCTACTGCCCAGTAAGCGACACCTCCCAAAATCCCGCCCGAGGCCCAAATGGTGTCTTGGTAGGCGAAAAGCACATCGTAACGAGGTGGGGGGAACGGTCTAGTGTTGTGGCCTATAGTGTATCCCATAAGCGCCCAAGTTCCTGCATAGTAGACGACGCTCCGGTAGCCCAAGATTTCGGCAACGCTCACAATCAACAGAACGGGTCGAAAAAAATAATACAAACTCACCAAGATTAAAGGCACAGTCAATCCAGGAAGTTGGATGGATCGAGAAACCCCGTCTTCGCGTAAGAGCACTGTGATTATCCCTTCCGCCAATCCGAATGAGATCACTCCCGCAAGATAGCCCATCAAAATCATAAAGACGCGTATCAGGAGATGCCCGAAGGTTTCTAACGCGGACTTGCAGTCGATAACCATGGCAACTCCATAAATCCATCACGGATCGAGGCTACGCAAACAGAAGCAGAATGTTCTTTCGATTGCTTTCCGATCTTCTTTTGAATTTTAGCAATACCACTGCACCGTTGCCTCACCAACGACCGGTTCTCTAACCTGGTCGAGGACACGCATGGCAAAAGCCACCTTTCGCGACCTCCGCGGAGGCTCAGACTCATCGCGGTGGGGACGAGATAGGCATACGTATAGGCTCCTCTCGACCGAAGTCGAGCGTACAGACTATTGGACCCGTTGGGCCTGGTAGTGGGTCATGGTAGCGTGTCCTGAATAGGTCAAACCCGGAGATTTCATGGTCGGCTTTTCTGTTATCGTTGGAGACCCGATCGCGCAGTTCGCAGCACTGGTGGCCCTTGCGCTGATAGCGCGCCTTCTAGCACGCGGGCACTCGGGGACTCGCTTCTCTGCCAACGTGGCGTTCTTCGCCCTCCTCACCGTCCTTCTCGTCGCCAACAACCTTGCGCCCTGGAACGGCGACACGACCGCGCAGGACTTGACGCACCGCATATTCATCGGACTTGCGAAGGCAACTTGGTGGATCGGCGGTGCGATGACGCTGGTGAGCGCGGTACGCCTCTTCCTGATTTTCGAGCAGAAGCCAAGAGAGGGGCGGCTGATCCAAGATCTACTCGTCGGCCTGATCTATTCGGGCGCGGCGCTTGCGGTCATCGCATTCGTATTCAGGCTGCCGGTCGGCACCTTGATCGCCACCTCGGGCGTCTTCGCGATCGTTCTCGGCCTTGCACTCCAGAGTACTTTGAACGACGTCTTTTCGGGCATCGCCCTCAACCTGGGAAGACCTTACACCGTGGGGGACTGGATAGTCCTGGAAGACGGCATGCAAGGCCGGGTCGTCGAGACGAACTGGCGTTCTACACACCTGCTCAGCAACACAAACGACCTCATCATCGTCCCGAACAGCGCTTTGGCCAAGGCACGCCTGACGAACCTGACCGGCTCGGACGAGATACATGGTGCCACTATCACCGTTCGGATCCTGCCTACACGTCCGCCGGCTGTCGTCGAAGAGGTCATGAAAACTGTTCTTTTGAGCGCCAACTGCATACTCAAATCCCCTCCTCCATCAGCTTCCATAATTGGTCTCGATGCGTCAGCGATCGAAGTCGAGTTGGCATTCAAGGTGTCAGACCTTTCGCGAACGTCAGCCGCCAAGAACGAGATTTATGATCTGGTATTCAGACATGCGAAGGCTGCAGGTCTCCAACTAGGCGCGCCTCGGGGCGGGCCGTCCGACGCCGCCCAGAGTTTGGAAGGCGTCAAGCATCCCGGAACAGCTTGGCGACTGCTGAACTCGATTGCACTGTTCTCCACGCTCACGGAAGACGAGATGGAAAGCCTTGCCGCCAGCATGAAGCGTCTCACATTCAAAATAGACATGGTGATCGCACCGCAGAATGCCTCGATGACGTCATTGATGATCGTGCGCAGCGGCGTCGTCGTGGTGGAGAAGCAAACGGAAGAGAGTTGCGAGGAAATCACGCGCCTTGCACCGGGTGACTTGTTTGGTGAGCGGGGTGTTTTGATGGGAGCGCCGGAGACCGCCAGAATGCGGGCGCTCACATTCGTGGTCGTCTACGAAATTTCGAAAGATCATCTTGCTACCGTGATGCGCGATCGGCCATCGCTCTTTGAAGAGCTCGGCGAACTTCTTGCGAAGAGAATGCAATCCGAGGAGCATCTGGGCGTCCTCAATGACAAGGCGGCGTCCAGTCATCCCACCTCTCTAGCGGCACGCATCCACCACCTTTTCGAGGTGCCGCACACCCACAAAAAATGAATGTGCCGAGCCTCGTGATCAACACGTACGCCGACGAGCCGGAACATTCCGCTTTTCCGTCCGTTCGATCTCCATACGAACATCGGAGGAGGATTCCATGACCAATCTCTATAACGACGGCGCTCCCAACATTACCGGCGTCGGCGCTAAAAGTGTGATGACGGCATTCTTCGATTCCAGAAGCAATGCCGAGACGGCCATCGACAAGCTCAAAGCAGCGGGCGTGACCGACGTGCGCCTCATGCCGGGCTATGAGGCCGACGGAGAAAGACCGGCAACTGCGGAAGGACCGAGCTTCTGGTCGAGGCTAGGAGATTGGTTCTTCCCGGACGAAGACCGCGACGTCTACGCCGAAGGCCTTCGCCGGGGCGGCTTCCTCGTCTCCGTCTCGGTCGACAGCGCCACCTACAACATAGCTCACGACATCCTCGCTGACGAAGGTGCTATCGATCTGGACGAACGTGCGGACACGTGGCGCACGGAAGGCTGGGACGCCGACCGCGACCAGCAGGCAATCGCTTCCCGTGACGATGTGTTTCAGGCGGATGCGGCGGCAAGCGCCGCGACCAGCGTCGGTCGCTACACCCGCAGCACCAAGTCTACGTCGACACGTGTCCGCGCCTACGAACTGGCCGAAGACCTCCCGGACGATGTGCTCGACGACGTCCTTCCCACGGGCCATCAGCGAGACATTTCCGAAGGTGATCGCCCTGCACATGATCGCGCGACGCAGAGCCAATCGATCGACGACCTGCGTCAGAGCCAGAGCCTACCGGGTAGCCGGTGACCAGCATGCAGAGGGAGAGGAGTCGTCTCCCCTCCCTCCTTCGGCTCCCGTCAGAAGACAGAGACCTCCCAGCCGAGCCGTCCAGCGGGGGTTCGCGGGACTGTCTTGGCGATGCCATTTCCCTCCACCACACGCGGGGAGGCGATGTTTTCGAACCCGTTTCAACCCATAGCCCGTTTAACACGAGGAAGAGAGAGGCTGTGACGGAAGGCTCGAACCTACGATGATGAACAGTCAGGCACCTTAGCCATCCCCTTAGCTGTGGCCCTGTCAACGCCCTCGTCACTACTCCGGTTGTCAGCGAACCTTTTCGGTACCGCTCGGCGTCGTAACCATTGTCGGCCCGCCGCCGTTGCCGCTGGGAGTAGGATCACGATCCGTCGCCTCAGGAGGTCGGCTGCTCCCGTCGGCTGGATTGTTATCGAATGTGCCTTCGCCTTTCGGCTGTGCACTCATCGGGTCCTGCTTTGTGGAGGCTGTTGACTGCTGATCCTTATCGATGCTTTCCCCCCATAACTCCGAAATACCCCAAGCGATCATGGTCAGCACGAGCGCGCTTGCGAGAATGACGAGTACGGGCCGACCTCGGCTGCCCTGCCTTGCCTCCATTGCTGTTTCCGTCACTCGCGTGCGCGGCGGTTGATCATTCGAACCCATTGTCATGTCAGCTCCTGTCCTTGGTTGCGCTTGTTCAACCACTGGGCGGTCCACAAGTTCCCAATGCGAGACAAAATGCGAGCCGACCTTTCTGGCAGGATCCGCAAACGCGAGAAGTGCGTAAGCAACGACAAACAGCTCGAAGGTGCGGATTAACGGACGTCAATGATGGGACCAAGCAAACCACCACTCATCTCGGAGACCCCGGCAGCCACGCAGCGGAAACCTGCAGCCTCCAATGCTGATCTATAAATGTTCGTCGGCCAGATTAAGTATTTGCATGTTTGGATGGTTTTAACCGAGGTGTCGTAGGTGTGGGGAAATACTGTCCCGGAATGTGTCAAATGTCCCTGAAACCCAACCTCCTCATTAAAGTCTTAGCCTCCATCGCGTCCTTTGGCATCATTGTCGGCGCTATTTACGCCACGATGACATGGGCGGCCGGTCAGGCTGACGAGACCGCAATCCAGCGGCAAGACAGCCTGGTTCGCTTGGTTGTCAGTAAGATGCAGGAGAGAATTGCCCACGATCAGGAAAGTGCGACGGTCTGGGACGACGCGGTTAGAAAGGTGCGCGAAGGTGATCGAGAGTGGATCGACGCAAACCTTGGCAGTTGGATGCACACATACTTTGGGCACGACGCTGCATTCGTCATCGGTCCAGCCAACGACCTCATTTATGGCTATTCGGACGTCGATACGGACCCGGAGAAGGCATACTCCACCGTTTCACTAAAGGTTCGAGAGCTCATTGAAGACCTTCGAGAACGGTTGGCCACTGGCGACACCTCCGGCCTTTCGCGCACAATGCTGAGCATCGGTGAAACTGATATCGTGAGCATCAATGGTAGCCCCGCCATAGTCAGCATCAAGCCCATTGTTTCGGACAGCGGCGAGATCCAGGACGTTGCCGGGAAACAACCGCTTCACATCGCCTTGCGCTATCTTGACGCTGACTTCGCCCAGTCCCTCGGCGCAGATTACCTTTTCGCCGAAATGCAGTTCGCCTGGGCGCGCGAGGATGTTGAGCGACGCTACTTTCCTTTGGCGGCACGCGACAGAACGGCGATGGGCTACTTGAGTTGGAAACCCTTCCTACCTGGTACGGCCGTGCTTCAGGCTACCAAGCCGGCGATGATACTGGGGACAGTTTTAGTGGCTGGGGCGTTGGCGGGGCTTGTTGTGCTTCTTCAAGGGCGTGCGGATCGACTACGGAAGAGCCAAGGTGAGCTCTACTATTTGGCGCATCATGATCCTTTGAGTGGGCTTCCAAACCGCGCTGCGTTCAAAGCGGAAGTCGAGAAAACTCTCGCGACTTCTGAAGCCGCTGTGCTCTTTCTCGACCTCGACCGCTTCAAGCAGATAAACGACACTCTGGGCCATCCGGTCGGGGACCGATTGATTGTCGACGTGGCCGCTCGTCTCAAGTCTGCCGTTTCCGCAGGCGCTATGGTTGCTCGCATTGGCGGCGACGAATTCACGGTCCTCGTTCCAGCATCGAAATCGGTAGATGTTGAACAATTGGCTGAACAGCTCATCGCTGCTATTCGCCAACCCTTCGAAATTGACGGACAACCGATCTTAATCGGCTTGAGCATCGGCATCGCTTTCTCTTCGCCCGGCAACTCTGAAGCCAGGGATATTCTACGTCGTGCGGATATCGCCCTCTACAGCGCCAAAAGCACAGGGCGCAATCGCTACGTGATCTTCGGTGCCCACATGGAGGAAATGGCCAAGACCCGCCGTGATCTGGAGCAAGACCTACGTGCCGCCCTCGACAGTAGGACGCAGATTGAGGTGCATTATCAGCCGGTGTATGCTGCGGAAAACAGTCACTTAATAGGCGTCGAAGCACTGGCGAGATGGCGGCATCCCATAAAGGGACTCATACAGCCGGATGTATTCATCTCTATCGCTGAGGACGCAGGACTTATCGACAGGCTGGGCGAGCAAATACTCCAGACAGCATTGGCGGACGCTAAAAAGTGGCCGAGCTTGAGTGTCGCGGTGAACGCGTCGGCGGTGGAACTAAGGAGCGATACCTACGCGCTGCGCGTCGCAGCGGCGCTTGAACGAGCCAATTTTGATCCAAGTCGTTTGGAAATTGAGATTACGGAAAGTGCTGTGCTTGGAAATGAAGACGCCTGTCGTCGCAACATCAACTCCCTTAGGCAGCTCGGGGTCGGATTTGCGCTTGATGATTTTGGCACTGGCTTCTCGTCGTTCGGACGTCTGCAGCAGCTCGATGTCGATCGCATAAAAATCGACCGCTGCTTTGTCGCTGCTTACGGGACCGAGAATAACAACGGGATCGTGCAAGCAATGATCAGCTTGGCACACGCAAAGGGCTTGAAGATCACAGCAGAGGGTATCGAAACCAATGAGCAGAAGGCTTGGCTCTGCGCACTTGGATGTGACGATCTTCAAGGGTACCTTCTGTGCAAGCCGGTTTTGCCCGAGATGATCAGCGACATGTACAACCGCCTTCGAGCGGTTAACTCTCAGAAATAGCTGCATCGGTCATCGTCCGCTCGCAGCTCTTGCCGGCATCTTTCTTAGAATCTCTTAAAGCCGAGGTCCGAAGCCTTGATAAATTGAGTTGGTTCCATCGACGCAAAGGTGTCAAAGACCGACGATATGCTAGCTGGTGCTGCTAGCCGACCTCGCGCCGCCCGCTTGGCTTGGCAATAATGGAAGTGGCGGCGTAGGGATGAATTTGCCATCGAATAGTGCGCCAATCTTCACCGCTTTATGTTAGAGCTTTCTCCGTGAGATCAGCCAACTAACGTTCTAATCTCTGGTGGCGTAAGGTCGATTTCGCGTCACCCCCGACTAGTTTTTGTGCAAATAGGTGTGGGCTTTTCAGGAGGTTGTCCATTCGGAGCGGGTTTAGAAGACTGGAGTTACCACCCCAGTTTTCCATGATCGCTCCGAATGAACATTCACAAGAGTGCACCCGACTGAAGCCGGGCTACGGCTCATGCTTCAGGTCCAGGGACTTCGCGAAAGCCTGCGGGCCCCTCGGCCTCAACCATATCCGCACCAAGCCCTCACCTTAGCCGCAGCGGGTGCGTAAAGGTTTCGCCAGTCCTTCGTTGGCACGTGCGAACGGTTCAACCACAACCATTAGATCACGGTGCGACGATAGCGGTTTCGCTCTTCCTCGATCTGCTCAGGTGCATAGGGATCGAGCGTATCGTCAAACGTCGTCCAACCCTGTTCATTATAGGCCCGGCGACGTTCGACCGGATCGACCCAATTTGACCCCTGAAGAATGGACTGGGCCTCGGAGGCGCGGGCTTCATCAACCCTGGCAGTGACCAAGGTACCACCACGACGGACACCTTCAGCATATAGATGCGCGTCATCTTCCGAGACCCCGGATTCTGTCAGTGCCCCGATAAGGCCGCCGGCAGCACCGCCAGCAACGGCCCCGGCTGCAGCTCCGGCAGCGGTCGCCGCAAGCCAACCCGCCGCAACCACTGGTCCGACACCCGGGATAGCCATCAGACCAAGTCCTGTAAGCAAGCCCCCGGCGCCGCCCACGGCAGCACCGATACCAGCGCCGGTCGCGGCCCCTTCGCCAGCGTTCGAGTCCCCCTCGATTCGTCCGCTTCTATTGGAAACGATGCTGATGTCGTCCGACGGGACACCTGCCGCTTCCAACCTGCTTACAGCCGAGCGAGCGTCAGAATAGTCGTCGAATAGTCCGGTTACAGTTCTCATGATCGTTCTCCTTGGGTTACTTGGCGACAATGTTGCCTTGATAGTCGAGGGCAATAGAGACGGCCTTGCCGTCCTTCATGCCGGATGCCATCCAGATCCCCTTGTCATCGAGCTTCAGATCCTTGACGCCGGTGTATCCGGCTTCAGCGATGCGATCTTTGGCCTGTGCTTCGGTAAAGCTATTGGCACCCTCGACAGGCGCAGTCGGATTTTTGGTGTCAGGAGTTGCAACCGCTGGTGTATCACCGTTGGCCGATGGAGCTGGCGTCGTCTGAGCGAAGGCTGCAAGGGCGGATGCACCAACAATCCCCGCGGCGAAGATGAGTTTCTTCATGTGTGTTTCCTCCATTTTTACGAATCACGTTGCAGATCCGTGCGGTGGAAACCCCTAGGCATGTTATTTGTTCCCCGCATAGGCGGGATAGTATGCAATTGATTCTCCTTAAATAAAGGCGCCGTTTTGCCCAACGGCGCGCCCTGTCCGATTATTGGCCAGCGGTGCCGAGGCAGTTGCGAGACGAATGGAGGGGCGTGGAAGCAGCGGGTTAAGTAAGCAATTTGAAAGAAACGTCACAGAGTCAGACTAAGGTCCGATTTTCAACTCCTAAAGTTGTGCTAGCCTCAAATGTTCAGAACGAGGGCGAACCAGGAAAGGGAGGATGTTCCATGTCCGAAGGCGTGATAACCGAGATTATCGACGCTCAGCAACAGCTGCCCAATCTATCCCGGCTCGAGCGGCGCCGTCTGCTTCGGCGTATCATGGACGAGATCATGGCGGCACGATCATACGGGCAGTCCAACGGAGTATTCGACGATGCCTCGTCCTTGGAACGACTGATCGCAAGCACCTGCAATAGCATCGCTGAGATCGCCAGTATGGACGATGTCGGCTTCAGGCGCGTTCTGGACGAATTCGCCAAGCTCATCATTACAATGCACAATCTCGCCAGCCCAACGCCTTCGGCAGCAAGGGTGCTTCATTAGCGGCGCGAGGCCGGGATGCTAAACGCGTGATGGCAACTTCTTCATGATCGTCTTAGCAAATCTTACTCCCTCAATTCGACACATTAAGGAGACCAGGATGCGGGTGTTGATTGTTGAAGACGAAATGGCCATTGCACTCGACATCGAAGCCATGGTGCTAGCGGACGGGCATGAAGTCATCGGTCTTGCCCGAACAGAAAAGGAAGCTCTGGAGCTTGCGCCTGAGGCCGAGATCGCTCTCGTTGACATACGCTTGGCGGACGGATTGAGCGGTCCTAAACTTGCGCGGAAACTCCTCAAGGGATTCGACATAGCTGTCATCTATGTTACTGGAAATCCCGAGGTCGCTCTCGATAGCGGGGCCGATGGTGTCGCCGTCGTCAGCAAGCCTCAGACGCCGGAGAAAATCCTCGAGGCGATCCATCTTGCAGCCGCATGGCGAAATGGCAGGACGTTGCGCGCCTCACAGCATGCAACAAACCTCGAAGACTCAACGTGACCTTACCTTACCCGGCGCTTTGTGCGACAGAGTGAAACGGAATTGTGGCGACCAGCTTTCCCCATTGGTCTGTAACCTCGAAGGACAATCCGTCGATTGGTTCTTCGAACAGGATGAGCTTTGCGACCATCGTCCTTGCCGCTGCAAATACCTCGCTGTACGTGCCGTCAACCGCCACGAGATCAAATCCGTCGGTGTCTTCGTTGAAGCAATTTTCGCTCGTAATGTGGAAAAAGTACCTCGCCATTGTCTGGACCCGAGCGGAACCAATGAATGCGCTATTGACGAGTTTGGACATAGTCAGGCGTTTCCTGCTGCAGCGAGTATCGGATCTGGTCAATCTTTCCGTACGCATCACCCACACCCAATATTGCCTTTGCTTTTTCGAGGACGACAGGACTGACGGTGCCGGTCTTTGTGGCCGATGCGAGTGCGTCTTCAAGCGCGTCGTCGCCGAGCAGTGGGTCTTCCTCGGTCGGCGAAACGCCGTATTTGAGTTCATAGCGCGCGTATGCGGTTGCGTATGCCGCAATCCCGGCCATGCGAGGGTCGGACGTGTGAAGCAGTGCTCTGTAGTTTCGGTTCAGTGAGTTCAGTCCCGCCATTTGTCGCGTGGTCTTGTCTGCCGTCGAGTTGGTTTTGGCGTTCTTCTTCGACGACTGCGTATACCCGCGCGTCTCGGTTTCAGACTTTTCCTTGGCTGTCGAAGACGATTTGAAGTTGCTCGACGCGCGACCACTATTTCCGCCGTTTCCGCTGGCGCTGTGCCCGGAATTGCTACCGCCGCTTCCATTCCCGCCTCCATTCCCGGCGCTTCCATTCCCACCTCCCCCGTTTCCTCCCCCATGGCCTCCTCCTTGCGCATATGCGGATGTCGCACTGGGGGGAAGCGCGATAGAGCCCGCGGCAAACGCCATTGACAGCGCCAGGGCCGACCCGAGTGTTGTGAAACGCATGACTTCCTCCATATTGCGAACAATAGAAGTCATGCTAGCTGAGGAAGAAGGCCGACACATCGGGCGAAGGTCTTACCTTCCCCCGACTTTGGTCCGAACGTTTGGAATACCCGACGATGGGGACCTGGTCTGGGACTAAGGTCTGAGGAAGGGTAATACCTAGGTCCGAGTGCCTTGCATTTCCGGAGCAACAAGACAAACGTGTATGGCGGCGCCCCTGTATGGGACCGGCCATACGATAGGAAGGCCAGAGCATGGACATCTCAAAGCGCGATTTTCTGACGTCGATCGGCGCTTCGGCCGTCTTCGCTGCGGTTGGACTGTTGGTAAGCCGACCTTCCTTTGCCGCGGGTGGCAATGGTGGAGGGAACGGTAATGGAAACGGCGGCAGCAAGGGAAACGCTGGTGGCAGTGGAAACGCTGGCGGCAATTCCGGGGGTAACGGCAACGGCAACGCCGGGGGTAACGGCAACGGCGGAGGGAAGGGCAACGGAAGCAGCAAAAGCGATGGCGGCACTGGATCCAGCGCCACCTCGAGTGCGGGAACACAGGCGAGAGAAGGCGCCGATGGTTCGATAGACGTCCGTCATGCCAACGGGATCACGGAATCGCTTCACGGCGGGCGCTATGTGATGAGGGACTCGAAAGGTCGCACGATCATCAGCCGGCTCGCCACGACCGCCGACGCCCGGCGGCTCAGTCGCCTCGTCCGCTAATGGCTCTCCCTCCAAAGCAGGGCAGCCTCGGTCCTGTTTGTGACCCCGAGCTTTGTCAGGATCTGCGTCATGTGGTGCTTGACGGTCTTTTCCTGCAGGTCAAGGCGCAGACCGATGCGCTTGTTCGACAGGCCCTGGGCGACCAGATCCATTACCTCACGCTCGCGAAGGGTAAGGGCGCCCTTGTTCGACGCTTCCGGACTGAGGGAGCGCTCCATTATTTTGGCCGACATCGCGGGAGAGACATACCGCGATCCACTGAAAACGGTTCTAATCGCTTGCGCTAGGCCCCGAGAGCCTACTCCTTTGAGAACGTAGCCCATAGCTCCCCGTTGAAGCGCATCGACCAGTGTATCGACCTCCTCCGACGCAGTGAGCATCAGAATCCTCGTATTTGGGCTTTTGGAAAGGACAGCACTGATCGCGGACAACCCGTCTCCCGGCATTGAGACGTCGAGTAGCATGATGTCTGGTTGGCTGTTCGAGGCGATAAGCAATGCTTCATCGCTGCTGGTCCCTTCTCCAACAACCATGAAGTCGCTGACCTCGGCGAGGCTGCGGGTCACGCCCTCGCGAAAGAGTGGGTGGTCGTCCACGACGCCGATAGTTATGGGTGGCATTTCATTCTCCCGCTTCCATGGGCTGGAAGGTCATGGTCACGCTGGTTCCTCCTGCACCGGTCCTCACCTGGAATTCTCCTCCGAGACTGTCGATGCGTTCCCGCAATCCGGCAAGGCCAAGGCTTTCAGGTCTGACCTCGGTCGGGTCGAAGCCATCTCCGTGATCGCTAACCTCGATTTGCACGTGACCGTTGTGCGAGACAACCCGGACTGCCTGCTGAACGCCGCCGCCATGGCGATAGGCATTGTTCAGCGCCTCCTGAATGAAGCGATAGATACAGATCCTTACTGCAGGTGCAAGCTCGGGGCCATCTTCGTCGATGGTGGTTTCGACGGGGCTCTCCGTTTTTTGCTGGTGGGCCATGACAACACGCTCCACGATCTCCGTGATCGATGCCTTTTCGATTTGCGGCAGAACCAGCCCCTTGCAGATATTGCGGATTTCCGCCATCGCCTCTGAAAGGCTGGAGCGGATCCAGGCAAGCTCTTTGTCGCGCACTTCCGGCTCTGTCGCGGCGTCGACCAGAAGCTCGCTGTCAAGGCGAAGAGAGGCATACGCGATATGCTGGGCGGGACCGTCATGTAGATCTGCGCCGATGCTGCGCAGATAGGTTTCATTCAAGGCCGCGGCGCGTTGGGAGGCGCGCTGCAGCCGGTGCTGCAAGCCTTGGTTCTCGCCAAGCAGCTGAGACAGATCATCCACGCGGTCTTTCAGATCCCTACGTTGGGCTTCAATCGTTCGACTGCCGCGAAAGACAAGTATGGAGAGAATGAGGAAAAAGATCGCCGTCACACTGGCGATCGCGAGCCAGCTCCGCAATCTCGCCCCAGCGAGACTATCCTCGAGCCCTTCTGCCGTCTCATAGAACTCCAGCACAGCCACAGCCTGTCCGGACCACGGCTGGAGAACCGGATTATAGATCTCCATGAGCGGCTTGTTGAGACTTGCTTCTTCGACACTCTCCGGATCGGAAGCACGTTCATAGTTTGCGACCAGCGAGCCGGCAAATGCCCTGCGAAGCTTGTCGCTTACCGAAAATGTCTGCCCAACCAGTTTCTTTTCATTGGAGTAAAGGATCGTGCCATCGCGGCGCCAAAGTTTGAATGAGACCAGCCGTCCACCAAGCGCGCCCTGGCCGAGGGTCTCGTCCAGTGCGAGCGCGCTTGCTTCGTCCAGGGGCGCTTCACTCTGCATATCTGGAAGTATGGGCGCGACCACGCTGTCGACGTAGAGAGCCGTGGCTGCTGCAGAGTTATGGATGACCGCGTCTTCGATGAGTTGCGTGACGACCATGCCCACCGCCAACATCGCAGCAATTGAGACAATGCCTCCCGCAAGGAAAAACTGCGAGGCGAGCGAGCGGGCGTTCCATTTGCTGAGCAAGTTCATCTTCAACCTGACGAGGGACTGATTGGCTCAACGTATGGCATTTTAAGATCTTTTCCAGTTCGAGGACTGCGGACGCGAACGGCCACCAAGCCAAATGGTTCCTGGCTTCAGACTTTGGTCGGAAGACTATCCGACTGAGGTCTGAGCGAGGGAACAGCAACGAATTCATTCCCGTTGGTTGGCAGCGGTCCTCGGAGGCCGCCTCAGAACCAAGGAGGAAAACATGCTAACCAAGATTATCATCGGTGCGGCCACTGTGTCGCTCTTCATGTCGGGCGTGGCTCTCGCGGGCTCGTCGACAGTTAATGGTGCCGCCGGAGGCGCCGTCACCGGAGCAATCGTCGGTGGTCCGGTCGGCGCGGCAGTGGGCGGGATTGCCGGTGCCGCCGTCGGTGCAGCCTTCGATCCGCCGCCGGAAAAGGTTGTCACCTATGTCCGCGAGGCTCCGCCTCCATCGGCACGCGTTGTCGTCAAGGAGAAGGTCGTCGTCGGACACCCCCTTCCTCAAACTGTTGTCGTTACGCCTATCCCGGATAATCCGACGTACGGCTATGCGATCGTCAATGACGAGCGTGTCATCGTCGAACCGTCGTCCCGCAAGGTCATCCAGGTCATCAACTAATCTCATCGAGGACGCGGCGCATGCCGCGTCCTTTCACAACTCTTTGCATCGCCGCTCCGGCGGCGCTTCGCGGCCCAAGAGGAAACCCATGATTTACTGCGAGAAAAAATCCGACGATCAGGCTGGGCCTCTCAGAGCGATTGCGCTCGCGATGGTGGGTATCCTCGTGGAACTTTCAGCTGTCGGGCATCATGACCAGTCTGGCAGGATCCGGTCGCCTGAAGTTCTAGAGCGGGGTGGCGCAAAATGAACGCCCTCCTATCGGCCACCTTTGCAATCGCCAGCTCGATCGGCGCCTGCATCGCAGCCGCGTCGGTTGCGTCACTTGTCCTGGCAAAACCCGAGCCCCCAGCGTTCGCTGATCTCGACAGTCCCGACCTGTGGACGGCAAAGCCGTTCCGTATTGACCCAGGCAAGCAGCGCTACGAACGGCTTCCGCCTGCCATGTCCACTTATGCTGTCCAGGCGCAGTCCAAATATGCGGCACGAACCGCCGTCGAGCAGGCCATGCTGACGGCCTATCCGACGATCCAGATCGTGCGTTCGGCAGGTCGATGACAGTGTCGGACTTGTCTTCGAAGGAGGGCGCCTCCAGGCGCAAGACTTCCGCTCTCTACCTTTCGCCGGACTTGGCCCGTTGCTTGTTGCCAGAGACAAGCCCGGGTGGTTGAAGATATTTTCGAATACGGGCATGATTAACTCGGTCTCCGAACCGACTGCAAACCGCAATTTTCCCGGCTTCCCGTTCAGGGCCTGTGAGGCGGTTCGTCTGACGCGGCCGATAATGCAGAATGAAGGAAATGGGATGTCTCAACGAGCAGGTAGCGCCGATCTTCCTCTTCACGGAGGACGGGTGCCGCATTGGCTCGGCGATCGGATGACCCGTCTCGGGGCGTTGATCACTGAGGCGATCGTTCACCATTATGGCCGTGATGAGTTCCTGCGCAGGCTCGCCCACCCGTTCTGGTTCCAGTCCTTTGGCGCGGTCATGGGCATGGACTGGCATTCCTCGGGCATCACGACCAGCGTTCTTGGAGCGCTGAAGCGCGGCCTGAAGCCACGTGCTGGTGAACTCGGTCTCCATGTGTGCGGTGGGCGCGGCGCGCATTCGCGCAAGACGCCGCAGGAACTCGTGTCGATCGGCGAGCGTGTCGGTCTCGATGGTGAGGGACTTGCGACCGCAAGCCGCCTCGTTGCCAAGGTCGACAGTGCGGCTCTTCAGGACGGCTTCGATCTCTATCTTCACGGGTTCATCGTTGCCGATGATGGCCATTGGGTTGTCGTGCAACAGGGAATGAATGGGGATAAGCGGCAGGCCCGACGCTATCATTGGCTTTCCGAAGGTCTGGAGAGCTTCGTCAACTCGCCACATGCGGCAATCGAGGGCCGGACTCAGGGCGAGATCGTCAATCTTGCCGACAAACGTGCCGAGCGGTCGCGGCGTGGGCAGCTCGATCTCCTGGCAACGCTAGCTCCAGACAGGATCATCCGCGAGGCCTCGGCGTTGCTTCGCGTCGAGCAGCCGGCGCCTGAAGCCGCCGAACAGCCAATGTTGCCGCATCTGATCATGCCGGCGCATCACGATGTCTGGGAGAGCGACGTCAATATGCGCCGTTTGCATGGAAATCTGGCAGCGGCAGCCGACCGCGGCCCGGCAGATTTCGAAGAGTTGCTGCTTGTTCCAGGCGTCGGGGCTCGCACGGTCAGGGCGCTTGCGATGGTGGCGGAAGTGGTACACGGCGCGCCGTGCCGTTTTTCCGACCCGGCGCGGTTCTCGATCGCTCATGGCGGCAAGGACCGCCATCCATTTCCGGTTCCGCTCAAGGTCTATGACGAGACGATCAACGTGATGAAATCGGCGGTGCAGAAGGGCCGGCTCGGCCGGGAAGAGGAATTGCAGGCGTTACGCCGGCTGGACGAGCAATCGAGGCAGATGGAACGCTATGCCACCGGACCAGATCTCAAGGAAATTGTCGCCGGTGAATTTCGGCAATCCGCCGATTTCGGCGGCAGGAGCGTGTTCGGATGGGAACGGGGCGGGAACTCTTAAACGAGCATGTATGAGATCATGCATGTACGGCTGCTTTTGAGGCGAAAACGAGCATTTTTGCTAGCGCCATGTCGCAGATGAGCCACCAGCGGCGCGACCAGTATTCCTAGTGGAGTTCGGCCGCCTCACGCGCGAGGATGGGGTTGACGACTTCCAAGCGAACACGATGTGGCACAAATGGTTAAGCGAGAATTGAACCAAATGGGTGGTTCCCCCCCTTGGCGAGAACGCCGCGCCAAATCGAAGGCCCTCCGCGAAACAAACGAGGACAGACACCTCTCTCGAGAGTCGTTTAATCCTCGCGCTCGCAACGCAGTTTTTAGCATTGCATACGAAAGTGCGTCTGCGGCTCGTACGATGGAAAAACCGACCGTCAGAGCTTAAGCGCTGACTACAGGATCGGTGCTTGCGCCGATGAGCCAAGGATGGTGGCCTCCGGCGCGTATGCGGAACTAATGCGCTCGACAATGGTTTCCATCATGGATCGTGTCGAGCGGATCCCCAAAGCTCCGTTACAACCACACCTCCCGGTTGCCGGCGCGATCCGCCCCATGCTGCCACCACCGATTTGGGTTACGGCGGCAGGGCTGAATAGCACGAGTGTCTCACCCGTTGTCTAGAGGTTGCTGAAGGTCACCTATACACACCGCGATACCTCTATGGATATGCAGCGGGCGTGCAGAACCTCGGATTAATATACCTTAGGACGATTTCCACGTTTCTACCGGCATGGCTGTCAGTGGCTTTCCGTTGATTAATTTCGCTCACTGCGATAGCTAGTAATTAGCTTTTTGGGACATGAACATGAATGATGTTAGTCAAATCACGGGCAGGCAGCTTGCTGCGGGGCGTGCGCTACTAGGGATCGGCCAAGCGGAGCTTGCTGCAAAGGCCAACATATCCGCTCCCACACTGCGCCGTATGGAAGCCAGTTCGGGGCATGCCGAAGGTATGAAAAACAATGTGGCCTCCGTGGTCACCGCCCTCAGGGCCGCCGGAATAACGTTCGTCGATGGAATGTATTCTGGAGCAGGCGGTCAAGGCGTACGCCTTTCCACCCCCGGCGCCATATCGACAGATCTCAACGAGCCGGAGATCGTTCAACACGAAAGCCACCTTGCGAAGGGTGCCTGTGGCTGACGTGGATTTCCGATACACGCCAGCACCGGTTGATCTTGCTGTCATCAACCATGTCCTGAAGGGACTTTGCCGCCACTACGGAATCGAGCGGGATAGGAAGGCCGTTCTTCAAATCGCCACGCTCCTGCTCCGACTGTGGAACGAGGGGGTGCATGGCCATGAGGACTTGCGGGAACGCGCGGCCGCAGCATTGGGCGAAGCTGCCTTTGGAACCAAACGCGAGCACGGCTAAGTATAATTTTTCAGACAAACAGCCGGTTCAAAGCGCTGAATAGGATTTCGACGCGGTTCCGAATACTGGCCGATCCGATGCGAAGACCTGCAACCCGTCCGCAGTTTTCGAACCGGGAGTGACGACTATGTCGAAGATCACGACCCGACCCGCCTCAACGACCGTGCAAAGGATTTCACGATCGCGCAGAGCCGCCCCGCCTTCCGGCCACCTCTCGGCGACCTTGCGGGCGAGATCCAGTCCGTCAAGACGGCCACCGGTCTGCACATCCGTGAACAGGAGTTGCAGTAAGCTATGCTTCTCAAGGAATGCAATTGCGTCGTCGGCGGAACTCGCCTCGACGGCGTCATAGCCGGCGTCACGGATGATGTCGGAAGTGTCCATGAGGATCAACCGCTCGTCATCAACGACGAGGGCGATCGGTTCGGACAGGAGTCGAGAGGGTTGCTTTCCATGCTCGACAACCCATCTCGAGATACATGGTTCCACAACCTGATCGCCTGCTCGCGGGTTGGGCAAATTCTGAAAGGGCCGGAACTAAAGCTGCGCGCCGCCGTTCCTTCCTCACGGTCGTGTGATCGCGACCGAACATAAAGGCATTCATCAAATCAAGCATGTGTATGCCGCAACCGAGCCACCGCTTCGTTGCCGAATGCCTCCGCCCAATGACCGCTTCAACTCAGCCGTGACGTGGCCATGCATCCCATCACCAAGAACCCAAGGATAGCCACCATGGCCAAAGAACCTAAGACACTCGACGTCCTCTTTCACGACACCTTGAAGGACGTCTACTTCGCGGAACATAAGATCGTCGCCACACTCCCGAAGATGAACGACGCCGCACAGAGCAAGCAGCTCAAGGACGCCTTCACCAAGCACCTGGCCGAGACGAAGGTCCACGTCGAACGGCTCGAAGAGGTGTTCAAGATCATCGGCAAGAAGCCGGAACAGAAGACCTGCGACGCGATGATGGGCATCGTCAAGGAAGGCGCAGAGATCATGGAAGAGTATGCCGGCACACCTGCCCTCGACGCTGGCCTTCTCGCTGCAGCGCAGGCCGTCGAGCACTACGAGATGGCACGCTATGGCACGCTGCGCACCTGGGCGCTGGAACTGGGCATGAAGGACGCCGCCAAGCTCCTGCAGACCACTCTCGACGAGGAACAGGCGACCGACATCGCCCTGACGTCGATCGCGACGAAGGTCGTCAACCAGAACGCCGAAAAGGCCGCTTGATCCGTTGTCCGGCCGGCTTTGGTTGGCCGGACATCTCCCCCCCTCTTAGGCGCCGCTCCCAACCGACCAGAATTTCCATGACGAGCAGCACGACGACCGCGACATCCGACCGGGCGACTGGACGAGGCTTGGCGCGAACTCCGACGCAGACTGCGTCAACTTTGCAATCTTCAGCGCGCATGCGGAGCGGATCGAAATATGCCTGTTCGACGACGGCGGAAAGAACGAAACGGCGCGTATACGTTGCCCGAGTTCACCAACGAGGTCTGGCAAGGCTACGAGCCGTGATTTAAGCCGGCCGCGCTATATGGCTGCCAGGCGCCTAAGCAAGCCGCGCTCGCGATGATGCGGCGGGCGGTCGAAGGCGGCACGCTCACGTCCACCTGTGTGCCATACGAACTCCAGGAAAGATCAACCAGTTATCGCCTCGGTGCCGAACAACCTGCGATTAGCCAGGAAGGCGAAGACCGAGACTTGAAGGCCAACCTGCGATATAACTTGAGCATTTCCCAGTAGGATGGGCGCCTCCATCCATATCGAGCGCATAGTTTAAAGATCGGGTGGGCGGTGAGCGGCGCGGAACTTTCAAAGACGACCAAGGCCCCGATGGGCGAGGCATATCGACTTACCGATGGTGAGCTTCGCAGCAAGCTATCCGGCCGCACGCTATTGATCCTCATCGGTGTCGCCGTCATCCTCCGGCTGGGCCAGGAGATCTTCGTCCCCCTCGCGCTGTCTCTGCTTCTTGCGTTCACGCTCGCGCCGATCGTCTCTTTCCTTCGCAAGCGCTCAGTCCCGAAGATCGCCGCGGTTCTTCTCGCCGTCGTATCGGCGTTTTGCGCGATCGCCCTGTTCAGCATCGTCGTGGCGACGCAGGTCACGAACCTTGCGGAGAACATCCCGACCTATCAAAGGAATCTGGTCGACAAGGTTCATTCCCTCGCCCAGGCGGGTGCCGGAAACGGCGTCCTCTACCATCTGAGCAAGTTCGTCGAACGTGTCGGCGCCGAGATTCAGACGCGGGCCGTCGAAAGCCAGAGCCCGGCCGCGCAGACGCCCACGTTTCGCGAGCCGATGCCCGTCGAGATCGTGACGCGTTCCGATCCGATCCAGACGCTGGGGAACCTGCTTCTGCCGCTCATCAGCCCTTTCGCGACGGCTGGCCTCGTGGTCGTCCTGGTCATCTTCATGCTCCTTGAGCGGGAAGACTTGCGGGACCGCTTCATCCGGCTGGTCGGGCTCGGAGACCTACACCGGACGACCGCCGCCCTTCAGGACGCGGGCAAACGGGTCGGGCGATACCTGCTGATGCAGTTGGTGGTCAACACGCTCTACGCAGTGCCGATTTCAGCCGGCCTCTGGGTGCTCGGCATTCCGAACGCGATCCTTTGGGGGCTGCTGACCCTGGTTTTGCGTTTCGTTCCATATATCGGTGCGATCATCGGAATGATCCTGCCGCTGTTTCTGGCCCTTGCCATCGCGCCGGGATGGTCGCTCGTCGTTTGGGTCGCCGTTCTCTATCTCACGACCGAGCTGGTCAGCAATAACGTACTTGAGCCATGGCTCTATGGAGCCAATACCGGGCTGTCACCATTGGCGATCATCATCTCGGCGATCTGGTCGTGGCTCTGGGGTCCGCTCGGCCTCATGCTATCGACGCCGTTGACGGTCTGCCTGGTGGTGCTCGGGAGACATGTTCCTCAATTCGGCGTGCTCGACGTCCTGCTAGGCAACGAGCCCGTTCTGGAGCCGCACGAGAAGCTCTACCAGCGTCTCCTCGCCGGAGATCCGAACGAAGCCTCCGACAACGCCGAGGAGTTCCTCGAAGAGGAATATCTGGTCGACTACTACGACAAGGTGGGCCTTCCTGCGCTCCTGCTTGGCGAGACGGACCGTCAGCGCGGCGTGATGTCGGAGAGCCAGATCATGCTGGTGGCGTCGAGCTCGCTGTCTCTGGTGGAGAACCTGTCAGACATAGCGGACGAGGAGGAGAACGAGGAAGAGTCCGCATCGGGGGCGACTTCCGAGACGGGGGCCGAACTGGAGCTTCCCGACGGTCGGGGCCGCACCCTGTTATGCATCGGAGGCCGCGGGGGCCTGGACGATGCCGCCGCAGCGATGCTTTCGCAGGTGCTGGAAGTGCAAGGAGCAACGTCGACCACGTCGTTATACTCGGAGCATGCCGTTCGCGGATCCCTGGCTTTCCCCGTCGACGGTATCGACACAGCAATCGTCACATATCTCAATGGAAATTCGAAATCCCGAGCCCGCCAGATCGTTCGCCGGCTGAAACGACTGAAGCCCGACCTCCGCGTAGGGCTTTTCATGCCGACGGCGAATGGTCAGGACTATGCGCAGATCGACCCGTCCGAGATCGATGCCGACTTCCTCGCGACGTCCATAACGCAAGCGGTCCGATCCGGCCTTCTTTCGTCAACGCCCGTAGGTCTCAAAACGGTTGTTCGGAAGATCGCCCGGCGCGCATCGCCTTCCGGCAGGTCGTCCGCTTCATCGACCTGAGGGATCCGTTCTCTGCGTCAGCCTACTCCTTCATCCACTGCCGCCAACCTATCGCCTCTTCGACGACGGCTGCGGCACGCTTCTTGATGTCCATCCCCTCGCCCAGATGCGGCTGACGTGGCCGGCGACACATTCTTGTGAATGTTCATTCGGAGCGATCCTGCAGAGCTGAGGTGCTTCTTAGCCGCGACGGAGCACCCGTTTGGATGCTCCGAGCTACTTTGATGTTCGCTGGGGTGTGTAGACTACATTCCAAACGATTGACCTCGAAGCTCAGATGCGTCTTTATCTGGCGCGAATTTGATTATTTCAGTCCCGAGAACCAGTGGCTGGCCTCCCCTTCGCCGAACAGACCAGACGTTCTCGGATAATTTTGCCTCAGAAAGGCAGGGGATCATAAGCACCTATTTTATTGGCATCGATGCCGGTTCATCACTTTGCAAAGCGGCCATTTTTGATCTCTCCGGCCACCAACTTTCAGAAGCCACGCGGCGCACACCAATAAGCAGGCCGAAACCCGGTTGGTGTGAGCTTGACCCAGAGATGTGCTGGATGGCCGTCGTTGACGTCATCCGTGACGCGCTCCGATCAAGTGGGCTGGAGCCGCGGCAAATTGCCGGAATAGGCATCTCGGCAGCCATGGTGGGTGCTTGGCTTGTCGATTCCACGGGCAAGGCGGTCAGGCCCGGGATCAACTGGGAAGACAGCCGAAGCCAAGAGGTCATCGACCGGATGACCTCTGCCGATCCGAACGTCGGCTCGCGCATATTCCAGTCCTCCGGCTCGGTCCTGCAGCAGGGATGTACGTTGCCCGTGCTGGCCTGGCTCGTGGAGCATGAGCCGGAAACGATTGCGCAGACCGTTTATGTCCTGAGTTACAAGGACTTCATTCGCATGAGACTGACCGGCTTTGCGGCGACCGACCGCAGCGAGGCATCCGTCCTCCCAGGCAGCGCCCGTGACAGGCAGCGCAGTGCGGCAATGATCTCGCTGTTCGGTCTGGAGGCGTATTCCCGCTTGCTGCCTCCGGTTTTTGATTCCGAAACGGTGCAAAGTTTCCTCAGCGACGAAGCCGTGGCTCTCACTGGACTTCCCCGGGGCCTGCCGGTGGGCATTGGAGCCGGCGATGTCGCGGCCACGGTCATCGGGGCCGGCGGATTGGATGCAAGCAGCGCGACGGCGGTTCTTGGAACGACCTGCATGGTTGGCGTTTGCCATGAAATGCCGGTATTCACGCCGCCGGATGTCGGACTGCTATTCTCGCTTCCCGGCGACGTCTGGTACCGCTCGATGGTCAATGTCGCGGGAACGCTCAACCTCGACTGGGCAATTGGTGCATTGGCACCCGACCTAGCTTCGAACCCTGATCGTTATCAGCAGATCACCGCAATGGCCGAGGGCGTCCCGATCGGGGCACGGGAGCTGACATACCTGCCGTACCTCAGCGAAAGCGGCATCATCGCACCAGTCGTTTCGCTTGATGCTCGCGCGCAGTTTGCCGGCCTGACATCTAGGCACGGTCGGCCGGAACTGTTTCGCGCGGTGTTCGAAGGGGTTGCGCTGGCCATGCGTGATCTCCTCGACGTGCTGAACTTCGCCGGAAACGAAATCGTGCTGACGGGTGGAGGAAGCCAAAGCCCGTTCTGGAGTCAGATGATAGCCGACATCTTGCAACGCGACGTGGTCGTGCCCCACGGCACACAGTTCGGCGCGCGGGGCGCAGCACTTCTGGTTGCTACCGCGCTTGGCCATTTCCCGGATATCCGTAGCGCGTCGCGAGCCGTTGCCGGGGATGCCAAACGCTACCGATCCAACCCCGCGACGCGGTCTGCATACGAAGCCGCCCTGCAGCGATATCGCGGTCACCGGGATCGCTTGATCTCCAAGTAGCGTACCCAGCAAAATTCGTCGCAGACGCTTGCATTTTGAAAATTGGTCTATACCATTCATTCCTGCGGACTATACCGGAGGGATTGACTGTGATCGATCAAGAGGCGCCTCTCTACATCAAGATTGCAACTCAGCTTGCGAGTGACATCCAGGCAGGGCATCTGAAGGCAGGCGAGAAGATCGATTCTGAGCGTGCGCTGGCTGCCGGTCTCGGCGTGAGCCGCATGACAGCCCGCCAGGCCATCCAGCATCTCACCACGCGCGGCCTCGTCGAAACCCGGATTGGTCAGGGGACGTTCGTAACGCACCCTGTAATCGAACAGAAACTCTCGACACTTTCGGGTTTCACCGAGGAGATGGCGCGCCAAGGTCACAAGACCTCCAGCCTGGTGGTGCTTGCAGAGACCCGTGCTGCGGACAGCTTCGCCGTCGAAGCACTGCATCTTCCAAGCAACGCTCAGGTCCACCGTCTGGTTCGCGTTCGTCTCGTTGACGGTGAGCCGGTGGCGATCGAAACGACGGACGTCAGCGCGTCCCTGGCACCAGGATTGATCGACATGGCCGACTTCAGCCGTGTGTCACTCTACGGGATCTTACGGGATCATTTCGGAATCATTCCAACAACCGGTGAACAGACCATGATGGCGGCAACAGCCGACGCATCAACGGCTCGTTCCCTGAGCCTCGTCGAAGGCAGCCCGGTTCTCAAGCTGACGCGTCTGACGTTCGACACCAAGGGGCATCCATTTGAATTCGTACGATCTTTCTATCGTGGCGATTCCTTCGTCATGAAAGTGGATCTCAATCTCGGAGCATTACACGGACAATGACACAGCTGACGGATCAATATTTCGATGCGCTGATTTCCCGGCTGAGGCAGGTGCGGACGGAACTGGCGCCAGCCATGGCAAAAGCCGTGGAGGCGATCGTGGACGCCGCGCGTGCCGATCAACGCGTCTATATTTTCGGAACAGGTCACTCCCATGTCTTGGCCGAGGAAGCTCACTATCGCGCTGGCGGGCTGGCTATCACCGTTCCTATCCTGGCCGGCCCGACGATGCTGCACGAAGGAGCGGTTGCCGGCACCGCTTATGAACGCATGCCGGGCATCGTCGCGCCCATCTTTGCGCGCTACGACATTCGCGCGGGAGACATTCTGTTCGTGATCTCGAATTCCGGGACCAACGCCGCCCCTATCGAAGCGGCAACGATCGGGCGTGAGCTCGGCGCCACGGTTATCGCCATCACCTCCCTGGCCTACTCGACCGCTACGGCAAAAGGCGGAACACGCCTTGCCGACCTTGCCGATATCGTTCTCGACAACGGTTCACCTCCCGGTGATGCCATTCTGGACGTTCCCGGCAGCGACCTGAAAGTCGGACCGATTTCGACTGCAATCGGGGTCACGATCCTGAACGCCATCCTGGCCGAGGTTGCCGCTCGGCTTTCTGCAGATGGCAACGCTCCCATCTACCTGAGTGCCAACATGCCGGGCGCAAAGGAGATCAACGAGAAGCTGGTTGAGCGGTTCCGCCCGCGCAATCCGCATCTCTGAGACAAGTTCACTGTCAACAAGCAACGTAAAAAGAGGGAACTGACATGAAGAACAGAATCTTGGGCCTCCTTGCCGGCGCATGCCTGCTGATGCCGCTCAACGCCATGGCCGCACCGGTGGAGGTTACGTTGTGGCATATGGAACAACCGCCGCACCGCGTTGCGCGAATCCAGGAAGTCATTGATGCCTTCAACGCGGCCCATCCTGACATCAAGGTGAAGCAAGAGCCGCAGAATTGGGGCGAGGTTTACGCGAAGGCGCCTGCCGCGCTGGCCGCTGGCGCCGGACCAGACATGCTGTTTGCCATTCCTGATTTCACGCCGATTCTCAAGAACATCGGCGCCCTCACCTCGGTCTCCGATTTCGTGGGTGAACTCGACAAGGAACACCACTTCGTCAAGAGCGCCATCCAGTCCTACAGCTATGACGGCGGCATCTGGGCCGTACCGCTTTACAACATGGCGATGAACCTATGGTACCGAAAGAGCGTGCTCGACGCGGCAGGGCTCAAGGTTCCCGAGAGCTGGAGCGACTGGAAGGCCGCGTCCGAAAAGCTCAGTACCAATGGCGTCTTCGGCATGGGATTGCCGGCCAACAAGCAGCTCTACACCGACCAGACCATCTATAGCGTCATGGTCAATGGCGGCGCCACCGAGATCTTTAACGAGGACGGAAGCTTCCGCTTCAACAATCCTCAGACGGTTGCCGCGCTCGATTATTATTCCAGCCTCCAGAAGCTGTCACCGCCAGACAGCACATCGTGGACGTGGGGCGAAGCGGAAGCCTGCTTCGTGTCCAAAAGCTGCGGCATGATCATGCAGTTCTCCGTTATTTCGAGCTACGACACGCAGGGCGGCGGTGATCCGGCGGACCTTGGCGTCGCGGCGATCCCCCATGCAGACGGTGAGACCGGTCACAATACGATTGCCTATGCAAACGCGGTCATGTTGCTGTCGAAGGATGATGCCAAGCGCAAGGCATCAGAGGAGTTCGTTCGCTACCTGCTTCAGCCGGAAACCTACGGAAAATTCCTCAACATGGAACCTGGCCTGTTCATGCCGGTCACCGAAGATGGGGCGAAGTCGGAAAGCTTCTGGAGCGATCCAATGGTCCAGAAGTACAAGTCGCAGGTCGAGACGATCATTGCGAACTCGCAGAATGGCAAGCTGTTCGGCTTCACCAGCGGCCGAACGTTCCCTTCGATCGCGGCAGTCTCGGCGCAGAACGTGATCGCCGAAACCCTCCAGATGATCGTGGTCGGCGGGAAGACCGCTGCTGACGCTGTCGCTGCGGGCCAGGACAGAATGATCGAAGTCGCCAAGTAGTACCTTGGAAGGAGCGCCGGATGCAAAAATCGCGATTACTCGCCATTGTCTTCGTGGCACCGGCGCTCATCGTCTTGGGAGGGATTCTCGGTTGGCCGCTGGTATCTGCGGTCCTGTTAAGCATGCAGGACGTCAGAACCATCGGCTCAGCGGGACAATGGGTAGGCCTGCAGAACTACTCGGCCGTACTGTCCAACCAGAGCTTCTGGACGGCGGTGGCCATGAGCGTCCTCTGGGTCCTAGCCAATGCCGTTGTCCAGACGGTCCTTGCTCTGATCACCGCACTGACCCTCAACCAGAATTTCCCAGGTGTGCGTATTGCCCGCACCTGGGTCATTCTCACCTGGATCGTGCCGACTGTCGTGGTCGTCATCATCTGGAGATGGCTGTTTTCGACTTCAGGTGGAATGATCAATCCGCTCCTGACGCAGACGGGGCTGATTGATCGTCCGATCGGCTTCTTCAGCATGCCATGGACGGCGATGACGACGCTGATCTTCATCAATTCCTGGCGCTGGTTTCCGTTCATCGCGCTCATGATGCTCGCCGGCCTGACCCGCATTCCGTCCGATCTTTACGAAGCTGCGCGGATCGACGGCGCCAATGGTTGGCGAAGCTTCACGCGCATTACGTGGCCCCTCCTCGCGCCGACGCTTGGGGTCCTGACCGTGGTCGGAACATTGCTCTCATTCAATGTGTTCGACATCATATGGCTGATGACGGCAGGCGGACCGGCGGGCGGCACGCGTACGCTTCCGGTCATCATCTATGAGACGGCGTTCAAGGGCTACAAGCTCAGTGAAGCGGCCACCATGTCGGTGTTGGCGACCATTCTCCTGATGGCCTTTGCACTCCTGGCAAGCCGAACCTTGATGCGGGAGGATGATCGATGAAGCGCTCTTTCACCTCGTCCCTGCTCCTTTGCCTTTCCCTGATTGTCTTGACCCTGTTGATCGGGCTGCCGTTCTGGTGGGTGCTGTCTGGTGCATTCAAATTGCCCCAGGAGATTATCGCCAGGGTGCCGACGATGGTCCCACACTCGTTCACCCTGCAGCATTTCACAAAACTGCTGAGCGGGTCGGCTTATCCGACCTACATGATCAACAGCCTCATCGTTGCACTGCTCTCGACCGCCCTGACGCTGGCTCTGGCGGTTCCTGCTGCCTATGCGTTTTTCCGGCTCGCGTTTCCTGGCCGCGAGACACTCTACCGTATCATTCTGCTCACCTATGCCTTTCCCAGCATCGTGGTCCTTATTCCACTCTTCGGCATGTTTGCGAAAATCGGCCTTATTGATACTCTGGCCGCGCTGATCATCGTCAACGTGACCTTTGCGCTTCCTTTCTCTATCTGGATGTTGCGCTCGTTCTTCGCCTCCGTCCCCAAGGAGATCGAGGAGGCTGCCATCATGGACGGAACGCCACCGGCCATCATCCTGCGCAGGATCATGATTCCGCTGATCGCTCCCGGCATCGCTTCTGTCGGCATCTTCGCATTCATCTGCGCGTGGACGGAGTATGTTTTCGCCTCCGTCCTTATTCTTTCCGATGCAAAGCGAACAGTCCCGGTAGGGTTCTCGGGCATCATCGGCCAGTATCAGATTGACTGGGGCCTTTTGCTGGCAGGCGCGAGCCTTGCTGTCCTGCCAGTCGTCATTCTCTTTGCCTTGGTCGGGCGCTGGTTTGTCAGCGGCCTCACCGAAGGCGCCGTGAAATAAAGGACCGCACCTTGGGCAAACTCCAACTCAAGAGCATAAAAAAATCCTTCGGCGATACCGAGGTAATCCGCAATGTCGATCTGATGATCGAGGACGGTGAGTTTGTCGTGTTCGTCGGTCCGTCTGGCTGCGGCAAGTCCACTCTGCTTCGCATGATTGCGGGGCTGGAAACCGCCGACAGCGGTGCAATCGAAATCGATGGGATCGATGTATCGAAATCCGATCCCAGCAAGCGTGGGATCGCGATGGTATTCCAGACCTATGCCCTCTACCCGCATATGACTGTGGAAGAAAATATGGCGTTCGGCCTGGAAATGGCGGGCATGCCTCTGGCGGAGCGCCAGAAGCTGGTCGAGAAAACGGCCCGCACCCTTCACCTCGAACCCTATCTCAAACGAAAGCCGAAGCAGCTCTCCGGTGGCCAGCGTCAGCGCGTCGCGATCGGCAGAGCCATCGTGCGCGATCCGAAGATATTCCTTTTCGATGAACCGCTTTCCAATCTCGATGCAGAGCTGCGTGTACGCATGCGCATCGAGATCGCCAAGCTTCATGCCGACCTCGGCGCGACGATGGTTTATGTTACGCATGACCAGGTTGAAGCCCTGACACTTGCCAGCCGCATCGTCGTGTTGCGCGATGGACGTGTCGAACAGGTCGGGACACCACTCGAGCTCTACAGCGATCCCGACAACGCATTTGTCGCCGGGTTTATCGGCTCGCCCAAAATGAACTTCATTCCCGCCACTCTGTCCGGACGAACGGAGGCTGGCGGCGCGCGCCTGAACGCTCCGGATCTGGGACTTCACGATATCGTGGTGATGCCCCGAGATGCCAACTCAGAAATACCTCCGCAGATCGTGCTCGGCATCCGCCCCGAACACTTTCTCGAGCCTGACGCAGACGGTAGCGTCAATGTCAGTCTCATGCCTGAGGTGATAGAACATCTGGGTGGTGTCTCTTACGTTTACACGGATGCAGGACGCGACACCTCGCTCATTGCCGAGGTGCGCGGCAAGCCAAACCTCAAAATCGCAACCGAACTGCACCTCAGTGTCAGACCCGTCGATTGCTTGCTGTTCGACAGCCAGGGCAGACGACTTTAGCCGCAGGTCGGCAAGAATTGGAGCGGCTCCCGCTCGCGCGGGAGGCCGCGGCGATAGGTGTCGGGTGATCAACATGAGTGACGGAGCAGCGCCTGAGGCGTCGTCCTAAAATTCGATAAAGCATTTCGGCGGCGGTATGTCCGTGTTCCCCGCCCGCCGATCGGCGACATACTGGATCGCTTCGACGAGCTCGAGATCGAGGATCGGCTTTTGGATTACGCCCAACGCTCCTGGCACACCGCCTCGGATCGCGCCGGGATCACCCGTCATGAACAACACCGAAACGTCCGCATCCACCAACGTACGGCCGACGATCGGCCCGGTTGGTCCATCTTCGAGATTGACGTCGACGAACGCGATGTCCGCATCGCTGGAAAGTAGAAGCGCTTGGTACATGTTGCTCGCAATGCCGACAGTGTTGTGGCCAAGCTCTTCGACGCTATCCTGAAGGTTCAGGGCGATAAGGGGCTGGTCTTCGACAATCAATACGTTGAAAGACATTCGTCTTCTCCGTGGTTGTCCCTCGGGAAGCTAACCCCCGCCGGCAGAGGCGGTTCCAAAAAAACTAAGCCGGAAGCCCGACCTACGCCAACAACGAAGCTATCCCGACTGCTTCCTCACGGCCCAGCGAGGCCATCCTTTCCATTGAAGGCTTCTGGAAATTCCTTCGAGCGCCTCTTGTCCGATGTGCGAGATCCATCATCTTATCGACAACAGGGGATGTGTAAACGGTCCAGGGGTTTATACCCGCGGCGCTGCCCGGGCCTTCCTCCCTTCCGCCCAATCCGACCGACAGCAAGCTGTGTCGCCAAGCTGCGATGGTGCCCACCACCAGGAAAAAAAGCGCATTATGGCACCAACGTCGAGGTGGGTTTGTGAAAAGGCAAAGGCGGCTTACGCCGCCTCCCCTCCCTCGGTCTCGGTTGGCTGCAGGAAGTGCAGGTAGCCGGCCGCGCGCTGCGCATGTCCTGCGGCAGCAAAGATCGCACGCTTGTCGCCCGAGAGGACCTTGAGCCAGCTATCGAGGTAGCTTGCATGGTCGGGCCGCGGTTCGAGTTCCGGAACAATGCCCAGATCCGCGCAAAGGAAGCAGCTGCCGAGCTCGGCGATCAGTTCCTCGCGGGCGCGCTCGCTTTTGTCTTTGGAGTAGCGGCTGAGGTCGCGATCAAGGCGATGCGGTGCTGCCGTCCAGTGGGTCAGTTCGTGGCTGAGGATAGCGACATAGGATGCCGCGTCTCTGAAGATTTCAAAGGCCGGCATCTGGATGTAGTCGCGAGCGGGAGCATAGTATGCAGCCGAGCCTCCATGCCGGATCATTGCACCCGTGTTGGCAAAGAAACGGTCCGCGTGAGCGATCCGGCTGATCGGATCCTCGACCGGGGTGATCTGGTGAAAGCGCAGGTCCAGTCCGGTGATCTGGTCCGCATTGAAGACCGTGTAGGCTTTGAGAAAAGGGATATCGTGGTCGATTTCCTCGCCGGTCTGGTTCGTTTCCGTCCTGATGAAGGAACTGGCGAAGACGACCGTCGTGCCGGTTTCGCCCTTGCGGACCGCAGCACCGAGGTCGAGTGCCTGTCGAAATGTCATCCAGGTCTGCGAGGCAAACCCGCGTGCGATGGCTTCGGACCAGAGCAACAGGACGTTGATGCCGGAGTAGGGTTGGCCGTTGTGGCGGAGGGGCCGGCTGATCCGGTTCGTGGCATGTGCTGAGCCCCAGGGCTGCGTCCAGGGTCGCACGCCCTGTTCGAGGTCGGCGATGATCTTGTCGGTGATGCGGCTATAGAGATCGGATTGTTGGTGGAATTGTTGCCTGCTCATGTTCGAGCCTCCGTCTTGAGGACGCGACCATCGCGACCTGCTACGGCGGTCCGAAAGCCGGGGCGCAAGCGCTGGCCTGCACCGAATGGCCGCAACGCAGTGGAGGACGGCGAAGCCGTTGTGGGGCAGCGCGGGCACGGCAGGACCAAAAGCCGGGGCAGGACGCGAGGTCCGCGACACGAGCGCGATGGATAACGGCAGGGAAAGGACAGCCTGATCATTCGCAAGGCAACGCTTCATGACATTGCTCGATGCTAGAGCCGACGCGATCCGGCTTACCCCGCAGAAGCAAAATTAAGGAAAGGCGGCTTGCCTAGGGCGAACGACAACAGCACCCTCTTTTTGGTGATGGGATATGGGCGCCAGCCTCAACCCTTTGCGCGATCGATACCAATAAAGCTCAATTGTCTGGTATCTGCGTAATTGCTTATAAAGGTGCCGGAAACGGAGAAAACCATGCCAGAAACCGTACCTGCGAGCGTCATTGAACGACTTGAACGTGAATGGCGTATGATCGATCGGGATCGACCACCTGCTCCAAAGCAGCAAAGGGATGGGGAGATCGAACTGCCACGCTTGAAGATCGGTCGCGTCGACGCCTTGCGATGACGCACGAAGGTGTTGTCATTCGCAATGGTCAGCGTTTGTGTCGTCTGCTACGGACCGGGACGGCCGTGTTCGATGCGGTCGAGCCGGTCTTGTAGGTTCTGCCGACAATGTTCGTGGCGGGCGAAGAGGCTATCAACTCTTCCCGCGGGACCCCTCCGGAGATCCTTGATCGCTGCATGGGTTCTCTGACGATCCTCTGTCGATCGATTGGTCCGCCACTCCATCTCCTGATGAGTACCATCTTCTCAGTGACAACCAGGACGTAGGCCTTCGGTCGTTGGTCGCCGACTGGATCGGCCAGTCGTCCAGCCCGCCGACATTCTGAACGTCAGCACGAACCCCACGCCTACAATTGCGGCTTATTGCGCTCGGCGAGGGCCTGCCCTGACGAGGAGGTCGGACGCTTGCCATTTCCGACAGGACGCAGCTTCGCGGTACTGCTGGTTGTTTGGGGCTACAGCCGGTCCCGCGGTGAGGTCTTTGGCAGCAGCTCATGCCGCAACGGGGCCGCTGCAGCGGGTTACTGCCGCGCACCTTCATGCCCGGCCGCAGCCGGGTCTTCTTGAGACCGCCGTTCCATCGGCGTCGTCGATCCTAAACAATCGGAATGAACGCTTATTCTAGTGCCGACTTCAGCCCGACCAGGGGATAGCACCTGTGGCCGAACCACAACAGCCTATGAAGAAATCTTGATTATCGTAATCATCTTTCTTCCGAGGAATTATGCCAGGGGCAATAATTTCGGCAATCAGTCATTGCGAAGGTTGACAGGCTGAATCGACCAAACCCTCGCGTATTCAAGAGGTTCTCTGACGATTTCACACCGGCAAAGCCGCTCGCCCAGTGCCGCGGAATATAACGCAGGGGTTGTTCCACCCGTTCAGGTCAGACGGCCAATTTCGTGCAGGAAAGCGCCTTGCGGTTTCCGTTGGCTTTGACTAACAGAAAACTGGATTATTTTGATCATGTTTATGTGATCCAGTTTTATTCAGGCGGACGTTTAGGGGACAATAAGATGTCATTTCACCAAAGAAAGCTCGGGCTGCTATCGACCATCGCTGTCATCGGAACGGGATTTGCAATTGCTGCCAATGCACAAACGGTGAGCACCGGTGCGACCGAGGGCAAGGCAAGCGAGAACGGGACAACGCTGGCGCCGATCGTCGTGGAAGGCACGGACCAAGGTGTCCGCAACGTCGTAGAAACCGACGGCTACGTGCCGAAATCCGGTCGCACCGTAACCAAAACCAACACCCCAATCGCACAGACCGCCCAGTCCGTGTCGGTGATCAGCCGCAGACAGTTGGATGATCGCCAGCCGCAGAATGTCGGCGAGGCGCTGAGCTATACGCCGGGGGTGCGCGCCGGCCAATATGGCTCAGAACCGCGCTACGACGCCTTTAAGATCCGTGGCATTGACCTTACCTATACTGGCATCTTCCGTGATGGCCTCCGCCAGATCAGCAGCCCCAACGGGCTGTTCCGTATCGAAACCTACGGCGTCGAAGCGCTGACGGTGCTTCGGGGACCGGCAGCTTCGCTCTACGGCGCCAGCAGCTCCGGCGGCATCGTCGACATCATCTCCAAGCGGCCGACAGAGGAGACGCTTCGCGAGGTCGAATTTTACGGCTCCTACGGCCGCGTTCAGGGCGCGTTCGACCTTTCCGGTCCAGTGACCGACGACAATGTCCTTCTCTATCGCCTGACCGGTTTGGCCCGCGACGCGCGCAATGAGATCGAGGCCGTCAAGGACGATCGCATCATGATCGCGCCGGCGCTGACATGGCAGCCCGACGACGGTACACATTTCACCGTTCTCGGCGAATACATGGATTCGACCACCGGCGGCACTTGGGGCTACATCAACAACTACGGGCCGGGCGGAACATCGATCGGTGCGACGCCGGTCTATGGCGGCGATGCTCGCTTCAACGATTTCACGCAGAAGCAGTGGCGCATCGGCTACGAACTGGACCACGATCTCGGCGAAGGTGTAACGCTGCATCACAAGCTGCGCTATTCGAACCTCTCGAACCGCCAGGAATGGGTGTTCCAAGACTTTCCGGGTATCGGTTACGAGGACAACCAGGGTGTCGCTACTGACACCTATCTCGAAAGCGAGTTCCAGACAGGCGCCGCTCAGCACAAGCTGATCGCGGGCGTCGACTACAGCTTCATGGAATATGACGCCCGCCAAGGCAGCGGTCCGGATCTCTTCACGGACAGCTACACCTACGTGCCCGAGATCACCTACTACGAAAAGCAGCGACAGAACACGATCGGCGTTTATGTGCAGGACCAGATCGAGATCGACGCCTGGCGTATTTCCGCTGGCCTGCGTCATGACTGGCATACGAGCACCTACACGCCGGGCGGGGTCGACTACGCCCGCACCGACAGCGAAACCACCGGGCGCGCTTCAATCGGTTACGTGACGCCGTGGAGCATCATGCCGTATGTGAGCTACGGCACGTCCTACGTGGCCAATCCCGGTGTGGTTATCGTGTCGGGCGGCGGCACGCACCAGGCCGATCCGACGCTCGGGCGGCAGTACGAAATCGGCATGAAGTATGAGATCCCCAACCAGAACATCCTGCTTTCGGCCGCATTCTACAACATCGACCAGGAAAACGCCTCGGTCTACGAGACCTCCTCGGGGATCAACCTGCTCAGGCAGCTGGACCTGCGCTCGCGCGGTGTCGAATTCGAGGCGACCGCATCGCTCGACAACGGCCTCAGCTTCACCGGCGGATATTCGTACAACGATGTGAAGATCACCAAGCTCACGCCCGAGACGGTCGGAAACCAGCTGAATTCGTCGCCCTATCACATGTTCTCGCTCTGGGCGGACTACCAAGTGCAGAGCGGCGCCCTGGAAGGGTTAGGCCTTGGCGCAGGCGTACGCTACGTCGGCTCAAGTTTCGGCGACAATCAACACACGCCCGTTCTTAGCAACGGTGCCCGCACCTTCGTCGATGCCGCGATCCGCTATGATCTGGAGAACATCAATCCGGCCATGAAGGGCGTGCGGTTGCAGGTCAACGCCACCAACCTTCTCAACGAAGTCAACCAGGTCTGCACCACGGGCTTCTGCTACTATGACGAAGGCCGGAAGGTGGTAGCCACCGTGCGGTATCGTTTCTGATGAGTTCGGTCGAAGCCACTTCTCCCCTCCCCTCGCCGGTCGCAGTCTTCCTCGCGATCGGTGGCGTCTACATCGCGCAGAGCGTCATCGGCGGGCTGACCATGCTCGGTCTGCCGGCAGTGCTGCGGGCGCAGGGATTGCCGCTGGACCAAATCGGGCTCCTCTATCTGACCGTGATGCCATGGGCCCTCAAATTTTTGTGGTCGCCACAGATCGAGCGATTCCGCTTGCCGATGTTCGGCCGGAATCGTTCGAACATCATCGTGCTCAGCGGCAACCTTCTTTGCGCCTGTGGGATCGTGCTGACCGGCATCCTGCAACCGACGGTGCTACTGCCCGTGATTGTCTGCCTGGCGCTCGTCGCCTTCGTTGCCGCCACGGTCGACATCGCCTGCGACGGCTATGCTGTCGAGACGCTGGCAAAACAGCACCACGGCTGGGGCAACGCCGCGCAGGTCGGCGGCTCTTATCTCGGCTCTGCGATCGGCGGAGGGCTCTTCCTCGTGCTTGTCGACAAGATCGGGTGGAACTACGGCTGCTTCATCATGGCCGCCCTGATTATCGCGCTCGGCTTGCCGTTTTCCTTGGGCCCGGCAGCAAGGGTCGATGAGGTGGAGCGAAGCCACACGCCCTCGCTCGCCGCTGCCATCAAACGCCCGGAAATCAAGCGCGGCCTGCTCACGACCGCCCTCTTCGTCGCCGGACAAAAATGGGGGCTCGGCATGCTCGGCCCCTTCCTGATCGACAAGGGTTTCGACCTTGCGACCATCGGCGCCCTGAATGGCGCGGGAAGCATGTTCATCGGGCTCGGCGGTGCGCTCCTCGGCGGCGGCCTGGTCCGGCTTTTCGGCGTCCGCACGGTTCTCGTGGGCGCATTGGTGGCGCAGGCCTTCCTGCTTCTCTGCCTCGCCTATGTCGGTCTCGGCGGCTCGATACCAGCCTCTGCTGTATTCGCGATTGCCATCGCCAGCTCATCGGGCGTGATGTCGATCGGCTTCGTTGCGCTCTATGCGCAGTTCATGGACTGGTCGAATCCGAAGCAGGCGGGCGTCGACTTCACCGTTTTCCAGTGCATGGACGGCATCGTCAGCATCATTGGCGGCATCGGCGCGGGCTGGATCGCCGAACGGATGGGCTACGTCACCATCTTCGGCGGCGCGAGCGTAATCTGCCTTGCCGTCGTCCCCCCTATCATCTTTGTTCTCAGGAAAGACCGGTGAAATCCTTCTCGACCCTATCGAACTGTAATGCCGCAGGGATTGTGGACGGCTTCTTCGATGCCTTCCAGGAGCATGTAAGCATACGGCGAGACGGCGACATATGCTTTCTCCCGTTGCGCTACGGTCTGGCCACGCTGACCGCGACGGGCGACCGGATCGAGTTCAGCGCCGAGGCGGACGACGACATTCGGCTCTCCTACGTGAAGATGGCCGTGGCCGAGCACCTTGCCGCCCACCCGCTGACCAGCACGGAGAAAATCGAATGGACCGGCGCACTAGACGCGGCGCCGCCTTTCTTTCAAACCATCGAGGTCGTCTCCTCTCGCATGGTCACGCCGCACATGAAGCGCATCACTTTCCGCAGCGACAGTTTCGGCAGCTATGCCGCCGGAGGCATTCATGTCCGGCTGATCTTCCCGCCCACGGGCCGCCAACCGGTCTGGCCGTCGCTCGGCGCGGACGGACGAATCCAATGGCCGTCGGGGGCGGATGCTCTGGCGGCAAGGGTCTATACCATCCGCTCCATCGACTTGGAGGCAAACGAGATCGAGATCGATTTCGTCCTGCACGACCACATGGACGGCGTCGTCGCCCCGGGTGCCGACTTTGGCGCCAGCGCGGTTCCCGGCCAGGTCGTTGGCATCTTCGCGCCAGGAGGCGACGAAATTCCGAAAGCACCGTCCCTGCTGCTCTTTGCCGACGAAACCGGCCTCCCGGCCATGGCGCGCATTCTCGAAGAGCAGCCCGCGACGTCCCGGGTATTGGCATTCGCCGAGGTCGACAGCCCGCACGACCACTACGATTTCCCGAGCGCTCCCAATATCGAGCTTACCTATCTCTACCGCCATGGCCGAAAGCCCGGCACAGTCGGCCTGTTGCCCGAGGCGATGAGACAGCTCACGACACCTTGCCAAGTCAGCACCTATTTATGGGCGGGCTGCGCGTTCGACGACTACATGGAAATCCGCCGGGTGGCCCGAAAAGACTGGCAGCTCGCGCGCGAAAACCACAGCGTCGTGGCCTATTGGCGAAACCAATGACGTAGTGTGCTGCATAGCCCTGCGTCGACGGAGAAGTGTGACGTCCGAGTTTCATGCCAGCACTTTGGCGTCTTACTGGCGGGGACCCGAATTTGCGCGAAAACGCGCGAGAAAATGCTAGCGACAAATCTGCCGCGGCCATTGTCGGCTTCGGCAGTGCAACCAAAGACCCGACATTGGCGCTCGTCCGCAGCAATCAGGTTGCCTCGTGACCTTGGATCAAGTCAGCGCAATGCGACTTCCGCTTTCGGCAGCTTTCTCGATCGCGGCAATAATGCGATGGAGTGCGACCGCATCCTCGAAGCTTGGCGCCGTGCGGGTGCCGAGCCGCAGGTCGCTCGCCATTCTGGCATAGAGTCGTGCGACGTTCCCCGGTTCGACATCCTTCGGCCAGCCAGTGAGGTATGAGGCCGGGACCTCCAGCGGTCGGAACATCTTCTCCTCGCCCCGCCCACCCATCAGGGAAAGCTGCACCATCTGCGTGTGGCCAGAGGAACCCGAGACCCGAATGTCGCCTTCGGTGCCGTGGATTTCCCAGCACAACCCGTCATCGTCACGCGGCGTGCCACCGCGGTAGTGGATGGAGACGGGTACGCCGCTCTCCAGGGTTCCGCTGACCAATACCTGGTCCGGCGAGGAAACGGGCAACATTTCGCCCGTATCGACAGCAAGTGTCGTAGACCGTCGCGTTGCCAGGATCGCAGAGATTTCCGCGACCTCCCCCAGTACATCTCTGACCGCCGCCAGTGTGTGGCCCACCGGGATGGTCAGGAGGTTGGCACCATTGGCGCGATCCAGCAAATAGCCGTAGGTCTTCTTGTCGGGGATGCTGGCTGCACCCAGAGCAGCGCCACCTCGCGCGACCAAAGTCGTCGACAACACCTCGCCAACAAATCCGTCGGCGATCAGATGTTTCAAGTATTCGATCTCCGGAGCGACGCGCGCCTGGGTTCCGACGACACCCAGAACCCCTTTGGCTCGAGCGGATGCGGCCATCTCCTGGGCCTCGACCAAGCCGTTACCGAGCGGCCATTCGCAGTAGACATGCTTGCCCGCTTCGATTGCCGCTTTCACGATCTCAAAGTGAGGAGGCACCTTGACTGTGACGGTGACAATGTCGATCTCCGGCGTCGCGATTAGCTCGGCAACATCTGCAAAAGCCCTGGGCAGTCCATATGCGGCGGCGGCTGCTTCGCCGCTGGCCTTGCTCGTGTTGGCGACGCCAACGATTTCGAAACTCTCGGAGAGAGCGCGCAACGCAGGAATATGGGCTCGTGCGGCCCAGCTTCTGCCTGGCTGCAGGCCAATGATACCAATCTTGAAGCGATGTCCGGGCATAATGTTCTATTCTCCTGTGCACAGAGCCGGTTCTGCCGCTTAAAATAGGCCGATGTGCTCTGTGCGGAAATTCGGTAAACATGCAAGTGATCCTTGAAATTTCGCACAGGTGGCAAGATGGTCAATTGGGAAGATGTCCGGCATTTCCTGGCTGTGGCACAGAGTGGAACGCTCTCCGGCGCTGCCCGCAGCCTCAAAGTGGATCACGCGACAGTCAGCCGGCGGCTTGCCGCTCTGGAGGCTGCGCTGAATGTCCGCCTCGTCGATCGCCTGCCGCGGTCCTGCCGCCTCACGGCGATGGGAAGACAGGTGTTCGAGCGTGCCATGGAGATGGATGCTGGTGCTCATGGCATTGCGCGATTGGCTAAAGCCGGACATGCTCCGCTTGCCGGACGCATCATGCTGAGCGTCCCGCCCGTTCTCGTCACGCATCTACTGGCCGACCATCTACCGCGCTTCAGAATGGAATATCCGGACATCCGGCTTTCGCTCTCGGCACATGGCCAGCGCGTTTCACTCAGCCGCCGCGAAGCTGATGTCGCCGTACGGTTTGTGCAGCCTGATGAGGCAAGCAGCGTAGCACGGAAAATTGGGAGGATGGACTTCGGCCTCTATGCGCATCGCTCTTATGCCCATTTGTCTACGCCCGAACGCTGGGAGTTCATTGCCTGGGATCAGACCTATGCTGACATGCCAGCGCAATCGTGGTTGCTCGGCATTGCCGGTGACCGCCCTGTGGCTTGCGAATTGACACATTCAAGCGAGCACCTGATCGCGGTGCGGGCTGGCGTGGGCGTGGGCGGCTTGCCCCACTTTATCGGGAAGCGGGACCGTGAACTCGTGGCGATTGGCGAGGACATTCCACCTTTTGCGCGCGACATCTGGCTCATCGTTCACCGCGATTTACGCAAAGCGCCAGCGGTGCGTGCTGTGATGGACTTCGTTGCTGCCACCATTTCCCAGGATCAAGATTTGTCCCGGCGATGACAGTCTCCCGAGCACACACTTTGAAATGCCATCGCGGTCGGCTTCGTCACAGACAAGGCTGAGCCGACGGAGGCCAGACCGCATGATCTACACGTTCCGCTCCACAACTCCCAACTGCAAGAAATTGAGTTTAAGGTCCGTTTCCTTGTCGGCAGCACTTCCTGGCGGGCGTTAGTCGACCCGCCAGATAGCAGTCGTCAGGCATTGGTGTCGACCAGTTCCATCTGCATGTCGTTCATACGGCCACCGTGAATGGCAATCTTGGCCAGCGCAGTCTCGATCTCCTGGAGGTCGGCTGCGCACAGCTGGACACGCAGGGCACCCAAATTCTCAGTGAGGTGATCGGCATTGCGTGTGCCCGGGATCGGAACGATGAACGGCTTCTGGGCCAGTAACCACGCGAGCGCGATCTGCGTGGGCGTTGCGCCCTTCTTGATGGCGAACTGTTTCAGGAAATCGACGATCGGCATGTTGGCCGCTAGGTTCTCGGGGCTGAAACGCTCGAAGCTAGTGCGGATATCGGTCTTCGGATTGAGCTTAGTCTTTCCGTCCATCTTACCCGTCAGGTAACCCATGCCGACCGGTCCCCAAGGAACGAAGCCGATGCCGAGTTCTTCGCAGGCGGCCAGGACACCGTTCTTTTCCGGATCCCTTTCCATCATCGAGTATTCCGTCTGAATGGCGGCGAGCGCCTGCACGGCATGTGCCTTGCGGATCGTCTCGGCGCTTGGTTCGGACAGACCGAAATGGAGGACCTTGCCCTGCTGAATGAGTTCCTTGACGGTGCCCGCCACGTCCTCAATGGGGACGTTCGTGTCGACACGGTGCTGGTACAGGAGATCGATGCGATCGGTACGAAGACGCTTGAGAGATGCCTCGACGACACGCTTGATACGTTCGGGGCGGCTGTCGAGACCGATGGTGCCGTCAATGGCGAAACCGAACTTGGTGGCGATCTTCACTTCGTTGCGGATCGACTGGAGAGCCTCGCCAACGAGTTCTTCGCTCGTGTAAGGCCCGTAGACTTCCGCGGTGTCAAAGAAGGTCACGCCATTCTCATGCGCCTGCCGGAGCGTCCCGATACCCTGGGCCTTGTCGGCTGCGGGGCCATAGTTGGCGCTGATGCTCATCGCACCGGCGCCGAGTTCCGAAACCTCCAGGGTTCCGAGCTTGCGCGTTTTCATGATGGATCCTGTCTGCTGTGTTGCGGCGGTAGCTGGGGTCGACGACGTAGCCCACGCCATCGATGCGAGCGGAACTGCTGCGCCGGACATCGCCGATCGTAGAAGGAAATCCCGTCGGCCGATGCCTGAGGGGTCAACTTCGTGTCTGCTGTCCTCGTCCATGGATGTCTCCTGAAATAACGTCGGCAGGTAGCCGAACCACTGCGCGGACCTCTGCGGTGCGCGTCGACAGGGACAAAGGATAGAAGGACTTAGACCATCCGATTAGGCAGCATTATCTGCATGACTTCAGAAATGGCATTTCTGAATGGTCGTTGCCAGAGGAGCTAATCCTTGTATCGGAGAGCTTCAACCAGGAGAGCGAACGCGGCCGTGTGCTGGCGCCTGCTCGGGTAGTAAAGATGGTATCCTGTGAACGGCTGGCACCAATCCTCCAGCACCCGGACAAGGCGGCCATCGGCAATGTGTTTCTCGACCTGGCTTTCGAAGGTGTAGGCAAGGACAATACCGTCGAGGGCAGCCTCCTCGAGCATCTCCCCATCGTTCATGACGAGAGGACCGTTCATCCTCACCTCTATCTCCTCGCCGTCCCGTTCGAATTCCCATGCGTACAGGCCGCCGCCTGTTGTCTGGCGATAGCTGACCCCGCGATGTTCTTCGAGGTCGCGGGGTGTCTGCGGAATCTTTCGGTTCGCGAAATATGCGGGAGAACCGACCACCGCCATCCGAAGATCGGGGCCGATCCTGACCGCCACCATGTCCTTCTGGACCTGCTCTCCGATCCGGATGCCCGCATCAAAGCGGCTGGCGACGATGTCAGTGAGACCTTCATCGACGCTCAGTTCCACCTGGACGTCGGGATAGTTCATCAGAAAACTGGAGACGACGGGCCACAACACCGAGCGGGCCGCATGGCGGAAGGTCGTCAGGCGGATGATCCCCGTCGGCTTGTCCCGGAGCGCCGAGACTGCTGCGATCTCGCTGTCGATATGATCGAAGGCCGGGCGCAGGCTCTGAAGCATCCTTTCGCCCGCGTCGGTCAGCGAAAGGCTGCGTGTGGTGCGGGAGATCAGCCGAACGCCAAGGCGCTGCTCCAGCATTCTGACGGAGTAGCTAAGGGCTGACTGTGACAGTCCAAGCTTCGCGGCGGCGCGTGTGAAGCTGCCTGCCTCGGCCACGGCTATGAAGGCTGCGAGATCGCTGAAATCGCCGTGTCGCATTTATCTGCCTCATTTCTAACTTCATGCAGATTATAGCGTCTAATCGCCGAGTGTCGCGTGCGTTATCTGTTGAGATAGAAACTCAACATCTCGAAAGACCGAAGCATGACCGCGACACCACAACTCTTCGAACAGTTCACATTTGCCAATGGCATCACGCTCCACAACCGCGTCATCATGGCTCCCATGACCACGTGGTCGGCCAATGACGACGGAACCGTTTCAGACGAGGAGGTCGAATACTATCACCGCAGAGCGAACGGTGTGGGCATGGTGCTGACCGGCTGCACCCACGTCACGCCGAATGGGATCGGATTCACAGGAGAGTTTGCCTCCTGGGACGACCGCTTCGTCCCAAGCCTCCGTCGTCTTGCAGAGGCCGCGAAGAGCGGCGGAGCGCCAGCAGTCCTTCAGATCTTTCATGCCGGCAACAAGGCGGTGCCCGACCTCGTCCCCGGCGGAGAGATCGTCAGCGCCAGCTCTTTGAAGGCGCCTGCGGGTCCGTTCAACAACGGGGAAGTCACGACGCGTGCTCTGACACCCGACGAAATCGCCGAGATCGTATCCGCGTTCGGCGAGGCGACGCGGCGCGCAATCGAGGCGGGTTTCGATGGCATCGAGCTGCACGGCGCACATGGGTTCCTGATCCAGAACTTCTTCTCGCCGCTCTACAACCAACGTGTGGACGAATGGGGCGGATCGCTTGAGGACCGCATGCGCTTTCCACTGGCAGTTGTTCGCGAAGTGAAACAGGTCGTCGCCCGATATGCGACCCGGCCGTTCCTCCTGGGATATCGGGTCTCGGCGGAGGAAACCGAACCGGGTGGCCTGCGGATCGATGACACCTGCGAGCTCATCGACCATCTGATCGATGGTGGCATCGACTACGTCCACGTGTCCCTCCCGGACCTGCTTGGCACGAAGCCGCTGGATGGGTCCGACGAACGCACCATCGCAGGGCTCGTATCGAACCGTGTCGCGGGACGGATACCAGTCATTGCTGCCGGCCAGATCAGAACGCCCGGACAGGCGGCGAAAGCACTCGACCTCGGCCTCTCTCTGGTCGCTGTCGGCCAAGGACTCGTCATCAATCCGGAATGGGTCGAACTGGCGAGAAAGGGTGATGCCAAGTCCATCGAAACCGGGCTGAGGACATCGTCCGTCTCAGATATCGCCCTCCCCGCCAAGCTCTGGGGTGTGATCGAAGCGACCACCGGATGGTTCGTTGTCGAGAGCGATGACGAATTGAAGGCGACGGCATGATGCATTGCATCTAAGACAGCTCTCACAATGCCTTCAATCCAGCACTGCCCGGATGGGAAGAGTTCGGGCGCTGTCGGCTCCTCCGCTGAGTTCTCGAGCGGATCGTCTTGTGCGGGCCTGGGATCCCGCTACCATTTCCCAAAAGCCCGAGATTTCAGTATATCCTTGAGGCGCACAAACATCGGCGTGGTGCGGCCTGATTGGGCTAACATCATCCCGCTCGTGCTTGAGGAGATTCTGATGGAAAACCACGAGCCGTTTTTACGCGAGGCGATTGCGCTCTCGAAATCCTCGATGGAAGGCGGCGACGAACCATTTGGCTCGGTGCTTGTGAAGGAGGGCGAAATACTCCTTCGTGCCGAAAACAGCGTCTTCACTGGCCACGATATGACGAACCACGCCGAGATGAACCTCGTTAAACTGGCGGCACAGCACTACGACGCCGCTTTTCTCGGTGACTGCACGCTCTACACCAGCACGGAGCCGTGCGCGATGTGCTCCGGGGCAATTTACTGGTCGGGCATCGGGCGTATGGTCTTTGCGTGCTCCGAAACGCGGCTCGGCGAGATCGCTGGGATTGGGTTGAATGTGCCGAGCCGGGCGGTGTTGCAAACCGGCGCTCGCAACGTCACTGTGGTTGGCCCGACGAACCTCGAAGACGAAGCTGCCAAAGTCCATCAGGAATTCTGGCCGAAACATCTGGGCAAGGTATAGCCTTTTCGTCCGAAATGCATGGCGGGCACACCGAAGTGGTGTGCCTCGACGGCACCGCCGCATCTATCAAGTCGGGCCCTCATCGAGCCTTATGTGCTCATCCAGATCATTACGACAGCCGGGGTGCTTGCGAAGTCCTGCCACTGCAAACGAAACGAGGGCGTGAGCTGATATCCTATGCGCGCTCGAAGACGCTCCAATTAACCGCGGATCCCACAAGGAGACGACTGAGGCGCAAAAGCAAGGTGCGGCTACATCGACACGAACTGGCGCGAATTCTTCGCTCGTGATTCCGGCGCGGATCAACCTCCCCACGTCGGCCTGGAGGTCCTTGAGATGCCGCATGAATGACGGCCAACATCCGTCTGCAGCAAGAACAACGAGGCTGAACATTTGGCGATCGCCATCGCGTGCCTCTGACATCAACCGATGCTGACCGAGAGCGGCTTCCTCAAGGCAGCTCGCCGCGTCGCATCCTTCTCCAATGGCAAGCGGGGGGACGCGCAACGTTGTCTCAAGGAAACTTCCGGCGATGGCATCCCATAACGCCGCCTTGGAAGGGAAGATCTTGTACACGCTGGCCGGGGACTTCCCAAGAAGCCGGGCGATGTCCGCCACGTTTGTCTTCGATGGCCCGTAGTGCCGACACGCGGCCGTGCCGGCTTCGATGATCCGGGACACGTACTCAGCTCGCGGCCGGAGTCTTACAGTCTTTGAGATTTCCATCATTCGATCCCCATGCCTTGCCCGTGGCGGTGCCGAGGTTCAGTACGCAATCTGCCCATCCTTGATGGCCGCACCGTCGGAGGAGAGCTCATCCTTCAGGATCTCTCGCGCCTCCGGGCTGATGACAGCGACAGGCGCCGCGACGGCGAGCCTCGCTGCCGAGCCCGCGAAATTTGCCGCAGTCACACCGATCTGATCGGCCACGCTTGTCTTTCCGCCCTCAAGGCTCTGGCCGGCCAGCCGCCGCCCGAGCAGGCGCACGATCTCGGGACTGTCGGCAAAGGCGTTGTGGCCGAGCGGATCGTTGGTCGCGACGGCGCTGGTGTCGATGACGGAAACGCCAAGTTCGTCGAGAAGGGGCGCATAGGGTCTGAGATCGGTTCCACCCAGCCGACTGATGCCGCCCGATAGCCAGCCGGAGACCTCCAGTGCCTTGTCGCGTGTCGATGTCAGTATCACAAAGTGCGGCCGCTTCGGGCCCATCTCGGTGAACTGTCGACGGAACACGTCGATGTCGATGTCTGGCGACGCGAGAACGACGTTCTTCACCTTCGTCGGGATTGATTTCTCGCGCATTGCGACGCCGCGCAGCGCCTCAGCCGCGAGCCAGCCACCCATGGAATGGGCGAGGATCGTCACATCGGATACGTCGGGACTGTTCACAGCCTGCAGGATTAGATCCTCCAGAGCGCGACGGGAATAGTTGGCACTCTCCTTGTCGTAGAGGTAGTCGAAGGCACGTCCCCTTGATGGCCAGGTGAAGAGGATAGGTGCGGCGTCGGTTCCCGAGTCATGGACGATCTGGGCGAAGCGGAAGACAGCATCGGCGTAGGTGTTGTTGAAGCCATGTACGAAAATGACGACTTGATGCTTCGTGTTTCGATTTTTCCGGTACCAGTCGAAGGCCTGGCCCTCGGATTGCACCTTGGCGACCTGAGTGACCGCAAACTCCTTTTGCGGGTTGGGCGGCAGGCTAGACGGCCACTGGACCTCTCCGATCTTGCGGTTCCGATCGGGCGGGATAGATACGTCGACACTGTTAAGCGAGATCGCCGTTCCGCGGTCACCCGAATAGAGCTTGCCAGGATCCTCCGAAGGTTTTCGTGTCGTGGCAACAAGCATGGTGACCCGGCTGGTATCCTTCGGGGCCACAACGAGTGGCTCGAGGACATTCGGCACCCGGCTGGCGCAGCCCGATGTAACGAGAGATAGGGCCAGAAGAACGGGAACTGCTCGTTCCAAGCGGGCAGCAATCGATTTGGCGAACCCATGCCCGGAGGGACCCTGGGCACTTCGCCCAGGGAAGAAGAGGAATGATGTCATCTCAGTTCTGTTCGACTTCACGAGGAATGCGGAACCAGGCGACGTAGAGCGCCGGCAGGAAGAGAAGCGTCAGCGCCGTGCCGACCACGATCCCGCCCATCATGGCGTAGGCCATAGGACCCCAGAAAATCTCATGCGAGATCGGAATCAGGGCGAGCGTCGCTGCCGCGGCGGTGAGCATGATCGGCCGCATGCGGTGTTCGGTTGCCTCCACCACCGCCTTCCATGGTGACATTCCCTCCGCTCGCAATTCTTCGATCTGGACGATCAGGATCACGGAGTTGCGGATGAGGATGCCGACCAGCGCGAGCACGCCGAGCAGCGCGACGAAGCCGAGAGGGGAGTTGCTCGCAAGCAGTGCCACGACGACGCCGATGAGGGCCAGCGGCGCTACCGAGAAGACCAGGAACAGCCTGTGGAAGCTCTGAAGCTGTATCATCAGCAACGTTGCCATGATGACGAACATGGCCGGAGCGACCTTGGCGATAGGCCCCTGCGATTTGGCACTTTCCTCGACCGCGCCCCCGACCTTCACGGAATACCCGGCGGGCAGCGCCTTTTCGAAGGCCGACACCTTGTCGGAGAGCGCCTTCACAACGGTCGCCGGCTGCGTCCCATCGCCGATCCCAGCTTTGATCGTGATGGTCGGAACTCTGTCGCGCCGCCAGATCGTCGGCTGTTCGAGTTCGTAGCGGAAGGTCGCGACGGACGATAGCGGGACAGATTGGCCACTGCTGCTCTGCAGTTGCAGGTCAAGCAGGGTGTCGATCGAGCCGCGCTCCTTTTCCGCGGCACGGCCGATGACGTCGACCAGATAAATGTCGTCCCGGACCTGCGTTACGGCATTTCCCTGAACGACAGTGTTGAGCGCCGTCGCGATGTCCTGGGAGGAGACGCCGAGCTGTCTGGCCTTGTCCTGCAGCACGTCGATCTTTACGACACGGGCCGGTTCGTTCCAGTCGAAGGCGATGTTCCTGAGGGACGGATAGGTATCGACGATCGAACCCAACTTCTGTGCTAGGCCCCGCACCGTCTGCAGATTTTCACCGGACACACGGTACTGGATCGGCTTGCCAACCGGAGGTCCAATGTCCAGAAGCTTCACGTACGCGTCAGTTCCGGGGAAAGTCTTCTTGAGGTAGGCTTCCATCTGCTGCTTCAGCTTGTCCCTGACATCGAGTCCTTTGGTGACAATGACCGTCTGGCCGAAGGAAACGTCAGCCGGCTGCACGTCGAAGGAAAGAACGAAGCGCGGCGCACCCCTGCCAACGTAGGTCGACCAATGCTCGACACCAGGATTGTCAGCCAGCATCTCATGCTCGAACTGGGCCATCTGGCGGCTCGTTTCGGCGATCGAACTGTTCTGCGGCAGGTTCCAGTCCACGATCAGTTCCGGACGGTCGGAACTCGGGAAAAACTGCTGTTGCACCATCGACAGGCCGACGATCGATCCAGCAAAGAGAACGACTGTGGCGATGATCGTCATCCAGCGCCAGCGCAGGCAGAGTTGCAGCAGATCTGAAAATGCCTTGGTAAAGCGCCCCTTGTGCTCGGCGTGCTTCTTCATGGTCTTTGGTAGAATGGTCACGCCAATGAGAGGCGTGAATACGACTGCGACCACCCACGAAACGATCAGAGAAACCGCAATGACGACAAACAGGGTGAAGGTGAACTCGCCCGCGTTGCTCTTGTTGAAAGCGACGGGGATGAAACCCGCGACAGTGACAAGCGTGCCCGTCAGCATCGGGAAAGCCGTAGATGTGTAGACGTAAGTGGCGGCCTTTGTCAGACTGTCACCTGCTTCGAGCCGTGCGACCATCATCTCGACGGCGATCATGGCGTCGTCGACGAGGAGACCGAGAGCGATGATCAACGCTCCGAGCGAGATGCGCTGCAGCGAGATGCCGGTGTAGAACATGACCATGAAGGTGATGGCGAGAACGAGCGGGATCGCGATTGCCACAACCAGACCTGCCCTCATCCCCAGACTGATGAAGCTGATCGCGAGCACGATGGCGACCGCCTCGAACAGAGCTCTGGTGAAGCCGCCGACTGCCTCCTCAACCACCCTCGGCTGGTCGGATACCTGTTCGACGGAGACGCCGACCGGGAGCTCCCGGGTGATTTTGCTCATGGTCTTTTCAAGCGATTCCCCGAACGCAAGCACATTGCCGCCCGTCTTCATACCAATCGCGATCCCGATGGCCGGCTTTCCGTTGAAGCGGAAGAGCGATGTCGGCGGGTCGACGTAGCCACGGGTGATGGTGGCGACATCCGTCAGCGGGAAGAAGCGGTCATTCACCCGCAGATTGATCCCACGCAAGGTTTCCTCCGAGATGAACCGCCCGCCCACTCGCAACGCGACGCGCTCCGGTCCGGTTTCGACGAAGCCGGACTGGGTGACGGCATTCTGCGCCTGTAACGTGGCGACGATAGCGGCGCGGTCGATGCCAAGGGCGGCGATCTTGCGGGTCGAGAATTCAAGGTAGATCACCTCGTTCTGCACACCGACGATATCGACCTTGCCGACATCGCGGATGTTGAGGATCTGCGTCCGGGCGTTCTCGGCAAAGTCGCGTAGTTCCCTCTGGCTAAGTCCGCTGTCGCCGGTGAACGCAAAAATATTGCCGTAGACATCGCCGAACTGGTCATCGAAAAAGGGGCCGACCACGCCTTGCGGGAATTCGTGCTTGATATCGTCGACCAGGTTGCGGACGCGCGACCAGGTAGGCTTCACGTCCCGCGCGTTCGTATCCGGTAGCAGGTCGACGAAGACAATCGTCTGGCCCGCAGTCGTGATGCTTCGGGTATGTTCCAGTTTGTCGAGCTCCTGGAGCTTCTTCTCGATACGATCGGTGACCTGCTGTGTCACTTCCTCGGCTGAAGCGCCGGGCCATTGGGCCTGGATCACCATCGTCTTGATCGTGAAGGACGGATCCTCCTCGCGGCCGAGCCCGAGATAGGCGAACGCGCCCGCTACCGCGAACATGATCATGAAATACCAGACGAGAGACCTATGCTCGAGCGCCCAGTCCGAAAGGTTGAATTTGTTCACGGGCGTAGCTCCTGTCCCAGATTCACTTTCTGTCCATCGACGAGTTCATCGACTCCGGCGACGACGATTTCTTCCCCTTCCCGCAGCCCCGATAGAACCCTGATGGAACGGGCGCCGGACGCTGGGTCATCGAGTTCAACGGCTCTCGGTGCGACGGTGGCAGTCGAGCGATCCACGACCCAGACCCGGACGACACCGCCTTCGCTGCGGATCGCGGAGACTGGTAGCGCGATGGCCTGCTCCCTTTTCTCAACAAGCGGAGTCGCGGTCACCACGGCACCCAGACGGAAGATGTCCGGCGACTGATCGATCGCGATCTTCAGCCGATAGGTGCGGGTATTCGGATCGGCCTGAGGCGCGATTTCGCGGACGAAGCCAATGGCTTGAATCCTGCTGTCAAGCTGGAGAGCTACATTGAAGCGGTCGTCCAGGCGAACGTTGCTGAACTGCGCCTCGGGAACATCGACGACCACGTCGCGCTGCTCGAGGCGTGCCAGTTTCAGGATCGGCTGCCCGGCCGATACGGTCTGGCCCATTTCGGCGGAGGTGGCGGTCACGACACCGTCGAACTCAGCCCTCAGCTCCGAGTAGCCTAGCTGCTCGTGCGCCTTGGCGAGGCTGGCCGTTGCTCTGGCAGCATCGGCGGTAGCCGACTTGAGCTGCTGTTCTGCAAGATCATGATCGGCAATGCTCGCCGCGTTGCTCTGGATGAGCCTTCGCTTGCGCGCTTCGTTCGTTGCAGCGTTCGCCAATTGCGCCTGGGCATTGCGCAGTTCGGCCTCCGCGCTCCTGACCGCGAGCTGCAGAGTGAGAGGATCGATCTCGGCTAGGACATCGCCCTTGTAGACCAGGTCGCCAACGTCGACCTTGCGAGACATCATCCGTCCGAACGTCCGGAACGCCAGGTCGGTCTCGATGCGGGCGCGCACCACGCCGGGCGAGCTTGCCACGCTCTCCTGTTCGGCCGCTGCCATGACGACTTTAACAGGACGGGGAGCCGCCTGCTCTCCCGCGACGGAGTTCTGATCGCAGCCTGCAAGAAGCGACACGGACAGAAGAAGCGGGAGAGAGGTGCACATGCGATTGAGGGTCATATCACTTGCCATCCCAGGCGACTGCCTGGCCTTCCTTGAGGAACTTTCCGCCTTCGGTGACGATCAGGTCTTGTGCGGCGATGCCGGCGGTGACGACGAAATCGTTCTGGCGGTATCGGTCGACCGAAATCTTCCGGAGCGAAACAGATTGGTTTTGAGTGTTGACGAGCCACACGGCGGGTTCGCCATTGGCTGATGCGATCGCGGTGTAGGGCAGCACGATTCCGGCACGCGGCGATGCCCGCAGCTTTCCGACCACAGGCGTTCCAAGCGGCCATGGCGTACCGTCCTGGAGTCCCACCTTGATCAGGATCGTCCCTGCCTTCGCATCTATGACGGGCGAGACCTCGCGTATGCTGGCGTCGAGGAAGCGCGAGTGGTCGGAGATCGGCGCGACCTCGACCCCGTTCAGTGGCCGGCCATCCAGAAAGAACGCCTCGAAGACATCGAACACCGCATCTCTCGGTCCATCGTGGGCGAGCGTGAAGGCCGATTGCGCCGCTGACACCACCTGCCCTGCTTCAACGCCGCGGGCCGTGACGACGCCGTCCGCGGTCGCCTTCAACTTGGTGTATGACAGCGCGTCCTCTGCCATCGCGAGGGCGGCCTCGGCGGATTCGTGGGTAGCCTGCGCGCTCAGTAATTCCTTTTGCGCATCGTCAAAGATCGCCCGCGGAGCAGCCCCGGACTGCAGGAGCGACCTCGCCCGGTTGAAGGCCAGTGTCCTCTGTGCGACGACGGCCTGAGCCGACTCCAGGGCGGCCCGGGCCACGCTCACATCCGCCTGTTGTTCCGTGTCGTTGAGCCGCGCAAGGACGTCGCCGGCTCTGACATGCGATCCCACCTCCACTTTTCTCTCAAGAACCCTGCCGCTGACCCGAAAGGAAAGTTCGGTCTGGACCCGCGCCTTGACCTCTCCGGTAACTTCCGCGCCCGGCTGATACCGAGCCGCCGCCGCCGGGACGGTGCGGACCTGTTGCGGCGGCGGCGCCACCTCGGCTTTCTCGTCGCAGGCAGTCAAAACTGCGCAGACGAGACTTATTCCCAGCAATCGAAAGGACTGCATTTTTGCTCCGGTAAGGTTTGAGTCCACTAGAAGAGCCAGAATGTCCGGCAGCTCCAATTTGACGCCTGTAATGGGCATGTCCGATGTTGACAGCGACCACTTAAAGAGCAGAGTGGGCAATGTCAACATCGTCGCTGAAAAAAGTTGACAGGAGCAACTTGGGAGCCTAGATGGACGGATATGACCCAGGACATTTCCACCAAAGAGCAGCGGCCCTATCACCACGGCGACCTTCACAGGGCGATCGTGGAGGCCGCGTTGGACGTTCTCAGCGAGTCCCAGAGCACCGAGTTTTCGCTTCGAGAGCTCGCGCGTCGGGCGGGTGTCAGTCACAACGCCCCGTACAAGCACTTCGCCGACAAGCGCGAATTGCTGGCCGCCGTCTCGGCAATTGGTTTTGAGCTGCTAGCGGAGCGCATGGCGGAAGCGACCAGGGAACTCGACAGTCCTCGCCAGAGGCTTGCGGCTATGGCGCGCGCGTATGTCTGCGGCGGCGTCAACAATCCGGCGCTCTACAGGTTGATGTTCGGCGGCTACCTTGCCGGACAGGACGAGGGCCGTCCGGTAATCGAACGGACCGCGGCTTACAACATGAAAGCTCTCATAGTGAGCGCGATCTCTGACGGAGCTCTTGGGCGTCAAATTGCAGACACCGAGCCCAATACCCGCACGATCGATGGGGCGATCCTCGTTTTCTGGTCCCAGATGCACGGTCTGACTTTGCTGCTGGCGGACCGCCTGGTCGGTCCCGGCGACAAGGTGGAGGAGCTGACCGAGAATGTCCTGCAAGGAATGCTTGAAGGACTGGTGAACAGCATTCCCGCAGTGCCGGAGGGGGTCTGGGTGGGCCCTCCGCTAGCCGGGTAGAACTACCGATGACGAATCCGGGGGCACGAGCGGCAAGCGGCCTCATCATCTTCCTGGGCATGCCGCGCTCGTTCCGAGAGGAGAATTCTCATGGACGCATACATCTCTGCCCTGACGGGCCTCGCCGGCGTCGCGATCGGCGGTCTGGCCTCGTTCGCCACCGCTTGGATGACGCACCGATCACAGGTGAGGGAAAAGCATCGCGAGGTCGAGGCCGCCAAGCGCGAGAGGCTGTTTTCGGATTTCATAGCCGAAGCCACGAGGCTCTATGGTGATGCATTGAGCCATCGGAAGGACGACGTCTCCGATCTCGTTCTGCTCTATGCACTGGTCGCTCAAATGCATCTGATCTCGTCCAGACCAGTTGTGGATGCAGCGGAGCTAGCGATGGAGAGGATCGTCGAAACCTACCTGACCCCCAATCGCAACCTGTCCGAGATACGGGACCTCGCGCGTTCGGGCACGATGAATTTTCTTCTCGAATTCGGCGAGGCTTGCCGCGAAGAATTGGCGAGCGGGTACGCCGCGTTCTCCGCGACGTTCAATGAGCGTCGCTGGCGAGAAAATACTCGCCATCCCGCGCCTTCGCTTGCATCGGTTCGTTGATGCTCCAGCATAGAGGCGCATCGGCTCCTCCGCTGGAGTTCAGGGGTTGCACAGCCATTCGTATTCTGGGGCTACAACCACCCTGCCTCGTGCCGCCGAACTCGGGCAGCCGCTTCGAACCAGACTTCGCGATCACGGCTATGGCCTGATCAGCAGGAATAGACGGAGCCACGCGACATATTTGTCCATATCCTCAGGTCAGCAATTCGGGCGGCAGGATATCGGTCGCTCGGTGATCCAGGCCCACACCCTCGATCAGGATCACGCTGCCTTCCGCATTGGCCGTCCGCAGCGGGATTAAGACTTGGTAGGCGGGTGAGGCGTACCATTCCTGGGCGGCCAGCATACTTGGAAATGCGACAATGATGACATCGCCGTTTGAAACACCTTCCTTCACATCCTGGGGGCCGCCATGGATGATGAAGCGTCCATCGAACGGGGCGAGCGTCGCGTCGATCCGCTTCAGATAGGTTACGAGGTCGTCGTTCGTGGTGACACGGGACAATTGCGCAATAGCATAGGCTTGCATAGGTCGCTCCTGATTTTCGCGTGGCGGAAGCGCGGTTCAGAGGACGGCCGATCCGGTGATCCGCAATCTGGTTTCGTCGTCTGCGGGGAAAAACGCCTCGATGGCGAGCTCCGACATCGTGACATCCAGTGGCGTGCCGAACACCGTGGTGGTGGAGAAGAAGGACAGCAGCCCATCTTTGCTGGCGAGCCGCAGCGGAACGAAGATCCCGGCCGGATCCGGCGAAATGCCGGGGAGAACAGATCGGATCGCTGCGATGCCGGGATAAGACTGAAGCTCATCCAGCAGGCCATCGAGGTCGGTATCACCGGTTGCAGCAATCTGTTGGCCAAGCCTGTGCAACAGGTGCCGGCGCCATTCCGGCAGATTGGCGATCCGCGGCGCTAGCCCTTTGGGATGCAGACTGAGTCTTAGCACATTGACCGGCGCCTCCAGCAACCCGGGGTCTTCAATGCCGGCCAGCAAAGGGGTAAGCGCCGCGTTCGCCAGCACGAGGTTCCATTTCGCGTCGATAGCCAGCGCCGGAAAGGGCTCATGCGCTTTCAGCACCATGCTGACCGCCTCGCGCACAGCGCTCATTGCGGGGTCCTCCAGTGTTCGAGCCCTGAACGCAGGCGCGAAACCAGCGGCAAGCAGCATCACGTTGCGGTCGCGAAGCGGGATCTCCAGTCGCTCGGCAAGGTGCAGCAGCATCTCCCGGCTCGGCATGGCGCGGCCGCTTTCGAGAAAGCTGAGGTGGCGCTGAGAGATATCGGCTTCGAGGGCGAGGTCGAGCTGGCTGCGGCCACGCCGTTGCCGCCATTGGCGAAGCTGGGCTCCAAACGCCGTTACTCCCAGTTCACTGATCAGCGTCATATCGTCGTCCTTCCTGTCAGTCAGGGTTTAAGCGGCGGGCACCTTATCGAGAAACCCGGTCACCTGCTTAAGCTGACCATTCTCTATGAGGGCAAAGTCCGTGCCCATGATCATATCTGGCTCGCTGTCAGGACCAAATCGCCACGAAAATCGAACTCTATCGCCATAGCCGTCTGCGTCGCCCTCAAGCGCGAAACGGAAGCCGGGAAAACGCTCCTGCGCGGCTCCGATCAGGCGGGAAATCTCGGCCCTCTCATGGCCTTTCATCAGCGGATCGACATAGAGTGCATCGGCTGCCCAATGTTCAGTAAGTAAGGCTTGGCGCCGGCTGGTATCCGTTTCGTTCCATACCTCGATATAGCGGGCGGCAATTGTTGCTGCGTTTATCATTGTCATCTCCTTTGAACCGTCGTCGACAGATTTGGGACGATAAGGAAGATGACAAGCCCTTGTCCGGCGTTCAATTACGTCGGAGGTCATGAAACACTCCCACCGGCGGGGCGGCCCTTTCTTCTTGCAGGAGGGAGGGAATTGCTGCAAGGCGATCGAGGTATTCTGCAGTCGGCCCATTGCAGCTATTGCGAGGAACGCTGGCGGAGGTTTCGGCAAGCGAAGGGGCCTTCGGGGCGCAAGCGTGCTAGATGACTGAGGAATTTCTCACATCAGGACGCGAAGGCGCGACATTTACGGGAAGACTCACGGACGCGCTGCAGCGCGCGTACAAACGTCAAAAATATGCGCCCGCCTCACTCAGAACATAGCAGTTTCCCCACCCTTTCATCAATCCGGAAATAATTCTCGATGAAGGCCGCAGCATGAGTTTAAGGTCTGAAATTGTTGAAGAACTCAAGCAGGCTCTGGGGCGCACGGTCGCCGAACAGTACGCCGAGCATCCGGTTCGCTTCCATTGCGGCAGAAGCGCTGCGGGCGAAGAGTTTCTCTTCATAGGTCCATAGCGCAGCCTCGATATCGTTCGGACTTGCGGCGATGGCAGCCCCGAGTTCGGCACCGTCCAGCATTGCCAGGTTGGCTCCTTCGCCGGACGGCGGCATCAGATGAGCGGCATCGCCGAGTAGTGTCACGCCGGGCATACGCTTCCAATTATGGTTCTCCGGAAGTGCATGAAGAGCGCGAAGCACGGGCGAAGTCTCCCCGTCGGTGATGAGCGCCGTCAGCGCGGAATCCCAACCGCCGAATTCTGCGGCGATGCGGTTAAGGGCCGCTGTCGGAGCGGAGAAATCAATGTGGTCGATCCACTCTTTGGGCTTGTCCAGCGCCACGTAGGTATGGAGTACCCCGTTTGGCTCCCGGTGTGCGAGAATGCCTCTTCCTGGCGCGACAGCCATCAAGGAGCCACCGCCGACCGCTTCCGCACTCGCCGTGTGATGAGTATCTGCGTCAAACAGGTAGGTTTCCACAAACAATGTGCCGACATAGGTCGGCTTTGCCTTTGAAAGCAGCGGACGAACTCTCGACCAGGCGCCGTCGGCACCAATCAGCAGGCCGGTGGTCACAGTCGCACCGTTGGCAAAGGTTAGTTCATGTCGTCCATTGCCGAGCGCAAGGGCGGTCGTGAGTTTATGGCCCCAACGGACGGTATTGGGGGGAAGCGACTCCAAAAGGATCCGGCGAAGCTCGCTTCGGGAGACTTCTGGCCGACCACCCCTCCCATCGTCCGGCTGATCCAGCAGAACTTTGCCTTGCCAGTCGAGCACCCGCGTTTGCTGGCCGCCGGGGTGTATAAGAGCAAGAAACGCGTCAAAGAGACCGGCCGCCTTGAGAGCAAGCTGCCCGTCTTCTTCATGGATATCGAGCATGCCTCCCTGTGCGCGGACGTCAGCGGAGGTGTCCCCCTCATAAACGGCGGCCGTGATGCCATGGACGTGGAGTACGCGCGCCAAAGTCAGCCCCCCGAGGCCGGCTCCAATGATCGTCACGGGATGATAGGTCATGCGTCCTTGCTCCTATGGAATGTCATTCCATAGTTGGAATGTCGTTCCATATATGTCAAGATCGGCTATGACAAAAATTAAGAACAGCATGAAACGGCGAACCGACGCGCTCTCTCGGGATCAGATCGTGGAGGAGGCAATCGATCTTCTGGATCAGAGCGGGGAAGCTGGGTTGACATTCCAGGCGCTCTCGAAACGGCTCGCCACTGGTCCAGGTGCCATCTACTGGCACATCGCCGACAAAAACGATCTCCTCACAGCCGCATGCGATGCTATCGTTGCCCGCACCATGAACGAGACCTTGGCCGGCGGTACGCCGAAGGAAAACGTCCGCCAACTCGCGCTGGGTATATTCGATGCAATTGACGCGCATCCCTGGGTCGGCTCGGCGCTCGCAAGCATTCCTGGGGAGTTGCCGGTGGTGCGCATTCTTGAACGCATAGGCCAGCAGATGCGCGCCCTCAGGGTCCGTGACGACGCACTGTGGCCCGTAACCTCAGCATTCCTCAGCTACATACTGGGCGTCGGCCGCCAGAATGGCGCCAACGCGCAACTCGCCAGGGAGAAAGGTCTCGACCGGTCGACCGTTCTGAGCGAAGTATCGACTGGGTGGTATCAGCTTGACGCGGACGAGTACCCTTTCGCCCGAAGTATCGGTGCACAGTTTCGCGCTCACGATGATCGCATCGACTTCCTTACAGGAATCGATCTTATCCTTGGCGGCATCGACACGATGTAAATTGACGCAGGCAGTGACCTTCTACGATCGCTTGAGGATTCAGAGCGACGTTGATCTGACCACCGAGCTGTAAATACCTGGTTGGGCATTGGCTTTGCGCCGGGATGGGTCCCCTGAGAAAGGGACCACCCGACCGCATCGCGGGACGATATTGTCGATTGCGGTCCCTAAAAGCTACCTTTCGTCGCAAGGCGTCGGCGAGGTCATTAATGGTAGTCCCTCAGGCAATGCGGCGCATAACACACATTATGGAGTGAACGAGTTTGATCCAAAGCCGCCGGACTTTCGCGAAGTAAAAGTGCGGGCACGCCACCAGACCAACACGCTGAGCGTCAGCATCGAGATATCGGCCATCGGAGCGGCGACCCACACACCGGTCTCACCCCAAATGTGGGGCAAGGCCAAGGTCAGTGGAATTGCGAACAGATATGCTCGCCCCAGCGAGAGAATGGCGGCTTGCCGCGCCCTGCCTACAGCTTGCGCATAGCTGGCGGCCATCATTACCGGGCCAAAAGCGAAATACGCTGCAAGGTATAGGGGAACAATGCGTGCCACCTCCAGCCCAACAAGGGCATCGGGCACAAAAAGTCCACCCAGCCAGTCGCGTGCACTAAGCAGCAGCAGTTGCACTAGCAGGCCATAAACCACGCTCACGCCAACCGAAAAGTAAAGCGTCTGCTTTGCCCGTTCATCTTGCTTGGCACCTACCGCATTGCTGACAATTGCCTGCAGGGCCAGGCTCATACCCATCAGCGGCAGGAAGGCAAATGTCATCAAACGCATCACCACCCCATATGCTGCGATGGTCATGTCGGACTGCGGCAGCTCCAGCCGTTGCAGGGCGAACAGCACCGCCGCCGAGCCGAGCGAGATACCGATGAAATTGAGGCTGCGCGGTGCCCCAAGGGTCAGCATTTCTCGCCATTCACCGTCGCATCTCAAACCGACCATCGGCAGAACTGCCTTGCCGCTCATGCGATAGATCACCACGAGACCCAGCCCCAATACCTGCGCCAAGGCCGTACCCGAGGCTGACCCAGCCACGCCAAAATCAAACACACCGATCAGCAATGCGTTGAACCCGATATTGGCCAGGGTCACCAACACGCCTGCCATGGCCATGAAGCCAACCCGCCCCTCCATGCGCAGCGCGTCGGCGTGCACAGAGAGTAGAAACCCTGCCGGTGCGGTAACAAATGAAATGGCAAGGAAAGTCCACCCCATCTCACCGAGGTGGACGTTGCCGCCCGCCGCCAAACTGACAGCATGGGCACCCAGTCCAAAAAAAGTCAGCATTGCCAGGGCAGCGACAGCAACGGCAAGCCCCTGTGCCGAAGCAAGGGTATCGATTGCCGCACCCATGGCTTTGGCACCTAGTCGGCGTCCCAAAATGCTGGCCATACCGATACCGACCATAGTCGAGACAGCCACCAATAACATCGAGATTGGAAACACTAACGTCACCGCGCTCAGGGCATCAGCCCCCACGAATGCGCCTAGTAACATGGCGTCGACCACGGTCAGCAGGCCACTTATCGTCGTCACGACGATTATTGGCAAGCTGGTTCGAATGAAGACGGATCGGATCGATCCACGCAAAAATGAATTTTTCGGCTCAGCTGCCAACGACGATTGGTCGCTCATCAAAAACTCCCGTCATGGGCAAGTCGGATGATTTTGATGGGGGCTCGCATTGCCATCGCTCCAACTGCCCCTAAGGGAAATGGCGATCAGCTTGTCAAAGGCAGGGCTTTTACCACTGGCGATAACGCCATGCGAACGGCAGGTCACCCTGTGGACCTGGATGTGTCTCTATTGTCGGCTCGTTCTACTGTCAAGGGTATGAATGGAGCTTGTGCCTATTTGGCGGACACCAGTTAAGGTTCGGTGAAGCCTCTGCGATCACCGAACCTTGCACGGCGAAACGCTCATGTGCAGTTCGCCGCATCGGATAAAGTCCATCTGTGCATGCCCCGTGGACCAAAGGCGGAACTTCCGCTTCCCACCCCTTCATCGCCACTCTGAGGGCCGAAACTGAATCGCTGCTTTCAGGTAAGCGTCCACCATTTTCTTCGAATTCGCGCAGTTGCAGGGTCAGCGACGTTGCGTGATGCCGCTGATCATCCGGCGAAGTTCGCCAAAACGCTTCGTACCGCCGATCAAATAATGGATGTCGCATCGATTTCAGCGGTGCTCTCGCCACGAGCACTGCGCCTCCCATCTGTTGCCGCGAATGAGCGGAATTGGCGCTCGCGGAGGAGGCTGTTGTCGCCTTCCGGCCTAAAACAGTTGTTCTCTCCCGAAGCTGGAAGTCTTGACGCCAAACACGGAGGGCATTAATCGAGCGATGTCGAAAAAGGCAGGGTCAGATTAGGTAAGCCTGACCCCTTCCCATAGAGGAAGCTCTGTCCGTGCAATTGGCATGAGAACCCGCGACGAGAACAGCGTGCATCCCGCACGCTGCCTCGGCGGATTCCAGAGCTGATGAAATGCTCATATTCGTCGGGAAACCAGGATAGTAGCATGCGAATCAATCATCTTGACGTTCATGTCCCGGATGTTCAACGAACTGCCGCAGTTCTCGTAACCCATTTTGGGTTTCGGCAAGAATTTGCCCGCGATGGCCTGATCGTCCTACGTGACGAGGCCGATTTCGAACTGGTCGTCAGTCAGCCCGTTGCCGGGTTCGGCACTTCCGATCAGGTGAGCCTCGGTACATCGACGTATCACATCGGCTTCATGCTGGAGTCCGCAGATGCCGTCGACAAAATGTACTCTAACCTGCAATTGGCAGACGTGGAGCTTAATCGACCGCCAAAGGCTATTCGCGGTGGCTGGCTCTTTTACTGCATGCTCCCTGGTCGCATACAGATCGAAATAGGTTTTCGAGGCACGCCGATTTGACCTCAAAGGCGCAGCTCGAGAACCGGGTTGCGCCTGCAAACGCCATGGACGTGCCGGTGAAGACTAGGCCGACTGTCGCCGAAGTGCAGGATGTGATCGAAAGCAGGAAGAGTCCGGCGACTGTCCAAAATATGAATGGGGTATGGAGAAGAACTTAATCTTATCTGATTCTCCGAGTGTGCATATGATGGCGTTCCGACCGTCGCAATAGACGGTCCAACGATGGCGATCTGACGAGGACTGAGTATGCCGCCAAAACCTGAGAACATCCTCTCATTCGAGACCTCGGCCGATCTTGCGTCATGGCTGGGCAAGCATCACGAGGATGCGCGCGAAATCTGGGTCCAGATTTTCAAGAAGGGGTCCTGCAAGCCGTCCGTCGCTTGGGTCGATTGCGTTGTGGAGGCTCTGGCTGTTGGCTGGATCGACGGTCAGAAAAAACCCCTTGACGACCTGTCCTATCTCCAGCGCCTTTCCCCAAGAAGTCCGTCCTCCAACTGGTCGAAGAAGAACCGTGAACACGCTGAGCGTCTGATCGCGGAGGGGCGGATGACACCGATCGGCCGTCGTCATGTAGATGCTGCTAAACGTGATGGTCGTTGGGAAAACGCCTATTCGGGGTCTTCTGACATGATGATCCCGCAGGACTTTATGGACGCTCTCGATGCTATCCCGGCGGCGAAAGCCTTTTTTGCCACTCTCGATCGTAAAAACCTCTATCCGATCTACTATCGTCTCCACACTGCAAAACGCCCCGAAACCCGCGCAAAACGGATGGAGAGTATGCTGGAGCAACTCGCAAGGGGCGAACGATTTCACTGACCGCTTATTGTCGGAAAGTCATCGATCCAGGTATTCAAGCGCGTCTCCGCGAGAGTATGCGGAACTGAACAGATCACCACCAACCCGTAGAAGTTCAAAACAAGTCCACCTTTAACTCTGCTCCTCGGTGATCACAGCGGCCCTGATCGCTGCAACGCACTCTGCAAACCTTTGGGCTGGCGTCTGACAAAGCGAGGTTTTTCGTGGACGTTCCTTGACGACCAGAACCCGGAGGGGAGCAAGGACCACAAGAAGATTTTATTCGTGGCCACAATCCGATAGTGTGTCAAAACTTCTATTTCCAACGGAGCGATCCCGCCATTGACGTCAAGAAAGGGCGCCGTTCACCTGCACCAAATATGGGCAGCAGGTAATAATTTGAAGGGCGAGGAATGTCAGTCACGATCCCAATCGCAAAAAAGCCCCGCCAAAAGTGGCAGGGCAAATTTATGTGCTGAACATCGCGCTAGAGTGCTTCGATGGGCATAACATAGGGCGCTGTTCCCGTCTTTCATCCTCTGAGGAACATGTACATGAGGGGTCTAGGGGCCCGTGACGCGCGTCAATAATGACAGCTGGACGGAGCGTGCGGCTTAAAGCCCTGGGCACAGATTGGATTCATCGGGCGTTTGCGATCCATCATTCGAGGGGTAAGCATGCCATTGGTCGTCTGGGTCGTCGATGCTGTGTGTTGCTTACTTACGGCCGTTCGGCTGGATTGCTGTGTCGATGAAACTGGGGCAGCCGTAGCTGGCTCAAAAGTCGAAAGATTGAGAAGCGCAGCAACTGCTGCAGCTGCGTAGAGTGTACGGTTCACTGGCATTGTCCTTAGGATCGCGGTGGCCGCGAGAGCGATCACCGCGCACTTAATCCTCCCAGGGAGGTGATAGAGCCAGTATATGAACCGTTGATGTCAGTGCGCCGGTCCGCGAGGTCAGAAGCCGCATACTTCTGTCAAGCCGCGGGGGCTTCCGATGTCGAAGCGAGGGCTTTGTTCTTTAGCCTGCGGAGCACCGGACTTTTTTCTGTTGGGTCTTTATCATCGTGCGGGTCGGACTCCGCGCCGACTTCGTCCATTCGATGTGCTATCGCCAGGGCATAGACAACAAGGGGCCGCTGCCACCGAACGTGCCCGGGCGAGAGCTTAGGACAGGAACTTCGAGGCCGACGCAGCCGGGAGAACGATAGTCCATGGAGTTGTCCTTTCCTTTGTCAGTGGCCGAGCAACGTTTCGAGGTCGATCGCTTCGGCCATCGCCATATTGCCCTTGTCACCGGGATGAAGGTGATCGCCGGAATCGAAAGCGGGAGCGATGCGGGCATTGTTGTCCGGATCACGAAGAAGCGCATCGAAATCGACCACCGCGTCAAAGGCACCACTCTCGCGGATCCAGCGATTAACCTCTTTACGCAGTGCGTCCTTGTCGGCGTCGTAGTAGCCGTCGAGCGGAGTGCCGGAGAGAGCGCCATCAAACGGTGTCAGTGTCGCGCCGATGACCCGGATGTTGCGCGCGCGCGCCAGGGCAATGAGCTGCCTGTAGCCTGCGATCATTGCATCAGCGCTCGGCCGCTTTGCTTGCGAAGCGAAGGCGGTGCCAGGCCACGAGATATCATTGATGCCGATCAAGACAATGAGCGCCCTCACGTTGGGCTGCGAAAGCACATCCCGATCCAACCGGGCAGCGGCGTTCACACCCATCTTGTCCTCAAGCAGGCGGGCGCCGGAAATACCGGCATTTAGCACGGCGACGTGCCGGGGCGCGAGGCGTTTTGCAAGAAAGTCGGGCCAGCGCGCATCGGCATCGACCGTTGCTCCGTTACCATCGGTAATGGAGTCTCCGATGACGGCAACCGCGCCGTGGTTCGGGGTGTCGGCCAGCACGTCCGTCAAAAGAACGCGGGCATCGGTCGTTTCAGTAGCCGGAAAGTCCCCCGCGAGAGTGAGATCGCCCTTCCCGAACCAAGCTGTCTGGCGTCCATCCCAATGGAAAGTGGACAAGCGAGTTTCCCCCGGAAGAAATATGGAAACCGCAAGGCGCGATTGGTCGTCGGCGGCCATGTCCACTGGATCACTTACGGCCGGCGCGCCAGGCGGTATGGCGACGCTCCTTTTGCCGCCGAAAGTAAGCATTCGGATAGCCGACGACGATACCGTTCCTTGCTGACCGGCGGGAGCGACGCTCACGGCGCCAATCGTCAAAGGCCCGTCTCCATAGGTATTGGAAAAGACCAAGCGCAGCCGCGCACCACCGAGGCTGATTCGAACGATCTGCCGGAAAGTCTGGTCTTTCACCGTAGCCGGGATCTTTGTGGGGAACGCAAAATCCGCTCCCCAGATGGGTTGTGGACTGGCGGTCCAAGTGCCGACCCAACGCCCGTCATCGGCGGTCACCGGCGCGGCGCCGAAAAGCATGGCTGTCAGGGCAAGCGCGCCCACAAGCCTGCCGGCAAGAGTGGACCTCCGACTGCCAATGTCGTCGGAGGTGACGCGGTGTATTTCAAGCGGCATTGTTGTTTCCATCCTCTTGTTCACGAGCAGAGCGCGCGTTGGGCGATCCGGGTTGCATCGCAGTGCCTCGGACATAGAGATAGACCCTGAGGAGGCGGTGATATAGTGTGCCGACTTTCACACCATTTATGAATTCAAGGACCAATTAGGCGCGCTGAAACCAACCCTGCCGGCGAAATGGAAGTGTTATCTACGCGGTCGAGCGGGAGGATTCTCGGACCGCTGCGCTCGCCTGCCGTATGACGCCGTCCATGGTCAACAGATTGGTATTCAGGTCAGAGGCACGCCTTGGCACGCGATGGGTGAACCGCTCGACACCAGCGTTCCAGCTAACACGGAGGGATGCGCTTTCAATAAGCGCGCCACGCGAAACCTCGCGGATATCGAGGCAGACGAAGGCGCTGGCACCGGCGAACAACCTGTCAACCATATCCGGGTCAATACAACCGCCTCTTATGCTTCACCTATCCTCGTCTTAGCTTTACCGTGCACGCCGATAGCGCGGCCGGCCGCCTTGTGCCAGTGCTGGGCCCCTTGAGCTCGGGCGACTGGGAAACCTTCCACGCCCATATCGGCCAAGACGGCCCCACTGTCTTCACGCGTCAGGCCCCTCCTCGGTTTTCTCGCCCAACGCGGTAGACATGATGTCCCCCTGGTGTCGAAATTTCGGAGGTTTTTTAGGTTTGGCGGCTGGCAAGAGCCGCGAGCAATGTGGAGCCTGTGAGAAGGCAGGCAGCCAAGAGAAACGGGCTCCACCATCCCGCATTGTCGAAGAGCACTCCGCCTGCAAAAGCGCCTCCCGCTATTGCGAGCTGGATCAACGCGACTTGCAGTCCGCCCGCCGCCTCCAGGTCTCCGGGAATGATCGCCGCCATCCATGTGTTCCAGGCCACCGGAATGGGGGTGGAGAAGAAGCCCCACATTACGAGCAGGAAAGCCGTGACTGCTGCGTATGGGCCGAGAGCGATCAGCAGAAGGGCGATGATTGCAAGCGCACCTGGCAATCCGATCAGCAGAGTTGCGAGATGCCGCCGGACGACGAAACCGATGACGGTCGTACCAGTTAGGCCGCCGAGGCCGAGGCCGAGTAGCACGATGGAGAGGGCGTTCACTTCCAGTCCAGTGACGCTTTCGAGGAATGGGCGGAGGTAGATTGACAGCGAGTTCTGGCCGATGAAGGCGAGGCCAGTTGCCGCCATACCGATGGCGAAGGTGCGGTTGCGCAGAAGCCCGAAGATTTTCTCCACCGATACCGTTGCCGTCGCTGGCATCTTCGGCAGGATGGCAAATTGCCAGACCAGCGCGGCAAGTCCCATTGGAACTGTAATCAGGAAGGTGCCACGCCAACCTATCAGTCCTCCGAGAAAGCTGCCGAGAGGGGCCGCGATGACGACGGCGAGCGCAGTACCGCCTTGGAGCAGAGCGATCGCCTTCGGCAGATCTGACTTCGAGGCCAGACGGGCGAGGATGGCTGTCGACAACGACCAGAAACCTCCAATTGCCACTCCGATCAGCGCCCGGCCTGCCAGGAAGACGGCGAAGGTGGGAGCGAGAGCGACAGCCAAGCTGGAGATGACCAGAATCCCGGTATAGAGCAGCACCACCGCCTTGCGATCCACCTTCGACAGAAGGCCATTTCCGATGAGGCTGGTGAGAACCGCGAAGACGCCTGACATGGTGATGGCCAGCCCGGCCTGTCCTTCTGACACCGAGAGGTCTCGGGCGATCGGGGTCAGTAGACTCACTGGCAGGAACTCCAATCCGACCAACAGGAAGGTGAGGAGTGACAGGCATATCACGGCAGCCCATGGCGTCTCCGCCATTTCGGGAGAAATCATCTCGTCCACTGTCAGCTCGATGGCCATTCCGCGCTCTCCTGTCTGCTTGCCCCACTAGATAGCCATATGAGGCAACGTGCACTAGAAGCTACAATGTGCATGTGTATGTGAAGGAGATTCACCAATGCGACGAGATGAGTTCACTGAGATGAGAGCATTCCTGGAAGTTGCCAAGGAGCGGAGCTTCACGCGCGCCGCCGCCAAGCTCGGTCTTACGCGCTCGGCGCTCAGTCACACGGTCAGCGCGCTCGAGGAGCGGCTGGGCATCAGGCTTCTTTCCCGTACCACGCGGGATGTGGCACCGACGGCCGCCGGAGAACGTCTGATTGAGAGCATTCAACCCCATTTCGAAAGTATCGCCGCCGGGATCAGCGCCATCAGCGCTTTACGCGACAAACCGTCCGGCGCCGTCCGGATCGTCTGCCCCGATGACGCGGTCGAGCTCGTGTTCCAGCGTCGGCTGTCCTCGTTCCTGCGGGATTTTCCCGACGTCACGGTGGAGATCGTTGTCGACAACGGTTTCACCAACATTGTCGAGCGGCAGTTCGATGCCGGGGTGCGGCTCGGCGAGGCCATCGCCCGCGACATGGTGGCCGTGCGCGTAGGGCCCGACGTGTCGTATTCGGTTGTCGCATCGCCCGACTACCTGGAGCGGCACACGCCTCCGGCAATCCCGCAGGATCTGACAGACCATAACTGCGTCAACCTGCGACTTCCAACGTCCGGGGGGCTCTACGCCTGGGAATTCGAACGGGAGGGCCGTGAGTTCAACGTGCGGGTGGAGGGCCAGCTGACCTTGAGCAACATCGCGCCTGCAATCGACGCTGCAGTGGACGGCATCGGTCTCGCCTACGTGCCCACGGACCTCGTTCTACAACATTTCAAAAGCGGACGACTGCGGCCGGTTCTCTCGGAGTGGTGCCCGACCTTCCAAGGCTATCACCTCTATTATCCGAGCCGTCGAAATCCCTCGCCACCCTTCTCGGCGTTCGTCGATGCCTTTCGGCATAGACCGCGATAGCATAGCTCGCAGAACAAGCGCCTCCTATTGATGCTGTGGACGGCTCGTCTGCCGGCATCGTCATGTGCCCCGTTTGCGGTGTTGTTAGGAACCGCATGGGAGGAGCCATGGAGAGATTGCCATGACTGGACTCGACATTGCTAGATTGGTGACAGCCGTGGCGAAAACCCTCGGAAGTGAACGACAAAGGCGTTGATTGCGCTGCTGATTGCCAAGCGTATGGGCGCAAATCTTACGCAGACGGAGCTCGCCTCAAAACTGGGAGAATACCAGTCTTTCGTTGCCCGTCTTGATCCACGCCAGAAAGTTCAAATTCCCGCGTACCATTCGTAGCCGCGGTCTTCCCAGAAGCCGCCATTGCCACCATAAAGGCTGGCGAGGTTGGCAACCACCTCGATCCGCATCAGATATTTCGCGTGCTTGTAGCCCAGTTGCCGCTCGACCCTCAGCCGAAGCGGTGCGCCATGGGGCACTTCGAGATCGCGCCCGTTCATCGCATATGCGAGGATGGTCTGGGGGTGAAAGGCGTCGATGAGGTCGATGCTTTCGTAATACCAGCCGCTGCCATCAAGGGTCTTTTCGTATTCGTCGGCACAATGAAACACGATGTAGCGCGCTTCCGGCTTGAGGCCGACCTGATGCAGCAGCGCGCCGAGCGGCACGCCTCTCCACTGGCCGATTGCGCTCCAGCCTTCGACGCAGTCGTGTCGAGTGACCTGGGTGCGCGACGGCATCGACTTCAACGCGGAAAGCGAGAAGGAAGCCGGTCGTTCGACCAGTCCTCCGACCTGCAACTGCCAGGTCTGAAACTGTCGGCCGAGTAAATCTTGGTACTGTGCACTATCCGGCATGCTCGTGCCGTTGGCGCGGAATATCGGCGAGATATCCGCAACACTGAATTCGCGCGCCAGCGTATCGTCGCCGATCAACAGGCGCTGCGTCTTCATCGTCAGTCCCTCGGCGATCTTCAGCACCGACTGCACCTTCGGGTTCTCGACCAGCGCGTCACATCCGCTGAGCCCGAGCGCTGATGCTGTGAGCGTCGAGCCGATCAGGAACCGGCGGCGGGTCATGAGGCGGGTCATGGCTTACCCTCCATGTTCGCTCCGGTGTTTACTTGCGGCTCCGTCTCGATGGCGTAGCGACCGGTGATCATCGAGCGCATGTTGTTGAAGAGGCCGGAGACCAGCACCATTATGACATGGACGACGACGAAGGCGACCAGCGAACTGGCGGTGATGAAATGTAGGGTCCGGGCTGATTGGCGGCCGCCGAACAGGTCGAGCAGCCATGGAGCGAAGGCATCAAACCCCGGTGACATGGTTAGGCCCGTTGCAATCATCACAGGCAGGGCGACAAAGATCACCAGAAGATAAGCCAGCTTCTGCAGTGCATTGTAGTGGCGCGCCTTTTCGCCCTTTGGGAAGCGCAGCCGGGCATGGTCGGCAATATCGCGGGCAAGGTGCGCCGGAGCGAGCTCGTCCCTCGTGGGCACAAGGTCGCGCCGAAAATGGCGGGCAAGGAAACCGTATGCAACGTAGACCAGGCCGTTGATCACGAACAGCCAGGCGAAGAAGAAGTGCCATCGCCGCCCAGTTGCGAGATCCTGGTAGCTCGGCAGCGTCATCCAATCGGGAAATCCGCGAGCCGTCGGCTCGCCATCGACATTCGACAGGCCAAGGACACCGGTCGTATCGAAGGAAAGGCGGCCGATTCGGGTAACACCCCGGGTGGCACCGTCCTCGTCGACCGCCTCCATGGACACGAAGGATGGGTCGGCGTCAGCGCCGTACTGTCCCCAGTAAAGCGCCGGATGGGCGTTGAATATCTGCAGCCCGCTAAAAAGCAGCACGGTCATGCATAGCACGTTAAGCCAGTGCGACAGGCGTACGGTTAGGCTGTGGCGGCGGATCAGCAGGTGTTTTCTGCCGGTGGTCTGGTCAGGTGCGTCCATGGAGCTCTCACCTAGATTTTGCCAAACGGCGAGGCCCCCGCAAGCGCTTCAGATTGCGGGGGCCTCGATATCATTTCATCGCGTCGCAGTTCTTCATCATCGCGGATTTCTTCATGCTATCTTTTTCCATGCCAGCCTTGTGCATGCAGTCGGACTTGCCTTTGCTCATCTTCATGCTGTCCGTCTTCATACTATCCATTTTCATTGTGTCGTTTTTCTTCATTGTGTCGGTGCTGGTTTGCGCGCTGGCGCTGCCGGCAGCAAGGAAAAGGCCGAAAAGGACTGAGCCCGTGATGGCGACGAAAGGACGGATGGTCATGCTGGTTCTCCCAGGTTGGGTGCGCGCCGCTCTATGCGACGACGGTCACATCGGCTCCTTCGTGCTGGCCTTGCGATGGTTACAAACATCACGCCGATGTGATCGCGAAATTTTTGACGCCCGCAGGTTTCTCGTTTTTCTTTTCGCCCGTGTGTAACCGTTTCTTCACGCGGCCGTATGAGCATTCGAAGACATGAAGCAATTGACCGAGCCAGAGCTGAAAACCCTGATGCTCTTGTCCCTTGGTGGCGACGAGCCGGCTTACCGCTGTCTGCTCGAAATACTGCGAAATCTGTTGGCTAGCTACTACAGGCGCAGGCTCCACGGCTCGGATGCAGCTGATGTCGAGGACCTCGTCCAGGAAACTTTGCTGGCCCTGCATCAGCGGAGGATCACCTATGATCGGGACAGGCCCTTTACGGCGTGGTTCTTCGCGATCGCCCGCCACAAGCTGGTGGATCATCACCGCAGGACAGGCGGCAGATCCTATCTCGGTTTGGAAGCGATCGAGGAAATGGCGAGCGATCGGGGTGAGGATGCGGTGTCGGCGAGCCTCGATGTCGAGCGGCTGCTTGCGGCCCTCCCGGCATGGCAAGGCGAGATGATCCGCGACGTGAGGCTCACGGGGCGTTCCGTTGCGGAGACCGCAGCGGGCAGCGGGCGCAGCGAGGCGGCCGTCAAGATCGGCGTGTTCCGCGGCATACAGGCAATGGCGGCGAAACTGAAAGGCGAAGGCAAGTGAAGACCGATGACCTCATCGATGCTCTGGCACGTGATCTGCAACCGGTTTCGGCCGGCGCACTCGAGCGGGGGCTTGCTTTTTCGCTCGCGTCCGGTCTGGTGCTTTCTGCTGCACTGATCCTGATCGCCCATGGCCTGAGGCCCGACCTGTCGCTGGCGCTGCATCTACCGGTTTTCTGGATAAAATCCTTCTATCCACTGGCTCTTGCTGCAACCGGAATTGGTGCAATGATAAGCGTTGCCCGGCCTGGCGGCGTTCCCATGGCCTGCGGTATGGCCGCCCTTTCCATCTACGTGGTCCTTGTCGCGCTGGGGCTTTGGCAGTTGCATGTTTCTCCGGCCACTGACTACCCGGCATTGATTTTTGGCAGCTCCTACTGGTTCTGCCCGCTGATCATCGTGGCTTCAGCCCTGCCGGTTTTCGCCGCCAATATCTGGTTCCTGCGCCGCGCCGCTCCAACCCATCTCGGGCTGGCTGGCTTCGTCGCTGGCATGACAGCAGGAGCAGTCGGAGCCTGGACCTATTCCTGGGGCTGTACAGAAAACGGCCTGCCGTTTCTTGCACTCTGGTATACACTTGGCATCGGCTTGTGCGGCCTCATCGGAGCGCTTACGGCGCGCCGGCTGCTGCGCTGGTAGCTAAAAACATACGATCCTGAGCCTGACCTGTTCCGTCTGAGCAAAAAAGTGCCGCCGTTCGTCATCATTGTAACGAACCCGCACTACAGGCGCGAGAACGCCCCACATTCTGCCGATGCGATCCGGCATATGCTCGCACACGTCGTTTACCGCACCAATGAAACGGGGACCGTCATTTGAAATGACGCGCCACTCTGCAAGGCTATCACGCCAAATACGGTTTCCCACGCCGCGGTCCATCCCATCGGCGGTGCTCGCCCAAACTAGTCTGGCGCAAGGCACGGATACCAGCGTAGGCCAAAGCACCAGGTGAATGCCTTGCGGTCTTCTTGATGGGATACGAACCGGAGTCAAGAAAATGAAACGCCCTTAAGCGCGTGAAAATTCGATTATTGTTGCGTGGGTTCTATTGTGGAACTGAAATGTACCTCTATCGCTTTTGCGCCGCCCGCACGGGACGGAACACCAACTCACGGACGGAGTGCATTGCAAAAGACGTCGCAGATCACCCGGTGTCCGAGATCGTTTGGATGCGTAATATCGGGAGAAGAAAGCTCACCATCGCCGTGTGCCTTCATTTGTTCGTAGACTGGCGCGTAAAAGATACCAAAACGCTCTGCCAACGCTTGGACAGACTGGACGTAGGCTTCAAAACCCTCGCGTGTCTGGCCGTGGAAGCCGGGGCTTCCGACTGACAACCCTGCCTCGGGGATATAGGGCGGACTGCCAATCGCAAGCCGTTGCGCATGACCTGCCTCAATCAACCTATCCAGGATTCTTGCATAGTCTGCGCCGAAGTTTGCCACGTTCACGGTGTCGGACGAGGCGGTGTAGCGGGCATCGTTGTAGCCGTAAAGAATGAGGATCGCATCTCGATGCGAACTGGCCAGCAATGCCTCGGAAAAGCGTCCAACACCGTTTCCCGGCCGTTCATTGCCATCGGCAAACGGCGACCCTTGAAGCAAGGTTCCCGGAATCGCGAGATTGTGGAGAGGCAGTCCTCCCACTTCAGCAGCAAACAGCGCCGGCCAGGACAGATGCGGCTGGCTGGCGTTGAGGCCGGTGGTGATGCTGTCGCCAAAGACGCGAATTCCGGAAATCCCCTGCATTTTCAAATGCTGTGCAAATGTCATCTATTTTCTCACATCTTGGCGCTTGACAGAAGCAAGGCAGATTATGTTTATACGTATTAGCTGCTAATACGCATTAGCGGTCAAGAGGAGAAAGGGAGGATGCGACGTGGCTGGCACTAAGCGCTTGACACAGCACGATATCGCGAAACTGGCCGGCGTCAGCCAAGCGACGGTTTCCCTTGTGCTGAACGGCGCTCCGACCGCCTTGGCGCGCATCCCCGCGGAAACCCGCGAGCGTGTCCAGGAGGTCATTCGCAAGACCGGATATGTGGCCGATCCGATCGCCCGACGCATGGCCAAGGGCCTCAATCGGATTCTTGGTGTCTTTACCTACGAGCCGGCCTTTCCAAGTGAGCAGGCCGACTTTTTTGCGCCCTTCCTGCTGGGCATCGAGGAGGAAGCGCAGTCGCGGAGCTACGACCTTTTGCTGTTGACGGGCGCTGGCATCGGCCGTGAGCGCAAGATTTTTGCCGACGGCAACCGCCTACGGATCGCCGATGGCTGTCTTGTCCTGGGTCGTGAATTCGATCGTGCCGAACTGAAACGGCTTGTCACAGGGGATTATCCGTTTGTGGCGATCGGCCGACGTGAGGACGCAGGCGGACCTGTTCCCTACGTCGGCGGCGATTACGCGAGCGGCACGCGGGCCCTGGTGGAAGGAGCGCGTGCGCTCGGTCATGACCGGCTGGCCTTCATCGGCCCGAACGGATCGGCCGAATCCGTCGTTGACCGCTGGCGCGGTTTTTCGGACGCGATCACCGGAAGTGCGCAACTGGTTTTGCACGTGAATGAGGTTGGTCGGGGTGCCGCCGAAACCCTCGATGCGATTGTCGCGAGCGGCGCGAGTGCAGTCTTCTTCGTCGAACTGGCCGATGCGGTACGCGTCGAAGCGGCGGCGCGCGAGCGCGGCCAGTCCATTCCGGGCGATTTCTCCGTGGTCGTGCTCGGCAGCCATGTGCGGGCCGAGCGCAGCCATGTGCAGTTTACCTCCTTCAACATTCCCCGCGAGGAGATGGGGCGGCAGGCGACCGCAATGCTGGTGCGCCGAATCGAAGATGCCGCACCTGTCGAACAAATTCTTCTGACCTGCAAGCCGGTCGAGGGTCAAACCCTCGGACCAGTAACGAAACGGACCTGAGAGCGTGACAGACATGACGGCAAAAGAGATGCGAGCGGATATTCTGGTTGTGGGCGGTGGCCTTGGCGGCGTGGCGGCTGCCCTTGGCGCCTGCCGAGCCGGCAAGAGCGTCATCATGACCGAGGAATTCGACTGGATCGGCGGTCAGTCGACCAGTCAGGCTGTGCCTTCCGATGAGCATACTTGGGTGGAACAGTTCGGCATCACCCGCTCTTATCGCAAGCTGCGCAACGGCGTGCGGCAATATTATCGCGACCATTATCCGCTGACCGAAGGCGCCCGTGCATGGAGTGACCTCAATCCCGGCGGCGGCTGGGTGAGCCGCATCTGCGCTGAGCCGCGCGTCAGTCTAGCGGTGTTGGAAGCAATGCTGATGCCCTATCGGGGCGCCGGCCGTCTTCGTGTGCTGCAGCCCTATCGTCCCGTCGCTGCCGATGTCGAGGGTGACAGCGTGCGTCTCGTTACCGTTCGCCACCGCGATACGGGCCGCGAGATCGTCATCTCGGCCGACTATGTCCTTGACGCCAGCGAGCTCGGCGACCTGCTACCGATGACCGGCACGGAGTATGTGAAAGGCTTCGAGGCGCAGTCCGATACCGGCGAACCGAGCGCACCTTCCGAGGCCCAGCCGGACAATGTCCAGGCAGTCTCGATCTGCTTTGCAGTCGATTGTGTCGATGGCGACCAGACGATCGACAAGCCTGAGAATTACGATTACTGGCGCAAATACCAGCCACATTTCTGGGGAGGTCCGCTGCTCGGCTTTACTGCGCCCCACCCGCGCACGCTGGAATCTACCACGCGCGGCTTCACGCCCAATGTCAATGACGATCCGCTGCTGGTCGATGCCGATCAACGCAAGGGCGGTGGCGATGAAAACCTCTGGCTCTTCCGCCGCATCGCGGCGCGACACAATTTTCAGCCCGACTTCTATCAGTCCGACATCTGCTTCGTGAACTGGCCGATGATCGACTATATGGACGGAACGATCATAGACGTCTCGGACGAAGAAAAGGCGCGGCATCTGAAGTCGGCAGCGGATCTTTCCTACTCGGTCTTCTATTGGCTGCAGACGGAAGCGCCCCGCATCGATGGGGGCCAGGGTTATCGGGGCCTGCGACTGCGCGGGGACGTCACCGGAACCGAGCATGGCCTTGCGATGGCCCCCTACATCCGTGAAAGCCGCCGCATCAAGCCGATCACCCGTATCGCCGAACAGGATCTCTCCCATGCGGTGCGCGGCGATAAGGGCGCGGTAAACTACCGCGACAGCGTCGGTATCGGCATGTACCGCATCGACCTGCACCCTTCGACCGGGGGGGACAACTACATCGACGTCCCGTCCTGCCCCTTCGAGATCCCCCTCGGAGCCCTCTTGCCGCAGCGCATGACGAACCTGATCGCCGCCGGCAAGAATATCGGTACAACCCATATCACCAACGGTTGCTACCGCCTACACCCGGTCGAATGGAACATCGGCGAAGCGGCTGGCATGCTCGCCGCATATTGCCTCGACAAGGGGCTCAAGCCCCATCAGGTCCAAGAAAACGACGCGCATCTCCACGACTTCCAGCAGGAAATCGTGCGAGAGGGCATTGAAATCCGCTGGCCGGTTATCTCGGCTTACTGAGAAGGCTTCAGGGCAACCCAACTGTGGAGGAGGAACGGGAATGAACAAGAACAAAGGAATAAAATCGGCATTGGCGGCGCTTGCGCTGACCCTGCCGCTTGCCTGGAGCGGTATCGCCGCCGCCCAGGATGCCGTTAACCTGCGGATGACCATCTGGAGTGCGGCAGAGCCGCATCTGAAGCTCTTCAACGAGATCGCAGCCAACTTCAAGAAGGATCACCCGAACGTCACCGTTACCTTCGAGTCGCTGCCGTTCGACACCTATACGACCGCGCTCACCACGCAGATCGCCGGGGGTAATGCACCCGATATGGCCTGGATCTTCGAGACGACTGCCTATGACTTCGTCAATTCAGGCGCGCTCTATCCACTCACCGATACGCTGAAGGCGACACCGGGCTACAATCTCGACGAAGTAAGCGCGACAGCGACCGAGCGTTGGCAGAAGGACGGTGTGCTCTATGCCTATCCCTTCTCCACATCGCCCTTTGCAGTCTTCGTCAACAATGACGTGATCAAGGCCACTGGCGCCAAGACACCCGGCGAGATGATCGCCGCCGGCGAATGGAACTGGGACAACGCGATCGCAACGGCTTCGGCGGTTGGTAAGACCGGCAAGGGCGGCCTAATCGTTCGCGACTTCAATTACCAGATCTGGCAGAACCTCGCCTCCGTCTGGAGCGGCTTTGGCGCGGCGCCCTGGAGTGCCGACGGCAAGACCTGCACGATGACGGAAAAGCCGATGGTCGATGCGCTGACCTTCATCCACGATGCGATCTTTGCCAAGAAGGCGATCCCCGGCCCCGGTGAAAACGTCGACTTCTTTGCCGGCAATGCCGCAATGACCATTACCCAGATCAGCCGCGCATCGCTCCTGCCGAAGGACAAGCCCTTCTCTTGGGATCTCGTGCCGCTGCCGACGGGACCTGCCGGTGACTATGCGCTGATCGGCCAAGCGGGTATCGGCGTCATGCAGTCGGGCAAGAATGCCAAGGCCGCCTCCGAGTTTATCGCCTACATGACGAACCCGGAAAACTCGGCCAAGCTCAGCCAGTTCTTCCCCTCGGCCCGCAAGTCGTTGCTCAATGCGGAAGTACTGAAGAAGACCAACCCGCTGCTCAGCCAGGAGCAGATCGACAAGGTCGTCATCGCCGGCATTGAGAGCGGGAAGGTTATTCCTGGCCACACGGGCTTTGCCCAGATCCAGCAGACCGTGCGTTCAGGCCTCGACGCCGTCTGGCGTCCCGATGCCGATATCGCCGGCACGCTGCAGACGATATGCGGCCAGATCGGCCCGTTGCTCAAGCGCTGAGGAGACAATTGATGGCTGTCGCACACGACAACGCAAAACCGGAAGGCCGCTCCTCGGCGCCGTTCTGGACGGTTGCGCGGCGCGACAGCCTCGCTGGCTTCCTGTTCATCGCGCCGCAACTGATCGGGATTATTATCTTTGTGCTGATCCCGCTCGGCCTCGTCTTCTGGTATTCGCTGCACGAGTGGAATGTGCTCGCCAATACGTTCACCTATACGGGCGCGCAGAATTACCAGATGCTGATCGACGACCCGAACCTCTTGCAGGTGCTCGGCTCGACCGCGATGTTCTCGGCCGGGCTAGTGATTTTCAACCTGTCGTTGGCCTTGCTGCTGGCGGTACTGCTGAACCAGAAGCTTGCCGGCATCACCATCTTTCGGACCCTGTTCTTCTCGCCGGTCGTGGTGTCGCTGGTGGCCTGGACGATCGTCTGGGGATTTCTGTTGCAGAAGAATGGCGGAATCAATGGCATGCTCCAGCTGTTCGGGCTCGAGGGGCCGAACTGGCTGCGTGGCGAAACCACCGCAATGATCTCGGTGATCGTCGTTCAGGTATTTAAGAATGTCGGACTCAACATGATCCTGTTCCTGGCAGCTCTCCAGGGCGTGCCGAACGAACTTTATGAGGCGGCCCGTATCGATGGCGCTCCGCGCTTCAAGCAGTTCCGGCGCATCACCTTGCCGCTGATCAGCCCGACCATTCTTCTGACCTCAATCATTACCATCGTCGGGTCTCTGCAGGTCTTCGCCCAGATCGCGGTGCTGACACAGGGCGGGCCTGGTCTTTCGACGACGGTGCTCGTCTACTATCTCTACCAGCAGGCCTTCCAGTTCCATTTCTTCGGCTACGGCTCGACGCTGTCGATCCTGCTCTTCCTGATCGTCGCCATTTTAACCTTCGCCCAATGGCAATTGCGCAAAAGGATCGTATTCTATGAAAGCTGAGATCTCGCCGCGCATTAAGGTTTTTGTTTATGGGCTGTTGTGCGTGCTTCTTATTCCCTTCGTCTTCCCGACCTGGTGGATGGTCACTTCCTCGGTGAAGCCGATCAGCGATGTGTTCGCCTTTCCGCCGCAACTGGTGCCGCAAAGCTACGACTGGACGACCTATAGCAAGGTCTTCGAGCTGCAGCCTTTTGTGAAGCAATATTGGAACTCGGCCTATATTGCCGCCATCGTCACGGTGGGCACGATGATCGTCTCCTCGATGGCAGGCTACGCCTTCGCGCGTATCAAGTTCCCCTTCGCCAACACGATCTTCATGATCGTTCTGCTGGGCCTGCTGATCCCTTCGGAAGTGACGATCGTGCCACTCTTCCAAATGTTTCTAAAGGCCGACATGGTCAACACCCATTGGCCCCTGATCCTCGTGCCGATCTTTGGTACGCCGAGTGTCTTTGCCACATTCGTCATGCGGCAATTTTTCGTCACGTTGCCGGTTGAGCTGGAAGAGGCCGCACGCGTCGATGGCCTTGGACGTTTCAAGATCTTTCGCAAAATTGCCCTGCCGCTTGCAAGACCCGCGCTCGCCTCGGTGGCGATCTTCACCTTCCTGCATTCCTGGAACCTCTATCTGGAACCGATCGTCTTCCTGTCGAGCGCCGACAAGTTCACTTTGCCTCAGGCGCTGACTCAATATACCGACGCCTATGGCGGGCCGATGTGGAACATCCAGCTCGCCGCGGCGACGCTTACGGCCCTGCCTGTTCTCATCATCTTTATCATCGCGCAGAAGCAATTCGTCGAAGGGCTCGCGCATACCGGCCTCAAAGGCTAAAAACCGGATTTCTCCTATGGCTGAAGTTACCCTCTCCCGTGTCCGCAAGAGCTATGGCGCCCTGGACATCATCCATGGTGCGGATCTTGGTATCCGTGACGGCGAATTCGTCGTGCTGGTCGGCCCATCCGGTTGCGGCAAGTCCACCCTGCTTCGAATGATCGCCGGACTTGAAACAATTACCGGAGGGACGATCCAGATCGGCGGGCGTGTGGTCAACGATCTGGACCCGAAGGATCGCGACATTGCCATGGTGTTCCAGAACTACGCGCTCTATCCGCATATGACGGTTGCAACCAATATGGGTTTCTCGCTTGAACACCGCGGTACCAGCAAAACAGAGATTGCCGAACGGGTGAGCTGGGCAGCAGACATCCTCGGCCTGTCCCAACTTCTGGGTCGCTATCCGCGCCAGCTCTCCGGCGGTCAGCGCCAGCGTGTCGCCATGGGCCGGGCGATTGTCCGCAATCCGCAGGTCTTTCTCTTCGACGAGCCGTTGTCGAACCTTGACGCCAAGCTGCGCGTGGTTATGCGCGCCGAGATCAAGAGCCTGCATCAGAAACTCAGGACCACGACGATCTACGTCACCCATGACCAGGTCGAGGCCATGACCATGGCTGACAAGATCGTCGTTTTGAATGCCGGGCGGGTCGAGCAGATCGGCGCTCCGCTCGATCTCTACGATCGCCCGGCCAATCAGTTCGTGGCCGGTTTCATCGGATCGCCATCCATGAACTTCCTGAGCGGCGCAATCACCGATAAGGGATTTGCCGCACCAGGCGTCGTCTTGCCGCTGCCGCAGACAGCAGCAGGATTGAACGGCCGCAAGGCCGTCTACGGGATCCGACCCGAACATTTCACGTTCGACGATGCTGGCGTGCCGGCAGAGATTGTCCTTGTGGAGCCGATGGGTTCGGAAACGCAAGTGACGATGTTGCTCGGTGAAACACAGGTCACCGGCGTATTCCGCGAGCGCATTTCGCTCCCGTCCGGTGCGACGATCCGCGTTCGTCCGGAACTCACCAATGTCCATCTTTTCGCCGCTGATGGCGGACCGCGTCTGACCTGAGGCTTTCCATGCCGGCTTATCCAGAAACCAGGCTCACCAGGGCCCTCCGAAACGCTGAATTCCCCGTCATCGTCTCACTCGCGCGTCACGATCTCGATCTCGCCAAGGCTGCCATCGATTCGGGTGCTTTCGCGATCAAGGTTCATCTCAACGCATATCATCGCGCTACCGGCACGACCTTTGGCAGCTTTGCCGAGGAGCAGCCGTTTTTCGAGGATCTTGCAACCCTCGGCGTGCCGCTACTCGTCATGGCCGGACAGGAAAAGGTTCCCGACGCACGGGAGATGGACGCGCTCGCCGCTCTCGGATTCGAAGGTTTCAACATCTATCTCAGCGACATGCAATCGCATCTTCTGCAATCGAGGCTCCGGCCCATTCCGGCGCTTGGAGAGGCGAGCACAGATGAGGACCTGCAGAGGATTCTCGGCATTCCCGGTGCCATGATGGAAGCTTCGGTGGCTTCCTTCGCCGACTACGGGAAGCCGCTTGAGGAGACGGATCTTGCCCGCTACCGGGCGATCACGAGCAAGGCAAGTCTTCCGGTCATCGCCCCAAGCCAGAAACGGTTCGTACCGGATGATATGACGAAGCTGAGGGATGCGGGTATTGCGGCTCCCCTCCTCGGCGTTGTCGTCACCGGCACGACGCCGGCGAGTATGAGAGCGGCAGTACAGCCGATTGTCGCCGCGGCGCAGCATTAAACTGCGCAGCCCTTGGCCGCCGCTTTACTCCGCAGCCAGTCTCATCCGGTCGTTGGCTTCGACAATCGACTGCAGGATCGAAAGTTCTTCTCCCGCATCCCGTTAGCGCGCCGAGCCGGCTTAAACGAACTGAAGCGCTGCTGGGATGAATACAATTACGATGTCGCCGAGCCATCTTGGTATATCGAACCCCACGGAAAGGTTCTTGGCCGTTTCTGCAATGCGTTCATGATGAACATCGCGGCTTCGTTCCATGCTATTCGAATCGCAACAGATAATGACAATTTATGGAGCCGGCGATTGACTTAGGGCGTCGCGCGGTCTCCGCTTCGATTTCACCGCACAGCGCGGCACCACGTGCCTTGAGCGCGACCGCGTGAGCGGCTTCCCTCAACGACACCGGCCATTCGACGAGATGCCGATAGGCGTACACTACACCGCGAACCTCCGCAGCGCGTTCCACTTCGATGTTTTTGCTATATTGGCCGGCAAGATAGTCGGTGGGAAAGTATTTCCGATCGTTGTCAGCTTCAGACGGCCCCCTTGCGTCCCTCCTCGATATAGATCTCGCGGAGACGGGTCGCGATCTGGCCCGGCGCGCGGTTGATCAAAGTCCTACATCACCGCCCCGACCGTGCGAGTGACCGGGCGATGTCGATGATGTCGTCGCGCGATGCGGTTGGATCGTCCTTGCTCCAGGCGACACCAAGCCCGATCCGGAAGTCGATCCCCTCACCTTCTTCAGCTCGAAGGCGCGGTTGGGAAGATCGAGTGTCCATTCCGGCGCAAAGCCGATGCCAAGCCCGGCCGAGACCAGTGACACCAGCGAATAGGTGTCGTCGCAGCTGTAGGCGATATTAGCCGTCAGATCGTATTCCTCGAACTTCTCATTGAAGTAGCGCTCTGTAAACGACAGGTNACCAGTGACACCAGCGAATAGGTGTCGTCGCAGCTGTAGGCGATATTAGCCGTCAGATCGTATTCCTCGAACTTCTCATTGAAGTAGCGCTCTGTAAACGACAGGTTCTGCCTGTTGAAGGCGATGATCTTCTGGTCGCGCAGATCATCGATGGTGATCTCCTCGCGGCTCGCCAGTGGATTGGAACGGGCCACCGCCAGATGGTAGCGTTCATGGGCAATCGAGCAGAACCGGAGGCAACCGATATTTTCCACCGGACGGATGAAGCCAAGATTGATCTGGCCGCTCTCGAGGCTGCGGATGATGTCACCGGTGTTGCCGGAGGAGATATGGATGCGGACATCGGGAAACTTGCGGGCGATCTTTGCCAGGAACGTCGGCAGCATGCCCATGGTGGCGGGATAGACGGTGCCGATGCGGATCTGGCGGATGCGACTGCCGCCGGCCGCCCGGGTCAGCTCGGTGGTCAGGTCGACGTCGCTCAGGATCCTGACGCAGCGCTCGTAAAAGGTCTCCCCTGCCCTTGTCAGTTCGACCTTTCGGGTCGAGCGGATGAAGAGCGCGCAACCGAGCTCCTTCTCCAGCGAGATCACATGGTTGCTCAGCGCCGGCTGGGCGATCCTCATCTTCGTTGCCGCCCTGCCGAAGTGCAGTTCCTCGGCTTCTCCAGCGAGATCACATGGTTGCTCAGCGCCGGCTGGGCGATCCTCATCTTCGTTGCCGCCCTGCCGAAGTGCAGTTCCTCGGCCACTGCCTTGAAGTACGAGAGTTGGCGCAGTTCCATAAAGGCTGTTCTCCCTCGAACATATCACTTCGCGATCGAGACAGAGAAATACCCTATTTTGGGGTATTTGAAAATCGAATTTATCGGAGTTGCCGGTGAAATTTCAACTGGCACTCCACATTGTCATCATTGGATCGCGTTATTTATCGACGACTGATTGAACTTCTCGTGGAGGCGAGGAGAAAGAAAAATGTTACTCAGTTGGAATTGGGAAGACGCATCGGACAAAGGCAAACAGTAATATCGAAGATCGAAACGGAAGAGCGGCGATTGGATGCCGCTGAGTTTCTGCTGATCAGCCGGGCAATCGGGGTCGACCCCTACGAGCTTATGCGTCGCGCCGAAAGTGAGCAGTCCGCAATTCCTAATCCTTCTCTTTGAACGAATACCCCAGCGTCCAAATCACTGGAGTCGCACCCCATTTATGGAACCAGCGGAATGCGGGTTTCTCAACACGGGCGCCCAAGTATGCCTGGGCGAGTCCCGCGATCCGATGCGATTCTGCTACTTCTGTCCACCGGCGTCCAAATTTGGCTCCGACGCGGTGTGATCGGCTGGATCATGAGGTGGGCTTGAACCAAATTCCTTTCGAAAAATCTCCCAGTGCCCGCGCTAGTCGATTGCAGAACCGCTAGATCGGCAAATTGAAAATAAGAACAAGGAGAAGACAGAAATTCGTCTGGACAGGATAGACCCGATGGTCCTACCGACTGCTCTTCGGAAGCTCTTCGTCGAAGCGGGTCTTTTCGCGCGCCGGGTCGTCGCCTAGAATCTCCTCCTCACTGTCTTCGGGCAAAGCATCATCAGAGCTTATATTGGCCTCATCGCGGCTCGGAATCGGCGGTACGCGGCCCTTGTCGTGCGGAGACTGGTCGGAATCATCCAAAGAGGATCCGACGGACTGATCCGGCAACGGTATCGGTTCGAGTTCCATTTCCGGGGGGCTCGGCTTCCAAGTCGGGGACGGCATCGGCGCGTTCGTTCGCTTGTCCAGGGGATCGCTCATCGCTGGGCTCCTTTCATATAAAAAAACGAACTGGCCACCGCCGAGAAAGTTCCATTGGGCAGGCGCTCCGAGCGAACCGTTGACGAATGGATCGGCCGCATCTACCGTCAACCGATCTGTGCAAAATTGCTGAAAGCAAGTCGCCAGCTGCGTTGACTGCAAAAAGCTCCGTTCAAGCCACAGGATTGTTTCGACCGTATGACTCCGCTTTGGCTTAGAGCCGCAAACGGCGAGACCAAGCTGCGCGGGTCTTGCCGGAAGAACACAAAGGAAATCTCCCGCTGCGGCGGCCTCAGATGACATGATACTCTCTCTTCGATTGTGGGGTACAACGTCGAACGGAAGAAAAAGTTAGCGGCAAAAAATGCTCCTTTCACACATTACCCCGAGCGCATGGAACTTCGGAGCCTCCCTGGTCTTTCTTATCAACACATTGGAGGACCACCATGCCAGACCCGAAGGACTCCCCAGCAGTACGATCCATTCAAATCGAGCAGGCCGAGCAGCGCGAACGGGCTTTGAAGGGCGATCTCGACACCGGTCTTGAAGACAGCTTCCCTGCGTCGGATCCGGTATCCGCCACCACCACTGCCGTTCCAGCCGGCAGAACCGACCCCGACGAGGCCGACCGTGTGCGGAAGCAATCGGCGACGGATGAGGACTTTCCGCTCGTGGAGCAGGCGCTCCGGTCGACGGGAGAAGGCCGCCATTCCGTCGATGGGACCGACGCTCGTCGCGATAGCCTGCGCGCGCTTCGCCGAGATGTCGATCACATCGCCGAGACCGCATCCGAAGTCGCGTCCGGTGCGACGTCGCTCGCCCAGTCGGAAGTCCGTAGCTTTGTGCAGGACGTCGAAGGCAGGATTCGCGAGCGGCCGATCGCGGCTGTTGCCATCGTCGCCGCGCTCGCCTTTGTTTTTGGTGCGACGCGCTAGGAGTGGGCCACGGCTCCGCGTTGGACTGGAGGCTGTCTATGCGGGCGTTGCCGCTACGAATTCGATGGCGATCCCCCGCACTCGGGATACTGTCATTGCAATATGTGCAAGAAGGCGGCGGTCCTTTCCTCGTTCAGGCGGGCGTCGAAGACCTTCGATGAACGAAAGGAGCGCCCTCCTCTTGCAGGTCGTCGCCACTCTGGGACGCGCGGCTTCTCTGTTCACCGCTTGGGGCTGGCCAGTCCGCCTGGAGGAAGACGAAATCTACATTGAAACAAAGCCTGCAGATGGCGGGCGGAAGTGCCACAAACGATTGTATTCCTGGCTTCCCCCTCCTCGTATGGCCACGTGTCTATAAGACGACCGTTCTGCGTACCTACCAAATGTCCCGCAAGCCTGCCTTCGCATTCCAAGCGTAGTTGTCACCGTCGAATGTCGTGCTGAAGTTTACGTTTCCATAAAGCGAAGTGTTGGTGGAGCTTCTATAGGGAGGGCTACGATGTAGGAGTCCGCGAGGCAACATGACTGCAATCCCGCATAGATTGCCTGGTAACTACGGCGGACAGGTCGCCCTCTATTTGAAATTTCGACAGGGCACTTAAGAGAGGTCCACCGGCGGGTGCCGAAAGAAATCGTCCGCCCGTGGCGCGGCGTCGCGATTGTTCGCGACGACCGTCCTAAAGTTCGTGTTGCGGGTCATGATCGCCCAGGCGATGCGTCGACACAGAACTCTGAACGACACTCACGCCCTATTTGCAAGTTCGTCTTTCTGCGCCGCCGTCAACGGCCGAATCTTTTCCCCGCGCAGCATCAGAAACAGTTTCGCCGTTTCCTCCAGTTCCTCCGTTGCGTATTGCGCCTCCCGCAAGGTGGCGCCGGCAACGACTGGGCCATGATTTGCAAGGAGCATAGCGTGGTTTCCCGCAGCCTCTCGCCGGACGGCCTCGGCCAATGCACTGTCACCGGGCGGATAATATGGGACGAGCGGCAGCTTGCCGACACGCATAACGTAATAGGCGGTCAGGGGCGGCAGCAAGTCGCGCTCATCGAGCCCGTCCAGAATGCTGATCGCGACGGCATGGGTCGAGTGCAGATGCACCACGGCGCCGGCCTTCCTGCGTTCGCAGTACATGCATTGATGGAGAAATGCTTCTTTGGTGGGTTTGTCGCCACTGACATGGACGCCCTCAGCGGAAAAGCGCGACAGTCTGCCCGGATCAAGCGCGCCGAGTGAGGCGTTTGTCGGCGTCATGAGAAGATCACCGTTGGAAAGCCGTGCGCTGATGTTGCCAGTCGAACCGAACGTAAAGCTTCGGTCGAAGAGGGATTTGCCGACCTCTACGATCTCGTCGCGCAGTCGTGTTTCTTCGGATACAACCGCTGTCAATTGAGAAACTCCCAAGCCTTCACAAAGAAATCTGCAGTCCCGAAGTTACCGGATTTCAACGCCAGCGCCATCTGCTCCCCTTCGCCCACGGTCAACGTCCAGGGAACGCCCGGATCAATTTCGGGACCGATGAACAAGGCCGACGGTGCCAGAGCATTAACGACGGCCCCGGACGTTTCGCCACCTGCAACGACCAAGCGCCTCACACCGCCTGCGCGTAAACCGATCGCAACCTGCGCCAGAAAATGTTCAATGAGTTCGCCAGAGGCGGCCCTGCCAAGCTTTTCCTGGGCGACAACGACCTCCGCTGGATCCGCACTTGAATAGAGTAGGGGCACCTTGCCTCCCTGGCTCATCGCCCAGGCGATCGCCTCCTGCGGTGAGGTTCGCCCTTCCGAAATCTTCATCGGGTCAAGCTTCATGGTTGGCATCCCTGCCCTGATGGCAAACTCGATTTGCCCCCGGGTGGCTTGCGAGCATGAGCCGGCGAGGATGGCGGCTCTGCCCTGTGGCGCAGAAAATTGCTTGGAATGTTCTTGGGCCGACAGCAGTCCCTTGCGGCGAAAGTTCTCGGGCAGCCCGATCGCAATACCTGAGCCGCCGGTGATCAACGGAAGGTCGGCGATCGCCTCTCCGACCAGTCGCAAATCCTGATCTGTGACAGCGTCAACGACAAGCACCTGTTCACCCTGAGACCGGGCTTTCGCAAATGCATCGCGAATTGCCAATGCACCCTGCCTGACAACGCCATATTCGATCAAACCGACTTTGTGCTTCGACTGCGCTGTCATGAGGCGCACGAGGGACGAATCCGTCATCGGGGTAAGCGGATGATTGCGCATCGGACTTTCGGACAGCAGCTCGCTTCCGACAAACAAATGCCCTTTGTATATCGTCCTTCCTGTTGCAGGGAATGCAGGACACACGATTGTCGTCTCGCAACCGAGTTTTTCCATCAGCGCGTCCGTTACCGGGCCGATGTTTCCTTCCGGCGTCGAATCGAACGTCGAGCAATACTTGAAGAGAATCTGTTGCGCGCCCATTTCCTTCAGCCAGGCAAGCGCCTGCAGTGATTGGGCGACCGCATCGGAAGCCGGCGTTGTACGGGACTTCAACGCGACAACGACCGCATCGACGTCAGTAAGATCCAGGCTGGTCGATGGTACTCCGATCGCCTGTATGGTGCGCATGCCCTCGCGTGAAAGCGTCAGGGCAAGATCGGTCGCGCCGGTTAGATCGTCAGCAATTGCGCCCAGTAACATAAGATCTCCTGCATCTTGTGCAGCGCCGCTCAGGTGGTGGCGCCGTCTAAAAGGGAAAAGCCGGTGTCGATAATTTGGGGATCGGACGAGCGGCCAGCCTGAAGCAGCAATTCGACTGCCGTCTTTCCAATCGCAAAGCGATTGGAAAGAATTGTCGACAACGGCTTGGGTAAGGATTGGCCGATTTCCAGACCATTGAAGCCCATCAAGGCCAATTCGTTCGGCACCGAAATCTCCCCGGCAAGACAATGCATGAAGCCGCCGACGGCCATATCGTCATTGGAAAATGCCACGGCGTCGAGCTTCACGTCTTGAGCAAGAAGCTTTGCCAGCGCTGCACGGCCAGCGCGTGTCGAGCTCGCATCATGGCCTCGTTCTTCCGCGGCGAGAGTATGCCCGGCCTCAGCAAGCCCTTCGCATAGGCCAAGATAACGGGCGTTGGCTCTGCGGTCATCGGTCCAGTCATGGCCGACGTAGCCCACCTTTGTATAGCCGCGTTCGATAAGTCGCCGCGCCATAGCCTTGCCCGCCATGCGATGGGACAAGCCAACCGCGATATCGATCGGAGTTCCGTCGATATCCATCAGTTCGCCGACGCGTATGCCGCTCCCCTCCAGCATGCGCCTTGCACTATCGGTATGATCGAAACCCGTGGTTATGATAGCGGCGGGCTGCCAGGCCAAGAGTGAAGAAATAAGCTGCTGCTCCTTGCCAAGGTCGTAGTCTGTCACTCCGATCATCGGCTGATATGGCGTGCCGGCTAGTCCCGCATGAATGCCCCGCAGAACTTCGGGAAAGACGATGTTGCTCAGGGACGGCAAAATGACGCCGATGATCATTGACGACGAGGACGCGAGTGACCCTGCCGCACGGTTCGGCACATATCCAAGCGTATCGATCGCGGCATGCACCCGCTCCCGAGTGGCGGCGGCGATCGAACCTTTGTTGCGAACCACCCGCGACGCTGTATTGGCACTTACCCCGGCGAGCCGGGCGACGTCATCCAGTGTCGGTGTCTCAGCCTGCATTCCGGTTCCTTTTCCCGTCTCACCGACATATGGACCTGAGAAGAGTGAATAGAGCATTCTTTTATCTCAGCGCTAACATTATCTCTTGATCGGCGCAAGCCACTGTGTTTTGAGTTATGTTAGCGCTGAGAATTTGTTTCCCAGCTGTGCATGGTAAAATTTCAAGAAGAGTGCATGGAAACCGGAATTTCAAAAATTGCTGTCATCGGTCTCGGCTCAATGGGCATCGGGATGGCTCGGTCGGCACTGCGCGCGGGCCATAATGTCGTGGGTTTCGACGTCAATGCCGCCTCGCGTCAGGCGTTCGAGGTGGATGGCGGCAAGGTTGCTGACGGTGTTGCGTCAGCTGCGGGAGAGGCAGCTATCGCCTTTATAGTGGTCGTCAACGCCGCCCAGACGGAGACTGTGCTTTTTGGCGAAAACGGGCTCGTCTCGACACTCAAGCCTGGCAGCGTCATCGTGTCATGCGCCACCGTCGCGCCGAAGGAAGCAAGAGATTTCGCGTCAAAGGTTGAGGCTGCGGGCCTTCTTTACCTCGATGCGCCGATCAGCGGCGGCTCCAAGAAGGCGGACTCTGGCGAATTGACCTTCATGGCATCGGGGCGGCCGGCTGCTTTTAAAGCGGCACGGCCAGCGCTCGACGCCATGGCCGGCACCGTCTACGAACTTGGCGAGCAGCCTGGCATTGGTTCGGCGTTCAAGATCGTCAATCAGCTTCTTGCCGGCGTTCACATAGCGGCCGCCTGCGAAGCGATTACCTTTGCAAAGAGCCTCGATCTCGACATTTCCAGGGTCTTCGAAGTCATCACCAAATCCGCTGGCAACAGCTGGATGTTCGAAAACCGCGTGCCGCATGTGCTTGCCGGTGATTACACGCCGCATAGCGCTGTTTCGATCTTCACGAAGGATCTGGGCATAGTGTCTGACATCGGGCGGCAACAGAAGTTTCCGCTGCCGGTAACGGCTGCAGCACTTCAGCTGTTTATCATGACTGAAGCCGCGGGAATGGGCCGCGACGATGATAGCTCGGTTGCGCGTCTCCTGGCGCAGATTACTGGTCTGACACTTCCTGGCATGGCACCTGAGGACTAAGGAAATGCCAACATTTGCTGCAAACCTATCCATGATGTTTGGCGAGCGTTCCTTCCTGGATCGATTTCAAGCCGCCGCTAACGCCGGCTTCCCAGNCTGAGGACTAAGGAAATGCCAACATTTGCTGCAAACCTATCCATGATGTTTGGCGAGCGTTCCTTCCTGGATCGATTTCAAGCCGCCGCTAACGCCGGCTTCCCAGCTGTCGAATATCTGTTTCCGTACGACTATCCGGCGGCCGAAGTGTTCGAGCAACTTTCTCTTGCGGGCTTGAAGCAGGCGCTCTTCAACATGCCGCCCGGGGATTGGGAGCGCGGAGACCGCGGCCTTGCGTCGCTTCCGTCGCGGCAGGAGGAATTCNTTGCGGGCTTGAAGCAGGCGCTCTTCAACATGCCGCCCGGGGATTGGGAGCGCGGAGACCGCGGCCTTGCGTCGCTTCCGTCGCGGCAGGAGGAATTCAGTAGAGGGCTGAAGACGGCGACGTCCTATGCGAAAGTCATCGGTAGCCCCCTTCTCCATATGATGGCCGGCAATTCCGACTGCACGGATCCGCTGGCTGTTGCGACCTTCCGCGACAATCTCAAACGGGCGGCGGACGCAACGGGCGAGGTCGGCGTCGGCCTTGTGATCGAGCCTATCAACCGCCGCGACATGCCCCATTATTTCCTGAATGACTTTGACAGGGCGCTGGATTTCGTCGTGGCTCTCGATCAACCGCATGTGCAGCTGCAGTTCGATATCTACCATCGCCAGATTCTGCATGGTGACGTGGTGATGGCCCTGAGAAGGATGGCCCCCCATATCGGCCATATCCAGATCGCTGCTGTGCCGNATCAACCGCCGCGACATGCCCCATTATTTCCTGAATGACTTTGACAGGGCGCTGGATTTCGTCGTGGCTCTCGATCAACCGCATGTGCAGCTGCAGTTCGATATCTACCATCGCCAGATTCTGCATGGTGACGTGGTGATGGCCCTGAGAAGGATGGCCCCCCATATCGGCCATATCCAGATCGCTGCTGTGCCGACCCGCCATGAGCCACTGACCGGCGAGTTGGACGACCSTCGTATTTTCGCGGAGATCGATGCTATCGGATATCAGGGATATGTGGGCTGCGAATATCGGCCTGCGACCACGACGGAGGAAGGCCTCGGCTGGCTCAAGGCTTTGAACCACGCCTCCTGATCGCTGTCCCGTCAAGCGGCTGCGTCTCCATCGTGCGGCGGGCGATATCNTCGTATTTTCGCGGAGATCGATGCTATCGGATATCAGGGATATGTGGGCTGCGAATATCGGCCTGCGACCACGACGGAGGAAGGCCTCGGCTGGCTCAAGGCTTTGAACCACGCCTCCTGATCGCTGTCGCTATAGAGAGTAAGATATCGGAATACACCGAGTGGTTCGAAATGCACGACGAGCTCTTCAGGAACTCATTGTGCCAGACGTCCTCGTGGGCCTGCGTTGCGATGGCGGAAGGAACAGTCCAGCCGTGCTCAGAATCGGCCCGCTTCAGATGACGGTCGACCACGCCGCTTGGGGCAGACCGCCTGGCGATGATGATGGATGAGGTTGGCGATCGGCCGCGGGTTGACATAAAGCGCTTGCCTTCGCTCGGCCAAAGCTTGGCTTTGTTCGATAAAAAAACCCTTTACTAGTGAGGTTTAGAGCATCGCGGAAAGGGGTCCCGAGCCGCAATCGCGTCTACTCTCGCCGCCAAATCGATTAGATCGCCCTGAGGCTGTCGTGTAGCTGGCGTGGATGTCAGCGACTGCTGTCGTCCGCAAAATTTTGTATACAGAATTCAGAAGACTTGATTTGAACCGCTAAATCCCCTATCAGTTTTTACGGATGGAGGAGATTATGAGTTCAGATGGAAACCAATTGCTAACCGCTATTGCACCCGCCTCGGGTCATTCCACGAGCGCTGGCTTCCACGCTTCGGAACGCTCTGAGTTCCGCGTTTTCTTTGCAGTCTCGACACTCTGTTCTCGTGGGTCACATCGCAGCCGCGTGTCCAGATCAGCCAAATGCGGTGGAGGCGTAGCGTCTGCCGCCTGACTACTTCATCAGAATGTTGGTGCTGGGAGGCTTGCACCGTTTTTTTGTCTAAAGGAGGAAGAAGATGAAAACTCTATCGATAGGACTAACGCTAGCCGCCGCACTGACGGTCGGGGGACAGGCGCTCGCCTTTGAGCCAACGCGCCCCGTCGAATTCGTCGTGGCATCGGGTGCCGGTGGCGGTACCGACAATTTCGCCCGTACCATCCAGGCAATCATCACCAAGCACAATCTGATGAACAAGCCGATGGTCATTCTCAACAAGGGTGGCGGCAGCGGCGCAGAAGCCTTTCTTTATGCCAAAAAGAACGAAGGTGACGTCAACAAACTCTATTTCGGTACCAACAATGCCTACCTTCTCCCGCATGTTGCCAAGATGGCTTATTCCATCGAGGACCTGAAGCCTGTGTCGGCACTCGCCTTCGACGAGTTCCTGATCTGGGTGAAGGCTGACTCAAAATACCAGACGCCGTCGGCTCTGATCGACGCGGCCAAGACTGCGCCCGGCAAGATCACGTTTGCTGGCAGTCAATCGAAAGATACGGACGAAACATTGGTGGCCCTGATCAGACAGGTGACCGGAGCGAAGTTCAAGTATCTGCCGTTTAATGGCGGCGGCGAAGTCGGCGTGCAACTTGCCGGCGGCCATGTCGAAGCCAACGTCAACAACCCGAATGAAAACCTGGGCCAGTGGCAGGCAGGCGTCGTGAAGCCGCTATGCGTCTTCGACGACAAGCCGATGGCCAAGAGCGATCCGGTTTATGACGGCAAGGGCTGGGGCGACATTCCGATCTGTTCGTCCGCCGGGATCCCGATCAAATCCTACAAGATGCCTCGCACAGTCTGGGCCGCCGCCGGCACCCCCGACGATGCCGTGGCCTATTATGCAGACGTGATGAAGAAGGTCAGCGAGACGCCCGAATGGGCAAGCTATATCAAGAAGACCTCGCAGGCCTCCGATTATTATGATCCTGCAAAGCTGCAGGAGTTCATCGGCAACAGCGAAGCCGATGCCGTCAAGGTCTTCAAGGACGAAGGCTGGCTGGTTCAGTAAACGGGTCTTGGGTCTGGCGTCTCCGACAGAGACGCCGGGCCGCATTACCTTGCAATTGAGCGCAATGGGATCGGACAGCGACTAAGCGGGTCCGTTCGGCGAAGGAACCTGATCATGCATATCAAGCGCCTCCACATGGAAGTCATCACTGCTCTTTGCCTCGGCGCCGTCGGCGTGGCGGGTGCGACGGGGTCGTTGGAACTGGGAGTGAGCTGGGGTGACTCCGGCCCCATGCCGGGATATTTCCCATTTTACGTCGGTCTGATCGTGATTGCGGCCAGCATCGGTTGTCTGGTGCAGGCGCTTGTTCAGGCAAAAAGCGTCGAACTGCACGAGACCTTCCTTGAATCGGAGCAGACCAAGCGCCTGGCGTCCTTTTTCGTTCCGATGGCTTTGTTCGTTGTCGTGACGATCTTTCTCGGTGTCTATGTCGGCACCACGCTCTACCTGTTCTACGTCGCCTGGCGCCATGGCAAGTACAAGCCCTACATCGCGCTTTTGATCGGCATCGCCTTCTCTGTCGCACTTTATCTGGTTTTCGAGACTGCCTTCCAGGTCCCGCTTCTCAAGGGACCGATCGAAGACATGCTCGGCATCTATTGAGCAGGGACTATTCCAATGGCAAATTTCGACCTGCTTATGCACGGCTTCGGCATCGCGCTGAGCCCTATGCACATCATGCTAATGATCGTCGGCGTGTTTCTCGGCCTGATCGTGGGCGTCCTCCCCGGCCTCGGCGCCCCGAACGGCGTATCCCTGCTGATCCCCCTTACCTTTTCCATGGATCCTGTCTCGGCTATCATCCTTCTGGCATCGATGTATTGGGGCGCGTTATTCGGCGGCTCGACAACCTCCATCCTGTTCAATATTCCGGGTGAACCGAGTTCGGTGGCAACGACATTCGATGGCTACCCCATGGCGCATAGCGGGCAATCGACCCGCGCGTTGACCTTTGCCTTCGTTTCGGCGGGCATTGGCGCACTGATCGGCGTGCTCGTCATTACCCTCTTGTCGTCGTGGGCCGCCAATTTCGCACTGAAATTTGGTGCTCCAGAATATTTCGCTGTCTATTTCCTCGCCTTCTGCGCCTTCATCGGCATGGGGAGTGCCTCGCCGCTGAAGACGCTTGCCTCGCTTTGTGTCGGACTGCTGTTCGCCAGCGTCGGCATGGACACGGTCACAGGATCACTTCGCTTGACATTCGGCCTCGACGTCCTTGTCAGCGGCATCAGCTTCCTTGTCGTCGTCATTGGTCTGTTCGGCATCGGGGAGCTGCTGGCAACGGTACAGGACGGCCTACATTTCCGTGGCGTCTCGTCTCGGATCGATCCGCGCGACGTGTTCAAGGCCATCTGTGAAATGCCCCGTTACATCACGACAATCATCCGCTCGTCGGCGGTGGGCATCTGGATGGGCATCACTCCCGGCGGCCCGACCGCAGCTTCCTTCATGAGTTACGGCCTGGCGCGGCAATGGTCGAAGCCCGGAGCCAAGTTTGGCACGGGCCGTCCCGAAGGCATCATTGCACCTGAAATCGCTGACCACTCGGCTGGAACCTGTGCCATGCTTCCCATGCTGGCGCTCGGTGTACCCAGCTCTGCGACGGCGGCCGTGATGATGGGCGGCCTGATGATCTGGGGCTTGACGCCTGGTCCGATGCTTTTCACCACCAAGCCCGATTTCGTGTGGGGGCTGATAGCGAGCATGTACGTCTCTAACATCGTCGGCGTTATTCTCGTCCTCCTGACGGTCCCCCTGTTTGCGGCGCTGCTGCGTATCCCGTTCACGATCATCGGTCCGATGATCGTCGCAATCTGCTTTGTCGGCGCCTATACTGTTGCGAGTTCCACCTCGGATCTTTGGCTCGTGCTGATATTCGGCGCTGTGGGCTTCATCTTCAATAAGCTGGAATACCCACTGGCCCCCATGGTCCTTGCCATGGTGCTCGGTCACAAGGCGGAAGAATCCTTCCATCAGTCGATGATCATTTCGGACGGGTCGCTCGGCGTGTTCTTCTCCAACTATCTGGTAGGTGGGATCATGATCGTGGCACTCGGCCTTCTGATCGTGCCGCAGGGCGCTAAGCTCGTCTCCTACTTCAGGGGGCGCAAGCTAGAAGTGGACAAGGCTAGCTGAGGCCGGTTTCCTTTTTGCCNCCTCAGCGGGACAATGCCGGATGCCGTACTATCTGGTAGGTGGGATCATGATCGTGGCACTCGGCCTTCTGATCGTGCCGCAGGGCGCTAAGCTCGTCTCCTACTTCAGGGGGCGCAAGCTAGAAGTGGACAAGGCTAGCTGAGGCCGGTTTCCTTTTTGCCCTTCGGAGGATTTAATGAACTATCACACCTATTTCGGCACCAATGCCGAACCTGTCGAATGCTGCATTGTCGGAACCGGCGGTTTCGGCCGCAGCTTTATTGCCCAGAGCCTCAAAACGCCTTTGATCAGCGCCCGCATTGCCGTCGATCTGAAGGCGGAGACGGCGGCAGGCGTTCTGMGCAGTCTCGGCATCGAGGCGTCCAGGATTGCCCAATGCTCAACGACCGCGGCGGCCCGGGAGGCTTGGGAACGAGGCCTGTACATCGCGGCGGATGACATCGCCATAGTGAATGAATCGAAGGACGAGACCAGCCAGATCGAAGAGTTTCTGAAGAAATACAAGGGCGAAGGCGGAAAGGCCTTGCCCGTCACGCGATCGATCCCCAACGACGCCCANGCAGTCTCGGCATCGAGGCGTCCAGGATTGCCCAATGCTCAACGACCGCGGCGGCCCGGGAGGCTTGGGAACGAGGCCTGTACATCGCGGCGGATGACATCGCCRTAGTGCTCGATTTGCCGATCACGGTTGTCGTCGAAGCCACCGGCCATCCGGAAGCCGGCGCCCGACATTCGCGGCTTGCGATTGATGCYGGCAAGCATGTCGCCCTGGTGTCGAAGGAGGTCGACAGCGTCGTCGGCCCTGGRTTGGCTTTGCGCGCACGCCGCAATAATGTCATCGTAACCCCTGTGGACGGCGATCAGCCGAGCCTCTTGATGGGMYTGGTGACGTGGGCTCAAGTCCTCGGGCTCGACATCATCGCCGCTGGCAAGTCCAGTGAATACGACTTCGTTTTCGATCCTAAGCAGGGAACGCTGACCTCGAACGGCAAGGTGGCCCCTGCCCCAGAATTTGCCGACTGGATGGAGCCCTCAAGCTTCGAGCTGCCAACTATCGCGGCCAAGCGCTCGCAGATCGCCGGCGAATTTCCCCAACGTGCTGTGCCGGACCTGTGCGAGATGACTCTTGTCGCCAATGCGACCGGCTTCATGGTGGACCGCCCCSAACTGCATGTGCCCATTGCCCGGATCACGGAAGTTGCCGATTTCTTCTCGCCGCGCTCAAGCGGCGGATTGCTTGAAGCCCCCACGGTTCTCGACGTCTTTCATTGCCTGCGGCTTCCCGGCGAGGTGAGCTTTGCCGGCGGCGTCTTCGTCACGGTTCGCTGCGACGATCCGGAAACCTGGCAAATGCTGGCGGAGAAGGGCCATGCCGTCAGCCGCAAAGGTGATGTCGCCATGCTCTATATTCCCCGCCATCTGCTGGGCGTCGAGGCGGCGACGAGCATTCTTGAAGTCGGTCTGCGCGGAGTATCGAGCGGCTCTGCCGAGCCCCGCCCGGTCATCGATCTGGTCGCGCATGCCGATGCCGATATAGCTGCCGGAACGGTGCTCACCGCAAGCGGACACCACCATTCGATCATCAATGTCTCGGCACAGATGATCCCCGCCGGCCGGCTGTCAGACGAGGTGCCTATACCCTTTTATCTCGCAGCCAATCGCACGTTGARGAGAGCCGTCAAAGCGGGCCGCCCGATCCTGTGCGGCGATGTTGAACTCGATGAATCGTCGGAACTGCTGGCGCTCCGRCGCGAACAGGATGAAGCCTTTTTCTAACCTCTCGAGAACCAWAAGGCCGGCAGATTTGCCGGCCTTGTTCTTTCAGAGCTGCTCTACGCCAACTCTCTCTTCGGGGTCTCGCCTTGCTTTCCTATGTTCTTGTCTGTGCCATCGCCTTCCTGGCCGGGTGCCTGAGCGGTGTGATCGGCACGGCCTTGTTCTTTCAGAGCTGCTCTACGCCAACTCTCTCTTCGGGGTCTCGCCTTGCTTTCCTATGTTCTTGTCTGTGCCATCGCCTTCCTGGCCGGGTGCCTGAGCGGTGTGATCGGTACCGGCGCCAGCCTCATTCTCCTGCCCGTTCTCGTTCCGATGTTCGACCCGGCACGGGCCATCCCCGTCATGGCGATCGCCGGGCTGATGGCGAATGCGGCGCGCGTCATGGCATGGCACAGGGAAATCGATTGGCGAGCCGTTCTCGCCTATGCGCTGCCGGGCGTCCCTGCGGCTTCGCTCGGAGCCCTCAGTCTCGTCCATCTGCCGGCGGCGATCAGCGGTACATTGCTTGGCATCTTCATTATTTTGCTGGTGCCGCTTCGCCGCTACATCACGCATTGCAACATAACCATCGGCCCGGCAGGGATGGCCGTTGCCGGCGCGGTAGTCGGCTTTCTGACGGGACTGTTTCTGTCCACCGGGCCGCTCAGCGTGCCGGCCTTTCTTGCCTTCGGACTTGTGAAGGGCGCGTTCCTATCGACGGAAGCGGCGTCCTCCATCTTCGTCCAGGTGGCGAAGGTTCTGACGTTCTATCAAGCAGGAGCGCTCACCAGCGACCTCCTGATCAGCGGTCTGATCATCGGCTGCGCATTGATGGCAGGAACCTTCTTCACCAAGCGTTACGTCATAAAAATGTCGGAACGCAGTTTCCGCCTGATGATGGATGCCATTACCTTGGCATCCGGCCTCTGGCTAACGCTTGTCGGCCTTTTCGGCTGAGCATGTTCGAGGGTTACTGACCAAAATTTGTATATAATCTTGGGTCAGAAAGTAGGAAGATTATGCCGGATCCCACTTCTGATACGCTCGAACGCATTCACGACCGAATTGCCAGCGCGGCGCCTTCTGGCGTTTGGTCGCGCGCTGATTTCCTCGATATTGCTACACCGAACGCCGTCGAAAAGGCGCTGCAGAGGCTGGCCAGCCGCGGCGACATCCGCCGCCCTCATCTCTGCCTCTATGACAAGCCGGGCTTTAGCCAACTGACGGGCAAGATGGTGTTTCCACCACTCGCCTCATTCATCGATGCAATCGCGCGGCGCGACCGCTTCGTGTGTGCGTCGACGGCATGACGGCGGCCAATGACCTTGGCCTAACGACGGCCGTTCCGGCCCGGTCCACGATCAACGCGGATACCTATCCCCGAGCAATCGAGATCGAGGCCAATGTCGGCGATGCGCAGGCCACAAAACCGGTCATCTATATCTTTGACTTCAAGCGCATTTCGGCAAAGACCGCTTTCTGGGCATGCCGACCGGCAATGCGGGTAATCCAGGCCCTCCACTGGTTTCGCGATGAGCGCTCCAATCTGGAGACAGTAGTGGATGGTATTGTCCGTTACCTGGCACGAAGCCCGCACAGGCAGCCGATTGTCGAGGATCTGCGCGAAAACATACACGCCATCCCAGCTTGGAAGTACCAGGCGATAGAAACGACAACACGCGACCCGCGGCCCCCGAAGGATGAACGTGCGCCAGAGCTTCATTGACGTCCTTCGCTCAAGCGCTGACGAGCGGAGAGCACTATTCCGCACCTGCGTCCGATCCGGAGACGCGGGCCGAGAATATCGAGAAGGTACGTCTGCTGGCTGCTCGACTTCCTGTGCAACCGACGGAACGACGAACAATCGGCCTTTATTTGGGCGGCACGAGCCTCAGCAAAGCGTAGGCTGCAACGCGGCCAACCCTGTGCTCGACCCAAGTTAAGGCGACGCTACGTATTCGAGCGCGCCTCGCGGCTCAGCTCCGCTTCCTGACAAAGGCGGCGCAGAGCTGTGCCACCATCGCAAGCGAGGTTGCCCCGGCATCGGGGTGGCCGATGCTCTTTTCCGCCAGCGGCCGGGCGCGCCCGAGGCGCGGCGTCAGCGAAGCCGTGTCCCTTGCCGCAGCCTCCGATGCGTCGGCCGCCGATTTCCACGCTTCGACAAGTGTTTTTCCGCCGGAAACGTCCGTCGTCAGGGTTTCAACGAAGGGAACGAGCGAATCCACCAGCGTCTTGTCACCGACGCTCGCGCGGCCGAGGCGGGTAACGCCTTCGAGCGCCCGACGGGCGCCTTCGGCAACCGCCTGGTTGCTCGGCACGCCGCTGTCGCTAAAAGCAGTGCTCCACGAGCGCAGCAGCAGCCCCCAGATCGCGCCGGACGTGCCACCTGCCCGGTCAGCCCAGGCATCGCCGCCAAGCGCGAGCGTCGTCTGTACGCCTGCACCGGCAGAAACGGCCGCAGCCATTGCTTTCGCTGCCGCATCCGAGCCGCGCTGCATGCCCTGGCCATGATCTCCGTCGCCGGCAATCGCATCGATACGGCCCAGTTCGGCTTCACGATCCTTCAGCATCGCAGCAATCTCGGCGAACAGGTCGCTTATGCAGCCCGCAGACTTGCGGGAGGCTTCCGACGCCTCCGGGATGGTCGGCGCAGCCTCCTCATCGACAGCCACGTCGCTACGCAGGTCAACGGCATCCGGACGCCCCCTGCGGAAGGCAGGCGTATCGCAAGGTGCAGCCCAATAACGCTCCAGCTCGGCATCGAGCCAAGCCAGCGTCAGCGAGCATCCTTGCATGTCGAGGCTGGTGACGAATTCGCCGGCCTCCGGCTGGACGATCTCCAGACCGGCGCCATTCAGCTTTTTCTGAACGGCGGTCCAAAGAACGAAAAGCTCTTCGTATTTCGTCGAACCCAGGCCATTCAGTACTGCTGCAACGCGCGCGCAGCCCGCAGGCTTTTCGGCAAGAAGCCTGTCGGCAAGGATGCCGGCGAGTTCGCTGGCGCTGGCAATATCCTTTTCGCTGATCCCCGGCTCGCCGTGAATGCCGAGGCCAAGCGCCATGCGGCCGTTCGGCACGCTGAACAGTGGCTCCGCAGCACCTGGCAGGGTGCAGCCGGCAAACGCGACGCCGAAGGAGACGGTGCGATCATTGGCGTGGCGTGCGATCCGCTCCACCTCGTCGAGCGAAAGACCCGCTTCGGCTGCCGCACCGGCAATCTTGAAGACCACGAGGTCGCCGGCGATGCCACGGCGCATCGCATGCTTGTCAGACGTTGCGCTGGCAACGTCATCCGTTACCGCGATGATCCGCACATCGACGCCTTCGGCCCGCAGCCGTTCTGCGGCAACGCCGAAATTCAGCACGTCGCCGGCATAGTTGCCGAAGCCGAGGAGGATGCCGCCGCCATTGTCGGCCTGGCGGCAAACCCGCGCCACAGCCGCCGTCGAGGGCGAGGCAAAGACGTCGCCGGCCACTGCCGCATCCGCCATCCCCTGGCCGACATAACCGGCAAAGGCCGGGTAATGACCCGAGCCGCCGCCGACAACGACGGAGACCTTGCCCTTCGGCACCGTCGTTGCACGCACGACGCCATTGGTGACCAGACGTACGTGGTTCGGGTAGATTTGGCAGAAGCCGGCAAGCGCGGTCGCGGCGAATTGCTCGGGAGCATCAAAAATCGTCGTCATGGAAAGCAGTCCTTAGCTACGCGGCAGGATGCGCCGAAGATAATCGCGGTTGGAGGCACTGACTGAAAGGCCGTCGCCGCCATAATGCTCGCACAGAAATGGGCTTTCGAATCCATGCTGCAGTGCCAGCTGGATGGCCGTTCGGTAATTGATCAACCCCGATTCAAGCGGAACCGGATGGCTTGCAATAAGGCCGGTATGCTCGTCTTCGATCCGCATGTAGTTCTTGACGTGCCAGTACTTGGCATAGGGGGCGACCTTGGTCATCATTTGCAGCCAATGCTCGACTGGCCTGTGAAGACGAATGAGATTGCCGAGATCGGCATTGATGCCGACATTGTCGAGACCAACCTCCTCAACGAAGCGGACCGAACTGTCTGCTGTACCGAGATAGGTATCCTCATACATTTCGAGTGAAACTTCGACACCGACGTCCGCGGCATGGCGACCGAGCTCTGCGATGCGGGCGACGGCCCTTTGCCAAATCGCCGGATCGTCAGGGTTCTTCGCCCCCTGTTCTGTCCAGAACCAGAGGGCCGACTTCTGCTTTTCCGTCAGTGGCTCGAAAAAGCCAAAAGAGACGCTCTGGGCCCCGATTTCGGCTGCGACATCGATAACGCGATGACTATAGGCGAGGTATTCGTCGCCGCATTTTGCGTCAATGACGCTTCGACGCGATGTCGAGATCGCTGGAATAGTCATGCCGCTTTCGCGAACGACCTCGCAGAAGGCGCGACGACGCGCGGGCGAAAGGTCAGCGAGGCGAAGCCAGCTGTCGGTGGGATCGATTTCAGTAAAGCCTGCATCGGCGACTTCGCCGACCGTTGAGGCCCATTCCTCGACGCTCTGATCCTGAACGGATCGACCATCGGCAAGCGTGTTCGGATATTGGATCATGGCGGCCGCAATCGGCCAATTCTCACGTGTCCATTTGCGCGCTGAACCCGTCATATCGTCCTCCCAACTGCAGCCCGATACGCCGCTCATGGCGCAAATCGGAAGCCGCAACTCCTTGATAGTGAGCCTCCCTCGCCCGGCGGATGAAGCCGGTCGAGCAGGATTGAAAGCCTGCGTTCCTCCGGCAGGCATGCCGGCCGGCGGACGGCCGGCCTTAGAACACGTTCAGGCAGCCTTGGCGGCCTCGCGCTGGCGGGTTGCCATGCGTGCGGCGAGAAGGATCGCCTCACGGCTGGCGCCGATATCGGCAATACCCTTTCCGGCAATGTCATAAGCCGTGCCATGGGCGGGCGTGCAGAGCGGAAAAGGCAGTCCGCCCATCATCGTCACGCCCTTGTCGAAGCCGATAAGCTTCATGGCGATCTGACCCTGGTCATGGTACATGGTCAAGACGGCATGATAGCCTTCCTTCATGGCGCGCAGGAACACAGTATCTGCCGGGAACGGTCCTTCGACCCCATAGCCGCGGGCCTTAGCCTCAACAACGGCGGGTTCGATGATGTCGATCTCTTCCATCCCAAAACTGCCGCCATCGCCTGCATGGGGATTGAGGCCGGCAACGGCTACCCGCGGCTCGTCAATGCCGGATGCCTTGAGGCAGGACACAGTCAGTTCCAACTCCGCCAGAATACGCTCAACGGACAGATTGTCAGCCACTTCCTTGAGCGGAATATGCGAGCTGACGCGGGCGTTCCAGATCTTTTCCAGGACATTGAATTCGCGGATCTTGCCGGTGAACGACAAGACATCCGACACGAAGCGGATTTCGTCGTCATAGCCCGGATAAGCGAAACGCATCGCCTTCTTGTTGAATGGCGTAAAGCAGACTGCATCGGCTTTACCGGCATGGGCCAGTTCCAGCGCGGTGCGGAAGTTGCGGGTAGCGAATGCGCCACCTGCCAACGTCGCCTCTCCGCGTTCGACATCCTCAGGCGCCAGGTGGCCAAGATCGACGAAAGCATGCTTCGAACGCTCAAGACCGGCGAGGCCTTCAAGGGAGGACGCCGTCAGATCCAGTTCAACACCCGCTTCACGCGCGCCCTTGTCCAGAATGCGGCGATCGCCGATGACGATGATATAGGCTTTCTCCTTCACGTCGTCCAAAGCCAGAAGCTGAGCCGTCAACTCCGGGCTGATACCTGCGGGGTCGCCCATGGCGAGCGCGATGACGGGGCGATTGTCTTTGTGATCGTTGATATCCACTGCTTCGTTCTCCAACCTCGATGACGCGGTTTTAAGCCATCCCGAATAGGAGGACAAGTCTTTTGCATTTTGTATGCAGCATTTTTATGTTTGGAACCGGATCGAAAGTGGTGTACCCCTGAAGCGGGGCGTTCACAGCCTCACCGCACCTAAATCGGGCTTTCGAACATGAGTGAAATAGTGACTGATCTGCCAGCCTCTCCTTCCGGACCGATTCAGCGAACGGCTCTTCACGACACGCTCGTCACACGGTTGCGCGACATGATCATCGAGGGCGAATTGCCACCTGGCGCAAGGATGCACGAGAGCCACCTCGGAGAGCAACTGGGCGTCTCGCGCACACCTCTGCGCGAGGCGATCAAGTATCTCGCCAGCGAAGGTTTGGTCGAGCTCATTCCGAGCCGCGGCGCGATCGTCAAGCGGTTCAGCGGCAAGGACGTGCACGACATGCTGATCGTGCTGAAAAGTCTCGAAGAGCTGGCCGGCGGCCTCGCCTGTGTGACGGCAACGGACGAAGAGATTGCCAAAGTCCGGCGACTGCATGACGAAATGCAGGAATGCTACAATTCGCGCGACCGCCTCCGCTACTACAAGCTCAATCAGGCGATCCACACCGAGATTACTCAACTTGCCCATAACCAGGCGCTCAGCAGCATGCAGGCTGTGCTGCAATCCCGGCTGAAGAGAATACGCTTCATCGGCCATGAGGGCCCTGAAAAATGGGAAGCGGCAATGGCCGAACATCAAGAAATGATCGTGGCGCTTGAAGCGCGGGACGGCAAGGCCCTGGCCAAAGTTCTCGGTCGCCACCTCCTCAACGCTTGGCAGCGCGTCAAGGATGCGATCTAGTCGCGCGTCCGCGGCCCGTATACCCACGCGGCTGATCGTCGACGAACTGGCCAAACGGCTAACCGACTAGGACGTAGGGCCTTGGTCATCTGGTCACCGAAGGTAGGGGTCAGACCACGCTTCTGGTGCGGACCTCGGACCTTACCCATCTATAGGGCCGTCTCAATGAGGCGTAGATATTAGCACCAATGGAGCTAGTATTACGGCTCATCCATGGGAGCTAAGTATGCGTTCTACCATTAACATTGACGATAAGCTCATGGAGCGGGCCAAGTTCCTTACGGGCACAAAGGAAACGGCAGCCCTTGTTCGCCAAGCACTAGAAACGCTTGTACGTGTAGAATCCGGCAAGCGGCTGATCGCGCTTGCCGGCTCTATGCCCGAAGCTGAAGCGGCCCCTCGCCGACCGAGCGATGTAGCTAAGTGATCCTTGTAGACCCTTCGATCTGGAGAGATCATTTTCCGAAAACGGTCCTGCGCAAGGGCCGCTTCCAAGGTCATCCAAGGGTTCCGTAAACGCTAACGGGCTTCTCCAGGCCTCTTAGAGAATGAGGTCCAAGATCAGCAAATCCGTTCAAAGTACCCAATACCTTCACGAAATCAGAGGACAGCAACACCGGCCGTTTAATTACCTTTGTAAGTTCCTCTAAGCGCGACGCAACATTGACTGCTGGGCCGATCGCTGTGAAATCGAGACGCTTTCGCGATCCAATGTTACCATACATGACGTCACCAACATGCACGCCGACGCCATAACGCAACGCTGGTTTGCCGCTTTCCGCCAGCTGAATGTTCAACGCACCTATTCGCTGCCTTCCCTCGTCGATGGCTTGGAGAAGGTCAGCGCACGCATTGGGGTTGCTCAGCGGGAAAATAGCCAGAAGTCCATCGCCCATGAATTTCAGTATTTCACCGCCACGGGCCTCGACGGGATCGCACAACGCGTCGAAATAGCCGTTGAGGATCTCGATGATATCATCGCGGGGCCACAGGTCGGATAGCGCGGTAAAATCCCGAAGGTCACATATCATAATGGCGGCACTGATTGTCTTGCCGCTGCCGCGTGTCGTGGCTCCCGCAAGTATCTCCGCACTTGCATGGGGGCCGACGTAGGTCTCCAGGAGTGTCCGGGCCATGGCATTTTTCATTCGGATTTCACTTGCCAGCGCGAGCGCAGGTAGCAAATCCTTCAAGTAGTCGATCTCGTATTCAGAAAATCCTTTAGACTTTTTGGTCGCGAACGTTACGACGTGCCGCTTTCCCCACGTGTGCTGGATTGGCCAGGCCACATAGTCAGTGAATCCGTCCTGCTTGAGCTCTTCGAAAAGCGGATATCGGACGACGTCTGCGTTGCTCCCTTCCAGATGCTGCCGGACCTCCGATGCGCCGTTGTATATTTCCGTAGCTGGTCTGCGAAGAAACAGTTCGGTGGTATCGACATCGTAGTCAAAGGTATCGACATACGCCTCTTCAGCCCCGGGTTGCCATAAGATACGGGCACCCTGCCATTGCGGATGCTGAATTCTTAGATGAAGCGATGACCTCGCGACGGGCACCCCCTCACCAACCAAACGCTCGCACATCTCGACCAGCAAGTTATCGAGAAAGCGTTGAGAACTCGTCTCGTTCATAAGCCAATCGAGGACGGAGCGGCGCTCACTGGGCCATATGCCAACGCTCTTGCGTGACGGAAAGTGCGAAATCGTGGTCACAGAATCCTCCTCGGGTAGTCCTCACCTTAAGGTCCTTACACAGGCCGGGGAAGAGAATATCCGTCGCGGGCATGGCAAACGCGCAGCTGGGTCTCGGTCTTCACATTGCGTCGGAGATCGCGAAGGCCCATCGCACCACGTTGACCGTCACATCCGAATTCTAGAGGTCGATCTTCAAGTTCAGATGAGAAACGAGCCCCCTCAGGATGGGAAGGAGCAGTCCATAATCGCGAGGGAGAAAAAGCCGATTCTCAAGACCTATACCGGTCCAGAAGGGCCCTTTACGGAGCGAGGCACTCTTCGCAAATGCCACAGCCGTCTTCGTCCATCCGCGAACGCCATCCACAACAAAGGCATGGCGACGTATCCTCCTCCCGTGAACGCTCGGGGGGAATGATCTCGATGACGCGTTCGTCAAACATGCTGGCGAAGGTAAGGTCTTCCATCTCGGGCTCCCAAGTCGAGGTCTCGGACTCGAGATAGGAAATCAACGATGGAAGGCAAGATGGGCGCCTTGCCCGAAGGCGGGGGGACGACAGTCTCATGGAACTACTGGCCTTGCCTCCGTCATTAGAGCGGAGTTAGCGAGGTCCATCATTGCGACACCCGGCTTTCCTTCAGGCTTAGCGATATCAGGAGGCCGCTCCTGGTCCAGTCATAGGCGATGGAACCGCCCAGCTGGCCAGTGACTGCGCGATGAAGAAGCTTGCTGCCGTAACCGCTTGAAACCGTGGGAGCCTCGACTTCCGGGCCGCCCTGCTCGGTCCAGGCGATCTTGACCTCGCCGTTGAGAAGAAGTCCGGCGATGTCCAACGTTCCGGTTTCGACCGAGAGTGCACCATATTTGAGGGAGTTCGTGGCCAGCTCGTGGATGACAAGAGCGAGACTCGTTGCCGAAGCCTCGCCGACGCCCATCCGCGGAACGGCGACGCGGATGCGTCCGGCAAATGCCCCTTCGTCCTCGTAAGGGGCGAGCAGAACGGTAAAGAGGTCTCCAAGCAGCGCTGCACTCCCCTGTCCACCCTTGAGCGGCCGGACGAGATCGTGCGCGCGCCCGAGGGCCGTCAGGCGTTGCGTGAGTTGCACGACCATCTCCTCCTTCGACGACGTCGAGCGGGAGGTGATAGCAGTTAGGCCGGACGCAAGTGCCAACAGGTTCTTAACCCTGTGGCTCATCTCGCCGGCAAGCAGCTCGTGTCCCTCTTCGGCCTGTTTGCGGCCGGTCACGTCGAGAAAAATACCGGTCATCTTTCGGTCGGCGATGTCTGCATCGTCGCCCTGGCCTCGGGCGGATACCCAACGGACGTTGGAGGCTTCCGTCAAAATACGGAAGTCAATCTCATATGGGCCGGCGATCGCACGTGTTGCGACGAATGCGGACCGAACCCTGTCGCGGTCGGCGGGATGAATCTTCGCGGACAGACGGTCGAATGTTAGCCTCCTCGTCCTTGAGATATCCCAAAGATCATAGCCCTTGGCGTCCATCAGGAAAGCGTCGTCATCTACATTCCACGTCCAGAGCGCGACGCCCGCGGCCTTGATGGCGCTGCGTAGCTGATTGGAGTTCCATTCGGGCTGGTCTAGGGGCTCGCTGTCTGTCACGGATTCAATCCCGTCTTGAGGAGGCCGATCTCTGTTCTGACTGCCACCCTCTATATAGGGATGATTTCCGAGGCCGCGTGAAATGGTCTGCACGAAGCGATCGTCGACGTCGTTACGGCTTGGAGAAGAGCGCGCCACGCTCGGAAGCGCGTTCCAGCTGGCCGACGCTTCCCGAAAACGGTCATCCCGATGCTCGGCCCGTCGTTTGCCCCTTCAAGAACAGCGCTCGACGAATTGGTGTGCCAGGGCAACGATGGCCGCCCAGGCTGCCGACGCCTGATTGGGCGGAAGCTCTGACCAAGTCTGGCCCACTCAATTCACGTTTGTCCCCAGACCTCACGTCGCAGAACTGCATTAGGCAACCCCCGACTGATCGGCTTGACACATTCGGCAGTGCGCGAATGGTTGGCAATAGTCCTGGAGCGTCACGCTTCGCTTGACATGGCGCCGTCCTGCTTGTATTTAACATTTGAGTTAATTAACACATCGGCTAAATACATGGATGGATTGAATGAGACTTTTGCCGCGCTGGCTGACCCCACGCGACGCGCGATCGTGATGCGCCTTGCCGAAGGTGAGGCGACGGTCAACGAGCTTGCCGCACCTTTCGACATCAGTCTTCCGGCAATTTCCCGTCATCTCAAGGTCCTCGAAGCCGCTGGCCTTATTACCCGCACGCGCTCGGCGCAGCTCCGCCCCTGCAGGATCGAGACTGGGCCTTTGAAGGAGATCGCCGATTGGGTCGATCGCTATCGTGGATTCTGGGACCAGAGTTTTGATCGCCTTGATATCTTTCTCTCTGCAGCCAAAGGAAAAGACGATGAGAATGCCGACTGATAGTCGCCAAGAAAAAAATGAACTTCTTATTGTGCGAACCTTTGCGGCCCCTCGGGCTCTGGTGTTCAAGGCATGGACTGACATGGATTCCATGATGCATTGGACAGGCCCCAAAGGCTTCATTTCGAAGGGAGATAAACTCGACGTCCGTCCTGGGGGCAGTCATAGGGCATGTCTGATTGCTCCGACCGGGGAAGAGCATTGGGTGAGCGGCAAATATATCGAAGTGCTTCCACCCCACCGCCTGGTTTTTACGCATGCCTGGGAGCTCCCGAATGGGAAGCGTAGTCCCGAAACGGTCGTGACCGTGGATTTCACGGAGAAGGACGGTGCAACGGAAATGAGGTTTCACCAGGCATTCTTCGAAAGCTCGACCTCTCGCGATGGCCATAAGGGCGGTTGGACGGAGAGTTTTGAGCGATTGGAACAGTTCTTAGCCGATTGCAACAAGAGGGACGCAAGATGAACGCGCCGATGAAGCTCTATTATTGCGAAACGCTCAATCCGCGAAAAGCCTGTGCGGCAGCCAAATTTCTGAAGGTCGACGTCGAGTTCGTACGGATCGATCTTGTCCATGGGGAACAAAGGACCGCGGAATTTCTGGCACTCAATCCGAACGGCAAGGTTCCAGTTTTGCACGACGGAGAACGAACACTATGGGAAGCCAACGCTATTATGTGTCGTCTTTCCGACAGCGTCGGCGCAGATTTTTGGCCCCACGATGACCGTCAGATCGACGTGATCCGTTGGCTAAGCTGGGACGCGGCCCACTTTACGCGATATGGTGCGGCTCTCTGGTTCGAAAAGGAGATCAAGCCCCTATTGGGGCAGGAGCCTGACGAAAATGCGGTGCTGGACGCTGAAAGCAATTTCAGATCGAATGCCCGGGTGTTGGACGAACATCTGGCCAAGAGCCCCTATGTCGTCGGGCATAGTATCAGCGTCGCCGATTTTGCGCTGGCCGCTGCGCTGCCATACACCGCCCCGTCGCGAATACTGCTCGGTGAATTCGGCCACATAGCGCAATGGTACGATCGACTAAATGAGCTGTCCGCGTGGCGCGAGCCATTTCCGGCAACAGATCGGGAAGCAGGGATGCGGGCCCATCGGCACGACTGAAAAGCATGCACAATCCGCGCAATTGGTCGCATTCCAGCCAAACAGCTGGTCTTCCCTGGCCCAAAAGCGGTCGATGACTACGATTAAATATGGAAGCTCATTGAGGCTGAGAATACGTTATGGCAGCCTCTCATAGAGCGAAGTATTGTCGATCGCCTCAATGGCGAAGGTTAGACCCCACGATAGCGATGTCCCTCTAAAGCCCGTGAAACACAGTCGTCCCTCACCTGCCCGACCGTGCCAGCGACCCGGCGATATCGATGATGTCGTCGCACGATTTGGTAGAACGTCCTTTTATGTGCCAGGCAACTCCAAGCCCGATCCGAAAGTCGACCCCCTCACCTTCTTCAGCTCGAACGCGCGGTTGGGAAGATCGAGCGTCCATTCCGGCGCAAAGGTCGCGAAAGGAGAGTGACGCCAATCATTCGTCCTCGTCGGGTGGATGACTAGTGCCCCTTCAACTTTTGCCTTGGGCCTCGTTTGGGGCCTCGTTTGAATTTCCTTTCGGAACAATCAGGCCTGAGGAACGATATTCCCGAGAATTCAACGTTGGGAGATCAAAAATGGCGTCCATGTCACTCGAAGACCTGTCTTCGCACTTGAAAAAGATTGATTTCTGCATGCTGTCCACGAATGCCGGCTCTGGCCGTATATCGTCGCGACCGATGAGCAACAACGGCGACGTGGAGTACGATGGTGATACGTGGTTTTTTTCCTATGAGGACAGCAGGAAGATCACCGAGATCGATGCCATCGACACCGTCTCACTGACCTTCACTGCGCCACCCAGCCTCCTGGGCAAACCGGGGATTTTCGTCGCCGTCCAGGGTGCGGCATCGCTGGTGCGGGATAAGGCAACGTTCCAAGACCATTGGGTTCCCGATCTCGAAAGATGGTTTCCCGAGGGGATAGAAACGGCGGGGCTCGTTCTCATCAAAGTCTCAGCGTCCTCCATCCGGTACTGGGACGGCGAGGAGAATGGCGAGGTTACCCTCTCTCGCTCGGCCAGTTGAAAAGATAAAGGCGGGCGCGATCTTCGCCCGCCTTATCGAGAGTATTCAGCTCCGGTTGAAATCACTCCAGTCGTTCACCTTGCTCCTTCGCCTTCGGCGTTCGGCCGCGTGTCCTGAAGAGAGGACAATGCGCCGGGACGAAGAGGTTGCCGGAACAACTGAAGACCGACGCCCGTGAACGGCTTGTCGATGCCATGGCAGGGGACGCCCCTACCGCTTGCTAGATGTCGTTCGCACCCGTCCGCCCTTTAAAGATCCATTTTGGGCAATGAAGACGACCGTTTTCAGGCCGTCCGTCGAACCATGCGTGCGATGGCGATCAGGATGCAGGCTCCGATGAAGCCGGCGATCAGATATCCGAGCCAGCCGCCCAGGACGATGCCGAATAGGGAGAGGATGAAGTTGGCGACGATCGCGCCGACGATGCCAAGGATAACATTCATCAGAACGCCCATGTTTGACTTCATGAACATCTCTGCGATCCAACCTGCAAGGCCGCCGATGATGATGGCTGCGATCCAACCGATACCTGCATTTTCCATTTGTATCCCCTGTATGTCGAATTGAACACGTCGCCGTCGAGCGGCTGTGGCGCCTCGTTGCTTTGAGGGAGACGATTGCCGGACGACATCATTGAAACACGCTGGAGGACAGAAGGTTCCGCGGCCCGCGTACAACAAGTGGCTCCCTCCGGCGACACCCGGAGAAGGTTCCGATGAGACGGCTAGCGAAGGCTCGTCTGGAGCTGGCGACGCTAATGGACGCTGAGGATCATCAACCGGGAGCGGGCGTGACGCCGTTGACGTATAACGCCACTCATCCCATCTACGCGTGATGCCGAAACACGAAAAGAACGACGTAGAACTCATCAGGACCTGGACGCTTTCCACCGCGGCCACACTGGGATCAGCAGTTCGGGCGAAAGGCATTCTGCAGGAACTGCAGTCGCGTGTTCCTGCCGCCTCGAAGAAGTCGCTTGCAGTGGATGGTACCGACATCGTCCTCGCCATGCCGGCAAGCGAGAAAGCCGTTTTCAACGCGGCCGCCGCCATTGTCGCAAAGGCCATGGAGGACGTTGAGGCCCTGCCCGTCATCCCTCGTGAGATCCAGGACATCCTCACCATCAAGGTCGGCGAACGGCACCGCTGGCTTGCGGACGGCCGTCTCCCGAGCGCAGGAACCCGAACCGTGCGGTTGAACGGGCGCGCCAGGAGGATCACCTTCCATGTCTTCGATCCCAAGGTTGTCGAGGACCTGCTAGACCGCGGGGCCGTGGACCAGTGGCGGGAGGATGATGCCGAAGCCAAAGCGGAGAACCGTCGGAAGGCTGCGTACAAGGCGAAGCTGACACGTTCGCTAAAGAAAGCGAAGAAGACCGGCGGAGATAAGCCGGACGAGCCTGCGACGACGCTTCGCGGGTGGGAAGAGTTCGATATGGATGGACTGCTTCGATAGCTTGCCGCTCCGCAACGCCGCACGCCGGGCCTTGAAATGGACCCAGTGCCCAATTACTTACAGGTCATCGGCGTTGCTGGTGAGTGCTCCACGCGAGCGTTCGCGACTGCCGAAATCGCTTATCTGCTTTTGACCACGGATGTACTGGCACTGGTGTGAAGAGCGATGTTTGAAAGGTCGGTGCGATTTCGCCCCGGCCTTTTTTATTGTTCTCAGGGAAGAGCGCCGGGCCATTCGTTCGACGGTTCCTCGGCCTCTGCGCCTGGGCGATCTTCGGCAGGATCGGGATCTCGCCCGTAAGCGGTTCGAAGATTGGCAATCTCATCGATGGTCGCGTCGTAGACATCCTCCTGTTTCGCGCCTTTCACGACCAGAGAATCGACGAAGTCCTCCAGCTGAAGCCGAAGACCGTCTTTCCAGTTATCGTTCATGCGTGATCCTCCGGCTGGAGGCGAACGCCCTGGCAGAGCATTCCCCAGGTCGGGCACTGAGACGACGTCGGACTGATCGGCGCTGCTCCCTCGTCCGGTTCAGAATCAAGAAATGGCTCTTCACCAGAAATGCGATCAGGATCCGAAGGCGGGTTGTCGAGCGGGGGCACGGATGGCGGCGGCACGATCGGCTCGAATGGAACTGACATTGGGATTCCTCCTCGATTTTAACGAACGCCAAAGAATTCGCATGGTTCCGTGCGTCCGGTTGTCCTCAGCAGGTATCTTGGGTTTTGCTCACCTCATCTCAGTCAAGATTCGCTGGGCTTTTTTATAATCGGTCGTTTCCATTCCTTCGACGAACTGATCGACAACAGGTTGAAGCACTTCGCGAGCGGCGGCGTGGGTCTTCTGTCCACTTACCATGGCTGCAAGGTCAGTTGCTGCTCTCAGTTCCCAGCCATGTGCACCCTGAAGGCGGCTCATGGCGATTGATTGCTGAAAAAATGCCTGTGCTTCGGAACGACGGCCTGGCGTTTCCAGAAGGATGTTTCCCATCATGCGGAGAAGTTCCGGCATATATAGCTCATCACCGTTCCTCGCCACGGCTTGGATCGTGCGTGTGGTCAGTTCCGTGGCCTCGGCCGTCCGTCCGACTGCATGCAGTCCTCGAATGAGCGAGATGTTGAACTCAGTCGTCAAAACTTCGTAGCCGATCGATTGAATAGTCGCCAATCCGGCTTGCAACTCAACGATACCCTCGTCTGCTGAACCCCGAAAAATTGCCAGTTCGCCGCGACGAGCACGCCCGGCTGCGATGAACGGTCCCAGCGAATTCGTCTCGGCCTGATACACGAGCGCCTCGACGTGCTCCTGAGCGCTCTCCCAGTCGCCGGTCCAAATGAAGACAGAAACGGCCCATCCCAAGGCAACCACCAACGCGGCGGCCCGGTCGGTTCGTACCGCGCTATCGATAACCCTGTGAGCGCACTCCGTCGCCTGATCGGGAAAGCCCCGGAGCCACAGGTTTCTCGCCATCGTCACCTCGCTTGGGAAATGCAGTTCGTGAGACAGATAAATCGTCGTCCGACCTGCACGCGACCAGTCGAGCAGACTGGCCTCAAGCTCGACGTGGGCCGCCGCCAGGTCGCCAGCCAGATGGAGCGACCTTCCCAGGATCGATCGCGCCTGTGCCGAGGCAGCGAAGTCCTGGATAGTGTCGGCCACAGATTTGCAACGGCGCGCGTATGCAAAGGCCGTCTTGAAATCGCCGCTCCGGAAGTAGTAGGTCCGCAACATGCTGAGAAGCCCGACCTGATTGACGACGTCGTCCATCGCTTCAGCGATTTCCAGCCCCCGGTTCAAGGCCATCAGGGCGGCGTCGGTCTTTCCATGGAGATGCGTCGCCACGATGCCGAACACCGCCTGGAGATGGAGCTCATCGACACCTCCGCGAGTGCTGTCGTCGATCGCCATGAGGGCACGCTGCGACCAGCGGAAGGCTTCGGGCATCAGCGACATCGCAAGCAACGCGGGGCCTGCCGACGCTGCCAGCCGGACGCCGACTTCGATGTTACCTTCGTCGCCGAAACACCACTCGAGAGCAGCGCGCACGTTATTCAATGCGGCGAAATATGATGCGCGCTCTGGCCCAGTCTTTTTGGTCGCCCATTCTCCAGCACTTTGTCCCAACCAGCGACCGTAGTAGGTCGCGTGTCGGACCGCGAGAGCGGTGCGTTCGTTACCTTCAAGGGGCGTGGCCAAGGCGTACGCCCGCGTCGTATCCAGGAGCCGATAACGCAGCATCGCTCCTATCGGGCGGGTCGCCACCATCGACTTGGCGACAAGACTGTCGATCGCACCGAATACCTCCGAACGCTCGAGGCCAGAGCTCGCTACGATCTCTATCGCAGCGTCCAGGGTGAAGTGACCGACAAATATCGCAAGACGCCGCAGTACCGTGCGTTCAAGAGGAGAAAGCAATTCATAGCTCCAGTCGAGCGTAGCCTGAAGCGTCCGGTGCCGGGGCTGTGCAGTACGGGCACCCGTCCACTGCAGCGACAGATGCTGATCGAGGAGTTCGGCGGTCTGCCGAAGCCCATAGGCTTCCACCCGCCTTGCGGTCAGTTCGATCGCCAGCGCGACGCCGTCGAGCTTGCGGCAAATGTCCGCGACGATCGGCGCATCCACCTCGTCGATATCGAGATGGGCGTCGTTCGCCACCGCTCTCTCGACGAACAATCGGGTGGCGGGAAACTGGCGGACCGTCTCTGCCGAGGTCACGCGATCCTCCGGTGGACAGGCAAGCGGTTCGAGGCGGTAGACCCGCTCTCCTTCGACCTGGAGGGCTTCACGCGTGGTCGCGAGGATGCGCACTTGAGGTGCTGCCATCATCAGGGATGAGGAAAGCCGTGCTACCGCCTCGATAACGTGCTCGCAGGTGTCGAGGATTATGAGCGCCCGTTTATCGCGCAGGAATGCAATCAGACTGGCCTGCGCATCGCCCGCACCCACCTGCAGCCCGAGCATGGAAGCGATGGCGGTCGTCACAAGGCGGGAATCGCTCAGCATTCCCAAATCGACGAACAGGACTGCCCCCGCGAACTTGTCGTTTACACCGTGTCCGACAGCAACGGCGACCGTCGTCTTTCCAATTCCGCCGGCGCCGACGATCGTTACCAGTCGCGACCCTTCGAGCTGCGTGGATATTTCACCGACGTCCTCAGCCCTTCCAATGATCCGGCTCAGAGGACTCGGCAGGTTCGCATGCGGGAAATCGGACAGTGTCTCCGCGTGCGGCAGTTGCTGGTTCAATGTCCTTGAGATGGCCGCGACGAAACAATATCCGCGCCCCGACAGCGTCTTGATGAATCTGGCACCATCCTTGCCGTCGCCGAGCGCTTTGCGGAGGCTGGTCATATGGAACCGGAGGCTGCCTTCCTCGACCACGACCTGAGGCCAGACGCGGGCAATCAAGTCCTGCTTGCTTATCACTTCGTTAGGGGCGGAGGTGAGCGCGATCAAAATGTCATAGGCGCGTGCTCCCAGCTCGACGACGGCTCCCTCCCTCATCAGAAGACGCTCGTTCGCTCGCAACTGGAATGGACCGAACGATATCTCGTCGGTGGTCGGACCGCCCCCTGCCGTCATGGCGCTGACCTTTCTTGGTCGCCCCCATGATAGCGCGAACAACCACCTGTTGCCACGCATCAGGGCGTGCGACCGGAGCCAGGCAGGCACTATTAAAATCTAACAATGCATAACGGGCGGTCTCCGGCATGCGGGAGTACCTATTCGGCAGCACAAAGGTGCAGTCGTCAAAAGGTACTCCCGAGGAGGAACTCATGCCTAAGGTGACACCAGAGACAATCGACCAGAACCGCCGCACGTTGCTAGGTGCTGCCGCGACTGGACTTGCTGTCGCAAGCGCGGCGAGCCTGTTCCCAGTCGGACATGCTGCAGCCGCTGCTGGCGGGGACGCCATCCGCCCATTCAAGGTGAGCATTCCCGAAGCCGACATCGTCGACCTTCGTCGCCGCTTGGCTCACGCGCGGCTTCCCGACAAGGAAACTGTCGCCGACACGACGCAAGGCGTCCAGTTGAAGACGATCAAGCAGCTCCTTCATCATTGGGAAAAGGACTACGACTGGCGCAAGGTCGAAACGCGAATCAATTCCGTGCCCAACTTCATCACCGAGATCGACGGGCTCGATATTCACTTCATGCATATCCGTTCCAAGCACGAAGACGCGTTGCCTCTCATCGTCACGCACGGCTGGCCAGGTTCGATCGTCGAACAGATGAAGATCATCGGGCCGCTCACCGATCCCACTGCACATGGCGGCACCGCCGCGGACGCCTTCCATCTCGTGATACCGTCGATGCCCGGCTACGGCTTTTCCGGCAAGCCAACGGAGACCGGCTGGGGCCCCGAGCGGATCGCCAGCGCCTGGATCGTTCTCATGCAACGCCTGGGCTACAAGCGGTATGCGGCGCAGGGTGGCGACTGGGGTGCGGTTGTGACCGAGATGATCGGCGTGCAGGCGCCGACGGAGCTGGTCGGCATCCATGTCAATATGCCCGGTGCCATCCCGGCAGAAATCGATCAGGCTTCGTTTTCGGGCGCTCCTGCCCCATCCGGCCTATCCGACGAGGAGAGAAGTTCCTACGACCAGCTCGTCTTCTTCTACAAGCATGTCTACTACGCGCTCTGGATGGGCACGCGCCCGCAGACGGCGGCGGCGTTCGCAGATTCGCCTATCGGTCTTGCGACTTTCATGATCGACCACGACGCGCGCAGCCTCGAGCTGATCGCCAGATCGTTCGACGGGACGCCGGAAGGCCTGACGCCCGACGACGTCCTCGACAACGTAACGCTGTTCTGGCTCACCAATACCGGCGTCTCGGCGGCCCGTCTCTACTGGGAAAACAAGCTCGCCTTCTTCAGTCCGAAGGGGGTCAAGGTTCCCGTTGCTGTCAGTGTTTTCCCCGACGAGCTATACCAGACCCCGCGTAGCTGGGCGGAGAAGGCCTACCCCAACCTTATCTATTACAACAAGCTCGACAAGGGCGGGCATTTCGCCGCGTGGGAGCAACCTATCCTCTTCACCGAAGAACTGCGCGCCGGCCTCAAGACGCTCCGCACAGCCTAGTCTTTTCGAGACCGACAAGCCTAACACCCAGTCAATGCCGCGACGGAGCGGGGGAACCGCCGTCGTCACGTGCAGCGCACATAAGGAAATTGGACATGACCGATAAACAAGCAGCAGCAACCAACACAAGAATGGACATGAAACTGGAAATCGTCGTCTTGCCGGTTTCCGACATCGATCGGGCGAAGGCTTTCTATGCCAAGCTCGGGTGGCGATCCGACGCCGACTACGCCTCCAATGACGCCGACTTCCGGGTACTGCAGTTTACACCGCCCGGCTCGGGCTGCTCGGTGATATTCGGAAAGAACGTGACGTCGGCTGCTCCCGGCTCCGCCGAAGGCCTCTATCTGATCGTCTCCGACGTCGTCGCGGCTCGCGAGAAGCTGCTCGCGGACGGCGTGGAGATCAGCGACGTCTTTCATGACGCGGCCGGTGTCTACGTAGGAGATGACGAGCACTACCTCTTTGGCAGCCGCAGGGCCGAAGGCAGGGATCCGGAAGGTCGTAGCTATCGTTCTTTCGCTTCGTTCAACGATCCTGATGGCAATCGCTGGCTGCTCCAGGAAATCACCTCCCGCCAGCCGGGGCGCATCGATGCCGCAGCCACCACGTTCAACTCGGCGGCCGAACTTGCGGCCACGCTCCGTCGTGCAGGCGCGGCGCATGGCGTGCACGAAAAGGCGATGGGAGGCGAGTACGACGTCAACTGGCCGGACTGGTACGCCGAATACATTGTGCAGGAACAGGCCGGCGGCACACTTCCATCATAACCTTCGAAACAGGTAAAAGGTAAGGTCAGCGTCATGAGGCGTATCGTTCGACGATGTGCTGACGTCGCTGACCGACTGGGAATGTCGGTGAGCAAGATCCCGAAGATGATCTACACGGCAATGACGGATACGATCGGCGGACGCGAGAGCGGCGTCGCGCGAAGTTCGGATGGCGTTCTCGACATTCGATTTTGCACCCCCGGCTCGACCGGGATCGGCACGAACCCCGAGCAGCTTCTTGCAGCCGCTTGGTCGGCTTCCTTTGCGAGCGCTATCGCGCGCGCTGCATTCGAGAGAAAGATCGCTTTTGCAGGGCAAGTCCGCGTTCGAGGCGAAGTCGAAATCGATGTCGAGCCGGACGGATACGACCTCTCCGTCCGGCTGCGCGTCTGCCTGCCAGGCATCGAGGGATCCTTGGCGCAGCTTCTAATAGATGAAGCACATCAACTTTGTCCCTTTTCAAAAAGCATTGGGCGCGGTCTCGCTGTGTCTGTGGAATTGAACTGACGCGGGTCTCCCCATTCTGCATTAATCGCCATCGGCGGATCCGGTACGACCCTACCAGCAAGGCGGAGGGAACGTCGGATCGCCGCCACATGTCATCGACACTCTCGAGCTGGCCATTCATCCGGGCGGCGACGATCCGCACGACGTCTGCAGTCCCCAAGTCCTTCACCATGCGCGTGGCTAGGCGAACCGCATGGCGTTTGGTATTGCCGACGTGCTCGAGCGTGCAGTCACCGCGTAAGTTCGAAGCCCATTTCAACCTCCCAGCCGAGAAGATAGTCGACAAATCGATGACCAAACCAATCATTTGACGGTTCACGATGCCTTGACTTCCAAAAACACAACAGATATGTCAACTATCAATCTGATATCTCAGTCCGGAAATTGATATGTCAAGCCCAGTCGAATTTCCATCGCTTCCGCTGTCTGAACTCGTCACGCCACAAGACCTGCCGGCTCACGGGAACATGACCAACCGGATCCACGCCTTGCTTCGCAAACTGATTGTCGAGGTAAAGCTGCTTCCGGGGCGTGCACTCTCGGAAAAGGAGATCGCTGCGCTGCTTCATGTCAGTAAGACGCCTGTGCGCGAGGCGATCATTCGCCTTGCCGAAGAAGGTTTCGTTACCGTCGTAGCGCAGGGCGGCACTTACATTTCGCCGATTGACGTGCAGCGCTATATGGAAGCCTGCTTTATCCGCTTCAAGCTTGAAGAGGGCGCCGCCATCGAGGCGACCAAGCGGCATTCGCTCGAAGACATCGCCCGCCTGAAAACCTGCCTATCCCAGCAGCGCATCGCTGCGGAAGACGAGGAATTCACCGACTTCTTCCTGCTCGACGAGGAGTTTCATCGCACAATCTTTGCGGCAGCCCGTCTTCCAGGCGCCTGGAGCGTCGTCAACCAGGCAAAGGGCGAAATGGACCGGATGCGCCACCTGAAGCGGGTTTTTGCGGTCCGACGTACCGAAAAGGTGATCGAGGAACACGAGGCGATCGTCAACGCCATCGAGTCTGGCAATGTGGAGGCGGCTCACGAAGCCATCCAGCGCCATCTGGGATCGCTCGAATCCAAGATCGCAGAACTCTCCAAAAACCCGAAAATCTGGACCTTCATCGAACAGGTCAACACGCGCGTCACGAGGAAGCGCGTATCACGAGGAGCCAAGGCCCCCGCCTGATTGACCATTCAAGGCTTTTGAGGAGGGGCCTTTCATGTCTGCAGTTCAAATTCATGATGTCGTCAAGCGTTACGGCGCGCTCGAAGTTGTCCACGGCATCAATCTTTCCATTCAGCCACAGGAATTCGTGGTGCTTGTCGGACCTTCGGGATGCGGCAAATCCACTACGCTGCGCATGCTTGCCGGGCTGGAAGATATCTCCGGAGGCACCGTCTCCATTGATGGCCGCGTGGTCAACAAGATTGCCCCGAAAGACCGTGACGTCGCAATGGTCTTCCAGAATTATGCCCTCTACCCACACCTCAACGTGGCCGAGAACATTGCCTTCGGCCTTCGGGTGAGAGGCGAAAAAAGAGACGTAATCGACAAGGCAGTCGCGGAAGCCGCCCAAATCCTGAGCCTTACGGACTATCTGGCCCGCAAGCCTGCAGACCTTTCCGGCGGCCAGCGCCAGCGCGTGGCAATGGGCCGCGCCATCGTCCGCCGCCCCAAGATTTTCCTCTTCGATGAGCCCCTCTCCAATCTCGATGCCAAGCTGCGCACCCATATGCGCGCCGAGATCAAGCTGCTTCACAAGCGTATGCAGGCCACCAGCGTTTACGTCACACACGATCAGGTCGAGGCGATGACACTTGCCGACCGTATCGTGATCATGAACGGCGGCAATATCGAGCAGGTTGGCTCGCCGATGGAAGTATTTCTCGAACCGGCGAACACATTTGTCGCCAGCTTCATAGGCTCACCACCGATGAACCTTCTCGATGCGGCAATCGAAAAGCGGGATGGCAATGTCAGCGCAGTGCTTGCAGGCAATTCCGGACAGCGTCTCACCATTCCCGACGCCTTTGCGAAGGGTGCCACGGAGGGGCAGACGGTCAAGTTGGGTCTGCGACCCGAAATCATGTCGGTTAAAACAGGCGATGGCCGTGAATTGCTGAATTGCAGCATCGATCTCGTGGAACCCCTCGGGGCCGAAGCTCTGCTTCATGGCAAGGCCGATGGCCAATCTTTCATAGCCAAGGCAGAAACACTCTATGCCGATCATGCCCTTAACGGCGTCACTCAGCTCGGCATTGACACGACGCGTATCCAAATCTTCGACGCGACAACCGGTCGGTCTCTCAAGGCCGCGGGCGGGGCGTGGTCATGAAACAGAATTATCAGCAACGCCTGCATGATCTGTGGACAGATGTGCGCCGGGACTGGCAGCTCTATCTGTTGCTTGCGCCGATGGCCGTCTGGTTCGCGCTCTTTCTCTACAGGCCGATGTACGGTCTGGTCATTGCTTTCCAGGACTTTTCTATTTTCCGCGGTATCGAGAAAAGCCCATGGGTCGGCTTTGCGAACTTCGTCGAGCTTTTCCAGAATGACATGTTCATCCGCGCATTCTGGAATACGATCAGCATCAGCGGCCTCGGACTGATCTTTGCATTTCCCGTGCCGATCATTCTCGCTCTGATGTTCAACGAAGTTCAGAATGAAATCGCGCGCCGATGGGCGCAGACGATCGTCTATCTGCCGCATTTCATCTCGGTGGTTATCGTCGCTGGCATCGTCATCAACTTCCTTTCTCCCTCAATCGGCATCGTCAATCTGTTCTTGAAGGGGATAGGACTGGAGTCGATCTACTTCCTGACCCAACCCGAATGGTTCCGACCGATCTTCATCGGTTCGTCGGTCTGGAAAGAATCGGGCTTCGAGTCGATTGTTTATCTTGCAGCCATCGCCGGCGTCAGCCCGACGCTCTACGAATCCGCCCGGGTCGACGGTGCCTCGCGCTGGCAGATGATGTGGCGGATAACGCTACCCTGCATCCTGCCCACGATCGTGATCATGCTGATCATCCGCATCGGTAATCTGGTCGAGGTCGGTTTCGAATACATCATCCTGCTCTACCGCCCATCCACCTTTGAGTCGGCCGACGTCGTCTCGACATTCATCTACCGCACCGGCCTGCAGGGTACGCAGTACGACCTGGCAACGGCTGCCGGGCTGTTCAATGCGGTCATCGCTTTCGTCCTTGTCTATTCGGCAAACCGTATCAGCCGAAGAGTCTCTTCGACATCGCTTTGGTGAGGAACTGAAGATGGCAAATTTCAATCTCTATTCCCGCGGCGACAAGATCTTTGGCTGGGCCAACGCCATTCTTCTGGGCCTGTTTGTGCTCTCGACGCTTTATCCATTCATTTATGTTGCCGCGGTCTCGCTGTCGTCCGGCGCGGCTGTCACTGCCGGCCGCGTCACGTTCTGGCCGGTCGATGTCACGCTTGCAGCCTACGAGCACGTGCTGTCCGACAGGATGTTCTGGATCGCCTACGGCAATACCTTCATCTACACGTTCGGCGGCACGCTCATGAGCCTGCTGATCATGGTCCCGGGAGCTTATGCGCTGTCGCGCAAACGACTGCGCGGCCGCACGTTCTTCAATATCGCGATCGCGTTCACTCTCTGGTTCCATGCCGGCATGATCCCGTTCTTCCTGAACATGCGCGATCTCGGCCTGCTCGACAGCCGTTTGGGTATCATCATCGGTTTCGCAGCAAGCGCCTTCAATGTCATCCTTTTGCGCAACTTCTTCGAGGCGGTGCCAAAGTCCTTCGAGGAAGCCGCCAAGATGGACGGTGCCAGCGAATTGCAGTTGCTTTGGAAGGTCTTCATCCCGCTTTCCAAACCGGCCATCGTCACCGTTGCCCTGTTCTGCATCGTCTCGCGCTGGAACGGATATTTCTGGGCCATGGTGCTGCTTCGCGGCGAGGAGAAGATCCCGTTGCAGGTCTATCTGAAGCGCGTCATCGTCGATCTCAATTCAAACGACGAATTTGCCTCGAGCCTGCTGACGGCCAGGTATTCGTTCGAGACGGTCACCTCCGCGATCATGATCGCGTCGATCATCCCCGTCCTCATCATTTACCCCTACGCACAGAAGTATTTCACCAAGGGAATTCTGCTGGGCGGAGTCAAAGAGTAGCTGCACAAGGGAGGAGAACCTGTGACAACACTGCGAAAAGGCGCGCCCCTTCTGGCGTTGATGACAGCCATGACGATGGCCTTGCCCGCCTCCGCACAGGATGCCGGCAAGATATCCGAAGACCCTCTGGAACTGACGATCCACTTCCACTTCCGCGACAAATACGTATATTCGGAAAAGTGGCCCGTGGAGCAGAAAGCCGCAGAGATTACCAATATCCACGTCCGCAACGTCGCGTCACTTGCGACCACCAGCAGCCGAGATGCTTTCAACCTGTTGATCGCATCGGGTGATCTCCCGGACATCGTCGGCGGCGATGCGAGTGGCGGATTGAAGGAGGACTTCATCCGCTATGGGTTGGAAGGTGCGTTCATTCCGCTCGACGAGTTGATCGAGGAAAACGCCCCGAACCTCAAGGCGTTCTTCGACACTCACAAGGACATCCGCAACGCGATTTCCGGACCCGACGGCAAGCTCTATTTCATCCCTTATGTCCCTGACGGCAAATACTCTCGCGGATGGTTCATCCGCCAGGATTGGCTCGACAAGCTCGACCTGAAACAGCCGGAAACGCCTGAAGAGGTCTATGAAGTTCTCAAGGCCTTCCGCGACAGGGATCCCAACGGCAACGGCAAAAAGGATGAAGTTCCGTATTTTGCTCGCGAGGAAATCGATGCCGTCCGCCTCATCAATCTGTGGGATGCACGCGTTTCGGGATCCGAACGATATGGTGACTTCGCCGTCTACGACGGACAGCTCCGCCATCCCTGGGCCGAGGAGAACTACAAGATCGGCATTTCAAATGTCGCCAAGTGGTACAAGGAAGGTCTGATCGACAAGGAGATTTTCACCCGTGGCGCCCGTTCGCGCGAATATCTTCTGGGCAACAATCTGGGCGGCATGACCCATGACTGGTTTGCCAGTACCTCGACCTACAACGACGCGCTGTCGCCAAAGATTGAAGGTTTCGCGCTGAAGCCGATGCTGCCGCCCAAGACGGCATCAGGCCAACGCTTCGAGGATTCGCGCCGGTTGCGCGTCCAGCCCGTCGGATGGGCGATTTCGGCCACCAACGAACATCCCGTCGAAACGATCAAGTATTTCGATTTCTGGTTCTCCCAGCAGGGACGTCTGCTGTCCAATTTCGGCGTCGAGGGAAAGACCTATGAGATGGTCGATGGCAAGCCGCAGTTCAAAAAGGAAGTCCTCGAAAACAAGGACCCGGTAAACGCGCAGCTATGGGCGGTAGGCGCACAGATCCCGCGCGGCTACTGGATGGACTATGAGTACGAGCGCCAATGGACCAACAAGATCGCACTTGAAGGCCTCGACCTCTACGACAAGTGCAACTGCCTCAAGGACGAGTTCATGGGCGTCTCCTTGAACGCGGAGGAAAAGGCGACCTTCGACCGCTACTGGCCGAGCATTCTCACCTACATGACCGAGATGCAGCAGACATGGGTACTCGGCGCCCAGGACGTCAACACAGGCTGGGATGCCTACAAGAAGCGACTGACGGCTCTCGGCTATGACGAGGTCCTCAAGATCATGCAATCGGCCTACGACCGTCAGTACAAGGCGGCCCAATAATCCTTCGACCATGATGGCGGCCCTGGCGCCGCCATCCTTTTCCCCTTTGCTTTTCAACAGGAGTTAGAGCGCAATGCGTCCCTCTGCCTCGGCCATCGCCATACAGGCTCATCTCGATGAACCCCGAGCGGGTTTCTTGACCATTGGCTACGTGCCGAGCGAGCAAGCCCCTCCAACCGAAAACCCGCCGCGGTTTTCCTGGCTTCCCGATATCGACGACGGTGCGCGCTACGCGCTGCGCATCTCGACCGATCCCGAATTTGCCGATGAAAAGACGCGCACGTTCGAAGACCTCGCGTGGAATTTCTTCACCCCTGACGAAGCCCTGCCGGAAGGCAGTTATCATTGGTGTTATGCGCTGTGGGACCAGTACGGCGGAAAGCCCCTGTCGAACTGGAGTGCGGTGCGTGGTTTCGAGATCACCACAGCGCTGCCGGAAACGCCCCTGCCGGGCAGAACGGCCCGCCATGCTGCGGCCCATACGAGCCATCCGAGGCTCTGGCTCAACCCCGAACAACTGAAATCGTTTTCCGGTGCCGTGGCCAAGGATCCGAACCACTGCGGATGGTCCGACTTCTTTGAGAAGTCGGTAAAACCATGGCTTGACCGCCCGATCATGCCGGAACCTCAGCCTTACCCCAACAATGTCCGCGTCGCGACGCTCTGGCGGCAGATGTATATCGATTGTCAGGAGGTCATCTATGCCATCCGCCATCTGGCAATTGCAGGCCGCGTTCTGGGACGGGAAGATCTCCTTGATGCCTCGCGCGATTGGTTGCTCTCCGTCGCCACATGGGACCCGAATGGGGCCACGTCCCGCGCCTACAATGACGAGGCTGGTTTCCGCGTCGTCGTCGCTTTGGCATGGGGATACGACTGGCTCTACGACCATTTGAGCGCGGAAGAACGAGACACCGTTCGAACGGTTCTCCTGCGCCGTACGCGTGAAGTCGCAGACCATGTGATTGCCCATGCACGCATCCAGGTATTCCCCTATGACAGCCACGCAGTGCGCTCACTGTCGGCAGTGCTCACGCCGGCCTGCATCTCCCTACTGGGTGAAAGCGACGATGCTGGCGAATGGCTCGACTATACGGTCGAATTCCTCGCCACTCTCTATTCCCCTTGGGCTGGAACGGATGGCGGCTGGGCGGAAGGTCCGCATTACTGGATGACCGGCATGGCCTACCTCATCGAGGCTGCCAATCTGATCCGTTCGTATATCGGCTACGACCTTTACCAGCGGCCGTTCTTCCAAAACACTGGCCGGTTCCCCCTTTACACCAAGGCACCGGGCACGCGCCGCGCCAACTTCGGCGACGATTCCACCATGGGCGATCTGCCTGGCCTGAAAGTGGGCTATAATGTCAGACAGTTCGCTGGCGTCACCGGAAACGGCCACTATCAATGGTATTTCGATCGTATCAGAAAGGATGCGGCGGGCACGGAGATGGCCTTCTACAATTATGGTTGGTGGGACCTGAATTTCGACGATCTCGTCTACCGTCACGACTACCAACAAGTGGAAGCCACCTCACCCGCCGACCTGCCTTCGCTCGCCGTCTTCGGCGACATCGGCTGGGTCACCATCCAGAAGCATATGGACGATCCCGACCGACACCTGCAATTCGTCTTCAAATCAAGTCCATACGGCTCTTTAAGCCACAGCCACGGCGACCAGAACGCCTTCGTTCTGTATGCCTATGGCGAGGATCTGGCGATCCAGTCCGGCTATTACGTCGCATTCAATTCCCAGATGCATCTCAAGTGGCGCCGGCAGACCCGATCGAAGAACGCAGTCCTGATCGGCGGGAAAGGACAATATGCGGAAAAGGACAAGGCGCTGGCGCGGCGCGCTGCCGGCCGCATCGTTTCCGTCGAGGAAAAGCCCGGCCATACCCGCATTATCGGCGATGCGACGGCCGCCTATCAGGTGGCAAACCCGCTGGTGCGCAAGGTTCAGCGCGAAATCCATTTCGTCAACGACAGCTATTTCGTGATTGTCGACGACGTGGAGTGCACGGAGCCGCAGGAATTGCAATGGCTCTGCCACACGACAGGCGCACCGCAGACCGGCCGGTCAAGCTTTCGCTATAACGGTAAGAAGGCGGGTTTCTATGGCCAGTTTGTCTTCTCCTCTGCCGGTAACCCGCAGATCACGGCCGTTGAAGGATTTCCGGAGATCGACCCCAAGGAATACGAAGATCTCGAAATTCACCACCATGTCTGCGCCACGGTTCCGGCCGCCAGCAGACATCGCCTGGTGACCCTTCTCGTGCCCTACAGCCTGACCGAACCGAAGCGGATCTTCAGCTTCATCGATGACCAGGGTTTTTCCACGGACATCTATTTCAGCGATGTCGACGACGAGCGTTTCAAGCTTTCTCTCCCGAAACAATTCTAACCAATGCGAGGTTTTCAAATGCAACGTTTTACCAACAAGACTGTTGTCGTCGCCGGTGCAGGCCGGGACATCGGCCGGGCATGCGCAGTTCGTTTTGCGCGCGAAGGCGCCAACGTCGTGCTCACCTACAACGGTGCGGCTGAAGGTGCCTCCTCCGCGGTGGCGGAAATCGAAAAACTCGGCCGCTCCGCTTTGGCGGTCAAGGCGGACCTGACGAATGCAGCCGAAGTCGAGGCCGCGATTTCCGCCGCAACCAACACGTTCGGCGCCATCCATGGCCTCGTCCACGTGGCCGGCGGCATGGTAGCGCGTAAAACGATGGCGGACATGGATGAAGCCTTCTGGCATCAGGTCCTCAACGTCAATCTGACCTCGCTCTTCCTGACAACCAAGGCTGCGCTACCGAAGATGGCGAAGGGCGGGGCAATCGTCACCTTCTCGTCGCAGGCTGGTCGTGATGGCGGAGGTCCGGGTGCCATAGCCTATGCGACGTCCAAGGGGGCGGTGATGACCTTCACCCGCGGGCTAAGCAAAGAGGTGGGGCCCGATATCCGTGTCAATGCCGTTTGCCCCGGCATGATCTCGACCACCTTCCATGACACCTTCACCAAACCAGAAGTGCGTGAGCGCGTGGCCGGAGCCACATCGCTCAAGCGAGAAGGCGTGAGCGAGGATGTCGCCGGCCTGGTGGCTTTCCTGGCATCGGAAGACGCCGCCTATATCACCGGAGCCTGCTACGACATCAACGGCGGCGTCCTGTACTCCTGATATCCTGGTAGGATTATGTTCGTATCGCACCCAAGGGCGAGCCGGATTGCCGTTCTCGGCACTTCGCTCGTTCAGCAGAACCACATCGGTACCGAGACTTCACTGGCGACTTCGGCCCGTGGCTGGATGGGTTGGGCCGAAGTCTTGTCGCATGGCAGGCTTTCGTGCCCTGTGCACCACGATCCGTGCGTCCCGCCCGGCTGGGAGCCCAGCAACAGGCCTGGTTGCAGCCGATTCTTCTCCGGTCTCAATTTCGGAGTGTCCGGGCAGAAGGCGATCGAAATAGAACGGCGGCTGCCGCGCTTGCTGCAATCGGATTTCGACTTGATCGTCGTTGACGCGGGCACAAACGACATGATGGTGGAGACCCGACAGACGATTGCCGATACCCGAGCGCGGATCGCCGCAGCTTTGCTTGACGCCGGCAAGACCGTCATCCTGCTGCCTATCCTCGCCCGCGGTATCGAAAAATGGCCGGCCGGTGGCGCGGCGCGGGCAAAGGCGCATTGGATCAATCGCCGCAGCATCGAATTCGCTGCCAGCCACGCCAATTGCCATGTCTTCGACTGGAATTCCGCCTGGGTGGATCCGGAGAGCGAATTCGGTGAGCCATATGCCGGTTATTCCAACGACGGAACCCATTTTTCCGTGCTGGGCGGTTTTGCCGTCGGAAAGCAGCTGGCTGGCTATCTCGAAACGATTGTCCCGCGCGCGCCGGACCGCCTGCTTTCAAGAGATGATAGGTTTGATCCCATGAACAACCCACTGGGCAATCTGGCATCGGATCTGACGGCCCGGGCGTTCAGCGAAAAGGAAGAGCAGAGCCATCGTCTCGGGAGACAGCTCGTTCATCCTGGGACAGGCGCTTGGGTGGAGGCAATCTGCGATATCGACGTACCCGCCCACGAAGATGTTCTCGGCATATCGCTACGATTGAAAGATGTTGCTGCCGAGGGGCAGGAAGCGATTTCACTCGCGCCGTTCCGCGCGGACGACGGCACACCTTTCCCTTTCCCTGACGAAAAGTGGCAGGGCGCATTGCGAACCCCTCCTCTGAAACTCCGGCCGGGTGACACGGCCCCTGAACTTTATCTCGACGTCCTTCTTCGACCCGGGTCGAAGCCGCTCGGAATCGACATCTCTCGCATCGACATCCGCCCCGTTTCAAGTCCAGTGCGCGCATGAGCTGGAGCAAGCCAAAATTGCTGATCGCCATGCGCAGCGAACTTCCCGGAGGATTCTTCGGCCCGCGCGAATGGGCACGACTGAACGCGGTAACGGATATCATCCCGGGCTTTCCTTTTTCGGATTTCGACACGGCTGAGGGTGCAGAAGCCTTGGCCGGGGCAGATATCCTGCTGGCGGCCTGGGGCACGCCATCCCTGACGAAAGAGCGCCTTTCGCGCGCGGGAAAACTCAAGATGGTCGCCTATGCGGCATCCTCCGTGCGAACCGTCACGCCCACGGAATTCTGGGAAGCGTCCGATATCCTCGTCACCACGGCGGCACCTGCCATGGCCGTACCGGTGGCCGAATTCACCTATGCGGCAATCATCATGTGCGGCAAGAATGTGTTTCGGCTACGCGACGAGCATAGGGCGGAACGTGGCACCGGCGGCTTCGGCAGCCGTCGGGGCATGAACCTGCCCTATCTCGGCAATCATTCCCGCCGCGTCGGCATCATCGGCGCCTCCCGCATCGGACGTCTGGTTATCGAGATGCTGGTGCGGGGCAATTTCGAGATCGCCGTTTACGATCCCTTCCTTTCTGCGGAGGAAGCCATGGCATTTGGCGCAACAAAAATGGAGCTGCACCCACTCCTCAAGTGCTCCGATGTGGTTTCGCTGCACGCGCCGATCCTGCCTGAAACCCGCCATATGATCGGGGCCCATGAACTGGCGCTGATGGCGGATCAGGCAATCTTCATCAACACGGCGCGCGGCTGGCTTGTCGACCACGACGCCTTGTTGGCCGAAGCGCAGTCAGGCCGGTTGCGTATCCTCATTGACACGCCGGAACCGGAACCTTTGCCGAAGGATAGCCCGCTCTACGATCTGCCGAATGTCGTGCTCACCCCGCATATTGCCGGTGCACTGGGCAATGAATTGCGGGCGCTTTCCGACCTCGCCATCACCGAGATCGAACGGTTTGTCGCCGGCCATGCTCCGCTTCACCCTGTCGTGAAGCAGGATCTGGAGCGTGTAGCATGAGCGCGTTTGAATACTGTTTCTCCACACTCGGCTGCGCGGACCTGAACCTGCATGAGGTTGCCGAGCTTGCGGATCGACATGATATTGCTGCGGTTGAACTGCGAACGCTGTGCGGCACAGTGGACCTGATTTCGGCGCTGGCTGCCGAATTTGAAAATCCGGCCGGGCTTGCAGCTTTTATGGCACGGCGCAGTCTCAAAATTGCGGCCCTCAATACATCCACCAAGCTGTTCGGAAGCACTGACCTTTCTGCCATCGAGCCTTTCATCCCCTGGGCGGAAGCGGCAGGTATCGCTCGTCTGCGGATTTTCGACGGAGGCCAGCATTTGGGTGTCGACGATATAAAACGCGCAGTCGATCTTCTGGGTGACTGGAACGCCGGACGACAGTCGCGCGGACTGAATATCGACCTGATGATCGAGACCCACGATGCGCTGGCCGATATCGAGCAGCTTGTTGCCTTTGTGGAGCGTGTGCCGACGGCGCACATATTGTGGGACACTCATCACACATGGGTCCGGGGTGCCGATCTTGCTTCGGTCTGGGATAGGATCGCCAAGAACGTCGTCCATCTGCACGTCAAGGATAGCATGGTCGACAGTGATGGACGCCGACACTACGTCCTGCCGGGAAATGGCGATTTTCCCATGGCCGATCTGATCTCGCTTATTCGACCGAATGAACGGCACATCCCCCTCAGCCTTGAATGGGAGCGCCATTGGCATCCCGAACTGCCCCCTCTGAAAGACGCGTTGAGGGCCGCGCGCAGCTGGTGGCGACAAGGAGTTTTTTGATGCGTATCGCTGATATCCATCTCACGCCCGTCCATCAGCCCTTGGGACCTATGGCCTGGGTGTGAGTTATGGAATCAGGGCGCTGGCCGGCTTGCGCGCGGCTCCGGCGCTCATCGGCTTGGCCCTTTCCATCTCCACGAGCTGAAGTCGCGCCTCATTGCCCCGTAGCGGCGGCATCAATGCGAAATCGGCGCCGGCAAACTGGACGTGCTAAAGGAACCTCGCCTTGGCCTATCACTTGCCTGACAAAAACTCGCCGATCTCGCGGCCTCTATGAAAAGACTGCGATGAAAGAGCGGGATGACACAAAGCCGTCAAAATAGCCCTGGGCGTCGGCCGGCGACGAACCGCTCCAGCATCCTGCATTCGGCCGCTCCGCGCAGACGGCGTTGACGGTTGCAGAGAAGCCCAGGACCGCGACCGAGACGAAAAGCAGTTCGACGATCCATCGGGGGTGCCGCCGTTATTGAGAAAGCCTGCGATACGAAACCTCAATTGCTTCTAGGCACTTCCGTGGGCAGCATCGAGACGGTGCAGAGTTGCCTTAGCGGGAGATCCAGCCACGGGCGCGACAACACATCCCCATAGGGATATTCAACGGTGAGGCGCGACAAATTGCGAAGGTCTCTGCCAGAGCATTGATCGATCCTTCGATATTCTAGCCGCATCCGGCGGAGCACCTCCAGGCCTAGGGCCTCGGCCTTCGTACCTTCCGGGTCAAACTATAGGTTCGACATTGTCTACTGTGCTGTGAAAAACGTCAGCAAGACTTTGCCCTTGTCGCCTAGCAGGCATACGAAACGGTCGGGCTTTCCCGTCTTCGCCTTTCGGGCGATGTAGGCCTCGCCAAGGATGACGGTCTTGACGGCGACGTCTCCAACCTTGGTGTCGGCCTTGCTAACGGCTATGCTTTCCATGTCGACGACAAGATCGGTTATCTCCGGAGAGCGCTCCTGGAGCGCTATAAGCCCGGTAGACCTGCATGCGTCTACAGCGGGATCTCGGGCGGCTTGAGGGAAGGCGTGACTGGCGAGCAGAGAAAGTGCCGCCGCGATGTAGAGGGAAGTAGGTTTCATGCGAACGTTCCCAAAATAAAAGCCGCGGCTCGCGCGGACTTGCCAAGTTCACGATGCTGTTCAGGCCTTGTCGACGATCCTCTTAACCGCGTCCTTAGCGTCGCCCTTGGCTACCTGAGCCTTGCCCTTGGCTTCCTGAACGGAGCCCTTGGCCTGTTCTTCATGGTTATCGACGGCCTTTCCGGCCGCCTGGCGCGCTTTGCCGGCAAGTTCGTTCGCGGTTCCCTTAACCTTATCTGATGTGCTTCCCATCGTCATCTCCTCGCTTTGACGCTCATAAACGTCCTCATTTGGACATTCGTTCCATCAGAACAGTTTCACCCGAGAAATATCGGCATAGGGAATTCCACCGCGAAGGGCGCGCTCCGCTGCGGCTCGACGGGACGTGACGCGATAGTCAACACCGGTCGCGGGTGCGGCCAGTTCCTCATTCTCAAAACCCCGTCACATTGGGCTGTCAATCTAGTTGATGCCACCGCCTGCCCAACCCGCTTCAATAAAAACAAACACAGATTAACCGTGCAAAAAACAATGTTTAAAATAGCAAACGTTGGACTGGACAAGCGTTACCGGTCGCCTACGTCTCGTCTTTTTGGAATGCGATGGAACTAATGGCCGCAGAACCTTCTGAGCGTTATCGAGAGATCTTTGTCGGCGACAGCGAGATGGCGCAGATGATGCGCCAGCATGATTGGTCGGAGACGAGCCTTGGTCCTCCGGAAACCTGGCCTGAGGCGTTAAGGGTGGCGCTTCGGCTGCTGCTGACGTCACGGTTCGAGATGTGGCTCGGATGGGGTCCGGACATTAACTTTTTCTACAATGACGCGTACCGCCCGACATTGGGCAATAAGCACCCGAATGCCCTTGCAGTACCGACCAAGGCGCTCTGGGCAGAGATCTGGGACGACGTCAAGGATCGTCTCGCCAGCGTCTACGAAACCGGTCAGGCAACGTGGGACCGCGCCCTGCTCCTGCTGCTGGAACGCGACGGCTATCCAGAAGAAACTTACCACACCTTTTCCTACAGCCCGCTGATCGGCGACAGCGGGACGGTCGAGGGCGTCTTTTGTGCCGTGACCGAAGAGACGGAACGGGTCATCAGCGAGCGCCGTATGGGCACAATGCGACAGCTCGCGTCAGCGCTTGCGATCGCTGACAGCGCTGATGATGTCTGCCTGGCGTCCGCCAGGGTCCTGGCTGAAGCCACTTTGGATCTCCCGTTCAGCTTACTCTATGTGTTCAATGATGACGGCAGCGCAAAACGCGTCTGGGCCAACGGCATATCAGGGGACCATTCTCTTGCGCCGGCTGTATTGACCACCGACGGCGCTGTCTGGGATCTGCGGAGTATTTGGAAACATCAAGCTCCTGAGCTGGTCGATATCGGTGGCTCTAGCGATGTGCCAACCGGCGCCTGGCACGGGCCGGCAATCCATGCAGCGATAGTACCGCTTATTGGGCAAGGGGGAGATAAGCCAAAAGGCGTGCTCATCAGCGGCCTCAACCCTCACCGCCGCATAAACGACGACTATCTGGACTTCCTCAAGCTTGTTGCAGGCCAGATCGCGTCGCGCCTAGCAAGCGCTGAAGCATTCGAAACGGAACGACAGCGTGCTGCTGCCTTGGCAGAAGCCGCCCGGATGCGTGGAGAGGCCGCCGTTGCTCTTGAGCAGCTGAACCGTCAACTGGTGTCCGAGGTAGAGCTGCGTACCGCCGAGCGGGATCGCCTTAGAGAGCTGTTTCAGCAGGCGCCAAGCTTCATGTGTATCCTCAGTGGACCGGATCACATTTTTGAGCTGGTCAACGATGCCTATCTGCAGCTGGTCGGGCATCGCCAGCTTGTGGGTTTGGGCGTGCGGGACGCACTTCCGGAAGTCGCCGGCCAGGGTTTTTTCGAGTTGCTGGATGATGTGTTTCAATCGGGGCAAGCCTATGTCGGTCGCAATATGCCGGTCCTACTGCAGCGGATGGGAAACCAACCGGAGGAGCGGTTTATCAATCTGATCTACCAACCGATTTTCGATCAGACTCATAACGTTGCCGGGATTTTCGTCGATGGCTTCGACGTGACCGATCAAAAGCGTGCTGAAGACGAGCTGCAAAGTCTCAACCACACGCTCGAGCAACGGGTGGAACGGCGCACAGAGGAGTTGCGCGCGACACTGCTTCAGCTGGAACAAGAGTCGGCCGAGCGCGAGGCGGCGCAAATCGCCCTCCGGCAGGCTCAAAAAATGGAAGCGCTGGGCAATCTGACGGGCGGCGTCGCGCATGATTTTAACAACCTGCTTCAGGTAATAAGCGGCAATCTGCAGCTGCTGTCCAAGGACGTAGCCGGCAATGCGCGCGCAGAGCTCAAGGTTCAAAATGCACTCACCGGCGTCTCGCGGGGTTCCAAACTCGCGTCCCAGCTTCTAGCATTTGGCCGACGGCAACCGCTCGAACCAAAAGTCGTCAACGTTCGTAAGTTGATCCAAAACATGGATGACATGCTGCGCCGGGCGCTGGGAGAAGAGATCGAGCTCGAGACAATCGTTTCCGGGGGATTGTGGAACACCTTGATCGACCCGGGCCAACTGGAGAATGCCATCCTGAACCTTGCTATCAACGCAAGGGATGCGATGGACGGCCACGGGCGGCTGACGATCGAAACTGTAAATGCCCTGCTCGACGACGACTATGCCCGCTCTCACGAGGATGTTCGGCCTGGGCAGTACGTACTGGTGGCCGTGACGGACACGGGCTGCGGCATCCCGCCAGAAATTCTAGACCACGTGCTCGAACCGTTTTTCAGCACCAAGAGCGAAGGCAAGGGAAGTGGTCTCGGGCTCTCGATGGTCTACGGTTTTCTCAAACAGTCCGGGGGCCATCTCAAGATCTACAGCGAGGTCGGTCATGGCACGACGATGAAGATCTACATGCCGCGGACGATGCAGGTCGAGGACAGTCTGGTCGATATGACTATGGTACCGGCAAAGGGCGGTACGGAAACAGTTTTGGTCGTCGAGGACGATGACGCTGTGCGCGAGACATCAGTGGCGTTGCTCAGCGATCTTGGATATCAAGTGCTGAAAGCTCGGGATGCTCAATCGGCGTTTACGATCCTCGACAGCGGCGTCCAAGTCGATCTGCTGTTCACCGACGTCGTCATGCCTGGACCAATGCGTAGCACCGAACTCGCGCGAAAAGCCAAATCCCTGTTTCCCAGCATGGCCATCCTATTTACGTCAGGCTACACGGAGAATTCGATCGTCCATGGAGGTCGCCTCGATCCGGGCGTCGAATTGCTCTCCAAGCCCTATACGCGCGAGGCGCTTGCCCGCAAGGTTCGGCATGTGCTGGGTAACGCCGCACAACAAAAGATTGCAGCCTACAGGCTCGGTACCCAGAAGAGGGCCCAGGCCCAACCACAGCAAGCCTCTCTGCCGGTTCGGATACTTGTCGTCGAAGACGAACCGCTCATCCTCATGTCAACCGTCGACATGCTGACAGAGCTTGGCCATTCCGTCCAAGAGGCCGGGTCCGCCGAGGAGGCAATCGTTATCCTCGAAAAGGAAACTGTAGACGTCTTGCTCACAGATGTCGGCCTTCCCAGTATGTCGGGCTTTGATCTAGCCGCGCAGGTCAGAGATCGATGGCCAGACGTTCGCATCGTCTTTGCAAGTGGTGGAGACACCGGCCGGATCGCGTCGGGCGTGTCTGACGCCATGCAACTATCCAAACCCTTCAGTGCTGAAGATGTAGCCACAATCATCGCTAAGGCGTCAGTTACGAAATGACGCATTATCTCTCCTCCCTCAAAGTCTGGCTGCGCAAAACCACGACCGGCACGGCTTGAATGAGCACATGAAGTTAAACGGATTGACATGCCTGCGCGTAGCGCGTCAGCTGTCAAAACGGTGTTCAGCGCCGGGTGTCGGCGTCGCCCAAACGGCTTCCTCCGGCTGGAAGCTTGCGCTGCCGAAGGTGCGGGCTACCATGTCGCCAACCCCTTCGACACGGAAATAAACAAGCGCATCGGCTCCAAGCCGTTCGACGTGACGGATCTTGCCGCTCCAGCGTCCCCCTTCGGAGGACAACGTCAGGTCTTCCGGCCGGATGCCATAGGTCTTGCAGCCCAGCCCCTTCGCGGCTGTCCCGGTATAAAGATTCATCTTCGGGCTGCCGATGAAACCGGCAACGAACGGGGTTGCCGGTTTGTTGTAGAGGTCCATGGGCGTGCCGACCTGCTCGATGCTGCCGCCGTTGAGGACGACGATCTTGTCAGCCATTGTCATGGCCTCCACCTGATCGTGGGTCACGTAGATCATCGTCGTGCCCAGCCGCTTGTGCAGGTCGGTGATCTCCAGCCGCATTTGGGCACGCAAGGAAGCATCGAGATTAGACAGCGGCTCGTCGAACAGGAAAACCTGCGGGTTGCGCACGATGGCGCGGCCGATTGCGACGCGCTGGCGCTGACCGCCCGAAAGTGCTTTAGGCTTGCGGTCGAGAAGCTGGGTCAGCTGCAGCGATTCCGCAGCGTCACGCACCTTGGCCTCGATCTCCGCCTTCGGACGGCTGGCAAGCGAGAGGCCAAAGCCGATGTTCTCGGCGACAGTCATGTGCGGATAGAGTGCATAGGACTGGAATACCATGGCAATGCCGCGCTTGGATGGTTCGGCATAGGTCACATCCTGCCCGCCGATTGTCAGCATGCCGGAGCTTACATCCTCCAGCCCGGCGATCATGCGCAAAAGCGTCGACTTCCCGCAGCCCGAAGGGCCGACGAAGACGACAAATTCGCCCGCCTTGATGTCCAGGTCGATGCCCTTGATGATTTCGAGCGCACCAAAACTCTTGCGGATGTCTTTGAGTTCTACGCCTGACATGCGCCTACCCTTTCACTGCGCCGGCCGTCATGCCGGCGACGATCTGTCGATTGAAGAAGATGAAGACGATAAGGGGCGGGATCGTCACCAGGAGGATGTTCATGAACAAGAGATTGTACTGGCTCGTATACATGCTCTGGAAATTATAGAGCGTCAGCTGCACCGTCACGTTCTCCCGCCCCGGCAAGTAATAGAGCGGATTGGTAAAATCGTTGAAGATGGCAATCGACTGCACGACGATATTGGTCACCGTCACCGGCTTCAGGAGCGGCATCACCACCCGGAAGAAGATCTGCCACGGCTTGGCGCCATCGATCAGCGCGGCCTCGTCGAGATCGCGCGGGATGGTGGCGATGAACGAGCGATAGAGCAGCGTCGAGAACGAGAGATTGTAGGCAACCTGGATGAGCACCATGCCGGTCATGGTCTTGAAAAGGCCGATCGACTGCAGGAGCCCGATGGTCGGCACCACGGCCGGCGGCATCATCAGCCCAACCAGCAACGCCACCTGCGCAACGCCGTTCCAGCGCGATTGGCGCCGCTGCATGACATAACCCACCATTGCAGAGAGCACGACGAGGATCGTCACGGAAAACACGGTGATGACGGTGGAATTGAAATAGGCGAGCAGAAGCTGATAGTTGCGCGCCTCAACGACGGCGACCAGATTGTCCCAGAGCAGCCATTCTTTCGGCAAAGCGAAGTTCAGCCTCGAGGCCTCCGATCGGGATTTGACCGCCTGCAGCGCAATGAACAGGAACGGCACGATGAAGATGACGGCTGCAATGGCTAGCGAAATGCAGCCGACGACGATTGGACGGATCCGTCTCATTGCTCGATCTCCCGGTGATTGAACCAGACGGTCAACGGCAGGATGATCACCGCAATGAGGCCAAACAGGATGACATTGCCCGCCGTCGAGAGACCATAGAATCCGGCCTGATATTGCTTGTAGATAACCGAGGCGACGACATCGGAAGAGAAGCCCGGCCCGCCGCGCGTCATCGCCCAGATCAGATCGAATGACCGCAAACCACCGATTAGCGACAGCGTGATGACCGTCACCGTTGCCGGCCGCACCAGCGGCAGGGTGATGCGGCGGAACTGCTGCATGCGGGTCGCGCCGTCGATGCGCGAGGCCTCGTAATAATCCGGGCTGATGGCCGCCAGCCCGGCGATGAAGATCAGCGTCGCAAGGCCAACACCCTTCCAGAGATCGACGAGCGCGACAGAGAACAGCGCGAGGCGCGGATCCGTCAGCCAGCCCGGCCCGTCAACTCCGATCCCCTCCAGTGCGACATTGATGATGCCGCGGGTCGGATGCATCATGACAGTGAAGGCGATGCCGATGCCGATCGTGGAGACGAGAACCGGGAAGAATACGACCGTGCGCAGGAAACCGCGGGCAATGATGTTGCTGGTCAGCAGCACGGCCAGTAGCAATCCGAAGATCGTTTTCAGGCCCGAGGTCATGACGGCATAGATGAGCGTGTTGATCAGGCCCTGAACCAGGAAGGGCTCGGAAAAGAACTGGCGGAAATTCTCAAGGCCGATGAATTCGGCCGTCGTCAGGTCCCAGCGGGTCAGGCTGTACCAGAAGGACGTCGCCGTCGGCACGATGAAGAGAACGCCATAGATCACGGCCGCCGGCAGGAAAAACCAGAACGGATAGGGCGATGAGCGTTTGGGTCTTAGGGCCTCGACCATGGGGCCTCCTTCCACGGCATGGGGGAACCGCCCGCTATCGCGGGCGGCTTGTTCTTAACGCAGATTAGCTTACCAGTTTGGAATGCCGAGCTGCTTGGCCTGCTTGCGTACATCTTCGTCGTAGAGCGCGGCGGCATCCGCTGCCGAACGCATGCCCGACCCCACTTCGACGGTGATCTGCTCCAGCGCCGGCCCCTTGATCGGCGACAGGAATTCCAGCGCCGGCGCAGTCTTGCCCTCCTTGAAATAGGGCAACATGTCGGCGATGGCGGCGGGAACGTCCGCCGGCAGCTCGCAGCCGTCGATCAGCGGCGGACCCTGTACGGTGTTGACAGCCATGATCGCCTTGCAGCCATCGACGCTGCCGACGAAATCGGCAAACTTCTTCGCTTCCTCGACATTCGCCGTTGTCTTGGGAATGTAGACGGCCGGCGGCATCCAGACGGTCAAGCCATTGTTGGCCGCGTCGTCGCCGGGCTGGGCAAAGAAACCGACATCGGCCATTTCATCCGGATAATTCTGTTTCAACGCACCGATGGCAAAAGACAGCATCGGGTAATGGGCGGCTTCGCCGGTTGCTACCATGCGCAGACCGTCGTCATAGGTGCCGGCGCCAAAATCCTCGTTAAGCAGGCCCTTGTCGTGCACGTCCTGTAGACGCTCGAAGCCTTTGACGGCCGCGGGCGTCGTCGCGTATTTCGCCTTGTTGGCCGTGTAGTCGGCGCCGAAATTCGGGACCTGCGCCTGCAGATTGTAGTAGTCCGCCAGCACGAAGAGCTGCGACGTCCAGGTGTCGCGGTAGGTCTGGGCGACGGCAACCTTGCCGGCCGCCTTGACCTTTTCGTTGTTGGCCATGAACTCGGCCCAGGTCTTGGGCGGCGTCAGGCCCAGCTCGGAGTAGATCTTCTTGTTGTAAAAGATCCCGCCGGCCATGGTCGTGCCGTAGGGCACTCCGTAGACCTTGCCGTCGGCAGAAACGACCGACTTGAAGCCATCGGCGACCTTTGCCTGTGACGGCAGGTTGCTGAGATCCAAGAGCGACGTCTCAGGCTTCAGCGCCTGCAGCAGCGAACCGGAATTATAGAGGAAGACGTCGGTCATCTCGCCGGTCGCAAGCCGGGTCTTGACGATGTTGTCGCCTTCGCCGCCGCCCGGGCGCTGCTCGACCTCGACGGTCACCTCTGGGTTCTTCTTCGAATAGGCGGCAGCGAGTGCTTCAGCGGCCGCAACCGAGTCGGCGTTGTTGTCTACCAGAAAGCTGAGGCTGGTCTCAGCAAATGCCGTTCCCGATATTAGAAGCACCGTCAAAGCGGTCGCAACCGTCAGTCTTGCCTTCATACGCAGTGTCATGATGTTCCTCCTCCGAACAGTAAGACGACACGATGGGTTGTGCTAGTTGGTGTGTAGATTATCGAAGGTGATGCGATGGCGGCCGGCCGCCATCAAGGTATCGCCGGTGACGGGCTTGCCGTCCAGCACCGGATTGACGTGCCGTAGCGTCGGCACGAAGAGGCCCTCGCAGCCCTCGGGCAGGCTAATCTCGTATCCGACCTTGCCACCGGTGATTTCCCATGAAGCTTCGATCCGGCCTTTAGCCATCTCGTGCCAGGCCGAAACCGGATTAAGTTTCGCAAGCGGCGCGGGCGAAACCTTGACCCGGGCGAAACCGGGATGTTCCGGGTCCGGCGAAATGCCGGCTACGCTTTCAAACAGCCACTGGCACACAGCGCCATAGGCGTAGTGATTGTAGCTGTTCATCTCGGGCTCGTAGATCGTCCCATTCGGCGCCATGGAATCCCAGCGCTCCCAAATGGTCGTGGCACCCTGCTTGACCTGATAGAGCCAGCCCGGCACCTCTTCCTGCAGGAAGACTTTTTCAGCCAGATCGTCCATGCCAAGCTTGGTCAGCGACGGCAAAAGCGCGGGCGTGCCAATGAAGCCGGTTCCGATCTTGCAGTCGGCATCTTCGACCACGCGGCGGAAATGGCCCTTTGCAGCCTCCCAATGGCCGGCGGGCACCAGATCGTGCAGGAAAGCGAGCGCATACGAAGTCTGGTCGTTATGGGCGAGGCGGCCGGAGGCCGAGATGAATTCAAACGCGAAAGCCTCGCGGATTTCGCCAGCCCGGCGCTCCATCGACTGTCGAAGATCATCGCGTCCCAGCACACCGGCAATGCGGCCTAAAAGCTCGGTCGAGATGAAGTGATAGAGTGTTGCCGCGCAATCGTCGGCAATGGTCGGGCGTGGTTTGCGATTGTCGCCGACGGGCTGCAGCCAGTCGCCAAAGGTGAAGCCGCGATCGCCCCAATGTGGCGGCGGGCGCACGATCGGCCCATCGGAGATCGACCAGACGAAATCCACCCACCGCACCATCGCATCCAGGCATTCATCGAGCACGCTCCGGTCGCCGTAATGGGTGTAAAGGGCCCAGGGAATGACGACGATGGCGTCACCCCAGCCGGTGGAGCCGGCATAGCCCGGAAAATGCTCCGGGTGCAGCCGCGTCGGGTCCGGCGAGACATGCGGGATGGCCCCATCGGACCGCTGATCGGCCATGACATCGCGCAGATATTTCCGCAGAAACTGTTCGCTGTCGGCCAGCCAGCAGGCCGTCGGTGCGAAGACCTGGGCATCGCCGGTCCAGCCGAGACGCTCGTCGCGCTGCGGGCAATCGGTCGGCACCTCGATGAAGTTGCCGCGCTGCGACCAGATGGTATTGAGAACCAGCCGGTTGACGAGATCGGAGCCGCTCTCGAAGCCGCCCTTGATTTCGGCGACCGAGGTTATCGGTACGGACGCGATCGACACGATCTCCGCTTCGCCGGTGATGGTCAGCCGGGCATAGCGAAAGCCCTGGAAGGTGAAATGCGGCGCATAGGTCTCGTCGCCCTCGCCAGCAAGGGTGTAGAGCGTTTCGGCGATGGCGGTGCGATAGTTTCGGTTGTCGAAGTATCTGTCGGGACCGAGGACTTCGGAATGCTCAACCCGCACTTGCGCCCCTGCCCTACCGCGCACTGTGTAGCGTACGTAGCCGCCGACGTTCTGGCCGAAGTCATAGACCAGACGCCCTTCGCCATCGCACCACTGATCGACTGGTGCAAGGGGCGCAAGCTCGCGCACGGGTGCTGCCTCATGGGCAACAAGCAACGTCTTGTCGAAGGCGATGACTTCCGTGCCATGGGTTTCGCTGAGCGCGGCAAGCCGCGCGTCGTAGATCTCGCCGAAGTATATGCCGGACTTCACGATTGGCAGGACACCGCTCTTCCAGCTTGCATCGGTGGAGAAGAGGACGCGGCCGCCGGCAACGAGTTCTGCAATCGCCGCAATCCGGTCACCCCAGCAATTCGGAATGGCATCCTTGCCCCACATGAGCGGCGAACGGAACCAGCCATCGGCTAGCCAGATCTCGATGCGGTTTTCACCGGCGACCATCAGCGGGGCGACGTCGTAGCGCTGGTAGGCGATGCGGTGGTCGTAATTGGTCCAGCCGGGGGTCAGTAGGTCCTCGCCGACGCGTTTGCCATTGATGAAGCAGCGATAAAGCCCCTGCGCCGAGATGAAAAGTTCAACCGCAGCCGGCACAGTTTCAAACGCAACCGTCTTTGAAACAAAACTTGCGGGACGACTGACGCCCTCATCCGACAACGGCGCGATCATCTCCGCGGCCCATTTGCGCTGAGTAATGCCCTTGCGGCTGGCGGTCGCGTGCATGTTCATGATGTCCTCCCTGGCGTCGTGTAGAACGTTCTATGTGTAACGTTCTACATTTTTTGCCGGGAGGCAATAGAATTTTTTGGCGGCATCTGCCATGGTGGCAGCAACAGTTGAAATACCGAGGAAAATTATGTCCGAAAGAGACGAGACGGCCACCACAAAGGACCGTGTGACCATCCGAACGGTCGCCGCCCATGCCGGTGTTTCGGTTGCCGCTGTCTCAAAGGTTCTTCGCAACGCGTATGGGGTAAGCGACGCCCTGCGCAGTCGCGTCCAGACCTCGATCGGCACGCTCGGCTATCGCCCCTCACGTACGGCGCGCGGCTTGCGCGGCAGCACGTTCACCATTGGTCTACTGCTTGTGGATATCCGTAACCCGTTCTTGCCGGAAGTGATCGACGGCGTGAACGGCGTGCTAGCGCCGTCCAATTATCGCGCCATGATCGGCGTTAGTGAAGCCAAGGTACAGCTCGAGACGGCGCTGATCGAGTCGATGATAGACTACAAAATGGACGGCCTGATTCTCATCGCACCCCGCCTTCCTTCCGAAGTCATCTCACGCTTCGCCGACCAGATCCCGATCGTCGCTATCGGTTACCATGATCCTGAAGCCAGGAATTTCGACACGGTGAACTGCGACGACCAGCAGGGGGCTGCGCTTGCCGTTAAGGCCTTCGTTGAACGCGGGCATCGCAACATCGGCATGCTCACGCTTGGCTCACGGGAGGGCCACAAAGTTTCGGTAGTGCGCCAACGCGAGATGGGCTACCGCCGGACGATGGAAGCGGCAGGACTTACCGCAGAAATCGACATTCACAGCATACCCGTTGCCTCCCCTGAACGGGAAGAGAGCATGCGTGCGTTCCTATCTCGCCCCGACCGTCCCGAAGCTGTTTTCTGCTGGAGCGACCTCGACGCGGTCACACTCCTGAACATTGCTGTCGAAATGAACATCAGGATTCCGGAAGACCTCGCCGTCATTGGCTACGACAATTCGCCAACGGCTGCACTCACCCTAGTCAACCTTGCAAGCATCGATCAATCCGGCCGTGCGCTTGGCGTGCTCGCTACCGAAACGCTGCTTTCAAGGATCGAAGGTCGGGTAGCGGCACGAGCGCTCGTCAGCGCGCCGGCGTTCATCGCCCGCCGCAGCCTGGGCCGGACTGCCGGCTAAGGGTGGACCGCACGACATCTGCGACCCCAGCTCTGGGACAACCTTGCCTTTTCTATGCGGACTATCCCATGAGCTGACCTGTCTTGGAGGTTAAGTTAGCCACGATAGCGGGGCGCTCGAAGGACTGGATTTCTTCGCGATCGTCGGTCGGGATCGCCTGACCGGGGTCGGAAGAGAAACTAAAACCTGGGTCCATGTCATCCATCTCAGGCCACGTCAGGGAGCTCGCCGATCAGCTTGTCGAGCGTAATCGGATAATGCCGGACCCTGATGCCGGTGGCGTTATAAATCGCGTTGGCGATCGCTGCTGACACGCCGCAGAGCCCAAGCTCTCCGACACCCTTCGCCTTCATCGGCGATGACATCGGATCGGCCTCGTCCATGAAGATGACCTCCTGATGCGGGATGTCCGCATGCACCGGCACTTCGTAGCCTGCCAGGTCATGGTTGACGAAGAAGCCGTGCCGGGTGTCGACTGCCAGTTCTTCCGACAACGCGCCGCCGGCACCCATGGTCATCGCACCGATCACTTGGCTGCGGGCGGTTATGGGGTTGAGAATTCGACCGGCTGCGCAGACGGCTAGCATCCGGCGGATGCGGGTTTCGCCGGTGGCGACGTCGACACCGACTTCCACGAAATGCGCCCCGAAGGTCGACTGCTGGTGCGTCTTGGTCAAATCGCCCCACTTCATCGTGTCCTCGCCGACGAGCCCTTCATCGCCGGCAGCGTCGGCCAACAGAACGGATCGATTGCCGGCGCGGACGTGCCCGTTCTCGAACACGGCATCGTCGGAGTTGAAACCGAGTTTACTCGCCACCGCCTCGCGAAGCTTCACACAGGCCGCATAGACGCCTGAGGTCGAGGAATTAGCGCCGAACTGGCCACCCGAACCGGCCGAGACAGGAAAGCGAGAGTCGCCGAGCTGTACGGCGACCCTGTCGATGCCGACGCCCATCATCTCCGCGGCCGTCTGGGCGATGATCGTATAGCTGCCTGTACCGATGTCGGTCATGTCAGTCTCGACCGTGAGGATGCCATCCCGGCCGAGCTTCACACGTGCTCCCGACGGCATGACGAGATTGTTTCGGAAGGCGGCTGCGACACCCATGCCGACGAGCAAGTTTCCTTCCCGGCGCGAGGCCGTTTTCGGCCGCTCGTTCCAACCGAACCGCTCGGCGCCGAGTGTGAGGCAGCCCTTTAGGTTACGCTGGGAAAAGGGTCGCTCCGGATGCTCCGGATCCACCTGCGTATCGTTGAGGATACGGAACTGGACTGGGTCAATGCCCACCTTCTCGGCCATCTCATCAATCGCGATTTCGAGCGCCATGAGGCCAGGAGCCTCGCCCGGCGCGCGCATGGCGTTTCCTTCCGGAAGATCAAGGGTCGCAAGACGCATGGCGGTCATCCGGTTTGCACCTGCATAAAGGAGCCGTGTCTGGTTGACCGCGGTTTCCGGACCACCGCCCGGAAGGTCGCCTGACCAGCTTTCGTGGGCAATCGCGGTGATCTTGCCGTCCCGCTCGGCACCGATCCGGATCCGCTGGACGGTAGCGGGGCGGTGCGTAGTGTTGTTCGGTATGAACGGACGCGGCAGCGCCACCTTTACAGGCCGACCGACGGCCTTCGAGCCGAAGGCTGCAAGAACAGCATCGGCGCGCAGGAAGAGCTTGCCGCCGAAACCGCCGCCGATGAACGGCGACATCAGGTGGACCTTCTCCTTGTCGATTCCGAGCGTCGTGGCGAGATCGGTGCGCCACCAGTCGATCATCTGGCTGGAGGTCCAGACCGTTACCTCGTCGCCGTTCCAGACGGCGATCGACGCGTGCGGCTCCATCATCGAGTGCGACTGGTCCGGGGTGGTGTAGGTCTCGCTCAGCGTGATGGGTGCCGCCTTGAAGGCGGCGTCGAAGTCGCCGACGGCGGTGTCCGGCTCCTGGGACTCGTCCGGCTTCCTGGCGGACGGCATCGCTGCCCGCAGATCGTACGTCCCCGTCTCCTGCTCGTAGTCCACCTTCACCAGCGCCGCTGCGGCTCGCGCCTGTTCAAAGGATTGCGCAACGACAACCGCGACGGCCTGATGGTAGTGCTGGACCTCGGCGCCGCCAAAAAGCTTGGCCGTGTTGAACTTGCCCTTTTTCAGGTCGCCGACATCGAGCGTGGTGACGACCGTGAACACGCCTGGCGACTTCTTCGCGGCAGTCGCGTCGATCGACTTCACCTTGCCTTTCGCGATCGAGGCGCCGACGGGGTAGCCGTAGACATAGGGAACGTCCTTGTCATGCCATTCGTAGGCATACATCGCTCGACCGGTGGTCTTGAGTTCACCGTCTATTCGGTGGATGGGTTTCCCGACCACTTTGAGCTGGTCGATGGGATTGGTGGTTGCTGGTCTTACCGCCGCCGTCCTGATGGCGGGAGCCCGGCCAACCGAGCAGAACCGCTTCAAGGTCGACCTCGTCGAGCGAACGCTTGGCGCCGTGATATTGGAGGCAAGAGGATAGTCATGCAGTTCGACAAGCGTGTCCGTTGCAAAAGATTGCCTGATGTTGTCGCCTTGTTGCGAAGCTGACCGGAGGCACCTGCCAGCAGCGCGCGCGACAGCAGGCCGTAATCACGGCGCACCGTCTCGTCTGCGGCGAGGGCCGTGTTTCTGACAAGAGCGCCGACCCTCAGGCCGCCCTCGTGCCGGCATCCGCATGCTTGCCGACTACGAAATCAAGTTGCGTTCGCTTCGTAACGACATTCAGGCGGCAGATCCGGAAATCGATGCTGGGCTTGGCAAACGGTACGCCAATGGCAGGAACTTGTTCAATGACGTGATGAATGAAGGCTGAGACGATTAGCAGGAAAGCCTGTGGGGCGATCTGGCGCGGATGAGCGCCGAATTCGGCTGACCTGCTGAAGGCATCTCCACGGGCCCCGGCAAGTTCACCTGTCATCCAATGATATTCAGGAGCGATCGGTGGGGAGGCTCGGCGATAAATGGCACGTCGGTAATGAACCCGAGCTTTGTGATCCGGCTATGTGGAGATGCAGCAGCGCGGAATGAAGCGCGACGTCGCCGTGTCGGACGCGCATTTCTTTGCTGTTCCGGAGATGGTCGCGGTGAGCGAATACCGCGCGACGTTGCTGCGGCTGATTTGCCAGCGCCTCGCAGGCGACGAAAGGCGATCGCGGCACCTTTCCGGTCGAACTCGCCTGGCATGTCCGTTATCGAAATGATCCAGCCTATCGCCCGCTTCGCACGCTCGTCGGGCGTGTCCTACGAAATATCGCAGCTAAGCCATGGCGATCAGTCTATGCATGAATCGGGTGGTTATCAAAACCCGTCTCAGCACATAACTTCGCAACAGGCCGGCGGCGGTCGGTGATCATGAAAGGAAAATCGATGCAGAAGAAAACGGCTTTGATCACGGGTGCGAACAAAAGTATCGGCTATGAGACAGCGCGCCAGTTGGGTCGCGCGGGATATGGCATATGGCTTGGAAGTCGTGACAACGCGCGAGGCGAAGCGGCCGCCCGCTCGCTGTCGGACGAAGGAATTGAGGTGAAGTCGATTTCCATCGACGTGACGGACGAGGCGTCGGTGAGGCAGGCGGCGGCTCGCGTGGAGGCTGAAGATGGAAAGCTCGACGTTCTCGTCAACAACGCAGGCATTCCCGGCCGTGAGATGACGGCACCTTCCCAGCAGTCCGTCGAGGATATCCGTCGCATCTACGAAACCAACGTCTTCGGTCCCGTAAGGGTCACCCAGGCTTTTCTTCCTCTTCTAAGAACCGCCGCGAACGCGAAAATCGTCATGGTCAGCAGCGGCCTGGGCTCCCTTGGATGGCTCTCGGATCCGGCAAACCAGTTCTACGGCGTCAACTTCCTCGGCTACAATAGCTCCAAGTCCGCGTTAAACGCCGTCACCGTAGCTCTTGCCAAAGAGCTGGCCGGATCGGGCGTGAAAGTGAATGCAGCTGATCCCGGTTACACGGCAACGGACTTCAACGGGCATTCCGGCTACCGGACGGTCGAGCAGGCCGCGAGCGGGATTGTTTGGCTTGCGATGCTGGACGAGAAAGGTCCGACAGGCGGCTTCTACTTCGACGGAGCGGCGGTGCCTTGGTAGGGCAAAGGTCGAGCTTTTCTTTGCTGTAAGCAACTTGGCTGCATTTGTCCCCTCCCTGCCATCGCATGCGCGAGTAACGCCTGTGTAGCTCTCGAAGAGATTCGGACTTGCGACTCCTCCTTTAGTCACGTAGCAGGCAGTGGATCAGTGCCTTCGCTTAGGATTGCGAGATATCTGCGGTAGCTGAAAACACGGCCACGCTTGCGACCTGTCACTTCGTCGACAATCCCCAAACGCTCCAAATCAGCGAGCGCTGCATTGACAGTCGGCGCGGAAAGGCCTGTCATTTGAACGATCTGATTTGCCGTATGAAAGGGATTTTGCTGAAAGAGTTCGTGAATACGAAGGGCCGATCCAGCTCTGTCGCTCTCGGTTGTGATTTTCTCCCTGTCGTCCTTAAAAAGATCGACAATCCGAGTGGCAGCTTCAAATGCTCGGTTGGCGGTGTCGGCGACACCTGTCAAGAAGAAGTCTAGCCAAGCTTCCCAGTTTCCATGTTCACGGACCTCTTGCAGCAATCGATAATATTCCTTTCGATGGACCTTGAGGTAAAGACTGAGGTAGAGCAATGGCTTGCGTAGAACGCCGTTCATGCACAGGAAAAGGGTGACCAGCAGACGACCTATACGGCCATTGCCATCGAGAAATGGATGGATCGTTTCGAACTGGACATGCAGAAGGCCAGCTTTCATCAATGCCGGTAACCGTGATTGGTCGTCATGCATGAAGCGCTCGAGCGCATCTAGGCAGCCACCCAATTCCGTAACGGGTGGTGGCACGAAGAGTGCGTTACCGGGTCGCGTGCCTCCAATCCAATTCTGCGAGCGCCGAAACTCTCCTGGATCCTTAGTGCCTCCCCGCCCGCTTTGGAGCAGTCGTGCGTGCATCTCTCGGATCAGGCGCAATGACATTGGCAGCGTTTCCAAACGCTCTAAACCGTACATCATCGCATCGACGTAATTGGAAACCTCACGAATATCATCGACCGGTTGCCCCGCTTGAGCCTCGGTCTCAAACCGCAAAAGATCGGAAAGCGTCGACTGCGTGCCTTCGATCTGCGAAGAAAGAACTGCCTCTTTTCTTACATACATATAAAGGAATAGCTCCTGGCGCGGGAGCAGCATTGTGATGCCATCCAAGCGACCTAGCGCACGCTCTGCCAGACTGAGGCGCTCCAATAGCGAAAGGACATCGATTGATGGCTCGGGCGGCAATGGCGGAGGCACGAACGCCCGCACCGTTTCGCCCGCTGCTGTTGTTTCGACAAAACGCCCCCGGCGCAAACTAGGTTCAGAATCAGACATAGCCTAATATGGATTCCGTCCGTTATTTAAGCAAGCGCCCCTTTATTTAAATAAGCGTCAAACTTAGGTAAGCGCGCTTAATTAACGTAGACCGTTGTCACTGCGTCAAACCCATACGTCTGATTCCAGGCCAGCTCCATGCGACCACGGCTCGATGGATTTAACCGCCACTGACGGACCATCCTTCAATACATCATTTCTAAAAACGGCGCTCCCATTTCCGCTCGCCCTCGAGAAATGGAATGAGCATGACCAAACAAGATCTCAGTGCACCCGCCTTTCCGCTCAGCCGTCCAGAATGGCCTTGCGATTGAACTGTCTGCCCTCGGTGATGAAGCGGTACCTTGGAGAGACGCCCACCAGCCACGCCTCTTCGCCCGGCATATGCTGCTGTCCCTTGTCGAGGATACGTTGCGGACTACCATCAGCGATCCGAATACGGAGCGCAGCACCGGCGTTCCTCGGTTACACACTCGAACACGGATTCAGGCATGGGACGACTGGCTGGCGCGATCGGGTGCAGCGCTCGGCACTGGAGCACGCGTGGAATATGAGCATTTCTATTTCATGCTCGAGGCCGCGAGCGCAGGACTTGGCGTTGGCATCGCACCCTGGCCGTATGTCACCGACGATATCCGCTTCGGCAAACTGACCGCGCCGTTGGGCTTTCTGGAAAGCGGACATGAATATGTGGCACTACGGCGGGCGACGCGAAGCAAGAAGTCATCCATTTTTTGCGATTGGATAGCAAAGGAAGCGCAGGATTTTCATGGATCTGTCCCCACGTCGCCCCCAAACCCGCATTCGAACCCCTGATCCCGTCAATAGACACCTTGAAAGGAATCGAACCGGCGGCACAGCGCTCTCGGTCTCCCAAGCGCCGCAAAATCAGACCTTTAGGAAAAATGAAGCTCCCGCCATATATGCCGCTATCGGAGCCTCAGTTTTAGCTGACAGCGAGGAGACAGCCGTCGTATTATCTGGCGCACCTCCCGCGACCACAAGGTCGACCAAGTTACTCACGCACAGGTGCGGTTCTCCTGGTGAGATAAGGGTCTTCGATTTTCTTAACCTTGCGAAACCTAAGTGTTTACGGTCGTGCTTTGACAACAGGACCATAGTGTGGCTTTGTGTCCTTGGTCCTAGGACAGAGGACACCACTCGGAACGCACGATGAAAAGCCAGGACATTGTCATACTGCTCAAGCTCATCAGCCTCGAGGAGCAGGATCGAGAGCAAGGGGTTGAACGCTTGCGCCTGGAGGCGCAGGGCGATGACCCATATTCAGTTCGAAACTTGGAGGCGTCTCTCGGCATAAGCAAGACAGAAGTGAACGAATCGATCAAAAGGAGCCTTTCATCCGGGATTGCTTCGAGAGACCGCGAACTTGGCCGCCCAAAGCCAAGCCGACGAAATCTGTTTAACTTCATCGTCCACGGCTTGAAATTCACTTTCCCCGCCAAGCCTGGGGCAATGCAACGAGGCATTCCGACCGCGTTTGCGGCACCCATGCTCGAGGGCCTTTTGGTCAGCGCCGGCAACTATATTTACGTCTGGCCCCAAGCAAGCGCGCGCGAAATGGGCCAGTCAGTCGAACCGCTGTTCAAAAGTGTGCCGGAAGCTGTCCAAAAAGACGAGCGCCTCTACGAGTATCTGGCCCTCTGCGACGCGATCCGGCTTGGAAACCAGCGGGAGGTGGGTTTGGCAAGCGACCGCCTCTCGACAAGGATACTTGGGAAATGACCTCTGTCCGAGGCCAGCTGCTCGAAATGTTAAAGGTCGTCGCCACGGCGCTCAAGCAAGATTTACGCGATCGCCTTGTGTTCGTCGGGGGCTGTACGACAGCGCTTTTCATCACGGACCCAGTGACCCTCGAAGATGTCAGGGCCACCGACGATATCGACCTTATCGTCGATCTTGCAGGGCTTGCTGAATGGGGCCAGCTATTGGAACAGCTGCGCGAGAGGGGGTTCAAAGAGTCCTCCGATGACGACGTCATCCGCCGAATGCGACTCGGGCCGCTCAAAGTCGATTTCATGCCGGATGATGAAGCGATCCTCGGCTTCAGCAATCGCTGGTACGCAAAAGGTATCGAAACCGCTGAGGTTCACAAACTAACTGAAAGTCTCACCATCCGGCTCCTCACGCCGACCCTCTTTATAGCGACGAAACTGGAAGCATTCGCCGGCAGGGGCGGTGATGACCTTTTTTCCAGCAGAGATGCCGAAGACATACTTCTCGTCGTTGATGGGAGAGAGGAACTTGGCCAGGAATTGGCGAATGCCGATCTCGACGTTAAGACATACATCGCAGAACAATTCCAGGCGCTACTCAAGCATACCGACTTTGACGATTTCCTCGAGGGAAATTTGCGTGGGCAGCCCGGCCGCGTAGCTATCGTGCGCGAGCGCTATGTCGCCATAAGCCACTGCGCAGACGGTGGCACCCATGCGCATTAAAGCAAACTGGCACAGCCGGAAAGGCACCAAAACCGCAGATAATCGTGACCATGCAGGGCTTGGCACAAATACCAGCGGCGTGATGGGCATCGTCGTCGATGGCTCTACCGCAGGCGAGAACAGCGGAGAATATGCCGAGGCGATCGTGCGGGAAGTGATCGACTGGTTCAACGGTGTACAAGGAGCACTTGATATCGATGCCTTTTCGAAACAGCTGCGCGGAATCCATCTTGATTTGCGCGCGCGTTATCCTCGTGGTTCTGCCAGTTTCACTATTGTGCATGCCGACCCAAGAACACGAATGACAGTTATCCATGCCGGCGACTGTCTTCTGGGCCAAATTGATCGAGGCGACAGAATTCACTGGCTGACTCAGCCTCACACGCTCGCCAATGCGCTTAAATGCGTCGCACTTGACGAACTATCGAAGATACCGGCCAGACATCTCCTCACCAAAAGCTTTCGTTCCCGTGAGTATACGACACCTGAAATCCTCGAAACGGACAGCTTGTCTGGCGTCTATTTAATCTCCACGGATGGCTTTTGGGCCGAACTTTCAGCACACGAGCAGCTTGCCGTGATCGATGGGCGCGAAGTCCAGGTGAATGGAGAGCACGACGACTGCAGCGTTCTAGAGCTCACAATCACGGATAATGCCGACCCGCAGCTTATCATTCACGTGGGCGGGGCTTCCCCCAACTTTTACAGCGCCCACATATTGAGGCTGCAAGATTTTCATCGTCTTGCAGCCTCCAATGCCAAAGGGGCGGGGCTCTTGTCGAACCGCAGCGCGATCGCATCAATTTCAAGACGGTAAATGTAAGCACCCGGCGAAGGTCACTTTTCTGGCCACTGACCTCTCCGTGACCAAATCTCTCGTCGACGAATGGAGAAGACGGGCAAAACGATCAGATCGTGTTCATTACACATGAACTGACCGAAGATAGGCCTATTGCTACGCGAAGGGCTGATAGGCGTCATCATTGCCCAAGGATCGGAATTCGAGGTGAGAACGGCGATCGAGACCCTTGCCGCTTTTCGGACAGAAGGAAGAAGCACCAGCTTCGCTCATACCCCCAATTCACATTCACACCATCGAAAACTCCTAGTGAAGCCGCATCGAACCACCCGATATCACGACACATAAGCGTTCGAACCCATTGCGACCAACGGCGCCCCATGTTCGGCGGCACTACGCCGGCAATCAGCTGCTCGTCTCCGTCAGGCCATTGCAGCGTCGGTAATCAGTGGTCCCAGCCTGTTCGGTGGCGTAGCATCTGTCATCGGCACCGCGGCTGAAGTCAGCGCGTCTCGAAATCTCCTGGTTCTGCGCCCGCGTTTATTTTTATGGCCTTGATCGCTGCAGGCTCCCGCGCCTGGCGCGCCTGCCTGACGCAGTTGCGACCGGAGCGTTTGGCTTCATAGAGTGCCGCATCTGCATCGCGCATGGCAATGTCAAGTTTCTCCCCTGTCGCGAATTCCGCAACGCCGAAACTTGCCGTAACGGTCAAGGATGACGGAAGCACGCTTATCGCTAATCCCATTGTCCTGCTTCTCAAATTTTGAGCGAAAAGCGCAGCTATCTCGGATGTCGAATTTGGCATGAAGACGGCAAACTCCTCGCCTCCAATACGGCCGACGACAGCGCTGGTGGCGGCGCTTGCTCGCAAGAGGTCGCTGAAGGCCTGGATCACCATGTCGCCGCCATGATGACCATAGGTATCATTAATCCTCTTGAAATGGTCGAGATCGCAGAGGATGAGCGCATGTCGCTCGTTAGGCGCGAGCGTGATCGCTGCCTTTACGCCGTTCTCGAAACCGCGACGATTGGCGAGGCCGGAAAGGGAGTCCTTTTCGGAATTGCTACGCTCGTCCGCCATAATCTCCAGAACGAGCACGGACAGCAGCATCAATCCCACCGCCACAACGAGCACGGCAGTCGAGCTTTGCGAAATCAACCCATAATTCGTGTGGATGTAATCTTTTGCGTTCGAGCCGGCGCCCGCAAGGATCGCGACTCCCGCCTTGGCAAGGAAATGTAGAGAAGTCACCAGAAGTAGAAAGCCGAGAGCCCGGTCAATCATCAGCCGGCGTGTAGACGAGTACACGGCAACCGCGCTTGTAAAGATAACGAGCGCAAACGGCGCCTGATAGGAAAAAGCATGCAAGGCAGTCCCACGCGGCAGATCGTAAATAAGCACATCGAGGACGGTTCCGCTGACTAAGAAACAGATCGCCTTCAGCGGGTCGATCTTGCGTCCGTAATGCTCACCGATGCCACCTCTGAGCAAAATCATGCCTGCAAGCACGGTGGCGAAAGCCGCGATCGCCCAGAACCTAGTAAGGTTCGTATAAGCGACCAGTAATTCGCAGAGCGCCGAGAGCGAGGCCACAGCAAAACCTGCGGCAAACCAGAGAGCTGAGGTTCGTGAGCGGCTGCGGGTCGAGACAACCCCGAAGACCAGCGAAAAGGAGATGGCGATGATGAAATTTACCGCTAAGAAGAAGGCCGTCCCGTTCATCAAACCATCTGATCTTTGCACACCACCCTTTGCTCTCGCGTATATTAGAACCGCACGAACAAGAAACGGTTAAGACCTGAATGTGAAAGTGATCTGGAATATCTCGTATTGCCGAGCTTTCGCGATTGCCGCCTATGCCTACGCGGTGGCGGTGGTACGTGGCGCGATATGGACGGGACAGCTCTTTCCTTACGAGAGCACAAAGACGGCGGCGCATGAGCAGGCACCTCGCCCATAGCTCCAACCGGTCCCCAAAGGTCATTCCTATGGCCAAAAGCGTCTTCGACGCAAACCTCGAGATCTGCGCACGACGACGTACGGACTGACCAATCAGACGGGAAGCGGCGGCAAATGTGGCGCATTTAGTCCTCGAAAAGGATCCCGCCAGGCTTCGATCTGGTTCAGCCGCTCATACCATTCTCCAATGGATCGATACTCGTGGATGGGGAGGCGGGCAGCATCGTTGAAAGGTAAGAATGCAGCCATGCGGAAATCGGCGAAAGAAATCGTTTCGCCTAGGAGCCACGGTCGATCGGAAAGTTCGCTTTCCAGAATGGCTGCGGTTTTGTGGAATTGGCTCAACCCCTCTTCAACCATTCTCTCATCACAGGGCCCGACGCCATAGCGCAACTTCGTGCCGCGTTCCCAATGGACCGCGTCACAGGCCTTCATGAAATTCTCCTTTGCCCAACTGATCCAGCGTATCATCTCGGGCTCGTCATCGTCGGTCCTCCAGAAGTTCGAGCCGGCATTTCGTGAAAGCCAGCAGGCAATCGCATCAGTTTCCCAAAGTGTTCGATGACCGGTGTGTTCCAAAATCGGCAAAAGAAGGTTCGGGTTGAGCGGAAGATACCGTTCCGCCTGTCCCGGGGCCATTGGCTCGGCGAATTCGAACACGATGTCTGTCTTTAAAAAGCGAGCAACGGCGACTGCGAGTCGTGGATTGGGGTTTCTGCTGAAATACAACTTCATTCGATTGATCTCCGGTATCCTGGACCCCGTGGACGAATGGCACTTCAGCCTTTCGACGGCGAGACAAAAAATCTTAGGATTATTGTCGTTGGCTGCATGTGGTGCGCCTGTGCTGGTTGGAAGATGTGTGGAACAACATCGCGCCGCAACATGCTCTTTGAGAGCGACCTCTCGTGGTTGCCTCCTCCTGAGCGCAAGTAACTACAAAATATCGGCCTCATTGTTTTCGAACGCTTCCTCAGCGACCGGGCGTCAATGGCCGGCTGAGACAAGATCGAGCGCGCCAGTCGGTCCAGCATCGAGCGCACGTCTTGATGCTCTTTCGGCTTCCATCGCTCGACGAGCTTTTCCAGCCTGGATCGGTGAAGGTCAACAAACTTCCGGAATGTCTAGAGCTGGCTCGGGAAATCTGCACAGCGAGGATAAGTGGAATTTCTGCCTGACTTCGGCTTAGATGCCGGGAACAGGAGATACCATGACGAGACGACCGCGCCGGAACCACAGCCCGGCTTTCAAGGCNCCAGATGCGCGCCGAGTTACAGCGCCTGCACCGGGAGCTCAAAGCAACAGTTGAGGTGAAATAGACAGGATTGACCGGCCAAGATCGACTAATCTCTTCGCTGTCGTCGTTCCAGCTTCAGGTGGAAATGTGAAAGAAAAAGTTCATAAAAGCTGGCTCGGGAAATCTGGACAGCGGGGATAAGTGGAATTTCTGCCTGACTTCGGCTTAGATGCCGGGAACAGGAGATACCATGACGAGACGACCGCGCCGGAACCACAGCCCGGCTTTCAAGGCAAAGGTGGCGCTCGCCGCCATCCGAGGCGAACAGACGCTGGTGGAATTGTCCCAGCAGTTCGATGTGCATGCCAACCAGATCAAACAATGGAAAGACCAGCTCCTTGAGGGGGCGACAGGCGTTTTCGGCGATGAAGCGAAGACGGAACCGGCGGGTCCAACCGTCGATGTCAAAACGCTGCACGCCAAGATCGGCGAACTGACACTGGAGAACGATTTTTTATCCGGTGCGCTCAGCAAGGCGGGATTGCTGGGCGGAAAGAAATGATCGACCGCGAGCATAAGCTATCCGTTGTGCGACAGGCGAAGCTTCTCGGCTTCAGCCGTGGCAGTGTCTATTATCTGCCTCGTCCAGTGCCTGACGGCGATCTTGCCCTGATGCGCCGGATCGACCAACTGCATCTCGACTACCCGTTTGCCGGAAGTCGAATGTTGCAAGGGCTCTTGAGGGGAGAAGGGCTGGAGGCTGGGCGGTTGCACATCGCCACGCTGATGAAGAAGATGGGCATCGAAGCGATCTACCGCCGCCCGAACACATCCAAACCGGCCCCAGGTCACAAAATCTATCCCTACCTCCTGCGCAAGCTGGCGGTCACCAGGCCCAACCAGGTCTGGGCAATGGACCTGACATATAGTCCGATGGCACGCGGCTTYGTCTAYCTCTGCGCCGTYGTGGACTGGTTCAGYCGKMGGGTTCTGTCGTGGCGGCTGTCGATCACGATGGAAGCAGCCTTCTGCATCGAAGCAGTCGAGGAAGCGCTGGCCCGTTACGGCAAACCCGACATATTCAGCGGTGCTGAAGAAGGCGGAAATCGCCATCTCGATGGATGGCAAGGGTGCGTGGCGGGACAACGTGTTCGTCGAACGGCTCTGGCGTTCGATCAAATACGAGGAAGTCTACCTCCATGCCTACAAGACCGTGTCCGAGGCCCGCGTCGGCATTGGCCGATATCTAGCCTTTTACAATAGTCGACGCCCACATTCTTCCCTTGACCGGCAGACACCGGATCAGGCCTACTTCAACGCGCTGGCACCAATGATGGTGGCGGCATAATCGAGGCGGAAATCCACTTAACGAAACGCCCGAAACTGTTCAGACAAACCGAGCCACCTCTCCCTATCGGCGCGAGGCAAAACGCTGCATTAGTCGGTTGTGCTGGCAGCACTATCCTTAAAAAGGTGCCGACCAGCGTTGCCGCTAATGAGGCGTTGCGATTGCCCGCTCTTAGCCTTCCGCAAACGACGCTCTGACCACACATCGAAATGCTCGTCCCTGACTATTAGCATTTTCGCTGCCCTGGCTGCAGCGACGAAGGCCGCCCTCGCCTACTCTGGATCGCGGATGCCGTCCATTGCCTCAAGGCGCACCTTTTGTGCGACCACATTCCTTGCCACGGTCGTCTTCGGGCCCACTGGAAAGCAGGCTTATCGCGAGGTCTTCAAGCGTTGAATGTCTACGCAACGTGTTAGCCGGATTGATGTGTTTACTAATGCGGTTCCTGCAAAGGACGAACCAGATGAGCACTCATACTTCGCCGTGAGCGTCCGGCGAACGGATTTTGCTGAACGAGCCAGTTGAGCGATGTTCTGGCATTAGAACCAGCATTAGTGCTGGGATTAATTCCAGGTCTGAG
>NZ_LMCW01000009.1 GCF_001424945.1 Rhizobium sp. Root1203
CCTTTGCCTTGAAAGCCGGGCTGTGGTTCCGGCGCGGTCGTCTCGTCATGGTATCTCCTGTTCCCGGCATCTAAGCCGAAGTCAGGCAGAAATTCCACTTATCCCCGCTGTCCAGATTTCCCGAGCCAGCTTTATCGTCGCATCGATTTGCGGAGGATTGAGCGATGATGGGATGTCAGACAGCTCCAGCGCAGCTTTTCTACGACTTCTGCCTTGATGATCACGTTCCGGGAGATCACCTGCTGCGCGGGATTGACCGCCATCTCCAACTCGACAGTGTCCGGGCACAGTTGAAGCCTTTCTACAGTGCCACTGGTCGCCCCTCCATTGATCCCGAGCTTATGATGCGAATGCTGATCATCGGCTATTCTATGGGTATCCGCTCGGAACGCCGACTGTGCGAGGAGGTCCATCTTAATCTCGCCTATCGCTGGTTCTGCCGCCTCGGTCTGGACGGCAAGGTCCCGGATCATTCCAGCTTCTCGAAGAACCGCCATGGCCGGTTCCGGCAAAGCGATATCCTGCGGCATATGTTCGAGACGGTAGTGGAACGCTGCCTCGCTCAAGGGTTGGTTGGCGCGGAAGGATTTGCAGTAGATGCCAGCTTGATCGCAGCGGATGCCAACAAGCAGCGTTCGGTACCAGGCGCTGAGTGGGAAGCAAAGGAAGACGCTGGCCGCTCCGTCCAAGAGTATCTGGCTGTTCTCGATGATGCCGCTTTCGGTGCTGCGTCGCCCGTTACACCGAAGTTCATCTCCCCGTCTGATCCGGCCGCCCAATGGACCGGCGCTCACAAAGGCCATGCCTTCTTCGCCTACGCGACCAACTATCTGATCGATACAGACCACGGCGTCATTCTGGATGTGGAGGCGACACGGGCAATCCGCCAGGCGGAGGTGGGTGCATCCCGCACAATGCTCGAAAGGACCGAGAGCCGCTTCGGCGTGCGGCCCGATTACCTCGCGGCCGACAGTGCATACGGTTCTGCCGACAACCTCGCCTGGCTGGTCAACGAGAAGGAGATCGCGCCGCACATTCCGGTCTTCGACAAGTCAAAGCGGACGGATGGCACCTTCTCTCGTTCCGACTTCACCTGGGAAGCCGAGAAGGGGCAATACCTCTGCCCTGCCGGAAAGGAACTGAAGCAATTCCACCGCACTTACGACCCACCCAGATCGGGGATCACGGCCGAGGGTACCCGGCTTTATCGTGCAAGCAAGAAGGACTGTGATCAGTGCGAGCTGAAGCCTCGCTGCTGCCCGAACATGCCTATGCGCAAAATACCGCGTGATCTCAACGAGGATGCACGCGATGTCGCTAGAGCAATTGCCAAGACACCGGAATATGAGCAGTCATGGCATCGTCGAAAGAAGGTCGAAATGCTCTTCGCCCACCTCAAGCGAATCCTGCGGATGGCCCGTTTAAGGCTTCGAGGGCCGTGTGGCGCGAGAGACGAATTCCTTCTTGCCGCAACGGCGCAGAACCTGAGGAGGCTGGCAAAGCTCAGGCCTCAGACGGTACCGTTACCGCCTGAGGCGGCATAAACTGATAACCTGCGCTGAGGCGCGGGGCAGAACGCGAAGTTGTGCAGCGCCCAGAACAACGAAAAGGGCGAATGGAAAACTAATCGGTCGAGTTTTTCAACGATATCCGCCAACAGCGGTCATGAGGAGCTTGCTGTCAGCGTCAGGAAGCGACAAACAAGCGGATCGGCTTCACCACAAGCTCTGAAAACTCTGTGCATGCGGCACGAAGATCATCGATGCTGAAAGAATGAAGTATGCCGTCAGGTGCTGCGCAGGCGATCACCGCGCTGCCCTTGGTCCATGGGTCTGCGTGCAACGAATAGCTGCTGTGTGCGAGAAAGTTTCGGACGCGAGCGACTTTTTCAACTGGTTCGAGAAGCTCGTGCGCTCGGTCTGGATAAGTAGCCTTTATATATGTCCGCCAGTGAGAAATCACGGGGCCCTTCAAAATCTGTTCTTGAAGTCCAGCTCGATTCAGGTGTTCTCTCATCGTATTTTCGAGAAACGACCAGCAGACCAGTACCTGTCCAATCTCGAACTTGAGATCGTTCAATGTAGGGTGGATGGGTTCTGAAGCGCTCATCTTGCCTTTCTAGCCGACATTCTGACCTCCGAAAAGTCGCCGGCGAAAAGCGGTTACAGAAATGCCAAAACCCTATTAAGCAGGGCTTTCAGATATGCAGCCGGTGTACGCACTGGGCCGTCTTCCGCTTCGCGCGAGCAGGAGACATGACCTCGACGCGGACATCTTGATTGGCGGAGCCGCAGAATCTGGAGGAAGTCGGCATGCGACGACATTTTTTCGCGGTTGCGTGTCGGACTCCGCCTCCGTCGAACGTCGTCATGACGGGGCCACAAAAAGCTCGCCCGCCACGCCGAGGAGTAACAAGATGAAGCAAGTCACTAATGCAGACGGCACCCAGAACCGCACGTCGGTCGAGCGTAGAGGAGACCGCGAACTCGTAGTGGAACGGACATTCAACACGCCTCCGACCATCGTATTCAGGGCGTGGAGCGAACCTGAGCTTTTCCAGCGCTGGTGGGTGCCTAAGTCAGCAACTGGTGTCGTGCTCGTGTCGTGTCAAATGGACGTCCGTACCGACGGTAAGTATCGGCTGGAGTTCGGTGCCGGTGGTTCGGCAACGATGGCCTTTTACGGCAAGTATCTCGAGGTCGTGTCAAATGAGCGCATTGTCTGGACCAATGACGAAGGGGAAGAGGGCGCGGTCACGACCGTGACGTTCGAGGATCAGGCCGGAAAGACGCTGTTGACCTTCCACGAAATCTATCCGTCGACGGAAGCGCTTGAGGAAGCACTGCAGGGCAGTGCGGTGGCATTGCCAGAACAGTTGGAGCAGCTAGACGAATTGTTCACCCCCGAGACCCATCTTAGCGTGCAATGATGGAGATGGCTTGATCGTACCAACGGCGAGATCGATGTGTCGAGGAACCTATATGAGTAGAGAACAATGAAGTTCACTCCGCCCGCAATATGCTACTGAGTGACATACCGGTTTCTACATTAGAACAGTGATGAGATGGGTTTGGGCCGAGCCGCCGAAACGTCTCGCCGGATTTCGCCAAAGTGGCCGTAGATGGTGACAACGCTTCTGGTCATGTTATCCTTGTCACCTGATTTTGTCGGTGTTTTGAGGAATGTCATGGCAACAGATTCTGTAAAGGGTCCTGCTTCTTATTTTCCATCTATCGAGGCCAAGTACGGTCATCCAATCGGCTATTGGAAAGACCTCATTAGCGGCCAAAGCGGGAAAAAGCATATGGAACTCGTCACTTGGTTGAAGCAGGAGCAGCTGGATCAGGCCACTGGACCTAGGGAAATTCCTCAACGGCCGGACATATGGGCGCGGCAGTCGAGTAGTATTCCAAGTCACAGACCCGATCGTTCCCGACAACTCCGGGGTTTGGTCCTTGTCGGGTGACGGCGCTGTGCGTTGCAAGCAGACGCCTACATTCCAATTGTCACTGCAGACGATCACGGAGCTCAGCTTCGGCGCGCAGTCCGCGGCCGTTCTGGCCGCCGCGGGTCGTATCGACGCGGAGAACCGGGACATTGATGCCCTGGATGAAGCCTTTGCTACGGCCGCCGTGAGGCTACACTCCGGCATTTCGTTCTAGCTTAAAACGCTTTCGGTGCGTTTGTAGACCGCTTGCCCGTAGCCCTCCGCCCTGGTTGGCGGACCCGCGGATTTTTTTCTGTCATCACTGAGAAACTGGCAACGGCTTTCTCGATAAACTCTATCTTTTTATAGGCTTCGTGGCAGACGCTGACATTGGAAGGCCGAACCAAACGGCATCTGGTCCGTTGAATGTAAGGTTTGCGCAGTATGTCCTCGGAGGCGAAATGGAAGTCCAGCACGTGATCTTCGAAAAAAGCGATTGGGTACCGAATAACCCCTCGCTGCCGGTTCTGCTATATAAGTCCGTATTCATCACGAAGAACGGCTCAGAGGAATTTGCACGTCTGTTTACATCACACGGCTGGCAAGGCGTCTGGCGAAACGGCGTTTTCGACTATCAGCACTATCACTCCGGTGCTCACGAGGTCCTTGGAGTCGGAAAAGGCCAAGCGCGACTGTTGATCGGTGGGCCAACGGGTAGTGTGTTCGAAGTGAGCGCCGGAGATTGTATCCTTCTTCCTGCCGGAACGGGCCACATGAACCTCGGCGCAAGCGGCGACTTTGAAGTGGTCGGCGCTTATCCCAATGGCCAACATGCCGACATTCAAACCAACGCCCCGTCCAAGGAAGCTTCAGCAACGATTGTTTCGCTTCCCGTCCCCGAAACCGACCCGGTCCAAGGCGCGGCGGGCGCGATGATGACGGCCTGGCGGCGGGAGATTTGAGTAGCGCTAGCCCAGGGGTATTCTAGCCGCACCATGTCCTGGGGGTTGGCGGGCATCCAGAGCCGCCGCAGATGAAGGGGACTGCTAATCCTTCCTTGATCAACGTTTGACCAACATCGCGACCGTCAACCGTCAATTTCCCACAGCTCCTGCCGTAGTTGCACTTCCTGGTGCCTTCGGTACCTGCCTTACAAGAGCAACAACCAAGGCCACGCTCGTTGAGGTTGCTGTTGCCACCAGCTCCTTTAGTCTCGCTGAGGCGCGATTGCCCAAATCAGCTTCCCGCGAGCATTTTGGTTCGAATTTTTCTGGCGTGTTAAAGCCGACCAGTCTGACCCGCGTTCCATCGTTCAATTGGATAGTGTCACCGCGGGCCGAGGAAGGTGATTATCCCGACTTCCTCAACGAGCCTTCAAAGGTCCAACCCAGCTGAGGTCGACGCACCAGGCTCGGGCGGCTGTCTCCAAGCGTCTGAATCTCTCGACATGAATGCCTGCTACGATATATAATAAAAACCTCGTGATGAACAAATTCGCCCGTTCGGTGGGCGCTTGGTATGAGCCGACTACGATAAGCATCGTCCACCCATACCAACTTGCTGCGAAGCTGGCCTTGACGCATTCGCCTGAAACTTTGCGCTGGTTCCGGGCCGATCACCACACCGGACTATCCGGCACGCCTCCGTAGGATTTGCAGCGCGGCCGCGAAGGCCGATGTAGGTTGAAGGACGATGAGAAAGTTGAATCTGATCCTACACGGCCGTGGCCACCTTATATCAATGGAAAGCTGGTTGCTCGATGGGCCAGACTGACCCTCCCGCCGCAGTCCTGCGAAACCTCGAAGCCCAAGCCGCCATATGCGATGCGCTCGGTTCGCCCTTCTCTGCCAAGGTCTGCCGCGCGCTTGCTGCGGGATTGGATCACTCGACCGCTACCGGCCGGCGCGCGCTCGGCTGGCCTGGCAACGCGACGGCCGACGCACTGGCGCTGAGGCTGCTGGGTGCCTTGCATGGACTCGTGTTGCGCGGCGCTGACGAAGCACTCGTTGCAGTGTATCCGCCGCGAGAGGTTGCCGATTCCAGGCTTCGGGAGGCGGTCACTACTGCGATACGACAGCACGACGAAGGATTGTGTCGGGCACTCGACAGCGTGCCGCAGACCAACGAGGTCGCTCGGTCGGCAATGCTGTTGCCGGGCTTCCTCTCGATAGCGCGAGAGACCGGTGTGCCGCTGGAAATTGCCGAAATCGGCGCAAGCGCCGGGCTGAACCTCAACTTCGACCGTTTCCACTATCGTTACGGCACTGCCCAATGGGGCAGCTCCACTTCGCCGGTTCGCCTCGCACCGGAGCTCCGCGGCAATGTTCCACCGCTCGATGGAGCGCTGACGGTTTCGGCGCGCTCTGGTTGTGACATCGCGCCGGTTGATCTCTCGAACGAGGCTGCACGGCTTCGCCTCAGATCGTTTATCTGGGCCGACCAGGCCTCTCGACTTCAGCGACTGGACGCAGCGACCGGGCTGGCAGTGGCAGCACCCGTCACGCTGGTTCAAGCCGACGCGGCCGATTTCTTGCTGCAAAAACTGGCTGCGCGGTCAGAAGGTTCGGTTTTCGTGATGTTTCATTCGGCTGTGTGGGACTACATGCCCCACCCAACGCGGGATGCAATCGAGGTGGCCATACGCCAAGCCGGCACTGTAGCCACGGAACGATCTCCGCTCGCCTGGCTTTCCGTAGAACCGCTCGCCGCCGGCGCGCCACATGCGGTGCTGCGGCTAACAATTTGGCCGCGAGGCGAAACCAGGCAACTCGCTGCCTGCGACCACCATGGTCGCTGGATCGAGTGGCTATAGGAACTGAGCGCCAGCGACCCGCGGCTGCTCCGCTATTGGGTCGCCCGGACGGCCCGCTGTCGGCAAAGCTCTTCGGCGATGTTGCGCGCCTCACAGGCGGGCTGCGAAGATACGACCTCGCACCACTCTCACACTGCGATGTTGGCGCAAAGCAGCCTCGGCCACCACATTTGTAATGTCCGCTTTCAGGCAATGGCGGCTACGAACTCAACGGCCGACGTGAGGGCGCAAAGCAGATCGAATCCTGTGAGAAGGTCTAGCAGCGAAAGGGCGCGGCCCCACGATGCGCAGGGCCGTTCCCCTTCAGATTTCAGTCCGCTCTGCCAGTTCCAGTGCATCCTCAATATCGACGCCGAGATACCTGACTGTGTTCTCAATCTTGGTATGGCCAAGCAGGATCTGGATCGCTCGAAGGTTACCAGTTGCCTTATAGATCATGGCAGCCTTCGTTCGCCGAAGGGAATGCGTCCCGTAGTCCTCCCAACGCAACCCAATAGCAGTGACCCACTCATCGACCAGTCGGGCGTATTGCCGAGTGCTGAGATGATCTGTGTAGTCTACTCGACTGGGAAAGGCATAGTCATCGACTGTTCCTCCTCTTCGCTGAAGCCATGCAAGCAGATTAGCTCTGACCTCGGTCGTAATCTCGAACTGCACGGGGCGTCCAGTCTTCTGCTGGACGACCATCGCACGAGTTCGAATTTCGTGGCCCGTGACGAGGGTCCCGATTTTCATTTTTACCAAATCGCAGCCGCGGAGCTTGCTGTCGATGGCAAGATCGAACAGTGCACATCTCTCATCCTTCCCTCTCGGTCGAGAAAGAAGCGGACGGCCCAAATCTGGCGCTGCTTCAGGGGCTTCTTGACGTCAACTTGCTTGCCTGCGTTCCAAGCCGGTCGATCCAGCGCAGCAGGATCATATTGTGAGATACCCATTTCAGTTCTCCTATGGCCACCATTCGCCGGAGGGAGAACGCACTGCTCTCGGTTCTATGACGGGGCCGGGAGGGGACTGTGCGCTGTTGGCATACGCAACGGGAAAGCGGACGCTTCGGCCCTCGGCGCCAAGGTCTTGGCTTAGCCGGAACGGATATCGTCACAAAATCCCATACCGTTTGAGTAGGATGTCTCTTAACCTGCACTTCAAGCTTGGCGTTGATCCTTATTTTCTCGCCAGGCTGAACACGAAGTGGCTGCCTCGGTGATAATCAATCGCGTAGATCACCGGTATGCCGGCAGCATTGAAGCAGGTTTCGGTGATCAGGAGAGCCGGGCCGAAGTCCCTTAGATCGTTGCGCTCGACAACGTCGTTCGGCAGCACGACGGCGGATACGCTCGCTGCCGACATTCGTGGCTTGTTCTTGTGCTCCTCGAGCAGCGTGAGCAGCGAACCGTTCCAGTCGATGTCGTAGAGACGGGCGGAAATGAGGCTGCGCGGCACGTAATCGACGCAGTACATGATCGGCTCATCGCGGTGGAGCCGTAGGCGTTCGATGCGGATCACGCGATCCGAGACCCGCATCTGCAATTGCCTTGCGACGAGCTCATCCGGCGCTTCTTCGGCAATGGACAGCACCTTGTTGACTATCTCATAGCCATAGTGCCGGACCATGTCGGTCACGCTCTCAAACACCGTAATCGGCCGATCGACTCGCACCGCGGACATCGGCGAGACGAAGCGGCCGCGGCCATGTTCGGCATAAATCAGGTTGTCTTGTTCGAGGAGTTTTAGAGCCTCGCGGACGACGGGACGGGAAATCCTGAAGCGCTGGGTAAGTTCGGCCTCGGTTGGCAGCTTGTCACCGGGCTTGAGGCTCGCGTCGCGGATGAGATCTAGGATCCTGTCGCGCAGCTTGATCACAAGGGTCTGTTTATCACGCAAGGGCTCGTCCAAGACCGCAATCCTCTCTACCGCCGTCGTAATGTGCTTGTCTGACATTGGCGGCGTGGTCAACAAATTTCTGGTGTCCCAACGGCGTTACATCAACCAAGGGTATTGCTAATGCCAGTGCAAATTCACGGTCCAGTTATTGACACATCTAAATCGAGATGTCAGTTGTCTTACAACATTGTCGGTGTTAGTCGCTGACACTAACGGAGGCTTGCATGCTGAATTTTGACGAACAGAGGTTTCTCCGCATCCAGTCCGGCGCGGTGGCCCTGCGCGAACGGTTGGACCGGGTGATCGTCGATTGCCTGGCCGCCGGTGCCGAAAACATCCATTTCCTTGGAACGGGCGGCGCGGCGATCCTAATGCAGCCGGCAGCCCAATTGCTGCTACGCCAGTCGCGGTTTCCCGTCTTTATCGACATGCCGGCCGAGCTGGTCCTGACCGGATCGGCAAACCTGAATGGCAAATCGATCGTCGTCATACCCTCGCTGTCGGGCACAACGAGGGAAAGCGTGGCACTCCTCGCCAAGGCGAAGGAAGCCGGCGCTACGGTGATCACTCTGGTCGGCCATGAGGAAACGCCGATCGGCAAGGGTGGCGATCATGTCTTCGTGAACTTCGCCGAGGACGATACGTCCTGCGAATCCTTCTATCTGCAATCGCTGTTCATCGCGCTTTCGATCATGCGCCATCGCGGGGAGATCGGGAACTACAATCAGATTGCGGGTGAACTCGACAGGTTGCCGGCGCTGCTACTCGAAGTGAAGCGCGCTTACGAGCCGAAGGCCGAGGCTTTTGCGAGGGTGCTGGCCGGAGCCGAATATCACATCATCACCGGTGCCGGGAATGTCTGGCCGCAAGCCTTCTATTACGGCATGTGCATTCTCGAGGAGATGCAGTGGATCCGTACTCGGCCGGTGCATGCATCCGATTTCTTCCACGGCACGCTGGAACTGGTCGAGGAGGGCGTTTCCGTCCTCCTGTTCAAGGGCGAGGATGCCTTGCGTCCACTGGCGGACCGGGTGGAGAATTTCGCACCTGAATATACCGACCGGTTGACCGTGCTCGATACGGCCGAATTAACGCTGCCCGGCATTTCACCCGAGGTCCGCGGGCTGGTCTCGCCAGCGTTGCTCGCCACGGTGCTCGAACGCATCAGCGCGCATCTCGAAGTCATGCGAAATCATCCGCTGACAACGCGACGCTATTATAAGCGGGTCAACTATTGATGCGAGTTTGACAGGGCGCCGCGAATACTCCTAGAGGCAGGCGCGGCATTGTCGGGGAAGACCTGTATGAAGAGACTTCGCATTGCAGCGGTTGGCGACAATTGCATCGACAAGTTCCTGTCGCCGTCGATCGGCGAGGCACTTGTTGGCGGCAATGCGGTAAATGTCGCAGTACATCTCGCGAAGCTTGGCCATGAGGCATTCTATCTCGGAGCCGTCGGCCCTGATGTCGATGGCCGGCGGACGCGAACTGCCCTGATCGAGAACGCCGTTGCTGTTGCGCATATGCAGGAACGGCTAGGCAAGACTGCCCATACGGACATCGAGGTCCTGCCGTCGGGCGAGCGCGTGTTTCTGTTTGAGGATTTCGGCGTCTGCGCTGGCTACCGGCCATCGGAAGAAGATATCGCCGCGCTGAAGACCATGGACCACGTCCATATCGGTTGGCTGGATGATGGCGGTGCTCTGAGACACACGCTCGCTGCAGCCGGTGTCAGTGTCTCGCAAGATGTCTCCGTCAACGCCGACCCGGCCAGTCTCGGCATTGAGGGCCTGACGATCGCCTTTGGCTCGGCGGGCGAGGACGACACGGCGGTCGAGGCGATGATCGACCGCTTTCTTTGCGCTGGTGTTCGGGTAGCAGTGGTTACGCGGGGCTCGAAGGGGTCGGTGGCGGCGACGCTTGAAGAGCGGGCCGAAACGGGCATCATGCAGGTCGAGGTCGTAGACACCACCGGCGCTGGCGATAGCTTCATCGCGGGATTTCTGTCCGTGCATGTTGGCGGTGGATCGTTGCAGGAAGCGGTCGAGGCGGGACGAGAACGGGCAGCGCTCACCTGCTGCCACGTCGGCGGCTTTCCACAGAAGCCGACGGCGCTGTGATGCCTATTTCAGTACCAGCCAGCCGGACAGAATGATGATCAGCGCGCCAGCGATCGTGTAGGGGTTGACCGGTGCCGCAAAAAGCAGCGCGCCATAGAGGCACCCCCAGATGATCTGGCTGTACTGAAACGGCGCCACGACCGATGCCTCGCCGCAAGCAGCAACATCAGCCCGACAATCGTGGTGATCAGCGTGATCTGCGGCGCCGGCAGATCGATCGCCAGCAGCTTGATCAGCGCATCGGCACCGGAAAACACCGCGAAGGCAAGAACGGCGATACCGGCGGCACGCCTATTGGAGCGTCCTGACGAAGGTGTAGCCGAGAGTTCCGGTAAGGTCTCAGCGGACATTGAAACGGCCGAACCGCTCTTCGATGCGGGATTGGGTATATTCCAGCCCAATGGAAAGCAGCCAATAGATCATGGAAGCGGTGATCAGCATTTCAATATGGCGGAACTCGGTCTGTCCCTGGGTGCGGGCGAGATACATGATCTCCCATACGCCAACGACCGACACAAGCGAGGAATCCTTCAGCATGGCAATAAACTGGTTGCCGGTCGGCGGGATGATGATGCGCATGGCTTGTGGCAGAATCACCAGGGCCATGGTCTGGCTGGGCTTGAGACCGAGCGCGGTCGCCGCTTCCGACTGGCCCCTGTCGATGCTTTCGATGCCGGCGCGGAAAATCTCGGTCATATAGGCGCCATAACAGAGCGACAGGGCAAGGATGCCCGCCGGTATCGCGCCGATGACATAGCCGACCTGCGGCAGGCCGAGATAGATGATGTAGATCTGCATGAGCAGCGGCAGGCCGCGAAAGAGCGAAGTGTAAAAGGTCGCAAGCCCATAGATCACGCCGTTGCGCGAGAGCTTGGCAATAGCACCGGCCAGCGCGATTACGGTGGCGACCGCGATTGAGATCGCCGAAATGAACAGCGTCGTTGTGACGCCCTGGGTGATGAGGAAGCCGATTTTCTTGGCGATGAAGGCGAAGGAAAGATTGAACGAATAGAAGAAGAGCATTAGCAGGACGAAGAGTTCGATCCACACGCCGATGATCTGCCAGCGGCGCGGCAGGAGCCGCAGCAGCGTCCAATTGGCTGCGAGAATCAGGGCGATCAGCAACGAGGACATAAGGCGGCTGGCGAGCGGATTATCGGTCACCCATGGCGCACTCGACGGCAGCATATACCCGAGCCAATGCGAACTGACACCAAGCTGGAACAGGCCGAGCGTAATCACCAGGATAATCAGCGCCACGCCGAGGCGCCTCACGGCATCAGGATAGGTGAGAATGAGTCGAGCCAGCATGCGCTGCGTCCCTTGGTTCAGGCAGTGCGTTCGCGCCACCAGTCCTGTGCTTGAAGTTTCCAGTAGGTGAGCTGCGCCACGGCAAGGCCGGCTACGCCTCCTGCCCAGACCAGGCCGAATGGCGCAAACAGCTTGTAACGATCGCTCTGGCCGAGGATGGCCTCGGCCACGAGTTTGCCGCCGATCGCGGTCGTATTGAGCCCGTGGCCGCCGAAGGCCGTGCAGTGCCAGACACCGGGCTCGACCTCGCCGATCTGTGGCATCAGGTGGCGGGCATAGGACATCAGGCCCGACCAGGCGAGTTCTGTCTTGAGACCCGAGAGCTGCGGATAGGTGCCGGTCATCTCGCGGCGGAGTTCAGCAACGACGCCGGCCGTGGAGGCAGCGCGTGTGGTGATCCGGCCGCCCCAGAGGATGCGTTTTCCATTGTCCACAAGGCGGTAGTAATCGCCGGCGCGGCGGTTGTCGCCGATCGCGTCGCGGGTCGCGATCGCGTTGGCGATCAGATCAGGCGCCTCCTCGCTGACCATCACATAGGTCGCGATCGGCAGGAAAGCGCGCTGGAGCCGCGGCTCCAGGCTGCCGGTGTAGCCGCCTGTCGTGAAGACCATGTGCCGGGCTCGGACTTCGCCACTGGCGGTGCGCACGCGTTTCTCCGCGCCCGAAAGGCTGGTCGAGATCGCCGCCGAACCCTCGAAGATCTTGCCGCCGAGCCGTTCGATTTCGGCCGCGATGGCGCGGAGATAATTCAGCGGATGCATGTGAAAGGCTTTGGGATTGCGGAGCGCCTGAAAATATCGTTGCGACTTCAGCACCGCCCGCACCTGCTCGGTGTCGAGATAGTCAAGTTCGTAGTCGTAGTCCTTGAGCAACTGCTCGCGGTAGGTCTTGAGCGACGCGGCATCATCATGGCGCAACACACTGGTGATGCCGGGCTGCGGCGCTGCACTCTCGATATTGAGATCGCGGATGGTGTCGCGGATGAAATCGACGCCCTCCGTCGAGAGATGGAAGAGCTTTTTGGCATCATCCTTGCCCGCCGTCCGCGCGATGTCATCGCTGCCGGTGGCGAAGCCGGGGGCTACGAAACCACCGTTGCGGCCGGACGCGCCGAAGCCCACGATCTCGGCTTCCAGCACGACCACTTTCTGGCCGGCGCGGACGAGTTGCAGCGCAGTTGTCAGACCAGCCAGCCCTGCGCCGATCACGACCGCGTCGCAATCCTCCGGCCCAGAGAGTGAAGACCGCGACCGATCTTCGGCAATAGTTCGCTTGTAATAGGTATCGGGGTAGGACATTGCACGCTCTTCGAAATGGAAAGGCACGGGCGGGCAAACCGCCCGTGCGACGCCGCAAATCAATCTGCGCTATAATCCTTGCCGTACCACTTGGTGGTCAGCGTGGCGAGCGTGCCATCCTTCTTCATCTCGGCGATGATGCCGCCGACCTTCGCGGTCCAGTCCGGGTCGACCTTTTCGGCGATCACGACGAGCGGCTCGCGGAAGGCATACTCGCCTTCGATAACGCGGACCGGATAGCCGTTCTTGATCGCGTTCTTGGCCGTCTGTTCCGGCGCGATAACGGCGGACAGGCGAACGCCGTCACCGAGGCGAAGGTCGTCGAAGGGCAGCATGGAATCGGCGAACGTGCGCACTTCACCGGGCTCGAGCTTGTATTCGATCGGTGGAACGCCCGGCGCGTCTATCTCCAGGCGCCGATTGATGAAATCCTCCGAGGTCGTCGCGGTCTCGACGCCGATCACCTTGCCGTTGAGGTCGGTGACGGTCTTGGCGGTATTGTCCTTGTGCACGACATAGACATAGGGGCTGTAGTAATAGACGCCGACGAAATCAATCACTTGCGCACGCGGTTTGGTCGGTGTCACTGAGCCGACGCCGAGATCGTAGCGGCCCTGCCAGCGACCGCCGGTGAGCGTCGCCCAATCCGGCGTTTCGAAGGTGATTTCGACGCCAAGACGCTTGGCGATCTCGCGGGAAACATCGATATCGAAGCCGACCATCTGGTTGCTGTCGTCAAGATAGCTCTGGGGCGGCCAACCACTGTTGGTGGCGACGACCATTGCCTTCTTTTCCATCACGCGATCGAGCGTCGCCCCAGCTTGAGCCTGCGTCGAAAGCGTCATTGCGGCCGCACCAAGTGCCAGCCATGTCAAAAGTCTCCTCATCGAGATCCTCCCTTTCCATCACATGAAGTATGTAAGATGTCTGACAACGTAGATGAAAGGAATGTTATGGCGCTGTCAATAGCCACTCTGCGCCACTGATACGCCAAGCAGTAATGCACGCGCTTGCCCCACTATTCCTTTCACAAGAAGCGTTACGTCGGATCGCCAGGGGCTGGCAGACAGGATGGAAGAAACGCCATGCTTAGAAATTGCGACGGAACATCGCATTCGAGGATCGACGATGGTCTGCTTTCGGTAAAAGCCCAGAAAACCTCAACGACCGATATGAGGGCGCAAAGCGGTCATTCGCGCCAAGATCGTCAAGTGGCAGCTTTGGGGCCGACAGCAGACCAATGCCCTCGGCAGCATCGCGCTAGTTTCGGTCCTTCGCCTCCAGGTAAGCTCGCAGTCGGAGGATCGAAGGCTCCGGTACTCACGGAGGACAGGAGGCATCATGGCGGCGCGTTTACGCAAGATCGCCGGCTGGTCATCGGGTCTTCGCCTCAGAACGCCCTGGTGAGTGGCGCGGGGGACTGATGTGCTCCTACCACATAAGCAGGAACTTAGCACGGCCACCTATTTCATCAGGCTGCGGGCGATCTGCACAACGGCTCCATCGCTGGCATCTGCCCCCTTCGTCTGCTTCCCAGCTTGCAACCACGACGCAGTCATGACCTCCCGGACATCTTCGTCGCATGGAGGGATGCCGGCCTCATGGAAATCCCGACGGATCGCCGCGAGTATGTCGTTGCGGTGGACGTCGAGTGCATCCCTTGCGAGACTATCAGAGTAGGCTTTCGCCTCTTCGCGACCAAGGCCCATCTTGCTGGCGGCCCACATGCCGATCAACTTGTTGCGCCGAACCATTCTCATGGCATCTGTGCCCATCGCAGCCATCGAAATCTCCTCACTTGGCCTCTAAGTAGACTAGCACAAATCTCAAGCACGGATTGCTCTTAATCGCTCCCTGGTTCCGAACTATCCGACCGCTTCGGGCCCGACAGCCGCCAACGCGTCTCGGACGGAAAGCGCCAAATGTAGTCGTCAGGATAAGCTTTCGTGTGTGGCAGCTCTCGACCCCATTTCGGTCATTTGTCGTCCAGAAGGAACGTCTACTTCGAGCCCCATACCTTCCGGCTGGCGATTTGCTAAACTGTTCGAATGATGACACCCAATCAATACAGTTTTCGCAAGGTGACGCCGGATGATCTCAATATGCTCACGGGATGGCGATCGAACGCACATGTCCGTGAATGGTGGGATTCAGATGAGCCATACGACGAAGCGGACTTGGCTGATCCCCGGGTAACGCGCTGGATTGTTTCGAATGCCGGACGCCCGTTTGCGTTCATGCAGGACTACGCAGTTCACGGGTGGGAAGAACACCATTTTGCCCATCTTCCCAAGGGCTCGCGGGGAATTGACCAATTCATCGGAGACCCCGAAATGATCGGCGTTGGGCATGGATCAGCCTTTATCACTATGAGAATGCAGGCACTCTTTGATCGGGGGACACCTGTGATCGCCACGGATCCGCATCCAAAGAACTCACGGGCGATAGCCGTTTACAAGAAGCTGGGTTTCGAGCCGTTTGGACCACCGCAGAAAACACAATGGGGTCTGATCTTGCCCATGTGCGCTAAGAAATAACCCTCGCGCAGGACACGGCAGCTCCGTCCGCAAAGCAGCCGTCCGAAAAACTGAATTACCACGGCAGCTTCCATCCCTTTTCCGATCACGCGCCCTTCCTCAGCAAAGCGAAGCAGGATGACGGCCTGGCGGCGGGAGATTTGAGTGAGCGCTAGGTCGGGGGTATACTAGCCACACCATGGCCTGGGGGTTGGTCGTGCTCGAACGGCTCTCTCCGCCAGAGCGAGTGGCGTTCGTGCTCCACGATTTGTTCAACCTTCCGTTTGAAGACATCGGGCCAATCATCGCCCGAACACCCCCCGCCGCGAGGCAGCTTGCGAGCCGGGCGCGTCGGCGCGTTCAAGGCAAACCTGAGGCCACAGCGGCAGATCGGTGCGGCATGGCGAAATTGTGGGTGCCTTTTTGGTGGCGTCACGCGACGGCGATTTCGCCGCCCTGTTAGCCATGCTCAACCCTCACGTCGGACTGAGCGCTGACACCGCGGCCATAACGGCGAGCCGTGAGCGCGTCAGCACAGCGAGGGAATACTGGCGCCCGAGATCCGAGGTTACGAACGCGTGGCGAGGTTATTTCACAAGCAAGCGCGCGCCTCGCCAAACCACGGAGCAAGCTGGTTTTCACCAATTTCCTGGATCCGCAGTGTGATCGCTTGCCGCAAACTCATCCGCCTGGCTTTGATCCAGCCTCACGTCTAGCGTCGAGTTAGTGTCATCGCGCACCGAGAAGGTAAGCGGCGCCGGCCCAATGGTGAGGCTTTGATACATTAAAAGCGCGGCCTCTTCTGGAGTATCCGCTTCGATTTCCTGCACTACAGTTACGACAAATTTGCGCATCGATTTCGGCTCTCTTCTGGTAGGTCCCGGTTCTCGATCAGCAGCCCTTTTGAAGGACTCAAGATGTCCGGCGTCGGTCCGACAGAGCATCCGGAAGGGCTCGATGCGTTCCTCGAAACAACTCCGTCATTCTTCCCGCGAGTCGACACCGCTTTGTAGTCGCGTCAACCTTGGGAACAGGCCGCTAGATTGTCATCTTGCGGCCTTGCTTGTCTAGTTAAGAACCCTTCCTAAGCGGCGGTTGCCTTAGCGCCGGTAAGGAGCTTGACGAGCGCCTGCGCTCCCGCGGTAGAAGATGCCGGGTTTTGCCCCGTGATCAACCTGCCGTCGGTAATTGCGAAGCTCTCCCAGTTTGCCTTCTTCTCATAAAGACCGCCCAGACGTTTGAGCTCGTCTTCAACGAGGAAAGGCACCACCTTCGTCAGTTGCACCTCCTCCTCCTCGCCGTTGGTGAAGCCTGTCACCCGCTTACCCTTAACGATCGGCGCGCCTTTATAGGTTACGCGATGAAACACCGCCGGCGCGTGGCAGACTGCCGCCACCGGTTTGCCGGAGTTGTAGAAGGACTCGATCAGTTTGATGGATTCCGGATTATCCACGAGGTCCCACATAGGACCATGGCCACCAGGATAGAAGACGGCGTCGAAGTCTTCGGACCGGACTTCGCTCAGCTTCCTGGTGGTCGCAAATATCTTCTGCGCGGCCTCGTCAGCTTTGAACCGCGCCATGGCGGGCGTCTGATTTTCCGGCAGATCGCTCTTTGGATCGATGGGAGGTTGACCGCCTTTGGGGGACACGAGTGTTAAGTCGACGCCTGCATCTCGGAAGACGTAGTACGGTGCAGCGCCCTCCTCCAGCCAGAAGCCAGTCTTGCGCCCTGTGCTTCCGAGGATGTCATGCGAGGTGAATACCATGAGGATCTTCATGCTAGGCTCCTTCTACTTCTCAGTTTTCGCAGCCGGTCGGCTGCGCGATTGGAAGCATGTCTAGGATTGGCGAGTTTTGCATTTGTACATTGGTATCGCCGATACCTTGGTGTTGGTGAAAGCACTGGGACCGCGGTATGGCTTTCAGAGCTCGCCTGTCAGGAACTGTGCGGTGCCCATGCCGAATGACCAGTCCTCGTCCGAGTTGATAAGCAATGAGACCATCACGTCGGATGGCGGCACGTCGCAACGAGCCTGAAGCGCGCGGGTGAGGTTTGAATAAAAAGTCACCTTCGCATCGCGAGATCTCGGACGGCTGGTGATCTCGAGCAGGATGAATTTCTCGGTCCGAGCGATGTCGAGCCCGGTGTCGAGCGCGCGAAAATGTGACGCCTGGTGTTCTTGAAGGATCTGGTAGCGGTCTCTCACCGGAACTCCGAAAGACTGCACGACGACGTCGTGAACCGTGTCAAGCAGCACATCGATCTCCTGCGACTGACGACCTTTCAGGACATGGATTTTGACGAGGGGCATTGGCGTCTCCAAATTGCCGAAAACAGTGTCGCCGAGAACTGTCCTCCTGCTAGGGGGCCAAGGCTATTGCACGATGGTATTTCCGAAGCCTCGATGGCACGGAGAAGTGATGGAGAATCCTTGCCGCGACACCTGGCGCGCCGGGTCGCTGGAAAAGCCAGCTCGTTCACAGCATGCTCCGCATCCTGTTTACCGAGCCAAGAGCTTCGGCTTCTTGCGCTCCTTTAGATCCAGTCGGTACCGAAAATGCACGCCGCCGGTGATCACCGACGGCGTGGAAGTTCTTTCCTCTGGAATACCGTGACGTCAGGCGTTGCCTCCAGCCTTCTTCTTCCGGTATTGGACGGTTGGGAGGCCGCCCCAGCCCCAGTTGTCCAAGTCGACTTCCTCAATCACCACGTAGGTCGATTCTAGCGGCTTGTTGAGGACGTCGAGCATGACCTGGCTGACGCCGGCGATGATTGCGGCTTTCTCCTCGGGAGTGACCGAGGTGCGATCAGGGGTCGTGCCTTCACGGGTTACTTGTACGGTGACGATCGGCATTTCCTATTCTCCTTGTTCGATAACCTCGTCGATCTGCTAGGCGGTAATTGCAGCGAGGTGCTTCTCAAGTTCGTCGACATGCGCATATCCGGCGCCGACCTTCCTGAGAGTTCCACCCTTCTTCAAGAACAAAGTCGGAAAGCTCGAAACACCCAGGGCGCGTACGGACGCGAAGTCTGCCGCCGCCTCTTCCACCGTGCTTCGTTTATTCCACTCTGCCAGGAATTCTTCCGAGCTGACGGGATAACCGAGTTCGGCGAGCGCGCGAGAACCGATCTCAGCCAGCACGGCGCCGTTCGTCGTATCGAGCGCGTCGACGTAGAAGCCATGCTGGAATGCTCGGAAAACGCTCAGAAGATCCGCTTCCGGCCTGAGAATGCGGGCGGTCACCACTGCACGGCACACGGGTTCGGTGTCGTACACGAAGCCTTTTCTGGCGAGAAGACCTTCTCGGTCGAACGCTACACCGCTGGCTTCCTCGACCTTGCCCCAGTGGTGCAGTCTGAACTGCTTGCCCGCGTCGTCGAGAACGTCTGTCGCGCCCGCGCGCAGTCCACCGAGGATTATCTTCAGAGATACGTCCGGACGCCGCTCAAGCAGCAGCCCCATTTGCTTGCCGAATCCATAGCACCACGAGCACATGGGATCGGCGGCCAATACGAGTTCCATTGTATTTCCTTTCAGTGTCTGTGGTGTGCGTGGCACGTTCACGCCACGCACCTGGTCCCTAATCGAGGCCTACCAGCGACCAGCGTTCTGACCACCGTCGACGTGGAGGATCTCTCCGGTGACGAAGCTAGCGCCCTCAAGATAAATGACCGCGTCGACGATATCGCTGATCTCGCCCATGTGGCCAACGGGATGAAGGGCCGACAGGAACTCGTGGGTCTCTGGAGCATGCATCGGCGTCTTGATGATGCCAGGAGACACGGCATTCACCCGGACGCCTGTCTTGGCGAACTCGATCGCCAGTTCCTTCGTGACGGCGTTAAGACCGCCCTTGGTAAGCGAAGCAAGGGCCGTGGGGACGCTCGACACCGGCTGGTTTACAAGGCTGGTCGTAATGCTGACGATGTGGCCGGAGCCCTGCTTAAGCATCTCCCTCGCAGCCCGCTGGGTGATGTGGAAGAAGCCCGAAACGTTCACGCCGAAGTTCAGATCGTAATCTTCCTGAGTGAAGTCGACGAACGGCTTGGCAGTGAACACGCCGGCGTTGTTCACCAACGTGTCGATCCGACCGAAACGGTCAATCGCCTCGCGGACGACGCGCTCTGCAGTCGCGGAATCGGAGATGTCACCCGCCACGGCATGGACGCCGTCGTCGGACCCTTGCTTGATTGAACGCGAGGTGGCGACGACGTGGTAGTTCCGCGCGCGGTAGGCGCGCACCAAACCTTCGCCAATGCCCTGCGATGCACCGGTGATGACGGCGACCTTCTGCTGATTGCTCATGATATACATCCTTTCAATTGCATCGGTCCTTTGGGGGCCGCCCGTCGCCCTCGGCGTCGGTACTAATGATTTAGATGCTTTCGACCATCGGGAGAATTGCTAGGCAGCGGCATTCACTCAACCGTTTTCCGGCATGACCGTGAGCGCGCTCGTCCTTGGCGGTGGACAGGGTCGCTATCCCCACACTGCCTTAGTTAGCTCCCCCTTGCGCCCAGGCAGGTGGGTCGTGATTTCCTGAACAGTCCACTGGTTTCCATCCGGGTCATTAGAAAGAAATACGATGCATAGCTTTTCCGCTCCGGATTCAGTCCAGCCGTGATGCCCACGCCGTTGGAGTGATGAAAAATTCCGCCAACGTCATGGAATGGTTCGCTCGTTTCGACGCCTCGGGATGCGAGGTCGGCACATGCTGCCGGTAGATCCAAAACAACCAGGTGCAATCCCCGCGATGAACCGGCGGGGGCCGTGGTTATGTTCTGCCCGAACACTACGGAGCATCCAGATCCAGGCGGAGTGAACTGCACGATGCGGTAGTCGTCGCCTTGAAAATCAATATCGAAACGCCATCCGAGAGCTGCGTAAAAAAGTTTGCTTCGGTCGACGTCGGAGACGGCGATCACCGCAAGCTCGAGTGTCATCGCAACACCCGAGAGGGTCTGCGGGGCTGCCTTGCTGGATGGTCCCTCATTCGCTATCCATATCAGTGCTCCTTGGAGATGATCGCCGACGGATCCTAAAGGTGGCGACCCGGCCCAAGCTTATAAACTCGCACCACACCCGCCATTGCACTTAGGTATCGCCGGCTGGGAGCAAGCAGGACGCCGTTGGTTGGATGTACGACATCATCGTACCGTAGCACCGTTGAGCCGATGAAATCATTGTAAGCCTCCGTCGCGTTAGCCCAAGGCTGCGGCGAAATCCAACGGTCATCCCAGAACGGGCGTGTCAAATGGCAAATACGACAACCGTAGCCGAACCTTCCGAGCCCCGCTCGGCACCGCAGGAGAACTGCACGAACGAGGCAGGCACTCGACCTTGCGATAGAGGCCTTCGTACCAAGGTCAAAAACAGGGAAGCCACGGGCTGGTTTGCTTACAAGCACGAAAGTGCACGTGGGCCACAGCGGCTCGCTTCCTAAAGCTGGTCGAGCATACACGACCGTGGCCGTGGCCAGCGAAGGTCCAATACCAAAGTGCACTTATGGGGGCTGCGCGGACGGGTTAGCTTTACTCATCGCCCACCCCTCCTGGGCGATAAGCTCTCAAGAGCACTGCGCTCCAGCACTCCTCCCCTCTGCCGGAGCGCGCGGATCCGCCAAGGTCCGCCAAGGCCGTCTCCACCCGCCCGGAGACGGCCTTTTTTTGAAGCCACACTTCCTTAGCAGGCGGCGCGCACGTTCACGGGGATCTGGCAATCAATATCCAGCGATGAAGGAACTATCATGAAGAACAAACGTCCGGACGGTATCAAACGTTACGACCACCCGGCCGGCGGCTGGGACGCGCTTAAGGCCGTCGCGAAGACGCTTGCCCACCAACAGATCGTCGCGCAAGGCAGTAAAACTCTACTCAAGGCCAACCAGCCGGAGGGATTCGACTGCCCAGGCTGTGCATGGCCCGACCCTAAGCACACGTCGTCGTTCGAATTCTGCGAAAACGGCGCCAAGGCGATTGCGTGGGAGTCCACCGCGAAGCGGACCGACGCCGAGTTCTTCAAGCAGCATAGCGTTTCCGAGCTCTGGAAGTGGACGGATCATGAGCTCGAAGACGCCGGCCGCCTGACTCTGCCATTGCTGTACGACCCAGGCACCGATCATTTCGAACAGATCGCGTGGGACGCGGCCTTCGCGCTGATCGGAGTCGAGTTGAACAAGCTCGACGATCCGGACCAAGCCGAGTTCTACACCTCCGGCCGTGCCTCGAACGAAGCAGCGTTCCTCTATCAGCTATTCGTTCGCGCCTATGGCACCAACAATTTTCCCGATTGTTCCAACATGTGTCACGAGGCCACCAGCGTGGGGCTTCCAAAATCCATCGGCGTTGGCAAGGGAACGGTCACGCTCGAAGACTTCGATCATGCGGACGCGATCTTCAGCTTTGGGCACAATCCGGGCACGAACCATCCGCGCATGATGTCGACATTGCATGAGGCGGCGCGCCGAGGCGTTCCAATCATCGTCTTCAACCCCCTGAAGGAGCGCGCGCTTGAGCGGTTCGCCGCACCTCAAGATCCGGTCGAGATGGTCACCCTGTCCTCAACGCCGATCGCTTCGGCCTACCACCAAGTCCGTGTCGGCGGGGATCTGGCCGTTTTGAAAGGTATAATGAAGGCGGTGCTCGAACGAGACGTAGCAAGTCTCGCCGCGGGCGGCGCCGGCATACTTGATCGGCCCTTCATCGATGAACACACCTCAGGGTTCGACATCCTACGTGCGGATATCGATGCTACCACTTGGCAAGAGATAGTCGCTGTTAGTGGCCTAACCCGGCAGGCCATCGAGAGCGCGGCCGACGTCTACGCGAATGCGAGGAATGTAATTGTCTGTTATGGCATGGGCATTACACAGCACGCCAAGGGCACGTACAACGTCCAGCAAATCGCGAACCTCCTGATGCTGCGGGGAAACATTGGTCGAGAGGGTGCGGGAATCGCGCCCATCCGAGGCCATTCCAATGTGCAAGGAGATCGGACGGTAGGAATAACCGAAATCCCCAACAAAGCGCTTCTCGATGGCATGGAACGCGCCTTTGGTTTTCGCCCGCCGAGCGACAAAGGCCACAACGCGATCGAGGCGGTGGAGGCCGCCATCGATGGCCGAGCGAAGGCGCTGATCTGTCTTGGCGGGAACCTCGCGGTCGCGATGTCCGATTCCGGGGCCACTTTTTCGGGCATGCGGAACCTTGATCTGGCGGTCCATATCGCAACGAAGCTCAACCGCTCCCATCTGCTGACGGCAAAGACCACTCTCGTTCTGCCATGTCTAGGACGGACGGACCTCGATATCCAGGCATCCGGCCGCCAAGCGGTCACCGTCGAGGATTCGATGTCCATGGTTCACGCTTCGCGAGGGTTTCTTCACCCACCTGGCGAACTTGTCCGATCCGAGCCGGCGATCATCGGAGGGATCGCAAGAGCTACGCTTGGTGACCGATATGGCATAGACTGGGAGGGTATGGTAGCGGACTACGACCGCATCCGCGACAAGATCGAGGAGGTGTTTCCCGAATTCCAAGAGTTCAATACTCGCGTGCGCAAACCAGGTGGCTTTAGACTTGACGTCGCTGCCTCATTTCGGCGGTGGAACACGCCTGGGCGAAAGGCGAACTTCCTTCCGTCTCCCGATCTCTCCGAGGATACGCTCGTCGACAGCGAAGGCGTCTTGATGCTGACCACTATTCGAAGTCACGATCAATATAACACCACCATCTACGGATTGGACGATCGTTATCGCGGCGTATTTGGTCGGCGCGACGTGGTTTTTATGAATGCGGAAGATCTCGAGGGACGAGGCCTTAGGGACGGCGATCGTATCGAGGTTCAAGGGCTGATTGGCGCGGTCGCTGACAGGCATCTCGTTAGCGGTTTCACGGCGGTCGCCTATGACATTCCGAAGGGCTCCATCGCGGGCTACTATCCGGAGATGAATGTCGTCATGTCGATCCGACACTTCGATCGCCAGTCCGGTACGCCGTCCTACAAGGGAGTGCCAGTCAGGGTGAAACTCGCGGATTGACAAACAGCGGGACGGCTAGAGGGCGTCAGTTGCTATACGGGTAGGCCTCAAGACCTGAGGATCACGCTGACGGCGAGTAGGTGCCTGAGCCTCTCTTGGTCGGTCACCCCGTTCTTGTACCAAGAAAGAAGGCCCCTCGCCGCATCCTCGGCTTCTGCGCTCTGTCTATGGTACTGTCGGTTCTCGCAATGCTCTTTGAGCAGACCACGCATCATGGACACTTGCTCCGAGCTCAGCACTACCCCGCACGTGCTGTGACGCAGCTTCATTGTATCGGCGCCTTTGGTGCTGTTCATACAGGATTCGACGGATTGCAGCCGGCCCACACCGGCGAGCACATAGAGAGCGATTGTTCCCCGCCTAAATGGGATTCATCGGATTGGGCTGGCACCCACACCCGGATCGGAGTCGATGGCCGTTGTATCGACACCAGGGCGCCAACCAGAACTGCCATTGCAAATAAGATTACGACGCCGGGAAAGACACTGCCCGACGGCCTGGGACTTCTGTAAGACATAGCGTTCTCCTGACGCCCGCCAACAAACGGCATGGCTAGAAGCTCACTATGGCAACCAGTAAAGTGGGAAGCTGTTGCACATAGGTATTGGCAATACTTTCGTATTCCCCGGCTTCGTCCGTCTGGAGGGAATAAGGTGGCCGGGCAGATTAGAAGCCTCTTGGAGCATCAGTGAAGCTCATGGCTTTGCTTCAAGCAATCTCTTCGCCTGCAAAAGTCGAGGAGTAGAGAGTCCCTCGCGGAACCGCTGGTAGACGGGAAGAAGGATTTCTTGTGCGGCTCGAAGGTCACCGCGGCTGGCCAGATATTCCGCGTAGCTAATGCCCGCTGTAAGTTCCCAATACAGACCGCCTTGAACCGATGCTCTTAGGCCGGCTTCCCGAAATAGGTCTACGGCTAAGCTCTCATTCGCCCCTTGTGCTGCGATGATCTCGCCTTTCTTTCGTAGAAGTTCGGGCATTATCCAGAGGTAGCTTTTTTCCAGTGAAAACGTTTGCGCCTTGTCGATCTCCAAGAGCGCCTCGTCCAAACGCCCGGCCGCCTTCAACGCGGTTGCGAGTTCAGACATGAAAAACGGATAGAACAGCAGATACGAGGAATCTTGCATGTCTCGAAGGCCGGCTCGAAGAGCTTCGATCCCCTCGACGGGCGAGCCAGAACGTGATGCCAGGCTTCCTTGGACGCATATGCCAACTGCGTAGAACGGTTTTAGACCATGCTGCAGTGCATGTGCAGTGAGTTCTTCGCCCCACTGGCGTGCTCGCGCCGCGTTGTCCAGACTGAGTGACACGAAGGCGGACGCCCAGGCCAACGCGACGCAAGATACGAACGGTTGGTTGGTTGCACGGGCTTCGTCGACTGAATCTTCGGCCACACGAGATGCCACTTCCAATCGACCCAACGAGAGCAAGTTGACGGTATCATGAGCCATGGAGGACGTCCGAATGTCCGCTCCGAGCCTGAGCATATCCGTACGACGACTGCTGGATGGCGAATTACCCGCCGCCCAATCAAGTCGCTCATGAGCATCGAGGTGGTGGGCCTGATAGGTGTGCGGGATGCCCGACAGCCAAGCTGCCGTCGCGCGGGACCTCGCATCGCCCCCGCCAGCGCCTCTCTCGTATTCCTGCGCGTAAACGAGCGCATCATCCAGCTCGACCGAGCGAGCGCTAAAAAGCCACAGGGCGCATGTTACCCGTTGCCGATAGTCCTGGTCATCCAACTTCTCAGCGAGCATCAGGGCGCGTGCAAGCACCGCCCTACCTTGCTCGCTCATGCCCTGCGTATAAATCATGGCGAATCCCAGAGCGCACTGCAGGACGAGTTCCGTACGTCCCCCCTCCTCTTCTTTCAGGTAGGAGAGCGCCTTTTTAGCCCATTCGCCTGCCTCGGACACGAGCGAGGTCGCGGTCCAGAAATCGGAGGCAACTGCGGCGAGGTCTGCTCCGAGATTTCCATCTCCCTCTGGAGAAAGCGCCCAAGTCAAACAGGCTCGAAGATTGTCGATCTCTCGGCGGTACCGCCCCAGACCATCGATTGCCAACCGCAGCGAGTCTTCACTCGAAAATGGCCGGAATAACGAATGGAAAAAGGCCGTTGTACGCCTCATCGTCATTCGATACTCGGTGCCCCCTCCAAGCTTTTCTAGCGAATAGACCCGCACCGTCTCCAGAAGACGCCACCGGGGGGCTGCCTCCGTTCCGTCGAAGGTCACCAATGATTTCGTGACAAGGTTCGAGAGCCCTAGTGCCGTCTCTTCCTCGTCCTCCCCGCTGGCTGCCATCGCGGCCTCCAAGGTAAACCCCGCGGGATATACGGACAGACTGCGTAGGAGGCGCCGCTCTCCTTCGGGCAACAATTCATAGCTCCAATCGAGTGCAGCCCGAAGCGTGCGGTGTCGAGGCAATGCAGTACGGCGTCCGCCGGTCAGAAGAACGAAACGGTCATCCAATCGGCCGGCGATCTGTTGAAGCCCCAACGTGGCGGCACGGGCGGCGGCGAACTCTATCGCTAGGGGAATTCCATCCAGATGTCGGCAAATACCTGCGATAATCGAGACTCTGTCCCCGCTAGCCGTGAAATCGGACTGCAACGCCCGTGTTCGGGCGACAAACAACTGAACCGCACTGTGAGTTAAAGGATCACCAACCTTTTCGTTCGCGGGCACATCAAGCGGGGGAACACGATATGTGAACTCCCCTTCGATACGGAGAAGTTCCCGACTTGTTGCGAGAACCGAAACGTTCGGGCAGGTGCGCAGCATGGCCTCGACCATCTCGGCAGCGGCATCTACGACATGTTCGCAGTTGTCGATCAGAAGCAACATTTTCCGGTTACCAATTGCCCGCGCAACGAGCTCGGCAGAAACGTCGTCGCCTTGAAGGCGCAGATCGAGAGCCTGTGCAAGTGTCGTGGGAACAAGATTTGGATCCGAGAGGGAAACCAGCTCCACGAAGAATGCATCCCCATCTATCGTCGGCTGCAGGCGGCGCGCGACTTCGGACGCGAGTACGGTTTTTCCGATCCCACCGGGTCCCGTCAGGGTTACAATTCGATAGGCCGACATGAGCGTCACGATATGAGAAATTGCAGCCTGGCGGCCGATGAGCTCGGACGCCGCCGAGGGGATGTTAGTAACAAAACCCGCTCGTTCGCTTGACCGCACGAGAGTAGCAAGCGTCGGACCGGCAAACCGCTTTTCGGGTTCCGTCCACTCGCCGAGTAGTCGATATCCTCGACCAGACACGGTGCGCAGCAGGTCTCGGTCCTTTCCAAGGGCACGCCTTATTGCAGAGATATGAACCTGGAGCGTGTTGTCCTCGACGACCATTCCAGGCCAGACGCGCTTCATCAGCTCGTCTTTCGTGACTATCCCACCCGAAGAAATAGCAAGTGTTTCGAGGATTTCGAATGCGCGACTGCCGAGCGGGACCGGAGCGCCCATCGCACGCAGCTCTCGTTTTTCGAGATCGAGCTCCCATCCGGAGTGCTCGAAGAGGCCTATCTCAATCTGTCCCAAAGCGACCCGAATCTATCTGGTTCAATACGCATCGTATAAAATCACAGAGGGGCAGATTGCGCCAAGGGCGCTTCAACAACTGCTAAGGGAATATTTCAGCTTTTTTCAGGATCTCTCACACCACTTAAGTCGCGAACGGCTGGGTGCTGGTTTAAAAACGCGGAGCGCCTTCACTACAAGGTGCAAGCATCATAACACCTCCCAGCCGCAGCACCTCCGTGCACGATCAATGAGAGCGAATGGCATGTACCGGACGGAAAATCCTACTGATCCTTCGACAATGGCGACAACACTCTCGAGCGATGCTTTGGTCGCCGTTTTGGATAACGGCACCGAATTCGATCCCGATTTGCATCGATATATTTCGGGTATGAGCTGGCGACTTGAACGGTTCACCTCAGCGCGCGACTTGCTTAACGGCGCCCAAGCTGGATGTTTCAACTGTATCCTTGTCGATGCGAGCTTGGCGGATCTGCCGGTATCAGATCTAGCGCGGTTGATTTGCTCCTTCGCGGTGCACTGCCCAATCGTCGTCGTCACCCCGCGGGGCAGTCCGGCCACGTCTGTTTCCACAACGAGATTCCGGGTGGCCTTCCTCCCCAAGCAGGACAATCCCGCCGTAATCGCAGAGGAGGTGAACGCATCGATACGTGCGTTCAACGAGGCAAACCGTTTGGAAGCCTATTTCCTCACCCTTACCCCGCGAGAACGTCAAGTCATGAAGTTTGTGGTAGAAGGCTTGCTGAACAAGCAGGTGGCCTTCAAGTTGAATATTAGTGAGATCACCGTCAAGGCTCATCGCGGCCGGCTCATGCGGAAGATGAACGCCAGAACACTTCCCGACCTTTTGTATATGGCCGCAAGACTTGGGCGCGCGTCGGGCTCCGTCCCGAATGAGCTTTCGGCGTTCTGAGGGGCCGCTGCGCCTCCATGTTTAAGCACTCCTGTAGCTGACCGACACCATTGGACAGTAGCGCATTTCTGCCACCTGTCTGAAATGGACTCGCAAGTTCCTGTCGTGCGGCAGGCGCTCAACAAGCGATCTTTGGAGACACAGCCATGAGCAACTCAAACAACGCGACCTGGACACGCCGCTCCTTCGGCGGAGTGGCACTCGGGCTGACGGCCGCAGGAATCCTCGCAGGGCGCGTCGAAGGTGCCGAGCAAAGCAAAAGGCCGGTACGGCAAAAGAATATGGATCTGGTTGCCGACAAGCGTATCGACGCCGGCGACCTGAATGTCGGATACGCCGAGCTCGGCCCTGAAGACGGCTCCCCGGTTTTGTTGTTCCACGGCTGGCCCTACGACATCAACGCCTTCGCCGAGGTGGCGCCTTTGCTCGCGAAGCGGGGTCACCGTGTGATCGTCCCGCATCTGCGCGGATACGGCAGCACTAGGTTCCTGTCCGAGGACACTTTTCGTAACGGCCAACAGTCGGCGCTTGCTGTCGACGCCATCAAGCTGATGGACGCCTTGAAGATTGAAAAGGCAACGGTCGCCGGGTTCGACTGGGGTGCGCGGACGGCCGACATCGTGGCCGCGCTTTGGCCAGAACGATGCAGGGGATTGGTATCAGTCAGCGGCTACCTCATAGGGAACCAAGCTGCTGGAAAGGCGCCTTTGCCCCCGGCCGCGGAATTTCAGTGGTGGTATCAGTTCTACTTCGCGACGGACCGCGGTCGCGACGGCTATGAAAAATATACGAACGACTTCGCCAAACTCATCTGGCGTCTTGCCTCGCCGCAGTGGAAGTTCGACGACTCGACCTTCGAACGGAGTGCAGAGGCATTTGCCAATCCCGATCACGTCTCGATCGTCGTTCATAACTACCGCTGGCGTCTGGGCCTGACGCAAGGTGAAAAGCGGTTCGACGAATTCGAGACCAAACTTGCGGTCGGTCCCGAGATCCATGTGCCAACGATCACGATGGAGGGCGACGCCAACGGAGCGCCTCATCCTGATCCCAAGGCCTACGCGTCAAAGTTCAAGGCGAAATACGAACATCGTCTCGCAGCCGGAGGGATCGGCCACAATTTGCCGCAGGAGGCGCCCGAGGCGTTCGCCAAGGCGGTAAGAGATGTCGATTCGTGGGCATGAGCAGCCGGGGTCCCGACGCGCTCAATTATCGAAAAAATCGATGACCTTCATCCGAAAAACCAGACTGGCGCGGCATCGCCTCGTCATGAGATGGGAAGCGCTTCGGCCTGTAAGGCGTCAGACACCAAGGCTCCGGCTGCGAGCCCATTGAAAGGATTCAACAGTGGAAATCGGTATCGATAGTTTTGCGATGCTCTTGCCCAAACCTGATACGGGTCGTCTGCAGTCGGCGGTCGATCGTATGGAGAGCGTACTTTCCGAGGTGGAGCTGGCGGACCAGGTTGGTCTGGACGTCTTCGGAATGGGCGAACACCACAGGGAAAACGCGCTTGATTCCGCGCCCGCCGTGATACTTGCCGCAGCGGCGGCGCGAACCAATTCGATAAGGCTAACGAGCGCCGTCGCAGTGCTTAGCGCCTCCGATCCTGTGCGCCTTTTTCAAGAGTTCGCAACGCTGGACCTTATATCCCGCGGACGAGCGGAGATCGTGGTCGGTCGTGGCTCTTCCGTGGAGGCCTATCCCCTGTTTGGCTTCGACCTGAGGGACTACGATGCGCTCTTTGCGGAAAAGCTGGACCTACTGCTCAAGATCAGGGAGCAGCCCAGCATCAAGTGGCAGGGCCGGTTTCGTCCTGCAATCAATGGCGAAGGCGTCTTTCCTCGTCCGCATCAGTCCAAATTGCCGATATGGCTCGGCGTCGGCGGCACGCCCGAATCCTTCGTCCGCGCCGGGACGCTGGGCCTCCCTCTGATGGTGGCCATCATCGGAGGAAGCTTCGAGCGCTTTTTGCCGCTGGTCGAGCTCTATCGCCGAGCGTGGCTCGCCAGCGGGCATCCCGCTGAAAACCAGCGGGTAGGCGTCCATGCTCTTGGATTTGTCGGAGAGACCGACGAGGCGGCAAAGAAAGCGTTTTTCCCCGGCTGGTTCCAAATGTTCACCGACGCTGGGAGAGAGCGAGGCTGGCCGCCGCCGACCAAGGCCCAGTTCGAGCATATGTGCGGGCCGGGTGGCGCGTTCCTTGTCGGCAGCCCACAGACGGTGGCTGCCAAGATATCTCATGTTAACACAACGTTGGGAGGCATTGCTCGCATCACCTTTCAGATGAGCACGGCCGCGCTCGACGCGGAAGCGATGCGTCGTTCGATCGAGCTGCTGGGAACCGACGTCGCGCCTTTGGTGCGGGGACAGCCGCGCGACTAGCTGCGCGCCGCGGGGAGCGCCGACGTTTGCCGGCGCCCATTTCTTCAGCCGAAGATCATTTTCTGATAGGCAGCCAGCATCTGCGGATCCTCGACAGACCCATGGTTTCTTCAGCCGAAGATCATTTTCTGATAGGCAGCCAGCATCTGCGGATCCTCGACAGACCCATGGTGATGAAGCTGTCGCCAACCGCCTTCCTTGCGTACAAACCACCGGGTCGTCCGGAAGGCGACGTCGAGCGTCTCAGTAGCCGTCCTGCAGATTCCACGTTCACGGCCGACGAACAGATGCCATTCGTCGCCGCCCTGGCTCGTGAAGTCGTGGAAGGTCACCTGGACCTTCGTTCCTCCCTTGAAGAGCTTTGAATAACCGTCAGCGATCTGGTCCCAACCGCGGCGGATGCCGCCGATCGGATTATCCATGCTGGGATCCGAGCCACCAAGCCAGACCTCTTCCAGCCCTTTGAGATCGCCAGCGTTGAAGGCTCGATAGAACCGTATCAAAGCATCCAAGGCGCTTCCATCGTCCTGCGCGGTCTCGCCGCCGCTGACTTCCGTGAGATGCCGGTCCATTGCTTTTCTCCGTACTTCCTAAAAGGTGGCTGACGCAATTGGAAAGCCTGTAACTCTCGTCGTGCGGGCCGACTTGGTTTATCCGGCTCGTCGTCAGTGCAGCATGCGCAATCGATCCCGACCCATCTATTGTACGATGGTGTCGCCCAGAATTTGGAGATAGGCGACGATCGCATCGGAGGAGATCGAAGCGGGTAGTTTTCAAGTGGATCGAACCGAGCGCTCTACGATCTTTGCCTTCCGCTCGCAAGGAAACAGCAGGATCATCGCAACATAGATCGCGGCGCCGACTACGAGCGCGATGCTGGCGACGGCAAGCGCGAGATCGAACCCGGCGTCTACGTTCACCTCGTGCCTCATGATCACTCCCACGGCAGGCGGCCCCATGATCTGTCCGATCGCGAACACCGCCGTCAGCAGTCCCATGTAACGCGCGTGGTGGCTCGATCTGATCCGCCTGACTTCGTTCATGGCGAAGTAGCTGATCGCAGTGAAGGGCAGGCCCACAAGCGCGCTGCTGAGGGCAAGACCGAAAGCGTCCTGCCAGATCACCGACAGCCCCACTCCGACTGCCTGCACAAGGTACGCGGCAGTCAGATGGAGCCGCACGTCGGCGCTATGCCTCACGCGCGCCGCCAGGAGTGACCCGACGACTGCCGCGGCTCCGAAAAGCGGCCAGAAGACGGTGAGCAACGGTGAACCGGGAACGCTGTTCTTCGCGATCACCGGAAGATACGTCGCAGTGATGATGTAGCCGAAGCCGGCCAGCCCGTAAGCCACGGCAAAAAGAGGCATTTCCGATTTTGGCACCTTGCCGGAGGCGCGCGTCGGCGCGCCCACCGAATAGGCGTCGGACGGTTTCGCGCTCTCGCCGAATGTCTTCCAGATGATCCCGCTAATGATCGCCGAAATCGCCGCGAACACCAGCCAGGCCGTGTGCCCGCTCAGCCCAAGAATGGTCATCCCGCTGGCGGCTAGCCCGGACACGGCGATGCCTGCGCCGGGTCCCGTGAATATGGCGCTTCCGATCGAGCTGCCGGATCCCGAAAGCTGGGCGAGACACCAACCGGAGGTGAAGACGAATCCGACCGCCGAAGCCACGCCCGCCAAGAACCGGAGAGCGACCCAGGCCTCGGCATAAGGCGCAGACATCAGAGCCGTGAGCAGGACCGTGGACCCCAGTGTCAGGCGTATGATGAAGGTATGATCCCACCTTCTGGGTACTGCCATCGCCGCCAATGCGCCGACGAGGTAGCCGACATAGTTGGCAGTGGCGAGTCCTCCGGCTTGCGAAAGATCAAGGACGCCGTCGTGCAGCATCATCGGCAGGATTGGAGTGAATGCGAACCGACCGACGCCCATGGCGATGGCGAGGGACGCCGATCCAGCGAGCACGACCACATATGGGCTGGGGCGGTGTTTAGACATGACGCTGTCCTTCGTTCGATTGGAGATATGTCGCCACGAACTCGCGCGACGGCTCCCCTTCAGTTAGATTGGTCGACGTCTGCGTGAACCGTCAGTCTGCGGCAGGCTGTCTGCCGAGATGCGGAAGGATCTTCGGGACGCCGTCAGGCAGGACTGCGGCGTGCGATGACGTCCAACGCGGAATGATAGAGCTCTCGCGTCAATTCCTCGGCACCAACTTTCAGAGCAAGACGGGAGGCCTGACCCGACCAGAGGTTCGTAAAATCGTTCCTCGACTCCGCCTCGGCTTTTGCTCTGATGGGAACGAGAGCTCCTCCGGCAGTTGGAAATGCAGGCACGGCATCTGAGATTGGACCCAGATCGCGCATCAGGCGGTTTACGACGCCTCTCGCTGGGCGGCCGGTAAAAACGTTCGTTATCGCGGTGCTGTCATCTCGGGCGGAAGCCAGCGCCTCTGCCTGAACAGCGGGAATCCTCGCCTCAGGGCAGAACAGGTATGCCGTCCCGACCTGGACGGCGGAAGCTCCGAGCATAAGGGCGGCGGCGACACCCCGTCCGTCGGCGATCCCGCCGGCGGCGATGACTGGCACCCGCACCGCGTCGACCACCTGCGGCAGGAGCGCCATGATCCCAACCTGTGTCGTCATGTCCTGGCTCAAAAAGTTCCCACGATGTCCGCCGGCCTCGAAACCCATGGCGATGACTGCGTCGACGCCGTTTTTTTCGAGCCAGACGGCCTCGGCCACGGTCGTCGCGGATGATATGATCTTCGCGCCGGTCGCCTTCACACGCTGGACCAGCGACTTTTCGGGCAGCCCGAAATGAAAGCTCACGACCTCCGGTTTCAACTCCTCGACCACCTCGCAGAACGAAGAGTCGAACGGTGCTCGGCCCGCCGCGGCGAGCGGCGCAGCAGGGTCAAGTCCTGCGTCTACGAAGTAGGGCGCGAGCAGAGCTCTCCATCGCATCTGCGCTGCCGGATCTTCGGCGGGGGAAACATGTGAGAAGAAATTCACGTTCACAGGCGTGCGAGTAGCGCCGCGAATCTCATGGAGTGCCTGTCGCAGCCCGTCGACGTTTAACTGAGCGCTTGGGAGAGACCCCAGACCGCCGGCCTTGGCCGCGGCGACGACCATTTCGACCGTCGTCGCGCCGGCCATCGGCGCCTGGATGATGGGAAGCTCGATTCCAAACAGGTCGAGAATTCGGCGATCCGGCCAGCGGGTCATGTGGGCTCCTTGTCATGCGTGACGTTGCAACGCTGATACCCCCCGGCCACGACCCGCGTCTATTGGACCTTGGTGTCCTGGAGAGCGACCAATCCGAAGGTATCGGGAACACCTTGGTACAATATCGGGTCCGGATTTTCGGCGCGATTATCGTGGCAGAGCGGACGACGGCGCGGACCGCCGGGAAGCTCCCGGCCAATTTGCTGGATCAACGCATCACACGAGGAACAAAGCGACGACCGCCACCCGGCGGACGAAGGTTACCGGCGTCGCTGGAACGGAGGCAGGCATGAGCGTGCACAAGACTGTTGTGATCACTGGCGCGTCGCAAGGGATCGGAGCCGGACTCGTCAAAACGTTCCTGGACAAGGGCTGGAACGTCGTCGGCACTTCCCGCAACATCAGCGAGAGCACGCTGTTCGATCGCGCAGGCCGGCTGGAGCTGATCAGCGGCGACGTCGCGGATCCAGAAACGGCCGAGCGGGTGGCGACGGCCGCGGTGGAGAAATTCGGTTCGATCGATGCGCTCGTTAACAATGCCGGGGTCTTCTTCACCAAACCGTTCCTCGAATACACCATCGAAGACTTCCGCCGCCTGTGCGCGACGAACGTCGAAGGATTTCTCCATTTCACGCAGCGCGCCATCGAACAGATGCTGCGCCAGAAATCCGGCGGGAGCGTCGTGACGATCACTTCGTCGCTGACGGACCATCCGATTGCCAGCGTGACCGCGTCGCTTCCAATGGTTACCAAGGGCGGTCTCAACGCGATTACGAAGAGCCTCGCGCTTGAGTTCGCCAAGGACAATATCCGCGTGAACGCGCTCTCGCCAGGCGTTGTCGACACCCCTCTTCACGCGAAAAACCCGCGGGCCTTCCTCGAATCCTTGTCGCCGATGGGGACTATCACCGCGGTTCAGGAGATCGTCGACGGCGTCGTCTATCTGACGGAGTCCTCCAACATCACCGGGGAGGTGCTGCACGTAGACAACGGCGCACATCTCGGCAAATGGTAGTCGCGAGCGCTGAGGCGCGCATCAAGGAACTGGCGATATGCCTCCCGAAGGCGCCCACGCCGTTTGGCGCGTACGTCGAAGCGTTCCAATCCGGCTCGCTGCTGTTCCTAAGCGGCATGCTGCCGGTCGCCGGACATGTGCCACTTTATACTGGCCTTGTCGGCCGCGAGCTGTCGGTGGCTGAAGGTTACGACGCGGCGAGAGCGGCCTGCCTGAGTGGGCTGGCCGCCGCGCAGTCGCAGCTAGGAACGCTGGATAGAATTCGATCGGTCGCCAAGCTCGCCGTCTATATCGCCTGCCCCGCCGATTTCCGTGAACACCCCAAAGTCGCCGATGGAGCGTCAGAGCTGTTGCTCGACGTGTTCGGCCCGGCCCGGCTCCCTCCCCGCGTCGTCCTCGGCGTTTCCAGCATACCGCTTGGAATGCCCGTCGAGATCGAACTGGTCTTCGAGATCGGGCCAGCGTTTGCATCCCAAACCCAAGAACGGAGCCAGCCATGAATGTCAGACAACCAACCAGGACAAGCGCCATCGCGATGTCGTCGAAAGCCCTGACTGCGGCGGCGCTATTGCTGCTTCCGGCGCTCGCCCTATCCGGTCAGACGAAGGTCGCCGAAAAGGTGGATCGTGGTGCAGAGGTCAAGGCCGACCCAGGTCAGAAACATGCGCAGATCAAGGTGGACAAGCGCACGCCCGCCTACTGGCGTGTCACCTTCGACAATCCGCCCTTCAACATCTTCGGACCGGAGACGATCCCTCAGATGGAAAAAGTGGTGGCCGCAATCGAAAGCGATCCCAAGCTTAGGGTCGTTGTCTTCGACAGCGATGTGCCTGGGTTCTTCCTCACTCACTACAACTTTACGCCGCCTCTCGCCGAATCCACCGGCCTCCCCTCTGGCCCCACAGGCTTGCACCCCCTGCCCGACATGCTGGTCCGCATCAGCAAGTCGCCGGTCGTCTCCATCGCGCTCCTCCGCGGCCGCGCGACGGGCGTCGGAAGCGAGCTTGCTCTCGCCAGCGACATGCGCTTCGCCAGCCGTCAGAAGGCTATTCTCTCCCAATGGGAGGTGGGCGCGGCGCTCGTTCCCGGAGGCGGCCCGATGGCAAGGCTACCGCGGCTGATGGGGCGCGGCCGCGCGCTGGAGGTCCTGCTTGGATCCGACGACATCAACGGTGATCTTGCGGAGAAGTACGGATACGTCAATCGATCCTTCGATGACGACAAGCTCGATCCGTTCGTTGACGCCCTCGCGACCCGAATCTCCGGCTTCGATCGCCAGGCGATCGCCGACACCAAACGCCTGGTCGATTTCGCGAGCCTTCCGAGCGATCCCGAGATCGCCGCTGGCTGGGACGCCTTCATTACTTCGGTCCAACGGCCGGCGGCGCAGAAGAACATCGGACGGCTGATGGACATAGGGCTGCAGAAGGACCCGGACGTCGAGGCCAGGCTCGGACACTACACCCAAACTCTGGCCGACAAGTAGGCCGAGGCGGTGCCCGCGCAAGGACTCGGCAGGTCGCGCGGGCATCAACACCCTTCAACGCAGTCAACGACAATGGAGAAGTCTCATGCACAGCCTTGAAAACCAGATCGTCGATTCCAGCTTTTCGGCCATCATCAACGCGCCGATCGAGAAGATTGATATTCCGACATGGTGCTTTAACCTGCCCGAAAAGGAGTACCAGGGATGCTCGCCTGCCCACATCGCAGCGGGCTTCACGACGGCGGACGACGGCACGCGGATGTCGATAAATGTCGAGACAATCGGCGGCAGCCTGATGGTCCAGCATTACCATGAGACACTCGGCGAAAAGCATCATCTCATCCTCGACTCCGATTCAGACGTCTTCACGCCGAATGGCCGGGTCACCATCCACGTCACCTGGGAACTGAGTGTGAAGAAGCTGGATGCGAACCGCTGCGAATTCACCAACCGCGTCCAATCCTACGCGACCGACGAGATGATGGCGTTCCTCGATCGCCAAGGCATCCCGTTCGAACTCTTCCGTACGCAGCGTCAGCCGATGTCTATTGCCCACAACAAGGGCGAGACGCCGCTGTTCGCGGCGAGCATCGAGCGCGCGGCCCTGAAGAACTCCGCGACGAAGGCGGCCTGAACCGGCCAAGGAGCACACCATGACTGAACTATCCTTCGATAGGAGCAATACCGGACTCCTCGTGGTCGATCCGTACAACGACTTCATTTCCGAGGGTGGCAAGATCTGGCCGCGGATCAAGGAGGTCGCCGAGGCGAACAACTGCGTGCCGCACATGCTCGAAGTGCTGACCGCCGCACGCGAAGCCAAGCTTCGGGTCTTTTTCGCGATGCATCATCGCTATCGGGCTGGAGACTACGAGAACTGGAAGTTCGTGGCGCCGATCCAGCGTGCGGCCTGGCACCGCAAGAGCTTCGAATTCGGCACGTGGGGCGGCGAGTTCCGTGCCGAATTCGTCCCCGTGGCCGGTGAGGTCGTGGCATCCGAGCATTGGTGCTCCAGCGGCTTTGCCAACACCGATCTCGATCTCGAACTGAAACGGCATGGCATCCAGCGTGTCATCGTGATCGGTCTGGTAGCCCATACATGCATCGAAGCCACCGTGCGATACGCCGCCGAACTTGGATACGACGTCACCGTCGTCAAGGACGCGGTCGCCGATTACTCGCCGGAAATGATGCACGCGGCGCTCGAGGTCAATCTGCCGAGCTATGCCAGCGCCATCGTCGACACCAAGGAGACCGTGGCGGCGATCGCCCTCACTCAGGTGGCGTAAGCCGCAATCTTGCGACCACTTGCATCCGGCGGGCTTGGCCCGCCGGATGCAGCTCCCTTTAAAAAGTAATACTATTTGCATTTCCAGGCTTGGCATGCCTCGCGCCGACGCCTATCTGAGGTCGAAAGCCAACCGGCAACGGTTCGCGTCGAGCCTCCAAGTAAGTGGAGGACGGTATCGGCTCTTCGTTTCGAAAGGATCCATGATGACACTCTCCGGCGACCTCCTTATCGGTGGCACGAACGTGCGCGGCTCGGCCGCAACATTCTCCGCGATCAATCCCGCCAACGGCAGCCCCATGGAACCAAGTTTCGCGGGCGCCACCAAGGAGCAGGTCGAGCAAGCCGCGTCTTTGGCCTGGGCCGCCTTCCCGGTCTACAAGGAAACATCGCTCGAGGATCGGGCGCTCTTCCTGGAAGCGATCGCGGAAGGAATTCTGGCCATCGGGGACGAACTCGTCCTGCGAGCGATCGACGAGACGGGACTGCCGCGCGGCCGCATCGAAGGAGAGCGTGCCCGAACGGTCGGACAGCTCCGGCTCTTCGCGAAGGAAGTCCGCGACGGCGCTTTCCAGGAATTGCGTTTCGATCCCGCAGACGCCGACCGCAAGCCGATGGCGAAGCCTGACCTTCGGCTTCGCAACATCGCTCTCGGACCGGTCGCGGTGTTTGGGGCATCGAACTTCCCCCTAGCTTTTTCTGTCGCTGGTGGCGACACTGCCTCGGCCCTCGCCGCCGGCTGTCCGGTGATCGTCAAGGCGCACTCCGCCCATCCCGGAACCTCCGCGATCGTTGGCAAGGCCGTCGTCGACGCCGTCGCGGCATGCGGGCTCCCGTCGGGGACTTTTGCGCTTTTGTTCGACGCAGGATTCGAGGTCGGCCAGACCCTGGTCGCCGACCACAGGGTTCGCGCAGTTGGTTTCACAGGCTCGCGCCGGGGCGGCACCGCGTTGATGAAGATCGCGTCGGAGCGGAAGCAGCCGATACCCGTCTACGCCGAAATGAGCAGCATCAATCCCGTCATCCTCTATCCAAATGCATTGCTGGTCCGGGGCGCGGAGATCGGGAAATCGTTCGCGGCCTCACTGACCCTCGGGGCCGGTCAATTCTGCACCAATCCTGGTCTGATCATCGCAATTGACGGTGCGGGCCTCGACGCCTTCATCGAGAGTGCGGCGGCAGCGCTGGGGGAAGCGCCGGCTCAGACCATGCTGACAGGCGGTATCTGCGAGGCGTATCGAAAGGGCGTGGCAAGGCTGTCGGCGGTATCATCGGTCTCGCAAATCGCTTCGGGGAAGAACGGAACTGCACATCAGGCCTCGGCTGCGCTTTTTCAGACGACGGCTGCTGCCTTTCTCGCCAATCCAGAGCTTCAGGAAGAAGTCTTCGGTGCGGCGGGACTGATCGTTCGCTGCCGTGACGACGACGAGTTGCGTAAGGTCGTCGAATCCTTGGAAGGTCAGTTGACCATCGCGCTACACGTAGATGCCGAGGACCTCACCGCCGCCTCCCAGATGGTCCCGCAGTTGGAACTTCTCGCCGGACGGCTCCTCGTTAACGGCTTCGGGACGGGCGTCGAGGTCTCCCCGGCGATGGTCCATGGCGGACCTTATCCGGCGACGTCGGACGGAAGATCGACGTCGGTAGGCACGTTGGCGATCTACCGTTTCCTGCGCCCGGTGTCCTACCAGGACTTCCCGGCAGACCTGCTTCCAACCCCGCTCAAGGATTTTTATGTCGCCCGTCGCGTGTAGACGATAAAACTGGAGCGGGGCGGCTAACGCCCCCGCTCCTTGTCTTGCAGAGGTTAGACCTCTGAAGCCTTCGCAGCAATCGTGGCCTTCGCCCACCAGACCAGCGCGTCCAGCGCAGTCTTCGCCGACGGCAGCAGGTTGGCTTCGATCTCTTCGATCGGCTTGTTGCCGCCCATCGAGAACATGGCGAAGAAGTCGCTGCCGCCGATATGAACGGCCGCATGCGTGGAAACCATCTGCAGCTCGACGCCGATTCCGCGCAGATGCTCGAGTGCGCGAGACCCGCCCGCGGTGCCATAGGCGATCGCGGTGAACGGCTTGCGGGCCCATTCTACGTATGACTGGTCGAGGGCGTTCTTCAGCACGCCGGTGATCGAGCGATTGTATTCCGGGACGACGCAATCCAAATTCGTTGCTGTAACCTCAAATCCCGGAGGCCATTTTGGCAAGGGGAGCGCTCAGGTTTCAGCCGCATACTCGCCCCAACAAGCCTCTGAGAGCTTTTCGTGGTACCTTGGGAAGACACGCGCCGCCTGGTCCTCGCGCGGGACGGCCTGGATCGGAATGCTTCGACGAAGCCGAGAAGACTGGCGACGGATTTCGGCGGCTCCGATAATAGACGTGATACCCTTGGAAGATCGGGCACCACTCCCGAAGCAAACGGCTTAGCTCTCCATAGTTCATAGTTCGGCATGCCCCAGGACGAGGCCAGTCGGGTACGCCAGCCCGATCCCATCCAGTGCGGCGTCAACTGTCAGCCCGGTAATTGGGAGGGGCTCGGGTCGGACTCTTGCCAAATGTTTCGAAAAATGCACAGCCCGACGGTCACCCATTCGGTACCTAAGTGCGATTAACTGTCTCCCGAGGTTTAGCTAACGTCCCTCCGTCACCTCGGACCCCGTGAACCTTCCCACGGCATCTCGAATATTCCGACCGCCGCGTTTGCGCCGGGCGGCCACAACACCTCTATGCTGCCAGATCGGAGACAGATAATGAAACCGCGTTTTACAATCACCCAAGTCATTTGGCTCGCGCTGTTCGCAACAGCACACGCCCCGCAATTGTCAGCGACGGAAGAAAAAAATCCCGGCGCAACGATCGATCGGCTTTATCGAGTCGACTGCGGCCATTCCCTGGCGAACGACGAGTCTGTATGGACGCCCGGCGAGAATAAGGGCAAGTCCATCGAATTCTCCTCGACATGCTATCTCATCCAGCATGGGAGCGAGTACATCATGTGGGATACTGGGGTACCCGAGACAGCGATCGGCGATCCGAAGGGCTGGTCGACACTTCCCAGTCTGATCGTCTATCATCTCGACAGGACGATCTCCTCGCAGCTTGCTCAAATCGGACTAAAGCCGTCCGATATCGACTACGTCCTCGTGTCGCATACGCACGGTGATCATATCGGAAACGTCGGTCTTTTTCCGGACGCGACAGTCGTGATGCAGCAGGCGGAGTACGAATGGATCAATTCGCCCCCACCTTCAGATCCGAACCTCAACACTCTGGTTCAACTCGCTCGGAAGCTCCTCGGACATCCTCGCCGTCTCGAGCTTGTTACCGGAGACGTCGATCTGTTTCGCGACGGCAGCGTGAGATTGCTGTCCACCCCGGGGCATACCCCAGGCAGCCAGTCGCTGATGGTCCATCTGGGCAAGACTGGCTACGTCATCCTGTCCGGGGATGTAGCCCATCTAGAGGACAACTTCGAGAGAGACATCGTCCCCGCGCTGAATGTCGATAAGCCCGAATCCATCTCCTCCATGGACCGCATCAAGCAAATCATGACCGAATACGATGCGCAGCTATTTATCAACCACGACAAGCACCAAGCAGACGAACTCAAGCTTCTGCCCGATTTCTACCATTGAGACAGAATTGAGAATTTGACCTGGCGGCGCGAACGCTTCTCCGGGCGTCCCTCGGCGAGCGACAGGCGAAGAAGAAGCTACCGTTGCCCTGCCAGTGCGTTCGTTTCGGGGTTGCTGAGATAGCACTCCCCGGCCCATCCACCTCCGCCGGTGCGCGCGGTTACTTCGCGTCCGCGTAGGACCGTCTCCAATTCGCCCGGAGACGGCCCTTTTGCTTCGGATGCCATGCCTGGTGGGCGCAATACCTTCGTGCAATAGGATTAGCCTCTCGCCCGCGATTAGATACCCGCCCAGCAGAGCCGCGAGGTAGTCTAAATGCGAACCCAGATCGAATTGAACATGCCAGCACCAGGTTTCTGGCAGGCAACATTCAGCAATCCTCCCATAAACCTTGTCGACCCCACCACGATCGTGGAACTCTCACAACTGATCGAGAAGCTTGAAAGCGAGCCCGATGTCAAAGTAATCGTGTTCCAAAGCTCGGATCCGGATTTTTTTCTTGCCCACTATGACGTTCTCGTCGACAAAGCTCGAACAGCAGCGATGGTCCGAGGGCCTACAGGCATGCATCCCTGGCTCGACGTGCTTGTGCGGCTATCTCGCGCTCCCGTCGTTTCAATTGCATCTATTCGTGGCCGCGCCCGGGGCGCAGGCAGCGAGTTCGCTCTGTCCTGCGATATCCGCTTCGCTAGCGCCGAGAAGGCGGTTCTCGGTCAATTCGAGGTCGGCGTTGGCGCGGTGCCGGGCGGCAACCCAATGGCAAGGCTTGCAGGCCTTATGGGACGCGGCCGCGCGATCGAAGTCGTGCTCGGCGCCGATGACTTTCCAGGCGCCTTGGCGGAACGGTATGGATACGTAAATCGAGCAATTCCGGATGCGGACCTCGACGCCTTCGTCGACGGCTTTGCCAGACGGATCGCGGGATTCGACAAAGAGGCGATCGCAGACGCAAAACGATTCATCGACGAAACTTCCCTTCCCGATGACGATCTCTTCCCGCCCGCGCTCGATCAGTTCTTCATCTCCACCAAACGTCCGGCAACGAGGGCGCGAATGGCGAAGCTTTTGGAAGCGGGGCTGCAGAAACGTTCAGACATGGAGCTAAATCTTGGCCAACGTCTCGCCTCCGACGGGGTCGGCGAACCGTAGTAACGCTTCATAGGTCAGAGAGCAGAGGTCAACGCACCCAGCAAACCTGCTCCTCGCGCAACCACAACAGGGCACTGCATGTCAGCGAAGAGGATGCGCTCGTGGCTCGTTGCGTCGTGCAAGAACCGATCGATCCCTCCAGAGTTTTTCGAAATCGCGCCTGGACGTTCTCGATCCACTTACCGCCTCCGCGGCACAGCATACCTTGGTGTCTGCGATACCAAGGTTCAGTAGCGGTCCGGTCGCTTCGGCCGCAAGCTTCACCCATTCAACTCGACTTAACCTGACTAAGGAACCGTAGAATGGACCTGCTTGCTCTGGCAAAGGATATCGCCGAACGCGTGGAGGCGGAATCGTTCACTACTAAGGTGCCGGTAACCGTCACCGTCATCGACGTTCATGGGAATTCGGTACTACAGCACAGGATGAATGGCGCACTAGCCTTCTCGATGCTGATCTCCCACCGCAAGGCCTACACCGCCGCGCTCACACAGCGACGAACAGCCGACCTGTTCGATCTCGTGCAGCCTGGAAAAGAGCTCTTCCATTTGATGTCGCAAGACAGCTTCTGCGCCATGGGAGGAGGCGCGCCTCTTGTTCACGAGGGCGTGTTCGTCGGCGGCGTCGGAATAAGCGGCGGGACCGTCGCTCAGGACGTCAGCATCCTCGAGGCTGCACTTCAGCGAGATCCCTCTGAGGCACCTGCCAACCACTCTGCCCCGCAGCAGGGTAAAGACGATTCAGATGCTCGCCAGCCGTTCCACAGCTCGTCCAAGCTCGTGCGATCAACAAGCGCAACGCAGGAAGCCTCGCGTGTCTCGAAACGAAGGGCGCGATCTTCAGAAACCTGAATTCGCCGTTCGGCGTGATCGACAACGAACCAAAAATAGGCCGCGGGCGCGGCCAATTTTCGCGAGATCGAAGGAGTCCTCGATACGCGCGTTGGGCACGCAACGGGAACAGACGGCTCGACGCATCCCGGTCGCATAGAGGTCGTTCAGGTCGATTTCGATCCATCCCTCGTCAGCTACGCCAAGCTGATCGATCTGTTCTGGTTGGGCCACGATCCGCTGTCCTTCGACCGGCAGGGTGACGAGACCGGCGAAGGCGTGAGATCGGCCATCTTTTTTCACACACCAGAACAGGAAGAGGCGGCCAAAAACCTAAGGGCGACTTTCAATTCGACGTCCCCCTCCCCGGCCACCACCCAAATCATTCCATATGACGGCCTCGAGCTGGCTGACGGAAAACATCAGCGCTAGGTCGAAAAGAATGCACTACCTCGCCAAACCACGGAGCAATGCAATGAGACCATCACGTCGGATGGCAGCACGTCGCAACGAGCCTGAAGTGCGCGGGTGAGGTTTGAATAAAAAGTCACCTTCGCATCGCGAGATCTCGGACGGCTGGTGATCTGGCTGCCGAAACTATCGTGGCTCTCCAAGGATCCCGCGTGCAGGTGAGGAAGGACGTGGCCAATACCAAGGTGTCGGGCATACCTTCGGACAATATCAGTCTCGAACCCAACCTCGGTAGGCTCAGGTCGCCGCCCAGAGTTCCCGAGGCGGGTAACAATAGGAGCTGAAATGACCGACGCCACGCTGCAATCGAACCCTCCGGCCAGAACATCAGACACATGCCCGACCAGCATGAACCTCGAACTCGTCGTGATCCCGGTGTCCGACGTGGATCGTGCCAGAAAGTTCTATGAAAGCTTGGGCTGGCGGCTGGACATTGACCACGCCACGGGCGACGACTATCGCATCGTCCAGTTTACCCCGGCTGGCTCGGGAGGCTCGGTGATGTTCGGGCAGAACATCTCCACCGCGTCGCCCGGCTCCGCCCAGGGCATGCATCTCGTCGTGTCCGACGTCCTTGCCGCGCGCGACGACCTCGTACGACGCGGCGTGAAAGTCAGCGACCCGTTCCATGACGTGGGCGGAATATTCCATCATTCCAACGGCAAGGGAATTGCCAAGGGACCGAATCCCGAAAGGAAGAGCTACGCCTCGTATGTCACGTTCGAGGACCCCGATGGCAACGGATGGACGTTGCAGGAAGTGACAGCACGTCTACCTGGAGCGCCCACCGACACGAGCTTCACGACGCAGCTTCACGAGGCCGTCTGGGGATCAGCCACGTGAATGGCCGCGCTCCCGCTCGCGTGTCTTGCCACCACCTATCCGGCAGATCGCGAAACCAGTTTGACAAGCCGGTACACCGCTTCTCCGGTGACCGGCTTGACTGAACGTGGTTCGTCCTCTCCATTGCGTTTCCAGACGACCGGCGCGGTGATGGTACGATTGGGGCGACCACCGGCTAATTCGGTGAGGCCATGATACTTGCCGCAATGACGATGCACCGCGTTTTCGGCCGAACCCTCTATCACAAAGCCCCAGCCGGATAAATTCTGGGGAATGGTGGCCTCCATGTAGGTCGGCGCTGCTCGATCAAGTGGCGCCGGCTGGTCTGGGTCCGGCTGTTCAGGATGCCCCAGACAGGCTGCTGTATTGGGAGATTCGGGCGTCCGACGCGTCATGGTGACGGTCTTCGCCGCAATCAGGTGCGCCCAGAAGTAGGCGCGATGCCAGACGGCCTCGTTCTCCGAGCCGATCTTCGAGGCAGGCCCTACAATTCGCCAATGGCGCCCCTATGAGTGTTCGTGGAGCGCCCAGCATGTTTCCTTGGCCATTACCGCAAGAATTCCTCTCGCAATCGTAATTTCAACGCAGTCAATGTGCTGAGACGGCCGAAGGCCAAGAGGCGGACTGGCACGCCCGCGTAGAGCCCCGACACCTTTGTATACTCGACCTCCAGCACTTTTCAGCGCAAGGTCCCTGTCACTGGCTTCTCGACGTCCGCCGAGGGAGATATCAGGATGCTTGCGCTTGTTTCTAATTTTGATGCTAGATCACTCTTCATGTCGCCCACCACGCCAACCGTGTTCATTGTCGATGACGACCCTTCCGTGCGAGAGTCACTGGAAGCGCTCGTGGAATACGCCGGCTGGCGCTGCGAGACGTTCGCGACGGCCCGCGATTTTCTATCGGCGCCCCCGGCCCCAGGGCCGAGCTGCCTGCTTCTCGACGTCGGCCTTCCCGATCTGAACGGGCTTGAGCTGCAGGAAAGGATCGGGAGCGACCGATCCGACATGCCAATCATCTTCATCACGGGCAACGGCGACATACCGGTCACGGTGAAGGCAATGAAGGCAGGCGCTGTCGAGTTTCTGGTAAAGCCATTGAGTCAGGAAGCCCTCCTGATCGCGATGCGAAGCGCCTTCGCCCGCAGTACGGCGCAACGCGACCTTGATGCGGCTGACGCCGTCCTTCGGGCTCGATACGCGTCGCTTACCAGCCGGGAGCGGGAAGTCATGGAGTTGGTCACGGCTGGCATGCTGAACAAGCAGGTAGGTGGCGAGCTCGGCATTACCGAGATCACTGTGAAGGCCCACCGTGGACGCGTGATGCAGAAGATGCAGGCGCGATCGCTGGCCGATCTCGTGAAAATGACCTGGGCCCTCAACCTTGCGCCTTTGGAGCGACAGGGCGACCATGAACAAGAAGACTAGTGTGAAAAGGAAAGGGGCTGAGAAGAGGCCCGAAGTTGTGATCTCCATCATCGACGACGACGAGTCCGTACGGGAGGGATTAGCTGGCCTCATGCAATTTCTGGAGTTCGATGTGGCAATCTTTGCTTCCGCAGCAGAATTCCTGGCATCGACGGTGCTCGACAAATGCGCCTGCATCGTGTCGGACGTGCAGATGCCGCAGATGACGGGCTTCGAGCTGCACGGTCATCTTCTCGCGATTGGCCGCGACATCCCCACGATTCTTATCACGGCCTATCCGAACGACGACGCGAAAGCTCGCGCATTGTCCTCTGGCATCGTCTGCTATCTCCGCAAGCCGTTCGACACAAAAGTACTCATCGAGTGCATCCGATCCGCTATCGCACCGGAAACGGCGTGACGGTCCATGTTGCCCAATCGGCCCGGTCGGAGCGGAGGGACATAGTCGCAGCACTTGTCTCGATCGGAGGGCACGCCGGCAGAAACTGCTGCTCTCTTGGAAAATTGAAGGAAGGCAGCCAATGGAGTCAAGGGTGGCCTGAGGTGCCGGGGCAAGCGTGAATGGCTGACGCACTCCCCAAGGTGCTGCCGTTCAGTTCACTGTCGCCATCGATGGCGGACGATCCGCATCGCGCGATAAAGGCCAAGGAGCGCCAGAGATTTCGGTCCGACCAGCGGAGTACCGCCTAGTCTAATGCAATTCGGCATCGGACGAGCCGCCGGCTGGGATCGAAAACGCAAAGGTCGCTCCATGCGCGTTGTTCGGCTCCGCCCACAATCGTCCATTGTGACTCTCGACGATTGCACGACTGACAGATAGACCCACGCCCATGCCGTTCGCCTTCGTGGTAAAGAAAGGGCTGAACAGCTTCTCGGAAATACCTGGATCGAAACCCACGCCAGCGTCCTTGACGGCCAGGCGGACGTGATCGGGTTCCTCCCGCATGGTGGAGATTTCCAGATCCTTCGAACGACCTACGACCCCGTTCATGGCTTCGGTGCTGTTTTTGATGAAGTTGAAGATGACTTGCTGCAACTGGATGCGGTCGCCTCTGATCGCCGGCAGATCTGCCGCGAGACGTGTTCGCAGGCTGACGCCATTCTTGCGCAGGTCGCCGTGCGCGAACCCGATGACTTCCTGAGCGATGGCGTTCAGGTCCACCACCTCCACTACGGGATCCTTTTTGCTGTACATCGCGCGAAGTCGCTCGGTGACGTCCGAAGCTCGGTTCGCATCTCTGAGCGTCCGCCTGACCGTCTCCTGCGCGGCCTCAATGTTCGGCGGTTCCGCACTCAACATCTCCATGCCCGCGCTGGCGTTGGCCACGATCCCGAAAAGTGGCTGGGCGAGTTCGTGGGCGATAGCAGCCGTGAGCTGGCCCATGCCCATAACGCGCGTCATGTGGGAGAGCTCCGTCTGCGCCTCGCGCAGTTCGTCCTGGGCGAGCTTCCAATCGTGTATGTCGACGTTGATCCCGAACCACTTCACATCACCGGACTCATCGACAAGAGGATTGCCGCGGCACAGAAACCAACGGTATTCGCCGTCGAAGCGGCGCAATCTTGCCTCGACCTCTCCGGCCTCCACTCGTTCCGCCATGACACGCCACGCCTCCATCATGTCAGGGAGATCCTCGGGATGGACAGCCGTCGCCCATCCCCAGTTCCGAGCTTCTTCCATGGACAGACCAAGGTAGGTGCGGAAATGGCTATTGGCGAAGTCACCTCCTCCGTCGGAGAGGGCTGACCAGACCATGCCTGGTATCGTGTCGATGATGAGCTGCAGCCTGTTCTCGCTGGCGGCCATGTCCTCCTGCGCCGTTTTACGATCATGGATGTCGATGAGACTGCCGTACCACATCAGAATCGCGCCATTTTCGTCGCGCATCGGCAACGCCCTTACGTCGGCCCATCGATAGTCTTTGCTGGCGGGAGGCCTATACAGAACCTCCACCTGATAAGGCTCACCTGTGGCGATCGAGTGCCGCCACGTTCCAATGACCGCCTCAACCTGATCCGGATGGAGCCCATCGGCCCACCAGGTTCCTTCCGTGAGATCTTCCGTTTCCACCCCCATGAATGTCAGACCTCTTTTGTTAAGATATCCGATTATTCCGTCAGGGGTGGCGCTCCATAGCGCCTGCGGGATTGTTTCGGTGAGTTGCCGAAGGTGGAACTCGCTCGCTCCCAGAGCATCCGCGGCGCGCTTCCGTTCGTCGATATCAATGTTCAGCCCGTACCACCGCACCAACGCGCCCGATCTGTCGAGCAATGGGTTGGTGCGAAAAAGGAACCAGCGATATTGGCCGTCCGAGCGACGCATCCTCGCCTCAGCCTCGCCTCCCCGACGCTCGGACAACATCCGAAGCCATGCAGCAGTCAGGCCATCGATGTCGTCTGGATGCACCGTCACCGTCCATCCGACGCCGCGAAGCTGGTCGGTGCTCATCCCAACGTAGCTCAGATAGTGGTCGTTGAAGTATTCGGCGGAACCGTCAGGAGCCGCCGACCACGCGAGGCCCGGGAGAGAGTTCACCACTTCGGCAAGATCGGCCGTGTTCACAGACTGAGAGGCGTCGCTCTGGTCGATTGCCGCCCGCCCGTACTCCAGCCCGATCATCGCCTGCAGCACGGCTTGGGACAGTACCTTACGCTCGTCGTCAATCGGAAAATCCCGTCGAGTGGATCCGACGAACAATGTTCGAGAGATTTCCCCCTCGTCGATAGAGGCCGTGTGAAGTGCTATCGTCGTGCCGGCGATCGTCACGGTATCCACGAACTCGCCCGTATCTGTGGAACGCAGACGTCTGATACCGGCCTTCACGTCATCCGCCGAAAACTCCTGCGAAGTCCGCACCATCTCGATGGCCTGGTTGGGAGTTCCTTCGTTGAAAAGGATGCCAGCGAAATCAACCTTCAACCCACCAAGAAGCGCGTCGAGCAATGTCTTGAGAACCAGGATTTCGTAACTCATGTCCGATGCAATCCCCGACTCGGTGCTCTGCGCAGCCGCCTAATATTTCGCTAAACCTACAGTCCAAATGCTTGTAAATCCATAGCATTCCTATGGTTGGGGCGGCCGCGTAGAAAGCACCTTCAGGTAGGTCAGGACCACAGGTTGCGTGGCGAGAGCGCTTCACCTCTACCGGCGGATGGAGAGGCTCGCATCCGCCTATGGATTTCAGCCCCTATCCCATACCGCAAATACTCGCGGCGACGGATACAAACCGTTGATCAGTTGTCGAGCCAGCGATAGTCCGCGATCGACGCCTTTCCGGACTTCTTGTCGTAGAGGCGAATTAGGTCCAATTTCACCTTGGAGCCGGCCGGACTGTCCCCTAAACAGCAGGGCGATCTCCCTGTCGCATCGTCGAAAGCCGCCGGAGGGGACGCTTCCGGTGTCTTCAGCCACGACTTGCCTATGCAGGTTCCGTTCGCCTTGCCACCACGCACCATCGCTCGATGCGGACGCATCATAGCAGAGGCAGACCGAAACGGCGGCTGCGAGAGCCATCCGTTTCATCATCAATAATCACTTTTACATGGAGCAGCTTCCCTGCTGCGGGCGGTGCTCGTTATCCGAGAGCAAGACCAAACCATGACGGGACGATACCAAAGTCCACTTACGCCGGGGCGGCGTCGGGTCTAGCGTCTACACGTCGCCTTTGTCTCCCACAGGGCGACATGCTGCAAGCAGCGAGGCGTTCCTGCGCCCCCCTCAGCCGGAGCGCGCGGATCGAGCCAAGATCCGCCTTAGGCCGTCTCCTTCCGCTAGGAGACGGCCTCTTTCAAAACCGGAGACGCAGGCGTTGCACTGGCCTCGCCAGACAATCCTTCGTCCGCGCGGGGACCCTCGGCCTCCCGCTGAGGTGGCCATCATCGGAGGGAGCTTCGAGCGCTTTCTGCCCCTGGTCGAACTCTATCGTCGCGCATGGCTGGCAGCCGGGCATCCCGCTGAAAACCAGAGAGTAGGCGTCCACGCTCTCGGCTTTGTCGGGGAGACCGACGAAGCGGCAAGGAATGCATTCTTCCCTGGCTGGTTTCAAATGTTCACCGACGCCGGAAGGGGTGAGGCTGGCCGCCGCCGACCAAGACCCAGTTCGAGCACATGTGCGGGCCGGGTGGCGCGTTCCTCGTCGGCAGCCCACAGACTGTGGCCGCCAAGATATCTCATGTTAACAGAACGTTGCGAGGGATTGCTCGCATCACCTTTCAAATGAGCACCGCCGCCCTCGATGCAAAAGCGATTCGTCGTTCGATCGAGCTGCTGGGAACCGACGTGCGCGCCTTTGGTGCGGGGACAGCCGCGCGACTAGCTGGTGCGCGTCGCGGGGAGCGCCGACGTTTGCCGGCGCCCATTTCTTCAGCCGAAGATCATTTTCTGATAGGCAGCCAGCATCTGCGGATCCTCGACAGACCCATGGTNCCGCGGGGAGCGCCGACGTTTGCCGGCGCCCATTTCTTCAGCCGAAGATCATTTTCTGATAGGCAGCCAGCATCTGCGGATCCTCGACAGACCCATGGTGATGAAGCTGTCGCCAACCGCCTTCCTTGCGTACGAACCATCGGGTCGTCCGGAAGGCGACGTCGAGCGTCTCAGTAGCCGTCCTGCAGATTCCACGTTCACGGCCGACGAACAGATGCCAGTCTTCGCCGCCCTGGCTCGTGAAGTCGTGGAAAGTGACGTGGACCTTCGCGTGGCCCTCGAACAGCTTCGAGTAGCCTTCGGCAATCTGCCCCCAGCCGGGGCAGATCCCACCAATGGGGTTGTGCCCGGTTCCGAACCTGCTAGCCAGACAGCTTCCAGACCAGTTAGATCGCCGTGTTGAAGGCCTGGTAGAATGCGATCCAAGGACTCGAGGGGACTGCCGTCCCCCGTTTTGTCTCGTCGCCGTGCACTTCAGAAAGATGCCAGTTCATCGCTGTTGTCCTTGCAAGTTTGCGGAAGTTCAGCCTGATGTTCGTCACAAGAGCATATCATCCTCGACGGACGGGACATCCGATACTGATCCTGCCGAGTCCTGCAGCATGCTCAGACGCGACGACGGGTTCTATTCTACGACGGTGTCGTCGGCATGCTTTGCAGATGAGAACACGCGATACTATCGTCCAATGGAATTCCGCGCGCGATGCTGCAACGTCTCTGCGGCGGCGGGCGGTGCGCCACATTCGATGCCTTCCGCATTTGAACGTGATATATTGGGCCGAAAAGGGGAAGAACTTGGCGTTTTCTACGAAATCACACGTTTAAGAGATGTCGCCGATGACTGACACGATGCGACCATCCTTCGGCTCCTCCCCGCCGCCTGTCGTCTACGTGGTGGACGACGATTTATCCGTCAGGGAATCGCTCGAAATGCTGATCACTGCTGCGGGCTGGCGACCAGCGATCTTCGATACGGCCGATTCTTTTTTGAAGGCGCCTCCGGCCCCGACGCCGAGCTGCCTTCTGCTGGACGTAAACATGCCAGATTTGAATGGTCTCGATCTGCAGCGCATGGTCACGACGAGCGGCAACCGGATGCCGATCATCTTCATCTCAGGGTACCGGGACGTGCCGGCGACCGTCAGGGCCTTGAAGGCAGGGGCCATGGACTTCCTCACGAAGCCGATCAATTCGGCGGGGCTGCTCGCGGCGATCCGGTCGGCCCTTGCTCGCAGTGACGAACTCAGGCAGGAGGACGATGCTCAAGCGCGGTTGCAGCGGCTATACGACGCTCTGACCCCGAGGGAGCGCGAAATCATGGTGCGCATGACCAAGGGCCTCCTGAACAAACAGATCGCCTACGAGCTGGGGATCAGTGAAATAACGGTGAAGGCCCATCGCGGACGTCTCATGAAAAAGACGGGTGCCCGCTCCTTGCCTGAACTAATGACGATGGCAGCGCGCTTTCGTATCGACGGCGATCCGGACACATGACGTTCAGTTCTGCCGAACCCTACGTCCGAGTCTTCGGGCACTGCGTTCGACAGGAAAGAGCATCATCGCAACATAGATCGCGGCACCGACTACGGGCGCGACGCTGGCGACGGCGAGGTCGTCGCATCCGAGCATTGGTGCTCGAGCGGCTTTGCCACCACCGATCTCGATCTCGAGCTGAAGCGCCATGGCATCCAGCGTGTCATCGTGATCGGATTGGTGGCCCACACCTTGATCGAAGCAACCGTGCGATACGCCGCCGAACTTGGATACGACGTCACCGTCGTCAAGGACGCCGTCGCCGACTATTCGCCGGAAATGATGCACGCTGCCTTTGAGGTCAATCTGCCTAGCTATGCCTGCGCCATCGTCGACACCAAGGAGACGGTCGCAGCGATCTCCCTCGCCCACTCGGCATAAGGGCAACCGAACGGACGGGAACATCCGGAGCGCTCGTGCGCATGCCGGATGTCCGCGTCATCTCCAACGATCTGACAGCCTCAATTCGCCGGGCCGCAGCGCGATCGTATCGTCACGCCGCGACCATACGCGATGAGCGGCAGACGCGAGGCCCGCCCGACACCTAAGTATAATATCGACCCTTCGGTTCCATGGTCCATTCTTCGTTTGCATCCAGGGAGATGTCGATCGAAAGTCTGGACAGGTCGTCGAGGTGTTTCCAAAGCTTCGTTTCTTGGCAATTTCGCGCTAACATTTCCCGGAACGTTGTGCTCTGCTTGGGGACCCGAAAGCAGTCTGCCTGTGTAAGCGCATACCGAAAGCACGGGTAGCGCTTGGCGTAACCGACAAGGATTTCGGAATGGACCTGTCAGGTTACATGTTAGAAGCGCTTTGTCGCGAAGGTGCGTTTGAGCTGTTTAGGGGATACAACCGTAACGCCTCCGCTTCGGATCCGCCGACGATACTTGTCTTGGTTCCCACCTTTGAACGCCCCCGGTTCGATTACGTCGGGATGTTGGAACGCGAGTTCGCCCTCCGCACCGAACTTGACCCCGACTGGGCGGCTTTGCCCAGGGAGGTCGCACGGCTTCAAGGCAGCAAGGTGTTGTTGCTCGATGATCCGGGAGGACGACCTCTCCAACAGCTTCTCGAAGCGCCAGTCGTCTCGAGCGAACTCAAGCTCGATGTCGCAGCCTTCTTGAAAGTCGCTATCGGCATTTCCCGTTCCGTCGGAGAGATGCATGGGCGCGGGATAGTCCACAAGGACCTCAAGCCCGCACACCTCCTCCTCGATCCCGAAACCGCTAAGATATGGCTGACGGGTTTCGGGATCGCTTCGCAGAGCCGCCGAGAACGTCAGATCCCGGCGCCTCCCGAAACCATCGCCGGCACGTTGGCCTACATGGCACCCGAGCAGACGGGTTGCATGAACCGATCCATCGATTCCCGGTCCGATCTCTATGCACTGGGCGTCGTGCTCTACGAGATGCTCACGCGGGCGCTGCCATTCGTGGCCACCGAACCGATGGAGTGGGTGCACTCTCACGTGGCGCGCAGGCCGACGCCGCCGCGCGAACGAAACAGCGAAGTTCCAGTTCCGATTTCCAATATTGTCATGAAGCTGCTCGCGAAGAGCGCGGAGGATCGTTACCAGACCGCGTCCGGCCTCGAACATGACCTGCGCGTCTGCCTGCGGCAGCTCGATGCCGTGCGGACTATTGAAGATTTTGAGCTGGGGGCATTCGACCGACCAAATCGTATGTTCGTACCCGAGCGGTTATTTGGGCGGGACCGAGAGACCGCGGCGATTACAGCCGCTTTTAACCGTGTAGCAACAAGCGGAACGCCGGAAGTGATCTTAGTTTCCGGATATTCCGGAATCGGCAAATCTGCAGTCGTCAGCGAGTTGCAGAAGGGGCTGATACTCCGGCAAGGGCTTTTCGCGACCGGAAAGTTCGACCAGTTGAAGCGCGACGTTCCATACCTCACCTTGTGCCACGCCTTTCAACGGATGGTTTTCGCCCTCTTGATCGAAAGCGATGTCGAACTTGATCGTTGGCGTGACGCATTCAGAAATGCGCTGGGATCCGATGGCGGGCTCATCGTCGATTTAATTCCGCCACTGAAGATCGTCATCGGGGAACAGCCGCCGGTTCCCGAACTGCCACCGAACGACGCCAAGCGGCGATTTCATTCGGTGTTCAGCCGTTTCCTCATGGTCTTCGCTCAGGAGCAACATCCCCTTACGATCTTCTTGGACGACCTTCAGTGGGCGGATCTGGCAACGCTCGACCTCATCGAGAGCCTGCTCTTGGAACCCGAGGTTCGGCACCTCCTTCTGCTGGGAGCGTATCGTGACAACGAAGTCGATCCACTCCATCCGGTTGTCCGTTCGTTTGACCGCATCCGAAGTGGCATCGTGACGGTACGGGATATCGTGCTGCAGCCTTTGAGCCGCCGTGATACCGGTCTGCTCGTGGCGAACTCTCTCAATTGCGAAGTGACGTACGCCACCGAGCTGTCTAACTTGATCCATTCGAAAACAGCGGGCAATCCGTTTTTTCTCATTCAGTTGCTAACGACCCTAACGGACGATGGATTGCTCTTCCTCGACGATCAGAGGAGATGGCGCTGGGATCTGGCTGGTATCGACGAGAAGGGTTACACGGAAAACGTCATAGACCTTATGGCGGCCAAGCTAAGCCGCCTGCCCCTTGGAACCCAACGAGTTTTTCAATTGCTTGCGTGTCTAGGCAGCACCAGTTCCAGCAGGCTTCTCCAACTCGTCGGCTCGACGCCCGGCACCGAGTTGCAACTGGACCTGAAGGAGGTCTTGAAGACGGAACTCGTTCTCTTCCTCGAAGGTTCCTACCGATTCCTTCATGACCGCGTCCAGGAAGCTGCATATCGCCTGCTCTCCGGCGAGAACCGCGTGAACGAGCACCTTCGGATCGGCAGACTCATGATGACGCTGATGTCGGCGGAAGAGCGAAAGGAGGCGGTCTTCGAGATCGTCAATCAGTTCAATCAGGCCATAGATCTCGTCGTTCTACGGGACGAAAAGCTGCAACTGGCTGAACTAAATCTTATCGCCGGCGATCGCGCCAAAGCCTCCACGGCCATTTCCTCGGCGCTGGCCTACTACGCTTCTGGATCCGCTCTTATTGCTGCTGAAGAATGGCCTCGCGTCCCTGACCTGGCATTCGCGTTGGAACTCAAGCGCGCCGAATGCGAGTTTCTAACAGGCGATCTTGTGGCCGCCGAAGAGCGCCTATCGCATCTGGTTTCCCGCGCCGACACAATCCTCGACCACCGAGCACTCGCCTGCTTGCGGATCGATCTTTACACGACGCTTGGTCATATCGACGTCGCAATCGAAATCGGCCTCACCTTCCTTGGCCAATATGATCAGGACTGGCGAGTTCAACCGACCGACGACGATGTAAAGAATGAGTATGACAGAACGTGGGAACTCATAGGCACTCGGACGGCTGACGAACTCATCGAATTGCCACTGATGAGCGATCCAGCGTCCCTTGCGGTCGTCGACGTGCTGACGCAGGTTGCGACGCCCGCGCTGCTAACAAACGAAAACCTGTACTCGGTGCTGATCTGCCGCACCATCAATCTGAGCCTTCAACACGGGAATACGGATGCTTCCGCCCATGCCTACGTGCATCTGGGAGCGATGGCGGGACGACGTTTTGGGAATTATCGAACAGGCTTCGATTTAGGCAGCGTTGGCTTCGAGTTGCTTGACCGGGGTCTCCAGCGTTTCAGGGCGCGCACGCTGTTGTCATTCGGAGGGCTGGTGATGACGTGGACCCACCCGTTTGCTGCCGGGCGCGATTTGATGCGGCAAGCCTTCGACGATGCGTGCAGATTGGGAGACCTGACCTTCGCTGGGTACTGCTGCAACAACCTGGTCTCGAACCTTCTGGCGGCGGGCGAATCACTCGCCGAAATCCAGCGAGAAACCGAAGTCTTCATGGAGTTCGCTCGAAAGGCACGGTTTGGCCTCGTGACGGACTTCCTAAGATCCCAGTATGCTTTCGTTTGTACGATGAGAGGAATAACCGAACCTCTCGGCCGGCTCCACGTCGACCACCTCGACGAACAGGCATTGGAAGAGCATCTGGCCGACGACCCTCGGCTGGCGATCGCCAAGCGCTGGTACTGGATCAAGAAACTTCAGGCACGGTATTTTGCCGCGGATTACCGGAGCGCGCTGGAAGCATCAGCGAATGCGCTTCGGTCGATCGCTCCACAGATGTCTTTCATCGAAGCTGCCGAAGCTCATTTCTTCAGCGCACTCACTCTTGCAGCTTTGTGCAATAATACGGCGTCCGTCGAAGGTCAGGATCATTTCAGGTCTCTCACGGAGCATTCTCATCAGCTAGCGGTCTGGGCGGGAAGCTGCCCGGAGAACTTCCAAGGCCGGGCCATTATCGTCCGGGCGGAGATCGCGCGCATCGAGGGACGGCAACTGGACGCCCAGCGTCTCTACGAGGAGGCCGTGCAATCGGCGCGGACCAGCGGGTTCCCTCACAACGAAGCGATCGCCAACGAACTCGCCGCAAGGTTCTACGCGTCATGCGGTCTGGAAACGAGTTCACACGCATATTTGCGAAACGCACATCAGGCGTATTTGCACTGGGGTGCGGATGGAAAGGCACGGCAGCTCGACCTGCTCTACCCAGATGTCAAATTGGGTCTTCGGCCTCGCGTCTCGTCCGGCACGGTGGAAGCCCTCGTTGAACAGCTCGACCTTACGACGGTGCTTAAGGTCTCCCAGGCGATCCAGGGCGAGATGCGGTTCGACAGTATCCTCGACGTCGTGATGCGCACGGCCATAGAACACGCGGGCGCGGAACGCGCTCTCCTGTTTTTTTCAGGGGATACGGGTCTTCGAACAGTTGCGGAAGCGACGACGGTCCCCCACGCCATCGACGTACAGTTGCTGGACGAGCCTATGGACGCCCACACCGTGTCGGAGCACGTTCTGAGATATGTCCTGCATTCGCGGGAAGTGGTGATCCTGGACGACGCCGCCGCACCAAACCCCTACTCCAGCGATGCCTATTTGGCGACCAATCGCGTCCGCTCGGTCTTGTGCTTGCCGTTGATCAATCAAGGCAGGTCGATCGGCGTTCTCTATCTGGAAAACAATCAGCTCTCTCAGGTTTTCGCACCTGCCCGTGTCGCCGCAATCAAGGTAATTGCATCGCAGGCCGCGATTTCGATCGACAATGCCCGCCTCTACCGCGACCTGGCAAAACGAGAAGCCCGGATCGGGCGGCTGGTGGACGCCAACATCATCGGAATTTTCATCTGGGAGCTGGGAGGGCGGATCGTCGAGGCGAATGACGCGCTCCTGACGATGACTGGATACGACCGGGCGGAGTTCGCGGAGCGCGGATTAAATTGGACCGAACTCGTGCCCCGCGACCTGCGTGCTCTCGACGATGCCCTATTTTCAGAATTGCGCGGGACCGGCAGACTTCGACCTTTCGAAAGCGAGTACATGCGAAAGGATGGCACCCGCGTTCATGTCCTGGTCGGCGTCGCGGCCTTCGACGATGACGCGGAGCAGGGTGTGGCCTACGTTCTCGACCTCACTGAACGGAATGAAGCTCAGGAGGCGCTCAACCTGGCTCGGGCGGAGCTCGCTCATTTCTCCAGGGTGTCGGCGGTCGGAGCGCTGACTGCCTCGATAACGCATGAAATCAGTCAACCGCTGTCTGGCATCATCACGAACGCCAGCCTCGCCCTTCTCGTACTCGATTCCGCGCAGCCAGATTTGAACGTCGTACGCGAAACCGTCGTCCGCACCATGCGTGACGGAGACCGCGCCAGGGGCGTTCTCGACCGGTTGCGCTCGCTCTTCAGCAAGGGGGAATTCGCGGACGAGCGTCTCGACCTCAATGAAGCCGCTCGAGAGGTTATCACGCTCGTATCCGCCGATCTCCGGCGCCAAGGGATAGACCTGCGCCTGGAATTGGCAGACGATCTGCCTGCGGTCTTCGGAGATCGGCTTCAGCTTCAGCAAGTTGTCCAGAACATCGTTCGCAATGCATCGGATGCGATGACGGATATTGGCGACCGGCCGCGACGGATGCTGATCAGAACTGCTGCACGACCCGATAATACGGTGACATTCAGTGTGACAGACTCGGGAATAGGACTACCCTCGACGGGGCAGGAGTCGCTGTTCGATGCATTCTACACCACTAAGACCGACGGCATGGGGATAGGCCTGTTCGTCAGTCGCACCATCATTGAAAGGCATAATGGCAGCTTATGGGCCGAGCCGAACCAATCCTCCCCGGGAGCGACATTCGCGTTTGCGCTTCCCAGCGTTGGGTGACGCTGCCAGTCCGCCCGGCGATATAGCGCGGGATCGTGCTCCGTGTAGAAGATAAAAACGGAGCGGGGGCGGCTCAAGCCCCCGTTCCTTTTCTTCCCAGGGGTTAGACCTCCGAAGCCTTCGCAGCCATCGTGGCCTTCGCCCACCAGACGAGCTCGTCCAGCGCAGTCTTCGCCGACGGCAGCAGATTGGCTTCGATCTCCTCGATCGGCTTGTTGCCGCCCATCGAGAAAACGGTGAAGAAGTCGCTGCCGCCAATATGAACGGCCGCATGCGTGGAAACCATCTGCAGCTCGACGCCGATTCCGCGCAGATGCTCGAGTGCGCGCGACCCGCCCGCGGTGCCATAGGCGATCGCGGTGAACGGCTTGCGCGCCCATTCCACATACGACTGGTCGAGGGCGTTCTTCAGCACGCCGGTGATCGAGCGATTATATTCCGCGACGACGAAAATGTATCCGTCGTAGCGAGCGACGGTCTGCTGCCAACGAACGGCTTCCGCACTTTGGCTTGGCGCGTAGGCGTTCGACGCGACCTCGTCGAAGAACGGCAGGGGGTGGTCACGCAGATCGACGATTTCGACGTCGATGTCGTCGCGGGACTGAGCCTGCCTCAGTATCCACTGGGCGGGCTTGTCGGCGAAACGCGTCGGCCTTGTAGAGCCGATGATGATGGCGATCTTTGGTTTCGTAGGCATGGCATTCCTCATTTTATGTCGTGTTGATGATGATGACCCTCGGGGAGAGAGGATCAGTTGCTGCTCAGGGCGTCTGCATACGCATAAAGCCCAGGAGAACCTCCGGTCATGACGAACAGGACGTTCGATCCTGGCGCGATGACTTCGTTTTCGATATCGGACAGCAGGCCGGCGAAGGCCTTCCCTCCGTAGACGGGATCAAGAAGCAGGCCTTCAGTGCGGCCGACGAGCCCGATCGCTTCGACCATTTCGGAGGTCGGCATGCCGTAGCCGCCACCGAGCTGCGCGCCGTCTATCGCCAGCTCCTGCGCTAGAATGCGGTCTTTCTTTCCGAGGAGGTCGAAGACCGCGTTGACCTTTTCCACCGTCGCGGCGACGCATGTCTCCGATGGCGAGAGAACGGTGTATGCTCTGATCCTTGAAGGATCGTTCCGAGCCAAGGCCGCTCCCGCGGCTAAGCCGGCGTGCATGCCGCCGCTGCCATTTGGGATGACGACGTGGTCGAACGCGATGCCGATCTCGGTCGACTGCACTGCAATCTCGAACGCGCAATCGACGTAGCCCAGAGCTCCGACCGGCGTCGAACCTCCAAGCGTGCCCAGGAAGGCCTTCCCCCCGGACGCGGCGATCTCGGACGACCGGCGTAGAGCGAACTCTCCGGCATCGTCTCCCGTTTTTAGGATATGAACGCGAGCGCCAAACAGACGGTCGAGCACGACGTTGCCATTCGCCTGGTAAATCTCGCTATCGCGGGGAACCATCTGCGCAAGAACCCCTTCGCATGCCAGCCCAATTCTTGCGCAGGCGGCGGCGGCCAATCGGGTGAAGTTCGACTGCACGCCTCCGGTGACGACCAGCGTGTCGCAGCCTTCCGCCATCGCCTGTCCCAGCAAGAACTCCAGCTTGCGGAGCTTGTTGCCGCCTCCGCCGAGTTCCATCAGATCGTCTCTCTTCGCCCAGATCGAAACACCTTTCCGCCGATCGCCAAGCACCTGCTCCAGCCGGCTTAATCGCTGGATCGGCGTCGGTCCTTGCATCAACCGTACCCGCGGGAATCGGTTTAGTAGATCGAGGTCGGCCATATCGTTGATCCACTTCACTCGTTGTATTCGTCGCGTCGGCACATCAAACCTGCGGCGCTAACGCGGGAGTCCGATATCGCGGAGCCGGAATGTTGCGCGAAAGATTCGGCATCAGCTTCTGCCGGGCCGCTTCGTAAGCGTTCCAGTCTGCGATGTCGGGAACCGAAGGAAGGGTGATCAATTCGCCCATGTCGAGACCCGCGAGTGCAGCATCGACCGCGTCTTCAGCCTTCATGATGATCTGGTCTGGCAGATGGTCGAGCGAACCTCCGGATGCTTCCCAAAAAGGTGTTGCGACCGCGCCCGGAAGGACCGCCTGGATGCGAATGTTCTTTTCGGCCAGTTCCTTCTGCAGGGAGAAAGTCAGGGCAATGACGAATGCCTTGGTTGCGCCGTATACCCCGTTGAGGATTTCGGGCGCGAGTCCCAGTGCCGACGCCATGTTGACGATGGTTCCGTGCTCTCGAGCGACGAAAGACGGCGCGACGGCATAGACCAGACGGGTCAGAGCCGTGACGTTGAGCTGGATCATCCGCTCCATGGCCTCCACGTCGGACATCAGCAGCGGCTCGACGGCGCCGACGCCGGCATTGTTGACCAGCATCGTGATCGACGGGTCGCTGCGAAGGATTCCTTCGATCTTCAGAAGGTCCTCCCGCTGGCCAAGATCGGCCCGAACGGTCTTCACGCTTCGACCCGTTGCCTGCGCAATATCCTTGCCGACACGGGTTAGCGAATCCTGGCTTCGCGCCACGAGTATCAGGTCGTAACCACGGCGCGCCAACTTGTTGGCGTAGAGGGCTCCGATGCCTGACGACGCGCCTGTGATAAGTGCAGTCCCTTTTGGAAAGTTCGTCATGGTATATTTCTCCTGGTTTTAGTTGGATACTTCGGATCGTTCAGCGCAACGTCCTGAACGCCGCACGCAGCTCCGATGTGAAGAGCTCGGGCTGCTCCCAGGCGGCAAAGTGGCCGCCCTTGTCGACTTTGTTGTAGTAGATGAGGTTGTGGTACGCCTTCTCGGCCCAGCTCTTCGGAGCCTGGTAGATCTCGCCAGGAAAGACGGTGATCGCCGCCGGGATCTTGATGTCGACGGCGTTGAAGTTGTTGGCGTTGTTCTCCCAGTATAGACGAGCGCCCGAGGTGGCAGTCCCGGTGAACCAGTAGAGCGATATGTCGTCGAGCATTTCGTCCTTGGTCAGGGACTTCTCCGGATCGCCGCCGCTGTACGTCCAGTCCGCAAACTTGTCGTAGTACCAGGCGGCAAGACCGACGGGCGAATCCGTCAGCGCATAGCCCAGCGTCTGCGGCCGCGTGACCATCATTAGAGCGTAACCGGCTCCCTTGGTGTAGAGAGCATTCATCTGCTCGTATGCGATCTTCTCCTCCGCGGAGAGACCGGCGGGAGCAGGCTCGCCATCGGCAAGCGCCTTCGCGATCTCAAGAGGAACCGTGGCCGGCATGTTGGTGTGAATGCCGAGCAGCCCTTCTGGCGCCTGGGCCGCCATTTTGTCGGAAACGACGGCGCCCCAGTCACCGCCTTGCGAGACGTAACGGTCATAGCCGAGCCGCTTCATCAGCACGTGCCACGCCCGTCCGATGCGGTCCGGTCCCCAGCCGGTCTCGGATGGAACCTCGGAGAACCCGTAGCCTGGCATCGACGGTATGACGACATGGAAGGCGTCTTCGGCTGTGCCGCCATGCGCGGTAGGATCGGTGAGCGGCCCGATCGTCTTGACGAGTTCGAGTACTGATCCCGGCCAGCCATGCGTCATGATCAGCGGAAGTGCATTATCGTACTTCGACTTCACGTGAATGAAGTGGATGTCGAGGCCATCGATCCTGGTCATGAACTGCGCATGTGCGTTCAGTTTCTTTTCGCAACGGCGCCAGTCGTATCCCTCGCCCCAGTACTCAACGATAGGTTTGAGCTTTTGAAGCTGCGCTCCTTGCGAACGGTCGGGAACCGTCTCCTTGCCGGGCCAGCGCGTTGCCCGGACACGGCGGCGCAGTTCATCGAGTTCCTCCTGCGGGATTGCGCACTTGAAGGGGCGGATAGCATCGCCCCCCGTTGCCGCCCTGACGGGCTTGGGGAGAACGCTGAGGGCGGCGGTCGCGGCCGTGACTGCAAGCAGTTCGCGCCGCGTCGTCGATAGTGCGGTTCTCGTTTCTACTCCTGCTGACATGACGTTCTCCGTTGAAACTGAATGGTTGGAATGCGTCCTAGGGATCGTCCGGCAGGGCTGCCGAAGATATTGTTCGAAGGTATCGGCGATACCTAAGGATCGGTAGCGACGTGCTCGACACATCGACACCTTCGGACAATGGACATCAGCGACGGCGACTGCGCATCGTGCCGACCGCGGTGAAAATGCCCGCCATTCAACAGGGAGATCGAGATGGCTATCCAGGAACCCACCCCATCCAGTTCTGCGCGCCCAGGCCACATAGACATCAAGCTCGAGGTCGTCGTCATTCCCGTGTCCGACGTCGATCGTGCCAAGTCCTTCTACACCGGCCTTGGCTGGAGGCTCGACGCCGACGTATCCGGGAAGGACGGCTTTCGCGTCGTGCAGGTGACCCCGCCGGGCTCGCCTTGCTCCGTGATCTTCGGATCGAATGTGACGGCCGCCTCACCCGGTTCCGCTCAAGGCCTTCACTTGGTCGTCACCGACATCGAGATGGCGCACGCGGCTCTTGCCTCCCGCGGCGCCGAGATGAGCGGCGTCTTCCACGACGCCGGCGGCGTCTTCCATCACAAGGGCACCGACCAACGGCTGCCAGGACCACATCCCGCCCGGTCTAGCTACGGTTCTTTCGCCTCCTTCTCCGACCCGGACGGAAACGGCTGGCTGCTGCAGGAGGTCACGGCGAGACTTCCCGGTCGCATCGACGCCAAAGGCGCTGCGTTCACATCCGCCGGCGACCTCGCAGAGGCGCTGCGAAGGGTTGCTTCCGCCCATGGCGAGTATGAGAAGCGCGTCGGCGGCAAGCACGACGAGTCCTGGCCGGAATGGTACGCCGACTATCTGGTCAAGGAGCAGGCTGGCCAAACCCTGCCGACGTGACCGCTTCAATCTCTCACTTCAAGGCTTTCCGACCGCCCTTCGGGTCTGAAAGCCTGCGCCCCAGGCGATCCTTCCCGCCCGAGCGTTGCGCAAGAACGCCGGCCCCCTCGGGCCGGCGTTCCCGCTGGCTACCGGCGACACTCGTCCGTCCGCCTCGGATAACGAGCACTCGGCCGGTACCGAGCTCATCACCGTGACTGGAGGTTAGCCGGGGAGGACGCCACGGAGAACCGTCGTTTACCTGCAGACAGCCAACCGCGTTTCGGCACAATTATTCGAGGCTGCCGGATTCTGCGGCGATGCGTCCAAGTTCCGAACGTAGACGCGGGACTGCAAAGTCGATGAAGGCTCGCACTTTCGGAACGGCTGCGCGACCTTGAGGGGTGAGGATGTGGACAGGCAGCGCAGGTGGCTCCGCCTGATGAAGAACGACTCTGAGGCGACCGTCGCGAACATATTCCGCGACATGATAAGAATAGAGCCGGGTGACGCCCATTCCTTCGGCGGCCGAGGCGGCGGCTGCTCGGACGCTATTGACGAGATAGCGTGGGGTGAAGTGAACGGTTCTTGGGGCGGACGAACCGTTGGCCGGTGCGAAGCTCCAGGATTCGAGACCGAAGTTTGAAAAGGCGATCAAGTCGTGGCGGGAGAGATCCGACGGCTCATTGATAGCGGCTCGGCTGTCGAGATATTGCGGCGCCGCGACCACGACGCGGCGAACATCTCCGCCGATCCGTGTGGACATGTGGGTCGAGTCTGCGAGATTTCCGATTCTCAGGGCGACGTCCACTCCCTCATCGACAAGGTTCACGAAGCGGTCGAGCATCAAAAGCCGAACCGAGACGTTGGCGTTCTCACGAAGGAAGCTGTCGAGGATCGGCCGGAGCACCTCTTCGCCCAGGATGGGCGGCGCCGAAATTGTCAGCGTCCCACGCGGCATGGATCGCTCTGAGCCGGCGATCATGTCCGCCTCCTCGAGATCGACAAGCACCCTGCGGCATGCTTCGACATATCTCTGGCCCGCTTCGCTCAGCTTTAGACTCCTTGTCGTGCGGTGAAGAAGCTCCACGCCGACATGTTGCTCAAGCAGACCCAATGCCCGACTGATCGCAGTTGGGGACCGCTTCAGCCTACGGGCGGCGCCCGCCAGACTTCCTTCTTCGACCGCAGTGACGAAGACCTTCATTGCATCGATACGATCCATTACCTGCTCCTGACCGCTTCTGGCGCCGGCGACCCGCGCAAAGTTGTGTCACGGGCCTTCTACCCAACAAGCGGGTGACACGCGACCCTTCAGGCCCGATACCATCGTACAATGGACTTCCCCGCTGGACCGCTCATTCTGTCCACGTTTGCTAAGCGAACTGATGATTTTGTCGCCAAGCGCACATTTTGTGATACCATTTTTCGGGAAGTTGGCGACGACCTGGACAGCTCTTTGGGAGAGCACATGTACCGGATGACCTCCACGGTGACGACTTTGAACCTAGGCGATCAGGATCGACCGACGGTCTTCGTCGTTGATGACGACATCTCAGTGCGAGAATCGCTGGAGCTGCTGATTGGGTCCGCCGGGTGGCGCCCCCTGCTTTTCGACTCCGCGCAAAGTTTTCTCGAAGCACCGGTTCTGGCCTCGCCCTGCTGCCTGGTTCTTGATGTGAATATGCCAGGACTGAACGGCCTCGATCTCCAGAGCATGATTACGACAAGCCGGAGTAGGATGCCGATCATATTCGTATCCGGTTTCGGCGACGTCCCGACGACCGTGAAAGCCCTCAAAGGAGGCGCGTTGGATTTCCTTACCAAACCGATCGAGACGGTTGCTTTCCTGGAAGCTGTGAGCTCGGCGTTGGAACAGAGCGCGGCCATGTTGCGTGACGATAGCGACTTGGTCGAACTGCAAGGGTGTTACGAGGCGCTCACCAAGCGCGAACGAGAGGTCATGGTGCGCGTGGTCAAGGGCCTTCTCAACAAGCAAGTGGCATACGAGTTGGATATCAGCGAGATCACCGTCAAGGCCCATCGCGGCCAAGTCATGCGGAAGATGTGCGCCCGAACTCTTCCAGACCTCGTGAACATGGCCGCGCGCCTTCGGCTGGAGGAGTCTGCCGAAATTCATTGAAGCATAAACTCTCGATGGGCGCGCGGCAACTTGGTAGTACCCGGCGATAAAGTCACAACCGATACCATAGGATAATATACGGCAAGTTGATTAAAACGCACGATATCCTGAGGGTGCAATCCCGCGAAAAGGATAGATATGAGCGTGGAACTCGTTCGGGTTCTGGAAGCGTTGCCAGGAATGGCTTTTACCGCCCTCCCGGACGGCAGCATCGATTTCATGAACGCCAGTTTGGTTGATTTCCTCGGGCTTGGTGAAGCGGTGACGGTCTGGCCACTAGCCGCCTCCCCCGCAGATCTGCTGAACACGAGAGAGCAGTGGTACGTGCTGCTGTCCGGACGCGAGCCTTTTGAAATCACATTGCCTATAGGTCACCCCACCGCCTCGTTGAAGGGATTGCATGTCCGTTGCAAGCCATCGATCGACAACGATCGAGTGGAGAGGTGGTACGGCTTGGCGACCGAGGGGGCGGACATTGCATCGCGACCCGAGATGGGAGAGGGCGCCGCCGCGAAGGCCTCGGAAAATCAGACTGTCTTGGAAAGCATACCGGCTGGCATAGGAGTCCTCGATGCGAACGGAAACGTCGAGGCGATCAACGGCCACCTCCTGCAATACTATGGTCGGTCGCTTGATGAACTACGTTCCTGGGGTCGAAGTGACGTAGTCCATCCCGATGACATGCAGGGGTTAACCAAAGCCGTTCAACAGGCGGTCGAAAGAGGCACGGCCTACGAGGCCGAGGTACGGCTCCGGCGCGCCGACGGAGAATATCGTTGGTTTCAAATCGTCGGTTATCCCCTCGCGGATGAAAGCGGCGGCATCGCCCGTTGGTACGCGCTCCATATAGATGTCGATGACCGGCGGAAGGCCGAGGACGCGCTACGATCCAACGAAATGGAGCTCAGGAACATCGTCAACGCGATGCCACTCACCGTGTGGACGAGCCGCCCCGACGGCTACTGCGACTTTGTGAATGATAGATGGCTGGAGTATGCCGGATTGAATGCCCAACAAGCGGAAGGCTCTGGTTGGAAATCCGTCGTTCACCCGGAGGATGCGAGCCATCTCGCAAAGTCCTGGAACGCTTCTCTTGCTTCGGGGCGTCCTGCCGATTTCGAGGCAAGAATGCGTGGAGCCGATGGCGGATACAGGTGGTTTCTCTTTCGCGCCACGCCGCTTTTGGGTCAAGACGGCAAGATCGTGAAGTGGTACGGAACCCACATCGATATAGAAGATCGCAAGCGCGCCGAACGCGCGCTTGCCGAACGAGAGCGCGAGTCTCGTTTGATCGTCGACGGCATCGCAGGCATGATAGCGATCTTTTCGCCAGACGCCCAGTTGATCGACGGCAATCAGCAGATCCTTGACTATTTCGAGCGTCCGCTCTCGGAATTGAATGACTGGTCGAGCAACGGTATCACGCACCCGGACGATCTGCAGACCTGCATCGATAGCTTCATGGGTTCCATTGCCACGGGAGAACCGTACGATTACGAAACCCGCTTTCTCCGGCACGACGGTACGTGGAGATGGTTCCAGCTTCGAGGACTCCCCCTTCGCGACGCCGAAGGCAAGATCATCCGGTGGTATGGACTATTAACGGATATCGACGACCGAAAGCGGGCCGAGGAGAAGCTGCGGAGAAGCGAGGCGTTTCTCGCGGACGCCCAACGCCTTAGCAAGACAGGGAGCTTCTTGCTGAATCTTGGTACGAGCGAAGTCACCTGGTCGGCGGAAACCTATCGTATTTTCGAAGTCGATCCGACGACGCCAGTGACGCTCGACGTCGTCCTGTCCCGTCTGGATTCAGATAGTCTGGCTACCGTGGAACAGGTTATCGATCAAGCCAACAGAGGGGCCGGCGACTTCGACTACGACATAACCCTGATAACGCCGAGCCAATCGACGAAATACATACGGGTACTTGCGCATAGTGAGCGGAACAGGGATGGGGATCAGGAATTGATCGGCGCCGTGCAGGACGTTACCGAGAGCCGGAAGGCGGAAGATGCGCTCAATCAAGCGCGGTCAGAACTGTCCTATGTAACTCGCGTTACGAGCCTCGGCGTGTTGACCGCCTCGATTGCTCACGAGGTGAACCAACCGCTAGCTGGCATGGTGACCAATGCGGAGACTTGTCTGCGAGTTCTGGCTTCGAATCCCCCAAATCTCGAGATCGCAAAGGACACGGCACGGCGAACGATCCGCGACGCAAACCGCGCTGCCGACGTGATCGCCCGTCTTTGGGAATTGTTTAGCCGCAAACCACCGCACCTCGAGGCAGTCGACATCAATGAGATTGCCGAGGAAGTCATCGCGCTGATATCGAGCGACCTGCAGCATGCGAAAACGTCATTGACGGCCGACTTCGCAAAGGATTTGCCGACCGTGACCGGCGCTCGCGTGCAGCTTCAGCAAGTTATCATGAACCTCCTTCGAAATTCGATCGAGGCGATGCCGACCGCGGGAGATCGGCCGCGACGAATTCGTTTGAGGACAGAGGGGGGTCTTGAAGAAGTCCGCCTCTGCATTGAGGATACCGGCGTAGGATTTCCCCCCCAGGGGGCAGACCGGATTTACGATGCCTTTTACACGACAAAGCCAGACGGCATGGGAATCGGCCTCTCTGTCAGCCGTTCGATTATAGAGAACCATCACGGCCGGCTGTGGGCTGCACCAAACGCTGACTATGGTGCTACCGTAGGGTTTTCAGTCCCTACGTCTCCGAGCAGCGACGGGGAAAGTATCGGTCGGTCGGCGGATATGCGGAGGAATTTATGACTACCCGCAAGAAACAGGTCTCGGTCGTCGACGACGACGAATCCGTCCGCGAAGCCCTACCGGATCTCCTCCGCTCGTTCGGTCTGTCTGTGGAAGCTTTTGCGTCCGCTGAGGCGTTTTTGAATTCTAAGTCCTTAGAGACCAGCGACGGCATGATCCTTGACGTGGCAATGCCTGGCATGACCGGGCCGGAGCTTCAGCAGGAACTCGGTCGGAGAGGCCGACGGATTTCAATCATTTTCATAACGGCGATCAAGGATGAGGACGTGCGGTCGAAATTGATACGTGAAGGTGCTTGCGACTGTCTGTTCAAACCCTTCAGCGCCGACGACCTTCAGGATGCGTTGCGCCTCGCATCATTGTTAGACTGATACAGAGGGGTTGGCGGACCTAGGATGCCTGCAATCCGGCATGCGCGTAGGTACTAAAGTGTCTAGTCCCGCGCAGTAGCCGTCAAAGGATCGATATTGTAGGCTCTCGCTCAGAACGTGGGCTTTGAGTGGGCGATGGGGATAAACGTCTTTCAGTTCTTAGATGTGCTGCCCGGCATGGTATGGACCATGCAGGAGGATGGCCAGGTCGATTTCGTCAACCGAAGCTGGGTAGAGTTCACGGGGCTGCGACCGGCGTCCGCAGAGTCTTGGCGCTGGGAGGATGCGGTGCACCCGGCCGATGTTGGCGCAGTCACCGTCCATCTGCAGAACGTTAGGCACGCAGAGACAGAGGGAACGATCGAAGCGCGCCTTCGAAACGCTACAGGCGAATTTCGTCGATTCCTCATTCAGTGGGCGCCATTGGAAGACACGTGGTGCGGGGTGGCGACCGATATTGAACCCGTCGTTCAGAAACGGGAAAGGTCACAGGCCGCACTCGATTTCCAGCTCGTCGTCGATAGCATCCCGATACCCGTGGCCGTGACAACCCCAACTGGGGAAGTCGAAGGCCTTAACCAACTGACCCTCTCCTATTTTGGACTGAGCCTCTCGGATCTAAAGGGCTGGAAGGCATCGGAGGTCGTGCACCCGGATGACCTGAAGGAAACCATAGAAGCCCAGATCGGAGCTCACATGGCGGGCACCTCTTACAACGTTGAGAGCCGCCACCTTCGCGCCGACGGCATTTATCGGTGGCATAACGTACTGGGTCTACCGCTGCGGGACCAGTCTGGTGCGATCCAGCGGTGGCTGCATCTGCTGATCGACATCGATGACCGAAAACGGGGCGAGGTAGCCCTTGCAAACAGTGAACGCGAGTCTCGATTGATTATCGGCACTATCGCAGGATTGGTTGCGCTCTTTACGCCCGAAGGTCAGTTGAATGGCGCAAATCAACAGCTTCTCGACTACTTTCAACTGCCCCTTGAAGAGGTCGTGAACTGGGCGACCAACGGCATCACGCACCCCGACGACCTGCAGCACTGTGTCGAGACATTTACGGCGTCGCTCAAGACGGGAGAGCCGTATGACTTCGAGACGCGCTTCCGTCGCTATGATGGCGAATTTCGCTGGTTCCAAGTCCGCGGTCACCCGGTCAAAGACGATAATGGCGGGATTGTCCGCTGGTATGGTCTGCTGACTGATATCGATGATCGGCGCAAGGCGGTGGAGGCGTTGCGCGAGCGCGAGATCGAGCTGCAATTGATCGTAAACTCGATCCCAGGCCTCATCATTGTGCTCCGGCCCGACGGGGCTGTGGAGAGCGTAAACGATCAGTCCTTGCGATATTTCGGCTATGATTTTAACGAGCATCAAAAGTGGCAGACCAACGATATCATTCATCCTGACGATCGCGACCGGGGCGTGGCTAGGTTCGCCGAGGCGGTCGCCGCAGGTCAATCGTACGAGGTAGTGGAAAGGCTCCGTCGGCACGACGGCGTCTATCGTTGGTTCCAGGTACGAGGAACTCCCGTGCGCGACCACGAGGGCCTCGTCGTACGATGGTACTTCCTGTTGAATGATATCGACGACCGGAAGCACGCCGAAGTGGCGCTTGCGAACAGCGAGAGGGAGTTCCGCCATATCGTCAACATGGTTCCGGGCATGATCATACTTTCGCAGCCTGATGGAACGCTCGACGGGAGCAACCAACAGCTACTGGACTATTTCGGAATCTCTCTCGACGAGGTGCAAGACTGGTCGACGAACGGCATAACTCACCCCGATGACGTGCAAGTCAATATCGACACCTTCCTGGGCGCACTCAAGGGCGGCAATCCTTACGACTACCAAAGCCGTTATCGAAGACACGACGGCGTGTTCCGGTGGTTCCAGGTGCGGGGACAGCCACTTCGGGATGCAGAGGGCAAGATCGTCCGATGGTACGGACTACTGACCGACATCGACGATCGCAAGCAGGCCGAAGATGAACTGCGTAGAAGTCAGGCCCTTCTCATTGCAGGCCAGCGCTTGATCAGGACGGGTACGTTCTCCTGGCATGTCGAAACCGACGAACTGATCTTGTCCGACGAATGGCTTCGAATCCTCGAATTCGAAAAAGACGAAGTCGTGACGTTTGACCGGATAACGGAGCGGATACATCCGGACGACGTCGCACTGTTTGCCGGGAAGATCGGCGCCGTACGCGAAGGCGACGAGGACTCGGAATACGAGGTCCGCGTTCTCGCCCGCAACGGCGACATAAAGTACGTTCGCGTCATCGGCGAGGTTATAATTCACCGGAATGGAAGTCGGGAATGCCTTGGAGCGATTCAGGACGTGACACAGAGGCGCTTGACGGAGGAAGCGCGCGATCAGTTGCGCACCGAGCTTGCGCGAGTAACCAGCATCCTCAGCCTCGGCCAGATGTCGGCGGCGATCGCGCACGAGGTGAACCAACCACTATCGGGCATCATCACGAACGCGAACACCTGTCTGCGGATGCTTGCAGCCACGCCGCCCGACATAGATACGGCCCTTGAGACGGCGCGGCGCACGATCAGGGACGGCAATCGTGCCACCGAGGTGATCGCCAGACTGCGGGCGCTATTCAGCAAGCGCAACATCGAATTCGAAGACGTCGATATAAACGACGCGGTGAGTGAGGTATTGCCTTGTCTGCAGGTGATCAGAGACGCAACGGCGTCGCTGTACGAACGTACTTTGTCAACTCCCTTCCCCCAGTGAACGGCGATCGCGTTCAACTTCAACAAGTGATCAACAACCTGCTTCGCAACGCTATTGACGCGGTATCAGGTGTGAAGGATCGGCTGAGATCGGTCGAGATCCGAACCCAGCTCGGTGGTGATGGGCAGATAAGCGTTGCGGTCAGCGACAACGGAATTGGTCTCGACCCGGACGGAGGTACGCGGATCTTCGAAGCCTTCTACACCACGAAGAACAATGGGATGGGGATCGGTCTTTCAGTCTGTCGCTCCATCATCGAGAGTCATGGTGGGCGCCTTTGGGCCGAGCCTAACCATGGGCCGGGTGTCACCATGCATTTCTCCGTACCGGCCGCCGAAGAGGCAAGCATCACCGCGGCCTCGCAATGAAAGGCTGGAATCTTCCCCCGCTCCGGCAGCTCTGATCCGGTCCACCTCCGCACGAAGTCGAGCAGTCGGGGAAGTACCCGATACAAAGGTGTCGGCCATACCTTGGTGCAATTGTTGCAGACCTCCCTCGGTGCGAATTTTCTCCTCGTCAAACAGCGCACGAGCAAGGAGGACGCCATGTCCCGAGTAGAGCCAAAAGTTACCCGTCGAACACTGCTTGCAGTCGCGGCGTCCGCCAGCGCAATCGGAGTCTTTCCTGAAGCGTTCGCAGCGACCGGTCCGGTATCCGAACTCCGACCCTTCAAGTTTACCGCGTCCAAGGATCAACTCGCCGATCTCCATCGACGCGTTGCCGCCACCCGCTGGCCGGACGAGGAAAATGTCACAGACGACAGCCAAGGCGTCAGGCTGGACACGATTAAGAAGCTCGCCACCCATTGGAAGACCCACGACTGGCGAAAGGTCGAGGCTCGGCTAAATTCATTTCCGCAGTTCCTGACCGAGATAGACGGCCTCGACATTCATTTCATTCACGTCAAGTCGAAGCACGAAAATGCGCTGCCGATAATCATCACCCATGGCTGGCCTGGATCGGTCATCGAACAGATGAAAATCATAAAGCCCCTCACCGATCCTACCGCTTTTGGTGGCACCGAAGCTGACGCTTTTCATGTGGTCATTCCTTCTCTTCCGGGCTACGGCTTCTCGGCCAAGCCCAGGCAGACGGGCTGGAATCCGCCCCGCATCGCCAAGGCATGGGCTGGGCTGATGCAGCGCCTCGGCTACACGAAGTACGTCGCGCAGGGCGGCGACTGGGGCAATGCGGTCACCGAGCTGATGGCTGTGCAGGAGCCAGCGGGCCTCATCGGCATCCACACCAACATGGCGGCCACCGTGCCGGCCGATATCGCCAAGCTGCTGTCATCGGGCGCGCCGGCGCCTGCGAACCTCTCGGACGATGAGAAGCGCGCCTATGGGCAGCTGGACGATTTCTACAAGAACGGTCTCGGCTACGCGATCGAGATGAACAATCGGCCGCAGACGCTCTACGGCATTGTGGATTCGCCTATTGGACTTGCCTCCTGGATGCTCGATCACGACATCCGCAGCTACCGGATGATCGCTCGTTCCTTCGGCGGCGAGAAGGAAGGCCTTACGCCCGACGACGTGCTCGACAACGTCACGCTCTACTGGTTGACGAATACGGCTATCTCCTCGGCTCGCCTCTACTGGGACAACGCGCACTTCCCCTCCGGCGGCTTCTTCGATCCACGTGGCATCAAGATCCCGGTCGCCGTCAGCGCCTTCCCAGATGAAATCTATCAGGCGCCGCAGAGCTGGGCCGAAAAGGCCTATCCGAAACTCATTCACTACGGCCGCCCGGCAAAGGGCGGACATTTCGCCGCCTGGGAGCAGCCGGAGCTGTTTACAGCCGAACTGAGAACCTCCTTTAGGTCTTTGCGTGATCAGATCTGAAACTGTCCGGCGGCGGGGTCGCCGGACTTGACTGAAATCTCACATCTGCCGACCTCTCTCTGGTCCAATCATGGAGCAGACATCAGTGACGAGGTCGGCGGGAAGCCCCTTCCCGCGCATGCGTTAGATCGTCTCCGCATCCTCCGCGTCGTGAACACAATCGGCCACATAGCTCGTGGCCCACTTATGTGGGACCTCCAAGGCAGCGACTGGGCATCTCGGCTGCGAACTGCTTCGAGTTTGCCAAAAGCCAAATCGAACCATCTAACCTATCGCCTCTTCGATGACGGCTACGACAAGCTCTCGGATGTCCAAGGCGCGCGAAGCAAGAACGAAAGGAACGCGAAAAAACGGGCATCAAACCGGCCGCTGACGATCAGAAGCACCGCCCACCTTTACAGGCCTCCGTAAGCGCCCGCGACAACTGAGCCTGCGTGTATGGCTTCGACAACCTGACGACGTCTCCGAGATCGCCGACGCCGTCCGGCAGTTCCGCGTATCCTGTCGCGAGTACGACCGGAAGCGTGGGAAACCGCTCTTGGATTTCCTGGCAGAGCCGCGCGCCTGTCATCTTCGGCATCGCATGATCGGTGACCACTACGTCCGGTAGCTGCTCTGTCCCGAGTATCGCAAGCGCCTCCTCGCCGGAACTGGCCTGGAGGGTTTCCATGCCAAGGTCCTCCAGCAGGAGCACCGTGTTCATGAGAACGAGGGCGTCGTCATCAACGACGAGCACGGTCATCGACGTAGGGGCCGGTTCCACGAGGTCCTCTGGAACGGCTGGCATGGGAGCCGCGTCGCTCTCGTCCGCGAGGGGCAGCCAGAGCTCGGCAGTCGTTCCCTCGCCTCGGGTGGATTTCAGCACCAGTTGTCCGCCGGACTGGGCCATGAGGCCGTGGACCATTGGCAGACCGAGCCCTGTGCCCTTGCCGACACCTTTCGTGGTGAAAAACGGGGTCGTTGCATTGGCCAGAGTTTGCGTGTCCATCCCCTCTCCCTGATCGCGCACCGAGAGACAGAGGTAGTCGCCTGACGAAGGTATCGCGCCCTTTGGAACGGTTCGCAGATCTGCGGCCACGACGATCTGTCCTCCGTCCGGCATGGCGTCGCGGGCGTTGACCACGAGGTTCAGAAGCGCACTCTCGAGCTGGTTCGCGTCTGTACGTACCCGAGGCAGATTGGGGGAGAACTGCGTGGCGATGACGACTTCGGGTCCGATGGTCCGGCGCATGAGTTCGGTCATACCTGCAACAAGAGCGCCGACGTCTACGGAAGCGAGCTGAAGTTCCTGGCGGCGGGAGAAGGCGAGCAGCCTCTGGGTCAGGTTCGCCCCGCGCTGTGCCCCCTGTATGGCGTTGTCGATAAGGTCAGCGACATCGGCTCTGACGGCCCTCTTTTTCGCGATCTCAAGACTTCCGAGGATCGCCGTCAAGAGGTTGTTGAAGTCGTGGGCGAGACCGCCCGTCAACTGCCCCACCGCTTCCATCTTCTGCGCCTGGAACATCGCTTCCTGCGCAGCACGTTTCTCGCTGATATCGCGAGTGATTTTCGCGAAGCCGACAAGCTTGCCGTCCGGGTTCCTGATCGGATCGATAATGACGTTCGCCCAGAAGCGCGAGCCGTCCTTCCTGAGACGCCATCCCTCGCGCTCAAAGCGGCCTTCCTGCTCCGATATCTGTAGGGCGCGCGCGGGAAGGTCTTCGGCGCGATCCTCTTCCGTGTAGAACGTAGAGAAGTGTCGTCCGACGATCTCAGCTTCCGAATAGCCCTTTAGCCGTTGAGCGCCGGGATTCCAACTCGTGACGACGCCGTCTCGGTCGAGCATGTAGATCGCATAGTCCGTGATCGCCTCCACAAGGGTGCGATAGCGCTGCTCGAGTTTTACGTCGGTCTCGTCCATGCGAACTTCCTGCCAATACTGAAGGTGTGTGGTCGTCAGGCGAGTTCTACCGCGTAGGATTTTCAAGACAACCTAAAATTCCATGCGCCGTCGTACCGAGCGGTGGGCGAAGCCGGAAATTTCCTGCGGTAATTCTGTACGAAGGTGGTGCAGCTCTCAGATTCACACTTTGCGAAACCTCGCCCCAGCATGCAGGAGAGCCGGGCCCAACGGAAACTTATGTTCCGTGACCACAAGAGTCGCGAATGCCGCGGGAACGGCCGCTATCGTCGCCCGCCGACCCCGCAAAAAGAGTCACCGCTTCCGTGTGCGCGCTCATCGAGAGGCCGCGGACTGACTCGCTCATTTCACGGCGTGTTGCGCATATCAGTGCCTACCCGATCGAGGGCAGGAAGGTGGATACGTAGCGCCAGACCATCGTTGCTCCAGTCGCGCGTTATCGAGCCACCAAGCTGTTTTTCCACGACCGCTCCGACAAGGACGTTTCCAAATCCCCGTCGGGAAGGTTCCGCAGGCTGGGCTCCGCGTTCGATCCAGTGAAGAACAAAGCCCCGGGCTTCCTCGCGCCAGTTTATCGTCAACGTGCCGTTCGCGCGAGAAAGCGATCCATGGACTGCAGCGTTTGCCGCGAGTTCATGGAGAGCGAGACCTATAGGTTGGACCGCTGGGGCTGGGATCATTATCTCCGGGCCACTCGCGTTTACGCCAGCCCCACCGAAGACCCGGAGCTGAGCGCGAACGATGTCGCCAAGCAACACGTTCTGCCATCCATTTTCGGCGAGCAGCGCATGAGTGCGCGAAAGCGCCTGGACACGCTGTTGAACGGATGCCGCGTAGGATTCGATGCTGTCGGCCCTGGATAGACGGACGACGCTGTCGACGATCGCAAGAACGTTCTTCGTCCGGTGATCAACTTCCAGAAGAAGGCGGTGTTCGGCCTCCTCGAGGGTTTGGATTCGCCGATATTCGGTCACGTCGATCTGGGAGGCGAAGTAGTACACTACCATGCCATCGTCGTCCTTGATGGCGCTAATATGGAGCTGGTTCCAGAACGGGCTACCGTCCTTCCTGTAGTTCAGTATTTCGACCGTCGCGTCGCGATGCTGCGCGATCGCAGCACGAATTTCGGCAACGGCGGTGCGCGAGGTCGCTTCGCCTTGAAGAAAACGACAGTTCCGACCGATCACCTCGTCGGCGGAATAGCCCGTCAGGTTCAAGAAGGATTCGTTCGCGAGCACGATGGGCAGATCGGGATGACGGGCGTCCGTGACGACTATCGGCATCCGGGTTCGCTCGAACGCAAAAGAAGCCAGCTCCTTGCGGTCGGCCATCCCCTGATCGGACGCGGCCGAAGGTCGGTCGCCATGAATGTTGGAAGCCTCTACATGGGACAAGGGTGCACCTCGGAGTCTAATTGGTGGTAGAGAACGTTCCTAGACGTTTGTAGTTGCGAGCCTTATCGGAAAACTCATTGGCCCGATAAAAATGGACTCGAAGTGGACCTTTAGCTTGTGACCATTCTCGTAGACGATTTTCATCCCCTTGGACCTGGAGGCGGTTCTTAAAGAATTCGGGCCGACGTCGTCTCCCCCGCTGACCCGCGCGCGGACGCTCTTCAATGACCGCCACGTCCCGATATCGCGTTCGTTAATCCACGGTTGAACGGTTGAACCTGCACCGATGTGGTCGAAAATCAATTGTGCGATACCAATGCCGACCCTCTCACCGCAAAGATTGGCTGCGAGAACAATCACCACGACCACCAGACCGTTGGGGAGCTCCTTAGAGGTAGCTCAGGGCAACGGATTTCATCGCGGAAGAAAATCCTGCCCCACTCTTCCACAAACAGAAGGATGAGGTGCAGCAGTACCTCGTCCACTAGCAGACCACCAAGTTTCCTCTGGACGAACCTGCCCTAGTCAAGCGATGCGAGCCCGTTCGCGGACCCAGGAGGAGTGCATGTCACCCAGGCGGCCTCCGACGGGTGGACGCAACCGCCGTCAAACCCCGACGGCCGCTCGTCGAACAGAGCAACTTATGCTAGAAACGAACGTTCATGTGTCAGCCTGGTTCCCAACGACCTTGGAGGCATCAACTTGAAGAGCATGGAGCGCGCCGTTCGCCTTCTTGATAGATATGCAATCCTGGTCTGCTTGTTCGCCGGCTTGTTGGCAGGTGCGCTTGGCGTGGCCGGAGCACGAACTATCACTCTTGCGTCGGCCAGTGCCGACCTTGACCGATATGCGACCACTCTCCGGGCGCGGGCCGAGGCCATCAACGGAGAGACCGAGAACGCGCTTGCCGCAGCCAACCTCGTCAAAGGAATCGCTTGCGGATCGAGTGACCTCGGTCATTTGAGAAAAATTGCCTTTAATGCACGGTATATCAAAGATGTAGGAAGGATAACTGACGGAAAGCTCGGATGCTCAAGCCTGCTCGGCATCCTCTCTCCACCATTCGCGATACCGCCACCGGATCTCACTACCGGGGACGGCTACCAACTCTGGCTCCAGGCAGGCATGCTGCTCACAGACAAACGTGCTCTGGCGGTGAGGACGAGAAACGCGGGCGTGATGATGGATCCTTCAGCGTATCTCGATCTGGTCCAACAGCCATTTCGCTATTCTGTTGCCCTCGTCAATTCCCAAAGTGGGCGTGTTCTGCGGTCGTGGGGCGAACGCCTTGTCGGTGACAGCGTTTTAATAGCCCGCAAGGACGTTTCGGTGGATACCGGAGACGACCTCATGCGTATCACCTGTTCCAAGGACCTCTTCATCTGCACGGTCGCGGCTTTAAGCCGGGGCGAAGCTATGGCCGAACACTCGGTATTCATCTATGGCTTCGGTGCACTCGGCTTCCTTCTCGGCGGACTTTTGAGCTGGATCGGCTTCCTGCTCCACCGTAGGCCGAAGCCACTGACGGCGCGGCTCAAACACGCTTTGCAGTCGAATCAATTGACACTGGTCTTTCAACCGATTGTCGACCTGCGCTCCGGTCGTATGGTTTCTGCCGAAGCGCTGGTCCGATGGGTCGATCATGAAGGTCACGCCATACCTCCCGATGTCTTCGTGTCCGCCGCAGAGGAGAACGGAACTGCCGGCGAGATTACCGCGTACGTCGTCCGGCACGTGGTCCATATCGCGGGACCGCTGCTGCGAGACCATCGTGAATTGGTCATCACGGTGAACATCGTTGCCGCCGACTTGAGCGATCCAAACTTTTACGCAGTTCTTGAGCAGACCTTCGACGCTTCGGGTATCGCCAGGGAACAGATTGGCCTCGAACTGACCGAGCGATCAGTCGCCCGGCCGGATATCGCTGTGTCGGCGATCGCCAGGCTGCGCGCATTGGGCCATCCGGTGTATCTTGATGATTTTGGCACAGGCTACTCAAGCCTGGCGTATCTCCAGGACTTGAACGTCGACGTCATCAAGCTGGATAGGGCGTTCACTAACAGCGTTGGTACGGGTTCCGTAACGGTGTCGATAGTGCCGCAGATTTTGGAAATGGCAACCGCACTCGGGCTTCGGGTTGTCGTCGAGGGTATCGAAACCGATACCCAATATTCCTATTTTGCTTCCGCGCCTAATCACTGCCATGGACAGGGCTGGGTAATTTCCCGGCCGCTCTCATATGACAGGCTCGTCTCTTTCAAAGCTGAGCACTAGTCTAGTCGCTCAACGCCCCCCACGAACGGGCGTCCATCGACAATCGTGCCAGAACGCGCCAAGAGTATGCGTAATCGGGCGGCCCCACAAGGGCGAGCTCCCGCTACAATCTTGGCGTTGCCGAGATGAAGGGAGACAACGATGTTCTCTGCTGCTTTGCGCGACGCGGTTTCCGCGCCTCAAAGCCGATCAGGCTCAGCGCTAGCGTTTGTACAGATATGCAGCATCCCGTTCCATGCGCAGCGAAGCCTGAGACGGTGGCGCTCCACGGATCTGTATTCTGTCGGCTGTCTTACCCATCGTTATGACAGCCATCCGTTGAAGTCTTGAGAGGCCGTGCTTTTCCAGTCCCAGTTCGGCTCTTATAGGTTCTGGGACGAGATCCACCGCAGCTCGCACCCTTGCAGAAGGCGCGGGCGTCAGTCGCTCGACCATCGCCGATCTTGAAGGCGATAAGCGGGAGCCTTACGAATCGTCGCTATTTGTGATCATGAACGAGCTAGCCAGCGCCGATATCAACTTTACTGAAACGGGCGTCGGGTTTCGGGAATGGCCACCAAGCCCGTATGTGCCTACCGGCATGCGGCAGAACCTGCCGAAGCCGGCGCCAGCGAAGATCGGCGATCGGGACAAGGTCAAACTGCCGCCGCTCCGTCGTCGAGAATCATAGAAAAACCGCCGGCATTCGCACCGACACCGAAAAATCGTCTCTAATTGTGGAACTAACTAACGGCCCGTTCGTTTATCTATTGCAACGCCCAAGAGCTGTTGTACCAAGGCTGCGAGAGCAGCCAAAAGGCCCGGTGTAGGTTCCCTCCGCACCGGGCTTTTCTTCGGCGACTAGTCGCTTTAAGCAGTTTCCCGTCATGGCAAATAATCCCCACAACGAACCCACCGGGCCGACATACACCGATCGAAGTATTTCGGGCAGTCATGAAACGAAAACGCTCGTGACCTCACTCTTAAACCAACGCCCCTTTGGCCCTGAACATAAGGCTTTGGATTTGTTGCTTGCGGATCGAAGGGCCACCGAGAGCGAAGAGACGCCCGCGAATCCGGTCTGAACCCCATTAGCCGCTGCTGCCCGCACTCAGACCTCGGCGTCGCGCGGTGGAAGCGCCTAATCCGTCATTAGTTACCCTCGTACCTTCGAAAACAACTAACCTGGCGTTTTGCGGGCTCCGTGCCACATAATGGTAGAGCCCGACTTCACATGCGCTGTGATAATCGGCGATGGAACTATCATTAGGACATCGGCGACGAGACTCTCCTGTTTCCGTCGCTCGCCGGCGACAGCCCAACCTCGTCGGTCCGACCCGGTGTCGGTACCCCGCACCGGGCTTGTTCTACTTGAACCGGCCAGTTCGATTGCTATGGTATATGATCCCAACAGGGAGCCTGATAAGACCACCCCGTCTTTGGCCCGCCGGGGTGCTATGCGCATTTGGATTGTACTTTCGGTGGCTGTTCTCTTCGCAGCGTTAGCATGGATCGGCCCAACCACGCCGAAGGGCGAGCGCCTGCCGGCTGCTTTGGAGACGAGCGAGCCGCGTTAGAAGGGGGAGTCGCTATCTCTCCACCGGTGTGTATAGCCTGCGCCTCGTTCGCTCCGCCGCGCCCCAGAAGTAGGCTTCCAGAATCAAGGAGCCGTTCACTCTGCTCTTCTTCCACTTAGCTAAATCTTCGACGTCTTGCCCCTGCCCCACATCGGCCGACTCGGTCGAACGCCGCCCAGTTGACACGCTAAGTATGCCAAAAAACGAAAAAGCCCCGCTCGAAGGCGGGGCGGATCGTGATAAAATCTTGGGAGGCATTATGGCTCATATGGTTAATCGTTATAGCTTGTGTCAGGCTGTGGGTCTTGGCAGGTCGGCCCGACCGATTTAATTGGTGAATTTTATTTGCCCTCCGCGCTCGGTAGCCAGCGAACCGCGGACGGTGTAAAGTCCCGCATGGCCCTAGATCCACTCAAAGCCCTCTCCGACTACGGTGAAGCGAAATGCACCGTGCAGCTCTGGGTTACCGACGCTCCTGCAGTCGACTTCAACTCGTTGAAAGCCGCTGTCCGCTATGCAAAAGAACAGGGCGGGCGATGGCAGGAGATCGAAATCACCGTGCATCTGCCCAGAGAAGACATCGTCTATGCGACGGAAAAGGTGCACCGGTTGATCGACGCATTACGAGATCGCCGCTAGAAACAGATTGACGCACTCGACGAAGGCAAGAGGCCGGCGCCTTTATTCGGCATGGAACCAGTTCGGCTCAGAGCGGTTTTCTCCTTGGATAAAAACGGAGATAAGTTATGGCCAAGGACGATCTGAACGCAGGCTTCACCGGCACGCCCACTGAACAACCGACTGGGTTGAGAAAGGTTGCCAAAACTGCCACGGACGCGGTGGTACGTGAGTCGGGGGCGGTTGCCGCTGGCGCCGCAGATCACCCGCATACAGCTACGACCATTGCTCTGACGATCGGTGCAGTGGCGTTTGGTCTGGGCTACCTCATGGGCCGTGCGGCTGGCGCCAACGACTATCGGTATTGGCGCTAGGGTTTGGGAATTTTGGCCTAGGAGAGGAAAATGAAAATCGTATCCGATTTTGCTATCGCCTGTGCCGCACCATTAAGGGCGCCGGGCGCGACACGGCAAATACCGTAAACGCCACGCAGAATGCGGGCAACCGCGTGGGCAACTCAATGGGCCACTAAGTCCAACAAGGCCCAGGCACCAATAAAAACACAACAACCTCCGGCTGGTGAGGACGACCGGGATACCGTGTGGAGCGCGCGCCGCGGTGAGTGGCGGGTGGTGGTGGCGATCGTTGCGTTTCCAGCTAGGGTAGGTGAGCCAGTCGGAGCGCGGCACCGCGACGTTGAAGGAGCCTTGGCCAAAATACACGCTGTAGACCCTGGTGCCCCCGCTGAAGCCCGCGAAACAAGTAAGAAGGAAAAGTCGTGGGACTACGACAAGGAAATCAAGAACCTTCGGGTCGAGTTGGCACACCTGCAGGCCTGGGTGAAGAAATCGGGGGCGAGGATCGTGATCGTCTTCGAGGGGCGCGACGCCGCGGGCAACGGTGGAATGATCAAACGAATTACAGAGAAAGTGAGCCCACGGGTGTTTCGTGTGGCTGCGCTGCCCGCGCCGACCGACCGTGAAAAGTCGCAAATCTACGTGTTACCTTGCCCACATGCCTGCCGCCGGTGAAATCGTAATCTTCGATCGCAGTTGGTATAATCGTCCCGGCGTCGACCGTGTCATGGGGTTTTGTAGTGAAAAAAAGTCCAGAGATTTCTGGAGGTTACTCCAGGTTTTGAGGCGGCAATCGTGGAGAGCGGAATTATCCTGCTGAAGTATTTTCTCACGGTCAGAGGAAGAACAGGAACGTCGTTTCAAGCGGCGTATCGAAGACCCCGTGAGGCAGTGGAAATTGAGCCCCATTGAGGTCGAGTCCTATCGCAAATGGTGGGACTACACGCGTGCCTATGACGAGATGCTTCGCAGGACCGAGCACGAGCAGGCACCTTGGCGGATCGTTCCATCGGACGACAAGAAGCGCGCGCGTATCAACTGCATTTCCCACATACTCAAAACCATCCCCTACGCGTCAAATTCGACGAACCAGATCTCGGCAAGCGCCAGAAGCGACCGTCCGACTATCTAGAAGATACAAGAATCAGGCATGTTGTCCCCGATCTAACAAGCTAGACGTCAGGCGCCCTCCGTCGCCTCCATTCTATAGCTGCGGGCACAGGAGAACTCGGGGCGGCTGACATCGTCCTTGGTTCACCCAGAGGACGGAGCGACAGGGGCGCCGACTGATCGACGCCGACCCGCTGAACAAGGTGGCTTGAATTGTTAGTTGGAGATGTTCGCCCAATGCCGACCCTTCCCATCGTAACCAGCCTGAGAGAATACCGGGCAGAATGGCTCCGCTACGATCTAATGCAGGCAGGCGGGCTCATTCCGTCCTGCCAGAGACTTCGAAGACAGCATTCAAAGCGACGGCATCGGCCAGCGCGGCGACGGCATCGCAGATCTTCCGATCATTCCTCGTGAGATCGAGGATATCCTGACGATCACGGCATCAGAGCGGAAGCGCTGGCTCGAGGATGGTCGCCTGCCCAGCGCCGGAACGCGAACGGGGAGGCTGCAAGGGCGGGCAAGGAAGATCACCTTTCACGTATTTGCCCCCGAGTCGTCGAAGATCTGCTCGACCGTGGCGACCCGCTTCTGGTCACGCGAACGTACAGATACAGGTGATTTGGATGCATTTGATCGCCCGCCCTTCTGCAGTCAGCTCCTATTTCCAGTGAGAACCGTAGAAACGGGCTCTCACTGGAAATAGGAGCTGAATCAAGTATAGCGTCGCCGTTTTGATAGACGGTGCATTTTGGGCTAATACGATCCACCCTGCCGGTCTTTTAGAACGGTTGTTGAGACGCCAAGCAGTCAACGGAGGCGGACGCATGCGAGAGGCAACGGCCAAACCGATGGTGGGACTATCGAAGGTCGCGGCGCATTTCCGCGTCGCGTTCGCCTACCGCATGCCATTCATCGCCACGCATCTCGCAGTCCGACTGGTCACGTCCGCGCTACTCATGCCATTGATCGGACTGCTTCTCGGCATCGTGGTCGCATTTTCCGGCCGCAGCGCCATGACCGATCAGGACATCGCCCGGCTGCTGCTGACGCCTTTCGGCGCTCTAGCGGCCGCGGCCGCCCTCAGCCTCGGCATCGCCGCCGCGGCGCTGGACGTCACGTTAATGATGTACACGCTGGCGGTTCGAGAGCGGCATGCCTTTCCCGCGATCCGGCGGGGGCTTGGCTTCGTCGTTCCGCGTTTTCCACGCCTGGTGCGCTTCGGCCTGGGGCTTCTCCTGCGCGTCCTCGCCATTGCCCTGCCCTTCGGCCTGGCGATGGCTGCCACCGCTTATTGGCTACTGCGCGACTACGACATCAACTACTACCTCACCTATCATCCACCACAGGCCTTGTTCGCCGCCGCCATCATCGCAGTCTTGGCGACGCTGATGGGCCTGGTCATGCTGTCATTTCTGACCCGCTGGGGCTTCGCCCTGCAACTCGTCGTGGGGCTGGGCGTGGCGCCAAGGACCGCCTTCAAAGAGAGTGCCGCGCTGCTGCAAGGGCGGACGTTGAGCCTGTTGTGGCAGATCGTCGTCCTGATCACATTCCGATTTGGCATGGCCGCTGCCCTCGCCGCGCTATTTGGGGCCATGATCGGTGGAGTTCCTTCGCTTCTGGGCGACAGTCTACGGCCGATAGCTGCGATGACTTTCTTCCTGCTGCTGGTCTGGTGGCTGATGAATACCGCCGTATCGGCGCTCGCGAACGGCGCCCTTGCGCGGCTCCTGCTGACGGAGTTCTCGGAGGCGTCTGGGCAGGAAGGTCTCCCCTTGACCGCGACGGCCGATGCCGGCTCTGGCCGCCGAATGCCACTCTGGGCAATTCTTGTATCGGCGGGGGCCTGCGTCGCAGCGGGACTGTTCGTGACGGAGGCTTTGCTCGCGCGAATGAGTTCGCCACGAACGGTCGAGATCATCGCCCATCGTGGTGCGGCAGGCGCACGGCCTGAAAACACCATGGCGGCCGTTCTCAAGGCGATCGATGACGGCGCCGACTGGGTGGAGATCGACGTGCAGGAGACCGCGGATGGCGAAGTCGTCGTCGCCCATGACAGCGATTTCATGAAGTCGGCGGGTGTCGACCTGAAGATTTGGAACGCGACGATGAGCGATATCGCCGGCATCGACATCGGTAGCTCGTTCGACCCCGCCTATGCGGCAGAACGGACGCCCACTTTGCGCGACGTGCTCACGGCCGCGCGCGGAAGGTCGAAGGTGATGATCGAACTGAAGTACTACGGGCACAATGTTGACCTGGAGAACAAGGTCGCCCGGATCGTCGAAGAGACGGGAATGACCGACAATATCTCCGTGATGTCGCTCAAATTGCCGATAGTCGAGAGAATGCAGGAACTGCGGCCGCGATGGCGTACCGGGATTCTGGCTGCCAGAGCTATCGGTGACCTTTCTAAGCTCGACGCCGACTTCATTGCGGTGAACACAGGACAGGCCTCGGTCGGTCTGGTCAAGCGGAGCGCCGCGGAAGGAAAGAAGCTCTACGTCTGGACGGTCGACGAGCCTGTGAAGATGTCGCGGATGATCTCGATAGGAGTGGACGGGCTTATCACCAACCAGCCCGCGTTGGCGAGACAGGTGATGGAGCAGCGAAATACTCTGTCCTTGCCCGAGCGCCTGCTTTTGTGGGTGGCCGACAGCTTCGGGATCGGCGGTTTCCGTCTCGTTGGAAACGAGCAGGACGCCTGAGCGATCCGAGCATCAAGGCATCGACCCTTTTTTGAACAGTCATCCTTTCTCGGACCAATGCAGGCCCGGAGGCGATCGAACAACCGTCCGCGAAGGGGCGGCGTGAGACGGGCATCTCCTTTGCGCCCTCCTGTCGGTCGATGGCCGCCATGGGCCCGATACCGTTATGGCAGGATCGCGCGCCAACAGGAGACATTGACCGGGTCGCTCGATTTGGGGCAGATCGGTAATCATTGCCCGACCTGAATGGAAGCGAACCACAGCTTTTGGGCACATAACATAATTACGCGAGGTACGGGCGGACGCTTCATCGGAACAGAGCGCCTGCTTATCTCTTGCATCAATCTGCCTGCACCCTGAGTGCGTTATCGACAATGGGGAATTTGGCGGTCGCCGTTTGGCGTTTGCAATCCGAAACGGGCTTCGTAAGTCCGCTTGGGCCCGAGCGCGGACATTCCCGGCTCGGCTTTTTTGTCATCGTTCATTCCCTCGTTATACTGGTGCGCATTACCTAATCCTAGCGAGATACTCCGCGCGGTTAAATGGAGAGAGCGACGAGCGGGACCGACTGGGAGGTGCCCCGCTTAGCGGTGCATGATGGTCAAACGAAGTTTCCATGACACCCGCACCGCCGGTAAGCCCCGGGAGTTGATGGCGGACGCTTTGAACATGAATCGATGCAATCATGCCTTGGAGTCGGGCAACGGCGTCCTCTATCACCGTTTCGGATATAGAGGCACCACATTTGGCAAGCAGGGTGATCAGTAAGGGAAGCGTCGTCGCTGGAACCTGCAGCCGAAAATGCTCTACGGGTTCGCAAACGATCACCTCAGCCCGGGAAAGTGCCTCAGCCAGAACCAAGGGCGTCAATCCTCGGAAATCTGCTGCCGTCGTGGCCGGCGAGCTCTGCCCAACGGCCGTCAGCACAACGTGGCAGTCGACGACCTGCCATCCATAAAAACCAGCCTTCAGGGCCTCTAATACAGTCTCCTCGATTGCTCGATAGAAACTAATCGGCATCTGCCCGACATCCGCTTCCAGCGTGTAGGCATTGCCGGAGCCCGGAGATCGAGGCTCAACCCGCAGACCCACCGTCGCAAGAAATGGATTAGGGGATTTGAACATGGTTTCCAGCGCGGTCGCCGATCCAGTCGGGCGCTCGACATGAATGACGGTGCTTTCCTCAAAATCCGCATCTACACCGAAATCGGCGAGCAGCGTCGCCTGGATTATCTCCTTCTGAACCTCCCCGTAGAGGGACAGATAGATTTCATTCGCATCGTTGGTCGTGCGCAGGTTGATAAGCGGGTCCTGTTCCGAAAGCTGCTGCAAGGCGAGCCACAGTGCACCTCTGTCAGACCGCCGCCGTGCCACGACATGTGTTTCTAACGTGGGAGGAGCGAACTGCCGCGTAAACGCTTTTTTGCCGCCTGCCCCGACTTCGTCGCCGATCCTGACGCCTGAGAGCCCGCCTACCTTTGCGACTTCCCCTGCGGCGGCGTGGTCACATCTGCGCAATCCCGTCTCGCCGAATACCTGAAGGCTTGTGACCTTGGCGGGTCCGGTCGGCAGTTCGATAAGATCGCGAGCGCCTATCGTCCCGGCCTCCACATTAATGTACGCGATTTTTTCACCGCCCCAGCCACGCTCTATTTTGAAAACACTGCCCCGCAGATCGGCCGAGGTGTCCGGGACGCGGCTGGGCAAAAGGTTGACTACCCCTTTGATGAGTTCCGGAACACCAAGACCCGTCATTGCGACTCCTCCGTAGGCTGGATGCACAAGGTCGCCACGAACCTGTGTCGCGATGGCGCTTCGAAATCTCTTTGCGGTCAATCGTTCGGGAGCCAGGACATAGTCATCGAGAAACGTTTCGTCGCCGATGGCAAGCACCTCGCAAAGGCGGGAGAGGTTTTGATCCGTCTCCATGTCGACAGGCTCGACATAGGCTTGACGACTGCCGATATTGTCGATGGTCGACATGGCAAGTGGCCGGACCACCAATTCCCTCGCCATATCGGAGAGCACTTCCTCATAACGCGCACCGGCACGATCCATCTTGTTGACGAAAAACAGGAAAGGAATGCCAAGTCGCTGAAGCACACGGACAAGGACACGCGTCTGCGCTTGCACTCCTTCCACGGCCGAAACAACGACAATCGCCGCGTCGAGCAGCCGTAATACCCGTTCCACCTCGGCGATAAAATCAGGGTGACCGGGGGTATCGATCAGATTGACGCGAAGGTCGCCGATACGAAAAGCAGCGACAGCGGCAGCGATGGTGATCCCGCGCTGCCGTTCCAATTCCAGACTATCTGTCTGGGTGTTTCCGCCATCCACGCTTCCCAGCTTGTCGATGGCACCGGTTTCGAAGAGGAGTCGTTCAGTGAGGCTGGTCTTGCCTGCATCCACATGGGCCAGAATGCCCAGATTCATAACGCGCATATCTAATCATCTTCTCAAAATTTACGATCTGAATTTTTTGAGAAGTGACTCGGCGCATTGGGACCTCCAAATGAACGTCTATCGAAGCCGCGTCTGAAGTTCAGGCGGGCGAGTGGTGTTGTAATAACAGCAGGACAGGATCGTCAAGGGCCGATTGCCACTACAACTTAGGGCAACTTCGCGCTAACACCGGACATTTCCGCAGCGCGCCGGAAGAAGAGCGTCCTAACGACATGCCGCCCGCCAAACTGCGATCCCACAGCCGCCTATCGCTGCGAGACGAGGATTTGTGAGCCGCGCCGCCGTTGCTGTTGTGTATTGGGCTATGGCTTCCATTCAGACGGTCAGTGCCCCGTCGCGAGGCACTGAAGACGGGCTTTCGTGACTCCCGCACAGGGGTCGCCTATAACTGCGGCGGTCCAACCTTGACCGTTACCTTGTCGAGCGTCCCGGTGAAGCGGAAGGGCACCTGATAGTCCTCGTCGTCGACAGATGTGCGGGTATCAAGGCCGACATCGAATGACTCGTCGATTGTCACCAGGAACGGGATCGTATGAGGGATCGACCGCTCCGCGACCTTGGAGCCGTCAACACTTAGCACGCCTCTACCGCCCTTCCCAAAACCGGGGCCGTCATAGGTGAAATCGAAGGCGACGGTGTGTTTGCCGGGCGTCAGTGGCTGCTCGCCCGCCCAACGGAAGCGTTCAAGCGCCAGAAGGTTGTAAGTAAAGACAGGCTTTCCCTTAATCAGGTACAGGCCATAGCCACCAAAGCGGCCGCCCAGAGTGGCAAGCATACCCTCCCCACCGCCTTCTGATACCTCGATGTCTGCGCTGACCGTGTAGGATCGGCTGAGTGGGCTAGCCGCCGAAGCCGCCGCCAAACCGGACAGCTCGCCGGAATACACGAATTCATTGCGACCAGCAGTCGCACTCGGCCGCGGCGCAAGCAGACGTGCGGCGACGGAGTTGTCCAGCGGCAAGACCTGATACTTTGCTGCCTCGACAAGGAAGAGTTGCTGCATGTCGCGCAGCTTGTCCGGTTCCTTGGCGGCGAGATCGTTGAACTGGGAGTAGTCCTCCGTGAGGTTATAGAGTTCCCAGTTGTAGCCGTCGATCACGTCTGGCAGTTTACCGAGCCCCATCAGCCATGGCCCCGCCGGTGGCGTGGTAGAGGCGATCCAGCCGTCGTGGTAGATTGCACGATTGCCGAACATCTCGAAATACTGAGTCTTGCGCGCTGAGGGCATATCCTTTGCGCCCTTTGTCCACGTATAAGCCATGCTCACGCCTTCGATCGGCTTCTGCGCGATTCCATTCACCATCCGCGGTGCTTCGATTCCGGTCGCTTCAAGGATTGTCGGTACGATATCGATCACGTGGTGGAACTGGCTGCGGATGCCCCCCTTGTCGGTGATGTGACCGGGCCAGGACATCGCCATACCCTGTCGTGTGCCCCCAAAATGGGATGCGATCTGCTTGGTCCACTTGAACGGCGTATCGAAGGCCCACGACCAGGCAACCGACATATGAGGCTGGGTCGTCGGATCGCCCCAGGCGTCATAGTATTTCAATTGGTCGGCGACCGGCATGTTGATGCCTTGGATGGCTGCGAGGTCAAAAGCTGTGCCTATGGTCGATCCCTCGGCGCTGGTTCCGTTGTCCCCCTCGATGTAGATGATGAGAGTGTTGTCGAGCTTGCCCTGCTTGCGGACCTCATCGATCACCCGACCGATCTCGTTGTCCGCATAGGCCACATAGGCGGCGAAGACCTCGGCCTGTCGCGCGAACATCTTTTTCTCGTCCGGCGTCAGCGTATCCCATTGCGGCAGGTCATCCGGCCAAGGGGTGAGCTGGGTATTCTCGGGTATCACTCCAAGCCGCTTCTGATTGGCGAAGATCTGGTCGCGCATGGTGTTCCAGCCCATGTCGAACTTGCCCTTGAACTTGTCGATCCATTCCTTCGTCGGCTGATGCGGGGCGTGGGTAGCGCCCGGAACATAGTACATAAAGAACGGCTTCTCCGGTGTCGCGGCGTTGACCTCGCGCAGATAGGTGATCGCGTCATCGGCCATGCCGGTGATCATGTTGTAGTTGGGATTTTCATTCCACGGAAAGATTTGGCTGTGATTGCGGAACAACCACGGCGTCCATTGATCGGATTCGCCGCCCATGAATCCGTAGAAATAATCGAAGCCCATCCCCGAGGGCCACTGGTCGAAGGGTCCAGAGGTGGAAATCGCGTATGTGGGAGTGTTGTGGTTTTTGCCTATCCATGAGGTGGCGTAACCGTGTTCCTTGAGGATCGTGCCAATGGTGCCGTTGTTCGGCCCGATGATTGAATCGTATCCCGGAAACCCGGTGGACTGTTCGGCGATTACCCCGAAGCCCGCCGAATGATGATTGCGACCGGTAATCAGCGCTGCGCGCGTCGGCGAGCAGAGTGCGGTGGAGTGGAACTGGGTAAACCGCAGCCCGTCGGTCGCGATCCTGTCGAGCGTTGGTGTAGGAATGACGCCGCCAAAGGTACCGGAGACGCCGTAGCCCGCATCGTCTGTCATGATCAGCAGTACGTTCGGAGCGCCCTTGGGCGGCACCACAGTCGGTGGCCACCAAGGCGTGGAGTCCTTTGCGTCCAAATTGATGGTACCCCCGAAGGCCGGTGGCGTTGCTGGCAGCGACTGCCCGTCGATGGTGGAGGTTGCGCTCGGTGAACCGGCGGCCCCGGTGACTACCTGTTGAGCGGAGACGGGAAGGCATGAAAAACAACTGGCGGCGAGCATTGCTAGATAAATGCGCGTTTTCATCGTTGATTGCTCCCTGTTAGAACCCTCGGCACCGGAAGCGAGCGATCGCTTCCGCTCTAACGCTTGCGCATTTGCACCAGCGGCGGCCTATCCTATCACGCGATTGCAGATAAGGTCAGATCGCCGTTCGCGAAGAGCCGGAGACATGGATGCAAAGCCCTGCCCGAACTGCTCGAATACAGCGTCATCGCCTTCCAGTTGCTCTTCCGTGAACCCGACCTTCGACAGCCATGGCTTGAGGTGCCGCCAGTTCCACCGGTCAAACGCGATCTTGCGATATCCAACCGCCCGAAAAGTTCGAACAGATGATGCGCAACGAACTCGTATTCGACGGTCGGCCCAGGCGTCGTCTCTAGGTGTCCGCTCTTGGGCCAGACGTCATATGGAACGCGGTCGGCCTTCGCCTTTGTCGCGCAGCGCGTCACCGGGCAACCAAAACGTCGGCCGCACATGCCCGATGGTCCCGGCATCGGTTTCCTTCGGTGCCATGAGCACCAGAGAAGTCAAGTCGGACACTTCGGAAAGGTCCAGCCCACCGAAGACAGGCAGCCCATCGGAATCGTCAACTGAACCGTCGCAAGCACGCCAAATCGCCGGCGCAACAAACGGTGCGGAGGCATCGATACGCTGATTGAGGAACAGCCAGCGAAAGCTAGCCTCCTTGCTCGGCACACGACTGGCGAGCGCTGAGAAGTCCTCGACGTCCTTGATGGAGCGGAAGCCGCCCAGCGCCGGGTTCGCAGCGGCCCACGCCTTCCGATCGTCTAGTGCACAGTCGGCGGGAGCGGTGTAAATGTGGCTGACAATGCGGGGATCTTTCGACGTCTCAGCGTCGTCAATCCAGCGGAAGAAGAGATCATTATCGGTAGCCGCCTGCGTGGAGATGGCAAAAAGCATAGCCTTACCATCATAGGCACCCTGCGACGTTTCGATCGCTTCAACGAAGTCATCCGTGGGGCCTTTAATCTGCCCGACTTCGTCCAGGATCGCCAGGATAGGCGAGCCCCCATGCGCGCTTTTTGCTTCTGCTGAACTCGCTTGATACTCGACATTTTTTGCCAGTCCGACAATCATTTTTGCCGACGGCACGATACGCGCGAGCTTGGATAGCTCTGGTGACATCATCACCATTTTGGCGGCGTAGTTGAATACCTCGGCTGCCTGCTTGCGAGAGCGCGCACCCAATACGATGCGGCCATTCTGATAAGCTTCCGGCCCGACAATATGAGCGAGGAGCAAGCAAGCTATGAGGCCAGTCTTACCATTCTTGCGGGCGATCGATAGGTGCGCCCGAGACGTGCGGGCAGGATTGTCATAGACGGCCTTAATGAAGCGTTTCTGGAAGTCCAGAAGCTCTACCGGTTTGCCGAGAAGTGTCCCTTCTGGCACAAGACAAAATTTTTGGATGAGGGCGACGACCCGCTCCCCGCGAGTCATTCAGCTACAGGAGGCTTAGCCGACTGTTTTTCTTTGCGTTGTTGTCCACTGCCCACATCGGCCTCAGCTTCGAAAGCTGGTTGAGCGCATCGTCTTCAGACTTAGCCGAGCTGGCGGGGATGATGTGGTCAATCTGCCACTGGTTCATGTTATGCCACCCCATTTCCCCCAGCGAACTGGCGTTCCAAGTGCCGCACAATTAACCAAGTCGCTCGAACGTGCTGGAGGTCTTTATGGCGCCGACCTGGCGGATGGCATGTCGATGAAGTCGGCTCAGACGAGCCTGCATCGCTAGGCGAGGTTCTGTCTTTCGCCGCTGTCTCTGAAGAACTCTGTTCGCCATCAAGCGACGATTTCGTTCATCTTCCGGAATAGCCTTGGCCGCTTGCGTTTTGGCCGCAGTTTCCCTTTGCAGGCATCCGTCCGACCTGGTTTGGTGTGGCCGGGTGGTGGAGGTGACCTCTCCACAGTCGCATTTGGCTTCCATATGCCGTGACGGTGCTCATTCACGCCAAGATACTTCGTGAAAAGGAGCCTTCCGTTTCGATCACCGGTACGATCTTTGAACCTGTGACTAACGCCGGTGTTCGCATCAATTCCGCTTGGCATACGTTCTCCTCAGCCCGGTCGCGCCAGCAAAACGACCTCTAGGGGATTGTCTCCCTCGATGCCCTTTGCGGCCGCACTCCTCTTAGCGGCATCCCTAGCCTCGCCCGTTTGCGCGCGTGCCTGTAGGGAGAGCGATCGGCGAAAGGACAGAATTGAGCTGGCGTGCATCTGCACGATTGATTTTCGCGGGTTCGCCGCTGGCGTTCCCTTGTCGGAATAAGCGATGCCGCCTTCCGTCCGCAACAGCGATTGTTCGCGCACCAGATCAGCCATCGTCCTGGCGAGCATCGCAGCGAGCTCAAGCTGGTGAGCGGACCACTCTGACCTAGCGAACTCTGTGATCACATTCCGGAAGAACGGGCCGTCCTCATCATCGGGTGGAACGTTTTCAGGCGGCAGGATCTCGGTAGTGGCTTTTGCCATGACGCGCACGGCTTCCGCAGCGCTGTCGATGCGCGCCTTTCGCTTGGCCATGGTTGGTCCTCATAGGAAAAACGGTAATAGCGCTAAAAACGCTCGACCCCGACGCCGGCACCCAGGCCGACGGTCGCCGACTTTCGACCACCCCCCTGCCTAGCCAAGCTCGATCGGATATCCATCGAGACCGTAGGTCACGACGTTCCTGCCGTTCTCGATCATCTGCTTCGCGCTGTCATGGTGATGCTTGCACAACGACTGGAGGTTCGAAGATCGTAGAATAGCCCGACATCGCCCTTGTGAGTCTTGATGTGGTCGACGACCTCGGCAGCCGTGACGTCCTCGGTGATCAGGCAGAACCGGCACAGCGGCTCAATGCTTAACTGATAGTCGCGACGGGTACGTCACCTGGCTGTCTTGTACATTGAACGGTACGCATCAGCCTCGGCCGAGCGATACCGTGATCTGGTTGCAGAGGTGGGAGTTGAACCCACTCCCTGATGGTTATGAGCCATCCGAGATACCGTTTCTCTACTCTGCGTGAAGGAGCTGCGGTGGGCTGTTGCACTGCACTGTGCGAATACCCACATATGGATAGACGGTTTAGGCGCGCCCTATTGGCGCCCGTGCCTTGCCGCAATCCCAAGGAGAAAATGTCATGACCGATCCACAAGACGCGTCTGCGTCCGCGAAGCCGTATGACGCCAAGACGCTGGCGAAGAAGCATCGCATCGACATCGAAGAAGCGGCGAAGATCATTGCCGAGCACGGTGCCGATCGAAAGGCTGCCGATAAGGCAGCACGCCGCATCGCTGCGTAAGAAATTATAAAGACGCTTGGAACTTTCTCGATCTCGACGAGCAAGCCGGCTTTTTTTGTGAACCGTTCAAAGTTCTCGCGAACTGCCTCGAGTGGGAATGAGCCGTTGGCCGCTCTACGGCAGGCGCCGTACAGTGTGTGGTACGCCAAATCCCGATGCTCCTCCGGCCATTCGTCCAGAAAATCAAAAACGTCTTCAAGGCAGGCGATTTCTTCGATGAAATGTCTACCCCGCACATATGCGGCGCGGTCAAAAAATGAAGGAGCCATATTCCACCTCCGTACTTGGCCGTTGACAGGCTAAAATTACGAAAGCAGGTGCTAATATTCAAGGCGAAAAATGGGATGCGCCGCAGCAATTCGAAAACGAAAGCGGTTGCTCGACCTCGCATCGCGAGGGAGCAGCCGCATGATCGCCTGTCGGGGAGGAGGCGCGCCAGGCAACCCAAAATAATTCACGGATCACGTCTTATTTTATTGGGCCCTAATTTAGACTTTAGTATCATTCGTGCACGGGCAACTAAATGGGAGTTAAGTAACATGACTGAACGCGTTGACTACGAGCGCGCTAAGGCTGCGGCCGCCACTAAAGTCTGGTCCGTGACAGCCTTCTGCCAGCGCCACCGTCTCGACAATGACGAGGAGAGGCGCCTGAAGCTTCTCTTTGGTGAATTCGCTACAGCATGCGAATTACTTCACAACGCTCAGCGGAGTCCTCGCTGGCATCATTAAGGCGCTTCCAGTCTCCGTAGGTGAGCCGCAGCGTGCTCGTTTCCACGCAGAACTGAGCCTTCTCCGATTGAGGGCTCACAGAGTGTATCAGTTTTTCCATCTCATGGTGCAGCGGTAATATTCGCTCTGAACCCGGATTGAACGGAGGTGGGCCAGCCGGGACAAAAATGGAAAGAAAAAAAGGGCCAACGGTGAACCGTGGCCCATAAATTGTGAAGGTCATAAACCTCCAGAGGGGAACAGCTGCTGCGGCGGACTGGGAGGAGATACCGCCATATGCATCAGCTGTGTGCGTTATGATTGTTTTTTGACCAATTGGAAAACATTTTTTGTGCAATGCAGCTATGCGCCCACCGCTCGAGTCGTGGGCCTTGGATTGGGCGCTGGTACCAGCAGCTCCAGCGATACCCGTATCGAAGGCGGGGTCATGTCATCAAATACAGACCTCCTCCCCAAGTTGCCGCTTACACAAGCTATTCAATTAGCAGCACCTTGCAAAGCAACTTCCGAATGATAGCTTGGCTTTCGGGGGGTGTACTTTGACAATTGAAGAACTAATCGATTTGCAGGAAGCAGGCTCCCGAGCGCGGATACTCGGACTTCCATTGCGAGAAAATCCATATCTGAAGGCAGATCGAAAACCGGTCAACGAGACCTGTGCCTTGGAGGATTGGATGGCCCGTCATGACGCATGGAATTTTGGCTGGCAAGCCGAAGACGCCAGCCGCGATGGAAAGACCGGTAGCTTTGTTTCAGGGTTGATCCGCTCCAACGAGCGCCGCGCAATCGGGTAGCTTGACGCCCCTACAGCCTGTTAGAATTGGCATCGCAGGCATGCCATTCCATCTGATAACCGTATTCGAGCCCGCGTGACCTTGTCGGTGTGGGGTGGAGAGGGGCCGCTGAAGATTAAGCACTTGGGTAATTTCACGCTCTTTCTATGTCTACCCAGATGGTACCCGCCACCTACCCGCGACCTCACCGCCCCGGCCGCGCTAGCGATTTTGCAATATCGATGATGTCGTCGCGCGATGCGGTTGGATCGTCTTTACTCCAGGCAACACCAAGCCCGATCCGGAAGTCGATCCCCCTCACCTTCTTCAGCTCAAACGCCCGGTTGGGCAGATCGAGTGTCCATTCCGGCGCAAAGCCGATCCCCAGCCCGGCCGAGACCAGTGACACCAGCGAATAGGTGTCGTCGCAGCTGTAGGCGATATTCGCCGTCAGATCGTATTCCTCGAACTTCTCATTGAAGTAGCGTTCTGTGAACGACAGGTTCTGCCTGTTGAAGGCGATGATCTTCTGGTCGCGCAGATCATCGATGGTGATCTCCTCGCGGCTCGCCAGCGGATTGGAATGGGCCACTGCCAGATGGTAGCGCTCATGGGCAATCGAGCAGAACCGGAGGCACCCGATGTTTTCCACCGGACGGATGAAGCCGAGATTGATCTGGCCGCTCTCCAGGCTGCGAATGATGTCACCGGTGTTGCCGGAGGAGATATGGATGCGGACATCGGGAAACTTGCGGGCGATCTTTGCCAGGAACGTCGGCAGCATGCCCATGGTGGCGGGATAGACGGTGCCGATGGATGCGGACATCGGGAAACTTGCGGGCGATCTTTGCCAGGAACGTCGGCAGCATGCCCATGGTGGCGGGATAGACGGTGCCGATGCGGATCTGGCGGATGCGGCTGCCGCCGGCAGCCCGGGTCAGCTCGGTGGTCAGATCGACGTCGCTCAAGATCCTGACGCAGCGCTCGTAGAAGGTCTCCCCTGCCCTTGTCAGTTCCACTTTCCGGGTCGAGCGGATGAAGAGCGCGCAACCGAGCTCCTTCTCAAGCGCAATCACATGGTTGCTCAGCGCCGGCTGGGCGATCCTCATCTTCGTTGCCGCCCTGCCGAAGTGCAGTTCCTCGGCCACCGCCTTGAAGTAGGAGAGTTGGCGCAGTTCCATGAGTCCGTTCCGTCCACAACAAAGAAGTATGGGCGACACTACCTTTATTCGTATATAATAGCCAGTTATTTAATTTGTAACAGAATGATCAGGTGCGCAAATGACGCCCCGTGATCTACTTTCTTGGAATGTGAAAAAACTTCGGGTTCGCAGAGGCCTCTCACAAGAACGCCTTGCGCTCGAGGCCGGATTGGAGCGTGTCTCAATTTCTCAGCTTGAGCGAAAGCAGGTGAACTTGGGAGTCGACTCGCTGGGAAAGATTGCTTCGGTATTGCAATGCAAGGTTTTCGAATTGTTGCTTGAACCGGCGGACAATGAGCCGCAGCCGGAGAATTTGCGCCGTGGTCGCCCAACAAAGTAGATGCCTAGGCACCAAATACCCGTTCGCTCCCCTCATATTGCGCGCCTTCTTGGGCATTGCTTGTCTCGACGATGACGCGGTTTTGCCCAATTATTGAACCAGATGTGCGCGCGAGGGTGCCGGGTCAAACCGATCCGAGAAATATTGCGTTTCCTTGGCCACGAGCCCTTCGCGAAATTCCATGATGCTCACAACGTACGACGGCTTGGCGTCGTAAGTGAGGACGAATTCGCTGACCCAGAGATCGCCGCTGCCGACAATTCGCCGGACGGTAAAGCGCTTTCTGTTTGGCTGGAGGAATCGGCTCTCCTGAATGTTCTGTCGACCGCGAATCCGCTCGCCCGATTGGGGATAGTCCAAGGTTGCATCGACGCGATAGATTTCATGTTCGACCTCGAAGTCGCCCGCGTCGGAAGCGTCCCAATGTCGCTTCAGCAAAAGGCGCACAGCATGATCCTGCATCTCAATCTCCGATGGCGTTCCGGTTGCCGCTGAACGGCACCTGATGTCTCGGTTTGCGGTGTCTTCCCAACCGGAAAGGGCCGACAATGGAAAGATTGGGTGAATAATCGCCACGTGTCCATTGTGCCATGGTGGTTGTCCAGCTTGCCCCTGCTCTCGCCCGGTGCTCTGGAAACGGTGACGCCCGCAGGTCACTCGCTCTCGATGCCTGCCATCAGCCCGTCAAAAACCTCAATCATTGCGTCGGCAATTGCTTGCCCCAGCGCATTGCCCGCCTCGCCTATTGCCTTTTCGTCCATGTCACGTGCCGCCATCGCAAGGGCGGTTCCTTCCTGGGAGACGATTTCACGCGCGCGTTCGACAGCCCATTGAGCGAAGTCAGCGCGATTGTCGATGGTGACGGTTTCCATGATCGTTGTTCCTTCGAGTTCGAAACTGAAGGTGCGTCATAGCGCTTTGCATCGAACTATCGAAGTGCGAAAACATGGCATTCCGGAGAAAAAATCGGCTGATCGGCCCAATGCGCTCCGCCATTGGTCCAGTGGAGCTGCTCCCAACCCCGAGGGGTGCGCGAACGCAATACATCTGACGCGCCGAAACACTATCGTCCGATGATCGTCAATATTTTATGAAGATCGGTTCATAATCGCCACATTGGAAAGAAACAGAACAAAAAGCGCCACTCGGCGCCTCATTGTCCCGATTTGTCATGAAAATTGCATGTTTTCCTGATTACCCGTGTGCATGAAGGAGAGCAATGCGATGACCAAATCCGGAGCCGAAAGCAAGGGCGCCATTACCGCTGGCGCTGCCGACATCGAGAAGGCGAAGGCTATCGCGGCATTGCTGATTCAACCGATCGGCCTTTTGCCGCAGGCATCGGGCGATCCGATCAAACCCTTCGCTATCGGTGTCTGGAACGACATCCGGGTGCTCTTGAAGCCGGACACGCCTGTGACTTCACTGCGCCGGGCGACATCTGCCTACACCCATTCCAAACGATACCTTTTCGCCTGCGCACAACCCGATGCATATCGGCACGGTATCGACGGTACCCCTAGTACTCCGGTGTCCGACGAAGACCGGATCGCGGCGCAGCTCGCTGTCACGAAGTTAAAGAACAGCGCGTCGGAGCCCCCTTCCCCACCGCCACCGTCCCTCCAGATGCCACCTGATGCGACGAGAGCCAACAAGATCCGTGCCGGGATCCTTGGCCGCAGTCAGCGCAAGGCGTCATCGCTCTAGCCGGTTTGGACATCGACAGACCTCGAGGCGGTTCCCGCATCCAAGGCACGCCGCTGCTCTCCGGAGCACGACCAGCCTAGCTGGATGCTCCGTTTTTCCGTGTCAGAAGCCAGATGAGATACGGGCCGCCGATCAGCGTCGCGAAGAGGCCGACGGGCACCTGATAGGGATAGATGACGATCCGGGACAGCCAATCGGCCACCATCAGGATCGACGCGCCGATCAACACGCTGGCCAGCATTTGATGACGCTGCTGCCGGAAGCCGAGCAGCCTGGCCAGATGCGGTGCGATCAGTCCCGTCAGGGTAAGCGGCCCGACAAGGAACGACGCAATGGCAGTCATGACAGCGGCGATCATCGCCAGCAACAGGCGGCTACCTCCAACCGAAAGCCCGAGCGAGCCGGCGGACACCTTCCCGAGAGACAGGATCTCGACCCAGCGACCGAGGAGCAAGAGAGGAGTGACACATGCAACGAGCGCGGTGACTGCAATCCATGCCTGCAAAGCACCTGCCCTGTTCGTTGAGCCCGAGAGCCAATTGAGGAGGATGTAGCCGCGCATATCGCCTTGAGCGAGCACCATCGTCACAATGGCCATCGAAAATGCACCGATGGCAATGCCGGCAAGAAGCATGCGTTCGGGCGCAAAATGGGCACGTGCCGAAATAATCATCATGACGATCAAGGCGGCCAGCGCTCCAAGCGACATGGCGACAACCATCACCGCCGGCGAAGGAAAGGCAAACAAGAACAACGCGATAGTCAAGCCTGCTCCACCACCGGCGCTTACACCCAGCACTTCGGGGCTTGCGATCGGATTGCCGGTCACGCGCTGCATGACGAGACCCGCAATGGCAAGCATTGCTCCGGCGCCCCCGGCTGTTACGGCGCGGGGAAGCCTGTAGGGCAGCAAGTCGATGAACAGCTGTTCGGAAGCCAGGTACCAGCCGTCCGGTCCGAGGCCGATCACCAGAGCTGCAGACAGAAGCACGAGGAGAGCGATCAGCAACAGCATGAGCGCGGCTACGGGTCTTTTCCGCCGTGCCGGAGAAAGTGCCTGGGCGGCTGCCGCCGCCGTCGAATGGACGCGCGGAAGAAGCAAAAGCAGCAATGGCCCACCGAGCAATGCCGTTGCGGCCCCCGCCGGCGCAATATCGGAAAAACCGGGGCCGAGCAGCTGCGCCAAGGCGTCGGTGACGAACAACAATGCCGCGCCTGTCAGGGGCGACGCAATCAGGATCTGCCCTGTCGTCCGGGCACCGAGAAGCCGCGCAGCCGCGGGTGCAGCAAGGCCGACAAAGCCGATGATCCCTACGACCGCCGTGACGGAAGCGGATAGCCAGACACCGAGCGAAAGAACGGCGAAGCGCGTCGAATGAAGCGCGACACCAAGGCTTTTTGCGCCGCTGTCGTCCAGCGAGAGCATCCGCAGCGGCCTTATCAGCAGCAGCGCGGCTGAAAAACCGAGCGCCAGGCGTGGGAAAAGCGAGATGACCCCATTCCAGTCCTGCTGGCTGAGCGACCCCGCCCCCCAGATATAGATGGACATGGCATATTCGCCGCGCGACAGGATAATCGTCACGCTCAGGGCCGATGCGATCAACGTGACAATCATGCCCGACAATGCGACCGTCACCGGGTCGAGCCCCCGTCGCCAGCTTAAACCCAGAACGATTGCGACAGCGCCAATCCCTCCTGCAAACGCCACGACCTCGCGCGCCATGCCGATCAGAAGCGGCGAAAAACCGATCCCGGCCGTCAGCGCCAATTGGGCGCCCGAGGCGATACCGAGTGTCGACGCGTCAGCGATCGGATTTCGAAGCACGCGCTGAAGGAGTGCGCCGGACAGCCCGAGCGCCGCACCGGCGACAAGAGCAAGCACTGCGCGGGGCATGAGGCTATCCCAGAAAAGGATCGCATCGAGAGAAGCCTCGGCCGCAGGCAATCTCGGGCGCAACAACACGAGCGCCGCAAAAACCGCAAGGCAAAGGCCGGTGACGACCAGGCTCATTGCGGCAGGTGAAAACTGCGTGCGCTCCCGCGGCATCCGATGGCTAGCCGTTCCATGCATGGGTGAGCCCTTCCATGAGGAGATCGGCAAACCGCGCCGCGGCGGGCAATGCACCATAGGGATTGACCGAACCGAGCGTCAGGACGCGACGCTCGCGAACGGCGGGCAAGGCATTCCAGAACGCGCTGGTACTGAGGGTTGCCATCGCATCGTCTGGCTGCGGCGGAATGAGGATGATCCAAACGTCTGGCATCGAGGCGAGCGTTTCGATTCCGACCGGTGCCATCGCCGAATATGCGCTCGCGCCTTGCCAGGCGTTCGTCAGGCCAAGGCGTTTCAGCACCTCGCCGAACATGCTGTCGGAGCCAAATGCGCGATAGTGGCGTGCGTCGCCAAGATTGATCGGCAGGATGGCGCGCCTGTCCCCCCGCGTAGCAGCATCGCGATACCGCTTAAGTTTCGCTGCCAGCTCTTCCGTCAATCGAAGGCCACTCTCCAGCCCGAGGCGGCTTCCGATCGCGACCGTCGCACGCTCGGCAAGGTCGAAGGGGCTTTCACCGGGTGCGTAGATTGTGTGGCTTTCAACCGGAGCAATCCGGGACATCAGGCCATCGGCCCAAGCGTAGAAGTTCGAGTTGAAGATGAGGTCGAGTCGGGCAAGGCGGAGGGCCTCGAGGTTCGGCGTTCCTCGCAAGCCGAGGTCGGCGACACCTGGCGGAACGGCTGGCATCACCGCGACTTCGCGGAACTGGCGAAGTTCGGTTCCGGCAACAACATCCGCGCCAATCGCGAGCAGCGTTTCGAGCAGTGCCCAGTCGAGTGTCGCGACGCGTGGCGTCGGCGCCGCGCGTACGATGGCGGGAGCAGCGAGCACTGCTGCCACCGCCATGAAATGTCTGCGTGTGATATCCGTCATGACCGCCAAGCAAATGCGACTGGAGCCAGAGGCGAGCCTCTTTCGTCCAGCCGCTTAAAGCAAAAGCTTACTTTTGTTGTCAACTTACCATTTCTTGGAAAGCTTGAAGGTAATCGTCCGGGCGTCGCCGTAGCCACAACCGGTCAAATCCTTGCAGCTCGCCACATATTCCTTGTCGAACAGGTTCGCGACATTGAGCGAGGTGGTCCAATTTTCCTTCTCGTAGCGAATGGCTGCATCGAATATGGTAGCCGCCGGAACCTTGAACGTGTTCGCTTCATCCGCCCACGACCATCCCTGATGGCGGACGCCAGCACCGAAGCTCATACCCTCGAAGTTGCCTGAGGTGACGGTGTAATCAAGCCACATCGATCCTGCGAATTTCGGCACGATATAGGGTGAGTTACCGATCAAGGCCGGATTCTGGCCGTTCTCGGTCACTTCCATATCCGTATAGCTCAGCGAACCCAAAAGCTTCCAGTTGTCGTCGAGATTGACCTGTGCTTCAAGCTCGGCACCTCTGGACTCGACCTCACCGAGTTGTGTGATGACATTGAGCGTGCTGCTGACCGCATTGTTGCGCTTTTTGATGTCGAATACAGAGGCCGTGATCAGCCCGTCAAAGAATGTGGGCTCGTATTTGACGCCGGCTTCCACTTGTCGTCCTTCTTCCGGCTCCAGAGGGCCTGACGCGGCGGTTCCGACCAATGGGTTGAAGAAGGTGGAAACGCTGACATATGGCGTGACGCCGTTTGCAAACTCATAGGCGAGACCCGCGCGACCGCTCCACGCCGTGTCGTACGAGCGATATGTGGTGCCCCTCACCGCGTCAGAGTCGGTATCCACATAGTCGTAGCGCCCATTCAGCGTGACCAGCCAGCCGTTGCCGAAGCGTATCTGGTCCTGGGCATAGACGCCGACCTGCTGTTGGGTGACGATATCATCGGCGTAAACGAAGTTTGCGCCCTGCGGGGCGCCGTAAACCGGCTGGGTAGCACTGATGGGGGTTGCCCCGCAGCAAGCCTGCCAGTCATCCAGACGATAGTATTTGTAGTCCAGCCCGACCATGAGGTTGTGCGTTGTGCCTGCAGCCTCGAATTCCGTTTCGGCATGGTTGTCGATTGTAACGGTATCGACTTTCGATCGACCTTCAAAGCCGATGCGGTTTAGCTGGTAGTTGGGAGCGGTTGGAACTCCACCAACGTATCCAAAAAGGTAGGGTCCTTCTTCATGCTTGTAGAGGTGTCCGTAGCGGAAACTCTGGCTCAGCTTCCAGCCGTTGTCGAACTCGTGGCTGATGTCGTAGCCGACCATCTGCTGCGCATAGACGCCCGAGTCTATATCAGGCTCGCCGTAGAAGGCGTCGCGCTTGATCTTGCCGAAAGGCGCATCCACGACAGTGCCGACATAGGGGAAGAAACCGTTGCCGGTATGGACCTGGTCGAGACCACCGGCGTGAGCCCACACGTTGACGCTGGTCGTCGCATCCGGCTCGATCGTCAGCTGGGGCATGATAAAGCCGCGCAGGTCCTTGGAGAAGTCGGAGTAATTGTCGCCGCCCGCCACTTTGCCGGTAAGACGGTAGGTCATGGTATCGCTTGTGCCGAGCTTGTCTGAAAAATCGAACCCGGTGAAGGCGTTGCCGTTGGAGTTGATGCCGATCTCGGTGTAGTAGAGTGGGTCGTCGGTCGGGCGCTTTCGCACAAGGTTCACGATCCCGCCAGGGTTGGCGCCACCCACGAGAACCGACGATGGCCCCTTGAGGACTTCTACACGTTCCAGCATGAACGGATCGATCTGGAAGCCGCCGAAGCCGTAGCTGAACAGGGGCAGATTATCCATGAACACGCCGGTCTGCGTGGCGTCGAAGCCGCGGATGAAGAACCAATCGGTATCGGGATCGTTACCGTATGGCTGCGTCGTGACGCCCGGCGTATAGCGCAGCGCTTCATCGATCTTGTTGGTGACGCCGCGATCATCCAGTTCCTGCCTGCCGATGACGGAAACCGATTGCGGAATGTCGATGATCGGCGTGGCAATCTTCGAGCCTGTCGTTGTGTTTTTCGCGACATAGCCGTTGACCGGCCCAATGCCGGTTGCGTCGGCGGCGCCGTTGCCTGCCGCATTGCCGGCAGCCCCGCCCTGGATAATGACAGGCTGCAGTTCCGTCGCATCCTGCGCCAGAGCCATTGTTGCGGTAGAGCCCAGCATGGCGACGCCCGCCAGGAGCTTTGCCCTGAAGATGAACCGGTCGGCTTTCGCGCCCATATCTATTCTAACCCTACTCAACGCCATTTGCCGCCATCACGACGGGCTCGGCCAATGCCTACGAATAAGATGAGTGATTAACTCAATTTTAAGGGTGCAGCTTGTCGTGATCCGGGACGAATTGAACGTTCTTGGGCAATTTTTCACGGGGCAAGTGAATGCCCGGGCCGCTGTGTCCTTCAAGCCACGCGGGTCTTCTTCCAATTGGCCGGCGTCGTTCCGATATTCTTGCGGAAGACGCGCGTGAAATGCGCCTGGTCGGAAAATCCCGTTTCAGCGGCAATCACCATGAGCGGCTGCTCTCCCTGTAGAAGGAGCTGTTTTGCGCGGTCCAGCCGCGCGTTCATTTGCCACTGGTGCGGCGCCATTCCCGTGGACGCCTTGAAGGCGTGGCTGAAATGGGATTGCGAAAGACCGGCGAGCCCTGCCAGTTCTTCCAGCCGGATATTGCGCATGCAGTGTTCGTGAATGAATTCCGTCGCCTTTCGCAACTGCCATGCCGCAAGCTTGCTGCGCTTGCGAGGAGCAACCTTGGCGAGGTTCATGACATCTATGATGAGAGCGAGCGACAGGCCGTCGCCGTAGAGATCGTGAAGGGGGGTCGGGTTCAGGCATTCAGCGGCAATCAACCGGGCAAGCGTCAGAATGCGCTCATCCGAAAATAGCAGGCGGGCATCCGTCAGCCGCACCGGATCAAGCTCCTCCATCAGCCGGCGCCCAACGATGTCGGCGTCGAAGTGAAGGTCGAGGTGGCGAAGATATTGAACGTCGGTGAGGTCGGCCCAGAGTTCCAGGCCCGCCGGCACATAGGAAATCGGACGCCGTTCCGTGTCCTGTACTCCTCCTTTGCCCCTGGGGGTCAGCCTGATCTTGGAATTGCCTTTCCCGTGCAGGTCGAGCAGGATGAATAGACGGGGATCGTTCGCGACATAGAAGCCGCCGGCATGAGGAGCGCATTCAACGTCCCACACATCGGCGACGATGCCGTTCCAGGATCGGCGATGAAGCCCTCCGAGCACGGAAAAGCCTTCGATCTTGTTCTGCATGCTCGGTTGAAATGTCATGGGCAGGAAAAGCACTATACCTTCATTTGTTACTCATGTTTATCGCATGCGATCGCGAATGGCAATCTGCCGCCGCCCAGTCGTGGCGTCGACATTAAGGGCCCCTGAGTGACCGCTCGGCACGATAATCTGGTTACCCGCCCCGGATAGATCCGCGCCAGATCAGCTCCGCCGTCAGTCGGACGGAATGATCCTCGCCGTCGGCATTTTCGGCCTTGCTAAGCCATTCGACAGCATGGGAGGCGATCATCGAAACCGGTTGTGCGAAGGTCGTCAGGTCGTAGGAGGACCACGACGCTTGCTCGATGTCGTCGAAGCCTGCGATGCACAGCTGATCGGGGACGGAAATGCCGAACTGATGGCGCGCGGCATCCATGAAGCCGCAGGCAAGAAGATCCGTCGCACAGAAGACGGCATCCGGCCGTTCGGTGCGGGTCAACATACGCTGCGCAAGCACCTTTCCAGCCTCGTAGCCGGTCCATCCGTAACGCTCGACAATCACCTCAATACCGAGCCTTGCCGCCGCGGCAATGAAACCACGCTCGCGCCCCATCAGGCTCGGCGTTCCCGCCTCGGAGTTGGCAAAGGCAAGCGTGCGGCAACCCGCGCGAACGAAGGCAGTGGCGATCCGGCCGCCCGACTCGTAGTCGTCCAGATTGATCTTGAGCGGCCCCGGCTGATCGTCATCGCGATTGATCAGCACCAGGCGCTGGCCATTGCGCAGGCAGAGCTGCGTGATGGACTTGTCGGGAAGGCCGGACAGAATGACCGACGCATCGGCACGGTAGCGAATTGCCTGACGCAGTGCCCTGTCGACACTGCCATCTGAACGATCCGTGTTGATCAGCATCGCGACCTTGCCGGCATTCTGAAGCTGCAGCGTCAGTTCGCGCAGCAGGGCGGAACGGTAAGGCGTTGCAACATCGGACACAATGAGGCACACAATACCGCTCTCGTTGCGCATGAGACCACGGGCGAGATGGTTGACATGATAGCCGAGCGCTTCGGCGGCCTCGAGGACGCGCCTGCGCGTATCGGCCGAGACACTCGCGCCGGGTGTAAAGGTTCGCGAGACGGCCGAGCGGGATACTCCCGCCCTTTCGGCGACTTCCTGCGCACTTACGAATAGTTTCGACGACATCAACGCGCTCCCATTGCACGGAGCTTTGCACGATATTGCACTTGCGTGCAATGGCGGCGATCACCGCATTTGTGAAGTTTTTGTGAAAAAATTGTTGACATCGGTTTCAGCGATGTGCACCGTTTGCACACGCTTGCAAAGCGACCGGCGTGGAGGCGCCGCAATCACCAGGAGGAAAATATGCGATCGATTAAATTGGCCGCGGCAGTGCTTGCCGCGGGTGTGTCCCTTGCTGCTTATTCAGCGCATGCTGCCGGCGACCTCAACCTCATTTGTTCGGCCGACCCCGTGGTTTGCGATCTGATGAAGGAGCTCTTCGAGAAGCAATCCGACGTCAAGGTCAACATGGTTCGTCTGTCCGCTGGCGAGACCTATGCGAAGATTCGTGCCGAAGCACGCAACCCGAAGACGGATATCTGGTGGGCCGGTACCGGAGACCCTCATCTGCAGGCCGCTGCCGAAGGGCTCACGCAGGAGTATAAATCACCACTTTTCGACCAACTGCAGGATTGGGCAAAGAAGCAGGCTGAAAGCTCGGGTTTCCGGACAGTCGGCGTCTATGCCGGTGCACTCGGCTGGGGCTACAACACGGACATCCTTGAGAAGAAGGGCCTGAAGGAACCCAAATGCTGGGCCGATCTCCTTGATGCGTCCTACAAGGGCGAGATCCAGATCGCCAACCCGAACTCGTCAGGAACGTCCTACAACACGCTTGCAACGCTCGTGCAGATCATGGGCGAGGACCAGGCCTTCGACTATCTGTCGAAACTCAACGCCAACGTTTCGCAGTACACCAAGTCGGGCTCCGCTCCGGTCAAGGCGGCCGCACGCGGCGAATCCACGATCGGCATTGTGTTTATGCATGATGCCGTCGCGCAGACGGTCGAGGGTTTCCCGATCAAGGCCGTCGCACCGTGCGAGGGCACGGGCTACGAAATTGGTTCAATGTCGATCGTCAAGGGTGCGAAAAACCTGGACAATGCGAAGAAGTGGTACGACTGGGCGCTGAGTGCTGAAGCGCAATCGCACATGAAGGACGCAAAGTCCTTCCAGCTCCCTTCGAACAAGTCGGCCGAAATTCCCAAGGAAGCCCCGAAGTTCGAGGACATCAAGCTGATCGACTATGACTTCAAGAAGTTCGGCGATCCGACTGTGCGCAAGGGGTTGCTCGGCCGCTGGGACAAGGAAATCGGCGCCAAGGCGAACTGAGACCAAGGCAGACGCGGCCGGAGGCAACCCTCCGGCCGCATCTAGTCCGACACAACTCATTGGGATGCACATCCGCTCATGACCAACAGCAATCGAAGGCTGGATATCGCCCTCTTCTTTGGCGCCGCCGCATGGGCGCTTCTGCCATGGTACCGGGTAGAGGGAGGCTTCTTCGGTCTCGGCTGGGTCTCCGGCTTTGGAAGCGCGGCCTCCACGGCACCTGGCCTGCTGGAGATCATGCGCTACGGCCGCCCATGGCTTGCGGTCGCGCTAGCGCTTCTTGTAATGGCAGGTCTCGCGCGCTTTGTCTCCGCTCCATCGCGCCGCGGCGCATTGCTTGCCTGGGCCGGCGGTCTAGGGGTCATCTTTTTGACCCTCCAGGGGCTGGCGATCAATTTCTCCGGTTGGAGCTGGACGATCAGCGAGACCCTGTTCGGCCCGCTTGCCGACGGCCAGCCATCCATGGGGGCGGGAGCGATCCTCACGGGCATCGTTTTCGTTCTCCTCTTCTCTTTTGGGCTTGCAGAACGCGGCGCCATGAGGGGCGATGTCTTCGTGGTGAGCGCGATCACGATGCTGGTTGTCCTGGTGGCGATCTTTGTTTTCTATCCAGTCGGCAGCATGTTTATCGGGGCTTTCCAGGCCTTCGACGGTTCGTTCAATCCGGACGGCTTTATCAGCAATATCCAGGACCCTTCCATCTGGAGCCTAAGCTGCCTGACGGGTGGCGATCGCTGTGGCGTTGCCTGGCGCACGCTTTTCCTGGCGATCATGACGGCCAGCGGCGCGACGCTTCTCGGTCTGTGCTTTGCACTCGTCGCCACCCGCACGCGCTTTCCCTTCAAGAAGGGATTGCGATTTCTGACCATCCTGCCGATTATCACGCCGCCATTCGTGGTCGGTCTGGCCTTGACGCTGCTCTTCGGCCGCGCCGGTGTCATCACGCAAGCTGCCGCATCGATCCTTGGCACGGAGCCGGGTCGCTGGCTCTATGGTTTGACCGGCATCTGGATTGCGCAGGTCCTGTCTTTCACCCCGATCTCCTTTCTGGTCTTGATCGGCGTCGTCGAAGGTGTCAGCCCGTCCATGGAGGAAGCCTCGCAGACGTTGCGTGCCGACCGCTGGCGGACGTTCTGGCGCGTATCGCTGCCCTTGATGAAGCCGGGCCTGGCAAATGCCTTCCTGATCGGGTTCATCGAAAGCATGGCGGACTTCGGCAACCCGATGGTCCTCGGCGGCAGCCACGGCGTCCTGTCGACGGAGATTTTCTTCGCGGTCGTCGGATCTCAGAACGATCCATCACGCGCAGCAGTTCTGGCGATGATCCTCTTGTTCTTCACCATGTCGGCATTCATCGCACAGCGCTTCTGGCTGTCGGGCAAGAGTTTCGCCACCGTCACCGGCAAGGGAGACTCCGGCGTCCATATCGCCCTGCCCCGCGGCCTGTCGATCGCCGTGCATGCGCTCGTTATCCCCTGGATGATCTTCACGATCGTCGTCTACGTGATGATCCTTTTCGGCGGCTTCGTGCGGACATGGGGCTTGGACAACACGCTCACCTTCGAGCATTACATCAAAGCCTTCTCGATCGGGTGGCGCGACGATGGCGGCCTTGCGTGGACTGGCGTTGCCTGGAACTCGTTCTGGACGACCATGGAGATCTCGCTGATTTCGGCACCATTGACGGCCGCCGTCGGCTTGCTCACGGCCTATCTGATCGTGCGCCAGAAATTCGTCGGCAGAAATCTCTTCGAATTCGCGCTGATGATGAGTTTCGCCATCCCCGGCACGGTCATCGGCATCAGCTACATCATGGCGTTTAACCTGCCGCCGCTGGAAATGACGGGCACCGCCCTCATCCTCGTCGCATGCTTCGTCTTCCGCAACATGCCGGTTGGCGTGCGCGGCGGTGTTGCGGCCATGAGCCAGCTGGACAAGAGCCTCGACGAAGCCTCGCTGACGCTTCGCGCCGGCACGTTCCGGACGATCCGCAAAGTGATCCTGCCGCTGCTGCGTCCGGCGATCACCGCCGCATTGGTCTACTCGTTCGTACGCGCCATCACCTCGATCAGCGCTGTCATCTTCCTCGTCAGCGCCGAGTACAACATGTCGACCGCCTATATCGTCGGCCTTGTCGAAAACGGCGAATATGGCGTGGCCATCGCTTATTCCTCCGTGCTGATCGTCGTGATGATCACCGTCATCACAGGGTTTCAGCTTCTCGTCGGAGAACGGAGGCTGCGCAGGGAAAACCGCGTGGGCAACATTATCCAAGGAACGGCCACATCCATCGGTCAGGAGAAAACCGCATGAGCCTGAAATCTCAAGGTTCCGTCGTCTTCGAGAACGTCCGCAAGACTTTCGGTGCGTTTACTGCGATACCGGACCTGTCCCTGACGATCGAACCCAGCACGCTTGTCACCCTGCTTGGGCCTTCCGGCTGCGGCAAGACCACCACATTGCGGATGCTGGCGGGCCTGGAGCATCCGTCGTCTGGCCGTATTCTCATCGGCGGCAAGGACGTGACGATGCTGCCCGCCAATGAGCGTGACGTGTCGATGGTGTTTCAAAGCTATGCGCTTTTTCCGCACATGACGGCGCTCGACAATGTCGCCTACGGGCTCGAATCTTCCGGTCTCAAGCGACAGGAAGCGCGCGAACGCGCCGAGGAGGGTCTGCAGCTCGTGGGGCTTGGCGGAATGGGCAAGCGTCTGCCCGCCGAATTGTCCGGCGGCCAGCAGCAGCGTGTCGCGGTTGCCCGAGCACTCGTCCTGGAGCCTCAGGTTCTCCTTCTGGATGAGCCGCTATCCAATCTCGACGCGCGGCTTCGCCGCCGCGTGCGCACGGAAATCCGCGAACTGCAGCAAAGACTGGGTTTCACCGCAGTCTACGTGACCCACGATCAGGAAGAGGCGCTTGCCGTCTCGGACCGGATCATCATCATGAAGGAAGGACATATCGCACAGCAGGGGGCGCCCCGCGAACTGTACGAGACACCGACCTCTGCCTTTATTGCCGACTTCATGGGCGAGGCAAATGTGATGGCATGCGATGTCGTTGGCGTCGACGGGAACAATGCGACGATCAGCATCGCGGGTCTTAAGCACCGCGTCGTAGGACGCAACGCGAAGACGGGGCCGGCCCAGCTTGCGATCCGGCCCAACGCCATCACCCTTTCGCCACGCCTGGCAAACAGTGCTTTCAACGGTCAGATCACCCACGCGGCCTACCTTGGCGATCACGTCGAGTATGAGGTCAAGACCAGCAACGGAACGCTGTTCGTTGTCGACCCGGCTGTCGAGACGGCGCTGGAGCCATTGACCGAAGTCGCGATCGGCTTCAAGGATCGCGGCATCGCGCTTATCAGCGAATGAGTACAATTATCTGTTTTACAAAGGAAATGTTGCAATGACATCGCATGCCATACCGGGACTTGAAACGCGGCTGGCGCTCGCCGAAGCGGTTGCCCGCGAAGCGGGAGACGTCGCCCTCGACTATTTCAAGCGTCGTGAAACGCTTGTTATCGAGACCAAGAGAGACCCGCAGGACGTTGTATCGATCGCAGACCGCGAAGTCGAAAACCTGATCCGCGCGAGATTCCACGAAGCCTATCCGACCGACGGCATCCTGGGTGAGGAATATGGGCTGACGAGCGGAACCTCCGGTTTCACCTGGGTCATCGACCCGATCGACGGGACGAGCCCATTCGTCAACGGCATGCCGAACTGGTGCGTCTCGATCGGCCTTCTTTACGGCAACGAACCCGTCGTCGGCGTTATCTCGGCGCCCTGCCATGACGAGCTCTATGCCGCAGCACTCGGCATGGGCGCCAGGCTGAATGGCAATGCGCTGACGCTCGATCCCGCTCGCAACATCAGAAATGCCGTCACCGGTATTGGTGCGAACAACTACGTCACGCCAGCCTTCGTCGCCAAGATGGTCGAGGATCTTCTCGGTGCCGGTGGCAACTTCATTCGAAACGGTTCGGGGGCGCTGATGCTTGCCTACGTCGCAGCCGGACGCCTGGTTGGCTACTACGAGCCCTACATGCATGCCTGGGACTGCCTTGCCGGCTACTGCCTGGTCAAGGAGGCGGGAGGCTGGTTTCATCCCTTCCCGACAGAAGGCGATCGATTGACCAAGGGGTCGCCGGTCCTTGCAGCAGCACCCGGCGCAGTCGACGATCTGCGCAAGATTGCAGGGGTCTAAACCACAAGGTCCATGGCATAGGGCAGATCGGCGGCTTGGCGCTCCGATCATGCCCTCGCCGGATGGCAAGCGGCATCCTATATACGTGGCGACAAGCCGGCGCTGTCTGCCGGCTGAACCGGAGACATGTATGAGCCGCGATCCATACGAGCTTCTAGGCGTAAAGAAGGACGCCACGCAGAAAGACATCCAAAGTGCCTTCCGCAAGCTCGCCAAGAAGCTGCATCCCGATCTAAACCCGGGTGACAAGAAGGCGGAGGACCAGTTCAAGGAGGTTTCCACCGCCTACGAGATCCTCAGCGATGAGGAAAAGCGCAAACGCTTCGATCGCGGGGAAATCGATATGACTGGCGCTGAACAGGCACCGCGCAGCTATTACAGGGACTACGCATCGCAATCGGGCGCCGGCGACCCGTACCACAACAGCGCTGGTTTTGCCGATTTCGGCGATCACGACGATATTTTCTCCAGCTTCTTTTCGGGCAGGACACGTGGCGGACAGTTCCGGTCCAACGGGCAGGACCGTCACTACTCCTTGGAGGTCGACTTCCTCGATGCCGTCAATGGCGCCAAGACCCAGATAAAGCTACCGGATGGGCCGGCTCTTGACCTGCAAGTTCCAGCCGGAACGCGCGACGGCCAGAGCTTGCGCCTGAAGGGCAAGGGCGAACCGGGCATCGGCGGCGGTCCGCCGGGTGACGCACTGGTCGAAATCCGGGTGCGGCCGCATCGTTTCTACGTCCGCGATGGGGACGACATCCGCTTCGATCTTCCGATATCGCTATCGGAGGCGGTACTCGGCGGAAAGGTGCGCGCGCCGACGCCGTCCGGCCCTGTGAACCTGACATTGCCGCCGAATTCCAACACCGGGAAGGTCCTGCGGTTGAAAGGCAAGGGTGTGCCGAAACGCGGCGGCGGTGCGGGCGACGTCTACGTGACGCTGAAGATCGTCCTGCCCGACACGCCCGATCAAAAGCTCGCCGACTTCATGGCAAGCTGGACGCCAGCCAATCCGCAGGATCCGAGAAAGAGCATGGGAGAGTAACCATGAATGATCTTGAATTGCGCCGCTTCCTGAAGATCGACGTGACGGTGCTTGATGTCTGGGTAGAACAGGGATGGCTTCTACCGGAAGCCAATGAGGGCAACCGCGAGTTTCGTGACGCTGATGTGGCGCGAGGTCGGCTGATCCTCGACCTCACCCAGGAAATGGGCGTCAACGAGGCCGGCGTCGATCTCATCATGGATCTTGTCGATCAGATCCATGGCCTTCGCGGCACACTTCGCGACATGCTGTCTGCCATGGAACAGCAGGACGACGAGGTGAAGCGCAGGCTTCGTGGCAAACTCGACGCCCTTGGCCGCACGCGAGGTGGGCATCGCGACAGTTGAGTGTTTGCATTTGGAGACGGAGGTTGACCATTGAGCCGCGATCATAGCCACGACGACCACCCGGAGCCCATCGACTGGCGGGAGAACGGCGTGAAAGTCATTCCGGGCAACTCGCTTGACCCGAATACCGCGCAAACGCCTGGGATGAGCCGCGCGACGGCCATCAACAATGCGCGTGCCGGCGCCGAGAAAATCTGGGCGGGTACCGTCACCATTCATGCCAATGCCAAGACCGGCGCTCATCACCACGGCGATCTGGAAAGCATCATCTATGTGGTGAAGGGCAAGGCGCGTATGCGCTGGGGCGACCACCTCGAATTTACGGCAGAAGCGGGACCCGGTGATTTCATCTTCGTCCCGCCCTATGTGCCGCACCAGGAAATCAACGCCAGCCGGGATGAAACTCTGGAATGCGTGCTGGTGCGTTCGGGTCAGGAGCCTGTGGTCGTCAATCTCGACATTGAACCGATCGAGCAGCCCGAAGACGTCCGATGGATCGATCCCATCCACAAATAGCAAAGCTTGCTGTTTCGAGATAGCACTCCACCGCGGCAATAAATGACGGGAGAATGCAAGCTTGCCTCCTATTTCAGGGAGCAAACGCTGCTCCAACAGTCGAAAGGCCCAGGCAATGGCAAAGAACACGATCTGCGTATGGTACGACAAGGACGCTGAGGCTGCCGCCCGATTTTATGCCGAAACGTTTCCCGACAGCGCAGTCGGTGCGGTCATTCGTGCCCCTGGAAACTATCCCTCCGGGCAACAGGGAGATGTTCTGGTCGTAGAGTTCACCGTTGCTGGTATTCCCTGTATCGGCCTCAACGGCGGTTCGGCGTTCAAACACAACGAAGCCTTCTCATTTCAGATCGCGACTGACGATCAGGAAGAGACCGATCGCTACTGGAATGCGATAGTCGGCAATGGCGGACGGGAAAGCGACTGCGGCTGGTGCAAAGACAAGTGGGGTGTCTCTTGGCAGATCACGCCGCGCGTGCTGACCGAAGCGCTGGCCGCTGGCGGCGATCAAGCAAAGCGTGCCTTCGATGCGATGATGACCATGCAGAAGATCGATGTCGGGGTAATTGAGGCAGCTCGGCGTGGGTGAGGTCTCTTGGCTACTGCCCTCCGCGAGGTCTAGCGGCGCGGCAAAGATCCAGTCCATATCGCCGCCGGTCGTCGGCTCGTTGGGAAAATCGATGCGTATGCCTAGGGGCTCCAAGCCAGTTAACCTGGCTATGGAGGACATCGGTCACGCTTTCCTCGCGGGAATTTCGTTTCAGGCCACGATTTGAAACGGTATGCGCGAGGGACGCGCCCTTGCCAAGGCGCGTCGAACGGGCATTTCAACCGACGGCCTTACGGCCGATGACAGCGACAATTGGAAAGCAAGCCTGTGAGGGCGATCGCTGATGAGCGAGTGGTTGCGATTGCACCACTTCGGCAGCAGTATTGGATCGTGCCGGGAAAAAAGGAGATTGCCATGAGCCTTCCAGAGATCCGAGAGAAGTATCGCGAAAAGATCGAAGAGCACCGCGAGCAGATCCGGCAAATGGAGGAGAAAGACGCCCGTCATTTCCGGAAAGAAGGGAACGGCCCGTTGTCCGACATCACGGATGAAATTAAGGCCGAATATCATCGGCACATCGAGACCTATGCGGCTCTCATAGCCGAGATCGACGCCATCCTCGGGGTTTGACATCGAGCGCAGAGAAAGATGAGCATCCGAGCGACAGGATTTAATGGATGCAAGGATATCCAGCATCGGCCCTACCGCCTGGTGGCCGCTAGGCCAGTGCCCGCTTATAGAGCTTAGAAGGATGCGGCGAAGAAATAATTGATCGCCTTGAAGCCCGGCGGCTTCACGGGCGACGGCAGACCTTCCGCGAAGAAAGCTAAAAGCTGGATACCCGCGAGGAAATCTGGTTGCGCAAGGCAGGGCCCGAAGCGTGGAACCGTCGGTCTTCCGTGGCGCCGATCGGACATTTGCGTTCTTGCTGGTCAACCCGTTGAGGGAGAAGATCCGGCGCGCAGTCTGGTTGGCTCGCCCGCCGAATCTTCTCGTCGCACAGGGGTAGATGCGATGCCTAAGAATGCCGGTAGCCGACCGCGGTCGCTACACTGGTTCGCGAAGGTAGTGAAGCGGAAGTTTCTTTCCACCGGCACGGTCCCAATCTGGATCATGAAGGCATTCTTCCGCAGCCCAAGGCTGCATTAACAATGTATTAAAGCGCAATTTGACGTAGCAGAATTTTCTGCGATGTTCGCCCCGGGCACATGAGGGATTAATTCGTGACTTTAGGGATTTGGGCTCGGCGTATCGGCGCCGTGGTAATGGCGCTCGCGCTGGCGAGCTGCACGACAACGCAAGCGGAGTTCGTCAAAAAGCCGGCCGCGGTAAGTAAGGCAGCTCTCTGCAAGACGGTCCTTGAGACGCCGGATCCAATATTTCAGCAGCAGTTATATGCGGAAATCTCGCGTCGAGGCATGACGATACCCGACTGCCAGTTGATGGTGCAGCACCAACGAGAGGCGGCCGCGGCGCTTGTTGCCATCGCAGTTGTTGGTACTGCTGTAGCGGTTTGCGCTAATAACTGTGGAGGCGGAAGCTACTACAGTCCCCCACGGCGCTATCCCGGCAATTGCCAATATGACTGGCAGTACGATGCCGCTGGCAATAAGTGCGGCAACCGAAGCGCTATGTCTCGACCGGGTGGATGGTGATAATGAACTTCGTCAAACTAAAGCCGCTCGTGCTCGTCGCACTGCTCTGACTTGTTCCAACCTCGAACGCACTTGCTTACTGCTCGGAGCCAAGCACGCCATCGTGCTCGAGCAGATACGGTGAGTTTGACGATGAATTGGACTTCGATCGATGCAAGCGCGAAATGGAATCCTACAAGGACGATGAAGGCGGTAACGTTCGCTTTTCGATGCAGGCGCTGAATTTGCCGTTCGCACCAATGTGTCGGTAAATGTTGCGCTCAGCGCCGAATACTCGGGTGATGATATAGTTTAGGGCGGTTCGCAAAACTCAAGTATCGCCGGTGAGTAGCAGGCACTCTCACATCTAGCGTCAAACCTTTGGATCAAGCGCAAACACCGCCGCATTATCCTGCACCTCGCGCAATCCCTTGTAGGAAGCATGTCGCAGCTTCCCGTCATGCGTCCAGGCGCGATATTCGATCTCGGCGATCAGCGTGGGCTGTGCCCAGACGATGTTCTTGCTGCTACCTTGATAGGTAAGAGGTGGCGTTTTCCGTGTCAGCCGATCGAGCATCTTTCGGAGCTGGAGCGCATCACGCTCTTTGAAGCCTGTCCCGACTGATCCGACATAGACCAGGTCATTCCCCCTGCGCGCCGCGAGCATGAGACTGCCAATGCCGCCCCGCGCCGACAAAGAGTACTCGTAGCCGACGATCATAAAGCTGTCGCTCTGAATACACTTGACCTTCACCCAGTCCCCGAACCTGCCAGACCGGTAGGCGCTGGCCCTGTCTTTCGCGATAATCCCTTCCAAGCCGTGCGCGCAAGCCGCGCTGAAAATCTCGCCGCCATCGCCGTCGATCTCCTCAGAGATCCGGATAGCGCCTTCTTCCCAACGAAGCAGCGTCTCAAGCAAATACCGGCGACTGGATAGCTCCATGCTCCGGATGTCGTGGCCGTCGAAGTAGAGAAGGTCGAAGGCGTAGAGCATCGCGTCGCCGGCCGGGAGCTTGCCGCCTCGCCCGCCGAGAGAGTTCTGGAGTCTGCCGAAGTCCGGCCTGCCCTGTTCATCGAGCACGACCGCCTCCCCGTCGAGGATGGCTGTCGCGACGCCGAGCTTCTTTGCAGCTTCTACGATACCAGGAAACCGGTGTGTCCAGTCATGGCCGCCGCGGGTGATCACACGGACGCGCTGCGGCTCGATATGGAGCGCAACGCGATAGCCGTCCCATTTGATTTCGTAGGTCCATCCGGGACCTATAGGTGGCTTTGATTTAAGCAGCGCCAGACATGGCTCGACGCGATCTGGCATTGAATCGAATGGAAGGTGCGGCTGCGCGGGATCGCGTGGTTTGCGAACGCGTGTGCGGAGCGGCTTGTCGTCCGCCAGCAGCGGCTTGGATCGGGGGGCTTTTGCCATTACCGGACTACATCAGGAATCTCTAAAGAAGACTTGAACATTAGCATGGCCGCGGTTAATCTGCGTTGTATCACCTGACGGTGCCGCTTATTGACTTCCCGAACCCCGCTATGGCGGGGTCTTTTTTTGTCAGCTGGCCTTCCTAATCTCTTCCATGTCGTCGGGAAGCACATGCATCCCTGCCGCGTGCGCCGCATCGACAAACGCCTTCCGCGCGGTTGTTGCGTCGGCGGAGAACTCAAGGGCCTCCAGAGAGCTTACAAGCGCCCGTTGAAATGGCGCACCTTTGGTACCAGGCCAGCTGGAGCTGAGAAGAAGTCCCGACAACCGATCGACCGTTTCGGCCGGCTCGTACCTACCCATGCCGCCTATCTCGACCTGAAGCGGAATAATGGGAACGCGAGTGACATCCATAGCAACTACCCCCTTGACAAGCCGCGAATCAATAGATGGTGAATGATTCGTTTTCTTCCAGATTGACTCTTGTAAATGAGTAGAACGTAAACGGAACATGAGCGAATACCGACCGAAATACAAATGGCGCGCAACGTGGCCCGGAGGGAACGGGACGGGAAGCCGCTGCAGGATTTTCAAGGCTGGGATGGGTGTCAGTCGGGCGCATACGGCTTGAGGACGCCGGGCCGATGAAGGGCAAGTGGCAATGGAGCGGCCACGGTTCCAAGCGGGGAATCAAAGAGCGACTTCTGCCGCATCAGGGTCTATGTCCCTATAGCTCGGGAAGCATCAAGAATGGTCGAGGACTATTATGAGCGACTATTGAGACACGATGGAATGAAGGGCAGCCACGATTTCGAATGAAGGCCACTCCAATGCCCCAGCCGCGAATGTACATGTCGAGCATCTATGTTCTGTGGCAGATTACGCACAGTGGGGAGGTTTCGGCTTCTCTTCCGCGTCCACAGTTGAAATGCGCTGGTGGTGGTGGGAGCACTTTCCTCCCAAAGAGGTGCCACGTCGATGATTGTAACGCTTCCCTTATCCGTTGACCGCCATTGATACGGAATTTATTCTGAGGCGAAACTAGAATCAGTTCCCCAAATGACAAAGAACGACATCAACCACGTGCAGCACGGATGGGCGCTCCTCGCGCTGCGTCTCCCCGGCATCCGAGCGCTTTCCGGATCTGCTCACCATATTGCCGAACTGTGTGAATCCTACAGCCTGGCCAATCTCTACCTTGATAAGCTTCACCGCGAGCGGCCGAATGACCCAGCGGTCAAAGAATATGAGGAATTGCGCCGCGGTATCGAGCAGGAAGTAAGCTACTACCTTCCATGGTTCAGCCGGTTAGCCGGGTAAGCTACGGATGAAATAGTAGAACAGCGTCCTATCTCATCCCTATCGAAGCACTCTAGCGCGATGTTCAGCACGTCTCTTGCCCTGCCACTTTTGGCGGGGCATTTTTGCGAAGGTCGACGTCCCTGGCTCTTGAATGAACCCGTCAATTTTTTACGTATTGCTCAATCGATATGTGGGCGTAAACATCTTCCGGGCTGGAGGTATTGCGTTGGACACTCGTTGGAACACACCACTAATGATCGCGTGCCCCCGAGGGGGTGATGTTTACACCATTGCCACGACGCGGGACGCTTTGAAATTCCTGACAACAGCATGGCCGGTCGCCCAGGGCAGAGCTTTTGCAGCTGCCAAAGTAGCCTGCGAAGCGCTTCCTCGCAGCCGCAGACGACGCGAAAATCGCATACGAATTTATCGCCGTTGCGACGCCATCCGAGCCAATTCAAGTGATCCGAAATGAGTGAGGGGCTGAGGGTACTTTCCAAGGAACCAAATACCTCGACGGCGGTTTCTACCACGGTTCGCGTCGCGCGGACTCTCCAACACCAAAACCGCCACGTTGCCCCGGCGCCGCGCAATGCGTCATAAGCGCTTCATGATGCTTTGCTTAAATAGGAAGGCAAAGGGCACCCCTGCCTTTGCTTGTCTTTCCCACTCGCCCGCATTTCGCGGACATTTTCTTGTCCGGCTTAATCCTTGTCACTGTTTTTGATAAGGGTTGCACGTGACGGTTTTATGACAGATGGTGTCGCAAAACGACGAATGGAGGCAGCAATGGGCGAGAAACGGAAGCGGGTTTATGAAGCCCTCCTAGACGGCGCGACAGAGGGTCATTCCGATCAAGCACTCTACGAGTTCGTCATGGAGCGCTGCCCGAAGGCGACCAGTAAGAAAATTGTACGTGCGGCTCTGCTTGCACTGACCGATCCGCACGTGACCGACAGAAATGTCCTCCATACTATCTACGCCCTAGCGATAGAACATCGAATGGACGAAGTCGGCGCGGAGTCCGATCCGGACGATGATGAAGACCCATCGGAAAAAAGTCCGGTACTCCGCAAGCTGAAGAAGAAGGCCCTCGCTTCGACATCGTTGGAAGCCCCCAAGGACTGAAAGAAGTATGCGGCTTCTGACCTGCCGCACCGGCACACTGTCATCAACGGTTCATATACTGGCACTAGACCCCCCGCCGGGAGGGATGTTTTGAATGCGGTGATCGCTCTTGCTGTCACCGCCATCCTAAGGACAATACCAGTGAACCGTACATTCTACGTAGCTGCAGCAGTCGCTGCGCTTCTCAATCTTTCGACTTTTGCGCCAGCTCAGGCTGCCCCAGTGTCATCAACACAGCAATCCAGCCGAACGGCAGTAAGTAAGCAACACACGGCGTCGACGACCCCGTCGACCAATGGCACGCTCACTCCCCGCATGATGGATCGCAAGCATCCGATGAATCCAATCTGTGCCCTGGGCTTTAAGCCGCACGCCCCCTCCAGCTGTCATTATTGACGCGCTAGCGTCACGGCTTATAGCACCTCTTCAGGTAGTGTTCCTCAGAGGATGAAAGAGAGGAACAGCGCCTGTTACCCATCGAAGCACTTTAGCGCGATGCACAATTTGCCCTGCCACTTTTGGCGGGGCTTTTTTCTCGATTTAGATTGCAACTGACGACCCTCGCCCCTCGTCTGCTGGTACCTGTTCAAGGAACCATATTGCTCGAAGGCGGGTTTCCATCACGGATCGCGTCGCGCGGTCTCTCTAACCACCGCGATACACCCTCCCCGGTGCCGACGATGATCCAACCCTCTTAGGGCCCCAAGGTCCTGCGCGAATTACCCGGGTTCGCGAGCGAGATGCCAAGCAAGAGCGTGAACCCAATGATTGTGGGATCTAACCGACCTGACAAGCCTCTGATTTCAGACGCTAACAAGATGTCAGCAGATATTGGAGGATATTGTCGCCGACATAACGTCCCATTGTGGTCGAGCGAGGCATCTCGCATTCGAGCGATCCTCATCGAGATCTCGGAACAGGGCGTGCGAGATGCGCGTCGTGAAAGCGTCGCTAACGTGAAGGAACAAACCTAGCCGAGCGAAGTTATAAGGTTGGATCTGTCGACCTGAACGTTCATCCCTGCTTCCAGCTTTACAACTAGGGCCGAGGCGATCCGCTTCTGCGCCAGAAAAACGCCAGCCAGCGGCGAGAGACCCGCGCTAGAAACGCCGTCCGTCTGCTGGTCCACCTGAGCAACCCTTAAGTTGGTAGCGATTGTGGACCGAGCTCGCTGGCCGCCCAGATGGCCTACATATCAAAAGCTTTATGTGATTCAGTTTCAATTTATCAATTAGGGTGAAAATTCCTTCAGGCGCACGAGCCTGTCCTTACAGAACTCTGACCATCGATATTCGCTAGCGGGAACAAACAAGTTCGTTGGTCGTTACACGAGCAGTCAGCGACTTATCACTTCCCCCTCGCTGGCTCCCCCAAAACTGGCCCCGCACGGGGCCTTTTTTTGATATCTGATGCCATGGCGGGCAGCCGGGATGGCGAATGAAGCCCCTCGAACATCCCAGGCGCCAATGTCCACGTCGAGCATTCATTATGTTCTGTTGCCGGTCGCCAAGTGGGGAGGTTTCAGCTTTTCTTTGGCATTTACAGTTAAAATCAGCCCGTTGCGTCAGCCCTACCCCCCTGGGCGTCGGAAAGGAGACGCGACGGCCACAGCGATCGAGTGGGCCATCGCCGCCTCTACAGCCAGCGTGCTTTGTCCTTCTGTATCAAGACCGAAGTTGGCAGACCAAACGACAACACCGTCGCTCTTTCGAACCAGTCGCGCGTTTGATCGCATTTGGCGGTTCTGCAATCGAACGCTTCCTTGAAGAGTATAG
>NZ_LMCW01000010.1 GCF_001424945.1 Rhizobium sp. Root1203
CTTCCCAGGTCGAACCGCTGCTCGATCAGATCGACGCACCGATTGGCCAGTTTACGGCCGATGGCGCCTATGACGGCGACCCGACCTATGAAGCCGTCAGCCGGCATAGTGCCGATGCTGCCATCGTCATTCCCCCGCGCTCAAACGCGGTGGAACAGCCGGATGCCGYGCTTCGAAMTCAACGAGACCATCATATCGCGGCGATCAAGGCCATGGGTCGGATGAAGTGGCAAGTGACGACCGGCTACGGCAGGCGGTCCCTGGTCGAAACCACCATCGGCCGCTACAAGTCTATCATTGGACAAGGTCCAGCACGCGGGCTGCTTCTCGAAAGGATAGCCGAGAGCCCAGTTCCGCCTGAATTCGCTCCAATTCTGGTGTTGCTCTTCCATTCAGCAATGTCTCGAGGCTGGATGTGCGCGAATCTTGCGCCTTTCCGCATGCACAGCTGCACCACCGTGGCACGCGCACACCAACAAGCTCGACCCAGATGTTCATCTTCAATTGCGCTGACAACGCGTGCCCTTTCCAAAAAGCTCTCGACTATCCGAAGATTCTTACCCCCACGTTTTTCCCGCTCCCAAAACAACTGCGGCAATCTCACGGTTAACTGCCAAACGACAGGAACAGCCGGATGCCGCGCTTCGAACTCAACGAGACCATCATATCGCGGCGATCAAGGCCATGGSTCGGATGAAGTGGCAAGTGACGACCGGCTACGGCAGGCGGTCCCTGGTCGAAACCACCATCGGCCGCTACAAGTCTATCATTGGACMCCGATTGCGGGCACGATCCTTCGGTGCCCAGCAGACGGAAGTTGCCCTCGGCTGCGCCGTTCTCAATCGCATGCTCGATTGTGCACACCCGAAATCCGTCCGCTGCAAGACAGAAACGGCATAACCTCGCCATCAAAGTTCGAAATCCGCTCAAACCGCNTCTCAATCGCATGCTCGATTGTGCACACCCGAAATCCGTCCGCTGCAAGACAGAAACGGCATAACCTCGCCATCAAAGTTCGAAATCCGCTCAAACCGCGATCGCTGCACCAACGTCCTTCGACATTGATGTGTACCCAAGTCGCTTTTAATCGCAAGCCTGCCAAGCCGCCTATGCAAGACGTTTCCCGCCTGGCGTGAACAGGTGCACGCGCTTGAGGGGAAGACCGACTTCCAACCTGTCGCCCGGCTTTACGCCCGTCTGCTCGCGTGCCTCGACGACCAGGTTCTCTCCCCCTGCGGTCGTACCATAGAGGTAGCGCGTTCCCCCGAGATTTTCGACGACATCGACATTGAGCATTATTCGGGTTGGGCTGGCATCGGCGGGCACGAAATGTTCCGGCCGCAATCCGACCATGACTTCTCCCTCGGGTGCCCCGACCGGCCATGTTTCCCCGCCGGCTAGGCGAAGCGTCCCACCTGCGATACGTCCGGGCACGAAATTCATTCTGGGCGAGCCTATGAAACCCGCCACAAACATGTTTGCCGGATTTTCGTAAAGTTGCTCCGGCGACCCCATCTGCTCCACCTTCCCCTCGCGCAAAACGACTATCTTGTCAGCGAGCGTCATCGCCTCTGTCTGGTCATGGGTGACATAGATCATGGTCGAGCGAATTTGCCGGTGCAGCTTGGCAATCTCGACGCGCATCGTGACGCGAAGTTCCGCATCGAGATTGGACAAAGGCTCGTCGAACAAAAAGACCTCCGGATCGCGCACGATCGCGCGGCCAATGGCGACGCGCTGGCGCTGACCGCCCGACAACTGCGACGGACGGCGCTTCAGCAACGGCCCGATCTGTAGAGTCGTAGCGGCTGCCGCCACGCGGCGGCCAATCTCCGCCTTCGGCAGGCGCGCCATTCGAAGTGAAAAACTGATATTCTGTTCAACCGTCATGTGCGGATAAAGCGCATAGTTCTGGAATACCATCGCGACGCCGCGCTCGATGGGATCGGCATCGTTCACCCTTCGTCCGTCGATCTCCATATCGCCGCTCGAAATGGCCTCAAGACCCGCGATCATCCGCAAAAGCGTAGATTTTCCGCAGCCGGACGGGCCGACGAAAACAGTGAACGCGCCGTCTTCGATGTCGAGATTCAATCCCTCGATCACCGAGACTTCGCCGTATGATTTGCCGATATCCCGCAGTTGGACACGCGCCATCGTTCATTCCCCATTCGGAGTGTCAATCGGAAACCAGATGCGGGCGCCGAAAGCCGGCGCCCGCATCTAATTAAGCGGCGCCGTCGAACACGATGGCACGATGGATATGCAGGCCCGGCAGCACCACGTTGACAACGCCGTCTCCTTGATCCTGCCATGCGAGGTCCTCGCCCGATGCGGCATCGAAGACGCGGCGTGGCAGCGACCCCAGTCGCACCGCCGCAGATACGGGGCCGATCGCCGGTATGTCCTCGATCATCTCCATCACGCGGGTCGTGCCATCAGGACTGCCAACCGCCTTGCCGCGTATCTGCGGTGTGGCGAACAGCAGATGCAGCACGTGTCTGTTTTCCTCCTCCTGGTGCGTCAGGGTCGCCCGCCCCGCCGACGGCAGGTCGGTCGTGAAGGAAGGTTTCGGCACCAGCCGCTCCATAAGCCCGCGGACGATGTACCGGTAGAGCGGCTGACCGATATCGTGATAAAGTTGGAAAATGGGATAGGCGATATAGGCGATCCCCTCATACTCGGTGACGGCAGGCCCTAGAGGCTTGGCCGCCACGTCATCCGGCGCATGCTGATGCGACGAGAAGTGCTGGAACGAACGGTTGAAATAAGGCGGCACGATATCGGCCAGCACCGTCGCTCCCGCCGCCGATACGGACTGCGCCATGGCATAGGCGATGAACGGGCTTTCGGGCAGCCCTTCATCCAGGCCCTTTCTAGCGCTGATGTAGGATGGCGTGAAGCCGACTGGCTGTCCCGCCAGTTTGATTCCCGCATTGACCGCAAAGGCCTGGCCATCCGGAGCGAGGCCTGATTTTCCCGACAGGAGAAGCTTGCCGCCCTGTCGCGTGTAGGCTTGAAGCTTTTTCAGTAGGACATCATCGACGGGGACGTCGTCAGGCAGGATCAGCAGCCGATAGGGCTCAAAGGCCGAAAAGCCGTCGATGACGTCGAACGGGCGCTTCAGTTCCAGCAGCATTTGCGCGGCGCCATCGTCACTGCCGTGATTCCGTTCGGTGCCTGGATGATAATGCTCTGCGGCAAGAATGGCGATTTCCGAAACTTGTATGGCTCCGCGCAGAAACGGCTCCATCTTTTCCACCCGCGCATAGGCCGGCGCGATCGAGCGATAGGTATCATGATTGATGGCACCGCTGGCATGAAGCTGGTCGCCGACAAGGCATTTGGCGCCCAGCGCCGCCATCTGCATGATCTCGTATTCCAGCGCATGCGGATGCTTAAAGCCGCCGAACTCGCCCCAACTGGTATGGAACTTTCCGGTCTGGCCGAGAAAGTCAAAACCTAACGGCGCTGCATAGCGGGCGCTGGACGGGAAATGATCGTAGCCCCAACCGCCGGTCGGCAGGCTTTCGATCTCAAGATGCGTATAGCTGGAGAAGCGCTGTTTGCCCTGCTTCGGGATATGGCCGCAATTGTAGAAAACCCGCAGGCCCGGAAACTCCTCGAACAGTGCAGAGCTGATCTCGTGGCGAAACTGTTCGTTGACGGCCTCATCGTTGACAAGCCGATCCCTGGCGCTCATCGGGTCGAGGCCATTCATGTTCATCCGCTTTATGCAGGCATTGCACACGCAATCATGCGACCCGACAATATCGAAGAACAGACCTTGCGTCGGATAGTGGGTGGCCACCTCGCGCGCCTGAGCGAGCACATGGTCGCGATATTCCTTATGGTTCAGGCAGATCGTGTGCCAAGCCGGGCTGAGCTGCTTGAGGGCCGAGCGATCCTCCACCAGGCTGTGTGGGAACCGGCCGTTGTTGGCGGCAACCACCCGCCATTCCGGCCGCTCGCGCGCCGCACGTTCGTCCCACTGAACCGTGATGTAGATTGGTGCTTCGATATCGGCGGCTGTACAGGCCTCCAACATCTCACCCATCAGATCAGGGCGGACGAGATGGGGATGGGGGAAACCGACTTTCGTCGGATAGTATGACCACCCATGGTGGCACTTTGCGAAGATAGTGATCGAATCGACATGCGCTGTCTTGAGAGTGGCTACAAAGTCCTTTGCATCGAATTCGGCACCGACTGCGGGAATGTGCTCGGATGTGTGGAAATCGAGATGGATCTGGCGATACCGCAGCGGCTTGTTGGGCTTGTTGGCAGGCATAATTACTCCTTGCTCCCGCTGCGAGCGGTCGAACCGGCAGCGAATTGTTTTTGAAAGATGATGAAGATGATCAGCGGTACTGCGGTGGTAACGATTGCCGCCACAGCCTGGAGATCGTAGTTAAGGTCGTGTGTGCCAACGATGTTGGAGAACACCACCGGCAAGGGCGCTTTCGTGCGCAGAAAAAGAAGCGGCAGCAGCAAGGAATTCCAGCAGAACAGGAATTGCAGGATGCCGAGCGCAAAAACCGAGCTGAGCGAATTGGGCAGAACCACTCTGAAGAAGGTGGACAGTGCGCCGCAACCATCGACGCGCGCGGCCTCGATGAGTTCCTTGGGGAAGTCTTCCAGGAAATTCTTCACCAGGAAGATCGACCAGGCAAAACTTAGGCCCACATAAGGAATGAGGACGGAGATCATGTTGTCGATCAGGCCGACCGAGCGCCACAGTTGAAACAGAGGAATGATGATCACCTGCTGAGGCAGAACGAACGCATTGACGATGATCACGAGAATGGTGCGCCGGAAAGGAAATCTGAGGAACTGGAAAGCATAGGCGGCAGCGGGCGTGAGGAGCATGGTTCCCAGCGTCGCCAGTCCCGCCAGTTTGGCAGAAACCAGAAGACCCTGCGCCAGGGGATATTTATACCAGACGGTCGTCCAGGCATTCAGCGTCAACGTCAATTTCTCCACGTTCCACCACCCTGCAATCACTTCGGCGGGCGGGCGGATCGAGGTGATGAACATGCCGAGGATCGGGATCGCCCACAGGAGCGATACTCCCCAGACCAGAACGGGAATCCAACGTGGGGTTCGGCCAATCATCTTGTCTGCCTCGTCCTCTGTATGATCGCAGGGATTGAGACCATCAGCACTGCCGCCAGGAGGATCATCGTCGCTGCGGCACCGTAGCCAAGCTTGAATTGCGTGAACGATTCCCGATACATGAAGAAACCGACCGTCTCCGTGGATCGTACCGGGCCGCCGCCTGTCAGCACGTAGATCATGTCGAATGCCCGCAGGCTGCCCAAAAGATTGATGAAGACGGCAACCCTGACACCGGGCATCGCCAGAGGTGCGATGATGTGCCACATGATCGAAAGCGGCCGGGCGCCATCCATGTAGGCGGCTTCTATGGTAGACCTTGGCACGGCTTGAGTGGCTGCGAAGATGACTATCAGCGGCAAGCCGACCTGCGCCCAGGAATAAGCAACAATCACGCACCATAAGGCCGTCTGCGAATCGCCGAGCCAGGGGTGTGCCAACTGAGCGAGCCCGAAAAAGGCAAGGATGCCGTTGAGCATTCCGCCCGCGTCCGGACGGTATATGCCGCTCCAGATAAAGCTCGTCACAGCCTCGGAAATGCCAAATGCCGCGAAGATTACCATACGCGGAATGAGGGTCGCCTGCGGCGCGAACGAACAGACGATGGCCAGAGCCCAGCCGGTGCCTACCGAAAGCACCGTGGTCAAAATTGTCCATTTAAACGTCGTGACGATGACCTGGGGGAAACTGGCATCCGAAAACAGCGTCAAATAGTTTCCGAGGCCGACAAACCGCGGTTTGCCGAGGCCCTTGATATCGAACAGGCTCAGTCGGACCGTCTCGGCGAGCGGATAGATCACCGAAAACGCGAACAGGATGAAGACCGGCGCGAGCAAGAGGTAGGCAGTCGGCACGTCGCCAAGACGGAACCGTGTGGCAGCTGCCGGCTTTCGCCGGCCGCCGCCTCCCGGAGGATCCGTGATGACGACCACCCTATTGCCGGGAGCAATGGCGAGCTGACCCATCAGTAGGCCGTCGCCGCTTTTGCCTCGATCGCCGCCATGACGGCATCGATGCCGGCATCGCTCGGGTCCAGCAGAAATTTCTGCAACTGGACACGATATTCATCGACGAGATCCCCTGGAAGAAGATCGCCGAGCACAAACTGCAGCTTGGACTTGGCGACGTTCTCGACGGCGATTTTCAAGACGGGCCCGTAGAGCGCGGTATCCACCTTGTTGCTCGGCGAGGCCTTGCCGGCCTTGGCGATGATATTCGCCGCGTCCGCGGTCGTCAGCCAGGCCAGGAAAGCATCCGCAGCCGTCGGGTTGGCGCCTGAGCTCAAGGCGACATATTCGATGGCATCGATGCTCGACGTGTCGTCATGGCCTTCCCCTAATGCGGGGAACTGATAGATGCTGTAGTCAATGCCCTCGTTGAGGTGGAGCGTGGATTTGGCATAGCCGTTCGTCCATGGTCCGATGAGGTGGGATCCGTAGGTACCCAACTTCAGCACGTTGTCGGTCATCATCCCATCGTCACTGGCCAGCGCCACGCTGATGTCGCCGAAAGCGCCGGCTTCGATCAGCTCGCGCCATTTTAGAAATGTCGCCTTGACGACGGGATCGGTCCAGGAGATTCCATGGGCCGCCAGTTTGGCCGTGGCCTCAGTGCCGGCCGTACGCAAGAGCAGCGTCTCGAAAAATTCGCCATGCGACCACACCTTGGCGCCGAGAGCGATTGGCGTGACATTGATCGCCCTCAACTTGGGAAAGGTCGCCAGGAATTCTTCCCAGGTCGTTGGCTCGGCAACGCCCGCTTTTGCGAAGACGGCCTTGCTGTAGTACAGCGCGGATCGGTCGCCATAGGTATGGGTGATGCCGTAGAGGACGCCATCGCTCGATCCCTGCGCCTTCCAAATATCGGCGAGGTTTTCGCCGAGCTTGGCGTCGTCCCACAAGGAGCCAAGGTCGCGGAGCAAGCCGGCGCTTGCAAGCTCCTTGCGGAAGGCGGGCCAGGCGTTGATCAGCAGATCGGCGGCCTGTCCGCCGAGCAAGGCCGTGCGGATCGCACCGCGCTGGTCACCCGTTCCGGTCAATGTGACGTTCTTGAACGTCACGCCTGTATGCGCGGCGACAAAGGCTTTCTGCAATTGCTGTATCTGGTCAAAATCGCTGCCCCCGAACCAGTTCAGCAAGACGATCTCTCCACTCACGTCTTGTGCCCCGGCACGGGAAAACCCGGCCATGACGGCCAGGCCTGCACCGGCCATCAACATGGTGCGGCGCGTCACCGCGATCGGATGACGGGCTGCGGACACAACTTCGCTGGTATTATCCATTTTTGGTTCTCCTCTCCTCAATGCCATCTGTGCTCCTACACAGTAAATTGAAACGTTGTCTATTTCGCTCTCAAAAGCAATATGTTTGTTTTTTGCCTATAAAAAACATTTCGTGCGCCAGAGGATGATGGTGCAACATCTCCCCGGCTGGCAGAGGCAGAGGCCGCGATCTCATTCAATGGGCTGATTGGGTTTTGACGCTAAAATGTGGAGGCGGATGCCTGGACAGCGCGGCGACGCCCAGTCGCAATTTCAGTTCCTTGGCCTCTGGCGTCTAGCCGCTTATGTGCGCAGGCACTGGTTACGAGCGCACGCGCGCCGGTCATTCCCAACACTCCACTCTCGTCATTGGTGGACTTGATTGAGTCTGGAGCTTTGAGCAGAAAACGACTAGACATCCTTGGTGCAGAACCGTATTCGCGGCAGAGATGGGTAAAAAGAGGTGACGGTATTTCGATCGGATGGACGACGCAGGGCAGCGACCATCATCGACGTGGCGCGTCATGCCAACGTGTCGGTCGGCACCGTTTCACGCTATCTCAACGGCATCATCATTCGGCAGACGAAGCGCGAGGCGATCGACAAGGCCATTGCCGCCTTGCATTACAACCGCAACGCCGCCGCCAAGGCCATGCGCACAGAGCGGACAAATATGGTCGCCTTGCTCGTGCCGGACTATGACGAATTCTTTGCCGAGGTCCTAGCCAGCCTGACGAGAAACCTTGCCGACGAAGGGCAGGTGCTTTTGACTCACAAGCACGAGGGCGACCCGAAGACCTTGGCGATGGCGATGGAGTTTTTCCAGAATCATCGGGTCAATGCCGTGGTTACGCCGGGCGTCAGCGAGGTACGCACACAGGTCGAGGCTTTGGTCGAGCATGGCATTCCGGTGGTGTTCTTCAACAATGACGTGCCTTATCTCAAAGTAGACCGGGTTTTTGCCAGGAACAGGGATATCTCCCGCCGGGCCGTCCGGCACTTGATCGATCTCGGCCACCGGCGCATCGGTCATATTTCAGGAGGCATGCGCGAAACCACGGCTCAGGACCGCCAGGCCGGATATAGCGATGCCTTGCGGGACGCCGATATTCCGCTCAACCCGAACTACATCGCCGGTGCGAGCTGGAAGCGGCAGGATGCCTACAGCGCCATCGAGCGGCTGATGCAACTCGACGAGCCCCCGACGGCAATCTTCACCGCAACCTATGTTCTTGCGCTTGCGGTTATCGACTATTTCCGCGAGCACGACATCGCCTTGGGCAAGGACGTTTCTCTTCTAAGCTTCGACGACGTCGAAATTTTCCGGCAGATGTCACCGGGCGTGACCGCTATTGCCCAGCCAACCACCGCAATCGGGCAAGCTATCAGCGAGATCGTGCTCGGCCATATCAACGGAATTCAGCGCATTGCGCCACGCACCGTCACCATCGATTGCAGCATCATACTGCGGCAGAGCACCCGACCGCCAAGAGGGAATGGTTGAACCAATCGCACTTTGAAAAGTGCTAGCAAACTCAAATCCATAATGCGCGCTCAATATCGTTCTGCAACAAGTCTTCCACTCCGAAACGTCAGGTGTCCGATTGAATAGCCCGAGTTCCTTAGACGCCCTCGGTTAGGTTCTCTATGGTGGCGGTGAACGTTGCCATCATCAGTAGTTTGCGTCCGCCGGCCGACCTTTATGGGAGTTCGTCCCAGCAGATACGCGCCATTGCCGTCCTGCACCATCGACTGAACCGAACCGGGAACATGGCCATCTGCATGTGTGAATTTCCGAAAGCGGGCGAAATTGGCCGTCCCGCTCGGTTCACGCGGCAGCGCAGCCGTCCGGGCGTTGAGGATGTCGGTTTTTCGGCCCGACGCGGGTGTCATCAGTGCGAAGAAGCTTCGCAGGGCAGCCTCAAAGCCTCATCAGCGGCAAGTTTTCGTCCCGGCCCTCGGCACCTATTCCTATTACCAGTTCGCGCATCGATGTGTTGCAAGGTGCTACCATCCCCAGTAGTCGACGTTTTGTCTCCATTGAAGGCGTCAAGTTGGCGTTATTTGCCGTTCGGTTAATCTTGTAGTTCCATAATTAAACTTACCCTGCAAAGCGTTGTAGCGGCTATTTAGTAATGCGACAGTTGGGCCAGTTAGAGATGCGACAGTCTCGCCTCTCGAGGTTCTGGTCAAAGCCAACGTTGGGAGCAAGGATGACGACCTTCAACCTGGTCGAGACCATGAGCGGTCGGAGTCGTCATGTCCTTTATGATCACCATGTCACAGAAAGAATTGCATCGCCTCGAAGTCATCCAGAAGATCCGTGATGAACGCCTGAGCGTTGTCCAGGCTGCCAAACTGCTCGACCTCAGTCGAAGTCAGGTCCACAGGTTGCTGCAGGCCTACGACCGGGATGGTCCGGCCGGGCTCGTTTCCAAGAAGCGATCGCAGCCGAGCAATCGACGCCACAGCGAGGATTTCCGCAATGCGGCGCTGGATCTGATCCGCGAGCGCTATCTGGATTTCGGTCCGACGCTGGCGCGCGAGAAGCTGACTGAGCTGCATCAGATCTCGGTCGCCAAGGAGACGCTGCGGCAATGGATGACCGAGGCCGGCATCTGGATCTCGCGCAGGGAACGCAAGAAACGGGTTTTCCAGCCACGCGGCCGGCGCGACTGCTTTGGCGAACTGGTGCAGATCGATGGGTCGCATCACTGGTGGTTCGAGAACCGCGGTCCCAAATGCGCGCTGCTCGTCTATATCGATGACGCCACCGGCAAGCTCCTACATCTTCGCTTTGCCGGATCGGAGAATACGTTCGACTATCTGCATGCGACGAAGGCCTATCTGCTGCATTGGGGCAAGCCGCTGGCCTTCTACAGCGACAAGCATGGCGTTTTCCGCTCCACCCATGCGTCCGAGAAGGACCGGACCAGCGGACTGACGCAGTTCGGTCGAGCACTTTATGAGCTGAACATCGACATCATCTGTGCCAACACCCCGCAGGCCAAGGGCCGTGTGGAACGTGCCAACCAGACATTGCAGGATCGGTTGGTCAAGGAGATGCGGCTTCGCGGCATCGATACGATCGAGGCTGCTAATGCCTATGCGCCTGAGTTCATTACAGATTTCAACACTCGTTTCGGCAAGCAACCACGCAATCCGAAGGACATGCACCGGCCGCTGGCCGAGCATGAGAACCTCGATGGCGCCATGTGCCGCAAGGAGGTGCGCACGCTGTCGCAATCCCTGACGTTGCGCTACGACAAGGTGCTGTTCATTCTCGATCCAACCGAGCTTTCCAAGCCATTGGCGGGCCAGAAGGTGATTGTCTGCGATTATCCGGACGGTCGGCTCGAGATCATGCACGAGAGCTTTGCCCTGCCCTACAGGACGTTCGATACGTTGCGCTCGGTGCATCGTGCCGAGGTCGTCGACAACAAGCGGCTGGACGACATGCTGTCGATCGTCGCCGAGTTGCAGGCGGGACGCGAACAGCAGCGTAGCAAGAACGGCCCACGCCGCACCGGCCAGACGGATCATATGTTCGGAATACCGGACGGCAGCACAGCCAACGGCTACCAGAAGCGTGGCCGCAAGCCGGGGCCGAGGGCGGATTTCATGAATGATCCGGCGGTGATTGCGCGGCGAGAGAAAGCGTTATTGAGGCAGCCAGCGGCGGAATAAGATCGTCAATGCACGCCAATGTCGCTTTGCGTATCCGATTGCAACTGCAGGCAAGCTGCCCAAAGTGGCGTCTTGTGGAAGGATCCGTCCTGCAGAAGAGTGAGCCCCTCTCGTGCCTCATAGAGCAAACCGAGCCAGCATAAGCGTTGGAAGACGCCATACTGAAGGTCGGATTTCAACTCCCAAGCTTCTATGGTCATTTCGGTGTCCGACAGAGGCGCCAGGTCTGGATAGAGGATCTTCACAACGTCCATTGGCGTGCAACCTTCTCTGGCCTTGATATTGAGAAGATCGAGGAACATGCGCCACCAGCGCAAGCGCGCTCGGACCTCCTCTTCCCGCTCGGTGGCGTGGACATACGAATAGAGATAATCCGTGGCGACCAGATCGAAGAAGGCTTGCGGGTTCACCAAAAACTCCCGGCCGCGTCTGGTTGGCAGCAGCATATCCTTTTTCCGGCGAAGAAGCTTCAGATGACGGGCCATGTCGCGCACGACCCAAAGTGGCGGCATGTCGCTTTCATTGAGAACTTTGTTCATGCTGTAGAGGTCCTCGGCTGTGAATCCTGGCCAGAGGAAGTGCACAGCGGCCCAATGCACGAACTTGCGGTTCATGGCGCCGGTCGCCGTCAATCCTATGCCACCCTCACCGTCAGCATAGGCAACCGAAAGAAGCATGCCGCGAAGAAGTGGTGACAGCGCGGCGATGTCGACGTCACCTTGCAGGTTGATTTCCGGAAGCATCGTGCGGCTTTGATCCCCAACTGCGCCATGCAAGTGCCAGCGAGTATCGAGCGGCAAAAGAACAAATGCTAGTGAGAAAGCTAAAGCCGAAGGGGCGTGTTTATCACCCGCCCCCGCTCCGCCCTTTCAACCCGGCCCAGCCGGCCGGATCGGGGGCTGACCATCAGAGCAAGTGTCGCATCTCTAACTGGCTGACTATGTCGCGCCTCTGGTCAGCTTTGACAAGCGTGAGTTTTCAGCTATATAAGTGACTTTGACGCGGCCGAGACGACGGTTCGAAACCGTTGAACGCGGGCAATTCTCTCTCAACCGGGATCAAAAGGTTCGGCAACAGTGATGATTACATCATCGCCGATCAAGGTCAGCCGGATCGTCAGGGGAGACGAGATCGACGTGGCTAACGCCAAGCTTGTCGCCTTTAGGTCTTTGTTTTTACGCAATTCGTTGTCGCCGAACCGCTGCACACTTTTGCGCGACATGCTTCAGAAGACCGTTGGATTACTCCCAGAAATCATAATCCTATCTCCGATGGGAGACTGCTTCGGCCAGGTGATGTCCGTTTCGCCCGCCGGATTGCGTCGAGCGCGATTGCCGTGAGCAATGTCGCCGCCAGAATGAGGAGATAGCCCCCGACCGCACGGTAGATGCAGACGCCCAAGATGCCGCCGATCAGAAAGGCACCGATCGTGTAGAGGTGCAGGCGAAGCTTGGTCAGATTGTGCCGGGTCTCTGTTGCCGGCTCGCGCCCACACAGTATGTCGAAGGCAATACCGAGTTCAATGCCGAGATCGGTGGCCATGCCGGACACATGTGTGGTGCGCACACGGGCATCCGAGATGCGCGTGACGACGGCATTCTGCAACCCCATCAGGAAAGCCAGGCCGGGAACGAGCACCGGCACCCGCCAGGCAGCCAGCAACCAAAGATCCGCGCAGCCGAGAATCGCAAGCAGCATCGCTTCGGCCAGAATGCTGTAGGCGTAAATGGCATGCATGCCACGACGCCGACCCTCGTTGACGATCAGGGTCGACATAGCCGCGCCGAGCACGAAGGCCGCCACGATCCCGCCATAGAACAGGGCGGACAGCCATTGGCCCACAGCGAGGTGGTCGGACAGCGTGGAGACGTTGCCGGTCATATTGGCGGAGAAGAAACCGACGGCATAAAAAGCCGATGCGTTGAGCGCGCCGGCGATCGCGGCAAGGGAGGCTGCGAGGCCGCGGTCGATCTTCTCGTTACGGTGAGAGCCCTGTCTTATGAGCATGTATGGCGAGCTATTGGCGTGATGCTATCAGGTTTGACGGGAAGCTGAGGCTGCTTCTTTTGGCGACCTATGTCTTTTGTTCTGTGAGAATATTTTTGGCGTGATGACGGCGGACTGTTCCGCTGTCGGCACCCTCGAGTGGCCCAACTCGTCATCAAGGGCAGCAACGGCTGACTGCACAGATTGGCGCTCGTCGGTCACGAACGGCTCCTTCGGGTGTGTGAAAACGACGTCTTCCTACTCCCAGCCGGGTAGGTTTAACAAGCGGCGGTTCACGTCAAAACGGTGCTGACGCATCAAAATATTGATTTCAGACATCAATAGGCACATCATAGACGTCAACTGTCAGAGTCTGCGCAAGATAAGCGATATTTCGGTCGTGATCACCGCCGCTCAGATGCGGGCCGCCCGGGCCCTTCTCGGTATCAACCAGCGCCAACTGGCCGATCTGGCGGGAATTTCTGTCCCGACAATTCAACGCATGGAAGAGAGCGCCGATGTGGTGCGCGGCAATGTCGACTCCCTCATGCGTTTGCTGGCGGCGTTGGAAAGCGCCGGCGTCGAGCTGATCAACGAGGGGGCTGCCAGCACGGATGGCGGGCGAGGCGTCAGGCTCAGGGCGAAACTCAAACCATCCGAGAGCGGAGCGGCCGAACCATCAAGACCCTCTCCTGCAGCGAGGGATGATCCGTGACATCAGTTTGCGTCCTGTTGTCATGTGTGGCGGCGCTGTTCGGGACAGCCGTGCTTGCCGTGTCGATCGCCCGGTCGGCTTCGTCCACGCCTGTCATCTACGGTGCAAGCCTGGTTTTCTCCGCCGTCACTTTCGTTATTGCGCTCGCCTATCTGGCCATGGCTCTCCCTGCCAGCGAAGCTTCGGCGCTTGTCCTTCCTCTCGGCCTGCCAGGGCTCGGGAGCCATTTCCGGATCGATGCGCTTGCGGCCTTGTTCCTTGTGATCGTCTACCTCGGCGGCGCGCTCTCCAGCCTCTACGGTCTCGGCTACGGCCGTCACGAACACGCGCCGCATCGGGTGCTGCCGTTTTTTCCGGCTTTTCTCGCCGGCATGAACCTTGTGATCATGGCCGATGATGCCTTCACCTTCCTCATTTCCTGGGAGTTTATGTCGCTCGCGTCCTGGGCGATGGTGATGGCCCATCATCGCGACGCCGGCAACCGCAAGGCCGGCTATCTTTATGTCGTCATGGCCGGCTTCGGCACGCTCGCGCTGCTGCTTCCCTTCGGGCTGCTTGCCGGGGCTGACGGAAGCTATGGTTTTGCCGCCATGCGGATGTCCGAACATACGCCGTTCACGGCTGGTCTCGTGCTCATCCTGCTGCTGCTCGGCGCTGGTTCCAAGGCCGGCCTCGTCCCGTTGCATGTCTGGCTGCCGCTGGCACATCCGGCTGCGCCAAGCCACGTTTCGGCTCTGATGAGCGGCGTCATGACCAAAGTCGCCGTCTATGCGTTCATCCGCGTAATCTTCGACCTGATCGGAGCGCCGCCATGGTGGTCGGGCGTCATCGTCCTTGTGCTCGGCGGCGGCACGGCTGTGCTGGGCATCCTGCATGCGATGATGGAGAGGGACCTCAAACGGCATCGTCAACTTAACGAAACCTGGAATTTGATGTGCGATGAGGGGTCATGACAGACCATGATCCGCTATATCGCCGCCATCGCTTTCCCGCTGAAGTCATTGCCCACGCCGTGTGGCTTTATTTCCGTTTCCCTCTCAGCCTGCGGATGGTCGAGGACTTGCTGGCTGCGCGTGGGATCATTGTCTCCCATCAGACGGTCCGGCTGTGGGCGGAGAAGTTCGGCCGGCATTTCGCCAACGACATCCGTCGTCGCTCATCCGGCCAGCTTGGAGACAAGTGGCACCTCGTTGAGGCCGTCACTTCGATCCTAGGCAAGCCGCACTGGCTGTGGCGCGCCCCGTTGATCAGGACGGTTTTGTTCTGGAGGTGCTGGTACAAAGCCGCCGCAATGCCAAGGCGGCCAAACGCCTGATGCGTAAGCTCCTGAGAGGGCAGGGCCGAGCGCCGCGGGTGATGATCACCGATAAGCTTCGATCCTACGACGCCGCAAAGCGGGAGATATGCCCGGTGTCGAGCATCGCTCCCACAAAGGCCTGAACAATCGGGCGGAGAATTCTCACCAATCAGTCCGGCGGCGAGAGCGGATCATGAAGCGCTTCAAGCCACAGCGACATCTACAACGCTTCGTCTCCATGACCCGATTGCCAACCTGTTCCACATCCCGCGCCACGACATCCCCTCCAGCCATCATCGCGAATTGCGCGCAGCGGCGATGAACCTGTGGGCAAAAATCGGCCGGGCATCACCGACAAAATAGGACGGCGTCATGGTCTGGCTTCTTTGCCGTTAAGTTTACGATGCCAAGCGCGGTGCTAAGCGGATCCAATTCTCATGCTTCGGCGGCATTCAAGGCGAGCTTTGACGCGTTGGCACAGCTCGAAGGCGGTGCAAATTTTTTCTGCCGCAGATCTTGAATCATAAATTCGGCAAAACCAAATCGATTGCCGCCAGTCGCTGGTGAAGGGCTGGCATCACCGAGAGCGCCGCTTTTGGCGCTATCTTACCCATGTTGCTTCAAGGAGGATATGGCTATGGCAACATCTTACGACTACGCACCTCTGTTCCGCTCGAGCGTTGGCTTTGACCGGGTCTTCAATCTTTTGGAAAACGCCCAGCGCGCCCGCTCGATCAGCGACTGGCCGCCCTATGATATCGTTAAGACCGATGACGACACTTACCGGATCTCGATCGCGGTGGCGGGCTTTGGTCAGGACGATCTCGACATCACCTTTCAATCCAACCTTCTGACCGTCACCGGCAAGAAACAGGAAGCATCTGCCGATGGTTATCTGCATCGCGGCATTGCGGGGCGGCCGTTCGAACACCGGTTCGAACTTGCCGACCATGTCAGGGTGAACGGAGCGGATCTGAGCAACGGTCTCCTGTCGATAGAGCTCGTTCGTGAGATTCCCGAGGCATTGAAGCCGCGGAAGATTTCGATCCAGAGCACGCCGGCGCTGACTTCGGCCGCTCCGGCCCAGATCGAAGCGCAAAGGGTCGCTTGACCACTAAGTTCGTTCTAGCGAATCGGGGCGCCGTCGCGACGGCGCCCGTCAACATTCCGGGTTGGGAAGGAGAGAGCGATGAAACCCGATCTGTTCAGAAGACCTGTCACCATTCTTGTCGGCTTGGGCTTCCCTGCGGAAGTTCGCAGCGTCATGGACGCCTACCGACACCTTGTCGAGTGGCCGGCGTCGTCTGGAGACACGGCACACTCTATTGCCCTGAAAGCATGTCAGGCGGCGCTTCGCGGCGAAATCGAAGCGGAGACGGCGCGCGGCCTGTTCGCAGCATTCGCCGAAAAGCATGAAATTCTTGCGCCTGAAAGGCCCGCGATTGCTGCATCTCGCATGCCAAGCGAGAACGATCCCCACGTGCAATGAGGTCGTTTCATGAGAGACATCATGTTACAGCGGGTGGTCGATAGTGCGGTGGCCTTGGGGCCGACTGTTCTGATGCGAGGCATGCAGCTTCGGCGGCCGAACGATGTGGTGAATGCGCCATCCCTGTCGACCGATGACAAACGGACGATACTTGCCGCATGGGCATCCCATTTCTACGCGGTCGAGTCTAAACCGACGCTTCGCCAACTTCCCGGAACGCCAGAGCCGGTCTCCATCGACGAGGTCCAGTTGCGCCTGAAAGAGCTGGATCGGCTCTATGATCCGTAGAGCTTTTGACTAAGGAGTATGTGTAACCAGGCGAAAACAGAGGCGCGGCGAGAGCAGTTGTCCCGCCATAGCGTTTGGTCACGGCGCAGACGACCGGACAGGATGGCCTGCGCCGGTCTTCATGATGAGACCGGATGGATTGGCTCGCCGCGCAATCCCCAACAGTTCCATGGAACAAACGCGGCACTCACGCATTTCTTCGCGGATCTTCCCATAAAGAGAGCGACAGTGATTCCGGCAGACGATTTAAGCTTATCAGCCGCCCCAGTGTCGATTGGACGGATGCTGCTGGCCGAAGATGACATCCTCATCCGTATGGACATTGCTGATGCGCCCCGTGCGGAGGGTTGGGAAATCGTGGAAGTTGCGACGGCGGATGATGCACTTGTCGTTCTGTCGCGCGACCAACGCCAAGCGTTTGAGCGTCGCCTCGTAGCCAACCCGTTCCGTCGTTTCATTGACGATGCAAAACACGGCAAGCATATCACCGCGTTCGTCGGAAACGGGCGAATAGGAAATATCGAAGTAGACTGACTCCGGTAGGCCGTGCCGCTCGATATAGAAGGGCCTGTCCTTGGCAACGATGGTCTCGCCACCTTCCCGAACTTTCAGCAGAAGCGGTTCTAGGTCGTCCCAAAGTTCAGCCCAATTTTCCTTCGCCGGTCTCCCTAGCGCGTTTGGGTGTTTGGCGCCGATGGTCGGGGCATACGCATCATATAGATGGACGCATCCTTTCGCGTTCATCTGAGGGACACCGATATGGCGGCTCGCTCTGGGACTGGCCAGTCGATCGCTCGAGGATCGCCATCTAGGATGGTTATCACCTCGTCAGAGGATTGTGCCAATCGGAGCCCCTCGCGGATCCGAGGTGCCCGAAGCATCCGGCACAGTTGTGCAAGCGCTGGCAGGAAGGCGGCAGCGGCAGAGCGCGGCCAAAGAAGGGTGAAAACAAGGTCGACGGGATCCCCGTCGGCGCTGCCGAAATCAATAGGAGCGGCTAATCGGGTGAACGACGCAACAGGCTTTGAAATCGAATCGAGCAGAGAATGCGGGACAGCGATACCACGGCCAATACCCGTCGCTCCGCTACTTTCGCGCTCCCAAAGGCCACGGAGAACAGCTTTATCATCAGCCTCTATCCTCTGCGCAATATTAAACGCGATTTTGGATAGCGCGGAATGCTTCCCCTGCGTCACAACGTCAAGGAAGATGTCTTTCTCTGACAGGTTTTTGAATATCATCGTGGTTGCCTCAAAGCCGAGCCGCGCACATGCGAACGAAGCGCGTTTGGCACTCCGTCTGCAGCGGGGGTCACATTGGATTGGGATGCTGGCGGACCCGGACGCGATGCCAGTGAATTCGCGCCCGGGCTAGAGGCCTGCTTTAAGGCGTCGTGGTTCTCGATCGTACAAGAAGATATCCATAGCTCTAAAGATGGGGGCAGTTTGTTTGAAATCAAGATAACCGCAGAAACGGCGAATCTCAGTTGCGTTTGTAATCGAACGAAATGTCTACTTCCAATTGGGGGCGGCGGATGGCGAAATCATTATGTGTGAGGCAATTGTTACGCACATGGTGGCGGCCACTACTCGGTGCAGAAATACAGCATTAAAATAGCTTTTCAATGGCTGTGCGCGACAGATCGGAGCGGCCCATGGCTGCCGACCTTTTGGCAATCGCTAGTTAACGAAAAAGGATCTCCCCGATGAAAAAGCTGCTCCTCGTACCTGTTCTTACACTCCCTCGGTTTGTGCCAGGGCAGCGGATGACTTCGCAAAATCGCCACCGGCCGCCGGCTATCAGCAGGTCAGCAAACTGGTGAAGTTCCTGATTTTTTGCCTGGCAGGGGCCACCTCTTCGTCGATCCGGCGACACTGCCTGCCGGTCCTTTCCTTGCCTATGGTCACTACCGAAAGCTTGTCAGCACGATTTATATGCTGCCGACGAAGGATCTTACCCGGAAAAGACATTCGATAATCTTGCAGCGCCCGGCGGCTGCATGTCGACCATGTCGACGTCTACTACAATGCCGGCCATCCGGGCGTCGAAGAGCCACATGTCCATGTGGTGCTGTGGCATGTCGCAACGGACGGCGAAGCGGGTGTCGCCAAATGACGGTCGCGCGGCGTGATGTGCTGAGCTTGGGTGGCGGGCTTCTCGCCGCCCTTTCCCTGTCCCGACAGGATGTGGGGGCCCAAGAGGTGGTGGAGATCAGAATGCAGAATCGCGCGGATGGCTCACATGTCTGGTTCGATCCGATTGGTGTTTTGATCAAGGACGAGGCCCTCACGGCGTTTTCGATGGTCGAAGAGATAATGGCGAAGCGCATAGTCAGCCGGTGTAAAGAGCCACGGCGACAGGTCGGAGCCGACGGGTGAATGATCGGACGGGGAATGAGAGCTTTCTGCGACCGTCGGTGAACAAGGAGATTAGTAACCATGGCAGACACGGCGCTTCCGAAAGACAATCCGTGGCCATCGCAGGCGGCACGAGGCAGCCGCGTGCATGCGGTCCAACAGCGCGAACGCGCAATGTATCGACTTTCAACCTTGGGCGAGATGACAGGCGGTATTGTCCATGATTTCAGGAACCTCCTGGCGATCATAGAATCCGGCCTAAGGCTCGCCGAAAGCATGGCCGACCACCCCGAGAACGTGCGCGACTATATTGCAGCGGCGCGGGAAGCGTCAATCGAGGTGTCGAGCTGACGTCTCAGATGCTCACGTTTGCGAACTACAAAGAACTCGACGCAAGCCTTCGCCGCCGACAGCGTCGGGTAGCGTCATCTTCTGGTCGCGCAGCATCGCCGTCGTCATAGGAATCACCGGGGTTCCCGCCGTTTCGCTTATGCGTCCCAGTGCCCTCGACTTGACTCGTTGATGCTCGCCGGCGAAGATGCCGCTATGAAGACCCGCGACATATACTCCTGCTCTTGCATCTGGATCTGCTCTATCGCAGAGCACTAGACCCGGACCGGGTTCTGTCGCTCCCGCGTCTTGGGTTCAATCTACATAGCTCCTGCTTTTGTACGCGACGAGTTTGCGAAACCGCAACTTGTGCTGGAACATCCAGTCGGTCTGCGGTCGCGAAGAACGTAGCCATGCGGTCGGCAAAGCCTGCCGCTGACGTGCCGGACCCGCATCGAGCGACCGACGCGTCTCAGATCATGGGAATAGAAACATGTTCAATCCTTCACTGGATGTGTCGGGCGATGCAGTCGTCAACCAGGTACCAAGTCATATTGTTTTCGCCACCGACTTCACGGCGCGATGTGATCGCGCGCAGGATCGTGCGGTGCAGCTTGCCATCGAATGGAATGCCAGTCTCACAGCTGTTCATGCAATCGACGATGCCTGCGTAGCTGCCAACGCCTCGGCCCGCCATGCTCACCAGGTCGCTGCGCGCCGAAACGCCAAGCGCCTGCGTGAAGATCTGGCAGGGGTCGAGGGTCTTCGCTTGTCCGTTCACGTCGAAAGCGGAAGACCGGCAACAGTAGTTCAGGCACTGGCGACGAGAGAGCGGGCTGATCTGATCGTCACCGGCCTGGCAGGAAGCATGATACTGGGCGCACTGCCGATGGGCAGCACCGTCAGGGCTCTGGCGAGGTCATCACTTGTTCCGGTGCTCGTGGTGAAAAAGAAGCTCCTGAACACAAGGTCACGAACGTTGGTGGCCACCGACCTAACGGCGTCGTCTAGCACCGCTTTGCGGGTTGCCCTGAATTGGTTCCCCAATGGCCGGCATGGACTTTTTCATGTTATCGATCCGCCTTACCGGATGTGGGCGGAGGACAAAGCGGCTTACACGCGCCAAGTTGAACAGTTCGCGATCGGTGAATGCGCGAGGTTCGCCGTCGAGGCAGCTGGCGCGGCCGCGCGGAACAGGTTCGATATCACTGTGAGAGATGGTGACGTGGTGGACGCCCTGCGCCCCGTGGTAGACGAGGGGGACCTCGACCTTGTCATTGTTGGGACCCATGGCCGCACAGACGTGATGAATTTCCTCCTGGGCAGCGTGGCATCTCGAATTGTGAATGAGATCGAGAGTGATGTGCTGGTGGTTCCTCCAAGTTTTAGTGAGGTCCGCCCTGGAATGCCGACGTTAGGCTGAGCTGAATAGCGATGAGTTTGCTGAGCCCATCCTGGAGACGCGCCGGACCGAGACCCGAGTGTGGGGCAACGTCTGTCGGCCATCGTCCCCTGCATGTGCCCCACGTGCCACCGCAGAAGTGCCACGTTAGGGTTCGACCTGGCCGCTCAGCAGCGGCACATTGGGATTGTTTTCAAACCTGTCCCGATATAGCGCCGCCTTCGCAAGAAGCATCAGGGTTACCGGAGTAGTCACAGTGATGAAAACTCCGATCAACACTTCGTGCACTATCAGGCGACCTCCGGCCACGCTGAAGAACAGGATGGAAGCAGTCATGATGCCGCCGGTTCCCCAACTCGTTGAGAGGGTAGGAGCGTGAATGCGCTCATAGAAGGTGGGCAGTCTCGCAAAGCCGATGGCCCCGATCAAGGCCAACCCCGCCCCAACGAGAATGAAGAAGGCGATAAAAAGAGCCAACCAAACCGGCGTGTCGGCAGCGGAATACGTCATTCGATCACTTCCCCGCGCATCAGGAACTTGGCCATGGCAACGCTCCCAACGAAGCCAAGCAGCGCGATCACCAGGGAGGCTTCGAAGTACACGGTCTTTCCGGTGCCGATACCGAAGACTGACAGCAGCAGGCAGGGTTCTCGAACTTGTTCGGAGTAAAAATGCCGTCAGCAAGCTTCCTGCGAAAGGCAGGATGACGATCAGCACGAGAACCGTCGATGCTGCATCTACCCCACTTGGATTCTCTCCTGACGTGGAAGTGGCGGCCGCAAAGCTTTAAGCTTTACCCTCATTTGGCTATATCTATTATATGGGTCTCGCCACAGTAGAAGTAGCCTCACGCCGGCATTATGTCGCGCCGCACCCGGTTTCCTTGCGTGGACACAGGAGGAATTGGCCGCCCGCTCAACAGTCTCTCGCAGTACAATCCGCGACTTCGAGGGAGATCGACATGGGCTGCATCGGTCGACGGAAGCGCAGTTGCTCAGCGCTCTTAAACCGGAAGTGTCATGTTCGTTGACATTCTCGGCTGCGGCACGGCGATCTGTGGTGCGACCAATGCTTCCAACGAGTGAGCAAGCGGTGGATTTGAGGCTGCCGAATTCGCGAAGAAGATGTCGAGCGATGTAATGCGCGTACCATTTTGCCTCCCAACTTTGCCGAAAATGCGCCTCGGCGAAGCAGCCGAAAATGCGCTTTAGAGCCCCCCCCAGGTAAGCCGCAGCCTAATCCAGAGGGACGAATTCTCATCCGACCGTTCCTCCATCCTGCCTCTCCACGGGCATCAATGGCGTTAGCCACCAGCTATGTCCGCAGCCAATTGACGGCCAAATCTACGCGCTTGCTAGGATCAGAGTTTGATGACAACACACCTCCGTTTTCTCCGGACACTTGTCACGGCCCAGTACCACGGCGGGTGGATGGAAAGTGGTAGAACTTCCGTTTGTGTGCGTGATCGTGTCAGCCGGTGTGAACGGGTCCGATAGTTTCGACTGATTTTACAGTCAGCCTATGGACGTGCCCGTCTCGGCCGCTCCAGTTGATCGACTGTCCGGACGAGAGCCCAAGGAGAGCTACTCCTACAGGGGTCATCACGCTCACCATCGATCGCTCTATGTCGGCCTCGCCCGGATAGCAGAGAGTGACCGTTCGCGATTGCCCACGTTCTGTCTCGTAAGAGACAGTAGAGCCGAGGCCCACTACCTCGATTGGAAAACTGTCGTCGATCACCACCGAAGCCCGCTCGAGTTCGGCGAGGAGCTCATCAGCCACGTCGAGGTCCCGCCCAGGTGCCGCCAGCGCCAGCGACGTAAGGCGGGAGTGGTCGGTTTGGCGCACGATGATCGACGGCTTGACGCCAAAAGCTAAGTTGGTTTCCATTTTTCATGCATCCTCACGCAGCCGTTCGGGCCGCACTGACAGAGTAGAGTCTTGTGGGTGTGGGTCGCGCAGGACCAGCAAATGACGGAGATGACGATCCCAGGGTTCAAGTGCGCGACAGCTGCGAAGAACCCTGGGCTAGAGTCCTTCGATAAGACGCACTCCGCGGCGGCGACGGCTACGAAATTGAGAGTTCTTCGTCATGGTCCTGAGATGATGCCGTTCCTGAGGGGGAAGTCAAGGCACTCCCTCAATCCCAAGGTCTGGCTATCCCGATGTTGCCAAGCTGCGACCGCAGCGACAGATTATGTTTGGCGTTTGCCTGGGATACCGGGCACTTCAACATTGATCGCGGCGGACGCTCGGCTGACCTTTCGGAGAAGAGACCGGGCCAGCTGAATTGGATGCGGCAGCGCGTCGCATACCGACACGAGGCCGGATGGCTTGACTTCTTGGCTCCCAATGGCAATCTTAAAGACCATGTTGAACAACCGCGACATATTCCCGATCGAAGCCTTCAGGGTCTGCCCGATCGCAGGATCGTAACCCCGGATCCGGCCCATCGTCGTCTGCCGGATCATGGGTAAAAGCGGTCAGCACCAAAGCTTGCTGATAGCCCGACAATTCTTCCACAACAGTATCGCATGCATGGCAACCGTCGTGCTTGCACCGGAGGCATCGCGAGCAATGTCAAACAGTATTTCTTCGTCAAGGCACCAGGTATCCATTCTCGGAGCAACAGACTACTGGTCGCTCGTACGCCTTGCCAACGCTGCCTCGGCGAAGGACCGCCACGCGTCCGCCGACCTGGTCGATAAACTCGAAAAGAGCGTCGTGGTGCCGGATGGGCACTCCCCAGAGGATACCGTCGGGATCGGTCGCTCTAGACGGTCAGCTCGACGAGCTGACTGTGGTGCACGTTGCCGAAAGACAAATCACTGGCTTCTGGCACTAGCGCTCCTCTACGTCAGCACATCTCCCTGAGGAACATCAATGCTATTGCGCGACAGCAGATACGGAAAACACCGGGGAAGTTGCCTCACCGCAGGCAGGTAGCCCTGTGCTGCCCATCGTGGTCGGCACAGGGCGTTCCTGTTGAACCAGCGTTGGCACATCCACAGGAGACCTACGATGACTACGGTCCATCCGCCCCTCATATTTTCTGATGGGGATACTGCTATCCTGCGGCGTCTGCTTGATGACGCCACTCCGCTTGATCGGGCAACGGCTTTGATCCGCAAGAGACGCGGTCGCATTCTCGCAAACCTTCCTGGAAAGGTGGCGACGATGAATAATTGCGTCGACTTCCAAATCGGAAGCGACGTTCCCACTACCGCTTATCTAGTGGACACCGGTTATCTAGTGGACACCGGGCAGCCCGCCTGGTTGTTCGGGGTGCGTCGCGCAGCGCGGCCTAGTCGGCCGTTCTGTTCTCCGTCTCGAGGAACCTGAACTTGACGAGATTGAGATCCTCGCGACCAATTCGCTTAAGCGAAGGGTCGACCAGCCCCAGTGCAAGCTCGAGGCGATTTCCGGATCGGCAGATTTGGTGGCACGGCCCCGGGAGCAAGCACAAAGCCGGCTCGACCCTTCGCAAAGTGAGGCGGCGCGATGACCTATCATTCCTTCGCCAATAATCCGTCTCGGGGCGCTGTCGACGTTCAACTCCACTACGACCGCCTGAGCGGGACCGCGTACGCCTGCTCGACTGTATTCGATGGGGTTTTGCCGTCGCGCTATCCAAGCCCTGAGGCTGCAGCGGAGGGGGCTCACGTGGTGATCGAAACCGCCATTTCACGTAGCGACCCGAACTTCCCGCCGCGCCAGATACGAGTTTGGTTGCGCTGAGGTCCTCATCGAGGTGCTGCGGTATCCCCGACCATCGACGAGGTGAGCGACAATATTTACTGGAGAAATGAGCATGTCCAGAAAAGCTTTTTATCAATTGACCGCCGAGGATGCCAATGTCTTGATGTCCATGCTCGAACGGCAGGGGGACCGCCCGGGTCCGTTCGCGGCCGTGCTTCGAGAGAAGTTTAACCGTTCGAGGGTGTTTTCTCGCGAGGACATTCCCGCCAATGTGGTGACGATCGACACCGAACTCGTCTACACCATCAACGGCGTGAGGGCCGGACCGCATGTTCTTGTCCATAAACCGGCAGTTGGATTGCTCGGACTCGCCCTCTCTGTTTGTTCGATGCGGGGCCTGGCGCTCTTGGGGCTGGCGGTTGGGGCGAAGACCGAAATTCCGGGAAACGACGGAGAGTTTGAGGTTCTAACGGTCGAGAGCGTGCTGTTTCAGCCTGAGGCGGAAACTCGCCTGAAAGAGGATGGTCGGCAAGCCGCAGAACTGATTGACGAGGCCCCGCAAGTGGTCGATTTCCGGCCACGGCCCAGAAAAATCGTGATCTCCGATGATGATGATCCTGGTCCTAGTGCCGCATGATCGGGAACGGAGTTGTCACGTTATCGAGCGGTGATTGAACTATACCCGCGGCTCTCTGAGATCAGGCAACTGCGCCCGTCACAGCTTTCCAATGCGCTATTGCGCGGATGCGGTGAATGTGAGTTGCCAAGGCGGATCGTTTGTGACGCGGGGTGACGAAGAGATTTCGAAGCGCCGAGAAGATCGAGATGAACCGCTGCAAGCCGCCTGCTGATCGGAAACCCTGCATCGTTTGTTCCCGTTTTCGCAGCGGCAGATGAGAATTTTCCGCTCGATTGTTGAGGCTGTGGGATCGATGTTCGACGCCAGGCATCACGTCACGCTTGGCTGCTCCATAGGAGCGAAGCTGTCGGTGATGATCCGCTTTGGGCGGCATGCTCTGTCTCTTCAACAATCTGATGAACAATCTGATGAGCAGTCGCCTGGCGGCTTTCGTATCGCGCCGGCTTTGGACGATCTCCTCAAGAACATAACCATCCTGGTCAACGGCACGCCAAAGCCAGTGTTTGCGGCCAGCGATGGAAATGACCACCCGTCCAGATGCCAAACATCCCGGGCCGCAGGCGGCTTGCGACGGAGTTGCCTTGCGTGGGCGGGTCCGAATTTCCGACCCCACCGGCGGATCGTTTCATACGAAACGACGATGCCACGCTCGAGCAGCAATTCCTCGACCAGTCGCAGGCTCAAAGGGAACCGGAAATAAAGCCAGACCGCATGGACGATGATCTGTTGCGGAAAACGGTGGCGCTTGTAGGCGATGGCGGAATTCTTCATCCCACCATCTCTACGCTCCAATCACTGACAGCAAGTTTATGTGACAACACCCCGCAGAGGCATACCCTTCGTTGCCGCGAACGAGAATGTAAATATCTCTCGCGTTTTCCGCGAAGCGGATCATAGTGTAGGGAAACTAGGCTCCGGCTCTACCGCATGGGCCATTTCCGGAAAGTACTGCATGTTTCCGCTGTCACATATGATGAAAGCCTTCATTCGTAGAGGCCGCCTGACGGTCATCGATGCGGAAGACAAGCGGCACGTCTTTGCCGGGACAGACGGCCCGCAGGTGACGATGCGGCTGACCGACAAAAAGCTTTATCGCACGCTGGTGTTCAATGCCGAACTAGCCGCCGGCGAGGCATACATGGACGGCACGATGCGTTTCGAGGAAGGCTCGACCCTGCGTGACTTTCTCACCCTCTTTTCCGTCAACCGCTTGTCACTCGGTTCCTATCCGATCCAGAAGATTTTGCGCGCCATCAAGATGCGCTTCCGCAAGCGCCAGCAGTCTAACAAGAAGGTTCAGGCTCAGCAAAATGTCGCCCATCATTATGATGTAGGCAACGACTTCTACAAACTCTTTCTCGACGAGAACATGCTATACTCCTGCGCTTATTTTCGAGAGGCTGGTGAGACACTCGAACAGGCTCAGCGCAACAAGCTGCGCCTACTTGCCAGCAAGCTTGGCCTCAAGCCCGGTATGAAGGTATTGGATGTTGGCTGCGGCTGGGGTGACCTTGCGCTCTATCTCGCACAGCTGGAGGACGTTCAGGTACTTGGTGTGACCTTGTCAAAAGAGCAGCAGACACTGGCCACCGAGAGATCGCAAAAGGCCGGGCTAAGCGACCGGGTGAAATTCGAGCTTCGCGATTATCGTGACGTCACAGGTCCTTTCGACCGCATTGTCTCTGTCGGCATGTTCGAACATGTCGGCGTCCATCACTACGACGAATTTTTTGCAAAGTTGAATGCGCTGATGCCCGACGACGGCGTGATCGTGCTTCATTCGATTGGACATATGAGCCCACCGGGCATGGCCAGCGCATGGTTGCGCAAATACATTTTCCCCGGCGCCTATTCACCGGCCCTGTCGGAAGTTTTTGAAGTGGTCGAACGTAATAACCTGTGGGTGACCGACCTGGAATGCTTGCGCGTCCACTATGCGACGACCCTGCAGCATTGGGCGTCACGCTACGAGAGTAACCGCGAGAAAGTCGTGGCGCTTTATGACGAGCGTTTCGCCCGTATGTGGGAGTTCTATCTGATCAGCGCCGAGATGATGTTTCGCACCGGCAGCCAGTTGGTCTTCCACATGCAACTCTCGCGCTCGCGCGACGCTACCCCGATCGTGCGCGACTACATCACCGACCAACAACGCGCCTATATCGAGAAGGAAAAGGCGCTGAACCTGGTCGTGTGACGCGACGAAGGCCATGCGGCCCTCCTCCTGTGGTAGCTCGCGCGACCGATCCCGCCTATTGAACACGAACGTGGCGAGTCCTTGGTGGATCCCATGCGCGCCGGGCCGCGACCTCGTTAGCCCCTTGGTCAACAGCCTTTCGGTGCTGCATCCGGTTTCAGCCTCACGGCGAGAAACAAGTCGCCATTTGTGAAACGTCGGAGACCTGGCGTCGATACTCCAGGCCCCGATCCGTGACAGTTTGGGTCGCATCCTCTGGGACGAAGATCCTGTCGTTTGGCAGTTAAACGTAAGAATGCGGCCGTTATTTTGAGAGCGGGAAAAAGCCGGGGGGCACGCTGCCAGGTCGAGCTTTGCTTTTTTGAGACGGCCTCGGCGACGGCGGCTCGAACCTGCAGGACCCGATGAGCGCCAATYGGCGACCAACGCATCTGTCGCTTCTTATTCATGCGGGCATTRACGAGACTSTTTGCTGCGCTTTCAGCGGGGGARCTGGATATGGGCTTGCCTGACCAATATCGCTGGCAGTAGTTGACAATCGAARTCTTGTTCTGGACCAGATAGGTGCGAAGATTGGTGATCAGCTCATATGTGCCGAAGCCGCATCGATAGATGAAACCAGTCAAGAATATGCGTCATGCCGCATCCTCGGCACATGAACCGCGACGTCGCGAAGGTAGACGTTCAGRTCTTGCCGATGTCTGATGCCCTCCCAGGCCTGTTCGATGTGCCGAAGCCGCATCGATAGATGRAACCAGTCAAGAATATGSGTCACAGGCTGKCGCGTTGCGYTTAACACGATGCTTTGCAGTCCGATYTCTCCRTCACTGAAGACAGYAACGTCTCGGCCTGGAAGCCACCCTTGTGCGCGCATCGCTGCGCGAACGACATCGKATTTGGCGKTGGCAATATTAGGCGCAGCAGCAAATTGGCGCGGTGGCCGCCCCKGCACAACAACACGTCCCATGGCGATCTCGAAATGCCGGCTTTGGTAGCCCGGAACTGCGCGAATATAGGCGCCATCAATGAAAACAGAAACGGCAGNGCACAACAACACGTCCCATGGCGATCTCGAAATGCCGGCTTTGGTAGCCCGGAACTGCGCGAATATAGGCGCCATCAATGAAAACAGAAACGGCAGRCTCGCGAGCTCGGCTGATMCGATAGGGGCTCGCAATGTCCCACTTTTCGATCTGATCGGCGACCTTTGCGAGCCGGYGRCTGACAGTCCGGTGGTTATGTCGATGTGTGGCCGATYCAACCGGCACAAARAGGTCCAGCACGCGGGCTGCTTCTCGAAAGGATAGCCGAGAGCCCAGTTCCGCCTGAATTCGCTCCAATTCTGGTGTTGCTCTTCCATTCAGTAATGTATCGAGGCTGGATGTGCGCGAATCTTGCGCCTTTCCGCATGCACARCTGCGCCACCGTGGCACGCGCACACAACAAGSGCCGAGGAGCGAGTCTATCGTACGGGATCTGTAATCATGAAYCCTCCGGAGGCCATCRCAGTCTTTGCATTTACGATCCTGCTGGCCGGCCTGGGCGGCCTGAAACTGGGTCAACCCGRTTTGTAGACGCCGCTGTATCTCCTTGCCTTCTTCCAGAGAAGCCCCTTCGACAATGCGTTCGACACTGGAAATCTCAAGACGCTGCGGAACGCCGTCCACGCCAACAAGCTCGACCCAGATGTTCATCTTCAATTGCGCTGWCAACGAGTGCCTTTCCAAAAAGCTCTCGACTATCCGAAGATTCTTACCCCCACGTTTTTCCCGCTCCCCTTAGCCGGTGTTACGGCTCCGCCGTTAAATGTGTCGTCGACGAATTTTCCGAGGAATTCGACTTGCTTCACACTCGGACCATCGGCCTTCAGCGAGGCAATATCGAGCAACCGCCTTGTGAATTCACTGGCTAGAGGCCGGCCGGCCGTTTTTGAAAAGCCGGCTCCCACGATCATTACTACGCCTGGATCAAATGCCATGAAGCCCCCTAGTTAACGTTGGTTGTTCCTGCCTATCCAACAGGCAATAGGCCACCTTGGAGGTGCCAGAACCCAAGTATTCTTTCACGTCTTAGAGTTGACTGCCACGGCTTCCCGACTGCTTGCAACGCAACATGCTGTCGAACTCTTTGAGTTTAGCGAAAACCTCAACGCCTCGAGGGCCTATAAGCTTGGATGCATCGATCGACACCTCCCGCCAGTTCAGCGTACGGTCCTCATTCGGCCCAATGGGTATTGACCTATCGTGGGTGTCGAGGCCGAAAGCCGCATATCGGACCCGCAATGGATCCTGTAAATGTCGTCGGAGATCGAGGTCTAAATCGCCGGTCAACAGGGGCAAGGATAAATCTGATTGCCAACTGGCCGGATCGGCTAGGTCATCATTCGGATCCAGCATGGCTGCAAATCTCTGCAGATAAAAGAATTCAAAGAAGAGATCGGAGTCAATGACGGGATAGCCATTGACCGTTAGTCCGGCGCCGAACTGCGTCGCTGTCATAATAAATCCGACCACGTGAAGGTCTTTGACTTCGCCACGATATCTCGTTTTCTGTGCCGCTGCCTTAAGGTTCGAGCGAATGAATGACATGCGCGCATCCAGCTGCGCGGAAGCATGCCGGAGCTCCTTCATATACTGTCCGATCTCAACAGGAATCGTCGGAAATTTTCTGAACTTTAGCTCCGCGATAAAGATCGTGCTGTCGATCCGAAATGCGAGGTCGATATCGCCGACTGCAGGCTTCCAGTTCTCCGTAACAACGTGGAAATCCTCAATCGTCACCGCTTTAGGAATCTCCTGCGTGCAGCGCTTGCGGATCGCTTCTTCGAAGCGTGCACCGCGGTTTCTCAAGACGTCGTCCGCCTTCGCCGATGATAACCATTGTTCGCATTGGCGGTATAGGTTCTGCTCGACGAATGAGGGAAGTATAGGGATGTATTGATCAGCGTTGATACGCACGAGGGGTTTGCCCCACAAACCGTCGACCGAGGTCTCCGAAAATGTCAGGAAGTTGATCATCGCTTCGCGCTTTTCAGGCTCAAAATCAAAGCCGGCCAATAGCTCGTCAAGAAATGAATGTGACATCGCCAATGCAGACAGAGCGACTTTTCCATTGAGAACGAATTGGCTGGCAGAAACACAGGCCGAACTGAGAAGATCCCATGCTGCGAGCAACTGCTCAAGCGTAAATGCATTGTCGCCCTTTCCCAATCGGTCGAAGAGCACCAGCGCCAATTCACTGGATTCGAGTCGTTTTCTCGGTGGCAAGCCGGCCGGCATTGGGTCGATGCCGGGACCGTGAATTTTTAGCTGATATTCCAGTCGCCCCGAACGGTTCACAGCCTCGACCTGAACCGCACGCTCCAGATCTTCGCCTTGATCCCATTGTTGCTGATAGTGAACAGCGAACTCGCCTTCCTCCAAATTCCGGCGCCATTCCGCGATAGCATAATTTGCTTCAACATCGCTGTCCGGTGCGGGCTGAAAGGACCAAACGTCGTCGTGTTCCTTCAGCGCCCATCCTTGCCAGAGGACCCGACCCCAGAAGAATTCAACCTGATAAATCTCGGAAAAAAGCGAAAAGGCTGCCTGCACAGCCGTAGCAAGATCAGCAGTGCGATTGGATGACGTGCTCCCCATAGCGATGACAGCCTTGAGCATGCGGCTCCAGACATCGATCGTGCTGGTAATCACGGCATCGTAGCTTGATATATCGCCGACTCGATACGCAATGCGCAGATGACCCGCTGCCCCCATGGGCAATACGGATTGCTGTGCAAGAGCCTCCGACAGAAAGTCTCTTGCCGTGGCGAACGACTTGTTTGCGCTGAGCGCTAGATAGTAGGTGACCACCTCCGCCGGATGGCTCGTGAGGCCCGTTTCATCCACAGATTTCCAGAGCTCAAGAAGGCGACTTCCGATTATCCGTCCCGCACCGTGAACTCGCTGATCCGCATCCGACCGCCCGTAACGCTCATACTCAAGGTCCCACGCCTCGACGCTAAAGCCCTTGGTTCCCGGATTGGAAATCTTCCTATCCCGGACGAGCAGGACAAATTGATTCGCGGTCTCAGTCGTCATCGTCTCAAATCTCGTTCTGATAAATCAAACGTCATATTTTTTTGTTTGGTGGGAAGAATTCACGAGCTCTCGCCAACAGCGCCGCGGCTGGCGGCAGCGAAACTTTTCAAGCCGGTACGAAGTGTCGTGGCGTCGTATAGTTGACAGGCCACCGACAAGGCGCCGCTCTATGAGGTGGCGCGGTCGGCTCGGCTCGATTCCGCAGCGCGCGCACAATGTAGTCGCGCAGAATTGCCCCAAATTTCCGCCATCTTCGCATCGATTTGCGAAATGCATTGCGTTCGCGACCCATCCTCAAACAATCTTCTCTATCTCTCAGCGCCCTCAACTTCGCGAAGATGGATTGATATTCGATGAACGTTATACGCGATTAATTAAACAGTGTTGCGCGAGTTGCTGAGATGAAATTCTGAGGCCGGGCCTGACCAAAAGGGATAACGTCCGGATAGTCGTGCGAAATCGATGACGCCCACCGTTGATCAACGGGATCGTCGGTTCATATACCTTCAAGGCGACCACTGGCAGGGCTGTCCGATCCGGATGCATAGGTAACAGTTCGTTCCTAAGACATGGGTGACAACCTCGTGCCGAACGGGTTGTCGATGGTTTGCAATGTCTTCTGCTTCAGGTCGATATATCCCAGATCATAGTGCATTAAGCTGACAAGCCAAATACCGTCATCGACCTCTTTCTGTCCCAGTTTCTGTCCAGCGAGCACGATCGAGATGTTGATCTTCTTGCGATAGACATCCGCAGGGTCAAGGTCTTGAAGAACCAGCTAGTTAGTAGTCATCTGGATGTTCGATTTCCACCACTATCGAATTTGCAGCCACAGTTCCTTCAAGTCCGAAGGAACTTTGGAGCTCAATCTTAGATCCGCTATCAGTTTCAACTTCCTCTAAGCTGAGCAGCACATTCTGATGGTTCCATCCACGCAAATCTTGCTCCACGATTCCATCGAGTGAAAGATGGACCACCACTTGCCGCTCCCGCGTGAGGTAGCCCCGATGGTCGACCGTGCCGCCAGTGTTCCAAGCTAATACGCGAATGCTTGACTTTTGAGGTGAACGTCGCAACTCGACGCTTAACACTTCTCCATCATGAAAGTCGGGCTTCCGTCCAAACCATGCAATTGCATCTGACCAATCAATCGACATTTCTTTCCTTTCAGTTGGCTTACAAACATCACCGATACCGGTCCGGGATGGGGATTCCGGGAAGGCGGGTGCTTCCCTGCCAAAAGTGCAAATGCGGAGTTCCAGCACCGTGATCTTGATTGGGGTTGAGATCTATATCGCAAAATGGCGCGCCGCCCATGTTATAAATCCGAATTTGCTGCCCAGGAAGAGAAAGGCTCCCCCCAGGGGGGCCATTTAGTGGCAAGCTTTGCGACGCTCGCCCATCCAGATCGATGTTAGAAAGCGGACTGTTGGTGGCATAGACATACAGATTCTGCTGCCCACCATTGAGTTCATCTTGTGGATCCCTGGATAACCATCGCCCGACAACCGGATCATACGCCCGATACCAAGTCAGGCCAAGACTACTGTCGCGATCAGCCACCATCCCGGCGAACCCAAAATCTGTCGTCGGCGCGGTGCCCTGCAGCGGCACGCCGAAGGGGTCGTAGTCGTTGGTCGGCGCGCTGCTGGCGCTGGCGAACACGCGCCGTACCGATCCGATCTGATCGACACCGTAGTAGAGCGACTGGCCGGGCGATCCTGTGAGGAACTCGCCTTCGTCGAAATAGCTGAGTTGCGGAGACCCGGCGGCACTGCGCGCCTGGCAGATGCGGTCGCCGCACCAGAGGTAGTTGGTGGTCGTGCTGCTGCCGCCCCCGGCCGGCGTGGTGCCGATCGCGACCCGTCGCCCAAATCCATCGTAGCTGAACTGCGTCTGCTTGCCAGATTGGGCGGGATAGGTGATCTTGATCAGGCGGTTCTCGGCATCCCAGCTGTAGCTCCGCTGTCCGTCGGACAGCAGGTTGCCGTTATGGTCATAGCTGTAGCCCTGGCCATTGACGATGGTAAGCTGATTGAGATTGTTGACGGATGCCGTTTGAGAGAGCGTTCCCGGCGTCGAAACCGAGGCGTCGCTGGTCTGCATGATCCCCGAGATAAAATTCTCAGGGGTCGTCGTGAAGGCGAAGTTGGTGAACTGGCTCGTCGCAAGGCCTGTGTTGCTGATCGCCGATAGCCGACGATCATGGGTGTTGTCGAGATAGCTCCAGGTGGTTTTCAGGTTCGAAGTCGTCGGTAGGAGCTTGCGTTCAACCAGCTGTTCCGTCTGACCGAGATAGCTCAGAGCGAACGACCCGAGATCGCTCGAGTGATCGATGATGCGACCAATGGCGTCGTACTGGAAGGTTTCCGGACCGCTCCCCGCGATAGTCCTGCCTGAAAGGCGTCCAAGGCCATCATAGGCATAGTCAATCTCGTGCGAGCAGCTCGTTGCCCCCGTCGCGGTAAAGCATTCCTGCCGCGGTTGCTGTGCGCCGTCGACAAACGACGGGTAGTAACTGTATGTCGTCGTTCCGATCCCTGATGTCATCGAGGCGAGCCGCGGGAAATAGACGTCGTAGTTGAAGCCGACATTTTGTGTCGGATTCACCGCGTTCAGGTAGCTGAGGGAGATCAGCTTGTCATCGAGTGCATACCCATACTGTTTGGTCTGTCCGAGAGCATCGAGAACGGACTTGAGGCGGCTGGTCGTATTCTCATAGGTGTAGGTGAGGGTGCTTTGATCGGCATAGGTTTTGGCCGTCAGGCGCCCTTGGATGTCATAAGTCCAGGCGGTCACATTGCCTTTTGGATCAGCTAGAGACGTCAGCTCCCCGATCTCGTTGTAGCCGAGCAGCGTTTCGTGGCGCATGGGGTCTGTGATCTTCGTCAGGCGTCGATTTGCGTCATGGTCGTATTGCCATTGCCGACCCTCACGGTCCTTGTAGGACGCAAGGTCAAGCTTATCGTAGGTGAAGCGATCCGTGGTGCTGTCCGGATAGCTGATCGTCGTCAGCCGGTCGGCGGCATCGTATTCGTAAGTAACACTCCAGCCTTCAGAGTCAGTGTAGGTTCGAACCCGCGCGTGGCTGTCATAGGTATAACTGCCTGCGTTCGCCTCATTGGCATTGACGATGGATGTCAGATTGGCGTTGGCATCGTATTGATAGGTGGTCTTCTGTTCGAGGGGATCCGTCGCTGATATGAGCTGGCCCTTCGCGTTGTATTCATACGTTGCCCTTCGACCAGCTGCATCCGTGTAGAGGAGCGGCCGATGGTGTGCGTTGTAGATGAACTGCGCCAGTGTCGAGACCGTACCGAACTCGGTCACCTGGCTGATCGCGGCTAGGTCGATGCTATTGGCGTAAGCATAGGATGTGGTACGGCCAAGCGGGTCGATGGCTTGTGTCAGATTGTATCCGCTGCTGTCGTAGGAAAATTGACTGATCTGAGAGCTTCCGTCATCGAGCACGCGGCCAATGGCGATTGGCTTGTTATACGTGCCGCCGAAATAACTGGGCGCTGTCTGGCCAGGATAGTTGAACCAAACTCTGTTTTCGAGGGCATTTTTCTCGCTCTCGATCGCGGTGCCTTTGATAGACGCTCCGGGCATATGTACGAAGTGACGCATACGCGCTTTGGAGTAATCACAGCCGCCAGTATCGGTACAGCCAGCCGCGACATAGGCGTGCTTGTCCCAATGGAAACCATCGCGGTAGGTGAGGTAGGCATTGAGCGGCGGCAGCGGCATGCCGACAGGAACCTTGGTGGCCGGGTCACTTGCCGGGACGGGAGCCGGTTCCAGCCATTCCTCGCGTTCCTTGTAGCCGAGGGGATCGGTTACTTGAACGAAACGAGGCGGGCTGCTCGTGCCTGGAGCGGTATAGCTGAAACGCGTTGTTCCATAGGGTGTTGTGAGACTGTTGACCAGTGAGTTGTCGTCATAAGTGAACCTTGAAGTCAGCCCGATGATGTCAGTGATGGAACTCAGACGCCCGTTGCCGTCGTAGGTCAGTGTTGCGCTTCGGCTAAAGGGATCGGTGATCTTGGTCACGAGCAGCGGCCGTGCCGGCATGCCGTAGGTAAACGTGGTGTCGCGGCCAACTGCGTCGGTAATCGACGTCAGCCGTTGCTGGGCGTCGTAGTGCAAGGTGGCTGCGTTTCCCTGCGGATCGACAATCTGGCTGAGGAAAATCTTGCGTGGATAAGACGCGCTGCCATTCGCCTGCGCATAGATCTCGACTGTACCGTCGCGCAGTTGGCGGCGATAACTGATAGGCGATTGTGATGCGATCGCCAATATTGAACCATCGTTGTCCTGCGCGGCGAAGGTCTTTCTCGCAGTGTTAAAACCGATGTAATAGAAGGCGCCACCTTCGCCCATGACCCGAGAGACGTTGGCACCAGGATTGGTCGGGTCGTCGATGACATAGCTCAGCCAGCTCAGCGTCCATTTCGGGCCGACATTGAAGTAGTTGAAATTGGCCGGCTGGCTGTCTTCGCGCTGATTGTAGCTTATGCCGATCTTCATCGAGGGGCCGATCGGCGGCACGTAGCCAACGGGAATATCAGACAGCGAAACGCTGACGCTCGATTCCTTAATGTTGTAGATACAAAGAGGGCATCCCTCATTCGCGGGCCAGGGTGTTCGCCCACCAAGCTTTGGTATATTCGGTACCGGCATCTCGGGAGCAGGCTTATTGGCATTGGGGTCGCCCGCACCGCCCTGCCTGGTTCCGTTCGTTGGCCCTTTGCCCCAGACCTTGCCGGCTTCGGTGGTGTCCACGGTTTTCCATGTGGCCGCTGCAACCTCGGCATTGCTGGGCACGAGGAAATAACCACTTGCCTCAGCATCGAGCGCCGCTGCAGTCACCCAGATATCGGAACTTGCAAAGACAGCATCCTGAACGTGGTATCGGCCATTTGCTTTGCCGATGATGGCTGCGAAATGTCCGACCTTCCAGTGAACGATTGATGGGACCGGAACCGCCTGGCCGGGTTCGCGTCGAATTAGCCGGTGATCAAGTGTTAATCGTTGGGCGAGTTCTCCGAGCTCAGCGAGACTGGTGCCATCCAGGCCTGCGTTGTAAAAAAGTAAGGAGCTAAGAGTTTCCGGCCTAGCATGTTCCGCGAGCATCAACGAACGCAATGCCAGCGGACCACAGTTAAACAGATGCCGTGGGTCGGATCGCACCAGCGTCAGTTGTTCACGCGCGGCCTGGATTGCTTCCGTCGCCGATCCCGAAACCGCACGCCCCCCGATCTGATCGAACAGCGTGCCAAGGTCATCGGTATGTCCAAGATTGGCATAGAGGCGCGCGAGTTCACCAACAGCGCGATCGACGAGCGCACGAGAAGCTGGATCGCTCGCATCCTTGCCCTCTTCCCAGGCATGTTGCCACGCATCGGCTGCACGGGAAAAATAGCCGTAGTGGAGATCGGAGAGGCCGACATTTGTAAAAAGCGCTGCAGCCCAGCCGGAGTGTGGATGGACGACGAGGAAGGCTGTGAGCGCGCTCACGTCCTCCGGTTGATGGCGTCGATTGTAGCTCGCGAGCGCCTGCAAAAGAGCCTGGTCTTCCGTGGCGTCTGTCGGTGACGTGACAACCAGTGGTTCTGCGAATTCGGCGGCCGCAAGGGCAATCGCTTGTTTAAGCGGCGCTAAAGGCACCCCAACGGTGGTGGCTTGTGCTGGTGTCACCACCAACGTGGCAACAAAAGGCGTGAGTACGAAAAGGCTCACCACTGCTGCAAGCAATGCTGATTGTTTCTGTCGGGCCATGCGTCCCTCTTCTCGGCGTTGGCCGGTCGTCGTGTAGATTATTTCCGCCAAGGCGGAGGCAAGCCGCAAAGACATTTCCTCAGTCTCCAGTGCGTCCGAGCGAAGCTGCTATGGGCTGGTCCATTTGACGCAGCCCCATGACGCAGAACCCCAGGTTGGCGGTGTCGCTGAAGCCACGTCTGTCTGCGCTGTGCGATTGCCATTGGCGTCGTAGACGTAAACGACGCATAGGCCGTTGTCGTAGAGCGCGCTTACTAAGCGGCCATCCGGATCATACCCATAGGTCACAAAGTTGTCGGCGGACGCGGGCAGTGTCCAGCCAAACAGTGTCGCCGTCGCGATGACAATGCCAGCTCCGGTAAGCCATGTTCTCAACGACATCGCATTTCCCCTTTAGGCAACAAGCGAGCTGGGCGGAGCCGTCGGCGCTCAATCGCCACATAGGTTTAGACTTCGAGAGCGGCGAGGGCCGCTCACCAATGGGTCAACGGCGCACGCATCACTGTCCCGCCAACAGCGAGGACCTGGACGACAATACCCACGCTCAACTTCGGTGACTGAAAGGCTGCGTTGTTTACGACGACCCCGGGCGATAGCCTGGGTGATTGCAACCCACCGTTCTGCAATATCACACCCGGTGAAACTTTCGACGATTGAAAGCCCGTCTGTTGAGTCACGATACCGGACGAGAGTTTTGAGCTTTCAAAATTCGAATCCCCAGACGCGACAGTCGCGAACGACATCGCCAGTAGAGAGACAGCAGCAGCTAAACGAAGGCCGTTCATGGCTTTGTCTTTGCGCCGACATTAAATCCTGCCGCCTGGAAGTCCGATACGGCCCACGGCGCGGTCGTCGCAGGGTTCACCGCCTGAATATAGTTGGTGATGTTCGAGAAACTGTTGGTCGGGCCAAGGTCGGGGGAAGGATAATCTGTGCCGTTCAGCCGTACCAAGAAGTCGAAATGCTGTGGCCCTGAAGATCCAACCAAAGCACGCCCACTCATGACCAAAGCGAGGACATTATAGGCTCCCGGCGGGATCGTGCTTTTGATCGTGCATTCATGCACGACATTGGACGAACCTGAATAGGCGTAATTGGCATCGTTGGCGGTCGTTGCGTTCCAAATTGACGAACAAACGTTCGTCCCCGAAAAGTTTACCGTATTGCCGTTTGCAACAGTATTGGCGGTAAACCGAGCCATTGTGCGCGTATCCGTCGTTGCAATGATCACTTCCGACCAGGCGCCATAGTATCCAGATAGGGGCGATGCAAATTCAACCTTATTGAGTGTCGTTGCCCCGTCTCCATTTGTCACATCGCCAGTAAAGCCGCAGACCTTTACGCTGTTGCTATAGAGAGCGACTTCTCCAGAAGAGCTATAGTTTGCGTAAATATCGAGCTGGGTCAGTGCAATACCGAACGCTGATGGGCAGGTGACGAGGTCAGTTAACGTTCCCGTTGCTGTCCGCGACGAGATCTTCAAGCCTCCTGTAACCCCAGCGCCTCGTACAATGAGGGCCGCATTGCCGTTGCTGTCCATCAGCCTTAACATCTGAGTATTGGCAGTCGTGGCGTTAACTTCGCATCCATAATTGTATACGTTGCAATATTGTGCATGCGTCCACAGAGACGTGCTGGGAGCAAAAGTCGAAGTTTCGAAGCGATTTGTGGGGGGATCAGATATGGTTCCGAAGGTTTTATAGCTCTCTCTCGCCCATCCGGCTCGAAACGTACCAGGGGCGTCAGTGATCAAGCAGGTTCCACCCAAGCTGCATACGAAATCTACATCCTCTCCTCCAGAATAGAGAAGTGTCGCCCAAGCTGTCGTCGACCAGAATGGCAGGATGAAAACCAGCAAAGTCGCTAGTAGGCGCCGTAATTTCATGGGACTTCTCCATGTAGAACCGCGGAAGGACAGGGGATATGACGGTTAGGTGGTCAAGCGCCGTCGCCGGTAATAATAATCTCGGCGGCCGAACCACCGGCGTTCATATCTACGAACAGGCCGAGAATGGCGTAAGGGCCGTAAGTCTTTGTGTAGCTGTGGGGGGAACGCTGGGTGGTGCCCGCTCCGGCAGCGATCGCGATCTGCCCATTGCCCGCCTGTTCGATTGCAACGGAGCATCCGGGCGGCAAGCTGTTCAGCGTGGTCACCGTGACCGGCGAGTTGCTTGTGAAGCGGATGGTCGTGCCGCAATCGCTTGCAGCGAGGATATAGGCTGTTCCGCTCTGGGTCGTTATCGAGCCGACGACGGCCCCGAATGTCTGCGTTCCAGACCAGGTATTGCCTCCATCGAGGAAAGGCAACACATGGCCGGATGTCCCAGTGGACGTCCAAAGCTCGGGACTGGTTCCGCCTCCTCCGGAGGTCAGCAAGTCCCCGGGGTTTCCTGCCGTGGCGGGCAAATTGAAATTGTAGTCGGAGGTAGAACTCGGATTCTGCATGGTGATGACACCGCCGCCGGGGCCGGAGAATTGCTTGCTGGGAACTGGAGCGGGGTTTTCGATACAATCAACGAGCGCGCTGAAATCTCCCATTAGCGGCGTCGCATCCGCAACTTGGCCATTGGTGATCACGTTTGGAATCGTGCACTGCGCTTCGGCGACTCGGATGCCGCCGAAGGCAAGGCACGCAACGGTCCCGGTGAGGGCGAGAAGACGTCTGCAATTCATGGCATCAATCCACGTACGAGGTCACAAAGGCACCGTAGCGATTGAATTCTCAAAATGCAAGCATAACGGGAGTAAGATAATAAATATTTTAGGTTGCATTTGTGGCGGGCCAGCGAACTGCTATGCTATTGATCTTGAGCACAAAAATATGGTTTCACGAATCGGAAATCTGTCCGAAATTCGCAAGAAATGGTATTGCCATTTAAAAATGTGACGTCTTGGTAAACGGAAAGATGGCGCAATAGTTGGCTTGCAACCTGTTTTTGAGTTCCTTGGTGCAAAGTGATGCGCTTGATGCCTTGGAGCTTTAAAATCTGACGCTGTCGGCTGACCGTCTACAGATGATCGATATCACCCGGGTATGATGGCTTGCATTCGAACAACTGACCCTGCTGGTGAAAGAGGCAGAAGGTGGACGCGATCTTGCCCGCGAGGATATTCGCGGTCTTTGACGCTGCTGGTTGACATCGTGCCTCATCGCAATGCTCGCGCAATGCAGCGACTCCACGAAGCAGTCATGAGCAAAGACCTTTTTGGCTACCTCCGTACTATCATGGCGTCGGGTCGGCGTTCGCGCAGGAGAAAAGCGGAAATGAATGGTCGACGCTGCTTCGCCGTCGGATTGATCGGCCTGCTGGTCTGTTCGCCTGTCAACGCGCAGGCTTTGGTGGCGAAAAGCACGACTGCCGGCCGCAGCGTCGCCATCACCTTCGACGACCTGCCTTATGTCCACGCCTCCGAACCGGGCGCTGAGGACGCACCCGACCGGGCCGTGGCCGCCAACCACGCGATCCTCGCGGCGCTCGCGCGATACCGCGTTCCGGCGACGGGATTTGTGGTGGAACAGCGCGTCCGGGCGTTGGGGCTGACCGGTCGCGATCTGTTGCAGCCTTGGAACAAAGGTGTACTTGAACTGGGCAACCACAGCTTCAGCCACGCCGATAGCAACACGCTTGATGCCGATGCGATCCGTCGCGAGATCGTCGGCGGCGAGGCGACGATCCGGCCGATGGCGGAAGCTGCAGGGCGGGCGCTGCCTTTCTTCCGCTTCCCGTTTAATCACGTCGGCGACACGATCGAGAAGCGGCGGGTGATCGAAGCGCTGCTTACTGAGCGTAGCTATCGATTGGCGGCCTCGACGATCGACACATCCGACTATATCTTCGACCAAGCCTATGAGCATGCGTTCACCCGAAAAGATAAAGCGATGCGCAAACGGGTCGAAGATGCCTATGTCGCCTACAGTCGGCGGCAGATCGCTTATTATGCCGAGTTGAACCGAAACGTTATCGGTTATGAACCACCAGCGATCATGCTCCTCCACCTTAACCGGTTGAACGCGGCCACCATGACGCGGCTGCTAAAGCTGTTCCGCGAAGCCGGCTATCGTTTCGTATCGCTGGCCGAAGCGCAGTCCGATCCCGCCTACGCGCAGTCGCCGCGAATGGCGACGCAGTTTGGACCCATGTGGGGCTACCGCTGGGCCAGCGAGCGTCGTGTGAAGGTCGACGGTAGTCGCGAGCAGGAGCCGCCGGAGTGGGTGGCACACTATGCGAAGGAAAAATAGTATGAGGTCCAATGGCGATTGGCCGTGTCATCCCTGTCGGGCGAGTGACCTGAGTCTGATGTCGTGCGGTCAACAAAACAGAATATGCTGGTGCGCGCTAATGAACTTATGGGTCTCAGGGTATCTCGGCATTCCAGGCGAACGGGCTCTTGGATAAGCCGAGGTACATCGCCGGTGGAAGAAAATTGGTTTAAGCGCGCACTCTCTGGCGGCCAAGGCTGACGATGATCGACTGGCAGAGGATCATGGCGGTGTACTGGGCATCAAGCATTTCCGCAGCAAACCCTCGACACCCAAGACCAACGGCAAAGCCGAGCGCTTCATCCAGACAGTTCTGAGGGAATGGGCTTATGCATGCGCCTATCCATCATTCGACAACAGAAAATCGCATCTACAGCTGGACCCATCTGTACACACCAGACGCCCGCATTCATCCCTTGACCGGCAGTCCGGATCAGGCTTACTTCAACGCGCTGATACCAATCCAGGCAGCAGCATAATCAAGGCGGAAATCCACTTAGCGCCACCTCTGCTTCACCTTGTTCGCAAGAAAGGTGATGTTGAAGGAGCAGCACTATGAAGCCTTGGGCGTGATTTCGATCAAAGACCTCCGCTTCGAAACGAAGGTTTGGATCTTCCCAAGCGAGACGGATCGAGGATGAGCCAATTCAAATTCCCTCCGAGAGAATGGAACCAAGGAACGTTGCCGTTCGGGCGAATGCTCATACCAGCTTGTTGCTCTTGACCACCTATGTGGCCGCACCATTTCCCGAGGTAAAAGCGGGAGATAGCAATGAAGGTCCAGAAGTTCAGCATCGCCGACGTTAATCTGGTGCGGTCGCCAGGACAAAGCGGCGATATATTCGTCGCTAACATGGTGGACGAGAGGCACGGCGGACACATTACCATCGGATACGGAAGGTACGCTCCGGAACAAACTCTCACCGAGACGATGGCCGTCGATGACGTCATGATCGTTCTGGAAGGGCGGATTGCCGTTTCGATGGGCGCTGGCACGGTCGAAGCGGGTCCGGGYGAGATCGTCTACATGCCCAAAGGCGCATCGGTAACGATCACGACGGAAGGCGAGGGGGCGCTCACGGCTTACGTGACGTATCCGCACTGGGCCGAAGCCCATGAGAGCTAACTGCCCAAAGGCGCATCGGTAACGATCACGACGGAAGGCGAGGGGGCGCTCACGGCTTACGTGACGTATCCGCACTGGGCCGAAGCCCATGAGAGCTAACAGCGCTCGACGAGAAGTGCCGTGATGGGGCGGCTATTAGGGAAGAGACGAAAGCTCTGGCGAAAAAGTTCGAATGCCCGAGGCCTTAGTGAAGGAGGACGACCTTTTCGTGGTCGTCACCCTAGATGAAATGTCTGGGCACGACCTTAGGGAAAGCCACCCGGTCGACCTGGACTGCATATCTTCGTAATCACGCACAGGAAGATCATGGTCGGTTCCTTCGTGACTGATCGGGCGGTCCACAATGGTGCAGATGTCGGCTCCGGCCCCAACGCTGCGCAAGTTGAAAGCTTCGCGTTTCCGCCGGTTGCGACGATGATCCCGGCATAGTCCGCCGGGGTCTGGTATCCGAGCGATGAGTGCGGCCGGAAATTGTTGTAATCGTCGGCCCATTCCGCAATGGCGCTGCGGGCATGATCGAAACCAAAGAACAGGCTCTCGTTGAGCATGCGGCCGTTGAGACTCTCGACATAGCCGTTTTGCATTGGCCTTCCCGGCGCAATGTAGTGCCACTGGACCTTATGATCCTTCGACCAGGCAAGATGGCATTCGAGGTCAGTTCGGTCCCGTAGCACCTACGGAAGAATTGGCGGCGACGGCCAAAACAGCGGTGCGCGCAGCTTTTCGCTGCACAAGGTGTGGTCACGGCTCACCTCGGCCATGCCGGTGCGCTCGACGGCACGGGCCACAGACCTGATCTGCTCGGCCTGCTTCGCCAGCTCCGGATGCTGAGGATCGGAATGACCGAAACGCTGCTGGAGAGCTTTTGCGACCGGTTTGGGGTGGAAATATAGGTCTTTCGCACTCGGAAAATCGGCAGGAAATCTTCTCGCGGTACTTCGGCAAAAGCTGCTTCAACACGCTCATCGACAATTCTCACAGCAGCCGCGCTCTGCTTCGCATAAGCTCGCCGCATAGGGTGTCATCAGCAAAACCACTCCATAGGTTCCTGTCGGAAAATCAGGATTAGGAAACTGCAGCCGGAGAGGCAGGACGATGAGCGATGGCATCCTTGAATCCAGAAATCCGATTCAAGATAAGCTCGCGATAGTCCATCGGGGAAATCTCACGGTCAACGACGCTCGCGAGGCCGCGAGAAACAGGAACCAAAAGATCGCCTAATTGCTTGCCACGAAGTGCATTGATGCTGCTTGCATGGCCGCCTTGTGCTCCCAAACCAGGTGCCAGAATGATGGTATGTGGCAGAAGCATTCGCAGTCGTCGCCCTTCATGTGGAACGGTTGCTCCGATGACCGCCCCGATTGGATTCAAGCCTTCGCCATCCCCGCTACCGATCCCTCCTATAAGTTCGGCAACATGATCGGAAATGGGCCGGTTCCCCGTCATTCTGTCCTGTAGCCATCCCGCACCCGGATTGGACGTGCGGCAGAGAACGAACAGGCCTTTTCCGTAACGTCTGGCACATTCGGCAAATGGTTCGAGCGTATCGGGACCCATCAGCGGATTCACGGTCAGGCAATCGGCCTCAAAGTCGCCAGATCCACCTTCTGATACCGGCGTCAGATAGGCGCGAGCATAGGCGGCGGCGGTGGCTCCGATGTCGCCTCTTTTAGCGTCGAGGATCACACCGATGCCGGCAGCCTTTGCGCGCTTCATGCCGAGGGAAAGGGCCGTGAGGCCGGCAAAGCCGCATGCCTCAAAGTACGCGCTCTGGAATTTCACGAATCCGACTTGTCCCTCGATGGCGTCCAGAACGAAATCGACAAAGCGGCTGATCCACGCAGGGTCGTCTTGCTCAAAAAACGAGGGAATCTCGGACGGCGAGGGATCGATGCCGGCAACAAGCTCGCCATATTTGGCAGCGTTCTGCCGAACTGTTTCTACCCACGAACCCGATGACATCGCCCAATCCCCTTCCGTTGCTAAATTCCCGTCCTTTGCTTCATATATTACTCTGACTTTTGCGCCGATAAAAAGTTAGGATTTTTGCGGCAAACGGATAGCTAGATCGCTTTGTGCAACGGAGCGTTGGTGCAGCGATCAGCTAATTTGCGGAATCTGGTTTTTGATGGGTCCGCTTATTTGGTTGCTCCCGTCGAGGCTTGGCAGCGAACGGATTTCGGGCGTCCGCAGTCGAGCATTCGGTTAAGGATGGCCACGCCGATCGCTNGCCACATGCAACTCTTTCAAGTCATTGAGGAGCGATCAGCTAATTTGCGGAATCTGGTTTTTGATGGGTCCGCTTATTTGGTTGCTCCCGTCGAGGCTTGGCAGCGAACGGATTTCGGGCGTCCGCAGTCGAGCATTCGGTTAAGGATGGCCACGCCGATCGCTGCCTCTGTCTGTTGAGCAAGGAATGACCGAGCGCGCAAACGCGGTYCAATGACGCCTTTGTATCGACCTATCGCGGTTTCAACCAAAGCTCGTTTGCCATAGCCGGTGGACGTCTGCCATTTCAGCCGGCCCTCTATCTGCATGGAGGCGATGTGATCGTCTCTCTGGCAGGATGCTGCTTGCGCGTTGGGCTGTTCAACCGCGTTCGATCGCGGTGGNTTCAGCCGGCCCTCTATCTGCATGGAGGCGATGTGATCGTCTCTCTGGCAGGATGCTGCTTGCGCGTTGGGCTGTTCAACCGCGTTCGATCGCGGTGGGATGACGACCCTTGCGCCTGCGCTGTGACGCAGAACTCCGTCGTAGGTTGGAGTGCCATCATAGGCTCCATCGGCAGCGAGCCGGACATGGTTTTTGGCTTCAAAGCATGTCCCAACGTGGCAATGGTCAGCGCATTTTGACAGAGGAGAAAATGCTTGTCGCCTGCAACAGCATTCGGAAAAGATAAGAGTTGACTGCAACGTCCGCTTTGCGCCGATACCGTTGAAAAACCATTGGTGCTGATCATCTCGTCTGTCGTATTAGAGATGCAGCGGTCCGTGACACGAAGCGCCCACCGAGATATCGTAATGCCTTTCTGGGAGGCTGACGTGTGTAACTCGGTTTTGGATGGCGAAACAATCTACGAGACACCGCGCGAGTTGGCGATGCTTGTCGGAATGGATGGTCTCGTGTGGAGAGACAAAAATCCTTTTGCAAATTGGTCTGCTGGCAAAGATTGGCACGACCTCGACCTATGCCTTTGCGGCATCGATATCTCGGCCTCTCTGGGTCGGGCGGGACTTCGGTGTGAGCGGATGACAGCGGACCCAATGGAGCTGAAGATCGTTCGGTGATGCCGGATTTAGCCGTCTAGACGACAGTTCGGCAAAGACTGCTACTGAACAAGCTAAAATCGACGAAGCCATCCGGGCGGATGAGAGCCGCCTCGTCATCCGCCAATCCGGTGAGCGACCGCCAGGTAACGGATTCGTCGACGAACAGGAAATCGGTTCCGGCAAGATAAGAGGGAACTCCTATGCGTCGAGGCGCCGAAGGACCGCCAATCGCCACGAACGAGGAACCAAACAGATCCAGGGTCGAGCGGCGATGTCCCTGGTGCCCGATCCATGCATGCGGAAAGCGTGTTCCCGGCTGCGCGCGAAGCGCATCTACTGTATCGTCCACGCCATAACGATAGCGCATCTGCAACTCGCCATAGTCGATAAGCTGTTCGAAGAACGCGCTATTATCCTCGCTCCGGATTTGGAACCGCGCGTCGAAGTCGGTGCGAAGCCACGCTTGCTCGCCGTTCCGTCGAGCGACGGGTTGGCGCTCGCTCTCGTAGGTGTCGAGCAGCGCTGGGTCGGCTTCCCCGTTGAGAACACGCGCAAGCTTCCAAATGAGATTATGAGCGTCGGCAATCCCCGTATTGGCGTTGAACCCACCCCATGGCGGCATCAGATGTGCCGCGTCGCCCATGAGGAAGATATGTCCGTCGCGATAGCGGTCAGCCACCCGAACCCGCGTGTTCCAGGGGGATCGGTATCGGAGCGTAACCGGAATATCAGCTCCGATCGCCGCCTTGACGAGGGTGGTAAGTTGCTGATCGGACCATTGCTCAGGCTGTGAAACGGTGGGATCATATGCGAGGTGGAAAGACCATTGATTGGCATTGTTCATCGCCAGAAAGATGCCGCTTACCTCTTCATTGGCGATTTCGCACTGGCTGAACGTGCGGCCCGCGACCTGGGAGGTCAGATCGGCTTCGAGGAAGATATTGAGATAGTAGCGATTGGGATCGATGCCATGGCGGTCGATATTGAGACGCCGGCGGATTTCGCTGCGCCCGCCGTCCGCCGCAAACACGTAGGAGGCGGAAATCGTCCGTTCGGCGCCGAGAGGATCGCGCACGATCGCGGTAACACGCCCTTCGTCCTGCTCAAAGTGCAGCAACTCCCACCCGAAGCGCGTATCACCGCCACGCTCCTCCAGCGCGCGTCGCAGCACCGGTTCGACAAGCGTCTGAGGGCATGCGATGAGCTCGCATGGCGAAGGATCGGCCTCGGCATGAAGCTTCGAGATGTCCGCAAGGGGCAGCGATTCGGACTCCAGCATCGTCCGTCCGCGCCGTGCCCCCCCAAATCTTCCCTGCTTCCAGGCTGTCCTGGCGACCGCTTCGATGCCATCCTGCAGCCCGACCGACCGGAATAACTCCAGCGTTCTTGCCGAGAACCCCCGGGCGCGAGGAAGTGGTGAAACGGCCGCGTTGCGCTCGATCAGGATGAATGGGATTTGATGGTGGTGGAGAAACAAGCCAGCCGAGAGGCCAACGATCCCGCCACCCACGACCAACACTGGAGTTTCCTCGTTGAGATGGTGTTGCAGCATGGCACTTAACCTCTAAATGCGTTAAACTTTATCAGCGATATAATTTATCAATGATAAGGGTGCAATAGGGTGGCCAGGTTGAATCGTGAATCCGTTGTCGCAGCAGCGCTTGCTTTGTTGGATGAGGTCGGCATCGATTCCATAACGACGCGAAGGCTGGCGCAACGGCTCGGCGTCGAGCAGCCCGCGCTATACTGGCACTTCCGCAACAAGGCTGAATTGCTCGCCGCAATGGCGGACGCTGCGATGGAGCCGCATGCAACGGCTCCGCTTCCAAGCTCATCGGACGAGTGGCAGGTGTGGTTCGCTGACAACATGCGGAGCTTTCGGCGAACGCTGTTGCTTCGCCGCGACGGCGCTCGCCTCCATGCAGGCTCGCGCCCCAGGGACGTCGATGCGGACAGGATAGCGAAGAAGGTTGCCTTCCTGGTAGTGTCCGGCATCAAGGAAGAAGACGCCCGGATGGCGATGCTCGCAGCCGGTCGCTTCACCGTGGGAAGCGTGTTGGAGGAGCAGGCGGATATTCTCTCCCATGGCGATGTGGAGCACATTAGCAACGGTATACCCATTGATCAGGGTGCGGCTTTCGAAGCCGGCCTCTGCCTCATTGTGGACGGTCTTGCAAAACGCTTCGAGCAAAACTAGCAAAGCATCCTCGAAAGGGAGTAAGCCTCCTTCCGCGAAGCAGGGTGTGCGCCGCACTGTCCTTCCAGCGCTACCTAAGCCGGGGTCTTCCCGAGCTTTTGTGTGGCAAGCCTTTTTGAACATGCTTGCGTGCAGCTTCACAGACCGGACGTGAATTGCTGGACAAAAACATGTCGCAGATGTTGGGAATCCACGATCAAAGAACACAAGAGAGATTTATGCGTCTATTCACTGTCATCATCGCGACTCTGACCATATCCCTCTCTCCAGCAGGGGCCAACGCCCAATCGTCTAAGCGGCAATTCACCGTGCCGACGGCCAGCGGTGGCGTTCTTGTCGAGAGCTTCGGGGATTGTGCGAACGCAACCTGCCCGGCCGTTCTAATCTTGAGCGGAAGCAAGGGCTTTGGGGCGCCCGTTTACGGCGAGATCGGGCAGACGTTTCGGGCAGCGGGTTTGGATGCCTATCTGGTTCACGCTCTGTCGGCGACCGATCTCAAAGCCATCGCCACGGCGGGGAGCGCGCGGGGGCGGATAGTCTATTATGCGCTGCGGTTGCCAGATTGGACCTCCACCGTTCAAAGTGTGGCTTCCTATCTTGAAGGGAAAGCGCGCCACGGCGGTAAAGTCGGGGTTCTCGGAATCTCCCTTGGCGCGCAGATCGCGTCGGCCGCCTCAGTCGGGCGAGCTGACATTAAAGCGCTGGTACTGGTCGATGGTGGTTTTCCGAATGGCTATTCGCATCCTATCCGTTCACTACCGCCTCTGCATATGATTTGGGGTAGCGCCGACCAGACTTTCCCCTTGCAAATCGCCCGGGAGCTGCAACTGACGGCACAACGGCTTGGCGGAGCTGTTACCCTTGATGTTTACGAAGGCGGCCCGCACGACTTTTTCTTGCGATCAGGAACAACCAATGCTGTAGCTGCTCAACAAAGCGCTGCCGATTTTCTCATTCGACAGCTTAAATAGCGCCAGTTATCTACAACTTCATTGGGCATGGAGATCGTGTCCCGGGACGTGGTGTAGCTGACTGGAGGTAGCAAAGCCGAACGCCCGCGCGCTTTTCATAGCGCCGTAGCGGGTGGTTGGGTTTGCGGGCGGCCATCGGTGTTTTCCGCTAGGGTCGGGTTGTTCAAAGACCAACCTGACGGAAAGAYCACCGATGACCAATGACATGATGAACGTGCGCTCCCTCGTTGAGAAGAGCGSGGATGCAGATTTATTGCGTGAGATGATTGGCTTTGCCGCCGAGCGGCTGATGGAGCTGGAGGTCGGCTCGGCYACGGGTGCTGACTTTGGTGAGAAGAACCCGATGCGGCTCGCTCAACGCAATGGCTACCGTGACCGCGATTGGGAGACGCGGGCTGGAACCGTCGAGCTTCGCATTCCGAAGCTACGCAAGGGCAGCTACTTCCCCAGCTTCCTAGAACCGCGCCGCATGGCAGAGAAAGCTCTGACNCGACGGCGCACGTCGAATACGAGACGCCGGCTCGCTACGGGTGCTGACTTTGGTGAGAAGAACCCGATGCGGCTCGCTCAACGCAATGGCTACCGTGACCGCGATTGGGAGACGCGGGCTGGAACCGTCGAGCTTCGCATTCCGAAGCTACGCAAGGGCAGCTACTTCCCCAGCTTCCTWGAACCGCGCCGCATGGCAGAGAAAGCTCTGACAGCCGTTATCCAGGAGGCGTACATCCAAGGAATATCGACGCGTTCTGTCGACGATCTCGTCAAAGCCATGGGGATGAGCGGCATTTCCAAAAGCCAGGTGAGCCGCTTGTGCGCCCCTTTTGGCAACGCAGGCGTTGCCTGTCGGGCACGGGGAGATCGACGTCAAGGTGAAGGCGTTCCTCGACCGCCCCATCGAAGGCGAGTGGCCATACGTCTGGGTGGACGCGACCTACCTCAAGGTCCGGCGCGGCGGCCGCATCGTCTCGGTCGCCGTCATTATCGCRGTCGGCGTCAACAACGACGSACGGCGCGAGGTCCTGGGTATGGAAGTCGGCACGTCCGAGGCCGAGCCGATCTGGACGGAATTCCTGCGCAGGCTGACACGTCGAGGATTGCGTGGCGTGAAACTCGTCGTCTCCGATGCGCACGAAGGGTTGAAAGCTGCTGNGAGCCGATCTGGACGGAATTCCTGCGCAGGCTGACACGTCGAGGATTGCGTGGCGTGAAACTCGTCGTCTCCGATGCGCACGAAGGGTTGAAAGCTGCTGTCACCAAGGTTCTCAACGCCACCTGGCAACGGTGCCGGGTTCACTTCATGCGGAACGTCCTGGCACATGCCGGAAAGAGCGGCAGGCGGGTGGTATCCGCCTTCATCGCAACGGCGTTTGCCCAAGAGACGCCGGAGACAGCCAGCGCTCAGTGGCGCAGYGTCGCCGATCAGATCAGACCGAAAGTGCCCAAGCTYGCCACCATCATGGACGACGCTGAAGAGGACGTGCTCGCCTAACGGCGAAATCAAACGCCGCACCGAGGTCGTCGGCATSTTTCCGAACGACGAAGCCATCGTCCGTCTCGTCGGTGCACTGCTGCTCGAACAGAATGATGAATSGGCCGTCCAACGCGCAAGGTATATGACGCTTGAGACGATGGCMCAAATGAGCGATGATCCGCAAATCAGTCTGCCCGCTGTGGCACGCTGATATCCCCTCCGACCCGACGTCGGAAAGCACGGCAATCAGCCGTCAGCTACACCAAATGAGCGATGATCCGCAAATCAGTCTGCCCGCTGTGGCACGCTGATATCCCCTCCGACCCGACGTCGGAAAGCACGGCAATCAGCCGTCAGCTACACCACTCCCATGGACACGATCCGGTTCTACGCGATGTCGATCGATCCGACACTGTTCAGCGACGCCTGCCTGACGCGAAGATGGGGTCGTATCGGAGCGAAAGGCCAGATTAAGACCCATCTATTCGAGCGAGAGCAGGACGCTGTAGAACTGTTCCTCGACTTGATCCGCCAGAAGCGGGGCCGTGGCTATGCCACCGTCACCCCTGATCGGCGCTCCACCCTTCCCGAAAAATCTCCCAAGTGTTTTCAGGGCACATTGGGAGACGGTGGAAGCCTGGGGTTAGGCTGGTTTCGGGAGGTCTGACGAGGACATAAACCGCTGCTGGGAACCGTGGTGCTGGAGACCGCCGCTTGTTCGATTCGATCTCAACATTGACCTCGCTCTCGACGAATATCAGGACCTTAATTGCCAGCTTCGGGACAAGCTTAACCTTGCAGAAAAAATGACGCATCACCTTTTACGAGAGTGCGGAGGCGACGTCCATGTGGCGGCGAGAAATTGAGAGGTGTTGCATGATGTCTTCTGCGGATATCGCAGTGATAGTCGTACACCGGGAAGCCCGGGCGCACCGGCGCGGCCGCAGCAAGTGCAAGACTGGCGTCGCCTGAATTATGTTTCTGCGAGAAGCCGCAAACCCGTCGCAGTGCTGAAGGACCAGTGGCTTGCGATTGCGGCCCTCAGAAGGGGGGCTCGGCCTCGACGCTCCCGTCCTGTTCCGCGCGAATGACAATAAGCTCTGCCTGGGCAAGTTCTAGCTCAGCCTCGATCTCGCGGCGCTCTGCGCTATCGCACGCATTCTTCAGCTCTGCCCGTAGCTCTTCGATTTGTTGTTCGATCGTCATCGGCTCGGCTCCTTGAGCTTGTGAAAGACGATCTCTGAGGCCGGGTCGGGATGGCGGCGTCAGGGATCGCGCAAGCGACCGCCAGCGGCGGTGAGTGGGGGAGCCGATTTCGGATGGGCGTCGCAGACGTTCATGCGAAATTGGGAAACTTGTCCTTGAGGCTGTCAACGGGAAGAGAGGCCCCACCGGCAGGCGGAGCCTCGATATCCTTACTCCCGTTCTGCCGGGACCAGATCAGCTGGTAGCCATCCTCGACTTCGCCAAGCGTCGCGTAGATCGGAGCCGGGAAGCTCGGGTCGTCGAGCTTGACCGAGAGGTAGTCGCGGTCGCTCTCGCTGGAACGCTTCTGCCAAGCAGCGCCAAGCTCGACGGCACCCGCGTAAATCCGGTACTGCGGGCCTTTGTCGGTCGGATTTTCGACGCGGGCGATGCGTGCCTTGAGATTGAGGGCGAGGGTACGGATGGAGCCGGTGAAGCCGTTCTCGGTGGAGGTGAAGATGCCGATGGTAGCCATTGTCGTGTTCCTTTCGGTGTTCGGGCCGCTCCATTGCGGCCTCGATGGCAGTCGCAAAGACCGGAGATGATCGGACCGCACTTCATTAGGCCGGAATGTGATGCAGGGCGGCAAGTTGTCGAATTCACAGAGGGAGAGAAGGGTGGCGCAGCCACCCGGGGTGATGAAATCTACAAGCGGCCGCTGCGGGAGAACGATCGAGGCAAAGCCGCTCTCCGGTCAGACATCCCCCATCGAGTCCGCAGATGGAGCACTGGAGATTGCCGATTGAGCAGGACAAACGCGTTTCTCAGCGACCAATCCTGGATCGCGGCCGGTCTTAGACTCTGCTCGTACGGGCCATGCGCGTGAGTAATGATATCACCAGCAAAAGAACCGAGGCGCCAAGCCAACAGCTGATCCGTATGAAACCCGCTATCGTTCGCAAGCAGTCGCGTGGAGAACCCAATCCAAGTGCATCACGCCGGTTTTGCAGGGTAGCGGCTCTTGGGTTCAACGAGGAAGGTGACGTTGGCAGGACCGCGGTCGCCCTCCTTGTGGCCAGCGGCGGGCGGAATAATCCACCAGGTCATGCCGGTCACTCCCATCAACAATGGATCCCCCGGGTCCGGCGCCAATTCAATGTATTGTTACCGGTGAGGCTTCTCCGCTTCCTCCCGCGGCTCTGCGATATCTCGCGCGGCGACGGCCCAGAAACGCGTCCTAAAAAAAGAGAAATGGCGGTCGCTTTCAAGTTCTAGGCTGGCCGTACCGATCATATGGAGGCATCCAGTCTGTCGACCGCGAAAAAAAACACAATTATTCCCCCTACATCCTAAACGAAAACCTGGACTTTAGAATTGGATCAAAGCTGTATGCGCATACGATACTGTTTTCTTGGCATCTTCCTGGTATTTACACCGTCTGCATTCGCCCTGGAAGTTGCATCGCCTCCTGTTTTGGCGCCGTCGAAGCAGCAGGCACAGGCGGCTCAGTTGAGCGCACAATTTCTTACGCGTTTCAGCTACAAACCAGTTCCGCTCGACGATACCCTGTCGGCCAACATTATGAATCGGTTCATCAATTCTCTCGATCCGGACCGAGTATTCTTCCAGCAGGCGGATATCGACTGGTTCATGTCCAATAGCGCCAAGATTGATAATGCCATCAAGCGGGAAGATCTTCAGATCCCGTTTTCGATATTCAACATATATGAGCAGCGGGTAGTGGACCGGATGAACTACGCCCGGGGTTTGCTCAAGGAGAAATTCGATTTCGGTCTGCAGGAAGACTATTCCCTGTCGCGGGATAAAGAACCTTGGCCACAATCTGAAGCCGACGGCAATGAACTTTGGCGCAAGCGTGTCAAGGCTGATTGGCTACGGTTGAAGCTCGGAGGTAAAACCGACGCCGCTATTCGCGAGACGCTCGACAAACGCTACGAAAATGTCCTGCAGCGCGCTTACAAATACAAGAGCGACGACGTTTTCCAGTCGTTCATGGACGCCTTTACAACGTCGATTGATCCGCACACGGACTACTTCGGCGCGACCGCTTCGGCCGATTTCGATATTTCAATGAAACTCTCGCTGGTTGGTATCGGTGCGGTATTGCAGGAACGCGATGACTACACGACGATCCGTGAGCTTGTTCCTGGTGGCCCAGCGCAATTGTCGGGCAAGCTTGCGGTGGGGGATCGCATTACCGGCGTTGGTCAAGGCGAGGGCGGCGCGGTGAAGGACGTTATCGGCACGCGTCTTGACGAGGTTGTGCAGATGATACGAGGGGAAAAAGACTCGACCGTGCGGTTGGATATCTTGCCGGCGGATGCCGGAGCAGACGCCAACCATCGCACAATTAGCCTGGTGCGCAACAAGATTAGCCTCGAAAAGCAGGCTGCCAGGAAGGCCGTCCTGTCGATAAATTATGGTAACGCGACGCGCAAAATCGGAGTTGTTACTCTCCCGGCGTTTTACGAGGACTTCGAAGCGCGCCACAAAGGCGACAAGGATTACAAAAGCGCCAGCCGCGACGTCGCCAAGCTTCTCGAAGAACTGAAGCAAGAAAAGGTAGACGGCGTTCTGATTGATTTGCGCAACAATGGCGGCGGTTCATTGGCCGAAGCGATTGATTTGACAGGTCTGTTCGTCGGCAAAGGTCCGGTGGTTCAACAACGCCATGCCGACGGCAAGGTTGAGGTGGAAACCTATGATTTCCCAGTAGCTGCGTGGACAGGTCCGATGGGTGTGTTGATCAACCGCGGGTCAGCGTCGGCCTCCGAAATTTTTGCTGCCGCGATCCAAGACTACGGCCGAGGTGTGATTGTCGGCGAACCCAGTTTCGGCAAGGGCACGGTGCAAACAGTCGTCAATCTCGATCAGGTGGCTCACAACACAGAACCAAAATTCGGCGAGCTAAAGGTGACGGTTGCCCAGTTTTTCCGTGTTAATGGCGGCACGACCCAACTGCGCGGCGTCACGCCAGACATTCCTTTGCCGGGCTTTTCTGATCCCAAAAGCTTCGGTGAGGCGAGTTATGACAATGCTCTGCCATGGACACAGATAAGGCCTGCGAAATATGCGCCTGCCGATAGTCTGATGCCTTTGCTTCAGAAATTGCAAAGCCGCCATGATGATCGCGTGAAGAGCGATCCGGAGTTCCAACGCTTTTCAGAGGATATAACCGAACTGAAGGCGCAGCGCGAAAAAGGGGTCGTCTCTCTGAACGAAACCGAACGTCGAAAAGAATTGACCGTTCGGGAGGATCGCCTCAGGTCGCGGGAAAAAATAGGTGACATTGCAAATCCTGGCGACGATGGGCTGCAAGCAAACGAACGTAGCATTAATGCGGATATTGCAATGGAGAATGCCCGCAAGAATGCAAAGGACGTCTTGCTGAACGAGGCCGCCTCCATCCTCGCGGATGAGGCGGATTTGAAGGAAGGCGTGCGACAGGCCGCGACGCAACAAACAGGCAACCGGGGTAGAAAATAGCATTTCTCGAAAGATGCTGTTGCGGGTTGCATCACACTTGTCGAAATACGACGTGATGAAAAGTCTTGCTTGGTATGTCTTTATTCCGCTGCTCTCGGCTCTAGCGCCGAGGGCGGCGGGACAGTCCGAGATGAGCGATAGAATGAATTGCAATAGCTCATATATATATGCAATTTTGAGCTATAGAAAGGCGGCCTATAACTCATGCAATGGAACTGGCAGCACGCAGATTGGCCGAACTTCTCATATGACGCTGAGAGCATGGCGCCGTTGGAGCAAAGGTTTCTCCAGTCGTCCGGTGAGGTGATCGGCGCAGTTCGGCATTTCAGTGAGGACGACAGTAGCCAGCTGCGGATCGAGTTGCTGAGCGACGAGGCCGTTAAAACTTCGGAGATCGAAGGCGAGTTCCTTGATCGAGCAAGCGTCCAGGCGTCGCTGCGCAGACAGTTTGGTCTCAACACGGACAATCGTCCGGTCCGACCGCAAGAGCGCGGGATCGCAGAAATGATGGCCAACGTCTATAAGAACTGGTTCGGTCCACTCCACCAGGGGGAACTTTTCCATTGGCACTCGATGCTGATGGCCGGAAACCGATATGTCGAAACAATCGGATCCTACCGTCGCCACGATGATCCAATGCAGATAGTTTCAGGTAGGCTGGATAAGCCCACAATCCACTTTGAGGCACCTCCATCCCGCCAGGTTGCCCCGGAAATGGTGCTTTTCGTCGACTGGTTCAATCAGTCGCGGCCAGGCGGGCGAGCTACGCTACCTGCGTTGACCCGTGCGGCCATCGGACACCTCTACTTCGAAACCATCCATCCCTTCGAGGACGGGAATGGCAGAATTGGCCGCGCGTTGGCTGAAAAGTCGCTGGCGCAGAACATCGGGCAGCCAAGCCTGATCTCGCTTGCCTTTACAATCGAGCGTGACCGAAAAGCCTATTATTCGGAACTTGAGCGCCACCAGCGAAAGCTCGATATCGCCGGATGGATCATCTACTTTTCGGAGACCATCCTGGAAGCCCAGCAGGCAACGATTGATCGCATTGCCTTCTTTCTTCAAAAGGCAAGGTTCTACGATCGGTTTCGGGGCCGGCTCAACGAACGTCAGGAAAAAGTTATCGCTCGCATTTTTCGAGAGGGTATCGCGGGTTTTAAAGGGGGGCTCAGCGCGGAAAATTATATTTCGATCACCGCAACATCACGAGCGACGGCAACGCGTGACCTTCAGCAACTTGTGGAGATGGGCGCACTGACTCGTACCGGAGAGCGGCGACACACGCGTTACGCCCTGCAACTTCCAAAATAGCCAACATTTCAGGAGGCGACGCGTTCGAATGCAGGCTCGTCGAGCATCGCGATAGTCGCGGAAATCGTCCGAAGTAGCCGCCACCTCAAATTTTGCAACAGAACCGGTCGTCGACCCGGCGGTTTTAAGCAGCGTCAACTTTAACTGAGCTCGAGAGAAGGAGAGAAAGCGGCGCAAGGAAAGCGATGGTGGAAACGCGCCGGTCAGGTGATCGACGGCGTTCCAACAATCCTCGTGACCGACGGCGTGTACGACAGGGAGGTGCTTCGGGGGGGTGCCTCGATAGCGAAGACGTCATGGAGGCGGCTCGCAGTCTGGAGGGAATTGCGTCCGTCAAGGATATCAAGTTCGCCATCCTGGAGGTCAGCGGCAACATCAGTATCGTTAGGAAGAGCTGACCGACCTGGTGTCAGGCGGTCAGACCGGCCTCATCGTCTCGGATGCTCATGACGGTAGTGTCGCCACTAGACGGTCCGATTCAGGTCTCTTGCGGCATTTCCAGGGTGAGTTGGGTCCGAGGAATTAGCAGGCAGGCAGGGACGATCAGCACAGCGATCACGAGCATTGCAACGAAGGTGGAATGCAGCGCATCCTGCAACGCAAGCCGGATTGCTTCGCCATCCGTCACGACGGCGCCGGCGCCATTCAGCAGACTTCGCAGCTGTTCCGGGGTGATCGGCTGGCCGTTGGTGGAGTGCGCTAGGCCATAGGTCAGCACCGCACCGAGCACGGCTGCCCCCAGTGTGCTGCCGAGGTTTCGCGAAAAGACGTTAGATGCCGTAGCGCTGCCGCGTTCGGACCAACTGACGCTATCCTGGGTGAGAACCAGGGCGCTGATATTGAGGAGTCCCATGCCGAAACCCATCATAAGCGAACCGGCGCCTGCCAGTATGGCAGAACTCGATGGAGTAAGCAGCACGAGAAGGCCTGTTCCTGCCGGAATGCAGACGCTGCCCGTAATCATGATGTTTCGCAGGCCGAACCGGGCAAACTGGCGCGATGCGATCGTTGCACCGCAGGGCCAGCCGAGGAGCAACATGGTCAGCGCGAAACCCGCCACAAGCGGTGAGCCATTGAGAACCGTTTGGACGTACATCGGCAGGAATGTCGTCAAACCCATAATAGACATGCTTGCGAAAAAGACAGCCACGTTCGCGAATGCTATCGGTCTCTTCAGCCAGAGGTCGGGAGCGACCATGGGTGCCTCGGCGCGACGTTCCTGCCGGATGAAGGCGACAATCGCAGCGATGGAGACGACCAGGGCCACTGAGGCGGAACTGGAAACCGTGGTCTCCATTTCGGTCAATGCAATCATCAGGGCAGCAATGGATGTCGCAAAAAGTGAAGCGCCAAGAACGTCGATGGAGACGGCACGTGTCCGTTTTTCTTCATTCAGGAACAGCACGAACCCTAATGCCGCGAGAAGTCCGACCGGTACGTTGATCCAGAAGACCCATGCCCATGGGAGGTTGTGAATGATGAGGCTACCGAGAAGCGGTCCGACTACGGCGGACAACGCCCAGACGCTTGCCAGGTAGCCTTGAACCTTTCCACGCTGGTTGCCGGGAAACAGATCCGCGACGACAGTCATTGCGACAGGTTGAACTGCCCCTGCGCCGATTCCCTGCAAAAGACGAAAAGCGATCATCGACGGCATCGACCATGCAAACCCAGCAAGCACGGAGGCAGCCAGAAAGAGCATGATGCCAATAAGGATCATCGGCTTGCGGCCATAAATATCCGCGAGTATAGCGCGGCGATCTGGATGAGAGGCCGTATTGCCTCACCCAACAATGTTCCCAGAGGATAATGCCGTTGCCTCACTCGAATGTTCTTGAATGCCTCACGTGTTGCTACGCTCGTGTCCCCGCACCTGTAGCAAGGTGACGGAGGTAGCGAAGCCGCTCGCGAGCGCGCCCTCAATAGCGCTGTAGCGAGCGGGCGGCTTCGCGGGCGGCCATCATGTTTTCCGCAGGTTGTCGAAGGGCGACCTGGTGGTAAGAGTCTCACCGCACGACCTCTACTATTTCAGTCTGCGGCGCGGTATCGGCGAATGGACCGAACACCAGCGCATGGGCCTGTGTACTGCGCCAGATCTTCATTCGACGCTGCACGGTCCGAATGAGGCCGTCGGGATATACGCCGGGGTAATTGACCTGCAAGCGTTCAAGCAACTCTCGCGAAGTTCGCCAAGGCTCCGCCTCGAACCATTCCTCGAGTTCAGCAGTGACGGAGAGTAGAGGATCGGGCCTGCGCCGCTCTCGCTTGGCCGCTGGCTTGGAACGGGCAGTCGGTTTCACTTCACCATCACGCCAAGCAATCCGCAAGCCAGACAGAAAGTCTTCGAGCGGTAATGCCGCGCCGTCGGTAGCAGGCGAACTATCAGGCTTGTCAGCAATTTCGACCAATCTCTCTTGTGCCAGGCGTATGTCGCGGAGCAGCCGGACCGGATCGAGCGTGAGGTACTTCGCCTTGAGCCGAAGGCATGTATCCTCCGGCGTGCGTGCGTCGTCAAGCAGCCGCTGATAGGGCGTGGCGGGACGATGATAGCGCTTGATCACCTTGGCTCCGTCACGGTGTTTTTCCTTCAGCTTGAATGATGGCTGAAAAAAATTCACGAACAACCGCATGGAGGAATAAAGCTTGGCCAGCTCCCGTGTGGCTCGCAGCCCCTCGAAGCGTCGGTACCCAACGATCTTGCGCACGATCGCGCCATTCTTCTGCTCGACAAATGCCTGGTCGTTCTTTCGGTAGGGGCGGCAACGGGTGAGTTCGATATTATCGCGCAAGCAATACTCATGAACGCTCTCGTTCATGAACACACTGTCGTTGTCGGTGTCGAAGCCCAGCAGCGGGAACGGCAGCAACTTGCGCATTTCGGCCAACGCAGTGATCAGTACCGTTTGCTCGCGAACCAACAGCGGCGCGCATTCCGTCCAGCCTGTGGCTATATCGGTCAACACCAGCGTTTGCGAGAAGGCACCCTTCGCGTACGGGCCGGAATGAGAAACGAGATCAGCCTCGACAAAGCCGGGTGCGGGGTCATCCCAATCCGAGAACGTTCGAACGGGAACACTACGCCGAATCGCTGTTGATCCTTTCCGGCGCCGGGGACCCGTGGCGCTCGCTTTGATATCCTTGAGGACCCGATCAATCGTCGCTGGGCTCATCGTCAAAAGTTGCCGGCGCGTCTCGCCATTCATATCGCCATGTCCATGACGTTCCATCGCTTCAATCAGTGTTGGCAACAGGGGGTGTAGTCGCTTGCCGCAAATTCGATCCGACGCCTCCCAAACAACGACGAGTGCTGCCCGCACGTCATCGCCGTAAACCCAGCGCCCTGGCCGAGGACCACCCTTCGCGGTTCGCGTTCTCCTCGCAGCAGTCGCATCGCATGCTTGCGATGAAAACCCGTGAGCGCCACGAACTCGTCTAACATCCTCGCCTTCTCGGCCCGCCCGCCTAACGCATAGCGGCAACTGATCGCCGCCACCAATTCCGTACGTGTCGCCATGCTTACCTTCCTCATCACAGCTCCCGAGGTTGATTCGTCGGGAGCAATTTAGATGAGGCAATAACCCATTCTCAGGGAGCAGTTCAGGCGAGGCAATGCGATTCTCATCCTGATTGTCGCGCAGCACGCGAGCTTGCCGAAGACTACGGCCGTCACCGTCTGGGTCAATAGGAATGCTGAAAACACCCAGGAATACAGGTTTATTTGTCCAAGCTGAGCGGCGATCTGTGGCATCGCTGTTGACACGATCGTTGCTTCGATGGCGATCATCGCCATGCTAGCCATTATCGCGAAAACGACGAGGCCGCGATGGGAGGTTCTTTCCGACATGGATGGCTTTCAGGCTATGGCGGCGGGCCTGGGGAATGGCAATTGGCGCCGATGGTAAGGTCGTTGCCGGAAGCCCTAACTACTCCCGTCGGACTTGGCAAGCGCCTCGTCCACCAGGGCGGAAAGGGTGAGACGATGCCTCGAGAATTGGTTTCCTGCCTGCATTTCGTTATCTCGTCTTCCTCTTGTCGTGTTTGCGTCTGGGCCGCTAATTGCGAGCGGCTTGGCGCTTGATCTGCTCGATGGCGTCGTTGAAGCCTTTCGGAGTGCCGCTCGAGCCTGCAAGCTTTCCGACCTTCACTTGATCGATCGGCTTGCCGACCACAAGCTTCGGAACTGCTGCCGCGAAGCGCTGCTGTAGCTCGAGCGATTCCGGCACATAGGCATGTGGAGTTATCGTGACTGCGGTGATCACGCCGTCCTTCAAGGTTGCCTTGACTGTGATATGCGATGGCTGGCCGCCATACTCGCCGGTGGCGGTGTAGACCCCATCGGCATACTGTTGGGATTTTCGACCCTGCGCGTCGGCGGTCGACGAGACCATCAACATCAGGACCGAGGCGAGGAGGACTTTTCTGGGTTCACTGGTCACGAGCTTCCTATCAGGTGAAGACTTCGCCTTCGAAATTTTCAGACATCTCGGCGCTGCCGTCGGCAAACATTCGGACGAAGGAGAAATCGAATCTCTCAGTCAGACGCGAGGCTGGAGCGAAGAACAGCGCTGTCGCCAATCCATCCGCCGTCGCGGTGTCGTTCGATACGACCCATGTCGCGATGACATCCGTGACGGGCCTCCCGGTCCGGCCGTCAACCATATGGTGCTGGCCGTCTCCCCAGGCCCGACGGTTGACCGCCGAGGCGCATAGCGAGGAATTTCGCAGTCGAGCAACACCCACGATCAGCTTGGGATCAAGCGGGTGTTCGAGACCCACTTGAAGAAGTTCGCCGCCGCGGTGCTCGATATCGCCGCTGGCGTCCACGGTAAAGGCGTCAAAGCCCTCGTTAACCAGAAGGCGCGAAATCAGATCGACAAGATAACCCTTGCCGACCGCGCCAAGATCAATTGTCAGCGGTCTGCGACTTCGCAGTATGTTGCCGACCCTGAGGACATCTCGTTTCCATATCGGGCGTTCCGTCGCATACGCGGCGATACCGCCCGCCAGCGGCCTCAGGGAATAATGCCTGTCGTAGCCGAGCAGTTCGAGATCGCGACCGACAAGCGGATCGACCGCGCCATCTGTTGCGAGATGGTGTCGATCGTAGAGGTGGAACATGTCAGCGTCATCCGACGGAAACTCGAATGCACTTCCGTGCTCTGCCACGGCGATGCAACTGATCAAAGAGTCCTCCCGAAACCTGGAATAGGTCCGGTCAAACCGATCGGCGAGGTCGCGGATGCGCCGCCGGAGCTGTTCCCCCAGCTTGGTCTCGGAGTCGATGGCGAAGCGCGTCCCGATAGCGTCGAAGGCGAACTGGGACATCGGACGCTCCACTCCTACAGGCCCGTCATCTTGAGGACAGCTTCTGGCAGGCGCTCGCCCTGAACCTCGATCCCCGAAAGAGCAACATCGATCTCATGCAGGTCGACAGCAGTGAGTTCAAGTTCGACAGCTGCGAGATTTTCTTCGAGACGGTGCTGTTTCGTGGTTCCTGGGATGGGAACGATCCAGGGCTTTTGGACAAGCAGCCAGGCCAGTGCCACCTGGGCGGGTGTCGCGCTCTTCTTTGCAGCAATCGCCTTCAGCAGATCGACCAGCGCGAAGTTCGCCTTGCGGGCTTCCGGCGTAAACCGGGGAACGTGGTTGCGGAAATCGCTCGCGTCGAATTTGGTGTTCTCATCGATCTTTCCGGTCAGGAAGCCAGCACCGAGCGGGCTGAATGGCACGAAAGCGATCCCGAGTTCTTCGAGGGCGGGAAGCAATTCGGCCTCAGGTCCGCGCCAGAAGAGGGAGTACTCGCTCTGGACTGCCGTCACCGGATGGACTGCGTGCGCCCGACGGATGGTCCCGACGCCGGCCTCGGACAAGCCGAAGTGTTTGACCTTGCCAGCGGCGACGAGGTCCTTGATCACACCTGCGACATCCTCGATCGGAACAGCCGGATCGACGCGGTGCTGGTAGAAAAGGTCGATCCGATCGGTCTTCAGCCGTTTCAAACTCGCCTCGGCAACAGCCTTAATGTGTTCCGGCCGGCTATTCGTTCCGCCGCTGCGCTCGCCTGTTTCCAGATTGATGTCGAAGCCGAACTTGGTGGCAACAACAACGTCGTCACGGATCGGTGCGATTGCCTCGCCAACCAGTTCTTCGTTGACGAATGGGCCATAGGCTTCCGCAGTGTCGAACAGGGTGACACCTCGCTCATGTGCAAAGCGAATGAGCTTGATCATCTCAGCCTCGTCGGCCGGTGGACCGTAAGCGGAACTCATGCTCATGCAGCCGAGGCCAAGCGCGGAGACTTCAAGGCCTCCAATGCTCCGGGTTTTCATAGTTATCTCCTGGTGGTCTTTTGCTGACGCGGGCTGCCAAGCTGCAGCGCGCTGATGATGGAATCTTAAACCTTGTCGATCGTTTCGATAACATGCAGTAATCGGGATGAAGCTATAAGGAGGCCTAATGAATGGCGCAGGAAAACTTCAATGATCTCGTCGCCTTCGTAACAGTTGCCCGTGAGGAAAGCTTCACCAAGGCGGCTGCCAAGCTTGGGGTTTCCCAGTCCGCGCTTAGCCAAACCGTAAGAAGCCTTGAAGAGCGTCTTGGGCTCAGGCTGCTGACCCGAACAACCCGTCGTGTGTCTCCAACTGTAGCGGGGGAGCGTCTTCTTAAAACTGCGGGGCCAAGATTTGACGAAATTCAGGCTGAACTCACAGCATTAACGGAAATGCGTGAGAAGCCTGCCGGTACGATCCGGATCACGGCGGGCGAGCACGCGGCCGTCTCGATTCTCGCTCCGGCCCTCGAGAAAATCCTGCCAGACAATCCGGATGTAACTGTCGAAATCATCGTCGACTATGGCTTGACGGATATCGTCGCCGAGCGTTTCGATGCAGGCGTGCGCCTCGGAGAGCAAGTAGCCAAGGATATGATCGCGGTGCGCATCAGCCCTGAAATGCGCATGGCCGTGGTCGGCTCGCCCTCCTATTTTCGCCAGCACCTTTCGCCGGAGACTCCCCAGGACCTGACCGCCCACAATTGCATCAACATGCGACTGCCAACGCACGGAAACATATTTCCCTGGGAGTTTGAGAAAGACGGGCGCGAACTCAGGGTTCGCGTCGAAGGTCAGCTTGTCTTCAACAATCTGGTCATGAGGCGAGAGGCCGCGCTTCGCGGACTAGGCCTCACCTACATGCCCGAGGATCAGATTATGGCGTATTTGGACACAGGCGACCTCATCCGGGTTCTCGAAGACTGGTGCCCACCGTTTCCGGGCTACCACCTTTATTATCCCAATCGACGACATGCCTCCGCGGCCTTTGGGCTCATCGTGGAGGCTCTTCGCGTTAAGTCGTAGTGCGCTAATCATCGAAACGTGATTGATAAGCAGGCCTTATGAGACATGCAACTTTCTCCCTCTAATCCGATCCCGATCGCTGGAGTATCTTCACGGTCATAGCGCCATGGGGATGGACATCATGCTAATACCACTCCGAAAAATCACTCTCTTCGTGTTGATCGCGACCCAGCTCGCAGCATCGAGCTGTGGGTAGAGGCTGTCAACAAACACGAGGAGATGCCAAACTTGTCCATCTTCCTGAGATCGGCATCCACGGAAACACACACTTCATGTTCTCCGATCTGAACAACCTGGAGATCGCGGATCAGGTCTTGAAATTCCTGGATCAGATCTTGAAATTCCTGGGCGAGAAGCATCTCGACTGAGCGTCCGACGAGTAGCAAACCTCCTCAACCTCCGGAAACAATGAACCATTTGTTCCCGAATGCATTTCCAGAATTAGAGAGCAGAATAGGGTCATTTGTCAGCATCCGCCGATACCTACGCGCAAAACACCTCCACGGTGGTCGTCCCTGCAAGAGCGGACGAACCTCAGGACAGAGCAAAGATCCTTACCTCCCTCCCGATGCCATGAAGTTGCTCCATCCGGGAGACCGACTTTATGCCGCTGTCACGCAGAATCTCTAAAACCTGGGTATCGCCAACGATCGCCTCCGTCGTCAGGATCACGTTGGGATCAGCAAGGCCCTGTACGCGGGAGGCGATATTGACGGTCTGGCCGAAGTAGTCCTGCCGGTCGTTCAGGCTGACAGCGAGACACGGCCCCTCATGGATGCCGATTTTCAGGAGAAGATCGTCGCTGCCGTGTTCGGCATTTAGCCGAAACATCGCCTCACGCATCCGCAGTGCGGCCGCCACCGCGCGGTCCGGACTCGGGAAGGTTGCCATCACTGCATCACCTATCGTCTTGACGACCGCTCCGGCCTCGGTGGCGACGATCTCGTGAAGAACCCTGAAATGCGCTCGCACCAGATCGAAAGCGGCAAGATCTCCGACGCGCTCGTAGAGAGCGGTCGAGCCTCTCAAGTCAGTAAAGAGGAACGTCAAGCTTGTGATCTTGAGGCGCTGGTCGACGTCAATCGTGTCGGTTCGATAGATGTCCCGGAAGCTCTGGTTCGTCAGTAGGCGCTTGGCTGTCAAAAAAGGGCGCCTGCGGCCCAGCAGGTCGTGCAGATCCTCTCCCGCGATGCAGACGTTCGGTACCACTCTGCGATCCGTGTGATTCTCGAGAGTGAGCCGCAATACGCCAGGACGAAGAGTGAGCGTCTCGTTGAGCGCATGCGCCCGACCGATGACCATTGAGAGATTTTGACGTTCGTCGGTGGGCTCCCCCTTCACGTCGATGAACTGCGCCGAGTGTGTCACCGCATCGAAGATGATGACGAACTGCGCCGGCAATTGCACCGAGACGAAAGCCTTCTCGCCAGGATCCAGTTCGATTATCTCCAATAGGATGCGTCCGAATCTCGCTTCGAAGTCGTCAGGCAGATCGACTCCGGAACTGAAGAAGATCTGGCGATAGTATTCCAACGGAGGTAGCCGGTCGGGATCGTGGGCACCAATCCTGCGCACTCTCGGACTGACCGTGAACGTTACCTCGACCATCTCGTCGAGGGTTGGTTCGTATCCCGCCGCGCAGAGCGCGCAATGGTACGTCTCCTGGACGACCCCCTTTAGGGTTGCTCCGGTGTCCAGGACGCCTCCGCATCCTGGACAAAGGACATTCCAGGTCATCTCGAACGCGCCAATGCGGGCCGCATGTAGAAGCGCTGCGATCGTTTTCTCTTCATCGAGATGATGCGTATCGGCGAAGGCGAGCGCATTTATGCGATTGAGATCGCGATCCGAGCCACGCGTGACGACGTTCTCGATGCACTCAACCGTGTGAGGGTCGGCCGCCTGTCTTAGGCTGGCAAAAAGCATGTCAACTTCGCTCATCAGACAAATCTCTGCGCGCATAGCGTCACGACGCCAGTCCCGGCACTATAACACGGGAACCTCCTGATAGAAATCTCGACGCCTGGACGCGCCCGCTTCTTTGATCTACCAGGAGTTTCTGGGGGCGCATTTCGTCCGGACTAGCTCTGAGCGTATATGCGGGGAGAGTCGGCGAGGTTCTCACCATCACACCGGCCGGCGATAGGTCGATCCGGACCTGATGATCCCCTGCAGGTCGGCTACTGCTTTGGCACTGCGAGGGCGACGATTTGCTGTGAGAAACGATCCCATTCTCCGAAGATGCGGACGTGTCGTTGGGCGGGTCCAATCGGATCGCGCCTAGCGGCACCAACATCTCATCTTGCGGAGTTGGCGAGAGGTGACGTAAAGCCTAGGCCGGTTGACGGGTGACGCCGGGCAGTGGTTGCTTTTGGGAGAAAATAGTGGATATGACCGACAATATGCCGTCCGATATTTATGCAATCGCCGACATCCACGGGCGCGCCGACCTTCTCGAAGCAATGCTCCGCCATATCGCTGTCGCCTCCCGCGAACGCCGATCGAAGCCGATCGTGATCTTTTTGGGCGATCTGATCGACAGGGGGCCCCGGAGTCCGCATGTGCTTGATCTTGTGGCCTCGACACTTTCTCTCTATCCCGGCTCGCGACTGGTTTTGGGAAACCACGATTTTTACCTGCGCGCTTTGCTTCGCGAGGAACTCTCCTACGAAGACGCCGTCAACTGGATGGATTGGGGTGGGGTCGCAACCGTAAGCGCCTATTCCGATCGCCCGGTGCCTGATTTCAAGGGTATCGCCGCTGACATTCGTGACGCCTTTCCGCACCATTCCCATCTGTTGGAGAACGCGTTGACGTATAAAGAGATCGGTCGCTTCTGCTTTGTTCATGCTGGAATCCGCCCGGGAGTCCCGCTCAGAGCGCAGACTGATTACGACTTGCGATGGATACGCTCTGGTTTTCTCGACCATATGGACGCTTTCGACCATATAGTCGTGCATGGTCACACGATCACAAGCTCATTGCGCCCCGAAGTTTACGCCAATCGTATCGCGGTCGATACCGCAGCGTATCGAACCGGTCGCCTGAGCGCTGCCGTCATCCGGCAAGACACATTGTCCAATTTTATCTGTACGCATCTGATTGCGAACGGAGAGATCGCAGTAGAAGAGTGGTTGCCCTGACGCATCAGGTCAGGGCGTTCATGTTTCGTGCAGCCGCCCCGAAGCGCCGATTTCCAGCAGCTTGGAGGATGATCTTAAAGCCGCCGCCGTCGTTCAGCGATCATCGTTCATGGCGGCCAGCAGCACATCATTGATGCGCTCCTGCCATCCTGGACCCTCCGCCTGAAAATAGGCGAGCACGTCGCTGTCGAGTTTCAGGCAGACTTGCTCCTTGACGTTCGGTGGCGCTCGCCGCTCGACGGCAGGTGGTTCGGCCAACTTCTTTGCAGGTTTGAACAAGGCTTCCGCGGCGTCAAGGGGATTGATCGGGCGGCGTGGTGCTCGTGGCATGGTTCTCTCCAATGTCCCCATCGATTAGTCAGGTAGTCTCTCTCGACGAGCTTGTCCATGCTGTGGCCAACAATGACGTGAGTCAAAATGATCTCGACCCGACACGGTACATCTGGATTTCGGTCCGACGCTGGCGCGCGCGAAGCTCGGATCAATCTTTGCCTGGCTCGACAGCAGCTGCGTCGTCATCATCCGTGGCACCGACAGTCAACCGTGCAAACGCGACCTCGCCATCGGTGATGTAATGGTTAACCTTTCCCGTCACCAATCGTGAACCAGACCGGTGCCACGCGACATCCCCGACCACGCCCTTTACTCTCAGCTCATCGACTATGTAGTCCCGCTCGGCGTTTGTATCCGAATCGGTAGCATGTGTAACTTGGAACGTAAGCCAGGTTAGAGAAAGGCCGGTATCTCTGGTGCCCGCCCCAACCCACAGTACGGGCTCGTCGGGCGACGGCTTGTCCTTATTCAACCAGAAGCTCGTTGAATTCATGTCGTCCTCTGAATGGGCGAGACCAAGGGCCCAGAATCGGATGTGGTGGCGCTTGCGGGGGCTGTCGTCGATGGGCTCTTGGAATCCAATGTCCTGCCGTCGCCCAAAGAGATAGAAAGTGCTGAACGGTGCGGTGGGATAGGCAGAGCCCTTCAAAAACGCTCGGATCATTCGCAACGAGCTTGCGGTCCCCAAACGATCGGCGGTAGACCAGCCTGCTGTTGCAAAGGCCTCGCAGAGCTGTTGAAGAGTTCCTATGAGGACGACGTTGACAGGATCGCCGGCCAGGCCATCAGCGGCGATCGTATATCTGGGGATGACCCCCCGATGAAGCACCTTCAGATACAACCGGACCACGTTCGGTAGAATGATATACGCAGCCACGCCATATGTAACGCACACCGCAAGAACCCATGGCAGTCTATGGTCAGCCGTATCAAAAACGACGAACACTATCAGCCAGACGCTCAGGACCCCAAGACAGAAGACCAGAAACCTCTGGAAAAGGCGCGTCAGCAATCTCATAACGCTTTCTCCGTCTAGCGTCTGGCGAACCTGCCGTTCGTCAGGGGGATTTTACACGAAAGTCTCCGAATGACATCGCCGCTGTTGCTCGTTGCAGGCGACCTCGTTGTTCCTCCGCTGTCGTGCCGGCGTCGAGCAGTCCCTATGGCCCGGCCTTGCAAGTCACGCGGCGGCCAATGATGCATCGTACACCATCGTCGCAGCCGCGAGATCCGCCAATGCCGTGCCAACCGCCTTGTAAAGGGTGATCTCCTCGTTGGACTGGCGTGCATGGACGTCCCGCCGGCACAGTTCGTCAAGCCTTGCGCACACCATCTCGGCGGAAAAAACGCCAGCCTTGATGGGCTGGACGAGGTCACCAGCTTCATGAAGGGCTTCGGTGGTATCGATATAGACTGCAGATCGCCGCACCGCGTCGTCATCTGCTTCACGCATCGCCGGCGTGAAACCGCCGATCAGGTCCAGATGTGTGCCAGGACGCAACCACTCTCCCTTGACCAGCGGGGCCGTTGCCAAGGTTGCAGCACTGACGATATCGGCGCCACGGACCGCTCGTTCGAGGTTGTCTGCGACGGATACACTCAGCCCCTGTCGCTCGAGCTTTCGCGCCAGTCGTGCCGCGTTCTCCGCGTCGATATCCCATATCACGACGTGCTCAATTCGCCGAACCGCCAGGTAGGCATCTGGAAGCAGGCTTGCCACGCGCCCGGCGCCGATCACCAGCAATCGACTGGCATCCTTGCGCGCAAGATAATCCGCCGCGAGTGCCGATGCTGCCACTGTCCTGCGCGTTGTGATGGAATTTCCGTCGATCAACGCAAGCTGCTCGCCCGTTCTCCCGTCGTAGAGCAAATAGGTCGAGGTCAATCCGGGAATTCCGCGGGCCGTATTTCCGGGAAAGACAGTGACTATCTTGATGCCCAGATAGCTGGAAGCGCTCTGCGGATCATGCCATGCAGGCATCAAGAGCAGGGTCGCATCCGGATCCCCGTCGGTGGCTATCGTGTGGTGATGCCGTACCGGCACAACACAACCTTCCGCAAATGAGCGCCGCAAGGTTTCAATCAAAGGAGCGAAGGGAAGAAGGGCGCATGTAGCGTCTGCATCGAAGCTGCTGATTCGCGCATCAATCATGAAATAAACTCCCGTGGAATTTGACCGACCGTCATTCAATCCGTCGCAACCTGGATTCGACCGCCTTGGGCGGCCGGCGCTCAATGAACTGGAGCCTTCCGCTCGAGCATCCGTGCATACTGGGTGAGCGGATAGCAGAGCAGAAAGAAGATCACTGCGACCAAGCCATAGACTTTGAAGGGTTCGAAGGTCGCGTTGTTTATTGCGTTCGCGGTTCTCATGAGTTCCTCAAATCCGAGGATGGACGTCAAGGCTGTGCTCTTGATCAATTGCACGAGGAAGCCGACAGTGGGCGCACGCGTGATGCGAAAAGCCTGCGGCAAAATGATGAGCCGCAGCTCTTGCAGGCGGTGTAGTCCAAGGCTCGCCCCCGCATCCCACTGGCCGCGTGGTAGAGCTTCGACGCCGCTTCGCCATATCTCCGCCAGATAGGCACTGGCGTAGAACGTTAGCCCGAACACCGCAGCCGTCCACGGCTCTATTCGAAAACCCAGCATCGGCAACCCGAAGAACATCAGGAAGAGTTGCATCAGGAGCGGTGTTCCCTGAAACAGCGCGATATAGCCTGACGCGAGGCGGCGCAGCCAGGGTGCTTTCGATATCCGGCCAAACAGGATCACCAGGGCGACGGCAGCCCCGCCAACAAAAGCGGCGATCGACAGGAGAACTGTCCAGCGTGTCGCAAAGGCGAGATTGCGCAGAATATCCCAGAACGTGAACTCAATCATGATACCCCGGCTCCTAGAAACCTGCGCCCGGTGGCAATGAGCAACCGCCGAAGGCCAGCAGACATCGCAAGGTAGATCATCGTCACGACAAGATATGTCTCGAAAGAACGGAAGGTGCGCGCTTGCAGGAGGTCGGCCTCCTGCGCCAGCTCTCGAACTGAAATCTGTGAGACGACCGCCGATTCCAGCATCATGATGATGATCTGGCTTGTCAGCGCTGGAAAGATGATGGTGAGCGCCTGGGGTAGGACGACCTTAAAGAACACGTGCCGTGGCTTGAGCCCAAGGGCGCGTGCCGCCTCGCTTTGTCCCTTCGGTATCGCATCTAGCCCTGCGCCGACGACCTCGGTCGTGTAGGCCGCCATGTTTAGGGTCATGGCGAGTATGGCGGCGGTCACGGGATCGAGACGAATTCCAAGTGTGGGAAGTCCGAAGAAAATGAAGAACAGCTGGACGAGGAACGGGGTGTTGCGGATCACTTCGACATAGATGCCGACAGCCCGCCGCAGCCAGCCGTACCGTCCTCTTCGCGCAGCTGCACCGAAGACGCTGAGCACCGTGCCGAAAACGGTGGTGCAGGCAATCAGCATAAGCGTCATGCCGGCACCATAGGCAAGCGCTCCCGCGCTGTCCCAAAGCCAGTCGAATCCAAGGCTATAGGTCATCGCCGCTCCTTGCGCGCGTGGGAGCGCTCATTGTGGTCAGTCTTTGAGGTTTTCAGGATTGAGCGGTGTCTTCAGCCAAGCTTTGGAACTTGCATCGAGTTTTCCCTCGGCCACCATCTTGGCAACGGCGTCGTTGACCGCCTTCTTCAGACCTTCCTCACTCTTGCGCAGAGCGATATGCGAAGGCGAGGTCAGGAGCTGGAATTTCTGTTCCGGCTTCAATGCATCCTGGCGGGCGAGAACCTGGGCACCAACGTCGTTGCCGACGACCATCAACTGGGTTTGGCCTGAAATGAACGCCTGTATGACCGAGTTGTAGTTCTCGAAGCGCTGGATTGTTGCCGATGCCGGCGCGGCAGCGGTCAAAGAGGTATCTTCCAAGGTGCCCCGATTGACGGCAATCGTCTTGTCGGCCAGATCGTCCTTGCTGCTGATTGCGAGTGCCGCAGGGGCGATGACCGCGATGTAATATGGAGCGTATGCAGCCGCATAATCGAGGACTTCCGCGCGCTCCTTGGAATACCCCACGCTCATCAGGATATCCACGCGCTTGTCGTTCAGATAGGCGATCCGGTTTTGCCCGGTGACACTTACCAGGTTGAGTTTCACCCCAAGACTGTCGGCAATGTCCTGCGCGACATCGATGTCGTATCCCTTGATGCTCATGTCGGCGCTGGCCGAAGAGAATGGAGGGAAATCGGAGAATATGCCGACGCTGATCTGGCCGGAGGCCTTGATGTCGGCGAGTTGGTCGGCGTGGGCCGATAATCCCACAAGAGCAAAGGCAGCGACGGCAGCAGCCGTGCATAGTTTTCTATGAATTGTCATTTTTGTTCCCCTTTTTTGGTTTTGTGGATGGTTTGAATGAGGTTTATTTCCGCATCAGGCGGCGCGCGTGTGCGGATGGACTAAGCATCGCAAGACATAGAAGTTCGAACAGGACCTGGGCGGCTACCTGCGCCGTATTGGTCGTCGGGTCGTATTGCGGCGCGATTTCCACAACGTCACCTCCTACCAGGTTGATCCCTTGAAAGCCTCGCAACATGGCCAGAGCTTCCCTCGGAAGAAGGCCTCCGACCTCAGGCGTTCCAGTTCCAGGCGCAAAAGCAGGATCCAGGCTGTCAACGTCAAAACTGAGATAGGTAGGGCCGGATCCAACAACCTCGAGAGCTCGGGCGATCACAGCCTTGATACCCATTTCAGCGACCTCTTCGGCGTGTATAACCGTCATGCCGGAGGCGAAAGAGAATTCCCAGAGATACTCCCCACCGCCGCGAATGCCGATCTGGATCGTGCGTCGTGGATCAAGAACCCCGGCAAGTACGGCCTCCCGGAAGGGGGCTCCGTGATGAAATTTCGAACCCTCGTAAGGCCCCGCCGTATCGCAATGGGCGTCAATATGGATCATACCCACTGGCGCGTTGGCCGCAAGCCCCTTGAGGATGGCGCCGGAAATCGAATGGTCGCCGCCTACCGACAGAGGTATCGCCCTGGTGCCGGAAATCATGCGGTAGCACGCTTCGATGTCTGCGTGACATCCAGCGAGGTCAAAGCGGCTTCTCATCGGCACATCGCCGACATCGGCAACCTTCATCTTGCCCATGGGCGCAACCCGGAGGACGTGTTCATAGGGTCCAACCCGCTCGATTGCACGAACCGCCCGCGGCCCCAGGCGTGCGCCGGCACGATTGGTTACACCGAGATCCATTGGCACACCGATCAAGGCGACATCCAACGTATCGAGAACCTCCGGTCGCAGGCCATTTTCAATGAATGGCGCATCAAGGAAGGTTGCCGGATCCGCAAACGGCCACTTGCGGCTGTCGCCGTCCTTGAAGACGCTTGCGGCAACTTCGCGAAAGTGTGGATCTTGCATTTCGCCGCCGGCTGCGTTGCCGAAGCGGTTGCGCAAGTCCTCCAGAAAATCCTGGTCAATCGTCAAGATACGCTCCACGGTTCAGATATCGTGGCGCCATCATTCGCTTTGGGGAGAACCCTTTGGAACCTCGAAAATTCAAGAGCGACTATAACGATTCCTGATACCCACACGCTGCATGCCGACGAGATACAAGGGGCACATATTCAGAAAATGTTATAGCCTAGAGACGTTTTTCCCACTACCGCCGGCAACAACGCCCAAGCAGTCTTCCCTTCGAACAAGAGGCCGCATCGTGACGGCCACAACAAGGGAACTGACCATGTTGCACAATATGACACGTCGACGTTTCATGGGATCTGCCGTTGCTCTTGGAGCTGCCGGAACGATTGCGGGGCTTGCACGGCCGGTGGCCGCAGGGACCAGCGCAGATCTTACAGCAGTCGAATGGGGCGGAGACGTTGTCGAAGCCATGAAGCAGGTGGCGGCCGCGCAGAACGGCGCGACATTCAACTGGGTCCTTCATCAGGGTGGGGCGGGTGCGATCCTGCCAAAGATAAAAGCGGCTTGGCCAAACGTCGATTTTGACTACGTCGCCGGATGGGAAGGCTCTTTCAACAGCATGGTCAAAGAAGACTGGCTGGAGACCATCAACCCCGCAGACATTCCCAACCTTGCCGACATCCCGGAAAAAATTATCATTCGGGATGCCAAAGGCAACATAAAGGCCGTCCCCCGCGCAGTCGGCGGCATGTATTTCGGGGCTCGATCCGACACTGCGCCTCTGGTCATCAAGACGATCGACGATCTTCTGAGCCCCGACCTGAAGGGCGCCATATGCTGGCCTGGTCCGACGCAGAGCATGATGCTGCAGATCGTGGCCCTCGCGCTCCACGCAGGAGGCAGCGAAACCAACATGGAGCCAGGCTGGAAGCTCATGAAAGAGCTTGCAAAATCGGGAAATATTGGCCGGGTCGCCGTAACTGACATCGATTTTACCAATTCCCTGACGTCCGGGGAAACCTCGGTTGGCTTTTTCGCTGAACCCGGCTGGGCGGCGGTGGCGAAAAACTTCCCCGTTACGCGCTTTACCAAGGATGCCAATTTCAAGGCATTCCTCTATCAGAGCGGCTTCGGTGTCTTGAAGAATAGACCAAATACGAAGGCGACCCTGGACTTTGTCAACTTCGCCATCAGCCCCGAAATGAACGCGCTCTACGCGAAGGTGGCGGGCGAAGCGCCGCTCAATGCCAAGGCAATGACGCCCGACAATCTGAAGCATCTCGCCTTCACGCCCGACGAGTTCGCACGTTCGGTCTACGTTCCCGATTACAATGTCGTTCTTGAGCAGCAGGATGCCTGGTCCAAGCGCTGGGAGCAGGACATCGCGCCGTTGCTCTGATCAATAGCGATGAGGTTCTCGGGGGCGCCATCGTGCGCCTTCGAGAGTTTTTTCTGACGCGTGTTGAGCGAGAATAGGCTGTGATCATGAACAAAGCCATGCGGCGCTCTGCCGCCATTTCGATTTCGGACTACCGCGACACGGTCATCGCACTTGGGCCTGCCCTGGTCGTATTCGCCTTCGGTTTTCTTTCGCCACTGATCAACCTGGCCATCGAAAGCTTGAAGCAATTCACACCGGGACGCGTGGGTTCCGTCGAAGGCGCCGTATCAACGGTCCAGAATTATCACGAGCTCGCAAACCAGGCGTTCGTGAACGTCTTGGTCACGACATTCTGGATCGGTGGCGTGGCAGCAATCGTCGGGCAGCTCGTTGCTTTTCCTCTCGCTTACTTCATCGTGCGGCGGCTTTCACCGCGTATGCGTACAGTCACGCTTGGGTTTCTCATAACGCTTGTGCTGTCGAGCGTCTTGATCAAGACATACGCGATCGAACTGACTTTCGGCTCGGTCGGCATCCTGCGGCCGCTGCTTTTAAGCGTGGGCCTTTCGCCGAATAGCCGTGAGTACATCAATCTTGTCGTTATCGCGGGACTGGTTCACTCGATCATACCTGTCGCGACGCTGACGCTGATGGGGGCGATGCAATCGATCGATCCGCGCCTCCTCGACGCTGCCCAATCGCTCGGTGCGCCCGGTTGGAAAGCTCATCTGTCGATTACGCTTCCGCTCAGCCTTCCCGCGCTTGTTTCTAGCACCCTCGTTTCGCTGACTTTTGCGATCAGTGCCTTCGTCATACCGATGGTGCTCGGGAGAGGGCGTGTCCTGTTCGTGTCGAATGTGATCTACACGCGCTTCAGCGACATCGCCAACTATCCGAGTGGAGCTGCGATCTCGCTCGTCATGCTCGCTGCAGCGCTTTCGGTGATCGCGTTCATAACGTTTGCGCAATCGTGGAGGGGCTCGAGATGATCATCCGTTTTTCCGGCAAGCGATTTGGCGACGGGATCGCCAGTGTTCTCGCCTACGGGGTGATCGGGCTCGGAGCAGCGTTTCTTGCGGTACCGCTGGCGATGACGTGCCTGATGGCGTTCGACGCCCGGTCCTATCTCGGTCCGTTGCCGCCTCCGGCACTGTCGCTTCACTGGTTCGAAAAACTTGTCTCCCAAGCGGAGATTCTTACCAGCCTTCGCACAAGCATCATTCTAGCGGTGTTGACCACGGCCCTGTCGGTCTCGATCGGGACAGCTGCGGCAGTTGGCCTCGTAAGCCGGAGCTTTCCAGGAAAGGCGGCGCTGACGTCGGCCTTCCTGTCACCTTTGGTCGTCCCTCCCGTCGTTATCGGATTTGGCTTGCTGCTGTTCCTCTCAAAGGCCGGTATCACCAATGGCTTTGCGCGCATGCTTCTTGGCCACGTGATTGTGACCGCGCCCTATTGCATAAGAACAAGTCTTGCCAGTCTTCTTGGCAGCGACAGGCGATTGACGGAAGCTGCGATGGTCCTCGGCGCGACGGAGCGCCAAGCGTTCTGGACGATCACGATACCGCTTATGAAGACCGGCATTATTACCGGGGCGATCTTCGCGTTCGCCATTTCCATGGACGACGTTTCAATCAGTCTTTTCCTGAGTGACCCGTCCGCCACGACCTTGCCTGTCACGCTTGTCAGCAACATGCGCGCTGCCTTCGATCTGACGATAGCTGCTGCAGCTGTGGTCTTGATGGCGGCAACTGTGCTGCTGATCGTTATCCTCGACCGGCTCGTCGGATTCGACAACGTCGTCGGCCAAGGTCTGTTTCGTTCATGAGGAGAGTACGATGATGTCTGCCGTTGAATTTCGAGGCGTCGGCAAGCGCTTCGGCGATACCGTCGCGCTCGGTGACGTATCCTTTTCTGTGGCGCCCGGCGAAACGATCGCGCTGCTCGGTCCGAGTGGTTGCGGCAAGACTACGATCCTTCGTCTAATCGCAGGATTTGAGCGGCCCGATAGCGGCACGATCACTATCGCGGGCAAGTCGATGGCCGGATTGAAACCTTACGAGCGCAATGTCGGTCTGCTGTTCCAGCACTACGCTCTCTTCCCGCATATGACAGTTGAACAGAATATCGGCTACGGGCTTCGCCACCGCGGCCACCCGACAGCAGAGATCCCCGCACGTGTTGCCGAAATGCTGGAGCTTGTGCAGCTATCGGGTTTCGGGCATCGACGTCCACATCAGTTGAGCGGGGGACAGCAGCAGCGCGTAGCCTTGGCGCGAGCTCTTGCGACACATCCCAGTCTCCTCCTCCTCGACGAGCCCCTATCTGCCCTTGATGCCAAGCTCAGGCACGAACTGCGCACCGAGCTGAAGGACGTTCTCGCTGCGGTCGGTTCAACCGCAATCGTGGTAACCCACGACCAGGAAGAAGCGATGAGCCTCGGGGAGCGCATATTTGTCATGAGCCGGGGCGCCATCATGCAGTCGGGCAAACCCGACGATGTCTACTGGCGTCCCAGTTCGCGCTTCGTTGCAGATTTCATGGGGAGAGCAAACTGGATCAGGGGATCCATCGTCGCTTCGAATGGAGCACTGTCCAGGTTTCGTTCTGACGCCGGGTGGGAATTTCCGGTTGCTTCACCCGGCAACAGAGGCAGCGTGCACGAGGTTTGCGTGCGACCCGAGAGCGTTGAGATATCGTCCTCGGCCAGCCCGACACCTAGCATGACAGGGCGGGTTGCAGAGATCGTGATGCTCGGTGCCTTCAGACATGTCTTCGTAGAACTTGCCAGTGGCGATCGCGTCGTCTCAGCCTGTCAGAACCGTCCGGACATTTCATTCGAGCGCGGGCAGGAGGTGGGTGTTTCCATGCCGCCACAAGCTTGCGTCCTGTTTGAGCGATAGGCGCGCAATTGCGGGCGCGACATGAAGCGAGCGTCTGACCCGCGAAACCCGGCTGCCCCGAAGCCGCAGTTGCGCCTGGACTGGAGATCGTTCAATGTCGCGCGCGGATGTGGATGTCACAAACGTCTAAACCAGCCGGGACGCTGTAGACACGCGACCCGTAGTACAGGCGAAAACGCGGTTATTCATGCTTGATCTCGACTCTTATCTGTTGCGGGCATTCCTGACGGTCGCAGAAATCGGGACCGTCAACGGCGCGGCGGCAAAACTGCATCGAACCCAGGCGGCGGTCAGCATGCAAATCCGTAAACTGGAGGAGCTTGTTGGCGTCACGCTTTTTTCCCGGTCTTCCAAAGGACTGGAACTGACGGCTCATGGTCAGATCATGGTCGCCTATGCGCGCGAGATCGTGTTGCTCAGTGACGAGGTCGGACGAAGACTGACGGGAAAGATGATCGAAGGCCGGATCCGCCTGGGGGTCGTGGAGGATTTCGCAGCCAGCCGGTTGATCGATATCCTTCGTGACTTCAGAGTTCAAAATCCGAAGGTGGACATCGACATTATTGTTGAACCAAATCGACGTTTGGCTGACATGTTCGAAGAGGGAAAACTCGATCTGGCGGTTTGCGATATTACCGTTCTCAGCAGGAAGCCCATCCTGATCTGGACAGAATATCTGACCTGGGCTGTGAGATCGGATTTTGTCGTTGATGCGAGCAGGCCTCTGCCGGTCATCATGTTTGACGACAGCTGCCCCTGGAATGTCCGGACCATAGCGACCTTGTCGCAAAGAAACATAAAATGGAAAACCGCGTGCGTTGCATCGACCCTCGTTGCGATGGCCACAGCCGTGCGGGTAGGAATCGGTATCGGCCCGATGCTTGCAGCCACGATTCCCGAGGGATGTCGCGCGCTCGACAAGGCGACGGATCTCCCTGGTGCCGTGCGCATCGAGATCGGTTTTTATGCACAGTCGGATGCGTCTGACGGCGTGCGGTATCTCGTTGAATTCGTCTCGCGACATACTGCGATGGCCGACCGGCCTTAAGGTCCCGTTATACCAGCAAAAAATAAATCGCCCTATTCAAGGGCCGCGATAGACTCCAGTTTGTCTATTCGGCGGGTTTCTGCCCGCAGCCGAATGAATCAGGGATTGCACGAACATGACGATGGGGAGAGCCGCTTCGGACGAGTTTTCTCCGGTCCAAACGATACAATTCATCGGGCTGACTGCCACCGATGCTGCGGGCGCTGGAGTTGGCGCGCAAACGAAAGAGATACTGCATCGCATCGACAACCTGCTCAGGGAGGCAGGAACAGACAAGTCGGAACTCATCCACGCCAATATCTGGCTACGCAATATCAAATCATTTTCCGAAATGGACGCAATTTGGGACGCATGGGTGGTGCCCGGTGGAACACCTCGCCGCACGACATTCGAAGACCGGGGTCTGCCCCGCTCGTGTGATGTGCGAGTCGACCTGGTTGCGTGGCGTCGAACAGAGGAGCATGACGGATAGACTGTCGTTTGCTGCTGCCTTGAAAATGGCGTTGGACCATATCTTTGCGCGGAGAGAAACAGCAAAGGTCGCCCCGAGGAGCAGCATCCGACGATCTGCTGGTGCACCGAGCTGTTCGACCCACTTGTCACGACTGTTTGGCAGTCGAGCATCTCAGGGCATGTTCCTTCTTTGGGCCGCGTCCGAAGACGAAGATGCTCGCTGCGGCCGACAGCCAGGCGGCGATCGCGCCGTAGAGCATAACCCAGCCAAAACCCTGCTGCAATGCCGCATGAACGACGGTATTCGATAGGCCGTGATCGGAAGACAGCATGCCGCCGGCTGATATTTTTTCCGCGAGCATTCGGAGATCGGTGTCGGAGACTTGACCGAGAAGAGAGCTTTGCAGCGAGGACAGCACGCCCTCGACAAGTATGAGACCCATGAGCGCGATGTTGATCGCGAGCGAAATCATTCGGGCGCTGGTGTCGATGCCCGAGGCCATGCCGGCTCGCTCTGCAGCGACCGCGCCGGTTGCTGCGTTGGTGACAGTTGTATTAGTGAAGCCAAGGCCGATGCCCGCCAACACGCAACCTGGCAGCATTGTCAGCCAGCCAGCGTTGGAAACGCTGCTGCCGAGCTTCATCATCAGGAAGCCGAGACCGATCGTGAACAAGCCGGCTGGAATGACGATCCCCGGACGCAGGCGAAGCATCAGGCGTTCAGCAAAGGGCGGCACAACGAGAGGTGGAAGCGTGTAAGCCAGCAAGGCGATGCTTGCCGCCACGCCGTCATATCCGAGGCCGGCCTGAAACCAGATTGGCAGATAAATCATGAACGGCCAGAAGCTGACGTTCATGCCGGCCGAGCCCAACAGTGCACCGGAGAAACTGCGGATGCGAAACACCGAAAAATCGAACATTGGCCGGGCGCTTACTCTTTCGGCGATCACGAACCCGATCAGACTGACGATGGCGATGCCGAGGATCGACAGGGCCGTCAGGCTGGCAAAGCCGAGTTCGGGGCCTTGGGTAATGAAATAGGCGAGGCTAAAGACCGCGGCCGACAAAGTGACAATGCCAGTTTTGTCAAGGCTATCGGCATTTGGATCGCGTGATTCCTGCACGCCGGCAAGCGCAAGCGCCATCGTCACCCCCGAAAGCCCGACGTGGACGAGAAATACCCATTCCCAACTCAAGACCGCGACCGTAGCGCCACCGACGATTGGGCCAAAACCGAGGCCGACCCCAAAGATTACGCCCCACCAGCTGAATGCGATCCCGCGCTGGCGGCCGGATTGGAACTGATGTGACAAAACGGCGATCTGGCAGATGAGCATTGCGCCGCCGGCCATACCCTGGAGTACGCGGGCAATGATCAATATCGAAACGTTGTCGGTCAGCCCGCAGATCAACGAGGCTAAACCGAACGCGCCGATACCGGCGAGGAAGATCCGCTTGCGTCCGTAGCGGTCGGCCAAAGTGCCAGCGGCCATCAGAACCGTTGTGACGGCGATGGTGTAGGCGTTCATAATCCATTGCAGCTGTTTGAAATCCGCGTCGAGCACTTTCTCCAGCGTCGGAAGGATTGCCGGAATGCTTGAAATTTCGAGGCCAAACATCAGCGATGAGAAGCAGACGGCTGCAAGCGCCAGTGCGCTGCGGCAGGTGACGGGTTGGTGCATATTCATGATCTTCCGATGTGGAGCGGAGCACGAGGAAGGCCAGTTTTCGCCATTCTATATGCTCCGCACGCATTGATATCGTGTAGGCAGGAGCACTCTACTTGGTACTTGATCACAACTAAATTATATGATTGGCTATTTCAGAGATAACAAAAACGGATAATAGCGATGGCGACGCTGGATATAGACTCGGTTCGGTCCTTTGTCGCGATTGCGGATTTTCAGAGCTTTACTCGCGCGGCGGAGTTCCTCGGAAGCACGCAAGGGGCGATCAGTGTAAAGTTGAAACGGCTCGAAGATAGGCTCGGTGTCAGGCTGCTCGAGCGGACGCCGAGGCAGGTTCGGCTTTCGGCGCAGGGTGCTGCATTTATCGAGGGCGCGCGTGAGTTTCTCGCTGCCCATGAACGCGCTCTGTCGGGGTTGTCGTCGACGCGGCGCCGATTTGGACTTGGCATCGCTGCTCATGTCGCCGGACCTGAAGTGCCGACATTGCTGGCGCGTCTTTATGCCCATGACCCCGGCCTCTGCATTGAGGTGCGGCTTGAAACGTCGAGAAACTTGCTTGGCGCTTTTGAACGGGGAGAGCTTGATGCCGTCATCATCCGGCGCGATGAGGACCGGCGCGACGGCGAGACGCTTGGGCCGGAACACTTCGGCTGGTTCGCTTCACCCAGTTTTGGACGCGCGCCAGGCGAGCCGCTTCGGCTGGCGGCGCTTGCGCCGCTCTGTGGTGTTCGTGATATCGCCACCCGCGCACTTGATGGCGTTGGTGTTCCTTGGGTCGAGGTTTTCGTCGGCGTCTCGACTGCCGTTAATGCGGCAGTCTCCGCGGGATTGGCCGTTGCCCCGTTCTCCTGTCGCCTCGCGCCCGCAGATACTATTGAAGTGAGCAAGCGCTTCGACCTGCCGCCGCTTCCGTCTTCGGAAATTGTTCTTCACTCGACCTTGACCGATGCGCGCTCCCGTAAAGCCTTGCAAACGCTTGCCGCTGCTTTCAGGGAGCGGCACGCGACGTCGATCGAAGCCGGGACCTCGGCTGAGAAGACCTGGCCGAGGATCGAGCTCTCGGCCTCCTGACCGCTGGGCGCTCAAAGCCGCCGGCTGCCCTCAGTGGCTTGGATTTCGGCATATCCCTGAATTGAGGGCAGGCCCGTTCCCTATCGACCTGAAGCTTGTTGAGACGCTCGCAATCCAGGGTTCCAGACGTTCACCGAGCGAAGCGCTACGGCGGCGCATGCCCGTCCGTCACGCGCTGCGTAACATTCCCGAACCAATAGCAAGCCGCAATTTCCAAAGTTGCCCATTGCATCGACTTGGATACTAATATACTACTTACCTAAGAGTGAGGCGGCGACCGGCGAGGCAGTCGTCAGAGGGAAGGATCTTGACGTGACGGGACAGACATCGTGAGCGACGTCCGCAAGAAGCGATCATTGGCAGGTGTCACCGATCTTTCGCATCAGCGCGCTGCCGCGCCGCGCGCAGCAACGCTCGTCTACAGTGCCCTCCGCGACGACATTATTTCGCTCCGCCGCAAGCCGATGGATCTTCTCAACGAGAAAGAGCTCGAAGCGCAGTTTGGCGTTAGCCGCACGCCCATTCGCGAGGCCATGCTGCGGTTGTCAGATGACGGGCTTGTCGATGTGTTTCCACAGTCCGGCACGTTCGTTTCCCGCATTCCGCGGCGCGCCCTCTACGAAGCTATCCTTGTGCGCAAGGCGTTGGAGGATACAACTGTCTCGATCGCCGTAGAAAAGATAACACCGCCAGGCATTCGCGCGCTCGAGCGCAATCTTGCCGATCTCAGCGCCTGCGTTCGCGACGATGATGTTGCGGTCTTCCATGTCGTCGATAACGACTTCCACAAGCTGATCAGCGACATCGCCGGCTTCCCCGGAATCTGGGCCATAATTCAGCAGGTGAAGGTTCACAGCGACCGCTACCGCCTTCTGACGCTGCCGCAGGAAGGTCGTCTGGCCCGCGTTATTGAAGAGCATTCCGTTGTCGTCGACTGCATAAGGAAGGGCGACAGGGCCGGAGCCGCCTCGGCCATGGGGTTCCACCTCGGCAAGCTGTTGCACGAGGTCGAGACGTCCGAAATCTGGGATCCCAAATATTTCATCGAGGATTCGAAAACTCCGTTGGCATCCGTAGACCGCAAGGAAAGAAATCAATGAAAATCGAAGTCCGCCACGCCTCCCATCCCGAGGCAGTCCGTGCTTTCGACACCGAGACGCTCCGCCGTCACTTCCTGGTCGAGACCGTCTTTTCGCAGGGCGAGATCCGGCTCACCTACTCGCACTACGATCGAATGGTGATCGGGGGTGCGACCCCGCTCGGCGCGGCGCTGGCGCTTGGTGCTCCGAAGGAGATCGGCCAGGAGACCTTTTTTTCCGAGCGTGAACTAGGGGCTCTGAACGTCGGCGGCGAAGGTCGCGTGATCGTCGGTGGCAAGGCATACGATCTTGCCAAGTATGACTGCCTCTACATCGGGAAGGGCGCCAAGGATGTCACCTTTGAGAGCGCCGATGCGGCAAATCCCGCCAAGTTCTACCTCGTCTCGACGCCCGCTCATGAGACACATCCGACCGTGCTCTTGACCCGCGACAAGGCCCGTCACCTAACGCCGGGCGAGGCCGCGACAGCCAACAAGCGCTCGATTTACCAGTTCATTCATCCAGAGGTTTGTCAGTCCTGCCAACTCACCATGGGCTTTACAATGATCGAGCAGGGAAGTGTCTGGAATACCATGCCGTCTCACACGCACGACCGGCGGATGGAAGCCTACCTGTACTTCGATCTCGAAAAGGAGCAGCGCGTGTTCCACTTCATGGGCGAGCCGCAGCAAACCCGCCACATGCTGGTCGCCAACGAGCAGGCGATCATCTCGCCGCCCTGGTCGATCCATTCGGGTGCCGGGACCAAAAACTACAGCTTCATCTGGGCGATGGCCGGAGACAACAAAAGCTTCACCGACATGGACCATATCGCCATTGCGGATCTGAGGTAGCACGATGGCCGCCAATCCATTTGACCTCTCTGGCCGGACCGCTCTCGTTACCGGCGCCAATACGGGCATAGGGCAGGGCATTGCTCTCGCACTCTCCGAGGCCGGTTGCTCGATCGTTGCCGTCGGTCGCTCCTCGATGGAGGAGACCGAGGCACTCGTTACCAAGGCTGGTGTCCGCTTCCACGCCATCAAGGCCGACCTTGGCAGCATCGCCCCGGTCAAGGACATCGTCTCCGAGACCCTTCGCGTATCGGGCCGCCTGGACATTCTCGTCAACAATGCCGGCGTCATCCGCCGCGCCGACGCGGTCGACTTCACCGAAGAAGACTGGGATGCGGTAATCGACACCAATCTGAAGACGGCTTTCTTCCTGTCGCAGGCAGCCGGCCGGCACATGATCGAGAAGGGCAGCGGCAAGATCATCAACATTGCATCGCTTCTCTCGTTCCAGGGCGGCATCCGAATTCCGTCCTACACAGCGTCGAAGAGCGGCCTTGCCGGCATCACGCGGCTGCTCGCCTGCGAATGGGCGGGCAAGGGCGTCAACGTCAACGCGATCGCGCCGGGCTACTTCGTCACCAACAACACCACGGCTCTGCGCGACGACCCGGATCGCAGCGCTGCCATCCTGGCGCGAATTCCCGCCGGACGCTGGGGCATGCCGTCGGAGCTTGGCGGTGCAGCGGTGTTCCTGGCGTCGAACGCATCCGACTATATCCATGGCACCGTGATCCCCGTCGATGGCGGTTGGCTCGCGCGGTGAATGGCTGACTGAGTTCGCGCGTCCGCTGGCCGCCTGGGAGGAGACATGCAGTACCAGTTCGATTTTGCGGCGCTGATGCCCTATTGGCGGGATTTCCTGTCGGGCGCGCTGACGACAATCGAGATCACGTTGTTTTCGGTGGTGATCGGCCTTGCGATCGGCATTGCCTGCGCCATTGCCCGCCGCTCCCATGTGGCCGTTTTGCGTGCAATCGTCGGCGTGTACATCGAAGCGGTGCGCAACACGCCGTTCATCGTCCAGATCTTCTTCATCTTCTTCGGCCTGTCTTCCGTCGGATTCCGTCTGCCCATCATCGCGGCCTCGGTGTTTGCGATGGTGATCAATGTCGGGGCATACACCGCAGAAATCATTCGCGCGGGCATGGATTCGATCCATCCGAGCCAGATCGAGGCGGCCGAGGCGCTCGGACTTTCGAGGTTCCAGATCTACCGCGACATCATCCTTCTGCCGGCGATCGAGCGCGTTTATCCCGCTCTGTCCAGCCAATTCATCCTGATGATGCTGTCGACCTCGATCTGCTCGCAGATTTCTGCCGAAGAACTGACTGGCGTTGCCAACAACATCCAGTCGAACACCTTCCGCTCGCTGGAAACCTATTTCGTTGTCGCTTTTCTTTATATCGCAATTACCTACCTGATGCGTGTCGCCTTCTTCGGGATCGGCCTCATCGCATTCCCGCGCCGCCGTCGGCTCGGGCTCGGAGTGTGAGGTGACGATGCTCGGCGCGTTTTCAACCAATCACCTCTTTTACCTGCTGGACGGTCTGCTTTGGACCGTGGTGCTTTCGGCACTCGCCTTTATCCTTGGCGGCATAGCTGGTTTCTTCGTCATGCTCATGCGCATCTCGCGCTTGCGCTGGCTGCGGCGCACGGCGCTGGTCTACATCCAGATCGTCCAGGGCACACCGCTCCTGATTCAGATGTTCCTCCTCTATTTCGGTCTCGGTGTCTTCGGTATTTCGGTGCCGCCGCTTGTCGCCGCCGGCCTCGGCATGATGGTCTATTCGAGTTCCTATCTCGGCGAAATCTGGCGCGGATCGGTGGAATCAATCGCCAAGACGCAGTTCGAGGCCGCCGAATGCATGGGGCTGACACGCTGGCAGGCGCTGCTTGACGTCATCCTGCCGCAGGCCCTGAAGATCGCCACGCCGCCGACGGTCGGCTTCCTCGTGCAACTCGTCAAGAACACCTCGCTCGCCTCTGTCGTTGGCTTCCTTGAACTGACGCGCGCGGCCCAGGTCATCAACAACTCCCTGTTTCAGCCCTTCCTGGTCTTTGGTATCGCAGCGCTTTTTTACTTCTGCGTCTGCTACCCGCTGTCGGTCTGGAGCCGTTCGCTTGAGAGGAAACTCAATGTCGGCCGCCGTTAAACTCACCAATGTCGTCAAGCGCTTCGGTGCCTTGGAGGTGCTGAAAGGCGTCTCGTTTGAAATCAACACTGGCGAAGTCGTCGCGTTGATCGGCCAGTCGGGCTCCGGCAAGAGCACAGCCCTCCGCTGCATCAACCGGCTGGAAACGATCCAGGATGGAACGATTGAAGTCTGCGGTCACCGCGTCGAGGATCCGAAGCTCGATCTGCGAGCCCTGCGCCGCGACATCGGCATGGTGTTCCAGAGCTACAATCTCTTCCCCCACATGACGGTCGCTGAGAACATCATGCTTGCGCTTCGTCGCGTGAAATCGATACGCAAGGAAAAAGCCTTTGAGATCGCCAGACAGGTTCTCGCCAAGGTCGGCCTGTCGGAAAAGATCGACAACTACCCCGAACAGCTCTCCGGAGGCCAGCAGCAGCGCGTGGCGATTGCCCGTTCGCTCGCCATGCAGCCAAAAGTAATGCTGTTCGACGAAGTAACATCGGCGCTCGACCCGAAACTGACCGGCGAGGTGCTGAGGGTTATGGAAGATCTGGCGCGAGGCGGGATGACGATGATCGTCGTCACCCACGAAATGGGCTTCGCCAAGCGCGCCGCCAATCGTGTCATCTACATGCATACCGGAAAGGTTTGGGAGACGGGTGGGGCTGATATCCTCTCGAATCCGCAAACTCCGGAATTGAAGGAATTCATGGCCGAAGAGCTTTGAATCTGAGGAGGAGTACCTGCGCCAAGCGCAGCATCAATCAGGTAAACGAGAGAGGAGTCTCATATGCCGACAAAGTTGATTTCGAAACTGGCTTTTATCGCAGGAGCGAGCCTGTTAGCGCTGGCATCGGCTGCAAATGCGGACGTGCTCGACAATATCAAGAAGGCGGGCAAGGTGCGCATCGCGGTGGCGATGGGTATTCCGGAATACTCCTTCGTTGACGAAAACCTGAAGCCAACCGGCTCGGACGTCGAAACCGCAAAGCTGATCGCACATGATCTCGGCGTGGAGCTGGAACTGGTCGAAATTACCAATGCCGCCCGTGTACCGTCAGTCCAGACCGGAAAGGCCGACATGGTCGTTTCGTCCCTCGGCATCACCGAGGAGCGCAAGAAGGCGATCGACTATTCCGTTCCTTACGCAACTCTGGCCCTCGTCGTTGCCGGACCGGCCGACGTTGCAATCAAGGATTATACAGATCTGGCTGGCAAGCGCGTCGGCGTGACGCGGGCGACAACGAACGATCAGGATATCACCGCAAAGGCCAAGGATGCCGATATCGTCCGCTTCGAAGACGATGCGACGCTGATCACCTCGGTTGTTTCCGGCCAGGTCGATATCCTGTCGAGCCAGTCGGCGGTCATAAACGGCATCAATAAGAAGATGGCGAGCAACCCGCTGCAGCTGAAGTTCACGCAGAAAGAGACCAATCTCGGCATCGGTATCCCGAAGGGCGAAAATGAGTTGAAAGGCTGGCTCGATCAGTGGGTGAAGGTAAACTTTGACAACAAGGTTCTCCGTGACATCTACCGCAAGTTCCACAACGCCGAACTTCCGGACGACCTTACAGCGCGCCAGTAGTTGCAACGAGAGCGCCGCGGCCGTCGGCCCGGCGCTTTCAAGCGGACAACGCCGAGCTGGCCGGCCGAGCCGAAGCGGCTTCCGTCGTCGCCACCCTAGGCGGGCGCTGGATGAGATCACGTTCGGACAGGTTGGGCGCTCGCCTGCCAATTCGTTGGCCACAAGGAGAAACTGGAAAAATCCTCGTGTTCGCCATCCCCGTCGCGTCCAGTTGACACGACCGCGATCTCGGAAGGTGAATGATGTTATGTGGCCTTTGTTCCATGACTGAGATAACCAGGCGGCCCATCTTGGTTGTGCATTTGGCAAGTATGGGCCATGCGGTATCTAGGCCTTTTCCGAAATCCGCAACACATGTGCCGTGCGCGACTCTACAACAGCGGATGACTTTTAGGATTTCGTGGGTAGTGCCCGCCTCTTCGAACTCTGCCAGTAGCTTATCGGCCTCAGTCCTAATGCTGCCTGCCATCTCCGCCAATCCTTGTTCAAAAGGCGCTGCGCGCCGCTGCCGAAAGCGACCTTTCGGGCAGGTTCAAGCGGCTTGCTCCGGTGATCACGCGTGAACGCAGGCGGCGGGCCTTTCGTGCCGAGCAGTCGTTCCCCATTTCCGAATTCGGCCACAAGGCCTTCGATCAGAGCGATCTCATCGGCCGCTTGATCGTCCTGGTAGATGAACCGCCATTCTACCCGATAGAGCGCCCATGCGGTTTTCCGATCGATGCGGCAGGCACGATTTCAGCTGTCATGTTCCTACTCCCGCCTCCCAAAGTTCCTTTTTTCTCGATTTCGCAGCAGGCGAGACACAGCCGACGATCCGGCAGATACTTGTCCTCGCCTTTCACGACTTGCTGGCCGATCTTGAGGACGACTTCCGACGGCTTGCCGCAACGCTGGCAAGGGCCATCCTTTACTCCTTGGCCTTTCCGAGTTCTTCTACCGGAACACCGAGAGCGCTCGCCAGTGAATGTCGTCCGAGATCAGGCATTGCTGCCAGTCCGGCGGCGACGGCTTCCTGCCACGATTTCCCTCGTTCCCAAGCCTCAATGTAGGCATCGGCAAGCATGTCGCCTTGGCGGGTCTCCACGAGCGCCTGTGAGAGCAGCGAGGCTTGCAGGAGGTCCTTGTCTCGGTGGCTGCTTGGCCCGCTTATCGGCCTCCACAGCTAAGTCCACCACATGATCCCACAGGAACGCATCGATGAGGTAATCGGCACCATCAAGCTTCATCTCGACCGGGACCCACAGCTCGCGGGCTAGATTTTTATTCTCGGGTTCGATCCGATCGACGACCTTTTCGAACACGCGGTTTGCTATCTCAACGAGAGCGGCTCTTTCGTCTGCCTGCAATGGCTGCGCTTCAATTGCGGCATGGAGCCCGGGGATCAGGAAAAGTTCGCCAGACAAGTTGTTGCGTTCGCCGACGTCGCCGAACCGCCCGTTCACCGCCGCAGCGATAGAGGTCAAGCATGCGTCGGACGATGCGATCATAGGGCAGTAGCGCGAAATTTCGGTCTCCACCGACTTCTGAGAGGGATGTCGCACACCACAGTTGCGTTTTGATCGAAGCCGTCATTTGATGTGCACGTTGGTCACGGGGAGACAAATGGACGGCACTCATCTGTTCGAGCTGGTGATCGCGATGTTTCTTGCGATCATCGCACTGCATTATCTCGCCCATCGACTGGGGTTGCCGCCTTCCGTCGCGCTGCTTGCAGGCGGTGCCACTCTGGCCTTCGTCCCTGGGCTGCCAGCTATCACCGTCGATCCCGAGCTAGTGCTGGTCATATTCCTTCCGCCGCTTCTGTTCGACGGTGCCTGGTCCATCGCTGTCGATAGGCTGAAACGCCACATGTTCGGCATTGCCTCGCTCGCAGTCGGTGCCGTGCTCTTCACAACCGTGATCGTGGCTCTTGTGACCCATGTTCTCATGCCGTCGTTGCCGTGGGCCGCCTGCGCGGCGCTCGGGGCCATCGTCTCTCCGCCGGATGCGGTGTCGGCGCGTGCGGTCCTGGAGCACGTTCGCCTGCCGCGACGCCTTCAGATTCTGCTGGAAGGCGAGAGCCTGCTGAACGACGCGAGCGGATTGGTCCTCTTCCGGTTCACGGTCGCCGCCGCAGCGACGGGAGCGTTCAGCACAGGCAGCGCTGCTGGGACCTTTGTTCTACTTGCCGTTGGAGGTGCCATCGTAGGTAGCCTCGTCGGCTACGCTTGGGTCAAGCTTGTCCGGCGACTACGTGACGACTACCTTATGATCGCCGCGACGACGCTGCTTTGCTGGGTCGCCTATCTGCTCGGAGAGCAACTTCATGTGTCCGGTGTTATCGCCACTGTCACAGCGGGTCTGATAGCCTCGTGGCACCAGCACACCGTGATGTCGGCGGCGACGCGCATGCGGGGCACATCCTTCTGGACGGTTCTCGTCTTCCTCATGGAGGCGACTGTCTTCATTCTGATCGGTCTATCGCTGCGCGACATCGTCGACCGCGGCGGCGGTTTCGGCGCGCTGATCGAAACCATGGCGTTTCCGGCACTTGCAATTCTTGTCGCGCTTGTTGTGGCCCGTTACCTGTGGGTCTTCGGCACCGATCTCGCGATCAGGCTGGCGAACAGACTGCGACTTGCAAGATCGGTTCCGCTGGGACCGAGGGCCGCGACGGTTCTCGGATGGGCAGGCGTCCGCGGCGTGGTCACACTTGCACTCGCCCTGAGCCTGCCCGACGACTTTCCCGGGCGAGACTTTATCCTCGTCATGTCGTTTGCCGTGATCATGGGGACGGTGCTCGTACAAGGCACGACACTTGGAACTATAATCTCCTGGGCTGGTCTGGGAGAAGCTGAAGCCGAGCGTGCGCCGATGACGATGAGCCAGGCGGAAGCGGCAATGGCTCAGGTTCAGTTCTCAAAGGTCAAAACTCTGGCCTACAATGGTGAAGGCAATCTGATCCATCCGCAACTGCTGAAACGGTACGAGCACCGAGCGACGGCCATCGTCGACTATGCCGAACGCACCGACGACTACGCGCCGATGCTGCATGCTCATTTCGACGTCGTTCTGGAGGCGGTTGCCGTCGGTCGAACAGAACTCATACGGCTACATCGCTCAGGGCAGATCGATGACGAGACCCTTCGCGAACTCGAGCGGGATCTCGACCTGGAAGAACTGAGCGCCATCTCCGCAAAGGCCTGAAACTGGCCTAATTCCCGCTGACTAACAGTCTCCATTGGCCCGCAGGCATGAGAACCGAGTGCCACAGCGATCTCCCTCGGCATCCACAAGGCGGTCGCATCCAGGCGCCGATATGCGCCGTAGCCGGCGAACGTCACGCTTGCCCCATGCTTCTTGAGCAACTCCGCGCGGACATAACTACCTTATCGTCCACACGCCGGGCACTCGACCTCGATGATCGGATCCCGCGCGTCATTAGGCAGTGCGTCAATGGCAATCCGTCACGAGCGACAAAAATCTTTTCAATAAAGCCGGTGACTTTACGAGATTCGGCTACGTCACTGATTCATCGAAACAATCTTCAATCCAACTAAAATAATGGGATCGTTTTCCTATTTTTGGGCGTATTGACTCTGATTTCCGGAAGGAACAGAAAGGGAACAATCACAGTCAAGCGACATGATGTCGTCAATGTCAACGCGATCTGAACAGGATTCGTGATCGATGTCCGCTGTCCGCGAGCACGTCATAGCCGATCTTCGGGCACGCATCAGCGCCATCGAGAGCCATGCAGTGAAGAAGCGCGGATGCCTGGAGTTCGGCGTTCCGGAGATCGATGGTGCACTCCCGGGAGGCGGGCTCGCCCATGGCGCATTGCACGAGTTCGCTGGCGGCGGGGCAGGTACAGTCGACGGGGCAGCCGCAGCCCTGTTTGCCGCCGGAATAGCCGCGCGGACGAAGGGGCCGATCGTCTGGTGCCTAACACGGCCGGACCTCTTCTTCCCGGCTCTGGCGCAAGTGGGCCTGCATCCCGACCGGGTGATCTTCGTCGAGTCCGACAAGGAAGAGGACGTGCTGGCGAACATGGAAGAGGCGCTGGCGCACGGAGGTCTCGGCGCCGTGGTCGGCGAACTCGTCCGGCTTCCAATGACTGCCTCGCGCCGTCTGCAGCTTGCGGCCGAACGCACGGGAACCCTGGCGTTGGCGGTCAGGCGATGGCGACGGCAGACTGAAGCGAATGACTTCGGCCAGCCGACGGCCTCGACGACGCGGTGGAGGGTCAGTGTGCTGCCGTCCGAGGCGCTTCCGGTTCCCGGTGTCGGTCGGGCGAGGTGGTTGCTGGAATTGATGCGCGTGAAGGCGGGCGAGTGTGCTGAGTTTTGCGTAGGAGCATGTGATGACAAGGGTCGTATCGATCTATCTGCCCGACCTGCCGACGGATCGCATTCGTCGAGCCGATCCATCTATTCCGGCTGAACAGGCGATCGCGGTGATCGCAAAGTCGGGATCGAAGCGCTGGGTCTCCGCTGTCGACGATGCGGCGAAGAAGTCAGGCGTCCATGTCGGCATGCAAGCCGCCAAGGCTCAGGCGCTTTTCCGTGGGCTGACGATGATCGACGCGGATCCTGCTGCGGATGCCGCCGCACTCGAACGGATCACCTTCTGGGCACTGACGCAGTATTCGCCGATCGTCGCCGTCGATGGTCATGATGGCCTCGTTATGGACACTGAAGGTGCCGACCATCTTCAGGGTGGCGAGGAGCCAATGCTGGCACGTATCGCCAACCGGTTCCGCGCCAAGGGGCTGGCTGCGCGGGTGGCCATCGCCGACACATGGGGCGCGGCAAACGCATGCGCCCGCGCGGTCACCCGCGAAGTCGTCATTGTTCCCAGAGGCGAAACCGTAAGAGCGGTCGAGAAGCTTCCGCTCTCGCTGCTCCGGCTGCCCGACAAGGTCGTCGGAGATCTTCGAACTCTCGGCTTCAAGACTGTCGGTGAACTCGCCAATACACCGCGCGCACCGCTGACCCTTCGCTTCGGGCCGGAAATAGGTCGCCGCTTGGACCAGATGTTCGGCCGAATGCCGGAGCCTATCGATCCCATCCGCACCGACGAACTGATCGAAGTCAGCCGTTCGTTCGCCGAACCCATCGGTGCCGCCGAGACCATCAACAAGTACGTGGGCCGACTGGTCGTCCAGCTTGTCGCAGAACTGCAGAAGAAGGGTCTCGGGGTTCGCCGGACGGATCTCATCGTCGAGAAAGTCGACGGCACCCGGCAGGCAATCAGGGCAGGGACCGCCAAGCCTGCGCGCGATGTCGCCTGGCTCACGAAGCTCTTCAAGGATAGAACCGAGAAGATCGAACCCGGCTTCGGCATCGAGAAACTCACGCTCGTCGCCGTGATGTCCGAGGTGCTCGATGAGACGCAGACGTCGTCATCGCTCGTCGAGGAGGAAGTGATCGACCTCACGCCGCTGATCGACATCTACGGCAACCGCGGTCAACGCGTCTATCGCGTCGCCCCCGTAGCTTCCGACGTTCCGGAACGTTCGGTTCAGAGGATCGGCGCCGCATCCGACCCAGTGGAGGCCGCTTGGGTCAATCACTGGAAGCGACCCGTCCGCCTTCTGGCACGACCGGAGCAGGTCGATGTGATGGCGCTGATGCCTGACCATCCTCCTGCTTGGATCATGTGGCGTGGTAAGCGCCGCAAGGTGAAGAATGCCGACGGCCCTGAGAGGATCTTCGGCGAATGGTGGGAACGCAACTCCGAAATGGCCGCTGTCCGCGACTACTTCGTCATTGAGGATGATACGGGCGAGCGTCTGTGGATTTTCCGTTCTGGCGACGGCGTGGATCCCGAAACCGGGAACCATCGGTGGTTCATGCACGGGATATTCGGCTGATGAGATACGCCGAACTCCAGGTCACGACGCATTTCTCCTTTCTGCGCGGGGCGAGTTCGGCGCAGGAACTGTTCCAGACCGCGAAGTTGCTGGGGATCGATGCTATCGGGGTCGTCGATCGGAATTCGCTTGCCGGGATCGTCCGTGCGCTCGAAGCGTCTCGATCGACTGGGATCCGCTTGGTCGTCGGCTGCCGTCTCGATCTGCAGGACGGGATGTCGATCCTCGTCTATCCGACGGATCGCGCCGCCTATTCCCGGCTGACCCGCCTCATTACGTTGGGGAAGTCCCGCGGTGGCAAGAACAACTGCATCCTGCACCTTGAGGACGTCATCGCATACTCGGACGGGATGCTCGGCATTCTCGTGCCGGATATGCCGGGCGATGTTTGCGCGGTCCAACTCCGAAAGATGGCGGAGATTTTCGGCGACAGGGCATATCTCTCGCTCTGTCTCCGGCGGCGGCCGAACGACCAACTGCGCCTCCATGAGCTTTCGAACCTTGCAATGAAGTTCAGGGTGAAGACGGTCGTCACGAACGACGTGCTCTTCCACGAGCCGGGCAGGCGGCAACTTCAGGACGTCGTCACCTGCATCCGGCACAATACAACCATCGACGCGGTCGGTTTCGAGCGCGAGCGCCACGCCGACAGATATCTGAAACCTCCCGAGGAGATGGAGCGGTTGTTCTCGCGCAATCCGGAAGCGCTCCGGCGAACGATGGAGATCGTCGACCGCTGCAAGTTCTCGCTCGAAGAGCTGACCTACCAATATCCAGAGGAAGCCATTGTGCCAGGCAAGACCGCTCAGGAATCCCTGGAGCACTACCTCTGGGAATGCGTGCCGATCCGATATCCAGAGGGCCTCCCGCCCGACGTCCTGAAGACCGTCCGTCACGAACTCGACCTGATCCAGAAGATGAAGTATGCGCCTTACTTCCTGACCGTCTTCAGCATCGTCAAATATGCCCGCAGCCAAGGTATTCTGTGTCAGGGGCGCGGATCGGCGGCGAATTCGGCCGCCTGCTACGTCCTCGGCATCACGAGCATCGACCCGAGCACGAATGATCTCCTGTTCGAGCGCTTCGTATCGCAGGAACGGGACGAGCCGCCGGATATCGATGTCGACTTCGAGCATGAGAGGCGCGAGGAGATCATCCAATGGATCTACAAGACCTATACGCGAGAGAAGGCTGCTCTCTGTGCGACGGTCACCCGGTATCGGGCGAAGGGTGCGATCCGGGATGTCGGCAAGGCGCTGGGATTGCCCGAGGATGTGATCAAGGCTCTGTCGTCCGGCATGTGGTCATGGTCGGAGGAGGTTCCTGATCGCAACATCCGCGACCTCGGCCTGAACCCCGACGACCGCCGTCTTGCACTGACCCTGCGGCTGGCACAACAGCTCATGGGCGCGCCGAGACATCTCGGCCAGCATCCTGGCGGCTTTGTGTTGACGCACGACAGATTGGACGATCTCGTACCGATCGAACCCGCGTCGATGAAGGATCGCCAGATCATCGAGTGGGACAAGGACGATGTCGAGGCCCTGAAATTCATGAAGGTCGATGTGTTGGCATTGGGTATGCTCACCTGCATGTCGAAGGCATTCGACCTCATCCGCGAGCACAAGGAGGTCAATCTCGATCTTGCAAAAATCGAGCAGGAGGACCCGAAGACCTACGCAATGATCCGGAAAGCGGACACGCTTGGAACCTTCCAGATCGAGTCCCGCGCGCAGATGTCGATGTTGCCGAGGCTTAAGCCAAAGACGTTCTACGACTTGGTGATCCAGGTGGCCATCGTGCGGCCGGGACCGATTCAAGGTGACATGGTGCATCCATATCTTCGCAGACGCGAGGGTAAAGAAAAGGAGGAATACCCGACGCCCGAGCTGGAAGCTGTCCTCAAGAAGACGCTCGGAGTGCCGCTGTTTCAAGAATCCGCGATGCGCGTGGCGATGGTCTGCGCCGGGTTCACGGGCGGGGAGGCCGACCAGCTGCGGAAAAGCATGGCTACCTTCAAGTTCACGGGCGGCGTCTCGCGGTTCAAGGACAAGCTGGTGTCCGGCATGATCAGGAATGGCTACACCCCGGAGTTTGCCGAGAAGACGTTCGGGCAGCTCGAAGGGTTCGGGTCCTACGGTTTCCCGGAAAGTCATGCGGCATCGTTTGCTCTCATCGCCTACGCGTCCAGCTTCGTGAAGTGTCACTATCCGGATGCGTTCTGTGCCGCTCTGTTGAATTCCCAGCCCATGGGTTTCTATGCTCCCGCGCAGATTGTCGGATGTGCCAAGAACCATGGCGTGCAAGTTCTCCCAGTGTGCGTGAACCGATCTCGCTGGGATTGCACGCTTGAACGCGTCGGCAACGGCGACCGCCACGCAGTCCGTCTCGGAATGCGGATGGTCAAGGGACTGGCCGTCGCCGACGCCGCCCGCATTGTCGCCGCCCGGATGAACAATGAATTCGAGAGCATCGACGACATGTGGCGGCGTTCGGGCGTCCCGTCCGAGGCTCTGAAGCAGCTCGCCGATGCCGATGCCTACCTGCCGTCTCTGAAACTCGAACGCCGTGACGCCATCTGGGCGATCAAGGCTTTGCGCGACGAGCCGCTGCCACTGTTCGCGGCCGCTGCCGAGCGCGAGATGAAAACGATCGCCGAGCAGCAGGAACCGGAGGTCGCACTCCGGCCGATGACTGACGGACACAATGTCATCGCCGACTACAGCCACACGGGGCTGACGCTGCGCGAGCATCCGCTCGCTTTCCTTCGGAAGGATCTGCAGAAACGAAACATAGTCACGTGCTCGGAGGCAATGAACGCCCGTGATGGCCGCTGGCTCATGACCGCGGGTCTCGTCCTCGTCAGGCAGAAGCCAGGATCGGCGAAAGGCGTGATGTTCATCACCATTGAGGACGAGAGTGGTTCTGCCAACCTTGTGGTCTGGCCATCGCTGTTCGAGAAGCGCCGCCGAGTGGTGCTCGGATCGTCGATGATGGCGATCAACGGGAAGATCCAGAGGGAAGGCGACGTCGTCCATCTCGTAGCGCAGCAGCTATTCGACCTCTCCGGAGACCTTTCAGGACTGGCGGATCGCGATATCGATTTCAAGCTTCCGACGGGCAGGGGAGACGAGTTCGCCCACGGCGGCGGGCCGGATCCACGCGACAGGCCGAAGCCTGCGGTTCAGCCGCGCGACATCTTCATTCCAGATCTGCATATTGACACCTTGAAGGTAAAGGCGAGGAATTTCCACTAGGGGTTTTGTCGCCTCGCTGTGCAAACGGGAGCCGCGACTCGACGGTTTCCATAGCTCAAGAACTTGCTACAGCATCCCCCTCGACTTCAACGAGCAGATCCGGTCGCACAAGACCGGAAACGATCACGAGCGTGGAACTGGTTTTACGTGTCCGAGATGAGCCTTTCGAATTTCGGCGAAAGTTGGAAAGTCGTCACGGTTCGTCAGAAATACGGTCGTCTTGACCAAGTTCTCGAACGTCATGCCCGCCTCATTCTATACGGCTCGCAAGTCGATGAAAACCGCATCTGATTGGGCCGCGATCCCGGGTAGGACCTTGCCGACCTCATCGGCACCCGATCACCGAGGTGATGTCGGCACGGCAACTCCGATCTGCTCGAGTATCAACGGAGATGGGATTTCCGTCCCAAACCCGTTCAGAACCGAGCATCTTCAAGTGCGCAAAATGGATCGACTGGATTGTTGCGGTTCCAAGGCACCCGACCCAGAAGTGCATCAACGACGGCACGTTGCATCGTCTCCGTGGTCGTATACGCATTAATGTAGGTCGGCACTCGCGGAGCATCATAGAGAAGATATGGATAGCCGAACGAAATCATGACCGTCGGAATGTCATGCCAGTACCGGCGCATGGCTTCGCCAAAACCGCCGGTGAGCTTCAGCCAATCTAGGAATACACGGCCACGCGTGAGGAGTGTCTCATCACCGAGAATATAAAGAACCAGATCAAAATTCCGGGGATCTGGATTACTATTCGGCGTATGAACCGTAACCTGAAACCCCTCTTGGGCCAGCACCGCAGGAAGCGCGAATTGCAATGGCTCACGTAGGAAAGGAATGACGATATCGCCGGAAAAGACCAAAACGCGCCTGTGATGCTCCAAGCTCAGCGGTAAGGTTCCCCTGACATCTTTGACGAGAGTTGGGATGCGGCGGGCCAGTGTTTCAGAAAATGCTACATTGGCGGTGTGGTCAGTGGTCGGTACGGTTTGCGGTCTGTGCAGGCCGATCGCGGCCTTTAGACCGAGTTGCCGTATGAGTGCCTCGTCGATGCGCGATGCAGTCAAGCGACCATCGGCCAGCGCAGTTTTCAGGTATTGGATATCTGCTTCCCAGTCGTCGGAAAAAAGGATGACATCGCAGCCGGACGCGATGATTTCGGGTAGATGTTCTGAGCGCTTCGACCACGATCCAAGCCCTGCCATCGGTGTGGCGTCGGAGACGATCACCCCATTGAAGCCAAGACGTTTGCGCAGAAGCTCTTCATTGAGAAGGCGGCTGATTGAGGCAGGCCGGAATGCTTCTTGCCCGGCGTCTTCGAGAAACGAGCGTACGAATGCCGGGAAAGCAATATGCGCGGACATCACCGATAACACGCCGGCATCAATCGCACGGCGGTAGAGGCGGCCAAAGCTGTCTTCCCAGGTTTCCAGATCAAGTGGATTGACAGTGGTCACAAGATGCTGATCGCGATCATCAAAACCTTCCCCTGGCCAGTGCTTGACGGCAGACGCAACCCCGTATCGCTGAAACACCTCCATCTGCCGGATCGCGTGCCGCTCGATCGTGGCGACGTTGGAGCCAAAGCCACGGGTTGCCACGATCGAACTCCTGAAGGCGGCGTTGATATCAAGGACTGGCGTGAACGACCAATTGATGCCCGAGGTGCGAGCTTCCTGCGCCATGATCCTGCTGACTTCTTCGGTCGCGGCCACGTCATCGAGCGCCGCAAGTCCCAATGGATTGGGCATCTCGGCCGCACCTGTTAGGCTGAGCCTACTTCCTTCCAGATCTGCGGAAACGAGTAGCGGCACGGAAAGCGCATCGTTCAGCCTCGCTATGAGTGCCCGCTCGGTCTCAGCGTCCGCGCCGCTGAAACGGGTAATACTTCCGGGCCGGAAGAGCATTATGCGCTCTATCTCGGCGGGATCGTTACCGAAGAGCACAAGGTTGAAGAGTTGCGAAAGCCTGTCATCCTCTGAAAGACCTGAGAGGGTTTTCCTGACCCACTGGATGTCTTGCTCATCGAGATTGTATGGCGCGCGCCTGAGGTCATCAAATGTCATTGCCTTCAGCCTTCGTTTATTTGGTCGGGTCGGTCCAAGTAACTGACTGTGAGTTCACACTTAATCGCGAATTTCGAGCTTCGAGAGGTTAACCGTTACGACGGATTTGCGCGAGAAGTTTCTGGCGGAAGACTTCGGCGGGCGTTTTGTAACCGAGGCATTTGCGTGGTGTCGCGTTCAGGTGATTGCAGATCTCGGTGAGATCGAGCGCTTCTGGATCTGAAGCCTTAATTTAACCGCAACATTGTCATCGGATCGGTCGCCGGGATGCGACCACAAATAGCGCATCCCCGCTCGAAACGTTCTCAGAACACGATGTTGTCGGCGGATCAGATTCACCTTGTTCGTGTCCTTGCCGCCCATCCAGACCGAGAACCCGCGACGGAGGAAGTCGGCAGCTTCCGTCTCTGATCGCACGCGGATGGCGTTGCTAGCCAGGTGCTGGGCGCGGCCAAGCTTGGGGTCGGCAAGCGGGAACGTGCCGTCACCGTAGCGGTGGGGAACGGACGACCACGGAAGCGAGCTACGGACTCCGGGACAGCGGTGCAATATCCGTCCTCCCGGAGTGCCTTTTTTGGCGATTTCTAAACCGATTGGGCTGCGAGGGAGATCTCCGCGGCTGATCAGCGTTTTTCGGCGAAGGCTTCGGTAAACTCCGCCACAATCGCCTTGATGAGGCGCCCCGTGATCCTGTCCTTCTGCCATAGCGCGGTCATCTTGACAGGCGAGGGCCGCCATTCCGGCAAGACCCGGACGAGGTCGCCAGCGGCCAGCGCGCGGTCGATCATGAAATCCGGCAGGTTGGCGACGCCCAGACCTGAGACCGCAGCGTCGATGAGGATAGTCTGACGATTGGCGGCGAAGCCGATCTTGGGATGCACCTTCGCCAGGTTGCCATCGTTGTCTCTCACATCCCACTCGACCAGATCGCGCCCGATCGCCAATGCGGGAACGGCGTTGAGGCCCGGCCCCCGTTAACCTTTGCTTAATTTCTACTTTGACTTTTCGCCTTTGAAATCGATAACTCACGCCACGGTGATGCGCGTGCCAGCGTCGAATGGAGACCTTGTCCAGGAAACAGTAGTAGGATCCGTCACGATACGAGAAAGCCCCGATTCCGGCAGCAACTCCGGACATCCCATGAAGTTTCGCCTCTCGAAAGTCTGCAGGGAGGTAGTGTCTCCAGTAGGCACCGAAGCCATCCTCGAAATCGCGATCCTCCGCACGATGTCGTTTGCTTTCAAGAGCTCCCGAGCATCAATAAAGGCAGACGCGACGGCTGCTACTGGATCACTTGGGATCGCCGGCGTGCATCAGTCTCCTCTGGCGTCAGCCCCATGAAGGCGGTAATCCACCGCCTTCCCCCGTGACATGAGCTCCAGTCTCAGTCGATGGCCCCCGATTGTTGCGTCTTACGCAATAAAATAGAAATTATTAGCGCAATTGTAGTTGAGCGGATCTGACGGCAGTATCCATCCATCAGACGAACACAGTGTCGCCTGAAGCTTTCAATGACGAAGTCGCAGGACGCAAGATGACTGAGAATTTCACTTCCATGACGCGCCGAGGCGCATTGCTCTCCGCTGGCGCTGCTGTCGCCGCCGCGGCCACTTCCCCCGCTTTCAACTTCGCAGTGAATGCTGCGCCCACCGCCAACAATACAACCGAAGGACAAAAGACAATGGCCTATGTGACCACCAAGGACGGCGTTGAGATCTTTTACAAGGACTGGGGTCCGAAGGACGCGCAACCGATCGTCTTCCACCATGGCTGGCCGCTGTCGTCGGACGACTGGGACGCGCAGATGCTGTTCTTCCTGTCGAAGGGTTTTCGCGTCGTCGCCCATGATCGCCGTGGCCATGGCCGCTCCGCCCAGGTCGCAGACGGTCACGACATGGATCACTACGCGGCCGACGCCTTTGCCGTCGTCGAGGCGCTGGACCTAAAGAATGCCGTGCATATTGGCCACTCCACTGGTGGCGGCGAGGTTGCGCGGTATGTGGCAAAGCATGGTCAGCCCTCCGGCCGCGTCGCCAAGGCAGTCCTGGTCTCCGCCGTGCCGCCGCTGATGCTGAAGACGGATGCCAATCCTGAAGGTCTGCCGATCGAAGTCTTCGACGGTTTCCGTTCGGCACTCGCGGCCAACCGCGCGCAGTTCTTTCGGGATGTTCCGGCAGGCCCGTTCTACGGCTTCAACCGTGATGGCGCGACGCCCCTGGAAGGCGTGATCCAGAACTGGTGGCGGCAGGGCATGATGGGCGGTGCCAAGGCTCATTACGACGGGATCAAGGCCTTTTCGGAGACCGACCAGACGGAAGACCTGAAGGCGATCACTGTCCCGACACTCGTCCTGCACGGCGAAGACGACCAGATTGTTCCGATCGAGGACTCGGCGTTGAAGTCGGCCAACCTTTTGAAGAACGGTTCGCTCAAGACTTATCCGGGCTTCTCGCATGGCATGCTGACGGTCAATGCCGATGTGCTGAATGCCGATCTTCTGGCGTTCGTGCAGTCCTGACCGAACTTTCTCGGAGCCGCGATGCGAAAGCGATCGCGGCTCCGATCTCGTGAGACGCGTGCTTTATTTCGGAACAAGATGATGATGCTGACACCGGAGCTTGTTGCCTTGACGTTGCGAGACGTCCTGGACGATGGCCCAGAACCGGGCTGGACACCACTCTCCGAGGCGGAACTTGACTGTCTCGTCGACAGGATTGAACGAGAGGTAGACGGCGAACCGATTTGGGTCTTCGCTTATGGTTCCCTTATCTGGAATCCTGAGTTCAAGCCGATAGCCCGAATGCGAGCATCCGCATATGGATGGCACCGATCGTTCTCGCTGAGGATCGAACGTTGGCGGGCAACCAGCGAACAACCAGGCCTGATGATGGCTCTCGAACGCGGCGGGCGGTGTGATGGCGTGGTACTCCGGTTATCGGAAGAGCGTCGCCGCCAGGATCTCCGTGCGCTCGTGGCGCGCGAGCTCAAGTACCACGAAGTCGCCGACATGGTCCGGTGGGTTCGTGTGCAGACGCCTGAAGGCATGAAGAACGCCCTGACGTTCTGGGCAAGTACGAGACGATCCGGCCTCACCAAGCCATTGCCGATCCCGACCACCGCGGAGCTCATCGCAAACGCCTGCGGGCAAGGCGGATCGTGCGCGCAATATCTGCACAACACGATCGTTGATCTTGAGGCCGAGGGGATCCGAGACCGAAACCTCTGGCATCTGCAGGCGTTCGTGGCCGAGCGGATCAAGGCAAAGCAAGCAGCCTGAGGTCGTCGTCCTAACTGAGCGTCAATCCAGCATGACCATGTGCGCCGGGACCTGCTCTTCGAAGAACTTCGAGAAGGATGCGATCCGGGGTGGCAGGGCCTGATATGGGGGATAATAAAGCGTCAGCCACAACTCTGGGGGTGCCCACCCTTTAAAGACCTGTACTAGGCGTCCGGTGCGCAGGTGTTCGGCAATGTGAAACCCCGGTAGCATGGCAACGCCCGCACCGTCGGCGGCCATGTCCGCCAGAACCTCGCCACTATTGGCGCTGAAGGCCCGACCTGCCGAAATCGTCATGCTGGATCCACCATCCGACAGCACCCAGTTCTCGCGCCGGCTCTCACCGCTATAGGCGAGGCAGTCATCGGGTGTCAGTTCGTTCGGGTGCTGCATTTCGACGAACCTGCTGCCGGGAGCAGCGATCAGGATCCGCGGCACCACCCGGATCTTGCGCCAGATCGTAAACTTGTCGGACGGCTGGGACGAGATGCGGATCGCCAGATCGTAGTCGTCGTCCACGATGTTCACCAATCCATCGGACAGCGAGATCTCGAAGCTCATCTTCGGATATCGTTCCTTGAATCCTGAAAGGATCGGCGGCAGCACTGCCTTGCCGAACCACGTTGGCGCACTAATCCGAAGCCGTCCCTCATCGGCCTTGTGCGCGTTCATCACCTCGCGCCGAGCGTCTTCGAGCGCCTTCACCGCGGGCTGGATCTGCGCGGCAAAGATCGCGCCATCGGTCGTCAGGGAAACCTGCCTCGTGGTGCGCACAAAGAGCTGTACGCCGAGTTCTGCCTCGAGCGCGGCGATGGCACGCGTGACGGCTGCGGGTGTCATGTCCAGTTCGCGGGCTACCTGGGCGAAGTTCCGCTTCTCGGCGGCAAGCAGGAAGGTTCGAAGGGCTTTGTAATCGTTCATATCATTGTTTCAAATTTGGCAATTCAATCACAAGAAATATTGCAATTCTGCGCGGTGATCAATGGGCCTACATTCATATCAACACTTGAACACCCAACGCTGATTGAAAGGCACTGACATGATCAAGGACATCAAGGGACTTCACCACGTAACTTCGATGGCATCGGACGCGCGGCAGAACAATCGCTTCTTCACCGACACGCTGGGTCTGCGCCGCGTCAAGCAGACGGTCAACTTCGACGATCCGAGCGTCTACCACCTGTACTACGGTGACGAGAATGGTTCCGCAGGCACGGTGATGACCTACTTCCCATTCCCGAAACTGATGCTTGGTCGTCCGGGCGTGGGTGAGGTCAGTGAGACGCAGTTCTCGGTTCCAAAGGGCTCGCTGAAGTTCTGGCAGGATCGCTTCGCGGCTCAAGGTGTCGACGGTCTAGAAACGGATACTGTCTTCGGCGCCAACCGTCTTCGCTTCATGGGCCCAGATGGCGACGGTCTTGCGCTGATCGAGTCCGCCGACGACAACCGCGCGCCATGGCGGGCGGATGGAATTCCCGACGATGCGGCCATCCGCGGTTTCGCCGGTGCTCGCTTCAGCCTGCATGACACCGCAGCTACGGAAGAGCTTCTCGGCTTCATGGGTTACCAGCGCGCCGAGAAGGAGGGCGACGTGACTCGCTTCATCATCCCCAATGGCAACGGAGCGGATTCGATCGATCTCGCATCCCTGCCGAAAATGCCCTTCGCGCGTCAGGGGGCGGGATCGGTTCACCACATCGCCTTCGCCGTCGATAACCGTGAGAAGCAGCTCGAGGTGCGCAAGGCCTTAATGGACACGGGGTATCAGGTCACGCCCGTCATCGACCGCGACTATTTCTGGGCGATCTACTTCCGCACGCCGGGTGGCGTTCTGTTCGAGGTTGCCACGAACGAGCCGGGCTTCAATCGCGATGAAGACACGGCTCACCTTGGGGAAGCGCTCAAGCTACCGGGCCAATATGAAGCTTTCCGCGATCAGATCCAGGCAAATCTCGAGCCACTGGCTGCCTGACAATACCCCTCAAAACTGATGGCATTTCGTATTTTGGACGCCGCACACATAAATTTCGATGGAGAGATGACAATGGATCAATTGGGAGCGATCAGAGCCTTTGTTCGCGTCGTCGAGGCCGGATCCTTTGCAAAGGCTGCAGACACGATGGGTGCGCCACGGTCGACCGTGAGTAAGCTTGTTCAGGATCTCGAGGCAAGCTTGAGCCTCAAGCTGCTCGAACGCACGACACGTTCAGTCACCGTGACACCTGAGGGAGTTGCTTATTACGAGCGCGCCATTCGCCTGATCGCCGATTTCGACGAAATGAACAATGAGGCGACCCGTGGGCGCCTAGCCACCAGGGGAAAACTTCGGGTTGACGTAGGAGGGACCTTCGCGAATGCGATTCTGATCCCTCGGTTGCCAGAGTTTTACGCGCTCTATCCAGAGATCGAGCTGCAGCTTGGTGTAACAGAACGTCAGGCCGACATCGTCGAAGAGGGCATAGACTGCGTCATCCGTGCCGGCGATCTGCCCAACGCATCTCTCGTTGCGAGGAAGTTATGTAGCGTTGAGATAGTGACCTGCGCAACCCCGTGGTACCTCGAAAAACACGGCGTGCCAGCTTCGCCATCGGATCTGCAGCGTGATCATATTTTCGTGCAGTACTTTTTTGCACGTAGTCTGAAAGCTGCACCCGTTCGACTGATGAAAGGCGATGAGAAAATAGAGATCTACAGCCCCATCAAGCTCTCCACCAGTGATGCCACGGCGCATTTGCATGGAATATTAGCAGGACTGGGTATCGGGCAGACATTTGAGTTCTTGGCACGGCCCCATATCGCTCGTGGCGCCCTGGTCCCAATCATGAACGATTGGGCGCCACCACGTTATCCTGTTCACATCGTAAGGCCAGCGGGCCGGTTTCCTAGCGTTAAGTATCAGGTCTTTGCAGACTGGGTTGCGGGCGTGTTTTCTGCCTACGACGATGATACCGGCACACCGTAGTGGCTTTGTCCATATCCATGGATAGTTACTCCACAATGACGGGCTTCTCCCATCTCTCCTTCGAATATATTCCCACGGCTGATTTGATCCATCGTCGGACAGCGCGGAGTGGGTGATGGGCCTATCCTGTGTGGGAGTGTGCCGTGACATGGCGGTCGTCTCCTGGTTCGGCGGCCTATAAAATTGAAGCAACGGTTGTTGAGAGTAAGCAGAAGACAAAGTAATCGCCAATGGAACCCCTGCGCGTAGAGCGTACTCACCATCTAGTCGCGTCAATGCTCAATGGCAGACTGCCACGCATGTCACGGCTCACACCCCGCTCTCCTGTCGTCCACGGGCCGTCTCGCCCCAAGCGAATTCGGCCAAATCGCTCCACGCCGAATAGCGTGAACAGCGACACTGCAACCTACCTCAGGGCCTCCTGTCCGAATGATTGTGCGACGTCCGCAGGTCAACCGAACGTCAGTAATTATTGCGATAAAGGCAACTCATTCGCAATTAATATTGCAATTTTGCATGAGTGCAAATCACGCTACGTTTCCTTTCAGCAGCCGAGGCAACGAGTGAACGGAAGCATCGGTTTCGACCTACTCAGGGCCTTATGAGGCGTGTTCCAGGACATGGTGTCCGTTCGACAGGCCCTGCCAAGTTTATAACCAGCCGCATTAGCGGTCCAAACAACCGAAGAGGAAAATCTCATGTCCAAGCTCGAAGTTCTCACTCCCGCCAACAGCCAGTTGATTTTCATCGACCAGCAACCTCAGATGGCTTTTGGCGTTCAGTCGATCGACCGCCAGACGCTTAAGAACAACGTCGTCGGTCTGGCCAAGGCAGCAAGGATCTTCAACATCCCGACGACCATCACCACCGTCGAAACAGAAAGCTTCTCCGGCAATACCTTCCCGGAACTTCTGGCGGTCTATCCGGAGAACGACATTCTCGAGCGCACCTCGATGAACTCCTGGGACGACCAGAACGTGCGCGATGCGCTGGCGAAGAACGCGGCAAACGGCCGCCGGAAGATCGTCGTCTCCGGTCTGTGGACGGAAGTGTGCAACACAACCTTCGCACTCTCGGCTCTGCATGATGTTCCGGATTATGAGATCTACATGGTCGCGGATGCTTCCGGCGGCACGTCCTCAGACGCGCACAAATACGCGATGGACCGGATGGTTCAGGCAGGCGTGATCCCGGTCACCTGGCAGCAGGTCCTGCTCGAGTGGCAGCGCGACTGGGCCCGCAGGGAAACCTACGATGCTGTCACCACCCTCGTGAAGGAGCATTCCGGCGCATACGGCATGGGCATCGACTACGCCGTCACGCATGTCCACGGTGGCGAAGAACGCGTCAAGCACGGCAAGCGCATCGGCCCAAATCCCGCCAATTAAGGGTCTGGCCAGACCGCTCCGATAACCCGTCGGAGCGGTCTTTCCGTAATCGTGAAGGACAACCAATGAAAATCTATCTCCTGTCTCTCGGCGCAGGTCTGCTGGTCGGCATCGTGTACAGCCTCCTGAACGTCCGCTCGCCGGCTCCGCCTGTCATCGCCTTGGTCGGCCTTCTCGGCATTCTCGTCGGTGAACAGATCATCCCTTTCGCAAAGACCTTGTGGAGCAGGGAGCCAGCAGGCGTTTCATGGATTCATCAGATCAAGCCGCACATGTTCGGCCACCTACCGAAGGGCAGCGATCGGATCGACCTCGCCCATCAGGCAGAGGCGAAAGCGGAGGAGCGGAGCTGATGACGACTCGTCGATCCTTTCTTGGGGGCGCGTCGAGCCTGGCGTTCTCGAACCTCTTCTCCCCGGCGAAAGCCGCCGATGCCAACCAGACCGGAGTAGACACCATGCATCCCGACCTGATCCTCCATAACGGCCGCGTGACGACCCTTGACCGGGCCAATCCAAACGCCACGGCGATCGCCATCAAGGATGGCCTGTTTCTCGACGTCGGATCCGACAGCGAGATTATGGCGCTGGCTGGTGCCAACACGAAGATCGTCGACCTCAGGGGCAAGCGCGTCCTGCCGGGCCTGATTGACAACCATACTCACGTTATTCGCGGCGGCCTGAACTACAACATGGAACTGCGCTGGGACGGCGTGCGCTCGCTCGCAGATGCCATGGGCATGCTGAAGCGCCAGGTGGCGATCACGCCCGCGCCGCAATGGGTGCGCGTCGTCGGCGGATTCACTGAACATCAGTTTGCCGAAAAACGCCTGCCGACGATCGAGGAGATCAATGCGATCGCTCCCGATACCCCGGTCTTCCTGTTGCATCTCTACGACCGGGCACTCCTGAATGGCGCGGCGCTGCGCGCCGTCGGCTACACCCGCGATACGCCGAACCCGCCGGGTGGTGAAATCACCCGTGATGCCAATGGCAATCCGACTGGCATGCTGCTGGCCAAGCCGAATGCAGGCATTCTCTACTCGACGCTCGCCAAGGGGCCGAAGCTTCCTCTGGACTATCAGGTAAACTCGACCCGCCACTTCATGCGCGAACTGAACCGCCTTGGCGTTACCGGAGTGATCGACGCGGGCGGCGGCTTCCAGAACTATCCGGACGACTACGAGGTCATCCAGAAGCTGTCGGACGAGAACCAGATGACGGTTCGTCTTGCATACAACCTCTTCACGCAGAAGCCCAAGGAAGAGAAGCAGGATTTCCTAAACTGGACGCAGTCGGTCAAATACAAGCAGGGCAACGACTATTTTCGCCACAACGGTGCTGGCGAGATGCTGGTCTTCTCCGCTGCCGACTTCGAAGACTTTCGCCAGCCGCGCGCGGAAATGGCACCGGAGATGGAGGGCGAGTTGGAAGAGGTCGTCCGGGTTCTCGCCGAGAACCGCTGGCCCTGGCGCATGCATGCCACTTATGACGAGACCATCTCCCGCGCGCTCGACGTGTTCGAGAAGGTCGACAAGGACATTCCGCTCGAAGGACTGAACTGGTTCTTCGACCATGCCGAAACCATCTCGGATCGCTCGATCGACCGCATCGCCGCACTCGGCGGTGGCATCGCCACTCAGCATCGCATGGCCTATCAAGGCGAATACTTCGTCGAGCGATACGGTCACGGCGTGGCCGAGGCTACGCCGCCGATCCGCCGCATGCTCGACAAGGGTGTGAATGTCTCCGCAGGCACCGATGCGACGCGCGTTGCTTCCTACAATCCATGGGTTTCGCTGTCGTGGATGGTCACCGGCAAGACTGTCGGTGGAATGCAACTCTATCCGCGAGCCAACTGCCTCGACCGGGAGACCGCGCTGCGCATGTGGACTGAGAAGGTCACGTGGTTCTCCAATGAAGAGGGCAAGAAGGGCCGCATCGAGAAGGGCCAGTTCGCCGATCTGGTGGTGCCGGACAAGGACTTCTTCTCCTGCGCCGAGGACGAGATTTCGTTCCTCACCTCGGAACTGACCATGGTCGGCGGCAAGATCGTCTATGGCGCAGGCGACTTCAAGACGCTCGACGAGAACGACATCCCGCCCGCGATGCCCGACTGGTCTCCCGTGCGCAAGTTCGGCGGCTACGCGGCCTGGGGCGAACCGGAGGGCGCGGGCGCTCGATCCTTGCGCCGCACCGCCATCTCCACATGCGGATGCGCCAGCGATTGCGGCGTGCACGGCCACGACCATGCCGGAGCTTGGACCTCCAAGCTTCCAATCGCCGACCTCAAGGGATTCTTCGGCGCATTCGGTTGCTCCTGTTGGGCCGTCTGACGAGCCTGGCTCGGGTGGCATCCAGCCACCCGAGCATCACTTCATAATTGCCCATTTTGCAATTAAATCGAAACTATTGCTGCAATTGTTGGCGCCGCTGCAACCAGTCAATATCGCTCCATCAAAAGCAGCCGCTCGCGGCGTACATGCAGGAGCAGATTATGACCCACCTATCCCCCACGTCGAACCCGATCCTAAGCGGCCTGACGCGCATGTTGGCCTCTCCGATCACGCGAACCGTTTCGCTGCTCGCACTCTGCGCTGCCTACATACAGGGTCCGCTTACCAAGATCTTCGACTTCAACGGCGCACTGACTGAGATGGATCATTTCGGTCTTCATCCTGCCGCATTCTTCGCAGTCGCCGTCATCGTGTTCGAGCTGACGGCTTCAGCCATGGTGGTATCGGGCTTGTTTCGCTGGCTCGGAGCGCTGGCGCTCGCTGGCTTCACGCTCATGGCAACGTTCATCGCCCTCCGTTTCTGGGAGATGGCTCCCGGCATGGACCGCATGATGGCGACCAACGCCTTCTTTGAACATGTTGGCCTCGCTGGCGCATTCCTCTTCGTCGCCGCATTCGACCTCACCAAGGGAGCAGGCAAATGAGCGCTGCAAAAGCATCCGGCGGAACCTTCGCGCCACTCGCACAGCCTGTGTTCGCGGTTCTCTGGATCGCCACCGTCCTTGGCAATACCGGAAGCTTCATGCGCGACGTCGCAAGCTCCTGGCTGATGACGGATCTTTCGGCATCGCCGGCCGCAGTCGCCATGGTCCAGGCGGCCGGAACCCTGCCGATCTTCCTGCTTGCCATTCCTGCGGGCGTTCTCACCGACATCCTTGATCGCCGCAGGTTCCTGATGGCCGTCCAGTTCCTGCTGGCATCCGTCAGCATCTCGCTTATGGTCCTGTCCCAGACGGGCATGCTGTCGGTCAGCGCGCTGATCGGTCTGACCTTCCTCGGCGGCATTGGCGCTGCTCTGATGGGACCGACATGGCAGGCCATTGTTCCCGAACTGGTCAAACGCGAGGATGTCAAGAGCGCCGTGGCGCTGAACTCGCTCGGCATCAACATTGCCCGCTCCATCGGGCCTGCCGCGGGCGGCCTGCTTCTTGCAGCCTTTGGAGCCGGGATTACCTACGGCGCGGATGTCGCAAGCTACGCCGTGGTCATCGCAGCTCTGGTCTGGTGGCCACGGGCGAAGAATGCAAACGACGCGCTTCAGGAGAACTTCTTCGGTGCCTTCCGTGCCGGACTTCGCTACACCCGCTCCAGCAGGCCGCTGCATGTCGTCCTCCTACGGGCTGCCATCTTCTTCGCCTTCGCCAGTGCCGTCTGGGCGCTCCTCCCGCTCGTCGCCCGGCAACTGCTCGGTGGGGATGCCAGCTTCTACGGCATCCTGCTTGGTGCGGTCGGAGCTGGTGCGATCGGTGGAGCCTTGGTCATGCCGTGGCTTCGCGAACGCCTGAGCTCGGACGGTCTGCTTCTTGGCGCAGCATTGATCACCGCAGTTGTCTTGGGTGTCCTGTCGCTTGCCCCGCCGAAGATCGTCGCCATCATCGTTCTTATGTTCCTCGGGGGCGCATGGATCACCGCCCTGACCACGCTCAACGGCGCAGCGCAGGCTGTTCTACCCAACTGGGTGCGCGGTCGTGGTCTTGCTGTCTACCTGACCGTCTTCAATGGTGCGATGACTGCCGGAAGCCTCGGATGGGGTGCTGTCGCCGAAGCTGTCGGGATCCAGTCCACCTTGCTCATCGGAGCCGCCGGACTGCTTGTGGCCGGGTTCATCATGCACCGCGTAAAGCTTCCTGCAGGCGATGCCGACATGGTGCCGTCCAACCACTGGCCTGAGCCGCTTGTCGCGGAACCCGTTGCCCATGACCGTGGTCCGGTTCTGATCCTGATCGAGTACAAGGTCGAGAAGCAGCACCGCAGCGCATTCCTGCACGCCATCGATCATCTTTCCAACGAACGCCGCCGTGATGGTGCCTATGGCTGGGGTGTCACCGAGGACTCGGCTGACCCGGAGAAGATCGTCGAAGGGTTCATGGTGGAATCCTGGGCTGAACACCTGCGCCAGCACAAGCGCGTCTCCAATGCCGACGCCGACCTCCAGGGCAAGGTGCTCGCCTATCATGTTGGTCCGGACAAACCCGTCGTACGCCATTTCCTGACGATCAATCGACCCGGTGCAGCTTAACGAAGACTTTGGGTGGGGCGGCGGCTTCGGCCGCCCTGCCCATTATGCCGCCACGCGCAATGAACTCGAAACAATTGATGCAATTGTTGAAGCCGGCATCCGGCGTCAAAACTGGAGCCACGTCGCGAGCAACGTCGCGGCATCTAACAAAAATAGAGGTCATGAAATGAAGCTTCCCTCCCTTCCTACCCTTCTGAGTTTCAATGGCGGCTACGTCGATACGCTCGGCTTCCTGGCTCTTTCAGGTCTTTTTACTGCGCATGTCACAGGCAACTTCGTGACCTTGGGCGCAACGATGGCCCATGGCCTTGGCGGAGCATTGTCGAAGGTGCTGGTCCTGCCGATGTTCTGCCTTGTCGTCTTCGCGTCCCGGCTGGTTTGCCTGAAACTTCAAAACCGGAATCGCTCCCCCGTCCGGCCCATGCTGGTCGTAAAATTGATCCTGCTCGCCGCGGTAGCGGCCATTGCCATGGTTTATGGTCCATTCCACGGCGACGAGAATGGCGTTACGTTTGCAGTTGCGATGACACTGGTGTCGGCAATGGCCATACAGAACGGTCTTCACCGGTCCCATCTGTCGAAAGCGCCGCCGACCACCTTGATGACGGGTACGACGACACAGATCATGCTCGATCTTGCCGACATCCTTGCCAACTCGAAAGCCCAGGAAATCACCGTCGCAAAAGCACGGGTGAGAAAGATGGCCACCGCTGTCGTGACGTTTGCCATCGGATGCGGCGCCGGAGCGGCGGGCTACATGTTCAGCCCTGCGGCCGCCTTTAGCCTGCCAGCTATAATCGCCGCCGTTGCCCTCTTCGCCAGCACGTCAGGTGCCGAACCCAACTAACAGAAACCGCGCGTCGGGACTTTTCAGATTTATTACAGAGGATACTGAGATGGACATTGGTACTGAAGCGAGCGGTCTCGCCAACCTGATCGCTCCCGTGTTGAAGCCGCTTGCAACCGGGCTCGAATTTTTCGGGGTCGGGGTAATCCTGATCGGCGTGGCCCTGGCGACGGCCGGATACGTCCGGGATCTGCTCTCGTCCGGACAACGCAATGCCTATGAGCGCTATCGCGCCAATCTCGGGCGGGGGATATTGCTTGGGCTCAAAATCCTGATAGGGGCCGATATCATCGCCACCATCATTGCTCCTCTGACGTGGGAAAGCGTCGGCCTTCTCGGGCTGATCGTCCTCATTCGAACTTTCCTGAGCTTTTCGCTCGAGGCCGAGATCGATGGTCAGTGGCCGTGGTCGAGGAATGCCCAGCGTGGCGCTAATACCCCTTGAACGAAACAACCCTCAGCGATGGCAACCGATAGCGGATGCTGCAGCCGAAGACGGCCACTCCAGTTATCACCCTTGTCCACTGCGGAACGTGGATCCCGGCGAAGAACATAAGCTCTTTGCTTTCGTCGCGCCCGAACCAGGCATTCGGGACTTTCCCTCCCGGCGCCGACCGTAAAGTGTCGAGCTTTTTGTAGGGCAGGGAGGCTTGGACGACGTTTGCGGCGCGCTTCTGGCAGATACTGATAGAGACCAAGCCCATAATCTTCCTTGCTGTAGATGAAGCGATAGATTGTCTCCTTGCAAACGCGAACACGACTGACGCCGTCCGACAGCAGGCGTCCGGCAATCTGTTCGGGAGACCAGCGAGCCTCCAACTGGTTGATGATCTCTGTTCGCAAATTCGGGTGACGCCGCAGCTTTTTCAGCCGGCGACGTCGGTCCTGCTCAATGTCGTTCGCAACCGTGCTGCAGTAGCCGTCGTAGTCCGGCAGTTCACGATCGCGAAACGTGTTGCGCTTGATCTCGCGGTAAATCGTCGAGCGATGACGGCCAAGCCGATCTCGCTTACCGGAACTTTTGCCGCCACCAGGTGATGCAGGCGTCGGCGATCGGCGAGGGTGATCTGCGTACAGCATCCAGACATGCCAAAATCTCCATAGTGAAGCCATTGTAATCATTGGCATGTCGCACTTGGAAATAGAATGTACCCGGCTACATCAATGTGGCGGCAGGGTTGGAATGTCCGTTTGTGTGCAATGTAGAAGTGTCACTTTGGGCGCGCCTTCAGCCATTTAGAAATGCGACACTCGGCATGTCCACTGCGCTGAGGCAAGCCCCCGACCGGACCGGCTGGGCCGGGTTGTAAGGGAAGGGCGGGGGCGGGTGAGATGCTCCCCTTCGGCTTTAGCTTGGACAGTCGGAGCAGCCAGTCATTCCGCCGCATCGAGGTCAGGGAGCGCCTGTCGCCGTCGGGCAATCACGGCTGGATCCCTCCCGAAATCCGTCCGCTTGCCTGGCTTGCGGCCACGTTTGACGTAGCCAATCTTCTCGCTGTTGGTCTTCACCTTCGGCGGCAATCGCTGATCCTGCTGGTCTTTGATATAGGCAAGAACGTCGCCGAGCCGCTTGTTCTCGGTGATCGCCGCATGTGTCACCCGCTGGTCCTTGTCGAACACCCGATACGGCAGCGAATGCCCCTTCCAGCGCACCTCCAGCCGGCCATCAGCGAAGGCATAGGTCTCGACATAACGGCCAACCAGCCCACGCGTCACATCACCTTGAGCCGGTCCAACGCGAGATTCACCGGCCGATGCAGATTGTCAGATCGGGCAGGGGCAACTGCAAACCGCGCGTTGTAGCCTTCCATGAAAGTGGGCATAGACGCATTGCCCGCCTGCATGTCGCTGATCCCGGCCAACCGCATATCCTTGATCAATCGGTCCTGCAATGTCCGGTTCATCCGCTCGACGCGGCCCTTGGCCTGCCTTGAATTTGCGCAAAGAATCTTGATGCTTAGCTCGCAAAGCACCCGGCCGAACTGGGTCATGCCCTGACCGCCCTTGGCATCCTTCTTGGCCACCCGGAACACCGAATGCTTGTCGGAATAAAAGGCAACGGGAGCACCGTGATCCCGCAAATAAAGCTCCAGCGCCTCGAAGTAGCTGAAGGCGCTTTCCGATCGCACGAACCGCAACTGCATCAATCTGCCGGTCGCATCGTCGATGAACACCAACAGCGTACACGGTGGCCCACGATCTTCGAACCAGCGATGCTTGGAGCCGTCGATCTGCACCAGCTCGCCATAGGCCTCGCGTCGCAATCGTGGCTGATGAAACGTCCGCCGCTACTTGCGCGACAGCCAGATGCCGGCCTCCGTCATCCATTGCCGCAACGTCTCACGCGACACCGTCAGCCCATCGCGCTCGGCAAGCTTCTCGGCTGCCAAGGTTGGACCGAAATCGGCATAGCGTTCTCGCACGATCGCCACAGCATAATCGCGAAGCCCATCGCCGATCCGGTTGTTCGACGGCCGGCCGATCGCCTTGTGCCGGATCGACGCCGCGCCACCCGTGCTGATCCGCTCCAGCAACCGGCGAACCTGGCGCTCGCTCAAGCCCAGAACATGCGCCGCCGACACCAACGTCATCCGGCCGGCGATGACCTTCGACAAAACTTCGATCCGCTGCAGATCACGCTCGCTCATCGCAATCAGTCCCATCGGCAATCTCCCACGTCCTCAAAACGCGGGGAGAGTGACATTCTAACTTTGCAGAATCAGGACACTTTAACTTTGCGGTGCTGGTTCCAGATCGAATGCAACGCAGTTCAGCAGCCTACCTGAGGGTGCCCTCCAAAGCCAATAGATGCTGGCTGAAGATCTCGGTCGGCGTCTGA
>NZ_LMCW01000011.1 GCF_001424945.1 Rhizobium sp. Root1203
AGGATATCGAGCCTGGCCTTGAGGGATGCGTCCTTGCCAATCAAAGCCATGATGGCGTCGTCCACGGCCGTGATCTGGCGTTCGATCTGCCTAAGCCTGTCGGCGTTCTGTTTCTTCAGCAGCGGGTTGGAAAGGTTTTTGCCTCTGTTCTTTGCGGCGGTCCTGTCTTTGGCGAGGGCCAGCCGCGCCACATGCAACTCTTTCAAGTCATTGAGGAGTTGCGTGTTGGCTTCAAGGATGCGGGGCTGAAGAAGCGCGCCGTAACGGGCCAGCAGTCCGGCATCGATTTTGTCTGTCTTGGCAAGCCGGCCAGTGGCCTCCGCGAAACGCCGGGCAAGACGAGGATTGACCTTGGAAAGGGCCAAGCCGTTTGCTGCCATGAACCGCTCGAAGGCCTTATGGTAGGGACCGGTTRGTTCATACACGATGCGCTCCACACTCTTTGCGCCGATCCATTGGAGAATGGCCGCAAATCCCTTGCGATCGTTGGTGGCCCTCAACGTTTGCCCATCTGGTAGGCTGTGCAGATCGATATGCTCTTTCGAGATGTCCGCGCCGATGGTAATGTCCGTCATCTTTTCCGTCTCCTATGCTTGTCATCCGAGCCCAAGGCTCGGGTATCCGTTCAGGACGATTGGAAAAGATGGGGGCGATCATACTCTAGCTCGGCCCGGCACTCATCAGAATGACGACCGGCGCGTCACCGATCCGCTCGGGTATCCGTTCAGGACGATTGGAAAAGATGGGGGCGATCATACTCTAGCTCGGCCCGGCACTCATCAGAATGACGACCGGCGCGTCACCGATCCRTCCCCCATCGCCGGAGAAGGATGGCCGTCCTCTCCGGCGCTTCTTTATCTCACGAAGAAGCGCAGATAGTCATAAGACAAGCGCGTCGGAGCAGTGGTCGTCCGACGCTTGCGAATGCGGCGCGTCGCGCTGGCGTCGGCACCATCACTGTGTCGCGGGCGCTGCGCCATCCCGAACGAGTATCCGTGGCGCTTCGGCAACGGATCACCACGGCCATTAACGACCTGGGGTATGTGCTCAATGGACGCCACGCTACGAGATCGGCCGGCAAGCAATTGCGATGGTTCAGGCAGCCATGGCTGACGAAAGGCCCACAAAAGCCGTCGGCGACTTGGGCTTCGAGCTCAAAATCCGCGAAAGTACACCTGGTCGCAACACGTCATAAAGCTAATTTAGGCGCACGAAATACGGTGCTTTACAATCTGTATTGGTAGCGCTACGATTCCCTTCATGACGCTGAGGGAGGAGCCCATCTGACGTCATCGGACGTGCGTATCGACATGCTTGCCGGCCACGGCAACCGAATGCAGTCATTGTCTGCAGATACGGTCGTTGACGCCACAAACCCGCTGTTGATGCCGGTCTAGGAATGACAACAAGTGGGAGTAATTCGATGTTGAAGACATTCGTCGGCGGCGCTCTCGCGTCCGCCGCACTCGCGCTTACCTGCACGACAGTAAACGCCGCCCCAGCTGTCGTTAGCGGGCCCGCCGCCCAGCCAGAGTGTTTCGCACCCTGGTCCGCCGAAACCAAATTCTTCCAGTTTCCGAAAAAAGACGGGCCGTTCCGGATAGCTCTTGCAAATGGCTATATCGCCAACACCTGGCGAATCCAGATGATCCAGACGGCCAAAGCCTATGCTGCACAGCCGGATGTGGCCGCCAAGCTCAAGGAATTCAAGGTCGTATCGACCGGAGAGGACGTGCCGGCACAGATTTCCGCGATAAACAATTTCATTGATTCCGGCTATGACGCGATCGTCGTCAATGCGCAGAACCCGACCGCATTTGGACCTGTTATCAAGCGAGCCAAGGAAGCCGGCGTCATCCTCGTCGCCTTTGACAATACCCTCGACACGCAGGATGCGATCAATGTCAACGTCGATCAGAAGGGCCTTGGCGTCCTGTGGGCGAAATGGCTGGCGGGCCACCTGCCCGAAGGCGGAAAGATACTTGAGGTGCGCGGCGTGGCCGGCACCTCGGTCGATACAGATCGTCACAACGGAATTCACGAAACACTCGATGCCACGGGAAAGAAGTGGGAGGTCGTCGAGGTTCTCGGTAAATGGGATGATCCGACGGCACAGAAGGCGACTGCGGACGCCATTGCCGTTCATAAGAAATTTGACGGAATTACCGCCCAGGGCGGCGACACGGGTGTCGTACAGGCGATGATCGATGCCGGCCATCCTTTCGTGCCTTTCGGCGGCGAGACCGAGAACGGCTTCCGAAAGTTCTGCTCCATGCATGCGGCCGACGGTCTTAAGTGCTCATCGGCGGGCACAGGCCCTGCTCAAGTGGCAGTCGCAATCAAGACGGCCATCGCAGCCCTCGAAGGAGAGGTCGTTCCGCAATCGGTCAAGCTGCCACTCGCGATTGTCGAGGACCCGAACTTCAAGGCGGGACAGGACTTCTATCCCGACCAGTCGGACAACTTCTTTGTCGGAAACTCCTTCCCCACCTGTGGCATCAATTTTACGGCTCAGGAAATCATGGGGCAGACCAAAGAGAACAAGTAAACCGGCCGAACGTGGATGACTTGATAGCATGCCGTGAGTTTTGCCTCGCGGCATTACGAAAAACCGACCGAGGTTTTGATGGTCACTTTACAGGTCCCGGGGGCACCGGCGCTTTTCCAGATGAACGGCGTGTCAAAACGTTATGGCGGCGTTAACGCGCTCGAAAACGCCGAACTTTCCGTGCAAGGGGGGCGAATTCATGCGATTCTGGGCGAGAATGGCGCCGGCAAATCAACGCTGATCAAGATCATGGCCGGCGTGATTGCGCCTGATGAGGGCCGCATGTTGCTCGATGGGCGGCCAATCAGCTTCCGCTCGCCGGCAGAAGCCTCGGCCGCGGGCATAACCTGCGTATTCCAAGAATTGTCTCTGATACCGGATCTGAGCGTCGCCGATAACATCTGCATTTCCAATCCGCCGCTCAGCTTTGGCTTGATCGATCGCCACGCCCAACGCAGGATCGCGGAAGAGGCTCTCGCCCGCGCCGGCGCCGAAGACGTTCACCCCCGCGCGCTCATCAAAGACCTGCCGCTCTCGCGCCGGCAATTGGTCGAGATTGCCAAGGCGCTTGCCTGGAAACCGCGCATTTTGATCCTCGATGAGGGGACCTCCGCTCTCAGCGCCACCGACGTCGCCAAGGTCTTCTTGGTCTTGAGAAGGCTGCGGTCCGAGGGTCTGGCATTGCTCTACATTTCTCACCGCATGCATGAAATCGCCGAACTCGCGGATCAGTGCACCGTCTTCCGCAACGGTCGTAATGTGCAAAGCTTCGCTTCCGGAACGCATAGCGACGGCGAGATCGTCGAGATGATGATCGGCCGCGAATACAGCAATGTCTTTCCGCCGAAGCCGGAAAGAACCGTCGATGCGACGCCGCCTGCGCTTGAATGTCGCAATCTTAGCTGGACCGATAGCCTACGCAATATCTCGTTCACCGTCGGCAAGGGCGAGGTGGTGGGCCTTGGGGGCCTTGATGGACAAGGGCAGCGCGAACTGCTGCTTGCTTTGTTCGGAGTATTGCGCGGCACGACCGGCTCGGTGCTTGTCGACGGAAAGCCGATCACCTTGGATAGCCCGGTTGCTGCGAGCGCGGCACAGGTGGGAATGGCGCTCATTCCGGAGGACCGTAAAACCGAGGGCCTAATGCTGCCGATGACGGTTCGCGAGAATCTCTCGTTTGCCGTTCTGGACAGGATATCGAAAGGCGGGGTCATCAATCGGGAAAAGGAAGGGCTCCTGATTGATGAGATGGTAAGACTGCTCGCCATCAAAACCGACGGTCTCGATGGTCCCGTCGGAGCGCTGTCGGGTGGAAACCAGCAGAAGGTGGTTATCGCCAAGTGGCTGATGCGCAGACCCCGTATCATTCTTCTCAACGATCCAACGCGTGGCATCGATGTGGGCACGAAACATGAACTCTACCAGCTGTTGCGCGGGATCGCCGATGCGGGCGCGGCCATCCTTTTTTATTCGACGGATTATGACGAGTTGATCGGCTGTTGCGATCGGGTACTGGTTCTCTACGACGGCCGCATCCTGCGGGAACTGGTAGGGGATGGCATCACCCAGCATGATTTGATCGCCAGCGCGCTCAATGTCGATGGCAAGACAAAGGAGACGGCGGCATGAGAGAATGGCGCTACTGGCTGAGCGAGCGGCGCGGCGTATTGATGGCCATCGGGATTTTTCTCGTCATGTTTGTCATCTACGTCTCCAACCATCCCGCCGGACTGACAGCGAATGTCGTCCAGACGGCAGCCAACAAGGGCGTCCTGCTCGCTTTCGTCGCCATGGCGCAGACGCTGGTGGTCATCACCGCAGGAATCGACCTTTCCGTCGGGATGATCTTCATCCTCACCAACGCACTGGCCTCATGGCTCGTTCTCGGCACGCCGCTGGAGACCGCTATCGGCGTCGTCGCCGTTCTTGCAACCGGCCTTGCCTGTGGTGCCTTGAACGGCCTGATCGTCATCTATGGTCGCCTGCAGCCTATTGTGGCCACAATCGCAACCGGCGCCATTTTTTTCGGCATTGCGCTTCTGCTCAGGCCTTTTCCCGGCGGCTCGGTGAATGAAGAGCTAGCCGACATGATGACGGGACGGCTATTTAGCGTGGTGCCATCAAGTCTCGTTGCATTGATCGTTGTGGTTATCGTCGTTTGGCTGCCCTTCAGCAGGTCCATTATCGGGCGGGCGGCTTATGCGTCCGGATCTTCGGAGGTCGCCGCCTTTATGTCCGGTGTACCAATTCGCCGTGCAAAATTCACTGCCTATATGCTCTCAGGCCTTCTCGCATCGATCGGGGGACTTTTTCTGACCTTCTTTACCTACACCGGGGAGGCAGCGCTTGCGAGCGGCAACGCATATACGCTTTTCTCGATCGCAGCAGTGGTTTTAGGCGGCGTTTCGTTGTTTGGCGGAAAAGGGAGCGCCATTGGTGCGATATTTGGTGCGCTTGCCTTTCGCACAATCGGCGACCTGCTTTTTGTCTTCGATTTCGATCCACTCTGGCAACCGCTATTCCAGGGTGTGGTCTTGCTGATTGCCGTAAGTCTCGGCGCATTCGGTCTATTTCGCGTCCGCAACCGCCTGGAGTGGTTTGGATGAGCGATGCAACGCGAGCACAAACAATGATCCCTCGGAAATTTGTGCGGCGGCTCGATCCGGCAATATCGACTGCCTTCATCTGCATCATTGTACTGCTTGCGATTGGCAGTTTCTATTCGACCAGCTTCCTCTCTCCGGAGTATCTGCTTCAGCAATTGAAGGTGGCATCCTTTCTTGGCGTAATCGCCACGGGAATGATGATCGTTATCCTGCTCGGCCAGATCGACCTCTCCGTCCCCTGGTCGGTGGCCGTGGGAGGTATGATGGCCTGCGCGGCAGCAGCTTACGGTCCTGCCGGTGAAATTCTCGCCATTCCCTTTGGCATTATCTGCGGGATGGCAATTGGGCTCGCCAACGGTATTGGGGTGGCCTATCTGCGCATCCCCTCGATGATCATCACCTTGGCAACTAACGCCGTCGCACAAGGCTTGATGGTGGTCTACACGGGTGGTTTTTCGCCGCAGGATTCGGCCACGTCTGCCATGCGCTACCTGGCCACCGGCTTCCTGCTGCCGGGAATACCGAACGCAGTACTGATTTGGCTGATCGTTGGTGCAGCAACGGTCTTCGTGCTGACCCGCACTGCCTTCGGCCGCTGCGTTTATGGAATCGGCAACCGCGAGCGTGCGGCTTATCTTTCGGGCGTCAACACTCGCCAGGTCGTCCTTATCGCCTTCATCGCTTCAGGCGCGCTCAGCGCATTCGGCGGAAGTTTGCTTGCGGGCTACGCTTCGAAGGCCGCGCAGTCGATGGGAGACACTTATCTGCTTCCCTCGATCGCCGCTGTCGTGCTGGGAGGCACCTCGATCCTCGGCGGCAGGGGCTCTTATCTCGGAACAGTGGCGGGCGTAATCCTTATTACTTTACTGCAATCGATCCTGTCCGTCATGCAGATGCCGGAGGCCGGACGGCAGATCATTTATGGTCTGGTTATCATCGCCATGCTGTTGCTCTACGGTCGAGGCCCGGCGAGTCGGTAACAAGGGACAATCTGGGGGAGGTCTGGCCGAGCAGCGCTTTTGTAAGAACGCTTTGAAGATCGGATTATTCGTAAGCGCCGTCTGCCTCGCACCTTGACCAGGACGCGTTGTCCGTTTCGGAGACTACCACTGCGACTCAACTGTTGGACGCACTGCATTCTCGTTCGCATCCGTCTTCCTAACGTTCAGATCCGTTCTCACATGAATGCTGTTGTTGTGATGTTCGATCGACGTATGCGAGCGGCCGACAGCTCCTACTGAAGCAAACTGCGCCCCCGACATCAAATTGGCAGTTCTAGGGCCTGGCCCCCGACATCGTCTCGTTGACCGCCTCGGTCCTGCGGTGGCTGCCAAACTACATCTGCGAGGCAGAAAATTGTAACTCCTGTCATCGTCGGGTGCGGATACTAACGGCAGTCGCCATTGCTGGCGCAACGATTACCGCACCCACTGCCATGGCGCTGCCTTCTCCGGCAGCGATCGTGCGGCAAGTAGAGCTGGTTATGCTGGCTCCTCGCCGCTTTCGTTTCGAATTGCTGCGGCGCATCGCGTTTTTCGCCTTGAACATTAGCAACTGCTTTCGTAATTTTAGTCCGTCAACGGCCAAGTACGGAGGTAGAATATGGCTCCTTCATTTTTTGACCGCGCCGCATATGTGCGGGGTAGGAATTTCGTCGAAGAAATCGCCTGCCTTGAAGACGTTTTTGATTTTCTGGACGAATGGCCGGAAGAGCGTCGGGATCTGGCATACCACACACTTTTCGGCGCATGCCGTAAAGCGGCCAACGGCTCATTCCCACTCGAGGCAGTTCGCGAGAACTTTGAACGGTTCACAAAAAAAGCCGGCTTGCTCGTCGAGATCGAGAAAGTTCCAAGCGTCTTNAGCGGCCAACGGCTCATTCCCACTCGAGGCAGTTCGCGAGAACTTTGAACGGTTCACAAAAAAAGCCGGCTTGCTCGTCGAGATCGAGAAAGTTCCAAGCGTCTTTGCGCTTGATCGCAATCGAAACGTCGGAAACGCCTAATGCGGTGTGATGGGCGGCCCCGTCATGGTGCCGCCCTATAATTTCTTACGCAGCGATGCGGCGTGCTGCCTTATCGGCAGCCTTTCGATCGGCACCGTGCTCGGCAATGATCTTCGCCGCTTCTTCGATGTCGATNGCGCTTGATCGCAATCGAAACGTCGGAAACGCCTAATGCGGGCGTGATGGGCGGCTCCGTCACGGTGCCGCCCTATAATTTCTTACGCAGCGATGCGGCGTGCTGCCTTATCGGCAGCCTTTCGATCGGCACCGTGCTCGGCAATGATCTTCGCCGCTTCTTCGATGTCGATACGATGCTTCTTTGCGAGCGTCTTGGCGTCGTACGGCTGTGCAAACGCAGAAGCGTCTTGTCGTTCGGCCTCGTAAGGGCCCTCGTCAGCTAGGGCGACAAGCCTGGCGGATTGAGGCGTTGCGTCATCGGGGTCCTCGCCCGCAAGGCCAACGCTTGCCGTCACAACTCACAGACAGCGGGAAAAAGCCGGGGGTTAAGCTGCCAGTACCAATATCACGCGCAAACAAGTGAGGTAGGCGAGCCATGTTAACCATCGTAGCTGTTTGTTTTCAAAGAGATGAGATGCTAGCATCGGAATTTCAAATTCATGCTGAAGCACTGGCGTGCCACCGATGTAACTGGTCTTGCGCGGCCGCGTCGAAGCGATACACCGCTCTCTTATACCGATACGTGAGCAAGTAAGTCGGTGCCGCCACGTCTCGACACCCAAGGCATCACAGAGTTGCCAGCATCCTGTTCGTCATCGTGGCTCCGTAATTTTCGCGGATCGCCACCTTTCTTTCAAGGTCGGCGATGATCTCCGCCGAGAAGTCGACGCCATAGAGGTCAAACATGTTCGGCAGACCACCAGGCGTAAAGACGTTGATCTCAAGGATCTTGTCTCCCACGATATCCAACCCGACAAGGAACATCCCGTCGGCAACCAATTTGGGTCGGACCGTGTCTGCGACGCGCAGAATTTCCGGCGTGATCTCAACAGCTTCGGCGGTCCCTGCCGCATTCATGTTGGAGCGCACTTCGCCCTTTGCCGGCACTCGACGGAATGCTGCGTAACTGCCGTCTCGCTGAAGGGGTTTCCCGTTCATCAAGAACAACCGGATGTCGCCCTGCGTCGCATCGGGGAGATAACTCTGCGCAATCAGGTAGCCCTCTCCACTGACCGCTTCGAAAATCTGGTTGAGATTTGATTCCTTATTGGACGCAACTTTGAACACATGTCGGCCGCCCGATCCCTGCAATGGTTTGAGTATGACCCCCTGCTTATGCTCCGCCACAAATGCCCTGATCTCGTCTATGCTCCTGGAGATCAGAGTGGTAGGACGAATAGACTCGGGAAAGTCCTGAAAATAGAGCTTGTTCTGAGCCTGCGACAAGCCTTCGGGATCGTTAAGGGTGATGATACCACGCTCAGCGGCCAATCGCCCAAACATCGCGCCAACATGAGCTGCCCATGGTCGTTCATCAGCGTCCTCGGAAGGGTCGTTACGAAGAAACAGAACATCGAAATCGGCGATGTCGATCGTTTCCGGTTTCAACGCCGCCTCAGCCAGGCCGGCGATAAAACCGTCTGCCTTCTTCTGTTTTGCAGACGGCGGCTTGGTGCCTCGAACGAACAGGCGATCATCCGCGCGAAGGACAAAGTCGCCTGGTGTCAGGTAGCAGACCTTGTGACCGGCTGAAATCGCCGCCATCGCAAGCGCAGTGGTTGTGTAATACGAGGCTTCACCTGCAATGGAATTTACAAGAAATGCAATCCGCATCTACGGCTCCCTTGGTTGTATCATGTCGATCGGCCGCATGCCTTTGCGCGCACGTTCCAACCCGCCCTGTCCATCAGTCGTATCCAGAAAAATAGGCCGAACTGCTGGATGGATGAGCAATCCTCGTGATGCCAGCTCCTGCATCACCGAGAAATGAAGCGAAGCGATCTTTCCCATCCAGAAAGGATCGAGTGCACCGCCTCCTGCGAGGTGGTCCAGCAGTTCGAGCAGCCCACGCAGGTATATCGCGTCTTTGGCAAGCCCGCCGCCTCTGTAAAGACGAAGGGTGATGTTGAATGCCGCCTCCGTCGGGAAGCCGTGATTGTTCTGGAGCAATGCGAAGGTCTCGGCAAAACTCGCACCATCTAACATGCTGGCACACCCAACCACGCGACCAGCGATAAGTTTCAGCCGTGCCGGAGTCATTCCACCTGATAGGTACTCTGCAAAAACTGCCAATCCTTCCTGCATGCCCTCGTATCCGGACAGGCCCGACCGAAAGAGCCGAAGGCCCTGTGCCGAGCCGTTGAAATAGGTCAGCAAATGCACACCAATTTCATGTGCCAGAAGGGGCGCGACACGAGACTGGTCCATGGATGTGCTCGTGGAGACAAGCAGTCGAGGACCGGTCACCATCAGCCCCGAAGGAAGATCGTCACGCAGTTCTACACTGGCCTCGAAGGCCTCATAGTGTTGTCGATAGACGTCGATCATCGCAGCCGCGCTGCGGGCTACCGAAAGGCTATCGGCTTGTGGTAGCTCACGCGTCGCAGCACGATCGTCTTCCGAGCGCACTTTGCAAAGAGCGAGAAGGATCGTTTCGGCTTCTGAAAGCAGAGATGCGTTCACTGGCCCATACAGTGCTCGCCCGAGATCGATGAATCGCGAGGTCTGTCGGGCCCCAATAATGGAAAGCTGCAGATCCAGTTCGCGTTGCTTCTCACGGTAAAGATCGTACAGAACTGGGTCTTCCATATGGTCGAAAGAAATCGAAAACAGCTTCTGCTTTGCAGTTTCCACCTGTACCGTCAGAGGTCGATAGAGAAATGCAGGTTCCTGCAGGCAGTTGCTGCTTCGAAACGTCTCGAAGGCCGCCTCCGCGTTGATCGGCGTGACCGCCAACAGGAAGTCGAAGGATGCCGCGACCTCGTCGATCGCGCGGTCGACACGCGAGACGGCATCCACGAAAGCCTTGCGGCCGAGCGACCGATGCGTCGGCACGGCGAAGACCTGAACGCGTTCGGTGAACGAGGCGCAAGCACGCAGGCCCGCGTCAAACATCGTGGCGATCAGGTGGTCGCGAAGCTCCGGATATATGCCGCCGTCAGGCTGACGGTATATCGGTGCGAAACGTACTGCGATGGCTGAACAACCAATTTCCTGGGCGATTGTGTCGAGATTGCTGGATATCGGCGATGCCTGCATTTCCACCCGCGGCCGTCGAAATCGGGCTTCACCTTGACCAATGACCTCTGAGAGGATTTTGGCAGCATCTCTTGCGGCAGCGTCGCGCGTCGCCCAGACGCAAACCTCGAAGGCTTTGAGGAAAGGCGCATCGTCGGCAAGCGGTCTGTCGTCTTCCAATTCTCCGACGTCCAATATGAAGAAAGCTCCGAACTTTTCCTGAAGGATCGGAGCGATAACGGTGATAATGGTCCGCGCGGATTTGGCATCCTCTGCGATCAGATAGGACGCGTTCGCCTGTGCAATCGCCTGTGCAATCGGTTCGCCATCAGTGCTCGCAATGTGGAGGCAAATAAATGGGAGCGGGCGATCGATGTGGAGGCGGCCGCCTCCGGCAAACTCCTGCCGCACCGGTTTTCCCGCACGGATGGCCTCGACAGCGCTGTCGAGCCAATCACGTTCAACCTCTGTCGCCGCTGCGAGCCTGTTTATCATTGGCCACGCCCCAAGAGGCGCTCCAGAACGGGCTCTGCCGATGCGACCATCGAGCGGATCTGGTTCAGAACGTCGATCTCTGGCACTCCGGTCCACTCATCCATGAATATCTTCTTGAATTCCACGGCGATGGCGCATCCCGTCTCAGGAAAGAATTCATGGATGAAGCGGGTCTGCTCGCCTTTCCCTTGGAACGCGATATTTTCGCGAACATCGACTGTCCGACCACCAATCTCGTATCCGGAAAAGTGCTCCATCAATCCATCAATGACGTGGGCCCACCGTGAGCGATCCATGGACGACGTGCCGATGTTGATATCTGGAGCTTCACTCGGGTCGGTGGGGGGGTCATCGGGGCCGCCGCGCCTGTGATTATAGCTGTGGGCGTCCAGCACGACAAACCGGCTATGCCTGCGCTCAATACCCTGGAGAAGCGCCCCGAGGGCTTCGTAGTAATCGTCGTGAATCGCAAGCGATGTTTCCTCGCACTCAGGCGGAAGCGGCGTCGACCAAACCTTGAGACCCCAAGCTTGCTCGGGCCGGACATAAACGGCGCCATCACGCGACCGGTTCAAATCAATCTCAAATCGCGACCGATGAAATATGACCTGATTTGTAATGTCGCTGATGATGAAGCCAGTGTAGGGATCTTCTTCACGAAGTCTGCCTTCTGGTGACAGCGCATAGTGCTCTACAAGGTCGGGGCGGACTATATGTCCGTCGTGGATGGCGGTCGCCACAATGGGCGAGCAACCGCGTTTGATTGACCATAGGGCGCTACTATCCCCGGCAATCGGTGAGCGAAGTTCCTGAAGGTCGGGCTCAGTCCGGTATGTTGGAATGATTGCGCTCCTCGAACAGATTTTCTCCTGAACACTGAACTAGAAGGCCGGAACTTGTGTTCAAGGTTGAACTAGGCATTCTCTCGGAAACGGAAAAGATCGTTTGGCGGCTTCTTCAGAGCCATAGCGCGTAGCGATGCGCGTTGGCGGTGGGCAAACGCTTTGGTCGCGGCTCTGGCCGATACGAGTTCAGGAAGCTCGATTGGCGGTGGAAGCTACGACCTTGGTCCATTCTTTTATTCCTGGTTGCTGATCATTGTCGCAGGACTGTGGTCCCTATGCGCTCCCGGGCAGCAGTCTTCAGCAAGATCCTGCGTCCTCAACGCGCGGCTACTGTCTGATAGCAATCGGATTTGCCACTTTGACCGCAGCATTTGTGACGCCGGAAGTGCTTGTCCGTCAGAGGGTCGAAGCCGACAAACTCAGACAGAGAGGGCGTCATCTTTCTCCGGAATGCCAGGCGACGCACTAGCAGCCAGCGGCTTGGCAAGTGCGTGGCCATTTGAACGACATTAGATTCCCTCAACGTCGAATTCTATGTGGATTTGACTTTTTGGCGCTAAACCCTGACTGCAAATTCGCCGCCGATCGCCGGATCCGACGGGATGCTCCCTTTACACAATGCGTCCGCGGTTGATGGCTGTCGGAAAGGGGAGCTCGGGGCGGTTGCCTTCCAAAACCCCGAGCTTCCCTTCTGGCAATTGGTTCATCTCCATAGCGGAAGCTCATCCCGGGCGGCTCCCATCGGAGCGTACGGCACGGGACCAAGTCATGGGAATCCAGGAGCACCCGAATGACTGGAAACAGCGTCCTTGGCAGTAGGTTCGCGTAATTGACTGTTGCGGCGTGGGGTGGTCCGATAACGGCTCGCCCGATACTCGGCTTCCATGACGGCAGGTGGTGGCCTCAGATCTCGCTCGGAGAAATGGGATCACGACCCCGACCCACCCGGTGTGGCCGATCGCCTCGTATTTCAAAACGTCATGCTTCAACTACAAGACCGGCGTCACGTGCGGCTGCAATAAGCGCCAATCGCGCAAACGCCGTCGAGCGCTTCCCGTCAATCGCCGCAGCACACGCCTTTAGGGCTCGGATAAATGCTTTGCCGGTAACAACCGGCCACCGGTCAGCGAGAAGCCACGCTGCTTCCCCGGTGCTTCTGACAGGGTGTTTCGTCGTTCCGATGACGATCAAAACCGGCTCGTTCCATAGTCTGCAATCAGTCATATCAACCTCGTTCGTCGCCACAAACGAGTTAGGATCAGTTTGGTTCCATGTAAGATTCCGTTTAGAGCGTGCAACCTTGGCTTTCGCGACCGGGAGCCGCTGATTCCGACCTATAGCTAGGATGGATGCGGATCCTGCTTTTTATGCTGTACCTCAGCTTCCAGTCGCGCTTGACGCAATCGTTTGCTCTTCTCCCGTTTTGCCCTGAGATCGGCATCGATTATCGCGGCCGCGGTCTTGTTCGGTCTGTTCGAAGTGTTCTTTTCGCTCGGCTTTTTTTGATCTGGCGCGTTGCTGATCCATGGCTCTCAACTTCGAAAATGGCGTGCCCACTGAATGTCCACAACTTGGGGCCAAACGCGACTAACCCTCAATCGACCCTCAGGCCCATTTGCATTCCTCACCGGTCTACACGGTCGAGCGAAGCTGGGAAGGCGGCGCTGTGCATCGCCCGGGAACTCCATTCGTTCTGACCGGTTAACATCTCGACGTCAAAAACTGAAAGGATGGTCTCGATGGACACACCAGCGACAGATGTAATCGTGGCGACACGGACGGCCTTTGCCCAAGTCACAGCACTTGCTGTTCAGTACGGTTTTTCCTTCATTGGCGCCGTGTTTCTCCTTGTGGGTGGATGGGTGTTGTCAGGGATTATCAGTCGGTGGGCCTACCAAGGGATTTCCAGGGTCCACGGCATCGATGAAACGCTTGCCCGCTTTTTTGAGAATGTTCTGCACTACGGATTGCTGGTCCTCGTATTCGTGATGGTTCTGGGCCAATTCGGTGTCCAGACAGCATCAATCATTGCGGCCTTGGGCGCGGCAGGCTTAGCCATCGGTTTGGCGTTGCAAGGCACGCTTCAAAATATCGCCGCCGGTATCATGTTGCTGGTGCTTCGCCCATTGCGCGTCGGTGAATATATCGAAACGGGCAGCGTAAAGGGCTTTATCGTCGAGATCGGTCTGTTTGCCACCGAAATGAAGACAGCCGACGGGCTATACCTGATGGCGCCGAATTCGACATTGTGGAACACTCCGATCACAAACCACAGCCGAGAGTCCAGCCGAAGACAGGAGCTATCAGTAGCCATTGGAAACGATACCGACGCAGATCCGGTCAAGAAGGAGATTCTTACGATCGTCAAATCGGACGACCGAGTGCAAAAGCAACCGGCGCCGCGGGTGTTCTCAAATGATCTAACCGCCGATAAAACAGTTCTGACTGTCCAGTACTGGGCGCGCACAAGCCAGTGGTCGGAGACGAGATACGATGTCATCGACCGGCTGAAGGATGGGCTTTCCAGCAAGGGCATCGTTCTAAAGTAAAAAGACGGGGCAAGGCCCGCTGGTTCTCCGAGGGTGTCTGCCGCTTTTCCTGCGTCACACTTACGAAGACTGCGAGACGAAAGCTCAAACGGGAAAAGGGCCTACACCTTCCAGACTCTGATCTTGGCCTTTCACCGCTGACATGAAATCGAGCGGAGCCTGCGCGAAGCGGTGGAGAACTGCACGCGAAAAGGGAGCCCGCCGAGCTGCATGGTAGTGTTGGCCGCAACGAACTGCGCGGTCGAGAACGACGGCGTGCGGGTGCGCCTCGACGTCTGTATCCGGACGCAATTCGCCCTCGTTGACGGCGCGAGTGCTCTACGAAGCGGGGCACTCATCGCACTTGCCGCAGCCGTCTTCGTCCATCCATGAGACGCCCATCAGCAACAAAGGCAGATCGACGTATCCTCCCGGAAAGATCTTCCCGCTCGGGAGAAATCATTCGGCAGAAAGCCGGAGCGCTTGCATGGCAATGGGGATGGCGGCAAGCGAGCCTTCTCGCGGCACACCATCCCGGGCCTTCATCACAACACCGAGCAAGATCACTGCGCAATGATCGGCAAGCCGTTGGCAAATGGACCCCAAAGCGCTCCTGATCAAAACTGATACCCTATCGTGAGCGTGGTGGTGCAGTACTGTCTCTCACGACAAGACAAAGCTCTAGCGCCTCCTGGCCTATCGGTACCGTGTTTTGGAGGATGGCATTCACTGCCCGTCTCGCGATAGCGGCAAAGGGCTGAGCAACGGTGGTTAGCGGTGGCAATGAAGTCGCGGATTCCGGCACGCCGTCGAAGCCAATGATGGAAACGTCATTTGGAACCTTGAGGCCTTTTCCTGCTAGCCACTGCATGGCAAACAAGGCAACTTTGTCGGACATTGCAAGAATTCCCGTAGGCCGATCTGCGTTAGAGAACAGGGCCTCCATCGCCATGATAGTACTTGCTTTATCCTGCCCCGTCCCTTGAATTGGAACATTCTCGCGCGGGATGCTGAACTCCTCCAGCGCTTGCCAGTAACCGCAAATGCGGTCGCGAGGTAGCCCCTCCATCTCAGCATCTACCTGCTCGGTCGTAATAGGCCCGATGGGGCCGTCGACATGTCCTATTGAAAGAATCGCGATGTTGCGGTGCCCAAGTTCCAGAAGGTGCCGGGCTGCTGCTGCCGCTCCAGAAACATCATCGATCCCGATTGTCGGAATCGTCTCATCCTCGGTACCGAGTGCCAAGGCAATGAAGGGCAACTGACGTTGACGGGTTAGCTCGACCAACCTCTCGCCCCCGTCCACGCAGAGCAAGATAAAGCCGTCGACAAGAGCGCTATTGATGTTCCAGGAAAGCCGCTCCTCATTCGCGGCCGAGACGACCGCAATTCCGGTGCCACTCGCATCGCAGACCTCGCCGATCGCGGTCATCATCGAACGTGCCCATGGGTCTTCGAAGAAATAGGTAAGCGGCTCAATCGCAGCGACGCCAATCGCATTCACACGACCCGCTCTGAGCAGCCGGCCCTTGAGATCAGGCCCGCCGTAGCCAAGGTCACGGGCAATGCGAAGTACTCGCTCCCGCACCTCCTCACGAACTATTTCTGGACGGCTGAATACATTCGATGCCGTGCCTTTAGATACGCCCGCTGCCTTTGCAACGTCACCTAGCTTTACGCTTCCCTTTTCCAATAACTCCCCCGCACGTTTCCGATTGTGACCATAGCAAAAAATTGGACCGGTTCAAAAAGAATCTTGACTTCGTGGACATCCCGTCTCAGGATTGGATCGGTTCAATTGGTCCGTTGGCGACTTGGATCGATTCATTTGCAAGGAAAGGTGATGATTTCTCTCGCATCGCTATTAAAGGATCTGTACGAGGAGCGTTGGGGAAACTGCTACAATCTCTCCGACGAAGCTGTTCGTCGCCATCGGCGACCTCCAATGCTGCTGCGCTTTTTTCGGCGGCTTGAATGTGATCAAAAGCGCCCCAGCGCGTGGTCGTTCACCATTCCTCCGGCTCCCGAGTCCGGGGCAGCGCTTCTACTGTTGACGAGCATTTCACGATTTTGGCGGGGGAGAGGGCGGTACGTCGCCGAGGAAGAACGCTGCATGAATGATCGCCTCTAAGGACATGCCGCACCGATTGGGGGATGGCATCGTATAATCCGCGCTCAGGTCAGACCGTGATGGTCGCTGACATTCAGGAACGAAAGGACACAAGTATGAAAGTTGCACTTGTGACAGGCGCATCGCGCGGTCTCGGAGCCGTTATAGCGCGGGAACTCGGCCTGGCCGGCTGGGCTGTCGCTGTCAATTATCGAAGTGACACGCGCGGAGCAGACGCAGCGGTCTCGAAGATTCGTGGCGCCGGCGGCACGGCCTATGCTGCTCGGTTTAGCGTCATCGAACAATCAGACATCGCAAGGGGCCTCGCGGAAATCAAGACAGCGCTTGGCCCTGTCGACCTTATTGTAAATAACGCAACGGGGCTCCAGATAGAAATGCCACTGTTGGACCAATCCTGGCGCACCTATCTCGATCAGCTAGAGTTCTTCGTAAAGGCGCCGCTCGAGTTGCTCCAGGAGGTCTTGCCCGACTGGAGAGCGCGCAAATCCGGCCGGGTAATCAATATCGGCTCCGAAATTGCCGAGCTCGGGAATCCCTATTGCGGCAACTATGCCTCGGCCAAAGGCGCCATGCTGTCCATGACGCGCTCCTGGGCAAAGGAGCTCGCTCCCGAAGGCATTACCGTGAACCTGGTCGCACCTGGCTGGATCCCGGTTGAACGGCACGCAGGATCAGCGCAAGAGCGGATTGACTGGTATCTTGACCGCACGCCGCTTGGGCACTTCGGAACGCCCGAAGACATCGCCCATATGGTCGTCTTCCTCGCTTCCACGAAAGCCGATTTCATTACCGGCCAGAAACTCGCGGTGAACGGTGGCCGGACACTGCTCTAGTTTTGTGGCACGGTCGGCTGCGAGGACTGATCCGCATCTTGCCCAGGATAACGAACGTTCCAAATTTAAGCTTTGAAATCAACGGGGAGTTGGAATGTCGGAAATGACAACGCCGGAACCGATGCGGATAGACATATCCGGTCACGACCTGGCCGACCTTCACCATCGTCTGCGACATGCCCGCTTGCCAGAGTTTTCGGCAGCGGAGGATTGGAGCCGTGGGGTGCCGCTCTCCTACCTGAAGTACGTGACTGCTTATTGGCTGGACAAATTTGACTGGCGCGCTCAGGAGCGGATGCTGAATGCCTACAACCATTTCAAATGTGAAATCGACGGGCAGGCGATCCATTTCCTCCACGTTAAATCTAGCCGCGACGATGCAACGCCATTGTTGATCACACACGGCTGGCCCGGTTCTTTTCTGGAATACATGACAGTAATCAAGCCGCTCGCGGAGCCGGAGAACGAAGGCGATCCGGCCTTCTCCCTTGTCATTCCCTCGTTACCCGGCTTCGGTTTTTCAACGCCGCTCAGGCAGGTTGGGTGGGATCATGAACGCATCGCGAGGACATGGGCGAGGCTGATGGCCGGACTGGGTTATACGCGATACGGCGTGCAGGGCGGCGACACCGGCTACAAGGTCTCGCCACTCGTTCCTTCCTTTGCGCCCGGAGCGGTGATAGGCGTGCATGTGAATGGCGGACTTGAACCCATCGGTGAAGACGAGCTATCGACGGGCGACTGGTCGGAAGCGGAACTGGAGCGTGTCGAATTCGGCCGGAAACTCGGAGAGAACGCACTCGGATATTCGGCCATACAGGAGACGCGGCCCAACACCATCGGCTTTTCACTGGTGGACTCGCCGATCGGTCTGCTGGCCTGGATTATTGACAAATTCAGGGATTGGACCGATCCGCAGAAGCCGTTGCCGGACGATGCCGTCTCGCTCGATCACCTCCTGACCAACGTTTGCCTCTACTGGTTCACACGAACTGGCTTCAGCTCCGCGCAACTCTATTTCGAGAGCCGTCAGTCACCCGAGATCAAGCGCCGTACGCGCACTCCGACTGGCGTTGCCGTGTTCCCGTCAGATCTTTCAATCCGCCGGATCATGGAGCGGTCCAACAGGATCGTTCACTGGTCGGAATTTGACCGTGGCGGACATTTCGCAGCCATGGAAGCGCCCGATCTCTACGCCCAGGATGTCCGGAAGTTCTTTTCCTCACTTGGGGAATAGAGTTCATCCCCTGTTCTGTGAACGGCAGGGTTTGAAAGCCTGTCTTCAGGTCAGCCGAGTGAACCGGAGACATCTGCCTCGCTCGGAAGAGCGCCTGAAGCACAGCTCTCATCGAGAGCGAACCGCGTCCCGACACAGAGGTCGAGGCGCTTGCCGATCACTACGCCGCGACTTGCACTGCATTGCGATGCAGGCCCGGGATGGGTGTGCCGCGAGAACGGTTGCTCGCCGCCATCCCCACGACGATAGCGCTCCGGCTTTCTTGAAACCTGCGGACCGTGTAAACGGTCGGCCTGAACAGCGGGAGCTCGTGGCGTGAAGCGCGGTGGTGGCACCAACAGGGCAAGTGCGCAAGTCGCCAAAGCTTTAGCGATTGGAAACCTCTCATTCTAGGTGGTAGAAACTGAATCACCGCGCCAGCGGGAGATCTCGCAGCAGTTATCATCGGCTCGAGCCGAGATCGGAACCAAACCCACGGCCCCGACAATGTTAGGAAAGCTGATGAATTCTGTGCAGCGGTCAGGCGGAACGACGGTCGTCGCGTCAAGTGACGGGCGCGGCTGGCGCGGGCTCGAGGCCGAATTGTTGAGGGTTGCGCCGGGCCGCACTCATGTTCCTGCCGCAACTCAGCACCGGTTGGGCATCCATATGGGTCCCCCCGTGAACGCGGATTGTCGTTGTGACGGCCGCACCCATCGTCGTATCCAAAAGCATGGCGATATCGACATCGTGCCCGCAGGGCTCGATGGTTTTTGGGAGGATGACAGGGAATGCGTGATCCTCAGATTGAAGCTCGATCAAAGTCTCTTCCACAGAGCGATGAGCGACCTCGGTAGAGATCCGAACCAGCAACCACTGGTACCAACATTCCAGTTACGTGATCCACGCCTTGAAACAATCGCTTGGGCGATCAAGGCCGAGCTGGAAGCAAACGTCCCTTCCGATCTTCTGTACGCTGAGACGCTGGCACTAGGGTTGGCAATCAGGATGGCCGAAGCCGCCGGCGCTTGTTCGCAGACCAGCAGATCCGCAACGACGCTCTCTTCGCGCCAGAAGGCCCTGCTTGCGGATTTCATAGAATGCAATCTCGAAACTTCGCTATCGCTGGGTCAACTCGCCAGCCTCCTCGCAGTCAGTCTCACCCATCTGAAGGCGCAATTCGTCAACAGTTTCGGCATGCCGCCACATCGATATATCCTTAACCGCCGTGTCGAGCGCGCGAAAGTTCTTTTGGCGCACTCGGATCTGCCGATGAGCCAAATTGCCTTGGAAGCGGGGTTTTCGCATCAAAGCCATATGGCGACCACGATGAAACGAATTCTGGGTCAGACGCCAAGGGAGATCCTGCGCCATCGTGTCTAACGAATTACGGCCGAACTTGCAAAGCTCTGGCCGAATGCGAAAGACCGCCCCCCGAGGCCCACTATAGTCGTTTGTACCTTGATGCAAAGGAAAGACGATGTTTGTAATCCTCGGCGCGACCGGCAAGGTCGGAACAGCAACTGTAGAAACGCTGCGAAATGAAGGGGTGGCTGTCAGGGCTGTCCTTCGCGATCCATCGAAAGCAGCGAGATTTGCTGCTCTTGGCTGCGAGATTGCATACGCGGATATCAAAGACATACCGGCGCTTGCGCGAGCAATGGAAGAGTCCACGGCCGTTCAGGTGATTTGTCCAATCGCACCGCAAGCGGAAAATGCCGCCGAGGACATGCTGCATTCGATAGCATCGATAGGTGCCGCTATCGACATTGCGCGGCCGCGACGTGTGCTCGCGATCTCTGATTACGGCGCACACCTGTCAGTCGACACGGGAATTACTAAGATCTTTTACGCGATGGAACAGCGGCTACTGCGGACTGCAAGCCAGATGATTTTTCTTCGCTCGGCCGAACATATGGAAAACTGGAGGCGCTTTCTGCAGCTGGCGATTGAGACCGGAAAACTTCCGAGTATGCACCATCCAATCACGAAATCGATACCGATGGTATCGTCGCGCGATATCGGCACAATGGCCGCCAACCTACTACTTAAAGCAAACGATAGTAGCCGCTTCCCCATGGTCGTGCACGGTGAAGGGCCGCGGCGTTACACACCGCTTGATGTGGCGGAGGCGATGACTTCACTATGTGGGCGGCGGATCACAGCCGAGGAAATACCGCGCGATCAGTGGTTCCGCGTGCTCAATTCCGGCGGACTTTCAGAAAGCTACGCCAAGCTTATCGTCACTCTCTATGAGATTCATAATAAAGGATTTATCGATGCAGAGCGCGGCGTAGGCGAGATCCGGCTCGGCAGCACGGAAATCGCGGTCGCTCTCCCCTCGAATAAAATGAGCTGAGGGCCTCCGATGCATCTCCTGAGATCAAGCATAAGCGGGTTCCGACCTTTGGCAGAAAGTTGCTGATGCTTGCCCGCTTCTCTCGGCTTTTGCATGCTGAAGACCCACGCTGGGTTGGACGAGGGCATTCAATGCTCCGACCCGGACGTCTATTATCGCTGGGCCCGCTCGAGCAGATGAGCGAGAATGTACGAGCTGATATCTTCAAGACCACGGCTGACGCTGCTCGGCAGTTGTCGGCACCGGTACCGTCAGGAGATCGTTCCGCATGAGGCCGTGTCTGGCGCCCTGGCTAACCGTCTCGTCGAGGACGGTGTCCTGCCTGGCCTCGATGCCGATCGAGGAATATGGCAAGCTGAGGCGCCCTCCGAGGACGAGCTCGCGACCGCGGCAGCCGCACAGTCAAGTCCGAATCGATGAATCCGATCGGCTCATCAAGAGGCCGAGAATATCACCATGAAAAGTGCGGCCCAAAGTAAGGCCGACAACTCGGCCGCCAACAGAAAACCAAACGTAGTGTCGCTCATGCAATCCTCCGTAGGCAACCTCCATTGCCGGGAGGAACTATAGGGGAGGGACGACGGTTCCGCTACTCACTAAGACGCAAGCAGCGAGTAAATTAGAAAGCCGACAGAACCCCAGAAGCCAACCATTGCCAGCGCCATGGCGGCAACCAGAACCTTTGTCACGACAAAACTCCACGACTGTTGCACGGGGTCAATACCTAGCCCAGCGCTGAAATTTGTGTATCGGACCATGGTCTGATCTCGCTGCTTTCCGGTGTGTCGAACCACCTTGTTGCGGACGCCCCCGGTATCCAGGCTATCTCGGCTCGGAAGTCGGTAAGGCCGACATGAGCATGGTTAAGATCTAGCGACTGTCGTGCAGGTGGAGGACCGCTGGCACAAGTCGCTCGCACCCCTGATGGAGGAGGTCCGTTGCAAATGGCTGACGGTCCGGTCTATCTCAGCTTCGACATCGACAGCCACGATCCCTCCATCGCACCCGGCACGGGCACGCCGGAAATAGCCGGGCTCAACACGATCCAGGGCTGGAGATCCGCGGTTGCTGGGGACTCAACATCGTTGGCTGCGACTTGGTCGAGTTGTCCCCACCCTACGATCCCTCAGGAGACACGGCGATTACCGCGGCAAACCTGCTGCTTGAGATGCTATGCATTCTACCAGGAGTGCAAAGGCGAAACGTGCATCCACTTGGTCCGGTGTGAAATAGTTTCGACGACACCCTGGCCAATTTAGTGGTTACGCTCAAATTCAGTAGAAGCAGCTAGGCAGGCGGGCTAAGTCGATCTGTCGCCAGTGGCCTGCCGCAAAAACGGCGCGTTACGTCGTTTCCAATTTGAAGATAAGATCCGGAGTTTGGTGCCCAGAACGCTCCAGTATTCCTCTCCCCAGGTCATCGAACGGTTTCGATGGTCGCCCGATTTGAAGAGAGGATATTTCCATGAGCAAAGAAGAAGACAACAAGGCCGTCGTCGTTCGCTGGTTCACCGAATTCTGGGGCAAGGACGTCAATCTTGCTGTTGTCGATGAGATCGCGGCGCCCGACATGCTCCTGCAATATTCCCTGCACGAGCCGCGCCGTGGTCGAGAGGACATCAAGGCCTTCATGACCGACTTCCGCGCCGCGTTCCCCGACCTCAACTTCTGGGGCACCGCCGACCTGATCGCCGAGGGCGACTATGTCGTCGGCCAGTGGGAAGGCGGCGGCTCGCATACAGGCGCAGCCTGGGACGATCTCCTGCCCGGCTACGAAGGCCTGCCGGCTGCGACCGGCCGCAGGATGCACTTCACCGGTAAGACCGTGCTGAAGGTGGTCGATGGCATGATCGTCGAAGAGAACGGCCTCGACGACGGTCTAACGGCGATGATGCAGCTCGGGCTGATCCAGAAGGCCTGATAGCGTCGTCTGGGTGACGCATTTCCGCCAGCAGACGTGAGGCTTGCACAGCCCTTGTGCGAGCCTCATTTGCTTTCCCTTGCAACGAGCCAGACGCCCTTTTTAGAGCCCGCGCAAGAACCGGGTGGCTTTTGTTCCATTCGAGAGCAAGGATCGGAGTGTGACAAGCGCAGACGACCGAAGGCACGATCGAGCCAGAACCAATCCGAGTTGAAGACCATGGACATGAACATCCGCCCTGCATCAGCTCTTCGCCCTTTGCGTCTTTCCATCGCGGACGATCCGCGCTGGGCGCGTATCGTCACACGTGACAAGTCCGCAGACGGCCAACTCTGGTACTCCGTCTCGACGACCGGCATCTATTGCCGCCCCTCGTGCTCGTCACGCAGGGCGAACCCAAAGAACGTCGCCCTGCACGATACGATCGAAAGCGCACGGGCAACCGGTTTTCGTCCCTGCAAGCGCTGCAATCCCGATGGTCCATCCCTCGACACCGAGAACGCGACGCTGGTGGCCAAGGCCTGCCGCATCATCGAGGAGAGCGAGGAAGAACCGTCGCTGGAAGAACTGGCGGTCGCGGTCGATCGCAGTCCGAGCTATTTCCACCGGATGTTCAAGGCATCGACCGGACTCACCCCGAAAGCCTATGCCGCTGGCCATCGCGCGAAGAAGGTGCGCGAAGGCCTTGAAACCGGCACGAGCGTGACCGAGGCGATGTACGACGCCGGTTTCAATTCCAGCGGCCGCTTCTATGAGAAGTCGAACGGCATGCTCGGCATGACGCCGACGCAGTATCGTGAGGGCGGCACCAATGAGGACATCAAGTTTGCGATCGGCCAGTCCTGTCTCGGCGCGATCCTCGTCGCTTCAAGCTCGAAGGGCGTCGCCTCGATCCTGCTCGGCGACGACCCGGATGCGCTGGTTCGCAATCTTCAGGATCGGTTCCCGAAGGCCCGTCTGATCGGCATGGACCGCGATTACGAGGCGTTGATCGCCCAGGTCTGCGGATTTGTCGAAAATCCTGATGTCGGCCTCGATCTGCCGCTCGACGTCCGCGGCACGGCCTTCCAGCGCCGGGTGTGGCAAGTCCTGCAGGAAATTCCCGTCGGTGGGCGGATGTCGTATTCGGAAGTCGCCCGCCGCATCGGCTCGCCGAGCGCCACGCGGGCGGTCGCCGGCGCATGCGCTGCAAACAATATCGCGGTCGCGATTCCTTGCCATCGTGTCGTGCGCAACGACGGCGCGCTTTCCGGCTACGCCTGGGGCGTCGACCGCAAGCGCGCGCTCCTTGATCGGGAAGCGCTCCAGAGCGCATGAAGCCGCCGCCGGAAAGAATCATATGAACCCCTTTTCACGCTACGACGCATCCGTTGCCTTCACATGACGACGACTGGGCCGGATTGATCGAATTGGTCGGCCCTTGACCTTCGAATGATCCTGCTGGACACCAATGTGATATCGGAGCCGTGGAAACCTGTTCCCGATGAGGCGGTAGTCGCCTGGCTAGATGCCCAAGCCATCGAAACGCTGTTCCTCTCGGCGATATCGATCGCTGAGCTTCGTTTCGGTATCGCCGCTATTCCCGTAGGGAGACGGCAAACCATCCTGCGCGACCGGCTTGAGGATGAGGTGCTTCCGCATTTTTCCGAGCGCATCCTGCCCTTTAATCTGGCGACTTCGCAGTTCTACTGCGAACTCATGGCGCATGCTCGATTGTCTGGGAAGGCAATCGGTAAAGCTGATGGGTACATAGCAGCCACCGCGTTCGCGAACCGTCTCGCGGTCGCGACGCGCGACACAGGCCCTTTCGACGCAGCTGGGTTAAAAGTGATCAACCCCTGGCACTCCTAAGGGAGGCGTCGATCCGTCGGTCGTGGGTTCGAATCTGATCAAGAGCGGCAATAGGGACATGAAAGGGCGAAATTGGTTTGAAGTTCGCTATGGAATTTGTCATGCAATTGAATTACTGTCATCCCTAGATGTGGAGAGAGCTATGGCCGCAAACGCCCTTGTCCAAACACGTATTGATGCCGACGTTCGGGATCGTGCCTCCGCCGTGCTTGAGAGCATGGGCCTTACTGTATCTGACGCGGTGCGTATCCTGTTAACCCGGACTGCCAACGAGGGTACACTGCCACTTGAACTCCTTTCGGGCAGCGAAGCGCATGACGCTTGGTTTCGCACTAAGGTGCTCGAAGCTCTGAATGATACTCGGCCGGATGTCTCGGATGATAAAGTCGAGGCACATTTCGCGGAACGTCGAGCGGCAGCCAAGCTTAAAGCCGGTGCACTCAACTCGTGAAGCTGGCTTGGTCTGCGTTTGGGTTATCGGATCGTGAGGGCATCTTCACATATATTGAGGCAGATAATCCTTCAGCCGCCGTCTTGATCGATGAGCGGATCGTGGCCGCCACTCGTCACCTGATCGATTTCCCCGCGAGCGGGCGCATTGGCAGAATTGCTGGTACGCGCGAACTTGTGATCAAGGGCACGCCTTACATTGCGGTTTATTCCGTTACCGAGACGACAGTTCGTATTCTTCGCGTCCTCCATGGCGCGCAGGAATGGCCAACTAGCTAACTCGACTCTACCAGCGGGTCAGTGGTTCGAGTCTTTTCAAAGCCTGCATTCCTTCCGTTTGCTGGTAGGCTTGGCGATGCGATGGAAATATGCACAAATTTGCTTTCGCTTCGCTTCTGATCAGATACCCCTCCGTTGGAACAGCTAGGTCTGTTCCGGTGACCTGTTGAGCAACGCGTTGCTGACGGCCATGGTGGGCGCAGATGTTTCTAACGTAGGTCAGGTGATGAGTAAGCGAAATGAGAACCTTCTCATCCAATCCATACGGCTTGGCAATTGCCTGACGATCGCTACTCAGCTTAGACATCTTATGTGTCCCGGCGATGCTATAGCTTCCTCATCGCCGATCCCGGCCAGGACCGGCGATGAGGTGGAATGCGGAGAATGGCAAGCTTATTATCCGCAAAAATGCGGAGAATAATGAATGTTATCTCCGCAAAGCCTTCAAAGCCTCGATGATCGCGAATAGGCTCCGGGGGACGTTCCCACATGCCGATTGAAAGCCACGCTGAATGCGCTTGCCGAGCTGTAGCCGACGCGTTGTGCGATTTCTGCCGTTGCAACCTCGTCGCGAAGGAGTTCTTTCGCCAGCGCCATCCGCCAACTGGTCGCGTATTCCATAGGAGCCACGCCGACCTCTCGGCGGAAGCGCTCGAAGAAAGTCGAGCGGGACATTGCGGCGTCTTGTGCCAGTCGCTCCACAGTCATACTTCGACCCGGGTCCTGGTGGATCCGGCGCAATGTCGGTGCTAGCTGCCGGTCAGCCATGCCTCGCAGCAGACCAGGCGACGCCGAGGCGCCATCTGTCGAGCGCAGCGCTTCGATCAGGAGCACCTCCAACAATCGACGCAGCACCATCTCCCGGGCGGTCCGATCAGCTCTTGTTTCGTCGTTTATCATCCCGACCAGCAGCGTAAAGCGCTCCTCGCCGCGGACAAGAATAACCTCCGGCAAGAGCGAGACAAGAAGAGCCTTGTCGTCCGAGCCAAATGCACAGTGCCCGACCATCGCCTTGATTTCAGCCGGCGCATCCGGGTCTCCAAGCTGGAACACGCCCGGACTGGTCTCAAGACGCTGCGCGAGCGCTCCGCGAGGCGGCGGCACCAGACTGCTCATCGTGAACGAGAACATCTCTGGGACCAGCACGAAGTCACCTGCCGTGAGCAGCGTAGGCTCCCGGCCTGTGATGCTGATCAGACATTCTCCTTCAACCAGCGCGCAATAGAACGGGCTTCCCAGCTCGGTACGCTCGACGAGCCATTGACCTCCACCGGTTACTAGCTTGGAGATGGACGGGCTTGGCTTGAGGAGGGCAACAACCTCCGCCACAGGATCAGTCATGATTTCGGACTTCTGCTAAAAAATATCGGACAAACAGAGATAGCAAGTCCGAGGCCGTCCGTCCATCTTGCTGCGAGATCAATGCTTCAGGAGACATGTACATGCCAAAGATTCTTATCACCGGTTGTTCATCCGGTTTCGGGCTCGAAATTGCGCAGACTTTCCTCTCGAAAGGGTGGGACGTGGTTGCGACAATGCGCAACCCGCGCAATGACCTGCTTCCCGACAACGAAAGACTCAACGTCATGGCGCTGGATGTCACCAGCGAGGAAAGCATCGCAAAGGCAGTGGACGCGGCCGGGCCTCTTGATGCCTTGGTAAACAATGCCGGTGTGGGCATGCTGAACGTGCTGGAAGGCTCGGAGATGTCGAAAATCCGCGAGTTGTTCGAGACGAATGTTTTTGGCGCGATCGCCATGACTAAGGCTGTCCTTCCGCAGATGCGGGTTAGTGCGGCTGGGGTCATCGTCAATGTCAGTTCCAGCGTTACCATTAAGCCGCTGCCCGCACTATCCATCTACAGCGCCAGCAAGGCGGCGCTGAATGCCTTTTCGGAGAGCGTGGCCCTAGAGGCATCTCTGTTCGGTGTACGTGTCCGGCTCATCCTGCCGGGGTCGGCTCCGACCACAGGCTTCGGAAAAAATGCCGTCGCCCGCATGGGAATGGAAATTCCCGGGCCTTACAGCGCATTCGTCTCCGATTATCTGAACACGCTACGATCCGGCACCGAATTTACAACGGCTGAAGACGTGGCTCGGGCGGTGTTCCGTGCTGTGACAGAAGCGAACGCGCCGATGAAAATCCCCGCTGGTGCAGATGCTCGGACCTGGTTCCGCGAGGCAGGTCAATCTGCCGACTAAAGCTTTCACTCAGTAAGCCATTCTAAGGACACTGACCATGAACAATCTGATCAATTTGGCCCGTCACATTCCCTCGCCTGAAGCCACGCTGACAGTGGCGTATACCCCGATCCGTCTGCCGATGGGCGACCGACGGCCGCTTGAGCTGCGCCTGACTGCACCCGCAAAATGGCGACAGTCTGCCGATCGTGCTGTTGTCGCACGGGTTCGGGCCGTCGAACTACATCCCGTCAAAGTCCAAGCGCACGGGCCGCCGGAAACCGAAAGCGAACTCGCTCTAATAGCACAAAGTGCGAATCATTCCGGCGTAATTGGGCTTGTTTGTACAATCTCTGCTTCGCTCGGGCGCGCTCGTGACTGCTTTAGGGTCACCTTTGACTGTTGAGTCGTGCAGATTTCTCTTCGGGGAACATCCAGCTGAACAGAATGCGAGCAGAATCACGCTTATTAACATAAGGGTCTTCATTCTTGCTCCCATCAGCCGCCGCGTCCGTCAGGCTGACTTTGGATAGTAACCAATTTCGCCTCGCTGCGCGAGAGGTCTCTGGCGAAAGAAAGCCTAACCGGTTTGCGCGGCGTCGATTCGCGATAAGCATGCCGCCGTGCAGCCGCCCGGCCTGCCATTGCCAAAGGAATGCAGCTCAGGTGGAACGGGTCCCCTCTAGTGCTTCCGGTCCGATGAGACCTCTATGTTTCAGGAAAACTATCAGTAGCTCGTTGAGACTTTCGATCCAAATGCACGCAGCATTCCGCGCCAATATCGATCACGTAGAAACCATACTATTTGATCCAGAGGCCCCTTTAAGTTAATCCCATAACCGGTCTACCGATGCCGCGAGAAGTACATTGATCGAAGCCGGCCGCCACGGTCCTCAACAGGCCTTCCGTCGATCTCGCGGTAAATGGCGACCGACATTTCTTCCCAGTCGCGCCCCGCGAGGTTACATGCTTGCCCTCAGCAATGCTCACGACAGTAAGCTGATGATCGTTATGCCACGTTAGCCCACCGTCATGCGTCGAAGAACATCCGTTTTCCAGTAAAACTGGTGCACCAATACCCCCAAAACATGAGCGCCGAGCACCGCCCACAGGAGGACCTTCAGAATGTCGGCATGAACCCCGCCTAAACTGTCGAAGCCCAGATAGTAAGAGGCCATTCCCGTCGCCGGCATCGCCAGGAGAAGGGCATAGAGGACAACGTGCGCGAATTTGGCCGCCAAGCGGAAGATCGCAGGCTCCCTCGATGGAGAAAGGGGGGCACCCTGGTAGAGTCGAAGACCAAGACGCAAAAACACAAGAAGCAGTATGCCAATGCCAACGTAAGCATGAACGTTGGCGCTGGCGATCTGATCAGCGGTTGCTGAGCCGTTTCGCCTCATGCTTCGATGCCATTCATTCATGCCATCGGGCAGCAGGAGATTGAAGAAGACGAGCGCCGCCGTCAACCAATGAAGGATGCGGCAATGGAGCTGACCTCTGTCGGTGTCATCCATGAAACGGGCGATCGACAGTATCCCGATCGCCCGTGTCAGTGGTCGTTTTGCTTTCGGTTTGTCGCTAGTCTGTTACCGCCAGCGTGGCATGCATTCCCGCGTCGTAATGACCCTTGATATTGCAGATCAGCAGATACGCGCCCGGAGCGAGTTTCGCCTTCAACGTGCCATCTGCACCCGGCTTCAATTCGGATACCTCGCCCATGCTCTTCAAGTGCTTCTCGTCGATCCGCTGTTTTGCATCGATATAGGGCATCTTCTGATCGGCTGACTTCAGCTTGACCAGCACCATTTCGTGCTCCTCAGTCATGGCGTCGTTGTGGACCATGAAGGTCGTTTCGCCTGCCTTTATTGTCGATTGGTCAAGCGTCAACGTCATCGGGCCGCCGCCTTCTCCATCCTCAACGACTTTGACGATGGTTGAGGCGAATGAGGGGGTGGCAATGCAGGCAAGGGCAATAGCCGCGAGAATGGTGTGTCTGGTAAATCGCATCTGGTGTTCACCTTTTAATTTCGAGCAGCCCAGACGAACGCATATAAGCCGATGCTGACAAAGAACTGAACAAAGTCGTCTCAACTGGATCTCAACGAGTGAGGACAGTCTCGACGATGGGCGCATTGGGCCCGCCAGTGGTCGTGAATGTTCAGCTTGGGAAGCTTCGAGAACCTCACACGACCTCGCCGGGTAACGCGGGCGGGAAACGCTGGCGCCAGCGTGGGGGAGCCGTCTAAGCACACCCCCCGCTTTATCATCGGTCGTCTCAATGTCGGCTAGGAGGCTTTCCGCCACAAGACATAATTAGCGGCGACGCTGATGTGGGAGCTAGCCAGACCGGATCGCCGCACTTGCTTGATGAGCGCGCATTGCAGCTTGCGCGGCCGCTGCTCCGCCGGACTCGTCGTCACCACCACCGACTTGCACAGTTGGATGAGCGAATGTAATTCCATTCGCGAGGAATGCTTCCCGAAGCTTCGCATAGGCCTTGCGCCGAATGTACGTCTGCATGCCGGGAACGGTCGTCATCCCGAAACTCAACACGATGCCATAGTCTCCGAATTCTTCGACGCCTTTCATTTTCAAGGGCTCGATAAAGAGCGGACCTAGTTCGACGTCGGCCTTCAGTTCGGTGCCAATCTTTTTCGTGAGCTTGCGAGCAGTCTCGATGTCGGTGTCGTAGCCGACCGAGATCCTGAACTTGTCGATAACCCAGTCCCGGCTCATGTTCTCCACGGCTCCCAGATCGCCGAAGGGAACCGTGAAAACCGGACCTCGATGATGGCGCAGACGGACCGAGCGCAGGCTGAAACCTTCGACAGTTCCCTTGTAGTCCTTCGCCTGAATATACTCGCCTACACGGAAGGCATCTAGCATGTAAAAGACGCCGCTGATTATGTCTTTTACTAGCGTCTGCGATCCAAAGCCGATCGCGACTCCGAAAATCCCGGCACCGGCAACCAGTGGTCTGATTTGAACCCCGAGTTGCGAGAGCACGATCAGGCCGGCGATCACGAGAACCATGACTGCAATCGCATTTCGAAAAATTGGCAGGAGGGTGCGAAACCGTCCGCGCCGAGCGGCGTTGGCCGGGGAAAGGGGTGTGGTGTCAGAGGCATCTCGCAACGAACGATCGATCCAGTGCCTAACCAACTGCCAGACAAGATCCGCGAGAAGAAGAACAATAACGCTCTTCAGGCCCCCATAGACTAATGATTCGATCCAGGGGTCCTGGCGCCCGGGCGCGTCGGGATTGAGGTGCCAGACGAGTGCTAGCCAACCCACGGCCAGGCCGACGACAGTCGCCCGAATCCCGTGGGTTATCAGCAGGGGTCGTAGCCCACCGGCATCGGACGAGAGTACCGCGCTCATCCGTGCAGTTCCTCTCAGGATCCGTGGCAGGGCAATCCCATAGACGCCAGCCAGAACACCCCTTTCATATCGAGACACCACGCGACCCAGAGCATTACGCCGACTGCGGTCCCGGCTGCCCTCCAAGATGGAGACACCTCCCATGTCGACCACACCGTTTCGAGACTTAAGACGAGTACTACAAGAGAAAAGCAGATCGAGACAGCCTCGGCTACATTGGGATCGACGCCCAGCGGTCCAGCGATAGCAGATGTAGCAATGGAAATCGCAAGGACGACTGCAATAATGGACAATCGACTGCGCTGACGACGCGGAATATCTATCAACGACATCAGCGCTACTACCAACCGGATGACGATGAACGCGCTAATGTAGGCAAGCAACGCCAAGCGTGCGAGGGGAGGCCAATCGACAGCAAAGAAGATTGCGGTGGTCACGGTTGAGAATATGCCGATAGATCCGAACCTGACGAGTTGACCATCAGCTCGGTCGATCAGTCGACGCCAGACCAGTTCAGCCCCGAGACCGATAGCGACAAGGCCCGCAAAGATCGCAAACACAGGCGCATATCCACTGGCCATGGCTTCTGCGCGGGTCCTGCTCGCAGCACTGCTTACTTCGAAGAGATAATGCCTGTACGCTAGGAATCGTCGGCGAGTCCGAGTTATCGTCCGGGCATAGTGAAGTTGTCTACCATTGGAGTCCCTGTCGCCTGATGAGGGAGAGCCCTTCGTCGGCGATGACCTGCTCTTCGTCGGTGCGGATTACGAACGCTGCGATCGTACTGTCCTTCTCATTCAGCACTGTCGCATTTGTCCTGTTGGCGGCCTCGTTGAGAGAAAGTCCCATCCATGACAGGTGTCTTTCGATCCCCTTACGGATTTCAGGCTGGTTTTCACCAATGCCTCCCGTAAACACCAGCGCATCGACACCGCCGGTGGAAACGGTCAAGCGACCAATCTCGCCCGCAATCCTGAAGCAAAAGAGATCCACGGCTTCCTTGGCGGCGGGGTGGAAGTCCTCTAGGAGCACCTTAGTGTCACCACTTATTCCCGAGACCCCCAAAAGACCGCATCGGTGATACAGGAAGTCCTCCAATTTGTCGGCATCCGGACACTCGGATCTGAGCAGATGGATAAGCACTCCGGCATCGATCGCACCCGGCCGCGTGGCCATTGGAACGCCGTCGAGCGTCGAAAATCCCATGCTGGTGTCTATACTGATCCCGTCGACCATCCCACAGACGCTTGCGCCGCTTCCCAGGTGAGCGCAGATAACTCTTCCGCCCCCCGCTGAAGGCGCCAGTTTCTGAAGATAGGTGGATATATACTTATAAGACAGACCGTGGAAACCGTATCGGCGAATGCCGGCGTCGTGCAACGTGCGAGGAACCGCGAGCCTGGTCGCTAGGCTGCATTGGGAGGTGTGGAACGCGGTATCGACGACGCTTCGAAACGTTGAAGGGGGCAATTTTCTCCACCGGCATCAAAATGGTTCGGCAAGAGTAATGATTACATCATCGCCGATCAAGGTCAGACGGATCGTCAGGGGGCAGCTTCGCCGCTGCTGATCTGCTGCTCACACGCTGCAAGGTCCTTTACAACTTCTTCGGCCACTTCTGAGAGGCGTGCATCACGGTAATGATTTCGATGTCCTGACGAACCCGATAGCCGATGATGTAAGGAATGTCAGACAGAACAACTTCCCGCGTGCCGGTGATGCGACCGATGCGTCCAGCGGCCGGCAGCTCTGCCAGCATATCGACGGGCGCGACGAGCCGGGCAACAACCCGTGCAGCGGCATCTGGATCGTCGTTTTGAATGTACGCACCGATTTCATCAAGCCGCCGCAATGCCCGCACGGTCCAGCGGATGCGCCTCTGCGTCATGATCGAGAAGACGCCTTGACATACTTGCTGACCACGCGCGCCACATCGTCGTCGTTGGCGAATTCACCGCGGTCCGCCTCGGCAATTCCGGCTTCAATTTCCGCGAGCTGCCATTCTTCGCGTGAAACGAAATCTTCGATGGCTTGTGCCGCCATGTAGGAGCGGGAACGGTCGAGCTTTTGAGCAATCTGGTTCAGACGGTCGGCCACTTCGTCCGGGACGCGGATCGTGAATGCGGTCATGAAGAGGTCCTCTCTTGTTCATCTTGAATATCTTTGAACCACTTTGGTTCGTCAAGGTTCAAGTGGTTATTCTTCAGGTCCCTGCTTTTGCGTTGGTTCAGGCTGGCATCTTGCGCAACCGGCTTGAGAATGACTTTTCCGAGCGCATCCTGCCCTTTAATCTGGTAACTTCGCAGTTCTACTCCGAACTCATGACGCGTGCTCGATTGTCTGGGAAGGCAATCGGCAAAGCCGATGGGTACATAGCAGCGTTAGCAAACCGTCTCGCGGTCGCGACGGTTATCTGGAAATCGAGCTGACGGACCGCAATGTTTTTGAAGCGCGACATTCGGGAGCGCGAGGGAAGCGTCGAGGATCCCAGCCCGATGACCAGAATCCCGGTTGACGGGGGAAGCCGGAAATAGCTCTGGGTTGCCCCAGGAAAAGCCGGCCGTGAGCGTTAGCAACACGGCGATGAGATGGAAGACTGCAGGTTTTTCCCCGCGAGGACGATCTGTGCCCTCGTTGGGGCGCGCCCTCGACGTCGCTCGTAAGGAAGATCGCGGTACCCGGAACCGCCGGGGGCTTTTTCTGCGCAAGGTTGTCAATGATAGCGGAGAGCGGGATTTCGTCTGATTTCGTGCCGACGTTGCTCTCATTCCTTCTCGACCGCTCGCCGCGCCCGAACCGCCGCCGCTATGAAGACCCGTGACAGACCGTGATAGAGCGGCTCGCGGGAAAGAATGCGCGAGGTCACGTAACCGATCATCGACACCGCCATGATCGGGATCACCGCCTGGTGGTCGCCGGTCATTTCCAGGATGATGACGAAGGCCGTCATCGGAGCCTGCACGACGCCCGCGAAATATCCCGCCATTCCGAGGATAGCCGCGAGTGCGATGCTGGTGCCGAGAGCCGAGCCGACGGTGCTGCCAAAACCGGCACCTACGGCCAGCGACGGCGCGAAGATGCCGCCAGGGATCCCTGACAGCATCGACAGGAAGCTGGCAGCGAGCTTTTCGACGAAGAAGAACAAGGGAAGGGCATTGCCTTCTACCGCACTTCGCGCCTGCTCGTAGCCGGTGCCGAAGGTCGTCCCGCCGGACACGACCCCGATGACAGCGATTGCAAGCCCGCAGACGCCCGCAAGCGCCAGCATGCGCCTCAGCGGTTGCGGTTGCGCCCAGCGCCGGATCTTCTGGCCGAAATGCAGCGCAAAACCACTGAATGCCGCACCGAGAGCGCCGCCGCCGACACCACATATTAAAACCAGTCCCCAGTCGCGAAGTTCGGTGGGAGCAGCTGAGGCCATGCCGAAATAATTGTAACTGCCGGAAAGGCCGAGCGCTGCCAGGCCGGATAGAATGACAGCGGTTAGTACCAGCCCATTGGCCCGCGATTCATAGGTTCGGCTCATCTCCTCGATAGCAAAGACGATGCCGGCCAGCGGCGTGTTGAAAGCTGCCGCGATCCCCGCCGCCGAACCTGCAAGAATCAGCCCGCGTGCTTGCGCCATGCCACTGAGGCGGGCGACGGCGAGCATAATCGACGCGCCAACCTGAACCGTCGGCCCCTCACGGCCGATCGAGGCGCCGGAAAACAGTCCGAGCACCGTCAGCACGATCTTGCCGAAGGCGATCTTCAGCGACAGCAGCCGCGTCCGGTCTTCCTCGTCGCGCAAGTGCCGCGCAGCAATTGCCTGCGGAATGCCGCTGCCTCCCGAATTCGGAAAAAGCGTCGTCGCCAGATAGGCCGACAGGATGAAGCCCGCGGGCGTCAACACCAGAGGTAGCAGGAACGTCCATTCACCGGGAGAGGTGAGAGACCCAAAGGCCTTCTGCGCCAGATCCGCAAGCTTTGCAAAACCAACGCTGATCACTCCGATTGCTAGCGCCCCGCACCAGAAAACCAGCCTCGGCCGCCAGAGGGACAACGAACCCCAGATCACACGGGAACGCCGAAGAAGCTTGTAATAGTGATAGGGAATGGGCATGACGGACTCGAAACATAACGCAGGTCGTAAAGTCTTCTAATGCCAAAAGCGCGTGAAGATCACAATTGAAAACAGACCCGATGTGCCTAGAATTGCGAGCATGACAAAGGCCAACGAACAGGACAGCGAACAGAGGCCGGACGTCGCCCTGAACTGCTCAAGTGGTTTCAGAACGGGGTGACCGACCTCAACCGTCTACGCGATCTCGCCGCGTCCGGGAACTGACGCCTCGAGATTGGCGCACTCAGCTGTTCGAGGCTGGTCGTCTGCGGGCCGACGCCTCCGGCGGCATGTGGCTGACGGCCCCAGGTGGCTCATTGTTTTTGTAGTCCTGGGAATTGCATGGCTTGGCTACAGCCTCCTTCATAGGCGTCGAGATGCTGCCTGGCAGTGCGGTTGCGGACGGGGCAGCGGCGTGTTGCGCGAACCCCGTCTTCACCAGCAGCAAATGAAACCGGGGCGAAACCCGGCTATCGAGAGCTATTTCTTGGCAGCTTGTGCGGCGTACATGTAGCTGTCGTAGCTGTATTCGGCGACGCGGAACCATTCGAAGGATTCGTCGCGGAATTTTTTCCAACCGGGATAGATCTTTGCCCAGGCTGGGTGCTTTTCACCGTATTCTGCATAAAGTTCGAAGGAGGCCTTGTAGGCGGCGTCCATAACGTCACGCGGCATCGGGCGGAGCTTGACGCCCTTGCCGACGAGCGACCGGATCGCTGCCGTGTTCTTGACGTCATAGAGCGCCTGCATATTGATGTTGGCCGATTTGCAGGCAGCGTCGAGGGCTGCCTTGTAGGCATCTGGCAGGGCTTCGTACTGGGATTTGTTGATGAAGAAATGAATGGTCAAGCCGCCTTCCCAATAGGCCGGGTAATAGTAGTTCGGGGCGATCTGGTAGAAGCCGAGCTTCTCGTCGTCGTACGGACCGATCCATTCGGCGGCGTCGATCGTCCCGCGCTCAAGCGCCGGATAGATATCGCCGCCAGGCAACTGCTGGGGAACGACGCCGAGCCGCGACATGACTTCGCCAGCGACGCCCGCAATGCGCATCTTAACGCCCTTCAAATCGCCGACATTCTTGATTTCCTTGCGGAACCAGCCGCCCATCTGGGCGCCCGTCGCGCCTCCCGGAATGCCGACCACGCCGTAATCGGCGAGAAATTCGTTATAGGCTTCATTGCCTCCACCATGATAGAGCCAGGCATTCTGCTGGCGACCGTTGAGGCCGAAGGGAATGGTCGAGCCGATTGCGAACGTCGGATCCTTGCCGGTGAAATAATAGCCGCAGGTGTGGGCGATTTCGACCGTGTTGGCCTTGACCGCATCGATCGCCTGCGGACCGGGAACCAGTTCGCCGGCTTGGAAGACCTGGATCTGAAATTTGCCTTCGGTGATTTTCGACAATGCGTCGGCCATGACGACGGCGCCACCATAGATGGTGTCGAGATTGTTCGGGAAGCCCGATGTCAGGCGCCATTTGATCGTCGGCAATTCCTGCGCGACGGCAGGCGCCGCTAGTGCAGCACCTACCACCGTGGCTGCGCCGCCGATAGCACCTTTGGTCAGAAATCTTCGTCGATTTATCGTGTTAGCCATTTAGTCCTCCTCAGGTTGATCGATCGGCTCAGGCGGTCGCCTGGGCGTTTATTTGGCAGGTTCTGTAGGCGGCGCGTCGAAGCTCGGCGTCGGTGATCCGAAATCTGGCGCGGACGTGTCGAACGACGGTGCGGCGGGTTCCCCGGTCGATGGCTCTGGCGCGCCGAAAGGCTGGGCTGGCATGCCGAACGGGCTTTCGTTGCCTTCGCCCGGCATCGGCACATTGAGTTGGATCGTCGAGGGATCGACGCTCACCTGTCCCGACTTGTAGTGGGTGACGAGGCCGGGGAAGGCAATGACGATGATGACCATGACCAACTGGATCGCCAGGAAGGGTAGTGAACCCATATAGATCTGGCCCGAGGTTACGGGCTGTATTGTCGAGCCGGTGATCCGATCCTTGTATGCGCGTGTCGGAGCGACGGATCTGAGATAGAAAAGCGAGAAACCGAAAGGCGGATGCATGAACGAGGTCTGCATGTTGATCGCCAGCATCACGCCGAACCAGATCAGGTCGATGCCGAGCGCGTCGGCGACAGGCGCCAGCAGCGGGATGATGATGAAGGCAAGCTCGAAGTAGTCGAGAAAGAAGGCGAGAAAGAATACCAGCAGGTTGGCGACGATCAGGAAGCCGACCTCACCGCCGGGGATCGACGTCATCAGATGCTCTACCCAGACATGGCCGTTGACGCCATAGAAAGTCAGTGAAAAGACGCGGGCTCCGAGCAGGATGAAAATGACGAAGGACGACAGCTTGGCTGTCGCGTAGAGCGCCGATTTCATCATCGTGAGGTCGAGGCGACGGTTGAATGCCGCAAGCAGCAGCGCTCCGACCGCGCCCATAGCCCCCCCTTCTGTTGGTGTCGCCAGGCCGATGAAGATCGTTCCGAGAACGAGGAAGATCAGTACGAGCGGTGGGACCAGCGAGGTGATCACCCTGGCGAGGAGCTTCCATCCTCGCAAAGTCCGCGCTTCCGGTGGCAGTGCCGGAACGCCCAGCGGGCGAAGAAAGGACATGACGATGATGTACCCTGCATAGGCTGCGACAAGCAGGAGGCCGGGAATAAGCGCGCCTCTGTACATATCGCCGACCGATCTGCCGAGTTGGTCGGCGAGAATGATCAGCACCAGGCTCGGCGGGATAATCTGCGCCAGCGTTCCGGAGGCTGCGATCGTGCCGGCTGCGACGCGCCGGTCATAACCGTAGCGCAGCATGATCGGCAGCGAGATGAGACCCATGGAGATGACGGAGGCCGCAACCACGCCTGTCGTCGCCGCCAATATTGCGCCGACGAAGATCACGGCGAAGGCGAGGCCGCCGCGGATCGGGCCGAAAAGCTGGCCGATTGTGTCGAGCAGATCTTCGGCCATCCCGCTTCGCTCGAGGATCAGGCCCATGAAGGTAAAGAAGGGAATGGCGAGCAATGTCTCGTTCGACATTTGGCCGAAGATGCGATCCGGGATTGCGCCGAAGAGGTTGATCGGCAAGAGGCTCATCTCGATGCCGATGAAGCCGAACACAAAGCCGACAAAGGCGAGTGCAAAGGCGACGGGATAACCGAGCAGCAGCACGATGATCAGCGACAGGAACATGATCGGCGCGAGGTTTTCCGCGAAGAAGGCAAACATAAGGGTGTTCCTGGATTAGAGCGCTTGTGCTTCTGCGTCGGCTAAGGCGACGGCATCCGGCATTGTCCCGCTGAGGATGGCGATGCGTTTGATAAGTTCGGACACGCCCTGCAGGGCAAGCAGTCCAAATCCTGCCGGGATTAGCGCCCAGACCGGCCAGAGGATCAGCCCGCCGGTGTTATTGGATACCTCGCCGCTCTGGAACTTGGCGATCACGACCGGCCAGGACAGGTAGATCGTCACCAGGCAGAATGGCAGCAAGAAGAAAATCGTGCCGAAAACCTCGATCCAGAGCTGCGCCCGGCGCGGTAGTTGGCCGTAGACGAGGTCGACCTTGACGTGTTCGTTGCTGAGCAATGTCCAGGCGGCGGCTATGAGGAAAGCCGCCGAGAACAGGTACCATTGCGCCTCGAGCCAAGCGTTCGAGCTGAGATTGAAGAGCTTGCGGGTCGTCGCATTGATGGCGCTGATCAGCACGGCGGCGAGCAACAGCCAAGAGACCGCCTTGCCTAAAAAGGTGTTTAACGCGTCGATCGCACGCGAAAGCGTCAGTAAGCCAGACATTGGAACATCCTCCCGGCGGCAGCAGCCTGAGGCGCGCCGTCCTCCAAGTGCTAGCCGCGTGCGGGGATGCGGACAAGGCACAGTCGCGAGCAAAAACCGGGAGCCTACCCAGTAGTGGGTATGTCGGCTTCCGGGGAGGCAAGGCCATTGTCGATCGCGAAACGGACGAGGCCAGCCGTCGTCGCGATGCCAAGCTTTTTCTTGATCTTCTTGCGGTGTGTTTCGGCCGTGGCTTCGGAAATGCGAAGCGATTGGGCGATGTCGCGGTTGCTCCGGCCGGCCGCAAGCAGCGCCAGGATTTCGCGCTCACGCGCCGTAATCGGCAACGGGTCTTGATCTCCTCTCTGCCTTCGTTGCATCAGCACATCCGAAACCCCGGTGGAAAAATAGCTGCCGCCAGCAGCAACGGTTTCGATTGCTTCCACAATTTCCTCGTTGGGAACGTCCTTAAGTATGTACCCGGATGCACCTCTGACGACCGAAGCCGAAATGTATTCGCGGCTGTCATGCATGGACAGCATCAAAATCTTCGTTGATGGGGCAACGTTTTTGAACAGCTCGATCGCATCGATCCCGCTGATCTGCGGCATATTGATGTCGAGTAGAACAATGTCGGGCATTTGCGCGGCCGAAATCTCTAAACCTCGTGGGACCGCCGCCGCTGTGCCGACGACCCTGATGTGATCGTAGGTTTCAAGAATCGCGCGCAAGCCTTCGAGCACAAGCGGGTGGTTGTCGACAAGGACGATGGAGATCGGGGTGTGGCTGTTCATGCCGCTTCTGACGTGCGCCTCGTTGCATTGGCCGATTTCGGGAACATGGCGGTCAGCCCCGTGCCGTTCTCATCAGTCCGGATGATCAATATGCCCCGGAAATGTGCCATCCGCTCCTGCATGTTCCGGAGTCCAAGTCCCCCGGTACGATTGGCGTTAGCACTTCCGGCATGTTTGATGAAGCCCTTCCCGTTGTCGGCGATCGACATTCTGACGCGACCCTTGGTGCTCCAAATCGTGATTGTGACGCGTGATGCACCGGCATGCCGCTCAACGTTCGACAGGGCTTCCTGGGCAATCCGGTAAAGCGCTGTGCTGGCTTCGGGCTTCAGCGTTTCCGAGCCTGTGGAATCGACCGAGACCGAGATTCCCGTTCGCTCTTCGAAGTGGTTCGCAAGCGAGGTCAAAGCCGCTGTGAGCCCGAGATCGTCGAGCACCCGCGGCCGAAGCTCGCGTGACAGGTCCCTGACTTCCTTGATGGCGCCATTCAGCGCTTCGATGCCCCGGTCGATTGCGGCACCGGCATCGGCCGCGCTATCTCTGACCTTCCGGGAAGCCAGGTCGAAGGCATAGCGAACACCGACCAAGTTCTGCGAAACGCCATCATGAAGTTCCCGAGCCAGCCTTGCTCGTTCCTCCTCCTGGGTATCGATGATCCGCTGCGTCAACAATTTCAGTTTGCCGTCGGCCAGACGTCGTTCGTGAAGTGTGATCCACATGCAGGTGGCGAAAACGACAAGAATGGAAGGCACTGCAATCAGCGTAACGACGACAAACGTGCGTCGGATGCTTTGCTTCAAGTCGGCCTTGGCAGTCTCGGTCTGTGCGAAGACGTCATCGAGATATACTCCCGTACCAATCATCCAGTGCCATTTGTCGAGGCCGGCCGCAAACGAAAGTTTGTCTGCAATGGCGCCAGAAGACGGCTTTTCCCATTTGTATTGATGCAATCCGCCGCCTTCTTTGGCCTTTGCAATCAGGTTGGCTATCACCTGATCACCGTCCGGGTCGACGAGGTCCAGCCAGTTGTGCCCTGGCCGAAAGGTTTGGCGCGGATGCACGACGCTGTTGCCATCGTAGTCGTAGACGAAGAAATACCCATCCTGGCCATAATCCAGCGTAGTTAGTATCTGCCTTACGTGTTCCTTGGCGCGCTCATCGTCGGAGCCGGCGTTGTCATAGACATCCTTGATCGCAGAAAGAGCGAGATTGGTCAGATTGAGAAGCTCCGTCTCTTTCGCTTTCAGCAGGTTGCGCTCAAACGTATCAATGCTGCTCTGGGCGAGGGTAGTCGATTGCCAGGTTGTGAACGCCGTAATCAAAGTGATTGCGAGGATCAAAGGCAGAATGGCCAGCGCGACGATCTGATGACGGAGTTGCAAACTTGTTTCCTCCAGTAGGTGGGATACCTTACTTTTGCTCCCGCTCGGTCTCAAGTCCATCAATTCTGGGAAATTGATAGCCCGGGCAGTTGTGAGCGGCGAGACCCACGCGCAGCGGTGTGGGCCCTTCTCAGCTTGGATTTATGTGGTCTCGTCATCATGACGACGAGCGTTGGCACTTTTTCGCTGCGGCCGGAATTCAAGAATCTTAATTTGCCCCTGGTGCTCCTAAAACAGGCGAGAGAGTAAGCGGGGACAGAAGCTAGCACTCGGGGAAGGATTAAGCTCATAAGGGATTGACTCGAGGCGGCCCGTTGCAAAAGCCGTATGGACAAGATGCACGGTGCGTCCTACTCCAACGCGGCGCGAAGCGATCGGATCATCTCCTCGGCAAACATCGTAGCGGCCAAGCCGTGGTTTCGCCTTTCGCGCTTGACGAGCGAAAGCACGTTCTTGCCGAAGGTCCGCTCGCGGATCGGCACATAGGTGAGGGCGCCGTTGCGCTGTTCTTCGGCGACATCGAACCTGCTCAGGAAGGCGATGCCGTCGCCCGCCGATGCCAGGTATTTCATCGCCTCGATCGAATTGGCGAGGAAAGCGGGCTCGACCGTTAAGCCCGCTTCGGCAAAAGCATCGGCGACGATGCCGTGGATCAGCATCGATTTGTCGGCAAAGATTAGCGGGTAGGGCTGGCAGGCGGTCAGCGGAAGGGAGTCCTGTCCGGCCAACGGGTGTTCGGGCGAGACGACTGCGCCAAGGCGCGTGTCCATTTTCCAAAGGGTTTCCAGCTGCGGGACGGCTGGGAGATTGAAGGCGAGGCCGAGATCAGCCTGTCCGTCCAGAAGGGTCTGGACGATATCGCGCACGAACATCACCCGGATCGTGATCTTGAGGCGCGGGTGGCGGGCCGCAAAATGCGCCGCCGTCTTCGGCACGATGCCGCCGGCAAGGCCGCCCATGGTGGCGATGATGATCTCGCCGCTCTGGAGCGTCTTCATGTCTCGAATATCGGCCTCGACCTGGCTGAATTCCTTGATGGTCCGACGCACATGCGCCACGAGTATTTCACCGGCCGGTGTCAGCCTCAGTCCGCGCGGGAGGCGCTCGAACAACGGTTCGCCGATCGCCTCTTCCAGCTGCAGAATATGCTTGTTGATCGCCGATGGCGCCACATTCAGGCGCTCGCCAGCTGCCCGGATCGAGCCCGAGCGCGCGACCTCGTCGATATAGCGCAATACCCGCGAATGCAGCATCGGTGACCTCTACCGTTCTCGAAAAACGTACGACCTGCGCAGAAAATACTGCTTTTCGGAACCGGTTCAATCCTTTCTTATCCTTCGCAGAACACGGGGGAGCTTGGCTCGATAGAGACCATGATTGCCCGATGAAAGTGAAGTGGAGGAATGACTTGAACGCGTTAGAAGCTGCACACTACGACAAGGTGCGCGCGATATTCGATATCCTTGAGGGCCGGAGCGAGGCCGACCTTCTCCTGAAAAACCTGAACATTCTCGATGTCCATGGCGAGACCGTCTATCAGGGCTCGATCCTGGTCTACGACAAGCGTATCATCGCGCTCAATCCAGACGAGGGCATCCTGAAGGTCAAGGAGGTCTTCGATGGCAAGGGCCTTTATGCGATCCCCGGCCTTATCGACGCCCATATCCATTTCGAGTCCCAGCTGGCGCACCCGACGGCGCTTGCCGAGGCCATGGTGCCCTGCGGCACGACGACGATCTATGCCGAGTGCCTGGATCTCTTGAGCGCGGCAGGTGAGGAAGGTGCTGACGCCGCCGAGAAGCTGTTTCGCGACTATGACCAGCTGCCTTACAGGCTCTACGCCTTCGCGCCGGGCAAGAAGACATCCGCCGATGTCGCCGAGGCCGTTCTCGACATGGAGCCGGTGATCGGGCTCGGCGAGTTCGAGCACTTCACTTACAGCGCCGGCAGCGACGACGACTTCCGCAAGGCCGCGTGGGTGCGTGCCAAAGGCGGCTTCATGAACGGCCACTGGGGCGTCACCGCCCTCTCCGATATGATGCTCAACTACCTGCCAGCGATCGGCGTTTCCAACAACCACGACGTCTGGAACGCGAAGGATATCGAAAAGAGCATCCGCTACGGTTTCCCGACGCACATCAAGTTCGGCGTCGGCTCGAGCGAGGTGATCAAGGTCTTGCTGCGCGCGATCGTCGATCGCAAATGGCCGACCGACAATTTCATGCTCTGCACCGACAACATCTCCGTCGAGCGCCTGCTGGCCATGGGCCACATGGACTGGATCATCTCGCTCTGCGTCGAGATGGGCATCAATCCGATCCATGCAATCAAGATGGCGACCTACAACACGGCGCGGTCCTTCCATATGGAAGACCGGCTCGGTTCGCTGACGCCGGGCCGTTTCGCCGATATCGTCTTGACCGACAGCCTGTCGAAGATCAATCCCCTCTATGTCTTCAAGGATGGCGCCCTGGTCGCCAGGGATCGCAAGCTCCTGAAGAATGCCGAGATCGATTATTCCGGCATGTGCAAGAACGGCCTGCCGGGCCTTGGCGACCTGACCCCGGAGCAGCTGGAAATCGTGCCATTGGAGATTTCCCTGGATGGCAGCCAGGGCAAGGTTCTCCTGTTCGACGTCTATGGTCGCGGCCATGCCAAGTTTCATCAGGAAGTCTGGGTGCCACTGAAAGACGGGAAGGTCGTGGCGGAAGTGGACGGGTTGGAACTCAGCCGGCTGTCCGTCGTCCAGCGCTATGCCGATGGCAAGCGCCACGTGGTCAACGGGCTGTTTAAGGGCGTGCATGTCAATCGCGGCGCGGTCGCCACCTTCTGGCCGGCTCCGAAGCCATACTTCGTGGTGGTTGGGCAGGACAGCGCAGACATGTGCCATTGCCTGAGCCGGGTGGATAGCTATGCCGGTGCCTGCGTTGTTACCGAAAACGGGACGGACAAGGCGGTCATGCGGCTCGACATCTACGGCGTGATGGCAAACATGAACGTAGCCGAGCTGACATCCGCCGCCGGCGCCATCGATGCCGCGCTTGAGGAACTCGGCAATCGCAACGAGGGAGAGCCGGTGGTGAACAAGCTTCTCAGCCTGTTCATCTCGCTGCACCGGTTCCGTTTCATGGCCTGACCGCGGCAGGAAAAGAGTGCCGACAGGTGCGGGGAGCGCCTGTCGGAGAAAGTTGGACGTGAAGAAATGCAGCCGGCTTGAGCCGGCGAACGATCGCAGAAAACCTGCGCAAAATGAGGGAGAACGATCAATGGCACACAATGCGGCGGAAGCCGAAATCGTCGATACCGGCAGTCTGGTCCGTCGCTGGATCTTGTATGTGGTCGGCATCTACATCCTGACGTTCGGCGTCAGCCTGGCCATCCGCGCCGGCATCGGCATCTCGCCCCAAAGCAGCCTGACGCGGACGATGACCTTGGTCTATGCGCCGCTCAGCCAGGGCACCTACAATTTCATGCTCGAGCTGATCATGCTGTTCCTGACCTATCTGGTCCTGCCGAAGGATTTCAAGCTCAAGAACTTCGCCTCCCTGATCCCGGCATTCGTGCTGGCGGCATGCCTCGATCTGAACCTGAAGATCACGGAGTTCATCCAGCTCGACGCCTACCACTGGAAAGTCGTGCTCCTCGTCGTCGGCGATGCGGCGCTTGCCTTCGGCCTGTTCCTGATGATCCGCGCCAATCTCGTGTTGATGCCGATCGACATGTTCGTCAACACGATCTTCAAGCGAACCGGCTGGAAGTGGGGAAATATCAAGACCGGCTTCGACTGCACGCTGCTCGTCACCTCGACCCTGATCGGTTTGGCCTTCCTCGGAGAGATCAAGTTCATCCGCGAGGGCACGATCCTCAACGCGATTTTAGTCGGCCAGTACATCAAGCTCTATTTCTTCCTGTTCAGGAAGATCCAGGCACGGAAAGCGGCACGGGCACTGGAAGGCCTGGAATCGGCGGTTAAATAGCTGACAGCGGAACCGAACCGACAAGGGGACCGGCTTGCCGGTCCTCTTATTTCGTTTCCTGTAGAGCGGTTCACGCTGTCGGGAAATCCGCGAGCATGCCATAGGAAGGCAATGTCCTGTTGGAGAAGACCCCCTTGCGGAGGATGACTCGGTCCGAGTGCGGGCGGGCGATGACCTGGTCGAGGCTCCATGCCTCCAAGATCATCAGGTCTGCAGGACGGCCGACACCGATCGTGCCGGCGTCGATGCCCATGATGCCGGCCGCTGCCGGGCCGGCAAGAGCGACCGCATCCGCATAAGGGTGGTCGAGGTGCAGGATGCGTACCGACTGTCGCCAGGTGTCCAGCATGTCGTGATCGCCATAGGCAAAGAACGGATCGCGACAGTTGTCGCCAGCAGCGGCGACCGAAATGCCGGCCGCGCGCAATTCCTGCACGGGCGTCACCCCGCGCCAGCGTGGCGTGCGGCCGTCTTGGCGGTCCTGGAGATACATGTTGACAGTTGGCAGCGTGACGATCGAAAGCCCTGCATCGGAAAGCAGCGAGATCCGGTCGCGCAATTCATTCTCGCTCAAAAGCGCAAGTGAACAGCAGTGGCCGCAGGTCACGCGCCCCTCGTAGCTATGGCGAATGGCGGCACGCGCCACATGCGGCAACGCATCGGCCTGTGCCGCCTCGTCGACATGCAGATCGACACCTAGTTCCCGTTCCTTCGCCAGTGCAAACAGCCGGTCGAGCAGCAGATCGATGTCGTCGAGACCCGAACCATGCGTACCCCCGGAAGCGCGTGTCACGCCACCGAGCAAGCCGCCGTGATTGGCAATGATATCTGCTAGGCGCGCGCCGTAATCGTCGCGATAGACATCGAGCGGCACGAGGCCGGCGGCCTGCAGGGTGATGCTGCCCTTCCAGCGTTCGCGCACCTCTGCGAACACACTCCAAGTGATTTCCGCCTGTCCCTCGTGGCTGTCGAGATGGGTGCGGATGGCGGCCACTCCATGGGCGTCGGCCGTTGCAAGGCCGAATTCCATCCGCCGCAGGAGGTCGTCGGCATTCCAGTGGGCGAGACGGTCTGCCGTCGTTGCGGCACGAGCACCCGGATGCGTGCCGCCGGAACCGGGTGCCCGCCTGACGGTATGGGCCTTGTCCAGATGGGCATGCGCGTCGATCAGAAGCGGCCAGACATGGCGGTCGTCGAGCGCGATGGTATCGTTACTGTGGTCGGCAAGGGCGGGCGCTATTCTCGCGATCCTGCCATTCTCGATCAGAATATCGAGTCGGGCCGAACCGTCCCGGTCCACCTCCGCACCAACTGGCACGTCATCGGCAAGCAGCGCGACCGGAATGCGCGCCTTCGCAAGACGAATGCGCTCAGGTCTCGCCAGACGGGCGGCAAGGCTGGGAAACAGGGAAAGATCGTTCATGGTGGGTCTCTATTGGATAGGTTGCCGAGCAGTCAGCTCTCGTCGAACGAGGCCAGCAGGCGCTCCTGCGCAAATTGCATGAAATGGCTGCCGGCCGGTGAAAGTGAGCCGCGTGCGCGGTGGAGGATATTCAGCCTTTGCAGCGAGCCGGTTCCCGTCAGCGGGATAAACACCAGTTCGCCAGCAGCCATTTCGCGGTCGACGTCGAGCCGGTTGAGGAAGGTAATATGCGGGGCCGTCCGGGCAAGGCGCTTCATTAGTTCCATCGAATTGGTCTCGACGACTGGAACAAGGGTTGCCCGCGCCGGCGCTGTCGCCTCGACGACTTCACGAAGCGACAGCGATCGATCCGCCAGAACAAGAGGAAAAAGCAGGCAATCCGACATGCGAACGGTCTTGCGGGTCGCGAGTGGGTGGCTCGGCGCGACAACCGCGCCCAACGCATGCCGGAACTCGGCGGCGCGCTGCAGGCGGGTGTCATCCGACAGGTTGTAAGCGATCGCAAGATCGGCTTGGCCGAGCGCCACCATCTCGGCGACGGCCGTCCGGTCGCCGACCATGATCCGCAGGCTGACCTGCGGATGTTTTTCGCGATAGGCGGCAACGATCTCGGCGACCCGCCCGGCGGCAAGCGTCGCCATGGTGGCGATCGCCACCTCGCCGCGGGTGAGGCCCTTGAGAGACTGGATTTGGACACGCATTCGCTGATGTGCCTGTAAGGTCTCGCGAATGTGCTGGATCAGAATTTCGCCGGAACTCGTGAGTTTCAGGCCGCGCGGCAGGCGCTCGAAAATGGGCGCCTGCAGCTCTTCCTCAAGCTCCAGGATATATCGGTTCACCGCAGAGGCGGCGACATGCAAGGTCTTCGCCGCCTTGCGTATGGAGCCCTGTCGGGCCACCTCGTCGATATAACGCAGCGCGCGTCCATGAAGCATGATGGGTCCGTTGCCTGGCGGGAGTCGGATTGACAGTTCCACGATGTCACCGCAACGCACCATCTTCAACGTCACTTCTTGGCGAAATTTGCGTTGATGCGCCGAGTCAGGTATTCCCCGGCCGTGATCGGCTCGTATTTGCCGAGCGGACCTTGCATGACGGCATCGCGGTTTGCCTGGCAGAAGAAGGGCAGAGACAGGCGCCGGCCCATATACTCATCCTCGCGTGGCATGCGTACCCGGTGTAGCGTCGACTGGAGCTGGTCGTCCGACCAGCGCATCAGCATGTCGCCGATGTTGCACGTGATGTAGCCTTTGCGCGGTGGAACATCCGTCCATTCCTTCAGTGCAGCATCCTTGCCCGGGCACACCTGCAGCCCACCTTCGCCTTCCTTCTGGTGAAGGATGGTCAGGCAATCGAAGTCCGAGTGCGCGCCGGCACGCCACGAGGTAAAGTCTTCAGGCTTGGCGCCTTCCATCGACATGTAGTGGATGAGCCGAAGCGTCGACTGGTATTGGTCCGAGGATGGATCATGCGCCACGGTGAAGAAATCCTCGGCAAAGCCCATCTTCAGTGCGAAGCAGGAGAGGATGCGCATGCCGAGTTCCCAGTTCTGGCGTTCGAAGTGGAGCATCTTTTCCCTGAAACCCGGAAGATCGTCTTCGCTTGGCCACAGGTTGAGGCGGATCATGTCCGGTCGGGTGAGCTGGAAGCTTTCCTTGTTATCAGGCGTGCCGGTGGAGGGGCGGACCTGCTCCTTGAATTCCCAGCCGGCATTGATGCCTTTCGGCATCGGGGTTTTCGCTTTCACCATCGCCGGCAGTTCGAAGAACGTCCATGCCGTGTCGAAGGCGGCGTCGATATCGTCCTGGGCGATGCCGTGATTGTAGACCTGAAAGAAACCGATATCGACAGAGGCCTGCCAGAGCGCATCGGCGATCTCCTGCTTTCGGTTGTCGAAGTCGGAAAGGTCGATGACTGGGATTTCCCGGTAAACGGTGGTGCCCATGCCGCCGATGGTCGCTTCCTTGGCGAGTTCGGCGAGGGTGTCTGTCTGGATGTTCATACCATTCTCCATGAGCGAATGCCGGCGAACCGGCGGTTGAGGAGCAATGTCCGGGGCAGGGCCCGACTGCTTCTACTCCGGATGGGGTTAGCCGTTCTTCGGCAGGCTCCAGGGAAAGAGGAGCTTCTGCGTCAGGACTACGGCCTGAAACAGCAAGAGCGACATTGCGGCGAGCACCAGCAGGCCGGCCCACGCCTGCGGCAGCTTGAACAGCGAGGTCGAGAGCTGGATGAAATAACCGACACCGGCTTCCGATGCGCAGAACTCCGCAACGACGGCGCCGATGATGGCAAGGGTGATAGAGATTTTCAACGCCGAGAAAATGTAAGGCACCGCGAACGGCAGGCGGATCTGGGTGATCTCGCGGAAGCCAGAGGCGCGCAGGCTGCGCGACAGCTCGATCAGCTCCGGCGGCGTCGCGGCAAGGCCCGTTGCCGTGGAGACGACGAGCGGAAAGAAAGTGATGAGGCAGGTGATGACAATGCGCGGCGCATCGCCGGCCCCGAGCACCACGATGATGATCGGCGCAATCGCCACCACCGGCGTCGACTGCACGACGACAAGCAGCGGATAGAGCGTTCGCGACAGGAACGGCGAGCGCATCATGACGACGGCAAGCGGAATGGCGATGACGATGGACATCGCATAACCGATCAGCGCCACCCGCAACGTCGCGGTGATGTGGCCCACCCAGCGCTCGAAGCCGATGGAGGAGAACGAGCCGAGGATAGCGCTCGGCGGCGGCAGCAGATAGGTCGGGATCGATAGGAGCCGCGCCGCCGCTTCCCACAGCAACACCGTGCTGATTAGGGCCGCTGCGGTCGTGATGCCCGGAAATGCCAGCATCTGTTTCAGGAGAGCGACCGGCGTACGGCTCTGCATGACGTCATGCCGCATGACGGAGGAGGAGAAGATCGCGGAGGTAATCGGTGAGGTCATGGATGGCCTTGTCCTTTGCAGTTTCAGGGCCACGCGGGCGGCCGACGGGAACGGTGACTTCGGTCAGGATCGAGCCCGGCCTTCCGGTCATTACCAGCACGCGGTCGGACAGCAGCGCCGCCTCGCTGACGGAGTGGGTGATGAAGACGACGGTCTTCGGACGCTCAGAAAAGATGCGCACCAGATCGAAGCCCATCACCTCGCGCGTCAGGGCATCCAGCGCCGAGAAGGGTTCGTCCATCAGCAGGATATCCGGGTCCATGAGCAGCGCGCGGGCAATGCCGACACGCTGCTGCATGCCGCCGGAGAGTTCGTCCGGCAGGCGCTTCGCAAAGCCGGAAAGTCCGACCATCCTCAGCAGCTCGCTCGCTCGCTCGCGCTCCTCTGCGGTCACCCGGCCTGTCTTATGACGGGCGGGAAAGACGACATTTTCTTCAACGGTGGCCCAGGGAAGCAGTGTCGGCTTCTGGAAGACGATGCCGATGTCGTCACGCGGGGCCGTCACAGGCAGGCCGAACACCTCAACCGAGCCGGACGTCGGCTTCAACAGGCCGGCGATCATCCGCAGCAGCGTGGATTTCCCGCAACCCGATGGGCCGAGGATCGAGACGAACTCATGCCGGGCCACATCGAAACCGACGTCGCGCAGCGCTTCAGTGCGCCCGGAGCGGGTTTCGAAAACCTGTCCCAGCCGGTCGAAGCGGATAGCGGGCATCGCCATGGCGACTACTCCGTTACAGCGAAGGTGCGGTTGACCATGGTTTCCGGATCGAGCTTGGCCGCGTCGATGCCCTGCGCTTCAGAGACACGGCGCCATGTTTCGGCGAGGCGGACGGTTTCGAAGACGCCGAGGCCGTCCTTCTCCGTCACTTCATTGAAGATCAGCGGAATCGTGTCTTTGAGCGAACCTTGGACATCTTCCGAGCCGAGTTCCGGTACAATGGCGGTGACAGCCGCGGCAGCCTTCTCGGGATTTTCCTTTGCGAACACGACCGATTTCCTGTAGGCGGCGACGAAGCGGGCGGCAACCTGAGGGCGCTTGGCCAGGAAATCATCGCTGGCGATGAGAGATGCGGAGTAGAGTTCGAGACCGGCTGCGGACCACGGCAGCGCTACGATCTCCTTGCCAGCTTCCTTGCCCTGATTGCTGTAGCGCGTCAGGTCGGTCATCCAGGCGATGATGCCGTCGGCATTGCCAGTCATCAGCATCGGGCCGAGCGCGCCGGGTTCGGCCTTGATAAGCTTCACATCCGCCATATCGATCCCGGCATCCTTTAGCACCAGCGGCAGGTAGACATTCGACGATGTGAAGGGGGACGTGGCGATCGTCTTGCCCTTGACGTCGGCTACGCTTGCGATGGAGCCGCCCTTTGCGACATAGAAGGCATGCGGGCCCTTGTTGAACAGCGACATGACCGCCGTGACCTTGACGCCTTCATTGGCGCGGGCGGCCATCAGGGCGCCGATATCCGAAACGCCAATGTCGGAGGATCCGGCAGCAAGGCGCGAGATTGCGTCGGTCGAGCCGCGTCCGGAAGCGATCTCCACCTCAAGGCCGGCTTCCGAACAGAAGCCTTCATGGATGCAGACATAGATCGGCGCCTTGTCGCCGCCCGGCAGCCAGTCGAGCTGAAAAATCACCTTGTCGGCGGCGGATGCGGCGCCGGCGGAAAGGGTTGCGGCAAGTGCATAGGAGGCAAGCTTGGTGCGAGACATGGGCGACCTTTCGCAATTATTGTTCGGTTTTTACGGACGGATAAAGATCGGCGATGCGCTTTGTGTCGAAGCCATCCGCGACGATCTTGGCAACTGCGCAATCGCGTTGTTCAGAACGCTTGCTGCTCAGGCATGCAAAGCAAGGATGCGCGCGAATGCGATTGGATCCAGCGGCGGTGATCTGAGCCAAATCATTGTTTTTACCGTTCATGCGGACATTTCCTCGACAGAATTACCCGTCGAGCAATGTCCAGAACCAAGGCTCAGACCGCTTCTACTCGCAAGTTCTTTGTGTCATTAAAATCGGCGCATTTGCAAGTTTTTTAACGCGACAATTCGTATGCCTAAAATGCAGGCATAATCCCTTGCTTTTGTGCTTGCCGCCATTATTCACCAACCGAAACTTTGATTTTAAAGGCGAAATTGCGGCATGATGATTGACGAAAATGCCGAACGAATTAGCGTACTAATATTTAGAACGCTCGGCACGGAAATCTCTTGCTGTGTAGTTTACCCGGCAATCATTTTTGACCAATATTGGAGACGAGCTCTATAAAGCTGATGCCTATTCGATGCGCAGTGCGGAGGCGAAGCCTCCCCCCGGCGCCCAACGATGGGCGGCAGGGACTAACTAGAAGCGCCACAACGTTGGTTGGCAACTAAATGCGCGCTGGCCGTCTGCGGGCCCGCGATTTGACCATGACGCTGCTTGGCGCATTCGTGACGCTCGCGCCGCGCGTTCTTTTCAGCAGTTTTCGGCCTCTCACCAATTTGCCCAATAGCGGGCAGAACACCGCGTGCTGCGACCCTCGTTGTCAAGGCCGACGACGTCGGGACGAACCATCAGAAAGGATGCGCTGGGATTTGCGGGGAAAACCCCAGCCATCCGTTGCAGGGTCCCGTGTTGTCGAAGATGCTGCTCCGAGACATGAGGAGTATTCACAAATGAAGTCTGGCCTTGCGACAATCACGATTGAGGACGACGGCCACAGCGAACACGTCGCCTACGAACTCGCCGACCAGACCGGTCTACTGTTTGGCGCACGAGAGCTTCTTGTCAGAGCCAAGCAGGCGAAAGTTGTGCGCATGGCGCTTCTGACAAGCCGCCTGGAACATGCGATCCGCATCGAAAATCTCGATGAGAGCTGCGCTCACTTCTCGATCCTCCAAAATACCAAGCGGCCCTAGGAAAGGGCCCTGCCTGTCATCGATCGCTATTCCTGTTACGAACCCGGACGATTTCAAATCGTCATCACGGTCTTCTCCTGGGAGGGAATGAAGAGGATGGAACTGGTAACAGCCTGGCGCCAGTCACGGCGACCGATCGGATCTGTTGGAATGAAAAAGTTCGAGCGTATTGTTAAGTCGTCAGGTCCGCGCCGCGGCAAACCCATTTGCACGCAGAAGAACCATAAGCATTGGCCCCAGCGAAAATTCGCCCCGTTCGGTTCGACGCGTCAAATCACGCAGGTAGCCACCAGCCGAGTTGATATGGCCACCGCGTTCCAGGATAGCGGCTATCGCCACCGCCGCATTTTCAGGTCCCATGACATCACAGGCATCCTGGTACGCTGACGCGCTTACCCCCAGCATTGAGCGAACGACTACAGCCGCCGTCATGAGGTCGCGCCAACTGGAAACACTCCCCCCAGGCCCGTATGCGGCAATGTCCGGGCACCCCTTCAACACAAGTCCCAATGGGAAGGCGCGTGTCGCTTCTTTCCTCGTCCTCACCTTTTCGCTCGGCGGCTCCCCCTGTTCTTTTTCAGAGCTGGGTTCAAGTTCATAGGGAGATTCGGTATTTGAATTCTGTTTGTGATGCTGAAAATGAGCATCATTGGCGCTGATATTTTGAGCTTTTTCCCGAGTTTCCAGCGCGTTGAGGACTTCTTCGCGTAGCAGCTCCATTTCCTGAAGCAGCGATTTGACATCGGCAAGCGCCGGGTTGCGGGTCATCCTACCCACAAGGCGGATATAGACGTCTTCGATCATCGTCCAGTCGCCAGCGGCGCCCTCCTCGACCGCCGCAGAGATGAGTTTGCGAACGTCACGCCGGCATATGGTGAGGTTTTCTTTTGCACTTCGAAGCGCCACGCGATCGGCAACCACCTCCTGCGCTATCATGGCAAGCTCCTCGGAGCGCATCAGAAGCGGCGAGATGTCAAAGCCGAACGCGTTCTCGATCTCGCCTGCTTTGTCCTTGCGGGCAAAGCGCTTCCCGTTGGCACTATCCTTGCGCACGATCAGACCCGCCTCGATCAGCAGGGCTAAGTGCCGGCGCAGGGTCGCGCCTGCAATGCCATGGGCGCGAAGCGCCAGTTGTGCGTTGGAGGGAAAGACAATCAATTGTGCATCCTGGCGCAGTTCATTGTCTGGATGGAAGCTCAAAAGCGCATCCAGCACGGCCAGGCTGCGATCCTGCAAGCCGAGATGTTCTCTGGCTTCTGAAGCGTCTCGAAAGACCCTCCATTTATCCGCCGACTTGCCAGGCTCGATCTCGGCAACGGACAGCTGCCGTTCGACCAAGGCAAGCGTCATCGGCCGCCGCCCAAAGGGCGTCGTCACACTTCCACTCCGCATTTCCGTCACCTTCCAAAAGGCAAAAGAAACGAGCTCACCAAAAACGATGCCAATGACGCTTGACTGTGATTCGGGGAAGTGCGATTCTCAGGCTGCTTAGACCTTTGAGAGAGGCTTCCACGGCGGCGACGTTTGGTGGCCTTTTTCTTTTGCGGTTCAGTCTACGTTAGATGCTTCGTCAAGGACCTGCGAATAGATCGCATCCCAATTTCTCGACAGAAAATCGCCAAAGCGCGTGGCGTTTTTCGATTTCATAGAGATTGCATCGCTCTTTCCGGATCGTCCTGGAAATCTACCAGTCCTTCAAACAGGTTCTTTCCAGGTCGCCCGGTTTATGGAGGAGGGTTCGACCTCATAAGCATCTGCTTTGTAATGCCGGCGTCAGACACCGCCGTCGATTTGACCCATCTGATACTTCAACCTGAATTCGTGAAACATCGTTGACATGAAACCGACCCTCTTGGCCTGTGGCACCCGGTCGGCTCGTCACGCGTAAGACGTTTGAGGGGATCGCTCTTACCCTCAAGATGAAGCTTCTTCAGTGTGCTTTGCGAAACGCCGACGTAGCTGGCGACCTTGGCCAAGCGAAAGATCCGGAGCGTTTTTCTTCCACTCGGTGGTAATCGCTGCTCGCTCAGCAGATGAACTCTCTTGGAAATAAGATTCCCCAGGATCTGATCCTCAAAGTGGACGGCGACGGGACTTTGCGACGAAGCCGATTTAGCATTCATATGAGAGATGCTTTCAGATAACGGATTTCGGCCAAAACAGCCTTCTCGCCGTTATTATGTCCGCTTCGCAGGATCCAACAAGAGCTTTAAGGCTAACAGCAACTTAGCCAACGCGTCTTGACCAGGGTATGAGGTGCCTGAAATGTCACCATTTTGCTAGTTATTTCCCGTACTTATAGGCCGAATGCCGACTTTGTCGTTCGAGGTACGTTCTAGGGTGAATCTTACAGGACGAAGTTAGCGCAAGGCGAGACCCTGTCGATCTGATTTATGCGACGCCCCCATCCGGCACTTGTATGATTCTACAACTGCACCCTGCTGACGATCTGTGCTGATTTAACCGTCGACCACTAACGACGGAGAAATTCATGCAGATTCTCGCAATCTCCACGCCGCGTACTGTTCAAGAGGCTGAGTTGCTTCAAAGGCACCACCAGCTGCGCGCCCGAGTATTTTCGGATCGGCTCGGCTGGGAGGTTCTCGTTGTCGACGGCGGTGAGGCCGACGTCTTCGATCAACACCGGCCGACCTATATTCTTGCCGTCTCCGAAAGCGGCAGGGTTGTGGGATGCGCTCGCCTCCTTCCTGCAACTGGTCCCACGATGGTTTTGGACGTTTTCCCTGCGCTCCTTCCCGACGGCCAGCTGAAAGCTCATCCCGCGATGATCGAAAGCTCCCGTTTCTGCGTGGATACATCACTCGCCGAGGGAAAGGGGGAAGGTTCTATCCATGAGGCCACGTTCATCATGTTCGCGGGCATTATCGAATGGTCGATGGCAAACGGCTACACTGAAATCGTCACGGTCACGGATCTTCGTTTCGAGCGAATACTTGCCCGGGTCGGCTGGCCGCTGCGCCGTATCGGTGAACCGAAGAAGATCGGAGTGACGATGGCTGTCGCTGGTATCTTGTCGGTAAACTCAGAGGTCTTTTTGAAGCTTCGACCTGGCGGCTACCGCTCGCAGATCAAGAGCTGTCTCGGCCGGGTAGCGTAGGAGACCTTCGTGACACCGCTTCGCTCCCATCCCAGGCTCGTGCGCAAACTTCAGGAGGCGCTCGGCGATCAGCTCTGCGCTGCCCTCGATGACACCAGCGTCGTCGAAATCATGCTGAACCCCGGCGGCAAGCTCTTCATCGAGCGGCTCGGGCACGGCGTGGCACCTGCCGGTGAGATGTCATCCGCGGCTGCGGAAACGGTGATTGGCACGGTCGCCCACGCGCTCCAATCCGAGGTCGATGCCGACCAGCCGATCGTTTCCGGGGAACTACCGATCGGAGGTCACCGCTTTGAGGGATTGCTTCCTCCGGTCGTCGCCGGGCCCGCATTCACGATCCGCAGACGCGCATCTCGTCTCATCTCTCTTGATAGTTATGTTTGTTCGGGCGTCATGTCCGAGGCGCAGGCACGCATCATTCGCAGCGCCATCGGCTCGCGCCTGAACATCATCATTTCCGGTGGCACTGGCTCCGGTAAAACAACGCTTGCCAACGCCGTCATCGACGAGATCGTAAGAGAGGCGCCGCAGGACCGGCTTGTCATCTTAGAGGATACTGCCGAGATCCAGTGTGCGGCCGAAAATGCCGTCCTGCTACACACAAGCGATGCGGTCGACATGGCCCGGCTTCTAAAGGCGACAATGCGTTTGCGTCCCGATCGTATCCTGGTCGGCGAGGTTCGTGATGGTGCTGCGCTGACGCTCCTGAAAGCATGGAATACCGGCCATCCGGGTGGAGTTGCGACGATCCACTCGAACACGGCGACCTCGGCCCTTCGTCGGCTGGAACAATTAACGGCTGAAGCGAGTCACCAGCCAATGCAAGAGGTTATTGGCGAGGCAGTGGATCTCATCGTTTCGATCGAACGCACGTCTCGAGGCCGGCGGGTTCGTGATGTCATCCACGTCGAACGCTTCGCCAACGGCCGATACGAAATCGAATCCGATCAACCGACCGAAGAACAGGAAGCGCGCCATGTTGCGTAAGCAAGCCCTCATCGTTGCGACGCTTGTTTGCGCCTTCGGGTCCCACGCAGCGGCCGGTTCGGGCGGGAGCCTTCCCTGGGAGGGTCCGCTCGAGCAGATACAGGAATCAATAACAGGTCCGGTTGCGGGCTACATCGCTCTTGCCGCCGTCGCAATTGCCGGAGGGATGCTCATATTCGGCGGTGAACTGAATGATTTTGCGCGGCGGCTGGTGTATGTCGTGCTTGTCGCCGGCATCTTGCTCGGTGCGACAACGATCGTCGGTCTTTTCGGCGCCACGGGCGCCTCGATCGGGCTTCCCGAGGAGCCGACCACGCCGGCCCCAATGAGCGCGAGAGGGGAGGGTACCAATGGCTGATTCCTCATCCAGCCTTCGGCGCAACCCTATCCATCGTGCGCTTTCCCGCCCGAATCTGCTGATGGGCGCTGACCGCGAACTGGTTCTGATCACCGGGCTCTTGGCCGTCATTCTGATCTTCGTGGTCCTCACGGTCTACTCAGCAATTTTTGGGATTACCGTGTGGATCGTGATCGTTGGCGTGCCGCGTGTGATGGCCAAATCCGATCCGCTGATGCGGCAAGTCTATATCAGGCACATCTCTTATCGAACCAATTACAAGCCGACCGCCTCGCCGTGGCGCCGATATTAAGGAGCCGAAGATGATTGCACTCAAACGCTTCCGGGCCACCGGCCCCTCCTTTTCCGATCTAGTTCCCTATGCCGGATTGGTCGACGATGGAGTGTTGCTCCTGAAGGATGGTAGCCTGATGGCTGGCTGGTACTTTGCGGGTCCCGACTGCGAAAGCGCCACCGATATCGAGCGCAATGAGCTCTCCCGGCAGATCAACGCGATACTCTCGCGGCTTGGCAGCGGATGGATCATCCAGGTCGAGGCCATCAGGCTCCCAACGTTGGACTACCCCTCGAAAGAACGTTGCCATTTTCCGGATCCAGTCACGCGAGCGATCGACGCCGAGCGCCGTGCACATTTCTGCCGTGAGCAGGGCCACTTCGAAAGCAAGCATGCCCTCCTTCTCACCTACCGGCCGTTGGAATCCAAAAAGACTGCGCTCAGCAAGTACATGTATTCCGACGAAGAAAGCCGCAAGAGGTCCTATGCGGACACGGTTCTCTTCAGCTTCAAGAACGCGGTTCGTGAAATTGAGCAGTATCTCGCCAATGCCCTGTCGATCGTGCGCATGGAGACACGCGAGATTTCCGAACGAGATGGTGAGCGGACCGCTCGTTACGACGAGCTTTTGCAGTTCGTCCGCTTTTGTATTACCGGTGACAACCATCCAATCCGGCTGCCGGACGTTCCGATGTACCTAGACTGGCTCGCCACCGCCGAGCTCGAGCATGGGCTGACGCCGAAGATCGAAGGCCGCTTTCTCGGCGTGGTGGCAATTGACGGTCTGCCGGCTGAGAGCTGGCCCGGCATATTGAACGGTCTGGATTCGTTAGCTCTGACCTATCGCTGGTCATCCCGCTTCATCTTCATGGATGCCGAGGAGGCGCGCCAGAAGCTTGAGCGCACTCGCAAGAAGTGGCAGCAAAAGGTCCGCCCTTTCTTCGACCAGCTGTTCCAGACGCAAAGCCGCTCGATCGATCAGGATGCCATGAGCATGGTTGCCGAAACGGAAGATGCCATTGCCCAAGCGTCGTCGCAGCTGGTTGCTTATGGCTACTATACGCCAGTTGTTGTTCTCTTTGACGACGATCGACAGGCATTGCAAGAAAAGGCAGAGGCGATCCGCCGGCTGGTGCAGGCCGAAGGCTTCGGCGCCAGGATCGAGACACTCAATGCGACAGATGCGTTTCTTGGAAGTCTACCGGGCAACTGGTACTGCAACATTCGCGAGCCGCTCATCAATACGAGCAATCTTGCCGACCTCGTTCCGCTGAATTCGGTCTGGTCAGGCAATCCAATGGCGTCGTGCCCCTTCTACCCGGAAAATTCGCCGCCTCTCATACAGGTTGCGAGTGGCTCGACACCGTTTCGATTGAACCTTCATGTCGATGATGTCGGGCACACGCTGATCTTTGGTCCCACCGGATCGGGCAAGTCAACGCTGCTGGCGCTGATCGCGGCACAGTTCAGGCGATACGAGTTCGCACAGATTTTCGCATTCGACAAAGGCAATTCGCTCATGCCGCTGACCTTGGCTTGCGGCGGTGACCACCACGAGGTAGGCGGCGAACAAGAGCGGGGGAGGGCGCTCGCGTTCTGCCCTTTGTCCGACCTGTCGACCGACGAAGATCTGGCCTGGGCGACCGAGTGGATCGAAATGCTCGTTGCGCTGCAGGGAGTGCCGATCACGCCCGATCACAGAAATGCCGTTTCCCGCCAGGTCGCATTGATGGCGGCAGCGTCCGGCCGATCCCTGTCGGACTTCGTCAGCGGCGTGCAAATGCGTGAAATCAAGGATGCGCTGCATCATTACACCGTTGATGGTCCAATGGGCCATCTTCTTGACGCGGAGGAAGATGGCCTTTCCCTCAGCGCATTTCAGACGTTCGAGATAGATCAGCTCATGAACATGGGCGAGCGCAATCTCGTGCCCGTTCTCACCTACCTTTTCCACCGGATCGAAAAGCGCCTCGACGGATCGCCGAGCCTGATCATTCTGGATGAAGCTTGGCTGATGCTTGGCAATCCAGTGTTCCGCGGCAAGATCCGTGAATGGCTGAAAGTGCTGCGCAAGGCCAACTGCGCTGTCATACTGGCAACGCAATCGCTCTCCGACGCAGAGCGCTCCGGCATTATCGACGTACTCAAAGAGTCATGTCCGACAAAAATCTGCCTTCCGAACGGGGCCGCCCGGGAGCCCGGAACGCGGGAGTTTTACGAGCGGATCGGTTTCAGCGAACGCCAAATCGAGATCGTGTCCAATGCGATCCCCAAACGCGAATACTACGTCGCCACGCCTGAAGGCAGGCGCCTCTTCGACATGTCGCTCGGACCAATTACCCTCAGTTTTGTTGGGGCATCTGGCAGGCAAGATCTCAAGAGAATACGCGCGCTGAAATCCGAGCATGGTCAAAACTGGCCGATTCATTGGCTGGAAACGAGAGGGGTCCTTGATGCCGCGTCACTGCTTCGGGATGAATAGATGGTTTGCTAACTTTGCGGTCGCGGCCCTAGCCATCGGGCCCTCGTGGCCGGTTCAGGCAGGTACGGCAACGGGTGCTGCGACCGAATGGACACAACTCGCCAACAATGCTCAGCTCGTCGATCTTCTGAAAGGCTCAGGTCTGCAGGTCGACAATCAACTCACGCAAATCGGCCAGCTGGCAGAGGAGATCCAGAACCAGCTGAAAATCTACCAAAACATGCTCCAGAACACCGCACAGCTTCCAAAGCAAATCTGGGGACAGGTCGAAGACGACCTCAATCAGCTTCGCGACATCGTTGATCGGGGACAGGGCATCGCCTTTTCAATGGGAAACGCGGACGACGTCCTGCAGCAGCGTTTCCAAAGCTATTCAAGTTTCAGGACCAATCTGCCGGGCAATGCGACGTTTTCGTCAACCTACCAGACCTGGTCGGATACGAACCGTGACACAATCGCGAGCACGTTGAGGGCCGCGAGCCTCACGGCGAACCAGTTCGATAATGAAGAGTCGACCATGTCGTCGCTTCGAAGCATGTCGGAAACCGCTGACGGCCAGATGAAGGCTCTGCAGGTAGGACATCAGATCGCAGCCCAACAGGTAGCACAGATGCAAAAGCTGCGGGGGTTGGTTTCCCAGCAATTGACCATGGTGGGCACGTGGCTCCAGACCGAACAGACAGACAAGGATCTGGCGCAGGCACGGCGAGAGAAGTTCTTTGCGCCCGCCAACAGGGGAATTCCCGAGGGTCAGATGATGGAGCCCCGATGGTAACAGGTATCGCATCGGTGCTCGCCACAGGATCGTTCCCGGTCCGAACAGGTTGCTCCCTGTTCGAACGTCCCACCGTCCATGCCGCGAAGTCGGCTAAAAACGCACAAAACGGTCGAGATCGCCTCAGGCGGGGCTTGACGGGGGACCACCAAAACGGAGTCCAGACGAGATGGGTAGAGCTGCGGCGCACCATGGGCATTGCAGCGTTCCTATGGACTGCGCTTGCCAGTCAAGCTATCGCACAGCAGGGACAAGTTCTGACGGAACTCGAAAATCAGGTGTCCATCGCCGCAACGGGGTGGGAAGCGGCAGTCAGTGATGCCGCCAGATCCCTGTTTTGGATCCTCGCCGGAATCGAAATTGGCATTGCAGCCGTGTGGCTTGCAATCCAGGCGGCATCGCTCGACAGCTGGTTCGCAGAATTGGTGCGAAGGATCATGTTTATCGGGTTCTTTGCGTTTGTTCTCGCCCAAGGCCCGAGCTTTGCAAGAGCAATTGTCGACAGTCTCTTTCAGATTGGCGCAGGCGGCGGTTCGGCCTCGCCTGCCGCGATATTCGATGCCGGCATCGAAGTCGCCAGCAAAATGTCCGAACAGGTCCAGTTCGGACTGTTCGAGGATAATTCGATGGCCATCGCAGCGGTCTTTGCGATGGTCGTTGTGGTCATCTGTTTCTCACTCGTCGCAGCCATCTTCATTTCCGTAATGGTCGAAATGTATGTTGGTTTGCTTGCCGGCATGATTATGCTTGGCCTCGGTGGATCCTCGTTCACCAAGGATTTTTCGGTGCGTTACCTGGTGTATGCCTTTTCGGTTGGAATGAAGCTGATGGCTTTGGTGATGATCGCCAAAATAGGCTCTCAGGTTCTAATCGGCCTCGCCGGGACACCTGTTGCGACAGAGCAGCAGTTCGTGACCAGCCTTTCGATCGCCGGCGTCTCCGTTGTCGTCTTCATCATCGCAATGTATGTGCCGAACATCATTCAGGGCGTCGTGCAAGGGGCGTCCGTCTCGGGCGGGATGGAGGCCATTCGTCATGGCAGTCAAGCGGCGTCCTTTACCGCAGGCGGCGCTTTCCTTGCAGCCGGAGCAGCGCGCGCGGGTTTCGCCACCGGCCAAGCCGCACGTGCGGCGGGCTCTTCGCTGACCGCCGCCGCACTGCGCGGCATCGGAGCCGGCGTAGGTTCCGCCAGCAAAGCAGCAGGTTCCGCAGCCAAGGAAAAGGCAATTGGTTCGCCTGGCGCCTATGCCGGTTCGATTCTCGGTCTGGCCAATGCCAAATTGGACCAGAGCCGCCGCGGTGAACGGACGCGCAACGCACCTCTCGAACGCAATGAACAACAATAGTGAGAGAGGTAGAAACGATGGCCTCGAACAGGAACCGCGTCCCCGAAAATCCCTACCTTGCCGCCCGTCAAGAATGGAGCGAGCGCTATGGCTCCTACGTGCAAGCCGCACGAGCCTGGCGCATCGTCGGCATTCTTGGCCTCGCCATGGCCGTGATTGGCTTTGTCTACGCCATGTATCTCAGCACGCAGGTCAAGCTGGTACCTTATATTATCGAGGTCGACAAACTCGGCACGTCTGTAACGGTCGGTTTTCCGGAGCAGATTGAGTATGCCGATGCGCGGGTCGTCCGTGCTGCACTTGGGAATTTTGTCACCAGCTTCCGAGCGATCACGCCGGATGCGGTCGTTCAGAAGCAATATATTGACCGCACTTATGCTCTTCTTAGAACATCCGATCCGTCGACTGAGAAGGTTAACGCCTGGTTCCGCGGCAATTCGCCATTCGAGAAGGCGAAGTCTTTGACGGTTGCGATTGCGGTCAACAACATCGTGGCGCTTTCGAAGCAGACCTATCAGATTGACTGGACCGAGTACGAGCGCGATCGCCGGGGCAAGGAAACCGGAACGCAGCGTTTCCGGGGCATTGCAACGGTCACGCTTACTGCACCGCAGGACGAGGCGATCATCCGCCTCAATCCGATCGGTCTCTACGTGCGCGATTTCGACTGGACGGCACAGCTTTAAAGGGCAGGAGATTAGTCACATGCGTAGAATGGGAATGACCGTGGCCACCGGCTGCATGGCCGGACTCGTCTTCGTGACCGGCGTCTTGGCGCAAAGCATGAGCGAAAGCGAGGTCAAGGGGACCAATATTTCTGGGAAATGGCGGGGGACGGCGGGCGTCGTCACAAGAGGGCCGGATGGGAAGGTGATCTTTTTGTTCGGAGAAATGCAGCCATCGGTCGTTTGTTCACCATTGCAGGTCTGCGACATCGAATTGCAGGGCGGAGAAATAGTCCGTGACGTCCTCGTCGGCGACACCGTACGCTGGAAGGTTGAGCCTGCCACCTCTGGCGCGACCGGTGGACAAGCAATTCACCTGATCCTCAAGCCGTCGGAGCCGGGCCTGATCACCTCGATGGTGGTGACGACCTCTCGCCGCACCTATCACTTCCAGCTCAAGTCGCATCCAAGCCAATACATGGCTCGCGTCGGGTTCGAATACCCCGAGGATGTGTCGACCAAGCTCACCGACATCAACGCTCGCCTCGATGCAGGCGGTCTACCTGCTGCGGCGCCCGACAGGCTGAATTTTTCCTATTCGATGAGCGGGAGCGCCTCCTGGCGCCCGAAGCGGGTCTACTCCGACGGCGTCAAAACCTACATCCAGTTCCCGCGGTCACTCTCCGGGCAGGACGCCCCGGTGCTCTTCGTGTCCGGTGGTGGGCAGAACCGGATCGTCAATTATCGAATGAAAAACGATATGATGATCGTCGATTATGCAATCGACACGGCGATCCTTTTGTCCGGTGTAGGTTGGCGACAACAAAAGATCACCATCCGGCGGGGAGGCTGACACATGCTCAAGCTTGCCGCGCTTCTGCTGACGGCAGCGCTTCCTGCCGGGTGCCAGACAGCGAACTCCATCCCGACGAAATCCAACCAGGTTTCGGTCACTGGACTGGCCGCAAGTGCGATCGCCGGAGATATGGCGAGCCGTTTTGCTGAATATGTCAGTGCCTCACCTACGAGGACGCTCAAGATCAACAAAGACACCTCTGAGTACGCCGGTGCGCTTGAGGCGGCGCTCAAAGGATGGGGGTATCTTGTCGTCACCGACAGGAAAACTGCTGAGGACCCAAAACCGATGGAGCTCGCCTGGTCGATCGACAACAGCGATGGCCAAGTTCTGGCACAGCTGGCGACCTCCTCCGTCACACTCGCTCGCGCCTATATTCCGACGACATCAGGTGCGACGCCGGCAAGCCCGCTTTCGATCATGCGGCGAAACTGAGGTGGATAACATGGCACAGTCGCTTCAGCTCGGTATGTCCAGCCGTAGCGCCGATCAACAAGGAATGCGCAGGATCAACCGCCTGCCAATTGTCATCGTTATTATCATCATCGCAACCTTCCTGGGCGTCGTGGTGATAGGATTGTCATGGCGTGGCCTCACCTTCAGTCATCGCAACGATCTTGATAACCTGTCGAACCCGCCGGCGACCAACTTCGGGGACCAGCTGAAGCGGGGTGTTTCCGATGGGATCATAGGCGAGCCGGAAGAGAAGGACGCGTTTCCGCCACGTGCACCCGTTTCGGAAAAGTCTGAAAATGAAGAACCATTGATCGAGCGCGGGCGAGCAAAAAGAGACGTTCCGCAGCCAAGCCTGGAGTCGGAAGCGGAGTGGATGGCAAGGGTGCGACGAGACCAGGACGAGCAATACCTCCGGGAGGCGCAGCGCCAGCGGATGGCACGCCTTCAGGCACGCGCAACAGCGCTCGACTCGCCCTTGAAGGTCGACATTGCGGACGCCTCGCGTGCCGAGGTGAAGACGACTGCCGACGACAACCAGCTCGCGAACCATCGTGCCGACAATGCCTCCGATCTATATGCGACTGCATTGAAGGCCGGAATGATGGGCCAGAATGTGGATGCAAACGGGCAGATCGCGAAGGAGAACTTCTTCAATCAGGACATCAAAGATCTCGGTTACCTGCCAAATCAGGTCGTACCGCAGATGTCACAGTACCAACTAAAGCGCGGATCGGTCGTCCCCGCAACGTTGATCACCGGCCTCAACTCCGATCTTCCTGGCCGCATCATCGCGCAGGTCAGCCAGAACGTCTACGACAGTGCCACCGGCTACCGCCTCCTCATTCCGCAAGGTGCCAAGCTTTTCGGGCGATATGATTCCAAGGTGTCCTTCGGCCAGGAACGCGTCCTTGTGGTTTGGACTGACTTGATCTATCCGAACGGCTCCACACTACAGCTTGGCGGCATGGCCGGGACAGATTCCCAAGGGTATGGCGGTTTTCAAGACAAGGTCGACCGGCACCTTTGGCGCACTTTTGGATCCGCGGCGCTCGTTGCCTTGATCGGCACCGGGATCGACCTCTCCATACCGGAGAGCGCGACGCTTGCAACGCAAGACAGCGCATCGGACGCTGCACGACGAAACTTCGCTGAGTCTTTCGGGCGGGCGGCGGAGCAGACAATTTCCAAGAACCTCAACGTACAGCCGACTGTTCGAATTCGTCCAGGTTACAAGTTCAATATTCTTGTTGACCAAGACATCGTTTTTACTGGCGCCTACAAGTGAAGTCAAACGAGCAGACACGCCGCGCACACGTCTTCCGCGCTCCTGTAAAAACAGTATTTTTGCGAAAGCTTTCTGTCTCGTCACTGTATTAGAACGGCGCACGTATCGAGCCTTTCTAAAAACCATACAATACTTATAGTTGTACCAATGTCCACAGCCTCTAATTGTAACCGACACCTGCTGGCGCCATCGAGGTCGGGACTAGTTTGTTCCGGAGGTGCCGAACTTCATAAATTGGGGAACTGGCATGGATGCAGACCTTCGCTTACTTATTGATGCATTGGAAGCCGCCCAAACCGAACATTCAATCAAAAGCATCCTTCGATCCTTTGGACACTCATGGGGCTATGACCTGTTTGCATACGTGCAAACGGAAGGTCTCAACATCAAGACCTTCAACTCCTATCCTGATCCCTGGCAGCATATCTATCTCTGTCGCCAGTACTCGTGCATCGATCCTGTCATCACCGAAGCGAAGCGCAAACGTGAAATGTTCTCCTGGCTTGCGGATGATTGGCCGGCCCGCGGGACGTCGCCGCTTCGGCGTTTTCGCGACGAGGCAATCGACCACGGTATCCGCTGCGGTGTGACCATTCCGGTTGAAGGAAGTTTCGGTTCCATGATGCTGCTGACTTTTGCATCGTCTGAAAGGAAGCCTGACAATTTAGCCATGCTTGGCCTCAGAAAAGCGCTTCAAGTGGTGCTGTCGGTTCACTACCGGCTAAAAATGATTTCGGCGACGACGGCGATCACGGTCAAGCAAATGTTGTCTCCGCGTGAGACCACTTGCTTGATGTGGGCGATCAAGGGCAAGACTGCAGCGGAAACTGCCATGCTTACCGGCATCAACCCGCGGACTGTGCAGCATTATCTTGACAGTGCGCGCCAGAAGCTTGATGCCCAGACCCTCCCGCAACTCGTTGCGATTGCCAAGGATCGTGGTCTTGTCTGAACTCTAGCCCTCGCCAAAATCTGAAACGAAGCCGCCTCATCGAGAAGGTCTGACATTTCCCTATGCTGTACGAGCGATCTTCCTGGGCGCATAACGTGTTCCGTAGCGTCTGGCAGCTCGCGCAGGGTGGAGACGATTCTGCATGTATCTACTAGCCCGGTTCGGCCACAAGTAGGCATGCGATGTACGATAATCGCGGAAACCAGGGCCTGAAGTCTGTTTTTTGCGCGCCATGGAAATTGCCCAAGCAACGTCACACTGCCTGAATTTCCGAATTGTCGCACCGATAGCGAGCGCTTCGGCCAGAACGATCTGCCATCTCTTCCCACGTTGCCTAATACAATCGGCTGGGCGTGCATGGGCGGGGAACGCGAGCTCACATGCACACGCACCTCGCTCGGACCAGGTGCCATCGTCGTCCATTGGCTTTGCTCTTTGAAGGTATCGGTTCATAGCATTCCTAGTTCCAAAGCGAGCACCAGCGCCTGCTTGATATTCTTCACATTGAGTTTGGCGCGCACGTTGTCCAGGTCCCATCGGACGGTACGATATGTTAAACCTGAGAGCTGTGCGATGTCAGACATTGTCTTTCCCGCCGCAATCCAACGAAGACATAATATTTCGCGATCGGAAAGTACGGGCCTTGGTAACATTGTTGATGGTCTCATCGTGCAATAACGAGAGTTCAGATAGGCGACTGCGGTCGTGGCGGCGACGCATTCCGAAACGTTGAACTCTTTAGCGCGTAGACCGTTAGCGGATGCAAATGTCAGCATCGCCACTTGTCCGAAAGGACCCCTTACCGGCACCGTCACACCAGCCCTGATATCGAAGGCAGATGCAGCATTCCAAAAGCCACGCTCGTCCTTCGTGGCTCGCCGTCTGTGTTCATCGGCGCACCAGTGGAAGATATGCATAATACGTTTGCCGATCGTCACGACGGGATCGACAACCATATAGTGGCGACGAAAATACAGCGACTGCCATTCCTCAGGATAATTGGAAACGGCGAAGCTCCTTGCGCTTGTCGCCTCGAGGCTGAGATATGCAAAGCGTTCAAAATCGTGGCGAGCGGCAATTCTTACCAGCGCTTCTTTCAATGCATCACCGGTCGATAGAAAAAAAGTTGAATCGATCAATTCACCCAACAGGGTTCGCAGATGCATTCGCTTGCAAGCTCCCTATGAACGCAAAAGTAAGCCGCCGGACCGAAGTTTAGCCGGTCATTACCGATATGAATTGACGCACGACGCTTGGCGCGACGACCGCAAAGTCGCTCTGCTCGACAAATGTATCAGAGCGCGTACGCTGTGTCCTAGTGCCATTGGCCCCACAACGGAAACCGTTTGACGGTGACAACAAACCGATCGTTTCACGCACCGGGCTGCTTATGCTGGCGGGGTACGTCCTTAAAGATCAGCGTGCGGTCACTTCGGCGGCCAACATGTATCCGCCGAGCCTCACCGTCTTGACGAGGGACGGCTGTTGAGGATCCTCTTCGATTTTCCGTCGCAAACGGCTGATGTGAACGTCAATGGAACGTGTGACTGGCCCTGCGATGCCTGTGTGAGTCGATGCCAGCAATTCATCCCTGCTCAAGAGCCGGCCTGGATTGCGGCAGAATGTCAATAGCAAGTCGAACTCCGCCGCGGTCAGTCTGATCATTTCGCCATTCGCGGTCCACAGAGCGCGCTCGGGGAGATTCAGACGGAACTGCGCGAAGGTCAGCTCTAATACCCGCGGGCGGATTGTGGAGTGGAACGCTCCCCTTAGTAGGTTTCTGATCCTTGCCAACAATTCCGGAAGCGAGAGAGGCAGCGACATGCAATCATCAGCGCCCGCGTCGAAGGCGGAGACAATGAGGTCGGGATGACAGGGCGGAACGATCAGAAGGATCGGAACCATTTCTCTGTCACGGAGCTGATCACAGAACCTGATCGCCTCTTCCGGTGCGACGACCGCATCGACAATCACCAGATGGTAACATCGCCGGTAGAGCAGTCGGCGCACTTGAAGTGTCGAATTTGCGACCGTCGCGCTCATGCCTGCCTGCTCGATTGCCGCGCACAACGAAAAATCATCGATGCCGCCACGGGCTCCAATGATCATTCTGGGACGACGATCGGCGTCTGCTAGATTGGATACCAAGTTGAAAATCCGACAATTCTCCAGCCAGCCACTTCAAGCAACATCTAATTGCTACGAATGCTCTCATGCCAACTGTCATATTTGTCGGTGCGTTTCCTCAAACCCTATCGATCAATCCGACCCCCAGGCCGTGATGGATCTACCTCACCGTAGCAGTCGCGTCCTTTCCGGCCAGGGAGGTATTTTGCACACCGGCGGCGGCAGCTAGGCGACGAGGACAAGCGATGCTGCAGCATTTCAGGCACGACGACGAACGCGATGTTCCATTCTCAGCATCGCGGCGGGAGAGGAGAGGGGAATCCGAGGTCTCGGATTTTGGCGGCTGGATGCACATGACGATCTCCGATTAGGGGCAGTCCCATGATGCCTCCAGGCTGGACTAAATTGCCAATTCGATGAGGCCCTCATTCATTCCCGGCCAATATGAATGGCCATAACACTTCGATTGCCTCGTGGGTTTAGCTCCGTCGTAAGCGTTCGCAGCACACGACCAGGCCGCTTTGCGCGAAACATTTCTTAATGATCCGGCGCGATTGATCGTTTGATATCATCCTTATCGCGTGAGATTGTAGAAGAACGAAAATCATCGAGAGCGACATTTTCAGCCATGAGACCGACGATCGTCATCGGCTCCGGGGACGGAGATCTGTGCTTTATCGTGCGCCACATTCTCGAACATGCGGGCTTTGTGGCAAGCATCCAATCGCGGCCCGATAACATTGTTGCCGCCTCTCGTGCCGAGGGTGTGTGCGCCCTGCTGATAGACGGGCGCACGCCTAGGGCGCTTCACATCTGCGAACAGATCGTCGGTTTTAAACCACAATACAAGATCCGAACCGTAGCGCTCCTCGATCCGAGGGCGCATGCCCAGGGACTTGCCTTTCTGAACGGAGGAGCCGACGAGGTTCTCATCCGGCCTGTACCCCCGATGCTTTTGCTACACGCACTCACATATACGGGAACTGTCCAGCGGCTGTTGCACGGAGACATCGAAATGGACGTGTCGGCCCGGCGCGTGTGGAGAGCCACCTATCCGGTATACCTTCCCAAGATCGAGTTTGCGATTCTCCAGCAATTCCTATCTCATCCAGACCGGGTGTTTGAGCGTCACGAAATCATCAAAAGCTCTTGGCCATCCGGCATCTTCGTAGACCTCCGAACCGTGAACGTCCACGTCGGCAGGCTGCGCCATTACCTCGCCACCAAGGGGGCTCCCGATCCAATCCGATGTGTTCGCGGCATCGGCTACGGATTGCAGACGACAAGCGAGCGAGAATTGGAACCAAGGGGCTCACCGCCATGCCGCACGAGATCCTGATAGCAAACGGCCGGGTCGTGCCTGGCGATGGTTCGACCGTACTGGAACCGGGAAGTGTACGGATCCGTGGCGGTCTGATCACTGAGGTGGCTGCAGGAACGGCGGCAACCACTTCTGACACCGTTGCCATCGACGCAACGGGATACACGATCATTCCAGGCATCATTAACGCTCATGCTCATGGCTGCGCCTTCGGCCCATCGATGCCGAGCGGTTCGCGATCATTTGCGGAAAATGACGTCGAATATTTTCGCAACCGCCATCTATTTTCCGGCACGACAACGCTTCTCAACGTATGCGGTCTGGCGCTTCCTTCCGAAATCGATCCTGATCCGAAAACCCGACACCCGCTCGACGTTCACGTGACGACAGCGCATACGCCCAGCAATATTGGTGCGGCGTTGGCAATTGACGGCGAGGGACTGACAACTCACCACCGCGCCGCGACAATAGAGGCGATGATCGGACGAGGCGCCAAGGCGCTCGGTGAGGCTGGAGGAGGACAGACGCTGGGGGGAGGTGCCCAGGACTATCGCTTTATCCCGCAGGCCATCCTTGCTGCGACCGGACAAGAAATTCTGCCAAAATGGGCACGTGCGCTGAAGGAAGCCGTGCTTGGGCGTTCGCTTGATGGGGAGGGAACAAGGCACACGGATATCCCGAAGTTGCTGGTCGCATGTGGATTGGCTGAATATATCAGCACGCAGGACGTCATCAGCCTAATCGAGAAAGCAGTCATGCCTCCTGTTTCCCTGTCCTTGCAAGGTCTGGCAGAGATTGCCGCAGCCTGTGAGCAATATGGATTGCCAGGAATATTCCACCACGCCCTCCCGACCGGCCAAACACTGATCCGTTTGGCTGAAAAGCACGCCAACGCCCGAATTGTGGCCGCTCATGCCAATCATCCGTCGTTTAGTCCCGAAGAATGTGTGTTTTATGCTCGGGAGCTGCGCAAACGCGGCGTCGCGATCGATGTCTCTACACTGGACTGCATTTCGACACGCTGGCGCAATGATCCAACAAACTTTGATTGTCTGATCGAGGAAGGACTTGTCGATACGCTTTCTACCGACTTTGCTGGCAGCGACTGGGACAGTATACTGGCGGCGATCCAACGCATCGTGCGTCGGCAGATGCTGACGTTGCCCAAGGCTATTGCGCTTGCAACCGGCAATGTCGCACACGTATTTCCCGAATTGGCAGGCGACCGTGGTCTGCTGTTGGCCGGCAAGCGCGCTGATATTGCCGTGGTCGAAAACCACAATCTCAGCCGCGTTCGACACCTTATCATCCAAGGGCGTCTGGTCATATTCAATGGTGCCGCCGCGCAGTAGCGTCCTCAAAGGACCGGCGCGTTTGCACCTTCCGGCTGACGCTGAATGGGCACTCCTTTTTCACCCTCCAAGCTAGATAGATTAGCGAGTCACTGACTGATAGGGCAGCCGCCGAATGTCTGAGCTCCACTCGGCCGGCTTCTCGAAGAGCGGGGAGCATTTCACCTTTTTTCGAAGATGCCCCTTGATCAAGTCGCAGAACATGGAGGTGTCCGGCTTACCATCTGCCATTTTTTGGACGCACGCCTCGATACGTTGCGGCAATTCCTGTTCTGCCGCTCGGGGGCTCCTCCGGAGACAGTCGGATGACTTCTTTCCGCAATCGAAGACCGCCGGCATGCCGGGCCCACAAGTCTACTGCTACCCCACATCGCAACCGTCATTTTTAGCAATTTCACGAAAAAGTGGCTTTTCGTCTCCGTCTGCGAGCGCCAGCACCGCGTCGAGGAGTTCCTGCTGTTTTGAAGCGGCAATCGTACCGGCGGTCAGACGCTTAAACTTGTTCTCAAGCCCGTGCCACAGCAGGGGTGTTCTGGGATCTCCCAGAGGTCCGCCCAGATCGGAGATGAACCGGGCCGTTCTTGTTTCGATCGCCACGCGCGCCAGTGTTTCTGATGGGAATAGTCGCTCGCTGTCAGGGTGGATGGACAGGGTTACCTTGCTTGCGAGCTCAGCCAAATCGGGCCGCTGAAGGCAGGCGGTCGTCATCGGCAATAGTGCGTCCATGCCGTCGACGATGGCAATGGCCATGCAATAAGGGAGGCTATATTGAACCTCGATCAAGTTGTCTGGTTCAAGCCGGTTTCCAAGTTTCGACGCCCAGCCGAATGTCTGTACCTCGACCGCGACAACATCCAGCGGTTTTAGCTGATGCCGCTCAACCAGCTCGAACAACCGGTCGAGCGCGGGATGAATATAGCGGCAACACGAATATGGCTTGAAGTAAGTCTCTGATATTTCCCATCGGTCCCCCAAGCCTGCCCGTATTCGCTCTGGATCATAGAATTTCGGATGGTCTAGTAGATCCTCCGGCCCGCTATGGCCGTGCAGGGCGAGTTCGACGGCCATGACGCCAATGGCGCTGCTAAAGGGTATACCTTCCTTGACGTCGTTGCCTGAAAGGTCTGAATAACCCGAGCTCCCGTTTGCCTGTTGATTGGGAGCAAGGACACCGGCGATCGACAGTGCCCGAGCGACAACGGGCGGCTCGGCTCTCAAAAGAGCTGCAACCGTCGCCGCTGACGCCATTGAGGCCCAGCGGCCGGACTGCCTGGTCGGGATTCCTTCCGGATTCTGTGCGGCAGCGATCCTTACGCCGATATCGTAGCCGGAAACGATTGCGGCGATAACGGCCCGATCGGAGCAACCATGGAGGGCACCCATGGTAAGGGCGGTAGTGACCACGGCTGCGCCTGGATGACCGCGCGCAGCGCGGTGCCCGTCATCGATATCGAGGGCGCAGGCCGCCGCCGCGTTGCAGATGATTGCGCCTGTTGGCGCGGACTTTCGTCCGCTGAGCCAGATTGGTGCGTTCCCGGCACCGAACATTGCCGGGGTCGCCTGGCGAGCCGCCGTAGCGCCATTCGAGCCGTGGCCGGCGACCGCAGCACCGATCAGATCAAGGACACAGCGCATCGCGACATCTCGGACCTCCGCGGGAGGTGGGTGTGAGGCGATGGCGGCAATGTGTTCCGCGAGCACTTGCGTGAGATACATGGCCTTCTCCTCAATCTGAGGACGGGTCGTCCGCGCCCGCAGGGCGCGGAACTTTGTCCAAAAGCGCGAGGTACTTTTCGTAGGAGGCCTGCGCCACATAAAGGTCAAGCATCGGAAGGCCGACGCATGTCACACAGATCGGACGATCCGCACCTAAGTCCCAATCCGCCTGCGATGATAGCTCGCTTACGCCGATAAGCCGGCCGATCTGCTCCAGAGAAAGGCCCTGTCTGGAAAAATGGAGGGCCATGCTCTGTGAGTTTCGGCGGGAGACGAATGCCATATCGTCGCAAACCACAAGTCCAGTTCTCAGAGCGCGCTGCAGGTACGCCGCCGGCGCCTCGTCTCCGCCAAGGTGCATCGTCAGTGCATGCGGATGAAGTTCGCGGTCCTCGAATAAGGGTTGCCGCGAATTCGTGGCCGTGATGACGAACCGGCACGAGCTTAAATGCGCATTATCGTTGACGACCCTGAGGGGGATAGCGATGCGACCTGTAAGTTCTGCCTGGAGCCTGTCGACGCCTTCATCCGAGCGTCCGCGGATAACGATTTCTTCGATTCTGTCCCTGAAGCGGAAATCAAGGCATTCGATGATAGAGCGGGCAATTGGGCCAGTTCCAAATAGAAATATCGACAGTCGGTCGCTTTCATGAGTGAACTGGTCCATGACGGTGGTCGCGTAGGTGCCGGTGCGCCGGGCGGAAAGGAGCGTTCCGTCGAGGACACTCAACAGACGCAGGGTTCGCTTTTCCAGAAGCAGGATTGTCGAACTCGATCTCGGAAGTCCGAGATTACGATTGAACGCATTGGCACCAATGACTTTGACCCCTCCATAGCGATCATTGACGCTGTAGAGGCAGGAGAGTTTCCACCCAAGCCGCTCATCCTCGAACTGCCGCTTGAACGGCGCGACACTTGCAAGTGCCCAGAAACTCTGTTCCGGCAACGATAGCACTGACTTCCCGCCGTAGGCAGCGCCCCGTCGGATGTCGCGCCAGGCCGCATCGGTAGCACCGAGCAATTCTTCCATGGTCAGATCCGCGCCAGCAGCGGTCATCGCCTCGCAACTGAGAAATCTTACCCCCTCGGTTGCCCATTCGTTCGCCGTAGCCATTTGCCAAGTCCTCCTCCAGTTTGCTGCCAGAGCGTACCGGATCATGAGAAACGGCAGGGTAAAGCTTTGACAAAGCTCTGGCGATGAAACGAGAACCGGCGTCTAGAACCTGGCAGACTTAACCTGAAGCACCTTGTCGCGCATCGATCGCCGATGTTGCGACATAGGGATGAGACGCCTGACTTCACTTAGACGATGCGGATCTATGGAGGCGTGGAGGACCGTCGGATACCGGCCAGCTCGAGCGATCACCGACCCCCACGGATCGCAGACAAGCGATCGGCCGAATGTCTCTCGACGCGGACCGGTCGGCGTCCGATAGCTGCCGCATTGCCCGCATGCCAGAAAGTAGGCTTGGTATTCAATCGCCCGAGCCCTGCAAAGGACTTCCCAGTGCGCTCGGCCGGTCTGGCGCGTAAATGCGGCGGGCAGAATGAACAGATCTACATTTTCTTCCGCCAGCCGATCAAAGAGGCGCGAGAAGCGCAGGTCGTAGCAGATCGCGCACGCGATTTTGTAACCGTTCAGTTCATAGATCAGCAAATCGTTGCCGGGGGTCACGATATCCGACTCGGCGTAGACAGCGCCGCTCGGTGCAGTGATATCGAAAAGATGGATTTTGCGATAGAGCCCCACATGTTCGCCACGAGAGTTGAAAACCACGGTGGTGTTGTGCACCACATCATTGTCGCCGCTGCGCTCCATCAGGCTGCCCGCATGCACCCAAACGCCATGGTCCTTAGAAAATCGCTGGACCATGCGGTAGGCATCACCCCCGGGGACGAAATCCGCAGCCTGACGCTTGTCATCGGCCGTGCCGCCCATCCAGTCGAAATGCTCGGGTAATACGATCAGATCTGGGGCGCCAGCCATGGCCTCGGCCATGAGGCGGTTGGCCTGACGAAGGTTTTGCTCGCGGTTAGGCTGCGAGTTCATCTGAATCAACGCGACTTTCAAGACATGGTCTCCTGACGGAAATCAAAGATGGACTTGCCCTTCGCGAGGTGTGATCGGACGGCAAGCGAGCGCGCCTGCCGCGCCCGTGCCGCGTCAGCGATATCCGCCATGCGGAACGGCTCCGCGACAAAGACGCCTTCGTTATCGGCGAGAACGGCATAGCCCGGCAGCACCGCCGCACGACCACATGCAATGGGAACATTCAGCGAGCCGCCGACCGAAAACTGGCGATTGGTTGTTCTGGCGGAAACGCCCCGGCACCAGACTGGCAAGCCGACGCGCGCGATCTCCTCGACGTCGGTGCAAGGACCATCGATGACGATGCCTGCCGCGCCCTTCGCCTTGGCGGCTGTCGCGACCCCACCTCCGACGCAGGCTATGTCGTCACCATCGACGCGAGAAATCAGGAGGATATCTCCGGGCAGCAACTGATCGATCGCCATGTAGATGATCGCTCCGTCGCGACCTGGGGCCGCGACGGTCACGGCAACGCCTGATACCCGAGCGGGAAAAACGGGAAGAATACTGTTTCCAATAAATCCGAGGTGCTCGACGTGACCGATGGTTGCCGTTTCTATCGATGACAGGCGTTCAACCAGATCGGGATGCAGGGGTGGATGGCGCTCCATCACTTGATATGACGTTGTCATCGGATAGCTCTTCGTTGCGATGTTTTATCAGACCGGGCGTTCGCCCGATGTCGTGGTGCGATGCATGATGCGCACAAATGCAGGGTCGAAGGAGTCGCGGCGATGCATCGTGCAACGATTGTCCCACATCATGATGTCGCCTTCGTCCCACTGCTGTACGAAAACATGCTCGGTGTTGATGGTGTGATCCCACAGCGCGGCAAGAAGTGAATCGCTCTCGTCACGGCTCATTCCGACGATCCAGGCGCCGTCTACGGTTCCACCGAGATAAAGTGCCTTGCGTCCGGTCTCTCCGTGTGTGCGCACGAGCGGGTGCACAATCCCGCTCCACTCGCGGAAATCCCGGCTCTTTGGCTCAACTTTGCCGAGACGCAATTTACCCGTTTTGTCGTACACATTCTGGAAGAAGATCTGTCGTCCCTCGACCGCCGTCTTTAACACCGCAGGCAGCGTTTCATAGGCAATATACGTCGATAGAAAATACGTGTCCCCGCCGGACGGGGGGATTTGTACAGCCCGCAGGATGGCTCCGGCCGGGGGTTTTTCGTAGAACCAGGTGTCCGTGTGCCACGTGGCCTCACTGTTGCCCATCGCACCACTGGGCTTTCCGTCTTTCATCGCGTTGCTGATGACCAGGATCTCCGGGTGGACGGGGTGGCCTCCCTCCTGAAGCTGTTTCGGGTGGATGACAAATTCTCCGAAGTGGCGGGAAAACTTGACCTGCTGTTCATCGGAAATGCGGGTCTTCTTGAAGCGAATGACCCCGTATTGAAGCCAGTACTTCCGGACATCGTCTATGTCCCGGCTGTCGTATTGATCGAAGTCAAAACCCTCGATGTCGGCGCACACATTGCTGGCATGCTGCACGGCCTTGAGCCTTTCTTTCATAAGCATTTCAATCTCCTGTTATGACCTCTCCGTTGAGATCATGATCGATGGTAGAGTGCGGGGCTGGCTCATCTCCAATATCAATTCGGCGACATTGATAGTGGTGTCCTATCGATCTCCGATCAGTCGGAAAGGAGCTTCAACGATTGGGGTGCGATGCCGAAACTGGCGGCCTCACCCAGAGCGGGCAGTGACCCAAATTGTGCTGAATGAACGAGAACCGTCATAACCGCGTGAGGGCCGAACTCCACGTGAGCTTCCAGCGAGGCGCCGAGATTGATGATCCGTCGGAGGGTGCCTGACAGCACATTCAATCCTTCGAGCGCCGGAGATGTCCCTGGCAACAGCACAATATCTTCCGGTCTCACGACACAGTAGCGAGCATTGTCGCCGTCGCATTCCTGTGCCGCGCGCAAAGTGATACCACTTCCCGCAAGCACGATGTCCGTGCCTGCCCTGGATTTCGCCGCATTCGCGATCGGCAAGATGTTCGACCTGCCGATGAAATCTGCGACGAAGGTGGAAGCGGGGTCTTGGTAGATGGCACTCGGATCGCCCTGTTGGGCTATGGCGCCCTTGCACATTACCACGATCCGATCGGACATTGCCATAGCTTCCTCCTGATCATGAGTCACATAGACGAAGGTCATGCCGAGCTCCTGCTGGAGGTCTTTCAGTTCGGCCCGCATTACCTCACGCAGTTTGAGATCCAGGTTTGACAGCGGCTCGTCGAGCAACAAAACGGACGGTCTGGGTGCCAAAGCGCGGGCGAGCGCGACGCGCTGCTGCTGGCCACCGGACAGTGATTTGGGATAACGCTCTGCGAGCGCCTCGAGATGAACACTTTGAAGGGCCGCCCGCACGATCGGCGCAATATCGGCTTTCGGCATCGCTTTCATCTTGAGACCAAAGGCGACATTCTCCGCGACCGTCATATGCGGAAACAGGGCGTAGTTCTGAAACACGAGACCAATGTTTCGCCGTTCTGGCGGTATGTTGACCTGGCTGCGCCCACGGATACGAATATCTCCGGCAGATGGCTCGCTAAAGCCGGCCATCATATTGAGTGTTGTGGTTTTTCCGCATCCGGAAGGCCCGAGAATGCTAACGAATTCACCTTTGGGGATCTGCAAGTCGATGTCCTTGACGACGCAGACAGCGCCGAAGGATTTGCTGACGGAAAGAAGTTCCACGTCGAAGTTGCTCATTTGCTGCCACCATGCAGTTGGGCGGAAAAACCACCTAGTTTCTCAAATGTGAAAATCACGATCAGGATGAACACCATCGAGGCGACGTTGACTGCCGCCATCACTGGATCCAGGCTGTACTCAAGATAATTGATGACGGTGATCGGCAGAGTGGTATCGCCCGGCCTTACGAGGAAGACCGAAAGCGGAATATTGTTGAAGGATATGATGAACGCGAACGTCATTCCCGACAGAAGACCTGGCTTGACGGCGGGCAGCAGAATGAACCGGGCACACTGCCACCGACTGGCTCCGAGGATCTGACCCGCGCGGTAGAGATTCCCGTCAAAATTCGCAATCGAGGTCGCAACCATGCGGACAACGAAAGGGAGTGCCAGAACAGAGTGAGCAGCAATCAGTGCCGGTGTGCCCAGCACCGATTGCAGGCCGATCGTCGACAGGAAGAGCACGATTGCGACCCCCTTAACGATCTGGGGAACTGACAGCGGAGACAGGATTGCAGCCATGAGTGCGTCGCTGCCTGCTATTTTTTCGTGCGCAACAAAATAGGCTGCGAGCATGCCGAGGACACCGCTGATCGCAGAGACCACAGTGGCGATCTTCACACTCAACCAGAATGGCTGAAGCCATCGCTGCACAGCAACCTCTCCATACCACCTGGCAGTCCATTCCCATGGTCGGAACGTGATCTCCGCCGTCGGGCTGAGGGATGCGGCGACGACCACGAGAAGCGGTAGGGTTATGAACGATAATACCGCGGCCAGGGCGACCCAGAACAGGACTGAGCTAAACCGGTTCATGCACGACCTCCCGGGTGACTGGTACGCTTGGCGCGTTGGGATGCTTCGAAGCGAACGCCCACGTAGGAGATCGCAAGCATCAGAATAAGGAGCGCGTTTGCCATCACCGCGGCGAAGGGCCAATCGATATAGAAGAGGACCTGTTCTGAAATCATCGTGGCGAGGACCTTGAAACCGGCCCCGCCCAGCAAGGCCGGTGTGGCGTAGGCGCTCGCCGCCATGGTGAAGGATAGTAGGAAAGAACTCACCAGACCCGGCACCGAGAGCGGCAGAAGGATATGCCTGACCACAGCAAGCCGCGACGCACCGAGTATCTGTGCAGCGCGCTCGAGATTGTCGTCGATCCCCTGAATGCTTGTCGTCAGCGACAGGATGGCGAAAGGCAGCACAACATGGGTCAAGCCCACAACGACCGCGAACAGGTTTTTCGACAACGGCAGCGGTGACGAAATCAGACCAACGTGGATGAGAGTGTCATTGATGAACCCCCGATCCTCAAGAATGATGAGCCATCCATAGGTCCGAAGAACGACGCCGGCAAGCTCCGGGGCAAGTGCCAGGGCAAAGACCACTGAGCGCCACCTGCTCGTCGAGCGGGCGAGATAGTAAGCCACCGGATAGGCAAGCATTGTTGCGGAAACCGCGACCATGCCGGACATGAGGGCGGTTCGCCAAAACCCCCGCAATGACAGCCCGTCCGTCAGAAAACGCGTGTAATTTTGCAACCCAACGTTCGTCGTTGCCGTGTCATGGAAACTCATTGCGACCATCATGCCCATCGGCAGCGCAAAGAAGATGATAAGCAGGCCCATCGCTGGCGAAAGCCCAAGAATTGCGATGGTATTTGCGCGACGAGGTGCCGCGGAATGGGGAAGATCCAAGGCGAGTGTGCTCATGTTCTCCCCTCAGTTCGCATGCGCGACGACGTCACGCTCCCACTGGTCGGCCCATTTTGACAGGCGCTCAGTGACGACCGAAAGATCAGGGAGCATCAAGGACGCAAGATCGGCTTCCGATGTTATCTGACGAGCTCTGATGTCTTGAGGAACGTCAATATCGGTGCGGGCGCTTCCGACCTTATAGCCTCGCACCCAGGCTTCCTGGCTTGTGCGCTCCAGAAAGAAATCGATGAACTTGGCCGCCGCTTCCTTATGCTCCGTGCCAATCGGGATATTCAGGGTCGCGACAAGTGGGATCGTACCATCTTTCGGCCTCACATAGTCGACTGGAAGTCCACTATCGACAAGCAGCTGCGCCCGGCCGTTCCAGAACGGCATTGCCCAGACCGTCCCATCCTTAATGTAACTTTCGAGGATTGCTGAGCTCTGCTCGAAGCCTATCGATTGCTTGGCCACTTCAGATAGCGCCTTGAACCCTGGATCGAGATTGTCGACGAGATCGCCGCCATTCATGACCGAGAACACCTCGACGAGATAAAGCGCCATGATGTTCTGGAAGGTCGGCAGCACGATTTTCCCTTTGAGTTCGGGGGACGCCAGCGCCGACCAGGAAACCGGTGGCGTCGGGAGCTTGTCCTTTCGATAAAGAAGCGACATGTACTGAACCTCATGCACGGCTCCGCATGGGCCCGCGGCGGCTGAAATCCTTGGTGAAAGATGCTTGAGGTTTGGAATGGTCGCGGAATCCAGCTTCGCTAGTACCCCGTCCCGACATCCCTGGAGGGATTGCGATGCTGTCATCACAACAACGTCGAAGCCGGGATACCCCTTCGTCGCCTTGATCTTCGCGTAGTCCTGGGACGCAGACCCGACGGCATCGTAGACGACGCTGATGCCCGTCGCGGCCTCGAATGGCTCAATGATAGCCTTGCGGATGATCGCTTCGTAAGGTCCGCCATAACTATTGACGACAAGCGTCTCGGCCCGCACTTGACCGGCAAAAGCGGCGAAGACGAAAGCTGATGACAGTACACAAATGTGGCGCGTTTTTCCCATGGTGTTTATCTCGCTGTTGGCGTTGTTCCCACTGGAATGGTTCCTCGGATGTTGAAGAAAGATCCAATATCCGATCTTAAGGATTCATGCCCGGGACCTATCAATCAGCGCTTCAACCACAATCACCACATGGTTGATCGGGCGCCAACGCCCACGCGCACGAGGAACAGTGCGACGAGCTGAACTATTCGGATCCGTTATTAATGCCCTCGAAATCGCATTGGTAACCAGCCTCCCTTCCTAACAAACATTTGCCTGTCGCTTGGGGAACACACCGATCGGAACAGGTGCTGCCGACAGACCTCGTTCGCCTGGGGGTAGGAGGACGACGCGTAAATAGGCATCCCATTTTCGGTCGGGCGACCCCGGATTTTCACAAAAACAGGCAGGAGTTGCCGGCTTCCGGCCACGAGAACTCATGCCCAACAGAAACAATTGGATAACAAAAATGAAATCAGCATTATTGATTTTGGGGATCAGCTCGGCACTGGGAACGGCAGGTGGCGCGAGTGCCGCCGAGGCGACTTTGGCCGCTGAACCGGAGGCAGTAGAGTATGTTCGGACTTGTGACGCGTTTGGCGCGGGATATTTCCACATCCCTGGCACAGAAACGTGCCTTTCGGTTGGCGGATATGTACGCACCGAAGTCCGCTTCGGTCGAAACCGGTCTGGTCGATCGGACTATTCATTTTGGTCGCGGGCGCAAACGACATTTAGCGCAAAGAGCGATACCGAATTCGGCGCATTGACCGGTGTCATCACGTTGAGGGCCAACGCCGAGAACGCCACCACGAATACGACGATTCTCCAGGAGGGATTTGTCGACATCGCCGGATTACGTGCTGGTATGCAGTATTCCTTTTGGGATGATAGCCCTTCCGGCGACACGGACGTCGTTTCTTCCAACAGCACAATTCACAACTCCCTCCGCTACGTTTACGCCGGCTCAAGTTTCAGCGCCGGGATATCGCTTGATGAACTCGAGGAGCGCTACGACACCAAACCCGGTGAGGGGCCGAATAACATGGGGATCGCAGCTCAATTGTTCGCGGATACCGGCAAGGTCAGTGGGTATCTCCTGGCCGGCTACGATACTGATACCAGGGAGGCGGCCGTCCGGGCGTTCCTGTATGCGGATGTCGGCCCCGGTGAGCTCGGCGTCTATGGCGTCTGGGCGAGCGGCGCTAACTACTACTATGAAGAATCCGAATGGACCGTCGGCGCCCAGTATGCGCTTAAGTTGAACGAGAAGATTTCCATCACACCGGGCTATCAGTTTTTTAGCAAAACCGCACTCGACAGCTCCGGAGAATTCGACGGTCCGAATGCCTGGAAAGCCGGCGTGACGGCGGATTTCAAGATCGTAAAGAACATGGCCGCGAAGCTGTCGGTGCAGTACTACGATGTCGATAACGCGGATGGACAGTTGCTTGGCTTCCTACGCCTACAGCGCACGTTCTAAAAACAAACCGGCCCGAGTTGCATCGCGGGCCGGCTGCTACATCGCGCTAGGAGGTTATCAAGTTATCGGGATATATATGCGATGAGATTGCGTTGATCCGAGCGCGACTGGTTCGCTGCGGTGGGGAGCATACAGAAAGTTCGTCAATCAGTTCGAAATAATCTTGTGTTTATACTGACAACGACCTCCTACGGTCACGAATGATTTGCTTCCCACAAGGATTTACCCGATGGCTGATGAGAAGAACCTGATCCCTGCAGTCGAGACGACATCTGTCGAAGAGACTTCGAAAACAAAAGACAAGAGGACACGCGCACCGCGGAAGCCTAAGGCCGTGGTGGAACCGGTTGCCGTGAGCGCGCCGGTAAAAAAGACACGCGGCCGGGGAAAGAAAACCGCAGCGTCCAATACGCCAGCAACTTCTGTCGCGGTTACGCCGGCCGCCAAGTCATCTGCTAGCGCGAAGAAGCCTGCCGCTCCGAATGTTCAGCCTGCCAAGCGGGCGCAGCAGAAAGTCGGGGTCGCCCCGGCTGAAACGGACGGTTTCGCAGAACTTCTGAAGCTCGAGGAGGAGAACCAGAAACTGCGCAAGACACTATCCGAGAAGCTCCGCGGCGAAAACGCCGACCTCCGCAAGAAGCTTGGATTGATTTGAAGATCAGACCCACCGACGGCTGTCTTAGGGACGATTGATGGCGAAAGACTGGGCTCGCATTGCAAGCCCAGTCTTCAGCAAAGGTCTAAGAAACCGAGTGGGGAAACGAGGATGAAATCACGGTGTCAGTTGATCCAGAGGTTTGCCTTTCGGCGCTCCGGGCTGACGGAAGACGCCAGCTGTCCCCAGCTTCGCCGTCGCGTCCCAGAGCATCGGGCTCAGCGGCAACTACCGCGGTTTCACGCGAGTTTCATCAACAACCAATGCGGTCCATAGGCGGGGTGCTGGAACAGATCCCGGTCTCACGGCATAATCAAGGATATCCTCGAAAGAAAAGCGATGCCCATGACGCCTCACAGCGGCTGTTGGAACTGGCATTTAATTAAGGCATTCGTAATATGATCGCACACAGAAAAAACGTGTGCATCACCGTCACTCGTTCTCCTGCGAGGGCTTCCTTTGTCGAGCGCCGGAACACTGTTCTGTGGGGTAGCAGATTACTCCGCGGCGTGCCGGAGCTGGTATCCTTCGAGCGGTTCAACGAGCGCGATGATCTCGAAGTCTGCGATCATGTAGTGTTGTTCCGAACCCACGACGGCCAATGTCCAGAAGTCAGGATCTTCGCCGAAGATTGTACAAACCTGCACAATCGTTATTCGGCCGTCAGCATGCTTGTTCGATCGCGCCCAATAGAACTCGTCTGGAACCAAACTCTTCATAACGCTACTCCCTACGCTACGAGGCCACGATATCAGAAAATGGAAATATGACTATAGCTCGTATTTGGGCGTCCACAGCGCAAGCGATCCAGGCAACGCAGCTGTTTCGTCAACATGTGACATCGCTCGTGAAGGATATGGAGGCGCCAATGCGAAGCGGACTTACTTTGGTTCCGAATGATTGAATCGATCAGCGGACGAGCATTGCGGGGGAGTATCGGTCTAGCCGTGAAGTTGGAGCCTAATCAGGTCAAACCTGTCAAATTGGGATCCGCCTGTACCATCGTTGCCAACTCCAAGCCTCGTTTGTATTTCACGTGATCTGATCCCACGGTGTTGGCTTGCTGCAGGTTGTCCTGGAGATCGGCGATCTTCACAGGGCAGGCGAGTTTGTTCGCGACTGCCCGGATTACGAACTGATCATCGGTTTCGTCCTTGCGATGGGTGAGGGCGTCAACAGCATCAACGACGTCGTTGCTAAACCCCAGTTTCCGAAGACGGTCGAAATCCCAGCCGTCGCATTTCTCAACGATATCGTGAAGGAACGCGACGGTCTTCTCCTTGATGCCCTGGACGCGATCAGCCACTCGCTCACAATGGCTGATGTAAGACTGACCTGTCTTGTCCGTCTGCCCCTGATGCGCTTCGGCCGCGACCTGTCGGGCGGTCTCGAGTTCCGGAGCGTCAGCTGAAGTCTCGCCATGCTTTGCCATCGATTTTCTCCTCCGCTACGAAAACGTGGCGCGTGCCTTCGCGGTTCCACAGGGATATCTCGGCACGGACCAGCCCAAGCGCCGCCCAGCGTTCACGTCTATCAGATGACGGTTTGCAGGCCGAGTTCCACCACGCGCCCGGTCGGAAGGCCAAAATAGTCGGTCGCATTGCCTGCGTTCTGGGCGAGCACGATGAACAGTCGATCCTGCCAGAACGGCATCCCGCCTTTCTTGGACGGGAGGATTGTCCGGCGCGACAGGAAGAACGACGTTGACATGATATCGAACTTCAAGCCGAGGCCGCGGACAAGTACCAAGGCGCGTGGAATGTTAGGCGTCTCCATATACCCGAAGGTGATTACCAGTCGGCTGAAAAGGGGGCTGAAGCTTTCGAGGAAGATCTTGTCTGTATCAGGCACGAACGGTTCCGTAGCGGTAACAACGCTCAAGATCACGTTGTGCTCGTGAAGAACCTTGTAGTGCTTGAGGCTGTGCAGCAGTGCTGTGGGGGCACCTTCGACGTCGCTCGTAAGGAAGACGGCTGTTCCGGGCACAGTCGTGGGCGGCTTCCTGGTCAGCCTTTGAATGATACCTTCGAGAGGAACCTCGTCTGCGCGCGTTCGAGCGGCGAGCAGTCGTCTTCCTGCCATCCATGTCTGCATGATCAGGCCCATGGTGCACGCAACGGTAACCGGAACCCAGCCGCCCTGGGCAAACTTGGCGATATTCGCTATGAAGAACCCGGCGTCGATCAGGAGGAGCGGAACGATGACCGCCGCAGTACTCAGCGCCGTCCATTTCCAGATATGCCTCATGACGACGAACAGGAGGACGCTGGTGATCAGCATTTCTCCGGTGACAGCGATACCGTATGCGGCAGACAGTGCGCTAGAACTCCTGAAATATAAAACAAGCGCAACGACAAATACGAAAAGGAACGCGTTCACTTGCGGCATGAAAATCTGCCCGGAGTGCGTCTCAGACGTGTGTAATATCTGCAGTCGCGGCAGCAGGTTGAGGTGCATTGCCTGACGAACAAGGGAATATGCCCCCGAGATGACCGCTTGGCTCGCGATCACCGTCGCCGCGGTTGCCAGACATACGATCGGCACCCGCGCCCAATCAGGATGCATGCCGAAGAAGGGATGTTCGGTCATGTCGGGGTTCGCGAGAACGAACGCACCCTGTCCGAAGTAGTTGAGAAGGAGGCATGGGAAGACGAGTGAAAACCACGCGATTACAATCGGCCGCCTGCCAAAGTGGCCCAGGTCGACGTAGAGCGCTTCGGCCCCTGTGACCGCAAGGAAGACTGCCCCAAGTACGGCGATAGCGTGCCCGACATTCTGCGAAGCGTAAAAAACGCCATGGAGCGGGTTGATTGCGTTGAAAATTTCGAGGTCATCTAGGATATGTATGGCGCCGCTTATCCCTAAAACGAGAAACCACACCGCCATGACGGGGCCGAAGACCGTGGCGACGCCGCCCGTGCCAAAACGCTGAACGAAGAAAAGCACGGCAATGATGGTGACAGTGATCGGCACGATCCATGCCGACAGGCCCGGCGCAACGACCTGAATCCCTTCGACGGCAGACAAGACCGAGATCGCAGGGGTTATGATGGCGTCGCCGAGAAACAGCGAGGCGCCGGCGACGCCCAAAACAAGGATCCACGCAGGCTTTTCGGCGAATCGTTGCCGAGCAAGCGTCATCAGGGAGAGCGTTCCGCCTTCGCCCCGATTGTCTGCCCGAAGAACGAACATCACATACTTGACGGTGACGACGATTGTCAGTGCCCATATGATCAGCGAGAGAATGCCGAGCACGTTGTCCCGGTGCGATCCCGATCCCGCTGTAGCATGTAGAGCTTCTCGAAACGCGTAGAGCGGGCTGGTGCCGATATCACCGTATACCACACCAAGTGCCGCCATCACCAACGAGGGAAGACCACCGCGCGATTCAGTCGCCAGTTCAGGATCGTTGGAGCGAAGTTGCGGATAGGTCACCGGGTAATCCTGATGGAAGCGACGTTGTTTTCAATGTCGTAGGTGATGATATCGCTTAACGCTTGGATGTGCGATTGGTTCTATCGGTGGACCCACAGCATTTGAAATGTGTGAACGAAATTTGACGGAGTCGTAGGGTGTAGGCCGTGAGTCGCGCTCAGCGTTCACGTTTGATCGCGAAGGCGCCTACCGGAACTTCCTGGTTGTGGGCTCAATGGGCACTCATTGCGTAGGCGGGTAATACTGCATCCTGTCGCAGATAAAGGAGTTCGAGAACTTGCTGACGCTCGTTGACGAATAGGGTGGTTGCGGTGCGCGGCAAGCTTCCATACGGTTGGCGCGGCAGCGGGTTCGCGGACGGCAGAGGTATGCATTGCGAGGGATCTTCGATACGAAGCGGGATTCCGGGTACGACGACGAGGTCGCTTTCCGCTACCATTTCCCGAAGCAGTACCGAGCGGTTGCCGAAACCCTTGTCGGGGGCCGGATTATCTATCGCGAGCCCAAGCGAAACCGCGGTCGCCAGGCGTATGTCGCGACGGCGAGGGTGGTCGGTGTCAGTGACGACGTATCAAGGCCGGGCTTTGCCTATGCCGTTGTGACCGACTACCGAGAACTCGATGAACCCGTTCCTTTCGCGCATGATGGTCGATACTGGGAAAGCGCTCTTCGCTTGATACCTGACCCGACCCGCGTGGGCGCCTACCTTCAAGGGAAATCGATCCGCACCATACCCGATGCCGACTTTGCAGCCATCATCCGCGCGGGGCTGTCGGAGACGCTTTCCGCCGCCAATGCCATCAGACTCGAGCTCGATCCGAGACATGTCGACGGCTCTACGCAGGAATTGCTCGATCTCCCCCTCGTTGAGCAGGAACGTCGTATTGAGCAGCTCCTGATGAACCGCAAAATTCGGGAGGCTAGTTTCCGGCGAAAGGTGTGTGATGCCTACGACAGCCGTTGTGCAATCACCGGATTACGGATCGTCAACGGCGGAGGCAAGTCCGAGGCGCAAGCCGCCCACATCTGGTCCGTTGCCAGCGGTGGCCCGGATGTGGTGCAGAACGGGATCGCACTGTCCGCCACGGTTCACTGGCTGTTCGACAGGCATTTGATCTCGCTGACCGATGACTATCGGATCCTCGTTTCGCATAACAAGGTCCCGTCGGAACTGCGGACGCTGTTTGCCAAGCAGATGGACCGGATCCATTTGCCGAAGGATGAAAGATTGTGGCCGCATCCGGCGTATGTTGCCAGGCATCGTGAAAGATTCAGTTCCGTGTGATGCAGGAGCGATAGGCTGCTATTCGACGTGGCGCACGGTGAGAACAGCAAAAAAATTCGCAATAGTGTCGTGTCAGCCTCTTCCAGTTCGTCCTATGGCGCAGAAGGAGGATCGCTATGACCGACAATTACGTTCACCATCCCGAAGAAGAAGCCATCGTTGCAATGTTGATGATGCGTGCGACCGCCATAGGCGAGAAGAATGCCAAGGATGCATTATCGTTTGACGCTGACGATTCCGTGGAGTTCTCGCTCGCGCCTCCGCTGGTCAATCACGGCAAAGACGAGGCCGGATTGCAAGATTGGTTCAACACTTGGGATGGCCCCATAGGGGGAGGTGTCGAGGACGCCAAACTTACGATCGACGGAGACGTGGGATTTTGGAGTGGTCTCGTACACATGACCGGAACGAAGACGGATGGAACTGAGGTCGACCTCTGGTTTCGTCAGACACTTGGTCTCGTCAAGAAAGATGGTCGATGGCTGGTGGCTCATCAACATGCGTCCGTTCCGTTCGCGATGGACGGAAGCGGGCGAGCGCTTCTCGATCTGAAGCCTTAATCGAACCGCGATATTTTCAACGCATCGAGCGTCGGGATGCGGCCCCAAACAGCGCATCCCAGCTCGAAAAATCCTCAGAACACGACGTTGGCTGCGACGAAGTTCACCTTGTTCGTGTCCTTACCGCGCATCCGCAGCGAGATCAGCGGCGCACGTCTGCTCGAAGGGCCCCATTTGCCATTTTGCTGTAATCGCTCTGAAAAATAGTTTTGGGCAAACTAGGAATTCCATCTATGCGTGCGTGAAGCACTGCTAAGCGTCCAAGAATACGTGGGGAGAATCATGGGCCAAGTCGCAACCGATCTTTATTCCGGCTGTGGTGGGATGCCGGCCGGACCCGCGGCGGTGGTTCGCTCCTCATCGGCTCCATGGGACGACGCCATACATGCCCTTGCTGCGGCGTTTCAAGCGCTAGGCGAATTGGCTCATGATAAAGGTCGGGAAAGCGCTGAAGTCCGACATCAGCTTGTGAAGCTCAGCGTTATTGCTTCCCGCAAGTATTCCCGTACGGACAAGTACCGAGTCCAGTCCAGCCGTTTCTGCCCCCAGGATGTCGTGCTCGATGCTGTCGCCGACACAAAGGATGCGACGGTGGTCCTGATTTCCAACGAGGCGGAGGGCATGGTCGTAGATTTCTCGATAGGGCTTGCCGAGCCAGACGACGGTTCCCCCGATCTCTTCGTATAGTCTGGCTATGCTTCCCGCGCCGGGCGCTATGGATCCATTGTGAAGCTTGTAGCTGTCCGGGTTAGTGCAGTAGCAAGGCAGTCCTCGTTCGGCAGCCGGGCGCAGCATTTCGCGGTAATCGTCCATCGGAATACGTTCAGCTTCACTACCAGAGATGATGACGACGTCGGCGTCGCGCGCCGAACCTGCCGTGAACAGCAACCTGTCGGCAAGATTGCTATCGCCGCCGCTTGAAATGGTGAGACATTTGGAATTCGCAGACAGCGCGGATCCAGGGCGGGACAAGATGTCGAAGGCAACGTCTCCCGACGTGAGAAAATAATCGAAGCTTTCCGGCGCAAACCCGATCTTGACCAGTCTGTCGGCGTTAAAGCTGCCGCTGCGACCGGAGTTGGACAGAATGACAACGATTTTGCCTGCGGCCTTGAGATGGGAAAGAACTTCGATTGCGCCCTCGTAGGGACCGCCGTCGTCTCTGAGGACACCAAATTGATCTACGAAAAAGACGTCGTATTCGCTGATCAGGTCACTGAGGTCTGCCTGCCGAGGTCTATGCATCTTGATTGTCCAGATTGTCGAGTACGAGGGAAGCGGCTCCTACGGCTGCCTCCACCGATCTTGCTGGCAGCGTCTCTACTCCCATGGCTTCCGCCCTCATCTCAGACCAGGCCGAGTTCCTGGCACCTCCGCCAACGGTTCTAAGACTTTTCAGCGCAGGGCCACCAAGTTCCTGGAGGAGCTGATAGCCTCGCCGCTCAATGTCCGTCATTCCCTCGAGGATTGCCTGGAAGAACTTCCCCTCGTCGGCGGGCGCGGGGGCAAGACGCGGCTGGAAGCTCGGATCGCTGACAGGAAAGCGTTCGCCCGGCGTTAAGAGCGGATAGAAATCCAAGCCCAGGGGTCGCCTTGGATCCACCCGTGCCGTCAGCTCCTCCAGACGATCGTCACCGATGAGGGCCTTGAGAACGTTGCCTCCGCTATTGGACGCTCCCCCAGCTAGCCAGAATTTACCAACCCGATGCGAATACACGCCGAACTGCGGGGAGCTAATCGGTTCGCTGGAAGCCAGCTTCAATACAATTGTTGACCCGAGTGCGGTAACCGCGTCACCGATGTCAGATGCCCCGGTCGCCAGAAAAGAAGCACAACCGTCCGTCGTGCCAGCATGGAAAAACGACGATCCGGGAACTCCCCTGTCTTTGAGATATCCATCCATTTTGGCGATCGGTTTTCCCGCCCGGAAAACCTCTGGAAGCTTGGCGCGATCCATCCCCGCGGTTTCGATCCAGTCGGGCCAATCTTGCAACAGCAGATCATAGCCGGATTTCAGCGCGTTGTTCTCGTCGCTCACGCGTCCAGGACATCCGAGCATCATCAAGATCCAGTCGGCTTGGTGAAGAACCCCGTCGACGCCAACCTCTCTCGCGAGAAAAATTGCTCGGGCAAGGCCGGAATTGGCGCCGACGGCGGCGCTGCCCTGTGGAGCATGTTTCGAAATCCGTTTGACAATATCGGCGTCGGGGCAGGGGTCGTTGTACATCAGGACACCGCCCGTCGGTGCCTGGTACTTGTCTATGGCGAGAACCGTACCCGAGGTGCCGTCCACCGCAACCCCACGTACGCTTGCCAGATCCACCTGATCTTTGAGGGCCTCGACAGCTTCGCGTACGCGCGCCCACCAGGCCACAGGGTTCCGACGTTCTTCAACGCAACCGAAGGGAGCGGCCGCGAACCCGACTGGGTTGCCCAAACGATCAATGGCGGCTGCCCGAGCTCCCGAAGTGCCGATATCGATCCCCAACGCTATGGCGGGCGCCGCGCTCACGCCGGCTGCCCGGCGCTCTTGCGGTCGAGGGCTTGGCGATAAATCTCCGCTTCCCAATGCGTTAGCTCATATTCGTCGTCCGGTGTGAGATAGGCAATTCTCTCTCCGGCGATGATACGCCCGACGACCTCAGCCAGGCAGCGCGCCATGACCTCCCCGCCCGCCGTCAAGGAGTTAGACAGGAGAACGCCTTTGCCGCGTACGATCAACACCTTGGGTGCTTCACGCCCCTCCGTCCGCCGGAGGGCTTCCAGGTCGGCCGCAGTCTGTCCGTCCTCCAGTGTGCCGATCTCCGTGCCGAGAAAGATGACGTGGTCCGGATACATGGAGCCGCCCAGCGCAAAATCCTGGTTAACGGTCTGGAGTGCCGGAGCATGGCTGCAGGGATCCTCGGCGGGGTGATAACCGGAACCTGAGGACGCCAGCAACAGCGCCGCGACGTCTTGCTCACCAGTCGCGCGTGGGGTCACGAAGAGTGCCTCGGTTACCCGGTCGATCCGCTCGGCAACCTCTTCGACGGTGTCACCGCACACAACGATGCCGTGGTTGTGAAGGATCAGAACGTCAGGTTTGCTCTCGGCTGCTTTGTCGATCTCGCGCGCAAGCGGGGTCCCAGGACGACGATATGGGATCGAAACCCATTTCAGATCGGGGACCCTGGCCATCCGATCAGCCAACACTGCTTCGCGATTTTCGAGAACAGCCAGCGAGATCGTATTGACGCAGTGGTAGTGGGCAACCACCGGACTTTGCAGGGCTGCGTGGAAGCTTGTCTCGATCGATGGGCGCAGGCGACTGGTGTTAAGCGCCTCTACGACGAAATCGGTCGACGTTTCGGCCCTTCCGTCACGGTCGCGCAGCGCCTTTACAAGGGGCTCGACAAACACCGGAACCATGATGTCCTGCGTGGCTGCATTGGCCAACCACGTTCCCGACGCTTTGACCCACATCACGCCGTCGCTTTTAATCGACGTGTTTCCGCCAGCCCCTTGCGTTTTGAGGATATCGTTTCCGATCTGGGCTGAAAGCCTCAAAAAGTTCGCGAACGCCTCGGTTGTGCGCAGGTCCGGCGGTGTCATGTCATTCTCCTCCTGTGCCGCCCGGCTATGCTGAGCGGCTTCACCGGGCAATCTATTAGTGTGATTAAAGATCGTCAACATTGAAGATTTATCATCTTAGATGTTGCGACACAAAGCGTCATGTGACTATAGTTCACCAATCGCGCTAGGGAGAAGCGCCAGTGGAGGCCTTGTTTGAACGACTCTGATCGCCATCGGATGATCACCGACCTGCTGCGCGAAACGCCGTTTGCGTCTGTCCGCGACTTGCAGGAGCGCCTCGGCGTATCTCCGGCGACGATACGGCGCGACATCGACAAGCTGCACGAGGTGGGCAAGGCCCGGAAGGTGTATGGTGGGATCTCGGCGACAGACGCCGCGGCCTCCGCGCGGTTGTCTGCAAGACCGTACAATGAAAACCGTGATATTGCTGTCGAGGCCAAGCGGGCCATTGCGGAAAAAGCCGCGTCTCTGGTGCGCGACGGTGACTCCATCATCGTTCACGCCGGGTCGACCTGTTATCAACTCGGCATGCAGCTTGCCCGACGCAATGTACGTCTCTACACCAACTCGATGCCGCTCGCCGCATACCTCGGCGAACACGGGACATGCCACCTGACACTCGCCGGAGGCGAGCTTTACCGCGAGCCAGGTATTGTCCACGACCCGTCGGCAGGTTCTCCGGATTTCTTTGCTTCCCGCTTCTTCGTTGGAACCCAGGGGATCAGCAGCGACGGTCTTCTCGAAAGCCATCCCTTGTTGACCAAGGCGATTGGTGAACTCAGCAGCTGCGCAGACGAGATTGTCCTTCTCGCCGATAGTCGCAAGCTCTCGATCCGGCCACGCAATGTCGTCCTTCCTCTGTCGCGCATCGGAACGATCGTAATCGACGACGGTTTGTCCGACGCGGGCGCAAAGATGCTCGAGGACGCCGGGGTTGCCATTCTGATCGCCGTTGCGGGAGAACAAGAATGACCGGTCGCTCAGCAATCGCCGTCTTCGACCTTGGCAAGACGAATTCAAAACTCTTCGTTATTTCCTCTGACGGAATAGTCATCGGGGAGCGACGCACCAAACCCGAGTGGGTAAATGCGGCAGATGTCCGGGTCCTCGATGACAGAGCGCTGTTTGACTGGATGGAACTGTCCTTGGCGCAAGCCGTCGAGGATCACGGTGTTGGTCGTGTCGTGTTCTCGGGTCACGGATGTACGTTCGCGCTTGTCGGCGCTGACGAACTCGTTCACCCTATCCTGGACTACGAGCAGGAACCTCCGCGTGCCGTCGCTGGTCGCATCGATATCCTCGTTCCTGATTTTAGAGAAACGTTTTCCCCGCAGTTGCCGCTCGGCTTCAACTACGGGCGGCATATTCTGTGGCTTGCGGATCGTGATCCCGAGCTTCTCTCCAGGTCTGACGCCATTCTAGCCTACCCGCAGTTCTGGTCCTGGAAATTCTCCGGCCGCAAGGTGTCCGAGGTCTCTTATCTCGGATGCCATTCTCATCTTTGGGCTCCATTGGAAAACGACTTCAGCAGTCTTGTTGATGGACAGAGCTGGCGGTCGAAGATGCCCCGGTTTGTCCGGGCGGGCCAAGAACTCGGGTCCTTCAAAGTTGTGCTGTCCAGCGGCGACGCCGCCGACGTCGTCGTCCACAATGGAGTGCACGACAGCAATTCGGCTCTCTATTTCTATCGGTCCATCGGTTTTACCAACTTCACTCTAGTGTCGACGGGAACCTGGGTTATCATCTTCAATACGTCGTGCCCCTTGGAAACGCTGGACGAAAAGCGGGATATGCTCGCAAACGTGACCGTCGATTACCAGCCGGTGGCGACGATCCGCTTTATGGGTGGCCGCGAATATGACGTCGCGAGTGGCGGGTGGGAGAAGCCAGTCAGCCGACAGGCCATCGTATCAGTCATAGCCAGGGGCGTCTTCGCTTTGCCCGCGTTCGCCGCCGGTGGGCCAATGCAGGGCAGTGAAGGGCGTTTCGTCGGCCCGCCTGTTGATGGCGAAGAGCGGGCAGCAGCGGCGCTCCTCTACGTCGCTCTGATGACAGACCTTTCCCTCGATCTCATCCGCTCGACCAATCCGATCGTAATCGACGGAGGCCTTGTGAAAACGGGGCTCTTTGCCGGGCTCCTTGCGCGACTGCGGTTGGAGCAACCCGTATTTACGAGTGCCAACGCCGAGGGAAGCGCATTTGGGGCGGCGGCGTTGGTCTTTGACCAACTCGGCTCCAATCCGTTTGTAGACGAGACCGTCAAGGCGGCGGCAATCGATCTGTTCGGCCTAGAGGCTTATCGGGATGCTTGGCGCGGCCTGATCGAAATTGATCGCCGTCATGAAGGCGGTGACGACAGGAAGGAGCTTCTGGTATGAGCAACGCAGCTCAGCTTCCCAAGGCGGGAACGCCCGTGCTTGAAATGCGCAACATCAGCAAGACTTTCGGAAGCACCAGAGCCCTGTCGAACGTTTCCTTGACGGTTCATCCAGGCGAAGTCCACGCACTGATGGGCGAAAATGGCGCTGGAAAGTCGACGCTAATGAAGGTTCTTTCCGGGGCCTATACCGCCGACGCGGGCGGATCGATCCTTATCGATGGCAACCACATCGTTACAGGCGACCCGATCAAGGCAAAGGCGAACGGCATTTCGGTCATCTACCAGGAGCTATCGCTGGCGCCCAACCTGACGGTTGCGCAGAACATGTTTCTTGGTGCGGAGCCATCCCGATACGGCGTTCTGGACAAGGCAACGACCCGCGAACGAGCAGAGCCGATACTCAGGCGGCTAGGGATCGAATTTGGTCCGTCGCAGCTCGTCGCTTCACTATCGCTTGGCGAACGTCAGATGGTCGAGATCGCCCGAGCGCTTACCACCAACGCACGCATCATCGTCATGGACGAGCCGACCACCTCTTTGACCTCGCGGGAAACCGATCGCCTGTTTGAGGTGATCGCAGGTCTCAAGGCGCAGGGGATCGCGATTATCTACATCAGCCACCGCATGGAAGAGATCTACCAACTTGCCGACCGTGTCAGCGTGCTCAGGGATAGCGCCTATGTCGGTACCTTGGAGCGTTCCGAACTTTCAGCGGCCAAGCTGGTATCAATGATGGTCGGCCGAGATCTTTCCTCCTTCTACAAGAAAGAACATCGCTCCTCCGAGGGAGCCGGGAAAACCGTTCTCTCCGTCCGCAACCTCGGCGATGGGCGACGGGTGCATGATTGCTCGTTCGAGGCTCGCGCAGGCGAAGTCCTCGGCATCGCGGGGCTGGTCGGCTCCGGCCGCACGGAATTGGCGCGACTTGTCTTTGGCGCGGACACCAAGACATCTGGTTCTGTCACGCTGGATGGAAGCGAACTCTCTGTCTCCGGACCCTGGGACGCTCTCGATGCCGGAATTGCGTACCTGACGGAAGACCGTAAAGGTCTTGGATTGTTCCTCGATATGACGATTAGCGAAAACATCAACATCGGTGTCATCGGGAAGGACGCTGCCGGTGGCGGTATCCTCAATTTTGCTGCAGCGAAAACGCGGGTGGAAAAAGCGATTTCCGCGCTTTCGATCCGCACGCAGAGTGCATCAATCAACGTTGGAGCGCTGTCGGGTGGTAATCAGCAGAAGGCTCTCATCGCGCGCCTCCTGGAGACCAAGCCTCGCGCAATCATACTCGATGAGCCAACGCGCGGCGTCGATGTGGGGGCAAAATCCGAGATCTACCGGATCATTGATGAGCTTGCCCAGACGGGTATTGCCATTGTCGTCATATCCAGTGACCTGCCTGAGATTATCGGTATCGCCGACCGCGTTCTGGTGATGCGGGAAGGCCGCATCGTGGGAGAAGTAACGGGATCGCCGGATCGTCCGATTGGCCAGGAAGCCATCATGGCATTTTCGACCGGGTCATCCGAACAACATGCCTGACGGCGAACGACACAAGCGAGACGGGATAAGGATCATGACCGCGACAACGACCGATCAGCCGAATGCCAACAAGGCGAGGCTCCGCTCCACACTTACGGCCTTGGGCATGTTGCCTGTGCTCGTCATTCTCGCGATCGGATTCCATCTCCTGAGCGGGCGCTTTCTCAGCGTCAACAACCTGTCGATCGTGACGCAACAGGCTTCGATTAACACGGTGCTTGCCGCAGGCATGACGTTCGTCATTCTCACGGGCGGCATAGACCTTTCCGTCGGCTCGATCCTGGCGGCGTCGGCAATGGTTGGGGTGATTGTTTCGCTGTGGCCGGATATCGGCATGCTCGGTATCCCTGCCGCGATTGGCGTCGGCCTCGCCTGCGGCGTCGTCAATGGCGTCATTATTTCTTTTCTCAAGCTGCCGCCGTTCATCGTTACCCTCGGCTCGCTCACGGCGATGCGCGGGATCGCGCGTCTCCTCGGCAACGATACCACGGTCTTCAACGCCGATCTTCCGTTTGACTTCATTGGGAACGGTTCGATCCTTGGTATTCCATGGCTTGCGATTATTGCTCTTGCGACGATCGTTATCTCTTGGTTCATCCTCAAGAGAACGGTGCTGGGCACATGGATCTACGCCGTGGGCGGCAATGTGGAAGCCGCTCGCCTGACCGGGATCAAAGTGCCGTTGGTTCTGCTGTTCGTCTATTCGATGTCCGGCCTGCTTTCAGGCGTCGGTGGCGTGATGTCTGCGGCTCGGCTGTACGCGGCAAACGGTCTTCAGCTTGGCCAGGCATACGAACTTGATGCTATCGCCGCTGTCATCCTCGGCGGCACGAGCTTTGTCGGAGGCGTGGGTTCTATCTGGGGAACGCTCATTGGCGCGCTGATCATCGCGGTCTTGTCCAACGGCCTCATACTCGTCGGCGTGTCGGACATCTGGCAGTACATCATTAAAGGCCTCGTCATCATCATTGCCGTCGGTCTCGACCGTTATCGGCTCAAAGGACTTAGCCGCACCTAAGCGCGGCTTTGGGAAGCCCGGCATCGCCGGAAAACAAGGCGCTGGGAGCGTCGCAAAACGGAGGAAGAGCATGAACATCGTATCGAAACTTCTCGTGGGTACCGCCATGGCGGCAACCCTTGCTATGCCCGCGGCCGCTAAAGATCTCCAGAAGATCGGCATCTCCGTTGGCTTGCTTGGAAACCCGTTCTTTGTGGCGACCATCAAGGGCATCGAGGACCGCGCAAAAGAAATTAATCCGAATGTTCAGGTCACGTCGGTGTCCGCTGACTACGATCTCAACAAGCAAGTCTCGCAGATGGACAGTTTTGTCGCCGCTGGCGTCGACATCATCATGCTCAACGCCGTCGACGCAAAGGCGATTGCCCCTGCCGTGAAGAAGGCGCAGGCAGCTGGCGTCATCGTCGCTGCGTTCGACGTTTCCGCCCCCGGGGCCGACGTCACCGTCATGACCAACAATATCAAGGCTGGGGAAGAAGCCTGCCAATACATCGTCGATCAGATTAAGGGCAAGGGTAATGTTGTAATCATCAACGGACCTGCGTCGTCTTCGATTATCGACCGCGTTCAGGGTTGCAAAAACGTACTGGGCAAGAGCCCGGACATCAAGATTCTCTCCGACGATCAGAATGCACAGGGTTCCCGTGACGGTGGCCTCGCCGTCATGCAAGGCCTGCTGACGCGTTTCGACAAGATAGACGCCGTATTTGCGATCAACGATCCGACGGCTATTGGTGCCGAGCTGGCTGCGAAGCAGCTGAACCGCAATGAGTTCTTCTTCACGGCAGTGGATGGCGCTCCGGATATCGAGAAGTCGTTGGCCAGCGGCAAGTCGATGATAAAGGCGTCCGCCTCACAGGATCCGTATACGATGGCGGGCGACTCCCTCAAGATGGCTGTCGATGTCTTCAATGGAAAAAAGCCCGCTCAAGACACCGTTCTCCTGGATCCGCAGCTGATCACTGCTGACAACATCAAGGACTACAAGGGCTGGACTGCAGCTCGTTAAGGTCTCCTCCCGGAGGATCCGCCGATGCTCGTTTGCTCGGCGGATCACTTCTCAATGCCCCAATCAGGAATCTGCTGCCATGTCTAAAATCGGCGTTCACTCGTTTGTCTGGAGTGCTGGCTCTTCCAAGGACGAGCTCGAACGGACCCTCGTCCGCTCGCAAGATCTGGGCTTCAACCTCGTGGAGTTCTCCTATCTGGATCCGCAGCAAGTCGACGTCAATTGGCTTTCTTCGCGCTTAAGGGAGCTCGGTCTTGAAGTCGCCGTTAGCATGGGTTTGCCCCCCGAAGGCGATATCACCAGCGACGACAGGTCGATCAACGCCAACGGCGAAGCGATCCTTGACCGTGCTGTTGCGCTCGTCAGAGACCTTGGAGGATCAAAGCTCGCTGGAATTCTGAGTTCCGCTCACGGCAAACAGGAACGGCCGCTCACCAGGAGGGCATGGGATACAAGTGTTGGTACGCTTTCAAAGGTTGCGGCCCGTGCCAAAGCCGCTGGCGTCTCCCTCAACCTGGAGATCGTCAATCGGTTCGAAAGCAACATGCTAAATACCGCGGCCCAAGGCATGGCCTATATCGCCGACACTGGGGCGTCCAATGTGTATCTTCACCTCGACACCTTTCACATGAATATCGAAGAGGCCGACGTCGGCTTGGCAATCCGAAACGCTGCGGACAAGATCGGGTACGTTCACATCGGTGAAAGCCACCGTGGATATCTAGGAACGGGCAATATTGATTTCACCACCATCTTTGACGCTCTCGTCGCGATCGGGTGGAACGACTATGTGACATTTGAATCGTTCTCCACAACGATTGTCGACAAAGACCTGTCGCTGAAAACAGCGATCTGGAGAAACCTCTGGAATGACAACGTCGCGCTTGCCAAACATGCGCGTCAGTTCATCGAGCTCGGTTTGGAAACGGCCCGACTCAAAGCGGAACTTGTGAAGGACGCGCATTTGCCATTGGTCTGAGGCGATACATCCAGGGACGAGCGGAGAGAAAGCGGCCGAGATTACTAGGGCGCTGTCGCATCGAAGGGTTCTTACTGTACTTTCTATCTTATTTAAGCGGACGCCCATTCGTCGGAAAATCGTGTCCTGCCGCCATAGCCGCTCGGGCCGTCTATCGACGTGCTTTCACTCTTGAACCGCCTGGGCGGAACGGGCTTGGGACGGCTGGATGGCATCACGCTGCCGCTCCAGCGTCAGTGCCTCTTTCTGCATATGTATGTCCGAAAGGACCGACGCGGCAGGCAAGGTCTTCGCGAGAACAGGGTTCCGCGCGAAGAGCTGGACATTGGTGTCACGCCAGTAGCAAAGTGGCGGACCTGAATGGCTCGACGAACTTGATCCCTACCCGACGCTCCGAGCTCTTCGAATGCGCGTTGCATGTCCATAGTGGCATCGCCGCCTGAAAGCGGTCCGCAGATGTGCGGTAATCGTCCCTCGAGCAAGATGCGCTCGAACTCTTCGGCGACAACAGCGTTGGATGTCAGCCGTCGTCGCGCTTAGTCCCGAAAGCGGACAAAGACGTCACTTTAGAGCGCCGAGTGCGCTGCTTGCTTCACCTCAGAGCTGCGAACCAATAGGGAGAATCGCATAAAATCCCGCCACGAATTGATCCCAGGGCGAACCCGTTGGCTCATGATAATAGGTCCGCTGCGTCCCGTCCGGCGCGGTCTCCGTCCACGAAATCCGCTTGTCCTTGTTCAGCCTTACGGCAAAGGTTTCTTCTCTTAAAACGCCTCTTAGGGCATTCGACGTCTTCCTGGTAAATTCAGGCGAGTCGATCAGAATGCCCATCTCCGTATTGATATTCACCGACCGCGGGTCCCAGTTGAACGAGCCAACGAACAGGTAACGATCGTCGATGGTAAACGCCTTGGCATGCAGACCCGATCGCGATTCACCCCAATTGACGCCGCGCCGCGCTTCTTGATCTGCGTCAGGCCGAAGTTCGTAGAGGTGGACGCCACCTTCCAGAAGAGCCCGCCGGTCCTTTGCATAATGCGCGTAGACGGGTTTCACGTCGTTCGATGCCAGCGAATTGGTTACAACCAACACTTCGACGCCCCGCGCCTCAAGTTCCCGCAACCACTCTGTGCCGCGTTTGCCTGGCACGAAATAGGCTGAGATGATCTCAACCTTTGATGTCGCACCGGCGAAATACTTTGACAGTTGAGAGGCAAGAATCTCTCCTTCGGTGTCTTCACCAGCAGCTTTTGAAGGGGGGTCCGAGTACATTTTGGCGGGAACCCACGCGAGCTTCAGCGTCGATGGCGTTAGATTCTGCTTCGCAGCCGCACGCACCACGCTGGCATATGCCGTCTCCCGGGCATCTCCGATGATCTCGTAAAGGCGATCGCGGGCTTCGTCGAGACTGAACCCCTCTGGTTCGCCAACGACGGCGCGCGCGGGCACCGCAAACTTGCTGTTCCAGTACTCATCAAAGTTTGTAGAGACTTCGTCGACAACGGGTCCAGCGACCAGCACATCGAGATCCGAATAGTTCAATTCCCTCTTGGCCAGGAAATACTCGTCGCCGATATTGCGGCCACCGACGATCGACATGGCATTATCGGCGGTCATCGACTTGTTGTGCATCCGGCGGTTGATCCGCTTGAAGTCGGTGAGGCCGGCCGCGACAAGGCTCTGGTCTCGCCAGAACGGGTTAAAGAGCCGGATTTCGATGTTTTTATGCGAGTCCAGAGCCGCAGTCACGGCGTCATAGCTCTTAGTATCCATGTCATCGAGCAATAGCCGCACCCGCACACCCCGATCCGCGGCCTGCAGCAAGCTCCACGCAAAGATTTTTCCGGTAGGATCATTATGCAGAAGGTAATACTGCGCATCGATCGTCTGTTCGGCGGCCGCTGCAAGCGCCAAGCGCGCCGCCAGCGCTTCTTCTCCGTTGCCGATCAGCATGACCCCGGAGCGACCGTCCCTAGGATCACCAAGTCTTTGGACAGCTTGTGTCAGCCGCGTGTTTGTCGGCTGCGCGGGCGAATATGACGGTGTTTGCTTGAATGTTCGCACGGTTTGCGAACAGGCGGCGAGAAAAAACAAAGAAAGCCCTGCGGCCAAGATAAATGGTTTCATACTACGCCCCATCCAGAATGCTCCACGCCCCGTCCCTTCGCGGCTCGCAAAGCTAGACTTGGGTCTGTCGCGCAATTTGCCGCTAGTACAGGCATGCTCTCACGTATTGAGATTGAGCACCATTCCCGGAGTGACATCGTCCACCAAACCTCATTGTCGCTCCGGGCGGCCGCCAAGGAGCCGCTTTCGCTTCGCGCTATCAGCGGTCATCCTGATCGATCTCTCCACTGATAGCCGTGGCGGCGTTGACGCCTCGTAGTCAGGCACATAGCTCAGGATGACGCGGTCCAGCGCAAGAAGCGGCGGCCTGATTGGACGTCTTCCAGGTTTGACTGCCGGTTGGACGACCAAACGTCCTCTGCGATGTTTCCGAAATTGTTTGCGAGGTATGAAGGACGGCGGCGGGGCGAGATACATTTTCCCCGTGACATCGGCAAGCGGCAGCGTATCCATCAACCTCGAGGCCGCCTATTTTCTCGGCGTCGAAATCGGCGTCGGCGTAATGCGCTTCGCGCTGCTGGACCTTGCGTCCGACACGGTGTCATCAGGCGAGAAGATCGTTGTCCGCAATCTTTCGCCACAGGGTGCCGCTGGCATCATCGCTGACCATCTGGCGGGACTGGAACACAATGCCCGTTTGACGGCGAGGTTCACAGTGTCGGTGTGACTCAGGGCTGTTCACGCCCTCGTGGTTTCCTAATCTGCCATAAAAAGCTGAGACGACGGCGCCTCGCTGACATCGGGGAGGTCCCCAAATTCGCGCTTCTTGCGGGTACCGGCGTCACGGACGATTTCGGCGATCGGACCGAATTGCGACACCAAGGGATTGGTTTTGCGCCAGATCATGCCGATCGTACGGAAGGGGCGGGGCTCCAACAAGCGGAATACGCTGACATCCGCTGAGCGCGTCTCAGTACGCACTGCCATCTGCGGCAGCAGCGTGACGCCGATGCCAGCACCGACCATCTGCACCAGCGTGGTGAGTGAGCTTCCCTCCATGAGTTCGCGAGGGGGCGCGGCGGCGATGTTGCAGAAAGAGAGCGCTTGCTCGCGGAAACAATGCCCCTCCTCTAGCAGGAGTAGGCGCATCTCGTGCAACATTTCCGAACTCGGCACGGGCTTTCCCGCGTCCTCGAGCGGCCGTACCAGAACAAACTCCTCATCGAAGAGGGGAATCTCCTCCAGCGTCGGCTCGGACACGGGAAGGGCGACGATCGCGGCATCGAGTCTCGCCTCCTGCAAGTCCTCGATCAGCCGCTGGGTCACCGCCTCGCGCGGCCGGGGGTCGAGCCCGGGATAGCGCTGCGTCAGCGTCTTGATGACATCGGGCAGCAGATAGGGAGCAATCGTCGGAATAACGCCGATGCGAAGCCGGCCCGCAAGCGATACCTGTGTAGCGCGCGCCAGTTCTGCGAGATCATCGACCGAGCGCAGAATGGCACGCACGCGTTCGGCAAACTCCTCACCGAGGCTGGTCAAGCGGATCTTCCTGCTGCCTCGTTCCACGAGCGGCGCACCGATCAGTTCTTCGAGCTCGCGGATTTGCACGGACAGCGCCGGCTGGGAAATCGCACAGGATTCCGCGGCCCGCCCGAAATGCCCTAAACGCGCCAGAGCTTCGAAATAGCGCAGATGCTTCATGGATAGACCAATCATAATCTGAAGCTATCAGGCCCTTTAGAATATACAATTGGAATTTATCGGCAGGCTTGCTTATTGGCTATCATGGGATTTGAACCTGACGGGTGGTTCACCCAACCCGCGCAGAAACACTTGGCTCGCAACGTCAACCCGAGTTTGAAATTTAGGGAGAGTTAACGTGGACACAAAGACTACATCAGCCGGGAAATGTCCGGTCATGCACGGCGGCAACACGGCCCTCGGCAAATCTGTCACGCAATGGTGGCCGAACGCGCTGAACCTGGACATCCTTCACCAGCATGACACAAAGACCAATCCGCTCGGCAAGGATTTCAACTATCGCGAGGAGCTGAAGAAGCTCGACGTAGAGGCTCTGAAGGCCGACCTGCGGGCGCTTATGACAGAAAGCCAGGAGTGGTGGCCGGCCGACTGGGGCAGCTATGTCGGCATGATGGCCCGCGTCACCTGGCACGCGGCCGGCTCGTATCGCGCGGCTGACGGCCGTGGCGGCGCCAATACCGGCAACCAGCGTTTTGCGCCGCTGAATGCGTGGCCGGACAACGTCAACACCGACAAGGGCCGCCGCCTCCTATGGCCGATCAAGAAGAAGTATGGCAACCGGATCTCCTGGGCCGACCTGATCGCGCTTGCCGGTACGATTGCCTATGACGTTGCGGGACTGAAGACCTTTGGTTTTGGCTTCGGCCGCGAAGATGTCTGGCATCCGGAAAAGGATGTCTATTGGGGTGATGAGCAGGAATGGCTTGCCCCCAGCGACGGCCGCTACGGTGATGTTGCGCAGCCCGCCACGCTCTCGAACCCGCTTGCTGCTGTCCAAATGGGACTGATCTACGTCAATCCCGAAGGCGTCAACGGCAAATCCGATCCGCTCGCCACCGCCGCGCAAATGCGCGAAACCTTTGCCCGCATGGGCATGGACGACGAGGAGACCGTCGCGCTCACTGCTGGCGGCCACACCATCGGCAAGTCCCATGGCAACGGCAATCCGGCCGACCTTAGCGCCGATCCTGAAGCGGCAGGCCCGGAATTCCAGGGCCTCGGGTGGATGAACACCAAGGGGCGCGGCATCGGTCGGAATACCGTCGTATCCGGCCTTGAAGGCGCCTGGACGACTGAGCCGACCAAGTGGGACAATGGGTTCTTCGAAATGCTGTTCAAGCACGAATGGCATCTGGTGAAGAGCCCGGCTGGCGCAACCCAGTGGGAGCCGATCTCGATCGCTGAAGCGGACAAGCCGGTCGACGTGGAAGACCCGACCATACGCCTTAATCCGATGATGACGGACGCCGACATGGCGCTCAAGGTGGACCCGATCTACCGCGAGATCTCGCTGCGCTTCCGCAACGACTTTGCTGCGTTGTCGGATGCCTTCGCACGCGCCTGGTTCAAGCTGACCCACCGCGACATGGGCCCGAGGGCTCGCTATATCGGTCCGGATGTCCCGGCAGAGGACCTGATCTGGCAGGACCCGATCCCGAAAGGCAGCACGACCTATGACGTTTCGGCCGTCAAGGCGAAAATCGCCGCCGCAGGCCTTTCCGTCTCCGACCTCGTCAGCACTGCATGGGACAGCGCCCGCACCTTCCGTGGTTCAGACAATCGCGGCGGGGCCAACGGCGCGCGCATCCGCTTGGCGCCGCAGAAGGATTGGGCCGGCAACGAACCTGAGCGTCTCGCCCGAGTTCTCGCCGTACTCGAACCGATTGCCGCCGAAACCGGTGCCTCGGTTGCGGACGTCATAGTCCTGGCTGGCAACTATGGTGTCGAACAGGCCGCTAAGGCTGCCGGCTTCGACCTCCAGGTGCCGTTTGCCGCTGGCCGCGGCGATGCCACTGCCGAGCACACCGACGCCGACAGCTTCGCGCCGCTCGAACCACTCGCCGACGGTTTCCGCAACTGGCAGAAGGCGGATTACCTGGTCAGTGCCGAGGAGTTGCTCCTCGACCGCGCGCAGCTTCTGGGCTTGACCGCGCCAGAAATGACAGCCCTCGTCGGTGGCCTGCGTGTCATCGGTACCAACCACGCGGGCACCGGACATGGGGTATTCACGTCCAACGTTGGAGCCCTCACTACGGACTTTTTCGTCACTCTCACCGACATGGCCTATTCCTGGGTCCCGACCGGCAGGAACCTTTACGAGATCCGCGATAGAAAGAACGGCGCTGTCCGCTTCACTGCAACCCGCGCCGACCTTGTCTTCGGTTCCAACTCCGTGCTGCGCGCATATGCGGAAGTCTACGCCCAGGACGACAGCAAGGAGAAGTTCGTGAAAGACTTCGTCGCCGCCTGGACGAAGGTGATGAACGCCGACCGCTTCGACCTGGCCGCCTAACGGCGAACGGTTCACAACAGGCACGCAAAGGACGCTCCCGTGTGACCGAGCACACGGGAGTTTTTGTTTGCGTGGGAAATGCGAGGTGGCCGAGGGAAGTTGCATCCGCAGAACTCCCCTCTCGGGGTATGTTGTTGCGCTATCCCCGAGGCAGGCCGCCGCTACTTAACTTTGTTGGAACCGCTCTCACGCCGCGCGTCCGACTTCGCAGTGCCCTTGTCTTTTTCCGGCAATATCCTGTGAGCTGGATCTTTTCCCGCGCGCTCACGTGCATGCGCCTCGGGCCCGGCAACGATCACACCGTTCTGGTCCTCATCGACATGCTCCTTCCCCCGGCGATTTGTAACGTCTTTGGTCATTGTTCCAATCTCCTCTCGCGGCTCATAGGACATTAATGACCGGAAGCGGGCCTGGTTCCATCGAAAGCGCTGGCACCAGAACGAGGACGCCTCAGCATGTTTTGGTTGATGTGGTTTTCAATCAGTCGCGGTGGGGTGGCTTCCACACGATTTCCCGCTCTCGGCATCCAACACCTGAACAGCGCTAATGCTTCGCCTTTAATCTCCGAAAGGGTCGGCGGGCGCTTGTAATTGACGGTAGTACTCTTCATCCCACCGTCTCTATGCCCAATTCACTGACGCCGCGTATGACAACGCCGAATGCGTTAGCGCTCGCATTCGTAATTTTATTAATGCTGTTTCAATAAACCATAACTATCCTCCGAGCCAATTGGACTGGCCATGATGAGCCTGCGAACGAGCAAACTCTCGGCGGCCAGCAATATGCTTTTTGGGGAAGCATCTACGCTTGCGGTTCCAACACATCGGCGGTCTAGCTGCAAGCCAGCAGCTAGAGGCCAGCAACGCAAGTGGGGCAACTATGACTCTATCTATCCGCAATATTCTGGTTGGGATATTCCTGCTTCTGAGTGCAGTTATCTGCGTGCTCACCGCATCATCCGCCATGGACGCTTACAACGAACACCGGATTTTCAGCGACGTATCAAAGCTTACCGCTCTCGACCGCGCACTTTTCCAGACTCTTGCGACCTTTCGCAACGAACGTGGCGACGGTTCCTCCGCTGCCAAAATGGAAATAGACGCCCTCGCCGGGACGCTGGCTTCGCTGAAAAAGGATCGCGGGTTGGTGGACATCGCCATGGCCGAGGCAAAGGCGATCTATGCCGGCATCGATGACGACGCGATCAAGGCGCCGATTGCTGATGTCATGAACACGTTCGACCAAGTGCTGGCGTTTCGGTCAAAGCTTGATAATCAGTTGACCAAAAAGCTGGAAGACCGCGATCCTGGCCTGCAGGACAACACCCTCAACCTCGGACAGCAACTACTGACGGCGCTGGAAAACGGTTCGACAGCCACCGAAGCCCGAATTCGCGAGAGCGATCCTTCGATGACGGCAATGATCCAGATCCGCTCGCTGGCATGGTCAACGCGGGCGCTTGCCGGGGCATCAAACCTGCAGGTCAACATCACGCTCGGCGCAGGCGCGACGATGACGGCTGCAGAGTTCAGCAAGATCCAGCTCAACGATTACACCGTGAACTTCGCCTGGAAACAGGCCGGCATCCTCGTGAACCATCGGGACACGCTTCAGATCGTAAAGGAGGCCTACCAGGCAGCTGAGACCGGCTATTTCGGGGGTGATTTTGCTCCCAAGCGCGCAGCACTTCTCGAAACGTTCGCTGCCGGCAAAAAGGCGCCGATGTCCCTCGACGTTTGGCGGCCGATGGGTAATGACGCCCTTCTCTTTATCACCAAGACGGCCGCCGCTGCCGCCGACGGTATGGTCGCTGCCGCCGCTGCTAGCGAGTTCCAGGCCACAGCCGACTTCATTATCTATGCACTCACCTTCCTCGTCGCTGCTATCGTCAGTGTCGTCGGCATCTGCGTCATCATCTTCCGCGTCACCAAGCCGATCGGCGTCATCACTCATTCGATGGCAGCCTTGGCGCAGGGCGACCTGAAGATCGCGGTCGCGGGTGTGGATCGCCGCGACGAAATCGGAGAAATGGCCCGCTCGGTCGAGGTTTTCCAGCAGGCCGCCATCCGCAACAAAGCGCTCGAGGAGCAAACGGCCGAGGCACGGGTCTCCTCGGAACGCGAACGTATTGAGGTGCAGCGCCGCGCCGAAGCCGAAGCCGAAGAACGCTTGACGCAGGCGACCGGCGCGCTCGCCGCGGGCCTGCGCCGTCTCGCAGCAGGTGACCTTGTCTGTGAAATCGACACCGCTCTCGCGCCGCAGTTCGAGGCGCTCCGCCATGACTTCAACGTATCGGTCAGCCAGCTCCGCGATGCCATGAGTGGCGTCGACCAGGCTGCGTCAATGGTCAGCAGCGGCAGCTACGAGATCTCGCAGGCGTCCGACAACCTCTCCAAGCGCACCGAGCAGCAAGCCGCTTCGCTTGAGGAAACCGCCGCCGCGCTCGAGGAAGTTACCGCCAACGTCCGGTCAACCTCTCAGCGCGCGGGGGATGCACGCGATCTGGTGCGCGGTGCCCGGTCTCGCGCCGAGAACTCAAGCCAGGTCGTCAACAATGCGGTCAGCGCCATGGGCAAGATCGAGCACTCATCCAGGCAGATCAGCCAGATCATAGGCGTCATCGACGAGATCGCCTTCCAGACCAACCTGCTCGCGTTGAATGCCGGGGTCGAAGCAGCCCGCGCCGGTGAAGCCGGCAAAGGATTTGCCGTCGTAGCCCAGGAAGTGCGCGAGCTGGCGCAGCGCTCGGCCAATGCCGCTAAAGAAATCAAGAGCCTGATCGGCAATTCGGAAGTCGCCGTCAGCGAAGGCGTCCGCCTCGTCAACGACACCGGCGAAGGCCTTTCTGCCATTGCCGAACTTGTGCAGCAGATCAACCAGCACATGGACGCTATCGCCACGGCTGCTCAGGAACAGTCCATGGGACTTTCGGAGATCAATAGCGCTGTCAACCATATGGACCAGGCGACACAGCAGAACGCTGCGATGGTCGAACAGATGAACGCCGCCGGCGCAGGTCTTGCGCAGGAAAGCAGCCGCTTGGGCGAACTGCTCGGCAGCTTCCAGACCGGCAATGGCAGCGGATCGGCCGCCAGTAACCGTGCTCCAACCCGGACCTCGGCCCCTGTCCAGGTCAGAGCGTCAGCGCCTGTCTCGCGTCCAACCCCGGCGGCACGGGGCAATGCGGCGCTCAACACGCTGCAGCAAAAATGGTCGGAATGCTGATCCCAGCCAGTGAAGCCATCACCCGGGCAGCAATGCCTGGGTGATTCACTTCAGGACCTCTGATATTTTTCGGCGATGTCACGTTATCTGCAGCTTAACGGTTGAGGGATATTTCGGCTGAGATGAATTCGCCGACTATCAGTTACAAGAACCACCGCTTTCCGCCGCAGATCATTGCCGTGCGCTCCGGCTGTATTTCCGCTTCCCCTTGAGCCTGCGGCTGGGCGAGGAAATGCTGTTGGAGCGCGGCATTGTCGTGTCTGACGAAACGAGCGAGATCGGCCACGATAGCGCTTTGGTGTGTTCTATCCGTATAAGCCGAGCTGGACGGGTCCTCGCAGACAAAACGGGCGCTCAACCGAATAGGGGAGCGCCCGTCTGTTGCAAGCGACGGCAAAAACCAAATGATCGGCAGGCCGTCGGCGTGTGGCGGTGATGTATCTTTCGATTATGAGTCCAACAATCACTGTTTTTGCATCGCAGCTATGCGCGATGGGAAGTTCAAAAATTGCGGTGATGCTTCCCCGCCGGAGATAAGCGGTTGACGCCGACACTCCCTGGCGTGCCCGACTACGGCGCCACCTCGACAGCGGTCCATACTGTCATGTGGAATCCTGGTGATCAGCGCCCGCTGTCCGCAATGTTGTGTTGCGATAGCGCAACCTTAGAACTCTCGCTTTTTGACACTTCTTATATTTGTGTTGGCGGCCTGCGGGCGGCTAAATCGTCTCGACGCAAGGTCCATAATATGGTCGTCAGCCAGATCAGCAATCTGCAGAGCGACTTCCTCCTCGCGCCATCCTGCCGCAACTGCGCTGCGGAGCAAATTGCTCAACGCCTCGTTGAACACTTTCCTGCAGTGTGCGGCCCGTCTAATATCATCGGCACTGTATGTAGGGGAGCGTATATCAGTCATCACTTAACCATGGCAGACGGTTCGCCACATTTCAACCATCTTTGGGGTACGGGCTGCACCAAAAACAGTCCCATCGTGATCACGTCCGCGTGAGGCAGCAATAGTCGGTTATCCTACCTACAGTAGCGGGTTCACCTTGCAGGTCATCCGGGTCTCCCATCCGCCTGATTTTCTGTTCTCTATATGTTCCGAATGTGTATTATGCTCCGCGTAGACAGGTGAGGCATGAACAAAAATTTGGCACTGCACAGAGATCAAAGGCTTTTAGCGATCGCGAAGCTGGGAAAACTAAATGGTGATCATCCGCTGCGCGAAAAATACCGAGAGTGGATCCGACAGTTGGATGAGCGCATCGGCAGAGGCGAGGTCGTGTATGGTGTAGAAGAGTTTGCGGAGGTTATTTCCAGCAAAACCGTGGCAATGGACCCAGAGCTTTCTTCGATAACGGGCGATGGTGATACCAGAAGAGGTGTTGATAGGTCGACTACCAGGCCTGCGAGGCCAGGACTGGCTTCGGCACAGACCAAGAAGGTTCGCGTGGGCCATAAGCCTAAGAAGACTCTTTGCGAACTCGACCTGCGACAAACCAAGATAGCGGAAAAGGCGCTGATTGCTCAAAACCAGCTGCTCCGGAGGATGCTGGAGCGATTTGAGTAGCCAGTTGCGGGAAGGCTGGTTCATCCCGTTAAAAGAGATGAACCCCGCTGCTCAGGCGGCCGCTGCAGCCTTACTGCCCGATTGCCTACTTGTTGAGCGTATCCTTGAGTGCCTTGGCGGGCGCAAAAGCAAGCTTCTTTGCAGCAGCGACTTTGATAACTGCGCCGGTGCCCGGATTGCGCGCTTCCCTCTCCGGCGTTTCTTTCACCTTGAATTTCCCAAAGCCTGGAATCGAACTTTCAGCACCAGAGGTAGCGGCCGACGTAATCGATGAAAACACAGTTTCGACGATGGCCTTGCCCTGCGCCTTGGTGAGTCCGTGTTCGGTGGCGATCTTGTCGGCGATTTCGTTTGTCGTGGTCATGGTTCCATCCCTATTATTCATGAATAACCAAACTCTTATCCTGCCTTTCCCTCCTGTCACTCGGGGCCCGGCTCCCTCCCTGCCTTTTCCACAGTTTCCTTAGATTTCACTGCGGATTGCCCACTTTGCCACAGTACTCGACGAGAGGTTTGCACTCTGGCGCTTGAGCAACACCTGCGTGGAAACCCACAAGCACCAGAAGTCATTTGCCCCCGCCGATCCGACCAAGGTCAACGCGGATGCCAGCCCTTTCCGGTTCGACCGAGCCGGTCTCAACTGCTGCGGCTTCAGCGTCAGGCCCGGAAAACTGACCGTTGCGACGGTCGCTGTTCTGCCCACCCGGATCCAGAGCCCGGAACACTTCCACGCCCTCGAACGCTCCGGTTTTCCATGCAGAGATCGCGTCCTCGAAAATCTGAGAAAAGCTGTCGTTGCTGGTTGGGTTCCCGTACCATTCGGTAGCGATATGCAGGATCTTTGCAAACATCCTCGTACCTTGTTTTAGGTTTTCGCACGCATCGACCAGAGACGGCGTTAGTTCGGACACGTCCTTGATGCCGGCAGGTAACTGGGTGATGCCAACGCGAACCACAGCGTGCCCGACATTCTGCCGTATCGTTTCCATCGCCTCTTCGGGCGTTTTCGCTTGCGGGATGAGGATCAATCGGTCCCCGGATTTGACGCTGACCGCGAGCGGATCGGTCGATCCGGCTGTTTCGATGAAGCGCGCGACCATCGCAGGGGCCAAGGAAGGATCGGCACATTTTTCAATAAGCGCTGCATCAAGCATGGATGATATCCAGTCAAGTGTTGAACGAAAGGACAAGGGGTTTGTCGAACAGGCGCGACCAGGAAAGCATGCTCGCGCGCTGGATTTCGACAATGGAAGTGCCCGCGGTCCACCAGCCATTTCCGACCGCGACAATGACGTCGGGATCGTGAAGCATGGACTGGAGCACCGGCCAGAGGATGAGCTGCTCATAGCAGATCAAGGGCGCGGCTCTCACACCGCCGAGATCGACGACAGGGTTTGCAAAGAAATGCGCTCTCGCGCCGCCTTCTTGTCCCGTCCAAGCCCTCCAAGGTTGCCACATGGATCCGGGGACGGGCATGCGCTCGCGGTAGAGAATGGCGCCGCCGGCCGGAGATATTCGAACCAGCACATTGTCGTAGCCGTGTTGATCGAGGGTCGCGGCACCGGCAATGACAGTGATCCCCGTCTGGGCAAGCTTCGCCTGCCACAACCGACTGACGGTCGGTGTCCAGAAGCCGATCGCACTTTCCGGTAGAAGGACAGTGGTTTGTGGTGGATGTAACTGAACCAGAGACAAGAGTGCCAGCTGACGCTCAAGAGTGGCATCGCGTCCCAGTGAAGCGCCCAATTGCAGGTCGACACCTTGCCACGACGCAGGCAGTTCCGGCACGGCCCAATGTGCGGCGGACCAGAGCCAGAAGGCTGTTATGGCAATGGCTCCAATGAACCAATGTCGCGTCGTCATGACACACAGGCAGGCTGCCATCGCGACAAGTCCAAACCATCTCCAGCCTGGAAACAGGACGCCTGATGCAGTAAGCGGGTGCGCCCATCCCGTGATACCGAACGGCGGCAAGGCCATCACTATACATACCGCAAGATAGCAAACCGGCCTTCTCCATCCTTCGGCCTTGGTCCATAGCGCCCCGTGCACGATAACGAATGCGGAGGAGGCGATCAGCCACAGCGCCAAACCAGGCCATATATCCGCTGAATAGAAGTTGGCGAGGCCTCGCGGCAGGCCACGCGATGCGGTGAGGAAGTAAGCGGCAGAAACACAAGCTGCTTGCCAGCGCGTCCTGTTAAGCGACCAGATGGCTGGAAAGAAAGTCGCCGCGGGAAGCAGCAAGGCATTCCCGCTCCAACCCGTCCAGCCAACCGCGACTGAAGCCGCGACGAGCGACGCCGTGCGAATGTAGTCAGGGTGCATAGGTCCAGACCTCCCGTGCCAGTCCAAGAATGTTTTTAACGGGCAGTGGTCCAAAATATCTCGAGTCAAAAGAGCCCGGAAAATCGGAATGCAGATAGACTGTGCCTGGCAGCACCACGCCACCTCGATAGGGCTTGATGATCCGGCCCCTGGCGTCCCTTGGCATCAGCTTCGAGCGGGCAAGCTTTCTACCATCGATACGAACGTCCTCGCCGATGTCGATGATCTGACCTGACGTGGCCGCCACGGTTTTGATCAATGGCGCGATGCCGCCGGCGCAGAGGCCATAGCGAAGATAGCCACGAGTGCGCGCCTCGCGCATGGTCTCGGTAACGGGCGGACAGATGAAGATCAGATCGCCGCCACGAAGGGAGCGATCCAGCGGGAGGATTCGCCAAAGGCCAATTGGCTCGCTCGGGGTGAGGTTCACCCGAAAGCCGGACGTTCCCAGAACGCTCATCGCAGCGACCGCGACGAGCGCTGGGACGCCGATCCAGGTGAGCGATGCACTTCGCTTGTCCAGCAGTTTCGTGCCTTTTAGAACCCTCATCGCAGAGTTGTCCTTTGGGCTTTTGTCTGGCGAACCGCATCGGATGGTTTAAGCGCGCTTGCGGTCCGCTCATGTGCCGACAGCCGCTGCACGGTCAGCATCGTGTTCCAGGCTTGCTGAACTTCATATTTCTGGATTGCGTTCATGCCATCGGTGACCCTGTGGAACGCTTCACCGTTTGCTTCTTTCGCCGCAAGCGACAGAAAGCTCCGTTCTCCAAAGCGCTCGGATACCGCCTTGGCAAAGCCTTCGAGCTCGGCTTTTACCATTTTGTCCGCCCGCGCATATTCCAGCACTGCCGGATCATCGTGGCGATCGATTGCGTCGCGCACGCGTTCGAGCACATCTCTCGCAACGGCAGACAGGGCAGGGATCTCCAACGCAGCGCGCTTTCG
>NZ_LMCW01000012.1 GCF_001424945.1 Rhizobium sp. Root1203
CTATAGCGCGGCGATCTGGATGAGAGGCGCGCGACAATCTGGATGAGAATCCTGTGTGTCGCTGGCTGGGTGAGTTTATCTGTTTGATTGACGCTCGCAAGCGTCATTCATTGGTCTGATTGACGCTCCGCGACAATCTCGTTTGTGTTGTTGATTGTCGCGTATGGGGACGGCCTTCCACGTTGGCGTTTTGCCTCCATGGCAGAGCGACGCCTGTAACTTTCGACGTTCATCTCGAAGATCGTTGCGTGATGAACAAGCCGGTCCACCGCTGCGAGCGTCATCGCCGGATCCGGGAATACACGGTTCCATTCTCCAAACGGCTGGTTTGCCGTAATCAGCATGGATTTGCGCTCGTATCGTGCGGAGATCAGTTCAAACAGAACGCTGGTTTCGGCCTGATCCTTGGTGACGTAAGCGAGATCATCGAGAATGAGCAGATCAAATCTTTCGAGCTTGTTGATCGCGGATTCCAGTTGAAGTTCGCGGCGAGCGACCTGCAGCTTTTGAACCAGCTCGGTCGTGCGCGTGAAGAGAACTCGCCAACCGTTCTCAACAAGTGCCAGCCCGATCGCGGCAGCCAAATGGCTCTTGCCGCCGCCAGGTGGGCCGAACATCAAGACATTGGCTCCCTTTGCGATCCATGTGTCGCCGGCGGTGATCGCCATGACTTGGGCTTTCGAGATCATTGGCACGGTATCGAAGTCGAAGCTGTCGATGGTCTTTCCGGGCGGCAGCCTTGCCTCAGCGAGATGACGTTCAATCCTGCGCCGGTCTCGTTCTGAGAGCTCGTGCTCGGCGATGGCCGAAAGGAAGCGCGCTGCTGGCCAGCCTTCCTTGTCGGCCTGTTCAGCAAATTGCGGCCACAGAACCTTGATCGCTGGCAGGCGGAGTTCATTGAGCAGCAGGGAAAGGCGTGCGGCGTCGACGGAGCTGCTATTCTTCATGCTGCATCTCCCATCTCGTTTGATGCGAGCAGGACTTCGTAGCTGGAAAGAGGAGCCAGTTGGACGACGACACCGGGTATCGCGGCCGGATCGGGAGCAAACAGTGCGTTCAGGCGCTGCATGTTCGGCAGTTTACCGGCGTCGAGACCGAGCTGAAGGTGGTCGGCGAGTTCAGCCTCGCAACCGCGGTCATGCGCAAGTGCGAGGAGCTCGACCATCAACTTGCACGCCTGCTTCTCCGGCATCCGTTCAATCAAGAGGTCGAAGGTCTGCCGATACGATTGCCGTGGAAAGAGCTGATCGCGATAAACAAGGCCGAGCAGAGCCATGGGTTTGCGGCGCAGCGAATGAATCACATGCCGATAGTCGACGATCTGACTATGCTTGCCACTGGAGTGAGCGCGCCCTCGCGGCAGCGTCATCAATGGTGTTCCGCCGACAAACAGATCAAGGCGATCGTCGAAAAGGCGAATGCGCAGCGTGTGTCCGATCAGTCGGGAAGGAACGGTGTAGAAGACTTTGCGCAACGTAAAGCCCCCCGTGCGCGCGACACGCAGAACGATCTCTTCGAAATCGGTCGTTCGTCTCTGCGGCAAACGTTGCAAATGCGTTCGTTCCACATCGGTTCGCTTGCCCTTCAGCGCATTGCGACGGCCGATAATCTCATCGATGAAGCTGCGATAGCTGTCGAGGTCGTCGAAATCATTTGAACCTCGCATCAAGAGTGCGTCTTTGATCGCACTCTTGAGATGGCCATGGGAGCTTTCGATCGAGCCGTTCTCATGGGCGATACCCTTATTGTTGCGCGTCGGCGTCATCAGGTAGTGCTCGCAGAGCTGCTCGTAGCGTTGCGTCAAATCCCGCTTTGCGTCGTTGTCGAGATTGCGGAAAGCAGCAGAGAGGCTATCCGTTCGGTGGTTCAATGGTGCCCCACCCACCGACCACAAAGCATTCTGCAAACCTTCCGCCAGGGCGACAAAACTCTCTCCGCCCAAAATGACGTGCGCATGCTCAAAGCCGGACCAGACAAGACGAAAGTGATAAAGAAGATGATCAAGCGGCGCACCGGCGACGCGAACGCCAATGCTGTCCATATCGGTGAAGTCGGATAGTCCAAGCCTTCCTGGCTCATGAACCTGCCGAAAGATAACCTCCTGTTCTTGGCCATGTATTGCCCGCCATGCGCTGATCCGCCGTTCCAAAGTCCGCCGAATTCCCTGCCCGAGTTCCGGATGCCGCCGCAGCATCTCCTCGTACAGGGCCACAGATCGAATACCTGGCGAGGACTTCAGGATCGGCACGACTTCGTCGTCGAAGATGTCGACGAGTGGATCGGGACGCCGCCGCTCACGGGCCGGCTTCTTTTGGGATGGTAGCCTGGCATCGCTATCAAGGCGGTAGGCTGTGGCAACGCTTATGGAGGATTTGGCGGCCGCAACGGTGATCGAATGCGTCTGACGCAACTTCATAAAAAGCCTCATTTGATGATCGTTTACATGGCGACCCGGCAATCGGTGCTCCTCTCAGGATTACACCTCGATACTGGGCCGGCCGCGATACACAAACGAGCCGAAAAATCTCGCCGTCAGCCCTGCTGGAACTCCGGTCGGGCTACGCCCTCCCTACGTTCCAACAGGGCTGACAGATTCTCATCTTGATTGACGCGCATTCTCATCCTGATTGTCGCGCAGCANTCCGGTAGCCGCAAGGGGCTGTTCGATCCTGAGTGGAACTCCGGTCGGGCTACGCCCTCCCTACGTTCCAACAGGGCTGACAGATTCTCATCTTGATTGACGCGCATTCTCATCCTGATTGTCGCGCAGCACGAGAGCGATCACCGCACATTTAAACCTCCCAGGGAGGGTGATAATGCCAGTATATGAACCATTGATGTCAGCCCGCCGGTATGGGAGGCCGACGCCTCATTAACGAGCGATGCTGGTCGGCTTCTTGTACGGATAATGCTCCCAGCACCACCAGCGCGTTTCGACGCTGGCGGCCGACGTGAAGCCTAAACCTCCCCACTTCATGCAGCCAGCCATGGAGCATAGATGTTCGACGTGGATCATTGCGCCGGCAGCCGTATGCGCCCGTCATTGCTCATGAGGCCATCTCTTCGACCGGCAGCAGAACTATCTGGTCGTCAGGCAATGGTCGCTGCAATTTCTTTGCTTCGTCCCATGGCGCGGTCATCCAGAGTTCGATCTCTTCTTCGTTCGTGAGGATGACGGGCATGGCTTTTGGATGGATCGAGGCGACCACGGAGTTCGGCTCGCATGTCAGGAAGCCGAAGAGTTGATGGCTTCCTGAGCGTGGCGTCCTTACAGACCCTCGCTCGCCGCTCCAATTGGTCCAAATGCCGGCAAAGAAAGCCAGTGGCTTATCCTCGTTGAGGGCAAACCAGCGTTTTGTCTTCCTGGGCTTGGTGTCTTCCCATTCGCAGAACTCAGTCCATGGCACCACGCAGCGGTTCTCCGGGCGCAACCAGCCTCGCCAATGCGGAGAGTCCACGCGACGAATGTTGGTGACACCCGTATCGGGCTTGCCACCGGCGACAAACGGTGGCGACGGCATGCCCCAATGCAACATGGCTATCTCGCGGCCATCCGGCGTGTTTCTTACCACCGGCCCTGGTCGATCCGGGTAGACTTCTACCGTCGGCTCCAGATTGCCGGAGGCATCGATCATAGCTCTTGTGAACTGTCGAATGGCCTCCTGATTTGAGGTCATGCGGTAGAGGTTGCACATGCTGGTCTCCGTTGGTCGCCAATCCCCAAGTCGGTCGACGTCGGTTGGATCGATGATCTCGCCCTTGAAGAGCGCCCTGAATTCCAGCGCAGTCTGGCGCGCGGAAAAAGAAAATACGAGATAGCTTTGGCCGTAAAGGCTTGCATAGTACGAGCGGTGTGCTCGATCGAGCCTCGTTGCCTCAGACATGATCGGGCCACGCTCGACATAGCTGATGTCGTCCCAAAACAGGGCCACCTGATGTGGGTGCGTCGTCGACAGCATAAAGCGGGAAGGGGCACTTAGACGACTCATAGGACGCCATCCTTCCAGACGGGTACCTTCTTGATCTGAACCTTTTCCAGACGGCGTATCGGCAGATTGCCGAAGTCCGCTCCGAACGGATCGTGGACCTTGAGCACGATATAGCGGCCGTTTCCGCACCGCTCACACCTGAAATGTCTGGACAGCCGATCAAGGCTGACGTCGTCGCGAAACTGCAGCAGGTCTTGCGGCAGATAGCGATGCGTGATCCGGCAATGATGACAGGTCACGACAATCACCTGACCGGCCTCTGCCGCGTTCGTCAATGACCAACGGCTCAGCTTCTTGCTCTCGTTCATTTCAGGCACTGGAATGGTCCGACGCTTGTTCAGATGGTTGACTGTTAGGCGTGGATGGCGATCTACCGAGCGATCATCGATCGAAGCGCGGTACCCATCCGCGGGTCATGCCACGGCTCATAGCGCCTTCCGCCAGTGCGAGCTGTTGGCGCAGATGCCGGATGTCCTCGAGCAGCGTAGCAATGGTGGCATGCACGTCATCATCGTGCCAGGCAAGCGCAGCCTGCACTTCGAAATCGACGTCTTCTTTCTTCATGGGCAGCATCAGTGAAGGTCCAAGCTCAGCTGCATACCCTTGATCACCGGCAGCGGGCGACCAATGTCGATCCTACCGAAAACTTGCTTCCGGCGCTCGGCATCGCGTTCGCGTTCAGCACGGCACGCGGCTACGACGGCCAATGCGTTTGCGATGACTTCCTCTGTCCTTGTCATGTGCGAACCTCGTATCTGTTCTCTTTATGTTCTCATTTTGTGAGAAAGAGTCAAGACGAACATTATGTGGTCACTGGACGAAAAAGATTCGCCGGGCATGTATGAAGTTGGATGGCAAGGAGACAAAGATGAGGAGGCTGCGAGCAATTATCATAGCCGGATCGCTGATCGGTCTAACCACGATTACGTCGGCGTGCACGCCCGCGCACAATTCAAATCGCGCCGATTTTCAATACCAACCGAGAAATTCCGTGAACCCCGCTTGTGCGGACGGCTTCAGGCCGAATAACGCCCGCTCATGCAGCTACTGATCGCAACGAAGACCGCCGTCAGGCGAACCGACGCTCATTGCTGAGATCGAATATCGGGCATGGACCCATGACGGAAAACTGCGGCATGCGTCCTATAAAGGGCTGCGCGAAGTGCAGGACAATGCGGCGGTTTATGAGATTGAGTGAGACAGGCGATCTCAAAAGCATTACGTTTCAGCGCAAGCTCGCACTGCCTCACATTTTCGCAACTCATTGATATGGCCCGCATGCCGTACTCCGGCATGGAGTCACACCAACCATTGGACGGTTAAGTTTTCGCCATCCTCTCTTGCCTGCGCTTTTCTGGTAATTACTGGATGAGACGGGGTTGGTTCGATGTAGCTGACAACGTTGGACGGTATCGCTAACCGTCTGAAATGCGGGTGGACCCCAAGCAGCACACCCCACACCAAACGCCCAGCGCGAAGTGGGCCGCAACGACGGGCCACAAAGCGATCCCACCGATGCCGTGGCGAAACCACTCAAGTATGAGTATTGCCACCACGGCGAAATTATATAACAGCATCGCTCGCACCAATCCCTTGGTAGCCTTGCCTGCCAGGTCATCTCGCGCAAGCCAGCACGCGACGGACAAGCTCAGTACCGCTGCTCCGGCGACACGGGCGACCGTCATACCGGCATGCGTGCCTGGCTCGGCCCCGAGGAGCACTTCGATTAAGAGCGCGGGAGCCAGCAGCAATGTCATTCCCGTAGCCGCTTCGACTACGCCCGTTACCGATAGCAGTAGTCTGGCATTTGCACCCATTGTTCCAGACCATTATTGTCCGAGCTTGAACGTCAGCTTGTCGATCTTGCCGGAGAACTTGAACGGAGCGTCGTAGCGATACTCGACCAGAGCGACCCCTGTGCGCGTATCCTGGCCGACGTCGAAGCTTTCGTCCTCCGGAAATGTGATGGGCGTCGTGTGTTCAACTGAGTTTGTCGCCACCTGCTGGCCGTCCACCGACAGGACGCCGCTGCCGCCCTTGCCGAGGCCCGGACCATCGGACTTGAACTCGAAGACGATCTGGTGCTTGCCCGGTTCCAGTTCCGGCCCCTCCCACGTCGTGCGCTTCAGGTCGAGAAGGTTGTAGAGAAACACGACCTTGCCCCTGCCGACGCCGAAGTCGCCTTTGCTGAGGAACAGGCCGTAGCCGCCGAACCGTCCGCCCTCGGTGACGATCATGCCATCCGCACCGCCATCAGGTATCTCGACCTCGGCCGTGATCGTATAGGACTTGTTGAGGACGCTCGGTGCGGCGCTCAGCGGTACACCGCTCAATGCCCCCGAATAGGTGAACTCGGTCCGTCCGGCCGTCAGGTTGGGGCGCGGCGTGTTCCAACGGGAAAGCGTCGAATTGTCGAGCGGCAGTACGTCGTACTTCTTCGCCTCGGAATAGAAGAGGTCCTGCATCTGCTTGAGCTTGTCGGGCATCTTGGCGGCAAGATCGTTGAACTGGGTCGGGTCGTCTTTGACGTTGTAGAGTTCCCAGTTGTAACCGGTGATGACATCAGGCGGCGTCGCGGTGCTTAGTTCCCAGGGTCGGGTTGCGGGCGTCGTCGCCGCCACCCAGTCATTATCGTAAATGGCGCGATTGCCAAGCATCTCGAAGTATTGCGTCGTGTGTCGGGTGGAGGTATTGGCGTTTGCCTTGTCCCACGCATACATCATGCTCACCCCTTCGACCGGCTTCTGCGCGATGCCGTTGATCGTCTCTGGTGCCGGAATGCCGGTGGCTTCGAGAATTGTCGGAACGATGTCGATCACATGTGAGAACTGGCGGCGGATGCCACCCAGGTCGGTGATGTGACCGGGCCACGACATCGCCACCCCTTGAGAGGTTCCGCCGAAATGCGACGGCACCTGTTTCACCCACTTGAACGGTGTGTCCATCGCCCAGGCCCACCCTGCCGCAAAATGCGGGAACGTCCGCTCCGAGCCCCAGAAAGGATACCAAAGGAACTGGTCTTTGACCGGCACGGATACACCGTTGAAGGTCGTGAATTCGTTCGGCGTGCCGTTGAGCATGCCTTCGGCGCTCGCGCCGTTGTCGCCGCCGATATAAATGACCAGGGTATTGTCCAGTTCGCCAAGGTCGTCGACCGCCTGAATAACCCGACCGATCTCGTTGTCGGCATAGGAAAGGTAAGCGCCGTAGACATCCGCCTGCTTGATGAAGAGTTTTCTCTCTTCGAAGCTCAAACTATCCCATTGCGGCAGCTCTTTCGGCCACGGCGTCAGTTGGGCGTTCTCGGGCATGATGCCCAGCCGCTTCTGGTTGGCGAAAATCGTCTCTCGCAACTTGTTCCACCCGTCGTCGAAGAGATGCATGTCGCTGATCTTCTCGACCCATTCCGGGGTCGGATGATGCGGCGCGTGTGTAGCACCCGGTACGTAGTAGACGAGCCAGGGCTTGCCGGGCGCGATTTCCTTCAACTGCTTCATGTACTGGATGGCTTCGTCGGCCATCGCGGTTTCCATGTTCCATCCCGGATGGCCCTCGAACGGATAGATGGCCGTCGTGTTCCTGTAGAGGTTGGGCTGCCACTGACTGGCATCGCCGCCGACGAAGCCATAGAAATATTCAAAGCCCATTCCGTTCGGCCATTGGTTGAACGGACCTGCTTGGCTCGACTGATAGGAAGGAGTGTTGTGATCCTTGCCGAACCACGACGTCGCGTAGCCGTTCTCCCTGAGGATTGTGCCGATGGTACCTTTTTCAACCGGGATGATCGAATCGTAGCCCGGATAGCCTGTCGCTATTTCGCCGACCACTCCGAAACCGACCGAATGATGGTTTCGTCCCGTGATCAAAGCCGCCCGTGTCGGCGAACAGAGCGAGGTCGAGTGAAAATTGGTAAAGCGCAATCCCTGGTTCGCGATGCGATCCATTGCAGGCGTAGGAATGACTCCGCCGAAGGTGCTTGGGGCACCATATCCCTGGTCATCAGTCATGATTAGCAGCACGTTCGGCGCACCCTTTGGTGGCACGACGCGTGGAGCCCACCAAGGCTGTGATTCTGAGGCCTTTTCCTTGATTACACCGCCGAAGTTCGGTGTAGGCGGCGGAAGTTGTTTGCCGTCGAGGGTAATGCTGGCCCCCGGCGCGCCAATCGCGGTTTGGGCGAATGCCGTCGGGCAGCCAAATCCAGTCAACGCCGTAAAACCCAGGGCGGCAAGGACGCTACGAGAGATGTGCAAAACACTATGGCGACGCATGAAATCCCTCCACTTGGCTAAGCAGAGCAGCGTCTAACAAGAAATACAGAACCAATATTCGCTCGTGAAAGCACAGAGGTCGGAACCCGAATCGGTCTGGCCAGAATGAGCATGAGCAATCGTTGGTAGCGCTTCCCTCCCAGGACGCTTGCAACCGCAGATAAGAATGTATGATAGCGGGCCCGGTGTACAGCAAAAACGCCGATCAATGCCGTGTGTCCCACATGGGGCACTAAGTCCGTCTCGGTTCGCCTCCGGCCGGCCGAACTCATGACCCATCAAATCAGCCTGCATGCGATCGGAAACGCCGGCATTCTCGATGCGATCCTGAAACCTGTGGCGGAAGGAGTAGAGCGTGTGAAGGCGGGTAGGGCGCAGCTCCTCCTTCTTCATCAACTATCAGGGCAGACGCGACGACGGCCTCGTCCACAGGATCGACGATGTCGCTTGCCTCGCGCGCAGGACTATGGCTTCAAAAGTCCGCCGGACCTTACCCGATCTTCAAGCTTCCCAAATGAGTACGCGGCCGAAGTGTAGGCTACAGCGTTTTACACCCTCTTTGATCTTATTCAGCAATCTCCAACAGAAAATCCGCAGTTTTACTTTAAGGTGCTTGATATGGGCCAATTAAGCATAGCTTCCCAAGCTGAATGTTCGTGATGGCCATTGGGCCGCCCTGAGCGGACTACTCTTCTACCTTCTCGAAGATGCTGAACTGAAAGTTTTGGACCGAATCCCAAGGCGTGTGATGCTGGTGTCGCTCTGTAGTCAGCAATCGGAATTTTGGAGAGAGGATTGAAGCCAGTTCGTCCGGCTCGTATCTCGTGACCGGTAAGCCACTGCACTTCTCAGGTCCATCAGCGGCAAACGTACCTATGATGGCTTTTCCGCTCTCCTTTAGCGTTTCACCCATCACACTGACGTAGGCACTTCGCTCCTCGGTTGAGGTCAGGAAATGGAAGGCCGCCCTGTCGTGCCAGAGGTCGTATTTTTTGTCGGGCATCCACGCAGTGACATTTGAGACGATCCATTTTACTCCATGGGCGTTCGATATTCTCGCTCTAGCCCGCTCAAGAGCGGCAGCAGAAAGATCGAGCACTGTGATCTCCAGGTTATCAGACTGTGCCAGTGCATCGACGAGGCGCGAGGCTCCCCCGCCCACATCTATAACGGCCATGCCGGACGCCAAGCCAGCCGTTTGCAGTAGCTTGATTGACAGTGCGGGCGTTTCTTCGAACCAGCTCACATCTGCCTCGCCCTTTGATTTGTAGACGGTTTCCCAGTGAGTTTGCGCATCGAAGTCAGTCATCGTCATCTCCTCCCAACGGCCGAATCGAACTGTAGTCTTATGGGTTCCTTCCACACGATTTTATGAAGGTGTCGCCACTGGCGCAAACCGGCCTACTCAGCTGACATTGAGGCGACCGATCGCAAATCGGGGGGATGTGTGTAAACGGTCCAGGGTTTTACCCCCCAGCTCGTGTTTGCCCAACGAGGAAAAAAGTGAGGGCACTGGGGTAAAAAGAATCAACGAAATCAATTGCACGTAATTTCCCCTCACTCGGTGCGATTTTTATTGATTTTGCTTGGAAAACTGCGATTCCTGACTACCCTGCAGGGGGCGCCAAGATTGTTAACATAATGATTTAGCTCAATCTTTTGGCTGTTTTTCGCTCACTGAACTCAAGCCAAGGTATAGGTTGTTGTTGTATCGAACCGGATAAGTCATCGCGTCACTCAGAAGGCATATCGACGAGGCCATTGTCGTTGACCTCGCCGGAATCGAGGACGGCGGGGTGGCGCGGCTTAGCTCATAGCTTTCCGAACGCCACGCCTCTCCAGCCCCAGCCGGCCCGATGTGCGGCGTCAACGAGGGGAGTTTTTATTTCGCTGGTATTGAAGCGATACTCGTAAACCTTGCCATATGACAAATCCTCCTTGAAGGCGAAGGCCACGTCAAAGCTCTTTTCCCACTTTCGACCGCGAAACGCATCGGCACTCAGGGCAAGCGTTGGGATGCCGGCGCGCCATTCGACAGACCATTCCTGATCGACGGCGCGAACGTCGCAATTGGCAGCATCGAATTTCAGCAACACCTTGAACACCCTTTGTAACCCAGCTTTGGCAAATAGCTCGTACCAGTGCGCATCAACGATCTTCCATTCGGCGACGAGATCAACGCCTTCCGGCCTGCCGTCCCGAATGACGAACGGCGCAGTCTTTCTATTGATGGTGAGAAGATCGTTACGAAGCGCTGCCGCCGATTGGCGGTCCACGCCATGCGGCGCCGGTTTATATCCTGTCAGCCAGTCGAACAATTTCACGGAGATTTCCTCAATAAGGGGCCCTGTGGACGATCTCTACAGTGAGACACCTTAAAAAATCGAGATCATGTCCGATCAGCTTCAACTGTTTGCCGGGCTCGCTACGAGAACGGAGGAGAGCAGGCGCACGACTTTTGGACGCCCCTCCGCATCCTGCCGATCACGGCCTCCTCGCAGGAATAGCGGAAGGGAAGCCAAAGGTGTTGCCTCCAGAGAGCCTTGTGGCTTCCCTACCTGTGGCATCGAAATCCGTCCCATCAGGTCGGTCCCCGTTACGTCCTACTTAAGCCGCACCGTTCGGTTGCCATGAACGCCATATTAGCAAAGTCACGAGCAAATGCCACCGATCTCCGCCAACGTCAGCGCGGAAGGCTGACCCCTCTGCCGTTTCAATTCGAGCCGTACCGGACACAGTGCTGCCCATGAGAGAGGAATAGTGGAACACCGATAGCGTCGGAGATTGACTGCCTTCATTCCGACATCGGAAAGCGACAGGAGCTAGTAAAAGTTGTTGCCGGTGCCGCGAACCGGGCCCATCCCTGCAGGGGTTGCGTAGGTTGTGTTTTCCTGGCTGGTGGTTGCGCAGCCCGAAAGCGTCAAAAGCGCTATCGCGACTGTGGCCAAGAGATATTTCAGAGGCATGGCATTGTCCTATCATTGGAGACTGCCCGGGCCTCAAGGGCCAGAGGCACGATACTCCTTCAAATCATCGGCAATGGCAAGGCGAACCGCTACAACCAAATCGATGGATTTGGCTCGACGAGGTTGCGACGCGCCGGAAGCTCGGAAGACCGCTTGCGACAGCGACCAGGACACCTATCAAGGCAGGCGAAGTGCACGCAAAGGCAAAGCGGAACTGGATAACCGGGTACGCCGTTCTTCCCTTGGAAGGAGGAACCGCCATGTCATCCCATAAACCCGAGTCTGAAAAGACAACGAAAAGCATCCCCCAGGCATCGGAGGGAGTGCGACACGCCGCGCCGGCTACAGTGCATCTCCCCGCACTGACTAATGAACAAAGAATTCTTCTCGAAGCCTATCGACTCGGCCAACTGGACGAGAAGAGGTTTCAGGAGTGCCTGGCTGGCGACCCTATTTTGTCGGAGTATGTTCGAAAGGTATGCCGTCCGACCGCCCCCTCGGCTCATACCCACTGAACAGCGATGTCAAAAAAAGCCCCGCGGTGTTGGCGGGGCTTTTGGCATCCGGGATGCGGTCAATAACGATTAGCTCTGACGCTTGGTTCCTTGTTTTTGAACGACGCCACGGGCTGCATCCACAAGGATTCGCAGGTGGTTCGCATCTCGGATGCCCTGCTGGTACATCTCGATAATAATCGCTCCAACACGGATAGCCTCCTCCGACGGCAGCGAGACGTCGTTGTCGTGACAGAAGGCTTCAAGGACCACCTGACATTTTGCCAGATCTTCCGATGTCAGCGGCTCGTCATGCCGATGAAATCGCCGAGTCATTTCTCCTCAACCTCCTCTGCAATGTATGTAATGGCAGATATTTTGGTTTTTTCGGAAGAAGATTCAAGAGCATCAGTTGCGTTTTGACGGTGTGAAGCGTCGTCGGTATGGATGCCAAATATCTGCTTCGCGTCCGTGCTACGATACGGCGGAACGAACCCATTGCTTAACCGTTGACCTACGATAACGCAGATGGAGAAAATCAAATGGGTATCGAGCAAGCCGCGAACGAAAAAGGCAGGCAGTCGGCGCGCGGGCTGCGAAAAAGCGCTGCAAAAGACGAAAGAAAAGTAGAGGCTCAAAAGGGATCGGACCTGGCGAAGGGTGCAGACCGCTTTGAGGAGCGGTCGAAAAGCTCGGATGGCAAGAGCGCTGGTGAGAAGCAGGGACTCTCCCGGGAGAAGCAGGGAACTTGAAGGGGCCGCATCGGTCGGGCGAGGGATAAGCCCCCTCGAGATCGGCTGGGTCGCCCGAGGGGGCCCCGTCGGGCAATGTTGATTGGTCAATCCTCCCCGTTTGGCCGGCGACTCACAACGCTGAGGCAGCCAAAACAAGCACCAGCGCCCAGATGAGGGCAGACAGTTCAACGGCTACCAAAAAACCAACAGCGCGATCGCTCATGATATCCTCCTCCGGCAACCTCCATCGCCTTTAGGAAAACGTTTTCGGGGGGATTATTGTTCCGCAACGCGCGATTTGCGTGGTTGAGCTGATCAATTGCTACTGGACTGGATAGACGAATACCGCCTTATACACAGCGATAAAGCCACCAACAGCCGTGATGACTGCCAAGACCATTGCCAGCAAAAGTACGGCCTTCGTGCCCCAGCCGTTCGGCCGAGGCGCCCGTTTGCCTTCCTCAATTCCCATAGCTATTGCCTTCCTCGATTCGCCGTCAGCAGACATAGTACATCCGCGCGCGGGACTTCTTCTGCCATTCCGACCTAGTGCGACTCATTTCTCCAGACAGCGGACGCACGGCAAGCCCGTCGCGGCTGCAGTTTTGGCATATGCAATGCCTTAAATTGCGGGGGTTGAGATGCAACCTGAGATATGATGCATACGGTGCGTCCGGTTGCCGGACCCGGAGACATGATGTTTCTGGCGCCCCGTTGATTTCGGTCAGCGGGGCTGTTTTTCGAGCGCCCTTACTTGTCTTTTTTTCCAAGTGTAAGCGAGCTGCTTGCCTGCTTAACCTGAGCACCCTGCGTTGCGTGAGGCGCAGCCGCCGACTTGTCTTTCTTCGGCTTTCGCGTTTCGCGATTACTTCTAACTTGACCCTTTGCCATAGTAGCCTCCTTGCTCCGGTCGAGACCAAATGGAAACGACGACGCTCCTACGGGTGGCCTAAGCGGGAACAAAAGCAAGGGATTTTTTTACGCTTCGGCGAAGACGAATAAACTTTGGCGACGATGGTTCGGTTGTGACGACACGCGATCGAGCGGCGCGGGGAACCGTGTATTGCGCCGCTCTTGTTTTCCCGCACTGGACATTGTCTCGCACTCACTTCAACACTTGGCAGAGCCGTGAAACCTTCCTCCCGGAAGGGGGCGGCACTGAAAGCCAACGGGTGAGGGTAGGACATGGTGGACAGACTGAAGGGCAAGATTGCCATTATCTCCGGCGGAGCGACCGGCATGGGCGGTGCAGCATCCCGACTGTTTGCGGCCGAAGGCGCCAAGGTGGCGATTATCGACCGCAATGAGCCGGCGGCGCGGGAGACGGTACAAGCGATCCGGGATGCGGGGGGCGTTGCCGACCACTGGGTTGCCGACGTGTCGGACGAGGCGGCCGTCATCGATGCGGTCAAAGGCGTCGAGGGCCGGTTCGGCCCGGTGACGGTTCTTTTCAATCATGCGGGGACGATCGTCATCAAGCCTTTCCTGGAGACCACCCTCGAGGAGTGGGAATGGCTGCATGCGGTCAACGTGCGTTCGATGTTCCTGGTGACACGGGCCGTGCTGCCCGGCATGATCGCTGCTGGCGGCGGCTCCATCGTCTGCACCTCTTCGATCTCCGCCGTTGCTGCGACACCGATGGAAGTCCTTTACGACACCACCAAGGGCGCGGTTCACATGTTTGCCCGGGCCATCGGCGTCGAGTTCCGAGACCGCAACGTCCGCTGCAATGCTGTTTGCCCAGGCTTTATCCGTACGCCGCACGGTCTGCGAGAGGTGAGCGAGCTGCAGGCGCTGGGCGTGGATGTCTCGGATGCCGCAATCGCCGCGCAGCAGGGGCGCATCGGCGAGCCAGAGGACGTGGCGCGGGCAGCGCTCTATCTGGCCAGCGACGAGTCGATCTTCGTCAACGGTGCCCACCTGTTCGTCGACAACGGCTTCACGGCAATCTAGCGAAAGACGCGCTGTCGGGCGTAAAATAGGCCGAGGCGCGAGCCTCGGCCCATCTCGTTCCGCGGCGCCTCAGTCGGGCGCCGATCTTCCTTACTTGGCGGTCTTCGTTGCGTGGCGGCGGCCTTTGCCGATATCCGGCAGGAAAATGGTCAACAAGCCGAGCAGCGGAAGATACGAGCAGATGCGGTAGACGAACTCGATGCCCATCCGGTCCGCTACCATGCCGAGGCCAGCCGCTCCGATGCCGCCGATACCGAAAGCAAAGCCGAAGAACAGCCCGGCAATCATGCCGACGCGGCCGGGCACCAATTCCTGCGCGAAGACGACGATTGCCGAAAACGCCGAAGCCAGGATCACGCCGATCAGGAAGGTGAGCAATATGGTCCAAGTGTAGTCAGCATAGGGCAGGGCAAGCGTAAAGGGCAGCGCGCCGAGAATCGAGAACCAGATCACGAATTTTGTGCCGAACCAGTCAACGATCGGTCCGCCCGCCACGGTGCCGATGGCAACCGCACCGAGGAACACGAAGAGCAGAATCTGCGCTTCCTGGACGGAAACGTGGAACCGCTCGATCATATAGAAGGTGTAGTAGCTCGAAAGGCTCGTCATGTAGACGTATTTCGAGAAGACCAGCACCGCCAGCACGGCGATTGCCATGATCACCTTCCGGCGCGGCAGTGGCACGGCATCGACCGCACCTTTGCGACCCGCGCTTGCCTTGCGGTGGTTCGCATACCATGCGCCGACGCGCCACAGAATGATCATGCCCGTGAGTGCCGCGAGCGAGAACCAGGCAACGCTGTGCTGGCCGCGCGGCAGGACGATGAAGGCTGCGAGCAACGGGCCGATCGCCGATCCGAAGTTTCCGCCCACCTGGAACAGTGATTGCGCAAGGCCGTGACGGCCGCCGGAGGCCAGACGTGCAACGCGCGAGGATTCGGGATGAAACACCGCTGAACCGAGGCCGATGACGCCGGCGCCGATCAGCAGCACCCAATAGGCATGCGCATAGGCAAGAAGGACGAGGCCGATCAGGGTGAAACCCATTCCGATGGAAAGGGAGTAAGGCAGGGGTCGCTTGTCGGTGTAGATGCCGATAAGGGGCTGCAAGAGCGACGCAGTGACTTGAAACACGAGGCCGAGGAAGCCGATCTGGGTGAAATCGAGCCTGTAGGTGTCCTTGATCATCGGATAGAGGGCAGGGATCAACGACTGCATGGTGTCGTTGAGAAGGTGGCAGAAGCTCACCGCCATGATGATGCCGAAGACTGTCTGTTCCGCAGAGTGCCTCTCTGCCGTCATTGCACTGTTTGTCACGATTTTACTCCGTCGTTTGACGATCTCGGGATAGACGACTTGCTGCCGTCCCGCTTTCGTGTTTTGGTCTTGTTGTTTCGCGAGTGGGCCAAAACGAGATGAAGACGCGGCAGATGCAATCGATGAGCGAATTGTCAAAGCTCCATCTGGAGCGATTGGCCGCCATCGAGGCCGCGTCGGAGCCCGTCTATGCAATCCCCTCGGAATACCCAGCCGGCTATCACGTCGAAGCCCACAGCCACAGCCGCGCGCAGTTCGTCTACGCCCGCGCCGGGGTCCTCATGGTTTCATCCAGACAAGGTCGGTGGATGGTGCCGCCGGAGCACGCGCTCTGGATTCCCGCAGGTCTTGAGCATACCGTCGACATGCTGGGCGACGTCACAATGCTATCGGCGTATATCGCGCCCGGTGCATCGGCCGCGGGACCGTCGGCCATGCGTGTCATGGCGCTGACGGACCTTGCACGCGCCCTGATCGTGGAAGCGGTCGCGCCCCAAGAAGGTGCCGATGGATCCCACCGGCAAAGGCTTATCATGGCGCTGCTCCTGGAAGAGGTGCTGAGGCTGCCGGACCGCCCCCTGGGACTGCCGTTTCCTGCCGACCGTCGCCTGGCCGCGCTTTGCCGCAGCTTCATGGAAAACCCCAGCGCACGGCTGGTGATCGACGATTGGGCGCAGCGACTGGCGATGAGCCGACGCGCGTTCACCCGAGCGTTTCGAAGCGAGACCGGCCTGAGCCTTTCAGCATGGCGGCAGCAGGCGACGGTGTTCACTGCCTTGCCCCGCCTTGCCGGCGGCGAGTCGGTGACGGCCGTTGCGCTCGATCTTGGTTATGACAGCGTTGCCGCCTTCACGACCATGTTCAGGCGCATGCTGGGCGCCGCTCCCCGGGCTTATTTCAGGTCGCCCGATCCGTCATGAAATCATAGTCATCGCCCTTTTCGTGGACGTCCGCGAACGCGCCTGACGAGGTGCGATCGTTGTTTCGTGCAGCGACGACGCGTCGCAGCTTCGAATTCGAGGAGCATTCGTTTGACATTCGCTTAATCTTCGTTTTAAGTGTACTCACTTTCGCAATCGCTCAGTATTTTTGCGGTGCGGCATTTCTGGCTCGGAGGGGGAACGTGGGCCGTCAGATTCACGATATTTTTGTTATCGGTGGCGGCATCAACGGCTGCGGAATCGCGCGTGACGCCGTCGGTCGCGGTTATTCCGTTGCACTGGCCGAGATGAACGATTTTGCCTCCGGTACGTCTTCCGGCGCGACCAAGCTCATTCACGGCGGTTTGCGTTATCTGGAGCACTACGAGTTTCGTTTGGTGCGCGAATCGTTGATGGAGCGTGAAATTCTCTGGGCGATGGCGCCGCATATCATCTGGCCGATGCGTTTCGTCCTGCCCTATCACAAGGGCGGTATTCGCCCGGCATGGCTGATCCGCCTCGGGCTTTTTCTCTACGATTACCTTGGTGGCCGCAAGCTTCTGCCGCCGACTGCCGTGCTCGATATGCGCCGGGACAAGGCTGCACAGCCCTTGAAGGCGCTGTTCACGAAGGCCTTCGAATACTCTGACGGCTGGGTGGACGACGCTCGCATGGTCGTGCTCAACGCACGCGACGCGGCCGATCGCGGGGCTCAGATCATGCCGAGGACGAAAGTGGTCTCCGCCCATCGCGAGGACGGGCTTTGGTCAATCGAGACGGTCGATGCGGGAACCGGGCAGGTTCAGACCTTTCAGGCTCGCATGCTGGTCAACGCCGCAGGTCCCTGGGTCGATCACGTCATTCGCGCGGCATTCGGACAGAACGAGGCGCATCACGTCCGGCTCGTCCAGGGCAGCCATATCGTCGTGAAGAAGAAGTTCGACGATCCGCGGGCCTACTTCTTTCAGAATCCGGACAATCGGATCATTTTCGCCATCCCCTATGAGCAGGATTTCACACTCATCGGCACGACGGATCGCGACTACACCGCCGATCCGAAGGACGTGAAGATCTCCGACGAGGAGACGACCTATCTGTGCAATGCGGCAAGCGAATACTTCAAGGAACCGGTGCGGCCGGATGATATCGTCTGGACCTATTCGGCCGTGCGGCCGCTTTTCGACGACGGCGCGTCGAAGGCGCAGGAAGCGACCCGCGACTATGTACTGAAAGTGGAAGGCGAGGGCGGCACTGCCCCGCTTCTCAATGTCTTCGGCGGCAAATTGACGACCTACCGGCGGCTCTCCGAGCACGCGCTGGAAAAGATCGGGGGTGCCATCGGCGAGAAAGGCGCGCCCTGGACGGCGACAAGCCATCTGCCGGGCGGCGATTTTGCTGCACGGGGATATGAAGCTGAAGTCGGCAAGCTGAAGGGTAGCTACCCCTTCCTCGGAGATGCGCACGCGCGCCGGCTGGTTCGACGCTACGGTACAAAGGCTGCGGTTCTGCTGGGGCAGGCACGCAGCGTGGAAGACCTCGGGCGCTGTTTCGGCAGCGATCTTTACGAGGCAGAGGTTCGCTATCTGATCAATCACGAATGGGCCAGGCGCGCAGAAGACGTGCTCTGGCGGAGAACGAAGGACGGCCTGCGTCTGACGAAGGAACAGGCCGCGCTATTGGAGGAGTACATGGCTGCGCTACCGGCACAGATGGCCGGGTAAGAGTGCGCCATGTCGTCCCCGCTGTTGAGGAGGCACGGGAACAGGAATGCTTGAATTGCGGAACGCCGCAAAGATGGTGGGCGGGGAGTATCACATCCACGCGACCAATCTTGCTTTTGAACGAGGCACGCTGAATGTGCTGCTGGGGCCGACGCTCTCCGGCAAGACGTCGCTGATGCGATTGATGGCCGGACTCGACCGCCCGACAAGCGGTTCCGTCCATTTCGACGGCGTCGATGTCACTGGCGTGCCGGTGCAGAAGCGCAACGTGGCGATGGTGTACCAGCAATTTATCAATTATCCGGCCTTTTCGGTCTACGAGAACATTGCTTCGCCGATGCGGATTGCCGGCAAGGATGCCGCGACAATCGATCAGGAGGTCCGAAAAGCCGCAGAGCTGATGCGGCTGACGCCTTATCTCGACCGCACGCCGCTTAATTTGTCGGGTGGCCAGCAACAGCGCACCGCGCTTGCCCGCGCGCTGGTGAAGAATGCAAGCCTGGTGCTCATGGATGAGCCATTGGCGAACCTCGACTACAAACTGCGTGAGGAATTGCGTGCGGAACTGCCGAAGATATTCGCGCAATCCGGTGCCATTTTCGTCTATGCAACCACCGAGCCATCCGAGGCGCTACTGCTTGGGGGCAATACGGCGACGCTATCAGAGGGGCGCGTGACGCAATTCGGGTCGACGATCAGCGTCTATCGCAACCCTTTCGATCTTATCACGGCGAAGACCTTTGCCGATCCGCCTCTCAACTTCATTGACGTGGTGAAAACCGGCGGAAGCCTGCAGCGGCAAGGTGCCGATCTACTCTCGGTGCCCAGCCATCTCGCCGGCATGGCAGACGGGCCTGTGACCGTGGCATTTCACCCCCATCACCTTGCGCTTTCGGCGCAGACACCAAACGCGGCGAGGCTGCGGGCGCGCACGCAGATCTCGGAGATCACCGGTTCGGAAAGCTTCGTGCACCTGGACTACGACGGAGTGCGCTGGGTCATGCTTGCTCACGGTATTCACGACATCGATCCGGATACGGAGGTCGAGGTATTTCTCGACACCCGTCATCTGATGGCTTTTGACACCGACGGCCGCGCGATCGCGACCGGCAATCAAGCGTAAGGGGCGGGGACATGGCACGCATCACGCTCGACCACATCCGCCACGCCTACGGTCCGAACCCAGCATCGGAGAAAGACTACGCGCTTCGCGAAGTCGACCACGAATGGCGCGACGGCGGCGCTTACGCACTGCTCGGACCGTCCGGCTGCGGAAAGACGACGCTGCTCAACATCATCTCCGGTCTGCTGCAACCGTCGCATGGCCGCATCCTGTTCGACGGCAACGATGTGACGAATCTTTCGACGCAGGCGCGCAACATCGCTCAGGTTTTCCAGTTTCCCGTGATCTACGACACGATGACTGTGTACGACAATCTGGCCTTTCCGCTTCGCAACCGCGGGGTCGCCGAGCCTGAGGTCGATCGTCGCGTTCGCGAAATCCTCGAGATGATCGATCTCGCGGGGATGGCGAAGCGCAAGGCCCAGGGCCTGACCGCCGACCAGAAGCAGAAGATTTCGCTCGGACGCGGACTGGTGCGCAACGACGTCAACGCCATCCTGTTCGATGAACCGTTGACCGTCATCGACCCGCACATGAAGTGGGTTTTGCGCTCGCAGTTGAAGCGCCTTCACAAGCAGTTCGGTTTCACCATGGTCTATGTCACGCACGACCAGACCGAGGCACTGACGTTCGCCGACAAGGTCGTCGTGATGTACGAGGGCGAGATCGTGCAGATCGGTACGCCGGCCGAGCTCTTCGAGCGGCCGAGCCACACGTTCGTCGGTTACTTCATCGGCTCTCCGGGCATGAACGTCATTCCTGCGACGTTGGCCGGCAATGTCGTGACGATCGGCAGCGAGACGCTGTCGCTCGATTATGCGCCGAAGGTCGCAGCGGGTGCGAAGACGGAACTCGGCATCCGTCCGGAATTTATCCGGATCGGACGTGAGGGGATGCCGGTCGCGATCAACCGGGTTGAGGACATCGGCCGGCAGAAGATCGTTCGTGCAAGCTTTGCCGGACAGCCACTCGCCATCGTCGTGACGGAAGACGCGGAAATCCCCGCTGACGCTCGCGTCACCTTCGATCCCGCAGCCATCAATATCTACGCCAATTCCTGGCGCGTCGGCAGGGAGGCCTGAGCCATGCAAAAGACCTGGAACAACAAAGCCTGGTTTCTGGTATTGCCGGTGCTGCTGCTCGTCGCCTTCTCCGCAGTCATTCCGCTGATGACCGTCGTCAACTACTCGGTGCAGGATACGTTCGGAAACAACGAATTCTTTTGGGCCGGTACGGACTGGTTCGTACAGACGCTGCATTCCGATCGGTTCTGGGCGGCACTTCAGCGCAACCTCGCTTTCTCGCTGATTATCCTGGCGCTCGAAATTCCGCTGGGCATCTTCATCGCTCTCAATATGCCGAAGAAGGGGCTCGGCGTGCCTGTCTGCCTCGTCCTGATGGCACTGCCGCTGCTCATTCCGTGGAATGTTGTCGGTACGATCTGGCAGGTCTTCGGGCGCGTCGACATCGGCCTGCTCGGGCATACGCTCGAGGCGATCGGCCTCGACTACAATTATGTCCGTGACCCGGTCGACGCCTGGATTACCGTGATCGTCATGGATGTCTGGCACTGGACGAGCCTTGTGGTGCTTCTTTGCTACGCCGGGCTGGTCTCGATCCCGGACGCCTATTACCAGGCAGCCAAGATCGATGGCGCCTCGCGCTGGTCCGTCTTCCGCTACATTCAATTGCCGAAGATGAAGCGCGTGCTGCTCATCGCCGTCCTGCTGCGCTTCATGGACAGCTTCATGATCTACACTGAACCCTTCGTCGTCACCGGCGGCGGCCCCGGCAACTCCACGACGTTCCTGTCGATCGATCTGGTCAAGATGGCGGTCGGCCAGTTCGATCTCGGTCCGGCTGCCGCGATGTCGATCATCTACTTCCTGATCATCCTGCTGCTCTCATGGATATTCTACACCGTGATGACCATCGGCGACGAGAACGCGTGAGAAAGGAGAGGACCATGGCTCAGACAATGAAATACAAGCCTGCGGGCAACTTCTCCTGGGTCGTTTCGACGATCTACATCATCTTCCTGCTGCTGCCGATCTACTGGCTGGTCAACATGAGCTTCAAGGAGAATGCCGAGATCACCGGCACCTTCTCGCTCTGGCCACTCAACCCGACGCTTCGGAACTACACTGTCATCTTCACCGATCCGTCCTGGTACAACGGCTATATAAATTCGATCACCTATGTCGTCATGAACACGGTGATTTCGGTGCTGGCGGCGCTGCCTGCGGCCTATGCCTTCTCGCGGTACCGTTTTCTCGGCGACAAGCATCTGTTCTTCTGGCTGCTGACGAACCGGATGGCTCCGCCCGCCGTCTTCGCGCTGCCATTCTTCCAGCTCTACTCGGCATTTGGCCTGATCGATACGCACATTGCGGTTGCGCTTGCCCACTGCCTGTTCAACGTGCCGCTGGCGGTCTGGATCCTGGAAGGTTTCATGTCCGGCGTGCCCAAGGAGATCGACGAGACTGCCTATATCGACGGCTACTCGTTCCCGCGCTTCTTCGTCAGGATCTTCATACCGCTTGTGGCATCGGGCGTCGGCGTCGCAGCCTTCTTCTGCTTCATGTTCTCATGGGTCGAACTGCTGCTCGCCAGGACGCTGACGACGACCGCCGCAAAGCCGATCTCGGCGATCATGACGCGCACGGTTTCCGCCTCGGGCATGGACTGGGGTGTGCTGGCGGCGGCCGGCGTCCTGACCATCATTCCCGGTGCGCTCGTCATTTATTTCGTGCGCAACTACATCGCCAAGGGCTTCGCGCTCGGTCGCGTCTGACAAGGGAGGACCACTCATGAACTTTTCCTGGATGGCGTGGACGCTGCCCACCGCATTGTTTTTCCTGACGATCCTCATGCTGCTGATCGGCATGAGCATCTGGGAATATTTGGCGCCGGGAGGCTCTCCGCGTGTGGGTGTTCTCAGGTTCGAAACCACGCGCGGAGACCGGCTTTTCATATCGCTGCTCGGTGCAGCGTTCATCCATCTCGCATGGCTGGGCCTTGTCGGGCCCAACCTGTGGTGGGCTCTTGCCCTTGCCGTAGTCTACGCCGTCGGCGTGTTCCGCTACGTCTGAGGGCAGGAAGATACAGATGGCCGGGGGTACTGGCCGCCTGACGTGAAGACTGCAATCGCAAACCCTGGGAGGATATTATGCGAAGGCATTTACTAGCGACAACAGCAGGCATCTTGCTGGCCATGGCGGGCTCCGCCTATGCCGGCATGGACGAAGCGAAAACATTTCTGGACAAGGAAGTCGGCGATCTCTCGACGCTCTCCCGTGCTGACCAGGAAAAGGAGATGCAATGGTTCATCGATGCGGGCAAGCCATTTGCCGGCATGGATATCAAGGTCGTCTCCGAAACGCTGACCACTCATGAATATGAATCGAAGGTTCTGGCACCCGCCTTCACGGCGATCACCGGCATCAAGATCACCCATGACCTGATCGGCGAAGGCGACGTCGTCGAAAAGCTGCAGACGCAGATGCAGTCCGGCGAGAACATCTACGACGCCTACGTCAACGACAGCGACCTGATCGGCACCCATTGGCGCTACCAGCAGGCCCGCTCGCTGACCGACTGGATGGCGAACGAAGGCAAGGACGTTACCAATCCGGGCCTGGATATAAACGACTTCATCGGCACGAAGTTCACGACTGCACCTGACAAGAAGCTCTACCAGCTTCCCGACCAGCAGTTCGCGAACCTCTACTGGTTCCGTTACGACTGGTTCAACGACGCGAAGAACAAGGCCGACTTCAAGGCGAAGTACGGCTACGATCTCGGCGTTCCGGTCAACTGGTCCGCGTACGAGGACATCGCCGAATTCTTCACGGGCCGCGAAATCGACGGCAAGAAGGTCTTCGGCCATATGGACTACGGCAAGAAGGACCCGTCGCTCGGCTGGCGCTTCACCGATGCCTGGCTCTCGATGGCCGGCAACGGCGACAAGGGGCTTCCGAACGGCCTTCCAGTCGACGAGTGGGGCATCAAGGTGGATGAGAACTCCCGTCCCGTCGGCTCGTGCGTAGCGCGCGGCGGCGACACCAACGGCCCGGCGTCGGTCTATTCGATCCAGAAGTATCTCGATTGGATCAAGGCTTACGCTCCGCCGGAAGCAGGCGGCATGACCTTCTCGGAATCCGGTCCGGTTCCGGCGCAGGGCAATATCGCCCAGCAGATCTTCTGGTACACGGCCTTCACGGCCGATGCCGTGAAGCAGGGGCTGCCGGTCGTCAACGAGGACGGCACGCCGAAGTGGCGCATGGCACCCAGCCCGCACGGCGTCTACTGGAAGGACGGCATGAAGCTCGGCTATCAGGACGTCGGTTCCTGGACGCTGATGAAGTCGACGCCGGACGATCGCGCCAAGGCCGCATGGCTCTACGCGCAGTTCGTGACCTCGAAGACGGTGGATGTGAAGAAGAGCCACGTCGGCCTCACCTTCATCCGCGAGTCCACCATTCGCGACAAGAGCTTTACGGAGCGCGCTCCGAAGCTCGGCGGCCTGATCGAGTTCTATCGTTCGCCCGCCCGCGTCCAGTGGTCGCCGACCGGTACCAATGTTCCTGACTATCCGAAGCTCGCTCAGCTTTGGTGGCAGGCAATCGGCGATGCTTCGTCCGGCGCAAAAACGCCGCAGGAAGCCATGGACTCGCTTTGCGCGGAACAGGAAAAGGTCCTGCAGCGCCTCGAACGCGCCAAGGTCCAGGGCGACATCGGGCCCAAGCTCGCCGAAGAGCACGATCTCGAATACTGGAACAAGGACGCTGTCGCAAAGGGCAACCTTGCTCCGCAGCTGAAGATCGAGAACGAGAAAGAAAAGCCTGTTACCGTCAACTACGACGAACTGGTCAAGAGCTGGCAGTCGAACTGATCGGCTGCGTTGGCCGGGGCAATCGCCCCGGCCAATAGCGACGCCGGCGGCGCACAATGCGTCCGCCGGTCCCACACCAAATTTCAGATGCACATCGCACGACCTGCCGCTTCGACGGCCGGCGGGGTATGCTTTTGCAGTCGAGGCAGGAAATGAGCGGCTATATTCTCGCAATCGATCAGGGCACGACCTCCTCGCGCGCGATCGTCTTCGATGCCGGGATGGGCATGGTCGCTTCGGCGCAAGAAGAAATCAAACAGTACTATCCTCAGCCGGGTTGGGTCGAGCATGATCCCCGCGAGATCTGGGAGAGCGTCGTTGGCACGGCGCGGCAGGCAATAGCCCGTGCCGGGATAGCACCGGCCGCAATCGCTGCGATCGGCATTACCAATCAGCGCGAAACGACTGTCGTCTGGGATCGCAAATCGGGTCAGGCGTTGCACAACGCGATCGTCTGGCAGGACCGGCGCACAGCGGAAATCTGCGATAGCCTCAAAGCCGACGGCTATGAGAAACTGTTCCGAGCGAAGACAGGGCTTTTGCTCGATCCCTATTTCTCAGGAACGAAACTGCGCTGGCTGCTCGACAACATCGGTGGCTTGCGGCAGAGCGCCGAGGCCGGTGACGTGTGCTTCGGCACGATCGACAGCTGGCTGATCTTCAACCTGACCGGCGGCCGGGTTCACGCCGCCGATGCCACCAATGCATGCCGAACCATGCTCTACAACATCGCGGACGGCGAGTGGGACGACGAGCTTCTCGGTGTCCTGCGGATACCTGCGTCAGTCCTCCCGGCGATCAAGGATTGTTCCGACGATTTCGGAACAACAGAGGCTGGAATATTTGGTGCGGCAATTCCGATCCTTGGCGTTGCCGGGGACCAGCAGGCCGCGACCATCGGCAACGCCTGCTTCGACCCGGGCATGATAAAGTCGACATACGGAACGGGCTGTTTCGCCTTGCTGAATACCGGCCGCGATCGGGTCATGTCGTCCAACCGCATGCTGACGACCGTCGCCTACCGGCTGGAGGGCGAGACCACATACGCTCTGGAAGGATCGATCTTCATAGCCGGTGCAGCTGTACAATGGCTGCGCGACGGGCTCGGCATCATTTCGCAGGCATCCGAAAGCGGCGCGCTGGCGCTGAAGGCCGATTCCGGTCAGCAGGTCTACGTCGTGCCCGCCTTTACCGGTCTCGGGGCACCCTACTGGGATCCCGAAGCACGGGGCGCGATCTTTGGCCTGACAAGGAACAGCGGCCCGGCGGAATTGGCGCATGCGGTCCTCGAGTCCGTCGCCTACCAGACGCTGGACCTTCTCGTTGCGATGAGGAAGGACTGGGGCGACCACCATATTGAAACGGTTCTGCGCGTCGACGGCGGCATGGCGGCTTCCGATTGGACCATGCAACGCCTCGCAGACATCGTCGCCAATCCCGTCGACCGGTCCGCCGTCCCCGAGACGACGGCGCTCGGTGCCGCCTGGCTGGCGGGATCGAAGGCGGGTGTGTGGCCGGGGCGGCGTCAGTTTGCAGAAGCATGGAATTGCAACCGACGTTTTCTCCCGTCGATGCCTGACGAGGTGCGCCAGAGCAAGATCGCTGGCTGGCGCAACGCGGTGTCGCGCACATTGTCCGGAGCGCAGTTCGGCAGCCAGATTTCCTGACATTCGCGCGACCGGATATCGACCGTTGTCGTTCACGGCGCAGTCTGGCGTCCCCCCCGGGAGATGCCGAAAGCAAAAGTTCGGCTTGACCGGCGCAGGACGATTGGCGATTGCATATGACCACAGCGGCATGCGGTTGCTTCAATCGGGCCTCTGACGGAGGAGATGAAAATGACGTCGAGCAACCTGTTCGTATCGGCCGAGGGCGCGAATTGGACAAATCCGGAGCCGGGTGTCACCCGCCGCATCATGGCCTATCTGCCCGAAATGATGATGGTCGAGGTCGTTTTCGAGAAGGATGCCGTGGGGGCAGCGCATTCGCATCCCCATATCCAGGCGAGCTATGTCGCGGAAGGCAGGTTCGCGGTTACCATCGATGGCAAGACCGAAATATTGGTCGAAGGCGGAAGCTTCATCGTCCCTTCCAACCTTGTGCATGGCGTCAAGGCGCTGGAAAATGGACGGTTGATCGATACCTTCACGCCACATCGCGCAGAATTCCTTGGCTGAAATCTTGCGCATGAGCGACCGGAAACAGGCCTCCTGCCGGGTCGACGCGGACAAAGCCCAACGACAGGAAACGGTGCATGTTTCTGACTGACGAAGAGATTATCGATATCAAGCGGTTTCGGCGCGAGCTTCATCAGAAACCAGAAATATCCGGGGAGGAGGCTGAAACGGCACTCCGCGTCCAGCAGGCACTGCTGGTCACGTTCCCGGACCGGATCGAGTCGAACCTGGGCGGCCATGGACTTGCGGCAGTCTACGACGTCGGGGCCGACGGACCGACTGTCATGATCCGCGCCGAGCTGGATGGGCTTCCGATCGAGGAAATCTCCGATGTCGCGCATCGATCGACTGTTGCGGGCAAAGGTCACCTTTGCGGGCATGACGGGCACATGGCGATCCTGATGGCACTGGCCAAGGGGCTTGGCCGCAAACGGCCGGCGAGAGGACGGGTGGTGCTGATGTTTCAGCCGGCGGAGGAAAACGGCGCCGGCGCGGCCGCTGTCCTGGCTGATCCGAAGTTCGCCGCGCTGAAGCCTGATCTGGCGTTGTCGCTCCATAATTTTCCCGGCGTCAGGCTTGGTCACGCGCTTTTGCGGGACGGGCCGGTGAACTGCGCCTCGCGCGGCATGAAAATCATCCTCAAGGGCAAGACATCGCATGCCTCCTATCCGGAGGACGGCATAGCGCCGACGTTTGCTATGGCAAATCTGCTCGGCGGACTGACGGCCCTTGGCAACAACGCAGCTCTCGGACCCGACTATACGCTGGTTACCGTCACGCATGCACGCCTGGGCGAGCCAGCTTTCGGGATCAGCCCGGGCCAAGCGGAAATCTGGGCAACGCTGCGGACGTTGACGGATGAGAGGATGACCGCGCTCGTGCACGCCGCCGAAGCTCTTGCGTGCCACCAGGCACAGGCGGCAGGGCTGCAGTTGAAGATTTCCTACGAGGATGTTTTCCGGCAGTGCTTCAATTCGGCAGAGGCGGTCGATGTCCTGCGTCGCGCATTGGACGAGGAAGGCATAACCGTCGAGAGGGCAAGCGAACTCCTGCCGATGAAGGCATCGGAAGATTTCGGACTGTTTCGAACGGTGGCGCCGTCGGCGATGTTTTTCCTTGGGGCAGGCGAAGATCATCCTCGGCTGCACAATCCGGACTACGACTTCCCGGACCAGCTGATTTCCCTCGGCTCGCGTGTCTTCATGCGCGCGATCCGCAATGTTCTCGGGTGAGTGGACACAGCGACCGTGCATCTCGTGCTGCCGTTGGCGACGTTCGCACGGGCGCGTCGATATTGCGCGTGCAGCGCGTTTTTTCTCTTTCCCACGCGGGGCGATCGGCATATCTACGAGCGGTACGGATCGGATATAGCGTAGGCCGTTTTCATCGATCCGTCTGCGTGCATTCTTTGCATTTCACATCGGCAGATTGATGACAGCGATAGATACCACCGGGAAGAGTGGCGACGAACAAAGCGCGCGCCGGGCAAAGATCGTGGCATTGGTCGTTGCCGTCTCCTTCTTCATGCAGATCCTCGATGGAACGATCGTCACCACGTCGCTGCCGCAGATGGCGGCAAGTTTCGGTGTCCAGCCGGTATCGATGAGCATCGGCATTACTGTTTACATGCTGACCATGGCGGCCTTCATTCCGCTCGCCGGCTGGCTCGGCGACCGTTATGGCGCAAGGCGCGTCTTCATGACGTCGATCGCGGTTTTCACGCTTGCCTCGCTGTTCTGTGGGCTTTCCAACGGACTGGTGGAATTCGTCGTTGCGCGCGCCATCCAGGGTGCGGGTAGTGCACTGATGACGCCTGTCGGCCGGATCATCGTTCTGAAGAATGCCCGCAAGTCCGAACTCGTCCAGGCAATCGCACTGATTACCTGGCCGGCACTGACGGCGCCGGTCATCGGTCCCCTGCTTGGGAGCTTCATCACGACCTATGCCAGCTGGCACTGGAACTTTCTGATCAACCTGCCGATCGGGGCTATCGGCATGGCGCTGGTCTGGCGCTTCGTGCCGGAGCAGCGCGAGGAGGATGCCGGCAGGCTGGATATTCGCGGATTCGTTCTCAGCGGCGCAGGTCTCACCCTCCTGCTTGCGGCACTCGAGCTGTCGGTCAAATGGCATGGTGGCTTCCTGCCTGTCCTCGCCATGCTTGCAGCGGGCATGGTGCTGTCTTTCATGGCAACGCGGCATTTTCTGCGCATCGACAATCCGCTCCTCGATCTATCCGCCTTCAAGGTGCAAACCTATGCCATCGCGACGCTGTCGGCCGGCACGGCCAGCCGGGTGGCGATCAATGCAACACCGTTCCTGCTGCCGCTGCTCTTTCAGCTTGGCTTTGGCCTGAGTTCGATCGAGGCAGGTGCCTATCTGCTCGTCTATTTTCTTGGCAATCTCGGCATGAAGGCGGTGACGACACCCTTGCTTGCCCGGCTCGGCTTCCGCACCGTTCTTTGTTTCAACGGTCTGATCGCAGCGCTTTCCATCGCCGCCTGCGGGTTTCTTTCTCCGGAGACACCGCGTGCCGTCATCTATGCGCTGCTCCTGACCGCCGGTCTTTCCCGCTCTATGGAGTTCACGGCACTCAATACGCTGGCCTTTGCCGACATCAATCCGGCGCAGCGCAGTTCCGCTTCGACCTTGTCCAGCATGCTGCAACAGGTTTCCATGCTGCTCGGCGTCGCGATCGCCGCCGCCGTGCTCAACATTTCAGTCGCGTTTCGCGGCCTGGACAATCCGGGGCTGGCGGATTTCCGCTGGGCGTTCCTGATCATCGGGGCAATCGGGATCGTGTCATCGTTGCGGTTCCTGCAACTGGCACGGGATGCGGGCGCCGAGGTTTCGGGACACCGCTTGCGTTAGTAGATTTGACCGGCCAGAACGCAGGTTTTCGCCCTGGCGCGCAGCGTCCGAACCCGATTTCAGCATCGCCATGCAGCGGTCAGCGTGCTATCGACGGTTGCCAAACGCGAACGGAACGGCTCGAGTTCTGGCGCTTCGCCTTTCTGTCGCCTTTCTTTCCTATGAAAAGCAGGCCTCCAACCTGATATGGCAAACCCAAGCGGGGACACCTTGCGGCTGACACCTATTCTGCTTCGAACTTTTCTGTTCCTCTCGCTGGCCGCAGCCGGCGGGAGCCTTGTTTATGCGCAGACGCCGCAGCCGCAACCGGTTCAAGTCCAACCGCAGCAGCAATCCGCGGAGCCGGCGGCGCTTGCCACGACGGCTGTCGAACAGGCAGCGAAGGACGTCGAGAAGGCCAAAATTGCGCTCGCGTCCCTGCAGGATGGCGTAAAACAGAATAGCGAAGACGACGATGCGCTCGTAGCGCTGAATGGCAAGGTCGACCAGTTGGGCCGGACCGTCACAGGTATTTCCAGCGGATTTGGTCCGCGCCTGGATCAGATCAAGGCGCGCCTTGCGGAATTGGGCGATCCACCGAAGGAAGGGCAGCCGGCCGAGGCGGAAATCGTCGCCAGCGAGCGGAATGCGCTGACAGCCGAACGCGCGCAGATCAACGCCGTAAAGGGCGATGCAGAAAGCCTGTCGGCGGCGATCGGAAAGCTCGGCAACCAGATTGCCGAGATCCGCCGTCAGCTCTTTGCAGCGACCCTGCTGCGCCGGACGGACATTTCGGGTTCCGTTCTAAGTGACGCCGCAACCGCATTCGTCCAGGAGGCCGGCGCTTTCTGGCAGGCATTGGCAAGCTGGTTGGGTTTCGTCCTGAAATTCAAGGCGCTGGCATTCTTCGCGGCGATCCTGATGTCGCTGGCGACGGCGCTGATTTTGCTGTCCGGCAGTTACCGGCTGTTTGGGCACTACCTTCAACGCAAGGAAACAGTGGAGCAGCCTTCCTATATCAGCCGGCTTTCGATTGCCTTCTGGTCGACGCTGATCAGGACGCTTTCGCTCGCTGCCCTGCTCGTCTCGTCTTATTTCTTCCTCAACAGTTTCAATGTTCTGAGGCCGGATATTGCGCCTGTTGTCGCAGCGCTTTTTGGGGCGATCGGGCTGGTCTACTTCGTCCGGCGATTCAGCAACGCAGTGTTTGCGCCGAAAGAACCGCACTGGCGGCTGGTCAAGCTGTCCAACCGCGGCGCCAGTTCCATCGGCGCCTGCCTGCTGGCAATGGCTATCGTACATGCCCTCGACTTTTTCTTCGGCAGTATCGGCGAAGCCATGGGCTCGCCGCTGGTCCTCACCGTTGTCAGAAGTCTGATCGCGGCGCTGATCATCGGCCTGATCCTGATCGCTGCATCGTTCGGCAGGCCGATGCTTGCCAGGGACGGCGATCCTGACTCCCCCGGACGGCACTGGCCGCGGGGCATGGCGATCATTCTTCGCGTGCTTGGCGCGGGGCTCATCGTCTCGGCATTGACCGGCTATGTCGGTCTGGCACGGTTCGTCGCCTCCCAGTTGATCGTTACGGGCGCCATTGGCGTCACGACCTACATCGGCCTCTTATCCGGCAAGGCGATATCGCGCAACGAAACCTTCGGCGATACCGCTCCGGGACGGTTTATTGCGCGGCGTTTCAAGCTCGGCCCGGTTGCCATCGATCAGGTCGGGCTGCTGGTGGGCTTCTGCATCTATGGCGTCGCCTTGGCGGTGGGCATTCCGCTGATCCTGCTGCTTTGGGGCTTTCACGTGCAGGATCTGCAGCTGCTTGCCTACCGGCTCTTCACAGAGGTCAGGTTCGGCGGGATCAACATTTCGCTCGTTGGGATCTTCACCGGCATCCTGCTGTTTGCGGGCGGCTATCTCCTGACGCGCTGGATCCAGCGGTGGCTCGACAGCAACATCATGGCGCGCAGCCACGTCGATCTCGGCGTACGCAATTCGGTGAAGACAGGCATCGGCTACCTCGGCGTCGGCATTGCGGCGCTGATCGGCATTTCGTCAGCGGGCATCGATCTCTCCAACTTCGCGCTCGTTGCATCTGCGCTATCGGTCGGTATCGGTTTCGGCCTGCAGAACATCGTGTCGAACTTTGTATCAGGCCTGATTTTGCTCGTCGAACGGCCGTTCAAGGTCGGAGATCATGTCGTTTCCGGCACGGCGGAAGGCATTGTCAAGCGGATCTCGGTGCGGGCCACGGAGATCGAGACTTTCCGTAAGCAGTCAATCATCGTTCCCAACTCGGAACTCATCAATGCTTCCGTAGGGAACTGGACACACCGAAACAAGATGGGCCGCTCGGAGATACCAGTCTCCGTGAGCTACAATGCAGACCCGCAGAAGGTGATGGACATTTTGCTGGAGCTGGTGAATGCAGTGCCTCTTGTACTGCGCAATCCCGAGCCGCATGTCGAGTTCGTGCGTTTTGGCCCCTATTCGCTCGATTTCGAGCTGCGCTTCATGCTCGGCGATATGGGCGACGGCATGAAGATCAGGAATGAGCTGCGCATTGCCATCCTCAAGCGCTTCAGGGCCGAGGGCATCGAAATTCCGCTTCCGCAAAGCGACGTCGTATTCCATCGTCCGCTCGATCCGATTACGGCTGCCGCTGCGGAGACCAAGGCTGCTGCAAACGCCGACGACACTGCCGATGCCGGCGAAGCGGATGAACCGGCGGAGGACGACGGCAGGGTGCGCCGGTTGCGGAGCAAGGCCGGCGACGGCGGCCGAGACCGGCAGGGATAGTTCCTGGTCGGCGCGTGTGAGAGCGTGACGCGGAGTTTATCACATAGTATTTTAAGCATGTTTTGAACAAAGTCGGAGCGACCCCCGTGGCCGCTTTTTTGTTGGGCTGCCGCGAACATCGATTAATACTTATTCAAACCGCTTAATGTACCGATTTGAACCAGGGACATTGATTTCTTCAGAAGGTTTGGAAATGGCGTTTTTGGGTATTTCGGGGATGCAGTATTCCGGCGGCATGTTTGCAGATGCACGTATTGTCCTGGCGGAAGACTCCAACGTTTTCACTTCGATGATCGGGAGCCGGCTGAAGGAACTCTTCGACATCGATGTCGAGATCTGCCGAAACTTCGAGGAGCTGCAGCTCTGCTACGACAAATCCACGGATCCGATCACGCTTGCCATTTCGAACATCAACCTTCCTGGCGCGGAGAACGGCGAGGCGCTGGAGTATCTGGTCGACCTCAGTATTCCGACGATCGTCTTCACCGGCACCTTTCAGGCCGGCATGCGCGACAAGCTGATGGCCAAGGACATCGTTGACTACATCCTGAAGGACAACGTTTTCGCCGTCGACCTGCTGGCGGAATCGATCTGCCGGTTCCTGACCAACCACCGTCACCATGTGCTCATCGTCGATGACAGCCCAACCGCGCGTGCTCTGCTGTCCAGCCGCCTGAAGCGCTACAACTTCCGTGTCAGCACTGCCGAGAGCGGCTTGAAGGCGCTGGAGATCCTGAAGGCCAATCGCGACATCGGGTTGATGGTTACCGACTACAATATGCCTGACATCGATGGATTCGAGCTGACGCGGCGTATCCGGGCCAGCATCGGCTCGCACGAACTGCGGATCATTGGCGTATCGTCGTCTTCCAATCGGCTGCTGTCCGCGCGGTTCCTCAAGGCCGGCGGCAACGACTTCATGCTGCGGCCGTTCATCGACGAGGAGTTCTATTGCCGCGTCAACCAGAACCTGGATACGCTGTTGCAGATAAAGTCGATGCACACCCAGCAGGCCGTCGCCTGATACGCCCACGAGGCGTGACAGATGTTCGCGTGCGCCGGTGTGCAGGACTTGTAGCGGATGGGTGCCAGTATCAAACCGGCATGTGAGGGTTCGATTTCTGCAATTTGCAGTGTTGCTGCCGGTTGCCGTCTTCACGTCGAGCGAGCCGTCAGATATCCTCCATGCCGCCGGCAATTCGATTCGAGTTCCGGCACTCAGCGGGGCGGGGCTGGATGGCTTTTCAGGGAGAAAACAACCGATGGGGCGCGGGGCCGCGTTTTGGCGGCCAGACGATACTTTTGGTTGAAGATTCTCGGATGTTTTCGGCCGTGCTCTCGCATCGATTCCACGCCGAGCTCGGCCTGAACACCAAGACGTGCGCGTCGCTGAAGAGCCTCCGCGAAGTGCTCGCGCAGGACGGTGAAGCCTACACCATTGCTATCGTCGATCTCACCTTGCCGGACTCGCCCTACGGCGAGGCGCTTGATTGTACGATGGAAAATGGCATACCGGCCATCGTATTTACCGCGACGTTCGACATAGCGACACGCAATCGGATCATGGAGCGCAGTGTCGTCGACTATGTGCTGAAGGACAGCGAGTTCGCGCTCGACACTCTGGTGGCGGCGGTTCGGCGCGCGATGACGAACAGGAAGACGCGTGTGCTCGTGGTCGATGACGTCGCTTCGGCGCGACAACTGCTTGTGGAACTTCTCAAGGCGCAGCAATATATGGTCGTCGAGGCAAGCAGCGGCGAGGAGGCCTTGTCGGCGCTGCAGACCTATGGCGACATCGAATTGGTGGTGACCGATCACCACATGCCCGACATGAGCGGATACGAGCTGACGAGGCGGATACGGAAGCGCTTCGGCTCCGACAGGTTGAGGATCATCGGAGTGTCGTCTTCGAGCGACCGGATGCTCTCTGCCAGTTTCCTCAAGGCCGGCGCCTCGGATTTTCTCTACCGGCCGTTTGGGGCGGAGGAGCTTCAATGTCGTATCGCCAACAATATCGAGACGCTGACGCAGCTGAAGCAACTGCGGGCAGCCGCTGCACGGGATTATTTGACGGGGCTCTACAACAGGCGTTATTTCTACGACCTTGGCCCCAAGCTTGTCACCGATTGCCTGCGGCAGAAGGCAGTCTGCTCCGTCGCCATATTGGATATCGATCACTTCAAGCGGCTCAACGACACTTACGGTCACGAAATCGGCGACACTGTGCTTAAGGCCGTCGCCGACCGGCTGGCGACCATTTTCGATGGTAGCGACAACCTGCTCTCCCGCCTCGGCGGCGAGGAATTCGCTATCCTGTTTCCGATGATGGACTCCATCGCGGCTACGAAATTGTGCGACGAGATACGTTCGGATATCTCCCGAATGACGGTAACGGCTGACGACGAGGATCTGTCGGTGACGATATCGATCGGCGTAGCCGAAATCTCGGCCCACGAGACGTTCGACAACTATCTGAACGCTGCCGACCAATTTCTCTATATGGCCAAGCACAAAGGCCGCAATCTCGTCTACTCCGACGCGAAGCTGACGGGCGAGGCGGCTCAGTAGCCGCCCCGGGTCCCTCAGGCTGCGATTGCCTGGCGAGCTGTTGCCATGGTCATCTTGCGATCGGCGCGCTCCTGCTGTGGCGAGCGGTGATAGAGTTCGCGATAACACTTCGAGAAATGCGACGCGGAGACGAAGCCACAAGCGACGGCAACCTCGACAACCGGCATGGAGGATTGGACGAGGAGGTGGCGCGCACGGTCGAGCCTGATCTCGAGATAATAGCGTGCGGGTGAGCGCCCCATTTCCTGTCGGAACAAGCGCTCGATCTGTCGGCGCGACAGGCCGGCCCCGTCGGCAATCTCAAGAAGCGACAGCGGTTCGGCCAGATTGCCTTCCATGAGTTCGATAATAGAGAGCACCTTGCCGTTCTGCACGCCAAGACGGGCGCGCAGCGGCAGACGCTGACGATCATGTGGGCTGCGCACGCGATCGGTCAGGTGTTGTTCACAGACGCGGTTGACGAGCGTTTCACCGAAATCCTCACCGATCAGGTTCAGCATCATATCCAGCGATGCGGTACCGCCCGCGCAGGTGTAGAGATTGCTGTCCACTTCATAGAGATCGGCATAGACCTCTGCCTGCGGGAAGGCTTCGGAGAAGCCCGGCAGGTTTTCCCAGTGGATCGCACAGCGCTTGCCGTTCAGCAGGCCAGCCTGTGCAAGCACATGCGCGCCGGTACAGAGGCTGCCCACCGCCACGCCGCGATTGTAGGTTTCGCGCAGCCAGGCGTTGACCGACTTGTTGTTGAACTCCTCGACGTCGATGCCGGAACAGACCAGCACCATGCTCGGACGGTTCTCGCCGCCGAGATTGCGACGCTCGTCGGCCAGCGAGGTGTTGGCCTCGATTCCGATGCCGCAGGAAGAATAGACCTTCTCGCCATCGACCGAGGTCAGACGCCAGTTGTAGGCCTGATAGCCGAGCATGCGGTTGGCGATGCGCAGCGTGTCGATGGCTGCCGAAAACGGCAGCATGGTGAACTGGGGAACCATGAAAAAGACCAGGGAGCGTTTCTTATGCGGCATCTTGTTCATGAGACCATTCCGTGCTCGAGGACGATCGTCTATTGGTTGCTTGGAATGCGTCGTTTTGATATCTCAAAAACGACATTGACATGGAAAAATGCGGCCGCAAAGAGCAAATTGCGACATTGCTCAAGTTGATGTTCGTCAATTGACGATCGGCAGCGACAAAAGTTCAATCGCGATGCGTCGAAAAATACATGTGCCTGAAATTCAAGATTAAAATCCGGGTGGCCGAAAATGGGGAAGGCGGCGCTGCCGGAAACAGAGCGCCGCCTTCAAGAGGGTCGGTATGTCGCATTCATTACATGGCCTTGCGTTCGTCCGAATCGTCTGCGGAGGGCCAACCGATATCCTTGCGCATATCGAACGGCATGGACTCGATTTCACGTGCCGCCTGCCACTGATGCCATGCGTGAACGATCTTGCGGGCATAACCTGATACGGACAGATGGAGGTCGCCTGAGGACGACGGCTTGCTGTCTCTATAACTGATCGTGGTCATCGCGATTTCCTTTTCTCCTCGAATGACATCTTCTTCATGACTACTGATATGGGCCTGTCGTGCTCATCAATCAAACGAATAGAGTTTATGGCTATCATCAATCTTTTTGAATGAATCCCGAGGTCGTCCTGTTCCGAAACCGACGGACGCCGACGCCGCGTGCGATGCAAATGATGCCGCCGGTTGCAGGGCCGACCGGCCTTGTTCTGACCGTTCAAAGCACGATGGAGCGCGGTTAAGTCTTGTGCACATGACCGCACTCTCGCCCGGCCTTCCGGCTCTCACGCCTACGACTGAAGGCGCCGCAGTATGCTGCCGAGTTCCGCCACGGCTTGCATCGGGGTTGCTGCGGGAGCGGGAGGCGGCGCGAGGATCGTCCCCTGCACGTCGCGTGGCGAGCATCCCAGCACCTGCCGAAAGGCACGGGTGAAGGTGCTGGCGTCGGAGAAGCAAAACATCTCGGCAAGTTCGGTGGTCGTGAAACGGTTCGTGGGATCCCGCAGCATCCGATAGGCAGCAAGCAAGCGTTGCCTTTGAATGTAATGGGACACCCCTTGCAACGGTTCGAACAGAGAATAGAGCGTCGAACGAGATACGCCGATGTCCCGGCAGAGCGTTGCCGGGCTCAGCGTCGGGGATAGCAGGTTCATATGGACCCGCTGGCGCGCACGTTCCAGACGCGTCGACGCGATCGATTTGCTGGCCTCTGCCAGCCTGTCGGGCGTTGGGGCGACGCAGGCGATGATCATCGCCGCAATGGATTCGACCAGGCGCGGAACGTCTTCGGACGCCATTGTGGGGAGCCGTCGCTCGACGGATATGAAGAAATCTGACAGGAGCGCACCAAGCCCGTCGTCGGGGAGCGTCCCGGAGTGCGTGTCAAGCAAGCCTGCCACCGGGCGCAGGAGGTCGCGCGGAATGAACAATGTCGATACGCTCGAGTCCGCCGCAGCGCCGCTAAACTGTCGTCCGAGAGATCGAAAATAGACTTGCGGCGAGCCCTCGAGTGCCTCCTCGGTGTGCCGCGCGCTTTCGGGCAGAACAAAACACCAGTGGTCGAGTGGATCCTTTCTCAGATGTTCCCAGCTGCGGGGTACCAGCGGGCCGGGCATGCGGGATGACGTGAACGCGATGGCGCCCAGGTCCCATACCTTCTGCTTGAAGGTAAAGGCGTGACGATTGTTCGGCGACAATGACACATCGATGACAGCTGAATTATAGCTACGCCAGGCCTCGAACTGATGTTCCTCCGGCAATGAATGCGTATCGAAGATCAGCGGTACAATTCTATTCTTGACGATCATCAATCCTCTGGTGTTCCGGCAGCATCGCCTTGAGGCTATTCATAGGGACACTCTGATTGATACTCTGTCAATGTTACATCTGATATCGACTAGGTTCGATGCCTGCCAATTCGCTTTGCCGTTGCTATGGATGGTGTCGACGCCTCTCAAAGAGAGCTGTGGCTGTACTCAGGTTGCGATGACCGCATTATGCAGTGGCCGCGCCCGTTCGGCGCAAGGCGAAATATTCCCATAGGGCCACCATGAGCAAAGTAGCTGCGCTGACGATCTGAATGGCAATATTCGTCTGCCACGGCACGACCGCCAGCGTCGATAGCAGGACGACCAGTCCCGCCAGGTGGGAAAGAGGCAGTTTCCTTGTCGCTGCAAGCTTGAGCCACAGGTTTCCAAGCAGAAAAAGTGCCGGCCCTCCGAGGATTGCGAGAGCATTTTTCATGCTGCTTTGCTCGCCAGGATGCGAGAGGGTGAAATCCTCGCCGACGGCTGTGAGAATGATCCCCGCTACGATCGGCAGATGCCCATAGGTGAAAAGATTATGGGCAACAGTTTCGGGCGCCGATGTCGCTTCTGCCCTGTCTGCGGCTTTTTGCTGTCCGTGATGAAAGTAGATCCACCACATGAAGCCGGTGATCAGGAAAGCGCTGCAGAAGACCGCAAAAGTCGTGCTCGATTGCATATGTTCCGCAGCGTTGCGGCCGGTCGTCAGGATCGTTTCCCCGAGGCAAAGTATCACGAAGAGGGCGCATCGCTCGGCCATATGCTCTCCTGATACGTGCAAGGTCTCGCGAGGCGACCGTCCAAGCCATGGAACCCAATAGCGCGCGGCGGGAGACGTATATTCGATCAGAAGAGCGATCGCCCAAAATATCACGCGTTCTTCCAGTGCAGCGAATGCGCCTAGAAGCCAGAACAGGCTTGAGACAAGGATCCACACTGTAATGCGAAGAAAGGTCAGATACGACGCCCGATCGACCTGTCGAAAAGCGTAGAGAGTGAACAGGGAGCGACCGAGCTGCATCGTGCAATACAAGCCGGCAAAGGCCTTTCCATGGTCGCCATAGGCCTCCGGAAGTGCAATTGCCAGGAGAACGCCGCCGAACATCAGTGCGAAGAGCAGCAGCCTGACGGCTTCCTGTTCGGTGTCGAGAAGGTTGGTGACCCATGTGGTGTAGATCCACAGCCACCAGATCGCCAGGACGAGCAAGAGGTTCTCAGCGGCAGTCGCCAGGCTGAAGTCCGTTGCGAGCGTATGCGACAACTGAATGAGCGCGAACACAAAAACGAGATCGAAAAACAGCTCCGGGAAGCTCGCTTTGGTCCGTTCTGCGCTCTCCTTGCGAATCCAATTGCTCAAGAGGGGCATCCTTGAGTTCTTTCAGGCCATCTGGAGGCGCGGCCTCGTTTGATCCTGATGCTGTCGGACGACGGGAGGTAGCGCGCTTTGCAATGCCGGCAATGGGCGGGACGCGGGCTTTGCCGACAATGTTGCCCGGCGCTTTCACGACGTCCATGATGGCAACCGATTCCAATAGGGACAATGCGGGACGACCGATGCGTATCTTTCTCGTTCGCCATGGCGAATCCCTCGGCAATATCGATGAAAAGGCATACGGCCAATTCGGCGATCACAATGTTCCGCTGACCCAGTGGGGTCATCGGCAGGCAGTGGAGACCGGCCGGATCATCGCGTCCTATCTGGAGGGTGCGCCGACCGCCGGGCTCCAGAAGCTGCGGATCTGGTACTCGCCTTTCCTGAGGACGCGACAGAGCAAGGATGCCCTTCTGGAAGCCTTGCCGGCCAAATTTGTTGGCGACGTCCGCGAGGATTATCTTTTGCGGGAGCAGGATTTTGGTCTCTTTACCGAAATCTACGATCACGCCGAACGAAAGCACAAGTTTCCCGATGAATTCGAAAAGTGGGCCAGATTGCGCAGCAGCAGCGGCAAGTTCTATGCGCGGCCGCCGGATGGCGAGAGCCGGGCAGATGTGGCTCAGCGCGTTCGCCTTTTCCTGCAAACAGTCATGCACGACTCCAAAAATGGTGCGGACAACATCGTTGTCGTCGGCCATGGTGTGACCAACAGGGCATTCGAAATGAATTTCCTGCAACATCCCGTCGATTGGTTCGAGCGCTCCGACAATCCGGGCAACGCCGACGTCACCCTGATCGAGGGCACTCGCTCGAGAGGTTACTCGTCGATCCTGCTTCATCACGCCGCCGACCGGCAGGAGGGGCAGGAGGGCGACATGCGCGAAGCCTTTGGTGCCGACCTGACGATCACGTCGAAGGCCGAGACGCAATAGCCATAGCCGGACGTCCGCCAAGGTGCCGGTTAACGCTGAGGTATCGCGACTCCGGCGCTTTGGCTCTCTCTGATCAGGTCGACAAAGGCGCGAAGTTTTGCGGGCAGGTGCCGACGCCCCGGATAGTACAGGCTGAGTCCGGGGTAGGAGGGTGTCCAGTCGTCGAGCACCTGCACCAACCGCCCCGCGACGATATCCTCGGCAACCAGCGATTCCGTCAGGTATGCCAGGCCTGCCCCGCTGCGCACAGCCCGCAGCATCAGCTCGCTTTCGTCGAGGATCAATCGTCCGGGAACATCGATGACGAGGCTTTCTCCACGCCGTTCGAACTCCCACGCGTAAATCGTGCCGCTTGCCATGCGCGCCCTGATGCACTCGTGGTCATTCAGATCCGACGGCAGCAGGGGTATCTTCCCTTCCTTGAAGTACGCCGGAGATCCGACGATGACCGAGCGGATGGTTCGGCTGATCGATATTGCGATCATATCAGGCGGAACGGCCTCCGCTATGCGGATGCCGGCATCGAAGCCCTTTGCGTTGATATCGACGAGGGCGCCTTCCGTGGCGATCTCGACGTTCACCGCTGGAAACCGCTTGAGGTAGGCGAGCACAATGGGCGTCAGGATCATGCGGGCTGCGCCAAGCGAGGTGTTAATCCGCAGTGTGCCTGCAGGCTCTGCACGGTGCTCGTCGACGATGTCGATGGCATTGCGGATTCCGGCGAGCGCGGGCGTCACCTCGGCCACGAATTGCTCGCCCGCCGACGAAAGCGACACGCTGCGTGTCGTGCGATTGAAGAGGCGAACGCCGAGCCTGGCTTCCAGGGCGGCAATCGCCTGGCTTACCGCGGAGGAGGAAATGCCGAGATCGCGCGCGGCCGCGCGGAAGCCACCGTTTGCCGCAACGGCCACCACCGCTTCCAGCTCCAGAATGTTGCCACGGATCATTGTCCCTGTTTCCTTATCAGCTCGCGCATATTTGGTCAGCTTATCAGGGCAATGGCGATGTGCCACATAATGTTCATCGAACACGGAGAATTTTCATGCGCATTATCGACCGCATTTACATCGATGGGGCATTCGTCACTCCTCATGGCGAAGAGATCGCCAGCCTCTATAATCCCTCGACCGAAGAGGAGATCGGTACGGTCCGGCTGGGCGATCACACGGATGCTCTTTTAGCCGTGGCCGCGGCAAGGCGTGCCTTCCAGAGCTTTTCGCGGACGACAAAATCGGAGCGTATCGGCATGCTGAAGCGGCTGAGTGCCGCCATCGCATCTCGCGCTGAAGAATTGAGCGAAGCCATGGCGCTGGAATACGGCGCTCCGCAATATTTCGTCGGCTTCTCGGTCCCCCACGCAGCCTCGGTGTTCCTCGACATGGCCGAGACGCTTGCGGCATACGACTTCACCCGGCAGATCGGACGTGCAGAGGTCACGATGCAGCCGCTCGGCGTGGTTGCGGCGATCACCCCATGGAACAGCAACTATGGTTTCATTTGCAGCAAGCTCGCCACTGCGATCGCTGCGGGCTGCACCATCGTTATCAAGCCGAGCGAGATGAGCGCCGTTCAGACAGATCTCCTTACCGAATGCCTGCATGAAGCCGGATTGCCGCCGGGTGTGTTCAACATCGTCACCGGGCGCGGCGACGTTGTCGGCGCGGCCCTCAGCGGGCATCCGGATGTCGCCAAGGTGAGCTTTACCGGCTCAACCGCTGTCGGAAAGCAGATTGTCCGTACCAGTGCCGATACCCTGAAACGCGTCACCCTGGAGCTTGGAGGCAAAGGTCCGAACATCATTCTCGACGACGCTGATCTCGACAAGGTCATTCCAATTGTCTTGTCGATGGGTCTTGCCAATAGCGGCCAGGCCTGCGTGGCCGGCACCCGGATCCTTGCGCCTGAAAGCCGTCTCGCGGATATCCTGTCCCGGCTGAAGAGTGCCGTCGAGGCGATCAAGACCGGCGACCCCAGGGATTCCAACGTGCGGATCGGTCCCATGGTCAGCCAGAAACAATATGACCGCGTTCAATCCTATATTCGGCTTGGGTCTGAGGAGGGTGCGGAATTGCTGGCGGGAGGCGAGGGGCGTCCCGAGGGGCTCGAGCGCGGCTGGTTCGTCCGTCCGACGGTCTTTGCAGGCGTCACCAACGAGATGCGCATTGCCAGGGAAGAAATCTTCGGGCCGGTTCTCTGCGTCATTCCCTATCGGGACGAGGAGCAGGCGGTCGCGATCGCCAATGACACCAGCTACGGGCTGCAGGCTTACGTCCACGCGTCAGACGACGAGCGCGCCCGGCGCGTCGCCGACCGGCTTCAGTCGGGTCGGGTGGTGATCAACGGCGCCCCGCACGAACCCCTCGCGCCGTTCGGCGGTTTCAAGCAATCGGGTATCGGCCGCGAATATGGCGTCTTTGGTCTTGAGACCCATCTGGAACCCCGAGCGGTCCTGGTGTAGCGCATCTGAAGGCGGCGTGACGCTGCCTTTGCCACAGGAGGCACGGGACGCCGTCACTCCAATCTCGCCTTGTGGTGGAATTTCGGACCCGCCGCGCCCCCACAGTCCAGAAACATGTGGTTATCGCATGGAGGACGGGTGTTTCTGTGTACGAATCGTATCAATCGGCCGCCGGCGCCCATAAAGTCGTACTGTCTTCGTGAACGCAGAGCGAGTGCATGTCGTCCTTCAGGTTTATCCACGCAGCCGACCTCCACCTCGGAAGCCCGTTCCAGGGTCTTGCCCTCAAGGATCCCGATATCGCGGCGATCTTCGTCGAGGCGAGCCGAAAGGCTTTCTCCACGCTGGTCAGCCGTGCGATCGAGCTTGGTGTGGATTTTTTCATCATTGCGGGCGACGTTTATGATGGCGACTGGAAGGACAACAAGATTGGCCTCTTCTTCAACCGTGAAATGGCCCGGCTCGAGCGGGCCGCGATACCGGTCTACCTGCTGCGTGGCAATCACGACGCGTTGAGCGTGATCACCAAGACGATATCCCTGCCGTCGAACGTCCACGAGTTCCCGACGTCCAAGCCTGGATCGATGTCTATCGAAGGGCTCAGGGTGACCCTTCACGGGCAGGGCTTTGCGGAGCGATCCGCCAACGACAACCTCGCACTCTCCTATCCTGCTCCCGTGAAGGGGTACTTCAATATCGGGGTATTGCACACGTCACTGACGGGCAGGGAGCCGCACGCGTCCTATGCCCCCTGTTCCCTGGATGACCTTCGCTCACGCGGCTACGACTACTGGGCGCTGGGCCACGTGCATGAATTCGAGGAGGTGGCGACCAATCCGCCGATCGTGTTTCCGGGCAATCTCCAAGGTCGCAGCGTCAGGGAGGTGGGTGCCAAGGGAGCATTGCTGGTCACCGTCGACGACGGGCGCGTCGAGCTGGAACGTCTCATCGTCGACGAGGCCCGGTTTGCCATGGTGGAAATCGCCGTCGACGTCGATCACAGTTCGTTGGAAATACTGCAGCGTGTCGAAGCGGCAGCGCGTTCGATCCGCGCGGGAGCGGATGGGCGCACGACTGCGCTCCGTGTTCGATTGAAGGGGCCCTCGCGCCTTCACAGGAATTTCACAGCAAACCGGCTGCAATGGATCGATGAGGTGCAAGCGGCCTGCCATCGCGCTCATGAAGACATCTGGCTGGAAAAGCTTGAGCTGCAGATTATCGAACCGCCTCTGATGACGGAACCGGCCGACGGGATACTGGACCTCGGGAGGCTCGTTGCCGAGCACGGCAAGGACGCGGACTTGCAAACCGAGGCGCAAATTCTGATCTCCTCGATCGTGCCGCGCCTGCCTGCCGGTATCGGTGCCGGCGACCTTCCCCTTGATATCTCCGTGGACGCACTTATCGAAGAGGCTCGACAGCTCTTACTCGCCCGTGGGGCGGGAGCGGACTGAGATGCGTTTCGACCGCCTTGATATACTACGCTACGGAGCGCTGACAGATCGGCCCTTGGAGTTTCGGGCAGATGCGAAGCTTCATGTTGTCTATGGCCGGAACGAAGCTGGCAAGTCGTCAGCGCTGAAGGCATTCTCAGACCTGCTCTTCGGTTTTCCCCATGAGATCTCGGAGAATTACCTCCATGAAGCCTCAACGTTGCGGATCGGCGCAGCCATAACGGCGCGCGGGGGCAACGACATCCGGTTTCGTCGCCGTCGCGGACGGAAGAACACGATTGTCTCCCATTCCGATCAGGAGACGCCCCTTCCGGACGATGCGCTTGCACCATTTCTCGGCGCGTTGGGTCGGCCGGTATTCGAGCGAGCCTTCGGATTGGATACACGCCGTCTGCGCGATGGCGCGACCGCCATGCTGCAAAGCGGCGGCGAGATCGGCAGTCTGCTGTTTTCAGCCGCTTCGGGGCTGACAGGGTTGACCAACCTTAGACGTACCTTGGACAGCGACGCCGAGGGGATTTTCGCGCAGCGCCGGTCGAAGGACAGGCTTTTCTATCAGGCACTGGAGCGTCACGAGGAGGCCCGAAAAGCCGAACGCGAGCACGAGCTGAAGTCCGGCGATTGGAAAAAGCTTGTCGACGAGGTGGAACGCGGTGACGCAGAGCTTGCTGAACTGCAAGGGCGCCGGCTTGAAAAACGTCGGGAGCATAGCCGCCTTGCCACTCTGCGAGGTCTGGAGCCCTTGATCCGCGAAATCGATGCCGATGCGATGGCAGTCTCTGCGTTCTCCGATCTAGACGGCCTCGCCGATATGGAAGACCGTCTCCACACCGCAATCGATGCGCATCGGCGTACTGTCGAGAAGACGGACACGGCGCGCGCGGATGTGCTCCGACTGCGCGACGAACTGAGCGTCGCCCAGGTTGACGAAGCGCTCTTCAAGGCCGCAGGCAAGATTATCGAGATCTATGCCGGCAAGTCGGCCTATCTTGCCGCGAAATCGGACATTGGCCGCGTGCGGGGCGAGGTCGACGAGTTCGATCAGCGAATACGCCAGTTTACCCGCAAGCTCGGTTTCGATGGCGATAGCGACCATCTGGCGAATATGCAGCCGACGGATGCCGCGCTGGCACGTCTCCATCGGCTGATAGAGGTCGGGCGTGAATTGCGTCGGTCGCACGCTGACGTCGAGCGGAACCTCTCGAAGGAGCGAGCCTATCTCGAGGATCTGGAGAACATTCACGATGGCCCGCAACCCGTCGACCCACGACAGCATTCGGACCGGCTGGCAGCTCTGCTGGGCGACCTCGGCGACATCGCCCGCATCGACGGTCTTCATGTTCGTGTCGAACGTGCTCGGTTGGAACTCGAAGATGGGATCGGCCGGCTGGAGCCGTCGATCGACAGCCTAGACCGACTTCTGGCGGTTCCGCTGCCTGACGTATCGACGCTTCAGGGGCATCGACGCCTCATTGAGGCAGCGGCGACCGCTCTGCGCGAGATATCGGGCAAGAACGCGAACGTCGCCGCGGAGGCGCAGGCGGTTGCCGACGAAATGAGACATCTGGAACGCGGCGATGTGATCGTGACGCGGGAGGAGATTGCCACCGAACGAAAACTCCGGGACCAGTTGTGGCGCGAGCTGACCGATCGTCCGACGCCGGCGGGCTTTACGGGTGTCGAGGCAGCGATTTCGCGGACGGACCGCCTCGCAGACCTGGCTTTGTCCGATGCGGAGCGGGTGGCGCGTCACACACAGTTGCAAATGCGTTCCTCGGAGCTGATCAAGACCGGAGAGAGACTGGCGATAGACGAGAATAAAGCAAGAGCGACTCTTGCCGGCCTGGAAGCCCGCTATCTGGACCTGTTCGCACAGTCGGGCGTCATACCGCTCGGTGCGGAGCCGATGATCGAGTGGCGCCGAGCCGTGGAGGCTCTTGCCATCCAGCGGGCGTCCTTGAATGCGATGGCCGACGAACTTTCGGTCCTGCGGATCAGCCAAGATCGCATATTTCCTCTGCTCGCGGATATCGCACGAGACACTGCCCTGCCAGAGGCCCGCACGTTGCCCTGCACGGTTCTCGGGCGTGCCCTCGTTCGCCACATCGACGTCATGGAACAGCGTTGGAGCGAGAGCCGCGCCACTGAGGGAAAACGAACTTCCAGCCTCGATACCATACGCGATATCGAGGCTGAGGCGGACGATTTGCGGGGCCGGACCGAACGTTGGCAGGCCGAGTTCGCTGAGGCAGCCTCGGCGGTCCACCTGGAGGAAACGGCCACAATCGAGATGGCGGAAGCCACGATGGACATCTGGCGACAGGTGCCACAGGTGCTTTCGGAGCGGGAGAACCGAGATCGACGGGTGAGGGGGATGACGCGCGACATCGGTGTCTTCGAGGAGAGCGTCAAGACATTGACAGGTGAGATTGGCGCCGATCTTTCGCAACTGTCGGCCGACGCGGCGATCGATATCCTGCATCACCGTGCCGTCGCGGCGAACGCCGAACATCAGCGGCGCGCCAGGCTGGTGACCGATCTCGATCTCGCCGAACTCGCTGTTGCCAGGTGCGAAGGCGAAGCCGCGACCTGCCAAGATACCCTCAGCGGATTGACCAGTTCCCTTTCTCTGCTTGTCGAGCCGTCGTCTCTGCTGCAAAGGCTGGGGGAACGCCGCACTTCGCAGGCAAGGCTTCTTGCGAGCCGGCGACGCTTCGTCGAACAGGCCAACGGTCTGCGCGAAGACGATGTCCGCTGCGAGCTCGCTGACTTCGACCGAACTGCGGCGGCACTTGCCATCGAGGAACTGGAACGCGAGGACGCCGAACTCGTCGACCGCCTTGGCGACGTGACCGCGAGCCTGGCCGAGAACCGTCGCAGGAGGCAGGAGCTGGAGACGGGCAAGAGCGTCGAGTATGCGGTTTTCGAGAGGCTCTCCGCCGAGCAGGAAACAAGGGAGCTGGCACGGCAGTGGGTTGTCCTGAAGCTGGCGGCCAGGATGCTTGCAACCTCGATGGAGTCCTATCGCGAGGCTCAATCTGATCCTGTCATCCTCCGCGCTGGCGCGCTGTTTTCGGCTTTAACGGGAGGTGCGTTCCTCGGCCTGGTGCAGGAGTATGGCGAGGATGACGCACTTCATCTTCATGCCGTGCGGGCGAGCGGCGAGCGAGTCCCGCTTTCGGGCCTGAGCGAGGGTACCGGTGATCAGCTCTATCTCGCTCTGAGGCTTGCCTTCCTCGAAGACTACTCCTCGCGCAACGAACCGGCCCCGTTGGTGATCGACGACATTTTCCAGACGTTTGACGACGACCGGACCCGGTCCGGCCTGCGGACGCTTGCGTCAACGGCGCAATCATTCCAGACGATCCTCTTTACCCATCAATCGAGTGTGGTGGATCTTGCGAGGCAGGAGCTTGGGGAAGCCGTGGACATCATCGGACTGTAACGTTGCATTCGCCACTCAAAAACAGCCGTGCCGCGGCGACGAGTTGAAGATCGAGCTCGTTTCGATCAAGATGCGCCGGGTTTCGCGGTCCATCGGACGGTGCTAGAGGAGTTCTCAACATGTCTCGGCCGCCATTGCCGCCCTTCACGCTCGATAGTGCGGTCGAAAAAGTTCGACTCGCGGAGGACGGATGGAACAGTCGAAATCCGTCCAAGGTTGCCCTGGCTTATACCGAAGACAGCCGCTGGCGAAATCGTGCCGAGTTCATCAGCGGGAGAGCGGAAATTGAAGCATTCCTCGCCAGAAAATGGGCGCGTGAGCTCGATTATCGGCTGATTAAGGAGCTCTGGACGTTTGCCGGCGACAGGATCGCCGTGCGGTTTGCCTACGAATATCACGACGACAGCCAGAACTGGTATCGAGCCTACGGGAATGAGAACTGGGAGTTCGATGACCATGGCCTGATGCGCTACCGTCATGCCAGCATCAACGAGCATCCGATCGCCGAGGCCGAACGCAGATTTCGCTGGCCACTTGGACGTCGGCCCGACGATCATCCGGGACTGAGCGACTTCGCTTTCTGATCGTTCGCAGCTTGAAGGCGGCGGGACGCAGATTCACTCGCTGGACGGCCGGAGCACGGGTATTCGAGTGCTCCGGCCGATCCGCAATGATGCCTATCGTCTGGTCGGTTTCAGCGCGCGCCTCGTTCTTGCACCGTTGGCCAGGCCCTCCAGAGCCGCAACAGTTGTGGGCCAGTCGATGCACCCGTCGGTGATGCTCTGACCGTATGTGAGGGCTTTGCCTGGAAGCAGATCCTGGCGACCGCCGACTATGTTGCTTTCGAGCATGGCTCCGATGATGCGGCTATCCCCGGCGGCAACCTGGTTCGAAATGTCCTGCAGCACCGAGGGTTGGTTTTCGGGGTTCTTCCGGCTGTTGGCGTGGCTCGCGTCGATCATGACGCGCGGCGGTAGCCCGACGGCGACGGAAGCGGCCGCGGCAGCCTCGACATTGTCGTGGTCGTAGTTCGGCTGTTTGCCGCCGCGCAGAATGAGATGGCAGTCCTCGTTGCCGCGTGTGGACGCGATGGCAGCGCGGCCGTCCTTTGTCACTGCCGGGAAATGATGAGGCTGAGACGCCGCCATGATCGCGTCGAGTGCGATCCGCACGTCGCCGCTCGTGCCGTTCTTGAACCCGATCGCGCTGGAGAGGCCGGAGGCAAGCTCCCGGTGCACCTGGCTCTCCGTCGTGCGGGCGCCGATCGCGCCCCAACTTACGAGGTCAGCGATGTACTGCGGCGTTATGGTGTCGAGAAACTCGCAACCCGCCGGGAGACCCATCGCGTTGATGTCGAGCAAAAGCTTTCGGGCGATGCGGAGTCCATCTTCGATCCGGAAGCTGCCGTCCAGATTGGGATCGTTGATCAGCCCCTTCCAGCCGACTGTCGTGCGTGGCTTCTCGAAATAGACACGCATGACAATCTCGAGATCATCGCTCAGCCTCTGGCGCTGTTCTGCGAGCCTGGAGGCATAGTCGATGGCCGCGATCGGGTCATGAATGGAGCACGGGCCGACGACGATCAGGAGCCGGTCGTCGTCGGTCGTCAGGATATTATGGATATCCTCACGTGCCTCCAAAATCGTCTGGCTGACGATTTCGTCTCGCGGTTGCTCCCCGATGATTTGTGCGGGCGAGGAAAGTTCGATGATGTTTGCGATGCGCAGGTCGTCTGTCGAGTTCGACACGGTATTGGTCTCCAGGAGGTCATACCGGGCGCATAAAAAAACCGCCAGGTTGACTAGCGGTTGGTCGGGATCGGTTTGCGTCTATCTACTCACGCGTTTTCCCACCTCCGCACAACAGCGCGGAAGTAATAAAATCGGGAAACATATGCACAAGCGGATGACATGCGAGCTAGCTACAGCAATACGCTCGCGTTGTCACCCCGATAAATCGAGAGGTCGTCTCGATCCGGTCGCGCTCCGAAGCTGGCTGGTGGCTCGAAGCGTCACCCCACGACTCCCATGTCTGCACGCCGAGGTCGTCTGCCAGATGGGCTGGCAAGCGCGCCAGGTGTTTCCGCACCCACGTCCTGGTCGCATGGGTGCGCTGGCGGGACCTGAGTTGTTGCAGCTTCTCGATGATTGTCTGAAGTGTCATCGCCTTGCCTCCTTTCCTCAAGATCGTGCGATCCGATGAAAGCCTAGCCATCGATTGACTTTCAGACAAACAAAATGATATGGTCTCATAAATCAGAAAAATTGAAAGATGAGACGATGACATTTTCGCTTCGCCGTCCCATTCCTTTGCTCGACAACGATGTGTTGCGCACGTTCGTGGCAATCGCCGAAACGGGCAATTTTTCGACTGCCGCCGAAGCGGTTTTCCGAACTCCGTCGGCTGTTTCCATGCAGATCAAGAAGCTCGAGGAGCAACTCGGCGCGACGCTTTTCCTGCGGGATGCCCGCTCGGTGTCGTTGACGCAGCACGGAGAGGTCCTTCTCTCCTACGCACGAAATATTCTCGCGTTGTCGAACGAGGCCGTATCGCGCTTCATCATGCCCGAGCTCAGCGGCGTCGTCCGCCTCGGCGCACCGGAGGATATCGGCGAGCGGCTGCTGCCAAGTATCCTCCGGAGCTTTGCCGACAGTTTCCCCGGGATCATGGTCGACGTTACGATCGACATGAGCATGGGCATCAGGAAGCGCATGGAAGAGCAGAGGCTGGATCTGGCGCTGATCAACTGCGCAACGCGTCCGCTGCCGACCGACGGCGAGATCGTGTTTCGCGAGAGGCTCGTGTGGGCGGGCGCGAAATGCGGCACCGCCCATAGACGTGACCCTTTGCCGATCTCCATCTGGGAAGAGGGCTGCATCTGGCGCTCGGAAGCGCTGTCGCAGCTCGAGCGCATGAAGCGTGATTATCGTATCGCCTTTCTCAGCGGTCACACCATGGCCCAGCGCGCCGCCGTCGTCTCCGACCTGGCGATCGCGCCGCTGCCGCGCTCCTATGTCGGTGAGGACATGGCGATACTGGGTGCGCAGGAGGGACTACCTGAACTCGGCTCCTTCGACATCCGTCTGTTGACTGCCTCGCAGATGTCAGGGCCGGTCCAAGCCGTGGCAGAAAGCATCCGGTTCGCCTTTGCGGAAAAGGCGAAGGCTATTGCCGCTTGAGAAATCCGAAGGGGTGAAACCTTTTGCTTCCCAGTGCGTTGAAAGACCGCAGCAGTCCTGGCGACTGCCTCAGGGAGCCATTTCAAATAAAGGATTTCCAAAATGACGACTACGGTTAGAATCGGTGCCGCCATCGTTCTTCTGCTTGCGCTGACCTCCTGCGCCAACACCATCCGCGGTGTCGGGCACGATACGGCCAATGCCGTGAATGCCACGCAGGCCGCCGGCCGTTCGGTGGATCGCGCTGTACAGTAGCGGGCGGCCTTATAGCGCTGCCGGTGGGTACGCCTTGACGAGACCACCAGAGACATTCAATCCTGCGCGGAACGCCGCATAGGCTGGATGCTGGCTCGACTTTGCAGCTTCCATCAGGCGAATCTGGAGGCGTGGCGGTGCCGCGTCTCCTATCCATCGCCCCAGATTTTCGAGCTTCAACGAATGCAGGAACGAAGCGCGTGCGGCTTCGTCGAGATGACGATGCAAGCCTTCGATCACATTGTCGTCCTGCGCGGGGTTTTCCAGGAGAAGCGCGATGTAGGACTTGTCCTGCTCTCCAAGCGCTGAGAACTTGGCAGCGATCGTTTCGCGATCTGGGAACGGGGCGGACGTCATCTAAATCTCCATTGGATCTGTTCGGCGCGACCCGCGAGTCGCCCGACGAAGCTCGCGCGGCTTATAAGGCAGCGAGGGATGCGCGGAAATACCCGTATAGAAAAAGGCCAGACACCGGGTATGAGTGGCGTAGTCATGGCGGGTCAGAATACCCTACAGACCGGCCTTCACTCTTTCCGCAATATCTGCCGGGACCCACTTGGTCCAGAGATCGGCATAGTTCCTCAGGAAATAGAGCGCCGCCTCGCGGTTGCTCTCCTTGTGCTCGTCCTGCCAGGCCAACACGTCGTTGATCGTGCTGTTGTCCCAGGATCGCTTCTTCAGGTAGTTCGCCACCGGTGGCGCGCGATCGACAAAGGCCCTCGTCATGATCGTAAAAGCGCGCGATACCGGATAGGAATTGACCTGAGGGCGGGCGCAACCCGGAACGATGGTGCAGCTCTCCCACTCCGCCTTGTCGTGGCCGACGCCGAAGCCCAGCCGTGTCATGTCGTATTTTCCCAGAATTGCCGTCGGCGCCCAGTAGTAGCCGAGCCAGCCGACCTTCTTTCCGAACGCGGCGGCGATTGAATCATCGAGCCCTTGCGGTGTCCCGGTATCGACCAGACTGAAGCCGTCGCTTCCTGCGCCAAGGGCACGGAATAGGTTCGCCGTCGTTATCTGGCAGCTCCAGCCCGCCGGGCAATTGTATACGCCGCCTTGGGAGGCGTCCGGCGTGGGAAAAAGCTCGGGATGCTTCAGTGCGTCCTGCACGGTACGAATGTCGGGGTTTGCATCGGCGATGAATTTGGGAATCCACCAGCCTTCGACGGCCCCGTCGGACAGAATCTCGGCAGCCTGAACGATGCGGTTCTGCTTGACAGCCGCGTCGAGTTCCACGCGTACCGAGCCGACCCAGAATTCGGAGGCGACATCGGGCTCGCTCTTTTCGTTCATGGACAGGAGTGTGGGCTTCGTGTCGCCGGGGACGATCGTGACCTTGCAGGCATAGCCGGTCTCCAGGATGATCTTGTCGAAATTCGCGGCGATGCTGGCAGAGGGCCAATTCATCCCGGCAATGGAAACATTGCCGCATTCATCCGCAGCGGCAGTGCCCGCCACGCTCAGCAATCCCGCGGCGACTATGATCGACGTGCAAAAAGCTCTCATTTGCTGTTCCCGCTTTTGTACAAGCACCGGCAGACTACACGCTCTGCAGATTGCAGGGGATCATCTGCAGCGTGTCTCTTGGCCGTCGCTTTGACGCCGATGCTGGCGTCTTGAAAAGGAGCCTACCCCTTCGCATGGGGAAATCAACGCTCTTCTGAAATATGGGAGAGGATTTTAAGCGGCTGATTTAAAATAGTTAATTTCGACGGAATCAGCGCTGTAGCACAGCGCGAGTCTGCGGTTGCACGACCAAAAATCAAAAAAATCCGGAAATTCATCTTTGCTTAATGGCTCACTAACTCTCCGGTAAGATTGTGACGCTATGAGTTGTTGCGTGGCGGGGGACATCCGCTGCTTCTCCGGATCAGGTAGTGCGTCCCGGAGAAAGCGAGTTTCGTCGTGTATGGGCGAATGCGCCAGAGTATTTCGGCAAGCCGCGCGATCTCAACGAGGTCTGCGCGGCTTTCGCATTTTCGGCGGTTGCGATTGACCGATGAGGAACGGTCGTTGTAGGCCGGTGGCGACCGTTCGGAGCTCGCGACAATGACAAAAGCCATCATGCTGCAGGGAACCGGCTCTGACGTCGGCAAGACGGTGCTGGTGGCCGGGCTCTGCCGGCTCGCCGCCAATCGCGGTATAAGCGTGCGTCCGTTCAAGCCGCAGAATATGTCGAACAACGCAGCCGTGGCCGACGACGGCGGAGAGATCGGCCGGGCGCAATGGCTGCAGTCGATGGCGGCACGGGTGCCGTCGTCGGTGCATATGAACCCAGTGCTGCTGAAGCCGCAATCGGAAAACGGTAGCCAGATCGTCGTTCAGGGCAAGGTCTGGGGACAGGCGAAGGGACGCGATTACCAGAAGCTCAAGCCGCAACTGCTCGACTACGTCATGCAGAGTTTTTCCCGCGTTTCCACCGGGGCCGATCTGGTTATCGTCGAGGGAGCGGGATCGCCGGCGGAGATCAATCTCAGGGCGGGCGACATTGCCAACATGGGGTTTGCGACGCGCGCCGGCGTGCCTGTCGTGCTGGTCGGCGACATCGATCGCGGCGGCGTCATTGCGTCGTTGGTGGGAACGCATGCGATCTTGTCCGATGAAGACCGAGCAATGATTTCTGGTTACGTCATCAACAAATTTCGCGGCGACGTATCACTGTTCGACGACGGTATCGCGGCTGTCGGGCGTTTCACGGGCTGGTCGAGTTTGGGCGTCGTGCCGTGGCTGAAGGCCGCCTCGCGTTTGCCGGCCGAGGACTCCGTGGCGCTGGAACGGCTGGCTCGGAGCGGCGGCGGAGCACTGAAGGTTGCTGTCCCGGTCTTGCCTCGGATTGCGAATTTCGACGATCTCGATCCGCTGAGGGCCGAACCGGATGTCGATCTGGCGTTCGTGCGACCGGGCGAGCGGATACCCGCCGATGCACAGTTGGTCATCCTGCCCGGCTCCAAAGCGACGATTGCCGATCTGGCGGATCTGAGGGCGGCGGGCTGGGATGCCGATGTGACGGACCATGTGCGGCGGGGGGGACGCGTCATCGGAATTTGCGGCGGCTATCAGATGCTCGGCGTGAAGGTGCAAGATCCCGAAGGTGTAGAGGGCGGCGCCTTGGAAGCCGAGGGTCTTGGCCTGCTCGCGGTTGAAACCGTCATGGCGCCGGAAAAGACGGTGCGCAACAGCGAAGCGACGTCGGTCGAGTGTGGCGATCCACTGTCAGGCTATCAGATCCACCTTGGTGTGACCCGTGGTGAGGATTGCGGCAGGCCGTTCGCCATCGTGGACGGTAAGCCTGATGGTGCCGTTTCGGGCGATGGGCGGGTCACGGGGACCTACCTGCATGGTCTTTTTTCCAGCGACGCCTACCGGTCCCGGCTGCTCCGAAGCTTCGGTCTTGCCGGCGGGATACGGAACTACCGCGCAGGCGTCGAGCAGGCGCTCGACGAGATCGCCGCCGAGCTTGAATTCCATCTTGACGAACGTTGGCTCGGCGAGCTGCTCAGCTAGATCTCGCCCGACACTTCCCGGCGGCGGCGGTCGAGCTCTTCGCTGTAACGGCGCAGCGTGTGGGCCTCGCTCAACTGACCGACCACCGTTCGCTCCACCAGATTGTTGACGACGGCGAGTGCTTCGCTTTCGGTCTTGTCGAAGATGGCGGCGGCCTGCTTGGCGTTCATTTGCGGTTGCAGGAAGTCGTTGCGGTAGCGCACGAACTGGTCGACGCCGTTGCTGTCGTCATCGCTGTCGGTCAGGCTTGCATAGATCTCCGGAACCAATACCAAACCTGCATATTTGCCGCTGTCCTCTACAAGAATGACGCGCTGTGCGGAGCCGATCGGAAAGCGCTCCTTGAATTCCTCCATTGAAATGCCTGCCCTGGCGGTCTTCACGTCGGCGCGCATCAACTTGTCGACGGTCAGATTGCGGATCCAGCCGACATCGTGGGCGCTACGGATGCTTTCGCCACGCAGGTGGAAGCGCCAGGTGGCGAAGGAGTAGCCGAACGTGCTGCGGACCACCAGTGACGAGCTGAGGACGGCGGCGAGCACGAGTACGGTTATTGGAAAGTCGCCGGTGATTTCGAGCGCGAGAAACGTCATGGTGAGCGGCCCGCCGATGACGGCGACCGCGAGCGAACTCATGCCGACCACGGCGTAGATGACGGGTGTTAGAGTGGCGTGGGCAAAATAGGGGGCAGAATAGGCAAACAGCTTGCCCAGCAGCGCTCCCATGAACAGGGATGCGAAGAACAGGCCGCCTCTGAAGCCCGAGCCGATGGATATGGCTGATGCAAACGACTTCAGCAGGAAGAGGCCGACCAATATAGGGATGGCAACTTCACGGTCGAGGTTCAAGTGCAATGCGCCGTGGCCTGCCGAGAGCACCTGCGGTGTCACGAGGGCAAGCAGGCCAACGATAACGCCGCCAAGCGCGGGTCGCAGCGGTGGGGCGATCGAACTCCTTCGGGCGAGCTCTTCGATGAAGGCAACGCCCTGCATGATCAGAATACCGACGCCTGCGCAAAACGCGCCGAGCAGCACAGCCGGAACGTAATCGGCCGGCATGACCGATCCGAACGAGCCGACGTCGATGACGAAATCGCTGCCTGCAAGAAAGCGCGCCACCTGCGTCGAAACGAGTGCGGACACGACGACGGGCGTCAGCGATACAATCGTGTAGGTGCCGATGATCAATTCGAAGGCGTAGAAGGCGCCTGTCAGCGGTGCGTTGAAGGCGGCCGCGATCGCGCCGGCTGCGCCGCAGCCCACGAGAACGCGCAGGTCCGAGCGGCGCAGTTGCAGCTTGAGCCCAAGCTTCGAGGCAATGCCTGACGCCAGCTGCGTATAACCGGCTTCAAGTCCCACGGAAGCGCCGAAGCCATTCGAGATCAGGTTCTGGACGGCCACCAGGATGCTGTCCGTCAGAGACAGGCGGCCACCGTGGAGCGCATTCGCCTCGATCGGGTCGACCATCGGCTTCTTGCGTGTCTTCGCCAGGATGAACATCAAGAGACCGAGCAGCACGCCGCCGCAAACGGGCGCTGCAAGCAGGAGGAACTTGTTGTCGATCTCGGAGGAGCTCAGCCTTTCGACATCGCTGATGCCGAAGATCAGGCTATGCATCTCGCGGGAAACGAGACTCATGCCGGTGACCGCTAGGCCGGAGGTCACCCCGACGATTGCGCCGGCGATGACCATGCCCATTTCGCTGCGGCGCAGGAGTGCACGCATGCGTCCCGCATCCAACAGAGTGTGAAGCGGGCCGTACCGGCGGAGATCGATTTTCAGGAGCATGGCAAGGAAACTAGGCGGGCAAGGGCCCGGTCAAGGGCGAGGGAGGAGGGTGACGAATGCGACGGCATCCGCTTGCGGTGCAATTGCGGCAAAAGCCCGGCGATGGCAACTGTTTTTTGAAGGATTAAGTCACTGATAAAAGACGATAAATATGGTAGGCATGATCGTCTTTACGGTTCGTCGCAATGGTTTTCTCATTCCACTGCGCACAGGCAAGCCGATTGACTTCCCTCCGGCGCTTGCCTAACCATGAATCCATAACGGATGGTTCCGGACCGCCAAAAGCGTTTCGGATGAAAAGGGAATGTGACGGGGCGGACCCATTCAGGGCGCTTTCATCACAGCCGACCCCGCGACTGTAGAGCGGTCAGGGTCTTCCGTCCGGCGTCGGATGCGTGTTACCGGCTGTCTGCATGGCGCAGGCGGGTGAGGCGGGGACGATGACGGAAAAGCCACTGGTAGTGCAAGCATGATCAGCCGGGGCTGGACGCCTCTTTGTCTACGAATCGTCCGCCTTTTCATGATTGCCGCCGGGAAGGCGAGGAAGATCCGCTGGCACGATCAGGGCAACCGGTTTCCGGTCCACCCCGATCGCGGCCCGCACCCGCGAGCCAGGAGACCTGCCATATCGTGCCGGGCGCAGAGCCCATCCATGGGGTGACGTCCCCGCTGCCAGCACGGAGGTTGTCATGGCTGAACGGCAGATCTACCGACCGCGTCACGCGGTCGTCGCACCGATTGTTTGCAGGCTTAGTCTGCAGATCGGATCTTATTTCCCATGAACACCTCTTCTTCGGGTGCCACCTTCGTTCTGGGTGGCGCGCGGTCTGGAAAGTCGCGCTTTGCCGAACGCCTGGTCGCGGCAACTGGTCTGGAACGTCACTACGTGGCTACGGGGCGCGCCTGGGATGAGGAGATGCGTGCGAGGATCGAGCAGCACAGAACAGATCGCGGCGATCTCTGGACCACCCATGAGGAGCCGCTCGACCTGGTCGGATGCCTTGCGGCCGTCGATGGCGAGAAGCATGCGATCCTGGTGGATTGCCTGACGCTCTGGGTTACCAATCTGATGATGGCGGAGCGCGACATGGCGGCAGAGTTTGCTGGCCTCGCCGCCTATCTGCCGACGGCGCGGGCCCAGCTCGTTATCGTTTCCAATGAAGTCGGCCTCGGCATCGTGCCTGAAAACAGCATGGCGCGGGATTTCCGCGACCATGCCGGCCGGCTGCACCAAATGATCGCGGCGGAAGCTGCGAATGTGTATTTTATCGCGGCTGGACTGCCGCTGAAGATGAAGGGTTGAATTCCATGAACCAGCAGAAGATTCCCGCGACCGTGATCACGGGTTTTCTCGGCGCCGGCAAAACGACGATGATCCGCAACCTGCTCTCCAACACTGGCGGGAAGAAGATCGCGCTCATCATCAACGAGTTTGGCGATCTCGGCGTCGACGGCGAGGTGCTGAAGGGCTGCGGCGCGGAAAACTGCACCGAGGACGATATCATCGAGCTCACCAACGGCTGCATCTGCTGCACGGTCGCTGACGACTTCATCCCGACGATGACGAAACTCCTCGAGCGCGAGAACCGCCCCGACCATATCGTCATCGAAACCTCGGGCCTCGCCTTGCCGCAGCCGCTCGTCGCGGCCTTCAACTGGCCGGATATCCGAACACAGGTTACGGTCGATGGCGTGATCACGGTGGTTGACAGCGCCGCTGTCGCCGCGGGCCGTTTTGCCGACGACCACGATGCTGTCGAAGGACTGCGCGTCGCAGATGAATCGCTCGATCATGAGAGTCCGATTGAGGAGCTTTTTGAGGATCAGCTGACCTGCGCGGACCTGATCGTTCTCAACAAGACCGATCTTCTCGACAACGCTGGCCTGAGCCGCGTTCGTGACGAAGTCGCCTCGCGCATTGCCCGCAAGCCTGTCATGATCGAAGCAAGGAACGGCGAGGTACCGGCCAGCATACTGCTCGGTCTGGGCATCGGAACCGAAGGCGACATCGGCAACCGAAAGTCCCATCACGAGCTCGAGCACGAGGATGGCACGCCGCATGATCACGACGAATTCGACAGCTTTGTCGTCGAACTTGGCCCCGTTGCCGATCCCTCGGCATTCGCCGAGAAGCTGAAGGGCATCATCGCGGAGCATGACGTGCTGCGTCTCAAGGGCTTCGTCGATGTCCCGGGCAAGCCGATGCGTCTTCAGGTGCAGGCCGTCGGCAGCCGCATCGATCACTATTTCGACCGCGCCTGGGCACCTGGCGAAGCGCGCGGCACGCGCCTGGTGGTGATCGGGCTGCACGAGATGGACGAGACCTTGGTGCGCAAGGCGATGGAAGGCCTAGTGTAGGGAAATCCGATGCATCTGCTTCTGGCACAGCAGGGAACGATCAGTGACGGCGAGGAGGCGATCGATCTCGGTCAGTCTCCCGGGGACATCCTGTTCCTCTCCGCTGCCGACACCGAGCTTGCGGCAATCGCCGCGGCGCATGGCAAAGGGCAGCCGGCGCACACACTGCGCATTGCGAGTTTGATGAGCCTCAAGCATCCGATGTCGGTGGACGCATATATCGAGCGAACGGCACGGCATGCGAAGCTCATCGTTGTGCGGGCGCTCGGCGGAGCAAGCTATTTCCACTACGCTCTCGAAGCCCTGCACGCCGCCGCCGCACGGCAGGGCGCGCTGATCGCCGTTCTGCCGGGAGATTCCAAGCCTGATGCAGGCTTGACGCCGTTTTCGAATGTGCCGCTTGAGGATCTGAATGCGCTTTGGGCCTACCTGATTGAGGGCGGGGATGCGAATTCTGCGGCATTCCTTGCCTACGCGGAATCCATGCTTTCGGGCGGGGAGAAACCCGAGCGCGCCGTGCCGTTGATGAAGGCCGGGATCTGGTGGCCGGGGCGCGGTGTTATCGGGATCGAGGAGTGGAAGGAGGCGACCGATCACTTCGTCTCCGCAGGGAAAAGAGGCTCGCCGTCGAAAATGCAGACGAGGAACGGCACCCGCAGTGAGCCGGTCGAGCATCAGGCCGAGATGGGAGAGCATCAGACAGTCGCAATCTCCTTCTACCGTGCGCTTGTCCAGAGCGGGGAAACGCGCCCCGTTGAAATGCTGATCGAAGCGCTTGCGGCAGAGGGAATGCGGCCGCTGCCTGTGTTCGCCTATAGCCTCAAGGACCCGGTCTCGAAAGGCATCATCGAGACTGTCTTTCATGCCGCAAGGCCTGATGTCGTGATCAATACCACCGGATTTGCGGTCTCTGCACCCGGCGCGACACGTCAGCCGACCGTGTTGGAGGCCAGCGACGCCGTCGTGCTGCAGGCGATTTTTTCCGCGTCGTCGCGAGAGGCATGGGCCGCATCGTCGCAGGGCCTTTCGGCGCGCGATCTCGGCATGAATGTCGCGCTGCCGGAGGTGGATGGGCGGGTTCTTGCGCGCGCTGTCTCGTTCAAGTCGGCCGCGCGCTACGATGCGGCGGTCGAAGCCAACATCGTTGGCAGTGAGCCCGACATGGGACGCATGCAGTACACCGCTCGGCTGGCCGCCAACTGGGCGAGGTTGCGCAACGCGAAGCCGCACGACCGGCGGGTGGCGCTTGTCATGGCGAACTATCCGAACCGCGACGGTCGCCTCGGAAATGGTGTCGGGCTCGATACACCCGCGAGTACGATCGAAGTGCTTTCAGCGATGCGCGCAGCCGGCTATCCGGTCGCCGACATCCCCGCAGAAGGCGATGCGCTGATACGGCATCTGATGGAGGGGCCGACGAACTCCGGCCATGATGGGAAGATTGTCCGCGAGACGATTTCCTTGAGTCGTTACAGGTATTTCCTCGAAGGTCTTCCGAAAAAGATTCAAGATGATATCGGCCATCGCTGGGGTGCGCCGGAAACCGATCCCTATGTCAGGGATGGGGCGTTCGCGCTGCCGTTCACCCGCTTCGGCGAGGTACTGGTCGGCATCCAGCCGGCACGGGGCTACAATATTGATCCGAAGGAGGGCTATCATTCGCCGGACCTCGTGCCGCCGCACGGATACCTTGCGTTTTATGCGTTTCTCCGCCAGGAATTCGGTGCCCATGCCGTCATTCACATGGGTAAGCACGGCAATCTCGAATGGTTGCCGGGCAAGGCGCTGGCGCTGTCGGAGGAGTGCTATCCCGAGGCAATCCTGGGGCCGCTTCCGCACCTCTATCCCTTCATCGTCAACGATCCCGGCGAGGGGACGCAGGCCAAGCGCCGCACCGCTGCCGTCATCATCGACCACCTGACGCCGCCGCTCACGCGCGCCGAGAGCTACGGGCCGCTGAAGGATCTGGAAGCGCTGGTCGACGAGTACTATGAGGCCTCCGGGGGCGACCCGCGTCGTATCCGTTTGCTCAGCAAGCAGATCCTCGACCTCGTCGCGGATATCGGACTCGACCGCGACGCCGGCATCGCGAAGGGCGAGAGCGAGACCGAAGCGCTGAAGAAGCTCGATGCGTACCTCTGCGACCTCAAGGAAATGCAGATCCGCGACGGCCTGCACATCTTCGGCGTTTCGCCGCAGGGGCGACTGCTGACGGATCTGACGGTGGCGCTGGCGCGCGTGCCGCGGGGGCTCGGACAGGGCGGCGATCGCAGCTTGCAGCGGGCAATTGCGGAGGACGTGTTCGCAAACCCTTCCGCAACCCCTCCCCACAGGGCGGGGAGGCTTCCGTTGCTACTGTCGGAGCCATCCAGCATCGACTCTTTCGACCCCCTCGACTGCGATATGGCGGCCGATTGGCTCGGACCGTGCCCGGCGATCCTTGCTCAGGTCTCCACTGACCCGTGGCGCACTCAGGGCGATACCGTCGAGAGAATCGAGCTGTTCGCGGCAAAGCTGGTGTCGGGCGAGATCGATTGCCCGGCGGACTGGCATGCGACCAATGCCGTACTTGCCGAGATCGAAGCCCGGTTGAGGCCCGCGATCCTCGCCTGCGGCGGCGCCGAGATCGCTGGGTTACTCCGCGGTCTTGACGGGCGCTTCGTGCCGCCAGGTCCTTCCGGCGCGCCGACGCGGGGGCGTCCGGACGTCCTTCCGACGGGGCGCAATTTCTACTCGGTGGACAGCCGCGCGGTGCCGACACCGGCGGCATATGAACTCGGCAAGAAATCGGCCGAGCTTCTGGTCCGCCGCTATGTACAGGATCACGGCGAATGGCCGGTTTCGTTTGGATTGACCGCATGGGGTACGTCCAACATGCGTACCGGTGGCGACGATATCGCCCAGGCACTGGCGCTGATCGGCGTGAAGCCGCTCTGGGATATGACGTCACGGCGTGTCACCGGTTATGAGATCATCCCGCCCGCCATGCTGCGCCGTCCGCGCGTGGACGTCACCTTGCGTGTTTCCGGCTTCTTCCGGGATGCATTTCCCGAGCAGATTGCGCTTTTCGACAAGGCGATCCGAGCGGTTGGTGCGCTGGAGGAAGACGCCTCGGACAATCCGATCGCCGATCGCATGCGCGGCGAGACGGAGAGGCTCGTCGCGGCCGGGCTCGACGAGGCGCAGGCGCGCCGTCGCGCGAGCTTTCGCATTTTCGGCTCGAAGCCGGGGGCCTATGGCGCTGGGCTGCAGGCGCTGATCGACGAGAAGGGATGGGAGCGGCGTGCCGATCTGGCCGAGGCCTACCTGGTCTGGGGCAGTTATGCGTATGGCGCGGGTGAGGAAGGGCGTGCAGAGCGCGGCGTCTTCGAGGAGCGCCTGCGCTCGATCCAGGCTGTGGTACAAAACCAGGACAATCGCGAGCACGATCTTCTCGACAGTGACGACTACTATCAGTTCGAGGGCGGCATGGCTGCGGCGGCCGAGCAGTTGGCCGGCGCACGGCCGTCGATCTACCACAACGACCATTCGATGCCCGAGAAGCCGGTGATCCGCTCGCTGGAAGAGGAGATCGGCCGGGTCGTTCGCGGCCGTGTCGTCAATCCGAAGTGGATCGACGGCGTGATGCGGCATGGCTACAAGGGTGCCTTCGAAATTGCCGCGACGGTGGATTATCTCTTTGCCTTCGCAGCCACGACAGGTGCCGTCGGCAATCATCATTTCGAAGCCGTCTACCAGGCCTTCGTTGCCGATCCCAAGGTGCGCGACTTCATGATCGACAAGAACCCTGCAGCGTTCGACGAGATGAAGGAGCGGCTGCTGGAAGCGGTCGACCGCCAACTCTGGACGCCACGCAGCAATTCGGCGCGGTTCGATCTTGCGCGCAGCGTGAACGACACTTTCAAGACCAAAGAAACCCTCAAGATTGCATCCGGGGAAAAAACGAGATGACGAACGAAACGACGGAAGCGGTGGCCCAGGACGACGCGCGCCATGCCGACAAGATGGCCAAGAAGAAGGCGGCGCGCGACAAGATTATGGCGACAAAGACGGACGAGAAAGGCCTTGTCATCGTTCACACGGGCAAAGGCAAGGGCAAGTCGTCCGCCGCCTTCGGCATGATCTTCCGGCATATCGCCCATGGGAAGCCCTGCGCTGTCGTACAGTTCATCAAAGGTGCGATGTGGACGGGCGAGCGCGACCTGATCGAGAAGCACTTCTCCGATGTCTGCCAGTTCCACACGATGGGCGAAGGCTTCACCTGGGAAACACAGGACCGGGCCCGCGATGTCGCCGCCGCGGCTGCCGCATGGGAAAAAGCGAAGGAGCTGATCCGAGACGAGCGTAACTCGATGGTGCTGCTCGACGAGATCAACATCGCGCTTCGGTACGATTATCTCGACGTCAGCGAGGTGGTGGCATTTCTGAAGGACGAGAAGCCTTATATGACTCACGTCGTGCTCACCGGGCGCAACGCTAAGGATGATCTGATCGAGGCCGCCGATCTTGTGACCGAAATGGAGCTCATCAAGCATCCTTTCCGGTCGGGCATCAAGGGGCAGCCGGGCGTGGAGTTCTGATGACGCAGAGCTGGATTTTCTGGGCAATACTGTCGGCGGCGTTTGCCGCCCTGACGGCGATCTTTGCCAAGATCGGCGTTGCCGGCGTGAACTCGGATCTGGCCACGCTTATCCGAACGATCGTTATCGTGTTCATCATCACGGCCATCGTGGCCGCGACCGGCCAGTGGCAACCATTCTCCAGCATTTCGGGAAAGACATGGCTGTTTCTCTGTCTGTCCGGTGCGGCGACCGGGGCCTCCTGGCTCGCCTATTTCCGGGCGCTGAAGATCGGTGACGCGGCGCGCGTAGCGCCGATCGACAAGCTGTCGATCGTGCTCGTGGCGGTGTTCGGCGTGGTCTTCCTTGGTGAAAAGCTCAACATGATAAACTGGCTCGGCGTGAGCCTTATTGCCGGCGGAGCCCTATTGCTCGCGCTTTTCTGAGGCTTCGCCGCAGCCTGCCGTAAACGGACGACGGCCTCAGATCTCCAGCCAGAGGCGGATCGGATTCAGCGGATCGGCCAGGAGCTTGATCGTGAAGGCAATGCAGACGGTGACCAGGAGTGGCTTGATCAGCCGCGCGCCGGTTCGCATTGCGAGCCGGGAGCCAAGCTGCGCACCGAGGAACTGGCAGGCACCCATGATCAGGCCAATCTTCCACAGGATCGCACCAAATGAGATGAAGACGACCAGGGCGCCGACATTCGAGCCGAAATTCAGCAACTTGGTGTGCGCAGTTGCCTTCAGCATGCCGAAACCTGCCAGGGAAACAAAGGCCAGCATCAGGAACGAGCCCGTTCCGGGTCCGAAGACGCCGTCGTAAAAACCGATTGCCGGCACGAGCGTCAGTCCGAACGCAAGCGGCGTGATACGGCGATGTTTGTCGATATCGTTGAGGTTGGGCTTCAGCGCGAAATAGAGGGCGATCGCCACAAGAAGTACCGGCATGATCGTGCGCAGCACATCTCCGGGTACGATGGTCGCCAGCGCCGCACCCAGCGCGCCGCCCATGACCGCCATCAGCGCCATCGGCAACTGCCTGCGCAGATCGACATGTCCCTTGCGGGCGTAGGCGAAGGTTGCGGAGGCTGCCCCGAAAACCGATTGGACCTTGTTGGTGCCCAGCGTCTGCAGCGGAGGAATGCCAGCGATCAGCATGGCCGGAACCGTAATCAGGCCACCGCCACCAGCGATCGAATCGACAAAACCGGCAAGAAATCCCGCAGCGGCGAGGAGGATGAGCAGATGGGGGGCAAGATCGGACAAGGCTGGACTCTGAGATGGCTAACGGCGCGCATGTTGCATTTCCATCCATCTGCTGCAATGGCTTGCATGACACAGGGGGGCGGTATTTGAAGCGCGCAGGCAAGATCGAATTCGATATGAGGCGCCGCTGTGTGCTCGGGCTTGGCTGCGAGCGCGGCACATCAGTCGAAGAAGTGCTTGACCTGGCCGCGACTGCCTTGTCGACGGCCGGCATTGCGGCGGACGAACTTGCTGCTGTCGTATCGGTCGATACCCGCCGTCGGGAGCCGGCAATTTTAGCGGTGGCGGCGAAATTTTCCTTGCCCTGCGTCTTTTTCAATGCGGCCACACTCGAGCGGGAGACGCCTCGTATCGAGAACCCGTCGGCGATCGTGTTCTCGTTCACGGGCTGCCACGGCGTTGCCGAATCTGCAGCGCTGGCGGCAATTGGACCGGCTGCCGAATTGATCCTGCCGAAATTCAAATCAGCGCACGCCACTGCAGCGATCGCTCGCGTGCTGTTGCAGAAACGATAGCGGGCGCTATTGTGCCGCCGATCTCGTGGGCGTCGTCCGGCTGCCTGCGGAAATAACGGTAGAAGGAAAATTCATGCACAAGGTCATCTATGACACTGATCCGGGCGTCGACGATGCAATGGCGTTGCTATTTCTGCACCGCCATCCGGAGATCGACCTCATCGGCATCACCACCGTCTTCGGCAATGCCTCAATCGAGACGACTACCCGCAACGCGCTGTTCCTGAAACGCGAATGGAGTGTTCCCGCTCCCGTCGCCAAGGGCGCCAATGTGACCATCGATCCCTCCCGCGAGGAGGGCGCGTGGCCGACTTTCGTGCATGGCGATGACGGCCTCGGCAACATCAACGTGCCGGCGACTGTCGACGTGCCGCTTGATCCGCGCCCGGCCTACAAGTTCATCATCGAGACTGTCCGCGCCAATCCGGGCGAGGTGACGCTGGTCGCGGTTGGCCGCATGACCAATCTCGCTCTGGCCCTGAAGGAAGATCCCGAGATCGCCGGGCTGGTGAAGAGCGTTGTCATCATGGGAGGCAATTTCTATGTGCCGGGCAACATGTCGCCGGTCGCAGAGGCGAACATCCACGGTGATCCAGAGGCCGCGGATATCGTCCTGACCGCGCCCTGGAAAGTGGTGGTCATCGGCCTCGATGTTACCGCGGTTACGACGATGAGCCGCAGCTATCTTGCCGATACCGCGGCCAGGGGCGACAAGGCGGTGAAGCTGCTGAACGACCTGTCGCAGTTTTATATCGACTTCTACAAGCATGCTGTCGACGACGGGATGATGGTTCACGACAGCTGCGCCTGCGTATATGTCGTGGCACCCGAGCTGTTCACCACAATATCGGGTGCGGTGCGCGTTGTCTGCGGCGGTATCGCCGATGGGCAGACAATCGTGAAGCAGGACGGTCGCCGCTTTCCGCCGGGCGATTGGGACGGTCTGCCGAGCCAGGTCGTTTGCACCGGCATCGAATCGGAAAAGGTGATCGACCTGATCCGTGACACGCTGCTCAAAGCTTAGTCGCACACCGTTCATCCGGATTTCGGCGCAATGGAAATGATTGAATCCCTTCAGTCTCTTGCGCTGCGATCTTCGCCTCCTGAATCCGGTTGTCGAAATGCTCCTTCAATGCGATTTCGACAGATCGGATTCATCGCTCCAACTGGCGTTGACCTTGTCACCCCCGGGGCATAGATCATCCTCATGATCGATGCTGCGTTTTCACATCTTCCGGCTCTGGAACCCGGTAGCGTCTGGCTTGTGGGCGCAGGCCCGGGCGAGCCCGGCTTGCTGACGCTGCTTGCCGTCAGGGGGTTGATGGACGCCGACGTCGTCATTCACGACGCGCTGGTGGATGCAGACTGCCTCAAACTGGCGCGGCCCGATGCGCTGCTGGAATATGCGGGCAAGCGCGGCGGCAAGCCTTCGGCCAGGCAGCGCGACATTTCGCTTCGCCTCGTCGAACTGGCGCAGGCCGGCAAGCGGGTGCTGCGGCTCAAGGGGGGCGATCCGTTCGTTTTCGGGCGCGGCGGCGAGGAAGCGCTGACACTGGTCGAATACAATATTCCGTTTCGCATCGTACCGGGTATCAGTGCCGGGATCGGCGGGCTCGCCTATGCCGGCATTCCGGTTACCCATCGCGATATCAATCACGCGGTGACGTTTCTGACCGGCCATAACTCTTCCGGTCTCGTGCCGGATGCCATAAACTGGGACGCGATCGGTAAGGGTTCGCCTGTCATCGTCATGTACATGGCGATGAAACATATCGCCGAGATCAGCGCGAACCTGATTGCGGCGGGGCGGTCCCGTTCGGAACCTGTGGCATTCGTCTGCAACGCCACGACCAGCGGTCAGCGGGTTTTGGAAACGACGCTCGGCGAGGCACCGGCCGCCGTTCTTTCATCCGGCCTCGAGCCGCCCGCCATCGTGGTGGTGGGTGAAGTGGTTCGGCTGAGACAGTCTCTCGATTGGCTGGGGGCACTCGCAGGACGGCGGCTGCGTCCCGATCCATTCAGGCATTCCAGCAGCAAGGAGACGGCATGAGTGGTCTGTTGATTGCGGCTCCGTCCTCCGGATCGGGCAAGACGACGGTAACTCTCGGGCTCCTCAGGGCCCTGCGCAAGAGAGGCGTGGAGATTGCACCGGGCAAAGCGGGCCCGGACTATATCGATCCCGCTTTTCACGCCGCCGCGAGTGGCGTTGCCTGCCTCAACTTCGATCCATGGGCAATGCGGCCGGAACTGATTGCGGCAAACGCGACGCTGCATCGCTCAGGCGACCGGCTGCTCGTCATCGAGGCGATGATGGGACTGTTCGATGGTGCGGCGGACGGGAAGGGAACGGCGGCCGATCTGGCGGCAATGCTGGGCCTCTCCGTCGTCCTCGTGGTCGATGCGTCGCATATGTCGCAATCGGTTGCGGCGCTCGTTGCCGGATTTGCCGGGTTTCGGGCAGATGTCCGCATCGCCGGGGTCATTCTCAACAAGGTCGGCGGCGAGCGGCATGAAATGATGCTTCGTCAAGCGCTGGACGCGGTCCGGATGCCGGTTATCGCCGTCGTGCGCCGCGACAATCAGATCGCCCTGCCTGAACGCCATCTCGGTCTCGTGCAGGCGGGGGAACATCAGGCCCTTGAGAATTTCATCGAGCATGCTGCCGAGGCGGTGTCTGAGGAATGCAATTTCGAGTTCCTGCTGCGCGTTGCACGGCAGGGGCTGAACAAGCCGTCGACCGCAAACATCGCCCGCCTGCCGCCGCTTGGCAGCCACATTGCCGTTGCACGCGACATCGCTTTCGCCTTTTCCTATGAGCATATGCTGCTGGGCTGGCGTCGTCGTGGGGCCGATATCTCGTTCTTCTCGCCGCTTGCCGACGAAGCGCCGGCGAGAACGGCCGATGCCGTTTATCTTCCGGGCGGATATCCCGAGCTGCATGCCGGGGAGATCGCGGCAGCGCAGACCTTTAGGGCCGGGATGCGTCAAGCCGCCGACGGCGGCGTGCGGATCTATGGCGAGTGCGGCGGGTATATGGTTCTGGGCGAGGGATTGGTCGATGCCGGCGGCGAGCGCCATTCCATGCTCGGTCTGCTGCCGCTGGTGACGACCTATGAGGATCGAAAGCGCCACCTTGGCTATCGACGGGTATCTCCGCTCAGCGGCTCGTTCTTCGAGCAACCCATGACGGCACACGAGTTTCACTATTCAGCCGTCGTTTCCGAAGGCGATGCAGACCGCCTGTTTGGCGTGACCGATGCCCTCAATAACGACCTCGGCAGCGCCGGGCTCCAGCGCGGACAGGTTGCGGGTTCCTATATGCATCTGATCGACCTTGCCGGGGGAACAGCATGAATGCGCCGATCGTCCACGGCGGGGGCATCACTGCCGCTGCGGCGCTCCATGGGGGCAAGCCGGAGGAGTGGCTGGACCTGTCGACCGGAGTCAGTCCTTTCTCGGCGGCATTACCCGAAATTTCGATGCGCGCCTGGCAGCGGCTTCCCGACGGGTATCTGACCGATGAAGCGCGACAGGCCGCCCGTGATTATTATGGCAGCGGCGATATCCTGCCCTTGCCCGTGCCGGGTACGCAGTCGGCCATCCAGCTCCTGCCGCGATTGCTGGTGGGGGCGGGGAGGGCCGCTGTTCTCGGGCCGACCTACGGCGAGTACGAGCGTGCGTTTAAATCGGCGGGCTGTGCCGTCGACCTGCTCGATAGCGTAGAACAGATCGACGCCGCCCATGCCTTGATCGTCATTGTCAATCCCAACAATCCGGATGGCCGCATCTACGAGCCCGATACGCTTGTCGCGCTCTGCAAGCGCATGGCCGCCAGCGGGGGGCTGGTGGTCGTCGATGAAGCATTTGGCGATACCGTGCCGGAAGCAAGCGTGGTGTCGCTGGTGGCGGGGCTGCCCAATCTCATCGTTTTCCGCTCCTTCGGCAAATTCTTCGGTCTCGCGGGACTGCGGTTGGGGTTCGTCGTCGCGACCGGCCCGATTCTCGCTCGCTTCGAAAACTGGTTAGGCCCTTGGGCAGTGTCGGGTCCCGCCCTTTCGATCGCCTCGGCATTGCTGCGTTCCGACACCGCGCCGATACGCCAGGCAATTGCTGAGAGGAGCGCCGCATTGCGCACGGTGCTGGAAGGCTGCGGACTTCGCATCCATGGCGGCACGGCACTGTTTTCACTCGTAGATCATTTTTCGGCCGGTGGTCTGCATGCGCATTTGTGCCGCCACCGCATATTGGTCCGCAAATTCGACTACGCCCCGCACTGGCTCCGTTTCGGGGTCACTGCCGATGCCGCCTGCGACAAGCGGCTGGCCGCGGCGCTTCAGAGTTACGACGGATGATGATCGAGCTTAATCTTCTCGTGCTGGTGCTGGCCCTTCTGCTCGACAGGATTGTCGGAGACCCCGACATCCTCTGGGCGCGCTTACCGCATCCTGTCGTCCTATTCGGCAAGGCGATTTCGAGTGTGGACCGGTGGTTCAACCGCAGCGACCTGACGAAACAGAAACGGCGGCGTAACGGCGTTTGGGCGATTGCCTGCCTGCTTGCAGCAAGTGCCCTTGCGGGACTTGTGTTGCATGGGTTCTTTGCTCTGTTCGGTCTTGCCGGCATTCTGCTGGAGGTTGTCTCTGTCACTATTTTCCTGGCACAGAAGAGCCTCTCAGGCCATGTCGAGGCAGTTGCAACCGGGCTCAAGACCGACGGCGTTCGCGGTGGGCGTGCTGCCGTAGCGATGATCGTCGGCCGCGACCCGGAAACGCTGGATGAACCTGCGGTCTGCCGCGCGGCTATCGAAAGTCTGGCCGAGAATTTCTCCGACGGCGTGGTTGCGCCGGCTCTCTGGTTTGTCGTCTTGGGTCTGCCGGGGCTCCTGGCCTATAAGATGTTGAACACGGCAGACTCAATGATCGGCCACAAGTCCGAGCGCTATGCTGATTTCGGATGGGCTTCGGCGCGTCTTGACGACGTTGCGAACTGGCCTGCTGCAAGGCTTTCCATCGTGCTGATCGCAGTCGGCGCATGGCTGCGACGTGGACGTGCCGCTTGCCGCGAGTCATTGCGGATCGCGATGCGGGATGGCGGTCTGCACCGTTCGCCGAATTCCGGACGGCCCGAAGCCGCCATGGCAGGTGCCCTCAATGTTCAGCTCGCAGGTCCGCGCATCTATTCCGGCGTCGTCGTCATGGAGCCGATGATCAACGCGGCCGGGCGTGAGACAGCCACTGCGGCTGACATCGACGATGCGGTATCCGTCTTTCACGCCAGCTGCTCAACGCTGACCTGCATCGTCCTGATCTTGTTCGTTTTTCTGCTGTAGGAGATCGACATGGCGTCGGGCCAAGCTTGCCGATAGCCGGTCTCGCCGCAGCCAAGCGGTGGTTCAAACCCGACCCACAGCTCCATGCTGTTTAAGCAACAGTGCAGTTGCAAATTGCGCATTGCAGCAGGTGAGGGCATTGGCTTTTGAAATGGATTTGCCTATGAGGGGGATAAATTGTCATTTCAAGAGGTACAGGCGTGACCGCTACATTCGATAAAGTTGCCGACATCATTGCAGAGACGAGCGAGATCGATCGCGACACGATCACGCCGGAAAGCCATACGATCGACGACCTCGGTATCGATAGCCTCGACTTCCTCGATATCGTCTTCGCAATCGATAAGGAATTCGGCATCAAGATCCCGCTCGAAAAGTGGACGCAGGAGGTCAACGAAGGCAAGGTCTCCACGGAAGAGTATTTCGTGCTGAAGAACCTTTGCGCGAAGATCGACGAGCTGCGCGCCGCCAAGGCCTGATCGATACCGCCATTTTTTCGCCGCCCTGTCGCCGTTAACCATGGCGGCCGGGCGGTTTTGTTATTAAGTAGGCCTAGCCGACGGGCATGTTGCCCCTCCGGCCGGAGGATACGATGCTCCTGGAATACTTCCAGATGATTGACCGCATCGAGGCGGTCGATCTTCAGAACGGTACGCTCAAGGCGCGCTCTGTGGTGCCCGCTAAGAGCCCTGTTTTCGAAGGTCATTTTCCCGACATGCCCCTTGTTCCGGGTGTGCTTCTCATCGAAACCATGGCGCAGGCTTCAGGCATGCTCGTGCTGGCTGTGACCAACTTTGCCGCGATGCCGTTCCTGATGTCGGTGGATGGTGCCAAGATGCGGACGTTTGTCGAACCGGAAGCGGTTCTCGACATCGAGGCATTTCTGGAGCATGAGGGTTCGGGATTTGCGGTCACAAAGGCAAAGATCACGAGCAACGGCAAGAAGGTGTGCGATGCGCAATTGAAGCTGCGCACCGTGCCTTTCAGCGAGGTTCCGCTCGGAGACATCGTCAAGAAGCGTGCAGGTGAAGTGGGTCTTATGGATGCGATCGCCGCACAGGGAGTGAATGGATGAGCAAGGCTCAAAATGATGTCGTGATCACCGGCATCGGCATTGTGACGTGTCAAGGGGTCGGCAAGGAGCCGCATATTGCGCTGCTCACGGCCGACGGATCTCCGAAGACGATCGTGGAAACCGAGAAGTTCAAGCCGTATCCGGTTCATCCGCTTCCGGAAATCGACTGGTCGCAGCAGATCGCCAAGCGCGGCGACCAGCGCCAGATGGAAAACTGGCAGCGCATCGGCGTTTTCGCGGCAGGTCTTGCTCTCGACGACGCCGGCTTCAAGGACGATGCGGAAGCTTGTGGCAGCATGGACATGATCGTTGCTGCCGGCGGCGGGGAGCGCGACATCAATGTCGACACGCTGATCGTCGACGAGGGCCTGAAGCGCAATGACCGTGAGGTCCTGCTGAACGAGAAGCTCACGACCGAACTTCGCCCGACGCTTTTCCTCGCGCAGCTCTCCAATCTGCTTGCCGGCAATATCTCCATCGTGCACAAGGTCACCGGCTCCTCGCGCACATTCATGGGTGAAGAGGCGGCAGGCATCTCGGCTGTCGAGACGGCGTTTTATCGAATCAAGTCCGGGGAATCCTCGCATGCGCTCGTCGGCGGGGCTTTCTCGGCCGAGCGACTCGACATGGTTCTACTGTTCGAATCGATCAATGCGCATTCGCGCGGGGGATGGCTGCCACTCTGGTCGCGCGACGAGGGCGGCATTATCACCGGTTCCCTCGGCGTGTTCCTCGTGTTGGAATCCCGCGCCCATGCCGAGGCGCGTAGCGCGCATGTCTATGCGACGATTTCATCGGTCGAAGGCGATCGCGGCAACCGCAATGCCGGCAATCTGGAGAAGCGCCTCGAGCGGCTTCTTGCGCCGGCTGCCGATCTTCCAGCCGGAAGCACGGCGATCTTTACGGGATCGACCGGGATGAAGGATCTTGCACAGCGCGAGAAGGCGGTTCTGGAGCGGCAGTTCCCGGGGGCGGCGATCCGCGGTTTCGGCGGCGTCACCGGCCACGGGCTCGAATCGCATTTTGCGCTCGGCGTGGCGTTGGCGGCGCTGGCAGTCGACAACAATGCGAAGGTTCCGCCGTTTGACGCGACGCATGAGAAGGCGATGAGCACCGGTACGTCTGCTGCCATCGTCACAACAGTGGGCCATCAGCGCGGCGAAGGCGTCGCCGTTTTGTCCGCGGAAGCGTGAGGGAGTAGGCACATGACAGATTCGGCATACAAGGATCATCTCGGCCGCCCAATCGTCGCGGTCACCGGCGTCGGCATATTGACGTCTCTTGGCCAGGGTCTCAAAGACAACTGGGCAGCGCTGACCGCCGGAAAGTCCGGGATACACGAGATTAATCGTTTCCCCACGGACGGTCTTTCGACGCGCATCGCCGGGACGGTCGACTTCATCGACATTCCGGTCGCCAACGCCGTCGAGCGTTCCTTCGCCTTCGCTCGCGAAACGACGATCGAAGCGCTCGCCGATGCGGATATTTCAGGCGATTTCAACGGTCCCCTGTTTCTCGCAGCACCGCCGATAGAGCCTGAGTGGAGTGCACGTTTCGAACTTGCCGACCGCTCGCCGCCAGCCGATCACCCGGGCGATGCGTATGACCGCTTCCTGGCGGCCATGCGTCAGCGGCCCGATGCGGCATTCCATGAGGCGGCGCTGTTCGGCTCGATTTCGGAGCGGCTCGCGGACCGTTTCGGCACACGCGGCCTGCCGGTGACGTTGTCCACTGCCTGCGCGTCCGGAGCGACCGCGATCCAGCTCGGTATCGAGGCGATCCGTCAGGGCCGCACTACGCGTGCGCTTGCTGTCGCTACGGACGGATCCGTCAGTGCGGAAGCGCTGATCCGCTTCTCGCTGCTTTCAGCGCTTTCCACACAAAACGATCCCGCGACTCGGGCATCAAAGCCCTTCAGCAAGGATCGGGACGGTTTCGTCATCGCCGAAGGCGCTGCGACACTGGTTCTGGAGTCGCTTGAAGCGGCAATTGCCCGCGGCGCCAAGGTTCTGGGGATCATGAAGGGTGCCGGTGACAAGGCCGATTCCTTCCACCGCACCCGTTCGTCGCCTGACGGGGCCCCGGCGATCGCGACGATCCGCGCGGCGCTGGCAGACGCCGGCATGGACGAAAGCGGCATCGGATATATCAATGCCCATGGCACCTCGACGCCTGAGAACGACAAGATGGAATACGGCTCCATGCTGTCGGTGTTCGGCGAGCGGCTGGCGTCCATTCCGCTGTCGTCCAACAAGTCGATGATCGGCCATACATTGACGGCGGCCGGCGCGGTCGAGGCGGTGTTCTCGCTGCAGACGATGTTGACGGGTACGCTCCCGCCGACGATCAACTACAACAATCCCGATCCCTCGATCGTTCTCGACGTCGTTCCGAACAAGAAGCGCGAAGGCCAGGTGAATGCCGTGCTTTCCAACTCTTTCGGTTTCGGCGGGCAGAACGCCAGCCTTGTCATGGCGCTGGAACCGGCTTAATCGGTTCCGACAAACGTTTGAGATAAGACCAACATTGCTGCTCCCGTCTCCTGACTGGTGCGATAGGACGCAGCGTTATCCATAAACTGCACACTGGCCCTAGGGCGAGGGTGCCCGTGAAGGACTTTGCCATGCGCGCCTTGCAACTGATCGATGACCGCAAGCTTGAGATCACCGACCTGCCTGAACCCGATGCTCCGGCCGCGGGCGAAGTGACGCTGCGGGTCAAGGCCGTCGCTCTCAATCACATCGATGTCTGGGGCTGGCGCGGCATGGCTTTCGCCAAGCGCAAGATGCCGCTGGTAATTGGCGCGGAAGCGTCCGGCGTCGTCGAAGCGATCGGTCCGGGCGTTGCCAATGTGTTGCCCGGCCAGCTGGTCTCGATCTACGGCGCGCGCACCTGCGGCCTGTGCCGTCCGTGTCGCGAGGGCCGCGACAATCTCTGCGAACACGTCTCCGGCGTTCACGGCTTCCATCTCGACGGCTTCGCGCAGGAGAAGGTCAACCTTCCTGCCCGCCTGCTGGTTCCGGCTCCTCCCGGTGTCGACGCTATCGGTGCCGCACTGGCGCCTGTGACATTCGGCACGGTCGAACACATGCTGTTCGACAACGCCAAGCTGGAGTCCGGCGAGACGATCCTCATTCATGCCGGCGGTTCGGGAATCGGCTCGGCGGCGATTCAGCTTGCCAAGAAGATCGGCTGCACCGTCATCACCACAGTGGGCTCGGACGACAAGATCGAGAAGGCCAAGGCGCTTGGCGCCGATCACGTCATCAACTATCGCACCGACCGTTTCGAAGGTGTTGTGCGCAAGCTGACGAAGAAAAAGGGCGTCGACGTCGTCTTTGAACATGTGGGCAAGGATACCTGGGCGGCATCGATGTTCTGCCTGAAGCGTGGTGGCCGCCTGGTCACCTGCGGTTCGACATCGGGCGTGTCGACCGAGATGAACTTGATGATGCTGTTCCAGCAGCAACTGAAGCTGTTCGGTTCGTTCGGGTGCCGTATGGAAAACATGGCTGATGCCATGCAGAAGATGGGCCGCGGGCTGGTTCATCCGGTTATCGATACCGAAGTAAGCTTCGATGATATCGACAAGGCTCTGGAACGCATGGAGTCGCGCCTGATCTTCGGCAAGATCATCTTGAAGATGGATTGAGCCATTGAAGCTCTTCATCACCCGTATCGTCCTCAAGCTGGTTCATCTCCGCCAGTGGCTGATCGCGCAGGTGATGTTCGGATTCCTGAACTTCCTGAAGCTGTTTCCGGCAGATGGTGCGATCAACTTCATCGACTGGCTGATGCGCAGGATCGGTCCACGCATGAAGCGCCATCGGCTGATGATTGCCAATCTGCGCAACGCCTTTCCTGACAAGAGCGATGCGGAGATCAACCACATCGCGCTTGGAAGCTGGGCCAACATGGGCCGTCTCGCCGCAGAATACGTTTTCCTCGATCGGTTGTTCGATTTCGATCCGATGCGGAGCGAGCCGGGCAGGGTGGAGGTTTCGGGCATTCCGATCTTCATGGACCTCCTGACCAACCCGCGGCCGTTCATCGTCTTCACCGGTCATACGGGCAATTTCGAATTGCTGCCGGTGGCAGGAGCTGCGTTCGGTCTCTATGTCAGCGTGCTCTTCCGTCCACCGAACAACCCCTATGTGGCGCAAAAGGTCTTCGACTTCCGAAGCGCGCGCATGGGCAAGCTCGTGCCATCGCATGCCGGTTCTTCCTTCGCGCTCGCGCGGCAGCTGGAAGCCGGTCACGGCGTGGGTGTTCTGGTCGACCAAAAGTTCGGCAAGGGGTTGAAGACCTCTTTCTTCAACCGTCCGGTCAAGACGAACCCGCTCCTTGGAAAGCTGGTCCGCCAGTTCAACTGCGACGTCTATCCCGCCCGCTGCATCCGTCTTCCCGGCAACCGATATCGTCTCGAAATCGAGTCCAGGCTCGAAATCCCGCGCGATGCCAACGGCAATCTCGACATGACGGCGACCGCTCAGTTGCTAAACGATAAAGTCGAGAGCTGGGTTCGGGAATATCCGGAGCAATGGCTTTGGTACCACGACCGCTGGGAAATAAAACGCCAGGTTTTCTAACGAGGGATTACTCTCACATCTCCTCATTGAAAAACAATGAACCTTCTTCATTGAAAGTGAAGATGTGTCATGTTACCGATTTCCATCATTGCGAGTGATTGCGCGGTTTCGACTGGTTCGGCTGGCTTGCCAGATTCAGCCGTCATAGACAGCATTCACTTACGGAATCGGCATTCGGAGGTGTCGTGCTGGATCTTTTTCAAGCGTTCTCACTGCGCTGCGCGCAGATAGAAGAGGCGATAAGGAATGGTGACGATGCACGCGTCAGCAGTCTTGATGGTTCAGTCGATTTGCTTGTCGAAGCGATACTTGGCTACAGACCAGCGAACCTGCTCTATGCGCATATGCAGCTCCAGTTTGTCGGCTGCCTGATCGATCAGTATTCCGAGGACAGCGAAGCCGTGCGGGAGCATGTTAAGCTGTTGTCGCATCTGATGCAGCAGTATTTCGATTCATCCTCGCCTCGCTGGCAGATGCCGCCGATGGATGATGACCCGGTCTCGGTTCCGGCTGCTTATGTTCCGAACACGGATAATGGAAATTTCCTCAATGCGGCGATCTTGGAGGCCCTTCCGGATCGTGTCGCGGTGCTTACGAGGGACTACCGGTACCTCTATTCGAACGTGGCAAACTCCACGCATCTCGGCAGGAAGCCCATGGAGATGATCGGGCGCCATGTCTCGGAATTCATCAGCGAGGGTCTGTTCTGCGATGCTGTCAAAGCTAGCCTGGATGCCTGCTTTTCGGGCGAACACTCCGACCATACCTATCCACAATATGAAAGCGGTCTGGCCCAGCCGATCCGCTGCCGCATGTCGCCGCTGCGCGATTCGTCGGGAGGCATCATCGGCGCACTGATTATCCTCGAGGATGTGGGGACCATGTCCGGAACGCTCGCTGCCTGATCAGGCTTTCGTCCAGACCGCGAGCTCGTAGCCATCGGGATCGCTGAAATGAAATCGACGGCCGCCGGGAAAACCGGCGATCGGCCGGATGATCTTGCCGCCGGCTCTTTCAACCGCGCCGTGAGCGGCTTCGAGATCGTGCGCATAGAGGATGACAAGCGGTCCGCCGGGGCGAGGTGCCTCCAGGTTCGTAAAGCCTCCTTTCAGCCTGCCATCGTCGAATTCGCAGTAGTTCGGACCGTAATCGGTGAAGCGCCACCCGAAGGCGCTGCCGTAGAATGCTTTGGCGGCGTCGATATCCGTCACGTTGAATTCGACGTAGTCGATTCTGAGGTCGTCTTTGGTCGTTGTCATGCGTTTCCTATGCCTCCATCAGCGTTTTCAATGCATCAAGGTCGCGGGCGACATGCGCGGCATCCGCCTCGAACTGTTCGTCGGTCGTCCCAGGCATCCGCAGCAGCGTAAACATGACCTCGCAGCCATCCTGGTTTGGCACGACGCGCAGGGCGTTATAGACGCGCAGCCCGCTTTCGATCGTCACCGTATGATCGATGACGCCGAATTCGTTGTGCGGAACGAAGCTGACCTTTACAGTGCCGAGGACGCCTTCGGCGATCCAGTCGTTGCCGCTGCGCTCGAGCCCGGATGCCAAGCCCGATGCCCAGAGCGGCATATTTTTTGGTGCTTCCGCAAAGGCGTAGACGTCGCGCCAGTTCCTGTCGATCGAGCGGTGGATGATCCTTGCGGGCATTGTGGACACGATATTCCTCCTTTTCGTTGCGAGGGATGGCAATGCGACGGGCAAGGTCCTGAAGGAAACGGTCCGCGTATGACGCAATATGGTTCGATTCGTTGAGGGCGCAATACGAGTCCGTTCAAGCCCGAATCGAACTTGCCGTTTTGACAATTGAATGCCACAACACCGATCCAAAATGACTCACCGGAGGTTTATCGTGGAAAAGGCAGAAATCGGGCTGATCGGCCTTGCCGTCATGGGTTCCAACCTGGCGCTCAACATCGCGGAAAAGGGCAACAAGATTGCGGTGTTCAACCGTACGCCTGAGAAAACGGATGAATTCTACGAAAGCGCCGGCGACCTCAAAAAACAGATCATTCCCTGCAAGACCATCGAGGAATTCGTCGAGGCGATCCGCCCACCGCGTCCGATCATCATCATGATCAAGGCGGGTGAGGCCGTGGATCAGCAGATGGAACTGCTGCGCCCGCACCTCTCGAAGGGCGACATCATGATCGATGCCGGCAATGCGAACTTCCGCGACACGATCGCGCGGTTCGATCGTCTGAAGAATACGGACCTGACCTTCATCGGCATGGGCGTATCCGGCGGCGAGGAAGGTGCGCGCCATGGTCCTTCGATCATGGTCGGCGGTACCGAGGATTCCTGGAAGCGTGTCGAGAAGGTGCTGACCTCGATTGCAGCCAAGTACAAGGGCGATCCGTGCGTCGCCTGGCTCGGCAACGACGGTGCCGGTCATTTCGTCAAGACTATTCACAACGGCATCGAATATGCCGATATGCAGATGATCGCCGAAATCTACGGCATCCTGCGCGATGGCCTCGGCAAGACCTCCAAGGAAATCAGCGGCATCTTCGGAGAATGGAACAAGGGACGCCTGAATTCCTACCTGATCGAGATCTCCGAGAAGGTGCTGGCTGCGACCGACCCGGTCTCCGGTGGTTCGATGGTGGACATGATCCTCGACAAGGCGGGCCAGAAGGGCACCGGCAAGTGGTCGGCGATCGAAGCGCAGAACATGGGCATTCCGGCAACTGCGATCGAAGCGGCCGTCGCCGCCCGCAGCATCTCCTCGATGAAGACCGAGCGTGAGGCCGCCGAGAAGATCTTCGGCACGCCGAAATACGACTTCCCGATCGCCGATGGCCCCGAACTCAACAAGGATCTGGAGCTGGCACTCTTTGCCGCCAAGATCGGCGCCTATGCGCAGGGCTTCGCGGTCATGGCCGAGGCGTCGCGCGAGTTCAACTGGTCGCTGCCGATGCCCACGATCGCCAAGATCTGGCGTGACGGCTGCATTATCCGCTCGCAGTTCCTCGATGAGATCACGTCCGCTTTCACGAAGGCACCCGATGTGGCCAACCTGATCGTGACCCCTGCCTTTTCCGAGATGGTCAAGGAGTCGCTTCCGGCGCTTCGCCGTGTCGTTGCCGCCGCCCTTCAGGCCGGCCTGCCGGTTCCGGCACTGACCTCGGCGCTGACCTATTTCGACGCCTATCGCCAGGGCCGGGGCACTGCCAACCTGATCCAGGCGCAGCGCGATTTCTTCGGCGCCCATGGCTTCGACCGCCTCGACGGCAAGGACTTCCATCATGGCCCCTGGGGCAGCGGTGCATCGACCTTCTAAGGTCTCTGCCCAAACGAAATCAGCCGGGCCATTGGCCCGGCTGTCTTTCCAGCGGCCGCCGGCGCCCTTCGGCATGATGATGGCGCTTGACAGTGCCTAACACAACTGGATGTCGGCACCCGGACGCACGAGGATCTTGGCGGCGCCGGCGTCGAAGTCGTCCAGTGTTTCGTTGTGATGAGCGACGATCTGGGCAAACGTCAACGTCTCGGAATCAGCGGTCATGTGTCCGTCGGCCACAAGCGTGACGTCATAGCCCAGCGAAACGGCCCGCCGGACCGTCGTATCGATGCAGAATTGCGTCATGCATCCGCCGACGACCAGGTGGGTGACCGACCTTTCCTGGAGCCGATCCGCAAGGTCTGTTTCGAAGAACGAATCCGAGCTCCTCTTGTGGACGACCACCTCTCCCGCGGCCGGCGTGAGCTCCGATCGAATTTCCCAGCCCTTGGTGCCGATTGCCAGGCGATGATCGGCGTTGCCATCATGTTGCACAAGGACGACAGGCACGGCCTGTTGCCGCGCCCGTTCCTTAAGCGCACTAAGACGCGCGACGGTCTCGTTCAGCGCCGTGTCGATGTGCGGCTGACGTTGCGGCGTTCCCTTTCCGGAAAGGATCGCATTCTGAGCGTCGATGATGAGCAGGGCTTTTGTCATGAGCTTCCTTTGCAATCGGATGGTTTTTACCATTCGGGGAACGGCCTTTTGGTACGCGGAGCGGTTTTACGTCAAGGGTTTACACAAGCCGACTGTCGCAAAACATTGACTTGCGACAGCGAAGAAAACACGCCGCCGCCTACGCCTGAGCTGTTTCGCCGCCGTCCGCGAGGTACAGACTTATCAGGCGGACAAGCTCGCTCTGCATTAGCGGATCCTTCAATGTGCCGCGGCGGGCGGCGTTGTGGATAGCCCCGTCAAGGGCATCGGAAATGATCAAAGCGGCGGCGCGGTCGCCGGCGTTCGGCTTGCGGTTCCGATAGGTCGCGACAGCCTCTGCGTAGTAACCGAGGTACTCAACCTCGAATGCGTTGTTGGGATTGCGGTGGCAGTCAAAGCTGGGAGCCTCATCGAGCAGCACTCTATGGAGCCCGGGGTGGGTGCTATGCGCGGCGACCATGTCTCGAACCAAGTTTGCGACGAATTGCGCCGGCGACAGTCCATCTGTTCCTGATTTCCGCATCACCGCAAGACAGTCATCGAGGTGGCGACGGCGAACAGCTTCGATCAACGAGAGCTTGTCCGGAAAATACTGGTAGAGCGATCCGATACTTATCCCGCCGACTTCCGCAACCCTGTTGGTTGTGAACCCGGCCCACCCTTCCTCGCTCAAAATGCGAGCGCCCGCCTCGATCATCGTTTCAACTGTCGCGCGGGCGCGGGCTTGCTGCGGCTCTTTCCGCATCACCGGCTGCCGTCTTGCAATGCGAGTAGACAATCGAACCTCCCTCAAGGAACATGAAGACATTACTCACATTCTGAGAAAAGATGAAGAGGACTTTCTGAAATGAGCATCTTCCTGGTTACCCTGTACGGCTATCATCGATGGGCCAACGATGACTTGTTCGAGAAATTGGAAACTCTCGATCAGGCAAGGTACGCTGCCGAAATGCACGCCGCATTGCGGTTGATCAACCACTCGTATGTCGTTGCCCGGATATTTGCCGCTCATCTCAGCGGAACACAGCATCAGTACACTTCCGACAACACGGCTGAAACTCCTGCGTTGGGCGAGTTGCATGCGGCAGTAAAGGTGTCAGATGAGTGGTTTGTGGACTATGTTCGAAACATCGCGCCTGGTGCCCTCTCCGAGGCCGTGCCATTCATGTTCACCGATGGCGACAGGGGATATATGACAAGAGAAGAGATGCTGACACATGTTGCGTTGCATGGAGGTTATCACCGTGGCGAGGTGGGGCGAATTCTCTCTCAGCTTTCTACCACGCCGCCGTGGGACACGCTTGCGGTCTATCTCCACCAGGTCGAGCCGGCGCGACGGCTACAGGGCACGGAACAGCCAGTTTTGGTTTGAGGCTGACGCCTGTCTCCCCAGGGCCGGAGTTGTCAAACTCTGAAGATCAGCAACACACGAACTTGAAATGTAGGGAGACTTTCGGTTGCAGTCGCCGATCCGGTGAACTATCTGTCCCGCTGCCTCCATACCGGCTGGCTGATGCTCTGGAGCAGTTCCGGTTCGACGCCGTCGATCCGGGCGATAACCGCCTTGGCCATCTCGCGGCCTGCATGGCGGACGTCTTCGTAGACGGTGATGATCTCGGGGCGGATCCAGTTGAGGATCGGCGTCGATTCCTTCGAGACCATATCCACATCATGGCCGAGCCGCCGGCCGGCTGCTTCAATGCCGGCGTTGACAGCAATCGCGGCGCTTCCGGCGGAACACACGATTCCATCCGGCGCGTTTGGAGACCGCATCGTGGCTTCGACCGCGTTGCGGATTTCTTCGAGAGGGGTATCGATCGTCACGCGTAGTGGCACTTCCTCGGCGCCGAAGTCGTGCAGACCGGTCTGAAAGCCTATCCGCGTGTGGGTGTAGTATGTCAGCTTGCTTGGCGGCTGGAGGAGGGCGATGCGCTTGCGCCCTTTGGCAACCAGTTTTTCCACCGCCTGATATGCAAAGGCCTCGTTGTCGAAGTCATGAAACGGATGAACCTGTCCGGCATCCGTTCGTCCGTGCGTGGCAAAGGGCATGTTGCGCTCGGTCAGCAGCCTTACTCGGGCGTCGTCCGGTTCGATGCGCGAGATTATGACGCCGTCCGCCGAGCCCGTATCGAGAATGTAGCGCACCGGCAGCATCGGATCCTTGCTGTGCGAATGCGGTGTAACGACGATGTGATAAGGGGTGCCGCTCAACACTTCGGAGATGCCGAACACCATCTGGCTGCTGAAGCCCATGATCTCTTCGTCGATGCTCAGCACGAGGGCGATGACGTTCGTCTTGCCCGTTCTCAGGCGAACGCCGGCCCTGTTCGGCTGGTAGCCGAGTTGTCGGGCAACCATGCGGACGCGCTCTTTGGTCTCCGCGCCGATATCAGGCGCATCCTTGAGGGCGCGGGACACGGTCGTCACTCCAAGGCCGGTCATGAAGGCGATCGTCTTCAGTGTTGGACGTTCACGTGTCGCCTCAGCCACCGCTCCCCCCAAATTTCCTTTGTTTTCCATCCTTCTGGGCCGTCCTGTGCGATTTTGGTTCGCTTATAGATGCTTTTGGAAGCGCTGTAAGCACAAAGGCCGCAAAACCCGCTCCTCCCGTAAGATCCAAAATCTGTAACGATACAGTAGAAATGTCGAGCGCTTTTTCTGACAGTTATGTCACTTCTACTCGTGCTGATTGAATCGTGTTTTTGTGCCCGCATTTTTTGCGTTTGCGAACAGGCGAAGGTGAGCAGGTTTCAGTACGATTCGGTAAAATGTATAATTATCAATTGGTTCGTGTTTATTGGCGCATGCACACGCAATCGCCTTATTTTGTGTCTCTTCGCTTTAAAATTCAGCTTCATGACAGGCATTGGTAGCAAATGGCGCGGGAAAACAAAATTTTCAGAGAGGCCTGTTGCGCGAAAATATCGATTGAACTAAGTTTTTCCGGCAACGTTTCAGTGAGGGAGGAAAACTCATGAATTTCCGTTTGATTGCGGCTGCGCTTGCCGCATCCGTCGTGTTGCCGCTCGGTGCGGCAAATGCGACCGATCTCGAAGTGACCCATTGGTGGACGTCCGGCGGCGAAGCTGCCGCCGTGGCTGAACTGGCCAAGGCGTTCGACGCCACCGGCAACCACTGGGTCGACGGCGCCATTGCCGGTTCCGGCGGCACCGCGCGTCCCATCATGGTCAGCCGCATCACCGGCGGCGATCCGATGGGCGCAACGCAGTTCAACCATGGCCGTCAGGCCGAGGAACTGGTTCAGTCGGGCCTGATGCGCGATCTGACCGACGTCGCGACGCAGGAACACTGGAAGGACATTATTCGTCCGGCCAGCCTGCTTGATTCCTGCACGATCGACGGCAAGATCTATTGCGCTCCGGTCAACATTCACTCCTGGCAGTGGCTGTGGCTTTCGAACGCAGCCTTCAAGACGGCCGGCGTCGCGGTGCCGAAGAACTGGGACGAATTCGTCGCTGCAGCACCGGCGCTCGAAAAGGCCGGCATCGTGCCGCTCGCCGTTGGCGGTCAGCCGTGGCAGGCTGCCGGCGCGTTCGACGTGCTGATGGTCGCCATCGCCGGCAAGGACGTGTTCCAGAAGGTATTCGGCGACAAGGATGCTGAAGCTGCTGCAGGTCCTGACATTGCCAGGGTCTTCAAGGCTGCCGACGATGCGCGCAAGATGGCCAAGGGCTCGAACGTTCAGGATTGGAACCAGGCAACGAACTTGGTCATCACCGGCAAGGCCGGCGGCCAGATCATGGGCGACTGGGCGCAGGGCGAATTCGCTCTGGCTGGCCAGAAGGCCGGCACGGATTACACCTGCCTTCCGGGCCTTGGTGTCAACGAAGTGATCTCGACGGGCGGCGACGCTTTCTATTTCCCGCTGCTCAAGGACGCAGAAAAGTCCAAGGCGCAGGAAGTTCTTGCAAAGACACTTCTCGATCCGAAGACGCAGGTTGCCTTTAACCTCAAGAAGGGCTCGCTGCCCGTTCGTGGTGACGTCGATCTTGCTGCGGCCAACGACTGCATGAAGAAGGGTCTCGAAATCCTCAAGGCCGGCAACGTGGTGGCGGGCACCGACCAGCTGTTGTCCGCGGACAGCCAAAAGCAGAAGGAAGACCTCTTCTCCGAGTTCTTCGCGAATCCTTCCATGACGCCTGAGGCGGCACAGAAGCGCTTCGCCGAGATCATCGCGTCTGCCGATTGATCGTCCCGATCCTTGCTGTTGCGATCCGGCTCCCGTTGCGGGAGCCGGATCTTCCGGAACTCCTGCTTGCGATCCGGCTTGTGACAGCGCTCTTCCGGTGGCTTCGTCGTGACCTGCACGACCTGCGGCCCGAAGGTGGAAAGACAAGAGCGGCGTCCGATTTCGGTCCGCTGCTCGCGATCACAGAAGCATTTGCGTTTCAGGAGGAGACACGATGACGGGTCAAGCGAGAGCAGGCCGGCCAAATCAGTTGCTACGCAATCTGAACTCTAAAATTGCATCCATCCCGATGATTCTTACTGCCGTCGTTATTTTCCTCGGCGGCACGTTGTGGACGGTATTCTATTCCTTCACCAACTCGAAGCTGCTGCCAAGGCTGAGCTTCGTTGGCTTCGACCAATACAAGCGCCTCTGGGCGGCGCCGCGGTGGATCATCTCCATCGAGAATCTTGCCCTTTACGGCATCCTTTCCCTGATCTTCAGCCTGGTGATCGGTTTCGTTCTGGCTGCCCTGATGGATCAGAAGATTCGTTTCGAGAATGCGTTCCGAACGATTTTCCTATACCCCTTCGCGCTGTCCTTCATCGTCACCGGCCTCGTCTGGCAGTGGGTGCTCAATCCGGAATTCGGCATTCAGTCCGTGGTGCGGTCGCTCGGCTGGACGAGCTTCACCTTCGATCCGCTCTATACGCCTGAAATCGTCATCTACGGTGTGCTGATCGCAGCACTTTGGCAGGGGACGGGCCTTGTGATGTGCCTGATGCTCGCCGGTCTGCGCGGCATCGACGAGGATATCTGGAAGGCGTCGCGCGTCGACGGTATCCCGATGTGGAAAACCTATCTTTTCATCGTCATTCCAATGATGCGTCCGGTGTTCATCACTACGCTCGTCATCATCGCCAGCGGCATCGTCAAGGTCTACGACCTCGTTGTGGCGCAGACGAGCGGCGGCCCCGGCATTTCGTCGGAAGTTCCCGCCAAGTACGTCTACGACTACATGTTCCAGGCGCAGAATCTCGGTCAGGGCTTTGCTGCCTCGACCATGATGCTTGTGACGGTCGCCATCATCATCGTGCCCTGGGCATATCTGGAATTCGGGGGAGGGCGTAAGCGTGCCTGATGCCATTGCTCTCAAGAAGACGGATACCGGCGCCATGACGGAGAAGACATTCTCCGGGCCGAGCGGTCCGAAGCCGAAGCGGGTGATCTCTCCGCGCAATATCATGCTCTATGGCACGCTTTTTGTCGCTGCCGCCTACTACCTGCTGCCGCTCTACGTGATGATCGTCACGTCGCTGAAGGGAATGCCAGAGATCCGTCTCGGCAACATCTTCTCGCCGCCTGTCGAGATTACCTTCGAACCGTGGGTCAAGGCTTGGGCGACGGCCTGCACCGGTCTCAATTGCGACGGCCTGTCACGCGGCTTCTGGAACTCGGTGCGCATCACCGTTCCTTCGGTGATTGTCTCGATCGCGATCGCCTCTGTGAACGGCTATGCGCTCGCCAACTGGCGCTTCAAGGGATCGGAACTGTTCTTCTCGATCCTCGTGATCGGTGCATTCATTCCCTATCAGGTAATGATTTATCCGATCGTCATCGTGCTGCGCGAATTGGGAATATACGGGACCCTGACGGGCCTCATCATCGTGCACAGCATCTTCGGCATGCCTATCCTGACGCTGCTCTTCCGCAACTATTTCGCATCGCTGCCGCAGGAGCTTTTCAAGGCGGCACGTATCGATGGGGCGGGCTTCTGGCAGATTTTCCTGAAGATCATGGTGCCGATGTCGCTGCCGATCTTCGTGGTCGCCATGATCCTGCAGGTCACCGGTATCTGGAACGACTTCCTCTTCGGCGTCGTGTTCACCCGGCCTGAGTACTATCCGATGACCGTGCAGCTCAACAACATCGTCAATTCTGTCCAGGGCGTGAAGGAATACAACGTCAACATGGCCGCAACGATCCTCACGGGTCTGGTGCCGCTGGTTGTCTATTTCGTGTCGGGGCGACTTTTCGTCCGCGGCATCGCCGCCGGCGCAGTGAAAGGCTGATCCATGAATTCGAGCGTTTCCATCAAAGACCTTTCGTTGAACTTCGGCGCCGTCAACGTTCTCAAGGATCTCAATCTCGAGATCAACGACGGCGAGTTCCTCGTGCTCCTCGGCTCGTCCGGCTGTGGCAAGTCGACCTTGCTCAACTGCATCGCCGGCCTGCTCGATGCGTCCGACGGCCAGATCTTCATCAAGGGCAAAAACGTCACTTGGGAAGAGCCCAAGGACCGGGGCATCGGCATGGTGTTCCAGTCCTACGCACTCTATCCGCAGATGACGGTCGAGAAGAACCTGTCCTTCGGCCTGCGGGTCGCAAAGATCCCGCAAGCCGAGATCGACAAGCGCGTGGCACGCGCCGCCGAGATCCTGCAAATCCAGGCGCTTCTGAAGCGCAAGCCGGCAGAGCTTTCAGGTGGCCAGCGTCAGCGCGTGGCGATCGGCCGGGCGCTGGTGCGCGATGTCGACGTGTTCCTCTTCGACGAACCGCTGTCCAATCTCGACGCCAAGCTGCGTTCGGAGCTGCGTGTCGAAATCAAGCGCCTGCATCAGTCGCTGAAAAACACGATGATCTACGTCACGCACGACCAGATCGAGGCGCTGACGCTTGCAGACCGTATTGCGATCATGAAGAGCGGCATTATCCAGCAGCTCGCCGATCCGACGACGATCTACAACAAGCCGAGGAACCTCTTCGTGGCCGGTTTCATCGGTTCGCCGTCGATGAACTTCCTGCGCGGCGAAATTGCCAAGCAGGGCGATCAGACCGTATTCACCGCCAATGGCGTGAATTTCGCAGTCGACGCCTACGAGACGACCGAGCGGCTGCAGGCTGGCCGCAAGGTCATTCTCGGGGTTCGGCCAGAACATGTGAAGGTGAACGAAAACCTCGGCGCGGAAGTGCATGACGCGACCGTCGATATCGAAGAGCCGATGGGCGCCGACAACCTGTTGTGGTTGAAGCATGCCGGTCACACGATGTCGGTGCGCATCAACGGTTCCCGCCGCTTCAGCCCCGGCTCGCGCGTCAAGCTCGGCTTCGACATGTCGCTGGCTTCGATCTTCGACGCCGAAACGGAACTCCGTCTTTAGAAAATCGCAATGCGGGCGGAGCCTGAACTCCGCCCGTTCTTCCAATCGGCCATCTGGCCAAGCCAAATTCGGTCGCAGCCCGGTTGTCCGGGTTCTCCCAAGAGCGGCCTAATCGGGACAATGCTATGACATCCTTGCCCACAAACGGGTTCAACCTCGACCTTTCCGGCTCGTGGCAGCTCACCTCCGCCGATGGCGAAATCAGCACGAAGATCACCCTGCCGGGTGATGTGCACTCGGCCCTGCATGCCGCTGAGCTTATTCCCGATCCATATTTCGGCCGGAACGAAGAGGCGGTGCAGTGGGTGGCGCATCGCGATTGGGCGATCGAACGCAGCTTCACACTGTCGGAACCGGATGGCGACTGGTACCTCGATATCGACTATCTCGATACCGTGGCTGCCGTCTTCATCAACGGCTCGCCGGCGCTGCTCGCGGACAACAGCTTCCGACGCTACCGCCCGGACGTCAGCGGCCATCTGAAGGTCGGCGACAACGTCATCCGCGTCGTCCTGCATTCGAGCATTGCGGCGGGCGCGGACCGGCAGGCCAGGCAACCCTTCTATATTCCCTATTCGACGGGCAATTCGCCGATCCCCAACGGCAACATGCTGCGCAAACCGCAATGCCATTTCGGCTGGGACTGGAACATTGCGATTGCGCCGCTAGGCCTCTACGGCACCATCGCGTTGCGCAAGCTCGAAATAGCACGCATCGAACACGTCACGACCCGCCAGGTGCACAATCTCAACGGTTCCGTGGATCTGCAGGTCAGTGCGACGCTGTTTGCCAACGCCCCCGGTATCGTGCCGGTGCATTTTACGCTCGACGGCGAGCGCGTGCGCCTAGACGTTGGCGTCGGTGCCGGCGAAACGATCGTGAATTACGTCTTCCAGATCGACAAGCCTCGCCTCTGGTGGCCCGCAGGGAGCGGGGAGCAGGCGCTCTATACGCTGACCGTGGATCTGCCGTCCGATGTGCTGACGAAGCGGATCGGGCTTCGCACCGTCGAACTCATCACCACGCCGGATGCGGCCGGCAGCCGCTTTGCGCTCAAGGTGAACGGCCACGAGATCTTCTGCCGTGGCGCCAACTGGATCCCGGCGGACGCGCTGTTTTCGCGATCAAGCCCCGAGAAAACCGAGGATCTATTGCAGTCTGCCAAGGCTGCGAACATGAACATGATCCGCGTCTGGGGCGGCGGCTTCTACGAGCAGGACTACTTCTACGACCTCTGCGATCGGCTCGGCCTGATGGTGTGGCAGGACTTCATGTTCGCCTGCAATCTCTATCCTTCGACCGAGGACTTCCTCGACAATGTGACGCTCGAAGTCGATTATCAGGTTCGGCGCCTTTCCTCGCATCCGTCAATCGCGCTCTGGTGCGGCGACAACGAGCTGGTCGGCGCGCTGACCTGGTTCGATGAATCGAGAAAGGATCGCGACCGCTATCTCGTTTCCTACGATCGTCTCAACCGGACGATCGAACAGGCGATGAAGAAGGCGTCTCCCGATGCCATCTGGTGGCCGTCGAGCCCGGCTTCCGGCTATCTCGATTTCGGCGACGCCTGGCACGCCGACGGTTCCGGCGATATGCACTACTGGTCCGTCTGGCACGAGAACAAGTCGTTCGACAACTATCGCTCGGTGCGCCCGCGGTTCTGCTCTGAATTCGGCTTCCAGTCCTATACGTCGCTGCCCGTCATCAAGACCTATGCGGACGCCAAGGACATGAACGTTGCGTCGCCCGTCATGGAACTTCATCAGAAGAATGCCGGTGGCAACGAACGCATTGCCGGCACGATGTTCCGCTATTTCCGCTTCCCCAAGGACTTTCCGAACTTCGTCTATCTGAGCCAGATTCAGCAAGGGTTGGCGATCAAGACGGCGGTGGAATACTGGCGGTCGCTGAAGCCGCATTGCATGGGCACCATCTACTGGCAGCTGAACGACACCTGGCCGGTCGCTTCCTGGTCGAGCCTCGATTACGGCGGGCGCTGGAAGGCGATGCACTATCTCGTGAAGCGGTTCTTCCAGCCGGTGGCGGTTGCGGCCATTCCTTCTGACGACGGCAAAACAATCCAGTTTTCGCTGGTCAACGACACACTCGCAGGGGTGAGCGTCGACCTCTCGATCTCGATCCTCGATATGAAGGGCGAGCGCAAGCACGTGAGGGACGTGCAGGCGGTCTGCAGCCCGGATGCGGCCGTCACGGCGGCGTCCGTCGATGTCGCCGATCTGCCTGCCGGCACGCTGCTTGCCTGGCGCTTCACAGCGTCGAACGGCATGGGCGGCGAGGGGCACTACGTGCACGGCACATACAAGGCGCTCGAACTCGAGCCCGCCGGCCTGATGGTCACGCACGAGTATGTCGAGGAGGACGGCTCAGTCTGCCTCAATGTCACAGCCAAGGGACTTGCGCTCTTCGTCATGATCGAGACCGAGACAGACGGCAAATATTCGGACAACGCCTTCGATCTTGCGGCGGGTGAAACCCGCCGCATTACCTTCACCCCGGCAAAACCGCTCGATGGCGGCGTACTACCGGAATTCCGCTTCTACGACTTGCAATCCTGCCAGTCCGTGGATTGATCCCGATTGAAATGCAATGGGCACGAGGCCCGAGGAGGATAATATGACGAAACTCAGTTTTCAGCTTTATAGCGCCCGCAATTTCCAGCCCTATTCGGCAATCTTCGAAAAGCTCGGCAAGGCCGGCTATCAGGAAGTCGAAGGCTTCGGCGGCATTTATGCCGATCTTGACGATGCCGGGCTGAGAAGCCTGCGCGCCGATCTTGACAAGAACGGCCTGGTGATGGCAACCGGCCACTTCAGCCCCGATTTCCTCGACGGCGAAGTCCAGAAGTCGCTGAACATTGCCAAGGTGCTCGGCATGGATTCGATCTATGCACCGCATCTGGCTGCCAACGAGCGTCCGACCGACGGCGCCGGCTGGCTCGCATTCGGCAAGCGCCTGCAGGAGATGAGCAAGCCGTACAAGGACGCCGGCTATGAATTCGGCTGGCACAATCACGACTTCGAATTCGTCAAGCTCGCGGACGGTTCGCTGCCGATCGAGCGTATCTTCGAAGGTGCGCCCGACATTTCCTGGGAAGCGGATATCGCCTGGGTCATCCGCGGCGGTGCCGATCCCCTTGCCTGGATCGAGACGCTTGGGAACCGCATCACGTCCGTGCACGTCAAGGACATCGCGCCGGCTGGCGAGAACAAGAACGAGGACGGCTGGGCCGATGTCGGCCACGGGACCGTCGCGTGGTCGAAGCTGATCGCCGCGCTGAAGGGAACCAAGGCCAAGCACTACGTCGTAGAGCACGATAATCCAAGCGATATCGACCGCCTGATCACCCGCTCGATCGCATCCTTCAAGACCTACTGAGGCACACCATGACCAAGGAACTTGGCGTCGGCATCATCGGATGCGGCAACATCTCCACGACTTATTTCTCCCTTTCGCCTCTCTTCAAGGGGCTCAAGGTTCTGGCTTGCGCCGACCTCAACGTACAGGCCGCCCAGGCCCGCGCGGAAGAGTACGGCGTCAAGGCGCAGACCATCGACGAGCTTCTCGCCAATGACGAGATCGACGTCATCGTCAACCTGACGATCCCTGATGCGCATTTCCCGGTTTCGAAGGCAATCCTCGAAGCCGGCAAGCACGTCTATTCGGAAAAGCCGCTTGTGCTCACGCTGGAGCAGGGCGAGGAGCTGCGGAGCATCGCCAAGGCGAAGAATCTCTCCGTCGGCTGCGCACCGGATACGTTTCTCGGCGGCGCACACCAGCTCGCCCGCAAGTACGTGGACGAGGGTGGTATTGGCCGCATCACCTCGGGCGCCTGCTACGTCATGAGCCCGGGCATGGAAATGTGGCATCCTAACCCGGATTTCTTCTTCCTGCCGGGCGGCGGCCCGATCCTCGATCTCGGCCCTTACTACATCGCAAACCTGATCAACCTGATCGGGCCGGTGAAGCGCGTCGGCGCCATGACGTCCATGGCGTCGGAAACCCGCACTATCACCAGCCAGCCGCGCAGTGGCGAGACTATCCCGGTGAAGACCCCGACGACGATCCAGGCGATCCTGGAATTCGTCAGCGGCGCGACGGTCACGCTCACCGCCAGCTGGGATGTCTGGTCTCACCGCCATGCCAACATGGAACTCTACGGCACCGACGGTTCGCTCTATGTGCCGGATCCGAACTTCTTCGGTGGGGTCGTCGAGGCGAGTGGCCGCGACAAGGAGATCAAGCCGCTTGAGGCCTGGGACCACCCGTTCGGCATCTCCAACCAGGAGAGCCCGCAGGGACCGCGCGCAAACTACCGGACAGCGGGCCTTGCCGACATGGCGATGGCAATCATCGAAGGACGGGACGCGCGCTGCTCGCTCGATCGCACGCTGCACGGCGTGGACGTGATGACGTCTATCCTGAAGTCGGGGGAAGAGGGCCGGTTCATCGACCTGACCACGACCTGCACCCAGCCGGCGGCCCTCGGGATCGAGGAAGCGCTTGCGCTGTTGAAGTAAGCAACCAAAGGACTATTGTCCGGCGCGGGCGACGAGCCCGCGCTTTTTTGCTTAAGGAACAAGAATTATGAGCTGGCAACCGGCTTCCGACCGCTATTCGAAGATGAAGTACAACCGCACGGGCCGGTCCGGCCTGAAGTTGCCGGCCGTTTCGCTCGGCCTCTGGCATAACTTCGGCGGCGATACCCCGCATGACCGCAAGATCGACATGTGCCGCACCGCTTTCGATCTCGGTATCACTCATTTCGACCTCGCCAACAATTACGGCCCGCCTCCGGGTTCCGCCGAAACCGCCTTCGGTGAAATCCTGCGCACCGAATTCGCCGGCCTGCGCGACGAACTGATCATTTCCTCCAAGGCTGGCTACGATATGTGGCCAGGCCCCTACGGCGAATGGGGCGGCCGCAAGTATATGATCGCGTCCTGCGACCAGAGCCTGAAGCGGCTGGGCCTGGACTATGTCGATATCTTCTATTCGCACCGCTTCGACCCGGATACCCCTCTGGAGGAAACCTGCGGCGCCCTCGATCACATCGTCCGCTCCGGCCGGGCTCTCTACGTTGGCATTTCGTCCTACAATTCGCAGCGCACCCGCGAGGCTGCTGCCATCCTCAAGGATCTCGGTACGCCGTGCCTGATCCATCAGCCGAGCTATTCGATGCTCAACCGCTGGGTCGAGGACGACAGGCTCCTCGATACGCTCGACGAGGTCGGTATGGGCTCCATCGTCTTTTCGCCACTGGCGCAGGGCATGCTGACGACCAAGTACCTCGGAGGCATCCCGCAGGACAGCCGTGCTGCGCAGAACCACTTCCTCAAGAAGGATTTCATCCGACCCGGCATCATCGACAATATCCGCAAGCTCAATGCAATAGCCGAGAAGCGCGGGCAGACGCTGGCGCAGATGGCGATTGCATGGGTGCTGCGCGGCGAGCGTGTGACGTCGGCGCTGATCGGCGCCAGCCGTTCGTCGCAGATCGTCGATTGCGTCAAGGCGCTCGACAATCTGGAGTTCACGGCTGATGAACTGAAGGAAATCGATGTCTATGCCCGCGAGGCGGACGTCAATCTTTGGGCCAAGTCTGCAGAAATCGAATAGTTATTGAGTGCCCGGAACGACCTTCCGGGCGTCTTTTCTCAAAATTCTGATGTACGTGCCGCAAAATATGCGAGCGTGAGGAGGAGACGCCATCATGATCCGCAATCCCATCCTGCCGGGTTTCAATCCGGACCCATCCATCTGCCGGGTCGGCGACGACTACTACATCGCCACCTCCACATTCGAATGGTATCCGGGCGTCCAGATTCATCATTCGCGCGATCTCGTGAACTGGACGCTGGTACGTCGTCCGCTGGAGCGAAAGTCGCAACTCGACATGCGCGGCAATCCGGATAGCTGCGGTGTCTGGGCCCCCTGTCTTTCCTATGCGGATGGGTTGTTCTGGCTGGTCTACACCGACGTCAAGCGCTTCGACGGCAACTTCAAGGACGCCCACAACTACATCGTCACGTCGCCTGAAATCGAGGGCGAGTGGTCCGAGCCGGTCTACGCGAACTCCTCGGGGTTCGATCCGTCGCTGTTTCACGACGAGGACGGCCGCAAGTGGTTCCTCAACATGCAGTGGAACCACCGCACCGAAAGCTTCGGCGGCGCGCCGAAGTCGCCGGCCTTCGACGGTATCCTGATGCAGGAGTGGGATCCTGGAACGAAGGCGCTAAAAGGTCCCATCACGAATATCTTTGCCGGCAGCCCGCTTGGCCTGGTCGAGGGCCCACACCTCTTCCGGCGCAACGGCTACTACTATCTGACGACGGCTGAAGGCGGCACCGGCTATGACCATGCTGTCACCATGGCGCGCTCGCGCAATATCGACGGTCCGTATGAGATGCATCCACACATGCACCTCATAACGTCGAAGGAACATCCCGAAGCCGTGCTGCAGAGGGCAGGCCATGGGCAATATGTCGAAACGCCGGACGGCCAAGTCTACCACACTCATCTCTGCGGTCGCCCGATGCCGCCAAAGCGGCGCTGCACGCTCGGGCGTGAAACCAGCCTGCAGAAATGTGTCTGGAAGGACGACGGCTGGCTCTACCTTGCAAACGGCACGACCGTGCCCGATGTCGCGGTGCCGGGACTGAATGGTGCGGTTCCCGTCGAAGGACCGACACGAACTGAATACAGCTTCGATGGCGGCAAGCTGCCTGCCGATTTCCAATGGCTTCGCACGCCCCAACCTGAGCGGATCTTCAATCTGACCGACCGCCCCGGCCATCTCAGGCTTGTCGCGCGCGAAAGCGTCGGCTCGTGGTTCGAGCAGTCGCTGGTCGCCCGCCGGCAGGAGCACCACAGCTTTCGTGCCGAGACCGTGGTAGAGTTCGATCCGGACACCTACCAGCAGGCTGCCGGCCTGACGCACTACTACAACCGTCACAAGTTCCACGCCGTGGTGGTGACGCTGCACGAAAAGCTTGGGCGCTGTGTCACCATCCTGTCTTGCGACGGCGACTACCCGAACAGCCGCCTCAACTTTCCGGCAGGCAGCGGCGTTGCACTTCCGGCCGAAGGGCGCGTGCAGCTTTCCATGGAAATCCGCGAAAATGACTTGCAGTTTTTCTGGCAGACGGAAGGCAAGGGCAACTGGCAGGCGATCGGTCCGGTGCTTGACGCCGGCGTCGTTTCCGACGAGGGCGGACGCGGCGAGCATGGTTCGTTTACAGGGGCTTTCGCAGGCGTCTTGGCATTCGACACTTCGGGCCGCGCCAAGACGGCCGACTTCGACTGGTTCAACTACGAAGAGCTCTGATCGATCGCCGGCATCACCCGCAAACGCTGGGTGATGCCGCATTTTTCAGTTTAACCTACGTATTTAAGCATATGTTACTATTACATAAGTTTAATATATCTTTCAGTTTCGGTTCATCTTTTTCGCCCTAGGTTCCGGACGTGTTCAACACGAGGAACCCCCAATGAAAAAGCTCTTCGCCGTCCTCCTTTCCGCTTCTTTCCTGGCTGCGCCGCTGGTTGCTGCGACGGAAGCGAGCGCTCAGGACCATCGCCGCCCTGTTGTGGTGGAGCGTGACGTTCATGTGACGAAATACAAGTGGAGCCGCGGCCATCGCATAAGCCCCGCCGAACGCCGTCACATGCAGGACGTTCGCGACTACCGCCGCTATCGCCTGTCGGCTCCTCCACGCGGCTATCGCTGGGTTCGCGTGGATAACGACTACCTGCTGATCGGCACCGCCAGCGGCGTGATCTCCAACATCATAGCCGGGCGCTAGAAGCTCCAGGGCAGACTATCGGAAGGGCGGCGATGGCCGTCCTTCTTGCTTTTGCCTCACCTACGGCGAGGAGGTCGCTCGCGCCGACAACAGCCGCTGGGCAACGTTCTTCAACAGGTTGCCGGCGGTGGGTTCTCTCTCCGCTTGAGGCGGTGTCTGCAATCCGTCAATCGGCGGAAGCGGCTCGCATTCCTCGCATAGGCAGCGATATCGTTTGGCGGGAGGTACCGTCATGCGGCCCGGTCTCCCCACCTTGCAAAGGGGTCCGGCAGGTTCCTCCATCTCTCCGGCGCGAAATCCTGCTCGTCGATCAGACACGCATCCAGCTCGCTCCGGATCCAGCCTTCATTCATCGGGTCCGCTCCGATGAATACGATCTCCTGGCGCCGATCGCCCCAGGTCGGATCGAGGTAGAGAGAGATCGCATTGAGGAAGTGCTGATCCTTGGGCCACTGGTCGCGCGGCACCGCGGCCCACCATAGCCCCATCCGGCTTGTTCGCAGGATGGCGCCGGCCTGGCTGATTTCCCCGACATGATGCGGCCGTGTGGCAAGCCAGAAGAAGCCTTTGGCACGCACGACGCCTGGCCAGGACGCGTCGAGAAATTGTTGCAGCTTGAGCGGATCGAAGGGACGTTTCTCGCGGTAGACGAAGGAGCGGATACCGTATTCCTCGGTTTCCGCTACATGGTCCTTGAAACCGTGCAGTTCCTTGTACCAGAGCGGATGCGTCTCTGCGCGATCGATGTCGAAAAGGCCGGTCCCAAGGACGTCTTTCAGGTCGACCTTGCCGAAATCGGCCTCGATGAGCCGCGCGTCCGGATTGAGGCCGACGATGATCTGACGCGCGGCTTCGCGTTCCGAGTGCGTCGCCGTGCCGATCTTGTTGAGGACCACGACGTCAGCGAATTCGATCTGCTCGACGAGCAGATCAACGACGGTGCGGTTGTCGCCGCTGCCGGCGCTCTCTCCGCGCTCCGCGAGGAAGTCGGCGCAACCATAGTCGGCGAGCAGGTTGGCCGCGTCGACGACCGTCACCATGGTGTCCAGCCGTGCGACATCGGAAAGGCTCTCGCCGTTCTCGTCGCGGAATTCGAACGTCGTGGCGACAGGAAGCGGCTCGGCGATGCCGGTCGACTCGATCAGCAGATAATCGAAGCGCCCCTTTTCCGCGAGTTGCCGAACCTCCCTGAGCAGATCGTCGCGCAGGGTGCAGCAGATGCAGCCGTTGGTCATCTCAACCAGCTGTTCGTCTGTCCGCGACAGGTTGGCGCCGCCTTCACGCACGAGTGCTGCGTCGATGTTGACCTCGCTCATGTCGTTGACGATGACTGCCACCCTCATTCCCTCGCGGTTCGCCAGCACGTGGTTGAGCAGGGTAGTCTTGCCGGCGCCGAGAAATCCGGAGAGGACGGTGACCGGTAGCTTTCTATCCATCGTTGACTCCATTTAATGTTATACTATTACATTTCAATTGCTGAAAAAGGCGGACTCCGGGTCCGCCTCATCGAGCCTTCAGCTTTCGCTTGAAAGGCAGTCCTTCATGCTATTGGCAATTCCACGCATGAGGTTGAAGTAGAGATCCGGACCGGCATCGAGTGTTGCGGCTTCCGGATCGAGCGCGCCCGGCTTTGCCTTCGTGCCTTCGATGACAACATCGACGAGGCGGGGCTGGAATTGCGGCTCCGCGAAGACACAGGTGGCGCCGAGACCGGCAACTTTCTTGCGAATCTCCGATACGCGCTCTGCGCCTGGAATGGTTTCCGGGCTGACGGTGATGGAGCCGGCGACGCGAACCTTGTAGCGGTGCTCGAAATACTGATAGGCATCGTGGAACACGATGAAAGGTTTGTCCTTCACCGGCGACACGATGCCGGCAATCTCCACATCGAGTGCATCCAGCCTGTCGTCGAGCGCCTTGGCATTGGCCTGATAGGACAGCGCGTTGGCAGGATCTGCCGCGACGAGCGTGGTGGTGATCTCGGCGGCCATGGCCTTGGCGTTCATCGGGTCGAGCCAGAGGTGAGTGTCAAACGCACCGTGATCGTGGTCGGCCTCTGCGTGTTCATGGCCCTCGTGGCCTTCGCCCGCATGCCCTTCACCTAAATGTCCTGCTGCAGCGTGTTCGTCGCCGTCGTCATGCGGCTCGAAGGCGCCGCCTTCGCGGAATTTGAGCTTGGTCAGCCCGGGTGCGCGGTCCAGCTCTGCAACCGTTGCGTCCGAACCCAGCGCTTCCAGCGGCTTTTCCAAGAATGCTTCGAGCCCTGGACCGACCCAGAATACGACCTTGGCGTCCTGGAGGGCGCGGGCGTTCGACGGCTTCATCGTGTAAGTGTGGGGCGAGGCCGCGCCGTCGACGATCAGTTCCGGCTTGCCAACGCCTTGCATGATCGCCGACACCAGCGAATGGACCGGTTTGATCGAGGTGACGACGACTGGCGCGTCGGCTGTTCTGGCCGCTCCGGCAAAAAGGATCGCAGGGATTGCGAGGGTAAGGCCCGTCGCGAGTTTCATCGGCATGCTCCGCTTGAATTGCGATTGTTATGTTATTACATCAATTGCGTTATGCTATAACGTGTGCGATAGCAGTGCGCAACAGGACTTTCGGAAATTTAATGTCATCTCCCGCAAATTCCGAGGCGAAGCCGCTAGTCTCGCTTTCCAATGTCGGTGTCCGGCGAAACGGTCGGTGGCTGGTGCGTGGCGTCGATTTCTCGGTTTCGCGCGGCGAAATCGTGACGCTGATCGGCCCGAACGGCTCCGGCAAATCAACCACCGTCAAGACTGCGATCGGCGTGCTGAAGCCGGACGAGGGCAGGGTGGACCGCGCCTCCGGTCTCAAGGTCGGTTATGTACCGCAGAAGCTTGCGATCGACTGGACGCTGCCGCTTACCGTTCGTCGTCTGATGACCCTCACGGGGCCGCTTTCCGACACCGATATGATGGCGGCGCTCGATGCCGTCGGGCTTTCGCACATGGCTGGGGCCGAGGTGCAGCATCTCTCAGGCGGCGAATTCCAGCGAGCGCTGATGGCGCGCGCCATCGCCCGCAAGCCTGATCTGCTTGTGCTGGACGAACCTGTCCAGGGCGTCGATTTTTCGGGCGAGATCGCGCTCTACGACCTGATAAAGTCGATCCGCAATACCTCCGGCTGCGGAATTTTGCTGATTTCGCACGATTTGCACGTCGTTATGGCAGCCACCGACACTGTGATCTGCCTCAACGGGCATGTCTGCTGCCGTGGCACGCCGCAAGCCGTGACGCAGAGCGCCGAGTATGTCCGTCTCTTCGGGAGTCGCGCAGCACAGGCGCTCGCCGTCTACAGCCACAATCACGACCATACTCATCTGCCAGACGGCCGCGTTCTGCATTCGGATGGAACGGTAACGGATCATTGCCATCCCGACGACGGACACCACCATGGTCAGGATGGGCACGATCATGCCGGCCATGATCACGGAGGTCACGATCACGGGGACCATGCGCACCGCGATCATGCCGGCCACACTCATCATGATCGCACGACTGCCAATCACAGCCATGGGCATCATCCGGCGGGAGAGCGGCATGTTTGACGATTTCTTCGTTCGCGCGATCCTTGCGGGCGTCGGGCTGGCGCTGACGACAGGGCCGCTCGGCTGCTTCATCATCTGGCGTCGCATGGCATATTTCGGCGATACGATCGCCCATTCCGCACTGCTCGGCGTGGCGCTGTCGCTGCTCCTGCAGTTTAACGTGACGCTCGCGGTCTTCATCGTGGCGGCGACGGTGTCGATCCTGCTGCTCTTCCTGCAGAAGCGGCAGGCGTTGTCGGCAGATGCGCTGCTCGGCATCCTTTCGCATGCGACGCTGGCGATCGGCCTTGTGATGGTCGCATTCATGAGTTGGGTGCGCATTGACCTCATCGCTTTCCTGTTCGGTGATATTCTCGCCGTATCGAAGACGGATATCGTTTTCATCTGGGGTGGTGGCATTCTGGTTTTGGCTGCAATCGCCTGGCTCTGGCGACCGCTGCTCGCTTCGACGGTCAATCCCGAGCTTGCCGAGGCCGAGGGGTTGCGGCCGGAGAGGGCGCGTCTGTTCTTCATGCTGCTGATGGCGGTCGTGATCGCGATCGCAATGAAGATCGTCGGTATCATGTTGATTACCTCGCTGCTGATCATCCCGGCGGCAGCCGCGCGCAGGTTTTCGCCGACACCCGAGGTCATGGCGGTGCTCGCCTCGCTGATCGGCGCCGTTGCTGTCGTCGGTGGTCTCTTCGGCTCGCTTACCTACGATACGCCGTCGGGTCCCTCGATCGTCGTGGCGGCATTGATACTCTTCATCCTCAGCCTGCTGCCCAGGCGCGTGCGGGGACAAGCGGCAATGGAAGGACAAGGCTCATGAACGCACCGCCACTGACCAAGAACCAGGCCCTTGTCTTCGACGTGCTGGAAAAGGCGGAAGGGCCGCTCAGCGCCTACACGATCCTCGACAAACTTCGCGATCACGGCTTTCGCGCGCCGCTCCAGGTCTATCGGGCACTGGAGAAGCTGCTTGAATACGGCGTCGTGCATCGGCTCGAAAGCATCAATTCCTTCGTTGCCTGCGCCCATCCCGGCGAGAATTGCCACAGCCATGGCATCGTCGCCTTCGCCATCTGCGAGAGCTGCGGGCAGGTGATGGAGTTCCACGATCACGAGGTGGACCATCGCCTGATGGACTGGACACGGGGCAAGAAATTCAAGGCCGAAAAGACGACGATCGAAATTCGCGGCCTTTGCGAGGCCTGTGCGGCCTAGAGCGTCGACACGGCGGCGCCAATCCTACGTCGATCCCCGTGGGGTTAGAGAGCCTTCAGGTCTCGCGCGAAACGATGCCAGTTGGCGACATATCTCTCGGCCGACGTCCGCAGGCCGTCGATCGCCTTGTCATCCAGGGTACGGATTGCGCGGGCTGGCGATCCGACAATCAGCGAGTTGTCCGGAAACTCCTTGCCTTCGGTGATCAGCGCATTGGCGCCGACGAGGCAGTTGTTGCCGATCCTCGCGCCGTTGAGGATCGTCGCGCCCATGCCGACCAGGGAATTGTCGCCGATGGTGCAGCCGTGGACGATTGCGTGGTGGCCGATGGTGCAGCCTTTGCCGATCACGACAGGTGCGCCGGGATCGGTATGCAGCATCGCTCCTTCCTGTACGTTGGTCGCTTCGCCGACGGTGATCGGTTCGTTGTCGCCGCGCAGCACCGCGCCGAACCAGATTCCGACATCGGCACCGAGGACGACGTCGCCGATCACGTGGGCGTCCGGAGCAATCCAGTATGTCCCGGCGGGCGGCAGTTTCGGTTTCAATCCACCCAGGGCGTAGACAGGCATCGCTTTTCCTCCGTTAGGCGACGGTGACGCCAAGCGTTGCAACGCCGTCAATGCCGCAATCCACCCGGTCCCCACGCCTGACGGCGCCGACGCCTGCCGGCGTGCCGGTCATGACGATATCGCCGGGAGCGAGCGTGAACAGCTTCGAAAGCTCGGCGATGATTTCCGGCACTTTCCAGATCATCTGGTTGAGATCGCCATCCTGGACGCGTTTGCCGTTGAGGTCGAGCCAGATGCGGCCGGCTGACGGATGTCCGAGCCTGGCCGCAGGGACGATGGCCGAGACCGGTGCGGAATGTTCGAAGGCCTTTGCGACTTCCCAGGGGCGGCCGAGCTTCTTGGCTTCGGCCTGCAGGTCGCGCCGCGTGAAATCGACGCCGACGGCGTAGCCGTAGACGCAGTCAAGCGCCGCTTCGGTCGCGATGTTTCGGCCGCCTGCTTTCAAGGCCAGAACGCATTCGACCTCGAAATGAACGTCGTTCGAAAGCGAAGGATAGGGAAAATCCTCGCCCGCCGGCAGAAGGTTGTCGGCGTTCTTCTGGAAGAAGAAGGGCGGCTCGCGGCTCGGGTCATGGCCCATCTCTATCGCATGGTCTGCATAGTTCCGGCCGACGCAATAGACACGGCGGACCGGGAAGCGCTCGGACAGGCCCTCGACGGGCAGCAGGACGGGCTTTGGAAGAGGAATGACGGTGGCGGTGGACATGACGCGCTCTTGCTGTTCTGCGACTCCCATCATCTTAGCCGGAAAGAGCCGAGAGGGGAAAGCGCAGTTCGGTGGTTCGTACGATCCTTGAGCCGAACCCGGCCGCGACACTCCGACCAGCAATTCCAGCATTGCTGCCCCGCGTGGGGAAAACTGGTGTTTTTCGGCGCTTTGGGTTATGAGCGCGGCATGACGACTTCTCATTTTTATGCCGAGGCCCTGAAAACCGGCCAGCCGATCTTCGCGGTCGCACCCATGATCGACTGGACGATTTCGATAAAAAGCTGATTAGTTTCAAGGATGTTAGTTTTTCTGTAGCACTTTTGTAGCATACCTTGGGCGGTAATGTGCTTTTTGATCCGAAGCGAGGCGGCCACGGGGTGGCGCGAGACCATCCTCGGTCAAATACCAGTCAACAGCCCCGCGCAATAATACAAGTCCATTTACTTTCCGCAGGGACTACTATCTATCTGTCGACCACCGAGGTGTTGTCTTGATCAAATCGAACTCCGTTGTCGTCGTTGGGGATATGAACCCGGCCATTTTTTCGCCGGCATGGATTCGGCGCTACATTGATCTGACGATCGACGACGGCTCCGAGGCCGAGGTCCACGTGATTCACTCAGAGATCGCAGACTTCATGCTAAGCGACCTTCGGTTCACCGTCGAGCGCAACCGAATTACGCTTCGGTCGATGGTTCACGACATGGAACTCCTGGTGGCTATCTTCCAACAGATGTTTGGGGAGGTTCTAGGTCACACACCGATCTGGGCTTATGGCGTCAATCTAGAACGCCACGTCGACTTCGGGTCATTCGAAAAGAGAAACGAACTCGGAAGACGACTATGCCCCCTTGAGCCGTGGGGGGATTGGGCGAAGGACTTTGAGAACAAAAACCCAAAAATGAATGGCGGCATGTCCACTGTAAGTATGAAGAAGCAGTTGAGTCTGGAGCCAGAAGCGTACGAAATATTTACGATCCAGCCTTCGAACGCGAAGGAAATGGACCAAAGTGGCGTATTCTTCGGAATGAACAATCACTTCAGCCAGGTGACTGGAAAGGACAAGACGGACGAATCTTTTCGGAAGCACTTGCTTCAAGTGATGCGAGAGAACGTCCCGTCGTACGTTTCGAATTTCGAGGGCATTGTTGATCATTTCATGGCTTGGGGGGAAATCCATGATTAAAAGCAAACAAACCGATACGAGTGGGCTGTCAAGGTCGCTGGACACTACCAACTCTTTGTTCTCCGAGTTGAGTTCGAACAAGGAAACAATTTGGAGCGGGTACTTTGCCGAGCTCTTTTCGGACATTTCGCGACATTCGGCGACCCTTCCAGAAGATCCGACGGCTGCGGACATATCCGCTCCGTCATCTGAAACGCAGGGCGGTGCGAAGTCCGCTCCTCAATACCTTGAAAGGCTGTCCAGTCTTGAGGGAAAGATGGTCGGGCCAGAAACAGGCTACTTCCACCGACGGTTTATTGGCCGCGAGAGTTTCAGGGGTCTGGTAGCAGGGACGGATGGCACGCGATTTCATGCTGTTATTCAGGATCGAAATGGCGACAAGTACGAGTATGATTTTTCCGATGACGAATTGCCGGAAAAGCAGAGGGCAGATGTCAGAGTAGGCTCTCCGGTCGTGATCCACATTGGATTTGAATATCGAGGGAGCACTAAGATCAACATGATGAAGATATACCTCGCGAACTACGAGCGAAAGAAGTCCGCGACGCGGGCTGAGTTGATCAAGCGGAAAGCGGCATCCTGGACCTTCTGATGTACCTTCGTATTATTGGGTCTGCCCCAGGGGAAAGCCTGGTCATCATCTTCGACTGCGGCTCGGTCATTACGATAGATTGCTGTCAGACGGGAAAGATTAACCACACGCTGCAAGCCTTGAGTGATCTGGGTGTTGATCCCGACAAGGTGATCTACAACGTAATAACCCATTTTCACGACGATCACATCAAAGGAGCTTCCGAGCTAATAGCTCATTGCCCGAAATCAAAGGTAGTCATCCCGGATGCGTGGACAAAGGACGTCTTTCGCATGTTTGTCGCTACTGTATCGGATGACACGTCGCTGGCTCGAGTATCCGTTACGAGAGAAATCGAGAAGGTTTTCGACCTGCTGCAGGTGGAAAAGACCAGGTTGTTCCCCGTTTCCGAATTGACATTGCTTTATCCACCGCCTGCACACGGGGCGACGACAGAATTCCTAACTGTGATGACACCCACTGCTGTTCGAAAATCTAAATTTCTGGCATCTCTTGCTGAGAGCATCGAAGCCGGGGACGCTGACACCTACGGTTTCTGCGAGAATAACAAGAACTGGACTTCGATCTGCTGTATTCTCAAATACGACGGAAAATATGTGTTCCTCGGCGGTGATGTCGAAAATTTTGCACCTGACTACGATCTGACGGCGATCCACAACTCGCACCTAAAGCCTGTCACGAGGTACGAGTTGGTGAAGCTCCCTCATCACGGGTCGCGAACCAGTTTCTGTGACGAATTAAAGGCCCTTATTCATGCGGAAGACACGGTAGTCGCGATGACGCCGTATCCTCGTGGGCGAAAACAACTGCCCAATCAAGACACTGTTGCTTATCTTGGCAATGTGGCTAAGACTTTCGTGCTTTCCGGACAAAAGATTAAAACCCCGAGGTCCCAGAGAAGGCGGCGGAGCAACTTCGTCATTGATCCCGTGCCTGCTTATCGTCCCGGGGTGCTAGATTTTATGGACGGAGAAGTTGCCGTGAATCTTTGCGAGAGCTTGACGGACTATCTCGCGTCCCGTTGACAGGTTTCACTTCCTTCCTGTCTCCAATGTTCGCCGATCGCAGCTAAGGACGGTGAAGTTGCCGGAATTCTTTAAGCGCCGCCTCGCGCCTGTCGTCGAGATAGTTGGCGAGATCCTGAAGATACACTCCCTTCTGGCACTTCTGTGACGTCTCGGCGCGAATAACAGGAATCGCAATCTCGCCAGCGCCGACCTTCCGGAGAAACTTGTCAGGTGTGAGGTGGCTGAAGTAGTCCCTGCAAACATTCTCGACGGGGATAATCGCTTGTCCGCCATATTGTGCGAACAACAGAAATGCTGTCGAGAAACTGGGCTCCACGGTTGCGTGCTTCACTGTACAGCCCTCCTTTTTCCTTTGGCCTCGATGGTCATGAGCCTTGCGGCAAGCTTTGAGCCGGCTTGGCATGGTGCGGCAACACTCACGTTCTCGGCGTCGGCCGTGAACTGAGCGCCGCAGGTGTATTGAGCAAGCCCTGCGGGAATGCGTCGGAAGCGAACACGCGCGCCGCCGCAGCATGGGCAACGACCTTGGGAAAGCAACTTGTCTGTGAACGGCGACATGATCAAAGCAGGCTCCGCTGCGCAGGGTGAGTGATGGTCCGCTCGGCCCGTCCCTGGAGGCGTTGGCGCCAGTCGAAAAAACCGAGCGCGCCTTTCACTGTGACCGGAGTTGGGAGGTACTGTTGATCCTCAAGTACGAAGCCGTAGCGTCCAAAAAACCATGGGCTGTCGTGGCATCGCACTACGTCGACGATCGTGGCAACGCCGATGATGGCGCCGAATCTCACGTCTTCCTGGTCAACGCGGCTCATGTAGCTCATCGGCGTTGCGCCAACACAATCGTTCAGAACTTCGCGGTAGCTTTCGCTGTCCTCTTCGAAATTCCGATTGATGAACGCACTGGCGTGGATACAGACGCGGCCGCGCTGATTGGTGTTCCACTGGCGGTTTTCGATATCTTTCCAGCCCCTGACGATCGCGTGCGCCCATGGTTGGCGAACAGACAATGCAAGCGCGGGGAGTTCAGATTCCTGCAGGGTGCAAATTATGTTCATTCTAGTGGCTTCCCCTAAGTCTGATCGCGCCTGGCAGCTTGCCGCCACCCCAGTGTCTCGTGCAGGCATCGTAGTTGTGATCACGCCCGCCGCAGTAGGTGCAACGCAGGTTGGTGGCTGTGCCGTTGGATGGGCAACAGGTGTATGGATGGCCGTCTTTTCCGCAGTATGAGCAGCGCATTAGCACTCCTCCCTATTATCGGGCGCTCGATCGAGGCGATCGATCTCAGCTATAATCAAGGCGGCCGCTTTCACGAGATCGCGACGGCGATCCGTCGGTTTCCACCATGAGCGCGACCAAGGCCAGATCGAAAGCCATGCGGACCAACCGATTATCGGCTGGCTATCAACGGTGAGCCCTTCAGGCATTGTGGTAGAGGCACGAGCACTGTCGCTGATCGAGGCAAACATGGCGTAGCATGCACCTGCTAGAGCAAGGCTTCGGTCGTCATGGGCGTCGTCGTGTTCTGGGGTCCAGCCTTCAGCCTCCATCTGGCGGCGGCGCTCGGCGAACACATCTTGAACGGCGAGCACAATCTCTCTCGGCTCAAGGCGTACCTCCCTGACTGCGGGTGATGGGCCCCGGTTGATTTCGCGAAGACGGTCTGAGAAGGCCTGCACGGTCTCCTCTACGATCTCGGCGCGTTCGATCGCTCCGCATTGGCAGAACTCGGGCTGGGCGCGGAAGCGGGTGCATGGGCAGAAGTCGTCGTGCTTGATCAACGCTAAATCCTCCGAGTGGGTAGGGATGGCCCGAAGGCCATCCCTTATGCTGCCGGCGTGAAATCCACGTAGTAGGTGTCGCCGGAGGAGAAATTCCCGAAGAGCGCCGGATTGGCGACTACGATGGAGAAGTCGACTGAGGGGGAGAACTTCGAGAACGTATTGTTCTCGTCCGAGCCGTCGGCAGGATACGGCCCATCGCTTTTGGCGACGCCGTGGAAGCGAAGCGTCTCGTTGACGGTCTCGCCTGTCTCCGGATTGCGATATGGGGTGCAGGAGCCTACCCGCACTTTTGCGCGCATGTTGGTCATGTCGTTCCTTCCGACCGGTCATTGATCGAGACACTCCCTCAACTCGGCGACCGTCAAATCCGGGTCGAGGTTTTCCAAAAACAACAGAAGGGTTTTGCGAGTGACGGCGACATCGCCGCGGCTCACGGTGCGACGTTCGGCGATGAAACCGCCAGTCGGGATGCGCCCGCCGGCCGCTAGCGCAAGGGCTTCCTCGATCTCAGTTTCCATCGATCGAGACCTCCGACGCGGTTGCCGGATCTAGGCCCGGAAGGGGCCCGCGGCCATGCCGCGTTGCGCGTTTTGCGCGGATGCGGGCGATAGTCTCGGGCCGCTGCAGCTTTTCGAGATCAGCCTCGGCGCAGTTCATCAGGTCGATACCTGCGACGACACATAGCGAAGTCAGCGTGAGCATCGCCGCGCCGATCTCCTTGCGGGGATCGCCGGTCGGCCGATCGTAGGTGTAGTCGACCAGCTTATGAGCATCCTCGCGGCTCATGCCGAGCGCCTGGCAGGTCTCATTGACCTCCTCGAAGAAGCGAGCAAGCCGCTCCGCTACGTCGGTTGGATCGTCGTGGAACAAGGCATGGTGAGCCATCGCGACACGCTCTTGGTACCCGACCAAAGATTGTGCCGGAACAGGTAGGGCGCGAGACCGTAAATCAGCGGCCTCCTGTTTCGCTTTTGCACTGGCTCGCAGGTAATGGTTTCGGTTGCACCTTGGATCGGTCGCGCGCACCGCATACTCCTCAGCGAGGAGATCAAGGTGAGCCGCCGCTTCTTCGATTTCAGCGGGCGTAAAGACCACCACATGCGTCGATGGAGGTGGGGTGATGAGATCGAAGCGCTTTTCGAACTCGGATAGACCAAGGTAGGCAAGTTTCGTGCTGCCTTCCCGCCGTAAGGTGACACCATCGGGACCCTGCGAGACGAGTTCGCAGATATCGCCGTTGATCAGGTTGATGTACTTCGGAAAGTCAGGCGCTGGAAGCGTCGAGGGCTGCGGGGAGACGTAAAGGGGAACCCCGCCGGCGCAAGCTTCTTGGTCTTCCGAATAGACCGTGACGGTTAGCCAAGGATCTCCCGACGTAATTCGGTCCCATTGGCGTTTTGGTACCCAGGCGAAAGGCTCGGGATTGTGTTTCGCTTCAGTCATTGTGGCCTCACACGCGCATCGGCATAAGCACGATCAAGTTTTCGGGGTGCGCTCCGGGATTGCGGAGCACGGCGGGGCCTCCGGCGTCGTCGAGGCCCATCAGGACCTGTTCGCCGGGCAGGTGAGATAGGACGTCGTTGACGTAGCGGGCGTTGAACCCAACCTCGAGGCTCGCCTCGCCCTCGTAGGCCAGCTCGTCAGTTGCATCACCCGTGTCCGGGTTGGAGACATGCAGCTGCAGCTGTCCGGCTGCGAAGATGAAGCGCACGGCGCGGCCGCGCTCGCCGCTGATGGTCGCGACGCGGTCGATCGACGCGCCGAGCGTCGCGCCGTCCACTGTTGCCTGCATCGGGCTATCCTGCGGCACGACGCGGACATAGTCGGGGAAGGTGCCGTCGACGAGTTTCGACGTCAGCAGCGACGATCCGCCGGAGATCCTGATTAGGGTATCCGAGAGTTCGATGGTGACCTCGCCGGCCTTGGGGAGGATCTTCTCAATCACTTTGATTGCCTGGCGAGGGATGATGATGCCGGGCATGCCGGGATCGCTCTCGGCCGTGACGAATCTTTTCGAGAGCCGGTGCCCGTCGGTTGCCACGAACACCACTCCGCGGTGCTCGGCTGATGCCGCGGTCGGGTGCATGAAGATACCGTTGAGATAGTATCGCGTTTCCTCAGTCGACATGGCGAAGCTGCAGGCACCGAGCGCCGCCGCGAGGTCGGCTGCCGGCAGCGTCACCTGGTGCGGGAATGCGCCGGCTAACTTCATCTCCGGGAAGTCCGTGGCAGGCAAAACCTGCAGGCTGAATTTGGAGCGGCCCGCCTTGATCGTGACGCCATCCAGTTTGGTACCGGAGCGGCGCGACACCTCGACCTCGCAGCCGTCGGGTAGCTTGCGCACGATATCAGCCAAAAGCGCGGCCGGGACGGTGAAATCCTCGAAGTCGATTGCCGCACTGGCTTTGAAGGGCGTCGATGCCTCGATGTCGAGGTTTGTCAGCCGTGCATTGAGGGTACCGGCTGCCGCGCCCTTTTCGATCAGGACGTTCTGCAGAATCGGGATCGTGTTGCGCTTTTCGACGACGTTGGTGCTCAGCGCGAGCGCCGCCATCAGGGCGGACTTTTCAGCCGTGAACATGGTCTGTTGTCTCCGGGAAGGTGGCCGGGATCAGGCTCTTGCCGTCCGGGCTAATGATGAAATATTGCGCCTCGCTCCAGTAGGCGGCATCGACCTGGACGGTCACCGGTTCGTCGCCATCAAAGACATCCAGGGCGTCGGCGTACTGGCGCGCGAAACTGTCAGCGCTCGCCGCCCAGATCTCGCTTTCGTCGTCATAGAAATGGTTCGGCGGCTGGCGATCGTCGGCGGGCAGCAACATGCCAGCGTAGCCGAAGAGATCGATGGTGAACGGGCAACGCTGCGAACCATGCAGCGATCCGTCCGGATTGATGGAGATGGTGACGTGCCCGTAGGCTTCGCACCATTTGAAGCCGACCTTGTCGCCGGGATCGTAGTCTGCGCGACGGCCAAGGAAAAATCCTTTGTCGTCAGCGTCATCGCTCTCCGGATCGAGCGGAGCGAGCCATGCGTCCGGGCTGTTGCGGCCCGTTGGCAGCCATTCGTCGATGAGGAAATCTGGATACCACAATCTCTGCATGGCTCGCCCCGTCCTTCAGGCGCTCATTTCCGGCTGGCCCTGGAAGGACGGTGTGCCGGTTTCGGACGCGGCCTTCTCCATGTCGCGCATCACCTGCTTGGTGATGTAGACGTCGGGCCGGTAGAGCTTGATGATCCACTTGATGCTCCCCGCCTGGAGGCGGTAGCGCAGGCGGACGGGAATGCGGACAGGCTCGCCCATGAAGAATGGCGACACCGATAGGATGAACATGCCCGGCACGTCGATCTTGTTGCCGTTGGCATCCTTGTGCTCTTCCTCGAAGGCGATCTGTCCTTCGCCAGTCTGCAGGGTCACTGCGTTCTTGACGCGGGTCTCTGCGAAGACTTGCAGGCCGCGCGATAGCGTGTGCATCTCGGTCGGATAGGCCACCCGGAACCCAAACTTGTGCCGGAAGTCTTCTTCCTCGCCGTCATCGGGCGTGGAAAGCTCAGCGATGTGATCTTCGATAAACTCGGCGAACACGGTCTGTTCCATCGGCTTGCCGTCGATCCCGACCCATGCCTTCCACTCGTCGGACAGCGGAAAGTCGTAGCGGATCCTGTGCTTGCCGTTGTCGGCGGTGCCGCCAGTATCATTCTCGTGGTAGTCGACGACCATGGTCAAAGATGGCTTCTGCCAATCGGTATCGGCGAAGATGGCACTCGCCGGCGTTGCGTGCCGCGTGCCGAGATCGATGAAGCTTTCCAGCGTTGTCACCTTGGCGGTGCCGCTCTTGCGCGCCGGAGCGAATCTATAGCGCTCGAATAGATCGGCGACAGTATCGACCCGGCCGTCTTCGCGATTGACGAAAACAGGGATCTGCTCGGGCACGCCATGCGATCTATCGTTTCGGACAAGCATCTCGATCTTCGAGCCGGCCTTGTCGGCGAGCGCGGTGATCGCCTCGATGTCGACGCCCATCGCGCTTTTCAGTTCCGGGTTGTCAGTGGTCATGTGTCAGCGTCCTTCGTTGCTGGCGTTAAGGATCAAGCGGTTTCCGTCTGGCGCGAGACTTCGCGTGGGGAGAACATGTCGTGCTGCTGGGGATGCTCCGTGGAGAGCGCGCCACCTTCGGTGACCCAGTAGACGGACGCGCGGCGCGGCCGCTTCGGCGTTTTGGTGGCGACGTCGGCGTTGATGGTCACCATGCCGTTGGCGACTGCGAAATCGAGTTTCAGGGTGAGGGCGCCCTTGAAGGTGGCCTTCGGGCTATCGTTGGAAAGGTCTGCCAGCTCGGTCAGCACTTCCTGCAGCTTCGAGGAGAACTCTTTGTTGAGTTCTCCTCCTTCAAGCATGCCGACCAGCGCCTGGCTGTCGCGGATGATTTTCATATGGGGATCCTTTCAGGGTTATCCGCGCGTTTCGGGCGCAAAGGGAATGTCGTCATCCATCTCGCGGGAGAAGTTGGCCGGCGCTCCGGTCGATCCGCCGGCGCTGCGTGTGGCTCGATCTTCGTCGAGCCCGTAGTCGGACGGGCCATCGCCGCCGGCGCGGTATCCGGAGCCTTCGCGCTTGTCGAGGAGTTGGATCGAGGAGTTGAAGCCCTGGAGGACGATCTCGGTCGAGTAACGGTCCTGCCCCTGGCTGTCCTGCCACTTGCGCGTCTGCAGCTGGCCTTCGATGTAGAGCTTCGAACCCTTCTTCACATACTGCTCGACAACCTTAACCAGCGGCTCGGCGAACACGACAATGCTGTGCCATTCGGTTTTTTCGCGACGCTCTCCGCTATTGCGATCGCGCCAGCTCTCGGAAGTGGCAAGACGGACGCTCGCAATCGGTCGACCATCCTGGGTGCGGCGGATCTCGGGATCGGCTCCGACGTAGCCGAGGAGTATGACCTTGTTGACGGAACCGGCCATTACACTGCCTCCGTCGACGTGGGGTTCGGGCGTTCCTCGCTGCCGACGAGCAGGAGGGCGATGAAGGCACTGGCAAGCAACATGATGCCGCCGCTCTCCGTGCGAGCGCGTGGGTCACCATCGATGATGCGACGTGCAAAATGATCGACTGCCGCCAGGTCGACCGGCGCGATGACGCAATCGAAGTCCTTGTCGACAACCGCGATAGCGGACTTGTCGAAGGTGCGAACGACCGGTGTTCCGCCCTTGGCGATGCCAGACGGCAACTCACCTGCGATTTCGGTCAATACGATCTTGCAGCCAGAGCGGCTGAAACTGTCATCGATGACAGTGCAGGGGATAGGGTTTTTCGTCATGAGGCCTCAGTTAAGGTGAGTGCGACCGGACAGCCGCATGAAGAGTTCGATCCATGCCGTTTCGGCTTTCCCCGGACCCCAAGGGTGAAGGGCGCCTGTCAGTTTCGGCTGAGTGAGGTTCGGAAAGTCTGCGGCAGCCTTCGGGCCGAAGAGAGAGATTGCCTCCGCGCGAGCCATGCGATCGTCCATGGCCTCGATCGTTTCGCGTAGGCGCTTGGTCCAGCGGCTGGGTGGCAGCATGCCAGCCGCGGCATAGATGGCTTCATCCCAAGCAGACTTGATCTCATCATCGACGCGGGTGAGGTCGATGCCGGCTTTCATCGCTAGCAGGATCTGAAACGGCTTGCTGCGCTCTCCGAGCAACCACTGATGTCCGTCGCGTAGCAGGAAGAGGCCCGCCATGACCTGGTCGCGCGTCTCGTTGAGGATCGCCTGCGCGCCCTGCACGGCGTGCTGCGCGGCAGAGAAGGCAAAGCCGCCTTCATGTCGACCGTCGAAGCGAGCCTGCTTCGACAGCGCTGCGGCGAGCAGGCGGAAGTTGACCGCGCGCGGGTTTGGATCGCCGATGTCGACACGCATGTTGGTGCCGCAATGGGCAAAGATCGGGATTTCCGTCAGTCGCACAGCAACCGTCATCGACGCGCGTCCCATGCGAGCTGCTGCTCAAGGCCTGCGACGGCGAAATACGTCTGAACGCCGACGTTGAGCGTCACGAGGATCGCTATCACCCAGGATGCGGCGCATATGGCGACCATCCATTCGTAGGGGATGCGGGAGTGGCGCTCGACCGGGATGACCGGTGGAGCGGGAACGCGTGCGCCGAAAGGCGTGAAGTGATCCATGGCTTGGCCCTCGCTGATCGGTTTCGAAATGGCCCCGAAGGACCATGCCGAAGCCGGTCAGGCGACGCGCCGAACGGAGCGGCGCTCGGCAAGGGTGCGCGCTTCTCCAGCGTATTTGTCGATCTGTCGCGTCGAGAATTCACGACGTAGATCAGCCCGATCGCAGCCGGGATTGGCGAGCATGAAGTTCGCCATTTCGTGCGTGATATGAAAATCGGGGGTCGCATTTGCGGTGTGCATATTGGCAGTAGACATTGTGCGGCAGCTCCATGGTGGAATGCCGTAAGTGTGCATAACGCACGCCGTCTTGTCAACAGCAATATGCAAAACGCACGTTTTCTGACGGGCAGCCAGTCAACGTGCGTTCTGAGATCAAAATTTGGGACGAATCACTCTTTGTGGATTGCGTAGTGCACGCGGCCGATTATCTCGACGACATCATCGTCGCCTGTGCCGTCCTCTATGGAGATCGGCGCCTGGTAGCGCGGATCATCAGATTCGGGCAGGAGCCAGTACTTGCCCTCGTCGTCGCGATGTAGGAGCTTGACGGTATGCTCCATCTCGCCGCTGCTGCGCCGCCGCTCGACGATGTACCTTTTCCCTGCGATAGGCTGTTCGCGAGTCTCTTGGATATGGGTGAAGACTAAGACCGATCCTTCCGGATACCGCCTATTCATCGATGGGCCATGGGTTTCGCCGGCATACAGCCGATATGGGCGAAACTCAGGCTCATCAGCTATATAGACCGGGTATTGCTTATGTTCGTCCCATTCCCATGTTTCGGCCCAGTTGCCCGCCTGGATATACGCTGAAACGGTTACCTTGCGTAGTCCCGCGGGTTCTTGCGTATCTTCGCCGGGGCCAAGCCCTTCTCCCGTCAGGAGCCAGGCTTCGCTGACACGGAATGCCTTCGCATACATCTTTGCGGCCCGCGTTATTCCGCGAGTTCCATTCTCGTGCTGGGCATAGGCGCTATAATTCCAACCGAAGAAGTTGGCTGCCTTCTTTGCCTCATCGAAGCCTCGGGCCATGCGCGCGATTTCCAAGCGCTTAGCGGGTTCTGGTCTGTCGTCATATTCCATGGTGTGCATTTTGCACGAAATCAGTGTGCGTTTCGCCTTGACAGTATGGTGTGCGTTATGCACATTATGGAGTATGGAACGCTCAATCGACATACGCACACTCCGCGAAAGGCTCAACTGGACACAGGATCGTCTCGCCGATTATCTCGGCGTTGATCGGTCGACTGTTTCTAGGATGGAGAATGGGCAGCACCGGGTCAGCGGCCCGGTGGACAGACTTCTTGCTGTTCTGCGGCAGGAGGCGGCCGAATGATGTCAGTTTCCTTTCAGTTCCCCACGCGTCGCCGATCGCCACTGGCAGACGCGAACCTCGGCCGGAGCTTGTCCCCCTCCTGGCGCTCCGGCCGCCTTCTATTCCGCAGGGTAGGGAAGCGGCCATCCCGCGTGGTTCATACCCACGAAATCGCAGGTTCGAGTCCTGCCCCTGCAACCAATATACCAGTCCGTTTTGCATGTGGTCCTCCGTAACCTGCTGACGGACTGAAACTCACATTTATCGACCCTTCCCACCACGGGAAAACGCGCCGGGATTTCCCAGCGTGGGAAAGCTTTGTCTGCGAGGTGCACCATGAGCAATGACACGATGACCAATGCGTGGTTTCACCGTCTTAAGGCGGCCAACCGTCAGCTAATCAAGCTGAACGGCGGGATCGAGCTATCCGCAGAGATCACGTCGCTTTCGAAGAGCCAGATTGGCCGTTGCCACAGCGATAGCGACACAGAGTTGCTGCCACTCCCGGCCGTCATGCGGCTCGAGGCCGAGTGCGGGAATTATGCCGTGACCCGAGCACAGGCTGAGTTGCACGGATGCAAACTGGCTGATCCTCGGGAACAGAAGACCGATGGCGTCACCGTTATGCGAGGAGCCGCCGAGCTTGGCGGGCGGGTTGCCCAGTACCAGCACAATCATTTCAACGCTGCCATGGATCTGAAGCTGACGCGCTCAGAGCTTTCGCAGGGAATGCGCGACCTGCAATCCGTAGTCGAGACGGCGAGCTCTTTGATGAATGCCTACGCCTCGGCCCTGGCCAACGGTGGCGAAGACGCACCCGCGCTTCGTCTGGTCGGAGAGGAGTGATCGGTATGACCCGTTCTCGCCCATCGTCCATTACCTTTCGAAACATCAAGATGTCGGCTGCCGACGTCGCATCTCTCATGCGTAACCTCAATCGTCACGATATTCCCCTTTCGTCGAAGCGGTGCAGCGTGTGCCCGAAGTGCGAACATGTCCTCTCGATCGGAGAAGTCGTCGAGAAATACTGCATCGCATGCGGAGATATCGAGCCCAGCGAGGTTCGATCATGAACGTCAACATCAATGTCTACTGGACCGAGGAACGCGTGGAACGCGCCGCGAAGCTCTGGTCCGACGGGCTGTCCGCCGCGGCGATTGCCGAGCGGCTGGGGGGCGTAAGCCGAAACGCCGTCATCGGAAAGGCGTATCGCCACCCCGAGTGGTTCCCGCCGCGTGGGGGAGTTGCTCCTCGGATCGAAAGGTCGTTAAGGGCAAAGCCTGCTGTATCGCAGCCTAAAGCGCAAAAATCGCCGTTCCGGGCGGACAATGTTCGAAAACCCGCACGCCTTCCTGACGTTCCGATTAGCGTCCCGGTGCGACCGAGCGGAGCCTTTCGCCATCGGGATTTTCCGATCGGCGGCGCAGCTTCCGTGCCCTTCGCTAAGCTTAGCAACTTCCAGTGCTCGTGGCCGCTGACTGACTTCGAGGATGCCGATACCGGAGACATGCCGTGCTGCGGCCGTCAAAGACGTGGCGGGATTGCGCCCGACAGCGCCTACTGCGCTGAGCACGCGGCCATTTCGCGAGGAGCGGCCTGATGGACTACGGCTCGTTCCTACACGCAAAAATCCAGATGGCACCTGAGGGCGGGTTTGCCGTTTCGGAGGACGAAATCAATCCGATCCTGAAACCACATCAACGGGCAATGGTCGTTTGGGCTTGTGCCGGAGGCCGCCGCGCGATCTTCGCAGCATTCGGCCTCGGCAAATCAGTTATCCAACTGGAGATCCTTCGCCTGGTGCTCAAGCGCTTCGGGGGGAAGGCACTGCTCGTCATGCCGCTGGGTGTCCGGCAGGAGTTTCGTCGCGACGCCGCAATGCTCGGGCTCCAAATCACCTTCATCCGGTCGGTGCTCGAGGCGAGTGCCGATGGCCTCTACATGACGAACTACGAGACGGTCCGAGACGGCAAGATCGATCCGCATTTCTTCACCGCGACCAGCCTAGACGAAGCGTCTTGCCTTCGTGGGTTTGGCGGATCGAAGACGTTCCGAGAATTTATGCGTCTTTTCGACGGGGTGAAATTCAAGTTCGTGGCGACGGCAACCCCGAGTCCGAACGAATATATTGAGCTGCTCGCTTACAGCGCCTTCCTGGAGGTCATGGACGTAGGGCAGGCGAAGACGAGGTTCTTCAAGCGCAACTCCGAAAAGGCCGACACGCTCACGATCCATCCGCATAAGCAGCGGGAATTCTGGCTTTGGGTTGCCAGTTGGGGGCTGTTTGTCGAACGGCCGTCCGATCTCGGCTTTTCGGATGAAGGATATGATCTGCCGGAAATGGTCGTCAACTGGCACGAACTGCCAGCGGACCACGCATCGGCCGGGAGCGAACGCAACGGGCAGGGCAGGCTTTTGCGGGATGTCGCCGCGTCGCTGGTCGAGACAGCACGTGAGAAGCGTGACAGCCTGCCTGCTCGCGTCGCGAAAATGATGGAGCTTCGCGCCGAAAACCCGGATGCCCACCGTCTGATCTGGCACGACCTCGAAGCCGAGCGCCATGCGATCGAGCATGCCATTGCCGATGTCCGCACTGTTTACGGGACACAGGAACTCGACGAGCGTGAACAGACGATCATCGACTTTTCCGAGGGCCGCATCCGCGAATTGGCGGGCAAAGCGTCGATCATGGGATCGGGTTGCAATTTCCAGCGCTTTTGCTCCTGGGCAATCTTCCTCGGGATCGGCTTCAAGTTCAACGACTTCATTCAGGCCGTCCATCGCATCCAGAGATTCCTGCAGACGAGCACCGTTCGGATCGACCTCATCTACACAGAGGCCGAGCGACCCGTGCGCGAGAGCCTGCAGGCGAAGTGGCGTCGGCATATCGAGCAAAGGGCTGAAATGACCGCGATCATCAAGGAATTCGGGCTATCTGCCGCGGCGATGGCCGCCACGCTGTCGCGCGCAATGGGCGTCGAGCGTATCGAAGTCACCGGTGAGGGATATCGCGTCGTCAACAACGATTGCGTTGTCGAGTGCAAGTCGATGATCGAAAACAGCGTCGATCTCATCGTCACGTCCATCCCGTTCTCTACCCAGTACGAGTATTCGCCGAATTACGCGGATTTCGGGCACACGGACGACAATGGTCACTTCTGGGAGCAGATGGATTTTTTGATCCCGGAACTATACCGGGTCCTTGCACCTGGCCGTATCGCCGCCATTCACGTCAAGGACAGGATCGTTCCTGGTGGTATGACAGGCCTCGGCTTCCAGACCGTCTATCCCTTCGCCGACGATTGCACGGCGCATTTCCGCAAGCACGGCTTCGCGTTTCTTTCGCGAAAGACAATCACGACGGACGTCGTTCGCGAGAACAACCAGACCTATCGCCTCGGTTGGTCCGAACAGTGCAAGGACGGTAGCCGCATGGGCAACGGCCTTCCGGAATATCTTCTGATCTTTCGAAAGCCCCCAAGCGATTCATCGAACGGCTACGCTGACAAGCCAGTAGGAAAGCGCAAACGAGAATGGGCTGGCGCCGGGCCCAACACCGGATGGAACAACACCGATGGTTATTCGCGTGGACGTTGGCAGCTCGATGCCCACGGTTACGAGCCGTCATCCGGAAACCGTCTGCTCCAGCCTGACGAGCTGCTCGGCCTGGAGGCTAGCCAGATCTTCAAAATCTGGAAATCGTTCTCACTCGAAGCGGTGTATGAATTCGAGCATCACGTAAAGGTCGCCGAGGTCCTGGAAGAGCGCGGCATGCTTCCGTCCACCTTCATGCTGCTGCCACCGCACTCCAAGCATGACGACGTCTGGACCGACATCACCCGCATGCTGTCGATGAATACGCTGCAGGCAGCCAAGGGCAAGGAATTGCACCTTTGCCCGCTCCAGTTCGACATCGTCGACCGAGCGATCCAGCAGTATAGCGAGCCCGGGGAGACGGTTTTCGATCCCTTCGGCGGCCTGATGACCGTGCCCTACCGTGCTTTGAAGCTCGGTCGCAGGGGCGAAGGCGTGGAATTGAACCCGGCCTATTTCTTCGACGGTTGCAAGTATGTCGAGGCAATCGCGAAAGAGAAGGCGATGCCGAGCCTATTCGACATCATGGAGGCTGCCGAGTGAGCGAGCCGATCCGCCTCTTCATCGTAACCGACGATCCCGACAAGGCATGCTTGGCCGTGATCGGTTTTCACCGATCAGAGTTGCCGCCGTTTATTCGCATCGTAATGGATGCGGATGAGATCAGGTCGTTGCCCGAGGGGGCGCGGTGCATCGGCCAGTGGTTCCAATGGGGGGCGCGCCGCCACGATGGCGCACAGCTCGCGTGGATGGAACGCAAGGACCGCGGCGGCCTCGAAGGCATGACCGAGGCTTTCTACCAGAGGCTGGAGGAATGGGCCTCCAAGCGCCGCGAAACCGAGGCGAGGATCCTCGCGGAGGCTGTCTCCGAACTCAGTGATGGCCGCGTCATTCCATATTCCGAATTTTCCAACGCGCATGCAGCCGCTCACGCCGTCGCATCCGAAAAGGTTGCCGTCATGCCAAATCAGTCGAGGTGGTCTTAATGTTGAACGTGGATCGTTTTGGCCTGGCGCCGGTCGTCACCAAGCAGCAACTGGTTGCCATGGCCCCCCATGTTCGTTCCGAATGCCTGGCTCTTATGAGGGAGGCGGGGCTTAGCGAGGAAGCCATAGGCAGGAAGTTGCGCGTGCGGGCCAGTGTCGTTCGTCGCATTGCTGATGCTCGGCATTTATTCCGTCTTCCGAAAGTTGTTCTTGCCGGCGAAGTCGACGACGAGATCGAGGCTGGGCCAAAGACCATCAAAAAGCACGACGGTCTGCCGCGTGGTTCTTTCATGATCCTGAAGTTCGCCGTTCAGCGCAATTTCGAATTTTCTCTCAGCAAAGACGCCCTCGCCAGGGAACTCAATGCCGAACCTAAGGTGATCGACACCGGCATGACCCGGCTGGTCGACGAGGGGTTCATCCTTCGCATCCGGGCCGGGGTAGGCGGAAAGCCACCGATCTATCGCCTGACCGAGCGTGGCGAGCAGCTCGCGGCGACCGTCTTCAATCTCACCTCCGCCGGAGCCTGATGAATGCTCTCGGACTCGATCAGGCATATGCGGGAGCGAATGAAGCAGGATGGCACGACCGCTGGCCTGCTTCTGGCACTGCAGGCCTTCGAGATTGAAGCGAAAAATATGGAAGAGCGGCTGCACATGCTGCTCGGCCGCCCGCACGTGGCGCTCGATGGAAACCTGATCTCCGCGCCGGAACCCGTCATCGACCTGACAGGAGTATCTCCATGAAGGACTGCAAGACACGCGTCGTTCTGGTTGTCGCACCGAGTGTGATGGAGCGCCACCGGACGCTCAGAGCGTTCGGGCTGGACCCGAGCCGCGATGGGATACGCTACGTCGAAAAGGCCTATGGCCTGCGCGGCTGGTCGCGCGGCACGCCTTACCTCGCGCTGCACACCGAGAACTGGTCGACCATCGAGGGGATAGCGCTTGACCAAGCGCTGGGCGCTCTCACGCGCAGCGGGCAGCTGCGGATCGCAAACGAGAAAGACCTGGCTCAATTGAAGGAGAGCGTCTCATGCTGAGTAAGGCTGACCCGAGGCATGCGACCTCGTCTGCAATGAGTGGGAAGATCGATGATCGCCAGGCGCTTGCCGCGATCGTGCTTTGGAATTCCGGGCTGTTCGATACCTTAGACATCAGCAAGACCCTTTCGATCGGGGAGGATGCGGTCTATCGCACCTTGCATGCTGCGCGCCACGTTGTTGCGGGAGAGCCTGCATGACAGCGATGCCGACACTGTTCGACGGCATGTCGATTGATGACATTCACGCATTCGCGGAAAAAGAGGGATGGGCGGAGCCGATCATCATCGACAGCTTCGCCGGCGGCGGCGGGGCTTCGACAGGAATCGAGCAGGCGCTAGGCCGTTCGCCCGATTTTGCGATCAACCATAATGCCGATGCGCTGGCGCTACACGCCGTCAATCACCCGGAGACGGTCCACCTTTCCGAGAACGTCTATAAGATAGATCCGCTCGATCATCTGCGCGGGAAACACATCGGGCTCGCCTGGTTCTCTCCGGACTGCAAGCACTTCTCCAAAGCCAAGGGCGGCAAGCCTGTCTCGCGCAATATCCGCGACCTTTGCTGGATCATCCCTGGTTGGATCGCGCGTATTCAGAAGAGTGGCGGCAAGGTCGACGTCGTCTTCATGGAGAACGTCGAGGAATTCAAGGATTACGGCCCGCTGATGCAGACCGCACGCGGCGAGATGCCGGATCCCGCTCGCAAGGGCGAGACGTTCCAGAAGTGGTGCAAGAAACTGCGCTCCCTCGGCGGCAAGATCGAAATGCGCGAGCTGCGTGGTCGGGACTATGGCGCGCCGACCATCCGCAAGCGTCTGTTCATCATCATCCGCTTCGATGGTCAGCCGATCGTCTGGCCGGCAAAGACGCATGGTAGCCCTGACGATGCCGACGTCATCGCCGGTCGCAAACTGCCTTGGCCTATCGTAGCTGATTGTATTGATTGGAGCCTTCCTTGCCCATCGATCTTCGACACGTCGAAAGAGATCTGGGGCAAGTATGGTCTTCGCGCCGTGCGGCCTCTTGCCGATGCCTCTCATGCGCGCATTGCGCGGGGGTTCGACCGCTACGTCCTTCGAGCCAGCCGGCCGTTTCTTGTCCGGACGGGAAGCAATCGCCCGCTATTGGCGCCGCATCTGTCAGCCTACTACGGTAAAGGCAACGGTAGCGTCGATCGGTCTGCGCCCATCGATGATGCAATCCGTGTCATCCCTTGCGAAAATCGCCATGCTGTTATCGCACCGGTCCTCACCTACGCCCAACAGGGCGGCGCGAACCGACCAATTGATGGGCAGGCGCATACGATCACCGCGAGCGGCAAAGACCAGAACTCGGTCATGTGCGCCTTCATGGCGCAGGCCAACAATGACAGCCGGCGCATCGGCGGCGTCAATCCCGGACGTCGTATGGACGAAGCCGCTTCGACAATCACCCAAACAGGTAGTCATCAGCAGCTCGTCTCGGCCTATATCGCTCGCGACTTCGGAACCTCTACCGGACACGCCATGGACGTGTCCGCGGCGACGGTAATGCCTGACGGGCAGGGCAAGAGCCGTCTGATCATGCCTTACCTGCAGTCCTACTACGGGACCGGGGATGGCGGACGCGAGGACGCATCCTGCCGCACGGTCACTGTTCGCGACCGCTTTGGCCACATCGAGGCTCATGTCGACGTACCTCCATTCACAGAGGGGCAGGCCGCACGGGCGCGCCAGGTGGCCGAGTTCCTTCGGTCTCATGGCTTCTGGGATGAGCGCGAATTCGTCGCGATCGATGTCGAGGGGAGCACCTTCGTCGTCGTCGACATTGGCATGCGCATGCTGACCCCTCGTGAGCTGTACAATGCGCAGGGTTTCCCATCCGACTACAAGATCGATGGTTACTACGATCACGCGCGCGACGGCCACAAGGGCGGCCCGGTCTGGGTGCCATTCTCGAAGGAAGTGCAGGTGTCGTGCGTTGGCAATAGCGTCTGCCCGCCTGTGGCGAGAGCGCTTGTCGCTGCCAATTGCAATCACCTTGCCGTTGTCAGGATGAAGGCGGCGGCATGAGTAATCCGGTCATCGACGAATTCGTCTTAAAGGCGAAAAAAGTCTCCGTCACCGAGGCTGCGGTTCGCCTTGGTGTTCCGCGTCCAAAAGGGGAAAGTACCGGCCGGCCAGCTTGGTCCAGCGACAGAGGCCAGCCATGCCCGCGCTGTGGCGGCAACGATCGATTTTCGATTAGCGCCAGCAAAGAGGCATGGAACTGCCGAAACTCCGAGACCGGGGGCCGCTCGGCAATTGGTCTCGCCGGATACTTGCTTCGTTACGATCTGAATTCCCGGTCGGGATATCTTGAAGCGTGCTCGGCCGTCCTCGGTGAGCCTATTCCGGAAGGTGGAGAGCGAGAGACACCGGAAGAGTGTCAGACACGTGAGCGACGAATGGCCGAGAGCAGGGCTCAACTCGATGCATCAGAAGCCGAGCGTGAGCGTCAGCAGAATGAATTTCGCGACCGTGAAGTGCGGAAGGCACGAGGCATTTATTTTAACGCTCAGGAATGCATCGACGACGAAACGATCGGTGCAAAAATGATCCGTGCCTATCTCCGGCGTCGCACCGGATACGTGATGCCGGCTGCCGCCTTCTCGAACTTCCGCTTCAGTGAGCGCCACAGCTATTGGCACGGACAGGATCAGCAGGGGCGACCGGTGTCGATTTACGCCGGTCCGGCGATGATTGCTCCGTTTGTCGACTTGGCGGGGCGCGTGACCGGTTGCCACGAGACATGGCTCGATCTGCGCAACGCGCCGAAGTACCGACCGGACCTCGGCAAGGATGAGAAGGGCGAAAGCCTGACGACTAAGAAGATGCGGGGCACCAAGAAAGGCTCGTTGGTGCCGGTGCTCGGGGACATGTCAGCGTTGCGGTGGATTGGCGGCGAGGGGATCGAGACCGTTGCTGCCGTTGCGGGATACGAGAGCTTTCGGGCTGACACGTTCTATTTCGCGGCGGGCGATCTGGGCAATCTGTCCGGACCGGCCGATCGGGCCAAGGGTCGAAGCGAAACTCACCTGGACAGTGCCGGCAAGAAGGTGCGCGTTTATCCGTTTCCGAAGGCTGATCAGAGCGCGGCCGAGGCGATCCAATTGCCTGATCACGTTCGGGCACTTGTGCTGCTCGCCGACGGCGACAGCGAATTCTACTTCACCGCGGCTGCGATGGCGCGGGCGAAAGCCCGTTTGGCCAAGATCGGCCGCGATATCAACATCTGGTGGCCCCCGCAGGGCAAGGATTTCGCCAGTCTGCTATCCGAGAAGGCTTGAGGGCGCGCATGCAAGATAATATCTCCGTCGATATGCCGGGTGGTCTCCGAGAGATCATCCAAGAAGCCGGTGTTCAGCGTGGCTTCACAGGTGACCCCGAAACCCCACCCGTCTCAGACGACTCTGATGAAACTATCGAGCAAGGGCCGCCGCCGCCCGTCGACGACGATCTGAAGGCGACGTTGGAATATTGCGCCGGCCTCGATCACTCAGACACCGACAATGGCAAGCGGTTGCTGAAGCACTTCGGACAGGATCTTCTTGTAATCAGCCAAGAGAAGGCGAAGTCGGCGCTCTACGGCGTCTGGACCGGGACGCACTGGGATATCTCCAACGGCGGTCCGAAGGCACTGGCAATCGCGCAGCAGCTCGGTGACAGGATCGGACAGGAGCGGCATTACATCAAACCGACCCAGTCGGAGCAGGAGCGGATTGAGGCGGGCAAAATCGCTGCCGAGATGGACGCCGCGGGTCAGGATGTCGATGTGGGCAAGCGAAGGCTGTTGGCCGCTCGGGAGAAAGCACTTGACGCCTTCAGCAAACGCGTGAAGAGACGGATGGATCATGCTGTTTCATCGAAGAATATTGCCCGTATGAATGCTGCACTCGCCTGCGCCGCGCCACATATCATTCGCACTCCCGACGATCTGAACGCAGATCGGATGCGCTTCGCGGTTCAGAACGCGACACTTCGTTTTGAGCGCAAGATGCAACGGCAGAAGAACGCGAGATTCATTAGCCGCGAGGAAACGCCAAACGTTCCGGAGACCATCGAAATCTGCATTGAGGCGGATGTGAAAGTGACGGACGGGCATCGGCGCGAAGACCTGATCACGCATGTTGCACCTGTCCGCTATGAGCCGAAGGCCGCCTGCCCGAGATGGATGCGGTTCCTCGAGACTATGCTCCCGGACCCGGCCGTTCGCCGCCTGGTGCAGGTCTCGTCCGGCCTCGGCCTTGTTGGGATCACTGTCCAGTATCTCTTCTTCCACTACGGCGACGGGGCAAACGGCAAGTCTGTCTACATGGAAACGTTGTGCCGACTGCTGGGAGAGGTGGCGGTCACGCTACCCGCAACCAGTCTGATCGGGGAGAGCGGATCGTCTGGAGGCGCATCTCCGGACCTCGCCCGCCTACTAGGCCGCCGTCTGCTGCGTGTGAAGGAATTGCCTGAAGGTGAAGATCTCAAAGAGAATCTCGTGAAAGAGCTTACGGGGGGCGAAACCATCACGGCCCGTGATTTGTTCGCAGGCTATATGGACTTCGACCCGATCTTCGTCGTGATCATGAGCGGCAACGGCTATCCAAAAATCAGCGGCAATGATGACGGCATCTGGCGGCGAATGGCGGTGGTGCATTGGCCCGTAAAGGTGCCAGAGGCTGAACGGCGAGAGTTTGAGGATATGCTTGGTTATTTCAGGCCCGAGTATCCCGGCATCCTCAACTGGTTGATAGAGGGCGTAAGGATCTACCTTAAGGAAGGCCTAGTGATCCCGGACGCGGTGCGAAGCGCTACGCAGGACTATCGCGACGACATGGATCGAACGTCGGCGTTCGTGGCGCGATGTATCGTGAGGGACGAAACGGCAGACCCGCTGCAGGCAAAATTCCTCTACTCCGCCTATTGCCGTTTCACTGAGGACGAGGGCGGCAAACCAATGAACGTCACCGCCTTTGGGCGGGCTATGTCGAAGAAGTTCAAGAAAGACACCACCCAGCGCCTCCACTACTACAATGGCATCCGATTGCGTGACGTGCCCGAGCCGCACGCCTCCGATATGCCGGAGCCGCCGCCTGGCCGGTTCAGCGATGATGAACCCTTGCCCGATGTCTTCTGATGACCCCGGAACCCCACCCGAGGCCTCGGGAACTGTCTCTGTTTTGCGCTTGCGCTGCGATAGTTGCGATAGTTCTGGCGAGGGTTTTGCGATAGTTCGCAGGGGGTGAGGGGTCAATGAATTCAATGGCTTGCGATAGTTGCGATAGTTTTCGCGTGCCTAGTATTAAGAAAAGTGGGGCGAGGGGTGTGAGAAATCATCCATGTAATACGGAAGAACTATCGCAACTATCGAACTAATTGAAATCATTAAACAAAACTATCGCTTAAACTATCGCAAAACTATCTCAACTATCTCCAAGGAAAAGAAAATGAAAAAAGTAACCATTGATCAATTTCTGACTTGGGCTTTTACCCAGGAGCTGTGCAAGGTCGGGGCTGGCAATGACTACGGGCCGAGCATTGCGGGTTCTTGGAATATGATGAGCGCTGTGGCCGAACTGGGCACGTTGATTGATCGCTCGCCAAACGGATACGGAGTTATCCCTGACTACATGGCTGGAGGCGATCCGCATGCAGATGCGGTCGCGGCCGGCAATGCAGTTAAGGCGTTGGCCGCGCGCGGTGGATTTGAGATCGGCGAAGGCTGGAAGCCATTTCCTGAGTGGCGGGATGAATTCGGCCTCATCCAAGCCGAAGTTGAGAACACCGTGGAGGCTTTGCGCCTGAAGCCAGACGCGCTCAGCGGTCGGCATGTTGTCAACCTGGTGGTGACATACGCGATCCTTGGGCGTGGGCCGGATTGGTCAGTCGAACAGCCCGAGGCGCAGATGGTGTCTGTAAACGGCAAACCGCTCTGGTTTGTAATGAAGTCCGCCAAGGATGGCTTCGGGCGCGCATACAACTACGAAGCCGACGGCTTTGATCGTAAGAAGCAGAGGCCAATGCGCGGTGCCTATCGAAAATACGAGCTTTCCGCTCCGTTGCGCGGCGCAATCCTATCCCGATTGGACTGGCAACTGTGGCAAAGCGCGCTCGAAATCCTTCATGCAGATCTTTCCGGGCGGCTGAGCAGCAATTCAATACTGCCGTTTTCGCCGGATCGGTCTCCATGGGCAGCCCATAGAGCTGCATCAACCATGCCTCAAGCCATTGAAAGTGCTTGAATTAAATCTTAGAATTCGGGATTGCAATGCGGCAGTCGGTTGACATACATTAAGCACACTGAAAAAGATTAGAGAAACCCGCTAGGCAGCTGCCCGGCGGGTTTTGCGTTTCCGGACTATGGAGGCGACCATGATCCTCGCCGCTGTAATGGCGGCAACCGATATTGGAGTGTGCTCGTGACGGCTGAATTTCGTTTCGAAGCGAGCGAGATTCTCAATCTGTCGCGGGCAATCAAGGCGCTGCCGGAAGCAATTAAAACGAAAGCCATGGCTAGCGCGATGCGCCGCATGCGCGAGATGGCGCGGTCTCGCATCGTCAAGCGCAACGCCGAACATACAAGGCTGCCTCCCGGTGTGGTCCGGAAGTTGACGACATCGCGCTTCAATGCCGGCGGCAACACACAGGAAGTCATCGTCAAGTCAGGCTGGATACCGCTGCAAAAGCTTGGCGCCACCCAGACATCACGAGGCGTCAGAGTTCGGGGCCGCGGTTCTTATGCCCATGCCTTTCTCTCGGAGATGGATAGCGGGCACCGAGCCGTAGCGATGAGGGTAGGCGACAAGAGACTGCCGATCCGTGAATTGTTCGGACCCAACCCTGCTCATGCGATCACTAACAACCCCGAGGTTTATCTCGATGTGTTGGCGGAGATCATCGAACAGAACCTTGCGCCTCGCGTCCTTCACGAAATCGAGCGTCTCCTCCCTCGGTGAGGTTCGGTCGGGCCGCCGGGCACCCCCCTCGGACGGGCCGCCGGCACCCCCCCTCGGTCAGGGACCGTACGAAGATCCGACCACCTGCGGGCCGGGACGACCCCGAAAGCCTGTCAGTTTTTGCTTGCCAGAACTTGGGTTAACGGGGTTAACGGCGTTAACGCCGGGGTTAACAGACAGGTTAACGATGAGCGATGTCATGGCCTCGATCGCGCAGATTGCTGCGCGCGATGGTGTTTCCAAACCAGCGGTGTCGAAGACCGTTAAAAGGCTTCTTGAGGAGAGAAAAGAAACGCCGGTTGAGCGAGGCAGTCAGGGACAGGTTCTGGGTATTTCGCTTGCCCACTATGACCACTATCGACAGCGCCACGTAAACCCGGCGAAGGCAACGGCGCCTATCCGGTCCGTCGATGGTAGATCGGCAGGCGACGCGCCGCCGCAGCTCAGATCTGAAGATAGCTTCGAGGAAGCCCGTCGCCAGTCAGAATGGCTTAAAGTCGGGCGCGAAAAGATTCGTCACCAAGAGGAATGCGGAGAACTGCTTCGCAAGGATCGCACGTCAGAGGCGGTCGCAATGGCTGGTGCGGAGCTACAGGCGGTCATCAAACGGCTTCCCAATCGTGCCGACGAGATCGCCCTTGCTGTTTCGAAAGAAGGTGTACACGGCGTTCGCGTTCTGCTTCGCCAGGTTGCTTTCGAGATCGGCAACGAGATGGCCGACAAGCTGGTCAAGATTGCGGAGGCCGCCACCGAAACGGATCCGCTGATAGAGGATGAGGACGCGTGACTGTTCACCCAGGCGCCATCAGAGCGGTGACCTCCGCTCTGGCGCGCGCGCTTCGGCCGCAGCCGCCAGTGCCATTCGATCGCTGGCTGCCACAGAATATCGTTCTGGTCGATGGTCCGAAGAAGGGTGAACTCTGGTCGCCCGAGGATGCTCCGTATCTTCTGGAGATCGCACAGTGCCTAAGCCAGGAGCATCCTTCCAACCTGGTAACAGTGCGGAAGGCGCAGCAGACCGGCGTCTCCATCCTCGCTCTCGCCTGGATGATTTACATAGCGGAGAACTGCCCTGACAATGCCATTTACGGCGTTCCGGGGCTCGACGCTCTGCAGGACATCAATTCCGGCAAGCTGCAGCCGATGATCGATGCGTGGCAGAAGCACACGAAAAAGCAGATCATCATGCCGACCACCAGCCGCTCGGGCGTCGGGTCGACGACTTACGAGAAGAAGTTTCCGGGCGGCGCCCTGTATCTCGCAAACGCCAATACCGTCATGGACCTTTCGGCCAAGACGACCCGTTTCGGGGTGAAAGACGAAGTCTCCAAATGGCAGGCGCTTCCGAATGGCGCCGATCCTGAGAATCTGTTCTTCGGTCGTTTCACGGCGTTTCGCCGCCAGAAGACTTACAAGATCCTCGAACTTTCAACGCCGGAACTGGATAGCGGCGACGCGATGGGCGAGGGCCCGGGACACTGCCGTATTGACCGCGGCTTTCGTCGCTCGGATCAGCGGTTTTGGTATATTCGTTGCCCTGAATGCGTCACGGAACAGGTGCAGGTTGATGCCAACCTGCTGATCGACAAGAAGCAGCCGCACAAAACACTCATGCGGTGCGTGAAGTGCGACCATCACATCTCCGAGATGGAGCGCGTGATGGCTGTCCGGGAAGGGCGGTACATCCCTACTTTCTCAGAGCCGGATCGCCATCCGGGCTTTCATGTCGACGCCTTCATGTCGCTGATGATGTCCTACGAGGCCATCGCGGAAGACAAGATCGCATACGAGGCCAAAGGCGAAGCCGGCGCGAAGGACTACCAGAACCTCGTCTGCGCCTTGCCTTACCAGATGAAGGGAAACGCCCCGGACCATCAGAGGCTGATGGAACGGCGGGAAACCTACGACCAGTATGTTTTACCCGCACAGGCGCTGATCTTTACCGTCGGCTGCGATGTGCAGAGCTACGGAATTTATGCAGAAGGTGTCGGGTTCAGCGAGGATCGCCAAAGCTGGACCGTCTTCGCTGAATTCTTCGAGGGGGCGACTGATAATCCCCAGTCCGGTGCATGGAAGCTTCTCGACGAGTTCGTGTCTCAAGAGTTTGCCGACGCCTATGGGGTCTTAAGCCGGCTGGAAGCGATTGGCGTCGATTCCGGCTACCGGACCAACCAGGTGCTTGAGTGGTGCCGTCGTCATCCGAATGCTTACGCGACCAAGGGTATGCCTGGCCGTGGTGTGCCGGCCATCAGTGCGCCAGCCAGAAAGTCCGTCAATCGGCGGGGTAAGCGCAAACGCGTAGGCTCCGCAATGAGCTGGCCGGTAGGAACGTGGCCGCTCAAGGCTGAGTTCTACGGAAACTTGCACAAGACTGGTCTAGCTGCCGGCGAAATTGCCGATCCTCCTGGCTATTGCCACTTCGGCGACTGGCTTGGTGAGGAATATTTCCAGCAGCTGACGTCGGAGTATTTCGACCAAAAGCTGATCAAAGGGAAGTTCCGCGAGGAATGGAAGAAACGGCGCGAGCATAACCACTTTCTCGACTGCCGAGTAATTGCGATGGCGATGGCCGAACACCTCGGTCTTTCGCGCATGACGAAATCGGAATGGGCGCGTTTGCGGGCAATCAAACAGCCGGAGACACCGATCGACCTGTTGTCGCCGCCCAGCGTCGTCGTCGCAGCGCCGCAACCAACGGTACCGGAGCCAAGATCGCTTCCGGTTGACAAGAAAACGGACACCAAAAATCGATGGAACAAGCGGCGGTAAAGCCACGGGTCAGGGTCAGGGCTGGTACGAGCGCAGGTTACATGCGTGACACCCAGTCAGGAGTGATCGCCGCTCGACCAGCGTCGCTGCGGGAGCATCGCGACGAGATCCGCAGGGTGTGGACCCGTGCGGCCGGCCTAGCGATGGATCTTCTGCAGAACAGCGGAAAGCTCCGCGGTGCGGCCGATCAGATCATTGCCGATACTGTTGGCATTGAGCTGCAGCTTAACCCGCGTCCGGATCTCTCCCGGTTCGGCTACAATCCAGCGGAAACAATCGCTTGGATCCGCGAATTGAAAGCCGAGTGGAAGGTGTATGCGTGGACCCCACTGGAGTGCGATTTTCGCGCCAAGTGGACCATTCCGCAAATGACGGATATCGGCGTCCGGCACTGGCTGGCGTTCGGCGAAAGCGTCGGCGTCTGTGACTTCGTTCCGCGGTCGCAGCGTCTACCTGGCACCAAGACCGGCACGAAGTTTCTGTTGTTGTCGCCGCAGCAGTTGGTGCAGGACACCAACGACGTGGAAGGCCTCTATCAGGGCGTCATTCACGATAGCTACGGGCGCCCGATCGCGTATCGCTTCGAAGAGAAGCGGGATGGCTTCAGGCAGAAAATGGATTACCCGGCAAGAGACGCGCAGGGACGCCAGTCCGTCATGCATGCCTACGATCCATTTTCGAGTGACGATGTTCGCGGGATTTCGCCGCTTGTTACGACGTTCCGCAAATACCTGATGGCAGAAAACGTCGATGATGCGACCGCGCAGTTGATGTTCCTGCAGACGATCTATGCAGCAATTCTGAAGAGCGACAAGCCAAGCGCTGAAGCATTCGAAGCTCTGGACATGATGAAAGAGGCGGGCGGCGATGGCGCCGCCGATATCGCGTCTGATTTTGTCGATTACTTCAAGGCGCAGCTCGATCGTGCCGCGGAATCTGAGATCCGTCTTGGTCCGGGTGCCGGCGTTTCGCACCTCGCGCCTGGTGAGGACATGGAATTCAAGAACATCACAGCTCCCGGCCCGAACCACAAGGATGTCATCGGCACCTTCAACAGGGAAACGGCAAGAGCCCTCGGCATCACCTACGGTGGTTATACTCTCGACTTCACGCAGGCGACCTATGCCAGCACCCAGATGGAAAATGCATCCACCTGGCCAATCGCGCGGCGGCGCACCGATCGCATCGCATCACCGCACGTCCTGATCCCGTACGCGAGTTGGGTCGATGAGCGGATCGAGACAGGCTTGACGCCGTTCAAGGGCGGCATCGAGGTTTACCGCGCCAACCGGGAAGCCATTCTATGGGCGCTTTGCACTGGTCCGAGCAAGCCGACCGCTGATGATGTCAAAAAGGCCAAGGGTGCCAGCGAGCGCATCGTCAACGGTACCGGCACGCTCGAGCAGGAAATCAGTGAAGACGGCGGGGACCCGGAAGAGGTCTTTGAAAGCCGTCTCTACTGGCACAATCGATACATTGATGCTGGCATGAAATCGCCCTTCGAACGTGGCCTGCCAAGCGACGCGGCGGCAGACGGCGACACGCCAGCAGGCAAGAACAAGGTGGACGCATGACCAATTCGGTGAAGATCGGCAGCGTCACGATCGATGCCGATGATCCCTGTGCGCTCTATGCCGTGCTCTATACGGCACGGGTAAAGCGTCTCGCCGGTGAGCAGATCGAGGAATCCGAGATCCGGTCTCCGGTCATGCACCAGCGGATAAAGGTCGCGTCGTCGAGCATCACCGATATCGACAAGGAATTGGTAAGGCTCCAGGCAGCCTGCCAAGCGAAGACGACCGGTTGCCGTCCGACACGGCGCATGCGGTTGCGGTTCTGAGGGAACGTCATGAGCTTTCGTTATGCACAGATTGCCCAGCGGGTCTTCAATACGCCGCTGATGTACGATCCTCGTAAGGCCGAGGCATTCCTGCAGGGGTTGGGTAGCCGCATTGCTGGCGACACGGTTGTCATCAATAGCCCAGAGGGTGCCATTGACCACGTCGGTGGAGGAAACGGGCGACCACTAGCCGGAAAGGTCGGCGGGCGCATCGAGCGAGCCTACAACCGGGCAAGCCTTCTGCCTTTTGATATGGTCGACAATGTCGCGATCATTCCAGTCGAAGGTAGTCTGGTCCACAAGGGTGGGTGGGTCGGTTCGAACTCCGGCGAGACCTCCTATCAAGGACTTCAGGCTCAGATATCGATGGCTAGGCGATCGAGCTTGGTTCGTGGTGTCGCGTTTGAGGTCGACAGCTACGGTGGCCAGGTGAACGGTGGTTTCGAAACGGCAGCAGCGATGGCGCAGCTGTCGAAGGAAAAGCCGACGATATCGATCCTTACGGACCACGCCTATTCCGCGGGCTACCTGCTGGCCTCGCAGGCGCGACAGATCGTCATCCCGCGTTATGGGGGCGCCGGCTCGATCGGTGTGATCATGATCCACGCCGACTATTCGCAGGCGCTTGATGATGAGGGTATTCGCCTCACCATCATCCGCGCGGGGAAGCAGAAGGCGGATGGCAACCCTTATGAGCCGCTCAATGCCAGCCTCGCTGAGAAGTGGCAGGCGGAGGCGGAGGGTATGCGTCAGGATTTCGCGGAAGTTGTCGCCAAGGGCCGGCGTGGGCGCATTTCCAAAGCCAAGGCTCTCGCAACCGAAGCCGGCGTTTTCGATGCATTAGAGGCCGTGAGTTTGGGCCTCGCCGACGCTGTCGGTGACCCGCTTGAGGCATTCGACGCCTTCGTCAAGGAAGTAAACCGGGGCTGACCCCAGGAGACTACAATGACCAGTTTGATTGCTGCCATCCGGGCCGCCGTGCGCCCCGGAACGGCTTCTCATTCCTTCGTGTCAGACGAAGGTGACGTGGATGCGCTTGCATCTATTCCAGAAGCGCCTCTTGCAGAGGCATCAACAACCGGAGCGAACATGTCTGATCCACAGACTGGAGCAGGTGCAGCCTCAGCTGTCGCCGCGCTCGCCACCGCCGCCGCTGCTGCCGCCTCTGGGGGCAACAGCGGTTTCAGGGCGGCCACAGACCGCATGACTGCCATTCTCAGCGCGGAGGGCGTCAAGGGCGACGCTAAGCGCATGAGCGCGGCGCTCGATCTCTCCACGTCGTCACCCGACATGGCAGCGGAAGCCGTTGTCGCCTTCGTCGTGGCAAACGTGCCAGCAGCGGATGCGTCGATCCCGACGGCTGCTCCCGATGCGGCAGCAGCCCCGGCAATCGCGGCGGCAGCCTCATATGAGGCTCAGCGCCTCGCTGCCGCCAACCTTGCCATGCCCGGTGCTTCGACTGCCGGAAAAGCTGCCGCTGCAACCATCAACCGTGACGCCATCTTCGCCGCGCGTCGCGCAACCCCGAAGGGAGCATGATTATGGCGACCAGCTTCACTGAAACCCCGCGTGATCTTGCCTTCATCCTTTCGGAAGCGAACGGTATGCTGTCGCGCGAAGTTCTGACCATCAAGTCGGGATCCGGAAAGCTCTCCGCTGGCACGGTCCTCGGCAAGGTGACGGCCGACAGCAAGTATGTACCGTCTCCAAACGCCAGCGTCGCCGGCAAGGAAGGCGCCGAAACCGCTGTCGCGATCCTTGGCTACGAGGTCGATGCGACCTCCGCTGACGTCCCGGCCGTCTGCATTTCTAACGACGCCGAAGTTAAGTCGCTGATGCTGATCTTCGAGGCAACGGTGAATGACGCCACCAAACGAGCGGCCAAGCTGACCCAGCTGCGCGCCGTCACCATCAAGGCACGATAAGGAGAACGACCGTGACCGCACCAAATGTCCATACCTCCGATCCGTTCAGCCTTGAAAGCCTGACGGCCGCTGTCAACGCTGTCCCTTATCGTCCAGGTCAGGTCAGCGCCTCTGGAATCTTCCAGGAAGACAGCGTGACAACGACGATGATATCGATCGAGCGCCGCAACGGCAAACTTGGTCTGGTCGAGCCGACGGAACGTGGCGGAGCCGGCGAAACCACAGGCGACGAAGACCGCACTAAAGTTCCCGTCATTGTTCCTCACTATCAGCGCGATGACAAAGTTCTGGCAGATGAAGTTCAGAACGTCAGGGAGTTCGGTACAGAAACCTCGCTTGAGTCCGTTGTCGGGCGCGTCAATCGCAAGGCCATTCGTCACGGTCAGGATTTGACCATGACGCTTGAGCACCAGCGTGTCGGTGCTCTCAAGGGCATCGTCACCGCAAAATCCGGAAAAGTTGTGGTCAATCTCTACAATGCTTTCAACATTGGAGTGCCTGCCGACGTCTCGTTGGAATTGGACGTTGATGCCACCCTTGTCATGGGCCTTTGGCAGGATGTCATTTACTCGATTGAGGACTCGCTCGATGAGCCTTACGCAGGCATCCGCGTCTTCACGGGCCGGGATTTCCACAAGATGCTCTGGCAGCATAAATCGGTTCGGGACACGTTTGTCTACAATGACGGAGCGCAAGTTCTCCGCCAGGACGTGCCGGATGTGTTCACTTGGGGCAATGCTACCTGGGAGCGGTATAAGACGGGCGCGAAGGCAACGGCTGATCTCGGCGCACCGTACATCGCAGCCGACGAGGCTCGCGTGGCAATCACCGGGGTTGATGATCTCTACATCACGCGTTTCGCGCCAGCAGACTACAACGAGACGGTCAACACCCCCGGCCTTCCTCTTTATGCTCAGTTAGTCGAGCTACCGAACAAGAAGGGTTACGACATGGAAGTCCAGTCGAACCCGATTTCAATCTGCACTCGGCCTGAAGTTCTCCGCAAGCTTAAGCTCACCTAACGCTCACCGGCATGTAAATTGTAAGGAGGCCGGGTTTCTCCCGGCTTCCTGTTCTTCAGTGTGGGCGCCGAGCTGGGTCTCGGCAACAGGAAGGATCACTAGTATGTCCAGTAAAACAATCACCATCGTCTTCCCGCAGGGCGGCATCATCCCTGCATCCGTGTTGGGTGAGCCTGCCGACGTTGATGTTCCGGCACAGAAGCCGGTCAAGGTTCCGTTCCGATACGGGCGCCATTTGATCGACGATCGTTTCGCTGTCGAGGCAACAGCAACGGTCGATGGCGAAGGTTCCACCCCATCCTCGGAGAAGAAGACGGCAGCCAAGAAGGCCGCCGTAGACGACGCTGCGGACAAGGCGAGAGCGCAAGCGATAGCGGAGGCTGAGGCCCGCGTGGCGACTGCATCGGTCGCAGTCAGCGAAGCAGGCGACGATATGGTCAAGAAGGCAGAGGCCGCAGATGAGCTGAAAGCCGCAGAAGATGCTTTGGCTGTGTTGAGGGCCTAAACGCCATGGTAGACTGGGAAGCGGCGCGCGCCTTCACGTTCGAGGCCTGCGCCGAGGTCTTCGACTACACCCTCTGCAGGCTTCAGCCTCGCAGGCGTGGGCTCACGGCAAACCATGTGGCAGGCGATGATCCGAGCCGCCTCGCGTTTGAATTCAAGGGAACCATTGACCTTGAACCACCAAGCGACCGTATTCCCCGGCATTTCTCGGTGGATACCGGGGTCAAGAGTGGCACGGTTTCGTACGACGCCGTTCTGACGGCTCTCGTCACCTCTTGGCCATACCAGCCCGACCGTAACGATTACGTCGTTGACGTAGCCGCCGGCGTCACCTGGACTATTGTAGCGAAAGAGCAAGATGGCACGGCTAGACCGGCCTGGTACCTATCGAGGGCATGATGCTGGCTGCTGAGGCTTTGAGACTGGCAGCAATCGAGGTCTTGTGCCCGACATCGGCTGCCATGGCAGGGGAGGGTTTTCCAACGCTGGCGGGTCCTCGCGTCTTCGATAGTCGATCCGTGGCAATCGAGGATCTAGACCAGGGCAGAAACTATACGCCCATTCTGGCGCTTTATACGCCCGAGAGCGGCGTATCATTGCGCGGGCCTTTGGCGGCAGCCGACGACACGGTGGCGGATGCTATGCTTGATGTCGTCGTGGAGCTGGCCGTGGCATCGAAAGACGAGCACGGCGATTTCGCCGATGCGATGGCGGATACCGATCCGGAAGCTCGCCTCGTTTTGGCGGCGCTGTGCGCTCAGGTTCGCTTTCTGCTCGAGCGGAGCGCTTCGGGGCGCCTTTGGCGCTCCATCGTCAATCATATCATCAAGATCGAGGAGCAAACGTTTGCTGTTCCTGAACTTGGGCTGCGCTGGCAGCGCGTCACCATGCGCTTCCATTGCCAAATTCATGATGACGATTTTGACGGTGAGGGTCTGCCCGAACCCATCAAGTCCGTGTTCCAAGCCTTGCCTGCGCAGAGTTATGCGAAGGCCAAGCTTGCTGCTCTCGGGCAGTATTTTTCAGCCGAAGCCGCACCCTCTCTGTCCATAATCCGTGGCGTGGTTGCGGTTGGGGAAGAACAACTTGAGATCGGCGTCGGCCCGACCGCGCCCTGACATCCGGAGAACCGATGAAGACGATTTATATCGCGGCGTCTGGTCGCGTGATCCCTGGTGGCTGGCCACAAGACGGCCGGCCTATCAACGAACTCAACCAGTTCGAACGCAACCTGGTTAGGGATGGCGATCTGATCGAGGCCAAGCCCGCCAAGCCTCCGAAGAAGGATTAGTCACATGGTAGCCAACATCCCCGGCGATATCGTCGCCCCGCTTCTTGCCTTCGACGTAGAGTCGGCCGGCCAGTTCTCCTCCGAAACCAAGATGGCCCTGCTTGGCCACGGCCTTGCTGCTGGTTCGCTGGCAGAAAGCGGGATCGTACTTTGCTCCAGCGTCAACGAAGCCCGCGCCCTAGTTGGTCGCGGTTCGATGCTGGAGAGCATGGTGATCCGTGTTTTCCAGAACGCGCCGAGCCAGGAGCTTTATCTCGGCCGAGTTGCCGATACTGGTACGGCAGAAATCCGAACCGTGACCGTTGGCGTCATTCCAGCCGATGGTGGTCAAGGCGTGCTTCAGATTGCTGGCGAAGATGTCTCGATAGAGTTTGCAGCGGGCACCACAGCAAATGCTGTCGCGACCCTCCTTGCTGTGGCCATCAATGCCTATTTCAATCCAGCTTCGAAGAAGAGCCTTCCGTTCACAGCGACGGTTGCGACAAACGTCGTCACGCTCACGGCGCGTCACAAAGGCGCCTACGCGACACGTCTCGACACCTTCGTTCCCGTGATCGAAGGCGGCAATGCTTTCAATGGCATTCTGACGTTTGCAACGACCGTGCCCGGGGCTGGTGTTCCTGATGTGTCGGCAATCCTCGCGGCCATGGGCGATGAGCCATTCGAAATCGTGATCTCAGCGTTTGGAGACGACGCCAATCGGACCAAGCTCGACGACTTTCACAACAACACCGCCGGACGCTGGTCGTACGCACAGCAGCTCTACGGCCACGTGTTTTATCCGAAGATGGGCACGACCAGCGAGCTGACGGCCTCGGCGGTAGCCAAGGACACTTGGCATCTGTCGATGATCCCGATCTTCACCAACGCCGGGAATGCTACGCCCGACTACGAGTTCGTTGCCGCGATGATCGGGCGGATTGCGCCATTGCTCGGAAGCGGCTCGGACGGTCGCGTCTCGGTCAACCAGACGGGCCTCAAGGTCGAGGGTGTGCTTGCGCCGCGTGATCGGACCTACTGGCCGGGGTACGCCACGCGCGATGCGCTTTTAAAGAATGGCGTGTCGGCTTGGAAGGTCAACAGCAGCGGCGACGTGATCACCGATAAGATCATCACGCAGCAGCAGACGACCAACGGCGTTCCGGATACTGTCTTTCGCGATATTCAGGCGCCTTACCAGCTAACCTATGCGCTCAAGTTCCATCGAGCAGCCTTGGCGAATGAACATTCGAACAAGGCAATCGTCGACGACAACCCGGCGAACAACCCGAACTTGCGTACGCCGAAGGATATAAAGGCGACCCTGGTAAATTCGTCCGTGCAGCTTCAGACGCGCGGCGTCGTCGAGGCGTCGCAGGATCTACTCGACCAGATCACCGTCGCGCGCGATGCGGACAACCGCAACCGGGTCAACATCATCCTGCCGATCGACCGGGCCAACCCGCTCGACATCTTCGCTGGTCTTGCCCGCGTCTACGCATAACGGCAGGGCGGCGACGCCCTCTCATCCCTTCCCATAGGTTTCAGGAGAAGCAGCCATGTCTGGCAAAGATTTTGGCGGACGCATGAACGTCCGTCTTTCGACCGGCGGTACCCTTTCGCTCCGCGGCACATTCAACGTGATGGCTGGTCGAATGTCGGTAGAGGCGACCACGAACCAGGACGGATCGACCGATCGCGTGATGACACCGACGGCGCCGCGCGCAACCGTCAATTTCAAGGATGGTGGCATCGACCTTGCCGCCCTGATCGAGGCGCCCCGGCAAAACATCGTAATCAATGAGGAAAACACAGGCGTCACCCACCATTATATCGACGCGTTTTTCTCAGGCGAATCGGAGAACAATCGCCTTAATGGTGAGGTCAGTGGCCTGACGATCACCGCTGACGCCTACCGTCGCACTGGTGGCTAGCTATGGCTGACAAGGTCCTCAAGCTATCGAAGCGGTATGAGCCGCCGGGGGAAACGCCGTTCGACCGCATTGTTTTGCGTGAGCCCACCTATCAGGACATCATCATGTCAGGAAAGGGCTTCCCGCAGGAAGGTCAGCCCAACGGGCACGGTGGCGTAATGGTGGTCACGTACCACGAGGTCGTCGATTTTTACGCCCAACGCCTGATCATCAGCCCAGAATATAAAGACATCGCTGGTCTGAATTTCGCCGACACGAAAAAGCTGCAGGATGGAATCTGCGATTTTTTCCACACGGCGGCGCCGACAGGTTCGCCAGCGCCGCCGACCAGTTCGTCTTCAGGCTCCGATGGGACGCAGCTGCCGTCCAGCGGATGACGCTATCGGAAATCGCGTGGTGGGTTAACCGCGCCATGGGCTTCACCAAAGGTTGATCATGACACGCGAAGTCGAAGCACGGCTGAAAATCTCGGCGGTCGACAAGACCGGCAAAACGCTCAAGGGCGTCGCCGACAAGATGGCTGATATCAACAAGCGTGCGGCTGCGTTCAATCGCCAGCAGGGCGCCTTGGCGAAGGGCACGCAGGCGGCGTTCGGAGCTATGCTCCGATACGCTGCACCTGCCGCTCTGGCCTACGGCGCCAAGAAGGCACTGACCGATTTCGCGGCGATCGAACGCGAGATGAATAGGATCGGCATCACCGCCAATGCCAGCGCGACCGAAACGAAGGCGGCGTTTGGTGATATCCAGACAATCACCAAACAGCTTGCCATGGGTGTCGACGATGGCGTGACCGCACTCGATACGCTTGTCGCTTCGGGCATGGATCTGAAAGAAGCGATGGATTTCCTTCCATCGGTTCTGGCCACCGCGCAGGCATCCGGAGCCGCCACCGACGATATCGCCAACACTGCGATCAAGGCCGCCTCGGCTCTTAAGTTAGAAACCAGTCAGATGCAGCATGCCTTCGACATCATGGTCGCCGGCGGCAAGGCTGGTCAGTTCGAGCTGAAGGATATGGCAACCTATATCCCAGACTTGGCGAACTCGTTTTCCTCCCTCGGATATACCGGGGAAGACGGCCTGAAAAAGCTGGTCTCGATCCTGCAGACAATCCGCGAGGATACGGGGTCGGCTTCGTCGGCCGCGACCTATGCGCAAAACATCTTCGGCAAAATCTATTCCGCCGACACGGCTACCAAGTTCTCGAAGATGGGCATCGACCTCCGGAAGGAGATGGATTCTGCCCGCAAGAGTGGCGAGGACACGGTAGCGGCCTTTGTGCGTATCTCGAAGGAGGCCGTCAAGGGCGACTTGAGTAAGCTTCCGCTCCTCTTCACGGATGAGCAGTTTCGCCTCGGCATGCAGTCGCTGATGACCAGTGCGGACAGCTATGAAAAGTTCCTGAAGACCGTCAACAGCACAGATGTCGACGGCACCGTTTTCAAGGATCTCGCGCGAGTGACGGGTGATACTCAGGCAAGTATCGACAGGCTATCGAGCAGCTGGGACAAGTTGATGAACAGTGTCGGCAGGGGCGTCGCACAGCCAGCGGTTCCAGCCATGGATGCGGTGGTCAAGACGGTGGACTATCAGAATGCCGTAACCAGCGGTCTGGTGAAAGGTGGCAAAAGCTGGCTCGGCGCGCAGTTTTGGGCAGGCTCCCAGAGTGAAGCCGACAAGTTGGCCCTTTCGGGTGGATATCGAGATCCGGAATTTTTGCAGCGGATGCAGCAGGGTCCGAACATGCCGCAGGGACCAAGTCTGCCGGAATTTCCGGGCGGTGACCGCAATCTTGATCCGCGCAACCTGCCGAAGACGGGGGTGCCGGTACCAAGCTCTCGACCCTCTGCGGTGGTGGCGCCTCGCGCAGGCCTTGCCGAGATTTATGGTCAGTATGCTGACAGCCGAAACAACGAGAACCGTGTTGGTTTGGAGAAGGCGAAGTCAGCCGGAATGCCGAGTGGCCCCGGGTTATCGTCCGATTTCCTTCGGATGCCATCGAAAGACGAATTCAAGGATGCTCTGAAGATCGAACTCGGAGGCGAGGACGCGGGCCGCAAGGTCGCCGATGGCGGCAAGGAAGCCGGCAAGGCGATCGAAGACTCCGCCGCTTTCTTCAAGGTGGCCGGCTACGATGTTGGTGCCGCCATTTCAAGCGCTGCCAAGGATCTGGCGGCGGTCGCCAGCAAATTTGGTAACTTCGGAAACATCGGGACACCGAACGGCGCGCCTCGCGTCAACGCCGATACGGGCCGCACGATGCTGCCGTCAGCCAACCGCCCCATGAACGCCGGTATGAAATAGGGAGCGTGCCATGCGCAACTGGCAAAGAGATCTACGGGCAGCGAGCTTTCGCGGCGTGCGCTTCTGGGTCGATCTGGAAGCGCTGTCCGGAGGGAAGCGTATCGCCCGCCACGAATATGCAGGCGGGCGCCGCACGATACTCGAGGAGGCGGGCCTGGCTACGGCGACCTACGACGTCACAGCCTACCTTCTGGGGGATGGGAGCGATCTGCAGGCCAAGTCGCTGGAAGTCGCTTGCCTGGCGATTGGTCCGGGCCGGCTCGTCCTGCCGATCGACGGCGGGTTCATGGCCTATGTTGAGAATTTCAGCCGGTCTCGCGAGAGGGACCGGCAGGGATATATCGCATTCGGCTTTGCGGCCATTCCCCTCAGCAACGAGGCCGGCGCCACGCTCGGTCTCGGAGATGTTTCGGAAGCTTTCCTGTCGCAGCTCACTGCTGCTGCCAATGGTTTTTCGGGGTTGCTGTGATGAGTGCCGATCGCAACGCGCTTTGCTCCTGGCTTGCGGATCTCGCGGCTGTGCTTGTTGTCGATGAGGACGATGTCGCTGACTTCAATTCGCGGATTTCCGCAGCGCCCGATCTCTCGGCCCCAGACTTCTCAGCCGAGCTGCTCTCGCTGATACGGGTGATTGGGGAGAGCGTCTCATCTCCCGAAGGGTTTGATAGCCTGAAAGCGGGTAGTTTCGCAGATCCAGACACGGACAATGCCGGCAAGATCCTGCTTGCTGTCGGCCTGGCCTTGGCGGGCGGACGATCCGGATGGATATCGAGGCCGCAGGCTCGGGCTGGGCGCGAGCGAATATCGGCTGCTGGCGATGCGGCGCTCGCTGTTGCCTCATCGATCGGGGCGGATGCGGCGGATCTCTATGGATGGCTTTCGAACCTGGTGCAGGTCGCTGTCCGGCTGGTTTCCGATATCGCTGCCGACCTTGTTCCGGTTGTCCGGGTGGAGACAGGAATTTCCCTGCCGTCGTGTGTCCTGTCCTACAAACTTTATGGCGACGCCACGCGGGCTGGCAGCCTTGTCGATATCGCCGGGTCCGCGACACCGATGCTGATGCCCGTTGGCTTCGACGCTTTGGAAGGCTGACATGTTCGAAGACGTCACGATTGCGGGCTTCCCGCCGATCAAATCGATCAACATCAGCGTTTCGGCAGAAGAGGCAGCGCGTTCTGCGAGCATGGACCTCGTCATCACGGGGTCGGGCCTGCCGATTTCGGTCGGTCAGGAAGCCGCCATCATGGCAAGCCAGACGCTGATGCTGACGGGCTACGTCCGCGACATTGGCACGGGCTACGCCGAAGCCGATCGCGCCCTCAGCTGCAGCCTGATATCGAGGACCGTTGATTTCATCGAATGCTCTGCGGAGCATAAGACGGGCGAGATCTTCGACAAAGACATTGTCGGTATCGCCAAGGAACTCGACACGCTCGGGGTCGGCATCAAGACGGACGGCAGCAGCTTTCCGAAGGAGCCCCGTCATAAGCTCGACCTTGGCGAAAGCGCATTTAGCTCCATCGAGCGGCGCGCGCGCGGACGCGGGGCATTGATCTATGACACGCCGAAAGGCCAGATCATGATCGCCAGCAAGCCGGCGGGTATTCATAAAGGCACCTTGCGGCGTGGCGAGAACATCCTGCCGGGAGCATCGGCCACCTTTACCGAGGCCGATCGCTTCAGCGATATCAAAGTTCGGGGACAGACCACGGAAGGGACGGACAAGCAGCAACTCCGGCCACAGACTTCCGTCAAGGATACCGGCATCGCCAGACGTCGTCCGTTGATCCTCATGCATGAGGGCGAGACAACTGTCGACCGCATGAAGAAGCGGGCTGTTTGGTCAGCGCGACGTGCAGCTGGCAACAGCGTGACTGCAAGTATTCCGGTGACCGGCTGGCGCGATAGCGCCGGGCAGATCTGGCAACCCAACTGGCTCGTGTCAGTCGAGGATGACTGGCTTGGCATCGAGGGCCTGATGATCATCAAGAGCATCGTTTTCGATCAGAACGATATGACCGTGGCAACGCTCTCTCTTGCCGATCCTCGCGCATTGGGTGGCGAGAACCCACGCGGGAAAAGCGCAGGCAGCTATGCCGCGCCAGGTGTCATCGACGCGGAGTACACGGACGAATGATGCGCTTTGATTTCGATGGCCGCGTCGAGGAAAAGGGCGGACAGCAGTTTGTTTCCGGCCGTGGGCCTTATGGCGACGCCTGGTCAAGGATATATCGACCGGAGCCCCATGGCTTCGCGTCAAGCCCGATCGCAGGCGGGAAGGGTTTTGTCCTTCCTAGACCGGGAGCGCCTGATTTCGCGCTGGTCATCGGAGGGGAGCACCCCGGAAAGCGACCGGTTCTGGAGAATGGTGGCGCCGCTATCTACGACGCATTCGGAAACATTCAGAAGTTTGTCGCGGCAGGGATCGTCGTCGACGTTGCCGGCCGGACAATCACCACCACGGCAGGCGGGTGGGTTCTCAATGGTCCGGCGACAATCAACGGTGACCTGCAGGTAAACGGCAGTATCAATGCGACCGGCGCGATTACCGACAGCGACGGCAATGACGGGGCCTAGCTGCCCGCATCCATAGACGAGGACACCAGTGGTTCGCATCATTCCCAAGGATGACAGCGTCGAACCCTATCGCGCGCCGGACCTCGGCTGGGATGGGTTTGTCGGCGATCTGATCATGAATTCGCCAGACCATCCCACGGCGCCCGGCGACTTTCGCGCGGAGCAGGGCCTGGCGACGCAGGTGCTGATCCATCTCATGACGGATCGTCGCGTCGAGGAAAGTGAGCTGCGCGACGGCGAAGAAAACCGTGGCTGGTTCGGCGACAGCTTTGACCAGATGGAGGGCGAGGGGCCGCTTGGCTCCCGCTGGTGGCTTCTGCGCCGGCGCTCTCTCTACGACGGGATTGAAGTCGACGCTCAGGATTACGCGATCGAGGCTCTACAGCCGCTGATCGATCAGGGCGCCGTTGCCCGGATCGAGGCGGTGGCAACCGCCGACCGAAACGCGAACCGGCTTGATTGCGTCGTCAGTCTCTACGGACGCGATGGCGCCCGCATCTATCAACGCAAATTCGAAAACCTCTGGAGACAGATTGATGGCGTGGACAGTCCGCTCGCTGGATGAGCTTTCGTCGCGGGCACGCGGAGCGTTCCGCCAATATACGGTTGGAAGCGATACCAGCCTGAAAAACAACTTCGTGACCGTAGTTGTGAAGGTCCTGGCCGGTCTCGGCCATGAGCTGGAATTGCGGCAGGCATATCTCGCCAAGCAGCTGTTTGGCCGATCGGCGAACATATCCATGCTGACGCTTCATGCGGCTGACGTGAACATCTTTCGCAAGCAGCCGGCTGCTTCCTCCGGCATCATCACCGGAAACGGCTTGGCCAATACGATCTACCCGGCAGGCATCCGGTTCGGGTCCGGGTCGCAGGTCTATGTCTCGACCAGCCCGGCCCAGACTAGTCCCCTCGGAACCGTCAGCTTCAGCGTCACGTCAGAAGGCAAGGGCGCTGCCACAAATCGCGACGCCGGCGGAACGCTCGCGCTTTCCGACCCCGGACTTTATCCGACGCTGGAAACCGAATTCGTGGTCGGCACTGACGGCCTCGGCGGCGGCGCTGATGTGGAAGACGTGGACGCCTTTCGCGCCCGATATCTCTTTCGCAAAGCCAATCCTCCTGGTGCCGGCAAACTGACCGACTACGAGCAGACTGTTCGCGACGTGCCAGGTGTCCTGAAGGCTTGGGCCTATCGCGACGCGATGACGCCGTCCTTTCTTGTCGTGTTCTTTCTGTTCAAGGGCCGATCAGACAACATTCCTACATCAGGAGATGTGGCCGTCGTGCAAAACGCGATCGACGCCAAGCGCCTGATCCGCGTTAACGACAGCGTGGTAGAAGCCCCGACGCCGTCTGCGCTCAATCCCATTGTCGCCAACCTCTCAAATGACACCGACGAGGTGCGTTCTTTAATCGACGCTGCGATTGCCAAGGTACTTTACGACAAGGCACGACCAGGCGTGTCTGGTGACGTGTTCGTCCTCTCGCGCAGTTGGATCTCGGAAGCGATATCAGGAGTGACGGGAGAGACGAGCCATGTTCTGAATTGGCCGCTCGACGACCTGTCGTATACCAACGGGCACTATCCGGTTCCGGGAACCGTGACCTATGTCTAAATCTCCGTGGAAGCATACGCTGACGAACAGCTTCACGCCGCGCACGCAGATGGCTCTGACCGTGCCAGGCGATGCGCTCTCGCAACCGACTAATGATGACCTCATCTCCGCAGGACTGTCGTTCTGGCCTCCAGGGGCCGCTTGGGGCAGCCCTGATGGCGAGGCTGTTTCGCTCGATGGGTGGATCGGCCGATTTACCCGCGTGCTGCTCGCGCCGTTTGAGTTCCTGTATGCGCGCGCTTGGCAGTTGGTTGGCGAGTCAAGTGCCCAGACGGCCAATGAAACGCTCGACGAATGGGAAGCCGATCATGGCCTACCGGAGCGGTGTTTCACAGGCGAGCAATCCACGGCGCAACGGCTGGCCGCGCTGCGCAGGAAGGTGGCGGCTGAGCCGTTGAACCATCCTGAAGACTTTGTTCGGGTCGCTGCGGATTTCGGGTTTGCCATCGAGATCGAAGAACCCTGCCTTTTCGAATGCGGATTTTCCGAAAGTGGCAGCTACCACGAGGCGGGAGCTGCGGCCGAAGAGGCGTACATCGTCGTGCGAGTTCGCGACGCGTCGATCTCCTATTTCGAAGCAGGCGCCTCGGAGCTGGGTTTCGATCCGCTGTTTTCGCTCGGGGGCTCGGAACAGATCCTTTGCTTCATCCGGCAAGAGCTGCCGGGTTGGGTGCTCGCAATACCCGAAGCGTGGATCGCTATTGCCGAGCTGGTGACCGAGAACGGTGCGGTCATCGTCGATGAATACGGCAACTCAATTTGCGTCACACTCTAATCCCCAGAGGGTTCAATGAAATATAACGCTCCTTTCGGCAGCCCAGATCCCAATGCGTCCTTCGTGGATCGCAATACGCCTGGCGCCACCGCCGGCTCAAGAGTGCCGGCGGGTGCAGTCGAGCACCCGCAACGTGAGATTATGGCGGTTATCGCAGCTGCGGGCCTCACTCCCTCGTCAAGTGATCTGACGCAGCTCCTCCAGGCAATCAACAATCTGATAGCTGCGGCCACGGGCAGTGGCGGTGATGAGAATTTCGTGCTGATGACGGAAGCGCGTGTTCGCCTCCCGATCTTTCCAGAAGTTATGACAGCCGATGGCCGCCTTCCGGTTGTTTCGCCGGCTGCGGGGCAGGTTAGAGTACCTGCTGCCTATGATTTCCTGCACCGTGGAATTTACAATGTGACCACCGTCCAGCAGGACTTCGCGACAGCGGCAACCAAGACCTATCACCTTCGGTGGACACCGGGGTCCGGCTTCGCGCTGAAAGACCTGGCGGATGGGGCATACAATCCCGGGGCGCTCAGCGAGGATCATGCCTCGTTCGATAGCACATTCGACAATATGCTTGTGGCGCGTGTCGTCACCAACCCGAGCAATGTTCCGACGATTACCAATCTGGCAAACCTCAATCGCCTGAAGCTGAGCACCGTGAAGACCGGCGCGGCCAGTGCCCTCAATTCCAACTTTGCCAGCTTGTTTACCGGCACTGAGGCAATCAATTGGGCGCGCACGCCGACAGCAGCATTCAGCGGATCCGTAATTACCACCGGCATCGTTGGGGCGGGAGGCCTGGAATATGGCAACGTCGTCTCAAACAGGATCGTTACGCGGTACTCGCTTGGAGCGACGGTGACGTCGAATTGGAACGAATCGCAAGGCGCCCCAGGCGGGCTTACGGGTTCGCTTGAAATTACTGCTTTTGCCTAGGGAGACGTGCTTTGGCTGAACAGATCAGAATAGATCATCTCAATCCTGCGGGCGCGCCTTCAGGTCAGCACCTCGTGCCTGCGATGAAGGACGGTGTAACGGCGTTCCTGACCGTTGACCAGATCCTTGGCCTTCTCGTGGACGGCGCGCCGGGCCAATTAGATACGCTGAATGAGCTTGCTGCGGCTTTGGGAGACAACGCCAATTTTGCAGCAGCGATGACGGCGGCCCTTGCGGCGAAGGCCGACACATCTGCGGTAACGGCGGCAATTGCCGCTGCCGTTGGCCCCAAGCAAGATGCGGCGCCTCTTGTCTTTGGCCAATGCCGACTCTTTCTGGACGGCGCGAACATCCGCCTCATTCGTGACAAAGGCAGGCTCCTTACCATAAACGGAGCGCATTACGTGATCCCAGCTGCAGGCGTGGCCTTGGCGGCTACTGGCCTGACGCCTTCCTCGCTGTACTACATCTATGCGTACATCAACGCCGGGAATTTGGCGCTAGAAGCGTCGGCAACTGGCCACTCGATTGATGCTGCGACCGGTGTGGAAATCAAGACCGGCGATGCGACCAGAACGCTGCTCGGCATGGTGCGTCCGGTGGCAGGGCCAGCCTTCGCAGACAGTCCAACGCAGCGGTTTGTCCGGTCCTGGTTTAACCGCTCCACGGCTCGATTGAAAAACGAGTTCTCCACAGGCCGCAGTACGACGAGCATAACAAGCGTCGAAATTAACTCCGAGATCCGCTGCGAGTTTCTGTCGTGGCTAAATGACCTGACCAGGGCCGCGTTCACGTCTAGCTGCTCTGTATCGGGGGCTGGCGTCCGACAGGGCTCGTCAATCTGTTTCGACGGTATTTACAGCCTCGGCGTCGAGCTTGTCCCGTCCGACACAGGCGCACACGTGGTGGCGGTAAATACCAACGCAGAACTGAGCGAAGGCTATCACTACGCCACGATCTACGGCGTCACCTCGTCTGGAACCTCCAATTGGCGGACTGGCACAAGCCTTGCAAGCGCGCCGAGCCTCACTGTCACGGTAGGGAACTGACATGACTCAGAACGATCTAATTGGCCCAAGCTTCCCAAAGGAAATCGCCGCCGCAGGTCTGTCCGGTCTTGCATTCACTTGGGGTGGCGATGGTGAGATATCGGGGCGGGAAAACCTGACCGATGAGCAAAACATCGCGTTGGATACGGTCCTTGCCGCTCATGATCCGGAGCGGCCGATCGTACCGGAGCAGGTCTCCTCTCGTCAGTTCAAACTGCAGCTCGTAGCGGCTGAACTAATCGACGTGGTCGGCTCCTGGATTGGGACGCAGGATCGGGCCGTTCAGGTTGCATATGAGTATTCAGGAACCTTCGTTCGCTATGAGCCGATGATGGCCGCTGGCTTCGCCGCAATGGGCTTTACCGATCAACAGATCGACGCCTTCTTTCTTGCTGCGTCTGAACTCTGAGGCATCAGAGCCCGCTCCTTGGTGAGTGTGGCGACTGATTGCCTTTGCTTTCTACCCTTTAAATCGGAGACTAAAATGTCTGAACCGCACTGGATCACCAGGGCGCGCGGCTACCTTGGCATGCGCGAGATACCTGGCCCCAAGCACGAACCCCGTATTCTTAAATTCTGGGAACAGATCAAAGCGCCGTTCCGTGACGATGAAACGAGCTGGTGTGGTGCGTTTGTGGGCGGCGTTCTGGCGGAGTCCGGGCTTCCGATCGCACAGGGCGCCGCCGCAGCGCGCTCCTGGCTGAAGCTGCCTACGAAGCTTGCTAGCCCTGTCGTCGGGTGCATCGTCATCTTTTGGCGCGGCACTCCGCAGGGATGGTCGGGCCATGTCGGGTTTGTCGTCGGGCGTGATACGAACGGCAACCTCATGGTGCTTGGCGGCAACCAGGGCGACATGGTCAGTATCAAGCCGTTCTCGAAAGACCGGGTCCTCGGTTATCGCTGGCCAGATCCTGCAAGCAAGCCGAACGCCTCTCTGCCACTCTTGGCTAGCGACGGCAGGGTTTCCACCAATGAAGCGTAGAAACCCGCACGGCCTGTTTGAGTGGCGCCGGCGCCGACTTCTGATTTACTTGACTCTGCTTTATTGCGGGTGCGCGGCAACAGCGATCATCGTTGCCGCGCTCATGGGGATGAGCACTGCGCTTTTGATCGCGCTGGTTGGGGCGATCTTCGGCCTCGCTGGTGCGACGCTCGGCTCATATATCTTCGGTGCCCAATGGGACACCAACAATGCGCGCAATGCAGGCGTGACAGAACTTACTGTTCCCGATGATCCACCGGAGGGCTACGCAGGATGACCGCCAAAATGCTCACTTGGCTGGCGGCCGGTCTTGCGATCATCGTTGTTGGCTTAGGGATCTCACTTAGGTTGACGGCAGGCCGCATCGAAACGCTGAAAGCCGAGAAAATTGTTCTCCAGCAGCAGCTGGACGTGACGACCGCTGACCTGAAGATCTCGGTTGAGAACCACAACCGGATCGTCTCCGAACAGAACAGGCTGCTGGCTGCAGAACGAGAACGCGCCGCAGCCGAGCAAAGCGCAGCCGTCGAAAGCGCTCGCATAGCCAAGGATATCGAATATGCCGAAGACGGTACGAAATGCCGTGACAGCGATCCTGTGCAGCGTCTTCTGCGTGGGCTGTGGAACGCCCAGCAGCATAGTGGTTCCCAAGGCGTCGATCCAATACGAGGCGCAGGACGACCCGGAAAAGCAACTGGTGTGCCCTGAATTGCCAGGCGCGATTAACCCGGACACTTCGACCGATCGCCAACTGGCAGGGTATGTTTTGGAGCTTCGGGATGGCTATGGCACCTGCTACCGGTCCGTGACCTCGTACAAGTCCTTCCGAAAAGGCGTAGGAGGGCCGCACTGATGTCAGGCACGCCTTACGCCGGCCCGGGGATCTGGATTCGTATCCAGCACCGGTTTGGCCCTCGCATGATGGAATGGTTTCTGGCAGGGCATACCGCGCTATGGGGTTATGTTTTGTTGATGCCATCCCGGCTCTTCGAGCAGTCGGAATGGTCGATATTTCGGGCAGTTTTCAGAAGCGAAGACCTGCTCGGCTGGTTGATGGTCTGCCTCGGTATTTTGAGGATTGTCGGTCTGATCGTGAATGGCGCACGCAAACACGTGACGCCGAGCATACGGCAGGTCTCTGCTGCAATAGGCTGCCTCATCTGGGTCGGCATCTCATATTGCTACGCATCCTCTAACGTCGTCTCGACCTGGCTCGCTATCTATCCGCTCTTTGCGGTCGGCGAGCTGGTCAATATCAAACGAGCCGCGCACGACGAGAGAGAAGCACGAAATGGAAAATCTGGCTGATCTGCCGCCGCTTGCCCTCATCACTTTTGGCGCGACCGTCGCCATCATTTTTGCCGCTCGCTATCTAGGCCTGATTTCTGCAGACAAGTCGGGCCCGACTAACGCGACCATTGCTTCCGTCATCGTCGACCCCAAGGCACTCACGACTGCGACCGTCGCTGTCAACAACCTGACCGACGTACTGGCGGAGGGCCAAGAGAAGTCGAAGGATCACGCACACATGATCTGCCGGCGTCTTGAGACGTTGGCAGACGAGATCGAGGCATTGACCCGAATGCTGGGCGATTTGCGGGTTGATCTTGCTCGCAGGCACTAACCTGCTAACTGGTTTTGGAAATTCTTCTCTAGTGCAGGTTGATTTTCCCGATGGGCAGAGCAAGATGCACGAACATCGAAACAAGGGGGTCAATGTGTTTCGCGCTCTTTCCATTGCTGCATTGTTTTCAGTTGTCTCGGTAATGCCGAGCTATGCCGGATTTGAGAATTGGTCTGTCGACAAGGAGGCTGACCCATTTTCCGGAGGCGAAAGCGTTTCCGTCAACTTCATGTCCTCTATTCGGTCCGGGGTCGTCGTGCTGTGCGACAGCGCCAAGAAGGGGCTGACCGTACGAGCTATTCCTGGCTTCGACTATGATCCGAAGCTCGAGGGTTTCAAGCCGACCGTCAAGTTTGCCTTCGACGGCAAGTTGCTGTTCGACGCGGAAGGTGAGACGGGCGCTGTGGGGAATAACCTTGCTGTCTCTCAAGTCGTGCTCGACGGCGATCAGGCCAAGCAGTTTGTCGACGCATTCGCAGCGGCAAAGAAACAGATCGCGATTGACGACGGAATCTCTGATAAGCCGCATCTATTGACCGCGCGCGGCTCAACCAGTGCCGGTCAAGCGATCGTTGCCTGTATCGCCAAGCAGGGCCAGTCGTCGTAAACGCCACGGCCTCAGTGACCCCTCGATCTCCACGTCGGCTTTTTCCTCGGTCGCTTTTCAGCGCCACCACCTGGTGCCAGCCTACCCGGGTCTGTGATGAGTGTGACATCCCCGTCTCGGGCGGCAAGGATGAAAGCCTCACGGGCAGCATCGCCGTTGGTCTGGGCTTCTAGTGCCCGCAGGCACGCGGCAACCGCGCCGCGCCACACGTCGCCCATCTCCTCCTCGGGCCAACTTCCCATCAGTGTTTCCGCAAGACCGGCGACCGTCGTCAGTACCCGGATTTTGCCTGGGTCCGTCGCAATTCCAATCCAGCGTATTTCTACGGGTGAGGGATCGTCCTGCATGGTGAATCCTCCCATTCAGACGCCACTCAACGGGAAAGCAGGCGATTCGTTCCGGCAGCATCATCGACATAGGAGCCGAACAGCATCTTTGCCGCCTTCGCTCCACAAGACGAACAACGCAGTCGGGGTTCGATGTCCTCGATCAGGGCATGTCGGAAGAGCGGCGGCACGGTATGACGGTCAAACGGTTTCTGCTCTCCGCAGCACGTGCACTTCACCTCGATATCGGTGTGCTGAGGGCAGACGTTTAGATATCCAGGCGACCAGTTCATGCTGACAAAGCGCATAGGTGTATCCTCGCAAGGATCGACCGCCGCATGTCGAAGGGATCGGAGAGTGGCTCCCGCCCGGAGCCGGCTGATAAATGGACCAGGTGCTCTTAGTCGTCAAGGGATTTGGCGTGGGAGCGCCACGCCAGGCCTACTTGGCGCGCTGTCTCGACCGAATGAGGCGGACCTTTAGGCGGTCGATGTCGGCCACCATCTCAACGAGTTCAATATCGATCGGATCTACATTGTCAGGGGCGAAGGTCGCTTCCAGCCGGGCTAGAATCTCAGCAGTCATGGATCGATCGTTCGCCTTCGCGGCGGCAAACACACGCTGCTTCAGCTGTTCAGGTATTCGTAACCTAAAATGTAAGTCGTCGGTCGCCATGCCGCACCGATGCCACAAACGACTGTTGACCGATATGCCACCACGATGCCACAGATTGGTTATGCATATTGCAGGTTGAGCGTAGTTAACGAACGTTTGCTGCCTTGCGATTTTGTTGGGGGCGCATTTTAACGAGAAGGCCGGGAAAGCATCGCCCTGGTCCGGCCTTTTCGAACAGAGGACACGATTTAGGGAAAATGGAAATGCAATGCGATGCACAGCGCGCCGGATCTGATCACGGTGCGGCACAACCTTTTCGTATCAACAGACGCAGTATGGTTACAGCTATGGTGGCGTTGGCGGGGGCTGCCAGTCTGCGACCAACTGATGCCGAGGTGGCGCCATATGACAAAGCGATCTTCTATCTGGAGCGAGAATTCAGGATCGCAAGTGATAGAGTTCTCGGCCGCGGTCACAAGGACGAGGCCGACGCATATTTGCGCATGGTCGGCATTGCGCGAGCCATTGCTCTGATTCCTGCAGGATCGGACGCGCTGGGCGTTAAAGAGGCGGTTTCGTCGTGGTCCCTGCGAGGAGAGGGGGAGGCCATGCTCCTTCCCTTTGAGGTCGTGCAAGATCTTCGACGGTCGATTTGTCGCGACAGGTTGATCTAACCTAAATTCGCTGGCGTCTCGGCGCCAGCGTCCCTCATATGAGGAAGCCACTTCCAGCCGGCGTACTTATCTCCCGTCTGGCGAATGTGAGTATATCGCTTCAGACTGGACCAAGACCGATGGCCCGACACAGTAGCAGCCCGCGGGATATCCCACCCGATTTCAAATAGCCTCGAGACTCCATCGTGACGAAGGTCGTGATAGTGCAGATCGTCGATACCCAAAACCTTGCAGGCGTCGGTGAAATTACGCGAGATCGTATTCGAGTTGTACGGGAAGATCTCGGCTTTGCTGCGCGGCATTGCCTGGATGACCGCAATAGCCTCGGTTGTCAGGGTGCACCACACATCGTTGCCGATCTTTTGGCCGGGATGTTTCATATCTCGGACGAGAATGCGGCCGTGTTCGGGCTCGTAGTCCGTCCAAAGCAGCCGCGTTATCTCTTCCTGGCGGCGCGCTGAGAAAATTGCAAAAAGGATAGCTTGGCCCATCGGCATTGATTGAGGTGTTCGAACGTTCCTTTCGGCGAAGTAGGTCAGTAGCCTGTCCAATTCACTCAGGGTTGGGCGGCGGTCGCGCTCCTTGCTGCGGCTCGTTATGCCGAGACGCTTGGTAACCGTGAACGCGTCGTCGAATGCGATCTTGTCGAGTTTGTAGCCCCACATCGGCCGCGCGACTGCGAACACGGCGCCGAGGTGTGACATGTAGTTTCCGACGGTTTGGGGGAGGCGCTCCTTTGCCTCGCCGACTTGCTGAACGTCGGCTCTCAGATCTGGATCAGCATCCTCCGGTAGCCAGCCTGTCTTCATGTCTGTTGCGAAAGCCGCGATATCGACGCTTGTGATCTCGCTGCAACGCTTGTCGGCGATCGCATGCTTCTTGATCATGCGCAGGCATTGGGCCTTCGTCTTGCCAATCTCCTTGACCGATTCCTCAATGTACTTTTGGATTGCCGCGGCGAGGGTTACGTCGGGAGTTTTGAGCTTGTCGAGAGCGCCTGGTTGATCGAGTTCGGTTTCGCGCTTTTTCAGCCAGGCGTTTGCAACCGGTCGGCGATCGAAGGTCTGTGCCTCGCTATGAACCAGCACACCGTCTCGCTTAATTCGGATCTGTGCGGTATAAGCCTTTGTCCCGTTCTTGCGCTTTCGCTCTGATATCGTACCCATGCAGTGCTACAGAACCTCTCGCCAGTGCTACGCTGTAGCATTAGCATCTCAGGAACGGGCGTTAAAGGTCCAAAACGAGATTAAACGAGACATGACGGTTACGAGCGGAAAGCCTGCAAATCAAGGGAAATCCCATTATTCCAACAGCCCGATCATTGCGGTGGCTCCGATGATCGACTGGACGGATCGCCATTGCCGATATTTCCACCGGCAGATCAGCCGCAACGCGCTGCTCTATACCGAGATGGTGGTGGCGGATGCGATCCTACATGGACCGCGCGAGCGGTTGCTGTCGTTCGACGCGGCGGAGCATCCGGTGGCGCTTCAGCTTGGCGGCTCGGATGCGGAAAAGCTGGTGCGGGCGGTGGAGATCGCCGCACCCTATGGCTACGACGAGATCAATCTCAACGTCGGCTGTCCCTCCGACCGGGTGCAGTCCGGAACCTTCGGCGCCTGCCTGATGCTGACGCCGGAGACGGTGGCGGCGTGCATCGCGGCGCTGAAGGCTGTTAGCACCGTGCCCGTCACGGTAAAGTGCCGGATCGGCGTCGACGAGCAGGATCCGGAGGTCGCCTTGCCCGACCTGCTCGACCGGGTGCTCGATGCCGGGGCCGACGCGGTTTGGATCCACGCCCGCAAGGCATGGCTTAAGGGCCTGTCTCCCAAGGAAAACCGTGAGATCCCGCCGCTCGACTATGACATCGTCTATCGCATGAAGCAGGCGCGGCCCGATGTCTTCGTCGGCATCAACGGCGGCATCCAGACGCTGGATGCCGCGGCGGAGCATCTCGCGCATGTCGACGGCATCATGCTTGGACGGGCGGCCTACCAGAATGCTGCCCTGCTTGCCGATGTCGACAGGCGCTTCTTCGGCGCGCCTATGGTCGAAACCGACTGGGACGGCCTGCGCGACCGGATGATGGCCTATGCCGAGCGGCATATCGCCGGCGGCGGCCGGCTGCAGCAGGTGGCGCGGCACATGGTCGGGCTCTTCACCGGCCTGCCGGGGGCGCGGCGCTACCGGCAAATCCTGTCGACGGATGCGGTGAAATCGGGGGCAGGGCCCGAGGTGATCGCGGCCGCCTTCGCGGCAGTGGATTTCGACGGCGCGACGGCGGAGGCGGTCGGGGCCTGAGGGCACGTTGGCCACACGGCGCCATACCGGTCTGCAGTCCCCGCCAACGAAAAACGGCGCCCCTTGCGGAGCGCCGTCGTCATTCCTGCCGAAGCAGAAATGGAATTAGTTTGCCGAGATGTTGACGGCCTTCGGGCCCTTGCCCATGCGATCCGGCTCGGTGTCGAAGGTAACCTGCTGGCCTTCGCGGAGCGACTGGATGCCGGAAGCCTGAAGAGCGGAGATATGAACGAAAACGTCCTTTGCACCGCCGTCCGGAGTGATGAAACCAAAACCCTTGTCCTGGTTGAAGAATTTTACGACGCCTTTGGTGGCCATTGGGATAGGTCCTTTTCCCTGTAGTCTGTCTGGTATCCACCCCCCCGAAAGGAAATGGACGGCTTTCACTTTCGCGCCCCCTCATCAAATTCAGCGCGCGAAGGGTCAGTCGAGTAGTTCACGAACGGGGAAAGAACGTCTACGCACGTGAGGTCCCCCACGCCACCCCCCTGCCGGAAGGCTTTACCACATCAGTCCAGTCACCGGCATGCAAATGCCCGAGTACTTCGATTGGTGCCAGTATTCGAAGCAAAATGCAAGCGAGAATATTCTGGCACCGGATGTGACAACCCGGGAATAGCCAAAGATTCAAACACTTGACGAATAGTAAGGATTCACAGTCGCTGCTGTTTCCTTTTGGGAAACCGTACCGAAACGGTACCGTTTCGAGACGCCTGACGCCTGCTTTCCATGCGCGCGGTGCGGCCTATCTGGCCGCTGCTCCACCCAACCTGTGCTGCACCAGTTCGGCACTGCCGCGGACATGGGAGACGACGGGCTTGCCGCCGGCGTCGACCACGGCATAGGCAATGATCGTCACGTCTTCTTCAAAGGTCGAGACGTAAAGGACCTGCGCCGGATTGACATAAATCATGTGATTGTGGGTGTTCCTGAAGCCTATGAGTGCCATGCATGTCTCCTTCCGTGCTGCGGCGGAAGATATGCCATGCAGGGGTTGATGCAAGTTTAACGGGCCGGCAGCGAGAGTGCCCGGCGTCCGGAGAGGCTACAGCCTCAGCCGCGCCGCCGTAACCGCTTGATGTCGTCGTCTGCGAACCGCACCGCCTCGTCGAGGCAGGCATGGCCGATATCGCCTGATGGCAGTGCCTGACGGACGATCTTCACCACCGCCGGCCAGTAGTCCGGTGGTTCCTGGGTCATGAGGTAGAAATGCGGGGAGCAGGTGCTGCCATGCGTCATCTCGTAGACCCTGACGGCAAAATCGTAGATCTCGTCATAGGTCCCCAGGCTCAATCCCTCGCACGACAACAACGGCGGCGCTTGGGTGATGTTCGATGATGGCAGGCAACATTGAGGAGACGTTAGCCACTGCGTCACCTAGATCATTGAAAGTGATGACGGATTTGTCCCCCCGTCCGGATCATCGTCTTTCAGCGAGAAACGCGGATCAACCGAAATCACCACTGCATTTTCAAGGTTTCCTCCCTGACAAAGAGGACACTATAGCCTTCATCCTAAAGTCCGCTTTTGGCCAAAGGCAGAGGGCGCGCTAGCCGAACAGCGCGCCACTTTAGTTGAGGTCTACTCGACCTCGGCCACCTGTTCCGACGGCGCCGGGGCTACGACAACCTCCTCGGTCACTCCGTCGGTTTCGGTTCCGGTAACTGGATCGACATCATCTTCACTGAGCTTGTCTGGGCAGTGCGGAAGCCAATGTATCACGCACCTGGTCAATTTTGCCGACGGCCGGACCGACTCCGAGAACGTCCTTGGCCCATGCCATCACTTCCGGATCAGCGACCACGACATCACCTGGCTGCTGAACCGTTGCGATGTCCTTGTTGGCAGCAGCCAGCAGCGCCGCACTCAGGGCGTCGTCGCTGAGCGCCGGGTTCGTCGGGACGGCATCGACGCCGTTGTCCAACTCGAACTGGGCATAGGCAACGACATAGTCGCGGATGGCGGCCATACGCGGATCGTTGGAGTTGAGATACGCATGGTAGTTGCGCTTCAGTGAGTTCAAGCCGCCAAGCTTTGCAGAAAGTTTGGGCGTTTCGTCCAGGATGGGTTCTTCCACCTCGATCACGGGAGCCACCGCCACCAACGTCGGCTTCTCCGGTTTCGGCGAAGGTTTGGCGGCCTTGAGCAGTGCCTTCTCGGCCTTCGGCGAAACCTTCGCGGTTTCCGTCAAGGACTTCCTCGATGCGGTACGCTTTTCCGCGTTCTTTTGGGCGCCAAAGAGCTTCCCGAAAGCAGTCGCTATCGGGTCGATCGACTTGGTCGAACTGCTCCTTTCACGCGAGGACAGTGCGGCTTTTCCGTTGCCAGCCGAGGCTTGGCTCTCACTCTTGCTCTTGTCGCTATTGCCACCGCCGTGACCACCGCCATTGCCGCCACCATTCCCACCGCCATTGCCGCCACCGTTTCCGTTGCCTGCGAGGGCAGTCGATGTTGTAAGCTTCAGCGGGCTGTTCAGGTCTACGCTGACAGGCATAGCCGCGATTGTTGCAGACACGCAGGCCGCCAGTGCCAGGCCACCGATTTTATGCATTCGCAAATCCTCCGAATCATACGCTTAACAAGCCCCGCCAGACTGACTGCAGTCCCTTTGGCTCAAATTTGTGACTGCATTGTCCACATAGAGGACCACCTAGCTACTTCGCCAATCTTATGGCCCAGCGTTCTCGCGAACCGCACTGAACACCTATATATTTAGCCTAGAACCCGTCACGTCAAAGTGCAATCTAGCTTTGCGCAACTCGGGATGGGACTCTTCAAACTCCGCGCTGCCGTGTCGATTAAAAAGCAGATATCCCTCTACCGCCCTGGCCGCCCCGTCTTGCCCTTGGTGCGGCTCTTCCGCCTCACATCGCCCGTATCCTCGTAACTCCCGGCACCCGTCTTCCCGCGCACCAGTGGACGAGGGTCGTCGCGCTGCGGCTGTTCTTCCAGCAGCGGCGAGAAGCGCTTCGTGCTCTTGGCAGAGTCGGGCTTGTCGGGCAGGGCGCCCGTGACCGGTTTTTCGGTGCGGCCGACGGTCATTTCGTCGAGGTCGTTACGGCGGAAGAGGGTCTTTTTCGCGGGCTCGGCGATGTCGCGGCCCATCTCGTCGAGGCTGGGTTTGGCGAAGAGTGATTTGGACTCCGAATCTGAGGCTTTCCCGTCCCCAACCTGACCGGGGTCGAGCTCCTCGTCTCTACCCGTCCTCCTGGCCCCCACAGGTGGGAGCGAGCCGGTTGCGGGGGAGAGGGACTCGCGGGTCGCCTTGGCGTTCCTTTTGATGCCTTCCATGGCCTTGGATTCCTCCCGCGCCATCGGGTCGTCCATGACGGCGAGTTCGGCGGCCTTGAGGCGTTTGATCTCGTCGCGCAGGCGCGCGGCCTTTTCGAAATCGAGGTCGGCGGCGGCGTCGCGCATCTGTTTTTCCAGCGCGTTGAGGTGGGTCTGCAGATTGCCGCCGACGAGGTTGCCTCCATCCGCGAAGCCTTTGCCCGAGGCGCCCGAGATGTCGGCGCGCACGTGGTCGCGCTCGTAGACGCTGTCGAGGATGTCGGAGATCTTCGCCTTCACCGATTCCGGGGTGATGCCGTGCTCCGCGTTGTAGGCCATCTGCTTTTCGCGGCGGCGGGTGGTTTCCTCCATCGCCCGCTTCATCGAGCCGGTGATGTTGTCGGCATAGAGGATGACCTTGCCGTCGACGTTTCTTGCGGCGCGGCCGATGGTCTGGACCAGCGACGTTTCGGAGCGCAGGAAGCCTTCCTTGTCTGCGTCGAGGATCGCGACGAAGCCGCATTCGGGAATGTCCAGACCCTCGCGCAGCAGGTTGATGCCGACGAGCACGTCGAAGGCGCCGAGGCGCAGATCGCGGATGATCTCGATGCGCTCCAGCGTGTCGATGTCGGAGTGCATGTAGCGGACGCGGACGCCCTGCTCATGCAGGTATTCGGTCAGGTCTTCGGCCATGCGCTTCGTCAGGACGGTGCAGAGCGTGCGGTAGCCCTTGGCGGCGGTCTCGCGGATCTCGCCGAGCACGTCGTCGACCTGGCTGCGGGCGGAGCGGACCTCGACCGGCGGGTCGATCAGGCCGGTCGGGCGGATCACCTGTTCGGCGAAGACGCCGCCGGATTCCTCCATCTCCCAGCCGCCGGGGGTGGCGGAGACGGCGACGGTGTCAGGGCGCATCGCGTCCCATTCCTCGAAGCGCAGCGGGCGGTTGTCCATGCACGACGGCAGGCGGAAGCCGTATTCGGCCAGCGTCGCCTTGCGCCGGAAGTCGCCTCGGTACATGCCGCCGATCTGCGGCACGGTGACGTGGCTTTCGTCGATGAACAGCAGGGCGTTGTCGGGGATGTACTCGAACAGCGTCGGCGGCGGTTCGCCGGGGCTGCGACCGGTGAGGTAGCGCGAGTAATTCTCGATGCCGGCGCAGGAGCCTGTCGCCTCGAGCATTTCGATATCGTAGCGGGTGCGCTGTTCCAGGCGCTGGGCCTCCAGCAGGCGGCCGGCCTTCTCAAGCTCGGCAAGGCGCAGGCGCAGCTCCTCCTTGATCGACTTGATGGCGCCGTTCAGCGTCGGGCGCGGGGTAACATAGTGCGAGTTGGCGTAGATCTTCACCGACTTCAGGTCGCCGGTCTTCTGCCCCGTCAGCGGGTCGAACTCGGTGATACTGTCGATCTCGTCGCCGAACATGGAGATGCGCCAGGCGGCATCCTCCAGGTGGGCAGGGAAGAGTTCGATCGTATCGCCGCGGACCCGGAAACTGCCGCGGCTGAAATCCATGTCGCGGCGTTTGTATTGCTGCGCGACGAGGTCGGCGAGCAGCTGGCGCTGGTCGAGCCGGTCGCCGACCGTCATCTGGAAGGTCATGGCCGTATAGGTCTCGACCGAGCCGATACCGTAGATGCAGGAGACGGAGGCGACGATGATACAGTCGTCGCGTTCCAGCAGCGAGCGGGTGGCCGAGTGGCGCATGCGGTCGATCTGTTCGTTGATCGAGGATTCCTTCTCGATGAAGGTATCCGAGCGCGGCACGTAGGCTTCCGGCTGGTAGTAATCGTAGTAGGATACGAAGTATTCGACCGCGTTGTCGGGGAAGAAGTTCTTGAACTCGGAATAGAGCTGGGCAGCCAGCGTCTTGTTCGGCGCCAGGATGACTGCCGGGCGCTGCGTCGCCTCGATCACCTTGGCCATGGTAAATGTCTTGCCGGAACCGGTCACGCCGAGCAGCACCTGGCTGCGGTCGCCGTTGTCGAGGCCTTCCACGAGATCCTTGATGGCGGTCGGCTGGTCGCCTGCCGGTTCGTAGTCGGAGACCATGCGGATCTCGATGCCGCCCTCGGATTTCGGCGGCCGCGCCGGGCGGTGCGGCGTCCACATCTTGCCGTCCTTGAACAGCGGATTGCCGCTCTCGATCAGCGCCGAGAGGGCTTCGACCGTGGCGGTGACGGCCGTGCCGGCCTTCAGCTCGGCCGCTTCCTCCAGTGTCGTATCCATGCCGGAGACTGGATTGAGGCCGGCGGCGGCACGCGTCTTCGGATCGGTCGAGCCGCCCATGGAGGTGCCGCGGGCACTTTTCGAAGCGCTCACGCTGCCGGCGCCCTGCGCCTTCGCTCCGCGGCCTTCGGCCGACTTCGAGGCGGCGATCTCCACCTTCTTGCGATGCTTGCCGGCCTTCGAGGCGATCTGGCGCTGCGTCTCGACGCCGGAGGCTTCCGCATCGGCCTCAAGCTGCTTCACCCAGTCGGCGACGGAGCCGCCGAGCGGCGCGCCTTCAAAGGACGACTGCGGGGCTTCCTCGAAGCCATCGGGGGCGGGGGACTTTTCCGGAGATTTGACCATGGCCGGAATATGGAGAGAGTCCTGCCGAAATGGAAGAGGCCAAGAGTACAAAAGGGAAACGGATTTTCCGCGTGCGGTTGCTCTCTTGCCGCGAATGATGTGGTGAGGCTGCGCGGTGCTCCACATCCTCTGCGACAGTTTTCCGCCATTCAACCGGCAAAGTGCAACCAGCGCGCATCCTCGTTGCTCAGCGCGGTCCAGTTCCTCAGGTGCTGTCTGGCGGTGCGAAGAAGCAGTTTACGTCGTCTTCGGTCGGGTGAAGGCAAATGTGAAAGTCTCCGTCGCCAGATGGGATTTCATCACCGTACGGAATAAAATACAGCTGGTTCCTGGTGATAAGATGGTGGTCTCCGCGATGGAGGTAGACGGAGAAACCGCGATGCCCCTTTCGCACAGCGGTGCTGGGTATGGCCTCGCAGTCTCCACCGACATCTCTGCTCTTGCAACACGCCGGCGGGTAGGTCCAACCGCTGCCGGACTGGTGCGCGTCGCTATGCACGCAAAGGCTGGCCCACATCACGACGAAGGGCACGGTGAACGCTGTTGCGGGTGTGAAGGTCACGAAATACCTCCTGGCGAACAATTCAGCCGCCGCCGCAGAATCCTACGCCGATTGCTCACCTGTGTAATGGAAAACCTCGATCCCCCGGACGCCGCGGTTGGCGACCCTGTTTTCCACTGGTCCGATCACCCGCCGCGTGCCAGATTGAAAGCCCGCAACCGTCGGGACGAAAAATGGGGCGGCTTTGAAGAGGGTGGCATATGTCGGCTATACAGGTTCCAGGCTTATTGTCTTTCACCATCGCAATTCTCGTGTTCTTCGCCGGTGCAAATCTCAATCGTTTCATCCCGATCCTGACCCGCTGGAGCATTCCGGAGGCGGTGACGGGCGGGCTTCTGGCGGCGGTGGCGACGCTGGTCGCCTATGAGTTCTTCGGGGTCGAGATCAGCTTCTCGCTGGAGGCGCGCGACATGCTGCTCCTGTATTTCTTCACCGGTGTCGGCCTCAACGCGCGGCTCTCCGATCTGATCGCCGGCGGCAAGCCGTTTCTCGTCCTGTTGGCGCTGACGCTCGTCTTCCTCGCCATCCAGAACCTCGTCGCCTACGGCACGAGTTCGATGCTGGGTCTTCCCGAGGGGATGGCCATCCTGCTCGGTTCGACGTCTCTGATCGGCGGCCACGGCACGACCATCGCCTGGGCTCCCATCGTGACCAGCCGCTTCGGTCTGAGCAACGCTCTGGAAGTCGGCATTGCCAGCGCAACGCTGGGCCTCGTCATCGCCAGTCTCGTCGGCGGACCGATCGCGCAGTACCTGATCCGCCGCAACCGCCTGAGCGGCCCGGCAGACGAAGAGCTGACGATCGGCGTTTCGCAGGCTTCCGTCAGCAGCCATCACGACGACGTCAGCTACGTCAGCCTGTTGCGAACGCTGCTGGTGACGAACCTGGCCATTCTCGCTGGGTACGCCCTGCACGAGATCATTCTGGAGACCGGCGTCAATCTTCCGCTGTTCGTCGTTTGCCTGCTGGTCGCGATTGTTCTGACGAACATCGTGCCGTTGCTGGCTCCGGGATTTCCCTGGCCGACGCGCACGCGCGCCCTGTCGCTGATATCCGACCTGTCGTTGAACGTCTTCCTCGCAATGTCGCTGATGAGCATGCAGCTGTGGGCGCTCGGCGGCCTCGGCCTGGCGCTGACGATCGTGCTGGCCGTTCAGACCGTCGTCGCAGTGATCTACATCCTGTTCGTGGTGTTCCCCGCGATGGGGCGCAACTACGACGCCGCGGTCATTTCCGCCGGCTTCTGCGGGGTGGCGCTGGGGGCAACCCCGACGGCGATCGCCAACATGACGGCGGTTACCAAAATCCACGGTGCGGCCACCATCGCGTTCATCATCCTGCCGCTCGTGTCGGCGTTCTTCATCGATCTCGCCAACGCTGCGGCGCTTGGGTTCCTTGTCCGGTGAAACAGGGCGCGGTCCGTCCATCGTTCCCTTGTCAATATTGGAAATCGCGATGAGCCGATTTTGGAGCCCCGTCGTCAACACGCTTGTCCCCTATGTCGCGGGAGAGCAACCGGCGTCGCAAGGCGTGGTGAAACTGAACACCAACGAAAACCCGTACGGGCCATCGCCTCGCGCGTTGGCGGCAATCGCGGCCGAGGCGACGGACGCGTTGCGGCTGTATCCCGATCCAACTGCGCGCAGGTTGCGGGAGGCGATCGCTCGAAGCCACGGTCTCGACGCAAGCAATGTTTTCGTGGGCAACGGCTCCGACGAAGTCCTGGCCCACACGTTCCAGGCATTGCTGAAACACGATGCGCCGCTGCTCTTTCCTGACATCAGCTACAGCTTTTACCCGACCTATTGCCGCCTCTATGGCATCGACTTTCGCGAGGTCGCGCTGGATGATGCCATGCAAGTCCGCGTCGCCGACTATCGGCAGGGGTGCGGCGCGATCATCCTGCCCAATCCGAACGCTCCCACTGGGATAGCGCTGGAGCTCACAGAGATCGAAAGGCTGCTTGCGGATCATTCCGAGCAGGTGGTTGTGATCGACGAGGCATATGTCGATTTTGGTGCGGAAAGCGCGATCCCGCTGATCGAGGACCATCCAAACCTGCTGGTTGTCCAGACTTCTCCAAATCGCGTGGTCTGGCCGGACTTCGCGTTGGCTTCGCCGTTGGACAGGCGCACCTCGTCGAAGCCCTGCAAAGGGTAAAGGACAGCTTCAACTCCTATCCGCTGGATCGGCTTGCCATCGCTGGCGCGATTGCGGCCTGGGACGATCGGGCCTGGTTCAGGGACAAGCGGGACCGGATCGTCGCCACCAGGGAGAGGTTGTCGATCGCCTTGCGCGGCCTCGGATTTGACGTTCTTCCCTCGGCTGCCAATTTTCTGTTTGCGCGCCATGCTGCCCTGTCGGCGGCACACATCGCGGCGCAGTTGAAGAAAGAGGCGGTTCTGGTCAGGCATTTTCCGAAAGCCCGCATTGAAGACTATCTGCGCATCAGTATCGGCACCGACGAGGAGTGTGAGACGCTGATATCCGTCCTGGAAGGCATTGCGCGGCCTCGGACATGACGTCTCGGCCAAATTGCGCAGCCGTGGATTGCCGTCGTCGGCCAAGTGCAGCCTTGTCGCACTCGCGGCATAAACGCTGCGGCTGCTGCGGGGGCACTTGAAGCCTTCTGAGCCGGCGGTACATGGTGGCGCCAGCATCAACTCTCGGGAATCACCCATGCCCTTTGCCCTCAACCCTGCCGCCGTCTGGCCGGTCGTCATGCTGCTTGCCTCCAACGTCTTCATGACATTTGCCTGGTACGGGCATCTGAAACACAAGGGCACGGCGATTTTCATCGCCATCGTGGTCAGCTGGGCGATCGCTTTCTTCGAATACTGCCTGGCGGTGCCCGCCAACCGCATCGGCTCGGAGGTCTATTCGACCGCACAGCTGAAGACGATGCAGGAAGTGATCACGCTGCTGGTCTTTTCCGGCTTTTCGGTCTTTTGGCTCGGCGAGAGCCTGACCTGGAATCACGCGATCGGCTTTGCCCTGATCGCAGTCGGGGCGTCCTTCATCTTTCGCGGCTGACAGCGCCGATCCCGTGCCGACGGCCACAATGACAGTTCATCGCTCCACGAAGGACCGAAGCCGGCCAAGCGCGTCGTCCCATTGTCGGGAGACACCGTCGAGGTAGGCGCGCATCACGTCGAGCCGGTCGGGACGGAAGGCGTAGTGGCTTTCGCGTCCGACCTTGGTGCTGTGGACAAGCCCGGCCTGTTCGAGCACGTGCAGGTGCTTGGTGATGGCCTGGCGCGTCAGCTCGGTGCCGACGGACAAGCCGGCGATCGATCGTTCGCGTCCGTCGCTGAGGGTCGTCAGCAGGAACAGGCGCGTCGGGTCGCCAAGCGCCGCGAACAGCGTGGCGGGACTCTCGCCGCGAGCTGCGACATCAGCGTTCGACATGAGCCTTGATGTTTCTGACCTGTTCGGCCCAGCCACCCTCGTTCATGCGGAAGGCTTCGGCGCGGCGATGGGCGGGGACATTCTCAAAGCCGGACTCGGTCACCGTCAGGCGCGTGCCGGTGGCCGTCGGTTCCAACCGAAACTCGACGAGCGTCGGCGTCTCCTTGGAGTAGTCGACATTGGGATCGATGGCGTAGGGCTTCCAGGTGAAGGAGAAGAGGTCGGGCTCGTCCATGCGCTTTACGGTCGCCTGCCAGCGAACGTGCTCGAAACCCGGGTAGGTGATATGGCCCGAGGATACTTCGCCGGGGACGAATGGCCCGTCCAGCTGGACGCGGAACCACTCACCAAATTCGCGATGGTCGGTAATTGCCTTCCAGACGCGTTCGACCGGGGCATTCAGTTCAACTGTCTTTTCGATACGAGCGGACATATTCGCAACCTCCTGGTTGCCTTTATATCGCACGATGGGCCGCGATTGGCAACCTGAAAGTTGCCTTTCCAGATCAGCCCAGCACGTCGTACAGGCGGAAGATGAAGCTGACCTGATAGACGAGGTTCAGGGAAACGAAGATCGCGTGAAAGCGGCGGTTGGCGGTCCAGGCGGCGACGAGGCAGGCAAGGATGTAGACGAGGTTGCGGGTCGGATACTCCCAACCCAACGATAGAATGTGGTCCTGTCCCTTGATGGCCGTATCGGCGATATCGATGGCATAGGTGAGGGCAAGCGTGCCGAAGAACCAGCGGCGGCGGGAGATGAAATACTCCTCGTAGCCTCCGTAGTCGTCGAGCGATGCGGGAAACAACAGCGAACAAAGTAGGAAAAACAGGCTGCAGAAGCAGACCAGAAAGAGATAGACGCCGAAATGCAGGACGGGGATTGCCTGAACTCGATATTCCCACCACCAGATATGGATGATGAACAGGAACATCGACAGCGCCCAGCCGAGATGCACGGGATAGACCTTGCCCTTGGCAGGATGCTGCACGATGCCTGCTATGCCCGTCAGCAGACGCGCCAGGCTGAGCGAAATCACCATTCCCATCACGACCTTGATGTGGAGGAAGACCTCCGGCGAGGCGACGGGTTCCATGTGCTACTCCGCCGGCACCGGGGTCGGCTGCCCGTTCTCGTCGAGGGCGACCATGATGAAGGTACCGGCGGTGACCCTTTCCATCTTGTTGTAGCGGGCGCGGGTCGCCCAGGCCTCCACGCTGAGGGTGATCGAGGTGCGCCCGACGCGTTCGATATCGGTGTAGACGGATAGCGTGTCGCCGATCTTGACGGGGAGCGCGAAGGCCATTTCCTTGACTGCGGCCGTCACGACGCGCCCCTTGGCGCGCTCGGCGGCGGAGATGCCCGAGGCAAGGTCCATCTGGGCCATGACCCAACCGCCGAAGATATCGCCGGCCGGATTGGCATCGGCGGGCATCGCCATGGTCCGGAGTGTCAACGTGCCCTTCGGCTTGGCGTCGTCGGTCATAGAGGCTCCTGTATCCAGTTTCATGGTCGATTCCGGGGGAACCTACCGCATAAGCCCGGAAACCGAAATTGGGGGGCGTGACAAAGTGAAGGGCGGGCGTGATCCCGCGATGGCCGACGCCGCACTCAGGTTCTCACGGCCTGCTGGCGATGCAGATGTTCGTCCGACCTGCAACTAAAGTCCTATTCGGATTCTATCCGGTCATCGTTTTCCGATAATATTTATTCTAAACAATAGCTTATGTGGATGTTTGGAACTTCCAGACGTTACGTTATGTAAACCTCCCCTAATTGAGGTTCACGGTCCGGTAAGAAGAACATAGCAATATTTGACTATTATTAAATTCTGAACTTCTGGGGCACCATGCGTAACGTGAAGATTTCGACCCGCCTCTATACTCTGGTGGGGATGGCTTTGGCCATTCTGGTTCTGACGATTGGCTTCTTCCTCAATTATTCGCACACCAAGCTCGAGAACGAGCGGAAGAGCGGTCTTGCGCAGATGGATGCGACGGCGATCGCGATCTTCGAGAAGTACTACAAGCTGGAGCAGTCCGGTGCGATGACGCGGGAGCAGGCGCAGGCGGCGGCCAAGGATGTGATTTCGGCGATGCGTTATGGCGGCAGCGGCTATTTCTGGATCAACGACATGCATCCGACGATGATCATGCATCCGATCAAGCCGGAGCTGGACGGCACGGATCTGTCGCAGAACAAGGATCCGAACGGCAAGTTCATCTTCGTCGAATTTGCCGATACGGTGAAGAAGAGCGGGCAGGGCTTCGTCGACTACTACTGGCCGAAGCCCGGGGCGGCGGAACCGGTGCTGAAATACTCGCACGTCGTCGGCTTCAATCCCTGGGGCTGGGTGGTGGGAACCGGGGTGTATGCCGACGATCTGGCGGCGCTCTACTGGCAGAACGCGCTGTGGGCGGCTGTGGCCTGCCTGGTCGGGGCGGTCGTCATCCTGTGCGTGGCCTTCGCGATCGTGCGCAGCGTCACCGCGCCGATCGCGCGGCTGAAGACGGCGATGACGGCGATTGCCGACGAAGGGGAGACGGCCGACATCGTCGACCATGACCGCCGCGACGAGATCGGCGCGATGGCGAAGTCGCTTCTGGTGTTGCGCGATTCGGTCCGCGAGCGCGCCGTCATGCGCGATCGCGAGAGCCGTCAGCAGCGGCAGATCGAGGACGAGCGGCGCGGCAACGAGGCCAGCTGGCGTTCGGCGGCCGAGCGGCAGAGCCTGGCGATCCAGGCGCTGGGCGCCGGGCTGGAGCGGCTTGCCGCCGGCGACCTGACGGTGGCGATCGACGATATCGGCGATGACTATTCCAAGCTGCGCGCCGACTTCAACACCGCGGTCGAGGCGCTGAACGGCGTCATCCAGGCGATCGCGGAATCGACGCGGATCGTCAACGGCAGCGCCGGCGACATCAGCGCGGCGACCGGCAACCTGTCCAAGCGCACCGAGCAGCAGGCGGCAGCGCTGGAGGAAACCGCCGCTGCCCTCGACGAGATCACCGCGACGGTGAAGACGGCCTCCGACCGTGCCGGGGAGGCGCGCGAGATGGTGGCCGAAACCAAGGCGAGCGCCGGCAAGTCGGGGGAGATCGTGCGCAATGCCGTTGCCGCGATGAACCGGATCGAGGATTCGTCGAACCGCATCGGCCAGATCATCGGGGTGATCGACGAGATCGCCTTCCAGACGAACCTTCTGGCGCTCAACGCCGGGGTGGAGGCAGCACGGGCCGGCGAAGCGGGCCGCGGCTTTGCCGTGGTGGCGCAGGAGGTGCGCGAACTTGCGCAACGCTCGGCCAATGCCGCCAAGGAGATCAAGACGCTGATCAGCAGCTCGGCCAGCGAGGTCGGCAACGGCGTCACGCTGGTGCGCTCGACCGGCGATGCGCTGGTGGAGATCGAGGCGCTGGTCAACCGCGTCAACAACCACGTCAGCTCGATCGCCACGGCCGCCCGCGAACAGGCGACCGGCCTCCACGAGATCAATGCGTCCGTCAACCAGATGGACCAGATGACGCAGCAGAACGCCGCAATGGTCGAGGAAACGACCGCCGCCAGCCAGACGCTGGCCGGCGAGAGCCGCCAGCTGAGCGGGCTGCTTGCAAGCTTCAAGCTGAAGGACGACAGGCCGGCCGGCCAACGTTTCAGCCGGGCGGCTTAAGGACGAACACCCCGTCAATGCGGCCGGATCATGCAACCGGCCGCATTGTCATATCAGCATCACTTGAATTTTCGCCTTCTACTAGTAAGCTGACAGCCAGCTATTCAAATGAGGGCATTCGATGCGGCTTTCGAGCACCCGGCAGATCTGCCGCGGTCAGCGCCAGACATCCCAAGCATTTCACCGCCGCCATTGCCTGGATCTGCCAAACCGGTGCCAGGGGCCGGCGATGTGTCATTGAATCCGGCCCGGTGAAAGCCGGGTGGCGTCGTCCGATAGAGGGAACAGCATGAAACGCGTGTTATCGAGCCTCATCGCTTCCCTTTCGGTCGTCGGCCTGGCCCTGGGCTTTGTGTTCTTTTCAGCGTCGCTGACGCCAAGCCTGATGCCGCGCTCGTTCCTGGTGCAGGGGGCGTTGTCCGGGGTCAGCGCAGCGGTCGGATATCTGTTCGGCGTGGTGCTTACCTGGCTTTGGCATTATCTGCAGCTCCCGATTCCAAAGACGCCGCCGGTGGTGGTGAAGGCGGCCGTCGTCGTTTTCGGCCTGGTGCTGTCGATCGTCTTCCTGTGGCAGGCGGCGGGCTGGCAGAATTCGATACGCGACCTCTGGCACATGCCGCCTCTCGATAGCGCCGAACCCTACAAGCTCGCAGCGGTCGCGGGCGTTGTCTTTCTTGTCGCCGTCCTTCTCGGGCGACTGTTCCGGTTGACCGTTCTGTGGACATCCGACTGGTTGTCGCGGTTCGTGCCGCGCCGCGTCTCGAACGTTGTCGGCGGTCTGATCGCGATTCTGCTTTTCTGGTCCGTCGTCGAGGGCGTGCTGCTGCGCGCCGCGCTGCATTTTATCGATTCCTCGTTCCAGAAGGTCGACGCTCTGCTGGAGGACAATGTTCCGAGACCGACCGATCCTGCAAGGACGGGCAGTCCATCTTCGGTGGTCGGATGGAACGGCCTTGGCCGACAGGGCCGGAACTTCATTGCTTCCGGGCCGACGGCGACGGATATCGGCGCGTTCTGGAAAGGCGAGGCCCGCGACCCGATCCGCGTGTATGTCGGCCTGAACAATGCCGATTCCATCGAGGCACGGGCGAAACTCGCCCTGCAGGAGTTGCAGCGCGACGGCGCGTTCGACCGCTCCATCCTCGTCATCATCGTGCCGACGGGTACCGGCTGGGTCGATCCGGCTGCGATGGACCCGCTCGAATATCTGCATCGCGGCGATGTGGCGAGCGTGGCGCTACAATATTCCTATCTGTCGAGCTGGCTGTCGCTGCTGGTGGAGCCGGAATACGGCTCGGAGTCTGCCAAGGCGCTGTTCCGCGAGGTGTACGGTTACTGGACGACCTTGCCGCATGACAAGCGTCCGAAGCTCTACCTGCACGGCCTCAGTCTCGGTGCGCTCAACTCGCAGATCTCTGCGGATCTTTTCGATGTCATCGCCGATCCCTTTCAAGGCGCCCTCTGGAGCGGCCCGCCGTTCGAGAGCGCGACATGGAGGGCCGTCACGGCGGGCAGGGACCCGCAGTCGCCTGCCTGGCTGCCGAAATTCCGGGACAGCTCGATTATCCGGTTCACCAACCAGGAGAACCAGCTCGACATTCCCGGCGCGGCCTGGGGGCCGATCCGGATCGTCTACCTGCAATATGCTAGCGACGCCGTCACATTCTTCGACGCTCACGCCTTCTATCGCGAGCCGGCCTGGATGCGGAAGCCGAGGGGACCGGACGTGACCGCTAGCCTGAGATGGTTCCCGGCGCTGACGATGCTGCAACTCCTGTTCGACATGATGATCGCGACGACCTCGCCGATGGGCTATGGCCATGTCTACGCGCCGGAGCATTATATCGACGGCTGGGTGGCGGTCACGGCGCCTGCGATCGAGCCCCGGCAGATCGACGAACTCAAGCGGCATTTCGCAGACACGGCAGCCACGATCGAAGGGCATGATTGATTTCAGCCTTTCCATTCTGTTCACAAACGGGATTATCGCGTGCGTTAACCATGCCTGTTAGGCTTTCGTTCAGGCTCACGCATCAGTTTGCGCCGCAGTGGCTGGGAAACCACATCCTTGAGGCTCGAAGAATGACCTATAGCGGCTTGCTCCTTTCTGCCATCGTGGCCGGGCTGATCACAATCCTTGCGATCGGCAGCCGACCTGCGACCGAGGCGGCGTCCAACTGGCCACAGATGGATCTTTCAAAAACCGACCGGATCGTGACGGGTAGCGTCCCGCCTCGATAAGGAGACGACGGTTGCGGGACGTGCTGGCGCCATATTGTGCCAAGCGGTCCGTTTTTTCTGATCGATTCAGACAAATACAAGAATTCGCCTGTACTAACTTAGGGGTTGCAGCAAGGCTGCGTTAAGGCCGCGCGACGTAAGCGAGTGGAGTAGTGAAAGCGTTAGACCCATGAACAGCTCCAATCCGCGGTACGACATCATTTGCGATCCACTCGATATGTGGATTGTCTGGGACAACCAGACCGACGAACCCGCCACCTTCGGCGGCCAGATACTTCATGGATTGACCCAGGGCTATGCCGTCGAGGTCGCCAAGATCATGAACGAAATCTACGGCACCGGCGGCCGCCCGGCGCGGCAGGTCGATAAGACCGCGCCGGCGGGCGCTGCCTTGCGGAACGCTATCTGACGCCCGGTGTCCCGCCGTTGCGTGGATCGGTCCACGGCACGGCTGCTTTCATCCTCCTCGCGCACGACGCTGCGTTCGCCAAATGGACGCTGCGGGAGCTGCGTTGCGCATTCCTGCTTCCAGACGTAAGCTGACGACGTCCGACATCGCGTATGGCGAAGCGGTCCAGTTTCGCCGGGAGGCCGATGCCGTGAGCATAGAGGAACTGTTTTCAAAGGCGGCCGGGCATGCAGCGCGCTTTCGCGGGACCGTCGGCGCCGGCGCGCATCGACCGGAGCAAGACTACGCATCCGCCATTTCAGCCTTCACACAGGATGTTCCAGCACAGCCGACGCCGATGGCCGACGTGCTCGAAGAGCTCGTGGCCAAGGCCGAGCCCGGTCTCCATCTCATGGCGGGGCCGCGCTTCTTCGGCTGGGTGATCGGCGGGTCGCACCCGATGGGCGTGGCAGCGGACTTCCTGACGAGCGCATGGGGACAGAATGCCGGGAACCATGTGGTGGCGCCTTCGGCCGCGGCGGTGGAATCGGTTGCCGGCAGCTGGCTGCTCGATATCCTGGGTCTCCCGCCGGAGAGTTCGCTGGGTTTCGCCACCGGTGCGACGGTTGCGAATTTCACCTGCCTTGCGGCAGCACGCGGAGAGGTGCTGCGGAAGGCGAACTGGGACGTAGATGCCCAGGGGTTGTTCGGTGCGCCTTCCATCACCGTCCTGATCGGGGACGACGCGCATACCACAGTGTTTTCAGCATTGCAGTTCCTGGGACTGGGTCACGACCGTGTGGTGCGGATCGCGACGGACGAACAGGGGAAAATCCGTCCCGCCGCCTTTTCCAAAGCCATCGAGACGGTGCGCGGCCCTTCAATCGTCATCCTGCAGGCTGGACAGATCAATACCGGCGCTTGCGACGATTTCGCCACACTTGTTCCGCAGGCGCACGCTGCAGGCGCCTGGGTGCATGTCGACGGGGCGTTCGGGCTCTGGGCGCAGGCGTCGGCCAAACGGCGTCATCTGACGCGCGGTATCGAACTTTCCGACAGTTGGGCGACGGACGGCCACAAATGGCTGCAGACGCCGTACGACTGCGGCTACGCGATCGTAAGGGACGAGCTGGCACATCGCCGGGCCATGACGATCGCTGCCAGCTATCTGCCATTGGCAAGCGAGGGCGAGCGCGATCCCTCGCACTATGTGCCGGAACTGTCGCGGCGCGCGCGCGGTTTCGCGACGTGGGCGATGATCAAGCATCTCGGACGCTCGGGCATCGAGGCGCTGGTGGAGCGCTGCTGTGCCTCCGCCGCAGACATGGCCCGCGCATTGTCACGGGAGCCCGGGATCCACGTTGCCAACGAGGTCGTCCTGAACCAGATCGTCGTGCGCTTTGGCGCCGATCTTCCAGACCAGCAGGGTGACGACCTGACGAGGCGAACGATCGCCGCGCTGCAGCGCGATGGCGAGCTGTTTGCGGGCGGTGCGACGTGGCGGAGCCGGCAGGTCATGCGGCTGTCGGTGACCAACCACCAGACGGATCTGGACGAGGCAAAAAAGAGCGCAGAGGCGATCGTTGCCGCGTACAGGATCGCAAGGCGGAGCGCCTTGGGTGCATGAGGAGGCGCGATCGGCGGACGCTTTGCGGCCGGGCGGCTAACCGTCGTAGTGACCGGAGAAGACCTCGTCAGCGGACTTGACGACCACCGCTACATTCACGCCTTTCGTCACCGTCGTGCCGGCCGCGCCGAGGTCGGTGACGACTTTCAGGCTGCCGGACTTCGGCGCGGAGAGGGGCTTAACCGTTCCTGCGTCGAAATCGACGACCCAGAGGTCCGTTTCACCTGCAATACCAATAACAACGACCTTAGCCATGCTTTGTCCCCTGTTTAGAGTTTTGGTGTCTAAAATCCTGCTTTTTTCAGGCCTTCGCGGTAGAGATCCTTGTGCCACTGCTCCTTGCTTGGAACTGCGGCGAGCCATTTGTCGACATCGAAGTCCGGATTGGCCTCGCGCACCCGCTGCACGAACACGCGTGCCCGATCCGCATAGCCCAGCATCGCCCAGCTCGCAGCTGAAAGCCTGTCGGCCAAGCTCGGATTGGCCATCTGATCGATGTAATCCAGCGAAGCCTCGAATTCTCCAAGAGCGTAATTTGCACCCGCAGCAGTCCAGAGATAGGTATCCGGACTGAGCGGGTTCAACGCGATCGCGCGCTCGATCTTCTTCAAAGCCATGGAAGGCAGGGAGCAGTGAACGAGCGTATCCGCATGATCAGCGACGATATCGGCATAATGCGGAGAAAGGGTCTCCGCTACCTCCATCGCCGAAGCGCTTTCGTCGAAAGCGCCCTGCAACAGCTTGGCGATGCCCAACTCACGATACCCGTCAGCCAGGTTCGAACGCGCATGAATGGCTTGCGTTGCGAAGGTCTCGGCCGATTTCAACAGATCGATGTCACCTCGCGCGCTGAGCAGCCATTCCTTGGAATAGGTTCGCCCGATCGAACTGAGTGCCGGGGCAAACTCCGGGCTCTCGCTCAAGGCAGCTTGCATCTCGTCGCGCGCGCGTCGCAGGTTCGGAAGCGTCAGCTGGCCCAGATGCCGTCTGCCGACGAGATAGCGATGGTAGGCGGCCGGATTGAGTTCGTAGTCTGAGCGTTCCTGCTGGTGGCGCTCGATCTCGCTCGACACAGAAAGCGCGATCTGTCGGGAAAGAACCCGCCGGTCCCTGACCAGATCCGAATGGTCGAGGCTGAATCTCTCTGCCCAGACGACTTTGCTATCGTCGAAGAAGATGAGTTGGGAGAACAGCGTTACCTCGTCGCCGATGCTGCTGATCCGGGTTTCCAGGACATAGTTGACGGAATGCCGTTTGAAGAAAGCCGCCTGAGTTTCCATTTGGTGGCCGATCTGGACGGCGGAATGGGGGGCCATAACCTGGAGGCTATTGAAGGCACAAAAGCCAATCGTGATATCCTCGATGAGGGACGCGGCCAGCATGCCGGCATCGGGACGAATGGACTGATTGCTGGGGGGCAACAAGACGAGACGCGGAAGCACGTGATCGAGGCCCACGGAACCCTGCGGAGATCCGGGGGCGTGCGGGGCGAATACGACGGGATCCTTGCCGGATATCGCATTCAGCGCGTCGAGACTGCGTGAGACCGAACTTCTCCGCTGATCAAAATGGTTCCGAAACGATTCAACGTCACCTTCAGCGTTGAGAATGCGAACGAGCATCTCCAACGTGTCGGGATCGGTGGGCTCCGAACGAAACAGGATAATTGCGGCCTTCCTGAGCAGCTTGGCTTCGTCATTCGTATGCGGCATTTGGGACGCCGTTCTCAATGCGTCTCTCAGAAGGCCGACATGATAGCGTTCGCGCCGGGCGAGCCAGTCTCCAAATGCGAGGCTGTCGCAACTCACGAGACCCATAAACGGCCGGCTCAGGAGCCCTACGAGATGCCTGAGCCAGGAGAACGGTTCGTCTTGTTCCCGCTGGCTGCCCCACAGCAGATCCGACGACAGGGAATTCCGGTCAACGAAAATCGCCTCCTCGCTCCACAACAGAAAGGTCACGCCGAGTTCATTCTGGCGCGCTTCGATTGTCGAGAGGATTTCGTGCAGGTTCGAAAGCGAGGCGTTCTTGTCCTTGCCCCATAAAAAGCGGGCCAACGAGGGTCGGGACTCCGAACCGCCTTCGGCTGCGAGCAGGTAGGCGAGAAGCAACAAGCCATGCTCCGGAAACGCGACTTCGTTGCCTCTCACATCCTGGAGCCGCACTGGTCCAAACGTTTTCAGGGCGAAGGCCATTTTTCCCTCTGTATCGCAGCGGATTTGATTTTAAATGTTACTACAACAATAAATTGAAATTCGCAATAAAGGGCTTTTGGAGGAGGGCGTTCGTATTTGTTCCAAACAAAGCCTGTGGTAATTCCTGGTTGAAGACGACGTCAAAGACGTTTTCGCAGGGTCGCATGCTGAAGAGGATACAGGATCAAGATGAAAATGATCTTTGCCGGGCCTTCTCTCCACGGTGCGAACGTCTTGCCAGGCGCAGGCTGTGAATTTCGCCCGCCCGCGCGACAGGGAGATTTGTACGGAGCGATCAAGGACGGCGCCAACGTCATCGGGCTCATCGACGGCATCTACGAGTATGTCCCCGCCATCTGGCACAAGGAGATCCTGTTCGGGCTTTCGCAAGGGGTTCATATGCTGGGAGCAGCGAGCATGGGCGCGCTGAGGGCGGCGGAATGCGCTGCGTTCGGCATGATCGGCGTCGGAGAGATCTATAGCGCCTTTGCGAGCGGCTTGTTTGAAGACGACTCCGATGTCGCCCAGGCGCATGCCCCGGCCGAGCTGAACTTTCTCCCACTCAGCGAACCGCTCGTGAATGTCCGCGTCACAATTTCGCGATGCTTGGAACTGTCCGAGATAACCGACTCGGAGCACGATCGGCTTCAACACGCCGCAAAGCGGATTTTCTTCAAGGACCGCACCTACCGGTCGGTGGTCGGCTCCGCTATCCGCGACCCCGATCGCGCGCGTACAGTGCTGGCAAGCCTGAGGGAAAACAAGATCAACCTGAAGCTGAACGATGCGCTGATGCTGATCGAGGCCGTAATCGGGATGCCCGATCGCCGGTTCGTTGCTGAATTCAATTGGAAGTTTGAAGCGACCGATTTCTGGAATTCGGTGTTTTCGCCATCCTGACCGGCGCAAAGGGTCTCAGCATGTTTCGGCTCGCAAACCTGGCGCCGAGGCAGTCCCGATGCATTCTTATGTGCCCCGGGTAAGCTTTCGTTCACCGTTTTTTACTAAATTTCGAAGGAAGTTTTTGGTCACTGCCGTTCTGCGGAAGCGATGAGAGTATGGCGTTTGTTTCCATTCTGCGGCGTTATGTGCTGCCCGTTCTGTTGTCCACGGCGTTGACGACGTGCTCGACGGAGGGGCTTATTCCGCCGGGCAACGTCGACAATGGAACGAGGGTCGGCTCGATCTCTCCGGCGAAGCGGTCTGCCGCGCCGGTTCGCATGCAGACTTCCGAAGCGCAACAGGCTTACCCGATGTCCAGCCAGCCGGTGAGCGGGGCCGAGCAGTCCGCCGACTATCTGGACACGCCCAATCTCGCGGGCACAGGGCATTCGCAATCCGGGCAGCTGCCGCCCATGGGCAGCGATGAAGCCACCGCCGGGGCGCGCGGCGCTGCGGGCGGGCTGCAGGGGCAGTCTCCGCAAAACTGGGGTGGAACGCAAGCACTTGCCGTTCCGCCCGGGGGCGTCAACATGGATGCGGAACTTGGCGCAGAACCTGTCGTCGGTCTCGCGCAGGAACAGCAGCAGCAGATTGCCGAGGGCCAGTCCGACCAGCCTGTTGTCGACGGCATCGGTACAGATACGCCGACGCAGCTCAGCCGTTCGCGCGTTCCTCGTCCGGCGAGCGAGGCGGCCGCAGGCCAGGCTCCCGTCTGGGGTGACGGCAGTGCCGTCGTCGCGCCGACACGGGTGCCCGAGGAGAACGAGCAACAGGAGGTCGCCATGCTGCGGCCGGGCAATCCGATGATGAGCCAGCCGGCACCGGTCGATCCAAGTGTCATGCCGGCCTCCGAACTTGCCTGTCGGCGCGAGCTGAAGAGGATGGGCGTCGTCTATGCCGAAAAGCCGCCGATTTCCCAGGGTCCCGCTTGCCAGGTGCCTTATCCGATCTCACTGCAGGGGCTGTCCGGCAATATCGGCGTGAGGCCGGCCGTGACGCTGAATTGCCAGGTGACACTTGCCTTCGCCAAGTGGGTGAAGAACGAATTGGCGCCATCCGCCCGCTTTCGTTACTGGTCCGGGATCAAGACCATACAGCCGCTCGGAGGTTACAGCTGCCGGCGGATGAACAACAGCCGCCAGAAGTACAATCCGATGTCGGAGCATGCGCGCGGCAACGCGATCGATGTCGGCAAGTTCGTGCTGAAGAGCGGCCACCAGATCGACGTGCGCAAGAAGGGTCTCTTCTCGTTCCGCGAAGGCAGGCTGCTGAAGGCCGTTCGCAGCGACAGCTGCAAATATTTCAACACGGTGCTCGGCCCGGGCAGCAATCCGGAACACTGGAATCATTTCCACTTCGACCTCAGATCGCGACAGAGCGGCAGGGCCTACTGCGATTGATTGCTGGCCGATGCGAGCGCTATCTTCGATGAGGTCAGCAATAGTCCCGTTTGCAAGAAGCCTTTCGCCAAACTCCGGCCATCGGACGTTCGGAATTGTTTTTCCAGCGGCGGGCATTCAGCAGAATGAATGCACTGTTCACACGCCTTGGGATGTCAAACTTTCCTAAAGCGGCTATATAGCGCCCAACCCGCCCGCGAATTTGCAAGAGCCCTGCATGGCCCCGATTATTTCCATCCGCAATCTCACGAAAATCTATGCCAACGGATTTCAAGCGCTGAAGGGCATCGACCTCGATGTCGAGAAGGGCGAGATCCTGGCGCTGCTCGGGCCGAACGGCGCCGGCAAGACGACGATGATCTCAATCGTCTGCGGCATCGCCAATCCGAGCGGCGGCACGGTGCTCGTCGACGGCCACGATGTCGTGAAGGATTTCCGGGCGACACGGGCAATGATCGGCCTCGTGCCGCAGGAGTTGACCACCGATCAGTTCGAGACGGTATGGAATACCGTCAGCTTCTCGCGCGGCCTGCACGGCAAGAAACCAAATCCGGCCCATATCGAGAAAGTGCTGCGCGACCTTTCGCTCTGGGACAAGAAGGACAACATGCTGCGCCAGCTTTCCGGCGGCATGAAGCGGCGCGTGCTGATCGCCAAGGCACTGTCGCACGAACCTGAGATTCTCTTCCTCGACGAGCCGACGGCGGGTGTCGACGTGACCTTGCGAAAGGACATGTGGCAGGTGGTGGAAAAACTGCGCGAGGCGGGCGTCACGATCATTCTGACCACGCACTACATCGAGGAAGCCGAAGAGATCGCGGACCGCGTCGGCGTGATCAACGGCGGGGAGTTGCTGCTCGTCGAGGACAAATCGGCGCTGATGGCGAAGCTTGGCCGGAAGCAGTTGATCCTGGAACTTACCGAACCGCTCGAGGCGCTGCCTCGTAGCTTTGCGGGCAACGGCCTTGCGCTCGCCGGCGACGGCAACAGGCTGGTCTACGATTTCGACGCCCAGGACGAGCAACTGAGCATCGCGATGCTGCTGACGCGGCTTGGCGAGCACAACATTCACTTCAAGGATCTTTCGACGCAGCAGAGTTCGCTGGAAGATATCTTCGTGGCACTCGTGGGAGGAGCGAAATGAACTTCGAGGCCATCAAGTCGATCTATTATTTCGAGATGGCGCGCACGCGCCGCACGCTGCTGCAAAGCGTCGTCTCGCCGGTTATTTCGACATCGCTCTATTTCATCGTGTTCGGCGCGGCGGTGGGTTCGCGCATTCAGGAAGTGGAGGGCGTCTCATACGGGGCATTCATTACGCCCGGCCTCATCATGCTGACGCTGCTGGGCCAATGCATCAGCAACGGCTCCTTCGGCATCTATTTTCCCAAATTCACGGGGACGATCTATGAGGTGCTTTCGGCGCCGGTCGCCATGAGCGAAATCCTGCTCGGCTATGTCGGAGCGGCGGCGACGAAGGGACTGATGATCGGCGTCATCATCCTGCTGACGGCGACGGTCTTTGTCGACGTCAGGATCGAGCATCCGTTCATGATGGTTCTGTTCTTCCTGCTGACGGCGATCACCTTCAGCCTGTTCGGCTTCATGATCGGTATCTGGGCAACCAATTTCGAGCAGTTGAACCTTATCCCCATGCTCGTGGTGCCGCCGCTCACCTTCCTCGGCGGCAGCTTCTACTCGATCAACATGCTGCCTCCCTTCTGGCAGGCGGTCAGCCACTTCAACCCGGTGCTCTATCTGGTCAGCGGTTTCCGCTGGAGCTTCTTCGGTATCGCCGACGTCAATCCACTGGTCAGTCTCGGGATGATCACGATCTTCCTGGCGATCTGCCTCGGCACGCTCGGATGGATGTTCAAGACGGGCTACCGGCTTCGGAACTAGGCCGAGCCGTAGCTAGTCGCGCATTTTCAGTTCGTCCGTCTGCATCTGCAGCGACCCGAGGGTCGAGAGGAAGCTCATGCCGAGCAGGCTCTGGTCGAGCTTGCCGTCCTCGGCGACGCTTGCATTGACATTGTTGCGCACGATGGGTCCGATCGCAACTTCGGACAGCGTCACCGGCGCAGCCCGGGCGCGGCCGTTCGCGGTCATCACGCTCATTGAGTAGGTCAGGTTCTCGGGGATGATGCCGACGCGCTCGGCGTCTTCGCGCGACAAGGCAACCATGCTGGCCCCCGTGTCCACAAGCATCGAGACTGTCTGCCCGTTGATCTGAACATCGGCCTCGAAATGTCCGTTCAGAAGCTTGTGCAGGATCACTTCCACGCCGCCTTCGCTCGTGGTCACGACGACGGCGCGGCCGGGAACGAGGCCGGCAAGCAGCCGGTTTCCGACGCCGAAGGCTTCCTCCCGGTAGAGGTAGGCCGTGGCTAGCCCGAGGATCAGAACAAGCCAGATCACCAGGTGGCGCAGGGTTTCGCCGACACTGATGCGGCGACCCCATATGCCCGCCGCCAGCATCAGCGCGATGGGCAACAAATAGACGAAACGGCCGAAATCGTCGGTTCGCATGCCCAGCACCCGCGGGCTGTCGCTGCTGACGAGGAGAACTGCAAGGCCGAGACCGAGAACGCCGAGAAGAATGGTCAGGCGTGTCATGCAGTCTGCTCCGCAGTCTTGGCGGTTTCCGATAGGCCGCACGCCATCAATTGGCCTGCCTGTAATCGGGCAGGCAAAATGGCCATCAGAATCTGCCGTTTCTCGTCGGAAAACGACATCCAGCCGCTGATTTCTTCCATCGTACGGCCACAGCCCGCACAGAGGCCGTTGGCAGGTTCGATCGAGCACACGTCAATGCAGGGTGTTTGCATGAAAAACTATATCGATGTTTCACAATGCCATGGCAAGGGCGCAAAGCGCCGCCGTCTCGGAAATCTGTGCTGCCGCGCCGAGCGTGTCGCCGGTGTGGCCGCGCAGCTTCTTTCGGATCAGCGTCGTGAATGCCATCACCGCCAGGCCGGCTGCCAGAAGGCCGCACACGAGCGGCAGGAGGCCTAGTGCGGGCCAGAGCAGCAGGGCGGCAAGAACGCAGCCGGCGACCAGTGCCTGATGCATCGCGCCTTCGCTCGGCTGCCCCGCTGCTGCGGCGACTCCATCGGTCTTTGCGGGTGGTAACCGGTGCCACTGCCAGACCAGAGCGCTGCGGCTGATGCATGCAACCGCCGGCAGCGCCAGCGCCGTGGCAAAAGACGGAGCGGCACGGGCGATGGCGGCGATTGCCGCGGCGCGAATGGCGAAGGACAGGATGAGCGCAATCGCACCATAGGTGCCGATGCGGCTGTCCTTCATGATCGTCAGGCTTTGCGCGCGGTCGTGCCCGCCGCCGATCCCGTCGGCGCAGTCGGCCAGACCGTCCTCGTGCAGCGCGCCGGTGACGACAGCCTGAACGGCAAGCGCAACAAGCGCGGACATCAGCCGGTCGGCGTGGAGCAGGAGCATGATGAAGAGGACGATGGCCGGCAACAAACCGATGAGAATGCCCGCGACGGGAAAGACGCGGGCGACGCGGGCGAGATTACCGTCGAACCCGGCGAAGGCGGCACGCGGCATGGGAATGCGGCTGAGGAACGCGACGGCGCGCGCGACGTCCACGGCATAGTTTCCAATATTCATGCTGCGCCCGACCCCGCGACAATTCGCAACGCTTTTGGAGTTGTTCGGCTCCGCCGCTGCCTTTAAGAGAGTGGCGACGAAAGAAGCTGATTTGCAGCCAAAAGACAAGTTTACCGACAAGACAAGGAAGCCGTATCCATGAGCGTTTCAGGCCTGCCGTTCGACGATTTCCGGGCACTTCTGCGCGATCTGCCGGGACCGGATGCCAAGGCGCTGGTGGCTGCCCGCGAGCGCGATGCGCAATTGACGAAGCCGCCGGGTGCGCTTGGCCGTCTGGAGGAAATTGCTTTTTGGCTGGCCGCGTGGACGGGCAGGGCGCCTGCGGTCAACCGTCCTCTCGTTGCCATCTTCGCCGGCAACCACGGTGTCACCAGGCAGGGAATCACGCCTTTTCCGCCTGCTGTGACACAGCAGATGGTCGAGAACTTTGCTGCAGGCGGTGCTGCGATCAATCAGATCTGCGTCGCCTACGACCTCGGACTCAAGGTGTTCGACCTGGCGCTGGATTATCCGACCGGGGACATCACCGAGGAGCCGGCGCTGTCCGAACGCGACTGTGCGGCGACGATGGCATTCGGCATGGAGGCGATTGCCGGCGGCACCGATCTTCTTTGCATCGGCGAGATGGGAATCGGCAACACGACCATCGCGGCCGCGATCAACTATGCCCTCTATGGCGGTTCGGCGCGTGACTGGGTCGGTCCGGGCACCGGGTCCGAGGGGGAAATGCTGGAGCGCAAGATTGCCGCGGTCGAGAAGGCGGTGGCGCTGCACAGCGATCACCTGGACGATCCCCTGGAAATCATGCGCCGGCTCGGCGGCCGCGAGATCGCGGCCATGGCGGGCGCGATCCTTGCCGCACGTGTCGAGCGGATTCCGGTGCTGATCGACGGATACGTCGCGACCGCTGCTGCGGCGATCCTGAAGGCGGCAAACCCATCCGCGCTCGATCATTGCCTGATCGGCCATGTCTCGGGTGAGCCGGGCCACCTGCGCGCGATCGAAATGCTCGGCAAGACGCCGCTACTGGCACTTGGCATGCGGCTCGGCGAGGGAACGGGTGCCGCACTTGCCGCAGGCCTCGTAAAGGCTGCGGCCGCATGCCATTCGGGCATGGCGACGTTTGCGCAGGCAGGGGTCACGAACAAGCACTGAGCGTTCAGGTTCGTGACAGTTTTATGACGGAGTCTTGCGGCGGGGACCCGGAACCGGTATTCGCATTTCCTGATTAAGGGCGCGATAGCGTCCGCCGACCAGACGACGAGGGTGCTCGATGAAACCTGCCGTGACCAAACTCACCGGCATCAGCCATTTCTTTGCAGCGGCAAGCTACTCTGTCGGCGGCTTCCGCCGGCTGATCAAGGAGGCTGCGTTTCGGCAGGAGCTGCTGTTTTTCGCCGTCTCCCTTATTCTGCTGCTGGCCGTCGGTGCGACGCTTGCCGAGCTGATGGTTGCGGTTCTCCTGTTCCTCGCACTGTTTGCGTTCGAAGCGTTGAACACGGCAATCGAGGAAGTGGTCGACCGGATCTCGCCTGAAATCTCCATGGTCGGGAAGCATGCCAAGGACCTCGGCTCGTTTGCCGTTCTTTGCATGATCGCGGCCTGCGGGGTTTTCCTGCTGTTCACAATCGGGAAGCATCTGCTGTTCGGATAAGCGGGCCTGGCGCCATACTTGCTTAGCCAAAAAGGGTCAGACGATCGGGCTCAGGCAAAGCTTCGGCGCTTGCGCGAGACGGCTTGAGTGTCCTCGACCGCCGGAACGCTTTGCAGCACCCGCATTGCCGGCAAGATCGCAATGGCTTCCGTGCCCTCGCGCAACTTGGATTTCAGAAGGAACTGTCCGTCATGCTTGGAAAGGATCGCCTGGACGATCGGCAGGCCGAGGCCGGTGCCTTGTTCAGCACTCTTGATGGCAATGGAACCCTGGCCGAACGCTGAGAGAACGACCGGGATTTCATCCTCCGGGATGCCCGGGCCATTGTCCTTGATCGAGATATACTGGCCGCCGCCGGCCGTCCAGCCGACCTTGACGTGAATCTCGCCGCCCTGCGGGGTGAACTTGACGGCGTTGGACATCAGGTTGAGAAGCACCTGGCGCATCGACTTCTCGTCCGCCCAGACCGGCGGCAGCTCCGGCTCGAATTGTTGCGTTATTGCGATGTTCTTGCCGCGCGCGCGCAGCTGGACCATGCCGATGCAATCCTCCGAGATGTCGAGGAGGGAGATAGCCTCCTCGTTCAGCTCGTACTTCCCGGCTTCGATGCGGGAGAGATCGAGGATCTCGTTGATGAGGTTCAGCAGGTGCTGACCCGAACGATGAATGTCGCCCGTGTATTCCTTGTAGGTCGGGTTGTTGAGCGGTCCCATGACTTCGGCAGACATCACTTCGGAGAAGCCGAGAATGGCGTTGAGCGGCGTCCGGAGTTCGTGCGACATCGACGCGAGGAAGCGGGACTTCGCAAGGTTTGCCTCCTCGGCCCGGCGGCGGGCCTCGTCGGACATCGACTTGGCGACTTCCAGTTCGGCGATCAGGTCGTCCTTCTCGGATTGATAGGCGAGTATCCTGAGGTTCGATTTGAACAGCCGGTCGCTGATGTAGTTGAAGAAGATCACCGTCGTTGTCAGCGTGGCAGTCAGGCCGATTTCAAGGAATTCGCGCGAAAGTCCTGATTTCGCGATCAGGCCGAGTACGACGGGTGCGAAAGTGACGAGCACGCAGGGCGTCAGCATGAAATTCCACATCGCCGTGAGCGACAGGGCGATCAGCAGGGTCGCTCCCTTGTAGAGCACAAAGCTCGAGGGTTCGCAGGCCGTGCAGTCCTGCAGGGCAAAGACGGCCCAACAGCAGCCGATCATGAACTGGCCGAGCAACAATACGCGTCGCCATTTCCGAGCGCTGACGACCGTCATCTCCTGCTTGCGGGCGCGCCGCGCGAGAAAGACGTTCGCCGCATGCGCGGTCAGCGTCAGAAAGCCCCAGAGGAGTATCTGGGCGTCGCCGGTAAAATAGATGCCGAGGGCTGTGACAATGATGACGAACAGCGGTGCGATCGAGGCGCCCTGAAGCACGGCATTGATATAGAGGGTGAGCACGTCGCGATCGAAGGCGCCGCTCGGGGCATGGCTCGATTGCAGGCGCTCACGCGTCAGCCGTACAGCCTTCGATGCAGGCTTGTTTCGGTGACTGCGTGATTTGTCGACGATATTCTTATCGGTCGATGTGCTTACGCCGTTACTCATTGTACACGTTGAAGCTTGATCCGCGGGTAGCTTCACCCTAAAGCGCAATTCTTAAGAATATGTTTGCCATTTTTGCCAACGATTTGTTTTTTAAGGAGGCGAAAGCGTGACGCGCGGCTTTCGGACGATACGCGATGGCGTGACTGCGCTCGCGCTTCTGGCGTTCATCTGGCTGATCGCCGCGAAATTGAACGACCGGGCCGAGATCGCCCACACTGGCCGGTTCCATGCTGCCGACGGCGACAGTCTGGCGATTGGCCAGGAACGGATGCGGCTATATGGAATAGATGCGCCGGAACTCAGCCAGACATGTGAGCGTGCCGGCCAGCCATGGCAATGCGGGCAGGAGGCCAAACGGATGCTGCAGAGCTTGGTGACGGCGCCTGACACGCGTTGCGTGGGCAGCGACCGCGACCGCTTTCAACGCCTGCTGGTCGTTTGCCATGCCGATGGCGTGGATCTGAATGGCGCGATGGTGCGCAGGGGCCTAGCCGTCTCCTATGGCGGTTACCGGCAAGAAGAGGCGCAGGCCCGGGCTGAAAAGGCCGGGCTCTGGGGTGGAACCTTCGAAATGCCGCGTGCTGTGAGAGACCATGCGCGGGAAACGTCGACGTTACGCGATGCACTTGGATTTTTCGGATGGTGACAGGTATTCCCGGACAGGATCGCCTCGATAGCCTGCGCAACGACATCGCGGCCTGCCGTATCTGTCGCGACGCACCGCTCCGGGGGCCCGATGACAGGCTGCCGCACGAGCCGCGCCCCGTGGTCGTGCTTTCGTCGAAAGCCCGAGTGCTGATTGCGGGGCAGGCGCCCGGCCTCAGGGTTCACGAGAGCGGCCTGCCGTTCAACGATGCCTCCGGCGACCGGCTTCGCGCTTGGCTTCAGGTCGACCGCGAGATGTTCTACGACCGCGACCGCTTTGCCATCGTGCCGATGGGCTTCTGTTTCCCCGGCTACGACACGAAGGGCAGCGATTTGCCGCCGCGTCGGGAATGCGCTCCGCGTTGGCGCCAGCAGGTTATTTCGGCAATGCCGCAGATCGAATTGGTGCTTGCCGTCGGGCAGTATGCGCAGGCATGGCATCTCGGCGCGGATCGTCGCGAGAACGTGACGGAAACTGTGCGCGCGTGGCGGGCCACATTGTTCTCCAACCGCCCGCCGGCAATTCTCCCGTTGCCGCATCCGAGCTGGCGAAACACGGCGTGGCTCAAGCGTAATCCGTGGTTCCAGGACGAATTGCTGCCGGTGCTGCGCGAACGTATCAAAATGCTCGCGAACTGAAACAAAATTCTTCCAAACGGTCGGAATCGCGCTATACAAGGAATATAATTCGAAGGGGCTTTAATTCATGGACCGTCTCGACCGTAAGATCCTGCGTCTTTTGCAGGAAGATTCGACATTGGCAGTTGCCGATCTCGCAAAGAAGGTCGGTCTCTCGACCACGCCCTGCTGGCGTCGAATCCAGAAGATGGAAGAGGACGGCGTGATCAAGCGCCGCGTCGCCATTCTGGATCCCGAGAAGGTCAACACGAAGGTCACGGTTTTCGTATCGATCCGGACGGCGACACACTCGATCGAGTGGCTGCGCCGTTTCTCGGAGGTGATCGCCGAGTTTCCGGAGGTCGTCGAGTTCTACCGCATGAGCGGCGACGTCGACTATCTCCTGCGTGTCGTCGTGCCCGACATTGCGGCCTACGACGCTTTCTACAAGCGGATGATCGCCAAGATCGAGATCCGCGACGTTTCCTCGGCCTTTGCGATGGAGCAGATCAAGTATTCGACGCAACTGCCGCTCGATTACATGCTCCTCGACAATGCCAAGTCGAACGAGGACTGAGCGCTAGTCCTTCAGACGAGCGAATATCTTTTCGCTCGTCAACTCCCTGACCGCGTCCTTGCCGATCCAGCGGGCGGTCTTGTCGGCGCTGGCAGAGAGGCGTTCTGCGAGTGACAAGGCGGGAGCGTGGCAACGTCGGCTGCGCTTTCCAATGTTTCTGAGTGCCCAATTGACGGCCTTGCGCACGAAGTTGCGTTCGTCGCTCGAATGGTTTTCGATGAGCGGCAGCCATGCCAACAGCGTCTCGTCCGCCTCCTGTTTCAGATGTACGGCCGCGCCCGCGATCATTGCGAATGCCGTCCGGCGCACGAACTCGCGTTGATCGGCGGCGAATTCGCCGACGAGGGGCAGGAGACGAGCCTTGACGAAGAGGTCGGCAGCCGTGTCGACGATCTCCCAGGAATTGAAATCGTCGGACCATCGGCGCGCGTTTTCCGGGGTTATGGCCTTCGGATCCGCCGTGTAGAGTGCGAGCATCCGCGCCTCGCGAATATCGCAGTTCCAGAGCTCGCGCGCCCGCGCCTGATCCCGCTTTGCAAGGCGGGCGATCTTCCGCAAGTCAGGAGTGGAAATTCCGAGGGCCGTTTCGGTGACCATGCCGAAACGGGCCATACCGGCGATATTCTCCGGCGAGCGCAGCGTCTGCAGATACGCGATCAGTTCGGTTGCGCCGGAGGAGGGACCGATCATTTTTCGAGGCGGGCGAGGAGGGAGGATGTATCCCAGCGATTGCCGCCCATGGCCTGGACGTCGCCATAGAACTGGTCGACGAGCGCCGTGACGGGAAGCTTGGCGCCATTGCTGCGGGCTTCGTCGAGCACGATGCCGAGATCCTTGCGCATCCAGTCGATTGCGAAGCCGAAGTCGTATTTGCCCTCGTTCATGGTCCTGTGTCGGTTTTCCATCTGCCAGGAGCCAGCCGCGCCCTTGGAAATGACCTCGACGACCTTCTCGATGTCGAGACCGGCGCGCTTGCCGAAATGGATGCCCTCGGCAAGCCCCTGGACAACGCCGGCGATGCAGATCTGGTTGATCATCTTGGTGAGCTGCCCGGCGCCCGGCGCACCCATCAGGCCGACCATACGGGCGTAGGCGTCTATGACCGGCTTTGCCGTATCGTAGGTTGCTTCATCGCCGCCGCACATGACGGTCAGGGCGCCATTCTCCGCACCGGCCTGTCCGCCCGACACCGGCGCATCGATGAAGCCGACGCCCTTTTCCTTGGCAATGGCATGGAGCTCGCGTGCGACGTCGGCGCTCGCGGTGGTGTTGTCGATCAGGATCGCACCCGATTTCATCGTCTGCAGGACGCCGTCCTTGCCCGATGTCACCGATCGGAGATCGTCGTCGTTGCCGACGCAGGTGAAGACGAAATCCGCGTCCTTGGCCGCCTCTGCCGGCGTCGGCGCCGATTTGCCGCCGAATTTTTCTGTCCAGGCGGCGGATTTTGCGGCGGTGCGGTTATAGACCGTGACGTCGTGGCCGCCCTTGACCTTGAGATGACCCGCCATGGGAAACCCCATCACGCCGAGACCGATGAATGCGACTTTTGCCATGTGCCTGTCCTCTGAATTGAATGTCGGCACGAGGATTAGCGGAAAGAGGGGCGGGCGAAAAGCTGTCGCGTGCAGGGAAGTGTTCACCGCGTTGGAACAAAATTCCGCCGAAACCGGAAAAACTGGTCAGGAAAGTTTCAACTCCGGCGAATATCACAAATATAATTGTCGATATAATTTATGGAAATAATCAGTATTCCGGTATCGCAAACGAAGCGGGTCGGCCGGGTCAAACCCGAATGACGCCCGAATAAAGGGGATTGCCATGATTTCACGTCGTCAGACACTGGGGCTTTTTGGCGCTGCGGCAGCGACTGCTTTTCTGCCTGCTATCAAGCCTGCACGCGCAGCTGCCACGGAATTCCGTATCGGCTGGCAGAAGAACGGCGTGCTTGCGCTTGCCAAACAGCGCGGAGCCCTTGAGAAGCGGCTTGCCGACAAGGGCATCACGGTCAGCTGGTCCGAGTTCACATCAGGACCGCCGCTGCTCGAAGCGCTTGGCGCAGCCGCGCTCGATTTCGGCGCGACGGGCGACGTTCCGCCGCTCTTTGCACAGGCGGCCGGCGGTCACCTCTACTATGTCGGTACCTATCGCGGAAGTCCGGCGGGCTCGGCGATCGTGGTCCGCAACGACTCCGCGATCAAGACGGTGCAAGACCTGAAGGGCAAGAAGGTCGCGTTCAAGCGGGGTTCGAGTGCCCACAACGTCACCGTCAAGATATTGCGCAAGGCGGGCCTCGGCATCGCCGACGTCGAGGCCGTCGACCTGTCGCCGCCGGATGCGGCGGCTGCCTTCAAGAACGGCAGCATCGACGCCTGGTCGATTTGGGATCCCTATCTGGCGATCGTCGAGGCCGACCCGGACACGCGTATTCTCTCGACGGCGGAAGGCATCGTGGACTCCTACAGCTATTTCCTCGCGAATGCCGAGTTCACCGATGCGAACGGACCGGTGGTCGTCGATGTCATCGATGAACTCGCCAAGGTGGGTCGCTCCGCGCAGGGCAGGCTCGAGGATACGATCAAGGAGCTTTCGGAAATCACCGGCGTTCCCGCCGACGTGACGCGCGTATCGCTGACCCGGCCGGGCGCCGACCTCGGTAGCGTTACGACCATCTCCGACGAGGCGGCCGCCTACCAGCAGGCACTGGCCGACGAATTCTTCAGCCTCGGCATCGTCCCGAAGCAGCTGAAAACCGGCGATATCGTATGGCGCCCGAAAGCCAGCTGAACCCAACTTCCCGACCGCGAGGAGCATTTCCCATGACCGCCAAACATGATCCGATCAACTTCCTCTGGTTCATCCCGACTTCGGGCGACGGCGCCTACCTCGGATCCGACGAGCTGAACCGCGCACCTGAGATCGGCTACCTCACGCAGATCGCGCAGGCCGTCGATCGCCTCGGCTATTCCGGCGTCCTGTTGCCGACCGGCGTTGCCTGCGAAGAGTCCTTCGTGATGGCATCTGCACTGGCAGCACGGACGGAAAGGCTGCAGTTTCTCGTCGCCATCCGCCCGGGTACCGCATCGCCTGCCTATTATGCACGCCTCGCGACAACACTCGACCGTATCTCCAACGGGCGCCTGCTGCTCAACATCGTCGTCGGTGGAAGCCCGGCTGAGCTTGCCGGCGACGGCATTCATCTGGCGCACGATGAACGCTATGCCCATGCCGATGAATTCTTCACAGTGTTCGAGGAGTTGCTGGAGAAGGGCGTCGCGAGCTACGACGGCAAATACATCAAGGCGACCAATGCGCGCCTCGGCTTCCCCTCCGTGCAGAACCCGCGTCCCCCGCTTTACTTCGGCGGCTCCTCCGATGCCGGCATCGACTTCTCGGTGGGCCGTGTCGACAAGTATCTGACCTGGGGCGAGCCGCCGGCGCAGGTGGCCGAGAAGGTCGAAAAGGTTCGTGCCGCCGCCGCAAAGAAGGGCCGCGAGGTCAGCTTCGGTATCCGCCTGCATTTCATCGTTCGCGAGACGGACGAGGAGGCGTGGGAGGCCGCGGACCGTCTGATCTCCAAACTCGACGACGAGACGATCCGCGAGGCACAGGAGCGCTTCGTCAGTGAGTCCGACTCGGTCGGGCAGAAGCGGATGGCCGCCCTTCATGGCGGTCGTCGCGACAATCTCGAAGTCTCGCCAAACCTCTGGGCCGGCGTCGGTCTGGTCCGCGCCGGTGCCGGCACCGCGCTCGTCGGGTCGCCGAAGACGGTCGCCGCGCGTCTGCGCGAATATCAGGACGTCGGCATCGATACGGTGATCGGCTCGGGCTATCCGCATCTGGAGGAAGCCTATCGTGTTGCCGAACTGCTCTTCCCCGAACTCGGCCTCACCCGTGAAGAACAGCGTCATGGCTTCCAGAGCGACTTCGGCAAGCGACAGGTCTTCGGCGGGGGTAGCCATGGCGGCAATCTGAAAGTGGTTTCCGGCTCCTGATCTGCCTGCTGCGCCGTCCGCCAATTGGGGGCGGCGCAGCAACGACTGGATGATGCACATGTTTGGCGCGAGGTCCGGGGTGACCGGCGACAACACGCGAAAGCGAGGATAATCTTCATGTCGACATTCGATACGCCGATCGGCAGGGCGCTGACACAACGCACAGAGGGAAGGGCGGGCTTCGCCGTTTCGCTGCCGGGGCGCGATACTCTGCTGCCCTATCTGGTGCCGGTGGCGATCATCGCGGCGTGGCAGCTTGCGTCCTCCGCCGGCTGGATTTCATCGCGCATCATGCCGTCGCCGGCCGATGTCGCCATTGCGTTCTGGGCAACGTCCATAACGGGCCAGCTTCCGCATGACATCCTGGTCAGCGCCGCGCGCGCCTTTGGCGGACTGCTGGTCGGCGGCGCGATCGGTTTTCTGCTGGGGATTGCCAACGGCGTCTCGAAAGTATCGGAGCAGCTGACGGATACGACGCTGCAGATGCTGCGCACCATCCCGCATCTTGCCATGATCCCGCTGGTCATCCTGTGGTTCGGGATCGGCGAGGAATCGAAGCTGTTCCTCACCTCGCTCGGTGTGCTTTTCCCTGTCTATCTGAACACCTATCATGGTGTTCGCAACGTCGACCGCGACCTGATCGAAATGGGTCGGGTCTACGGCATGGGCAGCTGGACATTGTTCAGGAAGGTGATCTTCCCCGGCGCGCTGCCGTCGATCTTCGTCGGGCTTCGCTATGCACTCGGTATCATGTGGCTGACGCTGATCGTCTCGGAATCGATCGCCGCCTCGTCGGGTATCGGCCACATGGCCAACAACGCCCGCGAGTTCATGATGACGGATGTCGTGGTGCTGGCGCTGGTGATCTACGCGGTGCTCGGCAAGCTCGCCGACGTCGTTGCCCGCGCCCTCGAACGGCGGGCGCTCAAATGGAACCCGGTCTACCAGAAATAGGAGAGACGCCATGACCCTCATTGCGCATGAGCGTTTTCAAGGCGCTACGGACGAGCCGGAATACGAAATAGACGACTCCGCTCCTACCATGGCCGGTGCCGCGTCGATTACGCTAAAGGGTCTCCAGAAGAGCTTCGGCGGCAACAGCGTGCTGCGCGGCATCAGCCTGCATATTCCGGCCGGACAGTTCGTGGCCGTGATCGGCAAGAGCGGCTGCGGTAAAAGCACGCTGCTGCGGATTCTCATGGGACTCGACGAACCTACGGCGGGCGAACTGCATTTCGAGAATGCCGACGGGCTGGATGCCAAGGCCAACGCCCGCATCGTCTTCCAGGAGCCGCGGTTGCTGCCTTGGCTGAGCGTCGTCGACAATGTCGTCGTCGGGCTCGGCGACAAGATCGACAAGCGGCTGGCACGCGGCGAAGCCGAGGCGGTGCTTGCCGAGGTGCAGCTTGCGGAGAAGGCAGAGGAGTGGCCGGCGCGCCTTTCCGGTGGTCAGCGCCAACGGGTCGCGCTTGCGCGTGCGCTGGTGAGCAAGCCGGGCGTCCTTGCGCTCGATGAGCCGCTTGGGGCGCTCGACGCCCTGACACGGATCAGCATGCAGGAGCTGTTGAACCGCGTCTGGCGCGAACTCGGTTTTACGGCGGTGCTGGTGACGCACGACGTCAGCGAGGCGGTGCATCTGGCCGACCGCGTGATCGTGCTGGAGGAGGGGCGCATCGCTCTTGATCTGGCGATCCCGTATCCCCATCCTCGCCGTCACGGCAACCCGGCTCTTGCCGAGCTGGAAGGCAGGCTGCTTGCCGCCATTCTTGGGACGAACGGCGGCCATTGAGCGGACGTTGCGCACGGCCTAGTGAACGACGCCTGCCTCGCGCTCGACGAATGCCTGAATCCGAGCGGCGAGGATTTCGGTTCCCTGCAGCCGTGAGCCGTTGTCGGCATAGCCGTCGAGGAACACAACTTGCTCGGTGAAGAGCATCTTCGTCCCCACGGCCGTGGCTTCGAACGTCACCGTTGCAAGGGACACCGAAATACGGGTGTCGCCAAGTTTCATGTCGTAGGCGTAGACGATGCGCGCGTTCGGGACGATGTCGATATAGCGTGCCTCGTAAACATGGAGGACGCCGTCGGTGTCGGCGACGTGGTTTCGCTCGGCTCCACCGACGCGAAAGTCGAGGCTATATTCCACCGGCGTCCATTCGTCGTGGCAGGCGAACCATTGGCGTTTGGCTTCGGAGTTGGCCCAGGCTGCGAAAACGCGCGATATGGACGCCTTCATGTGGCGCTCGATGGTCAGCGTCGCGTGTTCGGCCGACGTGCTCTTCATGATGTTCTCCCTAGGGCATTTCCGCTTTTCGCCGAATGGCGAAAACGTCCTATCTTTTTGTTTCTACGCAATTTCTGATAGTCTAGTCCGCTTGTTCGTCGGCGAGAAACAGGTCCAACCGGTCAAAGGTCGTATTCCAGCTGGCCTTGCGCTCGGCCAGCCAGCGCTCCAGGTTTGCCAGCGCCTCCTGCTGCAAGCGGTAGGTCCGCACCCGGCCGGTCTTGACCGAGCGTACCAGGCCGCTTTCCTCCAACACGCCAAGATGCTTCATGACAGTGGGCAGGGCCATGGAAAAAGGCTCCGCCAGTTCCGACACGGATGCCGGCCCACGGCCGAGGCGATCGATCATGCCTCGGCGACTGCGATCGGCGAGCGCGTGGAACATGCGGTCAAGGCTGGCTGGCTCCGGCATCATTCGGCGGCGTTCGGCCGGAATCGGGCAGGCAGGTTTTCGCGGTAAGGATAGAATTTGAAATAGGGCATCGCTTGCCGCAGAACCCTTTCAAAGGATGGCCGCTCCAGCAGCCGTTGGTAATAGGCTTTCAGTCGCGGTTGATCGTCGCCGAACGGTACGAGCGTCTCGGCATAGAAGAGGGCGGGCGCTGCACCGCAATCGGCAAGGGTAAAGCTGTCGCCGGTGATCCACCTGCGTCCGTCGAGTTGCCGTTCGATGATCCCGTAGGCTTTCAGGAGCGCTCTCCTGGCGTCGTCCGCGCGGCTCTCATCGCCGTTCTGACGCAGGCGCTCGGCGACAATCTGCTGCATCGGCTCCTGAACGTAGAGATCGTAGAACCGGTCCCAAAGCCGTACTTCCAGCGCATGGTCGAAGTCTTCCGGCACAAGGCGCAGGGGTCCGGGATAGTATCGGTCGAGATATTCCACGATGATCGACGTCTCCGGGACGGTGCGATCGCGCGCTTCGTCGCGCAGGGCGGGCATCTTGCCGAGAGGCGAGAGACGCAAGAAGGCCGCTCTCGACGCCTCGTCGCCGAGATCGACAAGGACGGCCTCGAAGGGCGTGCCGTTCTCATAGAGCGCGACCAGTACCTTGTGGCAGAAGGAAGCAAGCGGATGCTGATGAAGGAAGAGTGTCATGCCATCACCTTTCGTCCCATTGGAAACTTATAGGTTTGGCTAAGTATCAGCTCTTGGGCTTGGCGGCAATCGATTAGTTATCCAATTGGCTAAGTTATTATCTGCGTGACCACGACCGGGATTGTGCCGGTGCCCACCGCCTCAAGCCAGCCGTGCGATTACCAGGTGGCCAGGGGTCGGCTGACCGTCTTCCATGCGGACGTTGATGTCGGCGATCTCGATCAGTTCGAATCCGGTCGACGCCAGACGTTCACGGACATAGGATTCGGCGTGCGCGAAGCGCTGACGCGGGCCGACCATGTAGCTGCGGCCTTCGAGGGTGGCATCCGGCAGGGTCTCGGATGAGAAAATGAACAGGCCGCCCTGCGTCAGGTTCTCTGCAGCGCCAAAGAAGAGCGGCTCGAGCGCACCGAGATAGGGCAAGACGTCGGTGGCGGTGATGAGGTCGAAGGGCTCTTCGTCATTGTCCTCCAGGAAGTCTTCGGCTTCAGCGACGAACAATGTCTCGTAGAGATCCTTCTCGTGGGCGAGCTCGACCATGTTTTCCGAAAGGTCGATACCGGTCATATCCTCGCACAGATCGCGCAGGGTGCCGCCAGTCAGTCCCGTGCCGCAGCCGAGATCCAGCATGCGTTTGAATGGGCCGAGCTTCAGCTCCTGCAGGCGTTGGCGTACGAGCATGGGAACGTGGTAGCCGAGCTGTTCGACGAGGACGTCCTCGAAGACCTCGGCATGTTGGTCGAACAGCGTCTCGACATAGGCATCCGGGGCCTTGGCCGGTGTTTCGCCGCGCCCCATGGCAGCGATACGCACGGCTGCGCCGCCATGGTCATCCGGATCGATTGCGAGGACTTCCTCATAGGCTTTCACGGCCGCATCGACATCGCCGGCCTTTTCCAAAGCCAGCGCCCTGTTGTAGGCTTCCGCAAGTGCGTCTTCATCGATCTTCTTGGCCATAGCAATTCACCACCGTTCTATCTCTTGCGCAGCCTCTACGGCGACTGGTCGGCTTTTGCAATGGCTGCCTTCACGCAGCATCCCGGCAGTCTCGAAGGCGCGCTCGTCCACGGAGCCGGTGGACGTCATTCGTCCGCCACGGCACGCACGTCAGATGGGATCTGCAGCCGAGCGCTAGTTGATGATAAATTCACCCTTCAGCGCCCGCCACTCGGTTGCCGAGATCAGCTTGCGATGAATGTAGCGCACCGAATGCAATGGCCCGTCCAGTTTTTCCTGCCAGAACTTCAGGAAGCCGCGCATCTCGGGAAAATCCGGGGCGAGGTCGTATTCCTGCCATATATAGGTCTGGAGAATCGCCTTGTGATCCGGCATGCGGTAGATGATCTGGGCTGTGGTCAGGCCGTAACCCTGAAGCTGTCTTTCCATTTCCTTGTGCATCGTCGTCTCGCTTCTCGTTCCCACTCGGCGCCTATCAGCGCCCAGTGAAATGGAACCATGACATGGTTAACCGAAGCTTGAGAAAAAGCCAGCAAAAGAAAAGTTTCTTTGTGTTTTCAGTGTGTTAGCAGCTAACTCAGAGGAGTGCTGCCAGATCCTCATCGTTTCAGGTGGCGGGTCAGCCGACGCTCGATCCAGCCCCAGAGGTGACGGAGCGCCTCGACCATGCTGAGATAGAAGATCGCCGCCCACAGGTAGGTCTGGTAGTCGAAGGTGCGGGAGAAGGCGTAGCGCGTCTCTCCCATCAGGTCGAGCACGGTGATGATGGCGACGACAGCCGATCCCTTGATGAGGAGAATGATCTCGTTGCCGTAGGGGCGCAGCGCCACGATGAGGGCCTGGGGCAGGATGATCTTGCCGAAAGCCACGGCCTTGTGAATGCCGAGCGATGCCGCCGCCTCATGCTGGCCGCGCGGTACGCTCTCGATGGCGCCGCGCAGGATCTCGGCCTGATAGGCGGCAGTGTTGATCGTCATCGCAAACAGGCCGCAATACCAGGCATCGCGGAAGAACCACCAGAGACCGACTGACTCGAGCTGCGGACGGAACTGGCCGAGGCCGTAGTAGATGAGGAACAGCTGTGCGAGCAGCGGCGTGCCGCGGAATACGTAGACATAGCAATAAGCTATCCCGTTGATCAGCTTGTTCGGCGACATTCGCGCGAAGGCGAGCGGCAGGGAGAGGATGGCGCCGCAGATCACCGATATCGTAACGAGGGTGATCGTCGTGAAGAGGCCGTGGATATAGCGCGGGCCGTAGCGGGTAAATTTTTCGGGGTCCCAGCCATTGATCACCATTGCGACCAGGACGGCCGCGAGAACGATCCAAAGGCCGACAACTCCATAGCCGGTGACGCGCGCACCCGTGATACGCTTGCGCGCCTCCTTGGGTGCCGGCTGCGGCGGGATCAGGACCTGGGCGTAGCTCATCGGCGGACCTCCGAGCGCTTGGTCCAGCGTTCGATGTAGCTGAGACCGATGGAGGAAATAACGGCGAGCCCGAGATAGATCGCGCAGGCGACGGTGTAGAACAGAAACGCCTGCTTGGTGACCTTCACCGCGACACCGGTCTGGCGCAATATGTCGGCCAGTCCGATGATCGAGACATAGGACGTGTCCTTGAGCAGGATCATCCAGAGATTGACGAGGCCGGGGAGCGCGATGCGCACAAGCTGCGGCAGGACGATGAGCGTCATCGTGCGTCCGCGGTGGAGGCCGAGCGCATCGCCCGCTTCGTATTGGCCCTTGGGGATGGCGCGGAAGGCCGACAGCAAGACTTCTGCGCAATAGGAGGAAAAGACCACGGACAGGGCGATCACGCCTGCAAAGAAGGCGTTTATCTCGACGCGCCCGTCATAGCCGAAGGATGCGAGAACCGATTGGATGAGGATCTGCATGCCGTAGTAGATGATGAACAGCGTCAGCAGTTCCGGCAGGCCTCGAAAGATCGTGGTGTAGATGCCGGCGGCAAGGCGCACCGATTTTTCCTCGGACTGCTGGCCGAGAGCAACCGCGAAGCCGATGAGGAGGCCGATCGGCAGCGTCACGAGTGCGACAGCAATCGTGACCTTCAGGCCGGCGGCAATCTCGTCGCCCCAGCCGGTATCTCCGCAGGCAAGGATCGTCGAAGAGCCGAACCAGGTGAAAAGCCCAGCAGGTCCGCAAAGCGGATCAAACACATATCCAATCCAGGTCCACAACGAACCCAGCGCGGAAAATAATCCGCCCATGCCACTCTTCCCCTCGCGGCTTTTTGCCGCTTTGATCTTGCTATCTTTGTCAAACAAAAATGGCGGAAGGGCAAGCCTTCCGCCATCACCTTTGTCAGCGGCGTACAGAATTTATCATTCGCCGTAAACGTTGAAGTCGAAGTACTTGTCCTGGATCTTCTTGTAGGTGCCGTCGGCGCGGATTGCAGCGATCGCCGTGTTCAGCTTTTCGCGCAGCGGATCGCCTTGACGGACGGCAATGCCGGCGCCTACGCCGTTGATTTCCTTGTCGACGGGAAGTGTCGTCAGGATCTTGCAGCATGCGCCGGCATCCGACTTGACCCACTGAGAGAGCACCACGACGTCATCGATGACGGCATCGACGCGGCCGTTGGCGATATCGAGCTTGTACTCGTCGGCGGTCGGGTAAAGCTTAAGCTCGGTGTCGGGAAGATGCTTTTCAGCGTAATTGGAGTGGGTCGTGGACGTCTGCGCGCCGATCGTCTTGCCCTTGAGGCCGGCAACGTCGGTGACGGTCGAGTCCTTAGGCACGGCGACTGCCGGCGGGGTGTTGTAGTACTTGTTGGTGAAGTCGACGAGCTTGGAGCGCTCCGGCGTAATCGACATGGACGAGATGATCATGTCGAACTTCTTTGCCTGCAGGGCGGGGATGATACCGTCCCAGTCGCTGCTGACGATGGTGCATTCGGCTTTCATTTCGGCGCAGAGCGCGCGAGCGATATCCATATCGAAGCCGAGGAACTGGCCGCTGGCGTCGACATACTCGAAGGGCGGGTAGGTCGAGTCGGTGCCGATGACATACTTCTCGCCATCGGCCATTGCCGAGCCGGCGAATAGTGACATCGCGGCGATCGAGGCGGCAGCGAGAAAACGGGTGGAGATGCGCATGTTAGTCCTCTCTGTTGGTGACCGCCGACCATCTTCTTGTTTTGCGGCGGCGGCCCGGATGGGGCGCTGCCTAGCAGCGCCTTACCCCGATAATCAATCTCTTTCTGCTAAAATTGCAACTGGAATCGCAGCGCTCTTGTGCCCTGCAAACAACGACTGAGATGAACATTGGCCCACCGCCACATTCATACCGGGTTAATGCGGCAGTTCCTAAAAGCGTGGAACAGATTCAACCGTGCTCAGTTTCTGGACGCTGGTTTGCGTCCCGCAGCAGACGCGGCAACGAACGCGCCCAAGAGAAGAAGTCATCAAGAGGAGCCCCTATGGGAATGAAATCCAGATTGTTTGCCAGTGCGGCCTTTCCGCTGCTGTCCCTGTCGCTCGTGATGCCTCCGGCACATGTGTTTGCGGCGGCAGCAAGCGTCGAGCAGGCCGGCACGACACCGCAGGCGATCGCCGGCAGCTTCGAGGTCGCGCAGGAAGCTGCACCCGAGGTTGCGCAGGAAGCTGCACCCGAGGTTGCGCAGGAAGCTGCACCCGAGGTTGCGCAGGAAGCGGCACCCGAGGTTGCGCAGGAAGCGGCGCCAGTGGTCGCGCAGGAAGCGGCGCCAGTGGTCGCGCAGGATGCGGCCCCAGTGGTTGCGCAGGATGCGCCCACGGACGAGGAGCTGTTGAAGAAGCGCCGCAAGCAGCCCGAAGCTCAGGAACAGCAGCAGGCTCCGGCCGAAGCCCCCGCCAAGCAGCCTGAACCGCAGGCTCAACAACAGGAGGCTCCGGCCGAAAAGCCGCGCGCGCAGCCCGAACCCGCGGCCGAACAGCCCTCTCAGCAACAGGACGCGCCTGTGGAAAAGCCGCGCAAGAAGCGCGAACCCGCCGCCGAACAGCCGGCGGCCGAACAGCCCGCTACCGAGCAGCCGGTACAGCAGGAGACCCCGGTCGAGAAGCCGCGCAAGAAGCGGGACAAGCAGCAGCTGGAAGAGGCTGCACCGCAGCAGCAGTTGGATCAATCTGCGCCGCAGACCGATCAGGCGCAGCCGCAAAACGACGAGCAGAAGCCTTCGCGCAAGAAAGGCGAGCAGCCCGCCGCCGATGGCGGCGAACAGCCGGTGAAACCGCGCAAGAAGGCCGCCGAAGAAGCGCCGCAGGCGCAGCCCGAGGGCCAGAAGCCGGCCGCCGAGCAGGCGCCAGCCTCACAGGAACAGGCCGTCCCGGAAAAGGCACCCAAGCCGCAGGAAGAACCCGCAGCCGGAAAGGCGAGCACTCCCGAGCAACAGCCCGGGGACGCAAAGCCGCCGGTCCAGCAGCAGGGCGAGGCGCCGGCCCAGCAACCCGCCGATGCTCCTCAGCAGCAGGGTGAGCAGATCGTTCCGGCGCAGCCGAACGGTGGCGCGCAACCCGCAGCAGGTCAGGCCGAGCAGTCCATCCCAGCGCCCGAGAAGGTCACCCCGAAGGAGCTGGAGCGCCGCAAGGAGATCGCCGCCGATCCAAGCAAGAGCACCGAAACCGTCGTCCTTCCTGTTGAAAACGGCGCCGCGGTTCTCGACAGCGACAAGGACGCCGATCGTTCAGGTGGCGTCCAGTCCCGCCGCGATCGCGACAAGCAGCGTGGCCAGGAGCAGCAGGTGCGAGTCCCCAAGTCGGATGCCGACGCACAGATTGCCCCGGACGGCGCCAGGCAGGCACCGCTGAAGATCGAAGCCATCACCAGCGAACAAGGCCGGCGTCTTGATCAGCGGCCGCAGTTCGCCCGGCCGGACGGCGCCAACTACGGTCAGCGTGGCGATGACAACCGTGTGATCATCCAGTTCAACAACCAGACCTTCGTTCGCGGTGACGATGACCGCCGTTTCCTGCGCGACGGCGAACGGCCGATCTACGAGCAGCTGCCGCGTGACCGTTATCGTGAGACGATCGATCGGGACGGGTACCAGATCGTGACGGTTCGCAACCGGTACGGCGATATCATCCAGCGTTCGCGCATCGACAATCGTGGCCGCGAGCACGTGCTCTACTATACCCCGGAACTTTACGATAATCCGGACCGCGACTACTTCCAGGATCCGGGTGCCGATCTGCCGCCCATGCGCCTGCGCATTCCGCTGCAGGACTACATCATGGACACGAGCAGCGACGAGGACCGCGACTACTACGACTTCCTGCGCGAGCCGCCGGTCGAGCCTGTCGAGCGCGTCTATTCGCTGAACGAAGTGAAGTATTCGGCGCGTATCCGCGACAAGGTGCGTCGTATCGATCTGGATACGGTCACCTTTGCGACAGGAAGTGCTGAAATCCCCATGAGTCAGGCACGCAGCCTGCGCAAGGTGGCCGATGCGATCAATGAAGTCCTGAAGAAGGATCCGACGGAAACCTTCCTGATCGAAGGTCACACGGATGCCGTCGGTTCGGACCAAAGCAACCTGATTCTTTCGGACCAGCGCGCGGAATCGGTTGCCAACGTGATGAGCGATGTCTACGGCATTCCGCCGGAAAACCTTGCGACACAGGGCTACGGCGAACGCTACCTGAAGGTCAATACGCAGGGACCTGAGCAGGAAAACCGCCGTGTTACCATCCGCCGCGTAACCGCGCTGGTACGGCCGGTTGCCTCGCGCAACTAAGCGAAGCGACAGCAGAACGATTGGGGGCCGCCGGGTGACCGGCGGCTTCTCTATTTTCGCGGCGCCAAAGCGACGGTGGCCGCTATGAAGTCGGCGATGGCGTTCGTGTCGTCCAGGTCGAATATGGGCAGGGCACTATCGGCGATCGGATGGTCGGCGGCAATGGCCACGATGTGCGGATCGGTCGGCGCCAGGGGCTCGCGGTTTGCGGCGTCCAGGCGGCGAGCCTCGATCTTCGGAATCGGCTCGCGCTTGTAGCCCTCGATCAGCACGAGGTCGCAAGGTGCGATACGGGCGAGGATCTCATCGAATGTCGGCTCCGGGGCGCCGCGCAGCTCATGCATGATGGCATAGCGGGTGCCGGAGACAATCGTCACCTCATGCGCGCCGGCTTGCCGGTGGCGATAGCTGTCCGCTCCGACCTTGTCGATGTCGAAGTCGTGGTGGGCATGTTTTATCGTCGAAATCCTGTAACCGCGCCGCGTGAATTCCTCGACGAGTCGAACGGCAAGGCCGGTCTTGCCGGAATTCTTCCATCCCGAAATGCCGAAGATCCTGGGTTTTGTCGTCATGCGAGCACCTTCAGCCAGCGTTCGGCCTCGGTGAGGTCATCGGGCGTGTTGACGTTGAAGAATGGATCGAGAAGGCTCGCCCGCGTCGGGCGCAGGGGGAATGCGACTTCCGTAACGTCATGCCGTAACAGGAAGTCGCGGACGCGGCGCTTCTGGTCCGTGGCTATCCAGGTTTCGAGGTCCTCTGCGAGCGAGACCGGCCAAAGACCGAATACCGGATGGACTCTACTTTCGGAGGTCGCGACGGCGATCTTTTCCGGTGCATCGACCGCATCTGCGAGCCAATCCACGAGGTCGGTGGGGAAGAACGGGCTGTCGACGGAAACCGTGACGACATGCGTGACGGCGGCAAGCGATGCGCCATACGCCATGGCGGCATGGATCCCGGCCATCGGCCCGGCCTTGCCGGGAATGATATCGGGAATGAACGGGCGACTGCAATTGTGCGGCGTCACATCCGCATTGACGGCGATGGCGCTGACCTGAGGGGACAGTTGCTCGATAACCCGGTCGAGCAACGTGCGGCCGGCCAGCGTCACGGAAGCCTTGTCACGGCCCATCCGGGACGATCGCCCGCCCGCAAGGACGACGCCGGGAATGTTGGATCGGTCCAGCATAAATTCGCTCATGGTGCCTCAGACAGGGGTTCTCGGTTCGGACTCTTGCGCGACCGGCGAGCCGCGGCGCTTGGCCTCACGATAGAATGTATAGAGGCCGGAGGCGATGACGATGGCTGCGCCCATCAGGGTCCAGCCGTCAGGTATCTCGGCGAAGAAAAAGAAGCCCAGCAAAGCAGAGAAGATCAGGCTCGTATAGCGCAGTGGCGCGACGAAGGAGATTTCGCCGGTTCGCATAGCCAGGATCACCGACTGGTAGCCCACGAGCACCAGTACCGCCGCCAGTGCAATGTGAGACAACGATGTCGCGCTGACCGGCCGCCAGCCGCCCAGCAGGGGGATGAGCATTGCGCCAAAGATCGAAACGGAGACCGCCGTTACGACCGTGATCATCAGCGATGGAATTTCCGGGTCAACGCTGCGGGTTGCGAGGTCTCTGCCTGCCGTCACCAGGACGCTGGCGACGCAAAGCAACGCCGCTGCCGTAAAGCCCTCCGGACCGGGCCGGATGATGATGATCACGCCGATCAGGCCGACGAGAATGGCCGACCAGCGGCGCCAGCCGACCGGCTCACGGAAAAAGAGCGCAGCTCCAAAGGTTACGACGAGCGGCAGCGACTGCAGAATGGCGGAGGCGTTGGCGATCGGCATCATTCCGAGCGCGGTGATATATGTAACCGCAGCCAGCATCTCGCAGACGACGCGGACGATCACCATCGGTTTCAGGACCACTTTCAAGGAGCGAAGTGCGCCCATTTTCCGTGCGATCAGATAGACGAGGATGCTGGTGATCAGACCGCGCAGGCACATGAGCTGGCCGGCATTCATGTAGGCGACGACAGATTTCGAGAGGGCATCGCTGGCGGAGAATCCGGCCATGGCCGACGTCATGTAGATTGCACCCTCAGTATTGCGTGACCGCGACATGAAACTCTTCCGATTCCCGTACGGCTCCTTTTAGTGTGGAAGGGCAATTAGGGAAATCGAATGGAGGACACACCTGCAATAAATCTATCGTGCGTTGCTCGACTGAAGGTCGAACCAGACTCACGTTGCGTAATGCACGTGAGACAGTTCGCCTAACATTATGCGTTCACGATATTTTTGACGCGGTGTGTGAGGGGGAGCCGGCGAAGCGGCAGTCACCCCCCGGTGACGCTCATGTGACGGGCGACGGCAGGGCGGTTGTGGGTGCGGTCGATGATGAAGTCGTGCCCCTTCGGCTTGCGGGAAATCGCCTCGTCGATTGCGGCAAAGAGCAAGGCGTTGTCCTCGGTGGCGCGTATCGTCGCGCGCAGGTCGGCGGCGTCGTTCTGGCCGAGGCACATGTAGAGCGTGCCGGTGCAGGTCAGGCGGACGCGATTGCAGCTTTCGCAGAAATTGTGCGTCATCGGGGTGATGAAGCCGAGGCGACCGCCGGTTTCCTTGACCTCGACATAGCGTGCCGGGCCGCCGGTGCGATAGCCGGTCTCGCTCATCGTGAAGTTGCGCTCGAGGTCTGCGCGGAGCTTGGAAAGCGGCAGGTAGCGGTCCGTACGGTCCTCTTCGATTTCGCCCATCGGCATGGTTTCGATGACGGTAAGGTCCATCCCGCGGCCATGCGCGAAGCGGATCATCTCCGGCATCTCGACGTCGTTGAAATCCTTCAGCGCGACGGCGTTTAGCTTGATTTTCAAGCCCGCCTTCTGCGCGGCTTCGATGCCTTCCATCACCTTGGCGAAATCGCCCCACCGGGTGATCTGGCGGAACTTGTCCGGGTCGAGCGTGTCGAGCGAAACATTGATGCGGCGGACGCCGCAATCGTACAGCTCGTCGGCAAAACGGGAAAGCTGCGAGCCGTTGGTCGTCAGCGTCAGTTCATCGAGACCGGAGCCGATCTGCTTGCCGAGTTCGCGCACGAGGTACATGATGTTCTTGCGTACCAGGGGCTCGCCGCCGGTCAGCCGCAGCTTGCGCACACCCTTGGCAATGAAAGCGGAACAGAGCCGGTTCAGTTCCTCCAGCGTGAGGAGATCCTTTTTCGGGAGGAAGTTCATGTTTTCCGCCATGCAATAGGTGCAGCGGAAGTCGCAACGGTCGGTCACAGACACGCGCAGATAGCTGATCGCCCGCTGGAACGGATCGATCATCGGCCGTGCGTCCGCCACCAGCGGGGTGGCATTGCCAACGTTTCCAACTTTGCTGTTCACCACTGCCTCCGCGATGCCAATTATGTGTGTATACGCCATTGCAGCGTCAAGTGAAACGGCGGCGGACCACGGCAAATTGAACTTGCCTCGCACAGCGTCATTGCCTACTCCTGAAATCGAAGGGGACCGGGATCATGAGCGATATATGGCCGACTGAACTCAGGGTATCGAAGGACCGGCAGCGTCTCGCCGTGACCTTCAACGACGGGGAGAGCTTCGAACTGTCGGCGGAGATGCTGCGGGTGCTTTCGCCCTCAGCCGAAGTGCAGGGGCACGGACCGGGCCAGAAGCTGACTGTGCCGGGCAAGCGCAATGTCGGGATCATGTCAATGACGCCGACCGGAAACTACGCCGTTCGCATAGGCTTCGATGACATGCACGATACCGGCATCTTCACCTGGACCTATCTGCGCGAACTCGGCGAACGCGGCGAAGAGCTGTTCAGCGCCTATGAAAACGAACTGCGCGAGAAAGGCATGACTCGCGACACATCGGAAAAGCCGCGCTAGGCGAACTACGGCCACACGGGGGAACGCATGGCGACACCGAAACAACGAAACTGGCTGCGTACGAAGGGCACTCCGGGAGGCAGCAGGGTTACATTCCTGGAACTCTTCTTCGACCTGGTCTTCGTTTTCTCGATATCGCAGTTGTCGCATGCGCTTGCTGCACACTATACGCCGCTCGGCGCCCTCGAGGCCGGGCTGATGACGTTTGCGGTCTGGTGGGTGTGGATTTTCACGGCTTGGGTGACCAACTGGCTCGATCCGGACAAGATGCCGGTGCGCGGCATGCTGGTCGTGCTGATGCTGCTCGGCCTTGTGCTGTCGGCCTCCATTCCCGAGGCTTTCGGCGACAAGGGCCTGCTGTTTGCCTGTGCCTACGTGGCGATGCAGGTCGGTCGCTCGGTTTTTATGGCTTACGCGGTCAAACAGGCCAGTTCGCTGCATTATCGCAACTTCATCCGTATCTGCGCCTGGCTGATCGTATCCGGCGTTTTCTGGATCGCCGGTGGCTTACTGGAGCACGAAGCCCGGCTCGTCGCATGGCTGGTGGCGATCGCCATCGAATATGCGGGACCGGCTTCAGGCTTTTTCGTGCCCGGTCTTGGGAAGTCGACCGCGGCCGACTGGGATGTATCCGGCGCCCACATGGCGGAGCGTTGCGCGCTTTTCATCATCATCTGCCTTGGCGAGGCTATCCTGGTCTCCGGACGCACCTTCTCCGAACTGCCGTTTTCGACACTGACCGCTGTCGTGTTCGCAACCGGCTTCATCGGCACCGTCACCATGTGGTGGCTTTATTTCCGATTTGGGCACGAACGGGCAGCGCACCGCATCGAGCACGACGAGACACCCGGCAGTATTGCGCGGCAGGCGTTCACCTATGCGCATATCCCTATCCTGGCAGGCATTATCGTGCATGCGGTCGCCGTGGAGTTCATGTTCTCGCACCCGCACGAGACTGGAGACCTTGGCGTCATCGCGGCTGTCCTTGGCGGCTCCGGCTTGTTCCTGGCCGGCAATCTCTGGTTCAAGGGCGCAACGAGCAGGAAGCCGCCGCTGTCGCACTTTGCCGGTCTGGTCTTGTTGATATTGCTTGCCTTCGTCGCCCCGTTTATCGAGGTCTACGTGATGGGCATGCTGGCGACGTTCGTGCTGATCGTCGTCGCCGCCTGGGAATACCGTTCGCTTTCCGCGCAGCCGGTCACTCACACGCTGCACTGAGACTAGTCGTCCTCGCGCAGATCCTGTTGAAGAACGGCGACGATGCGTTCCATGGAGGTCGCCATAGCCATGCACTGATCGATCGGCTCCGGCGAAAGCACACGCTCGATCAGGTCGGTCTGGATCACCATGGCCTTTTCTGTGACGTTTCGACCTTCCTCGGTGAGGAACAGCCTCAGCACGCGCTTGTCCTTCTCGTGGCCTTTGCGTTCGATCAGGCCTCGCTTTTCCATCTGCGGCAGCAGCATGCTCATATTCGAGCGCCCGACGAGGAGCTTGCGGGCGAGCTCCTGCTGAGAGATACCCTCGAATCGATAGAGATTGATCAGGATATCGAGGTGTGGCGTCTTGATGTCCAAATCGGCCAGCGAACGGCCGAGTGACAGCTGCATGAGCTGACAGGCACGGGCAACGGCGATCCAGCTGCGAAAACGCGGATGATCCCATGGTAGGGGTTGATTTTTGTTCATCGTTGTACTTTATTGTTCAGTGTTGAACATAATTGGATTCCCACTATGGCAAACTTTGCAGCGAAGGTCACCCGCCTCGGTTTCCCGCTCGTCGAAGGCATTTCACCAACACTCGCAGGCAAGGCGGCGTTCCGCCTGTTCTGCCGGACACCATCCGCAAAACCGCATGGCGAGAAGGCGAGAGCAGCGCATACGGCGGGAACGCAGAAGCTTGCGGGTGCGGAGACGTTCGCACTCCGGCTCGCCGGCGGGCGTCGCGCCCATGCCTATCGGCTGAACGGCGGTTCGGTCGGAATGCGCGAGCGCTATCTTGTGACGCACGGCTGGGGATCGAGTATCGCCTACATGGCCGATCTTGTCGCGGCATTGGCGGCGACGGGCGCCGAGGTGATCGCCCTCGATTTTCCCGGGCATGGCCGCGCAGGCGGCCGCTTTCTTCATATGGGATTGGCCGTGCATGCGATCAGGGCGGCAGAGGAACGCTTTGGACCGTTCGATGCAGTCATCGGGCATTCCTTCGGCGGCGCAGCGCTGTTGGCGGCGGCTGCCGGGATGCTGCCAGACCTGCCTGCCGTCGTCCCGCACAAGCTCGTCCTGATCGGATCACCGAGCGAAATGCACTGGCTGTTCAAGGGGTTCGGCAAGATGCTTGGGCTAGGCAAAGCGGCGCAATCGGTGCTGGAACATGAAGTCCATCGCGTCACCGGTCGGAGACTTGAGGACTTCGATGCAGGGAAGGCGGCAGGAACCATCCGGCGTCCCGTATTGGTCGTTCACGCCGAGGACGACAAGGAGGTCAGTGCCAGCCATGCGCGTCGTTACGCGGCGTTGGGCGAGACGGTGAGGGTGCATTGGGCAAATGGCTTCGGACACCGCCGCATCGTCAGCGCCGCGCCGGTACTCGAGGTTGTCCGTGATTTTCTCGGCGACGATGATCTGGTCGAGAATGCCGAGGTAGTGACGCTTTTTGACGTTTCCACGAAACGAGCGTCATTGTAGCGTCATCGTAGTCGGCTAATCGCCGCACGGACAACGCGACAGGGCGATCATGAAAATCATCACGACACTGGAAGAACTCGGGGCAATCTATGGCGGAGGCCTGAGTCAGGCATCTGTTGCAAAGGTGACGAAGCACCTGACGCCGCTGTACCGGCAGATGATCGAGGTCTCGCCGTTCGTTGCGTTGGCAACCGTTGGGCCCGAGGGCCTCGATTGCTCGCCTCGCGGCGACATCGGCGGCGTGGTGCGCGTCGTCGACGACAAGACGCTGCATATGCCTGACTGGCGCGGCAACAATCGCGTCGACTCGCTGTCCAATATCGTCCGCGATCCTCGCCTGGCTCTGATGTTTCTCATTCCCGGTTCGAACACGACGATGCGGATCAACGCGCGCGGCGTGGTCTCGAACGACGAGGCACTGGTGGCAAGCTTTGAGATGGACGGCAGGAACCCGCGGACGGTGATCGTCATCACGATCGATGAAGTCTACTTTCAGTGCGCGAGGGCGTTGATGCGGTCCGAGCTGTGGAATCCAGAGCATTTCGTAGACACCGGGAGCCTGCCGACGCCAGGCCTGATGCTGAAAGCCGCAACCGACGAATTCGACCATGAGACCTACGATCGCGAATGGGCCGGTCGCGCCGCTAAGACGATGTGGTGACGCAGATCGTCGATTGGCAAATGCGGGTTTGGGAGGAAAACGCTACCCTTTGTAGATCAGCCAGCTCTTGATGAAATCCTTCTGCATGCCGTCTTCGAAAAGAACGCTGCAGTTGCGTCCTGAATTCTTGGCGCCATAGAGCGCAACGTCGGCCCGGTGGTACAGTTCGCCGGGGTCTTCGGCTGTGGAGGCCATGCAGACGCCGATAGAAACGGTCACCGGCCCGTAGTTGATCCGGGTGCGGGAGTTCTTGAAGGGGGTAGCCTCGAGCGTGCGGCGGATGCGCTCTGCCGTTCCCATGACTTCGTCAGCAGTGTTGCCTTCGATGATCAAGGCGAACTCTTCGCCGCCAGTGCGTGCCACGAAGACGTCGCGTCGAACATTGGCGCGGATCACAGAGGCCACGGTCGCCAGGATCTTGTCGCCGACCGGATGGCCGTAGCTGTCGTTGATCTTTTTGAAATTGTCGATATCGGCAAGGACGAGCGCTGTGACGGGGCGCATTGCAGGATTGTTGAAGACAGCAGCAAGGCGGTCGTCGAAGGCACGCCGATTGGACAGCCGCGTGAGGGAGTCCGTGTTGGCGATGCGCTTGTACTCGTCGAGTTCCTTGCGGACCTGGTCCATTTCCTGCGATCGTTGAACGACGTTCTCGACCGTCCGTTCGCCATGCGCCATTGTATCTCCGGTCGCTTCGGTGAGCAGATCGAGCGCGTTCTGGATGAGGTCGGCGCTTGAATGGTTCTTCGAGTTGATCCGGTTGTAGGTCTCGCCGAGCAGCTTATTGTAGCTCTCGAGCGAAGTCTGTTCCTGGCGAAGGACACGCAGCAGCGTCTCCAGCTCTGCCGCAATACGCCTGTGGGCGTCATCGTAGATGCGCGCCGGGCTGTGCGTGAAGTGCTGTGTGCCGAGCTCGTCCAGTTCCTCCTGGCTGGCGTGGCTGCCCAATGCCGCCAGGTCTTTGGTCAGGGCGGGATTCGATCCGATATAGGCTTCATAGAAGAGTTCGTAGTTCCTCGGGATCGGAGCTACGCCCATTGAGCGCATGGCAAAGGTGATCTGGCCCGCCACATCGGGAACCTGCGCCCTGGGCGCCACAGCCGTAGTCATTCGGCTACTCCTCTTGAAGATCTCAAATGCAGTCTTCTATTTGTTAGCTTAAATTTGTTGGGAAATGATTAAGGTCGGATATACCAACGATTGTATGTTAGTTTTATGAGGCGCCGGTAATTTCTTCTTATGTCAATGATTTTTATTCGATAATTTACAGAGTGTCGGCCTGGTCGCACACGCGGGCGACAAAATATTCAGAGAATATGTTGGTGGCTGCTTGCCTGAACTTGGTCGTCGTCTTCGAATTGAAGGGTAGTTTCTCGTGCAGGCGTGCATATAAGGCGGATCACTCGCCGCCGCCGAGCTGGCCGCGACGAGCAAAGATGTGGTGGTCGATCATGTGCGGACTGCCTCCCTCGACCGATCCCGCCTAGCCGAGATTGAGTTCCTGGAAGAAGTCATTGCCCTTGTCGTCGATGACGATGAATGCAGGAAAGTCTTCGACCTCGATTTTCCAGACAGCTTCCATGCCCAGTTCGGGATACTCGAGAACCTCGACCTTCTTGATGCATTCCTGTGCCAGACGCGCAGCCGGGCCGCCGATCGAGCCCAGGTAGAAGCCGTGGTGTTTCTTGCACGCTTCGCGCACGGCGCGCGAGCGGTTGCCCTTGGCCAGCATCACCATCGAGCCACCGAAGGACTGGAACTGGTCGACGTAGCTGTCCATTCGACCAGCCGTCGTCGGGCCGAAGGAGCCGGAGGCGTAGCCGGCGGGGGTCTTTGCGGGGCCTGCGTAGTAGACCGGGTGATTCTTCATGTAATCGGGCATGCCTTCGCCCTTTTCCAGCCGCTCGCGGATCCTGGCATGGGCGAGGTCGCGTGCGACGATGATCGTGCCCGTGAGCGAGAGGCGGGTCTTGACGGGGTGCTTGCTCAGTTCCGCCAGAATATCGTGCATCGGCCGGTCGAGGTCGATGCGCACCGTGGATTCCGAAAGCTTCGCTTCGTCGATCTCTGGCATATACTTGGAGGGGTCAGTTTCCAGCTGCTCGACGAAGATGCCGTCGCGCGTGATTTTCCCCTTTGCCTGGCGGTCGGCGGAACAGGAAACGCCGATGCCGATCGGCAGCGACGCGCCGTGGCGCGGCAGGCGTATGACGCGGACATCATGACAGAAATACTTGCCGCCGAACTGGGCGCCGACGCCCATCTGCTGCGTCAGCTTGTGGATTTCCTTCTCCATCTCGAGGTCGCGGAAAGCGTGGCCGCTTTCGGAGCCTTCGGTCGGCAGGCCGTCGAGATAGCGCGTCGAGGCGAGCTTGACGGTCTTCAGGTTCACCTCGGCCGAGGTCCCGCCGATGACGATCGCCAGGTGATAGGGGGGACAGGCCGCCGTGCCGAGCGTCAGGATCTTCTCCTTCAGGAAATCGATCATGCGGTCGTGCGTCAGAAGCGACGGCGTGCCCTGGTAAAGGAAGGTCTTGTTGGCGGAGCCGCCACCCTTGGCGACGAAGAGGAAATCATAGCTGTCCGTGCCTTCCTCATAGATATCGATCTGGGCCGGCAGGTTGTTCCTGGTGTTCTTCTCCTCGAACATCTTGATGGGAGCGAGTTGAGAATAGCGAAGATTCTTCTTTTCGTAGGCGTCCATGACGCCTTTGGCGAGCGCCGAGTAATCTTCGCCTTCCGTCCACACGCGACGGCCCTTCTTGCCCATGATGATCGCGGTGCCCGTATCCTGGCACATCGGCAGCACGCCGCCAGCCGCGATATTGGCGTTTTTCAGCAGGTCATAGGCGACGAAGCGGTCGTTGTCGGTTGCTTCCGGATCGTCAAGGATCGAGGCGAGCTGCTTCAGGTGGCCTGGTCGAAGGAGATGATTGATGTCCGCAAAGGCCGTTTCGGCAAGCAGCCGAATACCTTCCGGCTCGACGGTCAGAATGTCCTGTCCCCTGAAGGTGTCGACAGAGACGTAGTCACTGCTGATCTTGCGATAGGGGGTGGAGTCTTTGCTGAGGGGAAACAGATCGTCAGCCATCGAAGGACCTTTCATGCGGACCGAAATCGCAGATGGTCTATTCGCGCGCCTTCGCATTTGCAATAAATCTAAAACCTGCAAATTTTCGTCAACAATTGAGGGAAAACACAGCCGCAAAGAGCGGCGGTGCCGTTGACGTCAGCAGGGATCGCGAAGTCTTATTTCGGACCGATCATCGTTTCCGGGCGGACGATCGATTCGTATTCCTCGACGGTGACGAGGCCACTTGCGAGCGCTTCGTCCTTCAGCGTGGTGCCGTTCTTGTACGCGGTCTTGGCGATCTTGGCGGCATTGTCGTAGCCGATCGTCGGAGCCAGCGCGGTCACCAGCATCAGCGACCGTTCGAGGCCGGCCTTGATGTTGTCCTCACGTGCCTCGATGCCGACGACGCAATTGTCGGTGAAGGAGACGGCGGCATCGCCCAGCAACTGCACGGACTGCAGGAAATTGTAGGCCATCATCGGATTGTAGACATTGAGCTCGAAGTGGCCCTGGCTGTCGGCGAATGTGAGCGCTGCGTTGTTGCCGAAGATATGCGCACAGACCTGGGTCAGCGCCTCGCATTGAGTCGGGTTGACCTTGCCGGGCATAATCGAGGAGCCTGGCTCGTTCTCCGGCAGCGACAGCTCCCCAAGGCCGGCGCGAGGGCCTGAGCCGAGAAGGCGAATGTCGTTGGCGATCTTGAACAATGCTGCCGCCGCCGCGTTGATGGCGCCGTGACTGAAGACCATCGAGTCATGGGAGGCGAGTGCCTCGAACTTGTTGGGCGCGGTCACGAAGGGGAGCCCCGTGATTGCGGCGATCTCTTCCGCCACCCTTTCGGCAAAGCCGATCGGCGCGTTGAGGCCGGTGCCTACCGCGGTGCCGCCCTGAGCAAGTTCGGAGAGGCCTGGCAGTGTCATTTCGATACGCTTGATGGCGGAGCCGACCTGCGCGGCGTAACCGGAGAATTCCTGGCCAAGCGTCAGCGGCGTTGCATCCTGCGTGTGCGTGCGGCCGATCTTGATGATGTGGCTGAATTCCGTGACCTTCATGTCGAGTGCGGCATGGAGATGCTTCAGCGAGGGCAGCAGATGACGAACGATCTCCTCGACGCAGGCTATGTGCATTGCCGTCGGATAGGTGTCGTTCGACGACTGGCTCATGTTGACGTGATCGTTCGGGTGAACCGGCTTCTTCGAGCCCATGACCCCACCGAGCATCTCGATGGCGCGGTTGGAGATGACCTCGTTGGCGTTCATGTTGGATTGTGTGCCGGAGCCTGTTTGCCAGACGACCAGTGGGAAGTGATCGTTGAGCTTGCCGTCGATCACTTCCTGGGCGGCGGCGACGATCGGGTGGCCGAGTTCAGGGGAGAGTTGGCCGAGCGCCATGTTGGCGCGCGCGGCGGCCTGCTTGACGATGCCGAGCGCCCGAACGATCGACAGCGGCTGTTTTTCCCAGCCGATCTTGAAATTGCCGAGCGAACGCTGCGCCTGCGCCCCCCAATACTTGTCGTCTGCGACTTCGATCGGGCCAAACGTGTCGGTTTCGGTGCGGGTGGAGGTCATGGCCAGGCCTTTCGTTCAGGTGGACGGCTGCAAAGATGCGGTCTTATAAGTCTGAAAGGGCTGGATGAAAACTGCTCAGATCAAATATATGATTTCGATAATCATGTTATTGGTTGCGCTATAAGTGGTTTTTCGGACACGGCTGAGTTTTTATCCTACAGCGGCCTTTTGCCCCCTGTGTCGGAAACCGAAAATAAAGTAAAAAATTAACCAATAATTTCATAATTTTGTGTGAACTGGACCCTGGCGGCGAGTTCGCAGCGTTAGTGAAGGTTGAGTTCTTCAAGGCTGGCGGCGGCGCTCGCTTTCTGCCATGTGACCGGCTGGCGCCGGACGATACGGGTTCTAAACTGGGCTATGCCCGCGGTTGAAGACAGCTTTATACTGGGACTGGAAAAAAGCATGACATTCCTTTTGAAAGGTGCGGTTTCCGCACTCGCACTTTCATGCAGCGTAGTGGCCCTAGGGGTCGCGCCCGCGCATGCGTATACGCTGATGGACATGATCCGCGGCGACCGCGCCCGCACCCAGAGCACCATGATCAATCCCGCGCCCTCTGCGCCTCAAATGGCACCCAATGCGCCGCTGCCGAAGGTTTCGGCGCCGACCTACTATACGTACAAGCCGGATCCCATGCGGTTTGTCGATACCGGCAAGTTCACCGATCCGGTCGTTACCGGCGCGGTTGCAGCAACGACGGCCCCTACGGAGGTCGCGCCGTCCGTGCAGCGCCGCTTCCTGATCGAGGCGAAGGTGCGGGCGCCCGTCGACGTCGCCAAGGCGTTGGAGAACTATTACGGCGATGCCAAAAATCCATTGGTCTGGCTGCAGGGGACTGAGGTCAACGATCGCGCCAAGGCAGCGATGAGCGCTCTGGCCGGCGCAGCGTCCGTCGGCCTTGATCCCGCGGACTACGCAATCGGGATGCCGTCGGTCGATCCGGCCAACCCGGATCCCGCAGCGCGTGACCGTGCTTTGACGCAATTCGAGCTCCAGCTGTCGGCCAAGGTTCTCGCCTATGTGCAGGACACCGTCCGCGGTCGCGTCGATCCGAACAAGCTGTCCGGCTATCACGATTTCGTTCGCAAGGCCGTCAATCTGGATCCTGTTTTGAAGCTTGCGCGCATGAGCCCGGATGTTGCGGCCTACCTCTCCAGCCGCTCGCCTGACGGTCCCGAGTTCGAGACGCTGAAGGCCGAACTCGCGAAGCTGAAGGGTGAGGGCCATATCGAGGAGCGGATCGATATCGCGCTTGACGGCCTCCTGCACCCAGGTGACAATTCGCCGGAAATCCCTGATATCGTCAAGGCGATCGACAAGCATGGCTCGGCTGCGCTGAAGGCCGAGAATGCCGTGACGCTCGCTTCCTATAGCGGCGGTACCGACTATTCCCCGGAAATCGTTTCCCTGGTCGAGGGCTTCCAGAAGGAACACGGCCTGAAGGCCGACGGCGTAATCGGGCAGGCGACTGTTCGCGTCATGACCGGTGGCGACACCAATGGCTCTAAGATCGACAAGCTGATCGTCGCCATGGAGCAGGCGCGCTGGTTGCCGGAAGACCTCGGCTCGCGCTATGTCTTCATCAACCAGCCCGCCTACATGGTTTACTACCACGACAACAACAAGGAACAGTTGTCGATGCGGGTGGTTGTCGGTCAGCCGTCGCATCAGACATTCTTCTTCCAGGACCAGATCGAGACGGTCGAGTTCAACCCGTTCTGGGGTGTGCCACAGTCGATCATCATCAATGAGATGCTCCCGCACCTGCGTTCGGATCCAAACTATCTCGATCGCATGGGATACGAAGTTGAGGTCAACGGTCGCGCCGTCGCGTCGTCGAGCGTCGATTGGTACGGCTCGACCTCAAGCGTATCCGTGCGTCAGCCACCGAGCGGTGACAATGCACTCGGCGAACTGAAGATCCTGTTCCCCAACTCGCATGCGATCTACATGCATGACACCCCGTCGAAGAGCTTCTTCAAGCGGGACATGCGAGCTCTCAGCCACGGTTGCGTGCGCCTTGCCGATCCGCGCGCGATGGCGGCGGCCGTCCTGAATACGACGGTGGACAAGATCGGAAAAGAAATCGCGACCGGCCAGAACCATGCCGTTCAGGTTCCGCAGAAGATTCCCGTCTATGTCGCTTATTTCACAGCTTGGCCGAACAAGGACGGCGTCGTGCAATATTTTGACGACGTCTACGGTCGCGATGCCTATGTCGAGAAAGCCTTCCAGGCCACGACAAAGGCGCGGGACGCGCAGATCTGATCCAGAGCACTGCGTGCGTTTGTACCGCAGTCTCCTATTCGTCTGATTTCCCAGTGATCAAATAGGGGGCCTGTTGCCGCAGGTCCCCCATAGCGGTCGTAGACAATTGCGAGCATGTTTTACGGCTTTCGGTGGCGGCCGTGGGCAACTGTCATTTCACTATCATGTTCCCGCCTTAAATGCTGCGCGAAGGCTTGCAGGTACAGCCCGCATAGCTGCCGCCTCGAGTTCGGCTCAGGCGCGCGGCGAGCGGGAGGCTCCCCGGCAGGTCTGCCATCCAGCATTTTTCAAAGGACATGCCCTATGAGAGTTTCGTCAATCGCCAAGCCGCGTCATCTCGCGGCGGTCCTTGTCGCGTGCGTTGCATTGATGCCACTCGCCGCACTTGCGGATAGCACCGTAGCGGCCGGCGGCATTGCCTTCGCCAACAAGGGTCTCGTTGCCGTTGGGCGCATTCCCGCCAATCAACGGGACACGTTCGGCGAAACCTTTGGTTCCGGTTCGGGCATGTCGATCGACCCCAGCACGTGGACTCACGACGGAGCGGGCTACAAAGGCTCACTCTGGCTTCTTCCAGATCGCGGCTACAATGTCGAGGGAACCACAGACTACCGTCCGCGTCTCAACTCGATCGACATCCAGTTGACGCCGACCGCGCCCGGTGCGGCACCGGCGGCCGGGAAGGAGCAGGCCGGCGTTGAAGCGAAACTAACAAGCTCCATGCTGCTCGTGGATAACAACGGAAACGACGCGACAGGTCTGGACCCGGAAACGGGCGTTCGCGCTGCCAGCGGCGATTTCCCGCCGCTGCCGCAGGCACGCAACGGCAAGCTTGCGTTGGACAACGAAGCGATCGTTCGCCTGCCTGATGGCTCGATGCTCATCAGCGACGAGTATGGCCCATATATCTACCGCTTTTCCGCTGACGGTAAGCTGATGTCGGCCACCCAGCCGCCAAAGGCATTGCTGCCGATGCGCAAGGGCGCGCTGAACTTTGCCTCGAACAATCCGGGACCGGGCGCCTCAACGCCGGACCCCAAGGATCCGGAAACGGGACGGCAGAACAACCAGGGTCTTGAAGGCATGGGGCTGACACCTGACGGCAGGTTCCTGATCGCCGTGCTGCAATCCGCTACCCGCCAGGACGGCGGCGATTCCGGCGCGACGCGGCAGAATACCCGTGCGATGGTCTACGATGCCGCCGATCCGGCGCATCTGAAACTCGTTCACGAATACGTCGTTCCGCTGCCGGTCTTCAAGGATGGCAAAGGCAAGACGCTGGTGGCCGCGCAAAGCGAGATCATCGCACTGTCCGACAAGAGCTTTCTGATGCTCGCCCGCGACAGCAACAACGGCTTCGGCCTCAAGGGGGACACGTCTCTCTACCGCGCGATCAATATCGTCGATGTCTCTGCGGCCACGGACATCGCCGGGAGCGATTTCGACGGCGACAAGGCTGTTGCGTCGAAGGGTGTGCTCGATCCGTCCGTGACGCCGGCAGCGTTGACCTCGTTCATCGACCTGAACGACAGCCGCGAGCTTGCCCGCTTCGGCCTTCACAACGGCGCGCCGAACGATCGGAACAACCTGTCTGAAAAGTGGGAAGCCATGTCGCTTGCCAGCGCGCTCGATCCTGAACAGCCCGACGACTATTTCCTGTTCGTCGCCAACGACAACGACTTTCTGACCCAGGACGGCTACCAGGTCGGCGGCGCCTACAAGGCTGAAGGCGGCGCGGATGTCGACACGATGTTCCAGGTCTTCCGTGTGACGCTGCCCGGCATCGCGAAGAAGTAACGTCGAGACCTCAAGCGGACGCGCCCGTCGCGTCCGCTCCTCAGCCGGCGTGGAGGAAGCGGATCGCCTCGTCGCGGCGGAAGAGATAAAGCAGCGTGCGAACGGCCTTGCCGCGTTCGCCGGTCAGCTCCGGGTCGCGTTCGATCAGATAGGCAGCGTCTTTCCTGGCAATCTCCAGCAGATCGGCATGCGCCTCGAGGCTGGCAATTCGGAACCCGGGCGTTCCCGACTGGCGCGTACCGAGGAGTTCGCCTTCGCCGCGCAGCTTCAAGTCTTCCTCGGCAATTCTGAAGCCGTCCTCCGTTTCACGCATGATCGAAAGCCGGGCATGGCCGGTTTCGCTGAGCGGACCCCTGTAGAGCAGGATGCATGTCGAGGCTTCGTCGCCGCGCCCGACGCGGCCGCGGAGCTGGTGCAACTGAGCGAGGCCGAAGCGCTCGGCATGTTCGATCACCATGATCGTCGCGTCGGGAACGTCTACGCCGACTTCGACGACCGTGGTCGCCACGAGCAGGCGGATCTCGCCGCTCTTGAACGCCATCATCGCGGCGTCCTTTTCCGGACCGCTCATGCGTCCGTGGATAAGGCCGATGCCCGGGCCGAGCGCGGAGGCGAGGGTCGCGTGCCGCTCCTCGACCGACATCAGGTCGCTCTCTTCCGATTCCTCGACGAGCGGGCAGATCCAGTAGGCTTTCATGCCCTCCGCCAACGCGCTCTTCAGCCGGCCGACGATGTCGCCAATTCGCTCTGTGGGCACCGTGATCGTCTGGATTGGTTTTCGGCCGGCCGGCTTCTCGGTGAGCTTGGAGACGTCCATGTCGCCGAAGGCGGCGAGCACCAGCGTGCGCGGGATCGGGGTCGCGGTCATCACCAGCATATGCGGACTGATGCCCTTGGCGGTCAGTCTGAGGCGCTGGTGGACGCCGAAGCGATGCTGTTCGTCGACGACCGCCAGCATAAGATTGCGATAGTTGACGCTGTCCTGAAAGAGGGCGTGGGTGCCGACGATGATCTGCGCCTTCCCTGAGGCGATCCGTTCGAGGATTTCTTCACGCTCGCGGCCCTTGGTGCGACCAGTCAGAACCTCGATGCCGAGCCCGGCGGCAGCCGCGAAACTCGAGATCGTCGCGTGGTGCTGGCGCGCCAGGATTTCCGTTGGCGCCATCAGCACGGCCTGACCGCCGCTCTCGATCACCGCGGCCATAGCCATCAACGCGACCAGCGTCTTGCCGGAGCCGACATCTCCCTGCAGCAGCCGCAACATCCGATCGTCCCCCGACATGTCCCGCAGGATCTCCGAGATCGCGGTCGTCTGGCTCTGCGTCGGCGAGAACGGCAAGGCCTGCAAGATCTGGCTGCTGACGACGCCGGTGGCGTGCACCGGCTTACCGGCGACCTTGCGCAGTCGCTGGCGGACCAGCGCCAGGGACAGCTGGCCGGCCAGAAATTCGTCATAGGCCAGGCGACGGCGGGCGGGGGCTTGAGGATCGATGTCTGAGGGATCGCGCGGCTCGTGCAGCATATGAAAGCTGTCCCTGATCGCGGGAAGGCCCTGCTTTTCGGTGAGAGCCAGATCGAGCCATTCGGGCAGTTCGGGCGTACGCGCCAGCGCGGCCTCGATGATCTTGCGGAGCGTCTTGGGCGCAAGTCCGGCCGTGAGAGGATAAATCGGCTCGACCAGAGGCAGGTGCTCGGTCTCGCTTGCCTTCACGATGTAATCCGGGTGCACCATCGAGGCACGGCCGTTGAACCAGTCGATCTTGCCGCTGACGATCACGTCTTCGTCGAGCGGCAGCTGCTTCTCCAGCCACGCCGACTGGCCGCGAAAGAAGACGAGGGTGAGTTCCCCGGTCTCGTCGTGCAGGAAGACGCGGTAAGGAACGTTGCTCTTCCTGTTCGGCGGTGCCTGGTGCCGATCGACGCGGCCGGTGATGGTCACGATCGCCCCTTGCGGTGCACGGGCGATGCCCGGCTGATTGCGCCGGTCTATCAGCGAATGCGGCGCATGAAAGAGCATGTCGACAACCCTGCAATCTTCCACGGTCTCGCGTCCGAGCAGTTTCACCAGCAGGTCGGCAATCTTGGGTCCGACGCCGGGGAGTGCCGAAACGGGCGAAAACAGGGGATCGAGAATGGCAGGGCGCATGGGCGCAAAATGCGATGAACAATGCGGTCTTGGCAAGGCTGACAAGCCGCTTTCGAGGGTCTATAGAGGCGCATCAACAGGAAGGTAATGTCATGACAGGTGTGACACTCTCGAGCGCCGATCTCGATCCTCGCCGCCGCCGGATTCTGTTCCGCTGCTGGCACCGGGGTATCCGGGAGATGGACCTCGTGTTCGGACAGTTCGCCGAGAAGGAAATCGCCGCGTTGTCCAATGTCGAACTCGACGAATTCGAGACCATCATGGCCGAGGAGGACAACGACCTCGTGCGCTGGATCATGGGAACTTGGCCAGTGCCGGAGCGTTTCCAGACACCGATGTTCCAGCGGCTTGCCGCCTACAAACCCGATTTCGAATACCCTGCCGATGCCTTGCCCAGGAATGCAGAATGATCCCAGGTTTTGACGCGAAAAAGCTCGCAGCCGTTGCCGAGCCGCTGACGATCGGCAACGTGCCCGCGGGGCTCGAGCCGATGTTGCTTGCGGAGCTTGCTCGCACTGGCGAGCCGGTCGCCTATGTGCTTTCCGATGGCCAGCGTATGGCGGATATCGAGCAGATGCTCGGCTTCGTCGCGCCGGATATTCCGGTTCTGACACTGCCGGCATGGGACTGTCTTCCATATGACCGCGTTTCGCCGAGCGCCGATACGTCCGCGCGCCGTCTGGCTGCGCTGAGCGGCCTCATCGCCCATCACAAAAAGCCGCATGCGGCGATCGTGCTCGTCACCGTCAACGCGATGCTGCAGAAGGTGGCGCCACAGGATGTCATCGAGAGTCTGGCGTTTTCCGCGCGACCGGGCAATCAGGTGCGCATGGATGATGTTGCCGGTCGGCTGGAGCGCAACGGATTCGACCGCGTCGCGACGGTTCGCGAAGTCGGCGAATATGCGGTTCGGGGCGGTATCCTCGACGTCTTCGTGCCCGGTTCGGAGGAGCCGGTGCGGCTCGACTTCTTCGGCGACACGCTGGAGAGCATCCGCAGCTTCGATCCGGCAAACCAGCGCACGATAGGACAGGTCCGGTCGCTTGACCTCAATCCGATGAGCGAGGTAACGCTGACGCCCGACACGATCAGCCGCTTCCGCAAGAATTACCTGTCAGCTTTTGGCGCGGCGACCCGCGATGACGCGCTTTACCTTGCCATTTCCGAAGGCCGCCGCTATCCGGGCATGGAGCATTGGCTGCCACTCTTCTACGAGAGGCTTGAGACGGTCTTCGATTATCTCAAGGGCTTCCGTCTGGTCGTCGATCACACCGTCCGCGAAGCTGCCGAAGAGCGCTCGAAGCTGGTTTTCGACTACTACGATGCCCGCCTGAACTCCGGCCAGCCGAGCAAGGGCCAGATGTCGCAGGGCACGCCCTACAAGCCGGTCGTGCCCGGCCAGCTCTATCTCGACGGCAAATCCTTCGCCAGCACGCTCGATGCGTTCAACGCGATGCGTATCACCCCCTTCAACGAACACGAGGGTGAGGCGCGGCGCGTCGTCAACCTCGACGCGCGCCAGGGCGAGCGTTGGGCGCGATCGAATGCCGAGGGCGCAGGCAATGCCGAACGCATCAACGTGTTCGACGTGGTCGTCAAGCATATCGCGGCGAAGCGCGCCGACGGTGCGAAGGTGCTTATCACCGCCTGGACCGAAGGCTCGCTGGAGCGGCTGCTGCAGGTTCTGAACGAACATGGTCTTGAACGCGTGAAGCCGATTGCCGCGCTGAAGGATATTGCCAGCCTTGAAAAGGGCGAGGCTGCGGCGGCGGTCTACAGCCTGGAGTCCGGGTTCGAAGCCGGCAATCTCGTCGTCATCGGCGAGCAGGACATTCTCGGCGATCGTATGGTGCGCCGCTCCAAGAGGCGCAAGCGGGCCGCCGATTTCATCTCCGAGGTCGCCGGGCTCGACGAAGGCTCTGTCGTCGTCCATGCGGAACATGGCATAGGGCGTTTTATCGGTCTCAGAACCATCGAGGCGGCGGGCGCTGCGCATGCGTGCCTGGAACTGCAGTATGCCGACGATGCCAAACTGTTCCTGCCGGTCGAAAACATCGACCTTTTGTCGCGCTACGGCGGCGAGGGTACGGAAGCTCAGCTCGATAAGCTCGGCGGCGGCGCATGGCAGATGCGCAAGGCAAAGCTCAAGAAGCGGCTGCTCGATATGGCGGATGCGCTTATTCGCATCGCGGCCGAGCGCCTGACGCGCCACGCGCCGGTGCTGACCACTCCGGAAGGGCTCTACGACGAATTCGCCGCCCGCTTCCCCTACGACGAGACCGAGGATCAGGACACCGCCATCGAGGCCGTGCGCAGCGATCTTGGCGCAGGGCGTCCGATGGATCGCCTCGTCTGCGGCGACGTCGGCTTCGGCAAGACGGAAGTCGCGCTTCGCGCGGCCTTCGTGGCTGCCATGAACGGGATCCAGGTCGCCGTCGTCGTGCCGACGACGCTTCTTTCCCGCCAGCACTTCAAGACCTTTTCCGAACGTTTCCGCGGCTTGCCGGTTCGTATCCAACAGGCCTCCCGCCTCGTGGGCTCCAAGGAGCTGGCGCTGACGAAAAAGGAAGTCGCAGAGGGCAAAACCGATATCGTCGTCGGAACCCATGCGCTTCTCGGCGCAGGTATTCAGTTTGCCAATCTCGGGCTTCTGATCATCGACGAGGAGCAGCATTTCGGCGTCAAGCACAAGGAGCGCCTGAAGGAGCTGAAAAGCGACGTTCACGTTCTGACGCTTTCGGCAACGCCCATTCCGCGCACGCTGCAGCTTGCCATGACGGGTGTGCGCGAGCTGTCGCTGATCACCACGCCCCCGGTCGACCGCATGGCGGTTCGTACCTTTATCTCGCCGTTCGATTCGCTCGTCATCCGCGAGACGCTGATGCGCGAGCACTATCGCGGCGGTCAGAGTTTCTATGTCTGTCCGCGCCTTGCCGATCTGGAGGACGTGCATGCCTTCCTGCGTTCCGATGTGCCGGAGTTGAAGGTCGCGGTGGCACACGGGCAGATGCCGGCGGGCGAACTCGAAGACATCATGAATGCTTTCTACGATGGTCGCTATGACGTGCTGCTATCGACGACGATCGTTGAATCCGGCCTCGATGTCCCGACCGCCAACACGCTGATCGTACACCGCGCCGATATGTTCGGTCTGGCCCAGCTTTATCAGTTGCGGGGCCGCGTCGGACGCTCGAAGGTGCGTGCCTTCGCGCTCTTCACGCTGCCGGTCAACAAGGTGCTGACGGCGACGGCCGAACGGCGGCTCAAGGTTCTACAGTCGCTGGATACGCTCGGCGCCGGCTTCCAGCTCGCAAGCCACGATCTCGACATCCGCGGCGCCGGCAACCTGCTGGGCGAGGAACAGTCCGGGCATATCAAGGAAGTCGGTTTCGAACTTTACCAGCAGATGCTGGAGGAGGCGGTCGCCGAGGTGAAGGGTGTCGACGAAATCCACGATACCGGGTGGTCGCCGCAGATTTCGGTCGGCACGTCGGTCATGATTCCAGATGGCTACGTTCCCGACCTGCATCTGCGCATGGCGCTCTACCGCCGGCTCGGGGAGATTACCGAACTGAAGGAGATCGACGCCTTCGGTGCCGAGATGATCGACCGGTTCGGCCCCATGCCGATCGAAGTCCAGCATCTCCTCAAGATCGTCTACGTCAAGTCGCTGTGCCGCATCGCCAACGTCGAGAAGCTCGATGCCGGTCCAAAGGGCGTCGTCGTCACGTTCCGCAACAAGGAATTCCCGAACCCGGCGAATCTGGTGGGCTATATCGCCAAGCAGGGCTCCATGGCCAAGATCCGCCCGGACCAGAGCGTGTTCCTGACCCGCGATCTTCCAACGCCGGAAAAGCGGCTGCAGGGCGCGGCCGTCATCATGACGCAAATGGCGGAGATGGCGAAGCCGTAACGCAGATCAGTTCATGCTGGAGCGGGCTTCTGCCTTCGCCTTTGCAATGTCGCGCAGGGCGTTCGCCAGCACGTCGGGGGTCTGGGCGCCGCTGACGGCATACTGCTGGTCGAAGATGAAAAAGGGTACGCCGTTGACACCCATCTGCTGGGCGGCCTGGATTTCCGCGAGGACGAGGTCGCTGTCAGCATCGGATGCAAGCAGCGAGGCGGTGACGGAGCGGTCCAGCCCGGCCTTCTCGGCGATGTCGAGGAGAACGGCGCGATCTCCGACGTTGCGGCCTTCCTCGAAATTCGCCTTGAACAGTGCGTCGACGACGCGATCCTGCTTTTCGCGATCCTCGACCATCGCCCAATGGATCAGCCGATGCGCATCGAGTGTGTTGGGACCGATCGTGATGGCCTCGAAATCGAAAGCGATGCCGACTTCGCGGCCAAGGTCGGTCAGCATCTTGTGGCCCTGGGCGACGCGCTCTGCGCCGCCGAGCTTTTCTTCCAACGCCTTCTTCTGGTCGACGCCTTCCATGGGATAATCGGGATTAAGACGGTAGGGCCGCCAGTTGATGTCGACACCGATCTCGTCCTGAACGTCGGCGATTGCCAGCTCCAGCCGCGCCTTGCCGAGGTAGCACCAGGGGCAGACGACGTCCGATACGACATCGATGACTATGCGCTCCATGGGGCTTTCCTTTCCTGGGCCGGTATGTTTGCAGCCATCTAGGCCCTGCCGCGCAAGACTTCAACCAGGCAGGAGAAGAGAACCATCTATTGCACGCTCTGATCCCACCATGCCGGAAGCTGGTAGCCATAGAGCGGTACGGTCTCGGGATGGCCGATGCGCTTGCTGCGCGCAACCCATTGCTTGTCGACATGATAGAGCGGCAACACGTAGTGGCCGGAAAGCAGCATCCGATCGTGCGAGCGCACGGCCGCGGTAAAGTCTTCCGCCGAGCGGGCGGTCAGGATGTGCTGGATCAGGGTATCGACGTCGGGATCGGCGACGCCGGCGAAGTTGTCCGTACCCTCGCGATCCTTCGATGCAGACGACCAGCGGCCGATCTGTTCAATGCCGGGAGATAACGACGAGGTGTAGGATTTGACGATCACGTCGTAGTCGAAGCTGCTCGTACGGCTCTGATACTGCGAATCGTCCACCGTTCGGATCGTAGCGGTAATGCCCAGCTGGTTGAGCGAGCGTTGGTAGGAGACGGCAAGCTTCTCCTGGTCCGCGTTCTGGGTCATGATCTCGAAGGCGAGGGGCTTGCCTTTGGCGTCACTCATCTTACCGTTCTTGATCGTATATCCGGCTTCCTTGAGAAGGACTACCGCTTGCTTCAGGACATTGCGATCCCTGCCTGAGCCATCCGTCACGGGCAGCTTGTAGGTGCCGTCCAGAATGGCTGGATCGATCCTGTCCTTGATCGGACCGAGCAGCTTCAACTCGCGCTCGTCTGCCGGGACGCCGAAGCTCGACAGATCGGAATTCTGCCAGAAACTCTGGGTTCTGATATAGGCGCTGGAAAAAAGGTTCTTGTTCGCCCATTCGAAGTCGAAGATCAGAGACAGCCCTTCGCGCAGCTTCTGATTGCCAAAGACGGGTCGGCGGGTGTTGAAGACAAAGCCGAACATTCCGCTCGGCAGCTTCGGTTCGAACGTGTCCTTCACGACGTTGCCGGATGTGACCGCTGGAAAATTGTAGGCGTTGGCCCAATGGCCCGGGCTCCCGTCCGGATAGATGTCCACATCGCCCTTCTTGAAAGCTTCGAACAGTGTCGTGTCCTGCAAGAAATACTGGACGGTGACCTGGTCGTAGTTGTCCAGTCCCACCTTCGCGGGAATATCCTTGGCCCAGTAATCGGGATCGCGTTCGAAGGTGATGCTCTCGCCCGGCTTGAGCGATTTGATCTTGTAAGGGCCGGAGCCGACCGGCGGGACGAGCGTGGACCGGTCGAATGTCTCAGGATCGATCGCATGTTTCGGCAGAATCGGCGTCGAGCCCGCCAGTATCAGGGGAAGCTCCCGGTCTGCCTTTTCGTTGAACGTAAACCGAACGCTGTGGTCGCCCACCTTTTCCATCTTGTCGACGGTGTTGAGGCGGTTGCTGAACGGAACGCGTCCTTTATCCTTCAGGATATTAAACGAGAATATGACGTCATCCGGCGTCACGGGTTGGCCATCCGACCACCTGGCCGCAGGATTGAGGTTGAACTGGATGTACGTGCGGTCCTCGTCCCATTCGACCGTTTCAGCCAGCAACCCGTAAAGCGTAAATGGCTCGTCGCGGGAGCGCAACATCAAGGTCTCGTAGACGAAGTTGCCGTATTCCGGATCCCAGACGCCACGAGCGGTCGTGCGCATGCTTTTCAAGATGAATGGATTGAGGCTGTCGAACGTGCCAACCACACCATAGGCGATCTTGCCACCCTTCTTCACGTCGGGATTGACGTAAGGAAAGTGCTTGAAATCCCCAGGCAGGGCTGGCTCGCCGTGCATGGCGATGCCATGAACGGGCTCCGCAAGCACTGCCCCGCAGCACAGGGTGAAAACGATAGGCAGAACGATGCGGAGCATCCCTGAAATCCCTTCCGGAAGACAGCACGATTCGGCAAAACAGTAGCATGCAGGAGGCCCAATTCACCATCCGCAGCGAATTCTTTCAAGCGACCCCGAAAACGCCAAAGAAATGCTGGATATCTGCATCGACGCGATGTAACAGGGGAACCCGAAGTCGGGGGGTCATGCATTTGCCTTATTGTTTTAAGAGGTGAAGTGCAAACAACCCTGTTGGTGAGGATGGCATACCCGCTGTCCCAATGGGATACCAGGAGACGGAATTCGTTATGATGTTCAACTCTGAAAAGAAAACCCGGGCAGCCCTGTCCGTTCTGGCAGTGATGCTCGGCGCCGCAGCGGCTCCGGCGTCTTCTTTTGCCCAGGAAGCCGACGCTCCGGCTCAGGCTGCCGGTGCTCCTCGCCTCGGTTGGTACAAGACCTGCAGCAAGCAGGAAGACAATGATGTCTGCGTCGTTCAGAACGTCGTTCTGGCGGGTGGCGGCCAGCTCGTCACTGGCGTCGGCCTCATCAGCGTTGCTGGCAAGATCAACAACAAGAGCCTGCAGGTTTCGGTACCGCCGGCACGTCTGATCCCTCCGGGCATCATGATGCAGATCGATGGCGGCAAGGGCCAGAAGATCGACTACCTGATGTGCATGCCGGATCGCTGCGTTGCGCAGGTCCAGCTGACGGATGCCATGATCGCGAGCCTCAAGAAGGGCACCGACCTGGTTCTCACCTCGATCAACTTCCGCCGTGCGCCGAACCCCATCAAGATTTCGCTTGAAGGCTTTACCGGCGCGTTCGACGGCGAGGCGGTTTCTGCTTCCAAGCTCGCTGAAAGCCAGAAAAGCCTGCAGGACAGCATGCAGAAGAAGGCCGACGAAGCTCGCAAGAAGCTTGAAGACGCACAGAAGGCTGCCAAGGCTCAGTAATCTGGGGCCAGACGGAATTCATGAGAAACCCGGCCTCGCGCCGGGTTTTTTCATTGGCCTACACCCAAAGAAAAACCCCGCCGCAGCGGGGTTCATCAGTAGGGCCCGACGTTAATGGGTGAGGTTCATCTTGGGTTTGAACTGCCCCGTCGGTGCCATATCGAAAATCTGGTAGACCTGCTCGTTGCGAAGCGGGACGCCGCTTTCGTCGTTGACAAGGTTCTGCTCGGATACGTAGGCAACGTATTCATTCTCGTCATTTTCGGCGAGCAGGTGATAGAAGGGCTGGTCCTTGCTTGGGCGCACTTCGGCGGGGATAGAGTTCCACCATTCTTCCGTGTTCGCGAATTCCGGATCGACATCGAAGATGACGCCGCGAAACGGAAATACCTTGTGCCGGACCACTTCGCCGATACTGAACTTAGCTAGTCTTTCTTTCATGGTACGACTTCCTTTCATCACCCAATTTGGTGATTGGCATCGCTCAAATCAAGATTTGTGCGAGATCGCGTCACATGAATGTCACATCTGCCGGCAGCATAGATGACATCGTGCAGGCAAGAAAGCCCCGGCGCCATGGCCGGGGCTCTCCGATTTTCGTTATGCAGAATAGTACATGTCGTACTCGACCGGGTGTGGCGTCATGTCGAAGCGCATGACCTCGGCCATCTTCAGTTCGATGAACGAGTCGATCTGGTCGTCGTCGAAAACACCGCCGGCTGTAAGGAACTTGCGGTCCTTGTCGAGGCTTTCGAGTGCCTCGCGCAAGGAGCCGCAGACAGTCGGGATCTTCTTCAGTTCCTTCGGCGGCAGATCGTAGAGATCCTTGTCCATGGCCTTGCCGGGATGGATCTTGTTCTTGATGCCGTCGAGGCCAGCCATCAGCATCGCTGCGAAGGCGAGGTATGGGTTTGCCATCGGATCGGGGAAGCGGACTTCGACGCGTTTGGCCTTCGGGTTGGTGCCGAACGGAATGCGGCACGAGGCCGAGCGGTTGCGGGCCGAATAGGCGAGCAGCACGGGTGCTTCATAGCCAGGGACAAGACGCTTGTAGGAGTTCGTCGACGGGTTGGTGAAGGCGTTCAGCGCCTTGGCGTGCTTGATGATGCCGCCGATGTAGTAGAGGCACGATTCAGACAGGCCAGCGTACTCGTCGCCTGCGAAGGTTGGCTTGCCGGCCTTCCAGATCGACTGGTGAACGTGCATGCCCGAGCCGTTGTCGCCGAAAATCGGCTTCGGCATGAAGGTTGCCGTCTTGCCGTAGGCATTTGCGACCTGATGCACCACGTATTTGTAGATCTGCATCTTGTCGGCGTTGCGGACGAGCGTGTCGAACTTGATGCCGAGTTCGTGCTGGGCGGCAGCCACCTCATGGTGATGCTTTTCAACGACGACGCCCATTTCGGACAGGACCGTCAGCATTTCCGAGCGCATGTCCTGGCAGCTGTCGATTGGCGGAACCGGGAAGTAGCCGCCCTTGACGCGCGGACGGTGGCCAAGGTTGCCGGTCTCGTATTCGGTGTCGTCGTTCGATGGCAGTTCGGTCGAATCGAGCTTGAAGCCGGTGTTGTAGGGGTCGGCCTTGTAGCGGACGTCGTCAAAGATGAAGAATTCGGCTTCCGGACCGACGAACACGGTGTCGCCGATGCCTGATGCCTTGAGATAGGCTTCCGCCTTCTTCGCAGTGCCGCGCGGATCGCGGTTATATGCCTCGCCCGAGACGGGATCGAGAATGTCGCAGAGGATGACCATGGTGGACTGCGCGAAGAACGGATCCATGTGAACCGTTTCGGTGTCCGGCATCAACACCATGTCGGATTCGTTGATGGCCTTCCAGCCACCGATCGAGGAGCCGTCGAACATGACGCCATCGGCAAACATGTCTTCATCGACGCAGACGACATCCATCGTAACGTGCTGCAGCTTACCCTTGGGGTCGGTGAAGCGCAGGTCGACGAACTTCACGTCGTTGTCTTTGATTTGCTTAAGAATTTCGCTTGCGGTCGCCATTAAATAGTTCCTTTATTTGAGATGACGATACGTAGGGCTAGATGGCATCGACGCCGGTTTCGCCGGTGCGGATACGAATAACCTCTTCGATATTGGATACAAAAATCTTGCCGTCGCCAATACGGCCGGTTTGCGCGGCCTTGCGGATCGCGTCGATGACGGCTTCCGCATTTTCGTCGGCGAGGACGACTTCCACCTTAACCTTGGGCAGGAAATCGACGACGTATTCCGCGCCCCGGTACAGTTCCGTGTGGCCTTTCTGGCGACCGAAGCCCTTCGCTTCCGTGACTGTAATACCCTGCAGGCCAACTTCCTGAAGGGCTTCCTTCACTTCGTCCAGCTTGAAGGGCTTAATGATCGCTTCGATCTTTTTCATGAGAAAATGACTCTCCGCTTCTCCCGTTACAGCAGGTTCATACCCGCTCGCCGGTATGATGCAGTTATCGTGCCAGTTGGAAAGCGGAATCTTCGTGGAAATGGCCGGAACATCTGGAAAATGCTATGATTTCACGAGATTTCTGCACGGATTCAGGCTGAAATTCTGAAATTAAGGCGATGAAAGCTTCATTTCGGATCGGATTGTGGAATATTCACGTTCTCTGAATAAGCGTAGAGCCATTCATTGTGTGGGTAAAAAATATGCAAACGGCTAAAATTTAGACGCCATGTTTTTCGGAGAAGTGGTTGTTATTTAGGCTGTTTCTGGTTGAATGGGGGAATGACCGAACGTCTTTCTTCCTTGCTTCTCTCGCCCGCTGAAATGGCTGCCGTGGATGCGGCTGCAGCCGCATCCGGCATCAGCAGTTTTGCACTCATGCAGCGTGCCGGGGGAAGCGTCGCCGCAGCACTTCTTCACTATCATCCCGGCGCTGTTCGCGCGGTTGTTTTCTGCGGTCCAGGCAACAATGGCGGAGACGGCTATGTGGCAGCGCGCTGCCTGACGGAGAGCGGTGTGCGCGTTGACGTCTTCCATCTCGGCGATCCCACAACGCTGAAGGGAGACGCGGCGCAGGCGCGCTCGCTCTTCATGGTGCCGACGCTTCCGATCGAGGACTATCGCCCGGAGGCCGGGGATGTTGCGATCGATGCCCTGTTCGGGGCCGGCCTGACGCGTGCTGTTCCGCAGGCTGTCGCCAACCTCGTCAGACTCGTTGCCGACGCCGACGTCCCGGTGCTCGCCGTGGATCTGCCCTCCGGCATAGACGGACGGACGGGCAGGGTGCTGGGCGCGGCTTTTTCGGCCGAACGGACCATCACCTTCATGACAAGGAAACCGGGCCATGTGCTGTTGCCGGGCCGCGAGCTTTGCGGCGATGTGGAGGTGGCCGATATCGGCATACCGGTGCGGATCGTTCGAAGGGAGGCAGGAGGAAGGATCGCCGAGAACGGCCCTGCCCACTGGGCGCACATGGTGCAGCCGCCCGGCCGGGAAACGCACAAATACAAGCGCGGCCACTTGGTGGTGTTTTCCGGAGAAGCCGCCAAGACGGGTGCCGCGCGAATGTCGGCAATGGCCGGGCTGAAGGCGGGAGCCGGACTTGTGACGATCGCGTCGCCAAACGAAGCGGTCTCCGAAAACGCGGCCCACCTGACCGCAGTTATGCTGCACGGGATCGACAGTGAGGCCGATCTCCTCGGCTGGCTGCGCGATGAAAGGCTGCAGACCTTCGTTCTCGGGCCGGGCTTTGGGGCGGGCGCGAAGGCACGGAGTTTCGTCGCGGCGGTTCGACAGCGTCACCTTGTCCTCGATGCCGACGGGATCTCATCGTTTCGCGACGATCCGGCTGAGTTGTTCTCCCTCTTCGCCGGAGGGGAGCCCCGGCTTGTCCTGACGCCGCACGAAGGGGAATTCCACCGTCTCTTTCCCGATATTGCCGATGACGAGACGATGGGCAAGGTCGACAAGGCACAGGCGGCTGCGCTCCGCGCCAACGCTGCAATCATCTACAAGGGGGCGGATACCGTGATCGCTTCGCCGGACGGACGCGCATTGATCAACACCAATGCGCCGATCTGGCTTGCCACGGCTGGATCCGGCGACGTGCTCGCAGGCATTGTCGGAGCGTTGTTGGCGCAGGGAATTCCGGCCTTCGAGGCGGCAGCAGCCGGTGTCTACCTGCATGGCGAAGCGGGAATGCGTGCCGGAAAGGGTCTGACGGCGGAAGACCTCGTATCGTGCGTTCTACCGCCCTGACGAGGAGCCGGAGATTTCTTCCTGCAAGGCGATTGCGCCGAACGGTGCGTTGATCTTTCCTTCGTGAATCATGAAGGCGAAGACGTCGCGAGGTTCCTTGCTTACCTTCCTGCCCTTGTCGATCAAAGGCAGGTCCGCGGGCACGCCGCCTTCCGCCCATGTCTCAAGGCGTTTCCCCCATCCAGCAAGGTCGCCGGGTGGATAGCAGGTTCTGATCTCGTCGGACCCCTTCTGCAGCCGCGCATATACGAAATCCGCGGTGACATCGGCAATCATGGGGTAGTCAAAATGCTCGGCGCAGACTGGCGCCACGCCGTATTTTTCAAGCAGGGCTACAAACTCGGGGACCTTGAAAGAGTCGTGGCGCACTTCGACCACGTGCTTCAGCGGCAGGCTGTCCTGCCTGTCCGGCAGCAGCTTGAGAAAAGCCTCGAAATCATCCGGATCGAATTTCTTGGTCGGCGCGAATTGCCAGAGGATCGGCCCGAGATGAGACCCGAGCTCCGTCAACCCCTGCGTCAGGAAACGCTCCATCGATTCACCCGCTTCCGCCAGCACGCGCCGGTTGGTGACGAAGCGGCTGGCCTTCAGCGAGAAGATGAACCCTTCCGGCACATCGGCTCCCCATTTGGCAAACGTCTCCGGCTTTTGCGAACTGTAGTAGGTCCCGTTGATCTCGATGACCTTCAGCTGGCGGCTCGCATAATGCAGCTCATCCTTCTGCTTCAGGTTGCCGGGGTAGAAATGATCCCGCCACGGCTCGAAGGTCCAGCCGCCGATACCGACCCGTATGTTGCCGGATTTTGTCATTAAGTTCCTCCTCTCAGCATTATTCCGCCGCGGCGACGGCTTTCCTCACCGGACGCCGTTCCAGCAGTTCTTTGAGGAACCGGCCGGTGTAGGAGCGCTGCTCCTTGACGATCGCCTCGGGCGTACCGACTGCAACGATTTCGCCGCCGCCGTCTCCGCCTTCGGGACCGAAGTCGAGGATCCAGTCAGCCGTCTTGATGACTTCAAGGTTATGCTCGATGACCACCACGGAGTTGCCCTGATTGACGAGTTCCTGAAGCATTTCCAATAATTTGGCCACGTCATGGAAATGCAGGCCGGTCGTCGGTTCGTCCAGAATATAGAGCGTGCGGCCGGTCGAACGCTTCGACAGCTCCTTGGCAAGCTTGACGCGTTGCGCTTCGCCGCCGGAGAGCGTGTTCGCCTGCTGGCCAACCTTGATGTAGCCGAGACCGACGTCCTTCAGGGCCTGCAGCTTGTCGCGAACTGCGGGAACGGCAGCGAAGAAATCGACGCCTTCCTCGACCGTCATGTCGAGCACGTCGGCGATCGACTTCTGCTTGAAGGTGACATCCAGCGTTTCGCGGTTGTAGCGCTTGCCGTGGCAGACGTCGCAGGTGACGTAGACATCCGGCAGGAAATGCATCTCGATCTTGATGACGCCGTCCCCCTGGCATGCCTCGCAGCGTCCGCCCTTAACGTTGAAGGAGAAGCGGCCCGGCTGGTAGCCACGTGCCTTCGCTTCCGGCAGACCGGCAAACCAGTCGCGGATCGGCGTGAAGGCACCCGTGTAGGTCGCCGGGTTGGACCGCGGCGTGCGGCCGATCGGCGACTGGTCGATATCGATCACCTTGTCGATATGTTCGAAACCGTCGATGCGGTCATGATCGGCCGGGTTTTCTCGGGCACCCATGACGCGGCGGGCGGCGGATTTATAAAGCGTTTCGATAAGGAAAGTGGATTTGCCGCCGCCCGAAACGCCGGTCACGGCGGTGAATACGCCGAGCGGGATGGCCGCCGTGACATTCTTCAGGTTGTTGCCGCGTGCGCCGACCACCTTGATCTCCTTGCCCTTCTTGGGCTTGCGCCGCTCGTCGGGAACGGGAACGCCGAGCTCGCCGGAGAGATATTTGCCAGTCAGGGACTTCGGGTTTGCCATGATGTCCTGCGGCGTACCATGGGCGATCACCTGACCGCCATGGATGCCGGCCGCCGGGCCGATATCGACCACGTCGTCCGCCGACAGGATCGCATCCTCGTCATGCTCGACAACGATGACCGTGTTACCGATATCGCGAAGGTGCTTCAGTGTGTCGAGCAGCCGGGCATTGTCCCGCTGGTGCAGGCCGATCGAAGGCTCGTCGAGGACGTACAGGACGCCGGTCAGACCCGATCCGATCTGGGAGGCGAGACGAATGCGCTGGCTTTCGCCGCCGGACAGGGTTCCCGAATTGCGCGAGAGGCTGAGATAGTCGAGGCCGACGTCGTTGAGGAAGCGCAGGCGCTCGCGGATTTCCTTCAGAATACGGACGGCGATTTCGTTCTGCTTGGCGGTGAAGGTCAACGGCAGCGTTTCGAACCAGTCGCGGGCGACGCGGATCGACATCTGGGTCACCTGGCCGATCTGCAGAGTGCCGATCTTCACCGCCAGGGCTTCCGGCTTCAGGCGGAAGCCGTTGCAGGAGGGGCAGGGTGCCGCCGACATGTAGCGTTCGATTTCCTCGCGGGCCCAGGCGGAGTCGGTCTCCTTCCAGCGGCGCTCAAGATTCGTGATGATGCCTTCGAAGTTCTTGTGCGTCGTGTACGAGCGTGCGCCGTCGGCGTAGTGAAATTCGATCTTCTCGTCCGTGCCGTTGAGGATGACGTCCCGTGCCGTCTCGGAAAGATCGCTCCAGCGCGCTCCGAGCTTGAAGCCGTAGTGCTTGCCGAGGGCTTCGAGCGTCTGATTGTAATAGGGCGACGATGACTTGGCCCACGGCGCGATTGCGCCGTCGCGCAGCGTCCGCTCGGTTTCAGGCACGATGAGGTTCGCATCGATTTTCTGCTGCGCGCCAAGCCCGTCGCAAGTCGGGCAGGCGCCGGCCGGATTGTTGAAGGAGAAGAGCCGCGGTTCGATTTCCGGAATAGTGAAGCCGGAGACCGGGCAGGCGAACTTCTCCGAGAACAGGACACGCTCATGGGTTTCGTTGAGCGACTTGTTGGCAGAGCCCCCGGCCGCTGTATCCTCCGGCGGCAGCGGCTTGTCGGCGAACTCGGCAACGGCAAGGCCGTCGGCAAGCTTCAGCGACGTCTCGAGGCTGTCGGCAAGGCGCGCCGCGACGTCGGCACGCACGACGATGCGGTCGACCACGACGTCGATGTCGTGCTTGTACTTCTTGTCGAGCGTCGGGGCTTCGGCAATTTCATAGAACTGGCCGTCCACCTTGACGCGCTGGAAGCCCTTCTTCATGAGCTCCGCAAGTTCCTTCTTGTACTCGCCCTTGCGGCCGCGCACGAGCGGCGCAAGGATGTAGAGGCGCGTGCCTTCGCCGAATTCGAGAATGCGGTCGACCATCTGGCTGACAGTCTGGCTTTCGATCGGCAGGCCGGTTGCCGGCGAATAGGGGACGCCAACACGCGCGAAGAGCAGTCGCATGTAGTCGTAGATCTCGGTCACGGTGCCGACCGTGGAACGCGGATTGCGCGAGGTCGTCTTCTGCTCGATCGAGATTGCCGGCGACAGCCCGTCGATCTGATCGACGTCGGGCTTCTGCATCATCTCCAGGAATTGACGTGCATAGGCAGAAAGACTCTCGACGTAGCGGCGCTGTCCCTCCGCGTAGATCGTGTCGAACGCAAGCGAGGATTTGCCCGAACCGGACAGCCCCGTCATGACGATCAGCTTGTTGCGCGGCAGATCGAGGTCGATGCCCTTCAGATTGTGCTCACGCGCGCCGCGGATGGAAATCGTCTTCAATTCGCTCATCGTCTTCTGCTTCTGTGCTGGAACAAGCCCCTTATTTAGTGATGCCGGCGGGCGAGTCGAGGCTGAATGTCCATATGGGTGCAAGGTTTTCGATTCGGTTGACAGGATCATAGGGATAAACTAGAACAAATAAAGAACAAAATTCCTTGTGGATGAACCTGCCGTAAGCGCCCATTGCGCGGCCTCTATGGTTTATGGTGCATCGATTGTTTCAAGCGCCGCCGGGCAGGGCGGCAGGTAGGGTGAGAAGTATGGCTGGTAGCGTAAACAAGGTCATTTTGATCGGAAACGTGGGCGCAGATCCCGAAATTCGTCGTACGCAGGACGGCCGGCCGATCGCCAATCTGCGTATTGCAACGTCGGAAACCTGGCGCGACCGAAATTCCGGCGAGCGCCGCGAAAAGACGGAGTGGCACACCGTCGTGGTCTTCAACGAAGGCCTCTGCAAGGTTGTCGAGCAGTATGTGAAGAAAGGTGCCAAGCTCTATATCGAAGGCGCACTGCAGACCCGCAAGTGGCAGGATCAGCAGGGCCAGGATCGCTATTCGACGGAAGTCGTGCTGCAGGGCTTCGGCTCCACGCTGACAATGCTTGATGGCCGTGGCGAAGGCGGCGGAGCAAGCTCCGGTTCTGGCTTCGGCGGCGGCCGTAGCGGCGGCAGCGATTTCGGCGGTGGCGACGATTACGGCGCTCCATCGCAGTCGTCCGGCCGCAGTGCCGGCGGCAGTGGCGCCGGCACTGGCGGGAACTTCTCGCGCGATCTCGACGACGACATTCCGTTCTGATCGAGAGATCCGTCCGGAGGTTTTTGACGGCGCACCCTGGGTGCGCCGTTTTGATTTGTGGTGTCAGCCAGCCGGAGCCAGGTTCATGACGGACTTGACGCCATCGACCACGAATTGGGTGGCAAGGGCTGCCAGAATGACGCCGAGCAGGCGCGTCAGGATTGCACGCCCTGTAACGCCAAGGAACCGGTCGAGCCGGTCGGCGATGAGCAGCGCAAGGAACAGCAGCAGAAGGCTTACGGCGATGACGATGATCAGCTGTGCCCGTTCGAAAGAGCCCTGCATCGAACCGGATATCAAGATGGTCGCCGAAATTGCACCCGGGCCTGAGATCAACGGGATTGCCAGCGGAAAGACGGAGATATTGTGGATGTGATCGACAGTGATCGCCGTCGTGCTGGTCTTCTCCTTGCGGTCCTGCCGCTTCTCGAAGACCATTTCGAAAGCGATCCAGAAGAGCAGCAGGCCGCCGGCAATACGGAAGGCCCCGATCGAGATGCCGAGCACGCCGAGGACGCTCGCGCCGAAAAGGGCGAAAACGGCAAGAATGATAAAAGCGATGATCGTACCGCGCATGGCGACCTGCTTGCGCTGGCCGCGGCTCATGCCGACGGTCAGCCCGAGAAATATCGGTGCCAGACCCGGCGGATCGATGGTGACGAGCAGCGTCGTGAATGCATTGATGAGTTGGTCGGCGCTTGCCATCGTCTCTCCGTGAGCCCATATAGCGGCTCGGTGTCGGGCGATTGTGATGCGGGGAAATCAAATTTGCAAATGGCTCTGCCCGGATAGCGCGAATGCCGCTCCGAAAGGCTCGATTTGCCCTCGTTTGGCTGCAAAAGCCTGTTCAAAACCCCTGCCAAAATTGGCGTATCAACAGCCTTTCCGTTATAAATCTTCAAGTGATTCTAGAAGAGATCGTGATCTGTTTTGACTGAGCAAACACCCCCCGGCGGCGGGAAGCTCCCGCCAGGCATCGAGCCCATCTCCATTATGGAGGAAATGCAGCGGTCGTATCTCGATTACGCGATGAGCGTCATCGTCAGCCGCGCGCTTCCTGATGTGCGTGACGGCCTGAAGCCCGTGCATCGGCGTATCCTCTATGGCATGTCCGAGCTCGGCATCGACTGGAACAAGAAATACGTCAAATGCGCCCGCGTTACCGGGGACGTGATGGGTAAATTCCATCCGCACGGCAACTCGGCGATTTATGACGCCCTTGCCCGCATGGCGCAGGATTGGTCTCTTCGCCTCCCGCTGATCGACGGGCAGGGCAACTTCGGTTCGGTCGACGGCGATCCTCCGGCGGCCGAACGCTACACCGAATGCCGTCTGGAAAAGGCAGCGCATTCTTTGCTCGACGATCTCGACAAGGAAACGGTCGATTTTCGCGACAACTATGACGGCACGCTCTCGGAGCCTGTCGTGGTTCCCGCGAAATTCCCGAACCTTCTGGTCAACGGGGCCGGGGGTATCGCAGTCGGCATGGCGACCAACATTCCGCCACACAATTTGGTTGAAGTCGTCGACGGCTGTATCGCGCTGATTGAAAATCCTGCGATCGAACTGCCTGAGATCATGCAGATCATTCCTGGGCCCGATTTCCCGACAGGTGCCAAGATCCTCGGCCGCGCCGGCATCCGCTCGGCCTATGAGACCGGCCGCGGTTCGGTCATCATGCGCGGCGTTGCCGCCATCGAGCCGATGCGCGGCGATCGCGAACAGATCATCATCACCGAGATTCCGTTCCAGGTGAACAAGTCGACGATGATCGAGAAGATGGCCGAGCTGGTGCGGGACAAGCGCATCGAGGGCATCTCGGACCTGCGCGACGAATCCGACCGGCAGGGTTATCGCGTCGTCGTCGAGCTGAAGCGCGATGCCAATGCCGAAGTCATCCTGAACCAGCTCTACCGCTATACGCCGCTGCAGACCTCATTCGGCTGTAACATGGTGGCGCTGAACGGTGGCAAGCCGGAGCAGCTGACGCTGCTCGACATGCTGCGCGCTTTCGTGTCCTTCCGCGAGGAAGTCGTTAGCCGCCGAACAAAATTCCTGCTCCGCAAGGCACGGGAACGCGCCCACGTCTTGGTCGGCCTGGCGATTGCCGTTGCCAATATCGACGAGGTCATCCGGGTTATCCGGCAGGCTCCGGATCCGCAGACCGCGCGCGAGCAGCTGATGACGCGCCGCTGGCCGGCGTCCGACGTCGAGAGCCTGATCCGCCTGATTGATGACCCCCGTCACCGCATCAACGAGGATATGACCTACAACCTCTCGGAAGAGCAGGCACGGGCGATCCTCGAGTTGCGTCTCGCTCGTTTGACGGCGCTTGGCCGCGACGAAATCGGCGACGAACTCAACAAGATCGGCGAGGAGATCAAGGACTACCTCGACATCCTGTCATCGCGCCTGCGCATCCAGACGATCGTGAAGGACGAACTGACGGCGGTTCGCGATGAATTCGGCAGGCCGCGCAGGACCGAAATCCTCGACGGCGGCCTTGAGATGGACGATGAGGATCTCATCGCCCGCGAGGACATGGTCGTTACCGTCTCGCATCTCGGCTATATCAAGCGTGTCCCCTTGACGACCTATCGGGCCCAGCGCCGCGGCGGCAAGGGCCGCTCCGGCATGACGACACGGGATGAGGATTTCGTTAGTCAGCTATTCGTCTTGAACACGCATACGCCGGTTCTGTTCTTCTCGTCGCGCGGCATCGTCTACAAGGAGAAGGTCTATCGTCTTCCGATCGGCACGCCGACTTCACGCGGCAAGGCGCTGATCAACATGCTGCCGCTGGAACCCGGCGAACGCATCACGACGATCCTGCCGCTGCCTGAGGACGAAGACAGCTGGGATACGCTCGACGTCATGTTCTCGACGACGCGCGGCACGGTCCGCCGCAATAAGCTGTCAGACTTCGTCCAGGTCAACCGAAACGGGAAGATCGCGATGAAGCTCGAGGAGGAGGGCGATGAAATCCTTTCTGTCGAGACCTGCACCGAACATGACGACGTCCTCCTGACGACGGCGCTCGGTCAGTGCATCCGCTTTGCCGTCGATGACGTGCGTGTTTTCGCCGGCCGTAATTCGATCGGCGTGCGCGGTATCAACCTCGGGGACAACGACCGGATCATCTCGATGACGATCGTTGGCCATGTCGATGCAGAACCGTGGGAGCGTGCGGCCTACCTGAAGCGCACGGCGACTGAACGGCGCCTGGCGACAGGCGACGCTGAGGAAATTTCTCTGGTTGGTGAGGAAGTGACCGAGGAAGGGCAGCTCAGCGACGAGCGCTACGAGGAACTGAAGGCGCGCGAACAGTTCGTACTGACAGTCTCCGAGAAGGGCTACGGCAAACGCTCGTCTTCCTACGACTTCCGGATCTCCGGTCGAGGCGGCAAGGGAATTCGTGCTACCGACACGTCGAAAACCGGCGAAATCGGTGAGCTTGTGGCGGCGTTCCCTGTCGACGACGGTGACCAGATCATGCTGGTTTCCGATGGCGGACAGCTGATCCGCGTGCCGGTCGGCGGCATCCGCATTGCCAGCCGCGCAACGAAGGGCGTTACCATCTTCTCGACGGCCAAGGATGAGAAGGTCGTCTCCGTCGAACGCATCAGCGAGCCGGAGGACGACGTCGAAGACGTCGTGGAGAACGGCGACGACACGGCGGCGAATGGCGATGTCGTCACGCCTGCCGCTGGTGACGAGGCTCCCGAAACGGAAGCGTGATCCGGCTCGGGGTAGACGGTGTCCCCGAGCCCTGACTGAGCAATGACAGCGAACCAGCCTGGGCCATATCCGATGGATTGATCCAGGCTTTTTTGTGCGCTGGGGCAGGGAAAGTACCCTGGTGCAATTTGTCTTGAGCGCGGCGGCCATCCCGTATCATGCGGGGCTGCGATCCGCCGAGCGAAAACATGAGGCGGGACTTGGAGGAATAGGTTTGTGTCCACCCTGAATCTCGAAGAAATCTTGAGCGAGCTCCGTGCACGGGAGCCAATTTTTTATCGTCGGCAGTTCGGGACCAGCCGGGAAGACCTTCTCCGAATGACCGCCGACGATTTCTGGGAGATCGGCGCGAGCGGCAAGATATATGAGCGCGAGTTTGTTATCGCCAATCTTCTGGAGCGCTACAAATCGCCAGAGCCGGACGATTGGACCTGCGAGGAATTCTCTGTGCGCCAAATCGCCGAGGACCTCTACCAACTCAACTATGTCCTGCGTCAGCCCGAGCGCCTCACACGCAGAACGACACTCTGGCGTCAGGAAGGTGGAGGGTGAAGGATCCAATTCCATCAAGGCACTGACATAGCCTAAGATTGGTGCCCCAACGGCACACACGCGCGCGCTGTCCGTCACTGCCGGTGGCGTGTGGTCAACCGGCATGGGATCGAAAAGCCAATCGGCAACCTTCCTGTTTGCGCAGACGTGAGCGCCAGGATGCCTCCTCCCTAGGCAGACAGCTCTGCGAACGCTGGTTGTGATCGAACGCTGGTTGTGATCGCCTTCGCATCAACAGCATCCCATCAGAAAGGCCGTATCGTTTCCGATACGGCCTCTTGAAGTCACTTGGCAATTCCCGTCCGCTTACCGGGCTTCCTCAGTTCAGGCGACCCGCCGCATGCGCGAGCATCGTGTAGACCTTCCCGGTGTCCGATGTGAGGTAGGATTGGGTGATCGTTTTGTCCTGGTCCGTACGAGCGACGTCGGCAAGCAGCTTTTCGAAGTCGGCGATATATCGACTGACGGCGGTGCGGAATTCCGGCTCGCGATCGTACTTGTGCTTGATCTCGTCGAAAGTCTGCTGGCCCTTCAGCGTGTAGAGCCTGCGTGTGAAGACATCGCGTTCGCCGCGCTGATACCGACGCCACAAGTCTACGGACGCGTCGTGATCGATTGCACGGGCAATATCGACGGAGAGCGAGTTCAGGGATTCGACGACGTGGCGCGGATTGCGACTGTCGGTGCCGCGCTGCGCAGCGGGAGCAGGAGCCGCAGCAGATGTCTCGGCCCGCGGCGCGGGTTGACGCGCAGGAGCTTCTTCCGCAGCTTCATCACGCGAAGCGCCACGCAGCAGGTCGCTGATCCATCCGCCGGAGGCCTGCGTCGTGGCAGGAGCAACGGCCTGCGGGCGCTGCTGTGCTGCGGGGACTGAAGCAGGCGGCGTCAGCGTTCCACGCAGGCCGAAACCTTCGATCGCCGCTGTGGGGATCGAGGTGGCGGCCGGCGCCGGCGCCGGTGCCACGACAGGTGCCGGTTGTGGTGCGATGGTCGCCTGAGCTGGACGCGGGGCAGGCTGGGCCTGCGTTGCAGGTTCGGAAACTTCCAGATGCTGTGTGGAGCGACCGACGATGTGGGAAATATCCTGCAGCGCCTTGATCTGTTCCGAAACGGCGCGACGCATCGCGGCAGCGCTTTCCTTTGCTTCTTCCGGAAGATCGAATGCGCCGCGCTTCAATTCGCTGCGGGTCATGTCGAGTTCCTTGCGGATATCGCCGGCAGAGCGGCGAATTTCCTCGGTAGCCCCGGAGAAGCGCGACACGGCTTCATCGACCGCCTCGCGCAGCGATTCACGCAGCTGCTGTGCTGCGCCATCCGATACGCGACCGGCTTCGCCGAACATGCGCTCGACATCCGAAAGGGACGCCGTCAGGCCACCGCGAAGGCGATTTGCAAGGTCGCCGGAGCGACGCTCCGCGTTACTGAAGGTGCTGTCGATCGTCGTATTGGCATCTTCGCTTGCCTTCGCGACGGCGCTGCGCATCGTCTCGGCGGCTTCGGTCGCGCGCTTTTCCGCTTCCGAGAGGGTGGTTCCGATATCGGCGAAAGAGGACTGGATACCCTGTCGCAGGTTGCCGCTGATCTGGCTCGAGCGCTGCTCGGCGCGATCGAAGGCGGATTCGACCATGCCGCCAAGCGCCCGCATCGTCTTTTCGATTTCCTCCGAGCGCTGGACCAGACCGACTGAGAGGTTCTGCAGTGCGGATTCGCGGTCTTCCAGCGTCGAGACGAGGTTGGACTGTGCCGCCGCGAGCAGGCCTGATGCCTGACCGAGCACCTTCGAGTGTTCGTCGAAGCGGCCGATGATGCTGCCGACCTGAGCGAGCGTCTGGCCCGATATATCTGACAGACGATCCACCTTACCTTCGAGAAGGCGGGTCGACGCCGATACCATGTCCGCGGCCTTGGATGCGGATTCGGTGAATCGAGAGGTCGTGTCGCCGAGACGGCCATCGACGGCCGTCAGATCCTCTGCGGCGCGGCTCATCATCTGGCCCATTGCAGCGCTGTTGTCGGACAAGCGTTCGATCAGTCTGTTGACGTTGGACAACAGGCTGTTCTCCATCGCGTCCACCGCGGAGGCGGCGCGCTCCGTGCGGGCTGCGATCGCATCGATCAATGCCGCATTCTCTGTTCGCAGGAGCTCGGCGCTCTGCTGGGTTGCGGCAACGATCTGGGAAGCCGCCTCCTTGCCGGTCTCGGCGTAGCGGTCGATCAACGGGCGGGCGGTTTCATCGATGATCCGCGACAGCTCCGAGGAACGTCCGGCGAGCATCGAGTTGAGCTCGCGGGTGCGATCGTCAAGCGAGGCGCGGATGGAATTTCCACGCGCTTCGAGTGCACGGTCGACCTCTGCCATGGTGGAAGCGATTTCCTGGCTGGCGGTTGAGATGGTCGTCCGAATATCCGTGCCGTGGCTCTCGAACGTTGCCTGCGCGTCGCTCAGGGCATGGGAGATGGCACCGACCTGGCCACTGACGAGCGTCTCGGCTTCAGCGACCTTGTTGATGATCGCGTTCCCGGCCTCAGAGAAGGTTTGCGCAACCGCTGCTGCCTGACCGGCAAGCCGGTTCTGCGCTTCGGAGACGCGGCTGACGATCTGCTCGGAGCGCGCCTCCATCGTGCGTGCGAATTCACTGCTTCTTGAATCGAGCCCTTCGGCGAACTGCTGACCGGTCTGGCTGAGGCTGGCGGCGGCACGCATCGCTTCCTCGTCCATGCCTTGGGTCGTGTCGGCAACCGCGCTGCGAAGCGATGCGGCGAGCCCTGCTGCCTTGCCCTCGATGGTGCGGTTGACGGCGTCCAGGCCGAGGGTCAGCGCGCGGTCCATTGTCGACAGACGCTCGTCGAGATGGGTGGTGCCGCGATCCAATGCGTCGCCGATGCTTGTCGTGCGGGCATCGAGCCCAGCCGTGAGATTAGCGGCGCGGTTGTCGATCTCGGTAGCCAGATTGCGCGCCCGGCCATCGATCGTCTCCGCGAGTTTGGAAACACTGCTGTCGAGTGCTGCCGCGATACGGCCAGTTGCTTCGTCGCCGAGCATGCCGAGACGGGAGACACCGCCGGAGAGCGTTGCGGAGAGTCGCTCGCCCGCAGCGTCGACTTCCAGCGCTACGCCGCCGACGCCATCGCGAATGCGGTTCTCGAGTGTCGCCAGGCCAGCCTCCACGCGCGAGCCCGTCTCGGCGAAGCGACCGGTCATGCTGTCGATCGAATGGTCGAGATGGGAGGCGAAGCTCTCGGTGGAGCGCGAAATCTCGCTTGCCGCATCCTGGAAGCGGCCCGCAATGTGGCCTGTACTGTCGCGAAGGCGTTCCTCCAGCGCCTGTGCGCTGGTGTCGATCGTCGAGCGCAGGGACGCTTCTCGGTCCTCGAGCGTCATTTCGAGCATGCTGACGCTGGTGGCGAACGATGCCCCGATTGTCGTCGCCTGTTCGGCCAGCGTGTCGCTGACCTGGGCATTCGCCTCGTTGAGCGTCAGGGCGATCGCCTGCGTGCGGTCGTCGAGCGTTGCGCGTATGCGATCGTGAGCAGAGCCCAGCCCGTCTTCTATGCGCGCAGCGACATGGCCCGTCAGAGCTTCGAAGCGATCCGCCGCAGCGGCAAGGCCACCCTCGATACGGTGAGCGGCAGCGCCTGTCACGAGGTCGATGCGGTCGGTCCCGCTCGTGAGCGTGCCGGTGAGGGCGGACGCATGATCGGTCAATGCGCGATCGAGGCGGTCCTGGTTTTCGGCGTAGGCATCGCGGATTTCCTGAGCCTTGTCGGTGAATGCGCCGGCAACGCGCGCTTCGGCACCCGCGACGGAATCGAGCAATGCGTTGGTGCGGGCTTCGAGCGCTTCGTCGAAGCTGTTTTGGCTGTCACTGAAGGAGATTGCCAGCGACATCGCCTTCTCGGCAAGAGTGTCCGCCAGACGATCGTGGACCGTAGCGATTGAATTGGTGATCGAATTTGCGCGATGGGCGAGCGTATCGTCGATCCGATTATGCCCTTCGCTGAGAGAGGCCGCCAACGCGGCGGCACGCTGGTCGAGCGCATGCGCGATACGGTCGTGTCCGCTGGTCAGGGAGCTTGAAATGCTGTCCGCGTGGTGGCCGAGGGTGTCCTCCAGACGGGAATGACCCTCGTTGAGAGAGATGGCAAGCGCCATCGCCCTCTCGTCGAGCGCATCGGCGAGCTTTTCCTGGCTGCTTGCCAGGGAGCCTGTCATCGCCGCTGCGTGTTGGCCCAGCGTGTCTGCCAGCCTGCTCTGGCTCTCCTCGAGCGAAATGGCCAGCGTCATCGCCTTTTCGTCAAGCGTTTCCGCAAGACGGTCGTGGCCCGCTCCGATCGAATTGGCAATCGCATCGACGCGGTTTCCGAGCGTTTCTTCGAAACGGCTCTGGCTTTCGTTCAAGGAGATGGCCAAAGCCATTGCCTTGTCGTCCAGAGTATCCGCCAGTCGCTCGTGACTGCCGGTGACGGCTCCGATAATCGCTTCCGACCGGCTTGCCAACGTGTTCTCAAATCGGCTGTGATTGTCCGACAGCGCATCCACGAGGGCTCCGCTGCGTGCCGACATGACGCCGTCAATTCGCTCGTGGGCGGAGTCGAGCGCATGCGTGATGTCTTCCGCCCGCTTCGAGATCATCATGTTCAGATCGTCGGCGCGACCGAAGGCGGAAGTGATCTGCTCCGTACCTGCGGAAACGGCCGTGCTCAAATCCGAAGTTGCCGACAGTAGCGTATCGCGGAATTCGGCAGAGCGGGCCGATAGATTGTTGTGCAGGTCGGACGTGCCGGAGGCCAGCGCCAGCGAGATTTCGGAGGTTGCGTGGGCGAGTGCGGAGGTCATCTCCGTCGTGCGGGCACCGATGGCGCCGGCGACTTCCTCGACCTTGCTGGAAAGGCTGCTCTCGAGGACCTCGTGGCCCGTAGACAGAGCCGTGGTCAGCGCGAAAGACTGATCGGTCAGCGAAGCGCCTATGCGCTCAATGCTCGAGCTCAGAATGCCGTTCAGCGAGTCAGATCCACCGGTCAACGTGTCGTTGATCCGATTGAGGCTTTCCATCAGCTTGCTGTCGAGCGACCCGGCACGCTTGTCAAAGGCACTGGTGAATTCTGCGACGCGGTCATCGAACGAGGTGGAGAGTTGCGCGACGGTTGCCTGAAGCCTTTCGTCGAAGAAGCCCGAGCGCAGGTCGAGATCCATGATCGTGTCATCCACGCTCGCCTGGAGGCTCTGCCGAAATGTCGTGCCGCGTTCATCGAGGGCGTTATTGAGCTTGGCCAGTACGTCGTCCAGCGTGGTGCCGATGGTGCGTTCGCCACCGGTCAGACTCTCATTGATATCGCGGGTGCGCGCGATCAGGATTTCGTTCAGCTGGCGCGCGCGATCATTCAGGGCCGAATTCAGCTTCTCGGCGTTGCTGTCCATGGTGGACGCGCGAGTCTCGAACTGGCTCAGGATCTGGTCGCCGCGATCGCTGAGGGTGGACGTCAGCGAATCCAGCCGTGTATCGAACTCGTTCGTCAACGCGAATCCGGAAGAGGTCAATGTCTGGAGGAGCGAGTCGGTCTTGGCAGCGAGGAGCGTTCCCAGTGACTGGATGGCGGATTCCGACTTTTCGGTAATCGTCGCGGCGCGCGTGTCGATCATCGAGGCGAACGCTTCGCCTGAGGTCGCGAGGCGAACGGAAATTTCTTCGGTTGCGAGGGACAGGTCTTCGCGAAGCTGATCGTGGACGCCGACGATCGAGGTACGAATGCGTTCGGCGTGGTTGACGATGGCCTCGCGTTCCGAGCCCAGTTCGTGGACGAGACCGCGGACCCTCAGTTCGTTGTCGGCGTAGCTGCGTTCGAGCGCGTTGACCTCGGAGTGGACAAGCGTCTCGAGTTCGGAGGCGCGTGCGATCGTGCGCTCGATGCCTTCGTTCATGGCCGACACCTCACGGCGAACGGCCTGTCCGACGGTCATGATGCGCTCGGAGGCGATGGTCTCCGGTTCAGACAGACGAAGGGCCACTTCCGCCATGGAGCGCGCAGCATTGCGCATGTCCTGAGCGCGCGACATCATGATCGCGAATGCGTAGAAAAGGAGTACGGGAACGATGATGCCGACCATACCCGCGATCACGCCGGGTAGCGCAACCAGATCGGCGAACGAGCGAATCTGCCAGATCTGCGGAGAATAGAGCAGAGCCATCAGGCCGAGGCCGCCGACAATCCAAAGAAGCGAAACGACGGTCGCGTTGCGGATCGCGGGGCGGGTCGAGCCGCCGTCCAGTGATTTCAGCAGCGAGGCCGGGGTCACCCGGTTGGCATCGTTGGCAGCGAAGGCGGGCGCACGCGATCCCTGTTCGGGGGGGCGGGGCGGTGCAGCACTGCCGCGCCGGCGCGGTTTTTCATCCTGGCTCTGCTGATTGCGCGTGCTTGGCTTTTCGGACACTGGTGCCTCCGGGGCGTCGGGCTTTTTACCTACAAGAGACGGCGTATTATCGTCCTCGAAGTCGATCTGAAGGGCCTCGTCCAATGCCTTGAACGCCTTGTCCTCGATCGATTCGTTGTACTTGTTATTCGCCATTCCGTTACGCCTCGTTACATCTCAGCCGGTTCAACACGCATCCAGGCTTCCGCCAAGCCTGGATCAAACCTTCGCCTCTGAGCTTATCCGACCAGCTACAGCGCGCCGATAAGCATATCATTTCAGAGTGGATAGCTGCTTTTTCATACAGACGGTATCAAAACACTACCATTATCCACTTGGCGAGCAAAGGTATCTGCCACAGAGCTCGCCCAGTCGTACCGTAGTGACACATCCGGGCCTGCTAGACAATTAATGGCTTAGGTCAAATCACCAGATATTAACGGTTGATTAACACTCATTGCCGAGGCGCGGGCCTTAAAAACCAAGGCTTTAGGAATGTTTAACGGATGTTAACCATAACGCGAGAAATCCGCCCTGAATGCGCCCGAATTTAACGCGATTGCCACTGCGCCCCCGCACCATCAATCCAATTGCGGGATTACGACGGAGAAATGGCATGGCAGCAGTCAGTATTGCGTTCGCGGCGCCCGATAATTGCAAGGGACCAGCCCCTTCGCAACAGCGGCCAGTCGATCTTGTTCACCTTGCAAACCAGACGATGGGCGACAAGACGCTGGAGCTGGAGGTCCTGCAAATGTTTGCCCGGCAGGCGCGCGCTTGTCTTCACGACATATCCTCGGGCGATCTGAAAGCCGTGGCGTCGGCTGCCCATCGGCTCAAAGGCGCGGCCAGCGCCGTGGGTGCATTCCGGGTGTCGCGGGCCGCCGAAGCGCTTGAGGGCAATTGCGGCGACGCAGCCAACATGGCGGCGGTGGGTGTCGCCGTCATCGAGGCTGAAAATTTCATCCTGAAACTCTGCCGCTGATCGCCTCTGTTGCTGGCGGATGGATGCGCCCGCTGATCCGTCCCGGAACAGCGGGTCTTTTTATGCGTGCCTCAGTGGCGCATTTTGACAAGCGTGTCGCTTCTCAATCTGGAATGAATTGACGGCGGCGGTCGATGTTGACTGCCTCGCCGATTTGTTGGAAGTAAAATCCAGACCCTCCCACTGAATATTACCGGAAATCACCATGCCCAAACTGACCATTGTCGCTTTCGACGGCACGCGCTTCGATCTTGATGTCGATCAGGGATCGACAGTCATGGAAAATGCCGTGCGCAACTCTGTGCCGGGCATCGAAGCGGAATGCGGCGGCGCCTGTGCTTGCGCGACCTGTCATGTCTATATCGACGAGGAATGGACCGAGCGCGTTGGCCCGCCGGAAGCCATGGAAGAGGATATGCTGGATTTTGCATTCGACGTGCGTCCGACATCGCGCCTTTCCTGTCAGATCCGCATGAAGGCTGCGCTCGACGGCCTGACGGTTCACGTTCCCGAGCGCCAAGCCTGATCGGCAGCCAAAAAAAGCCTCGCTGGCCGAGAGACAAGCGAGGCGAGGTAGGCGCATTACCTACGGAAGAGGGAGGACCATCCGCGGCTTCGCAACGCGCCAGGAGAACCCAGGAACGAAAGCTCGGGCTAACGGAGCTGAACTTTCGAATGCCTGAATATTAGCGCGTTGTGTTTCATTAAGCTAGGGTGAGAAATAACCAGTAAATCGCTGGGGCGTGGTGGGTTTCGCACAATTTTCATTGTGCGGCTAAACATCAACGGTCGTTTTTCGCTGGAGAATCAGCTATTTTGCGCCGCCTGAAGTTTTCAGCCGGTTGTTGAGCAAGCGAATCATTCGCTTCTGAAAGTTCACTGCCTCGACCTGGTCGAATCGCGCCTGCAGGCGGTCGTGCTCTTCGATTGCGCGGTTCGAAACCTCGGTCACAAGCGCCTGCATTCGTTCGCAGGTCGGCCGTGGCGGCAGGGCGAGTATCTTTTGCTCCATCGCTCGCGCCTGAGCCTTGGCAATCTCCGCATGACGCTCTTCGTGGCGCTTGATATCGCTCGACAGCGCGTCCCAGATCATCGACAGCTGCTTGCTTGCGCCCTTTCGCTTATTCCAGCGCGGCAGGATGATCTTGGTGTGGACCGTGACCCGGGCGCTGCGTACGCGGCAACGCCCGCCTTCCTGCACGTAGGTGGCGTCGCCGCCAAACCGGATCTTCGTCGCTCCGGGATGGCGGGCGGACGATCCGTTGGCGGTCGGTCCGCGAGTGCTTAGCTGTTCGTCGAGTTCGTCGGCGGTTTTGCCCTTGATATCGAAATAGGAATAGCTCTTCGTCGCGACGACGCCTGCGGCGGCCGGACTGCCAACTGAAACCATGGAAAATGCAAGGAGGAGGGACATATAACGCGGCACGGACAGCATTCTGCAAACACTCGTGTTGAAGTTTGCCGGAGCTTGGGGCATAGCCACGACCAGCGCAATACGGGTCGCTGTTTTTTCGATCGATAGGATGAATGCGGTTGACACAGCTTGGGAGCAGGTTCTGGCGCGTCGGGCATGGCCGCGAGATCGAGGTCGGTTCCCGCGCCGTGATCATGGCCATCGTGAATGTGACGCCGGATTCCTTTTCCGACGGCGGACGCTACGAAAGTGCCGATTCGGCCGTTGTTCATGCGCTGCAGGCGGTTGAAGCCGGGGCTGCGATCATCGACATCGGCGGCGAATCCACGCGTCCGGGCGCCGATATCGTCAGCGCTTCGGAGGAACAGGCGCGGGTGCTGCCGGTCATCGAAGCGCTCCGCGCGAAGACAGACGCGCTGATTTCCATCGACACCTATCGCGCGCAGACGGCGCGGCTGGCGCTCGGCGCCGGGGCTCACATCGTCAACGATGTGTTCGGTCTCCAGAGGGAACCTGATATCGCAGACGTTGCCGCCGAGGCCGGTGCAGGGTTATGCCTTATGCATACAGGTCGCGATCGGGACAAGCTTGACGATGTGATCGCCGATCAGTTCTTCTTCCTGGAGCGGTCGCTTGAGATCGCGGCGCGCGCCGGCTTCGCACGCGACCGTATTGTCCTCGACCCCGGTTTCGGTTTTGCCAAGGATACCGAGGAGAATTTGGAACTGATGGGGCGTTTCGGCGAGCTTCATCGCTTGGGCTGCGCTCTGCTTGCGGGCACGTCGCGCAAGCGCTTCGTTGGCGCGATCACAGGGCGAGAAGCCGCGGACCGGGACGCAGGCACGGCGGCAACGAGCATGTTCCTGCGCCTTCACGGGGCCGCGATTTTTCGGGTACACGATGTCGCAATCAACAAGGACGCATTGGCCGTCGCCGATGCTATGCTGGCGGTACGCGACGAGCTTGAGCGGAAAGGCATGGCATGAGCACCGCATATACGATTACCCTGCAGAATTGCGCCTTCTTCGCCCGGCACGGCGTCCACGACGAGGAGGAGTTCCTCGGGCAGCGATTCTTTGTAGACGCCGAACTCGATGTGATCGCCGGAGATGCGCTTGAGAGCGATTCGATCGACGATACCGTGAACTACGGGATTGCGTTCACGGTCATCGAGGAGATCGTGACCGGCAAGCGGCGCTATCTTATCGAGGCGCTGGCCCTCGATATCGCGAAGGGGCTCTGTGAGAAGTTCCCCCAGATCACGCGCGCAAAGATCACCGTGCGCAAGCCGAACGCACCCGTTCCCGGTGTCCTGGATTTCGTCCAGGTGAGCGTCGAACACTTTGTCTGAGGCCGTTTTTCAGACCGCGACGCTCGGTCTCGGCGGCAATGTCGGCGACCCGGTACATGCCATGGCGACGGCGCTGCGCGCGCTTGACGCGCGGGCGGACTGTCGTGTCAGCGCCGTCTCGCGGCTTTATCGCACGCCGCCATGGGGGAAAACGGATCAATCCTATTTTTTCAACTCCTGTGCGCAGGTCGACACGTCACTGGCACCGGAAGCGCTGCTGGACGTCTGTCTCGGCATAGAGCATGGAATGAAGCGGGAGCGTATCGAGCGGTGGGGTCCCCGAACACTCGATATCGATATCCTGACCTATGCGGACGTGAGCCAGGATGCACCGAGGTTGGAGCTTCCGCATCCGCGCATGACAGATCGCGGGTTCGTGCTAATGCCGCTCGCCGATTTTGCCGCCGATCTCCTGGTAAACGGAATTGCGGTTGGCGAGTGGCTGGCACGGACCGATGTCGCGGGGATCGAAGTGGCGGATCAGAATTCAGGCTGGTGGCACGTCGCGTGACGTGGACAGCGGTGAAGACCGCCGCTTGTCCAGATTGGCTGCCTGTGCGGCAACTACTCGACAGAACCTACCGTGATCTCGTCGACCTGGCGCGTAAGCGTCAATCCGATCACCGGGATCATCTGGCTTTCAACCTTGACCGAGACGGTTACGTTCATCGTCTTGTCGTCGCGGATGCGGGCAATCATCGCGCCGTTCAGCTTCGCGCGGTTGAGGCCGACCACAACGGTATCGTCGGTGACGGTGCCCGAAACGACATCGAGGCCCTTGCCTGCAGCGCCATCAAGGAATTTTCCCTTGTAGCTGCTACCCGACTGGGAAATCAACGCGGTCATCGGCTGCTTGAATACGCCGACCCTGCAGCTTCCGTCGAGTTTGATGCCGTTGCCGCCATCTCTCACCGGCTCGCCTATCAGGTTGCAGTTGAACTTCGTACCCTTGTACTTGCCGGCGACGATTTCGCCCGGGCCTTTCCAGCTGCCGGCAACAGACTGAAAGAACGCCCTGTCGCGGGTCGCAGCGGTAGCCGCCGGAGCGGTATCGACGAAAGGCGAAAGGGCAATCGCCGCGAGGCCGAATAAAGAGAGAAACTTGCGCGAGTACATCGATTTTCCTTAGCGAACCGTATCGCTTAACTAATAGCAAGTTTTGCCGAAGAATGGTTAACGGTTGGTTTCTAAAGCGCGGAGATGGGCGCAATTGCGGGCTTTTTGATATCACCCTAGCTAGGGGTAGACGCCAGCAAGGTGTTGAAACAGACACGTGCTCTTCGGTCTTTCTCGCCGACGATCCGCAAGCGTCCAAGAAAGTTCAGCTTTTGTCGCCAGGGTTACGTCGGGACATCGTCGGCGTCAAATCGCCGATGAAGTCGCCGATTCCCGGACGCTTCAAAGCGTGAAACGCCAACGGCCGGCAGAGGTCCATCGCTGCAATGCCTATGCGCGCGGTCATCAGGCCATTGACAACGCCTTCGCCAAGGCGAGCGGACAATCTCGAAGCGAGACCATGGCCGAGGACTTGTTGCACGAGGCTGTCGCCGACCGCGATCGAGCCCGTGACGGCGAGATGGGCGAGAACGTCCCGCATAAGCCGAAGCATCCCGAGCGTACCCGGTCTGCCGCCATAGAGCTCTGCCATCGCACGAACGAGCCTTGCTGCCTCATAGAGGACGTACAGCAGGTCGACGATGGCACGCGGGCTGACGGCGGTGACGATCGAGACGCGTTTGGAGGCATTGACGATCAGGCCGCGCGCCTGCCGGTCCAGTGGCGCAAGGAGCTCCCGCTCCGCCAGCGCGATGAGATGCGGGGCGTCAATGATGTCGCCTTCGGCGGCCTTCAGCGTCGCCCGGCCCCTGGCTGTCTCGGCTTTGCCGGCGAGCAGGGTTTCTAGGCTTTTCACCAGCGCTCGTGCCTTGGCTGGCTTGGTTTCGAGGATCGCCTCCTCGGCTTCCGCCTTGATCGTCTGCACGGCAGCCAGCCGCATCATGCCGGCAGTCTCCCTGACGACGATGGCGACGACAGCCAGGATACCGATCGCCAACGCGGCGAGAGCCGCGTATCCGAGCCAGTCGGCGCGGGTGAAGAGGTTATGGATAAGGCTGTCCGTCCAGAGACCAAAGGCAAGCGAGAACAACACACCGAAGGCGCCGAGCGCGATCTTGCCGAAGGATGTACCGCGCTTGCGGGGCACGGCGACAGGAAGGGGCGGCGTGTCCCTCTCCGGGTTGAGAAACGGGTCGTCCTCGTCGGCGGTCAGGACGATCTGATCGCCAAAGCTTGCTGGCTTGCGAACTGGCCCCTTCGTTTCGGTGCGTAGCGGCTGAGCGTTGTCCTCATAGGCGAAAGCCGCCGGGACGCGGCGCGGTCTCGGCGGCTGATCGGAAGGCGGCTTGATCATGCGAGGCGGTCTCCGAACAGGAATTGCATGGCCCGATCGAGGCGGATATGCGGTACGGAAAGCGTGATGCCGCCTTCGGCCTCCTCGATATGCGGAGGACGAAACCGGATCACGTTCACATCAGGCAACTGGACATCGCGATTGCCCGATTCAATGCTTTCGAAGAGAGCCTCGGGATTTTCGGGAAGGTCGCCTGGAAAAATCGCCGTTTTCTTGAGGCCGTCAAAGCGTTCGCCGGCGATCGTCTCTCCATCCATCGGCGTTCCCACAATGACCGGCAGATCGTGGCCATCGCGCTTGACCGTGGCTTCGCGCGTTGCCCGGACGGAGGCAAGCGCCATGACATCGATGCCGGCGCCCGCCATGCCGATGCGCTGGACGGCGCGGTCGACAAGGCGCCGGGTCAGGGCGTCCAGCCGGTGATGGCTTTCGTGATGCAGATGATCGGCTTTGGTTGCGGCGACGAGAACACGATCGATGCGGCGGCCGAGGATGGAGGACAACAGGGAATTCGTACCGGGCCTAAAGCATGCCAGAACATCCGTCAGCGCGCGTTCCAGATCCTGTACGGCTTCCGGCCCGCGATTGATCGCCTGGAGAGCGTCGATAAGAACGATCTGTCGGTCGAGACGCGCGAAATGCTCCCGGAAAAAAGGTTTGACGACGACTGACTTATAGGCCTCGTAGCGCCGCTCCATCATCGCCCAGAGGGAGCCTTTTTCAGGCCTGGCATCCGGCGGGAGGACAAGAGGCGCGAAGGTGAGGGCCGGAGAACCGTCCAGATCGCCGGGCAGAAGAAAGCGGCCTGGTGGAAGCGTCGAAAGCGAACGTTCGTCTGCCTTGCAGGCTTTCAGATAGTCGGCAAAGGCTGTCGCGAGGTCACGTGCAAGCATTTCGTCGGCCGAGGCTGTGACGTCGCACCGGCGCGTCAGCGCCAGCCACTCCCGCGAGAGTTCGCCGCGGATACCGCTTCCCGCAAGCGCAATGGTCTCTTCGCTGAATGCGCGATAGTCCTTTGCGAGCAGCGGCAGATCGAGCAGCCATTCGCCGGGGTAGTCGACGATATCGATCGACAGCCTGCCAGGAGAGAAGAAGCGGTTCCAGCCGCTTGCGCTCTGATAGTCAAGGGTGATGCGGAGCTCGGAAATCGCCCGCGTCGAATCTGGCCAGACGCGGTTCTTCACCAGGGATCGAATGTGGTCCTCATACTGGAAGCGCGGTACCGCATCATCGGGTTGCTGTTCCAGGCGCACGGCCGAGACGCGGCCCGACTGCACCGGTTCGAACAACGGCAGCCGCCCGCCGTGCAGCAGATTGTGCACCAGCGAGGAAATGAAAACCGTCTTGCCTGAGCGTGAAAGTCCGGTCACCCCCAACCGGATGGTCGGATTGACGAGACCTGTGGCGCGGTCGGAGAGGTTCTCCAAGGCGATGCGCGCGTCGTCTGCGAAGGATGTCAGGCTGGGGGGCAAGGCGAAATCCCGATTGGATGGTAGAACGCCATATAGGAACCGGCATGCGATAGGAAAAGGAGCGCCGTCAGGAGGTCAGTCGATCACGAAGTCGACAAGGCGCCAACCCGTGGCGCCATTGTCACTGTCGAGCACAGCAAGACCGGCCGTGGGAAAACCGGTCGGCAGCGCCTGAGACAGCGCCCGATGCCCGATCAAAGCCTCCAGCGTCTGCTCCATCGTGGGGTTGTGGCCGATGAGCATCACGGAATTTACCGATTCCTGGGCGCCGATGATTTCAAGGTAGATGTCGGGGGAGGCGTTGTAGAGCGCATCGACGAATCGAATATCGACGGTCGATCCCATGGCGCGGTGGATTGCATCGGCCGTGTCGCGGCAGCGCAGCGCGGTCGAACTCAGCACTAGGTCGGGCCGGTACCCCTTGTCAGCTGCTTTGTCGGCAACGATCTCGGCGTCCGCGTAGCCTTGCTCGTTCAACGGGCGATCGAAATCGCTCTGCCCAGGGGCCGCCCAGGCAGCTTCCGCATGCCGCAAAAGATAGATCCGGGACGGCGGAGGCAGGATTGCGGTCATAGGAAAATCCACGCTCGAGGAAGCTTTTTCAGTAGCGGTTGCTTAGGTTCCGCGTCAACCATGCTGGCGAATCCCGAGAGCAAGTTACGGCAAAACCTGTAGTGGCTCCAGCCATATGAGATATGCCTCAAGCAAAATAATGACGCAAAAATAGTCTGTTAGCTCAAAAATGTGACGGATTTAAAAATCTGTTTACCTAGCGTATTGGGCTTGAATCAGACGTGGTGCTCGGGATATACAGCCGCCAGATGAGATGTTCTTCAGGAGAATCGCGTTGAGTGAGAAGATCGATCTTAGCAACTACGTACCCTCGGAAGAGGAAGAGTTTATGAACGGCAATCAGCGGGCCTATTTCAGGTCGAAGTTGGTAGCCTGGAGAAACGACATCCTCAGAGAGGCGCGCGAAACGCTCGACCATCTGGCCGAGGAAAGCGCAAACCACCCGGATCTCGCCGACAGGGCGTCTTCCGAAACAGACAGGGCCATCGAGTTGCGTGCCCGCGATCGCCAGAGAAAGCTGATATCCAAGATAGATGCAGCGCTCCAGCGTATCGAGGACGGCACTTACGGCTACTGCGAGGAAACCGGTGAGCCTATCGGCCTCAAGCGTCTCGACGCCCGCCCGATCGCAACGCTTTCCATCGAGGCGCAGGAGCGTCACGAGCGTCGCGAGAAGGTCTATCGAGACGAATAGGCCCGGCAAATCCAACCTATCAAGAGGCACTGCGGCGATCGCAGTGCCTTTTTTCGTTTCCGGAGTGGCAAAGCGATCTTGCCGAACCTGCTATTTGTCCCGGTTGACGCTCATCTCGCCGAAGATGCGGGCAACCTCGTTCTGAAGGGCTGCGTCGGCGCCGGTGATGGGTGCCATCTCCGGATCACGGCGGGGCAGGTTGCCGGGACCCTGGCCCGGTAAGGGGCGGATTGGCGCAGTCTGGGCAGGAACGATACGCTCTGCCGCAAGCGTGCTTGTCATCTCTTCTTCAAGAACGCGCTGGAAATCGCTCGGCTGTGCTGAGGGGGGGGCCGCCGGCGCGCCAATGGGATTGACTGCCGGTGAGGTGCTGGGCTGCATAGCGGCCGGGTGCCTGTTGGCCGGGCGAATCAGCTGAGGTTCGACCCGTTGGGGAGTGAGAACCCGCTGGCGAGCGGAATCGAGAATTTCGGCTGCGGCCGACGCCTCGATAGGTGGCGATTCCCGCGAGGCGAAGGTCTGCTGCTGTGGGCGCGGCTCAATGGAGGGAGCGGATGAGGGCACAGGACGAGGCGAACGTTCGCCCTCCACGGCTGCCGCTTCCGCCGGCTGGCGCGGCTCTGGAACGGGCGTTGGTTTGATCGCCGCAGGCTCCGGCACATACTCCTCGACGGGAGCCGGGCTGCGGGCCATCGCCGGCTTCGGGGCAGGAGGCGCAACCGGATCTGCGTCGGCGATCATCATCACCGGTTGTTCCTTTTGTTCCGCAGCCGGAACGCGCGCAGGCTCCGCTTCCGATTCGACGCGCGGCAGAATTCTGCTTTCGATCACGATATCGGTCGGCCCGCCGATCATCACCAGGTGCTCGACATCGTCCCGGCGGACGAGAACCAGGCGGCGACGCGCATCCACAGCCGCCGCATCGAGAACCTGCAGCCGAGGCTGACGGTTGCGTCCGCCCCGGACAAACGGCGACGGTGCCCGGCTGCGGATGATCAAGAGCACTACGACGAGGAGCAGCAGTGCGATGCCAACGCCGCCGGCAGCAAGAAGGAAGCGACTGCCATAAGCGCCTATCAGGTCATCGAACATCTTCACGTACTCCCTTCGCGGTTTTCAACCACATGACGACTTTTCCGCTTCGTAAACAAGGGATACGCGCCTTGTCCAGTCAGTCGAACGGCCATGTGGATTAGCACCTGCCTTCCAACAGTGCATTTAAACGGGAAAAGTGGCGCTGTTGCTTGTGAATTCAATCACTCTTCATGGTTAGCGGTGTTTTTGGTGGAGCAGCAAGTTGCTAAGAAGAAAGAAGCGCCTGATTCCTGCTTGTTCCCTATGTTGCGAGGGACGACGGGCAGGCAATGCGAGGGACTAGATGACGAAACCGCGTCAGGCCGACAACTTTAGCGAACCGCTCGTGGAGCGTGGAGGGCGCGCAGGGACGGCGTTGCGCATTCTTTTGCTCGCGCTGGTGCTGATCGGCGCCGCTGCCGCCTTCGTCGTCTTCAAGAATTCGCTCGACAACGAAATGGTTCTGGGCGTCCTCGGGGTGCTGGCCATGGTTGGCATTTTCTTCCTGGTCTCGTCGATCATCGGCTTTATCGAGGTCATGCCGCAACATCAATCCGACAGTCTGGCGCGTGCATTTCTGAACAGCCATCCCGATGGTTCGCTGATTACCGACGAGAAAGGCCGTATCGTTTACGCCAACGCCGCTTACGGGGCGTTGACCGGTGCCCGCAAACCCACCGAGGTGCAGACTCTCGAGGCGCTTTTGTCGCGCCACCGTGAATCGAACGAAGCTCTCTATCGCCTTTCCAACGGATTGAGAGAGGGCAAGGAGGGGCGCGAGGAATTCAGGCTTTTGAGGGCCCTGGGGCCGTCGATCAACGGATCCGGCGCGCATTGGTATCGCCTGAAAGCACGCGTTCTGCAGAGCGAAGAACGCGGCGGCAAGCCGCTGCGGATCTGGCAGATCAGCGACATTACGTCGGAAAGAGACGATCAGGAGCGCTTTTTCAAGGAGTTGCAGAACGCAATCGACTACCTCGATCATGCCCCCGCCGGATTCTTTTCCGCCGGGCGCAAGGGTGAGATCTTCTATCTGAACGCCACCTTGGCCGAATGGCTCGGTATCGATCTCACCAAGTTCATTCCGGGCTCGATGACGATCGGCGATCTGGTGGCCGGCGAAGGGTTGGCGCTTATCCAGTCCGTCCAGGCCGATCCGGGTCTCAAGAAGACCGTGACGCTCGATCTCGATCTCAAGAGATCCACAGGCCAGAGCGTCCCCGTGCAGATCGTTCACAGCGTCACCTCGATGCGCGACGGTGCGCCGGGCGAAAGCCGGACGATCGTGCTGACGCGTCGTCAGGGCGGCGAAGGCGACCAGTCTGCGTCTGCCGCGTCAATGCGCTTTACGCGCTTCTTCAACAATACGCCGATGGCGATCGCCTCGGTCGACGGCAATGGCCGCATCCTGCGGACAAACGCTCCGTTCCTGAAGCTTTTCTCCGGTATCGTCTCCCGCGACGATGTCGAGAACGGCGCGTTCTTCGAGACGATTGTGCAGGACATCGACAAGCCGCGGCTGCAACACGCGCTGGCGGCAGCAAAGGACCGTCAGGGCGATATCCCACCGATCGATTCGAAAACGCAGGCCGACGATTCGCGTCATTTCCGCTTCTATGTGAACGCCGTGATCGATCAAAGCGACGAGGCGCCGGAAGAGGCTGCCATCGTCTATGCCGTGGAGGTGACGGAACAGAAAGCGCTCGAGGCGCAAATGGCGCAGACGCAGAAGATGAATGCCGTGGGCACTCTGGCGGGCGGAATAGCGCATGATTTCAACAACGTTCTGACGGCTATCCTGCTCTCGTCCGACCACCTGCTGCTGCAGGCGCGGCCGGCGGATCCGGGCTTTGCGGACTTGATGGAGATCAAGCGCAACGCAAATCGTGCCGCGGTCCTCGTGCGGCAACTCCTAGCCTTTTCGCGCAAGCAGACGATGCGCCCAACGGTGCTCAACCTGACGGATTTGGTCGGCGATCTCAGGATGCTTGTCGACCGGCTTCTTTCCGGAACGAACGTCAAGCTCGACGTGGAGTACGGGCGTGACCTGTGGCCGGTCAAGACCGATCTTTCCCAGTTCGAGCAGGTTCTCATCAATCTCTGCGTCAATGCCCGGGATGCCATGCCGCAAGGCGGCAAGCTAACGCTGCGCACGAAGAATGTGACGGCAGACGAGGTCGCGGCCTTCAACTATTCCTACATGCCGCACGAGGACATGGTGCTGGTCGAGGTTTCCGACAACGGGACCGGCATCGCGCCCGAAATCATGGACAAGATCTTCGAGCCGTTCTTCACAACCAAGGACGTGGGCAAGGGAACCGGTCTCGGCTTGGCCATGGTCTACGGCATCGTCAAGCAATCCGGTGGCTATATCCAGCCGGAGTCCGAAATCGGCAAGGGCACTACGTTCCGAGTCTTCCTGCCGCGCCACATCGTCGACCCGGCGATCGCCGCAGAGGCGGAGGCGTTGACCCTTGCTGCCGGAACGCTCGTCCAACCGGCGCCGGTGCCCGAGCAGCCCGAAGATCTAACCGGTTCGGCAGTCATTCTGCTGGTCGAGGACGAAGAGGCTGTGCGTCGTGGCGGCAAGCGAATGCTCGAAACGCGCGGCTACACCGTTCATGAAGCGGGTTCCGGTGTCGAAGCGCTTGAGATCATGGAGGAATTGGACGGCAAGGTCGATATCGTCGTCTCAGACGTGGTGATGCCTGAAATGGATGGGCCCACGCTGTTGCGCGAACTGCGCAAGACATACCCGGATCTGAAGTTCATTTTCGTCTCGGGCTACGCCGAGGATGCGTTTGCCCGCAACCTGCCGCCGGAATCGAAATTCGGCTTCCTGCCCAAGCCATTCTCGCTGAAACAGCTCGCCGTCGTCGTCAAGGAGACGCTGGACAGCTAGGGGAGGCGCACCAGCGCCTCCCTGATCGATCAGGCCGTCAGTGCGACAGCGATTTCCGCCGCCAGGCGGGCGTTGTTTTCGACAAGCGCGATGTTTGTCTTCAGGCTCTGGCCGTCGGTCAGATCGAAGATGGTGCTGAGCAGGTAGGGGGTCACGGACTTGCCGCTGATCTCGTCGCGCTCGGCGCTGTCGAGTGCTCGCTCGATGTAGATTTCCATCTCTTCGCGCGCGATTTCGTCCGCCTCAGGCACCGGATTGGCAATCAGCATGCCGCCGTCTATGCCGAGCTGCTCGCGAACTGTCTGGAAATTGGCAATCGCTGCCGGACTGTTCAGCGTCAGCGGGCTGCGCAAGCCCGACGAGCGCGACCAGAAGGCTGGGAACTCTTCGCTTTCATAGGTAACGACCGGGACGCCCGCCGTTTCGAGGACTTCCAAGGTCTTGGGGATATCGAGGATCGCCTTTGCGCCAGCGCAGACGACGATGACACCGGTGCGACCGAGTTCCTCAAGGTCGGCTGATATGTCGAAGCTGTCTTCAGCGCCGCGATGGACGCCGCCGATGCCGCCCGTCGCGAAGACCTTGATGCCGGCGCGCTCGGCCGCGATCATGGTCGCGGCGACCGTCGTCGCACCATGGCGACGTTCGGCGATCGCGAAGGCGAGGTCGGCGCGCGAGACCTTCAGAACGTCTTTCGCCTGCGCGAGCTGTTCGAGCTCTTCGGCTTCCAGGCCGATGTGCAGCGTGCCGTGGATGACCGCGATGGTCGCGGGCACCGCACCCTGTTCACGGATGATCGATTCGACGCTTCGCGCCATTTCGATGTTGCCGGGATAGGGCATGCCATGGGTGATGATCGTGGATTCCAGGGCCACGATCGGGGCGCCGCGCTGCTTGGCGCTGGCGACTTCCTTCGAATAAGCGATCGGCAGGAGTGGGGACACGGGCTTCGTCATTGTATCTTCCATTTCATTCTTTGGTGCTTCAATGCAGAATTCTTGGCTCAGGGACAAGAGCAAGCGTCTGCTTCAGCAGATCAGCGGAGAGATTTTCGTTCACGGCGTGCGGCGATTGAACGGTGAGAGCCGCGGCCGCCGCTCCATCTCGGACAGCGTCCGCGAGCGGCAGCCCACGCATGAGCGCGGCAATGAAGCCGGCGGCGAGCGAATCTCCGGCGCCGGTGACGTCCGCCACATCGGGGACGTCGGCCGGCTGCAGCGCAACGACCCGACCATTGGCAAAGGCGATCAACTCACGCTGCCCGCGGGTCACCACGCCGCCCTTGAGGCCGGTGTCACCGAGCAGTGACGGCCAGTGCGAAGGGTCGTTCGGCCGCTCGCCGGTGAGTGCCGCGGCTTCCGCTTCATTGAGGAAGAGATAGTCGATACCCTGCATGCAGCGTTTCAGCTTGACGACTTTTGCCGGCGAGATCGCGATTGCGCCGACCGGCTTGCCGAGCGCATTGGCGCGGGCGACGATGGCGGCCAGCGTGTCTTCCGGAAGGTTGGCGTCGAAGACGATGAAATCGGCGGCGGCAAAGGCTTCGCGGACCGCGCGGATCGACAGGCGCCGCGGCACGAACATGCGATAGAGATCCATATCCGCGAGCGCAATGACGAGGTTGCCGTCGCGTTCGATGATCGCGGTATAGCTCGGAGTCTTGCGGTCGAGGAAAACAAACGGCCGATCGTCAATGCCGGCATAGTCGGCAGCTTCGCTCACCATTTCGCCGGTCGGGTCGCCGCCGCGCGGCGAGATCATCGTGACGTCGAAGCCCAGTCGGGCGAGATTGCGCGCTGCATTGAAGCCGCCGCCGCCCGGCTCCTCGAACCAGGAACCAGGATTGCTGGCGCCTTCAGAGGTCTCTCCGGAGATGCGGCCGCGCCTGTCGATGTGGGCTCCGCCGAGAACAAGAATCTTCTTTCGCATGTCACCGTCCCCTGCTGCCGGAGGATCCGAATCGTCCGGCAGCATGGTGGAGCGAAGAGCCGGGACGCGCATGCGTAAGCCCTTGCTTTCCATCGATAAAACAAATGTAGAACACGGGACATTTTACCTTTTTCTTTCAATCGGTTGCACGGCACTTGCGGCATGAGAACAAATGCGGTACAAAATCGATATCGGCGGCGACATTGCTTGAGCGGCTTCAATAACCTAAAGGTGGATCGAATGTCACAGAATACATTGCGGCTTGTAGAGGACAAATCGGTGGACAAAAGCAAGGCACTTGAAGCGGCACTCTCACAGATCGAGCGGTCGTTCGGCAAGGGCTCTATCATGAAGCTCGGCTCGAACGAGAGCGTCGTCGAGATCGAGACTGTTTCGACGGGCTCTCTCGGCCTGGATATCGCACTCGGAATCGGCGGCCTGCCCAAGGGGCGCATAGTCGAGATTTACGGTCCGGAAAGCTCTGGCAAGACGACGCTGGCGCTGCAGACCATTGCGGAAGCGCAGAAGAAGGGTGGCATCTGCGCCTTCGTCGATGCTGAACACGCACTCGATCCGGTCTATGCCCGCAAGCTCGGCGTCGATCTGCACAATCTTTTGATCTCGCAGCCGGATACCGGCGAGCAGGCCCTTGAAATTACCGATACGCTGGTGCGCTCAGGCGCCATCGACGTGCTTGTGGTGGATTCGGTTGCCGCACTGACGCCGCGTGCTGAAATCGAAGGCGAAATGGGTGACAGCCTGCCGGGTCTCCAGGCACGTTTGATGAGCCAGGCGCTGCGCAAGCTCACGGCTTCGATCTCGAAGTCGAAGACCATGGTCATCTTCATCAACCAGATTCGCATGAAGATCGGCGTCATGTTCGGTTCGCCCGAAACGACGACAGGCGGCAACGCACTGAAGTTCTATGCCTCGGTCCGCCTCGACATCCGCCGTATCGGCGCGGTCAAGGAGCGCGAAGAGGTGATCGGCAACCAGACGCGCGTCAAGGTCGTCAAGAACAAGATGGCGCCTCCCTTCAAGCAGGTGGAATTCGACATCATGTATGGCGAGGGCGTCTCCAAGACCGGCGAACTGGTCGACCTCGGCGTCAAGGCCGGGATCGTCGAAAAGTCGGGTGCATGGTTCTCCTACAACAGCCAGCGTCTCGGGCAGGGCCGCGAAAATGCGAAGATCTTCCTGCGCGACAATCCTGAGGTGATGCGCGAGATCGAGACGTCGATCCGCCAGAATGCCGGCTTGATTGCCGAGCAGCTTCAGAATGGTGGTCCCGATGCCAACGAAGGGGACGGCGAAGGCTAAGTCTTCCGCTGCCTGCGAATAGTTGAAACCGGCCGCATTCCTTCATCAGAATGCGGCCGGTTTTGTTTGTCTGCTGGACAGTGGTTAACGCGGACGATAAAAGCCACTGACTTTACGTTTTGACCTGCCTTTGGCAGCATTGAAGGGCATAGCATGAGCGGTGTGAATGATATCCGGTCGACCTTCCTCGACTATTTCAAGAAGAACGGCCACGAGATCGTTCCGTCGAGCCCGTTGGTGCCGCGCAACGACCCGACATTGATGTTTACGAATGCAGGCATGGTCCAGTTCAAGAACGTTTTTACCGGTCTCGAGCAGCGTCCCTACAAGACCGCATCGTCTGCACAGAAGTGCGTGCGCGCAGGCGGCAAGCATAACGATCTGGACAATGTGGGTTATACCGCGCGCCACCACACGTTCTTTGAAATGCTCGGCAACTTTTCCTTCGGTGACTACTTCAAGGAACGCGCGATCGAACTCGCGTGGAACCTGATCACCAAGGAATTAGGTCTCGATGCCAAGCGCCTGCTGGTCACCGTCTATCATACGGACGACGAGGCATTTGGCCTGTGGAAGAAGATCGCCGGGCTGTCGGACGACAAGATCATCCGTATTCCGACCAGCGATAACTTCTGGGCGATGGGCGATACCGGTCCGTGCGGTCCCTGTTCGGAGATTTTTTACGATCACGGCGATCATATCTGGGGTGGTCCTCCCGGTTCGCCGGAAGAGGACGGCGATCGCTTCATCGAGATCTGGAACCTCGTCTTCATGCAGTACGAGCAGCTGACGAAGGAAGAGCGCGTCGACCTGCCTCGTCCGTCGATCGATACCGGCATGGGTCTTGAGCGCGTTGCGGCTGTTTTGCAGGGCAAGCACGACAACTACGACATCGATCTGTTCCGAGCCTTGATCGAGGCTTCAGAAGAGGCAACCGGGGTCAAGGCCGAGGGCGAGCGCCGTGCCAGCCATCGCGTCATTGCCGACCATCTGCGTTCCTCGGCGTTCCTGATCGCCGACGGGGTCCTGCCGTCAAACGAGGGTCGCGGCTATGTTCTGCGCCGCATCATGCGCCGCGCCATGCGCCATGCGCAGTTGCTGGGCGCCAAGGATCCGCTGATCTGGCGGCTTCTGCCGACGCTGGTCCAACAGATGGGCCGCGCCTATCCAGAACTGGTGCGTGCCGAATCCCTGATTTCCGAAACGCTGAAGCTCGAAGAAACCCGCTTCCGCAAGACGCTGGAGCGCGGTCTTTCGCTGCTTTCCGACGCTACGAGTACGCTCGGCAAGGGCGACATGCTCGACGGCGAGACGGCGTTCAAGCTTTACGACACCTACGGCTTCCCGCTCGACCTGACGCAGGATGCATTGCGCGCCCGCGAGATCGGCGTTGACATATCGAGCTTCACCGATGCGATGGAGCGCCAGAAGGCAGAAGCCCGCTCGCATTGGACGGGGTCGGGCGACAAGGCGACCGAGACCATCTGGTTCGAACTCAGGGACAAGAACGGAGCGACCGAGTTCCTCGGCTACGATACCGAGAGTGCCGAAGGCGTCATTCAGGCCATCGTCAGGGACGGCGCGTCCGTCGCTTCGGCCGCCGTCGGCGACAAGGTGCAGATCATCGTCAACCAGACGCCGTTTTATGGCGAATCCGGCGGGCAGATGGGTGACACCGGTGTCATCACGTCGGAGACGGCCAAGATTGAGATCATCGACACACAGAAGAAGGGCGAGGGCCTCTTCGTTCATATCGGCAGCGTTGTCGAAGGTTCGGTGAAATCCGGCGACGAGGTGGTGCTGACGGTCGATCACGCCCGTCGTTCGCGGCTGCGGGCCAACCATTCAGCCACTCACCTGCTGCATGAGGCGCTACGCGAGGTTCTCGGCACGCACGTTGCCCAGAAGGGTTCGCTGGTGGCGCCCGAGCGGCTGCGCTTCGACGTTTCGCATCCGAAGCCGATGTCGGCTGAGGAACTCAAGGTCGTCGAGGATATGGCAAACGAGATCGTTTTGCAGAACGCGCCCGTCACGACGCGCCTGATGAGCGTTGACGACGCGATCGCGGAAGGTGCGATGGCGCTCTTCGGCGAGAAATACGGCGATGAGGTTCGCGTTGTCGCCATGGGGCAGGGCGTGCGCGGTCAGAAGGCGGGCAAGGCCTATTCGATCGAACTTTGCGGCGGCACCCATGTCGCGGCGACCGGGCAGATCGGCCTTATCCGTGTTCTCGGTGAAAGCGCGGTCGGAGCCGGCGTTCGCCGTGTCGAAGCGGTCACCGGAGAGTCAGCGCGCGAATATCTGGCCGAGCAGGACGAGCGTGTGAAGTCGCTTGCTGCATCGCTCAAGGTCCAGCCGGGCGAGGTGCTTTCGCGCGTCGAAGCGCTCATCGACGAGCGCCGCAAGCTGGAGCGTGAGCTGGCCGATGCCAAGCGTAAGCTTGCCATGGGCGGCGGGCAGGGCGGCTCAGCGGATGCCGTCCGCGACGTGGCCGGTGTCAAATTCCTGGGCAAGGCGATCTCCGGTGTCGATCCCAAGGATCTGAAGGGACTGGCCGATGACGGCAAGGTAAGCCTGGGTTCGGGTATCGTAACCCTGATCGGCGTTTCCGAAGACGGCAAGGCAAGCGCCGTCGTCGCCGTTACGGAAGATCTCGTCGGTCGCTTCAGCGCCGTCGATCTGGTTCGGGTCGCGTCGGCTGCCCTCGGCGGCAAGGGCGGCGGCGGCCGTCCCGACATGGCTCAGGCAGGCGGGCCCGATGGCTCGAAGGCCGACGAGGCAATCGAGGCCGTGGCGGTCGCTCTGGCGAGCTAATCTGCCGTGTGTAAATTTTTTGAAGGCGGGGCAGGTCCCCGCCTTTTCTTTTTGTTGCCGTCGCATTCCGCAGGATTTGTCAAATCAGGCTATGGTTTTCTGCACCAGATCGAATTTGCATGAGGTTCTGACATGACTGTCGATACGGCATGGGCGCTTTACGAAAACCGTCTGAGGCGGGTTTCAGCCTATATCCACGATCATCTCGACGAAGAGCTCGATATGGAGAAGCTTGCCGAGATTGCCTGCATGTCGAGCTATCACTGGCACAGGATCTATCGTGCGATCCATGGAGAAACGCTTGCGGCCACCGTCAAGCGGCTGCGTCTCCATCGTGCGGCGGGCGATATCGTCGGCACGGGTCTCGATGTCCGCGAGATTGCCAAGCGATCGGGCTATCCCAACGTCCAGTCCTTCAACCGCATCTTCAAGTCGGTCTACGGCATGCCTCCGGCGCGTTACCGGAAAGAGGGAAGCCATGCAGCCTTCGAAGCCTCACCTAACGGAAAGACACAAGCGATGTTCGACATTACCTTACGGAAGATCGAGCCGGTCCAACTGATCGGCGTTGCGCATACCGGCTCCTACATGCAGATCGACAGGGCGTTCGAGACCCTGTTCGGCACGCTTCATGCGCGTGGACTGGCAAGGCCCGGCATGCGAATGATCGGCGTCTATCTCGACGATCCCGATATCGTGCCGGAAGAGAAACTGCGTTCGATCGCCTGTGTCAACAGCGACAGCGCGATCGTCGCGGAGCCGCCTCTGGAACGGCGAGCGCTCGATGGCGGCGAATATGCCGTGCTGCGCCACAAAGGGCCATATGCCGACATGCACAAGTCCTATCGGTGGCTCTATGGGGAATGGCTTCCAAAGTCCGGCCGGCAGCTGCGCGACAGCGTGATGTTCGAGGAGTATCTCAACAATCCGCGCGAGGTACCGCCGACCGAGCTTCTCACCGACATTCACATGCCGCTCATCTGAGCCTCAAGCGCTCTTCTGCAACGTCTTCATGGCCTCGTCGTCGACTGCGGCCGCACGGATATAGCCGGCGCGGTCGGTGACGCGGCCGAGATAATCCATGAAGGCCTGGCGCTTCTCGATGGTGCCGAAGCCCAGGCCCCAGCCGATGTGGGAGCCGACATAGACATCGGCGGCCGTGAAGCGGTTGCCGGCAATATAGGGTGAGGCGCTCACGGCCCTTTCCAGCGTGTTCATTACATCGGCATAGCTGCCATATCCCGCCATCCGACTTTTGTCGGGCGGCGTCTGGAAGCCGAGCGCGCGGTTCGTAACGGCAGCCTCCAGGGGGCCTGCGGTGAAAAACATCCAGCGATAGTAGCTGCCGCGTTCATCGGGTCGCGGCGCGAGCCCGGCGTCGGGGAAGGTTTCAGCGAGGTACGCGCAGATGGCAGCGCACTCCGTCACGACCGTCTTGCCGTGCCGGATGGCGGGCACCTTGCCCATCGGGTTCACTGCCAGGTATTCCGGCGCCTTGATGGTTCCGTCGAAGGTCAGGACCTTCATCGTATAGGGGACGCCGGTTTCCTCCAACATCCAGCGGGCGATACGTCCACGCGACATGGGGTTGGTGTAGAAAATCAGTTCGTCTGCCATTCTCTCCTCCTTGTTCCTGGTCCCGCTCAACCGTTCGCGAGCACCTGCACTGGTCTTGCATGGTGGCGAGCGAGGATAAGGTAGTGCAGTATTCAGGAAATGCTCGTCATCTCACAATGCCTTGCGGTATTGGATGAAGCCGGAGCGCTCGGCGATCCTGTCGTAAAGTCTTCGTGCGGTTGCGTTTGTTTCGTGGGTCATCCAGTAGAGGCGGCCCGCGCCATTTTCGCGGGCAAGGTCGGCGACTGCGTCGATCAGCGCCGCACCCATTCCGAGGCCCCGCTGCGTATCGTCGACAAAGAGATCCTGCAGATAGCAGGTCCATTTTGGAAGCCAGCAGGAGCGATGGAAAATCGCGTGGACTATGCCGACCAGTCGGTCGTCGCCATCGAATGCGCCCAGCGCGTACATCTCTTCCGAGGCATCGTGGAAGCGGCTCCAGGTGAGGTCGGTCGTCTCCGGCGGAATGACGACTTCGTAGAAGCGCTGGTAGCCGACCCAGAGCGGTTCCCAGGCGGCCCGATCGGATGGCTGCAGCGCGCGAATCTCAATGGTCATTTCCGGTGTTTCCCCAACGTGTTGCTGAAAATGAAAACGGCGGGGAAAATCCCCGCCGCCACGTTTGCATATCGTCGATGGCTTATGCCATTGCCTTCTGAAGATTCTCGTCGATCTTGTCGAGGAAGGCAGTGGTGGAGAGCCAAGGCTGATCCGGGCCGATGAGCAGCGCCAGATCCTTGGTCATGAAGCCGGACTCGACGGTGTCGACGCAGACCTTCTCGAGCGTCGCGGCGAACTTCGCGAGCTCGGTGTTGTCGTCGAGCTTGGCACGGTGCGCGAGGCCACGGGTCCAGGCGAAGATCGAGGCGATCGAGTTCGTCGAGGTTTCCTGGCCCTTCTGGTGCTGGCGGTAGTGACGAGTGACCGTGCCGTGTGCCGCTTCGGCCTCGACCGTCTTGCCATCCGGCGTCAAGAGGACCGAGGTCATCAGGCCGAGCGAACCGAAGCCCTGTGCGACGGTATCGGACTGCACGTCGCCGTCGTAATTCTTGCACGCCCAGACGTAGCCGCCGGACCACTTGAGCGCGGACGCGACCATGTCGTCGATCAGGCGGTGCTCGTAGGTGATGCCGACTTCCTTGAACTGATCCTTGAATTCGGTCTGGTAGACCTCTTCGAAGATATCCTTGAAGCGACCGTCGTAGGCCTTGAGGATGGTGTTCTTGGTCGACAGGTAGACCGGCCACTTGCGCATCAGGCCGTACATCATCGACGCGCGGGCGAATTCGCGGATCGACTCGTCGAGGTTGTACATGGCCATGGCAACACCGGCGCCCGGTGCGTCGAAGACTTCTCTTTCGATTACCTGGCCGTCCTCGCCGACGAACTTGATCGTCAGCTTGCCCTTGCCGGGGAACTTGAAATCGGTGGCGCGATACTGGTCGCCGAAGGCGTGACGGCCGACGACGATCGGCTTGGTCCAGCCGGGAACCAGACGCGGAACGTTCTGGCAGATGATAGGCTCGCGGAAGATAACGCCACCGAGGATGTTGCGGATCGTGCCGTTCGGGCTCTTCCACATCTGCTTGAGGTTGAATTCCTTGACGCGGTCTTCGTCGGGCGTGATCGTCGCGCACTTAATGCCGACGCCGTGCTTCTTGATTGCGTTGGCGGCGTCGATCGTTACCTGGTCGTTGGTGGCGTCGCGATTTTCAACGGAGAGGTCGAAATAGTCGATGTCGAGGTCGAGATACGGATGGATCAGCTTATCCTTGATGAGCTGCCAAATGATGCGAGTCATTTCATCGCCGTCGAGATCGGCGACGGGATTTGCGACCTTGATCTTCTTCATGTATCTGCCTCGTTAGATTATAAAGGACTGATGTCCCGGGTGGGTTATATAAAATCCCGAGCGCTATAGCATTGTGAGCCCGGAGTGCAAAGCCGGAAGCAGCCCGGATCGCGCTTTTTGAGGGCATTGCCAAGCGGACGAAAATGGGTAGTCTCCGGCGCGAAACCACTGCCTGGACATTCATCATGAAGAAGATCTCACTCGTTTTCGCAGTCGTTCTTGGACTGAACGCTCCTGTGCTCGCTGCCGACACGACGGCGCCGGTCAAGGAGATCATGGACGCCACCATCAAGAATTGGTCGGGCACGGATGCCGATTGGATCGACATCTTCGACGCGAGCCGGCTGACGCGTCTCTACAGCAAGGATTTCGTCACGAAGTACCAGGCCGCCGTCCAGAATCCCGCAGCCGACGAAGACGGAATCTCTCCTTTCGACTACGACGTTATCGTCAACGGCGAGGATGCCTGCCCCCTGCAAGATCTTGCCTATACACCCAAGCCGGCGGCCAACGGCGCGACCGAAGTGGTCGTGACGTTCAAGAAGGCGACGTGCATGGACGACGGGTCGGACAAGCAGGCGGTGACGACGGTGCGCTTCCAGGTGATCGACGAGGGCGGCAAGCCCGTCATCGACGACGTCATCACTCAGGGAGATCCGGGCCAGCCACCGAATTCGCTCAAGAACACGATGGTGCAGATCGCCAAGGGTGAGTGACAGACAAGATTGATTTGATTTTGAAACCGGCAACGGTATGTGAGCGGTAGGTGTGAGACGCCAATCCTCTGCTGGGGGCCTGACTGCTTGTTTTCCGGTTTTGACTTCCGAGATTGGCTGCTTGCCAACGATCCGGCGCTGTCGCGCTTACGCATGGCGTCGCGCGTCACATTGACGATCGTGCTGTCGTTTGCGGCACTTCTCGCGATTCACTACCTGCTGTTCCCCCTTCCGACGGCGTCATTCGGCCTCGGCATCGTGCTATCCATCGAAGGCGGCGTCGCGGTGCGTGACAAGGGCGATACGCCGCAGCTGGTCACGCGGCTCCTCGGTTGTGCCGCGAGCATTGCCGTGGTCGGTCTCGCCGCAGGCCTGGAGGCGCACAGATACATTTCAGACTGTGTGTTTCTCCTCATAATCTTTCTCGCCGCCTCAGCGCGGGTATTCGGCGCGAGAGGGCATGCCATCGGCATGTTTGCCTTTACGTCCTATTTCATGGGCGCCTACTTCCGGCCAACGATGGCGGAACTTCCGCTGGTCGCGATAGGTCCCGTCGTGTCGGCCCTGATCGGGCATGCGGTCCGCTCGGTGGTGCTTCCGGACGACTGGCGTCGCGATCTTCTTCGCTCACTCGAAAGTGTGCGCGGCCGCATCAACCAAATTCTTTTCAAGATCGCGGCGCTGGCGGTGGACGGCCACGTATCGGAAGCCGACCGCCAGGAACTCAATCAACTCGAGGAGCGGCTGAAGGAAGTGGTGCTGATGGCGGAAAGCTTCATTCCGCGGCCGCCAAGCGGTGTACTCGACGCAGGAACGGAACCGGCCGGTGAGCTTGCGATCCGGCTCTTCGATGTGCACCTTGCCGCCGAGAGCGCGATTGTGCTTTGCTCTCAAAGGCTACCGTCGTTCAGGTCGGTGCATGCGACGATCGAAGGTAAGCCAATCGAGCTGCCGGATGAAGCGCCTGCCGATGATCAGCAGCGGGAAACCTTGCAAGCGCTTGTTCGTCTCGGCGAGGCGCGAGCCCAGCTCGCCAACACGATAATCCAGGGATACGAGACCGGCTTTGGCGAGATTGCCGCGGTGGCCGAAGTTCCGGCGCAGCCTGAAAAGCTCGATTTCTCACTGCGCAATCCCCTGATCCGCTCAGCGCTCCAGATTACCCTTGCGTCAGCTCTCGCGATGACGCTCGGCCTGGCGCTCTCGCGCGAGCGATGGTTCTGGGCGGTGCTGGCGTCCTTCCTGGTCTTCACCAACACGAATTCGCGCGGAGACACCGCGATGAAAGCCCTGCAGCGCTCGATCGGGACGCTTTTCGGCATCGCAATCGGTCTGGTGCTTGCAACTTTGCTCAGCGGTCAGATGGCCGCGGCCCTGGCGGTGACGGGGCTGTCGATCTTCCTGGCCTTCTATTTCCTGCAGACTTCCTATGCGACGATGACCTTCTTCGTATCGATCGCGCTGTGCCTGGTCTACGGCATGATCGGCTCGCTGACCGTCGACCTGTTGCTGCTGCGTATCGAGGAGACCGCGCTCGGAGCGGCAGCCGGGACGCTTGTCGCCTTCCTAGTCTTCCCGGCGCGCACGCGCGGCGCACTCGATGTGGCGGTTCAGAAATGGTTTGCGGATTTGGACGACCTGCTGACAGCTGTCGCCGGTTGCGAAACGAGGAATGCGCTGATCGCGCTGTCGCAAAAACTCGATGCGGCTTATCGGGACCTCACGGCGGCAGCACGACCGTTAGGGTCAACGTGGTCCGTTGTCACCAGGCCGGGACATATCCGGCAGACGCTGGCGATCTTTCTGGCCGCTACCTATTGGGCACGCATCATGGCGAAGAACCACGATCCGTCGGGCAAGGATCCGGACGCCCGGCAGCTGATCGAGGCGGACCTCGCGCGGGCCGCCGCCGCCGCGAAACGTCGGTCCGAATGCTTCTTCGTCAACCGAAAGACGTCCGGGACAACCGGCCGGCATCTGCCGGTGTCGCGCGCCGGATCGCGCCTTGGCGCGGAAATGATAGGTTCGACGCTCGACCGGCTTTACGCCGACGCATAAGCCTTTACGTTTCGGGCAGTCTTGGGTATTTCCGCGCATAGCAAAAGGATCCAGACTTCATGGCAGGCACGAACAGCGAGCGGCAACTTTTGACGGAAGGCCCCGTCATCATTCTGGTCGAGCCGCAAATGGGCGAGAACATCGGCATGGTGGCGCGTGCCATGGCGAATTTCGGTCTTGCCGAATTGCGGTTGGTCAACCCACGCGACGGATGGCCCAACGAGAAGGCTCAGGCCGCCGCATCGAAGGCCGATCATGTCATCGAAGGCACCAAGGTCTACGATACACTCGAGCAGGCTTTGGCCGACCTGAACTTTGTCTATGCCACGACGGCGCGCGAACGCGACGGATTCAAGCCGGTGCGCTCGCCCGTGGTTGCAGCCGAGACGTTGCGCGCACGTTTCCGCGCAGGCGAGGGGACGGGCATTCTCTTCGGTCGCGAGCGCTGGGGACTGACGAATGAGGAGGTGGCGCTGGCGGACGAGATCGTGACTTTCCCGGTCAATCCTGCCTTTGCATCGCTCAATATCGCGCAGGCGGTGCTGCTGATGTCCTACGAGTGGATGAAATCGGGAATGGAGGATGTCGGCGCCGTGCCTTTTCAGGCGATGGGGCAGACGCAATCGACGAAGGATCAACTATTCGGTCTCTTCGATCAGCTCGAAGACGCGCTCGACGCTCGCGGATATTTCCACCCAGCCGGGAAAAAGCCAAAGATGATCGACAATCTAAGAGCCGTCCTCTCGCGTCGCGCTTTCTCCGCGCAAGAAATCAGCGTGCTGCGCGGCGTCATTTCCTCCCTGGATCGCTTCTCGCGCAAGAACCCGCGCGGCGGTCGCTTCCCCGCAGACGCCAAGGAACGGCAGAACGATGACAGCACCGGCGAATGAGCTTAAACCCGTCCTGGTCTTCGATTCCGGGATTGGCGGTCTGACGGTGTTGCGCGAAGCGCGGGTGCTTATGCCCGAGCGCGGTTTCATCTATGTCGCCGACGATGCCGGCTTTCCCTACGGGGGATGGGATGAGCAGGCGCTGAAGGAAAGGGTGATCGAGCTCTTTGCCAGGCTGTTGCGCGACCATGATCCGGAAGTCTGCATCATTGCCTGCAATACCGCCTTCACGCTCGTTGGCGCCGATCTGCGGGCAGCCTTTCCGAGCATGACTTTCGTGGGCACCGTTCCGGCTATCAAGCCTGCCGCCGAACGGACCCGCTCCGGGCTGGTTTCTGTACTGGCGACGCCGGGGACGGTCAAGCGCGCTTATACCCGCGATCTGATCCAGTCGTTTGCACAGCAGTGCCATGTGCGCCTCGTCGGCTCGGAAAATCTTGCCCGGATGGCGGAGTCCTATATTCGTGGTGATCCGGTTTCGGACGAGGCCGTGATCTCGGAGATCGACCAGTGCTTCGTAGAGATGGATGGGCGAAAGACCGATATCGTCGTGCTCGCCTGCACCCATTATCCGTTCATGGCGAATATGTTCAGGCGGCTTGCGCCATGGCCGGTCGATTGGCTCGACCCAGCGGAGGCGATTGCCCGGCGGGCGCGTAGCCTCGTGCCACATGTCGCGGATGCCGTTCATCCGGACAATTTCGACTTTGCCCTGTTCACCTCCGGCAACCCGGATTTCCCGACGAAACGGCTGATGCAGGGATTCGGTCTCAACACCCGCTGAAGGGCGTGCAGTCTGACCCGCGTTTGGGAGGCTTTTCCCGCGTAAGTGCTTTGCAAGCGCTTTATTTCGCCGAGCCGATCGCGCAAGGTTGCCGACGGGGAATCGCTGGCGCGCTTCGGCGCGCCCCGGCGCGACAAGAGGATGTTCCATGCCATTTCAAAGACTTGTTATGTTGATTTTCTTCCTGCAGCCAATCGCTTTTGGAAGCTGGCTGCCGCGCATTCCCGATATTCAGGCAAAGCTTGGCCTTGGGCCTGCCGATCTCGCAATCGCACTGCTCGGCATGCCGGTAGGGATCTTGATCACGCTGCCGTTTGCCGGTCGCTTCGTATCCCGGATCGGCGGGCGGGCTACGATCATCTATGGCTTTGTTGCGTTCCTCGCGGTCGTATCCCTGCCTGTCTTCGCCGAAAGCATCGAAATGCTGTTCGTCGCGCTCATGATCGTCGGCGTCGCGTTGTCGACCCTCGAGCTTGGCCTCAATGTGGAGGCCGATCGCGCCGAGAAGACGACGGGCCTCGTGATCATGAGCCGCTGCCATGGCTTCTGGAGCCTGGGCATCATGGCAGGCAGCCTGATCGGCGCGGGCGCCATGGCACTTCAGGTGTCCGCGCAATGGTCGATTCCCGTGGTCGCATTGCTTGTGCTGCCGTTGGCGCTTTCGATAAGTGCGCAGCTGCCGGCCGAGGCCAAAGCCGCTGCAGCGGCGAGTTCCGCAGCCGCGCCGGTTGCCCCTTTCAAGCTGCCGAGCCTCGCATTGCTGGGGATCTGCGCCTTCACGTTCGGCATCACCATGACGGAGGGCGCAATTGCCGACTGGTCGGCTGTCTACCTGAAGGAGGTTCTCTCCGCCGGCGGTGCTGCCACGGGCCTTGGTTATTCCGTTTTTGCTTGCCTTGTGGCCGCGGGCCGCTTCGGCGGCGACACCATGAAGGCGCGGTTTGGAGCGGTCGCGATTGCGCGCGGCTGCGGCTCTGCCGCGCTGGTCGGTGTGTTGATCGTGTTGTTTGCGCCAAGCACCCTGGTGGCACTGATCGGTTTCGGTGCGATCGGGATCGGCGTTTCCGTCGGCTTTCCGCTTGCCGTCACCGCGTCTGCGGGTCTGACGGACAGGCCCGCTGCCGCGAGCGTCGCCATCCTGTCGTTCATGGCGCTTCTAGGTTTCCTTGTCGGGCCGCCGGTGATCGGTTTCGTCGGAGAGTTCTGGGGACTGCGGACCGGGTTGGCAATTCTGCTCGTTCCGCTCACCATCAGCCTCGTATTTACGAGGATGTTGACGCCGCGCACGGGCGAGAGCGAGGCAGGCGTTCTGGCGGATGAGGCGGCCTGACCGCTTCCATGATTGGCTGTGCGATTGGCTGTGGGTTTCGCTCATCGGCAGCAGCATCTCACCGCGAATCTGCTAAAGGGTGATGTTGCTTTCGTAAGGGGAATTGGACTTGCAGGTTGGTATCGATATGGGAATGGGGTCCGGGGGAAATCCGGCTACGCTCGATATCGAGGAGCTTCTGGCGACCCGCCTGCTTGTGCAGGGCAACTCCGGCTCGGGCAAGTCGCATCTGCTTCGTCGCCTGCTCGAGCAATCTGCCCAGTGGGTTCAGCAGGTCATCATAGATCCCGAAGGCGACTTCGTCACGCTCAGCGACAAGTTCGGCCATGTCGTGGTCGACGGCGAGCGCACGGAGGCAGAGCTTGCCGGGATCGCCAATCGAATTCGCCAGCATCGCGTTTCCTGTGTCCTGACACTCGAGGGCCTTGATGTCGAGCAGCAGATGCGTGCAGCGGCGGCGTTCCTCAACGGCATGTTCGATGCCGAACGCGAGTATTGGTATCCGGTTCTTGTCGTGGTCGACGAAGCGCAGATGTTTGCGCCCTCGGTTGGCGGCGATGTCTCCGAGGACGCTCGCAAGATGTCCCTTGGCGCGATGACGAACCTCATGTGCCGCGGCCGCAAGCGCGGACTGGCGGGAGTCATCGCCACCCAACGTCTGGCAAAGCTTGCAAAGAACGTGGCGGCTGAAGCTTCGAACTTCCTGATGGGCCGCACCTTCCTCGATATCGACATGGCGCGTGCGGCCGACCTCCTCGGCATGGACCGCCGGCAGGCCGAAATGTTCCGGGATCTGAAGCGCGGCAATTTCGTGGCGCTCGGCCCGGCTCTGTCTCGTCGGCCGCTGCCGATCCAGATCGGCACGGTCGAGACATCGGCACGCTCGTCGAGCCCGAAGCTGATGCCGTTGCCGGATTCACCCAATGACGTCGAGGACCTGATCTTCACGCCGGATCCCGAGGAACTCCAGCGGCCCCTGGTGCGACGCGCTCCACCGGCGCCGAGGCCGACCACGGATATACTCGCTGAACTTGCCCGCTCGACGCCGCCGGCGGCGACGCAGCCTGCCGAAGTGCGAACGAGTCAGCCGGAGATGTCCGCCGAGGATCGCGAAGAACGGCTTTCGGCGGTTCTCAGTGAAATTCTCGATGATCCAGGCTCCGGTTTCCGCACAGATTCGGTTCTCTATCAGGAATTCCTCGTTCGCCTGCGCATGCGCCGTGTCCAGGGACCGCCGATGTCGTTGCCGGCTTTTCGTCGGAGAGTCGCCATTTCAAGGTCAGGCGTCGACGCGGTGACCGCGGAGACCGACGCGTGGGCCACAGCACTGGCGCTTTCGACAGGGGTGACCGACGATCTCCAGGGGGTTTTCCTGATCCTGGCAAAGGCCGCGATCTGCGGCGAAGCATGCCCATCGGACGCCCGGATCGCGCGTGCCTACGGAACGCATTCGGCGAGGCGGGCCAGACGTCTGCTCGGGTATTTCGAGGAGCAGGGCACTGTCGTCGTGCACACCGACTTTTCGGGCAAGCGCATCGTTGCCTTTCCCGATATGAACTGTCAGACGGCACCTGGCGATGCCAACGCACCTGACAATGACGAACTGCGGTCAGCCGCTGAATAATCGGATCCAATTCCCTATATTTGGAGGCGGGTGGGCAGACGTCCGTTTGCACCTTCGATGCAGGTTGCAGGAGCACACGAATTGGTTGCTTTTGTCACATGCGTTTCATCTTGCCGCGAGATAAGGCGCGCGTGCCCTTTTGGGGTCGCACGCTTTGTCAAAGGAGATGTCAGCCATGCGAAACAGAGTTCGTCACCATGTGTCACAGGCGCTCGCCGTAGCCTTGCTCGCCACCGTCACCGTTCAACCCGGCTATGCCGGCGATGCAACTGGAAAGCTTCTTGAGCGTGGCGCAAGCGCGGACCTGAGCGTGCCGGGCGGCGCCCGCCGCCTGTCCGGGGATCTGACGGAAGCATTCCGTGCGGCAATCGTCGATGGTCGGCCGAAGAACGTGATCCTGTTGATCGGCGATGGCATGGGCGATTCGGAAATCACCATCGCGCGTAACTATGCCGTCGGCGCCGGCCAGTATTTCCCGGGTATCGATGCCCTGCCGGTAACGGGCCAGTATACGCACTACTCGCTCGACAAGACGACGGGCAAACCGAACTATGTGACGGATTCGGCCGCGTCGGGAACGGCTTGGGCCTCCGGTGTCAAGAGCTACAACGGCGCTATCGGTGTCGATATTCACGAGACTCCGCATGAAACCCTGCTCGAGAAAGCCAAGGCGGCCGGTCTCGGTACGGGCAATGTCTCGACCGCCGAACTCCAGGACGCGACGCCTGCCGTGCAGATCGCTCACGTTACCAATCGCAAGTGCTACGGCCCGGAATCGACCTCCGAGAAGTGCGCATCCAACGCCCTCGAGAATGGCGGTAGGGGTTCGATTTCCGAACAACTGCTCAATGCGCGGGCCGACGTGACGCTCGGCGGCGGCGCGAAGAGCTTTGGTGAAACAGCCAAGGCCGGAGACTGGAAGGGCAAGACGCTTCGCCAGCAAGCGGAAGAACGTGGCTATGTCATGGTTTCGACACTTGATGGGCTGCAGGCCGTGAAAGAGGCGAACGACGGCGCGCCATTGCTCGGCCTATTCGCGGACGGCAATATGCCGGTGCGCTGGGAAGGTCCGCAAGCCAGCTATCACGGCAATGTCGACAAGGAACCGGTCGTCTGCAAGGTCAACGACAAGCGCACGGCTGCGACCCCGACCCTGGCGCAGATGACTGCGAAGGCAATCGAACTTCTGCGCGGCAACGACAAAGGCTTCTTCCTGCAGGTAGAGGGCGCATCGATCGACAAGCAGGATCACGCGGCCAATCCCTGCGGCCAGATCGGCGAGACGGTCGATCTCGACGAGGCGGTCCAGGAAGCGTTGAAGTTCGCCCGCGAAAAAGGCGATACGCTGGTCATCGTCACTGCCGACCACGCCCATTCAAGCCAGATCATCTATCCGGATGCCAAGGCACCGGGCTTGACGGAAGCGTTGATGACGAAGGACGGCGCCGTGATGGCAGTGAGCTATGGCAACTCCGAGGAAGAGGGCGACCAGGGCCACACCGGTTCCCAGTTGCGAATTGCCGCCTACGGTCCGCGGGCTGCCAATGTGACCGGCCTGACCGATCAGACCGACCTGTTCTACACGATCAGCGACGCACTTGGCTTAAAGACTGAAACCATCGGCATGAAGTAGTCCAACGGCATCCAGAAATGCGCGGAACACGGGCGCGCCGGGATGGATTGTCATTGACATTCAACCCACTTCCCCATAAAGACCGCGCCAGCACGGGGCAGCAATGTCCCGTGTTTCATTTGACATGTCCCGTGGATCTTTCCAGTTGGCGTAACTGGAAAATCCTGTCGGGCCTCCCAAAGGGGCCAAAGGAGGGCGTGTTTCCTTCGAGCGATTTGGTAACAAGTCGCCGTAACATTCTGAAAGGAAATACGATGAGCAAGCGCGAATCGTCCAAGTACAAAATTGACCGCCGTATGGGCGAGAACATCTGGGGTCGTCCTAAGTCCCCGGTGAACCGCCGCGAATACGGCCCGGGCCAGCACGGTCAGCGCCGCAAGGGCAAGCTTTCTGACTTCGGTGTGCAGCTGCGCGCCAAGCAGAAGCTCAAGGGTTACTATGGTGACCTGCGCGAGAAGCAGTTCCGTGCGATCTTCGCTGAAGCCGACCGCCGCAAGGGCGACACTTCGGAAAACCTCATCGGTCTTCTGGAATCCCGCCTGGACGCGATCGTTTACCGCGCAAAGTTCGTTCCGACCGTTTTCGCTGCCCGCCAGTTCGTAAACCACGGCCACGTGACTGTGAACGGCGTCCGCGTCAACATCGGTTCTTACCGTTGCAAGGCCGGCGACGTGATCGAAGTTCGTCAGAAGTCGAAGCAGCTCGTTTCGGTTCTCGAATCCGTTGGCCTGGCTGAACGCGATGTTCCCGAGTACATCGAAGTCGACCACAACAAGATGGTTGCTACTTTCGCTCGTGTACCGGCTCTCAGCGACGTACCGTACGCTGTTGTCATGGAACCGCATCTGGTGGTCGAATTCTATTCGCGTTAACGCATAGCTTCGGCAATCGAAATTCGATTGCCGAAAGGCCTATGCGTCTCCAAAGAGCTGCTGCGTCCTTTACGCGTCTTCGACGCTTGGCGCAGTAGAGCGCGAGGCGTTTTCGCATACGGAAAAGCCGCCTCTCGGGGCGGCTTTTTTGTTATCTGGAGAGAGACGATGACGGATTTGCAGGCAGTCCTCGACGGCATTTACACCGAACTCCTGCCGAGGCTCGGCGAGGGCAAGGTGGCGGACTATATTCCCGAGCTCGCCAAGATCGACCCGATGCAGTTCGGGCTGGCGGTGGTCACCGTCGATGGCAAGGTCTACACGGTAGGCCGTGCGGATGTTCCATTTTCCATCCAGAGCGTTTCCAAGGTGTTCATGCTGACGTTGGCGCTTGGCAAGGTCGGCGAGGGATTATGGAAGCGGGTCGGTCGCGAACCATCCGGTTCCGCGTTCAATTCGATCGTACAACTCGAGCATGAGGCGGGGATTCCCCGCAATCCGTTCATCAATGCGGGGGCGATCGCCGTTGCGGATGTCGTCATGGCCGGGCACGCGCCTCGCGAGGCTATCGGGGAGCTGTTGCGGTTCGTGCGCTACCTGGCAGACGACGAGTCGGTTACCATCGACGAAAAGGTTGCAAGATCGGAGACGCAGACCGGGTTTCGGAATTTCGCGCTCGCGAATTTCATGCGCGCCTATCGTAATCTCGACCACCCCGTAGATCATGTGCTGGGCGTCTATTTTCACCAATGCGCATTGTCGATGACCTGCGAGCAGCTTGCGAAGGCGGGGCTGTTCCTGGCTGCGCGCGGGAGCAACCCGGTGACCGGGCATTCCGTGGTCTCGCCCAAGCGGGCGCGGCGTATCAATGCCCTGATGCTGACCTGCGGCCATTACGACGGTTCCGGCGACTTCGCCTATCATGTCGGTCTGCCGGGCAAGAGCGGCGTCGGTGGTGGAATTTTTGCCGTCGCGCCTGGAATCGCATCGATCGCGGTCTGGTCTCCGGGCCTGAACAAGGTCGGAAACTCCCAGCTTGGCGCTGTGGCACTGGAGATGCTGGCCGCTCGCACAGGTTGGTCGGTTTTCGGTGATTGATGCTGGGTTGGGCCGGCGCTTTCTGCTAGAGCAGGTCTGACCCCTGATTGGATGGGAAAATGAACATCGTCGCTGACATTGCCGATGAGCTGGAAACACTGGATGGCCAGGGTGGGATCGCGCATGCGCTTTTTGCCGATGCACCGAGTTCGGTCTCGTTCAACAAGATGCGCAAGCGCCTGCTGCGTCAGGTTCGCCAGGCCTTTGACGATTTTGCCATGCTCAAGGGACAGAAGCGCTGGCTGATCGGCGTTTCCGGGGGCAAGGACTCCTATGGGTTGCTTGCACTGCTTCTCGATCTGCAATGGCGCGGACTGCTGCCCGTCGAGCTGATCGCCTGCAACCTGGACCAGGGGCAGCCGAATTTCCCCAAGCACGTGCTGCCTGACTACCTGACCAGGGTCGGTGTCAAGCACCGGATCGAATACCGCGATACCTATTCGATCGTGAAGGAGAAAGTGCCAGCGGGTGGGACTTATTGCTCGCTCTGTTCGCGGCTCAGGCGCGGCAACCTTTATCGTATCGCGCGGGAAGAAGGCTGCGATGCGCTGGTGCTTGGACATCACCGCGAAGATATCCTTGAAACCTTCTTCATGAATTTCTTCCACGGCGGGCGACTGGCGTCGATGCCCGCGAAACTCCTGAACGACGAAGGCAACCTGATGGTGCTGCGTCCGCTTGCTTATTGTGCAGAGGACGATATGGCGAAGTTCGCGGCCGCCATGCAGTTTCCGATCATTCCCTGCGATCTGTGCGGCTCACAGGACGGCCTTCAGCGCAACGCGATGAAAGACATGCTCGCCGACATCGAGCGACGCATGCCTGGTCGCAAGGATACGATGCTCCGGGCGTTGGCCCACGTGAACCCCTCACACCTGCTCGACCCAAAGCTTTTCGATTTCGCGGCCCTGATGGCCGGGGAACCGACGCCGAAGAGTGAGTAACCAGCGCTCACGCGCATAGAAGGACATCCCATGGTTCCCACGATAGATGTAACGACGCTTGCCGATCTTCTGAGGCGTGCGGCGAAGGCGGAGATATTGCCGCGATTCCGCCGGCTTGGCAGCAACGACGTGCGCGCCAAGAGCGAGGCTACGGATCTGGTGACAGAAGCGGATCTGCAGGCGGAGCGGATGATCAAGGCGGAGGTCGCCCAGCTTTGGCCAACCGCCGCCTTTATCGGGGAGGAATCGGTGGCGGCCGACCCGGCCCTGCTCGGAATGCTCGAGGGCGCGGACCTTGCCGTGGTGGTGGATCCCGTCGACGGTACTTTCAACTTCGCATCCGGCATCCCCGCGTTTGGCGTCATGGCCTCAATCGTGGCGAAGGGCGAGACGATTGCCGGCATCATCTACGATCCGATGGGCGATGACTGGGTGATCGCCGAAAAGGGTGGCGGCACATGGCTTCGGCGGCCTGACGGTGACGCAGAGCGGCTTTCGGTGGCGCGGCCGGTTGAACTCGGGCAGATGGTCGGGATGGCTTCGACCGGATTTCTACCGCTGAACAAGCGCGCTGAGATCCTGGCAAACCTGGCCAAGGTGCGTTTTCTCTCGAACTATCGCTGTGCGGCGCACGAGTACCGGTCGTTCGCAGGCGGGCATGTGCACTACCTCATGTACAACAAGTTGATGCCTTGGGATCACCTTGGCGGTACGTTGATATCCCAGGAAGCCGGTGGCTATGCCGCCCGCTTCGACGGTTCTGCCTATCTGCCGCATCATCTCGACGGCGGATTGCTGATCGCGCCTGACAAGGAGAGCTGGGAGCTGCTGCGCCGTGAGGTTTTCACGGTCTGAGGAGGCTAAGCCCGCCGAGTTGGCGGGCTTTTTTGTATTCAGAAGTGACCTGCACCCGGATCGAGCTTCGGATCGTCGCCGGGGTGCGTGAAGAGCTTGCCGCCTTCAGCCCACAGCGTGGCAGCGATGCTGATGGCACCGAAGAGGGCGAATCCGCCAAACAAGGGCTGCACCGTGCCGTTGAAGAGCTGGCCGACGCCGCCCCCCAGGATGGCGCCGAAGGTCGTCGAAACGAATCCGGTGATCGCCGTCGCCGTGCCGGCCAGGTTGCCCATTGGTTCGAGGCTGATGGCCGTGAAGTTGGTGGCGATGACGGCGAACATCATCAGCAGGACGGTGAACAGCGCGTAGGCAAAGGCGAAGTCAGGTTTGCCGCCCAGCGCTGTTACATAGCCGATCGCAGAAACAATCGTGAACAGGATCATGGCGACGTGGGAGATGCGGCGCATGCCGAACTTGCGCACGAAAAAACCGTTCGCGAAGTTTGCAACTGCGATACCGCCCGCCGTTGCCGCGAAGGCGATCGGCAGCCAGTCGCCGAGTCCATAGACTTCACCGAAAACCTGCTGGACGGAGATGACGTAGGCACTGATGACCGCCGTGAACATCGTCAGGCCGATCATGTAGCCGCAGGTGATCTTGTTGGTCAGAACCGTCTTGAAGCCATCGACTACAGAGGCGGCGGAGAGCGGCATTCGTTCTTCCGGCGGCAGCGATTCCTTGAGACGCAGCAGAGCCCACACGAAGAGTATGGCGCCGACGACGCCCAGCAGAATGAATATCCAATGCCAATTGGCATAGGTGATGATCAGCTGGCCGACAGATGGGGCAACGATCGGCACGATCATGAAGACGATCATGACGTAGGACATCACGCGCGCCATCTCGCGTCCGCCGAAGCAATCGCGCACGATTGCCATGGTGGTGATGCGCACGGCGGCGCCGCCGAGGCCCTGAACGAATCGCATGATGAGGAGCATTTCGAAGCTGCGGGTCGCAGCTGCCGCAAACATGGCGAGGACGTAGACGGCGAGACCGCCGAGCAGAATGTTTCGGCGACCAAATGTATCGGACAGACTGCCGAAGATGATCTGAGACACGCCGAATCCGAGGAAGAAGACAGCGATCACGAGCTGGGTGTCATTGGCATTCACGACGCCCAGCGAATGGCCGATAGCCGGGAGGGAAGGCAACATGCTGTCGATCGCCATTGCGACGCTCGCCGTCATGATCGCGATCGTCACGACGAATTCGATGAAGCCCATGCCGATACGGCGCGACCCCTGATTTTCGGTGTGAAGTTTATGTGGCGGCGTCATAATGAAGATCCTGGGTATGAAATTGCGTCAATCATTCAAACAGACGGATTGTGCGGCTGAAAGAGACGGCCCTTTTCGGCTATCAAAACGAAGAGGAGGCCGATGATCGACACGGTGAAATAGCCTGCGACCATCGGCAGCGCCGTTCCATTGAATGCCTGGCCAATACCGGCGCCGATAAGAGCGCCCCCGACGGTGCTCATGAAGCCGAGCACGGAGGAGGCGGTGCCAGCCACGTGACCGAGTGGCTCCATTGCCAGCGAGTTGAAATTCGAGCCGATCCAGCCGAATTGGAACATCGCGAGGCCGAAGAACCCGATGAAGAACGGGAACGGCATCGGGTGCGGGCCGACGAGAAGGGCCACCAGCCAGATGGTGTTGATGGTGATGAAGCCCAGCAACGCCCCGTGCGAGAGACGCCTCATTCCGAACCTGCCGACAAGGCGCGAATTCAGGAAAGACGACAGCGACATGAAGATCGCTACGCCAGCGAAGGCGAATGGGAAATAGACGCCGAGATCGTAGATTCCGACGTAGATCTGCTGGGCGGAATTGATGAATCCGAACAACGAGCCGAATATGAAGGTGGTGGCAATCGTATAGCAGAGTGCGATGCGATTGGTCAGAACCAGCTTGAATCCGCCGATGACAGCGCGGGCCGTGAAGGGACGGACGTTGGCGGCGTGGAGCGTTTCGGGCAAACGGATGTAAGCCCAAATCGCAATAAGTGCAGCCATTGCAGCGATGAATACGAATATCAAATGCCAGCTGCCGAAGAACATGATGATCTGGCCGCTGCCGGGCGCTATGACCGGAACGATCATGAAGACCATCATGATCAGAGACATGACCTCCGCCATCTGCCTGCCGCCGTAGACGTCGCGGACGATGGAGATGGTGATGACGCGGGTTGCGGCCGAACCGATGCCCTGAACGAAACGGAGAATGAGGAGACCCGCGAAAGATGGGACCAAGGCAATGCCAAGGGCGGAACAGATGTAGATGACAAGGCCGATCAGAAGCGGAATGCGACGGCCGAAGCGATCCGAAAGCGGACCATAGAAGAGCTGCGCCGCGCCGAATCCGAGGAGATAAGTCGAGACGACGAACTGCCGGTGATTTTCGCTTTCCACGCCCAGGCTTGCGCCGATTTGCTGAAGGGCGGGGAGCATGATGTCGATCGCGAGCGAGTTGACCGCCATCAGGAAAGCGGCAAGCGCAATGAACTCACCTTTGCCCATGGGCAATCTGCCCGCGTGCACGGCTTGTGAAGAATCTGTCACAATGAAATTCCCATAAACAGGCCAAGGCGCTGTTCAGCACAGCGCCTCGGACTCGAAATGCAGATTTGGAAACCGGACGGACGCCCGGTGACCGGTCAGGTCAGGCGGCGCCGCGAACGGTGACGCCGTTTTCCTGCAGGTGCTGCTGCAATTCACCAGCCTGGAACATTTCCCTGATGATGTCGCAGCCGCCGATGAACTCACCCTTCACGTAGAGCTGGGGGATCGTCGGCCAGTTGGAGTAATCCTTGATGCCCTGGCGGATTTCCGAATCAGCAAGCACATTGATGCCCTTGTAATCGACGCCGATGTAATCGAGGATCTGAACGACCTGGCCGGAGAACCCACACTGGGGGAACTGCGGCGTTCCCTTCATGAAAAGGACGACGTCGTTGGTCTTGATTTCGTTGTCGATGAATTCGTTGATACCGCTCATGGGACCTAATCCTTTCAACAGGCGGGTTAAAGGCCCGCCGTTTCAATCGTTAAGCTTAGATAGCATGTGATGGGCGGAATTCCAGCGGGTGCAACCAAAAAAACGCCCAATGGCCCATGCGATCTCGCAGGCTGTTGCCTATCCGTTACGGGCGCAGCGGGCCGGTATCGGTTGCTCGAATAACAGATCAGGATACGCGGTTTGTCGGATATCCGCGCGACCGCTGAACAAACGAGCGCGTGATCGTTATCGTTGTTTCACATCAGTCAGAATCAAGCCGCCCGGCGGTTCACCGGGCGGCTCTCTGTCTCGTCACTACTCGGGAGCGGATGTCTGCAGCGCCAAGGCATGCAATATTCCGCCCATATTTCCCTTCAGTGCCTCGTAGACCATCTGATGCTGCTGCACGCGGCTCTTGCCGCGGAATGCTTCGGCAACGACTTCGGCAGCATAATGATCGCCATCGCCAGCGAGGTCTCGAATGGTCACCTTGGCACCGGGAATTCCGGCTTTGATCATGTCTTCGATATCACCAGGTTTCATAGGCATGATCGGTACTCCTTGCGCATTATTCCGCGGCAGCGAGCGTGCCGCGGCCTTCCATGTATTCAGGGAACCATGATTCATGGGCGTTGCGCAATTGCTGAATCGGCAGCGAAAGCAGATCGTCGACGATGAGATTTTCGCCTTCGACGGTGCCGAGACGGCGGAAGGGTACGCCAGCACCTTCGGCATTGGCACAGACGAAGTCGGCGACATCGGCGGGCAGGGCGAGCACATAGCGGGCCTGGTCTTCGCCGAAGAGAAGTGCATGGGGGGCACCTTTGCCTTCGCGCAGGTCGATCTTGAGGCCCTTGCCTGATGCCATAACCATCTCTGCAAGCGTGAGGGCAAGCCCGCCGGAGGAGATGTCATGGCAGGCGGTTGCCTGGCCGTTGCGGATGACCGAGCGCACGAAGTCGCCGTTGCGGCGTTCCGCGAACAGGTCCACTTCGGGTGCCGGACCGTCGGTGCTGCCGAGGATATCGCGGACGTAGATCGAGGAGCCCAGATGGCTGCCGTCGGTGCCGATCATGATCACCTTGTCGCCATTGGCGGCGCTGCCAATGCGGGTCATCTTCTTCCAGTCGGAGAGAAGGCCAACGCCGGCAATCGTCGGGGTCGGAAGGATCGCAACGCCATTGGTCTCGTTGTAGAGCGAGACATTGCCGGAAACGATCGGGAAATCAAGCGCGCGGCAGGCCTCGCCGATACCCTTCACCGCATGGACGAACTGGCCCATGATTTCCGGCTTTTCCGGGTTGCCGAAGTTGAGGTTGTCGGTCGCAGCGAGGGGCTCCGCGCCGGTCGCCGTGATGTTGCGCCAGCACTCTGCCACCGCTTGCTTGCCGCCTTCGAACGGGTCGGCTTCCACGTAGCGCGGCGTAACGTCGGAAGAGAAAGCCAGTGCTTTCGTCGGATGGTTTTCGACGCGGACCACTCCGGCGTCGCCGCCCGGCAGCTGCAGCGAGTTTCCCTGGATCAGCGTGTCATACTGCTCGTAGACCCATCGGCGGCTCGACTGGTTCGGAGAACCGACGAGCTGCAGCAGCGCCTGGCCGTAGTCGGCCGGTTCGGCAACGAGGTGGGCGGGGAGTGCCGCGCGCTTGTCCGGCTCGCGCCACGGCCTGTCATATTCCGGAGCCTGGTCGCCGAGATCCTTGATCGGCAGGTTCGCAACTTCGACGCCCTGGTGCACGATGCGGAAGCGCAGGTCATCGGTCGTTTTGCCCACGATTGCGAAATCAAGGCCCCACTTGACGAAGATCGCCTTCGCGACGGCTTCCTTTTCCGGCTCGAGAACCATAAGCATTCGCTCCTGGCTTTCCGACAACATCATCTCGTAGGCGGTCATCTCGTCCTCGCGGACCGGGACCTTGTCGAGATCCAGCAAGATGCCGAGGTCGCCCTTGGCGCCCATTTCCACCGCCGAGCAGGTGAGGCCGGCAGCACCCATGTCCTGGATCGCGATGACGGCACCGGTCTGCATCAGTTCAAGGCAGGCTTCGAGGAGGCACTTTTCGGTGAAGGGGTCGCCTACCTGCACGGTCGGGCGCTTCTCTTCGATGGATTCGTCGAACTCTGCAGACGCCATGGTGGCGCCGCCGACGCCGTCGCGGCCGGTCTTGGCACCGAGATAGACGACCGGAAGACCGACGCCCTTGGCCTCGGACAGGAAGATCGCGTTCGACTTGGCAAGACCTGCCGCGAAAGCGTTGACAAGGATGTTGCCGTTGTAGCGCGCGTCAAACTCGACTTCGCCGCCGACCGTTGGGACGCCGAAGGAATTACCATAGCCGCCAACTCCGGAAACAACGCCGGAAACCAGGTGACGGGTTTTGGGATGATCAGGCTCGCCGAAGCGAAGTGCGTTCATCGCCGCGATGGGGCGCGCGCCCATGGTGAAGACGTCACGCAGAATGCCGCCAACGCCTGTCGCAGCACCCTGGTAGGGCTCGATGTAAGAGGGGTGGTTGTGGCTTTCCATCTTGAAGACGACGCAATCGCCGTCATCGATATCCACAACGCCGGCGTTTTCTCCCGGTCCCTGGATGACGCGCGGACCTTTGGTCGGCAGCGTGCGAAGCCACTTCTTGGAGGATTTGTAGGAGCAGTGTTCGTTCCACATCGCCGAGAAGATGCCGAGTTCGGTAAAGGTCGGCTCGCGGCCGATCAGATCCAGTATCCGCTGGTATTCGTCCGGCTTCAGGCCGTGGGCGGCGATCAGTTCGGGGGTGATCGGGCGGGTATTGGAAATGGTCATGAGCTCTCGGAAGTCCCTGCCGTTGCGCGATTTCGGTGTCTTTAGCCTAAGTCTACGAAACGCGCGACAGGAAAATGCCCGCTGTTAACAGGCCGCGGGTCGGGAGAAGCAATTTCGTTGCCATGCCCGCGCGGGTCATGCTGTTGTTCGGGCCGTCCAGTCGTTGGGATTTTCAGATTTTCCGGAATGCTGCCGATCGGCAACAATTTCAGATTTCGCCGTCGTACCCGGAGCCGCCGCTTTCGAGCAAGCGCCGGAGCGTCATGAAGCCTGCCGCCAGTTCCTCTCTGCTCTTCGGAGAGGAAAAGCTGATACGTACACGGTGATACACCTTGTCAGTCCGCGCCGCCTTGAACTCGTCTTCGTCGTCGATCAGGACACCGTCGCGGAATGCTGCATTCTTGAAGGTTCCGGAAAGCCAGGGGTCCGGCAGCTTCAACCACAGGAACGGAACGTGCGGATGCGACACGAAATCGAATCCGTTGAGCTTCTCTCGGGACATCTGCTCGCGGATGTTCAATTCGGCGATTATCGTCTTGCGGATTTCATGCGCCTGACCGCTTTCGACCAGGCGCGCGCACGCCTCGGCGAGGATGAAGGGCAGCCCGCCGGTGATCATCTTGTGCGTTACCTTGATCCGCTGGGCAAAATGCGGCGGGCAGGCGACCCAACCACCGCGGACACCGGCAGCAACCGCCTTCGACAGGCCGCTGATCAAAAAGGTCCGATCCGGCGCCAGTGAGGCAAGCAGAGGGTTCTCGTCACTGGTCATGCCACCGTAAAGGTCATCTTCTATCAGCCAGACGCCATGGCGCCGCGCGATCTCGGCGACTTTCACCCGACGTTCGTGCGGCATGGTCGCCAGCGTCGGATTGTGGGCGGTCGGCATCAGAAATGCCAGCTTTGGATGCTGCTGATGACATAACCTCTCGAAATCCTCCGGAATGATACCGTTCTCGTCCGAGTCGACTGTGATGGTGCGGCGACCGAGAATGCGTGCACTGCGGCTCACCTGCGTGTAGCTCAGCGTTTCGAAGACGATCTTGTCACCAGGCGACGACACCGCGGAGATGACGGCGATGGCCGCTGCGTGAGCCCCGAGGGTCGGAACGATGTTTTCCGCCTCCGGCATCCAGTCGTTTCGGGCGAGCCAGCGTCGACCGGCCTCGTACCAATTCTTCGGAAAGACCCTGGAATAGGACGATATTTCTGACAAATGCTGCTCGCCGATCTCAGCGAGAATGCGCCCGATGATCTTTCCCTGGCCAAGATCGGGTGCCGCTGTCGTGTCGAAGCGAACTTTGTTCGGCGGTGCGTCGATTGTCCGGGTACCGCCCAGGGCGATGGTCAAAGGATCCGCCTGATTGCCGGGTGCGGCGTCGGCTCGGTCCAGGACATAGGTGCCGCGCCCGACTTCACCGGCGACCAGTCCGCGTTCGTGCACCAGCGCATAGGCTCGGCCGATTGTGCCGATTGTCACGCCAATGTCGTAGGCCAGATTGCGTTGCGGCGGAAGCTTACTGCCTGCGGGCAGCGTACCGCTCGCAATGGCGGATTCGATACTGTCCGCAAGCCTTAGATAGACGGGACCGGAACCACGGGTAACATCGGGAAGCCAATTTGTCATGATGACAATTTCCTAGATTGTCACTGTCTCGATGTCAATAGTATCAGTGCAATGGATACAATGAGAGATTGGAATCGAAATGTCTGTCGCACCAGGTGTCAACAATGCAAACACATGTCTCCCGACGCAAAAACAAGCGCGTCAGGTGGCCATTCGACATATTCTGTCGGGTCTGCAGCGACGTCGCGGCCTCTGGTGGCGCCATCTGGTGCAATGGCATCAGAAACGCGAGACACGCAGGGCGTTGAGAAACCTGACGGATACGGAACTGCTCGACATCGGTCTCACGCGCAAGGAGGCACGCAAGGAGGCAAGCAAGTCGTTCTTCTGGGATTGATCAGCTGCAGCTCTTGCTGCCTGACGCCCAACGCGTGACATCTTGCGCGATGCGCGGTCCAAGCGGCGATTGCATCATCGGCCCAAAGGCATCGAGCTTGGAGGGGTTGCCTTCCGCCTGAACAACGAGCAGCGGTCTGCTTTCCGGGCTGCCTTCGTGGACGACGAGAATACGCGGCCGGCCCGAGAAGGAATTGAGCTCCGGCGCGAGCTTGTAAGCCGCAAAAGCCGCATCACGCGATTTGAACCAGCAGGAATTTGCCGATACCGCCACGCGTTCCATCGTCGACAGCGCGCTTCGATCCGGAGCGCGAACGGAGGGCTTCGACTGGCAAGAGGCGACAAGCGCCGCTGTGGCGGCGAGCGCGAAAACACGTAGTACAGCGAGGCGAGGGCGCATCGATATCTTAGCTCCATTGGACCGGATGAGTGGCCTCATACGCGGGAAAGGGTTAAGCAGCGATTACGTCAAGCGCCGAAGCGAAGAGACCGCGACCGTCGGAGCCGCCGTGCGCAGCCTCGATCAGGTTTTCGGGGTGCGGCATCATCCCGAGAACATTGCCCTTTTCGTTCATGACAGCGGCAATATCATTGATCGATCCATTCGGATTGGTGCCCTCGGCGTAGCGGAAAACCACCTGTCCGTTGCTTTCGATCGCGGCCAGTGTCTCGGCGTCGGCGAAATAGTTCCCGTCATGGTGGGCAACCGGGCAGCGGATGACCTGACCCTTGCCGTAGGCCCGGGTGAAGTCGGTGTCGGCGTTCACCACCTCAAGCTTGATTTCGCGGCAGACGAACTTCAACGATGCGTTGCGCATCAGAGCGCCTGGCAGGAGGCCCGCCTCGACAAGGATCTGAAAGCCATTGCAGACACCAAGAACCTTTACGCCTTTGTTGGCCTTCTCGATGATCGCCTGCATCACTGGCATCCGCGCCGCAATTGCTCCACAACGCAGGTAATCGCCATAGGAGAAGCCGCCTGGAATGACGATCAGGTCGACATCAGGAATTTGCGTTTCCGTCTGCCAGATCGTCACAGGTGCCTTGCCTGAGATCTTGGTAAGCGCAGCGATCATGTCGCGATCGCGATTGAGGCCCGGGAGCTGAACGACGGCTGATTTCATGGGTGCGGTTCAAACCTTGCTTGTGCTTCTGCCAGTTCTCGAAGTTCGAGACGGTTTTCTATGCGTTCCAGTCGGTCGTCATGCCGACTGAGCACGCTGTAGATATTGTGAGTGTCCTGTTGCATCGAGATCATCGTGCCGCGTATCGCATTTAGCTCGGCCTTGATTTCGCTCTGGCCTTGCTTCAGCCCCGAAATGTCGGAGTGCATGCGCTTCAGCAGCTCATACATCAAGTCTTGCGTCACTGCGGCCATCGCACATTTCCACAACCTTCAGTCGAGAGAAATACTATAATTCTCGATAACGGTGTTGGCGAGGAGTTTCTCGCACATTGCCTTGAGGTTGCTTTCGGCGATCGCCTTGTCGGCTCCTTCGAGTTCGACGTCGAATACCTTGCCCTGGCGGACATGGCCGACGCCGTCGAAGCCGAGCGCGCCAAGCGCGCCTTCGATTGCCTTGCCCTGCGGATCGAGAACGCCGTTCTTCAGCGTGACGGTTACACGAGCCTTGATCACTTTGTCTTCCCTGTCTTCTAACCGAATGTTTTACTTCACGAGAACAGGGCCAGTGCCGCGCACGGGCTCGTTCTCGTTGATGATCCCGAGGCGGCGCGCGACTTCCGAATAGGCTTCGAGAAGCCCGCCCAGATCGCGCCGGAAGCGGTCCTTGTCCATCTTTTCCTGAGTGTCGATATCCCAGAGGCGGCAGGAGTCCGGCGAAATTTCGTCGGCGAGGATGATGCGCATCATGTCGCCTTCGTAAAGGCGCCCACATTCGATCTTGAAGTCGACGAGCTGAATGCCGACGCCGAGGAAAAGACCGGTCATGAAGTCGTTGACGCGGATCGCCAGCGCCATGATGTCATCGAGCTCGGCGGGGTTGGCCCAGCCGAAAGCCGTAATGTGCTCTTCGGAAACCATCGGATCCTCGAGCGCGTCCGACTTGTAGTAGAACTCGATGATCGAGCGCGGCAGAACCACGCCTTCCTCGATGCCGAGGCGCTTGGCCAGCGAGCCAGCGGCGACGTTGCGCACGACGATTTCAAGCGGGATCATCTCCACTTCGCGGATCAACTGCTCGCGCATGTTAAGCCGGCGGATGAAATGGGTCGGAATGCCGATCTTGTTCAGATGATTGAAAATGAATTCGCAAATGCGGTTGTTCAGAACGCCCTTGCCATCGATGACTTCGTGCTTTTTCTTGTTGAAGGCGGTGGCATCGTCCTTGAAGAACTGGATCAGTGTGCCCGGTTCGGGTCCCTCATACAGAATCTTTGCCTTGCCCTCGTAAATACGGCGGCGACGGTTCATTGCGATTGTTCTCTGTCGTTGGCGCTCTGGGATAGCGCGAGTGGATCGATCTCGTGGCGTCCCCTTAAAGGAAAAGCGAGGGTTTCACAATCCGCCTGTCACTCCTTCCCCGGATTCCGGATTATCCGGAGCGCCGCCAAGAGAATCGAAGGGCTTCACGTAACTATTTTACAGGGTTTTGCGCGATAACGGAACGACAGGCCGCGTCCGATCCCGTTTTGCAACTATTTATTTGGAGACGTAGCCTTTGAGCGGCTTGTGATGCTCGACTTGCGGACCGCGGTCCTCTGCTTCGGTCTGCCGCCAACCGGCGGCACGCACGAAAGCGGGGATTTGCAACGCCGGCATCGGCCGGGCAAGCGCGTAGCCCTGCAGCATATCGCAGCCCAGATCGGCGAGAATGCGGACGTGGTCCATCGTTTCGACGCCTTCGGCGGTGACGAGAATGTTCAGGGATCGCCCGATTTCGATGATGGAGCGCACCAGCTTCCGTTGCCCCGACGAATGCGGCACCATCCGCACGAGTTCCCTGTCGATCTTCAATGTTCTGGGGCTGAGCTTCAAAAGGCTGACGATCGACGCGTGTCCGGTTCCGAAATCGTCGATTTCGATATCGATTCCCAGCCTGCGCAACTGCCGCAAGTTTGCGATCACCGCGTCGTCGCAATCATCGAGCGATATCGATTCAAGCAGCTCGAATGCGACCGTTCCCGGCGCGATCTTCAGTGCGCGAAGCTTCTTCCCAAGATTGGGATCGTCGAGGCGACGAGACGAGACGTTGACTGCGATCTTCGGAATGACAATGCCTTCGCTTTCCCACCGGTCCCTGTCCGCCAAAGCTTGTTCGAGAATGAGGCCGTCGATCGTGGCGACGACGTTGATATCCTCGGCAATTGCCAGGAATTTGTCGGGCGTCATCAAGCCGCGTTCGCGATGCTGCCAGCGGGCGAGGGTCTCGACGCCGGCAACATCGAGCGTGCGGGCATGAAACTGCGGCTGGTAGAATGGCACGAATTCCCGCCGTTCGAGCCCGAGGAGAATATCGTCCGCGAGGCGCTTGCTGGCAATGATGCGGCGGCGGGCGTCGGTGGAAAAGAATTCGTGACGGTTCCGCCCGCCGCTCTTTGCACGATAGAGCGCAATATCCGCGTTCAAGAGCAGTTGTTTCCCGTCGAGAGCCGAGCCACTGCCGGTGGCAATACCGATGCTCGCTCCGAAGCGGCAGTCGTGATTTTCGTAGCGAATGGGGCGGCAAAGCTCGCGGATGATTCGCTCCGCGAGGTTCGATATTTTCTTGGGCGTGACGTCGATGGTGCACAGGACGACGAACTCGTCGCCGCCGATGCGCGCGACAAAATCGTTCGCGCGTACGTTTGCCTTGAGGACCGTCGCCGCGTGTTGCAGCATCGCGTCGCCTGCGCGGTGGCCGAGCGTGTCGTTGATCTGCTTGAACCGGTCCAGATCAATATGAAGGACCGCCAGCGTCAGGTTGTCGCGGCGGCATCGCGCGGAGTATTCGTCGAGCATGCGGTCGAGATAGCGACGGTTTGGCAATCCAGTGAGATAGTCGTGGAGTGCAAGATGCTCGATGTTCTCCTTGGCGGCCTCGAGATCAAGGTTGCGGGCTTCGGCAAGGTCTTTGGCGCGTTGTAGTTCCGCGTTCAGAAGGGCTTCTTCCGTCACGTCCCAATTGGCGCCGATCAGCTTGCGGCGGCCATCGCCATCGACGAAAAACGCGCTCTTCGCACGGATGACGCGTTCGGCGCCGTCGCCACGGATAATGCGAAATTCGTGCTGGAAACCGCTATTCCGCTCGACGTTCTCTGCGATCGTGGCAAGCACGCGTTCCCGATCGTCGGGGTGGAGCGCTTTGGACCATGCGTCGCCCGCAGACTTCAGCGTAGGCTGCTCTATGCCGTATATTGCAATCAGGCGAGCGTCCCACTCAACGGTACCGGCGTCGATGTCAGCTTCGAATACGCCGATGTTCGAGATATCGAGGGCAAGGTCAAGTCGTCGTGACATGTGAGACAGCCGCTCCTCGGCTGCCTTGCGCGCGGTTATATCGGTATCCGTGCCGACCAATCGCGCTGGTGCGCCTTGGTCGTCCCATTCGACGCAGGCGCCCCGGCATTCGATCCAGACCCAACGGCCGTCCTTGTGGCGTTCCCGGTATTCGAAGACCTGATAGTTCGGATCGCCGGCATTCTGACGTTCGATCGCCTCTACAACGAAATCCCGGTCGTCCGGATGGATCAGTGCGATCCACGCCTGGTAGTCGCCATCCGCTTCCTCCTCGGGAGCCATGCCGCGTATGGCTTTCCATGTATTGGAATAGTATCGCGTGCCGAGGCGAAGATTGTGATCCCAAACTCCCAGGCCCGAACCGACGAGAGCGTAGTTCCAACGGCTCTCTCGTTGCACGAGTTCAGTTGTCGCCGCTCCCTGCGCCGCGTTCCGGGTGTCGGCATCCGCGGCACTGTCTTTTGAAATGACCAGATGGTCCGGCTTCGTCTGTTTCAATTTGCACACTCGCTCGGCTAGCGCGTGTCAGTGTGCTTTTCTTGAATTAAATTGGCATTAATTTTGGTATAGCTAATTTTGCGTGGTTGTAATTTCCTTGGTTTGCGCGCGTTGCCATTTTCCATTACCGCTTTGTTTCCGTTATTCTTTGCATCTTTTGGCAAAGCGCTCTGCGTCGATGGTCGATCGATCCACCACTTTGTCGGCCGTTTTTACCACCGCGTCGTGCAACCCTTGGCGACATGTCCCGGCACCAGGTGCCTTGAACGTCCTTCGGGATGCCCGATGCCCGAAAAGGTGATGTACACACAGCGAATGACGGTGAACACCACGAGATTTGCCGCATGGCGTCAACGTGTATTGCTTCACTTCGATAGAGGGAAAAAGCCCGTAGCTCATCACAAGAAGGTAGGCGCTCTTGGTTGTGATGTCTGTCGATGAATTGTAATTTAGTTATTACTAAAACGAAGGAGGAACCCGTTGTGAGAAGGATACTTTCGGGCATCGGTACACTGGCGTTCCTATTATCGTGCGTGAACGCCTATGCCGAGGACCTTCCGGCGGGTGCCAGGAAGGCGACGATTGAAGAGTTCAAATCCTTTGCTGACGGCAAGCATGTCAAGGTCGAGATTTTCGATCTTGGAAAGCCGGTGATCGCCGATCTGGTGTGGAGCTGGAAGAAAGGTACCATCACCGGGAAGGCCAAAGTCGACGGCAAAATGGTGGACGTGAAAACCAAACTTACGTTCAAAGGAGATCAAGCTTGCTCGAATGGCAAAGGTGAGAAGCCAAGCTGCCACTTCATCTACATCGATGGGAACAAGTTTTACGAGGTCAGCGATGACATGACGGTCCATGCGGTCTCAACTCTCGGGTGAGTTGTGCCCCAGGCAGGATTGATCTGGCAAGGCGGCTTCGTACCGCCCTACCGTTTTTGTATCGTTTCTAAGAAGGTTACGGCTTTGTTCCGCCATCCGACGGTGCAGCCGGAGCTGAAGCGGGCGGCGTGGCCGGCGTCATCGGCTCGGGAGCCGGTTGCGTAATCGGGGGTTTCGTCGATGCCGTGGTTTCAGGGTCGGTTCCGGTCGAACCTCCCCATTGCATCCAGGCAAAAGCGGCCACCAGGATAACCGCAGCGACGGCGATCCATGTTCCCCACATGCTGCCGCGCCGAGTTACCGGCGGGGTGGTGCGAAGGTCAGGCTCTCTGTTGGGATCGTAAGTCATCAGGATTCCTCCGTGTTGCTCTGGAATATTAAATCCATAGGGGAGCTTTTGTTCCATCGCGGGGATTCGGGCATTGCGACCCCATCGGCAAAGTAAGCGAGCCCGGTGCCGAAATACCGACACCGGGCTCTATTTTCCCGCCGGCAAGTTGAGGTCGACTGCCGACCGAGCAGCGCTACAGGAAAACGCCGCTGCGACAACAATGACGATCGAGCGACATTGTTCCATAAATGAAAAGTGCCCGGTGCTAGGGCGAGCACCGGGCCTTTGGGCTGCAAAAGAGGGGCTATGCAGCCGTGCGCAACGTTTGTTTGGGGCATGCGTTGCGACAATAAAACGCCGGAAGCCCCGATTGGTTCCAAACGCGTTTATTCTTATGTCTGGCAGGTCCCACTTGGCGGCCTTGCCCTACATATACCACAGGGAGGAAGAACAATGGCTCAGGACTGGCCCATGTTCATCATGCAGTGCATCGTGCTGATCGGTCTGGCCGGCGTCTTCTGTATTCGTGGCGAGGGCGACTAGACTGAAAACCGCCCTGCAAACCGAAGCGGACAGATGCTCGCGTATGGCGATGTAGCGACGGCTACGGGTTCAGGCGGCTGAGGAATTGTGCGAACACCATCGTGCCCTCGGGCCATGGTCCATGGCCCGACGCGGCGTTGATGTGGCCGGATTCTCCTGCATCGACCAGAAGCGAACCCCAGCTTGCAGCGATATCGTCGGCGTGCTCATAGGTTCCGAAGGGATCGTTGCGGCTGGCGACTGTGATCGTCGGGAATGGCAGCGGCTCGCGCGGGTAGGGACCGAAGGTCATCAGATGCCGGGGGCGTATGCCGGGGTTGGCAACGTCGGGCGGTGCCACGAAGAAAGCGCCCGCAATCTTGTTGCGAAAATGCGGGATGGCGTGAATGACGGATGGCACGCCGAGCGAATGCGCCACTAGTACGACCGGGCGTGTCGACGCATTCACCTCCTCGGCAATCCTTGTCACCCAATCGTCACGAACAGGCTTGGCCCATTCGGCCTGTTCGACGCGGCGGGCTGTGCTGAGTTTTGCCTGCCAGCGGCTTTGCCAATGGTCTGGACCGGAATTGGTGTAACCGGGAATAATGAGGATATCGGCGTCTGAAGCTTTCATAGTGCCGCCGATGTGAGAAAGCTTGATGGCAAAGTCAAGGGAAAGCAGGACAGCAGCGCCGATTTTTGTTATGCTTCCTCCAGTGCCGGTTGCGTTTTCGTGTCGGCTTACGCCGATGCCGTTCGCCGCCGGCCAGCTTGGCTGAGGAGGAGAAAGCAATGACGGCATTCCATGTCATGTCCGGCGCAGGCGAGGCCTATGCGCGCCCGGTCGTCAATAAGATCAGCATTGCAGATGTTTTCGACGCGCTTCGGCGCGGTTTTGATGATTTTCGGGAAAAGCCGTCACATTATGTGTTCCTATGCCTGATGTATCCGATCGCAGGCGTTTTTCTGGCGCTCGCCACGTCCAGCGCGAATCTGCTGCCAATGATCTTTCCTCTGGTGGCCGGCTTCGCCTTGATTGGCCCGATCGCCGCGATCGGTCTCTATGAGATCAGCCGCCGTCGGGAAGCGGGAATGGACACATCCTGGACGCACGCATTGGAGGTGACCCGGTCGCCGGCATTTCCGTCGATCGTCACCGGCGGCCTCATGCTTTTCGCCTTTTTCGTCGTTTGGCTCGTTGCAGCGCAGACGCTGTATGCGAATGTCTTCGGCGATGTTTTTCCGAGGTCGATTTCCGCGTTTACGTCCGAGGTGTTCAGCACGCCGCAAGGCATGCAACTGATCTTCTGGGGTAATCTGCTCGGTCTCGGCTTTGCGATCATCGTTCTTGCGACCACCGTGGTCACGTTTCCGATCCTGCTTGATCGGGATGTAGGGCTCGTTGCAGCGATGGAAGCGTCGGTTCGCGCCACGATCACCAACCCGATACCCGTTTTCTGCTGGGGGCTTATCGTTGCCGTGTCGCTGGTCGTCGGAACGATACCGGTGTTCATCGGTCTCGCGCTCGTCATCCCGATCCTTGGTCATTCCACCTGGCATCTTTACCGGAAACTGATTGCTCCACCGGTGGTTTGATACCGTTGGTGTCAGCCCCGGGAACCTAGCGCCTGCCTCGGAGTTTCACTTGTGCAGCTTTGAGGGAGGCGTTCATGGCCACGGCAGCCCATCTATTCACTCGTTTCGCGACCGGGGCATCGGAATGGGCGGGCAAACCGGTCACATTCGTGCTTGCGGTCGCTCTGGTTCTGGCCTGGGCGGTTACCGGCCCCATTTTCGATTTTTCGGAGACCTGGCAGCTTGTCATCAACACCGGGACGACGATCATTACGTTTCTGATGGTCTTCGTCCTCCAGAATGCGCAAACGCGGGATACTCGCGCCATTCAGGCCAAGCTCGACGAGCTCATTTTGACGAGCCATGCCGAAAATCGCTTCATAGGTATCGAAAACCTGGATGAGGAGGATCTGAAGCATCTTGACCAACTGGTTGCCAAGGCGGCGAAGGGCCGACGCCGGCGCGAGCCTCAGGATGCGTCAGTGACCACGACCGCCAAGAATGCAGCAGCCGATACGCGCAAAAGAGCCACCGCTAAAGCACCCAAGCAGAAACGCAAAACGGCGCCACGAGGGGCGCCGTCCGAAAGGTGAACGCCTTATGTCAGGCGTCATGGTCAGGCGTTGCCGAAAACGCGCCTGAAAATCGTGTCGACGTGCTTGGTGTGATAACCGAGATCGAATTTCTCCCGGATCGCTTCTTCGGAAAGCGCTGCGCGCACCTCGGCGTCGGCCAGCAGCTCTTCCAGAAAGTCCTTGCCCTGTTCCCACACCTTCATCGCGTTGCGCTGCACGAGGCGATAGGAATCCTCTCGCGACACACCGGCTTGCGTAAGGGCAAGCAAAACGCGCTGCGAGTGAACAAGTCCGCGGAACTTATTCAGATTGTTCATCATGTTTTCGGGGTAGACGAGCAGCTTGTCGATAACACCGGTCAGGCGGGCAAGTGCAAAATCAAGCGTAATGGTGCCGTCCGGTCCGATCATGCGTTCGACCGACGAATGGGAAATATCGCGCTCGTGCCAGAGCGCAACGTTTTCCATGGCCGGTACAGCGTAGGAGCGCACCATGCGGGCCAGACCCGTCAGGTTTTCCGTGAGCACCGGATTGCGCTTGTGCGGCATCGCCGAGGAGCCCTTCTGGCCAGGCGAGAAATATTCCTCGGCTTCCAGGACTTCCGTACGCTGCAGATGGCGGATTTCGGTGGAGAGGCGCTCGATGGAGGATGCCACGACGCCGAGCGTTGCGAAATACATTGCATGGCGATCGCGCGGGATGACCTGGGTCGAGACCGGCTCCGGCTTCAGTCCCAGGGCTGAAGCAACATGCTCCTCGACGCGCGGATCGATGTTGGCGAAAGTACCGACGGCGCCGGATATGGCGCAGGTGGCGACTTCCTCGCGGGCGGCCACAAGGCGCTGCCGGCAGCGTTCGAATTCGGCATATGCGAGCGCCATCTTCACGCCGAAGGTGATCGGCTCCGCGTGGATACCGTGCGAACGGCCGATCGTTATGGTGTCCTTATGCTCGAAGGCGCGGCGCTTCAGCGCTTCCAACAGCTTGTCGATATCGGCGATCAGGATGTCGGTCGCCCGAACCAGCTGTACGTTGAAGCAGGTGTCAAGCACGTCTGACGACGTCATGCCTTGATGGACGAAGCGTGCGTCAGGGCCGACGATCTCGGCCAGATGCGTGAGGAAGGCAATGACGTCATGCTTGGTGACGGCTTCGATTTCGTCGATGCGGGCGACGTCGAAGGTCGCGGCACCGCCTTTTTCCCAGATCGTCTTGGCGGCCGACTTCGGAATGACGCCCAGTTCGGCGAGCGCGTCACACGCGTGAGCTTCAATCTCGAACCAGATGCGAAACTTGGTTTCGGGCGACCAGATGGCGACCATTTCGGGTCGGGAGTAGCGCGGGATCATGGCTTCCTGCTTTCGTTCACAAAAGGAATTCTGGCGCCCCTGTAGCAAAGACGGGCGGCAATCTCAACGCATGCGTTTCGCAAGCGCAAAACTCGTTGCCAAAAGACATACGAGACCGAGGGGCAGGAACAGCCGCAAACCCAGCACCGAGAACTGATAGGCAGCGCTGGCACCGGTGAAAAGAAACTGAAACGCCCATGTGATCGTGCCGGGAGGCGCATGCCAGCGTGCGTAGAAGAGGCGATAGTCCATGGCGAACAGAAACGCTGTCATCAGGATCGTTCCGGCAGCGAGCGTGACGAAGAAGGCTGCGAAACGCGTTTCGATCGACCTCCGGTGCGCAAGGAAGCGGCCAAGCGGAAGCACGAACGGCCAGGCGAGTGAGCCGCCCGCAAAATAGAGGATCGCGAGATCGTCCACATGCGCCGTCGCCATTCTGTTGCGCAGGTAAAGTGCAACCAATGCCGAAAGCAGCATCTGGGCGCCCCAAAGCGGGGCGCCGGCAAGCAGGTCGGGGTAGGGCGGCCACGCTGCCTTGAGCCTCTCCGAGTTCAAAGGCGGGCCGCTTTCGCCATCACTCGGACCGGCCCTCTGCGGCGCCGCGCAGGGCGTCGATTGCCGACTTGTACGCTTCTACAGAACCGCCCTTGAAAATCGCCGATCCGGCGACCAGCACGTTGGCACCGGCCTTGCCAATCAGCGGCGCGGTATCGACCGTCACGCCGCCGTCGACTTCGAGGTCTATCGGCCTGTCTCCGATGAGGGACCTTGCCGCTGCGATCTTGTCCGCCATCGCCGGGATGAACTTCTGGCCGCCGAAACCGGGGTTTACCGACATGATGAGGATGAGGTCGATGTCATCAAGGACGTTCTCGATCACGGAGAGCGGCGTTGCCGGATTGAGCGTGACGCCCACCTTTTTCCCGAGGTTCCGGATGGTCTGCAGTGAACGATGAAGATGCGGGCCAGCCTCGGCATGAACGGTGATTCGGTCGCAGCCTGCCTTGGCGAATGCTTCGAGGTAGGGATCGACGGGCGCAATCATCAGATGGCAATCGAACGTGGCATCCGTGTAGGTGCGCAGCGACTTGATCACATCGGGACCGAAGGAGATGTTGGGAACAAAATGCCCGTCCATCACGTCGAGGTGGATCCAGTCGGCTCCGGCTGCCGTCACGTCGCGAACTTCCTGTCCAAGCCTGGCGAAGTCCGCCGCCAGAACGGATGGCGCAATACGTATGGGCTTAGTCATCGTGTGTCTCCGTTAAAGTCGCCTGAGCCGGCATGCGTTACCGCATCGGTCCACCCGGCGCAACGAATGCGCCCGCACGCCATTGCAACAGCTGGTAAGGGTTGTCGGCCAGTTCATGGCCGGCATCGAATGCGATCCGACCGATTACAGTATCGAAGGGCATGCCGCCGAGGTGCTGAGCGACCGGTCTATCGTCGGTCGCGGCATCCTGCGCGGCCTTGGCTGCAATCTCGACGGCGGCATAGGCCGGGAGGACATAGCCCTCCGGTTCGACACCGCCAGCGCGAAGCTCAGCCACAGCCGACGCCGCTTCCGGGCGCGCTGCATATTCGGGCAGCGTCACGGAAAGTGTACCGTCGGCGAGGGCGAGAGGTTGGTCTGCCGCACGCATGGCGTCACCGCCAAGCAGATCCAGCTGGATTTTTTCCGCTTTGGCATCGCGTGCGATGATGGCGACATCACTTCTGTCGCCGCCGACGAACACTTTCGCGGCACCGGCCTTCTTAAGGCGCCGGACAAGGGCGACCTGCTGTTCCTGGCCGGGACGGTACGTATCGGTGAAGACGGGTTTCAGGCCCTTTTCCTCAAGCGCGTTGCGGATTGCCTCGGTCAATTCGCGGCCGTGGATCGTTCCGTCTTCCACCAGGGCGATCGGGTCGGATGCCCAATCTCGCAGTATGATCTCGATTATACGCGCAGCTTCGGCCGTATCGGCGGGAGCCATACGAAAAAGCGGCCATCCGTTCTTCGCCGCGTCCTCCATGAGGATGCGGGAGCGCACGGACACGGTAATGGCGGGGATGTTGGCGTCCTTCAGCTTTGGAAGCGCCCCTTCGAGCGTTTCGCTGCAGAGGAAACCGACGGCCACTTGCACCTTCGCCGCGATGAGAGCATCCGCGATCGCGGCGCCGCTGTTTTCCTCACAGGTTTCATTGACCGAGACGATCGTATTGCCGTCTTTTGCAATCCTTGCGCCGGCACCTGCGGAGATTTGTGCGCCCAGGGCGGCGAAATTGCCGTCCTGCGGAGCTACGACGCCGATCGTCACGCCGGCTGCATGGCATTCGCCCGCTGCCAGAAGCAGCATCGGCAGAAGTCCTAAGCCACGCGAGATATTCATAAACGATGCACGCCCCTCGGTTTGTCCTGCTCTTTTATCCGTACGGTGTCGATCGTCAAAGAAAAACGCACGATTTCATGGCTTTTCGCACGGTGTTTGTAGAAAAGGTAACCGATCGCCTTCATATAGTGGGATAGTTACGAGCCGGCCAAGCCGGGGGAGAGTGTTTTTGTTAAATAGACAACCGATCGATCCGGGCCTTTACCGAAACGCGATGAGCCGCTTTGGCGGACACGTTCAGCTTGTCACGACGGCCATCGGTGATCAGCAGCGCGGCGTTACGATCACCGCCGCCTGCTCGGTGTCCGACAATCCGGCGACGGTGCTCGTATGCCTCAACAACAGCAATCCGAAGAACGATATCTTCTTTCGGAGCGGCATTTTCGCGCTGAATACGTTGGGCGCTCATCACCAGGCCTTGGCGGACGCATTCTCCGGCCGCACACTGCTCAGCAATGAAGAGCGCTTTGCCACGGGCAAATTCGACAAGCTCGTGACCGGAGCACCCGTCCTCCACGATGCGCTTGCCTCCTTCGATTGCCGCGTGACTGAAATCAAGGAAATGACCACCCATCACATCATTTTCGGCGAAGTGGTTGCCGTGCGTTTTGATGAGGCGAAGCCCGCGCTTCTCTATATGAACCGCGACTATCACACGCTATAACCTCCTGAAAAGGGAGGAAGCATGGCTGAGCAAGTTCATCCGTCGCTGCCGTCATCGATCGACGAGACGATCGACATGCTCGGCGATCAGAACTATCTCTCGGGGCGAGCGCTTGCCACGGTGATCTTCCTCGCATTGAAAATGAAACGCCCCCTCTTTCTCGAGGGTGAGGCCGGTGTCGGGAAGACCGAAATCGCAAAGGTGCTTGCAAAGGCACTGGACCGCCCTTTGATCCGCCTCCAGTGCTACGAAGGGCTCGACATCGCATCTGCGGTCTACGAGTGGAATTATCCGGCGCAGATGCTGGAGATCAGGCTGGCAGAAGCATCAGGTATCAGGGATCGGGACAGGATCGAATCCGATATCTTCTCCGAGCGCTACCTCATCCGGCGGCCTGTCCTGCAGGCGTTGTCGTCGACGCAGGGAAAGTCACCTGTCTTTCTGATCGATGAACTGGACAGGACGGACGAAGCATTCGAGGCTTATCTGCTGGAAGTGCTTTCCGATTTCCAGGTGACGATCCCGGAGCTCGGCACGATCAAGGCCGCCGAGCCGCCGATCGTCATCATCACCACGAACAGAACGCGTGAGGTGCACGACGCACTGAAGCGGCGCTGTCTCTACCATTGGGTGGATTACCCGGATGCGAGCCAGGAGCTCGAGATCATCCGGCGGAAGGTGCCGAACTGCAGTGAAGCGCTCTCCGCCCAGATCGTGGCCTACGTGCAAAAGCTTCGCACGCTCGACCTCTTCAAAAATCCGGGGGTCGCCGAGACCATCGACTGGGCAACGGCGCTGACTGAACTGGACCGCCTGGCGCTCGACCCGGAAACGATATCGGACACGATTGGAACTCTTCTCAAATACCAGGACGACATAGCCAGGATACAGGGAGGCGAAGGCTCGAAGGTGCTCGCAGACGTGAAGAACGAACTGCAGGCGGCAGGTTAGCCATGCAAGCGGCAAGCGGACACGGTGGCAATGTCCTTCCGCCCCAGCCGCCGGGAGACGGTCGCTTCGCCGACAACATCGTGTTCTTTGGCCGAACGCTTCGAAAGGCCGGGCTGAAGATTGGCCCGGGTGCCATCGCCGATGCGATCGCGGCAGTCGAAATGATCGGCGTCGGTTCGCGAGAGGAATTTCAGGCCGCGCTCTTTGCCGTCTTCGTGAAACGCCACGAGGACAAGGCTGTTTTCGATGAAGCGTTCCGGCTGTTCTGGCGCTCGCGCAATCTCGTCGAAAAGATGATTGCACTGATGTCTCCGCGTGCGCCGGATACGCGTGAGAAGGAGAAGGCGAGACCCGGCGAAAGCCGGGCGAGCGATGCGCTTCTCGGTGAGCGGCAGGATAATCGGCCGCCGCGCGAAGAGCCTGATGTGGAAATCGATGCGCGCTTCACCATGTCCGGCAGCGAAGTCTTCCGCCGAATGGACTTTGCGCAGATGTCCGCTCTCGAAATTGCTGCCGCCAAGAAGGCACTCGCCGGATTGCAGCTACCCCTCGACAGGGTTCGCACGCGCCGCTTCAAGCTCTCTCACAGGCATGCCGACATCGATCCCCGTGCGACGATGCGGGCTGCTTTGCGCAACGGCGGCGCGCTGATCCTGCCTCGTTATCGCGAGGTGCGGGAAATCCAGCCGCCATTGGTCGTGCTTGCCGATATCTCGGGCTCCATGAGCCAATACACACGAATTTTCCTGCACTTCCTGCATGTCCTCACAGAGAAAAGGCGGCATGTTCATACCTTCCTTTTCGGAACCCGCCTCACCAATGTCAGTCGCCAAATGCGCCACAAGGATCCGGACGAGGCGATGGACGAATGCGCAGCCGCGGTGAAGGATTGGTCGGGTGGGACACGCATCGGCGAGACACTGAAGGAATTCAATCGCTTGTGGGCGCGCAGAGTGCTGGGGCAGGGCGCCGTGGTCCTTTTGATCACTGACGGTCTGGAGCGCGAAGGAACGGAATTGCTTTCCATGGAGATGGACCGCCTGCACCGATCCTGCCGGCGGCTCATTTGGCTCAACCCCCTGCTTCGCTTCGATGGCTTCGAGCCGCGGGCACGCGGTGTTCGTGCCATGCTGCCGCATGTCGACGAGTTCCGTCCGGTTCACAACCTGTCATCTCTCGGCGATCTCGCAGCAGCGCTCGGCGCGAACCGATCGAGTGCGCACGATCCACGCCGGTACCTTGACATGCTAAAAGGTGGCGCATGACAGACGATCTCTTGGGCCTCGATCCATTGATGGCGGCGGAGGCTTGGAAGAAAAGCGGGCGCGATGTGGCGATCGCCACGGTCGTCGAGACCTGGGGGTCGGCGCCACGTCCTGTTGGGAGCCATCTTGTTGTCGACCGCGACGGCAACTTCGAAGGATCCGTCTCGGGCGGCTGTGTCGAAGGTGCGGTTATCGCCGAGGCGCTTGATGTGATTGCCGATGGCAAGGGAAAAATGCTCGAGTTCGGCGTCGCTGACGAGACCGCATGGCGCGTGGGCCTTTCCTGCGGGGGACGAATCCGTGTGTATGTTGAAAGGCTCGACTGATGGATGCGGCCAGTCTTGCACGTCTCAATGAAGCTCGCCGCGACCGCAGGGCCGTTGCGCTGATCACCGATCTCGACGGCGGTCGGGATACGGTTGCATTGGAGGGAGACGATCCGGGCACCTCGCTCAAGCTCGCGGTTGAGGCCGCCTTCCGCTCGGGAAAAGCGAATCTCGTCGAGGCGGGAGGACGGAGATACTTCATCAACGTCCATTTGCCGCCCGCGCATATTGTGATTGTCGGCGCCGTCCACATCAGCCAGGTTCTTGCGAAGATGGCAGCCCTCGCGGGCTTTGACGTTCGGGTCATCGATCCAAGAACCGCGTTTGCGACGCCGGAACGTTTCGAAGGTGTCGACCTTACCACCGACTGGCCGGTCGACGCACTCGCGGATCGGCCGCTGGACGCCTACACGGCGCTTGTCGCTGTCACGCACGATCCGAAGATCGACGATTTGCCGATCGGGGAGGCGTTGCAGGCCGGCTGTTTCTATGTCGGCGCGCTCGGCAGCCGCAAAACGCATGCTGCGCGCCTTGAGCGGCTCCGCAACCAGCGCATCTCCGAAGGGGCGCTCGACAGGATACATGCGCCCATTGGGCTTGCCATCGGCGCGGCGAACCCCGCGGAGATCGCCGTCGCCATCCTTGCGGAGATCGTGCAGTCCCTGCGATCGCGGCATCTATCGTCACCATACGGTGACATCAGATGAAGTTCGGAGAGTTCACCGTCGAGGATGCAGAGGATGTCGTCCTTGCCCATGCCGTGAAACTGCCTGATGGGACGCTTGCGAAGGGTCACAGGCTGCAGCGTGCAGATATCGCCAGACTGCGGGCCGCCGGTGTTGCCAGCGTAATCGCGGCTCGTCTCGACCCTGGCGACATTGGCGAGGACGAAGCTGCACGGCGGCTGGCAAATGCCATCGCTTGCGATCATATGCGTTTTTCGGAGGCCGCGACGGGGCGGGTCAACGTCTACTCCACGACTGAGGGTCTCTTCGTCGTCAATCGGCATGCTGTCGATCGATTGAACAGGGTCGACGCCGGCATTACGCTTGCCTGCCTTGCAGACCACGTGCCGGTGAAAAGCGGCGACATGGTCGCGACATTCAAGATCATTCCGCTCGCCGTGCCCGGCGACAAAGTCGAGATCGCGTGCGAGGCGTTGCAGGCCGAGACCGTCTTCGAGGTCAAGCCATTTGCAATGCATTCGGTTTGGTTGATTGCGACCGAACTACCCTCGCTCAAGACCGCGGTGATGGATAAGACCGCGCGCCTCCTAATGCGGCGGCTTACAGCGTCGGACAGCCGGCTTGCGCGGGAAGAGCGCGTTGCGCATCGCGTGGAACCGGTCGCGGCGGCCATCCGCAAGGCGGCCGATGCCCAAGGGAGGGACCCGAGACTGATTGTTCTCTTCGGCGCGTCAGCAGTGATTGATGGGGAGGATGTCATCCCGGCCGCCATCCGGCGGGCGGGCGGCGAGGTCATACAGGTCGGCATGCCGGTCGATCCCGGCAACCTGCTCGTGCTTGGTCGGGTCGGCGATATTCCTGTCATCGGCGCCCCCGGTTGTGCCCGCAGTCCCAAGGAAAACGGTTTCGATTGGGTGCTCGATCGCATTCTGGCCGGCGAGCGGCCCGATGCGCTCGATATCAGCGGTATGGGCGTCGGAGGCCTCCTGATGGAAATACAATCCCGCCCGCACCTTCGCGATGCGGAAAAACACCCGGGCCGTCCGGCAAAGATCGCTGCTCTGATCCTTGCTGCCGGAAAGGCGACCCGGATGGGAGAGGGCGGGGCGCACAAGCTGCTTGCGGAGTTCGATGGCGTGCCGCTGGTGAGGCGCTGCGCGCTTGCGGCGATCGACAGTGGTGTATCGTCGGTGAGTGTCGTCACAGGGCATCGGCATTTGGAGATAGAGGCCGTTCTCTCCGGATTGGAGCTGGCCATCGTTCACAACCCGGATTTTGCATCCGGCATGGCATCGTCGCTGGTGGCCGGATTCTTGTCGGAAGCAGCAAGTCAGGCGGACGGCATCCTGGTGATGCTGGCCGATATGCCCGGCGTATCCACTGCCGATCTCGACGCCTTGATGGAAGGCTTCCGGCAGGCGCATGGCCAAGCCGTCGTGCGGGCTGTTTCGCGCGGCAAACGCGGCAATCCGGTCATTCTGCCAAGACAGCTGTACGACGCAGTGATGCGCCTGGAGGGGGATGTCGGTGCACGCCACATCGTCGAAACAGCGGGATTGCCGGTTGTGGATGTTGACATCGGGGACAGCGCGCATCTGGATGTCGATACGCCGGAGGCGGTGATCGCAGCGGGCGGCATATTGAAGGAATAGCTTATGGACGCGGCAGCAATCGAAGAGATGTTTCAAGGGCTTGGGCCGGTAACGATCAAGCGCATGTTTGGCGGCAAGGGAATCTATCACCTTGGCCGCATTGTCGCGCTGGAGGTCCGTGGCGAAATGTTGCTGAAGGCCGACGAGAAAAGCGCGCCGGAGTTTTCTGGCGCCGGTGCATCCCAATGGACCTATAATGGAAAGAAGGGCAATCCCGTGAAGATGCCCTATTGGTCGATACCAGAGGATGCCTATGACGATCCTGACGTCATGGCGAAGTGGGTGCGTCTTGCCTACGAAGCGGCGCTAAGAGCCGAATAGCTGTTTCTCAGGCAAACTGTTCGGCATCGAGATGCGCAATCGCGGCCTGCGCAAAAGCCGAGAGCGGCTGGGGCAGGTCTCTGCGCGTGAACCAGCCGAAGCTAGAAAGCTTGTCGGGTTCGGTCAACTGCGGCTCGCCCTCAAAGTCTTGAGCGATGTACAGCAGTGAAATCCAGTGATGCCCGTCTGTCTCGCTGATGAGTTCGGTGGGACCGAGCAACTCGACGCAACCGATTTCGAGGCCGGTTTCTTCCTCGGCCTCACGCCGGGCCGCCTGTTCGGCCGGCTCCATGTGATCCACCTTGCCGCCCACGATGCTCCAGTGACCGGATTCAGGCGCACGCATCCGCTTGTAGAGCAGGATCTTTCGATCACGTAAAATCACCAGGCCTACGCCTAGGCCCGGAAAATCAGTACCTGCCTGACCCATCGCAGATCAGATCTTGGCGTTGGCCGTGATCAGCATGAAAGCGGGGATTTCATCGCCGAAACCAACCGGCGTCGGGCCGTCGTCGTGATCGCGGTAGCGACGGCGTTCGCGGTTGTCGTCGTTCGCCGGGTATGGCCGAGTGTTGCGCGCATTGTTGTGCGGCTTGTTGTGGTCTGCTGCTTTGCGCTCTTGCTTCACGCTTTCGGCCTTTGCTGGTGCTGCGACGGCTACTTCGATCGTCCCGACGTCATTATGCTCGACGGCGATATCAGATTTATGACCCGTGCGGCTCTTGCCCCGGCCACGGTCCTTATCCCGCTCACGACCCTTGCGGCGGGAGCGATCGTCATCGCGGCTGGGTTCAGCCGGCGGCAACGCGGAAAGATCGCCATTGTGCCATTCGACCTTCTCGCCGATCAATTTTTCAATCGCGTCGACATGTTTCTGGTCGTGGCGGGTGACGATGGTGAAAGCAGCGCCGGAACGGCCTGCGCGGCCTGTACGGCCGATGCGATGCACGTAATCCTCAGCGTGGATCGGTACATCGAAGTTGAAGACGTGGCTCACGTCGGGAATATCGAGACCACGGGCGGCTACGTCGGAAGCCACCAGAAGCTGGAGCTGACCGTCGCGGAAGCTCTGCAGCATCGTCGTTCGCGAACGTTGATCCATGTCGCCGTGCAGAGCGCCGACGGAAAAACCGTGGCGTTCCAGCGAGCGGAACAAGTCGGCGACATCCTTCTTGCGATTGCAGAAGATGATTGCGTTCTTCAGCTCTTCCTGAGCCCGGACGAGGTCGCGCAGAACGGCGCGCTTCTCATAATCCTTGCCATGGGAGGCAATAAAACGCTGGGTGATGTTGGTCGCCGCCGACGCTGGCTTGGCGACTTCGATGCGCTCCGGGTTTTGCAGAAAGCGATCGGCCAGCTTCTGGATTTCCGGCGGCATCGTTGCCGAGAAGAACAGCGTCTGGCGCGTGAACGGGATCATCTTTGCGATGCGCTCGATATCGGGAATGAAACCCATGTCGAGCATGCGATCGGCTTCGTCGATGACGAGAATTTCGACACCGCTCATCAGCAACTTGCCGCGCTCGAAATGATCGAGCAGGCGGCCGGGCGTGCAGATAAGAACATCGGCACCGCGCTCGAGCTTGCGATCCTGATCTTCAAACGATACGCCGCCGATCAGCAGCGCAACGTTGAGACGGTGGTTCTTGCCGTATTTCTCGAAGTTCTCCGCGACCTGCGCGGCAAGTTCGCGCGTCGGCTCCAGGATGAGGGTGCGCGGCATACGAGCGCGAGCACGGCCCTTTTCCAGAAGCGACAGCATCGGCAGCACGAATGAAGCGGTTTTGCCTGTGCCCGTCTGTGCAATGCCGCAGATGTCGCGGCGCTGAAGCGCAAACGGAATCGCACCAGCCTGGATAGGGGTTGGCACCGTGTAGCCCGCGTCGGTGACAGCGGAAAGCACTTTTTGGCTTAGGCCAAGATCAGCAAATGTCGTCAAAGGGAAAACTGTTTCCGTTCCGGTTCGGCCGGACTCACGTTGAGTCGGCGTGATTGCATGCCGCAATGCAGCGCGACATAGGCCCAAATGGCCGGGAAGTCAAGGAATAGGCTGCTGCGACTGATGTAGAGGTAAAGGCGTGGTTAGTACAATTAATTATATTTAAGGGTCACCCTGCAGGATCGCGTTCACTGTGTCTTGAACGCTTACCATAACGCAAGAAGCTCCTCAATCTTCAACGTCGCGGTTCGTCGGACTCGACAGGCTTTTAAAGTACCGCTGCCCGGCTAGAACCAGACATCGGCGACCACGCGCTCATCCGGCGGGAGGTCTTCGAAACTGTGGAGGCCGTCGAAGCGCTGCAGCCGAATTCCCGCCACGTCAGCAGGTTCAGCAAGACGAAGGTTGACTGCTATCCGCGTTAGGCCTCTATCGTTCGGTCTCAAGGCGCGCCAACTCACAAGGTTGCCACAGAGCCTGTAGAAATTGAAGGAAATCTTCCGCGAGCCACAGATGTAGACGGTCAGGGCACTGCTCGGGTCTTCTACGTGGACGTCATCGCCGTCATAGCCATAAGCCCAGAGCACGCCATAACGGCGGCAAACTGTGCAGTTGCAGATCGTCGCATCCGGAATTGCCCCTCGAAACTCCCAGTGTACCGCCCCACAATGACAGGAGCCGCGGGTTGTCTTAAGTGGTTTTTGCTCCATTCGGACTGCTCCGATCGGTCCGCTGACATTCGTTCACCGCAGGCGACACAAGCGCGACAATTGTGATTGCGCCCAGTCGCGCGCGAGGCCCCGGGTATCCGAAAGCCCAGACAACAGGCTACCTAACTCGCCGCCGATTTCAATATCGGCGTCGGTTATCCTGCATGCGCCGATATCAACGGATGCGGTGGCAACAACTTCGCTTTCGATGGACGGCGTTTGAAAAAGTGCATCCGGGCCGGTTTCGCAGCTTACCAGAGCCGTTGCCCTGATCGACGAGAGGCCGTTGCCGTTCGAACAAACGTCGGCCGACAAGACCTTGAAGCTGCTTGTGTGATTTGGTCCCATTGGCAGTTGCTCGCACAGTTGGGCGGAAGCCATTGCGCGCGCGATACCGGGCCACTCCGGGCTTCCTGTCGCCGATCTGCAAGCTGCCCAAGCGGGGCCCAGCGACATAGCGAAAAGGCCGGCGGAAACACAGGCCGCTTTGCATAACGTCTCGCCAGGCTTCATGTTCACCTCCCGGATATTCCGCCCCACGCCAGGATAAGACCTCTGATTCCCGAGTTTTTGATGGCAGCTGTCGAGGTATCGCGGTGAGGAGACCAAAAGGTCCTAAATCGCGATCTGATACGGACCGGAATGCGTTTCAGGTCTCGTAAGATCTTCAGTCGGCCATGTTGCCGGGATGAACACCTCCATCGAACACCACCGCAGACTTGCCGAGACACTCAAGTCGCTGTCGCTTGAGTCCGTCACCACTGACGTCCAACCGCCGAAGCGAGGTCTGCGGCGTCTCTTCCTTGTCGGAGGTCTTCCCGTGCTGACGCTAGCCGCCGGTTTGGCCGTCATCCTCACGCAACCGGCATCGGTGCGCCGTATCAACACCGCGGCGCGTACCCTGCCAGCGTGGGCGGGAACTATGTCCGACGACGAGATCGCGGCCCCGCTGCAAGCTGCGAGTACGCCGCAGGATGTACGCGACTTGGAACGATCCGCCTCTCACAATCGTGTACCGGCCGCCGACGAAGTTACCGGCTCCGGCTTCGTGATCGCGCCGCGCATGTCGACGGTCTTTTCGAAATATGCGGGCAGGATCATGCAGATCGCGGTGGAGTTGGGCGATTCAGTTGAGGCTGGCCAAATTCTTATAAGGCTCGATGACGCCCAGGCTCACTTCGCGCTCGAGCAAGCCTGGGCCTCAAAGGTAGCGGCGAACCTGTTGCTTGCAGCCCGCACCATCGATCACGCGCAAGCCCGCTCTTCCCTGATCCGTACCGAAACGCTGGCTGCCCGTAACGCGGCATCTCGCCAGCAGCTCGAAGAAGCGCGAACCGTTGCCGATCGGGCATCGAATGCCGTCGCGCAAGCCAAGCAGGATCTTGCCAACGCAGGCCTCGCTGTTCGCATCGCGGATGAACCCGTTGCGGAACTGACAATACGCGCGCCGTTTGCAGGGATCGTGACGCGTCTCGACGCCCATGTCGGCGACACTGTCCTCGCGCGCGTCGACAGCGTCCGCGAGAGCCAGAGTCTGATCACGATCACCGATACGAAACATCTGGTGATCGACGCCGACATCGCTGAAACAAACATCGCGTCGCTCCGGCCCGGGCTGCACGGCGAAGCCGTGCTCGATGCCTTTCCAGACCATCCCTTCAGTATCCAGATTGTCCGCCTCGCGCCTATCGCCTCCACCGAGAAGGGCACCATCACACTCCGCCTTTCCCTGATCAATCCGCCCACCGGCATTCGGCCGAACATGGCCGCCCGTATTCTCATTCCGCTCAACAACGCTGGAGGCACTCCTCAATGACGCAGCTTTTCGGCCAGCAACCCCATATCATGCTCAGCGGGGTGCAGAAGGGATACCGTTTCAGCGGGGAGGCGATCCCGATTTTCTCCGGTCTCGACCTCACCATCCCACGAGGTGATTTCGTCGCCATCATGGGACCGTCAGGCTCGGGAAAATCTACCCTGCTCAATATGCTGGCGGGGATCGACCGGCTAGATTCCGGCACCCTGTGCATCGGTGCCAGCCGTCTCGACCAGATGGACGAAGCTGCGCGCTCGTCGTGGCGGGCGCATCACATGGGTATGATCTTCCAGTTCTACAATCTGCTGCCGATGCTAACCGCCGAGGAGAATGTCGAGCTGCCACTGCTGCTGAAACCTTTGTCGAGGAAGGAGCGGCGCGTCCGTGTCGAGAAGGTTCTCGATCTGGTCGGGCTCGGCGCTCGCGCAAAGCAATATCCGGCGCTGATGTCCGGCGGCCAGCAGCAGCGCGTCGGCATCGCCCGCGCCATCGTCTCCGATCCGGACCTCCTGCTTTGCGACGAGCCGACCGGCGACCTCGATCGGAAGTCGGCGGACGAAGTGCTGGACATGCTGCGCTTCCTCAATCGGGAGCTGGAAAAGACCATCGTAATGGTGACGCATGATCCGCAGGCGGCTCTCTTTGCCAGGCGCACGCTGCATCTCGACAAGGGTAATTTCGTCGAAGAGAAGAGAGCTGCGCTATGACCTTCTTCGATCTGGCCCGAAAGAACGCATGGCGAAAGCCGCTAAGGACAGTGCTTCTCGTCGTCTGCATCGCCGTCGCCTTCCTGGTCTACGGCCTGACCGCCAGCTTTATGAATGGCTCGCAAAGCGCCTCCGCCGCCAGCGACAATATATTAGGCGTCATGAGCGCGGCGGGGCGGAGCCAACCTCTGCCCATGGCGTCCATCTCCCGGATCGCTGCCGACCCCGATGTTGCGGCGGTCGGCTACATGACACGCATGCGCGGTTTCGTAGGCGTTGAGAAAAATGTCGTTGCCATCAGTGCAGCCGATCCCATGCTTCTGATGGCTGTGAATGGCAAGGGCCTCGGGCTGACGCCCGACAACATCGACGCGATCAGTCAGGGGCGAGACAGGGTGCTGGTCGGCCGTGCGCTGGCCGAAGCGCAAGGATGGACGATCGGCCAACGCATCTCGGTCACAGCCTTCGACACGGCGAAACAAAGCGGCGGTGGTCGCGAGTGGCGCTTCGAGATCGCCGGTATATTCGAAGGCGAGAACGCCTCCTCCGATACCTACTTCGTGATCGCCCGCTACGACTACGTGAATGCTGCGCGGGCGAGGGGCAAGGACACGGTGGATGCCTTCATCGTTCGACCCCGTGAAGGAATGTCGCCGGGGGAGCTCGCCGCCCGCATCGATTCACTGTTTGCCAATTCCGCCGCACCGACCCGCACCCAGTCTGAAAAGCAGTTTCTCGAAGCCTTCCTGCGCCAATATGCGGATGTCCGTCTTATTGTTAACCTCGTAGTGGGTGCGGCCTTTGTCACCCTGCTGATGATCGTCGTTAATACCCTTGTCTTCGCGGTGCGCGAACGCACATTCGAGATCGGCGTTCTGAAGACTCTCGGTTTCTCCGGCCAACGGATCATGGCCCTGATCATATGTGAGGCTCTGCTTGTATTCGCCGTCGGCGGCAGCTTCGGCCTTGGCCTGGCAAAGTTCGCGACGGTGCTTGCCGGGCCGGCCCTCGGTCTGGTTTTCTCCCCATTAATCCTGGCCAAGGCATTGGCTATCGTCGCAGTCCTCACGCTGACGACCGGCGCGCTGCCGGCCTACATTGCGATGCGAGGCTCCATCATCAAAGCTCTCAGAACGAGGTAGCTCTTCATGTCGTCGCATTTCAAGCAAACGCTCGTGATGATACGAGCCAACATTTTGAGCCTGCCGCGGCGTCTCGCGATTTCTCTCTCCATGGTCCTGTCGATCGCACTTGTCGTCTGCGTTCTCACCGCCTTTCTCTCCATGGCAAAAGGCTTCGAGACCGCACTTGCCGGCACTGGCTCCCGCTTGGTCGCTGTCGTCCTCGGCGGCGGCACCAATCAGGAGGCGGGCTCCGACATTCCCGCAGCTGTCATTCGCAAGCTCGATGCGATGACCGGTGACATGGGCGTCGCCCGCGACACGCATGGCAACCTGGTCTCGACCCGGGAGATTGTCGTGCCGGTCGATATCAAGCAGACAGCGGATGGGGTTCAGCGAACCCTGACGTTGCGCGGCATGGACCCCCTTGGACCTACGTTCCGCAATGGCACTTCGCTATCGGCTGGTCGATTCTTCGGGCCAGGCACACGAGAGGTGGTGGTCGGTGATCGACTGGCCAGCGAATTCGGTCTTCGCATCGGCGATACGGTCCGTCTCGGCGCGGTCGACTGGACAGTGGCGGGGCACTTCTCTGCCCACAGGAGCGCTTTCGAATCGGAAATCTGGGCCGATCTAGATGCTGTGCGTTCGGCCTTCGACCGACAAGGGCAAGTCCAGAGCCTACGACTTCGCCTCAACGATGCCGCTGCTCTCGGAAGATTGCAGGACAGGCTCGCGACGATTACGGACACAGTGCTGGTAGCTGTTTCCGAAGCCGACCTCTTTGCCGCCCAATCCGGACGTACGGCTGGCCTCATCCGGCTGTTCGGCTGGCCGCTCTCGCTTCTTTTGGCGATCGGGGCGACTGCGGGTGCGCTCAATACCATGATGAGTTCCGTCTCAGACAGGACAGTCGAGATTGCCACCATCCGGGCCCTCGGCTTCAGCCGGCTCTCGGTATTTCTTGGGACATGGCTTGAGGCCGTTGCGCTCGCAAGCGTCGGCGCGCTCCTTGGTCTTATCGCCTCATGGCTGGGCTTCAACGGTTGGCAGGCAAGCACGGTAGGTGCGAACAATGCACGCCTCGCCTTCGAGCTTGCCGTTGCGCCAGACGTCATGTTCATCGCCGGCCTGTTGGGCTTAGCGATCGGCATTATCGGTGGTGCGCTTCCCGCTATTGCCGCAACGAGATTACCGTTGACGACAGCGCTGCGGGCACGGGGTTAGCGCACAATTCTTGATGAGATCGCCAAACGGTGCTCCACTACTTCATGTAGCCCGCGAGCTTGGTGCCGGCACTCATGAAATAGATGGGGTCGACAGCGCGTCCGTCCTGCCGGACTTCGTAGTGCAGGTGCGTACCGGTGGAGCGCCCGGTGCTGCCGGCAAGGCCGATCACGTTCTGGCGGCCGACGGTGTCGCCGATCTTGACGAGGATTTCGGACATGTGGCCGTAGCGCGTCGAAATCCCGTTGCCGTGATCAACTTCCACCATGTTGCCGTAGCCGCCGGTCCAGCCGGCCGCGATGACTTTTCCCGGTGCCGTCGGGCGTACCTTCTCTCCCGGCGAAAACCGAAAGTCGATACCGGAGTGGAGCGCAAGGCGCCCCAGGAATGGGTCGCGTCTGTTGCCGAAAGGACTTGTGATTTCCTTGCCGACAGCCGGGCTCCGAAACGGAAGCGACACCGCCGTGCTGCGGATCGCTTCGAGACGGGTGAGGGCGCTGTCGAGCTGGGTCAGCGACGTGTCGAAATCGTCGTCGCTCTCGGGTTCGACATACGGGCCGCCGACCGCATTTTCATCTCCGGCTTTGATACCGGCTGCCTCTGGGGGCACGGCAATGCGAAAACGCGTCAGGATGTGCGAGATTGCGTCCGCAGTGTCGCTGGCGTCACTGGTCAGCTGGGCGACGCGATCGCGCTGTCTCTGTTCGACGCCCTTCAGCGACAATGTCACTTTTGAAAAAACGCGATCTGCTCTGTCGCCGATCGTTTCACGCGCGGGCACATAGGCAAGCGTCGTATTGTCAGGCGTGGCGTCGGCCGGCTCCGCGCTCTTTGCAAGCTGATTCTCTATGGCCTGCATGGCGCCCGAGAGCGCGGCTCGCTTGTCCCTTGCATCCGGGGCATTGGTCTGTGCGGGCAAGTCCTGCTTCTCGTTCAGGCCGGAACTCTCGGCTCGATCCAGCAAGGAACCCAGCTTTCCGTGGCGAGACGTCAGCGCCAGCTGCTGTTCCATCAGCTTGTCGACCTTGTCCTCGACGACCTGCTGGTCGAGCAGTTGGCGCGATGTTACGCGATCCACCTGCGCTCTCAAGGCCGCTATCCGATCCTCGTAGTCGTGCTGCATGCGCGCCTGGCGCGCCATCGTCGCGCCGATAAGGTCGTCACGCAGAACCAGGTACGACGTCGCAAGCAGATAGCCGATCGCGAACACACCGACGAAACAGAAGGCGAGCGCTGCCATCCACGGCCTGACGGTGAGGTGACGGACTCGGTCGCCGCTTGCGAGGATCAGGATATGTTCCTGTTTTCGCTTGCCGAATACGCGGCTCTGCTGTGCGTGCGTCACGGAGAATCTCCCAATTGACGGCCTTGCCTCAATTGCCTTGATTACACACGGTTAAGGTTAATAAATACTTAGATGGACTTTTACGGGAGTACGCGGCTCAGGCGTGGCTGGTGGAGGTCAGCGATCGGTAGAACGAGGGAGTGAGTCCCGCTTCGGCACGAGCGATGTCGTTGAACGGCGGCTTCAGCGGGCCGCGGAAATTGGCGCGTACGAGTTCGTGAAAAGTCCGGGCGGGATCGCGCTTTTCGCGGGCGCACAAGAAGCGAAACCACTTGGCGCCAATCGCCACATGTCCCTTTTCGTCCTTGTAGATCACGTCCAATACGGCCGCGCTCTCAAGGTCCCCGGTCTCACGCATCTTGGCCTGGAGCGATGGCGTAACGTCGAGGCCGCGCGCTTCGAGGATCAGCGGCACGACGGCCAACCGTGCAGTCAGATCATTTCGGGTCGCGTGTGCCGCCTGCCACAGGCCGTCATGGGCGGGTAGATCGCCATAGTCGGCTCCGAGATCGTTGAGGCGGGTGCGGACAAGCTTGAAGTGCTTGGCTTCTTCATAGGCGACCTGCATCCAGCCGTCGAAGAACGAGTTCGGCACCGGTTCCGTCGCAAATCTTGCAACAATGTCGAGAGCAAGATCGACAGCGTTCAATTCGATATGGGCGATCGCGTGGAGAAGGGCGATCCTGCCCTTGAGCGTATGCAGCGAGCGCTTCTGTACTTGCGTCGGCGGAGTGAGCTCCGGCTTGTCCGGCCGGCCGGGGCGCTCCGGCAAAGTTGCGTCGAGCGGCGAACGCAGCGAGAGCGTTCGGGCAAACCAGCGCGCTGCCGTTTCCTGTGCAATCGCCGTCTTGCGGTCGAGATCGGGCGAGCCTATTGCGATGATCGCTCCACCTCGTAGCGATGGGATCGGCGACGTGGAACTCATCGTATGAGGTTCTGAACAGCCGCCAGTACAGCCTCCGCGTGGCCGGGCACCTTCACTTTTTGCCAGATGGTCCCAATCGAACCGTCAGCACGGATCAGAAATGTCGTGCGTTCGACACCCATGAAGCTGCGGCCGTACATGCTCTTCTGCTTCCAGACGCCATAGGCTTCGAGCGTGGTGCGTTCCTCGTCAGAGGCAAGCACCACCGAGAGGTTATGCTTCTTGACGAAACGATCATGGCACTTAACGGAATCGGGTGACATGCCGATGACAGTCGTCCCGGTCTTTTCAAACTCTTCGGACAGTGCGGTGAAAGCCAACGATTCGGCCGTGCACCCTGACGTATCGTCCTTTGGATAGAAGAACAGTACCAGCGGCCTGCCGTGAAAATCTGCCAGTTTCACGCGGCCGCCGCCGTCACGAGGAAGATCGAAGTCAGGTGCGCTAGAACCGATGCCGATATCCGCCATGGTGAAACCTTTCTTTTGCCGGGTTTATGGATAACAGGTGATTTGCCAGATATATATCGGACCATTATGCGTCCAGCCAGTCTGGTCCAACCACAAGATACGGAGTCAGGCGAGGCGCATGTCGGCGATCCGCGGCGAGAAGATTACATTTCGCAAAAAAGATATGGTCGCACTGCACGAGCTTCCCTCCGCGCAGGCAGAAGAGCCGATGATCGTACATTGCCCGCCGGCGCGTTCTCGCGTCCGGCGAACGGCAACCTTCGCCGGCGGCTGCATCGGAATCCTGATTTTTATCTTCGCGGCCATTATCTTCACGGTCGAAAGCGGCGTTTTCGATGAGACGCTTTCAAGGCAAGCTCAGGCCGCCCTGAACTCGGCGATCGGCCCACGCTACCGAGCCGAAGTCGGTTCCACTGTTATCCGCTTCACCTCGAACATGCGGCTCGCGCTCGAAGCCCGCAACGTCAATATGATAGACGAGAAAAGCGGTCAGCACCTGTCCACGACCAGTGCAATGCGGATGGCTCTCGACCCACTTCAGCTTTTCCGTGGTCGAATCGCGATCGGGCAGATCGAGGCGGAAAATATTGCGCTCGACACCGCCCTTCTGCCATCCGGGAAGCCCGTCAAGCTGGAGGACATGCGCATCGACGCAATTCCAGCGGCGATGGAAGCGGCTTTCGATCAGCTCGATATCATCGACAGCTTCGTCGAACGCGGCGGTACGCGATCGGTGAAACTGGAAGGCATCGACATCAAGCTCGCCGATACCGCCAACGGGCCGCTGGCGATCGTCGTCGAAAGTCTGACGTTTTCCAGGAACGAGCAGAACGCGCTGCAGCTCAACGGCGAGATTGCCATCAATGGCGAGAAGGCGACCCTGACCGTCACCACGGACAAGTCTGGCGGACGCACGTCCAGGCTCACCGGTCAGTTGACCAACGCCGATCTGGCGCCGTTCACGCTCAAGCGCAACACGCTCGGGCAGATCCGGCAGGGTATAGACGGTTTCTCCGACCTCATGATTTCGGCGATTCGGACGGGAGAGGGCTCGAAGCCATCGCTTGCGGCTGCGATCGACCTCAAGCCCGGCAAACTTTACATGGACGGCGACGCACAGGAGTTGAGCGGCGGCCGAATCAATCTCGCCTACGACTTTTCCAAGGAAACGCTCGAGATTGCGCGCTCGCAAGCTCAGTTTGGCGCCACCATTATTCCCTTGAACGGTGCTCTGATCGATCTGGACAAGATCGACGCGTCGGCGGGGAAAGGTTTCGGCGTCGATCTTCTGATCAGCGGCGGCACTGCGGCGGCAACCGGTCCGGGCGAGCAGCCGCTTGCCTTCGATATACAGGCCACCGGCAGGTATTTTGTCGCATCCCGGGAACTTCAATTCGCCAACCTGGCAGCGTCCAGTCCAGCGGGATCGCTGTACGGCTCGCTGCATGTCCGCTTCGGCGATGTTTCCCCGGAAATCAGCTTTGTCGGGAAGTCGCAACAATTGCAGACGACCGCCATCAAGCAGCTCTGGCCGTTCTGGATGGCGACGAAGGCGCGAGACTGGGTCGAGCGCAACCTGTTCGGCGGGACGGTGACGGACGCTTCGATTTCCGTTTTCATTCCGTCCGGGCGGCTGGACGAAGCCATCGGCAAGGGGCTGAAACTCGATGAGAAGCAGATCCAGATCGCCTTCGATATTGCCGGCGCACGCATGAACGTCAGCGGCGACATTCCGCCGATCCGTGACACGAATGCGCATTTTGAGCTGGTTGGCCCCAAGGCGACGATCTCAATCAAGAGCGGCAAGTCGTTCTTTCCCTCGGGGCGTTCGGTGGATATCGGAGCGGGAACCTTTGTCCTGCCTTCGACCTACGACAAGCCACTCATGGCGGAGATCGATCTACCGATTTCAGGCGCTGCGGATGCGATCGGAGAGCTCCTGACCTACAAGCCTATACAGGTTCTGCAGCGTGCCGGTTTCGTTCCCGAGGACCTGAAGGGCCAGATCGCTGCCCACGTTCAGGCGCGCATCGGCCTCGTTTCCGCGCAGAACCCGCCGCCGGCCGAATGGAAAGCGTCCCTGCAGCTGCAAGATGTCGATGTGTCAAAGCCGATCTCGGGAAGGAAGATTACAAGTCTTGACGGCGTTCTCACGGCCGATCCGAAACAGGTCAGCCTGGACGGCAAGGGCAATATCGACGGTATCCCCGCCACCATCAAACTCACCGAGCCGACGGACAAATCGTCGGACGTGCAGCCCCAGATGTCGATCAGCGCGACGCTGAGCAACGATCAGCGGGAGAAAATGCTGCCGGGCCTATCGAGCATCATCGATGGCCCAATCAGCCTCGAACTCAAACGCCTCGACAAAGACCGGCAGGCTGTGTCCCTCGACCTTGCGAAGGCGCGGCTCGATCTGCCGTGGATCGGATGGTCCAAGGGAGGCGGCATCGGCGCCAACGCGACATTCGAGATCTCCGGACCCGACGACAACCAACAGATCAAGAGCTTCGTCCTGAAGGGCGATGGGTTTGGCGCCAATGGGACGCTGTCGCTAAGCAAGGGGAATTTGCTCAAGGCGGACTTCGACAGCGTGAAACTGTCGTCGCTCGATGACTTTGCAGTTTCTCTCAGGCGCAACAAGGGAAGCATCGATGTTTCCATTTCCGGAAGCAGCGCCGATGTGCGACCGATCATTGCAAGAATGAAGTCCGGCAGCAGACAGGGCGACGGCAAAAGCGACGGAAGCTTTTCCGTTCGGGCAAAACTCGACCGCGTCATCGGGTTCAATGACGAGAAATTGCGAAATGTCGAGGCTGCCTATTCTGCTCAGGGAAGCCGCATTCTATCGCTCAACCTGTCCGGTTTGACCGACGGTGGCGAGGCGGTGGTCGCGCGGACGCAGGCCGGCGGCGTGATCAACGTGACCAGCGGCGATGCCGGCGCGGTATCACGGTTCGCGGACCTCTATCAGCACATGAGGGGCGGCCTGCTCAATATGGCGATCCGTCTGGGTGCAGGCGACGACTGGAACGGATCAATCGACGTCCGACGCTTCTCGCTCGTCAACGAGCAGCGTCTGCATTCGATCGTATCGACGCCGGTCGGCCAGGAGCAGCGAAGCTTGAACTCCGCAGTCAAGCGGACCATCGATACTTCCGCACAACGTTTCCAGCGAGGTTTTGCCCGCATCTTCTCGCAGGGCGGAGTGGTCAGTGTCGAGAATGGCGTGGCACGCGGCGATCAGGTCGGCGCGGTCTTCCAGGGTGTCCTCAGGGATCAGCGGGGCAACATGGACATGACCGGAACGTTCATGCCTGCCTACGGCCTCAACCGCCTGTTTGCAGAATTGCCGATCATCGGCATTATTCTCGGCAACGGAACGGACCGAGGGCTGATCGGCATCACGTTCAAGCTGACAGGCAAGCTGGATGCGCCTAATCTGGTGGTCAATCCCTTGTCGATCATTGCGCCCGGCGTTTTCCGCAACATCTTCGAATTTCAATAGGCGCAAAAAAGCCGGCACAGACGGCCGGCTTTTGATGATCTCCTGAATTCGTTCCTCAGGCCGCGCGGCGGACGAGAATATGCTTCTTCTTGCCGAGAGAGAGCTTGATGACACCATCGGATGTGACCTCGCCGCTGCCGATCAGTTTGCGCTCGTCGCTGACGGCATGATCGTTGACGCGAACCGCACCGCCCTGGACGTGGCGACGCGCTTCGCCGTTTGAGGCGGCCAGACCGGCACGAACGATGAGCGAAAGCAGGCCGATGCCGGCATCGAGTTCGGCCGCAGGGACCTCGATCGAAGGCAGGTTTTCGGCGACACCGCCTTCTTCAAAGGTTTTTCTGGCGGTTTCGGCTGCCAGCTCTGCCGCCGGACGGCCATGCAGGATCGCAGTCACTTCGGTCGCCAGGATCTTCTTGACCTCGTTGAGTTCGGAGCCGGCAAGAGCAGACAGGCGCGCGATTTCGGTCATGGGTAGCGTTGTGTAGAGCTTGAGAAAACGCGAAACGTCCGCATCTTCGGTGTTGCGCCAGTATTGCCAGAAATCATAGGCCGAGAGCATGTCGGCGTTCAGCCAGATTGCACCCGTCGCGGACTTTCCCATCTTGGCGCCCGAGGACGTCGTCAGAAGTGGCGAGGTGAGGGCGTAGAGCTGCTGCGTTCCCATGCGGTGACCGAGGTCGATACCGTTGACGATGTTGCCCCACTGGTCCGAACCGCCCATCTGCAGGCGGCAATCATAGCGCTTCGCCAGCTCGACGAAATCGTAGGCCTGCAGGATCATGTAGTTGAATTCGAGGAAGGACAGCGACTGCTCGCGGTCGAGGCGGGTCTTGACGCTGTCGAAGGCGAGCATGCGGTTGACGGAGAAATGGCGACCCACATCGCGCAGGAACTCCAGGTAGTTGAGCGACCGGAGCCACTCCGCGTTGTTGATCATCAACGCGTCCTTCGGCCCTTCGCCGTAGGTAAGGTAGTTCGAGAACACGCGCTTGATCGAGGCGATATTGCCCTCGATGGTATCGACGGTCATCAATTGGCGCGCCTCCTCCTTGAAGGAGGGATCGCCGACCATGCCGGTGCCGCCGCCCATCAGCGAGATCGCGCGGTGACCGGTCGCCTGCATCCAGTGCAGCATCATGATCTGGATCAGCGAGCCGGCGTGCAGGCTGGGCGCCGTGGGGTCGAAGCCGATATAGGCCGTCACGGTTTCCTTGGCGAAGAGGTCGTCGAGGCCGGATTCATCTGAAATCTGATGAATGAAGCCACGTTCTTTCAACGTGCGGAGGAAATCGGATTTGAACTCGGACATGACCTTTTGCTCTCGGATCAGGATTTTCGGATTGGCTATTGTTGAAGTGTCGCGGCGCGTTTAGCACTGTTTTGCCGATCAGTCACCATTTGGTGGGAATCTTCCAGCGAGGGACAATGGGGAACATACGCACCGCAATCGGCCTGATGAGCGGCACGTCTATGGACGGGATCGACGTGGCGCTGCTACGCACGGACGGCAACGCCGTCATCGAGCGCGGGCCATTCCTCGGGGTGCCTTACGATGTCGGCTTCAGGAGCCGGCTGAAGGGGGCAATCGAGCAGGCGAAGGTGATCACGCATCGGGAACAGCGGCCGGACGAGCTTGCGGAGATCGAGCGTGAACTTACGCTACGTCATGCATTTGCCGTTAGGGAATTTCTCACCTTGAACAGCCTCGAGTCCGCGGCGATCGACGTCGTCGGCTTTCATGGCCAGACGGTACTGCACAGGCCGGATCAGGCGCTGACAGTACAGATCGGCGATGGCGAGTTGCTGGCGCGTGAGACCGGCATCGCCGTGGTTCATGACCTCCGGGCAAACGACATGGTTCATGGGGGGCAGGGAGCGCCGCTGGTCCCGGTGTACCATGCAGCACTGGCAGGCAATCTCAAAGGTGCCACGCTGCCGGTCTGTTTCGTCAATATCGGGGGGATTTCGAACCTCACCTATGTCGGTGCCGATGGACAAATCGTCGGATACGACAGCGGGCCCGGCAATACGCTCATCGACCAATGGGTCGAGACCCACGCGGGTGTGCCGTTCGATCAAGGCGGCATGATTGCCTCGGAAGGCAGGGTCATCGACGACCTGGCAGATCGCTATCTGAGCAGCCCTTTTTTCATGGGAGCAAAACGGCGGTCGCTGGACCGCAACGACTTTCTTCCGCCCTGCGGGTCCGACGCGGAGCTTGCGGATGGGGCAAGGACGCTTGCCTACGTGGCGGCGGCATCCATCATCAAATCTGCCGGTCACCTGCCGGCGACACCGACGCTCTATGTCGTTTGCGGCGGCGGTCGCCTGAACCGCATCCTGATGAACGATCTCGCGGATCTCGCCCGCCAGCAAGGCGCAGATGTGAAATCGGCCGAGCAGGCCGGTTTCGACGGCGATGCGATGGAGGCGGAGGCCTGGGCCTATCTCGCGGTTCGGTCGCTCGACGGACTTCCTCTGACATTTCCCGGCACGACCGGCGTTCGCCAACCTGTCAGCGGCGGAGTCTTCACGATGCAACGCTAGTGTCGACCGGTCTTGGCAACGCGCTCCAACGAAAATCGGCATGCGAAGCCGCATGCCGATGATCATCGACGGGATATCCTGTCCGGCGGTCGGCTGAGCGCCGGGGTGCAATACGCCTAGCGGATTCTCTTGGCTGCTGGTTCAGGCACGAGTTCGCCGTTGAGGCGACGATCGAGGTAATCCTCGCATTCGCCCATCAGCGTTTCGACCTGGCCGTTGAAGAAGTGGTTGGCCCCCGGCACCGTGCGGTGCGTGATCAGGATACCCTTCTGTGTCTTGAGTTTCTCGACAAGGCCGTTCACGTCCTTCTCCGGCGCAACCTTGTCGGCGTCACCGTTGATGATCAGGCCGGAAGACGGGCAGGGTGCCAGGAACGAGAAGTCGTAGGTGTTCGGCTGCGGCGCGATCGACATGAAGCCTTCAATCTCGGGGCGGCGCATCAGGAGCTGCATGCCGATCCACGAGCCGAAAGAATAGCCGGCGACCCAACAGGTCTTCGAATCGGGATGCAGGCTCTGTACCCAATCAAGGGCCGACGCGGCATCGGAAAGTTCCCCAGCGCCGTGGTCGAACTCGCCCTGGCTGCGGCCGATCCCCCGGAAGTTGAAGCGCAACGTCGTAAAGCCGCGCTTCTGGAACATGTAGAAGAGCTGATAGACGATCTGGTTGTTCATCGTGCCGCCGAACTGGGGGTGCGGGTGCAGAATGAGAGCAATCGGCGCGCTTTTTTCCTTGGAGGGCTGGTAGCGGCCTTCAAGGCGGCCTGCGGGGCCGTTGAAAATGACTTCGGGCATCGGTACTCCGGCTTTTATTTCTTCCAGTTCACTCTGCGCAGACTTGACGGATGTTGTCAGCTTTTCTAAAACGCAGTTTAGAACAATTCGAAACTTGCATGGCGATCCACGCATTGTGGATGTGTCATAAGGCAAGCCCGGCGGACTTTTCAAGGAAAATGAGCCGAGGCGCCTCGCAAGGACCTAGCGCAGGACGAAAGATCATGGCGTCGTCACGCCTTTATCTCGATTGGAACGCAACCTCGCCGCTGCATCCAGCAGCGCGAGAAGCCGTCCTGCAAGCACTCGATCTCTTCGGCAATCCGAATTCCGTTCATGGCGAAGGTCGCGTCGTGCGCGCCGCCATCGAAGGCGCACGCCGGCGGGTGGCGGCTTTGACCGGTGCCGATCCGGCGCATGTAATCTTTACCAGCGGCGCCACAGAGGCAGCCAACATGGCGCTGACACCGGATTTCCGGATGGGCCGCACGCCGCTTTCCATCGGTCGTCTCTATTATTCGGCGATCGAGCATCCGGCGGTCCGTGAAGGCGGCCGTTTTTCGAAGGCCAACATCACGGAGGTCGCGGTGACGTCGTCCGGCGTCGTCGATCTCGACGCGCTGCGGTCGCTGCTTGCCGCGCACGACACGTCGGCTGGCCTGCCGATGGTCGCCCTGATGTTGGTCAACAATGAAACCGGCATCGTTCAGCCGATCAAAGAGGCGGCCGAGATCGTGCACGCCCACGGCGGTCTGCTAGTGGTGGATGCCGTTCAGGCAGCCGGCCGGCTAAAGCTCGACATCCGGGATCTCGGTGCAGACTTCATGATCGTCTCGTCGCACAAGATCGGCGGGCCCAAAGGCGCCGGCGCGCTTGTCACGCGCGGCGAGGTCTTGATGCCGCGTCCTCTGATACATGGCGGCGGTCAGGAAAAGGGGCACCGGTCGGGGACGGAGAATTCGCTGGCCGTGATCGGCTTCGGCGCGGCCGCGCATGCTGCCATCGAGGAATTCGAGGAGCGGAACCAGACATTGTTGCAGTTGCGCGATCGTCTGGAGGCCGGAATGCGCCTCGCGGCGCCTGATGTGATCGTCTACGGCGCAGATGGAGTGCGTGTTTCGAACACCACGTTTTTCACGCTTCCGGGACTCAAAGCCGAGACGGGTCAGATCGCTTTCGATCTCGAGGGCGTGGCCCTTTCGGCAGGTTCGGCTTGCTCTTCCGGCAAGGTCGGCGAAAGCCACGTCCTGACCGCCATGGGCCACGATCCGAAGCTGGGGGCACTCCGCATCTCGCTCGGCTTTGCAACAACGGATGCAGATATTGCCAAGGCGGTTGCCGCCTTCACGAAAATTGCCGCCCGGCGCAAGCCGGCCGGCGAGGCGGCATGACCGTTTCATAAATTTGCCGAAACGCAAATTTCCACTTGCCATTCGGGCTGAAAAGTCCCTTTTGGCCACTTACATAGAGGGCAAGCCAAATTGCCCGAACGACAAGCTGCCGGACCTTTTATCCGGCAAGATTGGAGAACGACATGCCCGCCGTCCAGGAAACCGTTGATCGCGTCCGCGAGATCGATGTTGACCAGTACAAATACGGTTTCGAGACCATCATCGAAATGGACAAGGCACCCAAGGGCCTGTCCGAGGATATTATCCGCTTCATCTCTGCCAAGAAGCAGGAGCCGGAGTGGATGCTGGAATGGCGCCTGGACGCCTACAAGCGCTGGCTGACTCTCGAGGAGCCGACCTGGGCACGCGTCGACTACCCGAAGATCGATTTCAACGACATCTACTACTACGCCGCGCCGAAGAGCACGCCGGGTCCCAAGTCGCTTGACGAGGTCGATCCGGAACTTCTGAAGGTCTACGAAAAGCTCGGCATTCCGCTGATGGAGCAGGAAATCCTCGCCGGCGTCGAAAGGCCCAGGATTGCCGTCGACGCGGTCTTCGATTCCGTCTCAGTCGTCACAACGTTCAAGGACGAACTGAAGAAGGCCGGCGTGATCTTCATGTCGATCTCCGAAGCCATCCGGGAGCATCCGGAACTGGTGAAGAAGTATCTCGGCACCGTCGTGCCGACGAGCGACAACTACTACGCAACGCTCAATTCGGCGGTCTTCACGGACGGCTCGTTCGTGTTCGTGCCGAAGGGCGTTCGCTGCCCGATGGAGCTGTCCACCTACTTCCGTATCAACGAGAAGGGCACCGGCCAGTTCGAGCGCACGCTGATCATCGCGGAGGAAGGCGCCTACGTCTCCTACCTCGAAGGCTGCACGGCACCCCAGCGCGACGAAAACCAGTTGCACGCGGCCGTCGTCGAACTCGTTGCTCTCGATGATGCCGAAATCAAGTATTCGACGGTCCAGAACTGGTATCCGGGCGATGCGCAGGGCAAGGGCGGCATCTACAACTTCGTCACCAAACGTGGCGATTGCCGCGGCGACAGGTCGAAGATCTCGTGGACGCAGGTCGAAACCGGCTCGGCGATCACCTGGAAGTACCCGTCCTGCATCCTGCGCGGCGACGACAGCCGCGGCGAGTTCTACTCGATTGCCGTTTCCAACGGCCATCAGCAGATCGACAGCGGCACCAAGATGATCCATCTCGGCAAGAACACGTCGAGCCGCATCGTCTCCAAGGGCATCGCAGCCGGCGTTTCGCAGAACACCTACCGCGGCCAGGTTTCGGCCCACCGCAAGGCGTCGAACGCGCGCAACTTCACGCAGTGCGATTCGTTGCTCATCGGCGACAAGTGCGGCGCACACACGGTGCCTTACATCGAGGCGAAGAATTCGACAGCGCAGTTCGAACACGAAGCGACCACCTCGAAGATCTCCGAAGACCAGCTGTTCTACTGCCTGCAGCGCGGCATTCCGACCGAAGCGGCGATCGCGCTGATCGTCAACGGCTTCGTCAAGGAAGTCCTGCAGGAGCTGCCGATGGAATTCGCCATCGAGGCGCAGAAGCTGATCAGCATCTCGCTCGAAGGCTCCGTAGGCTGACGCCAGACGGATTGATTATGTGAGGGCGCGCATGACGCGCCTTTCTCCGAACGTTTTTTATGGGACAAGATCATGCTTGAAATCAAGAACCTGCACGCGCGCATCGCCGAGGACGGCACCGAAATCATCCGCGGTCTGAACCTGACGGTCAAGGCCGGCGAAGTTGCTGCCATCATGGGGCCGAACGGCTCGGGCAAGTCGACGCTTTCCTATATCCTGTCGGGCCGCGAAGACTACGAAGTGACTGAAGGCGACATTCTTTACAACGGCGAGAGCATCCTCGAACTCGATGCTGCCGAGCGGGCTTCCAAGGGCATCTTCCTTGCCTTCCAGTATCCCGTTGAAATCCCGGGCGTTGCGACGATGCAATTCCTGAAGGTCGCCATGAACGAGCAGCGCAAGGCGCGTGGCGAAGAAGAGCTGAAGACACCCGACTTCATGCGCCTCGTCAAGGATGCCGCCGCCAAGTTGCAGATCAACACGGAGATGCTGAAGCGTCCGCTGAACGTCGGCTTCTCAGGCGGCGAAAAGAAGCGCGCCGAGATCCTGCAGATGGCGTTGCTGCAGCCGCAGCTTTGCGTGCTCGACGAAACCGACAGCGGTCTCGACATCGATGCGCTGAAGATCGTCGCCGACGGTGTGAACGCGCTGCGTTCGCCGGATCGCGCCGTCATTGTCATCACTCACTACCAGCGCCTCCTGGACTATATCGTGCCGGATACCGTTCACGTTCTCTATAAGGGCCAGGTCATCAAGTCGGGCGACAAGACGCTGGCGCATGAACTGGAAGCCAACGGTTACGCCGACATCATCGGAGCGGCAGCCTGATCAAGGCGGAAAGGACGAGTCTCATGAACATGCAGACGACGAGCCGCCTGACCGCCGCGGAAGCGGCGCTCATCGAGGCTTTCAACGACCAGATTGGGGAATTGCCCGGCGACGGCGCGGTTATCGCCATTCGCGACCGATTGCTGGACGACCTGAAGAAGTCCGGCCTGCCGACGCGTCGCGTCGAGGCCTGGCATTACACCGACCTCAAGAACCTCCTGCGGGCCATCCCGGCTCAGGCCGGCGATCCGGGTTCGGAAGCGCTGGAACCGCTTGTCGAGGGGGCTTCGGTTCTTGCCGTGATCCAGGGTACGGCCGATCGCCACAGTCAGGCAGCCGGTCTCGACATCTCGGCATACTCGGCGCAACTGTCGGATGGCTCCGCCGCAGGCGGCCTCGGTGCGCTGGATAGAGACGACGCAGTCGGACGGATCAACGGCAGCTTCGTACGCGACGGTTATGTCATCGACGTACCTGCCGGGACGGAGCTGAAAGAGCCGCTGGAAATCCAGTTCGTTCACGCTGGCGGCCAGGCACATACACGGCTGCCGGTGAATTTCGGATCCGCCGTCAAGGCGACGGTGATCGAGCGTCACCTGTCGGTGACTCCAGACGCAGCACTTGTGTCTCACGTTAGTGACATTACTATCGGCGAGGGCACCGAACTGGTCTGGATCATCCTGCAGCAGCAGGGCGTAGACGATACGCATCTTGGCCAGATCCGCGTCGATCTCGGTGCCGACGCCAAGCTGAAGCTGTTCGTCATCAATGCCGGCGGCAAGCTGGTGCGTCAGGAACTGCACATCGGGGTGACGGGCGAGGGCGCCGATCTGACGCTTCGCGGCATCAACCTGCTGGGCGCTGAGACCCACACCGATGTTACGATGGTGCTTGGCCACAATGTTCCGCATACCGGCTCGACGGAAGTGATCCGCAACGTGGTCTTCGACCGCGCCAAGGGTGTGTTCCAGGGCATGATTCGGGTCGCCCCGGACGCGCAGAAGACGGACGCCAAGATGGCGTGCAACACCCTGCTGATGTCCGACGACGCAGAATTCTCTGTGAAGCCGGAGCTTGAGATCTTTGCCGACGACGTTCAGTGCGGCCACGGCGCTACCGTTGCCGATATCGACCACAACCACCTCTACTACCTCATGGCGCGGGGCATTCCGGAGAACAAGGCGCGGGCGATGCTCGTTAATGCCTTCGTCGCCGAAATCGTCGAGGAACTGGATGACGAGGCCCTTGTCGAGGCGCTGGAAGGCGTGATCTCGACCTGGCTCGAAAAGCACGCCTGATCGGATCGCATGATGGACAAGATAGTTCCAGCCACCGCCTACGACGTCGAAGCCATTCGCAAGGATTTTCCGATTCTTGCGAGGGAGGTCTATGGCAAGCCGCTGGTCTATCTGGACAACGGCGCCTCTGCACAGAAGCCACAGGTCGTCATCGACGCGATCTCGCATGCCTATTCGAACGAATATGCGAACGTGCATCGCGGCTTGCATTTCCTGTCGAACGCCGCCACCGATGCCTACGAGGGGGCGCGCGAAAAAGTTCGGCGCTTCCTCAATGCACCTGACGTCAACGACATCGTTTTCACGAAGTCGTCGACCGAAGCCATCAATACGGTGGCCTACGGCTGGGGCATGCCTGCTATAGGCGAGGGCGACGAGATTGTCCTCTCGATCATGGAGCATCACTCGAATATCGTGCCCTGGCATTTCATCCGCGAGCGGCAGGGTGCCAAGCTCGTCTGGATACCAGTCGACGACGAGGGCGCCTTCCATATCGAGGATTTCGAAAAGAGCCTGACTGAGCGCACCAAGCTCGTCGCGATTACGCATATGTCGAACGCACTCGGCACCGTCGTACCGGTGAAGGAAATCTGCCGGATCGCACACGAGCGCGGCATTCCAGTGCTCGTCGACGGCTCGCAGGGCGCGGTACACATGCCGGTCGATGTCCAGGATATCGATTGCGACTGGTACGTGATGACCGGCCACAAGCTTTACGGCCCGTCGGGCATCGGCGTGCTTTACGGCAAAAAGGACCGGTTGCGCGAGATGCGCCCCTTCCAAGGCGGCGGCGAGATGATCTTCGAGGTGACTGAAGACGACGTCACCTACAACGAACCGCCGCACCGCTTCGAAGCAGGGACGCCGCCGATCGTCCAGGCGATCGGCCTCGGCTACGCGCTGGATTACATGGACACGGTCGGCCGCGAGGCGATCGCGCGCCATGAAGCCGATCTGGCGGCCTATGCCGCCGAGCGGCTGCAGTCCGTCAACGCGCTTCGCGTCTTCGGGACGGCGCCGGGCAAAGGTGGTATATTCTCCTTCGAGCTAGAGGGTATCCACGCCCACGACGTCTCGACGGTCATCGACCGGCAAGGTGTTGCGGTGCGCGCAGGCACCCATTGCGCGATGCCGCTCTTGAAACGCTTCGGCGTCACCTCCACATGCCGTGCATCCTTCGGAATGTACAATACCCGTGCCGAGGTCGATGCCTTGGCCGATGCGCTGGAATATGCGCGCAAGTTCTTTGCTTAAGGAGTGTCCGTATGAGCCTGGACGAAAGCGAACAGAAGATCGACGTGCGCGAAGGCATCGTGCATTCCAGTATTCCCGCAGATGAGCTGGCACGACTCAGCGATGACGTCATTTCTGCACTGAAGACGGTCTATGACCCGGAAATCCCGGCTGATATCTTCGAGCTCGGTCTGATCTACAAGATCGACATCGAAGACGACCGCATGGTCAAGATCATGATGACGCTGACGGCGCCCGGTTGCCCTGTCGCCGGCGAGATGCCGGGCTGGGTCGAGAACGCCGTTGGTGCCGTCGAAGGCGTATCGGGTGTGGACGTTGCGATGACTTTCGATCCACCGTGGACGCCGGACCGCATGTCGGAAGAGGCGCAGGTTGCCGTCGGCTGGTATTGAAGCCTTAAGCCACACGCTTTACATTAAGACTCGAAGCGCCGGATCTTGACCCCGGTCGTGGAAGGAGAATGAGCCGATGGGCTTTGCAGTGATGAGCATGACGGAGACCGCCGCGGCGCGTGTCAAGGCAATCGTCGAAAATTCCGGATCGGACGCCAAGGGCATCCGCGTCGGCATCAAGAAGGGTGGTTGTGCCGGGATGGAATATACCATCGACATGGTGACCGAACCGAATGCCAAGGACGATCTGATCGAACGCGACGGTGCGAAAGTGTGGATCGAGCCCTCTGCGGTTCTCTATCTGCTCGGCACTGAAATGGGCTTCGAATCGACGACGCTGCGCTCCGGTTTTACCTTTACCAATCCGAACCAGACGTCTGCCTGCGGCTGCGGCGAGTCCGTCGAGCTGAAGCCTGCCGATCTGGCGGCGCTTGCGTCGCGCGGCGATGCGGTGGTGCCGGCGCACTGATTGTCACATTCCCATGGATTTCGTCGCAGGCCGCCGTTTCCGGCGGCCTTTTTCGTTGCCATGGTTCCCCAAGCGGTTAGAGAGCATCAACGAGCCGCGGGCTGGTGCCTTCGGATAAGGAAACGATAGACGAATGCTGCTGCTGTTCCTGAAAGGCGCTCTGCTGGGTGTCATCATCACCGCGCCGCTTGGGCCCATCGGAATGCTCTGCATCAACCGAACACTGGAACGCGGGTTTCTGGCTGGTTTCTCCTGCGGATTGGGAACGGCGGTCGGTGACGCCACCTATGCGCTGGTGGCCGTGACAGGCATTGCAGTCTTTGCCGAGGCCATGTCGGCTGCTGCCTTGCCGCTTGCGGTCGGGGGCGGGGCGCTGCTGCTCTGGCTTGGCTATCGCGGACTGACGCGCGATCCGATCGTGGCCGTCGATATCGGCTCTGGCGGCCTGCTTGCCACCACGGTTGCCACTTTCCTGCTGACAATCTCGAACCCAGCGACGATTCTTTCGTTCGGCGCACTGTTTGCCGGCTTCGGCTTGATGGACGAAACGCGGCGTTTCAGCTCTGCCGTTATCGTCGGCGGCGTGTTCTCGGGGTCGCTGGCCTGGTGGTTCTTCCTCAGCGGCGCCGTCAGCCGTGCGCGCGATCGCCTGTCTGACGGTTTCACGATCAAGGTGATGCGGGGAACGAGCTATCTGCTCATCCTCTTCGGATTTGTCGCGCTCTGCTCGGCCGCTTTTACGCTCGTCTAGTGAGCGCTTGCTGGCCACGAATCGAACCACGGGAACGCCTTCCGGCTATCACTGGCGGTTACGTCAGGCGCTTATGTGTTCGGATCGTTAGCTGCTTGGGAAGCGTCAATCAGCCTTGATATCGATGCCTGCTTCGACCGCCGCTGCGATGAAGGCCTTACGGGCGTCCTCGTTCGTACGTTTACCCTTGATGACGTCGGCGCAGATCAGCAAGGCCTTGTCGAGCTCGGGGCCGTCTTCCGTCGGCCAGTCCTCGATCATCGCCCAAGAGGCGGCCTGGGTGGTCGCTATAGTCACGTACTGGCCCGGTTCTTCCAGAGCCAGTAGCACCGGCTTCGGCCAGAGTGCCTGGGTGAGATCGCTATCGGATTTTGCCATGGGGCGTGACCTGTTTTTGCATCGCGGGAATTGCGTCGGATGCATACCCTTCCCCAGCCCCTCCCCACAAGGGGGAGGGGCTAAGAGGCGTATTTATTCCGCTGCTTCCGCGTAGCTTTCGACCGGCGGGCAGGTGCAGATCAGGTTGCGGTCGCCGAAGACGTTGTCGACGCGGTTGACCGGCGACCAGTACTTGTCGACACGGAATGCGCCGGGTGGGAAGCAGGCCTGTTCTCTGGAATAGGGACGATCCCATTCGCCGACGAGGTCTTCGACGGTGTGTGGGGCGTTCTTCAGCGGGTTGTTGGCCTTGTCGGCGCGGCCCTCCTCGATGTCACGGGCCTCCTGACGGATCGCCAGCATCGCTTCGCAGAAGCGGTCGAGTTCGGCCTTGGTCTCGGATTCCGTCGGCTCGATCATCAGCGTGCCGGCAACCGGCCAGCTCATCGTCGGGGCGTGGAAGCCGCAGTCGATCAAGCGCTTGGCAACGTCGTCGACGGTAACGCCGCAGCTGTCGACCAGCGGACGGGTGTCGATGATGCACTCATGCGCAACGCGTCCGGCCTGCGACTTGTAGAGCACGTCGTAGGCGCCCTTCAGCCTCGCTGCGATGTAGTTGGCGTTGAGGATCGCGACTTTCGTGGCCTGGGTCAGCCCTTCGCCACCCATCATCAGGCAATAGCTCCACGAGATCGGCAGGATCGAGGCCGAGCCGAAAGCCGCCGCCGATACCGCGCCGGAACGGCCGTCGGTTTCGGGATGGCCGGGGAGGTAAGGTGCCAGATGCGACTTGACGCCGATCGGCCCCATGCCGGGACCGCCGCCGCCATGCGGGATGCAAAAAGTCTTGTGCAGGTTGAGGTGCGAGACGTCCGAGCCGATGTCACCGGGGCGTGACAGGCCGACCATGGCATTCATGTTGGCCCCGTCGAGATAAACCTGGCCGCCGTGGTTGTGCACGAGATCGCAGATTTCCCTAACGGTTTCCTCGAAGACACCATGGGTCGAGGGATAAGTGATCATGCAGCAGGAGAGGTTGTCAGCATGCTGCTCGGCCTTGGCGCGGAAGTCGTCGAGGTCGATATCGCCGTTTTCACGAACCTTGACGACAACGACCTTCATGCCGACCATCTGGGCAGATGCCGGGTTGGTGCCGTGGGCCGATGTCGGGATCAGGCAGACGTCGCGGTGACCGTTGCCGTTGGCGATATGGTAATTGCGGATCGTCAGCAGACCCGCATATTCGCCCTGCGCGCCCGAGTTCGGCTGCATGGAGAAGGCATCGTAGCCCGTGACGGCGCAGAGCTTTTCCGTGAGATCGTCAATCATCTCGCGGTAACCAAGCGCCTGATCGGCGGGCACGAAGGGATGGATATCCGAGAATTCCGGCCAGGTGATCGGCAGCATCTCGGCCGTCGCGTTCAGCTTCATCGTGCAGGAACCGAGCGGGATCATTGACCGGTCTAGCGCCAGGTCGCGGTCGGAGAGACGCCTGATGTAGCGGGTCATCTCGCTTTCGGCGCGGTTCATGTGAAAGATCGGATGCGTCAGGTATTCACTGGTTCGGGCGAGCCCCTTCGGCAGGCGATAGCTCGGCTCGAATTCGGCAACGGCGAAGTTGCCGCCGAAGGCGCGCCATACGGCTTCCAGCGTCGCCGGGCGAGTTCGCTCGTCAAGGCTCATGCCGATCTTCGTCGCGCCGACCTTGCGAAGGTTCACGCCTTCGGCGACGGCTGCCCGCAGGATGACGGCCTGCATATGGCCGACGTCGACGGTTATCGTGTCGAAGAAGGTTTCCGGCTCGATGGCATAGCCCAGCTTTTCGAGGCCCTTGGCCATCAGTACGGCCTTCTGGTGCACCTGCTGAGCAATCGCCTTGATGCCCTTGGGGCCGTGGAAGACGGCGTACATCGACGCCATCACGGCGAGCAGGACCTGTGCGGTGCAGATGTTGGACGTCGCCTTTTCGCGGCGGATGTGCTGTTCACGAGTCTGAAGCGACAGGCGATAGGCACGGTTGCCACGGGCATCGACCGAGACGCCGACGAGACGGCCCGGCATGGAGCGTTTGTGAACGTCCTTGACCGACATGTAGGCCGCATGCGGGCCGCCGTAACCCACCGGTACGCCGAAGCGCTGGGAATTGCCTACCGCAATGTCGGCGCCCATTTCGCCCGGAGACTTCAGCAGCGTCAGCGCAAGAATGTCAGCTGCGACAACAGCGATGGCACCGGTCTGGTGCAGACGCGAGATCAGGCCGGTAAAATCATGCACGTGGCCATGCGTGCCCGGGTATTGGAATATGGCACCGAAGACGTCGACCGGGTCGAGATCGGTGAAGGGGTTGCCGACGACGACGCTCCAGCCGAGCGGCTCGGCGCGCGTCTTGATCAGCTCGATCGTCTGCGGATGGCAAGCGGCGTCGACGAAGAAGGCCTTGGCTTTCGATTTGGAAACGCGCTCGGCCATGGCCATGCCTTCGGCGGCGGCGGTCGCTTCGTCGAGAAGCGATGCGTTGGCGACGTCGAGGCCGGTGAGGTCGCAGATCATCGTCTGGTAGTTCAGCAGTGCTTCGAGACGGCCCTGGCTGATTTCCGGCTGGTAGGGCGTATAGGCGGTATACCAGGCGGGGTTTTCCAGGATGTTGCGCTGGATGACCGGAGGCGTGATCGTGCCGTAGTATCCCTGGCCAATCAGCGAGACGAGCACCTTGTTCTTGTTTGCGGTCTCGCGCAGCTTATCGAGTGCCTCGCGTTCGGTCATCGGAGCGCCCCAGATTAGGGGCGCCTTCTGGCGGATGGAAGGCGGCACGGTCGCGTCGATCAACCCGTCGAGGCTGTTGTAGCCGACGACCTTGAGCATATCGGCCATCTCGGCCGGCGAAGGGCCGATATGGCGACGGTTGGCGAAGTCGTACGGCTGGTAGTCGGTGAACTGAAATTCTGTCGGCGTCGTCATTACGCAGTGAGCTCCTTGTAGGCCGCCTCGTCGAGCAGGCCATCGGCGTCTGCAGCATTTGCGAGCTTCAGCTTGAAGAACCAGCCGGCGCCCTGAGGATCGGAATTGACCAGCGAGGGATCGGCGGTGATCGCCGGGTTCACCTCGGTGATCTCGCCATCAAGCGGACAATAGACGTCGGAGGCAGCCTTCACGGATTCCACGGTTGCAGCGTTGTCGTTCTTGGAGAACGTCGCGCCGACCTCCGGCAGCTCGACGAATACCAGGTCGCCGAGCTGATCGACGGCATAGTTTGTGATTCCGACCGTCGCAACGCCGCCTTCGATCTGCAGCCATTCGTGTTCTTCGGTAAATTTCAGCATTGTTCGTCCTCTCTGGAATTGGTTCAGCGTTTGTAAGTCGGCGTGATGAAGGGAAGTGCGGATACGGCGATGGGCAGGTATTTGCCACGCACCTCGGCGTAGATTTCGGTTCCTGCCGCGGCGTGGGAGACCGGAACGTAGCCCATGGCGACAGGGCCTTCGACGCTCGGGCCGAAACCGCCCGACGTGACTTCACCGATCTCGGTCTTGCCTTCGGCATCGGCATACAGCTTGGCGTGGCTGCGCACCGGCGCCTTGCCTTCCGGCTTCAGGCCCACGCGGCGGCGCGTCGCGCCGGTGTCGAGCTCGGAGAGAATGCGGTCTGCGCCGGGAAAGCCGCCGGCGCGGGCGCCGCCAGTCTTGCGCGCCTTCTGCATGCCCCATTCAAGCGCTGCTTCCACGGGTGTCGTGGTTGTGTCGATGTCGTTGCCGTAAAGGCAAAGGCCGGCTTCCAGGCGCAGCGAATCGCGGGCTCCAAGGCCGATGGGTTGGGCATCCGGATGTTCGAGGAGGCGCTTGGCGATGTCTTCCGCCATTTCGTTCGGCACGGAAATTTCGTAGCCATCTTCGCCGCTGTAGCCGGAACGCGACACGAGGCAGGAAACGTCGTGCAGACGGCAGTGGCGCACGTCCATGAATCTCATCGACGCGACGTCCGCCCAGAGTTCGGCCAGTACATCGACGGCACGAGGCCCTTGGAGCGCAATCAGTGCGCGGTCGAGCACGGTGATGTCGCAGATTTCACCGATGTGCCTTTGCAGGTGCGCGAGATCGGCATCCTTGCAGGCGGCGTTGACGACGACGAAGAGGTGGTCGTCGAGGTGGGTGATCATCAGATCGTCGAGAATGCCGCCCTTGTCGTCCGTGAAGAAACCGTAGCGCTGGCGACCTTCTGCGAGACCTAGAATATCGACGGGCACAAGGCTCTCGAGCGCAAGGGCGACATCCTCATACTTGCCCGACTTGGCCTTGATGACGACCTGGCCCATGTGGGACACATCAAAAAGACCGGCTGCAGCGCGCGTCTGCAAATGCTCCTTCATGACGCCGGCAGGATATTGCACCGGCATGTCATAACCGGCGAATGGCACCATGCGGGCGCCAAGCGACACATGCAGTTGATGCAGCGGGGTTGTCTTCAGGGCAGCAGTATCGTCCAACGACGCCTCCGGGGTTTGCGCGTGGAATTCCATGCGCGGGCTCAAACTTTCAGGCGCAGTTACGCCTTGTCTTTCGAGCCCCCTCTGTCCCTTTGCCTGAGATTGTTATCCCTTCGGCGCGCGTTTCGAGAACGCTTCTCTCCAGAGTTCCGTCTGCCCCTTGCTGGTCCTTTGGCCTGAGAGTTTCCGGGGCGGTTGCTCCTTCGGCACCGATCGCAAACAGACCGGCTTCTCCCAACAAGGTTGAGCGCAATTATCTGGCGATGACCGTACTTGGCAAGGGGGAATGTCGCCGTCGAACATATTTTTGTCGCGTGACCCGAATGCGGATGGCGCGTGCCGCGGGCGTGCTTGGTCAGACGTCCTCGTAGAACCGCAGCGCCTGCTTCAATCCCGCCTGCGGTTGCTTCTGCCCCATGGTCATGAGATCAAGCGCAACTTCCGTGGATTGAATGACGTTGGACGGTTCGCTGACGTCCTGGACGCTGCCGCCTTTGGACTTGCGGTCGGCGGCGCGGCGCGCTTCCTTTGCCGCCGTACTCGCTGGCACGCGTTGAGGGATGCGCAGCGTTTCGAATGCTGCGGCCGCGGTGCTTGCGGATATGGTGCCCACCAGAACTGTCATTTCGTGACCGTACCGGACCGCCGGTTGGAGACAGGCTAAGAAAACCTCTCGGATTTTATACATTCCCAGTTCGGCCCTGATTTTGCGTGGAGATCAATTGGATTTCGCCTCCGGCTGCGTTAAACGGAGGGCATGACTCAAGCTCTCCTGGTCGCGTTCGGCGGCGCAATCGGTTCGGTTCTCAGGTACTACGTCGGCCAATGGGCGCTCCGGGCGATGGGGCCCTCATTTCCGTGGGGGACGCTGACGGTCAATGTCGTCGGCTGCTTCGTCATCGGCGTCTTCGCCGAAATGATCGCGCGCAGGTTCGACGCTTCGCCCGAGCTGCGGTTGCTGCTGATCACGGGATTCCTCGGTGGTTTCACCACGTTTTCCGCCTTTTCTCTCGACGCCATTTCGCTCTTCGAACGCGGCGCGGTGATGGCCGGAGCGATCTACATGATCGCAAGCGTGGGTCTTTCCATGGCCGCCGTCATCGCAGGCCTCGCAATCATGCGTGCCGTCTTCTGAGATTACGGTTTCCGTTTTCGGAAAAAATGCTCTAAAGCCTGCGACAAAGGCCGCGCTGGGCGCGAGCGACAGATTTCCGAAAGAATATAGATGGCTGGCATTGAACATATAAAGGTGGAACCGGACGAAGCGGGCATGAGGCTCGATCGCTGGTTCAAGATCCATTTCCCCGGTCTCGGCTTCGGTCCGCTTCAGAAGCTCATGCGCTCCGGGCAGGTGCGCGTCGATGGCGGGCGCGTCAAAACCGACGCGCGCGTGCAACCCGGTCAGGTGGTGCGCGTACCGCCGCTGGATGTTGATGCCAAATTGAAGAATACACCGATCGCCAGTCACGATCTGAAACATTCGGGCGACTACGAGTTGCTGCAGCGCATGGTGCTGCATGAAGACGATAAGGTGATCGTGTTGAACAAGCCAGCCGGCCTTGCCGTTCAGGGCGGCTCCGGCGTGACGCGAAATATCGACAAGATGCTTGAAGCCTGGACCAGCCCGAAGGGCGAGAAGCCGCGGCTGGTGCATCGCCTCGACCGAGACACGTCAGGCGTCCTGGTGATCGCCCGCACACGGGGAGCGGCACAGAAGCTGACGGCTGCCTTTCGCGAGCGCGACACCAAGAAGACCTACTGGTCTCTGGTCAGGGGCGTGCCGCGCAAGCATGAGGACAAGATTTCCACGTGGCTGGTGAAGGAAGCCACGCCCGATGGGGACCGTATGCGGGTTGCCAAGCACGGCGAAGACGGCGCAGATCACGCGATTTCCTATTATCGCGTCCTTGAGACCGCGGCTCAGAACCTCGCCTGGCTGGAGATGGAGCCCTATACAGGGCGTACGCACCAGCTCCGCGTCCATGCGCTGCATATCGGGCATCCGATCATCGGCGACCCGAAATATTTCATCGACGATCCGAACTGGGATTTCCCCGGCGGCGTCCAGAAGAAGCTGCACCTGCATGCGCGCAAGATCGACATTCCGCATCCGTCGGGCGGACGCCTGCGCATCACCGCTCCCTTGCCGCCGCACATGGTGCAGACCTGGAACCTGCTCGGGCTTGATCTCGCATCGGCGGAAAGGGAAGATCAGGAATGAAGTTGGCGCTCTTCGATTGCGACGGAACTCTGGTCGACAGTGCCGCGCTCATCCATGAAGTCATGGCGCGTACCTTCACGCATTTCGGCTATGACAGGCCCGATGTATCCCTGACAAAGTCGATCATCGGCCTGACCCTAGACATAGCGATCTCGCGGATGCAGGGAAAGCCGCATGTCGACGACGAAGCCCTGGCAATGACAGCGCACTACAAGGCGATCTACGCTGGTGTGCGCGATGAGCCGGGCATGGACGTGATGCTGTTTGACGGCATCGAGCCGCTCATCCGGACACTTGCCGGCAGCGATGAAATCCTGATCGGTGCCGTGACAGGAAAGTCCCGGCGTGGCCTGGTGCATATCCTCGAGACGCACGGACTTGCGCCGCATTTCATCGTTTCGCGTACGGCCGACGACTGCCCGTCGAAGCCGCACCCTGCAATGGTCACCGAATGCTGCAGCGAAACGGGCATGAATCCTGCCGATACCATTGTCATCGGCGATGCCGTCTACGATATGGAGATGGCAAAAGCCGCGGGCGCAACGGCGGTGGGCGTTTCGTGGGGCTATGCCAGTGTCGAGGACCTGGTTGCTGCGGGTGCCGACAGTATCGCCTACCGTCCAGGCGACGTTTTGAAGCATTTTTCCTGAGGTGACGCCATGCGCGATCTGCTGAACGACCTGTCCGAAGGACTGAGCAATCCCGACCCTATCCGCCGCGCGCAGATCCAGATGAAGAAACCGCTGCCGAAGCGCTTCTACAACACGGTATCCGTTGCCTCAAGGGACGAAGGGTTTGCAGTGGAACTGGACGGCAAGCCGGTCCGCACACCGGCACGTCAGATCCTGGCTGTCTCGACGGCAGCACTCGCGGAGCTGATCGCTGCTGAGTGGACTGCGCAGGTCGATGTCATCGATCCGGCCAAAATGTCGGTGACGCGGCTCGTCAATACGGCCATCGATGGCGTGGCCACGGATACGCAGGCCGTCTTCGAAGACATATTGCGGTTCTCGACCAGCGATCTCCTCTGCTATCGGGCCGAAAGCCCCGAGGCGTTGGTGCAGAGGCAGGCAGAACTTTGGGATCCGGTGCTCGACTGGTGCGCCAACGATCTTGGTGCCCGCTTCATGCTGATCGAAGGCGTGATGCATCACGATCAGCCGCGCGAGGCTATCGCTGCTTTCTCCGCAGCGTTACGCAGACACAGCGACGCGATGGTGCTCGCAGCCCTTCATACGATCACCACTTTGACCGGCTCCGCGTTGCTGGCGGTTGCCTTCGCGGAGGGCTTTCTGCGCATGGAAGATGTGTGGTTACTTGCCCATCTGGACGAAGACTGGACAATAGAGCATTGGGGCAGCGACGAGGAGGCTGAACAGCGCCGGGCGCAGCGCTTCAAGGACTTCGAAGCAGCCGTGAATGTTTTTTTGGCGTTGAGGGACTGAAACAGGTTGCCTTGGAGCCTGTTATGGCGAAAAGCTGCGACTCTATCGGGGGCGGGTGCGGGTTTTCTAAATGTATTGGCTTAGGTCTTGTATTTTTCGGGTCGCGTTCATCTGCGTCGCGCTGACATCATGCGCTACGTTCTTCTCGCGGGGGGAGCCTACGCCAGTGTACGACGTCCGCAACGTCGTGGTTTTGGCCGGCCCCAACATCCCGGCGGCAGTGCTTGCGGGGGTTGGCGATCGGGTCAATAAAGCAATCAATGCGACAGTGCGGACCGAAGTCTATCCGCGTGTCGTCCTGACTATTCGGGTCCTTTCGGTTCAGAATGATCAGGGCTACGACAAAAAGCACAGCGTGGCCAAGGTTACGGTCGATGCAGCCTCGGTCGATGACGGCACGGTGATTGCGGTCAGCTCGTTCGAGGTAAACAGCAAATCAAACAGCGCGGATGCGTCCGACGAAATCCTGGCGGAGGACATTTCGGCCCGGATTCGCTCGATATTTTCCCTGAGTGCCGGCCACGCGTGATAGATGAGCCGCAGGCGCGGCGAGGGGGATCCATGAAGGAAATTCTCGTAGAACTCGAACGTCGCCGCGGCGTTGCCAGATTGGGTGGGGGCCAGCAGCGCATCGATGCGCAGCACAAGCGCGGCAAGCTCACGGCGCGCGAGCGCATCGACCTGTTTTTGGACGAAGGATCGTTCGAGGAGTTCGACATGTTCGTCGAACACCGGTCGACGGATTTCGGGATGGACAAGAGCCGGATTGCCGGCGACGGGGTGGTGACAGGGTGGGGAACGGTCAGCGGTCGCACCGTTTTCGTGTTTGCCAAGGACTTCACCGTCTTCGGGGGCTCGCTTTCGCAGGCGCATGCCGAAAAGATCATGAAAGTCCAGGATATGGCGCTGAAGAACCGCGCGCCGATCGTAGGCATTTACGATGCCGGAGGCGCGCGTATTCAAGAGGGCGTGGCGGCGCTTGGCGGTTATGCCGAGGTTTTCCAGCGCAACGTGCTGGCATCCGGGGTCATTCCCCAGATCTCCGTCATCATGGGGCCTTGCGCAGGCGGGGACGTGTATTCGCCTGCCATGACCGACTTCATCTTCATGGTGCGCGACAGTTCCTATATGTTCGTGACCGGCCCCGATGTGGTGAAGACGGTAACCAACGAGACCGTGACGGCGGAAGAGCTTGGCGGGGCGTTGGTGCATACGACGAGGTCTTCGATCGCCGATGGGGCCTACGAAAACGATGTCGACACGTTGCTGCAGGTGCGCAGGCTGATCGATCTCCTGCCGCAATCCAACACGTCGCCGGTGCCCGAGATCGATTGCTACCAGTCGGTCACAGAAACGGATGCCTCGCTGGATACGCTGGTGCCGGCGAGCGCCAACAAGCCCTACGATATCAAGGAACTGATCCTCAAGACCGTGGACGAGGCTGACTTCTTCGAGATCCAGGCGAATTTCGCCAGGAATATCGTATGCGGCTTCGGACGGATCGAAGGATCGACCGTCGGCATTGTCGCCAACCAGCCGATGGTGCTGGCCGGGGTGCTCGACAGCGATGCGTCGCGCAAGGCGGCACGGTTCGTGCGCTTTTGCGATTGCTTCAACATTCCGATTGTGACTTTCGTCGATGTGCCGGGGTTCCTGCCAGGCACGGCCCAGGAGTATGGCGGGCTGATCAAGCATGGCGCCAAGCTGCTTTTTGCCTATGCCGAGGCCACCGTTCCGAAACTCACGGTCATCACGCGCAAGGCCTTCGGCGGCGCTTATGATGTCATGGCGTCCAAGCATCTTCGCGGCGACCTCAACTATGCCTGGCCGACGGCGCAGATCGCGGTCATGGGTGCCAAAGGCGCGGTCGAGATCATTTTCCGCAAGGACATCGCCGATCCGGAGAAGATCGCCGAGCATACCAAGATGTACGAGGAGCGATTCCTGTCTCCGTTCGTTGCGGCCGAGCGCGGTTACATCGATGAGGTCATCATGCCGCATTCGACACGCAGGCGGCTTGCGCGTGGTCTCAAGATGCTTCGCAACAAAGATCTGGCCAATCCCTGGAAGAAACACGACAACATTCCACTCTAAAGAGTAAAAAATGGGGAAAACCAAGCAAAATCAAGAGGAAGTGATCGCGCGTCAGCGATCCGTGTCTTCATTCCTTATTGTGAAGCAGCTAACGCTCGGCTGTCATTACACAAAAGGAGAGATTTCATGTCGAGTTTGGAACGTCTGAGCGCATATCAGCCCTATGCGCTTGCCGGTCTCAGGATCATTGCCGCCTTGCTGTTTATCGAGCATGGCACGATGAAGCTTTTTGCTTTCCCCGCCGCACAGATGGAAGGCTCGCTGCCGCCCCTCATGCTTTTTGCCGCACTTCTTGAAGTGGTCGGTGGCATTCTCATTCTGATCGGTTTCTTGACTCGACCCGTTGCCTTTATCCTCTCCGGCCAGATGGCGTTCGCCTATTTCATGGCACATTATCCCAAGAGCTTCTATCCCGCTCTCAACGGGGGCGATGGCGCAGTCCTGTTCTGCTTCATCTTCCTGTTCTTCGTCTTTGCGGGCGCCGGGGCTTTTTCGGTCGATCAGCGCAAGACTGCCTAAGGGAAAAAGCTGTGGCCGGAGAACAGGCCACAGCTTCTCTCATGCCGTCAATTTCAGGCCGGCGATGCCGGCAATAATCAACCCGATGCAAAGCAGCCGCCCTGCGGTGGCGGGGTCGCCCAGCAGCCAGATCCCAAGCAAAACCGTTCCAACAGTACCGATCCCGGTCCATACGGCGTAAGCTGTGCCGATCGGCAGGGTCTTGACGGCAAGTCCCAGCAGAATGACGCTCACCACCATCGAAATGGCAGTCAGGACGGTCGGAACAGGGCGTGTGAAACCATCTGTGTATTTTAGACCGATCGCCCATCCGCATTCAAAAAGTCCGGCGAGAAACAATAAAAACCAAGCCATTCGTTTTTCCTTATCGAAAGCAAGCACGCCCTTCACCGCTGCTTGCGGTCGAGCCGGTCAACGGCGTCTCTCCCGCTGATCGGGAAAGTGCGGCTCCACAAACGTAGGGAACCGCGTCGCCTGCATTCCACCCGTTTGTTGCGCGCCTAGGCCAGTCTCTCTGCGTGCCAACGCAGATGATCGTCCATGAAGGTCGAAATGAAGTAGTAGGAGTGGTCGTAGCGCTCGTGCATTCGCAACGTAAGCCTGATGTCGGTCTTCGCGACAGCCTCCTCGAAGAGCCACGGCCGGAGACCGTTTTCGAGAAAGCCGTCGGCCTTGCCCTGGTCGATCAGGAATTCCGGGAAGCGTGCACCGTCGCTTACCAGGGCGCAGGCGTCATATTTGCGCCAGGCCGCGCGATCCGGACCCAGATATTTTTCCAGCGCGGGCGCAGACCAGTCGGCCGTCGAAGGTTCGACAATGGGCGCAAAGGCGGAGCAGCTCCTGAAACGCTCCGGGTTCCTGAGGGCTATGGTTATCGCGCCATGGCCGCCCATCGAGTGACCGAAAATGCCCTGGCGGCTCATGTCCATGCGAAAGTGCTGGCTGACATAGGCGGGCAGCTCCTCGGTGAGATAGCTGTACATCCGGTAGTTCTCCGCCCAGGGCTCCTCGGTTGCGTCGAGATAGAAACCGGCGCCTTTGCCCATCTGCCAGTTGGTGAGTTCGTCCGGCACGTCGTTGCCGCGCGGGCTTGTATCCGGGCAGACGACGATGAGCCCGAGTTCGGCGGCCATCCGCCGGTATTCGCCTTTTTCCATGACATTGGCATGGGTGCAGGTCAGTCCCGAGAGGTACCAGAGGACCGGACGGGGCTCGCTTATCGCTTGCGGCGGCACGAAGACCGCAAACGTCATATCGCATTTGCAGCTTTCGGACGTATGCGTGAATACGCCCTGCATGCCGCCGAAAGCGGTCGCCTGGGAAAGGATGTTCATTCTATTCTCCGGTCTTTGGAACAGCGGCCTTGGCGCGACGGCACAGCCGATCGAATGTTTCGAGGAAGCGAGATCGGTCCTTCGGGCTGAACGCAGCATTATAGCCCTTGCTTTCGCCGGTTTCCCTGAGATGGGCTCCAAGATCCCGCATCGCGCTTGCCATGCCGATATTCATGTCGTCGAACACGCGACCGGTGGGACCGCTAACGAACGCACCTGTTGCAACACAACGAACGGCAAGTGGCACGTCCGCAGTCACCACCAGATCACCTGGCCCAGCATGCTCGGCAATCCAGTTGTCGGCCGCATCGAACCCGTTGGAGACGATGACGTTGCGGACCATCGGATCGCGCGAAGGGCGAAGGCCGGAATTGGCGACGAAGGTCACTTCGATGCCGTGGCGCTCGGCGACCTTCAGGATTTCCGGCTTGACCGGGCAGGCGTCGGCATCAACGTAGATCATGAATTTCAATCTGTTATGTTCAAGACGCTACGCATCCGGACGACCGCGTAGCGTCTGTTCAGTCTGGTGTCATAGTCGTTCCGTAGGTCTCCCTTCAAGCCATCACGCCTCCTTAAGCGTTCCTGCTTTCTTGGCGACCCAGGTTGCGATGACATCCATGAGCGTCGGGTTGAGGCAGTCATAGGTCTCAAGACCGAGTTCCTTAAGCCGGCCACGCACGCTGGTCATCGCGGAAGGCGGTGTGCCTGTTTCGATGATCGACGAAACGAACGCCGCAAATGTCGGCTCCGGCCATCCGCTTTCCTGAAAGCGTTCGGGATGGATGAAGTCAAGGCCCTTGAACGCATGGTCTCGCTCCACCGGACTGTACATGTGGACACCGCAAGCCTTGCAGGCGTGACGCTGTATCAGTGTGTCCGGATCGACGACCTGAAGCTTGTCTCCATTCTCCAGCACACTGACGTTCTCATGCGAGGCAACGGCGACGACCGCGAACGTGGCTCCCTTCGGCTTCCAGCATTTGCTGCAGCCGCAGGCGTGGTTGTGGGCGATCGTGCCCTTGACTGCGACCTTGACGGGACGATCAACGCAGGCGCAGACCAGCGTGCCGCCGTTGAAATTCGCTTGACCTATTTTTACACCGCCGTCCAGGGCCGGGTGTATCGATACTTGATTGGGCATGTTCAGCTCCTCCTCCTAGCTGCCCACGGCTCCCAAATCAGGATCAATTTGCGAAAAAGTCGCAGGCCATTTCAAAGTCGCGCCGCATTCCGTCATCGCTCTCCTAGTAGATTACCACGCCGCGGATGCTTTCGCCCGAATGCATCAACTCAAACCCCTTGTTGATGTCTTCGAGCGGCATGGTGTGGGTGATCATCGGGTCGATCTGGATCTTGCCGTCCATGTACCAGTCGACGATCTTCGGCACATCGGTGCGGCCGCGCGCACCCCCGAAGGCGGTGCCCATCCAGTTTCGGCCGGTGACAAGCTGGAAGGGACGGGTTGAGATTTCCTGACCTGCACCCGCGACGCCTATTATGACCGATTTGCCCCAGCCGCGGTGCGATGATTCCAACGCCTGGCGCATGACCTTGGTGTTACCGGTGCAGTCGAACGTATAGTCCGCGCCCCCAATCAGGTCGCCGTTGCGCTTCGTCATGTTTACGAGGTGCGGTACGATATCGTCGCCGACTTCCTTCGGATTGACGAAGTGCGTCATCCCGAACTTTTCGCCCCATTCCTTGCGGTCGCCGTTGATGTCGACGCCGATGATCATGTCGGCACCGGCAAGGCGAAGGCCCTGCAGAACGTTCAAGCCGATACCGCCGAGGCCGAAGACGATGGCGGTCGAGCCGATTTCCACCTTGGCCGTGTTAATGACGGCGCCGATGCCTGTCGTCACGCCGCAGCCGATGTAGCAGATCTTGTCGAACGGTGCGTCGGGATTGACCTTGGCGAGGGCGATCTCTGGTAAGACGGTGAAGTTGGCGAAGGTCGAGCAGCCCATATAGTGATGGATCTTGTCCTTGCCGATCGAGAAGCGCGAGGTGCCGTCAGGCATCAGGCCCTGGCCTTGCGTTGCACGGATCGAAGTGCAGAGATTGGTTTTCCGCGACAGGCAGGAATAGCACTCGCGGCATTCCGGCGTGTAGAGCGGGATGACGTGGTCGCCCTTCTTGACCGAGGTCACGCCCGGGCCGACATCGACAACGATCCCGGCACCCTCATGGCCGAGAATTGCCGGAAACAGGCCCTCCGGATCGGCGCCGGAGAGCGTGAAATCATCCGTGTGGCAGATGCCGGTCGCTTTCACCTCGACCAGCACTTCGCCGGCCCGCGGCCCGTCGAGCTGCACGGTCATGACTTCGAGCGGTTTTCCAGCCTGTACGGCAACGGCGGCGCGAACGTCCATCTTGGGGTTCTCCAATGCTGATTTGATCGTTCGGACTTTTGCACGCGGGGCGAGGGCGGCTCAAGGGGAAAACCCGCCGGCTGTGCCGTTTTCATTGCCCGATGAGCAGGTTGCGCCAGTTTCTGTGCGGCCTGCGTCAGAAAAGGTTACCGATCGCAAACACGATCGCATAGCCATGCATGGCGATGGCAGCATAGAGGCCGAATCCCATCAGCATACGCTCGGGGTCCGTCATCTCCTCGAGCTTCTGGCGCGGTTTGACCGACCGCGCTCCGATCAGGCTGACGACGACAAAAACCAGCAGTCCGACCGTCAACATATTCGCGGAGAGGCCGATCTCAAAGCCGATCAAGAGGATGCAAAGAGTAACGACGAAGCTGGCGGTAATCTGCGACCACCTGGTCCGGAAAATCTGCCGCAGAACCTGTCCGCCGTCGAAGCGGTGCATAGGCAAGAGGTTGAGCAGGTTGAATGCCCCCAGGATCAACAGGAAGACCAGCAGTGGGGCGCTCGACGCGGCAGGAAGTATTCCCCTACCGGCGACTTGGTGCGCGACGATGAGGATCGGAACGAGGAATGCAGACATGCCAGCCCCCATCAATGCGCAGGTCGCGACTTCGAACAACGACCGATAAGGCCTGCCGCCGATAGCGATCCCGCCCAGAAGCGGCACGAAGATCATCTTGACGGACGCATGACCGAACATTCGGTAGGCGGCCATGTGCCCCAGTTCATGCAAGGTGATCACCATCGTCAGAAATGTAGAGATCATGAGACCTTGCATGGTGAGCCCGAGGAAGGGCCACAAAAGAAGGGTAGACAGGACTGCAAGGCCAAACTGTGCGAGCGGATGCTCGAAACGGCCCTGCGGACGCGATTCACCAGTCTTCAACCACCCCTCCAACGCCTGCATTTCCCGTCTTAGGGCAACGTAGCGGAAAATCAGGAAGGCGAGACCGCGATAGCGATCGGTCTGATCGATTTCCAGCAGGGCGCCGTCGCGCGTCGGACGGACAATGCGGCGTTCGCGGAAGTCTTTCCAGAAAGATGGATCCAGCGTGCTGTCGTCGATGACGGACGATTGGAAGCCGTGGGCATTGCCCGAGACCGCAGGCAGCGGTTCAAGAGCGAGAAGCCTGCGCAGAGGCACATCGTTCCTGTCGGGGTGGGTGTAGGTCTGCTCGACCACGCCGCGGCGGCCGGCAAGCGGCTTGCTCGTGATCACCGAGTGATGCCAGTTTCCGGCGGTTCCCGCAGGATGCATGGCGCTCCAGAGCGTCTCGGGCGAGCATTGGAACGTCCGGCTCAAATGCAGGGTCCTGATCCCAAGGGGGATTCGCATCAAGAGCCCAAGCAAGCCGAGATTGATGAACAACAGCAGGATCGCCGATTGCAGCATGGTCATTTGCGCACTCCATCCGGCAGATCGCCGGACGTCGCATTTTAGGTCCCGATCCGTTAATAAAAGCGGACCGTCTCGGAGTGCTGTTCTGTATCAAAACGGCTCAGGCGAACTCCATGATGACCGCATCGACAGCCAGGCTTTCGCCAGCCTTGGCATTGATCGTGCCCACGGTCAGGTCGCGCTCGGCACGCAGAACGTTTTCCATCTTCATTGCTTCGACGACAGCTAGCGTTTCGCCCGCCTTGACCTCCTGACCCTCCGTCACGGCAATCGAGACCACGAGCCCCGGCATCGGGCACAGTAGAAGCTTCGACGTGTCGGGCGGCAATTTGACCGGCATCAACTTGTCCAGTTCCGCGTGGCGCGGCGTGAAGACCTTGGCTTTCACCGACAGCCCCTGCCAATCGAGCCTGATGCCATTGAGGACCGGCCGCAACTGCGCAGTGACGCTGACTTCCCCGACCTTTCCGCGCCAGACCGGGTCGCCAGGTCTCCAGTCGGTGACTATATTCACGGCCTTGCCGCCGACAGCCGCGTCCATGTCGAAAGGGATGGTGACCGGGCCGTCGACAAGCCGGATGTCGACATATTGCTCATTGAGCTTCACAGTCCATTCCTCGCGGAGCGCGCCGAAGGCAGAGCGCAATCGGTCGTCGAAGCGCTCACGCCGGTTTGCCTCGATCAGCGCAGCTGACAAGGCGACTGCCGCGAGGATTGCCTGCTGTTCATCGTCGGGCCTCATTGGGCTGAAACCATCGGGATATTCTTCGGCGATGAAGCCGGTCGACAGGCGGCCCTCGCGCCAGCGCGGATGTTTCATCAGTGCAGACAGGAAGGGCACGTTGTGTTCGATGCCGTCGACCACAAATCCGTCAAGGGCCTGGCCCATCGCCTCGATGGCCTCGAGGCGTGTCGGTGCCCAGGTGCAGAGCTTGGCGATCATCGGGTCGTAGTACATCGAAATCTCGGCACCTTCGAATACGCCCGTGTCGTTGCGGACGACGGCATTGCCGAACTGCCCCTCCGCCGGCGGCTGATAGCGCGTCAGGCGGCCGATGGAGGGAAGGAAATTGCGGTAGGGATCTTCGGCATAGAGCCGGCTCTCGATCGCCCAGCCGTCGAGCTTGATGTCGCTTTGTGCGAAAGGAAGCCTTTCGCCTGCCGCAACGCGGATCATCTGCTCGACGAGATCGATCCCTGTCACCAGTTCGGTCACCGGATGCTCGACCTGCAGGCGCGTATTCATTTCAAGGAAGTAGAAATTGCGATCGCGGTCGACGATGAACTCCACTGTGCCCGCACTCTGGTAATTCACGGCCTTGGCAAGCGCCACGGACTGTTCACCCATGGCCGCACGCGTCGCCTCGTCGAGGAAAGGCGAGGGCGCTTCTTCGGCAACCTTCTGGTTTCGGCGCTGGATGGAGCACTCGCGCTCACCGAGATAGACCACACTGCCATGTGCATCAGCCAGAATCTGGATCTCGATATGACGCGGCTCGACGACGTATTTCTCGATGAAGACCCGATCGTCGCCGAAGGAACTCTTCGCTTCGGAACGTGCGCGATCGAAGCCATCTCGCACCTCGGCCTCGCTCCAGGCGATCCGCATTCCCTTGCCGCCACCGCCGGCAGAGGCCTTGATCATGACGGGGTACCCGATTTCGGCAGCGATCCTTTCTGCGTGCACGGCGTCCTCGATGACCCCGAGGTAGCCTGGGACGGTGGACACCCTTGCAGCATTGGCGAATTTCTTCGACTCGATCTTGTCGCCCATGGCCCTTATCGCCTTCGGCTTCGGACCGATGAAAACGATGCCTTCCTTCTCGAGCGCTTCGCAGAAGGAGGCACGCTCGGACAGGAAGCCGTAGCCTGGATGGACCGCCCGCGCGCCGGTCTGCTTGCAGGCAGCAATGATCTTATCCGCCACGAGATAGCTCTCGGCGGCCGATGCCGGACCGATGTGCACGGCTTCGTCCGCCATCTCGACATGGAGCGCATCCCGGTCGGCGTCCGAATAGACAGCGACCGTCGCAATTCCCATGCGGCGTGCAGTCTTGATGACGCGGCAAGCGATCTCGCCGCGATTCGCGATCAGGATTTTCTCGAACATGAAAACTCCACCCGTGACATGTGCTCCGAGTCTTACGCAGAAAGACCTGAACGCACAATCAGGCGAAATGCGAACACACGGTTGGCATCATGCGACCGCAGTCTCGCTGCCGAGGCTGTCATCGACGATCCGAAGCCAGCGGCTTCGTCGAGCCGGTTCGGCATACTCGACGAGGCGCAAGGCCGACAGAATGCTCGCCCAGCGCGGGTGATTGGCCGTGGGCAGAGTCTCCTCGCCGATCCGCATCAGCACGCCCCAGGCCAGCGGCTGTACGTTTACGTCTCCACCATCGCATATGCCGCGAAGAATGCGCATCACATAGTCGACATCCTGTCGCGTGATGCCCTTGCGATCAACGGAACGGCAGAGATGATAGGCGCCGACCTGCTGTGAGATGGCGAGGCGAAGCTGATCAAGCGCAAAAGCGCGCAGCTCGTCGGGGACATGTGCGGCAATCTCTATCACATGAAGCACGAGCTCCAGCTCCAGCTCCGAGTTTACGACGCCATCGGTTGCGACCATACGCATCAACCAAGCAACGTTTATCTCGTCGAGCGATCCCTGCGGATAGCTGTGATTGACGATGAACGCGGCGAGCTGCTCAACGAAGAAAGTATTCCACTCCGGACATTTTTCAGGGCATGAATTGTTCAGCGCCAGCATGACGACGACATCATCCGGTGTCCGGATCCCGTCCGGAAAGCTGTGCTTGCGCAACAGGCCGATATCCTCGACGGCCAGCCGATGCTTTCCGGCGATGACACATGCCGGAAAAGCGAGGCGAAATTCGCTCATCTTTTCTCTCCAGGCTTCATCATGAAGCCGAAGTTTCTTCTAGCGCCAGCACATTGACGATCCCTCAATATGTGAGGTTAACGACCGATTGGCGCAATCATGCCGCTTTTAATGAACGCGCCTGGACGCGCTCGCGCCATATGATGAAGAGGCCGGACGCAACGATGATCAGGATGCCGATCCATTTTGAAAAACTGGGAAAATCACCGAACAGCGCGTAGCCGAGCACGGTCGCCGAGATGATTTCGAAATACTGGAAGGGCGCCAAGAGCGATAGCGGCGCCATGCGGAACGCCCTGACGACGATCATGTGGACATAGCCGGAAAGAGACCCCAGGATCACGAGCAACAGGAGCCCGAGACCGGAGGACGGCAACGACACGTCGAAATCGCTCACGCCAAAACCGTTTCCAACGAACAGTGCGGCCGTCATGAACACCGTGCCGCCGATGCCTGCCATGGTCTGCATCGTCAAGGGCGAATCCGCCATTCCGATCGCGCGGTTCATGAAGAGATAGAGCGAAAACAGAAACGCACAGGCCACGGGCAGCAACGCCTTGAGGCCGAATATCTCATAACTCGGCTGGATGACGATCATTGCGCCGCCGAATCCAACAACGATCGCCGCCCAACGCCGCCAGCCTACCTTTTCGCCGAGAAAGAGCGCAGAGAGGCCCGCGAGCATAAAAGGCTCGACAAAGTAGATCGCGAATACGTCTGCCAGCGGCATGTATTTCACGGCAGCGAAAAACAGTAGGCTGGCCGCGCCGTGAAGCGCGCCGCGAAGCAGATTCATCCACGGCCGTTTGGCATGCAGGGCATTCCAGCCGAAAATGGCGAAAAGTATGGGCAGCGTGCAGACCAGCTGAAAGAAGAATCGATAAAACGTGATCTGGCCGGGCGACATGCCCTCGAACGTCGCCATGTACTTGGCGATGGCATCCATCGCCGGCAGGACGATCATGGCACCCGCCATCAAGAGCATGCCTTGAAGCGGATTGTGGTGTTCAGAATCGGGTTTCATCGATGAAAATTTTTCGTGAAAAGATCCGTCGCCTATACAGAAGCAGCGAACAATCGTGAAGGCTCAATGTCGATCATGCCAATGTTCCAGAGGCCGGAGCGTAGTCGACCTTGCCAGACATCGCGCCAAGTGTGTCGCCAAGCGGCAGCGCCATAAAATGGGGCCCGCATGTGGCGACGAAAAGCCGGCTGCGAGGTCGGCGCGAAAACCGAAACGGCCATAATACGCCGCATCGCCCAATACGAAGATCGCAGTCCATCCATCCGTCGTGCGCGCGCTATGGCCGCCATTGTCAACGCCGCACCGATTCCCTGATTTGGTGCTCAGGCAGAACTGACAGCGGTGCCAAACCAAGAGCGCAAAATGGAGTCGACATGGCGAGAGCATAACATGGCCGACGACCAAGTTGCCGACGTCGGCGACAAGCGAAATGGCTGCATCTCCGTCTTGGCGGAGGCGATCGGCGAGCGACACCTCATCGCGTTGGCGAAAGCCTCCTCGACGACGGAGCGTACGGCTGCGGCATCATTTTCGTCGCGCACGATCATCTTGGCACCATAGGAAGAATCAGCGGAGACCCAATCTGGGGCGTGCGGGTTCGGCGAAGACATGACGACAAGAGCAATGGATGCCGGGCTAAGGCGAATCGCGCGATGGCGATCAAGGAATCACATGTTCAAGCTACCGACAGCGACGTCCCTGGGGAAGGTGGCGGGTATGTTCGGCATGCGGAGGATGGCGGCTAATAAAACGGCTCTTGGCCTATCAGCTCGGGTGCCACTCTGGGGACGAGGGTCCGATCGTAATCTCAGAAGCATAGCTATCTGAAGTCTCACAACTCTGGTGAGAGATGGTGCGGTCGAGAAGACTCGAACTTCCACGGGTTGCCCCACAGCGACCTCAACGCTGCGCGTCTACCAATTCCGCCACGACCGCATCGTGGTAGGTGCCGGTTTGTGCCGGCGACGCAGCATGTAGCAAAAGGATTCCTGGGACACAAGTGCGATGTGACACATTTTTTCCGGAGAAGTGACAGCGTTTGAATCGGCAGCGAAACGGAGCCATATAGATGCTCGCAGCGACCTGCCTGCAAAGACGAGGCAGGCGACAAGGATTGACCATGCTACGCACAGATCTTGAGTTTTCCATGCTTCCGACGGCCGGTTCGCGCCCAGTGCGATGGCGCATCTCCGATGGGCTCGTGCCCTACGTTGAGGCTGTGGATATCATGGAGCGGGAAGTTGCCGCTATCGCGGACGGCGGCGATGAGCTGGTCTGGCTCGTGGAGCATCCGCCTCTCTATACCGCCGGCACCAGTGCCAATGCCAAGGATCTCGTGCAGCCGGATCGCTTTCCCGTATTCGCGACGGGCCGTGGCGGAGAATACACCTATCACGGCCCCGGTCAGCGGGTGGCGTATGTGATGCTCGATCTCAAACGCCGGCGCCAGGACGTTCGCGCGTTCGTCGCGGCGCTCGAGGACGTGATTATTCGCACGCTCGATTCGATGAACATTCGCGGCGAGCGTCGGGAAGACCGTGTTGGCGTGTGGGTGCGACGGCCCGAGAAGCCACCACTGCCCGATGGAACGGTGGCCGAAGACAAGATCGCGGCGCTGGGTATACGGCTCCGAAAATGGGTGACCTTTCACGGCCTCTCACTGAATGTGGAGCCCGATCTCGACCACTTCGGAGGAATTGTTCCCTGCGGAATCTCGACGTATGGGGTTACCAGCCTGGTTGATCTGGGCATGCCCGTCATGATGACCGACGTCGATATATTGCTGCGTGAGGCATTCGAATCGGTTTTCGGCGAGACCGTGAGCGATGCCTGACCAAACAAATTGTCAGGCGTCGGCGGAGTAGGGCCGGAATCTGCCGGCCCTATCGCTTCAGGACCCGTTACTTGTCGCCGATATCACGGCAGGCGTCGGTATGCGAAGCACCGCTATCGCCGCCTTGCGTATGGACCTTGGTGCTCTTCGACATGTAGTTGCAGTCCGGCAGGGGCTTGATGCTCGCGGTTGCCATCTTGTCGACCTTGGGCGCGACATGAACCGGCGCGAATCCGTCGCTGTCGCTCGTGTAATCGTTCGAATATTCGGGCACCTTGTGCTGCGCATAGTGGACGGCCTTCGGTGGCGCCGTTTTGACGGGAGCGAAGCCATCGCCGGCGTTTGAGTAGTCGTTGGAATACTGGGGTTGGGCAAGGGCCGTGCCTGCCATTCCGAGGGCAAGAATTGCGGCAGCGGCAGCAAGTTGAATGCGCATTGTATCGATCTCCTCAATCCGTCGTTGTGAACAACGTGACGTCAAACCCTCGGCGAAGACGAGTTCGCGCTCGAATTGAGGCGGGAATGTGAATGAAATAGTCGGTAGAACCGAACATTTTTTCAAATGAAATCACAGAGTCGCGACTGGATTTGATCGTTTTTTGATAGTGCCTCAACGGCTAAACCGCAGGACGAAATAGACCAATTATTGCAATCACAGCGAGGCTTTGTTGTGGGGAACAACTCGATGCACGCTACGCCGGCGCCTATTCCGCGCTCGCGCTCGGCACAAAGGCGCCAATGAGCGATTCTACCAGGTCGGGCGTGAGTTCGCTGAAGTGCAGGATGATCTGCGTCGGTTCGAGTGTCTCGATCGGAACATCGGAATAACCGAAAGGAACCGCGATGGAGGGAACGCCTGCATTGCGCGCGACGAGGATGTCATTGGCGCTGTCACCGACCATGAGAACGCGGCGCGGATCGCCTCCAGCCATCTGGATCGTACCGAGCAGATGACCAGCGTCCGGCTTGCGGACGGCAAAGGTATCCCCTCCGGTGATCGCATCGAAATAGCCGGTCAGCTCCAGCCGATCCAGCAGCGTGCGCGCCAGTCCTTCCAGCTTGTTGGTGCAGACGGCAAGCTTGTATCCACTGGCCCTCAGCTGGTCCATCGCGGCGACGAGCCCAGGATAGGGTTCGGTGCGGCCCGGCATGTTCTGCGTATAATGGGCGATAAAGCGGTCGAGCAGGGCGGGCAACGCGTCCGGTTCAAGCGAATGGCCCTGGAGTTTGCAGGCACGCTCGATCATCACCTTGGCGCCATGGCCGACCAGGTGCGTGAGGTCGTCGTAACTCACCGGGGCGAGATCGAGCGCCGCAATCGTGTGGTTCAAGCTTTCGACCAGATCGACATGCGTATCGAGAAGGGTTCCGTCGAGATCGAAGACGACAAGGGCAGGGGTCAAGGGATTAGCCTGTTCGATAGTGGAATATGCTGCTGAGGTAAGCGATGAAGGCCGCAAAAGCAACGCTTTGCCGGTCGCGGTTGTGCGATCGGATATCTATCCGGAATTTCGAAATGGGCAGTGCTGTTTTGGCTTTCGTTTGGCAGGCGAGCCGTGTAAACAGCTCAACCAACGTAACATTTGGAGTAAGCGGCGCATGGATGCCCGCGAAATGAAGATCAAAGCCGCCGAGGCTGCGCTCGCCCATGTAGAGAGCGGGATGCGGCTTGGAATAGGGACGGGCAGCACCGCGGAGGAATTCGTTCGGCTCCTCGCTGAAAGAGTCGCGGACGGGTTCAAAGTTGAGGGTGTGCCGACGTCCGAGCGCACTGCTCGGCTTTGCGTGGAGCTCGGCGTGCCGCTGAAGTCCCTGGACGAGCTGCCGCAACTCGATCTCACAATCGATGGTGCCGACGAGATCGACGTGGGTCTCCGGCTGGTCAAGGGTGGCGGCGGCGCATTGCTACGCGAGAAGATCGTCGCGGCCGCGTCCAGCCGCGTGATTGTTATCGCGGACGAAACGAAACTGGTTGAAACCCTCGGCGCATTTCCGCTGCCGATCGAAGTCAACATCTTCGGCCTCGTATCGACGCGGATGGCGATCGAAAAGACGGCGTCCAAACTCGGGCTCATCGGTGCTCTCGCTCTTCGCCAATCCGGCGACGGCGTTTTCACGACAGACGGTGGGCACTATATTATCGATGCATCTTTTGGCCGCATTCCTGATGCAGAGGCGCTTTCAAACGAGTTGAACTCGATACCCGGCGTCGTGGAACACGGACTCTTTCTCAATATGGCCGCGCTTGCGATTATTGCCGGCCCGGATGGCGCACGCGAGCTGCGGGCAAACAGGTAACAGGAGCTATGAAACTCATGATTAAATTTGCAGGTCTTGGCCGTTTTGCTGCTGCGACCGTCATTCTTTCCGGTGTTGCGTTCGGCTCCGCCGTCCAGGCTCAGGAAGCATCTCCCGAGCAGTTGAAGGCAGCACGGGCAGCGATCAATGCGATCGGCGCGACGACACAGTTCGATAACATTCTTCCTGGCCTCGCTGAACGGCTCAAGGCAGACCTGATCCAGGATTCGCCGAACTACCAGGACGCAATCACCGCCGAAGTCGACAAGCAGGCGCTTGCACTTGCGCCGCGCCGCGCCGATCTCGAGAAGGAAGCCGCGTTGACTTACGCGAAGGCATTTTCGGTCGAGGAACTGAACGCCATTGCCGCGTTCTACAGCTCGCCGGTCGGCCAGAAGCTGCTCAAGGACGGCCCGATCGCATCGCGCGAGACAGTCAAGGCCGCCGATATCTGGGCCCAGGGCATTTCTCGCGACCTGCAGAAGCAGACAAGCACCGAGCTCAGCAAAGTGATCAAGGCCGCACCAGCGCCGACGAGTGACCCGGCAGCGGCGCCCAAGCCTGCTGCAAAGCCCTAACATATCGATCGCGATCGCTTCGAAAGCCCGGCTTCGTCCGGGCTTTTGTTTTTCTGACGGGCGATACTATATCAGTTGCGTCCTCCCAGCCGATTCCATCCGGAGCTTCCCATGGCATTCTATGATTACGACCTCTTCGTCATTGGCGGCGGTTCCGGCGGCGTACGCAGTGCGCGCGTCGCCGCAGCGCTCGGCAAGAAGGTTGCGATCGCCGAGGAGTACCGCTACGGCGGCACTTGCGTCATCCGGGGATGCGTTCCAAAGAAGCTGTTCGTTTATGCTGCGCAGTATCACGAGCATTTCGAGGACGCCGCCGGATTCGGCTGGACGGTCGGCCAAAGCTCTTTCGACTGGAAGAAGCTGGTCGCTGCCAAGGACGCTGAGATCGCGCGCCTGGAGGGTCTCTACAAAAAGGGCCTTTCCGGAGCGAATGCCGAAATCCTGGAGACGCGGGCCGAGCTGATCGATGCGCATACGGTGCGCCTGGTGAATTCAGGTCAGATTGTGAGTGCCAAGACCATCGTCATTGCGACCGGCGGTCAGCCAAACCCGCATGCGGCCCTGCCGGGGCACGACCTCTGCATTTCTTCGAACGAGGCCTTTCATCTCGACGAGCTTCCTCGATCGATCGTCATTGCGGGCGGTGGCTATATCGCCGTCGAGTTCGCCAATATCTTCCACGGGCTCGGGGTCGAGACGACGCTCATCTACAGGGGCGCGGAAATCCTGTCGCGCTTCGATCATGACCTGCGTCGCGGACTGCACGAGGCGATGGTGGCCAAGGGCATTCGCATCCTGTGTCACGACATGTTGCAGAGCGTCGCGAAGAGCGGCGAGGGCCTGCGCGTCGAGACCTTGAACAACGGCGTGCTGAATGCGGACGTGGTGATGCTGGCGCTTGGCCGGGTGCCGAACACGCAGGGGCTTGGTCTTGAAGCAGCCGGCGTCAAGACCGACGAGCGCGGCGCAATTGTCGTGGACGAGTATTCGCGCACCAGCGCCCATAACATCTATGCTCTGGGCGATGTCACCGACAGGGTACAACTCACGCCCGTCGCGATCCATGAGGCAATGTGCTTCATCGAGACGGAGTACAAGAACAACCCGACAAAGCCCGATCACGAGACTATCGCCACCGCCGTTTTTTCGCAGCCCGAGATCGGCACGGTCGGCCTGAGCGAAGAGGAGGCTGGCAAGCGCTACAAGGAGCTGGACGTTTATCGCGCACAGTTCCGGCCGATGAAGGCAACGCTTTCAGGCCGCGCCGAAAAGATGATCATGAAGCTGCTCGTCGATGCTGCCAGCCGCAAGGTTGTCGGAGCCCATATTCTCGGCCACGATGCGGGCGAGATGGCGCAGTTGCTCGGCATTACGCTGAAGGCCGGCTGTACCAAGGATGACTTCGACCGAACCATGGCTGTCCATCCGACCGCGGCGGAAGAACTGGTCACTATGTACGTGCCGAGCTATCGCGTCCGTGATGGCGTGCGGGTCTGACGCCCGGCCGTCAACTGGTTAAGCGCGGCATCCGGATCACCTTCAGAAACAGTGCCTTCATCGCCTCGGTGATGCCCTGTGTCGGTGTGACCTCGAAGTAGAGCCCGGGTGTGGCACACTCCTGCATTTTCGTGGGAATTTCGCTCTGGAAGGGCCTGATCCAGGTGGTGTACCANCTGTGTCGGTGTGACCTCGAAGTAGAGCCCGGGTGTGGCACACTCCTGCATTTTCGTGGGAATTTCGCTCTGGAAGGGCCTGATCCAGGTGGTGTACCAACTGTTCTTGGGAAGCGGCAGATAGGTGGTGTAAAGCACCGCGATCTTGACGCCCTTGTCCTTCAGCGGTTTGCAGAAGGATGTGTCGATCGGCTCCTGACAGCGTTCGCCGGTCTTGGCTTTGGTGCAGTTCGCTTTCTTGCTGTCGCCTACGCCGTCCGAGACGAAAAACAGGATCTTCTGCGGCTGGGATTCGGTGTTGCCGTCGCCGGGGTTCACGATGATCTTGTTCATTTGCGTCAGCGCACTGTCGAAGCTGGTTTGCTGGTCGTTGTTGTAGCCCTGCTTGGGGATCGACATGAGAGTGACGGCACTCGTATAGGTAGCGACTTTGTCCAGGTCGGTGATCGGCGGCGAGATCGTGGTCAGACGCCCGGCCCCGACATGACGCTCTCGATCAGCCGCGCGCTCGCACAGGGCAAGAAGGCGGCACTCTTCGCTGGCGCCTCTGACGAACGGGCGGCTGCCGTCGGGCACTGCCGATNTCGCCTACGCCGTCCGAGACGAAAAACAGGATTTTCTGCGGCTGGGATTCGATGTTGCCGTCGCCAGGGTTCACGATGATCTTGTTCATTTGCGTCAGMGCACTGTCGAAGCTGGTTTGCTGGTCGTTGTTGTAGCCCTGCTTGGGGATCGACATGAGAGTGACGGCACTCGTATAGGTAGCGACTTTGTCCAGGTCGGTGATCGGCGGCGAGATCGTGGTCAGATTGGCATCCTCGGCCTTCTTGCCAAAGGTATAGACGCCCATCTTGAACTGATTGTCCGACGCACGCTCGGCCTTGGCCGTTTCGGTSAGCTTCTGTTCCTCCTCCACACCTCCACGGATCCGCTGATCCTGACGCTCTACGAAAANATCACCGCGGGACCGATGATGAGGCGGCCAAGCAGCGTCGGTGATCGGCGGCGAGATCGTGGTCAGATTGGCATCCTCGGCCTTCTTGCCAAAGGTATAGACGCCCATCTTGAACTGATTGTCCGACGCACGCTCGGCCTTGGCCGTTTCGGTGAGCTTCTGGGTTGCCTGACGCACGACGTCTACACGTAACGTGACGCCATTGTTGCGAGCGATATTGTAGTAGCTGTTCTTATCCTCGACACCCGCTTCCGACACGATATGGCACGCGAAAGCGCAGGTATCGGACGTCTTCCTTTCCATCGTAGCGACGTCAGCCGGCGTTGCGCCGACGCCCATGGACGGCGTGTTGTCGAGCAGGATGTAGAAATCGATGAACGAGGCTGTCTGGAACATCGCCGTGGCGGTACCGGCGATCTTGACGTCCTGTCGACCGAAAATCCGCATGAACGTGGTCGGGACCGATGCATTGAATGAAACGGAGGAGGTGAGCTTGTTCGCGGTTCTATTCACCTGTACGTCGACCGCAACCTGGTCAGCGGTCAACTCGCCTTGCATCTGGGCACTGAAAATGCCGCGTGCGTCGTCCTTGCCCACGGATATGGGACCGTCACCGGTCATTTTCATCGCTGCCGCGGCCGCGCTCGACTTTTCCGCGATCGCGCCGACTGCAGCCGCGTCCGCAGCGGCGTAAAGCTGAGTCCGAAGGCTCAGAGCGTGTGCGAAATCTATCGCCACGCCTGCGGAACCGATGAGCGGCACCATAAGGATGGCCGTCAGGACGCCGAAATTGCCGGAGCGGTCGGCGAGGAAGCTGTCAAATCTGCGCACCAAATAGTCCCACGATTCCACCATAGCATTGGTGTGTGTAGCGGGGTCTTCATGACCGCACGATTTAAGGCATGGAGCATCTGTATGCGAGAAACTTAAATTTGATGCAAATGGTCTTGGTAGACTGAACGTTAATACTGAGGGTGCGGCGTCGCATACATGCAGTGTCGATCGACGGCTCCATGGCGTTTCAAGCGACTGAAACGCTGCTATGCAAAATGGCGCTAAAGGTTTATAAGCCGCCCAACATTTTTAGGACGAGACATCCCGCCACGCGCGGGATGCTGAAACAGGTGAGTGAGATGGCACAGAATTGGACTCCGAGCAGTTGGCGGCAAAAACCGATCCAGCAGGTTCCGGATTATCCGGATCAGGCGGCAGTAGCAGCGACGGAAGCCCAGCTTGCATCTTATCCACCGCTTGTCTTTGCAGGTGAAGCGCGCCGTCTGAAGAAGCATCTTGCCAATGTCGCGGAAGGCAACGGCTTCCTGCTTCAAGGCGGCGATTGCGCAGAGAGCTTCGCCGAGCACGGCGCGGACAACATTCGCGACTTCTTCCGCGCGTTCCTGCAGATGGCCGTTGTCCTGACTTTCGGGGCGCAGTTGCCTGTCGTCAAGGTAGGCCGCATCGCCGGGCAGTTCGCCAAGCCGCGTTCTTCGGGCATCGAAACCCTGGATGGCGTCTCGCTGCCGAGCTATCGCGGCGATATCATCAACGGAATCGAATTCACGGAAGAGGCCCGCATTCCTAACCCCGAACGTCAGGCCATGGCCTACCGCCAGTCCGCCGCGACGTTGAACCTGTTGCGCGCGTTCGCGATGGGTGGCTATGCCAACCTAGAAAACGTGCACCAGTGGATGCTGGGATTCGTCAAGGACAGCCCGCAAGGCGAGCGTTACCGCAAGCTTGCTGACCGTATCAGCGAAACCATGGATTTCATGAAGGCAATCGGCATCAGCTCGGAAAACAATCCGAGCCTGCGCGAGACCGATTTCTTCACCAGCCATGAGGCGCTGCTTCTCGGCTACGAAGAAGCCCTGACCCGCGTCGATTCCACGTCGGGCGACTGGTACGCGACCTCCGGCCACATGATCTGGATCGGCGACCGTACGCGTCAGGCCGATCATGCGCATGTCGAATATTGCCGGGGCATCAAGAACCCGATCGGCCTGAAGTGCGGCCCGTCCCTGCAGGCAGACGACCTTTTGAACCTTATCGACATCCTGAACCCGGCGAACGAAGCAGGCCGTCTGACCCTGATCTGCCGCTTCGGTCACGACAAGGTTGCCGAGCATCTGCCGCGCCTGATCCGCGCTGTCGAGCGTGAGGGCCGCAAGGTCGTCTGGTCCTGCGATCCAATGCACGGCAACACGATCACGCTCAACAGCTACAAGACACGTCCGTTCGAACGGATCCTGTCGGAAGTGGAGAGCTTCTTCCAGATTCACCGCGCCGAGGGCACGCATCCGGGCGGCATCCATATCGAGATGACAGGCAAGGACGTGACGGAGTGCACGGGCGGCGCCCGCGCCGTGACAGCCGACGATCTGCATGATCGTTACCACACGCATTGCGATCCGCGTCTTAACGCCGATCAGGCGCTCGAGCTGGCTTTTCTGCTCGCCGAGCGGATGAAGGGCGGACGCGACGAAAAGCGCCTGGCCGTCAACGGTTGATCGAACTCGACAGTTGAAACTGAGAACGAGCCCGGCCGCAACGCCGGGCTTTTTCGTTGTATCTGCGCTGCCTGTGGACCTCCGCGAGGGAAAGGTTGCTCAGACGCGCGAACACTATCCGATGCGGGTCGCTGCCCAGTGTACGGCCTTGTCGAGCTCGGCAAATTTGGCCGATTGCCAATGAAAATAATCTTCAATGAATGTGCGGGAGAGCCAGAGATTGCCACGATTGCGCGGGGCATTCCATCCCAGCAGACCGGCCGCTTCTGCCTTCTTGAACATCCGCTTGACGTTCGTCAGCGAAATGCCGAACTCGTTGGACGTTTCGACGAGACTGACACCCTCGAGCACAATGCGATCGTGCTCACGCGCATCGTCGGGCAGACGCCTGATGAGATCGTGAAGAACGAGGCCGCCGACGTCGGACCAGAGAAAGTGACCGATGCTCTCACGTGGGTCTCTCCATACCGGTTCCAGGCAGAGAGCAGCCGCAGCACGTGGCTGCGCAATCTGGAAGAGGCGAGGGACCGATATGACGAGTGCGGCGCGGTTGCCGCCGTCGAGCCGATCGAGGCAGGACATATGACCGAGGAACCATGAGTGCATCGCTTCCTCGCTGATCTCGGTGGTCTCGAGGCGACGCAGCCGGCGGTCCGGCGTTTCATCGGGAACATCGCGCAGGAATTTGTAGGCAACCAGTTCTGCCAAGAAGGATGCAGCGGTATTCCTGCTTGCCACCTTGAGATCGCTTGCCACCTGCATCAGCCGGCTCGCTGTCAGGCCGGAAAGGGGATCGCTCGGGTCCCGGCCGGCATGCATGGCGAAGAGTGTCTGCGTGAGCAGCCATTTCCGATGCGATGCCGCCAGTCGCGCGAGGCGCGGAGCGCGCCTGTGAATGCCGATGAGGTGTGTGGCGATCTCGCGTTCTATCGCGAGAAACGAGGGATGATGAAGGATTTCCTCGCGAGAATGGAGTCTGCCCGTGAGTATCTGCCTTGGTGAGGATCTGGAAACGTCATCCATTTCTTTTCCGCTGCATGGTTCGTCGCGTGTCGATTGCTCCTCTTACATTTGCGACGTTAATTCAACGTGCCGTGCATCCCGCATCGCCCCAATCTCCGGGTATAGTTAAATCAAGCGCTTGCGCGTTACGGATTTCACCGTGTCAATTGCTGCGACAGGCGCGCGATGTCCTCGCGCATGGCGGCAATCTCGGTCAGAACCTGCAGGTCGATCTTCTGGTGAAGGGACAGCACTTCCAATTCCGCCTTCAGATTTACCTCATAGTCCTTCGCGGCCTCGAAGCGGTCGCGCTCGGCCTGCCTGTTCTGCGACATCATGATGATCGGAGCCTGGATGGCGGCAATCATCGACAGGATGAGGTTCAGGAAAATGAACGGGTAGGGATCGAATGGCTGGGTCGTGAGGACAATCGTGTTGACGACTGACCAGAAGACCAGGAACACTAGGAAGGCGGATATGAAGCCCCAGGAGCCGCCGATGCGGGCGATCGAATCAGACAGGCGTTCGCCGAGCGAAGATTCCGCCTGGAGCGCCGCATTGATGTCGGTGGAGATGATCTTGCGCTCATGTGCTTTGGCTAAAACGCGTTTCTCGACATCGCCTAGCTCGTCGGCGGACTTGTCAAAGTGAAGGTGAACGAAATTGGGCAGGCTGTGCATGGATCGACTCCCGAGACTGTATTCTTAGGTCGGGGCGAGTATTCCGTTATGCCGTGAAATTGCAATGCGACACGCAATACGCTGGTTCGGATCAGGAACTCGGATTGTGTATCCAAGCGTGCTGAGGGAAGAAGCGCTCGAGCGTCTGGGCTTTGCCGAACATGATGTCATGCTGGATATAGCGGTAATCGCGCACCAGTGGATCAAGGTTCTTCGGATTGAGAACCCAGTTCGGGGAGGGTGTATTGTCGCGCGCAATGAGTTGATATCGGTCAACGACGGAGTACTTCTTCTGAACGCGGCCGAGGAAGCCGGTGTAGTACGGGTGCTCGTAGCCCGCGAATTTCAGCAAATGGTAAGGCAGCAGAGAAGGGCTGATGGTGCCGATGTCCCCCTTCGATCCCTTCTTGTTGGACCAAATGACCAGCGGCGTTTCGTGCTCCTGCTTCATGACACTGACCGATGCCTTGCGGGTTGCCACCTGATCCGGCATATAGCCCGTGTCCATGTAGACATTGCCAAGCGGGGGAAGATGGTCGCCCCAAAGCACGATGATGGTTTCGCGCTCGCGCTTTTTGGCCCAGTCCACAAGCATCTTGAAGCTGTCGTCGGCTTCCTTGACCCCTTGGGTGTAAGTCGCCAACGTTGCACGGTCGGCGTCCGTCAGATGGCCTTGAATATCGATGGTGTTCTTGGCGTAGCGGTCGGCTTCGTAGGGGCCATGTCCTTGCAGCGTGACGGCAAAGAAGAAGAAGGGGCTGTCCATCCCATGGGCTTCCTGCATGATCTCCTTCATCAGGGAATCGTCCGAGGCGAAGATGCCGCGCTTTTCCATCGGCGGCATGGTTTCTTCGCTGCGAAACTCTTCGAAGCCGAAATCCTTGTAGACCTCGTTGCGATTCCAGAACCAGCCGCTGAACGGATGCAGCGCCCGCGCCGCATAGCCCTCTCCGCGGAAGAACGTTGCAAGCGACGGAACGTTCGTACGGACGTATTGCTGATAGGGAATGCTTCCGTATGGAAGAAATGCATTCGAGAAGCCGGTCAACGCCTCGAACTCCACATTGGCCGTCATGCCGCCGAACTCCGGCGAAAAGACGTAACCGGATTGGGCTGCGCGGATATTCGGCAACGGATCTTCTGACAGCTTCAACGTCTTCAGGCGCGTCGGATCCCAGAAGGATTCGCTCATCAGCATGATGACATCAGGCTTCTCGCGCGGCCCGCTCAGATAACCATAGTTGCGTGCGGGAATGGCATCGAGCGCTTGGCCGCCGAAGCCGGCTGGAGCAGCGACGTCGGCCATCGGAATGTTGAAGATGAAAGCCAGGACAAACCCGTTGCTGCGGTAATTCTCCTTCTGGTCCCACATCATCGGCACGACCTGCAGACGATCGCGGATCCAGGAATACTGGGAATAATCCATCAGCGAAGCGAAGGCGGCGATCACCGGCAGGCCGAGGCAAAGGCTTCTCGTGCGGCTGCTGCGCGACAACTTCGGAAAGTGGCGCCAGGCAAAGCGCCAGGCGAGGGCGATTCCGATGACCGAGAGCAGAATCCCAACGGCAAGTGCCACGGCCATGAACGGACGGTCGCGGACCATGACCGGCAGAAGCTCCATGATCTGCCGTCCGAAAAGCACATCCGATGGATAGAGCGGGTCCGAAAGATAGTGCTGCTTCTGATTGGAAACGAAGGCCGGAACGAGCACAGCAGGCAAAACGATCAACGCGGACAGAAAACGCCGGCCGAATACCGCGTCGAGCGACAGCATCAGCACTGTCAGCATCGCGACTGTCGTCATGCCGGGACGGGCGGTCGACGTCAAGAATTCACGGACATCAGAGGCACCGCCGCGTGCGATCGATTCGACAGCAACGGTAGCAGCAAGCGCGATCAAAAACGACAGAGCGACGCTGCTCGCCCCGCGCAACGCGGTCGGGCGTCCGCTTGCACCGACACGAGTATAAAACGACGCGACGCGCATTGCCGCTCCGGACCTAAAGACTTGCGCGATCAACGGTGAAACTCCAGTGTCATCGAACCTTCATCGAACTGTCACATCTCGGTCATGAACGCCAGATGAACCGATTAGGTTTCCGGCATGTATGGCTTTTTTGATCGAATTGTCCTCAACCCTTTCTCCTGAACCGGCTTCGAGAAGTATCCTTGCGCGAGGGCAGGTGGTGGCGTAGTTCAGGCCACTAGTTTGAATCTGAGTTTGAGGAGGCTTTTCGTGCGCAGTTCGGTGGAGATCTTTAATGTCCGGACAGGCGTGTCCCGGATCGTCTGGCAAACCGATCAACTTGTCGAAGCGCCGAATTTTTCGCCCGATGGCAGCTACCTGCTGCTGAACGGGGAAGGGCTTCTGCACCGTCTTGCACTCGACGGTTCAGGCGTGGAGACGGTCGATACGGGCTTCGCGGTCGCGTGCAACAATGATCACGGCATCTCTCCGGACGGTTCGCAGATCGTCATTTCCGACAAGACCGAATTCGGCAAGTCGGCGATCTACGTCCTGCCTGTCGGAGGCGGGACTCCCCGCCTGGTCACGAAGAACCTTCCGTCCTATTGGCACGGCTGGTCACCCGACGGTCAAGAACTTGCTTACTGCGGCATCCGCAACGACCTGTTCGACATCTACACGATCCCCGTAAGCGGTGGCGAGGAGAAGCGCCTCACCCACGGAGAGGGCCGCAACGACGGCCCTGACTACTCCTTCGACGGCCAGTGGATCTACTTCAATTCCAGCCGCACAGGTCTCATGCAGATCTGGCGCATTCATCCGGATGGAACAGGTCTCGAACAAATCACCCACGACGACTACGGCAACTGGTTCGCCCATCCTTCGCCCGACAATGACAAGGTACTGATCCTTTCCTACGATTCTCAGGTGTTCGACCATCCGCGTGACCTCAATGTCAGACTGCGGCTGATGGACATGGACGGCGGTAATCTGACGACACTCTTCGAACTCTTCGGCGGGCAGGGCACGATCAATGTACCCAACTGGTCCCCGAGCGGTGACGAGTTCGCTTACGTCCGTTATTTCCCGGCGTCGCCCTGACCGATTGCGTTCGGCGACATTTCACGACATAGGTTGCCCGTCGGGTGCCCGCATGATGGCGGGAGAATCGGGAATTCGGTGCAAGACCGGAACGTGCCCAACGCTGTAAGGCTGACGTTTGCCGCACAAATGCCACTGGCTACATGCCGGGAAGGCGCGGTAGGCGGTTGACGCCAAGTCAGAAGACCGGCCCGACAATCGTAGACTGACCCGCGTGGACGGCGGGCGGTTGTATTGTTGGGGATTGACGATGCGACCAGACCATTCCGGCTCTCAGCCGAGAGCCGTAGCCTTCTCTGCGGATGAACGCAGGGCGGTTTACCGGGCAATTGAGACGCGACGGGACGTTCGTTCGGAGTTTCTGCCTGACAAGATACCGGACGACGTGATCAGCCGCCTTCTCGGAGCCGCTCACCACGCACCCTCCGTCGGTTTCATGCAGCCGTGGAACTTCATTCTCGTGCGCGACGCGGACGTCAAGTCTGCCGTGTGGGAGGCCTTCAATCGTGCCAATCTTGAGGCTGCCGAGATGTTCTCGGGCGAACGGCAGCGGGCCTACCGGTCGCTGAAGCTGGAAGGCATCCGCGGCGCGCCGCTTGGGATCTGCATCACCTGCGATCCGGATCGGTGCGGCGACGTGGTGCTTGGACGGACGCACAATCCGCGCATGGATTCATACTCGACCGTCTGTGCGATACAGAATCTCTGGCTGGCAGCGCGAGCGGAAGGGGTCGGCGTCGGCTGGGTCAGCATCTTCCACGAAGCCGACCTCAAGCAGATTCTCGGCGTGCCCGAGCGGGTCGAGGTCGTCGCATGGCTCTGTGTCGGCTATGTCGACCACCTCTACGAGGAGCCCGAACTCGCCGTCAAAGGGTGGCGGCAGCGAATGCCGGTCGCGGAGTTGATCTTTGCCGATCGCTGGGGCAATTGCGACGAGGGCAAATAGCTCCTACCGCTGCTGCGGCTGAGCACCGGTGGTCGCCGGGTTCTTGAGGTCGATTGCCCCTTGGTCACCGGCCAGAAAACGGGGGCCGACCTGACGCACGTTGCCGCTCTGCGGATCATAGGGCCGGTCGGGCACCTGTGATTGCGGAACAGGCGCCGTTGTCGCAGGTATCTCCGGCTTCTTGGTCTCTATCGTGGTGATCGAGCCCTGTTGGGGTAATTCGGCGACTGCGGCCCGGTTCCTCCTCATCTGATCATAGTAGGCAGGGAGGTCGCAACTGCAGGACGACTTTTCCCCAGGCTTGCGGTTCTTGTAGGCAAAGGCGTTCGGCATCGCGCTGTAGGGTGAACCTGTCGCCGTGGAGATCATGTCCGACGTCTCTCCGATGGAGACGTCGTGATAGAAAAGCTCCGTGTCTACGCCCGGGCACATCTTCGCGCATGTTTCGGCGTCGCGTGCGAAGTCCATGGAAGTCGCATTGGAGCTGAGCGGAAAGAAGCCTCCGTCGCAGGTGCGTACGCAGACCGTGTTGAGATGGGAAAGAGGTTGCATGCCGGGCGCCGCGTAAGACCTCCGGCCCTGGGCGCCGCCGAGGGGTATGAACGTGTCGTTGCGCATCGCCTGATCGTCGACGCTCGGAGGCGGTGCGTATTGGGGATCATCGGGGAAGGACGGCTCAACGTTGCAACCGTTGGCGTCGAGTGCGGCGATCAATTCGTTGCGGGTGCGGGTGTCGTCGCTCTGCGCCCGCAATTCGTCGCGGCGCTGCTGCAGATAGCTGATGTTGTCGGCCATCCTGGCTTCCGCCTGTTCAAGCTCACCACAGTAGTCGGCATTGTCGCCGCCGATCGTCACCATGCTTCCGGCGCTGCACCCATTGCGTCGCAGGTCGCTTCTGACCTTTCGAAGCTCGAGGTTCTGCTCGGCGATCGCGCTCGCATATTTGCGAACCTCAGGCGTACTTCCGATCACCTGCGGCAGGTCCGCAAGGTGCGCGCGCAACTCACCACACGTTGGCGCAACCTGCGCATAGGCCGGTGTTGAAATGGCAATCAGGAGCGCAAAAGGCAAATTCCGGCGTTTCAAGGCATCGTCCCGTGGATGAGCAAATACCAGTGGATCGGGGCGGACGTCGGCCGCCCCCTTCCCGATAGCCTGTTTGTCTTAACAAGCTGCCGTTGAGATTCTAACGCATTTTCCCAATCTCTGCCAACTCAAGCCGGCTGGGACGCCTCCACGACAGCAAGGGCTGCCATATTCACCACGCCTCGGGAGGTGACCGATGGTGCCAGAATATGGGCCGGCATTGCCGCGCCGAGCAGGATCGGGCCGACATGCAGACCATCGGTCATCGATTTCACGACGCCGAGCGTGATGTTGGCGGCGTCGAGGTTCGGAAATACCAGCAGGTTTGCTTCGTCGTGCAGGGTCGTATCCGGCATTACACGCTTGCGCAACGCCTCGGAGATCGCGCTTTCGCCATGCATCTCACCATCGACTTCCAGTTCAGGCGCGGCATCGCGAACGAGCTGCAGGGCGGCACGCATCTTCGTGGCACTCTCGGATTCCCGCGAGCCGAAATTCGAATGCGAGACGAGCGCGGCGCGGGGCGTGATCCCGAAGCGCCTGATTTCCTCGGCCGCCAGGATTGCGGATTCGGCGACCTCCTCCGCGGTGGGATTGAAGGTCACGTAGGTATCGGTGAAGAAGGTGGCGCCACGCTGCGAGATCAACAGGCTCAGTGCCGAAAAGTCACGGACGTCCTTTCGCTTGCCGATAATCTGCCGGACGTCGCGCAGGTGCTTTTCGTAACGGCCTTCGAGCCCGCAGATCAGGGCGTCTGCTTCGCCCCGCTTCAGGGCCAGCGCACCGATGACTGTCGTATTGGTACGGACGATTGTGCGCGCGGCCTCCGGAATGACGCCGCGGCGACCGACCAGCGAGAAGTAGAGGTCGACATATTCGCGGAAGCGCGGATCGTCTTCCGGGTTGATTACATCGAAATCCGACAGCGGGCGGATGCGAAGTCCGTAGCGCTGCAGACGGGTTTCGATAACCTGGGGGCGGCCGATGAGGATCGGCTCGGCAATTCCTTCCTCCAGCAGGACCTGCGCCGCGCGCAGTACGCGTTCGTCTTCGCCTTCGGAGAAGATCACGCGCTTGCGTTCGGCATTCTTCGCGGCGGCGAAGATCGGCTTCATCACAAAGCCCGAGCGGAAGACGAAACGGTTCAGCTGATCGAGATAGGAATCAAAATCGGTGATGGGCCGCACGGCGACGCCGCTTTTGGCCGCGGCCTTGGCCACGGCTGGCGCAATGCGCAGGATGAGGCGCGGATCGAACGGCGAGGGGATGAGATAGTTCGGCCCGAAGACCGGCGTTTCGCCGGAATAGGCGCGGGCAGCGACGTCCGACGGCTCCTCGCGGGCAAGTGCTGCGATGGCGCGAACGGCGGCCATCTTCATTTCCTCATTGATCGTCACAGCGCCACAATCAAGAGCGCCACGGAAGATGTAGGGGAAGCAGAGGACGTTGTTGACCTGGTTTGGGAAATCCGATCGACCGGTGCAGATCATCGCATCCGGGCGCGCTGCGCGGGCTAGGTCCGGCATGATTTCAGGCGTCGGGTTTGCGAGAGCCATGATCAGCGGCTTTTCGGCCATCTGCGCCAACAGTTCCGGCTTCAGCACGCCGGCTGCCGAAAGCCCGAGGAAGACGTCCGCGCCGCCGATGTTTTCCGCCAGCGTGCGCGTCTCGCTCTTCTGTGCGTAGACGCTCTTCCATTCGTCCATCAGCTCGACGCGACCCTCGTAGACGAGCCCCTCGATGTCATGGACCCAGATATTCTCGCGCCTGGCACCGAGCGTGACGAGAAGGTTGAGGCAGGCGAGGGCCGCAGCGCCGGCGCCTGAGGCGACGATCTTGACCTCCTCGATCTTCTTGTTGGCGAGTTCAAGGCCATTCAGGATCGCAGCCGCGACGATGATGGCCGTCCCGTGCTGGTCGTCATGGAAGACCGGGATCTTCATCTTTTCGCGCAGGCGGCGCTCGATCTCGAAGCATTCAGGCGCCTTGATGTCTTCCAGGTTGATGCCCCCGAAGGTCGGTTCAAGGGAAGCGACGGTCGAGACCATCTGCTCCACGCTGTTGGCGTCTACCTCGATATCGAAGACATCGATGTTGGCGAACTTCTTGAACAGGACGGCCTTGCCTTCCATGACAGGCTTGGAGGCAAGCGGGCCTATATTGCCAAGGCCCAGAACGGCAGTTCCGTTGGATATAACGGCAACAAGGTTGGCGCGCGAGGTATAGTCGGCGGCTGTCTCCGGATCGTCGCGGATGGCGAGGCAGGGAGCAGCGACGCCGGGCGAGTAGGCCAGAGCGAGGTCACGCTGGTTGCCGAGCGGCTTGGTGGCCTGGATCTCGAGCTTGCCCGGACGGGGATAGCGGTGAAAGAAGAGCGCCTGTTCGTCGAGGCTTCCACCTGCCATGTTGTTTTCCGTCTTGGACTTGTCGTGATGATCCATCATCGCCTCCGGGCTGCCGCACATGCTGTCGTTGGTGCGCCTTCCATACATCAATAAAAACGCGGGAACAGTCTGAATTTCGGTTCTCTCGCGAAAACACCTCGAATGTGGACACTAGCTGCGGGCACCGTGCACCGTCCGAAATCCCGCCAAACACCGCAATGTCATCATCCTGAAACACGAGTCTGGTTTTCAAGGACCAGATGAACAATGGGACACGGGCAGGATGCTTGTGAAGGACAATATGGATACCCGCCACTTCCGTACGCTCTTTATCTCCGACGTGCATCTCGGCTCAAAGGCCGCGAAGGCGGACTTTCTTCTCGATTTTCTGAAATACCACGACGCCGATACGATCTTCCTCGTCGGCGACATCGTCGACGGCTGGCGCCTGAAACGCAGCTGGTATTGGCCGCAGGACTGCAACGACGTGATACAGAAGTTGCTGCGCAAGGCGCGCAAGGGAACACGGGTCGTCTACATACCCGGCAATCACGACGAGTTTCTGCGGGATTTCCCGGGCATGCACTTCGGCGGCATCGAAGTCGCCGAGCGCATGATCCATGAAGCTGCCGACGGCAAGAAATATCTCGTTCTGCACGGCGACGAATTCGACGTGGTCGTGCGCAATGCGCGACTGCTCGCTTATCTCGGCGACTGGGCCTACGACATCGCTATCATGATCAATGTCGGGCTGGCGGGAGTGCGTCGTCGTCTGGGGATGCCCTACTGGTCGTTCTCGGCCTGGGCGAAGCTGCAGGTGAAACATGCAGTGAACTTCATCGGCGAGTTCCAGAGGGTCGTCGCCGACGAAGCACGCAAGAATGGCGCGGATGGCGTCATCTGCGGGCACATTCATCACGCCGTCATGGAGGACATGGACGGGATCCGCTACATCAATACCGGCGATTGGGTGGAGAGCTGCACGGCGATCGTCGAGCATGAGGACGGCACCTTCGAACTGATCGAATGGCGCAAGAACGGCGAAGCGGTGCCCGCTCCCTTGGCAATTGCGCATCACGAGAAGCGCGAACTGGCACAGCAGGCCGCGTGACGGGGACCGGGCGGAAGTGCTGGCGTTGCTCGATCGCGACAGGCCAGGTTTATTTTTGAAATCGGTTTGGCAAGGCCATTTCTCGCCATGGTCGCCCCAGGGTTGACGTGTTAGGCAACGTTTAGTTTCCTCAGGTTCGACCCATGATTCCCGCCGATAAAGCCCCCGCAGCCGAGGGTGCGCCTGCGCACTTCCGATTGCTGAGCGCACTTTCCTACTGCGCACCGCTGCTCGTGAACGGCGTTGCCGTGCCGTTCTTTCCCGTCTGGCTGGCGCTTCACAAGTTCAACGATCATGAAATCGGCATCATCCTGGCAGTGCCGATGGTGGTGCGCGTTCTGGTCGCGCCCATCGTCGCCATGTATGCGGACCGAATGAAGGAGAGAGCGGACGTTCTTCTGTTTTCGGGCGGACTTTCGCTGCTGACGGCAATCGCGCTCTACTGGACGAGCACGTTCTGGCCTGTCCTGATTGTTTATACGGTACAGGGGGCGACTTTCTCTCCTTATGTTCCAGTGGTCGAGTCCATCGTCATCTCGGGCGTCCGGCGGTGGGGTCTCGACTATGGTTCCATGCGCGTCTGGGGGTCAGTGGCTTTCATTGTCTCCACTCTGGCAGGCGGGCAGCTGATCGGTCGCTGGGGCGGCCAGATGGTGCTGCCGGTGATGATATTCGGATTCGTCATGACCATGGTCATGGCGATGTTTTGTCCGCGCATCGGTCCTACGCGCAGGAGAGGCACGCCGGTCGACATTCCGGCTGCAACGGGCAGTTCGTTGCGACAGCCGCACCTGCTCGTGCTTCTGATCGGCGTTGCCATCCAGCAGGCAAGCCACGCCGTGGTCTATACGTTCGCCACGATCTATTGGCGCGACCTCGGCTTTTCGGGAACTGAGATTGCCGTGCTGTGGAGCGCCGGCGTGGCCGCGGAAGTCGCGGTGTTTTTCCTGTCCAAGCGATTGAGCCGGCGCTTCGATGCCTGGACCCTGATCCGTTTTGGAGCCGGCGTGAGCGTTTGCCGTTGGCTTCTCTTTCCCATGCATTGGGGTTTCCTGGGCTTCTTTCTGCTGCAATGCCTGCACGCGTTCAGCTATGCCTTCGTTCATACAGGCGTGCAGCGGCGCATTGTCGCCTCCGTGCAGGAGACACAGGAATCCTCGGCGCAGGGCGCCTATTTCTTCTACAACGGCATCTTCCTGGCCCTGATGACGCTCGCGTCGGGCTACCTCTACACATCGCTTGGTCTAGCAAGCTACTATGTGATGGCGCTCGTCGCCCTCGTGGGTCTCGGCCTTATCGTGGTGGCCTACTATCTTCAGCCCCAAAGAGCCGGTTCCGGAGGCCAGACGAGAGAGGCCTCGTAGCGCAGGCCGGGCTCACGGTCACGCGCGAGAAGCAGCGGGCCGTCAAGGTCGACGAATTCGACACCCTGCGCAAGCAGAACGGCGGGCGCCATGCCAAGCGACGTGCCGACCATGCAGCCGAGCATGATCTGGAAGCCGAGGCGTTGCGCCTCCCGTTTCATCGCCAGCGCCTCGCTCAGACCGCCTGTCTTGTCTAGCTTAATATTGATGGCGTCGTAGCGATCCCGGAGGCTGGCGAGATCGCCAGTATGATGGACGCTCTCGTCGGCGCAGACGAGAATTGGTCGCTCGATGTCGGCAAGCATCTCATCCCTGCCCGCCGGGAGGGGCTGTTCGACAAGGGCAATGCCGGCTTCAGCGGCAACGCGCAAGTGATGTTCCAATGTGTTTTCCGGCCAGCCTTCGTTGGCGTCCAAAATGATTGCCGCTTCGGGGGCCGCTGCCCGCACGGCGCGTATCCGGGTTTCATCGTCGGCTGTGCCGACTTTGACCTTGAGCAGTGCGCGCGTGGCGTTCGCCCGCGCCTGCGCGGCCATCACGTCCGGCTCCCCGAGCGAAATGGTGAAGGCCGTTGTCAGCGGCTGCGGGGCACTCAGGCCAAGCCGTGCTGCGACCGGCGTTCCAGTCAGCTTGGCTTCCAGATCCCAGAGCGCGCAATCGACCGCGTTTCGTGCGGCGCCTGGCGGCATCGCCCGCTGAAGCTCCAAGCGCGTGAGGCCGGCTTCCAGGAGCGGCCTTGCCGCTTCGATCTGGGCGGCGACGCTTTCCATCGTTTCGCCGTAGCGACGGTAAGGCACGCACTCGCCCCTGCCGACCGCCAGATCCTCACTAACGAGGCAAACGATCACCTCCGCCGAGGTTTTTGTGCCACGGGCGATCGTGAACGCACCGGCGATCGGGAAAGAGTCGGTTAGAATTTCGAGTGACCGTGGCATATTTGCAATCCTGCGCGCATGGAAATTTGATGTGGCTTGCGTATATTGAGTGCGAGCGGCGAACCGTAGTTCGCGAGTCGGCAATGTCGCCGCAAGCCTTGAAAGACACAAGCATTTTGAAGTCCGAGAACCGCAACGCCGCCTCACTGCATGTGGACGACCAAGCAAATGGTTCGGGTGCGCGCGTTCATCTTGAAGGAAGCTGGCGAAGCGCCAACATTCATTCCATTCTTCGAGACTTCGATCATCTCGCGGCTCGTAGCGCCGGCGATCTTACGCTCGATCTTTCCGGTCTTTCTGACATCGATACGGCGGGGGTCTGGTTGCTGTGTCGGCTGAGGAAACAAGTCGAAGGTGCCGGCGGAACCCTGCGGTTCGAGGGCAGCAATCCGCACATCGACGAGATGTTGGCCACCTTCTCGGAGGAGCCTGCAAAGCAGGAGCAGGAGGAGAGGCCGGCATTGTCCCTGGGGGAGCGGATCTTCGCGCCTATCGGCAAGATCATATACGATCTGTGGGACAATCTCGCTGCGGCGATGTACATCCTCGGCTCGGCGGTGCGTGGCGCACAGATGAAATTCGGCCGAGGCAGTGGCGTTTCGCCTGCATCGATCGTCAATCAGATCGATCATATGGGCGTTCGGGCCGTTCCGATCATCCTTTTGATGTCGTTTCTGATCGGCGCCATCATCGCGCAGCAGGGAGCATTCCAGCTGCGCTATTTCGGTGCCGAAGTCTTCGTCGTCGATCTCGTGGGTATTCTGCAACTGCGCGAAATCGGCGTTCTCCTGACGGCCATCATGATCGCGGGCCGCTCGGGAAGCGCCATTACCGCCGAAATCGGCTCCATGAAGATGCGCGAGGAAGTCGACGCGTTGAAGGTTATGGGGCTCAACCCGGTGGGCGTCCTGATCTTTCCGCGCCTTGTGGCGCTGACCGTCGCGCTGCCGCTTCTGACGGTCCTTGCCAACTTCGCCTCGCTCTTTGGTGCCGCTGTCGTTGCCTGGGGCTACTCAGGCATTACGTTTGCCAACTTCATTTCGCGGCTCCATGAGGCGATCACGCTCTCGACAGTGCTCTCCGGAATGATCAAAGCGCCCTTCATGGCGCTGGTTATCGGTATCGTTGCAGCCGTGGAGGGCTTAAAAGTGGGTGGCAGTGCCGAGTCGCTCGGCCAGCATGTGACGTCGGCCGTTGTGAAGGCGATCTTCGTCGTTATCCTCATGGACGGGCTTTTTGCCATGTTCTATGCGGCGATCAATTTTTAAGGACTGTACGTGGACGGACAACAGACAGAGACCAAAAGTGAAGAAGGGCGGGATATCGTTCTATCCGCGCGCGATGTCACCGTCGGCTTCGGGTCGAAAATCGTGCTCGACAATCTCAACCTCGATATCTACCGCGGCGAGATTCTCGGTTTCGTGGGGGCATCCGGCACAGGCAAGTCCGTTCTGATGCGCACCGTGCTTCGGTTGCTGCCGCGCCGATCCGGTCACATCAAGATTCTCGGCCAGGATTTCGATGAACTCGACGAGCCGCAGCGCAATGCGCTCGACATGCGTCTAGGTGTTCTTTTTCAGCAGGGCGCGCTGTTTTCTTCGCTGACCGTGAAGGAGAACATTCAGGTACCGATGCGCGAATATCTCGATCTGCCGGTATCGCTGATGGACGAGCTCGCCCACCTGAAGATACGGCTGGTCGGTCTCGCGGCGGATGCGGCCGACAAGTACCCGTCGGAACTTTCGGGCGGCATGATCAAACGCGCCGCACTGGCGCGCGCCCTGGCACTGGATCCCGAGCTTGTGTTCCTCGACGAACCGACGTCCGGTCTGGATCCCATCGGCGCAGCGGAATTCGACGAACTGATCGCAAAGCTTCGCGATACCCTTGGCCTCACCGTTTACATGGTGACTCACGATCTCGACAGCCTGTTTTCCGTATGTGACCGCATAGCGGTGCTCGGAAAGAAACGCGTCATGGTGGAGGGGACGATCGAAGACATGCTGGCCTACGACGATCCGTGGGTTCAGGCTTATTTCAAGGGCAAGCGCGCGCGTTCGATCGTGCCGCAGGACAGCCACGCCTCCGCCCACGACGGGCCGGCGCAAGACAGCCGCGGGAAGTGAGCGGATACGATGGAAACCAAAGCGAACTACACGATTGTCGGTTTTTTCACGGTGCTGGTCATCGCCGCCGCATTCGGCTTCGTCTACTGGATGGCCGAATACGGGCGCGGCGGACCGATGGTGGAGCTTGTCGTGCGCATTCCCGGCTCGGCGAACGGCCTCAGCGTAGGCTCGCCTGTCCGGTTCAACGGCATTCAGGTGGGTTCGGTGCAATCGCTGTCGATTGATGCCGACGATCCGCAGTTCTCGCTGGCATTTACCGAAGTAAGGGTGGACGCCCCTATCTATCCGTCGACGAAGGCGATTCTGGAGATTCAGGGGCTCACCGGTGCTGCCTACATCGAGCTTTCCGGCGGCAAGGTGGGTGAGAAGAATATCCTGCAAGAGTCGATCGATACCGGCAAACGGGCGGTTATCGTCGCCGATCAGTCGAGCGTGACCAATCTCCTGGCCACGGCGGACAAGATTCTCGACCGTGCAAACGACGCGGTCGGTCAGATCCAGGGTTTTGTGAAGGACGCACGAGGTCCGCTCACCAAGACATTGCAGAATGCTGAGACTTTCTCGGATGCGCTGGCGAAGAATTCCGACAACATCGACTCCTTCCTTCAGAGCGTCGGCCAGCTCTCCGAAACCGTGCGCAAAGTTTCCGGTCGCGTGGATTCGACGCTGGAGGCGGTCGAGGCACTCGTCAAAGCCGTCGATGCGAAGAAGATCGACCACATTTTGGCGAATGCGGAAACGATCAGCAACAACGTTGCCGACGCTTCGGGCGACCTGAAAGGCGCCGTCCAGAAAATCCAGGAGACGGCGACGACCTACAACGATTTCGGCAAGAAGGCGCAGGCAACTCTCGACAAGGTCGATACGCTCGTTGCGCAGATCGATCCGGCAAAGGTCAAGGGCTCGGTGGAAGATATCGCGCAGGCCACCAAGGATGCACGCGTCGCTGTCGCCTCCATAAAGGATGTTGCGAATACTGTATCTGCCCACCAGAAGGACATCGACCAGACCATCCAGAACGTCACGCAAATCGCGAACAAACTGAACGCAGCGTCGACGCGTGTCGATGGAATCCTCGCCAAGCTGGACACCTTGCTTGGGTCCGACAGCACGCAGTCGCTTTTTACTCAAGCGCGTAACACACTGGATTCGTTCAAGAAGGTTGCCGATAACCTCAACGCGCGCATTGGCCCGATCGCTGACAATCTGCAGAAATTCTCGAGCGGCGGTCTGCGCGATGTGCAGTCGCTCGTCAACGACACACGTTCGACCATGCAGAACCTCAACGATGCGATCAGCAATTTCGATCGCGATCCGCAGCGACTGATCTTCGGCGGCGACACTGTAAAACAATTCGACGGCCGGACGCGGCGTTAAAATGGGAACTCGGCATATGGCTGTATCGGATTTGTTCGTGCGTCGTTCGTGGCTGTCGAAACGCGCGATCGTACTGCCCCTGCTGGCGGTTGCCCTTGCGGGATGCGGGACATCGGCGAAGAACGATACCTTCGACCTGTCGGCATCCGTCAGCGGCGATGGAGGACCAGCGGCGAAGAACCGGCAAATCCTCGTACAGCAGCCGACGGCATTGAAAGCCCTCGACAGCGAACAGATCGTCATCCGTGTCTCCTCGTCGGAAATCCAGTACCTTGCCAAGGCACAGTGGAGCGACAAGCTTCCGCGGATGGTGCAGGCCAAGCTTGTCGAGGCATACGAGAATTCCGGCAAGCTCGGCGGCGTCGGAATTCCGGGGCAGGGGCTTGCGATCGACTACCAGGTTGTAACCGATATACGCGCCTTCGAGATCGCGACCGGCAACGGCGGTCAGGCTGTCGTCGAAATCTCCGCTAAAATTCTCAACGACCGCAACGGTTCCGTCCGCGCCCAAAAGGTGTTCAGGCAAGCCGTTCCGGCCGGTGGCGGATCGACCGACGGTTTTGTCAAGGCGCTGGACCGCGCCTTCTCATCTGTCAGCAGTGAGATCGTCGACTGGACACTGAAGTCGATCTGATCGGCATCGATATGGCCAAGGACACGAAGGGAGAGACGATCCGCATGCTCGGGGCCGACGACGTCGAGGCATTCCGGCGCATCCGGCTGGAAGCCTTACGTGCTGAGCCCTCGGCCTATGCCAGTAGCCTTGAAGACTGGGAGGGCCTTTCAAAGGACGAATGGACCAGGCGGCTGCTCGATGCTCGGGTGTTCGTCGCATTCCAACAGGACGACCCTGTCGCAATCATGGGCATGATAACGCAGGCGGCAAGCAAGATGTCTCACCGTGCAACGGTCGTTATGGTCTATGTTCGGGAAACAATGCGCGGAACCGGCCTCGCGATGAGGGTACTCGATCGGCTGGTTACTCACGCCTGCGATTGCGGCATACGGCAGTTGGAACTCGCGGTCAGTATCGAAAATGCAGCTGCCAAACAATTCTATGCGCGGGCGGGTTTTGTTGAGGCGGGCCTGATCCCCAGCGCGTTGCTGCATAGAGGCAGAGAAATCGACGAGTTCATCATGGTGCGGCGAATTGCACACTAAGGGGTTGGGGCCTGTCTCGAAGATTTTGTTGCCGGCGGGCTCTTTGAGAGCCAAGCCAGCAAAGATTTATCGTCTCCGGCCCATCCACGAGCATTCGTCGGGAACACTGGCGCGCCTTAGAAAAGGCTGTGCTTCCCATTGAATTTCTTAATGTCTTCGTTTTCACGGCGAAGAGCCGCGACGGTGGAAGCCACAGATAGGATAAACATTGTGCTGATAAGGGCAGTAAGCAGAGTCAAGATCGTGAACATATGCAATCCTCCAGGATTTTGCGTTCACGCCCCTCAGTATTGGCTCATGACGGCTGCGCGGGCCGACGCATAAGGGCCATACACCTTGGACGCATCAACTTTCTGATCGTAAAGCGCGACAGTGGCTGCAAGCATACCGGTCATCATTACCATCCAGACTGCATTAATCATGGTAATCTTATTTGGCATATTATCATCCTTGTGGCGCGTATCGCGTTACGCTTCGGTTGAAAGAACGCATCCGTTTGGAAATGGTTCCGCTGGTATTGAGATGTCGTTTACCAATGCGCATCTGAAGCCTCTTTGAATGCCGCGTTCATCTGGCGTTCAGACTTCTTAATCGGTTTAAATGCCACTCTGCCGGTCGCCCTGACGATCGCATGGTGCTCCCTGATATCCGAACGCACCCACGAGGCTTCGCGGATTTCCTGCACGCAGGCATAGAAAAATTCGGCGACCAGCGAGACCGCGATTGCAAAGGCGACAAGAATGATCAGCATGGGAATTCCGAGAGGAACCGAAACCGGAAGGGCATCGGCGAGGTTGACGCTCTTTGATATAAGCACGGCAGCTGAAGCGGCCTTGAATGCATCATTCATCCGCCGTTCAGTCGTGGGCAAATGACTTGCGGGAAGCCTTTATCCGTGACAAAAGGCGTCGAAACAAACGGCCGGGCTATGACGACAGCTTTTTATCCCGGGTCCTTCGACCCAATCACGAACGGACATGTGGACGTACTCGTCCAGGCGCTGAACGTCGCATCCAAGGTGATTGTCGCTATCGGCATTCATCCGGGAAAGACGCCGCTTTTCTCTTTCGAGGAAAAAGCAGACCTGATCCGAAAATCGCTCGCGGAAACACTGCCCGAGCGAACTGGGGATATCTCGGTCGTGGCGTTCGATAATCTGGTGGTCGATGCAGCGCGCGCGCATGGTGCGATCCTCCTGATCCGTGGCCTGCGCGACGGCACCGATCTCGATTACGAAATGCAGATGGCGGGTATGAACCGGCAGATGGCACCCGATATTCAGACTGTCTTTCTGCCAGCGGGAACTGCCTCGCGGCCCATAACCGCCACATTGGTCCGCCAAATCGCGGCGATGGGAGGCGATGTCAGCGCTTTTGTACCTGCCGTCGTCTTGAAAGCCCTTCAATCCAAGCGCAAATCCTAGGCGTCTTATTTCGCAGCAACGGAGCCTCACATGAAACTCTTCTATCTCGCATTTGCCGGTGTGCTTTATCTTGCTTCGTTTGCCGGCGACGCATTTGCGCAATCGGGCGATCACACGCTGACCATCCAGCTGAAAGACGGTCCGGTTGTTATCGAATTGGCGCCTGATGTTGCTCCGAAGCACGTCGCCCAGATCGAAGCGCTCGCAAAGAAGGGTGCATACGATAACGTCGCCTTCCACCGCGTGATCGAAGGCTTCATGGCACAGACGGGTGACGTCCAGTACGGCAACATGGAAAAGGGCTTCGATGCGAGCCTTGCCGGTACCGGCGGCTCCGACATGCCGAACATCCCGGCCGAGTTCTCCAAGACGCCTTTCGAACGCGGTACGGTGGGCATGGCCCGCTCGCAGGATCCGAACTCCGCCAATTCGCAATTCTTCATCATGTTTGCTGACGGCGCCTTCCTGAACGGACAGTACACGGTCGTCGGCAAGGTCGTTTCCGGCATGGAGAATGTCGACAAGATCAAGCGCGGCAAGGGCCAGAACGGCGAAGTCACCGACCCCGACCGTATGGTCAAGGTCACCGTCGGCAAGAAGTAAGTTTCAAGACAAATAGGAGAAGAAGAATGGCCGAGATCAAGGATCCCGAAAACACCATCATCCTGGAAACCACAAAGGGCAACGTTGTCATCCAACTGCTGCCTGAGGTCGCGCCGGAGCACGTCGCCCGCATTAAGGAACTCGCCCGCGAGAAGGCCTATGACGGCGTCGTCTTCCATCGCGTGATCAACGACTTCATGGCCCAGACCGGCGACGTGAAGTTCGGTAAGAAGGGCGGCGAAAGCTTCAACCCTGGCCGCGCCGGCATGGGCGGGTCCGAGAAGCCTGATCTGAAGGCCGAATTCTCTGCGATCAGCCATGTCAGAGGCACCTGCTCGATGGCGCGTTCGCAAAACCCGAACTCCGCCAACTCTCAGTTCTTTATCTGCTTCACGGATTCTCCGTGGCTGAACAAGCAGTACTCCGTCTGGGGCCAGGTCATCGAAGGCATGGACAACGTGGACAAGATCAAGAAAGGCGAGCCGGTCACCGATCCGGATTCGATCGTCTCGATGCGGGTTGCCGCCGACGTCTAATCGTGATTTCTGCTGAAACCCGCCCTTGCGCCAACGGCGCGGGGCGGGTTTCACTTTGCCTGGAACTGCCCTATGCGCGTTGACCTTTTCGATTTCGATCTGCCGGATGAACTGATTGCGCTGCGGCCTGCCGAGCCGCGCGACAGTGCGCGCCTGCTCGTCGTCAATCCTCAGTCCGAAACGGTTCTGGCCGACCACCACGTTGGCGATCTGCCATCGTTTCTGCGGGCAGGGGATGCGCTCGTTTTCAACGATACGAAAGTCATTCCCGCGCAACTCGAGGGCATTCGCAATCGCGAGGGTGCCGGCGGACAGCAGGTTTCGGCGACGCTGCACATGCGCATGGGTGCCAGCCGCTGGAAGGCCTTTGCCAGGCCCGGCAAGCGCATCAAGATCGGCGACCGCATATCGTTCGGTCACGACGGCTCGAGCTGCCTGCTTGGAAAGCTGGAATGCACGGTCGAGGAGAAGGGCGATGGCGGTGAGGTGACGCTTGCTTTCGACCTTTCCGGACCGGCGCTCGATGAAGCCATACATTCGGTCGGCCATATTCCACTACCGCCATACATCGCGGCAAAGCGTGCCGAAGACGAGCGCGATCGCGCGGATTACCAGACCATCTACGCCCGCGAAGAGGGCGCGGTGGCCGCTCCCACTGCCGGACTGCATTTCACTCCAAAGCTCTTCGAGGCGCTCGACCGAGCCGGCGTCGAAAAACACTTCGTGACGCTGCATGTCGGCGCCGGAACTTTCCTGCCGGTCAAGGCCGACGACACCGACGACCACAAGATGCATCTTGAAAGTGGCTATGTCAGCGGCGAAACGGCCGCCAAGCTGAATGCCGTCAAGGCGAGAGGCGGGCGGATCGTCTGCGTCGGCACCACTTCGCTCAGGCTGATCGAGAGCGCGGCCCAGGACACCGGCGAAATCCGCGGATGGGCCGGCGCCACCGGCATCTTCATCACGCCCGGCTACCGCTTCAAGGCGGTCGATATCCTGATGACGAATTTCCACCTGCCGCGCTCGACACTGTTCATGCTGGTTTCGGCATTTTCCGGCGTCGAGACGATGCGCGCGGCTTACAACCACGCGATTTCCACGGGCTACCGCTTCTACTCCTATGGCGACGCGAGCCTTATTTTGCGGAAAGACACATGACCGAAAACTTCCAGTTCACCCTCAAGAAGACGGACGCCGGCGCGCGTCTTGGCGAAGTTTCAATGCCGCGCGGTGCGATCCGCACGCCCGCCTTCATGCCGGTCGGCACGGTGGGTACGGTCAAGGCGATGTACCTCGATCAGGTCCGCGAAAGCGGGGCCGATATCATCCTCGGCAACACCTACCACCTGATGCTTCGCCCGACAGCGGAGCGCGTTGCACGTCTTGGCGGACTTCACAAGCTGATCCGTTGGGAACACCCGATCCTGACCGATTCCGGGGGCTTTCAGGTCATGTCGCTGTCCGGTCTGCGCAAGCTCGACGAGCAAGGCGTGACATTCAAATCGCATGTCGACGGCAGCCTGCATCACATGTCTCCGGAACGCTCGATCGAGATCCAGGGCCTGCTCGGTTCCGACATCCAGATGCAACTCGACGAGTGCGTAGCACTTCCCGCAGAGCCTCGCGAGATCGAACGTGCGATGGAAATGTCATTGCGCTGGGCCGAACGCTGCAAGGTCGCCTTTGGCATCCAGCCGGGCAAGGCGATGTTCGGCATCGTTCAGGGCGGCGATATTCCGGCGCTCCGCGTCCGTTCCGCCCAGGCGCTGACCGAGCTCGACCTCAAGGGCTATGCCGTTGGCGGACTGGCTGTCGGCGAACCACAGGCGGTGATGCTGAAGATACTTGAAGAGACGCTTCCCGTCCTGCCGACAGAGAAACCACGCTATCTCATGGGCGTTGGTACGCCAGATGATATTCTGAAGTCGGTCGCCCGCGGTATCGACATGTTCGACTGCGTGATGCCGACTCGCTCCGGCCGGCATGGTCTGGCTTTCACCCGCCGCGGCAAGGTCAATATTCGCAATGCCCGCCACGCCGAAGATATGCGTCCGCTCGACGAGCAGTCGAATTGCGCGGCGTCGCGCGACTATTCGCGCGCCTATCTGCACCATCTGGTCCGTTCGAACGAAGCACTTGGCGGCATGCTGCTGTCCTGGAACAACCTAGCCTACTATCAGGAGTTGATGCAGGGAATCAGAAAAGCGATCACGGAAGGCCGGTTCGCCGACTTCATGGCGGAGACGCAGGAAGAATGGGCGAGGGGTGATCTCGAGCCGGTCTGAACCAGGGCCGTGTACGACTTTACACGTTCGTCTAGATCCCCTTGCTGTCGGTATTCGGAACGATCTGGACGCCGCTGATCTTGTAGCTGCCGTCGGGTTGGCGCGCGATCTGGTAGATCGCGGTCCAGTCCTTGCCGTCGCGCCCGGTGATCAGCACCTCATGATAGATCATTGCACCGTTGTCGATAGACCGGCTGCGTCCGAACGCGTAGTTCCCCGGATGATAGACCGGCTGATAGCTCTTCTTGACCATTGCGAAGAACACGTCCTTGTCGGGATAGAGCGCCTTCAGGCCGGGCGCCGCGTAGGCGTAGGCCGCCCCGGCGTCGTCATGCAGGAATGCCTTAATTTGCTCATCGATCATGGTGCGCGTCATGTCGATCGGATCTTCGGCACGCGCGGTTGGAATGGAGAGAAGGCAAGAAGCACACAGGACTAGAACTGCGAGGAAAGCGCGCATGGACGTAGCTCCAACTTCTGTAAGAAGTGTAGGGCTTTTTACGCGCAAGGAAAGACTCCGGATCAGGCGCGGACCCCTCCGAATATCCGCGCCAGCAGCAGTCCGGTTGCGAGGACGCCGGCTGCGACAAAGATCGTGTCTCCCGGCGTGCCGATATAGAGAGGGCCGATATTGGCAAAGAGCAGGAAAGCAATCAGGAAATTGATCCACCCCCAGATCACATTGACCTGCGGCGAACTCAGCCTTTCCGAGGCCGAGCGGGCAAACGGCGTCGGAAACGGCCGGCCGCTGGCACCGTTGACGAAATGAGGAATGCCGTTCGTCATGAATGCGGCTGCAACAAAATGGACGATGTAAGCAATCCAGGGCATCCGCGTCTCCAGGGGCAGGACGCGCAACAGCATGTTACGCTACGTCACAATCCAGATCCCGCGCGATCAACGCTTCGCTGCAACCTATTGTTCCCAATGGAAAAGAATTCCGCCTTCCGGCGCCTATTATCGCCCGCACAGGGGGCTGTTCGTTCTCGACTTCGGGAGTGCTGTCACCCGGGCCTGCTGGAGCTGGCTTTTCCGGTTGCGGTCACCCTGTTTATCGACAAGGGCGGCGCGGCCACTGCGGGACCAAGGCTTCCAAGATTGCGCGGCCGCGTCTATGGCCGCGCCCGGGCCGCCTACAGGAGATAGCTGACCGGTTCGTGACTGACAGGGTGCGGGAAAACACCCATTTCGACGCCGAAGACTGACTTCAGCACGTCGGCCCGTACGATATCCCTCGGCGTCCCGCGCGCCAAAATGGCGCCACCGTCCAGCGCAACGATTTCGTCGCAGTAGCGCGCGGCCAGATTGATATCGTGAAGGACCACCACGATCGTCAGGTCCCGCTCGTGGCATAGTTCGCGCAGAAGGGAGAGGACGCCCGCCTGATGTGCAAGGTCGAGTGCAGAGGTCGGTTCGTCCAGCAGCAGGCAACGCGCATTCTGCGCCAGCATCATGGCGATCCACGCCCTCTGCCGCTCGCCGCCCGACATATTTGCGACAAGACGGTCGGCGAACTTTTCAAGCTCGGTTCGCCGGATGGCCTCGTCGACCATGTCGCGGTCAGCTCGGGTAAATCGTCCCAGCGTGCCGTGCCAGGGAAAACGACCGAGCGCCACAAGCTCGCGGACCGTCATGCCATCCGTTGTCGACGTGAATTGCGGCATATAGGCAACCTGGCGCGCAAAGGCTCTCCCGCGCCATGATGAGGCGGCTTGTCCCTGTACCTCGATAGTGCCCGACGTGGGTTCGATCTGGCGCGCAACGATCTTGAGCAGCGTGCTCTTGCCGGAACCATTCTGCCCGACAAGCCCATAGATCCGCCCCGCGTCCAGCGTCAGGTCGATGCCGGAAAGAATGCGTCTCTTGCCTGCATCATACTGGATTTGCGACATCGTCAGGAATGGTGGGGACATCTACGGCACCTCCGGTTGGCACTGGATAAAATGTTGGGAACATGGACTGTCCAATGCTCCTGCAAAAGTTTACTATACTTGTCAACTTAGATGCCATGCAGCAAGTCGATCGTGCTGCTGCAGAAGTGGGCTATCTGATGGAAGGGCCTCTTTTCTTCTTCGCATATTGCGCCACATAGTCGTCGTTGCCGCTCAATTCTCTCATGACCGATCATCCGTCCAGTCACACTCATTCAAGTCGAAACGATGCCGCTTAGCCAAACGCCGCCCTCAAGTGCCATCCGGACTCTCCTTCATACGGCGGACTGGACGCGATCACCCCTCGGGGACCCTGCGGGCTGGAGCCCAACGCTGCGTGCCTCCTTCGACCTGATGATCAATGCCCCTGTTCAGATCGTCATGTTCTGGGGGAAGGGGTATGTCGCCCTTTACAACGACACCTACATGCCGACGATCGGCGACAAGCATCCCCGCGCATTCGGACGTCCGGCAGAAGAGAATTGGGCCGAGCTGTGGGACGACCTCAAGCCTTTGCTCGATCAGGTTTGGGAACAGGGCGAACCGGTCCTTGCAAAGGATCGGCCTTTCTCCATTACCCGCCACGGCCATCCGGAAACGGTTACCTTCGATATTTCCTATTCGGCGGTTCACGAGCACGATGGCAAGGTCGCGGGCGTCATCTGCATCGTCGAGGAGACCACGGATCGGACCAACTACGAGCGTCGTCTGCGCGAAAGCGAAGAGCGGCTCAAGGCCATAACCAACTCCATTGATCAGATGATCTGGTCGACGCGTCCGGACGGCTATCACGACTACTACAATGATCGATGGTACGAATATACCGGTGTTCCCCATGGCTCCACGGACGGCGAGTCATGGAACGGAATGTTTCATCCGGACGACCAGGGGAGGGCGTGGAGCAGCTGGAGACACAGCCTCGCGACCGGAGAGCCGTACCAGGTCGAATACCGTCTCAGGCACCGTTCGGGAAATTACCGGTGGGTCATCGGCAGGGCGCACGCCGTTGTGGACGCAGAGGGTAAGATTACAAGATGGTATGGAAGCTGTACGGATATTCACGAAATGAAGACCGCCGAGATCCAGCGATCTGCCGTCATCGAATTACAGGAGCAAATCAGGGAACTAGACAATCCTGACGAAATCGCATTCGCAGCTGCCCGGACGCTCGGAATGCTGCTGGAAGCCAGCAGGGCGGGCTACGGGACCATAGACCTAGAAACCGAGACCGTCACGATTGCCAAGGATTGGACGGCTGACGGCATAAAATCGCTGCGCGGGGTCGTCCGTTTGCGAGATTATGGAACATTTATCGACGACCTGAAGCGTGGCGAGACTGTTGTATTCACAGATGCGGAGAGGGACAGTCGAACGCAAGGAAAAATCCATGCTCTACGCGAGGCAAGCGCGCTCTCAATTGTCAACATTCCAATCAGGGAGCGCAACGGGCTCGTGGCAATGCTGTTCATCAACAATGCGACGCCCCGCGAATGGTTGGCCGAGGAGCTTCGATTCATCCGGGAGGTAGCCGAGCGAACACGGCAGGCCGTGGAGCGAAGGCGCGCCGAAACCGAGCTCAAACAGCTGACGGTTTCGCTCGAGCAGCAGGTCGACGCGCGAACGGCTGACCTCTTGAAAGCCGAGGCACAGCTTCGACAATCGCAAAAGATGGAAGCAATCGGTCAGCTTACCGGTGGGATTGCGCACGATTTCAACAACAATCTTGCGGTCATTATGGGCGGCCTCAACCTTCTGAAGCGAAGGCTGGAGCGCGGCGAAACCGATGTCGAACGCTTCATATCGGGTGCGATGGAAGGCGCGCAGCGAGCAGCGTCGCTCACGCAGCGCTTGCTTGCCTTTTCCCGTCAGCAGCCGCTATCGCCGGAAACCGTCGACAGCAACAGGATGCTGATGGGGATGAGCGAGCTTTTGCGCCGCACGCTCGGAGAACATATCCGCGTCGAAACCGTCCTCGCGGCGGGTCTCTGGAAGGTGCGGGCCGACGTTGCGCAGCTCGAAAACGCAATGCTCAATCTTGCCGTCAACGCCCGTGACGCCATGTCTGACGGCGGCAAGCTCACCATCGAAACGGCAAACACCCATGTCGATGAGGCTTATGGCCGCGAGTATGACCTCACGACAGGGCAGTACGTCATGATCGCCATCAGCGACACGGGAACCGGAATGAGCAGAGAGGTTGCGGCAAAAGCATTTGATCCGTTCTTTACGACGAAGGGGGTTGGAAAGGGAACCGGTCTTGGACTCAGCCAGGTGTTCGGCTTTGTTCGCCAGACAGGCGGTCACATCAAGATCTATTCGGAAGTGGGCGTCGGCACGACCATCAAGATCTATCTGCCGCGTCTCTACGGCGATGCCGCCACCGTCGATCATGCCAGAAGTACCCAACAGGAGGTGCCGCGGGGCGGCGCCGAAACCATTCTGCTTGTCGAGGACGAAGAACGCGTGCGAAAATTCACCGAGGAGGCCCTGGTCGACCTCGGGTATGATGTCACCAGTGCCGGCGGCGGCCCCGAAGCTCTGCAGCTGCTGGAGAGCGGAAGGACTTTCGATCTGCTGCTGACCGATATCGTCATGCCCGATATGAACGGTCGAAAGCTCGCCGATCTCGCGCGGCGGCATGTACCAAGCATAAAGGTGATCTACGCGACCGGATATACCCGCAACGCAGTCGTTCACAACGGCATGCTCGATCCCGGAACGAACCTGCTGCAAAAGCCGTTCAGTCTCGATCAACTCGCGAGGAAAGTCAGAACGGTGCTGGACGGCCCACCATGAGCGGAAGGAAAAGGCACTTCATCCTTGAATCCACCCCGCTCCATGAGATGTCAAAGCTGGTTAGATGGGCGACGCTGTCAGCCAGTTAGAAACGCGACACTTGCGCTTCGGATTAGCCGCCGATCCGACCGGCTGGGCCGGGTTGCAAGGGAGGAGCGGGGGCGGGTGAGGAACATCCCTTCGGCTTTAGCTTTGAGACTTTGCGTGCCCCATTTATTCCGCTGCCTCCATCCGTGCCAGCGCCTTCTGCCTTTTTGCGATGACCTCCGGATCATTCATGAAGTCCGTCCGCCGGCCAGGCTTGCGGCCACGCTTCTGATAACCATTGCCCTGGCTGCCATCGGGAATACCGAACAGATGATCCGTCTGGCCGGTGCGGCGAGGGCCGCTCTTGCTGCGCTGCTGTTCCCGCCCAGCCTGCAGCTCGGCGACGATGGAAAGCATGTCGTCGAGACGCTTGTTCTCGACAACCTCTGCCCGGTGGACCGACCGCAGTGTATCGAAGGTTCTGTAGGGGAGGGTGAAGCTCTCGTGCATGATCTCGAGGCGGCCGTCCGGGTAGTCGCAGACAACGACCTTCTTTCCCGCCAGCCCTTTGGCCCGCTCCGTCGGATCAAGAATGAACAGCACCTTGTCGTAGCGCAGCGTCAGCGACTGCGACAGCGTGCGGACCTCCTTCCGGCACATGGCGCCGTCAAGGTTCTCATGATCGGCCAGTGGCCGATGCATATCCTTCGGGTTGCGTGGCGGTTTGCCAAAACGGGAATTAAAATCCGCAATGAATTCTGATGCATAAGCGTTGGCCGCCTCGATCGTATCGATGCCACGAAGCCGCAATTCCTTGACCAACCGGTCCTGCAGCGTCTGATTGGCGCGTTCTACGCGGCCTTGCCTGCGGGGTATTGGCGCAGATGATGTCGATGTTCAGCTCATAAAGCGCACGACCAAACTGCGTCAGACCGCTCGTCCGGTCTTTCTCCGACGCATGCGTGCTACGGAAAACCCCATGCTTGTCACTGTAGAAGGCCAGAGGTTTGCCCATTGCTGCAGATAAGCCTTCGTCGCATGCAGATAGTCGAACGTGTTCTCTGACCCAGCGAACCGCAGCTGCAGCAACTTGCCGGTGGCGTCATCGATATAGACAAGCAGGGCGCATTTGGGACCACGGTTCTCGAACCACCGGTGATGCGATCCATCGATCTGAACCAGCTCCCCGAAACAGTCGCGCCGGCCGCGCGGCTGGAAAACCCGCTTCTTGCGCTCACGCCGCGAGATCCAGATGCCGGCCTCCGTCATCCATTGCCGCAGCGTCTCCTTGGCGACCGAAATATGATGCAGTTCGATCAGCTTCTCGCGAGCCAGCGTCGGACCGAAATCAAGATAGCGCTCGCGGATCAGATCCAGCGCCGCATTGCGAAACTCCTCGCTGTGGCGCCGATTGCTTGGTCTCGATCGCTTCTTCGAAACCAGCCCGGCTGCACCGGAATGGTCATAGGCCTGCAGCAGCCTGTGAACCTGACTTCGGCTGAGCCCAAGCAACTCGGCGGCCTGGACGACGCTCAGGCGCTGATCACGGATCTTCTGAATAACTTCGAAGCGATGCAACTCTTTCTGCGACATGGTGATTAAACAGGACATGACGACTCCGACCGCTCATGGTCTCGACCAAGCTGAAGGTCGTCATCCTTGCTCCCAACGTTGGCATTGACCAGCGCGTCGAGAGGCGAGACTGTCGCATCTCTAACCGGCCCAACTGTCGCATTACTAAATAGCCTGCTGGTTCCAGATCGAATGCAACGCAGTTCAGCAGCCTACCTGAGGGTGCCCTCCAAAGCCAATAGATGCTGGCTGAAGATCTCGGTCGGCGTCTGANTGCTGGTTCCAGATCGAATGCAACGCAGTTCAGCAGCCTACCTGAGGGTGCCCTCCAAAGCCAATAGATGCTGGCTGAAGATCTCGGTCGGCGTCTGAAACCCCAGGCACTTGCGCGGCGTGTCGTTAAGCCGGTCGCACAGGGTGCGGATGTCCTCGTTGGTCACATCTAGTACAATTGTCTCCGGCGGCAGATAGCGCCGGACGCGCTTGTTGGTGTTCTCGACCGTGCCTTTCTGCCAAGGCGCTTGCGGGTCACAGAACCAGGCTGTTGTTCCCATGCCATTCTCCAGTTCGCGCCATGAGACGAATTCAAGCCCCCGGTCGAATGTCAGGCTTTGTCGGGCTTGCGCGGGCAGGGGTGCCAGATGACGGATCAACTGGTTCATGATCGGCTTCGATCGCCTGTCATTGTTACGGAACAGAACGGTGTATCGGCTCTTGCGTTCGACGACGGTGGCGATGTTGGCGGAGCCGTGCTCCTTCCTGAAGATCATCAGGTCCGCTTCCCAGTGGCCAAATTCGCTGCGGGAATTGACGGCTTCAGGCCTGTTTCGAATGGCGCATTCCATTGGAAAGACGAGACTTCTGGGCTTGCGCGCATATCTCGGGCGCCGTTTCCTGCGCCGCTCCGGCAAGTGCCGAGCCAGTTGCTGATCCCGGCCTTCCTGGGAGTAGACATACTGATAGATCGTCTCATGGCTCAATCTGGAAGACGAGCCGCTGGCAAGCCTCAGTCGCCCGGAAATCTGTTCCGGCGACCAGCCGTCCTTCAGGCGATCGATCACGGCGGCGCACAGGTGTGGATCGCGCAACAGCTTGCGATACCGCCGGCGGCGATCGTTAGCCATCTCCTGCGCCGTCACATGCCAGTAGCCTTGGGCGAGTGAAACTTCACGATCGTGCCAGAAATTCCGACGCAATTCACGGCTGATCGTCGACCGGTCTCGGCGCAGCGTCCGTGCGATCTCCGCCTGACTGATCTTCTTCTCATGCATCCGCGCGATGACGCGACGTTCGTCCATACTCAACTGCACAAAAGAGCGGGCCATTCCATCCTCCTGAAATCATGGCCAATATTGTCTCTGTTGCATTTGAAAATGGAATCCACCCGCGAGATGCGGATGCTGGTCACCGACACGCTGATCTTCTTCTCATGCATCCGCGCGATGACGCGACGTTCGTCCATACTCAACTGCACAAAAGAGCGGGCCATTCCATCCTCCTGAAATCATGGCCAATATTGTCTCTGTTGCATTTGAAAATGGAATCCACCGCCCTTACATGGCAAGATCGGATAAGATAGATTATGGAACCAACATGCAGCTTTGTAACTGCTGGTGAGATCGCGTCGCCGGATATGCGGCTCAGCGAGTGCCTTGAGCACACCAGAGCTCATCGATGAAAATCTATGTGTTTTCGAGTTCGGTCAATTCGACGTCGAAACTCATCTGGTCGTAAGCTGGAACCACATGCTCCGGCGTCTCGGCCATGACGGTGTCGTAGTCAAGCGGCGTATGCATGTGCGTGAGGATCGCCTTCTTCGGCTTCAGGCGATCGATCCAGTCGAGCGATTGCTCCAGCGACAGATGGCTTGGATGATACCGGTATTGCAGGGCGTCGATGATGAGGACATCGAGCGCTCCAAGTTTTCCAACAGTATCCGGCGGAAAATCACTGATATCGCTGCAATAAGCGACATTGCCGATGCGAAATCCCAACGATATTATATCGCCGTGCTGTTGAGCGTGCGGACGGAATGAAATGACGCCGCCCGCACCGCTCACGCGCAGCGGCGCGTCGATACTTTCAATGACCTTGGCTTCCACGATCGGCGGATAGTTGCTGCCGGGCGGCGTTTCCAGGCAATAGGAAAAACCCTGCCGGATACGATCCATCGTGATCTCGGTCGCGTAAATGGGAACGCGCTGCTGAGAGCCGAAGTAGTATCCCCGCAGGTCGTCCAGCCCATGAATGTGGTCGGCATGCGCATGGGTGTAGAGGACGGCGTCGACATGCTCGACCCGGGCGGCAATCATCTGCTCGCGGAAGTCCGGGCCGGTATCGATAACGACGGTCGTCACTCCGCCGTTGTCGTCATACTGCTGCACCATGAAAGATGCCCGTGTCCTGCGGTTTTTCGGGTTAGCCGGATCGCAGGCGCCCCAGTCGCCTGTGATGCGTGGTACGCCCGGCGAGGACGAGCAACCGAGTATGGTGAAACGCCGCCGGTAGCCCACGTCCTCAGATCCTTGGCATCTTCGAGAAAATGCGGAAGGCATTGTCCGTCGTCATCCGCGCCGTCTCAGCGTAGCTGAGACCGATCGTTTCGGCCAGGACCTCGGCGGTATTGACGACATACGACGGCTCGTTGCGCTTGCCGCGCCAACGTTTCGGCGCGAGGTACGGCGCGTCCGTCTCGACCAGCAGCCGGTCGTGCGGGACGGTCTTGGCGATCTCGCGCAATTCCTCCGACTTCGGGAACGTCAGGATTCCGGAAAACGAAATATAGCCACCGAGTTCGACACCCGTCCTGGCAAGCTCCGGCCCTGCGGAGAAGCAGTGCAGGATGAAGGGGAAGGCACCCTTCCCCGTCTCCTCGGTCAGAATGCCAGCCATATCCACATCGGCGCTGCGGCTGTGAATGACCAAAGGCAAGCGCGTTTCGCGGGCGGCCGCGATATGACGCCGGAACCCGGTCTTCTGGTCCTCCGGCGTCTGCGTGTCGTAAAAATAGTCGAGGCCGGCTTCGCCGATCGCAACGACCTTCGCATGGGCGTTGGCGAGACGAACGAGGTCGTCGACCTGAATATCGAGCTCTTCATTGGCGCTGTTCGGATGAGTGCCGACCGAGCAGAATACCGAGGGATACTTCTCGGTAATCGAGAGCAAACCGTCGAGCTTGCGGACACGGGTCGAGATCGTCACCATCTGTTTCACACCTGAATCGTGGGCGCGCTTGACGATGTCGTCGCGCTCCTCCTCGAAGTCGGCGAAATCCAGATGGCAATGCGTGTCGATCAGCATGACGGCCTCACGCCTCCGGCGCGATATAACGCGGGAATACCGGCTTCGGCGCTTCGAGCGGCGTTCCCGGCACCAGGCGACCGGCCTCTCCGAGCGCGGCGAAGTCTCGCTTGCCTTCAGGCGCGGCGACGAGATCGAGCAGCTTGCCTGCCGATTCAGGCACGAATGGCTGAAGCAGGATCGCGATCTGGCGCACGACTTCGGCCGTCACGTAGAGCACGGTCCCCATGCGCGCCGGATCGGTCTTCTTGAGTGCCCATGGCTCCTGGCCGGCAAAGTAACGGTCGGTCTCGGACACGACTGCGATGATCGACGCGAGTGCGCGATGGATCAGCTGTTTGTTCATGTCGTCGCGGGTAGACGCCAGCAATGCGTCGGCCTGCGCCAGCATTGCCTTGTCCTCGTCGGACAGCGGGCCGCAGTCGGGGATCTTGCCGTCGCAGTTCTTGACAATCATCGACAGAGAGCGGCTGGCGAGGTTGCCGATGCCATTGGCGAGGTCGGAATTGATGCGGGTGCCGATGGCTTCTTCGCTGTAGCTGCCGTCCTGGCCGAATGAGACTTCGCGCAGGAAGAAATAGCGGACCTGGTCGAGGCCGAAGTGGTTGACCAGATTGACCGGGTCGACGACGTTGCCGAGAGACTTCGACATCTTCTCGCCCTTGTTGAGCAGGAAGCCGTGCGCGAAGACTCGCTTGGGCAGAGGAAGTTTCGCCGACATCAGGAAGGCTGGCCAATAGACCGCGTGGAAGCGGATGATGTCCTTGCCGATGATGTGGACATCCGCCGGCCAGTACTTCGCCCTGGGGCCGTTCTTGTCTTCGATATAGCCGGTCGCGGTGATGTAGTTGGTCAGCGCGTCGACCCATACGTACATGACGTGCGAGGGATCGTTCGGAACCTTGATGCCCCAATCGAAGGTCGTGCGCGAAATAGAGAGATCCTTGAGTCCCGACTTGACGAAGGAAATCACCTCGTTGCGGCGCTCCGCCGGACCGATGAAATCGGGGTTGGATTCGTAAAGCGCGAGAAGCTTGTCCTGATACTCGGAAAGCTTGAAGAAGTAGCTCGCCTCCTCCACCCATTCGACCGGCGTGCCTTGCGGGCCGTAGCGCACGCCGTCGGCGCGCAGCTCCGTCTCGTTCTCCTGATAGTACGCTTCATCGCGAACCGAGTACCAGCCGGCGTAAGAATCCTTGTAGATATCGCCGTTCTCGGCCATCAGGTTCCAGATGTCCCGGGACGTCTCGTGGTGGCGCTCTTGCGTCGTGCGAATGAAATCGTCATTCGATGCGTTCAGCAACTCGGCCATCGCCTGGAACTCGCCGGAATTGCGGTCAGCAAGCTCCTGCGGCGTAATGCCTTCGGCGCGGGCCGTCTGCTGCATCTTCTGGCCGTGTTCGTCAGTTCCCGTCAGGAAGAAGACATCCTTGCCATCGAGGCGCTGGTAGCGCGCCATGGCGTCCGTCGCGATCAGTTCGTAGGCGTGGCCGATGTGCGGCTTGCCGTTCGGGTAGGATATCGCGGTGGTGATATAGTAGGGTGTCTTGTCTGTCATGGCGGCCATTCTTGTCCGGCTTACTCTATAAAATTTGTCAGCCGCTCCTTAGCGCATGTGACGGCGAAGCGAAACACTAAGTTTCGAAAGGATCAGGGATTGAGAGGCTGCCGGCCCGATGAGCTTGACTCGCTTTTTGCCGCACTCTAGGCAGGAGGAAGGCAAGACAGGGCGACAACAACGTGACATTTCAAGCACCCCGCAGCGGCGTTTCACGCCAAGGCTCGAGGCCCCCGGCTTGACCTTATCCAGTTTCGATCCGCTTTATTCATTTTCAGGTTTCTTTGTCGGCGCCCTCGTCGGCATTACCGGCGTTGGCGGCGGCTCACTGATGACGCCCTTGCTCGTTCTCCTCTTCGGCATTCACCCTGCGACGGCTGTTGGAACCGATCTGCTTTACGCCGCGGTGACCAAGTCTGCCGGGACGGCCGTTCACGGCATGCACGGCCGGATCAACTGGCGCGTCGTCGGCTGTCTTGCTGCCGGCAGCGTCCCGGCCGCCCTGCTTATGCTTTTCCTGATGGCAGGGGTCGACCGCAAAAGCGTCGAGGTTGCGCATACCATTACGACTGCACTCGGCTGGCTTTTGGTGATGACCGCTTTCATGCTTGTCTTTCGTCGGCAGGTGCTCGCACTTCTCAAGCGCAAGATGGGCGACCGACGTCCGATGCGGCCGGTGACGATCGCCATCCTGACAACGCTGCTGGGTCTGGCTCTCGGCATTCTGGTCACCCTCACCTCGGTCGGCGCCGGCGCTCTCGGCGTTACCGTCCTGTTGATCCTTTACCCACGCCTTGACGTTCGTGAAATCGTCGGATCCGACATCGTGCACGCAGTCCCGCTTACCCTCATCGGCGGGATGGGCTACTGGATGATCGGAGAAATCGACTGGGGGATCCTGCTTGCGCTGCTCGCCGGATCCATCCCCGGGATCATTGCCGGCAGCCTGCTGGCCCCCAAGCTGCACGAACGGACGATCCGCCTCGTGCTCGCCGGCACGCTGGCTGTCGTAGCCTGGAAACTGCTGGCCAGCTGATCTCAGCCGATCATGGACCTGGCTGCTTGATATCGCCGAGGATGCTCAGAACCGTCTGCTTGCGATCGAGATTGTAGGCGTCAGACACCGTCAGTCGTTCTGAAATGTCCGAATGGAGGCGCGAGAGCCTCTCGGCCGTGTCGACCTGCCCCGCCATCGCAGCCGCCCGAGCCTTCTGCATCAGATCATCGCCGACGTGGTTGGTGAAAAACTCGAAGATCGTATCGCCATCCTTGCCCGAGATCGCATCGGCCAGCCGGTGCATTGCCTTGCGCGCCGAAGCTCCGTGCGACGTCAAGACATCGTTATAGGCCGCAATGATCTCGCCGCCTCCGTAGTTGACGAGCTTCAAGGCCTCGCCGACGCTGCCGTGAGCGATTGCAAGCAGATCTCGATCACCGGCGTCGATGCCGAGATTGGCCAGCGCACTGCCGAGGGCATCATCGCCAAGAGGCGAGAGCTTCAACGGCAGGCATCGCGAACGGATCGTCGGCAACAGCTTGCCCGGCGCATGCGACACCAGAAGAAAGAGCGCGCGCTTTGGCGGCTCCTCCAATATCTTCAAAATGGCGTTCGCCGCACTGCGGTTCATGTCGTCGGCCGGATCGATGATGACGATTCGCCAGTTGCCTGTGCCGGATGTCTGCGAAAAGAAGCGCCCTGCCCGCCGGACTTCGTCGACCGTGATTGCCGACTTGATTTTGCCGGTCTTTTCGTCAACCGGGCGCGTAAGATAAAGCAGATTGTGAGAGGCGCCCGACGCGATCTGTCGGCTGACGGCCGAGTTCGGATCAGGATCGGCGATCACCTCCGGCGCGGTCGCCGGATCAGAGTGGGTGAGGACATGGTTCGCGAAGCGAAAGGCGAGCGTCGCTTTCCCTATCCCAGGCGGCCCCTCAAGCAACAGGGCATGATGCCCCTTGCCCGAGCGGTAGGACTGCGCCAGAAACGCTTCCGCATCCTCATGTCCAAAAAGTCTCGGGTTCTCCGGCGGCCAGATGGCGCCATCAAGAAGACCTGGCCGTTCGTCACTCATGAGCCGCTTCCGCCATTTTCTGTGTGTTTCGAGGCGCCAGGCGTTGTTCGACAATCGCGAGAATTTCGGTGGCGAGGGCTTCTTCGGTCTGCAGAGCATCGACGACATGGCAGCGCTCGGGCTCTCTGGCTGCGATGTCGAGAAAGGCTTCGCGGCGCTTCTCGTGCGTGTCCAGTTCCTCCTTCTCGAACCGATCAGGAGCCACGTCGCCGGCGACGCCACGCCTTTGTGCACGTGCAAGACCCGCCCGCGCCGGCAGGTCGAGAATGAGTGTACAATCCGGAACGACACCGTCCACCGCTACGCGCTGCAGCGTTTCGATGAAGTCCGGCTGCAGGTTGCCCGTCACGCCTTGATAGACACGCGAGGAATCCATGAAGCGGTCGCACAATACGACCTTGCCTTCATCGAGCGCCGGGCGGATGACCTCCTCGACGTGATCGTTGCGAGCCGCTGCAAAAAGGATCGCTTCCATTCTCGTGCCGAAGGACTCGGCCGCGCCCGACAGAAGCACGTGACGCACCGCTTCCGCACCTGGCGATCCGCCGGGCTCACGCGTCAGAAGCACATTATAGCCTTTCGAACGCAGAGCTTCCGCAAGGCGACGAATCTGGGTCGATTTGCCCGCGCCTTCACCGCCCTCAAATGTAACAAGCAATCCAGTACCGGATAACAATGACAAGTTCCTGCATTTCGGCGCCCGCGCCGCGCCACTGCCGTACATCTAGCGGAAGTTCGCCGTGAGCGGAACCGCCCAGCCATCAACTCGAAGGCAGTTTGCCTCACAGTGAACAGCGAATATGGCGATCACGTGGGCTCCGGCTTGTCCCACAGCCAGGAAAAGAGAAGTGACTCGCCAAGCTCCAGCAGCGCATCGACCGCGCGGCTGCTCAACGAACCCGCTTCGACCGCATCCTTGGTATAAAGCGGAACCTCACGCAGCAGCCGGCTGCCCGCAAATATGCGCAGCGTACCTGCTTCCCGGTCCGCAGCGACGGGCGCCGTCAGTGGCCAGCGATAGACGATCCGGGCGGCAAGCCGGTCGGGGTTGTTCACCGGAATATAAACGCTGACCATGCTCTTGGCGACGAGATCGACACTGCGCGAGGCACCTCCGTAGACGCTGGCCGTGCCGACCACCTCCTGATTGGCGAACAGCTGCCGGATCTCGAACGCGCCCAATCCCCATTCGAGGACGCGTTTTGCCTCCTCGGTCCGCTCCTTGTCGGAGGCCATGCCGCCGAGGGTCATGAACAGCCTGCGACCGTTGCGCTCGGCGGAGGCAACGATCGAATATCCCTCACCTTCGGCAAAGCCAGTGGCGAGCCCATCGACGCCGAGGCCGAAACCGAGCAAGGGATTGCGGTTGCGCTGGAAAATCTTGTTCCACTCGAAATCGGGCAGAGCAAAATAGGGATAGAAATCGGGATAAGCCTGCTGCAGCTGCACGGCAAGCGTCACCATGTCGAAGGCAGTCGTCTTGCTCCTGCCGTCAGGAAGCCCGGTCGAATTGCCGAAGATCGACCGTTGCATGCCGAGTGTCCTTGCCCGCCGCGTCATCGTCTCGGCAAACGCAGGTTCACCGCCACTCATTCCCTCTGCAAGGATAATGCAGCTGTCGTTCGCGCCCTGAATGGTGATCCCCTTGACGAGGTCCTCGACCCGCACGTTCGACTTGAGCGCCGCAAACATGGTTGCCGCGCGCGACGGCGCTCCGCCTGTTCGCCAGGCATACTCAGACACCGGATATTGTGTATCGAGCGTAATTTGCCCCTTCGTCAACGCATCGAAGACAAGCTCCACTGTCATCAGCTTGGCAAGGGAGGCCGGCGAGAACGTCTGGTGCTCATTCTTTGCCAGGAGCACCGTGCCGGTCGACGCTTCGATCATGTAGGCTTGGGAAGCCTTGGTCACAAAACCGGGATTGGAATCGGCAGTAGCCGCCATGGCGCCGCTCGCGAAGAACAGCAGATTGGCCGAGAGGCAAAGCACATGTTTCAACATCCAAACCCTCATCGACCAGATCCCTGCCAGCCTCCTGGAAGAATCGCAGAAGCATATCACTTCAGCGCGGGTTTTGCGGCCTTCTGACGCTTGAACGAGGCGAGAATGGACTCTTCGGTCATACCGTCGTTGCGGACCATGACGGCATCGAAGGCAAGGTCGACGGTGACGGTCTTCACGCCATCCTCCTGGTAACCCATGGCGAGCGAACCTCCCTGCTGCCAGCCAAAGGGACGCTCGTAGGGACGCGGACCGATTTCAGGCAAAACGACCATCTGGTCGAAGGGCTGCGCGACGGCACCTGATGACATCGGCCGCGGGACAGGTGCGGCATTGTACGGCGCGCTGGGTGTTGATCCGGCATAGGATGTCGCGGAAACAGGAACCGGCACGTTTTCCGGCTGCGGCGGTGTGAAGCCACCGAAGCTCTGGATCTCGTCGGCGGTCATGCGCTTGTTGTTGGATGCGACCATGACGCCGCTCGCAATCTGGCCGCCACCCGGGTTGTTGATGCCGGGAATACGGCTGCCCTTCGGCACATACGAGGCCATCAGGTAGGGCATGTCGTGTCCGTCCATGCGGGCGCGGCCGACATATTGGACGCGTACCTTGCCGGTGCCGCTGTGCTGCAGATCCAACATATCGGCAGTCTTGTTCGAAAGATCGATCAGGCGACCTTCATGATACGGCCCGCGGTCGTTGACGCGGACAATGACCGACGAGCCGGTTTCGACGTTCGTCACGCGGGCATAGCTTGGCAGCGGAAAGGTCGGATGCGCGGCGGAAAGGTGCATCTGATCGTAGACCTCGCCGTTGGCCGTCAGCCGGCCGTGAAAGGCCGATCCGTACCACGATGCCATGCCCACCTTGTTGTAGGAAAAGTCCTCCTTGGGGTAGTACCACTTGCCCTTGACCACATACGGATTGCCGACGAGATATCGGCCGCCGCCCTTGGGTATATTGTCACCGGAGGCGACGCGAGGGCTCGCCTTAACGCCATATTCCTTCTCGGAGAAGTACTCCTTGCCGTGGGTTCGCTTGGCTGTAACAGACGGCGCAGTGCCACAAGCCGTCACCGTCGCACAGACCAGCGATAGCCCCACCCATCGCATTCCCGTTGCCAATGACGCCGCCCCGAAGTCTCGTCTCATATATCCCACGCCGCACTCAAGACCGTTATGGTTAAGAAATCCACCCTCATGGGTAAGACACCCCTAATACCTTCAACCTAACGAGACTTTAATCATGCGGCTTTCATGGCAAATTTGCGAAAACTTTCGGCAAGATAGGAACAATTCTAATTAGTATGGTTAATAAATCACTAATATGCCTTGCAATGCCTCTGCCGTCGTAGTGACGGAGGCATTGTTCAGGTCGAAAAGATCGCGGCGAGCCGATCAAGGTCTGCCCGCCTCATGTCATCCGAAACGGGTTCGATGTTGTTGACCCGGAACCACTCCGCAGCCTCCCTGACACGGTCGCCGTGCGGTGCAGGATAGGCGCCCAACCTTGTTGCCCATTCGCGGACCGTTTCGCGTTCCATACGGCCCGCGCGGTACCGATCGTGAACTGTCGTCGCCGACGCAACCAGATCCGAAATGCTATTCACGGGCGTTCCTTGGTTTGGTTGTGATAAAAGACTCCGGCTGCGTAGCCGCTGTCGCCAATAGCATCGTTCTGGGCGCGCCAAAGGAAATACTTCGCCAACGATCTGAATTCTATAGAATGGTGGCGGAAGAGGTGTCCATCGATAGAGACACCCTATGTCCTTGAAATTGGCTCTCTAAATTTCGAGAGGTTGAGGATGGTGCCCACATAAATGCCCGCAATCTTCACCCCTAGAAATTTGGCCGTTTCTTGCTCCTTTCGGGCTTGAAACCTTCATGCTGACTAGCTCGAAGCTGCCATCACCCCGAATCCTCATGGCAACCTCGCAACTCATGTCATCACTGCCGTAATCAATCCCGACGAATACCTCCGCCATTACGACGCCTTTTTGACGGCAACGGCTTCGGGCCGGTTATCCTGCCAAGCTCTAATCTCCGATGCTCTCCACCGGACACAGTTCGCGCCGAGCTGCCTCGGCCGTGGGAAGGTGCCGGCATCGATCCAGCGATAAATCGTACTGCTTTGGACCTTCACTATATCGACGACTTCTTTCAGCTTTAGAAATGGGTCGATCGACTGGATATTACTCTGCTCTTGCATGCGGACCTCCGGCGTCGCGCCCGATGGCGCTGGCACTGAATACGTGGGGGAATTGGCGACAATGGTCGCCCCGTGGTCTGTCCGCGCGGACAATATGCGACAGCATGAGAAGATATGCAAGCGCCTGAGACGGCGGTCAGTGCATTGCCGTGACTATCCACACCAGGCAGATGAGGAAGGCGACAGCAATCACCCTCCCCTGTGGTTTCGCGGCTTCCGTGAAGTGCCTTGCCTTAAGCTTCGTCATCGCGGCGCCTCCTTCTACGCGCAGCCGGTTGGCTGAGCTCGGCGCTCCGCAGGCGGAATGCCTTCAGGACTATCTCGATGATGATAACACCCGCGAGCCCCATGATGAAACCGCCGACGCTGGCTGCTTGTTCCCCGGCGACCTCAAGGTGTCCGAGCGACCACTGGAACAAGGGGACGCCCAGTGGCGCCATGAAATAGGCGGCAACGGCGCCGACAAAGAGGCGCCGGATGCCCGATCCGATTCCATTCCACTCCATCACGACGGAGACGGCGGAGCCCGCGATCCCCGCCACTGCGATTTCACCTTTGCCGCTGCTGAGCCAGTCGAGGATATTCACTTTGGCAGCCCCCCTGTGGCGCGCCGAAATTGCTTGTAGGTATCTATCGAGATCGAGCAAGAGAGCAGCTCGTCGTAGATGGACCGTGTGAACTGGGCGAGCTCTCTATCGGACGCGCCCTTGGCCGGCACCGGTGGGATGGCCGGGCTTGGGAGCTGCTGGTCCGGATTGTCCTGGGATTTGTATTCGATCGCCGGGCGTGACACCGAGACCTGCTCCTTGGAGGAGACGCAGCCCGTCAAACAGAGCGTCGAAAGGACCACTATTGCCGCAAGCGGTACCATCGGTGGCATCGTCTATATCCTTCTTGATGCTGGCCATTCGAACTGCGACGTCTTTCTCGGCTTGAGCCTTCGCCAGTTCGGATTTCAGGAGGGCGTCCTTCTCGGCCACGATCCGGTCATGGTTCGCAGTGGAGACTTCTAGATTTGCATTCGCCTGATCGAGCTTTTGCTGAACCATTGCCTTTTCAGCGGTCAGCGTATCGATCGTCTGTCCTCGGCTATGGGAGAGCAGTGCCAGCCCACCCAACGAGAGCAACAGCACTGCGCAGACGACAATGAGCGCCTTTTCGATCATGCCGCGTTCTTCAGCGCTGCGTAGAAGGTCTTGGCGATGCCGGCGACTTTTTCAGCGCTCTCCACGCCATTGATGATCCGGCGGCCGTTAACCCAATCGTTCTTGGTGCCATTGAAGAAGTCGCCAAGCTTCGCCCCAGTGAAGAGCCCCTGGATCATTCCCAAAAACATGATGTCGATCGCGACCGGCAAATCCATTGCTCTATCGGGATCGGCAACGAGGTCGACACCGGTTGCCTTGGAGAGCTTCTGGTAGTTGGCTTTGTGAGTGAGCTGGGGGAAGCCGCGGCCGAGCCACGATTTCCCGTCGGCATCCTTGCGCCAATATGGGGCTTTTACCCAGGGCAGTTCCCGGTTGGCGTATGCCCGGTCGAGAATGCGGATTGCTTCGTCATCCGTTGAGGCTTTCGTCTCACGAACAGGCTGCATGGTCTGAGCCGTTTCCCAATAAGCGGTAGCAAGGATATAGGCGAGCCAGCGAGGATCGAGGGGAGCTTTGTCATTTTCCGACAGGATGGCGTTGATGCCATTCACCTGCGACTGGGCCATCCCCTTTGAAAACAAGACGGGCCGGATTTGGTCGAAGAATATGCTGGGATTTTTCAGCGCAATTGAGGCCATTGAAGCAGCTCCGATGAAGAAGCCGCACGTCTTGCGCAGTCATCGGTTCAATATCATGTGGTGCTTATTGCAACAACACACCATTTCCAGTATTTAGAGCGTGACTGCGCAAGACGTGCTGATTGTCCTCACTCAGGAGATTGGCACTCATGGCCCCAGTAACAGTCGGCTTTGGCGATCCCAAGGCTCAGAAAAAGTGGTCCGGTAACCTCTTCATCGCGACCTTCCAGAAGAGCTATTGGGACCGCAAATTCATCGGCGAAAGCGACGAATACGCTATCCAGCGTCTCACCGATCTTGAATCGGATGCAGGCGACACCATCACGTTCGACCTCTCCGTGCAGCTGCGCGGCAAGCCCACCTACGGCGACCAGCGCCTTCAGGGCAAGGAAGAAAACCTCCGCTTCTTCTCCGACCAGATCCTGATCGACCAGATGCGTCACGGCGTATCTGCTGGCGGGAAGATGAGCCGCAAGCGCACGGTTCACAATATCCGCAAGATCGGCAAAGACCGTCTTTCGGATTATTGGTCGAAGTTCATCGACCAGATGATCTTCATCTACCTGGCCGGCGCACGCGGCGTGAACGAAAACTTCATCGAAAGCACCGATTGGACTGGTCACGCCACGAACCCGATCGAAGCGCCCGATACCGACCACGTGCTGTTCGGTGGCGACGCAACCAGCAAGGCCTCGATCGACGCGACGGACAAGATGTCTCGCGGCTTGATCGAGAAGGCGGCAACGAAGGCCAGCATGATGGCGGCCGTTTCTCCCGAAAACGCGCAGATGATGCCGCTTATGATCAACGGCGAATCCCACTACGTCACGGTCATGAGTAAATTCCAGTCTTATGACCTGCGCACCAACGACACTGGTGGCTGGCTGGAGATCCAGAAGGCCGCGGCGACCGCGGAAGGTCGGAATAACCCGATCTTCAAGGGCGGCCTCGGGATGATCAACAACGTCGTGCTTCACGAGCATGAAGACGTCATCCGTTTCTCCGACTACGGCGCCGGCGCGAATGTGGCGGCTGCCCGCGCGCTCTTCATGGGCCGACAGGCTGGCGTGGTCGCCTTCGGCTCCACCGGCGGCTTCCGCTTCTCGTGGACCGAAGAAATGCAGGATCACGGCAACGAGCCGGTAATCTCTGCAGGCGTGATCGCAGGCGTCAAGAAGACGCGTTTCAACGGCAAGGACTTCGGCCTCCTGGGGCTCGATACCGCTGCCAAGGATCCGAACTCCTAAGCATCAATGGCGCGGCTCTCGGGCCGCGCTCACCGCCTTTCACCTTACGCTCACCGGCTACCGGCGTTTTCAGGAGATTTCCAATGGGGCTCATTCAGAGCAAATACGCAAAGGGCATAATCGTCCCTCCGTTCCCGGCTTTCGCCGGAGCGATCGTGGCGCACCGCTTCTTTCACGACTTCGCGGCTGCACCGGCCTTGAACGACATCCTCGAGCTGGCCGTCATCCCGGCTGGTGCGCGTGTCGTCGACATGATCCTTGACTCGGATGATCTCGACAGCGGCACGGCTCTCGTGTTCGACCTCGGCATCATGTCGGGGAAGTGGCAGGAGAACAACGGCGCGCGAACGGTCGGCGCGGAGTTCCTCTCTGGCTCAACTATCGGTCAGACCGGCACCACAGCGCGCCCGACACTCAAGACGGCGTTCCGCACGGTCCGAACTGGGGCTGACCGCTCGATCGGGCTAAAAATCGCCACGGCAGCCGGCACGTTCGCCGCTGGCCAAGTCGGGCTTACGCTCCTGATCGAAGGCTAAGCGGCCGCCGCTTTCATGCATTGAGAGGGGGCCTCGTTTCGCGAGCCCCCTATTTTCTTTCAGGGGACACCATGACGTTAATCCAATGCAAGCTCGGTCCTGTTCAGCCCGTCGTCGGCGACCATCAGTATCAGTTCACGGCCGACGGACACGGTCGCTACGTTGCAGAGGTTCATAACCTCATTCATCAGCGGGTTTTCCTGTCGGTCGAGCACTACATCGTCGCTCCCGAGGTTGCGGAAGAGCCGCCCCCTGTCGAGGACGATGGGGACGTCACGGACCTTCCGCCCATCCTGACAGCCCCTCGCTTAGCCGCGAACACGGATTCTGGCCAGCAGGTGCGCCGTCGCGGCAAGCGCAGGAGCTAGTTCATGGACGCCAGCTCAATCATGCTGAGTGCTTCGACGCTGCTTCTCGACGATGAGCATGTTCGCTGGCCCCTGTCCGAGCTCGCAGGTTGGTTGGATGAGGGGGTGCGGGCGATTGTGACCGTCAAACCTTCAGCTTCCAGCGTGACGATGGAATTGTCGCTCGTGAGGGGCACAAAGCAAAAGCTCCCCGAGGACGACACGAGCATCCTTCAATTGCTCGATGTGCTGCGAAACATTGAGGGTGTCAACGGCGCCGGCGGTCGGGCTATCCGATCAGCGTCCCGGGCCGAACTCGATTCCAACCAGCCACGGTGGCACGATCCATCGTACGTCCAGTTCCGAAAGGAAGTTCGTCAGTTCGTGTTCGACGAGGGCCTGCCGCGCGAGTTCTTCGTTTATCCGGGGAACGACGGGACCGGGAAGATTGACGCCGCGGTTGCCAAGCTCCCTACCACGATCGTCAGCAGACACAGCGGATCGGTAGACGACATTTCGACTTGGGCAATCGGCGTTGGCATCGCTGACCAGTATCAGCCGGCTCTGCTCGACTACGTGATGTATCGGGCCTTCAGCAAGGAAGATCCAGCAGCGGCGCCCCAACGTGCCGTTACGCACTATCAGGCGTTCGCGACCGCGATCGGATTGCGGTCTCAAGTCGAGAGCGCAACCAGCCCTGGGAGGAAGTAATGGTCAAGATGATCGACATCGACGACTTCCTGCCCGAAGCGTTGCGACACTCCCCGAATACCAGCGACTTGGTGGCGCAGCGCCATATTCTTGCGGCGGCACGCGAGCTTTGTGCTCGCCTACGGGTTTGGCGCGAAACTGATACCTTCGAGGTCACCGCACCCGACATGCAGGGCGTCTGCACCTATCGCGACGCCGCAATTGAGAAGATCGAGGCCGCCTTCCTAAACGGCGTACCACTGGAACCGAAAACGGTGGCGTGGCTCGACGAAAACGAGCCTACGTGGTCCATCGCCGACGAAGCGACGGGCAACGCGCGATACGTGACGCAGTTGGAGCCAAACACTGTCACGGTGGTACCGCGCATCGCAGGAACCATGAAGATACGGCTGATCCTGAAGCCCGCCCGCGACGCATTTTCGCTGCCCGAGTTTCTGCTTGAGGACTACTCCGACGAGATCAGCCGCGGCGCTGCCGCTCGTATCCTTACCGACGCTAACTCTACCAATCCTCAACTCGGCTTGGACCATCGCGCATGGTTCACGGATCGTCTCGACTACCTCGCAATCAAGGTAGCCAAGGGACAACAGAGCGCGCCGCTTCGAACCAAGGGATCCAGTTTCTGATGTCTGCGAGCACATACGCTGCCCACGCCATTCTCAATCTCTTCCTTCGGGGTGTTGCCGTAACACCGCCGACGAGAGTGTACGTCTCCTTTCATACCGCGGATCCCGGCAACGCCGGCGCAAACGAGGTGACCACTGGCGCCTGGCCGTCGTACGTGCGCCTCGATGCCGCCCAGGGCGCCGCGATCGCGACAGGTTTCAGCGCGGCTGCAGCCAAAGCCTCCGCAAACCTCAAGGAACTCCTATGGGCGGCCAACGACGGGGCTGCACCGGTGACCGTCACCCATTTTGGTATTTGGGACGCCGCCACCGGGGGCAACCTCCTGTTTCACGATGCCCTCACCGCTTCGAAGACCTTTCAGCCGTCCGACGAAGGCGTTCTGCATGCCTCCGCCCTCAACGTCACGGTGGACTGATGTTTTCAAGAGGCTCGATCAACGGCAACCTGATCAACGGAATTGCGATCAACGACGGCAACTTCGTGATGGAGGTTGACGCCGTCAGTTCTGTAGCGGTCGCCGCGGAAGCCGTAGTCACTCCTCGTAGGGGAATACTCGGCACCGTCTCCACGCACATAACGTCTGGTTTCGGTCTTCTTCGGAGAGCCGTGCTGACGGCTCATGTCGCGTCGACAGCGGTTGGATCGTGCGCACTGGTGCGGCGACCGGTCTTTTTGGGGCAAGTCCGGCTCTTTTCACCTTCGTCGCTGCAGCTCACGCGCCGAGTTTCGCATCAGCTCTCGGCCACGATCATTTTTCGAAGCATGACGACACCGGCGTGGCGATCGCTTCGGCCGACCCGATACGCCAGAACTACTCTGGTATCTGAGCGGCGGAGTTTCCATCAGTCTCGCGATGAGCGCTCTGCACTTGTGGGTAAAGAACGGCGCTTTGTATCCGTGCCCCGCGATCGGGAGACAGTTCGATGAGCCTCGGTGTCATCACAAAAGCGCCGGCCGATGTGCTGGATTATGATTTCGACTTCAGCCGGTGGATGCCGGATGGGGATCGCATAGCCACAGCGGCCGCCGCCCTGGGAGGATCAACTGCTTTGGTTGATCGCATCGACACATCAGACACGACGGCACGGGTGTGGCTGTCCGGCGGACAAGCAGACGAAACTGCCGAGCTAGCCGTCACCATTTCGACCACCGAGGGTCGAACCAAAATTGTAACCGTCAGCCTTCGCATCAGGGAGCCTTCGTGATGGCGTTAAAATTTGCCAACAGTGCAGCATCAACGCTTGCTGGTGCCATTCTCGCCACCGACACGGTTCTGGCGGTCGTATCGGGCGATTCATCAAAGTTTCCCACGCTTTTGGCGGGCGATTGGTTCCCGCTGACCCTTGTCGATGCCGCGGGCAACATCGAGATCGTCAGGGCAACGGCTCGATCGGGTGCCAACATCACGGTAGTTCGTGGACAAGAGGGTACCACAGCCAAGGCCTTCGCCGCTGGAACGCGTGTAGATCTCCGCGCTACAGCCGCAATGTTTCAGGCTTTGGCGCAGCTTGATTCGCCAACCCTGTCTGGCAATCCTACGGCACCGACGCCGGCTCCTGGTGACAACGACACGACAATCGCGACAACAGGTTTTGTCACCGCGGCGTTAGATGCGCTGAAAGATGGTGTTTCCTCTGCTTTCGATACTCTGAAGGAGGTTGCCGACGCGATAGGCCTCCTGTTGCCAAAGTCCGGCGGCACAATGACTGGACCTATCGATATGGGAGGATACCCCATATTGAAGGTTTCAGCCCTCAACAATGGCCCGCTTGGAGCGTTACGAAATAGGTTGATCAATGGCGGCATCGATGTCGTAAGCTATAATCAAATTCCGACAACGGGGCAAACGATAGCGGCTGGCGGGACCGGCTACGTATTAGATCGATGGGTAGTTTCAAACACCACCGACAAATCCGTGGTCATCAGCCAGCAAGCCATGACGCTCGGTCAAGCGGCTGTCCCGGGAAGCCCGAAATACAAACTTCGGGCGGCATTCGCAGTAGCGCCGACGACGGGAAAACTTAGGATCGCACAGCGCATTGAGGGTGTCGAAACTCTCGCCGGGTATAACGCTTCGGCCCGAGCTCATTTTACCGGGCCAACCGGGTCGGAGGCGCTGCAATGTGAAATCGTGCAGAACTTCGGCACGGGCGCGTCTCCCTCTGCCGCAGTGACAACGGCGGCGGCTTCTCTTGATATCGCCACCATTTACGACGCTGGAACACAGGTTCGGAAAGCGCAGTTCGTTGTCCCATCCATAAGCGGCAAGCTTCTCGGTAGTGCTGGCAACGATTACCTGGAATTGGCGTGGCTCATCACGCCGAGACAGGCCGGAAACTATGAAATGGCCCGAGTGTCCTTTGTCGAGGGGGATGCATCGTCCGAGATCGATCCATTCTCTCCGCGCGGCCTCAATCTGGAAACTGTGCTGTGCAAGCGCTACTACGAACGCACATTTCGTTACAGTAAGCAGTTCTATTTCCCGGCGGGATATACGCAATACGAAGCCTATCCATGGGTGGTTGAAAAGCGGGGGACGCCGTCTGTTTCGCTCATCTATTACATCACGGCCGGCGGCATCCAGGGGGCATTATCCGGAACCAACTTTGGTTGGCAAATGGCAACAACCAAGGATGCTAGCGCTGGCGTTATGTCGTTCGCAGTGGAGGTAAGTGGCAGTGCAGAACTTTGATGTTATTGGCTATCAAGCCAACGGTTCCATAAAGGCTGTTATCAACGGCACGACGTGGTTCGTCCCCGATGATCCCAGTAACGCCGATCGCGCGCTCATCGCGGCGTGGGAATTCGACGAAAGCGGCAATCGGGTAAACACGATCCCGCCTTACGCTGCCCCGCCCGCCAACCTTTATCTTCCTCTTGACCCGGTCGATTTCAAACTCGGCATGCTTTCGCTAAATGTCACTCCGGACATGGTCGACAGCGCTATCGACGAATTGAACGAGCCGGACCGAACAATAGCAGGCATCTATTGGACGTCGGCCAAAAACTTCTATCGCGACGACGTGTGGCTCGCGCTGATCGCCAGCAAGTTCAACAAGACCGATCAACAGATCGACGAAGCGTGGATCTATGCCTCGTCCCTTTCGGCTTCGGTGGACTGAATGCCGGTCGTAAAGCTCTCGGCATTCGCTGGGGAAAAGCCCCTTATAACGCCGCGGCTTCTTCCTGAAACTGCGGCAACCGCCGCTTTCAACACGCGGCTGAACGATGGCGCTCTGACCCCGACGAACAAATCAACCACGACGGGCGCATCCTCGACAGGGCCAGCCGACAAGACCATCTATCGGCATGGTGATGATTGGCTTTCGTGGAGTGGCTTGGTTTCGGCGGCACCCGGCCCAGTCGCGGCAGACCGCCTTTACTACACAGGGGACGGCGCGCCGAAAATGCGCGTCGGTGGCACCGTGTACCCGCTCGCTGTGCAACACCCAATCGCGGCACTCACCGCGACACCGAGCGGCACCGGAACCGGCGACGTGCAAAGCCGGGTCTATGCATACACATTCGTTACCGACTTCGGCGAAGAATCGGCGCCCTGCCCCGCCTCTGCAGTGATCGACTGGCAGCCCGGAAAAACCGTCATGCTTTCCGGCTTCGCCGCGGCACCTGCCGGACGTGCCGTCACAAAGCAGCGCATCTATCGGTCACAATCCGGCTCTAGCGGCACGTATCTCTATTTCATCGCTGAGCGGGCAGCGTCCGCGTCCGACTATGTCGACACCGTCGCAGTGGATGCTTTTCAGGAACCGTTGCCATCGGCCAACTGGAACGAGCCACCCGACACCCTGCAGGGCCTTGTGGCGATGCCCAATGGCATGATGGCTGCCTTTTCTGGCAGCGATGTCTATTTCTGTGAGCCGTTTCGCCCTCACGCCTGGCCACAGGGATACGTTCAGACCTGCGATTTCGAGGTGGTCGGGCTACGCGCTATTGGATCGGCCCTTGTCGTCATGACGAAAGGTCAACCATATCTCCTAAGCGGATCCGCCCCTGAATCGATGCAGAGTTTAAAGCTCGAGGCGAATTTTCCGTGCATCAATGTGAGGGGCATCGTCGATCTCTCTTTTGCCATTTGCTACCCGTCCAATCTCGGGCTCGTGGCAGTGCGCGCTGACGGTTCGATTTCGCTGGCGACACAAGAGCTGTTCGACCGCGACGCCTGGATGGCCTTTTCACCCGAGACCATCATCGGTGCTCAGCATATGGGCAACTACGTCCTGTTCTACGACACGCTCAACGCAAAGGGCACGCGCACCTCTGGCGCAATGATGATCAACATTAATGCCGCGCAATACCTTGTGCGCAGCGGCGAGGTCGCCGACGCGGTTTTCTACTCGCTGGAAGACGAAGGCCTATATTTCAAGCGTCCCTCGGCGCCCGGCATTTTCCGGTTCGATTCTCCTGAAGGCGCACCCGAGACTGTCTATTGGCGGTCGAAGGAATTCTGGCTAACCCAGCCGGTTAACTTCGGCGCAATGCTGATCGATCTCGGGGTCGATACGTCGCTCAAGAGCCAAGCGAACATTGACGCGGAAACGGCTGCAATTATTGCACAAAACACGGCGATACTGGCGACAGGTGACCTGAGATCGTCGATCGATGGACAACTGATCAACGAACTGCCGCTGAATGGCGATTCATTGATACCATTGCCGAGCTACGAAGGTATCTCGGTCAGCGTTTACTGCGACGGGAAGCTGGTAAGGACCGAAATGATTGCTGGACGCATCACTCGGCTACCTGCGGGGTTCAAAGGCCGCAAGTGGGAGATTTCTGTCTCCTCCAACGTCCAGATTACGCAGATCATCATTGCGGGAACCGTCGACGAGCTGCGGGGTGCTGCGTAGTGACGAAGTTCGACACTGAAAAGCTGGAAGTACTAGACGGGTCGCGGGCAGGCCCTAAGAGCCGAGCCGCCGTCCGACTCGAGGATCTTGCTGACCTACTCCAGCTCGGCAAGGTGAAAACCGCTAAGGTTACAGCGGCGCCGACGGCCACAGACTTCAACTCCCTTCTGGATGACATAAGGGAAATATCCGACCGATTGAACGCGGTCGCGCTTTCAATCCAGAAACGGCAGATGCGATGAAGGAAGTCGTCTACGCTCCAGGCGAGGAGATGGTCTCGTGGGCGGAGAGCCGAATCTCCAACTGCCGATTCCGCGATGACGCCTATGCGATCGGCATGCGCGACGAGGCGGGTTATCTCGGCGTCGTTGTCTTCGACGCCTTCACCACGACAGGCTGCTGGATCAGCGTAGCGTCTAACGGCTCGAAAAACTGGCTCACCCGCGAGTTCATTCTTCGAGTTTTCGCATATCCGTTCGTGCAGCTGCTCTACCCCAGGCTCAATGCGTTCGTGTCAGTGAACAATCAAGCATCCATCGACTTCTGTGAAGGTTTCGGGTTTTCACGTGAGGGCCTGATGCGCGAGGCTGGCTCCGACGGCGAGGACCTGATTGTTTTCGGAATGCTCCGCCGTGAATGCCGCTGGCTGCCCGAGAGGTTCTCTGGAAAAGTCGGAAAACTATCTGTATAAGAGGGAAATCCGTCGCGCAGGAGTGCGACCTCTCCATTGAGGTCAGCACATGGGCAAAAGCAGCACGTCGGCACCAGCACCAGATCCAAAGATCGGCGAATCCGCTCTCCTTCAGGCACAGACGGGAGAGAAGTGGCTCGGATTTGCCAAGGATGCCTTTGCCGTATCGCAGCAGCGTCAGCAGGAGCTCGATGCGCTCACCACGAAGGTGACGCAGCAGCAGCTTGGGCTTGCGACTGACCAGGCCAATTGGGCTCGGGAGGATCGCAACCGGTACAATACGACGTTCAAGCCGATCGAAGACGACTTCATCGATAAGGCGACCAATTACGCCACCCCTGAAAAGCAGGCGGAGGCGGCAGCGGAAGCGCGAGCCGATGTCCAGACCGCCGCGGCGAACGCACGAGCCGCGACGGAACGGCAGAGCGCGTCCCTTGGCATCAACCCCGCTTCCGGCCGATTTGCGGGCATTCAGGCCACCACGGACATGAACCAGACGCTTGCTGAGGCCGGCGCATCGAACACGGCTCGCCAGAGCGTGCGTGACAAGGGGCTCGCTCTACAGGCCGACGTGGTCAATCTCGGCAAGGGCTTGCCGGCACAGGCCGCGGCCGGCGCAGGCGGTAGCGTCGCAGCGAGCGGTACCGCCCTCAGCGGCAACCAGGCAACCAACGCGCAGGCGCTCGCGGCACCGAGCATTGTCAGCCAAGGCTATTCGGGCGCGATGCAGGGATATGCCGGGCAGGCTTCTACGCTCAATCAGCAGTACGGCTTGCAGCTCGACGCCTGGAAAACCCAGCAGCAGGCCGCGGCCCAGGGCGCGTCTGGTCTTGGCAGTTTCCTTGGCGGTATCGCTGGCATGTTTAAGTTCCCCTCGGATGAGAACGTCAAGCATGACAAGGCGGATGTTCCAGAGGGCAAGGGCCTCGATGCGGTCAACAACATGCCGGTGACAGAATGGACCTATGACGAGGGCGTCGGCGATGGCGCCCGCCATGTCGGACCGATGGCGCAGGACTTCCAGCGCGAGACCGGCAAGGGCGACGGCAAATCGATCGCAGTACAGGACGCGATCGGCATCACGATGAAAGCTGTGCAGGATCTCGACAAGAAGGTCGACAAACTGGCCGGCGTCATCGGTCTTGGGGCACCGGCCGCCAAGCCGAAGAAGGTGCAATCTGACATGAGGATGGCGGCATGAGCCTCGGTGCAATCGGTATTGGCCTTGGCGGCTTTATGGATGGCTATCAGGCCTCTCGCAAAAATCGCCTGGACGAGGAGCGCTCCACCGCGCTCCTCGATCGGCAGAAGAAGCTCGACGCCCGGCAGGACGTCGAGAACGCGCGCCAAGATGCGCAGTACGCACGCGACGAGGGCCAGCGCACGGCGATCGCCGATATCGGTGCAGAGACCAAGAAGAACTTCGATGATCAGGTGAAAGCCGGAACGCAGCAGGCTGGCGACTTCGATACGTTTTGGTCGAAGTATGCTGTCCCCAAGCTCCAACAGACCTACCTCGCCAGCGGCGACATTGGGGCGGCGAAGCGGGTGCAGGAGTGGGGCGACAGTACCGACGCCAAGGCGGGCGGAAAGCTTGCCATGGGCGCACTTCTGAAGGCACAGACGGGAGACGCCGACGGCGCACTGGCTGACGTGATGGAGGCTGGAAAGCTGCAGGGTTACATCAACCACGGCTACGAAGTGCTTGGGCACGAAAACATTGCTGCGCCCGATGGCTCTATTGCCGGATACCGCATTCGACTGAAAACGCCCAGCGGCGAACCCGTCGAGCAGGATATTCAGAAAGCCGATCTGCCACGCATGATCGCCACCTTCATGAACCCGGAGGCGGCTTGGCAGAGCCAAGAGACTGCGCGCGGAGCCGCTGCGAAAGACGCAAAGGATCTTGAGACCTACGAGGCCAAGAAGAAAATCGATAAGCAGTACGGCACGGGCGAGAACAAGACCCGCGGCGATGCCATTACCGCTTTGCGCAAGCGCATGGACGGCGGCCTAGCTGATAACGAGCAGAAGTTCGACGATCTTCCGCGGCCGGATCAGGAAAAAATGATCGCGCAGGAGATCGAACTGCAATCCGGCCAGCCCGGGCTATCTGCAGAACCCTCCCAGGGTGCGGCGCCGTCTGGGCCACCACGTCGGGTGCTTGTCGACAAAGTAACCGGACGTCCGGTTTCGGAAGCTCCGCCCGCCCCTCAGCCACAGCAGACACCATCAACGCAGCAGCCCGCTCCAAAGCCGAGCCGGGAGGATAACGTGCAGTATCTGCTTCAGTCGGCCGACCAGGCGATCAAGTCCGGCGAAAGCCCGGAACGGATTGCACAGGAGCTGCTCAACAATGGCGTGCCGCAAGAACAGTGGCCCGAGTCCCTCGCCACGGCCTTGTCCGTATCCAAACAAAACCAAATCGGCATCGGCCGGTAATCTGGCACTTCACGAAAGGAAGTTTCAATGGACCACGAAAAGAAGATGCGCGCCAAGGTGCGAGTAAGTGCAGTGTTCCCAACTCAGGTCGGCACCGAGCGTCTGATGTTGTCTGGGGTCGCGAAGAGCGACGGTCCCTACCCCGCGGACGGCAGTGATGAGAACAATAGCTTCGCCCGATGGTCTCCCTCCGTATCCATCGACATGCACATCGCAAATCCCGATCTCGTCGGAACCTTCGGTGTAGGCGACACCTTCTACGTCGATTTCATCCCCGCACCGAAGTAAGCACCGCCGTATACCGATCGAAAGGCCGCGCTGGTTTCCAGCGCGGCCTTACGTTTCGGCCGTGCGGCTAGGAATTACCCCTGCCCTGTAGAGGGACAGGAATTCTTCGAGCATCTCTCTCAGAGCCATGCCTCGTTCGATCCTGTATCCATATCTCAGTTCGCAGATATCCAGCAGCTCGCCCAGAGTGTCGGGCGGAATTGGAACAACGATCGGGCGGGGCTCGCAATCATGTTCATCAGCCTCAATGAAATCCGAGCCCTCAGCCCACTCTTGGAGCATCTTTCGTATCTTCTCCGCCCTCGAAGGCGCCGGATCTCGCCAGCTTCCGATTGAATCGATGAGTTTCAAAAGGTCTGGCTGCAACCGAACCTGCACAGGGACACCCTTCCCCGTCGAAGGTCGGCCTCTCTTCTTCCGCTGCACTTTATCCATTGTCGCGGTCCCTGATTTGTGCAACCATTAATTCATAAGACGTGTATTTTGCCAAGCAAGTCGATTGTTTAAGGCAGGGAGATTGCCGGAATGTATGAGGGTGCATTTGTATCGCGTCGAAGCTTCATTGTTGGAGGGCCGGCGGCCGGCGTGGCGCTTCTGACAGGGTCGAAGGCTAGCGCTCTTTCTACGCACGAACCGGTAATCGGATTACTTCAGCGCCACAAAGTTACACTTGCCGAGAACTCGCCCGAGTGTCTGGAAATCGAGAAATGGATCTCGGAAAACCCTCCTGTCGTTCAAACCACCGAAGGCGCTTTGCAATGCCTTCGCAGCGCGCTTCGCGTAGACAATATGGACGGCTTCGAATCCGCGCTTGTGTCCTCTGCGTTGAAATTTCTGGAGCGCTAGAAGCACTGCCCGTTGACGCAGGTGTTCTGCCAACTATTACCACGGCTATCGCGACCTGTCTGAAACGACGTGCCGCCATAGGTATGTGTGTCCTGCGACCAGTTTGAGCCAGTGCGCGAATTGGTGCCGTTCATGTGTGTCGAACCGCCATATCGCTGGATAGAATACGAATTTCCGGTATCGGCATCGTAGCAAGTCGAAAACGTTTTCGTCCCAACACAGCTCGCATGAGCGATGGTTGCGCTGACAAGCAACGCACAGAACGAAATCAAAAACTTATGCATGTGGCTTCCCCTTGATTGTTATCGAGAGAATGCTTGTTTGGAAGTTGGTTGTAAAGCCGGAGCGACCCCATCATTTATAGACGGGGTCGGCTAACTTTTCGCGCAATCGGAGGCTCAAGATCTTGTTCCGGATCAAAACGCCATCCTCCCTCTTCGCAGCGTTGCCGGCGCGGGTCTTGAGGGACTGTTGGAGCGTCTCCTTTGTGATCGGAATCCCGCCATGAACCGGAACGGCGTTGAATCGCTCGATCGCTTTCACAGAGTCATCGATTGCGTCGTCATCTTTTGCCAGCGCTGCCATAGCGAACTTGTTCACCAGGCGCTGTCGATCGTCCATCACGCCGCGTTCCGCGTTCTTCAGGGACGTGTTGCGGTCCCATGTCTCGGAGATACGCGCCGGAGTGAAGCCCAGCGCCTGGGCGATGATATCGTGATAGCTGATCTGGTCCGCTGCCATGATCTCGTCGCCGCCAACGGTTGCCAGCCCGTCAGTGGCGTATCGGTACGATTTCATGAGATCGCGAACAGCCTTTGGAGCCATCATCTCGATACCGCGAGCTACGTCTCCGTCCCAGACGAGGTTGGCGCCAGTGAATAGTGTTTCACCAAGGCCTGCCGTGGCGCCGAGCGCTTGTGTTAGCCAGTACTGGTACTCGTCCTTGCCCTGCAGTTCGCGTGTTGGGGATCGGAACCACAGATCCGGCATACCTATGCGGCTCGATAGATCCACGCCAAGGTAATGGCCCGGCACTCCGTTGAGGAGCACTCCCCCGAGTTCTGGTCCGAGCACATCGACGACATTCGCACGAAACTGCTGCTCGAAGTCCATCGGATCGTCGTCATCGCCGAATACCATGCCCGCTAGCGCCATCGCTAGATGGAAGCCGACGGTACCGGTGACACCCGCCATCAGTGACATCATGCCCACGACGCCCGCCAGCTGGTATCTGGCTTCCTTGCGTGCTTGCGGTGTTTCGCCCTTCACCGACTGATGAATGTCGCGGAAGAGCCGATACAGCATGTTGATGTTGTGCTGGCGGAATACCAACGTGACCTTGGCGATGTCGTTCTGAAGCAGCGTCGGCCGGGACGAGTTGGCGTAGTCGAAGTGGGTCTTCCACGTCAGGTCATGCGCCGTATCGATCGCGTCTGACATCGACTGGCCGGCATCGCGGGCCATGCGGTAGGCTGCCAGCGCGGTAACTTCGCGGTTCCAAACCTCCGCCCGGTGGAACGCCCACGAGATCACTCCCATCACCCGAGCGCGCAATGGCGTGTACTCGACGCCGGTCTCGCCTACGCCGGCAAGGTCATGGCTCTGCGTCCGATCGATCAAGCCGGATTCGTAGAACGCTTCTATTGCCACCTTTTCATCCTTCGAGAGGCTACCATTGATAATGGAGCCCCGGCCCCTGACCGTATCCATTGAGGCTTGCGCCAGTGCCGACGATGCCTTCGCGAAGCCCCCGAACTTCGCCGACAAGATAGGCAAACCGAGCATTGCCGTCTGCGTCATGTTGACGATCGCGGCGCCTGGAGAGGCGGCAAGAAACCACACAAACGCAGTGCTCGTCATGGTCTGCGCGACCTTGCTGCCGGTTGGGTTCATTACCCAATCATGTCGGCTCGACATCTCGTTTGCCAACGTCACGCCGCGTGTCTGATCGTCACTCTCCTTCGCCTGATCCATGGTCTGGTCGACGAGCTCCTGCAGCTCGAGGCCGTATTTCAAGCGGGCGATCTGGTGGGCCGCGTGGAACATGTGGGACGAGAACACCCGCAACGCGTCATTGCTGAAACCGGACGTCCCCTTGCGGTGGATGAACCGCTTCCGAGCGGAAAGGTCGGGCATGCTCTCAAGGTACCTCTGCCATATCTGATCCATCACGTCGTTGCCAACGCCGGCGCCGCCGAGAATTTCCTCGATCTCGGCTACAATGCGTGGGTCCATGGCCTTACGAAGGTCACTCCCCGCCTCCATCACGCCCACCTCGACCTTGCCGGACGAATAGGTGCGCCGCATTTCATCGGCCACCCGATTGCGCGCCGCGGCTGTCTCATGCTTGGAGAAGCTGATCATTCGTCCGTCGATGTCGCGCACGGTCACAAAGTAGCGTCCGAAACGACCGAGAGGGAAATACGGCGCCTCGACACGGCTGCTTTCGAAAGCGATCCTCATCTTGGTCAGCCGAGCCTTGGCCGCCCATGTGGCCTTCGTGGTTTCGGCCTTGTGTGCGCTCGAAGCGTCCTCCTCGGCCTTCTTCCTATCGAGGCCAGTCAAACCGCTGTCCCGGATTGCCTGCATCGTTTTCCGGTACCGCTCTTCAGCACGGTTATGGGCGATCTGCTGCGCCTTGCGGACGTTGTCGAGCAGGATCTCGTCAAGCTCTGTAGCCTGCTCGCGATAGGCATCGCGGACCTTGCTGTAGAGCTCGCGCCCCTTTTCCGGCAACGCGAGGTACTGCTTGCGAAGAATGGCATAGCCTGGCTTCGCAACGTTCTCCTCGTCTGTTTTCGATGGGTCAGCGCCAGCGAGTGTGCTGTCGTGCATGAGGTCGGCAAGCTGTTGGGCCCTGGACTTGTCTTTGCCCAGGAAGCCCAAGCGGGCGTATTTCAGCCAGTCACCTGCGATGGCATCCGCGGCGGCGTGCTTCGTTCCACGGTAGGCGTCCATGAGACGCTTGACGCGGAGGTAGTCGCCGACGGCAGTCATGTTCGGCCGCGCGAGCTCGGTGAAATAGTTCAGTGGAATGGTCTTGAGAAGCTTGGGCTGAAGGTCAACCAGTTTGCCATTCAGCTCTTGAACGACACGAGCCTCGGTTACGCGCTTTCCGCCTGAGACTTTTTCTGGATCATTTGGCGCGCTTCTTTCAGATAGCCCTGTCGGGCCGGATCGTGGGCTGGCCACTTGCTGATCGAGCTTGCCCAATCCTTCCATGTCTGCAAGGTGTCGAACGGCGTTGGAGGATCGATCAGCCCCGGCACTGCTTGTATCTGGTTTGCCATTTTTGAAGAATGCCCTCGTTAGTTTTAGAGCAGCCTCGTCAATCTTCCGATCAAGCCCCGGAACCACTGACACATCATAAGGCTTGCTGGCGGAAAAGTCGATGATGCCGGCGCGTTGCATGACAAGCGCCGCGAAATGATGGAAGGCATCTCGCGCTGTGCCTTCATCAATCTTCTGCGATTTCAACTGGCTCTGGATGAATGGCTCAACCTCATGAGAGAGCGCCGCCATACTGTTCAGCATGGTAGCGCTGTCGCGAGCGAAATTGGCGCTGGTTGAGAGGTACTGACGCGCGATCGGCGTGAGGCTGCCCGCTGTGTCGTATCCATTATGACCGAGCGCATAAATCGCGTGGACGCCGGGATAGACAAGCGAGGCGAGATCGGGCGCGCTCAAGGGCGTTGCCGCCGGATGATTGTGATAGAGCACCAGGCGCCGGTCTGGATTGGACATCGCAGACGCAAGCTTGTTGCTCATACCCGTGTAGCGGGCATCATTCGCAGTGCCAAAGTCTATGGTGGATCCATCGTCATCGATGGCGACAAGGTATTCGTGCCCTGTCAACTTGCCATGATCCATAATGATCCGACGAGCCCAGTCCGCATACGTTTCATCGGCGGCTTTGGTTGGAACAGGCACTTCCTTGAATCGGCCGTCGCCTCGAATTACCGGGTCCGGCCGCTTCGCCACCGCGGCGGCGCCTGCGGACTTCTGCTTTGGCTTCAATGCATCGAGGATGCGGCGATGACGCTCAGACGTCTCCTGCAGCTCCCCGGCATTTCCCCAGGGGCCAATCTGCTTTTCAAGCGCTGGTATCTGGCCTTTCGCTTCGGCAATGCGCTCTCGGTCCTGCTCCGGCAATGTGGAGAGCTTTTTGACCGTGTTGATGACCCGCATACCAAGCCCGGTGGCATCAACGTCGGCCGCGTCTTGCACATGTACGTGATAGTCACGCTTGCCCGAAACGGTCACCTCAAACGCGCGGTCATACTGAAGCTCGATCGAAAGGAGAAACTCGCCATACTTACCGATGTCGGCTTCGCCTGTACGATCGATCAGTTCCTTACGCATCGCTGCCGCGATCGCTGCGCCGAACTCTTTTGGCTTATCGAATGTCTCATCACCGATCGTCGCCTCAAACGGCGTGTTGGCCAGCGCCTCGGAGCGCGCTGCATCGGTGTTAACGGCACCGGAACGAGCTTCGAGCTCGTCGGCTTCCTGCGTCAACGCCCTGATCTTGCCCTTGATGCGATGCTGTTCACGGTCATGCTCGACAGACTGTCCTTCCAGCTGCCGCAGCTTTCGTCGGGTCTCCATCTCTTCGAGGATCAACGGATTTCCTGAAGCCGCGGCCTTCATCTCAGCGGCATTGGTGGCTTCGCCTGCGATATCCTCGATCTCGCGGGTTTTCAGGTTGCCCTTTCGGACCTGCTGAATGAATCGGGCTTTGGCCTCGATCCCTTGCCACTGCCGAGCATCGAGAGTGTTCTTGGTCGCATAGCGAAGGATCTCGATCTCGAAATTGTCGGGATCTTCGGAATAGAGCTCGTTACCTTGGCGGATACCGCGGCCGTCGCGCTGTTCGAGATCAGACGGACGCCACGGCGCATCAAGGTGATGAAGCGCGACGAGGCGGTTCTGCACATTGGTGCCCGCTCCCATCTTTGGCGTGGAACCCAGGAGGATTCGAACGCGGCCTGAACGAACCTTGCCGAAGAGTTCCTCCTTCTGCGCCTCGGTGTTGGCGTCATGGATGAACGCGATCTCGTCGGGCGATACGCCGCGGTCGATGAGCTTTTCGCGGAGATCGTCGTAAACAGAGAAGGTGCTCTGGAGCGCGAGAAAGTCGTCTGGCGACATGTTGTCGAGCTTTTCCTGAGCGGCCTCGTCGCCCTGGTCGGCCTTCTGGATCAACGCACGAAGCTCCGCCTCTTCCCGCGCCTTCGCCTTCTTCGGCGTAGATAGGTCGATGAAAACAAGCTGCGTGCCGCGCTTGCCGGCCCACTTGTCGTGGATCCTCTTCATATTGTCGGCGGCAACGTGGACCTTGGAGCCGGGATGGTCTCCATAGGCCGGGTCGATCAAGCGCATATCGAGCGCTGCCTTTCGGGCGTCGGACATGACCTTAAGCATGTTGTCGGCGCCCTTCTCTGCTTTCTTCGGCAGATTTTCAGCGCGCCACACCAGAGATCCCTTCGGAAACTCAAGGTTTCCGAGATCGTCGGTCTTCCCTTCGCCGATGAACGCCGCCTGGTCGCGTGAGCGTTCGACCGTGACGTTGGTCGGCTTACCGCCCTTGACCTTTGGCAACGGCAGTTTCTTGCCGATCGCCGCCAGTTGGGCCTTGATGTCGTCGTTGGTGATGACGTCAGCGAAGCTGAGATATCGCTGCATCAGCTCGGGCATGTTCACGAATTTCGCAAACCGGCTGTTCAGCTTGTATTGGCCGCTTGGCGAGAGCTCCCAATCCGTCACTACTTCGCCGAACACCTTTGCCCAGGCATCGAAATGGGCGACGCCTAGATTGCGCAGCGTTTTCTCGTCGAGATAGCGCTGCACGGTATACATTTCGGCCATGGTGTTGCTGAGCGGCGTCCCCGAAAGGAACGTGACGTTATTGCCGCCGGTCTTTTCGAGAATGAACCGGCTCTTCATGAACAGGTCGGATGCCTTCTGGCTGCCAGCCTGATTACCCAAGCCAGCAACACGGTTCATCGACGTCGCGAAGGCGAGGTTTTTGAACTCGTGCGCCTCGTCGACATAGAGGGCGTCAACGCCCAGCTCGTCGAACGTGAGACCATCATCCTTTTTGCCGGCGTCGAGTAGGCGCTCCATCTTCGCCTTGAGGCTATCCCGCCACTTAGTGAGCTGTGCGACGTTCCGGGACTTCTCCCCTGTGTTCTGGCGCAGTTCCGCAATGGAAGCCTCAAGATCATCCATCTGCTGCTGGATGAATCGGCTCTCATAGTTGGGGTCCATGCCGATCTTGCCGAACGACGAGTGGGCGACGATGACAGCATCCCAATCGCCGGTGGCAACACGAGCGAACAACCGCTTGCGATTGTCCTTTTCGAAATCGCGCTTCGTAGCGGCAAGCACCTTGGCGCCGGGATAGAGCCGCACAAAATCGGCAGCCCACTGCCCGACGAGATGGTTCGGTACCGCGAACATTGGCTTGCGAGCCTGCCCGATACGGCGCTTTTCCATAGCCGATGCGATGGCGGCGAACGTCTTGCCTGCGCCTACGGTATGGTCTGCTAGCGCGGTACCGGACTGCAGCGAGCGCCAGACGAAGTTCTTCTGGTGGGGGCGGAAGGAGATGATGTCATCACCTACCTTGCCCGGCAACGTGAGATGAGACCCGTCAAATGTCCGCATGATGTCGGTGTTGAAGGTATCATTGTACAAACGGGTGAGCTCATCGCGCCGCGCGTCCTCGTCCCATACCCAGCGGCGCCACTCGGCCTTAACCCGCTCAGCCTTCTCATTGGCCGCATCGGTCTTGGCTTGGTTCAACACGGTGCTGCCGTCCGACATACGATCGGAGATCGTGATTGCCTGTCCGTTCAACACAGCACTGAGGATAGAATCGACGCTGGCGCGATCGGTGCCCCAAAGCGTCTGCGCAGCGGCGGTGGGAGATGGGACGTCGATTACCCACTTAGCGTTGGCCGCCGAATAGTAGGCCTTTGGCTTCACACTGCCCTGACCGATATGGCGCAGGAAGTCCACGATGTGTTTCGCCGGCACCCAGGGAGCGCCCGGCTTCACATCAATGTCGATCGCCTCGATGTCAGCGGGCTGCACATCGCGCAGCGCGTTGACGTTGCGTCGGAAGTCGGGATCTGTCTGCGCTGCACGCTCTGCCTCGGCGAGCTTCTGCTTGACGTTCCCAGACAAGTAGGCGTCCGATGTTTCATATGAACCAGATGGGGTCCTATAGAGCAGCGGACCGAGTTCATCGACCATGGCGGAGCTAGGCTTGCCGTAAAGCCGTGACATGGCAACGAGGTCAACGCGTCCGAGATCGTTAAGCACCGTCGCCAGCGCATCCTTGGCGCTGCTAGCGCTCGTGGGCCTGCGATACGGCTGCTGCGTTCGCTTGGTGAAGATAGGCGCCTTGTCGGCCGCCGCGGGGCGGGCTACCTCCCCTGTCGTCTTGGCAACGCCAGAGCTGATCCCCTTGTCGAAGTTCTGCTCAAGCGCAGAAATCTGGGGCCACGTCGGATCATCCCGGAACAGGCGCTTGTTTGCATCGGCATTGATCGGGCCGTGCTTCTTTACAAACCCGTCGTAGACCGTGTTGAGCCGCTTGCGCAGGTTCTCGATCTGCTGATCGCCCGTGCTCTCATCGATCTGAGCACGACGAAGGCGCGCGAAGGCATCTCGGACGCGGACCATACCGGACACCCGTTCACGAGCCGTATCGTTCGGGAAAACGACGGGCTGCGACTGCGCCTGGCCAATGGAATCGGACTGTCGCTGATGGATGGTCCCGTCCGGCGCAGCGAACATCGCGCCGACTTGCACGTCACTGACGGTCTCCGGAACGACAACGGTCTCGGTGGAGACCTTGCCCGGCTCGACCATAACGTTGTCAGGCAGGGTTCGGATTGCCTTCGCGAGCTCGTTAGGCAGGCTCTGCCCCTTCCGAGCCACTAGCGCCGGCTCATCCGGACCGTACATGGTGCCGAACGCGCCGAAATCACCGAGCATCATGTCGGGATGGTCAATGAAATATCGATTGAGCGGAACGGACTTTCCGTCGGTGCCCTTCCATTCTCCTACGTCGGTCCAGTTGCCTTTCGGCTCCTCACCCGGCATCCGCTTCCGCAGTAGAACGATGTCCGTCGTCACCTCGGTACCGGCGTTTTTCAGGAACGCATCATTGGGGAGACGGATGGCGCCGATTAGATCGGCCTGCTTTGCGATCATCTCGCGTGCAGTGGCGTTTGAACCGTCGAGGAATCGGTTCGTAACGACCATGGCGAGGACTCCGCCGGGCCGGAGTGCCTCGACACTCTTTGCGAAGAAGAAGTTATGGACCGACAGCTTATTTAGGTGGCGCCGTTCCTTGTCGTATACCTTCTCACTGCCGAAAGGCGGATTGCCGATCGCGAGATCGAAATATCCGTCCGGAACCACCAGCTTTTCAAAGCCGACGGGTGCCTGAATGTTGGCGCTTGGGTAAAGGTTCTTGGCGATGCCGCCGGTGACACGATCGAGCTCGACGCCGGTGACCTTGGCTTCCGTCTTCACCTCCCCAGGCATCAAGCCGAGAAAGTTGCCCGCGCCGACCGATGGTTCGAGCACCTGCCCGCCCTTGAAGCCAAGCTTGCGAGCAATATCCCAGACTGCGGAAACCACTTCCGGCGCTGTATAGTGAGCATTGCGCGTCGAGGATTCGGCGGCGCTGTATTCCTCTGGCGACAGCAGCGATTTCAGCTCGTCCGCCTGCTTCTCCCAGCCCTTCGCAACCGAACCGCCCTCACGGGCGAATGCCTGGCGCAAACCTCCCCACCCTACCCACTGGGCAAGAACTGACTGCTCGTCGCGGGTCGCCGGCCGCTTCTCCTCGTCGAGTTTGCGGAGGAGCTTAATGGCTGCGACGTTCGCATTGAATTTGGCCTTCTGGCCGCCCTCCCCGAGATTGTCGGAATCGCTGATCGTGTAATCGACAGCCCGCTGCTGCGCTGGCACCGCGGCCGATTGGACATCGCGAAGGCGGTCGGATATATTCTCTTCTGTTCGCGGCGGGGTTGATGCAGACCGGTCACCCCACAAAGCACTGAGACGGCGTGAACTTTTCTCAGAGCGCCGCGAACCATTCTCAAATGCAGTCAGCAGCCAAGTTTTTGCGGTGCCGTCGTAGTCCAGGCGCACACCGGCATTGCCGCCATCGTCACTGAGCTGGATCCGACGAGCTGTGCTGCGATCCTTGTCAATGTGAAGACGATCGATGAAACCTTGGAGATCGCCGAGCACCTCGGGATGCCAAGCAAGCAGCTTAGCGAGGCCAGCTCCGTTGCCCTGGTTGGTGCCGGCATTGCCCCAAACAAGATCGATCGGGCCGACATCCGGATGAGACAGGGCGCCAATAGCGTCTCCGGACTGACGGCGTTCGAGCTCCAATGCCGCTTCGCGCCACTTCCCCTCGTAGCCGCGGAGAATCGGGCCGAATGGGCCTTGCTCTAGGTGTCCATCGTCCGCTGACCGTTTGCCGCGGCCTTTGCCATCGCGTGTGTCATCGACGGCTTCGGAGCCGGGCTCGCCGCCCCTTCTTCCGGCAGCAAGAGATAGCTCTCCCTGCTCATCTGCCACGCCTCGTCCGGACTGTACCCGCTCTCCTCGAGCTGACTCGTTTCGCGGTACGTCTGCTCTGCTGCGTCTTTCAGCGCCTGATCCAGCGTCCCGGCTGCTTTCAGCTCCCGGTACCGGTTCGGAAGGTGTTCCTTCCAGTGCTGGCGACCCATCTCGATCCAGTTCTGCAGATTCATTGTTCTCTCCTGCGATCGAGGCGACATCGATCGTATCCACCTCTGCCGCGCTCGACATCCCGTCGAACACCGCGGCACGAGGATCATACTTTACACCCATATACCACGATTTCAGATACGGGCGCGCGCTCTCGCCTAGATCCTCGATCATGGCGCTAGCGTAGGCCGCGAATGTGCGGGCGCCTCTTTCGATGTGGTAGCCGGCGAGCGTAATGCCGGCCTGAAGCAGCTCTGGATCGACACCAGAGTTGAGCTGGCCGCGGAACTTGCGACGCAGCAATTCGCGGGCCTTCTCGGCTGCGCTGGCCGTGAAGATCTTGTTTTCAGAGACCGGCGGTTTGGCCTTCGTCGCTGGTGCGGTCGGATCGACAATCTGGATGATGTCGGGGTTTATGATCTCGTAGACCTGATACGCGCCCGTGCCGCTGGCGTAAGTCACAACGTCATAGCCCCGATCGCGCGCCTCGGCCCGGATAAAGGCCTCGCGTTCGTCCATATTGAACCCCGGCCGGTTGACGGATGCGTTCAACACATCGGTGAATTCGGCCGATCGGTTCCGCAGCTCCTTGCGATCGAGCACTTTGGCGGTAGTTGGGATCTTGATCGAGAGCGTGTCACTGTCGCGCTGGTTGCCGAAGCCGGTCGCTGTGTCGCGATCGGTCGTGAACATGATGCCTAGATGGGTCGGGCGGAATTCGAACGTGCCGGCTTTGATCTCCTCGATCTCGGCCTTGCTTGCGCCGCGCCAGAGGTCGATGCCGGGCGCGTCGGCTGCTACGGTCTGCGGCGGCCGCGACTGTGCGTGTTCTTGCGGAGCTGGCGCTGTTTTCGCTGTCGGAGCATCCGTCGGCGGCTTAGGATTGCCACCGGATAGTTCGGCGTATGCGGCCTCCGCCTGGGACGCGCGGATTACCCTCGCCTTGCCGTCGCGAGCAGCGGCATAACCCATGTAGTAGGGTTCGATCGGATTAATGCCGTGGCCGCTCGCGTCAAACGATGACGCCTTCTGTTTGGTGGGAGGAGATCCTGCCTTTTGGTCCATCCAGCCCCGCGCGATATCGTAAGCGACGGGACTTTCAGGATGTGGTGTGCCCATTTGGGTAGCCGCGATATCGGCGTAGGCCGTCTTGAACTCCTTGGAGCGAAAGACCTCGCGCACCTGCGTGGCAGTGATCCCATCTTGCACGATGGCCGTTTTCGGTTCACCCCGAGTCGTTTCCCGCACCTCGAAGCGTTTGACGGGAGCGAAAGGTTCGCTCGTTTTGCCGGACTTTAGCCAGTCCTTGAAACCGGCAAGGGTGGTCGAGCTGATGTCCCCGAGTCCCTTCCAGTCCTTCATGTAGTTTTCGAGATATGCCGCGCGTGCCGATTCCTCACTATCAAAGCCCAACATGACCTTGTGCTCGTCGAACCGACCGTTTGCCCTGCGCTGGTCGATGACGAACACCTTGGCGCTGTCGCCGAGTTCATTCGTCCCCTGCCGAACGAAGACATCGATGTGGTCTTTGTCCTTGCCTACGGTGCCTCGGATGTAGCCGTAGTGGCTCTTCATCTCCACGGACCATGGCTTGCCGCTGGCGTCGGCGCCCTTGCGCTCGGAGCCCGCCGGGTTCTCGATCGAGATCTCAAGTCCGCCGAGGCTGATGCGGCCAACCTTGTAGTTGCCGGCTTCCTTCTGCGCCTGTGTCGGTTCGGGCAGATCGTTGTTTGGCGACGTTGCGGCTTCGTGCGCTGCCTCGTCTACTGTGACGGGTGCAGTGGGTGCGATCGCGCTGGTGAACCGTTCGCCACCGTTTTCGTCGATGAGGTCAACGTACGACGGCGCCGCGTTCTCCAAGCCCGCGCGATCATGGTAGTACGCTGCAATAACCGCGTTAGCCACTTCGGCATTGTCGGTGAAGTAGACATCGTTCGGGATCTTGCCAGCTTTGCGCGCCTCTTTCAGATACGCGACGAGGCGCCTGTATTGGTCGGGGGTGGACTTCTCCGCATCGTCGAGACCGAACCTCACGGCGTATCCGCCTATGAGGGCGTCAGCGACATGCCGGATCTCGTGTGCAACGACGTCTGGCGGGGTGTCTTTCGTAATCCTAATCGTTCCGCCCTGCGCCGTGGCAGTCGCAGTAACATCTGCGCCGGCCTCTACTGCAACACGGGCATTGCGGAGTGCTGGATGGTCGCTCTCGACAACTTCGACCTTGATGCTATCGGCCAATTCCGGAGCCGCCGCGCGAAGCTTTTCGATAGCCTCTTTTGCGGCCTTCACGCCCTCGCTATCGGTCGATCGGGTTGATGTATCGCCGTTCTGGCTTTCCGTGCCTGCTGCCTCGTCCACGGTCACTGCCGCGTTGCCAGCCTCGCGCAGATAGTTGAGGCCTTCGCGTGTCGCTGAGGTCCGCACGGCCTGCAATGTGGCCGCTGCTGCGTCCGAGATCTTACCTTGGGCATCGGCGCCGATCTGCTTCCCAAAACTCGATATCCGAACGTAGCCGTCAGTCGGAGCGTCGATCTCGGCCAACCGGCCGAAGAACTCGGCATGATCGCCGTTCGGGTTTGACGTCGCGTTGAGCACCAAGAGCTTGCCGCCGGGCTCGATGATCGCGCTCTCCTGGCCGTTAGTGCTCTCCGCAACGCGGCGGGCGAAGTCACTTGGTGAAACCCGCTTCGCCATATCCTTGTGAATGGAGGCAACGGATTGCCGGCTAAGCCATTCTGCCTTCCGAGCCTCCATATCGTCGACTTCGCTGTCGACTTCTGACTCATCAGTTTTGTCAACTGTCGACGCATTACGCAGCTCTTCCAGCTTCTTCTGAATCGCCTTGGAGTGCGCAGACCACTGAACACGCTCGTTGCGCTTCACGCCGGCGTCGGCGAGCATCTTCGTGCGTTCCGGGCCGGTGAGCTCGATATCCCACCAATGCGCCATGTCATCGGCGCGGGCCTCATAGCCCGGCTCCTCCTTGGCGCGATCGTTCTGCCACTGCCGCAAACGCTTGTCGTTGACCGAGTGCATCTTTACGGGAAGCTTGGAGTTCGCGTCCCGTGCAGCCTTGTCGACGCGGTACCGGTAGTCATCGGCCATCGATATGACGGCAGTCTTTGAGACCTTGAAGGCCTCTGCGAGACGCGCCAGCTCGTCAGCCCCAACTCGCTCAAGATCGGTATGAGCCGACCGTCCGAGTTTCTTGGCGATGAATCGAGCCTTGCCGAGATCGAAGAGAGCCGCGTGGTTCTCGTCCGGCATTACGACGGTGCGGCCAATGACGGCACGGCTGTTCGGCCCAGCGTCGCCGACCTCGCGCTCGATCGCGGGATTTCGGTCGAGCTCCTGCTTTTCGATCTGCTTGGGCGTCAGCTTGTCGGTGTAGAGTCGATCGACGGGCACCTGCAGCGGCTCGCCATCGTCGTTGACGACAAGCGCCTCCTTGTTGCCCTCCTCGTAGCTCTCCACCTTCGCTGCGAAACGGCCACCATTCGGATCATCGACGATGACACGCTGTCCTGGAGACGGGCGTCCGCGCAAGCGTTCCATGGCTGGCTGCTGCTCACTGCGGGACGGCAGTGGCTCACTTTTGATCTCGCCGGCAATAGGCGCCTGGGGTTTCAGCGCCGGATCGTTGGAGAACTCCGGGATTTGATCGTTGATCGGGACCGGGCCCTTTTCGATGGGGTTTTCTCGGTTAATCGCTTCTGGCGACTTGGCAATTTGCGAAATGCTGGTGGCGGGAACCTGATAGATTTCGCCACTGCCGCTATCGATCAGGACGGCTTCCTCACCCTCGTAGCTGTCAACGCGCGCCATGAAAGGCTCAATGCCATCATGATCCACCCGGACGGTCGCGCCGATACTCGGTCGACCGTCGGACGAACCACCCTGTTCCCGTGCAATGTCGCTGGCCGCCCGATCCGCACGGCTGCGGATCTGTGTCTCGGCGTGCTGAACGGCGCGTCCGATAGGGCCGCTCGGTTGAGGAACCGGATCGCGCGTTGCCGCCGGCACGGCCTCCGCCGCGGCCGTCGAATGTTCGGGGGAAGCCGGGCGGAACGCGCCGCCTGCGCCGCCCATGCCAGCACCCATAGCGCCGCCAGCCGCGACGCCTGATGCGACAGCTTCCCCCACGCCTTCGGTCAGAGACTGGCCTGGATCAGCCCTCTGAACGGCAGCGTTTTCCGCGATTGTCTGTGCTGCGCCTTGCGGCGCCTCTTCAAGCAAGCCTTCACCAACGAAGCCGCGGGTCGCGCCACCGACGATGCGCCTCATCACGCCACCGCCAACGCCTTCGGCGATGATCTTCGCTAGCGCGCGGTCGCCCATGCCACCGAACATGCCGGTTGCGACGCCCGCCGTGAGGAAGGCCTGCGACGCTGCATCCTCGGTCAACGCCTTGATGGCCTCGTCCTGAGACATCCCGCCCTGCACCATGGCCTTGATGGCGTCGCTCTGCGCCAACTGGTCACGCGGGATCTTCCCGATCCTATCGCGGACGTTGCGCGCGGAATCGGCGCCGCCCATGGTGCCCTCGGTAATGGCACCGGCGAGCGTGGCAGTGCGTGCAGCGGAGGCGGCAGCAACGCGCTCGCCAAGGCCACTGGCGATGGCGCGTAGGTATGCGCCGCGGGCCAGAATGCCGCCGGGTAGCATTGTGATGACGGTGCTAGGCGCGCTCTCGCCCACCGTACGGAGATAGCTGCGCGGATCTCGCCATGCGGGGCCAAACGTGTGCTTCTCGCTGTCCCACCATTTTTTCTGGTCAGCTTCCCCTTGCCTCTCGGTCACGCTCGCGTTGGCGCGCTCCTGGGCATCGTTCATCTTCTGATCGATCGGCTTGCCCATGGCCCAGCGGTCGATGTCGTCGGATGCTTTCAGGAATGCATCTCCGCCTGGGAGCTTGCGGAAGAGCGTGTCTGCCAGCGACGAAAGGCTCTGCCCTATACCGATGGTACCGGATTTCAGGATTCGAGCCGTATCCCCGCCAACGCCCCCGGAACGGTTCTCGGTCTCCCATTGCTTCTGCCAGTTGGGCAGCTCGGCTTCGTCGATGGAGATGTAGCGGTCGGGATTTTCCGCCTCGAGCTGCTGCTGACGTGCGCCAACAGCATCATTGTGCTGCTCGGTAAATGCCCGCATTCGGTTCTGCTCAAACTGGGCGTTCGTCGCCGTCTGCCGCTCGTCCTGTTGCGCGATCTGCGCCGAGACAGTTTTCTGAATCGGGTTACCTTCGGGATAGAGGCCCATCGGGTCTTTCACCTGAAAACCTGCATCGGCCGCGATAGTATTGCCAGCAGCGGCACCGCCTGCGGCGCTGCGTTTCTCTGCGGCTGCAACCGCGTCTTTTTCGCTGTCGAAACGGGCAAAGACCTGACCGTTCTTCTGCTCGTATCGCTTCATCGAGCCGAGGATGCTGTCCTCGTCGTCTGCTTTGAACTGCTGCGGGCCATTCTTGCCCATCCAAAGCGATGGCACGTTCACCCACTTGCCATCTGGCAACTGCCAAGTCGTGCTGATTTCGGTCGAATATGTGCCGTCGGTGTTGGGCCGCGTTTCGCCTGGCCGAAATGGTCGCAACTCGCCACCGGCCGTATCATCGCGTCCGCTCCGTGCATCCGTGGTCTCGACATGCCAAGGCTCATGACCCATCGGGAACGTGAGGCCATACTTACCAGCGTTGGCGTGAACCCAATCGCGGACCTCTTTCGGCGCGTTCGAGAACTCTTTCCCAGCCCAGCCGAGGTCAGCGGCATCGCCGTGCTGGTGACGTGAGCCACCGGGCCGGCCGATATTCTTGGACATGCCGGTTTCGCGGAAGATCGGCCGCCACTTTTCGCCGGCGGCAACCGGGCCCATCGCACTGACGTCGGAAAGCCAAGCTTCGCGATCAATGCCATACTTTCCGGAATTCTCGGCGATGATCTGCGCCTGGCGTTCCGGCGATCGGGCGCCCGACAGGATATCTAGGCCATTCTTCACGAAATCGGGTGCCTCACTGAACATGGCAGTGAGGCCCGACTGAAGGCCGGGTTTCATGTTGTTGATGTACTCGGCAGGCCTGCCGGGCTGCAGCTTGCTGAGAAGAGCCGTCGTGTCGCCTGCCGCTGGCTGCTGCTTCTGATCCTTCGTCGGGTTCAGAACGGCTTCGAACGGATCATCGTAGCTCGCGCTGAGGCCCGGGGCGTATGCAGTTGCTGTGCTGTCCGCCCGCTGTTGACCAGACTTGTAGAAGACGTGACGGCCAAGCTTCGTGGTCTGGGGCATCTTGGATGCCCAATCAGGGTTCACGCTGTCAGCATGGTAGTGGTCCGCGCCGCCGGTCGGATCGCTGATCGAGCCGCTGAGTACACCGTCGAGGATGGCCTCGGCGCGCTGCCGCAAGGCGGGATCCTGTTGAGCCTTGACTGCGTCGGGGCCCGGATGCTCATACCCGGTGAACTGGCTCTTCTGCCTCACCACGTCGGCCGGGCTCAAGCCGCGCTCGTTCGCACGGTTGCGTATGACAGCGGCCACGGCGGTCATACCTGAATCGCCCTCGCCGGCGGCCTCAGCAATGATCGTGTTTACAAGATCGTTGCGGTCCTGATCGTTGAACGAAGGGCGCGCGGGTGCGTCGCGCATATTCGGAGTGCTTTTGGGTAAATCCGGCGAAGAGGATGCTGGCGCCGGAGCCTTGCCACCATAGAGGTTGAGTGGGTCTTTCCAGCTGTCGTCTTTGCCGAGACCAATAACCAAAGGCATGCGCGGGCTCCATCGTAAGAGCCGCACTCATGCGCGGTAAAATGACCACCGATTTATAGGCGGAGGGTAAACGAATTGAAAGGGTCGATTGTCCTCATGATCCAGCAATATCAAATGAAAAACAGACGAGCGAAGATAGGCTCTTGAAGTATGCAGCGCATACCTTATGTTGGTATGCAGCGCAAACGTCACTGGAGACAATTGATGATTGGGAAATTCGAGGAGCTCGCGCTTCTGGCTTTGGTCAGAGCGGGGCCGAATGCTCACGCAGCAAAGGTTTACGAAGTGCTAGAGAAAACGCAAAGCAAGTTGCCGGCTTTTGCCGCCCTTTACACAGCTCTCGATCGTATGGTCGCGAAGAAGCTCGTGTCCGAAACTAAGGACCCCAGCGACAAACGTGCCAAGCGGCTCTTTACCATTACTGGTGAAGGCAATGCTGCTCTGAGAGAGGCACTGAATGCGACCCAATCCATTGGCCTGCCGGCAGGATGGGGTGTCGCCCATGTCTGATGAAGCCTCCGATCTCGAACGCTCGATGCAGGAGCGTCTTTCTTTCCTCCACAACTCTATCGAGATTACCCGCGAGGAGCTTGATGAGATGCTTGATGAAATATCCGACAAGATTGGGATCGTTCCTCAACAAATCGCAATAGACAAAGCGATTTTCAATCATGTCACACGGATGGACGGCTATATGGCGCTGGCCGACGTGGAAAGGGCCACTAGACTGTTGGGACGGCTGGCTTCAGCCTATGAGCCCAAAGCTGAGCCGCCCTCACTGTTTTGGGTGGAATTGCTCACCCCCGCGTCCGCAGGTCCCGATTTCGTGTTAAACTTGGAGGAGGTCTATTTTGACCGTTGGCTTCCGAAGTACGGAGCTCGAAGGGCACGTTTGATCGTAATCTCGCAGGGGATCCAATTCGTAGGCCGGCAATGGATCGGCCCCCTAGTAAAACTGTTTGATCGGCTGAAGTCCTTCGCCCTTGGATAGTTATAGCGAAAACCAACGTCTCGCCTTGGCGATAGTTCAAGGCGCGGCGCGTCGCTCTCTAGCCTCTCAATCCGTCGCTCTTTCATCCGGAAATCCTAAATGCCGAAGTATACTCGCGCCTCATCAGGCCGTTCGATAGTTATGTTCATTGCTGGCTCTCTTACTGTGGGGCTTCTTGTCGGCGCTGCGTTTTTGGGGTGGAAAGCCCATCCCGGCGCCTGCTCTGAAGGCGGCACCTATGCCTGTATGACCGCAGCGGACTGGGGAAACTTCTTTGCCGGTGTGTTCGCTCCTATTGCCTTCATATGGCTGGTGGCGGCCGTTTGGATCCAGTCACAGGAACTCGCGGAGCAACGCGAAGAGCTTCGATTGACGCGGCTGGAATTTGAAGAAAATCGCACGGTCATGCAGGAGCAGGCTAACGAGGCAAGGCGACAAGCTGAATTTATTGGTCTTCAAACGGAGATCCTGAAACGTCAGGATTCAGACCGGGTGTCCGAAAGGAGCCAAAAGGACCTTGATGATGCGATCCAAACAATTTCGGACCTTATCCACCACAACCTTTCAGATGTTAAAATATTGGTGGGTACGGACATCAATGGCCAAGAAGCATGGGTTGCCTTCACCAAGGCAACTCGATCGAAAGATGATTATATTCTCCATTTCGTAAGTATGATGTCACGTTCACCGGAGTTTTTCGGAATCGTTGGTCACTATTCGGTCAATCCGGAGGTCTTGGATATGATCAACCTTGCGAGCCAGATGGTTGACGGGATCATAGCCTTGGGGAAAGCTACCGGCCCCCGGGGGACCATGACCATAGAACGCCTTAAAATTAAGGAGTTTTCTGTCTGCCTGACCAGGATGCTGGCGGACCATCAGGCAGCGGGTGCGCGTCGCATCGCGGAGGCTCTTCTGAAGAGCTGAAACAGTCTAAAGTTTCGGCAGGATGATCTATAGGTCGATTTCTTTATTCTGGTTCGTTCGGCGGCCGCGCATCCATGAAATCCCGCTCGAAGGTCGCCTCGTCATAGACGCCAACCAGGCCGTTGGCATCGCGCACGATGTAATCGTTGCGCAGCGCCTTTGCATCTTCCGGCCCTGTCAGCAGCGTAATGCCGTCCGCGGAGATGATCATCTGGCCATCCGCGTAGATTTGGGCCAACCAGCTTGGGAACTCGCTCCAATCGTCTTCAGGCGAACGGAGGATCTGGTCCACCTGAAATGCTTCCACCGAAATCGGCATTTTGATGTATTCACCCATCGCTTTATCTTCCTCATGGAGATAACTGAAATCGTTAGAACTCAGCGTCATCGCTTAGGCGCTCAAAAACCGAGCGCGAAAATGACGATCGCCCACAGCGCGGCCAAAAAACCGAGCCAACTGACCCACAAGTGGAACGTCTGCGACTGGGGGTCTTGCGCCGAGAACTGCGATATTGTCGCAAGCAGCGCGGTGATGAGCACGGCGACGCGCGCCCAATGCCCTCCGTACTGTGCGATGATAATAAGCAGCAGGAGCGCAAAGAGTGTTGCCGCGACTGCGCAAACGACACGCCTGGCTTCGCTCATGGCTTCGTGCCCCCGCTCTTACCCGTCCTCGTCCCGATCGTCAGCACACGCAATGCCAGCCACAGAAGCAGGACGAGCAGACCGCCTATGAGCAGGTCTAAGAATGAGGATGCCACGATCTGAAGGAGGATGAGCGCCACGGCAATGACCGTGAAAATGCTGACGAGGCGCTCTCGGAGAAAATGGATGAACCGCTCGATCATTTGCCGAACTCTGCCTTGATGCCATTCGCGGCGCGGGTCGATGCCTGGACGAAGGCGGCAAGCGTCTTGCTGTCAACGCGATCGGTGTTGACGTAGACGCCTGCAGGCCACGAGATGGTGCTCACCTTGCTCCAGTAGTTGAACGACTTTGGATAAGCGTCGCCGGGGATCTTGGCATACTCGTAGAGCGGCTTGCCCTTGATATCGACTGCATCGTCGAAATCACGATCGTTGGCACCCACCAGTGCGACTGTATCGCCGAAGGTGGCATCCGCTTCATTGACGGTGCCATTTTTCAGCCCGGCCGGCACCAGCATGCAGGTGGTATCGCCGCTCGACACAGATGAAAGCGCCATGATGCCGCCCTCGTTGGAAATCGGGACTGAGCCGTAATCCTCGTCTTCGGATATCAGGTTCTGCCAGACCAGCCATGCGCCAGAGCCCTGCTCACCAATCGCGATGCTGTATTTCGCTGGATCACTCTCAAGGTCGCCCAGATCCTTGACGCCGGAGGCCTTGTTGCAAAGCACGTGAAGGTATTCCCGGTGCAGGCTGGCGACCTGGCGGACCTTCTTCGCGTTCGCAGGTGACGATCGGGAGATATAGACCGGTCCATCCGGCTGGCCGATCATAGCATTGCACGCCCTGGGGTCGCTCGGCGCGACAGTCAGCATTCGGTCGAGGTTGTCGATCGTGCCCTCGGTCTCGACGACTTCAATGTCGACAGCCGCGCCGGCCATCTTCTTGATCATGTCGCCGGCGGCGAAATACACACCGTTGGAGGCGCCTGTGCAAAGGCGGATGGTTTCGGCTGTTGCCGGTGCTGCACAGATCATGAGGCCGACAAGCGCGCCAATGATCCTCAATACGTCAATCTTCATCGCAAACTTCCTGCTTGGAGAGATTGGGGCGCGGTAACGTCCACGAACACAGACGCGCGTTGCTTCTTTGCATACCGCGCCCCGGTCCGCTCGGGGGTTATGGGAGACGACTGGTTGCGGAGGCTGGATTTGAACCAGCGACCAATAGGTTATGAGCCTAATGCGCTACCGGGCTGCGCTACTCCGCGTCAGTCGATATGCTGAGAAGAAGGAGCGCTAGGATTTTTGTCAACAGGCTGAAATCAAGCCTGCGATGTTCCACACAGCGATGGAAGGACCGGGCACTCTTGCGCCCTCGTGTCCGCTATTTCACTTGCAACAACTCACGGCCTGCCCCCGGCAACGGGAGCAACTTAACTTCTTGGTCTGCCTTTACGTCGAACGCGAGATGGGCGCAGCGGCCACTCTTTTCCTTGAGGACGATTGTCCCGACACCCGGAATTTCGACGGTCTGTCCGATCTTTACCGTGAGATGGAGCAATTGAGCCTCACTGAGCCAAGTACTGTTCGCGCTTGGCTTCTGGGAGGGCGGCGAGCGCCTTCTCGTATGCCAACGAGTCATTCTTGGCGAGAGCACGGTCGAGGTGGGCGAATTCGCCCCCATCGTCAGTGTCGGTCGGATCGGCAGCCGGGATATGTGCCAGCGTGGGCGGTGGATCACCCCGCTTTTTGGTTGGCTTTGTCGTCTCGGTCTGTTTTCCCTTGCCGGCGCCTGGCACCGTATCCGTCTTAAAGGCCGACGTGATTTCACCGGATATCTTGGCGTGTGCCTGCTCAAGGATCTTCGGATTGAGCGGATTGATTGCCGTAGACTGGAGCGCCTTCACCTCGGCGTCGAGTGCATTACGCAGAAACTCAGATCGAGCGTATTCCGGATGATCGCTCATGAACGCTGGAACGTCACGACCAACCCAGTTCTCGATCGCTGTGGTTCGGGCAACCTGGGCGCTGATCTGGCGCGTCTTGAGCTCGTCCGCCTGATCTTCGAGGGGGGCGAGAGCCTCGTTGTACTCTTTCGCGGTTAGCTCGCCCTCGTCGAACTTTTCGGCAAGCGCGGCGCGCTGATCCTTGATGTCCTTCATTTTGGCCGTGAGGTCAGCGGGGAGGATCCAGCTTGGCGCCCGTTCCTCGGGTTCGTCTACAGGCTCAACCGGCTTAGCGGCTTCGGCTGCAGCAGCTGCCGCGGCTGCGTCGGCGGCTTTTGGGTCAGGCGTTGCGACAGCAGCGGCGGCGGCATCGGCAGCATCATCAGCGTCATCGCCTTCCGCAGCAGCGGCAACGTCAGCGGTTGTCGTGTCCTCGGAGCCTTCGTCGCCTTCCTCAGCGTCTCCGTCCTCGTTGATCTCTTCGAGGTAACCCTCGCGTTCCTCATCGGTGAGCTGCGCGAGCTCTTCTTCTGTCAGTCTCGGGTTCATATTTCGCCCTCTCGGTTAACCCAACCCAATTTGGGCTGGCTCGTTACCCGCCGGTGCGGCTGCCCCGGGCGGTATCTGCTGTTGTGGTGGTTGCTGCGCCGCCGCGGCGGCCTGTTGCTGCGCAGCGGCTTCCGCCAGTGCGCGCAGATTGCTCTCCTGCTCGGTGCGGGACATGAATCCCGCTTCGTGCAGCATGTGGTCCGCGACGTCAGCAAGTGCCGGCGCGATCGCAACCTTGCTGGCTGCATCGAGGGCGGTGCTCTGAGCGTTGATGTTGGTCGCTGCTATCTTGGCTTCGACTTCCTTCGCGATCGCCTGGCTCTTCGCCGCGTCCGCCTCGGCCTTCACTGCATCGGCGAGAAGCTTGCGAAGCTGAGCCATGATGGTCTCAGACTGAAGCTGCTGCTGCTGGGCCTTTGCCTGGGCCTGGGCCTGCTGTTCCGGATCGTTCTCTTCTGCATCCGGGTCCACCATTCCAGTGACTTGGCGGATTCGCTTCACAAGCTCCTCACCTTGCGGAAGGTCCATGCTCTCGACGATGAGATCGAGGGAAACGACGGCAACCTGCGGCGCCACCGGTGCCAGCTTGCCCAGCAGCTCGAGGAGCTTGTCGACCTGCGCCTGACGGACGGTCGCGCGCCAATCGTCCTCTGAAATGACGAAATCGGCTTTGGTGCGGATGATGTCGTTCTCGGGCAAGCCGTCGTTGATATCGATCCATTCCGGCCGACCGCGCTTGTTCGTGATCCGGAATTGCTTCTTCTGATCCATGAACTGTTCGGTGAGCGACAGCTTCTTCTCACCGCGGATCTGCTGCGCCAGACGATGGTTATCGAACAGTCCGGAAGTTGCGAGCTGGCCCTGTGCCTGCCTCGCCTCGATTGCCACGCCGGATACTGCGTTCGTCGATCGACCAAGGTTCTCATCCGTGACGCCGCCGACCTGCTGCAGCATCTGGATATTCCGGGACATGAGCTCGAGGTGCCACTGGGAAAGCTCGCGGTCCGCATTGAGCTCGAAGCGCTTGCCCGACGCTACGACGAACACGGCGTCTGGACGCGCCGCTTCTTCGGCCAGCTCGGTCACATCGTCGACCGCACCATCCTCCATGATGATCTTGTTGGACGAGAGGATGTGCAGCGCCTTGCTGGCGCGCTTGTTGATATCGGTCTGGATGTCGCGAACATTGCGCACCAAGCCGTATGGCATGCCGTCGCGGCCGCGGCGTTTGTACCAGATCGGCGTGAACGGGTACTTGTTGTGCCGGTAGGGAGATGGCGAGAGCCAGAGCATGCCGGCAGATGTGAAGAGCGCGACATAAGTCCGCATCATCACCTTCTTTACGACTTCGGCCTCGCCATTCTCCACCTCGTCGGCGTGACCGGGCGAAAACTCGTCGAAGATTTCACCGGAGAAGACGCCGCCACGCATGCGTTCGGTCTCAACCGGCATGCGGAACCACAGTTCGAAGATGCGCAGACGGTTCCGGCGATAGCCCGTCACCCGGTCGCTGGTGTAACCGCTGTCCCCACGGCCCTGATTTTCGAGCTCGATCTGATCCATGGGGTAATCGCCATAGGCATCGAGCATCGCGAAGTTGTCGGCGTCATCGACTGATCGCTTGAGCATGGCCTTGCGCTTTGGGAAGGTCGCGATGGCGACGTCGAGGTCTACCCACTTCGAGCGGCCGACATAGCGCCCGTCCTCGATATCAAGCTGGGTGGCCGTGCTATCCCACAGCATGTTCCGCCAGTTTTCATAGCGGGCATAGATCGGCTCTCCTTCTTCGTCACCCTGCCAGCCGTCTTCCATCCAGCCTATGCCCACCTTGGCGCCATCGGCAAAAGCGCGACTGACCTCGAAGGGTTCGCGGTTCACGTCGGAAAGGTATTTCAGGAGTTCCGTCTTCTTTTCGGCTGGCTTGCCGTCTTCCTTGCGCCGCGGGAGCACGCTGAAGTCGGTCCGCGCATTCTTCTCGGTACCGATGACCCAATCGACAGTCGTCGCTGTGACGTTGAAGACGAGCGGCACCTGGCCACGATCGCGAAGCGTCTGGGCGTCGTCTTCGCTCCACTGGATGCTGTCGTAGACATCCTCATCGATGGCCATGTCGATGCGGTTCGCCGCCTGCCGATCGACCTCACGCTGCCAGATGTCGAGAAGACGCAGATGAAGCCGCGTCATCGCACTGCTGTCGAGCTTGTTGCCCGCAACCTGCCTCACCGGCGCCGGCGTGTCCGGAATCGGGGACTTGTATTTCTTCTTTCGGACGGAGCCGTCATCCGCCTGAAGGTCAAACATCCTTCATCTCCGTTTCCACAGTCCTACCGGTGCTGTGATCAATCAGGACCGCTTCCGCGACCGTCGGTGTTTCGAGTGGCTGGTATGGAGGGATCGACAGGAGATCGCCGAGCATGTCGTTCACGAACATCGCGAGGCGAATGATCGTGCTCTTGTCATGAATCGAAAGCTGAAGGGCTTGGGCGAACAGGAACGCAGTGCGGGCGGCTTCCGCGGGATCGCCAATCTCCTCAGACCAGATCCACGCGCGGTTCTGGGTGACCACACACGGTATCAGCCTGTCGTCTAATTCGCTGCCCGTCCGAATTAGAACCATGCACGGGCGAAAACTTTCGTCTCGCCTAAGCCATGTTCCGATAGCGGTAATTGGGCCTCGGGTTTTTGTCCATGCCCTGTGATCTAGGTCGATTGCGTGGCTCAAAGTTGTCCTCCTGAAAGATGGAGGACGTCTTGCCCAATGGTGAAAACTGGCTGGAGATCATGCTGCCAACCCTGATCTGTTGGCACGCCGCGGCCGTGTCGTGGTGCCGCCATGCACTGTGAGGCGACGGACATCGTCACGTGCCTGCGCCTTCTGTCGCAAAGCGTCGGCGGCATGCTGGTGCCCATTCTTCATCGGGTACTCAGTCCACACCTGCATACTGTCGTTCCACTGCTTGCGGTAGTTTTCGAGGTGAATGATGCCGGGGGCGCATTTGACCTCGTCGAAGAAGTATCCGGAGAAGTCCTCGCGCAGCGCCTGGATACCAACGTTGACGAGATCAGTGACGCGCGGCACGATCTGGATATTCTTGAGACCCAGTGCTTGGAGCATGTCCCTCGGGGTCTCAAGGGCCATCGTGCCCGGCCTGCGCTGATCGCCGTCGTGAGGGAGGAAGTGATGCCCCCACACATACCCACGCTTCTGCAGCTCGGCGACGACGAACGAATACGCCTCGTCGCTGCACTCGAAATAGTCGATGAAGTGATCTGCTTGGCCGACGGCTTGGTGGAACCAGATGGCGATGTCATCGGCCACGCCCAAGTCCCAGAACGTGTTTACGGGAATGCCGGTCCGATATGGAACCTTGCCGATGCGATCTTCCAGGCGGGCGCGCTGCAATTGCTTGCGGAGCCAGACGCCTTCCGTCGAGACCTTGAACGCTTCTTCCAGTGTCGTCGGGTACTCCGACCACATCTTTTCATTGTCGTCGCCGAATGTGCCGCGCCGGGTGGCGATGTACCAGGCGCGCTTGCGCATCGACAATGGGCGCTTGATCTCGCGTTCCATGCGGTCGAAATAGTCGTGGTCGCGGGCATCGATGAAGATGCCTTCGGGCTCGATCTCGTACTCGTCGGCATCCCACCACGACGCGAAGTGCAGGCGATACTCAAGCTTGGACAGCTTCTTGCCGGATTCGGCGTTGTTCTGCGCCTCGATCACCCGCTTGTAGTAGTCGCCGTCCCTGCCCTTCGAGGTCGACTCGATGAAGATCATGCCCTGCTCGGCCGCCGGCAATGCGCCGGTCACGATCTCCTCGGCTTTCAACGGATTGAAGTAGCAGATGACACCGTACTCAGAGACATGCAGCCAGTTCAGCGTGGTGCCGCGCGCTGACGTGGATACGGAGATCGACGAGCCGTTGCTGAACGTCTTCTCGGACACGTTGTCCTTGATGATGCGGGCGGCGCTCTTGATGAAGTCCGGCAGCCGATCGTAGGCGAACTCGATCTTGTCGCGCATGATCTTCTCGGCGGTCTCGCGGTCCTGGGCGATGACGGCGGCCGTCTGGTTCTCGACGAAGAGGCAGGCGTCCAACATCATGAGCTGGATCAGGGTGGAGAAACCGCGCTGCCGAGCCTTCGGCACGATGTTCCGGTACCAGACCCGCGAGAGGAAGAGCTCCTGCACCTCGTTGGGCGTGAAAAGGACCGTCTTCTTGTTCTTGTCGAGAATGTAATAGAGGTTCCGAATCCGCCATTGCGGGTCTTTCAAGCTCTCAAGGAGCTGTTCCTCTGTATACCCGCTAAGGTTTTCGTACATTCGGGTCCTGCTCGTCGTCGACCGGCGTGAAGGCTTTGCCTTGTGTACCGATCGCAGAATTTGCAGGACCGTCTTGGTCCACGGGTGAAATTGCCCTGCCACCTACCTTCTGAAGGAAGGAGCCGAGCGCGCTATCCTTTTCTACATCATGTTTGATGTGTCGAACATCCCGCCAGATGCCCGGGCGGCGGTTCTGCAGCCACCACATGCCTGCCTTCACATCTGGCGGCACGTGCTCGATGATCTCGACGCGCTGCGCCTCGCCCTCGATGACGACGATCTTCTCGCTGTCGAACGAATAGCCGGTGGCGCGCTTGAACAGGCTATCCTCAACCTTCTTGTCCGCGGCTTCCTTGCCCAGCTCCAGCGCTGCCCGAAATTCGGGGTGCTCCAGCTTCCAGCGATGAATCGTCCTGATGCTGACTTCGAACGCCTGGCTGATTTCGAGATCCGTCGCGCCGAGCTCGGCCAGCGTCATGGCGATCGCGATGTTGCGGTCATCCCACTCCGACGGGCGGCCACCGTAGTTGCGCGGGTCCGGCCGGAAGGCATCGCCGAAATCCGGATGCTCTTCCTTCCACCACTCCATGGTCTCGGCGTCGATGCCGATGACCTCGGCGATATCCTTGTCGGGAACCTTCGAGAGGAACATCGTTCGCGCGAGGCCGATGAAGTGCTTCTGGAACTTCACCGGCGCCTTCATCTCCGCCTGGGGCTTAACAGCCGCCTTGTTGGCCGCCTTCGGCTTCCGTGGCTTTGCGAGGCTCTTGGCCTTCGCAGGCGCCTTCGTTGAGTTCGGCGCAACCTTCCCGGCTACTGCTTTCCCACCCTTGGCCGGAGACTTCGGCTTTAGGGGTGACAAAACCTCGTCGGGCTTGGTCTCAACGGCACTGCGCTTACGTGGGGCCATCAGAGTGAGTGCTCCGCCTTTTCGACAATGCGAAAGTTGACGCCGCGATACAGAAATGGGCGACCAAGACGAAAATCTGGCAAGTCGCGGTGATGGGTCATGAGAACCTTAGTCACGCCTTCCGCCACCTTGCTGAGAAACATTTCGGCGCCTCGTCGCGGCAACTCGATTGTCACCGTTGGAGAACCGAGCATGCCCGCTTCGGTAGCAAGGCCAAATGCCATTTCGTCCAATATGGCAATAGCTCTGTTCGGATTAACCACTTGCTGGCTCCTTTCCATGCCCCAGAAGCGCGTGACGAGCAATGCGCTGGAAATCCCGGCATGCTTCGCGCCACGTCCCATCCGTCATGTGCGTCCACGACGATCCTGTAGGATGGGCGTCGCGAATGCCCTGGAGCGCGAATACCAGCGCTTCGATCTCCGTCGCCTGTTGGACGATGAGCTCCGCCGCCTTTTCAGCGGTGTCTATCGTGATACTGATCGCGTCCCGGCCGTTGCGCCGAGCGCGGCCCGCCCAGGTCACAAGGTCGTTGTGGATGCTTCCCATCATCCCAACCCCCGCACACGACGCAGGCGATTGGACGCAATCAGGCTCATCATCTCCTGCCTGCCCTTCCCATCCCCATTCAAAGCCCGAATGAGCCGGTCACTGGTGGTCAACGACGATAGTGGTGGGCGGCTGAAGTCGATCTCGCCCTCTGGTGCCACACCCACTGACGGAGAAGAATTACTTATATATGGCTCTGGCTCTGGTATTACAGAGCTATTGCGCTGCATTTGCTCTTCGCCGTCACTGATTTTGTTGCGAAATCTGGCGTTGTCGCCGTCATCTCGCCTTGGTTTCATCGCGCTTTCAGCTCGTTTTCGCGAGATTTTCAGCGCGTTTTCTATTTCGGTCTCGCAACGATGGTTGCTGATTTGGCCCTGCGAATTGATGAAAATCTTCCGCATGGTGAGCAGATCGGACAGCAACGCCCGCACCTTCCGAAGCGAGCAATTGAGCTGACCGGACAACCAACGCTCGTTGTTGTCGATCGGCCCCCCAGCGTCATAGATGAGGTCAAGAATGGTCGTGTAGGCGCCACGCTGCTCAAGATCGAGCTTTGTGTAACCCTGCAGCGCATCACCGTGGTACCGGCGATGGTAGGGCATGGTTCTACGGCTCATGCTGTCGCCTCGTGCAATGGAACTTGAAACATTCTCGGGCGTTGATTCCTGGCCTTTTCTCCGCTTGAAGGAATGGAGCAATGGACCTTAAAACGTGGAAACACGCCGTTGTCTTTCAAACGCATTCGCTCGGAACGATACACACCGTTAAAAACACCAAGGCGGCGGCGGAATGGCTGCTTCTCTACTGGCCGCTGTCGCAGGGGGATGACCATAGTGCTGCGATGGAGGCGTGCCTTCGAGTACTTGAGGGCAGCGCGCCGGTAGAGGTCGCGCGCGAAGCCTTCATCGATGCCTGTAAGGAAGCCGATATCTTTGTGCTGTCTGCGACCTTCCAGAAAACTCGCAGACAGCAGAACGCGGCGGTGAATAACCGCTCTTCCAATTGAAAGAGTATGCGCCCACAGGATCATATTGCGCGCCTCAAATCATGCCGAGGGCGGCTTTGTAGGTGTCGAGGATCGATTCCTCTTCGAGGCGTTCGTTGGCGTCCTTCTTGCGCATTTTTATGATGGTGCGGATCGCTTTAGTATCGTAGCCCCGGCCCTTCGCCTCTCCGATCACATCTTTGATATCGTCGGAAATTGCAGCCTTCTCCTCCTCCAGGCGCTCCACACGCTCAATGAAGCTACGCAGCTCGGCAGCCGCGACATTCTCGACTTTGGTCTGGCCGGTCTCGTCGCGGCTGAACGCTTCCTCCTGGCCAGTGTCAGCCCTACCGACTTTGCCGATTGCTGCTTGGGTCACTGCCTTAGCCGCCGCCTTCTGTGCACCCGTCATACCTGCACCAGTTTCGCTATGCATTCTCAGTCCCTTCCTCATCGAGCTGCGCCTTGAGCCCCGCGGCTGTCGGTCGCCGTTTTGCTTTGCGTTGGTCCCGGTTCTGGCGCTTCGCGAACTCCCGTTCAGAAAGCAGCCGCAGCCGGCCGTGTGTCTTGGTGCGCGGAGGGAGAATGGTTTTCACTGCGCCGTTGATCGGATCGATCATGGCGATGAATTGACCGTTATCCACGCTCGGCAGCCCCAAGCGGACAGCGAGCGCAAGGCCCGGAGTCCAGATCAAATTTCGAACCTGTCGGATGGTGAAGCCGGCGGCGTGACAATGCGCACGGGCCTCTTCCTTCTTGCTGGAGAACTCACCGTCGAGCTTGGTGTGCAAAATACGCTGCACGTAACGGGTGATTGCATGATTGGTGACGGCCAAAAGCGGATCGTCGCGTATCAGCAGCATCATGCGCTCGACGGATGCCGTCTCTTCACTATTTGGGAGATCCGGCATTTGTGCCCCTTTCGAGAACTCGGTCGTAAGCTTGAACCAGAACGGCCAACTCTTGCCGGCGCGAGAAAATCTCGTTTTCGGGGCGTTTGCGGGGGCCGGCAGAGAAGCTCTCCAGCCACCAGAGTTTTGAGGAAATGAGCTGTTTCAGCCCAGTTGCGATTGCAGCGACTGAGAGCACGGGCGTACGCGCCAGTGCCATTCCTTCGTTGATCTTATGTTCTTCGGCCCGCCGAATGATGTTGTCGGCCGACGTGTATGTTTTCACCTTTGCTGTCCCTCATCCTGCAACGACCTGAAGCCGCTCGCCCTGCAGCCTCGCAATTTGCTCGTCGATCTCCCTCGCCCGTTCATGCCTGGCGGCGTGCTCAACCCATCCCGGCCTTTGGCGGAGGCAGGCGTGCAGCAGTGAAGGACCGAACGTGGTGAGAAGGATCATGAAATGCTCCACCGACGGCTGTGACCGCCGATGAAGCCAGTTCTCGACACTGGCGGCGGGAATGCCCGTCCTCGACTCGACGTGATGTATCGTCGATCGCGGGAATTGCTCTCGCAGCCAGCCAATAAGCCCCTCAACGTCAAATAAGATTGCTGAGTTTTTCCCGTAAAGTTGCGGTCCCTTCCCGGCGGAACCGCGCCACTTCCTTGTGCCAATGTTCTGGCACTGAGGATCGTCTTCGAAGAGACCCGTTTGTCCGAACCCCAACCCCTCAGAACGAGAGAGCGAGAGGTAGGGCCGGTGCAAGGTCTCAGACGATTGGCGAGGCAACAAGGCAATCAGGTGCTGCATGCGGACAGGGTGCACGATCATGGCTTGCTGGCTCACCCGCAAAGTTGCGGGCTTTTCGAACCGATCGGTGATGTAGCTGAGGAGCTTCTGGATCGGCTTCGGAGGGGAGATCGCCGGAATGGACCAATCATCCATTCCCGCGACGGTCAGAAGTCGGCGGTGACCGACCTTCCGGGGAGAAGTGAAGGAGGCGCTCATTGACCGACCGCCCCCGGAACGCCTGCGAGATCGAAGAATGCCGGCACGAGCTTGGTTCTCGGTATGCCGGTGACTTTCTCGATTTCAAGGATGGTATTCAGGTCGGTGGGTACGCCCAGCCGCTCCCAACGCAAGATGCTGGTCTTGTGGTAGGGCGGATTGAAGCGCTCGCCAAAAGCCTCGAGACTGAGGCCGGCCTTCTGCCTGTATTCCTTGATCGGTGAAATGTTCTCGTCGTCGCTCATAGCGGAAATGGTTGCGTATAAATCAACCCACGTCAAGGGGGTAGCTTGTTTTTCGATAAGGCGATTAAAGAAACCGGCTCTGGTACAAGTTGCTTCATGAGCAACGTCGATGAGTCTACAGAGCACCCTCGCCGCCATTTCATTCCTGAATGGGCTGAAAAGCGCGGAGTAAAGCAGGCTGATATCGTTCGCGAGATCGGTGCCGATAAGGGCGCGGTCTATCGGTGGTTTGCTGCTGGCATCATCCCCACAGAGAAGTACCTCAAGCCGCTCGCCGACTACCTTGGCGCGGAAGAGGTGGTGGCTCTTTTTCGGCATCCGGATGACGACTGGCTCGCAAAGATGTTTCGCGATAAGACCGAGGAGCAAAAAGAGGCCGCGATCCAGATGCTCACCCTCTTCTTCAAGAATACAGCCTCTGCCTCTGAGAGGACCGAGCCGGCCACCAATCGAAAGAGCCGCTCATCTTGAGACCTGCCATGAGGCTATTGATCTGCTCTTTGGCAGCTCTGGCGGGAACGCTCCAGCCAGTGAGCGCCCTAGAGTTCGAGCCGGTCAAGAAAGACAACGGCGAAAAGTGGCTCATTGCCCAGGGCGACATCAACCCGGGAGACGGCGAGCGCCTTAGAGACGCGCTTAGATCCGGCGCCTATGACGGCGGGCTGTTCGTAATCAACTCGGATGGTGGTTCGGTAGCTGACGGGCTTGAAATCGGCCGTGCAGTTTGGCGTGCGAACATGACCACGATGGTCGCGCCGCATGGCCAATGTTTGTCAGCTTGCTTCTTCGCATTCATCGGCGGCCGCAAAAGGCACGTTCCTGAGACGGCGCAGCTCGGCTCTCATCAATTCTACCACGCACCAGGCGCCACCGAAGATGGCGCTGAAGCAATGACGACATCTCAGGCCGTCACCGGCGAGATTTTAACCTTCGCTCTGCAGACCGGCATCGACCCTCAAGCCCTTACCTACATCCTGCAGACAAAGCCGACCGACATGTTTGTGTTCGATCGGCTGATGCTGACGAAGTTTCGGCTTGATGATCCGATCGGAAAGCCTCCGAAGTCAGAGGGGCCGATCGTCCTCCCAAGCGGGTCAGCTAAGCCCGGCTGCACGTTCCCGGATGGCTTCCTCGCGTCCGATCCCCTGGGGCTCTATCCTCAGTGCCGCTAGGCCATTTGCCTCAGATAATCGATTAGATCCGAGTTAGAAGCGCGACGTTGTCGTCAAAGGCAACCAACTGACGAATGCTCACATTCGGCAGGTTGATTTAAAATATACTATTCCGCTTGACGTCGGTTGATTTATACGCAACCATTGCTCCTACGAAGCGAGTGCTTCGGTTCTTGGGGAGCACATCATGAAGAGCTTACTGGCACTGGCCGGCATCGCCTCGTTCGCGCTAATTTCATCGTTTCAGTCACACGACATGGCGGTGTGCCTCGCCGGCCACGCGTTCGATGTCTGCCACTACGCCCTCAATCGATAGGAGGCGCACGTGGCTCTTTGGCTTTGCAACTCCTGCGGCAACGCGGAAGATCTGCAGTTTCAACCCGATTGCTGCTCACTCTGCAGCGGCACGATGGAAACGCAGGATGGGCGCAGCACCTATCCGCTGACGGATAATCGGCATGGGCCTGATGCGCTGACGCGCTGTGCAGCCGATGAAGGCGATCCAGCATCCATCATCGAGCTCTGGCACGCCGGCATCGATCTCAGCGTCCGTCAGCTCGAAGTTCTTCATGAAATCATGCTCGGCAACCGCGTTGACCTGATCAGCCGGTCCTACGAGTTCGTTGGGAGGGCCGCCGCATGACGGCAACGGCTGAAATCAATTCTGTGCAGCCGTTCGTTTCGTGGGTGGACAGCCGCCCACCGGCGAACCTGTTCGAGAATGCTCTGTCTGAGGCCGTAAAGGTGCAGCAGGACGCACGCCGCGCCCTTCATGTGGCATTCGACGCCCTGCTCTGCCTGTATCCTACCTATGGCAGCACTCGTCTCGCGATCCGCCTGGGCTATCTCAAGCCCGCCAACGCTACAGCCGCTCTTGCCAGCGCCAAACTCCAGTTCTGGTGGAACGACTGCCACGTCGACGAGGTGATTGGTGCGCTTGTCGCCGACCAGTACGGCGAAAGGGCGAATTGAGTGGGCCTGTATTCCGATTTTCCGCGCAAGAAGCACGACGAGTATCTGACGCCTTTCGAGGCAGCGCGGCCCCTGAAGGCGTTCCTGACCGGTGTTCGCACGTTCATGGAGCCGTGCTGTGGCGACGGGCGGCTGATCAGGCATATCGAAGGCTTTGGCCCTCTCTGCATCTACAGTGGCGACATCCAGACCGGCACCGACGCACTGACGGACAAGGTTCTGGCGCGGACGACAGCCGACGCAATCATCACCAACCCGCCTTACACGAAGGAGCTCCTGCTCCCGATGATCGCGCGGTTTTCTGAGATTGCGCCCACTTGGCTGCTTCTTGAGGCCAACTTCAAATACAATCTCTATGCCGCGCCGTTCATCCCGATGTGCACCGATATTGTGCCGATCGGCCGCGTGGTTTGGTTCGAAGGGACCGACGAGGGCAAGCAGAACTACGCTTGGTACCGCTTTCACTCGCAGCACACGCGAGGCCCCACCTTTCATCCCGCACAGAAATTCCCGCCGAAACCTCGGCAGAAGAAGGCCGTGGCCGCGGCCTGATTCCGATTTTCAACCGCCGTCAGAGGCACACAAGGAGAGAACTATGCTTGATATCCCTACCCGCGCCGTTTCCGCCATCAAGACCAAGTCGCCATCGCCTGTCGATGCTGAAATTGGGGGCCGCATCCGGATGCGTCGCAAGCTGCTTGGCATGTCACAGACCGACCTCGGGGCAAAGCTCGGCGTCACGTTCCAGCAGATCCAGAAATACGAAAAGGGCACGAACCGTGTCGGCGGCAGCCGCATGCAGCGCATCGCCGAAGTCCTCGGCGCACCAGTCGGCTTCTTCTTCGAATCCTCCCTTTCTCAAGGCGCAACGGTTGAGGAAAGCGAAATCCTCTCGTTTGCGTCCACGTCCGAAGGGCTCGACTTGATCCGGGCCTTTTCGAAGATCCAGAGCTCCAAGGCGCGCCGACAAATCATCGGCATTGCTCAGACGGTTGCCTCCCAGGGCACGGAACACTGATCGGTTCCGGTTGCCGCCCGTCTCGGCGGGCGGCTTCCCGAACCGATCGCAAGAGGGATCATCATGAACGATACCGCAATTCCCACGCGCCCCAGGTATGGGTCACAAGAGGTCCGCGCCCTCGCCATCGAGGCGATGCTGGACGATCTAATCGAATGGCTCGATGGATCGGATATTGATCGCGATCGCGTGAGCAATCAGCTCGCGGCGTCGTTCGAGAGAAACGGCTATGATTTCGCTCGCAGCTTGGACCGCAGGCACGGATGGGAGCCAGACGCTCGGCTGGTCGAAATACTCGACAATGCGGATCTCTCGTCGGCGCACCGAAAGGTGCAGTCCGATTGGGTGAAGGCATACGGTGTCGTCGTGCCCTTCACGGTTGGCGACTATGTTTCGACCGCCAGCTATCCGAAAGCCCGCATCGCCGCGATTTGGCCCGCGACTGCCGAAATTGTCCTCGTGCCCGAGCGCGAAAAGGAACGGTGGTCCGAACAGCCAGGCTGCGGTTACGTCGTCGCCTTCGAGCAGGCCACGGCTCTTGTCGGCACGCTCGGCGAAGAGGTGTCGGCATGAGCGGCACCTCCCCGCTTCTCACGTTCGATCAAGCGCTCTCCATCAACTCGCGCATAGCGAAACGGTATTTCTTGGCTAACGGCCTGACCGATAACCCGGTTTTGCCCTCACTCAACGACGTATCGCTAGCTGAGATGCTTACGGCAGTCCAAATGGTGCGAGAACACAATGAGAACAGCAAGCCAGTAAATGGCACGCGGCACCTGCACGTTGTCCCTGATGACCGGTTGGTAGCCGCTGTCTACGTGGCGATCCACTACAGCGTGGATGCCGAACAACCGATCGTCATCGAGCCTGAAAAAGACGAAGACGGCCGATGGGTGATGAAGGCTTTGGCCATCGTCGATGTGACGGATAGGGCAGAGCTTCGCGGGGTCGAAGCAGCATGACTGATCATCCCCTGCTCTTCTCTGCACCGATGATCCGCGCCCTACTCGATGGGCGCAAAACACAGACGCGCCGGCTATTCAAGAAGATTGAGCAGCAGCCAAATGGCCTATGGCACATATTCGGTGGCCTGCTCAACGTGGCCGAAGAGGACGTGCCCAATCACGCGCCGGACTATTCCCGGTTTCAAATAGGCGACCGGATATGGGTCAGGGAAACCTGGCGGGCTCATTCATGGGCAGCGGACGTTGTCGAGATAGCCTACGCGGCGCAGCGCGGGCTCGTGGGCTGGTCCGAACAGCACGAGCAGATCCGATATCCGGATGGGGATAAGAACGCTTTCAAATACTATGCACCGAAAGGTTCGCATTTCTGGCGTCCGTCGATCTTCATGCCGCGTTGGGCGTCGCGCCTGACGCTGATCGTGACCGATGTTCGGATCGAGCGGCTGCAGGCCATCAGCGAGGAAGACGCAATTGCCGAGGGCCTCGAATGGATCGCGCCCACATGGGGCATCAAGGGCGATAGCGGGACATGGAACGGAAATCCTTGTTTGGCGTACGCGGGGCTCTGGGATTCGATAAACTTCAAGGCAGGTGTGGGCTGGGCTAATAACCCATGGGTAGTCGCCTACACCTTCACAGTTGCCAAGCAGAACATCAACCGGATCGCAGCATGACGCCGGAGGATGTCCGCAACCTGCTCGCAGTCCTTCGCAGCATCGACCGTCACGACATCGAAGATGCCGGACACGCGCTCGCCGACGAGGAATGGATTTCGTTTTGCTTCGACCCGTATCCGTTTTTCCTGCAGGCGCCGGACGCTCTGCAGGTCACCATCACCGACATCGTCAATACAAGGATTTCATCGCATGGCTGAGCGCTCCGCGATCGAGTGGTGCGACGGCACCGTGAATTTCTGGTGGGGCTGCACGAAAGTCGGCCCCGGCTGCGACAACTGCTATGCCGAGGACTACAACAACTTCCGTGGCAACAAGCAATGGGGCCCTAATACCGAGCGCCGCGAGATTAAGGGTGCCCCGGCCCTGATCCAGAAGATGCAACGCTCGGCAGCGGCCTTCCAGGCTGAGAATGGCCGTCCGCTGCGCATCTTTATGCAGTCTATGTCAGATATCTTCGACAACGAGGCGAACGACGAACTGCGGGCGAAGCTCTTCGACCATGCGGCAGCGGCCGATGGTTTGCGGATCATCATGCTGACCAAGCGCATCAGCAACGTCGCGAAGATGGTCCCCGCCGCATGGCGCGAGAATTGGCCACGGCACATCGGCCTAATGGTAACCGTCGTCACCCAGCGTGAGGCCGAGCGCGACCTGCCTCGCCTCCTCGAGCTAAAGAGACTGTTCGGCATTCCGTGGGTCGGGGTCAGCATTGAGCCGATGCAGGAGCCGATGACGTTGCGCGACCTCCGCGTCGGCAAGTTCTTGCTGAACGCCATGACCGGCGAGTGGTCGTATATGCATCGAATGATGCTGGCGAATCTGCCCGAGCGTCTGCCCGGTCTCGATTGGGTAATCGTGGGCGGTGAGAGCGGCAAGAACGCTCGCCCGATCCATCCAGAGTGGGTGCGGAAGCTCAAGCGCGAGTGCGAGGGCCGTGCGGCGTTTCTCTTCAAGCAATGGGGCGAATGGGCTCCGGACAACGACCTGCACCCCGCGGTTAGGGCGAATTTCATCAAGCGTCGCGTCGAGAAGCGCGAGCTGAACCGCGATCCGAGCGCGTTCGCGTCGGTCCAACTTGAAATCATGACGATGTACCGCGTTGGCAAGCACGCTGCAGGCCGGACGCTCGACGGCAGGACCTACCTCAACTTTCCAATGGGGCTCCAATAATGGCTACTGTAGAACACGCGTACGTCGCTCTAGAGGCTGACGAAAACACTGGCGGCGTCGTATTCGCCAAGACGCTTCAGCAGGCGCGAAAGCGCGGCGCGCAGGAATATTCCGACGGCGTAGTAGCGCACATCGTTTGCTATCGCGCCAAGTGGGCCGACTGGTGCGCGCCTTCAAGCATAGTGCCCGCGAGCCTGCTGATTGAGTACGGATGGCGTTTGGAATGCCACGGCTGCGGCAACGACATTTCACAGGAATGGCTCGAAGAGAGCTGCCTCAGCACACAGGACGTTATCGGCGTCCAAGGGGGCCGCGTCTTCTGCTGCGCCCCCTGCAAGACGAGAGACGATGAGGTCGAATCCGAAAAGCGGCGCTTCGAGGGCGAGTTTATAGAGACGCTTCGCGCCGTGGTGCGGCAGCGTTTCGGCGACGTGAAGTTTCACGGCACTGGCGATGCCTTTCGTCCCGGCGCCTACATCCTTTCCCAGGATGGCGCCTATGGCGTCGGAGAGGCCATGCTGCATTTCGAATTTCCCGGAATGAGCATAGCTCCCGCCACCATCGAGTTCAGGTGGCCTTTCAGCTTCCGTTGGGACGGCATCGGCCCTGTCAATCTCGTCTACCGATGCTGTGCCGGCGATCGACTGGCTTTCGAAGAGTTCGCCGGAGAAGCGAAGAAGGTGGCAGCGTGACGCAGAAAGAGGAAATCCTGCAGCTCGTAGGTGACTATTGGGACTTGGCGTATGCAAAGGGCTCGGGCAGCCCCTTTTTTGACACTCCCGAAGGTTCGGCGCAGCAAAAACTGGCGGCGATCGCCGGCGCTCTGGATCAGGTGTTCACCGACGTCAGCAAGCTTCGCGCGATCTTGAGCGAAAGCGCGGCCGCCATCGGCAACGGCGCCTGGTGCTCGCCGCATGCCTCGATCGAGTTGATGTCCTCGGTACCGAAAGAAATTATGCTGAACCGGACACGCTTGGCGGAAGCGATTGAGCCTCTGAAGCTGATGCATGACTGCATCGTTCGAGAGCGGCAAGGTTGGACCAACGAGGCCTTCATTGTCTTCGAGAGCAGTATGGACAATCGGGTGCGGTTCACCTTTGGACAGCTCGACGAGATTGTTCGAGCGTTTTCCGAGCCGACGGCGCGGGTGGCAGTATGACGGGCCGTATCCGATGCCTCAACCCCAGGTGCGCCCGCACCGCCGCCCAAGACAAACACCCAGGGTGCGACACGATCATTTGCGCCAAATGCTGGCGAGCGATGCCCCTTGAGTTTCGCCGGCGCTGGAAAACGCTGAACGCTCGCGACCGCAAGCTCGGCCGTCTCCACAAGAAGACGTCCTTCAATCGGCCGGAGCGGCAGCCGCAATGGAACCGTCTCGCGGCGATCTATGACCGCGCCTGGGAGGCGCTGCACCTCTCTATCATTCACTATTTCACGGCCTCTGAACGCCCGATCGGCATCGAGGACTTTCTGAAGGAGAACGGACTTGTCTGAGGAAGAAGAAAACTACCGGCGTGCAGTCGAATTGGTACGCAAAGAGGAGTTCGCCATGACAAGCATGATCCAGCGGCGGCTCGGGATCGGTTACAATCAGGCGGCCCGCCATATCGAACGGATGGAACGAGAATTTATCGTTGGGCCGGCCGACCACCGCGGCCGTCGGATAGTGGGCAGGGATCCACTGGGCCACATGAAGCCGGAAACTGTCAGCATCACGAAGACATCGGCCGTTGGCCAGTCTGAGAGGATCGGCGGAAGCTTTTCGGTGCTTCCGGACATCGGCGGGACGCTCAACCTGATCATGCGGTTGTTGAACGACGGTACGCTGTCCGAGGGGCAGGTTGCGAAAGCGACCGGCCTGCACCGCCTCGCCATCCGTCGCATGGCCGACAATGTGCGCAACGGAGAGACTTATGACCGTTGAGACACAAGCCCTCATGGCGGCAGCAAAGAAGCTGGTCGAATCCGTCGAGTTCGACGTCAACGGCATCCACGGCAAGGGCGGCAACGGCGGCCTTACCTCCGACAGGACGCTGCGCGCCAGCGGCGAAGTCCGGATCATCCTCGATCGACTGAAAAAGTAGGATCCCGCGCGACCTCAGGTGACCAGCAGGAGCTCCCATTTTCAAAGGCCCCCTGCCACCGGGCTGTGAATACCGCCCCATCCTCAGCACCAAGGCACGCAAACTTCCACGTTGACCAAAGGGATGGTGGCTTTGGCAGGCGGCAATGGAGGATCAATTCGGGGAAGATCAACTTTAGGAAGGTCAATCTTCGGCAATGGGATGTTTGGAAGATCAATCTTCCATTGGCTCGGATCTAACGACTGCACTAGTTTGCCAAGATCCGAATTCGCTCCCAGGCCTAGGTTGTTGAACATTTTGCGAATTTCGCTATTTTCGCCTCCAAGCAGACCATGCTCTAGTATGTCGGTGATGCTAATGCCACTCATCAACCGGATGGCTGCCGCAACGTCTCCTTTTTCGTTCGCCGCGGCCTGCTCGTTGCCCTTGTAAATTAGCATCAAGTTACCGACCGTTGCTCGGAAGTATTGGTTGAAGACATCAGGGCTGCACGCCGCGTCGAGCTTCGCTTTTTGCCCATCGATTGTCTTCTCTAGCTCCCCTCTTTCCGCAATAAATTTCGGTCGTAGATTTGCCTGGTAGTCTGCTTTAAATAGCGTTCTAACCGCCTCAGCTTCCAACTCCTGGGTGTATACCTGTGGATATACGTTCACCACGAAATAGTTTTTTGGTTCGAAGGTCGGACTTGTCTGTGCCATCTGGGCCAGGAGCCCTTTGATCATAGGGTTCTGACTCCACTGTTGGTAAGCTCCTGCCCTAACAGCCTCGACGTAAATCGGTCGGAGTTCGCCAGGCGGCTCGCTTAAGCCATCCCATTGCGCGATGAGCGCGTCTGCATTTTGTCGGAGAGCGGTTGTAGTTGAATCAAACTTTCCTTCTTGTGCCTTGCACGGATCGGCAAAATCCAATGCGCCCTGAGCAAAGGCATTACCGGCCAAAACTGTGGTTGAAAAAAGAAGCAGAGCTAAAACACGTTTCATTGTTTCCCTCCTAGAATTTGATACCGATTGAACCCAATGCTTTAATTACGTCGTTGTTCTTTCCGGGGCCTTCAATTAGATCGTTCTTGATCGTTTGGAGGGCGCGCACAATGTCGTTGTTCTCACCGAGGCCGCCGCGTTTCAGGTCATTGAGAGCAGTGGTCACAGCATTCACAACTGCGCCATTCGGTCCGAACCCATTGCTTCCTTTATTAATTTCGTCCGTTAGTGCCTTAACTCCAACGATCGCAAGTGCCGTCAAAGGGTCAACGGGCGCACATACCCCAGCGGAGTTGCAGATCTGTGCTGCTGACTCTGTCTGAGCGAGCGCGTATTCCGATTGACACGCCAACAAAAGAAGCAACCCCCATCTAATATGTTTTCTCAACACAGCCCCCGAAAGTTCTCAATATTTAGATACTACTTTGCGGTGAATAAAATACATTTGCTGAGTTGCATTGCAAGGTGCGCAGTGGCGCACACACCTTGTCAAATTTGCTTAGGATTTCCGCTCTTATTGCACCTTTTTGGTGTGTAGTCATTCAGCGTTACAGAAATTTGGCAGGTATGTGCTTCGGTTCATCTTAGTGCCAACACACAAAGGCAACGGGTTGTGGCCCTTCCCCTGCGTTGCAGCGGAACGAGGAATAGGATCAAAAATCCTTCTGCAAAAAACGTACCTCTGGATAGCCCTTGATGGACAAGCCCAACTTGTTAGTAATGGTCTGGTCGAAACGGAGAGAATCATGGACCGCGCTGGCAAAATCCAACTGGCGAAGGAATACATCGCTGCTAAGATCGGCGACATTATTGAGAAGAACTATAACAATGGTGGAGCTGCGTTGGAAACGGCTGGCACATTTACAGCCTTGATCGAAGCCTATCGGGCCGTTGAAATTGCCGACGAAGGGGAAAAACTCGCCCTCTCCAAAAAATCTTCAGAAGATTATAAGCGCGGCCTGCAAACTCTTTAAGAGCCCCCAGAAATAAGTTCATAGCCAGGATGCACCAAATCCTAATCAATTTCGTTATCATGAAGCTATGGTAGTTTCAGAGAAGCGAGAGCGCCCAGCTTACAATCCCACCGTACTCCGGTGGGCGCGGGAACGGCGTGGGCTTGACCTCGAGCAGGTTGCGACCAAGCTTCACCAATCGATCGCGCGAATTCGGGCATGGGAAGATGCGTCAGAGGTGCCCACGGTTAATCAAGCCCGCGCGTTGGCAGACCTCTATGAGCGCTCGTTTGTTGAGTTCTTCCTAGACGAACCACCTCTCCTTCAGGAGCCTCAACTCGTACCGGATTTTCGATCACATCGTGGAATTGATGTACCGCGTGAAATTATTGCGCTGAAAGATATCCAGTATTGGGCCGAGGCGCAGCGCGTGAACGCTCTGGATCTCTTCGAAGAGGTTGGCGAAGACGTCCCTCAGTTCCCGGAAATTCTTGCATGCGGAATTGGGGCCAATCCCGAGGAAGTATCGCGCCTCGCGCGCGAGGCGATGGATTTTACGATTGCGACCCAGCTCGCTTTTAGATCTGCAGATCAACAGAGATTTCCCGTCACTCTGAGACGGCGGATTGAGGGACTGGGAGTACTCACACTGAAAAACACAGGTCTTCGGGACGTCGGTGCGCGTGGAATGTGTATCGCCGAGTTTCCACTCCCTGTTATCGTCTTCAGTAACGAAGCCCCGACGGCGCAAGCGTTTACCCTGGTCCATGAGCTAGCCCACCTTGCACTGCACCAGAGTGCCATAATTGCGCCTTTGAACGCGGCAGCAACGTCTGCAATCGAGGGCTGGTGTGACCGGTTTGCTGCGGCATTTCTGATGCCGCGTGATGCGCTTGTTGCGACGGCGGGCGCGATTCCAGCAACGCCAGCCTCCTCAATCTCTGACAATGCGCTCAATAATCTAGCAGCGACATTCCATGTCAGCGCGCACGCGATGCTTATCAGGCTGGTTCATCTTGGATACGTGGTAGCAGCTTATTACTGGGGTACGAAAAAGCAACAATTTGAGCAACAGGAAGCGAACCACAAGAGCTTTGGCCGCGCCGAGTACTACGGAACGCGCTACCGAAACAATCTCGGTGATCTCTACACGGGCTTGGTGCTGGAGGCCTGGACCAACGGTCGGATCAACAACCACAATGCGGCGCAGTATATGGGGATTAAGAACCTACGGCATCTAAATGATATTCGGGATCATTTCGGCTAATGACGAAGAAATATTGCTTCGACACGTCCGGCGTATCCAATCCTTTGGAGACAATGCCGGAGGATATTCATAAAACCCTTTGGGCTCATTTCGCAGCTTTCGTCCTTAGTGACTACATAGCGGTTACGCCCGAAATCTACGACGAGATGTGCCATTGCCAAGGAGGCATAGGCCAGCTTTTGATCAATTCGAAGTCGTCCGTGGTCCTGGAGGTTGGGAATGATTGGGATTGGCCAACCTATATCGGGCACATCAAGCGAATGCAGGTCGACCACCGACATTGTATCTCAGAATTCACCGGCGGCTCGGCAAAGACGATTTGTTTGAACGACATCACTATTATCGCCCTCGCGAAAACGATGAACGTACCTGTTGTCAGCATGGAACACATGGTCAAAGAGGACGGACAGACGCCTAAAAGAAAAATACCCAACATCTGCCGAGCGGAAGGTGTTGAGCATCTAACTTTCAGCGACTTCTTGAGACGAGAACGGCTAAGCTTTTAATACCATGCAACGTCATTTGGGTGCGATTGGCCCTTCGGACAGGTTCGGACAAATTCATAGCTACCAGCGGATATCCCGTTTCACATTCATAGCACGTGGTGGCTTGGATGCAGGAATAAACACGACAGCAACGCGCCGGCTTCCACAACATGGACACCTCAAACGTTCTGCCAGCCGAGCAATAGGAAAGTCCCGGCCACGCGTAGCAACCAGAGTTACGAGATCTAGGTCATGCTTCCACGAACAGGCCTTAACGGTCTTTAGCCCGTCACGCTTTCCCCACGCGCATCGAGCGGCGATATCCCACCCCGCGTCCATAGCCTCACCAATAGTTTCGACCACGCATCGCCCTCTTGTGCTTCGCGCTTGCCGCAATCTTACGGCCAATGTTCCTACTATGTTCTCAACAGGAAAGGTGTCAAGGCGACGCGGCTCAGGGCTGGATCTTAGGCCGCCCTCTTCCGATAGTTATCGGGGTTGAGGATTTTCCTCGGGCCACTGAGCAGCTCAGCAGCGGTCGGAGCACCCTCCATGAGGAGGTCTGCCCATTCTTGCGCGAGGACCTTGCGGCGTGCGAGATAGAGTGAGCGATTGTAGGCGGCTTCCACTTTGTCTTTAGGCACATGCGCGAGCATGAAATCAATCACAGCTCTATCGTCCGGAAAGCGCTCGTTCATGATCGTGCTGAACGTGGAGCGAAAACCGTGGGGCACATGTCGCTGAAAGTAGCCGGCTCGGTTTAGCAGATAACCCATGGCGTTCTCGGACATCGGGCGATGAGCATGCCGGCTGTTCGGAAAAACGTATGGTCCCCGTCCCGTCAACTCCCTCAAAACCTGAATCGTGTCCATTGCCTCCTTCGACAATGGGATCAGATGATCTCGGGTTTCGTCCTCTTTCTGTTGCCTCTTCAGTTTCATACGAGCGGCCGGGATCGTCCAAACTGGCTCTTCGGCGTCAAGCTCGTCGAACTCTGCCCACGGCGTCGTCGAAAGTGGACCAGGCCGCGCTACGGTCAGCGCGATAAGCCGTAGAGCCAGCTTCGTGACGGGATGTGCTGGCGTCTGCTCGGTCTTGCGCATCATCTCCCTGGCGGCGTCAAGTGTCGTAACGGCAGGTTGCCTACCCCGGCGGAACGGAGCGAGGGCACCCGTCACCACGGCGGCAGGATCGCCCTGCGCACGACCAGAGGAAATCGCGTAGACGAACACGGCCGAGATGCGTTGCCTTAGTCGGCGGGCAGTCTCGTTCGCCCCACGCTTCTCCACTAGGCGTAACGTCGCGAGCACGAGCTGCTCATTGATCTCGCGGATAGGCAGGTATCCGATCGTTGGGAACACGTCTTTGACGAGCGAATTGATCACGTCATCGCTGTGAATAGGTGTCCACTGAGATTTCTGCAGGCCGTGCCATTCGCGAGCGATCACCTCGAATGTCTCGCCCGTGCGCTGCTGCCCGATCAGCTTTTCAATCTTCTTTTGCTTGTTGGGGTCGCGTCCTTCTTTGAGGATCGCCTTTGCCGCGTCTCGAGCGGCCCGAGCGTCGCTAAGAGATATTTGGGGGTATTCGCCAATAATCAGCGTCTGCTCTTTGCCCTCGAAGCGATAGCGCATCCGCCATCCCTTCGACCCCGCTGTTGTCACGAAAAGAAAGAGGCCGCCAGTATCGGCGATTCTATAACTCTTCTCCGCCGGTTTGGCCTTGCGGAGTTGCACATCTGTCAGTCCAGCCATAGCGGCGTCTTGCCCCCAACCTGCTCATTGCGATGCCCACATTTTCGCTAGCCGATGCCCACAAAGATGCCCGCAAATGAGCGGGCACGGGTGCTAATCGATGCGAAAGCATGGGAACAGAGAGCACGGAAAAAGGCCTGAAATCAAGGGCCTGCGCGACAATATGCGAGGATATAGGTAGCTGTGATGGCGGAAGAGGTGGGATTCGAACCCACGGTACGGTTTCCCGCACGCCGGTTTTCAAGACCGGTTCCTTAAACCACTCGGACACTCTTCCATCACGTCGATCCGGCTCAACTGCATGCACAGCCCCACTTGAAGCAAGGCACGCCGATTGGGTCCAGATCGGGTTCGTGAGGCTTTATAGCCGCTACGGTCGCATCGTCAACCGGCGCGACGGTGTCTATTCACCATTCGCCTTCCTCGACGGCCGAAAATGCGACGTTCAGGCCTATGCGACCTGCCGTCGATCGGCGGCCATCTCAGTGCGACGTGGTCTTGCGGTTCGCCAGAAGTAGAATGTAGTCGTCGGCCGCATCGGCGATCGCCATCGCCACTTCAGCAGGCGCCCAGCCCTTTTTCTTCGCCTCATGGATGATTTGAAGAAGCGCAGGTTCCACATCCGCCCGGCAATCGAGCAGGCGTTGATCGTGGGAAACCTCACCCTGAGCCGACTGAAGATTAATCATCATTGATACCCCTCATTTTCAGGAGCCTAGAATGACATAGATTATAGGTTGAGCAAGCAATTGCTGAAAGAAAGATCGATTTTGGCGACCGCTGCGTTTTTCTGACGACACACTACCTGATCCAATCGAGAGTTTTCACTCGGTGCAGCCTCCTGGAAGAAACGAAGGCAGGGTTGCGCAATGGTCGTCCCGACCCAGCGCCGGAGGGGCGCTCGGGCGAAGCTATCATATGCGTTTCACAATGTTTCTAAAGCGTAATTCGGTCCGGGAGTGCATCCCGCCGCTAGGCATTCGCTGCGCGATTGCGGCCGCCGGAATCGGCGCCACCCCAGATGCGGCCGGGCGAACCGATCCATCCGCTCGACATGGCGTCGAGTCATTTAAGGCAAATCTTCCTGCGGTTGTGTTTTGTCTTGTTCCTGCAGCACTCATCGCGTCGCCTGCATGCGACGCTTTATCGCAGCGAACGCTTAACTTCCACTCGCACCGATATTCCTACCCGTCCCGCTTGCGGGATCGGCGGCGCGGCCTATGTATTTTTCGTGCGGGAATGATGGGCAACCTGCATCGGGTGTGAAGCGCCTCGGCCGGGCCTGCAGACGCGCTTGACCCTGATCGTATCGGACTACAGTCATTTTATCTTGGGTGTACGGTTCATTCTTTTCCTCGAAAGGAAATACAGACATGGAAAGCGCAGGCGTGGGTTGGATCGCGGCAATCGTCATCGGCGGCATCGCCGGTTGGCTGGCCGAAAAGTTCATGAACAGCAGCATGGGCCTGCTGATGAACATACTGCTCGGCATTGTCGGGGCTATCGTCGCCAATGCCATTCTGTCGGTCTTCGGCGTGGTGCTCGGCGGCTGGCTGGGCTATCTGATTGCGGGCTTCGTGGGAGCCTGCGTTCTCATTGCGGTGGGCCGAGTGATCCGCAGGTAAGCCTGCTATAGACAAAAGGGCCGGGCGCCGTAGCGCCCTGCCCTTTCGCGCGATGAGGCTGCAGTTTACCTGCGGCTCATCAATCCGAACAAATAGGCGACCCCGGCGGTCACGGCGAGCGCGAAGAGCGGCTCCTCCCGTACCTTGTCGCGCACGCGTTCCGTCACGACCGACGCTTCGTCGGCAACAGCACTCTTGGCACCCTGCCCCAGCGCAATCACGCTTTCGGACAAGCGGGCAAGGTCTTCGCGCAAGGCTGCGACCTGTGCGGAAAGATCGTCTGCTGCAACGTCCGCCTTCACGCGCGCGGCTGTGGACTGGGCGGAGGCGGTTTTCATGTCGGCCATAGTCTGCTCCTGTTTTTTCGGCATGCTGTTCAACGAAATGACCCTGCCAAAGGTTCCGAAGCGCGGCATCTTTTGTTGTGCGGGAAGGCTGCGAAACGCATGCCGCTATAGCGCAGATGTTTTCGCGCGATAACCCTTCATTTCCTGACAGGTTTGCTCTAAGGAACGTCGAATGCCTTAGCCCGAGAACGGGCGAATAGAATGCGAGGTTTGCGTTTCGATGTTCGATATTCTGCGACGAGCTGCCCAGACCTGGGTTGCCAAGCTCCTCATGCTGCTCCTGGTCGCCTCCTTCGGCATATGGGGTGTTTCTCATTCCCTGCTGACCGGCAGCAACAGCACGACGGTCGTGACCGTCGGCGATCAACATGTTGATGTGAACGAGTTCCGCCTCGCCTATCAGCGCCAGGTGGCCAATCTCAGCCAGCAGTTCGGCATGCGTCTGACGCCCGAACAGGCCCGCGCATTCGGCGTTGAACAGCAGGTTCTTGCACAGCTTGTTGCCGGCGCCTCGCTGGACCAGCTGGCAGACGAGATGAACCTCGGCCTGTCGCAGGATCGCCTGGCGCAGCTGATCGGCGAGGATCCGGCCTTCAAGGCCGTCAACGGCCAGTTCGACCGGTCGCTGTTCACATCGCGGCTGCGCAACGCCGGCATCCGCGAGGACGATTATATCAAGGAACGCAGCAAGGTCGCCGTCCGCAGCCAGATCGTCGATGCCGTTTCGAACGGCTTTACGGCGCCGAAGACGCTCGTGGATGCGCTGAAGCTCTACCGCCAGGAAAGCCGCGGCGTCGACTATCTGCTTCTGACCAATGCCAACATCGAACCGATCAAGGCACCGGCGGACGACGTGCTTGCCAAGTGGTTCGAGGGCGCAAAGCCGCGCTTCCGCGCCCCTGAATACCGTAAGGTCGCCTACCTCAAGCTTCAGCCGGACGATATCGCCGATGTTGCCTCCGTTACGGACGATCAGATCCGCGAAGATTTCGAGAAGCGCAAGGACAGCTACCGGACGCCGGAAACCCGCACGATCGAACAGCTGACCTTCCAGAACAAGGACCTGGCCAATGCGGCCGTGAACGCGCTGAAGACCGGCACCACGTTCGACCAGCTGGTGACCGACCAGGGCAAGACGGCGAGCGACGTCCTCCTCGGCGAATTCGCCAAGGACAAGGTACCCGATCAGGCCGTGGCCGATGCCGCCTTTGCGGTGTCGAAGAACGGCGGAACGACACCCGTCGTCGACGGCACGTTCGGTCCGGTGATCCTGCGCATCAGCAACATCAAGCCGGAGAGCATGAAAACCCTGGACGAGGTCAAGGAAGAGATCCGCAAGCAGCTGGCAGTCTCCAATGCCTCCCAGGAACTGATCAACGTGCATGACCAGATCGAGGACCTGCGCAGCTCCGGCTCGACGCTCGAGCAGATCGCGACGCAGCTGAAGCTGAAGGCCGTCGTCATCGACGCCGTCGATGCGACCGGTCTCGACAAGGGTGGCAACGAGGTCAAGGACATCCCGGCCAGGCAGCAGGTGCTCGCCGCCGCCTTCCGGACCGAAGCCGGTGCCGATGTGCCGTCGCTTTCCATCGGGACGGATGGCTACATGTGGTTCGATGTCCGCGACGTAACGCCGGAGCGCGACCGTCCGCTGAGTGAAGTTCACGACAAGGCGATTGCCGACTGGACCGCCGAACAGCAGAAGGCCGAACTCGCCAAGAAGGCCGAAGAGCTGAAGCAGCAGGCGCAGAAGGGCACGTCGCTTGCCGATATCGCTGCCCCGCTCGGCATCACCGTCGAAAACAAGAGCGGCATTACGCGCGGCATGGATGACGCGGTTCTCGGAAGCGCCGGCGTCAGTGCCGCCTTCTCCGGTCCTGTCGATACCGTCGCCAACGCCATTGGCAACGACCCGACGACGCAGATTCTGCTCAAGGTCACGGAAGTCAACACCGAGCCGACGGGCGACGTTCTGAACAACCAGGACCAGCAGATTACTGCGATGGCGAACGCTGCAGGCGATGATATCCTCGACCAGATGGTAAACCTGCTGCAGACTCAGTACGGCGCATCCATCAACCAGCCGCTCGCCGAACAGGCAGCCGTCCGCTAAGGGGAGCGAAACAGCATGACCGATCTGAAGCCGCTTCTGGCCAAGGCTGCAAGCCGCGAGCCTCTGACCCGTGAGGAGGCCCGCCAGGCCTTCGACATCCTGATGTCCGGCCAGGCAACGCCTTCGCAGATCGGCGGCTTCCTGATGGCGCTCCGCGTTCGCGGCGAGACCGTCGACGAGATCGTCGGGGCCGTGACGACGATGCGCTCCAAAATGCTGACCGTCGACGCACCCGCGGACGCCATCGACATCGTCGGCACGGGCGGCGACGCGAGCGGCACCTACAACATCTCGACGCTGGCGGCGCTCATCGTCGCCGGCGCCGGGGTTCCGGTCGCCAAGCATGGGAACCGGGCGCTCAGCTCGAAATCCGGCGCCGCCGATAGTCTTGCGGCGCTCGGCGTGAAGCTGGACGTTACCCCGGAGATCATCTCGCGCTGCATTCGCGAGGCCGGTGTCGGCTTCATGTTCGCCCAGCAGCACCACTCCGCAATGCGACACGTCGGTCCATCCCGCGTCGAGCTCGGCACGCGTACCATCTTCAATCTGCTTGGCCCCCTTTCCAATCCGGCGGGCGTTCGCCGTCAGTTGCTTGGTGTTTTCGCACCGCAGTGGGTGGTGCCTATCGCCGAAGTGATGCGCGATCTCGGTTCCGAAAGCGTTTGGGTCGTCCACGGCGACGGACTGGACGAGATCACCACAACGGGCAGCACCAGCGTTGCGGCGCTCGAAGGCGGCAAGATCAGAACGTTCGAGTTGTCGCCGGCCGATTTCGGTGTTGAACCCTGCCGGCTCGACGCCATCAAGGGCGGTGACGGCGTCGTCAACGCCGCTGCGCTGCGCGACGTGTTGAGCGGCGCAAAGAATGCCTATCGCGATATCGCTCTTGCCAATGCCGCGGCTTCGCTGGTGATTGCCGGCAAGGCCGAGACGCTCCGCGACGCCATGCGGCTTGCCACAGAATCACTCGACAGCGGTGCGACGGCCTCGGCTCTCGACAAACTCGTGGCCGTGTCGAACGATATCGACTAGAGCATTTCCGCTTTTCATTGAATCGCGAAAACGCTCTATTTTGCTTTCACGCAATTCAGGACGCAAAACCTCTACGCATTTTTGCTGGAATTGCTCTAGGATACAGCCATGACCGACATTTTGCAGAGGATCGAACTGTACAAGCGGGAAGAGATCGCCGCGGCGAAGGCAAAGGTCTCGCTTGCCGATCTCAAGTCCATGCAGGCCGATCAATCCCCGCCGCGCGGCTTCTACAAGTCGCTGGTCGCAAAGCGCGATGCCGGCCAGTACGGCCTGATCGCCGAGATCAAGAAGGCAAGCCCGTCGAAGGGGTTGATCCGTCCGGATTTCGATCCGCCGTCGCTGGCAAAGGCCTATGAGCTTGGTGGCGCAGCCTGTCTGTCCGTGCTCACGGATACGCCGAGCTTTCAGGGCGCGCCGGCGTATCTGACGGCAGCGCGCGCAGCCTGCACGTTGCCGGCGCTGCGCAAGGATTTCATGTTCGAGACCTATCAGGTGCAGGAAGCCCGCGCCTGGGGTGCCGATTGCATCCTGTTGATCATGGCGTCGCTGTCCGACAGCGATGCCGAGCGTCTGGAGGACGAGGCCTTCGGCCTGGGCATGGACGTGCTCGTCGAAGTGCACGACGCGGAGGAGATGGAGCGGGCATTGAAGCTGTCGTCGCCACTCGTCGGTATCAACAACCGCAATCTTCGGACCTTCGAGGTCAGCCTCACCGTCAGCGAAACGCTCTCCGCCATGGTCCCCGACAACCGGCTGCTGGTTGGCGAAAGCGGTGTCTTCACCCATGACGACTGCAAGCGCCTTAAAGCCTTCGGCATCAACACCTTCCTCGTCGGCGAGAGCCTGATGCGCAAGGACGACGTGACGGCGGCGACGCGCGCACTGCTCTTCGGGCAAGCCGCCCTGGCGGCCGAGTGACATGAGCGGCGGCAAGTCCGGGCTCACCCATATCGACCCGTCCGGAACGGCGCATATGGTCGATGTCGGCGACAAATCCGATACGGTCCGCGTCGCAACCGCCGAAGGCCACGTGAAGATGGCGCCCGAGACGCTTTCGCTGATCCGCGAAGGCAATGCGAAGAAGGGCGACGTCATCGGCACGGCCCGCCTTGCCGGCATCATGGCCGCAAAACAGACGAGCAATCTCATTCCGCTCTGCCATCCGCTGATGCTGACCAAGGTATCGGTCGACATCACAGAGGACCCCGCCCTGCCCGGCCTGCGCATCACGGCAACCGCGAAGCTGACCGGCAAGACCGGTGTCGAGATGGAGGCTTTGACCGCCGTTTCAGTCGCCTGCCTGACGGTCTACGACATGGCCAAGGCTGCCGACAAGGCGATGGAGATCGGCGGCATAAGACTGCTCGCGAAATCCGGCGGCAAGTCCGGCGACTTTCGCCATCCGGAGCATTCCAGATGAGCCTGTTACCCGTGGCCGACGCAAAGGAGCGCCTGCTCTCCAGGGCGAGACCGGTCGTTGCCGCCGAAACTGTTTCGCTTGCCGAGGCGGATGGCCGGGTTCTCGCCGCCGATCTTGTGGCGCGGCTGACGCAGCCTCCCTTCGACGCTTCTGCGATGGACGGGTATGCGCTTCGGCGGGAAGATGCTCCTGAGCCGGGGGCAGATCTGAAGCTCATCGGGACATCCGCTGCTGGCCATGCTTTCGATGGCGTGGTGGGCCGAGGCGAGACCGTTCGCATCTTTACGGGAGCCCCCATTCCATCAGGTGCCGACAGTGTACTGCTTCAGGAAGACGCGGAAAAAATCGAAGGCGGTATCCGCACGACGTTTCCGGTGCGCCAGGGCCAGCACATCCGTCCGCGCGGACAGGATTTCGTCGAGGGCGAAGCCGTGCTTTCGGCCGGCACGATCCTCGATTTTTCGCGGCTGACGGTTGCCGCCGGCATGAACCATGCGGCGATCGAGGTCCTGCGCAAACCGCTGGTGGCGCTGCTTGCCACAGGCGACGAGTTGCTGCCCCCCGGCAGCGTGCCGGCCCCGGCTCAGATCATCGCATCCAGCACCTTTGGCATTGCAGCGCTTGCGCGCAATGCCGGCGCCGAGGTGCTGGATCTCGGCATCGTCCCCGACGACACCGCAGCGATTGCCGCCGCTGTCCAGCGCGCCCGGGAGGCGAAGGCCGATGTCATCGTGACGCTCGGCGGGGCGTCCGTGGGCGACCACGACCTCGTGCAGGCAACGCTGCTTGGCGTCGGCATGCAGCTCGATTTCTGGCGCATCGCCATGCGGCCGGGAAAACCGCTGATGGTCGGCAGCCTCGGCGGCACACATGTGCTCGGGCTCCCCGGAAATCCGGTGTCCAGCCTGGTCTGCGGCGTGTTGTTCCTCGAGCCGCTGATCCGCAAACTCGCCTCGCTGCCGCCCGTCGGGCGCGACGCGACGGCGGAGACATCCGTCACCCTCAAAGCCAACGATCAACGCCAGGATTATGTGCGGGCGCGGCTGCTGACCTCCTCCACGGGCATGCTGATGGCCGAGCCGTTCGGCAAGCAGGATTCGTCGATGATGAAGATCTTCGCACAGGCCGACTGCCTGATCGTGCGGCCGCCGCATGCACCGGAACTGCCGGCCGGCGGCCCATGCCCTGTCCTGCTGCTTCGGGCCGGCCTGACCGGCTGAACGTCGACCGTTTCGCCTTGCATCTCCGCCCCACGGCCGCCCGGAGTTGGATCGGGCGTTGCACCGCACAGCCTGCCATAGACGCACCTCGACCTTCACGCGGCTGGCTTCCCCGTGGTTTGACCATGCCTGCCTACTCGGACGGGGCGCGGAAATTGCCGCGTTGGAGTAAAAATATATGGCGCTTCCCAGCGCCCCGTTCGGCGGTTTATGCCCGCAACTCCGGTCTCTCTGCATTCCCCTCCTAATTTTCGCGGGGGAGACGCTTGCGCTGGGGACCTTGTGTGCCGCACAAGCACGTCCGGAGCTCAGGCGCAGAGCGCCGCCGTCTCCGGAGGGGGACCATTTTCTGCAAAACCCGGTGCCTGAGGTTTTGCGTCCTCCCCCCACGCCCCGCGCAGATCCCGCCTCGCCGCAACGCCTTGCGGTGTATCCGACGACGGGACGCGGAGATTATGGATACGGGTGCGGGGAGCGGAGATGATCGGGCGCGATATTTCGGATAAATAATTGATTATGTTCACTCTTCCTTGCAGGACCATCCTCCTCATTCGGGTGCTCTTCACGTCGTCCCTACGCCCACACCAACCTCATTCCTGTGCTCGTCACAGGAATCCAGTGCGCCCAAGTCCTTGGGTGCGGAAAATGCTTTGTCCGACGACAAAAGGACGTGTCATTCGCGGCGGCGACGCGCCGTGGCTGGATTCCTGTGACGAGCACAGGAATGAGGTGGAGATGGTGGATGAGGCCCTGTCAGTCGAGGAAAAGGTGGCAGGGGCCTTGTCCAGGTTACTGAATCTGCTCAACGAACGTCAACATCCCTCCCTCATTCCCGTGCACGGCACAAAGCGAGAGTGGAGGTCGCGAACCGCGATCGGCGCCCGACCCGGCGGCATTCATGCTAGGATGCTGCATCAGAGTCATGGAGACGAGTGATGGAGACGCAGCGGACGGTTCGCGATACGCAGAGCATGCTTGCGGGCATGACACCGACCCTCGCGCCAGGGGAATTCGTGTTCTGCACCACCGTCGACGAGCCGCTGGCCGTGCGTGGGAGCGTGGTTGCCCTGGCATGGTTTCGCGAGGCCGAGGGCGTGTCGCTCATTCTTGGCCGTGACGATGCGGCCGCGTTCGGCTTCGACTGCGGCGTGCCGATGCGCCGCATCGTTCTCGAAGTCTTCTCGTCGCTGGAGGGCGTCGGCCTTACTGCCGCGGTGGCTTCGGCGCTAAGCCGGGCGGGTATTGCCTGCAACATGGTCGCGGCCTATCACCACGACCACGTCTTCGTTCCGTCGGACAAGGCCGGCCCGGCAATGGAGATCCTCAAGGCGTTGCAGGCGGCCGCGTCCGCGACCTGAGTGCGTTCTCAACCCGCAAAGTCGATGGTGAAGATGCCGCCGAGCGTTGCCCCGCCCCCGGAGCCATTGCCGAAATCCGGTACCGGATATTCGGCCACGAGGCGCAGTTTCTCCTGCGGCAACGGCGTCCTGCGGGGATCGCCGATCAGTACGTCGATGCCCGCTGCCCGGCAATTGCCGAGAAAGGCGAGCATCCTGGTCGCAAGGCCTTGCTCGTAAAAGACGTCGCCGGCGAGAACGAAATCCACGTCGGGGGGCGCAGCGGACAGAAGATCGGCATGCAGCACGTCAACGCGGACGTCATTTGCCGCGGCGTTGAGGCCGATTGCCGCGATCGCGTTGGGGTCGATATCGGCGGCAGAGACGCTCGCCGCGCCGCACTTCGCAGCCGCGATCGCAACGATACCCGAGCCCGCGCCGAGATCGAGGACGCGGCGGCCGCGTACGCATCCCGGTTCGCTGAACAGGTGATTGGCCAGCACCGTGCCGCCGGCCCAGCCGTAGGCCCAATAGGGTGGCGGATCGTCCGCGTTGCCGGCTCCGAGCCGGGACAGGCCGCTTGCCGGATGCGCGGTATAGAGGAGGATATCCGGCAGCGTCGGCGCGGGCCTGAGATGCAGATTGGCAGCGATGAAAGCTCTGATGTCCGCGATGGACGGCTGGAGGCTCTCGTCGCAGCGCCGACGTGGCATCCCCTCGTCCACGCCCGGCCCCCGGGTCAGTAGTTCTTCATTGCGAGATGCGGCATTCCGCCATCGAGAAACTCGTCGCCATAGGCGGTGAATCCGAAGCGTTCGTAGAGTGCCACCTTGTCGCTCTGGGCAGTCAGGTAGAAGCGGTTGTCGCAAGCCCCACGGTGCTCGTTCATCGCGTGGGCAATCATTGCGCTGGCAATGCCGTGGCCGCGCGCGGCCATGTCGACGGCAACACGGCCGATCTTGACGTGCTCGCCAGCGTGGACAACGCGCAGGGTGCCGCGAACCTCACCGTCCATCACCGCCACGACGTGGTGCGCGGTCAGGTCATCGCCGTCGAACTCCTCGTCGGGCGGCACCTTCTGCTCGACGACGAAGACGGCACGCCGGAGCCTGAAGGCTTCGTTGCAAAGGGTGCTGAAGACCGGAACCGTCAGAACCACTGCATCTGCCATCGCATCCTCCTTGCCGTCCTCGGCTGCTGGGCTCAGCCCTTCTTCTTGGCGAACTTGGGCTTCGGACCGTTGCCCGGCTTACCCTCGAACTTGGGCTTACCCTCGAACTTGGGTTTGCCTTCGAATTTCGGCTGGCCTTCGAACTTGCCCGGCTTCTTGGCCCAGGGCTTGCTGTCGCGCTCGCCGGCGGCGGGTGCCGCATCGCTGCGCGGACCCTTCTTGAAGCCGTCCTTCGGACGTTCGTCGCGGCGGTCGTCGTATGGCTTCTTGGCGGCGTAGGGCTTGGACGGCGCGGACTTGTTGAAGTCGGGCGTACCGTTCAGCTGAGTCACGCGGATGCCGCGTTCCAGCGCCTTGTTCGGGCCGATCGACTGCAGGAAGGCGTCGGCGCTGTCGGCCGCGATCTCCACAAAGGTCTCGTCCTGCTGCATCTTGATCGCGCCGATTTCACGCTTGGTGACGTTGCCGTTGCGGCAGAGCATCGGGATCAGCCAGCGCGGCTCGGCATTCTGCTTGCGCCCGACGGAGATGGAGAACCACACGCTCGAACCGAAATCGTCGCGCGGACCTTTCTGGCTGGGCTCACGCGGGCCATCGGCGTTGTCGCGACGCTTGCGAGGTCCATCCTGTACCGAAACCTCGATCAGGTCCTCGGGCGCAGATTGGTTGGACCGGTAGAGACTGACGAAGGCCGTCGCGAGCTTCTCGGCCCCGTGGGCGGCGAGAAGGCGCTTGACCAGATCCTGTTCTTCCTCGCGGGGTGCCTCCTCGAAAATCGGATCGGCCAGCAGACGTTCCTCGTCGCGCGCTGTAACCTCTTCGGCGGATGGCGGGCGGGCCCAGGCTGCCGAGATGCCGGCATTGTCGAGCAGACGCTCGGCCTTGCGGCGGGCGTTGAGCGGCACGATCAGTGCGCTGACGCCCTTGCGGCCGGCACGACCGGTACGACCGCTGCGATGAAGCAAGGTGTCGGAATTGGTCGGCAGGTCCGCATGGATGACGAGATCGAGGCCTGGCAGGTCGATGCCGCGGGCGGCGACGTCGGTTGCGATGCAGACGCGGGCGCGGCCGTCGCGCATCGCCTGCAGCGCGTGGGTACGCTCGCTCTGCGTCAGCTCTCCCGACAGGGCGACGACGTTGAAATTGCGATTGTGGAAGCGGGCAGTCAGGTGATTGACTGCGGCACGCGTCGAGCAGAAGACGATCGCGTTGGTCGCTTCGTAGTAGCGAAGGACGTTGATGATCGCATTCTCGCGGTCGCTCGGGGCGACGGCCAGTGCACGGTATTCGATATCGACGTGCTGCTTTTCTTCAGCCGTCGTCGCGACGCGCACGGCGTTCCTCTGGTAGCTCTTGGCAAGCTTGGCAATGGCGGCCGGGACCGTTGCGGAGAACATCAGCGTGCGGCGGTCATCGGGCGATGCTTCGAGAATGAACTCGAGGTCTTCGCGGAAGCCGAGGTCGAGCATTTCGTCGGCCTCGTCGAGCACGACCGCCTTCAGGCGCGACATGTTGAACGCCTTGCGGCGGATGTGGTCGCAGAGGCGGCCGGGCGTGCCGACGACGATATGAGCGCCGCGTTCGAGCGCACGGCGCTCGCTGCGGATATCCATGCCACCAACGCAGCTGACGATCACGGCGCCGGTCATCTCGTACAGCCATTCCAGCTCGCGCTTGACCTGCAGCGCCAGTTCGCGCGTCGGCGCAATCACCAGAGCGAGCGGCTCGGCGGCGGGCTCGAAGCGCTCCTCGCCTTCGAGCAGCGTCGGCGCCAGCGCCAGACCGAAGGCAACGGTCTTGCCGGAGCCGGTCTGGGCGGAAACGAGCGCATCCGAAGCGGCGAGAGCCGGGTCGAGCATGGATTTTTGAACCGGGGTCAGATCGGTGTAACCGCGCTTGACCAACGCCTTGGCGATCGCCGGAGCGACGCCGCTGAAATCTGTCATCTTGTCTGTCTTTCGGAATTTTCAGGCGTATCGCACGCCGTGGCCGGAGCTTGCCGGTTGAAAAGTTGCGCTGTTCCTACTTCGTCAGGCGGCAAATGTCAAAGCGGATGTCCTTGCCACAACCAGACATCGACACTTTCGGCTCTTCCGCGAATTGCTGCCGCCTCCGGACCGTCCAGCCGGCCGGAGTGCAGCGGTGCCGCGTCCGGACCAGCAGCCTGCATCAACGCCGTGCTCAAGGCCAGCTCGACGCGGTGCGCCGCGGCCACTTCCATCAGCCGGCTTGCGACGTTCACCGTATCGCCGGTCGCCGTAATCTGCTGGCGGGTGCCGGTGCCGAGACGCGAGGCGACGACCGGTCCGCAATGAGCCCCGACCTTGAAGCCGATCGTCCGGCCAGCGAGCACGGGATGGACGGAAAGCCAGCCGCGCATCCGGCGGCAGAGGGCGACCGCGCAGGCAGCCGCCCGCGCCGCGTCGTCACCGGCTGCGTGCGGCAAACCAAACAGAATCATGGCGCCATCCCCCATGAAGCTGGTGATCGCGCCGCCGTGGGCGCGTGCCTCGTCGTCCAACAGTTCGAAGAAGCCACTCAGCACTTCGCGGACGTTCGTCACGCCGATCGCCTCGCTCAGTCCGGTGAATCCCGACAGGTCGACGAAGACGACGGCTGCGTCCTGCCGGACGGGCTCCTGAAGAAAGTTCGGGTCGCGCGCCAGCCATTCGCCGAGCCCGGGCGCCTCGATACGCTGCAGCAGGTCGCTTTCCGCTGCGAAGCGCGTGGCCCGGATGCGGTCGAACCACAGCTCCATGGCACCGAAAAGAAGCACCGGAGGCAAGATCGCGGCCACAGGCAATGCCGCGCTGAACCAGTAGCCGTGGGCAAACGCCAGCAGGTTGAGCGCCGCCCAGGTCAGTGCAACGGCCGCAATGGTCGCGTATCCGAGCGCGCTGCGGCGCCATGCGAGAAGACCGATCAACAACACCGGCAGGGCAACGGAAGCGGTGGCATCGAGCAAGCGGACCGCGTGGTCTCTGACGAGAGCGTCGCCGGCGATCAGCTGCGTTATCGCGGTGGACATCACCTCCACCCCCGGCAAAACGGGATCGAACGGCGTCGGGAATACGTCGCCGCCGCCGGTAACGGTGGATCCGATGACGACAACCCGTCCTTCCACCGCCTTGGCCGGCAATTTGCCTTCAAGTGCGTCAGCGGCGCTGTAGGTCGGGATCGTGCCATGCGGGCCGTAGAAGGTCAGCGGCAGCCGCTGCCCGCCATCGGTCGGCAGGTGACGGTCGCCCAGCGACAGTCCAGCCGGCGAGAAAGCCGGATTGATCCCGAGCGCGATCGATGCTGTGCGCAGCGGAAAAGACTGGTCGACACGATCTGCGCCGCGCGAGATGAGGGGAATATAGCGCGGCGTTCCGGTCTGATCGGTGGAGACGTTGACGACACCGGTTGCAGCTGCGTCGGCGAAACGGTCAAGCGGCAGCAGCATCTGACTCGCGATGGGGATCGCCGCCAGCGGATCGTTGTCGTCGCGTATCACCGACTGGGTACTTTCGGGAAAGACGCCGGCCGCGGCGATGACGCAGGGAACCTGTCTGAGTGCAGCGGCAAGGGCGTCATCGCCCTCCTCAGGTCCCGGATCGACGAGAAGAAGGTCGAGCGCCACCACTTTCGGCTTCAACGAGGCGATGACATCGATCAGGCGGGCAAGCGTTGCACGGTTCAGTGGATAGCCATTGGTCGACGCGGTGCGGTTGTCGATGGCAACGATGCTGACGATCGGCGGCGGCGTCCTCGTCCCGAGAGCAAGGCTCCTGAGATCGGTCAGCGACGCCTCGATGCGATCGAGGAAACCGGCTTTGCCGCCGAGATGCATGTAGCCGAGCGTGCCGCCCCAGACGACGGCGACGACCAGCGCTGTGGCAATCAGAAGCCTCCTGGACTGCATGGGCGACTACTGGCCGAGCCGGGCAAGCAGGGCTGCCGCGCGCGCCGGCGGCCAGCGGCGAACCGTCAGCGGGCCAGTGCCTGCCGTAACGTCAACGCCCTCGCCTACCGACAGGACCACGGTCTGCCGCGATGCGAGCCGGCCAACGGCTACACGGCCGCGGACGACAAAGACGGCCGTCGTGCCATTCTTCACGTCGACAGCCCAGCGCGTCCCGCGAACGGCCGCGATCGCCTGCGGCGTCAGCACCTGGAAGCCCCGAGCGCGCCTCGCGCCATCGACATCGACGAGCACGGCCTTGTTGCGCAGCGATACTGCATCCGGACGGCCATCTCGATTGCGGTCGATGAGATTGAAACGCGCGCCACCCTCGGCCGTGATGGTAACACCATCGGCACAGCGCATGATCTGGCGGGAGGTACCCCCCACACGCTCCATCGTGCATCCGCTCGATTGCGCGGACGCGCGCCCTGGCGCCAGAAGCAGGGCCGCGGCGAACGCCGCCGAAAGAGCAATGGGAAACCACGTATCGATCCGCATGAACGCCCCCGTCATGACGCCGGTGCGAACCGGCGCGGCCATAATACGCCGATTGTTTCACAACGCATGCTAAAAACATGCCTCGCCGCAGGCTGGGATCACGGGGGGCCTACGTCTGGATCGGCACGCCCGTGTAGCGCGCCCTTGGGCGGATCAGATGGCCAGCCAAAACCTGCTCCATCGCATGCGCCAACCAGCCCGTGGACCTGGACAGCGCAAAGACGACCAATGGCGCATCGAGTGGCAGATCGAAGGCAGCGGCCATCGCCGCCAGCGCGAAATCGATATTGGCGGCCTCGCCCAGCAACTCCTCGCCGGTCTCGGCCAACGCGACATAAAGCGCCGGAACCTCGAACGCCGCCATGATCGCCCTGGCGCGCATGTCGCCCTGCGGATAAAGCTGGTGACCGAACGGCCTCACGACGCCTTCGGTCGCCAAGGTCGCTCGAATTGCCTCCCGCGCGCCGAGGGTTCCGGCCTGTTCGGCAAGGCGCACTGCGCTTTGCCACGCACCACCATGGCGCGGGCCCGACAACGTCGAGAGGCCTGAAAGCGTGGCTGCCGCAAGCGAAGCACCCGAAGACGCCGTCACCCGCGCAGCAAAGGCAGAGACATTCAACTCATGCTCGGCGGCCAGCACCAGGGCGCGGCGAATCGGATCTGCCGCCTCCGGCCGTTTCCAGCCGCGTGCCAGGCGCTCATGCATCGGCGCGTCGTCGTTTCGCCCAGGCGCCAGCGCCACGGCGACAGTAGACAGCACCTTGGCGGCCTCTGTTGCGAGAGCGGATCGCGAACGACCGAGAGCCGGCAGATCGACGGCCGCGCGCTGGGCAAGCCTTACGAAGGCCTCCGATATCCGGGGGGACGTTTCGTCACGAGCCTCTCCGGGATCCAATCCGATCGCACCCGCATCCCAGAGAAGCGCCGCCGTCTCCTCCAGCGTGGCATGCTCCGCCCAGGCGGCGGCATCGTGTCCGCGATAGTAGAGGCGCCCTTCCACGATCGTGGAGATCGCCGAGGGCAAAACCGGGTCGCCCCACTGGATCGTCTCCGCCGCGACTGTCTCGGCCTTTCGTCGCCCTGCATGCCGCTCCGCAAGGCGCGCGACGTCGGCGGCATTGTAGAGGCTGCGGCGCGGGTCGGCGGGATCGGCCTTGGCGCGAATGCGGCCCCGGCTGACATTGGCGTACAGCGTCTGCGGCTTGGTTCCGAGTTTCTCAAGCGCCATTTCCGTCGAAAGCCAGGACATCGCTCACACATTGATCTATTGCGTCAAGATTGACGTCAATTAATCTAGGTCCGATCCTTCATGCCGTAAAGGAGAAACACCATGAAGAACGGCTTGGAAGATGTCATCGCTGCGGAAACGCAGCTCTCTGATGTGGACGGGGAAGCGGGGCGACTGATCATCCGCGGGGTATCGCTCGACCATTTGGTCCTCACACAGACCTACGAGAGCGTTGCAGCACTTCTGCTCGACGGACTGACGGAGAAGCATTTCGACGGCAACCAGTTGAGACCAAAGCTCGGCCAAGCGCGGGAGAGCGTTTTCGCCCACGTCGCTGCCGCCGACGCGGCGTTGCTGGCGCTGCCGCCGGTCGATGCCGTGCGAGCGCTGATTGCCCGGTTGGCGGACGGCGAGGATTTCGACACGGCGCTGCAACTGATGGCTGCGCCAGCCGTGTTCCTGCCCGCCATCCTGCGGCTTCAGGCCGGCGGACAAGCCCTGGAGCCCGATCCGTCCCTGACCCATTCCGCCGATATCCTTCGCATGCTGACCGGAGTCCGCCCAAGCGCCGAGCAGGTGGCTGCGCTCGATGCGTATCTGGTGACGATTTCGGACCACGGCCTCAACGCCTCGACATTCGCCTCGCGGGTCATCGCCTCCACCCGGGCCGGCCTCACCTCTTCGGTTCTCGCCGCGATCAGCGCGCTCAAGGGGCCGCTGCACGGCGGCGCACCCGGGCCGGTGCTCGACATGTTCGACGAGATCGACTGTGAGGAGAATGCGCATGCGTGGCTTGGGAATGCGCTCGACCGCGGCGAGCGGCTGATGGGTTTCGGCCACCGCATCTACCGCGTTCGCGATCCGCGCGCCGACGCGCTGAAAGGCGCGCTAAAGCCGCTCATCGCCACGGGCCAGGTCGACAGCCGCCGCATCGCGCTTGCGGAGACCGTCGAGCAAGCCGCCATCGCCATCCTGCGGGAGCGCAAGCCGGACCGGCCCCTCGACGTCAACGTCGAGTTCTACACCGCGCTTTTGCTGGATGCGCTGGGCTTTCCGCGAGAGGCGTTCACCGGGGTCTTTGCGATCGGCCGGACCGTCGGCTGGATTGCTCATGCCCGCGAACAGGCGCTGAACGGCCGGCTGATCCGGCCGCGATCGGTCTATGTCGGGCCGCTGCCGCAGGCGGCATAGCTCCTCAATCCTGTGGCGATCGGACAGCTTTCGAGAGCCGGCAAGGCGATAAACGAAAACCCCGCAGCGTTGCTGCGGGGCGAACTCTTGCCAAACCGAAAACGATGTCTGCTCAGACCAACCGGCTCTGCTCGGTCGCCGCTTCGATGAAGCTCGCAAAGAGCGGATGCGGATCGAGTGGACGGCTCTTCAGTTCCGGGTGGTACTGGACGCCGATGAACCAGGGATGATCCGGATACTCGACGGTTTCAGGCAGCACGCCGTCCGGCGACATGCCGGAGAAGACGAGGCCGCAGTTTTCCAGCCGGTCCTTGTAGTCGACGTTGACTTCGTAGCGGTGACGGTGGCGCTCGGAGATATCGGTCGATCCGTAGATATCCGAAATCTTCGTGCCCTTCTTCAAGGCCGCCTTGTAGGCGCCAAGGCGCATCGTGCCGCCGAGGTCTCCAGCCGCGTTGCGCTTCTGCAGCTCGTTGCCCTTCACCCACTCCGTCATCAGGCCGACAACCGGTTCCTTGGTCGAACCGAATTCCGTCGACGAGGCATTCTCGACGCCGGCGAGGTTGCGGGCAGCCTCGATGACCGCCATCTGCATGCCGAAGCAGATGCCGAAATACGGCACCTTGCGTTCACGCGCAAAGCGGGCCGCATGGATCTTGCCTTCGGAGCCGCGCTCGCCAAAGCCGCCTGGAACCAGGATTCCGTGAACTTTCTCGAGGTACGGCGCCGGGTCTTCCTTTTCGAAGACTTCCGATTCGATCCACTCGAGGTTGACCTTGACGCGGTTGGCGATGCCGCCGTGGTGCAGCGCTTCGATCAGCGACTTGTAAGCATCCTTGAGGCCCGTGTACTTGCCGACGATTGCGATCGTGACCTCGCCTTCCGGCGTGCGGATGCGATTGCAGACCTCTTCCCACTGATCGAGGCGGGGCTTCGGCGCCGGTTCGATGCCGAAGGCGGCCAGAACCTCGTTGTCGAGGCCTTCCTTGTGGTAGGCGATCGGCACGTCGTAGATGTTGGCAACGTCGAGCGCCTGGATGACGGCCGACGGACGCACGTTGCAGAAGAGCGAGAGCTTGCGGCGCTCGGCTTCCGGAATTTCACGGTCGGCGCGAACGAGCAGGATGTCCGGGTGAATACCCAGCGCCTGCAACTCCTTGACCGAGTGCTGCGTCGGCTTCGTCTTCAGCTCGCCCGCTGCCGGAATATAGGGCATCAGCGTCAAGTGGACGTAGATCGCGGCGCCGCGCGGCAAATCGTTGCCGAGCTGGCGGATCGCCTCCATGAACGGCATCGCCTCGATGTCGCCGACCGTCCCCCCGATCTCGCAGATCACGAAATCATAATCGTCGTTGCCTTCGACCACGAAATCCTTGATCTCGTTGGTAACGTGCGGAATAACCTGGACGGTTGCGCCGAGGTAATCGCCGCGGCGTTCCTTGTCGATGATGTTCTTGTAGATTCGGCCGGTGGTGATGTTGTCGGTCTTGGTCGCCGAACGCCCTGTAAAGCGCTCGTAATGGCCAAGATCGAGATCGGTTTCCGCACCGTCGTCGGTGACGAAGACTTCGCCGTGCTGGGTCGGGCTCATAGTGCCCGGGTCCACGTTCAAATAGGGATCTAGCTTGCGAAGCCGCACCCGATAACCACGGGACTGCAGCAACGCTCCGAGAGCCGCGGCCGCAATTCCTTTACCGAGAGAGGAAACCACGCCGCCAGTGATGAATACGTATCGCGCCATGGGAGCCACCGGATACCTTTTCAAAAACGATTCCACCAGCCCTAAAATTCATTTCCTGAACTTTAGGGCTTTAATTTTCACAGCATTCTCGTTGCATCGTCGATGCATGTGCTGCGTGGCGAAATCTGAACAAAAGAAAACCGGCAGACCCGAGGGCCTGCCGGCGGTTTAAGTCTTCTGCCGCTTACTGCCCGCTGGGGACGGTCGCGGGAGCCTGCGCCGGAGCAGCCGGCGCGGTCGTCTGCGGTGCTGCCGGAGCAGTTTGAGTGGCGGGTGCCGCCGGAGCAGCTGGCGCTGCAGGAGCCGTTGCGGCGGGAGCGCTTGCTGCCGGTGCCGCAGGGGCGTCGCCGCCGGTCGGAACGCCGTTGCCCTGCTGGGCAGGCGCCGTTGCCGGAGCGGCAGCGCCATTCTGGCCGCCGAGCGAATCAAGAATGCCGTTGCCCTGCCCGCCCGTTGCCGGAATACGGTTCAGGATGTCCGTCGGGCGCGCTTCGTAGCGGTTCAGGATGCCGAGACCGAGGGACGTGATGAAGAACAGCGTCGCAAGGATCGCGGTCGTGCGGGTCAGCGCATTGGCCGTACCGCGGGCAGACATGAAGCCCGAACCGCCGCCGATACCGAGACCGCCGCCTTCCGAGCGCTGAATGAGCACGACGCCGACAAGCGCCAGCACGATCATGAGATGAATGACAATCAATACGGTCTGCATGGGTCCAGTCCTGCCCGCGCAAAGCAGGCATAAAGTAAAATTCTGGCGCTCTTTACATGAGGTAGTCGGCTATTCCAAGCCCTTGGGGCCGGAATATACACGGCCCTAAGCAAGTAGCGCTTCGTATGCGCCGTAGATGGCGAGGAAATCCGTCGCTTTCAAGCTCGCGCCACCGATCAATGCGCCGTCGACGTTCTCGACGCCCATAAGCTCCTTGGCATTGCTGGGCTTGACGGAGCCGCCGTAAAGGATGCGGATCTTCTTGCCGTTGGCGCCAAAACGGGCGACCAGTTCCGAACGCATGAAGGCATGCGCCTTCTCGACGTCCTGCACGGTCGGCGTGACACCGGTTCCGATCGCCCAGACGGGTTCGTAGGCGATCACGGTGTTTTCAGGCGTGGCGCTTTCCGGGACGGACGCGGACAGCTGGCGCTTGACGATATCGAGCGTCTGGCCCGCCTTGCGTTCGTCCGCCGTCTCGCCGATGCAGATGATGGCCGTCAACTCCGCTGCAAACGCGGCTTCCGCCTTGGCGCGGACGAGATGGTCGGTCTCGGCGTGGTCGGTGCGGCGCTCCGAATGGCCGACGATGACGTGGGTGCCGAAGCAATCTGCGATCATCTCGGCGGAAATATCGCCGGTATGAGCCCCCGAGGGGTTCTGGTGGCAATCCTGTGCACCGATGGCGAGCGGGCTATCCGTGCACAGTGCGGTGGCGACGTAAAGCAGCGTGGCCGGCGGGCAAATCAGCGCTTCAACCTTCGCGGAAATGGGGCCGTCTACGCCCGCGGCAATCGCTTTGATCTGGTCGAGTGAGGCACGCGTGCCGTTCATTTTCCAGTTTCCCGCCACAAGCGGGCGCACGTCAGGGGTCATGCCAGCCTTCCCAATTTTTCCGTATCCAGCGGCCTTAGCAAAAGCCTACGGCAATGAAAAGGTTTTGGACCCTTACCTAAGGGAAATAAGGGCGATTTGCAGCGCAAATGCTTAAAATTGGGGTGCGGCATTGCCTAAAGTCCGATCGCCCGATGGGACGGCACTCCCCCGCCCCCTTCGGTTCAGGAGGCCAGAAGCCAGTTCAGGGCGCGTCGCCAGTCGATCATGCGGATCGGCGTTCCGTGATTGCCGGTCTGGTAAAGGGTGAAATGCGCGGGATAGCCCGCCTTGTGGAGCTTCTCGTACAGCGCCTGCTGGTCGCCTGCCGGGTAGACCGGATCGCGGCTGCCATGGACGAACCAGAGCGGCAACCTTGCCCTGTAGAAGGCGCTCTTGATGAAATCGGGATCGGAAACGCCGCTCATGATTACCATGCCGTTCAGTCGCTTGACGCTGTCCGCATCACGGCTGACGCCCCAGCAGACCTGGCTGCCCATCGAGGCGCATGCCAGGAATACCGGCTTGCCGGGAGATTGCTGGCTCGCGTAGCGGATCAGGCCGGCGATTGCAGCGACGCCATCGCTGTCGAACGTCTTGACCGTCGGCGAGTAATAGACCCCGTCACTGCCGGCAACCAGGTTCTTCAGGCGATTGAAGTTGCCGCCGAACGTATAGTCGTTGGCTCCGAGCCGCCGGTCGCCGTTTCGCCCGTGGACGAAGATGACGGTGAAGGCCGCACCCGCAGCCTGTCCCACCCTGGTGACATCGAGCCTCTGCCCGTCGAGCGAGAGGGTCTCGTCGGCCTGGACCTTGCGGACGCCGAGCGATACGTACTTCTGCTGTGCGCGCTTTTCAGGGATCTGGTCGCGGCCGTTGATGTCACGCATTTCGTCGTATTCGATGACGTCGAAGGCACCGTCGTCGCCGGTCTGCAGGACTTTTTGTGTGGAAAACAGATCGTCCTTGTAGGGCGGCAGGCGGTCGGCTGACCTTGCTTCTCCGGTCGCCATCATGAAAAAGGCCGCAATTGCGGCGATAGTGGTGCAATGACTTGTGGACATTCGCATGCGCATGGTTCCCTGGGGCCTATGGCCGCTTGCCATTCCGCCACCTTCAACGCAAACCATTTCGTGAGAAAGTCCGCCGGATAAAGCGGCGTCGCGTATCGAGGTGCTTTCTGGCAAACTTTGCCTGATTCGCAAACGTGACATCAAATGCGGTGATTTTGGGTCAGGCCCAGGCGTAAGCAGCTTGCCCACGACAGGATAAAGATCTGAACGGCCCCATGGACGATAGCAACGACCTCTTTTCCGGATTGCCCCTGACAGCAAAGCAGGAGGATGCGCCCAAGGCGACCGAGCCGGCTGCAAAGCCTGCACCGGCTGCATCTGCGGCGCATTCCGCCTCCACTTCTGCCGCGATGTCGCGACCGGCACCGACGAGTTCGGCCTCCGAGGACTACGGAGCCGCCTCCATTCGCGTTCTGGAAGGCCTCGAGCCCGTCCGCATGCGTCCCGGCATGTATATCGGCGGCACCGATGAGAAGGCGCTGCACCACCTGTTTGCCGAAGTCATCGACAACTCGATGGACGAAGCGGTGGCCGGCCACGCCAATTTCATCGAAGTCTATCTCGATCTCGAAGGCTATCTGACGGTCAGCGACAACGGGCGCGGCATCCCGGTCGAGAACCATCCGCAGGTTCCGGGAAAGTCCACGCTCGAAGTGATCATGACCAAGCTGCATGCCGGCGGCAAGTTCGACGGCAAGGCCTACGAAACGTCCGGCGGCCTGCACGGCGTTGGCATCTCGGTCGTCAACGCGCTCTCCGACGTGCTCGAAGTGGAGGTGGCGCGCAACCGCAAGCTCTATCGTCAACGCTTCTCCCGCGGCCTGCCCCTGGGCGGACTGGAAGAGCTCGGCGACGTGCATAACCGGCGCGGCACGCGCACCCGGTTCCATCCCGATCCGCAGATCTTCGGCGAACACGCCAAATTCGATGCGGGGCGCGTGTTCCGCATGGCGCGCTCGAAAGCCTACCTCTTCGGCGGCGTCGAGATTCGCTGGAGCTGCGAGGAAGGCGTCCTCCCGCCGGGTTCCGACATCCCCGACAAGGCGGTCTTCCACTTCCCCGGCGGCCTGAAGGATTATCTCCAGGCGACGATGGGCAAGGAATTCACCGTCACCCGCGAAATCTTCGCAGGCAAGACCGAGAAGACCAGCGGCCACGGCTCGCTCGAATGGGCGATCACCTGGTATGGCGGCGACCCGCAGGTTCATTCGTATTGCAATACGATCCCGACGACCGAAGGCGGCACGCACGAGGCGGGCCTGCGCATTGCGCTGACCAAGGGCTTGAAGAACTATGCCGAACTGACGCAGAACAAGCGCGCTGCACAGATCAACACCGACGACGTGATGATCTCGGCTGTCGGCATGATCTCGGTGTTCATTCGCGAGCCCGAGTTCGTTGGCCAGACGAAGGACAAGCTGGCGACGGTGGAGGCCCAGCGCATTGTCGAAAACGCGTTGCGCGACCCGTTCGACCACTATCTTGCCGACAACCCCAACGAGGCGGCCAAGCTGCTCGACTGGGTCATCGAGCGCGCCGAGGAGCGCTTGCGCCGTCGCAAGGAAAAGGAAGTCAACCGCAAGACCGCCGTGCGCAAGCTGCGCCTGCCGGGCAAGCTTGCCGACTGCGCGCAGAACACCGCACAGGGCGCCGAACTCTTCATCGTCGAAGGTGACTCGGCAGGCGGATCCGCCAAGCAGGCGCGCAACCGCGCCAACCAGGCCATTCTTCCGCTGCGCGGCAAGATCCTGAACGTCGCCAGCGCCGGGCGCGAAAAGCTCGGCGCCAACCAGCAGCTTGCCGATCTCATCCAGGCACTCGGATGCGGCACACGCTCGAAATATCGTGAGGAAGACCTTCGCTACGAACGCATCATCGTCATGACCGATGCCGACGTCGACGGCGCCCACATCGCTTCGCTGCTGATCACGTTCTTCTACCAGGAGATTCCGGAGCTCGTGCGCGGCGGCCATCTGTTCCTCGCCGTGCCACCGCTCTACAAAATCACGCAGGGCGCCAAATCCGCCTACGCCCGCGACGACGCCCACCGGCAGGAGCTGATGGAGACGGAATTCAAGGGCAAGACGAAGGTCGAGATCAGCCGCTTCAAAGGCCTCGGCGAGATGCTCCCGGCGCAGCTCAAGGAAACCACCATGGATCCGCGCAAGCGAACGCTGCTGCGTGTGCTGATCGACGAGGTGGATTTCGAGGGAACCCGCACGGCAGTCGACGACCTCATGGGTACGAAGCCGGAAGCCCGCTTCCGGTTCATCCAGGATCGCGCCGCGTTTGCCGAGAATCTCGATATCTGACGATCAGTCGAGCCGGACTTCGATTACTGTTTTGACGGAATTGGCGAGGAAGCAGAGGTCGTGCGCCTGGTGGTGCATATCTTCCTCGGCTTCCCGCGTGGGCGCATCGCCTGAATAGACGACACGGGGTCTCAGGTCGACGCGGCTGACCAGGGTCTTGCCTTCGATCGTTTCCATAAGACCGATCGCGTCGTCCACGTAACTCTCGATCCCGATGCGCTTCTTCGATGCTATCCAGAGATAGAAGAGCATGTGGCAGCTGGACAGCGCCGCGACATAGGCCTCCTCCGGATCGACGTTCTCGGCAACCGCATAGGGCAGCGGGACGTTGTGCGGCGAGGCCGAGGCCGGAACGGTGAGGCCGCCGTCGAATGTCCAGCTATGGCCGCGGCTGTAGCGCCCGTCTGTAAAGCTGCCTTCGCCGCGCGCCCAGGCCACCCTTGCTGAAAACGTGGTCATTGTCATTCTCCCCGGTTCACGTCCTGGCGCGTCAGGCGCGCCGTGGTCAACTGAAGGTGGTGCGACAACTCGGTGAGGGCCGCGGAGATATCGCGACGCTCGCAGGCATCGACGATGGCACGGTGCTCGGCGTGCAGGATGAACCGCTCATCGGAGCCTTTCGGCTGGCGCGCATAGGCGCGGCGCGACTCGCGGCGCAGGTTGTCGATCATGGCGAGAAGGCGGGCATTGCCGCATCGTTTGTAAAGCGTGCAGTGAAACTCGATATCGAGCTCTTCCAGCGTCCGGGGATCCTCTTCCTCGACCAGATCCTCGTTCAGGCGGCGCGCCTTGCGCAGATCGCTATCGGTCAGTGCGGGCAGCGACGCGCGCAGCGCCGTCCGCTCGAGCGAGGCACGGATCTGCGCAAGTTCACGCGCCTGTTCCTCGCTCAGGCCCGCGACGGCAAGGCTTCTGTCCGGACGCCGATCGAGCAGCCCGGACGCCAACAACCTATCCAACGCGTGGCGCACGGGCTGGCGGCTGACGCCGAAACGTTCCGCCAGCAGTTCCTGCTTGAGGACGGCGCCCGGCGCCAGCATACCGCCTTCGATTTCACGTCGGAGCACGACAACGATTTCGTTTGTACCCATGGATCCAAAGTACATGCAAAAATCTGGTTCAGCAACGATGTCGAAGGATTTTTGTCATATTGATTGCGGAAAGCGCGGTTATTCAGCGTAGTGCCGATTGCCGGTGTCGCCGCCGGGCGGGCCGCGTATAAATCAGCGATGACGCTTGCGCCCGAGAGACGCATGGCCCATATCCTTAGCATAAAAATGGGGAAAAAGACGACGTGAGCCTTCCGAACAACAATGTCCAGAGAGAGTCGCGGTGGCTCGGTCCATCCACTCCCGCGCGCACACCGCTGATCCCCTCGATCTCGGCCGCACGCTGGCTCCTGATCCTTGTCGTCGCAGCCGGCGTCTATTTCTTCTACGGCTTTGCCGTGCCTGTCCTTGCCGCACTGGTGATCGGCTTCGCCAGTTGGCCGCTCTACCGGCGGCTACTCGTCCGGGTCGGCGGCAACACGACAATCGCTGCGACGATCGCGATCGTGCTGATCGTTACCTTCCTCGTGATTCCGATCGTGCTCGCGGTGACCTACACCACCGGCGAAGTGCGTGAGTGGGTCGCCTGGCTGGTCCACGCCAACCGGTTCGGCGCGCCGACGCCGCAGTGGATCCTCGCCCTGCCCTTTGCCGGACCCTATCTCGACGAACTCTGGAGCAAGTATATCGGCAGCCCGGGTACAATGGGCGAGCTCATTCAGGCAATCAGCGGCGCCAATATCGGCAGCATCTATCGTGCCCTTCTGGCGGCCGGCGGAGGTGCTTTCCATCTTCTCCTGACGCTGCTGTTCATGCTGATCGCGCTTTTCTTCGTCTATCGCGACGGTGCGTCCTTCTCCCGCCAGATCGACATGCTCGGCGAGCGAATTCTGCCCAATCGATGGGAGCGGATTTCCCGAGTCGTGCCGGCCACGATCAGTTCCACGGTGATGGGGATGACGCTGATTGCGATCGGCGAGGGTATCGTGCTGGGCGTCGCCTACTGGATCGCAGGCGTGCCCTCACCCGTCACGCTCGGCGTGCTCACGGGCATCATGGCGCTGATACCGGGCGGCGCGCCGCTATCCTTCACGCTCGTCTCCGTCTACCTGCTTGCCAGCGGCTCCCACGTGGCGGGCATCAGCCTGTTCGTATGGGGCACGGTCGAACTTTTCATCGTCGACAAGACGTTGCGTCCGAAGCTTGTCGGCGGTCCGATCAAGCTACCTTTCCTGCCTACCTTTTTCGGCCTGATCGGCGGCGTGAAAACCATGGGCTTTCTCGGACTTTTCATCGGCCCGGTGCTCATGGCCCTGCTCGTCGCCATCTGGCGCGAATGGATGCACGAGGTGCGCAACGCGGACCATGAAGGCGCCGTCGGCCCGCAGGTCATGATCGACGAGCAGGCTCCGCCAACCCAGCGGGCGGCCGAAGGCTGATCAGCGGAGCCGCTTTTCCATGAACAGGCTGAGCGGATCGGGCAGATAGCTTCCGAACGGCTCGATTTCCTCGTAACCATACTTGCGGTAGAGACCGATGGCCTCCGGCTGGTAGATACCGGTCTCGAGCTGGATGGCAACAAGCTTCCTGTCCACCGCGAGCGCTTCCAACGCGTGCATCAGCTTGCTGGCGACCTTTAGGCCCCGCGCCTCAGGATCGACGAACATCCGTTTGATCTCGGCTGTTCCGTCTCCAGCCTCGACCAGAGCGCAGCAACCGACGATCGCTTCGCCATTTCGCGCGACGAAAAAGCTGACGGACGGTTTCTCAAGCGTCGAAAGATCGACGAGGTGGTTGCTTTCCGGAGGATAGAGCGACTGCGCATAGGCGTCCGACAATTCGAGCAGGCGAATGACGCCGTGCTGGCGCGGCGATTCCAGTGCGACTGTAACTGACAAGGTATTTCCCTGCGGCATTTGAAAGATTGCATGTCGGCACGGCGCAAGTTCATGCCGCAGCCTTCTTTCGGTTGAAATTGAGTTCTCTAAGAGAGCAATAGTGTCAATATTGCAAAGGCATAAATATGCAAGCGGTCCTGATCGCCATGACCATTCTCGGATGCAACGACTCCGTCACGCAGTGCAATTATGTCGCCACCGTCGACAAGCACTGGGAAACGGTCGCGATGTGCGACGCCGAGTCCGAGAAGCAGCTGAGGCACTATACGAGCATCAGCTACCCCACCGTGATTGCCGTTTGCGAACCGCCGAAGCCCGCATCTGCGCCGGAGCTACCGAAGATCGTCGCATCCGCGCCGGCGCCTGTAGCGCAAGCGGAAACGGACGCACAAGGCGGGGTCTCGGGCTTTGCCGACCGGGTGGCAGCGCGGGTGCGCGAACATCTGCCCTCCGGCGATGCCATGAAATCGGCACTCGCAACGCCGGTCCATTTCGTATCGGGGAGCTATTCCTGGGTCGTCAAGCGTCTCGGCCACTAAGCCGCGGCGAGCGATGTCATCTGCGCATAGCCCCGCGCAGACTGGCGCTGCTCGGCGACATGCAGCTTCTCGACCATCTCGAGAAGCTCCTGAACCGCAGCATGCGCGCTGTCGCGGTGGCGGAAGCGGTCGAGAAGCCGGCCGCAGACATTCGCCAGCATGGTTCCGGATGTCTTTCTGGATGCATCGCGCCACAGGAGCGTAGCCTCGACGAAGACGACGCTGATCTCGCGGGCAAGGCCAGATGATTCGTAGAGCGCGCGGACGGCGTGCATGCGTCCCGTCGCCAATATCGAGCGCACACGCCGTTCGTCGCACCCGGTAAGATTGACGATAGCGGCAGCGAAGAACTCCACCTTGCCGGAGCAGAGCGTATGCATCAGGAATGACGGTGTCAGCCGGCCGCTGACGCGCAGATGCTCCACCAGATCGCAAATCTCCCCCGGCGCGATCTCACCCGCAATCGAGACGATGGCGGCTTCTGTCGCTTCCCGTGCGATGCGATGCAGGCGACTTGTGCCGATGGCCGCCTGTGCAAGCGGCAGATTGATCAGAGCGTTGCTGACGTGCTGGGTCAACAGATGGCGCGCGTCCGCGGGCAGATCATAACGGTCGAGGAGCAGGTTGCGGATATCGCAGCAGCAGCCAAGCCGTTCCGCGATGCGCTTGAGCGAGCACGGAGCGATGGCCGCCCCCTCGTTTTCCAGCAGGCAAAGAACTTCCTCCTCCCCGCCGATTTCCGCCAGCGCCGCCGAAACAGGGCGCGAGATCGAGACGCGTGCAGCGATCAGCATGCGCGTCAGCGAACTGCCGCGGGCGGCCAGGTCGACAAGATCGGTGTCGGACAGGAGCGGCGAACAGGTGACGGCGTGGCAGGCGATTTCAGGCTGGTCTGCAGCCAGCGAAAGCATGACGGCGCGCGGCGCTTCCGGCGACCAGGCAATTGCCTCGGCCAGAGCCAGGCGAACCTTCGGCGACGGATCGTCGAGCAGAAAAGTCATCGCCATCTCGGCGGCGTGGCGCTCATCGAGCGACATGTCGGACTGCAGATAGGCTCGGCCGAGGGCGTTTGCAGCCCGCGCCCTATCTCCGGTCTTGGCGGTCTCAACCCAACGAAGAAATGCCTCTACGATCACCGCCAACCCCAATACTCGAGCGCGATTCCTTCGCACTCCAATCGTTGAGGATGACGGTAGCGGCAAAAAGTTTATGATTGGTTCATCATGTTTATTAACTTCCGGGGCGCCGTCAGAGCTGCGGCCGGAACATTTCGAAGACTTCGCTGCTTTCGCTGTAATCCATGTAGCCCAGGCGAGCCACGGGTCTTGCAAGCGCCATGTCCAGCCGACCGTTCCGGACGATCGCCTCATCAATGTGAATGGCAACCACCTCGCCGAAAACCATGACATTCTCGGAGGGGTCCCCCGAGAGCGATTTCGGCTCCAGGATATCGGTTACCTTGCATTCCAGCACCGCGAAGGCTTCCGCCACATAAGGCGCTGCCACGAGTTCGCCACTCTTCGCCGTGAGGCCGGACAGCGCGAACTCGTCAACGCCGTAGGGCACTGCCGCCGACGAGATATTCATCTGCTCGACAATGTTCCGGCTGACGAAGTTGCAGGTGAATTCGCCGGTTTCGGCCGCGTTGCGCTGGCTGTGCTTGCGCCCGCTGGAGGAAAACATCACCAGCTTTGGCCGATCGGAGACGGCGTTGAAGAAGGAATACGGCGCGAGATTGAGCGAGCCATCGCTTCCCCGGCTGCCGATCCAGCCGATCGGACGTGGCGACACGATCGCCTTGAAGGGATCATGCGCCAGGCCGTGCCGGTTTGTGTCGGTGGTGTAGAACATCAGTCCTCCCCGCCGACCCAGGTCACCGTCTGCGTCAGCTCCGGGCGCGGGCGCTCGATGGCAGGGACAGCAGTCGAGCCGATATGAATGAAGCCGGCAATTTTCTCCCCAGGCTGGACGCCGAGAACCGGATAGGCGCGCTCATCGTAGGCGAACCATTCGGTGAGCCAGTTGGCGACCCAGCCATGGGCGTTGGCCGCGAAGATGATGTTCAGGCAGACAGCGCCGGCAGACATCAGTTGCTCCCATTCTGGGATCTTTGTGTGCGGTCCGGCCTTGCTGACGACGGCGACAACGACGGGCGCACGCGTGAGGCGGGTGCGCTCCACCTGGATCATCTCATCCGACAGATCCGGCTTTGCCGCGAGCGCGAGTTTCAACAGCTCCTCGCTGATACGGGCACGTTCTTCTCCGCGATAGACGACGAAGCGCCACGGCGCCAGTTTCCCGTGGTCGGGCACGCGCGATGCAAGCCGCAGAATTTCTTCAATTTCAACCTTTTCGGGACCGGGCTCGGACATCTGGAAGGCAGGGATGGAGCGGCGCACGCCGAGGTAGTCGATCAGCTTGATATCGGATCTCATAGGGAAGAAGCTTTCATTTTCGTCGCAGTGTGGGGGATGGGTCTTGAATTTGCCATCGCGTTGGTCTTGAAGTGGCCTCTGTGATTTCAGATGTCAATTGGTTCACAAAACACATGCTCGGCATTTTGCCTTTCGCGCGCTTGAGTCTTGCCGTGGTGTTGGTCGCCGTGATGCCCCTGGGCGCCGGAGCACAAGGCGCCTTTAATGATTTCAAGCAGCTCGACACCACGGCAAAGATGCCGAAACTCAACGCTTTCATCGCGCCGGGAACGACGCCGGAAGGCTCGAAGTTGCACGCGGTCGCGCTGGAGGCGAAGCTCACCGCAAACGGCGATCCCGTGCAGGACGGCCTGTCCTGGTACGTTTTCAGCCCGATTGCGGGAAATGACGGCAAGCTGCCGCTGATTGCCAGTTCGCAGGGCGGCTCCGCTGACTTCCAGCTCGCAGCCGGCGACTATTTCGTCAACGTCTCCTTTGGCCGTGCGGGCGTTACCCGAAAGCTGACGGTTCCCGAGAGCGGTTCGGTCGAGAAACAGACGATGGTTCTCGAGGCAGGGGGCCTGCTGCTGAACGCGGTGTCGGGCTCCGACATGCGCATTCGCCCCGATCAGCTCAGCTTCTCGATCTATTCAGCCGATGTGCGCGAGGACGGCGAGCGCGGACTGGTCATGGCAGATGTGCCACCGAATACGGTGGTTCGGCTGAACGCAGGCACCTACCACGTGGTGTCGGAGTATGGCGAAACCAACGCCTCCGTCCGGGCCGACATTCAGGTGGAAGCCGGCAAGCTGACGGAAGCGACGATCCAGCACAAGGCCGCGCAGATCACGTTCAAGCTCGTGTCCGAACAGGGAGGCGAAGCGATTGCCGATACGGCGTGGTCGATCCTGACGGCGGCGGGCGACAGCGTCGGCGAAAGCGTGAGCGCGTTTCCGACGATGGTGCTTGCGGAGGGCGAATACTCCGCGGTCGCCCGCAACAAGGACAAGATCTACCAGCGCGACTTCAAGGTCGAGGCCGGCAAGAATACCGATGTCGAAGTTCTGATGAAGGACGTGCAGCCGGAACAGCCGAGCGCCGCGGCAACGACGGTGCAGCAGATTCCGCCGGAACAGCAGGGGCAGGCTCAGGCCGACCAACCACAACAGCAGGCACCGCTTCCCTCCTACGATCAGTTGCAGGGCGGCGCACCGGGCGGCCAAGACTCCGACTGAACGAAGGGGCGCGGCCTAGCCGCTTTTGCCGTCACAGCCTGGTAAAATCATCTTTGCCGTCATGGTCTTCAATCGGAAACGCCCGGTCAGTTCATGACGGGGCGTTTCCATTTCAGACGCTGCCTCAGGCGGCCTTCGCCTTGCGTGCCTCAGCCTTGCGGCGGACATCCGGCGGGGTTGCTTCGAGCGACAGGCTCGCGATCGCCTCGTCGAGCGACATCGAGGTCTGTTCCTGGCTGCCGAGACGACGGATGTTGACCGTGCGCTCCTCAGCTTCCTTCCTGCCGCAGACGATGATCACCGGAACCTTCGTGACCGAATGTTCGCGGACCTTGTAGTTGATCTTCTCGTTGCGGAAGTCGGTCTCGACGTTCAGGCCGGCGTCGCGCAGCGCTTCGGCAACTTCGGCGCCGTAGCCGTCCGCTTCCGAGGTGATCGTTGCGACGACGATCTGCTGCGGGGAAACCCAAAGCGGCAGATGGCCGGCGAAGTTCTCGATCAGGATGCCGAGGAAGCGTTCCATCGACCCGCAAATGGCGCGATGGATCATGACGGGCTGCGTCTTTTCGGAGTTGCTGTCGATGTAGAAGGCACCGAAGCGTTCCGGCAGGTTGAAGTCGACCTGCGTCGTGCCGCACTGCCAATCGCGACCGATAGCGTCCTTCAGCGTATATTCGAACTTCGGCCCGTAGAACGCGCCCTCGCCCGGCAGTATCCCGGTCTTGATGCGCCCGCCGGACTGTTCCTCGATCTGCTTCAGGACGTCCATCATCACGCTTTCGGCGCGATCCCAAAGAGCATCGGAGCCGACGCGCTTGTCGGGACGGGTCGAAAGCTTGACGACGATCTCCTTGAAACCGAAGTCTTCGTAGACCGAAAGGATCAGGTCGTTGATCTTCAGGCATTCGGCCGCCATCTGCTCGTCGGTGCAGAAGATGTGCGCGTCGTCCTGGGTGAAGCCGCGCACGCGCATCAGGCCGTGCAGAGCGCCCGACGGCTCGTAGCGGTGGACCGTGCCGAATTCCGCCAATCGGATCGGCAGTTCGCGATAGGACTTCAGGCCGTGCTTGAAGATCTGCACGTGACCGGGGCAGTTCATTGGCTTCAGCGCGAAGACGCGGTCGTCATCGGTGTCGTCTCCGGCAACAGTGACCTTGAACATGTTGTCGCGGTACCAGCCCCAGTGGCCGGAGGTCTCCCAGAGCGATTTGTCCAGCACCTGCGGCGCGTTGACTTCCTGATAGTCGCCGGCGAGACGGCGACGCATGTACGATGTCAGCGTCTGGAACATGCGCCAGCCCTTGCCGTGCCAGAAGACGACGCCCGGTCCCTCCTCCTGGAAATGGAACAGGTCCATTTCGCGGCCGAGACGGCGGTGATCGCGCTTTTCGGCCTCGGCGAGAATGTGCAGGTAGTTGTCGAGGTCAGCCTGTTCGGCAAATGCCGTCCCGTAGATTCGGGTCAGCATCGGATTGTTGCTGTCGCCACGCCAGTAGGCACCGGCAACCTTCATCAGCTTGAAGGCCGTACCGATCTGGCCCGTCGAGGCCATGTGCGGACCGCGGCAAAGATCGAACCAGTCGCCCTGGTAGTAGATCTTCAGATCCTGGCCTTCCGGGATCGCATCGACGAGTTCGACCTTGTACTGCTCGCCCTTGGCGGCAAACACTTCCCTGGCCTTCTCGCGCGACCATACCTGCTTGGTGAATGGCGCGTTGCGGGCGATGATTTCCTTCATCTTCTTTTCGATCTTCGGCAGATCGTCGGGTGTGAAGGGCTCGTTCTTGGCGAAGTCGTAGTAAAAGCCGTTCTCGATCACCGGGCCGATCGTGACCTGCGTGCCGGGCCAAAGCTCCTGGACGGCTTCAGCCATGACGTGTGCCGCGTCATGCCGTATCAACTCCAGCGCGCGACCGTCAGCCCGGGTGATAATCTCGATCTTGCCGTCCGTCACGGGCTCGGACAGGTCGCGCACGGTGCCGTCGATCGCAATGGCGACGGCCTTCTTGGCAAGCGACTTGGAAATGGATTCTGCGACATCCCTGCCGGTTGCGCCGCCGTCGTAGCTGCGCACGGAACCATCGGGAAATGTCAGGGAAACGGATTGGGACATTTTAGAATTCTCCTTGTCCAGTCCCGCCAACGAATGCGGGTGGTTGCAATGAAGCGCTTCGTCCGCACGAATGCGCCGCCGCCTGATAGCCAGATTTGCTGCTCTAGTAAAGAAAAAGACGGCTCAGCGAAGCATTTCCGCGAGCCCGCGAACCGTATTCCAGTTGCGCAGCGTACCGACCCCCATGCGCTTCGTCGTCAGTGCGGACAGCAGCCTCCATTCGCTGGGCCTGCCGGCAAAGTCGATCCAGAGATCGCCGCTCGATATCGCCAGGCGTTGACTGGCATAGGCGTATTTCCGGAGCGCATCGAGAGCCGAGCGGTCGAGCGGATTGCGCATAACGCGCACGATGACCTGGCTGCCCTCGCCTTCCGGAAACGGATTGGCCTTGGCAAGATCCAGCCAGTCTGCGCCGCTGCGAACGACGATATCCACCGGCTTGCCGAATTTCTCCCTGAAGGCGGCTTCGAGTTTCGCCTCTATTTCGCCCGCCGGCGCGGCGGTCGCCTCGAAGATTATGTTGCCGGTCGAGACCAATGTGCGGGGATTGCTGTATCCGACCCCTTCCGCCATGTCGCGAAGGTCGGACATGACGACGCGCCGACCGGGCGCGAGGACGATGCTGTGCAGGAGCGCGACGTAGGATACCACGCCCTTAGCCCGCCTTGCGCCCAAGCGCCAGGTAACGCCATGGCGTCCACCAATGAAGGCGCTCGCCGAGGTGCTCGGGCACGGGATCGAGGCCGCTGGTGCCGCCCGGTCCGCAGCGCCCGACGCGGAACAGCGTCATCCATCCGCCGCTCCAGAGGCCGTAGCGCGCGATCGCCTCATAGCCGTATTCGGAGCAGGTGGGAATGTGCCGGCAGGAATTGCCGATGAAGCCTGACAACGTCAGCTGATAGGTCCTGATGATCCCCATGCCGAGCAGTCGATCGGGGGTCTTGCGGAATGGCCCGGAATAGTTGCGTGACCGCCGCAGGGGATTTTGCCGGGGCGACCCGGCCGCTCCTCCCTCATCCTCCGGATCGTCGTGGTGTATGGAACAGAATTCGCACATCGCTCGCGTCGCTCAAGCCCCGACGGTCTCGATACGCCTGGCTTCGATCTGGCCGATGGCGTCGACGACGGCGTCAAAGGTCAGCATGGTCGAGGCGTGGCGCGCCTTGTACTCCTTGACCGGGCGCAAATAGCGCATCTCCTCGAACCGGCCGTTCGGTCCCTCGCCGTCGGCCTTGAGCATCGCGAGCATATCCTCGCGGGCTTTGCGCAGTTCGTCCGAGGTGGCGCCGATGACGTGACGCGCCATGATCGAGGAGGACGCCTGCCCAAGCGCGCAGGCTTTCACGTCGTGGGCAAAGGCGCTGACCGTGTCGCCATCCATCTTGAGCCAGATCCTGACCTTGGACCCACAGAGCTTGGAGTGTGCCTGGGCACTGGCATCCGCATCCTCCAAACTGCCAATGAGCGGAATATTCCCGGCAAATTCGATGATTTTGCTGTTATAGATGTCGTCCATTGTGGATTCCGCTCCAGGATTCATGCGGATCGGCGTCTCGCTCGTCATTGTAGCACAAACAAAAACACAGCGTGTCGTGCTGGGAGACTTACATAGAGAGGCCGTTATCCTATATGTATGTCGTTCGAAGGCCATAAAAATGCAATGGCCTCGTGTAAGTTTGATTGGGAAACCGTGCCGGAAGGGCCGCAATTCAAGCCCTGAAAGCCCCGGAGCCTGCCAAAGGTGCACAATTCCCGTAAATGGGATTGCCAGTGGCTAGTCCGAGATTCGATCCGCGGTGCGGATCAGGAGACAGTTGCATATGGACGCCATCGTAAAGAATTTTCCGCAGACCGCGCTCGATTCCGGCCGCCCGAGCCAAAAGGAAGCCGAGGACGCCGTTCGGACCCTGCTTCGCTGGGCAGGCGACGATCCGTCGCGCGAAGGTCTGCTCGACACGCCTGCGCGCGTCGCCAAGTCGTATCGGGAACTCTTCGCCGGCTACGACATGGACGCCGAGGATGTGCTCGGCCGTACCTTCGAAGAAGTTGCCGGCTATGACGACATGGTCCTCGTCAGGGATATTCCATTCTTCTCGCATTGTGAGCACCACATGGTACCGATCATCGGCAAGGCGCATGTCGCCTATATGCCCGACGGCAAGGTGCTCGGGCTTTCCAAGATCGCCCGCGTTGTCGAAATCTACGGTCGTCGCCTGCAGACACAGGAAACCATGACCGCGCAGATCGCCAGGGCGATCGACGACACGCTGGCGCCGCGCGGCGTTGCGGTGCTGATCGAGGCCGAGCACATGTGCATGGCGATGCGCGGTGTGCAAAAGCAAGGTTCGACCACATTGACGACAACCTTTACTGGAATCTTTAAGACTGAGCCGGCTGACCAAGCCCGATTCATGACAATGGTGAGGAGCCGCTGATCCCGGCTTAGCTTAAGAAAGCCGCGATATGCCCTTTGCCTTCAATGCGCCCTCAGAAGACAAATCCGAACTCGAGGATGCAGGCGATTTCACGCCCCGCTTTGACGACCGCGGCCTCATCACCGCGATCGTGACCGATGCGCACGACGGCGAATTGCTGATGGTGGCGCATATGAACGCACAGGCGCTGGCGCTGACCATCCAGACCAAGAAGGCCCACTATTTCAGCCGCTCGCGTGGCAAGCTCTGGATAAAGGGCGAAACATCGGGAAACATTCAGACTGTCAAGGAAATCCGAACGGACTGCGACCAAGATGCGATATGGCTCAAGGTCGAGGTCGCCGGTCACGACGCCACCTGTCACACCGGCCGCCGCTCCTGCTTCTACCGGACCATCAATCTCGAGGATGGGAAGCCCATGCTTGAGATAGCGGATGACGAATTGCAGTTCGATCCGCACGAAATTTACGGAAAAGATCCTTAAATGCCGAAATCTGTCTCTTTTTGAACCGGAATCGGCGGCCATATACCAATTTGAAAGGGAAACGGGACACTAATCTAGGCACCTGAGTGTTCCGCCAGGGAGGGAGCGAGCCATGTTGACCTGGAGTTTGAACCGTCAAAGCTCCGAGACGGGCATTTCAGACTCCGGCACTCCTTCATCCCCCGATATGAAGCCGCTGCCTCCACCACCCGCTCCGAAATTTCCCAAGCTTGCCCTCGCCCTTGGCGGCGGCGCAGCGCGAGGCTGGGCACATATCGGTGTACTGCGCGCGCTCGACGAGGCGGGCATCGAGATTGGCATGGTGGCCGGCACGTCAATCGGTGCGCTGGTCGGCGGCTGCTATCTCGCCGGTAAACTTGACGAACTTGAGACCTTCGCCCGGTCGCTGACGATGCGCCGTATTGCAAGCCTGCTCGATCTGACGATCGGCGGCAGCGGCCTCTTCGGAGGCATGCGGCTGACGAAGCGCATGCAGGAGCATCTGGAAGGCTTGAACGTCGAGGATCTCGACCGCCCTTTCGTCGCCGTCGCGGCGGAGGTGAACACCGGGCACGAGGTGTGGATCGCAAACGGCTCCCTCATCACGGCGCTGCGCGCATCCTATGCGCTGCCGGGCATCTTCGAGCCGATCCGCAGCAATCACCGCACGCTGGTCGATGGGGCGCTCGTCAATCCAGTTCCAGTCTCGGTCTGCCGTGCGTACGAGCAGCCGCTCGTGGTCGCCGTCAATCTCAACTATGACATCTACGGGCGTTCCGCCGTCGTGCGACACAACGCCAGCCTGACGCCGTCGGAAGTCCAGAAGCAGGAACACGCGCCCTACGCCAAGCTCGGAATGACGGGTGTGATGGTGCAGGCGTTCAACATCATCCAGGACAGGATCGCGCGCGCGCGCCTTGCCGGCGATCCGCCGGATATTTCGCTTCAGCCACGCCTTGGCGATATCGGTCTCTCGGAATTTCACCGTGCCGGGGAAGCCATCGAGCGCGGCTACGAGGAAACGAAGGCGCGGCTCCCGGAACTGAAGCGGATGCAGGAATTGTTCGCCGGCTCCAGCTGACGAGCCGGCGGTTTCCTAGCCTGCGATGTACGCTTTGATTTCCTCTGCCTCGCGTTCGACCTCGGCGATGCGCGTCTTGACCACGTCACCGATCGAGATGATGCCGCCAAGTTTGCCGTTGGCTTCGACAGGCACATGGCGGAAGCGACGGCTGGTCATCAGCTCCATGAGTTCGTTGACCGTCGTCGCCTCGTTGCAGCGATAGACCTTCGAGGTCATGACCGAGGCAACCGATTGATCGAGGCATGCTGCGCCCGCCTTGGCGATGGCATGAACGACGTCGCGCTCCGTAAATATTCCCGAAATCTTGTTCTCCATCCCGACGATGACGATGGCGCCGATCTTCTTCTTGCTGAGAATCACGGCCGCTTCCGAAACGGTTGTGTTCGGGCCGGCAGTGACGACGTCCCTGCCCTTTCCATCGAGTATGGCTTTGACTGTGTTGGACATTTTAACCTCCTATGTCGAAAGCGAAATACTTCAGCTGATCACAGGCATCCGCGGCGGTCTCTCCTCCCAACGCGGATCAGGTCGAATGGTGCACTTCAATCATCCGGATTGCAACATATCCGATTCCTCGGGCAATCCCGGCATCTCCGGCGGGCGTTTGTCGAAAAGATCAAAGAGGAAGAAGCCGAAAACGAAGCCGCCTATGTGGGCATCCCAGGCGATCGGTTGGGAACTATCGCCCAGAAGCGGGACGCCAACTGCAATCAGGATATTGCCGACGAACCAGAACAGCATGAACATCACGACGGTCCGGCTGCGAAACGCCTGCGGAATCGAAAGCCGCGGATTGAGGTGGGCTGGTCTCTGCACGCGCCGTTCCGGCGGGAATGCAAAGCGGCATGCTGCCCCCATCAATCCGGAAATAACCCCCGAGGCTCCGATCAGGACGGTCGGGTCGCCCCAGTTCAATCCGGCATGAAGTGCCGCGGAGGCGATTGCCGACAACACCCAGAACAGAAGATAGCGGAAGGTACCGATCCTGCGGGCAACCGGTGTCCCGAAGGCCATCAGCCAGAGGCCGTTGAACAGGATATGTTCGATGCTGCCATGAAGCAGCGAATAGGTGATCGGCGTCCAGAACAGCTGCGGCCCCTGCTCGGAAAGCGACGTTGCATAGCGCAGCGGAATGAAGCCGAAATTGAAAAACAGCCAATCGACGAGGTTATCCGAAAGCACGAGGGCCTGCACCGCATAGACGACCGCCACCAACCCAAGCGATGCCAGCACGACGCCGGGAAGATTGAAAACGGGCGTTCTCGGAGGCTTCGCCTGTGGACCCATGGCCGTTTCCGGGGCGAGCGAATCGTCCATCTCAATCCTCATTTGACAAGGTGACAGGCTTACAGGACGAAGGATCAAAAAAAAAGCCGCTCGGCATAGAGCCGAACGGCGCGCCGAGCGCCCCCGAGAATGACCCCGTGCCCGAGCAATCTGTGCTGAACTTCCCGATCAGGAAGCGATGAGGAGATAGTCGCACGGTGGCCGCGCCCGCTCAACCGAAACCATTCTTTAACCTTAACGCCTCTCGTCTGGCACGAAATACGCATGGAGTACTCAAAGGCGACCGGGACGGGCGCAGCTTGAACCAGAATGAAACAGATCGGCATCACTATGCGCCTCGCGGCCACCATCGACATCTTCGGCTATTGGAACAGGATTCGCGGAGCTGAGATCGCGCCATTGCGAACTCAGATAGAGCCGAACGCGGTACGCCATATCCTGGCCAGTCTCTTCATGCTCGAGATCAACAAATCCGGCCGCGTCACGTTTCGCCTCGCGGGCACCCGCATCTGTGATCTCTTCGGCCGCGATCTTGGCGGCTCCAGCCTGTCGGAACTGTGGGCGCACGGCAACGAGGACATCGAGCGGACCGCCATGGGCGTCATGGAGCACGCGATCCCAACCCTGCTCAACGTGACCGGCTACAGCACCGCCGGTCATCGCACCGGCTTCGAGATCATTCTCCTGCCGCTGCGTTCCAACGAGGGACACTGTAACAAGGTACTCGGCTGCATTGCTCCGGAAACCGCCGCAAGCTGGCTTGAAGTGGTGCCGCTGCAATTCCTGGCGCTCGACCGCAGCCGTCTTGTCTATGAACAATTGGCAACGCCGCACGAGGGAACGCAGGATCCGAAGGCGGCGGACATTGCAGTGGCCGCACGGGCGCCGTCGATTACCGAAACCCTGTATCTGGCGATGTCCAACCAGCGCACCGAGCCGGCCAAGGCCGATGGACCGTTCCGGCACTCGTAGTAAGACGTAAAAACGTCATCGGTACAACCTTCTGTTAAGGGATTGCGGGTAAAGATCGACGGCAAGACATTTATAAAGAAGCCGTATAATGCACGCATTCCAGCAAGCTCAGACGCAACGGACTGCGCCTCGCCTTGAACAAGGTGCATTCCAGCGTGTGCCCATCAATATGCAGGGCAGGCTGATGCTGGCGAATTACGAGGAATACGAGTGCATCGTCATCGACATGTCGCCCGGCGACATGTACGTGACCTGCCAGGGCCGTCCTCGCGCCAACGAGCGTGTTGTCGCCTACATCGATCATCTCGGACGCGTCGAAGGCTATGTTCAGGCGGTCGACGGTCGCGGCTTCACGATGTCGATCCACGCCACAGAACGAAAGCGCGAAAAACTCGCTGCGCAGCTGACCTGGCTTGCAAACAAGCACGAACTTGGCCTTCCCGAAGATCGTCGCCACGACCGGCTGATGACGCGCGAATCGCAAACCCAGATCACGCTTGAGGACGGCACGCGCTACAACTGCCGCATCATGGACTTGTCGCTCTCCGGTGCCGCCGTCGATGTCGAGGTGCGTCCGCCGATCGGCACGGCACTGCGGCTTGGAAACATGCGCGGACGCGTCGTGCGTCATTTCTCGGAAGGCGTGGCGATCGAGTTCCTCTCCCTTCAATCCCGCGAGACACTGCGCGAATTTCTTTGATTGCCGTCATCCGGTTGTCACGCTGCTGATGCATGGGGGGCGCCGCAAAGAGGTGGCGCATGTCGGTTCTCTACCCGGAAATTGATCCCTACGCGTACGGCTTCCTCGATGTTGGCGGCGGGCAGCAACTCTACTGGGAAGCATACGGCAATCCAGGAGGACGCCCGGCGCTTTATCTTCACGGCGGGCCGGGATCAGGTTGCACGCCATCGGCAGCGCGCTACTTCGACCCCTCCGTCTATCGCATCATCCTCTTCGACCAACGCAACTGCGGCCGAAGCCTGCCCAATGCGGCAGACATGGACACCGACCTCGCCGAGAACACGACCTGGCATCTCGTCGACGATATCGAAAATCTCCGTCGTCACCTGCATGTGAAAGACTGGGTGCTGTTCGGAACTTCCTGGGGATCGACGCTCGCCCTCGCCTATGCGCAGACCCATCCTGCGCGTGCAGCGGCTATCGTGCTTGCCGGCGTCACCATGACCCGACGCTCCGAGATCGACTGGCTGACGCGCGGAATGGCGGCGCTATTTCCCGAGCAATGGAGCCGGCTGATTGCGGAGCTACCCGAGGATCTGCGGCAGATCGGCGTCGTCGAAGGCTACCGGCTACTGGTCAATGCGCCAGATATGGAGACCCGGGTGAAGGCGGCGCGGGACTGGCATGACTGGGAGGCGGCCTCCATTCTCCTTGCCAATCCCGCCGGGTTTCCTCGCCGCTGGCGGGACCCACGATACCTTCTCACCCGTACGCGGATCGTTACCCACTACTTCGCGCAGCACGGCTGGCTTGAAGAGGGCGTTCTGTTGCGCAACGCCGACAGGATGAAAGCGATCCCAGGAACGCTGGTGCAGGGGCGGCTCGACCTTGAGGCACCGCTGACGACTGCGTGGGAACTGTCGAAAGCCTGGCCAGGGAGCGAGCTGGTGATCGTCGAAAACGCCGCGCACTCGCCCGACACCGAGGGCATGGCGCGTGCGATCATCGACGCGACCGGCCATTTTTCCGAAATTTCTTCAAAATAATTTTCGACGCGGACGACCGAAATCGGGCGGATTTCGCCCTCTTTTCCAGCCGTCTGCACCGTTCCGGCGCGCGCCCAGCGCACAAATCTCCCAGACCCCATGGTGAAGGGAAGATTAACGGACAGCGCATTGGCCCCGGGGGCGTTAATCTTTTGCCCCGAAATGGATCGATTGGGGCACCGAATGGTGTTTGGAAACGCTAAAACTTGAATCAAATTTAGCGCGAATGCGTCTCGAATTTTAGGCGAATTCGACTTTGTTTTTAGTCGAATTCGGTGTGCTTTTGAATAAACTAAGCCCTTAATTTAACTACGCAATTTTGCGTCAGGTAAAAATCCCTGTGTCAAGGTCTCCTCACGAACGGGGAGACAACAAAATGACAATAGCGACATTCATCAAGGGCGGCTTCGCAGCCGGCGTGATGCTGATCGTGATGGCGGGCGCGGGACAGGCGACCTACCTGAACATGACCGTAGCTGGCAATTCGAGTTCGCCAATCGGCGCCTACCAATTCTGCAAGGAAAGTCCGGCCGATTGCAGCAACGCTGCCGGCGACCAGGGTGCCCTCCTCCTGACCGAGGAACGCTGGAAGACCATCCTCAAGATCAACTATCAGGTCAATTCATCCATCACGCCGATGACGGACAAGGAGATCTACGGCGTCGAAGAACGCTGGGCCTACCCGCGCACCGTCGGCGATTGCGAAGACTACGCATTGCTCAAGCGCAAGATGCTGATCGACGGCGGCTTCTCGCCTTCCGATCTGCTGATGACGGTCGTGCTGCAGCCGAACGGTGAAGGTCATGCCGTCTTGACCGTCCGTACGGACCGTGGCGACTTCATCCTCGACAACATGCGCAACAAGGTGATGCTCTGGGCCGATACCGAATACACCTTCCTCAAGCGTCAGTCGGCGGATGATCCGACGCGCTGGGTCAAGCTGCAGGATGGCCGCGCGGTTGCGGTCGGCAGCGTCAAGTAACGATAAGGCTGCCGGATAGAACCGGCAGCAACCAATGTTCCGGTCCGTCCCCCGCATATCGTCCCGACCGGCACAAGAGCCGCTCCTGCTGTCCCAGGAGCGGCTCATTGTTTATGTGTCCCGGCCTTATCTGCACTCTCGCGCTTCTTAACCGTTAATTAACTACGCCGGCCGGATCATGGCGCAACACTCATCGACACCGGCGGCTCTTGTTTCTTCCTGCGGCGGTCAGTTATCCGAGGGCCGCCATGGACCATCTTGCGCACGGTGCCGAGAGCATCGCGGAAACACCGCTTCTGTCGACGGGATTTCTTGTCCGAGCGATGGCGATTGTCGCCTTGCTCGCAGCGCTCACGGTCGGGATAAGCATCGGCGGTCGGTGGTTCGGGGCGAGTGTCTCCCTCGCCGGCAACACCGATAGTACGGCGTCTGTCGCGCTGACGATCGGTCGCGATACGCTGCAACTGCCGGAGAACACGCTGCGCTTTCCGAGCCAGAGGCATGGCGGAACCTCGGAGCGCGCCGATCTCTACCTCACATGGCCGCAGATGCAGGGTTACAGCAAGGACAGCCGGCAGCGTTTCGACGATGTTGCCCAGTCGTCCGATCTCATCTTTCTCCAAATCACCCAAAGCACGATGTCCCGCGACATGTCGGGCCGCATGGAACCGATCTATTCGCACCTCGTAGAGGGCGATCCGGTGCCGTTCGCGAACGGCATGACGTTGCATCGGCTTCGCCCCGATGCAGGCTACGCCGATGAGGTGCTGTTGACCGCGCAAAGATCGGGTGCACCGGACTACGTCGTTCGCTGTGTGCTCCCTTCCGCGCCCGAAATGGCGACCAGCGGCGATTGCCAACGCGATATCAAAGTGGGGCGCGATTTAAGTGTGCTTTACCGCTTCTCGAGTCGGCATTTGCCCGACTGGGACCATATTGATGCCGCTATTCGCCATTTTGTGGAAGCGCGCCTCATGACCCGTTCCGCGACAAGCCCGTAGATTGCTCCGGAATGACGAAAGAAACGATTAATCATAAACGGATTGGTAACCCCGGGGCGCTAATTTCAAAGGGTTCGGTCGTGCGGGAGGGCGCACGGTCCCGCGAATATGTGAACTGCAAGCGAAGAGTGAAATAGTGTCAAGGTCAGCCTCCCCCGCATCTCCATCCCGTTCCAGCAACTTCCTGATCAAAGCGATCGTGGCGCTGTCCATGGCAGTCGGAATCGTGGCGGTCGACTCGGCGAGCGCCGATGCCGAGGCCGCGAATTCAAAATATGCCGGAATCGTCGTTGACGCGAATACCGGCAACGTCCTCTACAGTGAAAACGCCGACCGCTTGCAGTATCCGGCGTCGCTGACCAAGATGATGACCTTGTATCTGACCTTCGAAGCGCTGGAGCAGCGCCGCATCCGGCTCGATACTGCCGTTCCCTTTTCTGCTCATGCGTCCGGCCAGGCTCCGACGAAGCTTGGTGTCCGCCCGGGCGGCACGATCTCCGTCGAGCAGGCCATTCTCGGCCTCGTGACACTGTCTGCCAACGATGCCTCGACGGCGCTCGGCGAATTGCTCGGCGGCAGCGAAGACCGCTTCGCGCAGATCATGACTGCCAAGGCGCATGCACTCGGCATGACGCGCACGACCTACCGTAACGCCAACGGTCTGCCGAACACGGCACAGATGACCACGGCGCGCGACCAGGCTCGCCTCGGAATCGCGCTGCGCCAGCATTTCCCGCAGTACTATGGCTACTTTTCCACGCAGAGCTTCAAGTTCGGCAATCGCATCATCCGCAGCCACAACCGCCTGGTCGGTTCCGTGCGTGGCGTCGATGGTATCAAGACCGGCTATACGCGCGCTGCAGGCTTCAACCTTGTCAGTTCTGTCCAGGTCGACGGCAAATCCATCGTTGGTGTCGTTCTCGGCGGTGCTTCCACCCCAGCGCGCGACAATCAGATGCGCAACCTGATTGCCTCCTATCTGCCGAAGGCGTCGAACCGTGGCGGTTCGTCCGACCTCATTGCACAGGCTCCGAAGATTTCGGCACAGCCGGTGGTTCCAGTCACGGCTGCCAAGAGCGAAGTGGCCTCGACAGCGGCGAACGTCGACCTGCCGCACGGCGGCCCGACACCTGATACACGGGCCGATCGCGCCTCCACGCAGGTCGCAGCCTACGCCGCAACATCCGCCTCGAAATCCGAAAATCCGCTTCTGCAGCAGGACATGCCCGCGCCGACCAAGGTCAGGACGCAGCCTGTCAAGCAGGCTTCCGTGACGGCCGCAACCCCTGCTCCCACCTACGTTCCGCCGGAACAGGGTGACACCTCGGTCGACACGCTGACGACGGCGTCAACGAAGTTGCCACAGCCGAGCGGCTGGGTCGTTCAGATCGGCGTTTCGTCAAGCAAGGAAGGCGCCATGGATCTGCTCGATGGCGCCAAGACGAAGGGCGGCAAGGCGCTGCGTTCGGCCAAGCCTTTCGCTGTCGCCTATGCCGGAAGCTACCGCGCCCGGTTTGGCGGCTTCGATGAGCAGCGCGACGCTGTGAACGCCTGCAACGCGCTGAAGCGCGCCGGCGTGAAGTGCTGGGCCTCGGCTCAGTGATGACAGGGACTGTCGCCTCCGCCTTCATGGCGACAGTCCGGAATACGGCCGTGATCGGTGTTCGCGATCCGGCCGGAGTTCTTAGACTCGGTTTGTTTTGCGTACGGGGATAACAATGGCGATCAACGAGAACGTTCCGCAATTTCCACCTCAAGGCCAGCAAACGGGGAAGAATCCCCGCTCGGTCCTGCATCCGCTTCACGAAGCGGCGCTCCGGCTTGCTGAAATCGGCCTCCAGCGGCAGAAGCCGAAGACGGCAAAGACCAAGGATCTGATCAATCTGCTGCTTTGCCACGGCGCGCGTGCATGGCGCTATTCGCAGCCCGAAGCGACCATCCACCTGCACGTCACCTGCCCCGGCGGCCGAGCGCCGGTGAGCCTTCGGCTTCGCTGATCCGGCGTCTAGAGAAGACCTAACTCCGAAAGCTCGCGGCGCAGATCCGCGGGCATTTCAGCAATACCCTCGCCGAGGGTATGCAGATCACGCGGCACATCTTCTTCGGGATAGTAGCGCCATCCCTGGAACGCGCGCTTCGGCTGCACCGAGGTTTCGATAACCTCCGGGCCGAGCACCAGGTTGCAGCGGCCGATCCCCTCACCGTCCGTGAACGTCTTGATATCGAGCAGTTTCTGGCGTGCCTGGACCTGTCCCTTGATGACCCAGTAAAGCGAGCCGCCGTTCAACAGGTCATCGACGCGTTTCGGTGCCATTCTCGTGGTGTGGACGGAATGCGGCTCCAGGCCGGCGGCGATGGCGCGCAGCGAGCGTTCCGCGACCCATTCACGCAGATCGTCGATCGAGTCGGCGCCCACGCACAATTTTATCAGATGCAATGCCATGCAGCCGTTGAAATCCTTTTGCCCGGCAGCGTCAAGCGGCTAGCGCATGGCAGGCGCAGATGTGCAGCGATTTTCGGAAGGCGCTGTGCACGCGCGCCCCAACGGCAGAGAGGACCGTCTGCCGTCGCGGTTCAACATTCGACCACATTGACGGCGAGACCGCCGGTCGAGGTTTCCTTGTACTTCTCACTCATATCGTGGCCGGTCTGGCGCATGGTCTCGATGCAGGCGTCGAGCGGGACGAAGTGCGTGCCGTCACCCTTGATCGCCAACGAGGCCGCCGTGACGGCCTTCACGGCACCGAGCGCGTTTCGCTCGATGCAGGGAACCTGCACGAGCCCCGCGACCGGATCGCAACTCATGCCGAGGTGATGTTCGAGCGCGATCTCCGCTGCGTTCTCGATCTGCTCGGGCGTGCCACCCATGACGGCGGCAAGTCCGGCAGCCGCCATCGCGGCAGCGGACCCTACCTCGCCCTGACAGCCGACCTCAGCGCCCGAGATGGAGGCATTGTGCTTGATGATGCCGCCGATGGCAGCCGCCGTCAGCAGGTAGTCGCGGATGCCGTTCTGATCCCAATCGTCATGGAAATGCTCGTAATAGCGGATGGTGGCGGGTATGACGCCGGCGGCACCGTTCGTCGGCGCGGTCACGACGCGTCCGCCGGCAGCATTCTCTTCGTTGACCGCCATGGCATAGACGCTCAGCCAGTCGTTGGCGAGCAGCGGATTGATGCGGTTGCTGCGCCACTCCTCCTGGAGCTTGTCGTGGATGGCGCGGGCGCGCCTGCGAACATTGAGGCCCCCCGGCATGATGCCGTCGACCTTCAGTCCGCGCTCGATGCAGGAGCGCATGGCTTCCCATATGCGGTCGAGGCCCGCGTCGAGTTCCTCGCGGCTCCTCTGGCTCTCTTCGTTGGTGCGCTTCATCTGGGCGATGGAAAGCCCCGAGCGCGCTGCCATGTCGAGCATCTGCCTGGCGGTGGAGAACGGATAGGGCACCCTTGCGGCATCCGTCGGCGCCTTCTTCTTTGCGCGCATCGCCTCCAGCTCCGTATCGGTGACGACGAAACCACCACCGACCGAATAGTAGACCCGCCGCAGCAGCATGCGGCCATCCTTGTCGTAAGAGGAGAAGGACATGCCGTTCGCGTGGCCCGGCAGCGGCTGCTTCTTGTCGAAGACAAGATCGTTCTTGGGCTGGAACTGATAGCTCGGATGGTTTGGCGGGGAGATGCGCCCGGATCGCTCGACACGATCGATGATGCCATCCATCTTGTCGGGATCCACGCTATCCGGCTGTTCGCCCATCAAACCCAGGACAACGGCCCTCCCCGTCCCGTGGCCGATGCCGGTATGCGCCAGCGAGCCGTGCAGACTGACCTTGATGGCGGCGACCTGCGCGCCCGACGACGGACGCGGCCATTCGTCCGACAGAATCAGATCGAGAAAGCGGTTGGCCGCCGTCATGGGACCCATCGTATGCGAGCTGGAAGGACCCACGCCGATCTTGAATACGTCGAAAACGGAAAGGAACATGAGTGCGTCCTGTTGAAAATTGGCTAACGAAAGCTACGCCAGAGCCGCCCGCGACCCGTTCGATGCACCGACATAGCATTTCACGCGTGCGACATCATCAAAATGAAACGTCGGAAGTTCCCGGTTATTGCGGCTGCCGTTCGCATCTGTAGAGTGGCGCCGTTCGAAGGGGAACTGAATCAATATAATGATGACGACAGCAGATTACATCGCACTTGTCTTTTTTGCGGTCCTTTGGTTCGGCTACTCACGGCTCCTGCGCGGTGCCAGCCTCTTCGGCAGGACAAGTCTTACCCATGCGATGGGAGAGCGGCGGCGCGAGTGGATTTACAATTCGCTGCGCCGCGATCTGAAGATGATCGACACGCAGATCATGGCGGGCCTGCAGAACGGCACGGCGTTTTTCGCCTCGACCTCGATTTTCGCGATCGGCAGCTGTTTTGCCCTGTTAGGCGCGACGGAAAAAGTGGATGCCGTCTTCGCCGACCTGCCGTTCGTCTTCCATAGCGGGCATGCGGTGTTCGAGATGAAGGTCGGTGGGTTGGCTGCGTTGTTCGGCTACGCCTTCTTCAAGTTCGGCTGGTCCTATCGGCTGTTCAACTACTGCACCATTCTCTTCGGCTCCATTCCCATGGTACGTGACACCGAGCGCGATCTCATCGCCGCCGAACGCGCCGCCGAACGTGTCATCCGGATGAACATCATCGCCGGGGGGCACTTCAACGAGGGCCTGCGTGCGATCTTCCTGTCGATCGGCTATCTCGGCTGGTTCATCAATCCCTATGTCTTCATGCTGACAACCGCGATCGTCATCGTCGTGCTCACGCGCCGGCAGTTCTTCTCCGAAGCAAGGCTGGCGATCCTGGATACCGGGCCGCCATCAAATCTCCACCTTTATCCTATTCCCCGCGGTGGCCCTTCAGACGAGGGCAACGACTCATCCGGGGGATTGTAAATGACTGTTCCGGCGACGGAAACGGCAGCGGGCGCCAGGCCGCCTCGCATCGGCTTGCTGGATACGGCGCGTGGTGCGGCGCTGATCGCGATGGCGACCTATCACTTTACCTGGGACATGGAGTTCATGGGCTATCTCGCCCCGGGAACGGCGGAATCGGGGTGGCTGAAGATCTACGCGCGCGCCATTGCCGCGACATTCCTGTTCATCGTCGGCGTCAGCCTCGTGCTCGCCAATACGCCAGAGATTCGCTGGCGGCCGTTCTGGAGGCGATTCGCAATGATCGTTGCAGCGGCGGCGGCGATCTCCGTCGCCACATGGTTCTTCATGCCCGGCGAATGGATCTTTTTCGGCATCCTCCATTGCATTGCCGTCGTCAGTCTCCTCGGTGTTCTACTGCTGCGCCTTCCTTCGCCGGTGACAACGGCGGTAACGGCATTATCGGCAATTGCCTGGGTCGTCGACACCTGGGTCGCGCCGGGCGTCCTGCGTTCGGCGGTCTTCGACCCGCGCCATTTGGCGTGGATCGGATTTGCCGAGATGCCGCAACGCTCGAACGACTACGTTCCCGTGTTCCCTTGGGCGGTGCCGTTCCTGCTTGGCCTGACGTCGGCCATGATTGCTGTGAAAACAGAGCTCCCGGCGAGGCTTGCGCGCCTGGGGACGGGTTCGACGCTTCTCGCCAAGGCAGGGCGCCACAGCCTCGCGTTCTACCTCATCCACCAGCCCGTGCTTATCTCGATCGCCTATGGACTGACGATCATCGCTCCGCCGGCCCAGCCCGATCCGGTCGAGACTTACCTCAGGCAGTGCAACGTCTCCTGTATGCAGCAGGAAGGGGAAGCGCTGTGCCGCAGCTTCTGTCAGTGCACGCTTGAAAAGCTGCAGGCACAAAATCTCTTCACGCCATTCCAAGCCGGTGCCGTGAAAGCAGACGATGGCCGCATCGTGGCACTTGCAAACGAGTGCAGCGCCGGCGGACCGTAAATCAGGTGCCAACGCCGATTTCGGCGAGACGGCCGAGACAGGCTTCCTCGATGTTGTTGAGTTCGGCCAGCGTGTCATCGATATCCTTGCGCTTCTGCCGCAATTCGTCACGCTTTTCATCGACGCGCGACATCAGCAGCTTGAGCTGGCCAAGTTCGCCCGGGGGCTCCTTGTAGACCTGTATGATCTCGCGGATTTCGGCGATGGTGAAACCGATGCGCCGGCCGCGCAATATTTCCTGAATAAGACGACGGTCGGCGGGTCGGAACAGGCGCGTGCGCCCCCGACGTTCCGGGTGGATCAATCCCTCGTCTTCATAGAATCTGAGCGTACGGGTCGATACGCCGAACTCGCGCGTCAACTCCGTTATGCTATAGTATTTGCTAACCGGCATGGGTCCCCCAACAGTGAGGAAACCATAATATTGACTTTTACGTAATAGTCAATTTGCGCACATCGATCTAAGCCGGCTAAATTCCGAACCACCATGTGGCGATGCCGAGGAATGCGAAAAAACCGGTACAGTCCGTGACCGTGGTGACGAATACCGACGAGGCAATAGCCGGATCGGCGCCGAGCTTGTCCAGAAGCAGCGGCAGAAGAATTCCGGCAAGAGCGGCAGCGAACAGGTTGATGATCATTGCAGCACCGATGACGAAGCCAAGCTGGTAGTCGTGAAACCATGTCGCCGCGATCGCCCCCATGATCACCGAGAACATCGCGCCATTGGCAATGCCGACGCCTGCCTCTCTGCGGATGATTCGGCCGGCGTTGTAGATATCGATGTCGCCGGTCGCAAGCGCGCGTACCGTAACCGTCATCGTCTGGGTGCCGGCGTTGCCACCCATCGAGGCGACGATCGGCATCAATACCGCGAGCGCGATCATTTTTTCGATCGATTCGTCGAAGAGGCCGATGACGCTCGCCGAAAGCAAAGCCGTTCCAAGATTGATCAGCAACCAGAGAAAGCGCGAGCGCACCGTCGAGATGACGTTGTCGGACAGCTCTTCGTCGCCGACACCGCCGAGGCGTTTGATATCCTCGTCTGCCTCTTCATGAATGACGTCCACGACATCGTCGATGGTCAGCACGCCCACGAGCCTGTCGTTCTCATCGACGACCGCGGCCGACAGAAGGTCGTACTGCTCGAAGAGTTGGGCCGCTTCTTCCTGGTCCATCTCCGCGGGAATCGGATGATTGGTCTCCCGCATGATGGTTTCAATCTTCGACTGCCGCTTGGTACGCAGGATCTTGTCGAGGTCGACGGCGCCGAGCAGCTTGAATGTCGGGTCGATCACGAAAATCTGCGAGAAGGAATAAGGCAGGTTCTCTTCGTCGCGCATGTAGTCGATCGTCTGACCAACAGTCCAGAACGGCGGAACGGCGACGAATTCCGTCTGCATGCGGCGTCCGGCCGAGCTCTCGGGATAGTCGAGCGCGCGGCGCAGGCGCACGCGTTCGGTAAACGGCAGCTGCGCCAGGATCTCTTCGCGATCCTCCTTGTCGAGATCCTCGAGGATGTAGACGGCGTCGTCCGAATCGAGTTCGCCGATCGCCGCCGCAATCTGGTCGTTCGGCATCTGGTCGACGATTTCGCGGCGAATCGCCTCGTCGACCTCGGTGAGCGCCGTCATGTCGAACTGGTCGCCAAGCAGGCGCACGAGCGCCAGGCGCTGGTCCGGCTGGATCGATTCGAGCAGGTCGCCTATTTCGGATTCATGCAGGCGCGCAACGTGCTGGCGCAGGAAAATGGTATCGCGATCGGCGATGGCGGCACCGACCAGCGCCAGGAAATCGCCTCGGACGTGTCCGTTCTCATCGTAGATGTCGGCTTCGCTGTCCTCCGGACGCGTGCGGACGAGCTCTTCTGCTTCGTTCGTCATCCTTTGCCGCCCTCGCATCTGATTCGAAGTTCGACATCTTCGAAACGCCGGAATTGTCTCGTGCTAGCGGAAAGCCGCTATCGCGTCCAGCCGCAAACGATGTGCCGGGATGACAATCTGCCTGTCTGTCGATAGTTTCCGCGCATCTTGAATCAGGAGCATCTTTCGTGCCCGTCCGCCCCATTCTGCGCTATCCCCATGCCGGCCTGAAAGTGGTCTGCGAGCCCGTAGTCGCCTTCGACGAAAACCTGCGGGCGCTTGCCGCCGATCTGCTGGATACGATGCGCGCCGCCCCCGGCGTCGGCATCACGGCCGCTCATGTCGGTGTGTTCCAACGTGTGACGGTGATCGAGCTCAGCCGCGACGACGGCGTGCGTTACTACATGAACCCGCAGATCATTTCCCTGTCGCAAGAGACGCTCCGCCACACCGAAGGCAGCGTTTCCATGCCGGGAATGACCGATGACGTGACGCGAGCGAAGGCGATCCGGTTTCGCTACCGCGACCTCGACGGCCTGCCGCACGAGGAAGAGGCCGATGGCTTTCTCGCCGTCTGCATCCAGCACGAGATCGACCAGCTCGACGGAATTTTCTGGATGCAGCGCCTCTCGAAGCTGAAACGCGACAGGCTGATCAAGAAGTGGGAAAAAACAGGCGCCTGAACCGCCGCTCTCACATCTCGACCGGTGCGGGTTCGGGCAATCTGGGGCGCTCGGGCCTCGGTATGCGCGACACAAGCTCCTCAGGCGTCACGAGGCCGCCTGAAATCAGAAGCTTGGCGGCATCTTCCGGCGACATGTCGAGAAAGACGATCTTCTCGCGCGGCACGAAGATCAGAAATCCAGCCGTGGGAACCGGGGTTGGCGGCAGGAAGACACTGACCATGTCGTGGCCCATCGCATTGAATTTCGATGCGATCTCACCCTTCGCGTCGGTTGCGACAAAAACAAGAGACCACAGACCGGCGCTTGGATATTCAATGAGGCCGACCTTCTTGAAGGAATTGCTGCGTTCCTTCAGCACGGTCTCGAAGATCTGCTTCACGCTCTTGTAGATGACGCGGACCAGCGGCACGCGGCGCACCAGGGATTCGCTGAACTGAACGATGGATTGACCGATCAGGTTCTTGCCGAGGAAGCCGATGAGCGTGATCATGATCAGCGCGATCAGCAGACCGGAGCCGGGCACGGCGAAATTCAGATAGTTGTCCGGGTCGTAGCGGGCCGGCAGGTAAGGCTTGACCCAGCTGTCCGCCCAACGAACCACCGACCAGGTGAGCCACAGTGTGATCGCAATCGGGGCGCAAATGATCACGCCGGCCAGAAAGTTGTTTCTGATCCGTGCGGCGACCGACAATCGGGGCATTTTTTCGGTCATCGTTTGCTGATGAACTCCGTTGAGCATACCGGCAATCGGAAATCAGTGCCCCCGTGATCTCCACGGCGAAGCTGCCAGAATTTACCGTGCCGCACAAGCCTTTGCGGCTGACCTCACTCCACCGTGACCGATTTCGCGAGATTGCGCGGCTGATCGACATCCGTCCCCATGAAGACCGCCGTGTGATAGGCAAGCAGCTGAATCGGCAGCGAGAAAATCATCGGCGCGATAATCTCGTCGACGTTCGGCAAGACGATCGTCGCCATGGTCGGAAGCTTCGAAGCGGCGGCCCCGGCCTCGTCGGTGATGAAGATGATCCGGCCGCCGCGCGCCGCGACCTCCTGCATGTTGGAGACGGTCTTCTCGAAGAACCGGTCATAGGGCGCAATCACGATGACCGGCATATTCTCGTCGATCAGCGCGATGGGTCCGTGCTTCAGCTCTCCGGCGGCATAGCCCTCGGCATGGATGTAGGAGATTTCCTTGAGCTTCAGGGCGCCTTCCATGGCGAGCGGGAAGCTCGTCCCGCGACCGAGATAGAGAACGTCGCGGCATTTGGAAAGCTCGCGGGAAAGGCTTTCCATCTGAGGCTGGATGGTATTCAGCACCCGGCTCATGATGCGCGGCATTTCCGCGAGATGGCGGACGAGTTCCTTCTCCTGCTCGGCGCTGATCGTTCCCCTCGCCTTTCCGGCGCCGAGCGCCAGCGATGCGAGAACGGCGAGCTGGCAGGTGAAGGCCTTCGTCGAAGCAACGCCGATCTCCGGTCCGGCCATGATCGGGAAAATGGCATCGGCCTCACGCGCGATCGTCGATTCCTTGACGTTGACGACCGCACCGATCTTCAGCCCATGCTCCTTGCAATAGCGTAGCGATGCCAGCGTATCAGCAGTTTCACCCGACTGGGAGATGAAGAGCGCCGCCTGCGTGGGCGACAGCGGCAGTTCGCGATAGCGGAATTCCGAGGCGACATCGATCTCTACGGGCAGGCGCGCGTAGCGCTCGAACCAATATTTGCCGACGAGGCCGGCCAGATAGGCTGTGCCACAGGCGGAAATGGCAAGGCCGGTCGTCGCCTTGAAATCGATCGCTGCCGCGTTGACACTGACTGTGTTGCTCGCAAAATCCACGTAGTGGCTGAGGGCATGGGAGATGACTTCCGGCTGCTCATAGATTTCCTTCTCCATGAAATGCCGATGATTGCCCTTGTCGACGACATAGGCGGTGGTTTGGGAAATCTGCCGCGGCCGTTCGATCTCCTTGCCGGCATAGTCCAGGATCGCCGCGCCGTCCTTCGTCAGGACAGCCCAGTCACCATCGACGAGGTAGGTGATCTCGTTGGTAAAGGGCGACAGCGCGATCGCATCGGAACCCAGGAACATTTCACCCTTGCCGTAGCCGATGGCAAGGGGCGGGCCCGAGCGCGCCGCCATGATCGTGCCGGGATCGTTCTGCAGCATCACCGCAAGCGCATAGGCTCCGCTCACACGGTTGAGCATCTTCATCATCGCAGCGCGGGGTTCCTGCCCGTCTCTGAGGTATTTGGCGATCAGATGGGCGACGACCTCGGTGTCGGTCTGCGTGTGGAAGATCGCACCCTCCGCCGTCAGCTCGTCGCGCAGTTCGGAAAAGTTCTCGATGATGCCGTTATGGACGACGGCGACGCCGTCCACGAAATGCGGATGCGCGTTGGTCTCATTGGGCACGCCATGCGTCGCCCAGCGGGTGTGCGCTATTCCCGTCGTGCCTGGCAGAGGTTCGGCATCGAGACGCTTCTCGAGGTTGAACAGCTTGCCTTCGGCGCGCCGCCGCTCCAGTGCGCCGTTGTGGACGGTCGCAACGCCGGCCGAATCATAGCCGCGATACTCGAGCCGCTTCAGCGCATCGACAAGCCGCTCCGCGACCGGACTATTTCCAACGATCCCAACAATTCCGCACATACAAATCCCCAGAGCCTTCCGTTTCGGAGGCAAGTCGTAGCTATTTTCTCTTATTTCTCAATCGGCTCGGCGGTCACTTTCGATTTCCAGCCGTTACGAAAGACGGTCAACCCGCGGCCTTTTTCGCGGCCTTGATGGCGAGCGCGCGTTCACGCAGGAGGGTCGCGCGGCCGGGTTTCACGTCTTGGCGGGCGCGCCCGAGCGCCAACGCATCTGCCGGCACATCGGAGGTGATGACGCTGCCGGATCCGACATAGGCGTTATCGCCGATGCTGACGGGCGCCACCAGCGACGAGTTCGAGCCGATAAAAGCGTTCTCGCCGATCAGCGTTTCGCTCTTGTTGACGCCGTCATAGTTGCAGGTAACCGTGCCCGCTCCGATGTTTGCACCGGCGCCGATCTTCGCATCGCCGATGTAGGTCAGGTGATTGACCTTGGCGCCCTGGCCGATCTTGCCGTTCTTGACTTCGCAGAAATTGCCGACCTTCGCACCGACTGCCAGATCGGCGCCCGGCCGCAGCCGGGCGAACGGGCCGACCGCCGCGCCGGCGCTGACATGCGCGCCTTCGATATGGGAGAAGGCATGGATGACGGCGCCGCCCTCGACAACGCTGCCGGGTCCGAAGACGACATTCGGCTCGATCAGCGCGTCCTGACCGATGAGCGTGTCGTAGGAAAGGAACACTGTTTCAGGTGCAATCATGGTGACGCCCGAGATCATCAGTTCACGCCGGCGGCGTTCCTGCCACAGGCGTTCGATCGCAGCGAGTTCGGCGCGGTTGTTGCAGCCGGTCATCTCGACCTCAGGCGCATCGACCGCTGTTACGCGGCCACCGAGCGAACGGGCGATCTCGACAAGATCCGTCAGATAATATTCGCCCTTTGCATTTCCGTTGCCGATGCGGGAGAGCAGATCAAGCGCCTTACGGCCGTTGATCGCCATCAGTCCGCTGTTGCACCAGGTGACGGTGCGCTCGGCATCTGTCGCGTCTTTCTCCTCCCGGATGGCGATCAGTTCGCCGTCCTTGACGAGGAGGCGGCCGTAGCCGGTGGGTGTGTCGGTGTGGAACCCGATAACGACAATATCGCTTCCCTCCGCAAGCCCCTGGCGTGCGGCCTTCAACGGGCCGTCGGTCTGCAGCGGCACATCGCCGTAGGTCACAATGATATCGTCGTAACCGCGGGCAATCGCTTCCCTTGCCGCAAGAACCGCATGGCCGGTGCCGAGGCGTTCCTTTTGCAGGCAGGTCTCGATTGCAACACCGCCGACGCCTGCCGCCCTTGCCACCTCTTCCGCATCGCGTCCGACGACAAGCGCCACCGAGGCGATATCGGACTTTGCCACGGCATCGACGACATGTGCGATCATCGGCCGGTTCGCAACGGCGTGCAGAACCTTCGATTTCGACGATTTCATTCGCGTGCTGTCACCTGCGGCGAGAATGACGGCTAGGCAGGTACGTTCCATAGTCTGCTCCAAGAATGCGTTAAAGGCAGCGCTTTGCTGCCTCATAGCAGCAAGACAAACGACGGACAAAGGTCAAAATGGATCAGGCGGGAGTCTTGGTCATCGACGCATAGGATTCACGCACGTGGTTACGACCCTCGACGATGACCGCTTCCATGGCCTTGCGGGCACCCTGAACGTCTCCGCTCACGACCGCATTGACGATGCGCATATGCGTGTTCGCGATGTTGGAGAAGCCGTTCTGCGAGGGCGGCGTGCTGATCCGGAACATACCGACAAGAGCAGCTTCGATCAGACTTCCCAACGTATGCATGAAGGGATTGTGAGCCGCATCGGCGATCGCCAGGTGAAAGCGCAGATCGGCGAGAGCAAGACTTTCGGTCGTATGGCCGGGCTGCGCCATCTCCAGAGCGAGGCTGGTCAGATGCTCGATATCGGTCCCGGTCGCGCGCTCTGCCGCAAGGCCCGCTGCAAACGGCTCGACCGCAAGGCGGATATCGTAGAGCTGCAACAGGAACTCTTCCGTGACGCCGTTGTCGAAATGCCAGGCAATGACCTCGCTGTCGAACATGTTCCATTGGTTCTTTTCGGTCACTCGCGTGCCGACGCGGGCCTTGGCGACGATCATGCCCTTGGCAGCGAGCGTCTTCATCGTCTCGCGAAGGACGGTCCGCGACACCTTGAAACGTTGCGCGAGCTCGAGATCGCCGGGAAGAATGCTTCCTACGGGATATGTTCCTGCGACGATCGCCCGACCGAGCTCATCCACGACCTGCGCATGGCTGGTGCGCGATCTTCGCTGCATCTTCACCGTATCAAGCATTCGATTTCGCAAACAACACCCCCCGTCAGGCATACCTCTTGTTCAAACGAGACAGGAACAGAATGCCCTTCTGCATCAGGATGAATGCAAAAAGCAGCAGGCCGATCAGTATCTTCGTCCACCAACTGGAAAGCGTTCCGTCGAAGGTGATGTAGGTCTGAATAAGCCCCTGGATGAGAAGCCCTATAAAGGTTCCCGCCACAAATCCCGCTCCTCCCGTCAGCAGTGTCCCCCCAATGACCACCGCCGCAATCGCGTCAAGTTCGACACCGACCGCTGCCAAGGAATAGCCGGCGGACGTATAAAGCGAAAAAACGATTCCGGATAGACCTGCCAGAAATCCCGACAGCGCGTAAATCTGGATCGTCGTGCGTCCGACCGGGACGCCCATCAGCTGCGCCGTCTGCGCACCGCCCCCGAGTGCGTAGACGTTGGTGCCGAAACGGGTTCGGTGTGCAATGAATATGCCGGCGGCAAAAACCAGGAGCATCACAATCCCGACCAGCGTCAGGCGCCCTCCGCCCGGAAGCTTGTAGTAAAGGCCCGACAGCGTGGTGTAGTAGTCGTGGTTGATCGGGATGCTGTCGATCGACAGGACGAAGGCCATGCCGCGGGCCAGGAACATGCCTGCGAGCGTTACGATGAAGGCCGGCATCTGCAGATAGTGGATCACCGCGCCCATGGCGCCGCCGAATGCGGTGGTAATGACGAGCACAAGCGCGAAGGCCAGCAGAGGATGGATGGTGGTGTTCTGCAGCATGACTGCCAGGAACACGCCGGTGAAGGCGATAACGGAACCGATCGAAAGGTCGATGCCTCCCGAAATAATCACGAACGTCATGCCCACGGCTGCTATGCCGAGGAAGGCGTTGTCGGTGAGAAGGTTTCCAATCACGCGCGTCGACAGCATATTCGGATACTGCATCGCGCAGACTGCATAGGACAGAACGAAGATTACGATCGTCGCCAGCAGGGGCAAGTATTTCGAGTTCATTTCTGGGGTTCCCCTCTCAGGCTCGGCCGGCGTCCCAGGAAAACGGCCGCCGACTGCACCGCGGGCGACTGGATGACGAGGATGACAAGCACGATCACGGCCTTGATGATCAGGTTGAACTCGGGCGGGAACCCCGACAGCAGAATGCCTGTGTTGACCGCCTGGATGATCATCGCACCGATCAGGGAGCCGACGATGCTGAACCGTCCGCCAAGCAGGGAATTGCCGCCGACGACCACCGCCAGGATGGCGTCGAGTTCGAGCCACAGACCGGCATTGTTCGCATCCGCTCCCTTAATGTCGGCCGCAACGATGATGCCTGCGATCGCGGCGCAGAGCCCGCTCAGTATATAGACCGCCATCAGCAGCACCGGCGTCCTCACGCCGGACAGCGTGCTGGCGTGCCTGTTGATCCCGGTGGCTTCGATCAGCATTCCAAGCGCAGTCCGCCTCACCAACAGCGTGACAAGCGCTCCGACGACCAGCCAGATCACGACGGGCATCGGCATGAAGGCGAAGGATCCGCTGCCGAAGAAGATCAACCCGTCGTCGTTGAAGGTCATGATCACACCCTCGGTGATGAGCTGGGCAATGCCGCGGCCGGCAACCATCAGAACCAGTGTCGCAATGATCGGCTGGATGTTGAGGATCGCGACCAGAAAGCCATTCCACGCTCCGCAGGCGAGGCCTACGAGGATGGTCACGAGCAATGTCCAGACGAGCGAGTTGCCGGATACGATCGACGATGCCGCCACCGCGCCGCAGATCGCGATGACCGCGCCGACAGAAAGGTCGATGCCTTTCGTGGCGATCACCAGCGTCATGCCGATTGCCAACAGAGCAACCGGAGCGCCGCGGTTCAGCACATCGATTATGCTGCCATACAGCCGGCCGTTCTGAATAGTTACATTAAAGAACTGCGGGAACATGATGAAATTCAACAGAAGAATTACGGCCATAGCAATCAGCTGTGGCGCAAGGCGTATGAGCAGCGCCCTTTGCGAGGAGGTCATGCGTCCTCCGTTTTCTTCTGCACGGCGGCAATGGCCTGTACGATGCGTGTGGTGCTGACGTTGTCGCCCGTCAGTTCCGCCACATGCTCCCTATCGCGCAATACCAAGATACGTGAACTATAAGCTATAAGCTCTTCTAATTCCGACGAAATCACAATCAATGACATGCCTTTTTCACACAGTTCCTCGATCAGGCGGATGATCTCGGCGTGCGCGCCGACATCGATGCCGCGCGTGGGCTCGTCCAGGATCAGGAAATCCGGATTGGTCGCCAGCCAGCGGGCAAGGATAGCCTTCTGCTGGTTTCCTCCGGACAATAGACGGATCGGCTTTTCCCGATCCGTCGTGCGGATATCCAACGCCTTGATGTATTGGTCTGCCAGCGCGTTCTGCTCGCCGCGCGACAGGGGTCTGGCCCAACCCCTGCGGGCCTGCAGCGCCAGCGCAATGTTTTCGCGGATCGACAGGTCGCCGATGATACCGTCCGTCTTGCGGTCTTCCGGGCAGAAGCCGAAACCATTGCGGATCGCCGCCCGGGGGCTCGACAGCGAGACCGGCTTGCCATCCACCTTCGCGGTGCCGCTGTCGGCATGCTCGATACCGAACAGCAGCTCCGCCGTCTCGGTTCTCCCGGAGCCAAGCAGACCCGCGACGCCGACGACTTCGCCGACACGAACCTGAAGGTCGAATGGCTTCACCTTGCCGCGTTTGCCGTAGCCCTCGAAGCTGTATCTCACCGGTCCGGCAGCAATCGAGCGCTCCTTGACCGCGGCCTCCGCATGCGCCAGTTCATGACCCAGCATCATCGAGATCAGCGCTTGTCGCGGCAGTTCTGGCGTGTCGCGCGTGCCCACCAGCCTGCCATTTCGCAGGACGGTGATGCGGTCGCTGATTTCGTACACTTGTTCCAGGAAATGCGTAATGAAGACAATTCCTAATCCACGTTTCTTAAGGTCTCGCATGATGCGGAACAGCATGGCTACTTCCTGCGCATCGAGACTTGCCGTCGGCTCGTCGAGGATGAGCACCTTGCCGGACAAATCGACCGCGCGCGCTATGGCAACGACCTGCTGGACGGCGACCGAAAAACGGTCCAGTTGGGCGGTCACATCGATGTCTACTCCATATTCCTGGAGCAGCGAGCGGGCCTGCCTGTTCATGGCGCGAGTGTCGATCATGCCGAACCGCTTCGGCTGGCGCCCGATGAAGAGGTTTTCTGCAACGCTGAGATTGGGCAGGAGATTGACCTCCTGGTAAACCGTTCCGATGCCGAGCTTCTGGGCGGCGAGCGTATCGGCAGGATCGATCTCGGCGCCCTCCAGCATCAGGCTACCTTCGTCACGGCGATAGGCACCGGTAATGCATTTGATCAGCGTCGATTTGCCGGCCCCGTTTTCGCCGAGCAGCGCGTGCACCTCGCCCTTGCGAAGGGTGAAGTCAACCTTGTCGAGCGCAACCGCGCCGGGGAAGAATTTCGATACCCCGGATGCGGCAAGGACGTTCTCGAAATCGTGAATCATGAAGGCGCTTTTTCCTGATATTGACCCATATTGCCGCGCCGTAGCCGGACATGATGACCGGCAAAGCTCAGGCAGTTCCGCACCGGCCCATGACGGGCCGGTGCGGTTCCAACATCAGATCAGTAGCCAAGGCCCTTCTTGGACTCGTAGACTTTCTTCGGATCGTCAGCCTGGGTGTAGAGCTTCGATTCCGTCTGGATCCACTTCGGCGGAGCCTTCTTGTCCTTGAGGTAGGCGTCCAGAGCGTCGAAGGCCGGACCAGCCATGTTCGGCGTCAGTTCGACGGTCGCGTTGGCCTCGCCGGCTTCCATCGCCTTGAAGATATCGGGAACGGAGTCGATCGAGACAACGAGGATATCCTTGCCTGGCTTCAGGCCGGCTTCCTTGATCGCCTGGATGCCGCCGACGGCCATGTCGTCATTGTGAGCGTAGAGGGCGCAGATGTCCTTGCCACCATTCTCAGCCTTCAGGAAGCTCTCCATGACTTCCTTACCCTTGGTGCGGGTAAAGTCGCCGGTCTGGCTGCGAACGATCTTGAAGTTCGACTTGCCGGCAATGGCTTCCTCGAAGCCCTTCTTGCGGGCAATCGCTGGCGACGAGCCGGTGGTGCCCTGAAGTTCAACGATGTCGCATTTCTTGTCGCCGACTGTCTTTACCAGCCAATCGCCGGCAACCTTGCCCTCATGAACCTGATCGGAGGTGACAGCGGTCAGGTAGAGATCCTCAGGCGCCTTGATGTTGCGGTCGAGCAGGATGACCGGGATATCGGCTTCCTTGGCTTCCTTCAGGACGGCGTCCCAGCCGGTCTCGACGACGGGGGCGAGAAGGATGGCGTTGACGCCCTGAGCGATGAAGGATCGGATCGCCTTGATCTGGTTTTCCTGCTTCTGCTGGGCATCGGCGAACTTCAGATCGATGCCGCGCTTCTTGGCTTGCTCCTTGGTGACGGTCGTTTCAGCGGCACGCCAGCCGGATTCCGAGCCGATTTGCGAGAAGCCTACGACGAGCTCGGCAGCAGACGCCGAACCGAACATGCAGGCAGCAAGAATCGTGGCACTCAAGAGTGCAGTCTTCAATTTCATGATTTCCTCCCAAAGCCGCCTCCTAGCGGCACGCATAAGGAAAATCATATAGTATTACTTTTGTAAATGCACATTGTTGCATGCAGCGCAGCAAAAAGGGCGCCCGACCGGGGCGCCCTTTCGCATCTGCTAATTGAGCTCTGACGTTTACTTCGGCAACTTGTCGTCAACGCCTTCGACGTAGAAGTTCATGCCGAGCAACGTACCGTCATCTGCCTTCTCGCCGGCCTTCAGCCAAGGCGTCCCGTCCTGCTTGTTGATCGGGCCGGTGAACGGATGCAGCTCGCCCGACTTGATCTTGGCTTCGGTTTCCTGGGCCATCTTCTTCACGTCGTCAGGCATGTTGGTGTAGTCAGCCATCTTGAGGATGCCGTCCTTCAGACCATCCCAGCTCTGCTCGGACTTCCAGGTGCCGTCCAGGAGCGCGTGAACGCGCTTGGAGTAGTAGTTGCCCCAGGTGTCGACGATCGCCGTCAGCTGAGCCTTCGGACCGGCTGCAATCATGTCGGAAGCCTGGCCGAAGGCGTGGATGCCGCGCTCTTCGGCAACCTGCATCGGGGCCGTCGTATCGGTGTGCTGCGTCAGCACGTCGACGCCCTGGTCGACCATTGCCTTTGCGGCATCGGCCTCCTTGCCTGGGTCGAACCAGGTGTTCACCCAGATAACCTTGAGCTTGAAGTCCGGGTCGATCGACTTGGCGCCCTGCTCGAAGGCGTTGATGCCCATGACCACTTCCGGAATCGGGAAGGAGGCGATGTAGGCGGCGCCATGGTTCTTCGACGTCTTTGCTGCAATCTGGCCGAGGATGTAGCGGCCTTCATAGAAGCGCGAGTTGTAGGTCGCGAGATTCGGGCCGGACTTGTAGCCGGTGCCGTGCTCGAACTTCACGTTCGGGAACTTGGCGGCAACCTTCACGGTGGCGTCCATGAAGCCGAAGGACGTGGTGAAGATCAGCTTGCAGCCGGAGCGGGCGAGACGTTCGATGGCACGCTCGGCATCCGGGCCTTCCGGCACATTTTCGAGGTATGGCGTGTCGATCTTGTCGCCGAATTCCTTCTGGATCTGTTGGCGTCCGAGATCGTGCGCCTGCGAATAGCCGCCGTCCGTATGCGAGCCGACGTAAACGAAGCAGATCTTCGTCTTGTCCGCGGCTTGGGCGGCGGACCCGACGCTCAGGATCGCAGCTGCCGAGGCAGCGAAAGCGAGTGCTAGTTTTTTCATGATAACCCCTGTTGGTTTGAGTTTGCGGAAGCCCGTCTGATTTTTGTGTTTACCGTTCCGGGACGAAAGGCTTTCCCAGCGACGCAGGCGTATTGATCAACGTCGTGCGGCGATTATGAGAAATGATGACAAGAACCACAATAGTGGCGGCATAGGGCAGCATCGACAGGAACTGTGCCGGGATGCCGACGCCGAAGGCCTGGGCGTGCAGCTGCAGGATCGTGACGGCGCCAAAGAGGTAGCCGCCGGCGAAGACGCGCCATGGACGCCACGACGCGAAAACCACCAACGCAAGCGTGATCCAGCCGCGACCGGACGACATGTTCTCCACCCATTGCGGTGTGTAAACCAGCGAAAGCTGCGCCCCGGCGAGACCCGCGCAAGCGCCGCCGAACATCACGGCGAGATAGCGGGTGCGAACAACGTTGATCCCCAGCGCATGCGCGGAGCCGTGGCTGTCGCCGATCGCACGGAGCTTGAGGCCCGTGCGGCTGCGGAACAGGAACCAGCTGACCCCCAGCAGAAGCGCAACCGACAGATAGACCGTCAGATCCTGCCTGAACAGCACGGACCCCAGAAGCGGAATATCGGAGAGGTATGGAACGACGATCGGCGCGAGGCGAACGCCCGGCACGCTGACGTAGCCCTCGCCCAGCATGCCGGATACACCGAGACCGAGGATCGTCAGCGCAAGGCCGGTCGCCACTTGGTTGGCGACAAGCGTGAGCGTCAGAAACCCGAAGAGCAGCGAGAAAAGCGCGCCCGCGCCGATCCCGGCAAGCAGCCCGATGTATGGCGAGCCCGTGACCTGTGCGCCGGCAAAGGCTGCGACGGCACCCATGATCATCATGCCCTCGACGCCGAGGTTGAGCACGCCGGATCGCTCGGCCACCAGTTCGCCCAAGGCCGCGATGACGAGCGGTGTCGATGCCGTGATGACGGTCAGCAGGATTGCTTCAAAGATGCTCATGCGACGCCTCCCCGCAGCCGCGACCAGACGATGCGGATCTTGTAGTAGATCAGCGTATCGCAGGAGAGCACGAAGAAAAGCAGCAGGCCCTGGAAGACGCGGGTGACCTTGTCGGACACGCCGATCGAAAGCTGCGCTGCTTCGCCGCCGAGATAGGTCAGCGCCAGCACCAACCCCGAAGCGACGATGCCGAGCGGATTGAGACGGCCGAGAAACGCAACGATGATCGCCGTGAAGCCATAGCCGGGCGAGATCGCCGGCTGCAGATGGCCGATCGAGCCGGACACCTCGGAAATGCCGGCAAGCCCCGCCAGCGCGCCGGAAAACAGAAAACTGAACCAGATCATTCTCTTCGACGAGAATCCCGCGAAACGCCCTGCCCGCTCGGATTGACCAAGCACGACGATCTCGAAGCCTCTCAGTGTGTATTTCAGCATGAACCAGGTGAGAATGGCGGCGACGATGGCGAAAACAAATGCCCAGTGCGCGCGGCCGGACTCCTCCCAGATCGCAGGTAATGTCGCCTCGGGGCCAAACGGCACGCTTTCGGGGAAATTGAAGCCCTGCGGGTTGCGCCAGGCGCCACGGATCAACCAGTCGAGGAAAAGCTGCGCGATATAGACCAGCATCAGGCTCGTCAGGATCTCGTTGGTGTTGAAGTGAGCCTTCAGAAGCGCGGGGATCGCGGCAAAAAGCGCGCCTCCTATCGCTCCCATGAGCAACATCAGCGGCAGCACCATCGGCGAATGCCACTCGGTGAACAGGATGGGCAGAACGCAGCCGGCAATCGCCCCCATCGTAAACTGGCCTTCGGCGCCGATGTTCCAGTTGTTCGAGCGATAACAGACCGCGAGGCCGACCGCGATCAGGATCAGGGGCGCTGCCTTGACGGCCAGTTCGTGCAGCGACCAGACTTCGAGCAGCGGCTCAAGGAAGAAGGCATCCAGCGCCTCGACCGGATCCTTGCCGAGAATCACAAACATGATCGCACCGGCGACCAGTGTCAGCACCAGCGCCAGCAGTGGCGATACGAAACCGTATAGCCGCGAACCCTGGGGCCGCTTTTCGAGTTCAATGCGCATTGGCCGTCTCCGGTGCGGTCGTGCTTTCGTGCAGGCCGCCCATCAAGAGGCCGATTTTTTCACGCGACAATTCGCCGGCCGCAAAGGGCTGCGACAGCCGCCCCTCCGAGATGACTGCGATTTCGGTCGCAACTTCGAAAATCTCGTCAAGGTCCTGGCTGATGACGACGACGGCGGAACCGTTGCGCGCGAGATCGACAAGCGCCTGCCGAATGCGGCTCGCCGCCCCGGCGTCAACGCCCCAGGTCGGTTGGTTGACGACAAGCACCGCGGGCTGGCGATCGAGCTCACGGCCGACGATGAACTTCTGCAGGTTGCCGCCGGAAAGCGAGCCGGCGGCGGGATCCTCGCCGCTCTTGCGCACGTCCATTTCCTCGGAGATGCGCCTGGTTGCGCTCCTCACCGCACTGCGACGAATGATGTTCAGAAAGCCCCCGCCAAGGAACGATCTGCGGTCCGACTGGCTGCGCGCCAGCACCAGATTGTCGGAAAGCTTCATGGCAGAGACGGCAGCATGGCCGTGGCGTTCTTCGGGAACGAAGCCGGCGCCGAGCAGGCGGCGGGCTGTAATCCCAAGTGTCCCCACCGGCTTGCTGCGGATCGTGACCGCGGCCGAGGTCGAGACCGGGTACTCGCCTGACAGCGCATCGAAAAGCTCACCCTGACCGTTCCCGGCAACACCGGCGATCGCCAGGATTTCACCCGACCGCACGGCCAGCGAAACATCCCGGAGTGGCATGGCGAAAGGAGTGCGAGCAGCGACGGACAGGTTTGACACCGCGAGCTGGACATCGCCCTTGTTGCCGCGATCCGGGTGCGTGACTGTAGCAACATCGTTGCCGACCATCATGCGCGCAAGCGAGGACGGCGTCTCCTGGCGCGGGTCGCACGCGCCCGTCACCTTGCCATGCCGCAGGACGGTGGCACGATCGCAGATCCGCTGCACCTCTTCGAGGCGATGACTGATATAGAGAACGGAGCGGCCTTCCGCCTTCAGCTTGAACAGCGTTTCAAAAAGCCTGTCGGCCTCCTGAGGCGTCAGAACGGAGGTCGGCTCGTCCAGAATGATGAGTTTCGGATTCTGAAGAAGCGCGCGCACGATCTCGATCCGCTGGCGCTCGCCGACCGAGAGATCGGCGACATGGGCGTGCGGATCGAGCGGCAGGCCATAGGCAAGCGACAGCGACCTCGCCTGTTCGGCGATCTGGCCGATCGGAATGCCGTCGTCCAGGGAAAGCGCGATATTCTCGGCAACGGTCAGCGCCTCGAACAGCGAAAAATGCTGAAAGACCATACCTATGCCGAGCTTTCTTGCGGCACCTGGAGACGTGATCGATACCGGTCGACCTTCCCAGACCACTCTTCCATCCGTCGGCTCAAGAACGCCAAACAGCATCTTGACCAGAGTCGATTTGCCGGCGCCATTTTCGCCGAGAAGAGCGTGGATTTCACCCGGCGCGATTTCGAGATCTATCTGGTTGCAGGCAGCAAAGCTGCCAAACAGCTTCGTCAGCTTCTGAACCGACAATAACGCGCCGGATTCCGGCACATCCGATGAAGACACGTTCCCCTCATTTCCCGCTGCCGACCTGCCCGTTATGGGTCATTCTGGGATCAGCAGTGTAGTTCCGGTCGTTTTTCTTGACTCCAGGTCCGTGTGGGCCTGCCCAACCTCACGCAACGGATAGGTTTGGTTGATATTGATACGCACTTTATTGCTCAAAACAACATCAAATAGCGCGTTTGCACAATCAGTTAGCTCTTCGCGCGTAGCGATGTAGGAGAAAAGCGTTGGACGCGTTGCAAAGAGCGAGCCCTTCTGCGCAAGCATTGCCAGTGTGAAGTTTTCGATCGGCCCTGAGGACTGCCCGAAGGAAACGAACATGCCAAGTCGTTTCAGGCAATCGAGCGACTGCGGAAAGGTATCGCGGCCGATGGAATCATAGACGACATCGACACCCCTGCCGCCCGTGATATCCCGCACCCGGTCGACAAAACTCTCAGTATTGTAGTTGACGACCTGATCGTAGCCGTGGTCGAGCGCCATACGCACCTTGCTGTCAGATCCTGCGGTGCCGATGACGGTTGCGCCGAGCACCTTCGCCCACTGGCCGGCAATCTGGCCGACGCCGCCCGCTGCCGCGTGGAACAGGATCGTGGAGCCGGGGCCGACCTTGAAGGTCCTGTTCAGCAAATATTCTGCCGTCATGCCCTTCAGCATCATCGCAGCGGCCGTCTCGAGCGGGATGCCGTCCGGTACCTTCACGAGATGCTTCGTCTCGATATTGCGTTCGGCACTGTAGGCGCCGTCCGAACCGGCATAAGCCACGCGATCACCGAGCTTGAAGTCATCGACGCCGGGGCCGATAGCGGTGACCGTGCCCGCAGCCTCCTTGCCCGGCACGAAGGGCATGTGCGGCGTTTTGTAGAGACCCGTACGGAAATAGACGTCTATGAAGTTCAGGCCGATCGCGGCATGCCTGATCTGGACTTCGCCGGCTGACGGCGGTGGCAGATCGACGTCGGCATATTCCAGAACCTCAGGCCCGCCGGTCCTGTTCAGCACTATCGCTTTTGTTCTGGCCATGGGACTGCCTCCTACGCGTTTCGTCCCAGCGCCGGGAAGAACTGCAGCGCGGCGCCGATGCAATAGAGATAGATGCCGCTCAAAACGAAGAGGACAAGCGCCCAGTGCGGAATGCTGAAATGCATCAGGAGCGCGTACATCCCCAACGCCGACCACAGCAGGAAGATGCCGAGATTCAGCGGACGCAGGCGTTGAACGCGGACGGGATGCAGAAAGTTGATCGGCAGGAACGTCAGGACCACCGACACGGTGACGACGACAAGCGCGGTGACCGCGCTGGCATCGATGACGAAGAGAGTGAAAACGATCATGTTCCAGACAACAGGGAAGCCCGAGAAGAAATATTCATCGGTCTTCATGCCCATGTCGGCGTAATAGATGGCGCTGGATACCACGATCATCCCTGCCGCGACAAAGGACCATGGCTCGCCGATCATGCCGCTCTGGTAAAGGGCAAATGCCGGCAGCAGCACATAAGTCACGTAGTCGATGATGTTGTCGAGCGTATCGCCGGACCAGTTCGGCAGAACTTCCTTGACCTTGACCTTGCGCGCGATCGGCCCGTCGATGCCATCGACAAGAAGCGCAAGGCCGAGCCACCAGAACATGTCGATGAAGCGATGTTCTGCGGCCGCCACCACGCCCAGGAACGCCAGAAACGAGCCGGATGCCGTCAAAATATGGACGGAAAAGGCGCGCATTTCCGCATAAGGTACACGCTTGTACTTGAAAATCTTCATGTTTCCCCGAGCAGCCTAGGCCAATCGCACCCGGCAGGCGCGATTTTTTGCTTAATATGCATCCTTTGCATCGGTTCGCCAGCGCAAAAGCGACGGATGGTCACAGGGCGTTCGAATCCTGACAATGACACGCATATTTCGTGCAAGTCCCCAGAGAAAGAATGGAATACCTTTCACCGAAGGCCTATTTGTAATATCTCGCTCGCATCGAAAAGATCATTCGAAGAACTACGGGATCCGAAACCGCAATGAACGCCCCTGCCAAGACCGAAGACTTCGCCTCACCGATACCTGCCGGCGTCTACGCCGAGACCGTGCTCAGCGTCACGCACTATACGGATCACCTGTTCCGTTTCACGATGACGCGCCCGCAAGGTTTCCGCTTCCGCTCCGGCGAATTCGCGATGATCGGTCTGATGGTCGAAGGCAAGCCGATATTCCGCGCCTATTCCATCGCCAGCCCGGCCTGGGCCGAGGAACTCGAGTTTTTCTCGATCAAGGTTCCGGACGGTCCGCTGACCTCCCACCTGCAGGCAATCAAGCCGGGCGACCAGGTTCTGATGCGCAAGAAGCCCACGGGCACGCTGGTGCTCGATGCGCTGACCCCCGGCCGTCGTCTCTACATGTTCTCGACCGGCACCGGCATCGCGCCTTTCGCGAGCCTTATCCGTGATCCCGAGACCTACGAGAAGTACGAGGAAGTCATCCTCACCCACACGACCCGCGACGTTGCCGAGCTGAAGTACGGTTTCGACCTCGTGCAGGAGATCCAGCAGGACGAACTGCTCAAGGAAGTCGTGGGCGACAAGCTGCGCCACTACGCGACCGTCACCCGCGAAGAATTCGAGTATCGCGGCCGCATTACCGACCTGATCTCGTCGGGCAAGCTGTTTACCGACCTCGGCGTGCCGCCTCTGGATCCTGCGATCGATCGCGGCATGATCTGCGGCTCTTCCGCCATGCTCAAGGACACCAAGGCGCTTCTGGAAAACGCGGGCCTCAACGAAGGCGCCAACAGCAAGCCCGCGGAATTCGTCATCGAACGGGCTTTCGTCGGCTAAGCCCCACGGCACGGACTGAGATCACGGCCCCGGAAACGGGGCCGTCTTTATTGGTGACTGAGATAATCGATGAGCGACATCATCGCCTTGCGGGCATCGGCTGCCTTGCCTTGCTGAATGGCACGGATGACAGCGACGTGCAGCGAGATCGACCGATCCATGCGGTCGGGGTTTGCCTTCGAGTACCATAGCCTGCGCGAATGCGTCTGAACGGGCGCAAGCGCCGAAATGATGAAGGCGTTTGGACATGCCTCTTCAAGAATTTCGTCGAACGCCTTGTCGGCGGCAAAAAACGCAGCCAGATCACCGCTGACGGCACAATCGCCCATCGTACGCGCACAGTCTACAAGCCGATTTCGCTGCTCGTCGGTCGCATGTTCCGCCACGAGCGCTGCCGCGATCGGTTCGAGTTCACGGCGGACCTGCATGACGTGGCTGTGGTCACTCGGCTTGATCTCGGCGATCTGCAAACCGACACGCGGCTTCACGACCATCAGGCGCTGCCAGGCGAGTTTCTGGATAGCCTCCCTTACCGGCGTGCGGCCATGGCCGGAGAGATCGATAAGCTGCTTCTCGGTTACAAGCGCACCGGGCGGCAATGCCAGCGTCACGATCGCGTGCTCCAGCGCCAGATAGGCAAGATGGCTCTGTGAATTCTGCATCGCAGGTCCGTGTTCGCTCTGATATATCTTAATGGGGCACGCCATGAATGCAATGGCAGGTTGCCTTGATATATCAGAGCGATGCTTAGCGCCACAGCCAACCGCCGCTATTCGTGGTGAAGCGCCTCGATCGGGTTCAGCTGCGCCGCGCGGCGCGCCGGGAAATAGCCGAAGATCATGCCGATCGCCGCCGAGAAGACAAACGCTACGGCGATCATCATGGGGCTTACGACGAACGGGACCTTCAGCAGCGTCACGGCGCCGAAGCCAAGACCCAGTCCCAGCAGAATTCCGGTCACCCCGCCAAAGATGGAGAGGGCGACGGCCTCGACGAGGAACTGTAGCAGAACCTGCTTCTCCAATGCGCCGATAGCCAGTCTGATGCCGATCTCGCGCGTACGTTCAGTGACCGACACAAGCATGATGTTCATGATCCCGATGCCGCCGACGAGCAGACTGATCGCCGCAACCGCGCCCAGCAGGCTGGTCAGCAACATGGTCGTGCCTGTCATGGCATCGGCGATCTGCGTCATGTCGTTGACGCTGAAATCGTCCTCACGGCCGGGAACGATCTTGCGCCGCTCGCGCAACAGGGTTTCCGTTTCCGACTGCACCTTCGCCGTCGAGACGCCGTCGCGCGCCGAAATCACCACCATCGAGACATTTGCATTGGCTTTGCCGCCGATCCGGCGCTGATAGACCTTGACCGGGATGAGGACGACATCATCCTGGTCGTTGCCCATGCCGGACTGGCCGCGCTTGGCGAGCACGCCGATGACGCCGCACGACACCTTGCCCACCCGGATCTGCTGGCCGATGGGGTCCGCGGCACCGAAGAGCTGCGACCGGACGGTCTCGCCGAGGATGCATCGGGCACGACCGCGCTCTTCGGCAGCCTCGAAGGTGCGGCCGACCGCCACGTTCCAGTCCTGGGCGATCAAGTAGTCGTTGGTCGTTCCCATGACGGTCGTCGAATGGCTCTGACCACCGTAGATGACAGTCGCCGTCGTCTGGTTCAGCGGCGCAACCGCGCGCAGACCGCCAACCTGATCGCGGATGGCATCGACATCGGCAACGGTGAATCGCCGCGCCTCTGAGCTGGCGCGACCGGGACCGAACTGGCCCGGGCGCGCAAACAGCATGTTCGTTCCGAGGCGCGACAGCTCGGATGTCACCTGGGCCGTCGTGCCGTTGCCGATCGTCACCAATGCGATGACGGCAGCGACGCCGATGACGACCCCGAGCACCGTCAGGAACGAACGCAGCATGTTGCGGCTGATCGCCCGCAGGGCGAGCTTAAGCGTCTCGAAGAACATGCTCTGCCTTCCCGCCGTCGGCACCGTCCGTTTCGAGCCTGCCGTCGACAAAGCGCAGCAAACGCTGCGCATAGGCTGCAATGTCTGGCTCGTGGGTCACCATCACAACCGTGATGCCCTGCTCGCGGTTGAGCCGCGTCATGAGGTCCATGATTTCGACACTCGTCCTGGTGTCTAGGTTGCCTGTCGGTTCGTCCGCAAGCAGCAGCGAGGGGCGCGTGACGATTGCCCGTGCGATGGCGACGCGTTGCTGTTGGCCGCCGGAGAGTTCCTGCGTCTTGTGATGTTCGCGCCCGGAAAGACCGACAAGGCCCAACGCCTCCTTGGCCAGACGGTGACGCTCGCCGCCGTGCATGCCGCGATAGATCAGCGGCAGTTCCACATTCTCCACTGCCGACGTCCGCGGCAGCAGATTGAAACCCTGGAAAACGAACCCGAGCATGTGACGGCGCAGCATCGTCAGCTGCGCGCGATCGAAGCCTTGCGTGGAAATTCCCTGAAAGAGGTAGTCCCCTGCGGTCGGCACGTCGAGACAACCGAGGATGTTCATCGCCGTCGACTTGCCGGAGCCGGAGGGGCCCATGATCGCGACGAACTCGTGCGTGCCGATCGAGAGATCGACGGCATCGAGCGCGCGGATCGCCGCTTCGCCGCGACCGTAGATCTTGGACACCTGCCTGAATTCGATGAGTGGCGGGCTCGTCATATCCGGCCTTCCTATTTCGACTGCTCGGTCGAATCGGTCACCAGGGGGTCGTTCTCTTTCAGTTCGCCGGAAACGACCTGGGTGAACTGACCGTCCGACGAACCGACCTGGATCACGACAGGCGCCGGCTTGCCCGCCTTCAATACCCACACCCGACGCTTGGCTCCGGTCAGGGCCTCGCCGCCCTGGTTGCCGCCGCTGCGTGGCCCCATCCGCGGTGGCCGGAGCAAGCCGAACAGACCGCGCCCACGCGACGTTTCGGCAGCGGGGGGCGCGTAGCGAAGTGCCTGATTCGGGACCATCAACGTGTTCTGGACCGCTTCGACCGTCACGTCGGCGGTGGCCGTCATGCCCGGACGCAAGAGCAGCTCGGGGTTGTCGACCGACAGGATCGCCTTGTAGGTCACGACGTTGTTCGTCGTCTCCGAGGCGAAGCGGATCTGCTTTATCACGGCCGGGAACGAGCGATCGGGATAGGCATCGACGGTGAACGTTGCCTTCTGTCCGACCGCGATCTGTCCGACGTCGGCTTCGTCGACATCGACCTGGAGTTCCATCTTTCTGAGATCGCCGCCGATGACGAACAAGACCGGCGCCGACAGGGAGGCGGCAACGGTTGCCCCGGGATCGACCGAACGCGTCAGAATGACGCCGTCGATCGGCGAAACGATCTTGGCCTTTGCAAGGTTTACGTCGGCAAGCTGCAGATCGGCTTCCGCCGACAGCACGGCGGCTTCGTTTATGTCCTTCGCGGCAACGGCTGAATCAAGCTTGTAGCGCGCGTCCTCGAGGCTCTGCTGGGTGGACACGTTGCTCTGCACCAGATTGCGTATGCGTTCGTAGGAGCTTTGTGCGGATTCGAGATCGGCGTTGGCCTTGACCACGTTGGCCTTGGCCGAATCGAGTTTGGCGCGCGTGCTCTTGACGTCCGCTTCCAGCTTGTTGGTGTCCAGCACGGCCAGAACCTCGCCGGATTTGACCTCGCTGTTGTAGTCGACGTTGACGTCGCGGACGGTGCCGGACAGTTCGCTGGAGATGTCCACCTGTTCGGTGGGTTGCACCGAGCCCGTCGCCGTTACCAGCACGGTGAGATCGCCACGCTTGGCAGGCTGGGTTGTGTAGCTCAACTGGCTGGCACCCTGCCTCGAATAGACGTAGGCCGCGGCGGCTCCTGCCACGATCAGCAGCAGCACAATCAGCGTGCGCCTCAACCACCGCCCACTCTTCCGGCCGGACGCCGCGAGAATGGCGGCCAGGTCCGCGCCTCCGGTGCCCTTCGCCTGGCTGACATTCCCAGTATCGTTCATTCCGCGCCTCGATCAATTTCGGCCAATCCGGCCGTCCGTCCTCGAATAGCAACGTGAAGCTGAACGTACGATTAGCAGCGACGGCATTGGCACGGCGACGCACGAAAAGGAAATGAAATCTTGGTAATGAAAGTCTGGTTTTTCCCGACCTCCCGCAACCCTACCGGTTGAACGCGCGCTTCACCGCGCTTGAGCAGCTTCTCCCGACGAACCGCGAGCGCCTTTGCATGTATCGAAACGACAATGCAAAGGCGTCAGATCGCATCACCCTCCGAGCGCAGCCAGTGAAACCGGCGGGCGGCGCTTGGCTGCCATCAAGAGGTCCAGCTCGGTCGCCGACGGGCCAAACTTTTCAAAAAGGCGGGTCGCTTCTTCCTCATCAAGCCGGTACTTCCGCGCGAACTCTATGAGGCTATAGGGACGACCGCGCAAAACCTTTCGTGTTGTCGCGTGTTCGATCACGTTGGTCATAGCAATCTCCTTTCGATGTAGTGGTAGTTAGAGCGCTACACGGATTTGTGAAGCCGTATGGGGGCGCCGAAGAGGTTGATTTACTTAAATTTTTTTGCGGAACATTCTGGCTGGTCGTGCATTTTAGTGCGTTGGTGAAAACGCATCGCCGTTTGCTGCCGCGTGTTTCGAGTGTCCCCCAAAAAATGAACCCGCAGACGCTCGTAAGAAGCATCACGAAATATTAAACCAAGGAACCCCATTGCGCCGACCGGGTTACGCCCCTGAGGTCCGACGTGGCCTCACCTTCAAAACCCAAGGAGACCGAAATGGCAAACCAAGGTGGAACCCACGATCAGCACGTCAAGGCCGGCAAGAAGAGTCATAAAAACGCCGGCGCCTCCGGAAGCGAGCGCAACATGTCTTCGTCAGGTTCCCGCGCGCAGCAGGCTGACAGCACGAACGACAAGCAGATGAAGGGTGGCCAGCAAAGCCAGAAGGGCAAGCACTGAAGCCTTATCGCGAAACCCTTCGGCAAGCCGACGATCTGCGGCCCGCGCTCAGGCGCGGGCTTCGTTGGTGGGATCATCAGTCGAACTTTGCAGGCTCACCGTAAGAAATGTGCCTAATGCACAGAAGAAGGTCTATTTTTCGGTTGACCGCGATGGGGCCTCTGCATATGTTCCGCGCACTTCCAGCCGGGGCGCATTCAAGCCTTGGAACAAGGGAGAGCGTAGCTCAGCTGGTAGAGCAACTGACTTTTAATCAGTAGGTCTCGGGTTCGAACCCCGACGCTCTCACCATAGTAAAATCAGACAGATAGTGACACTTCTACTCTATAGGCATTGCTGATCCGTCGTTTCGGTGGTCAGGTACGTTGGCAAGCGACTTCGCTTCCGACGGCTCGCTGTTGATTATCCGACCTCGCGTGTCGGTATCCAGTTTCCATTTCGCCGAAAACCTGCCAAAAGCCCGTTCGGGCGCGACTGCCGTTAACTTTAGAACGGGGTCGGGCGGCAGATTGACGTCACGCTGCTGCCACGAGATCACGTGGCCGTCCCTTGTCGCCCCGCAATGAGCCGATGCCCCGGCGCGATTCGGCGACCTTTCCCCCAATCGCGAACTGAAAGCGGAATTGCCGCTTCTTGCTGCCCGCAAACGCCTCCCTTTACGAACGCCGATGACGGCCATAAACTTTCACATGTCCGTCCCGCATGAGTGGGTGGCATCAAAGTGCGGGATGCCGCCAGCTGGCCGAACGGCGATCATGGAGAGTATCTGATGAGCTTTCGTCCGCCGCAATCGCTCAGGCAACCATTTTCGGTTGAAAGCGGGTTCAACGTCCTTGAATACGAACTCATGGCCGAGCGCGCGAATTCCCTCGGGCGGCACGGACGCAAGGTCGAATCGGCACTTCACGAGCTGAAGGCATGGAACCCCGAGCGCCAGGGCGACGGTGCCAGGGAACGACTGTTGAACGAAGCTTCGGATGCGGTCTGGGCGTTGTTCGTCCAACGCGAGATTTGCGGCTTGCGAAACAGCCGCGACGTCATTCAGCGCTACGGCATACCCGACGAGGTGCTGGCGCGCCTCGGGTCGACGCGCCGCTGACTGCCGCGAGCCTCTATCACCCCCAAGCGCGAAAAGGTGATTGGCGAGACCGGGTCTGCTGCGGTAGGACTTGCCGCAATATTGCCTGCGCCGGAGATGACCGAGTGACGATTGCTGATATTTCCTTGCTGAGCGCGTTGTTTGCCGGCGCGCTTTCGTTTCTGTCGCCGTGTGTCCTACCCCTGGTACCGCCCTATCTCTGCTACATGGCGGGCGTCTCCGTCGAGCAGTTCCGCGGCGGCGCCGTCACGGTGGCACCTGACGTTCGTCGTGGAATCCTGTTTTCAGCGCTTTTCTTTACGCTCGGCTTCGCCACGGTGTTCGTGGCGCTGGGTGCCGGTGCGTCGAGCATCGGGATGGCGCTTCGCCAGCATCTCGATCTGCTGGCGAAGATCGGCGGCCTGATCATCATCATCATGGGCCTGAACTTCCTGGGCCTCTTCCGAATCGGACTGCTAGCGCGTGAAGCCCGCTTCCAGCGAGGCGGAAAGCCGGCGACGCTGACCGGGGCTTATGTCATGGGCCTTGCCTTCGCCTTCGGCTGGACGCCCTGCATCGGTCCCGTTCTCGGCGCGATCCTCGGCGTTGCCGCCTCGCGCGAGACGGTCGGCTCGGGTGCCGGACTCCTGGCCGTCTATTCGCTCGGGCTTGCCATTCCGTTCTGGATCGCAGCCGGCTTCTCGGGTGCGTTCATGGGCTTCCTTGCGCGCTTCCGGAGACATCTCGGTGCGGTCGAGAAGGTGATGGGGGGGTTCCTGATCCTGACGGGCCTCGCATTCATGTTCGGATTTGTCAGCGATGCCGCGATCTGGTTCCAGCAGACCTTTCCAATCCTGATGAAAATCGGCTAAGCGGATATCGTCCTTCCCCGCCGATCTTCACCACTGGAATAGCACTTGGCCGATATCGTCAGTCTTCTTTTGCCGTTCTTCGGCCTGATCCTCATCGGCTACATCGCGGCAAAGGCCACAAAACAGCCGGCAGAAGCGCTCGGATGGTTGAACACCTTCATCATCTACGCTGCCCTGCCCGCGCTTTTCTTCAAGCTGGTCTCGCGCACGCCATTCGAAGACCTGACGCGGCTCGATTTCATCGCAACGGATCTGGCCGCCACCTATTCGATCTTCATCGTACTCTTCGCGATCGGACGATGGGTCCGCGGCAATTCGCTGGCCGACTGCACGATCCAGTCGTTTGCCGGCGCCTACGGCAATATCGGCTACATGGGACCAGGTCTGGCGCTGCTGGCGCTTGGAGAGGATGCGGCAGTCCCGGTCGCCCTCATCGTCTGCCTTGAAAACGCGCTGCACTTCATCATGGCACCGGCGCTGATGGCGGCTGCGGGCGATGACCGCCGCTCTCGCGGGCAACTCGTCTTCGACATCGCCCGGAAAGTGGCCCTCCACCCATTCATTCTGTCGACGGCACTGGGCTTCGCGGCGGCAGCCTTCCATATCGATCAGCCGCTCGCGTTCCAGCGGTTTGTCGACTATCTCGCTCAGGCGGCTGCGCCATGCGCGCTGTTTGCGATGGGAGTCACGCTCGCGCTCCGCCCGCTGAAGCGGATTCCGGCGGAGATCGCCTACATCGTTCCGGCAAAGCTTATCATTCACCCTGTTGTGGTGTATCTCGCGCTCACGGCGGTCGGCGGATTCGAGCCGGTATGGGTCTATGCCGCCGTCCTCCTCGCCGCGCTGCCCACGGCGACGAATGTTTTCGTTATCGGCCAGCAATACGGCGTCTGGCAGGAACGCGCCTCGGCGACCATCCTGATCACCACGCTGCTCTCGGTCGCGACGGTGTCGCTTTTCCTGATCGCGATAAAATCAGGCTTTCTTCCGGCGTAGGCTTTCCCTTATCGCAGCCGGAATATCGCGTAAACCGCGACCGGGCTCGATCCCCTCGCGCATGACGACGCTGCGGAGCGGGGGGAACGCCGACAGTATATGCAGTCCGGCCGCGCGCAGCACCTGTACGGGAAGGAAATCCGACAGCAGCGACCGGTTGAGGAGATCCACGCTCGCGGTGCGTGTCATGATATCGGCACGGCGCTTTCGGTCGAACTGGTCTCCGGCATCTGCCGCGACAGGCAGTTCGGGACGCGTGCAGAGAATATCGGTCAGCGCCATCACGTCGCGAAGGCTGAGGTTCAGTCCCTGTGCGCCGATCGGCGGAAAGACATGCGCTGCTTCGCCGATCAGCGCGGCGCGGCCCTTGCCGGAGCGGTGGGCCATCATGCCGGAGAGCGGCCAGATCTGAACGCCATCCTCGACGTCGACCTTGCCGAGCATGGACTGCATGCGCGCCTCGACGACATCGCTCAGTTCGGCAAGCGAAAGTTCGTTGCGCGCCTCGGCGTCCAACGGGTTCTGGACCCAGACGAGACTCGATCGGTTCCCGGGCAATGGCACCTGTGTGAACGGGCCGCTCTCGGTATGGAATTCGGTCGAGACGTTTTCGTGCGGTAGCGAGTGGGCAAAATTCAGGACCATCGCCGTTTGCGGATAGGACCAGGTGCGAACGTCGATCCCGGCAGTTTCCCGCAGCTTCGACCGGCGGCCGTCGGCACCTACGGCAAAGCCGGCAGCGAACACATCGCCGTCGGCGAGCGTGATCGAGACCGCATCGGAGGCAATCTCAATCGCCTCCGCGAATGCACTGAAGCGCGTGATATTGCCTTCAGCGGCAATCGCGGCTTCCAGTACCTCCATCAGCGCCTTGTTCGGAAAATTGTAGCCGAAAGCATCAAGCCCGACCTCCGCCGAGCGGAAGGTCGTCGGTGGCGCCCGCAGCAGCCGATTCGTGCCGTCGACGATCCGCATCGTGGCGAGCGGGGCGGCCGACGGTCTCAGCTTCTCCCAAAGTGTGAGACGGTCGAGGAAGCGGATCGACTGGTCCATCAACGCAGTCGTGCGCCGGTCTTCCCTTGGTGCCGGCGGCGCAACGAGTGCTACGTTGCGTCCACCGCGCGCCAGGGCAATTGCGGCGATCATGCCGGCAAGGCCGCCGCCGATCACCGCTATTTCAAAAGTCTTCATTGCACCGTTCCATCGACTGATGACGGCGAGCCGACCCTATGCCGCCGGCTTCGCCTGACGGCGCCAACTATAGCTCTTGCCGACGTCCGCGTCACGGGCAGCAGGCTGATAATAATGCGGAATCCCCGGCAGGCGCTTCTCGGAAAGGCGCTTCAGCGCAGTCTCGTTGGTGACTGCGAAGCTGTCGATGCCGACTCGCAGCATCAGCGGCACCTGGTCGATCAGGACATCGCCGACGGCGCGCAGCTCGTTGGTATAGCCGAGGCGATCCCGCAGCAGCGACGCATGGCTGAAGGCGCGTCCGTCGTTGAACGCCGGGAATGCGACCGCCACGAGTTCTAGCCGGTACAGATAGGGCTCAAGCTTGCGGACGTCATCGGCCGGCTTGATCAGCACCCCGAAGTTGACGTCGTTGCTCTCGTCGGCCTTGGCGATCAGCTCGTCGAGGCTGAGGAGAGGCTTCTGCCCCTCGCCCGCCTTCAGCTCCTCCGTTTCGATCACCCATGGATCGTTTGCGACGAAGCCGGTTTCTCTCCAGATCTTGGTCATCGTCTTCTCCTTATGCCGCCTGCGCTGCCGAACCGTAGAGCGCGTCCTTGAACGGCTGCGGGCCGACACGGCGATAGGCTTCGAGGAAGATCTCCGATGGATCCTTACGGAGTCCCAGATAGGTATCGACGATGGTTTCGATTGCGTCCGTCACCTTGTCCGGCTCGAATCCCCGACCGATGATCTCACCGATGGAGGTGTGCTCGTCGCCGGAGCCGCCAAGCGTGATCTGGTAAAGCTCAGCACCCTTCTTCTCGACGCCGAGCAGCCCGATATGGCCCACGTGATGGTGGCCGCAGGCGTTGATGCAGCCGGAGATCTTGATCTTCAGCTCACCGATCTCGGCCTGACGTTCGGCAGCGCCGAAGCGGGTCGAGATTTCCTGCGCGAGCGGAATCGAACGCGCATTGGCCAGCGCGCAGTAGTCGAGCCCGGGACAGGCAATGATGTCGGTGATCAGGCCGGCATTGGCTTCGGCAAGGCCGATCGCCACGAGACCGCGATAGACGGCTTCGAGGTCGGCGAGCGCCACGTGCGGCAGGATCAGGTTCTGCTCGTGGCTGACGCGGATTTCGTCGAAGGCGTATTCCTCGGCGATATCTGCAACCGCGTCCATCTGGCTGTCCGAGGCATCGCCCGGAATGCCGCCGATCGGCTTCAGCGAAATGGTCACCATGCCGTAGTCGGGGTTCTTGTGTGGCTGAACGTTCTGGTGCACCCAGCGGGCAAAGTCCGCATCGGCCTTCTTCCAGCGGGCGAGGTTTTCCCATCCCTCGGCGCGCTCGGGAAGAGAAGGCGGCGCGAAGTAGGCGCTGATCGCCTGTACGTCAGCTTCCGGAAGCTTGAGTTCCGTGTCCTTGAGCTGAGCGAACTCGACCTCTACCTGTCGAGCCAGTTCTTCGGCACCGGTTTCGTGCACCAGGATCTTGATGCGGGCCTTGTATTTGTTATCGCGGCGTCCGTGCAGGTTGTACACGCGCATGACGGCAGTCGTGTAGGACAGCAGATCCTCTTCCGGCAGGAAGTCGCGGATGAGCTTGGCGATCATCGGCGTGCGGCCCTGGCCGCCGCCGACGTAAACGGCAAAACCGATCTCACCCTTGTCGTTCTTCTTGAGGTGCAGGCCGATATCGTGAACCTGGATCGCGGCACGGTCGCGCTCGGCGCCTGTCACGGCGATCTTGAACTTGCGCGGCAGGAACGAGAATTCCGGGTGAACCGACGACCACTGGCGGAGAATTTCCGCATAGGGACGCGGATCGGCGACTTCGTCGGCGGCAGCGCCTGCAAAATGGTCGGCCGTCACGTTTCTGATGCAGTTGCCCGAGGTCTGGATGGCATGCATCTCGACGGTTGCAAGTTCGGCGAGCACGTCAGGCATGTCCGACAGCTTCGGCCAGTTGAACTGCAGGTTCTGCCGCGTCGTAAAATGGCCGTAACCACGGTCATAGGTGCGCGCCACGTGCGCGAGCATGCGCATCTGTTTGGAACTCAGCGTGCCGTAGGGGATGGCGATGCGCAGCATGTAGGCATGGAGCTGCAGGTAGACGCCATTCATCAGGCGCAGCGGCTTGAACGCGTCCTCGGCAAGCTCGCCGGAGAGGCGGCGCTGGACCTGGTCGCGAAACTGCTCGACGCGCTCGGCGACAAAAGCGTGGTCAAATTCGTCGTAACGGTACATCTGCTTCCTCAGACTGCGATGAATTCGGGATCGGCCGGCTTGTAGCCGGGCGCATATTCCATGGTCGGACCCTGCGCGCGAATTCGCTCGCGAAGGCGTAGCGGCCAAAGAACCCCTTCGGTTTCCTGAACCTCGATGACATTGACGTCAACGACCTTGTTGTCGGCATAGGACTTCTTGCCGATTTCTTCCAGTGCGGTAACTGCTTCTGCGTGGCGAGCAACGAGCGCTTCCTGCAGAGAGGCCACCCATTCGCCGTTGGCGTCAAGCCACACGGCAATGCCATCCGTCAGCCGGTTGGCGGTCAGAACCTTGTCTACCATATTCAGCTCCTTGCAAATTCCTCGACCCGCGCACGTTCACGCACCAGCGGTTCGGACAGTTCGAAATTGGCACCTGCGACCGCATCGCCGATAATGACCATAACCGGTCCGGTCAACTCGTCACGATGCTGCAGATCAGGGAGATCCCGCAGAATTCCGTGCAGCAGCCGGCGATCCGCGCGGCTGGCGTTCTCGATCACGGCAACCGTAGTCTCCGGGGGAAGGCCGGCCTGCATCAGGCGCTCGGCGACCGAAGCCGCGACGGTGCGCCCCATGTAGACGGCAATCGTCGCACCCGAGACGGCCAGGCTTGCCCAATCAGGCAATACGTCGCCGGTGAGATCGTGGCCTGTCGTAAAGACCAGCGAGGATGCGACACCGCGCAGCGTCAGAGGCAGTTCGAAATCGGCAGCCGCCGCGAATGCGGAGGTGATGCCGGGAACGACCTCGTAGGAAATACCCGCGACGCGCAAAGCCGCCATTTCTTCGCCCGCGCGGCCATAGACCAGCGGATCGCCGGATTTCAGGCGAACGACGCGCTTGCCTTGGCGACCGAGGTGAACGAGCAGGTCGTTGATCTCTTCCTGTGATTTGGAATGACAGCCCTTGCGCTTGCCGACGGAGAGGCGTTCCGCATCGCGGCGTCCCATGTCGACGATTTCCTGCGGCACCAGCGCATCGAAGACGATGACGTCTGCTTCCATCATCACGCGCTGCGCGCGCAACGTCAGCAGATCCACGGCACCCGGGCCAGCGCCGACGAGCCAGACATGCCCGCGAACCTTGTCCAAGGACTGCAGGAGGCCGTCGGCGACGCGTTTTGCCTGCGGCAGGTTTTCGTTCGCAACGGCGTCGGCGACCGCTCCGGAAAAGAACCGGCGCCAGAATAGACGGCGAGCGGCACCCTTCGGCACACGATGCTCGACCGTCTTGCGGTAGCTGGTCGCAAGCTGCGCCAGTCGTCCAAGCGACGGCGCGAGCAGCTGATCGACCTGAGCGCGGATCATCTGGGCAAGCACGGGTCCAGCGCCTTCCGTACCAATCGCCACGGCTACTGGGGCGCGGTTGACGAGCGCCGGCGTGAAGAAGTCGCAATAGTCGGGCTGATCGACGGCGTTGGCCGGAATGCGCTCGGCGCGTGCAGCGTCCACAATCGCGCGATCCTGAGCGTCATCTCCTGTCGCGGCGAAGACCAGGACGGCTCCGCGCACCTGCTCGGCGGCAAAGCCTGCCCGCACCAACTGAATGCGGTTCGCGATCAGATAGGCATGATAGTCCGCTTCCGGCTTGTCGGCATATGCAACGACGCGCGCCTGCGTGTTCAGCAGCAGACGCACCTTTGCAAAGGCTTCATCGCCATTGCCGAAAACGGCCGCAACCTTGCCTTCAACGCGGAAGAAAGCAGGAAACACCGACAGCTGTTCACTCTTGGAAGGCATCGTCAATCCATTTCGAAGTTGCCGGAATATGCACTCTCCGCCCAGCTAAATGAAGAAACAGAAATTCGAAAGCCCGCACGGGCGCGTATTCTTTTACTCGGCTTGTCCGTGATTTGAGCAAAAGTCACCGGTGAGGCGTCATGAACACACCGGCATCTGCCGCAGCGCAATATAAAGCCTGTGACAAATCAGGTCCACGGCCGAAATCGGCATTTGCCTCGCCGGTTGCTGACGATAGAGTGCGCTCACCAAGGAGAAAGTCATGCCCGACAACACAATCGCCGCCCGCCTGCTCCATGTCATGGAGCACGATATCCTGCCGATGACCGAGCGTGGCGTCGCCCTCGGCAACAAGGTCTTCGGCGCTGCCATCCTGCGCAAATCCGATCTGTCGCTTGTCGTGGCAGAAACCAACAACGAACTGGAGAACCCGCTCTGGCATGGCGAAGTGCACACCCTGAAGCGTTTTTATGAGCTCGGCGAAAAACCCGCCACGACGGACCTGATCTTTCTGTCGACGCACGAGCCCTGCACGATGTGCATGTCGGCGATCACCTGGGCCGGTTTCGATAACTTCTATTATTTTTTCAGCCACGAAGATTCGCGCGATGCCTTCGCAATCCCGCACGATCTCAAGATCCTCAAGGAGGTATTCGGGCTGGAGCCCGGCGGCTATCGACGCAGCAACGCCTTCTGGAACAGCTTCGCCATCGCCGATCTCGTGGAAACCGAAAAGGATGGCCTCAAGGCCGACCTAAAAACCCAGACCGCACGGATCAAGGCGCGCTATGACGCGCTCTCCACCGCCTATCAGTCGTCGAAGGGCGAAAACGACATTCCGCTGAACTGAGATACCATGGAACCTTCAAAGGACATTTCACGCCTGATCGAGATCATGGCGGCGCTGCGCAATCCGGAAACCGGATGCCCGTGGGACATCGTGCAGACGTTCGAGACGATCAAGCCCTATACGATCGAGGAGGCCTACGAGGTTTCCGACGCGATCGAGCGCAACGACATGGACGACCTGTGCGACGAGCTTGGCGACCTGTTGCTGCAAGTCGTTTTCCACGCGCGCATGGCCGAGGAAGCGGGCGAATTTTCCTTTGGCGACGTCGTCGAGGCGATTACCGCCAAGATGATCCGCCGCCATCCGCATGTTTTCGCCCGCTCCGACGCCGATACGCCCGATGCGGTGAAGAAGCAGTGGGACGACATCAAGCAGGCGGAGAAACGCGAACGCATCGAGCGGCGGGCCAGTCGCGGAATTTCCGAGGATTTCAAGGCGGGCTATCTCGGCTCGGTGCAGCGGAGCTTTCCTGCCCTCACCGAGGCGCTGAAGCTGCAGGAACGAGCAGCAAAGGTTGGCTTCGACTGGTCGGCGCCCGAACCCATCCTCGACAAGATCGAGGAGGAAATCGGCGAGCTCCGCGTGGCGTTGCAAGAAGGGGATCAGCAGAAGGTCAGCGACGAACTCGGCGACCTGATCTTCGCTGTCGCCAATATCGGCCGGCACGTCAATGCCGATCCGGAACAGGCGTTGCGCGGAACGAATACAAAATTCAGACGTCGTTTCAATCACATCGAAACGACACTTCAAGCAGAAGGTGAAACGCTGGAGGCGGCCACGCTCGAGCGGATGGAAGAAATCTGGCAGGCAGCGAAGGCAATCGAACGCCAACTGGGCTGAGCGCTAGAGAGCTCCCTTTTCGCCGACTTGCGAAAGCGCTTTATCTTCAATTCCAGGCGCAAAACTGCTGCGCGGCTTTACTGGAATTGCTCTACTGCCAATCGTCGCGCTGTGCCTTCGGGCCGTTGCCCAGGCGGCGCTCGAGTTCGACGGCCTCGCTTTCGGACAGGCGCAGATCGAGCGTGATCGATCCGTCCTCGTTGTCCTCGCGGCTGTCGATGATCGCGTGATCGTAAAGCCAGGGGAGCAGCGCCAGCTTGTCCACGGGCAACCTCACCGTCGCTTCCGTCAACACGCCAGACAGCCTGCGGCTGATCTCGTCCATCAAGCCGTCGATGCCCTCGCCCGTGACGGCAGACAATGCGACGACATTCGGAGTTGCCTGCGCCTTCTGGACAAGGGCCTCGTGGAATTCCGGTTCCAGGCGATCGATCTTGTTCCAGACCTCGATGATGCGTTTTTCGCCCTCGGCCTCGTCGATGCCGAGGTCCTTGAGGATACGCAGCACGTCGGCGCTCTGTGCCTGATTGTCGACGTCGGCCATATCGCGCACGTGCAGAACGAGGTCGGCCTCCAACACCTCTTCAAGCGTCGCGCGGAAGGCGGCAACAAGGTGCGTGGGCAGGTCGGAGATGAATCCCACCGTGTCCGACAGAATGACCGTTCGGCCGTGCGGCAGCTTCATGCGACGCAGCGTCGGGTCCAGCGTCGCAAACAGCATGTCTTCGGCAAGTACGCCGGCGCCAGTGATGCGGTTGAACAGCGTCGACTTGCCGGCATTGGTATAGCCGACGAGCGCCACGATCGGATGCGGCACCTTCTTGCGCTTGGCACGATGTAGCTGGCGGGTTCGCACCACCTGCTCAAGCTCGCGCTCGAGCTTGATGATGCGGTCCTGCAGCATGCGACGGTCGGCTTCGATCTGGGTTTCGCCCGGACCACCCATGAAGCCGCCACCGCCGCGCTGGCGTTCAAGATGGGTCCAACTGCGGACCAGACGGCCCTTCTGGTAATTGAGATGCGCGAGATCGACCTGCAGCGTGCCTTCCTTGGTGGAGGCGCGGCGTCCGAAGATCTCCAGAATGAGGCCGGTACGGTCGATGACCTTGGCGTTCCATTCCTTCTCGAGATTGCGCTGCTGGACGGGTGTCAGCGGATGGTCGACGATGACGAGGCCGGAATCGTTCTCGTCGAGCGACGCCTTGATCTCTTCCAGCTTGCCGGTGCCCATCAGCGTCGCCGGGCGAGGATCGTTGACCGACACGACGAGGCCATTCACCACGTCGAGATCGATTGCCTGTGCAAGGCCGATTGCCTCTTCGAGGCGGCTTTCGGGTGTCCGTGTGACGGTCGCCTGGCCATCGGACGCACTGCGTCCGCCGCGGGCCTTCTTGAGCACGGGCACAATGACGGTCGCACGCATGTCATCCCGGTGCTTTACAGATTCCGGGACGATCGAATCGTTCTTGGTATCGCGTGTCGAGATGACGGCTTGTCCTGTTAGGAAGCGGCTTCTTCGCTCTCGAACATCTGCATCGGCTGGCCGGGCATGATCGTCGAGATCGCGTGCTTATACACGAGTTGCGAGTGACCGTCACGGCGAAGCAAAACGCAGAAATTGTCGAAGGAGGTGACGACCCCCGTCAGCTTGACACCGTTGATAAGAAAAATTGTCAGTGAAATCTTTTGTTTGCGAACAGTATTGAGAAATAAGTCCTGCAAATTCTGAGAACGTTCCGCCATCGCGCCGATTCTTTCTTGATTGCCGGCTTGGTCTCGCCGGTGAAATAGTATTCAACCTCGCCTGCAGGCAGCCGACAACCCTCATCCCCGCCACCCAGAAAGCCTTGGTATCAAATCGCAATCTTTTCCGCAACGTCGAAAAAGGCTTCTCGAATTTTCGCGGACATACTGCCTGGATGCCCATTGGCGATCGTCTGGCCGTCGACGGAAATGACGGGGAAGCAGATGCTGGTTGCCGCCGTAATGAAGACTTCACGCGCACCCAACATCTCGGAAACAGAGAATTTGCGCTCCTCAATCTTCAACCCCAGTTTAGTGCCGACATCCACGAGCGTACTGCGCGTGATGCCGCGCAGAATTCCATGCTCGGCCGGCCGCGTGACGAGGGTTCCGTCGCGATCGACCATCCAGACGTTGGTCGCGGCGCCCTCCTTCACCATACCGTCCGTATCGACGTAGATCGCTTCCTGGGCGCCCGCCTCCTTCGCCTGCTGGCGGGCCATAGCATTCGGGAGGAGCCCGACGGACTTGATATCAACGCGGTCCCAGCGGTTGTCTGGAACGGTGATCGCCTTGATGCCGTTGGCATTCTTCTTTGCGATGATCGCCGGATCGGTGCTCTTTGCAGTGATCACCAGAGATGGGCGCGTGCCTTCCGCCGGGAACACATGATCGCGCCGGGCAACGCCGCGGGTTACCTGCATGTAGAACAACCCGTTGCGAACGCGGTTACGGCGCAGCGTTTCGCGAATGACCGACGTCAGGGCGGCGCGGGTCATAGGCCAGGCGATGCGCAGTTCTCCAAGCGAGCGGTCCAGCCTGTTCAGGTGCCGCGTCAGATCGACGATATAGCCGTGTCTAATTTCGCAGACCTCGTAGACGCCGTCCGCGAACTGATAGCCCCGATCCTCGATATGCACCATGGCGTTCGAATGCTTGACGTAGCGGCCGTTCACATAGGCAATTCTGGGCATGGAAAACCTGATTCACGAAAATTCCGGTGGAACGAAGAGCGGCGCGGGGCGCCGCCCTTCAGTCAGACGCCGAGCGACTTCAGCTTGCGGTGAAGCGCCGACCGCTCCATGCCGACGAACTCGGCCGTGCGCGAAATATTGCCGCCGAAGCGGTTGATCTGGGCGATGAGGTAGTCCTTTTCGAACATTTCACGCGCCTCGCGCAGTGGCAGCGTCATGATGTGATAGTCGTTCTTCGCCGATACTTTCGGCAACATGTCACCGAGATCGGTTGGCAGCATGTCAGCCGTAATGGGTGCGTCAGGGCCATCGGAGCGGGCCAGGATCATCAGGCGTTCGATGTTGTTGCGAAGCTGGCGAATATTGCCCGGCCAGTCATGCGCCTGCAGCACCGCCATGGCGTCGTCGCCGATGCGGCGCAGGCGGATGCCCGCCTGCTCGGAGATCTGCCGCATCAGCTGATCGACCAGGAACGGGATATCTTCGCGACGCTCGGCGAGCGCAGGAACGCGGACCGGCACGACGGCCAGGCGATGGTAGAGATCCTCGCGGAACCAGCCCTCGGCGATGCGGCTTTCAAGATTGTAGGCGGTGGATGAGACGATGCGCACATCGACCTTTACCCGTTTTGATCCACCGACCCGCTCGAACTGCTGATCGACAAGCACGCGCAGGATCTTGTTCTGTGTCTCCCGCGGCATTTCTCCGACTTCGTCGAGATAGAGAATACCGCGGTGCGCTTCCTCCAGCGCACCGATCTTGCGGGCCTGCCCCGGCGATCCTTCTGTTCCGAAGAGCGCGACTTCCATGCGATCCGGCGTGATGTTGGCCGCATTGAGGGCGACGAACGGGCCGCTCGAGCGCGTCGACTTCTTATGAATCATCCGGGCGACCAGCTCCTTTCCGGAACCGGACGCACCGAGAATCATGATGCGGCTGTTGGTCGGGGAAACCTTTTCGATGTTCTGGCGCAGCTGCGAAACCGCAACCGAGGTACCGATCAGCTCGACGGGGTCTCCGGCCTTCCGCTTCAGCTCGGACACTTCGCGCTTGAGCTTGGAGTTTTCGAGCGCGCGTTCGGCGATCAGAATCAGCCGATCGGCCTTGAAGGGCTTTTCGATGAAATCGAATGCGCCGCGCTTGATCGCCGACACCGCTGTCTCGATGTTGCCGTGGCCGGAGATCATCACAACCGGAATATCAGGGTGGCGCGTCTTGATCTCGTCCAGCAAGGAGAGGCCATCGAGCTTGCTGCCCTGCATCCAGATGTCGAGGAAGATCAGCCTCGGAGCGCGGTCGGAGATTGCCGCGAGCGCGCTGTCACTGTCATGCGCCATGCGGGTTTCGTGGCCCTCGTCAGAGAGAATGCCTGAAACAATCTCGCGAATGTCGTGCTCGTCGTCGACGACCAGAATATCAGAGGCCATATGCGCTTTCCTTGTCATTTGCAGCCGGAACGGCGGGCATGGTTTCCAGGCGTGGCAGATGCACGCGGATCATGGCACCTCGTCCCAGGTCAAAATCGGCGGGTGCGTCGTGCAATTCGAGCTGTCCGCCATGTTCTTCAATAATCTTCTTGACGATGGCGAGCCCGAGACCGGTCCCCTTCTCGCGCATCGTCATGTAGGGTTCCAGGATGCTGTGGCGGTTCTCCACCGGCAGCCCGCGACCGTTGTCGATCACATCAACAGTAAACCGGTCGCGCGCCGGATCGAGCGCCGCGCGGACGAGAACCTTGCGCTCTTCGCGCTCATTGCTCGGCACGGCCTCGATTGCCTCAACGGCGTTCTTGATCAGGTTTCCGAATGCCTGACCGAGCATTCGGCTGTCGAACTGCCCTTCCAGTGGCCCATCTCCGAGTTCCTGCAGGAAATTGACGTGGCTGTTGCCCATCTCGCGCAGGAAGACCGCGTCGTGGAGGATCTTGCGCAGATCGCTCGGCTCCTTGGTTGGTTTCGGCATGCGCGCGAAAGAGGAGAACTCGTCAACCATGCGGCCGATATCACCCACCTGCCGGACGATGGTTTCGGTGCATTGATCGAAGACACCCCGGTCGGCCGGATCGATCTGTTTGCCGAAGCGCCGCTGAATTCGCTCAGCCGAGAGCTGGATCGGCGTCAACGGATTCTTGATTTCATGGGCAATGCGCCGTGCGACGTCACCCCAGGCAGTCGACCGCTGCGCAATCACGAGATCGGTAATGTCGTCCAGCGTGATCACGTAGGATTCGCTCAAGTCGCGCACTTCCTCACGCGTCACCTGCACGCTCAGCGTCCTCACCGTCCCGCCGCGAACCAGGGCGATCTGCTTGCGGAAGTCGCCGCGATAGCGAGCAGCTGCCTCGGTCAGAACCTGATCGACTTCGGGAGCGATCTCGGAGAGATTCTTGCCCAGCATTTCGGACGCCGGCAGCGCCATCAGCGTTTCAGCCGAACTGTTCACGATCGTCAAGCGACGGTCGTGCTCGACGCCGATGACTGCGGCCGTTACGCCGGACAGAACCGCCTCGATGAAACGACGACGATCGTCGACCTCGTCCTTGGCTTCCAGGATTTCATCGCGCTGCGTGCGAATTTCGGAGATCATCTTGTTGAAGGTGCGCGACAGGTTGGCAACGTCGCCGTCCACCACGTGCACCGGCACCACGACATCCATATTACCGGATGCGACGCTGTCGGCAGCCGTGATCAGCAGCCTGATCGGCCGCACGATACGGTCCGCGACGGCAATCGCCGTCCAGATCGCCGCCAGCAGCACGATCAAGGCAAAGCCGATATAGAGAACGGCGAAGGCGATCTGCAGCGAGAAGCGGCCGGCTTCCATCGATTTATATTCGTTGGCATTCTCCTCCATCATCCGCATCGCGGTCATGACCTTGGGGTCGACCGCGCGAACCGTGTAGAGGAATGCTCCGTCGATCGCTTCCAGCTTGATGATGGCACCGACGAGGTTGGTCACTCCCGGCGGGATCAGGGTCGGTTGTCCGGCAGACGCCTTGTTGAGCGCATCCGTCGGGATCGCCGGCAACGGCTTCTCGGTTTTGATGTCCGCCTGCGTGATGACCGTACCATCAGCCTGGACCAGAAACGCGCCAAGCAGCCCGCGGCCGCGCGCCTGTCGGGTCATCAGGTCCGCAAATCCAGTGCGATCAAGGGAGAACAGTGGGCGATTGCGCTCCAGGTCGTTGCCCATCGAAACCGTCTGCCCCTGAAGGTAGCTCGCATTCTCCATCATGTAAGCCTGCCCGATGTTGCGGGAGGAACTGACGATCGATTGCGTTCGCAGGGCGAACCAGCGGTCAAGGCCGGCGTTCAGTGTGATGCTGGCGAAGATGGCGACGAGGATGGCCGGCGTGATCGCGACGATCGAAAACAGCAGCACGATGCGGATATGCAGCCGCGCCGCCGCACGGCCGCGCTTGCGTGCCTTGAAGAGGCGCAGGACCTCGCGCCCGATCAGCGCCATCAATCCCAGCACGAAGAAGGAATTCACCACCACGGAGGTGATCACGACGGGCGACGTCGGCGCGATCGGGGTCACTCCGAGAAGTACAAACAGCGTCAGTGTGGCACAGAGAAGCGCGCCCCCGGCAAGAATCAGCCCCGGCAGAGCAAACAGCGCGCGGCGATCGGTTACGGCCGTGACCGGATCGCCTTCCACAGCTGGCGGCACCGCATCCTGCTTCATTCGCTTAAATCTCCTCGCGGCGGATCGTAGCATCCGCAGCAACGTTGGATCGGGCCGGAAACCGCAACACTGCCCGCCCGACAACGTCGGACGAGGGACCGGATGGGTCTAGAACAGCTGCGAAAACACAAACCCCTTGCGTGACTTATAAGCAACGCAATGTGGCGAAAATGCAACGCAGCCTGTCACATTGTCAAGCCGTGCGGGAGCTTCTGTACACGGATACACCGAGTTCCCTGATCTTCTTGCGCAGCGTGTTGCGGTTGAGGCCAAGCAGATCGGCAGCCTTTATCTGGTTGCCGCGCGTGGCTGTCAGCGCTGCGAGAATGAGCGGATATTCCATCTCCGTCAGGATGCGGTCGTAGAGCCCGGGGGGAGGCAAGTTGTCGCCAAAGCTCGCAAAATAGGTCCGCATGTTTTCTTCGACAGCCTGCGCAATGGTCATGTTGCCGTTGCGGATCGGTCCCTTCTCGATCGGACTATCAGGAACGTCAGACCGCAGTTCGGACTCGATGATCTCGCGCGTGATGACATCCTGCGGATAGAGCGCCATGAGACGCCGAATAAGGTTCTCGAGTTCGCGAACATTGCCTGGCCAGGCATAGGCCTTCATCAGGTCCAGCGCCTCCTGATCGAAGCGCTTGGTCCCCAGCCCTTCCTTTTCGGCTTGCTGGATGAAGTGCCGGACGAGGTCCGGAATGTCCTCCGCGCGGTCCCGCAGCGGCGGCAGACGCAACGGAACGACGTTGAGGCGGTAATAGAGATCTTCGCGGAACAGGCCCTGGTTGATGGCTTGCTTCAGGTCCTTGTTGGTCGCCGCCACGATGCGGACATCGGTGCGGATCGGTGTACGTCCGCCGACGGTTGTGTATTCGCCCTGCTGCAGGACGCGAAGCAGGCGCGTCTGCGCATCCATCGGCATGTCGCCGATTTCGTCCAGGAACAGCGTGCCGCCTTCGGCCTGTTCGAAGCGGCCCGTCGAACGCGTCTGCGCGCCGGTAAACGCCCCCTTTTCGTGGCCGAACAGTTCCGATTCGATCAGATCGCGCGGAATGGCAGCCATGTTGATGGCCACGAAAGGACCATTGCGACGCTTGCCGTAGTCGTGAAGCGCCCGGGCGACGAGTTCCTTGCCAGTGCCTGACTCACCGGTGATCATCAGCGTCAGATCTGTCTGCATCAGGCGCGCGAGCACGCGGTAGATTTCCTGCATCGCCGCTGAGCGGCCGACCAGCGGCATGCCGTCCTGCATGTCCTCGTCGAGCTTTGCCGGCTTGCGTTTCGGCTCCGCCAGCGCGCGCCCGATGATGCCGATCAGCTCCGTCAGGTCGAATGGCTTCGGCAAATAATCGTAGGCGCCCTTCTCCGATGCCTTGATGGCCGTCATAAAGGTATTCTGCGCGCTCATGACGAGGACCGGGAGGTCTGGACGAGCCTTCTTGATGCGCGGCAGCAAATCGAACGCGTTTTCATCGGGCATCACGACGTCGGTCACGACGAGATCGCCCTCGCCTGCCGAAACCCAGCGCCACAACGTTGCGGCGTTGGAGGTGATACGCACATCATAACCGGCGCGGCTCAAGGCCTGATTTAGCACGGTACGAATTGCCGCATCATCATCTGCGACGAGGATCGTTGCTGTCATCGAGAAGGTCCTGTGGGGTTCATGATCGTTGCGTCCTCAAGCGAAGCATCCTTGGATGCCGGCATCAGAACACGGAAGGTCGTCTTGTTGCTCTGGCTGTCGCATTCGATGATCCCACCGTGATCGCCGATAATCTTAGCCACGAGCGCAAGTCCGAGGCCGCTGCCATTCGTCTTGGTGGTGATGAACGGGTCGAAGAGATGCGGCAGCAGATCGGACGGCACGCCGGGCCCATTGTCCTGAACGCAGAATTCCAGCGGCAGCGAAATCTTCTCGCGCGTTCCGGCGACTGACAGGCGGATGCCGGGCCGGTAGGCGGTCGTCAGCACGATCTCGCCGTCCGGCCGGTCGCCGACTGCCTCTGCAGCATTCTTGACGAGGTTGAGGAAGACCTGAACGAGCTGATCGCGGTTGGCATAGACGGACGGCAGCGACGGATCGTAGCTCTCAGTGATCCGCAGATGGCGCGCAAACCCTGCCCTGGCGACCGCCTTCACATGATCGAGAACGGAGTGGATATTGACCGGAACACGGTCCACCGGCCGCTCATCGGAGAAAACCTCCATGCGATCGACGAGCGAGACGATACGGTCTGTTTCGTCACAGATGAGGCGGGTCAGAGCACGATCTTCATCGTCAGCGGACTGCTCGAGCAGTTGTGCCGCGCCGCGAATCCCCGAAAGCGGATTCTTGATCTCATGCGCGAGCATCGATGCCAAGCCGGTCACCGAGCGGGCTGCCGCGCGATGGGTCAGCTGCCGATCGATCTTGTCGGCCATCGAGCGCTCCTGGAAAACGATCACGACGGAGCCCGGTTCGCTGACGACCGGTGCCACGTAGATATCCACCAGCTTGTCCTGGCCGAGCCGCGGCGAGCTCAGGTCGACGCGATATTCGTTGATTGGTGCGCGGCGCTCCCGCACCTGATCGATCAGCGCTAGAAGCGGACTGCCGAACGGGATGAACGTCGAGATCCTGTAGCGGGCGAGGTGCGAAGCGCTGGCGCCGAAAAATGCCTCGGCTTCCCAATTGGCAAATGCCACAAGCCCGGCCTCATTGACCATGACGACCGGATTCTGGATGGCGTTGAGTACCGACATGGCAACGGCACTGCCGGCGTGGTCGGCCGATAGCGGCACATCGTTGGTCATGCGGCCTCCCGGGTTTCGTTGTCCGATGCCGAGGCAATCAGGGCATCGTGGAATCGCCGCGAAACCTCACCGGGATCCCGCGCAGTCATGATCGCAGCCTTGTCGGTCGCTGCAATTGCCGGAGCGAATCGCTCCAGATACCAGCCGAGGTGCTTGCGCGCGTGGCGTACGGCAACCTCCTCGCCATAGAACTCAAGCATCATCCGGTAGTGCTCGGTGGCAATACCGGCGATCTCCCACGCCTGCGGTGCCTGCTCGCCGGCGAGCACGCCGGCATGCCAAGGCCGCCCCTGGCACCCGCGACCGATCATCACCGCATCGGCGCCGGAGCGTCGCAGAATCTCATGCGCATCCTCGACGGTCTCGACATCGCCGTTGGCAACCAGTGGAATGGAGAGGACATCGCGGACGGCACGGATTGCGTCCCAATCGGCACGCCCCTCGTAAAACTGCATGCGCGTTCGGCCATGAATGGTCACGAGCTCGACACCGGCATCCTCGGCGCGCTTGGCGATCTCGGGCGCATTGATGGTGTTCTCATCCCAGCCCAGCCGCATCTTCAATGTCACAGGCACGTTGACGGCCTTGACGGTGGCTTCGATGAGACCGAGGGCATGGTCGGGATCGCGCATCAGTGCTGAGCCGGAATAACCGCCGATCACCTTCTTGGCAGGGCAGCCCATGTTGATGTCGATGATATCGGCACCATGGTCTGCGGCAATTTTCGCCGCCTCCGCCATCCAATGCGCCTCGCGCCCGGCCAGCTGCACCATATGCGGCTGGAATCCCGCAGCCTCCAGTCGAGCCCAGGATTCGGAGGTATTGTTGACAAGTTCGCGGCTTGCCACCATTTCCGTCACGACCAGGCCAGCACCATGGCGCCACGCCAGTTGGCGGAAAGGCATATCGGTCACGCCGGACATCGGTGCCAGGACGATGCGGTTGCGCACCGTGACGGATCCGATCCGCAATGGGGATGCGAGGTCTATTTCACACAAATGATTATCTTTCGGGCACGCCGGACAGGTGCACTATTTTTAGACAGGTTTAAATGGCTTGCCAAGGGGGCAGTGCCCGAATTGATATTTTTCGGGCAAATGCTGGAATTCGGTGCGCCAAGCCGTTAGAGCACCAGTGCAAATTCTGCTTTTTGGGGATTTATGCCGCAAATGCATCCAACGCAACCGATATCGATCGGAATTGTCATCGTGGCCGCCGGTCGCGGCGAGCGCGCGGGCGCGCCAGAAGAGGGGCCGAAGCAGTATCGCCCGATCGGCGGCAAACCCGTGATTGCCCATACGCTTGAAAAGTTCATCGCGTGGCAGGCGGCACGGCAGATCGTCGCGGTGATTCATCCCGACGACAAGGCCCTATTCGCCAAGGCGGCCGGCAGGCTTGCGTCTGCCGTCCCGATCGAGGTCGTCCACGGCGGCACCACGCGCCAGCAATCGGTTCTGGCGGGCCTGCGCCATTTGAGGTCCAAGGCAGTAACGCATGTCCTGATCCACGACGCGGTACGGCCGTTCATCGAACACGAACTCCTGGACCGGATTGCCGCCGCCCTGTCGGATGGCGCGGAGGCCGTTTTGCCGGCGATGGCCGTCGCCGATACCCTGAAGCGTGCGGATGCTGCCGGAACGGTGATCGAAACTGTTCCCCGTGCGCAGCTCTATGCCGCCCAGACGCCGCAATCCTTCGCCTTCGAGCCGATCCTTGCAGCACACGAGAAGGCAGCGGCCGCAGAGCGCGCCGATTTCACCGACGACGCCGCCATTGCCGAATGGGCCGGCATTCCGGTTATGATCGTCGAAGGAAACGCGGACAACGTGAAGCTGACAGTGAGGCGCGATATCGCAATGGCGGACAACAGACTTTCAAGCGCAGTGCTGCCGGACGTACGCACCGGCAACGGCTACGACGTGCATCAGCTTGAGCCCGGCGACGGTGTGACGCTGTGCGGCGTCTTCATTCCGCACGACCAGAGGCTCAAGGGACATTCGGATGCCGACGTTGCCCTTCACGCACTGACGGACGCATTGCTTGCCACCTGCGGCGCCGGCGATATCGGCGACCATTTCCCGCCATCGGATCCGCAATGGAAAGGCGCTCCGTCGCGCATTTTCATCGAGCATGCCGCCCGGATCGTGCGCGAACGCGGCGGCACGATCATGAACGCCGATGTGTCGCTTATCGCCGAAGCCCCGAAGGTGGGACCCCACCGCGACGAGATGCGCGCCAAGCTCTCGGAATTTCTCGGCATTTCAATCGACCGCTGCTCGGTCAAGGCCACCACCAACGAGACGATCGGCTTTGTTGGACGCCGTGAGGGCATCGCTGCGATCGCCACGGCGACTGTCGTCTATCAAGGCGCCCGGCCATGAGCCTGTTCCCCGCCGATATAATCGCCGAGGCGGAAGCGCTCGTGCGCGATTTCACCGCAGCGGGCATCATGGTCTCGACGGCCGAATCCTGCACGGGCGGCCTGATTGCCGGCGCGCTGACGGAGATCGCAGGCTCCTCGGCGGTCGTGGATCGCGGCTTCGTCACCTATACGAATAGAGCCAAAATGGAGATGCTGGGCGTCCAGGAGGGCACACTCACCCGCTATGGTGCCGTCTCGGAAGAGACGGCACGGCAGATGGTGCACGGCGCCCTCTTCCGCTCGCATGCCGACATCGCGATTGCGGTGACCGGCGTGGCCGGTCCGGGCGGCGGATCGGCGGAGAAGCCGGTCGGGCTCGTTCACCTTGCGGCCAAGTCACGCACGTCAGGGCTTGTTCACCGAAAGATGCTCTACGGCGATATCGGCCGCGATCAGGTGCGGCTTGCCACGGTCAGAACGGCACTCGCCATGATCAGGCAGCTCGCTCAAGCATAGATCTTCCCCGCGCGCGTCTCAAACGCCTCGGAAAACATCCTGAAGGCCCGGTCGAACATCGAGCCCATGAGCGCGCCGAGGATGCGGCTCCTGAACTCGTAGTCGATGAAGAAGTGGACGTTGGAACCCGTTGACGTGTCTTCGAATCGCCAGCGATTGTCGAGATATTTGAACGGCCCGTCGATGTATTTGACGTCGATGACACGCTCAGCCTTGTTGAGCAGGACCTGCGTCGTGAAGGTTTCGCGGATCGCCTTGTAGCCGACGGTCATATCGGCGATCAGCAGGACCTTGCCGTCGCGCTCCTTGCGGCTGCGGATGGAAAGGGCTTCGCAAAGCGGCAGGAATTGCGGATAGCGCTCGACGTCGGCGACGAGGTCGAACATCTGATCTGCGGAGTGTGGGACGGGGCGATGCGTTTCGAACTGAGGCATGATCGGCAGTTAAGCGGGAGCGCGGAGAAGATCAAGAAGGTGACGCATTTCTTGATGCGATTTCAACTGAAGGACGGGAACGTCGGGCGCGAACCGGTCGATTCCATCAACGATCAGCGGCACGAAGCGGCGTTCGAAATTCCATATGAAGCTCAGAAACTCAAGATCGAGTTTCTCCGGGCAACCCGCCGCCATCTCCGGTCGCGGTCTGCCTCGCCAGCGCAACCAACGACGGGTGACGCCAAGCACGCATCGCCAGCGCGGCAACCGGACCCACAGGACAAATTCGGTTCTCGGCAAGCGCAGATCGAATGTAGATGAACCGGTGCCATCCATCAGCCACCGTTCGGTCACAACCGCGGCGGCGATCATGTCCCGCTCTTCGCCCTTCGGTCGCTTGACCCAGCCAGGCAACCAGTAGAACTCACGGTCCATCGATATGTGGCGGACATCGAGCCGTTCGCCTATCTGCTTCGAGAGTGTCGTCTTCCCGCCGCCAGAGCAGCCGATGACCAAAATGCGATTGGAACGCTTCAAAATTCCGGCGGCTTGAGCTAGATCGGTAACAAACCTCGGCATGTTCCATTCCTGCAGATAGATATCGAAACGACTTGATCACTCAGGCGGCCGGAACGACGCGATGAAGCAGCGCCCTCATCTCAGCCCTGCTGCTCAGCTGCACGATCGGAACGAATGGACCGTGGAGCCGGACACCCTCCATAAATTCGGGCACATCGTCGCGCTCGAAATTCCAGACATATGAGATGAAATGCCAGTCCGGTATTCGCTCGAGGCATCCCGGCGCCATATCGGGCCGGGTTTTCCCGCGGTAGACGAAGCCGCGTCTGACTATGCTCCAGAGGCACAGCCAGCGCGGCACCCGCACCCAGAGGACGATATCGGCGCGTGGCAATCGCAGATCGAGGGACTTGGGATTGTTGCCGTCGATGATCCAGCGATCTTCGGCGACGATTCCGGCGATCAACTGTCGCTGCTCGGCCCGCGGTCTCCAAACCCAACCGGGCAACCAGAAGACTTCGCGGTCCATGGAGACGTAGCGCAGGCCGAGAGTGCGGGACAGTTTCTGCGAAAACGTGCTCTTGCCGCCACCGGAACAGCCAAAGACAACGATCCTGCGCGCATGGCGCAGTCTGTCTGCAGCATCCTCGATGCTTGAGATACCGTTGGGCATGTGCGGGCTCCCGAAATGGAGCAGCGCAATTTACACAACTTTAGATATCAGACAACCGCATTTACTCGGCCGCCACAAGCAGTTTCTTCTCGCGCGCGGCCCTCAGGCGGGCAAAGTCGTCGCCGGCATGGTGCGAGGAGCGCGTCAGAGGGCTGGAGGCCACCATAAGGAAGCCCTTGGTATAGGCAACGGTCTCGTAGGACTTGAACTCGTCAGGGGTGACGAAGCTCATGACCGCATGGTGCTTGCGGGTGGGCTGCAGGTATTGGCCGATCGTCAGGAAGTCCACATCCGCCGTGCGCAGGTCGTCCATCAGCTGCAGCACTTCGTTGCGCTCTTCTCCGAGGCCCACCATGATGCCTGATTTGGTGAACATCGTCGGGTCCAGTTCCTTCACCCGCTGCAGCAGGCGGATGGAGTGGAAGTAGCGGGCGCCGGGGCGAACGGTCAGGTAGTTGCCGGGCACGGTTTCCATGTTGTGGTTGAACACGTCGGGCTTGGCGGCGACGACACGCTCCAGCGCTCCGGGCTTCTTCAGGAAGTCGGGCGTCAGGATCTCGATCGTCGTTGCCGGCGACGCGGCGCGGATCGCCCAGATCACCTTCTCGAAGTGCTCGGCGCCGCCGTCTGCCAGATCGTCGCGGTCGACGGATGTGATGACGACGTGGCTGAGGCCCATCTGCTTGACCGCCTTGGCCACATTTTCGGGCTCGGCCATGTCGAGCGCGTTCGGCTTGCCTGTCGCGACGTTGCAGAAGGCGCAGGCCCGCGTACAGATCTCGCCCATGATCATGAAGGTCGCGTGCTTCTTGTCCCAGCACTCGCCGATATTGGGGCAGCCGGCTTCTTCGCAAACGGTGACGAGCTTATGCTCCTTCACAATCGAACGCGTTTCGGCATAACCCTTGGAGGTCGGCGCCTTGACGCGGATCCAGTCCGGCTTGCGCATGACTTCCGTGTCCGGGCGATGCGCCTTTTCCGGATGCCGCACGCGTTTTGCGTCGGGATTGATCGTGTCGAGAATGGTTACCATAGCAGTTCAACTCTCCGCCGCCCCATGCGGCTAGACCCTATCGGCGTGCAAGCCGCGCGACGAATATCAGCAGGCAGGCACCAAGGAAACCCGTTATGAAGTAACCGAGCCTGCCACCGGCCACTTCAAGATGAAACTGCGCCAGGATCGCAGTCGCCACAACCGAGCCGACGATACCGAGCACGATGTTCAGCAATATGCCGTAACGGGCTTCCATCAGCTTGCCGGCAAGCCAGCCCGCAAAACCGCCGATGATGATTGCTGCAATCCAGCCTACGCCTTCCATCCTGTCCTTCGCCCCTTACGCTATCGCTCTTGCGATCAGCACCACGATGATGGCACCGATGGTCGCGTGAATGATCTGCACCACGATCGCATTCTCAATCCCCAGCGAAATCCCGAGCGCGTTGAAGAGAAACCCTCCGACGAACGCGCCGATGATGCCGCTGAGCAGGCATCGTATCAATCCGCCTCCTCCGACGATCAGGCTGGCGAGAAAGCCCGCGACCAGACCGATCAGGAGAAAGATGAGCAATGCCTGCGTACCCATAGACATGATGATTTCCTTTCGTTTTTTCCACCCCTGTCGGGACGGCTTGCGCCGCCCTCGGGGGACGGCTTGTGCCGCCTCGGGATAAAGGGCGGCGCAGGAAATTATCAAGCGTTCAAAACCCGGCCGTAAGCGTCGAGAACGGCTTCCTTCATGCTTTCGGATACCGTCGGGTGCGGGAAGATGGTGTGCATCAGCTCTTCTTCCGTCGTCTCTAGGTTCATTGCCACGACGAAGCCCTGAATGAGCTCGGTCACTTCAGCGCCGACCATGTGCGCGCCGAGCAGTTCACCGGTCTTCTTGTCGAAGATGACCTTGACCATGCCCTGGTCTTCGCCGAGTGCGATCGCCTTGCCGTTTGCAGCGAAGGAGAACCGGCCGACACGTATGTCGCGGCCCTGTTCCTTGGCCCTGGCTTCGGTCAGGCCGACGGACGCGACCTGAGGGTTGCAGTAGGTGCAGCCTGGCACCTTGCTCTTGTCGGTGGGATGCACGTTCGGCAGACCGGCGATCTTTTCGATGCAGACGACGCCCTCGTGCTCGGCCTTGTGGGCAAGCATCGGCGGGCCGGCGACGTCGCCGATGGCGTAGATGCCCGGCACGTTGGTCTTGCCGTAGCCGTCGATGACCACGCAGCCGCGGTCCGTTTTGACGCCGAGTGCCTCGAGACCGAGGTTTTCAATGTTGCCCTGCACGCCCACGGCCGAAATCATCCGGTCAGCCGTGATCTGCTGAACCTTGCCGTCGGCCGTTTCGACATGGGCGGTCACGCTGTTGGCAGCCTTCTCCACCTTGGTAACCTTGGCGCTCGTGAAGATCTTGAGGCCGCGCTTTTCCAGTTGCTTGCGGGCAATCGCAGTGACTTCGGCGTCTTCGACCGGCATGATGGTCGGCATGACTTCGACGACGGTGACGTCAACGCCCATCGAACGATAGAAGCTTGCAAACTCGATGCCGATCGCGCCAGAGCCCATGACGATCAGCGACTTCGGCAGGACATCGGGCTTCAGCGCTTCGAAATAGGTCCAGATCAGCTTGCCATCCGGCTCGATGCCGGGCAGAGCGCGCGGACGGGCGCCAGTGGCGATGATGATGTGCTTGGCGGTGTATGTGCCCTCCGCGCTCTTGATGTTCTTCGGCAGCGGATGCTGCGGCTCGACGGCCGGCTTGCTGGACTTGGTGACGACGATTTCACCGGGCTTGGTAATCTTGGCTTCGCCCCAGATCACATCCACCTTGTTCTTCTTCATCAGGAAGCCCACGCCGGTATTGAGGCGGGCGGAGACGCCGCGCGAGCGGGCCACGACCGCCTTCACATCGGCGCTGACCTTGCCCTCGAGAACGAGGCCGTAGTCCTTCAGGTGGTTGGAATGGTCGAGAATCTCGGCAGAGCGCAGCAGCGCCTTGGTCGGAATGCAGCCCCAGTTCAGGCAGATGCCGCCCAAATGCTCACGCTCGATGATTGCGGTCTTGAGGCCCAGCTGACCGGCGCGCACAGCGGCGACATAGCCGCCCGGACCGGAGCCGATGATGATGACGTCGTAATTCTCAGCCATATTTTCCTGCCTTTGTTATCGGGCGTCGCGGGTGAAAAGCACCCACTCGTGTTTCCTGCTGCTTTCGAAAAAAGACACCGCATCGATGCGCGCCGTCTCCGAAAATCCGTTCTTCCCATAAAGCGTCAGTGCCGCTTCGTTATAGCCTGCGGTGATCAGGCTGACCGGCAGTTTTCCCGCCCGCTCGATCTGGTCTTCCAATATCCGGCTGGCGATCCCGATGCCTCGTAGGTGGCTGTAGACAGCGAGCGTTTCGATAAACCAGCTTCCAATCACCATCTTCTGCAGATCGATTACCGGCTTGAGAGCCGGGTGATCCGGTTGGATGTCACGTATGCCTTCACCCAGCCCGTAGCCGATCGCGGCTCCGGCAATCTCGCCGTAAGCCTCGGCAATGACGGCGTCACCCCAGGCACCACGGCCTTCGTCCCGGCGCATCTTCCGTCGGCCCAGTTCCAGCGGCGTGTCGCCGCCGCCGTTTCCAAGGTCGGTCAGCCAGAGCCACGAGGCAAAGCCGTGCGAGGCAATATCCACGAGAACCGCCAGTTCGGCCGCATCCTCCCGCACCGCGGGACGCAGCGACACGAAAGACCCCATGGTCAAAGCCCCAGCATCATCCGCACGGTCGACTCAAGACCGCGCCCGAGAGCGCGGGTATTCTCCGCATCAAGATGTATGCCGTCGAGCGGCGTCGTCTTGGCAACGGAATTGCCGTCGAAGAAGCCACAACCAAGCTCGTCGGCGAGATCGCGATAAAGGGTCGCAAGCTTGGCCGACTCCTCGATGCCTCCGACGAAGGACGCCGCGAACGGCACGTTTGCCGTCTCGCAGACCTTCGGCGGCGCGACGATCAGGATATCCGGCGCGTCGAATTCGAAAGGCCAGGCATGATTGCGGATCAGCCTGACCAACCGGGCAATGCCCTGGCAGGCGGCAAACGCCGATCCCGCCACGACCGGCTTCATGTCGTTTGTGCCGAGCAGGAGGATGACGAGATCGAGCGGCGCATGCGTCTGCAGGATCGTCGGCAGGACGCGTGCACCGTTGCGATCGCAATCGGCGAGATGATCGTCGAATGCAGTCGTGCGACCGTTCAGGCCCTCGGCAATGATCCTGACCTCGTTGCCGAGGGCTGCCTGCAGCGTGCTCGGCCATCGGTCCTTGTAGTCGTGACGACCGATGGAAACGGCGTCGTAACCCCAGGTCAGCGAGTCGCCGTAGCAAAGAACGGTCTTCGTCATTTCCGTCTCCGCTTTCGTCTCAGACGAGCATGCCCATCGGATTTTCGATGTAGCCCTTGAATGCCTGCAGCAGCTCTGCACCGAGGGCGCCGTCGACGCAGCGATGATCCGTCGACAACGTGACGCTCATCACGGTTGCGATCACCATTTCGCCCTTGCGGACGATGACCCGCTGTTCGCCGGCGCCAACCGCCAGGATCGTTGCATGCGGCGGGTTGATGACGGCCGCGAACTGCTTCACGCCCATCATGCCCATGTTGGAGACCGACGTGGTGCCGCCCTGGAATTCTTCGGGCTTCAGCTTGCGATCCTTGGCGCGCTTGCCGAGGTCGCGCATCTCGTTGGAGATGACCGACAACGTCTTTTCCTCGGCCTTGCGGATGATCGGAGTGATCAGGCCGCCCGGGATCGAGACGGCGACGCCGACGTCGACGTGCTTGTGCTTGACCATATTGCTTTCGGTCCAGGAAACGTTGGCATCCGGAACATCGCGCAGCGCAAGGGCCATGGCCTTGATGACCATGTCGTTGACGGAGAGCTTGTAGGCGGCGCCGCCATCCTTGCGGGGAGCCGCGTCGTTAAGCTGGGCGCGCAACGCCAGCAGCGCATCGAGTTCGCAATCGACGGTGACGTAGAAGTGCGGCACGGTCTGCTTGGATTCGACGAGGCGCTTGGCGATGACCTTGCGCATGCCGTCATGCGGCACGAGCTCATAGGAGCCGGGCTCGAACAGCTTGAGCACGGCCTCCTCAGAAGCGCCCTTCGGTGCGGAGGCAGGAGCCGCGGCAGCCTGGGGAGCAGCTGTAGCAGGTGCCGGAGCAGCCTTTGCACCGCCGCCTGCGGCCGCAGCTTCCACGTCGCTCTTGACGACGCGACCGTGCGGACCCGAACCAGCGATTGCCGACAGGTCGATACCTGCTTCCTTCGCCAGTCGACGTGCGAGCGGCGAGGAGAAGGTGCGGTTGGTGTTTTCAGCAGGCGCTCCGGTGTCGACCCGGCCGGTCGCAGCCACCGACGCGGACGGCGCGGATGCGGGTTCGGCCTTCGGCGCAGCGACAGCTTCGGCCTTCGGAGCCGGAACGGCAGCACCTGCACCGCTGGCCGCAGCGCCGACGTCTTCGCCGTCGGCAGCCAGAACCGCGATCAGCGCATTGACCTTGACGCCTTCGGTGCCGGCGGGAACGACGATCTTGGCAACGGTGCCTTCGTCGACGGCTTCGACTTCCATCGTCGCCTTGTCGGTTTCGATCTCGGCGATCACATCGCCGGACTTAACCGTATCGCCTTCCTTGACGAGCCACTTGGCCAGATTGCCTTCTTCCATCGTCGGAGAGAGGGCAGGCATCGTGATGTTGATAGGCATCGAAATACCCTCCCCTTGTTACTTGTAGCAAACGGCCTTCACGGCATCGACGACTTCGCCGACATTCGGAAGCGCGAGCTTCTCGAGGTTGGCGGCATAAGGCATCGGAACGTCCTTGCCGGCGATCGTCAGGACAGGCGCGTCGAGATAGTCGAAAGCCTGCTGCATGACGCGGGTGGCGATTTCCGTACCGACCGAGTTCTGCGGATAGCCTTCTTCGACGGTGACCAGGCGACCGGTCTTCTTGACGGATTCGATGACCGTTGGCAGGTCCATCGGACGGATCGTGCGAAGGTCGATCAGTTCGACGTCGATGCCGAGCTTTTCGAGTTCGGCGACAGCCTTGGTGGCATAGGTCATGCCGATGCCGAAGGAAACAACCGTGACGTCCTTGCCGGGGCGGTGGATGCGCGCCTTGCCGATCGGCAGAACGAAATTGTCGAGCTTCGGCACGTCGAAGTGCTGACCGTAGAGAATTTCGTTTTCGAGGAAGACAACCGGATTCGGATCGCGGATAGCAGCCTTCAGCAGGCCTTTGGCGTCGGATGCCGTGTAGGGCATGACGACCTTGAGGCCGGGGATCTGGCTATACCACGACGCGTAGTCCTGGCTGTGCTGGGCGCCGACGCGGGCCGCCGCACCGTTCGGGCCGCGGAAGACAATCGGTGCGCCCATCTGGCCGCCCGACATGTAGAGCGTCTTGGCAGCGGAGTTGATGATCTGGTCGATCGCCTGCATGGCGAAGTTGAAGGTCATGAACTCCACGATCGGCTTCAGGCCGGACATCGCGGCACCGACGCCGACGCCGGCAAAGCCGTGCTCGGTAATCGGCGTATCGATCACGCGGCGTGGGCCGAATTCCTGCAGCAGACCCTGGGTAACCTTGTACGCGCCCTGGTATTCGGCAACCTCCTCGCCCATGACGAAGACATTGTCGTCAGCGCGCATTTCTTCGGCCATCGCGTCGCGAAGCGCTTCGCGAACGGTCATGGAGACCATTTCGGTGCCTGCCGGGATCTCCGGATCGTTCGGCACGTATGCCTTCGGCTCGGCCGGTACTGGAGCCTGCGCAGCAGCGGCAGCCGGCTTTTCTTCAGCCTGCGGTGCAGCGGCGGGAGCCGGCACTGCTGCCGGAGCGGCAGTGGATATGTCGGAAGCTGTTTCACCGTCCTGGAGGAGAACAGCGATCTTGGCATTCACCTTCACGCCTTCGGTACCGGCTGGAACCAAAAGCTTGCCGATGACGCCTTCGTCGACCGCTTCGACTTCCATCGTCGCCTTGTCGGTTTCGATCTCGGCAATGACGTCGCCTGAAGTGACCTTGTCACCTTCCTGCTTGAGCCATTTGGACAGTGTGCCTTCTTCCATCGTCGGAGAGAGGGCGGGCATGAGAATATCGATTGGCATGGGTCAACCCTCCCCTTAAAGCAGAATGTCGGTGTAAAGCTCGGAGGCATCCGGCTCAGGAGCGGACTGAGCAAAATCGGCGCTGTCGGCGACGATATCGCGGACATCCTTGTCGATCGCCTTCAGATCGTCCTCGGATGCCCAACCGTTCTCGATGAGGCGCGCTTTCACCTGCTCAATCGGATCGGATTCGGAGCGCATCTTCTGCACTTCGTCCTTGGAACGATACTTCGCGGGATCGGACATCGAGTGGCCGCGATAGCGATAGGTCAGCATTTCGAGAATGATCGGGCCCTTGCCGGAGCGGCAATGCTCAAGTGCCTCGTCGGCAGCCGCCTTAACGGCGCGAACGTCCATGCCGTCGACCTGGATGCCGGGGATGCCGAAGCCCGAGCCGCGCAGCGAGTAGTTCGACTGAGCCGTCGCGCGCGCAGTCGAGGTGCCCATGGCATAGCGGTTGTTCTCGACGATGTAGATGATCGGCAACTTCCAGAGAGCAGCCATATTGAAGCTCTCGTAGACCTGGCCCTGGTTGGCGGCACCGTCGCCGAAGTATGCGATCGAGACGCTGTCGTTGCCGCGGTAGCGGTTCGCGAACGCCAGGCCTGTGCCCAGAGATACCTGGGCGCCAACGATACCGTGGCCGCCGTAGAAATGCTTCTCCTTGGAGAACATGTGCATCGAGCCGCCCTTGCCCCGGGAATAGCCGCTGATGCGTCCGGTCAGTTCCGCCATGACGCCGCGGGCGCTCATGCCCGTGGCCAGCATGTGACCGTGATCACGATAGGCCGTAATGACCTGATCGCCTTCCTTCTGGGCCATCTGCATGCCAACGACGACAGCTTCCTGACCAATGTAGAGATGACAGAAACCGCCGATGAAGCCCATCCCGTAAAGCTGGCCCGCCTTCTCCTCGAAGCGACGGATGAGCAGCATCTCGCGATAGGCCTTCAGCTCGTCTTCGCGATCGAAGTCGGCGATTGCGCCTCCGTTCGATTCCTTGCGTGCAGGTTTCGCGCTGGTTTTGCGGCTGGAAACGGTCGCGTTTTTTCGCGGCGCCATTCAACCCTCCCTATGGGTTTATCGGTTCTTAGGTGGCGCGTACCATAGGGAAGAAATTTCGCCACAGCAATGCCATAAATGCATGGCTCATATTCTGTGTTAAATTGTTGATAAACCTGATTTTATTTCGATTAACCTGAATTCGGTTAATTTGAATAATGACTGAATATGACGATCTCGTCGGCACGCGAGAAATTCAGCTGCAGACGCGCCTTCTCGTCCAGCATATCCCTGTCCATCGAACCATCGCTCAACAGCGCGACCTGATTTTCAAGATGCTCGCGCTTGGCCTTCAGAACCGTCAGCTCTCTCTCCCGCGCGACACGCTGGCGCTCGAACACTTCGGTTGCGCGCAGGCCGTAGTCGCCGTGGATGCAATGGTAGCCGAAATAGGAAAGAAAGGCGACAGCCATGGCCGGAACGACGAACCGGCCGATCTTTTTCTTCTTATGGTGCTTTGTCCACATAGACGCATTCTCGAAACGCATTACCTTTACGAGCGAGACTACCGACGAGAGATTAACCGTCCGTTGACTATGAACGCCACGCAACAAAAAACCCGCGCCGAGAGGGCGCGGGTTCCAAATACTTGAAATCAGACGGAATTAACCGCGGATGATCGAGCGGCCAGCGTAGCGTGCCTGCGGTCCAAGCCCTTCCTCGATGCGGATCAGCTGGTTGTACTTGGCGAGACGGTCCGAGCGCGACAGCGAGCCGGTCTTGATCTGGCCGCAGTTGGTCGCAACTGCGAGATCGGCGATCGTCGAGTCTTCGGTTTCGCCCGAGCGATGCGACATGACCGCGGTGTAGGCTGCCTTGTGTGCGGTGTTGACGGCGTCCAGCGTTTCCGTCAGCGAACCGATCTGGTTGACCTTTACGAGGATCGAGTTGGCAACGCCCATGCGAATGCCGTCACGAAGGCGCGCGGAGTTGGTGACGAAGAGATCGTCGCCCACCAACTGAACCTTCTTGCCGGCCAGATCGGTCAGCGCCTTCCAGCCGTCCCAGTCGTCCTCGGCCATGCCGTCTTCGATCGAGATGATCGGGTACTTCGCGGCGAGTTCGGCCAGGTATTCGGCCATGGCGCCCGGCTCCAGCGTGCGGCCCTCACCTTCGAGAACGTACTTGCCGTCCTTGAAGAATTCCGTCGAGGCGCAGTCGAGGCCGAGTGCGATATCGTCGCCCGGCGTGTAGCCGGCTTTCTCGATCGACTTCATGATGAAGTCGAGCGCCTCAGGCGCGCTTTTCAAGCCAGGTGCAAAGCCACCCTCATCGCCGACGTTGGTGTTGTGGCCCTGCGCCGACAGTTCCTTCTTGAGAACGTGGAAGACTTCAGAACCCATGCGGACCGCTTCGCGGATCGAATCGGCGCCAACGGGCAGAATCATGAATTCCTGGAAATCGATCGGGTTGTCGGCATGTGCGCCGCCGTTGATGATGTTCATCATTGGAACCGGCAGCAGGTGGGCGCTGGCGCCGCCGACGTAGCGGTAGAGCGGCAGTCCCGAGGCTTCGGCTGCAGCCTTTGCGACTGCGAGCGAAACACCGAGGATGGCGTTGGCGCCGAGGCGCGACTTGTTCGGGGTACCGTCCAGCTCGATCATCAGGTTGTCGATCTGGATCTGGTTTTCGGCATCGATGCCGCCGATTGCGTCGAAGATTTCCGTGTTGACGGCCTCGACCGCCTTTTCGACACCCTTGCCGAGATAGCGCTTGCCGCCGTCGCGAACTTCGACGGCTTCGTGCGCGCCCGTCGACGCGCCCGACGGAACAGCCGCGCGGCCCATGCTGCCATCCTCAAGATAGACATCGACTTCGACGGTGGGGTTGCCACGGCTGTCGAGAATCTCGCGGGCGATAATATCGGTAATTGCGGTCATGGGCTCTTCCTGCTCGAGGGTGGATAAATCGTTTGAAATTCGTCTTAATCGAAGATGCGCAAATTACAATGGCGGTTTGCGCGTCCTTGTCGACGATCATCGTGCGTGGCCTATTACACGATCATGTCAGTCTTTTGAACGTCAGCCCTTGGCGATCGCGTCAAAGGCCAGCAGCTTTTCAAGAAGGCGCGGCATATCCTTCAGGAAGACCATGTTCGGACCATCGGAAGGCGCGTTGTCAGGATCTTCATGCGTCTCGACGAACACGCCAGCAACGCCGACGGCAACGGCCGCACGCGCCAGCGTTTCGACGAATTCGCGCTGGCCGCCGCTGGAACCGCCCTGCCCGCCGGGCTGCTGGACCGAATGGGTCGCATCGAAAATCACCGGCGCGCCCATGGCCGCCATGATCGGCAGCGAACGCATGTCCGAAACCAGCGTATTGTAGCCGAAGGAGGCGCCGCGCTCGCACAGCAGAATGTTTGGATTGCCAGTCGAATTCAGCTTGTTGAGGACGTTCTTCATATCCCAGGGCGCCAGAAACTGGCCCTTCTTGACGTTGATCACGCGGCCGGTCTTGGCAGCGGCGACCAAAAGATCCGTCTGACGGCTGAGGAAAGCCGGTATCTGCAGAATATCGACAACGGTTGCCACGTCGGCGCACTGGTCTTCGGTGTGGATGTCGGTCAGAACGGGAAAGCCGTATTCCTTCTTGAGATCGGCGAAAACCTCAAGCGCTGTCTCCAGGCCGATGCCGCGTTGCGCCGAAAGCGAGGTGCGGTTTGCCTTGTCGAAGGAGGATTTGTAGACCAGCCCGATGCCGAGCTTGTCACACAGTTCCTTGAGCACGCCGGCGATCATGAATGCATGATCGCGGCTCTCCATCTGACAGGGTCCGGCAATCAGCGACAGCTTGCCGCTGTTCGAAAATACAACTGCGCCGGCACCCTCGCCGACTGCGACTTCGGAGTTTGTCTGGCTCATCATTTCTCCTCGAAAGCGAAGAGCGCACCTTGCCCTGAGGCCGCCTTCACTAGAATTCGATTGTTCTTGCGCGTGTAAGTGATCCCGTTAGCAGCCAAATGCGCTTCTGTCACGGCGAGATCGGCGACCTTGAACACGATGGCAACGCCGCGCAGGCCGCGATCGACGCCCGGTACGGCGAGATCGAAATAGGCATTCAACCCATCCGGCGAAAGAATGCTGATGCGAGCATTGGGCGTGGAAAGGCTGATGCCGAACGCCTCCTCGCGAACCGACGGCGTCGAAGAGGAAAAGCGCATGAACAGGCCAAACGCCTTCGGATCAGGGGCAGCGAGCACGATCTCGGTGATCCCGGTCACGCCATTCGTATGCGTTTCCAGTATCTTGCGGTCGGTGGGAAGCGCATTGATCCGCTGGCAGGTGAAGAGAAAGAAATCCGGTGCGCGAAGGTCCGCGGCAAAGGCGAGCCTGAAGGCCGCGGTCGTGCCGGAACCATCGGGCATCTTCATCGGGCGCTCGAACTGCAGCACCTCACCGCCGCTTATCCTGTCGGCATGGAAACGCGCGTGGTCGCGATCGGCATCCGTTGTCGCCAGGGCGATGGCCGACAGCCCGTTCTCGCCACAACGGAAACGAAAGGCGCGATCGCGCGCCGTGAAGACGTTCCCCTTCTTGATCGACGCCTCGTAGGCATCCGCGCCCGCGATGGCGAGCGGCTCGAGATATGTTTTGTCGGCGAAGAAGATACAGGCGTTTTCCGTTCCGAACGGGTGCCGCGCATCGGCTGCAACGGTGAAACCGAGCTTGCCGAGGCGCTCCCGCGCTAGGCCGACATTGGCGACAGGCAGGACAACGTGGTCCAGCGGATGGGCTTCACTCATGGCAAATCCTCTTCCGAAATTCGAAAATGATGTGCGCTGGCCTGCGGGACATTGCAAGAGGCATCAGCGGCATAGGTCGAATGAAGTGTAAAAACGCGACAAATCAGGGCCAAGTTTTACGAAAATTTAGGTACTTGCGGAACACATATGGAACATATAGTGTCTGTTCTGGCTTTGTTTCACGACTCTGGGGTTGACTTCGATGCTCACACGCAAGCAACAGGAACTTCTTTTGTTCATTCACGAGCGAATGAAGGAGTCCGGGATTCCCCCTTCCTTCGATGAAATGAAGGATGCGCTCGACCTTGCGTCGAAATCGGGCATCCACCGGCTGATCACGGCGCTCGAAGAGCGCGGGTTCATTCGTCGGCTGCCCAATCGCGCCCGCGCACTCGAAGTCATCAAGCTCCCTGAAGCGTACAATCCGAGCCTCCAACCACGACGCGGGTTTTCGCCGAGCGTCATCGAAGGCAGCCTCGGAAAACCGCAGATGGTCGCTCCCGTCGCGCCGAAGCCGGCTCCCAGTGCCGACAATGGCAATTCAGCTTCCGTACCGGTCATGGGACGCATCGCAGCAGGCGTGCCTATTTCAGCTATCCAGAACAACACCCATGACATCGTGGTTCCAGCCGACATGCTTGGTTCCGGCGAGCACTATGCGCTGGAGGTCAAGGGCGACTCGATGATCGACGCCGGTATCTTCGACGGCGACACCGTCATCATCCGCAACGGCAGCACTGCAAATCCGGGCGATATCGTCGTCGCGCTGGTCGACGACGAGGAGGCAACACTGAAGCGCTTCCGCCGCAAGGGGGCCTCGATCGCGCTCGAAGCCGCAAACCCCGCCTATGAGACGCGCATCTTCGGGCCGGACCGCGTCAAGGTACAGGGCAAGCTCGTGGGTCTCATTCGGCGCTATCACTGATCGGCAGTTCAATATCCGCGAAGCGGCCGCTGCGCCAGTCGTATGCGCGGTGGCGCATCCATGGGCGGCCGAGCTTTCCATGTGCCGCCGTGACGAGCGGAGTCCCCTGGTCGCCTATTCGTATTTCGAGGGCTCCGGACCGACGAAGTGTTTCGCCTGTCAGAAGCATCGACCCCGAGCGGCATTCTCCAGGACGGAGCCGAACCGGCGTGATAACGATATCGGCTGCGTCGCAGGCAGGACCGAGGTAGGCGGCGTTTTCAAGTGTCGCGACGACGTAGCCGCTGTCGAGCAGCGCCACGCACCATGCAGCCTTCAGGCAGACAAAACCACCCTCCGGAAGATCGACAGCGCGACGCATCATCCCTCGTGCCTGTTGCCGTTGCTGCGGCGTTAGCATCAATCGTTCTCCATCCTTCTTTTTTGGCACCACGAGCGCCCTGTTGCCGAGATACTGCGGTGGCTGATGGCGTTCGAGCGCCAGGGCTCTCTGCCACTGACTGAAGATGAAATCTTGGGGACGCTCTCGATTGGTCGCCAGGGCTTTTCCCGTGACGACGGCGACAAGTGTGCCGTCCTCCGAAACAACGAGGTCGGCAAGGGGCGCGGATGGCAGCAGCATGAGAGGCACTGTCGACACCGCAACGACAACCGCCCCCAGATAGCGCAGAGGCGTCAGCAACAGCGTCAGCAGAAGGAAACCCAGGACCGCCGCAAGAAAGTACCACTGCGGCAGTCGGCCCATGTCCACCGTTCCGCCCCATCCCGACACCATCTTGGCTATGGCGATGACCACATCCAGTCCAAGCCCAGCCGCCTTCCATGGCAGCACATCGAGCCCAAGCGGCGTCAGCAGCATGGCGAGCATTCCCATCGGCATCACGACGAACGAGATCACGGGCATGGCCATCAGGTTCGCCGGCAGCCCATAGGCGCTTAGCCTATGGAAATGCTCGATCGAAAACAGAGCCGTCGCGAAACCACCGATTACCGACGTCAATGCGACGCCGCCGAAGAACCGGACGACCGAGAAGACAGCCCTGATGACCGGATGTTTGAGAGGGAAGCCGTCGCAGTATGGCCGCTTCGCCCAGATCGCATACCCCGCCACAAGCGCGAGCGTCGCCGCAAAGGACATCTGGAATCCAGGGCCGAGCACCTTCGAGGGGGATGTGAGAATGATCAGCAGCGCCGACAACGCGATGTTGCGCAGGCTGATCGACGGCCGGTCGAACAGGACGGCAACCAGCATGATCGCCATCATGATGAAAGCGCGTTCGGCAGAGACGGAGAAACCTGATATCAGATAATAGGCAGTCAGCGCCAAAAGAGCACCGGAGGCCGCGATCTTCTTTGCCGGATAGGCCTGCGCGAAGGCCGGAAAGAGCCCGAGCACGGACCGCAATCCGACGAAGAAGATGCCCGCCGAGAGCGCCATGTTCAGACCGGAAATCGCGACGATATGGGCAAGTCCGGACTGGCGAAGCGCCTCCGTCGTTTCCGGGGAGATCGCGCGTCGCTCATCGGTCACCAGCGATGCCGCAAAGGCGCCGGTATCTGCCGGCAGGATCGATCGGATGCGATCGCCGATGCCGCTTCTTAGCCCGTAGAGCCACTCCACCGCCTTATCCCGCGTAGCGAGAGTGCGGGTCTCTTGCGGGGGCAAAGCTGAGGAAGGCGCGCCATAGAAAAAACCGTTGGCGCCGACCCCGTCGAAATAGGCGGAGAACGCAAAGTCGTTCAGACCTGGAAGTGCTGGCCCCGCCGGCGGTATCAGCCGGACGCGCCCGGTCAGCCAGGCACCGACTGCCAGCGGCTCACCGGCGCGCGCGACCAGCGACACACGCGCCGGCGCGCGTTTCACCCTCGGAGAATTCGTTTCGGTTACAGCCACGATGTAGCGCCATCGGCCGTTGTCGTCCCCTTCTCGACGCTCGACGCGCCCGCTCAGCGTGGTCGTCACGGCAGAGTCCAGGATCACCGTTCCGGCACGCCAGGTTTCCACTTGCGCCGCCGACATGCCGGCGACGCACAGCAAGCCGGCCAGAGCGGCTCGCCTGACGATCATGCGCCGGATCCCCGCAGCCAGCATGACAAGGAGCAGGGCTGCGAACCAAGCCGAGAGGCGGGTCAATGCAACATCGGCGTCGAACTTGAACCATGCTATCGCGCCCGCACCCATAAAGACCGGGGAGATCAGGAAGTACCGTCCGTGATCGAATTCCTCGGCCAGCGCGAGGCGTCCGGCTGCAACATGTCTGCGAGTGGCGCGTCCGGTTCTTGCCGTCCATCGAGACGCGGCCTGCGTCGGCGCTCGCCGCACGATGACGGCACCGCCGCGCTCGTCGGGATGAGCGCGCAAACGAATAGCGGGCGCCGTCTCAGACGCTGCAGAACCCGCTTCGATCGTTTTCAACTCCGGCATGCATCTGCACCCGGAAGCCACCTTCGCCCACCTCAAGAATGCAGGCTTCCGACGCTACAGGCAACAGTAATCGATTGAATTTCGAAGAGAAATCGGAACGCGGAAAAAACGAGGATAATCATCGGCTTCCGCTATGCGCGGCAGGCATCGCAGCACTGCCTAAAAGTTGATACTGCGATGCACAAAATGGCATCAAGAGAACTTGGCATTAACCGCGCGATCATATAGCTATCGCAAGCGACGCTTAACCCTATGGCGCTTTTATGGCGCCACCCGCCAGTTTGGAGGATCATAATGACGGATCGAAGCGCAACACTGAAACTTGGTGACAAGTCGGTCGACCTCGCCGTGAAAAGCGGCACGATCGGCCCCGACGTCATCGATATCGGCGCCCTCTATAAAAACACGGCTTCCTTCACGTACGATCCTGGTTTCACCTCGACCGCGTCTTGTGAATCGAAAATAACCTACATCGACGGCGACGAGGGCGTGCTGCTCCATCGCGGTTATCCGATCGAGCAACTGGCCGAGCATGGCGACTTTCTCGAGGTCTGCTACCTCCTGCTCTATGGAGAATTGCCGACCTCGGCGCAGAAGAAGGACTTTGATTACCGCGTTACGCACCACACGATGGTGCACGAGCAGATGTCGCGCTTCTTCACCGGCTTCCGACGCGATGCGCATCCGATGGCTGTCATGTGCGGCTGTGTCGGGGCGCTATCGGCTTTCTATCATGACTCGACCGACATCACCGATCCGCATCAGCGCATGGTTGCCAGCCTTCGCATGATCGCCAAGATGCCGACGCTTGCTGCCATGGCCTTCAAGTACCATGTCGGCCAGCCCTTCGTTTACCCGAAGAACGATCTGGACTACGCATCGAACTTCCTGCGCATGTGCTTTGCCGTTCCCTGCGAAGAGTATGTCGTCAATCCGGTGCTTGCCCGCGCCATGGACCGTATCTTCATCCTGCACGCCGACCACGAGCAGAACGCGTCGACCTCGACCGTACGGCTGGCCGGCTCTTCGGGCGCCAACCCGTTCGCCTGCATCGCGGCCGGCATTGCCTGCCTCTGGGGTCCTGCGCACGGCGGTGCCAATGAAGCGGCACTCAACATGCTGACCGAAATCGGCTCGGTCGACCGTATTCCGGAATATATCGCCCGCGCCAAGGACAAGAACGATCCGTTCCGACTGATGGGCTTCGGCCACCGCGTCTACAAGAACTACGATCCGCGCGCCAAGATCATGCAGAAGACGACGCATGAAGTGCTCGGCGAACTTGGCATCAAGGACGATCCGCTGCTCGACGTGGCAATGGAACTGGAGCGCATCGCGCTTACGGACTCCTACTTCATCGAGAAGAAGCTCTATCCGAACATCGACTTCTACTCCGGCATCACGCTGAAGGCTCTCGGCTTCCCCACGACCATGTTCACCGTGCTTTTCGCTCTTGCCCGCACCGTCGGCTGGATCGCCCAGTGGAACGAAATGATCGAGGATCCGCAGCAGCGCATCGGCCGTCCGCGCCAGCTCTACATCGGCGAGCCGCAGCGCGATTACGTGCCGGTTTCCAAGCGCTGATCTGCTAATTCTGGCGCCAACCAGCGTCAAAAGCCAACAAAAAACCCGGTCAGAAATGGCCGGGTTTTTTCTTTCGGAGAACGTCCAGAACGATCTCGGCGGCATGTTCGCCCGGCGGCTTTTCCGTTTGCATCCGCTGCCAGACGAGATCGTAGCCTTCCATCATGGATCTGCGCGGCAGCGTATCGCTGGAGAGCTTCTCCATCCACCGCGTGAAACTTGCGCCGCGAACGACCTCGTTGATGTATTCGGGGACCACGGCGTAGTCGGCAATCAGATTCGGGATGGCTGCCGTCCAGATCTTGATGCGGCCTGTCAGCAGCTTGATGATCCAGTCGGTCTTGTAGGCGGAGACGCAGGGTACCCCGGTCAGCCCCAGCTCGAGGATGACAGTACCGGATGCAGCCATGGCGGCGTCCGCTTCGGAAAAGGCGTGCCACTTCGCATCCGTGCCCGTGACGATATCGGGCTTTATCGGCCAATCCTTCACCAGTTCGCGAACCAGCGCTTCCCTGCGCAATGTCGTCGGCAGGACGAAGCGCGTCTCGCCGTTACGCCCGGCAAACTCGCTGACGGCATCGCCGAAATACGGCAGCAGCTTGGTTATTTCGGAGGATCGGGATCCCGGCAGCAGCATGATCGTCTTGCGACCGCCGTCGCCAAGCGGTTTCGTTTCGGCCCTGCGGCGACGCGCTTCCAGCAGCGCCGGCTCCGCCGTCAGACGATGACCCACGTAAGTCGTGGGCGGTCCGCCGAGGGTCTTCATGACCTCGGGTTCAAACGGAAGCACGGCAAGCACATGGTCGACGTAAGGGAGCATGCGTTGCGCCCGGTATTCCTTCCACGCCCAGACGCTTGGGCAGACGTAGTTCACCACAGGGAGGTCGGGCAATGCCGCACGCGCCCGCTTGGCAACGCGGTGGGTGAAATCAGGGCTGTCGACGATCACCAGGACATCCGGCTTCGCGGCAATAACCGCGGCCGCCGTCTGTCTGATACGCCGGACCAGGTTGGGAAGCTTGCTGAGAACCTGGGTGATGCCCATGATCGACAGCTCGGAAAAGTCGAACAGCGACCGCAAGCCCTGCGCTTCCAGTCCCTCGCCGCCGACGCCGATCAGTTCGATGGGTCCCTGATACAGGCCCCTCAGGCCCGCGACGAGATCAGCAGCGAGCAGGTCGCCCGAGACCTCGCCGGCTATGATTGCAACCTTCAACGCACGCGCATTCATTCAAGCCCCCAGGATGGCAATCCGCGATCCAGGCCGCAAACGAAGATGCCGGCCGCATCGGCCGCTGCGATCACTGCCGAACGGTCGAGGATCAGCGAGCGTCCCGCATCAACAGCGACGCCCGCGAGCCCCGCTTTGCGGGCATTCTCGACCGTCGAAATCCCGATGGAGGGCAAATCGGCGCGAACATCCTGCTGCGGCTTGCAGAGTTTCACCAGAACGCCGCGTCGGCGCTGGGATATCCGGCCGGCGGCGCGCAGACCCGCGACACGCTCCAGCATGCTGTCGGTGCCTTCCACCCCCTCAAGCGCGACGATACGTCCGCCGACTGAAACGGCACCCTGGCCGACATCAAGTCGCCCAAGCGCCTCGGCGGCCTCGCCTGCCCTTGCAATATCCTTTGCGTCATCCGCATCGGGCGCGACGGCACCGAGCGGCCCGACTGTCGCCAGAAGATCCGGGGCGATTTCCTGAACCCCGATGACCCGGCGGCCGTCTTTCTCGATCAGCTTGATCACCATGCGCAGCACGGTGTCGTCGCCACCTGACATAAGCGTACGAACGATGGAAGGAACCTTGGCCAATGTCTTCAGCGTCGGCCGGACCTCGCGCCATTCAGGGCGGCGTCTGACGCCCCCCGACATGACCACCCGCTCGATACGATTGACCTCTAGCAAACGATCGATCGCAGCAAAGTCCCCGACACCGACGACAACGTGCTCGAAACCATCCCAGGTGCGATCCGTTTCGTTTTTGAGCGCAATGATCAAGGGGTCCTCTCCACCGCTCTGCGCCGCCTCGGCGACATAGGACGGCAGAAAACCGCTTCCGGCAATAATTGCCAGACGGCCCTTCGCGTTATCGCTGACCGGAGACAAAGCTCACCCTTTCTGTCCCCTCGTCGGAGAGGAAAGAGCGCGGTCGCTTTCTGCTGCTATGAAGTCGAGGATATGCATGACCTGCTCGCAATCGGCATACTCTTCACGGATGGCGGCGGCATTGTCGCGCACAGACCCGGTGCCTTCGAAGATCGCTTTGTAAGCACGGCGAACGATGTGGATGGTTGCGCGATCGACGCCGGCTCGTGTCATGCCGACGACGTTCAGCCCACCGAGCAGGCCAGGATTCCCGTTCAGCATGCCGTACGGGATGACGTCGTAACTGACAGCGGAGAGACCGCCAACAAACGCGTGCCGACCGACGCGCGTGAACTGATGTACGGCCGAACCGCCGCCAAGGATGACGCGGTCTTCGATGACCACATGTCCGGCAAGCATGACATTGTTCGACATGATGACATGATCGCCGACGCGGCAATCATGCGCGATATGCGAATTTGCGAGGAAGAGGTTGTTGTTGCCGACGATCGTCTTGCCGCCGAAATCGGCGGTGCCGGTGTTCATCGTGACGCCTTCCCGGATCGTGCAGTTATCGCCCACCGAAAGCGTCGTCTCTTCGCCGCCATGATGAACGCTCTGCGGGTCGCCACCAACGACCGCCATTGGGAAAATGCGTGTTCCCTTGCCGATCGTCGTCCTGCCGGCAACGACAGCGTGCGCGAGCAACTCGACGTTGTCGCCTAGAACGACGTGCGGTCCAACATGGCAGAAAGGACCGATCTTGGCGTTTTCACCGATGACGGCTCCATCCTCGACGACCGCCATGGCATGAATGCTCGCACTGGCTGCAATTCTGCTCATGCTTGATCCTTGCGAACGATCATCGCACCAATGTCGGCTTCGGCGACGAGCATGCCGTCAACCTTGGCGTCGCAATGGAATTTCCAGATGTTGCCGCGCTGTTTTTGTTTTCGCACATGATACTCGACGCGGTCGCCGGGCACCACAGGTTTACGGAAGCGGGCATTGTCGATGGTCATGAAATAGACCAGATTGCCGCCTTCGCTTTCCTTCTTGGCACAGATTGCGCCGGCCGTCTGAGCCATGCCCTCGACGAGAAGAACACCGGGCATGATCGGCTTTTCAGGAAAGTGACCGGTAAAATGTGGTTCGTTTGCCGTCACGTTCTTGATGCCAATCGCTGAATCGTCACCGTCGATCTCGATGATCTTGTCGACCAGCAAGAACGGATAGCGATGCGGCAGGAGCTTCATAATCTCGATGATATCCGCCGAAGAAAGCGACTTCTTGACTTCCTCAGTCATTCTTTTCTCCCGTTTTCCTGGCGTTCGTTGTCCGCATCATCACCGCTGCAACTTCGCGCAGGAAGTCATGCACCGGCCGCGCGGGGATACCCCCATAGCGTTCCCCGGCGGGGATATCGGAGATGACACCGCTCATTGCCGCGATCTGGACGCCGTCGCCAATGGTAATATGGCCCTTAATGCCGCTATGACCACCGATCTGGACGCCATCGCCGATTATGGCGCTGCCGGCGATCCCCACCTGCGAGACGACAGCGCAATGCCGCCCGATGCGAACGTTGTGACCAATCTGCACGAGGTTATCGATCTTGGTGCCTTCGCCGATGACCGTGTCATCCATCGTGCCGCGGTCGATCGTGGTATTGGCGCCAATCTCGACATGGTCCTGGATGATGACGCGCCCGATCTGGACGATCTTGATCATTCCGCGCGGGCCTGGCGCATAGCCGAAGCCGTCCTGCCCGATCCGGGCGCCGTTGTGTATGATGACACCGTTTCCGACAAGCGCGCAGAGAACGCTGGCGCCTGCCGCGATCGAGCAGTTGCGGCCGATCTTGACGCCCGGCCCGATAATCGCACCAGCACCGATACGGGTACCCTCGCCTATCTCGGCATGCGCGCCAATGGCCGCGAAAGGCTCGATGGCGACGTTCCTCTCAAGCCTGGCGGTCGGGTCGACGGCTGCACGGTCGGAGACGCCCGACCCGTCCGACATAAGCGCCAGCGGCTGCAGTGCCTTCGGATACAGAAGTCCGCCTGCCATGGCGAAAGCTGCATGCGCATTCCTGGAAAGAAGAACCGGGACATGCGGCGGGACTATTGACTGCAGCGCTACACTGCAAAGCACCGCCGACGCCTCACATGTTGCAAGTTCGTCCTTGCTTCTCTTCGAGATGACATAGCACAGGTCGCCGGATTTCGCCCGGCTAACGGGCGAAACGGAATGAATCACAACATCGGCGTGTTTGGGGTCGGCAAGTTCTGCCCCAAGATACTGCGCCAGCTCCCAGAGCTTCACGCCATCGTGGGGCAGAAAGAAACCAGTTTGCTCCATCGGCAAATCTCCAGAACGGAATTCGATTGTACGGTTCCGGACTGCCGATATCAGAATTGGTTGTTTATGCCAAACTTGAAGTTCTGAACCTTGTCGAAGTCTTCCTTGAGCACCGGAACTGCATAGTCGACACGCAATGCGCCGAATGGCGAATTCCAGACCAGGCCAACGCCGACGGACGCGCGAATTGCAGCGTTGTCACCGTTCACGAACTCAGGTGAGTTGACCGGCACCTTGTTTCCGAACAGCGTACCGGCGTCCGCAAACACCGCGCCACGCAGACCGAAGTCACGCGGCACAGCCGGAAGCGGGAACGTCGCTTCTGCGGAGACCGTGAAATAGGTCGTACCGCCCAAGGGATCGTCCGGACCACCGCCTACGCGGGGGCCGATACCCTTGTTCTCAAAGCCTCTGATATCGCCATTCGTCAGGGTGAACTGATCGAACACGTTCAGATCGTCCTTAAATCCAATGACATAGCCGGCAGAACCGCTAATCGAACCGATGATATCGGCATCGTCAGCCAGAAGATGGAAATAACGCGCCTTGCCGTAGAGCTTGTAGAACTGAGAGTCACCGCCGAGCCCGGCGATTTCCTGGGTGGCGCTGGCGTAAACACCTTCGCGCGGCAGGATCATGTCATCAAGAGTGTTGTATGTCAGGGTCTGGGAGACCGACGACTTCACCCACGGGCTGTTTTCAACGAGGTTCTGATAGGGCTCGGACAAGGAATCCAGCGATCCAGACGGATCGTACTTCATCTGCTTGTAGTTGTAACGGAACGTCGTCGCGAGGTCTTCGGTGATCGGCGCCGTTGCGCGCAGGACAACGTTGTTTTCCTCGTAGTCGTAGTTGTCGTTGCTCGACGTCTCACTGTGATTGAGGTCGAAACCGACAGCCAGACGATAGCCGAGGAAGTAGGGTTCGGTGAAGTTCAGGCCGTAGGTCCGCGAACCTTCCTGACCACCACCAGCCGTCACCTTGATGTACTGGCCGCGTCCGAGGAAGTTCTTTTCTTCGATCGACGCTTCGAGCATCAGGCCGTCGCCGCCCGCGGCATAACCTGCGCCGATACCGAACGAACCCGTTGACTGATCCTGCACGTCGACGACAACGACGACACGGTCCGGAGAACTGCCCGGCTGCGTCGTGATGTTGACCGAAGAGAAATATCCGAGCGCTTCAAGGCGACGCTTGGCTCTGGTGATCATCTGCTGGTTGAAGGCATCGCCTTCGCTCATGTCGAACTCGCGACGAATGACGAAGTCGCGTGTGCGGCTGTTGCCCCGGATCTCGATACGTTCGACGTAGGCGCGCTCGCCCTGGTCGACCAGATATTCGACACCGATGGTGTTGTTGTTCAGATCGCGGTTGCCGCGCGGCGTGACACGGGCGAACGGATAGCCGGCAGAGGCCACCTGATCAGAAATCGCTTCCATCGACTTCTGAACCTTGTTGGCGCTGTAGACATCGCCTTCCTGCGTCTGCACGAGGCCCTGCAACTGCGCGCCGTCCACACCCTGAACGGTCGACTGCACGGAAATCGCGCCGAAATTATAGCGCGGACCCTCTTCGATGTTGAAGGTCAGCGTGTACTTGTTGGTCGCCTCATCGAAGGCGGCGTCCGACGAAACGATACGGAAGTCGGCATAACCGCGATTGTAATAGAACTGGCGCAGCGATTCCTCATCGGCATGCAGCTTGTCGTCGCTGTATACGTCCTTGCGCGTCAGGAAAGACAGGAAGTTCGAACGCTTGGTATTGATGACGGACGCCAGACGGCCGGAGCTGTAGGCGTTGTTGCCGACGAAATTGATCGCCGCGATCTTGGTCCGGTCACCTTCGTTGATGACGAACGCCAAGTTGACGCGACCTTCGCCGAGCGGGACGACCTGGGTCGTGACCTCGATCTCATTGCGGCCCGTCGCAGCATACGCATCCTTGATGGACTGAATGTCAGCCTGGACCTGCGCCTCGCTGTACGGACCCGATGGCTGGGTCTTGACGATGGCAGCGAGCTTGTCGTCCTTGATCTTGCGGTTGCCGTTGAAGACCACCTGATTGACCAGCTGGGCTTCCTGGACTGTCACGACCAGCGTGCTGCCGGACACGGAAATCTTGACGTCGGAGAAGTAGCCCGTGTCGTAAAGCTGCTTGACGGAGTCGTCGATATCGGTGTTCGAGAAGCTCTTCCCGGGCGAAATCGTCAGGTTGGATCGCACCGCCTCGGCGCCGACACGGCTCGCGCCGCGCACATCGACACGCTGGATGACCGCAGCTTCAGCTGTTGTAGCAGATACGAATACAGTTGCGCCCGCTCCCGAAGCAACAATCCCAGCAGACAGCGCAACCGCCGATACTGCGTTCAAAAATCTTGAACCAGCCTTCATTTCACCCATTACCTTTTTTCTCGTCCCCGGCTTCAGGCGTCCCCCGATTCCGGTCACGTGTGTCGTTTTACCCGCTTTTGACATACAAGCAAGGGAGCAAGTTAATTTCTGTTTACTTCATTTCGAAGCGTGACGCATTCGCCACTACAGCTTTGAAACATCGTAAATAAACGGTAATTTTCCTTCGTCCTGCAATCAGCCAATCAGTGCACTTATGTCGTTCCAGGTAGCAAAAACCATCAAGCTCAGAACCATGGCCAGTCCGATGCGAAATGCAATCTCCTGCGCCGACGATCCCAGCGGCTTTCCCCTCACCGCCTCAATCGCATAGAACATCAGGTGGCCGCCATCAAGTACCGGAACAGGCATGAGATTGAGTAATCCGATGGAAACCGACAAAACGGCAGCCAATTGAAGCAACGCGGCAACGCCGAGCGTCGCCATCTGCCCTGAAGCCTGGGCGACACGGATCGGTCCCCCGAGTTGGTCGGGCTTCATGTAGCCGGAAATCAGATTGCCGATATATTTGAAAGTCCCGGTGACGATGTGCCAGGTCTGGATGGTGCCCTCTTTGAGAGCCTCCGCCGGCGAATACGTCTGCAGGCGGAAATGACCGACCTCCTGGTTGGTCACGATGCCGATCAGGCCGATCTCGATCTTGTTGCCGAACTGGTCCGTCATATCGGTCCGCGCCGGAACCATGGGGACATCAAGCTTTTCGCCGTTTCGCTCGACCGTCACCACGATCTTCTGCTCGGGGCGAATGCTGACATAGCGCCGAACGTCGTCGAAGGTCTCAACCTTGGTGCCGTCGATGGCGATCAACAGGTCGCCTGGGATGACGCCAGCGACCGCTGCAACACTTCCCGGCTTGACCTCGGCGACCACGGGATCGGCGACCGATCGGCCGTAGATGGCAAACAGCACGGTAAAGATGGCGATCGCCAGGATGAAATTTGCGATAGGGCCGGCCGCAACCGTGGCGGCTCGCTTCCAGAGCTTGGCGCCAGCGAAAGATCGCGAGCGCTCGTCGTCCGACATTGCCGCAAGTCTATTCTCGTCGGGCTTGCTGGATGCGTCCTCGTCCCCGAAGAAACGCACATAGCCGCCGAGGGGTATTGCGGAAAGCTTCCAGCGCGTCCCGTGCCGATCGGTGAAACCAAGGAGTTCCGGCCCGAATCCGATCGAGAAGGCCAATATCCGGATCCCGCTCCAGCGGCCGACGAGATAATGCCCCATCTCGTGGACGAAGACGAGCAGCGACAACACGAGAACGAAAGGAACGATATATCCCGTCAGAAACGCAAAAATTCCGGTCAAGCCTGCCATAAGATCTTTCCGCCCGCGTTTGCAGACATTACACGCCGAACAGGGCTGCGCCGAGCGACGTCGCTTCACCGCCCTTTATCAGCGAAAAAAGCCCAGCTAGCAAGAACGCCGCAAAGCAGGCGAAAATGAGCCCGTCAACCCGATCCATGACACCCCCGTGTCCCGGAATCAGGCGGCTGGAATCCTTCACGCCGAAGCGGCGCTTGATGAACGATTCGAAGAGATCGCCGATCTGGCTGCAGACCGACAGGATGAACGCGATCGGCGCTGCCAGAAGAACGCTTTCGGGGAATGCAAGGTATGCGACCAGACTCCCGGCGACGACGGCAGATACGGCGCCGCCGATCGCGCCGGACCAGGTTTTTCCGGGCGATATCTTCGGTGCAAGCTTCGGGCCACCGATTGCCCGGCCAACGAAATACGCAAGGATGTCGGTCGCCCAGACGACCGCGAATACGAACAGCATGGCATAGAGCCCGAGGGTGTCGGCGCCCCGGATGCCGGAAAGCGCTATACCTGTCAGCCCGGCGTACACCGTGCCCGCCGGAAACCAGCGCGACGTATTGCGCAGCGCCACAAAGCCGACTGCTATTGCTAAGAACAGGATCAGGAGAATGAGCGAATAGCCAACCGTTCCAGCGACGACGGCCACGGCGATGGCTATCTGCCCGATCCAGCCAACGGCGTTGGCAACAGGCTGCTCGGTGCGCATTCGCGTGATCGTCGACCATTCGTAGTAGATCAGCAGTCCGATCAACGCCGAGAGAACGCTGAATGCGAGACCGCCGAACCACGTGGCGCCAAGAACGAGGATTGCCAGGATCAGTCCGGAAATGATGCGAAGTCGCAATTCCTGATGCATCAGGTGCCCACTGCCGCAGCCGTCTGCGCGACCAATCCGCCAAAACGGCGATCGCGCGACGCAAAGGTCTCGAGCGCGGAATACAGCATCTCCCGGCTGAAATCCGGCCAAAATTCCGGAACGAAGATGAATTCCGAATAGGCGGCCTGCCACAGCAGGAAGTTGGACAGGCGCTCTTCCCCGCTTGTCCGAATGATCAAGTCGGGATCGGGAATGCCCGCAGTGTCGAGCCGCGCATTGATCAGGGCGGGCGTAATGTCCTGCGCCCGCAAGCAGCCCGCTTCCACATCTCTTGCGAGGCTTGCGACAGCCCGTGCAATCTCGTCGCGAGAACCGTAGTTGAAGGCAATCACGAGCGTCAGCGCCGTATTGCCCTTTGTCCGCTCTTCCGCGTCGACAAGAAGGTCCAGGATGTCGCTTTGCAGGCTGTGCCGGTCGCCGATCACTTTGACGCGCACGTTCTGGCGGTGCAGTTCCGCGAGATCGCGCCGGATGAATGCCTTGAGCAGGCCAAGCAGATCGGTGACTTCCGTTTCAGGGCGGCGCCAGTTTTCCGATGAGAAGGCGAACAGCGTGAGATACTTGATGCCGACATCACCGGCCGCGCGCACGGTTTCGCGCACGGCATCGACGCCCTTGCGATGGCCCATCGTGCGCGGCAATCCGCGTTGCTTGGCCCATCTGCCGTTGCCATCCATGATGATGGCAACATGTTCTGGCACTGTCAAAAATGTTCGTTCAGACATTTCCCGTCCGGTTCTTCCAGCCCAAGGCGCAGGCGCAGAGCGCTTTAGACCTGCATGATTTCCTTTTCCTTGTCACCAAGCAAGCGGTCGATCTCAGAAATCGTCTCGTCCGTCATCTTCTGCACACGATCCGACTGCGCGCGGCTAACATCCTGGCCAATCACACCGTCCTTTTCGGCTTTCTTAAGGCCGTCCATGCCGTCCCGGCGAACGTGGCGAATCGCGACCTTGCTCTTCTCGGCATAATCGTGAGCAACCTTGACGAGAGATTTGCGGCGTTCCTCGTTGAGTTCCGGCAGCGGAATGCGCAGGTTCTGGCCGTCGATAATCGGGTTGAGACCCAGACTCGATTCACGAATAGCGCGCTCGGTCGCGGAAACCATCGACTTGTCCCAGACCGAAACCGACAGCATGCGCGGTTCCGGGACCGTGATATTGGCGACCTGGTTCAGCGGTACACGCGAACCATAAGCCTCGACCGTCACTGGGTCGAGAATATTGGCCGAAGCGCGGCCGGTGCGCAGCGATGCGATATCGCTCTTGAACGAGGAAATGGCGCCATCCATGCGGCGCTTGAGTTCCTTGATGTCGATGCCTTCACTCATGTCAGTGCTCCCGTCTCGGTAGAAGCTGCGGCCAATTGGCGCCGCCACTCAATCAATTATCGGAGACGATGGTCTTGAGACCACCGCCCTTGAGGATTTCAGCAAAACCGCCCTTCTCGTGGATCGAGAAGACGATGATCGGAATGGAATTCTCGCGCGCGAGCGCAACGGCTGCAACGTCCATGACGGCAAGTCCTTTGTCGAGGACTTCCTTGTGCGTCAGTCGATCGAAGCGCGTGGCGTCCGGCTCCTTCTTCGGATCGGCCGAATAGATACCATCGACCTGCGTTCCCTTGAAGATCGCCTGGGCACCCATTTCCGCGGCGCGCAACGCTGCCGCAGAGTCCGTCGTGAAAAACGGGTTGCCCGTGCCGCCGGCGAAGATGACGACCCGACCGAGCGACAGGTGATAAAGCGTGGCGCGCTGCGAGAAGCTCTCGCAGATCTCGGGCATCGCGATTGCGGAAAGCACGACGGTGTCGATGTTAAGCTTGCGCAGCGAGGTCGCCAGCGCGAGCGCGTTGATAATCGTGGCGAGCATCCCCATGTGGTCGCCCGTCACGCGGTCGCCGCCCTTCGAGGCAACGGCGACGCCGCGGAAAATGTTGCCGCCGCCAACGACGACGCCGACTTCCACGCCCATCTGTCGCGCCTCGGCGATATCAGCCGCGATGCGATCGGCAACGGCCACATCGATGCCAAATCCCTGGCTGCCCATGAGGGCTTCGCCGGAAGCCTTGAGTAGAACGCGCTTATAGACAGGTTCTGACGACATCTTGGCTCCTCATTTGTGACTATTGACTGCCGGATACACGAAGGGCACCGCGTTGTCACGCGATGCCCTTCGGTTTTCACATGTATACGAACGATCAGCCCTTGGCGACAGCAGCCACTTCGGCAGCGAAGTCCGTCTCTTCCTTTTCGACGCCTTCGCCGAGGAGAAGACGCGCCATGCCGGTGACTTCGATCGGAGCGCCGGCTTCCTTTTCAGCTTCCTTGATCGCAGCGCCGACCGTCAGATCAGGGTTGATCACGAAGGCCTGCGAGAGAAGGGCAACTTCTTCGAAGAACTTGCGCATGCGGCCGTCCACCATCTTTTCGATGATGGCTTCCGGCTTGCCGGATTCGCGGGCCTGTTCGATGAAGACATTGCGTTCGCGCTCGGCAACGCCGGCATCGACTTCTTCGGCGCGGATGGCGAGCGGGTTGGTCGCAGCGATGTGCATTGCGACCTGACGGCCGATCGACGTCAGAACGGCCTTGTCGCCGACCGACTTCAGCGCAACCAGAACGCCGAGCTTGCCGATGCCGTCGCCGGCAGCGTTATGAATGTAGGTCGCGACAACACCGTGCTCGACTTCGAGCTTGGCAGCGCGACGCAGGGTCATGTTCTCGCCAATCGTTGCGATCGCGTCCTTGATGGTGTCGGAGACCGGCTTGCCGGACGCCGGATAGGTCGCGGCCGAAATGGCCTCAACCGTGCCGTCGGTCGCCAGAGCGACGTTGGCGATGCCGCGAACCAGGTCCTGGAAAGCGTCGTTGCGGGCAACGAAGTCAGTTTCCGAGTTGAGCTCGACGACAACGGCCTTGTGGCCGGCGCCGGCAATGGCGATCAGGCCTTCAGCAGCGGTGCGGCCCGACTTCTTGTCGGCCTTGGAGATGCCCTTGGCGCGCAGCCAGTCGATCGCGGCTTCGATATCGCCGTTGTTTTCGACCAGCGCCTTCTTGCAGTCCATCATGCCTGCGCCAGACTTTTCGCGCAGTTCCTTCACCAATGCAGCCGTAATCTCGGTCATAAGCTTCCTCTTGTCGGTTCAAACAGTGGCCCGCAAATGGCGGTGCGGCACCGGATTGAGGCACGAAATGTACCTGTATGTATGACAGCGTGATGAAAGACGCGTCATAACGAAACTCATATGGCGGCGGGCGGATCGCCCTCGCCTGAAACGGTCAAGGCCGCCGAACTTCTAAAAGTCGCGAGCGGCCTTTCCCAATCTCTGGAAAGCATGACGGACGAATTTGGCCCGCCTGCTTCTTTTATCAGGCGCCGGTTTCGTCGAGCGCCGGCTCAGCCGGGGCTTCGATCGAAGCGCCGAGGTCGCGGCCCGACGAGCTCTGCTGGCGAGCGATGCCGTCGATGGCAGCGCGCGCGATCAGGTCGCAGTAAAGAGCGATGGCGCGCGATGCGTCGTCGTTGCCCGGGATCGGATAGTCGATGAGGTCCGGATCGCAGTTCGAGTCGATGATCGCAACGACCGGAATGCCCAGGCGCTTGGCTTCGTCGATCGCGATCTTTTCCTTGTTGGTGTCGATGATGAACATCAGGTCCGGCGTGCCGCCCATGTCCTTGATACCACCGAGGGCCTTGTCGAGCTTCTCGCGCTCGCGCTCGAGGTTCAGACGTTCCTTCTTGGTGAAGCCCTGGGCGTCGCCGTTGAGGATTTCGTCGAGCTTGCGCAGACGCTGGATCGAGTTGGAGATCGTCTTCCAGTTTGTCATCATGCCGCCGAGCCAACGCGAGTTGACGTAGTACTGTGCGGAACGCTTTGCGGAGTCTGCAATGAGCTCCGAAGCCTGGCGCTTGGTGCCGACGAACAGAACGCGGCCGCCGCGGGCAACGGTGTCGCTGACGACCTGCAGCGCGCGCGACAGCAACGGAACCGTCTGAGCGAGGTCGATGATGTGGATGTTGTTACGATCGCCGAAAATGTACGGCTTCATCTTCGGGTTCCAGCGGTGCGTCTGGTGGCCGAAGTGGACGCCTGCTTCGAGGAGCTGGCGCATAGAGAAATCGGGCAATGCCATGCCTTGTTATCCTTTTCCGGTTGAACCTCCGCAAGGCGAACAGCATCCTCTTCGAAGATGCCACCGGGCGGAACCATCCGGATTTCTCCCGGACAACCCCATGCCTTACGTGTGGAATGCGGGTGGCCTTAACCTCCCTCCAAGGGAAAAGCAAGGCTTATCGCCAAAAATAATGCCAGACCTAACGCCTCAATCGGAATCGCAGGGCCAACTCTGCGGCACCGTCAGGCCAGCCGGCAGCTTCGTGTTCGAATCGCCGCACGCGAGCTCGATCTGTGCCTGCTGCAGGCCGGTTGCTTTGGAAAGATCGAGACCGCTGATGCGGGTCAGAAACATGAAGGCGCGGTCGAAGGAAATGGGGCCTTCGAATGTCGCTCCGCTGAGATCTGCGCGCGACAGGTTCGCGAGCGAAAAGCTTGCTCCCGTCAGCACTGCCTTGGTAAAGCTTGCGCGGCCGAGCTCCGCCTTTTCGAAATTCGCGCCGGTCAGCGTCGCGCCATTGAAATTGGAGCGCTGCAGCTCCGCGCCTGCGAAGGAAGCGCCCTGGGCAGAGACGTTCTCGAATCCCGAACGATACGCTTCGACCTTCGCGAAATTCGCCTTGTCGACCTGAGCACCGGTAAACCAGGCGCGCACCAACGTAGCCTTTTCGAGATTCGCCGAGGTGAGATTGGTTCCGCTCAGATTGGTCAGGGTGAAATCGGCGTCGACAAGATTGGCCTTCTGGAAGTCGCCTCCCTCCAGCATCAGGTTCTTCTTGTTGCAGCCGCCCCAGTCGATCCCAGAGGACGGCGTCATGCCGCAATCGGCAGCAAAGGCAGAACCGCAGGATGCCGCGGCCGTCAGAGCCAGGGTCACACCCAACAGGACAATCGTCGACACACTATGACTTGCAGCCAAAATCTTCACTCCATCCCGCGGTCACCGCTCAATCACACACCCGAGTCCTAGCATGGAGGACATCCTGCTGCATACATCGGCATTCGTCTGACCGCCAAGCGATCGTCCAATGCTGGCAATTGGTTACAGGCAACGATCTTACTTGCAGGCGACGGCCTTGGCGTCGAGCAGCTCGAGCTTCGACAGCTTGCCCGAGAGTACGAAGTCGCCGTAGTCCATCGTCAGATCCCGCGTGATGCCGTTCTCGTAGAGCTTGAACGACATGCGGTAGACGGGCAATGCGTCCGTCTTGGTGTTTTCGTTGAAGTAGGAAATGGTCACCGGCCAGAACGCCGTCTTGGAGAAGGCGCCGGCATTGCTTGCATCCGTCTCGTCTTTGGAGGGCGTTACCTGCTTGCCCACGACCGTGGTCGTGGCAAGAGCCTTGTCGCCATCGTCGGAGCCGTCGAAGACACGTGCTTCGAACAGGCGCTTTCCGGCCTTGGCGTTCTGGATGACGTCCAGCATGTGCTCGGTCGGGAAGCGGCTCGCGGCGAGCTGAAGCTCCTTGCTTGAGGGCTGCTTGAGATCGACCTTCACGCCCTCGGCCCGATCCTCGGCCGCACCATTGACTTCCTTGTCAAGCTGGTCGTCGGTGAAGGATTTCGTGTCGAAGGTGAACTTCCGATCCTTCAGGTTCTCGAAGGTCTTCGTCTGCTGATCGCTCAGACGCACCGCATCGCCCGTATCGATCTGCGTCACGAAGCGGAAGTTGGTGGTGTAGCCGCTGCAATAGTTGCCGTCGAACTCGTAGACCATGCGGCCCGACATGCCTGAAATGCCGGAGCGCTCGGATGCGTCCTTCAGCTCAAGATCATAGACGGCACGATGAGCGACCAGACCCGTGGCAATTGCCGCGCTGGTTACCGGTGCCGCTGCAAAGGCGTTTGCCGAAACGCCTGCTAGGAAGAGTGCGGCAAGACTCGATCGGACCATTGATAATCTCCTGTTGGACTCGCCTGCGATGTTATAAGAACGCTTTCGGCCAAATCGAGGCTCGATCATGTCACAAAATAGATTCAAGCCTTGATGCATAATTTTAGAACTATTGACAACAAAAGCGGAGAGGAAAATGTCCGATCAAATCGCTGCGCGGCTGAAAGAGATGGGGATATCCCTGCCTGAGGCCGCGGCACCCGCCGCAAACTATGTTCCATATGTGATCAACGGCAACCTTCTCTACATTTCCGGACAGCTGCCGCTCGACGGCGGCAAGATTGCCGTTTCCGGCCACCTTGGAAAGAATGTCGACGTGCCGGCGGGCCAGCGGGCCGCGGAGCTGTGCGCGATCAACATCCTCGCACAGGCCAAAGCCGCGCTCGGCGGCGATCTCAGCCGGATCAAGCGGGTCATCAAACTGAACGGTTTCGTGGCATCGACGCCCGACTTCGTCGAGCAGCATCTCGTGATCAACGGTGCATCGAACCTGATTGCCGGCGTCCTCGGCGAAGCCGGAAAGCATGCTCGCGCCGCAGTCGGCATGGCAGCACTACCCATGAACGCCGCGGTCGAAATCGACGCAATCATGGAAGTCGCGTCATGACCTCGGCAGCTTGGCTCAAGGAACTGCCCGTCGCCCACCGCGGTTATCATGACCTCAACAACAAGGTCTGGGAAAACACCCTCTCCGCGTTCTCGCGCGCCGTCGAGGCCGGCTTCGCCATCGAGTGCGATCTCCATTACGCTTCCGACGGCGTGCCGGTCGTCTTCCACGACGAAGACCTGGAGCGCCTGTGCAACCTGAAGGGTGACGTTCGCGAGCGGACTTCCCAGGAACTGGGGCTGCTTTCGATCGGCGGCACCGGCGACAAGATTCCGACGCTGAGACAGATGCTGGATCTCGTCAAGGGCAGGGTTCCGCTGGTGATCGAGCTCAAGGGGCGCGAAGCTGACGACGCAGGCTTCGTCGAAGCCGTTCTCGAAGTACTGGAAGGTTACGAAGGCAAAGTGGCGCTGATGAGCTTCGACCACTGGCTGCTGCGTGAACTCAAGGCCCTCGATGCGCCCTACCCGCTCGGCCTGACGGCGGGCGGCAACAAGCCGGACGAATTCGAAGCCAATGAAAAAGCGATGCAACTCGGCCTCGACTTCATTTCGTACTTCTTCGCCGATCTTCCCAATCCCTTCATCAGCGCGCAGCGCGAGAAGGGTATCGTCGTCATCACCTGGACGGTCCGGGACGAGAAGGCACGCAGGCACAGCTTCGAGAACGCCGACCAGATGACGTTCGAGGGATTTGATCCGCGCGTTCTGGTTTGACGCTCGCTTTTTGGACACGTTCATGCGCAGACTGGATCGGAGCCCCATTATCCTCCCAAACGGTCTCGCACTCGCTTTATGACAGACGAACTCTCAATCCGCATCGAGCGGTCCTTCACCGATATTTCCCCTGAGAGCTGGTCACGGCTTTCCGGGGCTTCAAAAGGCGATAGCGCGCTCGCCTACAATCCCTTCGTCTCGCACGCTTTCCTGTCTTCACTCGAAGAATCGGGATCGGCAACCGCCGAGACAGGCTGGCTCGGACATCATATGCTGCTGGAGAGTGCCGACGGACAACTCGTCGGCGCCCTGCCCGGCTATCTGAAAAACCATAGCCAGGGCGAATATGTCTTCGACCATGGCTGGGCCGATGCCTTCGAACGGGCGGGCGGCCGCTATTATCCAAAGCTCCAGTGCTCGATACCGTTTACGCCTGCAACCGGTCCGCGCCTGCTGGTCGCAGCCGGTGTGCAGCGCCGTCCGATTCAGGACGCAATGGCTGAAAGCCTCAAGGAGGTCGTTCGCCGCCTAGGCGTCTCGTCGGCACACATCACCTTCGTTCCCGAGGACGAAATCGCCGTGTTCGAGACCGATGGCTATCTGCACCGAACCGATCAACAGTTCCATTTCATCAACGAGGGCTATGCCGACCACGACGCGTTTCTCGAAACACTCGCCTCGCGCAAGCGCAAGGCACTGCGCAGGGAACGCCGTACGGCGCTGGAAAACGGCATCAGCATCGACTGGCTGACCGGCAGCGATCTGACGGAGCGCATCTGGGACCAGTTCTTCGCCTTCTACATGGACACGGGGAGCCGCAAATGGGGCCGCCCCTACCTTACGCGCAAGTTCTACTCGCTGATCGGCGAACGCATGCCCGACGACATCCTGCTCGTCATGGCCAAGCACAACGGGCGCTATGTCGCCGGTGCAATCAATTTCATTGGTGGCGATACGCTCTATGGCCGGCATTGGGGCTGCATCGAGGATCATCCGTACCTGCATTTCGAGGTCTGCTATCATCAAGCGATCGACTTCGCCCTGGCGAAAGGCCTGAAACGCGTCGAGGCCGGGGCGCAGGGCGAGCATAAGCTGGCGCGAGGTTACCTGCCAGTGACAACGCATTCCGCCCACTATGTCGCGCATGCCGGCCTTCGCCGGGCGATCGCGGACTATCTCGAGCGCGAGCGCGACGACGTCGAGCACATGAACGAGATTCTGGCCGAGCACAGCCCGTTCCGAAAAGGCGAGCGGCTTCAAGAGGATTGACGCCCTCGCCCGTGCCGCGCTACCGGAACAAGGCACCAACGAGGAGATTTCGCATGACCAGCGCCGCTTATGACAGCAACAACATCTTTGCAAAGATCCTGCGTGGCGAAATTCCCTCGCACCGTATCTACGAAGACAACCACACCGTCGCGTTCATGGATGTGATGCCGCAGGCGCCCGGCCATGTTCTCGTCGTCCCCAAGACGCCTTCGCGCAATCTACTCGACGCCGATCCGGCCACGCTGGCACAGACCATCCCGGTCGTCCAGAAAATCGCCAATGCCGTCAAAGAGGCGTTCGACGCGGACGGCGTCTTCGTCTGCCAGTTCAACGAGCCGGCGGCGGGCCAGACCGTCTTCCACCTGCATTTCCACGTCATCCCCCGCCACGAGGGCGTGGCGCTGCATCCGCATTCGGGGAAAATGGAGGACAACGCCGTACTTGCTGCAAATGCCGAGAAAATCAAAGCTTGGCTTTGATCACGGCTTCGCACCGGTAGCGACCTTGCGTGGCAATCGCGCCTGCAGCGTTTCACATTGCCATAGCGCAGCGTCTGCCAGTCGGTAGGCAATGCCAAACACGACAAGACCACCGATGACATCTGCGAGATTGTGCCCGCCCTGAATGAGGATCGCGGGCACCATCAATGCATTGAGAATAAGGAACGGCACCGCCAGCGGGCCAAAGCGCAGAAGAAAGCAGGCGGACATCGCCGCCATCACTGTGTGAAACGACGGGAATCCGATCAGCCCGAGTACATTTTTCGGCGACAGATACGTCGCACCGTGGCGGCCCAATTCGACAAGCTGCGCACCGTAGTCCGGGCCGACGGCCAGTGGAACTGCGTCGGTAACGTCCTTCGGCAACACATAGATCGACGAAGCACCGAACGAGGGGAAGAACGACCAGCAGACGATAGCGAGAAGCGCTCCAATCACACCTGTCAGCAGGAAGTGGTGCAACAGGCGAATCCGACCCGAGAACCCCAGGATGAAGAGAATTGCCAGCAGTTGGGGCAATGACGTCGCATAGACGGCTTGCAGCAGCATTCCGGCACGCGGATACTGCGACGCCCAGGTCACAAAACTTGGCCAGTGAAAGCCGAGCTGTTCGTCGATGCGCGCAAGAACCGGATCGACGGGATGAAAGAGCAGCGGCAGCAGCAGATAGTTGAACACCGAGCCGACGATCGTGAAGAGTATGAAGAGCCCAGCAGCTGTTGCAGTCGCTGCGATACCCTCGTTGGGCCTGACATGTCTGTAGAACTGGCCGATAGCGATGGCTGATGATCCGCACGCGATCAGGCTTGCATAGCCTGCTGCATCGAACCCGATCCCCTTCCACGACAGAAGAACAACATCGAGCGACGCCAGCACCGCGATGATCGTAACAATGAAACGTTCGGCGGGCAGAAACACCATAGACCGGCTCCTTGCTGAAGCCTGAGATAGTCGATTGCACTTAAAATTCGGCTAAGCACCCGTGCAACCGCCGAAGAAAAAGCGGCCCGAAAGCCGCTTTTTCCATTGACCTACTTCTTTGGCACCCGTGGGACAGCGCTGCCCTTCCTGGGCGGACTCTTGACCTCGGGTTCGGCGACTGGCGCCTTCGCCTTTTTCACCGAAGCCGTGGTCTTCTTGGGCCGCGTCTTGGTCTTCAGTTCGCCGTCATCCTGGTCGTCACCTTCGGGGTGGACAACCTCGGCCTCCGGCTTCGGCTTGATCGGCGCACTGTCCGACATCGATTCAAGGATGATGCCGGGTTTGCCGTCTTCCTTCGGGCCTACAGTGACGGTGACGACGCCACCCTTCTTCAGCTTGCCAAAGAGGATTTCGTTGGCCAGCGGCTTCTTGATGACATCCTGGATCACGCGGGCCAGCGGGCGGGCACCCATCTTTTCGTCGTAGCCCTTGTCTGCCAGCCAGGCGATCGCATCCTCGTGCAGGTCGAAGGTGACGTTCCGCTCGGAAAGCTGTGCCTCGAGCTGCATGATGAACTTCTGCACGACCTTGTGAATGACGACCGTCGGCAGCGCCGCGAACGGAATGATCGCGTCGAGACGGTTGCGGAACTCCGGCGTGAAGATGCGGTTCAGCGCCTCTTCGTCCTCGCCCGTCCGCTTGGACGAACCGAAGCCGAATGCCGCCTTGGCCATCTCGGATGCCCCCGCATTGGTCGTCATGATCAGGATGACGTTGCGGAAGTCGATCTTCTTGCCGTTGTGGTCGGTCAGCGTGCCGTGGTCCATGACCTGCAGCAGGATGTTGTAGATGTCGGGATGCGCCTTCTCGATCTCGTCGAGCAGCACCACGCAATGCGGATGCTGGTCGACGCCATCGGTCAGGAGACCGCCCTGGTCGAAGCCGACGTAGCCGGGAGGTGCACCGAGCAGACGGGAAACCGTATGCCGCTCCATATATTCCGACATGTCGAAGCGCAGAAGCTCGACACCGAGCGACGACGCCAGCTGCTTGGCCACCTCGGTTTTGCCGACGCCCGTAGGCCCAGAGAAGACATAGGAGCCAATCGGCTTGTTCGGCTCGCGAAGGCCGGCACGCGCCAGCTTGATCGAGGTCGACAGGGCTTCGATTGCCGTATCCTGGCCATAGACGACCGAACGCAGTTCCTTCTCGAGATTGGCGAGAACGGCTTCGTCGTCCTTCGACACGGTCTTCGGCGGAATGCGGGCCATCGTGGCGATCGTCGCCTCGATCTCCCTTTCGGTGATCAGCTTGCGACGCTTGGACGGCGGCAGCAGCATCTGGGCCGCACCCGTCTCGTCGATCACATCGATCGCCTTGTCGGGGAGTTTGCGGTCGGAGATGTAGCGTGCCGACAGCTCGACGGCTGTCTTGATCGCCTCGTTCGAGTAGCGCAGGTGGTGATACTCTTCGAAATAGGGCTTCAGGCCCTTCATGATTTCGATCGCATCGTCGATCGACGGTTCGGCGACGTCGATCTTCTGGAAGCGGCGAACCAGAGCCCGGTCCTTCTCGAAGAACTGACGATATTCCTTGTAGGTGGTCGATCCGATGCAACGAATCGCGCCCGACGACAGGGCCGGCTTCAGCAGGTTCGACGCGTCCATCGCTCCGCCTGACGTGGCGCCTGCACCGATCACCGTGTGGATTTCATCGATGAAAAGAACGGCGCCCGGATATTCTTCGAGCTCCTTGACGACCTGCTTCAAGCGCTCTTCGAAATCGCCGCGGTAGCGCGTGCCGGCCAGAAGCGTTCCCATGTCGAGTGAAAAGATGGTGGCGTCGGCAAGCGCTTCCGGCACCTTGCCTTCGACGATGCGCTTGGCCAGGCCTTCGGCGATCGCCGTCTTGCCGACGCCGGGATCGCCGACGTACAGCGGATTGTTCTTCGAACGGCGGCACAGGATCTGAATCGTGCGGTTGACCTCGGCATGACGGCCGATCAGCGGATCGATCTTGCCGACCTTGGCCTTCTCGTTGAGGTTCACGCAATAAGCCTTCAGGGCATCCTGCTGCTTCTTGGCGCCGCCTTCTTCCTGTTCGCCGCTGCCGCGCGATGCCGGCTTGCTCTCCGATTCGCCATCGTCGGCACCACGCGGCGTCCGCGTTTCAGACGATCCGGCGCGCTTGCCAATCCCGTGGGAAATGTAGTTGACGGCATCGTAGCGGGTCATTTCCTGCTCCTGCAGGAAATAGGCGGCATGGCTTTCGCGCTCGGCGAAGATGGCGACGAGCACGTTTGCTCCGGTTACTTCTTCGCGACCGGACGACTGAACATGAATGACGGCACGCTGAATGACGCGCTGGAAGCCGGAAGTCGGCTTGGAGTCCTCGTCATAACCCGTGACCAGGTTGGAGAGTTCGTTATCGACATATTCAACAAGGGTTTTGCGGAGCGCGTCGAGATTGACATTGCAGGCGCCCATGACCGCGGCCGCATCGGCATCGTCGATCAGGGCGAGCAGCAGATGCTCGAGCGTCGCATATTCGTGATGCCGCTCGTTGGCAAAGGTCAGTGCCTGATGGAGCGCCTTCTCAAGACTAGGCGAAAATGTTGGCACGTTCAGATCCTCACTTCTTTTCCATGACGCATTGCAGCGGATGCTGGTGCTGTCGGGCGAAGTCCATCACCTGACTCACCTTGGTCTCCGCTACCTCGTATGTAAATATTCCACATTCGCCGACGCCATGATTATGGACATGAAGCATGATGCGGGTGGCACTTTCACGGTCCTTCTGAAAAAAACGCTCCAGGATATGGATGACGAACTCCATAGGCGTGTAGTCGTCATTCAAAATCAGCACACGGTACAGATTGGGTTTCTTCGTCTTAGGCTTTGTGCGCGTGATGACCGAGGTGCCGCGATTTCCGTTGTCCCCGTTCCTTTCGCTATCATTTTGCATCCGGATCGGCTGTACGATCATATTCATTCATTCCCCGAACAATCCGGCGGTGCATGGGAGGCCTGCTTTACCCGCCGAATTTCTGAATTACTAACTTAGTTCATTGTAGAGCGATTTTAAGCCCCTCGCTTCACACTGCAATCACAATTCAACCGGACTTGGCGCAAAGACACAAAAACTAGCGACAGGGACGCAAAACGTTTCGTGAAAAACGAAAAAGACCGGCTGCAGATGCGTAGCCGGCCTTCGTTTTTCAAGGGGTATGCAGCTTTTGCACCGTCCGCCCCCTAAGCCGCGGCGGGCGTCACCACCGCAGGCTTGGCAGCTTTCGCGACGGCGGCAGCTACCGGCGCCTCGTATGGCCGGTAGGCGCTCTTGGCGATGTCAGCGTACATTTCGCTCAGTTTCGTCGCTTCAGCGACAAAGCTCTCGTATGCGGCCTTCACATAGCCGGTTTGCAGTTCGAAGACAGCTTCGAGACTGCGCGCGCCGGACAGCGTCTCGAAATGCGTGACTGCATCCTGGAAAGATTTTTTGGAATATTCGGTCGCCTCCGTGGCGATCGCCTGAAATCCCTTGGTCGTCTCGGAATAGCTCTTGAGTACCGTTTCCATGGCTTCCTTGCTCTTTCCAGCGGCGTCATCAAAGTTCAGCATGAAAATCCTCCTTGTGCTCGGAAGCCAAAAGGTAGTCGCACCGCACACAAAGATCAAGCGATCTTGTGCGTCGCACAACACTCTATGGTTGCATTTGAAGATGCGCAAATTCCGAGGACGGCAGGCAATGTGGCCGGATAGTTGATATTGCTAAAATATATCAGAGGGCCGCAACCAGAGGCTTCGCAAAGAATCCGATTGCGGCACTCGAACGATTAATCGAGGAGATCGGCCGGGACCTTGCCGCCGTTTTCCGACAGCCGCTTCATCAGCGCCTTGTGCAGAAACATGTTCATCGTCGCGGTATCGTGGGTATCACCGGTGTAGCCGAGTTCCGTGGCCAGTTCCTTGCGCTCGGCAAGGCTCGCGTCCATTCCCACGGCTTTCATCAGGTCGACGATCGAACGGCGCCAGTCCAGCTTCTGCCCGCTTTTCTTCACCGCCGCGTCGAGTGCCGAAACGATATCGACGGCCGCCGCTGATGGAGTTGCCGCAGGTGCTGAGCTTGGCGCCGGCGATGGCGCGGCAGAGGGCGAAACAGGCGCCTGTGCCGGCTCTATCTTCGGCGCCGCGGCCTGCGTCACCGGAGCAGCCTGTGCCTCCCCGAAAATGGCATGCTTGATCTTGTCGAAAATACCCATCCTCAACATCCCCTTGCTGGCAATCGAGCACATGCTCACCACTCAAGATGGAGCGGTTGGCCAGTTGGTCCAGAGACGAATTCTCTTTTCGGCACGCCTTCGAGTGGCGGTCGGCGTGATTTTTCAGTTATTTCGAGGGATTTAGGGTCGTGCAGGGCCGGCATTTGCCGGTTGCAGGCAAGCCGCATAAGCTGCGGCCTGCGTCATCGTTTGCGCATGAGCCGGGCTCAGCGCCGGCGATCATGCCAGATCGACGTCCAGGATCGCCATCGAGAAATTGTAGGACCGGTCGCCGTCCTCGTCGTCGATATAGACGACACCCAGAAACTCTTCGTCGAGGTAAACTTCAGCGGAATCGTTCTTGCGCGGACGAGCCTTGACGACGATCTGCGGATTGAACGTGCGCTTGAAATACGCGTCGAGTTTCTTGATTTCTTCGGGCTTCACACTTCATCTCCTGAGCGATCTCGATTGGCCGCTTCTTGCACATGAAAGACGGCGCTGTAAAGGCGCGGGAACCGATGATGATCGCTATCCCCGCCGTTGTAAGGGCGGCTGCCTGGCTGCATGCGACACCCGATATCCTCGATGCGGGACCTAGATATCCGCGCCGATTACTTGATCCATGATCCGCGACGGTTCCGAACACCCCGCTGCTCCGACCACACGCGCGGGGACGCCCGCGACCGTCGTCTTCGGCGGCACAGCCTTCAGCACGACCGAGCCAGCGGCAATGCGCGAGCAATAACCGATCTCGATATTGCCGAGGATCTTCGCACCGGCGCCGATCAGCACGCCGCTGCCGATCTTCGGATGCCTGTCCGCGCCTTCCTTGCCGGTGCCGCCCAGCGTCACGCCATGGAGGATCGATACGTTGTCGCCGATCACCGCAGTCTCGCCGACGACCAGGCCGGTCGCGTGATCGAGGAAGATGCCGCGGCCGATCCGGGCAGCCGGATTGATGTCAGTCTGGAAAACGCTCGAAGACCGGCTCTGCAGATAGAGCGCAAGGTCGCGGCGCCCGCGATTGAGGAGCCAGTGTGCCAGGCGATGCGTCTGCAGCGCGTGGAACCCCTTGAAATAGAGCACGGCTTCCATGAAGCGCAGGCAGGCGGGATCACGGTCATAGATCGCCTGGATATCGACCCGGAGGATCGCTCCCCACTCCGGCCAGTCTTCCAGCATCTGGTCGAAGGTCTGGCGAAGCAGGATCGCCTGCATGTCGGGATGGTCGAGGCGCTCGCAGATACGGTAGATGACGCATTCTTCCAGCGAGCGATAGTTGAGAACGGTCGAATAGAGAAACGCCGCCAGCACCGGATCGCTTTCGGCGGCGACGCGCGCTTCCTCGCGCAGGCTGTCCCAGATCGGATCCATCACCTTGAGCGAGCTTGGCGTCTCAAGAGGACGAATGTCTGTCTTTGCGACCATGGAAGGTCTCCTCGTATGCCGTCTGAATGGCTCTATATACGGCAAAATGCCGCTGACATAAATGGCTTATGCGCGAATGGTTTCCGGCATGTTTCCGCCGCCGCAACGGCGATCGAGATGTCACTCACCGGCGACTTCATCGTAGAATTCGAGCACTGCCTTCTTGAATACCCGGTCGCCTACGGCCAGCATATGGTCGCGTCCGGGAATATCGAGCGCCTTGGCATTCGGCATCAGCGCGGCCAGTTCCCCGGGGGATCCCGCGATATCGTCCTTGGTGCCCACGCCGATGAGCGTCGGCGCATCGATCTTCCCCATGTCGGCTCTCGCCACCAGGTCGCGCGAACCGCGAATGCAGGCAGCAAGCGCGCGGCGGTCGCTTTTTGTCTGGTCGGCGAAGGCACGAAACATGCGGCCGCGCTCGTGGCTCACGTCATCCAGCGATGGCGCCAGCAGTGCATCGGCGATCGGATCCCAGTCGCCGACTCCGTCGGTCATGCCGATGCCCAGGCCACCTAGCACAAGCGAGCGGACGCGGTCCGGGTTCGCGAGGGCGGCAAATACGCAGATGCGCGCGCCCATGGAGTACCCCATAAGGTTGGCTTCCGGTATGCCGAGATGATCGAGGAGCGCAATTGCGTCGCCGGCCATGTGCCAGGGCCGGTAAGCCTCGGCTTCGGTCGGCTTGTCGCTGCCGCCGTGCCCCCTGTTGTCGATGGCGACCACCCGGTAACCGGCATCGCCGAGCGTCTTCAGCCAACCGGGATGCACCCAGTTCACACTGGCGGTCGATGCGAAGCCGTGGATGAGGAGCACCGGGGCGCCGCTCGGATCGCCCTCATCGAAATAAGCGAGTTTGAGCCCATCGTGCGTGAAGCTGGAAAAGGCTGGCGTATTCAAGTTCATCGAGGCGGTCCTGTTTTTCGGCTGGACCATATTTTATCGACCGGCGGACGGGAACCCTGCCCGGGCCAAAAACTGTCCGGAGTGCGTCTCTTTGGCTCTACACATTTGCGGCGAAGGATTATAAGGTCCGCGCACATTTCAAAGCATTCGGAGATCACCATGGCCGGTCACAACATTCCCCACTTCCAGAACGACGGCGGACACCGCGTTGTCGAAGTCGGTGTGAAGGAATTCATGTGCACCGGTGCCTCGGCTCCTTTCGACCACCCGCACATCTTCATCGACATGGGCGATGACAACGAGAAGGTCTGTTCCTATTGCTCGACGTTGTACCGCTTCAACAGCGCGCTCAAGGCAAACCAGACCAACCCTGCCGGTTGCGTTTTCCACGTCAAGGCAGCGTAAAGCCGCGCCCTAGAGATCGGACATACCGATGCCGGTCGAACATGCCGCCATCATCGGCGCGGGCGTCGCGGGTCTGACGGCGGCACTTGCGCTGGCAAAGCATGGCATCAGCTCCGAAATTTTCGAGCAGGCACCGGCGTTGACGGAAGTCGGCGCCGGCCTCCAGCTCTCACCTAACGCGACGCGAATTCTCGACAGGCTCGGCGTTATCGAGAGCTTGACCGACGTCTGGCTGGAGCCGCAGTCGATCCGGCTGATATCAGGCACCTCGCTTCGCGAACTCGCGGCCGTTCCCTCGGGCCAGTTTGCTCGCAGTCGCTGGAACGCGCCCTATGGCGTGCTGCATCGCGCGACGCTGCAGGCCACCCTGCTCGATGCCGTTCTGAAGAGCCCGCACTGCACGCTGCATCTCGGCGCAGGCATCGAAAACGGCGAATTGCCCAGCGTAATCCGCAAGGCCGATGTGTTGATCGGCGCGGACGGCGTCTGGTCAAAGGCGCGCGGGCTGATCGACGGCAGCCCCTCCTCCCGCTTTTCCGGCAATGTTGCCCACCGTTTCACGATTGCGGCGAAGAATGCGCCCGCGTTCCTTGATCGCGCCAGCGTATCGGCCTTTCTCGGGCCGTCGGCCCACCTCATCTGTTACCCTCTCCGGGAAACCGAGAGCTTCAACATGGTGGCGATCGCCTCCGGGCATGCTGCGTCCCATGCCTGGCTTGGGCAGCCGACAGCTGCTCAGCGGCAACACCTGATATCGCGGTTTTCACGCTGGAACGGCGCGCTTGTGTCGCTTTTCGCCGGCGCGGGGGAGATGACCTTCTGGCCGCTTTACGAAGCGACGGCCGGCAAATGGCAGAACGGTCGCGATACCGTGCTGATCGGTGATGCGGCGCATGCGATGATGCCGTTTGCGGCGCAGGGGGCGGCCATGGCGATCGAGGACGCCTATGAACTCGCGGCATTCCTCGCCACGCGCTCCACAGCCGAAGCCCTTCCGCTCTTCGAAGCGCATCGGCTGCCACGCATAAACCGGCTGCGACAGCGCGGCGCATTCAACCGGTTCGCCTATCACGCCCGCGGGCCGATCCGCGTCGGACGCGACATCGTGCTGTCGCTGAAACCGCCGCAAAGTCTCGCGGCGGATCTTGACTGGATCTACGGCTACCGTGCCATCGATTGATCAGACGGCCTTTGCGGCGGCAAATCCCCGCTCGATATCGGCCTTGATATCGGCCACATCCTCCAGGCCGATCTGCAGGCGGATGACCGGTCCTTCGGTCGGCGCCTTGGTGACGCGGCGGTCGTTGAGGCCTACGTGAACAGCAAGGCTCTCGAAGCCACCCCAGGACCAGCCGAGACCGAAGATCTGCAAGGCGTCGAGGAAGGCATGCGCCTTGGGCTTGAAGCTGCTGACTGTGTCAGCCTTGAGCACGAAGGAGAAGATGCCGCTCGCGCCCTTGAAGTCGCGCTTCCAGAGATCGTGCCCCGGAAAGCTCGGCAGAGCTGGGTGCATGACCGCAGCGACGTCCTCCCTGCCCTCGAGCCACTTGGCGATCGTCAGAGCGCTCTCGTAGTGACGTTCGAGACGAACGCCCATGGTCCGCAGGCCACGCAGGATCTGGTAGGCATCGTCCGGAGCACCGCAGATGCCCAGCGTGATATTCGCCTCGTGGAGCTGTTCCCAATGTTTGGCGTTGGCCGAGACCGTGCCCATGAGAATGTCGGAATGGCCGGACGGATATTTCGTGGCCGCGTGGATCGAGATGTCGACACCGTAATCGAGCGGCCTGAAATAGATCGGCGTCGCCCAGGTGTTGTCCATCGTCACCACCGCGCCATGCTTGTGCGCGATTGCGGCGATTGCCGGTATGTCCTGCATTTCAAAGGTGTTGGACCCGGGAGCCTCGGTATGGACAAGCTTGGTGTTCGCCTTGATCAAGGATTCAATACCCGCGCCGACCATCGGGTCGTAGTAGTCGACCTCGACGCCGAGGCGCTTCAGCATCGTATCGCAGAAATGCCGAGTGGGGCCGTAGACCGAATCGACGACCAGCGCATGGTCGCCCGACGACAGGAACGCGAGGAACGGAACGGTGACGGCTGCAAGGCCCGACGGGACCAGGATGGTGCCTGCCGATCCTTCAAGCGCGTCGATCGCGTCGCAAAGCGCGTCGGTGGTCGGCGTGCCACGTGTTCCGTAGGTATATTTCTGCGCGCGCGTTTCCATCGCCTTTGCCGTCGGGAACAATACGGTCGAGGCATGTACGACCGGCGGATTGACGAAGCCATGGTAATCGGCGGGATCGTTGCCGAGGTGGGAAAGGCGCGTATTGATGCCTGCGTTCAGTAGCAGACCGTCTCTGTCTTTCATGTCGGAAATAGCCTTTGGCGGTGGGATGGAAGTGGCAGACTCTTGAACCTGCCCGGCCGTGCGGTCAACCCCCGCGCGAACGTGCGACCATGTTCCGACACTACGAATCCGCTCGCCAGATCAGTGCTTTCCAGCGGATTTTTTCGCCAGATGCTGCCTAACGGATAGTCATCTGCTTGTTTTGCGCTCCCGGGCGAGCGATTTGCCGAATTATCACGCAATATTGCGGCGCGACACTTGACCGTAGTGACATTTGCGACTGTGATAGAACCACTCGCGCCGGGAGGGTGTCGGGTCGCTTGGGAGGTTTGTGCGCTTCGGCCGACGCTCCCACAAGAAAAGATAAGACAAAGGAAAAGGTTGGGAAAAATGAAGATTAAGCTTCTGTCGGCCACGATCGGCGCAGCGATTTTCGCGCTTGGCGCTTCGACCGCTTCGGCCACCACTCTGGAAGAAGTGAAGGCAAAAGGCTTCGTGCAGTGCGGCGTCAATACCGGCCTGACCGGCTTCGCCGCGCCTGACGCATCCGGCAACTGGGCCGGTTTCGATGTCGATTTCTGCAAGGCGATCGCCTCTGCCGTCTTCGGTGACCCGACCAAGGTCAAGTATACGCCGGTCAACGCCAAGGAGCGTTTCACGGCTCTGCAATCCGGCGAAATCGACGTCCTGTCGCGCAACACGACATGGACCATCAACCGCGATACGGCACTCGGCTTCAACTTCCGTCCGATCACCTACTACGATGGTCAGGGCTTCATGGTTCGCAAGAGCCTGAACGTGAAGTCGGCTCTGGAGCTTTCCGGCGCTGCAATCTGCGTCCAGGCCGGCACGACAACCGAGCTCAACCTCGCCGACTACTTCAAGACCAACAATCTGCAGTACAACCCGGTGGTTTTCGAAAACCTGCCGGAGGTCAACGCTGCATACGACGCTGGTCGCTGCGACGTCTACACGACCGACCAGTCCGGCCTCTATTCGCTGCGCCTGACGCTCAAGAATCCCGACGAGCACGTCATCCTTCCGGAAATCATCTCCAAGGAGCCGCTCGCGCCGGCAGTTCGTCAGGGTGACGACCAGTGGTTCGACATCGTTTCGTGGACGTTCTACGCCCTGATCAATGCTGAAGAGTTCGGCATCACACAGGCCAACGTCGACGAGATGAAGAACTCTCCGAATCCTGACATCAAGCGCTTCCTCGGCACCGAAACCGACACGAAGATCGGCACCGACCTCGGCCTCACCAACGAGTGGGCCTACAATGTCGTCAAGGGCGTCGGCAACTATGGCGAAGTCTTCGAGCGCAACGTCGGCCAGGGCAGCCCGCTCAAGATCGCGCGCGGCCTGAACGCTCTGTGGAACAAGGGCGGCATCCAGTACGCACCGCCGGTTCGTTAGTCGAACCAGCAACGAAAGCCAGGAAAGGCGAGCGATCGCCTTTCCTCTTCCAAAAAGAAAGCCCGAAAACGGGCGCATAGGGGAATGGCTCGGCATGACGCAAGAGGCAGTGGAATCGACACATTTGCCCGGGACCGGCTGGAATATAAGATCGGCCATGTACGACCCGAAGTATCGGGGTATCTTCTTTCAGGCTTTGACACTGGTGATCCTCGTCGCCTTCGTCTGGTGGATCGCTCACAACACGGCCGTAAACCTTGCCCGGAGCAACACCGCATCCGGCTTCGGATTTCTTCGCGGCCGCGCCGGCTTTGAAATCGGCCAGTCGCTGATTTCATTTTCCAGTGACGCGACCTACGGGCGCGCCTTGCTGGTCGGGATACTGAATACCTTGCTCGTGGCCGTCACCGGCATCGTCACGGCGACAATCATCGGCTTCATCATCGGGATCGGGCGCCTCTCGCACAACTGGCTGATCGCCAAACTGTGCACGATCTATGTCGAGGTATTCCGCAACATCCCGCCGCTGCTTGTCATTTTCTTCTGGTATCTTGGGGTTCTCGCCGTTCTGCCGCAACCACGCGAATCCCTCGCTTTGCCGCTCGGCATGTTCCTCAACAACAGAGGTCTCGCCTTCCCGAAAGCCATCTTCGGGACCGGCATGATCGCCGTCGGAATCGCATTCCTGATTGCAGTCGTTGCCGTGTTCTTCATGGCGCGGTGGGCTCATAGACGCCAGGCGGCCACGGGTCAGCCGTTCCACACGGTATGGGCGTCGATCGGACTGCTCATCGGACTGCCGCTTGTCGTCTTTCTCCTGACCGGCCTCCCACTGTCGTTCGACATGCCGATTGCCGGAAAGTTCAACCTGACGGGCGGTTCGGTTGTCGGCCCGGAATTCATGTCGCTCTTCCTGGCGCTGTCCTTCTACACTGCCTCGTTCATCGCCGAGATCGTTCGCGGCGGCATTCGCGGCGTACCCAAGGGGCAATCCGAGGCGGCTGGTGCGCTGGGACTGCATCCGTCGAGCGTCACGCGACTTGTTGTCGTGCCGCAGGCGTTGCGTATCATCATACCGCCGCTGACCAGCCAATACCTGAACCTGACGAAGAACTCGTCGCTCGCCATCGCGATCGGCTTTGCGGATCTCGTGGCGGTCGGTGGGACAATTCTCAACCAGAGCGGCCAGGCGATCGAGATCGTCTGCATCTGGGGCATCGTCTACCTCGGCATCAGCATCGTCACATCGCTGTTCATGAACTGGTTCAATGCCAAAATGGCGCTGGTGGAGAGATAAGATGTCCGTATCCAATCATTCCTTCGTCAGATCGGCCATGATTGCCCCCGCGCCGGCTCCGTCGAGCCAAAAGGGTGCAAATGCATGGATTCGGAAGAACCTGCTCGCGACCCCCAAGGACGTCGTCCTGACGATCCTTGCGCTTACGCTGCTTGCCTGGTGCGTGCCGCACCTGGTCAACTGGCTGTTCGTTCAAGCCGTCTGGACCGGACCGGACCGGACATTCTGTGCCACGACCGTGCAGGGCGGCGTGCAGCCTGAAGGCTGGAGCGGAGCCTGCTGGGCGTTCGTCAGCGCCAAATACGACCAGTTCATCTTCGGGCGCTATCCGCTCGCAGATCGCTGGCGCCCGACCATCGTCGGCATCCTGTTCGTTCTCCTTCTTGTGCCGATGCTGATCCCCTCGGTGCCGCGCAAGGGACTGAACGCCATCCTGCTCTTCATCGTGTTCCCGATCGTTGCCTTCTGGCTGCTCCACGGCGGCCTGGGTCTCGAGATCGTTGATACACCGCTCTGGGGCGGCCTGATGGTGACGCTGATCCTGTCCTTCGTCGGCATCGCCGTGTCGCTTCCCTGCGGCATCCTGCTGGCGCTCGGGCGACGATCGACAATGCCAGTCATCCGGATGCTGAGCGTAGCTTTTATCGAGATCATCCGCGGCGTTCCGCTGATCACCGTGCTCTTCATGGCAAGCGTCATGCTGCCGCTCTTCCTGCCAACCGGCTGGACGGTGGACAAGTTGCTGCGCGCGCTGATCGGCGTTTCGATCTTCACGTCGGCCTACATGGCCGAAGTTATCCGCGGCGGCCTGCAGGCGATCCCGAAGGGGCAGTCCGAAGGCGCGGACTCGCTCGGCCTCGGCTATTGGCAGAAGACACGGCTGATCATCCTGCCGCAGGCCATCAAGCTCGTCATCCCGAGCATCGTCAATACCTTCATCGGCACGTTCAAGGATACGTCGCTGGTCACCATTATCGGCATGTTCGACCTGCTCGGCATCGTGAAATTGAACTTCTCGGACGCCAACTGGGCGACTGCCGTCACGCCGATGACGGGCCTGATCTTCGCAGGCTTCGTTTTCTGGCTATTCTGCTTCGGCATGTCGCGCTATTCAGGATTCATGGAACGTCATCTCGACACAGGCTATAGACGATAAGCCGCAAGCAACAAAAATGAGGGAACACGCATGGCTGAAATCAAACCCAAGAAATTGACCGTCTCCGCGACCGATGTGGCCGTCGATATTGTCAACATGAACAAGTGGTACGGCGATTTTCACGTGCTGCGCGACATCAACCTCAAGGTCATGAACGGCGAGCGCATCGTCATTGCCGGGCCGTCGGGCTCCGGAAAATCGACGATGATCCGCTGCATCAACCGTCTGGAAGAACACCAGAAGGGCCAGATCGTCGTCGATGGCGTGGAACTGACCAACGATCTCAAGAAGATCGACGAGGTGCGCCGCGAGGTCGGCATGGTTTTCCAGCACTTCAACCTGTTCCCGCACCTGACCATCTTGGAAAACTGCACACTGGCTCCGATCTGGGTGCGCAAGATGCCGAAGAAGCAGGCCGAAGAAGTCGCGATGCACTTCCTCAAACGCGTCAAGATCCCCGAGCAGGCGAACAAGTATCCGGGCCAGCTTTCGGGAGGCCAGCAGCAGCGCGTGGCGATTGCCCGCTCGCTTTGCATGAATCCGAAGATCATGCTGTTCGACGAGCCGACATCGGCACTCGATCCGGAAATGATCAAGGAAGTGCTCGACACGATGGTCGGGCTTGCCGAAGAAGGCATGACCATGCTCTGCGTCACCCACGAAATGGGCTTTGCCCGCCAGGTGGCAAACCGAGTGATCTTCATGGACCAGGGGCAGATCGTCGAACAGAATTCGCCGGCCGAATTCTTCGACAATCCCCAGCACGAGCGCACCAAGCTCTTTCTCAGCCAGATCCTCCACTAGGTACAGCGCCCCACACCCATGCGAAGGCCGCCGGCTATGCCAGGCGGCCTTTTTCGTTCGGCAAAGCGGCCGGCGGCAAAATACGGCGCCCAAAAAAAGAGGGCCCCGCGATGCAGGGCCCTGGCACTCCTGGCAGACAGGCGTTCTCGGTAGCCGAGCCTGTCAGGTCTTCAGCTTGGCATTGCAAAGGCTGTAATAACCGCCGCCCTTCTGGATCCACTTCAGGCCGTTGAGCGTGTTGGCCTCCTTGTTCACATGATAGGAGTCGACGCAGGTGTGCATACGACCCTTGCCCGGTGTTTCCTTGGCATATTTCGGGGCGATTGCCGTCGGGAACGTCACGCCCTTCGGCGCCGTCATCGTCGGCTTCACGGGTTCTTCATCGGTCGCCATGGAAACATCAGGCTCGGCCGTCGCGTCGGGACCGCACTGCGCCTTGCGGAAGTCGTTCCACTTGATGTCCTTGGCGGATCCGTCGGCCTGTGCCGACTTATACTTCGCGCTGCACTCCTTCATGGTAAGCGCCGAGGAGGGAGTGGCGAAGGCAAGCGCCCCGAGCAGGGAAACGGAAGCAAGAAGTGTCAAATGCTTGATCATGATCATTCCTCCAACGCCTCAGATAGGCTAACCGACTATCATTCCCGGTATTTTTCTTGTCAACGCGGCATTTTCGCAACCGATGCGATAAATTGTCGGGCGCACATCGACGTCTGCTCCGTCAGCCGCCGGGCAATCCGCGCCGCCGTCCGGATGCGTCCTTCCGTACCCTCTGCGTGAGTGGTACACTGGCGGCTGCTGGTTCTTCCCTGCATTTCCAATGGAGGATGACATGCGCCAACCCGACATGCAGAAAGTGGATGCCCTCGTCGGCCGGTTGATCGGCGACGTCGGCGCAGCCGTATCCGGCGCCCTGGTGGTGCTCGGCGACGATGTGGGACTTTTCAAGGCCATGGCCGACGGCATCCCGGTGACGTCGACGGAGCTTTCCAAGAAGACCGCGATCAAGGAGAGGTATCTGCGCGAATGGCTCTCCGCATTGGCGGCAGCCGACTATCTGACATACGACGAGAAGACGGACCGCTTCTGCCTGACGCCCGAACAGGCCATGGTCTTCGCCGAGGAAGGCAGCCCCGCCTTTTTCACCGGCGCCTTCCAGTTGGTACAGGCGATGTGGACCGACGAACCCAAGATCGCCGATGCCTTCCGCACCGGCAAGGGTGTCGGCTGGCACGAACACAGCAACTGCCTGTTCCGCGGTACTGAGCGCTTTTTCCGGACAGGCTACAACAACAGTCTGATCGCCGACTGGATTCCAGCGCTTCAGGGTGTCGAGGCACGCCTGAAGGCCGGCGCCAAGGTTGCCGACATCGGCTGCGGCCACGGCGCCTCGACCATTCTGATGGCAAAGGCCTATCCTGCTTCGACGTTCTTCGGCTTCGACTACCATATGCCGTCGATCGAGCGGGCGAGAGCCGCCGCCAAGGAGGAAGGCGTTGCCGATCGCGTCACCTTCGAGCAGGCATCGGCGGCGAGCTTCCCGGCGGGGCGCTACGACCTCATCGCCATGTTCGACTGCCTGCATGACATGGGCGATCCTGTCGGCGCGGGAAAGCACGTGAAGGAATCGCTCTCTGACGACGGGACGTGGATGATCGTCGAACCCTTTGCGCATGATTGCCTGAAGGACAACCTCAACCCGGTCGGGCGCGTCTATTACGGTGCGTCGACGATGATCTGCACGCCTGCTTCGATGTCTCAGGAGGTCGGACTGGCGCTCGGCGCGCAGGCCGGCGAGACGAAGCTGCGCAAGGTGGCGCTCGACGCCGGCTTCAAGCACTTCCACCGGGCGACGGAGACGCCGTTCAACATGGTCTTCGAGGTGCGCGCCTGACGGCGGGCCTCCCACGCGAGCCGGCCGCATGCGGCATTCACGCGACCGGACAATGCGTCATCGAAATTAGCATAGATATATCAGCAACATAGATAAAATGCCGGAAAGCCCTATCAAGATCAGAACGCCGGATTCATCCACAGGCGCAGAAAAAATCGCGTCATTCAGACTTTTCTTTGCTTTGCCGCTTGCGGGATTCGGAAGGCCTGACTATAAGGGCGCCACCACGAAGGAAGCGCCCTTCGTCTATCGGTTAGGACACCAGATTTTCATTCTGGGGACTCCCCTAGGGCGTGCCACTTCTCTCTGTTTTCCATCCCATTCGACGCTTGCAGAAGACGCCAGTCTTTCCTATTTTCAGTGGGTACGGAGCGCCCTTCGTCTATCGGTAAGGACGACAGATTCTCATTCTGTAAAGAGGGGTTCAACTCCCCTAGGGCGTGCCAATTTCATTTGCGCCTCGCTTCAAACATATGTGCCTCACGAGAATGGTACGCGCGGGTCCTGCACCAGGTAGAATTCGGGAACCGGCGTGACGTCGGTGATGAAGAAGCCAAACTCCGTTTTGTCCTGGGGATCCGTGTGGCCGTTTTCGAAGCGTAGCCGATCGAAGCTCTCGAAGTGGCTTTCGAAACGGGCAAAACGGTCGGAGGAGATGAAGTCCGGATTGGGGTTGGTCTGGCCAAACGACAGACCGTCATTGAAGTCGCTCGGTTTGCCACTGATCTCCTGAAGTTCGAATTCGAACGCGATCCAGGCCAGTCCGCTCTTGTTCACGGCGACGACACGCAGGTGGAAGGCACCGCCAGTCGACCTGTGAAGCTGAGCTGCGGTCCTGATCACCAGCGTGACCGGGGCCGCCGCGTCGAGTTCCTCGTCGATTTCGATCGGATCGGATTTCGTACCCGATCCTGTCACGGACAGGATGCGAAAGCCGCCAAGCTCATCGGAGAAGGAATATTCGCCGGCATACCAGCGCCCGTCGTCAGCCGGTCCGGCACTGATGAGTGACAGTGAGAGCAACGCAGCCAGAATTCGCAAATGACGGGTCATCGATCTGGTTCCTCGGGGACGTCTCGACCTCGGGCGACATTCGCAGGATGCGTAGCTGACGACGCGCCTGCAGCTACATGTATGTGCTCCCAGTTCTCTTCCGACGCGTTCGGGACCGCCAATCGCGGCCTAGTCCCGATACTGCGGTTCCTCGGCGTCGAGCGTACGTTTGATCGCAGCCAGATGGAGCCTGGCGGATTCCGGATCGCCCTCCCGCATCTGCCGATAGGCGGCTTCCGCGATGGCCGGGTCGACCGGGAGCACCTCCCGGCCGGTCGATAGCGCCAGGGTCTGCACCTGGCAGGCGCGCTCCAGAAAGTAGAGATCGTCCCATGCCTCGGCGATATTGGGCGCAAGCACCATGACGCCATGGTGTTTCATGAACACGACATCGGCATCGCCGACCGCAGCTGCAATCCGGTCGCCTTCGCGCTCGTCCAGTGCCAAGCCGTTGTAATTCTTGTCAAAGGCAGTGCGCCCGTAAAACTTCAGCGCGGTCTGCCCGGCAAAAATGAGCGGGTCGCCTTCGGTCATCGACAGGGCCGTCGCATAGGGCATATGGGTGTGAAACGCCACCTTGGCACGCGGCAGCCGCTTGTGGATACGCGCATGGATATAGAAAGCGGTCGCTTCAGGCTGGCCTTCGCCCGAAACCACATTGCCGTGGAAATCACAGACCAGCAGTTTCGAGGCGGTTAATTCGCGGAACGCGGATCCGTACGGATTGACGATGAACAGGTCGTCGTATCCCGGGACGACCGCGGAGAAATGATTGCAGATGCCCTCCTCCAGGCCGTATCTGGCCGCCATTCTGAAGCAGGCGGCAAGATCGACCCTCGCCTGCCAGACGACGTCACTGTCGAGATCAGGCTGGTTGGCACCTGGGATATTCGGGGCGACGGATGGAATGTCGAGAGCGTGGGCCATAGTCTATTCCGATGGGATCGTTGGGTCAGAGTTTTGCGGCAGGCGACGGCGGACGATTGCCGCATGGTAGCGGGCTCCATGCAGAAGGCCAGCGTCGTCGAAATCAAAATTCGGATTGTGCAGCGGCGCGGAACCTTCGCCATTACCCATAAAGACGAAGCAACCCGGGACCTTCGCCAGAAAACGGGCAAAGTCCTCCGATGCGGTCATGGGCTCGCGTGCGATCTTCGCATTGGTCTCGGGCAGCACCGAGAGCGCAGCGGCAAACGCCTCGTCGACCAGTGCGGCATCGTTCAACAGCGGCACGAATTCTCGTGTGTAATCCACCTGCACCGCGACATTGTAGGCAAGGGCCGTTCCCTGTGCGATCGTGCGCATCTGCCTTTCGATCTCGGCGCTGACCTCCGGCCGGAAGCTCCTGGCGTCGCCAAGAATGCGCGCGAGCCCCGGCAGCGCGTTGCGCGTACCGTCGGTGACGAGTTCGGTGACCGACACCACAGCAACGTCGGCAGGACTCAGCCGGCGTGAAACGATGGTCTGGAGGTTTGTGACCAGCGCGCAGGCGGCGACCAGCACCTCGTTGCCCGCATGCGGGCGGGCGGCGTGCCCGCCGATACCCGTGAGCACGATCTCGAAATTGTCTTCCGCGGCCATGACAGGTCCGGCGCGCGTTTCGAAATGGCCGACCGGCAAACCCGGCATGGTGTGCAGGCCGTAGATCTCCTCGAACGGAAAGCGCTCCATCAGGCCGTCGTCCAGCATCGCCATCGCCCCCTTGCCCCATTCCTCGGCCGGCTGAAACAGAAATCGGACGGTCCCGTCGAAGCCACCCTGCTCTGCCAGGAGCTTTGCGGCACCCAGCAGCATTGCCGTATGGCCATCGTGGCCGCAGGCGTGCATCGTGCCGGGCGTCTGCGAACGATAGGCCCGTTGTCCCTGCTCGGTGATACGCAGCGCATCCATGTCGGCGCGCAAGGCGATGGAGCGATTGCCGGAACCGCGCGAGAGCGTTCCGACGACCCCGGTGCCGCCGACACCCTCGGCCACCTGCAGCCCGAATTCCCGCAGCTTGGCTGCAACGAAGGCCGAGGTGCGCTTCTCCTCGAAGCCGAATTCCGGATGGGCATGGAGATCGTGCCTCCAGGCCGTCATCTCTGCGTGCAACGCTTGCAAATCGGTCATCTCGGCTCCTTCACGCTGGCACGGTCAGTGCGACGACAGCATCAAGCAGACTGCCTGCGCCTGCGACAAGACAGGCCTCGCCTGCCGGTCGGTGAAAACTTTCGATCATGTGGGGGCCCCCGATCGGACAGCAACATCGGCCGGCTCCATTCCAACCAGTTCGGCGTAACGCTTCGGATCGGTGGCACCTTCGGTGTTGATGACGAAAACACGGGATTGGCCGTTCAAACCGAGGGCCTCGCTTGCCGCCGGATCGTCAAGAGCGCGGACCAGGCCGGCCAGGCCGGCGCCGCCGCTTTCACCGGCGACAACAGGCGGATCGCCGGCGGACGGACGCGCCAGCCGGTTCATGGCTACAATCGCATCGTCTTCCTCCACCGTCATAAAGGCATCCGCCACGCGGGACAGAATACGCCAGGCAACGGGCGACGGATCGTAGCATTCCAGCATGGCCATCACAGTCGGTGCGCCATGCTTGATCTTCGCCGGCCGGCCGGTTCTGGCCGCTTCGAACATGCAGGCGGCGCGTGCGGGATCGACCACGGCAAAGATCGGGCGCGCCTCACCGAAAACCTCGGCGAGGTGGGCAGCGACGGCTGCGGCAATGCCGCCGACACCGCACTGCACGAAGACGTGCGTCGGCGGGACCCGCATCTGGCGCAGCGCCTCCCGCACCAACACGGTATAGCCCTGCATCACCAACCCGGGGATCCGCTCGTAACCGGGCCATGAGGTGTCCGACACAATCGTCCAGCCGTACTCAGCGGCGACGCGCGCGGCCTCTGCGACCGAATCGTCGTAGTTGCCGTCGACGCGAACGATCTCCGCCCCGAACCGCGCAATGGCAGCCACACGTTCGTCGCTGACGCCGGCATGCACTGAAATCACCGACCGGGCTCCGACAAGCTTTGCCCCCTGGGCCACCGAGCGGCCGTGGTTGCCATCCGTCGCGCAGGCGAAAGTCATGGTTGCGGCGACCGCCCGGACTTCGGGCGAATGCAACTCGGCGACGTTCACAATACGCCCGAGGCGCCGTTCGGCCTCTTCGAGCAGTAATCGGACGACAGCGTACGATCCACCAAGCGCCTTGAAGCTGCCGAGGCCGAGGCGATGCCCCTCGTCCTTCACATGGATGGATCCGACCCCGAGTTCACGAGACAAAGCCGGCAAGGCGTGGAGCGGCGTTTCCGCGTGATGCTCGCGATGCTGCAGATAGCGCTCGGCGTTTTCGGCGGCGGCCAGGCCGAGCATTTCGGCATCTGAAGTCAACAATGGCGTATTGTAGTCGATGTGGATGTTTTTCAAAAACATGTCGATCGCTCCCTTGTGCAAGAATATAGTGCAAGGGAGGCGAAAGATGCGCTGCATTTACGCCGATCATTTGCAAGTTTGTATCGTGGAGCGCGCCGATGCCAACCGACCAAGCGGCCCTGGACGCCTTCGACATCGCCATCCTGCGGATTCTGCAGCAGGATAATACGACGCCCCAGCGAAGGATCGGCGAAGCCATCAATCTGTCTGCTCCGGCGGTCCAGAGGCGGATCAAGCGCATGGAGCAAAACGGCGTCATCAGGCAGAATACGGCCCTGCTCGATCCAGCCCAGGTCGGCCAGCCGATCACCATCTTCGTGGAGGTGGAAGTCGAAAGCGAGAAAGCGGAGCTGATCGATGCGCTGAAGCAAAGCTTCGCCGCCGCTCGTGAGGTCCAGCAGTGCTACTATGTAACCGGCGGGGCGGATTTCGTGCTGGTGGTACTGGTGCCTGATATGGCGCACTACGAGCGGCTGACGCGGCGGCTCTTTTTCGATAGCGGCAACGTCCGGAAATTTCGGACTTTCGTCGCAATGGACAACGTCAAGTCGACGCTCTCCGTGCCACTCTGACGCTTCGCCGGGATCTAGGCGCTCATCGCGCCGGGGCTCCGTCGAGCACCCGCAGCTGGATGCGTCGCGAACCCTGATAGTGTTCCGCCCCCAACGAGCCGGCAACATGCATGCTGGCACCGCGCGAGTTCAGAAACAGGTTGCCGAGCTGGGTATCGGCGTCGCGGAAGGCAATTCCGTCAAGGCGGGCGCCGTCCATAGCTTCGAGCGTCACCTTCACATGCTTTTCCCCGACTATGCGGGCATCGCGCACGCGGTGCGCGGGGATCGCAAAGATCGGCTGCGCGTGACCCGATCCATAGGGACCGGCCGTCTCCAGCCGGTCGATCAGGTCGACCGTCGCACCGCTGGCGCCGATCGCGCCATCGATCTTCAGCGTCTCGTTGGCGACGAGGCTCGCCACGGTCTTTTCGGCACGCTCCGAAAAGAAGCTGCGAAGGCGGCCGAGCTTTTCGCGCTCGACCGTTAATCCCGCCGCCATCGCGTGGCCGCCGCCCTTGACGAGCAGGCCTTCGTCGACGGCTGCGCGGACCATCTTGCCCATGTCGAAACCATTGATCGAGCGTCCCGAGCCGGTGCCCCTGCCCGACGGATCGAAGGCGATCGCAAAGGCCGGGCGCTTGAACTTTTCCTTGAGGCGCGCGGCAATCAGCCCGACGATGCCCGGATGCCATTTCTCATGCGCCGTGACGATCACCGAAGCGCCCTCGCCGTCGCCGTATTCAGCCAGCGCCTCCGCCTCGGCCTCCTGCAGCATCGCAGCTTCCATGACCTGGCGGTCGCGATTGAGTTCGTCGAGCTTCTGGGCGATCACCTCCGCTTCCCCGGCGTCGTCCAGCGTCAGCAGCCGGCTGCCCAGCGCAGCATCGCCGATGCGGCCGCCGGCATTGATGCGCGGGCCGATCAGGAAGCCGAAATGATAGGGCGTCACCGGCCCGGCAAGCCCGGCCTTGCGAAACAGCGCCGCAAGCCCCGCATTTCCCTGATGGCGGGCGGCGATCAGGCCTTTCACCACATAGGCGCGGTTCAGACCCTTCAAGGGCACGACGTCGCAGACGGTCGCCAGCGCCACGATATCCAGCCACTGGAGCAGATCGATGGAACGCGCTCGCGGATCGCCGGCCTCGCGCAACAGGCGCAAGGTGGCCACGAGGACGAGGAACACGACGCCTGCCGCGCAGAGATGCCCCTGCCCGGAGAGATCGTCCTCCCGGTTCGGATTGACCAGCGCGTGGCAGGGCGGAAGGTCATGTGTCACCTGGTGGTGATCCACGACCACGACGTCGACCTGGCGCCTGGCGGCCGCCGCCAGCGCATCGTGGCTCGTGGAACCGCAATCGACGGTCACGATGAGCCGGGCGCCGTTGTCGATCAGCTGATCGATCGCGGCGGCGTTCGGCCCGTAGCCTTCGAAGATGCGGTCGGGAATATAGATCGCGGCCTTGACGCCGAAATGCGTCAGGAAGCGGTAGACCAGTGCCGAGGAAGAGGCGCCGTCGACATCGTAGTCGCCGAAGATCGCGACCTGCTGCCGGCCGCGGATCGCCTCGACAAGCCGCTTTGCGGCTTTTTCGCAATCGGTCATCGTGTAGGGATCGGGCATGAGGTTGCGCAGCGTCGGATCGAGAAACTCGACGGCCTCGTCAACCGTGACACCACGTCCGGCCAGGACGCGCGCAATCAGGTCCGGCATACCGTGCATCTGCGACATCGCCAGCGCGCGGTTTTGGCCGGCCTGGTCCAGGCGCGATATCCAACGATTGTCCAGAACGGATTTCTCGACGCCGAGAAACGCTCGCTGTACCGGATCGGCGGGTATTTCCACTCTGTCGCCTCTTTGCCTCGTCTGATGTCACCGCCCCGGGACCGAGGCGACATCGGCACATCTAGGCTGCTTCCTGCGACGTGGCAACGCCTGCTCGTTCCTTCTCCCCAGCGGGAAGAAGGAACTGCTGCCGGTCAGGTGTCTTTCGGGCGCTCGATGCGGATGACCTGCGGCTCGCCGACGTGGAATCCCTCTTCCTTGATCGCGTTGACGGCCTTGCGTACGGACTGCTCTGTGGTCGCGTGGGTGACCATGATGATCGTCTGATGGTGCGAAGGCGCCAGGTGCTGCTTCGAGCGCTGCACGATCGATTCGAGCGAGATCTGGTTCTCGGCCATATGGGTAGCGACGCTGGCGAAGACGCCGGTACGGTCGAGCACCGTCAGGCGGATGAAGTAACCGCCTTCGTGGCTCTGCATCTGCGCCTTGCGGTAAGGCTCCAGTGACTTGGCGGGATGGCCGAGGACCGGAACCTGCTGCACGCCCGGACGGCTCTTGGCGATGTCGGCGATATCGCCGAGAACGGAAGAGGCGGTTGCGTTGCCGCCGGCACCGGGACCGACCATCAGCAGTTCGCCGAGGACGTCCGATTCGATCGCCACCGCATTGGTGACGCCATCGACCTGGGCGATGACGGAATCGACCGGTACCATGGTCGGGTGCACGCGCTGCTCGATGCCGGTTTCCGTCCGCTGGGCAACGCCGAGCAGCTTGATGCGATAGCCGAGGTCGGCGGCCGCATGGATGTCCTCGATCGAGATGTTAGTGATGCCCTCGAGATAGATGTCGTCGACCGCGATCTGGTTGCCAAAGGCAAGCGTCGTGAGGATGGAGAGCTTGTGGGCCGTGTCGTTGCCCTCGATATCGAAAGCGGGATCGGCCTCCGCATAGCCGAGGCGCTGCGCCTCTTTCAGGCAATCTGCGAAGGACAGGCCTTCCTTCTCCATCTTGGTCAGGATGTAGTTGCAGGTGCCGTTCATGATGCCGTAGACGCGCGCGATCGTATTGCCCGTCAGGGATTCACGCAGCGCCTTGATAACAGGAATGCCGCCGGCAACCGCTGCTTCGAAATTCAGCAGCGCACCCTTCTCTTCCGCAATCGTCGCCAGCTCCACGCCGTGATAGGCGAGCAGCGCCTTGTTGGCTGTCACCACATGGAGACCACGCTGCAGGGCCGTGCGAACCGAGAGGTTCGCCGAGCCTTCGGCACCGCCCATCAACTCGACGAAGACGTCTATATCGCCCTTGGCCGCGAGGTCTTCCGGCCGATCGAACCACTCGATGCCGCCGACATTGATGCCGCGGTCCTTGGTCTTGTCGCGGGCCGAAACGCCCGTAATCAGGATCGGACGGCCGCATGTTGCGGCAAGCTCGTTGCTACGCTGCTGAATGATACGGACAAGCGAAGCACCAACGGTACCCAAGCCCGCAATGCCGATTTTGAGGGCATCTGCCATGGATCGATCCTGAGATTTGTCATGAGGCAGCCGCCGGAAGCGGCTGCCGTTGAGGGATTATATCAGCGGTGAGCGTTCAGCGAGACGACATTGTGCATCGTCTGGTCCGCAGTCGACATGAACTTCTTGATGTTGCGGGCCGCCTGGCGGATGCGATGCTCGTTCTCCACCAGTGCCAGGCGCACGTAGTCATCGCCCTGCTCGCCGAAGCCGATACCGGGCGCGACGGCGACGTCGGCCTTCTCGACCAGTAATTTGGAGAACTCCAGCGAACCGAGATGCCGGAACTTCTCCGGGATCTTGGCCCAGGCAAACATCGTCGCAGCCGGCGGCGGCACGTCGAAGCCGGCCTTGCCGAACGAATCGACCATGACGTCACGGCGGCGCTTGTAGACGCTGCGAACTTCCGCAATGTCGGAACCGTCGCCGTTCAGCGCGTGCGTGGCCGCAACCTGGATCGGCGTGAAGGCGCCGTAGTCGAGGTAGGACTTGACGCGCGTCAGCGCCGCGATCAGGCGTTCGTTGCCAACGGCGAATCCCATGCGCCAGCCGGGCATGGAAAAGGTCTTCGACATCGACGTGAATTCGACAGCCACGTCAATCGCGCCCGGAACCTCCAGAACGGAAGGCGGCGGTGCGTTGTCGTCGAAATAGATTTCCGAATAGGCAAGGTCCGACAGCACAATGATGTCATGCTTCTTCGCGAAGGCGATGACGTCCTTGTAGAAATCCAGCGTCGCGACGTAGGCCGTCGGGTTCGAAGGATAATTGAGGATCAACGCGATCGGCTTCGGGATCGAGTGCTTCACCGCGCGCTCCAGCGGCGGGAAGAAGCTCTCGTCAGGCTCGACGGACATCGAGCGGATCACGCCGCCTGCCATCAGGAAACCGAAGGCATGGATCGGATAGGTCGGGTTCGGGCAAAGAATGACATCGCCTGGCGCGGTGATCGCCTGGGCCATGTTGGCGAAGCCTTCCTTGGACCCGAGCGTCGCAACGACCTGGGTATCGGGGTTGAGCTTCACGCCGAAACGGCGGGCGTAGTAGCCGGCCTGGGCGCGCCGGAGGCCTGGAATGCCCTTCGAGGAGGAATAGCGATGCGTGCGCGGGTCCTGAACCACTTCGCACAGCTTGTCGACGATGGCTTTCGGTGTCGGAAGGTCCGGGTTCCCCATGCCGAGATCGATGATATCGGCGCCGCCCGCTCGCGCGCTAGCTTTCAAACGGTTGACCTGTTCGAAAACGTAAGGCGGCAAACGCCGGACTTTGTGAAACTCTTCCATCTCTTTCCCCACGGAAATGCGGCCACTGCGGCCGCGCTCGAAGTTCGTCCATAATTCCCGGCTGCTCGCGATACGAACTTCACAATCGCCAGCGCCGTATTGATCAGACTTTCAACGCGCGGCGATTCTTTGACGAAACGTCGCACAGACTGCGCATTATCAGGAAAATTTCATCTTCCGCTACTGGCGGAAGGCTTTGCTTCCAAATCGCCTCGAAGGCAAGGTCTAATTGGCAATTTTGGAAAGCGTGTCGGCGCCGTGCTGTTCAGCGAGCTTGCGGTATTCGGCGACCCGGCGCTGATATTCAGCCTCCGTAATCGAGCCCGCCTTGCGCTGCGCACCGAGCGCGGTCAGCTTCTGCTGCAGGTTGCCCGCTTCCTCGTCGCTCATCTGGACGTTTGCGGCCGTGAGCGGCGCGCCGAAGTTGGGGTAGCCGTCCCGGCTATGGCTGAGACCGCTTTCTGTGGGCGCCTCGCCCTTGGTCGCGTTCATGACGACTGGGGTAGGCGCCGCTCGCCTCGCCGCGATGGCTGCCTTTTCCTCCGGCGTTCGCATGCAACCGGCAAGCACCATGGCCGCGGTGGCGCCAATCAGAGCGATGCGGGTCACGTTTGCGATGGTGCGAATGCCGTTGTTCGTCATGCCGGAGGTTCCAGATCCTTAAGCTGCTTCGACTTGTTAAATTCGCCGCAGGCACAAAGCAATAGCATGAACGCCCGACAGCGGAACTTGTTTTATCGATCTTTCCAGATGTACAACTTGATTTGCAGAAACATGCTGCCGCCGGAGGAGACACGTGACCGACAGCAAGCAGGAGAACGGCGACAAGGCGAAAGCCCCGGGCTTTGACGCAAACGACCTCGATCCCTATCTGATGAAGGATCCCGAGGCGATGGCGATGAATTTTGCCCGCGCCCTGGAAAATCTCGGTAAAGCGGCTTCCGCCTGGCTTGCACCGCGCGAGCGCGGGGAGATCAGCGAGAATGCCGTCGAGCCGATGACGGACATGGTCAAGACGCTGTCCAAGGTCACCGAATACTGGATCTCCGACCCGCGGCGCGCCTTCGACGCGCAGACGCAGCTGATGAGCAGTTTCTTCGGTGTGTGGATGCGCTCGATGCAGCGTATGCAGGGCGAATCGGCTGCGCCCGAGCCTGACCGCAAAGACAAAAGGTTTTCGGACGAAGACTGGCAGAAGAATCCGTTTTTCGAATTTCTCAAGCAGGCCTACTTCGTCACCACGGACTGGGCCGAGAAGCTCGTCACCGAGACCGAAGGCCTCGACGAGCACACCCGCCACAAGGCGGGCTTCTACGTCAAGCAGATTACCGCTGCCCTTTCGCCGACCAACTTCGTCGCAACCAATCCTCAGCTCTACAGAGAGACCATCGCGACCAGCGGCGAGAACCTGGTGCGCGGCATGAAGATGCTGACCGAGGACATCATGGCCGGTCATGGCGATCTGAAGATGCGCCAGACCGACATGACCAAATTCGCGGTCGGGCGCGACATGGCGATGACGCCGGGCAAGGTCATAGCGCAGAACGAGATATGCCAGATCATCCAGTACGAGCCCGTGACGGAAACCGTGCTGAAGCGCCCTCTCCTTATCTGCCCGCCGTGGATCAACAAATTCTATATTCTCGATCTCAACCCGCAGAAATCCTTCATCAAATGGTGTGTCGACCAGGGGCATACCGTCTTCGTCATCTCCTGGGTCAATCCCGACGCGCGGCATGCGCGGAAGGACTGGGCTGCCTATGCGCGCGAGGGCATCGACTTCGCGCTGGAGACAATCGAGAAGGCGACCGACGAGACGGATGTGAACGCGATCGGCTATTGCGTCGGAGGCACGCTGCTCGCGGCTACGCTTGCGTTGCATGCCAAGGAGAAGAACAAGCGCATCAAGACCGCGACCCTCTTCACCACGCAAGTCGATTTTACCCACGCGGGCGACCTCAAGGTTTTCGTCGACGAGGAACAGCTGACGCGGCTAGAGACCCAGATGGAGGAGATCGGCTACCTCGACGGCTCGAAGATGGCGATCGCTTTCAACATGCTGCGGGCGTCCGAGCTCATATGGCCGTATGTCATCAACAACTACCTGAAGGGCCAGGAGCCGATGCCCTTCGACCTACTGTTCTGGAACGCCGATTCGACGCGCATGGCAGCAGCGAACCATGCTTTCTACCTGCGCAACTGCTACCTGAAAAACGCTCTGACAAAGGGGGAAATGGTCCTCGACGGCCAGAACGTCTCGCTGAAGGCGGTCAAGATCCCGATCTATAACCTGGCGACGCGCGAGGACCATATCGCTCCGGCTAAATCGGTGTTTGTCGGCAGCCAGTTCTTCGGCGGCAAAGTCGATTTCGTGCTGGCGGGCTCCGGCCATATAGCCGGCGTCGTCAATCCACCGGACAAGAAGAAGTATCAATATTGGAGCGGAGGCCCCGTCAGGGGCGACTATGAGGCCTGGCTCGGCACCGCCGAGGAAACAGCCGGCTCGTGGTGGCCTCACTGGCAGACGTGGATCGAAGCCAAGGACGCGACGCGCGTTCCCGCGCGCAAACCCGGAGGCGCGGCGCTGAACGCGATCGAGGAAGCACCGGGCAGCTATGTCATGGAGCGGGCCTGAGGCGCGCTGGCCGCTCCTTGCCAGATCACTCGAAGAAGATCAGGCTTGCCGGGGATGGCGGCAGCGGCTTCGCGACGACAGCGCGGAAGCCGGCGAGCCTCGCCATGTCGGCGAGTTCGCGCTCCGTATAGGCATCGCCCCTCGGTGTCGTCGCGAGCATCACCCAGGCAAAGGCCGCGGGAAATTCAGGCGACACCCGGTCATCGTTCGGGACGAATTCGACGACAGCAACCCGTCCCCCGGGAGCAAGGCTCGCGCGCGCCTTCTTCAAAAGCGTGACGCAGCCATCGATATCGAAATGGTGCAGGAAGTTCGGCAGCAGGACAAGGTCGTATTCCTCACCCCAATCAACGTCGAACGCGCTGCCCGGCACGAAGCTGAAGCGGGCAGCCACGCCGGCATTCCCGGCATTCTGCTCGGTCACGGCAAGGACCGGCTTCCAATCCAGAGCGACGATCCTGGCGGACGACGCCACCTTTGCAATTTCGATCCCGAAAGCGCCCGGACCGGCAGCGACATCCAGCACCTTGGCGGGCGGCTTCGGCCATCCGGCGACCTCCGATGCCAGGGCCTGTGCGCTGCCGCCGGTGAACGCACCCATGGCTCGGGCAAACCTCACCCACACGGGATTGTCGGGCGCGACATTCGCCAGACCGACTGCACCGCCGTTGCGCACGCTGGCAGCCGGGTCGTCGAGGAACAGCGACACCATTTCCGGGGATGCCAGGAAGTCGATCGCCGCTCCCATATAGGCAGGCGAACGCCGGTCCAGGAAAACCTGGCTGGACGGCGTCAATGCATAGTCCTCGCCGTTCTTCGTCAGGAACCCCGACACCACCAGAAAATCGGAGAGAATGCGCAATCCGCGCTCGGCATATCCAGATTCTGCCGCCAGTGACTTTGCCGTGCGGCCTACGCCGCCGATCATGGTGAAGAGCTCAAGTTCGATTGCAGCCTTCAGCGCTGCCGTCTTGCGATAGGCGAACATTCCATCGACCACCAACGCAGGCGAGACATCGGCGCCAGCGAGACCATCCATCGAAGACATCGGCTTCCCCTCCCGAGAGATCCAGCGCCACACTCTTTAGCAGAATCCGGACGGAATTACACCATCTACTAATATTGCATTCACATCAGCTGGATAGGTGCCGAATTTCGGTCATTTCAACACGGTCGAACAGTATCCTGAAGAGGCGTGACGTCAGAAAAATCACGCAAGCGGGCGAGAGCTGTCGCGACGGATCGGTGCAGATAATTCGATCACGTAAAGAAATTGGTTACCATAATTCGTCATCCTGCAAACGGCGGCAAATGGCGCCGGGCCGCAATTTGGCCCTGTTGCTCCATTACCCGCCCCGGCGAAGAAGTATCCATGTGTCAGTACCGCCGGCCTAGTAACGCGTTGCGAAAGACGAGTATCATGGCGTTTGCGGTCGATGTGTTTGCCAATACCAGGCCGATAGGTAAGTCCATTTCTCGTTTACGCCGCTCATTCCGCTTTCTCTCGGGTGCAACTCTCTTTGGTGCCGGCTTCGCCGCTTCCGCATGGGTCGTTACGACGGTTGCGGCAATGCATGCGATTGCGCCTTCGACGCAACCCGGTACGCTGACGGACATCTCGTTCAAGCCGAAGGTCGCTGCCATTCAGCCGGCGAAGGAACGCGTCGTGCACGTGGCGAAATTTTCGCGGTTGGGTGCGCTGACGGCCAAGGGGGAGCGCGTCGTTGCCCCATCCGCCCTGACGACGGCGTTCATCGGCAGCTCCGCTCCACTCGCCGTCGCGGAAGCCGCTCCGGCGAAGCCCACGACAGTGGCCGCCGCGGCACCGGTCGAACAAAAATCAAAGGACGACGCGCTCGCGCCGGCGCCCGCCGCTGTCGTGGCCAGCGCCACGCCGAGCGATCGTATCGTCATTCCGACGAAGGAAGAAGTCGCGGCGATCGAAGGCCCCGCTCTTCTCGCGCTCGCCGCTCCGCCGCGCGCGGCAGCCGGGCCGGAGGCGCAGCCTGCGCGTGACACGACGATCCCCCAGAAGCCGGTCGAGGTTGCAAGCGTGGCAGCCGATGCCGAGATGAAGGAAGCAGCTGACGAAGGTTCCGCCTTCGATCTCGTGCTCAACAACAGCAACGCCAGCGTGCCGCTGCCGATGGCGCGTCCGGACGGATTGAACAAGCGAGGACCTGCGGCCCGCCCGGCAGAGCCGGTGCTTGCTTATGCCCGACCCGATGTCGGCGACGACGAGGGCGAGATTCCCATCGTTCCCAAGCGGCTTTCCAATCCGGTCGCCCGCAACGGCGTCGCGGTCTACGATATCTCCGCCAATGTCGTCTACCTCCCGAACGGCGAACGCCTGGAAGCCCATTCCGGCCTCGGAAAAATGCGCGACAATCCGCGTTACGTGCACGCAAAGAACCGGGGACCGACGCCTCCGCATACCTATGCCCTGACGATGCGCGAAAGCCTGTTCCACGGCGTGGAAGCAATCCGCCTCAATCCCGTCGGCGGCGCCGGCAACGTCTATAATCGCGTCGGCCTTCTTGCCCACACCTACATGCTCGGTGCCCGCGGCGATTCCAACGGTTGCGTTTCCGTCAAGGATTACAAGCGCTTCCTTGCTGCGTTCAAGCGCGGGGAAATCCGCCAGCTGGTCGTGGTCACCAGCATGCCGAACAAGCCGGCATCGCGCCTCGCATCGCTGTTTTCATCCCGATCGTAAGCCACGAACGCGGCTGTCGGATGCTGGCATCCGCCGCTACCGGCGAATGCCCCTTGCCAGGGCATCGATCTCCCTGCTGCCAAGCACCGCGCGTCCCCTGCCGGTCCTAGCCGCCTCGAGCATCGCCTTTCCGATGACCTCGGTCGTCAGGACGAGATCAGGACGCAGCCGCCGCATGACCGGCAGCACAAGCGCCATGACGCTGTAGAGAACCTGATAGGAGCGCGTCTTCGATCGGATGCCGTGGAGCGGCTGGATGATGCCGGGCCGAAACAGAAACACAGCGGAAAACGGCAGGCCCTGCAACGCGTTCTCCGTCCTGCCCTTGACGCGGGCCCACATCGTCCGGCCGGTGCCGGTCGAGTCCGTGCCTGCTCCCGAGACATAGACGAACGTCATCGGAGGGTTCGATCTCGCCAGGGCCTCCGCGGCCGCCATCGTCAGATCGTAGGTGACGTGCGTGTAGGCTTCTTCGGTCATTCCGGCGGATGAGACTCCGAGGCAGAAGAAACATGCGTCAAAGCCCGCGATCTGCTCCTCGATATCGGTGTAGTCAAAGAGGTCGGCCTTGATGATCTGCGTCATCCTTGGATGGACGGTGGGGACCGGCTCGCGGCCCACGACCGTGACATGCCGGACGTCGTCGGCAAGCAGGCACTCGCGCAACACGCCCTGGCCGACCATTCCGGTGGCTCCGAATATTAGTATGTTCATTTGAATGTCCCTGGCGATGCCAACGCTGCTCGATCAAACCTCCTTCAAGTTTGTCGTCTTGTCGAGACGCCCGATCAGCATCGCGCTCGCCTGATTGAGCCCGGCCACCTCCACCTCGATGCCATGCGCCTTGAACCGCTGGACGACCCGCTCCAGCGCGGCAACGGCGGTGATGTCCCAGAAATGCGCCTGGGACACATCGATTGATACCGTCATGCCGATGGCTTCGCGGAAGTCGAAGGCTTCGATGAACATATCGGCGGATGCGAAGAAGACCTGGCCTGAAACCCGGTACGCGAGCGTTTTTGCGGATGTATCGGCTTCAGCGTCTACGCTCAGCAGGCGCGCAACCTTGAAGGTGAAGAACACTCCGCTCAACAGCACCCCGACCGTGACGCCCAACGCAAGATTTGAGCTGGCCACGGTGACCACGACAGTCGCCAGCATGACGACGCTCGAGGTCTTAGGGTGGAACACCATCATCCGCAGGGACGACCAATCGAACGTGTCGATCGAGACCATGACCATGATGGCCACCAGAGCGGCGACCGGCACCTGCGAGACCCAGGGCTTGAGCAGAACCATCAGGACCAGCAAGAGCGCACCCGCAAACAGGGTGGAGAGACGCCCCCGCCCGCCGTATTTCACGTTGCTGACCGTCTGCCCGATCATCCCGCACCCCGCGATACCGCCAAAGAGACTGGACGCGGCATTGGCGATGCCGAGGCCGGTGCATTCCCTGTTCTTCGAACTCGGCGTGTCTGTGAGGTCGTCGACGACGCTGGCCGTCATCATGGATTCAAGCAGGCCCACCATGGCGATCGCAAGGGCTGGGCCAGAGATGATCGCCAGCGTCTCGATCGTCAGCGGAACAGCAGGCCAGGCGAAGACGGGAAGCGAATCAGGGAGCTTTCCCAGATCGGCGATCGTCAGAACCGGCAGATGCAGCGTGACCGAGGCGATCGTCAGGACAAGGATGCATATCAGCGGCGACGGGATCGCGGTGGTAATGCGCGGAACGAGATAGATGACGGCCAGCCCGGCCGCCAGCATAGCGTAGGCGATCCAGTCTCCACCGAGGATATGCGGCAGCTGGGCGCCGAAGATCAGTATCGCCAGCGCATTGACGAAGCCGGTCCGGACAGACTTGGACACGAACCGCATGAGGACGCCGAGGCGCAGAAGCCCGAAGAGGATCTGGATGATGCCGGCCAGCAGCCCCGCTGCGAAGAGGTAAGGCAGTCCGTGAGCGTGGACCAGAGGCGCCGCGACCAGGGCGACCGATCCGGCTGCAGCCGAAATCATCGCCGGCCGGCCGCCCGTAAAGGCAATGACGATGCCGATGACGAAGGAGGCAAAGAGGCCGACCTGCGGGTCGACGCCCGCGACAAACGAGAAGGCAATGACCTCGGGGATCAGGGCGAATGTCGCGACTGCTCCGGCGAGCATCTCGCGTGTCGGATTGGCGAACCAATCCCTGCGAATGGATGAAAATTGCATGTGTTTGAAGTCTCGCAAAGCGTAGCCCAACGCACCCCACCGGAGCGGTTGCATTTGGCGTGCAGGTTTTGCGTTGTCTGGCGGATCGGCGGCCAGAAGAGCCACCCGGAGTTTCACCGGGTCCGTGGTGAGTGGCCGGTTTATAGACTGCATTGCCTGCCGCACGCAACGCCGGTCGTCGGTTTGACGCCGACCAATCTCATCGACCGCAATGCCTCTGCCTCCTTCCACGCCCACGCCCACGCCCACCTCCCCTCCACCTCATTCCTGTGCTCGTCACAGGAATCCAGCCACGGCGGCCGGCGCCGTGAATGACCCGCTCTTTGTTGTCGGAGGAAGAGTTTTCCGCGCGCCCAAGGACTTGGGCGCACTGGATTCCTGTGACGAGCACAGGAATGAGGTTGGCACTCCCCCGGCGAAAATTAGGAGGGGAATGCAGAGAGACCGGAGTTGCGGGCATAAACCGCCGAACGGGGCGCTGGGAAGCGCCATATATTTTTACTCCGACGCGGCAATTTCCAGCGCCCGTCCGAGTAAGTCAGAATGGCCAAACCACGGGTGATCAGGCCGCGTGACCGAGAAGCCTTGCACTGGCGATAGTCGAAACGCAGCCTCGCGTCACCCACGTCGACCCGTCACGGATAGGCAAGGGCGCAGGGCAAGATCGCAGGGTAAGGCGCAACGCCACAAATCACCCCAAAGCCCATTGATCCCGATGGACGAACCCGGCATAGCTGCATTATGTACGACAAAGACAATTTCTGCTAAGGCCCTTCCATGGTAAATTACATCGAAGCCTCCTCCGCGCCGTCGAAGAATACGGGCGCCATCAGGATATACGGTTCAGAGGCATTCGAGGGCATGCGCAAGGCCTGTCAGGTCACGGCGCGTTGCCTGGACGAGCTGGCCGCGATCGTGCAGCCCGGCGTCGCGACCGACGCGATCGATCGGTTCGTCTTCGAGTTCGGCATGGACAACGGCGCCTATCCGGCCACCCTGAATTACCGCGGCTACACGAAGTCGACCTGCACCTCGATCAACCACGTCGTCTGCCACGGCATTCCGGACGGGAAGCCGCTTCGCGATGGCGATATCGTCAACATCGACGTGACCTATGTCGTCGATGGCTGGCATGGCGATTCCAGCCGAATGTACCCCGTCGGAGCGGTCAAGCGCGCCGCGGAACGATTGCTGGAAGTCACCTACGAATCGCTGATGCGCGGCATTGGCGCCGTTCGCCCAGGCTCCCGCACCGGGGCCATCGGCGAGGCAATCCAGACCTATGCGGAAGCGGAGCGCTGCTCGGTGGTGCGTGACTTCTGTGGTCACGGGGTCGGCTCGCTCTTCCACGATTCACCGAATATCCTGCACTACGGCCGCGCCAACGAAGGGCCGGAGCTGCGTGAAGGCATGATCTTCACCATCGAGCCGATGATCAATCTCGGTCGCCCACATGTGAAGGTTCTCGCGGACGGCTGGACGGCCGTCACCCGCGACCGCTCGCTGTCGGCGCAATACGAGCACACGGTCGGCGTGACCGCCGATGGCTGCGAGATCTTCACCCTCTCGCCGCGCGGCCTCGACAGACCGGGGCTACCGCCCCTCAGCCGATGAGCAGCTGATGGCAAAAGTACCCGCTCCGTTCACCGGCGACGACGAACTGCCCTATGAGGCAGCGGATGAAACGGCCGTCGACGAGCGGGCGTTCTTTGCGGAACAGTCCACCCAAGCGATCTCTCATGGACAGCCGGCAAAGGAAGAGCACTATCACGGGCACCGGGAACGGCTGCGCAACCGATTTCGGGAACATGGGGACACGGCGCTTGCAGATTACGAGCTGCTCGAGTTGCTGCTCTTTCGGCTGATCCCGCGCCGGGATACCAAGCCCATTGCAAAGGCGCTTATCGAGCGCTTCGGATCCCTGGCGGGCGTTTTCGGGGCAGCGACGCCGCTGCTGCGCGAGGTGACGGGGGTCGGCGAAGCTGTTGCGCTCGACCTGAAGCTGATTTCGACGGTTGCGCACCGGACGCTGAAAAGCGAACTCCGGGGCAAGCAGGTGCTCGCCTCCTGGTCCTCCGTCATCCAGTATTGCCAGGCGGCCATGGCCCATGAGACACGCGAGCAGTTCCGCATTCTCTTTCTCGACAAGCGCAATGCGCTGATTGCGGACGAGGTGCAGGGGCTCGGCACGGTCGATCACACTCCGGTCTATCCGCGCGAAGTGGTGAAGCGCGCACTTGAGCTTTCCGCCACCGCCCTCATTCTCGTCCACAACCACCCCTCGGGCGACCCCACCCCTTCCCGCGCGGACATCGACATGACCAAGATGATCATCGATACGGCGAAGCCGCTGGGGATTACCGTTCACGATCACATCATCGTCGGAAAGGATGGGCACGCCAGTCTGAAAGGCTTGCGTCTGATCTAAGGGGATTTTCGTTTTCAGGTGTCCGTCAGGTTTGGGTGGCAAAGCAGCCATGCTGCAACCATCCTGATCGGGACCATTGATGACGAAAAAAATCGCTTCCCGGAGATCCTCTCTCTATCGGACGGTGGCATTATACCCCGCGATACTGCTCTTTCTCATCGTTGGCGGCTATTCCTCCTATCTCGCGGCCACGGACAACTTTCATACTGTGATACCCGGAGAGGTCTATCGCTCGTCGCAACCGTCCGCGGAAGCGATCGCGGACCTGGAAAAGCGCTATGGGATCAAGACCATCCTGAACCTGCGCGGCGAATCGAACAAGCCGGATTGGTATACTGCCGAAGTTGCACAAGCCAAGGCGCTCAACATAACGCACATCGACTTCAGCATGTCCGCCGCCAGGGAACTGTCCGAGGAAAAGGCCCGGGCCCTCATCAAGATCATGCGCGACGCGCCGAAGCCGATCCTGATCCACTGCCGGTCGGGCGCCGATCGGACCGGACTTGCATCGGCGCTCTATCTGGCGGCGATCGCCAATGCCAACGAAAAGACCGCCGAAGGCCAGATGTCGATCTTCTACGGCCATCTCGGGCTGCCGATTTCCCGTGCATTCGCCATGGATCGCACGTTCGAGATGATGGAACCGCTCCTTGGCTTCGCCCAATCCTGATAGTCGCGCGTAAATCAATCTGCAACATTGACCAGCTACCCGTGATCGCGCCACATTTTGCGTCGCAAAATGATTCCAGCTTTCCAATCGGGGCCAGCTCATGTTCCAGTACGATCTCGTTGTTGTCGGTAGCGGCCCGGCAGGCCGCCGCGGCGCAATTCAAGCCGCCAAACTCGGCAAGAAGGTGCTGGTCATCGAACAGGGCAAGCGTGTCGGCGGCGTTTCCGTCCATACCGGCACGATCCCGTCCAAGACGCTGCGCGAGACGGCGCTCAATCTGTCCGGCTGGCGCGAACGCGGTTTTTACGGCAAGGCCTACCGCGTCAAGGACGAAATCAGCGCCGACGATCTCCGGCGCCGGCTTCTGATCACGCTCGATCATGAGGTCGAGGTTCTCGAGCATCAGTTTGCGCGCAATCGCGTTCAGCACATCCGCGGCAAGGCGAGCTTTGCCGATCCCTCGACGCTTGAGGTCGTCAAGGACGATGGTGAAGTGCTGAAGGTGACAGGCGCGAGCATTCTGCTCGCCGTCGGAACCAAGCCGTTTCGGCCGGACTATATTCCCTTCGACAACAAGACCGTCCTCGACAGTGACGAGCTGCTTGAAATCCAGGAGCTGCCGCGCTCGATGACCGTGATCGGCGCAGGCGTCATCGGCATCGAATACGCGACGATCTTCAGCGCGCTGGATACCGCCGTTACGGTCATCGATCCAAAGCCGACGATGCTGGACTTCATCGACAAGGAGATCATCGAGGATTTCACCTATCAGCTGCGCGATCGCAACATGAAGATCCTGCTCGGCACCAAGGCTGACACGGTGACGCGGCTCGACAATGGAAAGGTCGAACTGCTGCTCGACAACGGCCGCCGGCTGGTGAGCGACATGGTGCTGTTTGCAGCCGGACGGATGGGCGCGACCGACACGCTCAACCTTGCGGCTGCCGGCCTGGAGGCAGACAGCCGCGGTCGTCTCAAGGTCAATCCCGAGACCTTCCAGACCTCGGTGCCGAACATCTATGCGGCCGGCGACGTCGTCGGCTTCCCGAGCCTTGCGTCCACGTCGATGGAACAGGGCCGGATCGCGGCGCGCGTCGCGATCGGTGCGGTCGCCAAGGAGCCCCCGAAGTACTTCCCGTATGGCATTTACGCCGTGCCTGAAATTTCGACCTGCGGCCTTACGGAGGAGGAGATGAAGGAGCGCGGCATTCCCTACGAATGCGGCATCGCCCGTTTCCGCGAGACCTCGCGCGGCCATATCATGGGTCTGGACACCGGGCTTCTGAAGCTGATCTTCTCGCTGAAGACCCGCCGCCTGCTGGGCGTCCATATCGTCGGCGAGGGTGCGACCGAACTGGTACACATCGGCCAGGCGGTGCTCAACCTCAAGGGTACCGTGGAGTATTTCGTCGAGAACACCTTCAACTATCCGACTCTCGCGGAGGCCTACAAGATCGCCGGCCTCGATGCCTGGAACCGCATGGGCGACATCAAATCGGAACTCTGATGTCATGTTTGCCTGGAAGGCACCCAGATTTCCGGGCGAGTATATCACGAAAAAACAACAGCTTAAGCACAGACGAACGGGTTTCGGAAAAGACGCTTTTCCCGCCGGGCGTCCGGGTCAAAGCTTCCCTTGTAATATTCGTGGTCTCTGATAGCGTCGGTGCATGGGGGTTCTCTCTTACCAGCGAGTAACCGTGCGAGATCTATCCGAAACTTCAGAACGGAATTTCCAGCTCATTCTGATCAAGCCGTCTCACTACGATGACGATGGCTATGTGATCCGCTGGTGGCGGGCCATGATCCCTTCGAATTCGCTCGCAGCGCTCTATGGAATTGCGGCCGATTGTGCCGAGCGCAAGGTGCTGGGTCCGAATGTGGGCATCGACATAACGGTCGTCGACGAGACCAACACCCGGGTCAACATTCCCTCCCTTCTCAGCCTTCTGAAGGCAAACGGCAATTTCGGCATGGTCGCCCTCGTCGGCGTGCAGTCGAACCAGTATCCGCGTGCGCTGGATATCGCCCGTCCGTTCCGCGATGCCGGCATTGCCGTGTCGATGGGCGGCTTCCATGTTTCAGGATGCCTGGCGATGCTCGATGGCAAGGCGGTTGGCCTCGATGCCTGCCGGGAGATGGGAATCTCGATGTTTGCCGGAGAGGCCGAAGGGCGTCTCGACACGGTGCTTCAGGACGCCGCTTCCGGTACGCTGGCGCCGCTCTACAACTACATGAACGACCTGCCGAGCATCGAGGGAGCGGCCGTTCCCTTCCTGCCGAAGGCCAATGTGACGCACACGCTCGGCCTCAGCACGAGCTTCGATGCCGGCCGCGGCTGTCCGTATCAGTGCTCCTTCTGCACCATCATCAACGTGCAGGGCCGCAAATCTCGCTTTCGCACGGCCGACGATGTCGAGAAGCTGGTGCGGATGAACTGGGCGCAGGGCATCCACAAGTTCTTCATCACCGACGACAATTTCGCCCGCAACCGGGATTGGGAAGCGATCTTCGACAGGTTGATCGAACTCCGCGAGAAGGATGGCATTCCACTCGGCCTGATGATCCAGGTCGATACGCTGTGCCACAAGATCCCGAACTTCATCGAAAAATCCAAGCGTGCCGGTGTGACGCGCGTGTTCATCGGGCTGGAGAACGTCAACCCGGACAACCTCACGATTGCCAAGAAGAACCAGAACAAGATCACCGAATACCGCAAGATGCTGCTTGCCTGGAAGGCGCAAGGCATCATGACGCTTGCAGGTTATATCCTCGGGTTCCCGGCCGATACGCCAGAATCGATCCGGCGCGACATCGCCATCATCCAGCATGAGCTTCCCCTCGATGTGATCGAGTTCTTCTGTCTGACGCCGCTGCCGGGCTCGGAGGACCATCAGACATTGTGGAAGAAGGATGTCGAGATGGATGCCGATCTCAACATCTACGACGTCGAGCACGTCTGCACCGCGCATCAGAAGATGAGCAAGGCAGAATGGGAGAGCATCTACCGGGAGGCGTGGTCTCTCTATTATACGCCCGAACACATGAAGACGCTGCTGCGCCGCGCGGTGGCGACCGGCGTTCCCCTGGCGAGCCTCGTCAAGATCCTCGTGTCCTTTGCAACCACAGTGCCGCTCGAAAACGTGCATCCGCTGCAGAGCGGGCTGCTTCGGCTGAAGCATCCGTCGGAGCGACGCCCCGGACTGCCGCACGAAAGCGCATTCGTCTTCTGGCCTCGATTCATCTGGCAGACTGCCGCCAAGCATGCGTCGCTTGGCGCGACCATTGCACGGCTGGCGACCAATGCATTTTTCATTGCCCGCGACAAGGAAACGAAAACCTACATGGATCAGGCGCTGACGCCGGTCGGCGATCATGAAGACGAGACGCTCGAGCTGTTTACCAAGACGGCTGGCGGCCTTGCCGCAGTTTCGCACATCAAAAAGGTTGCGGAGCTGACCCATGCACACCGGGCCGTCGGCGGGCCGGTCTGAAAATTATCGCTACATCTGCACGGCAGGCGCTTGGACCAAATTGAGTATCACCGCGGTCTGCAGCGTATCGATGAATTCAACGCACTCCTTCACCTTCCCGTCCTCGAAGGTCATCTTGTCCATGATCTCGGTGTCGAACTCCGTCGCACCGCAGCGCATGCGACCCCTGCGGTGAACCAGCGCAACGTTGCCGTCGACATGGATGGATACGAACTCGATCGCTTTCATATCCCAGCCGTCGATCAGCTGCCGCATCGTTCGGCGAAGGGCTTCCGCGCCGACCACAGGGTCGGTCAACGGCGCAAGATGCTGGTTGCCGACAACGCGGAACACGCAATCGTCTGCAAGAAACGACATCAGGCTGTCGAGATCCCCTTCCCTGCGGGCCTCGAAAATCCGCTCCACAAGGCCCTTGAGCTCATCCTTGGAAACCATCGCAAAAATCCCCTCTTTGCCATGGCCAGTCTGCCCCCGATCATGCGGCAATGCAACCATATGGAGCACACCCTCCCCTTTGGTGGTAGAGAACCCCTGTGGCGCCCCTCCCCGGATGCAGTTGCCGTCTTCCGGAAAACAAGAAACCCCGCACAAGGGCGGGGTTTCGATTGGAATGGAGGAGCCGAAAAGTTACTCGGCGCCGTCCTCGGAAGCCTTCTTCTTCGGAGCTGCCTTCTTCTTCGGGGCTGCAGCTTCTTCGCCTTCGGCGGTTTCAGCCTTTGCAGCAGCAGTCTTCTTCTTCGGCGCAGCCTTCTTGGCTTCCTTCTCGGAGCCTTCGCCTTCTTCTTCGGCCAGCAGCTCTTCCTTGGTTACCTTCTTGTCCGTGACGTCGATCTCAGTCAGCAGATGGTCGATGACCTTTTCTTCGAAGATCGGAGCGCGGATCGAGGCGGCTGCACCCGGCTGGCTACGGAAGAATTCGAGGATCTGCTTTTCCTGGCCCGGGTACTGACGCAGCTGTTCGTAGATCGCCCGCTGCATTTCGTCTTCGCTCACTTCGACACCGGCCTTTTCGCCGATTTCGGAGAGGACGAGACCGAGGCGAACGCGGCGCTCAGCAAGCTTCTTGTACTCTTCGCGAGCCTGTTCTTCGGTCGTGTCTTCGTCTTCGAAGGTCTTGCCGGACTGTGCGAGGTCGTTGGCGACCTGGTTCCAGATGCCGTTGTACTCGGCTTCAACGAGCGAGGTCGGCGTCTCGAACTTGTACATTTCGTCGAGCTGATCGAGGATCTGACGCTTCACCTTCTGGCGGGTCAGCGAGCCGTATTGCGATTCGATCTGGCCGCGGACGATTTCCTTCAGACGGTCAGCCGATTCAAGGCCGAGCTTCTTTGCCAGTTCATCGTTGATTTCCACCTCGGCCGGAGCAGCAACATCCTTGACGGTAACGTCGAAGGTGGCGTCCTTGCCAGCGAGGTTCTTGGCCGGATAGTCAGCCGGGAACGTGACTTTGATGGTCTTTTCTTCACCGGCCTTGGTGCCGACCAGCTGCTCTTCGAAGCCCGGGATGAAGCGGCCGGAGCCGAGAACGAGTTCGGCGCCCTGATCGGTGCCGCCTTCGAAGGCTTCGCCGTCGACCTTGCCGACGTAGTCCATCGTGATGCGGTCGCCGTCGGCAGCCTTGCCCTTCTTGGTTTCGTAAGAGCGGGCGCTCTCAGCAACCTTGAGGACCTGCTCGGTGACTTCTTCGTCCGATATATCAACGACTTCGCGTGTGATCTTGACGCCCTTGACGGACTTCAGTTCGATCGGCGGCAGGACTTCATAGGAGAGCGTGAATTCGAAATCCTGCTCGGCTGCGAGGATCTTGTCCGCTTCGTCCTTGTCTTCCGTCATCGCGACTTCCGGCTGCGTTGCGGACTTTTCGCCACGCTCGGCAAGGATGGCGGTCGGCTGTTCGCGAACGATCTCGTTGACGAGGTCGGCCATGATGGACTTTCCATACACCTTCTTCAGGTGCGCGGTCGGAACCTTGCCCGGGCGAAAGCCGTTGATCCGGACCTTGTCCTTCACGTCGGCAAGACGCTCGTTCATCTTGACTTCCATGTCCTTGGCCGGGATTACGACCTTGATTTCGCGCTTCAGCCCTTCAGCGAGCGTTTCGATAACCTGCATGTCTTCCTACCTTCATTTCGTGGCGGCCGTGCCCAGACGCCGTTCGTTTCGATGAGCACGACGCCGGAAAGTTGCCGGGCGTGGCTTGTTCTCAATTCTTATTCGTTCCGCCCCAGGCGAAACGGCGCTTGCTACCGGGCAATCGGGGAACACCTGTTCGGCCCCCCCGCCTGCAAGCTCTTGGTGCGGGTAGAGAGACTTGAACTCCCACGCCTTGCGGCACCAGAACCTAAATCTGGCGTGTCTACCAATTTCACCATACCCGCGTTCTCAAAAACCGCATGCATATGCCTGCACATGAGGCCTTCCGGAGCGCGGCGTCTCTATAACACCCGATTTGGTAGAGGCAAAGGAAAAATGAAGGCCTGATGACAGGGATTTTCGCCTATTCAGGCGGCCTTCCACACGATGCCGCTCCAACTCAGTAAAGAGGCTCGTCATAGGCGGGCTTACCGTCCACCAGCAGACTCCGTATCTGTGGGGTTCCGTCAGCGGCAACGCGGACCGCAATTGAAACCTCGCCCTCCTGCCGCGCCTGCTCCAGCGCCAATCCTGCGCCTTCGGGCACGTAATAGCGCTCGATCCCATAGTCGACATGGATGCTCTCGGTCTGAGCGTTGCCATAGCTGTAGAACGGCATGGTATGCAGAACGACCGTGGCTTCTTGTTGCGGCAGGGGCTGGAAGGACGATTCGACAACTCCCCAGAAACCACCCTCGCCTTGCTTCACCCGAACCCAAAGGCTGCGCTCTCCCGGCTCCTTGGGAATCTCACCTGTCAACGACTGCAGCGGAACGGAGGATATCTCATAGTTCAGCACCACATAATCACCGCGCAGGAAATCGCGCGGATCGACCGGTGCGGTTTTCAGCAACACATCCGTTCCGTTGCGCAGGATGGCCGCCCGGCCTTCGATCACATAACCAAGCACCGCCGTCTGAAGGGCCGCGACAGCGACGGCGGCAGCGAGGCAGCGGCGCCCGGTTTGAGGTTTCAGCGAAAAGATACTCATAGGCTCGCCTCCCCTGCTCTGCCCGCAAATCTACGTTCGAGGCGGAAGACGACCCAGGCCAGGAATGCCACGAACAGACCGGAGCACAGGAAGAGCCCGGAGGTACCGAGGATCGAACCGACCGTGACCGAAGCCAGATACAGCATCTCGACGGCAAACACCGCATAGGCCAGGTAGCGAACGGCACCGTTGTCGCGCCCCTGAAGCGCAATGGCCAAAATTGTGGCCGCCAACGTCACCAGCGCCAGGGCTACCAACCACCCGCCTTTGTCAATCTCCACATGGAGGAAGAACAAGCCTATGACGGCAACGAGGAACGCGTAGAAGGCCGGCGCGACGCCGGCGCTCCTTACGAGACCGGACAGGCGAGGCACAGGAAGGCTTACGACGATCAACGCAACCATCCCGCCCGCAGCGTAAAGACAGGCAAGCCGGGGGTCGGATTGAAGCGTATAGAGCCACGCGAGCCAACCGACAAGCAACAGGTACGCAAGATGCCGGGCGCGGTCGGCCCCGGTATATCGCACGAGGCCGATGACGATCAAAGCCATGATCGGTACCATCCAGCCATCAAAACGCATCCAGCGCATGTCGGAGCCGTTGAGATAGACTGCAAAACTTGCCCAGGCCAGAAATCCCGACACCGCGGCGACGACTCCCGAGCGAAACAGAATGGCCGATACGGCTGCCATAGAGAACCAGAGATACATCACCTTCTGTTCGTCTCCGGACAGATGATACATCTGCCCGACGAGCGAGATCGCTCCGCCGAAGCTCAGTGTGCCGATGACCAGGAGCCCATTGGCGGCCGCTATCGCCCCACGCGCCAGCATGGCCGCTGCGCCGAGATGAGCGGCCCAGATCAAAGCGACGATCAGGCAGACGCGCACCAGGCGCGGGATCGTCTCCCAATTCGATGCAACGACGAGAAGAATAGCGGCGGTCAACAAAATTGCCGCGAGGATCGTCAGTACATTGCCCAGGCTGAAGCTCGCGGGACGCGCGTCATATTCCTTCAACAATGCGTCTGCGGTTTCCCCGCCCAGCAGTCCCTTGCCGACCCACAGCGACAAATCTCTCTCCAGACGCCCGCGGTACATGCCCCACTCCGCAAAATGCGCGACGACGCGCCCTCAATCTCAACCGTTATAGACGCTGATTAGCCCCCAAGGAAACGGCCCTACGCAAATTCCTCATAGGAGAAATTGGTGACGGATATTAATCGATCGATAACCTTCATTTGCTAATATACTAGCTCCACCAAATAGCCATGCGCCTGTCGCATCGGTCGCATGAGAACATTGCACTGCAGCATCTCAATAAGTCATACTATTTAAATAGCGAGAGCTGCAGGGTTTGCGCCCTGCTTTCGCTAGATACTTGCGGAAATGATGTCCGTAACGAATTCGGAGCCGCGCACTCCTCCTCCCAGGCGCGCTCCGATAGACTGACGACACTCCTCCTCCCAGTTGTCAGTCGCTTACACACGCCCACCGGATCCTCCCCCGGTGGGCGTCTTGCTTTTCTGAGGGATATTTTATTCGAGCTAAGCATCTGAAATGATTCAGGTGTCTGAACGTCACGATGTCCGCGCCATCGATTCTTTCTGCATCCGCTTCAGCCGATGATCCTCATTGAGCCCCATGGGCAAAATGCCGCTTGAGACGGCCAAAACCAAGCGGCGGTGACCCAGCCGTTCCGCAACTGCCCCGATCGTGCGACGTGGTCAGGCTGAAAAACGTCTGCATGGGCCCGATTCTGCCTATTCATTGACCAACCAGCGGCGAAATCGATTGTTTTGCGCCACAAGCTTTGCATTCTGCGCATATGTGGCGTGAAAACTTGTCTCTACCGCTCCTTCGCGGTGCAACATATATTCTGTTCATCAAATACAGGTCAGCGCCGATGGGCGGCAGCTGGCAGACGCAGCCCTCGGAAAGGGGATCAACATGAACATCACTCGCTCTTTTAACAACTGGCGCAAGTATCGTCAGACCATCACTGAACTTGGCCGCATGACCAACCGCGAATTGCACGATCTCGGCATCGACCGTTCGGACATCCAGCGCGTTGCTCGCGAAGCAACCCGCTAATACCAATCGGTTAGCTTCCTCCCAAGCAACCGCTTACACAGAACGCCCGCTGCCTTTCGGCAACGGGCGTTTTCTTTTGTCCAAGGTTCCGGATAGCGCTTCGGTTGCAGAAAGTTCTCTTCTCGCCTTCTGCTTAAATTTTATCGCATGCACCTTCCGTGTGCATCGCATGCACAATTGCATGGCAGGAGCCTAATAATTGCACTGCACAATATCGCGGCGAACGCCTATATGAATGTCAACCGTTGAGGCGGCAATAACGCCCCCCACGATCATCATTCTGAGGAATAAGATCATGAACCCGATCCGCATTGCAAAGAGCTGGCTCAGCTACCGCCGCACCCTTAGCGAACTTGGTAGCCTGTCTAACCAGACGCTTTCTGACATCGGCGTAAGCCGCTATGACATCCGCAACATCGCTTCCCGCGCTTTCCGCTAATAGCGGTACGCGTGGAGCTTCCAAGACGGCGCCATCAGGGCGCCGTTTTTGATTCCAGGGCTATGCTTCCTGACCACTTCGATTTTCGAAGTCGCTGCTCATAAGTCGAGCGCCCGCAATCTTTGAACCGCGAAGTCCACGAAGCTGCGCGTCTTCGCAGAGACATGACGGCCCTCCGTGTGAACGACATGGATTGGCAGCGGCTCCTCCTCGTAGTCTTCCAGGACCATTCGCAGTTGACCGGCGGCGATCTGCCGAACGACCTGGTATGAAAGCGCGCGCGACAGGCCCCAACCTGTTACTGCCGCGGCGATCGATGCATCGACGGTGTTGCAATACAAGCGCGGACGCAGCGTCACTGTTGTATGATCGGGAGCAAAGTGCCAATCCAAGGGCGCTGAAGAGCCGGTGCTCACGATGGTGACGTGCCTTGAAAGATCGCTCGGCTTCCCCGGCACACCGTTGCGCTCGAAATAGGATGGCGCTCCGCAAACCACACGGCGCACACTGCCGACCTTGACCGCCGTTTGGTCTGAATCCTGCAGGTGCCCGATGCGGATCGCGACGTCGATGCCTTCTTCCACAAGGCTGACGATCCTGTCGAACAGGAGGACGCGCCCGGTGACGGCCGGATGCATTGCGAGAAACTCCGTCATCACAGGTATGATATGGAACTGCCCGAAGAGCACAGGAGCGGTGACTGTCAGCATTCCAGACGCCGTGGCATGTGAACCGCCGGCTGACGCCTCCGCTTCCTCGATATCGGCGAGAATCCTTCTGCAATCATCGACATAGCGTCCGCCCGAGGGGGTAAGCTTCACGGAACGTGTCGATCGCACGAATAACCGAGCGCCCGTTGCATCCTCCAGCGAAGCAATAGCGCGGGTAACCGCCGGAGGGCTCATATGCAGTTGGCGAGCCGCCTCGGCAAAGCTGCTGGTCTCCGCAACTCTGACCAACACCCTCATGCACTGCAGTCGATCCATCGCTCGCCTCGTTCTATTCCATCAAGTGGAATAGTATCTTTCAAATTATGGAAATTCCACTCAACAGACGGAACAATTATTCTCTGCCCAATTCAAACGGAGAGCAGACCAATGAAACTTCACGTTCATCCCCTTTCGGGTCATTCGCATCGTGTTCGTCTCTTCCTGTCGCTGATTGGGGCGGATGCGGATATTGTCGAAGTCGACCTTGCCGCCGGCGAGCATAAGAGCCCGGCCTTTCTCTCGCTCAATCCCTTCGGCCAGGTGCCGGTGCTTGAGGACGGAGATGTTATCATCGCCGATTCCAACGCGATCCTTGTCTACATCGCAAAGAAGCACGGACCGGAGGGGTGGCTTCCCGAAGATCCCGCGGGTGCGGCTGCGGTTCAGCGCTGGCTCTCGGTTGCTGCGGGCGAGATCGCCTATGGGCCAGCCGCTGCCCGCCTTGTAACTGTCTTCGGGGCGAAGTTCGATACCGAGGAAGTGATCGCCCGAGCGCATCGCATTCTCGCGCTGATCGACGCTCGGCTCGCCTATTGCGACTGGATTGCAGCGGACCGTCCGACAATCGCGGATGTGGCGCTCTATAGCTACGTCGCTCGAGCGCCGGAAGGCAACGTCGATCGCTTCATCTATCGCAACGTCACCGCCTGGCTCCAGCGGATCGAGGTCCTCCCCGGTTTTCATCCGTTTCAAAGGACACCTGTCGGATTGGGCGACGCAGCCTAGCAGCAAATTTATTCCATCAGGGCGGATACTGCCATCCGCGGAGGAGCACGCTATGCTCACGAACGAGAACCATGAGACGATCTCTCCCTGGCATTCAGGGGAGATTGCATTGCAGGAAAAGGTAGGCGTGGCGCAGCGAATGGGCGAAGTGGGCCGACGTGTCCTGCGCGATCACCTGATCGACCAGCACCGGCAGTTTTACCCGCAACTGCCTTTCATCGTTCTCGGGACGGTGGACACCCAAGGCAACGCCTGGGCGACGCTACGCGCCAACCGCCCGGGCTTTCTGCAGAGCCCGGATCCCCATAAGCTCAGCGTGAACCTTCCGCGGGAGCCTGACGATCCCGCGGACCGGGGCATGGAAGATGGCGACGCCATCGGTATGCTCGGCATCGAGCTCCACACACGCCGGCGCAATCGGCTGAATGGCACCATCAGCCGAAGGACGGCGAGCAGCTTCGATGTGCATGTCGGCCAAGCCTACGGTAATTGTCCGCAGTATATCCAGTTGCGGGATTTCACGTTCGTGCGCGAAGGGACGGTGCCCCCGATGCAACGTCCTGTCGTGTTTGACGGGCTCGATGGGCGCGCGACCGACATCGTCAAAAAGGCCGACACCTTCTTCGTCGCTTCCTACGTCGAACGCGAGAACGGCGAGCGGCAGGTCGACGTCTCCCATCGCGGCGGCAAGCCGGGCTTCATCAGGATCAACGACGACGGCGTTTTGACGATCCCGGATTTTGCGGGCAATCTCTTCTTCAACACGCTCGGCAACATTCTCACCAATCCGCACGTCGGCCTCGTTTTTTCCGATTTCGAGAGTGGCGACCTGCTGCAATTGTCGGGCGATGCCGAAGTGGTGCTTGATTCGCCGGAGATTGCAGCCTTCCAAGGTGCCGAGCGGCTCTGGCGTTTCCGGCCCCGACAGATCGTCTACAGGCCCGATGCACTGGCGCTCAGATGGCAATCGCGTGCCGACGGGCAATCTCCCAACTCCTTGATGACCGGGAATTGGGATGAAGCGGCCGGCCGGATTCGCGCGGCGGAGCTTTCGCGCAGTTGGCGACCGCTGCGTGTTTCGCGGGTCGTAGAGGAGAGTGCAAGCGTCCGCTCGCTTTACCTTGAGCCCGCCGACGCCGGCGGTGTTATTGCGCATCTTGCCGGGCAACACCTGCCGATCCGTGTCAGACCTGAGGGAGCGGAGGTGCCAGCGGTCCGCACCTACACCATTTCGGCAGCACCATCCGATGGCATCTATCGCATCAGCGTCAAGCGCGAAGGCATGGTTTCGACGCATCGGCACGACGCTGTTCGGCCGGGCGACATCATCGAGGCCCGCGCCCCTACGGGTGCTTTCACGATCGACGCGCGGGAGACGCGGCCCGCCGTGCTGCTTGCGGCTGGAATTGGCATCACGCCTCTGCTCGCCATGCTTCGGCATGTGCTCTACGAGGGGCTTCGGACCCGAAGGATCCGGCCGACCTGGCTGATCTACTCAGCACATAGCAAGGCGGAGCGTGCTTTCGCCCCTGAGATCCAGTCGCTGGTTGATGCGTCCGGCGGCGTCTTCAGACTCGTTCGGCTGCTCGGGGACGCCAGGGACGCCGTCGCCGGAGAAGATTACGAGAAGCAGGGCCGTATCGATATGGCGCTGCTCTCGGCCGTCCTGCCGTTCAACGACTACGACTTCTATCTCTGCGGTCCGCCTGCCTTCATGCAATCGGTCTATGACGGCCTGCGCGGCCTGAGCATTGCCGATCGTCGTATTCACGCAGAAGCGTTCGGTCCAGCCACGCTCGCGCGCGCCGACGACGCGCCAGCGCCCAGGCGCGCGGCCGCCGATAGCCCGGTTCCTGTCTATTTCATGCAATCGGGAAAGGAGGCACGCTGGCAGCCGAACGACGGCACGCTACTCGAACTTGCGGAAGCGCGCGGGCTGGCCCCCGAATTCAGCTGCCGGCTCGGCAATTGCGGCAGCTGCCGGACGAGAGTTCTGTCCGGCGCGGTCGCCTACACCAGAGTACCGACTGCCGATGCCGCGAGCGATGAAGCACTGATCTGCTGCGCCGTGCCGGCTGCGGACGGCACGGGCACGCGCCTGGAACTCGACCTCTAGGTCCGTTCTCTCGTGCGGGCATCTCGATTCTTCGGTTTCCTGTGCCGCCTCGGCATGATAATCAGCCGCGCATGAACAAGACCTCTTCCCATTCTCCCATCCACGTGGTCGGCGGCGGGCTCGCCGGCTCGGAAGCTGCCTGGCAGATCGCCAATGCTGGCGTCCCGGTCGTCCTGCACGAGATGCGGGGCGTTCGCGGTACCGATGCGCACAAGACCGACGATCTTGCGGAGCTCGTGTGCTCGAACTCGTTCCGCTCCGACGATGCAACGAGCAATGCCGTCGGCGTCATCCACGCCGAAATGCGGATGGCTGGCTCGCTGATCATGGCCTGTGCCGATAAACATCAGGTGCCGGCCGGCGGAGCGCTTGCCGTCGATCGCGACGGTTTTGCGGCTGCGGTGACCGCCGCGGTCCATGGCCATCGGCTAATTACCGTCGTTCGCGAGGAAGTTTCCGGCCTGCCGCCGAAGGAATGGGATCTGGCAATCGTCGCAACCGGACCCCTCACGGCACCCTCCCTGGCGAGCGCCATCCAGGCGGAGACCGGTGCAGATGCGCTTGCCTTCTTCGATGCCATCGCCCCGATCGTCTACCGCGAGAGCATCGATATGGATATCTGCTGGTATCAATCGCGCTACGACAAGGTCGGCCCCGGTGGCACCGGCAAGGACTATATCAACTGCCCGATGGATGAAGCCCAGTACAACGCCTTCATCGATGCCCTCATTGCCGGCGACACGGTGGGCTTCAAGGAGTGGGAAGGCACACCCTATTTCGATGGCTGCCTTCCGATCGAAGTCATGGCCGAGCGCGGGCGCGAAACCCTGCGCCACGGACCAATGAAGCCGATGGGGCTGACAAACTCCCACAACCCGACCGTGAAGGCCTATGCGGTCGTCCAGTTGCGCCAGGACAACGCCCTCGGCACGCTCTACAATATGGTCGGCTTCCAGACGAAGCTGAAATACGGCGCACAGGCGGACATCTTCCGGATGATTCCGGGCCTGCAAAATGCGGAGTTCGCCCGCCTCGGCGGCCTACATCGCAATACCTATATCAATTCGCCTACGCTGCTCGATTCTTCGCTGACGCTGAAATCCCGGCCCGGTCTGCGCTTTGCCGGCCAGATTACAGGCTGCGAGGGATATGTCGAAAGCGCGAGCGTCGGCCTGCTGGCCGGTCGCTTCGCCGCGGCAGAGCGCAAGGGCGAGGCAGTGTCGTTGCCGCCCGCAACGACGGCGCTCGGCGCGCTGCTTAGCCACATCACCGGCGGGCATCTCGTCACCGACGAAGAACCTGGCAAGCGCTCGTTCCAACCGATGAACATCAACTTTGGCCTGTTTCCGGAGCTGGAACCGGGCTCGATCGTCAAGCCGGAGGGCGTCAAGCGCTTCCGCGGCAAGGACAAGACGATCATGAAACGGCAGCTCGTCGCCAAGCGCGCGCTTGCGGATTGTGCAGACTGGCTCGGTCACGTGGTGCATCTGGCTGAAACAGCCTGATTCCAAAGCGGCGGACCATAACCGGTTCGCCGCTTCTTCGTATCAGTGCGTGACGGGACCACTCGCTTTCTTCCAGGCGTCGATGCCGCCCTGTATATGAAAGGCCGACGCAAGCCCCGCGTCGTGCGCGGCCTGAACTGCCATCGCCGAACGTTCGCCGAACGCGCAATAGAAGACGAGGCGCTTGTTGGCGGATTGCGCCAGCGCCTGCAGCATCCCGCCATCCCCGATGTTTTCCTCCAGGTCCGGATAGGGAACATGCAACGAGCCTGGAATGCTGCCATTTCGCTGCCGCTCCCCGTTTTCGCGAAGATCGATCAGGGCAACATTGCTATCACCGAGAAGGTTCAGGGCCTGGTGAGCCGTCAGGACCCAGCCATGACGGGCGACCTCTTCCTGATTCAGCCCTACATGCATGTTGGCCGGAACAGCGACATCCATCATCTTTGGGCTGGCGAGCTTCAGGTTGTTCATGACATCGGCGTATTCGTCCGCCGAGCGCACCTGCAGACGCGGATTGAAAGCCTTCTCCTCGCCAATCGTCGAGACGGTGTCACCCTTGTAGTCGTGGGCGGGATAGACCAGCGTGGTATCGGGCAGTTTCAGAAGGCGCCCGAAGATGGATTCGAATTGAGCGCGGGGATCTCCATTCTGGAAATCCGTGCGGCCCGTTCCGCGAATGAGAAGCGTATCCCCGGTGAATACCCGGTCCGGAAGCACGAAGCTGTAGGAATCGTCGGTATGTCCCGGAGTGTAGACGACATCGAGCGACAGACCCTCGATCGTCAGCTTGTCGTTGTCGGAGAGACGCATGGAGACGATATCGGCCTTCGTCTGCTCGCCCATGACGGTAATGCAGTGGGTCTTGTCGCGAAGGGCGCCAAGACCGGTGATGTGGTCGGCATGCAGGTGCGTATCCACCGCCTTGACGAGCCTGAGGTCCAGCTCGCGCACGAGCTGCAGATAGCGTTCGACCTTCTCCAGAACGGGATCGATGATCAATGCCTCACCGCCGTGTCGGCTTGCCAGCAGATACGAATAGGTGCTCGACGCTGGATCGAAAAGCTGACGAAAGATCATCCTCGTCCCCTGCTTCGGTATGATGCGGCTCCGAGGCCCGGCTACCCCTGCGGCTGCGGCACGATGCGGATATAGGGTTTCGGCGCGGTCCAGCCTTGCGGATAGAGCTTTTTGGCATCGTCGTCGGAGACCGAGCCGGCGATGAAGACATCCTCGCCCTGTTTCCAGTTCACAGGCGTCGCCACCTTGTGCCTGGCCGTCAGCTGCAGGGAATCGATGACACGTAGCACCTCGTCGAAATTCCGTCCGGTGGTCATCGGATAGACAAGGATAAGCTTGATCTTCTTGTCGGGACCGATGACGAAGACATTGCGCACTGTCTGATTGTCGGCAGCAGTGCGATCTGTCGGATCACCGGAGACCAGGGCCGGGAGCATGTTGTAGCGCTTCGACACCGCGTAATCCGCGTCCGCGATCATCGGATAGTTCAGCCTGACTCCCTGCGTCTCTTCGATGTCCTTCATCCAGCCGGCATGGCGTTCCAGCGGATCGACGGAGAGGCCGATGATCTTGACGCCGCGCCTGTCGAACTCGGGCTTGATCCTGGCCATGTAGCCCAGCTCAGTCGTACATACGGGCGTAAAATCCTTGGGATGAGAAAACAGCACTGCCCAGGAATTACCGATCCAGTCGTGAAAGCTAATATTTCCTTGGGTGGTCTGGGCTTCGAAATCTGGAGCGAGATCATTGATTGCAAGAACCATCATGCACCTCCATCGCGTCGCGAAACTGCGTTCGAGCTTTCGCCAAGTGAGGTAAATCTTGCTCCTGTTTGGGTGGCAAGGCAACGCAAAACGGTCGCAGCTGCTCATCAAACCGGATGAGGCAACGACGATCGATCTATTGCGGTCCCAGCAAAGGCCAGGCGTTCCCGTAGCGCTAGTGGCGGTTGGCAGCCGTGGGAATGCTCGCGACAATCTCCCTGTCCGGCTCGGCGACATAATTGCCGAGCAGCCAGAGCGAAACTTCCGACGCCTCCCTCGGCGACGTGAATTCGAACGTGGCGTTATGGTGGGGCGCGTCGAGGAATTCGATGGCCAATCCCTTGCCCGTTTCAGAACTCGATACACGCACCCTGCCCGGCTCGATGAGGTGGCATGCATAGTGTCTCAGCATATTGCGCATGAGACTGGCCTTGTTGTCGTGCAGGCGGACGAACACGGCCTGTCCGTTGGCAGTCGCCTGCAACTGGCGGATCGCTTCGTTGGGAAATGCGCGATTGAACTCGATGATGGCGAGACCGGTATCATGCAAGCCATCTTCTTGGTTCCGTGCGGCCATGCGCACGCAGATAAAAGCGATGCCGATCACAATGGCGAAAAGAACGCACCAGACGATAATGCTCACGCCGCTCTCCATTCAAAACTGGCAGTAACGGCCATCTTAACGCATGAGCCTTGCGCGAGTTTAAACAGCATCAGATTTTCTTCCGCATCAGGGACAGTGTCATTCTGATCTGCCGGCGCCACTGCGATTGTTGAATCGACCGCTCGAACATTGCCGCACCCGTCTTCTGGGCCTTTTCAAGGACGTGGTCCGCCAACACGGCCGGCAGAAAGGCAGGAAACACAACAGCCGAGATCCCAACGCCTCTCGCCCTGGTGAGATGATCGCGACCCAGCCCGGCAAAAGCCTCGATCGCCGCGGAAATGCGCGTCGTATCACGGCCCGCAAGAAACGCATCTCGGTCGAGCCCGGTCGCAGCGAGGATTTCAAGTGGAACATATAGCTGGCCGCGGTGACGATGCAGCGGCATGAGCAGAAGCAAGCCGGCAATCGCCTGAGCCACCCCCGCATGGCCAGCGGCTTCGGCGGAGCGCGCAGCCTCGTCCGGCCCAAGCACCAGACTTGCCAGCTGGATCAACGCAGATGCGGTCTCCCCAGCATAGCCTTCCAACGCGACGCGCGTCTCCATCGGATCGTCGTAGAGATCGAAGATGCGCGCATCGATCATGTCGACAAGCGTCTGGCGCGGCAGGCGATGCGCTTCGATAGCTGACAACAGAGCAGAGGCTACCGGATTTGCTTCCGTCGCCCCGTGCGCGTTGCCTTCCAGAAGATCGCGCCAGTATTGCATGCGCACTTCGCCGGGAAGCGGTTCGTGGACGAGGTCGCGGATGCGGGCAAGCTCAGCGTTGAAGGCATAAAGCGCTGCCAGGGCGCCACGCTTGTCGGGCGGTGACAACAGGCACGCAAGATATCGGTCGCGATCGCTGTCGCGCAGCATCGCCAGGCAGATATCCTGGTTCTTCGATGACATATCGGCCATGCTCAGACCGCGATCAATGCCGCGGCCACGGCACGGGATTCCAGAAGCATGATGTTGAACGTGCGCACCGCCGCACCCGTATTCATCGTATCGGAGGAGATTCCCGCCGCCTTGAGCGCCGTCTTCAGGTCGGCGGGTATCGGACGCATGTCAACGCCCGTCCCGACCAGCAGGAACTCAATGTCGCCGGCCTCGGCCAGGACCCGCTGGAAATTCTCGATCGACAGAGGCATCGTCGCATCCATATCCCAGCCATGGATTCCGGAGGGAAGGCAGAGGATCGAACCGCGATGTGACATGTCAGCAAAACGGAAGCCACCGTTGCCGTAAGTATCGATTGGGGCGCGTCCGGGGAAATGCGCCTCACGTATTTCTATGCCTCTGGCCATATTTCTATACTGCCGGATTGCCGGATTGAGAATCCGGTTCCGCCGCTTTCTTGTCTTGATCGTTGTCGAGCGCATCCGGGCGAAGTTTGAAAACAATCAGCACCGGTGCAGCGATGTAGATGGAGGAGAATGTGCCCACGGCAACACCGACGAGCATGACGAAGGCGAAAGAACGAATAACCTCGCCGCCGAAAAGCGAAAGCGCGGCCAGAGCGAGCATTGTGGTCGCAGCAGTCAAGACTGTCCGCGACAGTGTCTGATTGATCGTCGCGTCGATCAGGATCGGCAGCGGCATCTTCCGGTAGCGCTTCAGGTTTTCGCGCAATCGGTCGTAGACCACCACCGTGTCGTTCAGGGAGTAGCCGACGATCGTCAGGAGCGCGGCGACGCTTGTCAGATTGAACTCGATGCCTGTGAGGACGAAGAGACCCAACATGAGGATAATGTCGTGAAGCGTAGCTACGATCGCCCCGACGGCGAACTGCCATTCGAAGCGCGCCCAGATGTAGATAAGGATGACCAGGAGCGAGGCGAGAACGCCAAGGGTAGCGGCTCTCGTCAATTCGCCAGATATCGCCGGCCCGACGACTTCCACGCGGCGGAAATCATAGTCCTGCCCGAGTTCGTCCCGCACCAGCGTGATCGCCGATTGCTCCGCATTCTCGCCGCCGCCTTGAGACTCCAGCTGAATCAACGCGCTCGATGTATCTCCGAGGCGGCGGGCGGACACGTTTCCTATATTCAGATCGCCAAGGCGGGCCTGGATATCATCGATATCCGCTGCCCCCTGCCTTGCCTTGACCTCGACGATCGAGCCGCCGGCGAAATCGATACCAAGATGCATGCCGACTGTGGCGAAGCCGATCATCGCCGCAATCGACAAGGCCGCAGATACCGTAAACGTATATCGACGAATACCCATGAAGCGAATGTTCGCGTGGTCAAAGATCCCGGTGTGAACATCCTTCGGCAAATGCTTGGGGTGACGTCTGTGAAGCCATGTTACGACAATCCAGCGCGTGAGGGTAATGGCTGTGAATACGGTCGTCAGGATACCGGCGGCAAGCGTCACGGCAAAGCCGCGGACTGCATCGTTCCCAAGGAAATAGAGGATCACGGCTGCAATGAAGATCGTCACGTTCGCATCTACGATCGTCATGATCGCCTTGGAGAAGCCGCTCTCGATCGCCTCGGCAAACGGGCGTCCGCTCTTGGCCTCTTCGCGAATGCGTTCATAGATCAGGACATTGGCGTCGACGGCCATGCCCATGATCAGTACAATGCCGGCTATTCCGGGTAGCGTCAGGGTCGCGCCTATCAGGCTCATCACGGCGAGAATCAGAATGAGATTCAGCAGCAGCGAAAGCGCCGCGATAAGACCCAATCCGCGATAGAAGCCGTACATCAGGCCAATTACCAGAATCGCCGCCACGACGCCCGCCACGAGGCCCGCACGTGTCGATTCAGCACCCAGAGCAGGACTGACCGTGCGTTCTTCGACTGTCGTCAGCGTCGCTGGCAGAGCCCCGGCCCGCAACATCAAGGCGAGATCGCGCGCGCCATCTTCCGTAAAGCTGACGGGGATGATGCCCGCGCCGTCGACGATCGGCGCGTCGATAAGGGGCGCGGCCATCACCTGATCATCGAAAATGATCGCGAGGTGGCGGCCGATATTCTGTCGCGTCTTCTGCGCAAGACGCTCAGTCCCTTCAGCATCGAGCTTGTAGCTGATCGAAACCGCCTGCGTCTCAGCATCCGCCGCCGATTGCACATCGGTGATGTTCTTGCCGACGATGAAGTCCGTGCGGTCAACGAGATATGGAATCGGCGGATCGTCCAGCGAGTAGAGCACCTCCGAAGTCGCAGGCCAGCGTCCGCCGAGTGCGTCCTGGCCTGACATGCTCTCGTCGAGCATGCGGACGGAGAGCTTGGCGGGTTCGTTGAGAATGCTCTTCACGCGCTCAGCGTCGACGGAGCCGAATACCTGCACATCGATCCGATCGGCGCCTTCGGCCCGAACGGCAAAATCGTTGCTGCCGGTCTCAGCAATGCGACGACGGACAATGTCCACGGACTGCGCCTGCGCGGCAGCTATGCTGCTCTCGAGCGCGCTATCGCCAATCTGAAGGGTGAGCTGCCCGCCTTCGCCTCGCTGCAGACTGACGTTCTGGCTCGACCCCACGAGGTAGCCGCCCTTCGTGGTCGCGGTCAGGTCCTCAAGGGAATCGATGGCCGCCTGAACCTGGTTCGGATCGGTGATCTTCACAGTGACGGTCTGATCGTTGCCGGTCAGCCCGGTGTAGCGTATTTTTGACTGGCGAAGTTTGCCGCTGATCTCGCGAACGGTGCTCTCCAGCCGCTCCCTGGCGATATCGGCGCGCTCGATCTGGAAAACCAGATGCGTGCCGCCCTGCAGGTCGGCGCCCAAGGCAACGCGATTGTGTGGCAGCCAGGACGGCAAAAGGCCCAGCTTCTTGTCCGACAACAGATTGGGGGCCGCGATCAACACGGCCACCAGAACCACGAACCAGATCAGAACGGTCTTCCAGCGGGAAAAATGAAGCATTTTCTCTCGACTATATCAGATCCGGGCAATCCGGTTCGCGGATGTATGGTTTTCGTTACGCGGCGTCTGCCTTTACAGGTTCACCCTTGACGCGGACTTCGGAGATACCGGTCCGGACAATGCGCACGCGCACGCCGTCGGCAATTTCAACTTCGACTTCCTTGTCGTCAATAACCTTGGTGACCTTGCCGACAAGACCGCCGCCGGTGACGACCTGGTCGCCGCGACGGATCGCCTTCAGCGTCTCCTCGCGCTTCTTTGCCTGGGCACGCTGCGGACGGATCAACAGGAAATACCAGACGACCATCAGCGGCACGAACAGGATGATCATTTCAAAGCCCGAACCGAACGGCGACGCCGCGGTGTCGGTTGCGGCCTGGGCGAATGCCGGGGTGATGAACATGCTAAACTCCTCAAAACTTTTCCGGAGGCGAAACGTCGCCATTTCTCGGGTGGCCGGACTATAATTATGGTCTTTGCGAATGCAACAGAAACAGCCGGAAACCGTACCGATTCCAGTGCCTCTTAACCTTTCCGCCGGCAAAAGGCCATGCTACCTCCCAGCGAAATCAACAACGGCATTCAGGAGGAACCGCAATGACCGAAGAGTTGAACAGCGTCATTCTGACGGAACTGCGCCGTCTGGCCGATGCTGTCGAGCGTCTTGCCGGCCCGGCGCCCGCAGCCAACGACTGGGACGCGGCAGACTGCTTCGTGTGGTCTCCTTCCCGTCTCTACCTGCAGCCGGTTGCACGGCCGAACCGCGTCGCCCTGAAGCTCATCCGCGGCGTCGACCGCGTGCGCGATATTCTGCACGAGAACACTGTGCGCTTCGCCGATGGTTACCCGGCCAACAACGTCCTTCTCTGGGGCGCGCGGGGCATGGGCAAATCCTCGCTGGTAAAGGCCGTGCACGAGGATGTCAGGGGTGAAAGCGGCGTCTCGTTGAAGCTCGTCGAAGTCCACCGCGAGGATATCGCCAGCCTGCCTGCCCTGCTTGACCTGCTCAAGGACACGCCGCACCGGGTCATCGTTTTCTGCGACGACCTGTCCTTCGATCACGACGATACGGCCTACAAATCACTGAAGGCGGCGCTCGACGGCGGCGTGGAAGGCCGGCCGGACAACGTGCTGTTCTATGCGACCTCCAACCGCCGGCACCTGCTGCCGCGTAACATGATGGAGAACGAGCAATCGACGGCGATCAATCCGTCCGAGGCGGTCGAGGAGAAGGTATCGCTCTCGGACCGCTTTGGCCTCTGGCTCGGCTTCCACAAGTGCAGCCAGGAGGACTACCTGACAATGGTCGACGGCTATGCCGACTATTTCAAGCTGACCTTCGACCGCCAAAAGATGCACGCCGAAGCGCTTGAATGGGCAACGACGCGCGGAGCGCGCTCCGGACGCGTGGCGTGGCAGTACATCCAGGACCTGGCTGGCCGCATGCGTATCGTTCTCGATCGCGTCTGAATATCTGAGGAGTACTCCGTTCCAAACGACAGAAGCCCGGCTTTCGGCCGGGCTTCTGCTTGGTCCTCGAGACGCATTACCTATTCGAGGAAAGTGATCGGGTTCACCGGGGTCGCGTCCTTACGGACTTCGAAGTGAACCTGCGGCTGCTTGACGTTGCCGCTCATGCCGGAGACCGCCACCGTCTGGCCACGCTGGATCTTTTGACCGCGGGCGACGCTCAGCGTGTCTGCATTGCCGTAGACCGTGACCGTACCGTCATCGTGTCGGACGAGAACCGTATTGCCGAGTTCCTTCAGGCCGTTACCGGCATAAATGACCACACCGTTTTCGGCGGCTTTGATCGGCGTGCCCTGCGGTACGGAGATGTCGATACCGTCGTTGCGGCTGCCGTTCACGTTGGCGCCGTAGGCGGCGATGACTGCACCGCGAACCGGCCAGCGATACTTGGAGATTCCCGTCGCCTCGGGGGCAGCGGATGCAACTTCCTTCTTGGCGGCTTCATCGACGGTTTCGGTCGCGACCGGTGCCTTGTAGGTGGCCGGCTGGGCGGCGGCCGTGGCCGTTGCTGCCGCCGGCTGTGCGACCGGCTTCGCCTCGGCCTTGGCCGGGATCGACGCCGTCTTCATGCCATCCGGGGAGCTGGCGCCATTCGGCAAGTTAAGTTCCTGGCCAATACGGATAGAGCCGGCCGAAAGGTTGTTTGCTGCCTTCAGTTCGTCAATGCTGCTACCGGTCGCCTTGGCAATCTTGGCGAGGGAGTCACCCGGCTTGACGACGTATGTACCACCTGCGCCCTTCGGGCTCTTGCCCGCGCCCGGCGCCTTGGTGGTCGGATCCGCGCTCGCCAGCGACTTGTCGCGGGCGGAGTTTGCGCCAGGAACAACCGCTAGGTTCTGCTCCTGCGACTTGCCAGGTTGTGGCGCCTGGCCGTTCTTCGAGAGATCGGCGGCCTGGGCCGAGGCCTTGGCGGCATTGCCGCCATTGTAGGTCGGGATCAGGACGATTTGGCCGGGCTTGGCGGCAGCCGCTGTCTTCAGGCCGTTGGCACGCAGGATTTCCTTCTCCGGAACGCCATAGCGCTTGGCAAGTATCGCAACGCTTTCGCCGGGACGGAGCGTCACTGAAGGCGCGTTTGCGGAAGACCAACCTGAGACCTTTGGTGTCGTACCTGTAACGATAGCGTCGGTGCCGTTCTTGGGCGGCACCAGTACCGGGGCAGATCTCGCGGATGGGGTCGACGTTGGAAAAGGCTGCGCAAGAGCGACCTGCTTTTCGCGGGCCGGCGAGACGGTGCCGGGTGCCGAAAGCTCAGACCGCTGGACAGAGACCGGCGCCGAAGCCATCCGGGCGCTGGACCCGTAAGCCGGCTGCGCAGGGTACGACTGGCTCATAGCCTGACCGCCCGCAGGATAACTGCCCTGCAAATCGGCCTGAGGTATGGGATCGGCCTGCACGCCGCTTCTGCGCGGAATGGAACCGGTCGTCAGTTGATCCTGACCGGAAGAAGAGAACAGACCACCGAAACGTGTCACATCGGAACTACACCCCGTTGCGACACTCGCCAGGAAAGCCGCAATCAGGACATTACCGGCAGACTTCCCGAAGCTTGGCGAAAGACTGAAACGCATGACTCGACCCACTGAATGACGCAACCGTTTGTGGGATTATTAAAGCGCGTTAGTATTACCACCCGGTTAAAGCGCGGGAATCAGTGCGATCTTTTTGAGAGATTGCTAACCATAGACGCCGAAGGTGCTCAGAGCTGTGACGCAACGCGCGGCACGATAGGCAGGTAAGGTGAGTTGAACAGCTCTTCGCGCTCGAAACGGCTACCGGTCTTCGTCAAGCGCACAAGACGGCATTCCGTGTCCGAAATCATCAGCGGGGCGATCATCGAGCCACCCGATACGAGCTGGTCCGCATAAAAGCGCGGCATGGCATTGAAGGCCGCGGTGACCAGGATGCGATCGAAAGTCCCCTCGCCCTGCAAGCCGGCGCTGCCGTCTGCCTGACGGACGATGACGTTGCGGATCCCAAGCGATTCGATACGCCGCTGGGCGCTGCCGGTCAGCGTCTTGTAGCGATCGACCGTCAGGACGCGCTCCGTCATGCGGGCCATGACAGCCGTCATGAAGCCGCTCCCGGTGCCGATTTCCAGAACACGCTGGCCCGGCTTGACCTTCAGGCTATGCAGGACGCGCACGGCCAGATCGACCCCTTCGAGGAAGGATCCGCATTCGATGGGGATTGTACGGCTGGAATACGCCTGGTCCGCAAACTGCGGCGGCACGAACAGCGAGCGCGGCGTTTGTTCGACGGCGGTCAGCAGGTCTATATCGGACACGCCTTCAGCCCGCAGCCTCAGAACGAGCGCTGCAAACCCTTCCTTCTCGACCAGACGTGACGTCAACGCGATTTACTCCGTACCCGAAAGCGCCCGCTTCACGCGGTCCTGTACGGAATAATCAGTCAGATCCAGTTTCAAAGGTGTTACCGAAATCCTGCGATGTTTGAGGGCGTGGATATCGGTACCCTCGACAAAGGCGCCGGAACGCTCTCCGAATTTCAACCAATAGTAGGGAAATCCACGGCCGTCGGCGCGGGCATCGACCTGCAGGTTGAAGGCAAGCTTGCCCTGTGCCGTCACCTCAACGCCCTCGACCTCCTCGGGTCGGCAGTTCGGGAAGTTGAGATTGAGGAAGGTCCCGCCCGGTAGATCGAGCGATATCAGTTTCTCGAGCAGTGCCGGCGCGTGCGCCTCGCACACCCCCCAAGGGACGAGGCGCGCGCCATCCTCGTGGAGGTAAGCCTGACTCAGGGCGAAGGAACGCACGCCATGCATCGTGCCTTCGATGGCCCCGGCAATCGTTCCCGAATAGGTTACATCGTCGGCAACATTGGAGCCGGAATTGACGCCGGAGAGCACGAGGTCCGGCTTGATATCCATCACCTGCTTGATGCCCATGATGACGCAATCGGTCGGCGTACCCCTCAGCGCAAAGTGCTTGTCGGATATCTTGCGCAAGCGCAGCGGCTCGGAGAGGCTCAACGAATGCGCAAGGCCACTCTGATCGGTCTCGGGTGCGACAATCCACACATCGTCGGAGAGCGTTCTCGCAATCCGCTCTAGCGCTGCGAGGCCTTCTGCGTGAATGCCGTCGTCATTGGTGAGCAGAATGCGCATAGGATCAGGCTGCCCGTTCGATCTTCGTCAGGCCACCCATATACGGCAGCAGCACGTCCGGCACGGTCACGGATCCATCCTCGTTCAGATAGTTTTCGAGAACAGCGATCAGGCAGCGCCCAACCGCGGTTCCGGAGCCGTTCAGGGTGTGGACGAACTTCGTCGCCTTGTCGTCCTTGGCGCGATAGCGCGCATTCATACGGCGCGCCTGGAAATCGCCGCAGACGGAGCAGGACGAGATTTCACGATAGGTGTTCTGTCCCGGCAACCAAACTTCCAGGTCGTAGGTCTTGCGCGACCCAAAGCCCATGTCCCCGGTGCAGAGCGTCATCGTGCGGAAATGCAGGCCTAGGCGCTTCAAAACCTCTTCGGCGCAGGCCGTCATGCGCTCGTGCTCCGCGAGCGAGCTCTCTGCATCGGTGATCGATACGAGTTCGCACTTCCAGAACTGATGCTGGCGCAGCATTCCGCGCGTGTCGCGCCCGGCCGAACCCGCTTCGGAGCGGAAAGAAGGCGTCAAGGCGGTGAAACGAAGTGGCAGCTTTTCGTGATCGAGAATTTCCTCCCGCACCAGGTTGGTGAGCGTGACTTCGGCTGTCGGAATGAGGTAGCGGCCATCGGTCGTCTTGAAGAGATCTTCCTCGAACTTCGGCAGGTTGCCGGTGCCGAACAGCGCCTCGGCACGCACCATCAGCGGAGAACTGACTTCGGTGTAGCCGTGCTCGGTCGTGTGGAGATCGACCATGAACTGGCCGAGAGCGCGCTCCAGCCGCGCCAACGGTCCCGTCAGCACCGTGAAGCGCGAGCCGGAGAGCTTCGCAGCCTTTTCGAAATCCATGTAGCCGAGCGCTTCGCCGATTTCGTAGTGTTCCTTGGGTGCATGGTTCCAGCGCGGCTTTTCCCCGACCACGCGGGCAACCACGTTGCCGTTCTCGTCCTCGCCGACAGGAACGTCGTCGTGCGGAACGTTCGGAATGCGCGCAAGCGCGTCATGGAGCTCTTCCGAATACTTGCGGTCGTCTTCTTCCGCCGCAGGAAGCAGCACCTTGAGGTCACTGACTTCCGCCTTCAATTTTTCGGCAAGGTCGCTGTTCTTCTGCGCCATCGCCGCGCCGATTTCCTTCGAGGCAGCGTTTCGGCGGGACTGCATGTCCTGAACCTTTTGAACGGCGGAGCGGCGCTTCTCATCAAGCGCGATCAGGCTTTCGGACAAGGGCTCCGCGCCACGCTTGGCAAGGGCAGCGTCCAGCGCTTCGGGATTCTCACGGATCCATTTGATATCGAGCATCGTCGTTCCAGGTCGTTGCAAAAGGGATAACCCGGCCAAAGCCTGACCGGGCTTCGACCGGATGTTCGGAAGCGCTCATCGAGAGAATTTCGGGAGGACCGCTCAGACGCTGTCCGTCTTGGCAACGTCCGCGGACCCGTCAGCCTCTTTGACCGTCTCACGAGCACGCTGGCGCTCCACGAGTCGCGCCGCGTAGATGGAAATCTCGTAGAGAATGATCGTCGGCAGTGCAAGGCCGATCTGGGACATCGGATCGGGAGGCGTCAGCACCGCAGCGACGATAAAGGCGAGTACGATCGCGAACTTGCGCTTCTCACGAAGCCAGTCCGACGTCAGGAGTCCGACACGTGCGAGCAGGGTTGTGACCACAGGAAGCTGGAATACGAGGCCGAAGGAGAAGACCAGCGTCATGATGAGGCTGAGATATTCGGATACCTTCGGAAGCAGCGAGATCGCGACATCGCCCTCGCCCGGCGCCTGCTGCATGGTCAGGAAGAACCACATGACCATCGGCGTAAAGAAGAAGTAGACCAGAGACGCCCCCATGAGGAACAGCACCGGCGACGCGATCAGAAACGGCAGGAAGGCAGCGCGCTCGTTCTTGTAGAGGCCGGGCGCGACAAACTTGTAGATCTGCGCCGCGATGATCGGGAAGGCGATCACAAGACCGCCGAACATCGCAACCTTCACCTGCGTGAAGAAGAATTCCTGGGGAGCAGTGTAGATCAGCTGCGCCTTGGAAACATCGAGATGTGCCCAGACGACCGCCCACTTATAGGGATAAACCAGGGCATTGAAGAGGTGCTTGGCAAAAATGAAGCACACGATAAAGGCGACGAAAAAAGCACCGATCGACCACATGAGTCGCGTGCGGAGTTCCATCAGGTGCTCGATCAGCGGCTGCGGCTTGTCTTCAATATCACCGCTCATGCTTCGTCCTTCTTCTTTTTCGCTGCCGTCTTCTTCGTACCGGCTGTGGCCTCGACTGCAACGGTCGTCGGCTTCTTTGCTACAGTGGTTTGCGCAGGCGTACGCTTCGGCTTTTCGGCCGGAACAACGGCAATGGCCGCGGCGGCATCGGCCTTGTCCGCAGCCTTGGCGCGTGGCTTGCGCGCCGCCTTTGGTGCCTCCGAAACGACTGCACCGGGCAATTCACTAGCGACAGCCGCTCGAGGCGTCGGAGGCGACATGACCGGAGGTGTCTCAGGCAGGCTCATCGACGGTTCAGGCGTGGACATGACCTCCGGCGGAACCTCAGTCTTGTTGTCGACGGTCGTGGCCTTCTGCAGATCTGCCTTGATCTCGTTGCCCATCTGCCGAAGCGGGTTCATTGCTTCGCGCAACGTATTGACAGGGTTCAGCTTCTGCGCATCGCTTAAGGTTTGGCGGACTTCGTCCAGATCCGCCTCGCGCAACGCTTCGTCAAACTGAGCCCGGAAATCGCCCGCGACCTTGCGCGCACGCTGCGTCATTTTTCCGAACGCACGAAGCATCGGCGGCAAATCCTTGGGACCAACCACCACAATCAGTACGACCGCGATGACAAGCAGCTCGGTCCAGCCAATATCGAACATTCAAGGCTCCTGGGCGGGAAAACGCGGGGGCTGCGTTTGCCCGGACGTAGTTACTTCGTTTCGTCGGCCTTGTGATCGACGGTCTTGCCGGGGGTCGTGGCCTCGGGGGCGTCTTCGTCATTCATCCCCTTCTTGAAGCTTTTGATGCCCTTGGCAACGTCACCCATCAGTTCCGGAATCTTGCCGCGACCGAACAACAACAGCACAATGACCAGAACGATCAGCCAGTGCCACATGCTAAAAGAACCCATTACGCTAACTCCCTGTTGCGATGCTTCCTGATGTAAGAATTTCCGACATCAATTCCAACATCTAAATTCCCCTTGGATTGATGCTTAATGTCACGGGATCGCCCGTTGTGACAAGTCGTCGAGCCGTCGAAAAGCTCTGATCCGCATTGTTTTCGCCATGAATGGCGAAACAAAGACAAGTCGCGCTAATCTTCGGCTGCACCGCCGGGCGCCAGAAGGCCAAGCTCTTCGAGATCCAGCTGCGTAATCGGATCTTCGTCCTCGGTCAGTTCGTCACTCATCAAGGGCGACGGGATGTTGAAATTGGCGGGGATGCGGCCGGAAAGCAGGCCTGCACCCTTCAGCTCTTCGATCCCCGGAAGATCGCGCAGCTCCTCCAGGCCAAAATGGTCGAGGAAGTCGCGGGTGGTCCCGAGCGTCACAGGCCTGCCGGGCGTGCGCCGCCGGCCGCGAAAGCGAACCCAACCCGCCTCCATGAGCACATCCAGCGTGCCGCGAGAGGTCTGCACGCCGCGGATATCCTCGATTTCCGCACGCGTCACCGGCTGGTGATAGGCTATGATCGCAAGAACCTCCAAGGCGGCACGCGAGAGCTTCTTTACTTCGTCCTCGTCGCTGCGGATGACGAAAGACAGGTCGGCGGCAGTGCGAAACGCCCACGCATCGTCGACCTGCACAAGATTGACGCCGCGATGCGCATACTGATCCTTCAGCCTCAGCATTATGGCGCGGACGTTGAATATTCTGGGCAGCCGGTCGGCAATGAAGCCTTCCGACACGGGCTGCGACGACGCGAAAACCAGGGCTTCGGCGATGCGTTCTGCTTCTGCCTCCGCATGGGGGTCTTCAGTCGACAGTTCTTCGTCTTCGCGCTCTGTTGCGTCTTCGAGATCGGTCAAGCCGGTTGCTCCTGTTCGACGATCTGCAGTGTCGCATGTCTTGGTCCGCGCCGCAGGTATATCGGCTGGAATGCCCCGTCCTGGCGGATCTCCAGCTTGCCCTCGCGCACCAGTTCCAGCGAGGCGGCAAAGGCGCTGGCGATGGCCGTCACCCGATCTTCGGGGGACGCCATGTAGCGATACAGGTGCTGTTCAAGCGCCGTCCAGTCGACAATTTCGCCGATAAGGCGGGTCAGCAATTCGCGGGCGTCGGTCAGCGACCAGACGTTGCGACGCGCAATCGTAACCTGGCTGACAGCCTGGCGCTGCCGCAGCGAGGCATAGGCTGTCAGCAGATCGTAGAGACTGGCATCGTATGCAGACCTCGGCCGATCCGGGATATGCTCCGGAGCACCACGCGCAAACACGTCGCGACCGAGGCGATTTCGGTTTATCAGCCCGCCGGCGGCCTCGCGCATCGCCTCCAGACGCTTCAGGCGGAAGGCAAGCGTCGCCGCCATCTCCTCGCCCGATGGACCGTCGTCCTTGGCCTGCTGGGGTATCAGCAGCCGCGACTTCAAATAGGCAAGCCACGCCGCCATGACGAGGTAGTCGGCCGCAAGCTCAATCCGGATGCGACGCGCGCTGTCGATGAACTGCAGGTACTGTTCGGCCAGCGCGAGGACCGAAATACGTGACAAATCGACTTTCTGGTTGCGAGCGAGATAAAGCAGAAGGTCAAGCGGGCCTTCGAAGCCCGCAACGTCGATAAGCAGCGCCGGATCGTTGGACGCGCGTTCGGCACCGTTGTCCTGCCAAAGCTTGTCCATCGGCGCTATGGCCGCCCGTGGCCGTTCCGGGGCCTTTGTCGTGTTCAAGCGCCGTACTCCTTCTGCAATCAGACCGTCGCAAACATTCCATCGAACTCGGCCCGGATGGCAGCCTCTTGCGCCGCGTCGGGCGTGGGAAAGCCGTTCTCCACCGCCTTCGCCCGCTCAAGCGGCTTGCCACCGAGGACCGGCACGTTGGCCACGACCTGCTGCATCTCGTCCATGTGCCCGTTGCAGTGCAAAACGATGTCGCATCCACCGCCGATGATATTCGCAGCGCGCTCGCCGATCGACCCTGCCAGGGCGTTCATCGAGGTATCATCGGACAGCAACAGGCCATCGAAACCGATACGCTTGCGAATGATCCCGTCAATCACCTTGGGAGACGTCGTTGCCGGATTGTCCGGATCGATCGCCGTGAAGACGACGTGGCAGGTCATCGCCAGGAGTTCGTCCTTCATGGCAATGAACGGCGGGAAATCATGTGCTTCCAGCTCGTCCCGCGAAACGTCGACCACCGGCAATTCATGATGAGAATCGGCGAATCCGCGGCCGTGGCCCGGCACGTGCTTCATGACAGGCAATAGCCCGCCGGCCTTGAGCCCTTCAGCCGCCGCCATGCCCATCTCAGTCACCGTGGTGGGTTCGCCGCCGTAGGCGCGGTTTCCGATGACGTTGCTGCTGCCTTCCACCGGAACGTCAAGAACCGGAAGGCAGTCAACATTGATGCCGAACCGCGACAGGTCGAACGCATGCAGGCGCGACATCAACCAGGCGGCGCGCTTGCCCCGCTCCTTGTCCTGCCGGTAGAGGTCGCCGAGCTGCTGTCCGGAGGGGTAGTGCTGAAAGATGGGTGGACGAATCCGCTGCACACGCCCGCCTTCCTGGTCGATCAGGACCGGTGCGTGCCAGCCGACACTTTCGCGCATTTCAGCGACGAGATCGCTGATCTGCCGCGGTTCCGAGATATTGCGTCCAAAGAGGATGAAGCCCCATGGGCGTTCCGCCTTGTAGAAGGCCTTCTCGTCGGGCGTAAGGGAAAGGCCGCTGCAGCCCAGGATCATTGCTTTTGATTCGGTCATACTCGAATCATAGTGGTGCCGGGCCAAATTACGAGCCGCGTCAACCGTCATTCACAAAAAAACGGCGGGACAATGCCCGCCGTTTTCCAACCGATTTGGTCCAGCGTTACTTCGAAATCAGGCAGGAACCGCCTGCCGCGCGATACTTCTCGCAGATCGCAGCGGCCTCATCCTTGGAGGACGCTGGAATACGGACGCGATAGAAAGTTCCCTTGCCGGCGATTTCCGCCTTACGGATCTCGTAGCTGCGACCGGCGAGCACCCCTGCGAATTTCTTCGACAGGCTGGCATAGGACTTCCTGGCCTCCGCTTCCGAGGGCAGAGAAGCGATTTGCACACCGTAGCTGCCCGATGGGGCGGCGGTCGGCTGAGCCTGAGTTGCAGCCGGTGGCGATACGGCCGCCACGTCCTTCGGCGCGGGCTGTGCGGGCGCCGCAGGTGCAGGTGCAACCGGGGCAGCAGCGACCGGACGCGTGACCGGAACAGGCGCGGTGTCGGTCTTCGTGCTCGTGACGGTGCGTACCGGCGGATCGACATTTTCAGGCGTTGCGGCTGCAGCCTTGGCGAGGACATTCTCTGAAGCCTGCGCAGGAGACGGCGTCGCCCCTTCGACCGGCGTCGAGCGGATGTCCGCGGAGGCCATCTGGCCCTCCGGTGCTGTCGTAGCCGGTGCCAGGGCCGGCTTGGCGCCCGCCGTGATCTTCTGCGTCTGCACCGTCGTCGGCTTCGGGAGCGTCGCCTGGGCAGCCTCAGGCTCCGGTGCCGGCTCATCACGCGCCACCAGCGTGCCATCCGGCTTGACGATCATGGTACGAACCTTGCGGGCAGACACAGCCGGTACCTTGTCGGCGTCGCCTGCATCGTCAGCCGCGCTCTGCGTGGCGTCATGTGTCGGCAGCAGACGAGGATCCTGGGTATCGCCCACCGGCGTTGCCATTGGCGGCACTGCCGTATCGCTATCGTTGTCCTCAGGCATCGTTTCAGGTGTCAGCGTACGCTGCACAACATCGACCGGCTGCTCGTCGCTCGAAACCAGAGCCTTCTGCTTTGGTGCTTCGGCCGCCGCGCCGCCAACGCTGTCGTATACGGCCTTGTCCTGGTTTGGCACTGTCTTGCCACCCGGATTTTCGGGTACAACCTTCACCGGCTCCTTGTCGGCGGTGATGACGCGCGGCTCGCCAGAGGCAATTCCAAGGCTGCCGTCTCGCATCAGGAACGAGTAGCCTGCATAGGCCACGCCGCCGAAGACGACGATAACGGCGGCAGCCGCCAGCATCCGCTTCATCGACCGGGCGCGGCTCATATCCTCGGCATCGCTAGCCGACTGGATCTGAACTTCGGAAATGTTTTCACGACGCTGCTGCACGGGCTCGTTGACGCTGCGACGGAAATCCTCTTCAAGCGCTCGCTCGAACTCGTCGAAGCCATGCGACTGCGTTGACTGCCTCGCTGCAGGCGGGATCGGTGCGACGGAAGCCGGGGCGTGCGACCGCCAATCATCGACCGACCGTGCGGCCGTTTCGATCGGCTTGGCCGGCGCCAGCAGATTGGCGATCTCGGCATCGACATCGAAGTCGAAATCGGAGGTTGCGACAACCGGTTGCGGCCTGTCGACCGGCGGGAGCGTCGGAACATGCATTTCTTCGACGGCTTCTGGATGATACTCGGCGTCCGAGATCATCGACGGATCGAAGGGCAATTCGTCAGCGGCATCGGAGGCAAATGCGGCCGAGACCGGGGCTACCGGGACCGGCGCAGGGGCAGCCGGCATCGGTTCACGGGAGACTGCCATCGGCGCCTGATACATCGGCACAGACGGGATAGCGGGCGCGGCGCGGGGTACCGGCGCAGCCTGCACAACTGCCGCGGGCGCGATCGGCTGAGGCTTCGGCTGCTCCGTCTCGCGAGCGACGATCGGCTCGACGAAATCCAGATCCGCCAGCTCCAGCTCGATGCCTTCAAGGTCCAGCTCGAAATCGTGATCGGCGAAGGGGTCTTCCGCTTCCGGCTGCGCCTTGGCGACAACGGGCTGCGGCTCTGGCTCGGGCTCCGGGGCGGCTGCGACGGGAGCGACCGGCTCGGGAGCGTACACCGGCGCCGACACTGCCGGCGAAACGGCTGCGACTTCCACCTCGGAAACCGCCGCGACCTGACGTTCCGGCACAGGATACTGCGAAACATCATCAAGAAGATCATCGATATCGAAGGCGATATCGTCGAGATCGGCAGGTGCCGCTTCCGTCAGGGCGGCATCGGCCTGAACGGTACCGTCCCTTGCGGCGGAAGCCAGATCGAATGCCTGATGATCAATCAACGGTTCGGAAGCCGGTGCCTCGATTGCTTCTTCGAACGGCTCGTGGCGGTCGATTTCTGCTGGAAACCCAGCCGCCGCAGGTATTTCGAACTCAGCCTCTGGCAAAGCCGCAGCCGGCTCGTAAGGCTCGACGGGCGCGGGAGCCGGCACAACGACAGGAGCGCTGGGCTCTTCGCGGCGCGCAGGATGGAAGTTGGCGATCGGCAGCCGGATGCTGGCTGCGGACCATTGCGGCGCCTTTGCGGGCTGCACCGGGGCAGGAGCAGCACCGATCGAGAGCTCCAGTTCCTCGATCAGGTCGCGGGCACCGCCGGATACGGGCTCAGCCGGCCTAGACGCCGCAGATGCCGTCCAATCGGCGGAGGAAAGAACAGTGCGCGTGTCGGACTGCTGCTCGACGGCAGAATATTCATCTTCGTCACGCTGCTCCGGAACAGCCGGTGCGTCAAAAGCAGGCTGTGTATCGTACACAGGCTCGGGCTCGACAAACGCCGGTTCGATCGGCAGGTCGACGACCGCCGGCGCGTGCGGAGCGTCATAGCGCTCGAACTCGCGCAGCAACTCATCTTCCAGGTTGAAGGCCGGCTCCTGCCTCGGCGCATCTGCGACCGTATTGGCCGCGACGCGAGGCTCGAAGCCGACGATACGCGCAAGTTCCGCCAAAGGATCGTCGTCGGCAAAGAGGTCCGTATTCTTACGCGTGTCATACGCCCGCTGTTTATCTGCCATACTCATCCACTCGCAAATGCAAAGGTTTCGTGCCAGCGCATTGTGGGTAAATGGTGACGCTACCGCATCTCTTCCGGCGCAGCGGTCCCTGCAATCGCAAGTCCCGACTTCAAAACCGACGCAACGGCGTACACCAGCCCTAGTCTGGCTATACTCGATTCTCGGCTCTTATCGTTAATAAATCGTAAGTCTACCTGATCCTTGCCTTTATTCCAATGCGCATGGAAAGAACTTGCCAGATCGTAGAGGTAAAATGCGACACGATGCGGCTCCTGCGACTGCGCTGCCGAGTCGACAAGCCTTGGGAACTCCGCAACCTTCGCAACCAGTTGCAACTCAGCGGGATCCGATATTCCCGACACCGCTGCAGCAAGGTTCGCCGGCGATACGTCGAGGTCGGAAAATGCCTCTTTCGCCTGCCGGAAAACGGACATGCAACGGGCATGAGCATACTGTACGTAAAAGACCGGATTGTCTTTCGATTGCTCCGTTACTTTGGCGAAATCGAAGTCTAGCGGCTCCGAACTCTTGCGGTAAAGCATCATGAAGCGCACCGAATCGCGCCCGACTTCTTCGACAACATCGCGGAGGGTGACGAAATCGCCGGAACGCTTCGACATCTTCACCGGCTCGCCGTCACGGAACAGCTTGACGAGCTGGCACAGCAGCACGGTGAGCTTTGCCTTGCCTTCGGACACGGCGCGCGCAACAGCTTCCAGGCGCTTCACGTAGCCCCCGTGATCGGCGCCGAGCACGTAGATCATCTCGTCGAAGTCACGGTCGAATTTGTTCTTGAAGTAAGCAACGTCGGCTGCGAAGTAGGTGTACGAGCCGTCCGACTTGATCAGCGGCCGATCCATGTCGTCGCCGACTTCCGTCGAGCGGAACAGCGTCTGTTCGCGATCCTCCCAGTCTTCCGGCAGTTGGCCCTTCGGCGGCGGCAACGTCCCCTTGTAGACATGGCCCTTGAAGGTCAGATCGTTGATCGCGGTACGGATCGCAGCAGCGCCATGGGCATGCAGCGCGCGCTCGGAGAAGAAGACGTCGTGATGCACGTTCAATGCCGCGAGATCCTCGCGTATCATCACCATCATCGCATCTATCGTGCGGTCCTTGACGATCGGCATCCACTGATCTTCCGGCAGGTTGTGCAACCGCACACCGTAGTCACGCGCCAGTGACTCGCCGACCGGCACGAGATAATCGCCCGGATAGAGACCCGACGGAATCTCGCCGATCTTCTCTCCCAGCGCCTCACGGTAGCGCAGGAACACCGAACGAGCCAGGACGTCGATCTGCGAGCCGGCGTCGTTAATATAATATTCCTTCACGACGTCGAAGCCGGCAAAGGACAGCAGATTGGCCAGCGCGTCGCCGACAACGGCGCCGCGGCAATGGCCGACATGCATCGGGCCGGTCGGATTGGCCGAGACGTATTCGACGTTGACCCTCTTGCCGACGCCGAGCGTCGAGCGCCCGTAATCGGTGCCTGTCTCGATCATCGACGCCAGGAGCCGCTGCCAATAGCCGACCGAGAGCTTGATATTGATGAAGCCCGGACCGGCAACTGAGACGTCGGCGACGTCTCCGTCTTCCTTCAGCTTGGCCGTGATGACCTCCGCCAGGGCGCGAGGGTTTGTCCCAAGCGGCTTTGCGAGGACCATCGCAGCATTGGTCGCCACATCGCCGTGGCTTGGGTCGCGGGGCGGCTCGACGGCGATGCGGCCGAAATCCAGCTCGGATCGCTTTTCCTTGACCAGATCAATCTGTTCGAGGGCGGTTTTAATCCTGGCTTCGAAATCGGTAAAAAGGTTCATCGCACTGTTCCACGCATAGGCTAGCCATAAGGCATTTGCCCGACTTTTGCCGGGCGACCGCTGCCTATCGCAAATCCGGAGTATGGTCAAACAATCGCCTGTGGGCACTGATTGCGTAGGTGTCGGTCATGCCGGCGAGATAATCGCCGACATGACGGGCCTTCGGCGCCGTGGCGAGGCCAGCGATGTGATCGACCCAGTAGTGGCTCTGCATCTCCTTTGGATTGGCCATATACGCCCCGAACAGATCCGTAACGATCTGTGCGGCGCCAGCGCGAATGCGCATGATCTCCGGATGACGGTAAATGCGTTTGAACAACATCGCCTTGATCTGGCTGTCTGTTTCCGCCATCGCCGGGGAGAAAGTCGCGATCACGCGGTCGGCATGGCGGACATCGTCGGGGCTTCTCGGCTTCACCTCGGCGAGGCGCTCCTGCGCGACCGAAATAACGTCTTCGACCATGCGCGTGATCTGGCGGCGCATGATCTCGTGAGTGAAACGGCTCGGCTCGAGGTTGGGATAACGCGCCCTCACTTCAGCCATAAGGCCGGCGAGGAATGGTATTTCCTCCAGCATGTCAAACGTCAGGTAGCCGGAGCGCAGTCCGTCGTCGATGTCATGCGTGTTGTAGGCAATATCGTCCGCTATCGCGGCCGCCTGCGCCTCGAGGCTGGCGAAGGTGTCGAGTTCGAGGTCATGAATCTCGCAGTAGTCGAGGATCGGCTGCGGCACCGCGCCTCGCGTACCGACGCCATCCCTGGTCAGAAGCGGGCCGTTGTGCTTGACGAGTCCCTCGAGGCTTTCCCAAGTCAGGTTGATGCCGTCGAAATCGGCGTAGCGGCGTTCGAGCTTGGTGACGATGCGCAGCGACTGGGCGTTGTGGTCGAAGCCTCCGAAAGGCATCAATACCTCGTGCAGAGCGTCTTCGCCGGTATGACCAAATGGCGTATGGCCGAAGTCGTGCACGAGCGCCACACCCTCCGCCAGATCCTCGTCGAGCTTCAGCGCCCTTGCAAGCGCGCGGGCGATCTGTGCCACTTCGATGGTGTGCGTCAGGCGCGTCCGGTAGTGATCCCCGTCCTGGGCAATAAACACCTGCGTCTTATGCTTCAGCCGGCGGAAGGCCGTGGTATGCACGATCCGGTCTCGATCACGCTGGAAGTCGGAACGCGTCGGGCTGGAGCCTTCCGGATAGAGCCGTCCACGCGTCGTCCAGGGGTCGGCCGCATAGACCGCCCTGTCACTGTTGCCGAAACCTAATGCCCGCCTGTCGATCGTCATTCTTCACCGTCACTCGCCATCTCGCAGCCGCTGCCCATTGACGCCGCTTTCCGCTCTTCATACCTATAGAGACGGTAAACGGCAAAGAGGCCCTTTCTTGGCCGCTTTTCCACAAACCGCGCTTTCGTGATACAAAGCGCAAGTGCCTTTAAAATCAGTCGTTTGTAATCGGCGGCTGAAACGCTATTCTCTCCGGATCTTGACCCCGGCAGGAGCAGACATGACCGATACGAGTGTAACCCTTTCCGACGCCGCGGCAAAACGAATCGCAGCGATCGTCGGTACCGAGCCCGGAAAGAGCGCGCTGCGCGTGTCTGTCGAAGGCGGCGGATGTTCGGGCTTTTCCTACAAGTTCGATCTTGCTGACGGTGTGCAGGACGACGACACCATCGTCGAGAAGAACAATGCCAAGGTGCTGATCGACAGCCTCTCCCTGGTCTACATGGCGGGGTCGGAGATCGACTTCGTCGACAACCTGCTTGGCCAATCCTTCCAGATCAAGAACCCGAACGCCGTGGCGAGCTGCGGCTGCGGAACCAGCTTCTCGATCTAGTTCCTTTCGGATCTATCCACATCGAACCGGCCGAAGAATGTCTTCGGGCCGGTTTATCGTCTTGTGGTGGGTTGGAGGAGCGCGGTAGAAGAAGGCGTTAGAGCGGAACAGGACCTCCCATGAAGATCGCGACCTGGAACATAAACGGCGTCAAGGCGCGCATCGACAATCTCACGCAGTGGCTGAAGGATTCCGACCCGGATATCGCCTGCCTGCAGGAGATCAAGACGGTCGACGAGGGGTTCCCCAGGCTCGAGATAGAGGCCCTTGGCTATCACGTGGAGACGCATGGCCAGAAGGGGTTCAACGGTGTCGCGATCCTCTCCAAGACCAAGCCGGACGAGGTCAGCCGAGGACTACCGGGCGATCCGCTGGACGAGCAAGCCCGGTTTCTCGAGGCTGTGTTCTCTCTGCCAGGAAACCGTGTCGCCCGCGTCTGCTGCCTCTACTTGCCGAACGGCAATCCTATAGAGACGGAAAAATACACCTACAAGCTTGCCTGGATGGAGCGGCTGCGCAAATTCGTGGCGGAACGCCTTGCCTACGAAGAGATCCTCATCCTCGCCGGCGACTACAATGTGATCCCAGAGCCGCATGACTGCTTCGATCCGAAAGTCTGGGAGAACGATGCGCTTTTCCTGCCGCAAACGCGAGAGGCCTTCCGGAGGTTGGAAAGCCTCGGCATGACCGACGCAGTCCGGGCGACAACGGATGCGGTTCCGGCCTATACGTTCTGGGATTACCAGGCGGGAGCCTGGCCGAAGAACAACGGCATCCGCATCGACCACCTGATGCTCTCGCCGGAAGCGGCCGACCGCATGACCTCGACGGCGATCGAGAAGCATGTTCGCGCCTGGGAAAAACCCTCCGACCACGTGCCTGTCGTCGCGTATTTCGACTTTGCGGCCTAGTCAAAGCTGCAAGCAGAGGGTATCGCCCCTATAGCTTAATCCGTGTTGCTTGTGGCGATCTTATGCGACATCGAGATCGCCGTCCGGCGATCGTTTTCCGTAGCCACCGAGAACGCCTGCTCCTGCAGGGATTCCATCCAGCTGCAATCCTTCGGCTTGCAGCGGTCGAGCGCCGCGGTCATCAACGCCAGACCGTTGGCGGCCTGACCCTCCTGGAACAGAATATTGCCGAACACGGCCATGGCACCCGGATGACCGCTCTTGCGGGCCTGGTTGAGCCATTTCTTCGCCTGTTGGGCGCTGGTGCCGCCGCCCTCGCCCGCAAGCATCATCTGCGCGAGCTGGAACTGCGCTTCCGGCACACCGAAGGTGGAAGCAACCTGGAAATAGAGCTGGCGCGCCTGGCTCAGATCAGTCTTTACCGGGCTACCCGGAATGCCATGCTTGTAGTAGTTGGCAAGCGACAGCAGCGCATTGACAAAAAAGCCGGTATCCTCTGAACCCGGCTCGACACCCTGTTGCGCGATCTCGCTATAGATCTTGAAGGCTTCGAAATCATTCTGCGTGACGCCATCGCCATCGGCATACATGTTGGCGAGAGCCCAGCGCGAACCAGTGTGTCCCTTTTCCGCCGCATACTTGTAGGCTTCGACGGCCTCTTCTTTCTGGCCGTTTTTGTAGGCTTTGAAACCGAACTTGAAGAGATCGAAAGGACCGGATTCCTTCGTAACGCCCGACTTTATATCGAACGCGCCGGCCGGACAGGCAACTGCCGCGAAACAGGCGACGGAAAGCCCCATAAGCATCAATCTGAAAGGTCTGAACTCGGACGTCAGCATTTCACTCGATTTCTTTCGTTTCCACCCATGCCAGCCGCGCCGGACACTGTCCTTGCAACCTGCTGACCTAGTCCTTTCGGCGAGCGATCCCACGGTGAGCTCAAAGGCCCCTTTGCCCGCGTCGCGTCCAGCCTTGCGCCCTCCTCCAAGGGCCTGCATTCGCTTTAGATCGAGGTTCTCCGTCCGCATCCCGGCACGGTTCACCTGCGATTGCACCAACTGCATTTCTGCGAAGCCGAGGTTCGGTATTTCGCGTTCGGAACATAGGTAATCACCAATTGTGACAAAACCTGAGCGGTTGTTACCGACCACCGATTCTGGCAGGCGCAACGCCCTGAAAATTGAAGAGAAGGAAAGACTGGAAGCCGCCGGACGCGAGCGAAGCTTTTCGGCTGATACGTCTTGCAGCCAACGCGAAACGACAGAAACGGCATCAACATTGCCGTAGCCTTCGCCTGCCTTCTCTGCACTCAATGAAAACCGACCCATCTTACTCTTTACGCGCATCCCAAGCTTGTCATTCCCTCGCCCGAGCTTAGCGCTGCGCCTAGTTTGTGGCGGGAAATGGACATTTTGCCCCGAAGCCGATCTTACGCGAATGGTGGTAAAAAGCTGTTGCTGAATCGTCACAAAATGAAACGGCGGAAGAGCATGCTTAACGGTCTGTAGACAAAGAAAAAGCCCGGCAGGTGCCGGGCTTTCATTTGCACTGATCTTCTGAGATCAGAACTTGAACTTGATGCTGGTCGATATGGCGGCGATCAAATCGTTTCCGAAGGAATACGTCACGTCGTTGCCGTAGGTAACACCGTCCTTCACGATCGTTCCGGACTCGCCGCTCGTCATGACGCCAAGCGCTCCGGCCAGTCGCCATTCGATGTTTTCGGTCGGGCTGTAGGCCGCCCCAACGCCAACGACCCAGCTATCGGTCTGCGCGCCATAGCCATCGCTGGTCCCGCGATCCCACGTCAAGCTCACCGCACCGCTCCATTGGTCGTTGAACTTGTGGCCGACGCCACTCGTGACGGTCCAACCATCGCGATACGCGAGGTCGAGCGAGGCCAATCCGCCAGGCGGGCAAGTTCCGGTCGTCGGGCAGAAGGGGACCGACTGGAGTACGCTCCAGTTCGTCCACTTTATGGAGCCGAAGGCGAGCCAATCCGGCGCGATACCGCTTTGAGCCTTTAGCTCCAGCGAGTCAGGCGCTTCTGCGGAGCCATATACATTCGTAATCCTACCGCCGTATCCCGGCGTCAAAGGCGCATCCGTCAAATCCACGGTGCCCGTGAGATTGTCGTATTTGACGCGGCTGTTGTAGACGAGGCTGGCGCGGAGCGCGTATTCTGGAATTTCGTAGGCGACACCGGCGCGCCATCCCCATGCCTGGTCCTCGAGATCAAGGCGGCCGGTTCCGATTGTCGAGAAGCCAGGAGGCGCGGCAGGAAGGGAATACACCATCCGCTCCTTGAAGCCCTCGACCTCCTGATAGAACGTGCCGCCGATCACACGGAGCTGCCCCGGCCCCACGTCGAACTTGTAGGAACAGGTCGCACCGTAGTTATGCGTCGTGATCTTTGTTTCGATATTGTTGTTGGCGCCGGCCCAGTTGATGCCTGGATTCGTGTGCGCGCCGAACGGCTCGGAGTAATCGAGAAGGCAGTCCACATCGCCGATGCCGCCCTTCAGGCCGACATACGGGACCGCGTAATTTTCCGTATCGTCAGCCGAATGCGGACGGTTATTCAGATTGCCACCAGCCGTCGGGTTGTCCCGAACGTTGTCCAGCCTGCGCTGCGGCATGACATAGATCACGCCCGACTGAATGGAAAACTGCGATGCATCGAACAATTGGTCGATGTTGTAGCCGCCGCGATCAAGTCCGCCCGCGAAGGACGGCTGCGCCAGCGTTGAAAGTAGAGCAAGCGACAAGCCGCCTGCCAATGCCATACGAGATGCCAATGTGTCTCCCCCACTAAAGGCAATTAGAATTGAGGGGACTGTGCAGGCGATCCCGGTAAATGGCAACTTTGCGAGGGGATGCGATTGGAAAGTGAGCTAATGGATCATTTACGTAAAAAATTGACGGGCACGTCAATATTTTCGCTATTTAGAAAAAAATTCCAAGAAAAGCCTGCCCATATCGAAAAAACAGGATGATCGTGCCTCATCCGGAACCATCTGTAACCTGCAGACAACACTCTTATTTTTCGCCGCAAGACCGTGGAAAACCTGTGAAATCAATCAGGAAAAGCGCTTTTAGCCTCCAGCCGTTCCCTTAAAATGACAAAATGCCTAGCCGCGGACGAAAAAGCGCCCGATTCTCTATCGGGCGCCCTTAGAATTAAATACTACTTTCCGTTGATATTACGTCGCCTCAGCTACACGCGAGAGTGCAGTGCGCAGGCTGGCCATCTGTCCCGTGAGCTCTTCCAGACGGTCGCGCTCGGCGGTCACGACCTCCGGGTTGGCATTCGCGACGAACTTCTCATTCGACAGCTTGCCGTTGATCCGGGCCATCTCGCCTTCCGTCTTGGTAATCGCCTTTTCGAGGCGTGTCTTCTCGGCACCGAGATCGATGAGTGCCCCGAGCGGCAGGCAGGCGGTCGCTTCGCCGATAACAATCTGGGCGGCTCCCCTCGGCGCCTCCTGGGTCAGAGAAATGCCATCGACGCGGGCCAACCGCTTGATTGCCGCATCGTGCCGAACCAGACGTTCGCGCGTCAAACCGTTGGCCTTCACAACGACAAGCGGCGCAATCGCTGAAGGCGGCACGTTCATCTCTGCTCGAACCGAGCGAATACCGGATACGAGGTCGATCAGCCAGTTGATCTCGTCCGCCGCCGCATCATCGGCGTAAGACGGTGCAGGCCATTCGGCGTGGCAGATCAGGCTGTCACGCTCGACGCCCTCTCCGGCGGTATGTGCCCATAGCTCTTCGGTCATGAAGGGCATGAAGGGGTGCAGCAACTTGTAGATCTCCTCGAGAATATAAGCGCTGCAGGCCTGGGCCTCTTTCTTGGCGCCTTCGTCGGCACCGCTGAAGACCGGCTTCAGCAGTTCGAGATACCAGTCGCAGACCTGGTTCCAAACGAAACGATAGAGCGCGCCGGCGGCGTCGTTGAAGCGATAGGCCTCGATCGCTTCCGTGACATCGCGCTCGGCACGGGCGAGTTCCGTCAGAATCCAGCGGTTGATCGTCAGTTCCGCAGCTTCGGGAATAAAATGCGGATCGCTAACGGCGCCGTTCATCTCGGCAAAGCGCGTCGCGTTCCAGAGCTTGGTGCCGAAGTTGCGATAGCCGGCAATGCGAGCCGGATCGAGCTTCACGTCGCGGCCTTGAGCAGCCATGATCGCCAGCGTAAAGCGCAGCGCGTCGGCGCCATATTCGTCGATAAGCTCCAGCGGGTCGATGACGTTGCCCTTCGACTTCGACATCTTCTGGCCGTTCTTGTCGCGGACCAGCGCGTGAATGTAGACCGTGTGGAACGGCTCGACCGGATTGCCGTCTTCGTCCTTCATGAAATGCATGCCCATCTGCATCATGCGAACGACCCAGAACGGAATAATGTCGAATCCGGTCACGAGGACATTGGTCGGATAATAACGTGCAAGTTCCGGCGTCTGCTCCGGCCAGCCGAGCGTCGAGAAGGGCCAGAGGGCGGATGAGAACCAGGTGTCGAGGACATCTTCGTCACGGGTGAGGATTTCGCCCGGTTTGAAATTCTCGAGCAGGTCTTCGACATAGGCCTTCATTGGCCCCTCGTGCGACAGATAGTGCTGGATAGCGGCCTGCAGCGCTTCTTCTTCGGACTTCTCTACGAAAACCTGACCGTCCGGACCGTACCAGGCGGGGATCTGATGTCCCCACCAAAGCTGGCGAGAAATGCACCACGGCTGAATGTTTTCCATCCACTGGAAATAAGTGTTTTCCCAGTTCTTCGGGACGAACCTGGTGCGGCCTTCGCGAACCGAGGCAATCGCCGGCTGAGCCAGTGTCTTGTTGTCCACCCACCATTGCTCGGTCAGGCGCGGTTCGATAGGCACGCCACCGCGATCGCCGTGCGGAACCATGTGCTTGTGCGGCTCGATCCTGTCGAGCAACCCCGCTTCTTCGAAGATCTCCACGATGATGTTGCGCGCCGCGATGCGATCCTGGCCTTCAAGCCGATCCCAGGCGCCGTGCAGCGCTGCGGGGTGATCGAGCCCCTCCAGGAAGTCCTCGTTTTCCCTGATGTTGATCGTCGCATCGACGTTCATGATGTTGATTGCAGGCAGCCCCCTGCGCTTGCCGACTTCGAAGTCGTTGAAGTCGTGCGCGGGCGTCAGCTTGACGGCGCCGGTACCCGCGGTCGGGTCGGCATAATCGTCCGCAACAATGGGGATCCTTCTGCCGACGATCGGCAGGATGACGTGCTTGCCGATAATGGCCTTGTAGCGCTCATCCCCCGGATTGACCGCAACGCCGGTGTCGCCGAGCATGGTTTCCGGCCGGGTCGTGGCCACGGTCAAATAGTCCCGCGTCTCAAATTCCGTCGGATTCCCTTCCTCGTCAAACGCAACGGGGTGTTCGTAAGTAACTCCCTCTTCCAGCGGATAACGCAGGTGCCAAAGGTTGCCCTTGACCTCGATCTGCTCGACTTCCATGTCCGAGATCGCCGTCAGCAGCTTCGGGTCCCAGTTGACGAGCCGCTTGTCCTTGTAGATCAGGCCTTCCTTGTAGAGCGTGACGAAGACTTCGAGAACGGCGGCCGAAAGCCCCTCGTCCATCGTGAAGCGTTCGCGCGACCAGTCACAGGAAGCGCCCAGCCGCTTCAACTGATTGAAGATCAGGCCACCGGATTCCGCCTTCCATTCCCAGATCTTCTCGACAAAGGCTTCGCGACCCATCTCGCGACGGCCCGGCAGCTGTTGCTCCATGAGCTTGCGCTCGACAACCATCTGCGTGGCGATGCCTGCATGATCCATGCCCGGCTGCCACAGCACATCCTTCCCGCGCATACGCTCGAAGCGGACCAGGACGTCCTGCAGCGTATTGTTGAGCGCATGACCCATGTGCAGCGAACCCGTCACGTTCGGCGGCGGGATCACGATGGTAAATGTCTCGGCGCCCGGCTTGGCATTCGCGCCTGCGCGGAAGGCATCCGCCTCATCCCATTTCGCGGCGATTTTCGGTTCAACGGCAGCGGAATCGTAGGTCTTTTCGAGCATTTGGGGACCAGATCTGGAGGTTCTATGATGCGGTTGGTAAATAGGATGGCTGCGGGCAAGTCAATAAAAAAGCCGCCCCGAAGACCGGAGCGGCTCTCAAGACAAAGGAGTTCCGATCAGCGGCGCGGGCCGCGCGCGACACGCTCGATTTCCTCGCGAACAAGGCGCTCGACCAGCGTCGGCAGGTTGTCATCGAGCCAATCACGCAGCATCGGTCGCAACATGTCCTCGGCGATCTCGTCCAGCGAACGCCGCTCTGCACCGTCGATTGCGGCTGCAAGCTCCTCGAACGAACGGGCGATCTGCAACCCCGCATCCTGCGAAAGGAGCGCCTGCTGCGTGTCCTCCGAGATGCTGGGGAGCAAGCGATCCGAAAGAGGAGCAGCAACGGCGATCTGCGCCGGCGCCTCTGCGGTCTGGACAAATTCTTCCTGGAGCTGCATCGCAGCAGCCGCCGGCACGTCGTACTGGGATTCAGTCGGTTTGTCTGCCGCAACGGCTTGTGGGGCCGGTGTTGCAATCGGCGCAGCGGCATTCTCGACGCTACGCGGCATTTCGACCGGAGGCTGGGGCGCTTCGAACATGTGTGCAGGGACTTCGGGGCGCATTTCCTGCTGACGGAAACCGGGCGGTACTTCGCGCTGAAGCTGAACCGTGTTCCGCTCGGAGGCAGCGCGAACGCGGGCGGCAACATCTGCAAGCGACATCGCGCGAGCAGGCGCTTCCAGTGTCGGCGCGGAGCCTGCAGAATTGGCTGCAACAAAACGCGGATCGGGTTGCGGCATCGTCTCCGGGAACTCGACGCCGGCATAGGCCTGGTCGACGGTCAAATGAATGTCGGAGTCGCGGTCGTCCTCATCGGCACCGTAAACGGCAGGCAGCGATGCCGAAATTGCCTTGCCCGCGCCCGGCTCATTGCTTTCGATGATCTGGCGGATGGACGCCAGAATTTCTTCCATGGACGGTTCACGCGCTACGCTTGGCTGAGCCATATCTATCCCCGTTATTCAGAAACAACGACCGGATTGCGTGGAGTGGGCATCCGAATCACCCAGACTGTAGGATAGCCGAACGGGGAAAAAAATCATCGCGAATCAAATGAATACTGCCATGCACAGTTTTCTCCGGGGCGTAGACATGGCGCAAAAAGCGACAAAACAGGAACGGGCGCCAGAGGCGCCCGTAACAGAAGGCAGACTTCGCAAAAAGCCGTCTAGAATACGAATTCGCGCGCCTTGGCAAAACCCGGAAGCGGCTTCACGGACGCATTGAAGAAGACGTTTTCCGACACTGCGCCACGCTCGCCGACGAACACCTTCGCCCGTGCCGAGCCGCCGTATCCCTGAACCGTCACGAGACGACCGCCATCGCGAAGCTGCGAAAGCAGCGCCTGCGGAACCTCCTCGACGGCACCACTGACAAAGATCAGGTCATAAGGGACGCCGGCGGCGCTGCCCAAGGCGAGCGGTCCCGTCACAACGGAGACATTCGGATAATCGGCAAGATTGGCTTTGGCTGCAGCCGCAAGCTCTTCATCCTCTTCGACGGCGACAACCGAGCCCGCCAGCAGCGACAGCAGCGCCGATACGTACCCCGTGCCGCAACCGATTTCGAGAACAGCGTCGTCCTTGCCGATCTCCGCAAGCTGGAGAAGCTTGGCAAGCGGGGACGGCTGCATCAGGAAGCGCGCCGGCTTGCCGGCTTCCGCCGGACAGATTTCGACATCGATGTCGACATAGGCAAGCGCCTTGGACTTTTCAGGGACAAATGCCTCGCGCGGTACCGAAAGGAACGCCGTCAGCACGGAATGCGAGGTGACGTCCGTCGTGCGGATCTGGTTGTCGACCATATTGGCGCGTGCAGTTTCGAAATTCATCTTGTCCTCTCGCCCAGTGAAAAGCGGTTCTGTCTGCTCGTCTCTTATTCTTCGGGCAACAGGCTTTCAAGGCTTCGCAACCATCTGCGACAAGAATTAAGGGGGCGGCGGCCTCAACGCCACCCTGGACGCAATCCCCCATGGAATAAACCGCGCCCCCGTGATATTATTGCAACCGGAGGGTTTTAAGGAGGAGGTGCATCATGTCCATGATCGTTGAGTATTTTTCGCTATTCGACTTCTTCATCGTTGCGGCGCTGCTCGGAATCTTCTGCTGCGGCCTATTCGACGGTGAAACAAGCTGAAGTTTCTCTTCCGCCGCAGGGCGACAACCGACACGAGAGCTTTCAGGTTGGTGTCAGCTTCGTGATGGATAGTCACATTCCTTGAACACGCGGCGAGTGAACTCGTGAACAGATCTATCGTATGTGGCGGGGTTTTCGTCTGCGCTCTCGTGACCCTAGTGCTGATGATACCGCTCATTCACGGCGGCGCACCGAACGTCACCACAAATGGCGTTTCACCAATGCCTTCGCTGCAGCGGATCAATTGACTGGCGGATGGCGACGCCGGCCATCCGCCAAACCCCAAAAATATCGGGGATTTCATATACCTAATTAATTGCCTGAAAGAGGTTTGGAGGCCTCGCCCGGAATATCGAAACTGGGCGATATCAACCACTTGCCGGCCTTCCTGCCACACTTGGCCTAGAATAATTTCCTTTGGATTTCAAAGGCGGCTGCCACACTCTGCCACACCTTTGAGGGATGACGTGAGCTGCCAGCTCCTCGTATATGTCGACGCTCGTAGCTCGCGCCCAAGTGCGCCAATCGGTATAGGGCAGCCAAGCTTTTTCATCTTCTTTTCGACTTTCCTGCGCCTATTCACGGCCCGCATGTGGCTGGTTTCTCCGGCGTGCCTGCAGCTTCCAGTAAGCTTCCGGCACTTCGCGGCATTGTCCATACTGGTCTTAGCGGTGCTCTCGCTCACCTTCGCAGCAAAGGATGCCAAGCCGAACAGCGATTGCGTCATTAGCATAATAAGGGCAAAGCAAACCAGATCGTGAACATTCATACCACTTCACTTAAGAAGCGCTCTCAACATATTCCCTTCTCGTTGCAACTATTGGAACACCGGTACGTTTAGCCACCGGACCTGCCGCGAGCCGGTTCAGAAACCTGAACCGCCCCGCAGGATAGATAATGTTCGATACCGTAAAGTTGTTGGCCCTCGGCACCGCTGTCCCTCCAAACGTCATCGATCAACGCGAAGCTGCTCTAGCATCCCACGCAGCATTTTCGTCCAGATTTGGCGACTTCGACCGGTTGGCGAAGGTGTTTGAAAGTTCCGGAATTCGACGGCGCTATGGGGTGCGCCCCATCGATTGGTATCTCGAAACCCCTGGTTGGACGGATAGAAATCAAGCCCACATCGAAGGCGGGTGTGCGTTGTTCGTTGCTGCGGCGACGAAGGCCCTCAACTCCGCAGGGCTCGTAGCCGCCGATGTCGATACTATTGTCACGGTCTCGTCGACGGGCATTGCCACGCCAAGTCTTGAGGCGCGCGTCGCGTCGCAGATGGGGTTTCGTTCCAACGTCGAGCGGGTGCCCGTCTTCGGGTTAGGATGCGCGGGAGGCGTTTCCGGCCTTTCGATCGCATCGCGATTGGCCGCATCTCGCCCCGGATCGCTCGTCCTTCTTGTCGCGGTGGAGACCTGCACGCTGGCCTTTCGCATGGATAAGCTCACCAAGGCTAATATCGTCGCAACCGCGTTGTTTGGCGACGGGGCTGCGGCATGCGTACTCCGCGCGACGGATGCCGGCATCGCCGAAGTCGAGATGAGTGGCCAGCATACATGGCCGGACACACTTGACATTATGGGCTGGAGCGTCGATCCGGAGGGGCTGGGAGTGATATTCGACCGCGCAATCCCACCATTCGCCGAGGCCAACATTCGTCCGGCGGTTTGCTCTATACTCGGACGATCAAACCTCTCGATTGACGATATTGACCGCTTTGCATTTCATCCAGGCGGCGCGAAGGTGGTTGACGCACTTGAAGCCGCGCTCGCCCTTGGTCAAGGGACACTAAATCACGAGCGCGATATCCTTGCTGACTTTGGAAACATGTCGTCCCCAACAGCGCTGTTCGTCCTCGAACGTCTGGTCAAAGTTGGCCTGCCGCGACGAATTCTCTTAACCGCACTGGGACCCGGATTTACCTTGAGTTGCGTCTCATTGAGGGCGACCGCGTGAATTTGTCCACTCTGTTGTTGGCTGCGGTGACGGTTGAGCGGTTGGGCGAGCTGTGGCTGGCTCGGCGCAACTCACTTATCTTGATGTCGCGAGGAGCCATCGAAGTTGGCGCAAGTCACTACCCGCTGATCGTTATGCTGCATGCTTTTTGGCTCCTAGGGCTGTGGGTGATTGCCTGGGATGCACCTGCTCAATTGCCCTGGGTCGGTTTGTTTGGGGTCCTACAGGTCCTGCGCTTCTGGACGCTGTCAACAATCGGCAGACGCTGGACGACGCGCATCATTGTCGTGCCAGTGAGAAACTCGTTTCGATCGGTCCCTATCGCTTCGTGCGACACCCGAACTACATCGTCGTGGTAGGCGAGATCGCGGTGTTGCCGCTAAGCCTTGGGCTGCCGATCTATGCCTTGATCTTCTCGACTGCCAACGCGCTTATCCTCACTATCCGGATCAGGACAGAGAACGCCGCACTGTCTGGATTGGGATCGGACTGAGCCTAAATGTTTGGCCTTTGCAACGCGCGGCACATCAGGCTGATGATCGTTATGCCACGTTAGCCCACCGTCATCCGTCGAAGAACATCCGTTTTCCAGTAAAACTGGTGAATCAATACCCCCAGAACGTGAGCGCCGAGCACCGCCCATAGGATTACCTTCAGAATGTCGGCATGAACCCCGCCTAAGCTGTCGAAGCCCAGATAGTAAGAGGCCATTCCCGTCACCGGCATCGCCAGGAGAAGGGCATAGAGGACAACGTGCGCGAATTTGGCGGCCAAGCGGAAGATGGCGGGTTCTCTCGATGAAGAAGGTGGCGCACCTTGGTAGAGCCGAAGACCAAGACGCAGAACCACAAGAAGCAATATAGCAATGCCAACGTAAGCATGAATGTTGGCGCTGGCGATCTGATCAGCGGTTGCCGAGCCGTTTCGCCTCATGCTTCGATGCCATTCATTCATGCCATCGGGCAGCAGGAGATTGAAGAAGACGAGCGCCGCCGTCAACCAATGAAGGATGCGAATGGAGCTGTACCTCTGTCGGTGTCATCCATGATACGGTCGATCGACGGTGTCGATCGACCGTATCAGTTGTCGTTTGGCTTTTGGTTTGTCGCTAGTTGGTCACCGACAATGTGGCGTGCATACCCGCCTCGTAGTGACCCTTGATATTGCAAATAAGCAGATACGCGCCCGGAGCGAGCTTGGCCTTCAACGTGCCATCCGCACCCGGCTTCAATTCGGACACCTCGCCCATGCTCTTCAAGCGCTTCTCGTCGATGCGCTGTTTTGCATCGATATAAGGGATCTTTTGATCGGCTGACTTCAGCTTGACCAGCACCATTTCATGCTCTTCAGTCATGGCGTCATTGTGGACCGTGAAGGTCGTTTCGCCTGCCTTTACTGTCGATTGGTCAAGCGTCAACGTCATCGGGCCCCCGCCTTCTCCGCCCTCTACGACTTTGACGATGGTTGAGGCGAATGAGGGGGTGGCCATGCCGGCGACGACAATGGCCGCGACAATGGTGTGTCTGGTAAATCGCATCTGGTGTTCACCTTGTGATTAGAGCAGCCCAGGCGCACGCATATAAGCCGATGCTGACAAAGAACTGAATATCGTCTCATTCACGGAGTGAGGACATCGACGATGGCCGGAAACGGCCGATTGCGGGCGTGAATATTCAGCGTGGGAACCTTCGAGAACTTTGAGTCAAGCGACGCTTCACGGAACCTCCAGGTTTGGAACGGCGAAATTAGAAGCGGGATGATGGATGAACGCACCCTTGTAGCAAGGGAGCTCGGTGGTTCAATCCCCACTCGGCAGTTCCATTTTTCCTCAACAAAATCAGATAGCAAACTGGAACGGCGTCCGATTGCGCGCATCTCACTCGATGCTGAAAACTGCGGCATTATCCTGGGCCTCGCGTAGGCCTTTGAACGACGCATGCCGCAGCTTCCCATCATGGGTCCAGACACAATACTCGATCTCGGCAATGAGCGTCGGCTGTGCCCAGACGAGGTCTTTGCGGGCGCCGGCGTGCCCGACCGGCGGCGACTTCCGCTTCAGGCGATCAAGCATCTTCCGGAGTTGAAGGGCATCGCGCTCTTTGAAGCCCGTCCCGACCGATCCGACGTAGACCAAGTCGTTCCCCGTGCGCGCCGCGAGCATGAGACTGCCAATGCCGCCCCGCGCTGACACAGAGTGCTCGTAGCCAACGATCATGAAGCTATCGCTCTGGATGCACTTGATTTTCACCCAGTCGCCGAACCTGCCGGACCGATAGGCGCTATCTCGGTTCTTGGCGATGATCCCTTCGAGGCCATGGTCGGCTGCAGCCTTGAAAATTTCGCTGCCCTCGCCGTCAACCTCCTCAGAGAGCCGGATCGCGCCCTCCTCCCCACGCAGTAGCGATTCGAGGAAGAATCGCCGGGACGATAGCTCCATGCTCCGGATGTCGTGGCCGTCGAAGTAGAGATGGTCGAAGACGTAGAGCATTGCGTCGCCGGCCGATAGCTTGCCGCCTCGCCCGCCGAGCGAGTTCTGCAATCTGCCGAAGTCGGGCCTCCCCTGCTCGTCGAGAACCACTGCCTCGCCGTCAAGGATTGCGGTCGCGACGCCGAGCTGTTTTGCAGCCTCGACGATACCCGGAAAGCGATGCGTCCAGTCATGGCCGCCTCGAGTGATCACGCGCACGCGCTGGGGCTCGATATGGACGGCAACGCGGTATCCGTCCCACTTGATTTCGTAGGTCCATTCCGGTCCCGTCGGCGGCCTCGCCTTCAGCAACGCCAGGCAAGGCTCAACACGTTCAGGCATCGGTTCGAATGGAAGATGCGGCTGCGCCGGATCGCGTGGCTTCCGTACACGGGTGCGAAGCGGCTTGTCGTCCGCAAGGAGAGGTTCGAGCGACGCATACGCAGGACCCTTTTGACATGCCGCAATTCGATACATGTCCGAGAATTGATTTTCGTCCAGATCCTCAAAACCCGAGACTTGACTCTTTCTCATAAATTTAGAACATAAAGAGAACAAATGCCGAGGTTGCCACATACGCGGATGGGTGCCGCATTTCGGTCGCCCACTGACAACCTCCTACGACTGGACCACTGACATGCTCGATCGCCCTACACCCCGTACGCCATTCAGAAAATCCTTTGACGAGTGGTGGCATGCTCAAACACCGGAATTCCGCAGCAGGATGGATGATCGCGCTGGCTGGACCATTTTCCAAGCGGGTTACACTGCCGGTCAAAAGAAGGACGTTCGCCGGTTCATCTACAAAGCCGGTCGTTTTCGCATCACCATCTGGGCAAAGAGCGCGACAGAAGCCAGGAAGGCCGCAATCATGGAGGCTGACGCTCGCGCTGCATTGAAGGGGTGGAAGCCTCCAGCCGGGGGATGGGTTTTGGAAAAGCTGACATGAGTGATCTCGACCGACCCCGACAGACAACCTCCGGCCCGCACGTGCACAGTTGCTCGACTGAAGAATGCGGCAAGTGGGGCGGCTTCGGTTTCGCGTCGGCCGCCAGCATCGAAACGCGTTGGTGGTGCTGGGAGCACTATCCGCACAAGGAAATGCCACGCAAATAGGCGACAAGTCTCGTCGCAGTTTCTGCTTGACGCCTCCGCCAAACGGGATACATTTTTGAATATAACTCGGCTCTGACACTGACCACGGATGTACTGGCAGTCATCGTCGAGACGCGAGGAAGGTCGGCACGAGGTTTCGTCCGGCCTTTTTCTTTGAGATATTAGCTGGTGGGGGTTCCGATGATTAAAGACATCTTGGCGGCGATTGGAGCGGTCAGCGGAACGTTCGCTTGTTTCGTCTTGTTCGTAGTTGATTTGCCCGCGTGGACCTTGGTCTTTCCATTCGCCTTGTCAGTTGGGTGTACTTGGCTGATCGCGCGAGATTCCTTTGACACCCGGCAAGAATCTTCTCCCAAACATACAGCAAGGCTATATACTTTCAGCGCCCGCCGAAGAGGATCTTCCAGTCCCATCCGAGGCGGCTTCCAGTGAGACTTCTGGGCCCGTCGGCTCCTAGAACATCCCAGGCGCCAATGTCCACGTCGAGCATTCATTATGTTCTGTCGCCGGTCGCCAAGTGGGGAGGTTTCAGCCTCTCTTTGGCATTTGCAGTTGAAATCAGCCCCGTTGCGTCAGCCCTATCCCCCGGGCTGTCGGAAAGGAGACGCGACGGCCACAGCGATCGAGCGGGCCATCGCCGCCTCTACAGCCAGCGTGCTTTGTCCTTCTGTATCAAGACCGAAGKTGGCAGACCAAACGACAACACCGTCGCTCTTTCGAACCAGTCGCGCGTTTGATCGCATTTGGCGGTTCTGCAATCGAACGCTTCCTTGAAGAGTATAGGTGGGATCAATGTTAGCGTTTACGGCATCGGCGGCCGGAATTATCACAACAACTTCCTTAAACCTTGATAGGTCAACGNTGGCAGACCAAACGACAACACCGTCGCTCTTTCGAACCAGTCGCGCGTTTGATCGCATTTGGCGGTTCTGCAATCGAACGCTTCCTTGAAGAGTATAGGTGGGATCAATGTTAGCGTTTACGGCATCGGCGGCCGGAATTATCACAACAACTTCCTTAAACCTYGATAGGTCAACGACAATCTCGTCRGTCAGCCCGCGCGAGACTTCACCGGGGCCGATTGTTTGTCCGAGGTTCCGGAAACGCTCTACTATGATCGTGGGCCGGCCTCCATTCGCCGAATTCRTTCGCTCAGCGAACGAAGCGAGCACGACCGCGCCAAGAACGATCATCAATGCTCCTATCATGACCCARCGGMTCAATCGACTTTCKTGCTTTWTTGGCTCCGGCGAGTTCGCCTCTACGTCGGGCGCTCCGATCRACGACACTGCGCGATCCGGGAGAAGTCGAGGCTCGAATTTGGGAATGTACCGCCCCTTGGGAATTGTAATCACGACKTCGTCGGCCAATCCGCCTGTGAGGTAGTAGCGCTCGAYGGCSTGTCGGAGTTTGCTKGCTGCTATACGCACACATGGATCATTCTGCGCRTCGAAGTATTCGCTTCGATTGAATATCGACTGCGCCAGCGTGAAAGCCTTTAGATACTGCGAGCGTCCGGCAAGCGTTTCATCAACKAGGAACCGCAGTAATCTGCGCCCACGGTCGGTGGCGATAAAATCGTCGCTTACGAGGATGCGTTCCAGTTGTCCCCTGATGTCGTCAGGAGCCGGGAACGGCTGCAAGCTCGTGGTCAGATTAGGAACCGCAGTAATCTGCGCCCACGGTCGGTGGCGATAAAATCGTCGCTTACGAGGATGCGTTCCAGTTGTCCCCTGATGTCGTCAGGAGCCGGGAACGGCTGCAAGCTCGTGGTCAGATYCCGCATCGGTGCCCTTCAACATGCTATGCAACCAAAAGGTAGGCGGCCCATCAAAATACCCGCTGAGCATCGCAGCGGCAACAGGTATATTAGAAAAACCCAATAAAGGACGAGTAGCGTACGGGCGGCATCGGATTTCCCTGAGATAATCCGTGCAAAACCCGTACAATTGCCTTCCCGTTCGCAATAGACGCGAGATCTCGCATGGAGGTCCGGCTGCGCAACTCCCACAACCTGCGGGTTAGGCCAGCGGGCTATTTTTTGTTGGCTCCCAGGCCTCTGTGCGACGATTGATGAGATATACAAGGGTGTCCGGGCTATGAAACGCTTCGTCCCTAGAGCCGACAGGTTCCACACGTTTTCCGTTGTCGACTTACTCACCGGTCTTCCCGCTGATGTCGGCGCAACGTCAGTTCTCTTATTGCGATCTGAGGCAATGCAACTTGCAGCGCGCTTGGAATATGAGCGATTGGTTTTCAAAGGGAGTCTGAAACATGAAGGAACGCGAGTTAAAGGAGTTGGGCGAGGCTCTGGTAAGGGAAATTTCAACGAAAATCACGCCGAAAAAGCTCGTGAAGGCAGTCCAGAAGGCGCACCCTGAAGCGACAAAAAAGCAAATCGTGCGCGCGGTGTTCTACGCGCTGATAGCCGGCAAGTCTCCAGGGCAGCACGGAAGCGGCACACGTTCGCTATATCTCAACCCGGGTGAGTAGCGACGCATCAGACGTGAATATCCGGCTGCGCAAAGCTCTCGAGGTCGGCGGCGTCTTCCTGAAATCCTCCCGACCGATCTACCAGCGACAAAGGCCGTGAACACTTGCGGACAAACGCAGACCGACGTTTGCAATGCGTCCAGCTTCACCCCTTTCCGTCCGTCCAAAATGCGATAATGCCCATTCGTTCGCCCAACGTTCACGAGCAACCTAGAATTGCTAATATACAATCAATAACACTCGCAGAGCATGCGGCGCTGGATTCTGTCGTCATCCATGAAACCTCTCCCTCGGCGCAGACCGCGGAAGCCTTCGAGCGGTACAGAGAGCCACAAACTGTAAATTGCTAATCCGCTGTGGCACAACCGCTACAGTATTTTTCTCCACCAAGAGTTATCTATTAGAGCTTACGCAGGAGAGAATTTATGAAGAATTTGATTGTTTCAGCCGCGCTGTTTGCTCTGGCAAGCGGACCTGCTTTTGCGGCCGACTTGGTGGAACAGCCGGCGCCAGCGCCAGTTGCTGCTGCACCGGTATTCACTTGGGTCGGCCCGTACTTCGGTATCGACGGCGGCGCAGGTTGGCTGAACGGTGACTTCTCAGCGGGTGGCAGCTCTGTCTCCGAAGACTTCAATGGCGGCCTGTTCGGCGCCTTCGTCGGCTACAACTGGCAGTTCGACAACATCGTGCTTGGTGTCGAAGGCAACGTTGAACACAATTGGAATGACAAGGACTTTCTCGGCGGTGACGTGAGCGTCGGTACTGACTGGGCAGGCGCTGCACGCGCTCGAGTGGGTTACGCGTTCGATAGGGCGTTGATTTACGGTGCGGCTGGCTGGACCGCGAGCAGTGGCTTTGTGGATATCCCAGGGTTCGACAAAGAATCCAAGACATTCAACGGCTATACTGTTGGCGCTGGTATCGACTATGCGTTCACGAACAACGTCTTCGTTCGCGGCGAATATCGTTACAACGACTTCGGCAGCAAGGACATCTTGGGTGTTGACGTCGATCTGGATCAGAGTGTCGTGAAGTTCGGCCTCGGCGTAAAATTCTAGAATTGCTCTCCAAGCAAAGCTAAGCCTCGCTTCGGCGGGGCTTTTTTTGTGAGTTGTACTCGTTCGGAACCAAATCGCTCGACGGAGGTTTCCATTGCGGATCGCGTCGAGGATTTCTCGAACACTCCGTTGCAACCCGCAGCCTGTTGCCGATGCGGTCCACCATCTCCCTAAAGCGTTGATCACGTGGTCGCGCGACTACTGTACATCCTACAATAGATCATTTCGAACCAGCGTGCTGTTCTCGCGGCAAAGGAGAGCACCATGCCCAATGACTATACCTTCCCACTCTACGTCGCCACGCAGCTTCCCGACGGCAGTTGGCACATATTGTAAGTCAACCCGCTCAGTTATGCCGAGGCCAAGATTGTCACCCCGGTGGAACTGAGGGAAATCATCGCCTCACCACTCTTCGTCCGGACCTGACGGCCAGCACTTCAGGGCGACGAACAAAAAGAAGATGAAAATAAAGGATAGAACTCCCGTAAGAAGCGTACGGATGCTCGAACTACATGCCCGTTTGAGAATTCTGAGCGGAAGAAGGACCAGCGCAATTTTCGCGCGAATGTTCGTCGAATGCCAAATACTCGATGACGCCCTCATGGCCCCTCCTTGGCTGCGTTCCGCAATCTACGCGAAAAGAAGCTGCCCAAAAAGAGAGTCCTATAGGTTGAGTTAACACTGCCTAAAATACCGGCTCCTGTGCCCGGGCCGTCGGTTGCGAGGATGGCTTGAGCGAAGCTAAAATGTCGCTCCCCCGAATGCCTCTAAAATTTGTTCCTACTTGGCTTCCCAGAGCGCACCAAGGCACGGATGCCTTTTTCTAGACTAGCGTCCAACCAGAAATGATAGTGCCCGCCGAAGTACATCGGCAAAGGTAACGCCAAGAACCATCCCGCCAACGCCGATGACGCCAAGTGCGCCGATGCCCATTAGCTTCCAGCGTCTGACATCGTCGGTCACCGGCCGCATTTCCGAGACATCTTCTTGTACTGATACGACTGCACCTTCGACCTTGCCAACTCGATCCACCAGTTGATCCATGCGCTGATGCATGGTGGCCCGGCTCCTGTCAGACTTGACCTCGGAGTCGCGGAAAGCGTCTCTGAGGTTTCGGACCTCGGCTAACACCTCACCCATTTGTTGATGCAGGCGAGGATCAAAATCAGTCGACGTCAATTGTCTGCTCCTCAATGTCATCCTTGACCGGAGAGACCCGATCGACTATTCGGCCCGCCGCCGCGCTCGTTAATGGGGCGGTGGCAACAGGAGGGTCCGGCCTTATGAGGAGGCCGGGCCCTTTTGCTATTTCCGACAGGCCGCATCTTCACGGCACTGCTGGTTGTTCGAGGCGATTGCCGGTCCCGCCGTCGGGTCTTCGGCAGCGGCTCGTGCCGCAACGGGGTCACTGAAGCGGGTTAGCTGATACCCACTGCCGTTAGTCGCAGCCGCTGTCTGGCAGCCCGCTATCGCGCATGAGGACAAGGCAACGATCGCGAGCCGACTTGCTATGGAAGTCCGCATTATTCTTCTCCATGTTGGAAATTCTGGACGACGCCTCTTTGATGGCTTCCATCTGGGCCGCGACACGAGCGTCTTTCGCTCCCATCCACCTGCCGAACTGATAGGCCGCGAGGACAGCCAGGATGATCGCCACGCCGATTTTCAGCCTCAAGGGTATCCGTGCCCAAAGGATTGCCGGCATCTCAGGCTTCCCGCCGCTTCTGGATGTAGTTCCAGAGAAGGACGCAGGCCGCCGCGACGAGGATGGCGCCGAGGGCGTAGGCAATTGGCCCAGTTGTCGGAACGAACTGCAGGCTACCGCCCGAGAGTGCTGCGGTACCGACAGCAAGGGCGTCCTTAGAGATCAATGGAGCACCCTGCTTGAGAGCCGGTGTGCCGCTCGACTGGATGAAGCCGCCCCTCGCCCAAAGTCCGGCCTCCGCGGCGCGACGATTCACCAGGCCGTTGCTGACAACCTTCATGCCGTCGATCGTGGTCTTGTTCCACTTCGCCAGTTCACCCGGAACCGCGGCGTAGTTGCCCTGGTTCAGCTTCTTGAGCAGGGTCGAGCCTTTGAAGGCTCCGATACCGGCATTGAAGGCGAACATCACGAGAGCGCCGAACTGGTTGTCGGTCAGGTCGACCTTCACCGCCGTTGCAACAGCCCGCTCGCATGGATCGAGGTCTTTGCGTAGCCAGGCAACGCCCTGCTCCTCGGTGATGTCGGGTGCACCGGGATATACGTCCGGTCCTGTGTGGCCGTATCCCTGCGTGGCCGTGCCTCGCACCTTCATGCCCGGACGCAGCCGAGTCTTTTTCAGGCCCGGCTTCCCGTCTGCGTCGTCGTAGACAAACGGGATGAACGATTCCCACTGCTTGAGCGCAGTTTCGCTAGTGGCGTTGATGCTTCGCGCCATCGATATACTCCAGATTTTGCAACGAATGGTGGGCCCGCTTACGTCCATTGACGGTCGTGCGAGCAATGGCCGGTTGTGCGATTCTTCAGCAAGGCCGAATACGGCCGTTTTCCTGTAGTGCTAGAAGCCCGCCATCACCCCGCGGCGGGCTTCACTTTTAAGATGTCAGATTGGCTTTGGACTTCAGCAGGTGGCGCCGGGCGTAGGCCATTGCGCGAGCCTGCAGCTTTTCAGAACATGATTGATCCTTATGGCCAGGTTAGAGCGTCTAAGATTGCCTTCATGCCTTCAACAGTTCCGGCAGCTTCAACCTCAGCCTTGGCGCTGAGACGAACGGACTCAATCGCCGCACCGATCTGCTGCCATTGGGTAAACGCCGTGTTGACGACCATGGCAACTTCACCGAGCGTCGGAGCAGTGATCCCGACTTCGGCCAGGATCAACGGGTAGTCGCTGTCCATAGGGGTGCCGGCCATCGCAGCCGCGATCCACGCTTTCGCCTCGCTTGCCTTCTGCATGTAGGTCATCGCCTGACCAGACCCGAGGGTGATGTACTTGCTGCGCTCAAACTCGGCCAGGCCATCTATGTTGGCCTTGTAATTTGCCTTGGACTGTTCGAAGGTCGGTTCCGGGGGCTCCTCCTCTTCTTCCTCCGGCTCAGGATCGACAACAGCAAAGCCCCCATCAATCTTGATGAGCTTGCCTGATATCATCCCAGCCAAGGCTTCAGCGTACTGGGCCTCAGTGATCTGGATGCCGCCTTCAATTTCGTCGGTCGACACCATGTCGTTCTTGGCGTAGGGCATTATGCGATCCTCATGTAATATTCTGCGGCCACGTTGCGCATACGGGTCTCGTTGTCGACGCGTGGAGTGCCGTTCGTGCCGTCTGTTACTGGGCCGCCTGTCGTCTTTGTAACGGTCCCGGAGTTGCCGCCCACCGATCCTGCGCCGGTAGGAGCTGACGACTCAATCAAAACTTGGTGCCTATGGCCTTGAACGGCATCATCCTGGAGCGTGCCGGCAACCGTTCCCGGTCGCATGATGCGCCCCTCCGTGTTCAGCAGCCTAACCACCACACCATTCAAAGCAGAGCCGGCAAGGCTGACGGTGGCGGTTGCCACAACCAGAGGAGCAGAACCTGTGACACTTTCGGACGTCAACAGGCCGTTGTTGTAACCACCTACCCCCGTAAGACCGGCGGTCAAGAGAATGTATTTACCGCGACCGGTGGTGTTGTTTGGTGTTGAGATGCCGGCCAATCCAAGGTTGACAGGGAAAGGGACGCCAATGGGCTGGAAAGCGAAAGGATCGCCAATGATCCAGTTGAAGAAGTTGGCGAGCGTCACGCGCTTCAAGACGAATGTGCCGGCGCTGTCATTGACGGTTATCTCGTCAGCGCTGACGGGAAGGGCCTTGGCCGTGAGGCCATGGAACTTGGAGCCGATCCAAGTGAAGAGATTGGCGAACGTCACCCTGCCCAGAACGGCTCCGGCACTGTTGTAGATCGGTGCCTCATCCGCATCCACCGGCGTCACCTTGCTGGGGGCTCCGTGGAACCAACCAGCAAGCTTGTCCTTTGCAAATTCCACGATCTGAGCAACCGTGAGATATACGGTGAGGCCGCCAAGCATGGCCGGCACACGATGATCTACGGATGGGATGCTCGTCGATGGAAGGTCTTCGACCTCTATGCGTTCGTCTGCCATTTGGATGGTGTCCTCACGCGATCAATGTTGCGGAAAGCTGAATCGAGAACGTTCTCGATGTCGGGGTGGTCTCATTGGTATCGATGGTCCCGATTGGGCTGAAGTTGTAGCGAGTCACGCCTGCGGTTGCTGTCCCGGTGTTGTCCGTGGCCGATCCAGCGAGTACCAATGCTGGCTCCTCCGGCACCTTAAGTAGGACGGTGCTGTACCCAACTCGGGCCATGTGTCCGGTCGCTTTCGGGGTCCGGGCCCAGTTGATCGGGATAGACGTGTAGGCGACCACCCAGTTGCCGATAGAGGTGGTAACGCGAGTGAGCGTTTGAATGTCGAGGATCAGGTTGGTCAACCGGTCCTTGTTCACCAGATTGGTAATCGTCGGAACGTTCGAGGAGTTGGTAATGACGCGTGCCACCAGCATGTCGTCGTAGGTGCTGTCGAACCTGGAGTCTGTCTCGGCCACGACGGCGGGGTTGTAGACGTTGTTCGCCAGATCCTTCAGCGTGAACCCGTCGGTTGGGTTCCAGCGGATGTGGTAAGTCTTGCTGGCATCGGTCGCGAAGTCCGTCTGGACCGTGGTCAGAGGGAAGATTCCACGATGCTGGAACGAGACACCGGCGGGGATACGCACCTGGCCCGTGGCCGGCGACGTCACACCGAAGTGTCCGTTGGTGTTCAGGACCTCGGGGAAAATCGGCAGCCGGGCCCTAGCCTGCGCGGTCAGCAGATATGCGGACGTGTCGGCGTTCCCCGTCGCGGCTGCGATGAGCGCCTGGATGGCCTGCAGCAGCTGCGTCATGCTGGCATTCGACTGCGATATGCCAGCAGAATTGATGACGGCGCCTATCTCGGCTTGGATTGCCCAGAACATCCCGTTGAACAGGGGTAGAGAGGCAGGCCCGCAACCAAAGCCGTTGGCCTGTTCATCGGTCGTAGGAAAACGGCGCTCGCCACTATCGGCAAACGGTAGATCGAAATCAGCCATGTGATGGTTTCCCTCAGCAGGAATAGGGTTTCAGGTCGAGTTCACACATCCAGTCAGCGCCGCGTGTCAGCGGACCGGTGACGATGAAATCATCATTTTCGGTGTCAAAGAGCTCGCCATTCTCGGTCGACAGGATCGCCCCGTCGGTGAGCCAATCCTCGCAGAAGCTGCCCCACCCCTCCCCGAAGCCGAACACCTTGAAGGTGCCGAAGTGCCAACGGGTGACGACGCCCGGCGCGATCGGGAGCACCCTCGGGATGATCTGGAGAATTGCCGTCTCGTCTTCGCTAAGCTCGCGGAAAGGCGCCAGCACCACGCGACCGTGGCCGTAGTCCAAAACCGTTGCGGTTGGCCCATAGATGGCCTGCAGGGCGGCGGTCAGGTCCTCGATGCCATATCGTGCCTGCATCTGGTAGGAGCGCGAGATCAGCAACTTCCGATACATCGCATCGTCATTGATGCAGATCTCGGAGACGCCATCCTCGCCGCAGCCTTCCCATGAGCCATCCTGGCAAAAGCCAACAATCGCTCCCAGCGCTGGTTCGTTCTCGCAGGCAAACCCAAACACCGGCTGGGCGTCACAGACACAGTGGCAGCGCGGGAAACCCATTCGCTTGCCAACTAGGGTCAACTGATCTCCGACGGCGCTCTGTAGGTCGAAGTAGGCCGGCATGTCGCAGATTGCGGCATGGATGTTTGCTATCTGCCGCACATAGGTGCGGATGACGTGAAGCAGCTTCGGGCTCTCACGATATTGCGTCAGAACCCGGTTCGCGCCGGCTTCGACAAACACGTCTTCATCAATGCAAGGCATCAGACCACCGTCACCGTGACATCATCGGGTGAAAGAGACGCCCGTTCGATGAACGCGATATCAACCGCGACATTGAGTGCCGGCTGCAATCCGTCTCGATTGCCGAGGATCGAGACCACCTCGACGTTCGAGAAGGAGCTCTCGATGATCGACCGGACCCGATAGTAGGATACGTCGTCGCCATTCAGGAGATAGAGCGAGCTGATCAGCGCCGCCTTGATCGCGCTTGCGGCGGGCGGCGGGCACCCGAGGGCATCCTTGAACGTCCGCACGGTCACCGTCAGCTCGATCGGAACATCGATGGGGCGCAGGATGCGGAAAGTCCGGCAGTAGCCATCGATCACGCTCTCAATGTTCGTCGTGCCGAAAACTGTGACCCCAGGGACGATATAGCGACGGATCGCAGCGGCGATCTCGTCTTCGCTTCCCCCGGTGACAGCGATGCAGACCGAGCCAGGCGGCATGCCATTGTCGTCGATGGCATCCGTGTCGTTGACCCAAACGTGACTGTAGGTCACGCCTTCGATCTGGGCGACGGCACGACCGATGTCCTGAAGGTCGATACGGGCCTGTCCCTGATTGGTAATAGCCTGCCGGAAGGTCTCGTCGGTGTCTTCTCCCGATCGCGTCATGAGGCGCAGCGAAGCGAGCGTATCGAGCCGAGTTCCCTCGGCCTGGTCTGGATCATAGGACTGGTAGATGTCCTCGGCGTTCTCCCATTCCTTCGACAACGCCTCGGCGAAGATGCCGTTGATCTGGCCAAGCGGGCTCTGTGGTGTCTGGATAGCGCCAGGACCGAATTCGGTGATGACGGCAGCCTCGATCTCAGCAAGGATGATCGTCAGAGGCTTGCGAACGAAGCCTGTCGACTGAACGCCGTAGTCGGTCATACCTGCACCTCAGTATCGAAGATTGTGCCCACCTCGACCGATCGGATGATCAGGCCGCGCGTGGTGCGATCAAAGGCGACCGAGAACGATGTGATCTCGGTGACGCCATCGGTATTCAGGATCTCCGCCTTGATGACGGATTCGGCGAGCGCCGGGTCGTAAGTCTGGCCGAGGATCTGATCGAGCCAGGGCACGCCGGCGGTGGTGTCAAGGAACCACTCGCCCGAGAACGTGGAAAGGCGCTGGCGTGCGTGTTGGCCCACGGCCTCAGCATCTGCAACCGTGGCCAGATTGCCGTCGGCGGTCAAATACAGGTCGTTGGTGGTCTGATCGATCGCCAGACCGAAGCGAACCGCTGTCATATCTGCATCGCCCTCAGTTTGCCGGCAATGGCTGCCAGCTCGTCGCCGATCTCGTCATAGCGCGGCGAGTGGTTCAGGCCTTCGGTTCCGAGCTTCTTGAAGCCTTCTGACGTGAGCTCGACGTGCTGGATGAGTATGTCATAGACGTCACCCTCGCTCCCCTGCAGCGCGATCTTGCCGTCCGGCGAGCCCTTGAGACCGAACTGACCGTCCGCACTGAAACGAATGTGGGTGTTCTCAGGATCGACGTTCGCCAGAGGCGTCGAGACACTGTCGCCGCCAACGATCGTGGCTCTCATGTCGGCCAAGCTGTATGACCTCCGGTCGGTCGGGGCGCCGTCGCCGTTGTCGTCATAACCTTCCATGCTGCGCATCATAGGTGTCAGCATGACCTTCGACCCCGCAGGGATCGGGAAGGTTATGCCAGCACTGCCCGTGCGGGGGAGATCGACGGGCACCTCATAGAGCTGAGGCATAGTGACCGGCTGCCCGTTGTGGATCGGCTTGTAGAGGGGCTGAACGGTCGCCGTCTGGCTTTCGGGATCGAAAGAAACGATCTCGCCGGGGATTGGCCCCCATCTATTTTCGCGGTCAGACTGGATTTGCCGGCCGACCACATCGCGCGGCTGGTTGGTGCGCTTACCAAGAAGGCCCGTCATTTCGGTAATCCTTGATCCACCTTGCCGCCTTTAACGGCCTCGCACTCCAACGCCATCTGAAAAGCACCTGTCCCGTTGTCGCCCGAGAACGTGACCTCCGAGACGCGATACATCCCGTCCGCAGCGTTCATCTCCAATGTTTCGCTTTTGACCTGAACCCGGCGGTTCGGCCTGACTTCCGGGTTCAGCATGGCTGTCACGCGAACACCATTATCAGTGATGGTCGGGGCTCCTATCATCCCCGTTTCAGGAGTGATCAAGACAACGCCACCGATAACGCCATCACCGGGGACGATCTCGAGGACCTCGTTCTGTGACGACCAGTAGAAGCCATGACCCCGGCCAAGAGTATCCATCTCGTCGGAGCAGAGGCCACATACGGCATAAGGTCGCTTGAAGGTCTTTTCCTTCATGTCGTCTGGGAGTTTCCATTCTCCGCGGCTTATCCCTTGCTTTTCCATCTCCGAGTAGATGTCGTCGAGGACATCACCAACCCGGGTCCCCTTCTGGTATGACTTCGAGATGGTCGCCTTCCGCAGGGCTTTCGCACCATCCCCACACGTGATTGTCGTGAGGGTGTCCTGCTCTTCCCGAGTATGCTGCACGTCTCGCACAGCACCCTTGAAGATAATTCCGACGTTCCCGCCACCCTCGGGCGGCAGATAGCCGGCCTCGAGGGTGATGTTGTCGAACACCTTGCCAATACTGTTTCGATGGCTTTCCGACAGGTTGTAGATCGTGATCGTCGCGCTGTTGGCCGAGCTGGAGATATCACGCGTCACATCAAACGCGATCCGCATCTCGTGAAGGTTGATCCCGCCCGGGTTCACCACGAGACCGCCGTTGAACGATGCCCGAACTTTTCTCAGGTATTGCCGCATCAGGCAGCCGCCTCGACTTCCTCATCGGACGCCTGAAACAGTTTGACAGTCCCAGCCGGCAGCGCAACTCGGTCAGGGACCGCCCCTGGCGTGACGGCTACAGCGAAGATCATACCGAGGCCGAGATTGAACGGCTTGAGGAGATCGACACCAGTGACGATGCGGCGGCCAGTCAAGACCGGCAGATTGTCGATCGAGAGATCAAACGACCAGCGGTCGACAGTCGTGTTGTATCGAAGCCTGATCGTCACCCGGCGGCCGTTAATGATCGTTCCGAACTGCTGGTCAGCATAGTCGACGACGTTGAAAACATTCATCTCGCAATGCCTCCAGTGATTGCCTTCAGAAACGTCTGGTTGGCAGGGGCTGTCGTTACGCCCGCATCTCCTCTTTGCTGCGTCGCCGTTGCCCTGTCTGCTGTGGAGGCGTCGCCGGAACGCTCCGTTGAGGGCGGCGCTGCTCGGGTGCTTTTTTTGCCACCAGCCTTGCCACGCTCTCCTGTCGAATCCCCAGCTGGATCCGCTGCGTATGAGGTGCTGACGATAATCACTTCTTGCAGATCGCAACGGCAGCGCAGGATGCGTGAGAACTGGGCGTCCCGGTCAGCGTCAATCCGCTTGATCAGCAAGTTGCTATAGACCGTCAGTCCGGTGACGAGAGTAAAGGGAACACGAGTTTCCTGAAAGGCCACCAGGGCTGCATACGTGGCAGCTGCGCCGCTGTCCGCTACGTCCAAAGTCAGCCGCTTCGGTGCGACAACCGCATGGTCGGTGACCTTGGCGCCCGTCTCGATAGGGATCTCGGCGATGTCGAGCTCCGAGCTATGGCGTTCCGAGATGAAGCATTCGATCGGCACTGGGCCGATTGCACTTGAGAAGGCGATGACAGACATCAGAATTTCTCACCCTCTTCCCACCACGTTTTGCGGGCGCCAGCAGCAGCGCCGTTGCCGACTGCATTTCCGACAGCGGAACCGACCGCAGCCGTGGCGTTCTGGACACCGTTGACGTTGACCGGACCGACTTGGATGACCTGGCTTTGATTTCGGTTGTCATTCAACGGACCCGCGACGGCCCCCGATGAGCTATTGGTGCGCATGTTGGCAAGGTTGCCCTCCACGTTCTGCATCATCAGCTTCCAGTCGAGGGCATCTGGTGTCATCTGCTCCATGAGATCTTTTGGACGTGGCTGATCTACTACCGCAGCGCCGTTCATATAGATCCCGCCCATGCCTTCGACGTAGCCAGGCTTTGATTTGGGATTATCAGTGGCTTTGGTGTCCGCGACCTTCTGGTCCAACTTATCTTTCGCGAAACCCAAAGACTCCAGCCCGGATCTTGCGAGCCAAAAAGCCCCAGCGAAAGCTGCAAGCGACAGAACGAGCGGGTTGAGAGCCCCACTCAATCCGGTAATGGCAGTAACGGCGGCCGTGAGGCCTGCCGCGCCCGCCAGTGTTGATATAATGAGGCCCAGCTTGTCCGCGTCAATGCCTGTCAAATCAGACAGAGCCTTAGCGAAGTCCCCGATGACGCTGTCGCTGCCCTCAAACCATCCAAGCACTTCCTCAAGGATCAACAAACCGGAGAGAAAGGGAAACTTTACAGCGCCGATCAGGCCGAGACCGTAGGCGATAGCCTTAAAGGTGTTCGGGTTAGCGTCGACCCATTGAGACAGGAACTGAAAGTGCCTACGAAGACGATCAATCACGAAAACAGTTGCTTTGACGCCGCCTTCTAGGGCGGAACTTAACATCTTGGCGAACTTGTCGAGGGAGCCGTTCGAGCTCAATTCCCCGACGAAGTCGAGCAATCTGCCCAACTGGTTCTTGACTGCCTGGAAGAACCCAGCGTCTCCAACTTTTCGAAGGAACCCGGTCCAAGAGTCCCCGAGGTTCGAGACCATGCCGTTCCAGGTCTTCGACTGCCTCAGCATGGCGCCGTTGAAACGATCGCCAAAGTTCTCCTTGAGGAACTGGATGATCTCGGCGCTGTTCTTCTTGACGGTCTTGGACAGCGTTTTGCTGTTTTTCGTCCAGTTGAATGTCACCTTGTCGCCGGCAACCTGCGTTGTGATGCCGAACTCCTTCAGGCGTTCGAACTCTCCAGTGGCAGCATCGGCAATAGCCTCGACGCCCTGCATCAAGGTCTTGCCCATGGCGCTCGACGCATCCCCGACGGCTTCGAGAGCGCCAGTCGTTGGATCAATACCGTAAGACTTCAGGCGGACGAACGCCTCGGTGACCTCGCCGACCTCATAAGGGGTCTTGGCGCCGAACGTCGAGACCCAGTCCAGCGCCTTTTGCGCCTTTTCGGCGCTTCCCTCGATCGTCTCCAGCGTGGCCGCATAGCTTTCGAACTGGGCGGACGTGGTGATGACGGATCTCCCAAGTGCAGCTAAAGCACCGGCAGCAGCCGTCGCAGCCGCAGCGGCAAAGATGGTTATGCGCTTCGCCGTCTGATCAATCGACTGCTGAAATTTCTTCAGCTCGCCCTCGCCCTTGGTCTCATAACCAAGGATCGCGATTAGTTCGTCAACGATCATAGATTGAAATCCTGCTTGATCGCAGCCAAATTAAAGCAGCGAATCCTTGGGGAGAGACATGAACCGATTTCTTGCTAGTACACTGTCCACGCTGAACGCTCTCTACGCGCTCGCGATCATGCTTTTCTGCGTTGTGTACGGCGGTACTGCAGGGCAACCGACCGGCAGCTTGAGCGTGAGTGGCGCAGTGTTAGGCGTGCTCGTCGGGCTGGTCGCATCGTCTATGTTCTGCGGCTTCGTAGCATTCTTGAGCCTAATCGAAGGCCATCTTCGGTTTCTGACCGAGGCTGCCGAATACCAGAACAAGCTCGACAAGATGCGCGCTGAACGGGGGCAATAGCCCTACTCTCGGCCCGCCGCCTCGTGCATTGCTGCTTTGAGGTTGAGAAGTTCATGTGCGTCGAGGACATCGGTAAGCGTCACCCACGTCTGAAGGTCTCTCATGGAGTAGACGGGCGGCTCGGCTAAAACCGGCCGCCAGAGCCACATGTTTAGATTTGGAGCGACCTTGTCGATTTGGCGCTCACTCAGCCCTTTACCTTCGCCGCCCGGGCTCCACTCGCCAGGGCGCCGGAGAAAAAATCCCCGAATGTCTCCTTGAGAACGAAAGCTGCGACTGAAATCACCGAACTAAGGTGCTCGGAGAAATCACCATCAAGGTCGCACTGATCGTATTGGCCCGATGGACGCTTCACTTTTGCCAAGCTGATGATGTCCCCGACAAGAGAAACATACTCCTCAGGGGTCAGGCGAGAGAAGATATCGCCAAGCACGCCGATAACCTTCGCTCCGAGAACCTGCTTTTCTTCTGGACTCTGGGCAGAGGCGAGTTCGCCGATCAACGGCGGCAAAAGTTCGCCTGTGCCGCCCGCCGCGCGAAGCAGACGAGCCTGCAGATGAAGCGCTATGCTCGCGAGGGGCCGATCTACGCGGTATTCCCGGTTCCCAATCTTACGCTCAGCCATTGTTCGGGATCTCCGCGTTCCAGTCGGCAGTCCAGAGTACCCACTCACGAACGACGGCATTCTTGCCCTTGGAGTCGGTCGGCTTGGTCATGATGAACACCCGATCGGACGATCCGCCCTCATTCGATCCAGTATCGATGAACGAGAACGGAAAGGCCGCTGCAACGGAACCAAGAGCCTGCTGGCGCTTGTGCTTTTGCATGAGTAGGCGGTGTGTCGGGCTCGTGTGCTGCACTTTCACGCTGATCTGGGCGGATTTGTCTGCCGAGATCGAAAAAATGCCGGAGCCATCGGCACCAACAAGGCCCGTTCCTGCGTCTGCACCCTGAGTGACAACGATTGCGTCATCGCCATCCCAAAGGCCTTGAACGGTTTGTCCATCCAATGTCGCCGACACATTGATGAAGGAGTAAGCGGTGGAGTTTGCCATGTGTCAGCTCCTTAGAACGTCATGGTGTAGTTGATTACGGTGTAATGCACCGCGCCGGCGTAGCGGAACCGGACCGAGATCGCCGGAGCGATACGGGCTTTGCGCTGGCTTTCCGGCACATCGAACACCGATGGAACGGTGATCTCGACGGCTGGCGCATAGTCGCCGGTCTCAGGGTCGAGATCCAGTGCGACCAGACCTGCGCGGTTTGCCTGCTGCATGACCGTGCGAGCGGCTGAGGCAAGCGTCTGCATGCCGGCGTCGGTGAACGGCACCCGGGCGTTGTTGAGCAGGATGCCGAGGGCTTCCTCTTCGGTGCGGGCGATGATCCAGTCTGTGGTGTGGATCTCGTCGAGGAAGACGTTGGCCGTGAGCGTCGAGCCTTCGACAACGAAGTTGCGGCTGCCGATGTCGATGTAGGTGTTGGCCATGTGGCCGACCGATTCCGACTGGCCGACACCAGGCGTAAAGCCGGTGATCGCCGAGATCGCAGCAGAGCCGAGGTTGACCGCCTCGATGCCCTTCAGGTTCTTGAACTTCGCCGTGTAAGCGCTGTTGGCGTCATCGAAATTTCGTGTCGACATCCAGCCGGCCAGAGCCGCGGCTGGGAACATGGCAGCGTTGGGATGATAGAACACGCCAGACCGCTCGAACTCGCCCTTGTTGCGAGCGGCGATGGAGGTGGTGTCGCTCGGGGACTGTGTTGCAACCGCGTTGCTGTCGGAGATCAACAGCTTGTTCTTGGCTTCCGTCCAGGCGATCAGACCGTCGGTAGCCGCGATGTCGCGCAGCGTCGTGTCGTGCGTGATGAAATACCAGTCCTGGTCCGCATCATAGAGCGTGTTCAGCTCGGTCTGAAGCTCTGCGGCTGTCGGCGTAACATCGAGTGCGACAAAGCCGATCTTGATCTGCGTCGGGCGCGGGTTCTGCGAAAAGGCTGACAGAGCCGCCTTGTAGGCATCAGCCGTGGTCGCAAAGTCCGCCGCGACTTCCTCGATCGACGCATAGAGCTTCGTCCGGTGCGTGGCGTCGACTTTGCCAGTGACGGCGACGGTCGTGAGAATGAGTTCGGTTCCGAAACCGCGACGGCTCGGAAAGGCGTCGTTGCGCGACAGGGTCACGTTGACGACTCTGTTGTATGGGAGGATTGCCATCCTGCCGTCCTTTCGTGGTTGAAGTTGCTCAGCTGCGTGCGACGTCGAAGCTGCTTTCGTCGATGGTGTCGACAATGAAGCCGTCTCGCGTCAGCCCGCGGACGATGAAATCAAGCTGGGCGCGAGGCTCCCACTTGTTGTCGATGTATTCCGGCAGGTTCCTGATCTGCGACAGGTCGACAATCACGAGGCCCGGGAACATCGGCTCCATGACCTGGCGAAGCTTGGATGCCGAGACGATCGGGCGAAGGATGCCAGTCGGCTCGGAACCGTAGGCGTGGACCGAGAACCGCCACTCCGCCTCAATGACGGGCGCGGCGCTGATCTTGGTCTTGCCCTGAGTGTTCGGGAGGCCGGTGTCGGTGTACTCGACCACCTGCTCGTTCTGTCTCACCTGCGCGAAGCCAGTGAAGTTGACCATGATGTAAGGCAGCGCCGGAGCCTTCTTGCCTTCATGCGAGCGGATGGTCACGACATTGGCCACCGACGCGATCCAGCGCACTGCGGCGCTCCACACCTCATCATTGGTCATTTCGTCTTCCTGCCCAAAGCTGCGCGGTAGAAAGCGCCCTCGTCCCGCGGCCAGACATAGACCACGCGATAGTCGATGCTCTTGTGTGTCACGGTGTCGTCGAGAACGACTTCGGAGCGGCTCCACAGTAGCCATTGTGCTTCGGTCCGAACGCCCTCCGGCAGATCGCGAAGCTGGTTGCCGGTGGCCGGCTGGATCACTGCCTTGATCGGCGTGGTGGTCGGTGCACCCTCGATCGCCTTGCCTGTGTTCTGGTCGTAGCTGTCGGCCGCGCGCCGCGTCAGCGACATGCCGATCGCGCGCCGGTCTATTGCTCGCCCTGCGATGTTCATTGATCGACCTTGTATGTGACGGCACCGCGCATCTCGCCGTCGTCGATCAGCGGATTGCTCGAGCCTTTGAGCTTGACCGTCACTGGACTGTTCGGCGGTGACTGGAGTGACGTTATTTCCGCCTGGACATCGCCCTGAGCGAGGATGCCGAGCTTCGACAGGGCAGCCCGAAGCTGCGTCTTGCCGGTTAGGATCTTGGCAGCCGAAGAACGCAGCGCGTCCCGGTACTTGCCGCGGTTCTCTCGCACGGCGTTGCGCATGAACGGGCGCTCTGGGATAGGACCGCCCCAGCCGCCGCCAGATGCACCGCCGCGCGTGCCGAACTCGTTCCACACCGCCTTGTTGATGTTGTCCTGATCCGCCTCGCCGGCCGGAAACCCGACCTTGACCTGCTTCGGACCACGAAGAGACTTGCCGAGATCGGCATAGACCGACCCGACGACCTTGCGCTTGACGCCGATGGTGAACATCAGACGACCGCGATGGCCGGGAAGTTGCGGCGAAGCAGTTCGAGATACTGCTGCCCGTAGAAGGTCGAGGCGTAGGCTGAGAGGGTCGAACCGCCAGCGCCTGAGGAACTCGGCGTTGCGAACTCGGTCTCGACATCGCCGACCTTGTCCCGCTTGACGGTGCCAGTACCGGCCGTCGCGCCGGATGCGCCGTCTTCGGTCCGCCCCGGCTCGCCTTCCATCGTCAGGATGTGAGCAGTGAGGAGCATTTGCGCGCGGGCGCGATCCTTCTCGACCCACGTCTCGCCGACGTCAGCGATGGCGTCATCGAGGACGAGCTGCACCAGCGCATCCGAGACCGCCGTGAATTCTGGATAGCGGGCCTTAAACGTTGCTGGCGTTGGTGTCTGATACGCCATCGTTTCCGCCCTTCTTCTTCGACTTTGCCTTCGGTTCTTCCTCGTCGACGACCTCGATCAGCTTGGCGCTGAGAAGCGAGCGAGCGGAGTCCGAATGCTGCAGAACATGCCAGCGATGAAAGTTTGCCGTCCTGCCCGGTTGAATGGTCGTTCCACCAATCGTTACGGGGACATCGGCAAGGTTTTTGACGTTGGACATCTTTCGCCTCCGTTAGGGAAACCCCGGCCGTCACCAGCCGGGGATAAGGATCGATTAGGAGGCGAGCTTCGCGTCGATCAGCTCTTTGAGCTTCACGTTCGAGATGTTGCCTGGATATTCGAGACCGAGTTCGGCGGCCTGCTTCTTGAGCTCGTCCCGCTCGGAGGGCGTGTCGTCCGCCTTCTGCTTGGCGTCGCCCTTGAGCTTTTCCAGTTCGGCATCGCGTGCGGCGAGCTGCTTCTTGAGCTCGTCGAGCTCAGACGTATCAGCGGCAGTTGCCTTGAGTGCGGGACCGCCTGACGCTCCCGGGTTGTCGGTATAAGAGCCCTCGACAGCGAACCAGCCTGCAGCTTCGATATGCTGCTGCTCGCGGGCATAGACCTCTGCCTCGACGGACTGGCCGGGATCGACGAGAACCGGACCAGAGATGGCGTTCAGGCCGCGCGGGCCTGCCTGGGTGTTGGTGAACTTCATGGTTTGATCTCCTCAGATGCCGTCGAGGTAGCGAACAGACTTCGGCCGGCGGATGTCGACGCCTCCGAGACGGAAAATGCCCGGAACGTCGAACTTGAGAGGTCCGGTCTGCCAGGCCGGCAGGAACCGGAACGGCATTGGCATGTGAAATTTCAGGACCTCGGGCGACCGGCGGTAGGCAACCATGCGCTTCGTGCTCGATGCGCCTGCCGTGTCGAGGTAGCCGAACATGCCGCGGATGGTCAGCGGCTGGCCGGTCGTGAGGGTGTAGATGTTGTTCTTCTGGATCCACTCCAGGATCGTGGTCTGGTTGACCGAGTCAATCCGGCGAGTGGAGATGTCGAGCAACACCGAATACGGAAACAGCAGCGTGTCCGCAATTTCCGCTCCGAGCGTACCAGTGAAGATGCCTGTGAGCTGGCCATTCACATCCCGGAGGATCTGATCCGGCGTCTTGCTGGCAAAGGTCGTTGCCGAGCCAGTGCCGTCTGCCGGCGCCGTGGTGGCTGTCGGCGTGCTGGCATTGACCAGACCGGTCAACCCCTTTGCGGTATCGCCCACAAAGGCGACTGCATCGATTTTCTCCTCAGCAACCCGGCGTGCGAGAGAAGCCTTGTCCGGTGTCAGGTTCATCCCGAGAAGCTGGGCGGTGCCAAGCTCTTCGAGATTGTACCCGTAGCCGATCGCCGCCATGCTGACGCCGGTTTCGAACTTCTCGCGGGTCAGTTCGACCTTCGGCACGTCGTGGGCGTTGCCATTGAACCACTGCGCCTGGCCGACCCCGTCCATCGAGAAGTAGGTGACGGACTGAATCCATTCCGGCGCCGAGGTGTCGACGGGGACCAGGCCTGGGTACTGAATGTCTTGGTACCTGATCGCGTAGACCGTCGGCTCGATCAACGAGGCCTGACGGATAAGGAAGCTCATCGCGACTTGCTGAGCGTCCTGCATGATGTGTGCGTTCATTGTCGATCGCTCCTGTTAGCCGAGACGCAGAGCAGCGAGGCCGGCACCAGCGGTGCTGGTATCCCACTGAGCGCCTGCGATGAGGGTGTTGGACGTCGAGACGTTGGTCAGGACGCCAGTGGCCGGCACGTAGTAGACGGGATCGCCAACCGCGACCGCGACCGAGGCCTGCACGACGATGACGCCCTTCTTCATCAGGGCGACATTCGAGTATTGCTCGTACTTGCCGGTGGGCTGCGTCGTGTCGAGCACCGCGATACCAGTGAACTTGACCGTGGCTTCGGAGTCCACGACCTGGATGTCGGCAGTGCCCTGCACGCCGACCTTGCCGAAGCCGATACCTTCAACGTCTTCCGCGACGCGGGTGACGATGTCGTTCGGCTCCATGTTGAGGACCATGCCCTCGATCCAGCGGGCGTGCTGGGCTGCATAGGTGGTCTGAACTGCTGGCATTATGCTGCTCCCTTCGACTGGTTGCCCATCCAAGCCGAGGCCATGTCAGTGACCATGGAGGAGTGAGCGGCGTTGACGTTGGTCGGGTCGGTCGGCTTGAGGCCATCCTTGACGACGGTGGCGAACGGATCGGCCGTCTTCTTGGCGTCTTCGATGAGGAGATCGAAGCGAGCGTCGATGTAGGCCTCAGCCTTACCAGCGACAGCAGCGTCACCGACCTTGGCAACGACGACTGCCTTGCGGATATCGGCGTCGGAGAGACCGTCCGTCTTCACGTCCTTGGCGATTGCCTTGGCAACGGTGACGAGGTCGGCGCGAGCCTGCACTCGCTTGTCGAGATCGGCGTCGGAAAGGACCTTGGCCTTCAGGGCGTCGATTTCGGCATCCTTCTTGGCCATGGCGGCATCATTGGCAGCGAGTGCCGACTGATGGGCCTTCTCGGCGTCGGCGAACTTGGTGTTGGCATCAGCGAGCCGCGTCTGCAGCGTGCCGATAACCACAGCACCCTGGTCGGTTACTTCAACCGGGATGCCGTCGACGGTAACCGTCTTCAGGGTCATGATCTTTTCCTCTGTGGGTTTGTGATCAGGGGTGAAAGGGCTGACGCCCCAATTCGCACTGTCTCCAATGCGAGCTTGTGAACCCGCCCGCGCCGCATCGACGATCGCGAGGTGGTTGATCTTGATGTTGCGCTGGACAGCATCGAACTGCTGCCCGTCGTCGGTCGTGCCGGCAGTCCAGTCGAGCGAACACTCATAGCCCGCAGACAGCTGCCGCTTGCCAGCCTCGACGTCGCTGATGGCCACTGCATCTTTGAGGATCAGAGGAAGCCATACCCAGTCGCCGTCCTTCTTGGCGGCGGTGCTCACCTCGCCAACGGCCAGGTCCTTCCAGTTCGCGGAATTGACCGCGTCCTTAGGGTGATTGACCGTGACGGGCGCATGAGTGAACGACTGTAGGCTCGCGTCTGCGAAGACTTCCTCGGCAGGGCGATAGACGCGCACGATCTTCATATTCGGCTTGCCCACCTCGTCGCCCAGATAGAGCTGGATGCCGGTGCGGACGGCCTTTGCCTCCGCGACAAGATAGCCGTCTCCGGTCCGGCGCGTTCCCGCGACCGTTGCAGCGTCGGTGAATTTCATTATGGTACCTATCTTGATGAAGGGAGGCTCAGATGCTGGCTGAATTCAAGATCTGTGAGCGTGGAAAGCCCAATCACGTGGTTGGTCGAGTAACAGTGAAATCCGCCGGCCAAGTACTGGCCGACCAGCTATCCGAAGCGCGTCGCGCCGCGGTCAAGCAAGGCATCATCGAGGAAAGTGACGTCGACAAAGTCGATTTCATCCACATCGACAAACCGGGCTCAGGCCGGTAGCGTTGCCAATCTTCCCTTAAACCGTCAGAACATCTGCCATGACCGACGAACATTTCCGAGCGCTGCGGCAGTTGATCCTTGAGCAAAGTCTCAAGATCGAAGCCCTATCCGTCGAGGTCAGAGCGCTAAAGCGGGCTGTCGAGACAACAGAGGTCGTCTTCGTCGAAGATGAACGCATGACCTCCGATGATCTGGAAGATTTGCTCAGAACTCGACAATCCCGCGGGCCCCACACCGACAATTGATCGGTTGCCCTGGTGGAAGTCCCTGCTCTGCGCCGGTCGCCTCTCCCCACTTGTATGTTTTCCCATCAAGCTTCCTGTGCAACGCCCTCACCCGCTCATCATGTGAGGTTACCCACACGTAGCTGGTCACACCCGCCTGCTGCTGCCGGAACTTGTTCAGGTCCGAGTTGAACTTGCTGGTCTGGTCTCTCGCGATCAGCTTTGCCCGCCGATCGGTGATACCAAACTGCTCTTGCAGGGCCTTGCGAAGCGTGGTCACCGAGTTGCCGGCGACACTATTGGCATAGACCGTCTGCTCGACCCGCTTGACGACATCAGCGGACAAGCTTTCGATCAGCGACGCGTTTCGAGCCACGGCGAGCTGTAGATAGCCGCCCAGATCCTCCTGCGTCACGACCGCCTGCAGGTTGATGCCCAGCGCCCGCTTTGCCGTCGCCATGAAGGTTTCGGTGTGGCGCTCCGCTTCCAGATCGAGGATGCGGTTGACCGTGGTCGAGGCGATGCGCTGCAGCTGGTTGGCCAGCGCTTGCAGTCCAGCGAACCAAGACCTGTCGGCGTCGGCCGTGTACGCGCGAGCAGCGCGTTTCTGCTCCTGCTCCGACTGGTAGAGCGGGATGATGCTCTCCCGCGTCATGGCTGCGATCTGGATCAGCATCGACCTGAGCGCCGCGTAGTACTGCTTCTCTGCCGACAGCCTGACATCGACCGCCGGCAGCTCTACCTTCGAGCCCTTTGGCTTGTCAGCCAGCTTGGCGAGCGAATATCGCAGCATCACTCCTCGGAGACCTTCGATTTCCAGTCGTCGTCGACTTCCTCGAACAGCTCCGGTCCCAGCACGATCTCACCCCGGTAGGGATCGACCTTGGACAGGTCCATGCCTTCGGGGATCTTCCACGTGATCGTGATGTGCGGCTGATACTCTGGATAGTCCGTATCCGCGCCCATCCGCTTGATGTCTTCATGACGCCAGGTGAGACGAGAGCTTGCGAACTGAAGCACCACGGCCTCGCCGAACCGCTCCATGAGGCGCGGGCCACCAGCGAGGATCTTGATCGTGTTGCCGCTGTCGGCCCACTCGATGTCGTTGCCAACCTTGATCCAGTCGAGCGGCGACCGGGTGTGGATGATGGTGACGTGCAGATCTTCCTGAACGGTATCGAAGCCCTGAGATTTCGCCCAGCGCTTGATATCGTCGGCATTGACCACGTCGCGGTGGATGCAGAGCGTGCGAGGCAGGGCATCCGTGGCAAGCAGCTTTGCCTGCTTCTGTTCCTCTGGGTCCACCTTGTCGGGATCGTCGACACCGAGATCGAACTCGCCCGCAGCGTCGGTTTCCGCCACAGCCTGATCGAGACCAGGGTAGAAGCTCAATTCCACAAGCTGGTTTGTTACGACCGTCCGAAGCTCGACCGGCGTGAAAATGCCAGTGTCGGTCAACGTCTTCGCGGTCTCGGCGTTCATCTTGCCGATCTCAGCCTGCTCCTTCTCGGTCATCTGCTTGAGCGGAGCCCACTCGTAGAAGACCTCAGGCGGGCGGCTGCCGAGCGCAGAGCGGATCAGGCATTCATCGAAGCGGTAGAGCGCCGGCGTGATCTCAAGTGTCTGAATGGAGCTTACCCGGTCGTAATAGCTATTCATGTCGGATTCACCGGTCGACGACATGCCGGCCGGCGACTGACCGAGCAGGCGCGTTACCGGGATATCCGCTGCGCCGGCTGCCATCTGAAGGAACGACTGCATGATCTCCGGCAGTGTAGCGAAGGACACCTGCTTGCGCTCGTATTCCTCGTCCTTGTCGAGGATGAGTGCCCGGTTGATCCCCTTGGCCAATGCGGCAAGCTGGAACCGATCCAGCAAGCGCGCCTGATAGGTCGGGTCGGATAGGCTCGCCATGAAATCCGGAATTCGGAAGACATCGACGTTTGCCTCAAACACCAGACTGGCAATATTGGCCGCCGTAGCGTCGGCATTCTTCATCGCCGAGTACACCGCCTCGATGATGCTATCGCCCCAGCCGTGATTGAGGCCCATAGAAAGCAGCTGGTCACCGTGCGGTGAGCCGATGAACACGACCATCCGTGAGGGATGGATACGGACCATCGATTGCGTGCCGGTAGCCTCGTAATAGGCGGGCTTGCCGTAGAACTCCGAAAGCACGTCTTGCTCGATCGGGCCTGCGGTCACATCGCGACGGGTGAGCACCGTGAGATACTTGATCCCGGCCTTGCCGATGCGTTCGGCCGGCAGCGGCTGCATCAGGTCGGTCTCGCCGGTACCAATGAACAGCGCAGCGCCACCCCAGAGGCGGGCCTTGACCTTCGCCTCGAGCAGTTTCTGCCAGAAACCGAGACGGTTCTGCTCGGCCTCGACGGCTTCGATCTGGTCCTGCTCAGCCTGCCAGTCCCTGCCCTTGCGAACAGCGTCCATGGCGGGGATGTCGACGATTTTCCGACCGAGCCAGTTGCACTTGTAGATGGCCGCCAGCTGATAGTCGTCGATGTACTGGATGCCATAGGTAGCCGTCGACATCTTGTCGCGCATGGGATCGCCAAGGCCCGCAACGACAGACCGAAGGCTGTCATTGGCCCTAAGCTGGATCACATCACCCATTGCGCTTCTCTCTTCTGATGTTCGGCGGGTTCTTCACGGTGTCGCGGACGATCGAGGGGATGGCTTTCACCACTCCCTTGATCCCTGCTCTCTTCTTGGCGTCGGCAATCATCTGCCGGCGCTTTTCGCAAGGTCCACAGGCCATGAGGTCACCCCAGGTTCGAAAGCGTGTAGGTGCTTCCAGTAATGTTCACGTTGTCGGCGGCGATCACCGCGTCGGCCAGATTGTGCGACTTGACGCCCAAATCCTTCTTGAGCTTTGCTTTCGGCACGACGCGCTTCTTGCCCTCGCTCTCGACCCACCAGGGCACACAAAGCTCGGTGAACAGCGCATCGAGCTTCTTGGCCCCTATGACCGAAGAGAACGAGAGAATGTCCTCAGGTTTGATAGACTGGCCCCTTGTGACCGCATTGAAGGTGAGCATCGCCCTGCGAGCCGTATTCGCCCACGCCTGAGCCTTTAGGTTGAGGTACTCGTCCTTGTTCAGCGGACTGTTCTTATTCTGTGGGTCGCTTGGCTTATCTGCATCCATCACGGCGCCGCCGGCATGGAAGGCGTAATGCTTCACCTTAGTGGCGCCTTGCCCGTTCTGCTCATCGATGTAGCCGCCGACGAAGGCGCCGACGCCGATCGTGTCGTAAGAGACCGTCGCCCCGGCATTCTTAGCCTTTGCCCATACTCGCTTAGCGTTCTGAACCAGCTCATCCTTGCCCGATGACCAGTCTTCTGCATGGGTGAAAACACCTTCGATCTTGTCAGCCGTGGCGCTTTTGTCCTCGCCGTCGTCGGCGGGGTCGAAGCCGATAATATTCCGGCCGGTCAGACTGACCTTCAACACCTTGTGGGCGTCCACGCAGGCGTCGAGCCAACGGCGCTTGAAGATCGAAAGCTCGCTGTCTCCGAGCGGCACGCCACCATAGACGTGCTCGAACATCTCCGGGTCGCGTTCATGCATGGCCGCGATGTCGCGCAGCGCCTTTTGCGAGAGGAACGGGTTCTCTGAGTAGTTGATACGCCGAACGATGCAGTGCGGCGGCACGTTGACCACGAAGTTCTGCCACACATAGTCGGTGACGAACTTCGGATTGAAGAGCAGGATCGCAAGGCTGTCTTCCTTGCGGATGGTCGGCCCGATGACCGTCCACTGGTCCTGGGTAAGCTTTTCCGCCTCTTCGACCCACAGGATGTCGACGTCCGACGTCCCCTTGATATCCTCAAGGTTTCGCTCGATGCCGTAAAAAATGAACTCCGATCCGGAGGCTATGTGGATGATCGTCGTCTTCTGGACGTCGAAGGCATCCTGCAAGCCTAGATGATTGATGGCCCACTTCAGTTCGGTATAGACCGATTCCTGAATGCGGTTCTGAAAGCGCCGGATGCAGAGCACGCGCATCTTGACCGGCACATGGTCGACCAGGCGGACGAGCTGGCAGGCCGTGTCTCTCGTCTTAGAGCTGGACCGGCCGCCGTGAAGCACCGCGATGTCAGCCTCGCCGAGGAATACCTTCTCCCAGAAGTCGAACAGCGCCGGGTTGGTAAGCGCTCCGGCGTTCAGTCCTTCGTCTCTTGCCGCAGCACCTCTCGCCATGTCCGTGTCTCTGTCTGGATCGGTGCGCCGTCCTTGCCGGTGTGCTCATGCCGCTCGACGAACATGCCCAAGTGCTTGCCGATATCGACCAGGGCGCCTTTCTTGTCATGGAGCTTGAGCTTTATGCCGCCCGTGCTGTTCTGGCTGATCTCCGCGATTGCGCCGGCCGTGTCGTCATCGATCTCGTCTGAGGAAATCAACGTGACATTGTTGGTGACCACGTTCTTGATCACGAGGACGTCGCCCCCATCGGGATTATCCTCCTCGGTCACAAGCGTGCCTTGCCACTTGATGGCCTTTCGGATGTCCGCAAAACCAATCTTCGCCAGCTCGGCAAGAACCCGCTCTTTCGTGATGGCGAGCTTGCATATGGCCTTCTCGGTGGCCTTCCGCTCCACCGTTTGCTCCCACTCCAGAAGCTCGGTGACGCGTTGTCTGATGTTGTCTTTCTGCTGTAGTCGCGATGCATTTCCACGGTCAGGCTTGAAGCCTGCGTCCGCATATGCGTCATCTGCTGTCTTGCCTTTGGCGAGCGCCTGCGCGAACTTTTCGTGTCGAGCATTGCGGAGAACGGACATGGCGCTAAGGGCGATCGGGATAGATGAACTTGACGGATTCCAGTTGGATGGTTCCAACCAGCTTTATTGGCGAGGCCAAACGGTCGTTCTGGAACAAAGGCTGAGGCTTGAAGGATATCAAATCGTCCTCGCTACGATTGGTGCGGTCGGCGCTCTTCTTGCGGGTATTCACCCATTTTTGGTCAGCTTTGGCACCCTTTAACGAGTACGCCAGATCCCCCAGATTGCTGGACCTTTGATAGCGTGGCCTTGCATTCTGTGGTGTCCCGTGCATTCATTCTCCAGAACAACGGGAGGATGAAATGAGTTGGGCGAACTACAACTGCCCCGTGTGCAATGAGGTGGCCAAAGAGGCACTGCCTCGACTAGGTGATTTTGTCGAAATAGTTTGCGAAACAAATTGCGGACGATACCGCATTACCGGCACTGCTATGGGAACAATCAGATACCAAGAGCCTAAGGTGCGGCGTGCACTTCTCGAAAGTGCCAAGGCCGTAGCCTCCGCTGATGATCGCGAGGTACCGATCATCACGTCATATTTATGAGCGGTCATTGCTGACGGGTTTTGCGCCTGGAACCTTTGTTTGTCGCGCGCCTTTTCACTACAGGCGCAACAACCTCGGGAGGTTCGAATGAACGAGGATATGATCGAACGACTGAACGCCGTCAGTCGGCAGCTTCGCTGGCGTTCGCTTGAATTGGCCAATCAGGACGATGACCGCGATCTTTCTCTGTTTATGCAAGGCCTTGCCATCACTATGGAGGCAGTCAGCGAGCTCGGCGCTAAAGTGAACCGACTTGACGGTTTGCAGGGGCTGGGTAGAGCGGGCGATTAGCCCGGCTCTCCATTTCAAAAACTGCCGATCACGAGACCTTGTCGAAGATGAGCGAGTAGACGCCGCCGATCTCGAACTGTTCGATGGCGGCCGGGTTGGTCACGGTCATCGAAAGCTCCCCTTGGGGCGTCCACTTCGACCAATCACCGTTGCCTTCCGGCACACCCTTGAGATAACCGCCGAACGCAGCGGCCAGCCTGATCTCGACGTTCACGTCGCCGGGCTGGCTCGTGGCGCGGTGGTTGATCTCTTTCACGTAGAACATTGCCTGTACGCTCATGCGTCTTCTCCTTGGTTGGACCGGATACCGCCGGACGCGGATCTGATGTTGATTTTTCCACCCTCACAGGAGGAAGCAAAAATGAACATCGGCAACCGGGCGCTTGGCCCGGCTCGCCAATTCAGGGCAGGCAAGACCAAGCAGCCGCGTCTGCATTACGAAGATTTGGAGCCGAAGAAGGTTCTTCAGAAATTGAGCCGCACGCCAACGACATTGGCATTGGAGCCGCCGTGCATGTCGCCGAGCGTCCCCCAGGCTCCGGACCGGTGGTGAACCCGCCAGAAGAAATCGACGTCGGGCATAGTATCGAAGGAAAGGTCCAATTCGGGGCCGAGATAGAACAGCGTTCTGGCGTTCCCGTTGCTTTCCAGCTCGTTCTGGCGCTCCCGACCCTCCTGGGTATGGGTGACATAGCTGAGGCCAAACGTTAAGGCTGGCGAGATACGGGCAACGTCGCCAATCTCGAAACCGTCATAGCGACCGACGACGCCGCCCCAGAATTCCGCATTCGGATGCCCGCCGAATCTTCCGGCAAGCCCCGCTTCCAGTCCGAACTTGAAGGAGCCAATCCTTCCTGGGAAGTACTGGTAGCCGAGGCCGGCGATCGGGAGGTCGGCGTATGTGACGCCGAAAGGATTGGCTGCCTGGAGCATGTTGGCATCGACCATCGCGCCGCCGAAGGCGAATACCGACTGATCGACGTCGCGGGTCTGTGCCTCCGCGTCGGTTGTTCCCAAGAGCGGCATCATGGCAGCGCCAAGCAACAGAGCAAGCGGGATCGCAGTTGAAGCCTTCATATGGGATCTATTCCTGGACCTCATGTCTTCTCCGTCGCGCGCGTGCATCCACCTTGCGGAAGTCCACATTAGGTAGCATAGACCACCAAAAAAGCATTAACCAGTGACCCCGTCTCGGCAAGATTCGGTTGGTGGGCAAAGAAAAACTCGCCGACCTGCGAAGGTGGCGGGGATGTTAGGCGTTGGTTCGGCAAACGTCGAAGTGTTACGGACCGACACCAATTTTGAGGAGACACCCCACCACGGCGCGTTATGGTCACTGCCAACGGGAGAAGACACGATGAGCAAGGAAGCAAGAAACGGGATAGCAGCCAGAGATTGGCAAGGCACGGTGAGGATGCACGCGCTACCCCTTGCCATCGCTGTGGTTTCTCTTGGTTGCCAATTCTTTCTGTAAATCGCGGAGCGGTTCGAGGTGCCCTAGTCGGACAAGGCGAGGCTCTCAGAAGGTCGTTGCCGGCGACCGCGGGCGGTATTGCATCTACCTCGGTCCTAAAAGCTGCATGAGCCGCCGCCCTTTGCCTGGAAGCCGTCCGCGCAGCCGATGTTCAAAGGCTCGTTCATCGAGCGGGCCCCCGGCCCTCCGGGGCTACATGACGAAATGATAGCGGCGAGCAAGAGGAAAGCGAAGGCTGCGACTGGTTTGTGCACGCGGATCATGGGACTTCTCCAAATTGAGATCCGAAAGAGCCCGAGCGGCGAAACCTTACGACTCCAAGTAAATCGGTATTGGTTCCATGGCCGGGCCTGCTGAAACAGCTAAGCGGCGTAAGCATCTCTGTCCCGATAGGCAATGTTATCCAGGCGAGGCGCAAAATGGTCTAGGGACAGGCAAGGACATCATGAACTTGTACTCGCCCTTTGGAAAGAGGAGAGGAAGGAATACCACGCCCCGGCGACTGAGGATGGGTCCGGAGATCAACCGGGCAGAGCCTCGAACCTATGCTGCCTGAACCTTGGCCTCTTCCTCTCGGCGCTTGGCCTCCCGCTGCCGGCGAGTTACTCGACCTGGGAAGCCATTGAAAACTAGTGTTTAGTGGCCTGAATAATTATCGTTCCCATGGAGACCTTCGGCGCATCCATGCTGATGTTTGCTGCATTTTTTGAGAGCCAATCCTTTGCAAGGCGCACACTCTCTTCAATGCCGGCCTTGTCCCGGCACACGGTCATCGATAAGCCGCCGTCGCTTTCACTACTGCGTGCTAGAGTGTAGCTTTCAAAGCCCGTGACTGCACGCATAAGCTTTTCAACGTCTGCCTTATGCATCTCCAGCAATGAGAACAGCTCTTTCGAGCCCTTACCTGAGTAAGTTCTTACGACGACGTCCATAATGGATTTCCTATTCAGGAATGCGTTCATCATCTGAACGCACATGGTGGAGAGCATCAATCCAAACCAACGGCTCCGGTCCTGCTGACCACTATCCCTGATATGGGGCGCCTTCGACCGAATGCGAGTTAATTGTGGCATGGCCTCTAAAGCGATCGGAACCGGCAACAAAAAGGCCGGGGCGAAATCGCACCGACCTTCCTCACGTCTCTCAACCAGTGCCAGTTTACATCGGTTTCCTGGGCGTCCCTTCGCTCTCGGTGGCCCTTCGCTACCCTCCCAGCGTGGCCGACGGGCTCAGCGTCGAGTCGCCCTGCCGGCAACCGGGACAATCCCCTCCAATTGGTAGGCCGCAGGGTTCTCGCTGGTCACGAGCCATCCCTTTGGCCATCAGGCACATCCTCGCCAGACCGTATTATTGCAACGGGAGGCGGCCCGATCTCTGGAACGAAAAAAGCCGCCCGGAGGCGGCTGATTGGGTGAGCGTCTTGCGCAAATCACCACTATAGTTTCTCTATACGCATTTCGATTAACCGGAGCAATACCTGTTAAGCGCTTTTTCGTTTTGTTCCACGGTTCGCATAGCCCCAGCTACGGGCCAGTTCGTCGAGCCCATCCTTTAGATAATCTGTAAGCGTGTGTCGCTCCCGCTGGGACTTGGCCAGCTCCTGTATGGCGTATCCCTGTCCCGCGATCTTGCTCATGATGTCATAAGCGCGGACGCCAAGGATTTCCTGCGCCCGCTTCAGTTCCAATCCGGCTTGGATCTGCCGTTCTGTCAGCGGCTCSCGCGAGCCACCTCCATCGACCGGCTCGCGGCTGTAGTCGAAGGAACCCGCCCCGGCGCCGCCCATAGCCTCCCAGAGCCCACGGAACTTGTCGGCCGCCGCTCTCTGGGAATCATCGATCAGCTTACGAGCTGCAAGCGTAGTGATGGCACTTTCTCGGATATTGACCTTGGCTTTGATCTTGACAGGGTTGGCGCCCTCGCCGTCGTGAGCCTTGGAATAGTAGGGATTGTCGACATACACCGACTGCAGTTTCGCCTTGGCCTGCCATCCTTCAATGATCTTCCGCTTCTTCGCCGCTTTCTGTTCCGCCATGTCTATTCCCTCGTTGTCGAGCCGCCGCTCATGCTTTGATCGTGAAAATTCTCTCGGGCTTCCCCGGCACGTCGTCATCGAAGACGGCGACCGCCAACGATCCAGTCAAAAAGGCGCCAGTGTCGAGATTGCACCGCCCTTCGAGGATGACCGGGCCGTCCTCGAACGGGGTGTGACCGTGGACAATGTAGCCGTCTGGGTGGGCGACATCCTGGTACCGCTTGCACCGGTACCAGAGAAGCATCGCTTCGGTTTGCTCGCACATCGGCTTTGTGGAATCAGCGCCGGCGTGGACGAATATGCGCTTGCCGTCGGCGTAGTATTGGGGGAGAGCGTCGGCCCACATCAGATATTCTATTGGCACCGAACCACCGAACGACTGCAGTGTTTCACGCCCGCCGTTTCCTATCCACCAAGACAAGTCGGCTTGCCCACGAAGGCAGGCCACCATCATGTCCTCATGGTTCCCTTTCAGACAGACCCACCGCCACCGATCGTCCTGTGGTCCTGCCATAAGACGATCCATGACCTGCTTAGATGCCGGCCCACGGTCTATGTAATCTCCCATAAATACAACGGTTCCGCCCGTCGGGCTGGTCTCGGTTCTTTCAAGCGCGGACTGGAGTAAGTCGAACCTGCCATGAAGATCGGCTATGACGTAGGTCTTGCTCATCGCGCAGCCTCCATATCCGTGACTTTGCGCTCAACTTGTATCGTCTTTCCGCCGCCCATGAACAGTCGTTCGGCCTTGACCCGCGCCGCCGAGGACGGCTTGTTGGTCGCCTCGAAGGTCTCGCCGCGGATCTCGCGACCGTTCATGAATGCCACCATGTGCTTCAGGCATTCCTGTGCGGCCTCGCCTTCGGTGTGAAAGACCTTCCGCCTGTCGCCGATGTCCATGACCGGTGACGGGTGACCGTCGCGGCAGAGGCGGATCATTGCCCAGTAGCCGAAACCACCAGGGACGCGACGAGGATAGGCGCTGTATCGGTTCATGCGTCACCTCGCGCCGCTTCGATCTTGCGGATGGCATAGAGGCATGTGGTGTGATCTCTTCCACCGAAGAGCCGACCGATGGCGGGGAAGCTCAACCCGAACAGCTCGTGGACCTCCCACATCAGCAGATGACGGATAGCGGCAGTCTTTTTCCGCCTGTCGCTTCCGACAATGGCTTCGAACCGAATGCCTATTTCCCTGCATCGGTCCTTGATGTGAACCTTCGCCGGGTTCATTGCGATTTCGATCTGCCGGCTCTTTTGCTGGACCACGTGGGCATCGAATAGCGTTTCCTGAACGATCCATGCCGGGCGGGTCTCGCGAGGCGGAATGACGAGCGCTGTGACGACAGACGTGTCTTTGACGATCGCTGTCAGCCTCCCCCTCGCTCTCGGCTTGAAGCACCTGGCGTGAACTGCGACGGCAAAGGCTCGCATCTCGGCTGCACTCGTAAACTCTCTGGCTGCGACGATCATCTGAAACTCCGCTCTGATCTCGCCTTTTCGGCGGCTAGGTACTCTTCTCGGGATTGAGGTTTCTGCAGGTGGGCAAGGCCGTTGGGCTTGGGTGGCCTGTCCGGTGGGCGGGCCGGAGCGTCGTTCCAACGATCGTCCGAAAGCCATTTCACCGGTGAGCACCACTGGCGATCGTCGGTCTTGGCTGCATAGGCCCTGACACCGGCCATGATCTGATTGAGGTTGGCGCGCTTCACGGCTTGGGAGAAAGCCCTCTCCGCAGATGGCTTGCCGATCTTGTTGGGATAGGCTTCCCAAAATATTTCGAAGTCGATATCGACCCCAGGCGTGCTCGCGTCTTCCGAAGGAAGGCTGGTTATGGTATCTGGAAGATGCTGTGGCTCAAGCATAGCATTTGCTAGGCGTGCTTCTTTATCTTTCAACGCCTTAGCTCGCCCACCTGCTTCCCCGGCGGAACTCCTCGATTGAGATTTACTCTCGCTTTTTTCAAGCTCTTTCGTCAGACGATTGTGGCGGATTGAGTCGCTGTCGATGTCGAAGAATGACATCAAGTCATCGGCGATCGCCTTCCACTTCTTCACTGACATGCGGGTTATGCGAGCGAGCTTTGCTTCGTCAGATGGCAGCCTGCCGCCAGCGTTCCACATTGCCATCAATAGCAGCATGTAGGCGCCGATCTGCTCGGTGGAGAGCTGCAGAGTGTCGCCGATGAAGTCGGAGACGTAGAGCTGCATGAATGGGCGCTCGCTCATATGCACACCTCCACATCGATGACGGCGGCATGGCCCTGCAGGTCATCTGCCCATCGCGCGGTGACGCATTCGACCAGGCTGTCATCCTGAACGACGCCAGCCTTCACCAGAGCATCGGAGATCGGCTTGATGATGTTGTCGATGTCACGGGCGCGCTTCGATCGCCAGTGGCGCTGGGCGACGATGGAGAGGCGATACGGACCCTCGACATTGCCGACCCCCTGGGACGTAATTTCTGCGACCGCAGCCTTGCGCCAATCCGAATAACTATCGCTCTTGACGCTGACGACCTTGCCTTCCTTGATGAAGCTCTTTCGAAGCCCGTTCGCGGACGGCGGCATGTTGGTGATGAGGATTCGGGCGGACGCAACGGCCTTCGGTTCGACGAACTGCTTTCGGTATTGCTTGGCGGACATACGCTCGGTCATCCGCGCCTCCGGCTGTACTGGCTGCGCTTGGCGTGGCGTCGTTCAAGCAGTTCGTTGATGAGGCGATCAGCTTCAGCCGGCGCGATGCCGAGAACTTCGGCGATACGCTCGACGTCTGGACCATATTTCGAATAGGCTTCGAGGAAAGTCATGCCTCCGCCCCAAATTTTCCGGTTTCGTCGCCCCATGCCGTCCAACCCAGCCGGTTGGTGCGGCTGAAAAGATCTAGCCGGTTCGCGCGCGGCATCAGGCGCTCGGCCTCGTGATATGCCTCCTCTGGCTTTTCGGAGTGCTCGCGAACCTTGCCATGAATGACTGATCGCGTTGATTTGGTCAGTTTCGGCTGGCCCCGCTTGGCGATGATGAACGGCTCATGCGATCCGCGCAGGCCGTAGCCCGTCCCAAACCATACCTTGTCGTGCTTGGTCATCTTTACCCAGACGCCTTCCGTGCAGTAGGTGAAGCCCCACGCACGAACGGTTGTCAGTTGCTGCGGAAGCATCGGCGCCGTGCCCCAAAGCCAGAGAGTGCAGTTGGGAGCGGCCAGATCGAGAACCGGCATGGCGTTGATCTCGTCGAGCGGCATGGTCTTGTAGTGAGCCTGAGCCGACTTGCCCTCACCCTTCTCCGATCGCACCGCGAAACGCCACGGCGGATCCGCCATGATGAAATCGAAGCTGTGCGGCTGTAGGTCACCGAATGGCCATGTGTCTTGGAAGAGCCTCATGCTGCCCCCCAAGAATTTGGCCGGATCATCCTCTTGGAACAGAACTCCCTAATATACGTTTTTGAGGACCCTGCCCCACGGAGGACGCCATGATCACCATCTGGGATGCGAACGTCGAATTGAAGATAGATGAGCGTTATCACGTCATTAGGAATGCTAGAGAGGCGGTCGCATTTTTGAAGAACAACTGGCCCGAAGACAAAAGCACGAGCTGCGCGAAAGCGCGGAAAATATGCCTGGACGCGGCGAATGGCGTTGCTACGGATGCGGAAGCGCGGGCTGCGTTTGAGGCTGCGGCGAAGGAGGCCGGCATCCTGCAAACTTAACGTCTCTTCATTCGAAGTGAGAAACTTGATCATGCTGCCTTCCCTCTCCTATCGAGAGCCTTCACATACGCCGCCTTGATCTCCTCAAAGCGGGCGATGTCGTATTCCTTGGTTTCGATCTCTCCCTCAGGGCGAGGCTTCTTCGATCTGTGGCCGAAATTATCCAGCCAGGTCACGGCGCTGGCGATACGGCGGTCGAGCCACGCGATCATTTCGGAGGGCTCGGTCACGCCACCGCCCTCGCCTGTTCAACCGCAAACCCGGCCCACTGCTCGGCAGCCGCAGTCATCATCTTCGGGAAAGATCGGCTGCGCATTCTGGCGCGCTCCGGACCTGGTGGCATGCGGTGGACACGGTTCCATGCCCTCCATTCGTCAGATCCGCGCTCCGGCTCCACAAGCATACCTGTCGCTTCAAGCTCTGGAAGATTGCGCAGATACCAGCCGGTGGCCTTGTATTCTGGGTGGCCGAACCAGAACGGCTGCACGATTTGCGGCTTGGGTAGATTGTCCGGCATCCGATCTGCAGCCAGGTCATTCATCTCCGGGTTTTCTGCCGCTACTCGATCAATAGGAGCGTTCCAGCAGGCTTCGAAGATGGATACACCCTCTTCAAATTCGTCCTTCATGCTTTGCCATGTCCGGCCTTGTGGGAGCTGCTTTGGCTCCGTCCATTTCCCGGGGCCGGACATCCAACGCCGGCCGGATCGGCACAGGCGGGTGCAAGGAGGGTGCATTACCGCGAGCAAGTCCCATCCCTCGTTTAGGATTCCGGCCCGAATGTCGCAGACTATGTGGCGGTTTGATCCGTCTTCGGCCGGGAGGATGTCACATGACCAAACGTCATGGCCGAGTTCGGAGAAGGCCCGGCGAGCTATGCCGCTGGTCTCACAACCGATGAGGATGCGCAAAGGGCGAAGATCTAAAGCAAGCTGCTGCATGTGGTCTCCTCAGTCCTCCATGATCCACTCGGCCCTATCGGCCCACTTATTCGCCCGCGCCCGCCACCTGTCCGCCAGACGCGCGCGCACCGAAAGCGGCAACCTTTTTGTCCAGCGCAGCCAGACGGGCGCGTAGTTCCTGTTGCTCACGGTGAGCCTCCTCGATGATCGCTAACTTGAGCGCAGCCATTTCTTCGGCATCGATCCGTCGGGCAGTGCCTTCACGGATCGAGCGAATTCTTCTTGGTGTCAGTTCCTTGGAAACCTTCGGGCGGACGAAGCGATATGCCGCAAATATCGCTCCCTTCACCGAGCCGTAACGCTGCTCCGGGAAGGCCTCTCTCAGAAGGTTTTGTGCATAAAAAGCGTCAGTCATAACCTTGGCCCTGTTTGCCGAGTCCTTGTCATTGTTTGACAACACCTTGTCCGTCTCCTGTGCGATCACTGGTCTCGTTAGGGAGACTTCCGATGCACAGGACTGATGATGAACACGACAGAGGGGAAAGCCTTGCAGGGCCTTCGCCCTCTGTCGTCGGCCCGCCTCGGGAGCAAACCGTTATTCCATTCCGCAGAACCAGTTCCGCCGCTGTTCCTGGTTCTGCTGCTGGTGGCGATCCGCCGTCGCCGCCAGCCTCGTTTCAAGATCTCGGATCCGTCACTCAAGCCGTCGTCATGCGACTGGCGAATAAGAGGATCCGGTTGAAGGTTCTCCGGGCCGTCGGGGAGGAGATCGACGACCCGGAGCGTTGACGAGCCAGTTGGGGCCGCTCATCAATCCGCGAAGCGCATCATGCGCAGGAAGAACCAGGCGATAGGCACATAGAGAAGCGCCCCGCCGATTATGGCGATGGTGGTGGTCATGGTGCTTTCTCCGGTCTCGAAATCTGTTTCCGATCCAGCCCGACGCCGCGTTCGATCGCGCGTTGGGCCATGGCGTCTGTGTGTGACGGATGAAGGATTGGCGTCATGCTGCCACCCCTGCATCACGAGCAGCCCGGAGGCACGACCCGCAATGAGTGCTGCCATATCCACCGCAGTTGTCGCCCGGCTTTCTGCAGTGCGGACGCAAGCGCTTGCTGGCCGGAGCGACTTGAACGAGAGCTCCGGCCGTTGCGGCGGTAGAGGATTGAGCGTTTACATGATCGCCTCCTGCGTTGGCGCCGACGCTTTCGGCGGCGGAGCTTTGGCCTTCGCTGCGATCCTCAGTCGGATCGGTCTCTGCTGCCTGCCACTCGTTCCAGAGGACAGACGAATCCGGGGCGGACGACGACGGTTCAACGTCAGCAACGTTCGCCAGTCGGGCCTTGCCCTTCACTGCAGCGATTGCGTCGTCGTCCGATTGGGAATTGGTGGAGAGGTCGGACGAAGCCGCCTCTCCTTCTTGGTGGCCCTCACGATCCGCAAGCGTCCCGGCTCCGGTCCCGGCAGGAGAGGCTTCGGCTTGCGGACCTACCTCTGGGGACGGCTCATCGTTATTCGAGGGCCTCTCTGGTGCATTCTGCACTTCCGCCTCTTCCCGCTCGATCATGATATCGACGGCAGCGGTCAGCGCAGCGCGACTGGCTTCGGTCTGCATACCATCGACGACCTGCTTGATGAGCTTCGGGCTGACTGGCGTATTGACGAACTCGCCCGTGATCGGGTCAAATTCTTCAATGTTTTCTCGTGCGTGTGCATGCACGAGACCGGTACCGTGGACGGCGTCCCAGTACGTCTCGAACACAACATCTTCCTCGACGCGCTTGTTGTCGTCGAGCTTCCGGCGCGAAACCACCTTCTTGATTGCCTTCACGTCGAAGCCGTTACCCCGAGCATCTTTGTAGATGTCGGACTTGTCGGCGTTCAGGTCTGCGATCTCGGCTTCGAGGCGCTCCACGCGTTCGACGATGGTTTTGAGCTGCAGACGGGCGATACCCTGAGCGTCGGTCATGCGGCCACCTCGGAAGCGGCATTCGAACTCAGGGTCGTAGAAAGGAACAAGTCGCCTGGAATTTCCATTCCGGTCGCCTTCGCATGTGCCCAAAGCTTCTGCGCTGGCCTCAGGGGAATAATGCCGTCGGTGCCGCCCTTTTCTTTGGGCTGCGTCCATCGGTACACTCGGGTACGATCCGAGCCTGTGATCTGTTGGACAACATCAGGCCCGCCAAACAGATCAATGATCGAGGCAGCCGGTTCGAGCTTTTCAATGGGTGCGTTCGTTTCCATGAACGGACTATGCGATAATCGCACATATCGCGTCAAGCAAATTGTGCTTCAATCGCACGAGACCGAGCATTTTCGTTGTGCGAAAATGCCACATGCTTGAAGATCCGTATAAAAAGTGGGTTATCGAAAACCTCGAAAAGCCTGGCATGTCCCAGACGGGATTGGCCAAGGCGCTTGGACTGCACCCCTCCGCAATCAACAAGGTGGTCAGTGGCAAGAGGCAGCTGAAGTCGCACGAGGTAGCGGGAGCAGCCTCCTATTTCGGAGAAGACGCTCCGAATACCGAGTTAGTGCCGGTGACAACGGGGCTTGTGGTCGGTCGTGTGGCAGGTGTCGTCGAGGCCGGTGCTTTCCGCGAAGTGGACGAGTTCGACCAGTCAGAACACATCGAGGTCATACTGCCCCGGGACGACAAATTCCCGCACGCAAGGCAATTGATCTTCGACTGCAGCGGCGACAGCATGAACGATTTGCGTCCACGTCCAATCTTCCCAGGCGATCGCCTCGTCTGTATTTCCTACGAGGACGTTGAGCACCTGGTCGAGCTGAAGTCCGGCATGGTGGTGGTCGTTGAACGAACGCGAGACGGCGGCCACTTCCGCGAATGGTCAGTCAAGCAGCTCGAGGTGTTTCCCGATCGAGCCGAATTTCATCCTAGATCGACAAACGGGAAGCATAAGCCGATTATCGTTAAGCGGGATTACGAGGCCGACGACGGTGTTACCGTCCAAGTCATTGCTCTTGTCCGCCGCGTGATGAACGAGATGCCGGGGTTTTAGGATGACCACTGATCGCTTCAATGAATGTCTTCGTGTTATCCGCTGGACGCCCATCAACATCGCATCGGCGCTCCAGTGTGAACTTTCGTGGATAGAGGCGTTGGAAGCCGGGAACGAGGAAATCCCCTCAGGACTTGCGGTATGGCTGGAAACTCTAGCGAAGGTGCATGAGGGGCTTCCTCCGCCAACAACATATCGCGGCAACCACGCGAAGGCGTGAGCTAAGCCGCGAAGTGTCGAAGGCCGTGTAGATCGAACTCCTTACAAGCCTGGGCGATATCCTGTAGCACCCAGCGCTTCGGCTCGACGCACATCCGGCTCCTGCCTTCATCGTCCAAGAAATTCATGATCGGAACGATGCAGAATTCATCCTCGTCACCAACTGGTGCGAACGCCGCGACCTTAAATGTGAGCCCAGGGAAACGGTTTCCAAGGTAATGCTCGAACCGCTCTTTCGCCGCGGCAACAGCTACGCGCCGCTCGTATGGCGGCACGATGATGAACTCGATTACGTCTCTCTCAGTAGTCATACGAATTTCCTCCGCAGATCCCAACCAGCCGGCCAATCACCCCACTGCAGGGCTGGCACCGGAACGGGATTTTCTCCAGGTAAACACTCTCGATAAGCTCTTCAGCATCTCGCGGCACGTCATCGCCGATTGGCATATCGACGACCTTAACGCTGTCTCTCATGCAGTTCTCGCACCTGATGTGAAGCGTGAACGGCGCTGCCCGTCTCAATGCTGCATAGCCCATTTTGTTCTCCTTTCGTTCTATAAAAGCAGAGCAAGGGCGAGCTGTCGAATCGATTCTGCGGTCGTCACGTCCAAATATTTTGTGCGATTATAGCACTTTTAATGCTTGCGTTTTTTGTGCGATTATCGCATAATTCACTCATCGAAAACACACCGCCGATCTCCTTAGGGACGAAGAAGCGGAACCGAGGAGCGGACAATGCAGCATGCACGAGACATCGCTACCGAACAGAGCAAGCGGGACCTTCGCTGGTGTGAAGCACACACCCTCGCTGCCTGCGACCAGTACATGGCGATTGAAGCGCAGCGGTCTGGCGCGATCGGCTTCGCTCACGTCCGCAAGCCGGAGAACGCTATCCGCGGGGAGAACTGGCTGTACGGGGCTATGTCCGTCGTCGAGGGTCACTACCGCTACGCTCGTGAGATCATGGGCATCGCCGACGCGGATCAGCTCTATGCGTGATGCCGCCTCGCTTCTTCAGGCCGAGTTTTATCAGGCCGACGCCGCGGCTGAATATGCCGACGCCATGCGCCGCCGGGACATGAACCCGACCGCCCTCGCCTCGTCGATCACCGACAATCAGGAAGACGGCGCTGTCTTCAGCCGGAAGGCTCGTGAGCGCATGGGTGTCTACGACAGGGACCAGTTCTATGCGTGAGGCTCAATCCTACCTCGATCGCGCCAAGGCCATCAACGCCAAGGTCGAAGTAGAGCGCCAGCGCATGATCGCCGGTCTCAATCAGGTGGTGATCGTCATCGTCATGCTTTCCGTCGTCGGCCTTTGGGCGCTTTCGCAGGCCGACCAGCAACTCAAAACCAAAGCCCTTGAAAATCAGGAGAACATCTCATGGAGAAGGTAGAACCAAACCTCTGGGCTTGGTGGCAGGAAGCACTTGCCGGTCGGCTCGGTCCGATCCACGACGGCGACCCACAGCAGGGTTTCTATCGCACGCGCTTCAAGGACAAGCCGTGGGAGCCTGTCGCTATCTGGTTCGAAGACGGCAACTGGTTCGCCATGCGCGGCGATCACACGATCGACGCGTCTGACATCTGGACTTGGTGCTGCCGAAACCCAATCACTCACGAAGCCTATACCATGGCCATAGAGGGCGGTGGGTGGGACGACGAGCCTGAGGCACCGATCGGCCATAACCGGCCGACCGATCTCGACCCCTACCAGGCTCTCCTCCACGAGTTCGCCTCCGAGAAGGAGCAGGCCGAGGCTTTCATGAAGAAACCGATCACGATGCAGGCTGAGGCCGACCGCGCCGCGATCTGGTCAAAGCGCCTGTCGACGATCGCGAAGAAGGCGACCGATCTTCACAAGGTTGAAAAGCAGCCGAGCCTCGATGCTGGTCGCGCTGTCGACAATAAATGGCGCGACCTCAAGGAAGAGCCGGATGCACTCAGCAAGAGGCTGAAACGGCACATGGACGCCTTCCTGCAGGAAGAGGCGCGCAAGGAGCGCGAGCGGCAGGCTGCGGCACGAGCAGAGGCTGACCGCATCCAGCGTGAAGCCGACGCCGCCCGCATCGCAGCGGAGAAGGCAGCAGCGAGAAACGACAACGACAGCACTGCCGACGCAGCGTCGATCGCCGAGCGGAACAATGCCATCGCTGAAGCCGAGCGCCTTTCACAGCAAGCAGCGCAGGCCGAGCGCGATGCGCAGGCCCGAAACGCCAGCGCAGGCCGGACCGGCGCCAAGGTTTCGCTCCGCACCTTCGTCTTCGCCGAAGTTACCGACTTCGACGCGCTTCTCATGGCGCTGAAAGACCGGGTTGAAATCCGCGAGGTTGTTGAGACGCTCGCCAACCGCGCGGCGCGCTCGGGTGTCGAGCTGGCAGGCATGAAGATCGCATCCGAGCAGAGGGCCGCATGATGACTGAGGTAACCAGCACCACCAGCCCCCTCGCCGTCGCCGCCATCCAGTTCAAGTGGCAGAAGGACGGAAAGACCTACGACTACTTCATTCCGGAAGGCATGACGGTCAACGTCGGCGACAAGGTCGTCGTCGAGACCACGCGCGGTGAAACCACAGTCGAGGTCATGGAGATCAAGGCCGACTCTGACAAAGCGCAGAAGAAGATCATTCGAGTCGTCGAGCAGGTAGCCGAAGGAGCAGCGGCATGAACGCGCTCGTTCCGGCACTCGCAGGCGGCGGGACCGTCCTCGCCATTGTCCCTCAAACCTTTGAAGAAACCATGCGCATCTCGCGGGCCGTGGTCGCCTCTGGCCTCGCCCCCGCCGCGCTGATCGGCAAGCTTGAGGGCGATGACGCAGCGGCAGCGGTTGCGGTTGCGATCATGTCTGGCGCCGAGCTTGGCCTGAAGCCGATGGTCAGCCTTCGGAGCTTCACCGTCATCAACGGCAAGCCCGCCCTTTACGGCGATGGCCTGATCAACGTCGTCCGCATGTCGGGCAGGGTCGCCTATCTCCGGACCGGCTGCGAAGAGCGCGGCGGGAAGATGATCGGCTATTGCGAGGCCAAGCGTCTCGATAGCGGCGAAGACAAGCGCGTCGAGTTCTCGCAGACCGACGCTGAGCGCGCCGGGCTGTGGCAGACCAAGGCCGTCGTCACGAAGTGGAATAAGTGGGACAAGAAGAACGAGGAAAAGCCGAACGATAGCCCTTGGTATCGGTTCCCCCAGCGCATGCTAGCATGGCGCGCAGCTGGCTATTGCCTGCGCGAACTGTTCGGCGATGTGCTCGGCGGTATCCGCGATGAGTTTGAGGCCCGCGAAATCGCCGATCTCGATGAGATGCGTGTCGTGTCGCCCCCGGTATCCGAAAGCAAGCCCACACCGCCGAAGCCACCGAAGCCTCCCGCTCCACCGGCCGCCAAGACGATCGACGCCGATCCGGTGGTGGACCAGAAGCAGCGAGAAGGCGAGTTCGCCCTCGGCGATTTCCTCGACGAGATTGAAACGGCTTTGTCCGGCGCCAACGACGAGGCTGACGTCGAGGAGATCTGGAACGACTTCGACGCGCCTGCCGTGCTTGAGACGGAAGGTCATGCCGACACGATCGATGCCGCATTCGCGATCAAGACGCGCCGCCTCGCGCAGCTTTCGCCGATGAACGGCGGCTGACATGGGCAGAGCGCTTCTCGTCCTGGCAAACGCAGATTTCCGTCAGAAGGCGATCGACTGGATTCGTCGCGCGCCAATGGATACCCGCGTCGAGTTCAAGGGCCCGAAGCGCACCCTTCCCCAGAATGACCGCATGTGGGCCATGCTGACCGATTTATCCGGCCAGCTCGCCTGGCACGGGAAGCGCCTGGCACCAGACGATTGGAAGTTGGTGATGCTCGACGCCCTGCGCCGGGAGACCCACGAGCAACTGCGGATCGTCCCGAACACCGACGGGACCGGCTTCGTCAATCTCAGCACGTCGTCGTCAGACCTTTCGAAGGAGGAGATGACGGCTCTCATCGAAATCATATTCGCCTTCGGCGCCGACCACCGCGTCGAGTGGTCTGAACCTCAACAACACAAAAGGGGAGCAGCATGAGAACGGCAGAAGACTACCTCCGCAAGCATCCGCGCGCCTTGCCGACCACCCTCGCCTTCATCGATCGACGAAACGAAATGGTCGAAAGGCTCAACCGCGAGCTCGAAGCCAAGAAGGCCGCTGAGCAGCCGGCGCATAAGTCGATCATCGATCGGTTCATCCCCCGGTTCGGGAGGCGCGCATGAGCCGGTCAGTTGATGAATGGATCGGCAAGACCGACGATTCCAGAGTGCCGGACCGGGTGCGCATCCGCGTATTCGAGCGCGAGGGCGGCGTCTGCCACCTCTCCGGCCTTTCGATCGATAAGGTTCGCGACGAGTGGGATCTCGACCACAAGGTCGCGCTCATCCTCGGTGGCGAGCACCGGGAGAGCAATCTCTTCCCTGCCCTTCGCCAGCACCACCGGAAGAAGACCGCCGTCGAGATGGCCGTGAAGTCGAAAATTGCCAACGTGAAGAAGAAGCACTTTGGCTTCGGCAAGTCTAAAGCTGGCGGTTTCCAGTCCCCTTTCAAGAAGAAGCTGAACGGCGATGTCGTAGACACTCGCACTGGGGAGATCGTGGGCCGATGACCGATGCTGCAGGACTTAAGCCATGCCCGTTCTGCGGCGGAGAGAAGATCCGAGACGGATACATCCGCGACGGTCGCCGGATCTATTGCGCGGATTGCTCCGCATCGGTGACTGCATTTCAGCCCGAAGCGTCGAACCGTGCCGCCGCCCTTTGGAATTGCCGTCCCGCCGAGCTAGCGTACTACTGCACCATATCCGACAAGCTTTCCCGCGTCCTCCAGACCGTGACGAACGACGATACGTCCGTTGCTGGGTCGAAAGAGCGTGAGCGGTTTGTGGAGCGGACGAACCTCTTGGTCGAATGCATGGGGTCGGATGCGACCTCTACGCATGTGGTGGAGGGCGACGAGGTCCTCAAGAACCTCGGCTTGACCACCACAACCCTACGGGGCAAGGTGGCTGCAACTGGGGGGACTGATGTCTCACTTCCTAACCATCGCCAGCGTGTTTCAAATATGGGTTGGCATCGTTCTAGCTTTCGCCGGGATGATCTCAGTCGGCTCCATGTGCATTGGTTTTGGGGTTTTGTCCTTAGGACTGGCCGCCATCGCCTATCGGCTGAAGCGACAACGTCCGAAATAGGCGATGCCATGGCTTTGGGAGTCCGGCTTCCGAGCGCAGCAAAGGCCCATCGCAGGGTTGGCGATGGGCCTCTAGGCCAGTACAGGAACAACAAGCCCGATGATCAACCGTCTGCTGGCCTGAATGTTCCATCCTCTGCACGGACGGTGGTTGCCGCCCCTGTGGACGATTCCGGTGGAAAGCGGGGATAACATGGGCACCACCGTTGATCTCACCCGCAATGTGCCCCGCCTTGGACTGAACAGGTCCGAGGTCGCTCTAGCCATCGGCGTGAGCGTGAACACGGTCGATCTCATGGTCGAGGAGGGTTTTCTTCCGAAGCCGCGGAAATGGCATACCCGAAAGGTGTGGCTTGTCGCAGAGGTCGCCACCGCTATGTCTGAGTGGCCTGAGGACGGCATTCCGAAGCAGAGGGAAGACGCTGACGACGGTGATGACTGGCGGGCGTCTGCATGACAGACGTGGCCAATATCGATCTGCCTTACGTGGAGAAGAACAAGAGCCGCCATGGCTCGACGCGCTACTATCTGCGCATCGATGGCGCCCGCATCTGCCGGCTGCCGGACGATATCAACAGCGAAGAGTTCGCCTCAGCCTATTGGAAGGCCCGTAAGGCCGCAAAGCCGGCCGTGGAGCGCGTTGGCGAAGCGAAGGCAATATCTGTCGTCGTGAAGCCAAACAGCTTTAGGTGGCTCTGTATGGAGTATATGCGCAGCAATGCGTTCATCACCCTCGACCAGTCGACGCAGACGCGCCGCCGCAACATCATGGAGAGCATGTGGGCGGAGCCATTGAGCGAAAAGGACGACAGGACGTTTTCGGATATCCCGCTGCCCAAATTAACCGTGTCGCACCTTGAGGTCCTTCGCGATCGGAAAAGGGAAGCCCCGTTTGCTGCCGACGAGCGGCTAAAGGTTCTGCGCCAGGTATTCGACACCAAGAAGGACGGCAAACCGATCACGGCGAACATCGCTCGACTGGTCGATCCCTTTAACGAGCATTCCGACGGGCACGAGACGGCCACTCCCGACGACATTGCGAAGTTCATCGAACATCATGGCACCGGATCCAAGGCGGTGCTCTACGTCGCTATCCAGATGTACACCGGCTTCCGCGTGTCCGATCTCGCGGTCCTAGGCCCGCAACACCGCCGCAAGGACGCCTTCAAGCTCCGCCTGTTCAAGAACAGGAACCGGACGCCCGTCGATATCGACATTACCATCCACCCCATCCTAGAGGCCGTTCTGGCCACGCACACGGTTACGGCAATGACCTATCTCGTAACTGAGTTCGGAAAGCCGTTCAGCGTGAAGGGCCTGGGCAACAGGATCTCCGATTGGTGGAGGCAAGCCGGTATGCCCCACCTCACCTCGCATTCGGTGCGCAAGGGACTTGCAACGGATGTCGCCCACAACGAGGCGACCGACAGCATGCTCGAGGCGATGTTTGGCTGGAAGGATTCGAAAACATCGAAAATTTACACGCGAAACGCGGAGAAAGCGCGCCTCGCTAGACAGACGGTTGAGAAGATCAACTGGGATGGAATCGGTTCAAAGCTGCTGCCGCTGAAGGACGGAACCGAAGGCTGAAACGGGAACGCATTGCCACACCTAGCTTTTGGTGTGGCGGAACGGTTCAAGTCCAAACTGCCACACCTGAGATAATGTGCAGCAAAACCAGATACCTAAATCGTGGGAAAAGAAGGTTGGAGGCCTCGCCCGGAATTGAACCGGGGTGCAAGGATTTGCAGTCCTCTGCGTCACCACTCCGCCACGAGGCCTCACGCGGTCGAAAAAACGAACCGTGGCGGTCGTTTAGAACCATCCTAGAGAAATCGCAAGAGGGTTCATTCTGAATATGGTCGTTTTTTATTCTGACTAAGCGTTGCGCGAACGTTCTTCCACAGGCTTAAGCTCTTGCTCCCGAAACCGACCAAAAGGGATCGCCGAGTAGTCGCCATGCCTCATGGAATATAGAAGACCGCGTAGAGGTATCTCCCTTCGTGCAGGAACTCCAGAAGCTCGGACAATGGGATCAGTGCTATCAAGAAAAGGGCGTCGCGGAACGCAGTGGTCAAAGACGACGTGCGGAAGGTGACTTCTGCGCCGAGCTTCATCAGCAGCGGATTCGGCACAAAGAATGGAGTTCGTGCCGCATAGTCGTCATAGACAGAGCCGAATTTCGATCTCAGATACTCGCTTTCGCGCCGCGCGGCATAGGCGAACAGAAAAAAGAAAATTGGCACGAAAATGGCTGTTATCAACGCGGAACCGATCATCAAGCTGACGCCGAGGATCGCCAGCATCGACGACACGTAGAGCGGATTCCTGGTTATCGAATAGGGACCGGTGACGATCAGGTGCCGGTTCTTGCGTTGGCCGATATACAAAGTTGACCAGAGACGGCCCAAAACACCGGCGATGACGAGAATGACGCCAATGTTCTCAAACAGTTCGTGCAATGCTGTTCCTACATACAGCGGACGAGCAAGGAATATGAGTGCAAAAAAGGCTGTCGTTGCGAGCCAAAGGCCGCCGATGCGCCTCTTCTGAGAGAATGGTTTTTTGGTATTCAGAACCTCCATGAGAATGCCCCTCCAACGCGCGCCCGCAGTCGCACGGGTTGCGTTCTACCGTCGAGTTGATTTCCTTCGACTACCTCCTAGTAAACTACAAGGATCGCGATTTCACAAAGCCCATCGTTGCTTGCGATGAATCCAACGTCAGAACGCGCTCCATATCGAACGCATTGCCGGGTATTTGAGGCGTTGGAGGAAGTTTTGGCGTGAATAGAGCGCAACGGAGTTGTTGACAAAACTATCGCATTTCGATGGATCGATCGGACAGCAGTGCTGCCGGTCTTATTCCCCACAGCACGGTGCTCGATTTCGGAATTCCAATGTCCTCCGCCCTCTCGGTGCGCGTTTTCATCACGGAGAAATGCACTGGCGGCGCGGGCCATAGTTCGGCTGGAATGTGTTGTCGGAGGAGCGGTAGGACCGATAGCGACTGTAGCACCAATCGACATGGGAGTTGCCGTAGGATCGGGCGCGCGGCTGCGAGGCGATGATGCCCCCGATAATTGCGCCAGCCGCCAGGCCACCGATTATAGCGGCGGCGCCGTTGTCGTCATGGCGATCGTAGCCGCGATCGTTGTAGCGATCGCGATAATAGCGATTGTTGCGGTATCCGTTGTCACCGTAGCGATAGCGACCACCGCCGCAGCGATAGACATCGCATCCTCTGGACCGGTGGTTATCCACACCTGAGTCACCGAAGCTTCCGCGGCTCTGGGCGGAATGCGGATCGTTCGAGTTCTCGGCAAGGGACGGCGAGAAGCTCGTCAGAGCAGTTGCGAATGCCAAAACGATGGTTGCCAGTCTTTTCATTGTCTTACCTTTCCAAGCAAACGCATTCTGTCACGCATAGACACCTAAATCTAACGCGGCGCTGAGGCGCATGTTCCATCCGCCTCCGTCGTTGTGGCGTCGAGGCCACCGCGGCCGACAAACCGAAAAAGAATCGGACGACTCCATTTGTGACACTTTTATTGCACGTCCCGCTATTTTATGACGGGCAACTAAAAATTATCGAACGGATGGATGGAATGCTCAGCTGGTTTCGCAAACTTCTGCCAAGGGAAGACAGGTTCTTCGACCTCTTCGCGCAGCATTCAAAGACCATCGTCGGCGCCGCCGAAGCGCTGAACGAGCTGCTTTCAGGCAAGGATGCGGAGCGGCATTGCGAGCGCATCGTAACGCTTGAGAACGAGGCGGACGATATCACCCGCGAGGTGCTGTTGGCCGTCCGGCGCAGCTTCATCACCCCATTCGACCGGGTCGACATCAAGGATCTGATCCAGTCGATGGATGACGCGATCGATATGATGCACAAGACAGTCAAGACGATCCGTCTGTTCGAACAGAGGGAGTTTGATCCGCTGATGCAGGAAATGGGCGCGGCCATCGTTCAGGCAGCGCACTTGGTTGCGGAAGCTATCCCGCTGCTCGACCGAATCAACACCAACGCCCCCAGGCTCATAGCGATTGCCGAAGAGGTCACGCGCGTCGAGGGACGATCCGACGAGTTGCATGACCGCGGCCTGAAGGAGCTTTTCATTCGTCATGGCATGTCGAATGCGATGGCCTACATCATCGGCAGCGAAATCTTCGGTGAACTGGAGAAGGTCGTCGATCGGTTCGAGGACGTCGCCAACGAGATCAGCGGCATCGTGATCGAGAACGTCTGATGGACGCCACCCTCGCCTTCCCGTTGCTCGCCGGGCTGATCGCGATCGCGCTGTTCTTCGATTTCCTGAACGGCCTTCACGATGCAGCGAACTCGATCGCGACGATTGTTTCGACGCGCGTCCTTCGCCCGCAATATGCCGTTGCCTGGGCGGCATTCTTCAATTTCATCGCCTTCCTGTTCTTCGGGCTGCACGTGGCCGAAACGCTCGGCACCGGCATAATCGATCCCGCCATCGTATCGCCGCTTGTCATTTTCGCAGCGCTGATGGGGGCAATCGTCTGGAACATCGTCACCTGGGTCTTCGGCATTCCATCCAGTTCGTCGCACGCTCTTGTGGGCGGTCTTGTCGGCGCAGGGCTCGCGAAGGTCGGGTTCAGCTCGATCGTCTGGAGCGGCCTCCTGAAAACGGCCGGCGCTATCGTCATGTCGCCGATGATCGGCTTCCTGCTGGCGCTTTTCCTCGTGCTGATCGTTTCCTGGATCTTCGTTCGGCAAACGCCGTTCGCGGTGGACCGCACGTTCCGCATCCTGCAGTTCGTGTCCGCATCGCTCTATTCGCTGGGTCACGGGGGCAACGACGCGCAAAAGACCATGGGGATAATTGCCATTCTGCTTTATTCGCAGGGCTATCTCGGCGGCAGTTTCCACGTCCCACTGTGGGTCGTTCTGTCATGTCAGTCGGCTATGGCGCTTGGCACGCTGTTCGGAGGCTGGCGGATCGTTCATACGATGGGATCGAAGATCACCCGGCTCAATCCGATGCAGGGTTTTTGCGCGGAAACGGGAGGCGCGCTGACACTCTTCGGCGCGACGTGGCTGGGCATTCCGGTCTCAACCACTCATACCATCACCGGCGCGATCATCGGCGTCGGCGCCGCACGGCGGGTATCGGCGGTGCGCTGGGGCCTCGCAGGCAATATTGTGGTCGCCTGGGTCGTTACGCTTCCGGCAGCAGCCCTGATTGCGGCAGCGGTCTATTGGGTCGCAGGCTTCTTCGGCTGATCAGGAGGCGGACTTCCGCCTCCTCTGCCACCACACTGAAAATCGTCGCCTCATGCGGCGTGCGATGTGAAGGTCGTGCGACAGAACCAAAATGCCGAGCGGCACCATCCAGAATCCGAGAATCGGCAAAAAACCCAAAAAGCCGCCAAACACAAGCAGGCTGCCAATCGACACGCGGGCCGCGCGCGATCGCGGCAGCGGGATGCGTGTCGACCCCATAACGATGTGGCCAGTCGAATGATCAATACCAAAACGCTTGGCGCCTGGTTTTCCGGTGGTATCATGCGCTTCAGTCATCCACAGGAGATGGGGATAAACAGGCTGAATGCAAGCGGATGTCATTTTTTTGAAAAAACCGCTTGGCAAATCGAGCAAGCATTTGTATTAGCCCACTCACACCGCGGCGAGCGGTGATCCCTGGTAGCTCAGCGGTAGAGCATTCGACTGTTAATCGACAGGTCGCCGGTTCGAATCCGGCCCGGGGAGCCAAATTCGAGAGGGTTGCGCAGCTAGCGCGACCCTCTTTTCATTTGAGCAATACAGCGACTTCAGGACACCTTTGAGATTGCGCTCGGCGCACCGCGTTTGCTCACGTGCGACTCCAGTTCAATTTTTGTCCCATTGGCGAAGCATCGATCGTCATCGAAATATCATTGACGCGCTGGAGAATAGTCGCATTTATATTAGATATTCAGCACGTTCTGTTTTTGCAGCGGGAGCGAGCATGGTTGACGTCGACACGATTGATGCGCGGTTACCCATACTGTCGGACGACGCGATCCGACAGATATTCCACGAGATCGAGACCCAGGGTTTTAGCTGCATTCCTCACTATATACAGGAACGAGATTTGCATCGGATGCAGGCGTTTGTGTCCAATGCGGTTACTCGATCGGAACATGAGTATGTCGTGTTTAACGGCAGCGACGCGGTACCCGGCACCGGAATCGACGAACTGGCGGCATCCGAGAAGTTTCAAAGCATTTTCTCGCGGCTCTATACGCTCGCTTCAAGCGGTCCCGCCCCGCAGGTGACGTTCTATCAGATCCTGCGCTGCCTGACTGGAAAAGGGGCGGCCAGGCACTCCCTTATCTTTCACTACGACTCTTATCTCATCACTGCCCTGATCCCCGTCACGATTCCGACCGTCGGCAAGCGAGGAGATTTCCTGCTCTTTCCAAACAGGCGAAAGGTGAGAACCTACTACGCGACAAACTTGATCGACAAGGTTCTGCTCGACAACAGGATCACGCAGTTCCTGCTCCGGACACTGGTGCAGTCCGGAAAGTCACCGCTCACCAGGATTGAGCTGGTGCCCGGCAATGCCTATTTTTTCTGGGGCTATCGAAGTGTACACACCAATGAAGCATGCGATCCGGAGGCGGTCCGCGCGACGGCACTCTTTCACTTCGCCGACCCTCACTTCGATAGTTCCTTGAGGGAGCGCTTGCGAGGTCACAGGTGATGACAGGAAGCCAGCACTTCACACCTATTGGCGGTTACTGCTCAGCCCTGCAGCGTTTTTACCTTGCGAAGATCCGGGAACAGTCCTGCCCATAGCAGAACGACGACGATCGTGCCGACGCCGCCGATGACGCCGGCCGCGACAGGTCCCATCATGCCTGCCAGCATGCCGGATTCGAATTCTCCGAGTTGATTGGACGTACCGATGAAAAGCGAATTCACCGCATTGACGCGTCCCCGCATCGCGTCCGGCGTCAGCAGTTGCACAAGGGAACTGCGCACGACGACGCTGACCGTGTCTGAAGCGCCGACAACCAGGAGGGCGACGATCGACAGCGTGACATTGGTCGACAGCGCGAACACGATGGTCGCAAGGCCGAACACAGCGACAGCACACAGCATCTTGAAGCCGACCTTGCTGGTTAGCGGTCTCCGTGCCAGGACAACCGACATCGCAAGGGCCCCGATGGCAGGGGCAGCACGCAGGAGGCCCAGCCCCCACGGACCGGCGTGAAGGATGTCGCGTGCAAACATCGGCAGCAGCGCTGTTGCGCCGCCGAGCAGGACGGCGAAGAGATCAAGCGAAATCGTTCCGAGCATGACCGGCCGGCTCTTGATGAAGGATACCCCTGCAAACACCGACGTCAGGGTCACCGGTTCGCGCTTTGAGGGTCTCCATTCCATTCGGATAGAGATGACGTTGATGCTTGCAACCGAAAAGAGCACGGCAGCCACCGCAAACGGCGCGACAGGGTCGAGACCGTAGAGCAGTCCTCCGAGCGAAGGCCCGACGATCAAGGCCGTCTGCATTAGCGACGTCGAGGTCGCGACGGCACGCTGCAACATGGACGTCGGCATGATGCTCGGAAGGAGAGCCGCCATCGTCGGACGCTCGAACGCGACGGTGGCCCCCATGACGGTGACGGCGACCAGTATCCCCGGCGGCGTCAGCCAGTTCTGCCAAGTGGCAACGGCCAGCAGAGCCGATACAGCCGCCTCGATCACCTGGCAGACAAGCCCGATCCGCCGCCGGTCGAACCGGTCGGCGACGTGGCCGACGACAAACGTCAATGCGACCATCGGTAAAAACTGGCACAGACCGACAAGCGCCAAGGCGAAGGCGCTATGCGTCTGATCGTAGATCATCCAACCCATCGCGATGGCGACGCACTGGAATGAGAGGGAAGAGAAAACGCGAGAGGCCGCGAAATTCAGATAGCCGGGATGGCGAAGGACGCTACCCTGCGGGACTTGACTTGTATCCATTGAGCGACTGTCCGGCGCGAGATCGGGAGCGCGCCTCTAGGTTTTTTTATGCCTGCCGTTTCGACCTCAACGGATGCGTTGTCAACCTCAACGGCGGCCTGTTCGGCCTCATCGGGCCAATACACCAAAGAGTGATCGGTTGCCTCGATCGGCAATTCGTTTTGAAGGTGACAGGAAGCTCGACGGATCTCGCCAGTCGAACCGGCGTGCGCAGGGGGCTACGTCATGCATAACGGCGAGGCGCCTTTGCCTTGTCTTTCAAGTTGTCGAACAGGGCGTACCCTCCCGCCCACCTGCCAAAGCCGCTGGAAATATTGATATGGCCTGCGAGACCGATATTTCGCAGGTCCGTCTTCCACAGCCGCGCATAAAGCGTCAGGCGGTCGAGGTCCATGTAGTGATCGTTCAGGCTCCCGACGGTGATGGTCGGAAAAGGAAGCCGTTGGGTCGGCATCGGTCCGAAGCGGATCGCGCCCGGGTGCATCTTCTCGGTCGGCCGTAAATCGCACGGCGCCACAAGGAGGGCAGCTTTGATCCGCCGGGCCGATGGTCTGTCGGCAAGTTTCGCAGTCAGCAGACAACCAAGACTGTGGGCGACGATGTAGGCTTCGCCCTGTTCCAGAAGAACATCCTCAAGCCGTTCCATCCATCTGTCGACCAGCGGCGCCTGCCAGTCGTCCTGTTGCACCAGAATGCTCCGCGGATCGTCGTCAAGCCAGAACCGCTGCCAGTGCCCCTTGTCCGACCCATTCAGCCCCGGCACGATGAGTGTCGCCGTCATTGGAGTTTCGACCTTACAAATCAAAATAGCGCGGACGATGTTCGAGAGCCGAGATCTCTTCCGTCACCTCGGTGATGCGTACACGCAAATCCCATCCCGTACCGTCTTCCAGATCTTCGCTGCCGAGGCAGTAGCGTGCTTCATGAAGTTCGAGCTTGGCTTCCAGTTGATCCCGAAGGGTACAAAGGCGATCGAAATGCCGAATAATGCTCATGCTCTGCTCCTGTTCGGCCGCAGTACCGGGGCGACGATCCCAGGAAAGTATTGCCTATAATTTTAGTAGATTAAAGAAACAGCGCACCAAGCTTCGCCCCGCGCGCGAAAATTCCGCATCGAAGAGATGCGTCAGCGAGCCGAAGACCACGCCTCGATCCGATTGAACCACGTTGGATCGATCGTGATCTCAATGTTTTCCCGCCCGCGAAACTTTTGATCCATGTTCCCCGTAGTTTCGTAGCAGATGCAAACCAGCAAATTGGGGAATGATTTCATTGCCGGATCCAGTGGAAAAGCCGGTCGTCCTGTGGTTTCGAAAGGATCTGCGCGTCGACGACAATCATGCGCTGCACGCCGCCTGCAGGAGCGGCCGTCCGATCATACCGCTCTTCATCCGCGAACCTGCCTCGGCTGGAACTGGCGCACTCGGGCGGGCGCAAGACTGGTGGCTCCATCATTCCCTCAAATCCCTGGACGATTCCATCAACGGTCTTGGCGGATCGCTGCACCTTGCGAGCGGAGACGCGCTCGACGTGCTGCTCGCTATGATCGAGACGACAGGCACAGACCTAATTTTTTGGAACCGGCGCTACGACCCGCCGGGTATGGCCATCGATGTTCGCATCAAGCGCAAGCTGGAGATGCGAAACGTCGAGGTAAAGAGCTTTGGCGGACAACTGTTACATGAGCCGTCGCGGCTACTGACAGCCGGTGGCACGCCCTACAGGGTCTATACGCCTTTCTGGCGCGCGCTCGAGAGGTCCGGCGAGCCGCCTCGTCCTGTGGATGCGCCAGCAACGATGAGGTTTGCGCCTGACGTGCGCTCTGCGGAGCACCTCGCCTCATGGGGACTTGTGCCGTCCGAACCGGATTGGGCGACGCGCTTCAACGAAATCTGGTCCCCCGGCGAAAAGGCAGCACGCCAGCGTCTGGAGGACTTCGTCGACGACGCGCTCGATGGCTACAAGGACAATCGTGATTTTCCCGCGAAGCAGGCAACCTCGATGCTGTCTCCCTATCTGGCACTGGGGGCAATATCCCCTGCCCGCATTTGGGAAGAAACGCGCGGCCTCCCCATTCCGTCCGAAGACGTCGTCCATTTCCGCAAGGAACTCGCCTGGCGCGAGTTTTCCTACCACCTGCTCTACCATTTCCCGAAGCTGCCTTACGCCAACTGGAACAGCCGGTTCGACGGGTTCGCCTGGCTCAATGACGCGATGCATTATCAAGCCTGGACCCGTGGCATGACAGGCTATCCGATCGTGGATGCCGGCATGCGCCAGCTCTGGCGGCACGGGTTCATGCACAACAGGGTGCGGATGATCGTCGCGTCGTTCCTCATCAAGGATCTGATGATCGACTGGCGGCGCGGTGAATCCTGGTTCCGCGACACGCTGATCGATGCCGACCCCGCAAACAACGCCGCAAGCTGGCAGTGGGTCGCAGGGTCCGGCGCGGACGCGGCACCGTTCTACCGTATATTCAACCCTATCCTGCAGGGGGAGAAGTTCGACCCGGATGGCTCTTACGTGCGCGAATTCGTGCCGGAGCTCGGCGCTCTCGACAGCAAATACGTACACAAACCCTTCCAAGCGCCCGCCAGCGTGCTCGAAAAGGCAGGCGTTAGGCTGGGTGATACCTATCCAAAACCGATCGTTCAGCACGCAGCCGCCCGAGATCGGGCGTTGAAGGCCTACAAGGCTGTAAAGGATGCAGCATGAACGCGCATTTTCACCCCCCGCTGCAGCGTCTGAAAATTGCCATTATCGGCTCAGGCATCTCGGGCGCATCAGCCGCCTGGGCGCTAAATCCTCTGCACGACGTGACGCTCTACGAAAAAGCGGCGCGTCCCGGTGGCCATACGGCAACCGTCGACGTTGACTATGACGGCGTCCAAATTCCCGTCGATACCGGCTTCATCGTCTACAACGAGCCAAGCTATCCAAAGCTGACGGCACTCTTTGCGGAACTTGGAATTGCAACGCATTCCAGCGACATGAACTTTTCGCTGTCGTTGGATCACGGCAAGCTGGAATGGAGTGGCGGCGGTCTGTCTTCGATCTTTGCACAGAAGCGCAATCTTCTCAGCCCGTCCTTCCTACTCATGATCCGGGAAATCCTGCGGTTCAACCGTACCTGCCTGCAGGACCGCGCCGCCGGTCTCCTCGCATCCCGCTCGATCGGCGATTATCTCGACTGGCGCGGCTTTTCGCCGGGCTTCACCAACAACTATCTGGTGCCGATGGCTGCCGCCATCTGGTCGACCCCCGCGACCAAAATGCTGCAGTTTCCCGCGGAGCACTTCGTGAACTTCTTCGATAATCACCGCCTGATCTATTCCAGGCAGCATCAGTGGCGCACCGTCACCGGAGGCAGCCGCAATTATCTGAGCAAGCTCCTGGCCCCACTTGGGGAACGGGTCAGGCTGGGTCTCGGCGTGCGTGGCGTCCTGCGCAGCCAGACGGGCGTCACAGTCATCGATGAAAGCGGCGAGGAGAATAGCTTCGATACCGTCGTCTTCGCCGCCCACAGCGATCAGACGCGCCGCATGCTGATCGACGCGACCGACCAGGAAAAGGGGATTCTCGCCGCGGTCCCCTACCAGACCAACAGGGTCGTTCTTCACCGCGACCCGAGATTGATGCCGCAACGCCAAAAGGTCTGGGCGTCCTGGAATTACCGGAGGTCAAGCCATGGAGACAGCGGGGCCGGGGTCGCGGTGACCTACTGGATGAACAGGCTTCAAGGTATCGACAACCGCCACCCGCTGTTCGTTACGCTCAACCCGGATCGAGAGCCGGACGAAGACAAGGTGTTTGCCGAGTTCGCCTACGATCACCCGCAGTTTTCCGCCGAGAGCGTTGCCGCCCAGCGGTTGCTGGCCGACATCCAAGGTCGAAACAACTGCTACTTTGCCGGAGCATGGACGGGCTATGGCTTCCACGAGGACGGCCTTGTTTCAGGCTTGGAGGCGGCAACAGCACTGGGGGCGGTCCTACCCTGGGCAACACCAAACCGGCAAATGCCGAAGCAGCAACTGGACGCCGCCGCATGACACAGCGAAACGAAGTTCATGGAGTCAGCATGGGTGGCAACGGCCCGCCGCCCGATGCGGCGGCGGCACTTTACGTCGGCAACGTGATGCATCAGCGCATGAAACCCTTCGGCCATCGTTTTCGGTACCGTGTTTTCTCGCTGTCGATCGACCTCGACCGACTGGACGAGGCAAACGAGCTGTCGGCGTTGTTTTCCGTCAACCGCCGGAATGTGGTGTCTTTCTACGAGCGGGATCACGCGGGCGAGCAAGGCATACGGGCCCATGCGGACAACCTTTTGGCGCAGGCTGGATTGCATGCCCGGCGGATCCTGCTCGTCTGCTATCCGCGTATTCTCGGCTACGTGTTCAATCCTCTGTCCGTCTACTACGCCTACGGGGAGCGCGATCAGGTGATCGCCCTGATCTACGAGGTGAGAAACACGTTCGGCGAGCGCCATACCTACGTTTGTCCCGTGGGCTGCGAAGAGATGTCAGAGGCCGGCGTGCGACAGACCTGCGAGAAGCTGTTCCACGTTTCGCCGTTCATCGGAATGAACATGCGGTATCACTTTCGAATGCTGCCGCCGGGAAAGGGCATTCGCTGGCGCATCCTCGAAACCGACCGGAACGGCCCGTTGCTCGCCGCCACCTTCTCGGGACAGCAGCGATTCCTGACGACGCCCGCCCTGGCGAAGCTCGGCGTCGGCATGCCGTTCCTCACCGTCAAGATCGTGGGAGGCATTCATTGGGAGGCGTTGAAACTGTGGCTGAAGGGCGCAAAGTACATGCCGCGTCCACCCGTTCCAGCCCCTGTCGGCATTGCTCGACCCCATGACACGACGGAAGCGGCAGAATGATCCTGAGATGCCTGATCGGTGCCTCGGATGCGTCGCCTCTTTCACGTTGCGTCAAATGCCTTTTGAAATCGGTTTTGATTTTCGATCTTATGGGTTAGCGTTTGAGCCAATCGCCGGGGGGCGGAGTGTTTCAGCGCATCGTCGTCCTTAACCGGCCAAAAGTCGCGGGAGGAAAGAACCATGACAGGTGCGAAGGATCCGGGAGTATCGGGGGATGCCGTGCAACTCTCGCATGACAATATAGGCAGGATTTCCAAGGGTTTACCTTTGCGAGCAAAGGTGGCCCTGCGGGGCCTGCTGCATATGCAACACGGTTCCTTGAGGATCGCCTTTCCGGACGGCCGCGTTGTGGTGGCGAGCGGCGCCCTGCCCGGGCCGGATGCCGCGATTCATCTGAAAAACTGGAACATCACCTTCCGGGCACTCGCCAGCGGCACGATCGGCGTTGCGGAGACCTACATGGACGGCGATTGGGACAGCCCGGACATAGCCGCCTTCCTAGAACTGTTCCTGATCAATGACGAAGCCGTCCTGGAGTATGCCAACGGCAAGGGCGGCATTACGCGCATCATCGAGCGTTTGCGGCACTGGATGAATACGAACACCAAAACGAGGTCGAAGCGCAACATCTCGGCGCACTACGATCTGGGCAACGACTTCTACAGGCAATGGCTCGACCCGACCATGACCTACTCGTCGGCGCTCTACTCGACTGGCGCAAACGATCTGCAATCGGCCCAGAACGCAAAATATCGCGCGCTCGCCGAGGCGACCGGCATAAAGGCCGGAGATCATGTCCTCGAAATCGGGTGCGGCTGGGGTGGCTTTGCCGAGTTTGCGGCCCGCGAACTGAACTGCCGGATTACCGGGCTGACAATCAGCCGGGAACAACTTGCGTTCGCCGAAGAGCGCATCCGCAAAGCCGGACTTAGCGACCGCGTCGAGCTCCGCTTTCAGGACTATCGTGATGAAACGGGTCTCTACGACCAGATCGTGTCAATCGAAATGTTCGAGGCCGTCGGGGAAAAGTACTGGCCGGCGTACTTTTCCAAATTGCGACAATGTCTCAAGCCAGGCGGCAAGGCAGGCCTTCAGATCATCACCATCCGCCCAGAAGCTTTCGAGCAATATCGGAGCAATCCGGACTTCATCCAGAAGTACGTTTTTCCGGGCGGCATGTTGCCGACCCGCGACCATCTTGCGGAGCTTGGCCAGAAGGTGAACTTGTCACTGGTCAGGGACTTTGGATTCGGGCTAGACTACGCCCGCACTCTTGCCGAATGGCGGGAGCGTTTCTGGTCCGTATGGGAACGCGTGCGACCGATGGGCTTCGACGAGCGCTTCAAGCGGCTCTGGGAGTTCTATCTGTTTTATTGCGAAGCAGGCTTCCGCGCCCGAAACATAGACGTCCGCCAGGTCGTCTTTTCGCGGAGCTGACGAGCGTGGATGGCGTCAGGCAGCCGACCTCCTGTCCCGGCCGCCATCCGCCTCGTCTATGACCTCAGCCCCTGCCGGTCCTGGTACTGGCACTCTTGAGCGAGGCCGTCACTCGGCAGGATGCGGAGTCACCGGTCGGTGATGCTGGGAAAGCGGTCGCTCGCGCCAGCCCGTCGCGCGGTTGAGGAACCAGAAGTAAAGGCCGTAGGGCATCAAGTTGAGAAGCTTCATCACGTAGGTGAAGCGCTTGGGGAAAGTGATTTCGAAGGTCTGCGACTTCAGCCCAGCGGAAATGTGAGCAGCGGCCTCCTCCACCGACACGAGCGACGGCATCGGAAAGTCGTTCTGCCTGGTGGCCGGGGTATCCACGAACCCAGGATTGATCAGCTGAATTCGGATGCCCATCTTATCGAGGTCGAACTTCAGGCTTTCCGCCATGTTGATCAGAGCGGCTTTGGTGGCGCCGTAGGCTGCGCTGGTCGGAAGCCCGCCATATCCCGTGACGGACGAGACGATGGCGATTTGACCCTGCCCCTTGGCCTTCATGTGCCTGACGGCGGGCACGAGGCAGTTGACCACGCCCTGCAGGTTGACCGCGAAGCTCTGTTCGAAGTCGCCAAGCTTCAGTTCCTCGGCATGAACAGGAAGATAAATACCTGCGTTGAAGATCGCGAGCGCCAGTGCGCCGTGCTCGTATTCGATGGATGCAAGCACGTGCTCCATGTCCTCGGCGTCCGTTACGTCGCCGTCGAGCACGATGATGCTGCCGGAAAGGCCGCTTGCCTCGGCCTGCAGTTCAGCAAGTTTGAGATGGTCTCGGGCGGTTACCGCAACCTTGTATCCCTCGCCCGCAAGCTTCAGCGCCAACGCTCGACCCATGCCTGAACTTGCACCTGATATCCACACGATTCCGTGTTCGGGACGGGCGACAAAATCTTGCATGGCGCATTCCTCCGGTTGCATGATGAACGACAAAACGGGGCCGGAAGTTCCTCGCCACCTCCCGGGATTATGCCGATATCACACTATTGTGGCTGCTTTCAGCCGATCAGATCGCCAATCAATTGTCGGAACGATCCGGTCAGCTTTATCGGCGCATCCAGGACGGAGAACGCAATGCAGGGGCGATCTTTCTCCGCAACCGGCCGATGATCCACCGTTTGGTCAGCGACCGAAATATCGCCGGGGCCGAAGCGGCCCCTGGCGTCATTGAACGCGCCATCGAGAATAAGGGTCAACTCGGTGCCCTTGTGCGTATGGGCAGGCAACGCCCGGCCGGGTTTGATCCACATAAGACTTACTTCGCAGCCGTCGATGTCGATCGAATACTCCTTGAAGCCGGGCAGTTTGGTCTTCCATGGAACCGTATCGACATCGAATCCGACAAGATCGCGAAGCGATTGCGGAAAGAAGCTCTGGGGTTTTTCGGCCGCCGGGAGCCTTTCCACTGGCGGTGCCGACGAAAAAATGGCGGAAAGCCGCGCGTCCCGGTTGCTGATAGGGGCGGCAGTCGTCTGCTCCAACGCCTCGCCTGCGAGAAGCTCCAGGTCTTTGACGAGTCCGCGGTGGTCAGGTTTCATCTCGAGATGCGATTGCACGAGCACGCGCGCCGGCTCAGGAAGAGAGCCGGCGACATAGTGCGCCATCAATGCATCGACCGTGTCGATATGCTGGTGAACCATGACGGTTTGGTCGTTTCCGCTTTCAGTGATCGCTTTGTCATCGTCCATACGGGGAAAGTCAATCGTCGGATCATCGACAGGCCGCCAGATCGCGGCCTTCACGCACAATCGAAAGCATGAAGTGTAATTTTATCGCGGTGGGCAGAGGCATGGAATAGCATTTCTTGCCAACCCAGCCTTGTGAAGGGAAAAGACCGTTCCTAAACTAAGAGTTCCAAAGAGGCAGATTCCATGACCTTCCATCCCTCCGTCCTCGAAGCAATCGGCAACACACCCCTGATCAAACTCAAGGGCGCGTCGGATGCGACCGGTTGCACCATTCTCGGCAAGGCGGAATTCCTGAACCCGGGGCAGTCGGTCAAGGATCGCGCAGCGCTCTACATCATCCGCGATGCGGAAAAGCAGGGATTGCTGCGACCGGGCGGCGTGATCGTCGAGGGCACCGCCGGCAACACCGGAATCGGCCTGACGCTGGTCGCAAAGGCGCTTGGCTATCGCACGGTCATCGTCATTCCCGAAACCCAAAGCCAGGAAAAGAAAGACGCGCTGAAACTGCTCGGCGCCGAACTCGTGGAAGTGCCGGCCGTTCCCTACAAGAACCCGAACAACTACGTGAAGGTTTCCGGCCGCCTTGCCGAACAGCTTGCGAAGTCCGAGCCGAACGGCGCTATCTGGGCAAACCAGTTCGACAACATCGCCAACCGCCAGGCGCACATCGAAACGACGGCGAAAGAGATCTGGAACGATACCAACGGGAAGGTCGACGGCTTTGTCTGCTCGGTTGGATCAGGTGGAACACTTGCCGGTGTCGCAGCCGGTCTCAAGTCATTCAACAAGGATATCAAGATCGGCATCGCCGATCCGGATGGTGCGGCACTATACGAATTCTACAAGACAGGTGAGCTGAAATCCGCCGGCTCTTCGATCACCGAAGGTATCGGACAGGGCCGGATCACGGCCAACCTCGAAGGTTTCAAGCCCGAGTTCGCCTATAATATCTCAGACGCAGAGGCTCTGCCCTACGTCTTCGATCTTGTAGAGCACGAGGGGCTCTGCCTCGGGGGATCCACCGCGATCAATATCGCCGGTGCCGTTCGCCTTGCCAGGGATCTCGGCCCCGGCCATACGGTGGTGACGATTCTCTGCGACTACGGCAATCGCTACCAGTCCAAGCTTTTCAATCCCGATTTCCTGACATCGAAAGGCCTGCCCGTTCCGGAGTGGCTGACGTCGTCGACGGATATAAAAATACCCTACGAACCAGCAGCGTGAGACCCAATGCCCGTCAATGCTCTCTATCGTGACGACTTCTATCTTTCGACATGCGAGGCGGTCGTCACCGCCGTTCACGAAGATGGGGGCATCGAACTGGATCAAACCTGCTTTTATGCCACGTCAGGCGGGCAACCGGGCGACACCGGGTTTCTGGAGCGGGCAGACGGCAGCAAGATTGCGCTTGGGCAAACCAAGCACGGCGCGAGCAAGGATGTTATTATCCACGTGCCGCTCGAAGGCGAGACACATCCCGCCGTCGGTGAGGCGCTGGTGCTGCATGTCGACTGGAGCCGCCGCTACAAGCTCATGCGCATGCATACGGCCTGCCACCTGCTTTCCGTCGTCTGCTCCTACCCGATCACGGGTGCCGCCGTGGGCGAAGAGGAGAGCCGCGTCGACTTCGACATGACGGATACCATCGAAAAGGACGAGGTCACGGCGAAGCTGATGGAACTCGTCAACCAGAACTATCCGGTCTATCTGCAGTGGATCACGGACGAGGAACTTGCGGCCAACCCCGGCATCGTGAAGTCCAAGAACGTGCGCCCGCCGATCGGGCTCGGACGCGTCAGTCTCGTCTGCATCGGCGAGAACTCTGCGATTGACAGCCAGCCCTGCGGCGGCACACATGTCTCCGAAACACAGGAAGTCGGCCGGATTCACATTGCCAAGATCGAGAAGAAGGGCAAGGAAAACCGGCGCTTTCGCATACGCTTCGGCGACGCCGGCGACGAAGCCTGAGAATTGAGGGAGAGTGGAATGAGCGAAGAGAAGAGCCGTTTTGTGGTGTCTGCCGACTGGCTGCAGGCGGAACTGGGAAAGCCTGATCTGCGCATCCTCGATGCCTCTTTCTACCTTCCGGTCCAGAAGCGCGATGCCGATGCAGAGTATGCGGTCGGCCACATCCCCGGCGCCATCCGTTTCGATCAGGACAAGATCGCCGATCACTCGGTGCCATTGCCGCACACGATACCCACGCCCGAATATTTCGCGGCAGAGGTCGGCAACCTCGGCATTGGCGAAACCGACCGTATCGTCGTCTATGACGGCATCGGCATGTTTGCATCGCCGAGGGTCTGGTGGTTGTTTCGCGTCATGGGCGCCAAGAACGTCTTCGTGCTCGACGGCGGGCTCGACGGCTGGAAGGCCGAAGGCCGGCCGCTTGAAACAGCCGTGTCACAGTACGAACCAAAGCCTTTCACGGCAGCCTACGACGCCGGTCGCGTTGTCAATCTCGAAGCGATGAAGAATATCGTGTCGAATGGTGCTCTGCAGATCGCCGATGCCCGCAGCGCCGGGCGCTTCGCTGCGACGGAGCCGGAGCCCCGCGCTGGCATGCGTTCGGGCCACATGCCCGGTGCACGCAATCTGCCGTCCGGCGTGTTCGCCAAGCAAGGCCGCTTCAAGTCGCTGCCCGAACTGAAGCAGACGATCGAAGACGCCGGCATCGACCTGGCGAAGCCGGTTGTCACCTCCTGCGGCTCCGGCATAACCGCCGCTATCATTACGCTGGCGCTCGAATCGCTCGGTCATACCGACAACAGACTCTATGACGGGTCCTGGAGCGAATGGGGGAGCCGCGCCGAAACGCCCGTCGTCACCGGTCCGCCGGAAGCGGTCAAAGCCTGATCGCCATGGCAAAGACACCCGCTACGCTCAAGGCTCATCTCACGCGTCTCGAAATGACGGTACCGCCGAAGGCAAGCCTGCCGGTGCCCGTCAACATCCAGACGGCCATCATGCGCGCTCCCGGCATCCCGCTGCCTTACTACCGCTATCTTTACCGCCAGGTCGGGGCGCGCTGGCAATGGGTCGATCGCATGCGGATGAGCGATGAGGAACTTGCGGCCACCTTGCATGACAAGCGCAACACCATCAGCGTGCTCTATGTCAACGGCGCACCGGCGGGCTTCTACGAGTATTTCGCCGAAGACGAGGAAACGATCGAACTCAGCCATTTTGGCCTGATGGAGAGCGGTCTCGGCCTCGGCATCGGCAAGTGGTTCCTGCTGCAGGCCCTCTACGCAATCTGGACGCAGAATCCCATCCGGGTCACCACGACGACGAATACCCTCGACCACCCGCGTGCTCTGCAGCTCTACCAGATGTTCGGCTTCTCGCCCGTCTCCACCGGCACGGCGATCGTTCGACCGCTCAGCGACAAGGAATTGCTGGAAGCTGCGAAAAAAAGCTAGCCGGCAAGGATCGGGTGGCCTCCACCCCCAGCAAGCGGCATTTAGTGGCAAAGTTCAAAGGAGACTTGCCATGTCCGATATTCGCTTTTCCGCAATGCCGACGACCGATGCCGAGCATCTCTGGAATGGTGGTCGCGACGCCTACGACAACCTGCCGGAAACGATGATTTCCGAAGGACCGGGATACCCGTGCCGTCACTGCCTGGAAAATATCGACGCCGGCGACGAGGTTCTGGTCTTTGCGTACCGGCCGTTCCCGGGGTTGCAGCCCTATGCGGAGACCGGCCCGGTCTTCCTGCACAAGCAGCGATGCGAGCGGTACGTGGCCGAAGAAATCATGCCGCCTGTGTTGGCAACAAGCCGCGACTTCATTGTCCGCGGTTATTCGGAAAACAACAGGATCGTCTACGGCAGTGGTGCGGTAACGCCAATCGGGGACATTCCTACCTATGCGGCAACGCTCCTCGATCGGCCGGAGATCTCGTACGTGCACGTCCGCTCGGCCCGCAACAACTGCTATCAGTGCCGGATAGACAAGTGTTGACCAAGGAAGCCGGCCGCAAAAATCAGCCGGCTTCTACTTACGCTACGTGATGTGACTTACGCTACGTTCAGCAGGCTTTCCGGAGCGTATGGCTCATAGCCAAGCGCCTCGGCGACAGGCTTGTTTGTCACGCGGCCCTTGTGGATGTTCAGGCCGTTTCGCAGGTGCTTATCCTCTGCGATTGCGCGCAGACCGCGATCGGCGAGCGCAAGTCCATACACCAGTGTTGCGTTGTTCAGCGCATGCGCGGAGGTGACCGGAACCGCGCCCGGCATGTTGGCCACACAGTAATGAACGACGCCGTCGACCACATAGGTCGGATCAGAGTGCGTGGTTGCATGCGAGGTCTCGAAGCAGCCACCCTGATCGATGGCGACGTCGACGATGACTGAGCCCTTCTTCATGGCTGAAAGCATCTCGCGGCTGACCAGTTTGGGGGCGGCAGCACCGGGTATCAACACGGCACCAATAACAAGATCGGCCGAGAACACTTCGTCTTCCAGGGCCTGGATGCTGGAGTAGCACGTGTGGATGCGGCCACCGAAGATGTCATCCAGCTGGCGCAGGCGCGGCAGGGACTTGTCGAGAATACTGACATCAGCACCAAGGCCGGAGGCTATTTTCGCGGCATGCAGGCCGACGACACCGCCGCCAATGATCGCAACCTTCGCCGGCAGGACACCAGGCACGCCGCCGAGTAGGATGCCAAGGCCGCCGTTCGCCTTCTGGAGTGCTGTTGCGCCAGCCTGAATCGACAGGCGACCGGCGACCTCCGACATCGGCGCAAGCAGCGGCAGGCCGCCGCGCTCATCGGTTACTGTCTCATAGGCGACCGCCGTCACGCCTGAAGCCAGCAGGCCCTTCGTCTGCTCGGGATCGGGCGCGAGGTGGAGATAGGTGTAGAGAATCTGGCCTTCGCGAAGCTGTGCCCATTCGGTGGGCTGCGGTTCCTTGACCTTGACGATCATGTCGCATTTCTCGAAGATATCCTTGGCCGAGGCCGCGATTTTCGCGCCAGCGCCGATATAGGCGGCATCGTCAGCGCCGATCCCGGCGCCGGCTTTTGTTTCGATCCAGACCTCGTGGCCGTGTGCGACATACTCACGAACCGACGCGGGTGTCAGACCGACACGATATTCATGGTTCTTGATTTCCTTCGGGCAACCGACACGCATTGGCGTTCCTCTCTTTTTGGGTCCGTCCAGCGGACTGTTTTGCGAGGGAAATCCAATCACCATGGCTGTGAAATGTCCTTGCAAAGAGCAATTGCATGGACGGAGTTTTTCGAAGATTATTGCAGAAATCATCAAAAACTCGAAGGTTCTTCGAATGTCACAACTCGACGCTATCGATCTTGCGATTCTGAAGACTCTTCAGACGACCGCGCGCATCACCAACGCAGACCTTGCGGCGAAGGTTGGCCTCTCGGCATCGGCCTGCTCGCGGCGGCTCGATATCCTGGAACGAACTGACATCATCCGCGGCTACCATGCGCACGTTTCGCATAAGGCTCTCGACTACAAGATGATCGCGATCGTGCATATCTCGCTGTCGGGCCAGTTCGCCAAGACGCTGTCCGAATTCGAGACGGCGGTGAAGCGCTGTCCGAACGTGCTGGTCTGCTATCTCATGTCGGGCGAGTATGATTACATCCTGCGCGTCGCGGCGCGCGATCTCGAAGACTACGAGCGTATCCACCGCGACTGGCTCTCGGCGCTTCCGCATGTGGTGAAGATCAATTCGAGCTTCGCGTTGCGCGAAGTCATAGACAGGCCGAACGTCGGGCTCTGACAGTGCATCGAAATCGATGCAATATCGGCGCATTCCGGCTCAAGTTTCCATGGCGTTGGCAGAACCGCCGAGATAAGACGACGCAATGAAATCGAAGACCCAAGGCTATATTTTCGTCCTCCTGGCGATCACCATCTTTTCCTTACAGGACGCCATCTCGAAGCACCTCGGCAGCGCCTACCCGCCGGTTTTCGTCACCATGATCCGCTATTGGGCCTTTGCGCTCTTTACAGTCCTGCTGGCATCGAAAATGCGAGGCGGACTATCTGCGACGGCACGCACCAAACGACCCGTGCTGCAGATCGTTCGCGGCCTCCTGCTCGCGGCTCAGGTCGTGGCGGTCATCAGTTGCTTCGCCGTCATCGGCCTCGCGCATTCGCAGGCGATCTTCTCCGCCACGCCAATTCTGATTGCGCTGCTTTCGATGCCTATTCTGGGCGAGCGGGTCGGGTGGCGCCGCTGGACCGCAATCTGCGCAGGCCTCATTGGGGTTTTGATGATCCTCAAGCCGGAAGGTGGATTCTTCGATCTCAAGCTGCTGCTTGCGATCCTGTCCTGCTTTCTCTTCGCCTTCTACGTCATTGCGACACGGCTCGTGAGCCGGGACGATTCGGCCATGACGAGCTTTTTCTATACGGGCGTCGTCGGCGGCGTCGCCATGACGCTCGTCGGCCCCTTCTATTGGACCTGGATGACCACACCGGACTGGGGATGGATGGCACTTGTGTGCATGACCAGCATCTCCAGCCACTACTTTCTCATCCGCGCCTACGACATGCTCGATGCAGCCGCCGTTCAGCCTCTGACATATCTGCAGTTGGTCTATGCCTCCATCATCGGCACGACAATCTACGGCGAGACGCTGAGCCTCAATACGATCATCGGTTCGCTGATCGTTGTCGGATCCGGCATCTTCACGATATGGCGCGAGCATGTCGTGGGTCGACGAAAATCAGCCTCGAGTTAAAGTGACTTTTTCTCAACATTAAGGACAATCGTGAAAGGATTCTCAATCTTTTCTGCCAATACTTCGCATCAGTTATCCTGTTGGGAGTAGTATGATGCACAATCTAAATATCATCACTCGCAAGGCCGATCGTAAACCTTGCCGTATATTCGGCAAGGTTCGCTACCTGAACAAGGAGGTGGATGCCCGCATTCTCGATATGTCGGTCACCGGCATGGCGGTCGAGATCAGGGCTCCATTGCATGCGGCATCGGGCAGCCGCGTGCAGATCCTCACCGAGGACGTCGGGACACTTCATGGCATCATCCGCTGGTGTCACAACGGGCGTCTGGGCATCCAGTTCGATCCGAACTCCAATGCCCGGGCTCAGGTTGCCTCGTACTTCCGTTTCTTCCACAAGGAAGTACGGCCGACACTGTCGCGTTAAGCGACTGTCATTTTGAGGGTTTACTCCTTCGCAGATCATCCTAATCTCGCCTTCGGGCCGGGCGATGCATGATTTTCGAAGGAGTTTTCATGTCTTCCATGCTTGATCTACCGCCGGTGAGCCGACGCTCGCTGCTGGCCGGAATCGCTGCTACCTCCGCTCTGGTGCTGCTGCATCCGTTCACCGCGCGTGCCGCCGCCAATCAGGCGCATCTGCGGCTGATGGAAACGACCGATATTCACGTCAACGTCTTTCCCTACGATTATTATGCCGACAAGCCGAACGACACGATGGGTCTGGCGCGCACGGCGACGATCATCGACAGCATTCGCGCGGAGGCGGCCAACTCGCTCTTGATCGACAACGGCGACGTGTTGCAGGGCAATCCGATGGGCGACTACATGGCCTATCAGCACGGAATGAAGGATGGCGACGTCCACCCCGTCATCAAGGCGATGAACACGCTCGGCTACACCGTCGGCACGCTTGGAAACCATGAGTTCAACTACGGCCTCGAATTCATGTTCAAGGTGCTGGCGGGCGCCAACTTCCCCTTCGTCTGTGCCAATCTGACCAAGGGCCAACTTGCCTCAGACCCGAAGCAGGACGAGCTTTTCTTCAAGCCCTACATCATCGTCGAGAAGATGATCAAGGACGGCGCCGGCAACGAGAGCCCGGTGAAAATCGGCTTCGTGGGTTTCGTGCCGCCCCAGATCATGCTCTGGGACATCAAGAATCTCGAGGGAAATGCGCAGACGCGCGATATCGTCGAGGCAGCCAGGGCTTGGGTTCCCGTGATGAAGGAAGAAGGGGCAGACATCGTCATCGCCCTCTCCCACTCCGGCATCGACGGCACGGCGCCGTCCGAAAAAATGGAAAACGCGTCCCTGCACCTGGCTGCGGTCGATGGCATCGACGCCATCTTTACCGGACACCAGCATCTCGTCTTCCCCGGACCGAAAACGTGGGACGACATCCCGAACGCTGATCCTGTCAAGGGCACGCTGCACGGTAAGCCCGCTGTCATGGCAGGTTTCTGGGGCTCGCATCTCGGCCTGATCGACCTTTTGCTGGAGAAGGACGGCAAGGGCTGGAAAATCGTCGATTTCACCTCGGAAGCGCGGCCTATCTACCACCGTGACGACAAGAAGAAAGTCGTCGCCGACGTGACGGACAACAGGGAGGTCGTCGACGCGGCCAAGGCCGAGCACGAGGCGACACTTGCCTATGTCCGCACGCCGGTCGGCAAGAGTTCCGCACCGCTCTACTCCTACTTCGCCCTGGTTGCGGACGACCCCTCCGTTCAGATCGTCTCACAGGCGCAGACCTGGTACATCAGACAGATGCTCGCGGACACGGAATTCAGGGATCTGCCGGTGCTCTCGGCTGCGGCGCCGTTCAAGGCCGGTGGACGCGGAGGGGCGGACTACTATACCGACGTTCCGGCCGGCGATATCGCCATCAGGAATGTAGCGGACCTCTACCTCTATCCGAACACCGTTCAGGCCGTCGTCATTTCAGGCGAGCAGGTGAGGAACTGGCTGGAAATGTCGGCTGGCATGTTCAACGAAGTGAAGCCGGGCTCCCAGGACGCCGATCTGTTGAACGACGAGTTTCCGTCCTACAACTACGACGTCATTGACGGCGTCACCTATCAGATCGACCTGTCGCAGCCGCGAAAATACGACAATGACGGAAAGGCGATCAATGCCGGTTCCAATCGCATCCAGAACCTGCAGTTCGACGGCAAACCGATCGACCCGCAGCAGAAATTCCTGGTGGTCACGAATAACTACCGCGCCGGCGGCGGCGGAAAATTCCCGGAGATCGCCGCGGACAAAGTGGTATTCCAGGCACCGGACACGAACCGAGACGTGATCGTGCGCTACGTTCACGAGCAAGGCACGATCAACCCTTCCGCCGACGGCAACTGGACATTCAAGCCATTGCCCGGAACGACGGCGACATTCCAGAGCGGCCCCAGGGCCAAGCAGTTTATCGCGGACGTCAAGGGCGCGAAGATAGAGGATGCCGGTGAAGGGAGCGATGGCTTCGCCAGGTTCAGGCTGATTCTGTAAGTCGATGTATACATATATAGCGAGGCGCCAGCGCCTCGCTATTCTGCAGCGAGCGGCATGTCGGGCGGGCGGAGCTCGCTCAGCGATGCTGTGAAGTCCGCATGGCTAGGGCATGCGGAAAGCCGGGACCTGAAAGCATCGATCATCCATGTGGCCGCCGGACCCGGCGGATTGGCGATCCGCCGCATGGCGTAGATTGGATATTCCCCCTGTTCATAGGCCTGAAGATCGAGATGGACCAGAGTGCCGCTCGCCAGATCGTCGCGTATGATTGACGCCGGTAACCCGCCCCAACCCAAGCCGCCCCGGATCAGCGCGTGCTTGGTCGCTATGTCGCTGACGCGCCAGGTCTTATAGGACAGCACGTTGAAGTCTCGCCCCTTCGTCAGACCGGATGCGTCGGTGACGACGAGCTGCACCTCCTCGCGGACATCGCCAAGAGTTAGCGGTCGATGGAACGCCGCCAGGGGATGATTGCGAGAAGCGACTGGCACCATGAAGGAATAGCCGATCTTCTCGACGATGATCGAATCGTCCTGCCTGAGTACCGCGCCGCCAATGCCGATCGTCGCCTTGCCGCTCAGCACCGCATCCATAACCATCCCGAGCTCTCCGACATTCAAGTTGAGCGCGACAGACGGGAACCTCTCCCTGAACTCTCTCAGCACATCGACCGTTGCCTGGGGCGGCACCATAACGCTGATCGCCACGGAAACCTCCGCCTCCAGCCCTTCCTTGAGGCTTTTCACACGCGCACGCATCACCTGCAAATCGATCAGCAACCGACGCGCATCCTCAAGCATGGCCTTGCCCGCTTCAGTCAGCTTCGGCTGGCGCGCCCCCGAACGTTCGAAGAGCTGCATTTCAAGCTGGGTCTCAAGGTTCGCAATCGTGTAGCTGATCACCGACTGGGCGCGGTTGAGCACGCGGGAGGCCGCTGAAAAGCTGCCTGTCTCGGCAACCGTCAGGAATACCTGCAACTGGTCCAAAGTAGGGTTCGGTAGCATCGTCCATCCAATCCATCGATAGATACGATCTACTTTATCCCAGTTTTTTCGATAGACAACCCGTCTTATCTGTTCACTCGAACCCCGGTCCAAACCTCCCAAACGGACCTCGAAAGCCACCGACGAGAGGAACAACAATCATGTCGTCCATCCTGCTTCTGACCTCCAGCCCCCGCGCTGAGTCTCTTTCGACCACTATTGCCTCGGACCTCGCAGGCAAGCTCAAGGCCCAGCAGCCAGGCAGCGTCGTGGTTCGCCGCGACCTCGCAGCCAACCCGCTTCCACATATCGACGATCTCTTCACGGCTGCCATCCGCAAGCCGGCAGACGCCCGTACTGCTCAGGAAGCGGAAGCAGTCAAGACGTCCGACGCACTCGTGGACGAACTGCTTGCAGCCGACACCATCGTCATCGGTACCGGCCTCATCAACTTCGGCATCTACTCGTCGTTGAAGACCTGGATCGACAACGTCGCGCGTGCCGGCCGTACCTTCACCTACACCGAAAACGGCCCAGTGGGCCTTGCCACGGGGAAAAAGGTCTACGTCGTTCTCGCCTCCGGCGGTGTCTATTCGCAAGGCCCGGCTGCGCCGATGAACCACGCGGTTCCCTACCTCAAATCGGTTCTCGGCTTCCTCGGCATCACCGACGTCGAGACCATCTATGTCGAAGGCCTCGCGTTCGGCCCTGAAGCTGCAGAGAAGGCGATCGGCGCTGCCAAGGCGCGCGCCGAAGAAATTGCGCTTGCGGCTTAATTTCCGATCCGCGTAGCAAGCTCGCGGGGCAACCGGTTATGCCGGCTGCCCCTTCTTTTGTTGCTCCGACGAGACGGCAGGCGAAAGGTCAGCCGACTACTGCGACCTCAGGACGGCCGACAACGCAGTTGCGGCCGATCTTTTTCGCCTGGTACAGCCGTTCGTCAGCAGCAGACAGTACCGTTGTGAAGCCGATCCCGTCCTCGTCTGCAGTAGCCACTCCAACACTCACCGTGACCGGCTTGCCGTCTGGAGTGCTGACGCTGCTGGCGATCGTCCAGCGCAATCGCTCTGCCAGGCGCAGGCCCTCGGCGTGATCGGTCGCGGGGCATATCGCCACGAACTCCTCACCACCGAAACGGAACATCCGATCGCTGGCACGCAGAATTGTGCCGAGACGTGCCGCAATTGCCTTGAGCACCTCATCGCCCTGCAGGTGGCCGAAGTGGTCGTTGACGTCCTTGAAATGATCGGCATCCAGAATGACGACGGTGACGGGCTGCCCCTGTCGCAAGGACTCGCGGATCATGGTCGGGGCCTCGAACTCCATGCGTGCACGGTCATAAAGCCCTGTCAGGACATCCCTACCCGTGCGGCTCAACAAATCGTGGTAGCGCTCCCGAAACGTCAGGTCGCTGAAGATGTCGCTGATCGGACGCGCGCTGGCGGCGACGGCACCACGGCGAATTCCGATCTCGTAGATTGCGAAGAGGGCCGTATAAATACAGACGGCAAGCATCTTCGCCTTCCATCCACCCCAGAAGGCATCGGCCGGTACGCCTGCAAAGTAGTACAGCGCGCCAAAGAAACCGATCTGGTCGAAGGTCAGGAGCGCGAAACCGCAGATCATGAACCGCAGGATGACCTTGTGCTTGAAATAACGGCCAAGTCGCTCGTAGAGCAGAATAATCCCGATCGAATCGAGATACAGAAGGGCCGTCCCCCAAACCATCAGCCAGCCCATCTCCCGCAAGAAATCGAAGTTGGGCGCCCTTCCCGGTGACAACGCGACTGGTGAATGCCATTGCAACAGCCAGGCTACGCCGACCGTCAGCAGATTACCGAGGAACAGTCCGTAGATGGGCTGGCGGACGACTGCCGCGTCCTCCTGCAGATACAGCATCAGGATCATCATCAGCTTGCCGGCAAAGAAGATGGACGAGCCCGGCGAGACGATGCCGAATGGTACGGACACATAGAAGACCGCCGCCAGATATGTCTCCATGAAATGCATGACGCCAAGCGCCGTCAGAAACATGCCCAGGCCAAGGCGGTAGCGAAAATGCAGCAATGTCACCATCAGTGTGAAATAGCCGACGGCTTCGATCACAAACAGCAGAAGATTGAGAGTTTCCATCAGCCGCTCCGCTCCCCGCCGTTGCTTTGCGACGCGGTCGCAGATCGATCGAGGTCACAGCCGAAAGCGCCCTCCTCGTCTATGGCCATAGCGGTCGTTATTTCGGTATCCTGACGCACAAAACAGTCCTGCGAAGCCTGCGGACAGCAAGAGTCGCTTCAATACTTTAAAATTGGATGAGTGAACGTCCACTTCAAACATGCGGACGTGCAGATTATCGCCTAAGGCAGCCGGTTGCCGTCAGACTTGGCGTACCTTGGCGCCGTCGCTGAAGAGCGATGAGCCATTCTGGTCGATGATCTGCTGCGCCTTGCGCACGGTGCATTCGACAGCATCGTCGGATGATGAAAACATGTCGGCTCGAATGAAATTGCGCACCAGAACGTCCTCGCCGATAGTCTTCTCGATGCGACCCGCCAGACGGTATTGGCCGCCTTCCTTCTGGGGCTCGGCATAGATCGTGCAGTCGCCATAAAGCTGTGGTTCCGCGGTTATGCCTGCTGCAGTGCCTGCTGGCTTTGCGCCGCCTGAGAACATCGAAAAAATGCTGGTGAATATCGAAGCCATAGTCCGCCTTTATCACGCCGGTTCGCGTCGTTAAAGTTAAATGATGAGGTTGGCGAGGATCTCGTTTTCGGTGATGTCCTCGAAGCCGATGCCAGCATTTTCAAAATTCTTGATCAGCTCAGCGAAATTTTCGGGCGCCTTGGATTCGATCCCGATCAGGACCGAGCCGAAGTTGCGAGCAGTCTTCTTCAAGTACTCGAAGCGAGCAATGTCGTCTTCAGTACCGAGAAGATTAAGGAAGTCGCGTAGCGCACCGGGCCGCTGCGGCATTCGCAGGATAAAATACTTTTTCAGGCCGGCGTAGCGCATGGCACGCTCCTTCACATCCGGCAACCGCTCGAAATCGAAGTTCCCCCCCGAGACGATCGCGACGATCGTTTTGCCTCGGATCGTTTGTGCATCCATGGCTGCGATAGCGGTCAGCGACAGCGCGCCGGCAGGCTCAAGCACGACGCCCTCGACGTTCAGCATCTCGCTGATCGTCACGCAGATCGCATTCTCAGGCATCAGCATGACCTGATCCGCCGGAAAGCCGCTGAGCGCCGCAAAGTTCAAATCGCCGATCCGCGCCACCGCGGCACCGTCCACAAAATTGTCGACCTTGGAAAGGGTCACGACTTCGCCGGCCTCGATGCTGCGCCTAAGGCTCGGCGCACCGGCGGGCTCGACAAAGACGAATCCGGCTTTCGGCACGATCCCATCGAGATAACCCGTGGTTCCCGCCGCCAGACCGCCGCCGCCAACAGGCATGACGACCATGTCCGGCAGGGTTCCCTCCGGCAACTGCTGGAGAATCTCCGCGGCGACGGTTGCCTGCCCCTCGATAATATCGGCGTGATCGAAGGGCGGCACCATGACGCCGTCGATAGCCTCGACGTGTTCACGCGCTGCCTTGTAGCACTGATCGAAGAAATCGCCTGTCAGCTTGATGGTGATGAACTCGGCGCCGAAAATACGCGTCTTGTCTATCTTCTGCTGCGGTGTCGTCACCGGCATGAACACAACACCTGGCACGCCGAAATGACGGCAGACGAATGCAAAGCCCTGCGCGTGATTGCCGGCGGAGGCGCAGACGAACGTTTTGCCGGCGGCACCTTCAGCGATAGCCTTGCGGAAAAAATTGAACGCGCCTCGAATTTTGTAGGATCGCACCGGCGACAGATCTTCGCGCTTCAGCCAGATATCGGCACCGTAGCGTGCGGAAAGGTGCTCGTTGAGTTGCAGCGGCGTTGCCGGAAAGAGGCTGCGGATCGACTCTTCGGCAGCTTCGACATCCTGTCTGGTCACGGTCTCGGTTCCTTGCTGTTACCGCGTTTCGCTATGGCATAGCCAGAGGGCCGAAAGAAGCCCATTTTCGGCACCAACCGTTCGGTGAACGAACACTTGCCGCAACACCATAGCAAAAACAGCGCCTGATAACGCAGTTGTGCGCTGTCAACGAAGCGTCACATCGCTTAGATAGCGGCATGATGATCAATAGACTTGCCAAACCGCTTGCCTGGTTTCTTCTCGCTGCGATTGTTTTCGTTACCGTTTCGCCGATCGGCCTGCGACCTCACACGGTCACGTCGGTCAATATCGACCGCGCCGTTGCCTATCTCCTTGTCGGCCTCGCCTTCGCTTTGGCCTACCCTCGGCACTGGATGACGGTGGCAACGCTCCTGGTCGTCGGCGCCGTCGCCATCGAGTATATGCAATACCTGTCGCCAACACGACACGCGCGCTTGCATGACGCGGCGGTGAAGGCCGTCGGCGCATCCTTCGGCGTGCTGACCGGCTGCATGCTCAACCGCTTCCGTCCGCTCAAGCCGACTGAACTGCGCACGGCAGGCGCCGCAACAGATGCCCTTGACTGAATCGCTGCAGTCGTTGAAGGAGAAGGCTGCGCGGGCGTGGCGAAACTGGTAGACGCAAGGGACTTAAAATCCCTCGGAGCAATCTGTGCGGGTTCGACCCCCGCCGCCCGCACCAGCCCTGCAGCGAAAATCTCCTACCGGTCGCGCACGGGCGCGCTTTAGCTGTGACAAGCCGGCGTGCCCGCAACAAGATCGCTTTATTACAACGTGAGAATGTGTTTGTATGCCACGGCCAGAGAAGCTGCGGTTTTTGGCGTGTAATTAGTAAAACTTGTCTTGTGGGAGTAAGGCGATGGTTTACGATTGGGATGGCGCGAAAACCCGGCGCCTCAGGCTATTTCGAGCAGGCACGGCATTCTTGATTGCTCTTGCGGTATTCGGTGTACCGCTGCTTTTCTACACCGCAAAATTCCACGGACTCTACGGCTGACGCGCTGCGATAGAAAAAGCGCGACCGAAGGGCCGCGCTCAAACTTATGCGATATCCGAATTAAGCCAGCTTTGCCGCGATCTTGGCGACGTGGGCGCCCTGATACTTGGCTGCCTCCAGCTCGATTGCCGACGGCTGGCGCGAGCCGTCACCGTTGGTGATCGTGGATGCGCCGTAGGGCGAGCCGCCCTTGACTTCTTCCGTACCCATCTGGCCTTGGAAAGCATAGGGCAGACCGACAACGACCATGCCCTGATGGAGGAAGGTCGGGATGAAGCCGAGAATGGTGGATTCCTGACCGCCGTGCTGCGTCGCAGAGGAGGTGAAGGTCGAGCCGATCTTGCCGACCAGCTTTCCAGCGAACCAGAGGCCGCCCGTCTGATCCCAGAAATTGCGCATCTGCGAAGCGACCGTACCGAAGCGGGTGCCAGCGCCGACAATGATCGCATCGTATTCGACCAGTTCATCGACTGTGGCGATGGGAGCGGCCTGATCCATCTTGAAGTGGGATGACTTTGCAACCTCTTCCGGAACAAGCTCCGGTACGCGTTTGACGACAACCTCGGCTCCCGCCGACTTCGCGCCTTCGGCAACGGCGTAGGCCATCGTTTCAATGTGACCGTATGACGAATAGTAGAGTACCAGAACCTTAGCCATTTTCGCAGTTTCCTTCTTCTGTGGTGTGGAGGGCGCCGGGGTCGGCGCGCCGAATAGAATCCGTTTGATGAACTCGGGTATCATGAATAATGCCTCGAAACGCACGGTGCGCTGAGGCAATAGCTATCCCAGCGGATGGCAGGCGGCCAGCCGCGCCAACGGAAACGGACTGTTCAATCAAATTGCACGTTTCCGGACTTGCATTCACTTTTTCGCCAGTCGACGCACGGGCTTCCCGTCTGCCCTATTTGATATAAGTTCGCTCCCGAACAACGAGAAAAGACAGAGACCTGCAATGACCCAACAGATTGTGACTGCAGCCATTCTTGCCATCGGCGACGAACTTCTTTCCGGTCGCACCAAAGACAAGAACATCGGCCATCTCGCCGACATGCTGCTTCTGGCCGGTATCGACCTCAAGGAAGTTCGGATCGTCGGCGATGAGGAAGATGCCATTGTCGACGCTCTCAATGCCCTGCGCACGCAGTACGATTATGTCTTCACCTCCGGTGGCATTGGACCGACGCACGACGATATTACTGCGGATGCGGTTTCCAGGGCGTTCGGCGTCGCCTGCGAATACAACGACGAGGCTATGACCCTGCTCGGCGGCATGTACAAGCGCCGTGAACTGGAATTTACCGAGGCACGCAAGCGCATGGCACGCATGCCTGTCGGGGCGCGTCATATTCCCAATCCTGTGTCGACGGCTCCGGGGTTTGTCATCGGCAACGTGCATGTCATGGCAGGCGTGCCGCAGGTGTTCCAGGCAATGGTCGACGCAGTCATCCCTACTCTGCGCACCGGGACGCGCGTCCTTTCGCTGGCGATTTCCTGCCCTTATGGTGAGGGGGATATAGGAACGCCGCTCGCCGCGATCCAAAAGGCTCACCCAGACACGAGCATCGGCTCCTATCCGCGCTATGTCGGCCAGAAATTCTCGACCGAGATTGTCGTTCGCGGCCGCTCACAGGATGCCATCGACGCTGCAGGCGCAGACGTTCAGGCTATGATCGAAGCCATTCGCCTGGGGCGGGAAACGCTCGAAAATCACTCTGCGGAGGCATAGACTTCCTCTCGCCGTCACCCACTCATGATCTGCATCAAGGAAACAACCGCCTGCAACGAGCATTGCTTATCTTAGAGCCGATTTTATCCGCACGAGGAGAAACACATGTCCTACAAAACGATTCTGGCCATTCTCGATACCACCGACAACTGCAGCGCCGTCGCGGATTTTGCCTTCGCCATCGCGGCTGAGACCAACGCGCACGTGATCGGCCTGCATGCGGAGACAATCGCCGTCGTGCCGCTTGTCGCACCGATGGAGATACCCGATCCGGTCGCGGTTCAGGCCCTGCAGGATATGGCGCATGCCGAGACGGTCGAGATCGAGCGGATTGTCCGCCGGAAGGCAGAGCTGGAAGGTGTCTCTTTCGAATGGCGCAGCTTCACCTCGTCAGCCGGCTACGGCTCAGCACCGCTGATCGAAAGCGCCCGCAGCTCCGATCTGCTGATTGCCTCCCAGGCCGACCCCGCAAAACCATCGGACAGTCACGTGGATGTGGACAATTTTCTTCTGGACAGCGGTCGCCCCGTCCTGATGATTCCCTTCACCATCCGCAAACCCAAGCCGATCAAGCGTGTCCTCATTGCATGGAACGGTTCGAAAGAGGCGGCGCGTGCGACGTTCGACGCCCTTCCAATCCTGAAGGCGGCCGACGAAGTGGAGGTTTTTTCCGTCGATCCGGTGGACAACGCGCTGCAATCGGCCGCGGTCGCCGGGGCGGAAATTGCGGCAACCCTCGCCCGCCACGGCGTGAAAGCAACGCTAGCGACTGCCGTAAGCCAGGACAAGCATGCCGCTACCGTCATAGAAAACCGTCTCTCGGACAGCAGCATCGATCTGCTCGTCATGGGCGCCTACACGCATTCGCGGCTATGGCAGATGATTTTCGGCGGCACGACGAAGAGCCTGCTCCAATCGATGACGGCCCTGACGCTGCTGTCGCGATAAGATGTGCGGAGGGCTTGCGTTTCACAGCCAAATTCCGCTAATTGCGACGACCGACGACGAGCTTCGGCCTCGGTCCCTCCATCGCGCAGTTTCGGCTGCGCGATTTGCGTTTGACAGAGTGCGTGGAAGAGCGTCCGGCCGCCGGCAAACGGCGTGTCATTATTCATGCCGCGGAGCAAGCTCATGTCCCTTCCTGATAAAGCCTTTCCTGTTTCCTGGGATCAGTTCCACCGTGACGCGCGGGCGCTGGCCTGGCGTCTTGCCGGCCTCAAGCGCGACTTCAAGGCCATCGTCTGCATTACACGCGGCGGCCTCGTTCCGGCCGCCATCATCTCTCGCGAATTGAACATTCGCCTGATCGAAACCGTGTGTGTCGCCTCCTACCACGACTACGTGAACCAGGGAGAGATGATGCTTCTGAAGGGGATCGCATCGGAGCTGGTGGCCGACGGCGGCGAAAGCGTTCTGGTCATTGACGATCTTACCGATACCGGCAAAACCGCGTCCGAAGTTCGCACGCTGCTGCCAAAGGCGCACTTCGCCTGCGTCTACGCCAAGCCCCAGGGCGTTCCGACCATCGATACCTTTGTGACGGAGGTGAGCCAGGATACCTGGATCTATTTCCCGTGGGACATGGGCTTCACCTATCAGGAGCCGATTGCCAAGGGCGACCGGGGCTGACCTGACGTATGGATCAGGATTGGTGCAACCATAAATTGTGCCAATCTTTGTTTACTAATATCTCGAATTCCGCTGTCCGGCTACCGCGGTCCGACCTAATATAGAACAGAGGGGTGGTGCTTGACCTACCGGTCTGACACCATCGTGCAAAAGCAAGGTCGCAGACGCGACGCTGGAATAAATATGGTCTGTTGGCGATTCGTCGGCATTGTTGCGACTTTGGGTTTTGGTGCTCAACTGTATCCCTGCAGCGTTTCCGCCGAGCCCGCTTATGTCTCCATCGTGCGGGAATACGTCGAGAAGCGTATCAAGCCGATCTTCTCCGAGCCGATTGTACGGAATGCCATCACTGCGCAGAACGGTAGGTTGGGCGACGTCAGCGAGATGGACATCCGGGTGCTGGACAACACCTACCGCTCGGAAATCCAGACCGGCAAATTGCAGATGGCGGTGCAGCTGCTCAGCAATCCGGTGTCGCTCTATCTCAAGTCGAAGCAAGATCAGTCGCAGGGAACAATTGTCGAGATGTTCGTGACCGATCGCCGCGGTCTCAATGTCGCCCAGAGCACCATCACCACCGATTACTGGCAAGGCGACGAAGATAAATTCCTTAAGACGATTGCGAAAGGGTCGGACGACATCTTCATCGACCGTGCAGAACGCGACGATGTCACGCAATTGCTGCAGACGCAGGCAAGTTTCATGATCCGCGGGGAGGACGGAACGCCCATCGGCATAGCAACGGTGACCATCGCAATCGATGCTCTTTGAGCAAACTGGCACCAACGAATCGGCATGCGCATTTGGACCGCAAACGCCACCGGCAAAATCCGCAAAACAGAGTAATTTTATCGCCTTTTCGGATCTGGCTTCCGCATTGGGCGACAAACCATTGAAATTCTTGCACGACTCGCTTTTCCCCAGTCTCCACAGGGTGATCCACAATATCTTGTGGTGAACACTTCCTTAAGAACCACCCCTTGACGGAATCGTCTCTTTTCAACTTAATGGGATCCGATGTTGCGGCGGCAGCTGGACCGGAAACAACGAGGCCGGTTCTCATCAAAAATCGAGCGTAGAATCAGGGCGTTGCATCCATGATGGGATGACCGCTGCGAGGGGCTTTGTGCGCGATCTTTGATCTGTAAAAAGCGACATCCGGGGCTGGCGAAATTAAGCTGTTAATACTATATTTAGTGTTTGCAGCCACCATCACCACAAGATACAGGATGAGCATCTCCGGATGACACGCCTGTGACGGTACGGAAACGAGAACTGGCTGCGCCCTTACCGGCGAGGCCGGACGTGGAAACTTGCGCCTTGGTCGACGGGGATGGGGCGCGCGAGCTAGAGGTTAAGGCACATGCGCATAGAACGCCGTTTTACGAAGGCAGATCAGGGCGCTTACGCGGCTATTGAATTCCGCAAGGCAACCAGCGAGATCAAGAACCCAGACGGTTCGATCGTATTCCGCCTCGAGAACATCGACGTTCCTGCGCAGTTTTCGCAGGTCGCGGCCGACATCCTGGCGCAGAAGTATTTCCGCAAGGCAGGCGTTCCAGCCAGGCTCAAGAAGATCGAGGAAAACGACGTTCCTTCCTTCCTATGGCGTTCGGTTGCCGATGAAGCTGCACTGAAGGAGCTGCCGAAGGAGCAGCAGTACGGGTCGGAAACAGATGCCCGCCAGGTCTTCGACCGCCTTGCCGGCACATGGACCTACTGGGGCTGGAAGGGCGGCTATTTCTCCTCCGAGGAAGATGCGTCGGCTTTCCGCGACGAACTCGCCTACATGCTCGCAACGCAGCGCGTCGCTCCGAACTCACCGCAGTGGTTCAACACCGGCATGCACTGGGCCTACGGCATCGACGGCCCCGGCCAGGGCCATTTCTATGTCGACCCCTTCACCGGCAAGCTGACAAAGTCGAAGTCGGCCTACGAACACCCGCAGCCGCACGCCTGCTTCATTCAGTCCGTCGAAGACGATCTCGTCAATGAAGGCGGCATCATGGACCTCTGGGTTCGCGAGGCACGCCTCTTCAAGTACGGCTCGGGCACCGGCTCCAATTTCTCCTATCTTCGCGGCGAAGGCGAAAAGCTCTCGGGCGGCGGCCGTTCCTCCGGTCTGATGAGCTTCCTGAAGATCGGCGACCGTGCAGCCGGCGCCATCAAGTCGGGCGGCACGACGCGCCGTGCCGCCAAGATGGTGGTCGTCGATATCGACCATCCCGACATCGAGGAATACATCAACTGGAAGGTGAAGGAAGAGCAGAAGGTCGCGGCTCTCGTCACCGGTTCGAAGGTCGTCGCAAAGCATCTGAAGGCGATCATGAAGGCCTGCGTCAACTGCGAAGGCGGCGACGATGGCGATTGCTACGACCCGAACAAGAACCCTGCGCTGAAGCGCGAGATCCGCGCTGCCAAGAAGGACCAGGTTCCGGAAAACTATATCGGCCGCGTCATCCAGTTCGCCCGCCAGGGCTACAAGGACCTCGAATTCAAGACTTACGACACCGACTGGGATTCGGAAGCCTACCTCACGGTATCGGGTCAGAACTCCAACAACTCGGTCTCGATCAAGGACGACTTCCTGCGCGCTGTCGAAAATGACGGCGACTGGAACCTGACCGCCCGCAAGGACGGCAAGGTCATGAAGACCCTGAAGGCCCGCGACCTCTGGGAGTCCATCTCCTACGCCGCCTGGGCTTCCGCTGACCCGGGCCTGCACTTCAACACGACGATGAACGACTGGCACACCAGCCCGGCAGAAGGCCCGATCCGCGCCTCCAACCCGTGCTCGGAATACATGTTCCTCGACGACACGGCCTGCAACCTTGCTTCGCTGAACCTCCTGCAGTTCAAGGACGCGGCGACGAAGCGCATCAACATCACCGACTACGAACACGCCGTTCGCCTGTGGACGGTCGTTCTCGAAGTGTCGGTGATGATGGCGCAGTTCCCGTCGCGCCAGATTGCCGAACGCTCCTACGAATACCGGACGCTCGGCCTCGGCTATGCCAACATCGGCGGCCTCCTGATGTCTTCGGGCATTCCTTATGACAGCGACGAAGCCCGTGCGATTGCCGGTTCTCTGACGGCCATCATGACGGGTGTCGCCTATGCGACCTCGGCCGAAATGGCCTCCGAACTCGGCCCGTTCAAGAACTTCGCTCCGAACCGCGAGAGCATGCTGCGCGTCATGCGCAACCATCGCCGCGCGGCCTACGGCGAGACGACTGGCTACGAAGGCCTGTCGATCAATCCAGTCGCGCTGATCCACTCCGAAAACCCGGACCAGGATCTGGTTTCCCATGCCAAGGCTGCCTGGGACAAGGCAATTGAACTCGGCGAGAAGCACGGCTTCCGCAATGCCCAGGCAACCGTGATCGCGCCGACCGGCACGATCGGCCTTGTCATGGATTGCGATACGACCGGCATCGAACCCGACTTCGCTCTGGTGAAGTTCAAGAAGCTCGCCGGCGGCGGCTACTTCAAGATCATCAACCGCGCCGTTCCCGAAGCGCTTCGCACGCTCGGCTATTCGGAAAGCCAGATCGCCGAGATTGAAGCTTATGCTGTCGGCCACGGCAACCTGAACCAGGCACCGGCCGTCAATCCCGGGTCACTGAAGGCAAAGGGCTTTACCGACGAGAAGATCGAGGCCGTCAACGGCGCGCTGAAACAGGCGTTCGACATCAAGTTCGTCTTCAACCAGTGGACGCTCGGCACCGACTTCCTGAAGAACACGCTCGGCGTCACCGACGAACAGCTCGGCGACATGAGCTTCAACCTGCTCGACCATCTCGGCTTCGCCAAGAAGGACATCGAGGCTGCAAACGTCCATGTTTGCGGCGCGATGACGCTGGAAGGCGCGCCGTTCCTGAGGCAGGAACATCTCGCGGTGTTCGATTGCGCCAACCCCTGCGGCAAGATCGGCAAGCGTTACCTCTCGGTCGATAGCCACATCCGCATGATGGCGGCTGCCCAGCCGTTCATCTCGGGTGCTATTTCCAAGACCATCAACATGCCGAACGATGCGACGGTCGACGATTGCAAGAGCGCCTACATGCTCTCCTGGAAGCTCGGCCTGAAGGCAAACGCGCTCTACCGCGACGGCTCCAAGCTGTCGCAGCCTCTGAACGCCTCGCTGATCGAAGACGACAACGACGAGGATGCTTTGGACGATCTGCTGCAGCAGCCGGTCGCCGCCCAGGCCGTCACCATCACCGAGAAGATCATCGAGCGCGTGGTCGAGCGCGTCACCCGCGAACGCGAGAAGCTGCCGAACCGCCGTCAGGGTTACACCCAGAAGGCCGCCGTCGGCGGACACAAGGTGTATCTGCGCACCGGCGAATTCGGCGACGGCCGCATTGGCGAGATCTTCATCGACATGCACAAGGAAGGTGCGGCGTTCCGTGCGATGATGAACAACTTCGCCATCGCCATCTCCCTTGGCCTGCAGTACGGCGTACCGCTCGAAGAATACGTGGAGGCCTTCACTTTCACCAAGTTCGAACCCGCCGGCGTGGTCATCGGCAACGATGCGATCAAGAACGCCACGTCGATCCTCGACTACGTGTTCCGCGAGCTTGCCGTCTCCTATCTCGGCCGCCACGATCTCGCGCACGTGGATACGTCGGATTTCTCGAACACGGCGCTCGGCAAGGGCATCCAGGAAGGCAAGACCAATCTCGTCTCCACCGGCTGGACCCGCGGCTACAAGCCGACCCTGGTCTCTGGCAACGAGCGCCAGGCCTCGGGCGAGCCGAAGGGCTCCGCCACCGCAGCCCCTGCCCGCGCCTCCTCCGGCGGAACGGTCACGCCGTTTGCCGGAAACGCCGCCCGCAAGCTGGAGACAACAGTCGCCATCTCGACCTCCGAAATCGTCGCCTTCAAGCGCGACTACGAGGAACGCGCCAAGGAACTGGCGGAAGAGATCGCTGAAGAAGTAAGCGAAGAGATCGCAACCGAAACCCAGCAGCAGGCAACCGCCCTGTTCTCCGACAAGGCAGCCGCCGACGCCGCATCGGCCAAGACGGAAGCCAAGAAGCTCGAATCCGAACGCCGGGCGCGCTCGATCATGCAGGGCTACACCGGCAATATGTGCTCTGAGTGCCAGAACTTCACAATGGTGCGGAACGGCACCTGCGAAAAGTGCGACACATGCGGCAGCACAAGTGGTTGCTCTTGAGCAGTGGGACTGGGGGCGGCTGAATGGGCTACGAACAAAAGTCACTGGCACCGGGTTACGGAGCACTATTGATCTCTAACCGGTGTCACCGGCTCTACTATGACTGAAGCCAATGGTAGGCAGTCCAGCATTACTCGGCCGGTCCGCAGCGCAACCCGGATCGGTCGGTAGCCAAGTCATCAGCGCACAAGGAACTCGTCCCAGGCAGGCCTGCCCTGCCCGGGACCATATTCGAAGCAAAAAGCAATCAGGGATGGGGAAGCAGATTCAGATCAATAGACCATAGGAATTCAGCAATATGAGCCAAGTGCCCAAGTTCGGTTTTTCCGCCTTCTTAAAGTTGATCAATGCCAATCCCAATCCGCAGAAGCGCCTTGTCCGTGACCGTTTCCGTCCGAGCACCGGGGGATATGATTTTCACAAAAGCCTTAGACAACGCGTCCAGCGGATCGCGTTCGAAAACCTCGCCTTCGAGGACGCCTTAGCATCGACAGCTGATATCGGAAAAAAAGCCGAGCGCGAATCGGCCATCAAAGGCCTTCGTCAATTTTCTCAATGGCGACAACAGAACCCCGGTTCCCTATCGGCCTGTGACGGTTTTCTGTTCAGCAGTCCCAAGGGGCTTTTCAAGGTCGAGTTTACACCGAACTTCCTCATCGAGTTGAACGGCCGTCGTACTGCAGTCCATTTGTGGAACACACGTCAAACGTTGAGCGCTGGCCTGGTGAATGCATCTCTCTGGATGGTCGCGAATCGCCATCCGCTGAACGGCCGTCCAGATGATTTTGCTGTCCTGTCGTTGCAGGATGGCCGTCTGTTCAGATGGTCTGACGCGAACAAAGAGACTGCAGCATACGGCGAGAGATTGCTGGAGGTGCTTGATCTAGACTTCGCCAACGCCCGGCTTGAGTTTGGCCTGCCGGGAGTCGTCGAGGGAGACGCGCCGGAAATCCCGACCCTGTGAACGTTTCCTGATAAGCAAACCTGAGGCGGCCAGCCCGTCCAGGGCCTCGTCCTTGCTACCCCGCCGTTTGACTGAAGCGCATGGCCGAGAACTAGAGCGGCTCGACGAGCTAGGGTCGATGATGCTGTTCAGTGTCCGAAGCTGTTCCCCGACGCCAATGCTCTTTCAGAATCACCGCAATTCCTCGGACGGTCTTATCACCGATATCTGCGAACGGAGCGCCCCAACCTGACAAATGCTCCTTCAGCCGAAGCTCCGCGCTCTCAAACGCGACGTCATTGCCTTTTCCAGTTGCCGTGTCCGAATTCGTGCAGGCGTCAGGCGGAGCGTCGGTGATTGGAAATCGCATTTGAATCTCCAGAAGGCACTTACAAAATGCTCATGGCAACGCGACCAGCAGTCAAGGGGGACGCGTGGACACCGGCATCATTGGATGCCAGCCGGTACGGCATCCGACGCCGCTTGCGCTGGTAGGAGCGCTGTAGATTTTGTCGCGCCATTGGAGGCGTTCACTTCGCTCCCCATCAGCTCCGCCAACCGATCCGGCGTCAACGACCCCACCTCGATCAATTCGTTCGCGATTTCATCAAGAAGCTGCCTTCCCTCTAACAGGATCGTCTTCGCCCGTTCGAACTCCTCCTGCATCGTGCGATGCACCCGTTCCGATAAATGGCGGTCGAACTGACGCAGCCGCTCAAGTTCCGCATCCTCGGCGGCAAGGCTGTGCCTGAGGGTGCCGCCCATTCCAAACCGCGACTCCAGCAACGTCGCGATCCTTGTCGCGGCGGCTAGGTCGGAGGACCCACCGTCCGCAAACGCCCCGAAAACAACTTCTTCGGCCGCGATCCCTGCCAGCATCACCGCGATCTGGTCGCAGTAAAACTGTCTGTCACGGCGCGCGATCAGTGGCATGTCGAAATACGCGGCACCGCCCTGAGAAGATGCGTTCTGTGCGGAGATCGCGTCGACGATGGTCGTACCGATGAAGAAACCGTGCTTGAGACGAGTACCGACGAGCGTGTGTCCGCTTTCGTGCACCGCGATGAAGCGACGCATCTCCCCTTCAATTTTCACCGTCGGGGGAAGAGAGGCCCTCACATCTTCGAGGCAAACGGGCCGTCTTGCTTGCCGTGCAATACGACGTGCTTCGCGCGCAGCCTTCGCAAGATCGGCACCGGACATATCGTGTGTCGCAACCTTCAACACTTCGAGGTCGTCAGCTGCTAGATCGCTTTTAAGGTGCGCGGCCAGAATGGCGATCCGGTCCGCCGCATTTGGCATCCCGATCTCGATCAATTGGTCGAGCCTTCCAGACCTCAGGATAGCGTGGTCGATGTTTTCAAGATTGTTGGTCGCTCCGATAATGACAACGCCTTCTCGCCCCTCGATGCCATCGATTTGTTCAAGGAGCGCATTAACTACCTGCGTGCTGTAGTCTTTATTGTCCGGCGCGAACTTCGATCTGTCGCCGAATGAATCGATCTCATCGATGAACAGGATGGAGGGTGCGGCCATCTTGGCCTTCGCGAAGGTAGTCCTCATCGCTTTCAGTGTATCGCCCAAGTGGCCAGCGGCCTGCCATTGGCCGAGCGATCCGGCAACCAGTTCGACCCCGCACTCCGCTGCTAGCGCCTTGGCAAAGACCGTCTTTCCAACGCCTGGTGGCCCGTTCAGAACCAGCCCCTTATCGACGTCGTCCCAAGGAATGGTTCCGATAGACCAGGCGTAAAGATCGCGGGCGAGTTGCAGGCCCCACTCCTTCGCTCTTCCATATCCGTGCATGCCTGCCAACGACCCCGAAGCCGGTACCGGCTTGGGTTTGCCAGCTGGTTCTTCTTCACGGTGCAGGGACGCCATCCGCCGAAGGATATCATCTAGACTCCTCTCACTCCGCAGCGCGATCCACATGTGCTCTTTTGGATATTTCAGCAGCTGCAAAGCCTGTTCTTCAGTCATTCGCATCTTGAGGACGACTCGTGCCGCGATACGCAGCTCTCTCGCGCAGATGGGTGCGAGGTCCAGGATGCTATCGACCGCAACTTTAATCCCGGCGGGGATCACGGCATTGAACGCCGCTACCATGATCGAACGGTTCTTGCTCCCGCATTCGACCTCGAATTCGGTCAAGATTTTCGCTTCCTTCATGGTGTCATCAAGGATCATATAGCCAGAGTCGGCTTCGCGAATCTCATCGTTCGGACAGAGCAAATGGAAGGCTGCAGTGCTGTATTCGCCCGGCGTCGTTCCCTGCGGGGCACGGAGCAAGATGTGACCTGCCCCTCCCGATGCAAATCGGACATTCCCGCGAACTGCCCGTTGCATGGTCACATATAACGCGTAGTCTTTCGCACGCTTCAGCGGCGTCCGCTTCTTAAACATCGGTTTTCCTTGAGCTTTGGTTTCAGTAGCGCGAGCAGCGAATGACGCTGTCGGGGCCGATCAATTCTTCGTCCATATCGATTGTGATCAGACGCTGCAGGATCATGGAGAATATGATGGGAATGGCCTTGGTACCGGATGCCATGGTGATGGCCTCGGACAGGCGGAGTGATCCAGCTTCTTTGAGGGCCGAAAGCAGGATTACGCGATCAACGAGGCTGGTTTCGACGCGGGCGTATCGGATCAGGTCTTTGGCGTTTCGTAGTCTGACCGGTGGAAGATCATCCTCCGACCAAGCCTGATAACGAAAGCCCTCCAGCTCGGCGACACGCGGGACCCAAGACGGGACTGGCCGCTGCCCAAGGATGTCGACCACGTAGCTGTCGCCATCGTCTCGATTGACGAGAAAGTCGGGCAGATGGAGATCGGTGCCGTCGCTAAAAGACCTGGACTGGCACGACCAGCTTTCTACGGTCTCATCAACGTCCAGAAGGCATGCTGCGTCACGCGCAACCTGACTCCGGAACCTGGGCGCGCCGATGCAATAAACTGTGTGAAGGGGATGGAAAATTTGTGACTGCGAGGACGCTTCCGCGTGACGCGACTGACCGATGTTCATGACACCCACTCATCGAATACGAGTTGACCCAGCCTCGACGGAGGCAGTGGTTCAGGCCGTTATTCGTATGAGTTGAGCGATCTTTTCCATGGATGGAACATACGCAGAACAGGTTTCGAGAGTCAACAGGACCGAAAAAAATTCGGTCCTGCCTATGCCGTTCAAGCCGAGCCCGAGTGTAAGCCCGGCGCGGAGCGTCAAAACTGATCGGTTCCGTTGTTGATAGAAATGATGTCGTCCCTGAGAGATTTATAAAACTCCCGCTTTGCCTCGTCCTCGCTCCCAAATTGAGATGGGTCATGGTGGATCAGCCTCGCGAGCTTATCTGATCTGCGCAGGTCAATGGCGGTGAAGTAGTCTTTGAGCCTTAGCTTTCTGTTCCGATACCGAGTGTCAGTGTATCCCATTGTTTCGATGACAACGGTCCTCGACAACGGCCTCGACAAGACCTCGATGAGGAAATCCGGGATACAAGCGGGCTGCGTTTCGCCTTCCATGTTAACGTTCATATCAAACAACGGTTTGGTCAGGCGAATTTGGATGTCCCGGTTGGAGAGGCCGAATCTGCATCTCTGTATGGCGTCAATGGTCTCCCGCTCCAGTATGCTGTCTGTTAATGCCCACTTTGCCCAGTTCATGCATGGATGTGCATAGGCACGTAGCACTGCAGGATAAGATGACTTGGCGTCGGGTTTCCCTATCAGGCAGATCGCCAGGTAAGGATGTCGGTTGGCTGCCTCTCTTTCTCCGAATACGGCAATTCGCCCCAGGACGGGTACCGGAGAAATCTGGTCATTATTAAAGAAGATTTCTCTGTCTCTAATATCGTGAAAATTGCAAAGAAGAATGCCGTGAGGCCTTGAAGCCCCCCAATCATCCGCGTTCTCTGCTGCAATCCTGCTTTTAAGGGCGGGCAGCTCGCTCAAGCCAACGGCGATCCAATCGTTCAGAAAACGGCCGTCAGCGATCTCGATTTGCGTTGCAGCTGCTTTAATTCTTCCGGTCATAGCGTTGAATCGTTCCAGAGTTGGAAAATGATCCTCGGGATTGATCTCTTGGACCCTCGCCTCCGTCAGTAGTTCACAAAGCATTCTTGCCAGGCCCGGACGTGGCGTCGACCTGTTGATCCGCTCCACCGGCGTATTGGGTTTGCGCACCTGCGTCTCTTCGCTAGGACCTCTCGCCAGCCTGAACTTCAATATGCCGTTCGCCCGAGGCCGCCGCTTATACGATGCGCGCACCCGCGTTGCCGAAACAGGGTCCTGGTTGAATTCGCAGACGTCCGAATGTGGTACCAAAGGAGGCTGAGGCGGATCAGGGTCGCGACGAAATCCGGCGTTCGTAACCGGTATCAATCTGGGCTTGATCCGTTCTGTCGGTTGACAGTCACAACCTACCCACATCGAATTTGCGCTGTAACTGTTTATCAATGCTAAAGCCACGGGCCGCAATTCCGGTCCAGCGAAGAAACCGAGGCCCTCGCGGAATATCTCCTCATCCTTATCGGACATGTCCACATGCCTTGTTACCGGACGCCGGTGTATGACAGTCAAAACCAATGATGTTGTCCCTTGCAATGAAATCAAAAATCCTGATGCGATGAATAGTCAGGCACTCATTGCTATGTCCCTTAAGCGTTCGATTGAATTTGATGAAAGCGGCTTTTACGTATTTGACCTCCCTGGCGATGGAGAATGGGAGGTCTCGATTGATTTTTTCTACAGGCCCATCGATTTTCGATTCCCAGAACTTCTCATAACTGCGAAGTGGCCTGGAGGACCTGCTCTTGGATTGCCTGACGTTAGAACAGCCGCCGATTTACGGGAGCGACTTGTTTCGCTCCGAGATGGCGCATCCAGAGAGGTCATCACGATCCCTGAGTTGCCTTCGATTTTCGCAGGTAACTTATTGGATGACCTTATCGCGGTTCAGCTGGCAAAATGGCAAGAGGCAGAAAGTGTTCGCATCTCGCTATGTGCCTAGGTGAAGCTGGGTGCCCGCTTGCGAGCGCTTTAAGGTGTCGTGTTTCAGCGCGTAGCACCCGAGTTGTAGGCTGCAAGAAAGCGCCATTCCAGTCCGTGCCAGCCCATGCCATCGAGATGCTGATGAAGAGCCGCTCGTCGGGCGTTTCGGCTGAGTGGGCTCTTATCGACCAGTAATCGAAGGAAGCGGTGACGTGTAAGCGGTGTTCCACTGCCACGTCGTGGTCGCCGCTCTGATTTGCGATCTCCCATCCCATGGTCTTTCAGTGAAATGAGTTCAGAAACGAGTGCTGAAATCGCCGACGATCCGAGGAGCGTCCTCCCTGACCCCCATGCCGTAATCAAGATTGGCTCGCATCCAGAGAACTCCACTCTCGTATGGGTCTTCGGCCATTTTCTCCGGTCCGGCATCAGATATTCGAGTGGCCATAAAGTTCGTAACGCAAGTGACGCCTTCCCGCACTTTCTCGTGACGGTCGATAGGGCACCACTGCTTACGGTCATCGAAGGGTACCCAGACCAGCCCACCTTCAAAGCATGAAATCGCGCGATATTTCGGAGCCATGATAACGCGTCCGTCTATGTTGGCGAGACCCCACAACTTCTGCCCGTCGACCTCTCTGCTGATCAGGGTTCCGCCGTCGTTTTTGCAGGTTAGTGCGGCGCGTCGCTCATCGGATCGATTGGGTTCGGTGCGTCTATCGCCTCGGCTGTTGATCCAGAAATCCTCGGCGTCGCCTTTGACCGCATAAAGGCCTTCATCGTCCGGCCGCAGCTCCTTGTATTGAAGGTCTACGGTAAAGCGACCATTGGTATTGGCAATGCCCCACTTGCCATGAGCCAGAACGCCTGCGTGCCCTTGGATGAACTGGTAGGTGTTGTCGAAATAAGGCGGGTCAAAGAGAAGTTTCCCATCGGCACCTACAAAGCCCCATTTCTCTTTGAGCTTCACCGCCTTTGGGAAATCGCAGTCCCTACCTGGATAGGTGTTCTCAAAGATGTAAGAGCTGGTTGGCTGGCCATCCTTGACGATTTCGAATCCACCGTCTCGGGCCAGGAACTGGACACCAGAGCAGGACAACAACACCTTTGCGTTTCCGGGATTTTCGACGATTTCGCCGTTGCGGGTGAGCCCAATCCATTCGCCATTTTCTCGAACTTCGAGAACGGTGCCGGGTTCAGCGAAGTTGACCTCGTCAAACAGGCCACCGCCGATCAACTGGCCATCCTCATTGAGGAGGCCTATTTTCCTCGTCTCGTCGAAAAACCGATACACACCGTTACGATAGCCAACGATCTTACGCGGCACCATCGGGAGCGCAGAATTGCCGTTCTCGTCGACGGACCCGCATTGGACAGCTTGGTCACGGCGGCCATTGTCGTCACCTTCGGAGACGCAAACTATAGCGCGGCCTTCCCAAAGCTGGTTCACGCCAGTGTATTTGGGTTTCAATTTCCAGCTTCCGTCCGGCGCGAGCAAGCCAAAAACCTTATCGCCTTCGCTTCTGGCCCAGACGAAGGTATTGAAGTCGAATGCGTTGATACGGAGCCCGGCTTTGAGGGTTTTGCCAGAGAACAAGTCCACCAGCGCAAATAGGGGTACTCCGTTGTCCTGGCGCAAATAGTCGGTCGTGAGCCGCTCGTATCCCATCGCATAGGGTGACTTCCATTTACCGGAAAGTACGAGTGCGGCCGTCTTGCCAAAAGGGATCGCACGACCGTGTTCAGGTCTCAGAAGCCATTTGCCATCGCTGTCGATGACACCGACATGTTCTCCGATCAGCGCCTCGGCATGACCATTGCGAAATTCCCCTACTAGATCAAACTGTGGGGAGATTACGACATTTCCGGTTCGGTCGATGTAGCCGTACTTTCCCTCGATGCGGACACCAGCCAAGTCCTCGGAGAAATTCATCACGCGCTCGAACTCTCTGGGAATGCGCCGTTCTCTGCTTCCCCGTTCGACGAAGCCGCAGAGATTGTAAGTGCCGCCGCAATCGGCGATCCAAGCATCGTTGCGGCTGGTCTGCGCCCCAACGGTGTTTGTCCAAAGGACCACCATAAGCATGCTTGATGCGAGAATTGAACGAACTGCAAACGATGACATTGTCGGCTCCATAACACCAAAGGTTTGAACCGAGCCAATATGTCTGAAGTGTGATTGCCGAGCTGGACAACCAACGACAAGACTGAGGGGATGCAGGTGACCCGTAAGCGATGTCCGCATCACACCGGCCAGAACATTCATCCATTGCAAAGACCGAACCAACCCTCCATAGTTGCGCTCGATGTAGGGTTGGGTTGTGATGATTAGACAAACTTACGATCCAAAGGTGACGCGAGAACTCGCGGTAATAAAGGTTATATTCCCTTTGATTGGATTGGTGATCTGCGCGACCATTCTTGGCCTTTACCTATGGCGACTTCATCATTTTGAGCGTTCCGTTGCGACAATAGATGCCGTTTGGGAAGAGGAAGTCAGTCGTCGTGGCGTGACGGTCATAACGATGGCGGACCTATCTTTTTCAAGGACCACCGCCACCGGGGAGTCCTTGCCGTGTAGATACCGGTTTGAGATCGGGACGCCTCGTGATGGCTTCAAGGTCGGGGACAAGCTCGACATCGTGCCAGCGACCGGTACTTGCCAACGGGCTGATGTCATCGGGCGAAGCGAGCAAAATCCCTAGAGTTTCGGAGTGTTCCACGGCAGTAGCTCATCGAGCTTACTCTGCTTGTCGCCGTTGACGATGGCGGTCAGCGTGGCGCTCAGATACGCCAGCGGCTCCACGGCATTGAGCTTGCAGGTTTCGATGAGCGAGGCGATGGTTGCCCAGTTCTCTGCTCCCGCATCGTGGCCAGCGAAGAGAGAGTTCTTGCGGTTCAGCGCTATCGGCCGAATGGTTCTCTCAACGCTGTTATTGTCGATCTCGATGCGACCGTCGGTCAGGAAGATACAGAGGCCATCCCAGAATTTGGCGATATAGGCGATTACTTCGCCGAGCGGCGACTTTCCAGCGACGCGGGAACGATGAAGCGTGAGCCATGTCTGCATATCGGCGACCAACGGCGCTGACCGTGCCCGCCTTCCAGCGAGGCGGGCGTTGGCGTCGAGACCGCGCAGCTCTGCCTCGATGCGATAGAGTTCGCCGAATAGACTGATGGCTTCGTTATCACCCTACTCCCTAAATCGAAAGGGCGTTGGAAGGTTCATATGATGCATGTCGACTCCGGCTATTCCCCCTCCTGGCCGCGCTGGCAGGACAGCCTCGATCAGGCAAAGGAAGTGGCATGGATGACCCTCGACAACGCGATCAACTGGATCGCGGAGGTCGAGCGAGATCGGGCGGCTGAGCGCCAGCGCGGTCGTCGTCGAGCCGTCAATCTCGATGACTAGCCCTGCCACGGTTTATGACAAGTCCATCTGCACCATGAGAGTGGCTGGTCCGACCCTTTCAAATCCTGTGGGAACAGCCGGTCCTACGGTTCCAGGAACGGAACGCTACCGCATCATGCGTAAAGCAAAGTGAGTGAGGTAAATGAAGATGGGGTCCTGCGTTGTATGCGGTAGCGCCGCCGAGATAGGTAGCAACGGTGATGTCCGTCAGTTCCGTTGTGACCGATGCGGACCCTTCGCCATAACAACCGCGTCCATTCGAGAGCGTCGTAGGTTCTAATTACACCACGGTCGAGGCGTCCTCGGGCAACGATCCTTGCCGCAGATGAAGGGGACCGCGAGCCCTTCAGAAATCAGAATTTTCCCGACATCCCTTCCGTTGATCGTGAGGACGCCGCAAGAACGGCCATAGTTGCATTTATCTGACCCTTCCGTGCCGGGCTTGCAAGCACCATGGCACCTGCAGCATGCGATGTCCCGGAACTCTGTTTGGGCGACGGGATCGCATGCGGCTCCAGCTACAACTAGGGTCGGACAACTCCCATCTGTATCCATTCTCGGTAACGTGCCGTCGCTGCATCAAAACCAAGGCATTTCGCGACGCTCTCACCGCCTATCATAGAGACGCTCCTCCGGCTTACATTGTAAACCGCGTCCCCCGAATGAAGCACGACGTCTACCGACAGCACGGTGTATATGACGTCGAAGAAAACAATTCGATCCGTCGATGGCTTGGAATGCAGCCGGTCATTCCAACCCAACCTTACCTCGACGCCATTATGGCCGATGAGCGCCGCATTTATGAGGGTTACCGACAGAACCGCGCAAGATCGGAAGAGTTGGACAAACAATTGGAGGGGTTGGGGATCACTGGCGAAGTTCGGATCATCCGGCGCTTTGATCTAGCGACCGGCGAAAGCGATGAGGAGATCGTCGTTACTGCTGACAACGTGCCGCGACTAACTAGCAGCTGAAGCCGACCGCCCGTCATCGCCCGAACCTCGGCGACATTTTAGGGGTTGGTTCCGGCTGGGGGCGAAAATGACACGCTAAGCAAGCCGGTCACTTGCTCCACGTGAGCCTTCATGGATTTTGCTGCCGGAAGCCTTGGTTTGCATGGGCTGGTAGCCATCCAAAATAGACGATAGTTCATATGGGACGGCGCGGCGGCAATGCGCCAGAGGCGGTCAATGAACCACACGTTCACTCTGTCAAGTGAGTTCTTAGTTGTTCGTTCCTACGCTCAAAAAACTTCGTCTTGAAGGCTAGATAAGCAAGCGCGAGTAACACGCCCATCCCGACATATATGTTAACGAAAAACACAGCTAGAAGTCCCATAGCGATGCCGCTTCCGAAAATTAGCCCGAAGCTGATCGAATACGGCTTCCCTTTCCCTCCCCATCCCGTAGCGACCGAAATAGTCAGCCAAGACAGGAAGATGACGGTGAACGGGCCCCATTCAGAGAGCCAAAAGGATCGAAATAAGACACCGGCCAAAATAAGCCCTAAAATAACTGACAGAGCTTTCGCCATCACACTCTCCGTCCAATCCGCCTCTGGAACGACGCCTTTTTATGGACTCCAACTTTGCGATGACATCAGCGCGAGAATAACCCCCGCGAGAGAAGTGTTCGCGGATACAACCTGTAAAGGTTTAATAACTGCTTTGCTTAGGGCCGACCGCTGCCCACCAGTTTGGCAGGAAAGCGCCAGAAGCAGACATGTCAGGGATGATCCACTACAAGTCAAACACCTGCACAATCTTGTTCGCAATCTCGGTCGGCGAAAGATCGTCGCTGTACACCGTCAAATCATAGGTCGCTCCGGCGTGAACTCGTGGAAATTGCCACCTCGCGAGCCCGTGCAAACGGTCGCCCCGGCTTTTCTCGCGGTGTTCCAACGTTTCGAGCTTTGCGAGAACCCCGACTGTTCGGAATGAGAACGGCGACAGCAGAGTTCGGTACTCCTCGAACCCTGGGTCGTCACCACCCATCAGGACATCATCGACTACCAGATTCAAACCGGCCTCAGCCATTGCTCGGACCGCGCAGCGCATGCCGTGAAGCAGTTGTTTTCCAACCGAACCTTCCCCGATCACCACTTCATAAGTGCCATCTCTGGCGATCTGAGAATAGGTAAACGTGGTCGAATGTTTTTGAAGCGATTTGGGCAACATTTCCAGGAAGGCATCCATTTGAACATGCATCAATGGGTTAGAAACACGTTCCTGAAGAGCCTTTGCTATGGAAGACTTGCCGACGCTTCCCACGCCATTCAGGAGAATTATGTATGGACGTGGCAATGTCACGAGTGACCCCCTTTAATTACCCATTCGGGAGAATAGCAACATTCCGTCAAAATTCTAAGACTGCTCAGGGGTCGACTGCCGTCATGGCGCATAAGCGCCAGAAGCGGACATTTTGTTTGTGGGTGTTATCGTGTTCGGACGAACGTCATGGTTCGCCTTGCTCCCGCCCAAAACATTGCAACCCCATACCATAGGATCGTCACTACGATCTGAGCTGCGACGGGCAGCAGAATGACCTCCTGCGCAAGGGGTCCATTTTGTTCGTCAGGGATGTCAGCTAGCCCAAGGTATGCAAGGAGGAAGATAGAGCATAGCAGCCAAGCCGTTGAAATCGCATGAGGTAGCCATTTGAGTTTCTTTTGGCGTCGTGAGGCGACCACTGCCACCGTCAGCACCAAAACATTCAATGTCAATATCAGTGTCATAGCGAATAGGGGCGGCAGTATTGTTGATTGGTCCAAGCGATGTCGCCTCGGTTAGAATGCTCAAAGCAAACTAACACAACACTTAGCGATGAACATATCAGGGGAGTTGATATAGCCGATTGTGACGACCGCTTCGGGCCGGTAGCTGTCATCGGCCCCGACTAAACTGAACGTCGCTATCAAAGGCGGTGCCAAACCATTCAGGGGCCAAGTCGTCTATGAGCTGCTTGCTCTCCTGAGCTGAGAGCCCTCGGATTGTTACTCCAGCCGCTTGTGGGTGATGCTCGAACACCGTCGGCAACATCGCCGACGCATTCTCTAAGCGAGAGCCTAGATCATTGAAAACTGTCGTAGATTTACTCCCTGGCGCTCTTCGCCGGAGATCAGCTAGTGCTAGATTAGCCTCCGATGTCACGATCCAGATATCCCGATCAAGGTCGCCTTCTGCAGGGAGGTAGTTTGGATCAACCGACACAATGACTTCGGCTCGCATCTCGGTCCCCTGTGACAAGTGCCTGTCTTACATCACTGACCTCCTGTCGGCCAAGGGCCGACTGCTGTCATGGCGCAGAAGCGCGAGAAGCGGTCATTGCGTTATCACGGAGCTACAAACCCGATAATTCGGGCGAAAGCCATTCACTGTGTCGCTGCTTTAGTTCGACAACTTCAGCCTCGGTTGTTGGAAAGAGATCAAAGCCGCCGTCGTATGGAGCGAACACTTTGCCAGTTTTCCGGCTGAACCAGAGTGTTGGTCCCGTTCGATCTTTGGAAATGTCGACCAGTAGGCCCCTGAACTCATTGGCATTCCATGATACCGGACGCACAGATGCCACCCAATGAAGGTCATCTTCCGTATCGCGATACCGAAGTTGAGGGTCGAATTTGGCCTTGAGCGACACCCAATACGGTTTCTCATACTCTTCAATTCGGCATTGCACGAGCCAACATGGTTCACTTTCGCCCAGAAACTCATTGCCCAAGATGGTTGCTCGTCTTCGCACTTCGTTACGCTCAACGCGATTTGAAGGATACCGATCACTATTCGGCAAGGCATGAAAGCGAACCCAAGGCTTCCCTGACATCTCTCGCAGCTCGAACCCTAGCGGAGGTATCTTGCCGTGAAACTTGCCCCACTCTTCTTCAAACGAGTTCATACTTTCTCGGCTTATTTTCACACACTCGGAAATTCTGTCACGACGTGGTCTCATCGCAAAGTCTGCTTCGGGCCGACTTCAGCCATGCGCATCCGCGCCGATTGCGGCCTTGCACTCCTATTCTTCGTACCTGCTCGCGACAGCACGCGTTTTGTCAGCGTTGCTCAAAAGCTCAACAACTCCACCAGAAGCTGTTCAAAGTCCTTCGGATCAATCGCGAAGGCGCAGGAGATGATCACATCGGTAATGGCATCCGACGAGCAATCCACACCGCGAACAGACGAGGGAATCGACGGACTGTTCAGGATAAATGCGAGGCGTCGAGGGTCCCTGAGACCATCAAGGCTATTCATCACCCTGGCGAACCCCCATAGCACCGCAGACCCCGCTAGAATCAGCACCAGCGCTCGCGCGAACTTCACTGTTTCACCCCACGACTAATCGGTAAGCTCCTTTTATCAGCAACCGGTGGCTGAATAGTAAGGAAGATTAGTACAATTTTCCAAGTCCGCTCTGGGCCGATAGGAGACCTAGGCGGGTTTGCGCCACAAGCGGACAATCGCCAACTTCCTTGTCTATCTGTGATCGGCTTGCACAATACGCTAAGGTCCATTCCGTCGTATCGCGAGGACGAGATGAAGTTATTTGCATTAGCTTTGATAATTGCAGCTTCGCCATATGGAATGGGCGCAGCGCATGCCAGTCAGATTGAGTGCGCCGATGATTTAGCCAGCATTAAGCGGGTCGTGGCTGGCTATGCTGAGCTGACAAAAGTCACCTCTGTTCTAAATGCGAACAAGCTTGAAGCCTATTTGCGTCAAGGACTCGGAGAGCGCTTTGAGCCGAGCTGCCTAAGCGATCTGAGTTCATTGAAAGACATTATCGATATCGAACCGATTGCGAAGGGGTTTACACTATATAAATGGGAACCAGGACATCGCTACGGCTTCACAATAACCTCGGCTGGTCGCGTTCGAGACGTATACGTCATTTTCAAATAGACCCACAGCGTCATCTCTCCGCAAGTCCGCTTCGGGCCGACTGCGATCTTCCGCTTCGCGCCGATTCCGTTGAAAAACACCTATTGATCGTCGGCTCTCAAACATCCACCTTTAACGAGGTTGCGCGGTAGAGGGGAACGCCATGGAGAGGCTTGTGCTAGCCATCGATTTCGTGATCGATATTCTTGGGGCATTAGGGGGTGGCGGCCCTGACGCGGGCTTTTGGAGAAACGCTGAACGCATTATGGTCGCCATCGCGGCAATGGTCTTATCTTCCGTGCTTTGCTTTATTATTGCCGTCAAGATCATGGCGTGATTCAAAACGCGCATTGATTTGCGGAGGATTGAGCGATGATGGGATGTCAGGAAGCTCCGGCGCAGCTCTTTTATGACTTCTCGCTAGATGATCACGTTACCGCCGACCACATGCTACGCGGGATCGACCGCCATCTCGAACTCGACAGCGTACGAGGACCCGGCTTTATCGTGCAAGTAAGAAGGACTGTGATCAGTAAGCGATGTCTCAATCCCACCGTGGGGGTGTCCCTCACGTTTAAAGGACTTGGAAGTTAATTGATTTACGATCCGCTGCGTGAGCACGGAGGGACCCCGCTTGACGGGCAAGGTACGCAAAGTAATCCATCGCCTTGTCGATTTTGCGCTTCTTAGGCTTTCGAAGTCGATCAGTGTGGACGGTCTTTGGATCGGGGCTTTCTGTGATCAAGATCAGGGTGAGGTGTTACTGCGCGTGCAAAGTGCGTTGGCCTTGATAAAGGCCCACGACGTCAAACGGTACAAACGGGCAATTGCATCATTCGACCGAATTTGGGTGAACTACCTGTTTGGGGCCGTTGGACAATACGTCCCCGAACTAAGGAGATGCCAACTCGATCCGGGATTTGTCCTGTCGTCACCGATTGAAACTATTGCATCGACGATTGTTCATGAGGCGGCACATGCTCGATTTATCAACGTCGGCATCCCTTACACGTATGAGAACCGCCATCGTGTCGAGAAAGCATGCATCCGACAAGAGTTGGTGTTCGCCCAAAGAATTCCTGATGCTGAAGAGCTGCGAAGACGGATCAATGAGAAGCTGCTTCTCGATCCTGATGTGTGGTCCAAGGAAACTTCTTCCAACCGCTTTCGCGAGGCATTTGCGGAATCGGAAGGAGGCCTCCCAAAATGGCTCCGCAGAAGACTGTTTAAAGCGGATTGAAGTACCGTGTGCCGCTTATCCCGTGTGCTGGGTGCCAGGGCAGCAGTTCCTCGATTCGGCTCTGCTTGTGACCGTCAACGATGGCGGTGAGTGTAGCGGTCAGATACGTCTGCGGATTGACAGCATTGAGTTTGCAGGTCTCGATGAGTGAGGCGATGGTCGCCCAGCTCTCAGCTCCAGCGTCATGCCCTGCAAAGAGCGCATTTTTGCGGTTGAGCGCTATCGGCCGAATGGTCCGCTCAACGGTATTGTTGTCGATCTCGATGCGGCCGTCGGCCAGGAAGATGCAGAGGCCATCCCAGTATTTGGCGATGTAGGAAAGCGCTTCGCCGAGCGGCGATTTACCAGCGACGCGGGCGCGATGCTGCGTGAGCCAGGTTCGCATGTCGGCAATCAATGGCGATGATCGTTCTTGCCGCGCAGCGAGGCGAGCTTCTGCGGGGAGCCCGCGTAGCTCGGCCTCGATCCGATAGAGTTCGCCGATCCGCCTTACACCCTCCTCCGCAATGGGCGCTGACCCAGTTCGCGTGATCTCGACCAGCTTGCGACGAGCATGCGCCCAACAATAGGCAAGCTGGATGTCGGGACCGACACGATCCGGTGCGATCAGCCGATTGTATCCGGCGTATCCATCGACCTGTAGGATGCCCGTAAACCCTTGCATTATCCGCTCGGCATGGTGTCCGCTACGACCGGGCGCATAGGTGAAGGCCACACCGGACGGCGCACCACCACTCCACGGTCGGTCATCACGAGCCAGCGCCCAGAAGTATCCTGTTTTGGTCTTGCGGGAGCCAGGATCGAGAATTGGCGCACGAGTCTCGTCCATGAACAGCTTCGTCGACCGCTTCAGGTTGGCAATCAGAGCATCGAAGACCGGACGCAGTTCGAATGCTGCCCGGCCGACCCAGTCTGCAAGAGTGGATCGATCAAGATTGATGCCCTGTCTGCTTATAATCTGGGCCTGGCGGTGGAGCGGCAGATGATCGGCATATTTGGACACCAACACATGAGCGATGGTCGCCTCGGTCGGCAATCCAGCGTGGATCAATCGTGCCGGAGCCGGGGCCTGAACGACACCGTCGGTGCAGGCACGGCACGCATACTTAGGGCGGCGCGTGACGATGACCCGGAACTGCGCCGGGACCACATCCAATCGCTCGGAGACATCCTCGCCGATGCAATGCAGGCAACCGCCGCAGGCGCAGATCAGGCATTCCGGCTCGATCACCTCCACCACACGGGGAAGATGTTCTGGAAGAGAGCCGCGATTGATCGCGCGTGGCTTGGCAATCCTCCGTCCGGCAGGAACGTCTGCCTCATCCTCGGCATGGATCGTGGCAATCGCCGTTTCCAGGTCTTCCAGTGCCAGATCGAATTGGTCGGGATCGGTCTTCTCGGACTTGTGTCCGAAGGCTGCCTGCTTGAAGGTGGCAACAAGCTTCTCAAGCCGTTCGATCCGCTCGTCCTTGCGGGCAATCTGGGCATCTTTGCCTGCCTCGCTTAGCCGCGCCGCGATCAGCATCGCCTTCAGGGCGGCAACATCATCAGGAAGATCGGCGGCATCAAGCATGGCCAGAAATTACCAAATCCCGCGCCGATTTGCCTTTGGAATTTGCCGTGCTGAGTCATCGTGCCGCAGCTATTCGATGGTCTGCGGCGTTCTCGGCTGGACGGCATGAACCCGTCGCCAATCCAGGCCAGCAAACAGCGCCTCGAACTGGGCATGGGTCAGCGTCATCAGGCCATCCTTGATGCCGGGCCAGGTAAAGGGGTGCTCTTCCAGCCTTTTGTAGGCCAGTACAATCCCGCTGCCATCCCAGTAGATCAGCTTCAACCGGTCCGCCTTGCGCGACCGGAACACGAAGACCGTTCCGGTGAACGGGTCCTTGTGCAGTTCGTTCTTCACCAGCGCCGCCAATCCGTCATGACCCTTGCGGAAGTCGACAGGTTTGGTCGCTACCATGATCCTGACGCGGTTCGACGGAAAGATCATGTCTCCACCACCAGTGCCCGAGCGATGGCAGCGATCCGGGCCGCAGACGCACCTTCCTCAAGACGGATCGTGATGGGACCGAGGACGATCTCGGGGCGACTGAGCATTTTAGGCGGCTGTTCCGAAACAGGCGGATCAACGATCACCGCCGCGAACTCTACCGCATCCTCCGGTGCTGGCGGGATCAGCTTGCCCTGCCGCGCCATCGTCCGCCAGGTGGAAAGGCTATTAGCTCGCAATCCATAGCGCTGCGCAACTTCATTGACCGTCGTGCCAGGCCTCAAGCTTTCCGAAACAATCTTAGCCTTGACCTCATCAGGCCAATGTCGGTGAACCTCACGTCCAGGCTTCCTGGTTGTGAGAAACTCCAATGAGGTCTCCATGGAGAAACTCCCGTTCATGATCCATGGAATGTCGATCACAGATCAGGAGGCAACCAGCAACGTGGGACTAGAACACCGGTTACGGTGACGTCCTTCACCGCTGAGATTCATTGCGATCATTGGGGTCAAGCCATTCGCCACCGTATTTCGCCATGAAAGCGCCTGCGCCCGCCTTGGTGGCGAAGCGATGAATGACGAATTCCTCACCGTGCCGCATGAATGAAAGCTGATGGTAGAGCGAGAAATTGTCAGCGTCAGCGCGGCCGGTGATCCGCAGGCAAGCTGTCACAGTCCGTTTGCCAGGACATAGGATCGCACCCATTACCAATGCCAGCAGATGCTCCCAGCTGGGCGCGGTGAACCAGGGACGAAACGGCAAAAGCCATCGGCCAAGGATGTGCGGAACCGGATCGCCCGATCCGCAGTGGACATTGTGATCGGACATCCCCCGTTCGAATCCGAAGACGAGGCGGAGGCAAGACGGACGGCCTGCGACGAATTGATTCACCCGTCCAGATTGCCGCAGATTTAAACCGCGCTGCTCCGCCGATACCGGCGTCAAACGGCGTCAAATCCGCCGCGTCTCCGGCGCATAATTTACAAAGCCGAGCTAAGAGCCTGACTCCGTGTACCTTCTTAACCGGTCAGCCGCCGCAATTGCCTAGCAACCTTCTGACAGGATTGGCGACATGGTCGTGTCTGGCGCTTGGTCAGGCCAACCCTCCGATCTTATGGATGCCGCCCAGACCACCGAATGCTGGTCAACTAGGCGCTTTGGCCTAGAAGTGAGCCATGTTCATCAGGAACTTTCCCAGCTTGAGTTTCAGCAGAGCGCCGAATTCCTCGGTACTCGTTTGTGCCTCCAGCTCAGCCCGGGTAACGACCAGAAGAGTCAAATCCTCCCGATTGAACTCATCGCGTATGTGAGCGTAGCAGGCGGTCCGCTCCTCTTGGCTTCCAGTGACGCCATTTGCCGCCACGAGCAGGCCAAACTTCATTCGCATATGACGCAGTTTGGAGGTGAAGGCTCGAACAGTGGCGGTATCGACAGGTGCCTGCCAGTTCTTGCACTCGACGACGATATAAAAAGGCAGGAATGGAAGTCCGTCAGGATGATGTTGATTATTTGAAAGAATTAAGTCGATCTCGCAGGACCCAGCAACATCTTCAGCATTCTTGTGGATAAGGGTCACCCCGCTGAATAGCCCCAGCGTCTGACTAACCACTTGCTCCAGGGCTTCGCCCTTGGCCGCAGTATGGCCGAGATCACCCGCTACCAGCTGAGCAATGATTTGATGCTGTGGAATGGCAACCATCAAGGAGCACCATGTGCTGCGCGATTACGCATGCCTCGAAGATGAAATCCCAGGTGACCTTCTAGGATAAGCCGTTCAAAATCATCAACGGAAAGCCAGAAGAAGTTGGGAGCGATTGACCGGAATCGTGGGACTGGTTCGTCAGCGGTAAGTAGCAGGGCGGATTGAACGCCCCCTGCCTGCATGAAGGAAAGCAGCCGTCTTTCAACCGTCCTGGCGATTTGATGTGTACCGCTCAGTTTAACTTCGATCACAGCCGGGTCCAGCAGGGAGGGCTCTTGATGCGGCAGCCACATCAGAAGGTCGGGAGCGGCGGCTCCGGCATCATCTTTCGGCTCGACAATCGCGCTTCCACCGGCTCCAATGATAATTTCGTAAACGCGTTGTTCGAGCGCAGACCCGCGAGCAGCGCCTGCCCCGGAGCGCTCGATCTTGGGAACGACAGGTCTCGCATGAGATGGCGATGGCAGCTCCCTGGTGAAGATAGTTTCGTGAGGGGTAGAAAGGAATAGGTCCAACTGAAAGGCAAGAGCGGCGGCCTCGCCAAGACCGACCGTTGCTATGGAGAATTTTGACATCGCGAACGAGTTCACTCGTTTGTTCAATGCAACGACGAATATTGGCTTGCCCAATCCCTCGCCTATGCCCATCTCGTAAAGCACGCGGTGGTCGCTCTTGGTGCCGTCCAGAACCGCAAGCACAAAGTCGCAGCGCTCGATACCCTTGACGTAGCCCAATTCGCCTGGGACATCTTCTGATGCCCAGTTCCATCCGATCTGACGCTCCCCGAGGAGGACGGGCAACGAGCCCAGATCAATGCCGTAGGGTGCTGAGATGTAACATCGATGCAGCCTGCGAAGTGGCTCTTTAAACATCCGATACTCCAACTGCTAACAAGGAGTTAAACTCTTTCATTTTCGTTATCAAAACGCATTCCAGTATTGTTTGAATGCTTCCATGAACACGGCATGCTGGTCTGGCGACCAGCATACAGAATGACCTGGGCGAATGAGCCAATGAATGCCGTTGGCACAGGTGAGCCGCGACTTATCCTCCATCCCATCTATGTGGTTGAAGCAATTGATTACTGTTTGCTGATAACTGGTCCCGTACAGGTTGGTCGGGACGTTATAGAGCATGCCCTCAAGAAAGTAAGACGGCGCGCCCCCCTCTTTTAGCCATCCGTCCTCAACCATCCTGTTGCGAATGTTCTTGAAAATGCGAACGGTGGGCTTGAAGTACCCGCCGGTTGCTTGGTGCTTGTTCGTGCAGTTAGCGGAATGTTGCTTCGGATAGTTGATAATCTGACCGCCATCGGCCTTCCAGAACACAATTCCCTCCCGATAGGCTGGCTGTCCGCTCGCGGGATACGTGATGTACTCGCGGTGCTCGGCACAAGCCAGAACATCAGCGTCACGGCGGCTCCCACTGCCAGGAACGAATATCGCCTTGCCCGAGGCATCCACACCTCTGCCGAAGCTCCTGGTGAGCCAGCTGGCTACCTCTTGCTTGAACAAAGCAAATGAATACTCCGCCCGAGAGAAGTTTCGGTCATAATTCGCTTTGTCCGCAGGGTTCAGGCCACTGGTGTCGGAATAGTAGACAGAGCTGAGCCGCATGACGATATCGACATCACTGTCGCGCCACACGTTTGTGTCGTTGCCATACGAACCCTGCAAGAAATTCTCGAACGACCTGACTCGATAAGGTGACGACGTGTCGTTGAGAACACCTTTGATGCTTTGATATGTCGCCGCCGACTGCTGTACGCTTCCGATGGAAGCCCACGTGTTAAGCTGATTTTCGCCGATTGCCATTGGTTGTCCGTTACAGCAGGAATTCTTTGAGTAACGCTTCGCTTTTCGCGAAGGATTCCCGTCCGCGTTGCCGCAGGATGTTGAGCTTCTTCAGGTCGTGCTCGAACAGGTCCGTTGCCATCTCGGGCTGCTCAAACGTGTCTGAGATTCGGACCGTCGGTACGTCCTTGAAAAGGATCGACCGAAGCTGGTCCATGGACTGGGTGTTGATTTCGAGCGTCTTCTGAAGGAGCTGCACGCTCAGCAAATACTTGTTCGCCCAATACATGATGCTCATTTTGGACTGTTTCGGGCTCGGATATACCCCGACACCGATACTAACCACCCGGAGGTCTTGGTGAGAGAGGTTCAGAGCACGGCTAGCATCGGCGATTGCATAGAGCGTCGGATTGTTGGCGCAGTAGCCTCCATCGACCAGCGTTACCTCATCGCCATCAGCAGTCGTAACGGTTTTCGGGGAGAAGAACGGATAGGCGGAGCATGAAGCTTGAACTGCGTCACCGATCTTTACGCCGAAGCCGGGCTTAAAGGTGCCTTTCCGTCTGTGAGCCTGGTCGACGCTTCCCTTGAAAATCATCGGCCGCTCGATGACCCACTTGGTGGTAACGATGCCGACAGCTATCTTCACGTCGTCGAACTTTGCCTCACCGAAAACTTTCTCCGACAACTCCGCAAGTTTGGCAGACTTCTGCTCCGGCTTCTTCAAGCGCATTATTTCGGGAACGAATGACTTGTAGTTGTCGTGGATTTCCTCAACCGACATTCCGAGCGCTATCATGGAAGCGATTATTGCGCCGGTGCTGGTACCGAACACCAAGTCGAACTTTTCGCAAAGGCGGCAGCCGATCAGACCTTCGATCTCGGCGAGCACGCCAAGGCTATAGAACCCCTTCGCGCCGCCACCATCGAGGCTAAGAATGCGGTACGGTTTCTTCTCTTCCCTGTCCAAGTGCTTGCCCTCCGACAATGCAACCTGTAAATGAAATTAGGTCCAGCGTCCGTCGAATAGCGACGTTGTCCACAGTAAAACCTTGAGGCAAACAGTATTTGGATTGGGCACACAAAACCGTGCGAGCAGGTTTGACAAGCACTTCAAGACTAAATTCGGCTGGCGTTTAAGAGACCGGCACCGGGTTGTTCACGCTCACGAGAGACCGTCTTTGACGTCCCGTGTGGCTGATATGATGGTCGCGACTGACGAAACGACGAAGAGTTTCTTCGAAGATTACATCGTCAATTTGCTGACCGATATTGCCGACAAGTTGCCGGGTGATCAGACCGACGACCCAAAGGAAAAGCTAAAGCGCCTGCACTTGGTCCGCGACGTATACGAGAAGGGAGCGGAGGACGAAGCGACACAGATGATCGAAATCTTCGTCGAGGAACTTCAAATGACAATCAATCCGCCGACCAGCATACGGTCAGACTAGCTGCGGAAGTGGTGAGACGCGCTGGGACAGCTATGCGGATCGCAAGTTCTACATGGTTCATCACGGTTCCTCATCGCCACGCTCGCCAACTGCTCAGGGCTTCAATCGTCCCGCATATTTCCGGCTGCCCCATCGCAGACCTCACACCCAACGAGATAACTATTCTCTGGAACGCCTCCAATCTGCCCCTCGCCGCAGTAGTCGCAGACCTCCATTACTTCAGACGAGTCCAGACACTGAACGCACACGTACAGGTCATGATGCTCGACGCCGGTGTGGTAGCCGGTGCACTGACTGCAGTTTATGTTGATGTGATCGAAGTAGTTATCTTGGTGGACGCCCTCCCCGGTATCCAGGGCTTCAGTCAAGAACGCTTCGTCAATTGCTGTGGCGCAATGGGGGCATTCATTTGGCGCGCTTTCGTAGCTATTGAACTGTATCGGCTGGGCGCAGTCCACGTTAATACACGCCAGCTCTATCTCCGAGCCCGCGTACCAACACACGACGCATGATCCAGATGAAATTGCGCCATGAGGCGGCTCTATGAGGACGGCCTCGAATTTACAGCTCGGGCAACTTCCGACGCGCTTCCCGGCGTCGCGATGCTCCTTTAAGACATCCGCTTTCGAGTCGAACTTGGCTTCTAGAAACGCGCGATGTCGTTCCATCGCATGACCGACACGCCAGATATCGTTCTCGAACTCTGAAAATTCGGGCCAGCTTTCGAGAAGAACACGCAAAGAAAGCCAACCCGCGCACTGTTCGGCTGCAATTTGTGCCGTCGCGTTGTCATCTTCGCGATCATCCGCATGAACGAAATGAACCATCTTGTTGCGGTGGCTGGCTATCTTCAGAAAAGCTTCACGGAAGTGAGCAGGTATCGCGACCCCCGCGATCCTCTTCAGTCGCTCCATGGTTTGATCTGGCGAAACCGTTCTGGCCTCGCCTTTGAAAAAATCGGTTTTGTCACCCTGGTCGGGTTTATCTAGAAGCAGTGACCAGTGCTCGCGCATCAATCTGGCTTTCAGGAAAAGCTCGATGGCGATTGCGAAATTTACCGTTGAGAACTTCGTGGAGTGCTCGAATTCTGCAATTGCCTTTTCGAGGAATTCGAAGGCGCTTTTCGTCAGCGACTGGAACAACTCTTGCTCGGACAAAAATGCAGCTTGTCGTTTCTTTGAGGCGCTCACGATTCCCAATCTCTACTGATCGCTGACGGTCGAACTCTCCAGCTTTTAACATCGCGGTGCCGCTAATCACAGTCCTACGACGGCAGGGAAAAGGAACGCCGGTGATCGACTTGACAGCGGTCCGTTCATCATCATCGTGAGACTGAAACGCGGTGAAGCTTTGCGTGAAGATCGAGAGCGCCGCTTGGCAAAATTCGCAGCAGGACCCCCATAGCACTCAATCGCCACTTGTATCGCGAAACATCTCATTTACTCATACGGCGGTTCAAAGGGAGTCGACGATGGGACAGGATGCGGTCGAGGCAAACGACGAGAGCGAAGATATCGAACTTAATGATGATGAGCTGTTCCCCAGCCTTTGCATGGATTGCGCTCGACACCCGAGTGTAAAGAAACTCGTCGCCCAGGACTGCACCAAAGGACGATGCGCTCTATGTGCTCGCGATGACGTGGATGTACGAAATCCACAAAATCTCGAACCTTTGGTCATGGTCATCCGCGCCCTTGTTCGATTCCATTACGATGAGCAGGACTACAATCCCCACTGGGGTGGCGAGAGCGTGATGTCGCTCTTTTACGACGACGCAAACCTGATTGTGGAGCCGCCTAAATCGAATCTGTATGTCGATGACTTCGACGAGTGGCTCAATTGGCCTGTTTACCCCGACTGGGACAAGGGCATTGCTATGTTTGCCGGTCACGACCACGGTGACCGTGGCATGAATTTCGCGATCTCAAGAACAACCCCGCCGGGCTTCAGTGAGCTGCAGGCTCGTCTGCTAACTGAAAATTTCTTCCAGGTCGAAAGCGGCCTAGAGGACTACATCGCGCGATTCATTAACGACATTGAGGCCATGCTTCCTCAAGGCGAGGTCTGGTTTCGCGCACGCGTCGGAGAGACAAAGACGTTTCATCGCTTTTCGATTGATAGCATGGAGACCATGCGGATGCACGTCCCTTGGCTCGGTAAGGACATTGGCGCACCGCCACCTCCGAAAGCGGGCTTTGGTCGCGTGAATCGCGCGGGCGTCTCTGTCATGTACCTGGCGTCGGACCCGTACACGGCAGTGGCGGAGATCAGACCGCACCCGGGCCATACCGTGTCGTTGGGCGGTTTCAGAAGCAAGGAGCCAATTCGCCTTGCTGATTTCAACCCCGACATCGGCTTGTTCTCACAGAGCGACCAACGGCTTTCGCTCTACGCCATAATTCGGGCCTTCGACCGCTTGATGAGTATGCCGGTCACGCCTGATGAACGAACGCCGTACCTGCTGACGCAGCTTCTTGCGGAAGTTCTGCTACGTCATGGATTCGACGGTGTTCGCTTCCGCAGTTCGGTTTCTCAGGGCAGCAACATCTGTATCTTCTACCCCGACAAGTTCGAGTTCGTTTCCGATCATTCGGAGGTGAGGCAAATCAAGGCTGTCGCTTACGAAATCGAGCCGGTGCACTCTGCTCTCGCAAAGGAACCCGGAGACATGCCGTTCGATTAAGAGGCCTGGGACCAATTGCCGATTATCATTTCTGTTTCCGCAGCCTTTGAGCTGGATCGCCCGCGACGTGGCCGATGTCAGCATCAGACAGCCCGTACGAGATTGCGTTCGCATGAAATGGCGATAACTTCACATACAACTCTTTGTTGATTCCCCTCGGAGATGAAATTGGACGACTATTGGACTGGGAGATCAGGCAACGCCAAACACCTCCGACTACTCACCAAAAGCGACGAGTGGTTGGCGTGGGAGGACAAGGACGCCGACCCGGCTGATCCGTCTTCAGCACGAATTGCTGGTGCCCGTTCACGAGTAGAAGATGCGTTGTTGCAGTCCATCCACTCGACGAATTTAGTTGTCCTGTTAGGCTCTGGAGCGTCTTTCTGCGCTAAGAACGCCACGGGCGCGGCGGCACCGAGCATGGCAGGGTTATGGCATGCTGTGAGAGAGGATGCTTCTGAAGGCGACATTCTGGGCGGTTACGATGACTTCGATGATATCGTGCGCGATGTTACCGGGAAGTCACCGGTCAAAACTCCCGACGGCGAGGTGAAGGCTGGCGACATCGAGGCGCTCTTAAGCCTATGCAAGATGAAGCTGGAGCTTTTGAACGTGAGTGCGACGGATGAGGAGAAAATCGACCCCAAGGGCGCGATCCTCAAGTTAACAGACTTCATAGAGAAAGCAGAAAAAACGATCCTCAGGCAGGTCGACTTTGTGAACGGCGAGACTGAGCTGACAGCCCATAAAGGATTGGTGCAGAAACTTGCAAAGCGCGCGGTTGAAAAGCCACGGGTCAAGCTTTTCACGACCAACTATGATCTTTGCCTCGAAGAAGCATCCTCTCGGCTGGGCGTGATCCTGGTAGATGGCTTTTCGCACAGCGCCGAACAGCGCTTCAACCGAGATCATTTCCATCACGACATCGTCCGACGACCCACGTCCGGTACCAAAGCCGATTATATCGATGGCGTTTTTCACCTCTACAAGCTGCACGGGTCCGTCGACTGGCGTCGTCGCCCAGACGGCATAGTCATTCGCTCCCGTGCTACAGATGCCAAGACACTGAAACCGGTGCTGATCTATCCCAGGTCGACCAAATACCAGGAGGCCTTCGAGACGCCTTACCTCGACATGTTCGCGGCCTTGCAGTCAGCATTGCGCGAGCCCGACACCACAGTGATCGTAAGTGGGTTTGGGTTTGCCGACGATCACATCAGCTCTCCCATATGGTCCGCTCTGGAGTCGAACCTCGGCCTCCGGTTCATCATGGTCGACCCCTCTTACATTCCTGCAAAGCAACTCGACGCCATCGACCCCGATCACCTGATGAAGGCTAATATCGGCGGGCAGAAGCCTTATCAGAAGAAGATTATGCGGTTGGTCCAGGAGGGCGATCCCAGGATCACCGTCCTGAACGGCCGCTTCGAAGATTTGGTCGACGCGATCCCGGCAATAACGGGCGAGACTGATCGGCAGCGGCTCGAAATACGTTTGGATAACATAAGAGGGGTAGCGCCGTGACTGAACCCGTCGCAGCCCTGATCGACGTCGACAAGCGGGTCGGCACGATAACACGGGTGAACGCGTCCGCAGTGGAGCTGACGATTCCGCAAGCACTAGCCGCAAGTGGCCAACGTGGATTGGCAAAAGGTACCGCTGGCGATTTTATATTTATCGATTGCGACCAGGAATGCATCCTTGGCCGGATTGTCGACGTCGCAGTACCTGAGCGCCAGCGCCCTAACTTGGAGCGGCAGTTGGAACATGATGCGGTCGCCGAGCCTCAAGGCCGAGCCCAACTTCTGGCGACAATCAGCAAATCCACACACAAAGTCGTACGCGGGATCAACATCAAGCCGAGAGTGGGCGATAGCGTTTATCTGGCGGATGGTGATGCGCTTGCGTCTGCCATACGCGAAGCACTGCAGGGTGAGTTGATTGACGGACGGGAAGAAAGACTTCTGGTGAACCTGGGAAGGCTTTCAGGGATTGCCAATGCTACCATTTCGATGCCTCCGGAGAAGCTGTTCGGCAGACACTGCGGCATATTTGGTGCCACCGGGGGCGGCAAAAGCTGGACACTGTCGAAACTTTTGAACGAGGTTGTCAGGCTGCGCGGCAAATGCATCCTGTTTGATCCCACTGGAGAGTTCTCCGGAAAAGTCTCCGGTGCCACAGAATTCTCATTTTCTAAAGAGCGGCCAGGGCAGCCCTTGGCGCGCTTCCCCTATCGACGCTTGTCCGAGATTGACCTGTATGCCCTTCTGACACCGTCAGCGCAGATGCAAGGGCCCAACCTGCGCAGCGCCATCAAAAGCCTCCGATTGGCAAAGCTCCTTGGCTCTAATCCTCATCGGTTCCCTTCTGTCCTATCGGAAGACGGAAGCAGGCAGTTCGAGTTCGGTGGGCGCGGCGGCCATGTCGACGTGAGGCAGAAAGGTGTCATCAGAAAAAAGGAACGTAGCCGGAATGCCCACTCCGTCGCCCTTATCGAACTGGCGTCCGATCTGGACTCGCATATGTGCGACTTCGACATTCGACTTTTGTCAGACCAGATCAAGGAAGAGTGCGTAAAGCAACATAATAATCAAAAGAAAGGTGCTTTCGGGGACGTTGATGAATTCGCTCTGAGCAGCTGCAATTCCTTGATGGTTCGCATCGAGAACTACCTTTCATCTCCCGAAATGGGATGCCTGTTCGCGGACAACGGCGTCGATATCTGCGCGGAAATACTCGCGTTCCTGGAGGATGATGAGCGCCACGCGATGGTCCTCTCGTTCGCGGATGTAAGCTTCAAGTACAATACCCGCGAACTTCTGCTCAATACGCTTGGCCGCTTCCTGCTGGGGCTTGCGCGCGACAACAGGTTCCTGAAGCGGCCCTTGGTGGCTTTTCTGGATGAAGCTCACCAATTCATCGGCCGCTCCATCGGAGACGAGGCAAACAATGTTTCGTTGGATGCGTTCGGGCTGATCGCGAAAGAAGGACGCAAATACGGCCTGACAGCTGCTATCGCGACGCAGCGGCCACGTGATGTTCCCAATGACGTCCTCAGCCAGCTCGGGACGCTTTTCGTTCACCGGCTTACCAACGAGCGTGACCGGGAGACAATTGAACGAGCTTGCGGCGACCTTGATCGTGATGCAGCTGCATTCATCCCGTCGCTGGCACAGGGCGAAGCAATCGTGGTTGGACCGGAGTTGCCTGCACCACTTCCAATCATCATCAACCGACCTGAAAAAGGGCAACAGCCAGAGTCCCACGGCCCACGGTACCAACAGTTTTGGGGCTGAGACAGTACGGAGAGTTGTCGTCGTCCCGCTTCTTGCCCGGAAATTCAGAGCCGATACGACGTTTCGAACAACTGGCGCATTACCACTCTCATCCCGCTCGAATTTCTGATTGAAAGGTATTCCCACACCGGCGGGGTGCTTCACTCTAGGAAGGTGCGGACATCTCATTGCAGATGAGGATCAACTCGCCGCCCACTGCGACTTTCCTAAACACTCCGAGCCTTATGCCCACCGGAATTCTCGGTAAGCTCCCGCAGGTCCTCAAAGATTTCGGCCCAGCGGTCTTTATCCACTTCCAGTCCGATAACGTTTCGAACGAGGAAAGCACCCTCAGCGGCGAGGTACGCGATCCGCCGACGCCGGTCGTCGGCACTTTCCGCCTCAAGCCCAAGCAAACGATCCTGGTACCAATCCTTCATGACTTGGCTAGTTCGACCATCCTCCGCAATCGCGGCAAGCATTGTCAGAACCGTTCGGCCGAGTTCGACATCTTCCTGTTCGGTCGTTTTAAGGTGAGCCAGAACGCGAGCCTCGGCGGTATTGACCCCTGCCCTCTCATTTTCAAACCTGGCTTTTTCGCGCTCCGTCCAACGCGACAGAAGCGCTTCCAGGAGCTTATCGCGCGTCACGAAAATCGTTTGAACAGTTCCCTTTGACAAGCCCGCAGCGGCTGCAAGCGAGCCGAACGAAAGCGACACGGCACCGTTTTCGGCAACGCATTGTTCCGCGATGTCCAGAAGGTGGTCTCGGTCGATAGTGCGGGGTCTCGCCATTTACTTTTCATGCTTTCAAATCATACGGCGTATTTATGATGTGCGGACCCGGAATTCAAATCGAGAGGGTTGCAGGGCTCGCGGTGCGTCACAGAAAACGAGCTGAACTGATGAGCGCTATTAGAAGCGACAGCGGCCCCAGCTACGAGGGCTCCGGGATTTCGAATAACCCAAAATAATCGCGTTCTAGGATTTCCATCACTTGCGACGTCCGACCATGTGAAGAAAAACTTCTTGCGAAATGGGGCTTGTCTTCCTCGACGTCGACGCTTCCCGTAAGGATTAGCTGCCAAAGGCCCCGAAGCAGATAGGCTTCATGAATGTAGGTCTCAGTCTGGCGCTTAAGCATCGCCTGAGTTATCCCATAGAACGCTTCGATTTCGGCGACCGCCAGGCTGCGTTTCATTGCGCGGCTGAAAAGCTCAGGCTTTAGAACCTGCCACAGGACAAGAGAAACTATCAGTTCCTGATAGCCGTGAAAAAAACTATGGAATTCCTTGCGCTGCGGCAACAGTACCAGACGCGTCAGAATTCTCTCGATGTCCCTAAGAGAGACCTGGCCACCCCTCAGGGCCATCCTAAGATGCTCGCGGGTCAATTCCTCCATCTTCGGCTCGATACCCATCTGTTCTGAGAGAGCGTTGAAGTAGTGGATCGAAGCACTGGCTGACAGGTCCGTGCCTATATGTTGGGGCAAGGAAAGCGAGAGCGACACGAAGCGCTTCAGATAGTCACCGGCGTTGATGCTCGATCCGTAGCGCACCCGTACGATCTGTTCGAGCGCTTCCAGATTCACCCCAAATAAGAAATGGACGCGTTCCACTGCAAAGAAGTGTTTGACCACTTCCAACACAGACAACGCGTAATCGGGGCGGCAACGATCCAATTCATCGACCACTATGATCAGTGGTGTCCCATCCTTGGTAATCTCACTTAGCGCGGCCCGAAACTGCATCATCGCCGCACGACGGCCATCTTCGCGTTTCCAAAACGCTTCAGCGGCGTCTTGAAATTCCTTTCCCGCTGCCTCGGCAGCCGCATCAATCAAGGGGCCGGTGAATTCACTTACGCCCGCAGTGGCGAAGGCAGCAGCTATTCGCAGAGCCGGTCGCGCGACAGTTGCGACGACCTTCTTCGCCTTCTTCCAAGTTCTTTGCGGCTTTCCCGTTGGTAGACGCTCCCCTATCGCTCCTGTCAGACCGATCAGAGGATCATCGAGAAAATCGTTGGCAAATGCATCGAAATAAACGGTTGTGGCAGTGCCGCCGTTTTCGAGGGTATGAGCCCCGACCCATCTCTTCAGGAAATATGATTTGCCACTTCCCCACGCGCCGTCAACCGCAAGGACTACAGGGTCTTCAACCCGTTCCAGCAATTCCGAAATTCGCTTTCCGGCGGTCTGTCTCCCAAGAAGATCGGAGTCGCCGAAGCCCTCTTCGTAGAGAGCTACATCTTTTTGCTGTGGATGAAGTCGCATGATTGTCGCCGAGAAGTTGTTTGCCGGAAGATTGAAGTTCTTCGGCATCTAACTCAAGGCGAACTGGCGCGACCCAATAGGTTTTCCACTTCCTTGCACGCGAGGATGATTAGCGGCGGGGCGAAAATCGTTTACGAAATCGCGAGCGCGGCAACCAGCGCGGACTAGTCAATTTTAGCCGGTCCCCCACCTGCTAGGAACTCCCGTCCCGTTTTAGAGACGGCGTCAGTCCGAACGCTGACGAAATAGCGCATGCCACCTGCTTCGACGACAGCTGATCCGAGCGCACGAACTTGCTCAAGGAATCCCAGCAGCTCCTTGTCGTCAGAATGGATTTTTATGGAATCCTTCGCACCCATCGCCGAAACCTATCATCGCACGCAGACTCCTAGCAATGAGTTTCGCGCATTTTGCATATGAGGTTTGGGCATCGGACGAATGCTCTACAGGCTCATCCAACCGCATTAACATTCATCGTATGTTAACCTCCATCTCGCAGAATGTTTTCAACAGGGATGAAAATCAGACCTCACCTGGACAGAGGTCAAAATGAATCTGGCGTTTCTATTAGACACGGACGTTCTTAGCGAAACAAGCAAACCTAACCCGCATCCGAAAGTAGTCGAGTTTATTCGCACCGCGCCGAACATCTACTTACCGGCAGCTGCCCTCCTGGAGATTCAGAAGGGGATCACGGAGGTCTGCGCCCGGGACCCGATCAAGGCCGTGCGATTGAGCGCCTGGTATAAGAGGCTGACGAACGGCGAGATACCGATCATCCTTCCGAGTTTGGAGATCATTGAAGTGTGCGGAACGCTCGCGGCAGAACCAGCTCTCAAGAACCTCCGGGTTCCTCGCGCAGACGCCAAACACCCCAGGTTCGGACAGGACCTCTACATTGCCGCGACCGCGCTCGTCTATCGAACGGCCATCGCAACCTTGAATGTGCGGGATTTCCTCCAGATAAACGAAATCCACCCTCTCCCAGGAATTTACGATCCCAAACACGGGCGGTGGCACGCGCGGATGGAGCCTCTGGATTTCGGCGTCGAGGCTAGCCTCACCAGTCAGGATGAAACTGATAGAACTCCTTCCTGGAGCCGATGAATTGGCAGCAGAGCGATCAACGCCCAAGGAATTCCGTCATTTCGATAAAATGCAATCAATTCGCTTATGACGTAAAAAAACGTTGCCGCGCTAAAGGTTAGCCGAGATTAAATGATTGAGTTCGGCGTATGCCTGAGGTTGCTACAGAATTGGTCGACATCCTCCCGACTGACGAGGTTCAGGTCGGCGGGAATGAAATAGACCATTTCAAAGACGCCAGGAAGTCGGTGCTTCGAGCCCGCAAGCGCATGACCCGCGCTATGCTTGAAATCGTCAATGCGACTGAGAAGTTGCGATTGAACACGGGTCTCGATCTCAAGCAAGCACAAATCTGGCTCATAGAGGACTGCGGCCTGTCCAAAGCCGACGCGCGAACCGTGCAGTTGTACCCCGACCGACTTCGGAAGGATGAAGAGGTCATCAAGGGCGGGCGTGTGGCACCGGAAACGATCAGGGCGCTAGTCGCGACAAGCGATGATGTTCGTGCCGATGCGGTGAAACGCATCTCCAAAGGCGAGGTAATGAGCCCATACAAGGTGCAGGCTATCCGTCGAGCCCAGCTTGCGGTAGCGACACCAGACAGCCATGACTGGCACAACGAGAGCCAGCTCTTTTTAAGAAAAAAAGCTAATGAACAGGGTGCTCGCCTTCTGTCCGACGTCCGAAATGCGGCCCGGGCCGTGTTAGACGAACGGGCAGCGTCAGCCCTTCGTCACGCAGGCGTCGAAACGATGGATCAAAGCGAATTTGACCACGTCTACGTCGAGACACCGGAATATCAGCGCGACGTCGAGACGCTGGTCAGCCTGGTATGCGTCCTACGCGAGAAGTTCGATTTTCTGTTCCCCGGACCGCATCCGACCAGAACCGAAGCGTTGACAATAACGATTGACAATCCTTATGCCGCCTGGATCGCAAACACTCATCACGACCTGCACGATCTCATGTCCCGTTGCCGTCCCCGCAGTATCGAGGGCGAAGCTCTGTTGAGACAGTTAGCCGGTTTGAAACCCCGGCCCGAGACGAGCACTAACTCTGAACCGGTGGCTGAACCTGCGGCGGCTATCGTGACTCCTGATCTCCCGAACCGCCTGCGTCTTCGCCCGGTGAAGTCTTTGAAGTCCATCGAACTCTGCGCAGGCGCTGGCGGCGAAGCGATTGGTCTGAGTGCTGCCGGGTTTCGACCATCGATCCTTGTTGACAATGACATGCACGCAGCACTGACACTCAAGGCGAACCGGGCCGACTGGACAGTGAGAAGAAAGCGCCTCGACGATCCTGCTGTCATGGGCGAGATTTCGGAGCTTAGAGATCGGGTTGATCTGGTTGCAGGCGGGGTTCCATGCCAGCCCTTTTCCACCGGAGGCAAAAGTCAGGGCGCGGATGACCAGCGAAACCAGTTTCCGCAGGCCATTGAGATCGTCAAAGTTGTCCGGCCGAAAGCGTTCTACTTCGAGAATGTCGAGGGTCTTCTCGACAGCAAACACACGCCGCATGTCTTGGACATCATCTCGCGGCTCCAAGAGCAGGGCTACAACGTCGGAACATACGTCCTTGACGCGGCGGACTGGGGTGTCGCCCAGCGGCGGCGACGGATGATCATTTACGGCCTATCGAGTGACCTGGGTGTCAAGGAACTGACGGTTCCGATGGCCTCTCATGACCTACGCACGGACTTCCGAAACAGTGTAGCGGACATCCTGTTTCCCTACTGGCCTAAGAGCGGGACACGGCACAAAGCCCGTTTCCATGTCGACGATCAGAGGAAATATGACGACTGGGTTGAAACCTGGTTCTCCAAGCACGGAAATAAGATCGCTCCGACTGTAACGGGCGTGAACCCTAACAAGGCAGTCGTCGGGAGGTGGGAAGCCGTGGGCATCGATTATTCGCGCCTGCTACCTGAACCTGTCAAACCAGGAGAATTGCCTTCCAACGGGCTCGCTCCGGTGACGATTCCCCTGCTGATGCGCTTGCAGGGGTTTCCCACCGGTTGGCAACTTTCACCGAAAGCCTCTCTGCTTGTTCAAAGGAGACTGGTGGCAAACGCGTTCCCGCCAGTCTTGGCGCGGATCGTGGGTCAGCAGCTGCACGGCGTGATTTCTGGTGAACAGATCGACCTCACGGCAGCTGCTTTGGCCCCGATAAACCTCGAAGCCTTGAAGCCTGCCGTAAGGAAAGGTTTCAACCGCACTCGCTATCCGGACGACCCCCGGCACGAGGCAGCATTCCAAATCCGCTATCAAATGGAAGCGGAGACCGTGCCGGACCACTTATTTGAGTACGGGGACTGATCCTGCTTGTATCGCGCGGATGCTCGTTTTTAGTGCCTCTTGATCTTTCGTTGATCCTCCAGTGTGTACCGCGCCGTTCTCGCGCAGGACTGCTTCCAGGTCATTAAAAAACTCAAGGTGGTACTCACGACCGTCGGCGTCGGTGAACACAAGCATCTCGACGGAACCGTGGACATCGTCTTGTCTGCGTTCGGCGAGTACCGGACCTCCACCGATTTCGTTCAGGACCTCCTTCAGGTCTTCGTACAGCACAGCGAGCGCGAAGTTCCGCGTATGTGTCGGCCCATCGCCTTTCTGCACGACTGCGTTTTGCGGTAGAAACTCGATGAGGCTCGGAATGATTGATTTCGGCGGCCACTCTCGAAGCTCGTGCACTTCAGGATAGTTGAAGGCATTGTAGGTCCAGCCATTGTCACTGACAGTGAGAATTTCTGCCCAATCAACGTCCATTATGCACTTTGCCCAAGTTGCGTTCGCTGACCTTGTCTTGTCCTTCCCGTCGAAATGCAATGTGATGACGCTAGCGCGGTCGCGCGCCGGGTTCTCAAAGGACACGACGACCTTCTTGTCGACCTCTCGAACGATTACCTCCAGTCCCAACTCTTTCAGGACCGGGTCAAGTGCCTTCAGCTCCTCCAGTCTTGGCGCGATATACGTTTCAAGGTCAGCCTCACGCTTTGCGCTGATGCGAGTGTCAATATCAGTAAGAAGTTGGGGCATGTTAGCTCTCCGACGTTCGTGTCAGGAAAGCTTTGCTTTCGATCTTGCAAGCAACAACGCATGCGCTTCGGTCGGCGGACAGGGAATTTTGACGGCCAGCAAACCGATAGTAAAAATACGATAGACTTTTAATCCGTTTGATGGCACGTTTCAGACGTCCATATGTCTACGGAGACAAGATGATGCTGCAAGAAAGCATATCTCGCTAGGCGGGATCATTTGGAAGCGGTTTTGCTTGGCATACCGCTCATTCGGACACTCCCGCGTTGAAGGTTTCATTCTCGACCGTGATGGAGTCCGTAATGCGTCATCTCCCTTCTACTCGTAATGAGCTGAAAATGCGCGACGACGTGTCGTCAGTGACGGCATGGATCGTGAACGAACCCGTTAGACACAATCCTCAATTCCGGCCACCTGAGCCGTAAGCGCCGTCTCCGCCCCATTGGATTGGCTATATTTTGAGGCTTGCTGCGTGTGCGAGAAGGTTTCCAGGACTAACTGGAGATTTGCATGGCAGAAGATGGTGTAAGCGCCGTCTCCGCCCCATTGGATTGGCTATATTTTGAGGCTTGCTGCGTGTGCGAGAAGGTTTCCAGGACTAACTGGAGATTTGCATGGCAGAAGATGGATTTGTGGGTCGCTACGAAGTTGTCGAGCCGCGCCGGGGAAATCGGCGTTGGCCGGATGACGTTAAGGCTCGGATTGTAGCGGAAAGCTTTCAGCCCGGTGTTCGTGTTGTTGATGTTGCGCGTCGTCATGACGTTATAGCAAACCAACTTTCCAGTTGGCGGCGACAAGCACGAGATGGGGTTTTGGCCCTGCCTTTTGAGGCTATGCCGGGCCCTTCGGAGAACGTGGATGCCGAGCCTGCATTTGTGCCTTTGGCGATCACAGCGGAGCCGAGCGAGGCTGTGGGTGTTTTAGCGCCGCCGAAACTGCCGGAGGCGGTTTCAGCGGTCTTGACGCTGGAGATCGGCCCGGACGTTGTGATGCGGGTTCCCGGTGACGTGCCGGTTGAACGTGTGGCGGCTCTGGTGCGAGCGATGCGAGGGACGGCATGATCGTCGCTGGCCAACGACTGCCGATCCTGATCGCGACGCGGCCGGTGGACTTCCGCTGCGGGCATCAGGCGCTGGCTTTGATGGTTCAAACCGAATTGAAGCTTGATCCGCATTCCGGGGTGACGGTGATCTTCCGGTCGAAGCGCGGGGATCGTCTGAAGATCCTGGTGTGGGATGGCACAGGAATGGTGCTAACTTACAAAATTCTTGAACATGGAAGCTTTGCCTGGCCCAAGGTGCAGGATGGGACGATGCGTCTTTCCAGGGGTCAATACGAGGCTTTGTTCGAGGGTCTTGACTGGCGGCGGGTCATGGCGCAACGGGTGATTGCGCCATCGGCGGCAGGGTGAATATCCGGCCGTCTTTGCATTGTTTTATTTGGCTTTTTCGTGCTGCCTTGCTATAAGGGCGCATGTCATCGCCCCTTGATCTCAGCCTGTTTCCGGACCTTCCGCCAGAGGTTGTCAAAGCCTTTGCGGCGATGCAGTTCGAGCTGTCGGTCGAGCGTGCTGCACGTCAGCATGAGCAGGCTGTGGTGGCCGAAAAGGACGCGTTCATCTCCGAGTTGAAGGAACTGATCGAGAAGCTTGAGGGGCAGGTTCACGACTATCGGCGCACGAAGTTCGGGCCGAAATCGGAAAAGCTAGATCCGGCGCAGATGGAACTGGCGCTGGAAGACCTTGAAACGGCGATCGCCGAAACACAGGCGCGGATCGCCGCCGTCGAGAAAAAGATCGAAGCCAGCACATCCGATCCGGAAAAGGCCGCTCCTCGCAAGGAGCGGAAGGCTCGTGCACTGCCCGAACACCTGCCGCGGGTCGAGCGCGTGATCGAGCCCGAGAGCATCGCTTGTCCCTGCGGTTGCGGCAACATGGTCCGGATCGGCGAGGACCGGACGGAACGGCTCGACCGGGTCCCGGCGCGCTACGAGGTGATCGTCACGATCCGCCCGAAATACGCATGTCCCAAGGGTCGAACGGGCGTCGTCCAGGCCAGAGCGCCGGCGCATCTCCTGGAAGGAAGCTGGCCGACCGAAGCCCTACTGGCGGAGATTGCCGTCTCCAAGCATTCCGAACATATGCCGCTCAACCGGCAGGCCGAGGTCATGGCGCGACACGGCGTGCCGATCGACCGCACGGTGCTGGCCGATTGGATGGGGCGCACGGGCAGCGAAATCGCACCGGTGGTCGACCACATGGCCAAACGGCTGCTGTGGGAAAGCACGCGGCTCTATGTCGACGAGACAACAGCTCCGGTTCTTGATCCGGGGCGAGGTAAGACGAAGACCGGTTATCTCTGGGCCGTGTTGCGTGACGACCGCGGCTGGAATGGTTCCGCGCCGCCAGGCGTGGTGTTCCATTACCGGCCCGGGCGTAAAGGCGAATATGCCGCTGAAATCCTCGACGGGTTCAACGGGACAATCCAGGTGGATGCCTACGGTGGCTATTCGCACCTCGCCACGTCGGACCGGATGGGTGGCGTTCCCTTGAAGCTGGCTTTCTGTTGGGCACATGGGCGCAGAAAGCTGATCAAGGCCACGCCAAAGAGCGGATCACCCATCGTCGACGAGGCGCTCATTCGCATCGCCGCGCTATACAAGATCGAAGACAGTATCCGAGGCTCAGACCCCGGACATCGCCGGGCCGTTCGACAGGACCTGTCCCTCCCGCTGGTGGACGAGTTCTTCACCTGGCTCGCGGCTCAGGCTGTGCGTGTCTCACGCAAATCCGATCTCGGCATTGCCCTGGCGTATATGCTGAAACGACAGGATGGCTTTCGGCTATTCCTTGATGACGGCTGCGTCGATATCGATTCCAACCTGGTGGAAAACGCCATCCGTCGCCCGGCCATGAACCGCCGCAACGCGCTCTTTGCGGGCCATGATGAAGGGGGGCGGAACTGGGCCCGGTTTGCCAGCCTGATCGGCACTTGTAAAATGAATGGCGTTGAGCCCTACGCCTATCTGTGCGACCTCTTCACCCGCCTCGCAAACGGCCACCTCGCCAAAGACATCGATGCCCTGATGCCATGGGCCTATGCCGCGCGCATCAGAGCCTCACAATGAGCTCGTCAGATACTCTTCGGTGAGCTCATTTGACGGCCCGTAGATCAACCGAAAAATCTATGGGGCGTGGACGTCGCATACNCATCAGAGCCTCACAATGAGCTCGTCAGATACTCTTCGGTGAGCTCATTTGACGGCCCGTAGATCAACCGAAAAATCTATGGGGCGTGGACGTCGCATACAGTAATGTTGGTAATATGACTAGCAGCAATTTTAAGATGGAAGTCCTCGCCGGGCCGGAACGTCGGCGGCGCTGGAGCACGGCAGATAAGCTGGCGATCATCCACGAGACCTATGAGGCGGACGCGACGGTTAGCATCGTCGCGCGTCGGCACGGCATCCAGCCGAACCAGTTGTTCGCCTGGCGCAAGCTAGCGTCCCAAGGGGCTCTGACGGCGACGGCCGCCGAAGAGGAGGTCGTTCCGGCTTCCGAATACCGGGCGCTTCAGGCCCAGGTGAAAGAGTTGCAACGCTTGTTGGGCAAGAAGACGATGGAGAGCGAAATCCTGAAGGAAGCTCTCGAAATCGCCGGTAGCCCAAAAAAACATCTGTTGCGCTCGCTCTCTCTTCCGAGGGGGATTTTGGAATGAAGACCGTCTGCGAAACTCTAGGTGTCGCCCGCTCGAATATCGCCGCGCGTGCCGCAGGCTCCCCTTCCAGAGCCAGAGGACGCCCGCCACTACCTGATCGTGAGCTGGTAGGGGAAATCAAGGCCGTGATCGCCGATACGCCTACCTACGGCTATCGGCGTGTCCATGCCGTCCTGCGTCGGAATGCCCGGAAACTGGGGCGTTCATGGCCCAATGCCAAGCGTGTCTACCGGGTGATGAAGCTGCACAATCTGATGCTGGTGCGTCATACCGGAGCGGTCGATGATCGCCTTCACGACGGCCGCGTCGCCGTCGAGCGTTCAAACGTCAGATGGTGCTCCGACGGCTTCGAGATCGGCTGCGACAACAAGGAGAAGGTCCGCGTCGCCTTCGCTCTCGACTGCTGCGACCGCGAGGCAATCGCCCATGTCGCCACCACGGAGGGCATCAAGAGCGAAGACGTGCAGGACCTCGTGATAACTGCTGTCGAGAACCGCTTCGGCCGCATCAACATGCTATCCGAGCCCATCGAATGGCTCACCGACAACGGCTCCTGCTTCATCGCCAAGGACACGGCATCCTTGCTCCGCGAGATCGGCATGGAACCGTGCACGACACCGGTGAGAAGCCCGCAATCGAACGGCATGGCCGAGGCGTTCGTCAAAACCTTCAAGCGCGACTACGTCTCGGTCAATCCAACCCCGGATGCTGAAACCGTCATCGCTCAACTGCCGTCCTGGTTCGAGCATTACAACAATCTTCACCCGCACAGTGCTTTAGGATATCAATCGCCGCGCGAGTTCATCATCTCGCAATCTCAAACCTGAGCATGTCCGGTCTTTTGGGGGCAACTCCATGCGGCAACAAAAAGTGCCACCATGGGCTGAAATGTTAGCGCGTAGCGCGCGTTCCTAATGGCCGCGTCAGACCCGAGAGCAGTGACCAAAGAGGCGAAGGAAAACCAAAACACGAGCGCGATGCCGGACGAGACCAACGCCAACTTGAGTTTCTTATGGACGTCGACTGGCCGCACAAGAAGCATTATGCCAGTAAGAATAGCGCCAGCGAGCGCTAAGTAGTACCATGGGCCGAAGCCGGTGGTATCGCTGAACCCCCTGAGGACACCTAGCCACACTTGATCGCTGGCATCTAGTAGGCCGCGCTCCCTACGCTGCAGCTCCGAAAAATCTAGGTTAGGGAGGTTCCAAACTAGCTGGGAGTCGGTAAGGATCGATCCTAGTCGTTGATAATTTCGCACCCACCATGGCGCGACTACCGCCACTGCAGCGATACCGAACATCGCCACGCGACGAATGTTGGGTTTGTTCTCGCTGGCTGTCCAAACCAGAAATGCCGCTCCGACCGCTAAGATGCCAGTTGAATGGGAATAAAGTGCCAGTCCACAAAGTATACCAGCGTACACGGCTCGGCGCGCATCCCCAATATGCGACCCATAAATCACCGCACAGGTAATGGCAAAGATACGCAGAGGGTCAAGGTGCGCTGAAACAATAGCGTGTCCGTACCAGTAGGTCGAAAGCAGAATCAACGAGGCGAGGCCGCCCACCCACCAACCACCGACGGCCAGCAATATTACTACGCTGGACAAGCCAAAGTACGGAGCAATAAGGCGCGAAATGCCGGCCTGATCAAAACCGCCGACCAGTGACTGAACCCAGACTATCAAGCCAACGAAAGCTGGAGGATGCGTCCAAGGGGCGTAGATGTTACCCACAGACGTGTCTGTTGCTGGGTAATTCCTGAAGCTATTCGTCTCAAAAACGTGTCTCGCGACAGTCGCATACTCAAGAGGATCATTTTGGGCGTAGGGCAAGATGAACACGACGAGCGTAAACACGCCCAACAGGACACCGGAGCCTATAAGGAATGGGCTGGCAGCCAGCACCTCTGCGAGCTTCGGTGCGTAACCAATGATTTCCCTGCGCCCGATGAAAACAATCGACGCTAGCAAGCCGCTAACAGCAAAATTAACCACCCACCATTCAACACCTTCCAGAAGAAGTGAGACTGCGCAAAACACCCACGACAGGAATAGCGGCCCCATGCCGAATGATATTGCTATAAGGAGGATGCGATCATCTTTGTCACGGCTACCCGTTATCGCGACTGACATTACGAAGAAGGCAATACAAGAAAGCGCCAACATGGCGACGCCGATTAACGAGCCAACGACCACCCACTCCCCCCTTTTTTTCGCGGATGCGATACAACTAGCCTGGACTTGTGTTGATACTCAAGGGCGGAGATGCCGCATCTAGTTCAGAACGGCTTGATACTGACCATGTCGCCCTGGTTACCCCCAAGCACCATGAGGTTGCCATTCGCATCACGCCCGACGACAAACGCGACATGGCCTGACCATCCCTGCGGAGTGCCACGCCAAAAGATGACGATGCACCCGACGACAGGGCTAGCAAGCTTCGTAGGCAGCTTCAGCCAGGAGCGCGCTGCGGCGGCGCCCTGTACGATCGGAAGCCCGGACTGCGCCAGAACGCCGCCCACAAACGGCACCACACCAGCTCGTTTCATCGTCACGGAACGGCGCTTTGATCTGTTCCCAAAATTTAAGAATACGGGGTTCGTGCTTGGGGCCAGGTATCTCGCGCATGCCAAGGTAGCCGCGCGCCCTGGTGATCCAGTGCGGTTCAGACATTTTACGTCTCCAAATTTGAAGTGACAGCGTTGAAGTTGAGAGAGCGGGAACCCTAAAGGCGTGGACGCTTTCCTCTGAGAGTTTCGGAACTCCCGGGGTCTGATCCGGAGAAAAAAATGCGCGTCGCCGCGATTGTTTCCGTCATCGGGATCACCGCGCTTGCGTGGTCGTTTCGGCCTGTCGAACCACCGCGTGCCGAGGCGCCGAAGGCTCATGCCGTGCCGAAGAGGACGGAACTTGTTCGATGTCGAAGTTCCGGTGAACTAGCGATAGGCCTCAAGAAACAGCATCGTGTACGGATCAGCCGCATCAGGAACGGTATTTTGGTTGAGCTCGACATATGAGTTATCTGTCGTCTGCCCTGAGCTGTGCGAATTGCCCCAGTGCTCGATCCGATGGCATCCAGCCGGCAGCGTGAGCGCATATGCGATCTCTGACGCCCTATAGTGATCTTCCAGGCTCAGAATGTTTGAAGCCCGCTTCGATCCGGGATAACGCCTGTGGTCTCTACCGACTGCCAGTAGGCAAGGTTCACGGTGGACGCGGGGATAGTGGGCATCGCTGCGAAGCTTGCGGCAGAACGAAGCGTCGCCTTGACGCCATATCCTACCGCCCCCACGATGTTGCCTCGGTGCGTCAGGTTCACTGTTCCGAAGACCTTCACATAGGCAGGAGCATCGAGTGTGACGTCGAACCGCAAGCCGTGGAAAGCAGCTCGCACACCTGCAGGAGGCAACGCTGTTTGCGCTGCAGTGCTGCGAACCGCCCTTCAAGGTGTTTCTACACGAGTGGAAAGGCCTCGCCTTCCCACTCAGCGACGACCAGGCAGTTGCCGACACTCTGACGCTGCTCGGCGTGCGCAGCCGCGACGAGATCCGAACCGACGAAGCGACAGCAGAAGAATGGCGCGCGCTGCGTGCCGAGTTTCAGCAATGGAGAGTTTCATGAGCTGCCACCAGGAGAAGGTGACCGAGGCCGCCGAACGCTATCGGGGCGGCCGCTCTACGAGTACCAGCAAATGATCCGCGCGTTCTGTGCGGGAAATGTCGCGGTCATCGAGGAGGACATCTCAGCGCCCTCGACGTGGGAGAGACGATAATGGGACGCCGCGCCGTAGCTTTCAGTGAGGATTCCGTGTCGCGTGCCATTCGCGCGGTGAAAAAGGCTGGCGTGGATGTGAAAAGCGTTCGCGTCGAAACCGACGGATCAGTCGTCATTAATGCCGAAGCCGACGGGTTTACAAAAAACAGGTTGACGAGAGTGCGGCAGGTTACCTCTGATGGAGGACATGCCGCGCAACAAATATCCGAATACATCCCGCGAAGTCGATCGTTTCGGCAATGTCCGATGGTACTTCCGGCTGAGCAAGGGCAAGCGAACCTGGTTGCCGAGTGAATGGGGCTCAAAGGAGTTCGCTGCAGCCTGGCGTAAATGCGCCGCCAATGTGGAGAGGAAGAGGTTCCGACCCCGTCCAAGCACACCCTTCAGTGGCTTGTCGACAAATACGTTGTGAGTGCAGCCTTCAAGGGCTTGCGAGACACGACGCAGACCGCCCGTCACAACATACTCAAGGTCGCCTGCAAAACAGGCGGAAAGCTAATCCTTTCTCAAATTGATCGGAAGATGATTGCCGCCGGCAGGGACCGACGCGCCGACACGCCCTTCGCTGCAATCTCCTACCTCAAGGTCATGGGGTATTTGTTCGAATGGGCGGTCGATTCCGGCTTCGTGAACGACAATCCAGCCAAGGGCGTGAAGAAGCCAAAGGCCAAGTCACAAGGTTTCCCGCCATGGACCGTAACCGACATCGAGAATTTTTATGAAAAACACGAAGAGGGAACCCAAGCGCGATTGGCAATGGACCTCTTGCTCTTCACTGGGTTGCGTCGATCGGACGTCTTCAGGATTGGTCCCCAGCACATAAGAGACGGCATAATCGAATATCGGGCATCCAAGAACGAGGAAATGACCTACAGCCCGATTCACCCGACGCTGAAAGCAATATTGGAGAATCACCAAACGACGCACTTGGCGTATTTGGTGACACCGGTTCACGGGCGCCCGTTCAAGAGCGCGGCCGCTTTTGGGAATTGGTTCGGGGAGGTTTGTGCTGAAGCCGGCGTCGGCGGGAGAGCGCATGGACTGCGCAAGACGCTCGCAACGAGCCTGGCTGAGGCGGGGAATAGCAACAGCGAGCTGAAGGCAAGATTCGGCTGGAGAAGCGACGCGATGGCGAGCCTTTACACGCGCAGCGCCAACAAACGGAAGCTCGCAATATCGGGCGCCACGAAACTAAATGAGAACAACCTATCCCCTCACCTGAATTCAGTGAGGGGAAAACAGCCAAAAGACTGAATAAAATCAAACATTGAAAAATGAATGGCGACCCCTGCAGGAATCGAACCTGCGACAACCTGCTTAGAAGGCAGGTGCTCTATCCAGCTGAGCTAAGGGGCCGCATAGCCGATGCGAAACTGTACATCGGACAGGCCGTCATGCCTGAACGCGGATCAATGCGTCCAAGGCTGCGTCCGCGTATAGCGGAAATTATCGGGATAGGCCACCGTCTGTCGCTGCGGATCCTTCGGCGCGATCACCCGGTATTCGATGCCGTTGCGCTTGGCATAGGCTTCGGCGAGTTCCTGCGTTTCGAAGGCCAGCTTCACCTGCTGGCGCATGTCCGATGACGAGGTGTAGCCCATGATCGGGTCGATCGTGCGCGGCGTCTCCTGATCGAACTCGAGCACCCACACGTGGGTCTTTGCCTTGCCGGACTGCATGGCGGTCTTGGCTGGACGGTAGATCTTGGCAGACATTGCTGCAACGCCTCCGAATTAGGGCTTTCGCATTCAAATTCATCTGGCCCCGTTGCCGGGGGCGTCTCCAGCGTACAATCACATCAGGAGATGAATTTTGCTTAGCGGCGAATCCCTTTCTTTTCAAGGAAAAAGCCGCGGCGCTCGTTCCCCTCGTTTCAACCGCACGCTTCAGCCACTCGACGCCGCCTGAGCGACCGTGTCGCCTGTCTTTCGGCACCCGGCAAACAGATCGAGTTTCGCATCGTAGACTGATGTCGCAATATCCAGAAGCCCGAGAACACTGTGGAAAACGTTGTCGTGGGAGGCGGGTTCCGCAGCATTAGCGGCAAGGCAGGCCGCGTCTATGCGCGAGGCCGCGCTGAAATCGGGAGAAAGCCAGGCGATGATCGGAACTCGAATCTGTTCGGCAGGCGCGATGATATAGGGCGCGCCGTGAAGATAGAGACCGTTTTCGCCAAGCGATTCGCCGTGATCCGAGATGTAGAGCATGTTTGCGGAAATCGCGCCCTCGTGCTCCTTCAGCGCGTCGATCACCTTGGCAACGACGTGGTCGGTAAAGAGGATCGTATTGTCGTAGGCATTGACGATTTCCTCCGGCTTGCAGGCACCGAATTCGGCCGTCCGGCAATCCGGCGTAAAGCGGCGGAAATCATCGGGATAGCGTCGGTAGTATGCCGGTCCATGGCTTCCGAGCTGATGCAGAACGAGCACGCTGTCGCTCTTCACGTTCGAAAGCCAGTCGTCGAGCTTGTCGAGCAGCACCGTATCCAGGCACTCTCCGTCGGTGCAGAAGCGCGGATCCGCCGCATCCGGCAGGAAGCGATAGGGAATGCGGTTGGCAACGCCGTAGCTGCCGGTATCGTTGTCCCACCACTCGACCTGCACCTTGGCATGACCGAGAATATCCATGAGATTGTCGGTCTCCAGACCCTTGCGATGGGTATACTTTTGCCTGGGGTAGACGGAGTACATGCACGGCAGCGACACGGCAGTCGCTGTGCCGCAACTCGTCGCATTCGAAAAATAGACGACGCCTCGCGCCTTCATTTCCGGGTTGGTCTCGCGCGGGTAACCGCCGAGCGAAAAATTCTGCGCCCGGCCCGTCTCACCGGCGACGATAATAGTCACCCGCGGCTTGCCGGTGGTGCTTGCCGAACGCTGGTGCGCATCGGTGCCGAGCGGTCGGCGCACGATGTTGCGATCCTCTTCCGACGCAAAGACAAAGCGGGCTACGCTGCCGATCGGAAGGAATGGATTGAGCGTCAGCATGATGTCCTTGTGCAACCGGCCGACCGACGCATACGTCTGCGAAAATCCGAGCCCAACGGCAACAAAAACGGCAACACATGGGATGACAACAGCCGTGTTCCAGAGGAACTTCCTGACCACCGGCTTGTGAACAACCTTCACCCACAGGATGAAAAGCGACGGGACCATGCCTGCAAAGAAGATATGAAATAGGAACGCCGGCGTCATGAGATGCGCCGATTCGGCCTGTGTCGTCACCGCGGCATTGCGGATCATTTCCTTGTCGATGATCACACCGAACTGATCGGTGAACCACGAAGACACGACTGCAACCATGATAAAGAAAATTAAAGCAGGCTTGATGACGTATTTTGCCGAGAGCGTGACCATCGCAGCAACGGTGATCGCGGCGATACCGATGACAAACCCAACGAAGGCTGCAGGAGTCGACGAGAGATATCCGAACGCTTTTGCCCAGAAGGTTTGATTCGCAACGACGAGGATGTAAACCGCAGTCAGTACCGCCAGGGTAACGCTACCCATGCGCGGGCGCAGGCTCCGCCGAGGAGCCGATACGACGATCTCTTCCAATATGCTCTCCGCGGTGTAGGTTGAGCGAGTCCGCATGGGACAACGACATAGTCCTGAGGGCAATGTCATCCTTTCCTGACAGAAACCTGAAAACGGCAGGCGCCCTCCGCCAACCGTGGACAGACGATTTTTGTTATTGCGGGTCAGGAACGAACCGTGTATTGCCCTCATCCATCGGCGACGGAGTGTAGCGCAGTCTGGTAGCGCATCTGGTTTGGGACCAGAGGGTCGGGAGTTCGAATCTCTCCACTCCGACCACCGACATCTAGCTGAAAACGTTCAGCATTTCTCCACAATGAATATACTTGCACGACATGCGCGCGCAGTGGGAGTATTGGTCTTTCCGTTCGTTGCGGGAGCGGCTTTCGCCACAATCCCTTGCTCGCCCTGTTCGGTGCGCCGAGCCAACGAGCGTGGACTCTTCGGGTTGTGAAGAACAGGAATACTCTAGTTATATTAGAATCCATGGATTAACTCTGCCCCGAAGATTTCGCGTGCAGAAAATATCTTTCATGTAGAAAACCCGCGTATCGCGCCGTATGCCGGGGAATATTGCATGTTGATAAAGCTAAATACTTCAGCAGTTTGCAGCAATCAGGCCGCCTTGTATCGGCCAGAAGTCGATGGTCTGCGGGCCGTCGCCGTTCTTCCTGTTATCCTTTTTCATGCAGGCGTGCCGTTTTTCAGCGGCGGCTATATTGGTGTGGACATATTCTTCGTGATCAGCGGCTTTCTGATCACATCGATCATTGCCCGCGATATCGACAATGGCAGGTTCTCGATTGTCGACTTTTACGAGCGGCGAGCCCGGCGCATTCTTCCTGCGTTGTTCGTGGTTATCCTGGCATGCCTGCCATTGGCGTGGCTTTGGATGCTGCCGAATGCTTACAAGGATTTTTCGCAAAGCCTGATGGCGACCGTCGGCTATGCGTCAAATGTGCTCTTCTATATCGAGACGGGATACTTCGATGTCACGTCGGCGCAAAAGCCGCTGCTGCACACTTGGAGCCTCTCGGTCGAGGAGCAGTTCTACGTCGTCTTTCCGCTGCTTCTGCTGGGCATCCTGAAATTTGGCCGGCGGCTGACGATCCCGCTCCTGGCCGGGTTGGCGCTTGCAAGCATCGCCTGTTCTGAATGGCTGCAGTCCACTGATCCGGAAGCGGGATTTTACATGATCTTCTCGCGTGCCTGGGAGCTTCTGTTCGGAGCGATCGGGGCGCTTGCGATGCTGGGCCGCCGGACAGATTCTCTGTCCTTGCAAGGCGACTGGCTTTCGCTGGCAGGCCTGCTGCTGATCGTCGGTTCCCTGGCACTCTTCCCGACGGGGGCGGCAACCCCCGGCCTTTTGGTAGTGCCATGCGTCGTGGGAACTGTACTGGTGCTGATGTTCGCCCGGTCGGGCTCGCTTTCGGGTCGTCTGCTGAGCCTCAAGCCGCTGGTCTGGGTCGGCTTGATCAGCTACAGCGCCTATCTCTGGCACCAGCCGCTGCTCGCATTTCTGCGCTTGAGAAGTTTGAACGAGGTGTCGGTCTGGACGAGCGTCCCAGTAGCACTGATGTCCTTGCCGATCGCCTGGATCAGCTGGCGCTATGTCGAGCGCCCGTTTCGCGATCGAAGCCGGACGAGCCGCAGGACGATCTTTGCAGCCGCAATTGCCTTCAGCACGGTGATTTTTGCGGTTGGCGCGGCGGGCCAGCTCAAAAACGGCTTCCCTGAACGCCTTTCAGACGAGGCCCAAAGCATGGCGGGGGTCTTCAACGAAGGCGTAGCAGCGTTTTCGGCATGCCTTGGTACCGAAAGACACTACATCGAACCGCAGGATACCTGCCTGCACAACAGGGGGCTGCCTGAAACGGCGATGCTCTATGGCGACAGTCACGGCGCGACCATATCGCGTCAGGTGGCCAAGGTGTTCGCGGCGAAGGGCGCGAGCCTCAGGGAATTCACGCATTCTGGCTGCATGCCGGTTCCGGAGCTGGAAAGTTCGGTGCCGGGCGAGAGCTGCCGGCGCTTCAATACCGATGCCATGAGTTATCTGGAGAACCATCCGGCCATCGACACCGTCGTTCTGGTGTCCCGATGGACCACCCATCTCGAGGGTTCTCTGTTCAATAACGACGAGGGTGGCAACGAGGGCACGATTATACGCTACATGAAGCCGATAGCGGCTGAAGTACCGCAGAGCGAGCCCGCCGCCCGCATCCGGTCGGTTTCCCGTCTTGTCCAGCAGCACATCAAGTCGCTGCTCCAACGCGGCAAAAAAGTGGTGCTGATCTATCAGATCCCGGAGGCGGGTTGGGATGTGCCGGCTTACCTGACCAAGGAAATGCAGTTCGGCATAGAGCGTCATATAGAACTTTCGACCGCCTCTGACGTCAACAAGGTGCGCAACGCCGGTTCCGATGCCATGCTGGACGATGTCGGCCTTCATCCGAATCTGTTGCGGATCAAGCCGGCGGAATTGTTTTGCGACACCCTGCAGCAGGGCCGGTGCCTGTTGCAGAAGGACGGTCGTGCGCTCTATATCGATGACGATCACCTGAGCCAGCTCGGAGCCAGCATTATCGCCGATCGGCTCTTCGGCGCGTATGAGGACGAGCCGTCGCCCGACCAATCGGAGCCGCGATCGACCGTTCCGGCAAAGACAGAATCGTGAGGACGGCCCACTGGCCTTTGCAAGACGAGGATAAAAATGACCGACGATACCATCGTAAGAGACAGCAACGGTGCGCAGCTCACCGACGGCGATTCCGTCACCCTGATCAAGGACCTGAAGGTTAAGGGCACCTCGGAAACGATCAAGCGAGGCACCGTGGTGAAAAATATCAGGCTTACCGGAAATCCGGGCGAGATCGAATGCAACACCAAGCAGGTCAAGGGATTGGTGCTGAAGACCGAATTTCTGAAGAAGGCCTAGCATCGGCGCCGGCGGCTGTCGATTTCACCAGCCCCTTTGTCGGCCCGTCAGGCGCCCGTGCGTCGGACGGGCCGTTTTTCGTTCACGGCTGATATCCGGCACCATCGAGCCAATCCGGCTTGAGGCGCCCCACAAAACGCGGTCAAGTAGAAATAACTTATTAAGGATACAACTATATATTTACCCTATTAGATCGCATTTGATTAACCCTGTTGGGAGCGCCCCATGAAGTCCTTGCATGCCTATGTTGCGCTGACGGCGCTGGCTTTCGCTCTTCCTGCCCATGGCGCAGACCTCGCGGAGGTACCGGTGGAGCTGGCCGCCCCCGCTCCGCTTTTCAGTTGGACCGGTGGTTACGGCGGCCTGCGAGGCGGGCTTGGCTTTGCGAACGCCGATTTCAAGGTCCAGGGATTATATGACGCCTCTGCACACTACGATGGCGGCCAGATAGGCGGCTTCCTGGGTGCCAACTACCAGATGGATAGCATCGTCGTCGGTATCGAAGGCGATCTGTCCTACGACTGGAACGAGAACGACGCAGATTTCCTCGGCATCGACGCCAAGGTCGGAACGGATATGTCCGGATCGGTGCGCGGCCGCGTCGGTTATGCATTGGACCACGCCCTGCTCTATGCAACGGCAGGCTGGACGGCAACGCGCGCCTATACCGAGATCGCAGGCGATGAAAAGGATAGCGAGACGATCAACGGCTGGACGGTCGGAGCGGGACTGGATTATGCGTTCACCGACACCGTGTTTGGTCGCGGAGAATATCGCTACAACGACTACGGCAGCAAAACCATTCGGGGAACGGAGGTCGATCTCGACCAGCACGTCGTTTCAGCCGGCATCGGCGTCAAGTTTTAAAGCGCTTTCAACGATCGATTGCACCGCCGCCCGGGATTCGGGCGGCGCCTATCCCGCATAGACTATTTCTTTTTGGTCGTTGTCGCGCTCATGACCTTGTCGCCGGGCTTGATGCCGAGTTTCGCTGTTGCTCCGGCATTCAGCTCGATGACGTATTTCACCTCGATCACCGAATCGATAATGTCCCTCGAGTAGGGCACGGCATTCTCTTTGATGCCCCGGATTGTTCCCGTCGAATCGACGAAAAGCATATCAAGCGGCAGAACGGTGTTTTCCATCCACATTTGCACGCGCCGCGGAGAACCGAAATCGAAGATCATTCCGGCGTCGTCCGCCATCTCCGTGCGGTACATCAGACCGCGCTGGCGTAGTTCGTTGGTATCGGCGACCTCGACCGTGAAATTCAGCGGCTTGCCGGAAGCCGTCAGGATGATCAGCGGTTCCTTGCCGAACTTCATCGGCTGTTGTGCAAAAGCCGGATGCGCAACGATGAAAAAAAGCGCCGCAAGGGCGCTTATGATCCTATGGGACAATGATACACGCATCAGTGCGCACGGCTGACCGGGCTTGGAACGTCCGGATGGATCTCCGCAGCCATCAGGCCCTTGTCGCCGTCGCCATATCGCACCAGGACAACCTGTCCCGGGCGCAACTCGGTCAGACCGAAGCGGCGCAGCGTTTCCATGTGAACGAAAATGTCCTCGGTCCCCTCGCCGCGGGTCAGGAAGCCGAACCCCTTCGTGCGGTTGAACCACTTGACCAGCGCCCGCTCCAGCCCGCTCGTCGCCGTGACCTGCACATGAGTGCGGACCGGCGGCAGCTGCGAAGGATGTACCGCTGTTGACTGATCCATCGAAAGTATCTTGAACGCCTGATAGCCACGATCACGGCGCTGGATGAGCGCTACGATGCGCGTCCCCTCCAAGATTGTCTGGTATCCGTCGCGTCTGAGGCAGGTCACATGCAGAAGAACATCCTGCATCCCGTTGTCGGGCACGATGAAGCCGAAGCCCTTGGCGACGTCGAACCACTTGACGATGCCAGTGATTTCAATGAGTTCGACCGCTTCTCCCGCGAGTTGATCGAGGTCGGTGAATTCCTTTGATGAAATTCTGTCAGCCATTTCGCCAGCCCCTCAATACGCGTCACACTGTTACGGTTAACTGATTCTTGAGATCAAGATTAACATGTTGGTAACGGATTAGCGCAAGTCCTACTTTTCGATTATTTCCTGCGCCTAATCTTACCCCGGTGTCTTGCCCGAAGCTGACGTTCCGCCACATAACGGACGCCGCCGTATTTAGAGAGGAAACAGAATGCGTTATCTCCACACCATGGTCCGCGTGAAGGATCTGGACGCCTCCCTTCACTTTTATACAACGCTGTTCGGCCTGGAGGAAATCCGCCGCTCAGAGAACGAAAATGGCCGCTTCACCCTCGTCTTTCTCGCCGCTCCCGCCGACCAGGGCGACGCTGGCGCCAAGGGCGCGCCATGCCTGGAGCTCACCTACAACTGGGATACCGAAGACTATACGGGCGGCCGCAACTTCGGTCACCTCGCCTACGAGGTCGACGATATCTATGCGATCTGCCAGAAACTGATGGACAACGGCGTCATCATCAATCGCCCGCCCCGCGACGGCCGGATGGCATTTGTCCGCTCGCCGGATGGAATCTCGATCGAGATTCTGCAGAAGGGCGGCAGCCTGCCGGCAGCCGAACCCTGGGCGTCGATGGGTAATACGGGCTCCTGGTAGGCCGAGGCTTTTGCGAGGCTTGCGGCTTTTGCGATTTCGGGCAACTGCGCCCGGATCGCGCTTGCCGCGTACCGGAGCTGCGGGCATCCTCCAGCCGACACCAGACGAATGGCGTGATGTGAGCGCCGCTCGCCTTCATTTTTTGGAGAACGCTCGCTTGCTCGCTGTTGAAAAGCGCACACCCATCGGGGTGGCACTTCTGCTTGCCACATCTGCTCTGATGCTGAGCGGCTGCGTCTCGGACAAGAAGACGGCAGACGCGGCAGCCTTGGCTGGGCCGGTCGATCCGGCCCTGGAACAACAGACCGCAGCTTCCAATGCGGCCGCAAAGCCCGGTTATCGGGATCCCATGGTCTCCAACGTCTCCGGCGCGCAGACAGCAGGAACGACCCAAACGCCGGGCGCGCAAGCGGTGGCCGCCGGCTCGGCGACATCGGCTCCCGCCAATATCGGCGGCCTGGCGATGCAATCGACCGGCATCAATGCGCAGGCAATGAGCATCTTTTCGGTCCGGACGGCGCCGCAGAACAATCCGACATCGACCGTGCTCGATTCCGGCGGCAACGCCTACGCGCCGGTCGGCGTCAGTCCCGCCCGGTCCAGCGTCTACAGCACCCAGATGCCGCCGGAACAGACGCCGCAGGGCGAGGTCGTTCTCCCGCAGCAATCCTCGCAGAATACCAGCACGCAGACAGCGCCCGTCCAGGCGGCATCGCTGGCAACGGGCGCGCTTCCCGGGCAAACGATGAACGCGTTGTACAGCGCTCCGAAGCAAAACCTTCTCGGCAGCCTGTCTGGCCTGCTTCAGAAAGCATCGATGCCCGGCATGACGCGCATCGCGCCGAACGGCCTGCACGTGCAGAACGACAAGGTCGAGGTCGGCTGTTTCAAACCCGACCTGATGAACGTCATCAAGGCCGTCGAGGGGCACTTCGGCAAGCCGGTCGTCGTCACGTCGGGCTACCGCGATCCGGAACACAATCGCATGGTCGGCGGCGCCGAAGAATCGATGCACAAGACCTGCGATGCAGCAGATATTCAGGTCGACGGCATCTCCAAGTGGGACATCGCCAGCTATATCCGGTCGCTGCCCGACCGCGGCGGTGTCGGCACCTACTGTCACACCGACTCCGTTCACCTCGACACCGGGAAGAACCGGGATTGGAACTGGGGCTGCGGCGGCAGGGCATCCCCGACCGCAACCGCGCGGGCACTCTGACGTCAGCCGCGGCGCCCGAGCGACGCAACGTCAGCGACTGCCATGAAGTGCGAGTACTTACGCCTAGCCAATTGATTCATTGGGGCTAATCGAGATTTCGCCGTCGCAGGAAATTCCTGTCATTTTTTTGCAGAAAATCGAAATTGCATAAGGGCGCCACCACGAAGGAAGCGCCCTTCGTCTATCGGTTAGGACACCAGATTTTCATTCTGGGAAGAGGGGTTCGACTCCCCTAGGGCGTGCCATCTTCTCTCGTAATTCTCCGAAATTGCTATATTATTTCACGCCGCTGCCGCTTGTCGGCCTCACACTTGGCGCTCTGTTCGTTCTGGCTAGTGATATGTGACCACGCGAGCGAACATCCTTTGCAGGAAGTGACCAAGAGCATTCCGGGCGTGGCCCCTTGGAATACGATGTCCGCATTCAAATACATGAAGCTCAACAGGGACTCCCGCGTCGGAAAGAGCTTTTGAAAACAGTTCGGCTTGGGCAACAGAAGCTCGGTCGTCATACCTGCCATGCAACAACATCGTCTCCGACCGAAATTCAGATGCGTGATGCAGCGCAGAGCGAGCCAGAAAGGCTTCTCTCGAGAGGCCCGCTTCTTTTTCAATAGCCAACCGCAGGCCTTGTGAACTCTCGTGATAAGCAGCTCGAAGGTCGTAAACGCCGCCAGATAGAATGACTGCTCGCAGATCAGTGATCTGGGTGGCGACCATTCCCGACGCAACGGCCCCGCGACTGATGCCATAGAGAACAATACGGTCAGAATTGACGGACGGCTGGTTCCTCAGGAAGGCGAGAGCAGCTCTGATCGCCCGCTGGGTCAGTGGACCGCAGAAATCTGGAGGCCCGTCTGAAGCGCCAAAACCGGGCTGCGAGACTGCCGCCGCGGTGATGTTCAGACCAGAGCAGAATCGAAGCAGTGCTCCATTATCGACGGTCTCTGTGGCTCCAAGGAGACTACCCCCCTGATTGCCGTGGACCAGGAGGATTGCTCCTGTGGGCGTTTCGCTCGAAGCCTGAGCTTGAAAAAGCTCGACCGTTGCTCCGTCACCCCGGTCGATGAGATGTCGAGTCACTATCGGCATGGTCGTCATCGCGTTTTTGTTTAACGCATGGCACAGTACTTCAACCTGAGGTAATGGCAACACCCACGCGAGGAGCTCTTATGCCTGGCGCAAAGGGAAAGCAAAGACGTCGACCGGCTCGCCGAGCCCTCGCAACGGAAACGATCCGAGGCTGTCCATTCCCGTCTTGCATTCCGCCATGTCCACAAAGGCCTTCGAGAAAAGCACAGGGCGCTTGATCTCCTTGGTCAGGCTTTCGAGGCGCGACGCGACGTTGACGGCCGGTCCGATTACCGTGAAGTCGAGCCGTCTGCGCGATCCGATGTTGCCGTACATGACATCGCCGACATGGACGCCGATGCCGTAGCGAAGCACCTCGCGACCGTCCCGCTCGTTCCGTTCGTTCAGCGCCGCCATCGCAACCGCGGCCTCCTGAATAGCCGCCAGCAGGTTGCTGCAGGCCTTGGGATCGCTCAGCGGGAAGATCGCCAGCATTCCATCGCCCATGAACTTCAGGATTTCGCCGCCATGTTTCTCGATCGGCTCCGACATCGCGTCGAAATAGTCGTTCAGGAGTTCGATCACGTTGTCGCGCGGCCAGTGGTCCGATATTGTCGTGAAGTCCCTCAGATCGCAGATCAGAATAGCCGCGCCCACTGTCGTGCCGCTGCCGCGCGTCGTCGCTCCGGCGAGAATCTGTTCGCTGGCATGCGGGCCGACATAGGTCTGAAGCAGCGTGCGCGCCAGGATATTCTTCAGCCGAATCTCGGTAACGAGCGTCAGCGCCGGCAGCAGGTCCTGGAGAAACGCGATGTGGTCACCGGAGAAGCCACCCGGTCGGTCGCTGGAAAAGGTCACGATGTGACGCTTGTCGAACGTATGCTCCATCGGCCAGGCAACATATTCGGTCAGGCCTTCGTGCCGCAGCTCGTCGTAGAATTCGTAGTGGCCATCGCCCTCACGCATCCCCTCGAGGTTCTGGCGAACTTCGGTCGCACCGCTGAAGATCTCGTTTACCGGGCTCTTCAGAAACTGTGGCGTACTTTCGATACCGTAGCCGAAGGTCGCGATCTTGGCCTCCGCCATCCCTGTACTCCAGAGAATGCGGGCGCCCAGCCATTGGGGATGGTGCGTCCGGAAATGCATCGTCGCTCGCGCCACGGGAACACCTTCCTCCCGCAGCTTCGAGCACATCTGCACCAGAATGTTGTCGATAAAGCGCTCGTTGCGCGTTTCGTTCACCAGCCAGTCGAGGATGCTTCTCCTCTTTGTCGGCCAGACCCCCGCGCTTTGATCGGGTACGCTCAAAGCCGGGTTCGATAACGATTGCATGGGCATCACTCCACAAAGGTCGCGGCGACCTCTAACAGCAAAAGGAATTCCTACGTCAGTTAGATGGGGAGCCTCTACGTTGAATGAAATGCCTGCGGGCGCGAGATTGTGACCACAGTGAAATCAGCCAAGCAATCGCCGCGTGGCTTCGATCGTTTCTGCACTTCCCACGCTGGGCCGATATTCCAGTCCAACCGCCCCGGCATATCCATTCGCAACGAGCCAATCGACGCGCGTCTTCAGGTCGATCGCACCGCTTCCCGGTTCATTGCGGCCCGGATGGTCGGCGATGTGAATGTGGAACACCCGGTCGATATCCCTGCCGATCACCGCTGCGGTATCCTCGCCCATCACGGCCGAATGATAGACGTCGTAGATGATGCCGATCTCGGCGCGACCAGTCGCCCTGGCGATCTCGATACCCTCGCTTGTCGAGGGCAGGAAATAACCGACGTGGTCGATCAGCGTGTTCAGCGGTTCGACGCCGAGGCGAACGCCGCTGCCGTCCAGCACCTCGCCGGCCTTCGTCAGTGTCGCGATCAGCGCTGCCTTTTGTTCTTCGCGCGACTTGCCCGCAAGGTCGTCGCCGGCCTGCGCGATCAGCGTATGCGCGCCGAGACGCCGCGCCACCTCGACAGAGCGCTTCAGTCCCTCGATGAAGGCGGCGCTGTTGGCACTATCGGTCAGCGCGATCATCGGCTCGGCGACAAAGCTCGTCAGCTCGATGCCCGTCTCGTTCAGGGCCCACTCGATGCTCCCGAGGTCCTTGTCCGTCCATCTCCAGAATTCCACGGATTCGACGCAGTGTTTGTGGGCCAACCGGATGCGGTCGGCGAAGTTCTCAGCTTCGGCTGCAAACAGCCATTCGATGCAGGCAGACAGTCTCATGATACTCTCGTTGTGAACCACACGTCGTGCCTGCAGTCGATCAGCAATCGCCACCGAATTGCAAGCGTTATCCTGAAGCCGCATGAGTATCTGCCGCCTGAACGCACAGGTTCCTGGCGGAAAGGTTCGCGCGAGGAAGGCGGCTCCATACAAACCAGCGCGATAGTCAGCCCTGCTTCGAATAGCGATAGCATTGATTCAGGGTTGTGCACTCCCTACCGCGAACCTAGAACCTTATTTGCGTTTTCCTGCCTACACGTCCCGGAGCTTCTTCATGCAGCTTGCGCCGCAGCACCGAATCTACATCTGCTTTTTCCTGTTCGCCGTGTCGATGGGGGCGTTGCTGGCACGCATGCCGGACCTTCAGATGGCGCTTGGGGTGGATCGATCCGAACTTGGACTGACGCTGATCGGTGCCGCAATCGGTGCCCTGACGTCGCTCACCTTCGCGTCCCCGATCATCGCCCGCCTCGGTGCCCGCACGACTGCTTTCATCACCGTACTGGGAACCTCTGCCCTTCTCGCGACGGTGCCATGGATGGCAAGCGCGCCGCTTGTATTTCTCATCCTGATCGGCGAAGGCCTCCTCGCAGGCGCGCTGGAGATCAATCTCAATGTCGAGATCGACCGCATCGAGGCGCAACTGGGCCGCGGGGTGATGAACAGGGCACACGGCTTCTGGAGCCTCGGGTTCTTCCTGACGGCGCTTGTCGCTTCGGCGATCCGGCAGGCGGGCATTTCCATGGAACTGCACCTTGCCATGACGTTTACGCTTGTCGCCGTCGTCGGAACCTGGGCGATCTCCGGCATGCAAAATGCGCCGGAGCGGACACTGCAGGAGAAATCAAGGGCACCGCTGATCGCGCTGCCGACATGGGGCCTGCTGCCGCTCTGCGTGATCGGCGTAGCCGCCTTTCTTGTCGAAGGCGCAGGCATCGACTGGTCGGCGATCTATATGCGCGATGTCTTTGCCTCCGAGCCCTTCGTCGGCGGGCTTGGCCTGACGCTGTTCACCTTCTTCATGGCAGGCGCACGTCTGTTCGTCGATCCGCAGGTGGATCGCTTTGGCGCTCGCGTCGTTGCGACGGTGCTTCTCATTCTTGCCGCCGCCGGCGTCTGCGCCGTCTGGGCAGCACCCTACCCCTATATCGCGCTGTTCGGCTTCGCGCTGATGGGTGTCGGGTGCAGCGCCGTATACCCGCTGGCGGTCTCCGCTGCCGCACAGCGCATCGACAGGCCGGCGCATGTCAACGTCGCGGCGCTTGGCCAGATGTCGTTCGTCGTCTTCTTCCTGGCCCCCCCACTGCTCGGCTTCATCGCCGAACACGCCGGCATCAGAACCGCCTATCTCGTCTGTCTGCCGCTGATCGTCTATGCGCTTTTCTCCATCAGATCGCTTGCCGGCCGAAGGGAGCCAGACGGATATCCCGTGGCGGTTACGCAAGACGAAGCAGACGCGCCGCAACAGGGGATCTGACAGGCGGCGGCTTCATAAGCCGCGCATTCGCGTCATCGCATTCATTGCAGCGCCCCCACGCCTGACAAAACCTGGATGTCCTTCAGAATTTCCTGTCGGAAACGCCAGAATTGGTGTGCGTGTGCTACTTGCATACTCGGACGTTGCAACTATGTCACACATAAGGAAAAGCTAAAGTGACGGTTGGGAGTAAGTCGACGTTTCGCTTGCCGCTTGTAGAGTCTTCGTATCAACTCCGCAGTTGCGAGCACACATAGTATTGATGAGGCCAGCCTTGCCGTCGAATGGGTAGCGAAGCGTAGGTCGGCAGTAATACCAGCAGTCTTTCAGAGAAACCGGACCGAATCCACCGGAGGCGACCTGATGGTATATTCACTTGCAGATCTTAGAACCTATCTCTACAGGTCGATAAAATATAAGATTTCGCGTCCAATGCCTCCTCCGGCACCTTTTGGCTTCGGTGGTCCCGTGGTTGTCGTCGGCTCGGCGCCAGTGTCCCACCGACCGGTGGGATTCAACGATCAATTCACTCTCATTACCATAAACGGCTCGCAATCAGTTACATCCGGCTGGGGAATCAAGTCTCCTGATGTGACGCTGATGATGTTCAATCAGGTTGAAGGCACAACTCAAAACGCGCAGGAAGTAAGAAGGGTCTTGTCCGGACAGCGGACCAAGGCGTTGTACGTCCTGCTGTGGCGGAAGGACGACCGTTTGCGTTTGGAGCGAGGGTTGAAGTCCTTCAACTATGGGTACGAGCATCTCTACATCGTGGACCGATACGAACGAATGGCACTGCTCGACAGAGTGGCAGGGGTTTGCTCCCTCGAGATCGACGCCGACGCGAAGTGTTCGAATGGTATCAATGCGGTTCTTCTTGCACTTTTCCACGGCGCGCCGGCGGTGATCATCACCGGCATCAATCCGAATTCATCTGGGCACGTTTACAACTGCGCCGGATTGACAAGGCTTCACGTTCAGATGGACAGAATGATTTTAGACCGTTTGCTGGCGGCCGGGAGACCAATCTTCACATCAGACCCGATCGTGTCCGTCGAAACCGGAATTCCCTTGTGGCACGAAAGCCTCTGCGCACCACTGGCGGAGGGGGCAACTTCATACGATGGCGAAAAATACGACGGCAACATACAGCGCCGCGCATAATAGCAGGAGTGTGCCAGGTTTAAGCACAGGCGTTCCTCCACAATTGCCGGAAGATCCGATCGCGCCAATATCTATCAGCGAGACCGCAAGCAATGATATGCAATATTACTGCCATCGCTGTTTTGACTGCCCGGTTCGTTGATTGCTCCCCGCCGCTCTGCGCGCGGCCTCGAACTTTCACTGCCGCGCATCGTTGAAAAAGGTGGATGAAACCTTTTGATGGCGAGCAGGGGAAACCGGAAATGAAAATCCTACAGACGATTGCAGGTGCGGTTCTGATTGCAGGTTCATCCATCGGTGCAGCGCAGCCGCCGACCAGGCCGGGCGATTTCGGCTCGCAAACCTTGACCCTCATCAATTCTTACCGGACGAGCCGGGGCCTGCCTGCCCTCGTGGCAAATAGCACGTTGAAGGCGTTGGCCACGGAACACAGCCGCTATCAGGCGGCCCGTAGCGCCATCAGCCACGACGGCTTTCGCCAAAGATCGGCCCAGGCCAGAGCCGCCGGGCTCAAGGGAATCTGTGCTGAAAATGTCGGTGTCGGATACCAGAATGCGCAACATCTTTTTTCTGGGTGGAAGAATTCCTCTGCCCACAACAAGAATCTGCTCAGGCCGAACCTGCGATACGCCAGCGTTTCAGTCGTCGGAAATTACTCGACGTTCTTCGCATGTGAATAGTGAGTACGCTCGAAGCGCATTTACTCGGCTTGCCGCGAATGGATCGAGCGGGTCCTGCTCAATGACAGCAAAGAGGCGCTCAAGCCCTTCGGAGGGGAGCGGATCGTCTTCCTCGGATTGCGCCAGAATGCCGTGATAAATCGACAGAAAGTCGGTGCTCGAAGAACCCGGTCAGGGCGATCTTCGACATGGAATCCGAGTACCGCAGAAAACCTGCAGCGTCGCCAATCAGCTAACAATATCAAGAGGATAATGGTGGGTGATGTAGGGCTCGAACCTACGACCCGCTGATTAAGAGTCAGCTGCTCTACCAACTGAGCTAATCACCCGTAACCGCTTCGTCTCGCGGTGTGAGAGGGCGTATAAACAGGATCGTTCGGCTTGTCTAGCGCCCTTCCGAAAAATCTTCGATCTATCTCGATTTTTTTGTGCATGGCTGAAATTCAACAAAATCAAAGGTCCAGAGTGCCGCTGGCGAGACGCACGGCCTGGCCGCCGATGCGCGCGTTCGAGATCGCGCCGCCTTCGATATCCATGTGCAGATGGATGAAGGAAGGACGCCCCATCTCCACGCCCTGCTCGATCATCACACCGTGATGGCCGTCCGTCAGGCGGTCGAAGTGATGGATCGCGCCGGACAGTGCCGCCGCTGCGGACCCTGTTGCCGGGTCCTCCAGGATGCCCATGCCGCTGGCGAACATGCGCGCATGAAACTTCGCCACATGGTTCACGCCGCCGCGGCAGTAGATGTACGCAGAGGCGAGCGCGCCGTCGACGAAGGGGACCATCGCTTCCCAGAGCTGCGGATCGAAATCCAGGTTTTGTGCCGCGCCGACATCGCGCACGGGCACCATGAGGAACGGCACGCCGGCGGTCCACAGCGACGGCACATGGTTTTCAAACCCGATATCCGTCGTCTTCAGGGAAAGCGCCTTGGCGATGCCGGGTCTGTCGAGCGGCATATTGATCTGTCGGGATTTGCGCGGCAGGTCGAACTCCGCGAAGCTCGCCTCGCCGACGTTCAGTCGCACGGCACAGCGCACCGGCCCGACATTCTCCTCAAGGACACACACCAGATCCATTGTGGTGTCGCCGTGCTGCTTTTCGGCAAGGGCGATCGCCCCCCCGACGGTCGGATGGCCGGCGAACGGTAGCTCGCGGCCGGGCGTATAGATGCGGATCCTGGCGGTGTAGGCGGGATTTTCGGATGCCTGCACAAAGACCGTTTCGGAAAGGTTCATCTCCTTGGCGATCGCCTGCATCGCCTCATCGCTCAACCCGTCGCCGTCGAATATTACAGCAAGCGGATTGCCCGCCAGCCTGCGGTCGGTGAACACGTCGTAGACGCTGTAGCTGCGCGCCACATCGGCCTCCTTGTCTCAGGTCCTCGTGCCGCCAACCTGCCCGACCGCCGACGCGAGCGCAAGGCGTTACGCAAGCTGCCTCTGATGGAAGTACCAATCGATGACGGGAAGCATCGCAACATTGTAGGGATGCGCTGCGGGATCCGCGGAACGGATTGCCACGGCACCTGCGATCTCCTTGTCTTCGGCGACCAGCATGTGCGCATGAATCTTCGCGATCATATCGTCGGCGCTGAGGTCGAATTTGAAAAGGCGCAGCACGGTGACAGTGCGTCTGTTGTGGCTGGCGAAATAGCGGTCGCAGGCGCGCGCTTCCAAAAGGTCGAGCCCAGTCTCCTCCAGCACTTCGCGGCGCATGTTGCTCTCGATGTCGCAACATCCGCCCGACACGTCCTCAGGTTCCAGCGAGCCGGCCGCGAAATAGACTTGCCCGGGATTGGCGGTGTGCGGCCCCATGCGGATCGCCACGAGCGCGCCGTCGGATGTCTCCAGGACCGGGTAGGCAAAAAGGTGAATTCCGCCCAGCCGCTTGGGCTGCCTGCGCCACCACATGAAGGTTGAGAATGGAATGACGTGGCTTTCGCCCGCGATCCCTTTGTCGCTCAGTGAAAGCCGCTTCTGGAAGATCATGCGGCCATCGAAAAGCGCGGGATTCGCAGCCGTTTCCCTTGCCCAGTTTTCCGCGATCGCATCCCGTTCGGCGACATAGAAGGGGTGGTCGCCTGGGAGAACCCTGAGATCTATCCCCGCAATCGGAAAGACTGTCTGTTCAGGAGGCCAGCCGCTGAAGTCCTCCGAGAAATACACGTTCATATGAGATCCAATGTCATGACGACGGGGCAATGATCCGAGGCTTTCGGCCGATCCCAACCCGTTCGGGGATAGCGCTCTACCTCCTGTCCGGGTGGAAACACCGTGCGATAGGGTTGGCCATGCCGCATGATCTCCGGAAGCCGCCCAGCGTTCGTCTTCGCAAGCGCGGGAGAGAGCCAGAGATAATCGAGCTGGCACAGCCACTGCTCCTCCGGCCCGCGCGCATGATAGAGGGTCCAGCGATCGAGCGGATCGCGGCGGCGAACCACGTTTTCGGCAAAACCGTCCCGGCTGAAGACATCGAGCGCGCTCTCGCTTTCGTCTTGATGCTGGAACGCGTAGCCGGTCCGGCGGCGGCCGACCACGTCGACGCGCTCCTGGTAGTCGTTCATATCCCCGCAGATGACGAAGCGCTTGGCGGATGTCTGGTCTGCGCCGAAACGGTCTTCGATGATGCGACGCACAGCACTTGCCTCGGCGCGCCGGATGGGCATGGTGTAGCGGCGCCCGTCGAGCCCCTCACGGGGACTGCCCATCGATTTGAAATGAACGACATACAGCGTTATCGGCACCCCGCCGATCAGAAGATCGAGCTCCAGGCAGTCGCGCTTGAATACCTTGTCGTCGATGTGGTTGGTCAGGGCCAGTTCGTCGTCGAAGAGGCCGAGGCTGCGATAGGTCGTCATCGCGTGGCTCTTGATCTCCTTGAGCTCGATCTTCTGGCCGTCCCTCGTCTCCTCGCGCATCAGCACGGCGACGTCGATGCCGCGGCTGTCGTTTCCTTCGACCAGGTATTTCTGCCGATAGCCGGTTCCCACCATGCGGAACAGATAGCCGTATTCGAAGGCCTGCAGCGCCTCCATGTTGTCGATCTCCTGCAGGCACAGGATGTCCGCGTCCGCATCGGCAATCGCCAGTGCCGTCATCTGGCGGGTGTCGTCAGTCGAGGCGATCACACGCGCCTGCTCGAGCTGCTGGTAGACACCTTCGCTGCGAACCTCGAAAAGCTTGATGACGCGATCCTGGCGCAGTTGGTTGCGGAACCCGGTAAAGTCGAAACGCGTCATCAGGTTTTCGACGTTGAACGTAGCAATGCGTAGCGACATCAGGCATTTCCGATTGGCATTGCGACATTTGTAGAGACGAACGACCAGTTCGGAAAGACCCGATCAACCATCACAATCGCCAGGCGCTGCGAATGACCACCCGTACCTCTTCCCCGACCCGCGGCCGCTTGCGGCTGAACGCACGCAGCGTCTGTCCGTCGGCGAGGCACAGCCTGGAGGCGTAGCGCTCCCCCTCGTAGAGGACGGATACCACGGTTGCCGTTGCTCCTTCGGTATCGAGGACGACATCCTCCTGCCGGACGAGAATATCCGCTCGGGGACCGTTGCACCTATCGACGGCCATCAGCGGTGCGATCGCGTCCCAGTCGAGACGCCTGATGTCACCGCCAGGAGACGGAAGCGAAAGGATCGCGCCGCGCCCGATCAGGCCGCCGACAATGCGGCCTTCCGGGCGGGCATAGATTTCGGCCGGCGGCGCCACCTGCAACAGTTGCCCTTCCGACATCACCGCCACATCGGTGGCGAGCGCCATCGCCTCGCTCTGGTCGTGCGTGACATAGACCATCGTGGCGCCGGACCGCTGGTGGAACTCGCGAAACGTCTCCTCCATCTCCTGCTTCAGATGCCGGTCCAGATTGGCGAGCGGCTCGTCGAGCAGCACAACGTCGGGCGATGTCACCAGGCAGCGCGCCAGAGCCACCCGCTGCCGCTGCCCGCCCGACAGGTCGGCCGGGCGCCGTTGCGCGTAGTCTGCCAGCCTGACCGTGGAAAGCGCCTCAAGCACCTTTTGCCGATACGCTTCGCCGGAGATGCCCCTCACCTTCAGTGGATACCCGACATTGTCGGCGACGCTCATGTGCGGCCACAACGCGTACGATTGGAACACCATCGCCATGTTGCGCCGTTCCGGCGGCAGTGATTGCGCCGCATCAGCAAGCAAGCGCTCGCCGAGGTGAATCGAACCGTCCGTCGGCGTCTCGAACCCGGCGATCATTCGAAGCACCGTGGTCTTGCCGCAACCCGACGGACCGAGCAGCGCCAGAAAGCCGCCTTCCCGCACATCGAGCGAAAACCCGCTGACGGCTGCGCGCCCGGTGCCGAAATCCTTGGCAAGCCGGTTGAGGATCAGCTTCGCCACGGCACCACACCCCTCGGTAGCCGCTTTGCCATGAGTTCAAGAAGCAGCATCATGAAAACGACCATGACGACGACGAGCACCGAGAGGGCGGATGCCAGATCGGAGCTGCCGCTGTCGTCGAGATTGTAAATCGCAACCCCGAGCGTCTGCGTCCCCGCCGACCACAGAAGCGCCGATATGGTGAGTTCGTTGCAGGCGATCAGGAAGACGAGGATGACCGACGCACCGGCAGCCGGCGCGATCAGCGGCACGATGATGTCCTTCAGGCGGCGGAAAAAGCCGGCGCCGGATAGCCGAGCTGCCTCCTCGAGCGCCGGATCGAGCTGGTGGAAAGCGCTGACGACCGGTTTCAGGCTGACGGCGAAAAAGCTCGACAGATAGGCAAGAAGGATGATCCATATTGTACCGTACAGCGTCACATGAAAGAGAGGGATCGGCGCCGCAAAAACAAGGATGAACGACACCGCAATGACGATGCCAGGCAACGAATAGGGTATCTCGATTGCCCTGGAAACGACGCGGCTCAGCGCGTCCCTCCGGCACGTCAGCGCGTAGGCTGTAAGCACGGTCACCACCAGGAGACATACGGCGGTGCCTGACGCAAGCGAGATAGAATTGGCAAACGCCGCCCGCGTCACCGATTGTCGGAAAAGGATTTCGTAGAAGGCATTGAACGACATCGTGTTGAACGTCAGCGGCACGCCGTAGGCGGGCACCAGGGCACCGGCCAAAAGTGCGAAGAATGGTGCCGCAAAGACGAAGAACACCGTCAACCAGAGAAGGGGCGCAGCGAGAAACCTCCAGCGCCCGAGTTCGAAGCTCACCGGCGCGGCGGAAAGGCCCAGCATGCGATAGTCGCGGCCGCGCAGTGCGCGATCCTGAACCGCAAGGCCCGCAACGGAGATAACAGCAATGATCGCCGAGAGCAGAGCCACCTCGCCGAACGTGCGGCTGGTAAAGGCCGAGAACTTCGTAAAGATCAGCGTGGGCAACGTATAGATCGACGCCGGAATGCCGAGAATGGCAGGAATGCCGAAATTGCCGGTGCAGGAAACGAAGGAAATCGCAGCACCTGCAATGATTCCGGGCAGCGACAGCGGCAGGATGATGTCGCGAAAGACGCGGAGGCTCGTGGCGCCCGAAAGACGCGCCGCCTCCACGCCGTCGCGCGGCAACGCCATAAGACCTGCGCGCAGCGCGAGATAGACGAGCGGCGCGTGCTGGACGCCATAAAGCAGTGCAATACCGCCGACCGAGTAGAGCGGCTGCGGCGAGCCGAGCGGCGGGGCGATATGCAGTGCCTTCAGCAGCGGGCTCGATGGTCCGGACATCTGCACCCAGGCAAGCGCCGTGACCTGCGGCGGAATCATCATCGGCAAAACGAAGAGGAAGCTGAGCACGCCCTTCCCGCCTATGTCTGTGAGCGTCAGGACGAAGGCGAAGGCGCAGCCAATGACCAGTGAAATGACGGTGCCGAGAACGGCGGTGACAAGCGTGTAGTAGGTCGCCGACCAGAGTGCCGGATCCGTCAGCACAGCGATTGCACCACCGTCGGCAAGTGCCGCAATGCCGGTTGCCGCCAGCCGCGCGAGCGGAAGCACGCTGAGGATCAGGACGACAATGACGACAGAAGGAAACAGCCAGGCGGGCTGGCTGCTTCCGGGACGAACATATCCGTACATTTCGTCTGCGGCGATCAGTTCGAGGTGTAGATGCCGGAGAAGGTCTTGAGGTCCTGATCGGTGCTCTTCAGTGCAGCCGCCGCATTGATCGGCAGAACCTTGATGCTCTCACGCGCCGGGAAGCCTTCGGGAACCTTCATGCCGGTGCGGGCCGGGATATAGCCAAGCTCCAGGAAACCTTCCTGGCCCTTTTCCGACAGCACGTAGTCCACGAATTTCTTCGCTGCATCCGCATTCTTGGCGCTGGAAAGGATGCCGACCGGCTCGGTAACGGCGGAAACACCCTCTGCCGGAAAGACGAATTCGACCGGCGCACCCTTCGCCTTTTCGCGGATCGGCATATAGTCGACGATCATCCCATAGGCTTTCTCGCCCGAAGCGACGGCCTTCAGGATCGCGCCGTTTCCACCGGCAGCCGTCGCGCCGTTGGCGGCGAGATCCTTGTAGAAATCCCAACCGAGGCCATCGACGCCGGCAAGCGTCTGCGCGTGGATGAGCGCAGCACCCGATGTCAGCGGGCTCGGCATGGTGACGAGGCCTTTGGCTTCCGGCTTGGTCAGGTCCTTCCAGCTCACCGGCTTCAGCGAGGCGGCCGTGTTGTAGATGATGCCGGTCGTGATGAGCTTCGTGGAGTAGTAGTAGCCGTCGGCGTCATAAAGCGCAGCGTCGTAGTTCGCTGCTTCCGGAGACTTGTAGGCAAGCAGCTTGCCGGCCTCCTTCAGGCGCTCCAGTGTGACGGTATCGGCGATCAGCAGCACGTCGGCAACCGGATTGCCGGCTGCGATCTCGGCCTGCAGCTTTGCCATGATCTTCGGCGTGCCATCGCGGACCCAATCGACCTTGATGTCGGGGTTTGAAGCCATGAAGCCATCGACGGTTGCCTGCGCGTCTTCGTTCGGCTGGCTCGTATAGAGCACGAGGTTGCCGGCCGAAACCGGGACGGTGAAGAGGCTCGCGGCGACAAGCGCGGCAGCGGAAACGATGATCTTCATGATATTGCCCTCGGGTGATGGAAGAGCCGTTTCATAGTCATGGCTGACAACATGATTGTGACAATCCGCTTTGGCAGTGCGGAATAGATGGGACGTACTTGACCGAATGCCGGCGCCCCTATCTTCTAGCGTCTCACACTTTCGTTTTGGGAATTGGAGGAAGGTACATGGAGTACCGCTTGCTCGGCCGTTCAGGCCTCAAGATCTCGACATTGACCATGGGTACGATGACCTTTGGCGGAAAGGGCTGGGCCAAGACCGTTGGCGATCTCGACGTCGCCGAGGCACGAAGGCTGGTCGACATGTGCGTCGACGCCGGCGTCAATCTCCTGGACACAGCGGATGTCTATTCGCAAGGCGTGTCTGAGGAGATCCTTGGCGAGATCATCGGAGGGCCGCGCAGGAGCGGCGTGCTTATCGCGACCAAAGCCCGTTTTCCGATGGGCAGCGGCCCGAACGACGCAGGATCGTCGCGGTATCATCTGATCAACGCGTGCGAAGCCAGCCTTAGGCGGCTCAGGACAGACGTCATCGACCTTTTCCAGTTGCACGAGTGGGATGGCCAGACGCCGCTGGAAGAAACCATGGAAGCGCTCGATACCCTCGTCCGCCAGGGCAAGGTGCGCTACATCGGGTGTTCGAACTTCTCCGGCTGGCACATCATGAAGGCGCTCGGCGTCAGCGAGCGGGAGAAGCGCGAACGTTTCGTCAGCCAACAGATTCACTATACGCTCGAAGCACGCGATGCCGAAAACGAGCTGCTGCCGATCAGCACCGACCAAGGGCTCGGCGTGCTCGTCTGGAGCCCACTCGCCGGCGGCCTGCTGTCCGGCAAGCATCGCCGCAACCAGGCCGCTCCCGAAGGGACGCGCCAGTTCGCCGGATGGACGGAACCCCCGATCCGCGACGAGAACCGTCTCTGGAACATTGTTGAAACGCTGGTATCGATTGCCGAGGAACGCAACGTCTCGGCAGCCCAGGTCGCACTCGCCTGGCTCATCGGTCGCAGGGCCGTGACGTCGGTGATCATCGGCGGGCGCACCGAGGCCCAGTTCAGGGACAACCTTGCGGCGGCCGAGCTCAAGCTATCGGACGAGGAACGCAAGCGGCTGGACGACGTCAGCCTGCTGCCGTTGCTCTATCCCTACTGGCATCAGCGCAATACGGCAGCCGACAGGCTTGGTGAGGCCGATCTCGAACTGCTCGGCCCTCACCTGGCACAATAGCCGCACAAAAATCGGCGGCCTATTTGCCGCCGATTTCGCCTGTGATCAATGCGCCTAGACGAGCGATGCCGTCCTCGATCCTGGCTTCGTTGCTGGACGAGAAGCTGATGCGGAAGGTATTCTCGCCCGAACCGTCTGCGAAGAACGCGCGGCCGGGAACGAAGGCCACCTTGGCGCTCTCGATCGATTTCGCCAGGAGCTTGGCGCCGTCCATGCCCTTCGGCAACGTCACCCAGATGAACATGCCGCCTTCCGGCTTCGTCCAGCTGGTGCCTTCCGGCATGTGCTTTTCGAGCGCCGCCAGCATGCAGTCACGGCGCTTGCTGTAGGCAGCCTTGATCTTCGCGACCTGCGCGTCGAAGCCTTTCCGTGCCACCTCGGCGATCGCCATCTGGTTGATGGTCGAGGAATGCAGATCCGCCGCCTGCTTCATCAATACGAGTTTGCGAATGACAGGCGCGTTGGCGACGATGAAGCCGACGCGAAGGCCGGGCGCCAGTGTCTTCGAGAAACTTCCGCAATAGATCGTGCGGGTATCGTCGATATGTCCCTTCTGGGCGATCTCCAACGCCAGGATCGGCGGGACAGGATCGCCGTCATAGCGCAGCGACTGGTATGCCGCATCCTCGATGATCGCGATATCCATCTCGTTGGCGAGATCGATGAGCTTTTCGCGCCCCGCCAGATCGACGGTTTCGCCGGTCGGATTGGAGAAATCAGCAGACAGATAGGCGAATTTCACCTTGCCGCCGGCCGCTGCGGCCTGCGCACGATAGGAATCGGGTGTTCGATTGCCGTTCGGTGTCAGTTGGTCGTAGGACGGCTCATAGGCATTGAAAGCCTGCAGCGCGCCGAGATATGTCGGCCAGGTCACCAATGCCGTGTCGTTCGGCGACAGGAAGAGCTTGCCGAGATAGTCGAGACCCTGTTGCGACCCCGAGACGATGAAGACATTGTCGAGTTCACAAGGAATGCCGAGCGCTGCGAGCTGGGTGATCAGCCACTCCCGCAACGGCTTGTAACCCTCGCTCACCGAATACTGCAGGGCGGAATTGACGGCAGCGCTGTCGAAGATATCGGCGTAGGCCTGCTTGAACTCCTTGTCCGGAAACAGCGCCGGATCCGGAATACCGCCGGCAAACGAAATTATGTCCGGACGGTCGAGAAGCTTGAGAAGTTCGCGAATCTCAGATGCACGCATCCGCGACGAGCGGGTTGCAAAGATATTGTCCCAGTTCAACATAGGGCTTCCTCGTAATTTTTTGTCTTTAACCGACAGAACCACGCAACAAATGATAAGTCAACATTACTGACCTATTTGATTGCTACCGTGACAACTGCCGCGCCTTTTATTCCAAAAAACAGAGGACGGCGACCGGAAAAAAAGCAAGAAAATCCCCGCCCCCGAGCGGAGGCAGGGCACTCTCTTTGGCCGACGAAAATCGGCCGAAGACCGCGTCAGGAGCGAAACAAGGCTGCAATCTGATCCCGGCTCGGAAGCTGCCCCTGCGGCGTCAGTTTGTCGACCACGCCAGGAAGAACGGTCGAAAGCTGCTTTAGCAGTTCCTGCTCGCTGATCCCTGCCTGGCGAGCCAGGTCACTGATGGTCTGCGAACCGAGTGCGCTTTCCAGATTGCCGGGCGCGATGGGCTTGTTCTGGCCGGGTTTGACCCAGGAATCGACAGTGTCGCCTTGCCCTGCCTCTGCCAGCTTGCCGAGCAGTCCGCCAAGCCCTCCCGCAAGGCCACCAAGCCCGCCGAGCCCTCCCGCCAGGTCTCCAAGTCCGCCAGGCAGACCGCTGTCGCCGGCCTGAGGATTAGCCTGCTGCGCGGCCGGATCCTCCTGGGTTTTGCCGCCGCCGAGAAGCTTGCCGACAAGTAAGGCGCCGAGCGCGATCATGATCGGTTTTGATATACTGCCGCCGGGGACGGCGTCGTCAAAGATTCCCATGCTATTCTCCTTTTCGATTTTCTTGGCAAGAAGAGTGAAACAACAGCATTGGCTCCGGCTGAGCCTTGAATTTCTGATCCATCCATTTAGCTTAAATGTGGAGATGGTCGGAATATTCGACCAATCAAGGAGGGGAATGAGAGATGTCTGTTATCGGGTGGATTATTCTTGGCCTCATCGCCGGCTTTATTGGCAGCAAGATCGTCAACAAGAGCGGTTCCGGAATGCTCATGGACATCGTCCTCGGCATCGTCGGAGCGATAGTCGGCGGCGTCATCTTCACGTTTTTCGGGGCTGCCGGCGTAACGGGCTTCAATATCTACAGCCTCGTCGTCGCGGTCATCGGCGCTGTCGTAGTCCTCTGGCTCTATCACGCATTCAGCGGACGGCGCTCGATATAAATTCTCTTGCACGGGTGCGGTGATAATTTCAGCACCTTTGCCCAGTGCGGCAGCGACGAAACCGTCGTATCGTGGCCTCAGCCACGAACAATGGATCGAACTGCTGTGCCCGACGACACGACGTCTTCCTTTTACAGAGAGCACGCAACAGCTTATGCCGCGCGGGCGCGCAACCTGCCGATCAGGCGCCTCGACACTTTCCTGTCGATGCTGCCTCCAGGCGCTGCCATACTCGAACTCGGCTGCGGCGGCGGTCAGGACAGCGCCTACATGCTGTCCAAGGGTTTCGACGTCACGCCGACGGATAGGTCCGCAGAGCTCGCAAGCCAGGCGGAGGCGCTGCTTGGACGCCCCGTGGGGATCATGGCGTTCGAGGAACTCGATGCTGACGAGACATTCCACGGCGTGTGGGCCGAAGCGAGCCTGTTGCATGTGCCGCGTGCATCCTTGGCCGACGTCATCGAGCGCATCAGACCAGCGCTGAGGCCAGCGGGCGCCTTTCATGCCACTTTCAAGGCCGGAGATGCCGAGGGGCACGACGGCCTTGGCCGCTATTACAACTATCCCTCGGCGGAATTGCTCTCCGGCATGCTGAACCGCACCGGCTGGCACGACGCCGCCATCAGCGAAAGCGACGGCAGCGGCTACGACGGCAAGCCGACGCGCTGGCTCGCGTTGCGCGCCCAAAAGTAAAAGGCCGGAGCTTTCGCCCCGGCCTCCATTCCTGCCAAAGCAGAAAAGCTTAGTTGACGGACTTGTCGACCAGCTTGTTCTTGCCGATCCAGGGCATCATGCCGCGCAGCTTGGCGCCGACTTCCTCGATCTGGTGGCTGTCGTTCATGCGGCGGATGCCCTTGAAGCGCGAGCCGCCCGCCTTGTATTCCTGCATCCAATCCGAGGTGAACTTGCCCGTCTGGATGTCCTTGAGGACGCGCTTCATCTCGGCCTTGGTTTCAGCGGTGATGATGCGCGGGCCGGAGACGTATTCGCCCCACTCTGCCGTGTTCGAGATCGAGTAGTTCATGTTGGCGATGCCGCCTTCATAGATCAGGTCGACGATGAGCTTCACTTCGTGCAGGCACTCGAAGTAGGCCATTTCAGGCGCGTAGCCCGCTTCGACAAGCGTTTCGAAGCCGGCGCGGATCAACTCGACCAGACCGCCGCAGAGCACGACCTGTTCGCCGAAGAGATCGGTTTCGCACTCTTCGCGGAAGTTGGTTTCGATGATGCCCGAACGGCCGCCGCCAACGCCGCAGGCGTAGGAGAGAGCGAGCTCAAGAGCATTGCCCGAAGCGTTCTGGTGAACGGCGACGAGGCAGGGAACGCCGCCGCCCTTCTGGTATTCGCCGCGAACCGTGTGGCCCGGCCCCTTCGGCGCGATCATGACCACGTCGAGCGACGCCTTCGGTTCGATAAGGCCGAAGTGAACGTTAAGGCCGTGTGCGAACGCGATCGCGGCGCCGTCGCGGATGTTGCCGGCGATGTCGGCCTTGTAGATGTCGGCCTGCAGTTCGTCAGGCGTCGCCATCATCAGGAGGTCGCCCCACTTGGCAGCGTCAGCGACGGTCATGACCTTGAAGCCGTCGGCCTCTGCCTTCTTGATGGTCGGCGAGCCGGCCTTGAGGGCGATGACGACGTTGGCATGGCCGCTGTCCTTGAGGTTCAGCGCGTGCGCACGGCCCTGGGAGCCATAGCCGACAATGACGACGTTCTTGGACTTGATGAGGTTGAGGTCAGCATCACGATCGTAATAGACGCGCATTTGAATTTTCCTTCCCTTTGCTTGTCTTGTTGAGTGTCAGTAAAAAGCGAAATCAGCCGATAGGAGGCATGTCCGCCAATGCTTTTTCGGTGCCGTAGAGCCGGAGAAACGAGGTCACCGCCCTCTCCGCCTGTCGGCCGGTATCCTTGACGCCCGTGTCGCCAAGCAGCATGCGCACATGCAGATCCGAAACGATCAGGCCATAGAGCGTATGATACGCCTCGTCGGCGTCGAAGAAACGCAGCAGTCCGGCGCGCTTGCCGGAATCGATCAATCCCATCGCGCGACGGTCGATCTGGCGTCGTCCGCGCTCCAGCAGGAGCTTGCCGAGCTTGGAGCCGTCGCGTGGCGACTGGCCGATGGCGAGCCTGTTCAGCGCCAGCGAAACGTCACCCGCCAGAACATCGAGCAGATCGCGCGAGAAAATGACGAGATGGTCGTGCAGGCTGGCCGTCGTCAGCCGCTCACCGTTGCGCTCGAACGTCCTGACCTTGCTCGCCTGATAGGCGATCATCGCCGACAACAGCCCGTCGCGGTCACCGAACCACTTGTAGAGGCTCTCCTTGGAGCAGTTTGCCGCACGCGCAACACCCGATGTCGTCAGCGCCTTTTCGCCGCCGTCAACGAGCAGCCGCAGCGCCTGCTCCAGAACGGCGTTCTGGCGCGGCGAAAATTCGCTTGGCTCCAAATTTTCGACAGACACGACGTAAGCTCCCATAAGTACCGTACGGTACGGTTCGCGTGCTTTATGCTGCAAAGTCCATGACGCGTCAAGCACAATATCTGGAATTTTTCGGTGGTTGTCGCTCATCTCCGACGGCCGCCTCCAGCCGGCGTACCGCTCGATCGGCCGCAATCTTACCACTTTGTAAAATCCTGGAGACGTTCCGGACAGCTTTTAGCTCCAGTATCTGCACTCCGCGATATCGCATCCAAAAGGAGAAGCATGATGAAGGCCGTTATTTTCGCTGCTGCAACCGCCGCTTTGATCGCGGGCAGCGCCCTCGCTGCACAAACCACAGGCACGATTAAGAGCATCAGCAAAGCGCGGGACACCATCACACTCACCAACGGGGAGAGGTTTCACCTGCCCGAGGGAATCGAGGTCGAAAGCCTGAGCGTCGGCGAGCATGTCAAGATTTCGTATGCCACCGGGAAGGGAAATGGGCGTCAGGTCTCAGACCTGCGCCAAGTTCAGTGAAGCTGAAAAGCGAACAGTTATCTCCGGTCCCATCCGCCGGCTGGCGAACGGGGCCGGAGACGATCAGTGACGCGGAAAAATCATATGCACGCCGAGTCCCGGATTGTTGTCCTTCAGCAAGAGCTCGACCGAATGAAGGTCGGCGATAGCACGAACCAAGCTCAATCCAAGGCCGCTTCCCTGACTGGTCCGACTTTTCTCCAGGCGATAGAGGCGCTGGAATACCTTCTCGCGTTCCGTGAAAGGAATGCCGGGGCCGTTGTCGGATACAAAAACCTCCGCCGCGCCTGTCTCAAGGGCGAGTGAGACGCTGATCGACGTCCCCTTGGGGCTGTGCGTGATTGCGTTTTCGATCAGGTTCACAAACATCTGTATCAGAAGGTCCCTATCACCCGTCACGCTTACTGATGCGTCGTCTGGCGTCGAGAGCTGAAGCGTCTGCCCTGCATCTTCGGCGACGCCGCCGTAGATCTCCGCGATCGATGCGAGGAGATCCGTCAAATCGACCGGCCGAAAGCGCGTCTTTCGCGCACCGGCTTCTATTTGCGATATTCGCAGGAGCGCGTCGAAGGTCGCGTTGATCTGGTCGCTTTCGGACAGGGCGTCGGCGATGTGAGCGCCGATCGGTTGACCGCGATCGTTCCTGTCGGCCGCGCCCTCCAGGGTCATCCTAAGGCGGTTGAGGGGCGTCTTGAGTTCATGCGCAATATCTGAGCTGACCTGCCGCATGCTTTCGACGAGACCCGACAACCGACCAAGCGCATCATTGATGCGCGCGGAAACGACATCGATATCATCTCCGTTTCCTCTGAGCGGTATGCGTGTCTCCAGCCGGCCGTTCGACACGTCGATCATTGTCTGCGCGACGGCGTCAAGCCGGCTCTGAGCCCTTGCAGCCAGGAAGAAACCGCCGAGAACAGCAGTCAAGACGATAAAACCTGCCGCCCACCCAAGGCTGACCAGGAGAATGTCGGCAAGTTGCTCCGTTTCGGTAAAGCTTTGACCGACCACGAGGCGATTGTCGCCAACGATGCCGACCCGGATCCGATAGACGCCTTGACCAGCGAGGCCTAGCGCAGACGCCTCCCGAGTGGTCAGTCCCAATGCGAGCGCCGGGGCCGCAAAGTTGCCGGCAAGCCGGTTCCCGGCCGCGTTCTCCAGAGAGAAAATGCTGTGGTCGACCGAACGCAGACGCGCATAGGTATTTACCGCGGCAACCAGATCTTCCACGTCATTTTGTGCATAGGTGGAAGCCACGACCGAATAGGTTTCGTTGACGGCCTCATCGAGCTGCCGTGCCAGTCCTCTGTCCAGCATCTGATAGGTAATAAGACCAGCGAGAAAGAACGCGACAACAAATGCCAGCCCAAAGGTAAGGGCCAATCGGAAGGGCGTGCTGCGAAGAAGTTTAGCGTGGCGCATGCAGGCTGTAGCCAGTGTTTCGAACCGTGTGGAGCAACTGTGTTTCGAACGGCTTGTCGATCTTGGCCCGCAATCGGCTGATATGCGTTTCGACCACGCTGGTTTTGGGATCGAAATGAAAATCCCATACGCGCTCCAATAGCATTGTCCGCGTCAAGACGCGCCCGTCGCCTCGCATGAGCACTTCGAGCAGTGTAAATTCACGAGGCTGCAAATCAATCGGCTGTCCGGAACGCATGACCTGCCGGCGGAGCAGGTCGAGTTCCAGATCGGCAACGCGGAGGACCGTTTTCTGCTCCTGGACTGGCGGCCGACGGGCCAGTGCGTTCACCCGTGCCAGAAGCTCGGAGAATGCAAATGGCTTGACCAGATAGTCGTCCGCACCGGCTTCCAATCCATCCACGCGATCGTCAACGCCACCAATGGAAGTCAGGAACAACGCCGGGGTGTCGACGCGAGCAGCCCTAAGCGCCTTGACCAACGACAATCCGTCGAGGCCCGGAAGCATCCTGTCAACGATTGCAACATCGTAGGTTTCGCCGGTTGCCTGACATAGCCCATCGCGTCCGTCTGCGACCAAATCGCAAACGTGACCCGCCTCCTCAAGCCCTTTCGCGATGTAGGCGGCGGTTTTTCGGTCGTCCTCGATCAGCAGTATGCGCATGCGCGTCCCGGCTCCACTCGCGGCAATACCATGCGGGCCGGCGTTTGCAGCAGCGCTCGCGTCCGCAGGTTATCTGATTTCGCCGCGGACGCTACCGGCTCCGCGCAACCTTACCAAAGCGTATGGTTTGAGCAAAACGCTCGTATGCCTCTTCGTCTAGGGTCTGGCCACGTCACGAGACGAATACGCGATGCGTGGCATCATAACAAAGGACCTGACCATGAGAACCATTGCAGCCGCCGGAATCATCAACAGCCTTCTTGCGCTTGTATTCTTCGCCGCCCCCTTCCAGGCGCACGCGACAGTCCCCTGTGAAGATGCGCTGAAACAGATGCGCGCCGCGAAGGTTTCCGCGACTTTGAGCGATGCGGATATGAAAAAAGTGAACGAGCTGGAGGTAAAGGCAGTCGAGCGATGCAACGCCGACGACGACGCACGAGCCGACAAATTCCTCGGCGACGCCATGACGATCATGGGAAAGTAAGGGGAACAGATAGCCATGCCACGACGAAACGTCTCCCTCACAGATCGGTCGAACCGCGTTCCCGACGTAACGGTTGACTTCTGGCTTATCAAATTGATGGCCGTGACCATGGGCGAAACAGCCGCAGACTATCTCGCCGTAAATCTCGGCTTGGGCTTGACCGTCACATCCTTGATCATGGCCGCAATCCTCGCGCTCGCCCTCGCGCTCCAATTCTCGACGAAGCGCTACGTCCCGTGGATCTACTGGATGGCAGTTGTGCTGATCAGTGTTGTCGGCACCCTCTTTACGGACAACCTCGTCGATAATTTCGGTGTTCCGCTGGAGGTGACGACCGCCCTCTGCATCATCGCCCTTGTCGCCACGTTCGTGATCTGGCAGCAGCTTGAGCGGACGCTGTCCATACACACGATCTACACGGATCGCCGCGAGGCTTTCTATTGGTCTGCCATCCTGTTTACCTTCGCGCTCGGTACCGCGGCCGGCGACCTGATCGCCGAGAAACTCGGTTTGGGCTACTTCACGACGGCAATGCTTTTCGCCGGCGTGATTGGATTGATCGCCATGGCCTACTACGCCGGACGGATGAACGCCATTCTCGCTTTCTGGCTGGCCTACATTTTCACCCGCCCGCTGGGCGCGTCCCTGGGCGACCTCTTGTCCCAACCGGCGGAATACGGCGGCCTTGGCTTCGGCACCATCTACACCAGCAGCATCTTCCTGTGCGCGATCGTTGGAATTGTCGCTTACATGACGGCCACCAGCGCGACCAAGGAGGATGCAAGCGCCGCAACGGACTAACGGTCGGCGTGGATGCGAGCATCGCCTCCACGCAACCACCCTACTCCGCCGCGATAGTTTCGCGGATCGTATCTAGGTCGCGCAGCGGCGACAGGCCGTAGAGACGACCGTATTCGCGACTGAATTGAGACGGGCTCTGGTAGCCGACGCGAAATCCCGCGGTCCCGACGTCGAGTCGTTCGACAAGCATCAAGCGCCGCGCCTCGTGCAGCCGAAGCTGCTTCTGGTATTGCACCGGCGTCATCGCCGTCACCGACTTGAAGTGATGATGGAACGAGGACACGCTCATATTGACGCGCTCGGCGAGCTCTTCGATACGAAGCGGCCTCGAGAAATTCTCGCGAAGCCAGCCGACGGCCCGCGCGATCTTGTTTCCCTGGCTTTCCGCCATCGCGATATTGAGAAGCCGGGGACCGTCCGGGCCCGTCAGAATGCGGTAAAGAATCTCCTCCTCGATCAGCGGCGCCATCGCGGCAATGTCGTCGGGACGATCGAGCAGCCGCAGCAGCCTGACGGCAGCGTCAAGCAGCTCGGGCGGCGCGGTATTGACCGCCATGCCGCGAAGACCCGTCTTGTCGGTGGCCTGCCGTGGAACCTCGACCCGCCTGAGCAGCGCCGACAGCTTCTCGGCATCGATCGCAAGTGCCAGGCAGAGATGCGGCAATTGCTCGCTGGCCTCCGTAACCCTCGACGCTACCGGCAGATCGAGCGACGTCAGCAGATAGTCGCCCGTCCCGTAACTCAGTGTCTCGGTGCCGAGGCGCAGGCTCTTCGCCCCCTGCAGCACGAGCGCAAAACACGGCCTGTAGGCAGTGTGCAGCGGCTCCGTCGGCCGCGATCGGCGGCTTACGAACAGATTGTCGACGGCGGTGGCGAACTCCCCGTCGCCAGGTGCAAAGCGCTCTGCAATGGAGGCTATTTCCACATAGGGACTGAAAGGCAAAGTCATGCGCGAAAATCCGTGTGTTGATGCAATGGGAGACGCCTTTATCTAAGCGAAACGAAGGCACCTTCAAGCAGTCGATACCCTGACATTTGCAGGATTGTGCAAAAAGCTAGGAGGATCGCTCTACCGCCTATGGCCGCCTTTGGCCCATAAGTCTCAGCGTCCGAACCACCCCACCAAGATATATGGAGTTTTCCAATGGCTATCGCAAAAGGCTATGCTGCAACAGACGCATCGAAGCCGCTGACGCCGTTCACCTTCGAGCGTCGCGAGCCCAATCCGGACGATGTCGTCATAGACATCAAGTTTGCTGGCATCTGCCATTCCGACATCCATACCGTACGCAACGAATGGAAGAATGCGGTCTACCCGATCGTTCCCGGCCACGAGATCGCCGGCATCGTGTCCGCTGTCGGCTCTGCGGTCACGAAATTCAAGGTTGGCGACCGTGTCGGCGTCGGCTGCTTCGTCGATTCCTGTGTCGGATGCGCCAACCGCGACCTCGACAACGAGCAGTACATGCCGGGCCTGGTTCAGACCTACAACGGCGTCGAAGCCGACGGCAAGACGGCGACGCAAGGTGGCTATTCCGACTCGATCGTCGTCAGGGAAGGCTATGTCCTGTCGATTCCGGAAAACCTTCCGCTCGACGCGTCAGCGCCCCTGCTTTGCGCCGGCATCACGCTTTACTCGCCGTTGCGCCACTGGAATGCCGGCCCCGGCAAGAAGGTTGCGATCGTCGGCATGGGCGGCCTCGGTCACATGGGCGTCAAGCTCGGTGCTGCGATGGGCGCCGATATCACCGTCCTCTCGCAAACGCTGTCGAAGAAGGAAGATGGACTGAAGCTCGGCGCCAAGGAATACTACGCCACAAGCGACGCATCGACCTTCGAAAAACTTGCCGGCACCTTCGATCTGATCATCTGCACCGCAGGCGTTGCAATCGACTGGAACGCCTACCTCGGCCTTCTCAAGGTCAACGGCTCGATGGTCATCGTCGGCGCCCCGGAGCACGCCATTCCGGTCCACGCCTTTTCGCTGATCCCCGGCCGCAAGAGCCTGTCCGGCTCGATGATCGGTTCGATCAAGGAAACGCAGGAAATGCTCGACTTCTGCGGCAAGCACAACATCGTGTCGGAGATCGAGAAGATCAATATCCAGCAGGTCAACGAAGCCTACGAGCGCGTGCTGAAAAGCGACGTGCGCTACCGCTTCGTCATCGATATCGCCTCGCTGGCATAACACGTCGGGCGGCTCTCCGGAGCCGCCTAACTTTCGTCCCGCATGGTTTCCTTCTGCGTGATCAGACGTGCGCTATGCTGGCCGCTCAGATAGATCCACAGCCAGCTCCACGCGACGGCAAAGCGCGAGCGCGTGCCGATGAGGAAATAGATGTGGGCGATGCCCCATATCCACCAGGCAATTCCCCCCTTCAGCTTGATCCTGCCGAAGTCGACGATAGCGGCGCTCTGGCCTATCGTCGCCAGACTGCCCTGATGCCGGTAGCGGAACGGCGACGGTGCTGCCCTGCCCGCAAGCCGCGCCCGGATGACCTTTGCCACATAAGAGCCCTGCTGCTTCGCTGCCGGCGCGATGCCGGGTACAGGCGTACCGTTTTCCTGCACGACAGACGCCGTATCTCCGATCACGAAAACCTCGGGCAATCCGGGCGCTGTCAGATCCTTGCCGACAACGGCGCGCCCCGCCCGGTCGGCAGCACCCGCCAGCCACGTCGCCGCCGGCGACGCCTGGACGCCGGCCGCCCAGACGATAGTTCTGCTCGCGATGAACTGCTCGCCGATCTTCACGCCCTCGGCCGAGCAGTTCGTCACGGGCTGTCCGAGACGGACATCGACGCCCAGGTCTTCGAGCACTTTTTGCGCATAGGCCGAGAGTTCCGGCGCGAAACTCGGAAGCACCCGTGGGCCGGCCTCTACCAGGATCACCTTCGTCGTGCGGGTATCGATGTTGCGGAATTCCCGCGGCAGCGTCTTGTGCGCCAGGTCGGCGATGATACCGGCGAGTTCGACGCCTGTCGGCCCTGCCCCGACGATGGTGAAGGTCAGGAGGGCATCGCGCGCAGCGGGATCCTTCGACGTCTCCGCACGCTCGAAAGCAAGCAGCAGGCGCCGGCGGATCGTCGTCGCATCCTCGAGCGTCTTCAGGCCGGGCGCCACGGGCTCCCACTCGTCGCGCCCGAAGTAGGCATGCGTGGCACCGGTGGCGAGAACGAGGGTGTCGTACCGCAAGGTCGTTCCGTCGCGCAATGCAAGCTCTTTCGCGGCAGTGTCCACGCCGGAAACGTCGCCGAGGAGCGTCGTGACCTCGGGTCGATCGCTATAGAGCCGGCGAATGGGCCAGGCGATCTCCGAGGTCGCAAGGATGGTGGTGGCGACCTGGTATAGCAACGGCTGGAAGAGATGATGATTGCGCCGATCGACCAGCGTGATGCGGACACCTGCGCCTTTCAGATCGTTCACCACCTGAAGGCCGCCGAATCCACCGCCGACAACGACGACGTGATGATCGCTCATGATCTGCCCTTTCGCTATCTGGCACAACGGGACCATGTCATTGATGCCGCACCGCTTTCAACAGTCGTTTGGGCATAGCTAGCCTGCACTAGCTGCGCGCGTGTCGATTGCGCCGGTCCCCGCCGAGGGCGATCTGCCGCACGGCCTCAGACGGCGTAGCCGACCGGGATCGAGCTGCCGCCTTTCAGCAGTTCCATGGAAATGGACGCCGAAACGTCGAAGAGCTCGATTTTGCGAACGATCTGCTTGTAGATGACGTCATAGTGCTCGACACGTGGCAGCACGATCTTCAGCACATAATCCTGATTGCCCGTCAAACGATGGGCCTCCACGATCTCCGGAATATCGGCAATGACCCTGCGGAACTTGTCGATCCATTCATCCGAATGATGGGCTGTCTTGATCAGCGCGAAGACTGTCGTCGGAACGCCCATTTTCTCGCGATCGAGAACGACGATCCGCCGCGCGATGTGCCCGCTTTCCTCAAGTCGTTGAATACGGCGGGAGCATGCGGAAACCGAAAGCGCCACACGCGTTGCGAGATCCGTCACCGAAATGCCGGCATCCGCCTGTAGAAACTCCAGAATTCGCCTGTCGCGTTCATCCAGCATCGCATTTCCTGTCGAGTGCGCCTGTTTATTGCACGATAATCCAGGATTACGCAAATATCCACCGCATCGCCTGCAAAAATGACAAACAACGCGAACCGTTTGCGTCAAATTCCAAGCATCATTGGCAAATCGGATGACCCATTGAGGAGGAACACGGAAATGCAGACAATCGGCTTGATCGGCGGCATGAGCTTCGAGAGCTCCGCGGTCTACTATCGCTTGATCAACGAGATGGTGCGCGAGCGCCTCGGCGGCCTCTCCTCGGCCGAGCTGGTGATGCATTCCGTCAATTTCGAGGAAATCGTGGCCTTGCAGAAAGCCGGCAACTGGGATGGCGCGGCCGCGCGCCTCGGCGACGCCGCACTGCGCCTGCAGATCGCTGGCGCACGCAGCGTTCTCATCTGCACCAACACGATGCACCTGATCGCCGACCAGGTTGCCGCGCGGATCTCCGTGCCGCTCATCCACATCATCGACGAAACAGCGGCCTCGCTGAAGGCCGCCGGCCGCAGGCGTCCGCTGCTCCTAGCGACTCGCTACACCATGGAGCACGGTTTTTATGCCGACCGCATGAAGGGCCTCGGCGTCGACATCGTGGTGCCCGACCCCGCCGACCGAACGACCGTCCACGACATCATCTTCAATGAACTGTGCGCCGGGAAAGTCCTCGACAGCTCTCGCCAGAAGCTGCTGCAGATCATCGAACGCGAGCGGGCAAAGGGTGCCGACAGCATCATTCTCGGCTGCACCGAAATCTGCCTGATCCTCGATCCGAACCGCCTCTCCCTTCCCGGCTTCGATACCACGGAGATCCATGCAAAAGCTGCTGTCGATTTCGCCCTCGGTCACGGATCGATGGCCGAAACGGTCGCGGCATAACGAGATAATTTAGTTGACTCAGTCAACTGAATTAAGGACAAAGTCTCCCGAAAGGGAGATTTTTCCATGTCCGATTCCGCCCTCATCGAGGCCGCTCGCGATTTCAATCGCTTCTACACCAACTTCCTCGGGGTCCTGAACAGGGCCTATCTCGACACGCCCTTCACATTGACCGATGCGCGCGTTCTGTTCGAGATCGGCTCGCACGACGGTATTGGAGCGGTAACGCTTGCACGCGACCTCCAGCTCGACCCGGCCTATCTCAGCCGTATCCTAAAGCGCTTCCGCGCGGAGGCTCTGATCGAGGCGAAGCCAGACCCCTCCGACCTGCGGAGCCAGATCATTTCTGTCACCGACCAGGGACGCGCGCAATTTCAGGACCTTGGCAGACGCTCCAGCGCGCAGATCGCCGAACGATTTGAAGGCCTCGCGCTTGGCGAGCCGCATAGCATTGTTTCCGCCATGACGACGATCCGCACATTGCTCGATCCGAACGCGGCGTCGGCGCCTGCGATCATCCGCGCCCATCGCCCAGGCGACATCGGCTGGATCGTCCAAAGCCAGGCAAAGGCCTACACGGATGAATATGGGTGGGATATGCGCTTCGAGGGCCTGGTTGCCGATGTCGCAGGCAAATTCCTCAACAATTTCGATCCTCAGCTGGAGTATTGCTGGATCGCCGAGCGCAACGGCATCAACGTCGGCTCTGTATTGATAGCCAATGGCGGCGACGGCGTTGCCAAACTGCGGCTTCTCTATGTCGACAAGGCTGCACGCGGGCTTGGCCTCGGCAAGACGCTGGTGGATGAGTGCATCCGCTTCGCCAGCGCCAAGAAGTATCGCCAGATATCGCTGTGGACCAACGACATCCTGCATGCGGCTCGAAGCATCTACGTCAAGACAGGCTTCCGCCTCATCTCCGAGGAGAAACACTGCATGTTCGGCCCGCAGGAGAATTGCCAGACCTGGGTCCTCGATCTCTGATCCTTGTTGCGTGGCAAAAGTTTCACTTGATTTGGAAACGATCATTCCCTAATTGGTTCGTCATGATCTCAACGGCGGCAGACGAAAAGACAAAGGCCCGCGGACGACCGCGGGAGTTCGACATGGACGCGGCGCTCGACAAGGCGCTGCGCGTCTTCTCCGAGCGCGGATATCACGCCGCCTCCATAACCGAACTGACCGACGCCATGGAGCTTGCGTCGGGGAGCGTTTACAAGGCTTTCAAGGACAAGCGCGGCATCTTCCTCGCGGCCTTCGATCGCTACCGTAAGGTTCGTCGCGATCTGCTTGACGCGCGGATGGCCAAAGCCGGGACAGGCCGCGAAAAAATCCGCGCCGTCCTGACGTCCTATGCCATTTCGTCCTATGGAGAATCCGGCAAGCGCGGCTGCCTCGTCGTCGGCAGCGCCAACGAACTGGCGATCCTCGACGCGGAAGCCGCCGCCCGGGTGGCTGCGGCCTTCCATGCCAACGAGAGGCTCATTCTCGATCTTCTACGCCTCGGTCAAAGCGATGGCTCGATTTCCAGCAACATCGACGTCGAGACGACAGCCCGGGCGCTGCTCTGCCTGACGAAGGGCATGCGCATCGTCGGAAAGACTGGACGCACGGAGGAGGACATGGCCGCCGTCGCCGAGGCAGCCATGAAACTCCTCGACTGACCCCATCCACACAGGAAGCGGCTGGCCGCTCCTGCAGACTGCATTGATCGCCCGATCGTCCCACCGGAGCCCAGCATGAGCCTCTCTGCCGCAACGCAAGAAACCGTCGCCCCACCGTCGATTTCGCCCCTGATGACATTCTTTTTCGCCGCCGCCTGCGGGCTTGTGGCTGCCAATCTCTATTACGGCCAACCGCTGGCCGGGCCGATCAGCGCCTCGCTTGGATTCAGCCCCACCGCCACCGGCCTGATCGTGACGCTGACGCAGATCGGCTATGGCCTCGGCTTGCTGCTGATCGTCCCGCTCGGCGATCTCCTTGAAAACCGCAAGCTCGTGCTGACGCTGATCTCCACCTCCGCCGTCGCCCTGGTCGGCGCGGCCCTGTCGTCGACACCGACGATGTTCCTGATCGCCTCGCTCTGCATCGGCCTCTCATCCGTCGCGGTGCAGGTGCTCGTTCCCTTTGCCGCCAACATGGCGCCGGACGCCACGCGCGGTCGCGTTGTCGGCAATGTCATGAGCGGCCTGCTCTGCGGCATCATGCTCGCCCGTCCGTTCGCCAGCTTCCTCGCCGAAGCCACCTCCTGGCATACGGTTTATTTCGTGACAGCGGCGATCATGGTCCTCCTGGTCGTCATCCTGCGCGCAAACCTGCCGGTTCGCGTTCCGCACACCAAATTGAGCTACCGCGAACTGCTGGCCTCCATGGCGCATCTGGCGCTGCATTCGCGCGTGCTGCAGCGCCGGGCACTCTACCAGGCTGGGATGTTTGCCGCTTTCAGCCTGTTCTGGACGACGACGCCGCTGCTGCTTGCGGGTCAGGAATTCGGCCTGACGCAGAACGGAATCGCGCTCTTTGCACTGGCGGGCGCCGCCGGCGCCATCGCCTCGCCCATCGCCGGGCGCCTTGCCGACCGCGGCCTGACCAGGATCGCCTCTGCCCTCGCGATGCTGCTTGGAATGGCGGCATTCCTCATCGGCCACTTTGCAGCGGACGGATCGATAACCGCCCTGCTGCTACTGACCGCCGCCGCAATCCTTCTCGATTTCGGCGTGACGACCAATCTGGTCGTCGGACAGCGGGCGATCTACGCAATCAGCGCCGAACACCGCAGCCGTCTTAACGGCCTCTATATGGCGACGTTTTTCGCAGGCGGCGCTTTTGGTTCCGCGATCGGCGGCTGGGCCTTTGCCACGGGCGGCTGGGCGATGACGGCGTGGATCGGCCTCTGCTTCCCCGCCTGTGCCTTCCTGCTCTTCCTGACGGAAGGCCGACGCCGCTGATCTCAGATCGAGGTTTGATCGAAACGAGCACGTGCGGCGCGAACCGCATCATGGTTCGCCTCCGCCCAATTCAGCAGCAGAGCAAGCGTGCCGTAAAGCGAGCGTCCGAGTTCCGTCATTCGGTACTCGACGCTCGGCGGCTTTGTCGGAAACACCTCGCGCTCGACGTAACCGTCGCGCTGCAGATCCCGCAACGTCTGTGTCAGCATGCGTTGCGAGATATCGGGAATCGTCCGCCTCAATTCACCGAAGCGATAGGGACGCTGCGACAGCGCTTCGAGCATCAGCGTCGCCCACTTGCCGCCGATCTGCTGCATCATGTCCCTGACCGGGCAATTGCCGAAATCGAGACTGCCGAGATCGATCTCACGCCGAATTCCGGGTGCTGCCTTGCTCTTCAGGTTGACGATGGCGCCACGCATGCGTTGGTTCCCTTTTGGTAACGTAGAGCCTAAAAACTGCCTCCTTTACAGCACCCCGTCAATTCCTATTTTAGTGCTAGTCTCTTTTTGAGACCACAATCGAACCCCTCGAGGCAAAGACATGAGCGACACGATTCTCATCACCGGTGCGGCGGGCCAACTCGGCCAGCGCGTCATCCACCACCTGCTCGAAACCTACGAGGTTCCAGCGGCCAACGTCATCGCCGCCACACGCGACCCCGCCAAACTCGCAGGCTTAGCTGCCAGAGGCGTCGCAACCCGAAAGGTCGACTTTGACGACGCCGCGACGCTCGCTGCAGCATTTGAGGGTGTCGATCGCCTGCTGATCATCAGCACGGACGCGCTCGCCGTTCCCGGACAGCGCCTCAAGCAGCACACCGCCGCCGTCGAAGCCGCAGTCCGAGCAGGCGTCAGGCATGTTGCCTACACATCCATGCCCTCGCCCGACAAGTCGCTCGTCACCTTCGCGCCGGATCATCTCGGCACCGAAAATGCCGTTAAGGCAAGCGGCCTTCCATACACGATCCTGCGCAACGCCTGGTACATGGACAACTACCTCCACGGTATGCCGCACAATCTGCAGGCCGGCAGCTGGTACACGGCATCAGGCGACGGCAAGGTGGCCAATATCTCGCGTGAAGACTGCGCGCTGGCGATCGCCGCCGCCCTCGCATCGGGCACGAGCGACAGTGCGACCTACACGCTGACCGGAAGCGAATCGTTGACCGCAGACCAGATCGCCGCCGTCACAGCGGACGCCGTCGGCAAGCCGCTGGTCGCCGTGAAGGTGACCGATGAACAACTGGGCAAAGGCCTGCGCGGTGCCGGCCTGCCGGACTTTGTCGCCGACATGCTGGTGTCTGCCGACGCAAACATTCGCGCCGGCAATTTCGACCTTGTCACCGGCGACTTCACGACGCTCACCGGCAAACACCAGGAAAAGCTCAGGGATTTCTTCGTAGCGCACAAGGCGGCACTCACCGCCTGATCCCGCACGAGCCCGCTCCGCATTTCGCCGGGCGGGCTTCTCGACAAGCGAAAATGCCTAGACCTTCTGCCCGCAAGCACGGCAGAACCGGCGAACGGTTTCGGCCATGCCGTATTCCAGCGCATCCGCGGTCAGACCGTGCCCGATGGAGACTTCCGCAAGCTTTGGGATACGCTTCACGAGCGGCGGCAGGTTGGCAACGGTGAGATCGTGGCCTGCATTGATGCCCAACCCGAGCGCCAGCGCAGCGTCCGCCGTCTTACCGAGCGCTTCGAGGATCGGCGCGGCCTTCTCCGGCGCGTCATAGCAGCCGCCATAGGGACCCGTGTAAAGCTCGATCCGATCGGCGCCCACCGCCTTGGCGATCGCCACGGCTTCCGCATCGCCATCGCCATCGGCAAACAGCGAGACGCGGGTACCCGTTGCCTTCAGACGTGCAATCACGGCCGTCAGGAAATCCCGGTTCTTGCGAAAATCCCACCCGTGATCCGATGTAGCCTGGATCGGATCGTCGGGCACCAGCGTCACCTGCTCGGGGGCAGCGTGCGCACAGATGTCCAGAAACTCATCCGTCGGGTAACCCTCGATGTTGAACTCCGCATGCGGAAACTCGTCGTCGATCAGATTGCGTATGACTGGAAGATCGGAAAAGCGAATATGCCGCTGGTCGGGCCGCGGGTGAACGGTCAATCCGCTCGCCCCTGCGGCCAGCGCAATTCGTCCCAGTCCCTCGACGCTCGGCCAGGGCAAATCGCGGCGATTGCGGAGCATTGCGACAGCATTGAGATTTACGGAAAGCGTAGTCGGCATGGCGAACTTCCATTGCGGCAAAGGCTGCAATGCTTTTAAGCCAAGGACCCGCCCGGAGCCAACGAGATTCGTGCATGAACGCATCTGAATTTCTGATGGGCGGCACAACTTCCGCACGCAGGACGAAAATAAGTAATTTCGCTTCTATTTCGCCTGATGAAACGATTAGACCGCAGAATTCTGGCTATTTCCGACCAAATAAACCAGCACTGGCGGCGACATTGCTCTATTATTTAAAAGTGATTATTTTTAACACTAACAAATCAGTTAGTCGGCGCATAACCTAACCGCAATGCATCGCCACAGCGCATCGGCCGTTGCTACAGAAACCAAAGGACCACTAGAGGAAACCCCGTTCGACCGCGCCCACATCTCCGCACTGCGCAAGCTGCACGATCTGCACAACAGGAGGGTTCATGGCCGATAGATACAAGCAAACGCTTTCGACAGGCGTTTCCGCGCAGGCACCGCCGGCACACAGATTTCTACCGACAGCCGCCCTGCCGCCGGATCTGCCCCATGGTAAAGTGCCGATCGCCGACATGGCCAATGCGTTTGGGGTAACGCACAGGACATTGCATTTCTACGAGGAAAAGGGACTGATCGCATCGAGCCGGATCGGTCTCATGCGCGTCTACAACTCCACGGATGTCATGCGAATGGCGGTTATCAACGTCTGCCGCGAAGCGGGCATGGCAGTGGCCGTGATCCAGGAGCTGATGAACGATCTCTGCAGCGCCACGTCGCAGGAAGCCGCCGACGCCGTATTTCGCTCCGCATTGACATCCCGCAAGCGTGAGCTTTGCGCCGAGATGTCCACGCTCCACCGTCAGCTCCAGCAGGTCAGCGAGCTCCTGGAAAACGGGAATGACAAGGGCGATCTGCCGCTTAACGACAATCAGTCGGAACACGCCTTGACCGACCACGAGCGCCGGTGTCTGATCCTGATGGCCGAGGGACTGTCGACACACCGTCTAGCCCGTGCGCTCGGCCTGAAAGAGGACGAAGCAAAGTCAATTGAGACTGCAATCATCGCCAAGCTCCAGGCTCACAACCGCTTTCAGGCGATCGCAAAGGCCGTGCTGCTCGGTATCGTCCAGGTTTGAACCCGGTCTTTTCCGAAGCAGCTCAGCGCACGATCGTCAGCGTTTCCGCCGCGCGCGTGATTGCCGTGTAGAGCCAGCGCTCCCGGGTATCGCGAAACGCCCAGCTTTCATCGAACAGCACCACATTGTTCCACTGCGAACCCTGCGCCTTGTGCACGGTCAGTGCATAGCCGAAATCGAACTCGTCGTAGCGCTTACGGGTGTTCCAGGGAATTTCTCCCTCGACATCCTCGAACGCCTGCTTCAGGAGCTTGATCTTGGCTGCGCCGCGATCCATGTCGTCGTCCTCGGGACGGATCAGCAGGTTGATACCGGGTTTGGTCGTCTCCTTCGAAGACGTCATTACCTGCCAGAGCGAACCATTGAGCAGTCCCTTGGCCGGGTCGTTGCGCAGGCACACAAGCTTGTCGCCCGTCTGCGGATATTCGGTCGTAAAGCCCTTCAGCTCGCGTAGCCGCTGATTGTACCGCCGGCGCGTGCGATTGGTGCCGACAAGCACCTGATCGGCATCCAGCACGAGCGATTGGTTGACTTCGTTCTTCGAGATCACCCGGGCGGCGCCATAGTCGCCATGCATGATCTCGTTGCCTTCGCGCACCTGCATCGCCAGCTTGATGATCGGATTGTCGCGCGCCTGCCGATGGATATCGGTCAGCAGGTAGTCCGGCTCCTGATTGGTGAAGTAGCCGCCGCCTGAAACGGGAGGCAGCTGGCCGGGATCGCCAAGGACGAGAATCGGCGTGCCGAAGCTCATCAGATCCTTGCCCAGCGCCTCGTCCACCATCGAGCATTCGTCGACGATGATGAGAGCAGCTTTCGCAACCGGGCTCTGCCGGTTGATGGAGAACATCGGCGCGATCGACGTCTTGCCGGTCTCCTCGTCCTCGACTGCCTCCTCGCCGCGCGGGCGGTAGATCAACGAGTGAAGGGTCCTCGCATTGCTCGCCCCGCGCGAACGCAGCACCTGCGCCGCCTTGCCGGTGAAGGCCGCAAACAGCACATCGCCGTCGACGTGCTCCGCGAAGTGCCGGGCAAGCGTCGTCTTGCCCGTGCCGGCATAGCCGAACAGGCGAAAAATCGGGGTCCGTCCCTCTTTCAGCCATTTTGAAACGGCCTTCAGGGCTTCATCTTGTTGCGGAGCAAATTGCATGGTCAATCGACTTGGCAGGATTCGCACGGGATAGGCAACCGCAAAAAATCTTGCGCCGCATCGGGAATAAATCCGCCGTCTGCCGTGTCTCATGTCAGGCAACGCAAAAAGCGCGCCCAACCTGAGGAGAGAGCTGATGAAATCCGTGAAGTTCATGATCGCAATGGCCGTTGCGTCGGCCGCAGCAACATCCGCCTTTGCAGCACCCCCGATCAAAACGGTCGAATCGGCCAAGGGTAAGGTGCTCGCGGGCGAAAACGGCATGTCCCTCTATACTTTCAAGAAAGACAAGGCAGGCGTATCCAACTGCTATGACGATTGCGCCAAGGCCTGGCCGCCGCTGATGGCGGATGGCAACGCCAAGGCTGAGGGAGCATACTCGGTTATCGACCGCAAGGATGGCACGAAACAGTGGGCCAAGGACGGGATGCCGCTCTATTACTGGGTCAAGGACACGAAGATGGGCGATATTTCAGGCGACGGCTTCAAGGATGTCTGGGATGTTGCAAAGCCGTAGGCGGCAGATGGGACAGCAGGCATGAAGCCACCCGCACCCGAAACCTTCGAGGGCCAGATCCTGGCCCTCCTCCCGTCTCTGAGACGCTACTCGCGAAGCCTGACGCGCTCCGATGCCGACGGCGAGGACCTGCTTCAGGACTGCGTCGAAAAGGTACTTGCCCGCCGCATGCAATGGCGCGGCCTCAACCTGCGCGGTTGGGTGCTGACCGTCATGACAAACCTCTATCGCAACCAGCGTCGCAGTACCGTCCGCGGCGGCCTTGTCGACCTCGACGGTGCCGTCGACCTGGCCGCGCCCGAGACGCATGATGACCCGCTGGAACGCTCGCGGCTTGAGATTGCGTTGAACGGCCTGTCCGAAGACCATCGCGCCGTCCTGATGCTTGTTGTCATCGAGGGCTACACCTACCAGGAGGTCGCGAGTGCCCTCGACCTCCCTATCGGCACAGTGATGTCGCGCCTGTCGCGCGCGCGACGGCAGATCGCAGACCGCATGAAAGCCGACAACATTATTACGCTTCGGAGACCGAAATGAACGAGATCAACCCCACCGTGACCGAAGCGGATCTTCATGCCTACGCCGACGGGCATCTGCCGGAAGCGGATCGAGTGAGGATCGAAGAGTGGCTGAGCGAACACCCGGACGATGCCGCGCAAGTGGCCGGATGGCAGGCCCAGAACGCCGAGATCCGGTCGCTTTTTGCCGGCCACGAGAAGAGCAGGGATACCGATAGCGACCTCGTCAGTCGGCCGGCTGCCGCATTCGCATGGCCAAGGCGCTCGGCTGTTGCTGCGGCACTCGCCGCATTTTTTGCACTCGGGGCGGTGGCCGGGCACTATGGGCCGCAATTCTTTGAAAGACCCGAACTGCAGCTCGCCGCATCCGACACGTTTCCCAGGGAAGCGCAAAACGCCTTCCTGGTCTACGCCGGCGAGGTTCGTCATCCGGTCGAGGTTTTCGCAAACGAGGAGGCTCACCTTGCGACCTGGCTCGGCAAGCGGCTGGCCATCGCGAACCTCAAGGTTCCCGATCTGCAGACCCTCGGCTTCCAGCTGGTAGGGGGCCGCCTCCTGCCGGTCGACGGCAGGCCGGGTGCGATGTTCATGTACGAGAACCAGGGTGGTGAACGCCTGACGGTGCTGGTCGGCCGAAACGCCGACAACCGCACGACGAGCTTCCGCTTTGCAGCCGCCGACAAGGTTGAAACCTTCTACTGGATCGACGGCGAACTCGGCTACGCCGTGACCGGCGAGATATCGCGCGGCATGCTGAGAAAGGTCGCCGAGGAATGCTACAGACAGTTCCCGTCCTGACGATCAGCGTTGTGGATCGTTCGCCAGTTCGATCGGCTTGCCGTGCGGCGTTGCTTCTGCCGCCCGCTGCCAGCTTTTCTGCAGGGCCAGAATCACGTCCGCATCGGCAATGCCAAGACTGACCAGAAGTCCCGAAAGCGCGGCCACCCAGCAATCGAAATAGTCGCTGCCGTCTTTGGCGCGGCCGGGCTTGTGCAATTCCGTCGAAAGGCATTGCGCCCATTCAGCCCATGTGAACAGGCCTCGCTCGTGCAGATGCACGGTCATCGCAAAGGCCGCGGCTGCCCAAGGCTCCGGAAACACCGGCTCCCCGTCGTCCGATGTCGGCAGTTGTGGCGACAGCGCAAGGGGCGATCGGGTGTCACGCCGGCTCAAGATAACTCTCCCAGGCATCGATCGACACGGTGAGCGAGGGGTCCGCCCCCTCGCCCCAGATCTCATCGCCGTCGAAGGCGACGGTATAGACCCATTGCGGGTTCTCGCCCCTGCCATGCGCATTGTCGTCGGGGAAGACGAAGGAGCCCTGCACCGCCTCGACGACACCGACCTTGGCGCGCGCATAGCGCGGCAGTCGTGTGTGGGTGGTCGGATTGAAATTCTTCGTCCGCACGACATCGCCGGCGGCAAAGCGTGCCGGGGCATCGGCCGGACGATCGCAAGGGCCACCCTTTGCCAGCACCCCCGCGACCATATCGGCCTTGAGGACACGCTTGGGCTTTGTCCCCTCGGTCTGCTTGTGACCGGTGTCGATCTCGCCTCCGCTCACAAAACCATGCCTCTGCAGCAAGGCCTCGAGTGCCCGCATCCATATTTCGTAATAGGTCGCAGAGAGATAATCGGCAGGCGGAATGTTCTCGCGCGCATGCCGGCTTTCATCGATATTCCACGCGCCGAGCGCGCCGCCTGACAAGGTCAGGCCCAGCGCTCGCTTCTCCCACTCCGCATGAAAATATGGCTCGTCTTTCTCGGGTGCGACCGGTCCGAAGCCCATTTGTCCGCCGAGGTCGTGCGGGCCGTTCATGCGACCGCTCCCGGAACTGCGGCAATACCGGTGCCGATCATCGCATCGCGGCTGACGAGGTCTGCAAGCTGCTCCTCGCTCCACCCCTCGGTTGCCTCGGGCCGCTCTGGGACGACGAGATAACGCAGTTCCGCCGTCGAATCCCAGACGCGGATTTTCTTGCCCTCCGGCAAGGTCACGCCGAACTCGGCAAGTATGCCGCGTGGATCGATGACCGCCCGCGAACGATAGGCTGGCGCCTTGTACCATACCGGCGGAAGGCCGAGAACGGACCACGGATAACAGGAGCAGAGGGTGCAGACGACGAGATTGTGGGTATCGGCTGTATTGAAAACAGCGCGCATGTGCTCGCCCTGCCTGCCGGTATAGCCGAGGCTCGAAATCGCCTCGGTTGCGTCCCGCTTCAGCCACTCCGCGAATTCAGGATCGCTCCAGGCCCTGGCGACGACGCGCGCACCGTTTCGCGGACCGATCTTCGTTTCGTAGGTGTCGACGATGGCATCGATCGCCGCCGGATCGATCAGCCCTTTCTCCGTCAACACCGTTTCAAGCGCCTTCACCCGCGCCTGCATGTCGGAATAGTGGTTGTCGTGATGATGATCGTGATCGTCGTGCAAGAGAGAGCCCTCCGCGAATGCGATCCTACTATTAAGCACTAGAATATACCGCGCCAAGCCCTTCTATGCACATGCAACTTTTCGACTAAGCTCAGCGGCATGAACATCCTGATTCTCGGCGCCACGGGCTTCATCGGCTCAGCCATCGCCAATCGCATGCTGAGCGACGGTCACGCGGTTACCGGCCTTGGACGCAACCCCGGCCGCGCCCGGCTGAAGCAGCCGGGCATGCGTTGGATAGGCGCTGACCTCTCACGCATGACGTCGGCAGCGGACTGGATCGAAATCATCCTGGGCCAGGATGTGGTCATCAACTGCGCAGGCGCGTTGCAGGATGGCCTGTCCGACGACCTTGCGGCAACCCAGGCAAACTCGATGCTCGCCCTCTACGAAGCGGCAGGACGCTCGTCGCAACAACGCATTGTCCAGATATCTGCGCGCACCGCCGGTGCGGCGGGCAACCTGCCGTTTCTCGCCACCAAGCGCAAGGCGGACGAAGCGCTTGCCGCAAGCGGTCTGCCCCACGTCATCCTGCGTCCGGCGCTTGTGCTCGGCCGCAATGCGTATGGCGGCTCGGCACTGCTGCGCGCGCTCGCGTCCTTCCCCTTCTGTCTGCCGCTGGTCCATGCCGGAAGCGCTGCTCAGGCAGTTGCGCTCGACGATGTGGTGACCGCCGTCAGCGACGCGGCTTGCGGGCGGCTGACCTCCGGCACCGACCTCGATCTTGCAGCCGGCGAGACGATGACGCTTGGAGATCTGGTTCTGCTGCACCGGCAATGGCTTGGCCTTCCGCCGGCGCCCGTCATTGCCCTTCACGAGAGCGCCGCGAAGCCTGTCGCCTGGCTTGCCGATTTTGCCGGTCGCCTCGGATGGCGATCGCCGCTGCGCTCTACGGCAATGACCGTCATGTCCGAAGGCGTGCACACACGGACCACGAACGGCGGGACACGAGCGACGCGGCCGTTATCCGCGGCCTTGTTATCCACCCCTTCGGGCATCCAGGATCTCTGGTTCGCTCGGCTTTATCTCCTGAAACCCTTGATGATCGGCTGCCTGTCGCTCTTCTGGCTGCTCTCGGGCGTCATTCCGCTCTTTGGGCTCGAACGCGCCAGCGATCGCTTCCTGCCAATCATGCCACCCGGCGCAGCCGTCGCGCTGACCCTGCTGACCTGTTTCATCGACATGCTGCTGGGCGCGGCAGTCCTCGTCAGGCCGCTTTCCCGCTTCGCCCTTACCGGGATGCTTGCCGTCTCGCTCGCCTACCTCGCGGGCGCCTGCATTCTCGAACCTTCGCTCTGGCTCGATCCACTGGGACCGCTCGTCAAGGTGCTTCCATCGCTCCTGCTGACGCTCGCCTGCCTTGCCATTCTGGACGAACGCTGATGCTGGAACAGCTGCTCCTGCTCGCCCACGTGGTCGGCGCGACGGTGCTGTTCGGTACCGGCGCAGGCATCGCCTTTTTCATGGTGATGGCACACAGGACGCGTGATCCCCAGCTGATCGCGCATGTCGCTGGAACGGTCGTCATCGCCGACACTATTTTCACCGCGACCGCGGCAATTCTCCAGCCGGTGACAGGATTTTTCTTGGCGAGGCTCGTCGGCTGGCCGCTGAGCGAGGGCTGGATCGCCCTGTCGCTGCTACTCTACGTCGTCGTGGGGATTTTCTGGCTGCCGGTGGTCTGGATCCAGATCCGCCTTCGCAATCTAGCAAGGAGCGCGGCGTGCGCGCAAACGTCGCTGCCGACGGCCTATTTCCGCCTTTACCGCGTCTGGTTCGCCTTCGGCTACCCCGCCTTCTTTGCCGTTATCGGCATTCTCTGGCTGATGCTGACGAAGCCACCGATCGCACTATATTAGCATCGGCCAGAGGCTGAGGACGAGGAGAGCGGCCATTGTGATGTTGAACCATTTCAGCCGCACCGGATCCGACAGCCACTCGCGAAGCGCCGAGCCGAAACCGGCCCAGGTGGAAACGCTCGGCACGTTGACGGCAGCAAAGGCCAGGCCGACAATGAGCACGCTGACGAGATAGATGTCCTGGATCGTGTAGGTCGCCATCGCAGTCACGGCCATCACCCATGCCTTCGGATTGACCCACTGGAAGGCGGCCGCCGAAAGGAAAGACATCGGCTTCACAGCGCCCTTGCCTTCGCCGAGAGACCGCGAACTGGCGATCTTCCAGGCAATCCAGACAAGATAGGCGCCACCGGCGAACTTCAAGACGGTATAGACAACAGGCAGCGTATGCAGCAGCGCTCCAAGCCCCAGGCCGACGCCGAGCAACAGCGAAAAGAATCCGGCACCGATGCCGAGCATATGCGGGATCGTCCGCCGGAAGCCGAAATTCACCCCGGATGCAAACAGCATCATGTTGTTCGGGCCCGGTGTGATCGATGTCGTAAAGGCAAACAGGATGAGTGCCAGAAACGTGTCCAGTGGCATGGGACCTCCCGACCCGCTATTGACGAACGCGGATCTCGCTAGTTTAGGTCAGGATAGTTGACCTAAACCCGAGATTCCATGCCTGGATTGTGATGGTGACAGGATTACGGGGGGGCGTCCACGGTCTCGAGCCCGAGAAGCCTGCCGACATAGCTTCGGACTTCTTGAAGGAACTCTTCGACTTTGCGATCGTCGCCTTGCCGTTGCTGACGTCAAGGTTGACGACATCGCCGGCAGTGATACGCAGTTCCTCCATCACCGCTTTCGGCAGGCGCATGGCGATGCTGTTGCTCCACTTGGAAAGCGTGACTTTGGTCATATCTCACCCTTGATATCCAATGTATATCACTTGGCCGAAAGGCCTAACACGGGGAAAGAAGCGATGCAGGACGACCCTATCCCCACCATCCGGTTTCCTGACGGCACCGATGTGCGGGCGCTCGGCCAGGGCACATGGAACATGGGCGAAAATCCCTCCGACGCGAAACGCGAAGTCGAGAGTCTGAGAGCCGGCCTCGACCTTGGCATGACGCTGATCGACACGGCTGAGATGTATGCCGACGGTGGGGCGGAGAAAATCGTGGGAGATGCGATCCGTGGGAGGCGTGACGACGTCTTCCTCGTCAGCAAGGTCTATCCGTGGAATGCCAGCCGCAAGGGCACGATCGAAGCCTGCGAACGCAGCCTCTCGCGCATGGGCACCGACCGGCTCGATCTCTATCTCCTCCATTGGCGCGGCGATCATTCCCTCGGCGAGACCGTCGAGGCATTCGAGGCGCTGAAGGTTGCCGGCAAGATCGGCGCATGGGGCGTCTCCAACTTCGACACCGAAGACATGGAGGAACTGCTTGCGGTTCCATCGGGCGGAAACGTCGCCGCCAATCAGGTGCTCTATAATCTCTCGCGACGCGGCATCGAGTTCGATTTGCTGCCGTGGTGCCAGCAACGCAATATCCCCGTCATGGCCTATTCGCCGATCGAGCAGGGCCGCATCCTGCATAACCCCGAACTGATCCGCATCGGCAAAGCCAATCAGGCGACGCCGGCGCAGGTCGCTCTTGCCTTTCTTTTGGAACGCGACGGCGTGATTGTCATTCCGAAGACCGCGAATGCCGCGCGGGCCGCGGAAAACCGCGATGCCGTCTCCCTCGACATCACCGACGAGGACTGGGCGGCACTCGACGCCGCCTTCCCGCCGCCGGCACGAAAAAAGCCGCTGGCGATGCTCTGATCCCCAGCGGCTTCGTACGTCGGAATTGAACCCGTTACATGCCCTGCGGACCGCGGTTCATCGCTGCGATACCGGTGCGGCAGACTTCGATCAGGCCGAGCGGCTTCATGATCGCCACGAACTGGTCGATCTTGGAGGACTTGCCGGTCAGCTCGAGAATGAAGTGCCCGATGGCTGCATCGACCACCTTGGCATGAAAGGCATCGGCCAGACGCAACGTCTCGGCCCGGGTCTCGCCCTCGCCTACCACCTTGATCAAAGCCACTTCGCGTTCGATCGGCCGCTCCTGCCCCAGTTCCCGGGCACGGACCGTAAGATCGACGACGCGGTGAACCGGCACGATGCGATCGAGCTGCGCCTTGATCTGCTCGAGCACATGGGGCGTGCCGCGCGTCACGACAGTGATGCGCGATAAGTGCGCCTGATGCTCGGTTTCCGAGACTGTCAGGCTCTCGATGTTGTAACCCCGGCCTGAAAACAGGCCGATGACGCGGGCAAGGACGCCCGGTTCGTTGTCCACGAGAACCGAAAGCGTGTGGCTCTCGACGGTCGCAGTTTCGGGCGAAATGAAATAGGCAGAGCCCGTCGGCTGTAGGTGTGCATTCATGGTGTGGGTTCCTCTACCTTATGATCAAACGAGCGCGCGGCCCTTGGCATCGATCGCATTTGCGACCGCCTCATCCGTCGCTTCGTCGGGCAGCAGCATCTCGTTATGCGCCTTGCCCGACGGGATCATCGGGAAGCAGTTGGCGAGATTGGCAACGCGGCAATCGAAGATGACGGGCTTCCTGACATCGATCATTTCCTGAATGGTAGCATCGAGATCGGCCGGTTTTTCGCAACGCAGACCGACAGCTCCATAGGCTTCGGCCAGCTTGACGAAGTCGGGCATCGCTTCCGTGTAGGAATTCGACAGGCGGTTACCGTGCAGCAACTGCTGCCACTGGCGCACCATGCCCATGTACTGGTTGTTCATGATGAAGATCTTGATCGGCGCATCGTGCTGGATCGCTGCCGACATCTCCTGGATGCACATCTGGATAGAGGCATCGCCGGCAATGTCGATGACGAGGCTTTCCGGATGAGCGATTTGGACGCCGAGCGCTGCCGGCAGGCCATAGCCCATGGTACCGAGGCCCCCCGAGGTCATCCAGCGGTTCGGCTGCTCGAACTCGAAAAACTGGGCAGCCCACATCTGGTGCTGGCCGACTTCAGTCGTGATGTAGGTGTCGCGATCCTTGGTCAGAGCGAACAGGCGCTCCAGCGCGTATTGCGGCATGATGACGTCGTTGCTCTTGGTGTAGGCGAAGGAGTTGCGCGCACGCCAGCGGGCGATATCCGCCCACCAATCGGCGGTCTGGCTCTTCTCCGGCTTCTTCGGGAGAGCCCGCCACAGACGAACCATGTCTTCGAGAACATTGCCGACATCGCCGCGGATCGGGATATCGACGCGAACGTTCTTGTTGATCGAGGATGGATCGATGTCGATATGGATCTTCTTTGAGTTCGGCGAAAATGCGTTGAGTCGGCCTGTAATGCGGTCGTCAAAACGCGCGCCTATGCAGACCATGACATCGCAATCGTGCATCGCCATATTGGCTTCGTAGGATCCATGCATGCCGAGCATCTTCAACCAGTTCTTTCCGGATGCCGGATAGGCGCCGAGCCCCATCAACGTCGACGTGATCGGGAAGTCCGTCAGTTCGACCAGCTCTCGCAGCAGCTTGGAAGCCTCCGGACCGGAGTTGATGACGCCACCGCCGGAGTAGATGACCGGGCGGCGCGCGTTCGCCATCAGCTCGATAGCAGCGTGGATCTGGTTCAGGTCGCCCTGAATCTTCGGCTGGTAGCTCTTCTGGATCGCGTGCGCTGCGGGCGGCGTGTAGGTGCCGGTCGCAAACTGTATGTCCTTCGGAATGTCGACGACAACCGGCCCTGGACGACCCGACTGCGCGATACGGAACGCTTCGTGGATGACCGCTGCCAGCTCGTTGACGTCCTTGACGAGCCAGTTGTGCTTGGTGCACGGACGCGTGATGCCGACCGTATCGCACTCCTGGAAGGCGTCGGAGCCGATCAGCGAGGTCGGGACCTGGCCGGTCAGGCAGACGAGCGGGATCGAATCCATCAGCGCGTCCTGCAGCGGCGTGACGGCATTGGTAGCGCCCGGACCTGACGTGACGAGCATGACGCCAACCTTGCCGGTGGAGCGGGCATAGCCCTCAGCTGCGTGGCCGGCACCTTGCTCGTGGCGAACGAGAATGTGTTTGATGTCGTCCTGCTGGAAGATCTCGTCATAGATCGGCAGCACCGCACCACCGGGATAGCCGAAGAGGTGCTCGACACCATTGTCCTTCAGTGCACGGAGAACGATCTCCGCGCCCGTCATACGATTTTCGTCCGTCTGCTTGTCCGTGCCCGTCATGTTTTTGTTCCGTTTTGACTGCTGGATTTGAATTCTGTGTCCGGGAGCCCGAATTTCGGGCATAAAAAAAGGCCCCTTCGGGAGCCTGTTGTGTAGCGCATGGGTGGCTATCGCCGGATGGTTACACCATCCTGCCCATGCGCTGTCCCACCACGATAAGAGCTGCTGCTATCTTCATGGCCGGAAGTGATAGACAGAAACTTTCGTATCGTCAACGCTGAGAGCAATAAAAATCCGCCACTCGCCACGGCCAAACGAACCTGGGCGGCAAGGGATTGAAGGTTTTATTAAAGGTTCGCTTCTATCCTCCCTTGCTACTGGAGGGAGTAGCCCTTTGCTGAACAGCGACTCACAGACGACAGGTGAAGCAGGCGAGAATGACCGCCGCGACAGCCAGGTGCCGGGAAACAGGCTTCTCGGTCGCGTCGTCGCGTGCAGCGGTTCCAGGGCAACGATCGGCGCCACAGCCGAAGCCGGTGGTACCGATCTCACGGAACTCTGGTCCGTCGGCCGGCTGATTTCGATCAGCGTCGGCCGCAACCGCGTGGTGGCTCTGGTCTATTCCATGAACACCGGCAGCCATGCCTGGGGTGAAGGCGAAGACAATTATTTCAAGGTCGAGACGGAACTGCTCGGCGAAGTCCGGGTGGACGAGGACGGCACCGAGGAATTCTCGACCGGCATTTCCTGCTACCCCTACCTTGGAGCCGTGGCCCACCGCATCCGCTCCACCGACCTTATGCGAATCTACGATGCCGGCACAGGAACCACGGCTGTCATCGGCAAGCTGACCCAGGACGAAAGCATCGACGCATCGATCCACGTTCCCTCGATGCTGTCGAAGCATTTCGCCATTGTAGGCTCGACCGGCGTCGGCAAATCGACCGCCGTGTCGCTGCTGCTGCACAAGGCCATCGAGGCCGACCCAAAGCTCCGCGTCCTGATCCTCGACCCGCACAACGAATTCGCCGCCGCCTTTCCGAACCACTCGGTCGTCGTCGACACCGACACGCTCGACCTTCCCTTCTGGCTGATGCGGCTGGAGGAGTTTGCAGAGGTGGTCTTCCGCGGCAGGCCGCCGGTGCCGGAAGAGCTCGACATGCTCCGCGACATTCTGCCGGAGGCCAAGCGCGGTTTCCGCGGCAGCGACAACTCGCTCGTCCGGCGCACCACCGAAAAGAGCTCGATCACCGCCGACACGCCGGTTCCCTACCGGATGGCCGATCTGCTGGCCCTGATCGACGAGCGTATCGGGCGCCTGGAAGGCCGCAGCGAAAAGCCGTTCCTGCGCTCGCTGAAGATGCGCATTATCGCCGCGATCAATGATCCGCGCTACCACTTCATGTTCTCCAACAACACGATATCAGATACGATAATGGAGACGGTGGCCGAGATCTTCCGGGTTCCCGGCGACAACAAGCCCATCTGCACGTTCCAGCTCTCCGGCATCCCGTCCGAAGTCGTCAATTCGGTTGCATCGGTGCTTTGCCGCATGGCCTTCGAAATCGCGCTGTGGAGCGAAGGCGCCATTCACATGCTGGTCGTCTGCGAGGAGGCGCACCGCTACATTCCGTCAGATCCGAACCTCGGCTTCTTCCCGACAAGGCAGGCAATTGCCCGTATTGCCAAGGAAGGCCGCAAATACGGCGTTTCGCTCGGCATTATCACGCAGCGCCCGGGAGAGCTGGACCAGACGATCCTGTCCCAGTGCTCGACGCTTTTCGCCATGCGCCTTTCCAACGACCGCGACCAGGAGATCATCCGATCGGCGATCCCCAACTCGTCGATCTCGACGACGAGCTTCATTTCCTCCATCGGCAACGGCGAAGCGATCGCGTTCGGCGAGGCCATCAGCGTGCCGATGCGCATGCGTTTCTCACGTGTCTCCGAAGCGCTGATTCCGAAAGCCAACAGCGCCAGCGCGAACAACAAGGTCGTCGAGGAAGATCCCGATAATGTGGATCTGCGCAAGATCGTGACGCGCATGCGTGCCGTCAGCGGACCCGACATCTCTGCCTTCCAGCAGAGCTACCAGGCTGCCTCCATGCACGAAGAGGGTGACGACGGGTTTCCCCCAAATCTTGCTGACCAAACCTATCCTCCGATCATTCCGGTCCAGGCGACCACTCCGCCGCTTGCGCCGATCGAACCGTATCGCCAGGACATGCTGCCGCGAGCCCCCGCAGCGCGCGAACCGCCACCCTCGCGCGAGGGTTTCGGCCCCGGGCCCGACATGTCCATCGACAGCCGCCTTGAGGCCCTGCGTCGCGAGCTGCGGGCGGACCTAAGACCACCGCCAAGGCCGCCAGAGCCTCCGCCAGCACCGCCGAGCCTTCGCCGTGAGCCGGGCGTCTCCCTGCGCGAAAGCATCCTGAAAAAGCCGCTCAGCAGTCTCTACGACAAGGACTGAGGTCGGGTTCGTTACCCCCGTCGTTCCCAGCTCTCGTCCATCTGGTTGCGGAACCACGTCATCTGCCGTTTGGCATATTGGCGTGTCGCTGTAGCGCCCTTTGCCAGAACCTCGCTCCGAGACATCTCACCCTTGAGCATCGAAGCTATCTGGGAAACGCCGATAGCCTTCATGACCGGCATCTCGGGGGAAAGCGAAAGCGCCAGCAGCGCCTTGACCTCATCCTCGGCCCCCTGCTCCAGCATTCCTTCGAACCGGCCGTCAATCCGCGCATGCAGGATGGCGCGCTCGGGCAGCACGACGATCTTCTGCGCAGCCTTTGGTTCCACGATCGCCGGACCTGCCCGGCCTCGGAAGTCGGCGATCGACCGGCCCGTCGCTTCCAGCACCTCCAGTGCCCGGACGATCCGCTGCCCGTCCTGCGGGTTGAGCCCCGCAGCAACGGCCGGATCGCCCTCGACCAACTGCGAATGAAGGTGCTCGGCGCCCTGCTCCTGCAGGCGGCCACGCAGGCGGGTGCGGACCTCGTCCGGAATTGCCGGCATCTCCGACAGGCCGCCCGTCAGCGCCTTGAAGTAGAGGCCGGTGCCGCCGACGAAGACCGGCAGCCGACCTTCGGCCCTGAGACCGGGCAGCAATGCCTCCACGTCGCGTAGCCATGCGCCGGTCGAATAGGCGCTGCCGGCCGGGACATGGCCGTAGAAATAATGCGGCACGCCCTGCATTTCGCCGTCGGAGGGGCGTGCAGTCAGCACACGCAGCGTATCGTAGACCTGCATGCTGTCGGCGTTGACCACGACGCCGTCGTGACGTTTCGCCAATTCAACCGCCAGCGCGGACTTGCCGCTGGCGGTTGGCCCGGTTATCAGGATCGCGTCCATTGCGCTCAGAAGGTTTTCCATCATGGCCCTCGTTGCCACGCTTGTTGCCAATCCGTCAAATCCCGTTCTCACGCCCGCAATCGCCGAGAAGGCTGCCGAGGCGGTGAACGCGTCCGGTCTCTATTGGCTCGCCGATGGAATTGCCAGCGACATCGCCCTTCGTGACGGCATGGAGGCCGGGATTGCACGAGCCGGCATTCTGGCGGCGATCGCCGGCGCGCCGATCGATCTCGTCATCCAGGACGCGGAAACACGCCGCAAGAAGCTGCTGATCGCAGATATGGATTCGACCATGATCGGACAGGAATGTATCGACGAACTGGCGGCGGAAGTCGGCCTCAAGGACAAGGTCGCGGCGATCACCGCCCGGGCAATGAACGGCGAAATCGCCTTTGAGCCAGCGCTTCGCGAGCGCGTCGCCCTGCTGAAGGGGCTGCCGATCTCGGTGGTCGACGACGTCATTGCCAAGCGTATCACGCTCACGCCAGGTGGCCCGGAGCTGATCGCCACCATGAAATCGAAGGGGCATTACACTGCCCTTGTCTCAGGCGGCTTCACCGTCTTCACGCGCCGGATCGCTGCGACGCTCGGCTTCGACGAAAACCGCGCCAACATCCTGCTTGAGGACGGCGGCATGCTGACCGGTTTCGTCGCAGAGCCGATCCTCGGCAGGCAAGCCAAGGTCGACGCACTCAACGACATCTCGGTAAAGCTTGGAATCTCGCCGGAAGACGCGATGGCGGTGGGCGATGGGGCAAACGATCTCGGCATGCTGCACCTGGCGGGATCGGGCGTCGCGCTCCATGCCAAGCCGGCTGTGGCCGCGGAAGCCAAGATCGAGATCAATCACGGCGACCTCAGCGCCCTGCTTTACATCCAGGGCTACAGAAAGACGGATTTCGTCAAGGCTTGATGGAGCGGGCCCTGAGGCCCGGTCCGATACTCGCTGTCGAGCTGGCCAGAAAGCCCGCTCGCTCCGACACTCATTCCATTGGCACGGCGACGAAGCGCAGATCGCCATTCGCCGAGGCAATCATCATCTGGGCGTTGCGCCGGCCTTCCTGCTTCAGTGACTGCACCTTGGCAGCGACCGCCTCGGGCGAGCGCATGAACTCCTGCGCGACCTCGACGATCACGTCGCCGGCCTTCAATCCCTTTTCCGCCGCCAGCGATCCAGGCGCCACCTCGGCAACCAGAACGCCGTCCACGCTTTCGGCAATGCCGAAGGTCTTACGGGTTTCGGCGCTCAATGCCGAGAGCGAGAGACCGAGAACGCTCTTGGCCAAGGACGCATCCGGCGCCGGCTGAGCAGGCTTGCCCTTTCCATCGGGAACCGGCTGGGTCTGGTCGCTGTCCGGCTCGTCCATATCCTGGTTCTCACCCGGATCCGGATTGATGACGCCGTCCTGAGAATTATCAGAACCGGGGTCGTTGGACGCCGCCTGATCGCTGTCTTCCAGCCGGCCGAGCTTCACCTTGACGGTCTGCTCTTTTCCGTCGCGCAGCACCAGCACGTCGACTTCCTTGCCGACCGGGCTTTCCGCCACGACGCGCGGAAGGTCGCGCATTTCGTTGACGGCCTTGCCGTCGAACTTCAGGATGACATCGCCGGCCTTGATCGAACCGTCGTCGACCGGCCCACCCTTGATGACGCCTGCGACCAGCGCGCCCTTGGCGCTCGATAGGCCCAGGCTGTCGGCGATATCGTCGGTCACCGGCTGAATGCGCACACCGAGCCAGCCGCGACGCGTCTCGCCGAACTCGCGCAACTGCTCAACGACACCTGCCGCGAGCTCCGACGGAACGGAGAAGCCGATGCCGATCGAGCCGCCGCTCGGTGAAATGATGGCTGTGTTGATGCCGATCACCTCGCCCTTCATGTTGAAGAGAGGTCCGCCGGAGTTGCCCTTGTTGATCGCCGCATCGGTCTGGATGAAGTTGTCGTAAGGGCCGGCATTGATGTTGCGGCCGCGTCCGGAAATGATCCCCACCGTGACCGATCCGCCGAAGCCGAACGGATTGCCGATGGCCATCACCCAGTCACCGATGCGCATGCCACTGGAATCGCCGAACTTCACGAACTTCAGCGGCGCTTTCGGCTCGACTTTCAGCACGGAAAGGTCCGTCTTCGTATCGGTGCCGATCAGCTTGGCCTTGAGCTTGCTTCCGTCCGCGAAATTCACCTCGATGTCGTCGGCGCCCTCGATCACGTGGTTGTTGGTGACGATGTAGCCCTGGGGATCGATGACGAAACCCGATCCGAGCGAATTGACGTTGTGGTTGCCGCCCGGCTTGCCCTTCTGCTTGTTGAAGAAGTCGTTGAAGAACTCCTGGAACGGAGAGCCGTCGGGCGCGCGCGGCGCCGGACCTGCCCCTTCGTCGTCCTTCACGTTCTGCGACGTGGAAATGTTCACCACGGCATCGAGAAGTCCCTCGGCAAGATCGGCAACGGACGCCGGTCCGTTCGTCGGGGGTGTGCCCTGCGCATGGACTACCCCGGTGAAACCGACATTAGCCAGAAGTGCAGCGCCGGCCAGAAGAGCGAGCGATCGTCTGTAGGTCGGGCGTATCGTGGGGGCCATCAAGCATCCTCGTATAGGTCAAAAGCGCACTCTGACCACGAGCATAAGGCGGAATGATGGAGGGTGAAATCACCTTTTCGCGAAATCCCGTGCAATCTGCGTGGGATGCTCGGCAAGCGCCGGGACGTCCACCTCGAACGCCTGAAATGCGTGGGGCCGGCAAGATGCCGGCCCCTCGTTCACAAAGCTCGATTGCGCGATCAGTTCGCGGATGCTGCCGGCGGCGTTGGAGCCGCAGACGGCGTCGGAGGCACCGGCGGAACGCCCCCCGGGAAACCCGAGGCGCTGTTGAAATAGCGGAAGAACTCCGAGTTCGGCGACAGCACAAGGGTCGTATCTTGCGAGGACATGGCCGTGGTGTAGGCCGCCATCGAACGGTAGAACTCGAAGAAGTTCGGGTTCTTGTTGAAGGCGTCGGCGAACAGACGGTTGCGTTCCGCATCGCCCTGACCGCGCAGGATTTCCGAGTCGCGCTGCGCCTCGGCGGTGATCTCCACCACCTGCCTGTCGGCGATGGCACGGCGACGCTGGCCTTCTTCGCCACCCTGAGCGCGCAGCAGTTCGGCTTCCGCCAAACGTTCGGCGCGCATGCGGTCGTAGGTCTTCGGCGCAACTTCGCGCGTCAGGTCGGTACGACGGATACGGACATCCTGGATGTTGAGGCCCAGTGCCTCGGCATCCCGGTGCAGGTCGTCGCGAACCTCGAGCATCATCGCGACACGCTCTTCGGAAAGAGCGGCGTCGAAATCGCGCAGACCGTAGACGCGGCGCAGCGATGAATCGAGCTGTGTGCGAAGCCGGGCTTCGGCCGACTCGCGGTCACCCGACACCGTTTCGCGGAAGCGGCGAACGTCCTTGATATCGTAGATGACGAAGGCATCGACGTCGAAGGTCGCGCCGCCGCGCACCTGGACGCGGATGTTGTCGAGATCAAAGCGCAGTGCCTGCTTTTCGACGATCTGGACGCGATCCGCATCCATGAAGGTGAAGGGCAGCTTGAAGTAGATGCCTGGCTCTGTCTTGACAGACTGGATCTGGCCGAAGCGGACGACGATCGCCTGCTCGCGGGCGTTGACCACGAAGACCGACGAATAGATGGCGAGCAAAACCACCGCAAGGACGATGAGAATGATGGGGAGCTTGTTCGAAGTCATGGTTCAACCTCCCTGCTGTGCGGGTTTGCCGATCTCGTTGAGCGGCAGATAGGGTACGACCCCCTGCTTCTCGTCGATCACGACCTTCTTGGAGTTCTTCAGCACCTGTTCCATCGTTTCGAGGAACAGCCGCTTGCGCGTCACTTCGGGGGCCTTGGTATACTCGTCGTTGATGGAGTTGAAGCGCTGCGCCTCACCTTCCGCTTCCTTGACGACGCGATCCTTGTATGCGGCAGCCGCTTCTCGGATCTGCGCCGCGTCACCGCGGGCTTGGCCGAGCTTCTGGTTGGCGTACTGGTTCGCCTCTTCGACGAGACGCTGCTTGTCCTGGTCGGCGCGCTGCACTTCTTCGAAGGCATCGGCCACCTCACGTGGCGGCGCGACGTCCTGAATGGTGATCGCATTGATCGAGATGCCGCTGCGGTATCGGTCCATCGTGCCCTGAACGATCGCCGCAACTTCGGCCTCGATCGGCTGACGATTGTCGCGGAAGGTATCCTGCGCGGGGCGACGGCCGACGACTTCGCGCATGGCGCTTTCGGCGACCTGCTGCAGCGTTTCCGCCGGATTCTCGACGTTGAAGAGATAGGCCTTCGGATCCGTCACGGTGAAGAAGACCGAGAACTGGACGTTCAGGATGTTCTGGTCGCCCGACAGCATCAGCCCGGTTGCCGACGAAGACGTCGTCCCGCCGATGTTTTGCTGTTGCACCGTCACCTTGACGATTTCGACTGTTTCCATCGGCCACAGATGGAAGTGCAGGCCGGGCATCGAAATTTCCGACTTCGGGTTGCCGAAGCGCAATTCCACGCCGCGCTCGTCGGGCTGCACGATATAGATGCACTGGAAAAGCCAGAACGCTGCGACCAGAGCCGCAACGATCAACAGGACGCCGGTATTGAACCCGCCGGGCACGATGCCGCGAAGCTGGTCCTGACCGCGCCGGATAATATCCTCGAGATCGGGCGGACCGCCCTTCCCGCCACCACCGCCGCGTGGGCGGTTCGGCCCCTGCCCCCATGGTCCCTGATTGTTACCGCCGCCGCCGCCCCAAGGGCCGCCGCCGCCATTCTGATTGCTCCAGGGCATCAAAACCTCGTTGTTCGTTAAAACTTGCGATCGCCGAACCCACGGGGGCGGCGGATATCTGCGATCGTGACCGTTATAGGTATCGCCGCATCGGCTTTCAACGCGACATGAGGAACTTGTCGATATTTATTGGAAAATAGTTGGTTTTCCGCGTTCAACGTCTGTCGTAGACGACGAAACGGGTCGGGTAGCTGTCTTTTTCGCCGACCGGCACGTCGATGGTTTCCCCAACGTTCCAAAGAGCCGGATCGATAGCCGGGAAAGATGTGTCGCCCTCCACGGCAGTCTGCACGTGAGTGACATAGAGGCGATCGGCCAGGCCGACGGCCTGCCCGTAGATCTGCCCGCCGCCGATGATGCAGATTTCGTCGACGCCCTGCTTCCGCGCCAGATCTTCGGCAAGGGCCATTGCTTCGGGCAACGAGTCGACCGTTCTCACCTCGGGATGTTCGATCACCGAGGTCCGGGAAATGACGACATTGGCGCGGCCCGGCAGCGGCTTGCCGATCGACTCGTAGGTCTTGCGGCCCATGACCACCGGCTTGCCAAGCGTCAGTGCCTTGAACCGCTTCAGATCGGTCGACAGCCTCCACGGCATGTCGCCGTCGCGGCCGATGATGCCGTTCTCGGCGACGGCAACCAGAATCGTCTTGCGAATATCGGACATGAATTTCCCCGGTCAGACGGCGATCGGCGCCCTTATGCTGGCGTCGGCCTGATAGCCGATCAATTCGAAATCCTCGAACGTGAAGCCAAAGATATCCTCCACATCGGGATTGATCCGCATGAAGGGCAAAGGCTTCGGCTCGCGCGTCAACTGCAGCTTCGCCTGCTCGAAGTGGTTGTGATAGAGATGCGCATCGCCGAGCGTGTGAACGAAATCGCCGGGCTTAAGCCCGGTCACCTGAGCCACCATCATCGTCAGCAGGGCGTAGGAGGCGATGTTGAAGGGCACGCCGAGGAATATGTCGGCGGATCGCTGATAAAGCTGGCAGGAAAGCTTGCCGTCGGCGACATAGAACTGGAACAGGCAGTGGCACGGCGGCAGCGCCATGCTGTCCACCTCCGCCGGATTCCAGGCGGAAACGATATGGCGGCGCGAATTCGGGTTCTTGACGATGCCCGCAACGAGATTTGCGATCTGGTCGATATGGCCGCCGTCCGGCGCCGGCCAGGACCGCCATTGCGCCCCGTAGACGGGGCCCAGATCGCCGTTCTCGTCGGCCCACTCGTCCCAGATGGAGACACCGTTCTCCTTGAGATAGCCGATGTTGGTCTCGCCCTTCAGGAACCACAAAAGCTCATGAATGATCGAGCGCAGATGCAGCTTCTTGGTCGTCAGAACCGGAAAGCCTTCAGCCAGGTCGAAGCGCATCTGATAGCCGAACACGGATCGCGTCCCGGTACCGGTACGGTCGCCGCGATCGGTTCCGCCTTGCATCACATGGTTCAAGAGATCGAGATACTGCTTCATCGCCCGCCGCCGATTCCGTTTCGCTTGTATTTAAGCGCCTCGGGGCCCGAAACCAATCGCCAAGTCCGCCTGTCCAAACAATTCTTGGTTCACACGCAACGCTTTTATGACGACGGCTCTTCCCATGTGCGGCGGAAAACACTATATCACCCTTGCCAGTCTTCGGATTGACTATGGCGATAAATGAGCGGTGTAATAAGCCTATTGGACCCGGGGGCGGTACCCGGCGCCTCCACCAAAAACCGGCGGCCTGACAGAGGGATGGCCGGCTTTTGATGGGGGCGAAACAGGATCGACAAGGGTGTAAAGATCGTCTTTTTGCTCGGCATTGTACCGCCGTTATCGGGCTAAAATTGTAGTTGCAAATGACAACTATGCGGAAGCTCGTCTCGCTGCTTAATCGCAGTGTGACACTTCAAATCAAGTCCTGAAGGTTCGCACCTAAAGGCGGGGTCCGGAGGCACCTGGCAACAGAAGCCTTCACCTTCTCCCTGACGCGCAAATCATGTATGGTTTGACAAAGTATGACTCGGCTCCGGCCTTTTCCAAGGCGCCCGGGCGTGGCATATAGCCTTGGGAAAGACGTACGGACCAACGAAAGACAGGAAAGCATGGGGCAGGATCACATCCGCTACGACATTCTGGCGCAGGACGCGCTGCGCGGCGTCATTCGCAAGGTTTTGTCCGAAGTCGCAGCAACCGGCCGCCTGCCGGGCGAACATCACTTCTTTATTACGTTTCTCACAGGTGCCCCCGGTGTGCGCATCTCGCAGCTTTTGAAGTCGAAGTATCCCGAGCAGATGACCATCGTCATCCAGCACCAGTTCTGGGAGATGAAGGTGACCGATTCGAGCTTCGAGATCGGCCTTTCGTTCTCCGATATTCCTGAAAAGCTGTTCGTCCCGTTCAACGCCATTCGCGGATTTTACGATCCCTCGGTCAATTTCGAGCTGGAATTCGACGTGCCGCTTGCCGACGGTGAGGAGCTGCCCGACGCCGAGATCACGGCCTATCCCGTCGCGTCGGAAAAGACCGAGGAAGCGCCGACGGCAAAGCCCGCCGACGGAGACGAGAAGAAACCCGGATCGGTCGTTTCGCTCGACGCCTTCCGCAAGAAACAATAGGGACAAAAGGGAAGCAGCCGCTTCCCTTTTTCATGTCGGAGATCGTCCGTGAGCGCCGAAATTCTCAACCTTCGCCAGTTCAGGAAAAAGCAGGCCCGTTCCGACAAAGAAAAGCAGGCCGAGCAGAACCGTATCTCTTTCGGCCGGACCAAGGTCGAAAAGCAATTGACGAAGGCGCTGAACGAGAAAGCCGCGCAGGCCCACGAGCAAGGCCGCATCGACAGGAACGGCGACGGCGAATAAGCCCGGCGACTGCCGAAACGAATTGCCGGTCAATCACTTGGCCGCGCATTCGGAATCATTTTATCAACACGTTGAATCGAAATCTGAACCGACGCGATGATCCGGAAGCATTCGACCACCCTGCATGGACATCGCACCAGCTTCTCGCTGGAAGACGAGTTCTGGAGCGAGTTGACGGCCATTGCCGCGACCCGCGCCGTCCCCCTCGCCGCACTCATTTCCGAAATCGACGACCAGCGAGACGCCGACAGCAACCTGTCTTCGGCGCTCCGGGTCTATGTTCTTTCCTCGCTGAAATCTGGCGCTGGGACTGATCCGGCAGGTGATCCCAATGGAGGAACGGCCGATGGCCGAACGGGTTGAGCTCGTGGGCTACGACGAAGCGTGGCCAGGCCACTTTCTGGCAATCGCCCGCACCCTGCGGACCCTGCTCGAGGGACGACGCGTCGTCGCCGTCGAACACATCGGCAGCACGTCAATCCCAGGCATTTCGGCCAAGCCGCTGATCGACATCGATGTGATCCTGCGCAATTCCCGCGAAGTCGAAAAGGCAAACTCGGTATTGGAGGCCGCCGGATATGAACCTCGCGGCAATCGCTACGACAGGCAGGTCTTCGCCTTCATGAAGCGATCGACCGCGCCCAAGCAGCGTGTCTATTTGTGCCCCGAGGGCAACGACACGCATCGACGCAGGATCCTCTTCCGCGATTATCTGAGAGCGCACCCGCAAACGGCGGCAGCCTACGAGGTGCTCAAGCTGACGCTCTGCAAGGAATTCGAATATGACGGCGACGGATACACGGCCGCAAAGGCTGCATTCGTAAGCGGCGTTGTCGACCGGGCGCGGCTGGCTGAGACCTAGCGCCAGGGCATTCTGCGCCCCGCGACCGGTTGCGCCGCCTGTCCCTATTGCGGCACCTGGACACCCGGCAGCCCGGGCATCGTCTTGAAATTGAGAGAATTCTCGGGCGGCAAGGAAAGCTCTTCCTGCGCACGGCGTGCGGCATCTGCCGCAGCCTTGGCATCGGCGTCCGCTTTCTCCTTGGCACGCGCCTCGGCCTCTGCCTTGGCCCGCGCCTCGGCATCCGCCTTGTCGCGTTCGGCCTGCTGTGCGGCAAGTGTCCTCAGCCGCTCTTCCTCGGCGCGCCGCTGCGACTCGATGGCGGCGGCCTTCGCGCGCTCGGCGTCGTTGAACTTGTAGAGCGACACCTCACGCCGCAGGCGCTGCTTCTCCAGCACATTCGACTGCAACCGCTCGACACGCCGACGCTCGCGCTCGAAGGCGCGCAGCGAAAGGTAGCCGGTGATATCGGTCACGTCCATCACCCGACCGGGCGAGCCGAGCACACCGGAAAAATCGAGGCGCACGGCAGGTTCCGCGCCCGGAAGCGCCTCGCCGCCGGGATTGAGGTTGATGTTGAGCGAGGCCGTGATGCGCTCCTGCGGCAGGTCGATCTGGGCATTGCCGGTCACCTTGGCCTGATCGGTCGCGACGGTGACGTTCTGAACGCGCAGGACGCCGTCCGTCACGTTGAACGGTATCGCCGTGGGTGGCAGCTTTGCCTCGCCGTTGTTGAGCAACGTCTCGACGATCGGATGAACCTTGCCGGCATTCAACTGGTCCTGCATCGGATCGGTTGCCGCAAGCAGCGGCGCCAGCATTCCGAGATTGAGGCCGCGGACGCTGGTATCGCCGAGGCGGAGTTCGCCCGAACCATTGAGGGAGCTTGCAATCTCCTTCATCGACTTGCCGGATGCCTCCATCGACAGGGACATGCCGAACTTGCCGTTGGCAACCGGAGCCCCGTCGCGCGGCCAGACGACCCCGCCCAGATCCGCATCGGCGAGCGCCAGCTTGGTCTGGAAGAAACCGGTACCGCCGGCATTGGTAAACCGCGCATTGCCATCCACCGTGCCGCCGTCCCAGCCGCCCTTGATGGCATTCAGTTGCAGTTCGTCGCCTTTATACGCGACGGCAGACGTGAAGTCCGTGATCGGGCTCGACCAGCCGGGCCAGAATTGCTTGGCCGAAAGCGTCACGTTGACGTCCATATCCTTGAAAACAGGCAGGCCGAGAGGTGCCGCGGACAGGTTGCCGGTCGCTGCGTCCGTCATCGGCCCGTATACTGCCTCGCCCAGCCAGACGGCATCGGCCTTGGAAAGCGCAAGGTCGCCCGTTGCCGTCGTCTTCTCCGCCTTGCGGTCGAGCGACAACGCCCCGCTGAACTCATTGTCCGCGGCATGTCCCGCGATGTTGGCGAATGCGATCTTGTCGCCGTCGACAGTCGCCGTCGTCGTCAACTTGAAAGGCAGGCCGGTCCCCATCTGAGGCACCCCGACGCCGTTCATGACGAGGTACGGGTCGAGATCGGCACTCTCCAGCGAAACCGCCATCTGTCCGTTCATGAACGTCTGCGGACGAACATCGACCTTCCCGCTCGCGGTAAACGAGGTCCGGTCTGTCGCGAAGGTCAGCGCGGCGTCGGCCGGATCTGTTCCCTCGGCTTGAACCTTCAGCGTCAGGCGGCCGTTCGCATCGGCATCCACCGGCAGCGGGTCGAGCCCGGCCTGGCCGAACAGGATGGAGGTCACATTGTTTTCCAGCGTCGCTTCAAGGCTGGTGGTACCCTTGCCCGTCAGTGCCAGCAGATCGGACATGCGATAGTCGAGGTTCACGCGGCTGCCATTGGCGACACCCGCCAGCGTGACGGCAAGACCGTCTCCCTGGTCGCCGCCCAGCGTGACCGCGCCGCGCAGCGCCGTATTGGTATACCATGCAGCATTGCGCACAAGCCGATCCATGACCGGATGCTGCGGCAGATGCTGCTTGAGCATCGTGAAGAATGAACCGGGATCGGCGGATTTGAAGGTGATCTCGCCCGATCCCTTGTAGTCGAGCAGCGACCCTTCCGCCCGGCCCGTCGCAGTCAGTTCTGCGCCTGCCAGGTTCTTCACCAAGAGCTTGTCGACTGCCAGCGCGCCGTCGGCGATGGTGAAGCTCGTCTCGACGTCGCCGGCCTCGATACCAAAGGCTGTGAACGTGTCGGCTTTCAATTGGGCTCTGATCTTGTGGTCAAGGACGTTGTCGCCGGCGTCCTGACCGGTGAAAAGCCCGGTCAATGCCCGCAGGGCATCGAGATCGAGCGCATCGCCGGCAAGCGCCACGTCCAGCGTCGGCACCTGATTGGCGACCGCCTGTCTGTCGAGCTTCCCCTTCAGGGTGGCCGGCCCGATGGCGATTTCCAGATTGTCGAACAGCTGCCGCTCGTGGGTCAGGCTGACTTTTGCGGAAAAGCCCGCCTGTCGTAACTGACGGATGGCCGGATCGACGGAACCTGCAAGCCATGAAGCGAGGCCGCTAGGCTGGTTCGATGCCACGGTGATCTCGCCGTCGAAAGACGGTTGTCCCTGCAGGTTGAGCCGTCCGCGGCCTTCGACCTGCGTGCGTCCGGGCAGCGTGCCGACCGCATTGTCGATCGTCCAGCCGGTGCCGGCCGGTTCGAGATCGAGCTGCACGTCCCTGATCGTCGTGTCGCCGGCCACGATCGCCGGCAGCCGGACGCTCGCCTTGCCTGGCACCTGGGGCACCGGCACCTGCGAGACGATCTGGATCAGCGTGTTCAACCGCTGGCGAGCCGAAAGACCGGGGTCGCGTGCCGTCTTTCCGCCCGCACCCTGGTTTCCGATGCGGTTAACGTCGATCTGCTGGCCATCGGCCGTCAGAAGGAATTGCGGGTTGCCGCCGGTATCGAGCGTCGCCTCGCCGGTGATGACGTACGGATCCTGTTGCGAGCCGATTTCCAGACGGTATTCGGGAATGTGGATGCTCTCGTTGGTAAGCTCGAATTTCCCTTTGAGGCGCGGAGGAAGAGATGATTTGTCTGCCGCCTTGGCAGTGCGCGCACTCTCGATAGCCGCCGAAATCGTCCCCTGATAGTTGGGTCTGCTGTCGACCAGCTTCAGTTCGCCATCCAGATCGACGCTCACGGGATGCTTGTCGGGCTGCAGGCGGGTTCGCATGCGCAGCACGCCGTTGTCGTCCGGCTGGTTGCTGGAGATGGAGAAACTGCCATGTTCGCCGTCAAGCGCGGCATCGCCGTCGATGCGCCAGGGACCAGCCAGCGACTTTGCCGACATCTCGGCATTCAGCCCGGTCACATGTCGCGTCCGTCCCGACTGATCGTCGATGAACTGGACGTCACCGCCGCTGACGTGGACGTTCTCGAGGACAACGGTCCTGGCCGGAATCTCAGGCTGGCTGCCGCGCGTCCAATCAAGCGTGCCATCCTTGAGAAGCCTCAGCTTCACCTTCGGATTGACGATTCGCATGTCGAAAATAAGCGCCTCGCCCGACAGGAACGGCGCAAGCTCGGCATCCATCGAGAACTGCTCGACCTGAACGATCGGCGAACCGTCCATCTCCTGGCCGACCCGCACGTCGTGCAGGGTCACCGACGGAAAAGGCAACAACCGCGCATCGACAGAACCATGTACGACGACCTTCTTGCCGATGATGCGGCTTGCCTGATCCTCGAAATTTTTCCTGAAGTCGGTCCAGTCGATGAATAGCGGCGCGAGCAGCGCCACAAACAGCGCCACGACAATCAGCCCACCCAGTACGACGAGGAACCGGCCCACCAAGTCAGTCATTCTCCATTCGGGAAACCATCGCGGACACTAGACCATGAAATCGAAAGGTGTGAAGCGGCATTCAGGCAACATCCTGCTCTATTTCCCGGGTTTGGAGACGTGGTCTGGACGATTCGACATACGATCCCTCGTCTCTAGTGGCATTCATGCCGCAAGCAAGCCAAGACGAATAGAATGTTGATTTTCAGGCATATTGGAAAATCTTGCCGGGATTGAAGATATTATCCGGATCGAGCGCCTGCTTGACCTGGCGCATCAGATCGACGGCGCCGCCGAGCTCCTGTTCCAGGAAGGCCATCTTGCCCTGCCCGATGCCGTGCTCGCCGGTGCAGGTTCCGTCCATCTCGAGCGCTCGCGCATTGAGCCGGCCCACGAACTCTTCGGCAACGGCGATTCCTTCTGCCGTCTTGTCGTCGAACAGCAGCAGAACATGGAAGTTGCCGTCGCCCGCATGCCCGACGATCATCGCCAGCAGCCCGTGCTCCTCGATGTCGGCCTGCGTTTCGCCGATGCAATCCGCAAGCCTTGAGATTGGCACGCAAACGTCCGTCGACAGGGCCGCCATCTCCGGTGCAAGCGCACGCGACGCCCAATAGGCGTCGTGTCGCGCCTTCCACAGCTTGTTCCGCTCCTCGGCATTCACGGTCCAGTGAAATTCTCCGCCGCCGCACTCGGCGGCGATCTCCGCGAACTGTTCCGATTGCAGCGCAACGGTTTCGTCCGTGCCGTGAAACTCCAGAAACAGCGTCGGCTTCTCGTCGTAGTTCAATTTCGAGTAGGCGTTGCAGGCCTTGATCTGCAATGCGTCCAGAATTTCGATGCGAGCCACCGGAATGCCCATCTGGATCGTCATGATGACGGCGTCGCAGGCAGCCCGCACGCTCGGAAACGCGCAAACGCCGCCGCCGATCTTCTGCGGGATGCCCTGCAGCCTGAGCGTCACCGACGTCAGGATTCCAAGCGTGCCCTCGGCACCGACGAACAGCCGCGTGAGATCGTAGCCGGCTGACGACTTGCGAGCCCGGCGCGCGGTCCGGATTTCCTCCCCGTTCGCCGTCACTGCCGTTACCGCCAGGACATTGTCCTTCATCGTGCCGTAGCGGACGGCATTCGTTCCCGAGGCGCGCGTCGACGTCATTCCGCCGATCGAGGCGTTGGCACCCGGATCGATCGGAAAGAACAGGCCGGTATCGCGCAGATAGGTGTTGAGCTGCTCGCGGGTGACGCCTGGCTCGACGGTGCAGTCCAGGTCTTCGCTATTCACCTCAAGAATACGATTCATGCGGCTGAAATCGATGGAAATCCCGCCGTTCGGCGCATTCACCTGCCCTTCAAGCGACGAACCGGTCCCGAAACCGATCACCGGCACCTTGTGCTCGGCGCAGATCTTGACGGCTGCCGTCACATCGTCGGCGCTCTCGGCAAAAAGCACCCCGTCGGGGAGCTGCGCGGGGATATAGGTCGTCGTATGGGCATGCTGGGCGCGAAAGGCCTCGCCGGTCTGGAAGCGCTCGCCGAAGCTCTGTTTCAGAATGCCGAGAGCAGCTGCGATGCCCGCTTCGTTTCGTTTGCCGGCCTTTGCGTCTTTGAGCGCCATCGCGTTGATCTCCCTTACCCAATCTGCCTGGAGGCAGGTTGGGTATGAGACATGACACAGCGCCTGTCTAGTGCAAGAATCGGCGTAGATGGCCTGCGCGGGCTGCCTCAGACAAGAGGCGGATTGAGCCGGGCAAAACCCTCCTGTCGCTGGTACGGGAAGTAGGGATACGGCGCGGCAGCGGCGCTCGCCTTGTCCAGCGTTTCCAGCTGCTCCTTCGACAACGACCAGCCGACTGCGCCGAGGTTCTGCCGCAGTTGCTCCTCGTTGCGTGCGCCGATGACGACGCTTGCGACCGTCGGGCGGCCGATCAACCAATTGAGCGCGATCTGCGGAACGGTCTTGCCTGTCTCCTGCGCAACCTGATCGAGCGCGTCGACGATGTCGTAAAGCTTTTCGTCGTCGACCGGCGGCCCGTACTCCGAAGTCTGATGCAGGCGGCTTCCCTCGGGCAACGGCTGGCCCCGGCGAATCTTGCCTGTGAGACGTCCCCAGGCAAGCGGGCTCCAGACCAGCGCCCCGACACCCTGGTCGGCGCCGAGCGGCATCAGTTCCCATTCGTAGTCGCGACCAGCCAGCGAATAGTAGACCTGGTGCGCGACGTAGCGCGGATAGCCGTGGCGTTCGGAAACGCCGAGCGACTTCATCAGCTGCCATCCGGCAAAATTCGACACGCCGATGTAGCGGATCTTTCCGGCAGTGATCAGCCCATCCAGCGTCGCCAGCACCTCTTCGACCGGGGTTGTTGCATCGAAGGCGTGAAGCTGCAGCAGATCGATGTAGTCCGTTCCGAGCCGCTTGAGCGCCTCGTCGGTCGAGCGGATCAGACGCGCCCGAGACGTGCCCCAGTCGGCCGGGCCATCGCCCATCGGCAACGCCATCTTGGTCGAAATCAGCACGGCATCGCGCCGCCCCTTGATCGCGTGCCCGAGAACCGTCTCGGAGGCACCGGCAGAGTAGACGTCTGCCGTGTCGAAGAGGTTGACGCCGGCTTCCAGGGTGATGTCGACCATGCGCCGTGCCTCTGCGGCGTCCGTATTGCCCCAGGCGCCGAACAGCGGCCCCGAGCCGCCGAAGGTTCCTGCGCCGAAACTCAAGACCGGCACTCTGAGGCCTGAGGAACCGAGATTTCTGTATTCCATGGTCTGTCTCCTGTTGTTTAGAGATAGATAGACACTGTACCTACGGGGATATAGATTGCCACCAAGAACACCATTGATGAATTGAATTCAACATGAGCCGCCAGGACGTCAACCGGTCGGGAGAGATGGAGGTCTTCGTTCGTGCGGTCGAACTCGGTGGCTTCTCGGCCGCCGCTCGAGCCTGCCGCATGACGCCCTCGGCCGTCAGCAAGCTTGTTGGGCGGCTTGAAACCCGTCTCGGCGCTCGCCTCGTCCATCGCTCGACCCGCAAGCTGCAGCTGACGCCGGAAGGCTGCGCCTTCTACGAGCGCAGCGTCTCGATCCTCGCCGATATCGCCGAGGCCGAGCGCTACGCCTCGGCCGGCGAGCGCGCGGCCGGCCCCATCCGCATCAACACCAGCGGATCGTTCGGCAATCACGTCCTGGCACCGCTCGTCCCGAATTTCCTCGCACTCCATCCAGCCGTTACGCTCGACGTCTCGCACACCGACAGGGTTATCGACCTTCTGGACGATCGAGCCGATGTCGCCATCCGTGCCGGGCCGTTGAGGAGTTCCACCCTGATTGCCCGCAAGCTCGGCGCCGCCCGCAAGATCATCGTCGCGTCGCCGGACTATCTGCAGCGCCACGGCACACCGGGGTCCGCCTCCGAGTTGCAAGGCCACTGCCGCATCGGCTTTTCCTATGCACGGAGTGTCGAGGGCTGGCCCGTCAGACAGGACGGCGAAACCGTGACGCTGCCGGTCACGCCGGGCGTTCAGGTCGGGGACGGCGAGGCAATGCGATACATGGCGTTGTCGGGTGCCGGTCTTGCACGGCTGACCGCCTTCGCCGTCCGCGCAGACGTCGACGCCGGGCGGCTGGTCCCGGTGCTCGAGGAGATCAATCCCGGCGAAACCGAGGAATTCCATGCCGTCTACATCGGCCAGGGCGGTCCGCTGCCCGCGCGCGTTCGCGCCTTGCTTGATTTTCTGGCAGAACATGTCCGGCTCTGAAGACGTTCGCAGGCAGATTTTCGCAATTGACCCCCGGTATCGCCCCAGCCTATACCGCCTCGATCCATTCGGCGTCTCCAGCCGGTTTTTCGCTCAGCCAGTTGCGGTCCCCCTGCTCCGCGTCGCATCGACCGGGGTATCCGCCGGCAGGACAGTAACGGGATGATACCGTTGAAAGACGTCGACAGCCTGCTTCGAAAGCTCAGCCCGCCGCGCTGGGCGCTGCTGCTGTTCATGTCGACGGTTCTCGTTGTCGGCCTCGAAATGCTAGGCTTGCCTGCCTCCCTGCTTATCGGACCAATGGTCGCCGCGATCGTCCTTGCGCTGTCCGTCGGCCAGGGTTCGCTTCGTATCCCACGCTGGCCGTTGCTGTTCGGCCAGGCGCTCGTCGGCATGCTCATGGCGCGAGCCATCACGGTGGACATCCTGCAGACGATGGCGACGGACGCACCGCTTTTCCTATCGATGATTTTCTCCGTCATCGTCATTGCTGCCCTGCTCGGCTGGGTGCTGACGCGCTGGCAGGTTCTGCCGGGAACGACGGCCGTTTGGGGGTCGTCTCCCGGCGCGGCATCGGCGATGGTCATCATGTCCGAGGCCTATGGAGCCGATGCGCGCCTTGTCGCCTTCATGCAGTACCTGCGCGTCGTCTTCGTTGCAGTCGCTGCCTCCGTCGTCTCCCGCCTCTGGGTCGCGGCCGACGGCGGCGAACCGCCGGCGCTGATCCTCTTTCCGCCGGTCGACTGGCCAGCCCTTGCAGCAACGATCGCGCTGACATGTCTGGCCGCCTACGCCGCCGTTCGCTTTCGCATTGCGGGGGGCACCATCATCGTTCCGCTGGCGCTGGGCTCGCTGCTGCAGGGCCTCGGCCTTCTTAGGATCGAACTGCCGATGTGGCTGCTGGCGATCAGCTACGCGCTGATCGGCTGGAGCATCGGCCTGCGCTTCACGCGCGGCATCATCATGCACGCAGCCCGTGCCCTGCCCCGCGTGGCAGGCTCCATCGTGCTTCTGATGTCGCTGTGCGGCTGCATGGCCTTTGCCCTGCACAGGTTCGCAGGCGTCGATCCCCTGACGGCCTACCTCGCCACCAGCCCCGGCGGCGCCGATTCCGTCGCCATCATCGCGGCATCCAGCGACGTCGACGTGCCTTTCGTCATGGCCATGCAGACGGGCCGTTTTCTGGTGATCCTGTTTACCGGACCGATGCTCGCCCGTTTTATTGCCCGACGCTCGGGTCTGGCGGAAAATCCCGCCTGAGGCCCGCCCATTGGCCGGGCGTCATGCCGTAGGCCTTCTTGAAGTGGCGGTTGAGATGACTCTGGTCGGCAAAGCCTGTGGCGGCCGCCACCTCTGCCAGTCCGTCTCCCGAACCGATCATCGCGCGCGCCCGCTGCAGGCGACGCATCAGGAGATAGCGATGCGGGCTGGTGGCGAAGGCTGCACGAAAGTGCCGCGCCAGCGCAAAGCGGTCGAGGCCCGTCACCGCCTCGAGTTCGCCGGAACGAACCGTCCTTGTGGCATGTGCCTCAAGGTATTCCCGCGCCAGTCGCGCTCTGCGCCACGCCACGTTGCCGAGCGGCCGCTCCGGCGTGTGGGCATGCCTCGCGAGGCCTCCCGCCACCCTCGTTAAAATCGTCGACAAACAGTTCATCGAGTTCACGGTCCAGTTCGCCAAGCGCTGCCAGCAGCGTGCCTGCCAACAGCCGGTCCCCGATGACCGGCTCATCGACAAAAGGCAGTCCGATCCCCTGTGCCTCGAGACAGTCGACGACGAGCGAGGGCTCAAGATAGAGCATTCGATATTGCAGCCCGTCATTGGTTCCGGCACCGCCGTCATGCTCTTCGTCGGGATGCAGGACGATCACCTGCCCCGGCAGGCTGAACCGCCGCTCGCCACGATAGGAAAAAGCCTGCACGCCCTTGATCGTCACCCCGAGCGCGTAGGTGTCGTGTCGGTGCGGCTCGAACGCGTTGCCGGCGAATTGCGCTTCGATGCGCTCGATGCCGGGGAAGGCAGGCGCAGTCGTGATGCCGTCCGCGCTGCGCTCGGTGCACAAACGTTCAAGACCCTCGAAGACGTGACTGTTTAGATCCTGGCTCAACGCGACTTTCGAACCCGCATGAAAGAGACTGGGCTATGTTTGATACCAAAATTGCGATCGTCCTGCGAAACAATCTTCAATCCTGGCAGAAGCTGAATGTCACCGCCTTCCTGATGAGCGGCATTGCCGGTCAGAACCCGGAGATACTGGGCGAAGCCTACAAGGATCGCACCGGCAATCTCTACAATCCGCTGTCGATCCAGCCAATCATCGTCCTCTCGGCGGGAGACGAGACGATGTCGACGATCCACCGCCGTTCGCTGGAGCGAGGCATCATCTCATCCTTGTTCATCGAAGAGATGTTCGCGACCGGCCACGACGTCGCCAACCGGGCTGTGTTTGCCGAGTATGGACCGCAGGACGCCAAGGTCGTGGGCATCGCCATGAGGGCGGAAAAGAAGATCGTCGACAAGATCACCAAGGGTGCGACGATGCATCAGTAATGAAAAACGGCCGGCGACTGCCGGCCGTTTGTCTCTGGATGCGCCTCTGATCAGCTCTGGGTGACCGGAGCGATCTGGATTTCGACGCGTCGGTTCTGTGCGCGGCCGGCTTCCGTCGCGTTGGAAGCAACCGGCTGCGACGGGCCGAAGCCGACGGCCGAAACGCGGCGCGCGTCGACACCCTGCGTGCCGAGATAATCGGCGACCGACATGGCTCGGCGCTGCGACAGATCCTGATTGTGCTGCAGGCTGCCCGTGGAATCGGTGTGCCCGTTGACGTCGATCAGCGTGCGGTTGAATTTGCGCAGGACGATCGCGACCGAGTTCAGCGTCGGATAGAAACCGGACTTCACGGCATCCTGATCGACGTCGAAGGTAATGTTCGACGGCATGTTGAGGATGATGTTGTCGCCATTTCGGGTGACCGAAATACCGGTGCCCTGAAGCTGCGCACGCAGTTCGGATTCCTGCTGGTCCATGTAGTTGCCGATCGCGCCGCCTGCGAGCGCGCCGACGCCCGCGCCGATCAGCGCCGCGTTGCGCCGTCCGACCGGCGAGCCGCCGACGGCAAGGCCGGCCAGCGCGCCAACCCCGGCGCCGAGCAGCGCGCCGCCCGAGGTGCTCGACATCTTCTGCTGGCCCGTATAGGGGTCGGTCGTGGTGCATGCGCTGAGGTAGGTCGCGGCAATGGCCAAAAGTATGAATTTCTTGATCATGGACAGGCAAATCTCCAGTTCGAATGGTGATGCGAGCAGTATTAAGGAATGCGGCAACAAAATGAAGCAGTTGCCTTCGATACTGGAAATTCGGTGAATTGCACAGACGCCGAGGTTGGTCATCGCAATTATGTTACACACGGCGCGAAGCAACGCCGCCCGCCGGCAATGGCGGACGGCGTTCGAAAACGAACGGGCTTCAGAGGTTCTGGAAAAGCTGTCGGACGGTGTCGTAGGTGGCGTTGGCGATGTTGAGTGACTGCAGGGCGAGCTGCTGCTGGGTCTGCAGCGCCGTCAGGCGGCTCGACCGTTCCTCCATGTCAGCATCGATCAACCGGCTGATGCCGCGCGAATAGGAGTCGTCGAGAGATTGAGCGAAATCGTTCTGCAGCGTGATGCGCTTCTCGAGCGCCCCGAAGGACGCGCCGACGGTGGTCATCTGACCGAGCATCTTGTCGACGACGGCAATCATTTCGTTGACTTGGCTCGACGTCGTGCTTGCGGACACGCCGATCTCGACCTGCCCGGTCGTATTGCCCGCGCTCTTCAACATGACGTAATTCTGGGAGGCGCCCGCTTCCGTCGAGAAATACTGCGATGTGAGGACACCGTATTCTCCCGTTCCGGTCGTGCGATCGTCGATAAGGTATCGCGCGTCCTTTGAGGACGTCAAACCCACGGGAGCAAGATCGACATCGTAGCTCAGCGTTCCGACCGAAACGGTTCCATCGGCATAGCGAGTGAAGGATGCCGGAATCTCCCTGGGTTTTGACGGATCGTCCGCATCGTCGATCGCCACCCAATTGTCCGAATTGAATGTCGCCGATTGGGAAACCGAGCGCAGCTGCGCCTTCAGCTGGGTGATATCGTCGTTGACCTTGTCCTTGTCGACGCCGGATTCGGTTGCGGCAACGAGCTTGGCCTTGATCTGGCTGACGAGATCGATGGAGCTGTCGATCGCGGCGTTGGCGGTGTCCATTGTCGCCGCAGCCAGGCCGAGGGCATCGCGGATCGCCGATTGAGCTGCCTGGTCGGACTTCAGTATGGAACTGATCGCCCAATAGGCGCCGTTGTCGGACGCCTTCTCGACCCTGAGGCCAGTCGTAACCTGCCTTTGGGTCTCTGTCATACTACGACCGATGTCACGCAATACATAAAGCGCGGCATCCACTGAGGTGCGCCGATAAATACTCACGGATACTGAACTCCGAACACAACAATACGCAACTGATACAAATGAACCGGTACCGCGGACATTCATGTCCGGGAGCGCCAAACAACGGCGCCAGCGGTCCTCCTACACGCTGGAGGATCCTTTCGGTTTCTACGGCTTATGATTACCGCGCATGCTTAAAAAACAACTAAGGGTGAGGGATTATTTATCGTGTTTGCCAACCTGCCATAAACCATAGGCACTCCTCCCGCAGTCTGCAGCCCTCATTCAGCAGCTTCCAGCCGCCCCGATTTCGTCACGGCACGCGGCCGCGACGCATGGGCCATCTCCTCGTGCAGGCGCGCCTCTTCGTGGGCGTGAGGCTTGGCGAAGCGGGCAACCAGCAGATAGGCAACGGGGGTGATGAAGAGCGTAACCAGCGTTGCAAAACCAAGTCCGCCGACGATCACCCATCCAAGCGCAATGCGGGCCTCGGCGCCGGCACCCTGTGCGAAGACCAGCGGAACGCCCCCAAGAATGGTTGCAATCATCGTCATCATCACGGGGCGCAGGCGCAGCTCGCAGGCTCTCTCGATGGATGTGCGCACGTCCACGCCGCGGTCGCGCAGCTGATTGGCGAACTCGACGATGAGGATTCCGTTCTTCGCCATGACGCCGACGAGGAGCACGAGCCCGATCTGGCTGTAGATGTTGAGACTGGATCCCGTGATGACAAGCGCGAAAACGGCGCAGGCAAGACCGAGCGGCACCGTCGACATGATGATGACCGAGGAGAGCACGCTTTCGAACTGGGCCGCCAGCACCAGGAAGATGATGACGATCGCGAAGCCGAAGGTGAGTGCCATACCGCTCGAGTTCTCTTCCAGCGTTGCGGCCTCGGCGAGCGGCAGCAGGCGTGCACCGGGCGGCATGAGCGGCTGCGCGAGTTCCGTCACCTCTTTCACGGCATTGCCGAGCGACATTCCGTTCTTGAGACCTGCGGCTATTGCCACCGATGCGAGCTGGTGTTCCCGATTGAGTTCCGGCGCGACGGAACTCTCGACCAGCGAAGCGATCACCGACATCGGCACGATCTTGCCGTCGCCCGTCTTCAGGAAGACGTTCTCGAGATCGGTCGGATCGTCCAGCGGGCGGGTGCTGGACGTCAGGAGAACGGGATAAGCGTCGCCCTTCACGAACACATCGACGACGGAACGGCCTTCAAGCAGCGACTGCATGGCCATGGAAAGGCCTGTTATGTCGATGCCGAGATCGGAAGCACGCTCGCGATCGATCGTCACCGACACCTGAGCCTGTGACGGCTCGTTCGTCAGCCGCGGTGTGTCGTAGTGCCCGGTGGCATCGAGCACCTGCACCAACTGCACTGCAGCTGCCGTGAGGGCTTCGTGATTGTTGCCGATCAACGCCATCTGCACGCCGTTGCCGGCACCCCGGATGCGAAGGCTGTTTGACTGTATCGCATTGCCGCGAAGCGCCGGCACCTTGCTGGCGGCACGATTGATGTCGGAAACGATCTCGGACTGCGTGCGGTGACGATCGCCCCACGGGGCAAGCGTCAGGACCATGAAGCCGCTATTGGCCTGCCCACCCTGACCCGAGATCGAGAAGATGTTGCGGATATCTCCGCTGTCCACCAGGGGCTGCAGGTATTCCTCGACCAATTGCAACTTGTCGCGGGTATACTCGAGGCTCGATCCCTGCGGCGTCGTCAGCCGCATCATCACCATCGCCCGGTCCTCCGCTGGTGTCAGCTCGCTCTTCACCGTCGAAAACACCAGCACGGCGGCGGCGGCAAACATCACCGAAAACACGACGACGACGAACGGCGCATTCAGGCAGGCACGCAAACCCGCCTTGTAGGCTCGGGCAAAGAGGTCGCCGAACCGGCCGAGAAGCCCGTGATCTTCAAGCATCTCCTTTGTCAGCATGCGCGACGCCAGCATCGGACAGAGCGTCAGCGCCACGATCGAGGAAAGACCGACCGAAAAGGCGAGAACGAAGCCGAACTCGCGGAACAAGCCACCCACCTGCCCCGGCAGGAACGACAGCGGAATGAACACTGCGGCAAGCGTCGCAGTGGTGGCAACGACCGCAAAGAAGACTTCGCGCGTACCGAGCACGGCGGCTGCACGCGGCCCCATGCCCTCGCTGCGGCGGCGAACGATGTTCTCCAGAACGACGATTGCATCGTCCACGACCAGGCCCGTCGCCAGCACGATGGCCAGCAGTGTCAGGATGTTGATCGAAAATCCGACCATGTAGATCGCCGCCAGCGTACCGATCAGCGCCACGGGCATGCTGACTGCCGGAATGATCGTGGCGCGCCAGTCCCGCAGAAACAGGTAGATGACCGCCGTGACGATGACCGCGGCGAGGATGAGCGCCAGCACGACCTCGTGGATCGCCCCCTGGATGAAAACGGCGTCATCGCTGGTGATGGCGATCCGCGTGCCTTCCGGCAGCGTTTTGGAAAGCTGCGCGACGGCATCCTTGATGCCGTTGGAGATGTTCAGCGTGTTCGATTGCGCCTGGCGGATGATACCAAGTCCGATGCCCGGAACACCGTTGGAGCGTAGCGCCGTCTGCCCGTCGCGCGGTCCGAGCGTGACGTTGGCCACATCGCCAAGCCGTACCCGGTTCTGCAGGATGACGTTGGCGAAATCCTCGGGCGTTTGAAGGCTCGCCATGGCGCGGACGACGATCGTCTGCGTCGGGCTCTTCAGCGATCCGGCCGGCACGTCGAGGGCGGCACTCGAGAGCGCTTTGGTGAGATCGCCGACCGTCAGGCCACGGCTCGCAAGTTCGCTCTGGTTGACGTCGACGCGGAAAACCTTCTCCTGGTCGCCGTAGCTTTCGACGTCGGCAACGCCCTCGACGGACGCCAGCCGGTCGACCACTTCGTTCTCCACCAGGAGGGTGAGATCGTCCATGTTGAGTTTGGTGGAGGTGACGGCGAGACGCATGATCGGTTGGGAATCAGAATCCGCCTTGACGATCTGCGGCGCGTCGGCGTCCTCGGGCAACCTGTCCGTGATCCGGCCGATCGCATCGCGCACGTCATTTGCGGCGACGGCGAGATCGATGGAATCCGAAAACTCCAGAGTAACCCTGCTCTGGCCGAACTGTGAGCTCGACGAGATAGACTTCAGGCCGCTCACCCGCGCGACCGCGCCCTCGATCACCTTCGTCAGCTCCTGGTCGATCGTCTGCGGCGACGCCCCATCGAAGGTCGTTCGAACAGTTACGACGGGCCGGTCGACGTCCGGCAGCTCGCGAACCTCGATACCGACATAGGCGGCAAGTCCGGCGACGATCATCAACGTGTTGAAGACAAGGGCCAGAATTGGCCGGCGTACGAAGAGGGCGGTGAAGCTTTGCTTGCCCGAGACCGGCTTCTCGTCCATGTCGCCCACGTTCATTGGGTCAGCTCCCCGCTGGAAGCAACCTGATCGGCGACGCGCACCTGTCCACCCTCGCGGACCCGCTGCAGCCCCTCGGTGACGATCGCGTCGCCGTCCTTGAGATCTGCCGTGACGAGAATGAAGTCCGGGTTGCGCTGAACGATGCTGACGCGCACCTTTTTCGACCGACCGTCGTCGACGCGCCAGACAAAGGCGCCTTCCGAATCCCACTGGACCGAAAGCGGATAGACCGCGGGATACCGGTCGCCGGCAAATTTCATACCGACGTTGAAGGACATGCCGGCGCGCAGTTCGTCCGAAGCGTTGTCGATGCGTGCACGCACGCGCAGCGTTCGGCTCGCCGCATCGATGCGATTGTCGATCGCTTCGACAGCGCCGGAAAATACCCGCCCGGGCAGCGCCACCGACGTTGCCTCGACCGGTTGCCCAACGGAAATCGTGTTGGCAAACCGCTCGGGCACCCAATAGTCGACAAGGATCTCCGTGCGGTCATCGAGCGTTGCGATGGGTGTGGTGATCGCGACGTTGTCGCCGATGTTCACCGGGATGATCCCGACGATGCCATCGATCGGGGCAACGATATTGCGGCGTTCGAGATTGAGTTCGGCAGCCTGCAGCTGCAGCCTCGCCCCTTGCTCGGCTATTTCCGCATCGAATACGTCCATACGCGAAACGCTGGACTTGATGTTGTGATAAAGGCTGGATTTCTCGACGGCGCTTTTCAGCGTCACCTCCGCCTGTCCCTTGGCGATCACCTGCTCTTCGCTGTCGAGCTTCGCAAGCACCTGCCCCTTGGTGATCTTGTCGCCGGACTTGATCAGGATTTCCCGCACGGTTCCGCTCGCCTGCGGTGTGACGGCGACGGACCGGATGGCGTCGCCCGTGCCGATGGCACTCAGCTGGTCGTTGACGGTGCCGCGCACGACGGCTTGCGTTGCGATCAGAACGGCCCCGTTGCCCCCGCGGCGTTGCCCGGTTCCCTGATCGGCTGACCCGGAGGCCTTTTCGGCTGGCGCGACGGTTGGGAGAAGACGGCTCGGAACGCCGGCGCTGCGCAGTGTATCGCCGGCACCGGGCACAAAGAAGACCCATCCGGCGAAGCCGGCCACGGCGAGGGCAAGGCAAAGAGCAAACTGCTTCCAAAAAGGCATTAACGTCTCCGGAGGGACACGAGGTTGTCCAGGGTCGATCGAAAGAGGCGTATGCGAGGCAAATTGCCGCGCAACTGCGACAATATTGTCGCTTTGCGGGCCACCGGCAAGCGAATTGGCCTCCTATTACAGAATTGTAATATCAATCCTGAGTGACCGGTCCGTACCTGCCGAATGGCATCCGGCCTGTTGTCTGGAGAATTTCGCGACCTACGTCAAATAACGCTTTTGTTTCCTGTCATTACCATGTTCTCTGCCGCTGCTAGAACCGCGTCGAGCACTGCCGAAACGGCTGCCATTCATCAACACGGAAGGATGATACCCATGCCGAAGATAACGACCAAGGACGGAACGAAGATTTTCTACACGGATTGGGGCACCGGCCAGCCGATCCTCTTTTCTCATGGCTGGCCGCTCGCGGGCGACGCCTGGGAAGCACAGATGCTGTTCTTCGGCCAGAACGGCTATCGCGTCATCGCCCACGACCGCCGCAGCCACGGCAAGTCCTCCCAGACCTGGGAAGGCAATCATATGGATCAGTACGCCGACGATCTGGCGGAGCTGATCGAAAAGCTCGACCTCAAGGACCTGATCCTGATCGGTCACTCCACCGGCGGCGGCGAAGTGGCGCACTATCTCGGCCGCCATGGCACAAAGCGTGTCGCCAAGGTCGTGCTGGTTGGCGCCGTCCCGCCGCTGATGCTGAAAACTGCAGCAAATCCCGAGGGCCTGCCGCTCGACGTCTTCGACGGCATCCGCAAGGGCACAGCGCTCGACCGTTCGCAGTTTTTCCGTGATCTGACGATGCCCTTCTACGGCTTCAACCGGGAAGGCGCCAAGATCAACGAAGGCTTGCGCGAGAGCTTCTGGCTGATGGGCATGGCCGGCGGCATCAAGGGCGAATACGATTGCATCCGTGAATTTTCCGAGGTCGACTACACCGAGGACCTGAAGAAGATCGACAAACCGACCCTCTTCATCCACGGCTCCGACGATCAGATCGTGCCGATCGTCGCCGCGGCGCACAAGAGTTCGAAGATCGTCAAGGGCGCCATCCTGAAGGTCTACGAAGGCAGCAGCCACGGCCTCGCCCAGGTGGAGCCGGAACGCTTCAACGCCGACGTTCTGACCTTTATCAAAAGCTGACATCGAGCCGAAGGCCCGGCCAACGGCCGGGTCTTCCACGCAGGACGACACCGATCATGCTCGATCTCGCCGCGTTGCGTGCATGCCAGCACTTTCGGCGCCCGAATCGAAAACTGCCTGAGGACAGTCGGCTTCCGAGAATGAAACCAGAACATCTTTTCTGGTCTTTCCATCCCGAATCACTACATTACGCGCCATGAGCAATAGTTTCGACGATATTCCCTTCTTCGATGAAGAGCCGGGCGAAGCGCCGCGCAAGCAGCAAGCCCCCGCAGCTCCCGCCACAGGAGGGCTCGCCGCCCGCGCCATGGCAGCCCGCAGCGGCGGCAGCCGGCCGGACTACCTCTCCGGTCTGAACCCTGAACAGACCGAAGCCGTCGAAACGCTGGAAGGCCCCGTCCTCGTGCTCGCGGGCGCGGGCACCGGCAAGACGCGGGTGCTGACCACCCGCATCGCGCATATCCTCAACACCAACCGCGCCTATCCCTCGCAGATCCTCGCGGTGACCTTCACCAACAAGGCCGCCCGCGAGATGAAGGAGCGCATCGCCGTGCTCGTCGGCGGCGCGGTCGAAGGCATGCCGTGGCTCGGCACGTTTCACTCGATCGGCGTCAAGCTGCTGCGCCGCCACGCCGAACTGGTCAACCTGCGCTCCGATTTCACCATCCTCGACACCGACGACGTCGTTCGCCTCGTCAAGCAGCTGATCCAGGCCGAGGGGCTCGACGACAAGCGCTGGCCGGCCAAGCAGTTCGCCGGCATGATCGATACGTGGAAGAACAAGGGCCTCGGCCCCGCCGACATCCCGGAAGGCGACGCCCGCGCATTTGCCAACGGCAAGGGCCGCGAACTCTACTTCGCCTACCAGCAACGTCTTTCGACGCTGAACGCCTGCGACTTCGGCGACCTGCTGATGCATCCGATCGCGATCTTTCGAAAGACTCCCGATCTTCTCAAGGAATATCATCAGCGCTTCCGCTACATCCTCGTCGACGAGTACCAGGATACCAATACCGCCCAGTACATGTGGCTGAGGCTTCTCGCCCAGCGTCCCAGGGGCGAGCTGCAGAACGTCTGCTGTGTCGGCGACGACGACCAGTCGATCTATGGCTGGCGCGGCGCCGAGGTGGATAACATCCTGCGCTTCGAGAAGGATTTTCCCGGCGCCAAGGTCATCAAGCTGGAGCGCAACTACCGCTCCACGGAACACATCCTCGGTGCCGCTGCCCACCTCATCGCCCACAACGAAGGCCGCCTCGGCAAGACGCTCTTTACAGACCGCAGCAACTCCGAGGACGCCAAGGTGCAGGTCCACGCCTCCTGGGATTCGGAGGAGGAAGCCCGGGCCATCGGCGAGGAGATCGAACAGCTCCAGCGCGGTGGCGCCTCCGGCCAGCCCCATGCCCTGAACGACATGGCAATCCTGGTGCGCGCGTCCTTCCAGATGCGCGAGTTCGAAGATCGCTTCGTCACGCTCGGGCTCAACTACCGTGTCATCGGCGGCCCGCGTTTCTACGAGCGCCTCGAGATCCGCGATGCCATGGCCTATTTCCGCCTCGTCGCCCAGCCGGCCGACGACCTCGCCTTCGAGCGCATCGTCAACACCCCGAAGCGCGGCTTGGGCGACACCACCGTCCGCGCCCTTCACGACTATGCCCGCGCCCGCGACATCCCGATGCTGTCGGCGGCAGCCGACATGATCGAGACGGACGAGCTGAAGCCGAAGGCGCGAAAAGCCCTGTTCGACGTGATTCAATCTTTCCGCAGATGGCAGGAAAGGCTTGAAAACACACCACATACCGAGCTCGCCGAACAGATCCTCGAAGAGTCCGGCTACACCGACATGTGGAAGAACGACAAGTCGGCCGACGCCCCGACCCGGCTCGACAACCTGAAGGAACTGATCCGCTCGATGGAGAGCTTCGAGTCGATGCGCGGCTTCCTCGAGCACGTCTCGCTGGTCATGGATGCCGAGCAGAACGAAAACCTCGACGCCGTCTCGATCATGACCCTGCACTCCGCCAAGGGCCTGGAATTCGAAACCGTCTTCCTGCCCGGCTGGGAAGAAGGCCTCTTCCCGCACCAGCGCTCGCTTGACGAGACCGGCCGAGCCGGGCTGGAGGAGGAACGCCGCCTCGCCTATGTCGGCCTCACCCGCGCCAAGCGCCGCTGCCACATCTGGTTCGTCTCCAACCGCCGCATTCACGGTCTCTGGCAATCGACCATCCCCTCGCGCTTCCTCGACGAGCTGCCGGAAACCCATGTCGAGGTCGCGGAAGTCGAGCAGAGCTATGGCGGTTACGGCCGCGGCGGCTATGGCCAGTCCCGTTTCGACAAGGCGGAGCCCTTCGCCAACTCCTATTCTACACCCGGCTGGAAACGCGCCCAGCAAAACCGCAACGACGCCACGCGCGACAACTGGGGCTCACGCTCCGGCCATTCCGTCGAGCGCATCGGCTACGGCGAAAGCGGCCCGAAGACCCGCACGATCGACGGCGAACTGGTGGCCAAGTCCACGACCTCGGAACCGTCGAAATTCAAGACCGGCGACCGCGTCTTCCACCTCAAGTTCGGCAACGGCAACATCACCGGCATCGAAGGCAACAAGCTGACGATCGAATTCGACCGGGCCGGCCAGAAGCGCGTGCTGGACGGGTTTGTGGAGCGGGTTTCCTAGTGCAAATATCCGCTTTCCCGTCACCGCCAATGCCATCGGCGCGCGCGCTCACCCATTCGTGACTTCGCATCTCCTGCCGCCTCCCGCATACTGGCCTTTCCTGCGCATATCTGTCGCGGGATCGAATAGGAGGATGCTGATGAAACGCTGCTCACTATCGCTGATCGGCATGTCGCTGATGATTGCCATCCTGAGCAATCCGGGCATTGCGCTGGCTTGCAACAAGATTATCGGGACATGATATCCAGAGGCAAGGCACATTGAGCGGGCGTAGCGCCCGCTCGCTTCATCAAGAAATTTGAGTATTCTATACGCCGGGCGAGGCTCTGAGTTTTGCGTATGCCTATCGAGTGAGGGAGACTATCTGAACTTTTTGACGTCTTTGAGAGCAAGATCAATATTATCTAGTGCCAACTCAAGTGCCGCCTTTGCCTCTTCTAAAGCCTTTAGTGAGTGGTGAGTTGCCCTCCCAGACGAATATCGTCCTCGAGGGGGTAGCTTCTCGGCGGGTGCAACCTCAACCCATTGAAATTTTTTGCCTGAAAGAACCTCGGCAATTCGGCCCTGATTGACACCAAACCATGCAGCGATGTCATGGTGTCGGTCATTGCGCGCACCCATCCCTTTTACTAACGCAGCATCGAAATCGCAAAGTCTGCGCCCGCTCGCTCTGCTCTAACAGCCATGCTTCACCTCAACACTCAGAACACCTCCAATTCTACTAAGAACAGCAACTAAAAAGAAGCAGAAATACAATTTAAAGTTAACTCCGGAGCCGCCATTCGGCCCAAACGCACCCCCTCACCCCAAAATCGGCATCGACCCCAGGCCCAGTATATCGTTCACCAGCGCCAGCCCGATGCCGGCCGCGACGATTCCCAGGCCGATCAGGAACAGGCGCCGCGAGCGGTCGTATTTTGCGGCGTTGAGCGAGTCCCGCGCCAGAAGGTCGGCGAACACCTTCACCTGGATGGCGATACCGACGGTGAGGCACAGCATCGGCAGGATGTCGATGCGGCTCCAGTCGTTCGGGTTGGAGACCCAATGGCTGATGAAATTCAGGGAAAAGCCGAGGATGATGCCCGCCGCCGTCAGCGAGCCGTTGCGAAAGGTCGCATCGATCTTTTCCTCTGTATCCGGCTCCGGCATGGCTTCGATTTCCGGCTGATTTCCTCCTCGCAAGAAAGGCAGAAATCACCGGGATGGGCAAGAGCGCGGGCGCGGCGGCAGCAATTCCAGCAAAAGCGCGTGGCAGCTTTGCGTCCGGAATTGCGGCAAAGCAAGAAGAGGCAGCGTTTTCGCGATTCGACGAAAAGCGGAATTACTCTAACTGCAGGCCTCGGCTAACTGCGCACCCCTGTCCGCAAGCAGGCGGCGGAGGACGCTTCGGTGGCAGCGGCTCTCGTCGTCGCAATAGCAGCCGATCGAAAAGGCGCTGGCATGTGAAAGGGTTGCCAGCAGCTCGAGCGCATGGCTTGCATCGGGTGCCTTCATCTCCTTCGTATAGGCTCTGACGAAGCGGTCCCAGTCGGCTTCGGTGACGGCGGCTTTCGCCTCGGAGACCAGGCCCTGACTCGGCGCCAGGATCGGCAGCCAGACGTCATAGTAGTCGCGGCTGGAAAATTCCTCCTTCGGCACGCCGCGCGGCGGCCTGCGGACGGTGCCGATCCTGACACCTTCGCCCGCCAGCCGCGGCGTCCCCAGCTGCACGACACTGATCGACATCATAATCTCCTTGCATGGCCGGGCGATCCGCAACCCGCCAAGTCCTCCAGCGGGCCCGCAGACCTCCCGCATTCCTGCAGAACTCCAGTGCGCCGACAAGCATTACAAAACCTTCATTTTAAAATCATGTTTTATCTTGCCAAGCCGCCGGCCGGCCGCTAGACACAATCCATCTGCCGCCCCTCGACGCCGCACGTAAGCGTTAACGTCAATCAACGCGCTGATCGAGCCCGGATCCGGGGTGCGAGCGGCGCGGCATGCCTGCGTTACGCGCACCCAGGTTCCGAACGAAGGAACTTTTGATGACGCCAAACATCGCTCCAAATACCATTGAAAACCGCCACCCGATCGAACGCGTTCGCCACGAACTCAAGCGCCGCCTGCTGACGGTGAGCCGCGTCGCCAAGGTAACGCCACAGATGCTCCGGGTGACGCTGACGGGATCCGATCTCGAGGGCTTCACCAGCCTCGGCCATGACGATCACGTCAAGATACTCATTCCCCGCCCCGGCGAGGAGCTCACATTTCCGGAAATCGGTCCCGACGGCAAGCCGATGATCGATCCGGCCAACCGGCCGACGCTGCGCGACTATACGCCCCGGCGCTTCGATCCCGTAGCGGGCGAACTCGATCTGGATTTCGCCCTGCATGAGGCCGGCCCGGCGACCGAATGGGCGCTGCGCGCGCAACCCGGCGACAAGCTCGGCGTCGGCGGCCCGCGCGGCTCCTTCGTGGTCGCCACCGATTTCGACTGGTATCTGCTTGCCGGCGACGAAACCGCCCTGCCCGCGATTGCCCGTCGCCTCGAGGAACTGCCGGCCGGCGCCCGTGCGCTGGTCGTCGCTGAAGTTGCCGGCCCCGAGGAGGAACAGGCGCTCGCCAGCAAGGCGGAGGTTTCCACCCTCTGGCTGCACCGCGGCGCGGCTCCGGCCGGCACCACGGATGAGCTCGACCGGGCGCTGCGCGACATCCCGCTGCCGACGGGCGACGGCTATGTCTGGATCGCCTGCGAAACCGTCGTCGCCAGGCGCCTGCGCACTGTCATGGTCGATGAACGGCGGCATCCGAAAACCTGGATCAAGGCAGCCGGCTACTGGAAGCGCGGCCAGGCCGAATTCCACGAAACGCACGGCGATTGATCCGAGCCCCGTATCTGTCGCGCACCGGCGGTACACGCAGGACGAGAAATTGAGGCAGAATCCACCGGTGGCGCGATCCGGCGACAACTTCGCCCCTGCCACATTGATTTTCTCCATGCTAGGCTGGCTGCCTTCTCAATAGCCCGGGGTTATCATCGTATGTCAGGCCAGAACGGCAGTATTCTCGATTACGCAGGGATTCTCGCTGTCTTTCTTCTCGTCGCCGCCAATGGCTTTTTCGTCGCCGCCGAATTCGCCTTGGTCTCAGTCAGACGCAGCCGCGTCACCGAACTGGTTGCCGCAGGGCGCATGAACGCCACGGCGCTTCAGCGCGCGGTGGACAATCTCGATGCGAATCTTGCCGCCACGCAGCTCGGCATCACGATATCGTCGCTGGCGCTTGGCTGGGTCGGCGAGCCTGCCCTCGCCCACCTGATCGAGCCGCTGCTTGGCTGGCTTCCCGGCCAATGGGCGACGGCGGGCTCGCACACGATCGCAGTGGTGATTGCCTTCGTCATCATCACCTCGCTGCATATCGTGCTCGGGGAACTCGCCCCGAAGAGCCTTGCGCTTCAGCGCAGCGAGGGAACCTCGCTGGCCGTCGTCCGGCCCCTGGCCTTGTTCCTCATCCTCTTCAAGCCGGCGATTTCCGCTCTCAACGGCATGGGCAACATGGTGCTTCGCGCCTTCGGCCTGCACGCCGGCACCGGCGAATCCTCCTTTCACTCCCCGCAGGAACTCAAGCTTCTTGTCGCGGAAAGCCAGGAGGCCGGCCTTCTCAACCAGGTGCAGCAGCAGCTGGTCGAACGCGTCTTCAATATCGGCGAAAGACCGATTTCGGACATCATGACGCCCAGGCTCGATGTCGAATGGATCGATGCCGACGACAGCGAGGCGGATATTCTGAAGACCATCCGCGAGTGCAGCCACGAACAGCTTCTCGTCGCCCACGGCTCGATCGACGAGCCCATCGGCATGGTGCTGAAAAAGGACCTGCTCGACCAGGTGCTCGACGGCGGTAAGGTCAAGCCGATGGAGGTGATCAGGCAACCGCTGGTGCTCCACGAGGGGACGTCAGTCGTCCGCGTGCTCGACAGCTTCAAGGCCTCGCCGGTCAGGCTCGCCATCGTGATCGACGAATATGGCAGCCTCGAAGGCATCGTCACCCAGACCGACCTCTTGGAAGCCATCGCCGGCGATCTGCCGGGATCCGGCGAGGATCCGGAAATCGTGATCAGGGAAGACGGCTCGCTGCTGATCGATGCGATGATGCCGGCATTCGACGCGTTCGAGAGACTGGGCCTGCGCGACAGGCCCGATGCGGATTTCCATACGCTGGCAGGCTTCGCGCTGCACGTGCTCCAGCACATCCCGCAGGCAGGCGAGACGTTCGAGTTCGACGGCTGGAAGTTCGAAGTGCTCGATATGGATGGAATGCGGATCGACAAGATCCTGGCGACGCGCAATTCCTCCGATGCGATCGATATCTAGCCTGGCCTGGATCGCCGGCAAGCAAGGGACGCCGATTCGCGCCGCGAGTTGGCCTGAAGCGCCCGCCTTGCCGGCGCCGATACGGTCGAAATGTCGCAGGGCCGGCCAGGCCATCGAAAAGCGTTTCAATCAGTCGGCTGATGCAAACAGACCTGGAAAGCTCTCTACAAAGCAACGCACGGGCCAAATCAGCGATATAAAACCCTAGTAATTTCAAGCAAATAAAAGACGTAAACCAAAGGTTAATCCGCTTGCGCCATTTCCGTCAATCGGTTGAAATTCATCACGACTTTCCGTTTTGACCACATCCGTCAATTGTCCTAGCTGCTTTGCGTCCGCCCATGAAAGGCGGATTTCACGATGAACCCGCAAAGGAGCTTCAAGTGACCGGCATTTCCTCCCTGGGCAGCGCGTCCAGCCAGTACCAGACTTCGCTTTCCAGCCTCGACAAGAACGGCGACGGCATCATATCCGCCGACGAGCTGGCAGCAGCAAACACGACCTCGAAGAAGCCTTCGACATCGGCCAGCGGCGACGACGGCACCAAGATCGCCCAGAAGATCGCTGCGGACATTCTATCGATCATGCTGCAGATGCAGCAGTCGAGTGCGGGTGACGACAGCGATGGCAGCGATGACGGCGACGGCGGCTCGAAGGGCATCCTCACCTCGCTCGACGCGAACGGCGATGGCAAGCTCACCTCCGACGAAGTCCTCTCCGCCAATCCGGCGAGCGTCGCCGGCAGTGCATCCAGCGCCGACGATCCTGTCCTGACGCAGGTGCTGAACGACATGCAGACCGCGATCCGCGCCTACCAGACCACCTACGGCGCATCGCTCGCGGCAGACACTGCAGACGACATCCAGACCGCCTGACCGGCGATTGGAGACCGGCGATTGACAAGGCTCCGCCGGGGGAGCCGAAGCAACCGCCGCGGACCGTGTTTCGGGGTCGCGGTCAGCGTCGCCGGCGTGTGTGGTCACCCTCGCCCAGGCGGTTTGGCGAAGCCGCTTCTGCGTGACGGCCAAGCAGCGCGGTTGCACCGGCTGCCGAAAAGACGCAAAACCGAACCATCGACGAGAAGACGAAGGATCGGCAGTTCATGGAAAGCATCAGCGTTTCGTTGATCCTGCTCTTTGCGGTCGTCGTCGGCGGAACACTCACAAGACTCTCCCCGATACCGGTGCCGCAGCCGATCGTCCAGATCGCGCTCGGCGTTGCGATCACCGCCGTCGCGGATCTCGGCGTCACGCTCGATCCGGACCTGTTCTTCCTCCTGTTCCTGCCGCCGCTGCTTTTTCTCGACGGCTGGCGAATTCCCAAGGAAGGGCTCTTCCGCGACAAGGGCGTCATCCTCGAACTCGCGCTCGGTCTGGTGGTCTTCACCGTTCTCGGCGTCGGCCTTCTGATCCACTGGCTGATACCGTCCATGCCGCTGGCGGTCGCCTTCGCACTTGCCGCCATCGTGTCGCCGACAGACCCGATCGCGGTCTCGGCGATTGCCGCCCGCGTTCCCATTCCAAACCGGCTCATGCATATCCTCGAAGGCGAATCGCTGCTCAACGATGCGTCCGGCCTGGTCTGCATGCGCTTTGCCGTCGCCGCGGTGCTCACCGGCACCTTCTCGCTCGTCGACGCAATCGGAGCGTTCGTGTGGGTCGCCGCCGGCGGCATCGTGATCGGCGTAGCGCTCACATGGCTCATCGTCAGGGTAAAGGGGTTCGTCACCCGGCGCCTGGGCGAAGAAACCGGCGCACAGATCCTCATCAGCCTCCTCATGCCCTTCGCCGCCTATCTCGCCGCCGAGCATCTCGGGTGCTCCGGCATCCTTTCGGCAGTCGCGGCCGGCATCACCATGAGTTACGGCGAGCAAAGCGGTCGGGCGCTGGCCGTCACCCGCGTGCGCCGCGCCGCGGTCTGGGATACGGTGCAGTTTGCGATGAACGGCATCATCTTTGTCCTGCTTGGCGAGCAGCTGCCGCAGATTGCCTCCGGTGCCGCGCGGATCGTCCGGGAGACCGGCCATCACGACCCGATCTGGCTGATCGCCTACGTCGTCGCGATCAACCTGGCGCTCGGCATCCTCCGGTTTGCCTGGGTCTGGGTCTCGCTGCGTTTCACGCTCTATCGCGCCGCGAAAAGCGGCCGGACCATGAACAAGCCCGGCTGGCGCCTTGTCGCCGCCACCTCCGTTGCAGGCGCGCGTGGCGCCATCACCCTGGCGGGTGTCCTGACCCTGCCGCTGACCATGACGGACGGCTCGCCCTTCCCGGCACGCGACCTTGCAATTTTCCTCGCCGCCGGTGTCATCATCGTTTCACTGGTCGTGGCGAGCGTCGGCCTGCCCATCCTGCTCAAGGATCTGCAGATCCCGCCCGAACCATCGCACAAGCGCGAGGAAGACGAGGCACGCGTCAAGGGCGCGGAAGCCGCGATACGCGCGATCGAAGCGCTGCAGCACGACATGGGCGACGGCCGCCCGGATGCCGACATCTACGTGGAGGCAAGTGCCCGGCTGATGGACGTCTACCGCCGGCGCATCGACGGCCGCTCGAAGACCGGCGACGACGCAGAACTCGCCCGGCGCATCGACGACATCGAGCGCAAGCTCTGGCTTGCCGGCGTCAAGGCGGAGCGCGCGGAGTTCTTCCGTCTCGGTAAATCGCGCAAGCTGTCGGACGACGTCCTGCGCAAACTGGTGCGCGAAGCCGATCTCTCCGAAGCCAGGTTCGGAGCGCCGTGACGACACCCAGCGCTGTGGCGGATGAGCAAAGTCAGCGGCTTAGGCCTGCTTCTTCCCTCATTCCTGTGCTCGTCACGGGAATCCAGCCACGGCGCATCGGCGCCGTGAATGACCCGTCCTTGGTCGTTGGAAGAAGAGTTTTCCGCACCCAAGGACTTGGGCGCACTGGATTCCTGCTGAGCATCATCAATCGCTTAGCCGAAATATCGCGCCCGATTATCCCCGACCCCGTATCCATAATCTCCGCCTCCCATAAACCGCCGAACGGGGCGCTGGGAAGCGCCATATATTTTTACTCCAACGCGGCAATTTTCAGCGCCCCGTCCAAGTGAGCAGGCATGGCCAAACCACGGGCGATGAAGCCGCGTGACCGCGCTCGGATGCCCGCCCGTCCGACACCCTTGCCGGAAGACCGCACCCCTTGCACCGGCCGCCTGACCTTCGCAGTCGCGAGATTTTACCGCAAGGCACAATAAAAATCGTTTGAATACTATCGAAATTCCTGTCGGCGGCATATATCAGCCCTGTGGCTTGCTGCACGCTTCCTCCCAGAGCGCCCCGCCGAGCCGCCGCCGGCCCGTCCTCCCAGACGGCTTTCAACGGAAAATACCCGGCGCCAACGAGAAAAAGAGGTATAAAAGTGGCTGGTATCATCACCAACAACGCCGCGACGACACGCCCGGCTTCGTCCGCATCTTCCCCCGCCGCGAACTATGGTTTCGCCCTTGTGGCCCTGACGTCGCTGTTCTTCATGTGGGGCTTCATCACCTGCCTGAACGATATTCTGGTGCCGCACCTGAAGAATGTCTTCCAGCTGAACTACACGCAGTCGATGCTGATCCAGTTCTGCTTTTTCGGCGCCTATTTCATAGCCTCGCTTCCGGCCGGCGCGCTGGTCAAGCGCATTGGCTACAAGTGGGGCATCGTGCTCGGCCTCGTGATCGCCGCGATCGGTTGCGCGCTCTTCATTCCCGCTGCCGGCTACAGGGTCTACGCCCTCTTCCTCGCGGCGCTGTTCGTTCTCGCCAGCGGCATCACCCTCCTACAGGTTGCCGCTAACCCCTATGTGACCGTGCTTGGCCCGCCGGATACGGCTGCCAGCCGCCTGACCCTGACCCAGGCGTTCAACTCGCTCGGCACGACACTTGCCCCGATGTTCGGCGCCCTGCTGATCCTCTCCGCGGCGACAGCCGCCATCGTCGGCGCAACGCCCGAACAACTCGATGCCGTCAGGCTGGCAGAAGCGAACGCAGTCAAGTTTCCATATATGCTGCTGGCAATCGCGTTCCTGTTGCTGGCGGCCCTGTTCGCCGCACTGAAGCTCCCGCAGGTCCAGGACGCCGGCGACATCGAACCCATAACCGGTGGCGGCTCTGCCTGGCAGTATCGCCATCTGGTGCTTGGTGCGATCGGCATCTTCCTCTACGTCGGCGCAGAGGTCAGCATCGGCAGCTTCCTCGTGAACTTCATGAGCCAGCCTGACATCGCAGGCTTCACGGAGGCGGAGGCAGCCCACCACGTCGCCTATTTCTGGGGCGGCGCGATGATCGGCCGCTTCATCGGCGCGGTCGTCATGCGCTACGTCGACGACGGCAAGGCACTTGCCTTCAACGCCGTCGTCGTGATTGCGCTGCTGCTGCTCACAGTCTTCTCGGGCGGCCATGCCGCCATGTGGTCTGTACTCGCGATCGGTCTCTTCAACTCGATCATGTTCCCGACAATCTTCAGCCTCGCCCTGTATGGCCTTGGAAAATACACGAGCCAGGGCTCGGGCATCCTGTGCCTGGCAATCGTCGGCGGCGCATTGCTCCCGCTCGTCCAGGGTGGACTGGCCGATACGGTCGGCATTCATCTCGGCTTCCTGATGCCGATCGTCTGCTATGTCTACATCGCCTTCTACGGGTTGAAGGGTCACCGGCCCCGCTGATTTCGAAACGATGCTTCGCCGCGTCCGCGGCGAAGCATTTTTCACCTCTTGCGCCTTCGAATTCACCTTGGCATCTTGCGGCGCAACAATAGGTGGAGACGTGTCCATGAAAGCGCTGCTGTTGGTCGATATTCAGAATGGCTTTTGCCCTGGCGGCAACCTCGCCGTTCCCGACGGCGACAAGGTGGTTCCCGTCGCGAACCGCCTGATCGAAAGCGGCAGGTACGATCTGGTCGTCGCCTCGCAGGACTGGCACCCGGCAGGCCATGGCAGCTTTGCCTCCTCGCATCCCGGGACGAAACCCTTTGAACTCGGCACCCTTGCCGGCAAGCCGCAGATGATGTGGCCGGACCATTGCATCCAGGGCACCCCGGATGCCGAACTGCACCCGGCACTCAAAGCGGACGACATCGACCTCATCCTCCAAAAGGGCGAGAACCGCGAGATCGACAGCTATTCCGCCTTCCGCGACAATGACCGCGACGCCGAAACCGGCCTTGCGGATTTCCTCGAGGGACAGAAGGTCACCGAGCTCCACGTCTGCGGTCTGGCGACCGACTACTGCGTCAAGTTCTCGGCGTTGGATGCACTGGAAATGATGCCCGGGATCACGGTTCGGTTCATCGAGGATGCCAGCCGCGGCATCACGCCGGAGGGCGTTGCCGCAGCGATCGCAGAAATGCGGGACCACGGCATTGACATCGTCACCAGCCGACAGGCGCTTGCCGACTGATCATCCGGTGGCGTCGCGCTGCAGCTGGTAGACGTCCTCCGCGAAGTCGTCGATGCGCCTTGACAGCGCGATCTGCGCATCCTCGAGCCCCTGCTTGTAGTATGCAGCCCCGACTTCCTTCGCGAAGAAGTCCAGGACGAGCTCGGCTTTCAGGAAGCCGATCGACTGATCGAGTTCCTCGTCGAAAAAATGCTGGATGCGCGAAACAAGCGCCGCTTTTTCGTCCTTGGAAAATTCAATAGGCTTCATCGTCCCCCTCACAGGCAGCGTGGTTAGAATGGCACCGTTCAGCGAAATCGATCGGTCGATCAAGGAAAATCGTTTGCAGCCTACAGTCCGTCATCTTAGAGGGAACTCAAATTTCCAGAAGGATCGTCGCCGATGAGTCGCGCGAATTTTATCGAAGGCTTGCGCGGCGGTTTTCCCGTGGCCCTGGCCTCGGCGCCGTTCGGTGCACTGTTTGGAGCGCTTGCCGCCGATAACGGCATGTCGCTTGCCGAACTGACCTTCATGAGCGGCACCGTCTATGCCGGTGCCAGCCAGATGGTGGGCATCGAGCTCTTCGGCCACAATGTCCAGGCATGGCTGATCGTCGCATCCATCCTCGCCGTGAATTTTCGCCACGTTCTCTATTCGGCCGCCATCGCGCCGTATATCAGGCACTTCTCCGCCATCCAGAAATTTTTCACCTTTTTTCTGCTCGTCGATCCGCAGTTTGCTGAAACCGTCAAGCGCGGCGAAAGCGGCAAGCCCGTCACGTTCGCGTGGTATCTCGGCTTCGGCATCATCATCTACGTGCCGTGGGTCATCATCAGCCTGATCGGTGGTTTGCTCGGCAGCTTCATCGGCGATCCGAAATCCATCGGCCTCGATATCCTGCTGCCCGCCTACTTCCTCGGCATCGTGCTGGACTTTCGCCACCGCAACAACTTCCTGCCGGTCGCCGCCGTCAGCGCTGTCGCTTCGATCGTCGCTTATCGCTATGTCGGCTCGCCCTGGCATGTGAGCCTGGGAGCTGCAGCCGGCATCGTCCTCGCCGCCCTGCTGCCGCCACCGCCGCCGGAACAGGAACTCGAAACCGATCTGCACGAGGTCTGACCATGTCTTTCGATCTTCACATGGCCCTCGTCATTCTCGCCGCAGCGGTTGCGACCTACGCCACACGCATCGGCGGCTATATCCTCATCACCACGATGAAACGCATTCCGCCTCGCATGGAAGCCGCACTCGCTGCCGTCCCCGCCGCCGTTCTCACGACACTGGTGGCTCCCGCTTTCTACAACGGCGGCTGGGATATGAAACTTGCCCTTGTCGCAGCCCTGCTGGTTGCCTTGCGCATTTCGCATCTGTGGATGCTGGTGGCCGCCTGGCTCGTCGTAATGGTGTGGCGTCACACCATCGGGATGTGACGCCCAATCAGTCAGGACGGTCTCCGGATTTTCCGGTTCGATGCTTCTCAGTATTCCAGCGGCAGCGTTGCATTCTCCAGCCACGCCCTGACCTCGCGGTCGTGGATCAGGGGCATCAGCGCCTCGCGCGTACGCTTGTGGTAGTCGTTGAACCAGTGCAGCTCGTCGTGGGTCAGAAGCTCGGGAATGACAAGGCTGCGATCGATCGGGCAGAACGTCAGGGTTTCAAAGCCAAGCATCGGGATATCGCCGCCCTCGATCGCTTCGGGCTCGCGGACATATATCAGGTTTTCGATGCGAATGCCGAAGGCTCCAGGCCGGTAGTAGCCGGGCTCGTTCGAGAGGATCATGCCGGCCAGCAGTTCCTGTGTCGAAAGCCTCGAGATGCGCTGCGGCCCCTCATGCACCGACAGGTAGGAGCCGACACCATGGCCGGTGCCGTGCCCGAAGTCGACCCCTGCGCGCCACAGGGCGATGCGCGCCAGCGGATCGAGATCGCAACCGCGCGTCCCCTTCGGAAAGCGCGCCGTGCTGATCTGGATCATGCCCTTGAGAACCAGCGTGAAGAAGCGCCTCTGCTCTTCGGATACCGTTCCGATCCCGACCGTGCGGGTGATGTCGGTGGTGCCGTTGATGTACTGCGCGCCGGAATCGATGAGGAAGAGTTCTCCCGCTTCGAGCTTTCGGTTGCTTTCCGTCGTCACGCGGTAATGCATGATCGCCGCATGTTCGCCGGCACCGGAGATCGTGTCGAAGGAAATATCCTTGAGCGGGTTCTGCATGTTCTGCCCGACCTGCGCACGTGCTGCCTCGAGCTTCTGAGCAACGTCGATCTCGGTCACCGAGCCGGGCTTCACCTGCGCCAGCCAGCACAGAAATTCCACCATCGCCGCGCCGTCCTGGAGGTGCGCAGCAGCCGATCCGTTGATTTCGACACTGTTCTTGACCGCGCGCGGAAGCTTCGCCGGATCGTTGCCCTCCACGATGTCGCCACCCGCCTTGCGAACGATGTCGGCAAGCCCGTAGGAGGTCAGGTCGGGATCGACCAGAACGCGGCCGCCGTCCCTAGACACCTCGGCAAGCCTTGCCGCCAGCGCCGACGGCGCCAGTTGCGTGCACATCTGCGCCAGATAGGCCTCGGCCTCGATGCCTGTCTTCCGCTTGTCGAGAAACAGGTCGGCCTTGCCGTCGGCATAGACGATGGCGCGGGCCAGCGGATGCGGCGTGTGTGGCACGTCGGCGCCGCGGATGTTGAAAATCCACGCAACGGAGGAAGGATCGGCGATCAGCACCGCCTTGAGATTCCTGCCGGCGAGGTCGGCGGCAATGGTGGCGATCTTGTCGGTCGCCAGCACGCCGGCCTGCCCGATGTTCTGGATTGCCACCGCGCCAAGCGGCTCCGGCGGCCGGTCGGTCCAGAGCCTGTCGAGCGGATTGTGCGGCAGGACGACGAGCGAACCACCGATCCCGGCAAGTGCCTTTTCGAGACGCCGGACCTCGGCGCCCGAGTGCAGCCAAGGATCGATGCCGAGCCGCAAGCCTTTGCTTCCGTTCGTGCCGATCCAGACATGCGGCGGCTCGTTGACGAGGTCGCCGCCGGCAAAGACGGAGCCGTCCACCTGCTCGGCGAGCTGTGTGACATATCGCCCATCGACGAAAACGATGGCCTGCGACCGCGTTATCAACGCCATCCCCGCAGACCCCGTGAAGCCGGTCAGCCAAGCCAATCGTTCTGCGCATGCCGGCACATATTCGCCGTTGAACTCGTCGGCGCGCGGCACGAGAAAGGCATCGATATCGAGCGCATCGAAACTTGTTCGCAAAGCAGAAACGCGATCGCGGCCGAATTGCGGCGTGGAGGTGACTTCAAAGGACTGGAACATGCTCAAAACCTAGTGTTGGGTACGAATCCGACAGGCGGGATGGGCGCTATATTATCGAAATTTCAGGAGGATGGGAGAAAAACCGGCCGTCAACGCCCGCCCTTTGGCCGCCCAATATTTTGGCGGAAATGAGGCGCCATCTTTTAAACTGGCACGCTTTATGCATTCCCTGCATGGCTCCCATGAATGAAACCCTCTGCCTCAGATTTTCGAAACACCTATATAGGCCTCATCAAACGGGTTCGAGACGAACCTCAAACGAAAAGGAATTTAGAAATGACTGCCTCTCTGTCGCGCTCCGCTTACAGCAGCCCGGTGCAGGCTGGCGAGCGCCAGACCGTGCGTCACGTTCTCGGCTCGCTCCGCCCACTGAATGGGGACACCCTCTCGATGCGCGGTGCCGTCCACAAGGTTACGCGCCACCAGGGCGCAATCAGCTACGCGTTCTGAGCAACTCGCCGCTCCGCTCTCCTCCTCCCTCACCGGACCGGCGATCAGAACAAGTAGAAGCCCGCTCGAGCGTCTCTCCTCCTTCGAGCTCGCGGGTACAGACTGGGAAACCGGTCTCAAGGCGGTGCCATCGGCATCGCCTTTTTCTTTGGCTCGGCGGCTCAGGGGCGGTCGAGATGAATAGTCACCCAACCATTGCGCCAGATGGTGCGGACATGACGCAGATGCGCGCCGTTGTAGGCGGCCAGCACCTTCCAGCGCTGCGACGCGAGGATGCCCGACAGGATCACCGAGCCGCCCGGCTCCAGATGATTGACGAGCTGCGGCGCCATCTTGATCAGCGGTCGCGCCAGAATGTTGGCGATGATCAGGTCGAAAGGACCATGCGCCGAGAACGCGGTCGAGTGAAACCCCGGTGCCGTCTCGGTGGAGATGCCCGATGCAATGCCGTTTCTGCGAACGTTTTCGGCGGCAACGCGCGTGGCGATCGGATCGATATCCGTGGCCAGCACCGGAATGTTCTTCAGCTTGCGAACGGCAATCGCCAGGACACCGCTGCCGGTACCGAGGTCAAGCGCGTTGCGCACCCGCCGGGACCGGACCACGCGGTCGATCGTCTCCAGGCAGCCCGCCGTCGTCCCGTGATGGCCGGTCCCGAACGCCTGGCCGGCATCGATCTCGATGGCGATGTCGCCGGTACGGACCTTGTCGCGATCGTGGGAGCCGTGCACGAGGAAGCGCCCTGCCCGGACGGGCTTCAGGCCCTCCAGCGACTTGGCGACCCAGTCGATCACCGGAATGACTTCGCGCTCGACCTTTGCCTCCGGAAAGGCATGGGTCAGGGCCTCTTCGACACGGATGCGTACCTGCGCCTCGTCCGCACGCATCATGTAGACCGACGCTTCCCAGATATCCTTCTTCTCGTCGATCTCGTTGGTCGCGATCGCGAAATCGTCTTCGCCGAAGACCTCCGACAGCAGATCGAGGATCTGCCCGGCCAGCACTTCGGTGGTCGTCACATAGAGGCGTATTTCACTCACGGTCAGTCTTTCCAGTTATAGCGCACCATCGATCCACGGCGGTGACGGCGTATCATATCCGGCAATGCCGCGAAGCAACTTTCGTGAAAACGCAGGTAGTCTGAAAAGCACCGGCACCGCAAGGTTGCGGATCGAGATTGCCACGGGATTGCTCATCGTGATCAGCGAGGTAAGCTGGCGTGTCTGCGTCAGAACGGTCTCCACCGCCGGCCTGCGAAGCCTTGCATATTCGCGTTCGCGTCCCTCCGATATCAGCCAGGCGAGCCAGCAGGCATCTTCGATCCCGAGGTTCATGCCCCGTGCGCCCGCCGGGGAATGGATATGGGCGGCATCGCCGGCAAGAAACACGTTTCCCTTTGCCATCGTCTCGGCATGGCGAAAATGGACACGAAAATTGGATGCCCACACCCGTTCAGCAATCGGGGCAGGATGTTCGATCGAGCTTTCGAAATCCGGCAGCGTCGAAATGTAGCGCAGCACGTCGCGCTCGAGCGGCAGCCGGCCGATCATGCCGGGGTCGAAAAGGGTGATCTCCGCAAAATGCGAATCGACCGGCTGTGCATAGCGGAAATCGGCCAGATAAAAGCTGGTCTCCAGCGCCTGCCCGGGAAAACCGATGCCAACCGCCTTTCGCACAATGGAATGGGCGCCGTCAGCGCCGATCACCATGTCGAAGTCCGCCGTCTCCACCGAGCCATCCGGCTTTCGAAGCATCACGCGCGGCTTGCCCGGATCGCCGGAGACACCCTCGACCGCAGTCTGCCATTCCGGCACGACCTCGTAGTCGGAGAGCTTGCCGAGCAGCAGGCGCTCCGTGTGCCCCTGCGCCAATGCATGGAGGGCACTGTATGGCCCCACGACCGTGGTCGTATCGAGCTCTGCGAGCCGGCGCCCTTTCGAAACGATGCGGAAGTGCGCGATCTGCTGCGCCTCCTGCAGGATCGCGTCGGTGACACGCGACGGCGAAAGCAGGGTCAGCGTTCGTGCATTGACGCCGAGCGCACGGCTTTCGACAAGCGGAACAGGTCCGGAATCCCTGTCCACGATCCGTGGCCGGAAACCCCGTCGCGCAAGCTCCAGCGCCGCTGTCAACCCGGTCGCGCCGGCTCCGGCAATGAGAATGCTTCGGTGCCCCGGCGCCATGACGTCATCCCTTGTTGACGAGGTTCTCCAGCTTTTTTACCGCCATATCGGGATTTTCGCCATAGGCAATGGTGCCGGCGAACCGCCCGGCCGAATCGAGCAGGAAGACCGAGGCCGTGTGATCCATGGTGTAGTCACCGTTGGGATTGCTTTCGTCGACCGGCACCTTCTTGGCATAGACGCGGTAACCCTTGATCACGTCGGCAACCTTTTCGGGGGCGCCGGATATCCCAACGATCCGCTTGGAGACATTGGATACATACTGGTTCATCACATCGGGTGTATCGCGATCCGGATCGACGGTGACGAAATAGGCTTGCAGCTTGTCGCCGTTCGGATCGATTTTCTCCAGCCAGCCATTCAGCTCGAACAGCGTCGTCGGGCAGACTTCAGGGCAATGGGTAAATCCGAAAAACAGCGCCGTCGGCTTGCCCCGGAAAGCCTGCTCCGTAATCGGCTGCCCATTCTGCGCGACCAGCGTGAACGGCACCCCAAACGGACCCTCGGACAAGGTCTGCTTGGTCTGGGTGACATTGAGTGTCAGCCAGCCGAGGATACCGGCCATCACCAGCACCGCAACCCAGACCGCTATGCGGACAGTCTTCATCGATCAAATTCCTTGCAGATGGGGATTGCCCCCTTGTCGCCTGATAGCGCTTCGCACTCCGACACGCAATTCAACAACATGTTTGCTCGCCTGTGCTCAATTGCCCCACCGGATCAAACTTCCCGGACACCCGACAATATCGTTAGGAAATATTTAAAAAAGCATATGTATATTTAGCCATGGATGGAACGCTCAACGTTCGATGACATGACGTCGCCTGGTGCCCGATATGGCCCGATATCCGCATGCGCGCAAAAAAACACAGCCGCGCCTATCGCGGAGGGGACAGTCTTCATATGACACAAATGACGGTGCGCAAAAGCCTTTCTGTCAGTCAGAGGCTTGGGACGCTGGCAGCGGCAGCATTCATCGGCTTTGGCACGATGCTCGCATTCGGCTGGTACGAAAACGAGGTCGTCGGTGGCGCCTTGCGGCGGGCGAACGAAATTCAGGCGAGCGTTGATCATATCAACGAAATGCACACGGCAAACCTGACGCTCATCCTCGCCGCGATGGATACCATCGTGGACCGGGGGGACAAGGTGGTGACGCCGGAACGCCTGAAGCTCATGAATGACTCGGTAGACCAGCTTTCGAACGGCTCGAAAGACATGCGCATCCTGGCGGAAGAATTGAATGCAACGACATTGCTGTCCAGCTACGACGCAGATGTTGCCTCCCTGAAGCAGAGGATCGTCGGAGACCTCAAGGCTGCCGTTGAATCTGGCGCACCGGATAGCGAATTCGGCAAACTCGACGACGCCATCGACGAGGGCGGCGACAAGCTGACGTCCACCCTCGTGAAACTGGCCGTGGATGGCGGCGCTGTCGCCAAGCAACGCATCGACCACGCAAACGAGATATCCCAGCACGCCGTCTACATCCAGATCGTGCTGGCCCTGATCGCCATCCTGTGTCTGGCCGCCCTCCAGTATATCCACGGCGGATCGATCCGGCGCGGCATCCAGTCCGTCCGCAACAGCATGCAGCGGATCGGCAACGGTGACCTGGACAGCCATGTTCCCGCAACGGATCGCGGCGACGAGATCGGCGACATGGCACGCGCCGCCGAGGGCTTCCGCCTCGCGGCGATCGAGAAACTGACGCTGGAGACCCGCGGCGAGATCGAGCGCAAGGAGCGCGACGCCGAACGCCGCAGCCGCGAAGCGGCCAAGCTTGCCGATACGGAGGCATTGAACAATGCGGTCAACGCACTCGGCCAGGGCTTGACCCGCCTTGCCGGCGGCGACGTGACCGCGACGATTGACCAGCCTTTCACGCCGGAGCTTGAGCGCCTGCGCAGCGATTTCAACCTGGCAACGTCGACACTCCGCAAGACAATGGTCGGCATCGCCCAGAACAGCACGTCGATCCAGGCGAACAGCCAGCAGATGCGCTCGGCCGCCGATGACCTCGCCAAGCGCACGGAACAGCAGGCCGCCTCGCTGGAGGAAACCTCTGCCGCACTCGACCAGATCACGGCGACGGTTCGCAGCGCAACAAACCGGGCCGAGGAAGTCGGCAAGATGGTAGCGCACACGCGCGAGAACACGACAAAGTCCGACCTCGTCGTCACCGACGCCATGGCCGCCATGCAGCGCATAGAGGGCGCTTCCCGCGAAATCGGCACCATCCTGAGCGTCATCGACGAGATCGCCTTCCAGACCAACCTGCTGGCGCTTAACGCTGGCGTCGAGGCGGCGCGCGCAGGCGAAGCCGGCAAGGGCTTTGCGGTCGTCGCCCAGGAAGTGCGGGAACTGGCTGGTCGCGCTGCCGGTGCTGCCAAGGACATCAAGGCTCTCATTGGAAAATCAGGCGCTGAAGTGAAGATCGGCGGCGAACTTGTGACCGCCGCCGGCGAGGCGCTCCGCCAGATCGGCGAAGATGTTTCGCGCATCGACGAACATGTTAAATCAATCGTAACCTCTGCACGCGAACAATCGGTTGGACTGAACGAAATCAACACAGCCATCAGCCAGATGGATCAGGTCACGCAGAAGAACGCGGCCATGGTGGAAGAGACGAACGCTGCGAGCCATACGCTCGCAACCGACGCCGACAACCTCATCCAGATGATCCAGACGTTCAAGATCGGCGAGGGCATGAATGCCCGTTCAACGCCGCGGGAAGCAACGGCAGTCTCGCATCCGAAACCATCTCCCGCCCGAAGCCTCATCGGCAAGGTTGCGGGTGCATTCAGCGGCGGCGCTGCCGCCAGAGCCATGGCCGCTCCGGCCGGAGACACTTGGGAAGAATTCTGATCATGAACAATACCGTTATCAACCAGACAGGTGCGCATCTCGAAATTGTCTCCTTCCACCTCGGTGAGCAGGAGTTCTGCATCGACATCATGGCGATCCGCGAAATTCGCGGTTGGGCACCGGTAACCCCGATGCCGCACACGCCGCCCTATGTCCTCGGCCTGATCAACCTGCGCGGCGCAGTCATTCCGGTCATCGACATGGCCTGCCGCCTCGGCATGAAAATGACGGAGCCTTCCGAGCGCTCCGCCATCATCGTCACTGACATCGCCGGCAAGCTGGTCGGCCTGCTGGTCGAGCAGGTTTCCGACATGATGACCATCAAGAGCGAAGACCTGCAGCCGGCTCCGGAAATCATCCCGGAAGCCCAACGCGCCTTCTGCCGCGGCATCGTGGCGCTCGAGAAGACCATGGTCTGCTTCCTGAATCTCGACACAGTCATTGCCGACGAGCTGGCTCAGGCCGCCTGAGGACAGCAAGCCGCGAAATGCAAACGCTCGCAACGGATCGCTGCGAGCGTTTTTTTGTGCTCGAAATGACGCGGCTGCCCGCTGCTGTCGACCGTTACTCGGCAACCTCGACCGAAAATGCAAAGCGGGCGGAGGCTCCGGGTGCAAGAACCTTGCTGAACGGCCGCTTCGCAAGATCGTTCGAGCCGTTCTTTTCCGCCGCTGTCCCGTGCCACGGCTCGATGCAGATGAACGGCGCTCCTGGCTTCTGCCACAGCGCCAGATTCGGCAGATTGTCGAAATGGAAATGCATCGTCGGTCCGTCGTCCGCACCGTAGCGCAATCCGTTGCCGGCGCCCTCGGGAAAGATCATCGCGTCCTCTTCGAACATGGCATGGTCCAGTACCAAACGCCCCGCCCTGAACGGCGAGGCAAGTTTCGCGGGGGCGATCAGCCCTCCCTCCACGCGCACCAGGTCGGGCTCGCCCCCATTGTCGAGCGTGACGACATGATCGCGGCCCGCCGCAGTGGGTAACGGCCAGACGAAAGCCGGATGAAAGCCGATGCCGAAGGGCATTGGCCGCTGGTCGCGATTGTAGACCTCGGCCGCGACCGTCAGCGTCCGGCCTTCGACCGAATGCTCGACCGCAAGCAGGAAATCGAACGGATAGACCGCTCTCGTCGCCTGCGAGGCCGCAAGCTCATACCTGCATGCCGTGCCGGTCGAAACCGCGAGAGTAAACTCCGCCCGGCGGGCAAATCCGTGCTGGCTCATCGGATAGCTCTCTCCGTCGATCACGATCGTATCGCCGGGAGCCTTGCCGACCATTGGAAACAGGATAGGTGAACGCCCTCCCCAGAAGGCCGCATCGCCGTTCCATAGCCAGGACCGCCCGTCGCTCGTCGTCAGCGCCTGCATCTCCGCGCCAAGGGATGAAACATCGACAGTAAGATATTGATTTGCGATCCGCGTGGGGCTTGGCATCGAGCGTCCTCTTCGATTGATCAGGCGTTGAAACATATCTGCGCCGACCGCCGATTTCCATCCGGCACACTGCAGTCGAACCGGCGATTCACCAGGAGTTGCCTGATCTCCCAAGCGCTATTGCGGTTTTCCGTTCTTCCAGGTGACGGGCTGCCCGTAGAGCGACACCGTCGAGATCGCCATCTTCGCCGAACCGTCGGTCAGCTCGCGGGAATGCGCGAGATAGATCAGCGTATCGTTCTGCTTGTCGTAAATCCTGGTGACCACCAGTTTCTTCCAGATCAGCGAAATGCCCGACTTGAAAACCTCATCCCCGCTTTTCGACAGGTCGATGTCGCCGATCTCGATCGGCCCCGTCTGGTGGCAGGAAATCGCGCTGTTCGATGGATCTTCGAACCAGTTGCCGTTCTTGACGCGGTCAATGACGCTGCGATCGAAATAGGTGACGTGGCAGGTAACGCCCTTCACTGCGGGGTCTGCCACCGCGTCGACGATGATATCGTTGCCGATCCAGTCGACGCCCACCTTGCCGACGACGTCAGCAGATGCCGGTCCGGCAAGAAGACCGATGAGCGAGACCGCGGCAAGCACGATGTTGCGTGTTCTGGACATGTTGGCTCCCTGTATGTTCCGCGAATCTAGATAAGTGCGCGGGACGCCTTTGCAAGAAAGGTTCAAGCTTTCCGGCAGGTACAGGGCTCGTAGCCGCTCGGCATCAGACGCCCGGGCTTCATGCCGATCAACGCCGGGATCGCATGAACCGCAGCCGCGCCGATCGCCCTCGCCATCTCGATGGCCGCCTGCGCGCAGACGGCGGCATCTTCGGCTGCGTTGTGGTGCACGAAACGCAGGCCGAGATGATCCGCAAGCATGTTCAGGCGATGCGAAAGAAAATGCGGCCAAATGCGCTGCGACATCTTCAGACTGCAGAGATAGGTGAGTTCCGGATAGGACTGCCTGTAGAGATCGAGGCTCGAGCGCCAGACGCTGAAATCGAAGGCAGCGTTATGCGCGATCATCGTCGCGCCGCGAAAATCGTCATGGAACTCGTCCATCACCTCGGGGAACTCCGGCGCATCTTCGACATGCTCGGGCCGGATGCCATGGATGGCGATGTTCATGCCCGAGAAACGCATGTCCTTCGGGCGGATCAGCCGCTCTTCGACGCGCGTGACCCTGCCCTCCTCGATCCAGGCAAGACCGACGGAACAAGCGCTGGCGCGCTGCTCGTTGGCGGTTTCAAAGTCAATGGCAATGGTCTTCAAGGCGACGTCCGATTCGATTTCCTGCATCAGGCATATCGCCACGCCGCCGTCGAGGCAAACTGCACGTTTCGGTTGACATATCGAAGCGAATATCGAAAATTGCGACCATGATCGGTTCTGTCGCCATGATGACGTTTCATATCACCACGACCCCTGCAGGGTGCGCGGGAGCCATGGTGCGTTAGCAGCATGCCGATTATCCCGAGAACCCTGCCGAGGCGAGCAGGGTTTCGGAACCGGCTCCCCTCCCCATCAAGAGGAGAGTGAAATGTCTGAAAACGAACAAGACGAACCCTGCGACCGAGCGCCACCGAACGGTGAAATACTCGTTCGTTCAGTGCACAAGTCCGACGCAGAGGCGGTCACGGAACTGATAAATCTTCCGGGCTTCCGCGCCGGAACGCTGCGTCCGCCCTACCAATCGGTGGAGGAGGTTCGCAAGAATATGGAGAGTCCGGCGCCCGGCGCTCTTAACCTCGTTGTCACATTCGGTGGCAGGATAGTCGCCAGCGGCGGCCTCAACCGCTTCGCCGGCCGGCGCCAGCACGTTGCCAGCATCGGCATGGGCGTGCACGACGACTTCACCGGCCGTGGCTTCGGAAGGATCCTCCTTGGCGCCATGGTCGAGGCCGCCGACGACTGGCTCGACATCAAGCGGCTGGAACTGACGGTCTATACCGACAACGATATCGCCATCGGCCTCTACAAGAAGTTCGGCTTCGAACAGGAGGGCATCCTCAAGGCCTTCGGCTTCCGAGCAGGGACCTATGTCGATGCCTATGCGATGGGGCGGGTGAGAGCGTGAAAGCGCGAGATGATCGCCCGAAGACCGGCGGTCATCTCATCCGGCGCCATGCGACGATGAGTGCATGCCCCGTCAGTCGCGCCTGGCGCCCGATACGTCACCCCCCGATCAGCGCCAGCCACTCATCCTCGTCCATCGTCTGGACGCCGAGCTCCCGCGCCTTGTCGAGCTTCGAGCCGGCACCCGGACCCGCGACAAGGATGTCGGTCTTCTTTGAAACGGAACCCGCCACTTTCGCGCCGAGGCTTTCCGCCCTTGCCTTTGCCTCGTCGCGCGTGAACTTTTCGAGTGAGCCCGTGAAGACGACGGTCTTGCCGGCGACCGGGCTGCCCGATGTCACCGGTTGCTCGGCCGCCTCGGGCGTCACCTCGGCAAGCAGGCGCGAAATCACCTCGACATTGCGCGACTCCTTGTAGAACTCGACGATGGCGCGGGCCACGATCTCGCCTATGCCCTCGATAGCGTTGAGATCGTTCCAGGCATCGCCGGATAGCTGCGCGGCTTCCCGCATGGCCGTTTCGAAAGCCTCGTATGCGCCGTAGGAGCGCGCCAGAAGCTTGGCGGTCGTCTCCCCCACATGGCGGATACCGAGCGCATAGATGAAACGATGGAGCGCGATGCTCCGGCGCTCGTTGATCGCCGCATAAAGCTTGCCGACGCTGACCTTGCCGAAGCCCTCGATGTTCTCCAGCTTGGTCAGAGAACCGGCCTGGCGCTTCTCCAGCGTGAAGATGTCGGGCGCCGTGCGGATCTGCAGCGACGGGTCCTCGCTTTCGAAGAAGAAATCGACCTGCTTGGAGCCGAGACCTTCGATGTCGTAGGCATTGCGCGAGACGAAGTGCTTGAGATGCTCGGTCGCCTGTGCGCGGCAGATGAAACCGCCGGTGCAGCGGGTCACCGCATCCACCTTGCCGGTCTTCTCGTTGACCTCTCGCACCGCATGCGAGCCACAGACCGGGCATGTCTTCGGAAATTCGTAAGAAACGGAATCCGTCGGCCGCTTCTCCATCACCACATCGAGCACCTGCGGAATAACGTCGCCGGCGCGTTGCACGATCACGGTGTCGCCGATGCGGATGTCATGGTCGTCCTCGCGGATCCGTTCCCCGGAATTGCCGATCCCCTTGATGTAGTCTTCATTGTGCAGCGTCGCATTGGTGACGACGACACCCCCGACTGTGATCGGCGTCAGCCGCGCGACGGGCGTCAGAGCGCCCGTGCGACCAACCTGGATCTCGATCTTCTCGACTGTCGTAAACGCCTGCTCGGCCGGGAACTTGTGCGCGGTCGCCCAGCGCGGACTGCGCGATCGGAAGCCGAGACGAGCCTGCAGCTCGAGGCTGTCGACCTTGTAGACGACACCGTCGATGTCGTAGTCCAGATCCGGCCGCTTCAGGCCGATATCGTCATAGTGGGCAAGAATATCGGCAACCGAGTTCAGCCGCCTCATCAGCGGATTGACGGGGAAGCCCCACGTCCTGAAGGTTTCGACCATGCCGAACTGCGTATCCGAGGGCATGTCCGACATTTCGCCCCAGGCATAGGCGAAAAACTTCAGTTTTCGGCTCGCGGTGACCTTCGGATCGAGCTGGCGCAACGAGCCGGACGCCGTGTTGCGCGGGTTGACATAGGTTTGCTTTCCCTCGGCTTCCATCTGCTTGTTGAGTGCCTGGAAGTCGCTCTTGGCCATGTAGACCTCGCCACGCACCTCGACGACGGCAGGTGCACCCTTCGGCAGCGCGTTCGGGATTTCCTTGATGGTCCGGATGTTGGCCGTGACGTTCTCGCCCGTCGTTCCGTCGCCGCGAGTGGCAGCGCTGACCATCTTGCCGTTCTCGTAGCGGATCGACATCGAAAGCCCATCGATCTTCGGCTCTGCCGTGAAGGCGATCGACTGGTCCGGCAGGCGCCCGAGGAAGCGATAGACGCTGGCGATGAAGTCCTGCACGTCCTCCTGCGAAAACGTGTTGTCGAGCGACAGCATCGGCCGTGCGTGGACGACGGGAGCAAACGTCACGGATGGAGCGGCGCCGACACGCCGCGAGGGACTGTCCTCACGGATCAATTCCGGAAAACGCGCCTCTATCGCATCGTTGCGCCGCTTCAGCGCATCATAATCCGCATCCGAAATCACCGGCCGATCGTTGCCGTGATAAAGCTCGTCGTTGCGGGCGATCTCTCTCGCCAGCCGCTCAAGCTCGGCAGCGGCGTCTTCTATCGACATATTTTCTACGGTTGCTGGCGCAGCGGACATTGAGAACACTCCGGGGAATCTGCAGAGGTTTTAGCCGAAATGACGGAAACGCAAAACCGGAAAGCAACAGGCGTCGCACGAACGGCGCTGACCTATGCGACTGCAGGAAATCAGCGGCGCAGCCAGCCGCAACCATTGCAAAAACAGGATGGTCGGCCGAAAACAACAACCGCAGCCCCGCAACTTCGCCCGGCAACAAGGAAATGCCATGCCCGACATCACCGCCACGCTTAGAATCCTTGAACCGTATCCGGGCCTGTTTGCCTATTATGACGGGCGCATCGAAGGCAAGCGCCTGCATTCAAACGCTCCGAACTGGCTCGACGACGGTGCCTACTCGTTGGGAATTGCCTCCTACGCCATCGTCGAAGGCAGCGAAGCGCTGGTCTACGACACCCATATGTCGCTGCCGCACGCAAGGGCGATCCGCGCCCACGTCGAGAGCCTCGGCGCAACCTCGATCCGGGTCGTGCTCAGTCACTGGCATACGGATCATATTGCCGGCAATGAAGTCTTTGTCGACTGCGAGATCATAGCCCTGAGGCTGACCGCCGAGACTCTCGTCCGCAACCGCGAGGAACTCGAAACGGGGAATCCGCAAATTTTCCCAGTCGTAATGCCGAACCGGCTTTTTGACGAGCGGCTGGATCTCGAGGTCGGCGGCCGCCGCGTGGAACTGCACCATTTCGACATTCACAGCGCCGATGGAAACGTCATCTGGCTTCCCGCAGAAAAGCTGCTGCTGGCCGGCGATACGCTGGAAGACACAGTCACCTACGTTTCCGAGCCGGAGCACGTGACCACGCATATCCGTGAGCTCCTCCGAATGCGGGAATGGCCGATCCAACGAATCCTGCCCAACCACGGTGATCCGGAGCGGATCGCTGCCGGTGGCTATACAGCCGAACTGATCGACGCAAACCGGCGCTACCTGCAGCGGCTGGTCGATCCGCAAGAGCGGGAAAGAGCGGAGGCAATGTCGTTGAAGGATTTTATCGCCGACGACCTCGCGTCCGGCGCGGTTGTCTATTTCGAGCCTTATGAAGCCATTCACCGGAAGAACATGAGCGAAATCAAATCCGCCCAGGGGGTGTAACTCAGCCGTTGCCGGCCAGCAACCGGGCGGCTGCCGCTCTCGCCTCTTCGGTGACGGACGCGCCGGCCAGCATGCGGGCGATCTCTTCTGTCCGGTCCTTGGGTTCCATGGTGGCGACACGCGTCGCGATCTTCTCGGAGCCCTCGGATGCCGGTCCCTTTGAGATCAGCAGATGCGTTGCCGCACGTGCGGCAACCTGCGGCGCATGCGTCACCGAGAGCACCTGCACGCGGTCGGAAAGCCGCTTCAGCCGCTGGCCGATCGCGTCCGCGACCGCGCCGCCGACGCCGGTGTCGATTTCGTCGAAGACGAGCGTCGGTGCCGAACCGCGGTCGGCAAGCGCGACCTTCAGCGCCAGCAGGAAGCGCGAAAGCTCGCCGCCCGACGCGACCTTCATGATCGAACCCGGCCGTGTGCCGGGATTGGTCTGGACATGGAACTCGACCACGTCGATCCCATCCGCCGTCGCCTCGTCGGAATTGGTGGTGATCTCCACCATGAAACGCGCGCGCTCCAGCTTCAGAGCCGGCAGTTCGGACATGACGGCGGCCGCGAGCGCATCGCCTGCATGATGCCGCTTCTCCGATAGCGAACGCGCCGCCGCCTCGTAATTTGCCCTGGTTGCGCCGACCTCCACCTCAAGCTTTGCCAGCTTCTCCTCGCCTGCATCGAGATCGGCGAGATCGCTGATCATGCGCACGGCAAGCGCCGGCAGTTCTGTCACCGGAACGGAATACTTGCGCGACGCGGCGCGCAGCGCAAACAGCCGCTCCTCGACGCGCTCCAGTTCCTTCGGATCGTATTCCGTCTTTCGCAGCGCTGCCTCGACTTCCATCTGCGCGTTTGAAAGCTGGTCGAGCGCAGCATCGAGAAGCGCCACAGTGTCTTCGAGCAATCCCGGCGCCTCATGGCTCTTGCGCTCCAGGCGGCGCACCAGGGAAGCGATGTGGGGCACGGGCGAGGCATTGCCGTTCAGGAACTCGGACGCCTCGGCAATATCGCCGGCGATCCGCTCGGCCTTCATCATCTTCTGGCGGCGGTCAGCAAGATCGTCCTCTTCACCATCCTGAGGCGACAGCTTCTCGAGTTCCTCGACGGAAGAACGAATGTAATCCGCCTCCCGCGCCGCATTCTCCACTTTTTCACGATGCTTCTTCAGCGCACGCTCGGTATCGCGCCAAACGCGGTAGAGCTGGGAAACACCGGCGACATCCTCACTTATGCCGGCGAACGCATCGAGCAGGATCCGGTGAGCATGGGTGTCGACAAGCGCTCGATCGTCGTGCTGGCCATGGATTTCAACAAGCATCTGCCCAGCCTGACGCATCAGCTGCACGCTGAGCGGCTGGTCGTTGACATAGGCCTTGGTGCGGCCGTCGGATGTCTGGACGCGGCGGAAGATGAGATCGCCGTCATCGTCGATGCCGTTTTCGCGAAGCAGCCTGCGAGCGCCGTGATCCATTCCCACGTCGAACACGGCAGTCACCTGCCCCTTGTCTTCGCCATGTCGGACAAGATCGCCGTCGCCGCGCCCGCCGAGCGCCAGCGACAGACTGTCAAGCAGGATGGATTTTCCCGCTCCAGTCTCGCCGGTCAGCACCGAGAGGCCGGTCTCGAAGGCAAGATCCAGCCGCTCGATCAGGACGATATCGCGGATCGAAAGCTGGATCAGCATTGGCCTTAGGAACCGAGCAGGAGTTTCTTGCCAGCGGCCGAAATCCACGAGCCTTGATTTTCACGCGGCTCGGCGCCGTTGCTTTTCAAAAGCTTGTAGGAATCTGCGTACCATTGGCTGTCTGGATAGTTGTGGCCGAGAACGGCAGCAGCCGTCTGCGCCTCTTCGACGATGCCCATCGCATAGTAGGCTTCGACGAGGCGAGCGAGCGCTTCTTCGATCTGGTTGGTGCTTGGATACTTCTCGACGACGGTGCGGAAGCGCGAGATGGCGGCGAGGTATTCCTTGCGCTCCATATAATAGCGCCCGATCTGCATTTCCTTGCCGGCGAGCTGGTCGCGCGCAAAGCGGATCTTCGCCTGGGCGTCATCGACGTATTCGGAGTCAGGATAGTTGTCGACGACCGCCTGCATGGCTTCGACGGTTCTTGCCGCGGCGCGTTGATCCTGCGTCACATCGACGATCTGCTTGGAGTAGCTGAGACCGATCAGATATTGAACGTAGGCGGCGTCCTTGGACTTTGGATACTGCGCCATGTAGCGGTTGCCGGAGGCAAGCGCATCGTCGAGACGGCCCTGGCGGTACTTGACGAAGGTGCTCATCACAAGCGCCTTGCGCGCCCACTCGGAAAACGGGTTTTCGCGGTCGATGGCGTCGAATTTGCGGGCGGCTTCCGCCATGTTGCCCGCCTTCATATTGGCGAGGCCCTGGTTGTAGAGAACGTCCGGCGGATCGTTTTCGAGACCGAGCTTGGTAATGTCGATATCGGGGTCGGACTGGCATCCAGAAATTAAGGCGCCTGCGCTCAGCACCAGGAGCGATGCGAACATAGCGCGCGCTGTCTTCATCATACTTTCAGACCCTGCATAACCCATCGGAACATCCCAACGACCGCCATCCCTCAACAGCAGTCACGCCTCGCTGGCGTTTCTAGCCACAAATGCATGGCCAGAGCAACGCAATGATGATGCATTAACGCATTTTTGTGGCGGCTCAGGTCACAATCTCCTGTTTTGCCCTGATAACGACGCATCCGGCGCCGCTAAACACCTGCAGCAAAAGATCTATCGGGAATCGAAGTGGAGAATTCCGCATAAAGAAACCGCCTCCCGAGAGAGGCGGCCCTGGCCTAAAGAAAGCGATGGAGGTCAAGCCGACCAGGGAGCAAATTCTGGAGCATTCACGCGAATGAAATCACGTGGTGCAACACGCGGGCGCGGCGCGGACGTCTCGACGACTTCATAGGCCGTCGGATCGCTGAGCAACGCCTTAAGGGCATTGGCATTCATTTTGTGGCCACCGCGATAGGACCGGTAGCAGCCGATAAAGGGAACGCCTGCAAGTGCCAGGTCGCCGACGGCGTCGAGCGTCTTGTGGCGGACGAACTCATCCTTGGCGTAACGCAGGCCCTCGACGTTGATAACCGTATTGTCGTCGGAGATGACAACGGAATTCTCAAGCGAAGAGCCGAGTGCATGCCCCGAGGCCCAGAGACGCTCGACATCGCGCATGAAGCCGAAGGTCCGCGCCCGCGACAATTCCGCCTTGAACGTAGCAGCCGTCATGTCGCCTTCCCACTTCTGGCGGCCGATCAGCGGGCAATCGAAATCGATCTCCACTTCAAATCGCATGCCGTCATGTGGACGGAACTCGCTCCACGATCCGCCATGCTCGATGCGAACCGGCTTGGTGATGCGGATGTAGCGACGCTTGACTCCGAGCGACACGAGGCCAACGTGCTCGATCGCCTCGATGAAGGGCATGGAGCTGCCGTCCATGATCGGCATTTCGGCACCGTGAACTTCGATCAGCACATTGTCGAGGCCGAGCGCATAGACCGCCGCCATGACATGTTCGATCGTTGCGACGGAGCGCGCCGGAGAAAAGCCGAGAACCGTGCAGAGATCGGTATTGCCGACCTGGGAGGAAACAGCGCGAAGTTCGGTAACGTCGCCGTTTTCGTGAATGCGATTGAATACAACGCCGGTGTCGGCTTCAGCCGGGTTGAAGGTGATCGAAACGTCGGCACCCGAATGGACGCCGGTCCCCGAAAGGCTGACCGGACGCGATACCGTCGTCTGAAAACCCAACATGCCAATAACCATAAATTCTGCCTTTATTATCCTCGGCGACCGCAGCGACCTATATTGTCGAACGTACCAGCCGAGGCTTATTTCACTCCGTCCAAGTCCTGCCATGAAGCACGCGAAGACGGTTCCTTGAGCCAATACATACGTGCGCCCACGCTGCAATCCAAATCACTGTTTCTTTCGCTTTGTTACGAAATCATGACTTTGAAATCGCTGCGCAATCAGGCTCGAATTTGATGGCCTGAAACAACAAAGCCCGGGAGCGAACTCCCGGGCTTGAACGTGGCGATTCTGTGTTTGCCTCAGTTCGACTGGCGGCGAAGGAACGCCGGGATCTCGAGCTGGTCGTCTTCCTGCATCATCCGCGCCTGCGGTACGCTGCGGCCCTGATCGTCGAGGTTTCCGCGGCGCGGCGCATAAAGGCTTGCCTCCGGGGAAAGCGGACGGCGCTGCTGAGAGGCGGCGGCGGGAGCTGACGTCATCTCCGGAACAACCTCCTCCTCGCGGCGACCGAGCGAATTGGTGATTCGCTTCAGAAGGCCCATCGGGCCACGCTCCTCGTGGGCGTGCGATGCGGGTGTCGGCTGCGAACGATGATCGATCTCGGCCTGGACGACGGGCGGGAAGTCTTCGACCTTCGGCATCCGAACCGGCTGCTGCTGCATGACGGGCGCAGGCTGCTGCATAACCGGCGCAGGAGCAGGCTGGCTGACGATAGGTGCCTGCACGGGCGCTTGCTGGACCGGAGCCGGACGAATGATCGGCGCTGCTTCGGGCGTTGCAAAGATCTTGCTCTGCGGGCGGAAGGTTTCCTGCTGGACCGGCTGCTGAACTGGAGCCGGTGCGCGGGGAGCGTGGATTTCGAGTTCGCGTTCCATCTCGGCTTCAGCCATGCGGATGGTCTGCGCGATCGAATCGACGGTCTTCGGTGCCTGCTGCATCATGGGTGCAGGCTGAACTGCGGCCGGCGCCGGAGCAACGGCCGCGGAAGGACGGATAATCGGCTTCTGAACCTGCTGGAAGTTCTTGCCGGCAGCCTCGTTCATCGCTCGGTCGATACCGGTTGCGACGACGGAGACGCGGATGATGCCTTCAAGCGATTCGTCGAACGTCGCGCCGAGGATGATGTTCGCATCCGGATCGACTTCTTCGCGAATGCGGGTCGCCGCTTCGTCGACTTCGAACAGGGTGAGATCGCGACCGCCGGTGATGGAGATCAGGAGGCCCTGAGCACCCTTCATCGAGGTCTCGTCGAGCAGCGGGTTGGCGATGGCAGCTTCAGCAGCCTGCATCGCGCGGCCCTGGCCGGATGCCTCGCCGGTGCCCATCATTGCGCGGCCCATTTCGCGCATGACCGAGCGGACGTCGGCGAAGTCGAGGTTGATGAGACCTTCCTTCACCATCAGGTCGGTGATGCAGGCGACGCCCGAGTAGAGAACCTGGTCAGCCATCGCAAACGCGTCGGCAAAGGTCGTCTTGTCGTTTGCAATGCGGAAGAGGTTCTGGTTCGGAATGACGATCAGTGTGTCGACCGACTTCTGCAGTTCCTGGATACCGGATTCGGCCAGTCGCATGCGGCGTCCGCCTTCGAAGTGGAACGGCTTGGTGACGACGCCGACCGTCAGGATACCCTTGTTGCGGGCAGCCTGGGCAACCACCGGTGCAGCGCCCGTACCGGTGCCACCGCCCATGCCGGCGGTGACGAAGCACATGTGGGTACCGTTCAGGTGATCGACGATCTCGTCGATGCACTCTTCGGCGGCTGCACGACCGACTTCCGGCTGCGAACCCGCGCCAAGACCTTCCGTGACGCTCGCGCCGAGCTGGATGATGCGCTCTGCCTTCGTCATCGTCAGGGCCTGCGCATCCGTGTTGGCGACGACAAAGTCGACGCCCTGGAGGCCGGCTGAGATCATGTTGTTGACAGCGTTGCCACCGCCGCCGCCGACACCGAACACGGTGATCCGCGGCTTCAGCTCTGTGATGTCAGGCTTGTGCAGCTTGATAGTCATTGTACCCGTTCCTTCTCTTTATGGCCGCATCGCCACGCCGGCCAATTCACTCAATTTCAGAAACTTTCCTTCAGCCACTGCCCCATGCGGGCGATGCGGCTGGTATTTCCCCCAAGCGACAGGAGCAGACCGCTCTGTGACGCATGTGTTTCCATGTCCGCGACCTGCGGATAGATCATCAGGCCGACCGCCGTCGAAAAGGCGGGGCCCTTTGCCGCCGTCGGCAATCCCGAGACGCCCATCGGACGACCGATTCGAACGTTGCGGGCAAGGATGCGGCGCGCCACGTCGGCCAGACCGGTCAATTGGCTGGCACCGCCCGTCAGCACGACGCGCTTGCCGACGATCGGGCTGAAGCCAGAGCGCTGGATGCGGTCGCGAATCAATTCCATCGTTTCTTCGATGCGGGCGCTCACGATGCGCGAAACCAGCGCACGCGGCACCTGCGTCGGCAGATCGCGGTCGTCCTCGCCGATCGGCGGGATCGAGATCAGCTCGCGCTCATCGGAAGAATTCGGCATTGCCGAAGCGTGAACGACCTTCAGCCGCTCGGCGTCTTCGATGCGGGTCGAAAGGCCCCGCGCCAGGTCGGTGGTGACATGATGGCCGCCAAGGCTGACGGCATCGGTGTGCACCAGCTTGCCTTCGGCAAACACGGAGATCGTCGTCGTGCCGCCGCCCATGTCGATTGCGGCACAGCCAAGCTCGACTTCGTCGTCGACGAGCGCTGCGAGGCCTGATGCGTAGGGCGTAGCAACGATGCCTTCGACCGAAAGATGTGCACGGTTGACGCTGAGCTCGAGATTCTTCAGCGCGGTGCGTTCGGCCGTAACGACATGCATGTCGACGCCGAGGACGTCGCCGTACATCGACAGCGGATCGCGGATGCCGCGCTCACCGTCAAGCGAGAAGCCGGTCGCCAGTGAGTGGAGTACGGCGCGATCCTGGCGCAGGGACTGCTGGCAAGCGGCGGACAGAACCTTCTTGAGGTCGTTCAGCTCGACTTCCTGACCGCCGAGATCGATCGTCGCGGTGTAGATATCGCTCGCAAGACGGCCGGCTGTCAGGTTGACGATCAGGCTTTCGACCGTCAGGCCGGCCATGCGCTCGGCTGCGTCCACCGCAAGGCGGATAACGCTCTCCAGCGCATCGAGGTCCGAGATCGCGCCGGTCTTGATGCCGCGCGAACGCTGATGGCCGATGCCGATGATTTCGATGTTGTGCGTACGGCCGGGCAGAACCTGGCTTTCCTCGCGCGGCGTCAGCCGACCGATCATGCAGACCACTTTCGTCGATCCGATATCGAGTACGGAAACGACATGCGACCGCTTCGACGAAAGCGGCTTAAGACGCGGCAATCCAAAATGGGACGAACCGAACAAGCTCATATATTCTGCCCCGCCTTCTTCAAATCCTTGGTACGCTGGTCAAGAGCGAGCTGGCGTCGGGCCATCGCTTCCGGCGTCAGCTGAATGGCCGTACGGTCGGAAAGCCTGAGATCGACAGCCGCGATATCGCGATCGAGAAGATCCTGCTCCTGGTTGAACTTCGAGAGCCGCGCCAGTGCCAGGTCGACATCGTCTTCCGGCATCTTGATAACAACGCCATTGTCCATATGCAGATCCCAGCGGCGTCCGGATATCCAGACGAAGGCTTTCACGCGCGCCTTGATCGCGGGCCATTTGGCGAATTCGCCCTCCAGCGAAGCCGCCGCCACCTCGGCGCCCCGGCCGACGACCAATGGTAGCTGCGAGAATTTGTTGTCGCGAAGCGGTGCAATCACCGCCCCACCCTTCTCGACGAGCGAGAGCTCCTGTCCGTGCTGCCAGATCGCATAGGCCTGACGTTCCTGAAGCTTCACTTCGATCGCCTTCGGGTAGACCTTGCGGACTTCGACGCTCTCGACCCATGGCAACTTCGCAATCTTCTGGCGCGCCGCATCCACATCGAGAGCGACGAGGGACGTCGTGCCGTCCAGGCCGATAAGCTGCAGAATGTCGATTTCGGAGGTCTCGGAGTTGCCCGAAACTCTTACATCCTCAATCGCAAAACCGGCAGCAGCCGTCGTCGCCTGGGCAACGACTTCCGTATGACCACCAAGGGACATGCCATAGAAACCGGTAGCCGCAAAAAACGCCAAGGCGGAAACCGTACCCGTATGCGCGGGAACATGAATTCGGCCGCTGCCGAGACTGACAAGGAAGCGCACGAGGCGGCGCAGCGGGCGCGGCAATACCATCCGTCCATCGCCTTCCGCGTACGGAGGCTCGACATGATGGCTGGGGCGCCCCATCCTTTTGACCGTCACCGAGAACAAGAAGCGTCCTCCACCATCCAACGGAGAAATTCACCGAACGAGAAACCGGCATGGCCGGCCATTTCAGGCACAAGCGAGGTTGGCGTCATGCCCGGCTGGGTATTGATTTCCAACCAGATGATTTCGCCATCTTCGGAGAAGCGATCGTCGTAACGAAAGTCGGAGCGACTGACCCCACGGCAACCAATTGCTTGATGCGCCCTTAACGACAATGATTGTATTTTTTGGTAAATATTCGGTGAAATTTTCGCCGGGATGACGTGTTTTGACCCGCCGGCGACATACTTGGAATCATAATCATAGAAACTGTGGCCCTGCGGCACGATCTCGGTAACGCCAAGCACCCGATCGCCCATCACGCCGCACGTCAGCTCGCGACCGTGAACAAAGCGCTCGACCAAAACCTCGTCGCCGTAGCGCCACTCCGGCGAGCCGATGATTTGCGGCGGATGCGCCTGATCTTTCTGGACGATCACCACGCCGAAGCTGGACCCCTCGCGCACCGGCTTCACCACATAGGGCGGTGCCATCGGATGCTCGGACGGAAAGGCAAATCGATTGATCACTTGCGATTGAGCGACCGGAATGCCGGCGGCGGCGGCAACCCCCTTCGCCTTGCCCTTGTCCATCGCAAGTGCAGACGCAAGAACGCCGGAATGTGTGTAGGGAATCTCGAGATACTCGAGGATACCCTGAATGGTGCCGTCCTCGCCAAACGGGCCATGCAGCGCATTGAAAACCGCGTCGGGACGCAGGGCGGAGAGCCTTGCCGAGACGTCGCGATCGACATCGATACGCGTCACCTGAAAGCCTTCGGCCTCGAGGGCATCCGCACATGCCGCCCCGGAGGAAAGGCTGACAGGCCTCTCCGAGGAAAACCCGCCCATCAGGACAGCGACATGCTTGCGACTCATAAATACCCCCAAAAATAACTGGCAGCTTGAATTCCAATGCTTGCCCCAAGCTTGCTTCACACCGAATCCGAAGCCCTTGGCGCAGGTGTATTAGAGCAGCACTATGGTTAACGAAGCGTTTACTTTCGTTAATTTCCAGCTCACGAAGTCGCAAAACCGAACGCCCATCGGGCGGCCGTGAATACAGAAAACCCCGCACCACGGACGGTACGGGGTTTTCCTCAAGCGACTGAAACGAGCGTCAGGCTTCTTCGCCAACCGCCTTCCAGACAATGCCGCCAAGCACACCGCCGACCAGCGGAGCCAACCAGAACAGCCACAGCTGCTGCAGAGCCCAGCCGCCCACGAAAAGCGCCTGGCCCGTCGACCGGGCAGGATTGACAGAGGTGTTGGTCACGGGGATCGAGATCAGATGGATCAGCGTCAACGCCAGTCCGATGGCAATCGGCGCAAATCCCGCCGGTACCCTGCTGCTCGTGGAACCGAGAATGATGAAGATGAAGAACAGCGTCAGCACGATTTCGATGACAAGTGCGGAGACCAGCGAATAACCGCCGGGCGAATGCTCGCCATAACCATTGGCGGCGAAGCTGCCGAGTTCGAAGCCCGCCTTGCCGCTGGCGACGACATAGAGGACGCCGGCGGCGACGATCGCACCAACGACCTGCGCGACGATGTATGGAATCAAGCGGCTCGCCGGAAATTTTCCAGCGACCGCAAGACCGACCGAAACTGCCGGGTTGAAGTGGCCGCCTGAAATGCCGCCGACAGCATAAGCCATGGTTAGCACGGTCAGACCAAAAGCAAATGCGACACCGACAAAGCCGATCCCCAGCTCGGGAAATGCTGCAGCAAGTACGGCACTGCCGCATCCGCCGAACACGAGCCAGAAAGTACCAAGAAATTCTGCAATAAGACTTTTCTGCATAGTTCCCTCCTGCGCTCAACCAGAGCGTTACAGAAGATTCCGCTCATATTGATTCTGGTCAAGTAAGCAGGTCGTGTGGCCCCCATCTGTGACCGAAAGGAAGCACCCTAATTTTTGTCCGTTTATTGCGCGTTTTGCATTTGCGCCGAATTAAAATTGCGTTAAGAGCCGCATGCCTCCCAGGCACTCAATGAAATCCCGATTGGAATGAAAATGTCAGACGCGATATCCAAAGTATCGCCGACCTCCGCTTCATCGAACAGTGCGCAAGTGAATTCGCCGGCGCGTGTTCTGATCGCGAGCCTTGTCGGCACCACGATCGAATTCTTCGATTTCTATGTCTATGCAACCGCCGCGGTGCTGGTGTTCCCGACACTGTTCTTCCCGAACAGCGATCCCACCACCGCGCTGCTCGCTTCGTTCGCGACCTTCTCTATCGCCTTCTTCGCACGTCCGCTCGGCGCCGTTGTATTCGGCCACTTCGGCGACAGGATCGGCCGCAAGACCACGCTGGTGGCCGCCCTTCTGACGATGGGCATCTCGACGGTCGTCATCGGGCTGCTGCCCTCTTACAACTCTATCGGCGTCCTGGCTCCGCTGTTGCTGGCGCTGTGCCGTTTCGGCCAGGGCTTCGGCCTCGGCGGCGAATGGGGCGGCGCGGTGCTGCTCGCAACCGAGAACGCGCCGGAAGGCAAGCGTAGCTGGTACGGGATGTTCCCACAGCTCGGCGCACCCGTCGGTCTCTTCCTGTCGTCGGGCATCTTCTGGCTGCTGCTGCAGGTTATGTCCCAGGATGCGCTTTTGAGCTGGGGCTGGCGCGTCCCCTTTGTGGCATCCATTGTCCTGATCGTCATCGGTCTGTGGGTTCGCCTGTCGATCACTGAAACGCCAGCCTTTCAGAAGGCAATCGACAAGCAGGAGCGCGTTGCCGTGCCGGTCGCGGAGCTCTTCCGCAAGCACAAGCGCAGCCTTTTCCTCGGCACCTTCGTCGCACTCGCGACCTTTGTGCTGTTCTATATCGGCTCCGCCTATCTTCTGTCCTACAACGTCAAGATCCTGAAGATCCCGTTCCTGGACGCGCTCGAGATCCAGATCGTCGGCTCGGTCGCCTTCGGTATCTTCATCCCGATCGCAGGCAAGCTCGCCGAACGGTTCGGGCGTCGCGAAGTGCTGATCCTCACGACGATCCTGATCGGCGTCTTCTCCTTCTTCCTGCCCGGCCTGATGACCGGCGGCGAAGGCAGTATCGTCGTCTTTGCAATCCTCGCGATGGCGCTGATGGGCATGACCTATGGTCTGATCGGAACTGCGCTGGCGGCACCCTTCCCGACTGCAGTCCGCTACACCGGCTCTTCCATAACCTTCAACCTCGCCGGCATCTTCGGCGCCTCCCTGGCGCCCTATATCGCCACCTGGCTGCAGGCGAACTACGGCATGACGTTCGTCGGCTACTATCTCGGCATCGCCGCCGCGATCACGTTGGTGTGCATCCTGGCATCCGGTCGCGACGAAGTCTGAGGACGGCAAGTGCCAAATCAAAAGGGCCGCGACGGACAACCGTCGCGGCCCTTTTTCGTTGTTGCCTGTTAACGCACTGCCTCTATTTTTCCGCCACGATGAGACGGAGGGCCGGAATGCTCACACGACGAATGTTGCTGACCCGGGGATTGGGGGCAGGTTTTTCCCTGTCATTGCCTACGATCGCACACGCCTCAGGCATTCCCGCCGTCGATGTCACCTTCCTTGTCGTCAACGACATCCATGCATGCCGCGTTGGCGACGGGCTCAGCCCCGGCTGTCAGGCCGAGGGAAAGACCGACACGAATCTGCTGCGCCACATCCGTGCCCTGAACAGCATCCATGAAAGGAAATGGCCGGAGGAAGTCGGCGGCAGGCCCAGCGGCTTGAGCGTCGCAGGTCAGCCGGTCGCCAAGCCGCAGGGCATTATCGTATGCGGTGATGTCACCGACGATGGAGGCGGCCAGATGGCGGAATTGGCCGAGGGTTCGCAATTGCTGCAGTTCTCACACCGCTACCAGCAGGGACCGGGACCGGATCGCGTTCACTTCCCGGTCTATGTCGGCCTCGGCAATCACGATCTCGATCAGGATGGGCGACCGCCGCAGGTGGACTGGTACCGCGACGAACTGCGCGACTATGTCCAGATGAACCACAAGCCCAGCGTTTTCTTCAAGCCGGTCGTCCCCGTAGACAACTACGACGATGCCTCGGACAACTACTCCTGGAACTGGGGCGGGCTGCATCTCATCCACGCCCAGCGATATGGTGGCGATGACACCAAGGGAGCGGCAAGCGGCCTTGAATGGATCAAGCGCGATCTTGCCGCCTACGCCGCCGACGGCCGGCCGGTGGTTGTCTTCCAGCACTACGGATGGGACAAATTCTCGCTGGAGCGCTGGGATCCGCAGCAGAAAGCCTTTACCGACAAAGGCAGCGGCGCGCCTCACTGGTGGGGTGAATCAGAACGTCAGGAACTGCTCGCAACCCTTTGGCGCTACAACGTAATCGGCATCTTTCACGGCCATGAGCACGACGCGCCGATGGCTTACAGGGTCGGCGACATCGACGTATTCAAGGCCAGAGCCGCGTACATGGGCGGATTCTGCCTCGTGCGTGTCACAAACGACGGGATGGATGTGGTCATAGGCGACGCGATCGACGACAACGGCGGCGTGAGCTACACGACCGCCTTCACCAAACGGCTGCGCTAGAGCGATTCCAGCAAAAGTGCGTACCGGTTTTGCTGCGCGGAATTGTGCAAAATCAAAAAAGAGCGTTTTAGCGATTTGAAGTTAAGCAGAAATGCTCTTGAGTCTACTCCGTCGTCGCACCTTGAAACGGGCGGACCTCGCGTCCGGGCATGAAGATGCCAAGCCGCTTGATCTCCCATTCGAGCTTGATACCGGATTTCTCGAAGACGAGGCCGCGAACCTGCTCGCCGAGATATTCCAGATCGTAGCCGGTCGCCTGTCCGGTATTGATCATGAAGTTGCAGTGCAGCGATGACATCTGCGCGCCACCGATCACCAGCCCGCGCCCGCCCGCCTCGTCGATGAGCTTCCAGGCCGAATGTCCGTCGGGATTCTTGAAGGTCGAGCCTCCCGTCTTCTCGCGGATCGGCTGCACCGTCTCGCGATGATTGCGCACGGCATCCATGTCGGCACGGATCTTCGCGCGGTCTTCCGCAAACCCCTCAAATAGCACTGAGGTGAAAATCAGGTCGCTCGGGGCGGACGAGTGGCGATAGCCATAACCCATATCCGCATTCGAAAGCACGTGCCTGTTGCCCTTGCGGTCGACGGCATTCACCTCGATCAGGCGCTCGCGCGTCTCGGCACCATTGGCGCCGGCATTCATCCGCGCGGCACCGCCGATGCTGCCGGGAATGCCATAGTAGAAATGAAAGCCGCCGATGCCGTTGTCCATTGCCATTGCGGCGACGTGCTTGTCGGGGCAGATTGCCCCGGCCCGAATGCGGTTTTCACCGGCGAGTTCGACCGAACCGAAGCCCTTGGCCGAAAGGCGCAAAACAATACCGGGAATGCCGCCGTCGCGGACCAGGATGTTCGAACCCACACCGACGATGGTGAGCGGGACATTCTCCGGAAGCAACTTCAGGAAAGCTATGAGGTCGTCTTCGTCGTGCGGCTGGAACATCAGCTCCGCAAGGCCGCCCGCGTGGAACCACGTGACGCGATCCATCGGCGCATCCGGGGTGATCCTCCCGCGAATGTCCTTTACACCGTCGCCGAGCGACGCAAGAAGCTTTTCCCCATTCACCTGTTTCATGCAGATTTTCCCGAAAGGCCTTCCAGTTGCTTGGGCAGCGCTGCCGCCCAGTATGTGATACTCCCAGCCCCCAACAGAACCACAAAATCGCCCGGCTTTGCAATCTCGGCGACCATTTCAGGCAAAAGCTCGGGTGACGGCAGGAAACGCGCGTCACGGTGACCGCCCGATTTGATGCGGGAAACCAGCGCTTCGGAGTCTATGCCTTCGATCGGATCCTCACCGGCGGCATACACAGGCGCAAGGAAAATACTGTCTGCATCGTTGAAGCAGGCAGCGAATTCCTCGAACAAACTGGAAAGGCGCGAGTAGCGGTGCGGCTGGTGGACGGCGATCACACGGCCCTTGCAGGCCTCGCGCGCGGCCCTCAGCACCGCCTTGATCTCGACCGGGTGATGGCCGTAATCGTCGAAGATCTGGACGCCGTTCCATTCGCCGGTCAGCGTGAAGCGACGCTTGACGCCGCCGAACGAAGCCAGTCCCCTGGCGATATCCTCGCTCGACATGCCGAGACGGTTTGCAACGGCGATTGCCGCGGTCGCGTTGGAAATATTGTGGCGGCCGGGCATCGGCATCACGAGGTTGTCGAGCTTGATGACCTGCCCGGTCCGGCGGCGGCGGATCTCGACGTCGAAGATCGAACGCGGGCCGTCGATACGGACATTCATGAAGCGGACGTCGGCCTGCGGGTTTTCGCCGTAGGTAACGATCTTGCGGTCCTCGATGCGGCCAACCAGCGCCTGCACTTCCGGATGGTCGAGGCAAAGGACGCCAAAACCATAAAACGGCACATTTTCGACGAACTGGCGGAATGCGGCGCGCACCGCGTCGAAGCTGCCATAGTGATCGAGATGCTCGGGGTCGATGTTCGTGATGACGGCGACATCGGCCGGAAGCTTGAGGAAGGTACCGTCCGACTCGTCGGCTTCGACGACCATCCACTCGCCCTCGCCCATTCGGGCATTGGTGCCGTAGGCGTTGATGATGCCGCCGTTGATGACGGTTGGATCCAGGCCACCGGCTTCCAGCAGAGTCGCGACGAGCGAGGTAGTCGTCGTCTTGCCATGCGTACCGCCGATCGCGATCGCGTTGCGAAAGCGCATCAGTTCGGCCAGCATCTCGGCGCGGCGCACAACCGGAAGCAGCTTTTCGCGCGCGGCAGCCAGTTCCGGATTGCTCTTCTTGATCGCGGTCGACACCACGACGACTTCGGCGTCGCCGAGGTTTTCCGCCTTGTGCCCGACGAACACTTCGATGCCTTTGTCGCGAAGCCGCTGAACGTTGGCGCTGTCGGCCTGATCCGATCCTTGGACGCGATGGCCGAGATTGTGCAGCACCTCGGCAATGCCGCTCATGCCGATGCCGCCGATGCCGATGAAATGGACGAGGCCTATGGCCTTCGGCATTTTCATGCGCGTTTCCCCTTGAACTCTGCAATTGTACGTCGAGCCGCAATAGCCTCTACCATGTCGGCAAGCAAGTTCGCAGCGTCAGGTTTCCCGGCCTGCTTGGCGGCAGCAGCCATGCGCACAAGCTTTTCCGGGTCGTTCATCACCTTGGTCAGGATCGCCGCGATCTTCTCCGAGGAGAGTTCGGCCTGGGCAATCACCTTCGCGCCGCCGGTCGCCGCCAGGGCAGCGGCGTTCGCCGCCTGGTCATGGTCCAGCGCATGTGGATAAGGCACGAGAATCGCCGGGCGTCCGATCACGGAGATTTCCGAAACTGTGGATGCGCCGGAGCGGCAGATGACGAGATGTGCCTTGGCAAGCCGCTCTGCCATGTCGGTGAAGAACGGCGCGATATCGGCGCCCATGTCGAGCTTGGCGACACAATCGCCAACCATGTCCATATCCTCCGGGCGCACCTGCTGCGTGATGCGCAGCCGAGAGCGCAGGGCGTCGTCGAGCAGGCTGATCGCCGTTGGCATTGCCTTGGAGAAGTATTGTGCACCCTGGCTGCCGCCGAAGACGACAAGATTGAACGGTTCACCGGGATGCGACGGCGCGTAGGGCGTGTTCGCAGCCGTGATGATGGCCGGGCGAACCGGATTGCCGGTCGTCACCGTCTTGTCGGGAAAGGCACCGCCATTCTCCGGCAGGAAGCCACCGGCAATCGCCTGCACCCGGCTCGCCAGCGCCTTGTTGGCGCGCCCCATGACCGCGTTCTGTTCGTGGATCATCGCAGGCACGCCAAGTCGCGTTGCGGCAAGCAACGGCGGCACGGTCGGATACCCCCCGAAGCCCACAACGACAACCGGCTTCAACCGCGCAATAAGCTTTTTCGCGGCGCGCATACCGGTCCAGAGCGTCCACATGGCGCGACTGACCGCGACCGGATTCTTTGAAGCGATCGTCGCGGAAGGTACAACATGGATCTCGTCGGCCGGGAATTTGCCTGCATAGCGTTCTGCCCGACTGTCGGTGACGAGGTGCACGGAATAGCCGCGCTCCTTCAGCTTGTAGGCCAGGGCCTCCGCCGGAAACACATGGCCGCCGGTTCCGCCGGCGGCAAGCAGGACGATGCCTTTGCTCATAAACTCTTACTCCGCCGGCATGCCGTGCGCGACACGGAATAGACTCCGGTCCTGCGCACGTTTCTCCGGCCTGTGACGCGTCAAGGCGAGAATGAACCCGGCCGTGACGCAGATGGCCACCATCGACGAACCGCCATAGGAAATCAGCGGCAGGGTCATACCCTTGGCCGGCAGCAGCTCGAGGTTGACGCCCACGTTGATGATGGACTGTATGCCGATCTGCAGCACGAGGCCAGCAACGGCAAACCGATTGAAGTCGTTCCGCTCCTTGTAGGCATGCGAGAGCCCGCGCAGCACGAGAACGGAGAAAAGCGCGACCAGCGCCATGCAGAAGACAATACCGAATTCCTCGGCCGCGACCGAGAAGATGAAATCGGTATGCGCGTCCGGAATGATGCGCTTGACGATACCCTCGCCCGGCCCCTGGCCGAACCAGTCGCCGCGAATGATCGCTTCACGCGCGGTATCGATCTGGAAGGTGTCGCCCTCTCCGGTCATGAACTTGTCGATACGAAGGGCAACGTGCGGGAAGACGTAGTATGCGCTGACGAGGCCGCCCGCGCCGAGCGCGCCGAGAACAATGATCCACAGCCACGGCATGCCGGCCATGAAGAACATGCCGCCCCACACGGCCGTCGTCAGGATCGTCTGGCCGAGGTCCGGCTGCGCCACGAGAAGGGCGGCGACGATACCGAATAGAATGATGGCGAAAAGATTGCCCGGAATTTCCGGCTGCCGCGCATGCTCGGCAAAGAGCCAGGCGCAAACGACGACGAAGGCAGGCTTCATGAATTCCGAGGGCTGGATGGAAATGCCCGCCAGCGTGACCCAGCGCCGCGAGCCCTTGACCTCGACGCCGAAGAACAGCGCCAGCAGCATCATCGCCAGGGCGACGATCAGCAGAAGGATCGCCGTTCGTCGAACCTGCCGCGGCGTCAGGAACGAAAGTCCGATCATGACGGAGATGGAAGGGATCATGAATGCCGCATGTCGCTTGACGAAGTGGAACGGCTCCAGCCCGATGCGCTCTGCGACCGCCGGCGACGCGGCGAAGGACAGCATGAAGCCGATACCCATCAGGAAGATGAACATCGCCAAAAAAAAGCGGTCGATGGTCCAAAACCAATCGGCCAGAGGCCCACGTTCCGCACGGCTTACCATGTCATTTATCTCCTGTTGCCGAACCGATCAGCATGGTGATTCCGTCGAGCGCTGCCACATGGCTGACAAATGCATCGCCCCTCACTTCAAAGTTCTTGTACTGGTCGAAGCTTGCGCAGGCCGGGGACAGCAAAACGGCAGAAGGTCCGCTTTCATCCCTATCCGCATCCGCAGCCGCATGCTCGACGGCTCGTTCCAATGTCCCGGAAATCTCGTAGGCTACCGATTCGCCAAGCGTAGCAGCAAATTCGGCTGCAGCCTCCCCGATCAGGTAGGCTTTTGCGATACGGGGGAAGAACGGCGTCAGCGTCGAGATGCCTCCCGCCTTGGGCAGGCCGCCCGCAATCCAATAGATCCGCTCATAGCTCGACAATGCCGGGGCTGCCGCATCGGCATTTGTTGCCTTCGAATCGTTGACGAAGACCACGTTGCCGCGCCGGCCGACCGGCTGCATGCGATGCTTGAGACCAGGGAACGAGGCAAGGCCGGTCCGGATCTCGTCAATCGAGACGCCGACCGCAAGGCACGCGGCGGCAGCGGCAGCAGCGTTCTGCGCATTGTGGCCTCCACGCAGCGTCTGGATGCCGTCGAGATCCGCGATAGGCTGGGCCGCTCCTCCGGATGCCTCGACGAGCTTCGTCCCTTCCGCGTAGATGCCGCTGGCAAGCGGATGGCGCCGGGAAATGCGCGTGACCTTGCCGCCGGCCCGCTCGACGCGATCGGCAATCACCTCGCAATGGCTGTCGTCGACGCCGATGACTGCGACGTCGCTGCCTGCAACCAGCCGCTCCTTGATGTCGGCATAATGCTGCATCGTTCCGTGCCGATCGAGATGATCCGGCGTCAGATTGAGGAGGATGCCCGCAGAAGGGTTGAGCGTCGGCGCAAGATCGATCTGATAGGACGAGCATTCGACCACATAGAAGCGCCCTGCCTTGGGCGGCTCGAGGGTCAGCACCGCGGTACCGATATTGCCGCCCAGCTGTGTGTCGCGCCCGCTCGACTTCAGGATATGGGCAATCAGCGCCGTCGTCGTCGATTTGCCGTTGGTGCCCGTGATTGCGACGAAGGGGCAATCGGGCGCATGTGCCCGGCGCTCGCGAACGAAAAGCTCCACGTCGCCCACGATGTCCACCCCGGCCGCACGCGCCAGGTCGACCGTCCAATGGGGCTTCGGATGTGTCAGCGGGACGCCCGGCGAAAGCACGAAGAGGGACTGGACACTCCAATCGATGGTCCGCAGATCGGCAGTGTGCATCCCCTCGGCCGCCGCCTTCGTGACGCTGTCGGGATTGTCGTCCCAGGCCGTGACGTCTGCGCCGCCAAGGATCAGCGCACGCGCTGTTGCAAAGCCGGAACCGCCGAGCCCGAAGAGCGCTACCTTCTTTCCTGCAAGCGTCGTGACCGGGATCATAACAATCTCACCGCAGCTTCAGCGTCGAAAGGCCTAGCAGAGCCAGTCCGACGGCGATGATCCAAAACCGGATCACCACCTGGCTTTCGGTCCAGCCCTTCTTTTCGAAATGGTGATGGATCGGCGCCATGAGGAAGACGCGGCGACCGGTCAACTTGAAGAAGCCGACCTGGATGATGACCGACAGCGTTTCAATGACGAACAGACCGCCGATGATGGCCATGACGATCTCGTGCTTGGTGGCAACGGCGACCGTGCCGATCGTACCGCCGAGCGCCAGCGAACCGGTGTCGCCCATGAAGATAGCGGCCGGTGGCGCATTGAACCAAAGGAAGCCGAGACCAGCGCCGATGACGGCGCCCAGCACCACCGAGAGTTCGCCCGTACCCGGCACGAAATTGATCTGCAGGTAGTTCGCAAAAACCGCATTGCCGGCGAGATAGGCGATCACGCCGAACGACGCGGCCGCGATCATCACGGGCACGATCGCAAGTCCGTCGAGGCCGTCCGTCAGGTTGACCGCATTGCCGGCGCTGACGATAACGAAACCACCGAATACGACGAACAGGATGCCGAGATTGAGCATGAAGTCCTTGAAGAAGGGAAAGGCAATCGACGAACCAAACGTCGACCCGGCCGCTCCGGAGGCAAGTGCTGCGCGCATCATGAAATAGACGGCGATGCCCGCGATCAGGAACTCAATGCCGAGGCGGGCCTTGCCGGAGAAGCCCTTGTGGCTCTGTTTGCTGACCTTCAGGTAGTCGTCGTAAAAGCCGATCGCCCCGAAGCCCAGGGTCACAAGCAGCGTGGCGACGACATAAACGTTGGAGAGATCGGCCCAGAGCAGCGAGGCACCAACAATGCCGGCCAGGATCATCAGGCCGCCCATGGTCGGCGTGCCGGCCTTCTTGAAGTGCGTCTGCGGTCCATCGGCGCGGATCGGCTGACCCCTGCCCTGGCGAATGCGCAGCGAATTGATGATCATCGGCCCGAACAGGAAGACGATCAGCGCGGACGTGAACAGGGAGGCGCCCGTACGGAATGTAATGTACCTGAACAGATTCAGGAACTTCAGGTGTTCCGACAGTTCGACTAGCCAAATCAGCATTCAGGGCCCCTTGTTTACCCGGTCAAAATTCGCGTTGCGTGTCGGCAAATGGTGGGAATTTGTCAAGAAGCGCAGCGACAATCTTGCCGAAACCGATGCCCAGTGACGATTTTACCATCAGCACATCGCCGGCGCCGACCGAGTTCAATACATATTCGATGAGATCTTCCGTCTTCTCGCGGTGCTCGACACGCACGCTGTCGGGAAGCGATTCCTTGAGCGCAACCATCTCGGGACCAGCAAGCCAGACGTGTTCGATGCCAGCCGCCAAAAGCGGCCCGGCGAGGTCCGAATGAACCTTCTGCGAATAGTCGCCCATCTCAAGCATGTCGCCCAAAACCGCGATCCGGCGACCGGATCCGGTCGGCACAGCGCTTGCCAGGACGGCGATCGCCGCCCGCATGGACGATGGGTTGGCGTTGTAGCTCTCGTCGACGACGGTAAAGGTCCCGCGTTCGATCGCCAGCCTGTGGCGGCGGCCCCTTCCCTTTTCCGGCTGCAGCGTCGCAAGAGCTGCGATCGCCTGCCGCATGTCCGCCCCCACGATCTCGACGACACCGAGCGCGGCCAGCGCGTTCTCGGCGATATGGCGGCCGGGCGCACCGATAGCGACCTCCTTCGTCTCGCCGTCGATGGTGATCCACAGCGTCGAACTTTGGTCCGAACCGTTGAACTCCGCCAGACGGTACTCCGCCTTCGCATGCTGGCCGAACGAGTGGATATGCTGGATCCCGGCCGATTGCGCCGTGCGGTCCAGATAATTGAACTGGTCGTTGTCGCGGTTGAGCACGACATGCCCGCCAGACACCACGCCTTCGAAAATCTCGGCCTTCGCCGTGGCGATTTCCTTGATACTCTTGAAATTACCGAGGTGTGCCGGCGCAACGGTGGTGATGACGGCGACATGCGGCTCGATCATCTTCACCAGCGGGCGGATTTCGTCCGGGTGGTTCATCCCCACTTCGAATACACCGAAGTATGTGTCGAGCGGCATGCGGGCCAGCGTCAGCGGTACACCCCAATGATTGTTGAAGGACGCAACCGAGGCATGCACCTTGCCCGAGGGCGACAACATGCGCCTTAGCATTTCCTTGGTGGTGGTCTTTCCGACCGAACCTGTCACTGCAATGATCTGCGCGCGCGAGCGTGCCCGCGCGGCCAACGCAAGCCTGCCGAGCGCCGCCAGCACATCCTCGACCACAATCATCGGAACGGTCAGCCGTCCCATGGCGGGAAGACGCGATTCGCTGACGACGAGAAGAGCCGCACCGTTTGCCATGGCCATCGACGCAAAATCATGGCCGTCGACACGGTCGCCCTTGATCGCAAAGAAGGCTTCGCCCGGTCCGATGGAGCGGCTGTCTATGGAAATGCCGGTGATGCCGTCAGGCAGCGTCCCGAAGGGTCGCCCCGCCATCGCCGCGATCATATCTTCCGTCGTCCAGAGCCAGCTCACGATTTCAGCTCCTCCAAAGCCTTACGCAGTTCGGCGTGATCCGAAAACGGCAGGGTGACGCCCCCGATCGTCTGCCCTTCCTCGTGCCCCTTGCCGGCCACGATCAGCGTATCGCCCGATGTCAGCATTCCGACCGCCTCGCGGATCGCCTTGGAGCGATCGCCGATTTCTGAGGCGCAGCCTGCTGCCGCCATGATTTCGGCGCGGATCGATGCAGGCTCTTCGGAACGCGGATTGTCGTCGGTGACGATCACCACGTCAGCCAGCCGGCAGGCGATCTCGCCCATGATCGGCCGCTTGCCGCGGTCCCGGTCGCCACCGCAACCGAAGACCACGATCACCCGGCCGGTGGTGAAGGGTCGCACCGAATCAAGCACATTCGCGAGCGCATCCGGCTTGTGCGCATAGTCGACATAAGCCAGCGCGCCATCCTTGGTATGACCGACGAGTTCCAGGCGACCTGACGCACCTTGCAGCTTCTCCAGAGCTGCCATGGCAACTTTGGCCGGAATCCCGGTCGACATGGCAAGCCCGGCCGCAACCAGGGCGTTGGCTACCTGGAAGTCACCCGCAAGCGGGATATCGACCTCGAAGATCTCGCCACCAGCATGGATTTCGGCAACCTGCTTGTGCCGGAAGTGCTCGACACGCTTCAAGGTCAGATATTCGCCCTTGCGCCCGACCGTACGGACGTCCTGGCCCGCATCGTGTGCTGCCTCGATCGCCTGATCCGACCATGGGTCGTCCGCGAAAATCACGGCAGGCGATCCCTTCGGCAGCAGCGTATCGAAAAGCCGCATCTTTGCGGCCATGTAGCTTTCGATGGTCGGATGATAGTCCATGTGGTCGCGGCCGAGATTGGTGAAGGCCGCCGCCGCGAGCTTGACGCCATCGAGCCGGCACTGGTCGAGGCCGTGGCTCGAGGCCTCCATCGAGGCATGCGTGACACCCTCGTCCGCCAGCTCCGCCAGCAGCGCGTGCAGGGAAACGGGATCCGGCGTGGTCAGGGAACCGTATTCGTTGCGCGTCGGCGAAACGACACCGGTCGTGCCGATCATCGCAGCCGGATGGCCGGCATGTGCCCAAATCTGCCGGGTGAAGGAGGCGACGGATGTTTTGCCGGCCGTACCGGTAACGGCCACCATCGTCTCGGGCTGCTTGCCATAGAGGCGCGAGGCGACGATCGACAGAAAACGGCGCGGCTCGTTCACCACAAGGACGGGAATGGAAGCATTGACAGCATGCGAGACGATGGCAACGACGGCACCCTTTGCAGCAGCGTCAGACACGAAACCGGCACCATCTGCCTTTGTGCCGGCGACGGCCACGAACGCCATGCCGGGCGCAATCTTTCTGCTGTCGGAAGAGAGGCCGGAAATCTCCAGCCCGCCTTCCGGCCCATCCAGCTGTACCTTGAGTTCCGGAAACGCATTTCCGGCGATGTCTCGCAATTTCATCGAACGCATATTTCTCTCTCGAGCCGCCGCGCCCCCATGGCGAATCGGCTTCGACATTCATTCAGACTCAATAAGACACCAACATGGCCGATCCGTCGTCACCGAACTTAGGTTCCACACCGAGGATTGGCGCCGCACGGGCGATGATGTTCTTGACCATCGGAGCTGCAGTGTAGGCCGCGATGTTCTGGCCCTTCTCACCGTTGTGCGGCTCGTCACAGAATGTCAGCACGACATATTTCGGATCGTCAATCGGAAATGCCGCGAGAAAGGCGTTGAAGTTCAGGTTCGTTGCATAGCGACCGTTGACGACCTTGTCGGCGGTGCCGGTCTTGCCTCCGACGTTGAACCCGGGCACATCAGCATTGCGGCCGGAACCCTTGATACCGTTCAGCTTGAACAGGTAGCGCACATCGTCGCTCGTGGTCTTCTTGACGACCAGCTCGGCGACATCGTCGGCTTGCGCGCGCGAACGCGGCAGGAAAGTCGGCTCGATGAGCTTGCCGCCGTTGACGAGTGCGGCACCCGCAACCGCCGTCTGCAGAGGCGTGGTGGACACGCCGTGGCCGAAAGAGATGGTCACCGAGTTGATCTTCTTCCAGACTTTCGGCTGGCTTGGCATTTTCACTTCGGGAAGCTCTGTCTGCATCTTCGTCAGCAGGCCCAGCTTGGTCAGGTAATCCTTCTGCGCCTCCATGCCAACGATATCGATGATGCGGGCCGTGCCGACGTTTGAAGAATACTGGAACACTTCCGGCAGCGTCAGCCAGCGGCGCTGGCCGTGGAAATCGTGGATGGTGAAGCCACCGATACGGATGGGCTGGGTCGCGTCGAAGCTATCGGTCAGCTTGACCTTGCCGGTATCGAGCGCCATTGCCAGCGAGAACGTCTTGAAGGTCGAGCCCATCTCGAACGTTCCGTTCGACATGCGGTTCAGCCAGCCTTCCTTGGCGCCTTCCAGCGGATTGTTCGGATCGAAATCAGGTGCCGACGCCATCGCCAGCACCTCGCCGGTATGGATGTCCAGGACGACCGCACCGGCGCCCTTGGCTTCGTAATTCGTCACCGCATTGGCCACGACATCGCGGACGATATTCTGGACGCGTATATCGATCGACAGGCGCACCGGCTCCAGCGGCTGGTCGCTGGTCATGCCGACCGAGGCCAGATCTGCGAGCCCCTGGTCGTCGATGTACTTCTCCATGCCGGCCACACCGCGATTGTCGATATTGACGTAGCCGAGAATGTGCGCTGCGGTCGCGCCGCCAGGATAGAAACGGCGCTTCTCGGGCCGGAAGCCAATGCCGGGAATACCCAGCGCCAGGATCTGGCTCTGTTGCTTCGGCGTCAACTGGCGGCGGAGCCAGGCAAAATGGGAGGTCCGGTTGGCGAGCTTCTTGTAGGTGCCCTTCATGTCGAGGTCGGGAAGAACGGTCGTCAGCTTCTCCACGGCTTCGTCAGCATCGACGACCTTGTTCGGCTCGGCAAAGAGAGAAACGGTGCGGATATCCGTTGCCAGCACTTCGCCGTTCCGGTCGAGAATGTCGGGACGCGACGCCATCAGCCGGTCCGGCGGCAGAATACTCGACACGACATCCGGATCGCGGACCGCATATTCGACGAGACGGCCACCGATAACGCAGTAGACGCCGAGGAACGCGACGATCAGAAGCCCGACGCGGCTCTTGGCCTGGCCTGACCGCTTCTTTCGCGATCCCGGTATGGGCGTATTGCCGGACGGACCGCCGAAACGATTGTACACGCCGGCGGAAAAATGCGCCTGGCTCTTCGAAACCATGATGCGTGAAAGAAAGGACATCTCTACTCCACAGATCCGGTTGCCATGTCGTCTTCGTCAGCCGCGGGCGCCACTGGTGCGGCCTTCGGCTTTGTCTTCGCGCCGCTCCCCGCCTTCGCCTCGGTGATATCGGGCACGGGAACCTGCGACTTCAACATCGGAAGTTCCCTTGCATGAACAAGCGAGGTCGATGGCGTCGGCTGCAATTGAAGCTCGCCATTGTAATTGTTGACCAGCCGCTCGAGACGGTTGGGCTGCGACTGCAACGCCCAGTCCGCCTTCAACAGGTCGATCGTATCTTTTTCCAGCTTGATCTCGGCTTCGAGGCGGTGAACCTCTTCCAGCTTCAACTCGGCGCGATGCTTGATCGTGTAGGTGACGGCCGCAGCCGCAGTCATGACACCCACAAGCACGAGGTCGAAGGTTCTCAGCATATCAGGCTCCGAGCTTTCCGAGACTTGCAAGATTGGGTAGCCCGAAGATCGACAGATCCGCGGGCTCGGCGGGAGCGTGAGTTCTCAGGCCGGCGCGCAGCTTCGCCGACCGCGCCCGCGGATTCGCCTCGGCTTCAGCTTCGCTCGCGGAAACCATCGGCTTGCCGAGCCGCTCGAATGTCGCGGCACGCTCATGCGCAACCGGCAGGTGGCGCGATCCGACAGCCTTGCCCGCGCGATCGGAAAAGAACGTCTTGACGATCCGATCCTCGAGGGAATGAAAGGTTACGACGACCAGCCGACCGCCCGGCTTCAGCGCGCGCTCGGCTGCAAACAGAGCCTGCGCCAGCTCGCCGAGCTCGTCATTGACGAAAATGCGCAGGGCCTGGAACACCCGGGTCGCAGGATGGATCTTGTCCTTCATCTTGCGCGGCGTCACGATCTCGATCAGTCCGGCAAGGTCGCGCGTGGTCTCGAAGGGCTTTTCGGCGCGGCGCTTTTCAATTGCATGCGCGATCCGCGGCGCTTGGCTTTCTTCACCCAGATAGTGAAAGATCCGGATAAGTTCGGCAACCTTGGCGCGATTGACGACGTCGGCGGCGGAAACGCCCGCGGCGGACATGCGCATATCGAGCGGACCGTTCTTCTGAAAGGAAAAACCGCGATCGGCCTCATCGATCTGCATCGACGAAACGCCGATGTCGAGGACGATGCCATCAAGGCTATCGGCCGGCGCATGATCCGCCAGACTGGAAAACTGGGAATGGACAAGCGTCAGATGCCCACCGTGGGCAGCAACCAGCTTCTGACCCGCCTCGATCGCCGTCGGATCGCGGTCGAGCGCAATGACATCCGCACCGGCGTCGAGAATGGCCGACGTATAGCCGCCAGCGCCGAATGTACCATCAAGGATGACCTTGCCCGCAGACGGCTCAAGTGCAGCAAGAACCTCCTTGAGAAGAACCGGAATGTGGCGAACCGATCCGCCACCGGCATCCGTAGGACCTCCGCCAGGATTCGCCACCATTCCGTTCCCTCGTTCTATTCGGAACGCCTGCCCGCCAGCCTGCGCTCCCCTCGTGCCTGCAACTGAGCAGCCTGAAATGCCTGCGGCTGCCACAGCTGAAAATGGTCCGCCCGACCGACGAAGGTTACTTCGTCCAAGATTCCGGTGAAGTCGCGAATGAAATCCGTGACCATCAGCCGCCCCTCGGCATCGAGCTTCATGAAGACCCCGCCCCCGTGAATGAGGAGCGACATCTCGTTCGCGTCCGGCGAAAATGGATCTGCCGCAGCAATCTGCCGTTCGAACCTTTCGAGAAGATCCAGACCGCCGACGCTGATCGCCGGAAACACAAAGTCCTGGAAACAATACAGCTCCTGGACATTGCGCTGCGCCAGCACGGAACGAAATGCCGCCGGCACGGAGACCCTGCCCTTGGAATCGATCCTGTTGGTCGCACTTGAAAGGAAGCGGCTCATGACACGAAACATCCGCTCCCGAAAGAGCCCCGACGAAAATCAAATGCCCGGAACCCCGAAATTCAGACACAGCGTCGCAAGTCGAATGAAACAAACTCCATTCGACGCTTCCGAGAAGGAAGGCGCTCTTACTTTGCGATGAGTGGGCACCTGATTGCCCTTGCGCAGTGCATGAATGGGATAACATGGGACCATATGGGCGTCAATGGGAAACGCCCGTCTCACGATGAGCGCAGTATCGGAAATTTATAAGCTGTTAAGTTTAACAAAGAGTTAGCACTGCCCCGCGGGCCGCCGGTATATGAGTTGCAACTGATGTACCGGATGCTTTCCAATTCGGGGGAAAACGACGTGGAAACATCGGATTGAAACCTGCCTTCCGGAAAAGGTATTCGCCGTTTGGATGAGCCACCGCGAACCCCATTCGGATAGGGCACACCGTCGAATAGCGTATTTTAGCTAATTGAAATATACTGGTTCGAGACCATATCCGGCATGCATACCAACGGGATATGGGGTCCACGATGTCGAACTTCACATTGAAGGGAATTCTATACGGTAGAAAAATTCAGGACAGCGGATTTCCAGTCGCTCCAACAGCCCAAAAGGGGATGACGGCAGAAATACAGTGCCTTACCTGCGGGACGGTCTTCAAACGATGGTCCGTTCTGTCGTCCAGCACCACGGTTTGCGACAAGTGCATGGCAGAACCGCGAACCTCGCATTGAGGCCGACGAAGTGCGTGCAGAGCAGCCAAGGCTGCGCCGCTCGCATAAAGGTGATCGCCAGTTGGCCTGTAAGCCGGGTTCTGTATGGCTCCGGTCGAAACCGGAACGTGGCAGCCATTCCTCTGGGACAGCGCTCGCGCGCTGCCTCACGCAACCCACCCGGATGACTGACCTGGAAACCGGCCGGACGGCTTACGCCGTCCACGTCATCCCTATTCGGTCTTGCTCCCGGTGGGGTTTACCTTGCCATCGCCGTTGCCGGAGATGCGGTGGGCTCTTACCCCACCCTTTCACCCTTACCTGCCGAGGCAGGCGGTTTGCTTTCTGTGGCACTTTCCCTGAGGTCGCCCTCGCCGGACGTTATCCGGCACCGTGTTTCCGTGGAGCCCGGACTTTCCTCACCTTACCGCCTTTCGGCATTGGTAAAGCGCGGCTGCCCGGCCAACTGGCATGGCTCCCTTAACCGAGAGCGCCGACGAATGCCACTGAAATATCCGGTCGCGACTAACGGAAATAAGGTTTGAAATCCGTCGCGTAGTCCTGTTCGTTGATTCGGCCCGCGAGCATCAGCTCGGCACCGAGCCGCCCGATCTCGTCGGAACTCTTGGCGGCGGTGCCGCAGCCTCCGGTGAGCACTGCAATGCGAGGGCAAGACGTATAGCCGATCATAGGATAGCCGCTGGGCGTGAACGAGACGACGCATGAGCCGCTCGACGTAGAGAGCGGTTGCAGCTCCGGAACCAGCCTAGAAATCAAGCGGGTCAGGTGCTCCTGAGCTGTCTGCCGCCCGTCCGTCCTGAACCAGGACCGCAATTCCGGCTCGCTGGCCAACCTCACATCGTCCGGATCGCCACCGATCTTCATGTAAAGCTTGCCGTCGGGATAGCGGATCGGAGGCAGCATGTAGATGCCGTCTTCCCCATCCGCGCCCTGTGCGATCAAGGATGGCATACCCGCAAAAGCCTCGGCGGCCTCTTCGGCAACCTCGTAGAAAGCGACCGTCCGCGCATAAACCGTCATATCAACAGGCTGCGGCAACAGATTCTCCGCAATGGAAAAACCACCCGCGGCAAGCAACACCTTCCCGCCGCGATAGGTCTTGCCGCTCGACGTCTCGACGGCAACGACGTCACCTTCATCGCGGATGGACACGGCCACGTCACCGATGATCGCGACTCCGGCTTTCTCGGCTGCCGCTGATTGCGCCCGCACCAGATTGCGCGGGCTGATGTAGCCGGCACCCGCCGCCTCGTGGACGCCTTCGCTGCCAGCCGGAAAAGAGAAGTAGGGGAACCTGCGCTTCAAACCCGCATCGTCCGCGATGGTCGTCTCGGCTCCGAGTGCGGCGGCAGCATCGACGGTTCGCGCGATATAGTCGTCCGCGTTTCCGCGCGCAGGCCCGACAACCAGGCAACCCGCCGGCGTATAGAACGAGACGCCGCTCTCTCGCTCGATCTCGATGTAGCGTGCAATCGAACGGTTGGCGAGCCGCGCCCAGTCACGATCGGGATCGATCGTTCGTGTAATACGACCCTCGTCGTAGTGGCTGGCGAATACACCCGTATGGGACTTTTTGTCGACCGGCTCGTCGGGCCCGATCACGGCGATGCTGTCCGTCGCGCGCGCCAGATGCCTTGCAGCTGCAGCACCCATGAGGCCTCTGCCGACGACGATGTATTTGAAATCCTGGTTCACTGCTTGCCCCTCATCGTAAAACCGGCGTCAGTTCCCTGCCGAAATCCTCTTCGCCGAGCCAGCCCTGCGTCATCACGACGGCACCGAGACGGCCGAGTTCGTCTGAAGATTTTGCGGCGACGAAGTTGCCGCCCGTCAGGAGCGCGATACGCGGCGAATCGGTATAACCCACATAGGGCAAGGCCGTCCGGGTGAAGGTCGCGACGCAGGGCGCTGCGGTAACCGGGCACCCCGAAAGAGCCGGCATCAGGTTGGAGGCGAGGGCAACAAGCTGTTCGCGCTCGGCGGGATTACCATCCGACCTGAACCAGGCACCGGCATCCTCCAGTCTGTCGAACCTGTGCGCCTCGGTATCGCCGCCAAGCTTCAGGTAGGTCTTTCCGTCGGGATAACGTACAGGCGGCAGGATGTAGACGTGATCCTCATCCCGGTCGCCGAAGACAACGCTCGAGGGCATCTCGCCGAAGAGCTCCAATTCGCGTTCGGCGAGCTCATAGAAAACGACCGTGCGGGCCGCCACGCTGATGTCGGCAGGAGATGGAATAAGCCCGTTGAAATTCGTGAAACCACCTGCGGCGACCAGCACACGCTCAGCAGTGTAGACCCTGTCGGAGACACTTACCTCGACATGAGCACCCGCATCCCTGACGCTCGTTACCGTCTCATCGATGACGCTAACGCCGCCGGTCTCTGCAAGCGCCACTTGGGCCTGCACCAAAGCGCGCGGGTTGACGTGGCCAGCACGGCGCTTCTCGAAATAACCCTGGAAAGACTCATTCAGGGAGAATTGCGGAAACCGTTCACGGAGCGTGGACGGATCCAGCATTTCAACATCGATGTCGAGTGTCGCGGCTACATCGAGTGCACGCCCGAGAAAGCCCTGTCCGGGTTGCGGAGCTGGCCCGGCGAACAGGCATCCTGCCTCGGTGAAGAAGGGAATGCCGCTCCTCGCCTCGATCTCGGCGTATCGATCCAGCGAGCGGGCGGCCAGTGTTGCCCAAATCACGTTGTCGTCGAACGTTCGCGTAATGCGAGCCTCGTCATAGTGGCTCGCGAATACGCCGTGGTGGCTTTTGCGCTCGGCCGGCTCACGCGGACCGATCAGAGCCACACCTTCGATCATCGCGGAAAGGTGGCGGGCCGCAGCCGCACCCATCATTCCGCGCCCGATCACGATCACCTTGAAATCGACTGCCATATCTCACCTCGTTCCGAAGCCAGATAGCATGGTCACCAAGATGAATCATATTGTTAAGTGCGCATCCCAAGACATTTGAGAACAAGCACTTTGTGGCAATCAGTCGAGCAATGCCAGCACTTTGCCGCAATAGGCCTTGGAGACCGGATTCATCCGGGTTGCCGCATGCCCTGCATTGTATTTCAGGATGGTCCCACAGGTTTCGCCACCGCCGAGTTCGTGCGCCGCGGCAAGATATTTCATGCCGTACTTGATGTTCGTCTCAGGATCGAACAGCCCCTTGCGGCTACCGGAATAGCCCATCATCCGTGCTGTCGCAGGCTTGATCTGCATCAGACCGACTTCACCCGCACTACCGCGCGCATTCGGATTGAAGTTGCTTTCGACGCGAACGACCGCATGAGCGAGCTCGATGGGAACATTATACTCGTTGGCGTATTTTATGATGATGGCGGAGTACTTGGTTGTCGTAATACCCGGCATTGCGAAGCCGCTAGTGCGGTCGACTGTCTTCAACGGAACGGTCTTCTGTGCCTGATTGCCCCATTCGCCTGCAAAAGCGCCATTGAATCCCATCAGCAGTGTGCCCACGCACACCACAGCAGAAATAATCTTTCTCATTCAGTCTAATCACTCCGACCAAAAGAATTACCGGGCACGAAAACAAGAATTAGCCCAGCAAAAATCAGCGTGAATACATATTTTCACGACAGATATTCTTTTTGTTTCATTTGACGCCGGCCCATTACCCCAAACAAAGCAACCGGCGCCGTTCAGCGACCGGGGTTAGACCATCGTAATGAGGAGATAATAGGGAAATCATGTGGCAACGCAGCAAACTCCCAAAATCCGGGAATCCGTGAATGATAGGAAAGCCCGTCTCAGGCCGCGTATCGCGGGAGCGTCGCTAGGAGGCGATGAAGGGTATCGATTGTCGAAAAATCGGCGATTCCATCGACCCTTTCAGGACGGAAATGGCGCTGGAATGCCTCGAGTTCCCCTGCCATCTTGTCAGAGAATTCACCAGTAATTTCCGTTCCGTAGCCATACAGCGAAAGCATCGACTGCAGTGCTTCGACCGGCTGACCCTGATCCCCGCGCTGGAAAAATCTTCCACCCGTGATCGGCGTCGGCACGACCCAGTGCCCGATACCTCCCTCATAGAGGTCATTCCAGGGAAAGTTTTCGCCCGGATCGAGCTTGCGGCGGGGCGCCACATCGGAGTGACCAAGCACGCGTTCCGACGGAATTGACCAACGTTCGCCGCAATCGTGACACAATTCGATCACGGCTTCGATCTGCGCTTTCGGATAGTCCGGCAATCCGCCGGGGTGACCCGCATTGGCAATCTCGATCCCGATCGAAAGCGAATTGATGTCGCTGTCGCCATGCCAGACGCTTTTGCCAGCATGCCAGGCTCGACGCTGCTCGGGAACAAGCTGCACGATGTCGCCGTTCTCGTGGACGAAGTAGTGGCAGGAAACCTGGCTTTCGGCACGACAGAGCCATTCCAGGGCTCCTTCAGGCGTCGGCATTCCGGTATAGTGAAGCAGGATCATATCGGGCTTGCGCCCATCCGCGCGTTCACCGTAGTTCGGCGACGGCTGCACGATCGCTTTCCGGTAGTCGGCCTCGAACGAGGTCATGCAGCGCGGCGTTCCTTCTCGATCTCTTCGTAGGCGGCGTTAAGTGCCGCCATCCGCTCGTTTGCTATCGCATGGAATTCCGCAGGTACGCCGCGCGAGACCAGCCGATCCGGATGATGCTCGCTGACAAGGCCGTGATAGCGGCGGCGTATGGTGGTGAAATCGTCCGAGGGCGAAACGCCGAGCACCTTGTAGGGGTCGCGGCCGATCGAAACATGGCGCGCCGCAATCCGCGCGAAGCGCTCCTCGCTCATGTGAAAGATCTCTGCCACGTGCGCCAGGAAAGTCATTTCCTTCTCATGGATAAGTCCATCGGCCTTGGCAATATGGAAGAGGCCGTCGAGAACCTCTTCAAGCACCGGGCAATTGGCAGCACATGTCACGCACAGCGTCGACAGCTTTTCCGCATAGGCTTCGTAACCAGCCACATCCTGGCGTGCCAGATTATAAAGGCGGGCAACGTTGCGGGCCTGATCCGGCGGAAACTCGAAGATTTCGCGGAAGGCATCGACTTCTCTCTCGCTGACGATCCCGTCTGCCTTCGCCATCTTTGCCGAAAGCGCGATGATCGCGACAGAGAATGCCACCTTCCGGCGGGTCTCCGGATCGCCTTCGAAAACCGTTCGGATTGCCTCGACCACGGCGGAAAGAGCATTTCCCGCGGTGTTGCCAATGGCATTCAGCAGTTTTTCCCAGAAGGACATCAAGGTCTCTCGCGCATCAAAAAGAAAACCACCTTGAACAAATAAAGTCTGCCTTTGCAAGATAACGATTGGTCGTAGCGTTGAAAACACCTTTCACATTTCGGTAATTGTCGCACGCGAATCGGGCCATCCATTGCGTTTGCGTGGCGTCGTATCAGGCGAATGAATTGGACAGTGCAGTGCTGAGATGTCAGCGCTTCCCCCGTTCATTTCGTGAGATATTTCCATGCCATTCGCCGACAGACCGCAAATCCTCGGGCTCGCTTTGGGCTTCATCGGGGTCCTGATATTCGGCGCGACGCTGCCGATGACGCATATCGCGCTCCAGGGCTTTTCGCCCTACTTCGTGACGCTATGTCGCGCCGCCATCGCGTCCGTCGTGGCCATGATCGCACTGGCGATTTTCCGCCGTCCGTTTCCGAAGAAGCATTTCCCCGCCCTCTTCGGTGCCGGTATCGGCGTGGTTTTCGGTTTTCCTGCCTTTTCGTCGATCGCCATGCAGACCATACCGGCGAGCCATGGCGGCGTCGTTCTCGGCGTGCTGCCGCTGCTGACGTCGATCTTCGCTGCGCTCATCGACGGCGAACGGCCGGGGCCGCTCTTCTGGGCATGCGGCGTTGCGGGCGCATTGCTCGTCGTCATCTTTTCGGTTCGCGGCAGCGGCTTCCAGCTTGCCGCCGGCGACATCTGGCTTCTCGCAGCAGCCGTGTCGGCGGCACTTGGCTATGTCCTTCTTGCCCGCCTCTCGCGGCATCTGTCGGGATGGGAATCGATATCCTGGGCGCTTGTGGTCACGTTCCCCTTGTCGCTCATCGGCACCATCGTCGTCGCACCATCGGGCATCCATGCGCCCGGCGCCGGGGAATACGGAGCGCTCGCCTATCTCAGCCTGATGTCGATGTTCGGCGGCTTCGTCTTCTGGAATGCCGGCCTCGCGATCGGCGGAATTGCCCGGGTCGCGCAGGTGCAGTTGCTGCAGACGTTTGTGACGCTCGCGATTTCCACAACCCTCCTCAAAGAACAACTCGGGCTTGAAACGATTATATTCGCGCTTCTTGTCGCCTTCGTGGTTTGGCTCGGACGAAAGGCGCGATTTTCATAGAAACAACACTTTACAGGCCTTCTTCTCTGCCGCATCCATGCGCTTACTAAGCATCACGCAAGAGCGCAGACATTCATAGTGGAGGGGATCATGGCCAAACAGAAAGTCGCAATGCTCACGGCCGGAGGCTTGGCACCCTGCCTCTCATCGGCGGTCGGCGGCCTTATCGAACGCTACAGCGACGTCGCACCGGATGTCGAACTGATCGCCTACCGTTCGGGCTATCAGGGCGTCCTGCTCGGCGACAGCGTCACGATCACCGCTGAGATGCGCGAAAAGGCTCCGCTGCTGCACCGCTACGGCGGCTCCCCGATCGGCAACAGCCGCGTCAAACTCACCAATGCTGCCGACTGCGTAAAGCGCGGCCTGGTCAAGGAAGGCGAGAACCCGCTGCGCGTCGCAGCCGAGCGCCTTGCCAGCGACGGCGTTACGATCCTTCACACGATCGGCGGCGACGACACAAATACGACGGCAGCGGACCTTGCGGCCTACCTCGCCGCAAACGGTTACAATCTGACTGTCGTCGGCCTGCCGAAGACGGTCGACAACGACGTCGTTCCGATCCGCCAGTCACTCGGCGCCTGGACGGCCGCTGAAGTCGGCGCGCACTTCTTCGACAATGTCAGCAACGAGCAGACGGCGGCTCCCCGTACGCTCATCATTCATGAAGTGATGGGGCGCCATTGCGGCTGGCTGACGGCAGCGACCGCGCGCGCTTATTTGCAGCGCACCAGAAATAACGAGTATGTCGACGGACTGATGACCAACGCGCAGATGAAGAGCATCGATGCCGTCTACCTGCCGGAAATCGTCTTCGACCTGGAGGCCGAGGCCGCGCGCCTGAAGGAAGTCATGGATCGCACAGGTCATGCCACCGTCTTCGTCTCGGAAGGCGCATGCCTGGACGCAATCGTCGCCGAGCGTGAAGCCGCCGGCGAGACCGTCAAGCGCGATGCTTTCGGTCACGTCAAGATCGACACGATCAATGTCGGCGGCTGGTTCCAGAAACAGTTCGCCAGCCTTCTCAACGCAGAACGCTCGCTGGTTCAGAAATCCGGCTACTTCGCCCGCTCGGCGCCCGCCAATGTCGATGACCTGAGGCTGATTCAGAGCATGACCGATCTTGCCGTCGAAAGCGCGCTCAACAAGGTTTCGGGCGTCACGGGCCACGACGAAGCCCAGAACGGCAAGCTGCGCACGATCGAGTTCCCGCGGATCAAGGGCGGCAAGCCTTTCGACACCTCGGTAAAGTGGTTTGGCGAAGTCATGAATACGATTGGGCAGAAATACAAGGAAGCCTGATTGACGCAAGGGCGATATGGTGTCTTTGCTTGCTCTTCTAATAAAGAGGAGGAGATCTCATGTCGCTCGAAGCCTGGTTTGCTTTCGCTGCAGCATCCGCCGTTATGCTGGCAATTCCAGGGCCGACGATTCTCCTCGTCGTATCCTATGCACTCGGTCATGGTCGCAAAACCGCCTTCGCCACGGTAACCGGCGTAGCGCTCGGCGATTTCACGGCAATGACGGCTTCGCTGTTCGGGCTCGGTGCCGTCCTCGCGGCATCGGCGGCACTCTTCACCGTTCTCAAGTGGATCGGCGGCGCCTACCTTATCTGGCTTGGAATAAAGCTCTGGCGCGCGCCGATCGTGACAGAACCGATGGCCGATAACGACAATCTGCCGGAAGAGAAGTCGCTGAAGATCTTTCTGCACGCCTATGTCGTGACCGCGCTCAATCCGAAGAGCATCATCTTCTTCGTGGCTTTCGTGCCGCAATTCCTCAATCCCGCCCTGCCCTTCTTCGGCCAGATGCTGGTCATGGAGGCAACATTCCTCGTTCTCGCGACGATCAACGCCTCCACCTATGCGCTTGCGGCGCATGCCGCGCGTGGCCTGATTCGCAAGGCGAGCGTGCAGCGCGCGGTCAATCGCACGGGAGGCACGCTGCTGATCGCCGCCGGCGCAGTAACGGCCGGTTACCGGCGGATTGCTGCGTAAATATTCTCGGCGGGTTGCCGCAAAGCAACGAATAGGTTAATTGGCGAAACTGGGCATAAGGTTCTTGTTAATATCTAACGCTGCCGGGGCGGCGCGTTTCACGAGAGTGAGAGTATGGTAGCGATCGGATTTTCCGGCCTTAAACGCAGTCTCATCGTGTCCACGATGCTGTGCGGCGTGGCCGCTGGATGCTCCAGCGTCGAATACACCTCAGAGGCGGAACTGACGGCGGAACAGCTCGTCGTTCCGACGCCTCGGCCGGGTGAAGACGCCATGTTCGCGGCAATTCCGGCAGGCGAAGGCACAACGGCCATGATTGCGGGTGCCGATCAGACGGCACCGTCGGTCGCGACTGCAGCGATGCCGTCAACCGATCCATCGCAACCGACGGCCATGGGCCAGATCCCGCTGACGCCCGAAATGACTGCCATCCAATCGGTCGTACCGACGCCGCGGCCAGGAACGCCCTCTACGCAGCTCGCCTTTGCCGCTACCCCGCAGACAGGCGCTGTCGCCGCGCTCTCCGCAATTGACACAGCCCCTCGCCCGATGATGGACTACGGCTTCGATACGTCGGGCCCGATGGATCCACCCGCGGCCCCGCCGATGTTCGGCGACAATGACGACGACGGTGCGCCGACGGTTGAAAAGAGCGCCATCACCAAGATCATCGACAAGTATTCCGCGATCTACAAGGTACCTGCGTCGCTGCTTCACCGCGTCGTTCATCGCGAAAGCCGCTACAATCCGAAGGCCTACAACAAGCGGGGTTACTTCGGGCTGATGCAGATCAAGTACAATACCGCAAAGTCCATGGGCTACGACGGCCAGCCCGAGGGGCTCTTCGACGCCGAAACCAATATCAAATATGCGGCAAAGTATCTTCGCGGCGCCTGGCTCGTGTCTGACAACAGCGAGGACGACGCAGTTCGTCTCTATGCCCGTGGCTATTATTATGACGCCAAGCGCAAGGGCATGACGAACATCGCGCAGGGCAACTACTGATCACGGCTGCCGATCGCCGGACGGCAATGCGGCGAGAACGTCCCTGACGAGTGCCTGTGGCCTGTATTTGAGCCAGCTGGGCGTTAGCCCCATCCTGACGACGACCAGATTGGCGGACGGAACGATTGCCATGCTTTGTCCATCATGGCCTTCCAACCAGAACGTATCTGCCGGAAGGACGGCATCGCCGCCTGTGCTGTTGCCGGGAGGTCTCAGCCAAGCCTGCAATCGCGTATATGCTCCGTTCGATGCCAGTGTCGGCGTTCGCATCATGCCGACGAATCCTTCCGGCAACAGCCGCTGGCCGTTCCAGACGCCATCCTGAAGCAGGAACTGGCCGAAGCGCGCCCAATCCCTGGCCGTCGCGTAAAGATAGGAGCTGCCGACAAAGGTACCGCGCGCATCGACTTCCAGTACCGCGCTCGACATGCCGAGAGGGCCGAACAGGGCCCGTTCTGGATAGCTCAGCGCAGTTTGTTCGTCCCCGATCCGGTTCATCCAAATCCTGGAGATCAGCACCGCGGTACCGCTGGAATAGTTGAAGCTTTTCCCGGGATCGGTGAGCATTGGCAAACTTGCCGGAAGCGCCGTCTGGTCTGGATCGAGATACAGCATGCGGGTGACGTCGGCGACGGTTCCATAGTCTTCGTTGAATGCCAGGCCGCTTTCCATCCCCAGCAGATCGCTGAGCTTGATCTGCGCGCGCCGGTCGTTCCTCCACTGCGGCAGGAGGACCGCATCGTCGAGCTTGATCTTGCCCTCCATCATCACTCGCCCGAGGATCGCGGCGTTCACCGTCTTCGTCATCGACCAGCCGATCAATGGCGTAGTGGGACCGAATCCCTTTCCGTAGGCTTCCGCAATGATCTGGCCGTCATGCACGACAATGGCCGCGCGCATATTCTTCCCAGTCAGATCGTTCCTCGCCAAGAGGGTTGCAATTCGCTCGTCTCGCGCGTTTCCAACGCCATCCGCTGCCACCTGGATTGCATTGTCTCGCGAGACGGCGGCCACGGGTTCGCCCGGCACCGCCAATCGCGCCGCTTCGAAATTGCCGTCGGGAACTGTCGTGCAACCGAGGCGGTCGCGATAGATCGCATGGTTGGCGGCAAACAGCCCCATGATTCGAGCCGTGACCCGCTTTTCCCCACGGTCGACATCGATCCGCACGAGCCGCAACAGCGGATTTCCCGGGGCTTGCACGTCCTTGGAAAGCACCACGTCGGGATCGCGCCCCGCCAGGAAGACGTTGGAGCAGACGATCTTGGCTGCATAGCCATCGCCAACGCGCAGGAGTTCCGGCGGCTTGACATACAGCCACCCTGCGCCAACGACGGCAGTGACGCCGAGCACAGCGGCCAGTGCCGTCAGTGTACGTCGAACCCGTCGCATATGTGCTCCTCCATGGGGCGAAGAAAACCGGTGGCGGCACCGAAGTCTGCAACGACCCACGGCGGTCATCAAGGCAAATTCTGCGGGATGCGTTTCCACAAGTGACGTCATCAAACTGTAGCGCCATCGCGTTAAACGCGCTGAACGCTAAAAGGTTGAGAGACTCACTCATGACGGAATTTGCACCGGACGCAGGCTTTCGCAAGAACCGGAAACTTAAGGCGGCTCTTCTGCGCCACAAGGCCTTTTCAAAAGAAGGTCTTTCGGAACGGCTCTTCGGGCTCCTTTTTTCCGGCCTCGTCTATCCGCAGATCTGGGAGGATCCTGATCTCGACATGCAGGCTATGGAGATTGCGCCTCATCACCGCGTGGTGACGATAGGCTCCGGCGGCTGCAACATGCTCGCCTACCTGTCGCGGAGCCCCGCCTCCATCGACGTTGTCGATCTCAACCCGCACCACATCGCACTTAACCGCCTGAAGCTTGCAGCATTCCGGCATCTGCCCGGTCGCGCCGACCTCGTCCGCTTCCTCGCAATGCCGGGCGAGCCATCCAACAGCAAGGCATTCGACCGGTTCTTGTCCGCCAATGTCGACGAGACGACGCGCGCCTACTGGAACGGACGAAAGTTTGGTCGCCGGCGCGTGACGGTCTTTGACCGCAACATATACAAGACCGGCCTTCTCGGTCGATTCATCGGCGCAGCGCATCTGCTGGCACGCCTGCACGGCGTCGACCTCACGGAGATGACGCGCTCGCGCTCGCTGCGCGAGCAACGCCAGTTCTTCGACGAGAAGATTGCCCCGCTGTTCGAAAAGCCGGTCGTGCGCTGGATCACCAGCCGCAAGAGTTCCCTCTTCGGCCTTGGCATCCCGCCGCAGCAATACGACGAACTGGCAAGCCTTGCCGCCGATCATTCGATCGCACCCGTTCTCCGGCACCGCCTTGAAAAGCTCGCCTGCCATTTCCCGATGCGCGACAACTATTTCGCGTGGCAAGCCTTTGGTCGGCGCTACGCACCCGAAGGCGAAGGTCCGCTTCCGACCTACCTGCGGCCCGAGCACTACGAGACGATCCGCGCAAACGTCGATCGCGTCAGCGTCCACCATGCAAGCTTCACGGAGCTCCTCGCGGCGGAACCGGCCGCTTCGAGCGATCGCTACATCCTGCTCGACGCGCAGGACTGGATGACCGATCAGCAACTGAACGACCTCTGGTCGGAAATTACTCGGACGGCCCGCGACGGCGCCAGGGTGATTTTCCGCACCGCTGCTGAAAAGAGCATTGTCGAGGGCCGGCTGTCGCCCGCAATTCGCGACCAGTGGGTCTATCTGGAGGAACGGTCACGCGCGCTGACGGCGCTTGATCGCTCGGCGATTTATGGCGGGTTTCACATCTACGGAAAGACAGCATGAGCGAGGTCGACGCATCGAGCGACGCGCCGGTCGAAAACCATGCCGACCTGATGGACGGCATGTACCGCTATCAGCGCCACATCTATGACCTCACCCGCAAATACTACCTGCTCGGGCGCGACCAAGCGATAAGAAACCTCGATGTGCCGGCCGGCGGGACGCTTCTGGAAGTGGGTTGCGGAACGGGCCGCAACCTGGCGCTCGCCCACAAGCACTTTCCATCGGCACACCTGTACGGCCTTGATATATCGCAGGAAATGCTGATCTCGGCGCGCAAGACCTTCGCCACCAAAGGCACGAGCGCCGATTTTCGAGTTGCCGATGCAACCGCCTTCAAACCACAGGAATTCGGCGTCGAAGGCTTCGACCGGATCCTGATCTCCTACGCTCTCTCGATGATCCCCGATTGGGAACGCGCGATCGATGCTGCCCTTGCCGCACTCAACCCGGGCGGGCAGCTTCACGTTGTCGATTTCGGCCAGCAGGAAGGCCTTCCGGGGTGGTTTCGGGTGCTGCTGCGGTCATGGCTCGCAAAGTTCCATGTGAACCCGCGGGCGAGCTTGCACGCTGTCCTGCAGGCCCAGGCGAAACGACGGAACGCGCGGCTGGCGTTCCAGACGATCGGCGGCGGCTATGCCTGGTGCACAACAATTATTATGCCGCGCTAATATTTAGCTTGAAACTAACCGTTTTTTTACGTTGATATGGTGAATAGAGGGGCATCTCTCTGCTGGACGCGTCTATCACGAAGGTCAAGCTGTGGGGCAACACGATCATTCGGTTCACGACGGAACACCTATGCGCCGGCTTCTGCTTTGCGTCTTGCCATTGACCATCATGCTGGCCGGTTGCACATCATCGGGCTATGACTATCTCGAAACAGCGTCCGTAAAACCCAAGACAAGGTTCAAGGACACCGATCCGCAGGACTTCGGGCAAAAGCACCCGCAGCAGAACGCCGTTCACGGCATCGACATCTCCAAGTGGCAGGGCGATATCGACTGGCAGACGGTCCGCAATTCCGGCGTTGCCTTTGCGTTCATCAAGGCGACCGAGGGCAAGGACCGTGTCGATCCGCGCTTCAACGAATACTGGCAGCGCGCCCGCGCCGTCGGTATCCCGCACGCCCCATACCATTTCTACTATTTCTGCTCGTCGGCTGACGAACAGGCCGACTGGTTCATCGGCAACGTGCCGAAGGAATCCATGCGTCTGCCGCCGATCCTCGACGTCGAGTGGAATGGCGAATCGAAAACCTGCCGTACCCGCCCGGATCCGGAAACGGTCCGCGCGCAGATTCAGCGCTTCATGGACCGACTTGAGGCTTACTATGGCAAGCGCCCGATCATTTACACGTCGGTCGACTTCCATCGCGAAAATCTCGCTGGCTATTTCCAGGATTATCACTTCTGGGTCCGTTCCGTCGCGAAGCACCCGGAAGTGACTTATGCCGACCGCCGCTGGGCGTTCTGGCAGTACACGTCGACTGGCGTCATTCCCGGCATCAAAGGCCCCACCGATATCAACGTGTTCGCAGGTTCGGCAAAGAACTGGAGCAACTGGGTTGCGGCCGTATCAAAAAACACGAATTCTTAGTAACGTCCCGCCTTCTTTCTTGCTTCTGTCACAATCATTTGGGACATCGACAGCAATTTCAGCAATGACGAGGATGAAGTCTATGCATCGCATGCCCGCAAGCCGTTCTGCGCTCGCTTTCCTGTTGGCCGCCGGCCTCGCTACCGGCGCCGCTGCGCAGACGGGCGCGCCGGTCAGCGAAGCCCCCGTGGCAACGACACCGGCGCCCGCATGCGACGGCGACCTTGCGGCATTCCTCGCAGGCGTGAAGGCCGAAGCGATTGCAGCTGGCGCATCCGCCGAAGCGGCCGACAGAGCACTCGCAGGCGCCGAGATCGACCCGAAGGTGCTGAGCCGCGACCGCGCCCAGGGCGTCTTCAAGCAAACCTTCCTCGAATTCTCGCAGCGCACGGTCAGCCAGGCACGCCTCGACATCGGTCGCCAGAAGATGAAGCAGTATGCGGATGTCTTCGCCCGCGCCGAACAGGAATTCGGCGTTCCATCCGGCGTCATCACCGCCTTCTGGGCTATGGAAACGGACTTCGGCGCCGTGCAGGGTGATTTCAACACCCGCAACGCGCTGGTCACGCTCGCCCACGATTGCCGCCGTCCTGAGCTCTTCCGCCCGCAGCTGATCGCCCTCATCGAGATGGTTGAACATGGCGACCTCGATCCGGCGACCAACACAGGCGCCTGGGCCGGCGAAATCGGCCAGGTTCAGATGCTGCCGCGCGACATCATCGCTTACGGCATGGATGGCGACGGCGACGGCCACGTGCGCCTGAAGCAGAGCGGACCAGATGCGATCCTGACCGCCGCCAAATTCATCCAGCACCTTGGCTTTCAGAAGGGGCAGCCCTGGATTCAGGAAGTCACGGTTCCAGACAACCTGCCGTTCGACAAGTCGGGCCTCGGAGGCTCCATGACCGCAGCCGATTGGTTCGCGCGCGGCGTCAAGCCGCGCGACGGCAACACAGGCTTCGGCAACCTGCGTGGCGACCTCGTGTTGCCGCAGGGCCGCCTTGGGCCCGCCTTCATCGCCTACCCGAATTTCCAGATTTACCTCGAGTGGAACAAATCGTTCATCTACACCACCTCGGCCGCATATTTCGGCACACGTCTCTCGGGCGCCGAGCCCTATCTGAAAGGCACGCCGGAACAGGGTCTTTCCAACGACGAGATGAAGCAATTGCAGACGAAGCTCGACACGCTCGGCCATGATGTCGGTGCGATTGACGGCATTCTCGGCTCGGGTACGCGCGTCGCCATCCAGAGGGAGCAACAGAGACTGGGGATGCCCGCAGATGGCTGGGCGACACCAGCACTGCTCGGTGCCCTCTAATCAGTCCAGGAACCGCTTTCTTTCGAGCCGGGCCAATTGGCCCGGCATTTGTCGAACGTGGATTTTCATGCGTCGGAAGACCGCAAACCCGTCACACCCGTAAACGCGGGGTCCCCCAATTTTACAGTTCGTTAAAAAGTGTGAATAATTTCACAATGCAATTTGCACTTCCGTTTCAGGGGTTTAGTGCGTCAAAACCCGCAAAAGCGTGACATTTTCGCCGCACCGCAGCATAAAATTCTCTTTTCAAGTGCCGTATTCCCGACATATTATCCGGCCGTTAACGCGAGGAGACAGACATGGGACTGACACGATCCTTGAATGTCCTTTTGATCGGTGCGGCGTTTCTATTTGTTTTGTCGATGCTTTTCATCTGACTTTTCTACCGGCCGAAACGGACTATGCCGAGACTCCTGAATAGCGAACAGCTCACAAAATTAAAAAAGCGCATGTCTTGAGGACATGCGCTTTTTTACTTTTTGAACCGCCGGAGATTGGGTCCGCTAGGCGGCGGCGCCAGCGCTTTTGGTTTGCCCGCGCTTCAAGCCGAGATTGGCGAGCACGGCAGAGACCAGGGGGGCGCGGTTCATCGTATAGAGATGAAAATCGCTGATGCCGCGGCGGCCAAGATCTTCGATCTGCTCGGCAGCAACCTCCGCAGCAACCTTGGCGCGCTCCTCCGGCTTGTCGTCGAAGCCCGCAAAGCGTTCATCGAGGAAGCTCGGAATGACTGTTCCACATGCACCCGCAAAGCGCTTCAGCTGCGTCAGGTTCTGGATCGGCATGATGCCCGGGACGACGGGAATACGGATGCCCGCAGCGCGAACCTTTTCCAGGTAACGTTCGAAATTATCGTTGTCGAAGAAGAACTGAGTCAGCGCACGATCGGCACCGTTGTCAGCCTTGCGCTTCAGCATCTCGATGTCGGCGGCAGTATCGAGGCTCTCCGGGTGCTTTTCCGGATAGGCCGAGACCGAGATCTCGAAGTCGCCCAGCTCGCGCAATCCCGCAACGAGCTCGGCCGCGTTCGCATAGCCCCCTGGATGCGGCTGATAAGGCGCTCCGACGCCACCAGGGGCGTCGCCCCGCAGTGCCACGAAATGCTTGACGCCGACGTCGCGGAACGTGTCGATGACGCTGTGCGTCTCTTCCTTCGTCGCCCCGACGCAGGTCAGATGCGACGCTGTGGCAAGCGGCGTGCCGGAGAGGAATCGCGACACGGTCGCCAGCGTCGGCGCCTTCGTCGTACCGCCGGCTCCATAGGTCACAGATACGAAATCCGGATCCCAGTCCTGCAGCTCGCTGACGGTATTCCACAGCTGGCCTTCCATCTCCTCCGACTTCGGCGGAAAGAATTCGAAGGAAATGCCGATCCTGCGGCGCGCATCGCTGTTTGAAGCCATCTCATTCTCTCCCGGCAAATGTAGGTACGGCGCTTTCGCCCTCGACAGAGGCCATAAGTCGCCTTGGGTCCCGCGCGAGCCAGATGGTGACCGTAAGTCCCTGCCCGCCCTGATGACCCGGATGAAGATCGACGACCTGCTCGACATCGAGCCCGGCCTTGCGCAGCCAATCGGACATCGACTGGTGCGAGAAGCCGAGGCGTACGTGCGCGTGTTCGTCACGAAGGTATTCCAGCGCATGTGGCGCAAGATCGATGACGACCAGCCGCCCGCCCGGGCGCAGCATGCGCGCCGCCTCGCCGATCGCGATGTCCGGCTGATCGAAAAAATGAAGGACCTGGTGGATCGTCACCAGATCGAAATCCTGCGCCTCGAAAGGCAGGTTCAGGATGTCGGCGTGGCGGACCGAGGCCTTGGTGATGGCTGACTTGTCAAGATTTGCGCGTGCCACACTGAGCATGTCACGGCTGGCATCGACGCCGATCGCGCGACGATAGAGGCCGGAGAGCAGTTCGAGGATGCGGCCGGTCCCCGTGCCAAGATCCAGCAGCGAATCGATCGGCTGACTGCCGAGCAGTCGAATGACGGCCGCGTCGACTTCCTCGTCAGCGGCGTGCAGACGGCGAAGCTCGTCCCACTCGGCCGCATTGCGGCTGAAATAGTCCTGCGCGCGCTCGGCCCGCTGGCGCTTGACCGCGGAGAGACGCTCGCCGTCACGAAGAATGACGGGATCGTTCTCGGATGCGTGCGTCAATAGGCTTCTGACGAAGGCCACCGCCTTGCCGTCCTGCCGCAGCCGGAAGTAGGCCCAGGCCCCTTCCTGATAGCGATCGATGAGGTCGGCCTCCCCGAGCAGTTTCAAATGCCGCGAGATGCGAGGCTGGGATTGTCCAAGAATTTCTGTAAGATCGGTGACGGTGACATCGCCCGCGGCAAGCAGCGCGAGCAGACGCAGGCGCGTTGGCTCTCCGGCCGCCCGCAGCACGTCCACCAACGCATCCAAACCAAGCCTGACGGGCTCACTCATATCAGATCCAATCAACATATAAAGATATCTTTATGTGAACTGAGCTGCTCTTGCAAGCAACAATTCTATCCGATCACGAAATTCGCTGCGCAATTAGCGACATAGCGCCGCCATGAAAAAAGCCGCCGGGTCGCCCGGCGGCTTCTACATGGTGCGTGCGAGGTGCTGTAAATCAGCGTGTCAGGCGCTTGTAGGCCTGACTGCCGGGGTTCAGGGCATCCGCACCGAGGCGACGGACCTTGTCCTGCTCGTAGTCTTCGAAGTTACCTTCGAACCATTCCACATGGCCGTCGCCTTCAAAGGCGAGGATATGCGTCGCCAGGCGATCGAGGAACATGCGATCGTGGCTGATGATGATTGCGCAGCCTGCGAAGTTTTCGAGCGCCGTCTCCAGCGCACCCAGCGTTTCCGTATCGAGGTCGTTGGTCGGTTCGTCGAGCAGCAGCACGTTGCCGCCGGCCTTCAGCATCTTGGCCAGATGGACGCGGTTACGCTGACCACCGGAGAGATTACCGACCTTCTGCTGCTGATCGCCGCCCTTGAAGTTGAAGGCGCCGCAATACGCACGGGAGTTCATGTCGAACTTGCCGAGCTTGATGACTTCGGCCCCGCCGGAGATTTCCTCCCAGACTGTCTTGCTGCCATCGAGCGCATCGCGGCTCTGGTCGACATAGCCGAGGTGCACGGTGTCGCCGATGCGCACCGAACCGCCGTCCGGCTTTTCCTGGCCGGTGATCATCTTGAACAGGGTCGTCTTGCCGGCGCCGTTCGGCCCGATGATGCCGACGATACCGCCCGGCGGGAGCTTGATCGACAGGTCGTTGATCAGAGTGCGGCCCTCATAGCCCTTGGTGATGCCTTCCATCTCGATGACCACCTGGCCGAGGCGCTCGCTGACCGGGATGATGATCTGCGCGTCGCCGGGACGCTGCTTTTCGGCGGCATCGACCAGCTGCTCGTAGGACTTGATACGCGCCTTGGACTTTGCCTGACGGGCCTTCGGGCTGGATGCGATCCATTCCTGTTCGCGCGAGATTGCCTTCTGGCGGCCCGCTTCTTCGCGGTTTTCCTGCAGCATGCGCTTGGCCTTCGCCTGAAGATAGGCAGAGTAGTTGCCTTCGTAGGGAATGCCGCGGCCACGATCGAGCTCGAGGATCCAGCCGGTCACGTTGTCGAGGAAGTAGCGATCGTGGGTGATCATCATGACGGCGCCGGGATAGGCGCGCAGATGCTTTTCGAGCCACGCGATGGTCTCGGCGTCCAGATGGTTGGTCGGTTCGTCGAGCAGCAGCAGATCCGGTTGCGACAACAGCAGCCGGCAGAGCGCGATACGACGGCGCTCACCACCTGACAGCGTCGTGACATCCGATTCCTTAGGCGGGCAGCGCAGCGCTTCCATGGCCATTTCGACCTGCTGCTCCAGGTCCCAGAGATTCTGGCTGTCGATGATATCCTGAAGCTTGGCGCCCTCGTCCGCCGTTTCATCGGAATAGTTCATCATCAGCTCGTTGTAGCGCTCGAGCACGGCCGTCTTGTCGGCAACGCCGACCATGACGTTTTCGAACGCCGTCTTGGTGGGATCGAGATGCGGCTCCTGCTCCAGATAACCGACCGTCGCGCCTTCAGCGAGCCAGGCTTCGCCGGTGAATTCCTTGTCCTGCCCGGCGATGATGCGCAGCACGGTCGACTTGCCGGCGCCGTTCGGCCCGAGAATGCCTATCTTGGCATCGGGGTAGAAAGACAGGTTGACGTTTTCCAGAATTTTCTTGGCGCCGTAGGACTTGTTGAGCCCCGACATATGATAGATGAACTGACGTGCCATTGATGAAATGCTCCGCGGGGGATTTTAGGTTTGCCGCTATGTAGGCGAATTGCCGCCCGGGAGCAACGCGCAGCGCCGAAAAACAAGACGGTTTCTGAAACCTTCGGCGGAATTCCAGCCCGAAGGCGCCGGCTGTTTCAGCTTTGCGCGGTCGAGGTGGAAAAGCCGGAGACCGGTTTGTCTTGACGATCGCTCCTCTCAAGACCGGCTCGCCCGTTGTCTCCGAGGTGCCACAGGGCGACGGCGCTATCGATCGGCTCGATGAGACAGGCATCGGGCCTCCCCATCAAAATCCGGCCGCGTCGACGATCCCTTCGTTGCAGCCGAACGATGTCCGACCGGCGCCTTGTATGAGATCGCCAAGGCTGGCGACTTCGTCGGATGTCGCATCCTGCGAAAGCCCGATCGTCAGTTCGCTGATGACGCGGTTCTGGCCGGCGCGACGGCAGCTCATCTTCACGCGGTCCCCGGCGCCCGGGCCGAAGCTCTTGTCGAAGGCCGTCTTGATCTCTTGGGAGGTTAGCGTCTTGCCGATCCTGGACGCAAAGAGGTCGCGAACCGCAGAGCCGTTCAACTCCCCCACCAGCCGGACCGCGGTGGAGAAATAGTCGTCGGCAGTCATGGCAGTGCAGGTACCGTGCTTGAGCCATTCATGCCGCTCAAGGCCCGACTGCGTGCCTGGCATGGCCTTGTCGAGTGCGGCCTTCGACGCATCGGGGAGCGTCACGGCCGGCAATTCCTTCCAGCTTCCACTCTTGTCAGCCGCGCGCAGGTCTTCGGACACCCCACAATAGTTTTCTCGCATCGGCCACAGGCCGTGCAACGAAAAATTGGACGCGTCGAACCGGTCTTTCGTCTGGCTCGCGCACTCGGCCCTACGATGATTGGTCTCGCAAAATGCCGGCTGCCAGCTTGCCGCGAGGATAAAACGCGTCCGCCCGCCCTCTTCTTCCGCATAGGCAGAACAGGCGGTGGCCGCGACGAAGATACCTACGGCCAAACGCAAGAACAGATTTCTCATGTCAATTCACCCTATCGCTCGAAAAAAGAACAATTCATGAACAAATAAACACGCCAAACGTGTTTTCGCAAGCCGTAAAAACATGGCCGTGAAATTCCCCCGGCACAACCGTCGTGGCTTGTTGCATTTGGCAGCTGTTCTGGTCTTTTCCGGTGATGGAGGAAACAATGTTCGCAGAAACACAGCGCCTCGCGACGCCGGGGGCTTCGCTTGCCTTTCACCATCAGCCGGCAGTCGGACATGCAAACGGGATCGTTCTCGTCTGCCACGGATTGGCCGAGCATTCGAAGCGCTATGCAGCCTTCGCGCAAAGCATGGCTGCACGCGGCTATCACGCCTACGTCCACGACCATCGCGGCCACGGCGAGACAACGGCGCCGGACGCGCCGATCGGCCGATTTGCCCGCCGCGAAGGGAGCAAGCGCGTTGTCGATGACGTCGCAGCCTTTCGCGATCACCTCGTTGGACGCCATCCGGGCCTGCCGGTCGTGCTCTTCGGTCATTCGATGGGCGGCCTGATCGCACTCAATGCGGCCGTCAGCTACCCCGACAAATTCGATGCTGTCGCCGTCTGGAACGCCAACTTCAACCCCGGCATCGCCGGCCGGGCCGCGCAGGCGATCCTCATTGCGGAGCGCGCGTTGAAAGGCTCCGACGTGCCAAGCGCGATACTGCCGAAGCTCACCTTCGGCACCTGGGCCAAGTCGATCGGCGGCAGGCGTACGGACTTCGACTGGCTCTCCCGTGATCCCGCTCAAGTGGACAAATACATTGCCGATCCGCTATGCGGTTTCGACGCGTCCGTATCTCTGTGGCTCGACCTGTTCGAACTGACCTTCCGCGCGCCGCAGAAGCAGCATTTGGCGAGGCTGCCTGCGCGGATGCCGATCCACCTGGTCGGCGGTGGCAAGGACCCCGCAACGAACGAAGGAAAAGCGGTCGTATGGCTTTCAAACCATTTGAAAGCCGCTGGTTTCTCTCGTATCACCACCCAGATATATCAGGACATGCGCCACGAGACTTTGAATGAAGTCGGCGCCGAGGTCGCCATTTCATCATTCGCCGATTGGTGTGACGAAGCGCTCGCAAAGTCCTGAAAGAAGGACCGGCAATGCGAAACAGCAATTCCACACTCCCCGCATCGGCCTCCTCGGAGGTGATGATGGGACTTATGCTGATGTCCATCTCGGTTCTCGTCTCACCGATCATCGACATCTTCTCGAAGCTCGCCATCACCACCATCCCGTCCGCGGAGATTACCGCGGCGCGGTTTGCGGTGCAGGCTCTTTGCATGCTGCCCATCGTGCTGTGGCGAAAGAACCTCGCCGACACGACGTGGAAACAGAGCTTCTTTCACGCGATCCGCGGCGCCATCATCACCGTCTCGATGATTTCCTTCGTTACGACGCTGAAATATATGGCGGTCGCCGATGCCATTGCGATTTTCTTCGTCGAGCCGATCATCCTCACCATCCTCAGCAGCATCTTTCTCAAGGAGGCGATAGGCTGGCGACGCTATACGGCATGCGGCGTGGGCTTTTTCGGCGCGATCCTCATAATCCAACCAAGCTTCGAAGAGGTCGGCTACGTCGCCCTTCTGCCTGTCGTGAGTGCGGTCTGCATTGCAATCTCGGCGATGATGAACCGCGCCCTCGCCCAGCGCGAGGACCCCTGGGTGATGCAGTTTCACATGGGATTGTGGGGTCTCCTCATCTGCGTCGTTCTCCTGTATTTCGGCCACGGGACGGGCTCCGAAATCTTCGATCCTGTCATGCCTGATGGCCGCGCCTTGCTCTATCTGATCGGCGTCGGCGTCACCGCGGCGATTGCAGGCATCCTCGGCGTCTATGCCTACCGGTCGGCACCTGCCTCGACACTGGCTCCGCTGCAATATTTCGAGATCGTTTCGGCGACAATCTTCGCCTGGTTGGTGTTCGGCGACTTTCCGGATGCAGTCAAATGGATCGGCATCCTCATCATCATGGGATCCGGCTTTTACATCATCTGGCGCGAGCGCCGCTTTGCATCGAAACCCGTATCCGATACATCTCAATCGACACGGGCACCCTGATCTGATCGCGGGAGGAATATGACGGATACCCAGCTCAAGAAGCCGCCGCTTCGCGGCATCCGCGTCATTGAACTCGCCCGCGTGCTTGCCGGCCCATGGGCGGGCCAGATGCTGGCCGATCTCGGCGCCGATGTGATCAAGGTCGAGAATCCCGACGGCGGCGACGATACCCGCCAATGGGGGCCGCCCTTCGTTGAGAGTGCGGACGGTGGGAACCTTTCCGCCGCCTACTATCACTCCACCAATCGCGGCAAGCGATCCGTCACCGCAGACTTGAAGAGCGATGAAGGGCGGGCGCTGGTGCGCCGCCTCGTTGCGACCGCCGATGTCGTCATCGAGAACTTCAAGGTAGGCGGGCTGGTGAAATACGGCCTCGACTACGAGAGCCTGAAGAAAATCAATCCCAAGCTCATCTATTGCTCGATCACCGGCTTTGGCCAGACAGGCCCATATGCAGGGTTGGCCGGCTATGACTATATCGTTCAGGGCATGTCCGGCTTCATGTCGATCACCGGCGAGCCGGAAGGACAGCCGATGAAGGCGGGGGTGGCCATTGCCGATATCTTCACCGGCATCTACGCGGTTTCGGCGATCGAGGCCGCACTTATCCATGCGCTGAAAACCGGCGAGGGCCAATTGGTCGATATGGCGTTGCTCGATGTGCAATCGGCCGTGCTCGCCAACCAGAATATGAACTACCTGATCTCCGGCCGTCCACCGACAAGGCTCGGCAACGCCCACCCGAATATCTCGCCCTACGAGGTCGTGCCGACGGCCGACGGCTATCTCATTCTCGCGATCGGCAACGACGGCCAGTTCGGCCGGCTGTGCTCCATCCTCGGTCTGGAAACCGCCGCCGACGACGAGCGTTTCTCGACCAACAGGGCACGTGTCGCCAACCGCGATGAGGTCCGCCGGCTGGTGTCGACCGAAACCCTGAAGCGGCAGAAAGCCGACCTTCTGCGATCCTGCGAGGAAAACGCGGTTCCGGCAGGCGCGATCAACACCATCGAGGAAATGTTTGCCGACCCGCAAATCGAAGCGCGCGGCCTGCGCATCGACCTTAGGGATTCGGCAGGCACCGTCATTCCCGGCGTGAGGACGCCGGTCGTGCTTTCGCAGACGCCCTTGCGCTACGAAAGGCCGAGCCCGAGGCTGGGAGAGCATCAGGAGGAAGTTCTGGCGGAACTCGCCGAACTGGAGGGAAAGAGATCACCATGAAGAAAACCGGCGGGGAACTGATCGTCGAGGCATTGAAAGCGAACGGAGTGAAACGCCTCTCCTGCGTGCCTGGCGAGAGTTTCCTCGCCGTTCTCGACGCGCTTTATGACAGCGACATCGACGTGGTTGTCTGCCGGCAGGAAGGTGGCGCTGCGATGATGGCCGATGCCTGGGGGCGGCTTACCGGAGAGCCTGGGATCTGCATGGTGACCCGTGGCCCGGGCGCGACGAACGCCTCGGCCGGACTTCACATCGCTCGGCAGGATTCCATCCCGATGATCCTCTTCATCGGCCAGGTGCAGCGCGACGCCCGCGAACGCGAAGCGTTTCAGGAGGTGGAATTCCGCCGCGCCCTCACTGAATACGCCAAATGGGTCGGCGAGATCGACGATGCCGCGCGCATTCCGGAGTTCGTGACCCGCGCCTTTGCGATCGCAACGTCCGGCCGTCCCGGCCCAGTAGTCTTGTCACTGCCCGAAGACATGCTGCGCGATCAAGTCGAAGCGCCCCGCGCCAAGCGCTATGCGCGGGTCGAGGCCCATCCGGGAAGTGGCCAGATCGATGACCTCTACCTCCGCCTTTTGAAAGCCGAACGGCCGATGGTAATCATCGGCGGCACCCGCTGGGACGCGGATGCGGTCGCCGATTTCCAGATTTTCGCCGAACGTTTCAAGCTGCCGGTGGGCTGTTCCTTCCGCCGCCAGATGCTGTTCGATCATCTGCACCCGAGCTACGCCGGCGACGTCGGAATAGGAATCAATCCGGCGCTCGCCAGGGAGATCAAGGAGAGCGACCTGTTGATCCTGCTTGGCAGTCGAATGTCTGAAATGCCCTCCTCCGGCTACACGCTGATCGACGTTCCATACCCGCAGCAATCGCTCGTCCATATCTATCCGGATCCATCCGAGCTTGGCCGCATATACCGGCCGGATCTCGCGATCTCGGCAAGCCCCGAAGATTTCGTCGCCGCGCTGGCCGATCTCGAAGCGCCGGCCGAACCGCTCTGGGCGGAACGCACCGAACGCATGCATCAGGCTTATCTGTCCTGGTCGAAACCGCCGCAGACAGGCCCCGGCGATGTTCACATGGGACCCATCATGGAATGGATCGAGGCCAATACGCGCGCCGACACGATCTTCACCAACGGTGCAGGCAACTATGCGACCTGGCTGCACCGCTTCCACCGATTCCGGCAATTCAACACACAGGCTGCACCGACATCCGGGTCCATGGGGTATGGCCTGCCCGCCGCGGTCGCGGCCAAGCGACTGTTTCCAGACCGCGAAGTGATCTGCTTTGCCGGCGACGGCTGTTTCCTTATGCACGGCCAGGAATTTGCAACCGCCGTCCGCTACCGCCTGCCGATCATCGCCATCGTCATAAATAACGGCATCTACGGCACCATCCGCATGCATCAGGAGCGCGAATATCCCGGCCGCGTCAGCGGCACGGATCTGACGAACCCCGATTTTGCGGCCCTCGCCCGAGCCTATGGCGGGCACGGAGAGACGGTGGAGAAAACCGAGGATTTCGCCCCCGCTTTCGAACGGGCACGCGCCGCCGGCAAACCTTCGATCATCGAGATCAAACTCGATCCCGAAGCGATCACCCCCACCCGCACGCTGTCGGAAATCGCCCAAACAAAAAGCCGGTGAGCGAACCCACCGGCTTTCACAACAGAGATGGCGACGCGTTTAGATCGCGGCCGTCACGATGAACTCGACCTTGTACTTCGGCGCCGCAAGCTTTGCTTCGCTGGTCGCGCGAGCCGGCGTGTTTGCCGGATCGACCCAGGCTTCCCAGGCAGCATTCATTTCCGCGAAGTATGCGATGTCGGAGAGATAGATAATCGTCTGCAGAACCTTCGACTTGCTCGAACCCGCCGCAGCAAGCAGGCGATCGACTTCGCCCAGCGCCGACTTGCACTGCTCGGTTACGCTTTCGCCTTCGCCGACCTGGCCCGCGAGATAAACGGTGTTGCCGTGGATGACCGCGCCGCTCATGCGGGCGCCGACGTCGATGCGCTTGATGCTCATGATGTTCTCCTGGTTATGAAATGAAAGACGCCGCTCAACGGGCGGCGTCAACGATACTCCACGGCCGAGACTAGGCGCGGATATGCTGTGTTTTCTGATAGATCGCCGTCGAGCGGGCACCGGAACGGCAATAGCCGAGCATCGGGCGCGGGAATTCGTCGAGCGCATCGACCATGCCGACGACCGCCTCTTCCGTCACGCCCATCGGGCCGACCGGAACGTGGGCGATATCGAGACCCAGCTCTTTTGCCCGCGCTTCGATGGCGGCAAACGGCGTCTGGTCCATGCTTTCCTGGTCTGGACGATGGCAGACGATGGACTTGAAGCCCATGGCCTTGATCTCGTCGAGTTCCTCGACCGTGATCTGGCCGGAAACCGAATATTCGTCATCGATCTGGCGAATGTCCATCGCTAATCCTCCTGAAACCGTGGGCTGAATGACTACGCCGCCGGATGACCAGCGTCAACCGCGGATCACTCAAACGAAGGCAAAGCTGAGGCCGTAATCGCGGCTTTCGCCGGGCTCCAGCAAGACGAATTCCCCCGCGGCCTCGAGCTCGGATCGCGAGACCCACCGATGCGATACCGGCTCGATGCCGAGCACGTCGGCAGGCGCCTTCTGGTTTCGCCAGACTTGCAGGTGCGGCAAGGTCTCAGCCTTTACACGCACCCTCAGCGTCTTGCCGCCAATGGCAGCGATCGGCCCTAGACGGACTTCGGCAAGGCCATCCTCCGTTGCCGGCGCCTTGACGCAGAAGATGTCCCCAAGCTCGTCTCCGAACCGCCAGGGGAAGCCACCGCCTTCGAGCATCTTGCCCTCCAGCCGCGTCGCGGCGTCGAACCATTTGCCGCCGACGTTCATATGGTACATGAGGAATGTCGGCACCGTCCGGTCGCTGGTATTTACGACCCGGTCGTTGAGATGCGTCTCGCCGGTCTTGCCGTCAATGAACCAATGCCGTTCGATTCGGGCCGGCAATCCCTCCATCGTGGTCAGCTCAATGTCCGCGCGGCACTCCGCGTTGCCGTTTTCAAATTTGGTCCAGAGGACCTTTGGGGCATGCCCAGCGGCGGAGCCGTGCAGAGGGAAGACCTTGCCATCGCTGCGGCCTGGGATGAGGACACGGTGGCGGATGTGATCGGGTCCGCAGGTAAAGAGAAACCCTTGGACCGAATGTGAAATGCGAGCGTCGCCGTCATCCGGAACCGCCGTCTTCGGTGCAATATCGACACCTTCGACAAGGCATCCGCCAATGTCCATCACTGAGGTTTCGTCCAGCATCAGACGCGGCCCACTGGCAGCGGCAAACTCAATCATGATCTCGTCTCCCCGGTTCGTCGGCCGCCGTAGGGTTAGGTTCTGCGCCACGTTTCGTCAATCGCGCAGGCGTTTTGCCCCGACCAAAGATTTCATTGGAACCGCCTGGCGGTCTCAAATGTTTATCACCAAAGAGAAAATCACGAGTTTTTTATCTTTTGTTCAGTACGATTTCATAAATTCCACACTAGCGTCAAAATTCGCAGGTGTGTGTCGGCTCCAGTCACTGAAGGATACGAAGACGTGAATCGCTTTCTTAAATTGGCATTGCCTGGGATAGCAGTGGTACTGGCCGCGACCGCAATGGCTCCAACTGCCAACGCGCAGTTCTTTAGCAATCGCCAGAACAGCGTGGTTTTCGTGGCGCCGAACGGCGATATCCTCGACTACGTCCCTTCGGGTGCCGGCTATACCCGCGACCGTCGCGGCAACAGGGTGCTTGTCGATCGCTATGGCAACATCATTGCGACCGAAGCACGCGCGCGCGGCTACTATCCGCCGCCGCCGAGCCGCGAGGTCTACAACAACGATCCCTATTATGGAGACGAACGGTACGGCGACACGCGCTACTCGGAACGCGGCGCCGTGACAGGCTCGATCCCTCGGGATGCCGCCATCGATCGCCAGCCACTCGACAACCAGCCGTACCCGCAAAGCGACGGTGACTATGCCTCGATCGAGCCGGATCAACAGCAACCCGACATGATGCAGCCGAAGCCGCCGTCGGAGCCTGTGATCACGCTTAAGAACAAGTCGAAGTCGGAGATCGTCGCACTTCAAGTCTTCCTCGACCGTGCTGGCATCTCTCCGGGCGCCATCGACGGCCACATGGGCTCAAATGTCACCAAGGCGATTTACGCCTACCAGGAGATGACTGGCGAGACGCTGGATCCGAACAACACGGATGCCATACTCGAACAGCTCCGCATGTCCGGCGGTCTGCCGCTCGTGAGCTACACCATCACCCCTGCCGACGCTGCCGGTCCATACGTTGCCCAGATTCCCGAGGATTACGCGCACAAGGCCGCACTGTCGTCGCTTGGCTATACCTCCACGACAGAGATGCTGGCAGAGCGCTTTCACATGGACGAGGGCTTCCTGAAGGAAATCAATCCGGGCGTGGACTTCACAGTACCGGGTACAATCGTAAAGGTCGTCAATCCGGGAGAGGTAAAGAGCGGCAGTGTCGCGCGCATTATTGCCGACAAGGGCAAGAAGCAGGTTTTTGCCTACGATGCATCCGGCGGTCTGGTTGCCGCGTACCCCGCATCGATCGGCTCCACCGATACCCCCTCGCCGTCAGGCACGGTGACAGTCGAGCGCGTCGCCTTCAATCCGGGTTATACCTACAATCCGAAGATCAATTTCCAGCAGGGCGCCAACGACAAGATTCTCAACATTCCGCCAGGTCCGAACGGCCCCGTCGGCACAGTCTGGATGGCGCTGTCGAAGCCGACCTACGGCATCCACGGGACCCCTGAACCGTCGAAGATCGGCCGAACCCAAAGCCATGGCTGCATCCGTCTCACCAACTGGGACGCGACCGAACTGGCAAAAATGGTCAAGCCCGGTGTCACCGTCGAATTTGTAGATTGAACCTGAACAAGGTCACATTCGATCCGTGAAGTCGGCTGGGTTTACCCACCGCAGTGCAATGCAGCAACAAAAATGCGCCCTGCGAAGCGGGCGCATTTCTCAGAGATGTCGTTGGTTCCTACGCTGCGGATCGGACAAGCGGGCCCGTCATGCGAGCAGCAGCAGGAAGCCTGACCGGCAGCTTTCTCATGATTTCCTCGGCGAAACAGAGGGCATTCTCGCGCGCTTTCTCGATATTGCTGACGCGCCCCGGATCCATTGAATGCAATGTACCGCCGCAATCGAAGATGTCGCGGAACGCGGAGCGCTCGATGATGGCCGTATCGAGGACCGGCACCTGGCGTTCGCTCAGCAGCGATTTAACCAGCGCCAGCGCGCGAGTCGTGACCATCGAGCTGACGCGGGTCAGCACCACCGAATGGCCGATCCTGATGCCCGCCTTCTCGTCGAGATACTGGAGCAGCTCCAGCACCTGCGCCCCACCGCGTGCGTCCATGGCGCAGCCCTGGATCGGGATAAGCACATGGTCGGAAAGGCCGATCGCGGTCGCCAGCAACGGATTGCGCGCACCTGGCAAATCGATGATGAAGTAGTCGGTGTTATGCTTGTTCTCGGAAATATGTTGCGGCAGTGATGCCGAGGTCACGAAGTCGATCACCGCAATATTTGGAACCTGGCCGGAAACGTCATGCCAGCGGGAAATCCAATGCTGCGGATCGGCGTCCAGGATCGTTACCCGATATCCCTTGTGGGCAAGCTCGGTAGCGAGAAGAAGAACGGCCGTCGTCTTACCGGCTCCGCCCTTGGTGTTTGCAAAAGTAATGACTGGCATGTCTAGTCCTCGAGGGGAAAATCACGAGCCCGATATCGCTCTGTTGCGCACTGTCGGAGCATCGTGCGATTAACGCATCCTTTCCAATCATGGTTAACAATATCTAAACGTGGCAGTCGAAAATGCTGCGTGGATTTTTCGCATCCCTGAAAACAAAGAGATGGAAAGTGTTTCCAGGGAACAAAAAAGCCCGGAAAGCCAGCGCTTTCCGGGCCAAATATCAGGTCCGCCTTTTGTCTCAGAAGCAATCCTTGAAAAGCGCTTTGGTGTTTTCCAGCGTCAAGGCCACCGGGTTGCCGCCGGCGCTTGGATCCTCGATCGCCATCGCCGACAGTTCATCGATCCGATCCGGTGCGATTCCCATCGCCGACAAGGTCTGCGGGACGCCGAGTTCCGAGCGAAGCTTGAGGACGTAATCATAGAAGCCGTCGAAACCTCCGGAAATGCCGAGATAGGCGGCTGCGCGGGCGATCTTATCCTCGATCGCCGAACGATTGAAGCGAAGCACCGCAGGCATCACGACTGCGTTGGTCATGCCGTGATGGGTGTTGTAGACGGCGCCGATCGGATGCGACAACGCGTGGATCGCCCCAAGCCCCTTCTGGAATGCGACAGCGCCCATGGCGGCGGCCGACATCATGTTGGCGCGGGCTTCGAGATCGGTACCTTCCTTGTAAGCACGAGGCAGGAACTCCTTGACGAGGCGCATACCCTCCAGGGCGATGCCGGCGGACATCGGATGGTAGAAGGGCGAAGAGTACGCTTCCAGGCAATGCGCGAAGGCGTCCATGCCGGTGCCCGCCGTAATGATCTTCGGCATCCCGACCGTCAGCTCCGGATCGGCGATGACGACGCCCGGCAGGAACTTCGGATGGAAGATGATCTTCTTTACATGCGTCTCGGAGTTGGTGATGACGCTGGCCCGGCCGACTTCCGAGCCGGTGCCGGCCGTCGTCGGCACCGCCACGATCGGCGCGATACCCTCGACGCTCGCGCGCGTCCACCAGTCGCCGATGTCCTCGAAGTCCCACACCGGTCGTGTCTGCCCGGCCATGAAGGCAACGCATTTGCCAAGATCGAGGCCCGAGCCGCCGCCGAAGGCGACGACACCGTCATGACCGCCATCCTTGAACGCCTTCACGCCGGCGTCGAGGTTCTTCTCGTTCGGGTTTGGATCGACGTCGGCGAAGATCGCGCGGCCGAGACCCGCGTCGTCCAGGATGTCCAGCGCGTTCTTGGTAATCGCCATCGACGCGAGGCCGCGATCGGTGATCAGCAGCGGCTTCCTGATGCCGAGGCTCTTGCAGGCATCCGCCAGTTCCTTGATCCGGCCGCGGCCGAGCTTGAAGGCTGTCGGATAGCTCCAATTGGCAGTGATATGCGCACTCATGCTGTTACCTTCTTCAAATGATAGGATTTCGGACGCGTCAGATTCTGGAAGCCGATGATGGAGAGCGAGCCGCCACGTCCCGTTTCCTTGACCCCGGTCCAGCATAGAGCCGGATCGAGATAGTCGGCTCGGTTCATGAAGACTGTACCGGTTTCGATTTCGCGACCAAGCCGCCCTGCCCGTTCCGCATCCCTGGTCCAGAGCGAAGCCGTCAGCCCGTACTGGCTGTCGTTCATCAGCGCGATCGCCTCGTCGTCGCTCTTCACCTTCATGATGCCGACGGCCGGGCCAAAGGTTTCTTCGCGCATGAAGGCCATGGAGTGGTCGACGTTGACGAGGACCTGCGGCGCCAGGTAGGCACCGCCGTCATCGGCCGGGAAAAGCTTCGGATCGACCAGCGCCTTGGCACCGTTGGCAACGGCATCGGCGATCTGCTCGCGCACGACCTTGGCGAACCGCTTGTTGGCCATCGGGCCGAGCGACGTCTCCGGATCGAGCGGGTTGCCGAGCTTGTAGTTCGACACCCAGGCAACCGACTTCTCGACGAAGTTGTCATAGAGAGACTCGTGCACATAGATGCGCTCGATACCGCAGCAGCATTGCCCCGAATTGTAGGTCGCGCCGTCCATCAGCGTATCGACGGCCGCGTCGAGGTCGGCGTCTTCCATCACATAACCCGGATCCTTGCCGCCAAGCTCGAGCCCGAGACCGGTGAAGGTACCGGCCGCGGCGCGCTCCATGGACCGTCCACCTTCGACCGAACCGGTGAAATTGACGAAATTGAAGCTGCCCGCAGCGATCAGCGCCGAGGTGGTTTCGTGATCGAGGAAAACATTCTGGAACACGTCCTCCGGAACGCCTGCTTCCACGAAAGCCTGCACCAGCCGTTCGCCGACGAGCAGCGTCTGCGACGCGTGCTTCAGCACGACCGTGTTGCCGGCCATCAGCGCCGGAGCGATCGTGTTGATCGCCGTCATGTAGGGATAGTTCCACGGGGCCACGACGAAAACGACGCCGTGCGCCTCGCGCTCGATCCGCCGCTCGAACTTGTCGCTCTCCTCGACGACGAGCGGCGCCAGCGCATCGGCCGCGATCGAGGCTACGTAGTTGGAGCGCTCGTTGAAGCCCTTGTATTCGCCGCCGTAGCGGATCGGCCTGCCCATCTGCCAGGCAAGCTCCGGCACGACGACGTCGGACATCTCGTTCAGCCGTGCGGCGCCCTTCAGCACGAGCTGGACACGGTCTTCAAGCGGCCGCTTTGCCCAGGACTTCTGCGCCTTGCGGGCGCGCGCCACGACCTCTTTCGCCGCTTCCAGCGACAGCGCCGGACGCTCGGCGTAGACCGATCCATCGATCGGTGAAATGCATTGGATCATTGGCATTCTCTTCAGACTCCAGTTCTAACAGACCAGGGTTTTCACGTGGCCGGCGGCGCCATAGGCGAGAATCGCTCTATCGCGGGTGATGATGGTCAGATCGTGTTCGCGCGCGGTGGCGATAATGATGCGGTCGGTCGGATCGTTGTGGACCGGCGCAGGCAGATAGGAAGACGCAATCAGCACTTCGGGTGTAGCCTCCGCCACGTTTAGGTTGCCCAATCGAACGACATCGTCGAACCACATCAATGCAGTCTTGGTGGTCGGCAATCGTCCTCGCGCGACAAGCATGCCGATTTCCCAGGCTGACATCGCCGAAACAGCAATGACGCCGCCTGCACTGCGAACCCGGACCAGTTCCTGCTTCGCGTCCGAGGCGACAGCCTCCCCGTGCGCCATCCAAATCATGGCACACGTGTCAAGCAGCAGCCCCTCACTCATCGGTGTAGACCTTACCCCAATCGGGATCGGCAGGCGCCGTCAAATCAAGATCCGGCAGTAGTGTCATAGTTCCCTTCATGCAGCCGAAGATGGGATCGTCGAACGCGCCGTCGCCGGTCGAAACCAGCTTCGGTTTCGTCCCCTCCAACGCCTTGCCGATAGATCTCGTCTGTTTCTTATCTTCAAAGCCTCGACCCATTCCGCGTCTGTGCGCTGCGATTTCCTGAATCGTAACGCCAAGAAAGTCAGCGAGATGATCCTGCTCCTCCGCGCTCATCTTCCTCTCACCCTTTAACAGCCGGGACACCGCACTCCTGTCGATCTCGAGCCAGCGCGCGAGGTCACTTTGATTTTTACCCGCAAGATTCAATTGTTGCAGAAACCATTCGGTATCGAACTGTCGCATAACCTCACCAAACGATGTGAAACCGTCAACAAAATACCGCATGTTGACAATTTCACAACGCCAATCAACGACTATGCTCTTTCGAAACCGCGCGCCACTTCCCAGTCGGTGATGCGACGGTCGTACTCTTCCTGCTCCCATTCGGCAGCGCGGGTATAATGGTCGACGACCTCGTCGCCGAAGGCTTTGCGGAGCATCTTGGACTTGGTCATCGTTGCCGTCGCAGCACGCAACGTCCGCGGAATCTCCCGGACGCGGCGAGCGCCATAGGCGTCGCCGACGAATGGATCCTCGAGCGTCAGCTTGTTCTCGATGCCGTCGATGCCGGCGGCAAGCAGCGCGGCGAAGGCAAGATACGGATTGAGGTCGGAACCGCCGACGCGGCATTCGATGCGGATTGCCTTGGTGTCGTCGCCGCACAGACGATACCCTGCCGTGCGGTTGTCCTTGCTCCAGACGGCCTTCGTCGGTGCGAAAGTGCCGGCCATGAAACGCTTGTAGGAATTGATGTAAGGCGCAAGGAAATAGGTGATCTCGCTCGCATGGCTCAGCAAGCCGGCGACGTAATTCTCCATGAGCGGCGACATGCCGTACTTGCCCTGCTCGTCAAAGAACAGCGGCGTCTTGCCGTCCGCGCTCCAAAGCGACTGGTGGATATGCGAGGAGCTGCCAGCCGCGTTGTAGTGCCACTTGGCGAGGAACGTGATGGCCTTGCCTTTCGACCAGGCGATTTCCTTGCAGCCGTTCTTGATGATCGCATGACGGTCCGCCATCGTCAGGGCGTCCGCGTAGCGAACATTGATTTCCTCCTGGCCGGCGGAGGCCTCGCCCTTCGAATTCTCGACAGGAATGCCGGCCCCCTGCAGGCCCGTGCGGATCGCCCTCATGACCTCTTCTTCCTTGGTCGTCTGGAAGATGTGGTAGTCCTCGTTGTAGGCGCTGGCGAGCTTGAGATTGCGGTAGCCGGACGTATGTGCCGACTCGTAGGTCTGGTCGAAAAGGAAAAATTCGAGCTCGGAGGCCATGAAAGCCTTCATGCCCATATCCTCAAGCCGCTTGATCTGTTTCTTCAGGACGGCGCGTGGCGAATGCGGCACGTCTTCATGCGTGTGATGATCGAGAAGGTCGCATAGCACAAGCGCCGTCCCTTCGAGCCACGGAATACGACGCAGCGTCGAAAGGTCGGGCTTCATCGTGTAGTCGCCGTAGCCCTTTTCCCAGCTCGTTGCCTTGTAGCCGGAGACGGTTTCCATCTCCATGTCGGTCGCGACGAGATAGTTGCAGCTGTGCGTCTCCTTCCAGGCGCTCTCCAGGAAAAACTCGGCCTGGAAACGCTTGCCCATCAGGCGGCCCTGCATGTCTATCTGGCATGCCAGAACAGTGTCGATGCGCCCGTCGGCAACATCCTGCTTGAGGTCGTCGAGAGTGTAGATGCTCATGATAAATCCGCCTGAACTATGAATAGGGAAATCGGGGCAACGAAAGGGCATGCCGTGGCTCAAGCCTGGCGGCCCGTCTGATGCATTTTCGTTGAGCCGGGAAACGGGGCCGCCGGAAACGGCCCCGTCATCGAAGAGGGAAGCCTCAGGCTCAGTTTTCGCCCACCGCCTTCTCGGCGGCCGCAATTTCTGCCTGACGGCGAGCGACTTCCTCGCCGATCGGCGGACCCTTGAAGCGACGGTTTTCGAAGCCGAACCAGACGATCGCGGTCAGGACCAGGAAGCCGACCGTGACGTACAGCGCCGGGCCGTTCGGCGGCTGAACGCCGAGAACGAAGATCAGGATCATCGCCAGGATCGTCAGGACGGAGAACAATTTGTACATGCCTTCGCCGATGTTCCACGGACCCATCTTGTCCCACTTGGACGTACCCCAGGCGAAGAGGCCGAGCGTGATCGGGATCGCGAAGGAGAAGAACAGGAAGATGACCGTGCAGGAAACGACGATCGTGTAAACCGGCGTATCGCCGATCGAGACGAGCGACGAACCCCAGACGAACAGAACCGAGAGGATCGAACCGGTCCAGATCGCGGCAACCGGCGTACGGTACTTCGGGCTGACCTTGGCAAGAGCCTTGGATGCCGGCAAACCGCCGTCACGCGAGAAGGCGAAGATCATGCGCGAGACCGAGGTAACGGTCGCAAGGCCGCACAGCCATTGGCTGACGAGGATGGCGAAGTAGAGCACATCCTTGACGAGAGGATTGACCTGGCTGTCCATGGCCCAGAAGAACACGTTCCAGCCCTGCTTGGCCGCATCGTCCATGCTCGGCAGCATCAGAACGAACGAGCAAAGCATGATGTAGCCGAAAAGCGCCGACCAGAGGACGGAGGCAACCATACCGCGCGGAACGGAATGGGCTGCCTTGACCGTTTCTTCTGATGTATGCGCCGACGCATCGTAGCCGGTGATCGTGTAGATCGGCAGCAGCAGACCGAGCAGGAAGACCCACATGCCCGAAGTCGCCGGCCAGACGTTGCCGCCCGCTTCGCCGGAATAGTTGGCGAAGGTGAAGAGACGAGCCACATCGTAGGACGGTGCAGACAGCAGGCACACCGCCGACAGAACGATTGCCGTTGCGAAGATCAGATAGCCCGAGAAATCGGTGAGCTTCGCAGTCAATCCGATGCCCATGTGGTTCACGAGCGCCTGTGCGCCGGTGATGATCACCAGGAAGACGATGCGCACCGCCGTGGTATCCGTCAGGCCGAAGTAGCTCGTGCCGAAGGAGCCCATGAAGAAGTAGTAGGTGCCGACGTTGATGGCGCCGAGAACCGTGACCAGACCCAGCAGATTGAACCAGGCGGTCAGCCAGCCGGTAAAGCGATTGCCGAGGATCGAACCCCAGTGATAGAGGCCGCCGGCCGTTGGATAGGCCGAGCTGATCTGCGCCATTGCAACGGCAAACACCAGCGAGACGAAGCAGCCGACCGGCCAGCCGATGCCGATCGCAGCGCCGCCCGCACCGGCGGTCGCCTGTGCGAGCGAGTTGATACCACCTGAAAGAATGCAAATAATGGAAAACGAGACGGCAAAATTCGAGAACGAGCTCATGCGTCGTTCAAGCTCCTGAGCATAGCCCATGGAGTGCAGGATGTGCACATCCTGCTTTTTGTCGAGTTCCGAGTAATCGGACATGACTTCCCCCTGTATAGCGATCAGCCGCGGGATTGCGGCCGATTATCCAGTGCCAAAGTGCCCGTGACGTTTTCGCCTACGGGCGGATCGCAGTTAGACTGCTCCCTGGGGTCTTATGTTTTGTTGTCAGGCGTCCAGGCTCTGCTGGAGCAGCCCCGTCAGATAGCCGGCCATGACCCCTTGACCTGCTTCGTCTGAGATGAGGTCGTTGCGGACCTCGATCATTACATTGCGAAACCCGTTCGAAAGCCCGTGCAGGATCAGCGTGTGCGTCACGCCGTCCACAGGGCCGTAGGGTTCGTTGCGTTCTACTTTGTAAAGCGGCGCGCCAGTCGCTGCGACCGTGAGCATACGGTCCGCGAGACGGCTGTCTTCGTCGTGCAAAATCCCGATTTCCACGGCGCGCGACTTGCCGTGATATACGGGAGTGAAGCTATGGACGGTTGCAATCACGGTCTCCTGCCCCCTCGCCCTGCGGTCGCGAATCAGCGCCCGAATAGCGTCGTGGAAAGGAATATACAACGCTTCTGTGCGCGCGTGTCGTTCTTCCGGGCTGAGATGCGCATTGCCGGGAACATCGTAGACTTCGCTCTTCTCCGGCATGGCGCCCGCAGCGTCCGGCGGCCTGTTGCAGTCGTAGATCAGCCGCGAAAAACGCTGGTACACCAGTGTTGCATCGAGCGCATCCGAAATGCCCCGAGCAACTGCAAGCGCGCCCGGATCCCATGCGATATGACTGCTCAGCGCATCCATGGAAAGCCCGAGCGTGCCATAGCGCTCGGGAAGCAGGCGGGAGGCGTGCTCGCAAACGACAAGCAATGGACTTCTGCCGTTCGGCCGCTCGACCGCGACGCTCTCGCCATCCGACTTGCTCAGGACCTCGAACTCAGCAGGCATCACAGCCGAACCATCCCAATCATTAATAAAATACTTATAAGAAAAGAATTCTTCAGGTTTGATCCCCTGTCAAGCGCATCCTGAAAAAATCTTTTCACAACAGCAGTTGACATGGATTGTGACAGCGTTGTTAACTTTCAGTGGGAAAGTGGCACAAGACCAATCCCGGGGAGCAAGATCGCGTGACCGTGGCGTCGAAAACAGTTTCGGACGTAATCCACTCGCATTTTGGCACGCTCACGCGCGCCGAGAAGCAGTTGGCTGAAAGTCTGCTTGATAACTATCCTGTCTCCGGACTGGGCAGCATCACCACGATTGCCGAAAATGCCGGCGTATCGACGCCGACCGTCGTACGCATGGTTCAGAAGCTCGGCTTCAAAGGCTATCCCGACTTTCAGGCGCACCTGCATCAGGAAGTCGAAGCAACGATTTCCAATCCGATCGCAAAGCACGACCGCTGGGCGTCCAACGCGCCCGGCACGCACATCCTGAACCGCTTTGCCGACGCGATCATGGGCAATCTGCGACAGACGCTGAGCGGCCTCGACACGGCAACCTTCGACAGCGTTGCTTCGCTCCTGTCCGAGCGCAAGCGTGGACTGTATTTCGTCGGCGGCCGTATCACCGGGGCGCTGGCCGAATACTTCTTCACGCATATGCAGGTCATTCGCCCGAACACCACGCTGCTTTCGTCGAATTCCAGCAGCTGGCCGCAATATGTTCTGAACATGAGCCCCGGCAGCCTGCTGATCATCTTCGATATCCGCCGCTACGAGCAGGAGATGGTGAGCCTTGCCACCGCGGCACGCAAGAGCGGCGCGGAGATCATCGTTTTTACCGATCAATGGGGTTCTCCGGTCGCCAAGCTGGCACGCCATACGTTTCGCGTGCAGATCGAGGCACCATCGGCCTGGGATTCTTCCGTTGTCACGCTTTTCATCGTCGAGGCGCTTATCGAAGCGGTTCAGAACTCGACATGGGATGAAACGAAAGTGCGTATGAAAACGCTGGAGGGGCTATTCGAGCAGACCAAGCTCTTCCGCAAACTTGGCTAGGAGGGAAAAGTACGGCAGAAAAATGACAACGTGGCACAAGCGAAGGAACGCGTCGTAAATGAAACATCATCGCCAAATGCCTGCGATACAAAGAAAAATTAACGTCATTGAACTGTCACGAAAGCTTCACGTAACGTCAGTAACAGCATCGTCGGACACTGAAACCTGAAGGAGAACAACAGTGATCTCTAATATTTCTAGACTGCTTTCGCTTTCGACTGCAATTGTTGTGGCTTCAACTGCAATTGCAGCTGCGGAGCCAAGCGCCGAACTCATCGCTGCCGCCAAGAAGGAAGGCACCCTGACGACGATCGCCCTTCCGCACGACTGGTGCGGCTACGGCGACGTCATCGCCGGTTTCAAGGCCAAGTACGGCCTGGAAGTCAACGAACTGAACCCGGACGCAGGTTCGGGCGATGAAATCGAAGCAATCAAGGCCAACAAGGGCAACACCGGCCCGCAGGCTCCCGACGTGATCGACGTCGGTCTCTCCTTCGGCCCGTCGGCAAAGGCCGATGGCCTGATCCAGCCCTACAAGGTTTCGACCTGGGACTCCATTCCCGACAGCGCCAAGGATGCCGACGGCTTCTGGTATGGCGACTACTACGGCGTCCTCTCTTTCCTGGTGAACAAGGACCTCGTCAAGGAATCCCCGGCGGATTGGGCTGACCTCAAGAAGAGCGACTACGCCAACACGGTAGCCCTTGCTGGCGACCCGCGCTCGGCCAACCAGGCTGTTCAGGGCGTGTTCGCTGCCGGCCTCTCCGCCGCAGGCGGCGACGTTGCCAAGGCCGGCGACGAAGGCCTGAAGTTCTTTGCCGAACTCAACAAGAGCGGCAACTTCGTTCCGGTGACCGGCAAGGCCGCTCCGTTTGCTCAGGGCTCGACCCCGATCATCGTTGCCTGGGACTACAACGCTCTTTCGTGGGGCGAAAGCCTGAAGGGTAACCCGCCGTTTGAAGTCGTCGTACCGAAGACGGGTGTCGTCGCCGGCGTCTACGTTCAGGCGATCTCCGCTTTCGCTCCGCATCCGAATGCAGCAAAGCTCTGGATGGAATACCTTTATTCGGACGAAGGTCAGCTCGGCTGGCTGAAGGGATATTGCCACCCGATCCGGTTCAACGATCTTGCAAAGAACAACAAGATCCCGAAGGAACTGCTCGACAAGCTTCCGCCGGCGGCTGCCTATGAAAAGGCAATCTTCCCGACGCTTGAACAGCAGGGGGCAGCCAAGGAAACCATCACCAAGAACTGGGATTCCGTGGTTGGCGCTAACGTCAAGTAACTGAAATAAGTGCCTCTCCGCTGCCCTGGGTGGCGGAGAGGTGTCCCTGTCTACCGCCCGATAAGGCTGTCGTATATGAGCAGTGTTTCAACACCCGTGGCCAGCACCACGCCCCTGATAAATCGCGACAGGGTTATCGACTGGCTCGGCATAGCGCCATTCATGATATTCGCGCTGATGTTTCTCATCATCCCGACAGTGTATCTGGTAGCGGGCGCATTCCTGACACCGGAAGGCGATCTTACCCTCAAGAATATCGCCGACCTGTTCACGCCTTCCATCATGAGCGCCTACTGGATCAGTATCAAGGTGTCGGTTGCATCCGCTCTCGGCGGCGCGCTGATCGGCTTCATGCTCGCTTGGGCAGTCGTGCTCGGGGGTCTTCCCCAGTGGGTCCGCTCCGGCCTTCTGACCTTTTCCGGTGTCGCATCGAACTTCGCCGGAGTACCGCTCGCCTTCGCCTTCCTCGCCACGCTCGGACGCACCGGTCTCGTCACCGTTCTGATGCGTGATTGGTTCGGCTTCAATCTCTATTCGACGGGCTTCAACCTTCTGAGCTTCCTCGGCTTGACGCTTACCTACATGTACTTCCAGATCCCGCTGATGGTGCTGATCCTGACGCCGGCGCTGGACGGCATGAAGAAGGAGTGGAAGGAAGCCGCGTCGATCCTCGGCGCCTCGAACGGCCAATACTGGCGCATGATCGCCTTTCCAATCCTCTGGCCGAGCCTGATGGGCACCACCCTGCTCCTGTTCGCCAACGCCTTCGGCGCCATCGCGACGGCGTATGCCCTGACAGGAAGCGCGCTCAATATCGTGCCGATCCTTCTCTACGCACAGATCCGCGGAGACGTGCTTCACAATGCCAACCTGGGATACGCGCTGGCGCTTGGCATGATCGTCATCACCGGCCTGTCCAACCTGTTCTACATCCTGCTGCGCATGCGCGCTGAACGGTGGCAAAAATGAAGACATCCCGCCTTGGAGCATGGATCGCCACAGCACTCGGCGCGATCTATTTCGTATTGCCGCTGATCGCCACGATCGAATTCTCGCTGCGCATGCGGCGCGGCACATATAGTTTCGACGCCTATGCTTCGGTCTTTTCCGATGTCCAATTCCGGCAAACCTTCGGCTTTTCGATGCTGATGGCACTGCTGACCATCGTGTTCGGCATGCTTCTCGTCGTGCCGACCGCCTACTGGGTTCGCCTGCGCCTGCCGCAGATCCGTCCCGTGGTCGAATTCATCACCTTGCTGCCCCTGGTCATCCCGGCCATCGTCATCGTCTTCGGCTATCTCAGAATGTACAACTCGTCATCGATGTTGCCCTTGACCGGCTCGACGACGGGCACCAACATCCTGCTCGTCTTCTCCTACATGACGCTTTCCCTGCCCTACATGTATCGGGCGGTCGATACCGCAATGCGCGCAATCGACGTCCGCACCCTGACGGAAGCCGCCGAAAGCCTCGGCGCGAGGTGGACGACGATCATGTTCAAGTGCATTTTCCCGAATGTCATGAGCGGCGTGCTTTCGGGCGCGTTCATCACGCTCGCAATCGTCATGGGTGAATTCACCATGGCAGCCCTCCTCAATCGTCCGGCTTTCGGTCCATATTTGCAGCTGGTCGGCGCCAATCGCGCTTACGAACCATCGGCGCTGGCGGTCATCGCCTTCTCGATCACCTGGCTCAGCATGGGCCTGCTCCAACTCGTCTCCCGCTTCCACAGAGCCGCCCCGGCTAAGTCGTAAGGTATTTGGTTTTCATGGCCTTTCTCGAACTCGCAAACCTCAAGAAATCCTTCGGCAACGTACAGGTCGTGCATGACTTCAACATGCAGATCGAGAAGGGCGAATTCATTTCGTTCCTCGGCCCGTCCGGCTGCGGCAAGACGACGGTCTTGCGCATGATTGCAGGATTTGAAACGCCGACAGCCGGCCGGATCGCCATCGGCGGCAAGGAACAAGGCAATCTCAAGCCGAACAAGCGCAACATCGGCATGGTCTTCCAGGCCTACGCCCTGTTTCCCAACATGAGCGTCAACGACAACGTCGCGTTCGGCCTGAAGGTCGCAGGCGCTCCCCAGGCCGAGATTGATCAGCGCGTCAAGGAGATGCTGGGCCTCATCAAGCTCGACCATCTTGCCGATCGCTATCCCTACCAGCTGTCGGGCGGCCAGCAGCAACGCGTCGCACTGGCACGCGCGCTTGCCGTGAAGCCCCAGGTCCTGTTGCTCGACGAACCGCTCTCGGCTCTCGACGCCAAGATCCGCGTATCGCTGCGCGAAGAAATCCGCGCCATTCAGCAGAAGCTGGGGATCACCACGGTCTTCGTCACCCACGACCAGGAGGAGGCACTGTCCATCTCCGATCGCATCGTCGTCATGAATGGCGGTCGCGCGGATCAGATCGGCACGCCTTTCGAGATCTACAACACCCCGGCCACCCGCTTCGTCGCCTCGTTCGTCGGCACACTGAACATCATCGACGCGAAGGTGATCGATCCTGCGGTAAACCGCATCCAGATCGGCGATCAGGGCGTGACGCTGAAGCAATCGATCGCCGCCTTCAAGGCGGGCGACACGGTGTCTCTCGCCCTCCGCCCGGAAGCCGGCTCGCTATCCGATACGATCGCCAGCGATACGGCACTGAGAGGCGAAGTGGTGTCGGCACATTTTCTGGGGTCCGTCATCCGCACGCGGATGAACGTCGGCGGCAACGTCATTTCCTTCGACATGTTCAACAGTCCCGGCGTCACGCCGCCGGCAACCGGCGAGACTGTGACGCTGCGGTTCATGGCCGCCGACCTTCTCGTCATTCGCGACTGATCGGCTGAGGACCTACCGACGAGGGGTTTGCCGAACGACCGGCTTGCGGCGAGATCGCAAGCCGCTCACTATAGTCCCGTCGGGTGGCAGTTCGCCCGGCACGCCTCACACAAGAGATATTTCAATGATTACCTGCCACCTGCGCTATGTACTCGACCCCTACAAGATTTCGGAATTTGAAGAATATGCCCGGCTCTGGATCCCGATCGTCAATCGGATGGGCGGCAACCATCACGGCTATTTCCTGCCCTCGGAAGGCGCCAGCAATATCGCGGTTGCGCTCTTCTCCTTCCCAAGCTTTGCGGCCTATGAGGATTATCGCCTGCGCATGGCTGGAGACGCTGAATGCCAGGCGGCCTTGGAGCTCGACCGCCGCAACCGCAGCATCATCAGCTACGAGCGCAGCTTCATGCGTCCGGTCCTCGGCTAGGCCGCGCGCAGTCTGCCAGGGCGAGTGAACCCAAATGCCTGAACCTCGGATAAGAATTCTCGATACCATCACCAGCCCCGGAAATCCGGAAAGGCCCAATGACGACCGCTTCGGCCACAACGACGCCACCGCCTTCGTTATCGACGGCGCCACGGGTCTCGGCGATCGCCGGTATATGGAGGAGGCCGACAGCGACGCCGCCTGGATCGCCGAGCGATTTGCGCACGGTTTTCAGCAGCATTTGACGCGCGACACCAAGGTCTCCGACGTCGCTCGCACCCTCTCCGTGAATGCGCTTGCCGCCTTTCAGGACCGCAATACCGACGTGCCGCGCTACGCCTGGCCGCTTGCGGCCTTCGCCATGGTGCACGCGACGCGCAGCGGTCTTTCGTTCCTCGGCCTGGGAGACTCCTGTCTGTTCCTGTTGCGCGATGACGGCTCTGCGAGCATGCATATGGCAATCCCCGATGCCTACGCCAACGAGCAATTGCACGCCCAAAGCCACATTGCCCGGACCGGCGGCATCACCAGGGATGGCGGCGCGCTCGGCAATCCGGAAACTCTTGCGGCACTTCGCCGGCATCGGGAGAACCAGAACACGGTCGACAGCGGTGTCTGGACCTTGGGTCTCGTGCCTGACGCTGCCGACCATCTAGTCTCGGAGGAGCTTCGGATCGAAGGCACGGGCCACGCCATCGTCTGCAGTGACGGCTTCTCGGACCTCGTCGTCCTTTATGCGGCCTATACGTCGGCAAGCCTTGTGAGGACTGCGCTCGACAACGGCTTAGCGCCGATGGTCGACGAGCTGAGACGTTTCGAACGCGAAATCGATCCGGAAGGGATTCGCTTTCCACGTTTCAAACAGAGCGACGACACCACGGCACTTCTCGTCGAGCTGAGCGCCGGAATCTGATCGAATTTTCCATTCAGAATCAGCGAATTAGCTACAAACCCTGAATCACTTTCTGCGCGCATTGAATCGAGGCATGAAGACGCGGCCGCTTAGGCCGCGTCCTCGATCTCGTCCTGCCGCTTGCGCGGTACATAGTTGAGCACCGGCCCCAGCCAGCGCTCGACTTCTGCGACATCCATGCCCTTTCGGCCGGCATAATCCTCGACCTGATCGCGCTCGACCTTCGCCACACCGAAATAGTAGGACTCGGGATGGCCGATGTAGATGCCCGAAACCGAGGAGCCGGGCCACATCGCATAGCTTTCCGTCAACTTTACACCGGCAGCATTCTCGGCATCGAGGAGACGGAACAGCGTTTCCTTTTCCGTGTGGTCAGGCTGGGCCGGGTAGCCCGGCGCCGGGCGGATACCGGCATATTCCTCGGTGATGAGCTGCTCGTTGCTCAGCGTCTCGTCCTTGGCATAACCCCAGTAATCGCGCCGGACCCGCTCATGCATGCGTTCGGCGAAGGCCTCGGCAAAACGGTCGGCCAGCGCCTTCACCAGGATGGACGAATAATCGTCATTGGCGCGCTCGAAACGCTCTGCAATCGCGATTTCCTCGATACCCGCGGTGACGACGAAGCCGCCGACATAGTCCTGCACGCCGCTTGAGACTGGCGCCACGAAATCGCACAGCGCCACATTCGGTCGGCCGTCGCGCTTCGAAAGCTGCTGGCGGAGCGTGTAGAACATTGCCAGCTCCTGGCTGCGCGCCTCGTCCTTGAACAGGCGAATGTCGTCGCCGACGGCGCCCGCCGGCCAGAAGCCGATGACGGCGCGCGGGCGGAACCACTTCTCGTCGATGATCTTCTTCAGCATCGCCTGCGCGTCCGCCCACAACGCGCGTGCCGCCTCGCCCTGCTTCTCGTCCTCGAGAATGGCAGGGTAGCGGCCGCGCAGTTCCCAGGTCTGGAAGAACGGCGTCCAGTCGATGTACTTCGCAAGCGTCTCAAGGTCGTAGTCTTCAAAGACCTTGGTGCCGAGGAAACTCGGCGTCGTCGGCGTGTAGGCCGACCAGTCGACCTTCTGGGCATTCTCGCGCGCACGAACGAGCGGCAGGCGAACCTTCTCGGCCTCGCTGCGGGCATGGGCCGCTGCCACCTTCGCATACTCGGCGCGGATGTCCGTGATGTAGCCATCGCGGGCGTCCGGCGACAGCAGAGCCGAGACAACGCCCACGGCACGGCTGGCATCGGTCACGTAGACGGCCTGCCCCTTGTTGTAGCCCGGGTGAATCTTGACGGCCGTATGGACACGACTGGTGGTGGCGCCGCCGATCAGCAAGGGCAGATCAAGCCCCTGGCGTTCCATCTCGGCTGCAACGTGGACCATCTCGTCGAGCGACGGCGTAATCAGCCCCGACAGGCCAATGATGTCGACATCTTCCGCCACTGCCGTTTCCAATATTTTCGTGGCCGGCACCATGACGCCGAGATCGATGATTTCGTAGTTGTTGCAGGCAAGCACGACACCGACGATGTTCTTGCCGATATCGTGGACGTCGCCCTTGACGGTCGCCATGAGAATCTTGCCCGCCGACTTCCGCTGGTCGCCGCCGGTGAGGCGCTTTTCTTCTTCCATGTAGGGCAGCAGAACCGCAACCGCCTGCTTCATCACGCGTGCCGACTTGACCACCTGCGGCAGGAACATCTTGCCCGAGCCGAAGAGATCGCCGACCACGTTCATCCCGGCCATCAGCGGGCCTTCGATGACATGCAGCGGACGCGCCGCCTTCAGGCGTGCCTCCTCGGTGTCGGCGTCGATGTACTCGGTAATGCCGTTGACCAGCGCATGCTCGAGCCGCTTTTCGACCGACCATTCGCGCCACGACAGATCCTGAACGCGCGCTTCTCGCGTGCCGGCACCGCGGAAACGCTCGGCAACCTCGAGCAGCCTCTCCGTGCCGTCGGGCCGCCGGTTCAGCACCACGTCCTCGCAGGCCTCGCGCAGTTCCGGGTCGATGTTGTCGTAGACGGCAAGCTGGCCAGCATTGACGATGCCCATGTCCATGCCTGCCTGAATGGCGTGGTACAGGAACACCGCGTGCATCGCCTCGCGCACCGGTTCGTTGCCGCGGAAGGAGAACGACAGGTTGGACACGCCGCCGGATATATGCACCAGCGGCATGCGCTGACGGATGGTCCGCGTCGCCTCGATGAAATCGACGCCGTAGTTGTTGTGCTCCTCGATACCGGTCGCCACCGCGAAGATGTTCGGATCGAAAATGATGTCCTCGGGCGGGAAGCCCGCCTGCTCGGTCAGGAGCTTATAGGCGCGCGTGCAGATCTCGACCTTGCGGTCGTAGCTGTCCGCCTGCCCGGTCTCGTCAAAGGCCATCACGACCACGGCCGCGCCGTAAGCGTGCAGCAGGCGCGCCTGGGCAAGAAAATTCTCCTCGCCTTCCTTCAGCGAGATCGAGTTGACGATCGGCTTGCCCTGAACGCGCTTCAGGCCGGATTCGATGATCGAGAACTTGGAGCTGTCGATCATAACTGGCACGCGGGCGATATCCGGCTCGGCAGCGATCAGGTTCAGAAACTCGATCATTGCCTTTTCGGAATCGATCAGGCCTTCGTCCATGTTGATGTCGATGACCTGAGCACCGTTCTCGACCTGATCGCGCGCGACGTCGAGCGCTGCCGTATAGTCGGCATTGGTGATCAGCTTGCGGAACTTCGCCGAACCGGTGACATTGGTGCGCTCGCCGACGTTGACGAACGGAATGTCCTTGGTCAGCTCGAAGGGCTCGAGGCCCGACAGCGACATGAATGGACGATGCTCCGGAATCTCGCGTGGCTTGTATTTTGCCACGGTTTCGGCAATCGCGCGGATATGCTCCGGCGTCGAGCCGCAGCAACCGCCGACGATGTTGACCAGGCCCTCGCGCGCAAAACTCTCGATCTGGGCAGCCATCAGTTCCGGCGTCTCGTCATACTGGCCGAACTCATTCGGCAGGCCGGCATTCGGGTAGGCGCAAATGAAGGTATCAGCAACGCCCGACAGTTCCTGCAGATGCGGGCGCATGGCGTTGGCGCCGAGCGCGCAGTTGAGGCCGATCGTGAACGGATTTGCATGGCGCACCGAGTTCCAGAATGCAGACGGCGTCTGGCCGGAAAGCGTGCGTCCCGAGAGGTCGGTGATCGTGCCGGAGATCATGACTGGCAGGCGAATGCCCTTGGCCGCAAAGCGTTCCTCGCAGGCGAAAATTGCCGCTTTGGCGTTCAGGGTATCGAAAATCGTCTCGATCAGGATGATATCGGCACCGCCGTCGATCAAACCGTCGATCTGCTCGCCGTAGGCGATGCGCAGGTCGTCGAAGCTGACGGCCCGGAAACCGGGGTTGTTGACGTCGGGCGAGATCGAGGCCGTTCTGTTCGTCGGGCCGATGGCGCCGGCAACGAAACGGCGACGCCCGTCCTCTCGCTCTGCTCGAACCGCGGCGCGGCGCACAATCTCCGCGCCTTCCTTGTTGAGGGCGTAGACTTCGCCCTCCATGGCATAATCCGCCTGGGCAATACGCGTCGACGAGAAGGTGTTGGTCTCGAGAATATCGGCGCCGGCCTTGGCGTATTTGTAATGGATTTCCTCGATAGCATCCGGCTGCGTCAGGATCAGAAGGTCGTTGTTGCCCTTCTGGTGGCAGGCGCAACCGATGAAACGGTCACCCCGAAAATGGTCCTCGTCAAAGCCGAGCCCCTGGATCTGCGTGCCCATTGCACCATCAAGAACGAGGATGCGTTCGCTTGCCGCTTTCTTCAGGGCTGCAAACACATCACCGCCGTCACGCGTTGCCCCCTGGGGACCAAAAAGATTGTCAAACACGGGCAGGCTCCTTGACGTCGTTAAAGACCAGCGCTCCAAATCACATAAAGATATCTTTATGTCAATATACGCTTGTCGAAACTGCACCGGACGCGGTTGCCGGGTGACAGACTCGAACCGCCCCTATATAGGCGCTTTAGAAGGTATTGTGCACGCAATCGGAGGAGTATCATGACACCTGCAATCGGCGACGCCACGCTTGGAAACTGGACGACCCGCAGCTACCATCGCAACTGGCTGCTAGGACAGGCCAATGCCCTGTTTGATTTCTTCCAGCACGATTCCATCAATCCCAAGGGCGGGTTCTACGATCTGGACGATACCGGCAAACCGCTCGACGCCGAGGGTCAGGTGCGCGGCGTGCATATCGCCGCACGTGCAGTCCATTGCTTCTCGATCGGCGCCCTGCTCGGCCGTCCCGGCGCGGCTGACGTGGTTGACCACGGCATGCAGTATATCTGGAACCACCATCGCGACAAGAAAAACGGCGGATACTTCTGGTCGCTCAAGAATGATGGCCCGGTGGATTCCACCAAACAGGGATATGGACACGCCTTCGTGCTGCTCGCCGGCTCGTCGGCGAAAACAATCGGCCACCCCTTGGCAGACGCCATGATCGCCGACGTCACCGAAGTCCTGAACGCCAGGTTCTGGGAACCGCGCCACGGTGCCATCGCGGAGGAATTCAATGCCGATTGGTCGCTGATCGACGGTGGCACCTACCGCGGCCAGAATTCCAACATGCACTTGACCGAAGCGCTGATGGCCGCCTTCGAAGCCACCGGCGACAAGGCCTATCTCGACAAGGCCGAAAGCATCGCCGATCTGGTGATCCGCCGTGCCGCGGGATCCGTTGACTGGCGCGTCGCGGAGCACTTCTCGTCCGAATGGATCCTCGACAAAAGCTATCGCGGCAACGAAATGTTCCGCCCCTCGGGCACCACACCCGGCCACTGGCTGGAATGGGCGCGCCTGCTGCTGCAGCTCTGGTCGCTCGGCGGCAAGAAGCACGCGTGGATGCCGGATGCCGCCAAGGCCCTCTTCGCGCAGTCGATGCTGCTCGGCTGGGACGCCGACAAGGGCGGCTTCTTCTACACGCTCGATTGGGAAGACGCGCCGGCCAAGCGCGACAAGCTGTGGTGGCCTGCCTCGGAAGGCGCGGCCGCTGCGCATTACCTCAACGAGCACCTGCCGAGTGATTATCACGAGGAAAGCTATCGCAAGATCTGGAGCGTGATCGAACGTTGCTTCATCGACCATAAGAATGGCGGCTGGCACGAAGAACTGACCGAGGACCTCGTTCCCGCTCATACCATCTTCCCGGGCAAGGGCGACATCTATCACGCACTGCAAGCCTGCCTGATCCCGCTATTCCCGGCAACCGGCAGCCTGACGAAGGTGATCGCCGAGGCCGGCGGCAAGATCTAGTTCGATGTAGCAGGCGGCGCCCTGATATCGGGCGCCGCTTTCGTTCAAGCAAGGCTCAGCGCGTCAAGATCCTTTGCCAGTATCAGCGCCAGCGCTTCGACCGCCAGATTGTGATCGTCGCGCTGCGGCAGGCCCGACACCGTCACCGCGCCAATACAGCCGGTTCCCTTGACGTTGATCGGAAAACTGCCGCCATGCGGCGCATAGTCCGCGTCCGACAAGCCGTTGTCGGCCACGGTCTTTCCCTTTTCCTTGAGCTCCAGGCCAATCGCGTAGCTGCTCCTGAAGTAGCGCAGCACCAGATTGCGCTTGCGGCGCACCCATTGAACGTTGTCCGGCGTCACGCCCGGAAGCGCGGCGTAGAAAACAGGCATCGCATGCAGCGTGATGTCGATGGCGATGCCAAGGCCGCGTTCGCTGCCGAGTTCCTGCAGCAGCTTGCCGAGTTGCCAGGCCGTGCCCAGATCGAACGCGTCGAAGCTCAACGCCGTTTCCTGTTCCGCGATCCGCTTGAGATCCTCGTCGGCCGTGATCATGTCTGTTTCTCTCCGCTATGCTTTTGGCTGACCATTCGCAACCCAAGCGGAAAAGTAAAGCAAAATCGTGGTGATACGGCTCGTGTCAGAACTTCGGCGTCAGCATCTCGAAGCGGTCGCGGATCGTGCTGCAGGTGTCACCGCCAAGACGCGCAATGGCATCGACCGCTGCCGGATCGACGCGCAAACGCTCCGGATCGACGACACCGTCGCGATAGTGCGCATAGACGATCTCGCCCATGATGATCTGTCGCGACTTTCCGAGCTCCAGCGTCACGTGCCGTTTGCACTCGAAGGCCGCCGGCGCCTCGGCGATCCACGGCGACGCGACCTTGGTGCCGGGCACCGCAGTCAATCCCGCTTCCTTCAGTTCATCGACGCCGCGCGGATATTTGGAGCCGCATATATGCATTGCTTCAGCAATCGCGAACGAGACGATATTGACGGTGAAGACCTCCGTCATGCGGATATTGTGGCCGGTATCCTTGAAAGACATATCCGGGTTGTTCTCGACGCCCAAAGCCAGGATGGGCGGATCGGCCGACAGGCAATTGAAGAAGCTGAATGGTGCAGCGTTGATGCGGCCATGCTCGTCCACCGTCGTCACCAGCGCGATCGGACGCGGAATGACGGTGCCGATCATCAGCTTGTAGCGATCGCGCTCGGAAAGCGTTTCGAAGTCGAAGGAAATGGACATCGCTCAGCCCACTGCCCGCATGGGCGCAAAACCGCTCATCGCGCCGACAAAGGGCTTGGCCAGCGGCGAGGCATAAGAGCCACGCTTGCTGGTCGACAATCCAAGCGACACCAGCGCCTCGGCTTGCTTGACTGCGGCGGTAACGCCATCCACCACGGGCACGCCATAGATTGCCTGCAGTTCGCGCGCCAGGTCGGTCATGCCGGCACAGCCAAGCACGATCGCCTCCGCCCCGTCTTCGCGGAGTGCCCTTTCGATCTCCGCACGCAACGTCGCGATCGCGCCGGACGCTGGATCATCGAGCTCGAGCACGGGGATATCGGATGCCCGAACCTTCGCACGCTCGCCCATGCCGTAGCGCCGGACAAGATTTTCGATCAGCACGCGCGACCGCTCCAGCGTCGTCACGACGGTGAACCGCTGGGCAAGAAAGCCCGCAGTCGCAATGGCGGATTCGCAGAGCCCGAGCACCGGAACATCGGCAAAGCTGCGCGCCGCCTCAAGCCCGGTGTCGTCGAAGCAGGCGACAACGGCTGCGTCGTAGCCGGCGGCCACCCGCTCCCTCAGTTCGGACAGAAGGCCGGGGATGGCGAGCGCGCCATCATAGTGCCCCTCGATGGAGGCTGGCCCCATGCGCGATGTTGCCGGGATGATGTCCGTCCCCGCTGCAGCCACCGCCCGGGCTGCGATTGCGGCCTTCTCGGTCATCGAAGCCGTCGTGTTTGGATTGACGAGGAGAATGCGCATGATGTCAGCTTATCTTTGCCTGGCGTCGACTGAGCATGAGCATGATGCCGAGCGCAATGAGAATGATGGTGAAGGAGAAGAGCGTCGTGACGGTACCGAGCGCATAGAGCACCGGCGTCGTGACGTTGGTCGTCATGCCGTAGATCTCGAGCGGCAGCGTGTTGTAGCTGCCGGAAGTCATCAGCGTACGCGCGAATTCGTCATAGGAGAGCGTGAAGCCGAACAGGCCGACGCCGATCAGGCTTGGCGCAATCATCGGCAGCACGACATGGCGGAAGGTCTGCCAGGAATTCGCCCCGAGATCGCGCGCCGCCTCCTCATAGGCCGGTGAGAAGCGGTTGAAGACGGCAAACATGATCAGCACGCCAAAGGGCAGCGTCCATGTCAGATGCGCGCCGAAGGCCGATGAGTACCAGGCGGGCCGCAGGCCGCCCTGCTGGAACACGACACCGATACCAAGCGAGATGATGATCGACGGAACAACGAGGCTGGCGACCGTCGTATAGAAAAGTACCGTGGAACCTCGAAACCGCCGGCGGAACGCCAGGCCTGCAAGCAGCGACACCACGACCGTCACCACCATCACCATCAAGCCGAGCGTGAACGACCGACGGAAGGAGGCACCGAAATCGCCGACCGCCTGCTTTTCGAAAAGGTTGAAGAACCAGTGCACGGATACGCCGTTCAGCGGGAAGGTCAAACCGCCCTCCGGGCCCTGGAAGGACAGGATCAGGATCGCCGACAGCGGCCCGTAGAGGAACAGCACGAAGGCCAGAAAGAAAACCGCCAGCAAATAGAATTCGAAGGTGCGCTTTTCGTGATTCATCTCAAAGCTCCTTGCGGATGTCGACGACGCGCAGGATCGCCGCGACCATCATCAGAACGACGATCAGGAGCACCACGGCATTGGCGGCCGCTGCCGGGTACTGTAGCAGGGACATCTGGTTCTTCATCATCAGCGCCACCGATGCGCTCTGGCCGCCTGACATGACCTGCACCGTCGAGAAGTCAGCCATGACAAGCGTCACGACGAAGATCGAGCCGATCGCAATGCCGGGCTTTGCGAGCGGCAGCACGACATTCCAGAGGATCTGCCACCCGCTGGCGCCTGCATCGCGCGCCGCCTCGAACAGCGAGCGATCAATGCGCATCAGCGTATTGAAGATCGGCGTCACCATGAACAGCGTGTAGAGATGCACCATCGCGAGCACGACAGCGAAATCGGAATAGAGCAGCCACTCGATCGGCTGCGGGACGATCCCCATGTCGACCAGCGCCGTATTGACCAGTCCATTGCGCCCGAGCACCGGGATCCACGAGATCATCCGGATGATGTTCGACGTCATGAACGGCACGGTGCAGACGAGAAAAAGGAGCATCTGCGTCGTCGTGCGGCGGATGTGGAATGCGAGGAAATAGGCGACCCAGAAGCCGATGAAGAGGGTCAGCACCCAGACGATTGCCGTGAATTTCAACGTATTGAGATAGGTCTTCCACGTGACCCACGAGCCGAGTGTATCGGTGTAGTTCATCGTCAGGAAGGCCGGGTAGAGGCCGGCGAAGTCATAATCCCAGAAACTGACGACTGCGATCATCAAGATCGGCAGGACGAAGAAGAAACCGAGGATGACAATTAGCGGCGTTGCCTGGATATAGGAGGCGGTCCACGGCGGAAGGCGAAAGCCGCCGCTGCGGACCTGTGCGGCCGTTTCGTCTGCCTGCTGTGAAGCGATCGTTGCCATCCCCAATCCTTTCGGAAATCAAGCTTTCATCCTGGCGGATAGAGGGAGGTGCCGTCTGAGACACCCCCCCAACCCTCCCCACAGGGGGGAGGGAGTTTTCCTGGCCGCACCTCCTCGGAGCTCCCTCCCCCTGGGGGGAGGGGAAAGCGGCAATCGCAACGCTTTCCTTAGGCAGCGATGAACTCATTCCAGCGGCGGACCATGTAGCGGTCTTCGTCCATGACGGAGTTCCAGCATGCGACATGACCCATGCGCTCTTCGAACGAACCACCGTCGCGAACGGCGCCCGCCTTCTCCATGATCTTGCCTTCCGGAGACAGGATATCGCCCTGCGCCGGCTTGCCCTCGATCCAGTAGCCCCACTCGTCGGCGGACATGAATTCCTTTGCGGTGTCCATGGCGGCGGAATAGTAGCCCTGACGATTGAGATAGCCGCCGACCCAGCCGGAGGTGTACCAGTTGATGTACTCATAGGCCGCGTCGAGTTCGGCGCCCTTGAGGTGGGACGCCAGGCCAAGACCGCCGCCCCACGCGCGGTAGCCTTCCTTGAGCGGCTGGAACGTGCAGGCGATGCCCTTCGAGCGGACTGCGGCAACGGCGGGCGACCACATGGACTGGATCACAACTTCGCCCGATGCCATCAGGTTGACGCTCTCGTCGAACGACTTCCAGAACGCGCGGAACTGGCCGTCCTGCTTGGTCTTGATGAGGAAGTCGATCGTCTGGTCGATTTCCGCCTTGGTCATGTTGCCCTTGTCGGCATATTTGATCTTGCCGGAGGCTTCCATGATCATTGCGGCATCCATGATGCCGATCGACGGGATGTTGAGGATCGCGGTCTTGCCCTTGAAGGCGGGATCGAGAATGTCGGCCCAGCTGGTGATCGAACGGCCGGTAAGATCGGGACGGATGCCGAGCGTGTCGGCGTTGTAGATGGTCGGGACCATCGTCATCCACTGCGTCGGCTCCTTGGCGAAGGTCTTGGACGCCTGGCCTTCGACGAAGCCGACCGTATGCGGTGCCGTACCTTGGGCGATGACGCTGTCGGGCTTCAGCTTGCCGTTGATGAAGAGCGGCACGATCTTGTCGTAGTACTTGAGTTTCTTGACGTCCATCGGCTGCAGCACGCCGGTCGGGTAAACCTTCTTGGCGATCCAGTATTCGACGTCGGCGATATCGTAGCTGTCGGGCTGCGTGACGGCGCGCTGCGCGGCGGCGTCGGAATCGGTTGCAGTCATCTCCAGGGTGATGCCCAGGTCGGCCTTGCACTTCTCGGCGATCGCATTGATGTTCGAAACGCCGGTGCCGAACTGGCGCAGCGTGACGTTCGTTTTCGCCCAGATGGTCGGGAAGCCGGTGATGAGGCCGGAGCCGGCAATTGCGCCGGCCGCAGCAGCGCCCGTCTTCAGGAGCGTACGGCGGGACAGGCCATTGCCCGTCTTGGTCGATTTCGTTTCATCAGTCATGTCAGTTCCCTCTTTTTGTGGTGATGATGATTCATGCGGAAACGCGGCCGAGGAGGACGGCATCCTCAAGGGCCCAACTCAAAGACACCGCATCGCCCACCGACACGGGTTTGGCGAAATAATCGCCGTCGCTTGCGATGACCGTGAAGTCGTCGCTGCCCGCGCCGACGACGGTGATCTTCACCGAAGCGCCGCGATATTCGATGTTGGAGACGACGCCGTTGAAGCCGAGCGTCTTGTCGGAGGCACTGTCGAGACGCACGCGGTCGGTGCGGATGCCGATATCGACCGCCTCGCCGACCCGCCTTCCCTCGCCGCGTACCGAAAACGTCTGGCCTTCTGGAACATCCAGCGTCACCACACCGTCATTCGAGGACCTCACGCGGCCGGAAAGAACATTGTGATCGCCCATGAAGCGGGCGACGAAGGCGGTCGCCGGGCGCTCGAACACGTCGCGCGGCGCTGCGGCCTGCTCGATCTTGCCCTCATTCATGATCACGATGACGTCTGCCAGCGCCATCGCCTCTTCCTGGCTGTGCGTCACATGGACAAACGTGATGCCGAGCGTCTTCTGCAGCTTCTTCAGTTCGGCGCGCATACGGATCTTCAGGAACGGATCCAGCGCCGACAGCGGCTCATCGAGCAGCAGCGCTTCAGGATCGGTAATCAGGGCGCGGGCGAGTGCCACGCGCTGCTGCTGGCCGCCCGAAAGCTGCGCCGGGCGGCGCGGCGCATAGGCCTCCATCTGCATCAGCTTCAGCATGTCCATCGCCTTGGCGCGCCGCTCGTCCTTTTCGACGCCCTTCATCTTCAGGCTGAAGGCGACGTTGTCGACGAGATCGAGGTGTGGAAACAGCGCATAGGACTGGAACATCATCGCCGTGCCGCGCTTGGCCGGCGGAAAATCGGTCACGACGGTGTTGCCGAGGCGGATATCGCCGGAGGAAATGCTCTCGTGTCCGGCGATCATTCTCAGCGTCGAGGTCTTGCCGCAGCCGGACGGCCCCAGGAAACAGCAATACGAGCCCGCCGGGATCTTCAGGCTGATCGCGTGCACTGCGGTGGTGGCGCCATACACCTTGGAAACGGATGCTATATCGATCTCTGCCGCTTTCGACATCGTGTCTTCCCCTGTTCGGGAAGAACAATGCATCTGCCGTGCCAGTTTCTATTGCACCGCATCAAACGCTTGGGAAAGCTGGCATTTCCTGCGGCGACAGGCTTTGCTGCAAAATTCAGCGCCTCGGCAGACCTGCACATGAAATAGGCTATCGTCTGCAATGCGTGCAAAAAATCGTATACAATTTAGTCGTCTCTTTGATCGCAAATTCCGATTAACTTTCGGGCCAAAGACGACTATCATTTACAGATATAGAAGGTATTCCATTTCATGAATTCGGCCTCGAACGCGCTCCAGACAACGGATGACTCCGCCGAAACCGGCGCCCAGCAGATCCGCGACGCCATCCGCGACGCGATTGTCGAGCGTCGGCTTTCGCCGGGAACAAAGCTGTCGGAAAGCGATGTCGGCAACCTGTTCAATGTCAGCCGAACGCTGGCGCGCGCCGCTCTCCAGGCACTGTCCTACGAAGGACTTGTCAATGTCGAGAAGAACCGCGGCGCGTTTGTCGCCTACCCCTCGCCCGACGAGGCCCGGCAGATCTTCGCCGCCCGGCGCCTGATCGAACCGGGCATCCTGCGCGAAGCCGCGGCCAGAATTACGCCGTCCGAGATTCAGCATCTGAAGCAGCTGTTGCTGGAAGAAACCCGGCTGATGGGTGAACGCGGACAGACCGCCCGCCGCGCCGAAATCAAGGCCTCCGGCGATTTTCATCTGACGCTTGCGGCCATCTCCGGCAATGCGATCATGCAGCGCTTCATGGACGAACTTGTTGCGCGTTCGTCGCTGGTGATCGCGCTATACGGCCAGTCGACCGTCTCAAGCTGCGGCCACTCCGAACATGGCGACATCGTAGCCGCGATGGAAAGCAAGGATCTCGATCGCGCATGCCGCCTCATGCTGCATCATATTGCGCATATCGAGGCAGACCTCGATCTGCGGGAGCGCAGGACGCAGGGACTGAAGGACGCATTCGAGCCCTGAATGTCCATCGGACGGGCTGCGCCGCGTTGGCGACACGGGGAGCGTCGCGGCCACCGACCGGCGGCCGCGAGAAGTGAACTCAATCGCGCGAGCGGCCCTCGGCCGGAACCGAGGCAACGGCCACGATATCGGGTGTACCTGTCGTATGCAGGCGTTTGCGCACAAGGACGCCCATGACGCGAGCGGCTGTCGAGAAGGTCATCTGATCGAGCGGTCCCTCGCCTTCCCACGGCTTCGTCAGCCGTTCGGTGACGGCGCCGACGATATTCATGGGGACGATGTCGTCGCATTGGCGCATGGCCTCGAAGACGCAGCTGATGGGAACAACCCGGCCCTCGAACGTCACGATCGGCTCCGTAAGTTCTGTGTCCCACTCTTCAAAAGCATAGAGCGCTTCGCGGAAGAGTTCCTGAAGGGTGAACGGGGCGTGTCCATTGTGAAGTGGCGGCAAGGCATTCGTCATGTCTGTCTCCTCTTGTGGGATAGTGCCAATTCCTCCTCATCGGCCGGCATCGAAGCGGGACCAGAACTCATGCTCCCGACCGGACCGAATAACACGATCAATGTTATAGTGTAATATACGTGTGATAAAGGCTTTTATCACACAGGTGTCCCGCAGTGACGGGCACGAAAAGATAAGCCGTTGATATTAAAAATAATATCAACGGCTTGAACCAAATCAACTTGCGTTACCGAAGGCCGAAAAGGGCTTATTGGGTGATCGCAAAGGTCACGTTGACGGTGATGTTGTAGCTCGTTTCACCACCCTGGATCGGCACAGACGAGTCGGATGCCTCCTTCATCATTGCCGCGCGGTAGACTGGCACCGGCTGCGGGCGTGGTCCGCTTTCGTTGATCTCGATAACGTTTCCGAGCTTCACGCCGGCCGCGCCGGCGAGCGTCTTCGCCCGGCTGATAGCGTCGGCGACGGCATCCTTGCGCGCCGCTTCGATCGCGCTGTCCGGCTTGTCGTTGGTGAACTGGATATCGCCGCCCTGATTGACGCCGAGCGTCACCGCCTGGTCTATGATCGCGCCGAGCTTGGACAGATCCCGGACGCGCACGGTCAGCGAATTCGACACCTGATAGCCGATCAGTTCGGGCGGCTGCGGCTGTCCGTCGCTGCTTTGCGGGAACCTGTACTGCGGCTGAACGGAGAAGCCCGATGTCTGCAGGTCGCGTTCTGCAATTCCCGCCTTCTTCAGGGCGGCAAGGACATCGCTCATCGCCTTGTTGTTCCCGTCGAGCGCCTCGCGGGCTGTCTTTTCCTGCCGGACGACGGACAGGTTGAGCACAGCCATGTCGGGTGCCAACGTGGACCGACCCTCGCCGATAACCGAAATCACCGACTGACGCGGCTGCGAATCAGCGGCAATGGCCGGCAGACCAACCGCGGCCGCCGCAGGCAGGCCGATCAGCAGGCTAAAGACGAACCCCTTGGTGTTGCGCAATGGCATGTTTCACTCCCCGATTGTGATCTACCGCTATTCCTTTGCCGTTGGATTGTGAAGCTATTGCGGCAATGGCTTGTGACCGCTCAAGATTTGCGTTAGAGCGAAACCGCCCCGGCGAACCATTGCGCCGGACGCACGGCAGCCACCATGGCCGCCCGGGCCTGTAGCTCAATGGTTAGAGCCGGCGGCTCATAACCGCTTGGTTGGGGGTTCGAGTCCCTCCGGGCCCACCATTTCCTCCCTTCACGACCCAGCGATGCGTTACGCAGGTGCGTCAAACTCCCCCTTTGAAATCTCGTAGATTACATGGGTGACCGGCGTGCCGTCGGGCATTGTTAGGATGTCGGTCCGATCCGCGAGCCTGGCGCCGAGTTTTTCCATGGCGCGGCGCGAGCGCAGGTTTGTTTCACCGACGCGAAAATAGACGGTCTCCACGAATCGGAATGCATGCGCCAGCAGGAGCCGTTTGACCTCCCGGTTCCAGGCGCCGCCCCAGTGACTGCGAGACAGAAACGACCAACCGATCTCCGCGCGCCCTGATCCTGCTTCGGACAGGTTATAGCGTGACGAACCGATAATCCGGTCGGATCCGTTGTCGATCACCACCATCGCGCCGCCCGACTCCAGCGATGCCTGAAACAGCCGCCGGAAGATTGGCTCCTGCCAGCGGTCGCGTGCAGGGTGCAACTTCCAAAGCTCGGGATCCGACGCGACCGAATAGAGCGCATCATAATCGGCCTTGATGAGCGGGCGAAGGCGGACGAGTTCGCCATGGAGAAGCGGTTGCATATCGAACATGTCTTCCACCCAAATCCAAACTGTGTCGATTCGACGCCGACAGGACGCCGAGCGTACACCTATGATCCTCCCGCAGGGCAATCGAATAGCTCATTCCCGCCAATTCCGCTCATTTGACAGCAGGCATTGATTATGCGCCGGATAGGCACACTTTATCCCTAGAGGAGCTTCGCCATGCAAACTGCCGGAGAAATGATGCTCAAGAAGCCGTCGGCGCTATCGGTTCCCGAGAGGCGTGTGCTCATCGATCATCTCGCGACGACGATCGTGAAGCTGACGCACGGATTGGCTGAGGCCGGCCAGTTGGAACTCCTGCCTGCAATGCTGGAAACGAAAGAAACACTCCGCCGGTTGACCGACGACCTCGCAGTCACGAACACGGACTATTCCGACAGGATCATCGCTGGGGCCGTCCAGCTTGTCGCGACAACCGAAGCGCTGCTCGAAGACGAATTTCTTTCATACACCATCCATTGAATGCCGAGATCCATTGAGTGCCGGGTGAACGGCCTGTCAGGCGTTCCTCTGCGACGGACGAACTCTGTTGTTGTTAAACGACCGGCAAAGGCGCAGTAATATACGGGAGACGGAAAGTCGCCCTAGATGTCGCGTTGGACTGAACGCCGAACCGACAGGTCGATCGACGAACGCGCGTCGTTCCAGATCGCGATCCTCACCAAATCAGGATTGTTTTCACGCCTCAAATCATTGCGCACGGCAACGGCGCTTCGCCACCAAAGGATTGGACTGCAATGGCGCTTATCTTTCCCAATAGAAGCCGCAGTTTTGACGAAACGAGACACGGTGTGCGCTTTCTCGGATACGACGGCATGTTCGAGGTGAGGTTCCTGGTCGAAGCGGAGGCGTTGAGAAGCGCCACCGAAGCGGCATGCCTGAACGCCTTCGATGCAACGCGACCCTCGATCCAGGAGGCGGCATCCAGGGCCTACGCGCGTCGGAAAGGAAACAATCTGACGCTTACGGCGCAGGATTTTCGTTGATCGGTTCGCCAGCCAGTGGCTGAAACTCACCGCACACCGGGTCATGCGGACAAGTGCGCGGATTGTTGCGGTGTGTCGATCGGAAAACGGACCTCAAGGCGCTGGTCGCACGGCAACAAAAACAAGTCGATATGCTGATGACGCTGGCGGTCTCGTCGATCAAGTGACGAACGCCATGTCGGCGCGATCAAGCGATGACCGGCCTTGTGGTCCCTGTGCCAACTCCCCATATTTGCGGTGGTGGCAGCACGTGAACGGGCGCTGCTTTCAAGGGTGGCAAGCCTTCCCTAGCCCCAATCGAAGGAGGGCATCATGTCTTCCACAACAAGCAGCTATTCATGGAAGAATACCGCAATTTATATCGGCCAGTTCCGATATATTGAGTTCTTCATCAAATCGACCCCGGCGATCAGTGTCGCCTTCATCTTCTACGTCACGTTCGAGGGCGTGTTGTGGTAGATCTGGTTATATTGCCCGGCGCCGAAACACAGTGCCTGCACTACCGACTGAGTTGCTCTGCCTTGATTAAATCCGGTTACACGGCTGTCCGGCAGGTATAAGATGATTTGTCGGCAACGCTGAAACCCGCGTTGCCGCTTGAGAGCAAAGTTCTCTGGCCCCCAGTAAGGGGAGTTACCCAATGTCCTTTCCAAGGTTTGATCACAACGGAACATTCTCCCCCGACGATCTGGGTGGTCTGCGAGCCGAGTTCGATGCATGGTGTGGAAGGGACCGAGGCGTTTGCGCCGGGCCGGTTGCCGGGCCCATCGAGGACGAAGTTCTTGTCAGAAACGCCCCGTTGACGCTTCACTATATGCTTCGTTCGTTGAGACCGAACACGGCAGCCGACGCCTTTGAAACAGGAGGCATCGCTTCCGGGGATCGCGCGCGTCCTGCAGGGCCGATCCGCGTCCTTGCGCTCGTCCCCGACTAAAAGGTCGAATTGCACGGTTGAGGGCAACGGTGACGGCGATGCCGACATGCAGTCGCGCGACCACGTGAGGTGCCACTTCCGACGATCAACTCTCGGTCGAAATCAAAGGCCAGTCTGCCGGCGGATGTCTGCAGAGCCACAAGATCAGCCAAATGCCGCAAAGGAGTCCACAGTGTACAATGCTAAACGTGATGGTTTCGGGAATGGCGCGAGCCTTGCCATTCCGTCGATGGGCGAAATAGAAGGCCGCATAACTGTCTTGGAAGTTGTCGCAATGACCTCCCTGAGCCTTCTCGTAAAAGCCGGTGACACCCACGAAGCCCAGCAGGTGCTTTCCACCATTCGACGCGCGATGCGGTCGAAATGCGAGGACATGAAGCTCTCGCCTTCGGATGCGGATTCGGCGATTGCCTACGCGCAGGAACTCTTCGAGGCAACACTCGAAAACATGAACCGCGACACCGGGGCGATAGCCGTTCCGCGCTTGGCCAAGCACGGCATACCGCGACGCTCCATGCCCGTGTACCACAGCGACGGGGATGGCACCCATGGGCGTTAGAGACATGACGGAACGCGAATGCAGGGAAGTCCTTGCACGGGGGAATGTCGGCCATCTTGCCTGCGTTCATGACAGCCGACCTTACGTGGTGCCGATCCACTATGCCTTCGATGCGGAAAATATCTATGTCTTCTCGCTGCCGGGCCAGAAAATAGATTGGATGCGCACCAATCCAAACGCCTGCATTCAGGTGGAGGAGACCGGCGAACTTCACCTTTGGAAGAGCGTCGTCGTCGAGGGCACCTTCCGGGAACTGCCTGACACCGCGCAATTGCATGATGAGCGCATCCACGCCTGGTCGTTGTTGCAGAAGCGTTCGCTGTGGTGGGAGCCTGGCTCCTCCAAACCGGGCACCGGTTCAGCCGAGACAGAAGTCCCGATTTTTTTCGCCATTTCGGTTGATGGGATATCTGGACGGGAGTTATTGGCGCAGGCAGCACCGGTCTGAGACGCTCGGTCGTCACAATAATTCCTTTGCGAAATGGAACCAAACCGCTTCCCCTTCGTTATGTGAAATCGCCGGACTATGGCTTTGGGAGATGGCGCGGAGAGCGTCAGGGGACAAATGGCGCGTCAAACCTATTGGAAAGGCTACCTCAAGCTCTCGCTCGTCACTTCGCCAGTGTCGTTGACGCCTGCGACCACGGATAGCAACCAGGTTCGCTTCCACGTCCTGAACCGGAAAACAAAAAATCGGGTCGAAAGCCGCTATGTCGACAGCGTCACCCGCAAGCCGATCCCGGACAAGGATCAGGTCAAGGGGTACCCGCGCGGCGAAGACGATTACGTCATCCTCGAAGACGAAGAGATCGATGAAGTCGGGCTGGAAAGCACCCGCACGATCGATATCGACACCTTCGTGCCCAGGGGCTCCATCGACTGGATCTGGTATGATAAGCCGCATTTTCTCGCCCCGGAAGACAAGGTGGGTGTCGAGGCGTTCTGCGTCATACGCGAGGCGATGAAGGCGAACGACGTCGTCGGCATCGCGCGCCTCGTCCTCTATCGGCGAGAGCGCGCGGTTCTGCTGGAGCCACAGGGAAAAGGCATCATCCTCTGGACGCTGCACTTCGGCGACGAGGTCCGTCAGCCCGCGGCCACGCTCGACACGGACGGCAACGTGGATACGACGGTCCTTGCGCTGATGAACAAGCTCGTCAAGGACAGAACCGACGATTGGAAGCCATCCATGGTTCAGGATCCCATTCAGAAGCGGATCAGGGCCATGATACGGGCAAAGCAGAAGAACCTGGTGAAATCGTCACCGCCGTCGGCAAAGCGGCCTGCGGCCAAGCCGACGGGCAACGTCGTCAATATAATGGACGCACTTAAGAAAAGCCTCTCCAAGGAGAGCGGGGGTCCGAAGCCTCACTGACTTTGATCACCGCGCCCGTCACGTCTTCTGCCCCCGTCAATTCTTCTGCAGTGGCACGGCCGCAGAAAAGAAATCCGACCAGGGATCCCGGGACATGGCCTCAAGGCGTGCGGGTGCATTGTCGACGGTGAAGTAGGCCGGGCCTATCTCCTCTGTCAGTTCCCCCCAGTCGAGCGGCATCGAGACGGCGGCGCCTGGCCGGGCACGCGTGGAATATGCCGCAACCGCGGTGTTGCCGCGCCCGTTGCGCAGGTAGTCGATAAAGATCTTGCCGTTCCGTTTCGCCTTCGTGGCGGTCGCCAGATATCTCTCCGGATGGTCTTTCGACATCGAGTCCGCCAGCGCCTTGGCGAAGGCCTTCACTTGAACCCAGCCAGCCTTTGGCTGCAGCGGCGTCACCACATGGAGACCCTTGCCGCCCGACGTTTTCACGAATGCCGCAAGGCCCGCGCCTTCCAGGCGCTGCTTCAGCTCCTGCGCCGCTGCGATCACCTCGCCCCACGTCACATCCTCGGCCGGATCGAGATCCATCGTGATCATGTCCGGCTTTTCCCAGCTGTCTGTGGTTGCTCCCCAGGGGTGGATTTCCAGCACCGCGGATTGGACGAGCGCGACGATGCCGTCGAAGCCGGCAATCCGCAACAGCTTCTCGCCGCCTTTGTCCTTCGGATCGGCAATCTGCTCGATATGCGGGTTCATGCCTTTCCACGCATGTTTCTGGAAAAACCGCTGATGGCCGCCGATGCCGTCCGGACACCTCAGCAACGCCAGGGGACGTTTGATCACATAGGGCTCCATGAAGCGCCAGACCTGCGCGTAGTAACTCGCGAGTCCCTGCTTGGTGACCCCTTCGTCTGGCCAATAGATCCGGTCGGGATGGGTGAGCGTGACGCTGGACTGCGGCAGCTCGCGGGCAGTCGTCTTCTCTGTCTCGCGCATCACGTCCCCTGCCGCCTTGTCCTCGCGAAGGCCCCTAAAGGCCGCATGCCGCAATTTTCCATCGCTCGACCATGCCTGAAACTCCACCTCCGCGACAAGCCGCGGTTGGACGTAGACCAGGCCGCGCCGCTCTTCCGTCGTCAGCGCATCGTCGAATGTGCTCTTCTTCTGCTCGATCGCCGACAAGCGGTCGTAGAGCATTTGCGCAGTCGAGACTGGATAACCGGTTCCGACCCTGCCGGCATGCTTCAGCTTGCCGTCCTTGTAGTATCCCATTGCAAGCGAACCGATCGCGTTCTTCGTCGCGGTGGACGGGACATATCCCCCGATCACGAATTCCTGACGGTCCGAGCATTTCGACTTGATCCAGTCGCCCGTACGCCCGGACGTGTAGGTGCTGTCAGCACGCTTGGAGATAACCCCCTCGAGGCCGAGGAGGCGGGCGTGATCGAGCACGCGTGCGCCGTTCTCCGTGAAATGGGTACTGTAGCGCAGCATCCCACCATCTCCCGACAGCAGCTTTTCCAGCAGGTTCTTGCGATCCGTGAGCGCCGCCCCCCTGAGGTCGTCGCCGTCGAGATAGAGAAGATCGAAGGCATAGAACACGAACCGGTCGCTGCGACGCTCGCTGAGCTCCTTCTGCAAGGCGGAAAAATCGGAGACGCCGTTGTCACGCTCCACAACCACCTCTCCATCGATGACCGCCGTGTCGACAGGTAGTGCTGAAAAAGCATCTGCGAGGCGTCTGCCAAACCTCTCGGTCCAGTCGAGGCCGGTGCGGGTAAGCATCGTCACCTTGCCTTTTGTCAGCCTGATCTGTAGCCGGTACCCGTCGAACTTGATCTCATGAATCCAGTCCGCGCCGGCGGGAGGCTTCGGCTTCAGCTTTGCAAGCTCCGGTTCGATGAAGTCCGGCAGTGCCGCTTTCCGTGCGCCAGCGGGCTTGTCGAACGACACCGCCTTTGCCCGGCTTGCCTTCGGTGCGGCGGCAATCGCCTTTGCGGCCTTTGCGTTGCCTTTCGGTTGCGATTGCCATGTCGCGTCCGGATTCTTCGCGACCTCCTCGATCTTGCGGCCGGTTTTCGCCGATTCAGGGCGCTGTCTGAGAATATCGCCCTTTTGGCGCGCCTCCTCGTCCTGTGCCTTGATCAGCAGCCAGTTCTCGTGCTTGTCGCCCGGCTTTCCGTGGATCCGCACCAGATGCCAGCGTCCCTTGAGCTTATCGCCGTCGAGCTCGAACTCCATATGACCTTTCTTGTAGCCCTTGTGCGCATCACCGTGCGGCGTCCATGTCCCGCGGTCCCAGACGATGACCGTACCGCCACCGTACTGCCCCTTCGGAATGATCCCCTCGAAATCTCCATAGGCAAGGGGATGGTCTTCCACATGCACGGCCAGACGCTTGTCGTCCGGATTGAGGCTTGGGCCGCGCGTCACCGCCCAGCTCTTCAGCACGCCGTCCAGCTCTAGCCTGAAATCGTAGTGAAGCCTTGTCGCATCGTGCTTCTGGATAACGAAGCTGAGCGCGTTGCCGCCCCGCGCTGTCGTACCACGCGATCGGCCCTGCGGCTCGGGCGTAACCTTGAAATCGCGCTTGGCCTGATAGGTCTCGAGAGCCATGGTCAGCCCGCTTTTTTCGGCCGGCTATCCGCCCGGCGCGACGCGGTCTTGCCGGCAGGTTTTCCGCCGACCTTCGCACTTTGGCGAAGCGCGTCCATGAGATCGATGACCTTGCCTTGCGGCGCCTGCTTCCTCTTTGGCGGCGCCCTGCCCTCGATCTTCGCCTGCACGAGTTCGGCAAGCGCAGTTTCGTAGCGATCTTCATATTCCTGCGGCTTGAAAGTGCCTTTCTTGGTCGCGATGATGTGGCCCGCGAGTTCCAGCATCTCCCTGTCGAACTTCATCTCCGGAATATCCTTGAAGACGGTTTCCGCGTTGCGCACTTCATAGTCGTAGCTCAGCGTCGTCGCGATAACGGCATCGTTCTGTGGCCGGATCAGGACTGTTCGCTTCTTGCGAAAGAGCACGGCCTCGCCGATCGCCGCCACCTTCTGGTCGCGCATCGAGCGGGCAATCAGCGCCAGCGCTTCCTCGTCGTCGTCACTCACGGGTGCCAGATAATAAGGACGGTCGAAGTAGAGCTTGTTGATCTCGTCGTCGGGAACGAAGCTCTGCACGTTGAGAATCTTGTCGCTTTCCGGCACGAATTCCGCGAGCTCTTCGCCTTCGATCACGATGTACTCGCCGCTATCCAGCCGATACCCCTTGACCTGATCGTCGCGCTCTACCGGCTTTCCGGTTTCACCGTCGATGAACTGACGCTCGACGCGATGCCCGGTTTTGCGATTGACGATGTTGAACGAGATCCGGTCGGACACCGAGACTGCCGTATAAAGGCCAACGGCGCACACCAAGTCCCCCACTTTCAGATGGCCTTTCCAGCTTGCCCGTGCTGCCATTGCGATCTCCCCTCTAGGTGTCGTCTGGTCCAGTGTCGTCCCGTGCTCTGCGCCGCCGCCGCTCGTCCAAGGCAATGATCTTTTCGACGGACGCGATGTCCTCGCTGGTCACGACAGGCACGGGATCCGCGGCGATCGCTTCCAGCACTTCCGCTGAAAGCGCGCCATGCCGGATGACCCATTCAAGCGTCTCGCGCGTCTGCCGCTCGGCCTTGAGCTGAGCGTAAAGCGAAACGATCAGACGGTCGCGCGCGTCCATCCGGCTGCCTTTTTGATCGAACTTGCGGATATGCGGCATCGAACTCCGCCCTTGTGGTGATGAAAGGCTTAAACCGCTCAGGCGGCGAAAAGTTCCCGGGGCTTATCGAATGCGCCCGTCTCGACATCCGTCGCACCGCGACTGTGGTCGATAGTTCAGCAAGGTGTCGCAGTTCTGAGACAGTTTCGGCACCGCAGCGCGGATTGGGCGCGCCGCCCTGCTGCCGGCGCGAGTTGCTAAAAGCCGGGGTTTCCGCCACATTGAGCGGACTGCTGGTGGGAGGAGCCAATGCACGAACAATCTGCTCATGCGGAGCACGTCTACACGTGCACACAGAGAGATTCGGCCGCGGCAAGTTCTTCGGTCGTCGCTTCGTGGCGGCGCTGCATCGCCATGCACCAGCTTGCTCCGGAAGACAGACGCACGCCGTTGCGACTGACCGATCAAGAATTCAGGCGTGCCCGCGAGGAATCCGAACGGCTGATCACCAGTGCTTCGGACGAACTCGACAGGCTGTTCACGACCACCGGCAAGGCCGGCTGCTGCCTTCTGCTGACCGATCGAAACGGCATTGCACTCGAGCGACGAGGTGCGACCGCCGATGACAAGCAGTTTCACGACCTGGGTCTGTGGACTGGCTCGGTTTGGACGGAAGCCAGCATCGGGACAAACGGCATAGGAACGGCGATTGCAGACGAGCGGGCGATCTCCATTTTCCGCGATCAGCATTTCTTCTGCTCGAACATCAACCTCAGCTGCACGACCGCGCCCATCCGCGATCACCGGGGGCAACTGGCGGCCGCGCTCGACATTTCCACCTGCCGCGACGATGTCAACGAGATGACGCTCGCCATCATCGCCCAGATGGTGCGCGATGCCGCGATGCGGATCGAGATCAATCTCTTTCGCAGTGCGTTTGCCGGTGCCCGCTTCCTGATGGTTCCGGCGGGCGCGAACCCTGCATCAGCCCTTCTTGCCGTCGACCGGCACGACCTCGTGCTGGGTGCAACGCGGGCCGCCCGGGTTGCCCTGAAGCTCGACGATAGGCGCATAGCCGCAGGCATCCCCGCGGCCGATGCCCTTCAGGAAAGCCGTCTTTCCGATGACGAGGACCTCCTCGATGCGGAGCGCGCCGCTCTGCTGCGTGCGCTGTCGCGCTCGGGCGGCAACGTTTCGCAGGCTGCCATCGCGCTCGGCATCAGCCGTGCAACGCTGCACAGGAAGATGAAGAAGCTGAACCTTCACTGACGGGTTTGCGGCCGCCCGCGTGTCGCACCGCTGCGACACAGTGCAGTGCGGTATCGGTTTGCAGACCTGTTTCCCGACCGAAAAGGCGCGCAGATTTCCTCCCATGGGTTCGCTTAGGGACCCGGCTCATCTCAAGGGAGGATGACATGCTGCATCAGAAAATCGTCGAGTCGCCGTTCAAGCTGAAATATGGCAACTTCATCGGCGGCGAGTGGCGAGAGCCGATCGAAGGCAGGTATTTCGACAACATCACGCCCGTCACCGGCGGCAAGCTGTGCGAAATTCCACGCTCCAGCGAAAAGGACATCAACGCCGCCCTCGACGCTGCGCATGCCGCTAAGGACGCGTGGGCGCGAACCTCGGCAGCCGATCGCTCCAACATCCTGATGAAGATCGCCCAGCGAATGGAAGACAAGCTGGAACTGCTTGCGCAGGCCGAGACCTGGGACAACGGCAAACCGATCCGCGAAACCATGGCCGCAGACATTCCGCTGGCGATTGACCACTTTCGCTACTTCGCCTCGTGCATCCGCGCTCAGGAAGGCTCGATCGGCGAGATCGATTACGATACCGTCGCCTATCACTTCCACGAGCCGCTCGGCGTCGTCGGCCAGATCATCCCCTGGAATTTCCCGATCCTGATGGCGGCCTGGAAGCTGGCGCCGGCGCTTGCCGCCGGCAACTGCGTCGTCATCAAGCCGGCCGAACAGACCCCTGCCTCGCTTCTCGTCTGGGCCGAGCTGATCGGCGACCTTCTGCCGCCTGGCGTGCTGAATATCGTCAACGGTTTTGGGCTCGAGGCGGGCAAGCCGCTCGCCACCAGCCCGCGTATCGCCAAGATCGCATTCACCGGCGAAACGACCACCGGCCGCCTCATTATGCAGTATGCCAGCCAGAACCTCATCCCGGTGACGCTGGAGCTCGGCGGCAAGTCGCCAAACATCTTCTTTGCCGACGTGATGGCTGAGGACGATGATTTTCTCGACAAGGCGCTCGAAGGCTTCGCGATGTTCGCGCTGAACCAGGGCGAGGTCTGCACGTGCCCCAGCCGTGCCCTCATCCAGGAATCGATCTACGACCGCTTCATGGAGCGCGCCGTCAAGCGCGTGGAAGCCATCAAGCAGGGCAATCCCCTCGACAGCGCAACGATGATCGGCGCGCAGGCTTCGAACGAGCAGCTGGAGAAGATCCTCGCCTATCTGGACATCGGCAGGCAGGAGGGGGCTGAGGTCCTCGCCGGTGGCACGCGCAACGAGCTCGGCGGCGACCTCGCCAACGGCTATTACGTCAAGCCGACGATCTTCAAGGGTCACAACAAGATGCGTGTTTTCCAGGAAGAAATCTTCGGCCCGGTGGTCTCCGTCACGACCTTCAAGGACGAAAAGGAAGCTCTGGAGATCGCCAATGACACCCTCTACGGCCTCGGCGCCGGCGTGTGGAGCCGCGATGCGAACCGCTGCTACCGCTTTGGTCGCGAAATTCAGGCCGGCCGCGTCTGGACCAATTGCTACCACGCCTATCCCGCGCACGCGGCTTTCGGCGGCTACAAGCAGTCCGGCATCGGCCGCGAGACTCACAAGATGATGCTCGACCATTACCAGCAGACCAAGAACATGCTGGTGAGCTACAGCCCGAAGGCGCTCGGCTTCTTCTGAGAAGGGCAGCGACTGTACCAACGACCCGCTCCCATTGCGGAGCGGGTTTTCGCCGCGAGGATAGCAAAGCCATGGACACCACCGTTTGCGGGCAACCCCGCGTTCTTGCCACGGACGCTGCCATTGGGCTTATCGATGACATCAGGCAGGACCACCCGGACATCCTGTTTCACCAATCGGGCGGCTGCTGCGACGGCTCGTCGCCGATGTGCTATCCCGCCAGCGACTTCCTCATCGGCGAAAACGATGTGAAGCTGGGAGAGATCGCAGGCGTGCCGGTCTATATCAGCGCCAGCCAGTTCGAAGCATGGAAGCACACGCAGTTGATCATCGACGTAGTACCCGGCCGCGGTGGCATGTTCTCCCTCGATAACGGACGTGAGAAACGCTTTCTCACCCGCTCCCGTCTTTTCGGAGACGGCGAGGCCTGTGCACTCCCAGGCGGGACGGGTCGCCCTGCCGGCTAGCCATCCGGCCGACGGCATCGAACGAACTCAGTGCTTCCGGACCTTGCCGGTGGGGATCGTCGACGTCGTAATCGAGACCGGGTCGCTTGCCGGAAACGAATCTTCCAGCCCCTGCTCAAGTTGCTCTTCCATCGTTCCAGCATCGCCGGCCTGGCGCGCGCTTCGCAGCGCCTCCACATCGCCGTCCACGTCGTCGCTCGGGTCCGATGCAGCAAGTTCCGACATGATGGACCTGGCGCGGTCCACCGCGTTCCCCGCAGTCAGCGACCGATCGCTTGCACTGCGCAGTTGTACGGAAACCACCTCGCCTCCGCTGCCGACGAACTCTACCGTAAATCCCCGCTTCCCTCCTTGTTCGGGAATGACCTGTGTACCAACGAGCTGCATGATGCTCTCCCATGAGGTGGTTGCTGGTAGGGGAACGGGCACCCGCCCGCGAAGGTTCCCGCGCACGCTGCTATGCGATGGACAAAAAAGCCACCGCGTGAACGGTGGCTCAAGTCGTGAAGGTCAAAACCTCCAGAGGGGAACAGTTGTCTCCTCGACCGGGAGGAATGGCCGAGATGCATGAAACAACTGACCTTAATATGGGGCGCCCAGCCCCGTCCTTCAATTAATCGTCGCCTGAAATAATGTCCGCGCTGAAATCTTCTTTCCAGAGATTGTCGGAATGGCGCGATATTCTACCGGGCGCAGATCAGGCGCTGCCCGGAGCCGTGCCGAGTACGATCGGAATCGCGCACATGACGACAATCACCGCGCCCTGCAGGATCGTGGCGATCACCATGGTGAACGCCCGCAGGGTGGAGATTTTGAGATCGGCCCTGAACCACCGCGTCTCGATCGTCGCATACCACACCGTCACGACGGCCAAAGCGGCAAACCCTGCCAGCTGAGTCATATCCTGGCCGATCCGGACGAGCAGACTTGCAACGCTGATCCCAAGGGCAAACGGCGCCGCGACATAGCACTGACTGTAGAACGGTGGCCTCAACGAGCTGCGATCGATCGGTGTTCCGCGCTTGCGCAGAATCTTCACGGCCATCAGCAGCGGAAAGACGCTGTATGCGATTGCCCGAAAGAGGATCAGGTTGGAATCGCTTGCGAGCAGGGACGGACGTATCCAGGGCGCTTCCATCCTGCTGAAGCTCAGCTCCAGGCCATGCGCAAGGAAAAGCGTTATCACAAGAAACAGCGGCGGACTCAGCGTGTCGGTGTACTGCTCGGACGCATCGTCGGAAAGCTCGACATCGGCATAGCGCATCATCGCCCCCGGATGGCGAATAGTTCGCCACAGGGTTATCGGATAGAAGACCATCCAGGAGACCACCTCATACAGGAACTCCTCGAATGACTTCAGCATTCGCATGAAATCCATAGCCCGCCCCTCTCCCTTTCTCGCGCCATCCGCTGGCTTCCGACGCAAATGTACACACCAACAAACCGCAGCCGTTCAAACCTGAGGCTGTCGGAATGGCTCCGTCGATTCGCGCAGGATCAGCTCGACCGGCCACAACTCGTGAATATCAAGCGGCGATCGGCCGGACAGGAGTTGGAGGACGAGATCGGTGCAGCGCGTTCCGGCCGCACGCATCGAGGAGCGCGTGGCAGACAGCGAAGGCACCATGTTGTCGGCGGTAAGGTACGGAAACACATCGTCGTGTGCGATGACGGACACATCGCGTCCGATCTGCAAACCAAGCGACCGCGCCGCGCGGTAGACGCCAAGCGCCGTCATCATGGACCCTGCGACAATAGCCGTCGGAGGATTGGGCTGCTCGAGAAACGAACGCGCAAATCGAAAGCCGAGCTCGTCGGTGAAGTTGCCGCTCGCCATCAGCTGTGGATCGGGTTCAATTCCATGGCTCTGCAGGGCATTGCGAAACCCGCTGTCGCGATGAAGCGCGTAGGTCGCGCCCGGGCGCCCGTTGATCATCGCGATCCGCCGATGGCCGAGATCGATGAGATGCGACGTCGCTCGCCGGATCGCACCTTCGTTGTCGATGTCGAGCCAGGCATGCGGCACGTCGATATCGGAGCGCCCATGAACGAGAAACGGCATGCCGAGTTCGTGCAGCAGCGCAATGCGGTCGTCGTTTGGCCTCGGCGAATGTACGATGATCGCATCGACGCGCCTGCTCTCGACAAGGCGGCGATAGTGCTGCATCTCGTCGCTCTGGTCGGGATCGGCCATTGGAATGACCAGGATATCGGTATCCTCCGACACCAGCCGCTCCGCCATGCCGGCCATGAACTCAGCGAAATGAAACTCGCCCGCACGGCCCATGACCACGCCGATCGCGCCGGCACGTCCGGTTTTCAGGCGTACAGCATTGACGTTCGGCCGGTATCCCAGCCTGATCGCCTCTTCGGTGACGCGGGCGCGGGTCGTTTCGCTCACTTCGGGATAGCCGCTGAGCGCCCGGCTGACGGTCGTCGGAGACAGCCCAACTTGTTTGGCGAACTCTTTAAGTTTCATGCTCCGACGCGTCTTTCGTGATCAGCTTTTCAATCATTTGTACACCGTAGCCTACCGAGCCTCTTATGTCTGAACCGGGCGAAGCTGCAACAAGCCAAATCGATTTCAATTTTAATAATTACTCGTAGTGGACCAGGAACTGGTCGTCCACAGGCAAAAACCGAACCATCCCCATGTTTTCGCTTCATTTAACATAAGTTCCAGGCGCATCATATTGGCGCTGTCATTGCCCACTTGACACCAAATCGCCCTTCTGACAATTTTTTCCAGCCAAACCGATTTCAATTCACAGTCATTTGGTTCTTTTTGGGAGGAAGATATGAAGTTTCGTTTCACTGCGGTCGCCGTTGCGGCCGCTCTTTTCGGCATTGCGCAGCCATCGTTCGCAGCCGACATCAGCATTTCAGCGAGTTCGACCGGCAAGAACCTGGACCTCTTGCGCAAACAGCTCGACGCCTTCGAGAAGGAGACCGGCAACAAGGTCAGCATCGTGACCATGCCGTCGTCGTCCACCGAACAGTTCTCGCAATATCGCCTGTGGCTCGCAGCCGGAAACCAGGATGTCGACGTCTACCAGACCGATGTTATCTGGGCGCCGCAGCTGGCCGAACAGTTCCTCGATCTGAAGGATGCCGCCAAGGATGTCGTCGGCGATTTCTTCCCCTCGATCATCGCCTCGCAGACAGTCAACGACCGCCTGGTCGCGCTGCCGCTCTACACCGACGCACCGGCCTTCTTCTATCGTAAGGATCTGCTCGACAAATACGGCAAGCAGCCGCCGAAGACCTGGGACGAGATGGCGGCAACCGCCAAGGAAATCCAGGAGAAGGAACGCGCAGCCGGCCAGAAGGATCTCTGGGGCTACGTCTTCCAGGGCAATGCCTATGAGGGCCTCACCTGCGACGCTCTCGAATGGATCAAGTCCTCCGGCGGCGGCCAGATCGTCGAGACCGACGGCTCGATTTCCATCAACAACGAAAAGGCCGCGGCCGCCATCGAGCGCGCCAAGGGCTGGGTGGGAACCATTTCCCCATCCGGCGTGCTCGCCTACCAGGAGGAAGAGTCCCGTGGCGTCTGGCAGACCGGAAACGCAGTCTTCATGCGCAACTGGCCCTACGCCTATTCGCTCGGCAATGGCGCCGACAGCGCCGTCAAGGGCAAGTTCGACGTGACCACGCTGCCGGTTGCCGCAGAGGGCGACCAGCCCTCCTCGACACTCGGAGGCTGGAACCTCGCCGTCTCCAAATATTCGAAAAGCCCGGATGCCGCTGTTGCCCTGGTTAAATTCCTGACCTCCAAGGAAAGCCAGAAGCAGCGCGCCATCGAGCTTTCCAACCTGCCCACCCTGCAGGCGCTCTACGACGACAAGGACGTTGCTGCTGCGCAACCGTTCATGCCGAACTGGAAGCCGATCTTCCAGAACGCCGTGCCGCGTCCGTCGGCTACGACCAAGGTCAAGTACAACGAGGTCTCCTCCAAGTTCTGGACCGCCGTCCACAATACCCTATCAGGCAGCGGAACCGCCGCTGAAAACCTCGAACTTCTCGAAGCAGAACTGACCACGCTCAAGGGCGACAGCTGGTGACAGATCGAACCGGCAGCGGCGGCCTCCGCCGCTGCCGTCTCCGGCATGCCACCACCCAACATCGCCTCCAAAAGCGGGTATCGCACTCATGACTGAAGCTGCAGTCTCTCAACCCCTCGGGTCGCAGGTCCGCGCCACCAGACGATTTTCGGAATTGCGCTCCGAGCGAGTCCGGTCGGCCTGGATGTTCCTGGCGCCGACGCTGTTCATCCTGGCCGTCGTTGCCGGATGGCCGCTCTTCAGAACCATCTATTTCAGCTTCACCAACGCATCGCTGACAAGTCTCGGCGACGCGGAGTTCGTAGGCTTCAAGAACTATCTGTCCTGGGTCACACTGAAAAGCGGCCGCACCGTCTATAGCGGCCTTCTCGCCGACCCCGCCTGGTGGGGAGCCGTCTCGAACACCCTGAAGTTCACCGTCCTCTCGGTCGCCATCGAAACCACCCTCGGCCTGATCGTGGCTCTGGTACTGAACGCCCAGTTCGCCGGACGCGGGATCGTCCGCGCCGCGATCCTCATTCCCTGGGCGATCCCGACAATCGTCTCCGCCAAGATGTGGGCGTGGATGCTCAACGATCAGTTCGGCATCCTGAACGACATTCTCTTGGGGCTTGGCCTGATCAGCCAGAAGATCGCCTGGACTGCCAACCCGGACACGGCAATGATTGCAGTGCTGATCGTCGACGTCTGGAAGACGACGCCATTCATGGCGCTGCTCATACTCGCCGGCCTGCAGATGGTTCCGGCCGATATTTACGAGGCAGCCAAGATCGATGGCGTCAATCCCGTCAAGGTGTTCTGGCGCCTGACCCTGCCGCTGGTGCGTCCGGCCATCATGGTCGCCGTCATCTTCCGCATGCTCGACGCCATGCGCATCTTCGACCTTATCTACGTGCTGACGCCGAACAATGCCAAGACCAAGACGATGTCCGTCATGGCGCGCGAAAACCTTTTCGATTTCGACAAGTTCGCCTATGGGGCAACGGCCTCGACCGTCCTCTTCCTGATCATCGCGACGGTAACCGTGCTCTACATCTGGCTTGGCCGTGTCAATCTTGGCGGAGGCGAACGCTGATGCTCCTCACTGCCACAAAGAACACGCTGTTCTACCTCCTCGTCGGCGTCATCGTGATCATCGCCATCTTTCCATTTTACTACGCGATCCTGACGAGCTTCAAAGCCGGCACCGAACTGTTTACCATCAACTACTGGCCAACCTCGATCTCGTTTGCCAACTATGCGAGCGTGCTGACGACAGGCAGCTTTATCCGCAGCCTCGGCAATTCGCTGCTGGTCGCCTGCGTGGTGGTCGCCGCGTCGCTGCTCCTTGCCGTCACCGCATCCTTTGCGCTGGCTCGCGTGCATTTTCGCGGCCGGGCTTTGCTGATGCTGACAATCCTCTCAGTGTCGATGTTCCCGCAAATTGCCGTGCTGGCCGGCCTCTTCGAGCTTATCCGCTGGATCGGCATCTTCAACACGCCGTTCGCGCTGATCTTCTCCTACATGATCTTCACCCTGCCCTTCACGGTCTGGGTCCTGACAACGTTCATGCGGGATTTGCCCATCGAAATCGAGGAGGCGGCAATCGTCGACGGCGCCTCCCCCTGGGTCATAATCACGCAGGTCTTCATGCCCCTGATGTGGCCCGCTTTGGTCACGACGGGCCTGCTTGCCTTCATTACGGCCTGGAATGAATTCCTCTTCGCCCTAACATTCACCTCATCGGATGCACAGCGAACGGTGCCGGTTGCAATCGCCCTGCTGTCGGGCGGGAGTCAGTTTGAAATCCCATGGGGTAACATCATGGCGGCATCGGTCATCGTCACGGTGCCTGTCGTTGTCCTGGTCCTGATATTCCAGCGTCGCATCATATCCGGCCTGACCGCCGGTGGCGTCAAAGGTTGAAGAAAGCAAGATATGGCACAGATTCGACTCGATAATATCCGCAAGAGCTTCGGCGCCTTCGAGGTGATCAAGGGCGTGACCATGGATATCCGCAAGGGCGAGTTCATGGTCTTCGTCGGTCCTTCCGGCTGCGGAAAGTCAACTCTCCTGCGCCTGATCTCGGGGTTGGAGGACATAAGCTCCGGCACGCTCTCCTTCGATGGCGAAGCAGTGAACCACCACGCGCCGTCCAAGCGTGGCATAGCGATGGTCTTCCAGTCGTATGCACTCTACCCGCACATGAGCGTCTTCGAGAACATGGCCTTCGGCATGAAGCTCGCGGGGCAGACGAAGAACGAGTGCCGGGCCCGTGTCGAGCAGGCCGCAAACATGCTGCAGCTTTCGCCCTATCTTGAGCGCCTGCCGCGCCAACTCTCCGGCGGCCAGCGCCAGCGCGTCGCCATCGGCCGCGCCATTGTTCGCGACCCCAAGGTCTTCCTGTTCGACGAGCCGCTGTCGAATTTGGATGCCGCCCTGCGTGTCGCAACCCGGCTGGAGATTGCCAAGCTCCATCGCAGCATGCATGGCACGACGATGATCTACGTCACGCACGACCAGGTCGAGGCGATGACGCTGGCAGACAGGATCTGCGTCCTACGCGACGGTGTCGTCGAACAGATCGGCACGCCGCTCGAACTCTACGAGACACCGAATTCCGTGTTCGTGGCTGGCTTCATCGGTTCGCCGAAGATGAATTTCCTCTCCGGCTCGTTCTCTGCTCCGCATGGCGCGCACACGATCGGCGTACGCGCCGAGCACATGGAGATCGTTCAGCGGACACCCGCATGGACCGGCACGGTGATCCACTCCGAAATCCTCGGTTCGGACAGTTTCGTCTATCTCGACGTCGGCTCCGGTGAACCGCTTGTTGTCCGCGAAACCGGGGTATCACGCCATCAACCCGGTGAAACGCTGGGTGTGTCCCCCATCGACAGCCGCATTCACCGTTTTGACGAATCCGGCCGCGCCCCGGAAAGGCCGCCTCTTAGGGGCGCGGCCTGACAACCACTCGAACCACCGATCGGCTGGCTTCCCACCGGCTGATCCAACATCCGCATGAAGGAGTAACGTCTTGTCTATTCGCACCATCGTCTGGGGTGAAAACATCCACGAAACCACCAACGCCATCGTTCGGGGCATCTATCCCGACGGCATGCACACGACCATCGCCAACGCGCTGAATACCGATCCGGCGATCAAGGCGACAACGGCGACGCTCCAGGAGCCGGAACATGGCCTGACCGAGGCCCGCCTTGCCGAGACAGACGTCCTGACGTGGTGGGGCCACAAGGACCACGGCGCCGTTTCCGACGTTGTCGTCGAGCGCGTTGCCAAGCGTGTCTGGGAGGGCATGGGCCTTCTCGTCCTGCATTCCGGCCACTTCTCGAAAATCTTCAAGCGCCTGATGGGCACCCCCTGCGCGCTCAAGTGGCGCGAGGCCGGAGAGCGCGAGCGCCTGTGGACCATCAACCCGCGTCATCCGATTGCAGCCGGCATCGACGAGAACTTTGTGCTGGAAAACGAGGAGATGTACGGCGAGCAGTTCTCCGTACCGGAACCGCTCGAAACGGTGTTCATCTCATGGTTCCAGGGCGGCGAAGTCTTCCGCTCGGGCCTCACCTGGCGGCGCGGCGCCGGCAACATCTTCTATTTCCGGCCTGGCCACGAGACCTATCCGACCTATCACGATGCGAACGTCCAGAAGGTGCTCATCAACGCGGTGAAATGGGCCTATAACCCTCAAGGTGACCTGAAGAGCATCACCGATGCCCCGAACGTTCCGGTCGAGAAGGCGCATGAGCCGATCGTCGAACGCGGCCCGAGACTGCACCAGGCCGGCGAAGCCGGTTACCGCTGAGGAGCATGAGCAAATGCGTCTACTCGTTCTTGGAACAGGCGTTATGGCCAAAAACCAGGTCGCCAACTTCATCGCTATCGACGGCGTGGAGGTGGTCGGTGCCGTCGATACGGACCAAGCTCGCCTCGATGAATTCGCAAATCACTTCCATATCGAAAAGCGTTTCCGTACGCTTGAGGAAGCGATCGCCTGGGGCGAATTCGATGCGGCGACCAACGTCACGCCTGATCGCATCCACCATGCGACCAGCCTGGCGCTGATCGCTGCCGGCAAGCATGTATTCTGCGAAAAGCCGCTGGCTGAAAATTATGCCGAGGCGCTGGAAATGACGGAAGCGGCCGAAGCCGCCGGCGTCATCAACATGGTCAACCTCACCTACCGCAACGTCGCACCGCTGCAGCGTGCCCGTGAAATGGTGCTGGCCGGCGAACTCGGCACGATCCGCCACGTCGAGGCATCCTACCTGCAAAGCTGGCTGGTTTCGCGCGCCTGGGGCGACTGGCGCACGGAATCGCGCTGGCTGTGGCGCCTGTCGACCGGACACGGCTCGAACGGTGTGCTCGGCGATGTTGGCATCCACATCCTCGATTTCGCCGCCTATGGCGCGGCGACCGATATCGACCATGTCTTCGCCCGCCTCAAGACCTTCAACAAGGCGCCGGGCGGACAGATCGGCGAATATCTGCTCGACGCCAACGACAGCTTCACGATGTCCGTCGACTTCACCAACGGTGCACTCGGCGTCATCCACGCCACACGGTGGGCCACGGGTCACCTCAACGAACTGAAGTTGCGCATCTACGGTGAAAAGGGCAGCCTCGAAGTCGTCCATCGCCCCGATGGCTCGGATCTGCGCGGCTGCTTCGGCGAGGACATCGAAACCGCCACCTGGCGCGACATCGAGGTCCCTCCCGTCCTGACCAACTACCAGCGTTTCGCCGAGGCGGTCAGAACAGGAAAGCAGGACGACCCGACCTTCCGCCACGCCGCGAACCTGCAGAAGGTCATCGACCTCGCGATCGTGTCGGAGAAGGAACGGCGGGAGCTTAATCTGCTGACTGCTCAGGAGCAGGAAAGCCCGCAAGATAAGCGCATACCGCCGCTGACGATCGTCGTTTAGAGCACGAGGGACTGCCAGGGCTTTTCAACACCCTGCTACGGTGAAGCTCTTCTGCCTGGCAACTCCTCCCTCCGCCCTCATCTCTGAGCTTGTCACAGAGATGATGGCGTTCAAGTCATTGAACGCAAAGACTCTTTCCACGGCGCAGACGCGCCGCGGCTGGGTTCCTGTCACAAGGACAGGAATGAAGATGAGCCTGGGAAGACCTCATTTGTCTGATCGGACATTGTCGTGTCACCCCAGCCGCTCGCGCAGGAGCGCAATAGAGTTCGCATCGGCATTTGCGAACGCCAGGCGAAGATAGCGGTCCTGCCCTTCGCCGAAATAGCGTCCGGGAAGGCAGACGACGCCGGCCTCTTTCGCGAGCCTCTCTGCCACCGCCGAAGAGCTCAGCTTTTCGAATGGATGCCGGATGAAGGCAAAATAAGCACCGATGGCGCCGATCTCCCAGCCGGGCAATTCCTCGATGACCGATACCAACGCATCCGCGCGCCGCGCGATTTCCAGGCGGTTGCCCGCGCGCCAGTCCGCTAGAATGGGCATCGCTTCCGCAACGGCAACCTGTGCCGCCCGCGGCGCGCAGATCTGCATATTGTCCATGACCTTTGCAATCTCGGCGACCACGTTCACGCCGGCGGTAATCGCACCAAGCCGATGGCCGGGGATACAGAACGACTTCGAGAAGCTGTAGAGCAGGATGAGCGTGTCTTCCCAGCCTGGGATCGACAGCAGCGGATGCGGCGCGCCGTAACCGTCCGGCAGGAAGTCGCGATAGGTCTCGTCGACGATCAGCCACGCGCCATATTTGCGGCAAAGGACGAACAGTTCTTGAAGTAGGGCCGGTGGATAGACCGCACCGGTCGGATTGTTCGGCGTCACGACAGCGAGCGCCTTTGCCCCATCTGCCAGAGCAATCTCGGCGGAACGAACGTCCGGCAGGAAGCCGTTTTCGGCGTCGCACTCGACCAACGCACGCTTGATGCCAAGCATCGACAGCGTTGTTTCCTGGTTGAAATAGAATGGATTGGTCAGCGCTACGGTGTCGCCCGAACCGGCAAGCGCAATCGCTGCACACATGAAAGCCTGATTGCAGCCGGCCGTGATTTGGACGTTTGCAGCCAACACCGGCGCCCCAAAGACCGCCGACATGTGTTCTGCATAAACCTCGCGCAACACGTCTTCACCCTCGATCGGACCGTAGCCGGTCGTCTTTGGAGATGCAGCCGCTTCTCCAAGCAGCCGCAGCATTTCCGGATGCGGGGGGTAGCCGGGCACGGCCTGAGAAAGGTCGACCAGCGGTCCCTTGGTTCCACGGTATTCGCGAGCCCACGCGAGAACGGAAGGGATCGGTGGAGGCGACAGTCGGGAAACGAGCTGATTGGCGTGCGCGGTGGGCATGGACGAACTTCCGAAGTGGCTGAAGCAAGTGTAAAACAGCACTCCTGCACAAATTAGGCCGCCTCGGCAACACGCATTCGATCGCCGTCCTCGCGCATCCGTCAGGATCCGCAGCACGCCTTGAGCTTCGAAAGCCGCGGCACCTCGATATGCCTGTTGGCGACAACAGAGATAATCCCGTCGGACTTGAGCCTGGACAGCTGGCGCGACACCGTCTCGATCGTCAGTCCCAGAAAGTCGGCAATATCGGCGCGCGACAAAGGCAGGTCGAAACGGCGGCTGTCGCCTTCCGCCTCGGGATCGAGGTGAGTTGCGATGAGCAGCAGGAAACTCGCCACTTTTTCGGCCGCCGTCTTGCGCCCGAGCGTGACCATCCACTCCCGCGCCTCGTCGAGCTCACGCAACGTCTGCGCCATGAGACGCTCCGCGAGGGCCGGATTGCTTTTCACCATCCGCTCGAGTGCTGCCTTCGGTACGCGACAGAGGTTCACGTCAGACGCCGCTTCGGCCGAGACCGCATTCTCCTCGGCGTTCAGCCGCCCCAGAAAGTCCGGGGCGAATTGAAGGCCGACGATCTGCTGACGGCCATCTTCGAGCGTCTTCGTGAGTTTCACCACACCGCGAATGACTGTGGCGTAGGATTCGGCCGGTGTCTTCTCACCCGACAGTTCGTCGCCGGCATCGTGATTGACGAGACGTGTATGCGCAGACAGCGCCATAAGCTCGTCGGCATTGAGCGCACCGCACATACCCTTGTGTCGAACCTCGCAACTCATGCAACGTACCGGTATATTTGAATTATGTATGTCTCTGCGCATCAAATCAGCTCCTCGCGAAGCATAGACTACCGCCGCCGCCGGAGAACAGCGTTTTCTTGATCGAAATCAAAGTGCATGCGTTCAAGCTTGGCTATTCCTCGTCCGAATGACCCGCAATGAACGCCGACATCGTCGCCCGCTATGTGTGATCCACGTCAAGTAGCCTTCGGCGAATCCCACACGGCTAATCGCAACGCCACATTGCCGCAGCCGCCACTTGCCGATTGTTCTTGCCACGGGCACGGCTATAGTAATTTCACAAATTTCTGAAATTACAGACACAACGGAAAAAACGATGAACCTCCCGCCGCTTGTTCAATCCTTTGTCCTGCACTTCGGCGAAATGGGCTCGCGGTGGGGTATCAACCGCACCGTCGGACAGATCTATGCCCTGCTCTATGTCTCGCCGTCCCCGCTTTGTGCCGAAGAGATCGCCGACTCGCTGGGCATCTCGCGTTCCAACGTGTCGATGAGCCTGCGCGAACTGCAGACATGGAACCTCGTATTGCTGAAGCATCGACCGGACGACCGTCGCGATTTCTTCACCACGCCCGACGATGTCTGGCTGATCCTGAGGACACTGGCGGAGGAACGCAAGAAGCGGGAGGTCGATCCAACCCTTTCCGTCCTTCGCGAAATCCTCATGCAACGGTCGGCAAGCGAGGCCGAACGCCACGCGCAGGAGCGCATGAGCGAGATGCACGCCCTAATTGAGCAGCTAACGCACTGGTATGAGGACGTAAAACAGCTTGAAACCGAACGGCTTGCAACGTTACTCTCGCTTGGAGCGAAAGTGACGAAGCTGCTGGAGGCCAAGGACCGAGTCGTTTCGCTCGGCCGCAGCCGCCGGCCCGATCCTGCGAACAAGAGTTAGCGCCATGACGAGTGCTTACTTCGACGCAAATGGAAAGCAGGCTTCCGGCGAGCCGGGCAGATCTGCGCGTCCACCCTCCGGCTTGAGAAAAGCCGCAGCGGTTCAGGCACTGGCCGCGCTAGTATGGATTCCGCAGGCAGCATGTCTTTCTATCGCCGTGGGACGCCTGGCAAACGGCAGCCCGGTCGGTAGCGTTCTCTGGCTGGCCGCCTCGATTGCTCTCCTCGGCATCGCCAAAAGCTGTCTCAACGCGGCTGGCGGCCGCATGGCGTTTCGGGCGGCTCGCAGCGAACTCACCTTCCGCCGGACCGCCGCCGTCGCGGCGCTGGCGCGGCGCTCGCCGCTCGACGCCACGCGCGCGGCTTCTGGACAGGCGGCCAGTATACTTGGAGAGCAGGCCGAACTGATCGTCCCCTACCTGTCCCGCTTCCAGCCGGGCCGCTTCAAGGCAACCACAGTGCCGCTGGTGATTCTGGCCTGCGTCCTCCCGTTTTCATGGGTTGCCGCATTGGTGCTCCTGATCGCCATGCCTCTCATCCCCGTGTTCATGGCCCTCATCGGATGGAGCGCACAGGCTGCCAGCGAGAAGCAGCTTGCGGCGACCGGCGGCCTGAACGGCTTTCTGCTGGATCGCCTGCGCGGGCTCTCAACCATCCGTTCCCTCGATGCCGTGGATGCCACCGCTCTGAAGCTGAGAGCGGATGCCCAATCGCTCAAGACCCGGACAATGGCGGTCCTGAAGATCGCCTTCCTGTCCTCCGCGGTTCTCGAACTGTTTTCGGCGCTCGGCGTTGCGTTGGTCGCGGTCTATGTCGGCTTTTCGCTGCTTGGCGAGATCCGTTTCGGCGCATGGGCAACCGGCCTCGATCTGACGAGCGGCCTCTTCGTCCTGCTGCTTGCCCCTGCCTTCTTCGAACCGCTGCGCGAACTGTCCGCCGTGTGGCACGACCGAGCAGCCGGCGAAGCCGCCCTCAAGACCCTCGAAGCGCTGAGCAAGGACGGCATGACGCTCGCCGATATCCCGCATCGGCCCGGCGCAGGAGCCGACACCCACGATCTGAGGCTTGAAAACGTCAGCTTCCGATATGGCCCGGATGCCCCGCTTGCCATCGACGCGTTCGATCTTCATGTCCGCGCCGGTGAACATGTCGCGCTTCTCGGCGCCAGCGGTTCCGGAAAATCGACCCTGCTTGCCCTGATGGCCGGGCTCGCCCCCTGCCAAAGCGGCCGCATCACGCTCGGCAGCGAGCCTGCCACCTCAGCCGCGCGGCAGACGATTGCCTGGATCGGACAGAAACCGCATATCTTCGCAGGCACGATCGCGCAGAACGTGGCGCTCGGCCGGCCGGAGGTTTCGCCGCGAAAGACCGCTGAAGCCCTCCACTTCGCCAGACTTGGCGTCGTCGCGTCCGCCTACGGCCACCGGCCGCTCGGGGAAAGCGGAATCGGACTGTCCGGCGGCGAGGCACTGCGCCTCGCCATCGCCCGCGCGGCGGCCAATCCCGATGTCGGTATCATCCTGGCCGATGAGCCCACGGCCCATCTTGATGCAAGGACGGCCAACGAAATCACCGAATGCCTGTTGTCCCTTGCGCACGGCCGGACACTGATCGTGGCGACCCACGACCCGCGCCTCGCCGCGCGCATGGGCCGGACGGTCGACCTGATGCCGGAAACGGCGCGGGAGGCTGCGGAATGAACGCATCGCTTTCCCATCTGAAGCCGGTCATCAGGCTGTTTTTCACCAGCAAGCGACGCGGTCTTCTGATCGGCGCGGCGCTCTCGGCGACAACGGTTGCCGCGGGGATAGCGCTGCTCGGACTCTCGGGCTGGTTCATCACGGCGACCGCGACTGCCGGAATATCCGCGGCAACGGTCGCGACCTTCGATGTCTTTGCGCCCTCGGCCGGCATCCGTCTCCTCGCTCTCGGGCGTACTGCAGCGCGCTACGGCGAGCGACTGACCACCCACGACGCGACGCTCGGGGTGCTCGCAATTTTGCGCGAACGGCTTTTCCGCGGCTGGGCTCAGGCTGGCGCGGCAACGGACCTGATGCGCCGTCCGGCACGCCTGCTCTTCCGTCTCACCGGGGACGTCGATGCGTTGGACTCGCTCTATCTCAGGATCCTCGTGCCGGCAGGTGTCGCCGTGGCTGCGGCAATCGGGACCAGCATCGCGCTGGGCCTCATGCATCCCCTGTTCGGTCTGCTGGCCGGTCTTTGGCTGCTGGCCGCCGGCCTCGGCATTCCATTGATGGCCGGCCGCCGAGCCGCCAGGCATGCCCGCCGCCGAACCCATGGCATCGAGGCATTGCGCGCGCGGACGATCGACCTCGTAGCCGGCCAGACCGATCTGCTGATGGCCGGACGACTGCACGCACAGCGTGACGCCATCGCCGCAGCCGATCGATACGCCGCCGATGCCGACGATCGCCTCAACCGCATCGAATCCGGCGTCACCATCGGTTTTGGCCTCGCCTCGACGGCGCTGCTGACGGGGGCTCTGCTTGCCGTGGCAGCGCTTTGCGCATCCGGCACGATTACACCGCCGGTCGCAGCGCTTGGCATCCTGATTGCGTTTGCCGCCGTCGAGCCCTTCGGTGCGCTGCGCCGTGGCGCCATGGAGCTGGGCCGGACGCTCCTGGCGGCAAGCCGCATCGCGCCACGCCTGTCCGTCGCCGAGGCGACCTATCGAAACGCTCGGCCAAATCCGGGTTTTGCAGCGCAGTTTGCTGGCGTCTGCGCGCGATACGAAGCGTCGGACAGACTGGCTGCCGAAGACATCACACTGGATCTGGCAACGGGCGAACGGCTCGCGCTGATCGGTGACAGCGGCGCCGGAAAATCGACGCTGCTTGCCCTTCTTGCTGCCGAAATGATGCCGGTAGAGGGCCGCGTTTCGACCCTGCCGGCAACGCTGCTGACCCAGCGCACCGAACTCTTCCAGGATACGCTTCGGGGCAATCTCCAGCTGGCAAAGCCTGATGCCACCCATGACGAGCTTCGCATCGCGCTGGGTGCAGCCGGTCTCGCCTGCGATGTCGCGACCCTGCCGCTTGGCCTCGACACACTGCTTGGCGAAGGCGGCATGGGCCTGTCCGGCGGCCAGGCGCGCCGGCTCGCACTTGCCCGATTGTTCCTGCGCGACACACCGCTGTGGTTGCTGGACGAGCCGACAGAAGGTCTCGATCGCGCCGTCGCGCGCGATGTGATGGCCCGACTTGCAGAGAAGGCAGAGGGCCGCTCGCTTGTGATCGCCACTCATATCCGCCGGGAGGCCGCAATCGCCGACGTGATCGCCGTCCTCGCAGGCGGCCGCATCGAGGAAGTTTCACGCCGTGGAGAGGCGGCGTTCGAAAAGGCTCTGAACCGGTTGAGACCGGACTGAGCGCAACCGCATAGCCGCCAGGCAATCCGGCATGGCGGAAAACTCTTCGTACCCCGTGGGGCCGTGGGAGAAAGACAATGGAACTAGACATCGTCGCGCTATCGCGCTTCCAATTCGCGCTGACTGCGCTTTATCACTTTTTGTTCGTGCCGCTGACGCTCGGCCTGTCCGTGCTGCTTGCCATCATGGAAACGGTCTACGTCATGACAGGTCGCCAGATCTGGCGGCAAATGACGAAATTCTGGGGCATACTGTTCGGCATCAACTTTGCAATCGGGGTCGCCACGGGCATCGTCATGGAGTTCCAGTTCGGCATGAACTGGAGCTACTACAGCTATTATGTCGGCGACATCTTCGGGGCTCCGCTCGCAATCGAAGGGCTGATGGCCTTCTTCCTCGAGGCGACGTTCGTCGGACTGTTCTTTTTCGGCTGGGACAAGCTGTCGAAGGTCGGCCATCTCGTCGCGACCTGGTGCGTGGCGCTCGGCTCCAACTTCTCCGCACTCTGGATCCTGGTCGCCAACGGCTGGATGCAGAACCCAGTCGGCTCGGCGCTCAATCCGCAGACGATGCGCATGGAGATCACCAGCTTCTTCGACGTGGTCTTCAACCCTGTCGCCCAGGCGAAGTTCGTGCACACCGTTTCGGCGGGCTATGTCTGTGCCTCGATCTTCGTTCTCGGCGTCTCGGCGTGGTACCTGTTGAAGGGACGGCATATCGAAATTGCCAAGCGGTCGATGACCGTTGCCGCATCCTTTGGCCTCGCCTCCGCACTCTCGGTCGTCGTGCTCGGGGATGAAAGCGGCTACCTCGCAACAGAAAACCAGAAGATGAAGCTCGCCGCGATCGAGGCGATGTGGAAGACGGAACCGGCGCCGGCGGCGTTCACAGCCTTCGGCTTCCCGGATCAACAAGCACGCGAAACGCATTTCGCAGTCCACATTCCGTGGGTCATGGGCTTGATTGGTACCCGTTCGTTAACGACCGAAATTCCGGGCATCGACAAGCTTGAACAACAGGCCGAGGGGCGAATCCGCGACGGCATCAAAGCCTACGATGCGCTGATGCAGATCCGATCCGCACCTGTTCAGGATCAGGTGACCCAGCAAGTCCGCAGCTCCTTCGAGGAACTCGGCCATGAGCTTGGCTACGGACTCCTTCTGAAGCGCTACGTCGACGACCCTCGCCAGGCGACGGACGAACAGATCGCCCAGGCGGCACGTGACACGATCCCGCATGTGCCGACGCTCTTCTGGTCGTTCCGCATCATGGTCGGCCTCGGCATGTTCTTCATCCTGCTGACGGCGACATTCTTCTGGCTTTCCGCACGGCGGCATCTCGACAAGTATCCGCTGCTCCTGAAAATCGCCGTTCTCGCGATCCCGCTTCCATGGATTGCCATCGAGGCCGGCTGGATCGTTGCCGAGATCGGCCGCCAGCCCTGGGTCATCGAAGGGGTGCTGCCGACTGCATTGGCGGTCTCCAGCCTCGGCGCCAGCACGGTTCTGCTGACCATCATAGGCTTTGCCACCCTCTATACGGTGCTGATCGTGATCGAGATGACCCTGATGATCCGGGCCATCAAGAAGGGACCGGCACCGGACGACGAGCCGGAAGCCGAGCTCATTTCTGAAACCCTCGTTGCCGCTGCGGAGTGATCGCCATGATCCTGCACGAACTCATAGACTACGAAACCCTGCGCGTGATCTGGTGGCTCCTCATTGGCGTGCTGCTGATCGCCTTTGCGGCCACCGACGGATTCGACCTCGGCGTCGGCACGCTGCTTCCCTTCGTCGCCAGGACGGACACGGAGAGGCGCGTCGCCATCAACACCATCGGCCCCGTGTGGGAAGGGAACCAGGTGTGGCTCATCCTCGGCGGCGGCGCTATCTTCGCCGCCTGGCCGCCGCTCTATGCCGTCTCGTTCTCCGGCTTCTACCTCGCGATGTTCGCGATCCTCTTCGCGCTCATCCTGCGCCCCGTCGGCTTCAAGTACCGCTCGAAGCGCGAGAGCCCCCGGTGGCGCAGCAACTGGGACTGGGCGCTGTTCATCGGCGGCTTCGTGCCGTCGCTGATCTTCGGCGTCGCCGTCGGCAACGTTCTGCAGGGTGTGCCCTTCCGCTTCGATCCTGCCGACATGCGGATCTTTTACGAGGGGACATTCTTCGGCCTGCTCAATCCCTATGCCCTGCTCTGCGGCCTGCTGTCCGTCGCCATGCTCGTCATGCATGGCGCCTCGTGGCTGGTCCTCAAGGCGAGCGGCCCCGTTGCCGAGCGGGCAAGGAGCTACGGCAGCATCGCAGCGGTTGCCGTGATCGCGCTGTTCGCTCTCGGCGGCATTTTCCTGGCGCTTGGTGTCCACGGCTTTAGCATCACCAGCGAGGTCACCCCGGCCGGCCCCTCCAATCCGCTGTTGAAAACGGCATCGCACGACGGCTCGTGGCTGGCGAACTATGCAACCCATCCCTGGATGATGATCGCGCCGATCCTCGGCTTCCTTGGTGCCGCAGCGGCCCTCATATGCATGCGGGCAAAGCTTGAGGTGACGACGCTGCTGTTCAGCAAGCTGTCGATCTTCGGGATCATCTCGACCGTGGGTCTGTCGATGTTCCCGTTCATCCTCCCCTCCTCCCTCGATCCCAACTCGAGCCTGACGGTGTGGGATGCCTCTTCGAGCCACCTCACCCTGTTCATCATGCTGGTGGTATCGGCGATCTTCCTGCCGATCATCTTTGCCTACACCGCCTGGGTCTACAAGGTGCTCTGGGGCAAGGTCGACGAGCAGACAGTCAACGACAAGAGCGGCCACGCTTACTGAAGGAGAAAGACGATGTGGTATTTCGCATGGATCCTCGGCCTGCCTCTGGCCGCCGCCTTCGCCGTCCTCAACGCCATGTGGTACGAGCTGATGGACGATGAGGCCAAGAAGAAGAAGCTCTAGTCGCTGCTTCTCATTTGTTAAACGGTTGGGATGCGCTCGGTCGAGAGCGCATCCTTTTTTATGGCTGACCGTTTCCGTCCCTTTGAACGCAGCTCGGACGCGGAATTTTGGCTGTAGTATTCCCATAGTACCCGCGCATGCCTCGACCTTGCTAAGCTCTCGACGTTGTTCTGGGAGGAAAACATATGCCAGCTTCGAAAATTCTCATGATTACAGGTGATTTCACGGAAGACTACGAGACGATGGTGCCGTTCCAGACGTTGCTTGCCTGCGGTTATACCGTGCATGCCGTCTGCCCCGGCAAGAATGCTGGCGAAACCATCGCGACCGCCATCCACGATTTCGAAGGCGACCAGACCTACTCGGAAAAGCGAGGCCATAACTTCGCGTTGAACGCCACTTTTTCGAGCATCCGCGCCGAAGACTACGATGCGCTGGTCATTCCAGGCGGTCGCGCACCCGAATACCTCCGCCTCAATCCCGAGGTCATCAAGGCCGTGCGTCATTTCTTCGAGACGGGAAAACCGGTCGCCGCGATCTGCCATGGCGCGCAGTTGCTCGCTGCGGCCGGCGTCCTCAAGGGGCGTACCTGCTCGGCCTATCCGGCATGCCGGCCCGAAGTCGAGCTTGCCGGCGGCATCTATGCAGACATCGCCATCAGCGACGCGGTCTCCGACGGCAATCTCGTCACGGCTCCTGCCTGGCCCGCCCATCCCTCGTGGCTGCGGCAGTTCATGACTGTGCTTGACACAGCGTCCCTGCTAGAAACGAACGCCGCCTGAGGAGGCGGACAACGGGAGGGAAGAGATGTGCGAGCTGTTCATCAAGGCGGATGCAAAGCTCTGGGAGAGCACGACGCGTTCGCTGCGCGTCGACGGCATGGTCACGAGCGTTCGCCTTGAGAACTTCTTCTGGTCGACGCTTGAGGAAGTCGCTCGCCGCGACCGCATGAACGTGACGCAACTGATCACCCGGTTGCACCACGAATCGATCGACGCGGGCCACGATCTCGGAAACTTCACCTCGTTTCTGAGAGTGTGCTGCGCCCGCTATCTCGCACTCCAACTCTCCGGCGATATCCCGTCCGACGTCACCCAGCCGATCGCCGGCCTGAACGCTCCGGCGATCCTCGTGCGAGAACGGCAAAAGTATCATTGAGCCGGCACGGCCTGGTAGCTGGCCTCGATGAAAATCCTGGCCAGCGCCTCGATACCAGCCTGGTCGTCGGCATCGAAACGCGAGACGATCGGGCTGTCGAGGTCGATCACTCCCAGAATCTTGCCGTCATGGCGGAGTGGCACCACCAGCTCGGAACGGGAGGCGGCATCACAGGCGATATGCCCCGGAAAGGCGTGGACGTCCTCGACAACGATGGATGCTCCCGTCTCGACTGCGGTCCCGCAGACGCCGCGGCCGACCGCGATTCGGACGCAGGCGGTTCTCCCCTGGAACGGCCCCAGGACGAGCTCGTCCTTCGATTTCAGAAAGTAGAAGCCCGCCCAGTTCAGGTCGGGCATCATCTCGAACATCAATGCCGAGGTGTTGGCAGCATTGGCGATCACGTCGCTTTCGCCGTGCAGAAGGCCCTTCAGTTGCTGGCTCAGTTCCCGGTAGAACTCGACCTTGTCGGCCTGATCAATCTTCGCCGTTTGAAACATGTCCGTCGCTGCTCGTTTTCGTTTTGAAGTGGCTCTCATATAGTGAGTGCGGCATGTCTTGCCAATCGGACGAGCATGCCGAAATCATCTGTGATTGCAGGTCTCGCGATCTTGCCGGACTGCGATCGAACCATATTTACCCTAGCGGCAACTTTTCGATCATGGGCCTGCAAAATCGTCGGCGAACAATCGCCGCAGGTTTGCAGGCAGCGGGCGGCAAGCGAAGCCACGTCCGCTCGGCAACGCCGGACATGTTTATCGATTGACGCCTCAAGGCGCCCGAACTCGTCTCAACGATGACCGACCACCGGCCGCTGCTTCCTGTGAGAGGCTAGAATAGAAACATTGATTTCAGACCGAGGTAAGTACAATGACACCGGAAGATAGACAGGCGGTTTTCAGCCACCGTCAGATTGCAGCCATCATCAAGGGCATCACGCTGGAGGACGGCACAGACGCGCCGATAACGGGAAAATCGCTCGGCGAGGCGATCCTTTTCGTCTCCGAGGAAGCCGCGACCAATGCGGCGAGCGCCCATATCGTCTACGGCGCGAACGAGTCGCTGAGCTATACGGACTGCCTCAGCATATACCGCGACTACGGAGCAGCGCTCCGCCGCGGATCGAACTGACAGGCTTCGGCGAGGATCGTCATGGCGAAGCGAAGTGCCGGTCTGCTGATCTACCGGCGCCACGAAAGCGACTACGAAGTGTTGCTTGTGCACCCGGGTGGGCCTTACTGGGTGAAGAAGGACGACGGCAGCTGGTCGATCCCCAAGGGGCTCGTCAACGAGCACGAGAACGAGCTGACGGCAGCCATACGCGAGACCAAGGAAGAGATTGGCGCTGACATCGATGGGTCGTTCGTCGCTCTCGGCTCGTACAGGCAACCGGGGGGAAAGACCGTTGTCGCCTGGACAGTCGAGGCCAACGTCGACGCGGCCGCGATCACCAGCAACAGCTTCAGCATCGAATGGCCACCCCATTCGGGCGCGATGCAGGCGTTTCCGGAGGTCGATCGCGCGGGATGGTTCTCGCTGGTCGACGCGGAGACGAAAATTCTGGCCGGTCAGCGTCCCATGCTGGCGGACTTCGCAAAGCACATCGCACGGGCCGAACCGGAACCGACGTGACCTCGATCAACTCTGTCTGTCCGACGAACGCGATTGTGCATGGCAGCTATTCGCTTTCCGCGCTCGCTTTGCCGCGCTCGCTGGGCCATTTTGCCGAAGCTATCCTCCAAATGATTCTGGCCTCATGACAGCTATTAATTCGCCGGTACGCGGTGTTATCATCGCGTTTGCCGCCTACGCCGTGTTTGCGTTCAGCGATGCGTCGATCAAGATCTTGCACGGCAGCATCCCTGCCTACCAGATTGCCTTCATCGGCGCCCTGTTCGGCACCGTGGCGCTTCCCTTCATCAAGGCCAGGGATGATTCCTGGTTTGACGTTGTTCGTTCGTCGAACCGCTGGCTCTGGCTGCTCCGCTTCGTTTGCGGCGCGGTCGGAGCGATCGCCTCGATCATCACCTTCACCCTGCTGCCGATGGCGGAAGCCTTCTGTCTGCTGTTTCTCCTGCCGTCCTTCGTGACGATCCTATCGGTCATATTCCTGAAGGAAGACGTCCGGTGGCAGCGATGGGCCGCCGTTATCGTCGGCTTCGCAGGCGTCCTTGTCGTCCTGCGCCCGGGCTTTCGGGAATTGTCGGTCGGTCATCTCGCCGCAGCCATCGGCGGCCTCACGGCCGCAATTTCAATCGTCGTCCTCAGAAAAATGGGACCCGCGGAAAAGCGCTTGTCACTCTATGGAGCAGCACTGCTCGGCACATTGATCGTCAGCGGTATTCTGATGCTTTCGCAGGTTGTGGTTCCGACACCGCGCCAATGGCTTTTCCTTGCCAGCTACGGGCTGCTCGGCGCCGCCGGAAACGTCCTGCTGATGACAGCCGCGCGCCTGGCACCGGCAAATCTCGTTGCGCCGCCGCAATACAGCCAGATGCTGTGGGCGATCGCCTTCGGCTACCTGATCTTCGACGACACGATCGATCTGCCCATGGCAGGCGGCATCGTCCTGATCATCTGCTCGGGCCTGTTGACGCTGGCGCGCGAACGCAAGCGCGGAACGCCGCTGCCAAGAGCCGTCGTATCCGCCGACAACCAGGCGCCGCTTGCGACGTCGGTCGAGCCCGATGGCGACGCGATCAAATCGGCGTAGAGCCCACGTTCCGCTCCGACCCCGGTCTCTCCATTCAAAACGAAACACCCTGCCTGCAGACACGCAGGCAGGGTGTTTCTCATTCAGCCGTTATATCGGCAATTATCGACGCAGGATCGGGCAACCGCGAACGTTGCCGAAGCTGATCTCGTCGGCGCCGCGACGCGACCAGCCCTGAACGATCACGCGACGTGGCGTAACGTCCACCACGCGGGCGCGGCGGAAGCCGTAGTCCCGAGCAATATCTTCGGCGAGACGCGGATCGCAGCCGCGCGGGCGACCGTAGCCCGGGCCGGGCGGTGGCGGGCGACCGTAGCCAGGCGGTGGCGGCCGGCCGTAACCGGGAGGCGGTGGCGGGCGGCCGTCGCCGATGTAGATATCCACCTGGGCGGATGCCGGTGCCACGGCCCCGGCAAACGTGCCGGCGGCGAGCACCAAGGCAAAACCCGCCTTGGTCAGAAATTGCATCATCGAAATCTCCATATGCGCGCGACGAGGGAGTCGCTGTACTTGGATTCACTATCACCGGTCGGAGAGCCCTTCCGGAGTTGCACTGTCACATGCGATTCGCACAAGGCAGGCGGAAAATGGCGTGGCTATGGCGAACCATTCATACACCCGGCACACGATCAGCGACGGATCAGCGGGCATCCACGGACGTTGGCGAACGTCATCTGTTCCCAGCCGCGATATCCGCGACCTGAAACGATCACGCGGCGCGGTGTGATGCTGGTCAGCCGTGCGTTGCGCAAGCCGGCCCAGCGCGCCTTCTGTACGGCCTGCACCGGCGAGCAGCCGCTGGTCGGCCGATACTGGACCGCCGTCGCGGCTGCGCCATGCGGCGTTGCAGCCGCAGCGATCGGCGCGGCGGTAGTAATCGAAGCCAGCGCAACAAGAGCGGCAAGTGAAGCCTTGGCGAGGAAATGATACATGGCAAACTCTCGATTCTCGTTTCAACAATCGCCCTTTCGGGGATTGGCGAGACGATAACCGACTGAAAATGAACGATGTTCGAACCGGCTATTCAGTTTCTGTTCAGGCCCCGAGATGCAGCAAAACCTCGCGCCGGTGTGGCCGGTCTCGATGTTCGAAGAGATATATTCCCTGCCATCTGCCGAGCACAAGGCGCCCGTTGCTGACGGGGATACCGATCGAAACCTGCGTCAGTGCCGCCTTGATGTGGGCCGGCATGTCATCCGGTCCCTCCGTGGTATGCACGATCCACCGCATCGAAGGATCTGACGACGGTGGCACGAGGCGGCGAAAGAAGGCGTCGAGATCGGTGCAAACATCGGGATCGGCATTTTCCTGGATGAGCAGTGAACAGGAGGTATGCCGGACAAAGACGGTCAGAAGCCCTTCGCCGGCGCCCGACTCCCGAACGAAGGCCGACACCTCCTCGGTGAATTCATAGAGGCCCTGCCCGCGCGTCGACAGGCTGATGATCTTTTGCGGCATGACTGTTCTCCGGAAGCGTTATCTCCGGCAGACGTGCCGCCCGCGGCCCTTGATGTCAATCTCGTTCGGGGGCTTCGCTCAGAGCCGCAAAAACGGCTTGAACCCTCCGAAGATCATCCGCTTGCCGTCGAAAATCGTCTTCCAATCGTCACCCTGCAGGCGTGGGTCCGACATCACTTTCGACATGATGTCGTCGCGCTGTTCGCGCGAGTCGTAGACGATCCAGGAGAAGACGACGACTTCATCGTCCGTCGCCTGGACTGCGCGGGGAAATGATGTCACCTCTCCATAAGGCACGTCGTCGGCGACGCATTCGACATATTCCTTGGCGCCGTGAGCTTTCCATACTGCGCCCGTCGTTGCCGAAAACAGCTTGTAGGCTTCGATGTTCTGCTTCGGCACCGCGACGACGAATCCATCGACATAGGACATGATCTTCTCTCCCTTGGCTTGTTGCACCGGTACGAGGACGAACGGGATTGCTCCGATCCGACACCTCAATAAGAATAGGCGCATTGCGGGAGCGACAAGATCGCGGGCGGCTCGTCGAAATAAATCGACGCCTATGTCGCCATATCTCCTCTTTTCGCGTCCGCTGCACATATAGCCGTCAGGAGGAAAAAGCCGATGCAGAAGATCACCCCGTGTCTTTGGTTCGACAATCAGCTCGATGAAGCGATCACCTTCTACTCCGGAATATTCAAGAACGCCGGTGCGGCGCAGGTCAAACGCGGGCCGGATGGAAAGGCCTTCGCCGCCACCTTTGAACTGGAGGGACAGCAGTTCATGGGCCTGAACGGCGGCCCTCAATTCAAGTTCACTGAAGCGATCTCGTTCTTCGTGCATTGCAAGGACCAGCCGGAGGTCGATTACTACTGGGAGCGGCTGCTCGACGGCGGCAAACCGCAGCAATGCGGCTGGCTCAAGGACCGGTTCGGAGTTGCCTGGCAGATCATCCCGGATGCGCTGATGCGCTATCTCAACGATGTCGACGCGGGGAAAGCGATCCGCGTACAGGCTGCCATGATGCAGATGGTCAAGATTGACGTTGCAGCCCTTGACGAGGCCTATGCTGGCTGATGTCGGCGATCGGTAGTGACCCGGCAGCGGGCAGCGTCTGCGCTTCGCTTGCCTGGGTCGTCGGCCGAAAATTCCGGAACTGCTCGACAAGAAAGTCGACCAGTGCCCGCACCGCGGTCGGCAAGCCCCGCGATGCCGTAAACACGAGATAGATCGTGGCCTGGGACATCTGATAGTCGGGAAGCAGATGCACGAGGCTCCCCTCCCGGATGCCCTCGGCGCAAACGTGATCGGGAAGCAGACCAACGCCGACCCCGGCATGTACCGCCTCCAGAATGGCCGGAACGCTGCGGCAGCTCATGCGAGGTCTGTGCTCGTGCCTATAGGGCGTTCCATCGGGTCCCTTGAACTCCCAGACATCCGTGTCCTTCCACTCGGCCATGGCACCGGTGAAGGACACCGTCGGCACGTCGGCAAGGCATTCGATGCCGCAGCGACGCGGCAGCGTCTTAGCAAGTTCCTTGTTGGCGACCAGGATCAGGTCCACTTTGCTCAGAACCCGCATCGTCAGCTCGGAATCGGTCTCCTCCGCCAACTGCGCACGCACGGCAAGGTCCAGCCGGTCGTTGATGATGTCGACGCGCTGATCGGTTGCCAGAATCTGAAGCTGGACCTTTGGATTTCGGATCAGGAACTCCGGAAGCATGCCCCCCAGCGCCCCTTCGAGGAGTCCGGTCGGGACGCTTATTCTGATCGGACCCTGGGGCTCCCCGTTGGCCTCGCTTACGGCCTTCGCTGCCCGGTCAACTTCGCGCAGCATGTTTTCACAGTATACGTACAAGGACTGGCCGATCTCCGTCACCCGAAAGCGATGGACTGTCCGCTCGATCAGCCGCACCCCCAGCCGCTCCTCGAGCGTCGAGATATGACGGCTGAGCTTCGATTTCGGCAACCCAAGCATGCGCCCGGCAGCAGAGAAGCCGCCGTAGCGAACCACCGCCGCGAAGTATGCGAAATCGTTCATATCGGGAAACGTAACGTCTGCGGCGGGCACCGAACACCTCGTCTTTGCAAATGCGTATTCAAGCTCTCCCGGCACCTCGCTTACGCCTCTTGGTCGGTGATGCCAACGGCAAGAACGAAACTTTCGTTCCGAATTTGGAACATTGCGTTCCAAAAGACGGCCTTCAAATGCCGGTCGCGCGCAATTATCTGCCGGCTGTAACTCCCTCCCGATGTCGTTTCGACGACCTCGCCATAGTGCTCTCGTGAGCCCTCGTAACAGACGTGTTTCGTTATGCGCCGCCCCACCGCGGCGCAGCGGTGGATTCTGCCTAAGTATTTGATAACGTTGCACAAAAGACACAGTAATAGCCAATCGATCCTACAGAATGCGATTTCGATCATGAGGCAATTGATCGATTTACTTAAGGATGAAAGAGAAGGGCCGGCGGTTCGCTGATCCGCGCGCCGAAAGGCAATTACCGGAACAGCCGCCAATTCGCTTTTACGGGCGTGGCGGCAGTCCCTTCGAAAAGGAAATGGATTTCAAATGAACATACGGATGGTTTTGTTGACCTCGGCCGCAGCGTTTGCGGCTGCGTCTTCCCCGGTATTCGCTGCTGACGCAATCGTCGCAGCCGACCCGGAACCGGTAGAATACGTCCGCGTCTGCGACGCGTACGGCACAGGTTACTTTTACATTCCGGGTACAGAAACCTGCCTGAAGATCAACGGTTACATCCGTTTCCAGGTCGACGGCGCCCCGGACGCAAAGGGCACCAGCGACTGGAACGCAAAGACACGCGCACAGGTTCAGCTGACCGCCAAGAGCGACACCGAGTATGGCCCGCTCACCGGCGTGATTGTTTTCCGCAACAACGGCGACACTTCTTCGACCGGAACCATTCTGGATTCGGCATACATCGACGTCGCCGGCTTGCGCGCTGGTCTGTTCTACAGCTGGTGGGATGACGACCTGAGCGGCGAAACGGACGTTCTGTCCAGCCACGAGACGCTGCACAACTCGATCCGCTATCAGTACGAAAGCGGCGACTTCTATGCTGGCGTCAGCGTCGACGAGCTGGAAGACGGTTACTACAAGCCCGGCGAAGGTGCGAACAACGTCGGCGTCGCTGTCGGCGTTGGCGGTAAGGCTGGTATCTTCTCCTACCAGGTCATCGGTGCCTACGACACCGACAACGAAGAAGGCGCGATCCGCGGTATCGGCTACGTTGACGTTGGACCTGGAACGATCGGCCTCGCAGGCGCCTGGGCCAGCGGCCGCAACAGCTACTACGATCAGTCCGAATGGACGATTGCCGCGGAATACGCACTCAAGGCAACCGACAAGCTGACGATCACCCCCGCGGCGCAGTACTTCGGCAAGTACGTGACGGATACCGGCTCGGCCACCCCTGACTCCTTCGATGGTCTGGGCGACGCTTGGGCTGTTGGCGTAACGGTCGACTACCAGATCGTCGACAACCTCTACGCCAAGGCAACCGTCAACTACACGGATCCAGAGGACGCCGACGAAGTCACGACCGGCTTCTTCCGCCTGCAGCGCGCGTTCTAAGCTGAAATCCCGGCGCTCCGGCTTTGCCCGGGGCGCCATCGCTATTGCGTTTTCTGATCCGATTGACCTCCGATCAGTTACGGGGATGGGCCGGTTTCCCTGCCGGACCATCCTTGTATGCCTCCCAGAGTGTACGGTCTCGCGACCACCGGTCTTCTCGCCCGCTGAAGCGTTCCTCCGCAAAAATCAGTAGGTTTCCAGGCCGCACCTGCGCACTCGCCTTGCGACGCATTCCATCCTCGCTATTGTCGTACTCCTCCGCAGGGCAGCGACATATGGAACTACGCATAGATCCGCATCCATCGAACGGTGAGCTGAACGCGCTTTGGCAAGCGGCGTGGAGCGACCCGGACATGCGGGATTTCCGGCCGGTCCTTTGTCGAAGCCTCGCGCATGTGGGTGCCTATCGCGACGAGCGGCTCATTGGCTTTGTAAACGTTGCCTGGGACGGTGGCATCCACGCGTTTCTTCTCGACACCTGCGTACATCCCACGTTTCGTCATCAAGGAGTGGCAACGGCGCTCGTCAAGGCAGCTAAGGACTGCGTACAAGCGCGGGGGGTGCATTGGCTTCATGTCGACTTCGAACCACGCCTCGCCGAGTTCTACCGCGACTGCGGCTTCGTCCCGACAAGCGCAGGCGTCATCCGGCTTGCCTAGGCAGGCAGGTATTCGATTGTATCGACACGATCCGGATAGAAGGCGAAATACCCCTTGATCTCGCTGACGGCAGCATGCGGAGTTTCGTAGGTCCAGATTGCGTTCTCGGACCGATCCCCGCCCGCCGGAATGCTGTAGTACGACGCTTCCCCCTTGTAGGGACAATAGCTGTGGTGGTGGGTCCGCTCGACGAGCGTCAGGTCCACGTCTGAGCGCGGTATGTAGTAAACCGGCGGGTATGTGGCTTCCTTCAGCGTCAATGCCTTGTGGCTGTCGGCAACCACTTGTCCGCCGACCTTGACGACGATGCGCGACGAGCTTGGGGCGATCGTGATCGGATGGTCTGGACCTGGTATCTTCATCGGCTGGAGCGACATCGTGATCTCCTTCTGATGATTCAGATATAGGAGCCCAGCGGCCGAATTGCAGGAGCTGACGGCAACTCCTGCATATTGTTGATCACCGACGGTCGAGACCGAGTGGCGTGCAGCCATCCGTTGCTAGGTGGCTCCAAGCGTCCGTCGGCGTGACAGCCCAAGCCCCAGAACTGCCGCAAGCACGCATCCGACACCAACGAGCTGGTTCAGCGATAGCCGCTCGCCGAGCAGGACAAAGGCCATCAAGACAGCGGATGCCGGCGCGATTGCCGTGAAGAGCGACGCTTCGACACCCGACACCCGCTCTGCTCCCGCATACCACAGGATGAAGCCTGCAACCGTCGGCACGAGCGCGTAGTAAACCACCGCCGCAATCGCCTCATGGGAAACGCCGATGGGAGACGCCGTTTCCCACAAGGCTGGAATGGTCGCGACGATCAAACCGATTCCGGTCATAAGAGCGGACTGCGTGAGCGGCGGGATTGGTGTGCCCAGGGTCTTGTTCAACAGAATGAACAGGCTCTCGCAGATCACCGCACCAAGAACCAGCCCGTTGCCGAGCATCGATCCGCTCCCTGCGTCCGGCGAGAAGGCAATGGACAATACACCGGCCGCCGACAACGCGATCGCCAGCACAAGCGAACGATGTGGTCTCTCGCCGAGAACCGCAATGGAAAGAGCGGCTGAGACGATCGGAAGAGTGCCGATGATCACGCCCGCATCAGCCGCCGTCGTCAGTTTCAAACCCGAGATGAGCAACGTCGTATAGCCGACGCTGCCTGCACCCGCCTGAACGATGAGGATGCCCCATTGCCGCGGACTCAAACTTGGGAGCCGCGCTCCCTTCCACCACATCAGGACGGCGAACAGGGGAAACGCTATTGCAAAACGCAGCGCTGTGGCTGTGAACGGCGGCATATCAGAGGCGATGATCCTGCTGGCGGTTACTGTGCTCCCAACGGTCAGCATCGCAAGCGTGAGATAAAGGTAGCCTTGAAAAGGTCCGCGCATCGTCGTTCTCCAGTTGGCTTGCAGGAGACCCGAAGGGTATCGCGAGATCTTGAACGAAATTGCAGGAGGCTCACGCCATCGCGTTGGCATAGCTGCGTGGCGACAGCCCATATTTGCTGACGAACACGCGCGTCATATGGCTCTGGTCGGAGAAACCGGCGGCAAGTGCCGTTTCGGCAAGGGGAGTACCCACGGCCATCAGCCGTCGGGCAAGATGGATGCGGCGCTGTATCAGATAGGCATGCGGGGTCATGCCGGTGGCCTTGAAAAATGCTCGCAGGACTTGAAAGCGACTGAGCGAGCTCGCCCTTGCCAGATCGGATAGCGAAATCCCCGCGGCCGGATCGTCATCCATCATCTCGCGTACGATCCGGATCGAATGCGGCACGACGGGACGCCCGGTGGCCGGCCGCTTGCGCATGACCCCTGCAACGAGCGTCAGCAAGCCTTCCTCGCACGACAGCGGATTTGCATTGGTGCCGCTGCCCGCGTTCTGGTGATCTGAATTCGGATCCGTTGCGGCCGCAAAAAGCGCCTCGAATTGTCCCGCCGTCCGCGTATCGCGAAATACCGGATCGGGAATCTCCGCCATTGCCAACTCCCCCTCCGTTATATCGGAGAGGCAATTGCCGATCACTTCAGGCGAAAAATAGAGAATGCGCCATGAACGCCCCTCACCGATCGGCGTGCCGTCATGCACCTCGTTCGGGTTCACCGCAATGAGATCGCCCGCACCAGCTTCCACCATGCCACGCCCGCTGAGCGACTTCTGCGCGCCCGAAGAAATGAGACCGATGCCGAACTGCTCGTGCGTGTGCCGGGTAAAGCTATGGTTCGTTTCCGCCACGACGGCTTCGACGCCGGCGATCGCGGATTTCAGCATTCTGAACTGGTTCTTCGCCATCTCGCCTCGCACTTCGGGAGCGATCAACTGCAGTCGGAAGCTCGCGCTCAGCCGCCGATTTCGACAGTCATGCTGTATTGGCAGGTTTCGTTGCGCCGCGCGGCGTTGCGCATCAGATAAACCTGCGCCTCGTAGTTGCCGCTTGCATCGAGATTGGCGCTGAATTCATTGCCGGTCGTTGATCCGTTGAAAAGGGCTTCTTCGGCTCCCGGCGCGGTCACGTTGAAATAGCAGCTGCTGTTCTTTGGGCTGAACAGGATAGACATCGCCTGCCCGGCATTGGCGCCGATGACGTAGGTCACGCCGTCATATCCCCGGAGCGATCCCTTCACGGTAGTCGAGCGGGCGCCGGGCTTGAATTTTACCACCACCGTCTTGTCGGCAGCAGTGGCTTGCTGGCCAACCAGAACCATGGAAATTGCAAACGACAAGGCAAAACACGCGCTACGCATCGATGGTCCCCTTGGCCTGCCGAAGGCCGGCACTGTTTCTACGTCTTCAATCATGAAATCTTAGGGTGAGGAACCAGGGCTGTCTACCCGACGTGGTCGCCCGCGGCAATCTACTCACCGGTTCAATGCACGGTCTCCGGCTGTGTTTCACCCGCGAGTATGGACAAAGTTTCTTCGAGAGCAACGACCAGCATGTCGGTCATTTCATCGCCGCGCTTCTCGACAAAGGCCACCTTGGTGGCCTCGTCCTGCATTTCGAAAAAGCGCTCGATCTCGATCGACATCTCATTGTCCTTTCATGCGCCGCAACCATCCGGCGATTGGACAATGGTTAGGCGGTCTGTCTTGTGCCGAACTGGAGCGATCACGGATCGCATCCTGTCGCACGACGACACACCCAACCTAGCGCACGCCCCAGCAGGTTCCAGAGCCCCGATTGCAGTATTTCGATACGACTTCCGTATGGAACCGGGCCGCAAGGAAGGTCGTTCAAGGTGACCGCCGGCGCCGGCAGCCGTTTGCAGGTTCGTTCCTCTATTGCGGGAAGCCACGGCTTTTCCATTGGCTTTTGGGGACCTGATCGCCCACGTCGAAGGCAAAGGACATGACCTTTGTGGCGTCTGCATCCACCTCGCATCGGAAGCTCATATCGTACCAGCGCGCGCCGGCACGGAACGCCCCACGTCTCACTTCAAGCACGGTACCGCTCGACAACCGGTAAGATGGCAGCAATTCGGGCCGATAGCCCGATGGCGAGTGCCTGAGCTGCTCGCGCAATTCGGTGGTGCAGAGCTGAGCGACCCGCAGGCCTCGCGGCAGATTGTCCATGGCGGTCTTGGCGACAGGATCGTCCGTCGCATTCCGCGAAAACAGCGTCTTGGCCTCGGTGAGTGCATCCGGTGCGGCCTTTGCAGGCTCTTTCTGCTCGGTTTTGGCCGCTTCAGGCGGCTTTGCCTGTTCGAAATCGGTCTTTGCCTCGCCGGTAGCCTCTGCTGCCGATCCGTTCTTCTCTTGATGGCTGTCGACCGCTGCCACTTGCGGCAACTCGATATCGTCAGGCACGGGGTTTCCCGGCGGCTTGTCCTCGACCGGCGGCTTCAACGCCGTCGTTGTTTCAGCGGGCTTCGGTTCCGGCTCGTCGCTCGGCGGCGCTTCGTCAGGCCTGGCAGCCGCAGCGGAAGCATCGCCCGTTTCGGATTTTTGCGGCCCGGTGTTTTTGTCGCCGAATTCGAAGACCGGCCGCAGAGGCTGCAAAGGCTGTGGCTTGCCCTGCTCGCCGGACGCTTGCCCACCCTGCTCCTCCGGCTTCGATTGTTCCGGCTTTGGCGTCTCCTCGGGCGGTTTCTCCTCCGGCGCTTTTACCTCCGGTGGCTTTTCCTCCGGCGGCTTCGGTTGTTCCGGTGGCGGCGGTGGCGGCGGCGGTGGTTCTTCTGCCTTCGTTTCCGCTTTCGGCGGCTCCGCCGGCTTCTCGGCAGGCTTCTCCTCCGCCTTCTTTTCTTCAGGCTTCGGCTCTTCCGGCACCTTCAATGCGGGCTTCGGTTCCTCGGGTTTCTTTTCCTCCGGCTTCTTCTCCTCCGGCGGTGGCACGAGGTCCACGTTGAGGGTTTCCTCCTCGGGGGGTGTCGGCGGCTGCTCGGGCAGTTTCACGAAAAAGAAAGCAGCGACGGCAAGATGCAGCAATACCGAGGCAAACACGCCCCAGCCAAATACCCCCCAGCGATCTTCCAGAATCTTCGGCATGCCCACGCACGGTGCTCTACGATAAGCTGTCGATGTGGCCTTTTAAGAAGGCCGCATCAAGCCTTAAAGCAAAAAAGACGGCATGCGCCGCGAAATGCTGCACAACCAAGGACAACAACAAGACGTTAAATCTGAGGAGGACAGGCCGGACGGCACGGCACATACAACTCAACAGCGCCGCGCCCCCGATCCACTACGCCTAGCCGAGCGTTCCTATGATCTCGCGATAGGCGGCTTCTGGAAACGCCTTCAGCGTCCGCGTGCGCACATTCCCGCCCATTCCGAGGGACAGGCCGAAACGCGCCATTACCGCATCGTCGGGCGCCTCGCAGACCGCGACGAGATCGTGTTCTCCAAGGGTCAGAAAGAACTGCTGGAAGGATCCGCCCATATCGCCGAGCAGCTTCTTTGCCGCGTCCAGACGCTTTGTCGAGTCACGAACGTTGCGAATGCCCTGATCCGTCCAATTGATAAGTACGATGTAAGTGGTCATGTCACACCTCCCGACGGAGGGTCTCGGTCGACGCAGGCGTATTGGCGACCTTTGCTCAAGCGCTGCAGTCGGTCCCTTCCCCCGTGGCGAGGATTGTACTCCAGTCACTCGACAAGAAAAGCGCTGATCTTGGAAGCGTGCCCGATCAAGAAAAAAGCCGGACACAAGAGCCCGGCTTTCAGATTGCAAACCTCGCCACTCGGCTGATTGCCGAAGATGAGCGCCCTAGCTGTCGAGGAAGCTGCGGAGCTTTCTGGAGCGGCTCGGATGCTTCAGCTTGCGCAACGCCTTCGCTTCGATCTGACGGATGCGTTCGCGGGTAACCGAGAACTGCTGGCCGACCTCTTCCAGCGTGTGGTCGGTGTTCATGCCGATGCCGAAGCGCATGCGTAGCACGCGCTCTTCGCGCGGCGTGAGCGATGCCAGGACGCGGGTCGTCGTCTCGCGCAGGTTCGCCTGGATGGCGGCGTCGATCGGAAGAAGCGCGTTCTTGTCCTCGATGAAATCGCCGAGGTGGCTGTCTTCTTCGTCACCCACCGGGGTTTCGAGCGAGATCGGCTCCTTGGCGATCTTCAGGACCTTGCGGACCTTTTCGAGCGGCATGGCGAGCTTTTCGGCCAGCTCTTCCGGCGTCGGCTCGCGGCCGATCTCGTGCAGCATCTGGCGCGAGGTGCGGACGATCTTGTTGATCGTCTCGATCATGTGCACCGGAATACGGATCGTACGGGCCTGGTCGGCGATCGAGCGAGTGATTGCCTGCCGGATCCACCACGTCGCATAGGTCGAGAACTTGTAGCCGCGACGGTATTCGAACTTGTCGACGGCCTTCATCAGGCCGATGTTGCCTTCCTGAATGAGGTCGAGGAACTGCAGGCCGCGGTTCGTGTACTTCTTGGCGATGGAGATGACGAGGCGAAGGTTCGCTTCCACCATTTCCTTCTTGGCGATACGCGCTTCGCGCTCGCCCTTCTGGACCATCGACACGATGCGGCGGAATTCGGCGATGGAGATGCCGGTTTCAGTCGCCAGATTCTGGATCTCCTGGCGGATGTCGCGGATCGTCGTGTTTTCCGACTTCGCGAATTCCTTCCAGCCGCGTGCGGCCAGATTGCCGATTGACTTCATCCAGTTCGGATCGAGTTCGGCGCCCTGATACTGCTCGAGGAACGAGTCACGCTTGACGCCGTAGGATTCCGCCAGACGCAGCAGGCGGCCCTCGTTCTGCATCAGCCGCTTGGAAATGTCGTAGAGCTGCTCGACGAGTGCGTCGACGCGGTTCTGGTTCAGCGACAGAGACTTGACGGCCTTGATGAGCTCATCTTTGAGTTCCTTGTAGCGACGTTCCTGGGCGGAAGACAGTGTGCCGGTTGCGGCAAGTCGCTGCTCGACCTGCTGGTCCTGCAGCTTGCGCAGCTTCTTGTAGGTCTCGGCGATAACGTCGAGCGTTTCCATGACCTGCGGACGAAGCTCGGCTTCCATCGCGGCGAGCGAGAGGTTGGACTCGTCTTCGTCCTCTTCCTCTTCCTCGCCAGGAAGACCTTCGCCGCCGACGTTGGTGATGTCGTCGTCGCCGGTACGGACGCGGCGCGTCTTTTCCTTTTCTTCGGCAGCCTTGCGGTCTGCCTCGATCTTCTCCGGGCTCTGGAACTGCGGAGCAGCCTTGGCTTCGGGACCCGAGTAGGTCGTTTCAAGGTCGATGATCTCGCGAAGCAGCGTCGTGCCTTCGTTGAGTTCGTCGCGCCAGATGATAATGGCCTGGAAGGTCAGCGGGCTCTCGCAGAGGCCACCGATCATGGTTTCGCGGCCAGCCTCGATACGCTTGGCGATCGCAATTTCGCCTTCGCGCGACAGAAGCTCCACCGAGCCCATTTCGCGCAGGTACATGCGAACCGGGTCGTCGGTACGGTCTGTCGGCTCTTTCTTCTTGGCGGTCGCAAGGGCGGTACCGCCGGAAGGAGCGAGCTCGCCGCCTTCGCTTTCCTCGTCGGAGTTGGAATCGTCGTCGTCGCCACCGCTGGTGCCGGCCTCTTCGGCTTCCTCGTCCTCGATGACGTTGATGCCCATATCGGACAGCATCGACATCGTGTCTTCGATCTGTTCGGAAGTCACTTCCTCTGACGGCAGGACCGCATTCAGCTCGTCCATCGTCACATAGCCGCGCTTCTTCGCGGCCTTGATCATTTTCTTGACCGCGTCATCGGAAAGATCGAGAAGAGGGCCGTCGGTGCCGCCGTCGCGTTCGACTTCCGCTTCTTCGTTCTCTTTGACCTTGGTTGCCATTTATATCGTCGCCTTCCTGACGCTATTCAAACTCGCTGCGGTGACGGCCATACCAAAGCCCGCACGCCGCAAACGGTCGTCTCGAATCACCTGATCCCCACCTAATGGGATGAGATTTAATGCCTGATTAACCACGATTGCCGGCGCCGGACGACAGAGCTTTATTGTCGTCAAATGTCCGGCCATGGTTGTGCGATCCGCCCTTGACCCAGTTCACCGCTTTCCAAGTCGAACGGTGATTCCCACAATTTTTGTTCTCGTCAAGCTTTTCCAGAAAAAAAGCCGCAGAAAACCCGGAAAAAGCCTTATCCACAGGCTCGGAACCGCTCAAGCGATTGCCAACCATAAATAGGATGTCACCGCAGGAAGACAAGAGCACCAGAGATTCTTGGCGCAACCGCAAGACACCTGATGGTATCCTGTTGCCGCCAACGGCACATATCACATGAGCGCCGCCAAAGAAACCTACTGCGACTGCAGGCCGCCACGCCGGCGGCAGAGCGAGCAATTGCAATCGACGCCCTGCTTGAACTCCCCATCCACCTCAAAGGCGATATTGCCGCAATGGCAGCTGCCCTCGTAGATCATGCGCGTCCTCCTACCAGTCCATCACGACCTTCCCTGAATTGCCCGAGCGCATCGCCTCGAAGCCTTCGCGGAAATCGTCGATGCCGATGCGATGGGTAATGACCGGCGCCAGATCGAGACCGCCTTGAACGAAGGCGATCATCTTGTACCAGGTCTCGAACATCTCGCGGCCGTAGATGCCCTTCAGATTGAGCATCTTGAAGATCACCTTGTTCCAGTCGATCTCGAAACCGGCGGGCGCGATCCCCAGTATGGCGATCTTGCCGCCATTGTTCATCTTGTCGATCATGTCGCGGAAGGCGGGCGCCGCGCCCGACATTTCGAGCCCGACGTCGAAGCCCTCGGTCATGCCGATCGACTTCATGACATCCGCAAGGTTCTCCTTGGCCGCGTCGACGACATGATCGATTCCGAGCTTTCGGGCGAGCGCAAGCCGATGCGGGTTGATGTCGGTGATCACGACCTTGCGGGCGCCGGATCGTTTGGCAACAAGCGCACCCATGATGCCGATCGGCCCGGCGCCCGTCACCAGGACGTCTTCGCCGACGAGATCGAACGAAAGTGCCGTATGAACGGCATTGCCGAACGGATCGAAGATGGCGGCGATCTCGTCCGGAATGTCATCGGGGATCGGCACGACATTCGCCTCCGGAATGCAGACGAACTCGCCGAAGGAGCCCGGCCGGTTGACGCCGACGCCGAGCGTGTTTCGGCAGAGATGCCCCCTGCCCGCGCGGCAGTTGCGGCACTTGCCGCAGACGATATGTCCTTCGCCGGACACACGCTCTCCCACGTGATACTTGGTCACGGCGGAGCCAACCTCAGCGATCACGCCGCAGAACTCGTGACCGACCACCATCGGCACGGGAATGGTCTTCTGCGCCCACTGGTCCCAATTCCAGATATGGACGTCGGTGCCGCAGATCGCCGACTTCTTGACCTTGATCAGCACATCGTTCGGGCCGACCTCAGGTACCGGCACCTGCTCCATCCATAGCCCGACCTCGGGCTTTGCCTTGACCAGAGCCTTCATCATATTCGACATCGACGATATCCTACCTTTGTTTCTTCACCGGCTGCCATTCCCTCTTCTCCCCAGCGGGGAGAAGGCCGGGTAAGGGATAGTGCTTGTTCTCAGATCACCCCGAGTTCCCGGCCAGCCTCCGCAAAGGCTGCAATCGCCCGCTCGACGTCGGCGCGCGTATGCGCAGCAGACATCTGCGTGCGGATACGGGCCTGGCCCTTGGGCACGACGGGGAAGGAGAAGCCGACGACGTAGACACCCTTCTTCAGCATCAGCGCCGCCATCTCCTGCGCGAGCTTGGCATCGCCCAGCATGACGGGAATGATCGGATGTCCCTCGCCCGCCAGCGTGAAGCCAAGCTTCGTCATGTCCGTGCGGAACAGATCGGCATTGGCCGAAAGCCGCCCGCGCAGCGCGTCGCCGTTGTCGATCAGGTCGAAAACCTTCAGCGACGCGGCAGCGATCACGGGTGCCAGCGTGTTGGAGAAGAGATAGGGACGCGAACGCTGGCGCAGCCAGTCGACGACCTCGGCCTTGGCAGACGTATAGCCTCCGGACGCGCCGCCCAGCGCCTTGCCGAGCGTGCCCGTAATGATGTCGATCCGCCCCTCGACGCCGCAATATTCGGGCGATCCGCGTCCATGCTTGCCGACGAAGCCGACGGCATGGCTGTCGTCCACCATGACCATTGCGCCATAGGTCTCGGCGAGGTCGCAGACGCCCTGCAGATTGGCGATGATGCCGTCCATCGAGAACACGCCGTCCGTCGCGATCAGCTTGAAGCGGCTGCCTTCGGCTTTCTTCAACTCTTCCTCGAGAGCCTTCATGTCGTTGTTGGCATACCGGAAGCGCTTGGCCTTGGAGAGGCGCACGCCGTCGATGATCGAGGCGTGGTTGAGCGCGTCGGAGATGATCGCGTCCTCTTCGCCGAGGAGCGTTTCAAAAAGGCCACCATTGGCATCGAAGCAGGAGGAATAAAGGATCGTGTCCTCCATCCCGAGGAACGACGAAATGCGGGCTTCGAGCTGCTTGTGCTCCTCCTGGGTGCCGCAGATGAAACGCACGGACGCCATGCCGTAGCCGTAGCGGTCGAGCGCCTTCTTGCCGGCCTCCGCAAGCTCGTCGTTGTCGGCAAGGCCAAGATAGTTGTTGGCGCAGAAATTCAGCACGCGCTCGCCCGAAGCAACCGCAATCTCGCCACTCTGCTTCGAGGTGATGACGCGCTCGGACTTGTAGAGCCCGGCGTCCTTCAGTCCGGCCAGTTCCGCGCGAAGATGAGAGAGGAATTGCGAGGTCATTGAGTGCCTTCCTTGGTGCTTTCCTAAAACGCCGGCGTCGGACTAGCATATCGCCGCATGCTTGTCTTGCACACGGTCAGCGCTGCGCCGCGATCAAAAGGAACATCGGCCGATCCATTTCTTCCGCCCACTCCGGATGATCCATAAGCTGCTCTTCGCTCGGTCGCCATTCCTCGACATGGCGAATGGAGAAACCCGCTGCTATCAACGCGTTCAGCGTCGTGCCGAGCGTCCGGTGGTACTTGACCACGCCCTTCGCGAGCCAGTCCGTCGTTCGCTGCCCCTCGCGGGAATAGCCATCGAGTGGCCAGATCCGGCGACCTTCGCCATCCGTGGTCCACATCGGCATGACAGGTGCCATGTAGATCGGATGCTCGATGGTGAAGACGAAATCGGCTCCGGGCGCCAGTGCACGATGGATCGTCGCGACAAGCCGCGGGAAGTCTTCGATGTAGTGAAAGGCGAGCGAACTGTAGGCAAGATCGAAGGATGCGCCGGGCAGTTCCAAATGTTCCAGATCGGCGATATCATAACGGATCGTCGCATCCGCCGTTTCCTGCCGCGCGCGGGCAATCATCCTTTCGGAGATATCGAGCCCGAGAACGCTCTTCGCACCCTGCCCGGCGGCATGGCGCGCAAACCAGCCGAAGCCGCAGCCGAGATCGACAATCCGCTTGTCCGATAGATCCGGCAGAACCGCTCGGATCGACCCCCATTCGGCGGCTCCGTCCAACCCGTGCACCGACCGGCTGAGCTGGCTGTATCCTTCGAAGAACTCGCGCTTGTCGTAAATATTCTGGGCCATGTCGCCGTCCTCCCGTCCGCCTTATAGCCCACCCCGGCGCGTGACCTCAACAGGGCAGCCCATCACCCGACTAGTCGTCGTGCGTCAGGATCACGTCCAGGAACGCGTCGCCGTAGCGCTCCAGCTTCGACTGGCCGACACCGGGGATGCCAAGCAGCTCTTTGTGTGTACGCGGCCGCTCCGTGGCGAAGGCGATCAGCGTCGTATCCGGGAAAACGACATAGGGCGGCACGCCGAGAGATTTGGCGATGGACGTGCGCTCGGCGCGCAGGGCCTCGAACAGCACCCCGTCGGCACCAGAAAGAACTGACCGGCGTTCTGCCTGCGCTGTCTTCTTGCTCCGACGCTCGGACGCCGGGCGATCCTTGCGGAAAAAGACCTCCCGCTCGCGCTTGAAGACCGCTCGGGCCTCCGCTTCCAGCTTCAGGGCGCCGAATGCGCTGTGATCGACACGGACAAGCCCCATGGCGAGCAACTGGCGGAAGACCGATTGCCACGTTCTCGATGGAACGTCTTTTCCAGCGCCGAAGATCGGCATCGTTGCGTGACCGAACCGCTCCGTCTTCTCGTTGACGTTGCCGAGAAGGACATCGACCAGATGCCCCGTTCCAAAGCGCTCACCTGTGCGATAGATGGCGGCCAGCGCCTTGATCGCGGTATCCGTGCCGTTCCAGGTCTCGACCGGCTTCAGGCAGGTATCGCAGCCTTTGCAATTGCCCGCGGAGATCTCTCCGAAATGCGCAAGAATTGCCTGGCGGCGGCAGGAGGCAGTCTCGCAGATGGCGAGCAACGCATTGAGCTTGGACCGCTCCACGCGCTTGATCTCGTCGGAAGCGTTGCCTTCGTCGATCATGCGGCCCCGCTGGATCACGTCGGCCATGCCGTAGGCCATCCATACCTCGGACGGCAGCCCATCGCGTCCGGCGCGGCCGGTCTCCTGATAATAGGCCTCGACGGATCCCGGCAGATCGAGGTGTGCGACATAGCGCACGTTCGGCTTGTCGATTCCCATGCCGAAGGCAACGGTCGCGACGAGGCAGAGATCTTCCTCTTTCAGGAAAGCATCCTGATTGGCATCGCGAAGCGCGCGGTCCATCCCGGCATGATACGGCAGCGCCCGGATGCCTTGTGTGTTGAGCCACGCGGCCGTGTCCTCGACCTTGGCCCGCGACAGGCAGTAAACGATTCCACTATTTCCCTTGTGTCCCGAGAGGAACCGCAGAAGCTGCTGGCGCGGCTGGTCGCGCTCGACGATCTCATAGGAAATGTTCGGGCGGTCGAAGCTGGTGGTGAAAACCTTGGCATCGTGCAGGCCAAGGCGCTCCACGATATCGTCGCGCGTGTGAGGGTCGGCAGTTGCCGTCAGCGCGATACGAGGAACGCCTGGGTAGTGCTCCGCAAGCTTTCCGAGTTCGCGATACTCCGGCCGAAAATCATGCCCCCATTGGGAAACGCAATGCGCCTCGTCAATGGCAAACAGCGCGATCTTGGAATTGCCGATCGTCTCGCGGAAGCCATCCATCAGAATGCGCTCCGGCGTCACATAAAGAAGGTCGAGCTTGCCGGATGAAATCGCCCGACGAACGTCAATGAACTCCTCCCGTGACAGAGAGGAGTTCAGCGCCGCGGCGCGCACCCCAAGCTGCTTCATCGCCTCCACCTGATCGCGCATCAGCGCGATCAGCGGCGAGACGACAATACCCAGGCCGTCACGGCAGAGTGCCGGAATCTGGAAGCAGACCGATTTGCCGGCTCCGGTTGGGAACAGCACGACGGCATCGCCGCCGGAAACGACGTGCTCGACCACCTGCTGCTGCTTGCCGCGAAAGGCCGGGTAGCCATAGACACGATTGAGGATGCCGATAGGCGAACGCTCCGCGCCGAACAGCGCATCCCCCTCTGAAAATGCCGTTTCCGCTCCTTGCATCAGTGGTTCGCTGCCTTTTTCACCCGACCGGAAAGCACACCGAAGCCGTCGACGATCGCTTCCTGGTTCTCAAGCCGGAGCCCCTCGAAATGGACTTCCTGGAGCGCCCGCATCAGCTGGTCGATGACCTCGCCGTTGCCGGCCTCCGTCGCCTCGGCGATCTCGCGCTCGAGTTCGATCTTGTGCCAGCGCAGCGCCTTGGCGCGCTTGTGGAAGGCTAGCGCCTGACGATACCCCTCGCGGGCATCTTCCATCGCCGCTTCCTCGGTGGCGATCCACAGGCGTGCATTGCGGATCTGTTGCTCCAGGCTCTGGATCAATCCGCCAAAGCCCAGCTCCTCCAGCCGTTCGATCAGGTGTTCCCGCGTCAGATGCTGCGCGGCCACGGCCGCAGCGGCCCCCAGCATGCCGGACCAGAGTCTCTGGAGCTCCCGGCTATCATAGTCGATGGAGGCAATCTCATCGTACTCGTCCTGCATCAGCGCCGGATGGTTGACGACGGTGAGCGCAAGCACGCTCTCCCGCAACGCCGGTAGTTCCTGATGGCCTCGAACAAGCCCGGAACGCGCCAACCGATCCGAAATGCCGCTGCCTGAGACTCGGGCACCGCGCTGCCCGTCGTTCGGCCGCCCCTTGTTCTGCCCACCACCGCGCTCGAAATTGCGTCGCTCGTTGGTGCGATTTTGGAATTGCGGCTGGAAGAAGCCGTTCAGCCGGTCGCGCATATCCTGCTGGTAATGCCGGCGGACGTTTTCGTCTGCGATCACGGCGACCAGCTGCTTCAGCCGAGCCTCCAGCTCCGCCTTCGCCTCGGGCGTTTCGAACTGGCCGGCATTGATCTCGCGGCCCCAGATCATCTCGGCCAGAGGCTTGGCCTGGCTCATCACCTTGTCGAAGGGCGCGCGCCCCTCGTTGCGGACGAGATCGTCGGGATCCTTGCCGTCCGGCAGCAAGGCGAAGCGGACGGTGCGCCCCGGCTTGATATGAGGCAATGCCAGGTCAGCCGCACGATTGGCCGCGCGAATGCCGGCTCCGTCGCCGTCGAAGCAGAGCACCGGCTGCGGCGTCATTCTCCACAGCAACTCGAGCTGGTTTTCCGTAAGCGCGGTGCCGAGCGGCGCAACGGCATTCTCGATGCCCGCCTGGTGCAGTGCGATCACGTCCATATAGCCTTCGACGGCGATGATCGTGCCGTCTCCGTTCGCGCCCTGTGCCGCACGCCGGGCACGGGTGAAATTATAGAGTACGTTGCCCTTGTGGAAGAGTTCCGTCTCGTTCGAATTCAGATACTTGGCGGGCGCATCAGGCGACATGGCGCGGCCGCCGAAGGCGATAACCTTCTCGCGCGAAGACAGGATCGGGAACATGATGCGATCGCGGAACCGGTCGTAGGACACCGGCACCTCCGGTCCATGAACGACCAGCCCGCAGGCCTCGATCTGTTCCTTGGGAACGCCCTTGCCGGCCAGAAACTCCTTCAATGCGTTGCGGCTGTCCGTGGCAAAGCCAAGCCGGAAGGTTTCGATGGTCCGCCCGGTCAGCCCGCGGTCGCGCAGATAGGCCCGCGCCCGCGCGCCATTCGCGGTCTGCAGCTGATCCTGGAAGAACTGCGTTGCAAGCTCCATCACGTCGAGAAGCGAGGTTCGCTCCTTCTCACGCTTTTCCATCACAGGATCGGCGATCGGCATCGCGATGCCCGCCATGTCGGCGATCTGCTGCACAGCCTCCGGGAAACTCAGCCCCTCCAGCTCGGTCAGAAACCGAAAATGATCGCCGGTCACCCCGCAGCCGAAGCAGTGATATCGGCCCTTGCGGTCCTCACAGTGAAAGCTCGGCGATTTCTCGCCGTGGAACGGGCAGCAGGCCCAGTAGTCGGCGCGCGATACGTTGGTCTTGCGCTTGTCCCAGCTCACGCGGCGGCCGACCACGTCCGAAATCGGCACGCGGTCGCGTATCTCGTCGAGAAAGGAATTTGAAAAGCGCATCGAAACCTCTTGGCTATTCTCCATATAGGCAAGTTCGCCGGCACACGCCACGACCTTCGCCACAAAGGCCCGCTATTCACAGGTTAAGCCCGCACATCCCGGTTTCGCGTGCGTTTTTGTCCCATCAACACTGCGTGACCGGCGCCTGCGACAGGGGTGCGACAACAACGTTTTTTCCAATGCCGTAGAAGGGCATGGAGCAATTGAGCCGCCAAGGACAGCATCGCATTACAGAAAAAATCTCCATTTAAAATAGCGGTTTAACCGCATTTCTCGGAAAACGTGACGCCTCCTCGCGCTGGCGTGGACCATGGACGCCGTCTCGCCAAAGGCAGCCTTCCGGCCAAATATTATTTTTTTGTAATTTGAATCGCCTGCCGCATCGCAATAACTTCCAACTCGACACAGCGATCCCCGAGCGAGGCACCATCCCTACCCCCGGCGCCGCCTCGCAAGGGTGCCTTTGCGAATATCCCCTTGGCTTGGGTTTTAACCCTGCGTAACCAATCGGAAGCAAAGTGCAAGAAGGCAGGAGCTCCCCCAGCTCCTGCCTTCTCTAATTTCAGCTTGGGATTCTGCCGTTTGGCTGGCCGACGGCTATTTATGCAAAAACACTCATTTTTGCATAAGAAAGCAATTGACAGTGGCCATCGCCGTGTCCGATGAAGGCGGCCCCACTGGTATGGTTGCATGCCCCACAAAGCCGAAGATTTCCTGAGAAATGACGCATTTTTCGTAGCAGTGCTTCACTGCGCGCAGGAAATGCTGGCGATCTATCGCGAAAGTCCGAGAATCGCCTCTATCTTCGCGGCACAACAGCGCTGGCTGATGGCGCATAGCGGCTTTGCACTTCATTACGGCTATCCCGGCGAGCCCAAGCGAGCGCTCTATTCCGGACGCTTCATCAGCTTTGTGGTCAGCCACAAGATCGCAAGCCGCAACACTGCTGCGGCCTTTATCCAGGAAATGCTTGCCTATCGATTTCTGCAGTTGATCGAAGGCGCCTCAGACAAGCGCACACGGCTGCTGGAGCCGACGGAAACCGCCGCGGAACATTTCTTCAAGTGGCTCGCCACCCATCTTGCCATTCTCGACCATCTGGATGGCGGCAGCCGCCTGGAACAGACGATGGCGGACCCCCTGGCCTTTGCTCGGATCCAGCCGCTGATCGCCAAAGCCATCATCGACAGCGATGCGGTCCGCGACCCAGGCGCGACATACAATCTTTTCAACTGGGCCAACTCGGGCGGTCTCGTCATGGATTACCTGATGAGCCGGATCTCGTCATTCGACCGGACGGCCGAGCGCGTCGACATCGGCACATTATCGCTCAAGGAAATCCGCGATCAGTTCATGATTTCAAATACACATCTCAAGCGCCTGCTGGCGCAGGCTGCGGAATTGGGGAGCATTGGCTGGGAGCTGCCGCACTATAAAGGCAAGGTCTGGCTGTCCCGCGCCTTCGTCATGGAATACTGGGGCTACCAGGCAGCGAAATTCGCTGTTGTCGATACCGCCGCCGAAGCGGTGCTCGGGCCCTCGATAGCGAGGGCCGCGAAGCGAGGCTGATCAGTTCAGCAGTTCCTTGACGGCGCCCGAGGCCTTGGAAAAATCCATCTGGCCGGCATAGCGCTCTTTCAGAACAGCCATGACCTTGCCCATGTCCTTCGGGCCGGCAGCACCCGTTTCGGCGATGATCGCGGCAATGTTCGCGCGCACGTCGGCATCGGAGAGCTGCTTCGGCATGAAGTCCTGGACGACCGTGATTTCAGCGCGCTCCTTGGCTGCCAGTTCCGGGCGCGCATTCTCCTCGTAAATCTTCGCCGACTCGTCGCGCTGCTTTACCATCTTGGCAAGGATCTGCAGGATCTCGTCGTCGCTTGCCTGTTCCTTGCCGGCACCGCGATTGGCGATATCCCGGTCCTTCACGGCGGCCTGAATCAGACGAACGGTCGAAAGCCGCTCGGCATTCTTTGACTTCATCGCATCCTTGAGGGCGGCGGCGAGTTGATCGCGCAACATCATAATCACTCCTGTTTGAATGCCGCTTCATAAACCAGACGAATGCGTTGGATCAAATAAATTGCGAGAATGCCGACAGAAAGCGCGAGAAAACAGGCAATACCTGCGGTATTAAGATTGACCTCGGGAAAGAGCGTGGCTATTTACCGCCACCTGCACCAAAATTCGTGATCAGGCCTGACAGCGCGCGCCTTGCCGCGCGCCTATGCTTGCAAACCAAATGGCCGGCCAGCGTTGCCCAAGAACGTGTGGCTGCCGGAAACGGGATGAAGATGACCGCGACAGCACCCTGGACAACCGAAAAGCCGACCGCCCTGCTCGTGCTGGCCGACGGCACCGTGATCGAAGGCAAGGGCATCGGGGCGACCGGCAAGATCCAGGCCGAGGTGGTCTTCAACACCGCATTGACCGGCTATGAAGAGATCATGACCGACCCCTCCTACCTCGGACAGATCGTCACCTTCACCTTTCCCCATATCGGCAACATCGGCACCAACGATGAGGATATCGAAGACCTGACGCCGGCGGCACGCCATGGCGCGGTCGGCGTCATCTTCAAAGCCGACATGACCGACCCATCCAACTACCGCGCGGTCAAACATCTTGACGCCTGGCTGAAGGCGCGCGGCGTCATCGGCCTCTGCGGCGTGGACACCCGCGCGCTCACCGCCTGGATCCGCGAGAACGGCGCTCCCAACGCGGTCATCGCGCACGACCCCAACGGCGTCTTCGACATTGAGACGCTGAAGGCTGAAGCCAAGGCATGGAGCGGGCTGGAGGGCCTCGACCTCGCCAAGATCGCTTCATCGGGCCAGTCCTCGCAGTGGTCGCAGACCCCATGGATCTGGAACGAAGGCTACGGCGAACTCAAGGCTGAGAACGCCAAGTACCACGTCGTTTGCCTCGACTATGGGGTCAAGCGCAATATTCTGCGCCTCTTTGCCGGCCTTGATTGTAAGGTGACAGTGATGCCCGCGACGACAAGCGCCGAAGATGTGCTTGCAATGCAGCCGGACGGCATCTTCCTGTCCAACGGCCCGGGCGACCCGGCGGCAACCGGCGAATATGCGGTGCCTGTCATCCGGAAGCTGATCAAGACCGACATTCCGGTCTTCGGCATCTGCCTCGGACACCAGATGCTGGGTCTGGCACTGGGCGCGAAGACCGAGAAGATGCATCAGGGCCACCACGGCGCCAATCATCCGGTGAAGGACCACACGACCGGCAAGGTCGAAATCGTCTCGATGAACCACGGCTTCGCAGTCGACACGAAGTCCCTGCCTGATGGCGTTGAAGAGACTCACGTTTCCCTGTTCGACGGCACCAATTGCGGCCTGCGCGTCGCCGGCAAATCGATCTTCTCTGTACAGCACCATCCGGAAGCATCACCCGGCCCGCAGGACAGCCACTATCTTTTCCGCCGTTTCGTCAACCTCGTCCGCGAGAAAAAGGGGGAAACGGCCCTGGCGGAGCGCTGAGCTTCCCCTCGCCCGACATCTGGGCGCCGCCGTCAACCGAGAACACGGAAAAACCGCTTGCAGCAGATCGTTGCAGGCGGTTTCATTTGTTGACGGGTGCATGACTGGCATCCTCGGAAAGAAGCCGGACTGAGGATAAGAGGATGGAGCAAACCGACACCACCCACAGAGGAGGCTGCCTCTGCGGTGAAATCCGCTACGCCATCGCCGAAGCTCCCTTGCGCAGCAGCATTTGCCACTGCCGGACCTGCCGCCGGATTGCCTCGTCCCCGTCTCTTCCATTCGTTGTCTTTCCCGCGCGAACGTTCGTGTTCGAGAGCGGCGAACCAAGGCGCTTCGCCTCGTCGCCTGAAGTCATCAGAACGTTCTGCGGAAGATGCGGTTCGCCGCTCACCTATGGGAGCAAGTCCGACCCCGATACGATCGACGTCATGACGATAAGTCTCGATCGACCGGAGATCTATGTGCCGACGGATCATGTGTGGGTGTCGGAAAAGATCGCCTGGGACATCGTCGGAGACGACCTGCCTCGGCACTGGAAGGGCCGATCGGACGACGGTGCGGCGCAATAAGGCTGCGCCGCAGCCGGGATCGGCTCGATGGTTTCGAGCCGATCGTTTTCACCATGCATGGATCGGCTTATGCGTTTCGGCGCATCAGAAGATAGAAACGCCCGCACAGCATCACGGCCGCGGCGAACAGCCCGATAAGAAAACCCAGCCAGATGCCGATCCCGCCCAAGCCGAGCGGAAAAGCGAGAGCCCAGGCGAGGAAGAAACCGATCGGCCAATAGGCTACCAGTGCCATGATCATCGGCACGCGTGCGTCCTTGAGGCCGCGCAGCAGACCGTTGGCAATCGCCTGAAGACCATCCACCAGCTGGAAAAGCCCTGCGATGACAATGAGAGGCCCGGCATAGGCAAGCACCTGCGGTGCCTGCGCGGAGTGCGTGTCCAGGAACCAGCTGGCCAAGAAACCAGGCATGATTGCGAACAGCAACCCGCCGACAGCCGAGATGACGCCGGAGATCGCAAACACGGCAATGGCCGCCCGCACGAGGGCGACGTGATCACCCTGACCGTGGGCGACGCCCACCCGAACCGTTGCTGCCTGCGATAGGCCGAGCGGGATCATGAAGGCGATGGATGCCCATTGAAGTGCAATCCCGTGCGCAGCGAGTTCGATAGTCCCGATCCGGCCCATCAGGAGCGACGCCATCGTGAACAGGCTCACCTCGGCAAGAATGGTGACGCTGATCGGCAGGCCGAGACGCACGACCTCCCAGAAGGCTTTCCAGTCCGGACGCCAGAATCGCACGAACAGCTCGTAACGTCGTGTTTCCGGCCTGCTTTCCACGTAGGCGAGAATGAAGAAGAAGCCCGCCGTTTGCACGACCACCGAAACGATCGCAGCGCCCCTGAGCCCCATTGCCGGCAGGCCGAAGTGGCCGAGCACCAGCATGTAGGCAAAGATGGCGTTCAGCACCAGCATCGCGATCGTCACGTTCAGGATCACGGCAGCTTTGCCGATGGCGCTGACGAGGGCGCGCATGACGTTGTAGAGAAGGCCCGGCAGCACGGCGAACTGCCCGATGACGATATAGCTGTGCGCAAGCGCTGCGACTTCGGGCTTCTGGCCCGCAGCAAGGAGGATTCTTTCGGAGTTGAAGAAGGCCGGCAACATCAGGACCCAGAAAGCCAGAACGACCCAAAGCCCCATGCGCAGCGACCGGCGCACGCTGACGACATCGCCGCGCCCGTAGGCCTGCGCCACCATCGGAATGACGGCAATCGAAAAGCCGGAACCGAAGACGAGAATGGTAAAGAGGAACTGCCCGGCAAGGACCATGGCCGCCAGATGTTCGGCGCCGAGCCGTCCGACGATCATCACGTCCGTCGTGTTGATGCCGAGCTGGGCAAGTTGCGCACCGATCAGCGGGATCCCGAGCGCCATCGTTGCGCGGATGTGCGCACCCCAACGGTTGTCAGTTTTCGGCGCCCGCGTTACCGCGTCGATCGGCGTGTCCATGACCCAAATTCCTGTGATTTCAATCGCTGACGGCCACGATGCAACGTCAGGCATCGCGACGATGTAGACGAAAATCGCGCAAATAAATACTCAGAAAGATGCAAATGATGAAAAATTCATCATGACATCATGAATTCTGATGGTTCACCGCTCCGGCTGGTTCAGCGCGTGCCGACTTCACCGTGCGTACCTTCAGCAGAAACAGGATGGCGGCGACGAGAATGAAGAGAGCGGCCATCAGATAAGGCGCGCCCGCAAAAGTGACGGGCGCATCCGGACCGGTGAAATGGCCGAACAATTGCGTGAAGATAAGCGGTCCGATGATCGTCGTGATGCTGCTGAGGCTGGTCAGCGCGCCCTGCAGTTCACCCTGCGCCGAAGGCGGTACCTTTCCGGCGGCAATGCTGCGAAGCGGCGGATCCGCGACGTTTTCCATCACCGTCAGCACGATCACCGCATAGACCATCCAGCCATGCCAGGCAAAAGCATAGCCTGTCAGGCCGACGACCGAGAAGCACAAGCCGACCACGGCGGTTTTCCATTCGCCGAGAACAGGCACGATCTTCGGCAGCACGAAGGCCATGACGACGGCGGCGCCGATGCCGTAGATGCCGAGCGAAAGGCCGATTTGGCCTTCGCTCCAGCCATAACGGTATGTCGAGACGAAAGACCAGACGGCCGGATAAACCGCATGCGCCAGCCAGAAAAGGAACATGACGGCGCCGACCCAGCCGATGCCTGCATAATTGCGCATCTGCTTCAGCGCACCCAGCGGGTTGGCACGCTTCCACTCGAAGGCACGCCGGTTCTTCTCCTCCAGCGTTTCCGGCAAGAGGAAGCAGGCGGCAACGAAATTGGCGAAGGAAACCGCAGCAGCCCCATAAAACGGCACGCGAGGCCCGAATTCACCGAGAAAGCCGCCGATCACGGGCCCGATCGTAAAACCGACGCCGAAGGCAATTCCGATCAGGCCGAAGTTCTTTGCCCGGTTCTCGTCGTTGCTGATGTCGGCGATATAGGCGGAACATGTCGCAAAGCTGCCGCCGCTGAGACCGGCGAGCATGCGGCCGACGAACAGCATCCAGAAGCTTGTGGCCACCGCGCAGATGAGGTTGTCGATTGCAAACGTCAGCACGGACAGAAGCAGAATGGGGCGACGTCCGAAGCGATCGCTGAGATTGCCGAGAAACGGCGCAAACAGAAACTGCATCCCGGCATAGACCACGAGCAGCCAGCCGCCATCGAGTGCTGCATCGCTGACGGAGCCACCGGTCAGCTGCTCGAGATAGACGGGCAGCACCGGCATGATGATCGCGATGCCGATCACATCAAGAAAGAGAATCATGAAAACGAGGAAAAGGCCGCGTCGAACGAATTTGGGATCGAGCATGAGATATCTCTACAGCGTGTTGTTTCTGGAAAGACGATCTCGTCGCCGGGGATGTTACATATCCCAACCCAGCAAACGAAACAATACGTGAACATTTCAAATCTTTTGATAGGGCTACGAGTTGCGCTGATGGAATAACGGAACAAAAGGCGCACCTAACCAGTCTTCCGGTGCTCGGCCTTGACGAAATCCACGAAGGCCCGCAGCGCGGACGGCATGTGTCTGCGGCTCGCATAGTAGAGAAACGGACCCGAAAACTCCACAGCCCACTCCTCGAGAATGGGTTGCAGCGCGCCGGCCTGCATCGCCGGCAGCAACACATCCTCGAAGGTGTGGATGATGCCGAGGCCGGCAACCGCAGCGCCCACCTGCATTTCGATTGCGTTGGCGATCATTGGCCCGGTCGGCGTGATCATGAATGTCTCGTCCTCCCGGTTGAACTCCCACGACAACGCTGCTCCGCTCAGAAAGCGATGGCGGATGCAATCGTGATCGATCAATTCCTTCGGATGTCGTGGAACACCGCGACGGCCGAGGTAATCCGGAGCGGCCGCGGTTACATACCGCTGCCTGCGCGGTCCGATCGGCACCGCGATCATGTCGCGTTCCAATCGTTCGTCATAGCGGATACCGGCGTCGTAGCCTGCAGCAAGGACGTCGATGAACGTATCCTCCCCGACAATTTCCAGCGTGATCTGCGGATAAAGTTTCAGGAAGCGGCTGGCGAGGTCGGGCAGAAACAGCCGCGCCGCGATCGTCGGTACGTTGAGACGCAAAGTCCCGGACGGACCTTCCCGGAAACGATCGAGCTGCTCCAGTGCCGAGGCGACTTCTCCGAGCGCCGGCGCAAGCCGTTCCAGAAGCCGCTGCCCCGCCTCGGTCGGCGTCACGCTGCGCGTCGTGCGGTTGAGGAGCCGCACACCGAGCCGTTCCTCCAGGCGCCGCAGCGAATCGCTGAGCGACGACGCCGAAACGCCACGCTTGCGCGCTGCCGATCGAAAGCTGCGCTCCCTTGCAACGGCGGTAAAAGCATCCAGATCACTGAGAGGCAGATCGTCCATTGTCCATTATTCCGCACAGCCTGTTCGCATTAATTCGGATTATCGCACAACGCTGCTCACTGTAGAACCCAATTCGCGACGCATGGCAGCGTCCGTCAAGGAGAGCGAAATGCAGAACTATCGTTTGGGGCAGACCGGCCCCCAAGTCTCGGCCCTGGGCCTCGGTTGCATGGGGATGTCCGGAATGTACGGCCCGTCCGACCGTGCCGAGAGCATCGCGACGATCCATGCAGCCCTCGACGCCGGGATCAATCTGCTCGATACCGGCGATTTCTATGGCATGGGTCACAACGAAATGCTGATCGGCGAGGCTCTCAAGGGCCGCCGCCGCGACGATGTTGTCATCAGCGTCAAGTTCGGTGCCCTGCGCGACCCGGCAGGTGGCTGGAACGGCTTCGATTCCCGCCCTGTGGCAATCAAGAACTACCTCGCCTATACCCTGAAGCGCCTCGATGTCGAATACATCGATATCTATCGCCCTGCCCGGCTGGATCCGGACGTGCCGATCGAGGAGACGGTCGGTGCGATCGGCGACCTGATCAAAGCCGGGTACATCAGGCACATCGGGCTGTCCGAAGTCGGCGCCGAGACGATCCGGCGGGCGGCTTCCGTCCATCCGATTTGCGATCTGCAGATAGAGTATTCGCTGATTTCCCGTGGCATCGAGGACAAGATCCTGCCCGCCTGCCGCGAACTCGGCATATCCGTTACCGCCTACGGCGTTCTTTCCCGCGGGTTGATAAGCGGTCATTGGCAGAAAGGCCAGGGCAACGCCGCTGGCGACTTCCGCGGCTCCAGCCCCCGTTTTCAGGAGGGCAACGTCGACCAGAATCTCGCCCTCGTCGAAGAACTTCGCAAGATCGCCGATGAGAAGCGCGTTTCCGTCGCCCAGATTGCGATAGGCTGGGTTGCCGCCCAGGGAAAAGACATCGTGCCGCTCGTTGGAGCCCGCAGTCGCGATCGCCTGACCGAGGCATTGCTATCGCGCGCCGTCCAGCTTTCAGCCGACGACTTGGCGGCAATTGATCGTGCCGTACCCAAAGGCTCGGCTGCAGGCGGCCGCTACCCGGCGGCGATGCTCAACCACATGGATAGTGAAAAGTGAAGTGCCTGCCGGCCTCGTGAAAGCGAGGCCGGTTTTCCGGCTCAGACGGGCTCGGAGAAGGTGTCGCATGCCGACAGCTGGCCGCTGTCGAAGCCCCGCTTGAACCATTTGGCACGCTGCGCCGATGTGCCGTGATTGAAGCTTTCGGGAACGACGTAGCCCTGGCTGCGCTTCTGCAGCGTATCGTCGCCGATCTGCTGGGCGGCATTCAGCGCCTCTTCCAGATCGCCGGCTTCGAGTATGCCCTTCTGCTGGGTGAACTTGCCCCAGATACCGGCGAAGCAATCCGCCTGAAGCTCGACGCGGACGGACATCTTGTTGGCATCGGCCTCGCTCATCCGCTGACGGGCTTCGTTGAACTTCGGCAGGATGCCAAGCAGGTTCTGCACGTGATGGCCGACCTCGTGGGCAACCACGTACGCCTCGGCGAAGTCGCCGGAAGCGCCGAATTGGCGGCTGAGCTGCTGGAAGAAGGCCGTGTCGAGGTATACCTTGTGGTCGCTGGGGCAATAGAACGGCCCGGTTGCCGCTGAAGCAAAGCCGCAGGCGGACTGCGTCTGCCCGGAGAAAAGCACCATCCGCGGTTCTTCGTATTCACGACCCATGGATTTGAAAATGCCCTGCCACGTATCCTCTGTCTCGGCCAGAACGGTGCGCATGAATGCCGTCATCTCGTCGTTGGCGGGCGGCTGATCGCTTGACTGGCTTTGTTCGTAGCCCGGACCGCTGACCGATCCTCCATCGAGGACCTGCATCAGATCGATGCCCATCGCCTTGAAAATAAAGTAGATGACCACCAGAAAGATGATTGTGCCGATGCTGAGGCCGCCGCCGCGCCGGCCCATCCCGCCGCCGGTTGGAAAGCTGAAGCCCCCGCCCTGGCCCAATCCCCCCATGGAAGGATCGTTGCGGCGATCCTCGATGTTGTCGGACTGACGCCGGCCTTTCCATTCCATGATGCTCTCCCCGGCGATGCCCATGCATGCTCTTCGGATAGTTAATATATCCGCGGGCGAGACGAATTCCAGCCGTTTCATGCAACGCGCTTGCGGCGCGCCGAGTGGACGACGATCAAAGCGAGGACGAGCAGGATGAGCAGGGCGGAGAGAGCAGCCCGCCACTCGCTGCCGCCGAAGGCGACGGCGTGCATGATCCGACCCGGCACGAACGTGAAAAGGCCGGCAACGCCGATGCCGCCGAGATAGAGGCTCCTGACGATTCGCATATGCGTGCGGATATCGCCCCGCCGGGCGGCAGCGATTGCCTGCCAGCTGCCGAAGAGCGTTGCGATGGATAGAAGATGAATGGGGCTGTAGCCGTAGAACAGATCAAGCTGATGGATGAAGAAGCTCGACAACGCCGTCACCACCATAAGCGCCAACCACGATTTGCCAAGAAATCGGTGAAGAGGCGTGCCCTTCGGTCGCAGCAAGAGATACGCGCCTAACAACGCCGCCGGCGTCACAGCGGCAACATGGATTTGAACGGCAAGCGGGGCATGGAAAAGAGGCTCGAGGGTCATGACCAGGTATTCCAGTTGAACTTGCTCGTTCTTTCCGCCATGAATTCTCCTCTCTCAATTCGAATGGCGTAAAACGGCAGGATACTTCGTGGATCACACCTTCATGCAATCCACGCTTCGTGAATTGCAGGTCTTCGTCCGCTCGCCTCGCTTCTGGGCGACCTTCGCGGCCGTTGTTCTGATTTTCACGGTTACCGGTGCCTATGGCACAGCCGATAGGATGCATGCCGGGGAACGGCTGAGCTATTGGCTGATCGTGCATGCCGTTGCCTGGGGGATCGCGATCCTTTGCTCGGTCATTGCCGACGTGCTGTTGCGAGGCAGGATCGAGAACATGCTCATGCGCATGATGATCGGCTCGATCGCCTCGGCTCTTCCGATCGGCATTGCCCTCGGCGGCATCGACTTCGCCTTTACGGGCGTGTGGAGCGAAATGGACAACACCCTTCACCGCGCGCTCTTCGCCATGCCGCTTTGCGCGCTGTTCTGCCTGCTCACCTATATGGCGATGCATCAAAGGATTGCCGAAGCCGCGGCCCCGACAGCTACCCCGTCCGAATCGGCACCTGCGACCTCCATCGTCGATCGCCTCAAACCGGCGAACCGTGGCCCGCTGCTGCGACTTTCCGTTCAGGATCACTACACGGAGGTCGTGACCGGCGGCGGCCGCGAACTGGTGTTGCTGCGTTTTGCGGATGCCCTCAGGGAAGCGTGCGGGACGCCGGGGTTGCAGGTCCACCGCTCTCACTGGATCGCCGACGCCCATGTCGAAAGCGTGAGGCGCGAAAACGGCAAGCTTGTCATTTTGACGCGTGACGGCAGCCGTATCCCCGTAAGCCGCAGCTACACCGACGATGTCCGCCGCCGTTTCGGTTGAGGAAATGCGGGCAAATACCTGACGCGATTCCCCTTTCGTCTTGCTTGTGAAGCTGGCTCTCCGGTCGGACGAACCGCTTGTTCGGATCGGTTTTGCTGCATCGGCAAACGGAAAACCTTCGCGAGCAAAGGGCACCAGGCTTGCTCAGGCCTCGGCGGCGCTCATTGCACGCTTGGTCTCGGCATTCGGTGCCGGACACATCAGCCACCTGAGACCGTAATGCATCAGCGCAGTCACGATCACCGATGTGTAGCCATCGATCGCAAAGTGCCAGCCGAGATAAACCGAGCTCGCCATCACGAACGCAACATAGGCAAAGGCGACAACGCCGAGCAGGCGGGAGACCTCCGCCGCAAAAAAAGCGTTCAGAGCGATTAGCCCGACATGCACGCTCGGAAAGGCGGATATACTCGATCCGAGACCCGTTGCGCCGCTCTCGTAAAGAGACCAGAGATACCGCTGAAACAATGCCGCCTTGCTCGCCCACTCGCCGGAGGCAAGCGCGGCCAACTGATCGCCAAAGCGATCCCTGTCACCCGTGACCGCACCGTAGAAAGCCGGACCAGCAGAAATCAGGGCACCGGCAAGTATGTTTCCGCAAACGAACCAGACAAGCATGAACATGCTGACATACCGCACCCGCACGGATGCGGCGCGAGGCGAGGTCACGACGTAGAACAGCGCAATGAAGCAGACATAAAACCAAAGCACTCCATAGTTCCAGTCGACGATCTCGAATAGAATATGCCCTTTTGCAAAGACATGAAGCAGCCGCCAGGGGTCGGTTCCAAAAGCTAGCCGAGCATCGACGTCCGCCAGCAGACGATCGTAGAGGAACCCACCGCGCATCACGGGCAGCACGTTCTTGATCGAGGTGAACGTCCCCTGGAAAATCATCAGAGCCATCAAAAGCGCCATGCCCGCGATCACATGCGCAAGCCGTTGTGGCGACAGCACTCTTCGCAGCGCCAACGGTCGCTTCTGATTGAACCGAAGGATCGTCCGGAAGCAGTCGATGACGATCGCCACGATGGGCATGAACAGCAGGAACAGCAATGTCCATTGTGCGAAATAGAGCCCGTAGGCCATCGTTCGGCCATGGCCACTCGCGACCACCACCGCAAAGCCGACGATGCAATAGCTGGCAATCGCCACATACAACCAGCGGTCTGCCAACATCCGCGCCCAGACATGCGACACCAGTTCGGCCAGCCACCTCATGGCCTTCACGGCCATCCCTCGCTCTTTGAACATGACAGGTCCATCCGCTGGGGCGCGCTTGATTTCACTCATTTCAGCACCGATAACAAGCATGCTACCTATTAATATTTAATATTTCATATGTATCTATAGGCAGTACACTTTTCTCAGTTTGCGCATCCACAGCGTGCAATTCTTTCAAATGTCGAGAGACGACGCCCTTGCGCCGACTTGACGCGGCTCCTCCTTTCGATCTTCTTGAAAAACGAGGAGAATGCGGAGAAGTAGAGGCAATGAAGGCTGTACGACTGGAAGCGACGGGAGAGCTGTTCCTGCGGGATGTCGCGAAGCCGGCTCCGGGGCCGGACGAACTGCTGGTGCGGATCGAGGCTTGCGGCATCTGCGGAACGGACCGCCATCTGTTTCTCGGAGAGTTTCCATCCAAACCTCCGGTGACGCTCGGCCACGAATTCGCTGGCCTCGTCGAGGCGGTCGGATCGGGCGTCACAGATTTCCGTCCCGGCATGCGCATAACAGGCGACCCCAACATAGCCTGCGGCCGCTGCCCGGAATGCCAGCGCGGGCGCGTCAATCTCTGCCGGAATCTCCGGGCGATCGGCATCCATCGCGATGGCGGATTTGCCGAATATGTGATCGTCCCGCAAAAGCAGGCCTTCGTGCTGCCGACAGACATCGATCCCTTGCATGGCGCATTCTGCGAGCCACTCGCCTGCTGCCTGCACGGGGTCGATCTTGCCGATATCGACGCCGGATCTTCTGTCGTCGTTCTCGGCGGCGGCGTCATCGGGTTGCTCGTCGTCCAGCTCGCCCGCCTTGCCGGAGCCACTCGCGTCGTCCTCGTGACGCGAAGCGCGGAGAAGCGCCGCCTCGCCGAGAGCCTGGGCGCGACGGCAACCGTCGACGCGAACGCGGGAGACCTCGTGGAACAACTGACGGGCGCGAACGGCTTGCTGCCTGCGGGTGCCGATGTGGTGATCGAGTGCGCCGGCGTGGCTGAAACGATCGAACAGGCGCCTGCGCTTGCGCGGCGCGGCGGCACCGTGGTTATCCTTGGCGTCATGCCGCAGGGCGTGAAAGTCGGGATCGAACCCTTCGACCTGCTCTTTCGGGAGATCAAGCTCGTCAACTCCTTCCTCAACCCCTTCACGCACGGGCGCGCGGCCGACCTGATCGCGTCGGGAACCATCAGAATCGACCCCCTGATTTCCCGCCGCATCGGCCTCGCCGAGGCGTCCGAAGCTATCGGCAATCCGGCGCCTTCCGGAGAGATTCGCGCACTTGTGGTGCCGCACCTCGCATAGGCCTGAAAGAACCCTTCGATTCCTGTCGATTCCGCAAATTATGGGGTTCCGTTTGCAAATACATTTGCCTATAAGCCGCTTCTAGCCTGAAAAGACCATCACATGCGCGACCCGGCCGGTGCTTCCCACCCCTGGCCGGCTTTCTGCGCAGCTAGAAAATGGAAAAAGCCATGCCGAAGCGCCAAGACATCAAATCGATCCTCATCATCGGCGCAGGACCGATCGTCATTGGCCAGGCTTGCGAATTCGATTACTCAGGGACTCAGGCCTGCAAGGCGCTGAAGGAGGAAGGCTACCGCGTCATCCTCGTCAATTCCAACCCGGCGACGATCATGACGGACCCGGGCCTCGCCGACGCGACCTATGTGGAGCCCATTACCCCCGAAGTCGTTGCCAAGATCATCGCCAAGGAACGCCCGGACGCGCTGCTACCCACCATGGGCGGCCAGACAGCGCTGAACACGGCGCTCTCGCTGAAGCGTATGGGCGTGCTTGACCGCTACAACGTCGAGATGATCGGCGCCAAGCCGGCGGCCATCGACATGGCCGAGGACCGCGCCCTGTTCCGCGAAGCAATGTCCCGCATCGGCCTCGAAACACCACGCTCGATGCTGGCCAACGCCACCGATATCAAGGATCTGGACCGCAAGACACACGAAGCCGAGCGCAACAAGGTGAAGGAAAGCCTCTCCGGCGCGGATCTCGACAAGGCACTGGATGCTCTCGAGAACGAATGGAACCTCGGCGAGACCGACCGCAAGCAGCGCTACATCAGCCACGCCATGGCGATTGCAGCCCAGGCGATCGATGTCGTCGGCCTGCCGGCGATCATTCGCCCCTCCTTCACCATGGGCGGCACTGGCGGCGGCATTGCCTATAACCGCTCGGAATTCTTTGAAATCATCGGCGGCGGCCTCGACGCCTCCCCGACCACGGAAGTGCTGATCGAAGAATCGGTTCTCGGCTGGAAGGAATATGAGATGGAGGTCGTCCGCGACAAGGCGGACAACTGCATCATCATCTGCTCGATCGAAAACATCGACCCGATGGGCGTCCACACAGGCGATTCGATCACCGTCGCCCCGGCGCTGACGTTGACCGACAAAGAATACCAGATGATGCGCAACGCCTCGATCGCCGTCCTGCGCGAGATCGGCGTCGAGACCGGCGGCTCGAACGTGCAGTTCGCCGTCAACCCGAAGGACGGCCGCCTCGTCGTCATCGAAATGAACCCACGCGTTTCCCGCTCGTCGGCCCTGGCATCCAAGGCGACCGGCTTCCCGATCGCCAAGGTCGCAGCCAAGCTCGCCATCGGCTACACCCTGGACGAACTCGACAACGACATCACCGGCGGCGCGACGCCCGCATCCTTCGAGCCGTCCATCGACTACGTCGTCACCAAGATCCCGCGCTTTGCCTTCGAAAAGTTTCCCGGCGCATCGCCTGTTCTGACCACGGCGATGAAGTCCGTCGGCGAAGTCATGGCGATTGGCCGCACCTTCGCGGAATCGCTGCAGAAAGCGCTTCGCGGTCTCGAAACGGGCCTCACAGGTCTCGACGAAATCGAAATCCCGGGCGTCGAAGAAGGCGAAGGCAGCCAGAACGCCATCCGCGCCGCCATTGGCACGCCGACCCCGGACCGACTTCGCATGGTCGCTCAGGCGCTGCGCATGGGCATGAGCCCGGAGGAAGTGCACGAGGGCTGCAAGATCGACCCCTGGTTCATTGCCCAATTGAAGGCAATCGTCGACATGGAAGCGCGCATTCGCGAGCACGGCCTGCCGACCGATGCAACCAACCTGCGCACCCTGAAGTCCATGGGCTTCTCCGACGCCCGCCTTGCGACACTGTCAGGCAAGCGCCCGAAGGAAGTGGCGGAACTGCGCAACAGCTTGAACGTCCGCCCGGTTTTCAAGCGCATCGACACCTGCGCGGCGGAATTCGCCTCTCCGACCGCATACATGTACTCGACCTATGAAACGCCCTTCGTCGGCACCGCCCGCTCCGAAGCTGGTGTTTCCGACCGCAAGAAGGTCGTGATCCTCGGGGGTGGCCCCAACCGTATCGGCCAGGGCATCGAGTTCGACTATTGCTGCTGCCACGCCGCCTTCGCCTTGAGGGATGCAGGCTACGAAGCGATCATGATCAACTGCAACCCGGAGACGGTCTCGACCGATTACGACACGTCCGATCGGCTCTACTTCGAACCGCTGACGGCCGAAGACGTGATCGAGATCTTGCGCGCAGAGCAGGAAAAGGGCGAAGTGGTCGGCGTCATCGTGCAGTTCGGCGGCCAGACGCCGCTGAAGCTAGCCGAAGCACTCGAAAAGAACGGCATCCCGATCCTCGGCACCGCGCCTGACATGATCGATCTTGCAGAAGACCGCGACCGCTTCCAGAAGCTTCTGATGAAGCTCGACCTTAACCAGCCGAACAACGGCATTGCCTACTCCGTCGAGCAGGCCCGTCTTGTCGCGACCGAAATCGGTTTCCCGCTGGTCGTGCGCCCGTCCTACGTGCTTGGCGGTCGCGCCATGCAGATCATCCATTCGGAAAGCATGCTGCAGACCTATCTCCTCGACACCGTTCCGGAACTCGTTCCAGAAGACATCAAGCAGCGCTACCCGAACGACAAGACCGGCCAGATCAACACCCTGCTCGGCAAGAACCCCTTGCTGTTCGACAGCTACCTCAGCAACGCCATCGAAGTCGATGTCGATTGCCTTTCCGACGGCAGTGACGTCTATGTCGCCGGTATCATGGAGCATATCGAGGAAGCCGGCATTCACTCGGGCGATAGCGCCTGCTCGCTGCCGCCGCGCACCCTGTCTCCGGCGATGATCGATGAACTGGAGCGTCAGGCAAAGGCGATGGCCAAGGCGCTCAACGTCGTCGGCCTGATGAACGTGCAGTTCGCGATCAAGGATGGCACCGTCTACGTTCTCGAAGTGAACCCGCGCGCCTCGCGTACCGTACCATTCGTGGCCAAGACCATCGGTGCACCGATTGCAAAGATCGCTGCTCGCGCCATGGCCGGCGAAAAGCTCGATGCGACCTTTGCCGCCTATGGCCAGAAACCCGACCCGCGCAACCTCAAGCACATCGCAGTCAAGGAAGCCGTCTTCCCGTTCGCCCGCTTCCCCGGCGTCGACATCCTGCTCGGCCCGGAAATGCGCTCGACCGGCGAAGTCATCGGCCTCGACACGGATTTTGCCCTTGCCTTCGCCAAGGCACAGCTCGGCGCCGGCGTCGAACTGCCGCGTGACGGAACGGTCTTCGTTTCCGTGCGCGACGAGGACAAGCCCCGCGTCCTGCCGGCGATCCGCCTCCTGGTGGAACAGGGCTTCAAGGTTCTGGCGACAGGCGGCACGGCACGTTTCCTCGCTGAAAACGGCATCAGCGCCACCAAGATCAACAAGGTCCTGGAAGGTCGCCCCCACATCGAGGACGCGATCCGCAACCGCCAGGTCCAGCTCGTCATCAACACGACGGACAGCAACAAGGCGATCTCCGATTCGAAGTCGCTTCGCCGCGCAACCCTGATGCAGAAGGTGCCCTACTACACGACGATGGCCGGCGCCGAAGCCGCAGCTCAGGCGATCAAGGCGCTCAAGGCCGGCAACCTCGAAGTCCGACCGCTGCAAAGCTACTTCGCTTAGGCAGCGTCAACAACGGCACACCCATGTCCGCGCGACGCGCGTGAAACCAAGATAGGGACCCGGCGCAAGCTCGGGTCCTTATCTTTTTGGAGATTATAAACTCTTCCCGTCGCCAATGCGCGGAGCAACGGAATCACTTTCTCCAAGCACACTCATAAGCCGCTGAATCTCCATCATATCCTGCCTGAAGCGAGTCACCTCCTCTGCCTTCAGCCGCTCGTCCGGAATGCGTAGCAAATAGGATGGATGTACCGTCACGAACAGCATGCGCCCTGCCGCGAGCGGGATTGCATGGCCGCGCACATCGGAGAGCCTAAGCCTGGCGTCCGTCAGCGACGCCAGCGCAGTGGCGCCCATGGCGACGACCAGTTTCGGTTCGATGAGATCGATTTCAAGGTCGAGCCACCATCGACAATGCGCAACCTCGCCCATGTTGGGACGCTGGTGAATCCGCCGCTTGCCGCGCGGTTCGTACTTGAAGTGCTTGACCGCATTGGTGACATAGACAGCCTGCCGGTCGATGCCAGCCTCGCTGACAGCCTGATCGAAAACCTTGCCGGCGGGCCCAACAAACGGGCGTCCGGCGAGGTCCTCCTGGTCGCCGGGCTGTTCGCCCACGAACATCACCTGTGCATCCCTCGGCCCCTCGCCAAACACCGTCTGTGTCGCATTCGCGTGGAGGGAGCAGCGGGTGCAGCCGGCGGCCTCCTCGCGAAGCGCTGCAAGGGTCCCGACCGGTGCGCATGTGGCGGCGGGCAGGTTTCGCGCGGCCTCCTGCAGCCTCTCGTGAAACAGCAGCGGTTCGCTTGCCTGACGTGCAGCCATCGCCAGAACCTTGCTTTCGGCACCGGCGATGAGACCGGGAATGAGATCGGCTTCGGGCAGGTTCTTCCAATATTTCTTCGGCATCTCGCCTTGCATCGCCTTTGCCTTCAACCGCGCCGGATTGAAGATGTTGGCATAGTAAGTGCGCCACAGATGGTCCGCGGGATCCGTCAGGTCCGGCTTTTCACAGGGTTCGTTGCTCAGCGTCAGCCTCTCTCCGTCCCAGGCGGCTGAACCCTTGGGTGTCGCGATGACCCAATCCATGTCGTTGAAGCGTTTCTGGAAAAATGGCGCCTCGCGGGCGACGATGTGATGATCCGGCTCGAACCAGGCGAGAAACTTTCGCCGCCCGTTCAGCGAAATCCCGGAACCCACCTCCTTGAAACGGACAAAGGCGGTCATCTTATGGGCATCGCGCCGCACGCTTTTCTCCATCATCCGGGCGCTGGCGACATCCTCGTCCGAAACGACCTCGAGCAAAGTCCGATCAGACTGCAGGCGCCAGAGCAGACGGTAGAGCAGAAAAAAGCGCATGGGATCACTGTGACAGACGACCGCTTCAGCAAGCGCGATAAAGGCCGGCGGCACGGTTATCCGGACTTGGTCGCCGGCAGGCGGCGGCGGCAGAGCTTCCGGCGCGGCAAACAGGTCTGCCTCGCATCCCATTTTCCGCCAGTCGACATCCTCAGGCGGAACACCCGCTGCGGCAAGCGCCCGGGCGGCATCGCGCCACTCCGCAAGCTCGCCCCGCCCCTCCAGCAATACCCGTGCCATCAGAACAGCGAGAGCTGTTCTGGCTTCGGCTCGAACAGCGCGCGCAAATCCTGCCGGTCGACCAGGCGACGCGGCGACCACCCTTCCGCCAAAATAAAGGCCTGTACCTTCCGGATCGATACGCCGAGCCGCGTCAGATCCTCGATCCGCAGGCGCCGGAAACGGCGCGCCGACAGAATGGCTTTCACCGTTTTCGTCCCCAACCCCGGCACGCGCAACAGTGTCTCGCGTGGAGCGCGGTTGATGTCGACCGGAAAATCGCTGCGATTGCCGAGCGCCCAGGCAAGTTTGGGATCGAGGTCGAGATCGAGCATGCCATCCACCTGTGTCGACGTGATCTCATCGATGCCGAATCCGTAGAAACGATAGAGCCAGTCTGCCTGGTAGAGCCGATGTTCGCGCATCAGCGGCGGCTTGATGAGCGGCAGATTTCTTGACGAATCCGGAATCGGACTGAATGCTGAATAGTAGACGCGCTTCAGACCGTAGCTGCCATAGAGCCGTGCGCTGGTGCCGAGGATCGTTGCATCGTTGGCGCCGTCGGCACCGACGATCATCTGCGTGCTCTGCCCGCCCGGAACAAAACGCTTGCGCCGCTTGGTCTGCAGTGTCGGTTCAGCCGCCTCCTCGATCTTTAGCCGCAGATCGCCCATGGAGCGACGGATGCTTGCAGGCTTTTTTTCAGGTGCCAGCCGGGCAATACCGCTGTCGGTCGGCAGCTCGATGTTGAGTGACAGCCGGTCGGCATAAAGTCCTGCTTCCTCGATCAGGTGGGGCGATGCCTCGGGAATCGACTTCAGATGGATATAGCCGCGGAAATTATGCGTGGTGCGCAATTCGCGAACGACGCGAACCATCTCCTCCATCGTATGATCGGAGGAGCGGATGATGCCGGAGGACAGAAACAGGCCCTCGATATAGTTCCGCCGATAGAACTCCAGCGTCAGCCAAACCACCTCCTCGGGGGTGAAGCGCGCCCTTTCCACATTGCTGGACGAACGATTGATGCAATAGGCGCAGTCGTAGATGCAGAAATTCGTGAGAAGGATCTTGAGCAGAGATATGCACCTGCCGTCCGGTGCATACGCATGGCAGATGCCCGCCCCTTCGGTCGATCCGAGACCGCCGCTCTTCGCTGAATCGCGGTTGGCCGTGCCGCTGGAAGCACAGGATGCGTCATACTTTGCTGCATCCGAGAGGATAGCCAATCGTTCTTCGAGGGACTTCTTCATACCGATGTTCACTATATGTTCCATCGCTAAAGGTCAACCGTCTCCACCGCTGGCACATGTTTTTCAAGTTTGACGCGAATAGTCGCGCCGGGTTGCGGCCCTGCCCCATCCGAATTTTCTGGAAATCAGCGGCACCGATCTGCTATAAGCTGAACAGTTATGTTTGTTGCACGGTTCCGAGGTTCCCCTTCGGGACCTGTTTTCTTTTGTGTCGTCGGCTAAGCGGACACAAGGAGTTAAGGACAGAGAAATGGTTGATAAGGTACCGATGACGCAGGGTGGTTTCGTCAAGCTGCACGAAGAATTGCGCTGGCGTCAGCAGGAAGAACGTCCTCGGATCATCGAGGCGATTTCCGAAGCACGCGCGCATGGTGACCTTTCGGAAAATGCCGAATACCATGCCGCCAAGGAAGCCCAGAGCCACAACGAAGGCCGGATCGGCGAGTTGGAAGACCTGACGGCACGCGCCGAGGTCATCGACCTCTCCAAGATGTCCGGCGACAAGATCAAGTTCGGCGCCAAGGTGAAGCTCGTTGACGAGGACACCGACGAGGAAAAGACCTATCAGATCGTCGGCGACCAGGAAGCGGACGTGAAGGCTGGCCGAATTTCGATCTCCTCGCCGATCGCGCGCGCGCTGATCGGCAAGGAAGTCGGCGATTCGATCGAGGTGAACGCACCCGGCGGCGCCAAGGCCTACGAAGTCCTCGCCATCAGCTGGGGCTGATGGCGCGTGGGAGATCGCGGACAATCCGCTCTCGTCGATATCAGTGACGTCGAGATCATCGCGCCGAACTTCAAGAAGCGGCTCTCCGGCGTCACGTCGACGATCATTCAGCTGATCCCGGTACAGCGGGCTCTGGGTCAACGCATTGCAGCACTCGGACCGGGGTTGCCATCAGATCTTCCGCATATCGGTTTCGCTGATCTGGTGAAGCTTTGGCGCGCTCCCTCGGGAAAGCGGTTTCGCATCTGGCATGCGCGCCGCAACATCGAAATGCTGCCCGCGATCCTCATGCGTGACATCCTGCGGATGAAGCTCAAGATCGTCTTCACCTCCGCCTCCCAGCGAAAGCATTCCGGCTGGACGAAACGTCTGGTCTCCAGAATGGATGCCGTCATTGCCACCAGCGGCAAGACGGCGGCCTACCTCGAAGTGCAGAACACTGTGATCCTGCACGGGATCGATACGAACCGGTTTTCACCGCCGGCCGACAAAGCGCAGGCCAAACGTGAACGTGGCTTTGACCCTGGCAAGAAGATCGCAGGCTGCTTCGGCCGCGTTCGACATCAGAAGGGCACGGACGTCTTCGTCGACAGCATGATTCGCCTCCTGCCGGATCGCCCCGACTGGATCGCGATCGTTGCCGGCAGAGCGACTGCCCAACATCTCGAGTTTGAAAAAGGGCTGAAGGCAAAGGCGGCGGCAGCCGGCTTGTCGGACCGGATTTTGTTCGTCGGCGAACACACCGATATCAACGAATGGTACCGCGCACTCGATCTCTTTGTCGCACCGCAGCGATGGGAGGGCTTCGGCTTGACCCCGCTCGAGGCGATGGCGACAGGCGTACCGGTGGTCGCTACCGACGTCGGCGCATTTCCGGAACTCATCGCGGTCGGAGAGGCTGCGACCGGCATGCTGATTGGACGCGACGACGCAGGTGCGATGGCAGACGCGGTCGGTTCGCTCATGGACCAGGACGTGCTTCGCGCGCGCTACGCCGCTAACGCGAGGGCGCACACAACAGCGAATTTCAGCATTGAGGGTGAGGCAACGAAGTTGCGCGACATCTACGAGGGGCTCGCCTGAAAAACCTGCAAGGCAGGATCACCGGACGCGGCCGGTTCACACTTCGACCAGGCCCAGCTTCTTCACCTGTCGGATCGTCAGCATGGTGCGAACCGTATCGACATGCTCGTTCGCCGTCAGCACCTCGATCACGAAATCCTGGAAGCGCGTCAGATTCTCCGCGACGCAATGCAGCAGAAAATCGCTATCACCAGAGACCATCCAGGCCTGTCGCACCAGCGGCCACTGGCCGGTCGCCGCCGCAAAAGCCTTGAGGTTCGCCTCCGACTGATGCTTGAGTCCGACCATGCAGAAGGCCACAAGGTCGAAGCCCAGCTTGGGGCTGTTCAACATCGCATGATAGCCCTCGATGATGCCGGATTCTTCCAGCTTGCGCACGCGGCGCAGACAAGGCGGCGCTGATATCCCGACCCGGTCGGCAAGCTCCACATTCGTCATCCGACCGTCTGCCTGCAGCTCACGCAGTATCTTTATGTCGATGGCATCAAGTTCGGCGCGGACCACGCGAGTGCCTTTCTTTAAATTGCTCAAGCCAGCTTCTATATAATGCAGCGCAATACGCAAGAATGTTTCGCCGCGATGACGGAATCTTGCACAGCCCATGGGAATGCCTTGTTGGTAACGCAAGGCTGCCCTTGAATAAAAGCATTGGTCGTTCATAAATGGCGAATGGATCGCCAGACGGTCGCATTCGTCTCTTGGCCGCCGCGTCCTGATAGTTGAAAGGAAATACCATGTCCGCCCGCCACACAAAGGTGCTCATCATCGGCTCCGGCCCTGCCGGCTACACGGCTGCAGTCTATGCGGCCCGTGCAATGCTGAAGCCGGTGCTCATCGCCGGGATGGAGCAAGGCGGGCAGCTGATGATCACGACTGATGTCGAGAACTATCCGGGATTTGCCGATCCCATCCAGGGCCCGTGGCTGATGGAGCAGATGCTGCAGCAGGCCAAGCACGTCGGCGCCGAGATCGTCAACGACATCGTGACCGAGGTCGAGATGAATCAGCGTCCGTTCGTGGCGCGGACCGACAGCGGTCAGGTCTGGACTGCCGATACGCTTGTTATCGCGACGGGCGCCAAAGCCAAGTGGCTCGGCATCGAGAGCGAGCAGCATTTTCAGGGCTTCGGCGTATCCGCCTGCGCCACCTGCGACGGCTTCTTCTATCGCAACAAGGACGTGATCGTGGTCGGCGGCGGCAACAGCGCTGTCGAGGAAGCGCTTTACCTGTCGAACATCGCAAAGTCGGTAACCGTCGTGCATCGGCGCGATAGTTTCCGCTCCGAGAAGATTCTGCAGGAGCGCCTCTTCTCGAAGGAGAATATCAAGGTTTTGTGGAACACCGAAGTCGCCGAAATCACGGGTACGCCGGCAAAGCCGCCGATGCCGCCTTCCGTGACCGGCGCGCGCCTGCGCGATACGCGCACCGGCGCGATCAGCGACCTGCCGGTCCACGGCGTCTTCGTGGCAATCGGCCACGCACCGGCGACCGAGCTGTTCAAGGGCAAGCTGAAGTTGAAGGACAATGGTTATCTCTGGACGGCCCCCGATTCGACTGCGACGAGCATCGAGGGCGTCTACGCCGCAGGCGACGTGACGGACGACACGTTCCGGCAGGCGATCACCGCGGCTGGTCTGGGATGCATGGCAGCCCTTGAAGCCGAACGATATCTGACGGGCCACATGCCCGTCGCCGTGGCCGCGGAGTAAAATGGCATGAGGGGTGGGGGAATGCCATTGGATTGGGACAAGCTGCGGATTTTTCACGCAGCTGCCGAAGCGGGCTCGTTCACGCATGCGGCAGACAAGCTGCATCTGTCCCAATCCGCGATCAGCCGGCAAGTCAGCGCGCTTGAGCAGGATGTCGGCACCAAGCTCTTCCACCGCCACGCACGCGGCCTGATCCTAACGGAACAAGGCGAACTGCTGTACCGCACCGCACACGACGTGCTGCTGAAGCTCGAAACGGTGAAGATGCAGCTCACCGAAACGACGGAAACGCCGACGGGCAAGCTGCGCGTCACGACGACCGTCGGTCTCGGTCAGGGCTGGCTCACCGACAAGATCCAGGAGTTCATGCAGCTCTATCCCGATGTCCAGATTCAGCTCATCCTCGACAACGAGGAAGTGGATGTGAACATGCGCTATGCCGATTGCGCCATACGCCTGCGCCAACCGGTGCAATCGGATCTCATCCAGCGCAAGCTGTTTACCGTGCACATGCACGTCTACGCGGCCCCCTCCTATATCAACCGCCACGGCGAGCCGCAGTCGGTCGAGGATCTGGACAATCACCGGATCATCACCTTCGGCGAGCCTGCACCGAACTACCTGCTTGATGTAAACTGGCTCGAGGTCGCGGGCCGCTCGTCTGACAACAAGCGCATTCCGCACCTGCAGATCAACAGCCAGACCTCGATCAAGCGCGCATGCCTGCTCGGCATGGGTGTCGCATGCCTGCCCGACTACATCGTTGGGCGAGATCCGGGGCTCATCCAGTTGCCGATCAACGCCGACGTGCCGTCGTTCGACACGTATTTCTGCTATCCCGATGAAATGAAGAATGCCGCGAAGCTCAAGGCTTTCCGCGATTTCATCGTCAGCAAGGCGAGAAACTGGAACTTCTAGTTGTTTTTTGCCAAAAAATGCAAGCCGTGCAACTGGCGCATGTCTGACATGCACAAAAAATGGTTGCCGTTTGCCCATTAAAGCACCATATGGAAATCAGCTGATGCACACGGTGGCTTTTCCTCCCAGTTCCACCGCATTAGCTGTTCCCCTCTGGAGGTTTAGACCTTCACACCTATAAGGGCCCCGGCTTTCCGGTGGCCCTCTTTTTTTGCCTTGTTTTTTCGCATCGCAGCAGAAAATGCTGCAACGCATAGCAGGCATGCGCAAACAGCCATTGAAAAACGCCTGCCAAAGCATCATATCGCACTCAGCTGATGCACATGGCGGTTCTCTCCCAGTGCCGCCGCGTTAGCTGTTCCCCTCTGGAGGTTTATTGACCTTCACACCTTAAAGGGCCCCGGCTTTCCGGTGGCCCTCTTTTTTTGCTTAAAATTTAACCAGATGAAATCCGCAGGTTTCACTATCTCGTGACTTGAATATCGAAAACCATCAATCCATATATCGATCATAAACGATTTATAGTTCGGCTGGTAACGATGGACAAAGACGAAATCCTCAAGGCGCTGTCTCACCCCACGCGGATGGAGATCCTGAACTGGTTGAAGAATCCGGAGACGCACTTCAGCTCTCAGGAGCATCCGCTTGAAATGGGCGTATGCGCCAGCCAGTTCGAGCGCTGCGGTCTTTCGCAATCGACCGTCTCTGCACACTTGGGCACATTGAGCCGCGCCGGCCTCGTCAACACCAGGCGCGTCGGCCAGTGGATTTTCTACAAGCGCAGCGAAGAAACGATCGCCGCCTTCCTGAAACAGCTCGCTCAGGATCTCTAAAATGCCCGTCACCCCTATCGTCCTGGCCCTGATCGGCCCTGGCGCGACAGCCCTCACCTATCGCTCCGCCAAAGGCCAGGCTGCGCCTGTACCGGCCGAGTGATCTTTCCGCAGACCAAGAAAGGATTCCCATGACCAAGCTTTTCCAACCCACCGAGGCCGGCGATATCGCCCTCAGGAACCACATCGTCATGGCGCCGTTGACGCGCAATCGCTCCCCAGGCGCAATCCCGAATGACCTCAACGTCGAATATTATCGCCAGCGCGCTTCCGCGGGCCTCATCATCACCGAGGCAACGGCCATCACACAGCAGGGTCAGGGCTACGCCGACGTGCCGGGGCTCTACAGCAAGGAAGCGCTCGATGGCTGGAAGCGTGTGACCGACGCCGTCCACGCAGAAGGCGGCAAGATCGTCGTTCAGATGTGGCATGTCGGCCGCATCTCGCACAACACCCTGCAGCCGAACGGCGGCAAGCCCGTTTCCTCGACAAACACGGTTGCCAAGTCGAAGACCTATCTCGTCAACGAGGATGGTACCGGCAGCTTTGCTCCGACGTCGGAACCCCGCGCGCTTGAAGCCTCCGAAATCCCCGGCATCGTCGAGGACTACCGCAAGGCAGCACGCGCGGCGATCGACGCCGGCTTCGATGGCGTGGAAATCCATGCGGCCAATGGTTACCTGATCGACCAGTTCCTGCGCTCTGGCATCAATGACCGTACAGACCAGTATGGCGGCTCGGTCGAGAACCGCGCCCGCTTCCTGTTCGAAGTGGTCGATGTGATCACCAAGGAAATCGGCCCACGCCGCACCGGCATCCGCATCTCGCCGGTAACGCCTGCCAACGACTCATCCGATCCGGACGCCCAGCCGATCTTCACATACGTGGTGGAAGGGCTGGCAAGATACGATCTCGCTTTCATCCACGTCATCGAGGGTGCGACAGGCGGCGACCGCAATTATCAGCAGGGCGACAAGCCATTCGACTACGCAGCGCTGCGCGCGGCGTACGAAAAGACCGGTGGCAAGGCAAGCTGGATGGTCAACAACGGCTATGACCGCAACCTGGCGATCGATACCGTCGAGAGTGGACGTGCCGATCTCGTCGCGTTCGGAAAACCGTTCATCTCCAATCCGGATCTGGTCGAACGCCTGAAGGACAACGCTCCTCTGAACGACCTCGACCAGGCAACGCTCTACGGCGGCGGCCCCAAGGGATACGTGGACTACCCGGCGCTCGATACCGCCGCGTAGTTCCAACGAGACACATGCTGAAATCCCGCCACCGGCGGGATTTCTTTTTTTCCACGCGCCGGTAGCATGGCTCCATGTTCGAATCCTATCTCGACCGTTGGCGGCTGACCGTAGACGGTGATGCAATTACCACCCACTCGAGCCACCTCATGCCCGTTCTCTCGGACGGCAGGCCGGCAATGTTGAAGATCGCCCATGACGAGGCGGAAAGAGCTGGCGGCGCGGTGATGCAATGGTGGGACGGCGTCGGCGCTGCGAAGGTCTATGCCTGCGACGCCGACGCCGTATTGCTCGAACGAGCCGGGGGCCGCCGCTCGTTGCTTGCAATGGCTATGCACGGCGAAGACGACGAGGCAAGCCGCATCATCTGCGACACGGTTTCCAAGCTCCACGCTCCACGCAACAAGTCTCTGCCCGACCTCATTCCTCTCCGCCGCTGGTTCCGCGAGCTCGCACCGGCGGCGCGCGCCTATGGCGGAACGCTCCGCGATTGCTGTGCGATAGCCGAGGCTCTCCTTGCCGATCCCCGCGATCCGGTCGTTCTGCACGGTGACATTCATCACAGCAATATCCTGGATTTCGAGCGGCACGGCTGGCTGGCGATCGATCCCAAGGGGCTCTACGGCGAGCGCGGCTTCGACTACGCCAATACCTTTGCAAACGAGGACCTTTCCACTGTGACCGACCCCCGCCGTCTGCAACGGCAGTTGCCGATCGTGTCTCGGAACGCCGGCATCGAGCCAAGGCGCCTGCTGCAGTGGATCGTTGCCTATTCCGGCCTGTCGGCGGCCTGGTTCCTCGATGACGGATCGCTGAAAGCGGCCGAAAGTCCGCTTGCCGTCGCGCGCATCGCGCTCGCAGAACTTGAGCGGGCCTAGTTGGCTCCCTGCGTCAGGAGCGGAGCAGGCGTTTCGCGACGCGATTGCGGCAGGCAGTCAAATGCTGCCAACGTCGCCCTGACAGCGTCATCGATCGGCGTATGCGGCTCGCTGCCCAGCTCGGCGACCAGACGGTCATTGGTCATACGCAGCGGCTTCCGCCAGAGATAGCGCATCTCCTTCAGCTCGCGAAGGAAGGTCACGAAGGGGGCGGCGAGCGGAACCAGCCACCAGGGAAATGCCCGCACCCTTGCGTCGCCGCCGACAACCCGATTGATCGCCGCGGCCATCTGGCTGCCGTCGGCGTCCCAGAAACCGTCCATGTGATAGACGGCAAAAGCCGGAAGTCGATCGCCACGCTCGACCAGGCGGACCATGGTTTCCGCCACGTCCGGCAGGTAGGCCCATTGATGTCCCACGCCGCGGCGTGCGGGGTTCCTGATTGTCTTCAGCGGCTTGCCGGGGACGATCATGCCCTGTGAAAACCAGCTGTTGGCAGCAGTCGGACCGAAAAAATCCCCGGCGCGAACGATGATCACCGATACGCCTGCACGCGAAGCCACCTCGAGGCGCCTTTCCATCTCGACCCGGATCGCCCCCTTTTTTGTCACCGGATTTTGCGGGCTGTCCTCGCGAAGCGTGGGAAACGAATCCGGCCCGAAATTGTAGAGAGTGCCCGGCAGCACGACACGAGCGCCGACGGCACCGGCAGCGGCAATCGCGTTGTCGAGCATCGGCAGCACCAGCTTTTCCCAATCCCGGTATCCCGGAGGATTGACCGCATGGACAATCACGCTCACACCGTCGGCGGCCTTCATCACATCCGTTGCGCTCATGGCGTCGCCCTGTATCCATTCGAAGCGCGGCTCGCTCGCCCTCCCCTTGGCGGCATTGCGATTGAGCGCCCGTATCTGCCAGCCGCACGCCAGAAGCCTGCGGGCGACTTCGCCGCCGATGCCGCCGGTTGCGCCAAGGATAAGTGCGATCTTCTGTGTCTGCTCAGTCATGATGGCCTCCGTCAATTCGATGACCGGACTATGCGCGCATTCCATGATAAACGAAATTGACGAATTTCGTGCAGCCGCTATACATAATTTTATGAGCGAGGAACCGAACTGGGATTTCTATCGAACCATGCTGGCCGTGCTGCAGTATGGTTCGCTTTCAGCCGCCGCGCGTGAACGGGGGCTGACGCAGCCCACAATCGGCCGTCATATCGATGCCCTCGAAGAGCGCATCGGTTCAAAGCTCTTCGTCCGATCCTCGAACGGCCTGCTGCCGACCGACGCTGCGCTCCAACTTCGGCCCTTTGCAGAGACATTGGCAGCGACATCAGCCGCCCTCCTGCGCGCGGCGTCGGGTCACCGGCAGCGCGTTGCAGGGACCGTCCGCATCAGCGCCAGCGAGATCATTGGCGTGGAGGTGCTGCCTCCTATCCTCTCACCGCTGATGGACACATATCCGGAGCTGCGCATCGAGCTGTCGGCCTCCGATACGATCGAAGACCTCCTCAACCGCGAGGCGGATGTCGCCGTGCGGATGGCCGAGCCGACGCAGGATGCCCTGATCGTGCGCCGGATCGGCGATATTCCGCTCGGCATGCATGCACACAGTCGCTATCTCGAAAAGGCAGGCATGCCGCGGACGCTTGCCGACCTCGCGACCCATCGGCTCATCGGCTTCGATCGCCAGACGGCCTATATCAGGACGATGATGAAGCGCTTTCCCATGCCTGAGGGCCTCGACTTCGCATTCAAGGCTGACAAGCCGCTTGCGCAACTTTCGGCAATTCGCGCTGGCCTGGGCATCGGCATCTGCCAGATAGGCATCGCGGCACGCGATCCGGACCTCGTGCATCTTCTGCCGGAGGCCTTCGAAATACCGCTCGGCACCTGGGTCGTGATGCACGAGGGTATCAAGACAGCGTCGCGCTACCGCGTCGTCTTCGATGCGCTTGTGGCGGGCCTTGCGAGCTATGTGAGGGAAAAACCGCGCAACCGCGCAGGCTGATCGATCGTCAATCGACAGAGGGGACGATCAGGCGCGCGGCGAAGCGTCGGCAGAACGGACAATCCGGTGTCCATCGACCACTTCGGTCTCCGGCCGATCGCCGCCTTCGGCATATTCCTCGTGCCATTTGCCCCTGTCGTCCTGCCAGCTGATCTCGGCGGAATCGCCGCCCACCTGCTGTTCGGCCGCAACGATGCGGGCTGCCTCAAGCGCTTCGGAATGCGTCGGGAATGCTTCGGAATAGACATCTCCCAGCCGGTAGGCCCAGCCCCCGTCATGCGGGACGACTTCGTAGACCACCTTGACCATGCATCTCACTCCTCTTCTTCTTGTTCCGCGCCCGAATGCAGACCGAATTGAATCCGGTTTCGCCGCGGGGCCGCTTGGCAAGATACGAGAGGCGCCGCGATATGCTTCCGGCTGACCGAGACGCCAGTATTCCATTAAATGCGCAAGACTGCAAACATGGTCGGCCGCGCGCTCACTTGATATGTAAAATCATCGCCTTAGACTTCAGATATGAATCAAAGTGGGAGCCGCACCTTGGGGATTGCATCACGCCTGAAGGACGAAAAATACATGGCAGCGGCGCTCGTCGTCGGCGTGATCGCCTATGCCGCCGAGCATGACGTCATGCAAATGGGTCAGGGCGCGGCGTTGATCGCAGCCGCCGCCCTCGTCGGCACCATCGTCCTGGCATCGATGCGCGTCGCACACCATGCGGAAATCCTCGCCGTCAAGGTCGGTGATCCCTACGGCACGATGATCCTGACGCTGTCGGCGGTCGCCGTCGAAGTCATCATCCTCGCAATCTTGATGACCGGCGAGAGCTCGTCGACGCTGGTGCGCGACACGATCTACGCGGCGCTGATGCTCGACATCAACGGAATTCTCGGTCTCGCCGCCCTGCTCGGCGGACTGAAGCACGGCGAACAGCCCTACAACGACAATTCGGGAAAGACCTATGGCGTGATGATCCTCACGGCCATCGGCATCTCCATGATCGTCCCCGAGTTCGTGCCTGATGACAAATGGCACTTTTACTCCGCGTTCACGATCGTTGCGATGATCGCGCTCTATGCACTCTTCCTGCGCATGCAGGTCGGCCAGCACAGCTACTTCTTCAGTTACAGCTATCCCCGCCACGAGCGCGCCAAGAACGCATCGGACGAGCACATCGCCGAGGATTCCACGATGGCATCGATCATTGCCATCCTCGTCGGCGTCGTCATTATCGGCGGGCTGGCCGAGATCATGTCCTCCTGGATGACCGCGGGCCTGAGGGGCACCGGCGCGCCGGTCGCCGTGACCGCTATCGTCGTTGCCGCGATCTCAGCCGCGCCTGAAATCATGACCGCGCTGCGTGCAGCACTGCGCAACCGGATGCAGGCAACGATCAACATAGCCATGGGCGCATCGCTCTCGACGGTCATCCTGACGGTTCCCGTCATGGAGGGGATAGCGCTTTACACGGGACAGCCATTCATCATGGCGATGTCCCCGGTTCAGACGGTCATGGTCGCCATCACCCTCATTGCAGCAGCAATCAACCTGAACGACGGTGAAACCAACGCAATAGAAGGGATGACGCACTTCATCCTCTTCGCGACCTTCATCATGCTGACAGCACTGGGGCTTTGAACTCCAGGCGACTTTAGTCCCAACCGACGAAAAACCCGCCGTTTCCGGCGGGTTCACATTGCGATACCAGATTTTAGAGATTACACGCAGCCGCCGCAGAAGCGCTGTATGCGCTTGCAGGCTTCCTCGAGCAGGGTCTCGGACGTTGCGTAGGAAATGCGGAAGTTCGGTCCGAGACCGAAGGCCGAGCCGTGAACCACGGCAACGCCTTCGCTTTCGAGCAGTTCCGAAACGAAGTCCTCATCGGTCTCGATGACCTTGCCCGACGGCGCCGTCTTGCCGATAAGGCCGGCGCAGGACGGATAGACGTAGAAGGCGCCTTCGGGCGACGGGCACGAGATGCCCTTGGCCTGGTTCAGCATCGAGACCACCAGATCACGACGGCCCTCGAAGATTTTCTTGTTCTCAGGAATGAAATCCTGCGTGCCGTTCAGCGCTTCGACGGCAGCCCACTGGGCAATCGAGGTCGCGCCGGAAGTCTGCTGACCCTGGATCATGTCCATCGCCTTGATGAGCGGCAGCGGCCCGGCTGCGTAACCGATGCGCCAACCGGTCATCGCGTAGGCCTTGGACACGCCGTTCATCGTCAGCGTGCGGTCATAGAGCTTCGGCTCGACTTCGACAGGCGTGACGAACTTGAAGTCGCCATAGGTCAGGTGCTCGTACATGTCGTCCGTCAGGATCCAGACATGCGGATGCTTGAGCAGCACATCGGTCAGCGCCTTGAGCTCTGCATGCGTATAGGCAGCGCCCGACGGGTTTGAAGGCGAGTTGAAGATGAACCACTTCGTCTTCGGCGTGATCGCCTTGTCGAGATCGGCGGGCTGGAGCTTGAAGTTGTTTTCCTGCGTCGCCGAGACGACGACGGGCGTGCCGCCGCAAAGGGCGACCATCTCCGGGTAGGACACCCAGTACGGTGCCGGGATGACGACTTCATCGCCAGGATTCAACGTCGCCATGAAGGCGTTGAAAAGAATCTGCTTTCCGCCGGTACCGACGATCGTCTGCTCCCAGGAATAGTCGAGCCCGTTCTCGCGCTTGAACTTCGCGGCGATCGCCTTGCGCAATTCGGGGATACCGGAAACCGGCGTGTACTTCGTCTCGCCGCGATTGATCGCGTCGATGGCGGCGAGCTTGATATTTTCCGGCGTATCGAAGTCCGGCTCACCGGCACCAAGGCCGATCACATCGCGCCCTTTGGCTTTCAGCTCGCGCGCTTTCTGGGAAACGGCGATGGTGGCTGAAGGCTTCACACGGGAAAGAGCATCGGCAAGAAAGGCCATGATATCGGTCCTATACGGTTGAATTGGGCAGAAAGCCGGGACCGGATCTCTGCGCTAAGCTCTATGTCCAATGTGAGCAGGCATTTCAAGCGCAAAGGCGTGATGAAGCCAATGATTCTTCGTGATCGATTGCCCGTCGCTGCAGCCGATTCGCAGCGCGCGCGTTTCGACGGCATGAATCGGTTTGCGAAGACCTTGAATCGATCTCTGAACACAGGTCGATTTACGCCTTGAAATCAAAACCTTCGCAAAATTCCGGCTTTGCCACGAATTCGCCGCAACAAATACCGTGGCACGCCGCAATTCAGACGTGAGCCCGCCGAGATCGAAGCCGCATTTTGGTGCATCCGAAATTGGTTATCGAGGGCATACCATGTTTCTGGAAGACGAATTTGCCGTGAGACGCCTGCGCGCCAGTCGCCTTTCCCTGTCATTGCTGGTTGTGTTTGTCGCCTTTGCCGCCTCCGCTTTCATGATGTTCGGGCTGGTAACGGCTGCCAACGCCGACGAGCGCCAGCAGAAGAGCGACCAGCTCGCCGGCCTCGTGCGACAGAACGACGTCAACAGCGGCTCGCTGCTTTTCCCCACCAGGGAGCCCGGCTTCTTCGTCGAGGCACCGCGCCTGAAGACCGATGTCCAGATGGACGTGTCCGGTCCCGTCGCGCACGCCGAGCTTGCGGCAACGAGGATGGCCACCGCCCCGACGCCGAAAGCTGCCAGCCTGATCGCGCAGAAGTCCGCCACGGTGATACTGCCGCAAACGGCAACCCGCGCCGACGAACAGATCATGCGTGGATTGACCGCCCTGTTGTCGGCAATCGCGGCGGCGAGCGGACTGGCTGTCTGGCGGCGCCGAGTGCGCGGCGTCTTTGTGGGAGCAAAACGCAATGAGCGCTAGGCGGAGCAAGGGCATGGGGTATGGCGAGGTGGACGACTTCGGCCCCCTGCCGACCTATCTCGAACTCGCCATGGCGACGGCTGCTGCAACAGCCTATGACGTATCTGAGGCAAAGCAGGCCCGCTCTATCCTCCCCCGGTTCTCCGCTGTCGAAAAAGCGATCGCCATCAGCATCGCAATCCTGGCGCTTTACGGAGCCATCCTGATCGGCGACGGGCTCTACATCAAGGCGAAGGCCGAGTTGTCGCAGTTCCTGCTCAAAAGAGCGTTCGCTGCCGAATTGCGCGGGGAAGATGCCAAACCATGGCCCTGGGCCGACTTCACCACCGAGGCAGAGATCAGCGCTCCCCGCCTCGGAAAGCATGCGATCGTTTTGTCGGGAGCTTCCGGCGAAGCACTCGCCTTCGGGCCGGCATGGCTCACCAGCACCCCGCAGCCGGGCGAAGAGGGCACGTCGGTCATCGCCGCGCATCGCGACACACACTTTCGCTGGTTGAAAGACGTGCAGCCGGACGACGAAATCGAAGTCACCCGGCGGGACGGAAAGGTGTTGACGTTCAAGACAGGCAAAGGCCGCGTGGTTCCTTGGGACCAGAGCGGCATCGATCCCGCAGCACATGGCCGGCACCTTGTCCTGGCGACCTGCTGGCCATTCGGTGCAAAGGAACGCGGACCGCTTCGCTACATCGTGGAGGCCGAACTCGTCGACACCGCGGCGACCGGCGCGCTCCCTTCGACAAACACAAACCCGTTATCCAGGGTTCAGTAGGGGTTGAAGCCCACACCGCGCCGCGCCACGTTGTTCCAGACGAGAGACAGGATGGCAGATGAAGCGACTTCGGAAAATTGAGTTCGGCATGATATTCGTGGCAACGGCCGCCATCTCCGTTCAGGTATCTGCCGCCGATATCGTTCAGACCAAGAAGGTGGAAGTTCAGGTCGAGACGATTTCCGACGGGCTTGAACATCCCTGGGCCGTCGCAATCCTCCCGGATGGCGCCTATCTCGTGACCGAGAGGCCCGGCCGGATGCGCATCATCCGTGACGGCAAGCTTTCCGAACCGATCTCCGGCGTTCCTGAGGTCAGGCACCGGGGACAGGGCGGATTGATGGACGTCGAGCTCGCCCCGGATTTCGCAACAAGCCGAACGGTCTACTTCACCGCCGCTACCGCCAACAAGAACGGCTCAGGCACGGAGGCTTTCCGCGCATCGCTTTCGGCGGACGGAAAGACCCTTGAGAACGTCAAGTCGATCTTTGCGATGAGGCGCTTCACGAGCGGCAACATCCAGTACGGCTCGCGCATCGCGGTTGCCAGGGACGGCTCCCTCTTCATCAGCATTGGCGACCGCGGCGATCGCGACCGGTCGCAGGACTGGCAGGACGACGCCGGAGCAATCGTTCACATCAACGCCGACGGCAGTGTACCGAATGACAATCCCTTCAAGGACGGCGGCAAGGCGCTTCCGGAGATCTGGTCGAAAGGCCACCGAAATCCGCAAGGCATCGCTTTCGATACCGCCGACGGCAAACTCTACACCGTCGAGCACGGCGCCCGGGGTGGCGACGAGATCAACCATATTGAACCCGGCAAGAACTACGGCTGGCCCGTCATCACCTACGGCCGCGACTATTCCGGCGCGGAAATCGGCGAAGGCACGGCCAAGGAAGGCCTCGAACAACCTCTCTACTACTGGGATCCCTCGATCGCCCCCGGCGGCCTCGCCATCTACCACGGCAAGATGTTTCCCGAGTGGGACGGCGACTTCCTCGTTGCCGCATTGAAATTCCAGTTGCTCTCGCGCATGCAGCGCGACAGCGTGGGTGCCTTCGTGGCAGAGGAACGCATGTTCGACGGCTCATACGGTCGAATGCGGGATGTCGTGGTGGCGCCCGATGGGGCCCTGTTGATTGTGACCGATGAGGACAACGGGGCACTCCTGCGTGTCTCGCGGGCGCCGGACGGCAACGGCTGAATGCGGCTGGAGACTGTGCCGCAAGGCCTTGCGGATCGCGCACGTCAGGTCCGGCCAGCGTCATCGATCGCGCACAGCCTGAAACCGCGGTGTTTTTCGCCCTTGCCCATCTGAAAGGCAACTGCTAACGCTCCAGCACACTGCCACCCACTCCCCACATCGAGGATGAAATGACGCGCGTTCAGGCGAATCTCCTTCTGTTGCTTGCTGCTGCCATATGGGGCGGCGGTTTCGTCGCGCAGTCGACGGCAATGAAGGCGATCGGCCCCTTCTGGTTCATCGGCCTGCGCTTCGCGGTCGCGACCGTTGCGGTTTTGCCCTTCATGCTGCTCGAAGGCCGCAGGGCAAGCACAAAGACGACGCCTCGCCACTTAAAACTCTACCTGTTGACGGGCCTTGCGCTGTTTGGCGGCGCTGCGACCCAGCAGCTTGGGTTGCAGACGACAACGGTGACGAACTCAAGCTTCATCACCGGCCTGTACGTCGTCTTCGTCCCGCTGATCGCCGTCGTCTTTCTGCGCCGGTCTCCGCACTGGATCGTCTGGCCCGGCGCACTGATGGCGGTCACCGGCATCTTTCTTCTCTCGGGGGGGCAACTGTCGGCCCTGTCGCAAGGTGATCTGCTCACGGTCGTCTGCGCCATCTTCTGGGCAGGACAGATCACGCTGGCCGGCATTGCCGTATCGGAGAACGGCCGGGCGCTTTCTCTCGCCAACGCCCAGTTCGCCATCACCGCGGTCTGCGCACTTCTCGTGGCGATCGTGACCGAACCGATTACCTGGACAGCCGTCCGGTCTGCGGCCCCTGAGATCCTCTATGTGGGGCTCTTCTCGTCGGGGGTAGCTTTCTCGCTTCAGATCATCGGCCAGCGCTACACCACATCGTCGCAGGCGGCGATCTTCCTGTCCTCGGAAGCTCTTTTCGGCGCCTCGCTCGGCGCCCTGCTTCTCAACGAGACGATTCCGCCGATCGGCTATGCCGGCTGCGCCCTGATGTTCCTGGCGATGCTTCTGGTTGAAATCGTACCTGAGATAACCCGCCGCCGCACCTCGAACAGGCTGGAAACGAGCCAAAATCTCGGATGACGGCAAAAATATAAAAAAATCTCTAATATCCAATTGGTCGCGCCAGCGTTGCATCTTTGGGAAAATCTGCTCCTAAACTATATTGCCGACGATACAAAACGTTAATCAGCGCTTGCTTATGAGCGATTTTTTTCGCGAGAGGCAAATTGAGCCGCCGGAGCGCGTTCGCCGGGCCGCTCCACAAGAAAACTTTTGCTTGCCAAAATTTAATAATCGCAGCACTCTCATGGCGTTCGGGCATTTTGCGAGCATGGGAAGTCCTTGATAATGTGCGCGCCGGAGACGCTAATATTCCGGTCTGTTGGTTCCGATAAATCGGGCAGAAGTCCCGTGGCAAACCGACAGAGTAAGAGGGGACCTTTTTCTCACATTTCAATAATTGCCTGCTAGCGCCTCCGAGAGGGGGCAATATCAGTGATGCTGCCCGTGTGGATGGCGGGCAGAGATAAAAGGACCTGACGCATGGCCGAGACTGGCACTGTAAAATTCTTCAATACCGACAAAGGCTTCGGCTTCATCAAGCCGGATCGTGGCGGCGCTGACATCTTCGTTCACATTTCAGCCGTTCAGGCTTCGGGTCTTGCCGGACTGACGGAAAACCAAAAGGTAAGTTTCGACACGGAGCCGGATCGCCGTGGCAAGGGCCCCAAGGCTGTCAACCTGCAGATTTCGGGCTGATACTCCAGCCCGGGCTGACACCCTTAGCCACAGCTATCAATTCGAGTTGAAGCCCGGCAGGAATGCCGGGTTTTGTTGTTCAGCCTGTATTCACGTGCCCGCCCTTACCTTGACATCATCAAGGTGCAAGACCGCCTATCAGTTGAACAGGACAGGACATGATGAATAGCCTCGCCAAAACCCTCTTTCTGACGGCAACCGCTGCTGCCATCACCTTCTCGTCGATCGGCGCGGCATCTGCTGACGATTGGCGCTACCGCCATCATCACAACAACAACAACGATGCGCTCGTAGGCGGTGCAGTCGGTCTTGCGACCGGCCTGATCGTTGGCTCGGCTATTGCCAACGCTCCGCGCTACGACGAACCACGCTACATCGACCCGCCGGTCTACGAGTACGACGATGCACCTGTCTATCGCGCTCCGCCGCCGCGCTATTATCGCCCGGTACCGGTCCGCGCCTCGGTCGAACCCTGGACCCCGCAGTGGGAACGGTTTTGCTCCTATCGCTATCGCTCGTTCGACCCGCGGAGCGGCACCTTCATCGGCAATGACGGCCGCAGCCACTTCTGCGTCGCGAACTGATCGCAACGTCTATCGACAAATACAGGGGCGCCGCTTTTTAGCGGCGCTTTTGTTTTGAGCGAATCAGATGCCTTGAAGGTAGGGGTTGTTGCGCCGCTCGTCGCCGATTCGACTGCCGGGACCATGGCCGCAAATGAAGCCGACATCGTCACCCAAAGGCAGCACTTTCTCGCGAATGGAATCCAGGAGCTGCTGGTGGTTGCCGCCCGGCAGATCGGTGCGTCCGATCGAGCCGTTGAAAAGCACGTCGCCCAGGTGAGCAAAGTTCTGTGCACGATTGAAATAGATGACATGGCCGGGCGCATGGCCGGGCGTATGGTACACTTCGAATGCGTGTTCGCCGAAGGATACCGAATCGCCGTCCTTCAGCCAGCGATCAGGCACAACGTTCTGCATGCCCGCCGGCAGGCCATATTTCTGCGATTGAGCTTCGATGCGCGCCAGCAGTGGAAGATCGTCCTCATGCGGCCCGACGATTTCGACGCCCAATGCTTCCTTAAGCTCCTTGGCGCCGCCTGCATGATCGAGATGGCCGTGCGTGAGCCAGATCGCCTTTATCGCCAGATCGTTCTCCCTGACTGCCTGCAGGATGACCGGCACGTCCCCGCCGGGATCAACCACAACGCCCTCCTTCGTTTCGGGATCGAACAGGATCGTGCAGTTTTGCTGGAACGCGGTTACCGGAATAATACCGGCCTGGAGCATGCTCATGAGTGCCTCGCTTCGTCTTTCTGAGGGAAAGGTATAGTCCGGAATCGGAGCCTGCACAGCCGCCATTTTGCAAGCTCTGCGTCCGTCCCCCATGACGAGAGACCGCCGGATCACGAAAAATCATAACGATGAAACCCATGGTGATATGGGGTGCCGATTTAAATGATGAGCGGAGCCACTCCCCTCACCCAAAGGTGGGAAATTTCGGAACCTCGTGCCAGGCAGGACGTTACCAGCCCAGAAAGAAGGAGAACCAAGATGACCTTGAAGCGAGAACTTTTCCTGGCTGGCGCGATCGTCGCGGGAACCGCGGGCTTCGCTCACGCGGAAATGGCGGCGACGGCCATCAACGATCTGACCATCCATACCGGCCCGGGCACGCAGTACCCTTCGGTCGGCGTTGCCACACGCGGATCGCAAACCATTCTCGACGGCTGCATTCAGGATAGCCGCTGGTGCCGTGTCGACGTAAACGGCGTTCGTGGCTGGGTCTATGCACAATATCTCCAGATGGACCAGGGTGGCGATACGGTGATTGTCCAGGACCACCGGGACGATCTTGGCGTTCCCGTCGTAACCTATGAGACGACGGCCAGCGTCGATGCCGAACCCGCGCCCGGTGACGAGTTGCTTGGCCCCGTCGGCTCGGTGGAAGCAATCGACCCTCCCGAGATGGTAACCACCTATATCGAGACCAATCCGGGTCGGACGGTCGAAATCCGCGGCGATGTGGTTGTCGGCGCCCAGGTTCCCGGCGACGTGACGTTCCAGGAGATTCCCGACTACCAGTATCGCTATGCGCGCATCAACGACCGTCCGGTACTGGTCGATCCGGGCAGCCGGCGCATCGTTTATGTCTATCAATAGCAGTAGAATCGAATGATTGCGGGGCGGCCTTGGGGCCGCCTTTCGCATGTGAATGCAGGCAGAAAATTTTCACGTATGGGTTGCTATCCATTTCGCTTCCGCCTTTCCTATGCTAAAATACTGATATTCAGACGATATCCCTGTTCCTATCGGACGCCGGATCGACTGTATGACTGGCCGTCCCGTTGGAGATGGCGCAGTCGGCGCTGCGTTTGAGGAAACGCGAAGGAGGGAAATCATGGAAGCCTTACTACCACTCATTACACAAGTGATCGCGGGCGCGGTCGGCGGCAATCTCGCAAGCGGCGCCCTGAAGCAAGTGGCTATCAGCACTGTGGCCAGAACGATCGCCGGCGCGATCGGCGGGATCGGCGGCGGCATCCTGTTGACCATGTTCGGCGGCGAAGCCCAGTTGACCGGGTTGATCGCCGACGGCATCGGCGGCCTGATCGGCGGCGGCATTCTGTCGACGATCGTCGGCGCCGTTGTGGCCAAGGCAAGATAGCACCAGCGAATGATAAACGGCCGGCTGCCTCTCTGGAAACCGGCCGCAACATCAAAAGGCGTCGTTATCCGGCCACAGTAGCCGGATGAACCTCGTTGACGTAATCGTTCATCAGTGTCTCGGAGATCGTCGAGGGCGTGAACCTGTAGGGACCGATTTCGGAGACGGGCGTCACTTCCGCCGCAGATCCGGTCAGGAAACACTCGCTGAAGCTTGAAAGCTCTTCAGGTAAGATAACGCGTTCGACGACGTCAATCCCTCGACGCTTGGCGAGCTCGATGACGGTTTGCCGGGTGATCCCGTTGAGGAAGCAATCCGGCGTCGGCGTATGGAGAACCCCGTCCTTCACGAAGAAGATGTTTGCGCCGGTCGCCTCTGCAACCTGGCCGCGATAGTCGAGCATCATTGCATCGGCGTAGCCCTTGGCTTCGGCAGCGTGCTTGGAAATGGTGCAGATCATGTAGAGCCCCGCTGCCTTGGATGCGCATGGTGCCGTTTTTGGATCGGGACGTCGGTACTCGGCAATGTCGAGACGGATTCCCTTGAGTTTTTCAGCCGGATTGAAATAGCTGCCCCACTGCCAGATGGCGATCGCCACGTTGATGCGGTTCGATTGTGCCGAAATGCCCATCATCTCGCTGCCACGCCAGGCGATCGGGCGGACGTAGGCCTCCGAAAAGCCCTGGCGCTTCAACAGCTCGACCGTTGCCGCATCCAGTTCGGCAACGGAAAAAGGAACCTTGAAACCCAGGATTTCCGCCGACCTGTGCAGACGTTCGTTGTGCTGCGTCAGCTTGAAGACCTTGCCGCCATAGGCGCGTTCGCCCTCAAAGACGGCGCTTGCGTAATGGAGGCCATGCGTCAGCACGTGGATCTTTGCATCCTTCCACGGAACGAACTCGCCGTTGAACCAGATTTCGCCATCCAGCTGATCGAAAGGAACTGAAGCCATCCTGTCCTCCTTGGCGCGCCGACGCCATGCCTGTTGATTGTTATCCCAAATACGTTCTATCCACTGAAGTAGGGGAAATTGCGCGTTATATTGGGAGTTTCGCGAAGGCGGGTCGGGTTTTCGGTGGAAACAGCGATATCGTCGGCTTCGCAAAGCGTGGGAAGGCTAACGACGACGTAAAAATATGTCAATAAAGCTGACGTATTTTTTCGGATCGTTCCCGAAGGACGCCGAATAAGAAAGGAAATGCCAAATTGGCACGACAGACCAGCCCGAAAGCCGGCAAGCCGGAACCGCTGAAGATGCCGATGGAAAACACGGACACCATCGACTTCGACATCATCGAGCTGCTGTTCTTTTCCTATCGTGACTTCGTTTCCGACCCCGATGCCATTCTGTCTGAAAGCGGCTTCGGGCGCGCGCATCACCGCGTGGTGCATTTTGTTAACCGCAACCCCGGCATGACCGTTGCCGATCTTCTGGATACGTTGAAGATTACCAAACAGAGTCTCGCACGGGTACTCAAACAACTCATCGATTCGGGGTATATCAGACAGCTTGCGGGGCCTGAGGACAGACGGCAGCGCAAACTCTATCCGACGAAGACAGGGCGCGAACTTGCCTTTGCACTGGCAGAGCCGCAATCGCGCCGTATTGAGAGAGCATTCGACGGAGCTTCTCCGGAAATACGGGAAGGCGTGAAAGCCTTTCTGAGAGGCATGCGGAACAGACAAAACGCGAAAGCAGACTGAATGGCGGCAAAAACAGTGATTTCGGACGATGCGGCGCACTTGCTCGTGGTGGACGATGACACGCGCATTCGCGCGCTGCTAAACCGCTACCTGACCGAGAACGGTTTTCGGGTAACGGCGGCAGCCGACGGCGCCGAAGCCCGACGCAAGCTTGCGGGCCTCGACTTCGATCTCATCATCATGGACGTGATGATGCCGGGCGAATCCGGGATCGATGTCACCAAAGGCCTGCGCACGATCAAAAGCGTGCCGATCATCATGCTGACGGCACTTGCGGAATCGGGCAGCCGTATCGCCGGTTTGGAGGCTGGAGCCGACGATTACCTTCCCAAGCCTTTCGACCCGCGCGAGCTCGTCCTGCGGATCAACAACATCCTGCGGCGCAATGCCTCGAACGACGCGCCGAAGATCGAGCAGGTGATGTTCGGCCCCTACACCTTCTCGCTGACCCGCAAGGAACTGAAGAAGGCTTCCGAAGTCGTACGTCTCACCGACCGGGAGCAGGAAATCATGCTGCTGTTCGCCAAACGCGCGGGCGATACCATTCCGCGTCACGAGCTGATCGGAAGCGACGTGGATGTCGGCGAGCGAACGATAGACGTGCAGATCAACCGCCTGCGTCGGAAAATCGAGGACGACCCCGCAAATCCGGTCTGGCTCCAGACGGTTCGTGGTATAGGATATCGGCTGAGCATCGATTGAGGACCCAACGTCAGGACCGGCGATCTAGATGGTGACATTCGATTCCCTGCGGCGCGAGGACCGCTCGCCTGCCTACGGATGGCGGTGGCTTGGCCGCTGGCTGCGCCGGCAGCTGCCGAAGGGCCTCTATGTCCGTTCGCTTCTCATCATCATCATTCCGATGGTGCTTCTGCAATCCGTCGTCGCCGGACTTTTCATGGAACGGCACTGGCAGATGGTCACGCAGCGGCTCTCGATGGCGGTGACCCGCGATATTGCGGCGATCATTCAAATGATCGAGACCTATCCCCAGGATACAGACTACAGCGAAGCGACGCGCATCGCCCGCGACCAGCTGGGCCTGCAGATATCGATCGAACAGGACGGCGAACTCCCTCCACCGCGCATCAAGCCGTTCTTCTCGATCCTGGATGGCATTTTGAGCGATGAGATCAGCGATCAGATCAAGCGCCCGTTCTGGATCGATACCGTAGGTGACTCCAACCTTGTGGAAATCCGGGTAAAGCTCAAGGACAAGATACTGCGCGTGCTCGCCAGACGCAGCCAGACCTACGCCTCCAACACCCATATCTTCATCGTGTGGATGGTCGGAGCATCGCTTGTGCTGATCACCATCTCCATTCTCTTCCTTCGGGGCCAGATCCGCCCGATCCAGACGCTGGCCGCCGCCGCCGAGAGCTTCGGCAAGGGTCAGAAGGCCGACAACTTCTATCCGCGCGGCGCAGATGAAGTCCGCCGCGCCGGTCTCGCTTTTATTCTCATGCGCGAGCGTATCGAGCGCCAGATGGAGCAGCGCACCGCTATGCTGACCGGCGTCAGCCACGACCTGCGCACCATCCTCACCCGTTTCAAGCTGCAGCTTGCGCTGGCCGGCGATCATCCGGATTTGCATGGATTGAACGACGACGTCAACGACATGCAATCGATGCTGGAGGCCTACATGGCATTTGCCCGCAGCGAAGTCGAAGAGGACGTCGGCGAAGTGAAGCTCAGCGAGCTCTTCGAGAAACTCGAACCCGACTTCGCCTTGCACGGCAAGACGCTCACCTATGCGATCGAGGGCGACGACAGCGTTTCGGTCCGTCCGACCGCCTTCACCCGCTTGGTGACCAACCTCGCCTCCAACGCCCGTCGCTACGCCAACACGCTCAACATAGACGCGAAGCACAGCGCCAAATGGCTGACGATCGTCTTTGACGACGACGGCCCGGGAATTCCGGAGAAGAATCGCGAAGACGTCTTCAAGCCCTTCTTCCGGCTCGATGAGGCGCGCAACCTCGATGCATCGGGCACTGGTCTCGGCCTTGCAATCGCCCGCGATATCGCCCGCAGCCACGGCGGCAACGTCACGCTCGGCGATAGTCCGCAGGGCGGTTTGCGCGCAACAATCCGGCTGCCTGCGTGAGAGACATCGGATGACCATCACCGCAAATGACATGACGTGGCTCAATCCCCCGCCTTTCGTCGAGGAGCGCGACGGCACGCTGCATGTTCGCTCGGGCGACAAGACGGATTTCTGGCAGGGGACCTACTATGGCTTCCATCGCGACGACGGGCATTTCCTGCACCGTTCCCGACGTGGCGATTTCACCGCCGAACTCTGCTTCTCTGGGCGCTACGAGGCATTGTACGATCAGGCAGGCATGATGGTGCGTGCCGACGCCAAGCACTGGATGAAATGCGGCATCGAATATACGGATGGAGCCAGACATTTCAGCGTCGTCGTAACCAACGGCAATTCCGATTGGTCGGCTTTCCGCGTCGATCATGATTTCGAACGGATGTCCGTGCGCGTGACACGCAACCGCGATGCCCTCTTCGTCCAGTACAAAACGGATCGCATGGCGGAATGGCAAATGGCCCGCCTCGCCTGGTTCGACCCGGCCTTCGAGGAGTTGTCGGTCGGCCCCGCTTTTTGCTCACCGCAGCGGGCGGGCTTCGAAGCCGCATTCCACGACTACGTCCTCACAAATCCACTTTCCCGAGATATCCACTGATCTCGCCGGCACGCGCCGATACCGTTGGCACTCGCCGATCCCGTCTGTCCACAGATCACATCAGCTTCTTGCCGTTCGGCACTGGCTTGTCGGTCGCGGCAAGCACGATGGCGCCCGCTTCGTCCTCGAAGCCGAGCGTCAGAACTTCGGACCGGAAGGGGCCGATCTGGCGCGGCGGAAAGTTGACGACGCCGAGAACCTGACGGCCGACAAGACCCTCCAGCGTATAGTGGACGGTAATCTGCGCCGACGAATTCTTGACGCCGATCTCGGGTCCGAAGTCGATCAGCAGCTTGATCGCGGGCTTGCGTGCCTCGGGAAAGGGTGTGGCCTCGATGATCGTGCCAACGCGAATGTCGACGCGCTCGAAATCGGCATAGGTGATTTCTTCGGTCATGACAGCACCTCAGCCGGCAAGTTCTTCGGCGCGCTTGCGCGCGGCCGCAAGCGCCTTGTCGAACAGCGGCTGCATCGCGTCCTCGGCCATCAGCACCGAAAGGGCTGCCGCCGTCGTGCCGCCAGGAGACGTCACGTTCTGGCGAAGGCGCGCAGCGTCGTCGGGGGACTGATGCATGAGTTCACCAGCCCCCGCGACCGTTTCCCGTGCGAGGCGCATGGCAAGGTCCGCCTGCAGGCCGAGTTTGCGGCCTGCTTCTGCCATGCACTCGACGAGATAAAATACATAGGCCGGACCGCTGCCGGACAGCGCCGTAACCGCATCGATATCGGCTTCGTCAGGCACCCACTCGACAGGACCCGATACGCGCAAAAGCGCGTGGACATGGTCGCGCTGCGTTGGCGTGACGCGCGCGTTGGCAAAGGCACCGGTCACGCCACGCCCGACCATCGCAGGCGTGTTCGGCATGGCGCGAACCATCGCGGCCTCGCCGAGATGCTTTTCGAGAAACCCGAGCGTCTTGCCGGCAGCAACCGACACGACCACCGTCGCGGCACCGACCGCACTCTTGACCAGGGGAAGCACGGCTTCCATCACCTGCGGCTTGACGGCAAGAAACAGCACGCCCGCCGTCAGATCGGAAGGAGCAGCCGTCACATGTGTCGCGCCTGCGGCCTTGATGATGTCCATCATCTGGGCCGAGGGACCTGGATCAACGACGACGACAGAAGCCCCCGGGACACCGCTCTTCAGCCAGCCGGAAAGCATCGCGCCTCCCATGTTGCCGGCACCGACAAGAACGATTGGGCCCGAAGACGAAAGCTCTGACGACATTTTACGCTTCGCCCACTGTTTCAAACAGAACGGCTTCCATAGCGCGGTTGGCTTCCATGCCCGACCAGATCACGAACTGGAAAGCCTGATAATAGGCTTCGCAGGTGTCGAGTGCGCTGGCGAGGAGCACTTCGACCTGCCGATTCGTCGGTTCGGCACCGCCGGCAAGCAGGAGAGACTGCCGGAAGATTATCACATCTTCCTGGCGCCAGACATCGAAGTGTCCCATCAACACCTGGCCGTTGATCGCTGCAAGAAGTCTCGTGACCTCATTCATCCGCTGTTCCGGCACCTTGATGTCGAAGGCGCAGCCGAGATGCAGTGCTTCAAACTCTTCCATCCAGGAAAAGGAGACGTGGTAGTCCGTCCACTTGCCTTCGACCGTCATCGCGATCTCGTCGTCGCCGGACCGCTCGAAAGCCCAGTCGTTGTTGGCGGCGACGTACTCGATCATATCGACCGGGTTCGACTGACGCTCGACTTCCAATTCCATGAGGCTCATGCAGCACCTTCTTGACCGGAGTGAATGCGTAACGACTTTGTCCAACGAGACACAGAAGAACACACACAGCTACCCGGAAACCACCAACCCAGATGATCGTTGAACCGCTTACCAGACTTACGCAGTGAACCTGCCCGGAGCTTACCAACTGCTTCGAATCATCATTTAAAATCAGTGTATAACGCACCCGGTGGCATGCCAGCCCCCAAAGGCCGGTTTTCCGAAACGCCACTGTGGAAAGGTGATTGGATTTGCTTTCAGAAGGGGGATTAAGCGACTCTGCGAATTGGCTTTTTTGGCAGTGTCCACAGGTGGATAACTGCACCGGCTTTTTTGGCCGAAGCCGCGGCGTGTCTCATAAAGGCCACACCGCCGCCTGTCTCAAAACGAGATTACTTGCCTTTTGCGGCCAGTTTCGCTTCCAGCGCCGCAACACGCGCCAAAAGGGCTTCGTTTTCGTCGCGCGCCTTGATCGCCATTTCGCGCACGGCCTCGAACTCCTCGCGCTTGACGATGTCCATGCTGTTCAGCCAGCGCTCGGCCTGCGCGTTGAACGCGGTCTCGATTTCCTTGCGCACACCCTGGGCAGCGCCGGCGGCATCGGTCATCAGCTTGGCGAACTCGTCCATGATGCGGTTTGCTCCAGTCGTCATGGCGGTCTTCTCCCTTGTAAATGAACAGGTTCGGCCTCCGCGGCCTATGAGGATGAGGTAGGGCTTCGCCATTGAGGATGCAAGCGCTTTGCTCTGGATAAGCACCCCTTGCAATACGGATCACTAACAATCGACTTGACCCTCTGCGGGCGTAGCGCCATGTTCCGCCGACATCAACGGATGGGAACACCTTGCCGATAGCTGCCAACCTCCTGGCCATCATGCCTTTCCCGGATATCGATCCGATCGCGTTTTCGATCGGTCCCCTGGCCATTCATTGGTACGGTCTCGCCTATGTCACCGGCATCATGCTCGGATGGTATTATGCGCGTTTGATCGCCGGCAACGACACACTCTGGCCCGGCAACCGCTCGCCGATCTCGAAAACACAGCTTGACGACTTCATCGTCTGGGTGGCGCTCGGGATCGTGCTTGGTGGGCGCATCGGCTACATCCTTTTCTACGATCTTCCCTCGGTGATCGAGAGCCCGATCCGCGCGATCCAGATCTGGAACGGCGGCATGTCCTTTCACGGCGGACTGGCAGGCACGACCATTGCGATGATCATCTTCGCGCGGCGCAACGGCATTCCGTTGTGGAGCCTTTTCGATATCGTCTCGGCCGTCGTTCCGATCGGCCTTTTCTGCGGCCGCATCGCCAATTTCATCAATGGGGAGCTCTGGGGCCGGCTGACGGATGTACCCTGGGCGATTGTGTTCCCGACGGGCGGCCCCTTTGCCCGCCACCCGAGCCAGCTCTACGAAGCCGGTCTCGAGGGCATCGTGCTCCTCCTCGTCCTTGCCCTGTTGATCTATGCGTTGCGCGCCTTGAAGACACCCGGCTTTGTCACCGGCGTGTTTGTGTGCGGCTACGCCCTGTCGCGTATTTTCGTTGAATTCTTCCGCGAACCGGATGCCCAGCTTGGCTACCTTCTCGGCACCGGCTGGTTGACGATGGGGATGGTCCTCTCGTCTCCCATGCTTCTACTTGGCGTCTGGGCCATGATCCGTGCCCGCCGGCAGGCTGCCCTGCAGCACTGATCTCGGCTGTTGGAGGAGGAGAACCATGACCACCGCACTCGGTGAGAAGATCAAGGCGATCATCCGGGCGAATGGACCGATCAGCGTGACGGATTTCTTTTCGCTCTGCCTCGCCGATCCCGAATACGGCTACTACCGCACCCGTGAACCGTTCGGCAGTTCCGGTGACTTCGTGACCGCGCCGGAAGTCAGCCAGCTATTCGGTGAAATGATCGGCGTCTTCATCGTCCATGCCTGGCAACGCCACGGCACGCCGGCAGACGTCAGGCTTGTGGAGATCGGACCCGGACGCGGCACGATGATGGCCGACATGCTGCGCGTCATCTCTCGCCTCGCGCCGCCCCTCTTCGAAAACATGACGGCGCATCTCGTGGAAACCAGCGAACGCCTGCGCGACATCCAGCAGGAAACCCTGGCGGATCATTCCGGCAAGATCGAGTGGCACACTGATTTCGGCGAGGTGCCACCCGGCTTTACGCTGATTGCCGCCAACGAGCTCTTCGACGCCATCCCCATCCGGCAGTTCGTGAAGACAGCGGCCGGTTTCAGGGAGCGCATGGTCGGCCTCGACGCCGATGACGAGCTGGCATTTGGGGCCGGGATCGCGGGCATCGACCCTGCCCTGCTGCCGGAAGGGGCTCAGTCCATGCCGTCAGGCACCCTGTTTGAGATTTCTCCTGCCCGGCAGTCGGTGATGCTCGCCATCGCAGAGAGGCTCAAGCGTTTTGACGGGACGGCACTCGCAATCGACTATGGTCATCTGGTCACCGGCTTCGGCGATACACTCCAGGCTGTTCGCATGCATGAGTTCGATCCGGCACTGGCCCATCCGGGCGAAGCCGACCTGACCAGCCACGTCGATTTCCAGGCGCTGGCGGAAACAGCCGCTTCGGCAGGCCTGCATATCAACGGGGCGCTCCACCAGGGAGATTTCCTGGTCGGGCTCGGCATTCTTGACCGAGCCGCCGCGCTCGGCCGCGATCGCGAGCCGCGCACACAGCAGATCATCCAGGCCGCCGTCGATCGGCTTGCTGGCGAAGGAGAGGGAAAAATGGGGGAACTGTTCAAGGCAATGGCTGTCTCTCATCCCGCCATCGCCCTCATGCCCTTCCGCCCCGTGGATTGACAGAGCGCGCGCGGCTGGGCCAACATCCGGCGCAAGGAAAGACGCTTCGCCGGACAAGACGGAATAGACAGAGCGAAAGCCAAATCTTGGAATTGCTGATGACACATGCGCCATCCCCGGCACCGATCCAGAGCGAGCTGCTGAACCAGGCGACAGGCGGCGCAATCGTTCATGGCTATTTCACCCGGCAGGGAGGCGTTTCCGATGGCATCTATCGCGGCCTCAATGTTGGCCTCGGATCGAACGACAACCGCGAGAGGGTGCAGGAAAACCGGCGGCGCGTGGCAAGCTGGTTCGCGCTGCCGCTGGAACGCCTGGCGACCGTGCATCAGGTTCACTCGCCCGATGTCGTCGTCGTCGATGCCGACTACGACGGTTCCCGTCCGGCGGCAGATGCGTTGGTAACGGCAACGCCGGGCATCGCTCTCGGTGTTCTGGCTGCCGATTGCGGGCCGATCCTGTTCGCCGATCCGGAAATGAGCGTCATCGGCGCAGCCCATGCCGGCTGGAAGGGTGCGCTCACCGGCGTGCTGGAGAACACGATCGATGCGATGGAGAAGCTGGGCGCCAGACGGGAGGCGATCGTCGCCTGCCTCGGTCCGTCGATCAGCCGACGGAGTTACGAAGTCGGCCCCGAATTCGTCGACCGTTTTGTCAGCCAGAACAAGGCATACGACCAATATTTCACTGCGTCGCCGAAGGCTGGGCATGCGATGTTCGACCTTCCCGCACTCACGGTCGACCGGCTGCGCGCCGCAGGCGTTCGAGCGGAAAGCCTGGGGCTCTGCACCTACCCCGATAGCGAGCGTTTCTTCTCCTATCGGCGCACCACGCATAGGCAGGAGCCGGACTACGGCCGGCAGATTTCTGCGATTGCCATTAGGGAGATTTGAGCGGTATGGCCCTGCACTTCGAGAAGCCCGAATTTGCCAGCCGCCTCGCGCGCCTGACGGAAAAGATGCTGGAAGAAAAGCTCGACGCTGTCCTGCTCTTCGCCCAGGAGAGCATGTACTGGCTCACCGGCTACGATACCTTCGGCTACTGTTTCTTCCAGACACTGGTGGTCAAATCGGACGGTACGATGGCGCTCATCACGCGCTCGGCCGATCTGCGCCAGGCCAGGCAGACGTCGATCCTGGAGAACATTCACATCTGGGTCGACAGGGTGAACGCCGACCCGACGGTCGATCTCAAGAACCTGCTGGTCGAAATGGACCTGCTGGGTGCCCGTATTGGCATCGAATACGACACGCACGGCATGACCGGCCGTATCGCCCGCCTGCTCGACGCGCAGCTCGCGGCGTTCGGCCAGATCGTCGACGCATCCTACCTCGTCAGCCGCCTGCGTCTGATCAAAAGCACCGCTGAAATGGCATATGTCGAACGCGCGGCGGCACTGGCCGACGACGCGCTCGATGCTGCCATCGCGCTCACCAATCCCGGCGCCGACGAGGCCGACATTCTCGCAGCCATGCAGGGCGCGGTATTTGTCGGCGGCGGCGACTACCCCGCCAACGAGTTCATCATCGGCTCCGCGCAGGATGCTTTGCTCTGCCGCTACAAGGCCGGACGGAGGAAGCTCGATGCCAACGACCAGCTGACGCTAGAATGGGCGGGCGCCTATGCGCACTACCACGCGGCGATGATGCGCACGATCGTCGTCGGCGAACCGGCCTATCGTCATCGCGAGCTCTATAACGCCTGCCTCGAAACCATCCAGGCGATCGAAACCGTCCTGAAGCCGGGCAACACGTTCGGCGACGTCTTCGACATGCACTCCAAGATCATGGACGAACGTGGGCTTGCCAGGCATCGCCTCAATGCCTGTGGCTACTCGCTTGGCGCGCGCTTCTCGCCATCGTGGATGGAGCACCAGATGTTCCACGTCGGGAACCCTCAGCCCATCGAGGCCGATATGTCGCTCTTCGTCCACATGATTATCATGGACTCCGATACGGGAACGGCAATGACACTTGGCCAGACCTATCGGACGACCGAGGGAGCGCCACGATCGCTTTCCCGACATCCGTTGGACTTCCTCAACGCGTGACGTAAAGCGTCAAAGCCAGCAATCCGCAATTGACACAGACCAGCCCCGACCGTCATAAAGTTTGCCGGGGCTGGCACGCGCATGAGGGAAGGACGAACCGAGGGATGACGCGAGTTGCGACGGCGCCCACGCTCATGGCCTGCCTTACCCTTCTGTCGGCCTGCAACACCACGGATGCGCTGACCCCGCTGGTCGACGTCGGCGACACCTCAGGCAGTGTCCGCTCGTCACCTGTGACCCAGCGCGACGTGGAGCGTATCGCAGGAACGACGCCGCGCAGGCAGGCATTTGCATCCGAGCCCCAGCAGCAAGGCGGATACCAGCAAGGCGGTTACCATCCGGCCTACGTCAGGCAGGGCACCGGCGCGCCTCCCACGACGATGGACGCCCAGGCTCTCGCTCTCGACGGCGACGCCCGCTCGCCGGCAGCGTCCCCCCGGATTGAGAGCAAGACGCTTACTGAACCCGTGTCGAACGCCGAAGCCGAAGAACAGGACATGGTCGAGCAGCCGGCACGGCAGCCTCCTGTGAAGCAAAACCAGACTGCAATGCTGAATGCGGGCACGAACCGCGGCACGACCGTGCGTTTCCTGCCCATCATCGGCGCCCCGGTCCAGGCGGTAACACCGTTGTCCCGGCAGCTCGGCACAGAGGCGCGCTCGCACGGCCTTTCGATCAGGAGCTCCAACGACAACAGCAGCTCCTACATCCTGAAGGGCTATCTCTCCGCCTTTTCCGACAGCGGCAACGTGACGGTCGTCTATGTCTGGGACGTACTGGACAACAGCGGCGCTCGCCTGCACCGCATCCAGGGACAGGAGAGCGTGCCGTCGGCAGCACAGGATCCATGGGCTGCCGTCCCCGCCTCTGTCATGCAGCAAATTGCGTCCAAGACGATCACCGAGTTCTCTTCTTGGCGTGAAGCTCGTGGCGGCTAAGCCACAGGCTTTTTAGAAATAAGGAAGCCTGTGGCTCCTTTACGCTTGCATTCGGGAACAAGCTGGCTAAAAAGCGCGGCTATCAGCAGGTAACAGGCGGACCAAGATGAAGGTTTTCGCAGGCAATTCGAACCGGCATCTCGCCGAAGCGATCTGCAACTATCTCAATGTGCCCTTAGGCAGAGCCACCGTCAGAAGATTTGCCGATCAGGAAATCTTTGTGGAAATCCAGGAAAACGTACGCGGCGAGGACGTCTTCCTTGTTCAGTCTACTTCGTTTCCTGCCAACGACCACTTGATGGAACTGCTGATCATGATCGATGCGATGCGTCGATCCTCGGCACGTCGCATCACGGCCGTTCTTCCATATTTCGGCTATGCTCGCCAGGACCGCAAACCCGGGCCGCGCACGCCGATTTCCGCCAAGCTTGTCGCGAACCTGATCACCGAAGCCGGCGCCGATCGCGTCTTGACCCTCGACCTGCACGCCGGCCAGATCCAGGGCTTCTTCGACATTCCGACGGACAACCTCTATGCGGTGCCGATCCTGTCGCGCGACATCAAGGCAAACTACGACATCAGCAACGTCACGGTCGTCTCCCCGGACGTTGGCGGCGTCGTGCGCGCCCGTTCGCTCGCCAAGCGGCTCGACTGTCTGCTGGCGATCGTGGACAAGCGCCGCGACCGCCCCGGTGAATCCGAAGTGATGAACGTCATTGGCGACGTGACCGGCAAAGATTGCATCCTCATCGACGATATCGTCGATTCCGGCGGCACCCTCGTCAACGCCGCCGAAGCGCTCCTGAAAAACGGCGCGACCAGCGTGACCGCCTATATCACGCACGGCGTGCTGTCGGGCGGTGCCGTTACCCGAGTCACCTCATCCAAGCTTCGAGAGCTGGTCATCACCGACTCCATTCAGCCGACGACCGCAGTGCTGTCCGCGCACAACATCCGTGTGGTCAGCACCGGCAGCCTCATCGGTGAAGCGATCAACCGCACGAGCCAGGAAGAATCTGTTTCCAGCCTCTTTGACTGAACCATCACAGATTTGCGAACAATAGCAGCGCTTTGCACTTTGTCCTGATCACGCCTTCGGCTAGGATTTCGAACGAAGTCAAGCCGCGGGGAAACAATGATGTTTGTCGGTTTCACAGTGCCGAAAAAGCTCGCGCTGCTTTTTCTGATCCCCATGCTCTCGGCATGCACGGCCGATGTCGACCCCGGCTCCTCGCGGCCGCCGCCGCGCCCTCGCCCGCCGCAGCCGCAGATGTGCACCATGGAGTATGCGCCGGTCTGCGGCCAGCGCGGCCCGCGCACGCAGACGTTCGGCAATGCCTGCCAGGCTCGGAGCAGCGGATTCCAGATCATCGGCCGCGGCGAATGCCGCCGGCCGCAACCGATCGCGCCGCCGCCCCGGCCGGAACCGCCTCCACCGGATCGCCCGGCGGGCGCCTGCACCCGCGAATACAGGCCGGTCTGCGGTCAGCGCGGACCACAGATGCGGACTTTCCCGAATGCGTGTGAAGCCGACAACAGCGGTTTCCGCATTGTCGGCCAAGGCCAATGCCGTCCGTGAGGCAGAACCGACGTGCTTCGGTTGACGGGCGCGCCGGCCATGAGGCGACCCGCTAGGCGGCAATATGCGATGCTGCAGACATGACCTCCTGGGGAGCCGGTACGCCGAACAGACGGCGCCCGTCATCGGCGACCTCCGTGAAACACCAACGCACGACACCGTCGCGGTCGAGCAGGAATTCGCCGATGAGCTGCCCCTCGCCCCCAGCGATCATGCTGCGGTCCTCGTCCGTGAATTCGTAGCCGTCCGCCGTGTCGAGATACTCGGTGGCCGCCATCACACCCATCGGCTCCGGCAGTTCCGGCATCTCAAGACGCATGGAACCAAGCGCTTCCAGACTGACCTTATAGGGCCACGCCGTCTCGGACTGCGTAAATTCGATGTTCGGAAGCCCGAAGGCGCGGTGCGATACCCGGTCGGGATCCGACGCCGCGAGCAGATTGGGAACAGGATGATACCGGAAATAGAGGCGCGCGCGCTCGATCGGCGTGTTGACGATCGTCAGACTTTCCACGCCCTTCTCTTGCAGGTCGCCCGCCAGACTTGCCATGGCGGCGATCTGCCGTCGGCAGAACGGGCAGTGCAAGCCGCGAAACAGCCCGACCAGAACCGGCTTCTGTCCGCGAAAGTCGTCTATCGCTATTTTGCCCTGGCGCGTGATCGCGTCGAGAACGACGTTGGGCGCACGATCGCCTGGCTGCAAGGGTCTATCGCTCTGGATTTCCGGCATGTCATCCTCCTTCGCATGTTCGCCAGGCGCACTGCGCGTCGGTGGGGATTGTTTCTAGGCGACTCCATCGGAAGCCGTCTGACTGCCAGCGGCCTTCGTTCAGTCAAGAAAAGGCAACACCACCAAAGCATCCGGATCCAGACCGTGTTTGGTGCAAACGTCCTGAGCCAGCGCAAAATACCGCTCGGCCTCGGCCATATCGTCGTTTTCCAGATTCAGCGTCGCTAGCCCATCATAGCATGGAAACAGCAGCTGCGGCTCGCCAATTTCACCTGCGAGCTTCAGCGCCTCGTCGTAATAGTTGCGCGCCAGTTCCGGCTGGCCATGACATTGATGGATCTGTCCAAGCACGATCAGCGGCACCGCCAGGTGATCACGCTGGTCGAGCGCCCGGTCGATTTCGATCGCCCTCTCGGCAGCAGGAACGCCCTCCTTGGCGCAATTGTCCGTAAACGTGCAGCAAGCGACGGCAAGGTTGGCGTAGAGGCGCGCCTGGAAGGCGAGATCGGCGATGTGCGTAGCCACATCAAGCCCTTGCCGGCACACCTTTATCGCACGCGCCGGATCGACGATCGTGTAGAGCACGCCGAGATTGGCATAGGCACGGCAGGCCGCACTCAGCAATTCCGCTTTCTGGGCAACCTCAAGGCTGCGCTCGACCTCGCGCACGGCGTCGCGATGATGTCCGAGACGGGCAAGGGCCACGCCCTTGGTGTTCAGCGCCTCCGCGCGCACCTGAGCCGCCTCCGCGGTCGCGCAATCGGAGGCATCGAGGCAGGCAAGCGCTTCATCGGCGCAGCGCGCGGCTGCGCGCTGGTCGCCCATGCGAAAGGCAAGATGCCCACGCTCCTGCAAGAGATGTGCAAGCTCGATCGGCGCGTCGCACCGGCTCAGCAGCAAGGCCGCTTCGGCGAAATCGGCATCCGCGAGAGCCCTTCTGCCCGCGTCGAGATGGAGGCGCCCGAGCTTGCGCAGAATTCTCGCAGCTGCTGGCTGGTTGCCTGTATCGCGGAAGATCGCCAGCGCCAGCCCGTAGTGATCGCGCGCATTGTCCCGGCTTCCTGCGGGACCATAGAGGTCGGCAAGCCGTTCAAGCAACTCAAGCCTCTGCGGCAGAACTGCGGCATTGTCCGCGATGGCTGCAAGCGCTTCGCGGTAGAGGCGAATGGCGTCGTCGTTCGCATAGGTCTTGCGTGCAAGATCGCCTGCCGCCGTCAGGTAACGGGCGCCGGTGTCGATTTCACCGGCGAGGCACAAATGCCGCCCAAGCAAGGCAACATCTTCGAGCCGCAACGGCGAACCCTGGTGCAAAGATTCCATGGCGTGCCCTATCCGGGCATGCAACTCTCTGCGCCGCTGCAGCAGCAGGTTCCCGTAGATGACGTCATGCAGCATTGCCTGGGTAAAGCGATAGGAGCCCGCGGCTTTTGCGGGATCTCGACCGACGTCTTCCAGAATTTCGGCCTCGCACAGAAGATCGAGGCAAGGCTCGACGCGAGCGGGATCGGACGTAATCGCCCGCAACAACGCGTCCTCGAACCGTGGTCCGATCACCGCGGCCTCCTGGGCCACCCGCTTCACATCCGAAGGCAGGCGGTCCACCCGCGCCAGCAGCATCGCCTGCAGGCTCACGGGAATCTCCGTTCCCATTTCCGCGCTCGCAACGCTCCATCGCTCGCCGTCCAGCCTGACCATGCCGGTCTCGATCAAACCCCGGACGATCTCCTCTATGAACAATGGATTGCCGCCTGCGCGCATCAGGATGCCTGACCGCATGGCGGCAGGAACTGCACTGCCGGCGCCGAAAAATTGGGTGAGCAGCATTTGGCTGTCTTCCAGAGACAGGGGTGCGAGCCGCAAGACCGTACGGCTGGTTCTGCTGGATGTCAGGCCTTCGCTCTCTTCCGACGAACGGCCGGTGGTCAACATCATCAGGCGCGTCCGCTCGAGCCGGTCGAGCACGAAGTGCAATGTCTCGATCGAGGCCGCGTCCGCCCAATGCAGATCCTCCACGACAAGCAGAAGCGGGCTCAGCGACAGCCGCCGTTCGATGATCGTGCGCGTGGCGTAGAGAATCTGCCGCCGCAGCTTTTCCGGTTCCAGATGGCGCAGGGCTTCGCCCGGATCGCCAAAGCCGAAAACGCAGAAGAGCAGAGGCGTCAAACCGGCGACATCCTCATCGGGGAATTGGAGATCGCGCAGCCCCGACGTGAGCAACTCCACCGTTATTTGAGGGCTCTCGCGGTCGGCAATCCCATACGCGCTGCGCAGCACCGACGCCAGCATTCCGTAGGATTGCTCTCCGAGCGGCGAGCACACGGCGCGCCTCACGACGACATGCTGAAACCGGGCCTCGCCGGGAAGCCGCTCCAGGAAATCCTTGACAAGCCGCGATTTGCCGATCCCCGCCTCCCCTACGAGTTGGACAAGCTGTGCGCTGCCGCCGCAGGCAAGCTCCAGGCAATCGGCCATCCGCAGGAGTTCGGCATCTCGCCCGACGATATCGGCGTGCAGCCCGAGGCTCTCCAATCCGCGCACGGAATGCGGCGTCTCCAGCGGACCGACCAGCCGATGCACCTCGACATCGCCGCTCTTGCCGCGAAGCGCCTGTGCGCCAAGGCTGTCGAAGGCGAATGCATGCCGCGTCAACCGATGCGTCATCGGCCCCACCAGGATGACTCCAGCGTCCGCCAGCGATTGAAGGCGTTGTGCAGTATTCACCGTATCGCCCGTCACGGAATAGGAGCGCGACGCCGAGGCGCCGAACCCGCCGGTAACGACCGGCCCGGTATTGATGCCGATATGCAGCCGCAACGGAACCCCTTGCAGTGCAGGCCACCGGCGACCGACGCGCTCCGCGCCCGCCATCATTTCGAGCGCCGAGCGCAGGGCACGGTCGGGATCGTCCTCATGTGCCGTCGGCGCTCCGAAGAGCGCCAGCAGCGCGTCGCCCACGAACTTGTCGACGAAGCCGCCATAGGCCTCGACCGCATGCGTCAATTCCTCGAAGACTTCATTCTGCAGCGCCCGCATGACCTCCGGATCGGTCTTCTCGCTGAGCGTGGTAAAGCCGCAGAGATCGGCAAAGAGCACGGTCAGCGGTCGGCGGTCGGCACCTTCGTCGGGCGCGGGCGGAATGGGTAGACTTGACGGGATGACGTCTCCGCCAGGCACATGAACGGACGATCCGCCGATTGCGGTCCCGCATTTCGGGCAGAAGGCGAAATCAGGCTGGCACGCTTCGCCGCACGCGGCGCATGTGATCGGTTGCCGTGCGCCGCATTTCGGGCAGAACGCAAAGCCGCTCTCGATCGCAAAACCGCAGGCGATACACTTCATGGAACCGACCTCGAGACGCCGCGCCGTTCAGTCTCGACGATCATGCGCCAGCGACGTACAATGAACCTGCCGCGCTGTCCCCGCAAGGGACAGGGCTGCGCCCGTTGCGAGCGCCGCCCCTGCTTGGCTATTCAGCGCCCTTGACCACCTGTCCGTTTATCGTGACGGCGCCGCTGCGCGCGATGTCGATATCCCACCGCTGGCGCCCATCCGGGTCTGCCTTGGCAAAGCCCTTGGCCATCATCAGCCCAAAAGAGACCTGGTTGAGATCTGGACTTGTCTTTGCCAGCTCCTGCACGGCTGCGATGGTCTCGTCGAAGTCACGCGCCAGGATCGTCGCCTTCATCGAGTATTCCTTCTTCATCTTCGGGTCGCCGCGAATCTCGCCCGAGATGTCGGCGTCGTACACGCTCGAAACGGCTGCAATCTTTGGAAACGCGACGACGAAATCGTGCCCTTCGACGAGCTTCTCGAATGCCTTCTCGCTCTCCCGGTCGGAAGTGGGCTTCGAGAAATCGACCTTAAGAAGTTCATCGCCAAAGGCAGCAAGATCTATGTCGGGAAGAGCCATCTGCACCTGGACTGAACTGGGGACGAAGGACGAATAGGCGGCCGGCACCAGCGAACTGTCGAAGCTGATCTGCTGTGCCGCCATGCCGAAGTCAAAACGCGTCGCATTGGTAGGGCCGCTCATCGCAACCGTATAGTCCAGCGTCTTCGCCCCACCGTTCCCGGCAACGTTCGAAACCGTCAGATTGTTGAGGCTGATCGTCTCATTCAGGCTCGTCATCAGTGGAAAAGCCTTCCGAAGCAAGCTCTTCAGCGCTTCGCTGTCGGCTCGGCGAAGCTTCTTTTCGTCAGCGTGATCGAGGATGAAGATCGCGAGGTCTCTGATCTCCCTGGCAGGCACCCCATTCACCGCAGCCGCAAAATCGACGGTATCGGCGCGGATCTCGACCGGTGGAACGTTCCGACCTGTGACCGTCTCGACAAACGCCGAGAACGTGCCGCTACCTGCGAAGTTGGTTCTCCCGGCGGATGCGCTTTCCGCAGACGTCAGCTTGTAGTTCGAACTGTCCGTAGCGACGCTGACTTCCTCGGCATCGGTCTTCGACGAGAACCGCACCGCCTTCGACGAGAAATCGCCGGAGCGCAGATAGCTGATCGCCGGATCGAACAGGCCGCTGAAGATCAGCGAATCCACCGTGTACGTGAAGTCTGTCCTCGGTTGGCCCACCGCCGAAAAATGGCCTGAGGCATTGACGGAATTGTTGCCCTCGACCTTCCAGAGGCCGTCGTCCTGCGGCGTCGCGAAGATCGACCACGGTACAAGGCCGCCGACGGCAAAATCGGCAGGATTGATGTTCTTCAGCAGCTTTGCGAGATCGTAGATGATCTCGTACCGGGTCCCGGCGGGATTGACGGTGACAAAGCCATCCCTGCTCAATTCCTTGGGCAGCAGCTTCGTCAGGTTTCTCTCGATTTCGCTTGCGCCCTGCTGATTGATCTCGGCCGCCTGCCCGGTCGACAGCAATCCGAGAACGATGGCGCCCGCGACTGTTATGGCATTGAGCTTCATACCGGATTTCCCCCGTGGCGTTCATCGCACATGTGAAGTCGCTTACGTTCGATGTCAACCCGTAGGCTCCGAGCATCACGATCAGGCTGCAGCGTTCCGTGGCCCAGTGTCGGCTGCTGCTCCGGACAGCCCGTTCACGATCGCCTCGATGTCCGGACGAGGAGCCGGTTTGCCAAACAGGAAGCCCTGCACCTGCAGGCAGCCTTCTCTGCGCAGGAACTCGATGTGCTCTTCCCTCTCCACACCCTCGGCGAGTACCGGAATGTCGAGGCTCTGCGCAAGAATGAGGGTGGACCGCACGATGGCCGCCGACTGCTTGTTGGTAACGACGCCGTCGACGAAGGCACGATCTATCTTGATTTTGTCGAACGGGAAGCTCTGCAGCGTCGAGAGCGACGAGTAACCGGTGCCGTAGTCGTCCATCGCCACCCTGACACCTAGCGCCTTCAGGCGACGGATCGCATTCAGCGCATGCGCATGGTCGGCGACAATGCCGGATTCGGTGATCTCCAGTTCCAGGCGTGACGGCGCAAGTCCGGTATCGGCGAGTATCTGGTGGACGATCTGCGGCAGGCGGCTGTCGGCCAACTGCTGGGCCGCAACGTTCACGGCAATGCGCAAGGGGTTCTTCCAGGTCGCGGCTTCCGCGCAAGCCATGCGGAGAACCCATTCGCCGAGTTCCAGGATGAAACCGGTCTTTTCCGCGATTGGAATGAATTCACCGGGAGAAACATATCCCCGCGTCGGATGGTTCCACCGCAACAGCACCTCCAGTCCGACGACCTCGCGGCTGACCGTGTCGTTCTGCTGTTGGTAGAACAGCAGAAACTCGCTGCGCTTCAGCCCTTCGCGCATCTCGATCGCCAAGGCGCTACGCGCACGCGCCACCTCGTCCATCGAGGGGTCGTAGAAGCAGATGCTGCTGCCGACGGTTGTCTTTGCCCGATACATGGCCACATCGGCCTGCGAAAGCAGATCGTCGATCGTCTGCGCCCGATCCGGAAAACTGGAGATCCCGATGCTTGATCCGACGCAAAGCGACTGACCTTGCCACTCGACCGGGCGCTCGATTTCAGCAAGCAGGCGCTGGGCCAACGCCGGAGCTTCTGACCGTCCGATGCGGTCGCGCATGACGACGACGAACTCGTCGCCGCCGACACGGGCCGCAAATTGGCCCTTTCCGGTGACCGTGGTCAATCGCTCCCCTATCGCGCGCAACACCGCGTCACCGGCTGCATGTCCATGCACATCGTTGATCTCCTTGAACCGATCGAGATCGAAGCAAAGAACCGCAATGCTGTCCGTTGCGCCGCCAAGGCTCCTGGTCATCGCCGGCAGGTGTTCGTTCAATGCTGCCCGGTTCGCCAGATGTGTCAGCGGATCGTGTAGCGACAGATGCCGGTAGCGCGCAACCGCTGCCACGGTCGACTGCATGTCGATGATGTAGGTCGAGGCACCCAGCAGGAGGATGATGATCATCACCGCCCCGACGAGGCTGGTCATGACTCCGCCGGAGAGAATTTCGGCGGGAACGGAAATAGCCGCATCGGGCACGATCGTCATGCCGGCCATGCCGACGAAATGCGTGGACACGATGGCGAGGATCAGCGGAAGCGCCGCACCGACTTTGCCGAAGCGTGTCGCAGGCCGGGCGATGAGGTTCGTTACCAGCGCGCCGAAGACCGCGGCTGTGATCAGGGAGCCGATGACGTAAGCCCTGTTCCACTCGATATCGCCCGCCACCCTGAAGCCGGCGATCCCCACATAGTGCATCGCCGCGACGCCGAGACCGACGATTGCGCCGCCGGCCTCGATCAGCACGGTTCTCTCGCGGCGCACGGAGGCAATGCCGAACCCGATCATTGCCGAGCTGATCCCGATGAACAGCGACAGCAGCGTCATGCCTGGGTCGTAACCCGACAGCGTCGGCGCATGGTAGCCGAGCATGGCGATGAAATGCGTGGTCCAGATCGTGGCTCCGCCAACGAAACCGGACAGAAACAACCAGTTGAGCCGCTGAAGGCCTTGGGTTCGCCTCACCTTGGAAAAGAGCCGGACCGTCAGAAGAGACCCGAGTACGCAAATAGCCGTTGCGAAAAGCAGATGCGGCAGGCTGTGTTCGCCGCCGATACAGGAAATGATGCGGAGCATGCAGAAGGACCACGTTGATGTCGGCTCTTCATACCGTTCCAGACATTATCATTCCTTAATCGCCCATGATTTCCAGTCATATGGTTAAATGCTGTGCAACATATGAATTCTCTGGCACAACGACCACACGCCAACGCCGCCTCACCAAGCGAATACACTCGACAGCCGGCGATCTCTTGCCTTTGCGGGACATCTATACTATAGCGCACGCGTCCGCGCAGACACCCTTGGAGGCAACGCGGATGAGGATGGGGAAACCCGCCTCCAGTTCCGCGACAGGCATTTGCCGCCGCGGGGCTCTCCAAATAACCTCGGAAGGAAAAGTCATGAGCCACGAAAGCTACGAGCTCAAGGCCGAGGCGCGCGAACGGGTTGGTAAGGGGTCCGCCCGTGAACTTCGCCGCAACGGTTTAATTCCCGCTGTCATTTATGGTGACAAGCAGGCCCCCATTTCTATCGCTCTCAGCACCAACGAGGTGACGAAGCGCATCCACGCCGGCGGTTTCATGACCACCGTTGCAACGATCGACGTCGACGGCAAGAAGTTCAAGGTTCTGCCGAAGGACTACCAGCTCGATCCGGTTCGCGACTTCACGATGCACGTGGACTTCCTGCGCGTTTCGGCCAACACCCAGGTCACCGTCGAGATCCCGGTTCACTTCATCAATGAAGAAAAGTCCCAGGGCCTGAAGATCGGTGGCGTTCTGAACATCGTTCGCCACGAGATCGAAGTTCATTGCCCGGCTGATGCGATTCCGGAATTCTTCGACATCGACCTCAGCGGCAAGAAGATCGGCGACAGCATCCATATTTCCGATGTCACCCTGCCGAAGGGCGTGACGACGGTTATCGACCGCGACTTCACGATCGCGACGATCATTGCTCCGGCAGCGGGCGTCGAAAGCACCGAAGAAGCTGGCGAAGCTGAAGCCTGATAGCTTCCAATAATTTGTAAAGCATAAGGCCCGCTTTCTCCGGAAAGCGGGCCTTTTCATTTGGGCGAAAGGGGAGCGTTTCAGCAACATTTAATACATTTAGTGGAAGCATTTGGAACCGTTTGCAACGGATGCTGTGGCGGCAGCAGGCGGTAGAGAATGCGGCAAGGAGAAGACGGAACAGATGCACAATTCCGTTCAGAATAGATTTCTAGCAATCGTTTGCGGGGCACTGCTTCTCTTCGTCGCGCCTCTATTTGTTCTGTTCCTCTTCCTGTCCTCCGAACGCGCGGAGAAAGAGATCCGCGACCACATCTCCGTTCTTCTTGTGGCCAATGCCCAGGCGCTGGCAAAGCCTCTCTGGGATCTCGACGAGGACAGCGTTGCGCAGATCAGCGCGACCGTCGTTTCGCAGGGCGCAATCGTCAAGGTCCAGGTGCGGGATCAGTCCGGCCAGCTCGACGTCACCCAATCGACCATACCGAAATCGTTCCGCGGCGAGTTGGTGCAGGTTTCGCGCGCCATCATCTACAACACGATCGACGGTCCGAAAAACCTCGGCAGCATCTCGGTCTTCTATCCCGCCCTCGGCCTGTTTTCCGGCTTGAAGAGCGAAGAGATCGTCTTCATGTCGATCTTCATCTTCGCCGTTCTGACCGTTTTCAGCGCGGCATTGATCGGCAACCGCATCTTCATCATCAGGCCTTTGATGCGCTTGATCGCAGCCATCGAAGCGACGCGCCAACTGGGCTCGCGCCATCACGTCGACTGGCACTCCAACGACGAGATGGGCCGGCTTGCCAGCAGCTTCAACGAGATGCAATCCAAGCTGGAAAGCGAGGAGAAGGAGCTGAAGCTCGCCCACCGCCGCGCGATCGACATCTACGGTCTCACCCCCGCCATGCTGTTTTCGCTGGACGAGGACGATCGCATCACCGCCGTCAGCGACTACTGGCTCGTGGCCACGGGCTACGAACGGTCGGGCGTCATCGGCCGCAGGTTCATCGAACTCGTCACAGCCGACACGCGCGAAAGCTTCCTCAATCGAAAGAATGAGATCGAACACGCCGCGGCCTTCGACGTTACCGTCAAATTCCTCTGCGCCGGCGGCCGCGTCATGGACGTGCTGATCCTGGAATCGAAGGCTGTCACCGGCGGTCATGACCTGCTGTCGCTTTCGGTGATGACGGATGTCACCGAGCTCAAGGCGTCCGAGGCAAGAAACCACAGCCAGGCCATCAGCGACCACCTGACCGGCCTCCTCAACCGGCAAGGCTTCGAACAAGCGCTCGACGGAAAGATCCGCGATGCGGACATGGCCGGCCAGGAACTCGCCTGCCTCTTCGTGGACCTCGACCGCTTCAAGTGGATCAACGACAATCTCGGCCACGCCGAAGGCGACAGGGCACTGCGCGAATTCGTCGCTCGGTTGAAAGCCCATCTGGCACCGTCCGACGAGGCTGCTCGTCTCGGCGGCGACGAATTCGCTATACTGCTGCCGGCCAAGGACGCCGCCCGCCGCGCAAATGCGATGGCCGAGCAGATTGCCTCGATATTCCGCGAACCGTTCGGTCCCGACCTGCATCTGAGCGCCAGTGTGGGCATCGCGATCTATCCGCGCCATGCCGCCAACGCGGCCGAACTGCTGCAGAAATCCGACATGGCCATGTATGCCAGGAAGCGTGATGGCAAGAATGGTGCGCAGCTGTTCGACGCCACGATGCTCGATCACGTCCGCGCCCGCGCGGAGATTGAAAACTGCATCGAGACGGGCCTCGTCGAAGATTGGTTCGAGGCATATCTGCAGCCGATCGTGAACCTCAACGGCCGCGGGATCGCAGGCTTTGAGGCGCTGATGCGCCTGAACCATCCCCAGAAGGGATTGATGGCCCCGGCAGCGATCATCAACGTCGCCGAGGAAACCTCGAAGATCGTCCGTGTCGGCAACGTCATCATGGAAAAGGCCATCGCCCACCTGGCCAGGATTTCGAAGCTGTCCGGCATGCAGGACAGCTATCTCGCCATCAATTTCTCGCCGCTGCAGTTCGAGCCCGCCCTGCCCGCACGTCTCGCCTCTCTGCTGGGGCGTCACGGCATCCGCCCCGAACGTATCGTCGTCGAAATCACCGAAGCCGTGCTGATGCATAACAACCCGGCCATCCGCATGATCGTCGGCGAAATGCGCCGTTTCGGCTGCCGCATCGCGCTGGACGACTTCGGAACAGGCTATTCGTCGCTGAGCTATCTCAACCGCTTCCCTGTCGATATCATCAAGATCGACCAGTCGTTCACACGTTCGATCAACGATGCCAACGCGGAGGTGCGCCACAAGAGCCGCATGCTGGTGGAGAGCATCGCGACCCTGTCCCACAAGATGGACTGCACGGTCATCGCAGAAGGCATCGAAAGCGAAGAGGAATGCCGGACGCTCTGCGAAATGGGCCTGGACTACGGCCAGGGGTATCTCTTCCATCGTCCCCAGAATGCAGAGCAGCTGATCGAGCAGCTGACCGTCGTAAAACTCGCGGTTGCCCGCGCTTCGTAATCGCAAAAAGGAAGGCAACACGATGAAACGCCTGCTGATCCTTGCCCTCCTGAGCCTGCCATCGTTTACCTCGGCCGGCGCGGCGCCTGTCAGCCTGCTCACCGAAGAATACCCCCCCTTCAGCTACCGCGAAGGCAAGGCGATGAAGGGCGCATCCATCGAGCAGGTCGACAGGATGATGACCGCCGCCGGTATCGACTACACCGTCGAGATGATGCCCTGGGCGCGCGCCTACAGCCTCGCCCAGACCACGCCAATGACCTGCGTCTTCACCACGGCGCACAACGCAAAGCGCGATTCGAAGTTCAAGTGGGTCGAGCCCCTGCTGGTCGATAACAACATACTCATCGCAAAGACCGGCTCAGGCATATCCGCCATGGATCTTGAGGAAGCCAAGAAATACACGATCGGAACACAGCGCGAGGACTATACCGAGACCGTTCTCAAGGAAAAGGGCTTCACCAAACTGGACGTCACGACCGACTTCAGCGCGACGCTTCGCAAGCTTCTCAACGGCCGAATCGACATGATGCCGATATCCGAGATCTACTTCGACAGGCTGAAGACGGAGCAACCCCTGCAGAAGGTCGCGGTCCTTTCCTCCCAGCTGATGGGAATCGCTTGCGAGAAGAGTTTTCCGGGCGATCTGCTTGCGCGGATGCAGACGGCCCTCGACAGCCTGATTGCCGATGGCACCCAGAAGTCCATCTTCATGAAATACGGCCTGCGCCGTTCGGATTGACTTTCCTGGCCAACCGCTCGCTTCTTATGCTTGACTTTGCCGGCGTTTCGCGGTGGTGAACGGCGAGAGCATTTTGCAAGGAACGAACGAGCCATGCTGATCATTGCGGGCCTCGGCAATCCCGGCGGCAAGTACGCCGGAAACCGACACAATATCGGCTTCATGGCCGTCGACGCGATCCATCGCCGTCACAGCTTTTCGCCCTGGTCGAAGAAGTTCAAGGCGGAAATCGCAGAGGGCGAGATCGCCGGCGAGAAGGTGCTGCTGATCAAGCCGCAGACCTACATGAACCTTTCCGGCGAATCCGTCGGCGAGGCGATGCGTTTCTACAAGCTGGAGGCGGCCGATCTCGTCGCTGTCTATGACGAACTCGACCTGCTGGCGGGCAAGGCGCGAATCAAGACCGGCGGCGGTCATGGCGGCCATAACGGCATAAAATCGCTCGACGCCCACTGCGGCAAGGAATACCGCCGCCTGCGCCTCGGCATCGGGCACCCGGGCGTCAAGGAAATGGTGCAGCATCATGTACTCGGCGATTTCGCCAAGAGCGATCGGGTGTGGGTGGAACCGCTCCTCGACGCTCTTGCCGACAACGCCGATATGCTGGTGCGAAAGGAAGATTCGCAGCTCATGAACAAGCTGGCGCTCGCTGTCGGCGACAAGGCCGAGGAGGAGAAGCCGAAGGCGGAGAAAAAGCCGGCGGCACAGTCGCACATCCGTCAGGCGCGAAACCACGCACAGCCGAAGAAGTTGCCGGCGACGGGTCCAATGGCCGACATGCTGAAGCGGATGTTCGGCAAGAAGGAAGACTGATCGGTGGCAGGTTCGTCCAATTCGATCCGCGCGGCCGTTGCCGGCGATCTCGAAGATCTGCTCGAACTCTATCGACAGCTCAATCCCGGCGATCCGGCGCTCGATCCCTCAGAGTTGAAGGACCGCTTCGCCGCCATGCTGGCGCAGCCGGGCATGACCGTGTTCATCGGCTTTGACAATCAGGCGCCAGCCAGCACCGCGACGCTGATCGTCGTCCCGAACCTGACGCGAAACGGCGCATCCTATGCCCTGATCGAAAATGTCGTCACGCACCGCGACCATCGAAAGCGCGGCCATGCGGGTGCACTTGTCCGGCACGCCATCGACGCGGCCTGGGACGCCGGCTGCTACAAGGTCATGCTTCTGACCGGGTCGAAGGAGCCCTCAACGCTCCGCTTCTACGAGAGTTGCGGCTTTCTCCGGGACAAGACCGGCTTCCAGATCCGCCGCCCCTGAGACCTTATTCTTCAGGCTCGGTGGTGAACATCAGCGGGAACCCGGCCTCCTTGCCGAAGTCCACCGCCTCCTTCGCCTTGGTCTCGGCAATATCCCTGGCACATACGACGACCACGGATGTGCCGAGTTTGTGCGCCGTCAGCATCACCCGGTATCCCGTCTCCTCGCTCATGCGGAACACCATCTTCAGCACCGCGATGACGAATTCCCGCGGCGTAAAATCGTCATTGACGAGAATGACCTTGTAGAGCTTCGGCCGCTCGAGCTTCGGCTTGGATTTGATTTTCGGCTTCAGGGCAACATCGTTGTCACTCATCGGAAGTCCACCCGTTGATGACATGGGTAAGGCGAGCGCATGCTCAGCCCGACAATTATATTGCACCGCAAGCGCAGCTTTCAAGCGAAACCCGCCTTGATCACGACAGATGTGCTCGAAAAGCTTGACCCGGAGGCGGCTTTTACCCCATACGCACGGCCAAGGAATTCAAGAACAGCAGGTTACAGGCCATGGGCTTCAAATGCGGTATCGTCGGTCTGCCGAATGTCGGCAAGTCGACTCTCTTCAACGCGCTCACCAAGACGGCGCAGGCGCAGGCAGCGAACTATCCCTTCTGCACCATCGAACCGAACACCGGCGAAGTCGCCGTTCCCGATCCGCGCATGCAGAAGCTGGCAGCGATCGCCGGCTCCAAGGAAATCATCCCGACGCGCATCTCCTTCGTCGACATCGCCGGCCTCGTGCGCGGCGCATCGAAGGGTGAAGGCCTCGGCAACAAGTTCCTCGCCAACATCCGCGAAGTCGACGCCGTCGTACACGTCCTGCGCTGCTTCGAGGACGACGACATCACCCATGTCGAGGGCCGCATCAATCCGGTCGGCGATGCCGATACGATCGAGACGGAACTGATGCTTGCCGACCTCGAGAGCCTCGAGCGCCGTGTCGAGCAGACGCGCAAGCGTGCTGCCAGCAAGGACAAGGAATCGCTGGCGCAGCTGCCTGTCATGGAATCGGTCATCAAGCTTTTGAACGAAGGCAAGCCAGCGCGCCTGCTCCTGAAGACGCTGGCACCTGAAGACATCGAGATCCTCAAGGGCCTCAACCTGCTGACCTCGCACCCGGTGCTCTACGTCTGCAACGTCGCCGAAGCCGACGCCTCCACCGGCAACGAGCATACCGGTGCCGTGGCCGTCATGGCCACGGAACAGGGCGCTGAATGCGTGATCATCTCCGCCGCGATCGAATCCGAAGTGGCACAGCTTCCCGAAGAGGAAGCAATAGAGTTCCTGTCGGCGCTCGGCCTCGAGGAAGCAGGCCTGGACCGGCTGATCCGCGCCGGTTACCACCTCCTCGACCTGATCACCTACTTCACCGTCGGCCCCAAGGAAACGCGAGCATGGACGATCGTGCGCGGCACCAAGGCGCCGGCAGCCGCAGGCGTCATCCATACCGACTTCGAACGCGGCTTCATCCGCGCCTTCACCATCGCCTATGACGACTACATCAACTTCAAGGGTGAAGTCGGCGCCAAGGAAGCCGGCAAGGGTCGCGACGAAGGCAAGGAATACGTCGTCCAGGACGGTGACGTCATCCACTTCCGCTTCAACACCTAGGGCGGAGCAGAGACTGCCGCCCAGAGCAAATTCCAGCAGGAGTGCGTAGCGGTTTTGCGTCTGCAATTGCGTAAAAGAAAGAGATAGGGCGTTTCCGCCCTATCTAGGCCGGCGGCAGCCTATCGCGCATCGCAGCCGGCAGCCGCCGCATGACGAAGCGCCGGAGCGGCATCCATCCCGTTCCGATGACGAGCACGATGACCCCGACGGTCAGCAGCGTGACGAAGATATAGGTATCGACGCGCGCATTGCCCTGGCGGAATATCCCGTAGAGGGCAAATCCCAGAGACACGAGACCGGATGTCACGAAAGCGCGACGGTCGATGATCAGCCCCACGAACATCAGTACTGCCACGGTCGCAACCACCACCGGCGTGCGGGATGATACCGTCTGCACCGCGTCAAGCAGGTCGTCGCTAAAGCCTGCCAAGGAGACGATGCTGTAAAGCAGGGCCGGCGCGGCACCGAGATGCAGCCAGAAGGCAACATCGGCGTTGACGGTACGGCGAAGCGGATCCCGCAGGTCGAACCGCATGGCAAGCGCAAAAAGACCGAGTGCGCACGCAACGGCGATGATCGACAGCACGCCGGTATGATTGACCGCAAACAGCGGATCAGCACTCATCCAGCCAAGTGTGCGGAGGACAAGCTGCAGCAAGACGACAAACGCCCCCATGATCGCCAGCGCGAGGGCAAGCGGGATCCGGTAGAGCAGATAAAAGAGGCCCAGGACGACCGGGAACGTCAACGTACACGCCAGCGCCTCGTTGTCGCCCAGCCCAACAATCGTAAGAGGGCCTTCCAGCCAGTTTGCCGACATCACGACGGTCCAGATCGCCAGCGCGATCGTCAGCGCCACGGCTGGCAAGGCGAGCCGTTGCCTGCGAACAAGGATCTCCGCCAGCAGTATGATCCCCGGCAACGCGGCGTAGATGGAAGCGAGGCCCCATAGCCCCGAAAGCGCCACGACGATGCCAATGGTGATCAGTATGTCGTGGAAGCCACGCACGAAGCTCGGCGTCTCCGTGTCAGAATATGCCTGTCCATCCCCTGCGACCACACCCGTCCCGCCGTCAACCCGCACACCGCGCTCGATGAGAAACGGCAAAAGCCGATCGGCGGCCTGAAAGGAAATCAGCCCTTTCCGCTCGGCGTCATCGAGGATCGACTTTAGTTCACGCATGCTGGAAATCCCGCCGGAATCATTGTGCCTCGGTGGAGGCTATTGTAATCCTTGTGAACTTCCTATGACGCGGAGACGAATTTGTCCGATCAGAAGCTGACCTTCGAAGATTTCGAACCGGGGCGCACCTTCGCCCTCGGCCCGAAGACGGTGACCGGCGCCGAGATCATCGAATTCGCCCGCGAGTTCGATCCTCAGCCGATGCATCTTGACGAAGCGGCCGGACTCGCCAGTATCCTTGGAGGATTGGCGGCATCCGGCTGGCACACCTCGGCCATGTTCATGCGGATGATGACAGACAGCTTCATCCTCAATTCCCTGTCGCAGGGTGCGCCCGGCATCGATGTCATGGAGTGGCGAAAGCCGGTGCTGGCAGGAGACACGCTGGCGGGCCATTCGACAGTTACGGAAGCGCGAGCCCTGAAGTCGAGACCGGGGATCGGTATCGTCAAGTTCCGGCACGAAATCGCCAATCAGAACGGCGATCTCGTCTGTGCCGCGGAGGGATCGATCATGTTTGCGATGCGCAAGGCGCCGGAGGCCGGCGCATGATTATGGCGGAACGCTATGCCTTCGGGGAGAAGACCGATATCGGGAGTTACGTCTTCACGGCGGAAAGGATCATCGCCTTCGCCACGCGCTTCGATCCCCAGCCGTTCCATCTCGACGGCGACGCGGCGCGGGAGAGCCTGTTCGGCGGCCTCTGCGCCTCAGGGTGGCATACCTGCGCAGCCTGGATGCGGGTTTTCATGGCATATTGGGAAGAGGAATGCGCGCGCCTGGTGCGCGACGGAACGTCCCCGCCCAAGCTCGGGCCCTCCCCCGGCTTTCGCAACATGCAATGGCTGCGGCCGGTTTTCTGCGGCGAGGAGGTGTACTACTCCAACACCTTGCTGAAGAGCCGCCCGCTGGCCTCGCGCCCCGGAATGCGCGTGAACACCCTCCTTTCGGAGGGCGCCATAGCAGACGGAACGCCCGTCATCCGCTTCGAAGGCAGCGTGCTGGAATTCCTATGACCGGGCCTCAATGGCCCGAAAATTCGACCAGCGTGCGAACCTCGACGCCAAGCGCCTCGAGCTTTGAGCGTCCGCCGAGATCAGGAAGATCGATGACGAAACAAGCGGAGACGACCTCCGCGCCGATCTGGCGAAGAAGCTGCGTCGCGCCAACCGCGGTACCGCCGGTGGCGATCAGGTCGTCCACCAGGATCACCTTCTCTCCCGGCTGCACGGCATCGCGGTGCATTTCCATTTCGTCGACGCCGTATTCCAGGCTGTAGGCGATCCGGACCGTGTCATGGGGCAGCTTGCCTTTCTTGCGGATCGGCACGAAGCCGGCGGACAGCTGATGTGCCACCGCACCGCCGAGAATGAAGCCCCGCGCTTCCATGCCCGCAATCTTGTCGATCTTCAGGCCGGCATAGGGCTGGACGAGTTCGTCGATCGCCCGCCGGAAAGCGCGGGGATTGCCGAGAAGCGTCGTGATATCGCGAAAGATGATGCCGGGCTTGGGATAGTCCGGAATGGAGCGAATGCTGGCGGCAAGCTCCGAAGTCGTATCGTTCATGGAAGATCCATATCTGCAGGGGCTGTGAGGTCGGCGCACCCTATCAATTGCGACCGACGGAACCAACAAAAAAGGCGGCCAAACGGCCGCCTTCCTCACACGGGAGCTACGCTCTCAGTGTTCCTTGTTTGCATATACCGAACGCTTCGTCAGGTAGATCAGGCCCGAGAAGATCAGCAGGAAGACCATGACCATGAAGCCGGTGTGCTTGCGCGCCACCAGGTGCGGTTCGGCAGCCCACATCAGGAACGCGGAAACGTCCTTGGCGTACTGATCGACCGTCGCCGGAGCACCGTCGTCGTAGGTAACCTGACCGTCCGACAGCGGCTTCGGCATCGCCAGGACCGCAGCGGCATGGAAATACGGATTGTAGTGTCCGCCTTCAGGGACCTGGAAGCCGGCCGGCGGTTCTTCGTAGCCTGTCAGCAGCGAGTAGATGTAGTCCGGCCCGCCTTCCTGGTACTGCGTGAAGATATCGAAGACGAACTGGGGGAATCCACGCTCGACTTCGCGCGCCTTGGCGATCAGCGAGAAATCAGGCGGCGCCGCGCCGTTGTTGGACGCAGCGGCTGCTTCGGCGTTGGGGAACGGCGACGGGAAGTAGTCCGAAGGAACAGCCTTGCGGCTGTACATGTCGCCGCTGGCGTTCGGACCGTCCTGCACTTCGTAGTTGGCTGCGAACGCCTTGACCTGCGCGTCCGAGTAGCCGAGGTCGCCAAGCGTGCGGAAGGGCACGAGCTTCATGGAGTGACAGGCAGCACAGACTTCCGTGTAGACCTTCAAGCCGCGCTGGAGCTGGCCCTTGTCAAAGTTGCCGAACGGACCTGCAAAGGTCCAGTCGACCTCTTTCGGCTCCTTCAGCGGATAGTGCGGCGTTGCGGCCTCGTGATGCTCCGCGGGCGCTGCCTCCTGGGCAAACGCTGCGGTGCCAAGACCCGCGACGACTGCGAGCGACAGAATGCTTGCAACAAGCTTTTTCATATTTTTATTCCCTCTCGTCGCCCGCTTATGCCTTGGCCGTTGCAACGGCCGCAGCAGTCTTGTTGCGCTTTTCAAGCACGGCTTCCGTGATCGAGTTCGGTACGCGGCGCGGCGTCTCGACGAGACCAAGCACCGGCATTCCGACCAGGAAGAAGGCGAAGTAAAGGAGCGTACAGATCTGCGAGATCGTGGTGTAGAGACCTTCCGCCGGCTGCGAACCCAGCCAGCCGAGAATGATCGCATTGATCACGAACAGCCAGTAGGCAAGCTTGTACCACGGACGGTAGACCGCGGAACGGACCTTCGACGTATCGAGCCAAGGCACGAAGAACAGCACGATGATCGCGCCGAACATCACAAGCACGCCGCCGAGCTTCGAGTCGATCGGGCCGATGTTGAAGGTGATCGATCGCAGCATCGCGTAGAACGGCAGGAAGTACCACTCCGGAACGATGTGTGCGGGTGTCTTCAACGGGTCGGCCGGGATGTAGTTGTCGGCGTGACCGAGGAAATTCGGCAGGTAGAAAACGAAGTAGGCGTAGACGAGCAGGAAGATCGAAACGCCGAGCGCATCCTTGAGGGTCGCGTAAGGCGTGAAGCGGACGGTGTCCGTCTTGGTCTTGACCTCGACGCCGGTTGGGTTCGTCTGGCCGGTGACATGCAGTGCCCAGATGTGCAGGACGACAACGCCGGCAATGACGAAGGGCAGCAGGTAATGCAGCGAGAAGAAGCGGTTCAGCGTCGGATTGTCGACCGCAAAGCCGCCGAGCAGGAACTGCTGGACCCATTCGCCGACCAGCGGGAACGCCGAGAAGAAGCCGGTGATGACGGTCGCGCCCCAGAAGGACATCTGACCCCAGGGCAGAACGTAGCCCATGAAACCCGTCGCCATCATCAGGAGATAGATGAGAACGCCGAGGATCCAGAGGATTTCGCGCGGCGCTTTGTAGGAACCGTAGTAGAGACCACGGGCGATGTGCAGGTAGACCGCAACGAAGAAGAAGGACGCGCCGTTGGCGTGCATGTAGCGCAACAGCCAACCGTGGTTGACGTCACGCATGATCTTCTCGACCGAGTTAAATGCGATCGAGGTCTCGGCGGCATAGTGCATGGCGAGCACGATACCGGTCAGCATCTGCACGATCAGCATGACCGACAGCATGGCGCCGAAGGTGTAGGCATAATTCAGGTTACGCGGAACCGGATATGCAACGAAGCTGTCATAGACCATGCGCGGCAGCGGAAGGCGCGCATCGATCCATTTTTCCAAGCCGGTTGATGGCTCGTAGCTGGAATGGCCACTCATGTATCAGTCTCCCCTCAACCGATCTTGATTTTAGTATCGGACAAAAACGAAAAGGTCGGGATAGCCAGGTTCTGCGGCGCCGGGCCCTTACGGATGCGGCCGGCCGTATCGTAGACAGAACCATGGCAGGGACAGAACCAACCGTTATATTCGCCGGCCTGGCCGAGCGGAACGCAACCGAGATGCGTGCAGGTGCCGATCATGACGATCCAGTTTTCCTTGTCCTTGCCGCCCGAACGGTCGAGGCCGGTTGCCTGGGCATCGGGTGCAAGATTGGCGTTGCGGGCGACCGGATCCTTCAGATCCGCCATCGGAGTGTCGGCGGCTGCCTTCACTTCCTCGGGCGTACGGTTACGGATGAAGATCGGCTTGCCGCGCCACTTGACGGTCAGCGACATGCCCGGCTCGAGGCTCGCCACGTCCACTTCGATTGAAGCCAGTGCCAGCGTCGAGGCATCGGGGCGCATCTGATCGATAAACGGCCACGCGACCGCAACGGCGCCCACCGCGCCCGCCATACCTGTGGTGAGATAAAGGAAATCACGGCGAGTGGGCTCGTTCGAGACCTCGCCTGTCGTTTCGTGTTCGCTCACGGCTTACAATCCTCTGCGCAATTTTCGCGGAACTCCGCCCATCCCCTCAAGGCGAAGAATCTGTCGCGACACAGTTCGAACATAGATTCCCCACCAATCCGGCGCGTTCTAAGCTTGATCGCAAATTATGTCCAGCCTTGGCAAGGCCATGTGGGCACAATGTCGCGGGAATTTTAAGTTGATTTTTTAAGACAATCACATGCTTGCAACATTGTTGCGTTGCACCAAATCCGGGCTCGTGCTACGTCGCCGGACTATTATTATTCCAGTCTCGGCACCCGGCGATGAAAGACACTTTATTCTGTGTGGGAAGTGTCCTCGTTTCGCTGCTGCTCGCTGCGATATCGCTGCGCTACGTGACGCACACCTGGCTCCTTGCCTTTGTCTACAGCTTCCAGGTCCATTTCGCGCTTGTGGCGCTGCTGGGAACGCTCCTGCTCCTGCTGCTCAAACGCCATTGGTTTGCCTATGTGCTGCTCTCCGCTGCCCTGCTTCTGCTAGGGCACGGCCTGTTCATGCTCAAGGCCTTCGAAGCCGCTTCCTCGACTGCCGCCACGCAGCCGGCCTTCCGGCTGATATCCTTCAATATCGAGAACTTCAACTTCAAGAACGGACGGCCGATTGCCGACGCCGTGATCGCCTCCGGTGCGGACGTCGTCAATATTCTCGAGGCCGAACCGCTGATCCCGGAAATCGCCCGCCTGACGAAGGCTTATCCCTATCGGATCGGCTGCGGCGTCGAGACGGAGGGCTGCGATACCCTGGTGCTCTCAAAACGACCGTTCGTCGAAACGTCCGTCAGCAGCATCGGCGACCTCTGGCCGAACCGTCTGGTGACGTCAGTCATCGATGTCGACGGCACCAGGATTACCTTCGTCTCGGTCCATCTTGCCAAGCCCTACTTCGACGATTTCCAGGTGAACGAGTTGGTCGATTTGCGCGGCGCCGTCGCCGCCATCAAGGGCCCACTCGTCCTGGCGGGAGATTTCAACTCGGCAATCATCGATCCGGACATCCAGCGTTTCGTTGCGACAGCCGGCCTCAACACCGTCTTTCCCGAACCGGCGACGTGGCCGATCAAGGCCGGCCGCCTCGGCATCGCGATCGATCACGTGCTCGCCCGTCCGCCCCTTCGACTGACCTCGGTAAAGCGGATGGAAGACAGCATCGGCTCAAACCACTTTGGCCTTGTGGCCGAGGTCGGCATCGATCGCTGACCGAGGAGCGGCCCCGTCGTAGTCGACGGCAAGAAAGCCGCCTGACTGCCGTGCCCACAGCTCCGCATAAAGCCCACCGCGTTGAAGCAGCGCTTCGTGCGTCCCGTCCTCGATGATCTTGCCTTCATCCACGACAATCAGGCGATCGAGGGACGCGATCGTCGAGAGACGGTGTGCGATCGCAAGGACAGTCTTGCCGTCCATGATCCGGTTGAGGTTCGATTGAATGGCCTCTTCGACTTCGGAATCCAGCGCCGACGTTGCTTCGTCGAGCACCAGGATCGGCGCGTCCTTCAGCATGACCCTGGCGATGGCGATACGCTGGCGCTGCCCCCCCGAGAGCTTCACGCCCCGTTCGCCCACATGTGCGTCGAAGCCCTTGCGTCCCTGCTGGTCCTGCAGCCGCTCGATGAAATCGAGTGCCTCGGCGCGGCGGGCGGCCTCGATCAGTCTGCGCTCGCCCGCGTCGGGACGCCCGAACAAGATGTTGTCGCGCACGGAGCGGTGAAGCAGGGATGTATCCTGGCTCACGACGCCGACCTGCATGCGCAGCGTTTCCTGCTTGACACCGGAGATATCCTGACCGTCAACGAGAATGCGCCCGCCCTCGAGATCGTAGAGGCGCAGCAGGAGGTTCACGAGCGTCGACTTTCCCGCTCCGGAACGCCCGACGATGCCGACCTTCTCGCCGGGCTCGATGGTGAGCGAGAAATCGTCGATCACGCCGTTGGCCCGTCCGTAGTGGAACGAGACGTTCTCGAAGCGAATGCCTGGCCGGACAATGACGAGATCCGGCGCCTCCGGCCGATCGACCAGCCCCAGCGGCTGGGAAATGAGTTCGGCCGCATTCTGGATCGTGCCGAGGTTGCGCATGATGCCGTTGAACTGTGTCATCAGACGCCCCAGAAGAAAATTCAGGCGCAGCACCAGTGCCAGCGAGAAAGCCACGGCACCGGAACTGACGAGCCCCTGCAGCCAGAGATGCACGCTGAGCCCGGCCATCGTCACGATCATCAGGCCGGATAGAAGCGCCATGGACGCGCGTACGCCGGTGATGAAGCGCGTGAAGCGAAGGACGGTTTCCTGATAGAAATCGAAGCCCTGCCGCATGTACCGGTCGGTTTCCTCGTCTCTCGCGAACAGTTTCAGTGTCTGGATGTTGCTGTAGGCATCCACCATGCGGCCATTCAGCATCGAAGCGGCTTCCGCCGTCTCGCGGGAATGATAGCGGATGCGCGGGACGAAATAACGCGCCAGAAACCCGAAGGCGCACAACCAGCACAGAACCACGATAGCAAGGGAAAGATCGAGCCGCGCGACCAGAACCAGCGTAGTGGCAGCATAGATCCCGACGAACCACACACTTTCCATCAGCGACGTGACCAGGTCGCCCGTCGCCTGGCCCGCCGACCACACCTTGGTCACGATACGTCCGGAAAAGTCGCTCTGAAAAAAGGACAACGACTGACGCGAGACATGCAGGTAGGACTGCCAGCGCGCCAGATTATAGAAACCCGGCGTAATGACCTGCTGATCGACAAGCGCTATCAGCAGCGCGACGACGAACCGGACAATCCCGATGAGAACGAGCATGACGGCGAGTTCGGTACCGTGGGCGGCCAGAAGGCCGTTCCATCCATCGGCAGGCGAAATGGTGGCGAGAATGTCGACCACGCGCCCGACGAACCAGAAGAGTGCTGCCTCGATCGCCGCGGACATGCCGCCAAGCACCAGCATGGCGATGAACGGCGCCTTTGCCTGGCCGATATAGAAGGAAATGAATCCGAGCGTCGAGCGCGGCGGCTGAATATTGTCGCGCGGTCGAAAGGGATCGATCCAGTTTTCGAAGGCACTAAAGATTCGATTCAGGAGCATATTTGCGATATAGGCATATATGCCGGAACGGGAAAGGAATGCGCCCGCCGGAAAAGCCTTATATTTTCGTAATGATCGGTAACATCGGCGGCATCGCCGTTGACTGAAGCAGAACTCGCCACAATCTGGGAGTATACAAGTCTTTTACGGGAGACGGCCGCAATGCAAACAAGGACGCTCGTGTCGAGTATTCCGCTGTCGCTGGCGGACAAGCTCGACGGGATGATTGAACATCTTGAAGTGCCATTCGATGACGTCATAGCCGACGCCATTGCCGCGTGGATCGCCCGCGAAGAAGAGCGGCGCCTGATGGCGTTGCGCGCGCTCGCATTCGCCAACAGCATGGCTGTCGAAGGCCACCGCATCATCGACTGGGCAGACAGTCTTTCCGCCGATCGGCACTGACTGAGCCGAGACATCGAAAAAACGCCTTCCCGATATCCCAGGGAGGGCGTTTTGCATTTGTAGGGGGCGTTTCGCGTTATTCGGCTGCTTCTTCCGCGTCTTCCGAATCGGCCAGGAAGCCGCCCGATTGTCGGTTCCACAGGTCGGCATAAATGCCGCCCTGTCGGACGAGATCGGAATGCGAACCGGCCTCGATGATCCGACCCTTGTCGAGCACGATCAGTCGGTCCATTTCCGTCAGCGTCGACAGACGGTGGGCGATCGCGATCACCGTCTTGCCTTCCATCAGCGCGAACAGGTTCTCCTGGATTGCCGCCTCGACTTCGGAATCGAGCGCCGAGGTCGCTTCGTCCAGCACCAGGATCGGCGCGTCCTTCAGGAAGACCCGTGCAATTGCGACACGCTGACGCTGACCGCCGGACAGCTTGACGCCACGCTCTCCGACCTGTGCGTCCAGGGCCTTGCGCCCCTGCATGTCGACGAGGCCGTCGATGAAGTCCCACGCATTCGCCCGCTTTGCGGCCTCGATCACCTCGGCATCGGTCGCATCCGGGCGGCCGTAGGCGATGTTGTCGCGGATCGAGCGATGCAGCAGCGAAGTATCCTGCGTCACCACGCCGATCAGCTCGCGCAGGCTTTCCTGCGACACGTGCGAAATGTCCTGTCCGTCGATGGTGATGCGCCCGCTCTCCAGATCGTAGAAGCGCAGGAGCAGGTTCATCAGCGTCGTCTTGCCGGCACCGGAGCGACCCACGAGACCGACCTTTTCGCCCGCCTTGATGTCGAGCGAAAGGTTGTCGATGATGCCCTTGGCCTTGCCGTAGTGGAAGCCGATGCGATCGTAGTGGATCGCTCCCTTCTTGGCGGCAAGCTCGGGCGCACCGGGGCGATCGACGATATCGTGGCCCTTCGTCATCATCTCCATCCCGTCATAGACCGTGCCGATGTTCTCGAACAGCGCCGAGACTTCCCACATGATCCACTGCGACATGCCGTTGACGCGCATCGCCAGGCCGATCGCAATCGCGATGGCGCCGACCGAGATGCCGCCGTTCAGCCAGAACCAGATCGACAGGCCGGAGATCACGAACAGCGCCACGCAGTTGTTGATATAGACGGCCGCATGGAACATCGTGACCTTGCGCATCTGCTGATGGACGGTCTGCAGGAACTCGTTCATGCCTTCCTTGGCATAGGTCTCTTCCCGGCCGGCATGCGAAAACAGCTTCACCGTAGCGATATTGGTGTAGCTGTCGACGACGCGTCCGGTCATCATCGAGCGTGCATCCGCCTGCGCGGCGGCAATCTTTCGAAGCCGCGGCACGAAGTAGGAGACGATGGCGACATAGATGCCGAGCCAGGCGAGGATCGGTATCATCAGCCGCCAGTCGGCCGCCGCGATGACGATGATCATCGTCAGGAAGTAGGTGACGACGTAGACGAAGACGTCGAGTATCTTCATGACGGTTTCGCGCACCGCCAGCGAAGTCTGCATCACCTTGGTCGCAACGCGTCCGGCAAACTCGTTGGCAAAGAACGTCATGCTGTGACGCATGAGGAAGCGGTGCATCTGCCAGCGCGCGATCATCGGATAGTTGCCGAGCAGCACCTGGTGCATGATGAACGAATCCAGCACGGCCGCCAGCGGCAGGCCGACCAGGATCAACGCGCCCATCCAGACGAGTTTGTGGCCCTCGCTTTCAAGGAACGTCGCCGGGTCTGCATGGGTCAGCCAGTCGACGATGTTGCCGAGGAACTGGAAGAGCGCCACTTCGCCGATCGCGATCAGCATGGTCAGCACGGCCATCATGCCGAGCCAGGGTGCCGCCGGCTTCGTGTAGTGCCAGCAGAAGGCATAGAGTCCCTTCGGAGGAACCGTCGGCTCCTCGCTTGGAAAGGGATTAAGTCGCTGTTCAAACCAGCCAAACATGAAAATGCTCCGAAACTTCAGCGTTCCGGCTCCTGCCCCGCGCAAAAGACGCGCTGAGGCTCATATGGGGACCGGACGTTCAAGGGGCGAGGCCACGACGGCCGCGCAAGGAATTAGAAATGGGAAGTCAGGAAAGAAAAGGCACTAGGCGTGCCGGTTCGCCAGTCGCGCATTCGCGGACGGGAGGCACATACGTCGAGATAATTCCATTGTGGCGCTCCCTGTTGGCGATTGAAGATGCACACCGATAACGCGAAACTGGCAGAAATTCCAGCCCCGGAATGCCGAAAAATCGACGTTTTTGGTTCAAAAACGTGCATGTTGCGCCGAAATCACAGTTGCAATACGAGTTTCCGGCAAAACAGACCAGGTGAGATCGATCATGGCAAACCTCAGAGTTGCGCTCTATCAGCCGGATATACCGGGCAACACCGGAACGATCCTGCGCCTTGCCGCCTGTCTGGGGTGTGCCGTCGACATCATAGAGCCGGCAGGCTTTGATATTTCGGACCGCAGCCTCAAGCGCGCCGGCATGGACTACCTCGCCGCTGCCACCCTGACCCGGCATGTCAACTGGGAGCACTTCGAAGCGTGGCGGGAGGCCACCGGGCGCAGGCTCGTTCTCGCCTCCACGAAAGCGTCGGGACGCTATACCGACTTCTCGTTCCGTCCCGACGACATCCTGCTGTTCGGGCGCGAAAGCGCCGGCGTTCCCGACCACGTTCACGACAAGGTCGACGCACGGATTGTCGTGCCGATGGTCGATGGACAGCGGTCGATCAATCTCGCCGTCTCCGCTGCGATGATAACGGGAGAGGCCATGCGGCAGACGGTGTGGGCTTGATATCCCCAGCTTGCATACAAATGCCGGTCCGACCCCAGAATATGTCGCCAATGGCGTTGTGAAATTGCAAGACCGGCGTATAGTTGTTAGCCGAGCAATCAAAAAATCGGGCCAAGCGCCACGAATTCAATGATTTGACGCCCAGAGAGATTCGAAATTACGCGTCGCCAGACGCCAAGAGATAGAAAAAGACAAGGCCGCATGGAATCCACAATCGTGATGATCAACCTGTTCGGCGCGGTGGCGTTGCTGCTGTTCGGCCTGGCGCAGGTCAAGGATGGTGTGTCGCGGGCCTTCGGCGCGAGGCTCAGGACCGGCCTTGCATCGGGAACGCGCAGCGGCCTGCGCTCGTTTCTGTCGGGCTTCGTGGCCACCGTTGCGCTGCAGAGTTCGACGGCGACTGCGCTGATGGTCTCGTCCTTTGTCGAACGCGAGCTGGTGAAGCCGCGCATGGCGCAGATCGTCCTGCTCGGGGCCAATGTCGGAACGGCGGTCACCGCCTGGATCGTCGCCACCGGCATCGAATGGCTGTCGCCGCTCGTCATCCTGACCGGCATCGTGCTTTACCGCAGCGGCTCGACCGGCCGCCAGGGCGGCGGCACGGCGCTGATCGGCATCGGATTGATGCTGTTGTCGCTGCATCTCCTCAGCAGCGCCACCGANTACCGCAGCGGCTCGACCGGCCGCCAGGGCGGCGGCACGGCGCTGATCGGCATCGGATTGATGCTGTTGTCGCTGCATCTCCTCAGCAGCGCCACCGAGCCGATGCGCCAGTCGCCGGCGCTGGCCGCCTTCATCGGCCTGCTCGATGGCGCCTGGCCGGTGGCCCTTGCCTTCGCCGCCGGCATCGCCTTCATTTCCTCGTCCAGCCTTGCCGCCGTCGTGCTCATCCTGTCGCTYGCCTCSACCGGCATCCTGTCGRCGGGCCTGGTCATCGTGCTTGTCCTCGGCGCCAATCTCGGCGGCGCCRTTCCGCCTGTSATCGCCTCGCTGTCGGGGCCGGCCTCGGCCAAGCGCGTCACGCTGGGCAACCTGATCGTCCGCGCCATCGGCTGCCTGATCGCCCTGCCGCTTGCAGGCTACGGCGCCGACCTTCTGGAAATGCTGCCGCTGTCGCCGGCCAAGCTGCCGGTCGACGCCCATCTCGGCTTCAATCTCATCCTGGCCGCCCTTGCCTGGCCGTTTTCCCGCACCCTGTCGCAGCTGATGCTGAAGCTCGTGCCCGAGGAGCCGCAGGCCGACAACGGACCCAAATACCTCGACCCGCAGGAGCTTTCGACGCCTGTCGTGGCGCTCGCCAGCGCCACCCGCGAGGTGCTTGGCGTCGGCGACCTGATCGAGCGCATGCTGCTGCGCACCTCGGATGCCTTCGAGCGAAACGAACTCGCCAAGCTCAAGGAAATCCCCACCCTGGAGAAGCGCGTCGACACCCTGCAGCAGGAGGTGAAGATCTATCTCTCCAAGCTCGGCCGCAGCGGTCTCAGCGAAGAGGACGGCCGGCGCTCGATCGTCGTCATCGACTATGCCATCAACCTCGAGCACATCGGCGACATCATCGAAAAGGGACTGCTGCCGCAGGTGACCAAGAAGGTGTCGCTCGGCCTCAAATTCTCCGAGGACGGCTACGCCGAACTGACGAAGCTCTTCCACCTGACGATCGACAACCTTCGCATCGCCCAGACGATCCTCGTCACCCGCGACTTCAACCTGGCCAGGCAGCTGATGGAGGTGAAGGTCGAGGTYCGGCGGATGGAGAAGCAGTCGTCCGAACGCCACCTCGAGCGCCTGCGCGACGGCCGCGCCGACAGCCTGCAGACGAGCTCCCTGCATCTCGACATGCTGCGCGACCTGAAGCGCATCAACGCCCACATCGTCTCCGTCGCACATCCCATCCTCGACGAGAGCGG
>NZ_LMCW01000013.1 GCF_001424945.1 Rhizobium sp. Root1203
GATGATTTGCGCTCCCAAGGCGTTATCAAGGCTATCGGGGTTGGCCTCAATGAGGTCGATATTTGCATGGAATTTGCAGCCGCCGGTGACTTCGATTTTTTCCTTTTGGCTGGACGTTACACACTCCTCGAGCAGGGCGCATTGGAGGATTTTCTACCGCTTTGTGAAGCACGCGACATAGGCATCATGCTCGGCGGCCCTTACAATTCGGGGATTCTTGCCACGGGTGCGGTTGCGGGCGCGCGCTATAATTATGTACCGGCCACACCCGAGATCATGGAAAAAGTACGACGCATGGAGACAGTATGCGCTCGTCACAGCGTACCACTTGCCGCAGCCGCACTGCAGTTCCCATTGGGCCATCCATCCGTGACGTCGATGATACCCGGGGCAGTGTCTCCAGGTGAAGTTAAACGGAACATCGACTTGATGGCTCACAAGATTCCGCAGGATCTATGGGCGGAACTCAAGCACGAAGGGCTCATCTTCCCCGACTCTCCGCCGAGGTCGATGCCGACCAGCCGATCGTTTCCGGGGAACNGCAACCCAGACGAAACCGTCGGAATCGACCGTCAAGCGTCGATGATACCCGGGGCAGTGTCTCCAGGTGAAGTTAAACGGAACATCGACTTGATGGCTCACAAGATTCCGCAGGATCTATGGGCGGAACTCAAGCACGAAGGGCTCATCTTCCCCGACGCTCCGACCCCTGTCTGAGTGCGCTCACTGAGGCGGATCAAAGCGTCGGGTCAATAGCTCCGTCGCTTTGGTGTGGAGCCTCACAACGTCGTCCTCGGAGAGCTAGGTCGCCTGACTGGGACTTTCGCGCTCAGGGCGCTCTCCTAACGGTAGCGCCCACCGCGAGGCGGCCTTGGTCGAAGCGCGCCGCCAGACCCAAAACGCACCCTTCATCGCGCACGGCTCTGGAAACAAAGGAGAAGGTCGATTGCGACTGAGTTGGCGATCTGCAGAAGATCGACAGCTCGTCGATCCGGGTGCACGCCAAAGGTAAAAAGGGGCGCGCCCGATAGCGCCCCGGGACGTGAGCCTGACGACAGAGGCGCTCGCGCGGTGACTGATCAACAAGATCCGCGCGCTGGTCGATGCCCCGCCTGCCGATTGCACTCAAGCTGGCGCCCGGACAAGCGCACGATTGCAGGAGCGCCGCCGACATGCTCGATCCGCTCGGCGGCGGCGACGTGCTGCTCGCTGATCGCGCCTACGACAGTGATGTGTTGGGCCTCGAGACGGCCGCGGGCGGCGCATGGGTCAACATCAAGCCGACGCCCGGCTGCAAACGCCGCGAGCCGTTCAGCGCCGTCCTCTATCGCCACCGCAACCTCGTCGAACGCTTCTTCAGCAAACTCAAGCACTTCCGCGCCGTCGCCATCCCACCCGCGTCGAAAAGCACAGCGAAAACTACCCCGCTCTCGTCAGACTCGCTTCAGCCAAAATCTGGATGCGCTTTACGCGTCGGTGAGCTATAGAGGCCCCTCGGACGCTCGGAGAGGCGTTCAGACAGGAGCCCGACTATGATCAAGATGAGCGTCTACTATCCGGCCGATGGCGGCTCGAAATTCGACCACGACTACTACCGCACCCGCCACATGCCACTGATCCAGGAACGGCTCGGCGATGCCTGCCTGCGCTACGAGATCGATAAGGGCCTTGCGGGTCGCGAACCTGGAAGCGCGCCTGAGTTCGTCGCGGCGTGCCACATCTACTCGCTGACCCTGGGGACCCTCCAGGAGGCGTTCGGTCCCCACCGCGCGGAGATCGTCGCGGACGTCGCCAACTACACGGATATCGCGCCCATCGTGCAGATCAGCGAAATCGTTGGAGGGTAGGGGGCTTCGGCTCGTCGGGCGTGGCCGTTGAACTTTCCGGGATCGGCGTCGTGCTGGCGCACGTGATCCATGGTGACGTAGCCGGTGCCGAACCGGTCGACAATCGGGAACACGTGGTTGCCGTTGAAGCCAACACTACCTTGCTCTCGTCAAACTCGTTTCAGCCCAAAATCTGGATGCGCTTTATGAGTCGGCGACCCAGTCGGTCAGGCTACGTGGACGAATGATTGGCATTTCATCGCTTTCGCGACCGCGTCAGGTAATTGGCTCTGATGGCCCTTGGCGATAGATTCGTATGCCACTTTTGCGTGGTCTCCGGCTTTGAGAAAGGCAAGCCATGTGCCTGAGGACCGCTTCGCAGCCTCCTTTGCGACGAAGGCCGGTGGTGCTCAGAGTTCCGACAACGCTCAAATCGATTTGTTGCCGTGCAGCATGTGCACCTCACGGAAATTTCTCGACGTTCTGGGCTATGTTGCCCATACTCAAGACTGCAAGACAGATCAGCTTCTTCATCGATAAGCAGTCCGGGAAATCTCAGGGATTTCGATATTCGCCAATTCGGTGGGGTTTGCCAAGTTCTGGATCTGGAACCGGATTGTCATGCAGGCCCCGCCGCTAGGACTCGCGCTTACCCCAATCTCGCCGCCGTGCAATTCCACCATCTGTTTCACCAGATGAAGGCCAAGGCCGGTCCCTCGCGTTTGCGGCTTGAGCCGATGAAACGGTTCAAAGATGCGATTGCGTTCTTCCGACGGAATGCCGGGGCCGTCATCACTGATCGCAACTGTCGCCGGGGAGACACGCAGCGTTATCCTACCCCTCCTGCCTCCATGGTCGATCGCGTTCTGGACGAGATTTGCAAGAACGCGTTCAAGGGCAGCCTCATCCCCGAGGATCGGAAGATCGGACCCTTCCTGCCTGAAGTCGACCGTGTAACCGGCAGCAAATGCGAGCGGCGCCATATCACCGAGGACACGTTTGGCCAGCGCCGGTAGAGAGACCGGCGCAAATGCCAACGCGTCGTTTTGAAGGCGCCCGACGTCCAAAAGCTGTTCCGCAAGCATTGTCAGCCTAGCCAAGTCGGCACTCAAAGACGCTTTTTCGGCTATGAGCGGTAGCGCGGCGATGCGGGTGCGCAGGATCGCTATGGGCGTCCGCAATTCGTGGGCAGCGTCGGTCAAGAACCGTTGCTGCTGTTCGTAGCGGGCATCGAGGCGACGAAGCGCTTCGTTGACGGCTTCGATTAGAGACGCAATCTCGGGTGGTGCATTGGTCGCATCCAACCGCACGCCGTGCTTGCCGAAATCAATCTTGGCGGCCTGGGTTTCAGCCTCAACCAAGCCGGAGACCGCCCCGGCCACCACGTACGGTGTCGCGATGAATACACCGAGAACGATGGCGCCCATTGTTGGTAGCCCGATCTTGATAAGGACCAGCAATGCTGCGAGAAATATGATGGTCAAAGGTGCCTGGCTTTCAGTCCCGGTCAGGATCTGCACCTCGCCAGCGGAGGTCGTGACCTGTCGCATCCGTGCTTCCGGCGTATCCATTGCCGCGCTGTCAACGGTCGAGCCGAATCGAGCCTGGCCGATTCCTGATAAGGTCTCGCCGATGCGCACGAAGACGGGAGGAACCGCTCCTTCGAAAATCTGGTTGCCACCGTCGTCGCGAATGACAAACCAGAGGCCTGGTTCGGCCGCCCTCAGGTGGGACAACTCGGCCGTCTCACGCAAATGCAAGGCGCCGGTCGCATCGCGTTCCACCGCGGGCCGCACGGCTTCTATCGTCCGGTCGATGGATCGGTAGGCGAACAGGTCGCCTCGCACGAACAGAATGCCGAGGATAGCAACGAAGACGAGGATTTGAAGGATGACCAGGCGCTGTATCAGTAGCCATTTCAGGGAACGATTGGCTTTGCCTTTCCTGCCCCAGCCTTCGATCCTTCGGCCCTTCATATTTGCTCCATCAGAACGTAGCCAACGCCCCGAACACCATTGATGACCACGTCGGCATTGGCATCGGCAAGCTTGCGCCGCAGCCGGGAGATATGGCTATCAAGTGTGTTTGCTTGAATCTCATCGGAAAAGCTGAAAACCGCATCCATCAAGACTTCGCGCGTGACCAATCGGCCCGCGCGGCGCATTAGAGCCTCCAGCACCAGCAACTCGCGTCTGGGGAGCTTGACGGCCATTCCGTCCACGTCGGCCTCGCGATGGTCAAGATGCAGCGAAAGGCGGCCAAGGCGCACGACCATTGGGCGTAGATAATCCGGGCGGCGCATCAACGCGCGCAAGCGAGCGAGAAGCTCTTCGAACGCGAATGGCTTTGCCAGGTAATCATCCGCGCCGCCATCCAGCCCCGCCACCCGTTCGGCAAGGCGGCCTCTCGCCGTCAGAACGATCACCGGAATGCGCTGGTTCAGCGAGCGCAGCGTGGGAATGAAGGTCAGACCGTCACCATCGGGAAGACCGCGGTCCAGAACGACTGCGTCGTACGAAACGGCCTCGATCATCTCACAGGCGGCGCTCAGATCCCCGGCATGGTCAGCAAGCATGTCATGTCGCTTGAGCGCCGACTGCAGAGCCTTTGCCATTTCCGGCTCATCTTCCACTAGCAGCAATCGCACCGGGGTGTTCCTTTGTTCTGGACACTGAACATGTACTGCGCGAGCAACCTTGCGAGAACATGACGCCATTGCGCAATGCAGATGACAGCCGACATCATCAAACCACCGCTATCGGACATGAATTTTGGTGGAACTGATGAAAGATCGATTGTTTTTTCTGCTCCAATGGATAGCGGCCCCGCTACGGACAGCGGCGGTGGCTCCCTCGAGTCGAGCCTTGGCGCGGCTCATGACGCGAGATGTTGCCGCCGAGACGGGATCGGTTATCGAACTTGGCCCTGGAACCGGCGTGTTTACGGCCGAGTTGCTGAGAAGGGGCGTGGCAGAACAGGATATAACGCTCGTCGAACTCAATCCAAGATTTGCGAAGCTGCTCCGCCGTCGCTTTGCCAAAGCCCAGATCATGGAAATGAATGCCGCGAAACTCTACACGACGCCACTGCTCACGGCGCCCAGAGTGGGGGCCGTGTTAAGCGGACTCGGCCTCCCGGCCATGTCCACGGAACAGGTCACCAACATTCTTCTCGGCGTGTTTCGCTATCTGAAGCCAGGTGGGGCGATGTACCAGTTTACCTATGGGCCGCGCTGCCCGGTTCCCGCCGCCATTCTCGAAAGTCTCAATCTGGAAGCCAAGCGGATGGGAGGAACGCTGTTCAACCTGCCCCCCGCGTCGGTCTACCGTATCACGGTCCGGCAAACTGCGCTATCCTCGATCAGATATGCGGGCGATCGCTGACATGGACGTCACGGCTTTTGTCTCGGCAATGGCGGGCATCGGGCTGCCGGGCATCCTGGTCCTCACGCTTCTGGAAAAACTCATTCCAGTTCTGCCATCCTATGTCCTTCTGGTCGGCATCGGGATGGCGCATGCGGTGGACCCCGACATGCTTCCTCCGGTGATCGCGGCAGCGACTGTCGGCTCAACGCTTGGCTCTTTGGTCTGGTACGGGATTGGTCGTGCCTTTGGCGAGATGCGCACCAGTATGCTGGTGCAGCGCTGGGGGCATTGGCTTTTTCTAAGCCCCTCGCTCTACCAGCGGCTCACTTCGGCGTTCGCGAGGCATCAGTTCCGCATCGCCTTGGTCGGGCAGACGATCCCGACCGTTCGTATCTATCTAGCCTTGCCGGCCGGGGTGATGGCGCTACCCATCGCCACATTCGGCGTGGCGACCTTCATTGGTACGATTCTCTGGAATGCTCCCCTGATCACCATCGGCTGGTGGGTGCGCGACATGGGGTATGACCGGATTTCTGTCGGATTGGTCGTGGTGGCGGTGATTATCGTGATCGAAGCGGTGGTCCTGGTTGCCGCCAGGCTGCGCTACCTGCAGCTTCACCGGAGATCATCACGATCGGCATGAGGTCGAACTCATCTCGGCGCGTTCACGTTCCCTTCGCAGCAGCCTTGCTGTGAAAATCTTCCATCATTGACCGGAGCAATGCTCATGCGATTATTGTTTATGCTGTCCTTTATGTGGTTCACACTGGAGAATGCCTCGGCCGGTACGATGTCCCCATCTATAGCTGATGAAAATACCAACTACAGGCCAATCCTTGTCGAGTTCGGGTACGATCCGTGTCGTGACGGACGTTTCAGTGATGGCGGCCCGCACACCTGCGACGAAATCCGGCGCCTATGGCGGCGCCAGGAACAGGGGCGGAAGCGCCCTTTAACCAGACATATGGTGCATCCCTGCTTCGATGGTCGCGTGTCTGAGGGGCGTCCAAGAACCTGCCGCGAAATCCTGGACTGGATGAGGCGCGACAGCGATCTTGAGCGGCCTTGGCACGATGCTCCGCGCAGACAAAGACGATGAAGGCCCTTAGCGCCTGGATCTTCGGCCGTTTGTCGTGAGGTCGGGCCTCGTTGGTTCGTCTTTCGCCATTTCTGCCAACGACCCGGCGCTTCTGGTCGAGGTTATCGCACTGATGGCTGCAATTTTCCGGTCCTGCGGTCGCCCCATTGTAGGCGGTCACCCTATCTGCGTGGAATCCCGGCTGATGGGGTGTTCAGGTGACCGTGGCGCTCGTTGCCGAGTTCCGACCTCGGCTCACTGTATCGCCCACGAGCGGATCTTTTCTGATGGTTCCATTCCCTCAACAATAGTCTCGGGCGTCTTTGAGTGATCAAGACCGTTAGATTTCCGCCCTTCGTCAGACTCCTCTCTACGTTGCAGGAGCGGCTCTACAGGTATTCTGGTGGGTCGGAGCCTTCACTGCGTTCATGGGCATCATCACGTGAATGAGCGCTCTGCCGTCGCGTAATGTTGCCGCAACCGAAGACGCCGTATTTGCCTCAATGAACCAGTCCCGGAACCAAGTGCGCAAATCTCTCGTCCTCGTCGCCATCACTTGCAGTGTTGGGCTTGGCTACGTTTTCTGGCGGCCATCCTCGGAGGTTTTGCACGGTGCGCCCACACGAGCATTGGTCGAGCTCGCGCAAGTTGACGTGAGCACGATCAAACGCAGGGATATTGCCAACGAAGTTCGGGTGGCTGGCTCACTTATGCCGATCCGGCGGGCTTCGTTCACCGCGCCCGTCGCCGCGCCTGTCTTAGAGCTACCGGTTAAGATTGGAGACGCTGTAAAAGCTGGAGCCCTTCTGGCGCGGTTTGACACTGCCGCTCTGAAGTCCACCCTCATTACACGCGAGGCCGCGGTTGATGCCATGAACGCCCGGCTCGATCTTGCCCAATCGGTGCTTGCGCGAAATACCAATCTTAGAGAACGCGGCGTCGCTTCCGAGGCGACACGGCTGGAGGCAAAATCGCAGGTCGAGAATCTTCGGGCGCAGCTCCGGTCCTTGCGGGCTGAGGTGGCCGACGCCGCACGCGCTCTGTCCGATGCCGAGGTCCGCGCCACCTTCGACGGCGTCGTCTCATCGCGGTTCGTCGAAGAGGGCCAGACGCTGGCGGTCAATACCGAACTCCTGACGGTCGTCGATCTCAGCCGCATGGAGGTTGACGCGGGCGTCCCGACAAGTCGGATCTCACGGGTCCAGCCCGAGCAGATCGTTGAACTCTCCGTGGAAGGTTTTCCCGGCCGCAAGTTCACGGGCAAAGTGGTCCGGATCGCGCCGACTGCCGTGGCGGGCTCGCGCGCCGTTCGCGTCTTCGTGACGATATCCAATGATGACCGTCTGCTCAAGGGAGGAATGTTCACCACGGGGATCGTGAAGATCGACGACCGGAAAGCGGTGATCGCTCTGCCGACCGTGGCCATTCGTCACGATCAGGCAGGTCCCTTTGCCCTCAAAGTTGAAGGCGGACTGTTGAAGCGCCAAGCCGTCGAACTCGGCCAGGCATGGACGGACCGCGATCTCGTAGAGGTCTCCGGCCTATTGGACGGAGAGACGGTGGTCACCGCGTTACTTCCGAACCTCTCGCCGGACACCAGCGTTACGATCGGGGGGATGTAAGGCCGTGTTTCTCACCCGCATCAGCGTGAACCATCCCGTATTCGCGACCATGATGATGGTTACTATCCTCGTCATTGGCCTGTTTTCCCTTCATCACCTTGGCATTGACGAGCTTCCGCAAACCGATCTCCCAATTGTCGTCGTCGCCACCTCCTATAGCGGGGCGTCGCCCGAGAATGTCGAAAGCGAGGTGTCGCGAAAGATCGAATCCGCACTGCACGCGATCGGCGGCATCGACACCATCACGTCCGAGTCCTACGAGGGGCGGTCCGTCGTGGTTGTTCAGTTCGAACTCGACGTCAATTCGCAGGTTGCGGCCCAGGAAGTCCGCGACCGCGTCGCCCGGCTGAAGGCCACTTTCCCGGATGAAGTCGACACGCCTCAAGTCACGCGCTTCAATCCGGATGACGAGCCCATTCTGTCGATCGCCGCCTCCTCATCGAAAAGGACCCTGTCCGAGATCACCACCTTGGCGAACCGCGTCATCAGCAACCGCCTGAGCATCATTTCCGGCGTCGGACAGGTCTCCATCGTCGGCGGCAGTGAACGGCAGGTTCTCATTGTCGTCGATCCGGACCGGCTGGAGGCATACGGCCTCAGTGTCGTTTCCGTTATGGATGCCCTCCGGCGCGAGAACCAGGACCGGGCGGCCGGCACATTGATCTCGGGCATCAACCAGCGGATCGTCACTGTCGAAGGGCGCATTTCCGACATTGAAGGTTTCAGGAATGTCATCGTCGCGCAGGGGGGCGGATATCCGGTCTATCTTTCCGATGTCGCCACTGTTCTCGATGGCGGCGCAGAACTCACCAGCAGAGCAAGCTATCAAGGCCTTCCGTCCCTTGGTATCGACATCGTCAAGGTTCAGGGCGCAAACACCGTTCAGGTCGCCTCGGCCTTGCGGGACGAGATCGACACGCTCAATCGGGAACTCGCCCCGGAAGGCGTCGAGCTGAAGATATCCCGCGACAACTCGCGTGAGATTGCCGCTCAGGTCACCGAGGTGCAGAGGACACTGCTGGAAGGAGGCGCCCTCACCGTGCTTATCGTCTTCCTCTTCCTCAATTCGTGGCGTTCGACGATTATTACCGGGCTCACTCTCCCGATCTCGGTCATCGGGACATTCGCCGTCATCTACGCGCTCGGCTACACGCTGAACACGATGACGCTGATGGCCTTGTCGCTCTCGATCGGCATCCTGATCGATGACGCGATCGTCGTGCGCGAGAACATCACGCGCCACCTCTATATGGGCAAATCCCATCTCAACGCGGCGCTCGACGGGACGAACGAGATCGGATTGGCTGTACTCGCAACGACGCTCTGCATCATCGCCGTGTTTCTTCCTGTCGCCTTTATGGGCGGAATCATTGGACGGTTCTTCGTGCAGTTCGGTGTCACGGTCGCCGTCGCCGTGCTGATCTCGCTGTTCGTGTCCTTCACGCTTGATCCCATGCTATCTAGCGTATGGTACGATCCGCAGTCGCAACCCGACGCCAGGCGCGGCCTTCTTGGCCGCGCGATTGCCTGCTTCGACCGGTGGTTCGAAAATCTTGCCCAGGCGTACGGCTCTCTGATCCAGTGGACGTTTCGTTACCGCAAGACCACGATCGCGATTGTTGTCGGCCTGTTTGTCGCAAGCCTCATGCTGATACCGCGCATCGGTACCGAGTTCATTCCGCCTGGGGATGAAGGCGAAGTGTCGATCGCGATCGAAGCCAACGACGGGGCATCCCTCGACTACACGGCCGCCAAGGTGAGCCAGATCGAAAAGGCCTTGCGGGAATTCCCCGAAATCGCGGCCGTCTATTCGACAATCAATGCCGATGGCGCGCGGGGCTATAATGCAGCCAAAATTGCAGTCCAGCTCTTGCCCGGTGATCAACGGACGATTACCACCGAGGGCATCATCGAAACGCTGCGCAAACGACTGTCCTCCGTGGCGGGGCTGAATATATCCGTGGGACAGGGGTCGTCCGACGGAACGTCGGCCAAACTTTTGCAGATTTCCGTCCTCGGTGACCGAGACGACATACTCCGCAAGATTTCCGGTCAGATTATTAACGCCCTTTCCAACATACGCGGCGCGACCGAAATCGAGTCATCTATCGAGAACGAGCGCCCGACCCTTGCCGTTCGCATCCGGCGCGAGGCAGCAAGCGATCTCGGCGTGGCTATATCGACGATTGGCGACACGTTGCGGCCGCTGGTGGCGGGCGATGCGATCTCGGTCTGGAATGCGCCCGACGGTGGAACCTACGACGTGACGGTCCGCTTGCCGGCGACCGGCCGCCGCGACGCGGCGCAATTGCGCGATCTCACCGTAGCCACGGGTCGAACCGACGACAACGGCAAGCCAATTGCCGTCCGATTGGATCAGGTTGCCGATATTGTAGAAAGTACCGCCCCCCACGCCATCAGTCGCAAAAACCTGTCGCGCGAAATCAGGGTTTCTAGCAATGTCACGGGCCGCGCCCTGGGTGACGTGACGGACGACCTCAATGCAGAAATCGTCAAGATGGATATTCCCGTCGGGTACCGGATTTCATTCGGAGGTGATGCCGAAAACCTACAGGAAAGCTTGGGCTACGCCCTGCGGGCACTCGCCCTTGCAGTGATCTTCATCTACATTATCTTGGCGTCGCAGTTCGGTTCCTTTATTCAGCCCGTCGCCATCATGATGACCTTGCCGCTGTCGCTGATCGGCGTGCTGCTCGGTCTCCTGGTCACCGGATCGACACTGAACATTTTCTCGATGATCGGGTTCATCATGCTGATGGGCCTGGTCACCAAGAATGCCATCCTGCTGGTTGATTATTCCAACCAGCATCGGCGGGCCGGTTGTGGATTGCGCGAGAGCCTTGCCAATGCCGGCGCAGTCCGGCTGCGCCCGATCGTCATGACAACGCTTGCCATGATCTTCGGCATGCTACCGATGGCTCTCGGTCTTGGAGACGGAGGCGAACAGCGAGCCCCTATGGCTCATGCCCTCATGGGTGGCTTGATTTCCTCGACGCTTCTGACGCTGGTGTTTGTTCCGGTCGTACTGACCTATATGGATGACGCGACCCTGTTCGTCTGGAAGTGGTGGGGAACGAGTCAGAAAAAGCGCTCGTAGAAAATCGTTTGGCGGCTGCGGGCGCACGAAACTGAACCCGCGCTGTTGTGATCCGCAATCGGGCCAATTGTTGCGATTTGGCGGCAGGACATAGCGAGCGAGCTCCACGGTGTCCTCAAACACTTCAGGAACGCCGACATAGACGTCAGGCGACATCCCCAGATGATGTTCCGCAGGCGGTACGCGAGTGGCCTGCAAAGTCCGAGCACAGCGCGCGCAGCGTGTTCTCGCCCATACCTTCGACCGGCTGCTGAATGAACGCTCGATCTTAGGGGGCGACACTTTCTCGCATGGCTTCCGGCCAAAGACGGGGTCGATAGTCTTCAAGGCTGATATGCACTAACGTGACCAACCCGCTCAGTCGAACTACCCCGCCGGCTGATGCTGACACTCGGATTTTTATGCTCGTAGAGCCGAGTTGTTCGACTGTTAAATCGAAATCCAGCACCTCTCCGAGGCGGCTCGGTGCGTGGAAGTCAATTTGTAGCGATACCGCGGGAATCGCACTTCTCAACTCGCCATGGATCTTTGCGAAGTCGGTGCCTACTGCCTGCGCAAACCAGTCTTCAACCGTTGCGTTGATCATCTCGACGTAACGCGGATAAAAGACGATCCCGGCTGGATCGCAGTGCTGGAACCGAACGAGTTCTTGCCGTCGGAACATTGGGTGCCCCTTTTAACCTCTATAATACCAGTATCGCCCGGAAATCGTTGACGTTTGTGCCGGTGGGGCCGCAGACGAAAAGGTCACCGACGGCTTCGAACGCAGTCCAGGCGTCGTTGTTGATTAAGTGGTCCTCAGCGCGCACGCCGCGGTCGAGCATTCGGTCGATGCTTGAGCCGTCGACAAAGGCTCCAGCGTTGTCCTCGCTCCCGTCGATCCCGTCCGTGTCCGCCGCAAGGGCGTGAACCCCCTCGGTCGAGGAGATCGACAGGGCCAGGGAAAGCAGAAACTCGGTGTTCCGGCCTCCTTTTCCCTTGCCCTTCACCGTCACCGTTGTTTCTCCACCGGAGAGCAGAACGACCGGGCGTTGGAACGGTCGGGCGTTGCTCTCGATTTCCCTCGCGAGCGCGGCATGAAAGGCTCCGGCCTCACGCGCTTCTCCCTCCAGGGAGTCCGACAATATCACCGCGGGAATACCCGCCTTCTCTGAAGCCGCGGAGGCCGCCTCCAATGATACTTTCGCTGACGCTACGACATGGACTTCGTTTCCTTCAAAAACAGGGTCGTCAGGTAGGGGGGCCGGTTTCGTCGAGCGAAGGTGGTCTACGATGTGAGGAGGCAGTTCGATCCCATAGCGGTCTATCATCGCCAAGCCATCTTGGGGTGTGCTGACGCTCGGTATCGTTGGCCCCGAGGACACGAGCGAGGCATCGTCTCCCGGGATATCCGAAACGACAAGTGACACGACCTTCGCAGGGTGCGCTGCCGCCGCCAGTCTGCCGCCCTTGATCCGGGAGAATTGCTTTCGGATCGAGTTCATTGCCGAGATCGGCGCTCCCGACTTCAGCAGCGCTTCGTTCAGCGCAATTTCGTCTGCAAGGTCAAATCCTTCCGGCGGTGCCGGAAGCAACGCTGAGCCACCGCCGCAAACGAGCGCGATGACCAGATCCTCCGCGGTGAGGTCGCTGACTAACTCGAGCATTCTCTCCGATGCTAGCAGTCCAGCCTCGTCCGGCACAGGATGAGATGCTTCTAGGACCTCGATATGATCGCATGCTGTGCCATATCCGTAGCGCGTCACGATGGCACCTTCGAGTGTGCCCGGCCATAGTTTTTCGAGGGCTCGTGCAAGCTGCGCGGATCCCTTCCCGGCTCCCACGACAATGGTGCGTCCAAGGGGCACTTCCGGAAGAAAGGCACGCAGGCATTGATCAGGATTTGCTGCCTCAACTGCGGCGTCGAAGAGGGACACGAGGAATGCTCTATGGTCCTGCATAGCTGACTTTCGAAGGTGGTGATTAGGGATTGAAGCCCGCGTAGGGCTTCAGGGGGATGATATCGAATTCGATCATGCCAGCAGCCGCGAGCGGAAGCGTGGCAAGGTTCTCTCGCACCTCCTCGATGTCTTCCGCTTCCACGATCTGGCAAGCGCCTGGCTGATCCCCACGATGCCAGATCTGCCGGGTGAAGCCGGCGCTGTAGAGTTGGCGCGCTCTCGCACCCTCCATTGGGACGATTGGTTCGAAGTCCACTTCAGAGAATTGCTCCGTGAGGCGACGGGAAATCACGAGAAACTGCAAAGCCACTGTCCTATCGGGCTATCGGCGCGGTGCTGGCGCGCACCACGAGCCGGAGGGGGAGCTCGCGCTGTCGCATATGCTGGCGCTGCGCGCTCGTAGCGAGGAGATAGTCGCCGGTGATCGTTCCCATTTCGCGGGCGGGAACCTCGACAGTCGTCAGGTCAGGCGTGGTCAGCTCTGCGATTTCGAGATTGTCAAACCCGAGAACCGAGATGTCGCCCGGGACCGCAATCGAGTTCTCATGACAGTACTTGATGACGCCCGCAGCAATAATGTCGCTACCGCAGAAGACGGCGGTAGGCCGGTCTGCCTTCTCCATCAGGCGCTTCATAGCGTTGCGGCCGCCTTCGATCTTGTAGGCTGACTCCAGAACGGTGACGTCCGCCTTCGCAATCCCCTGCCGTTCGAGCTCAGCAACGAAGCCATCGCGCCGAGCGGCAGCGCGGTCGTTGTTGTCAGTGATGCCGGCAATCATCGCAAGTCGAGTATGGCCGATGTCAATGAGGTACCGCGCTGCCATTCTCCCAGCTTTTTCGTTGTCGAATCCTATGGCCGCGCCAATCTCCGTCGACGTCGATGTATAGGTGAAGACATAGGCGATCTTGCGCTGTTCCAACAATGCAATGGTTTCCGGTCGGTGGATGGAGCCGACAAGTACGATGGACTCGACGCCGCGTTCCACGAGCAGTCGGACCTGGTCCAGCTCCATGTCCACATCGTAGAGCGACGTACTAATGATGATCGAAACATCCTTTTCCGCCAGGCGCGCCTGCAGGCTGTTGACCATCGTGGCGTAGATCGCGTGATCAAGCGTTGGGATCACAGTTCCCACGAGACGAGACCTCGTGGATCGCAATGCCCTCGCGGAACCATTCGGGACGTAACCCAGGTCGGCCGCCGCCTTCAGAACCTTCTCGCGAACGCCCAGCCCCACCTTCGGGTTGTTATTCAGGACGCGCGAAACTGTCGCAGGCGAACAGCCCGCTCTCTTTGCTACGTCAACCAACTTGGCGTCCAAGCTTTCGTCGATGTCCAAGGGACGCCTCCTCAGCGCTTATTGTGAAATCGATTTATCGCAGCTTTGTGTTTCTGGTTCAATCGCCAATTTTCCAAACACCTCACAAATACCAGCAAAACTAGCAAATTTTGAGAAATCGTTTTATCCGACGTGCTTCCATTTGGATCAAACTTTCCGGAAATTCAGGCGCTATGAAGCGTTCTTGGTTTGTGAAAATTTTCACATCCCTTCGAAAGCGCGCCGCTTGGCGGCGTAATGACACTGGCAATCGAGCTTGACAAAACAAGAATTCGTTGGGAAAACGATTTCATGAACGCCATGATTTATCGATGAGGAGGGCGTTCTCAAATCTCACTCACAGGTCTTCGAGCGTCATCGCGCGGAGGGGTGGATTATTTTCTCAAAACTCGGGAGGAAGTTATGAAGAGAATAGCGAAGCTGGTGCTTGCTACAGTACTCACGTGCGCGGCTGCGGTTGGGGCGCATGCTCAATCCGTCAATGACATCGTGTCATCTGGTAAGGTCCGTATTGGAGTGAACGCTGGCGCTCCTCCGTTCAGCATGATCGATTCAGGTGGCGCGACCGTTGGCTACGACGTGGATGCGGCAAATCTCCTCGCAAAGTATCTCGGCGTTAAGGCGGAGATCGTCCCTTTCACTACGGCGGCGCGCATCCCGGCACTGGAATCCAACAAGGTGGATATCGTCGTTGCGACGCTGTCTCCCACACCGGCGCGAGCGCAGACCGTAATGTTCACGATGCCTTACAGCACGTTCCAACTGGTCATCCTAGGCGTCAAGGACGCGACATTCGCAAAAATGGATGATCTCGCAGGCAAGAAGATTGGCGTCTCTCGTGGCACGCCCCAGGAAGCCGCACTCGACAAGATCACTCCGGAAGGCGCGGCTGTCACGCGCTTCGAAGACGACTCGACGACGATGCAGGCGCTGATCTCGCAGCAGGTCGACGCGATCGCTATTCCCGAGACTGTCTACGGCGAGCTGAAGAAGGCCAGGCCGGACATTCCCTTCGAGCCGAAGTTCACGCTGTTCAATCAGTATATGTCGATCGCCGTGCGAAAGGACGCCTTCGAGCTTCGTCAGTGGCTCAATACCACTCTATCCTTCATCAAGCAGAGTGGCGAGCTCGATGACATATCGGTGAAGTGGACCGGTAAGAAACTGCCCTCAACCATGCCCGTCTTCTGACAATCGAGGCAAGCGGCATTCTCAAGCGATGTCGCTTGCCTCTCTGGTGATAGGGAGGCTCAACTTGTTCGATCTGCAATTCGCTCCGGTATTGGTAAGCATGCCCGCGCTGATGAAGGGACTGGTTCTGACTATCGAGCTGTCGATAGCGGCGATCATCTGCGGCAGTACGCTTGGCCTACTGGTGGCACTCCTTCGTCATCTGGCGCCACCTAGCATGAGATGGCCGATGACCCTTTATGTCGAGCTTATCCGGAACACGCCGTTTCTAGTGCAGCTTTACATCATATTCTTCGGTCTACCTGCCTATGGGTTCAGGGTCAGCGCCGTCGACGCTGGTCTGATCGCGATGACGATCAATCTCGGCGCCTACACCACGGAGATCTTTCGCGCGGGCATCGACTCCGTTCACCGATCGCAGATCGAGGCCGGTCATGCGCTTGCGCTGACAAGACTTCAGATCTTTCGGCACATCATCCTTAAACCTGCAGTCCAAAAGGTCTGGCCATCGCTTGTCAGCCAGTTCGTTCTGATGATGCTCACGTCGAGCGTCTGCTCCTTCATTTCGGTGGAGGAACTCAGTGGAGCTGCTAACACGATCCAGTCTGCAACATTCCGCAGCTTCGAATCCTATATAGTCGCCGGCGCTCTCTACCTGGCATTGGCAATCGTCTTGAAATTCGGCCTCTTTGCGCTCGGCGCAGCCGTTTTCGGGAGAAGGGCCGCACGGGTGCGCTCCTTTGGGACGGCGACGCTGGCTCTCGCTAAGGAGGCCAAGCCATGATCCGTGATTTCGGGATCCAGGAAATCTACATTCTGCTTGCGGCAGCGCGCTGGACAATCGTCCTGACAATCTCGGCAAGCCTGATCGGAGGGATTGCCGGGCTTATGATCGCGCTGTCACGTGTCTCGATGTTGCCATGGCTGCGTGCGTTGGCAACGGGATACATTACTGTTGTGCAGGGTATTCCAGCCCTGATCCTTCTCTTCCTTTCATACTACGGACTATCCAAAGCTGGCTACGATCTCAGTCCAATCGTTGCGGCGTCCATCTCGCTTGCGATCTACGCAAGTGGATATCTCGCCGATATCTGGCGGGGCGCGATCCAATCGGTGCCCCAGCAGCAATGGGAGGCATCCACGTCACTGGCTATGACGAGGGCGCAACAGTACCGCTACATCATTCTGCCGCAGTCGATCCGGATCGCAATCCCGCCGACCGTCGGCTTCCTTGTTCAGCTGGTGAAGAACACCTCGATCGTCTCGATCGTGGGCGTGGTTGAGCTCGCGCGCGCCGCTCAGCTCATCAACAACGCGACCTTCCAACCATTCCGCGTCTTCATCGCAGTGGGACTGATCTATTTCGCGATCTGCTATCCGCTTTCGGTCGCCAGCAAACGTTTTGAGGTGAAGTTCAATGCCCATCGTGCGAGTTGAGAATCTCAGGAAGAGCTTCGGTGCCCTCGAGGTCCTGAAGGGCGTGTCTTTGAAGGTGGAGCGGGGACAGGTTGTCGCTCTTTTGGGTCGAAGCGGCTCCGGAAAGAGCACCTTACTGCGATGCCTCAACGGTTTGGAGAAGGTCAATGCGGGTGAGATCGAGATCGCGGGCCACGCGATGAAGTACCAGGCCGCTGCCTTGCGCGAACTGCGGAAGGATGTCGGCATCGTATTTCAGAGCTTCAATCTCTTCCCGCACCTTTCTGTGCTGGAAAATGTCACGCTCGCGCCCCGGCTGAGCAAGCGTATTAGCAAGGTGGAGGCACGCGAAACCGCACTTGCGATGCTCTCCAAGGTGGGATTGCGAGAGAAGGCGACGTCCTACCCCGATCAATTGTCGGGCGGTCAGCAGCAACGCGTTGCCATCGCCCGTTCGCTCGCGATGAACCCCAAGGTGATGCTCTTCGACGAGGTGACTTCCGCTCTGGACCCGGAACTCACCAACGAGGTCCTTGTGGTTATGGAAAAACTCGCCGCCGACGGGATGACGATGATCCTCGTCACGCATGAAATGGAATTCGCGCGGAAGGTCGCGACCGCCACCATCTTCATGCATCAAGGGCTCATTCACGAAGCCGGGCCCTCGAAGGACATTTTTGCGAGTCCAAAAACTGTTGAGTTTCGGCAGTTCCTCGGAGCTGCCTGAATTGGTGTAAGAAAACGATTTACCGGAAATTCCGGTTGATTTCCCTTAATATCCGGTGCGTCTGGTAAACTGTATTGACATGCCCGTGAAAACCTGAGAAAACGATTTCACGAACGCATGGGAGGAAACATGCTGTTAAATGGAATCAAAATCGTAAGCTTCTGCCACTTTCTGCAGGGGCCGGCCGCCGACCAGTATCTCGCCGACATGGGTGCGGATGTGATCAAGGTTGAGCCGCTTACGGGTGCGTATGAACGTGCCTGGTCGGGCGCGGACGTCTACGTCGAGGGTGTCAGTGGTTTCTATCTCTGCGCCAATCGCAACAAGCGCTCGATCGCGATTGACCTCAAGAGCCCTTCTGGCAAGGAAGTTGCGCGCAAGCTTATCAAGGAGGCCGACGTCGTCCTTGAAAACTTCCGCCCCGGCGTGTTCGCTCGGCTGGGATTCGATGAGGAAGAGCTCAAGCGCCTGAACCCGACCCTTATCTTCGCCTCTGCCAGCGGCTTTGGATCCAGCGGTCCGCTGCTTGGCAAGCCGGGACAGGATCTGCTCGTTCAGGCTCGCTCGGGTCTGATCAGTGTTACGGGCAACCCCCAGGGTGGTCCGACGCCGGTGGGCGCCGCAGTCGTCGATCAGCACGGCGGCGCGCTGCTTGCCATGGGGATCCTCGGAGCGCTTGTTCGGCGCTTGCGGGAAGGAAAGGGGACCCGCGTCGAGGGCAGTCTGCTGAATTCCGGTATCGATCTTCAGACGGAGCCGCTCGTGAACTGGTTCGCCGGACAGATCGAGCGAAAGGCGCTCGACCGTCAAAAGAGCCTTGCGACGTGGTTCCACCAAGCGCCCTACGGCGTCTACCCGACAAGCGACGGCCATGTCGTGGTCTCGCTGTGCGAGACGAAGGACTTGGCGGAAGCTGTCGAGAGCGACGCTCTGCGTGAACTGGTTGGTCGCAATCGCTACGAGGAGCGCGACGCATTCGCTGAGGCGCTTTCCCAGGCAACGGCGAAGTTCTCGACTGCTGAACTCGAAGAGCGCTTCGATCGACACAATGTTTGGTGGGCTCCGGTCAACTACTATGACGATCTTCTTTCCGACCCTCAGCTCATGCACTCGGAAGTGTTCCGCGAGGTGGATGTCCGCGGCCGCAAGATTCATCTGGTGAATCACCCCAACCGCTATGATGGCAAGGTGCCGGAACTCCGGGTACTTGCACTCGATATCGGCGAGCACACGCGCGAAATCCTTGCTGAGCACGGCTTCACACCGTCCGAAGTCGAGCAGCTTTTTGCCTCGAAGGCGGTCACCGCACCCGACGCGGAGCAGCCTGCGAAGGGAGCTGCGTGATGGATATCGTGATCCGGGAGGAGAAGACTATGGCGACCGAAGTTGCCCCGCGTGGTGTTGCTATTGTGACGGGCGCGCGGCGCGGCATCGGGCGCGCCATCTGCATCGAGCTCGCTGCTGCAGGATTCGATGTCGCGGTTGCGGATGTTATGACCGACGAGGGCGGTGCCGAGACAGTCAAGTTGGTCGGCGAGCGAGGTCGCAAAGCCCGTTTTTATCAACTCGATATCTCGAAGACGGAATCCTACGCCGATTTCCTCGCGTGTGTCGAAGCAGATCTCGGCGTCGTGAACTGCCTTGTCAACAATGCCGGAGTCCAGGTGTCCGAGCGGGGGGACCTGCTTGACGTGTCGGAGGAAAGCTTTGACCGGCTGCTGGACATCAATCTGCGTGGCACGTTCTTCCTGACCCAGGCGGTTGCGCGCCGGATGATCGAGCGGAAGGTTTCGCCCCAGGAACGGGCGATCGTATTCATCACCTCCGCGAACGCCCACTTGGTGTCTCCGGAGAAGGGACCCTACTGCATATCGAAAGCTGGTCTGTCGATGGCCTCGCAGCAGTTCGCCCTCCGGCTCGCTGAATTCGGGATCCATGTCTATGAAATCCGGCCTGGTCTGATCCGGACCGATATGACCGCAGACGTCGTTGAACGTTACAGCGGCGGTATCGAAAGCGGTGCTCTCTCCGCCATTCGGCGCTGGGGCCAACCCGAAGACATCGCTCGTGGCATCGCGACACTGGTCACCGGCGGAATGCCGTTCAGTACGGGCGACGTCTACAACATCGGTGGGGGGATGCAGGTTCCGCGGCTTTAAACTTAGGAATCTCAAGAAAACGATTTCACAGGTATTTTGGGAGGCAGGCAATGACGGCTCCGGCTTTGGAGATGAAGGGAATCCATAAGCGATTTCCAGGCGTCTACGCACTGAAGAACGTAAGCTTCTCGGTGGCGAAAGGCAGCGTGCACGGACTGGTGGGCGAAAACGGCGCCGGCAAGTCGACGCTCATGCGAATCCTTTCCGGCGCCTACCAGGCATCGGAAGGAACCGTTGCAATCGACGGAAAGGATATCGACAATCCCAACCCGGAAAAGATGCTCGCGCTTGGCGTTGCAGTCATCTACCAGGAACTCGCCCAGGCTCCGCATCTGACCGTGGCCGAGAATATCTACCTGGGCCGACTTCCCAAGACGAGTTTCGGAACTGTCGACTGGAGGAAGGCGCGATCCGATGCTCGGGCGATCCTCGCGAAGCTCAACTTCAAGGTCGATCCGGCTGCACGCATCGATCGCTTGAGCGTGGCTCAACGCCAGATGGTCGAGATTGCGAAGGCGATCTCCCGCGACGCCCGGATCATCGTCCTTGACGAGCCATCGGCCGTGCTCGGCGACAGCGAGCTGCACAATCTGTTCGAGCTCATCCGGACGCTTAGCCGCGAAGAGGGCGTCTCGTTCGTCTACATTTCGCACCGTCTCAAGGAGCTCTACGAGATCTGCCAGGACGTCACTGTCCTCCGCGATGGTCAGATGATTTCGAGCGCCGCGATCGAGGGCACCACCACAGCCGGCCTCATCAGGCAGATGGTCGGCCGTGAGATGAACGACATCTTCCCGACCCGTCCGGCTCCCCAGGAGGAGATCCGGCTGGCCGTCGGCAACGTGAACCGCAAGGGCGTACTGAAGGATATCTCGTTCGAGGTCCGCCGAGGCGAGATCTTCGGGATCTGCGGTCTCGCGGGCTCGGGTCGCACCGAAGTCCTCCGCGCGATCGCTGGCGCCGACCGGATCGACAGCGGCGAGATCAAGATCGACGGCGAGAAGCTCGACGTTTGCAATCCGCGTGTCGCGCTGTCCAACGGGATTGGCCTGCTTCCAGAAGATCGGAAGACGGAAGGGCTTTTCCTGGATCAGTCGGTCGCCTTCAACGTCACGATCTCCGCGCTTGGCGAGATGATGTCAGGCGGCCTGCTACGCTCCGGAAAAGAGCGCGAGAAGGTCGCCAACTACATCCGTCAGATGAGGATCAAGACGCCGTCCGGCGCCACCCGTGTACGCACGCTCTCTGGCGGCAACCAGCAGAAATGCGGGATCGCCCGGCAGCTCAACGCAGGCACCACTATTCTGCTGGTGGACGAGCCAACCCGCGGCGTCGATGTCGCGGCCAAGCGTGAAATCTACGACTTGCTCGTTCAGCTCACTTCGACCCTCGGCGCAAGCGTCGTGATGGTCTCATCGGAACTGCCCGAAGTTCTCGGGATGTGTGACCGCATCATGGTCATGAGGCAGGGCTCAGTCTCGGCCATTGTCGATGGCAAGGGCGCCACCGAAGAATCCCTGATGTCGCACGCGGTATGGAATTGAGGAGAATGGAAATGTCCACACGCAAGTACACCCAATTCATCAATGGTCGCTTCGAAGGCGAAGCCGCCTCCTACGTCGACCGTACGTCCCCGGCAAGCGGGGAACTCGTCGCCCAGTTTGCGAGTGGTGAGGTCGCCGACATGGACCGTGCCGTGGCTGCGGCGCGCAAAGCGTTCGATCATGGCCCGTGGCCCCAGATGAGCGGGATGCAGCGGGCAGAGGTGTTGAACAAGTTCGCGAACCTGGTCGAAAGGAACTTCGACAAGCTTGTTCGCATCGAAGTCGAAGAAGTCGGCAAGCCGATCCGCTTTGCCAAAGGTGATATCGGCGGCTGTGTCGGTCTTATCCGCTATGCTGCTTCCTTGGCGATGCAGATGTCCGGGACAACCTACACCAACCTCGGCGCGAACAAGACGGCGCTGCTGATGCGCGAGCCGGTGGGCGTTGTCGCTCTCATCACTCCATGGAATTTCCCGGCCCTCATCCTGATGCAGAAGGTTCCGTTCGCGCTCGCCGCGGGCTGTGCCGTTGTCGTCAAGCCTTCCGAGTTCACGTCTGGAAGCGCGTTCGAACTGGCAGCCCTTGCTACGGAAGCAGGCGTTCCCGACGGTGTGTTCAACGTAGTGAGCGGTAAGGGCTCGGTCATCGGCCAGTCACTGACGGAGCATTCGGATGTCGACTTCATCTCGTTCACGGGGTCGACGAGGATTGGCCAGACCGTAATCGAGGCGTCGGCCAAGAACATCGTGAAGACCTCGCTAGAACTCGGTGGGAAGTCCGCGAATATCGTCTTCGCCGATGCTGACCTCGACGCCGCTGTAGACGGCGCCTTGATGGGCGTCTTCTTCAACAACGGCGAATGCTGCGTCTCGGGTTCGCGCCTGTTCGTCCAGTCGTCGATCGCCGATGACTTTGTGCGCCGCGTCAGCGAACGTGCAGCGCTGCTCAAGGTCGGCAATCCATTCGACGACGACACCGATATTGGTGCCATGATCGACAGCAAGCACCTCTCCAAGGTGATGAGCCTCGTGGATTCCGGCCGCACTGAAGGTGCCAAGCTTCTCACTGGGGGCAATGTTGTCGAGAACGGCGCCGGCAACTTCGTCCAGCCGACCATTTTCGATCATGTCACGCCCGAGATGACCATCTTCCAGGAGGAGATCTTCGGCCCCGTCCTGAGCGTCACCCGCTTCGATACTCTCGACGAAGTGATCGAGCTCGCGAACAACAGCATCTACGGCCTGTCGAACTATGTCTGGTCGAAGAACATCGACACGGTCATGACGATCTCCCGTCGCCTAAAGAGCGGCTGGGTGCAGGCGAACACGATCATCGACGGCGCGCCGCAGCTTCCGCTGACTGGCGTCAAAGGTTCGGGCTTCGGATATGAAATGGGCCAAGCGGGGTTCGAGGAATTCACGCAGATCAAGACGCTGTTCCTCCACACGGGTGCCCGCGAACCGGTGTTCGCGAAATGAGCAACACCCGATCCATCTCCCTGCTGGTTTCGGACGTCGACCGCACACTGCTGACCCACGACTACGTGCTTCCGGAGCGTGTGGTGGAGGCAATCGGTCGGCTTAAGGAGAAGGGCGTGAAAGTCGTGCTGGCATCGGCTCGTTCCCCGGAGGCCCTTCGGCCATATGCGGAGCGTCTGGGCCTCACCTCCCTCGCAGCTTGCTTCAATGGGGGGTGGATTGGCGACCTTCGGTCAGGCGTCTCGCTCGCGTCAACGACGATCAATCGAGGCGAAGGACTGGGTGCCATGCGGATGGCGGCAGAACTTGGACTGAACGCCCTCTGGTACGGACATGACCGGGTCTACGCCTTGTCGACCAACGCCGTTGTCGAACACGAGGTGAAGATCACCGGCGAAAGCCTGGCAATTGTTGACACCTTCGATGACCTCCCAGGAGAGCCGGGGAAGATCATGTGCGTGCGCACCGATCCGAATGACGATGCCGCATTCAATGCCCTGCAGGAAAAGCTTTCTGGATCGCTCTGCCTAGTCAGATCCCATTGGCGGCTGTTGGAGATCAACCCGCCAGGCGTCTCGAAGCGCGTTGCGATTGAATTTCTATCAAAGCACCTCGGGATGAGGAGAGATGTCTGCGCGGCAGCCGGCGACGCCGAAAATGATCTTGAGATGCTGCGCTGGGCGCAGGTCGCGCTGACCGTTGGCAATGCGATCGACGAGATCAAGAGTTTTGCGGCCTTCACCGGGCCGTCCTGCGACGAAGGCGGCATCGCAGTCGCCGTCGATTGGCTCAACAACCGGCTCAACTGAGCCATCGAACTAATTGGGAGGAGAGAGGAATGGCCCACATGGCAACTCCTAGAGACGCGACACTAGAGCCGCCGGCATCAGCGCGGGCGTGGTCGCTCATCCAAAGCCTCGGCTTGTTCTGGGTTCTCGTCGCGTTGTGCGCGGTTGCGATCTGTCTGTCGCCAAGCTTCCTGCAGGTCGGAAACCTGATGAATGTCGGTCGACAGATCGCGCTATTCGGCATCGTCAGCATCGGCATGACGTTCGTCATTCTGACGCGCGGCATTGACCTGTCGGTCGGATCGATCGTTGGGGTGGTAGCCGTCACGAGCGCGATGCTTCTGTCGTCCGGCACGTCGATCCCGGTGGTAATGGTTCTCGCGCTCCTCATGGGCGTCGCTTTCGGCGCCATCAACGGGCTGGGTGTCGTTATTTTCCAGATGCCGCCATTCATCATGACGCTTGGCACCCTGGTTATGGGGCGCGGGATAGCCATGACGATCGCAAACGGCGAGCCGCAGAACCTCGGCGATGCGACCGATACCTTCTATTTCCTTGGTGGCGGGTTCCTTCTTGGGGTCCCTGTTCCGATCTGGATTTTCGCAGGTGTCGCAGTCATTGCCTTCATCGTCCTCCGATCGACTGCATTCGGACGCCAGATCTATGCAGTCGGCTCCAACGCGGAGGCCGCGCGCCTGGCCGGGATTAAAGTCGGCTCGGTTCTGATGTCAGTTTACGTGATCTCAGGCGTTCTTGCCTCGCTCACCGCATTGATCACCATCTCGCGCCTGACGGTCGGCGAACCCACCGCGGGTACGAACCTCGAGCTCGAGGCCATCGCTATTGTCGTGATCGGCGGCACTAGTCTCTTTGGTGGAGAAGGTACCATTATCGGCACCGTCATCGGCGCCGCAATCATCGCAGTCATCGCCAACATCCTCAATTTGCTCGGCATCTCACCGTTCACCCAGCAGATCGTGAAGGGTGCCATCATCATCGCTGCCGTCATGTTCGAAGTCTATCGCCACCGTCAGCGGGTCTGAATGCCGTCGCGTCATGGTGACGCGCGGATAGTTGTAAATGTCCATCCTCGGGAGGAGAGATAATGAATACCAGCCGTCGACAGTTTCTCACAATATCCGCAGCCCTTGCTGCCGCAGGTACGGTCGGGTTGCCGCTGCGCGGTGCCTTTGCAGCGGACAAGATCAAGATCGGCTTCAGCCAGGGCACGATGAACCATCCGTGGCGTATCGCGATGGTCGATGTGAACAAGAAGTATGCGGCAGAGCATTACCCGGACCTCGACATCATCGTCACGGATGGCAACAATGACGCGGCCAAGCAGGTTGCCGACGTTGAAAGCCTGCTAACCCAGGGCATCAAGGTTCTCGTGATCTCGCCGCTTACCGAGCAGGCTCTGACACCCGTGGTCAAGGACGCGATGGCCCAGGGCATTCCGGTGCTGACCCTCGACCGCAAGGTCAATACCCAGGTCACTTGCCATCTCGGCGGTCTGAACCTTCCGCTCGGTGAAGGCGCCGGCAAGTTCCTGCTCGGCGCACTTCCGAAGGGTGGCAATATCATCGAGCTTCAGGGTACCGCTGGAGCGTCTGCGACGAACGATCGTCACAAGGGCTTCGAGAGCGCGATTGCTGGCAATTCTGCATTCAAGGTCGTCGCTCAGCAGAACTGTGACTACACTCGCGACAAGGCCGTGAAGTTCATGGAAGACATGCTCCAGCGCTTCAAGCCGGGTGAGATCCAGGCCGTCTACGCACACAACGACGAGATGGCGCTGGGTGCAATCCAGGTGATGGAAGCTGCCGGTCGCCTCGACGGTGTGAAGGTGATCGGCATGGACGGCCAGAATACGGCATTCCAGGCGATCAAGGACGGCAAGATGTCGGCTTGCTTCATTTATCCGTTCTGCGCTCCCGAAGGGATCGAGACCGCATACAAGATGGCCAAGGGCGAGACCGTCGACAAGGAAATCATCCTGCCGACCGTCCAGGTCTCCGACGAAAACGTCGATCAGTATCTTGGCAAGGGAATCTGATCCCAGCACGAAGGGCCGCGTCGTGAGGATGCGGCCCCATTCTCGAACAGAAGGAACAAGCGATGACATCCGTCCGCCACTACGACAGCCCTCAAGGCGTTATCCCGGCAGTCCTGATGCCGTTCACCGCTGACATGGGGATCAACGAGAAGGCCTACCGCAATCACCTAGCGGACGTCAGTGCCGTCGAGGGCATCAGTGCGATCACCATCAATGGTCACGCCGCCGAAGTCGCGTCGCTGACCGTGGATGAGCAGTTCCGGGCGATCTCGGTGACCAAGGAAGTGCTCCAGGAGCGCATGCCGACCATCGTGGCCGTCTATACCAATTCAAGCCTGGAGGCGGCGCGCATTGCTCGCAAGGCCCAGGAAGAGGGTGCGAATGGTCTGCTGGTGTTTCCGCCCGAGGTGATGTCGCTTGGCGGACACATGCGTCCGGAGATGATCCAGGAACACTACAAGCGCATTACTGATGCGTCGGATCTCCCTATCATTCATTATCAGTTTCCGCTGAACTCCAACCTTGCTATTCCTCTGCCGACGCTACTGGACCTGTGCATCCGCTTCCCCTCGATCAAGGCGATCAAGGACAATTGCGGTGACGGCAATCTGCATGAACGCCAGATTCGCGAACTCAGGGCACTCGACCGCCCGGTTCGAACCCTGACCACTCATAGCGGATGGTTGCTCGGCTCGCTCGCTCTTGGCTGCGATGGTCTGCTCTCCGGCGCCGGCTCCGTCATCGCAAACCTTCAGGTCGCGTTGTTCCGTGCCGTTAAGGCCGGTGACCTCAACACTGCGAAGGAAATCAACGAGAAGATCTATCCGACCGTTCGGGCGTTTTACGATCATCCGCTCCTCGACATGCACAACCGCATGAAGGAGGCCCTTGTCATTCTCGGCCGTTGGGAAGAAGCCTATGTACGCCCGCCACTCGTGAACCCGACGGACGCCGAGATCGAGAAAATCCGTCGGTGCCTGGCGCAAGCAGGCCTCACGTCGGAAACGCTCTACAAGAAGGTCGCGTAGCGATGGTTGAAATGCTCGTCCTGCAAGAACGTCCCGCCGAAGGAGTGCTGCTGCTCAGGCTGAACAGGCCGGAGAAGTTGAATGCTCTTTCCAAGGAGCTACTCAAGGACCTGATCGCAATTCTCGCGGAAGCGGAAAGCGATCCGGCTATCGGTTGTGTGATCCTGACAGGCAACGGACGAGCATTTTCCGCTGGGGCGGATATATCCGACATGTTGCAGCGCGGGGTCGAGTCCTATGTCGACCCCGATCGTCTCGATCGTTGGCATAGAATCGAGACCTTCCCGAAGCCGCTGATTGCGGCCGTCAATGGATTCGCTCTGGGTGGCGGTCTTGAACTCGCCCTCGTGTGCGACATCATCATTTGTTCGGACGTTGCAAAGTTTGCCGCGCCGGAAATCAAGATTGGATCCTTTCCGGGAGATGGAGGCACCCAGAGGCTTCCTCGTGCGGTCGGCCGCTCGTTCGCAATGCAGATGGTTCTGACCGGGGAGATGGTGGATGCGGCAGTGGCTGAACGGAAAGGCCTCGTAAGCGAGGTCGTAGCATCTGACGCACTGATTGCGCGTGCCGTTGAAGTAGCCTCGTCAATTGCAGCGCGCTCGGTCGCGATTACGCCATACGCCAAGCGTGCGGTTCAGGCCGCGTTCGAGTTGCCGCTGGCGGAAGGTCTACTGGAGGAGCGGCGTCTGACCGTCGAGGCTTTCGCCACCGAAGACCGAATGGAAGGACTGCGGGCGTTTGCTGAAAAGCGAGCGCCAGTGTTCAAGGGACGTTGATTGATCCCAGATGGGATCGGGAGGAATGCAGTGGAAAATTACGACTATATTGTTACGGGCGCAGGCTCCGCCGGATGCGTCATCGCCAACAGACTGACTGAAGACCCTTCCGTGAAGGTGCTGCTCCTCGAGGCCGGAAGCCGCGACTGGAATCCGATGATCCATATCCCGGGGGGCATCGGGAAGCTGTTTGGCCCAGGCGTGAACTGGCGGTTCAAGACTGTCCCGCAGAAGAACCTCGACAACCGTGAGATCTGGTATCCGCAGGGCAAGACACTGGGTGGGTCGAGCTCAATCAACGCGATGATCTACATCCGCGGGCAGCGCGAGGATTACGATAACTGGGCGGCGCTTGGCAACGAAGGCTGGAGCTACGATGACGTCCTGCCGTATTTCCGGAAGTCCGAAGACAACGACCGCTTGGTGAACAAATATCATGGTGAGGGCGGTCCGCTCTGGGTGTCCGACCAGGTCAGCCCTCATGAGCTCTCTAAGGCGTTCGTCCGTGCCTGCCAGTCCTGGGGCCTGCCGTACAACCCTGATTTCAATGGTGAGACACAGTACGGCGCAGGTCTCTACCAGGTGACATGCCGCGACGGTCGCCGCCGCAGTTCGGCGGTCTCGTACCTCCGCCCGGTGCAGTCACGGAAGAACCTGACCGTAATGACTGGGTCGCGGGCCGTCCGCATCCTCCTCGAGGGCGATCGCGCTGTTGGTGTGGAAGTGGCCCAGGGGCGTTCGGTTCGCACCATCCGCTGCAATAGCGAGGTCATCGTCACGAGTGGTGCGATCAACTCGCCGCGTTTGTTGATGTTGTCAGGAATTGGCGACGCTGATGAACTTCGCAAGGTCGGCATCCAATCCAAGCATGACCTTAAGGGTGTCGGCAAAAACCTCCAGGATCACTTGTGCTCGAATGTGCATGTCACCCTGAAGGACCCCATCAGCTACGACGGCCAGGATCGCTTCCCGCAGGCCGCACTTCACGGGCTCCGTTGGCTGCTCTACCGGAATGGTCCGGCCGCCTCAGTGATTGTTGAGGGCGGCGGCTTTGCTTCCAGCGAGAAGAACGGCCGACCGGACATGCAGATCCATATCGCTCCGGCGATGGTCGTGCGCGGCGGCCAAACGCGCCTCGATGGGCATGGGTTCACCGTGAACACCACCTTCCTAAGGCCAAAGAGCATCGGCTCGATCGGGCTCCGGTCTTCCAATCCGGCCGATGAGCCGCTGATTGATCCGAACTATCACGGCGAGGAATACGATCGGAATATGTCCCTGACATCGATCGAGACGACCCGGGAAATCCTGTCACAGCCTGCAATCGCGAAGTACATCAAGATTGAGCGCTTGCCGGGTCCGGATGCGAAATCGCAGTCGGACATCATGGCATACGTCCGCCAATATGCCTGCTGCGATTATCACCCTGTGGGCACTTGCAAGATGGGTATCGATGACAACGCGGTGGTTGATCCGCAACTCCGGGTGCGGGGGATCCAGGGCCTCAGGGTCGCTGACTCATCCATCATGCCAGTGCTTCTCAGCGGCAACACAAACGCACCGAGCATGATGATCGGTGAAAAGGCTGCTGATCTGATCAAATACGGCATGGTCAAGGACGTTGTAACGCGCATCTATGCGGCCTAGCCACCGCCCTGATGGCAACCCCCTGAGAACGGGGGCGCCCCGAGATACCAGAGATTAGGAAATCACGACAACAGCGGCTGAGGTCTGCCGTCAATATATGATGGATATCCGAGCAATTCACCGGTCCGACCTGTGGCCGACCTTTCGCATGGTTGCTGAGTACCAGTCCGACGCGTCCAACACCCCTTTTTGCTGCGAACGAAGGGAAATGAGACCGCCTTCAAACGGCCCGAACCCTGCGACTGCCGGACCTGCGTCACGCCGGCACCCCGCGCGCCTTCTTCACGTCGCCCTCCTTCGCGACGATGGAAAAGGGTACGCGCACGGCGCACGCGACAAATGAGAAGGCGGCACATGAGCCGAAAACATTCAAAAGCCTCGACCATGGGTCGGCATGCGGATGTTGCCGCGGCATGGGCAAGGCCGTTTATCGCGGGGACAGTACGAAGACCTTTTCATCCGCGAGGCCATGGATGAGCCATGGATGATAAGCCACTGATTCCGTTCAGGACCGCCCCCTCACGCCGGACGAGATGCACCCACGCCCCGCCTCTCGTGTTCTCCACCCGCCCTTTGGATGGCATGGTCGCCAATATGGAACTAAAGTTCATCAAGGATCGGCAAGAGCCGGAATCGATGCCGCGAAAGCTGAAGGCATCTATAAGGGTAAAGTCTTGAAGACTACGATACGACCAGCGGTGCCGAAGCCAGCATTCGCTCTTGGCGTATCTAAATGACTGGCGAAGCACCCCGCAGGTTGTTGTCAAACCCGTTGCAAGCTTGTTAGGTAGGCACTGAGCATGTGTGACATTTCGTCTGCGTAGGCATCGATTTCGGCAGCTGGACGCGGCTTCTCCGTCAGCTCCTTTCCGACAGCAGTCATCGTCATGACAATCAGATTGGCCGCCATCTCTCGTGCCGGCGCCTGAGCCCCTGGAAGCGCCTCGACCATGAACGCTGCTACGATACGATCGCCTTCGGAATGAATTTCCTCCGCCTCGACAGCGTTCCGATAAAGTGGAGCCGCATCGTCTAGCGCCACGCGAAGCGACGCTTCCTCGGCCTCTGATCGCAAGAAGCTCCGAACAACGTCTCGCAACCGATCAAGTGGCGGTCGTGCCGTGTCGCCTAGTATTACCCGCCACTGCTCGGTCGTCTCCTTCCATTCGTCACTCTGCAGGCGGTAGAGAATGGAGGCCTTATTCGGGAAGTACTGATAAAGCGAACCGACGCTTACTCCTGCCTTTTCCGCGACGCGTGCGGTTGTGAAACGCTGCGCCCCTTCTTCCGCCAAAACACGAACAGCAGCCTCCAAGATCGCCGCAACAAGCCCTGCTGAACGCGTCTGTTTGGGGTGCTTTCTTGAAGAAATTCTAGGGGTTAGACGATCGTTCACTGGGGCTGCCTCTGAATGCGAATTGTGGAATGCGATGAATCCATCGCATTATAACTTCAACGAAAGACACAACTTCAATCCGATTGGAAGACCATGAACACGTTACACAACCCACATGTCGCGCCTTTGTTGAATCGACTCTTTGCTGAAGCTGACGCCGCAACAAGCCCGACCTTCCGCTCTATTCCAGGCAGCGAGCGGGAGCGGCTGTTAGACAGCAAAACGGAATATCTTCAGCTCTACTCGTTGATGAAGGACCTGTGGCTTCCGGTGTCGCCGGAAACAGGAAGGCTTCTCTACATACTGGCGCGGAGCATCAGGGCGAGCACTATTATTGAATTCGGGACTTCGTTTGGAATTTCGACGGTCTTTCTAGCGTCAGCGCTCCGCGACAACGGCGGCGGGCACCTCATCACGACGGAATTCGAACCTTCCAAGATCGCAAAGGCCCGGGAGCACCTTACGGAAGGAGGCCTGATCGATCTGGTCGAGATGCGAGAGGGTGATGCTCTTACCACGTTAAGCGTGGACCTGCCTGAACAGGTCGATCTCGTACTGCTCGATGGCGCAAAGCCCCTCTATGCCGACGTCGTGAGGCTAGTGGAAAAGAGTCTCAGACCGGGTGCGCTCATCATTGCCGACAATGTGGACCTATGCCCGGGCTATGTCGAGCACGTGCGCGCTGCGAACACCCGCTATCTGTCGGTGCCGGTCGCCGACGACATCGAACTTTCAATTCGACTTTAGATCAGGGCCCACCGCCCGAGCCCACGGTCCATTTACCCAAGAAGGAACTATCATGATCGTCATCACCGCCCCGACCAGCCAGATCGGCAGCAAGGTTGTCAGCGCGCTCGTGGACACAGGTAAACCCCTGCGGCTCATCGTGCGCGATCCTGCCAAGCTGCCCAAGCACATTCATGAACGCGTGGAAATCGTGGAGGGATCACATGGCGACGCGCAGGTTGTCGACCGCGCTTTCGAAGGGGCTGACGCCCTATTCTGGCTGGCGCCGCCTCCGTGGGCCCAGTCGCTTGACGATGCCTACATCACGTTCACAAAGCCCGCTGCAGAAGCGATCCGTCGACATGCCGTACCGCGCGTTCTCTCGATCACCGCTATCGGTCGTGGAACTCCCTGGCAAGAGCGGGCAGGACCAGTCACCGCCTCGATCCGGATGGACGAGCTCCTGATGGAAGTCGGGGGGGCATTCCGCGGCCTGGCCATGCCCTCGTTCATGGAAAACACCGCCCGCCAGGTCGGCGTCATGAGGGAGAAGGGAATGTTCTTCGGTCCGATCCGCGCCGACCGGACGCTGCCGTTCACAGCAACCCATGACATGGCTGCGGCAGCCGCACGCCTGCTCGCCGACTCCACCTGGAGCGGTCAGGAGGAGATGCCGGTGCTGGGACCGGAGGACCTATCGTTTGACGATCAGGCAGCCATCATCTCGGAAGTGACCGGTCGTCCGGTGCGCTACCAGCAGATCTCCTACGAGCAGTTCAAACAGCAATTCCTCGTCCGGGGCACGAGTGAGTCAGTGGCCGAGGGCTATGTCGATATGTACCGTGCCAAGGAGGAGGGCATGGACAACAGCGTTGCCAAGACGCCCGAGACCACAGGACCAACCAGCTTCCGCGCGTTCTGCGAAGAGCACCTGAAGCCCATTTTGGCTGCATGAACCCCTGAATTCAAGGAGATATGATATGTCTGCGGCCTCACAATACGACCTTGCAACCAATCCAATGACGGTATTCTGGCTTATTAAGACGACGCCGGAATGGCTTCAGCTCCCCCCGCACGGGGATGGTGGCCGGTTTGCCTTCGGCAAGGGCGTGCTCAACCCTATCCTGGCCAAGTATCCTGGCGCCCGAATGGCTTTCTTCGACTGCGAGGCATTCACGGCCGATTGCACAGATGTGATGATCTGGACCGTGACCGATCTCGAGCACTACAACGGCGTCGTCAACGATCTTCGCGAAACCAAGTTCTGGAGTTCCTTTTTCACGATCGAGAAAATCATCCCGGCAATCGAGAACGAGTACGCCAAGCACTACAAGGCTGACTTGCTGGGAGCGGCTTAACCGCTCGTTCGCCTGTCCCGGAAATGGCCGGCACCGTAAGCGTTTACGTCAACCAACGCACCCCACCATGACAAAGAGTGCGTTCCATGTCTGATATCACCGAAGGCACGACCGGTTTCCCCCAGGTCATCATCCTCACCATTGCCTTGTTTCTCTCCTACCTGACGGTTGCCATGGCACTGCCGGCCATACCAGTCCATGTGGTTGAAGGCATTGGCCTCGACAACACATGGGGCGGCCTTGCCGTAGGCATCGCCTTTCTCTCCACGATCCTCACACGCGGGCGTGCCGGTGCATGGACCGACCGGGCTGGTGGCAGGCTTACCATGCAGTGCGGCCTGCTCGCTTATGCGGCGGCTGGCGGCATCTGCGCTCTGACGGCTTGGCCTGTTTTGACGGTGGCAGAAAGCTACGCGCTGCTGCTTGTTGGTAGACTTGTACTCGGCCTGGGCGAAAGTCTCGTGTTGGTGGGCATGATGGGCTGGGCCATCGGCCTGACGGGTCATGTCCGTTCCGGTCGTGTCATATCGCTCGTCGGCATGGGCATGTATGGCGCGTTTGCAGCTGGTGGTCCTCTTGGTCTCACCTTGCTCAATCGGACTGGTTTTGTAGGCTTGATGGCGGTGTGCAGCGTTCTGCCTCTGGTGGGGCTCGTGATCATTCAGTTTGTTCCAGCCATTGAACCTAATGCTGGTCCCCGAGAGTCCTTCTGGCGGATCATCGGTCGCATCTGGCGACCTGGCGCCGCCGTGGGTTTGCAAGGGGTGGGCTTTGCGGCCCTGGGAGCCTTCTTCCCGCTATATTTCCTCAGCAACGGATGGCCCTATGCCGGGCTTGGGCTCACTTTTTTCGGGACAGGATTTGTCGCGATGCGCCTGCTCTGCGGGCATCTGCCCGACCGGATGGGCGGTGCACGCGTTGCGGCCATCTCACTGGTGGTTGAAGCCTGCGGCCAATATCTCATCTGGCTGGCACCGGGGCCCTATGCGGCGCTTGCCGGCGCTCTCCTGACCGGCATCGGCTGCTCGATGGTCTTCCCATCGATGGGATCTGTTGTGGTCAAGCAAGTACCAGCTCAGCTGCGAGGCACAGCGATCGGCGGCTTTGCCGCCTTCCAAGATCTGTCTTACGGCGCAACAGCGCCCGTCGTTGGCGTCCTTGCCGACCATTCCGGATATTCATTTGTCTTCCTGATCGGTGGGGTTGCCGCGACACTGGGACTATGGGCTGCAATGGCGGCCGGTGGTGATGGTGGTTGAAACGTGATTTCCAAAGCAAGGGGCGATTTTGGATCGCCCCTTGCTTGGAGGTTGATCATCGACTGGCTCAAGGAACCAGCGGGATTAGCTCGCTTGACCGGTGTGCTCCCATATCCCCTTTGGCAGCGGGGTAGTTCCGTCCTCATCGAGGAACCGCAATATCGGGTTGTTGAACCAGTGATTATCAACAATCTTTGCGGAAATAAGCGCACGAAGTTCCTTGGCAGTTGTCAGCTTCCCTACGCCTGGAAATCCTATGAGCAACACGAACACGCCCATCGGCCCTAGCCCTCCTCGCATCCTCCACTTCGTTGCAATGCAGACTATGCGAATTTTCGGAAACCGCGCAAAGTCGGCTGTTGACGCAATCCAGTCGAACTCGCCTTTCGCCCGTCCCAAAGCCGCCACCTCGCTACAAGCGATCAGCGGGTGGAGTTGAGCGTCGCAGTCTCATGGCCCGATGCTGACCCGACCCATGAAGCCGCGCAAACAGGTTTCTCGAATTGAGAGAAGACTGATGCATGGGTAATATGGCTGCAGACTGCACTTGGGTCGGCGGCATCGAAGTCCTGATCCACCTGCTCGGTGCGAGGGAGTGGAAACTCATAGGTCGAGATATACGCAAGTTGGCCAGGCCGAGCCTCTATCGGCGTCACCGACAAGCTGGTGGCGGTTATGCTGCCGAGCCAAAGCCTGTTTTCGGCTAAATCAACCAGACCACAAATTCGAGGCGTATCGTGCTGATCGAACTCCCGGTCCAGGCCTACGAGAACGCTTACTATCGCATCTCGTGGGGCGTTTCCCGCCTTTAACCGCTCGTAAATCGGTCGGGAATGGGTGCCATTGCTGACAACGGCAAAACGAGAGTTCCAAATGAGACATTCATAGGCAATGTATGGGCTGTTGGACGCTGCATCTGCGCTTCCTTGGTCGGCGACAATTCGCATAGTGTCACCAAGCTTTTCTGCATTCCTGTTGGGAAATGATCTGCTCGAAACCCGGTAGGCCGCGACTAAATCCCCTTTTCGGCTGCGACCTACTCCAACAATTCGTCCAACATACATCTCGAGCGTTCTCCGGCTCATTATCATGTTGCCGTAGCAACGAAATCCCGGTCTGCCCAGGTTGCCTCGGTTGGATACACAACTGACCCTCCTACCTGCCGGGACGTCCCGAACTTCTTCGCCATAAGGCGACAGGGGGAGTTGATCATTGGCAAAAAGCGTGCGGGTCGAACGAGAGCGAAATGGGCGCTAGGGGCGATGTCACGTTGTCTGCTCATCGCACTTCGATTTCCACATTTCGTTCAGTTGGCAATGCCCGAATATCACCTCTTCCGGCATTCGGCCTGAGCGGCCATGCATCGATTCGACGTGGGATAGGCGGGAAAACCCCGCCCGATTGGCCTATTCCCCATTGCGCAGGTCGATTGGGACGCCCGTCTCCAGGCAGATGCCGGAGAATACAGCGGTCAGCGCGTCCCCCATCGGCGCCTGCACAATCATCCCCGCGCGCAGCGGGCCGTCCATGCCCTTCAGGCTGAACAGGCGGGCCAGCTTCCACACGGCGCCATTCACCGACCAGTGAAAGGCCAGAATCGGCCCATTCCGGTGCACGCGCAGATGCGCCTCGGGAGTGCGGAGTTCCTCGCCATTGGCGTCATCCGAGACTTCCCGGGTGACGACGCTGACGATGGTAGGCCGCAGGAAGGGCGAAAGCTCGATGACGCATTTGCCCCACTCCCCAGCGGAGCCACCTGCCGGATCCCCGGTTTCAACGATCAGTCCGGCCGCATCGTAGAGCGAGCCGAGCCTAGTGCTCACGCGGGCGTACAAGCTAAAGACGGGAGCCTCGACCACCAGCGCGGCGACCGGCGCCGTATGGTCCGCCGGGCTGCCGTCCGGATTGACGAAATAGTTCGTCTGTGGCTGCGCCTCCATCGACAGGCAATCGCCACGGTAGGCGAAGATGCCGTTTTGCGGGCGATACGCCGTGAAAGCGAGTTCGCCGCCTGTCAGTGCCGATGCATGCGCGCGGGCTGACGGGGAAGGGGGAGATGAGTAGAGCGACGTCATCGGCTGGTCTCCTTCAGGGGCGCAACGGCACCGCTGTCCGTCCGCCAAACGACAACTTCCTGCGGGCCCAGAACAGCGCCGCCGAGGAGCAGATCGACACCCTCTGGCACGTTCCAGCTTTCCGGCCCGTAATTGAAGGCATAGGTGAGGTTTCCGCGCCGCCGCAACCGCACCTGCGCGGCCAGGGGAGTGACGTCCAGCTCAGCCTTGTCCGCTAGCAGCCGCATCGTGGCGTGCAGCAGGTCCTCATCCGGCCAGCCGGCGAGATAATGTTGGTTGCCGCGCACGGTCAGCGCCGGGCTTGCATCCGGGAAGGTGGAAAGCACGTCGGCATCCCGGACTTCGAGATGCTCGCGCCAGCGGATCATCCGGCCCCCGACCGCGCCGTGGACCGCCACGGATAGACCGGGGCGCAAGGACGCCACTTCCCGCAGGCGCACGCCTGTCAGCCCGGACAGTGGCCCAGGCGGCAGGTTTTCAGGAATGCGGAAGTTCCGGTCGCGCGAGCCGGTGCGCGGCCCGTAGAGCACCACGCCTTTTGCGGCCCCCAGGGCCCGGCAGGCGTCATCGCTGACATGTACCAAGCCGGGCACCAGCACGAGGCGATAGGCCGAGAGATCCGCGCCTGGCCGCACGAAATCGACGTCTAGCCCCAGTCTGCGCACCGCCTCGTACCAGCGGAACGCCAGTTCCTCGGAGCGGAAATCCCGGCCCTGCGGCTGGATGCGTGTGGACCACCAGCTTTCGTAATCGTAGAGAAGTGCGACCGGCGCCTGTGCCGTTCCGCCGAGCGTGCCGAGCAGGGTGAGATCCCGCGCCGCCTGTTCTGCCTCGCGGCCGCCGGGAGAAAGCTCGTGCAGTCCCGGCAGGTTAAGGCCCGCATGCATCTGCTCCTGGGCGAAGGGCGCCTGGCGCCAGCGGAAGTAGCTGACCACCTCGGCCCCGTGCGCCATCGCCTCAAGTGTCCAGAGCCGCACCATACCGGGCTTCGGCACGGGGTTCCACGGCGCCCAGTTGACTGGTCCCGGCTGCTGTTCCATCACCCAGAACCGGCCCTTGCCGACGCCCCGGTAGAGATCGTGATGAAAGGGGGCGATATCGGGATGGGAGGTTTCCGCCCATCGGTCGCGTTCATCTTCCGTGAAAGGGAATTTCTCGACAAAGCCGATCGGATAGCTGTCCCAGGAGGCGAAATCGAGATTGTCGCCGACGGCCCAATGGTCGAAATCATTGGTGAAGCCCATGAAGTTATGGGTGATCCAGCGCCCCGGCGAGCGGGCCCGGATGATCTCGCACTGCATCCGGTCAAAGGCGGCGATCTGGCTGGACAGAAAGCGCCAGTAATCCATACGGGCCGCCGGGTTAGCCTCGGTGACGGTCAGGTTCGGCAGGCTCACCGCATCGAACCCGTCGAGCTCCATGGACCAGAAGACCGAGCCCCAAGCCTCGTTCAGCTGCTCCGCGCTCTGGTAGCGCTGCCGCAGCCACTGGCGGAAGGCCGCGAGATCTTCGGGGCCATAGGAGAACGTGGTGCCGTGGCAACCATATTCGTTGTCCGTCTGCCAGCCAGCCAGGCCAGGATGATGGCCATAGCGGTCCGCCAGGACCTCGACAATGCGGCGGCTTTCGCGCCACCAATCTTGCGAGGAAAAGCTGTAGTGCCGGCGCGAGCCGAAGCCTCGGGTTAGGCCGTCTTCATCAACGGGCAGAATGTCGGGATAGGCATCGATTAGCCATTTTGGCGGGGTAGCCGTGGGTGTGCCAAGAACGATTTTCAGTCCCGCGGCGGAAAGCACGTCCATCGCCCGGTCGAGCCAACCAAAATCGAACAGACCGCGCGCGGGCTCGAGTCGCGACCAAGCGAATTCGCCGATGCGGACATGGCGGATTCCCAAGGACGTCATGCGGGCAGCATCCCGCGACCACCAGTCTTCCGGCCAGTGTTCGGGATAGTAGCACACACCGAGACTCATTGCATTAGATCTCCATTGAGGAGAGCTATGCCCTCCGGATTGAACAGGTGCCAGGCCTTGGTAGGCACATGGAATTCCACCGTCTCGCCGAGAGTGGCCCGGACGAGGCCATCGGCCTTCAGGCAGAATGTGCTGCCATCGGCAAGGTTCAAGTAGAGTACGGTTTCAGAGCCGAGGAACTCCACATGGGTGAGCACGCCGCTGAAGGTGCCCCCCTCTGCGCGGCCGACTCGGGCGTGTTCGGGGCGGATGCCAACCGTCATCGGCCCTTCCGCCATGGCGATCGCCTGCGCTCGCTCAAGCGTGCCGCCGCACGCGAGTTCCACCTTCGTTCGGCCATCTGCGGACCGTGCGTGTCCAGGCAGGAAATTCATGCCGGGCGAGCCGATGAAGCCGGCGACGAACCGGTTGGCCGGACAATGGTAGAGGGCGAGGGGGCTACCGGCCTGTTCTACCCGTCCACGGTTCAGTACCACGATCTTGTCGGCCATGGTCATCGCTTCCACCTGGTCGTGCGTCACGTAGATCATGGTCGTGCCGATCTCCCGGTGCAGCCCGGAAATCTCCGCCCGCATCTGCACCCGCAGGGATGCGTCGAGGTTCGACAGCGGTTCGTCGAACAGGAAGACGGCCGGATCGCGCACGATGGCGCGGCCGATTGCCACCCGCTGGCGCTGCCCTCCGGACAGTTGCGAGGGTTTGCGGTTGAGCAGGGTATCGAGTTGCAGCATCCCCGCGGCCCTTGCTGTTCGCCGCGCGATCTCGTCCGCGGGGTGACCCGTCATGCGCAGGCCGAAATTAATGTTCTGCGCCACAGTCATATGCGGATAGAGCGCATATGACTGGAACACCATCGCAGTGCCGCGCCCGGCCGGGCCGACGCCGGTCATGTCCCGCCCGGCGATCTCCAGGCGTCCTGTGGTGATGTCCTCCAGCCCGGCAATCATCCGCAATAGCGTGGACTTACCGCAGCCCGATGGCCCGACGAAGACGCAGAATTCTCCATTCGCGATCTCCAGATCGAGGTCCTTGATGACTTCGGCCATGCCGAAATGCTTGGAAACCGCCTGCAGGCGCACATTACCCATGGCGGCCTCCCGGCAAAGGGCGCGAAAGCGTGAAAGAAGAGGTCATGGCCCTGTCATCCTTTTGTCGCGCCAAGCGTCAGCCCGGCGATAAAATGGCGTTGCATGAGAAAGAAGATGGCGGCGGGCGGCAACGCCGCGACCACCGCGCCGCCGGCGATGAGATTCCATGCGGCGATCCATTGGCCCTTGAGCGCATAGAGCCCCGCCGTCACCGGCATGGCGTGTTCGCCTTGCACCATGACCATCGCCCAGAAGTAATCGTTCCAGACGAAGGTGAAGACGAGCACCGAGAGTGCGGCGATGGCGGGTCGCACCAGCGGCAGCACCACATGGATAAAGATCCTGATCTCGCTGACACCTTCGATCCGGGCCGCCTCGATCAGCGCATAGGGCAGCTGACGCATGAAATTGCGCATGAAGAGGGTGCAGAACCCGGTCTGGAACGCCGTGTGGAACAGGACGAGACCGAGAATGGAGTCATAGACGCCAAGCCGCAGTGCGAGATCGCGCACCGGGACCATCAGGATCTGGAACGGCACGAAATTGCCCGCGACGAAAAGGAAGAAGATGAAGAGATTGCCGCGGAACCGGTAGGTGCTGAGCGCGAAGCCCGCAAGGCAGGCCAACGCAATCGCCCCCGCCACGGACGGCAGCGTGATCAGGAGTGAATTCAGGAGGTAATGGCCAATCGGCGAGCTGGAAAACAGTGCCCCATAGTTTTCGGTGAAATCGATGCGTGACGGCAGACCGAAATAATTGCCGGCGGCGAGGTCGCCGAGTGGCCGAACCGATGTCATCAGCACGCCGATGAGCGGCAGTAGCCAGCAGACGAGGCTGACCGGCAGCAGCAGCCGGTAGGCAAGGCGCGCCGGGGCCGAGGCCTTTGCAATAGGGGTGGGAAACATCATCCGGCCTTTTCTTTCTTGAGCATGTGCACGATGAAAAGGCTGATGAAGACCATCATGATGGCAAACAGGACTGCGGCGATAGCGGCGCCGTAACCCATCCGGTAGCCGAATTCTGACAGCGCCTGCTCATACATGTAGAACGAGAGAACGCGCGTGGACCCATAGGGGCCGCCCGCGGTCATGATCGAGACCAGATCGAAGGAGCGCAGCGAGCCGATGATGGTGACCACGGCGGCGATGAAGGTGGCGGGCCCGAGCTGCGGGAGCACAACATGCCAGAACAGGCTGAGGCCCCGCGCACCATCCATGCGGCCCGCTTCGATCAGCTCCGGATTGATGTTGTTGAGGCCGGTGAGATAGAGGATCATGCAATAGGCGATCTGTGGCCAGAGACCGGCGGCGATGATGCCGTAGGTGGCAAAGCGCTCGTCGGCCAGAATGGCGGTTTCCGCTCCCGTCAACGTCTTGATCAGCGCGGTCAGGAGGCCGAAATCCGGCGCATAGAACCAACTGAAGACTATGCCGACGACAATCTGGCTGACAACGAACGGGAAGAAGAACAGCGACTTGTAAAGCCGGATGCCCGTGACCGTCTGGTTAAGCAGCAGGGCAAGGCCGAGGCCCAGCGGCGGCGCCAGCAGGAAGAACAGCAGCCAGAGCAGATTGTTGCCGAGCGCGGTATAAAAGGCGTCGTCGGCGAAAAGCTCAATATAGTTGTCCAACCCGATGAATGTCTTCGGCCCTAGCCCGTCCCAGTCATAAAGGCTGAGCCAGAGGCTATCGGCGATCGGGTAAAGCACGCAGGCGGTAAACATCCCCAGCGCTGGCGCCAGGAAGGCAAAGGGCAGCAGCTGCCGCCGCCACTCGGCGCGGCGCGTCTGCCCCGTTTCATGTGACAGGCTTGTCATCGGTTACTCCGCAGTGTCCGGAAGCAAGAAAACCGGCATCCGGCAAGGCTTCATGCCCTGCCGGATGCCGTCGCGGCCTCAGCGTGTGGCGATTATTCGCCGTAGGCGCGGCTGCGGACCTTGTTCAACCGGGCAAGGATGGCGTCGAGCTTGTCCGGCGACTGCATGAACTGCTGAAATCCTTCCATGCCCGCCTTGGCCATTTCCGCCGGTGCATCGCGATCATAGAACTGGGCCAGGCCATAGGCGGTCGCCAGCGTTTCCGTCGCTGCCTTCAGGAGTGGGTCTTCAGGCCGTGGCGACTGGTTGTTGGCGGCGATTTGGCCGGTGAAACCGTTCATCTTCGCCTGCACCTCCGGACGGGCGAGATAGGCGAGGAAGGTGCGCGCATCCGCCTTGTTCTTGCCGCCCGAAGCGGCGAAGAAGGCCTCCGTCGGCGCATCTTCGGCGCGCGGCACGCCGGGGGTCACCTCCGGGAAGGGCACAAAGCCGATCTGTTCCGCCTTCAGTCCGCCATCCTTCATCATCGGTACGGCGAAATTGCCCATCAGATACATGGCGGCTTTGCCCTGCACGAATTGCGGGATCGCCTCCTGCCAGTCGATGGCGGCATTATTTGCCAGGAAATAGCCCGGCTTGACCACCTCGGCCCATTTCTCAAACACGGCCTTCACCTTGGGGTCTTCGTAGGACACCTTGCCCGCCGTCAGGTCCATGTGGAATTCATAGCCATTCACCCGGAGGTCGAGATAGTCGAACCAGCCGCCGGCAGGCCAAAGTGCCTTGGTGCCGATGGCGAAGGGTGTGATACCGGCGGTTTTCAGCGCCGCGCAGGCGGCCAGGAGTTCGGCCCAGGTCTTCGGCGGCGCGATGCCCAGCTTGTCGAAAATGTCCTTCCGGTAGTAGACCGCCCAGGGGTAATAGGAATAGGGCATGCCCCATTTCTTGCCGTCCGCCTCGACCGACTTGGCGGACGATTTCAGCGTGTCGTCCAGCTTGTTCTTTTCCCAGACATCGGTGACGTCTTCCACCAGCCCGGCGTTGACGAACGGCATCATGCGGTTGCCGGGGTACCAGGCGAAGATGTCTGGCGGGTTGGCGGTGAGGAAGTTGCGGATCGCCGACTTGTAGCCCTCGTGGTCGAAATTGTTCCACTTGACCGTGATGGCGGGATATTCAGCTTGGAAATCAGCAATCACTGAATCCATCATTTTCTTCGAGGGTGGGTCGGTCTTATCCGCATTGATGACCAGTTCGCCCGCAAGCGCCGGCGCCGCGGTGAGGGCGGTTCCAAGAGCAAGGGCACGCAGCATGTGCACGATAGGCATGAATGTTCCTCCCGATATCTCCCACCATTTCCTCCGGCGGAAGCGGCAAACCTGTCGCCGTTGATAATGCCCTTGACGCTAGGTTGGGATTGCGTAGTGTTCTACGCGGTTTTCCGATTTAATTTCCTGTTTTCAAAGATTATGCCTGCAGAGCGCCGAGAAATTGACTGGCTTGGAGGAGTTCCGGTTCGTCCGGAGCTGGGCGCAGCCTATCCGCTGGTCGTCTACGGCGGCCATCGGCTCTGCGCTGGCTCGCTGACGCGCGTGAAGTGCATGCAGACCCCACACATGCACAGCCAAGTGGAGATAAATTTTGTGCTGAAGGGGTCGATGACCTATAGTTTCGACCAGCGGCGCATCACGGTGGACGAAAACAGGTTCTGCCTGTTCTGGGGCATGATTCCCCACCAGGTGGTGGACTGCGAAGTGGAGACGGAGTTCGTCTGCCTCTATCTACCGCTTTCGATGTTCCTTGACCTACCGAATATCAACCGGCTTCGCGAAACGGTGTTCCGCGGTAGCATGATCGAGCCCGGCGAGGCCGATGAGGGGGAGCGGCGGCAGTTCCTGCGCTGGCGTGCCGACCTCGTGTCCGGCGACGACGAGGCCGCCGATATCGCCCGGCAGGAGATTTCTGCCCGCGTCCGCAGGCTGGCGCGGGATGACTGGCGGGACCTGAGAGACAGCGCCTCACTGGAGATGCCCGGCTTCAGCGACACCGTTGCTCGCATGGAACATGTGGAACGGATGCTGCGTTTTATCGGTGAGCATGCTCTGGAAGAGATCGGCGTGCCCGATGTCGCCGCCCATGTAGGCCTGCACCCCAACTATGCGACATCGCTTTACCGCCGCGCGCTGGGCATGACAATCAACCAGTCGATCATCCAGCACCGGCTGGACACCGCGCAATCGCTGTTGGCCTGTTCCGATATCGCGGTCACGGCGGTGGCCTTCGAAGCAGGCTTCGGTTCCGTTTCGCGTTTCTACCAGGCCTTCCACCGCCGCTTCGGTATCCGTCCCGGCGCCTACCGCGAACGCATTCGCAACAGCCGGATGTCGTGAGCGAGAAGGTTCAATCGGGCGCTTTCAGCCTCGCTTCGTTGATGAAGATGGAAAAGGTTGGCGATCTGGCTGTGCGTTGAGAAGGGGCGTTCGCATTGCCGTGCTGACTTGAACCGCATCATGGCCCCGTTCTCGTCGTCGAAAGATCGTCCGGTAGTGATTGAAGATCCATGCCCCGTGCCCGTGCACAACCTGATACGCATGAATGGGGCGACGCTTTTGCCGGTTCCAATCGACGATGCCGGACTTGTTGTAGACGCATCGCCGATCGGACCTAGCGCGCCGACCTTTTGCATGTAGTCCCTTGCCATGAGTTTCCTACCGGCGCCGTGACGAGCTTGTAGCGCCGATTGCAGGCATTAAATTGGGCTGTCGAGAACGACTCCTACATCGTTGAGGACGAGTTTCGCTTCGATGCCAGTCCACCCTCCTCACTTGCCGGGTTGGACCGATCTGATCGTGTGATCTATGTCGGAATTTTCTCGAAGACTTTGGTCCCAGCTCTTCGTTTAGGCTACTTGATCGCGCCCGAGCATCTGGTGGAACGTCTTATAGACTTGAAATGGTGGACCGACCGCGGTGGACCCGCGATCGATCAGATGACCTTGGTGGATTGGATGGATAGCGGTTTTTTGATCGGCACATCTACAGGATGCGCAAAATATATGCCGAGCGGAAGGCAATGGTCGATGAGTTTGAATCGCTTTTTGGAGATTGAGGTGCTCCCCGAATTTGGGCCAGCGGGGGCTGGAATTTTCCGGGGTTGAGGCTCAGTTCGGCGGGGGTGCCGATGAGGCGTTCATGAGCGAAATCGGCACCTTGTTGCCGATCGCGCTATGTGGCCGGAACTCGTTTTAGTCTACGCCAATCCTCCATCTTTGCCCGTGCGTTCAGGCACTCGACGCGGAACTTGCCATTGAAACTCTCGATGTAGCTGTTGTCGGTCGGCTTGCCTGGCTCAGACAAGGTGCAGACGACCTCAGTTGCCGGCGGCAACGCCGAGGCTCTCCTGTCGGAATTCAAAGCACCATAGAGGGCTCTCCGGCAGGATGTGCCGCGGGACCGCTGCGGGTTTGTTTCGAGGCCAGCTATAGTGGTTTTTGGCTTGCCCGCTTTCTCCTCAACCGCGGTATCGATACTACCGTCCTGGATCCGTCCAGCTTTTTGGTGTCGCGTCGAGGCCGGCGTGTGAAGACAGATCGCATCGATGTCGAAGCGATGGTGTTCACTCTGAAGGCGTATCTGCTCGGAGACAGGTCGGTTTGCCGCCCTGTGCGGCTAGCCGCGTTCTCTCGGTTAACCTCAAAATGACCTTCGCTCATTCGAATAAGCGGCGGCGCAGCCAGCTCGTCTCGCGCGTAGCGAACCACGGACAAAGCAGCAGCAAGAGCAATGACAGCAACAATCAGACCCATGCCGCAGTGCCGAAGAAGCATTTCCCTCCTCTTTCCAATCCAGATCATGGGTCCGTTCGCTGACTTGCGCATGTTATCCAGCCTCAAGGGTCCAGGCTGTGTCGAGGAAGTGGCCAAATTTTTCTTTCTTCGTCAGAAGGTATGACACATTTGTTGCCTTGCACGCTGCAAGTAGACTGCGCCTACCGGTGATCTTGATCCCGCATTCCTGGATGGCTTCGAGTTTTGCTGGGCTGTTGGTCAACAACGTGATGTCATCAATATCAAGGTCCCGCAGGATCGAAGCCGCCGCCAAATAATCACGGCTGTCATCTGGAAGGCCCAATGCGCGGTTGGCCTCAAGTGTATCGAGCCCTTGATCTTGAAGGCCATAGGCGGCGATCTTCTTCCCTAGTCCGATACCTCTTCCTTCTTGTCCACGAAGGTAGATTAGACAGCCTGCGCCTTCGTCATTGATTATCGAAAGCGCCATCTCGAGCTGCTCGCCGCAGTCACAACGGAGCGATCCGAGTACCTCCCCAGTGAGGCACTCTGAATGCACTCTGACCGGTACCCGAGTACCCTTTCTGCAGTCGCCTTTGATTAGGGCGATATGTTCGACCCCCTTGTTCAGGTCTCTATAGCTGATGGCTTTGAAGTCACCGAAACGCGTAGGCATCTCAGCCAGGCCAATCCTTTCCACGAACTGCTCGTTCTTGCGGCGGTAGGCAATCAGATCCTCGATCGTCACCAAGAGCAGCCCATGTGCTTCGGCGAATTCGATAAGCTGTGGAAGCCGCGCCATCGAACCGTCGTCGTTGGCGATCTCACAGATCACACCTGAGGGGGAGCGCCCGGCCAGCCGCGTAAAGTCAACTGCCGCCTCTGTATGGCCTTGCCTACCCAGAACCCCTTGCGGGTTGGCCCTGAGCGGAAAAACATGGCCCGGACGTGCAAAATCCAATGGGGTCGCATGCGGATCCACCAAGGCTCTAATTGTTGCGGCTCGATCACCTGCAGAGATGCCGCTGGTCGTTCCGGCAATGACGTCGACGGATACTGTAAACGCAGTCATCATTGATTCAGAGTTCCGGCTGACCATCAACGGCATATCGAGCTCGTCTAGCCGTTCATCAGTCATCGAAATACACACGAGACCGCGAGCATGTTTCATCATGAAAGCGATAGCCACCGGGGTAACAGCGTCCGCCGCGATGAGAATGTCGCCTTCATTTTCGCGATCTTCATCATCGACAACAATGATCATCTCACCGCGAGCAATTGCTTCAATCGCGTCTTCAATTCGAGAAAAAGGCATGTTTAACTCCATCAAAGGCTGCTGGTGGCTGCGACTTCAGTTTCCTGAGGTGACACTTTGACAAAGCCCTTGCGATGCCAAAGCAAGCATCGATCAGCGTTGTCGTTCGGGAGAAGAATGTCGTGGATCACCGCAACCACGATCGTGTGACTGTAGCCGTCGTGTGTATCCGCGATGCGGCAGTCGAAAGCGACGGACGCTCCGGCTAGCAAGGGCGCTCCGGTCTCTTGGAAGCACCAGAGCGCTCCTTCAAATCGATCGGCACCCTTTGCTCGCGCGAAATGACTTGCGAATGCCATCAGTGTGTCGGGTAGAACCGACACACCGAGAAAGCCTTGACGCAAGATTGCATCATGGGCGGAGGCTGACTTGTTGATGCACACAACAAGTGACGGCGGCTCGGCAGATAGACTTGTCACCGCAGTGGCCATCAAGCCGCGAGGCACTCCATCTTCCATGGTTGTTATCGCCGTCACTGGACCGGCGAAACGCTGCATGGCTTCACGGAAATCATCTGGCCTAATCATTCGAAATGTCCTCCATCGCTGGTCGGTTGCGCCGTGTTAGTTCGTCTCGTGGGTTACGAAACGGATGTTCGTGTACGCATCGAGAGCTTCGGAGCCACCTTCGTAGCCATAGCCCGAATCTTTCACGCCACCGTATGGGGTCTCGGGCAAGCCAAGACCAACGTGATTGACGGAAACCATGCCTGCTTGAATGCCGTGGGCTATTCTGCGGGCGGTATTGGAGCTGGTGGTCCACGCGTATGATCCAAGTCCAAACGGCAGGCGATTTGCCTCGGCCAACGCTTCGTCGAGATCAGCAAACGAACGAACAAGTGCCACCGGTCCGAACGGCTCCTCGTTCAACGCTCGCATCTCGGTCGTAACGCCGGTTAAAACGGTTGGAGCGAAGAAATAGCCGCTGTTGCCAATACGCTCGCCCCCGGTTTCGAGTTTTGCGCCCTTGGAGACCGCGTCCTCGATCAATTCTTCTACGGCGTTGCGACGGCGTTCGTTGATAAGTGGCCCCATCTGTGTGCCATCTGCCAGTCCGTCTCCAACTTTCAGCGCTTCAGCCTTTCGCACGAAGCTTTCGACGAACTGGTCGTGCACCGTGGACTGGATCAGGAAACGGGTCGGAGAGATACAAACCTGGCCCGCGTTGCGATATTTGGAGCCGATCAAAGCGGTGGTCGCTGCGTCGATGTTTGCGTCATCGGCAATAATGACCGGAGCATGGCCTCCAAGTTCCATCGTGACTCTTTTCATGTGCAGTCCAGCGAGCGAAGCCAACTTCTTTCCGACTGGAACGGAGCCGGTGAAAGACACTTTTCGGATGGCTGGATGCGGCACGAGGAACTCGGAGATTTCGGCAGGATTTCCAAAGACGAGGTTCACAACGCCGGCCGGAATGCCTGCCTCTTCCAAGCAGCGGAAAAGCGCGGCTGGAGCTGCCGGAGCTTCCTCCGGTCCCTTGATGATGATCGAGCAGCCAGCCGAAAGAGCCGGACCGAGCTTGCGAACGATCTGGCTCATCGGGAAATTCCATGGGGTAAAGCCCACGGCAGGCCCCACGGGCTCCTTCAATGCGTACTGCTGAACGGTCACCGAACGCGAGGGGACAACGCGGCCGTAGGTCCGTCGGCCTTCTTCGGCAAACCAATCGAGAAGATCCGCGCAGGAGTTGACCTCCATGCGCGATTCCGTGAGCGGCTTGCCTTCGTCGGTGGTTAGAAGCCGTGCGATGTCTTCTACACGCTCTCGGAGCAGGGAGGCAGCCTTACGAATGACCTTGTAGCGCTCAAATGCAGACGTAGCGCTCCAGATGTTAAAACCTTCGACAACAGCTTCGACTGCCTTTTCCAGGTCGCTCCTAGACGCGTGCGCAACCGCGCCGATTACTTCACCGTTGACGGGATTGGCGATCTCTAGCGTCTTGCCATCGCTCGCGTCAGTCCACTCCCCGCCAATGAAAAGCTTGGTATCGGTATACCTCATTTGAATCTCCACATCGCAGTGTTGCTGCAGGTTCGATAGTCACTTGCAGCAGTGCAACGGGCGTGCCATGCTGATAACTATCTGATCTTAAGCCGAAAAAAGTCATATTGCCCATTCTGATGTCGGTAATCTCAAATCGGTCTCATTCGTGAGACGAGACGAGACAAGCAACGTTCTTGACTTGCATCAATTTTGCCGGACTAAATGCCGAGACTTACAGGAGCTGCAGAATGCTCGATATTGATGACCACTTCCGACTGATTGAGAAGGCGGTTCTTTCTGGCGCAGATGAGACATCCGCGTCGTGGCGGACCGCGTCCTGGGCTCGGTGTCTCCAGGACTACAAGCTAGATCCTTCACGCCCACAACTCGTCGATCTGTCATCTCGTGAAATACGTTCCGAGCGTGATTTTTTCGACAACGACGTGGCTCTCGCGACTAGCGAACTTGAATCGACTTTGATGATGATCGAAGGGGGCGGTTACAGCGCTCACTTGGCCAATTGCAATGGCGTAATTATCGCTGAGAGAAGAAGCAAGGATTCAACCTACTATTGTGGGACCGACCGCATCGGTGCGGTATGGACGGAAGAGGTTGGAGGAACGAACGGCATCGGGACTGCTCTCAAGAACCTTACACCAACTGCCGTTTACCTTTCCGACCATTTCTTTGCCGATCTGACCGGTCAGGCATGCGCATCTGCACCATTTTTCGGGCCGGATGGCTCCGTTCTAGGGGTTGTAAATCTCTCGACGCGAAATCCGGGCGTGCCTCAGCTGGCACACCGAGTGGTCTACGGCGTTGCTCAAATAACCGCAGATCGTTTGGAAACCGCGTACTTTCGAAAATTCTACCGTAAGTATTATACGTTGACGCTAAATATCGAGCAGCGTTCTCCAGCAATTATAGCTGTAGATTCCGATTTTCGGATCGTCGGCGCAACGCGCAACGCTCGCGCTCAATTCAGGCTCGACGACTCTTCTATCGGATCGCGCAGCTTATGGGGCGTGTTCGAGAGAATCCGAAGCAATCCCACGATAGAATACCTGTGTGAAAACCTGCGTGAGATGCGCATGCTGGGAAGCGGGAATTTAATTGACGTCGTCCTGAAGCGGCCAATTTCAGCTTCGCCAGCAGCTCCAAGCGGCGGTGCGTTTACATCGGGAAAAACCGGTCGCGCGAGACCAGTACGGAAGATCACCTCGCTTGCGGAATGTGCCGGCAACGATCCGCAGATGGCGAGAAATCTGAATATTCTCAAACGAGTTTTCGGAAGCGGCCTGCATGTCTTGTTGTTGGGCGAGACCGGCGTAGGAAAGGACACATTGACCCGCGCTATACATTATGAAAGTGGACGAGCTGCCGGTCCGTTCGTGGCCTTCAACTGTTCTGCCGTTCCCGAGTCGCTCATCGACAGCGAGCTATTCGGATATAGCGCGGGAGCGTTTACAGGTGCGAGCAAAGACGGCAACTCAGGGCGTATCGTGGAAGCGGATAAGGGAACCTTATTCCTAGACGAGATCGGCGACATGCCGCTTCAATTGCAAACCCGCCTGCTTAGGTTCTTGGAAACGCAGGAGGTGATGCCCTTGGGTTCCGGAAAGGTACGCATGGTTGATGTACAAATTGTTGCGGCTACACACCAGAACCTAAACGAAAAGGTGGCGGCTGGAACGTTTCGGCAGGATTTGTTTTACCGACTTGCAGGAACGATCATCACGATACCAGCACTTCGTGAAAGAACTGATCTAGATTTTATTATTAAAACTCTCCTCGACCAAGCGAACGAAGGTGGCTCGCCAGTATCGATCTCAAATCGAGCGATGGCGGCGCTCTTGGCTCATTCTTGGCCGGGTAATATCCGTGAGTTGCGGAACGTAATCGCTCGGGCTGCCAAGCTGGCAAGTGACGGGATCGTTCAAGAAGACGACCTGATGCTCACTCCGGCTTTTTCGCCGCGTAGTGGGCCGATCCCACCGGTCGCACCAGCCCAGCCGAACCGCGATGTTGTGGTCCCCACATTGCAAAAGAAGGACGTCAACTTGACCATTCCGTCCAAGATCGCAGCTCACAATGCCGAGCGTGACGCAATTCTAAACGCCATAAAATTGCATGGGGGCGATGCTGTAGCTTGTGGCAAGGCGTTGGGAATTAGCCGCGCAACACTTTATCGAAAACTGAAGCAGTACAGCCTGTCATTGAGCGGGCGATAGGAAAATGCGGCTACCGTTCACCAAGAGAGGACGGGCAAACGAGTAGCTTGGATCAAACGGCAGCCTGTAGGGCTATCTCTATCAAAATCTCTTCGGCTGCCATGTTCGCCTCGACAGTCGCACGGGCGGGTAAGGCCTCTTCAGGTATCCAGCTTTCCCAGGCCTGGTTCATCGCAGCGAAATCTCTGGTGATGTTTTTGAGCCAAATCTGCGCAAAAAGTATCTTCGATTTATCTGTGCCTGCGACTTCCAAAAGATGATCCATGCGGTCGAGCAATTGTTTGGTCTGACCGGCAATGTCTTGTGTTCTGTCGGTGGGAACTTGGCCGGTGACATAGGCAACGCCGTTATGAACGAGGACGTGGCTGAGCCGCTTCCCATTCTTCTCGAATCTTTGGATGGACATGATTCCCCTTCGTCGTCTTCTGGATTAGCGCATGCCAATACGCATGCCGATCATTCGCGGAACCTCGGCGATGCCTCGCGCCACCAACGGCTGAGGCAGCCCTGCGTCCTGAGCGTCCTCGCACTTAACGATGGCGTTTCTGATTATTGAGCCACCTACGTAGCGGAACGGTTCCAATGGAAAATTGACCCTGGTTCTGTTGCAGAACACTGAATTCGACCATTGATCCTTTTCACCAAGGACGATCGAAGCAAGGCATTCACCGGCAATGACCGTGGCGTTCACCCCGTGGCCGGAGTAGCCCGAACCATAATGAATGCGTGTACCTGCGGCAGTTCCGAAGTAGGGCAAACGATCCGACGTCACTTCAATCGGAAAGCCCCAGGTAGACACAACAGCAGACATTCCGGGAAAGAACCGCCGAAGGCCGATCTTGGCTCTTTCAAGGCTTGGCTCGTCTCGCCTTAGGGCAGCGGCACTATGGTTGTTGCCGAAGCCGATCGGGCCAGAGCCCGTGCCCATCAAGATTCTGCCGTCTCGCGTGCGCCGAAAGTAATGGGTGAACATACGCAGGTCGGCAATGCCGCGTGCGGCCTTGTAGCCAATCCGTTCCAATTCGAGTTCATTGCGCTCTGACATAGCAGGGAAGCTGGAAAAGAGCGTTGTCGTCCGTCCCACAGATGGGATGGCCATGGTGCCAGTGTAATTCGCCAACACCACGTCACGCGCGGTGACACCCCCCTGCGATGTCGCGACAAAGCATGGCGACCCTTGCTGGACCGAGATCACAGGAGTGTTTTCGTAGATATCGATGCCGAGTTGAATGGCTTTTTCGCGAACTGCCGCAGCTAAACGCGCAGGATGGACGGTCGCGCCTTCGGAGAAGAACAGTCCCTCCTCAAATTTCGGAGAATTGCACAGCGACAAAAGGTCTGACTTTCCCACCCGCCGCACGGTATCCGGCACGCCTAATTCGCGGGCGACAGTTATGAAGGCAGCTAGCTTCGACTTCTGAGCTTCGGATGTTGCAACGCGCAGATAGCCTTCTTCGACCCACCAAACATCATTTGGCTTCGAAGTTGCAAAAGCTCGAAGCTTTTTCTGGGCCAAAGTCCCCAATCGTGCGGCTTCAAGCGCTTTGTCGGCTCCATAGAAAGATATCAGCGTTGGAAGTGCGCCCCAATAGCCGTGAACATTACCGCCGTTTCGAGAACTGGCTCCGTCGCCACATCGATAAGCGTCAAGCACCACAATCCTTAGCTTCGGGGAGCGCTCCTTCAGAGCTATGGCTGTCCACAGGCCGGTAAACCCGCCGCCAACGATGGCAACGTCCGCGTCGATTTTGCGGTCTAGGGTGGGTTTTATCCCAACCTTCGAGGTAGCGCGAACATCGAGTTGCCACCAGGAAAAATTACCTGGATCATCAGCTGGAACGGCGGGCAGCAGGTCCATGTCACTCCCCGGCCAGGCGGAATTCAAGCGGAATCTTGTTCCCGCGTATGAAGTCTGAGGCACGCTCGCCGACCATGATGGCTGGTGCGTTCAGGTTCCCCGACGGCACACGCGGCAGAATGGAGGTGTCTGCCACCCTCAGACCGTCGATGCCTCTCACGCGCAGTTGAGGATCGACAACAGCCATGTCGTCGGTGCCCATCTTGCATGCGCCGGAAGGATGGAGTGCGCCTTGTCCGGTATCTTTGACGAACTGCATTCTTTCAGCCTTGGTCTTCAATATGCCACCCGGCCGGTAAGGCTCGCCGACATACTTCGACATCGACTTCTGCTGCAGAATTTCCTGTCCAATGCGCACACCCTCGGCAAGGCACTCGACGTCGTATTCTTCGGCCAGATAGTTCGGATTGACCATTGGGAAGACGCTGGGGTCAGCGCTTTTCAGCTTCACGAAGCCGCGAGACCGGGGACGGGATTGATAGACATTGGTTGTGCACCCATTGCCGCTCGGGGTGGAGTCTGATCCCTCTTCGACACCGGCTCCGGGGAGGAAGTGATACTGCAGCGTTGGCAGTTTGTCGTCGGCCGCGCCGTACCAGCACATTCCGCCTTCGCAAACGTTGGACGTGACAGGGCCGTTGCGGAATAGAGCGTACTGCAAGCCAGCCCAAGCCTGCCATCTAAGCTTCTTGTACTTATCGTAGCTATGAGGACCGGTAAGCTCTGATATCAAGAACATGTCGAAATGATCTTGGAGATTTTGACCGACGCCAGGAAGGTCATGCACCACGGGTACACCAAGTTCCCGTAGGTGATCAGCAGGGCCGATACCAGACAAAAGCAGAAGGTGGGGCGATCCGATGGCACCTGAACAGACCACCACTTCCTGGCTGGCCATTTCACGCACGACGTTCCCGTTGTGCAGGTATTCAACGCCAATCGCTCTGTTGCTCTCAATGAGAATCTTGAGGGCCTTGGTCTTGGTCTGCACCGTCAGGTTCTTGCGCTTGCGGGCCGGACGAAGGTATGCAGCAGCAGCGCTGCAACGGAGGCCATTTTTCATGGTTACCTGGTAGAAGCCAACCCCCGCCTGATTCCCGGAGTTGAAGTCGGGATTGAAATTGACGCCGTATTCTTGAGCGGCCTTAACCCAGGCCTTCGTTAGATAGTGGGTATGCCTCTGATCTGAGACGGATAGCGGGCCTTCAGTCCCATGAACCTCTCCAGCGAAGCGTTCGTTGTTCTCCGCCTTCTTGAAGTAGGGCAGAACATCCTTGTATGCCCAGCCATCACACCCTTCGGCGGCCCAAGTATCATAGTCTTGCGGGATTCCGCGCATGTAGACCATCGCGTTCACCGAGCTGCCGCCGCCAAGCACGCGTCCCTGCACAAATTCTGGCGTCGCGCCGCCCTGATGCATCTGCGGCTCAAGCCGGTAGCGGGTAAGCATGTTGCTCTTGGACGTTTTGTAATACGTCACCGGCAGATGGATATAAGGACTCCAGTCGCGGGCGCCTTGTTCCAAAAGCAGCACTGTGCTGTCAGGATTTTCGCTGAGCCGGGATGCAATTGTGCAACCTGCCGAACCGCCACCTACCACGATGTAATCGTACATTTTCAATACCTAACTTAAATGTATCGGCTTAACTTGCGAGAACGACTACGGACTGAGGGTCCCAAGTCAGCGACACGTCGCTTCCAACTCCGAACCGGATGCCTGAGGCGGATCGCGGTTCCTGACATTTCAACAACGTACCCGCTTGGTGGCGAACCTTGTAGACCACGCGGCTACCGATGAACGTGACGTCTTCCACTTGACCCTTCACCTCGTTAGCGCGGTCTCCGGCACCATTGGCTGACGCGATGTTGATTGCTTCCGGCCGAATAGAGAGATGGACGCTGGACCCATCGAGGAGACCGGCCTTCCCAACTTGCGCCGAGCCGACCGGGACGTCCACCAAAGCGCCCGACGCGCTGGCATTGCGAACCTTGCCATCAAGCAGGTTCGTTTCGCCAAAGAATTTGGCGCAGAAAAGTGTCTTCGGTGAACCGTACATTTCGTCGGGCGTTCCAATCTGCTCGATTGTGCCCTTGTTCATCAGAACGACCCGATCAGATAGGATCATGGCCTCATCCTGGTCGTGGGTGACGTATATAAATGTCGTTCCGGTTTCTGTGTGAATTCGCTTCAGCTCGTCGAGCATGAGGTGCCTGATCTTCAGATCAAGTGCAGCCAGCGGCTCGTCTAGGAGCAGCACGGACGGCTTGTTGACAAGTGCACGAGCCAAAGCAACACGCTGGGCCTGCCCGCCGCTGATCTCACCGATCCAGCGACTAGAATAGTCCTCGAGCTGCACAAGCTTCAGCATCGCATTCACGTCGTCATTGATTTGCGCTTTCGGCAGCCCCTTCAACCGAAGGCCAAATGCGACGTTGTCGAACACATCCAAATGAGGGAACAGGGCGTAGCGCTGGAACACCATGTTCACAGGCCGCTTTTCCGGGGGCACCGCCGTCATATCAGTCCCGTTGATCCTGACGTGGCCGCGCGATGGTAGTTCGAAGCCCGCAGCGATGCGCATGAGTGTGGACTTGCCGCAGCCACTGGGACCGAGAAGAGTGAGAATCTCACCCTTCTTCACGTCGAGACTGATGTTCTCCAGGGCGGTGAAGATGCCCCACTTCTTGGTGATGTTGCTAAGTTCAACGATATTCTGAGACATGTTCGAACCCCTTTTTAAGCATCGTCGCGAATGGCGACGGCTCTTCTTCTTTGTAGCCAGAGAGAGAATCCGCCTGCAGCAAGCACGAGGATGGAAAGCGCGAGAGCCAAAACACTGGCGGCGTTGATTGACGGATCAACGGTACGTCGCATCATCGACCAGATATAGAGCGGCAGCGTCGTGTCGTTGCCGCTAACGAAGACCGTGATGATAAACTCGTCGAAGGACAAAGCGAACGTCAGGATCGCAGCACCAACAATTGTCGGCGCCAAGATCGGGATGGTCACCAATCTGAAGGTTTCCATTTGCGTGGCACCTAGGTCACGGGCGGCTTCTTCCAGGGACTGATCGAAGTAGTTGATACGGGATCGCATCGTTTCTACGAAGAACGGAAGTGTGAACAAGACGTGAGCAATCGTCACCGTCAGTAGGGAGCGCGGCAGATCGATTGCGGCGTAAAGGGCGACGAGCGCAATACCAAGGAACAGGCCGGGCAGCCCGATTGGCGCAAAGTTCAAAATCTCGAAAGCGTGCTTTGAACGACCCTTCAATCTGATGAGTGCCAGTGCGGCGAGAGTGCCCAGAAACGTTGTCACGATCGAGGTGAAGAAGCCAACCCTCAGGCTGTTCCAGAGAGACGCCAGGAAATCGGGCTTTTCCAACAGGGTTGCGTACCAGCGGAGGCTCAGGCCCTCGATGGGGAATGTGAGTGCAGGTGTGCTGTGAAAGCTGAACAGCACAATGATCGCGATAGGGGCGAACAGGAACAGGAGATATGCACCGAGATAGGTTTTAAGCATCGTCGTCACCTGTGGTAGCGCCGACCGGGCGCGAGATTTGCAAATTTGAGCAGTTGCACGAACACCACGTACACGACGACGAAAGTAGCAAGCAGAACAAACGCCATCGCCGATCCGAGGGGCCAATTACCGGCGCTACGGAACTGGTTTGCGATCAGAAGGCCGCTCGTGACGCCGTCACGTCCACCCAGCAACTGCGGAGTGATGTAATCGCCTGCTGCCAAGATGAAGGTGAACATGAACGATCCGACGATGCCTTTGTGGGTCATTGGCAATATGACCTTCGTAAGGACTGCAAGGCCGGTTGCGCCAAGGTCGCGCGCAGCTTCCAGATATTCCTGTCTGACGTCACGAAGGGACGAAACGAGGATCAGCAAGGCGAACGGCAACATGACGTGCACGAGCGTAATGACTGAGGCGAGCGGGCTGAACAGGATGACCTCCAATGGCTGCTTGATGATACCCGTTCCCATGAGGAACGAGTTGATCACACCGTTGGTACCCAGAATGGTTCGCCATGCGTAGACGCGTACGAGATAACTGGAAAACCAGGAAAGCAGAACCAGATAAAGAATGAGGTTACTCTTGGTCTTGTAGACGAGATAGTAAGCGACCGGAAAGCTCAACAGCACCGAAAACGCCGCCGTGTAGAAGCCGTTCTTCATGCCGACCCAAGTGGCCTGCCAAAATCCTTCAGCCAAGAGAATTCGCGCGTAGTTGTCGATGTTCCAAACGTGTTCGATGACGAACGAACGCGCTGCCCAAAAACTCGTCACAAACAGCAGGGCGACGGGTACAAGAAAGAATATGATTAGAAACGCGAGGGGCAGCGAGGCCAATCCGAACCCTTGGGGAAGCCGGGGTATTCGCATAGGGCGTCTTTCTTCCGGGGGTTTCCCGACATATTCAACGGTGGTCGCCATCGGCGTTCATCCTGTACTTTAGAAAACGACAGTAACGCGGGGTTTGCAACCAACCCAGCGACAAGAGCCAACAGGCTTCGACCTCAGGCCGAAGCCTGCGAGCGACAGCTTAGAAGCCTGCCCGGAAGTCGGCCCAAACCTGCAACCAGTCGTCATAGGTGGCGAACTTGTCTGAGGTGCGTGGTGGCTGACCGTAAATCTTCAACGTCTTGAATTTTTCGTCGAAGTTATCGTAGTCGAACAGGTCCTTCGTCTGCGCGTCCATGAGTGCTGGTGCCTTCTTGGACACCGCAGCCGCAACTGCAGTCTTGCAGATCGACGCCTGGATTTCCGGCTTCAAGGCTTCATTGATGAAGGCATATGCGGAGTCGATATTCTCGGCAGTTTTGGGGATAAACCATGCGTCCGCCCAAACGGCTCCGCCTTCCTTAGGGTATACCGATACGGTCGTCACGTTCTGCTTCGCTGTCTCAAGCGGTACAGCGCTCCAAACGCAGAAGCACGCCGCGATTTCGCCGGAGGCAAAAAGCGAGATTACGTCGCCGTTGGACGAAGCGAACACCTTCGACTGCTCACGGTAAGGCTTCAGCTTTTCGAAGCAATCGGTGAGTTCATCCTTTGTGAGGTTGGGGAATTTCGGGCCATAGCCAGTTACCTTGGCGATTTGTGGCCAAACTGTCAGCGGATTGTCGAGGAACGCGAGCTTGCCAGTGAACTCCGGCTTCAGCAGGTCTTCGTAGCTCTTGACTTCGACTCCACCGGCCAAGTCGGGCCGTATAACGATCGTGTCGAGGCCCCATACCCACGGCATCGCCCACTGCTTGCCGTCCCAAAACCACATGTCGCCTTGATAGAAGGGCGGGTAGATGTCATCTTTGTTGTAGTTGGGTATCTTCGAAACGTCGAGTTCGGTCAGAACCTTCAGATCGTTGTAGATCGCGTTGTAGCCGTTCGAGTATTCAGCGAGGTCGAGGCGCACGGCGTTGCTGCCAACGATCTTCGCGGTCACGTCATCCTGATTGCTCATGATGGCGGCACGCATTGTCAGGTTGTTCGCCTTGCGCCACTCAGCCGTTTCGCTCTCCAATGTGTAGCCTTCCCAAGCCATCACTTCCAGATTTCCGCCGACCGCTGCTTCGGCCGAGGGCACCCAAGCTCCGAGTGTTGCTCCTGCTGCAATCGCGGCAGTACCAAAGAGGAAATGGCGGCGATCAAGCGCAATATCATTAAGCAAGTCAGCCGTGCGTGCCGGAATGCCCAAGCCCGATTTCTGATCTGAACTCATTTTCAAAGCTCCCAGTTAAGAGTTTCTAAAAGGTATTTCCCACCCGAATTTTCTTATATTCGTTGGTTGTGCAGGCGCTGGCCTGCACAACCATATCAGCCAAGTCTTTATTCTGCGGCCTGAAGCGTGCCGACGTGCTGGCGCAACTTGGGCATCACGTCCGTGGACAGAAGTTCCATCGAACGCTTATGAAGCGCCGGGCGATCCCAGTCCTTCTGCGTCATCATCAGAGTGCCGAACGGTCCACCGACGGCATCCACGAAGGCAACGAGCTTGTCCAAGACCGTCTTCGGCGAGCCCGACATGACCATCCAATCAAGGCAGTTCTTGACGGTTATTTCGCTGTCGAGAGTGTTCATGGAAGGCTTGAGGACGCCAAGAAGCTTAAACGCACGCATGTCTTCGACGATGTATTCGTAGTACCAGTTGTAGGATGAGGTTTCGTCAGCGAGGTATTCAGCGGCTTCCTGATCCGAATCCGTAACCAAAATCGAGCGAGCGATGCGCCACTTGTTGCGGTCGGGGCGACGTGCTGCTTTTTCACAGCCGACAACGTACTGCTCCCAGTGTGTCTTGACGTTTGCAAGCGGAGTGAAGTTCGCCGAGACGATGCTCCAGCCTTGCTCACCAGCCTGACGAGCACTGCTCGACGAGGGGCTCATGACCGAAATTGCCAATTCAGGGAACGGCTGCTGATAAGGCTTCAGCATAGGACCGAAGCCAAGGCTCGGGATAAGCGTCTTTTCAACCACGACGTCCCAATACTTGCCCTTGATGTCGTATGGCGGGTCCTGCGACCAAATCTGATGCATGATCCGGATGGATTCGGTCGTCATCTCGGCACGGTTCTTCTCCTGCGTACCGAAGAGTTCCATGTCGGTGACAAGGCCACCAGGGCCAACGCCCATGATGAAACGACCTTCACTCAAATGGTCGAACTGAGCGATCTCACCGGCCAGGCGAGCCGGATGATGCTGCGGCAGGTTCAGCACGCCGGTGGCAAACTTGATCTGCTTGGTCGCGTGGATCAGCGTGCCAAAGAACTGAAGCGGGTCCGAGATTGGCTCACATGCGCAAGTGATGTGCTCACCTACCCAAACCTCGGAGAAGTTGAGGCGGTCAGCCAAAATTACTGCTTCGCGGTCCTGCTTGAGCAGTTCCGTATAGTTGCGCCGCTGGTCGTGCAGCGGCATCATGAAAAGACCGAGGTCCATGAGAGTCTCCTCTTTACTAGAGATCGGCCTGTCCGATCCTCGAACAAGGAGCAGCAAGAGGTGTGCCAATTCGAAATATCTATAGGTTTCAACATTTTGTTGGAAAAATCGGGAGGAAGCGGCGCGGGTCTCTCAGTCTCATTTCTGAGAATCTCGCGGATGATTTTCTCAAGTACATTGAGACTCGTTCAAAGATGCTTGTCGAAACAAAAGGGGCCGGACAATGTCCGGCCCCTCGGTGGCTATGCAGTTTTCATAAGTAGCCTATCCGGGAAGTTCTCGCTGAGCGAACTGGCGATGATATCGGCCGTCGCGCATGAGAGAGTCCACCCAAGGTGGCCATGCCCGGTGTTGTAAAATACCCCCGGCTTTGAGCCTCTACCGACGCGCGGTAGCATATTCGGCATCATTGGTCGAAGGCCGCTCCAAGGGACCACTCTTGCCGTGGATGTCTGCGGGAACAGCGTTCTGACCCAGTCGACCAACGGTCTAATACGGTCGGAACGAATATCCTTGTTCACACCGTTAAATTCGGCTGTCCCTGCCACACGGAACCGATCAAGACCCAGTCGACTGGTGACAATCTTGGCTCGGTCGTCGAGCATGCTCACCCACGGTGCGACCGTCTGGCTTACTTCGTCATCGAGGTGAACGGTAATTGAATAACCTTTCACCGGATAGATGTTGACCCGATCTCCGAGCATCGCCGCGAAGTCTCTGCTGGCTACACCAGCGCACACGACAATCGCATCGCCGGTCAACTCCTGTGCTGCCTCGCTATGGCTGTCTGTCGGCTTCCACGATATCTTTACCTGGTTCCCGGCTGTTATCGCCGTCACGTCGGCGTCAAACAAGAATGTCGCACCTTTGCGTTCACACGCTGCGGCGAGTCCTCGGGTGAACTTGTGAATGTCACCCGTGGAGTCAGAAGGCGTGAAGAATCCACCGTAGAAATCGCCGACCAATGCGGGTTCAATAGCAGCGATCTCCACCGAATCCACCGGGTTTCGATCAAGGCCGCCTTTGCGCAACATTTTATTCACTTTCGACGCGTGCTCGAAGCTTCCTCGATCGTAATAGACATGTAGAATACCGCGCTTCTCCAGATCGAATTGAATGCCTTCCTTCTCGGCAATATCGAACATGTGACGGCGAGCTTCAATCGCCAGTCTGGTTGTTTCTATCGTGTTGCTTTCATAGCGGGAAATGCTTGTAAGGAACTCCCCCATCCAAGAGTATTTATGCCAGCTCGGCGAGGGGTTCACTAGCAAAGGTGCGTCCCGCTTAAGCATCCATTTGAGACCTTTCGCGACCGTCGACCAATGGTTCCAAACTTCAGCGTTGCTGGCGGACAGCTGCCCGCCATTGGCAAAAGAAGTTTCCATGGCAGGGTAACGGTGTTTCTCGATAACCGTTACGCGGTGACCCTGTTTTAGCAAGGCATACGCCGTCGTTACTCCGGTGATGCCAGCGCCCAAAACAACAATATTTGACATGTCTTCTCCGACACATTGGTAGTGGAACTTTGCCAGTTCCCAGCCCCCAATCTGTCTGTTTTACCTGAGAGCTTGCCCTCCTTGTGAGAGGTCCCCTTCGGTGGATACGACGATGTATCTCTCTCCAGATTGTTCAACCTAGCAGTCTTTTTGCCTGAGAGTTTCCTGGGGGGTTGCTCCGTCGGCGTGGCTGTAAAAAGGCCACCTCTCCTGCAAGGCTTATGAACCCAGTTAGGGTACTCACAGAACTCGAAAACTCGCAATCCCCTCTAAAAACTTTTCTCATTCGAGTTGGCACGCAACTTGCTATGCCCTTTGCAGATGCTGCTAAAGGAGTGAAAATGCGAGGTTTTTCCGTCTACGTCGAAAATAAAGTTTCATCAGATTCCCCGTATTTCGTATCTGATACTCAGGTGCGGGCGGCCCTCGGGGTGCTGGCGGAGAACTTGGAGATCAATGTCAACTCGGAGCGATCTCCTGACCTAAAAGCCTTGGAGACTGCTCGCTATTTTATCGGCTCCGGTTTTGATCCAGCGCGGCTTAACCGCCACGGCGCTGCACTCAGACTTGTCCACTGCACGAGCGCTGGAGTCGAAATGTACATGCCTTTGGATTGGTTGCCCTCGAACGCGGCGCTGACCAATAGCAGTGGTGTCCACGCCGAAAAGGGCGGCGCGTTCGGAGCAATGATCGTATTGATGTTGTGTGAAGAGGTTCCTCGGCATATCCAAAATCAGAGGCTACGCCGGTGGGATAATCGCCTGTCGGGCAGTATCGGCCGCAAGACGATCGCAATCTGTGGAATGGGCGCTCTAGGTTCGGCAATAGCGACCCGTCTTCGGCCGTTCGGTCCAAGGATCATTGGCATAAGTCGTACGGGGGCAGCTAACGAGGTTGCCGATGAGATGGTTGCTGTCGCGGACCTAAAGGATGTCCTTCCTCAAGCAGACTGCCTCGTTCTCAGCTGCCCGCTGACGACTGAGACGCGAGGCGTCATCGGCAAGGCCGAAATCGCTCTCATGAAACGCGGTTCCTCGATTTTCAACGTCGCCAGGGGGCCGGTGCTCGATAATCGAGCGCTGTGTGAGGCGCTGGCATCGGGTCATCTCAGCGGCGCAGCCTTGGACGTTTTTGACCAAGAGCCATTACCGGCTGCCAGCCCGTTATGGGATGCTCCCAACCTTGTAATTTTTCCTCACATTTCGTGCGATGACTCGGAGGGCTACATTGATCGATGCCTTTCCGTATTTGCTGAAAACGTTCGACGAGACTTTGCTGGCGAAGCATTTGTCAACCGAGTCAGCCGCGAGATCGGCTACTAACCCCAAGGAGAGTTCTTTGTCTAAGGCATTCAAACAGACGGCTGTTTTGTCTCATGAGGGTGCATTCGCGGCTCTTCGAGCCGCAGTTGAAAAAGCAATTGAGATCAACGTGCCGCAGTGCATCTTCATCGTGGATGCCAGCGGCGAAACTATCGCAAGCCTGAGAATGGATGGCGCAAAGTACCTTAGCATGCACACGGCACGCGCCAAGGCTCGAACTTCTGCTTCCATCCGAAACCCTACCGGCTCCATGGCACCCGATTTCGCAGTATCTGCAGGGATTGCATCGAACGGCGGCGTTACAAACCTTCCAGGCGGCCTGCCGATCCGCTTCAATGGTGAACTCGCGGGTGCGATCGGGGTGGGATCAGGTACTGGTGATCAGGACATCGAAGTCGGACGAGCTGCCCTCGCGGCAATTGGTGCTGATCCTGCATAGCGGCTTCTATTCCGACTGATGGATGGCGCCGGGATATACGGCGATGCCCCGTATTGGGAGAAAGCGAGCGGTATCAATGCATGAGCGCGTGATTGCTGCGTCAATTTCGTTATGACACCACTGACCAATCTCGCTGGAGATGTTGCCAATGAAATATCATCAGATCGAAGCGTTCTATCAGGTGATGCTAACCGGCAGCATATCGAAGGCTGCTAACAATCTGGGCCGCACCCAACCCGCCGTCAGTATGACGATTGGGACACTTGAAGAGCAACTTGCAACTAGGCTTTTTGACCGCCATGCCGGGCGCATCACGCCTCGGGCTGAAGCGCAGGTGTTGTTCGAGCAGATCGGACCGGTGATGCATCAACTGAATGACATTCGATACCGCTTTGGCCGGCTGGACTCTATCGCAGTTCCCAGGATTTCGATCATCTCGTCCAGCAACGTTGGGATGAACCTAGTGCCTTCGGCGATCTCGGACATCGCATCCTCAGGTCAAGAACTGCGGCTTATGAACGGTTCCGCTGCGACGATCGTTTCAGAAATGGAGAATCAGCGGCATGACCTGGCTGTGACAGATGAAGGTGCCGGGGAAGTTCCATTGAATTCTCCGCTTTTCGAGACTGAGGTGTTCCAAGTTCCAGTCTGCGCGGTCTATCCCAGAGGACTATTGATCGCCACGGCGGGATCGATCTCAACGGAAGAGCTGATTGGCCATCAGATCTGCACCCTATATGAAGAAAATCGCGCGGCGCGTGACATCAGGGAGAAGCTGCACTCCCCGCGAGTGGAGTTCGCGAGTTTTTTCCCTATGGCCTGTTTCGCCGTTGCAAGCGGCAGTGTGGCCATAGTGGACTACATCACATGTAGTGCACTTAAAGCCCTCACGCTCGGCACACTTCAAGTTGAATATCGCCCCATAACCGACGCTGCCTCATCGCCGTACTATCTGCTCAGATCGCGCTATCGGTCTAGATCGAAAATGGCCGATCGGTGCTACGAGGCTGTCCGCGCGGCGCTAACTGACCAAGCGGCGGGCCAATAAGCTAAACTTATACAGGTATCAGAACTTCGATTTTGCGCTGATGCCGCATATCATGATCAATCTCCCTACCAGTCGACGGACCGGCTTTGGATGGCCGTTTCTTGAGTCAAACTCTGGCGTCGCTCCGAATATCTATTTCCAGCGGCGAACACTTACGATCGCCAATAAAGGGAGTGCGGCCATGCGAGTTACCAACGTCCGGGCATACCGGATACCGACCGGAGGCGTTCGTCCGGTTCTGGTGGAAATCAGTACCGATGAGGGCGTCACTGGCTGGGGCGAAGCGGCGGTAGCCTATGGCCTTGGCGCTCGTGGAGCAGCCGGGATGATTGCGGACTATGCCCCGCGCGTCATTGGTGCAGACCCCAGGTACCCTCGGCATGTCTACCACGACATTTATGACAACTCGTTCTGGACGAAGGGTGGGGGAGCGATCGCATTCGCGGCCGTCAGCTCTATCGATCAGGCGCTTTGGGATATCAAGGGCAAGTCAGCGGGTGTGCCGGTCTATGAGTTCTTCGGCGGCGCTTTCGCTCCGAAGGCGCAGGTTTACGCGAATGGCTGGAACTATCACTGCAACGACGCGCATGAATGGGCAAAAGCAGCAGAGCGGCCGCTCAAGGATGGATACAAAATCCTGAAAAGCTATCCCTTTGCCACACAGCAGCCAGGTAGAACTCTTACGCACGTCCAGAAGCGCGCTCTCTCTCCCGAAGAGTTCACCAGGGCAGTCGAACGAGTTCGACTTCTGAAGGATGTCGTCGGCGATCAGGCAGAATTGATGATCGATCTCTCCGGCGGCATCAACAACGATCAGTTGTTCCGCTTCCTGGATGTCTGCGAAGAGCTGAACGTAATGTGGGTTGAAGAGCCGCTTGACGCGTTCAACCTCACGGGGCTCAAAAATCTCGGCGGACGTTACAAGTTCCCAATCGCGGCCGGGGAACGCGTTTATACCCGAAATGGCTTCCGTAACCTACTTGATACCGGTGCAATCGATGTGGTGATGCCCGACGTCGGAAACTGCGGCGGGGTCTTTGAACTCGTTCAGATCGCTTCGATGGCTGAAGCGTACAATGCTCGCGTGTCACCGCATAATTGCGCGTCGACCCTTTGCACCGCCGCATCTCTGCAGGTTTGGGCAGCGTGTGCAAATGCTATGCCGCTTGAAATCTACCCGTATCTTCCGGAGTCACAGGGCTACGTACAGGTCCTAAAGAACTCTCCGGAAGACCGGATCAAGGATGGCTATCTCGATGTCGCGACGGACGTAGGATTGGGTGCCGAAGTCGATGCCGAGAAACTGAAGCCATATTGCGTCTTCGACTATCTCGAAGAAAATGCTTGATGGAAACAGGTGTCCGCTTGGAAGCGGCACCTCCTAGGACGATAGCAGCTGGGCTGGTCGAGTCGATCAGTAAGTTAGTAAATGCCATGCGCCGACCGCGCTGTCGGGTAAGTTGCAAATTGCGCGCAACCCTCCTGTCCGCCGACCAACACCATCTGTCCACCTAAGCGCTTGCGCCAATATTAGGAAAAGTCAATGAACGCGCCATCAGCAGTCAGTCACCATTTTGACGGCAAAGAAATTCGATTTCAAAACGAGGAGAGCGGAACGGCCGGATCTGACGGCACTCTGACGATTGAGGCGAAGTCTCGCACGAACTACTTCGTGAATCCCGACAACGAGCCAGCGCAGTTGAACGCGCCATTCCTTGAATTTGATGTTCCCGACCAGATTTTCACGCTGCAGGCCAGAGTAAGAACCCCGCTTCGTTCGATATATGACGCCGGCGGCCTCATCGTCAGGGTAGGGACGTCGTGGGCCAAACTCGTTGTCGAGCTGTCGCCTTTTGAAAAGCCGACTATAGTTTCTGTCGTCACGAAGGAGACATCTGACGACAGCAATGGCGAGGAGGTTGCTGACGATTGGATATTCTTGCGACTGCATCGCAACCACGGTGTCTATGCGTTCCATTGGTCGCTCGACGGAAAAGTCTGGAAACTCGCCAGGTACTTCGGCCTCGGGTTACCAGATGAGCAGGTTTGCATGGGCATGATCGCGCAAGCGCCCATGGGAGGGCCAATCCTCGTAGAGTTCGACGAGATTAAGCTCGTTCCTGGGGTTACCCTGGATGTGCGAAATGGCAGCTAGCGATTGGGAACTGGGATCGGTTCTAACCGCATCCCCTGCGTCCCTATGTTGTCTTTCCCATGCCCACCAGCAGGCGCTTGGCAGCCTGGGTTTCGCGGCCTGTTTGGGCCTCACGGGAACGTAGCCGTCTTTCACTTCGCCTGAACCCAGGCGCCGTCCGGATATTGCTGTGCAGCGCTAAGTTTACGCTGCCCTTCGGTTTGCCAAGCATTCATTGTTCCGGTCGTACTTTTCGTCGCTGCCGCCGAACTGGGTCGTCGAAGCGTCTGTAGAGGGGTGGATGCGGAAGTGCCGCCAATAAGTTCCACTGATACCTTCATCAGAACTTTGGCTTTGCACGGTGGGTTGTTATCATGGAACCATGCAGAAGCCCAATTTTCAACGGTTTCTGGAGACGAAGACATGCAGCATGATTTGAAAGGGAGAACTGTCCTGGTAACGGGCGCGTCGTCCGGTATAGGACTTGCGGTGGCCAGATTTTTCGCGTCCAGACAGGCACGGGTTGGCCTCGTTTCGCGTCGGGAAGCCGAGTTGGGACAAATCGCTGCAGAAATCAAAAACGGTGCGATCTTTCGAGCGATTGACATAGCGGACGCAGAAAGCGTGGCGGCTGGTGTCGATGAGATCTGGAATGAAATGGGTGGGATAGATTATGTAGTCCATGCAGCAGGTATCATAACGCCTGCGCCGCTCGACCAGTTGAATGCCGCTCTCTGGGAGCGCACGATTTCGGTAAATCTATCCGGGGCGTTTTATATCATGCGCGAGTGTGGGCTGCGAATGCGTGAGCGAGGAGGCGGCAGTATTGTTGCCGTTGGCTCTGACCTTTCCTTCAATGGCCTTGAATACTATGCGCATTATTGTGCCTCGAAAGCGGGGCTTGCTGGTCTCGTTAAAGCGGTGGCGCTTGAGCTTGCGCCTGCGGTACGGGTCAACTGTATCTGCCCTGGGCCTGTCGATACACCGATGATGACCTCTGAGTTGGAATGGTTTGGCGGAACCGATGCTGTGAAGCCCGTTGCTGTTGCAAAGGTTCCGCTGAAGAGGTTCGCTGCTCCCGAAGAGATTGCGATTTTTGCGGCATTTATTGCGGTGGAAGCGACTTTCGCAACTGGAAGTATTTTGAGTACCGATGGCGGCACTACCGCTATGTGATCAGGCGATCGAAAGGTACCACGCCAGATCGCGATGGACATCTTGACACGCGCGAACGTGCGTCGAGATGTGTTCACGCGCTAACAGATTTCTTCGACCAGCCGTCTGCTCAAGGACCAAACAGAGACAACTGGGCAATCCGAGAAATGATCGGCGCACGGCGGGCGATACGAAAATCCCGATGCGATCGGAGCTTATGGATGCGCTCCGAAACAATCCGGTTTCTAAATGAAGGTGGGGCCAACTGCCAAAGCGCTAATTTATCTCAAAGCGAATCCTCCAAGCCGACGAGGAGATTGCTTCCTCAAATTCTGGGATCAAACATCTTATGTGTCCCGGCGATGCTATAGCTTCCTCATCGCCGATCCCGGCCAGGACCGGCGATGAGGTGGGATACAGCGCTTAACATCTTGTGGTTTGACCACGTTCGCTAGCAGGTTGATCCCGCCTCTCTCCACCGTCTCGAACAGTTGACGGCGGCCCGATTTCGGGACCGCGAAACATAAGGAAGAGAGAGTGAGATGATAGCAGCAAAGGTGCTTGTCGGAATAGATGTATCTCGTGATTGGCTGGACGGTTTTCTTTTGCCCGCCGGCCAGCGATTTCGGCTACCCAATTCAGCGGAAGGTCACGCGCACCTTATTGAAATACTGCAGAATGGGCCTTCTGCGCCGAGAGTGGGCTTTGAGGCGACAGGCGGTCAGGAGTGGGCGCTCTGGAAGGCGCTCGTTGGCGCTGGAATAAATGCCGTGCAACTGCCACCGGCGCAAATCAAAGCTTTCGCTCGCTCCCATGGCACTCGTGCAAAAACAGACCGCATCGATGCGAAACTGATTGCCAGCTTCATGGCATTCCGACCTGAAGCAGGACGGACATTGCCGACCGAAAAGTTACAGATTCTCAGGACGTTGACAACACGCCGGGCACAACTCGTTGGGATGCGAAAGCGGTTGGTGTTACAGATAAGCTCACGGACGAGACAAGCTATTCCAGCCCAGGTCGACAGCATGGATGATGACCTGAAAGCGCTGCTCGATGCTCAAATTCTCGAACTTGAAAGCCGGATCGAGCACGTTATCACCCAGGAAAAAACTCTCGCCGACAAGGCAATGCGTTTACGCTCCATTCCCGGTATCGGACCGGTCTCCGCAGCTATGCTGATAGCGGAAATGCCGGAATTGGGCAAAATGACGTCAGGTGAAGCCGCTGCAATGACAGGTCTTGCTCCTGTGCCCTATGACAGCGGAACGATGCGAGGCAAGCGTATGATCGCGGGAGGACGGAGAACACTTCGCTATGTCTTGTATCAGGCCGCACTCGCCGCTGCGTATCACAACCCCGTTCTGAAATCAGTCGCACAACGACTGAAAGAGCGTGGCAAACCCCAAAAGCTCGTTATCATCGCTGTCGCAAGAAGGCTCGTAACAATCGCAAACGCCATCCTCAAAAATGGCGCCTCGTGGAGCCATCAAAGCCCAACTTAGACACAGTTGCTAGAGGTCTCTGAGGTCGAGGTTCGCTGCCACGAGATGACGAACTTTCGGATCTTCGCTGGCGAGTGCCTATTCTCTTGCCACAGCGCATGTATGGGCACGGGAGCAGGTTCGAATTTTTCACGCACAACTTCGACCTCTTTGCTCGCGACGAGAGTTCGGATCTGCCAGAGCGGCGAGTAACCCAGTCCCAGCCCCTGCACTCTCCGAGGCAGTGGCCTTCACCTTCACCGATGGCGACAAGGGCTATATGACCCGCGAGGAAATGCTCACCCAGGTTGCCTTGCACCGAGGCTATCACCGTGGCGAAGTAGGCCGCATACTCTGGCAACTCTCCATCACACCCCCATGGGACACGTTCGCGGTCTATCTTCATCAGAGCGAGCAAACCCGACGACAGCAGGGTAAAAGAATGCTCGTTTCCGCATAGATTGGCGGCTTGTTGCCGGGCAAAAACTGTCGCAAATATCAGTCGCGAAACTCTGACTTTTGCGAGCGAGTTTTGCGACAGAAAATTCCCCTTTGATTTCAGCGGTGGCCGATGTGTCGCGAATGTTAGGACTTTCGCGACACAAGAAACACTTCCGGCGGGAGCCGCTCGAACATGCTGTGGATACAGCAAAGTCAAATCATCAGCACGATTTCGCGATGCGAAACCCGAGGTCATCTATAGCAAAAGTTGGATGACTACGTCGTCGATTTGTCACAAGGCACCCGCGCTCATCGTCAGCCCATCCTCCGCCACGAAAGATACGATACGTACCGTAGACGACAGGATCATAAACATCTTCGCACCACTCCCAGACATTCCCCAACATATCATGGAGCCCCCAATCGTTGGGGCGCTTTTTTCCTACCGGCCTAGTGCCACCTTCTGAGTTCTCCCTATACCACGCGATGCCATCGATTGGGCCGTAACGCGCGCGCGCTGTCCCGGCTCGGCAGGCGAGCTCCCATTCAGCTTCACTGGGCAAGCGAAATCCGTTACTCGCCGCCACAGCGATCGCATCCCTGCCATCTGCCGCAAAAACATAGCGTTCCGACAACCCTGTCGTTGCCGATAGCCGATTGCAGAAGCGAGCGGCATCAAGCCACGAGACNATCGCATCCCTGCCATCTGCCGCAAAAACATAGCGTTCCGACAACCCTGTCGTTGCCGATAGCCGATTGCAGAAGCGAGCGGCATCAAGCCACGAGACCGTCTCGACCGGATGATCGTCCGTCGCTGTTGATAACGGTGCTCCACTCATCACTTGACTGTAGAGAGACTGCGTGACCGGATAGCGGCAAATCAGAAACGGCAAGATAGCCGCACTCGATGACTTCCCGATTCGGTCATCGCGCAACGCGATTGTCCCACCGTCAACGGGCACCATATGCTGGCTAAAAGTCTCTAAATCCAACGTTTCCCTCTTCCGTGAGAATCTTACTCGCAAAAACTACTATGTCGCGAAAATCCCGATTAAAGCGACAATTGTTGATCGCCACTGATGGGTTGGATGCCCCTCCCACCGGCATCGCAGTGTGCAAAGATGGTGATGCGTTACGTCACCAACACAGGAGGAGCATCCATGGAGGAAGTTAGCATCGTCGGCATCGACCTTGCAAAGCAGGTTTTTCAAATTCACGGCGCAGCAGCCGATGGCCGGGTTTTGTTTCGCTTCTTCATCCCACCGTCTCTATGCGCAATTCACTGACGCCGCGTATATGTGACATCACCCGTCAGCGTCATCCCGCGTGACCAGGCGCGCATGTAGCGTGTGCTCAATTACATTCACGCCCATTATACTGAGACCGTCAGCATCAAACCCTCGAGTGAAGTCGCTCATCTGAGCGTAATCCAGTTGCAGCGGCTCTTCAAGCGCTCGATCCGCACATGGCCAACCACACCACGTGGCGGAGGTCGCGATGATCGCTTTGACAAGCGATCATCTCTCCTATGCAACTTTGGAGCTCACGGCGGGTATGTATGCCGCACCGAGATTACCTCGGCCATGTCCCAAGCGCTTGGCAGACGGATCAAGCCGGTGGAGCTGAGCTTTGAAGGTTGGGTAGCGAACTCTAAGCTCCCTTACGGAGACCGCGAACTCGACCTACTTGCTATGATTCACGGGCACTATAGGAAATTTGGTCTTGGAGGCAACGCATTGACACTGGCGGCTGCTCTTCAACGCCACCCTCGGTAACCTGCGAATTTTTTCAGAGACCTCGTTCAGGCTGGGCCCGATGCAGCCGCACAGGAGATCGCGTGATGCCGGAGGTCAATGCGCAGCTTCGAGTGAAAAGGCTTCCTGCGTCCTATGCGAAATATGTCATGCCATTCATCCTCTCTGTACTGATGTCGGCGATTGTTTCAGCTGTTGCGACCGCAATGAGTGTTGGGGCGGGGCCATCGTTTCTCGTGGGCTGGCCTGGCGCTTGGTGCGCATCGTGGCTCGTCGCTTTCCCCACTCTGCTCGTCGTACTTTCGTTCGTTCGTCGCATCATGGTAGCGATTGTCGAACCACAAAAATAGGATGCGTAAATGTTCGTCGACTCGGTACGCCTGGCCCACGTGGATCACCGGTGACCAATCATTAGGTGCAATGAGCCCGTGGGTTATGGCCCGCTGGCCGGCGATGGGGCTAGAGGGCCTACCAAGTTCAGAGCGATGCTGGACCTTCGCGCGGCGCGGGGTCGCGCGCTGAAAGCAATGAGGACTCTATCTGACGCGGCGGCTCAGTGGGCTCGGACGTACGTGAACCTTCATCACGGACACGCATTACAGTCTGCCGATTGATCGTGAGTTTACTAGCGATCGCCGAACCGCTGGCCATTGATCCCCACCGCGTTGTTTAGAGTGGGTTGAGCGAGCGGTTCAGCGCAATGACATGCGGGTGGACATCGGCGTAGGCAGGTCGGTTGGCGAAAAGCCTGACATATTTCTCCCTCCACGCGCCGTCGCGTATATTCTCTGCCTTAAACTTGATTGCTGCTTCGAGCCCCTTGCGCGTCATTTCCGCTCCATAGTCGCAACAATAGGCGGGCGTTGAGGGCTGCTGGCGCCAGGAGTCTGCGAGATTGCCGCCATCGACGGGGTCAAACCCCGTCTCATTTACCAGCCCCATCACAACCTGTTTGCCCTTCGCGTCGTCACCTGCGACTGGAATTGCCAATCGGTCTAATGCGCCCTCTGGCTTATCCAATTCAGAAAGAGCGTAGAACATGATGCTATTGAACGCCTTNCCCATCGGGACCCATCCGGTGACACCGGCCGCCAGCCGCATGACAAGCTGTTTGCCCTTCGCGTCGTCACCTGCGACTGGAATTGCCAATCGGTCTAATGCGCCCTCTGGCTTATCCAATTCAGAAAGAGCGTAGAACATGATGCTATTGAACGCCTTAAATATAGGACGACCAAGCTGCTGTGAAACCCAGACACTTTCCGGCATCCCAACATCGATCTCCGGAATGCGAGGGTCGCGCACTTCAGGGTAATAGTTCGCTGTATCAATGATAATAGTACTCGCGGGCGCCCGGCCAAACAGGTCCTTTGGCAACGTCCCCACGCTCGGAAATGGCATCGACAATAGTACGACATCCGCCCCCTCTATGGCGCCGTAGATATCAACTGCAACAGCGCCTATACTATCCGCAAAGCTCTTCACCGCCTCTTGACCGCGTGAGTTCGCGACGCGAATACTATGATTCTTGCTGGACAACCTGGCGGCGAGAGTGCCGCCAATCTCACCAACGCCAATGACACCAATCTTCATAGTTTTGTCGTTCCTGATAGTTCTGATCGACGGTGATGGTGATCGATCAAGCCGACTTTGGTTTTGCGAAGACGTCGAGCCCGCGGCCGGTTTCCAAGAACGATTTCAGGCTGGAGAGGACGACAGGCCAACCTTTGCTGATCCCGGTGGCCATGCCACTTCCGGCGATCAGGTCGTCGTGACTTACGGTTAGACGGACCATGTCGCCGCTATAGGGCTCGATTGCAAAGGTCACGCGGCTGTGGGCACTCGGGTCGGCGGNCTGATTGCCAACCTGAAGCGGTCGACGAAGCTTGCCACTTCCGGCGATCAGGTCGTCGTGACTTACGGTTAGACGGACCATGTCGCCGCTATAGGGCTCGATTGCAAAGGTCACGCGGCTGTGGGCACTCGGGTCGGCGGCCTCGGACGTATTAGCCCAAGTGATCACCAGGCGCGAGGGTGGTTCAATTTCGACGACCTTACCCGTGAGCTCAACCGTCCGTTCTTCATTCGCACGAATATGTTCCCACGTTGATCCCGGCGTCCAATCCGATACATTTTCGTGTCCCCAGTATCGGCTCGCGAGTTCTGGCCTGGTTACTGCTTCGAACACTTTCGCAGGGGTTGAGGCAATGTAGGTCACATAGACAAAACTGGTTTTTTCTGCACTCATTATTACTCTCCTTCGAGTTCCTTTTTTAGATCGTGCAGCAGTGTGAGCCGCTGTATCTCAAATTTTCGCACCCATCGCATATAGACGTCGTGGAGCGGTACGGGGTTTATGAAATGCAGCTTCTCGCGGCCGCGTTTCACAGTGGTAATCAATTGGGCGTCCTCCAGGAGGCCCAAATGCTGTGTCGCCGATTGTCGCGTCATCTCCAGATGCTCGCACAGTTGCCCCAAGGTCTGTCCGTTCTTCTCGTAGAGAAGATCGAGTAATTTTNCCCAAATGCTGTGTCGCCGATTGTCGCGTCATCTCCAGATGCTCGCACAGTTGCCCCAAGGTCTGTCCGTTCTTCTCGTAGAGAAGATCGAGTAATTTTCGACGGCTCGGGTCAGCAAGCGACCTAAATAATTTGTCTGAATCCATCGAGCCCTCTTGTTGGTTGAACAATATGCAGGCAAATACCTGCATGTCAAGACTGATGCACTCCTTAACGGGAACGCAAGCACTGCACGCGGCGACAGATGGGCGCCCTTTGGTCGAGGAAAAGGTGCGCGGACAAAGCCCCGATGTTCGCGTAACATAGGGCGCTGGAAGTCGGTCATCGGCGACCGGCTGCACGCCAAGAACATCGAAAACCAGACCACCGAAACGCACATCGCCGCCGGCGCGCTGAACCGCATGTCCGCCTTAGGACGCGCAAACTACGAGCGTGTTGGCTGATCATCCGCTGAGAAGCTAAATGCTGACTACGACCTGATCCGTGCAACACGGCCCTGGGGTCCTGAACAAATTCACGACGCGTTTCGAAAATGTCCGTTATGACGGGCGGGAAGTCATTCGGTGATTTGCCTTTGAAGCGACGAACGGTTTTTATCAGCTTTCCCCGGGAGTTTGGATATCCAAGCCTCGGCTGAACGTTTACCCGAGTTAGTTCCAATCGACCCGAAACAATTGTGTTGGTATCTTCCCATAGTCCTGACGAGGCAAGTTCGCAGTTCCTGAACACGGCGCCGATTCCGTCGACGGTGCTTTGGAGCCCTCGATACCGTTTATGCCAAATTGCTGGCGAAGTACGATCGTAGAAAGCACTGCCGATTAACCGATGCGTCTCCAACAGGTCGGTAGCTCCGTTTGGTTCGGCACTGTAGATACGGGTAGCCAGTGACGATGGTCATTCGAAATGCTTCCTCGGAAGCCGGGGTGGGAGGATGCACGGCTTGATCATCGCTCCTGTCGCTGGGGGCGTTGTGCCGACGCCAGCACCGCATCCAGCTACTGGATTTCCGGCCTGGTCGATGCCAGCCTCACGCTCGCGGACGTCTGGCTGAACAGCGGCGCTTGCTTGCGTGTCCCGTCGGCTAGGATATTTGCCACAGGCAGCGATCTTTTTCGTAGACGATCGATAGCAGTCCCCGCCGCCGGAAAAGCCCACACATGGCAGCAGTTGCTGTGCGGCAGGTCGATAACGAAGAAATGCGCCTTCCGTTCCGCGCCGCCCGTGAACCCACACTCGTGACGAAGCGGGGTCCACCACCCCCTTGGCCGTATGGCGCTGCTTTCGCGGCACCTTCAAACCCGTCGCGACAAACGCATCCATCTTCTACCGCCGAACGCTATTGAAAGCTCTTTAGATACAAAAAAAGCAACTGCGTTTGAGATGTAATGCCGAGCTTGCGATAGACGTTGCGCCGGTGAACCTTCACCGTGCCAGTCGAGATGCTGAGCTTGAGACCGATCGATTCCGACGAATGACCCTGCAAAACGAGCTCGACGATCGATGTTTCGCGGCTAGTTAGATTGAGGTCCCGCCAGACGGCGTCCGCCGGATTTCCCTTCTGGCCCCGCTGGCGCCGGCTTCTGCTGCCAGCTGCCAACTGCGCGTCGAAGCGCGGCGCTAGGCCAGACCAGTAGTGTTTCACCATGCGTGCGACGAGGGGTTCGACTTTCTTGAGCGTCATGAATTCGGCAGGCAGAAAAACGCCGGTCTTTTCGCGTCGCATCAGGGACAGGACGATAGTCATTTCCTTGTCGGCATTCACAAAGAAGCCAACCTCTTCGGCAAGTCCTGTCTGGACATAGTAGGTCCGGTAATATTCGCTGGAAAAGAAGCGGTCCGGCGCCAGCTCCCTCATCCGAAGCACGCCTTCACGGCGTTCGTGGGCCGAATGATAAAACGGGTCGAGGAGATAAGGACCGGCCTGATAAAGCGTCACGAAGACGATATGCTCGTCAGGGTCGAAAGTGCTGTAGAGATCGATCGGTCGCTCCTTGCCTCGATAAGCGAATACGACCACGTAGTCGAAGCGCACGAGTGCTGCCATCATTTGGCGAAAAGTTTCGCCGAATTCGGCGTCCGTCATCTTCGGACGGCCGATCGTGGTGTTAAAGGCGCCGAACAGCGCTTCTAGGTCGATGCTCATTTGACGGGTTCCTCGTCCCCGCGCAGGTCCGCGCGGCGCTTATATATACCTTCCACGAAGCGCTATGTGCATAAATACCTCTCTTGGGGTATATACCTTGCCGGACCCGCAGGCTTACTCTTTTCTTAACGACGGTGGCAATAAGGCGGCGATAGACTGCCAATTCCAAACCAACCGCAGGGAACAGACATGGCATGCACTTTGACGAACGATATCGAATTCCGTTCAGTCACGAAGAACTATGGCGTCGTGACCGCCGTTGCGGACATCAACCTTAATGTGCCCAAGGGTGCATTCTTGGCGTTGCTCGGGCCTTCGGGCTGCGGCAAGACGACGTGCTTGCGCATGATCGGCGGTTTTGAACAGCCGAGCGAGGGCACCGTGTTGATCGACGGCCGCGCGATGAATGGCGTTCCGGCGTACCGGCGCCCGGTCAACATGGTCTTCCAGCACTATGCGCTGTTTCCGCATTTCAACGTTGCGCAAAACGTCGCCTACGGGCTGAAGCAGATGCGGCCGCGGATTGCGTCAAGCGAAATCGACCGCCGCGTTGCTGAGGCGTTGGAGATGGTTCGTCTCGGCGGCTTTGCAATGCGACGCATCCACGAGATGTCCGGTGGCCAGCAGCAGCGCGTGGCGCTGGCGAGGGCCATCGTCAACCGCCCCTCGGTGCTGCTTCTCGACGAGCCGCTGGCAGCACTCGACAAGAAATTGCGCTCGGCCATGCAGATCGAGCTTCAGACGCTGCAGCGGGAGCTCGGCATCACCTTCGTTCTGGTCACCCACGACCAGGAAGAGGCGCTGTCGATGGCAGATGTCGTCTGCGTCATGAGCGCCGGGCGGATTCGCCAGCTCGGGTCCCCGCAGGAAGTCTACGATCGCCCGGCCGATCTGTTCGTTGCCGATTTCGTCGGCAAGACCAACCGCGTCGATGCAAGAATGGAAGCCGACGGGACGACGCTTCGGCTTGCAGACGGGTCGGCGATTGCAGCGCAGGCGCGGCAACGCGTCGTGCCCGGCGAAGCGATCGTCGCGATCCGTCCAGAGGCAATCCGGCTGACACGGGCGGCGCATGCATCTGACGCCGCTGCCTTCAAAGGCACGGTCACCCACCGCATCTTCCTTGGTTCGTCAGCGGAATACGCCGTGACCGTTCCTGGGCTCGGCGATTTTCTCGTCACCGCCGACCGCCGAAACGTGAACGCAAGCGATCTGGTCGAGCCGGGTGAACCAGTTTTCCTCAGCTTCGATCCGTCTGCGGCATATGTCTTTTCAGCGTCGAGTGCAGCCTAAATTCAAAACAAGGGGAACAGCATCATGAGCAAGGACTACAAGGATAATCTGCCCATTTCCGCGGCAGGCTTCATGGACGAATTCATGCGCCTAAAGCGCGGTTCTGTCAGCCGCCGTCATTTTCTCGGCATCACGGGCCTTGGTCTGGCGACCGCGGTCATGTCGCGCTTTCCCGGGGCACTGTCTACGCCGGCTTTTGCGGCGGGCGAACTCGGCACGCAAATGTCGATCGCTACCTGGCCGAACTACCACGACCCGGCGACTTTCGAGAACTTCAAGACCGTGACCGGCGTTGGCGTGGAAGTCAACGTCTTCGGCTCGAACGAGGAAATGCTGGCAAAGCTCCAGGCAGGTGCCTCCGGCTGGTCGCTGTTCGTGCCCACCAACTATACGATCTCGACACACCACAAACTTGGCCTGATTGAAGAGCTGGACCTGTCGAAGATCCCGAACTTCAGCCAAGCGACTCAAAACCCCCGGTTCACGAAGGAAGGCCAGATTGACGGCAAGACCTATGCCGTGCCGAAGAATTGGGGCACGACCGGTGTCGCTGTGAATACCTCCAAGATCAAGGCCAAGCTGACGAGCTGGAAGGATTTCTTCGAGATCGCACAGACAGAAGCCGACGGTCGCGCCATGGTACACGACTATCAGCTGACAACCATCGGCAGCGCCCTGGTTTCGCTTGGCTACGGGTTCAATTCGATCAAGGCAGAAGAACTGGCCAAGGCCGAGGAACTGTTGATCAAGGTCAAGCCGCACCTCTTCGCCATCAACTCCGACTATCAGCCAGCGATGCGCGCCACCGACGCCTGGATGACCATGTGCTGGACGAACGACGGCGCGCAGCTCAACCGCGACATTCCGGAGATCGCTTATGTCCTCGGCGCAGATGGAGGCGAAATCTGGACGGACTATTACGCCATCCCGAAGGATGCGCCCAACAAGGCAGCAGCCTATGCGCTGCTGAACTATCTAATGGATCCGGGAAACGCCGTGAAGGAGCACATCGCCAACGGTGCGCCGGCCACTGACAGCCGCGTCATTGCGCTGTTGCCAAAGGAGATCACGTCGAACAGGATCGTTTATCCCGAGGAGGCCTCGCTGACCCCGCTGGAGTTCGGCGCCGCCGTAACGCTCACCGATCCGAGCCGTGCAGAACTGATGGCACGCTTCAAGTCGGCTTGATTGCCATCGCGCCGGTCCTGCTCACTGCCACCTAGGTGGCAGGGACGGATCGGCTTCCAAATCAACGACGGATAAAGATCGCAATGCCTCTGACCCATGCCGCCAAACGGCGCCTTGTCACTGCTGCACTTGTCGGCCCGGCCAGCATCTGGCTGTTCGTCTTCCTGGTGCTGCCCTTCATCGCCATCGTCGTCTTTGCCTTTGGCGAGCGTGCCCCGGAGGGCGGCTATCAGGCGGCATTCACCTTCGCTCAGTTCGCCAACCTCGGCTCGCGTTCGGCTGCCTTCATCAATACGCTGACCCTCGCGCCGATCGGGGCTGCTGCCTGTCTGCTCGTTGCCTATCCGGTCGCCTATTACCTCGCTTTGAAGGTCAGTCCGCAGCGCCGCCTGCTGCTCGTCTCGTTGGTGGTCGTTCCCTTCTGGACCAGCCTCCTCGTGCGTACCTATGCCTGGATGTACCTGCTCGGGGCTCGCGGCATTCCGCACCTGCTCGAATTCCTGGGCCTCGAGAACGTCAGACTCATCAACACACCCGGCGCGGTGCTGCTCGGTATCGTCTACGGCTATCTGCCTCTGATGATCATGCCGATCTATGTCAGTCTCGAAAAGCTCGACCGGCGCCTGTTGGAAGCATCTGCCGACCTCGGCGCCAGACCCGTATCGACGTTTTTCGGCATCACGCTACCGCTGTCTTTGCCGGGTGTCATGACCGGTGTTGCGCTGGTCACAATCCTGCTCCTGGGTGAATATCTCATCCCGCAGCTGCTCGGGGGTGGAAAGGTGTTCTTTATCGGCAATGCCTTGGTAGATCTATTCCTTCAATCGCGCAACTGGCCGTTCGGATCGGCGATTGCCGTGACCCTGGTTGCCGTGGTCGTCCTCATCCTGCTCGTCGCAATGCGCATCGCGTGGCGCGTCGCGGGGACCCGTCAAGTGGATCTCGTCTGATGCGTGCGCTCGTCACTTTCGTCTACCTATTTCTCTATACACCGATCGCGCTCGTCGTCTTGGCTTCCTTCAATTCCGGCCGCAATGCAAGCGAGTTCACCGGGTTTTCGACGCAATGGTATGGTCGGGCGCTGTCCAACACATTCCTGATGGACGCCCTTCGAAACAGCCTGATCATCGCTTTCACCAGCGCAGCACTTGCTGCGATCTTCGGTACGATGGCAGCCATGGGCATGGAACGGCTCGGCCCCCGCGTTCGCGCGGTCTTCGAGGGGTTGTTTGCAGCCGCCATCGTGGTGCCGGGCGTCGTAATCGGCATAGCAACGCTTGTTGCGCTGGTCGAAGTCTTCGGTGTCGTCAATCCCATGATTGCAGTCATTTGGCCGGGCGACCAGCCGCCGAAATTCGCACTCGGCTATGGCTCGATCATTGCAGCGCACGGACTTTTTACGATGGCGCTAGTGACGATGGTCGTGAAAGCGCGCATCGCCGGCCTTGGACGCGACACCGTCGAGGCATCCAGCGATCTTTATGCTACGCCGCTAACGACGTTCCGGCAGATCGTCCTGCCCCAGCTCATGCCGTCGATTCTGGCTGGCTTCCTGCTTGCGTTCACATTCTCCTTCGACGATTTCATCATCGCCTTCTTCGTAGCGGGATCAAACACGACGCTTCCCATCTATGTCTTCGCCTCGATCCGCCGCGGCGTGACGCCGGAGATCAACGCGATCGCGACGATGGTGCTGATAGCTTCGCTTGTCCTCATCCTTATCGCGCGCTTCTTGATGCGCGCCAAAGCAACAGCAAACTGACCGGGAAACCCCATGATACTCAAGGATCGCGTTGCAATCATCACCGGGGCTGGCTCGGGAATCGGCCGCGCAGGTGCACTGATCACGGCGCGCGAGGGCGCACATGTGATTGTAGTCGACATGGATTTCATCAATGCCGAAGAGACTGTCAGCCAGATCGCCGGCGCAGGCGGCAGCGCTGAAAGCTTGGTAGTCGACGTCACCGACGACAAGGCGCTGGAAGTCGGTATTTCGGCTGTCGTCGCACGTCACGGCCGCATCGACATTCTTCACAATCATGCTGGCGCGCAGGTGGCGGGCGATCTGGAGCAGGTGGCGATCGAAGGCTTCGACATGTCCTGGAACCTGAACGTGCGGGCGCATTTCACGGCCGCGCGTTTCGTCATGCCGGTGATGAAAAAGGCGGGCAGGGGCGTGATCCTGAATACTTCATCTTCCTCCGGAGTGCTCTACGACAGGGAGATGATCGCTTACACGACGACCAAGCACGCCGTCATCGCCATGACACGGCAGATGGCAGGTGACTACGCAAAGTTTGGCATACGCGTGAATGCGCTCTGTCCTGGCTGGGTGGACACGCCGTTCAACGAACCGTTTATCGCTCAGATGGGTGGTCGCGCCGCGATCGAATCCTACATTGCCGGCAAGGTGCCTCTTGGTCGCTGGGCCGACGTCTCGGAGATCGCTGAGCCGATCCTCTTTTTGATTTCCGACCGATCTTCTTACATGACGGGACAAATTCTCGTTGTCGATGGTGGTGAGACCGTCGCCTGACCGGTTTGGAGCTTGGTTATTCACGATCGCGTCCGCCACCAATAAGATCTTAGGTGTGATGGCAACACGCCCGATGAACAATTGGAACACCCGCAACGCTGATCCGCGTGGACGTCCGTGTCACCCAGAGAATCGGTCGAGGCGATGAGTTGAGGAGGAAAGCGTCCGATCCCGAGACCGGAAATCGGATGGAGAACTAACTTCGAGGCTCAGAGGCAAGTCAGCATCTGAGATCCCCCAGGACTGGAAATCCATCAGCAGATAAGATCCAGTAAATCTGAATATTTACAACCGCGTAAATCATAAATGGTCGATGCGGAAAGGGCTGGCTCGGAAAATTTGGACAGCACGTTATCTGCCTGACTTCGGCTTAGATGCCGGGAACAGGAGATAACATGACGAGACGACCGCGCCGGTACCATAGCCCGGCTTTCAAGGCGAAGGTGGCGCTTGCTGCCATCAGGGGTGAACTGACGCTCGTGGAATTATCCCAGCAGTTCGACGTGCACGCCAATCAGATCAAGCAGTGGAAAGACCAGCTCCTTGAGGGGGCGACTGGCGTTTTCGGCGATGAAGCGAAGGCGGAACCGGCGGGACCAACCGTCAATGTCAAAACGCTGCACGCCAAGATCGGCGAACTGACGCTGGAAAATGATCCCTAAACAAACAACCACTCAGGATTGAACCGAGACACAAGCGAGAATTGTATGGGAAAAACGAAATCGATTTCAAAAGGATCCTTAAGCCATTCTACAACCCGCCATCGGGGGGGTGGCGTCGGTCGACGTGCCGCGATGCAATTCGTAAAGGTGGACGGCAAAATAGCCGCCTTTGGACACTGTCATCTCCGAAAATGCCGCGAGCTAATTGCCTGGTCAGCAAAAAGTTTGCAACATGACCTGCAGACCGCATAGGCACCGTTCACTGATGTATCTGCCCTGCCTCCTGCAACGGGCTGCCGTTCTTAATGCAACAACGCCGCCAGCGCGCTGGAGGCTGCCCGGTTAGGTGTCGGAACACCGTGATAAAATGGCTCTGTGATCGAAAGCCGACATTGAAGGCGATTTCGTCGATGCTCAGGCCATCGCTGAGCAGCTTCCTTTTCGCCCGCTCTATCCGACGATTGCGCAGGTAGGCATGGGGACTAAGGCCCGTTGCTGACCGGAACCCGGCAGCAAAATGCATAGGGCTGAGGCCTGCCGCGCGCGCGATGTCTGCGAGATGAAGGGGGGTCGCCAGGTTCATTTCGATGAAATCCACTGCGCGCTTGATCCGCCATGGTGCCAGCATGACGGGATTGGTCTGGCGATCCGTCATCTTTGGTCCTCCTCATGGGGCGCAGCAAGAAGTCTGGACTGGACCCGCTCGAGCGTTCGTTCGAAAATCCCTGGTTCATCGAGCGCTCTGGCGAGCACCAGGCCCCCTTGAATGGCAGCAATGGTCTCCTCGGCAAGCGCAACAGCGTCTTGTTGGGGGCATCCGGCATTCTCGAGAGCCTCAGCGAGCGCACAACGCCATTCGGCGAAGTAGTCCCTGACCTGATCGATGAACCTGTCTCGGACATTGTCCAGTGCGAACGCGCCAACGAGGCATACACGGCGGCCGGAGCGAAAATATTCGGAAACCGAGCGACACATTCTGGCGATGGCGGAGCGCGGATCATCCGCGCTCCGTAGTGGTGCGAAGACCTGTGTTACAAACCATCCGTCGATTTCGCTAAGCACGGCAGCCGCCATCTCTTCCTTTCCGCCGGGAAAGAAGTGATAGAGGCTTCCCTTTCCGAGACCGGTCTTTTCGGTGATGGTCGAAAGACTTGCGCCCTCGAATCCATGCTCCCGAAAAATTTCGGCCAGAGAAGGGATCACGTCCGAGCGCTCGGAGACGATCTTTGACATGTGCTACAGGCCCAATTCCGTAAGGCTCGGGTGGTTCGCAGGCCTCGGCCCAGATCGGTCCCAAAAGAATTTGCGTTCAGATTCTTTGATCGGCATATCGTTGATACAAGCATATCGATGGTGCATCAGGCCGTTTTCGTCGAACTCCCAGTTCTCGTTGCCGTAGGCACGGTACCAGCTTCCGGAGTCGTCGCGATATTCGTAGGCGAAGCGGACGCCGATACGGTCGCCGTCATGGGCCCACAATTCCTTGATCAGCCGATACTCGAGTTCCTTCCGCCACTTCCTGGTTAGGAATTCGACGATCTTTTCACGTCCTTGAACAAATTCCGCTCGGTTGCGCCAGTGGCTATCGACGCTGTAGGCGAGGGATACGCGGTGTGGATCGCAACTGTTCCAGCCATCCTCAGCGGCGCGGACTTTCGCCGTAGCGGATTCGCGGGTGAAGGGGGGGCATGGCGCGCGCTGTTCAGGCATCGTATTCATCTCCAGATGTTGCTACTGTACCGTTTGGTAAACAGTGTGTCAATCGGTACAGTCGTGTACGGGCGTGGTCAACGGTTGTCGCCAAGCAATCGATCCTTTGCCGTGCGAATTGAAAGTTTTGAGAGGTACGGGGGCGCGGACAGCGTAGTCTCAACCCGGATCAGGCAGAGGATAACCGCGCTGGGGGGGTATACCGCGATAAGTCACACCATATGCGGTATGATCTCAGTGCGAAAGCGATGACAGCCGCGCGGCATGGGCGTCACTTCCGCTGGTATCGGTGGCGAGATAATGAAAATTATACGTTGAACTGGTCACGCGACCAGTTCCCACATCATGATTGCCGTGCTGTCAACACTCCGGCCGCCGGAGCCGTATGAGCTTCTCGCGCACGAGCGAGAGATCGCCGCGTTCAAGGCGCAATATTACACGGCGAGGCCGCTCGCGGCCGACAGAAAACCCCATAAAAAGTGCGGGCGCGTCGCGAGACGCAATGTTTTCGTCATCTGAGATGTCGAGACAGTAGACGGATCGCCTTGAAGCGGGCCGCTACTGGAGACGAATTGATGACTCACCTGCTGCCTTTCCCCGCCTTTTTGAAAGCTCCGTTTCGGGCACCCCGAACGATCGGCGCAATAGCGCCATCCGGGGCCCATCTCGCCCGATTGATGACCAGTGAAATCGAGCCCGGCGCAGGCAAGGTGCTCGAACTTGGACCCGGGACGGGTGTTTTTACGCAAGCCATCCTCGATCGCGGATTGAAGCGCCGCGACCTCACGCTTATCGAAATTGACCAGAAATTCACGCACCTTCTGGGACGGCGTTTTGGGAATATCGACATCATGTGCTGCGACGCTTGCGATCTGCAGGCCGCAAATGCAGGCCGTGGTTCCTACGCCTCCGTCGTAAGTGGATTGCCCCTACGCAATATGCCTGAGGAAGTGATCGAAGCCATTCCCGCAGGCGCATTTGCGATCCTAAATCGCGGCGGCGCCTTCTATCAGTTCACCTATGGGCGCTTCTGCTCTGTTCCCGATGAAGTCTTGGAGCGGCTCAGCCTAAAGGCCACTTCGCTTGGCCGTGTGCGGCTCAATGTGCCTCCAGCCAGCGTCTTTCGGCTGTCCAGGAGGGAGAGGTAGAAAATTGGAAACGTCAGATCTTCTTGTGGCTCTTTTTTCCAGCGGCCTGCTTGGATGCATGATTATTGGATGCGCCGAGAAGCTCGTACCGGTCGTCCCTTCGGCCGGGGTCTATTTATTTGTGGGGATGAGATTCGCGCACGGTCCGCTGGATATAGCAGCGTTGACAGCGGCTACAGTAATCGGATCGACAGCCGGATCGATCTGTTGGTACGCCGCTGGCAGGCTGTTGAATAGAGCAAGGACCGCGCCGGCGGCTCATGTGGTCCGCCTGAAAGATCGGAAAGACCGATGGCACTCTATGGTGTGTCGGATGGATTGCATGGGGATTGCTGGTCTCCAACTGTTACCGGTTGTCCGAGTTTATTCGGCGTTTATTTTCGGATCTCTATCGGTCCGGTTTCGCCGTTTTGTCACCGGAACTCTCTTCGGGTGTACCGGCTGGAACGGCGCGCTAATATCTGCCGGCGCCGTTGTCAGCCGCACGGCCAGCAACGGGCGGCCGAGTGAATGGGCCGTGGTGATGGTTATCGTCGCCGGCCAATGCTGTCTGTTCGGTGCAACGTGGGTCGTGCGTCGTTGCTTATGCCACTATGGGGCCGCCAATCCTGACATAAGCGCGCATTGAGGATACCTTGATCCACTCGCCCTCAGCTCTCGTCACTGCCGCTCAACGCCCGAGATCTCGCCATGCGTTGCGGCAAATCGATCCTGCAACGAGCGAAATTGGCGGCGCGAAGAGGACGCTCGCGCTTGTGGCGTTTCATGAGTGCGCCCATGATTTCGCAGAGGACGACCATGGTCTTTCGCGCTATGAAGGCTGACCACATATTCCGCCGCGATCGATACTGAGGTTCTTAGAATGCCTATGGAAATTCTTTTTGTTGGTGGTACCGGCCAGATTTCCTATCCCTGCGTCGAACGCTCCGTAGCTCAGGGTCACCATGTCACCGTCTATAACCGCAGCTTGAGGGGCGACCTATTGCCAGCGGGTGTTACCTCGATCGTTGGCGATCTGGCGGCGCCAAGCTATGCGGACCTTGCCAAGGCAAATTATGACGTCGTGTGCCAATTCATTGCCTTTACTCCCGATCAGGTCGCGCGGGACATCGAAATCTTTTCTGGGAACTGCGGCCAGTACGTGTTCATCTCGTCGGCCTCGGTTTACCAGAAGCCGGCGCGCCACTATCTCATTACCGAGCAAACGCCTGCAATCAATCCATTTTGGCGCTATAGCCAGGACAAGATTGCCTGCGAGGCGCTGCTGAAGAATGCCCAAAATCTTGCCTGGACCATCGTCCGTCCTAGTCACACCGTGCGGACAGGCCTGCCCATCATGATGGGCGACAGCGACGTTATGGCGAGGCGCATGCTGGACGGCGAGCCAACCATCGTGGCCGGCGATGGCCACACGCCATGGACGCTGACCCGCTCGGTTGATTTCGCGGTTCCCTTCGTTGGCCTTTTCGGCAAGCCGGCCGCGTTGAACGAGATTTTCCACATCACCTCCGATCGCGCCCATATCTGGGATGACATTCAACATGCGATCGCCCGATTGTTGGGTGTAGAGGCCAGGATCGTACACGTACCCACGGACACGCTCGTCCGGTACAATGCCGATTGGGTGGGACCACTCCTGGGCGACAAGGCCTGGACCGCGCTTTTTGACAATTCGAAGGTCAAAAGCGTGGCGGGCAATTTTACGTGCGCGGAAAACCTTGAGGAAATTCTGGCGGAGCCGGTCATGCACCTCAAGCAGCGTCTGGCCAAGAACCGCCCGCCAAGGGGTGAGCTTGACGATTTGGTTGATCGCATTTGTCTCGCGCAGAGTGCTCTGGGCTAAAGAGGATCGTTAACAGCCAAGGTGGAGATCCAGGACGTCGAGCACGAGGGATTCGGCGCACATATGCCGATCTTCCCTCCTAGCGCGGAAAACTCCAATCGAAAACGGTCCCAGTTTTTGGGGATCAGAGCACGCTGGCCGCGCGCCCTTATTTCGGGATATCCACCGGCTTGAGAAAGGCTTTGACCATTTCGATAGCGAAAGCGAGGTGTGCCTTGCGCCAGTCTTTTTTTGTCAGATCCTGATCGAAAATGAACGACAGCGTGTGTGCATTCGACAGATGAAACTGACTTAAAGCCACCATCGTCACGTAATAATGAAGCGGATCAACGTCAGTGCGAACCGATCCGTCCTGCGCGCCGCGCGCCAGAAAATCAGCGATTAATTTGAGCACTGGCGACGACATTTCCCGAACGCGCTGCGATGTCTTCAAGTGCTTGGCTTTTTCGACGTTCTCATTCCTCAGAAGCTGCACTAAACGCAGATCCGAATCAAAATGCCGGTGAATATGCTCAAAGAGCGCGATCAACCCCTCCAACGGGTTGAGATGATCCACATCGATTTTCAATTCCTGCTGGCGCAGGTTGAAGAGCGCCTCTTCCAGGACCACCACGTAGAGACCAGATTTGCCGCCGAAATGATGATAGAGCATGCGGGGGTTTGCGCCGGACGTCGAAAGTATGCGCTCGGTGCGCGCGCCGGCGAAGCCATGCTGCGAGAACTCCTCGCGTGCGGCTTTCAAAATTTTTGCGCGCGTGTCGGGCGCGGCGCGCATCTTCCTGGCCGGTGCTGTCACCGCTTTCATGTCAGCGCCCATCGTTGCTTTTCTCCCGATCGATTCCTAGCGCAAAATTGAGGATGGCGCGATCCGAACCGCACCTGCCCATCACTGATAAAGGACTGCTTCCGCACTGGAGTTGTGGTGCCCCCGCATGACCGGCAAGCGCGGTGAGTGCAAGTGTCGAAGCGTAAAAGCGGCCGATCTCTTCGCTAAGTGCGTCGATCCGCAGGTGCGGCACGGATGTCACCGGCAGTAGGGCGACAGTACCTGGTGGCAGCCGTTCTTGCAGCCAACCCGCAAAGCTTCGGCGCACCGCTGCTGCCGTCTCATAATCGGCATAGCTGATGGCCGATGCCGAGGCAAAGCGCTCACCTATATCCATCGCGAATCGAGGCTTTAGCGCGTCCAGCCGGGATCCAAGGCTACGGGCAATCTCATAACCCTGGATGGTCGAATAAGCCCACTGCAATTGCGCAAACGGCCAATGCTCGAACACCCGCATCGGTGCAGCATTTGCAAGCCGTCGTGCGGCGTCTCGAAAGGCATGCGCATCCACCGGATCCAGCATGTCCAAAGTATCTTCAACAATCGAAATCGCTAGGCAATCCACATACTGCGCAGGCGGCAAGAGCACGTCACCGACGCGGGCGAGGGTCTGTGCGTCGCGGGCGAACCAACCAACAGTGTCATAAGTCGGTGCGAAAGGAAGAACGCCATCAAGTGGCAATGCATCGTGGCTCGGTCGCATGCCCCAAATCCCACTAAAGGCAGCCGGAACGCGAACCGATCCGCCGGTATCCGTACCGAGTGCAAAATCCACCAGTCTCGCTCCGACCGCAGCCGCTGATCCGCTGGACGATCCTCCCGGCAGCCAATCCGGATTTTGAGGATTGCGCGGTATGCCATAGTGAACGTTGCGTCCTTCCAGGCTGAAGGCCAATTCGTCAGTCACTGTTTTGCCCAGAAACGTGGCTCCGTTGGCAAGCAATCTGGTTACTACGGGCGCATGCGCCGCGGCAGGGGACGCGGCCGCGCGCCAGTCGGGATTACCACCGCCAGTGCGCCGACCGGCAATGTCGATCAGGTCCTTGACCGCGAAAGTAAGACCCGCAAGTGAGCCCTGCGCCGTTGCATTCACACGAAAGATTTCTCCGGGCACGAACGCTCCGGCAGTATCGACAATATTCTGGACGTCCATCATCACACTTGTGGCACGGTCTTGAGGACCGCGTCCGAATTGCAGACGAAGCCGAAGCATTTCTTGACGTTCCAGATCGTCGCCTCGCTGCAGAAGTCCGGCGAACTGGTGGCACAGCAATCGGCCAGCATGATGCAACCATAGCCAAGGAAGTTGGCATCGGTCAGAGTATGAAGCACGCATTGGTCGGTGTTGCAGCCGGCAAACAGGATGGTGCGGGTGCCGAGATTGCGCAGGATGGAGTCCAGCGGCGTGTCCCAGAAACCGCTGATCCTGTACTTGTCGACCCGAACGTCAGCGGGCTGCGGTTTGAGCTCATCGACCACCTCGGCCGCCCATGAATCTTTCTCCAGGACGTGCGCGCCGTTGGATGGCAGTGGATCGCCGAGCCCGATGCCCTCGCCACTGTTCTTGTAGAGATGAAGCTGGTTCGGCGGCATGTTGAGGAGGTCCGGTCTATTTCCCCAGTTTACCCAGATGACAGGCACCTCGGCTTGGCGGAGTTGCGGAAGGAGTTTCTGCAACGGCGCGATCGCCGCGCGATCTGCCTCATAGTTTCCGCCGATATGATCCACCCAACCATCCCTGGCACAAAAATCGTTCTGCATATCGATTACCACAATTGCTGTGCGGGCGAGGTCGATCGTCACGCTTTGCGGTTCGGCATCGATTGTCACGACCCGCGGCAAAATGACGGGCAGCGTCATATCGACATTGGTCGGCGTTGCCCGCCAGGCGGTGTTACGGCCCTTGCCGAGAATTCCGCCACTCATCGTATCTAAGCCCGCCATTTCCCATACTCCTGCTGCGCTCGAACCCATTGCAGTCGTCGATGCAAGCGTCATGCCATAGCGGGAAAGCCCGGTCTGCTGCAGAAGATGGCGGTCCACGCACCCGGACTGCAGATCAATTGTGCAGCATTGAGCTGGATCTGGGCAATAAATAATCATTTACTTACCTAGTCGCTGCACAAGCCAAAAATACATGATGATAATCAAACAGATATGGAAGTGGCATGGGCTTTGCGTTCACTTTTCATTGGGAGCTAAAGCGGTCCATCCGCCATCGTTCCGGCGTTCAATCAACAAAGGGAAGCAAATGATCAAACGGCGAAATGTTCTCATGGCTATGACCACGCTTGCGCTAGTTGGGACGAGCCTTGGTGGCGCGATGGCGCAGACCCCGTTGTCGGTCGGTATCCTTATTCCGGGATCGAAGACCGACAAAGGTTGGATGGAATCGGGTTATGACGGTCTCGTCGCGGCGCAGAAGAAATATGGCGACAAGATCGCCGTTCAGATGATTGAAAACATCAACTATGCAGATATGGAGCAGGCGCTTACGCAGCTCGCCTCCTCCAACGCACTGGTGATAGGCGTCGGCGGCCAGACCCAGGCTGCGGTGATGAAAATCGCGAAACGTTTTCCCGACATCAAGTTCTCGATCGTCGGCGGCAATGCCGGCGCCGAACTCCCAAACGTCGCCGGTTATGATGTGAAACAGGCCGAGATCGCGTTCGTCGCAGGCGCGGCGGCCGCGCTGCTCTCGAAGAATGGCGCAGTGTCATATGTCGGCGGCATGGAACTCCCGTCGATTGTCAACGCCGGCAAGGAATTCGGTAACGGCGCGAAATACGTCAACCCGAATGTCAAATATTTCGAAGCCTATACCGGCGACTTCGATGATCTGGCGAAGGCCAAGGAAGCGACGCTGACGGCGATCGCGCAAGGTGCGGACGTTCACTATCACATCCTGAACCTCGGCCTGCGCGGCATGGAACAGGCCGCCAAGGAGAAGGGCACCCACATCATCGGCTCTTACACCAATTATTGCGGCACCGATCCACTCTATTTGGCATACTCGATCACCGGGGTGGGCTTCCAGGTGAAGTATGCGATCGACGAAACGGTCGGGGGCACCTGGAAGGCCGGTTACAAGCCCTTCGGCTTGGCGATGGGCCCGGATGCCTCCGACATGGCTGTCTGCAACGGCACCGACGAAATGGCAAAGAAGCTCAAGGCCATCATCGAGGACATCAAGTCCGGCAAGATCAAGGTGCTGGAGGGCTGATGCGTAGCGAGAGAAGCATAGGGGCCAAGGCAGCGCCGCCACTCCTTTCGTTGAAGGGTATCGGCAAGCTCTTCGGCGCGTTCGAGGCACTGGCGGGAATCGATATCGATTTTCACCCTTTCGAAGTCCATTGTCTCCTGGGCGAAAACGGCGCTGGGAAATCCACCCTTTGCAATCTCATCTTCGGCATCAATCGCCCCAGTGCTGGCGAGATGATTCTCGAGGGCAGACCCTACCTGCCCTCGAGGCCGCGCGACGCGCTAACAAGTGGCATTGCCATGGTTCACCAGCATTTCAGCCTGGTGAATGAACTGTCGGTCATCGATAACCTCTTGCTCGGCCGTGGCTTCGGGCGGCTGGACAGAAAAGGCGAAAGTGAACGGCTCGAGGCGATGTCGCGGCGTTTCGGCCTTGAAATTTCGCCGGCCGCGATCGTCGGCGACCTGTCGGTCGGCCAGCGACAGCGGGTCGAAATCGTCAAATGCCTCATGAACAGTCCGCGCGTCCTGGTGCTCGACGAACCGACCGCTGTGCTGTTGCCAGACGAGATCAGTGCCCTGCTCGGTATCTGTCGGCAGGTGGCCGAAAGCGGCTGTGCCGTGGTCATGGTCACCCATAAGCTCGCCGAGATCGAGCGCGTCGCAGATCGGGTCACCGTTCTTCATCGCGGACGAATTGCCGCTCGGTCAGATCGGCCCGCGTCCGAGATCAGCCGGCTTGTCGGAGCAATGATCCACCGTCCCGACATCGATCCGGATGCGGTGATCGGTGCCCGAGCCGTTGCCTCCCGCAAGCCTAAGACTCCCGTACGCCCGACCCGTGAAGCCATGCAGATAGACGGGATCACCGTTGTCGATCGTCTTGGTGTCAAGCGTCTCGACGACATCACTCTGACGGTCGGTTGCGGCGAAGTGGTTGGTATCGCCGGCGTTGAAGGCAACGGCCAAAGCGAACTCGGCGCCGTCCTTGCTGGCCTGCTGAAGCCAAGCCAGGGTCGTTGGTTTGCCGGGAACCGAGAACTCACAAGGGCGACCCCGCGCCAGATTACCGGGGCGGGCGTCGGTATCGTGCCGGAGGATCGTCATGCGGTCGGAGCGATCTCCAGGATGTCGCTGGCGGACAACATGTTTCTCAATCGCATGCATCAGTTTAGCCGATTCCGCATGATCGACCGTCGTGCGCAGCGAAAGGAGGCGGAGCAGGCAATGGCGCGTTTCGATGTCCGCGCCGCCGGACCGCTCGTGCCTTTTGGCAGCCTTTCAGGAGGCAACCAGCAGAAGGCGGTTCTCGGGCGTGAACTGACCACGCAGAATCTCAACTTCCTGCTTGCCGCGCAACCGACGCGGGGCCTGGATGTCGGCGCGATCGAAGCGGTCTACGGGCTGGTCCGCGATGCCGCCGATGCCGGCGTTGGCGTACTTCTGATTTCATCTGAACTGGACGAATTGATTTCCGTCGCCGACCGGATCCTTGTCTTCTATCGTGGGCGGATCGTTGGTGAACATGTCGCGCGGCCCGAGAACGGCCACGCTATCGGGGCTCTGATGTCGGGGCAGGCAGCATGAATGCAAGCGCGACAGCAAATCCAACATCCCTTTCACCTCTCTCCGTCCTTCTGCCCGTGCTTCTTCCGGGCGCTGCCGTGCTTGCGGCCCTGGTGGTGGGGATGATCGTCGTGGTCTCCATGGGTGTAACGCTCGACAAGGCGGTCATGGCATTCTATCGCGGCGCTTTCGGCAACGCATATGCGATCTCGGCCTCGCTCAACCGCGCGGTCGCGCTGGCGTTGGTCGGAGTTGGCTTCGTCATCGCCAACCGTGCCGGCCTGACCAATGTCGGCGGCGAGGGCCAGATCGCCATTGGAGGCATCGTCGCCACCGCATTCTGTCTGATGCCCGCAATGGCAGACCTGCCCCTCGGGCTGGCCTATCTCCTGCCACTACTTGCTGCATCACTGGCCGGCGGGCTTTGGGGTGGGATTGCCGGGGTGCTGCGGGTCAAGGCAGGCACCAATGAGGTTATTGCCACCCTCCTTCTGTCCTTTATCGCTGTCTGGCTTCTGTACTGGTGCGTGCAATCGGAGAACCTGTTGCGTCAGCCAATGACCAGTGCGGCGACATTACCCGAATCGCTTGCCATTCCAGAGGCGACCCAGGTGCCGTTGCTGACCGGATCCTACAGCTCCCCGGTAACGCTTGGCCTGCCCATCCTGCTGGGGATTGCAATCATCGCGGCAATCCTGTTGCGCAGGTCGCTTTATGGCTTCGCCTTAAGCGCCGTCGGGCTGAACCCCGTTGCCGCCGCCCGGGCGGGTGTGGCGGTCGGCTTTACGGTCGTCTCGGCCATGTGCCTCGCCGGTGCATTGGGCGGGCTGGCAGGCGGTCTGATGCTACAGGGTGAGCAATATTCTCTAAAGGCTGGCTTTTCCTCCGGCTACGGTTTCGACGGCCTGGTGGTCGGCCTGTTGGCGCGCGGATCGGTGACGGGCGTGATTGCCGGCGCATTGCTGTTCGGGTTCCTGCGTTCGGGGGGCATTTCCATGGAAATGGCAGCCGGCGTGCCTTCGGCGCTCATCGACGTGCTGCAGGGCCTGATCGTCCTGACGATCGCCAGCGCCGCTTATTATCTCGAGCGGAGAATCGCACGATGACGGCAGAGCTCTTCACCCTGTTCCTCGCCTCAACAGTCCGGCTCGCGGTCCCGCTTTTGTTTGCGGCGACTGGAGAACTCGTGTCCGAGCGAGCGGGGGTTGTCAACATGAGCGTCGAGGGCATGATGCTGACCGGCGCTTTCGGTGGTGCGATGGGGGCGGCCTACACCGGATCGCCAATGCTCGGACTCTGCTGCGCCATCCTCGCTGTGCTGCCCCTCGCTTTGCTGCAATCGGTGATGACCAACACGCTGCGTGCCAATCAGATTGTCACCGGCATCGGCATCAACATCATGGCTCTCGGCCTGACGACACTGGGCTACCGAGCCCTTTTCGGTGCAAGATCCCGTGACATCATCCCCGGCTTCGATGCCTGGTCGCCGCCATTGCTCGGACAAATACCGCTGGTGGGGGGCGTTTTCCAACAAGTGTGGCTGTTTTACCTGGCAGCCGTCATTATCGCTGTCGTTGGCTACGTCCTGGCACGGACCGGCCTAGGCATCGTTTTGCGCGCCGCCGGCGACAACCCGCAATCGGTCATCCGCTCGGGCGCGCCATTGAAGGGTGTCCGGCATGCAGCCGTGATCTTCACCGGTGTGATGTCGGCCCTTGGCGGCGCCTTCCTGTCGATCGGCGACATTCACACATTTACCGAGGGCATGACAAATGGTGTCGGTTACCTGGCGATCGTCGCGGTGATCTTTGGCAGTTGGCGGCTCTGGCGGACAGTGGCCGCCTGCCTCCTGTTCGGCGCGGCAACCGCACTGCAATTTCAATTGCCGGCCTTTGGCATTCATATTCCGAATGCCCTGCTGATCATGATGCCTTATCTGCTGGCGTTGCTGGCTGTTGCAGGTGTGGTTGGCCACCAGACAGCACCGCGGGCGTTGACCCAGAATTAAAAAAACACCCCAATAAGACGAAAGGGCAGGAATCGTGAGAGAACGCAATTATATAGACCCCGGCCGCTCACCGGCCATAGGCGAAAACGGAATGGCGGCAACCTCGCACCCGGCCGCGACGCTGACAGCGATCGACATTCTGCGAGCAGGCGGCAATGCCATCGATGCCGCTCTGGCGGCGGTCGCTGTTCAAAGTGTCGTCGAGCCGGCGATGACCGGCATCGGCGGCGATTGCTTTGCGATCGTTGCCCCAGCCGGAAAGCCTATCATTGCGTTCAACGGATCTGGCCGATCCTGTGCGGGGGCTGATGCTGAGCGCTTGCGTGCGAGTGGCTTGTCGCGGATCGATGAAGAAAGCCCGGACGCCGTCACCATTCCGGGCGCGGTCGATGCCTGGTGCCAGCTTTCGGAGACATACGGGCGAATGGAACTCGCCGAGATCCTGGCGCCGGCCATTGCTCTTGCGGACAATGGCTTCCGCGTTGCCGGCCGGGTAGCCTACGATTGGGCGCGCGAAGGTAAGCGGCTGGAGCACCATGAGGCGGCGCGTACGCAATTCTTGCCGGGTGGCAGGGCGCCGACGACCGGCGACCGCTTTGCCATACCCGCATTGGCCGCCACCTTGCGGGCGATCGCCGCCAATGGCCGTGCCGCCTTCTATGAAGGCAGCGTCGCCGAGGAAATGGTCGGCGTGCTTCGCGAAAGCGGCGGCCGCCATACCGTGGATGATTTCTCACGCCATCGCGGCTTTGCGACCGAGCCGATCGGTGCGGATTTTCGCGGCCGTCGTGTGCTGGAGTGCCCGCCAAACGGCCAGGGTCTCGCCGCTCTGCTGATTGCCCGGATCCTCGACGGTTTCGATCTGTCGGATGACGCCGTAAGCGAGGCGGATCGTGTTCACCTCCTGGCTGAAGCCAGCAAGGCGGCCTATCATCAGCGTGACCTGCTGATCGCCGATCCGGACCATATGCAGATTTCCGTCGAGGAGGTTCTGGGCGAACGTTTCGTTTCCGCATTACGATCCAGAATACGAATGGACCGGGCAAGCAAAGCATCGATCTGGGACGGTCCGGTTCATCGCGATACCGTCTACCTATCGGTCGTCGATCGTGACGGCAATGCAGTTTCGCTGATCAATTCGCTATTCTCCGCGTTCGGCAGCGGCATCTACGCACCGGTATCGGGGGTCCTGTTGCAGAACCGGGGAAGCGGCTTCTCACTGAATGAGGGTCACGCCAACGAACTCGCGCCGCGAAAGCTGCCGTTGCACACGATCATTCCGGGTATGGTAGTCCAAAATGACTTACCCGTGATGCCCTTCGGGGTCATGGGCGGTCAGTTCCAGGCAACGGGCCATGCACATTTCCTCTCGCACCTCTATGATCGCGGATTCGATCCGCAGCGCGCCAACGAGGCGCCGCGCAGCTTCTCCTTTGACGGCAGGTTGTCGCTTGAGCCCGCGTTCGGAGATAAGGTCCGCGCCGACCTGGAAGAGCGCGGCCACCGGACGGAATGGGCAAAGCAACCGATCGGCGGCTGCCAGGCCATTCTTATCGACAGGGTCCGAGGGCTCCTTGTCGGCAGCTCGGATCACAGGAAGGACGGCTGTGCGCTTGCCTACTGATACCCCAAGAGCTAAATGCTCGCGCCTCCAGAGTGATAGCCTGCGGATCCCTCGCTCAAGTGGCGCGGCGTCACTGGAGGTTTTTAAAGGCCTGGACCGCGCTTTTTGACAATTCGAAGGTCAAAAGCGTGGCGGGCACCTTTACGTGCGCGGAAAACCTTGAGGAAATTCTGGCGGAGCCGGTCATGCACCTCAAGCAGCGTCTGGCCAAGAACCGCCCGCCAAGGGGTGAACTTGACGATTTGGTTGATCGCATTTGTCTCGCGCAGAGTGCTCTGGGCTCAGCAGGATCGTCAACAGCCAAGGTGGAGATCCAGGACCTCGAGCACGAGGGATTCGGCGCACATATGCCGATCTTCCCTCGTCATATCGCCGTGAGCCACAGATCAGGAACGAGCCACAGGGGCATTCTTGTGCGCTGCTTGGCTTGACGAGGTTGTGACGCGCAACCCGGACCGACAACGCCCATGGGCGGCCGCCGCAAAATTTGCCGGGAGAACCTCTCGGCCTTACGTCCATGTCCCCTGATCTTGAGAACACCTCGGGTCGGCTCGTCGCTGGCGTTGCAAAAGGGAAAGCAAACGTCATCGAGACGGCTATCTAAAAAAATCTTCTGCATCGCGATCCGTTTCGACCAACCGGTTCGTCCTTGCTATGTCCGAAACAGAAGGAGATATGTGATGTCCGACGCATCCGTTATTTTGATCAGTCTGCTAAAGTCCAAACCCGGGACGCAAGATGCGTTGATCGCGCTGTTGAAGCAAAATGTCGACATGGTGGTCTCGACCCTCCAAGGGTGGAAGACGACCCGGCTTATCGCGGCAGCGGACGGTGCCGGTGTTGTGATCTACTCCGAGTGGGAGACGCGAGCGGCCGTCGAAGCCATGCGCAGCGATCCGCGCATGAAAGCCTATTTTCCAAAGATCATGGAGCTGGCGAGCTTCGATTCTCTGCTGGGCTCGGCGGTATTGAGTGAAACCCGGTGACGGCAACACGCAAGCAACAAGGGAGAGCCGCAATGGCGCGGATGGTCGTAATCTACCGGACACCAAAGAACGTCGAGGCATTCGACAGGCATTACTTCGAAATCCACGTGCCTCTCGCCAAGACGCTTCCGGGTCTCAGAAAATACGAGGTTAGCGATGGCCCCATCGCAACGCCGGTAGGTAGCACTGATGTTTACCGGATCGGGACTTTGCATTTCGATGATCTTGCTGCCATCGAAAAGGCGTTCGCAAGCGCGCAGGGACAAGCGGCAGCGGCAGATCGCCGACTGTTCGCGCCGGATGATTCAGGCGTCCAGATGTTCCTTTTCGCCAACAGGGAAGTCTGAGGCCCACCCACTCGGTCCGCGTCGGCCGGTGAGGCTAAACTTGCCGGCGGCGCCCGTATATTCAATGTCGTAAGGATGGTAAATTCAAAGGGAGACGGTCACGCGATGTCGGCAACCAACGCAGTTTTTGTCCTCGTCCACGGCGGTTGGCATGACCGTTCGGCGTGGAACAAGGTTACGCCAATACTTGAAGAGAACGGCTTTACGGCATTGACGCTCGACCTTCCCGGCGCAGGGAGCAATACGGTCGCACCGACGTCGCTTGGTCGTCGTCCGTTCGACCCCGCAGCCTTTGCTACCGAGTGGTCGCCCATTGCCGGCGTGACGCAAAAGGAGCGGACAAAGGCCGTCGTCGCGTTGGTAGCGGAAGCCTCATCTCTCAGTGACGGCAAGGTTATCCTGGTCGGGCACTCGGCTGGCGGGATGACGATTTCGGCGGTCGCCGAGCAGGTTCCAGACCTGCTTCGCGCGGTCGTCTATCTTGCCGGGTTCCTGGTGCCGAAGGGCATGGCGCTCCTCGAGATGCTCCAACACGAAACCCTGTCTTCAGCACTGTCGCCCGGGTTGTTCGTGGGAGACCCCGCGGCCATTGGTGCGACAAGGATCAACGCAAGGCCCACCGACGAAGCCTATCGTTCGCTCCTCAAGGCTTCGTTTTATGCTGACGTGTCAGAACCCGAATTCGCGCAGGCGGCGTTGCAGCTTCATTGCGACGAACCGAACGCCGGCGCTATGGCCCCATCTGACATTACGACAGAGAGATTTGGCAGGGTGCAGCGCCATTACGTCCGCACGACACAGGATCGGGCCATTCCTTTGACCGGCCAGGATCACATGATTGCGACGGTAGACGGCGCCATCGGCGGAAAGACGATAACCCACACTTTGGAAAGCAGCCACTCGCCCTTCCTGTCACAACCGGCCGCCCTGTCGAAGATTCTCATAGACATTTGTCTTCAATCCTTGACGGAAAAGAAGGTAGACGCCCTGGAAGGCTCTAATACATGAACGCGGCCGAATTCGAGGATCGTCTGAACGTGCTGCGGCCACGCCTCCATCGCTACTGCGCGCGCATGACGGGATCGGCGGTCAATGGGGAAGACGTGCTGCACGATACGCTCGTGAAGGCCCTTCACGCACGAGCAGAGGGCGCCGAGGTCAATAATCTCGAGGGCTGGCTGTTTCGCATCGCCCACAATACCAGCCTCGATTTCCTGCGCGTCAGCGCCCGGACAAAGGGAGTTCCGCTCAGCGAGGACGTCGAAGCGGCGCCCATACCCGAGGTGGATATCGTCGCGATCAGCTTTCAGACCTTTCTTCGGCTGCCTGAACTTCAGCGCTGCGCCGTTATCCTCAAGGATGTTCTGGGGCATTCGGTCGAAGAAATTGCTGATATCGCCGGTTGCTCTCCGGCAACTGCCAAATCGGCGCTTCAGCGCGGGCGTGCTGCGCTGCGGCTTTTCGCGCAGACGCCCGAAGACACCCGACTTCCGCTGATGTCTGTTTCGGACCGACGGAAAATGACCGCCTATGTCGATCGGTTCCGGAGCGGCGATTTCGACGCAATCCGCGCCATGCTCGCCGATGAGGTGAAGCTCGATCTCGTGAACCGGCTGCAGCTCGAAGGACGTGACAAGCTTGTTCCCTATTTCACGCGGTATGGCGAAGTGACGAAATGGCGGTTCGCCCTCGGCGCGGTTGAAGGAAAGCCGGCCATGCTGGTCTTTGACAGTACCGGCTCAATGGAAAGGCCTTCGCATTTCGTCCTGATCGACTGGTCGGAAAACGGGATTATCGGGATCCGCGATTTCTTGTTCGCGCCTTATGTGATCGAAGCCCTGGATTGGGTGCGGCTAGGTTAAGAGGTCATGGTCCCGTTCTCGGCATAGCCGCAACGGGTATTCAGGGTTGGTCTCCCGGCCGTAGGGCAAGTTCCTTGAGGCGCTCTTTTCAGCGAAGTCGTGCTGCTGCGCGGCCAAGCTATCTGGTGCCGGCTTTAGGAGCTCGAGGCTGCCTTTGTCATCATTCAGCGTTTCCACGAAGATCAGTGATCATGATATTCGCAAGGTCGCGGAACTGCCCGTTCGGATATTTCGCCAGGTAGGCTTCCAGCATATCGGCATTGTCGGTCTCTCGAACGGTCTCCCAGAATGCGAGTTCAATGTCCGGATCGCGTGCAGCCGTCCCGCCGCTATCGAGCCGCGCATTGGCCAATTCAACGAATTGTCCATCGGGGAAACGCTGCAGATAGAGACTGTACTCAGCGGGATCGTCGCTTTCCTGCACTGACTTCCAGAAGACGACCTCGACACCATCACCCAGGTCATCGCTGTCGCGTTCCTCGGAGGACGACTGCTCGACAAAGGACGATTGCACGGTTCTTTCGACATCGGGTGCTGCCAGATCAATCGCAGGATCACCGTCTGGATCGAATATGACACGGAACACGCGAAGGGGCCTCGCTATGTTCTTGATGTTATGCTCGCCCAGATCCTCGAAGGTCGCATCGACCCGATCACGAAGGTGATCTCGTACGCCCCTTGTCACACAGATGCCTCCCACGTCCGAAAGTCCCTCCAGACGGGCGGCTATGTTAACGCCATCGCCGAAGATATCTCCATTTTTGACCAATACGTCGCCCACGTTTATCCCGATGCGAAAGTTCATTCGCCGGTCCTCAGGAAGCTCCGCATTGGCACGCACCATCGCCTGCTGGATTGCTACGGCCGAGTTGAAAGCGTGCACGATGGATGGGAATTCGGCCAGCACACTGTCGCCCGCGGTGCCGAATATCTGTCCGTGCGCCTTTTCAATGAGGCCGTCGATAATCGTGCGATGCGAGGTCAAGGTCGCCAGCGTCTGTTCCTCGTCAATATTCATAAGCCGGGAGTAGCCCTCGACATCGGCGGCGAGAATGGCAGCTAGCTTTCTTTCCAGTGGTGGGGCTTCCATTCGAGCGATCCTATCCGATGACAGCGCCAATTTTACCATAACCGCCCATCGTGCGCGCCAATGAGCAGGGGTGAAGCAACCTCAAGAAGCCCGCGTGGCGGCCATGCGGTTGCTCGGGTTCATCGAGGATACTGTCTCCTCTCAGGGCACGGACACTGAAAGTGCCTTTGCGTGGGCCAGCGATGCGGAGCGGGGAGGTTCGCCAATGTGGGCCGGATCGGAAGGCGAAATGGAGCCGGTGATGCCGCGATCGACAGTCTCGCCCCACTGCGACCAGGAGAACACTGCGACCCCAAGGACGACGCCAATCGTGACAATCCATGCCCCAACTGACGCCCGTATGGATGCGTCTGTCCAATTGTACCTGTGGGTTCCAAAGCGCATTGCCTGTCCTCCATCAAGGCCTCAAGGGTGAAGTTTGGCGGCGGTCATCTGTAGACGGCTTGGTTTCTGTCGCAGCCATGAGCAGATCGAGTTCGACTGAAGACGGGCTAAAGCCCTGGAAAGCTTTTTTGCCGTCTCCTGGGGCGCGCGATACTTGTTTTGGAATTCCTCTAGTGAATACGGCGCGCCTGGAAGCACGCGGCGTCTCTCGAAAGGTAGATCCATGGTCATGGGGTCATTCGTCCTCGGTTTTCGAATTAATCCGATGCGGGGGGAAAAGTTCCGCGCAATAGTCATCGGATCGAGGAGAAGGGTTCGTTGGCCACGCCGATAGACCAGAGGAGAAAAGGTGGCATCCTGATCAACATCGATGGGCCAATTGGAAAGGAGAACTAAAGCTGGAGTGACGGTCGGGCCACGGAACGATCGCTCCGCATTCCGGCATTAAGGTCAGCTGCGAAACGACCAAGGCCGCTTAACGCGATGTCTCCACCTCGCCGATACCTTTTTTGGCATCGGGAATGTACACACTGAGGATGTACATTTGGCAATTAATGGAGGTACAGCACATCCACGTACACACAAGGATGATGCTATGCACACCACCAGAGCTTTCAAGAACGGAAATTCCCAAGCCGTGCGTATTCCCGCCGATCTGGCCTTTGACCGGACGGATGTCGATTTGGAGATCGAGCGCGTCGGCGACGAGCTTCGCATCCGCCCGGTGCATCGTTCCCTAGCCGGCGTTATGGATGTCTTTGCCCGCTTTTCTCCAGATTTCATGCGCAATGGAAGAGAGTCTCACGAGCAAGGCGAGCGGGATAAGATCTGATGGCGCGCTACATGCTCGATACAAACATGTGTATCTACCTGATGAAGAACCAGCCGGAGCAGGTCGCCCGCCGCTTTGCCAGTTGCTATGTGGGTGACGTGGTGATGTCCGCCATTACCTTCGCGGAACTCGAGTGCGGTGTTTCCGTATCCGATGATCCGGCGCGAGAGCTTGATAATCTCACAGCACTGGCTGAGTTGATCACAGTAGAACCGTTTGGGATCGCGGCAGCGCGTGCCTATGGTCCGGTTCGCATCGCGACGAGAGACCGGAAGAAAGATCATCTCGACAAACTGATCGCGTCGCATGCGATCGCCCTGAATACAGTCCTGGTTACCAACAAGACGCGCGATTTCCTGGCTTATCCCGGACTGAAGCTCGAAAACTGGCTCGACGCCTGAGAGCCGGAGAACCAGGTCACCCAGTCAAAACATTGTTTCAGATGGCCCACGCGGCTAATCAGCGCTGAGGTAATAGATCGGTCAGATCCGCGTCACCACGCCGCTCAACTGCGACGTATATTTCCGGCTCCGAGCCGGCGGACATTCCGCCGGCCTTGCATTTCAGACCCGGCGCCTGATGCGCGTCTGATAATGTTTCGGCGCGCAGCCCATGGCCCGCTTGAAGGCGGCGCTGAAGGCACTTTCTGAATCATAGCCGACGGAGAGGGCGATTTCGGACAATCTTGCGCGATCCACCGAAACAAGTGCGCGGGCGGCAAGCCGCATGCGCCAGCGCAGCAGATAATCGAGCGGAGGCCAGCCGACGAGCGTCTTGAAACGCAGCGCGAAGGCAGTACGCGACATTCCGGCCTCCTTGCCAAGCATCTCCAGCGTCCAGCGCTTTGCGGGCTCTGCATGCAGAACTCTAAGTACGCGTCCTATACGCGGATCGTTCAATCCTTTGAGCCAACCAGGGCTCGATCCTCCCTCCCGCGCCATATGAAGGCGCAGTGCGTTGACGAAGAGAATATGACCCAGGTGCTCCGACACAAGCGAGCTGCCCGGACGCATGTCGCTGAGTTCCTTGGCGAGCTGGTTTAGGGTCCAGCGCAGGGTCGCCGCTTCGTCGGCTCCGGCTGGGATGTGCATGACCGGCGGCAAAACACCGGTCAGCAGGACCTTATGGCTTTCGTCGAACGTCAGGCGTCCACCGACCAGGAATACGTCTTCATGCGGGCCGTAGCGTGCCACGCGCGTTTTCAGGTCGACAAAAACCGTTCGGGCATCCTCGCCCTCCAGGGTGAGATCGCTTCCGAGCCAATAGGGCTGACCGGTCAGCAGATAGCAGTCGCCTTTTTCAAGGCGAAAGGGATGAGGCTCCCCTGAAACGCGCAGCCAGCCGCCGCCACGGGCTACGGCACCGAACTTGATGCCTTCATAGACACGCGGAAAATCTAGCGCCCATTCTCCACCCGAGACGACACCATATGTATCGACGCTTTTTGGCTGCAGCAGAGCCAAAATATCAGAGAGAGGGTCCATAATCTGAACGATCCAGCAAGAAATCGGGATTTTCTTACATGGATCATCCTGCATGATCAACCTATACCGGCGTTGCATTTGAAGAAGGAGTTTTTCCATGGCGCCAGAACAGAGAGCAATCCATTCCGGATTCGGGCCCGCGACCACCGCAAGCGAGGTGCTCGGTGGTCAGGAGTTGACCGGCAAAATCGCGATCGTTACCGGTGGCTATTCCGGCATCGGCGTTGAGACGACACGCGCACTTAGCGAGGCTGGGGCCACGGTCATCGTCCCCGTCCGCACGCCGGAAAAAGCCAAAGCCAATCTGGCGGGCATCGCGCGCGTTGAATTTGCGCCGCTCGACCTGCTCGATCCCGCGTCGATCGATCGCTTTGCATCGGATTTCCTGAAAAGTGGCCGCCCGGTTCATATGCTGATTAACAGCGCCGGCGTCATGGCCTCGCCGCTGGCACGCGACGCCCGTGGATACGAAACACAGTTCTCGGCCAACCATCTCGGGCATTTCCAGCTTGCGACCAAGCTCTGGTCGGCGCTTGCGAAGGCAAACGGGGCGCGCGTCGTTGCGGTTTCGTCACGCGGTCATCGGTTTTCCGGGGTCGATTTCGACGATCCGAATTTCGAGCGGCGTGACTACGACAAATGGAAGTCCTATGGTCAGTCGAAGACTGCCAATGCGCTTTTTGCAATCGGCCTCGACAGGCGGGGCGAAAGCTCTGGCATACGCGCTTTCTCCCTGCACCCGGGCGCAATCATCACGGATCTCGTGCGGCATCTCACTGACGATGATTTCAAAAGCTTCGGCATCGCCCGCCATGCCGATGGCAGCATGGACGTCAGCGAGGAAAGCCAGCGCACGTTCAAGACGGTGCGGCAGGGAGCTGCCACGTCCATTTGGTGCGCGACGAGCAGTCAGCTCGACGGAATGGGTGGCGTCTATTGCGAGGATTGCGATATCGCCGAGGCCGTTCCGGAAAGTCACACAGGCCCGACCGGCGTTTCGCCCTGGGCTTGCGATGCTGTCCTCGCCGAGAAGCTGTGGGGGCTCAGCGAAGCGCTAACTGGCTCAAGGCTTCCGGCGTAACATCACCCCTGTGGAGCCGGTCGCTTCGACCGGCTCTTCGATCCGCGTACTAAAACGGATTCAGGCGACGGTACCATCTGTCTATCGCTCGAATTTGCCCAGCTCAACCATTCAACTGCTGACAGGTTCTGTCATCTGTGACGCGGCTCAAGCACTGGCACGTAGCGCGAGAAGGTGTCGACCACCGAGCTATTGTAGTCGTTGCAAACTGAATCAGACGCGTTGCCTAACGCTGCTTTCTTCACTGCTCGTACGCAAGAATGACTGGCTCGGTGGATAGGTTGCCCTATGTCCCCATGATCACTCGTATTCATGGCCAGGTGAGATCATGACCGAAGCAATCCCGACAGTTTCCGCACCTAGAGACCAGCACCTGCGAGATCTCGCCAATTGCATCCGGTTTCTTTCCATGGACGCCGTTCAGAAAGCAAAGAGTGGCCACCCAGGCATGCCGATGGGCATGGCGGACATCGCCGCAGTCTTATTCTCGGAGTTCATGAGATTTGATGCGGGCGATGCCTATTGGTACGATCGGGACCGTTTCCTGATCTCGAACGGCCACGGATCGATGCTGCTCTACAGCCTGCTCTATCTGACAGGCTACAAGGACATGACGATCGATGAGATCAAGAACTTTCGTCAGATCGGGTCCAGGACGGCCGGTCATCCGGAATATCACCACGCTACTGGTATCGAGACCACGACCGGTCCGCTGGGGCAGGGTATTGCGAACTCTGTCGGTATCGCGCTGGCGGAGCGTATCATGAACGCGAAGTTCGGCGACGACCTCTCCAGCCACTACACCTATGTATTTAACGGCGATGGCTGCCTGATGGAGGGCATCAGCCAAGAGGCAATCGCGCTCGCAGGCCACCTGAAACTCGGCAAACTCATCCTCTTCTGGGATGACAACTCAATCTCTATCGACGGCGCGACGAGCCTGGCGGAGTCCGATGACCATCAAGCACGTTTCCGGTCTGCAAACTGGCATGTCCAACAGATCGATGGCCACGACACCGATGCCATCCGCGCTGCAATCAACGAGGCGCAGAAGGTCACTGATCGACCATCAATGATCGCTTGCAAGACGATCATTGGCTTCGGCTTCCCGACGAAGGCGGGAACCCAGAAGGCGCATAGTGATGCGCCGGGCGAAGACGAGATCGCTGGCGCACGAAAGCTTTTAGATTGGCCTTCCCCACCTTTCGAGATTCCATCTGACATTCTGCGAGCATGGCGGTCGATCGGCGCGAAAGGTCAGAAGGACAGGATGGCATGGGCTCTTCGCGTGCAGAATGCAAAGGAAGACATCCGCTCCGAATTCGAACGCCGCATGAAGGGTGAGTTGCCGTCCGAGTGGCGCAAGGCGATCGAAGCGGCAAAAAGCGAGCTTTTGGACGGCGGAAAGGATTTGGCTACCCGCCAGGCTAGCGGCACCGTCCTGAATCACCTTGCAACAGTCCTGCCTGAGTTAATTGGCGGCTCGGCCGACTTGACGCCCTCAAACAACACCAAGGCGAAGTCGCAGGTCGAAATTGCTCCCGGCAAATACGACGGGTCTTATGTGCACTACGGCGTTCGGGAGCATGGAATGGCGGCCGCGATCAACGGGATCGCGTTGCACGGCGGGCTGATCCCGTACGGCGGCACGTTCCTGACCTTCTCGGACTATGCTCGTCCAGCCATTCGACTGGCAGCCATGATGGAAATCCGATCGATCTTCGTCATGACCCACGACTCGATCGGTTTGGGCGAGGACGGGCCCACGCACCAGCCCGTCGAGCATTTATCTGCACTGCGAGCGATCCCCGGGCTCGCTGTCTATCGGCCAGGAGACCCGATCGAGACAGCTGAATGCTGGGAAGCGATCCTCGACGCGCCACGCCGCGCGGCCCTCATCGCCCTGTCCAGGCAACCGATGCCGTTGCTTCGCAAGGACCCTGGAAGCGAAAACCTGTGTGCGAAAGGTGGATACGTGCTGCAGGAAGCCGAAGGTGGCGATCGTCAACTAACGATCATGGCGACCGGCTCGGAACTTCACTTGGCAGTTGAAGCGAGGATCCAGCTGCAGGCGAAAGGTATCGCCACGGCCGTTGTGTCGATGCCTTGCCGTCTGTTGTTCGAGGCTCAAACGCCGGAATATAAACATCAGGTCTTGGGACCGGGGACTGCGCGTGTTGCCGTCGAAGCTGCCGTTCAAGACAGTTGGGATCGATACCTGGGGTTCAACGGGAGGTTTGTTGGGATGCGTAGCTTCGGCGCATCCGGAAAGATCGACGACGTCTACAACAAATTCGGGATCACTGTGGATGCGGTGGTAAGGGCGAGCGAGGACGCTGTGGCGGCGGTCGCTGCAGAGACGGGATTCCAGATCGACGCCACTGATGTTGAATGAGATCGCAGAGCGATAGTGATTGAGGACGAACCACCTGTCCACTCGTCGAATGGCGCGGCAAGGCAAGCTAGTATTGTCAGTGCCCCGTTGGCATTGTTGGGCAAAATCTAAACACCTTTCGGCATCCGGGGGCTATGATCGCGGTGATCGGCGGCTCGCCGCTCCCTGTTAAGAAGGGCAGCAATCCGCCCATAGCCATAGGTCGGCCGAGCATCCACGAGTCTGCGAATGGCAGGCAGCAGCTCGGCATCGTCCGCTTTGAGATATGGTCCACGCGGCTTGGGCCTTGCCTTTGAGACGCTCAGCAAGATTGGAACGTGACACGCCCAGGACGTCTGGCACCGTCTTTATCGGGAACCGTCCTTCGGCAACAAGATCGTTCGCGATATCGGTTTTTTGAGTGGGCTTTGGAAAGGGCTTCGCGGAGAATCTCGTTCTCCAACGTCTTGCGCCCGAGGATGCGCTCAAGCTCGCGCAGGCGATCTTCCAGCTTCTTCACCTCGGAATTGCCGATTACTGGCTCATCGGAATCCACAGCCACCACACCTCCCTCGCTCAGGAGCCTGCGCCAACGATAAAGAAGATTTGGCGCAACTCCATGCCGCCGAGCCGCAGAGGAAACGGTCTCCCCTGGGGCAAAGCTTTCCTCGATGATCTGCAGTTTGCGTTCTGGTGTCCTGCGCCTCCGCCGGACGTCACCGATCATCAGGTCAACCTGTCGAAACTCGTTAGACATAAGCCTATCACCCAGCCTGTGCTTGAGCCTTCCTGCTTATGCTGAGTGTCCGGTCGAAAGTGGGGGCAGTTCAATGAGCAAAAGACGTTCTAGGCGTGGGGCAGATGCGCTTATTGCTGACGAAGGCATATGAGGCTGAAAACCGTCCATGCGACATTCGTCGCCGAATGGTGACTTCGGGTGCGATGCTTGCACCGAGCGCCGCCGCCTCTAGTTCCAGATCGAATGGAATTGGGGAGAGTTGCCGTGACAAGGATCGCAGTTATCGGAATGGGAGCAATGGGAAGTGCCGTTGCAATGGCTCTCCTGTCTTCGGGCGCGGAGATCGTCACCTACCTCACGGGACGCTCGCCCGAAACGCGAGATCGCGCGGCAGCTGCGGGCATTCGTGACGTTGATCTGACGGAGTTGGTCGAGGGGGACGTCATCTTGTCAATTGTGCCGCCGTCTCAGGCGATAGCGGTGGCCGAGCTGGTTGCGATGGCAATGCGCCCCAACTCTCCGGCCATCTTTATCGACTGCAATGCCGTTTCACCCCAAACAATGGGCAAGGTCGCTCACGCATTCGACAAGGGTAGTACGAGGGTGCTTGACGGCTGCATTATTGGCGGGCCGCCGGAGGCAGGACAGCCCGGCCCGCGCTTCTATGTTAGCGGTGGTGCAAAAGAGATAATACCGGTTCTCGTCGAATACGGCTTGGATGCACGGTTCCTAGATAGCGGCGTTGGCGCAGCCTCGGCCCTTAAAATGTGCTACGCGGGCATTAACAAAGGCCTGATAGGTCTGGGCACCTCGATGCTGCTGGCCGCGGCCAAGAGCGGAGCGGACAAGGCTCTGATGGCCGAGCTTTCTGAAAGCCAGTCGCAACTCGTCGCGAAGTTCGCCAAGGGCATCCCCGACATGTATCCGAAAGCATACCGTTGGGTTGGCGAAATGGATGAGATTGCTGCGTTTTTGGGGTTAGATAACCCCGCTGCCGATATATTCGCTGGGATGGCGGGTGTCTTCCAACAACTGGCGACTGACCGCACCGGTAATAGCGACATGGCGACGACTTTGTCCGAGATGCTAGCCCGACGAGCTGCTGACGGTAGCATCAATCGCTACGATGCCTTGAGCAACGGCAACTTTGACGAAGGCAGTAAGGGCCTCGAACCGGTCCGCAGTGCTCGGGAAAGCCACGATAGGAACCAGCTGGAAGCTGAGCTGGAGGAGGGGCTTGAGGACAGCGTCCCGGCCAGTGACCCGATCTCGGCTACCGTCACAAGTATCCCGGGAAGTACAAGGACGTAAGGTCTCTGTGACTTCTCCCGCTCCGACACCAATCGGCGTCGTCCGCTTGGTCGATCCTGAGACGGGCGGCAACGGCCGCAAGATGTCTGCGAGATTGGCTGGCAAGATGTCGTGCAAGGTGAGGGCGGCCGTTGGCAAATCGATGCCGAGCGAGGCTCGCTCGTGATGCTCAAAATGCAACATAGGGTGGCTCAAGAGAGGCGAACTTTCAATGCAACAGGACGTTGACGTTGGCAGCAGCTCTGGAACGCAGCTTTGGCTTGTCCCTCATTTCGTGCCGATAATGATTGCCGTCCTGTTGGCGATGGTGGCTGAAGCGATGGCCGGGAGCTACCTGGCGCTGCTTGCCGTCCAGAGAGTCGGAATGTCACCTTTGGAGCTGAGCGCCTTCCTGACGTTGCCTGCTGCAATAGGGCTCGCGGTTACGACGATGTTCGGCCATCTACAAGATCGCAACCCGGTCGTATGGCCGTTGCTTCTGTCGCTGTTGTCAAAGGTGGTCGGTCTAGCACTCTGCGCTTACATTACCCAAACCTGGTTGCTGATACTGAACGCAGGGGTTCTTTTCGGGCTTGGTACGGCTTCCTTCTCCCTCTTGTTCGCAGTGGCAAAGGCCCACCTCGATCAAGCTGGCGGCTCGACGGTGTCTCAGGGAATGGCAGCCTTGCGGTTGATCGCGTCACTTAGCTGGACGATTGGGCCAGCGCTTGGCGCGGTCCTGATCTCAGCGAGTGGGTTCGAAGGCGTGTATGTCGGGGCAGCCCTGTTAGCAGCATGTTCGCTTGCTATCGTATCGCTTGCGCGGATCAGGTTGGTGCCTCCAGATCAACAGGAAAAGGTGGAACTCACAGCGAGCCTGCTGCTATCCGCCGCCCCACTTGTGCTTGCACTAGCAGCCTTCCACACCGCGATGTTCATGGGATCGAACGCGATGTCGATAGTGGTAGCGCAGGACATTGGCTCAGACCGCGATGTTGGCTTCTTGTTTAGCCTGTGCGCTGGGTTGGAGGTGGTGGTGATGGGAGCCTTCGTCGCGTGGCCGGGCCTATCGTCCAAGCGATGGCTGCTTTTCGTTGGGTTTGCTCTTTTTGCGGCCTACTTTTGTATGGCAATCATTTGGCCAACGATGTTGAGCCTTTACCTTGGGCAACTACCACGGGCAGCGGGCATTGGAGTCATCAGCATCGTCGGAATGCAGATGGTGCAGGATATCCTACCTGGTCGGGCAGGCGCCGCGTCCGCGCTATTTGGTAATACAATCAGTGTCGGCTTCCTGTTTTCGGGACTCGGCACCGGGACTTGGGCAAATTCCTTCGGGTACTGGTCTCTGTTCGCACTCTGTGCAGGGCTCTGCATCTTCGGTGGGGCTGCGCTACTTTATCAGTTAAGTCGTTTTCATTCGCCACAGCTGAGGGGCTGAGGCATTTCCTGTAATACGCCTTGCCGTTCGATAGCGGTGAGACTAGGCTTTCATCGCGGTAGCCACAGAAGGGGTTTGGGGGCATTTCGACTCTCAGGCGAAATCGAGATCATGGCCGACAACCTCACCAAGTACCGAGAAAAGCGCGATCTCAAGAAGACGGCGGTACCTAGCGGCGGAGCCTCTGTCAAATCGTCAAACGGGCGCCGCTTCGCCATTCAGAAGCACGATTCCACTCGTCTCCATTACGACCTCCGGCTGGAACTCGATGGCGTCTTTAAATCCTGCGCCGCCACCAAAGGACCGTCGCTCGATCCCCAGGACAAGCGGCTTGCAGTTGAGGTCGAGGACCAGCCGCTCGACTACGGCGATTTCGAAGGCACGATCCCGAAGGAGCTTTATGGTGGTGGGACGGTCCTGCTTTGGGATCGCGGCTATTGGGAGCCGGAGTTAAACAAGAGCCCGGAGCAGGCGCTTGCGAAGGCGACTTCAAGTTCACTCCTCGAAGGGACCGGCTGCACGGTTTTCGTGTTGGTCCGTATGCGGGGCAACGAGGACGAGAAGCGAACGAACTGCTCCTGATCAAACACCACGACGACTATTCGGTTGAAGACGACGGCGCTATCCCGATTGGGACGAGCCGTTTCTCCCTCCGCATTTATTTGCCGAATTCTACGACAACTCCGGGTTTGACCAAGCTCGCCAGCTCCTCGACGTCCCAGTTCGTCAGGCGGACACATCCATGGGAACCGGCTTTGTCGATCAACGAGGGCTCCGGCGTTCCATGGATGCCATAGGTCGGCTCTGACAAATCGATCCAGACGGAGCCAACCGGATTGTTTGGCCCGCTGGGAAGCGTGAGCTTCTCTTTGTTTTTGCCTTGCTGAAAGTTGATCTTGGGATTGTACTCGTAGGTCGGATTGCGGGCGACCCCGTTGACCTTGTGCCTGCCGGACGGGGAAGGGTTGTCCTCGCTGCCAATTGTTGCTGGGTAAACCGCTATGACCTGGTCTTTATCATCGAAAGCAAATAGCTGCCCGTCCTTTCGGTGAGCTTCGATCCGCTTGACGTTGCCAGTTCGTGGGGCGCCGACAATAGCGACCGTAATCGTCTCACCGGCTGAGAACTGCGCGGTTGGGTTCAACGCATGCAGAAGGTCGATGTCCATGTGGAACCGCTCGGCAAGCTTCTCGGCGACGCTTGTGAATCCAAGGTGGTCCATTTTGGCTTGCTCGGCATAATCCTTCGGAATTTCAGCGACAAGATCGACTCCGTCGTCCGGCGCGATGATGTAAGGCCCGATAACTTGTTTGTCGTCATTCAGGCGAGCCGCGACTTCGACGTCCAGTTTTCCGTCAGCAGGCAGACGCTGCATGGTCTCATATCCGGCAATGGCCTTCCTCACGTTGTCGCCATCGAGGCCATCGATGACGCCTGGAGACGCCCCGGCGCGATCCAACAAGACCTGAAGATGAATGATCGAGGGATCCGGCAGCGGTCTCTGCTGCTGATCAACCAGCCTGTTTGGCGAAGCGAAGATATCGGCGTTATTGATCGCGTCGGGCGAAAGGCCCTGCGCATACACGGCAGAAAGGGAGTTGAGCGATATCACTGCGCTGAGCAGAATTCTTTTCATCATTTCCCTAAAAGATTCCAGCGCTATAGATGTTCCAAGTGCCTCATTGAATTGTTTGCAACCGGCCGGTTTGGCGACTTCCGGCATGATTTTCGGAACAGTTTAATGGTTTCGAAGTTGGACTTTTGAGATCGCGTCTCGTGTCAATCGGACACGGCAGGGATGGTGGACGCAGAGGTTTTCCGGTTTCTCCCTGCGGGCAACGAAGCGCCAGGCGAGGCCGCGATTTCATTTTTTTGAGGAGGATGCGATGCCGCTGGACCCGGTGCAGCATGCGATCCAGGTCGCTTTCGAAGCTCATAGAGACCAGTTCGACAAGCCCGGTCGCCCGTACGTGGAGCATTGCCGACGGGTAGCCGCACTCGTCTTGGGCGCGCGGACGAGCGCATAGTGGCCCTCCATGACGTGGTGGGACAGGCTCCTGGCTGGACGTTGGACCGGCTGCTGGAGGAGGGGTTCTCCTCTGCAATCGTTGATGCGGTGGACGCACTCACGAGGCGAATGGACGAAGCCGAGGACGATTTTATGCGCCGCGCTATCGCCAATCGTCTGGCCCGACCAGTCAAGCAGGCCGATCTCGAAGACAATCTCGTTCAAGCCGAGCAAGCTGGTCTAGATACCGAAAAGTTCTTGCGGGGCTTGGAAATCATTCTACTGACTTGGCGCCGTTCCATTTCTTCAGGCATGGACGATCTAAGATACAGCTAGCGGCGACCCTGCATTTGGATCGCCGCTTGCAAGTCAGTCGGGATTGTTTAGTCCCACGTCATTCTTCAACCAGTCCGACAAGTTTTCTGATTTGACCGGGTGAGATGGGCGGGCCAGTTTAAAAGGAAACAGGATTAAAGCCGTGAGTGCCTTGGTAATCCCCCCGTTTTTAACGGGGCTCCGCAGTAGAATTCACGCGGCCATTTTCAGTTTCTGTGCGGGTGTTATGCCGCCGATGCCCATATTGGGCC
>NZ_LMCW01000014.1 GCF_001424945.1 Rhizobium sp. Root1203
GATCATTCGATATCGGTGCGGTCATCAGATGCTGGCCTCCATCCAGCCAACACCAAGGAATCAGAATAAAACTGATTTGGGAATCACATTCGATTCAGAAAAACACGGAAACGCTTTAAGGCTTTGCATCCGGATGGGTGGCGCGCCTCACATCGGCGAGACCCCGGTTTGCATCCTTGCTTCCGGTGGCTGCTGCCGCGTTGAAGACGCGCTCGGCGTCGCCGTACATCTGTAGGTTCATGTAGCAGTAGCCACGAAGAACCATCAGATCGATGCGCTCCTGCTGCAGCTGCGCGCGCTGGTCGAGATAGATGAGCGTCTCGCGGTAGCGCTTTGCTCCAAAGGCGGCAAGGGCGCGGTCGGAAAGGATGGCGACCTGGAGTTCCGCAGCGCGCTGGCGGCTTTGCGGCGCTTTCGTTGCCGCGACTGCCGCGTTGTTGGAAAGTCCGGCGCGCAGGTAGGCGAGGCTCTGTCCATAAGCCGCATCCTCGCGCACCCTGCGGGTGGGACTGGCAAGCGCGGCTTCGAATGCGTCGGCGGCCTCCATCGGCCGGTTCAGACCCATCAGGCACCAGCCACGGGTGAGCGCGCTCGCGGGGTCAAGGAGTTGCGCGTTGGTCGTCGTCGAGCATCCGCGAGGCTGGCGTGCACCGCGGCGCACGGTAACGGTTTGCATGGCCGCCTGGGTCTGTTCAACCGACCGCGGCGCATAGTCGCTTCGCACCGTCGCCGCATTGGGCGAAGGTGATCTGACTGGCTGTGGAGATGAGCTCGGCGCCTGTGCGTGTGCCGCTGTGCCGGGCGATGGGAGTGTATTCTGCGTCGGCGGTGTGAGCGAGGCCGTTTCTCCGAGCCTTGCTATACGCGTCGAACGTCCCGCCCAAAGGCGTTGAAGCTCCGCGACGCCCTTGCGGTCGTTGAGCTGCTCGCGGGTGATGGCGAGCCCATAGGCCGATGGTTCGTCGTCGGACTTCCAGCGCAAGGCCGTCTCGAACCATCGCGCTGCCGTCTGCGGCTGGTTGAGGGAGCGCGCAAACCAGCCGAATTGCTGCGCCGTCGGCACGTACTTCTGGGCAATCACTTCGGCGGCCATGCGGCCTAGCACGTCCTCGCCGATGTTTGCCGGCGGTTGCAGCGCCATCAGGTTGGCCGTCGCGGCGAGGTAGGTGGCTGTTGCGTCCGGTGAAGCGTCGCGCCATTTGTACATGACGTCTTCTGCTTCCTGCTGTTTCTTCTGCGCGATCAGCGCAAGAGCCAGACCCTGCGAGGCGCTTGCCGAGTCCTCTTTGGCGCGCGCCGCGCGAAACCATTTTTCGGCGTCCGCGTCGTTTTCGCGACGGAGGTGGTACCAGCCGAGTAGCAGATTGTCGGAGGCGAGTCCCTGCGTTTCAGCCAGGTGCTGTACCTGGGCGATATATTCCGGCGCGATTGCCAGATCCGGATTGCCGTTTCCTGCAGCCACAAAGCTGCGGGCAAGATCGTTGCGAATGCTGTCGAATTCGTGGCCGCCGTTGCCGTCGGGACGTTCGAGCGCCAGCAGTATCTGCATCGGCCCATACGGCAGCAAGCCGGAGGCCTTCTGTATCGTTGCAAGCCGTTCCTGCGGGTTCGTGCAGCTCTTCAGGATGTAGGCATAGGCGTCCTGCGCGCGCTCGGCGCGCTCGGTTCGGGCGAAGGCTTCGGCGACGCGCCATAGGACGTCGATGTCGCTGCAGGTGAGCAGGCTCGGCGTGTCGGCTCCGATCTGCACGACCGTGGCATATTGCTTGAGGTTCGAGGCATTCACCAGCCGAGACCGTGCTTCCGCCACGTCGAGGCGGTCGAGAAGATCCGCGGGCGGCTGCCAGGCGGTATCGGCCGCCTGACGATCGGCGATCGCCTTTCGCAGCTCCGCGTATCGCCCTTCCGAATAAAGCTGCCACATCGATTCGACTTGCTTGTCGCCACCTTGCGGGATGGCGAGCGGATCGGCCGGCGGCACCCAGTTCGGATAGAGCGCCTGCAGACGCGAGATTTCCGCCTGAAGCCGCGCCTTGTCGCCTCGGCTGGCAAAATAGCGGAGCGCGCTTTCATCGACCTTCGGCTGGGGGGCGGCCTGGGAGCCTGGCCGCGTAGCGGTCGGTTGCGCCGGCGGGGCCTGCGTTGCTTGGGCGAGCGCGGCGGGCAACTGCGCCGGTTCGTCTGGCGATCGTTCGCCGAGCGGAGCAGGGGCGGCCGCCACGGCCTGAATGCGGTCGGCGACGGAATGCACGTCGAATTCCGGCCTCTTGGGCAAGGGCTCAGGGCCCGTGATGCGCCCCATTAACATGAGCTGTGGGGCGGAACGGTTTGGAGTGTCGAGCCCCAGCGCCTCCTGCAGAGCCGCGCGGTCCTTCAGCGCGGTGACAAGACCTGCCACCACGATCGCAACCGACACTGCAACGAGAGAGGATTTCAAAGACACTCCGGATGTTTCTCCCCGACAAAGGCCAACCCCAGAAGCTGAAGGGTAGACGGATAGTAGAGCGACGGCGCGAACTGCCGGGACGATGCGGGAAGCTTCGTTCCATCTGTTACACAGGCCACAACATCGTTAACAATTCTATAACCAGCGTCCGGAAGCGACTGCTTTGGCTTGCCGGTCTGCAGTTCGATCGTCGCTGGCAAACCGTCTGTGGCCGTCATTCCCGATTGCAATCGTAGCAGCAGCGCCTTGTCCGAAACTCCCGCCCGGGCAAGGTAAAGCGGAATACGAATGGCGTTGTAGCCGAACTCGGCATCGAACCCTTCCGCAGGTCGCGGCTGATGATTGAGGCTCACCCAGTCGGCCGGCAGCTTGCGCGGCCCGAACTGCAACGACCGCAGGAGCGACAAGCCGTCATCGGACAATGCCTGCCATGCGTCGGACGGGGCCAGTACGGCCATGACGGGGATCGCTTCATAGACCCAGTACGACGGATTGATCACCGGGCCGTCGTGGCGTTCAGGTGCAGTAAACCCCTCTACGCCAGGCAGGAGCACGGTGCGCCCGCCGGTCTTTACGACGGCGTGTGCCAGCAGCGCGTCTGCAATTTTCGCCGCGGCTTCCAGATAGGATTGGTTGTTCCAGGCCGAGCCCGCGAGCGCAAGCGCGTAGGCGATCAGCAGGTCGCCGTCGGACGCATTGTTGGTGTCGGTCACATGCGGGGCAACGGCGGGATCCCATTTCCAGACGGCGAGGCCATCGTCGCGCAGCAGCAGTTCGGTGCGGGTGAAATACCAGATCTGCTCGAAATCGGATGGGCTGTCGGCAAGATATGCCAACAGCATCCCGTAGCCTTGTCCTTCGCTGTGGCTAATGCCGCCATTGCCGTCGTCGACGATGCGGCCGCTCGCATCGAGGAATTTTTCCTTGTAGGCGCTCCACGCCTTTGCATCGATCGCCGCTGCCTGTGCAGGCATCGGCTGACACAAGCAGACCATGGCGAGCCCGGCAGCCGCAAGCAGGTTTCGCCACTTGATCATTTGCGCCTGCCCAGTCTAGCAAGCATGCTCGATGTCGAGACGCCGATCAGCAGCGAAAGACCAACCAAGAGCACGGCATAGGACAGAATATTGGTCGATAGCCAGTTTGCCGCGATCAGCCGGTAGTTGGCAATCGTGCCCTGTTCCGCACCGACGAAATCGAAGCGGCTGACAGGCACCGTCTCGATCTTGCCGGTGGCCGCGGAGAAGGTGGTGACATGGCCGGCAATCTGTGGCCAGTTCGCCAGCGCCGTCACGGCATTCGCTCCCTCTCGAAGGTCCTTTGCCGATGGCGCGGAGGCAATCGTCCATGTCGAGTTACCCGAGGTGCTCGTTCCCTGGGCGAGTATGAAGCTGTTGGAGTTCGACGGCGTGAACAGCTGTTCGGCACCTGGAATGAACTGCAGGGAGCTCAACGAAATGTCGAAGTTCCTTCGGAGCCATTCCTGGAACGATGTGATCTGGCCGCGCCAGACCCCGCCGCTGACCTTGGAACGCCATTGGTCGAACATCACGTTGGTCTCGGCCGGGGTGGTCTGCGTGGCGGCGAGCGGTCGCCAGGTTGCCTGGCTGGTGGTCGCGATGTTCAACTGCGACAGCACCCCCTGCGGCATCTGCGAGATCGAGCCGACGAAGATGGCGTCGCGCTCTCCGATTGCGCCTGGTGACGCTGCGGGCTCGATGTCGATAGGACGTCCCGCGACGAGTGCCATCTGGCCGAGCAACGTGGCCGTTGCCGACAGAGTGTCCGCATCGACCCGATCGATGAAGAGCGGCGTCGGCTGCGTGGCGCGGCCGTAGGGATAGCCGGTGCCTGCGAGCGCGGCGAGATTGGGCCGCTGTCCGACCCGGGCGAAATCGGGCATGTGGAATTCGCTGGTATCGAAGAGAGCGAAACGCGGTCCGGCGCCGGCCGTGGTGCCGGGAACACAGAGCTCGTCCTCCTTTGTCATCAGGATCGCTTCGAGCGAAACCGTGTTCAGACCCGGCTTGAAATGCCGCATCGTAACTCGAATGGGCAGGTGCCGGAAGATGCCGCCGCCCGTCGAGGTGATCGGCAGGGTTGAGGCGATGTTGCCGTTGACATAGATGTCGACATGGCTGCCCGGCAGGACCGTTTGCGTGTAGGCCGCATCCAGCAGAACCGTCGCCTCGCCATAGGCATTGGCATAGAAATCAGCCGGCACCGCGATATTGAAGCTTGTTCGAAATCGGCGGCCTGAAAACTCCGTCGATTTCACGCCCAGCTGGGAAAAGGGCAGCGTCCTTGCCGAAAAGATCATCGGCGCATCCGGCGCGCTCCATCTCTGGGTGGAGAGCGCGTCGCGACGGATCGTAGGCGCGCGGTCCGTCGTCGACACGATCGTCTCGATTGCGGTGGAGATGGCCGGCCAGGAGGGGCCGGTCACGAGAAGCACCGGCGCGCCGGACCGCGGATCGGTCGCGAATGTCGCCAGAGGCGCGGTTTGTGACGCCGGCGGCACGGCAAACAAAGGTTGCAGTTCGCTCGGGGTACCCACGACGACGGTCATTTTCCCCGGGCTGGACGCAGGGAGCGAATCCGCCGTGAACGAGAAGGTCTGGTTCGGCATGCCGCTCAATACGGAGAGGCCCTGCGCCAGCCGCAAAAGCGGCTTCGTCGTACCCGGCTGTTCAAGCGCTGGCACGGCGAAATTGAACTCGGTCCGGCCCGCGCCGTCGACGCCCACGGCGCGGATGGCATCGGTGCTGGAGAACTTGGCGGCCTCCTGGCCGGCAAATTTCAGGAAAGTCTCGGAAGGGGCGATGTCCGTCCAGAGCTCGTAGGTCGACTGGACGGTGCAATCGGTGCGGTGGCGATGCGTCGCCTCGATCGTCAGCAGATTTGCGCCCGGCTGCAGAAGCCTTGGGGGTACGGGGAAAGAAACATTGGTGGGCCCGTCCGGCGAGCCGATCGACTGCTCGCCGATGATCCTGTTGTTCAGAAGAATCGTGAGCTGGGAGGCTTCGGGGGCAACGACAATGGCATTCTGGTAGGCGAAATTGAATGTTGCGGTCGCTGCGGCCTGCTCGGGTGTCAGATACACGGACCACGACCTGCGGTCATATTCGCCGTCGAGGCCAAGTTTCGGAAACGGTATGACGTAGCGGCGCGAAAGATCGCCTGCCGCCGGGTTCGCCGGCTGTCGGGTTGCTGTTTGCGAAGTCGGACGCGGCGCAACCGGTGGTGCAATAGGCTGTTCGGGCTGAGCGGGCGCTGCCGTCTGGGGCCGCGGCGCTGCTGCGGGATCCATCGAAAACGGCGCCAGCGGCGGGGGCGTCGCGCCGGGCATTGCCGGCTGGGGCGGGGTCGCAGGTGCTGCCGGCGCCAGGGTCGGGGGTGCTGCCGGTGGGGGAGACGCTGGAATGGTCAAGCGCGGGACGACCGCGCGCGTCTCCGTCGAACGCTCCCCGGACATGTCGAACGGCGCCGTCTGTGCATAGGCGAAAGCCGATGCGCTAACACAAAAAGCAAGTGCGGAGACGACCTTCTTCATCAGCCGTTCGCCTTTGCGGCTTGCCGCTGCTCTTCGCGCTCCGGCCGCATGCTGCGGAAGAAGTAAACCAGGCCACGGCTCGTCTGGTAAAGAGACAGCCCGACAAACCAGATTGTCCCGCGGATAAGGCCGGGATTGCGACGCCGCCCTTCCTGGAACTGTGTCCATTGCGCGGAGTTGGCAAACATCAGATCGGCAATCAGGCGATGGTCGAGCGCGCTCTTGGGGACATACTGGCATCCGACGGCCAGGAGGCCGTCGGATGCCTGAATGTTGCGCACGATCAACGGAAGGGTCTCCGTCTCGGCCCCGCTATAGGGCTGGAAGCGGATTTCGCCTTCGCCACCGACCAGGGCCGCGTCAAGCTGCTTTTCGAATACATGCAAGCGGGCGCCGTGCACGGAGACGTCCTCGATGGAAGCCAGATGCCATTTGCCGTTGATGCCGAACTCGCAGCGGCGGTTGACGCGAACGCGTCGCGACGAGGCACGTTCGCCACGTTCGGATACAACACCGAGCGCGCAGCCAGCCATGATCAGGTTGATGACATTCCATCCGCCGACGACGAGTGTGACGTCGGCCTTGTAGGGTTCCGTGTAGATGCGGAAGATGGTCACGGCGAGCGCGACGATCTGGACGGCAAAGATGACGAAGAACGGCCGACTGATTTCCGACAGTCGGCTGACAGCGATCGACTCGTCCTTCGCGGTCACCTTGAACGTCGGCTTTCGCGGGTTGAGCATCACCGAGATAACGGCCGGCAGGAGATGCACCGTCTGCACGTACTCATAGAGCTCGGAGATCCACGGCCAGCGGAACGAGCCGTAGAGGTAGTTCTGCATCATCAGGTTCACCAGCATGTAGGCGAGCGTATAGGCGAGGAATTCGCCGCCTGAGGCCGTGAAGATCTCGAGATCGAAGAACAGGTAGAAAAGCGGCGCAAACAGGAACACCGTGCGCGGGAAGGGGAAGAGCCAGAATAGCGTCGAGGACATATAGCAGAGGCGTTGCGGGATGGTCAGTCCGCGCTTCAGGAGCGGAAAGCGGAAGCGCAGGATCTGCATCATCCCCTGTGCCCACCGGCTGCGCTGGCCGATGAAGCTCGCGAACGTCGCGGGTTGAAGTCCGGCGATCAGGGGCTTGTCGACGTAGATGCTGTTCCATCCGGCGCCATGAAGAGCCAGAGCGGTTTCGCAGTCCTCGGTGATGCTGATGCCGCTGAAGCCATTCTGCGATTCCAGTGCCTTGCGGCTGAGAACGGCGGCCGATCCGCAGAAGAAGGCGGCATTCCATTTGTCGAGGCCGCGCTGGATGATGCCGTAGAACATTTCGTTCTCGCTCGGCATTTTGTCGAAGGTCCGCAGGTTGCGCTCGAGCGGATCGGGATTGATGAAGAAGTGCGGCGTCTGGACAAGGAAGAGTTTCGGATCGTCGTCGAAGTAGCCGACAGTCTCGAGGAGGAAATCGCGGGCCGGGGCGTGGTCTGCATCGAAGACGGCAATCAGTTCGCCGGAGGAATGCTTCATGCCATTGTTGAGATTGCCTGCCTTGGCGTGTTCGTTGCGGTCTCGCGTCAGATAGCGGACGCCGATGTCCTCGCACAGTTGCTTGAGCTCGTTGTGCCTCGCCACCGCGACCTGCGCTTCGAGCAGCTTGTTGGAGTTGCGCTTCTGCAGTGTCCCGCCGTCGTCGAGGAGCCAAACGTGCAGCCTGTCGGCGGGGTAGTCCATCGCCTTGGCTGCCGACAGCGTATTGGCGAGAAGGTGGGAGTCTTCGTTGTAGGAGGGAACGAAGACGTCGACATGCGGGAACCGGTCCAGTTTGGAGGCACGCGAGGCGCGCGGCGGCAGCGGTGTCGCCACGATAAACAGGCTGAGGGCCAGCATTGCCACGCTGTACATTTCGGCGAGGTAGAGCAGCAGGCCGGGAATGAAGTTTTCAGGCTGGTTGAACGGCGGCAGCGTGCTGGTCGTGCGCCAGTAGACGTAGCGCAACACGATCGACGTGCCGAAGGCAAGCGCGATCAGGCGCCAGATGCCTTCTCCTTTCAATCCCTTGATGACCGCCATGAAGGCGACCACGGTGATGCTGGCGATAAGCTGCGTCTGCAGACTGACGGGCAAGGTGATCAATACGATCACGCAGAGCGAAACCACGGCCCATATCAAGATGCTTCGGGCTTTATGCATCGGCGTCCCTTCGAAGGCATTGAACCGGACACCATGCGGCAATCCGGCCTGTCGTCATCTATCTCCGGCAGGCGGCCGTCATGGCCGCGTCGCCTACGCAGTCCGGCGAGGGCACCGTTACGCCGCTTGCCGTCATCGCTTGCAGTTGGGAGGGCGAGGCCATCGCAACGGCGGCGGCATCGGTTGGCGGCCCGGCCTCGGACATATCGGGCCCCGGCACACGTGGGCCGATGGCTGGTGGCAAGGCTGCCGGCGCCGGCGCTCTGGCAGCCGCCTGACGCGGTGCCTGGCGAACCGCAACCGGTGCAGGCTCGTAGCCGATCGCCATCGGCAAGCTGCGATACCCGCCTTCGTCAGGATAGATCGGGTTTCCCGGCCGCCCGACCGTCGGATCCGCATTTTGGGCCGTGCCGAAAGGATTCCAGATTTCACCGTTGAACGTTCCGACAATGGTATAGCCGTAGACGATGCCGAGAAGCTGGCGTTCCGTCGCTCGAGCATCGCACAGGCGAAGACGAACCTGGATCATCCCGAAATTGCGGGCCTGCGTCTGTGCGGAGCGCGTCGAGCGAATTTGCTGCCAGGAATAGATGCAGGTATCTCCCGCACGGCTTCTGCCTGAAGCGTAGCCGAACGGACCGTAGCTGTTTTGCAGAAATGTCGGCGACCTGACCAATGGGACGCCTGGGACGGCTGCGAACATCTCACGCGATAGGCCGCTTTCGCTGAACATTCTGTATGGCGCGTTACCGGTGTCCGGATTGGCACCGCTCGCGCCGAGAAACTGTACCTTCAGAAAATTCTGGCCCGGCACCGATGACGAGGTGAACAGCGAAATCGCCTGCTCCACACCGTTGCCGCGCTTGTGCTCGACGACGCTGACGATCGACGGCCCGCCGGGCGGCGGCAAGGCCAGCGCCTGCTCGCTCGCCACGGTCTCGGCAGTATTCGGCAGTCTGACGTTGCCGGTGGACGTGCAACCGGCAGCAAGACCTGCTAGCCCGGCAAAGGCTATCAATCTCAGCACGCATGTTTTCGACCGCCGCAATCGCTTTCCTCGCATTCAACGCAAATTAGCGTCGAGTCCTCGAATCAATGACCATCAGAGTCCTCTAATGATGGTAAACGACGGATATGGTTAATAGATCATTAATATTAGGCTCTACGCGGAGAACGAGCCGCGTTGAAACCGCAATCATTGCCGCAGGGCGGTTGCATCGATATCCACATGCCTTTTCAGGTGGCAGGGTGACCGCCTAGGTGCCATCGGTTTCACAAGAACAATCTCTTGTATGAAATATATTTCATAGCATGAATTATATTGACAACGATCTGTTCTGAAGGTTAGTTGTCATCACCGGAGTTCGAGGAGGAAGCCGGTTTCACGATCAAGGTGCGATCCGCGCCATCAGTCTTTTTGGGAGGGGGCTTCGGCCTCGAGGAGGAACTTTGCGCAATTTTCTAGGCACAACCGCATTGGCCGTTTTGGCAGCTGCAGCAATGATCTCGCCAGCAACGGCTGCAGGGACGGAAAATCCGTTTCGCTGCAAGCCCGGCGAAAAATACGTCATGAACGTCATGGTCTCGGGCGTGGAATACTGGTTCCCGGTCTATGAGATGTTCAAGCAGGCAGGCCAGCAGCTCGGCTGCGAAACCGCCTATACCGGCACGCCGGAATATGACGTCAACAAGCAGATCGCCACGTTCGACCAGGCGCTCGCACAGAACCCGGCAGGCATCCTTGTTCATCCGATGAACTCGGACCCTTTCATTGAGCCCATCAATCGCGCGATCGATCAGGGCACGGCTGTCGTCACGTTTGCGGCGGACTCACCGCTGTCCAAGCGTATCTCCTTCATCACGTCGGACAACACCCGCGAGGGCACTTACGCCGCCGACGCTATTGCCCAGAAACTTGGTGGCAAGGGCGAATACGCGGTTCTGGAAAACCCGGGTCAGGACAATCACGACAAGCGCATCTCGGCTTTCATCGCGCGGATGGAAGAAAAATACCCGGACATGAAGCTTGTGGGCCGGGCAGCGTCCAACCAGGATCCGAACAAGGCCTATCAAGGTCTGATGAGCTTGGTGCAGGCGCACCCCAACCTCAACGCCGTCTTCATGCCGGAGGCCAACTCGGCAATCGGTGCGGCCCAGGCGAACAAGGAAAGCGGCGGCAAGATCCTCGTCATGTGCGCTGACGTCAACGCCAACATCCTTGACATGATCAAGGCGGGCGAAGTGTTCGGTTCGATCAATCCGAACCAGGGTATGCAGGGCTACATGGGCTTCATGATGCTGTGGCTTGCCAAGCATCCGGAGCTGATCGACCCGATGAACGATGCCAAGCGTTCCGGCTTCAACCCGATGAGCATTCCCTTTGTCGACAACGGCCTGTCGATCGTGACGGCCGCCAACGCCGAAGACTTCTATTGGGACAAGTATCTCAAGCGCCGCGGTACGAAGGGTATCGAGGAGTAAGCCTTGCAATGCGGCCGTCCGGGACGAAACGCCCGGACGGTCGATGAGACGCTTGAAAATGGAGGGGATTATGGTGCAGGCGCCGGTCCTTGAGATACGCAATATCAGCAAGCGCTTTGGCGCCATCAAGGCGCTGACGGACGTAGGCTTCAGCCTTGAAAAAGGCGAGGTGCATGCTCTTTGCGGCGAAAACGGCGCCGGCAAATCGACGCTGATGAATATTATCGCGGGCGTGCTGCAGCCGAACGAAGGTGAGATCCTGGTCGACGGTGCGCCCGTCAGGATCGCCTCTCCCGCCGTCGCACAGTCGCTCGGCATCGGGCTGGTCCACCAGGAAATCGCTCTCTGCCCGGATGCAACTGTCGCAGAGAACATGTTCATGGCGACAACGAACCGCCGGCGGTCGCCCTTCATGAATTTTGCCAGGCTGGAACGCGACGCGCAGGCCGTCATGAATCGCCTGGCGCCAATCGATGTTCGCCAGAAGGTCGGCGACCTGCCGATTTCCAGCCAGCAGCTGGTGGAGATCGCCAAGGCGTTGACGCTCGACTGCCGCGTTCTGATCTTCGACGAGCCGACGGCGGCCCTGACGGAGGCCGAAGCGCAGGTTCTGTTCGGCATCATCAACGATCTGAAGGCCCACGGGATCTCGATTGTCTACATCAGCCATCGCATGGCGGAGATTTTCAGCCTCTGCGATCGCGTCACGGTGTTTAGGGACGGACGGTATGTCTCAACCGAGAAGGTGTCCGATCTTGTGCCCGACGACGTCGTGCGCCGCATGGTCGGGCGTGAGATCACCCAGCTTTACCCCGAAAAACAACCCGAAGCCGAGCGTACGAGCGAAGCCATCCTCTCCGTTCGCGATCTTGGCGACGGTTCACGCTTCGAGGGAGTCAGCTTCGAACTTCGAAAGGGTGAAATCCTCGGGATCGGTGGTCTGATCGGTTCCGGCCGCACGGAAATCGCCGAAGGCATCTGCGGCTTGCGTCATGCCACCGAAGGCGACGTTCTGTTGAAGGGAAAGGCGCTACGTGTCTCGTCCTACGCCGAAGCCGTACGTGCCGGCGTGGTTTACCTGTCCGAAGACCGCAAGGGCTCCGGCGTCTTTCTCGACCTGTCGATCGCGCAGAATATCGCGGTACTCGATCTCAAGAAGCTGACCGGACGGTTCGGGCTGTTGAATGCCAGGGCAGAGGCCGAGCGGGCAGGTGAGCTGGCACGCCGTCTCGGTGTTCGGATGGGCGGCATCGACATGCCAGTCTCGTCGCTCTCGGGCGGCAACCAGCAGAAGGTTGCGATCGCAAAGCAGCTGGCAGTCAACCCCAAGGTCATCCTCATGGACGAGCCGACCCGGGGAATTGACGTCGGCGCAAAATCGGAAATTCACCGCCTGCTGCGCGACCTTGCGCAGTCCGGTATCGGCATTGTTGTCATCTCCTCGGAACTTCCGGAACTTCTAGGTCTCTGTGACCGGGCAATCGTCATCCGCGAAGGACAGGTTGCCGGCGAAGTCGAGGGCGATGCGATGACGGAGGAGGCGATCATGAGGCTCGCGTCCGGCGTCGGCGCACGACAGCACAACCCATCGAAGGCATCAGAGCATGCCGTCTGAAGAACAAGCAGGGACCGGAGACAAGGCAATGACAGATCACGCATTGGCGATGACGAAGGAGCGCGCTCCTTCCTGGAAGAGACTGGGAACGATGCGCGAAGCGGGTCTGATCGTGATCATACTTGCTCTCTGCATCCTCATGAGCTTTGCCTCGCCGCACTTCCTGACACTCGGCAATTTCAGGGCGATGCTGATGTCGTTCTCGGTTGAGGGAATCGTGGTCGTCGGCATGACGATCCTGCTGATCGTTGGCGGCATCGATCTGTCGGTCGGATCGGTTGTCTGTTTCTCGATGGTGTTGTCCGGATCGCTGTTCCTGTTGGGGCTCGATCCGTGGAGCGCCTCGCTGATCGGCATTCTCGCCAGCGCGTTGATCGGTTGCGTCATGGGCTTCTTCGTGACCGTGATCGGGCTTAACCACTTTATCACCTCACTCGCTGCGATGGTCATCGTGCGGGGTGTCTGCCTGATCATCACGAAGGGAACCCCGCTCTCGCTGTTTACGCTGCCGCCCGCGTTCAAGGCGGTGGGTCAAGGCACGCTCTATGGAATCCCCTACGTGATCCTGATCTTCATCGGCGTGGTCGTTGTCTTCGACTTCCTGCTGCGCCGCGCAACGGCCTTCCGCAAGGTCTTCTACACCGGCAGCAACGAGAAGGCGGCACTCTATTCCGGTATCAAGACGAACCAAGTGAAATTCTGGGTCACCGTTCTCTGCACCACGCTGTCGGGCGTTGCCGGCGTCATCTATATGTCGCGCTTCGGCGCAGCGACCCCCACATTCGGCGTCGGCATGGAGCTGAACATCATTGCGGCGGCGGTCATCGGGGGTGCATCGCTGAGCGGCGGCTCGGGGACGATCCTTGGCGCCATCCTCGGCATGGCACTGCTTTCGGTGGTCACCAGTTCGTTGATCCTGCTTGATGTCTCGGTCTATTGGCAGGATATGATCAAGGGCTGTATTCTCCTTGCCGCCGTTTCGATCGACCATTTCCTGCACAAGCGTAAGGCTGCTTGACATGCCGATTGTCAGACCAAAATCCCAATCCGCCCCCCGCGAGGAAATTGTCATTGCACGCCAGATGCACCAAGCCCTGGTCCTGCATTTCCTGGAAGGACTGACGCAATCGCAGATCGCAGATCAGCTCGGCATCTCGCATGCGACCGTGAACAGACTGATCAAGCGCGGCCGCCAGCTGGGCCTTGTGGAAATCAAGATCAAGTCGCCCGTCGAGCCGCTGCTGGACATGGAGGAACAGCTTCTTGCGCTCGGCGGTATCAGCCGCGCCGTTGTCGTGCCCACGGTGTCCGAGAACCCTCAGACTGCATTGCAATCCGTCGGTGAGGCCGCAGCGCGCCTGCTCCTCGAGCAGATCGCCGACGGCGACACGATCTGCATTACGGGCGGCAAGGGCGTCAGCGCCGTTGTCGCCGGCCTCCAGGCGCCGCGACGCTTCGACGTCGAGGTCATCCCGGCCACGGGGTGCGTCCAGGGCAAGCATTACACCGACGTGAACCACGTCTCGACGATGATGGCCGACCGGCTCGGCGGACGATCGTTTCAGATCCATGCCCCCCTGTTTGCCGACAGCGCGGCCGAACGCGCAATGCTGATCAACATGCGCTCGGTCGAGGACGTCTTCAAGCGGGGGCGCGAGGCCAAGATCGCGGTCGTCGGCATCGGTTCCATCCTATCGGACGACTCGAGCTATTACGACCTGCATCCGTCGTCGAGCATGGACCGTGCGGCAATCGAGCGCTCCGGCGCCTCGTGCGAACTTCTCGCCCATCTCCTCGATGAACATGGCCAGGTCTGCGACTACAGCCTCAATCGCTCCTTGGTGTCGCTGACCCTTGCCGAATTCGCTTCGATCCCCACGAAAATCGGTGTGGCGAGCGGACCAAACAAAGCTGGACCTATCCTGAGTGTCATGCGCGGTCATCACCTCGATACGCTGGTTACGGATGAAGCAACCGGCGCACGCGTTCTCGCGCTGGCAAACGACAAAGGATATCGTGCATGAGCGGGCAACAGTTGATGCGCGGCATCGGCAAATCTGGCGTCACCGCTTCTGCGGTTGGCCTCGGAACCTGGGCCATCGGCGGATGGATGTGGGGCGGCACGGACGAAGCGGAATCGATCGCCGCAATCCAGGCTTCGCTCGACGCCGGCGTGACGCTGATCGACACAGCGCCCGCCTACGGGCTCGGCCGCTCCGAGGAGATCGTCGGAAAGGCGCTTGCCGGCCGGCGTGACAAGGCGGTCATTGCCACCAAATGCGGCCTCGTCTGGCATACCCAGAAGGGCCGGCATTTCTTCGATCAGGACGGCAAGCCGGTTCACCGGTATCTCGGCCGCGATGCAATCTTCCACGAGATCGAGGAGAGCCTGCGGCGCCTCGGCACAGACTACATCGATCTTTATATTACGCATTGGCAGGATCCCACGACCCCGATCGAGGAGACGATGCGCGCGCTGGAAGACCTCAAGGCATCCGGGAAGATTCGTGCGATCGGTGCCAGCAATGTCAGCGCCGCCGACCTCCAAGCCTATATTTCGGTCGGCGGCCTCGATGCCATCCAGGAGCGCTTCAGCATGATCGACCGGGAGATCGAGACCGATCTCCTGCCGTTGACGGCATCAAGCGGTATTTCGACGCTCAGCTATTCCTCCCTTGCGCTCGGCTTGCTGTCGGGGGCAATCGGGCCGGACCGGGTCTTTGCCGGCGACGACCAGCGGCGGGAAAACCCACGATTCTCCGTGGGCAATCGCGAGAAGGCAACGGCTTTCGCCGACTCTATCGGGCCGGTTGCTGCAAAACACGCTGCCAGTATCGCGCAGACAGTCATCGCCTGGACGCTTGCACAGCCCGGCATCACCTTCGCTCTTTGCGGTGCGCGCAATCCCGCGCAGGCATTGGACAATGCCCGAGCCGGTACGATCCGGCTCGACGCGGACGATCATCTAGCCATCAATGCCGCCGTTTCGGCGAAACTGACTGCTATGGACAGGTAACGGGTTACCATCATGAATCGTGAAGAGACATTGGACGGGCTTCGCCAAAGCCCGAAGGTGGACGTGTGTGTCATCGGCGGCGGCATCAACGGCATCAGCGTCTTTCGGGAGCTGGCGTTGCAGGGGCTCAGCGTGCTTCTTGTGGAGAAGTCCGACTATTGCTCCGGCGCCAGCGCGGCGCTGTCACGCATGGTGCACGGCGGGCTTCGCTACCTGGAGAATGGCGAATTCACGCTGGTGCGGGAATCGCTTGCCGAGCGGGACCGGCTTCTCCGTAACGCGCCGCATTATGTCGCGCCGCTTCCCACGACCGTCCCTGTCTTCGATATCTTTTCCGGTCTCGGCAACGGCCTCGTTCGCTTTCTCGGGCTGAGCCGCCGGCCGAGCCGGCGCGGCGCGCTCGCGATCAAAGTCGGGCTAAGCATCTATGACTTCCTGACGCGCAAGCGTGCCATGATGCCGCGCCACGAATTCCGCGGCCGGCGTGCGACGCTCGCCAAATGGCCGGCGCTCAACCCGGATATCAAAAGTTCGGCAACCTACCACGACGCCTGGGTCAGCCATCCGGAGCGCCTTGGCATCGAGCTTCTGGATGACGGAATTGCCGCCGGGTCGGGGGCGCGGGCGTTGAACTATGCCGATGTTCGCTCAGCCGGCGGAGGACGGTTTGTCGTCCACGACCATATCGACGGGGGCTCGGCCACGATTGAACCCACACTCGTCATCAACGCGACGGGCGGCTGGATCGACATCACCAACGGTGCATTGTTTGCGCCGAAAGCGCGGCCGGCGCCCCTGATGGGCGGCACCAAGGGTTCTCATCTGATTATCGAGAATGCCGCGCTCTATGAGGCTCTGGCTGACCACATGATCTACTACGAGAACGAGGACGGGCGGATCTGCATCCTGTTTCCCTATCTGGGCAAGGTGCTGGTCGGATCGACGGATATTCGAGTCGATGACCCGGAGACGGTACGCTGTGAAACAGATGAGCGGGACTATATCCTGCAGTCGCTCTCCTTCGTCCTTCCCGAGATCACCGTTCGGCCCGAGGATGTCAGCTTTCAGTTCTCCGGTGTCCGGCCGCTGCCGACCAGCACGGACAGCTTTACCGGGCGCATTCCACGCGACCACTTCTGCACGGTTGTCGAGGCAGAAGATGGCGGACCGGCGGTGCTGTGCATGATCGGCGGCAAGTGGACGACCTTTCGCTCGTTCGGCGAGCTCGCCGCCGATCTCGCCTTGGAGCGCCTGGGCAAAAGACGCCACGTCACCACGACCGACCGGCCAATCGGCGGAGGCCGGCGATTTCCCCTCGACCGCGCGGCCTGGATTGCACAGGTGGCCGCCGAAAGAGGACTGTCGGGTGCACGCATGGCCGAGCTTTTCGCGCGCTACGGCACTGAAGCGGAGGCAATCGCCGCCTTTATCTCGGCAGAGCCCGACGCAACGCTTCCGCATCCGGGCTATTCGCAACGCGAGCTGCTTTTCCTGATCCGCAACGAAGCCGTCGAACGTCTTGACGACGTGCTTCTAAGGCGTACCACGCTTGCCATCAGCGGAAATCTGTCACTGCAGATGATGGAGGCGGTGCTGGACCTCCTCGCGGCGGAAAAGGGATGGTCGCCTGCCCAGCGCGCCGCGGAACGCGCCCGATTTCTCACCCTTTTGCGTGAACGCCACGGCGTCGACGAAATTACACTTTCCGCAAGGAACGAACAAAGGAGCATGGAATGCGAAACAACAGCAAAGTCCGGATGAACCGGCTGTTCGGCGGCGGTCGATGCCTGGATGTGGCGATCGATCACGGCGTCTGCAACGAACCGTCCTTCCTCAATGGGCTCGAGGACATGTCATCGGTGGTCAAGGCGCTGGTAGAAGCCGCGCCCGACGCAATCCAGATGAACTACGGGCAGGCGGACCTGCTGCAGGATGTGCCCGGCAAGGACAAGCCTGCGCTGGTGATGCGGATCGACATGGGCAACCCCTACAACCGCATCCGTCATCGGGACATGTGGGCGGTGCTGCAGAATGAGGCCGAGCCGCTGATCGGCGCCATCGAAATGGATGCGGCCTGCGTCGTGGTCAATCTCTTCATGCTGCCTGACGAACCTGACCTGTTTCGACAGTGCGTGCAGAACATTGCTCGCGTTCGGGCCGATTGCGACAAGTACGGCATGCCGCTTATGATCGAACCCCTGGTAATGCAGCCGGTGACGGAAAAGGGCGGCTACATGGTCGATGGCGATGCCGAAAAGATCGTCACGCTGACGCGGCTTGCCCGTGAGATGGGCGCGGATATCGTCAAGGCCGATCCGACAAGCAATGCGGAAGATTTCCACAAGGTCGTGGAAGCGGCGCGTTGCCCGGTTCTGGTCCGCGGCGGCGGAAAAGAAGATCTTCGCGCCGTCTTCGACAAATCTGCAGCCTTGATGCGACAGGGCGCCGTTGGCATGGTCTACGGGCGAAACATCTATCAGCACGCCAATCCGAGCGCCGTCGTGCGCGGGCTGATGGCGATCGTGCATGGGGATGTGAGCGGCGAAGAAGCTTTCGAGCTTTACAGCCATAGCTAACAATCAAGGTCTGGACCTTGGGAGGGGTTCTGCATGTCAGAATATCTATTGGGCCTCGACGCCGGAAACACCGTCATCAAGGCGGTCATCTTTGATCGGGACGGCAACGAAATTGCCGCGGCGGCGGAAGAGGGACATAGCCGCATGCCGTGCCCCGGACATGTCGAGCGGGGTCTCGACGAACTCTGGACGAACGCCCGCCGCGTCATCCGAATGTGCATCGAACGGGCCGGCATCCGGGCTGAGGAGATTATTGCGGTCGGCTGCGCCGGCCACGGGAACGGCCTCTACGCGCTCGACCGTGACGGTCATCCGCTGCTGGCGATCCAGTCGCTGGACACGCGTGCAGCGGGGCTGGTCGAGGAATGGCAGGCGCAGGGCGTGGGGGATCGCACCTATCCGATCGGGCAGCAGCGCCCCTGGCCATCGCAAACGCCGACATTGCTCGCCTGGCTGAAACGCCATCGGCAGGAGACCTTTGCCAGGATCGGCACGGTGTTTCTGTGCAAGGATTTCATCGTCAACCGGCTGACCGGCGTCAGCGTCAGCGACGTCTCCGACATGACAGGCTGCGGACTGCTTGACGTCGCCAACCGGCGCTACGACAGGAAGCTGATGGAAGCCTACGGTCTTGGCGAATGCCTCGCGATGCTGCCGCGCCTGATCGAAAGTTCCGATATTGCCGGCCATGTCACCGAGGACGCGGCCGCACAGACGGGACTTGCGGTCGGCACGCCCGTCGTCGGCGGCCTGTTCGACGTGGTCGCGTCGGCCGTCGGGTCAGGGGTGACGCGGACAGGTGCGGCGTCGATCATTGCGGGAACCTGGAGCATCAACCAGGTGATCATCGATGCGCCTCATTTGGCCGGTCCGGTTTTCATGTCGTCCACCTTCGACCGTGAGCGCTATATGGCGATCGAGTCGAGCGCCACTTCCGCCGCCAACCTCGAATGGCTGGTGCGCGAACTCTTCCCGGAGGCACCGGACGGCCGCTCGCCCTTCGACGTCTGCGGAGATCTTGTCGCCGCCATCGAGCCGGCGGCCGACGATCCGCTTTATCACCCGTTCCTTTACGGGGCGCAGCAGGACGGCAATGCACGCGCCGGTTTCTACGGTGTTGCCGGCTGGCATTCCAAGGGGCATCTGGTGCGCGCGGTCTTCGAAGGGGTGGCCTTTGGGCATCGCCAGCACGTTGAGACGATGCGCCGGGCAGGGGCGGTCTTCAACGAAGCCGTGCTCTCCGGCGGCGGGTCCCGAAGTCTGATCTGGCCGCAGATATTTGCCGACGTTCTGGGTGTGCCGGTTTCGATCGCGCGCTCGCGCGAAACCGGTGCTCTCGGGGCGGCGATCACGGCGGGAACAGGCGCAGGCGTCTTTGCGGATTTTGCGGAAGGCGCTGCATCGATGGTCCGGATGGAGCGTCACTATGTCCCGAACGCCGCGATGGAAGGCCACTATGCGCGACGGTATGCTCTCTATCGCGACATCGCCGAAGCCCTGGCGCCAATCTGGCGGCGTCTCGCATCGGCGCGCACGCAGGCGACGGGAGTAGCGGCGTGAATACGACTGCAGATCAAACAGTTGTCGACGTCGGTTCCTATGATTTCATCATCGTGGGAGCGGGATCCGCGGGATGCGTGCTCGCCAACCGCCTTTCGGCCGACCCGGCAAACCGCGTCCTGCTGCTCGAGGCAGGCGGAAGCGATCGTTACCACTGGGTGCATATTCCCATTGGATATCTCTTCTGCATGGGCAATCCGCGCACCGACTGGATGATGAAGACGGCGGCCGAGCCCGGGCTCAATGGCCGTTCGCTCCCCTATCCGCGCGGAAAGGTTCTCGGCGGCTGCTCCTCGATCAACGGAATGATCTACATGCGCGGGCAGGCTGCCGATTATGACGGCTGGCGGCAGGCGGGCAACCGGGGATGGGGTTGGGACGAAGTGCTGCCCTATTTCATCAAATCCGAGGACAATTATCGGGGCAAATCCGGCATGCATGGGGCAGGCGGCGAATGGCGGGTAGAGCGCCAGCGGCTTTCCTGGCCGGTGCTCGATGCGTTTCGCGATGCCGCCGAGGAGCTCGGCATTCCCAAGACCGAGGATTTCAACGACGGCGACAACGAAGGATCGGGCTACTTCGAAGTCAATCAGCACGGCGGGATACGCTGGAACACCACAAAGGCGTTCCTGCGCCCGGCGATGATGCGATCCAATCTGCGCGTCCTGACCGGCGCGGAGACGGAGCGGCTGCAATTCGACGGACGGCGCGTGACCGGTGTCCGCTTTCGACTGAACGGCCGGACGCATGTTGCCCATGCAGGCCGCGAGGTCATCCTCTCGGCCGGGGCGATCAATTCGCCGAAGGTCCTGGAACTTTCGGGGATCGGGCGGCCGGATCTTCTGTCGGCCGCCGGTATCGACGTCGTCCATGCGCTTGAGGGCGTCGGCGAGAACCTGCAGGACCACCTGCAGATCCGCACCGTTTTCCGCATCGAGGGCGCAAAGACGCTGAACCAGCTCTACCACAATCTCTTTACACGCGCCGGGATGGGGCTTGAATACGCACTGCGCCGTTCCGGCCCGCTCTCGATGGCGCCGAGCCAGCTCGGCATCTTTGCGAAAAGCGATCCGGCGGTCGCGACGGCAGATCTCGAATACCACGTGCAGCCGCTCAGCACCGACAAGCTTGGCGAACCGCTTCACCGCTATCCGGCGGTCACCGTCTCCGTCTGCAACCTGCGGCCGGAAAGCCGGGGCACCGTCCATATTGCCGGTCCGGATGCATCCGCTGCCCCCGAAATCAGGCCCAACTACCTGTCGACGGCAGGGGACCGGCTGCTCGCTGCAAAATCAATTCGCCATGCCCGCAGTCTGATGCAGACGGAAGCGATCTCGAGGTTCAAGCCGCAGGAGATGCTGCCTGGGACGGCGTTCCAGAGCGACGACGAGCTCATCGGCCGCGCCGGCGACATCGCGACCACGATTTTCCACCCTGTCGGAACCTGCAAGATGGGCAGCGACAATCTCGCGGTCGTCGATGCTGCTCTCCGGGTACACGGTCTTGCCGGATTGCGCGTCGTCGACGCGTCCATCATGCCGACGATCGTTTCGGGCAACACCAACTCACCGGTGATCATGATCGCGGAGAAGGCGGCAGAGATGATCACCGCGGCAGGATCCTGCTGACCGCCGCGCGTGGCCTTCGACGGTCCCATTTCGTTGTGACTGTACCGATGCCGGTAAAGGGTCGGCTAACCACTCGCTACGGTTTTCCACGCGGGGCAGATCGAAATACGACACCTGTCGTATGTCATTGGATTGGTGGACCATCTACGCCGACGGTTCCCCCTTGCCAATGCAGGGGTGGCGGGCTCCCCGTGGGGCCTATTTTTAGGAACCAAGGATAGAGCCATGAAGTACATTCTCGCCCTGGCGGCATCGCTTGCCCTTGCTGGCACTGCGGGTGCCTCCGTCTCGCTCAACCCGGTCGCGAAGCAGGCCGTCGCAACGACGCATACTGAGAGCGAGGTAGCTCAGGGCCGCAATCGGGACAGCCGGGCGACACCACAGCGGGACAAGAACACCCCCAGCGGCGGCAAGACCATTTTTGGCTGACAACGACGGTCTTCTCTACCCCTAAGAGGGTGGGGGAGACCACTCGTTTCTGGTCGGGCAACACATGCCACGAACAGACTTGTCGCGTGGCGGCTAATCCACGGCGGAAAGGCTGTTGTCGAACGATGCTTCGTCGATCGCTCGGGCTTTTAAAATCGCTTCCCGGAGTTCGTCGCCGGTGATCGGCTTGTGCAGGATCAGGACGCCGCTGGCGGTCACCTCCTTCAGCCGGGACGGCGATGTGTCCCCGGTGACGATGATGGCTGGAACGGGCCGCCCGACATGGGCGCAAAGAGCCCGGATTGCCTCCAGGCCCGTGACGCCGTGCCCGAGACGGTAGTCGGCAATGATGAGATCGACCGCCACCTTGCCCGCCAATTCATCGTCCGCGAGGTCCCTCGAATAGATCTTCTGCACCTCTGCTGCGGTTCGCCCGGCATAGACCAGGTGTCCGTCCAAAGCGAGCAATTGCTTCATCGCGTCGAGGACGTCCGTTTCGTCTTCCACCACCATGATGCCGATTGGGAGAACGGGCGCTGAAGGACCCGCCGGCAGGATCGGCGCCTCCAGCACCTGAGCTTTAGGGACCGCTATGGAAAACATGGAGCCGCGTCCGGGAGCGGAGACCAATCTCAATGAGTGGCTTAGCAGGTCCGCGGTGCGGCGAACGATGGCAAGGCCCAGGCCCAAACCCTGGGTGCGGTCTCGCGCAGGGTTCTGTAACTGCACGAACTCCTCGAAGATCATCCTCTGCTGTTGCGAAGGGATGCCGCTGCCGGTGTCCCAGACCTGGATATCCACCGCGTTGCCGCGCCTGCGGCAGCCGAGCATGACTGTCCCTTCCTCCGTATATCGAAAGGCATTCGACAACAGGTTGTTGAGGATTCGCCGGAGCAACATCGGGTCGCTTTCCACCGTGAGATCGGAAACGATCACGCGCCATGCGAGGCCGCGCTGCCTTGCCTCTGCTGCGTATTCGGCGTGAAGGTCGCGAAAAAGCTCGCGCAGGGACACTGGCTCCTTTGCGACGGTGACCACACCCGCATCGAGACGGGAAATGTCGAGCAAGGCATTCAGGAGGCCGCTGAGGTTGGCGACCACGGATTTCGCTCTACTCGCCAGATCGCGGGCACTGCCGGAGGATACGTCGCCGCGCTGCGCCAATACGGACAGTGTGGATACAAGCAGGCTCAACGCGTGAATGGGTTGGCGCAAGTCGTGACTGGCGGCTGCGAGGAAGCGCGTTTTCGCGCGGTCCGCACTCTGCGCTCGATCTCGCTCCTCCTGCAGGTGCTCGACCAGGTTTTCATTTTCCAGTCGTAGGCTGATCGTCTCGCGCAACATCCTGTAGGTGATACGGCAATAGTAGAAATTGATGCCGACGAGCGAGGCGAGAAGGAACAGGAAGGGACCCGAGATATCGCTGCTGATCAGGATACAGCGCACCGCGATCGGGAGCACCGTCAGGAGAATCGATCCGACCAGGGCCGGCGGAAAGGCCGAAAGTGAGGGGACGGTGCCACAAACCAGCCCGGTCAGCACGATGACCGTGAATGACAGCACAACCGGCGATTCGGGAAGGAAGCCGGCCCAGCCGAGCGTTCCCCATAGCAGGCCCGATATCCAGGAAAACGCCGCCGCGAGCCAGGCCCACTCAATGTTCGAGCCGCGCCCCGCATTGAGCCTGAAGAAACGCCGGGACGCCAGGACGCGTGTGGCGGTGAGCAGATACAATGCGCCAAGCCATGCGGCCAGCCAACCGGTGGAGACGTCACTCCGCAGCACGTACACCGCGGCCAGGGAAATGACGATGTTGGAAATGACCACGCCGTAGGAGTTTCGGTACAGAAGTTCGACGAGAGCCTGACGTACCTTGTCCTCTTGCATCATTTGACCTTCATGCATCGCTTGCCTCCAGGCGCCCTGCGACTATCATCCGGGCGATCCCTTCCATCGAGAATTGATTCTCAGCACCATGTTTCCCACAGGTTGCTGAATAATGAATGTCGCAGCAGCATCTATTGGAGACGATATGAAGCGTCCTATGACCGCCATTCTGGCCGACGACCACGCCATCGTGCGCGAGGGATTGAAGGGTCTCATCTCCGCGATGACGACAATCTCGATCGTCGCGGAGGCGGCGGATGGCGAGACCCTGCTGAACCACGTGCGAAGCAAGCCGGCGGATCTGCTGATCCTCGACCTCGGCATGCCCGGGGTCACCGCAATGCAATTCATCTCCGATATAAAATCGTTGGCGCCTCGAATGAAAATCCTGGTCCTGACGGCAAATGTCGAGCCTCGGATGGTGCGCGCTGCCCTTGAGGCTGGTGCCAGCGCCTATCTGACCAAGGATGGAGACCCGGAAGAGCTCGTTGCGGCTATCGAGGCGACAGAGAAGGGCGAAATCTATCTGGCCCGAACTGTCCGCTTCGCAACAGGCGGGCCGCCGCCCTCCATGCAGGAAATCCTGTCCCCGGTTCCTCTGACGCCGCGCGAGCGGCAGAGCCTTGCAATGATTGCGCAAGGCATGACCGCGCGGGAGACTGCGCAACGGATGGGAATTAGTCCGCTGACGGCGCGAAAGCATCGGGAAAATCTGATGAGAAAACTCGATCTGCACAGCACCGCCGAACTGACAGCCTACGCAGTGCGCCTGGGATTGCCGGCCGGCTGATCTGGAGCAAACGCAGGCAATATTTCTTTAACCATCAACGGTTTATCGCACCGAAAGGCTCACTCGAATACGGCACATGTCGTATTTCTTCGGCCGCAAGCCAGGCCTATTCCTCCCGCTGCTCAATCATGGGAGGAGCCGATGCCGTCGTCGCTGGAACTTTGGATTCCGTTCGCCATTGCGACACTTGCCTTCGCTTGCGTGCCGGGACCGGCCATTCTCTATATGACTGCCCAGACGCTGGCCCACGGCCGACGGGCGGGCTTGATGTCCGCGCTTGGCGTTCACATCGGCTGCTATGTGCACATTGCCGCTGCCGCCATTGGCCTAGCCTCGCTGATCACTCATGCGCCAATCGTCTATGCGGCCATCAAGTTTGTCGGCGCAGGCTATCTGGTCTGGCTCGGCCTGAGGATGTTCCTTGGCTGGAACAATGGCAGCAACGCCGCCGACCAGCCGGGGTCGAACAGCCTGCGCGACAGCATCGTCGTCGAAATTCTCAATCCAAGACGGCGCTCTTTTTTGTGACCTTTCTGCCCCAGTTCGTGGATCCCACGGCCGCCATGCCACTGTGGATGCAATTCCTGCTCCTGGGGTTCTTCGTCAACCTCGTCTTTTCGGTGGCCGACATAGCGTCGGTCGGCATCGCCTCGCTCGCTCTCGAGCGTTTGAAGGGTCGAGGTACAGGATCGGTGCTGCCGAGGGCCTGCGGCACGATCCTCATCGGTCTCGGCATGGCGCTCGCCAGCCATCATGCTTGATAGGTCGGCACGCGCGACGATGGCATCGATAGGATGCTTCATCGACGCGCACGCCTGCTTCATCCGCGGTTCGCTATCTGCCTGCAGCAATGGCCGCCTTTTCGATGACGTCGGCAACCGCTTCCGGTTGAGAGGCGAAGACCGCGTGGCTGGCTTTGATCTCGGTCACATCGCTGCCGGCCCGCCGCGCCATGTCCCGCTCCAAATCGGGATTAATGGAACGATCCTGGGTGGCGACGATCGACCAGCTCTTCCTGGTTTTCCAGGCCGGATCGCCGATCTTGGCTGAAAACGCTTCCTTTGAGGCGAAGACCTGCGATTTGGCAAGGAAGTCCGAGTCCTCCTTCGAGAGGTCTGCTGCGAAATCGGCTGCGAACGCGCTTGGGTCGAGATAGAGGTACTTGCCGTCCTTGGTCTCCCTGATATTCATGCCGCCCGCTGGCTTCGAGCTGGCAAGGGCAAGCAGGCTTTCACCTTTGTCTGGTTGAAACGCCGCAACATAGACCAGACCCGCGACATCGGGCCGGTTGCCGGCTGCCGTAATGACGACGCCGCCGTAGCTGTGACCGACCAGAAGCGTCGGTCCATCCTGCAGATCGAGAACACGGTTCGTCGCCGCCACGTCATCGGCAAGCGAGGTGATGGGTTCCTGGACAATGGTGACGTGGAACCCGCGCTTTGCGAGGATGTCGCTCGCTCTGCGCCAACCGGAGCCGTCTGCCAACGCGCCATGAACGATGACGACGTTCCTGACCTCGGCGGCCGCGACCGGAAATGCAATGACGCTGGTGAGCAGGGCAACTGCCAAGGCGGAAATAGGGCTTCTGTTCATGGGGATCACTCCTTGCGTTTGACGTTGACGTTCAGGACTAAAGGGACGCTCAGCCGAATGTGAAGGCATAGGCTTGCACGCCGGGATCGAGGAACCGGATTTCGAAGTTGCGCTCGGCGACATCGCTTGACTGGCGAACCAGCTGGTAGAGCTTCGTGGTCGTCACCGTACCATTGCCATCGGTGTCGATGTCGGAGCCATGATCTGCTCCCGGCGCCTTGCCGTCGATCGTCACTTCAAAGCGGATCGGTTTGCCATTGCTGCCCGGTCCGAGAACGAGATGCAGGTCGCGGGCGCTGAAACGGTAGGTGATGCCGCCTCCCGGTTGATCGAGTGTCGCCTCTTCGGGGCCGACCACCCAGGTGCCGGAGAGCCCCCACTCATTGAGGCCAGGATTGGAGACGGAATAGTTGCGCGCGGCATCTGCGCGCAGCCTTTCGGGCGATACGAAATTCGACGCTTGCTGATAACCGATATAGGTTTCGCCGGATCGGATGCTGGCGAGATCGGGACTTGCCTCCACTCCCTTTGCATCCGGTGCGGCCGGTGCGCTTGCGGGCATCTTGCTGCCCGCCTCGCGCAGAAGATCCTGGATTGCCTGCTCGGTCTGTTGGTAGTTGCCTTCGCCAAAGTGGTGGTAGCGGATCTGACCCTTGGCATCGATCAGGTAGTGGGCAGGCCAGTAGCTGTTATCGAACGCCCGCCAGATGCGGTAGTCGTTGTCGATCGCAACGGGATAGCCGATCTTGAACTCGCTGACCGCTTTCTTGACATTGGCGACCTTTTTCTCGAAGGCGAACTCAGGGGCGTGTACGCCGATCACCACAAGCCCCTGATCCTTATATTTTTCGGCCCAGGCACGAACGTAGGGTGTGGTTCTGATGCAATTGATGCAGGAGTAGGTCCAGAAATCGATGAGAACCACTTTTCCCCGCAACTGCTCGGTGCTTAGCGGTGCGGAATTCAGCCATTCGACAGCCCCGTCGAGCGAAGGCGCACGGCCTTCCACGGGAAGGTCGCTGACAAACGGCATGCCCGTGGCGACTGCGGCGACCGCGTCGTTGCTGGCGACCTCCGACGATGCGGGACCGGCAGGCTTTGCGTGGAACGTGTCCAGCACGGCCTGTTCGATCGATGTGGTGCTGGCATAGGAGAACCGTGCCAGCAGGCCGGTGTCGAGACCGAGCGCGATGACGGCGACGCCTGCCAGAACCGCAGCCCCGAGGAATTGCCGGATACGCTCGCTTGCGCCCAGGAACCCCTTCATGCGGGTGAAGACCTTGGCGCCGACAAGCAAGGCGACGGCAAGCGAGGAAGCGGCACCGGCAGCATAAGCGATCAGCAGGAATGTCGTCTGCAGATTGGCGCCTTGCAACGCGGCACCCGTCAGCACCAGTCCGAGGATCGGGCCGGCGCATGGCGCCCAGAGCAGCCCGGTCGCGACGCCGAGAACAAGTGAGCTTTTTGCGGTGGGCGCATTGCGTGGATCGCCCGTTGCGTTGAGAAGATTGTTGCCGAACGATACGCTCGGCCGGGCAAGCAGGCTGGCGATGCGAGGGACAAGAAGGCTCAGTCCAAGAAGCGCAAGCAGGACGATCGCAAAAATGCGACCATACTCGTTGGCGCGGATGGCCCAGCTGCCGCCGACCGCGGCGAGCGTTGCGACGATTGCAAAGGTGGCGGCCATGCCCGCCAACATCGGCAATGTGCTTTTGACGAACGGCTGCCCGGCGCGCGCAAAGACGAAGGGGAGGATGGGGAGGATGCACGGGCTGAGGATTGTCAGCGCACCTCCCAGATAGGCAATGATAAGAAGCGTCATCATCGTTTCCTTTGAGAGCGATTGAGAAGGCTCTGGACGGCGATTGCCGGGCAGCGAGGCGCATCAAGCCGGCATGACGTATATGGGATGTGTCCGGTTCCCCGGGCAAATGTACCGAAGTGTAGGAATGGGCCGGAATGGCTACACGGCGACACAAAGGACCGGGACCCATGGGAAATGCGGTGATGTCCGGTGCGGCCGGATCGATGGTCGCGTTTGACTGGGTATTTGTATCACAACGTATCCAGCCGGCCGGAAGCTACACCGCCTTTCAAATGGTGGCGCCTCGGGACACATCCGGGATACATGTGGCAGGTGTTCTAGGGCTCATGATTCACGTGACAGGAGAGAGAGAGATGACTGAGGAGATCAACCATCAACGCCGCCGTTTCTTCGGTGTTGCCGCCATGGCCGTGGCGGCGGTCGAACTCGGTACGACCGCGACTGCCAGCGCGCAGTCGCCACAACCCACCGCGGCGGAGGCGCCGGCAGTCAAGACGCGGTCGAAGGCTTCCTTCGCAGGGCTCAAGCAGGTCAAGGCGGGTGTGCTCGATATCGGGTATGCCGAGGCAGGGCCGGCAAACGGTCCGGCGGTTCTGCTTCTGCACGGCTGGCCCTATGACATCTACAGCTTCGTCGACGTCGCACCGCTGCTTGCATCGGCCGGCTATCGCGTGATCGTCCCCTATCTGCGGGGCTACGGAACGACGCGTTTCCTGTCCAAGGATACGCCGAGAAACGGCCAGCAGGCAGCGCTTGCAGCCGACATGATCGCTCTCATGGACGCGTTGGGCATCGAGAAGGCAATCGTCGCCGGCTACGATTGGGGCGCGCGCACCGTCAATATCATGGCTGCCCTATGGCCGGAGCGCTGCAAGGCGATGGTATCGGTCAGCGGTTACCTGATCGGCAGCCAGGAGGCCAACAGGAAGCCGTTGCCGCCCAAGGCCGAGCAGGCCTGGTGGTATCAGTTCTATTTCGCCACCGAACGTGGCCGGCTCGGCTATGAGGCCAATCGCCATGAGTTCGCAAAGCTCATCTGGCAGACTGCGTCGCCCACGTGGGATTTCGACGATGCGACGTTCGACCGGTCGGCTGCGGCTTTCGACAATCCCGATCATGTCGAGGTCGTCGTCCACAATTACCGTTGGCGCCTGGGCCTGGTCGACGGCGAGGCGAAGTACGACGCTTACGAAGAACGACTGGCAAAGGGTCCGATGATCTCCATTCCGACGATCACGATGGAAGGAGACAAAAACGGAGCGCCCCATCCCGAGCCCTCGGCCTACGCCGGAAAATTCTCAGGACGATACGAGCATCGCACGATCAGCGGGGGGATCGGCCACAATCTGCCCCAGGAGGCGCCGGAAGCATTTGCGCAAGCGGTACTGGACGTCGATCGGATGTAGGATCAAAAGCGCCGGCGCGGCGGAATTTGTCCCTTTCGCGCCGGCGCGATCAAGGTCTAAGGAAGAGGGCGACGCAAATCACTCCCTTACAAACCAGGAACGGAAGCATGGAGCACATCGACCATATCCTTATAGTCGACGATGACCGCGAAATCCGTGAATTGATCTCGAGCTATCTCACGAAGAATGGCATGAGGACGACCGTGGCAGCCGACGGACGCCAGATGCGGAGCTTCCTCGAGGGCAATGCTGTCGATCTCATCGTGCTTGACGTCATGATGCCTGGCGATGACGGGTTGGTTCTGTGCCGCGAGCTCAGGGCCGGCAAACACAAGGCAACGCCGATCCTGATGCTGACGGCCCGCGACGACGAGCTGGACCGGGTTCTCGGGCTCGAGATGGGGGCAGACGATTATCTGACGAAACCCTTTGCGGCGCGCGAACTTCTGGCGCGCATCAAGGCTGTGCTGCGCCGGACGCGCATGCTGCCCCCCAATCTTCAGATCAGCGAAGCCGGCCAGTTGCTGAGCTTCGGCGACTGGCGGCTTGACACGGTCGCGCGCCACCTTATCGACAGCCAGGGAACGGCGATTGCCCTGAGCGGCGCCGAATACCGGCTGCTGCGCGTCTTTGTCGATCATCCCCAGCGCGTGCTCAATCGAGATCAGCTCTTGAACCTGACGCAGGGGCGCGATGCCGATCTGTTCGACCGCTCGATCGATCTGCTCGTAAGCCGGGTGCGCCAGCGGCTCGGAGACGATGCGCGCGAGCCGACCTACATCAAGACCGTCCGTAGCGAAGGCTATGTCTTCTCTGTGCCGGTCGAGATATCGGAGCTTCGCCCGTGAACAAGCTGGGTTCCGTTGCACCGAACCGGTTATGGCCACAAACCCTGCGTGCGCGGATCTTCCTGATTCTACTGGCAGGATTGGCGATCGCATACGGGCTTTCCTTCGCCGTCCTCTACCTGGAGCGCTACATGTCGGCCAAGGCCGTCATGCTCGGCACCCTGGAAAACGATATTGCGACATCGATCGCGGTTCTCGACCGGCTTCCGGCGAGCGACCGCGAGGGGCTTCTCGATCGACTCAGTCGCGGCAACTACCGCTTCATCCTCGGGCCAGGTCAGCCCGGCGTTCCGGACACGTCCAGCCGGGGGCGCGAGATTGCCGGCATGATAGAAGGTGCGGTCGGTCATCGCTTTCCGATGCGCATCGAGGCTGTACCCGGCGACGTTGCCAGATTGCAGGCCCATTTGACATTGAGCGACGGAAGCCCGCTGACGATCGACATCACGCCGCGCGGCGTCATGCCGATTGCCCACTGGCTTCCCTATGTCTTTATCGTTCAGATGCTGCTTCTCGTCCTCTGCGCGTGGTTTGCCATGCGCCAGGCGGTTCGTCCGCTGGGCGACCTCGCCGCCGCTGCCGATGCGCTTGACCTGAGCAGCAAGGGGCCGATCATGAGCGACGGAGGGCCGAGCGAAGTTGCGCATGCGGCGAAGGCCTTCAACGCGATGCGTGACAGGATTGCCCACTATCTCGAAGAACGCGTCCAGATTCTGGCGGCGATCTCACATGATCTCCAGACGCCGATCACCCGGATGCGTTTGCGCGCCGACATGGCCGAGGACAGTCCTGAGAAAGACAAGCTGTTGCACGACCTTGGTGAAATCGAACGACTGGTGCAGGACGGAATTGCCTATGCAAGAAGTGCGCACGGCAACGGCGAAAAGTTCTCCCGCATTGATCTTGCATCGTTCATCGAAAGCCTCTCCTACGACTATCAGGACACGGGAAAATCCGTGACCGTGGTCGGTGTCGTCCAGGGGACGGCGTCGACCAAGCCGCACGCGCTGCGCCGTATTCTTTCCAATCTGGTCGACAACGCACTCAAGTTCGCCGGCGCCGCCGAGATCAGCGTCGAGCGCAAGGACGAGGGCGCGGTCGTCATTACGGTGCTGGACCGGGGGCCGGGGATCCCGCAAGAACAGCTCGAAGCCGCCATGCAGCCGTTCTATCGGCTCGAGCAATCCCGAAACAGGGAGACCGGCGGGTCGGGCCTCGGACTCGCCATCGCACAACAATTGACGGCGGCGCTCGGGGGCTCGATCAGGCTCTACAACCGTGCCGGCGGAGGTCTGGCCGCCGAAGTCGTCATTCGCTGAGGGATTTTGTACGGCACGATATCCGGCCGGCGCAAAGCTACGTTCTGATACAGTTTCGGCCGATTTGAAAATATGTCGGATACGTCAGCCGGGCAAACCACACTCCGTCAACGGATGTCGCATTGAGCGACGTATCAAGGAGTGATCACGATGACAAATATCGACAAGGTTCTCTATACCGGCAAGACTCGAACCACCGGCGGCCGCGACGGCTTTTCGCGCAGTGCCGACGGTCAGCTGGACATCAAGCTTTCCCCTCCTGGAAGCAATCGCCCCGGCACCAATCCCGAACAGCTTTTCGCGGCCGGATGGTCGGCTTGCTTCATCGGAGCGATGGGCAAGGCGGCAGTGGCGCGTCAGGTACAACTGCCTCCGGACGTTTCGGTGGATGCCGAAGTCGACCTTGGCGCCACCGCCGGAGCCTATTTCCTGCAGGCACGCCTTACGATCAACCTGCCCGGCATTGAACCTGAGCTAGCGCGCTCGATTGTCGAAGACGCCCATCAGACGTGCCCGTATTCTAAGGCCACGCGTGGCAACATTCACGTCGATCTGGTTATCGCGTGATGGGCGAGATTGCCGCTGCAAGGCTGGCCTTCAGCGGCAATCGGGCCATCCGGGCGAAAAAGAAAGCAGGCGAGGCAAAGCCTCGACCAAGGAGCGCCAATGAAACTGATGATCCTCTTCATTCTCGGTGCGGCCGTGTTCGCAGCGCCTTGCGTCTACGACAGCACGTCGCGGGAGCCGTCGCCTTTGGCCGGCGTCCTGGCCGCGACGACGATCGATGCGGTCCCACCCAAGACATGAACTCATAATACACCGTGCCACGCGTGCTCGTGGCACGGGCCGACCGGTCAGTTCGCTGCCAACGTTGCTCCTCCAGGAGCCATTGCCGCGACAAAGACGTCCCAGCGCTCGTCAAAAAGCAGGCGGGAGGCGCCGTCATCGGGTGCGTCGGCCGTGCCAAGCCGCACGCGGTTGTTGGCACCTTCCAGGAGATCCACGAGGATATTGCAAATTGATGCGGGATCGCCCGGCCGAAGGGCGTACGCGGCCTGGGCGGAGACGACCGCGTCCCTCAGCGGCTCCAACGCGGCACTCGTCCACACGGCGAGTTTGTCGCGCATCGACGGTGAGGTTGCCGCCTCGGCGCTGACGGACAGATAGAAGGCAGAGTATTCCCGGTTCGTGCCGATGGTGAAATAGCTGAGCGCGACATTGTGCAAGGACCCGACAGGCTCCGTCCTCTCCGCCGCTGCCTGTGCGAGGGCGCCACGAAATCGAACGAGATCCCTGGAAACCACGGCTTCCAGCAGAAGCGCCTTGTTCGGGTAGCGACGATAGATCGTGTGTTTGGACATGCCGAGATCGGCCGCGATCTCCTCCAGAGACGTGCTGGCGATGCCGTTCCGGGCGAAAGCAGCGCGCGCGCCGTCGAGCAGACGCATGTTGATGGCGTTTGCCTCGTTCTTACTTGGCCGGCCGCCGGCGCGGCGTCGTTCTGCTTCCAATGCCTTGATCCATCCGTGGGTTTGATGCTGCAATCGACGCTTGAAGATTGCACTTTGGGCCAATCCTTGATAATCGGCACGATATCGTGCTGTTTTGAATGTTTCAAGAAGGCTTCCGTCATGTCGTCCATCACTCTCTCGGGGCTCGCCTGGTCAACGGCGGATGGCCGGAGCGTCTTTTCCACTCTCGACCTGACCTTCGGCTCCGAGCGCGTCGGCCTCGTCGGCAGGAATGGTGTCGGCAAGACCACGCTGCTGAAGATCATTGCAGGCGAATTGCAGCCTTCGGCCGGTTCGGTCACGGTCAGCGGGAGCCTTGCCATGGCGCGACAGGCCGTGCAGATCGACGCGGATGAGACGGTTGCCGATCGTTTCGGGGTGAGGGGTGCCCTTTCGGTGCTGCGCCGTGCCGAGAGCGGCGAAGCAAGCGTCGAGGAGCTTGCCGAGGCAGACTGGACGGTCGAGGACCGGATCGTGGCCGCACTTGCACACGTCGGTCTTGAGGCTCGTCCAGAGACCGCGCTGGTGCTGCTTTCGGGCGGCCAGCGGACCCGTGCGAGCCTGGCCGCCGCCATCTTCCGCCAACCGGATTTCCTGCTGCTCGACGAACCGACGAACAATCTCGACCGTCACGGCAGGCAGGCTGTGATCGATCTCCTTGCCGGCTGGCGACGTGGGGCGATCGTCGTCAGCCATGACCGCGAACTGCTGGATCGTATGGACGCGGTCGTCGAGATGACCGCGCTCGGAGCCCGTCGCTACGGCGGAAACTGGAGCACCTACCGGGCGATCAAAGCAATGGAGCTCGAAGCGGCCCAGCAGGATTTGGCACACGCGCAGAAGACCGCTGCCGAGGTTAATCGTAAGGCGCAGCTTATGGCGGAGCGAAAAGACAGGCGCGATGCGGCGGGCGTCCGCAAGGGTGCACGGGGCGACATGCCGCGCATTGTGCTGGGTTTGAGGAAGAACAAAGCTGAAGCGACCAAGGGGCAGGGCATCAAGATCGCCGACCGTCAGAGGGAGGAGGCCTATGACGCTGTAGCGTCTGCGAGGTCCCGCGTCGAAACCCTGCGCGAGCTATCTGTCGCCCTGCCGCCGACGGGACTCGCGACAGGGCGCATTGTTCTGGCTCTTGACGATGTATCTGCCGGATATGACGCCGAGCGACCGATCCTTCGGGATTTTACCTTTTCGATCGTCGGCCCGGAGCGTGTCGCGGTAGCCGGCCCAAACGGATCAGGAAAGACCACCCTTTTGAAGCTCGTCGCCGGTGAACTGCTGCCATTGCGGGGTTCCGTTTCGGTTAATGTGCCCTTCGCCATGCTCGACCAGAGCGTCGGCATCCTGGATCCGGAGACAACGATCCTCGACAATTTCATGCGGCTCAACCGGCATTCGACCGAGAATGCCTGCCGCGCCACGCTTGCGACATTTCTCTTCCGTGCCGATGCCGCACTGCAAATAGTGGGTACGCTCAGCGGAGGGCAGATGCTGCGGGCCGGGCTCGCCTGTGTGCTCGGCGGCCCGCGGCCTCCTGCCCTGCTGATCCTGGACGAGCCCACCAATCATCTGGACATCACGTCGATCGAGGCAATCGAAGCAGGGCTTCTCGCCTACGACGGCGCGCTGATGGTCGTCAGCCACGACGAGACCTTCCTGGCCAACATCGGTACCGTGCGGCGCGTGGAAATGGCACAGGCCATGCGCTGAAGAGGTAACCGACGTGGCGATCAGCCGGGACCGGGACTGGTGAGATTGGAGGCGGGGGCGACGATCTCTTCCGGCGGTCCAACCCGCTTCAACTTGCATTTCAGGGGATCAGCAGGAGTTTGCCCGTAGTGGCGCGGCTTTCCATGTCGGCATGCGCCTTTGCGGCTTCGGCGAGCGGATAGATGCCGCCGATATTCACTGTCAGCGTCCCGTCGGCGATCCAGTCGAAGAGCTGCCGGCTTCGCGCGCGAAGCAACTCGGGTGTGTGGATGTGATCGAAGAAGGTCGCATAGCCGAGTTTGATGCTCTTCGGCAGGCTCATGATGTCGAGCGGTCCTGGGCCGCCGAGCACCGGGCCGTACCAGCAGAAGGTCCCGGAACGGCGGAGGGAGGCGAGTGACCCTTGGAAGGTCTTTGGCCCGGAGCCGTCATAAACGACATCAACGCCCTTTCCGCCGGTCAGGCGCACGACCTCGTCGGCAAAGTCACCTTCCGCATCGACGATCACATGATCGGCGCCGGCCTGTCGGGCAAGCTCGGATTTCTCCGGGGAGGAGACGCGGCCAATGACGCGGCCGCCCCTGTGTTTGATGATCTGCGTCAGAAGCAGGCCAAGCCCGCCTGCCGCCGCGTGGACCAGCGCGGTGTCGCCGGGCTGGACGGGATAGAAGTCGGTGGCGAAGTGGCTGGCGGTGAGACCTTGCATCATGACGGCGGCGGCCGTCCGGTCATCGATCTCGTCGGGAACCGCGACAAGCGCGTCAATGGGGGCGGCGATACGTTCGGCGTAGCTGCCGGGGACGTAGACCCAGGCGACGCGATCGCCCGGCTTGAAGCGATCATTTTCCACTCCGATGTCGATGATGCGGCCGGCGCCCTCGACGCCGAGGATTCTCGGAAAGGGCATTTCGGTCCAGAACATTCCCTGCCGTACGCCGATGTCCATGAAGTTCACACCGGAAGCTGCGACTTCGACGACGACTCCGTCTGGTCCGGCCGCAGGTTGCGGCCGGTCGACGGCTTCCATCACGTCTTGCCCGCCCACTCCATTCATTACAACAGCTCTCATTGTTTCGTCCTTTCTTGACTAAACATTCCAAAATTGGTCAAATGGTCTTGCCTGCGGTCTTTTTTGCGTTCCGCTTATGTGATGGCGCGCAGGGCGAGCCTGGCCAGCGATTGAAGGTGCGCGCGATCAGCTCCGCCGCGCGCCGCGATGCGAATTCCGGCGAAATTTGCAACGAGAAAGTCGGCAACCTCAACCGGCGACAAGCCCGCAACCACATCGCCGGCGGCCTGCGCCTCGGCGATGCGCCGGCGCATGGCCTCCTTGAGGCGGCGGTCGGCAACCTGATGCACGGCAACAAGCTCCGCGCGTGTTTGGCCGAATTCGCAGATCGAACCGACGCCGAGGCAGGTCCGCCTCGCTTCTTCGACGACCCGATCGATCATCTGTCGAATGCCATCCACCGCTTGCCCCTCACGACGAAGGATTTCAATATGGGCATGGGTCTCGGCCGTTGCATAGCGCTCGACCGCCGATCGATAAAGCTGCCACTTGTCTCCGAACGTATCGTAAAGGCTCTGCCGCCCGATACGCATCGATTTCACAAGCATATCGGTCGACGTGCCCTCGAACCCGTGGTCTCGAAACACATCGATGGCAGCGTCCAGCGCCTGCTCCCTGTCGAATTCCTTTGATCTCGCCATGGAGGGAGAAATAGGCTTTCTGGAATAAGTAGTCAAGAATGTTTTGCAGATGGTCTGGCGGTCGCTGCGAAAAGCACTGCGGCCGATCGGTTTATTAGGCAGGCTTGCCGCGTGTTGTGCGCGAGCTGATTTCGTCACCGGAAAGGCGCTAGGCACCCCGAAAGTCCCTTTGCACATCGTCAGGTGTCGCATGGAGCGAACTGACGGTTCCGTGATTGAAATGGCAAACGCTGCAGCGGTCGGTCTACGAGGCGTTGGCTGTTGGCGCGCTCGGTCCGGCGCTTGCTGTCACGCGGAACGGCTTGGCGGGTTCTCCGCGCGCTATCGCCGCCAAGAGGCCCTCCCTGGATTCACAACCAGCCTGAAAAAGGTCGAACAATCTGGACGCTATCGAGCAACCTTCCACGCTGTTCGGATTGGTCTTTGTCAGGCGGCACCATTCGGACAGTGCCTCGAAGACGACGTCGATATCGTCACTAAAGGAAATAGCGCGTAGCAGATCACTCATGGTCGCTCCTCCGTTTGGGCAGAAGCGCGTAACTTCCAAGCGGTCGCAGCCAACATTCGCAACCGATGAGGAAGCAGTACTCTCTTTCTTGCGAACTCGCTATCAAGTTTGACATGTCGGTGAAACCCGCGGGCGGTTGGCAAACGGCGCAAATGCCGGACTGCCCAGGGCGTTTGTGAGAGCGCTTTCCGACAATTGCCCCAGGGAACGCTCGCTGTCATGCGCTGCATGCATGGGTGGCGTGAAGTCTTGTCCCTGTTAGTCGACGCGGTGCGAAGCTATATGAAGGTCATCGAAGCAAACAAAGCGCCAAGGACTGGCAGCTCTGCTTCGAAAGCCCAGGAAAGGGGATTATCATGAACGTAGCACGCTCCTTCAACAATTGGCGCAAGTACCGTCAGACGGTCTCCGAACTTGGCCGCATGACCTCACGCGAACTGCAGGACCTGGGCATAGACCGCTCGGATATCCACAGCGTGGCACGCGCAGCCATTGCTCGCTAACGCAAGCTGAGCCCATTCTACTTCTCAAGAAAACGTCCGCTGAATTCCGGCGGGCGTTTTTTGTTGCCCTGTTTCGTGCCGTAGCGCCAATCGGTTTTGAACCGCGATAGAGTTTCCCGCGTGGTACATGGCGCATCGCCGATCACGCGTGTTTTGCCTAGAATTTAGGCTTGTACACGCACGGCAACCCTCACCGATGCAAATTCGTCGGTCAGTTTTCCAGCTGCTGTTCCGCGACCACGCTGACGACCACCTGGTCCGTGCCCTTCGGATAGAGCGGAAGAGTAAGGGTGATCGCCAGATCTCTTCCTCCGACACTTGCTGTGTAGGCTTTGTGAATGCTGTCCTGACCGCGCGTTTCTCCTGCAGGCCGCGCGGCGGCAAGATTTTTGAGCGACGACTCGAAGGCTTCCGCGTCGACGTCGGTGAAGGCTACGGTGCAGCCTTCGACTGCCTTTCCGCCTATGGTCGACTTAGAGACGACGACCGCTTCGAATGAGTCCCCGCTTTCCCCGTCTCCGACAATCCAGCCCTCCAGGGCAACCGGGTTTTCAACAGGCGTCAGGCTGACAGCCATATCGTTTGCAAGGGGTGTCCAGCTTCGATCCTTCGCAAGGACCACCGTCCGCTCGAAATAAGGTCCGGGGGACAGGCAGTGTCGATGGAAAATGTCGTATGGGGATGCTGCCTGCGCGGCAATGCAAGGGTTGGCGAAAAAGACCGCGGCGATTGCTGCCGAAAGAGATCGTCTCATATGAACTGACCTAATGTTCTAGCCCGGAGAGTAGCCTAGCCAGACACTTCGTCAATTCTTCGTCCGTCATCGACGATCTTGGAACTGCCCGCGATGGCAAGCCCTCGCGGTGGAGCCAAAGAGAGCTGCAGCGATCCAGGCACTGCCTGGCCTGATGCCTTACTGTTCCGAGAACGCTCGCGACATGCTGTCCGTTACCGGCTTGGCAATATAGCTGAAGAACGTCCTCTCTGCCGTCTGGATCATCACCTCGACTGGCATGCCCGGAGTTGGCGTGAATCCGTGGACCCTTGCGATTTCTTCGGGCGAAACGTTGATGCGCGCGACATAGACATCATGATCTGCCATGCCGGGCTTGCTGTCTTGCAGAGCATCGGCCGACAGATAGATCACATCGCCATGCAGGACGGGTGTTGTTCGCTGGTTCAGTGCGATCAGGCGTATGGTGGCAACCTGGCCCACCTTGACGCTGTCGATGTCGTTGCGCCGTATCTGCGCCTCGATGAGCAGGGGCACACCTGCGGGAAGGATTTCGAGAATGGCCTTGCCACTTTCGATGACGCCGCCCGTCGTATGGTAGTGCGTGCGCACGACGGTCCCTGAAACGGGCGAATTGATCGTTGCGCGCTGAAGAACGTTTTCGGCCTCGCGCAGCTGCTCGCGAACCACATCGCGTTCACCTTGAATCGCTTGCAGGCGGTCGAGGGCTTCTTCCCGGTAGACGCCTTCGGTTCTGAGTATCTCCTGCTGCTCTTTTACCGCTTGCGCTTGCGTTTCTGCAATCTCTGCCTCGAGCCTTCCTACTTGTCCCTCGGCCTCGGCGATCGCGCGCTGTATCGCCTTCACATCGTTGCCGCGCACCAGACCCTTTGTGAGCAGCAACTGCTTGTCCTGATACTCGGCCTTGAGCAGATCCACTTGCAGCACGGTCGCATCACGTTGCCGCCGGTAGCCTTCCTCGCGAAAGCGCAGGGCCTTTACGTTTTGCTCGAGAAGGGAAAGCTCGCTGGAAAGCTTGAGCTGCCCAGCCTTGAAATTGAGTTGCTGGCTGACGAGGATCGACCAGACATCGGGATCGTCGCGATAGTTGTTCAGCAGGTCGGTGATGACAAGATTGTCTTGGCGATCGGCTTGGGCGGTCAATCGAGCCGCGGTGCCGTCCAGTCTCATACGGCGCAGAAACAGCTCCCGCTTTTTTGACTTTGCCGCCGTCTCGTCGAGCAGGACAAGCGGCTGCGCTTCCTTCACCTGATCGCCCTCATTGACGAGAATTTGCTTGATGATGCCGCCCTCGAGGTGCTGAACGATCTTGTTCTGGCCCGTGGCGACGAACCGACCCTGGGCGATCACGGCTGCGGCGAGAGGAGCCGTCGACGCCCATGTGCCGAAACCGCCGAATGCCACCCCCAGGAGGATCAGCCCGACGGTCGTCTGCTTCCAGATGGATCGCGGTACGTCGGAATACCATTCTATGTCGTGTACCTTGGCGATGTCGGACATGATGCTCGCCTCCTACTGCAACTGATGGCCAAACGAGCCACCCTCTATGCTGATCCCGCGAGCCCCCATCGCCTGCAGGACGTCCATGCGCATACCGAAGAGCGCCACGGTCCCGTTCACCAGCAGGAGTATCTTGTCGACATTGTTGAGAAGCGCGGGCCTCTGGGTGATGGTGATCATTGTTATCTTCTGCTCTTTCGCCTGCTGCAGCGCGCGAACGAGGGCCGCTTCGCCCGCCGTGTCGAGGTTCGAATTGGGTTCGTCCAGGACCACCAGGTGCGGATCTCCGAAAAAGGCGCGGGCGAGTGCGACACGCTGTTTCTGACCGCCGGAGAGGGGCGATCCGTCTGCAGCGACCACGGTTTCGTAGCCATGCGGCAGGCTCGCGATCATCTCGTGAACATCGGCCAGCATGGCTGCGCGGTAAATCTGCGCATCGTCGGCGTCCATTCGCATGCGGGCAATGTTGGCTTTGATGGTGCCCGGGAACAGTTGCACGTCCTGCGGCAGGTAGCCGATGTTCTCACCGAATTGGCGCTGGTCCCAGTTGCGCAGATCCATGAGGTCGAGCCTGACATTTCCCGATGTCGGCAGGATCGATCCCACAAGCATTTTGCCCAATGTGGTCTTTCCGGCGCCGGAATTGCCGATGACGGCAAGAGAATCGCCGGCCTGCAAGCCAAACGAAAGCCCATTGAGGACGACACGCTTGGTTCCCTGCGGCACGTAGAGCAGTCGTTCGACGTCCAGACGGCCTTCGGGCTTCGGCAGATTGAGGCGCTCGAAATTGAAAGGCGAGGCGCGCAGCAGCGCTGCTATCCGGCCATAGGCGGCGCGCGACTGGCTGAACTGGTTCCAGCCTTCAATTGCGCCTTCGATCGGGGCAAGGGCACGTCCTGCAATGATAGAGGAGGCGATCACCATGCCGCCGGTCAATTCGCCCTCAACGGAGAGATAGGCACCCCAACCGAGCATCGTCACCTGCGTGAGAAGCCGTGTTCCCCTTGAGACAGCAGCGATGGCAATGTTCCGGTCCTGGGCAATGATCTGTGCCTTCAGGGAGGCCGCGGTGTCCTTCCCCCAGATCTGCACGGCCTCCGGTATCATCGCCAGCGCATTGATGATCTGAGAGTTGCGGGTCATGGAATCGAGGTGAAGGTTCGCCTTTACCTGTGCCGTGTTCGCTTCGGCAAAAGGGCCTGCCGTCATTCGCTGGTTTATCTGGGTGAGGATCAGCAGCAGGATTGCGGTCACCACCACGATAAACCCGAGATCCGGGTGAATGAGAAAGACCGCTACGAGGAAAACGGGCGCGATCGGTGCATCCAGGAAAGACAGCAGCGTCCTCGACACAAGGAAGCCTCGGACCTGCTGGAGGTCCCCGAGGGTCTGATATTCCTTGCCGTTTCCTTGCAGCGACGCACGCGCTGCGGCGCTCAGGATGGGGGCGCCAAGCTGCGCGGCAACTTCCACCGCCGTGCGCATCAGCACGAAGCGTCGCAATGCGTCGAACATGGATTGCAGGATGATTGCGCCGACGATCACCAGGGTCAGCATGATCAGAGTGTCGATCGAGCGGCTTGTCAGGATGCGGTCGGAAATTTGGAACAAATAGATCGGAATTGCCAGCACAAGCACGTTGCTTGCCAGTGTGAACAGCAAGACGATCATCAGGTTCCGCCGCACCGCGGTGATGCCTGCCTGGAGGCTGGCATTGAAATCGACCGGCGCCAGCCGCTTATGGAACGTGCCGCTGCCTCCTGACCCGCCACCCCCGGTGGACGGCTTGTCGACTGTGCCGTGCGTGGCGGCTATCGGGCCGCAGTCGCCATCGATAACTTTCAATCCATCGACGGCCTTCGAGGCGGGGGCCTCACGCACCGTCGGTCTTGGCCGGCCCTCGACCGGGCCTTCGGCAACTGGCGCCTCTGCAACGGGCTCGCTGAAAGGACGTCGTGCGTCCGGCGATGCGGCCTGGCTATCGCTAACCACGTAGGGGGGGCGTGGCGCCCCTACGGCCACCGCTGCCGGCGCTTGTTCAAGCATGCCCTGTCGAGGCAGCGCAGCGCCGGACGCGACGGTTTTGCATTCCTCCACGGCACGGTCGAATTCCTGATAGCTATCGTCCATGCCGCGGGGAGCAGCCTGACGCAGATTGGTGTTGTCTGGTTTGGCGCCCATCAATCCAGTCGGGACTGCAGGGGTTTTGCGGATTTCATACATATGTCCCTCTAATGTCCAAGCATGGTGTTGAGCCCGTCATCCGGGTGGGCATCGTAGTCTGCCGGGATATTGGCCCCGGTCTGGGTTGCATCCGGAGCCAGCATCGAGTCGTCGAGGAAAAGGATGGCCTCGTTGACGAGCGCATCGGGATTGGAGGCTCCGAAGTCAGGCTGGTGCGATATCAATTCGGCTTGAAAGAGCGTTTCTTGAGAATACTGCTCGCCGCCGACATAGGTCTTGCCGAACGAATCGAGGTCGACGATGACTGCATTGTTCAGAAGCGCGTTCGAACCCGTCGAGATTGACCATTCCGCACCTGGGTGAGGAGAAACCGCATCCATCGCAAGCGCGATCTGATCGCTGTCACCCAGAATGTTTGTCTGCTTGATGTACTGAAGGTTGATCAGGTCGCCGCTTATGTAGAGGACCCTCAGCCCATCGAGGCCCGCAAACGCGTGATCCGAAAGCACTCCGCCTGGAATAGTCTTGCCGCCGCTCGAGAGTCCGTTGGCGGCATCCAGGTAATCTTGCGGCAAGGAATCGAACCGGTCCGAGCCGCCGATGGTGTAGATGTGTGCCTGGTTCCAAAGCAGATTTCCCGACGATGAGATCGCGCCCGCTCCGGTGGTCTGAAAACCGGACACGGCGCCCACCACATCGTTGTCGAACAGAATGTTCAACTGCTGAATGATGTTGGCGTCGTAGACAGACCCGCCAATGATGATCAGGTCGTAGCCAAAGCCGAGCTCGACGACGGACGCATGGTTCATGCCAAGATTGTCGCCGCTGACGATGCTCGTCGTCACGCCCGACGATGAGAGAACACCGACATCGTTGTCGCTCATGAAGACAAGCTGTTCGAGCCAGTTCACGATCATCAGATCGCCTTTGATCTCAGTGATTGACCAATATGCCGGATAATCGCTCGAGTGCGACGACCCGCCGGCCGATACACCGGAGTTATCCAGACGTTCGAACGTTGCGATGTTGTAAAGCTCGTTGGCGTCACCTGTCGTCCAGTGATTGACGGCAGAGGTGATCGCGTCGGTGTCCCAGATTGCGTTGATTTGGATAATCGCATTCAGTTCGATGTGATCGCCGAGGACTGCGGTCACCGCGCCCCCGCTCCAGAAGTTCTTCATGACGGCGTCGTTGACCAGCGTGTCGCCGCCGGCTTGCAGTTCGACCGAGACTTTGATGGTGACTGCCCCATCCTCCGATATGAAGGTGTTTGATTGCGGATCGGGTTCGCTGTCGTCGGTTTTCTCGTCGAACGTGTAGTGGTCTTTGAGGAGAGGCGCTTCGGCGACGAGTTCGCCATTGACGTAGATGCCGTCGATGGCTTCCGTACCGTGCAAAAAGATCTGTGCCGCCTCGACAGGACCCGAAGCGGCGGCGTCAAGGTGGGTAATCGCCGTTTTGATGACCTCAATGGTTTCCGCGCTCGAACCGGGTCTCTCCAGATCACCGAGGGGCGACAGCGACGCTGCGTATTCTGCGCCGGAAAACAGCGCCGAGTTGTCGATAGGATCGGGGGAAAATTTGAGATTGTGGCCGCCGACGCTGAAATAGTCATCGTCCGATAGCACGATCGCCTGGTTGAGATAATTGGCCACTGAGCCTGGGGGCTGCATCTCCGGCGCGTCAAATTTCATCGTCTTGGCGGCGGCATGATAGGACCAATGCTGTGGCCAATGATGGTCACGTCCCACGTGCAGGTCGTCAGCTCCATGAAGACGTGGCAAACCCTGGAACAGGGGTGGCCAGGGACGTACATGCCACGGATCATGACCGGGAGAACGGTAGTCTATTCCCGGTTCGTAATCGAGCAATTCGAAGGGCGCAGCGAAGTCTGAATCCACCACCGGGTGTACATCCGGTTCGGTTTGTACCAGGTTGAGAGTGAATTCCTGATAGGCCTCTCTATAGCGCGCGTCCTCGACGCTTACATGAAAGACGCCGATGAAGTGGGCGATCTCTTCGGTAATCTTGTCCAACATGATCACGGCAGGAACTCCTCTGTCAGCATCGGCCATCTCTGAACCTTGCCGTCAGGATCAGGTCGGTCGTACCTTGTGCAGGCTGCGCGTAGAAACCGCGCGCAGCCTGCCTTGCCTACTTCACATTTCATCTAGGTGTATTCGGCCCTAGCTGCTGCCATCACTGGCATCGTCGCCGATGACGGTGCTGGTCAGATCGCCGCCGACGATGGTCATGTCGATTGCGTTCTGCTGCAGGTTAGCGCCCATCACGATATCCTGGTTGAAGGCGCTGGTATCGATGACGGCATCTGCCGATGCTGAACTCGTGCCGGTGACAATACCATCGTCACCATTGCCCGAACCCCACGACCCGCCGTCGCCGGCACCGCCGTAGCCGTTGGTGGCTATGCCGCCGTCTGCGCCGTCGCCGCCGTTTCCGCCGAACGCCCAGCCGCCGTAGCCGTCGCCGCCGATTCCATCGGCCCATGCGCCGCTGAGGGCAGTTCCGCCTTCACCGCCGCCTGCCCAGGCATCCCCGCCGTAACCGTCGCCGGTCGTGGCGTCGCCCGTGGTAGCTGCCCCACCGGCTCCGGCTGCACCGTCGCCACCGTCGCCGCCGGTTCCAGCGCCGTTTCCAGCACCGCCACCAAAACCGGTGCCGGCGCCAAGCGCGTCGCCACCGCGGCCACCGTCACCGGCGTCCGTAGCATTGCCGCCCGAACCACCGGCGCCGCCTGCGCCGGCGCCACCACCGGCGCCGCCGTTGGAGTCACCGCCGTCCCCGGCAGTGCCGTTGCCGCCATCACTGTCGGCAAACACCGGGTTGATCAATCCAAGAACTGCCCCGACACCAGTCGTGGCGGCACCACCGGTACCGGCACCACCGTCTCCGGCGTTGTCGGCGTTACCGCCATTGGCGTCACCGCTGTCCCCGCCCTGGTCGCCATTGCCGGCGGTATTGTTGCCGCCGTTGCTGCCGTCACCGGCAAGTGCCAGCCCTGCGCCGAGGCCGAGGCCAAGGCCCAAGCCGACGCCGATGCCTTCGGCACCGCTGCCGCCACGTCCGCCGTGGCCGTAGCCGCCCTGGGCGTTGCCGCTCGTGGCATTTCCGCTGCTGCCATCACCGCCATCGGCATCGCCGCCTTCGCCGATGCCCCCGAAAGCCAGGCTCGCAGCCAGACCGCCGGCCCCGGCACCGCCGACTCCGGCGCCTGCGGTTGCACCGCCGCCGTTGCCGCCATCGCCGCCGTTGGCATCGGCATCGCTGCCGCCCTTGCCGCCGTCGCCACCGCCGCTGATCCCGTCGGATGCAAACGCCAACCCACCGTTGGCATTGTTGTTGAGCTGGAAGGTCCCGTTGTTGGTGACCTGGGCATTATCGAGATGGTCATTGTCCTGCAGGTTGGCAATCTGATTGATCACATTGCCGACGTCATTGCCCTCACCGGTCAGCGCGCCGTTCAGAATGTCGTCGAACTTCGTGTTGAACAGGCCGTCGATCGAGCTGCCGCCCTGGACGTCGATGTCAGCGAAGTCGTCGTCGCTCGGCAAGTAGCCTTCCAGGCCGACGTCCACGGTTACGTCGACGGTCGTATTCGTATTGTTGGTGTTTTCGTTATAATTCTCGCTGGCATTGAAATTGCCATTGAGGTTGCCGTTGCCATTCAGGTTCAGGCTGCCGTTCCCGTTGAGGTTCAGGTTGCCGTTGCCATTACCATTGCCGTTGAAGTTTTCCGATTCACTTCCCTGGTACTGGTTCTGGCCCTGTTCCTGCTGTTCCTGTTGCTGTTGTTGCTCACGTTGCTGCTGCTGTTGCTGCTGATCGTCGTCATGGGATGACGGATCATAATTATGTCTGTGCTTGTCAGCCATTGTCGTGTCCTCTGGCTCTGGATCCGCAACAGCTTGGCCACAATTCATCTTATTTATGGTCTTGGCCGTGCAGATGTTGAACTTGAACGATTGGATGAAGGCGGAGTTTATGGGGTGACCGCATCCCCGTGATTGGATTGCGTGTTCAGTTGGCAAGCCCTCCCGTCGTTGGCGACGCGGCATTTCAGCATGGAGTTTCGACGCACGAAGCCAGCCCATGCCTCGCAGGCGACCCTCCAGACCCAGCCGCAACGTTGAATGTGCTGCTAATATACGGGGAAGGTAAGCTGCTAGATGGAGCTAGTACCCCGACCGGGGAGCCGCTGAGCCGCTGTTTTCAAGGTCTCCTGCGCCAGAACCGGTCAAGCCTGTGTCGTTTTGAAACGGATAGCTCCCGGAGACCGGCGATAAGCATCGTTCCTCGATCAGTATTGTGATGCAAATCGCGCGAAGGTGGCTGTCTGCCGCCCGAAGGCGTGTCCAAATTCATCTTCAATGTCGCTTGCTCGACGCACGACGCCCCCGGATGTGGAGCCATTGATCCTTTCGCCTAGGCCTTAAGTGCTAATAGCCCGCCACAAGAGGTAGCGGATGTTCAGAGCTACCGCCTTGGTAGGTAGTTTCATGCGAGCCTGCCCATTGATTTATCGTAAAAAAACGGTTTAGCACACGCTGTGCGCGATATTCTGCGCGATGCCAGCGAGCCACCGGCAGGGGAGCATAGCTCCTTCGAGCTATTCCCAATCGGGTCTGTTTGGTCTAGATTTTCCAGCAAGAGGCGGAGGGGGAAGCGCACCGCGCTCCGCAAAAAAATGCCTGGGGAGGCTACTACAATGACGCATGATGCGCCGACCTTGCACAACTTCAGCGTGGATCTGGTGCCGCCGTTGGAGGCCATTCGCTATTTGCGCACACTCTTGTACGTGGGGCCGCCCGATGTCGTCTCCGACGCTATCGCTGCGGCGATCGAGAGAGAGTTTCCGTCGCTGTGCGTAAAAAATGTTTCCGAATTGAAAGCTGCGCTCGGCGACTTCGAAGTACCCCTGCGTCTCTTGCTGGTCGATCTCGAACTCGCACACGGTCTCAATAGCTGTGCTGGCGAAATCCTGAAGCGACACCCCTCCGTCGCGGTTGTCATCGTTACCGAGGGCGATCAGCGTGAGAGCGCCAGCAGGCTGAATTTCGTCGACACCCGGCTGGTTCGCGGCGTCCTTCCGCTGAACGTGAGCCTCGATGTTCTGCTTTCGGTCCTTCGGATCATCTTGAAGGGCGGAACATATTTCCCGTCTGTCACCTACAGCAATCAAGACGGCGTGTTGTGGGAGGCGAGCAGCCCTCGTTCGCCGGATTCGCCCGCGGAGACGAAACTGCATTTTGCGCAGGAAATCCGAGGAAAAACAATGCATCAGCTGACAAAGCGTGAAAACGAGATCTTGGGCCGAATTGCATTGGGCAACCAGAACAAGATCATCGCGGCCGCTTTCGGATTGTCCGAACATACTGTCAAGATTCACATCCACAACATCATTACCAAGCTCGGCGTCCACAACAGGACGGAAGCGGTCGCGATCTATTTCGAGCATCTGGAAACATACGGCGGTGAGGCTTTGCCGGACGGTTCTGTTCGTTCCGGCAGCAGTTCGGTGCCAGGTGACGATGCGTAAGTTTCAGGATGTTCTGTTGCTGCTAGGGCAATTGAACTACACTTGGACTAACACTGAGAGCCTTTTGATTCACGTGATCGCCGGGCTCTGCCAGTCCGACAAGGAAACGGCAATCGTCATCTTCCTGACACTGAACACCTCGCGCGCACGGATCGATTTGGTGGAGCGGCTGGCGAAGATGCAGCGGACGCCTGCAGCGTGCAGAAGCGAGGTCCTGGAGGCAACAAAGCGCCTCTCCGAGGAAGGCAAACTCAGAAACAAGTACAACCACTGCATTTATTCGTTTGACCCCGACAGCGGCCGCGGTCTGACGCAGTCGATGCGGATCTTCGAAAGCCGGGATGAAATAAAGTACGGAAAGATCGAGGAACTCGACGATCAGGAGATCGTGCGGATCAAGGAGAGCATCCAATCCTTGATCAAGCTCAATCGAGATTTGTGGGATCTGACCGAGCGATACAATTTTCCAAAATAGAATTTCGACCGCCAGGTGGGGCTCTGTGTTGGCTCGAGGTTCGCTTTCGAGCCCGTGCTCCGACAATTGTAAAGCCATCAAACGGCCGGCGTGAACCGGCCGTTTCGCATTATTGTCACCTGGCGTTGTATTTGGCGTCGAGCTCGTCCATGGCCTTGACGTTGCCGGCCGAACGGCCATTCTCGTCGAACGTCTGGGCGAGAAACGCATCGGCGATGGATTTCGCGAGTTCCGTCCCGATGACGCGTGCGCCCATCGTGATGATCTGTGCGTTGTTTGAAAGTGCCGCACGTTCAGCGGAATAGGTGTCATGCGTCAGCGCTGCGCGAATACCCGGCACCTTGTTGGCCGAGATGCAGACGCCGATGCCGGTGCCGCAGACAAGGATCGCCTTGTCATAGGTTCCGTCGATGACGCCCGACGCAACTCGGTCCGAAAGGTTTGCATAGAAGGGATCGGCGCCGGTACCCGTGCGCGAAACTTCGTGCACGTCGAAACGGTCCTTCAGATGGTCGGCCAGAACCTTGGCGAGGCCTTCGCCGGCGCTGTCTCCTGCAATAGCAAGCTTCATTGTCTTTCTCCTCAGAGTTTGGCGGTGCATTTTTCCAGGATGTCGAGGAAACCTTCGACGTTCCAGGCCGAGCGGCCGATGAAAAGCCCGTCGATATGCGGGCTCGAGATGAGTTCCTCGCAGTTCTGCGGGTTGACCGAGCCGCCGTAGAGGCAGGGGATCTTCCGGGCGAGTACCTCCTCGGCGACGGCGATGATTTCGGCCTGGCGGGCATCCGCATAGTCTGCGGTTGCCGGGATGCCCTTTTCGCCGATCGCCCAGACCGGTTCGTAGGCAAGAAGAATCTCGGCGGCTTTCTGGTCGCCGGAGAGTCTCGAAAGCGCACCCCGCACCTGCGCGGCCAGAATTTCGGCGGCCTTCCCGCTTTCGCGGTCGGCAAGGGTCTCGCCGATGCAGATCAGAGGAATGAGGCCGTGGCGCACGGCAGCTTCGGTCTTCAGGGCCACGGTTTCGTCGGTCTCGCCGAAATGTTCGCGACGCTCGGAATGCCCGAGCTCGACCATATCGAGATTGCAGTCCTTGAGCATCGGCGGCGAGACTTCGCCGGTCCAGGCACCCTGGTCAGCCCAGTGCATGTTCTGTGCGCCGACCTTCACGGAGGTCTTCGCAAGCATCGACTTGACCTCGCGCACGGCTGTAAAAGGCGGAATGACGAAGCGCTGGATGCGAGGGTCGCCTGCGGCATCGGCAGCTTCGAGCCCTTTTGCAAAGTGCTGCGCCTCCGCAAGCGTCTTGTTCATCTTCCAGCTGGTGCCAACCCAGAAACGCGGTTTTTCGGTCATGTCGGATCCTGTGTTGATGCGACGGTGAGCGTGATGCCCGCCCGCTCGAATTCCTCCAGGACAGCAGCGTCAGGTGCCCTGTCGGTAATAATGGCGTCAAAGTCGGCCAGATCCGCCATGACATGCAGCGCTGTATGGCCGATCCTCTGGTGGTTGACCAAGAGGCAGGTCCTGGCCGACGATGCTATCATTGCCCGTTTGGCGCGCACGACGTTGTCGTCCATGTGATAGGCGAGCCTACCGCTGACGGCGGGGGTCGAAATGAACGCGATATCGGCTCTCAGCCGCGACAGCGCTTCTTCCGTGACGACGCCGAGATAGGCGCTGAACTTCGCCGAATAGATGCCGCCGAGGCCGATCAGCGTGAGGCCGGCCTCGCCTTTCAGCCGCTCCATGATCGCCGCGTTGTTGGTGATCACGGTCAGGGGCCGCTTCTGCAGCAGCATTTCGCCCAGCACGGCGGCCATCGAACCATCGTTGACCATCACGGTCATGCCCGGTTCGACCAGCTCCAGCGCGCTTCGTGCCATGGCGATCTTGGCTTCGTTGCCTTGCCTCTCGCGAATACGGAAGTCGCTCTCGAACTGCGTTCCGGCGTCGATCGTCGCGCCGCCTCGTACCTTGCGCAAGACGCCGGCCTGTTCGAGATCGTCGAGATCGCGATGGATCGTCATCTTCGACACGATGAAGCGATCGGCAAGATCATCTAGGTCGACGGTCTTGTTTTCGACGAGCAGATTGACGATGAGCTGCTGCCGCTCTTCCCGCTTCATTCCGGTCTCCACTGGTTTTGAGATAAGATAACGGAATTGTCGTGATAAGCAACATTAGTGATGTTATTTTGCGATCAAATTATGTTGTGTTTCGCACTATGCCAGGAGCGTCTTTGCGGTGCGTTCGTCGGTGATGAGTCCAAAAAGGCGGCGGCTGTTTAAGATTGCCCTGATGGCCGGCACCTTTGCCTGTCCGCCAGCCAGCGCCACGAGCCGCTCCTTCTTGGTCTTCGGGAACGATGCCGAAAGCGTGCGAGCCGTCAGCGGCGTATCAAGGATATGGCCATCTGCGTCGAAGAAGTGCCCGAGGATTTCACCGACGCCACCTGCTGCTGCAATGGCCTGGATTTCTCCGGGCTCCACCATGCCAGACAGAACGAGCTGCGCCTCGGCGTCGACGGTTCCCAGGCCAACGAGCTTCAGATCGGCATTGTTGGCAAGATCGAAGACCTCCTTGACGGCGCGCTGCGCCTTCAGGACTTCGCGGTCCTCGCCGGTATTGGCAAAGAAGGGAACAGGCATGACGTAGGCATGCGTTCCGGTCTTCTCGGCGATGCGGTGCATCACGTCATAGGGGTTGGCGCCATAGTTTCGCGTCAGGCCACCGAGCAACGAGACGAAGCGCAGGTCTTTCGCACTTACCCGTGGCATATATTGGACTGCGGCAGAGAGCGTACGGCCGTGGCCAAGGCCGATGACGGTATTGTCGCCGCGCTCGATCTCGCGTTTGAGATAGCCCGCGCCTGCGTGCCCCAACGCGCGAAGCGGCAGCCCTTCCTCGCCGAGATCCGGCGCGACCTCGCAATACTGAAGCCCGAACCGTTCGGAAAGGCGCATCTCCAGCTCGACGCATTCGACGATATCGCCGTCGATCGTGACTTTCACGACGCCATCGGCAACTGCGCGCGCGATCAGTCGATGTGCCTTCACCGATGGCACGCCAAGGCGTCGGGCGACCTCGGACTGGGTAAGGCCACCCGCGTAGTGGAGCCAGGCAGCACGTACGGCAAGCGTATCATCGGCGTCCGTCATCACGGCTCCCTTTCGAATGTCGAAGACGGCGAATCCGCCGCATCGCGATGCTGCCTTTTAGTGGTCTCCGTGTCAGATGTTCAAGTCGGCGACGCCGGTGTCGATATGCGGCGCCCAGAAGGCGACGCTTTCGGCGATCTGAGGGATGACCTGACGATCGTTGGGCTCGCGTTCCTTGAAGGAGAGTTCGAGGCAGATTTCATTGTCTTTTGCCCCGCCCTCGGCAAAGGCGTGCAGCAGCGGTGCCGGCTGGATGCGGCCCTTCGCGTTGAACTCGGCCGTGAACGGCCTGTGCCCACCCTTGTCCAACAGGCTCTGCTTGATGTGAATGATCGGCGACACCGGCGGAACGGCACGCGCCCAGGCATAGGGGTCGAAATCGGCTGAGTAGGTGGACGTGACATCGCCGTGATCGATATCCGCCATCATCCACATCGGGACAGCCATTTTCGCAGCCGTCAACCGCTCCTGCAGCGAAAGGCTCGCGGAGATCGTCTCGCCGAATTCCCGGCCGATGCTCATCGGTTCCCAGAATATGTAGGAGAGACCGGCTGCGTGCGCATGCTCGGCCACCTCCGCCCAGCAGTCGATCGCGATCTCGATGAGCGCTTCGCGTCTCGCCGGATCGTCGAAATCCTTGTAGGTGAAGATTGCAAACTGGGTCCCGACAGAATCTCCACCGAGATCGGCAACGATGTCCGCGAAGGTCTTGAACCACTCTATGTAATAACGCCGGACATCGGCGTCCGGGTGGCCGAAATGGTTGAGGCGTCCGTAAGGGCCGGTCATGCCGGAGGTTACCCGAACGCCGGTGCGCTGCAGCGCCTTGTCCATAGCGCGGGTCAATCGCCTGATGACCGGCGCCTGCCAGCTCGGATTGATGAATTCATGCGTGAGCTGGAGGTCGCGGATGCGAAGCGCATGGGCAACCGTGTCGATGAGGTCATCGGGATCCGCAAAGCGGTTTACCAGCGGATTGGTGTTGAGGGAAAGAGTTAACGGCATCGGACCTCCTTCAGGCTGCGGCAAGGCGGGTCGAAGCGAACCACTCGCCAAAGGCGGCACGCTCCGCTTCGCTCAGGTGCAAGTAGTGCTTGGTCCGGCGATAGAGGATATCCTCGGCCGCCGCCGCCCATTCCGTGGCGACGAGATAGCGGGCCTCGGCTTCGTAGAGCTGGCCGCCGAAATGGCGCCCGAGCCCCTCGATACCCGTCGCACCGGCAACCACGTTCTTGGTGCGGGCGCCGTAGAGGCGGCCATAGTGGTGCACGAGCCTGCGCGGCATCCAGGGATAGGCGTCACGCAGGCCGTTGGCGAAGGTCTCGTAGTCGGCATTCGGAATTTCGCCGCCGGGCAGGGGGGCTTTCTCGGTCCAGTCTCCGCCCATGTTCGGAAAAATATGGATCAGGCGCTGCATGCCGCGTTCGGCAAGCTCACGGAAAGTGGTGATCTTGCCGCCAAAGACGTTGAGCAGGGGAGCGCCGCCTGTCTCGTCCAGATCGAAGACGTAGTCGCGGGTAACAGCGGACGGATTGCCCTTGCCATCGTCGAAAAGCGGACGAACGCCGGAGAAGCTGTGAAGCACGTCCTGACGGCGCAGCTTTTCCTTGAAGTAGCGGTTCACGGCCGTCAGCAGATAATCGATCTCCGTCTCGTCGGCAGAGACCTCCTCGGGGCGGCCCTCGTAGGCGATATCGGTCGTCCCGATCAGCGCCTTGTCACCCTCATAGGGGTTGATGAAAATGACGCGCTTGTCATGGTTCTGCACCAGGTAGGCGTTGGAGCCCGCCCAGAACTTCGGCACGATGATATGGCTGCCCTTCACGAGGCGCACGTTGCGGCTGGAACTGGAACCTGCGACGCGGTTGATGATGTCCGTTACCCAGGGACCGGCGCAGTTGACGAGACATTTTGCGCGGAAGGTTCGCGTCTCGCCTATCAGACTGTTCTTCGTCGCGATGATCCAGCTGCCGTTTTCTCTGCGGGCCGAAACGGCCGGTGAACGGGTCAGAACCAAAGCGCCCTTTTCCGCCGCACTGAGCGCGTTGAGGGTCACGAGGCGGGCGTCGTCGACCCAACAATCGGAGTATTCGAAGCCGCGCGTATATTGATCGAGGATCGGCGTTCCTTCCGGATCGCGCAAGAGGTTGAGCGTGCGCGATCCCGGCAGCTTTTTTCGGCCGCCGAGATGGTCATAGAGGAAGAGGCCGAGCCGCACGAGCCAGGCCGGCCGATCTTGAGGGCTGTGCGGCAGGACGAAACGCATCGGCCAAATGATATGCGGCGCCGCGTTGAGCAGCACTTCACGCTCGATCAAGGCTTCGCGCACCAGGCGGAATTCGTAGTATTCGAGGTAGCGCAGGCCGCCATGGACCAGCTTGCCCGAGCGCGACGAGGTTCCCTGCGCCAGATCGTCCTTTTCGCACAAGGCCACCTTCAGGCCGCGGCCCGCTGCATCGCGCGCGATCCCCGCGCCGTTGATGCCTCCGCCGATGACGAAGAGATCCAGGAGTTCGGGTTCGGTCATGTCATACTCCCTCGATGTATTGCTGCATCAGAACTCGATTTACTCGCCTGTCGGCGACGAAGACGTTGCGGCTCCGGCGAGCATGTCCCAGGCGGGCACCATTGCTTGGCGAACGTCCGTGTAGGCAGAAAACAGCCGGTCGAACCGGGCAGCCTCGGCCACATCCGGAATCTCCCCGTCCCCGAGAAGCGGCGTCACCCAGTCGGCAATGCAATCGTCCATGCTGGGATAGACGCCGACCGCTACCGCCGCCATCATCGCCGCACCTGCGGCTCCCGTTTCATCGCGGCGCGACTGCCGGATCGGTGCGTTGACGGCAGCCGAGAGCGAACGGCGCAGGGCGGCTGAGCGCGTGGCGCCGCCGGTGACGCGCAGCTCTTCAGGCATTGCACCCATCGCCGCATAGCAGTCGCGCGTCGCAAGTCCCAGTCCCTCGACCACGCTGCGTAGCAGGTCCGGGAAACCATGCCGCGTCGAAAGCCCGGTGAAGCCAGCGCGCGCGTTGGCGTTGACGAACGGCCCGCGTTCGCCGGCTTCGGAGATATAGGGATGGTAGAGCACCGAGCCCGGTCGGCTTTCAGCAAACCAGCCGTCGATGCGCGCAATGAGATCCGCGTGCGAAGCAGTCTTGCCCGCCTCGGCCATCAGATAGGCAGCGACCTCCAGGATCCAGTCGATATTGATGGTGGCGCCCATATTCGTCTGCACCTGGGTGACGATGCCGGGAATGGGCAGGGCGATTACATAGCCCGTTCCCTCGCGATTGAGCTGGACGTCGGCAACGGCCTTGGCGCGCATGTGTACGCCTGTCGAACCGATCGTCGAGCAGGCTGCATTGCGGGCGCCGCTGCGCACGCCTGCGCCAAGCGCCGTCATCACCATATCGACATAGCCGAGGCAGACCGGCGTTCCGGCAAGGAGCCCGCATGCCTTCGCGGCTTCGGCGGTCAGCGCGTGGCTGATCTCGGTGCCGTCGATGATCTCGGGAAGGAGCGCACGCCGATGATCGAGGCCGAGCGCATTGATTACCACCGCATCATACTCGCGCGTCCGGAAATTGCCGAACGTGAAGCTCGCTTCGGACGGATCGGTTGCCCGAACGCCCGTCAGGTTGAGATAGAGCCAGTCCTTGCAGTGGAGCGCCGTCTCGGCCCGGTCCAGAAGATCCGGCAAGAAGCGGTCCATATGCGCGAGTTGCGCACCCTGCTGGCAGGTGTTGAGCCCGGTGCCTGTTGCCTCGAAGCGGGCACGGTTCTGGTTTCCGCCGGCGAGCGACGTGACCGTGGGCGCTGCGCGTGCGTCGAGCCACAGCCAGGCATCGGCGACCGGCGTATTGCCGCGGCCGACGAGCCACGTACCGTCGCCCTGTCCTGTAACGGCCATGGCCGTGGTGCGCGACGCGAGATCGGGTACCTTTTCCCCGAGGCCGCGCAATGCGCTGGCGCAATCGAGCCAGGTCTGTCCCAGCGACTGCGTTGCGGCTCCGTCGTCGCCGGTCGCGTACCTGTTGCGCACGGAGGCCGTGGCGATCTGGCGTCCGGAAAGGTCGAAGGCGACCGCCTTGATGACGGAGGTACCGGCATCTATCCCGATGATGATCTTCTGGGTCGATGTCATCGAAGGACTATATCGCCACTATTGCAAACACCGCGGCGGGCAATACGCGCGTCCAATTCATATGACGTCCTCCCGATTGGCCAAATTCGTTGAGATGATGCATCCGGCTACCAACTTCAGTCTTTCTAGGGCTGCGGCTAGCGCGCGGCACTGTGCAAATTCCACATCGAACGATTAGCCGAAACCTCGCATGAGCCTCGTCGCAAAATATAACATAAAGATATCACATTGCTAGTAATAATTTTCTAGCAATGAAAATTTTTTCATTTAAAATAAACGGAATAGGAACAGGGCAAGATGCCTGCGTGCTGGCCGACTTCACCATGGTCGTCGGCGACGACCGAGCAGTGTACTATTTAGATTGCTGTAGGAAAAACAAGCAGTTGTATACATTTTAAGTTGAGCCTCTGGCAGCGATGGATTGTGCGCCCACTGCCAATTTTTGCTGCACTGCACCACCGTTGGCAGTATGTGAAGCGCCGTCTATCTGGTCAATTTCTTATGGAGGCACCGTTGACAGCCTCTAAGATTTATAACATTGTAGCCGACATAAATAACATAGTTCTATCACGGAAGCGTGCTTCCTGATGGTATTGCAGGCCAAGGCGGTTGGAGGAGACAGGCGCCGGTCTTTGTTGAGGAGGCTTCCTATGCGGATTTTCGTCCAGACTTGCGCTCTAGAGCATCAGCTGCCGGCTTCCATTCCGCTGCTGCTCAGTGCTCCCGCCCGTCTGCGATCGCCGTCGCGCTAGCCTTCTCCACCTCGCCGTTTCAAGTCAAAGGCCGTTCAGACATGAGCACACAGCCCGAATATGCAACATCAAAGCCAAGCGGCGGCAATCGCAAGCTTATCGTGAGCGCGGTACTGGCCATCGTCGTGGTCGGCGCAATTGCGGTCGATACGACGGTCGTCAAGATCGGCTCTGAAAACGATGTACGGCAGCAGGCGTTTTCTTCGGAGACGTTCGGTGCCGAACAGTTTCCGAAGATCAAGGCGAATGTCGAGGAGCGGGCCGTTGCGGCGGCAGACCTTGCGACCGCCATCGCCGCCGATAAGAAGGCCGCCGCCGAAAAATTCGGGACTGCAACGAGCACCGGGCCGGTCATCCCGGTTACGCTGACCGGCGTCTTCGGCGCCCGCAAGTCTAACACCAACGAGATGAAGATCGATGGGTTGCCTCCCGAGACGGTGGTCCGTGTCCAGACCGGTCCCGCGGTCAACGGCACGGACCTCCGCGATGCAACGGGCACCATCGAATTTGGCCAGTTCACCAATCAGATTCAGTACCAGGATGCCGGTTCGGCCATCAACAACGAGATGAAGAAGGCGGTTTTCGGCAGCCTCGATCCCGACACCCTGGATGGCAAGCAGGCGACGGTGGTCGGCGTCTTCAAGCTCATCAACCCGAAGAACTGGCTCGTCACGCCTGTCAAGGTCGAGGTCAAATGAGTCAGCCGCACATTAATAACTCAGCAAAAGGCGAAGTCGTTCTCGCCGCTCGCAACATCGCCAAATCCTACGGCAATGTTCACGCCCTCAAGGGTGTGAACTTCGACATTCATCGTGGCCAGGTCACCACGCTGTTCGGAGAGAACGGGGCCGGCAAGTCAACCTTGATGAAGATCCTTTCGGGTGTGGTCCAGCCTAGTTCCGGCGAAATCATCCTCGATGGTGCGCCCATCAGCTTTACCTCGTCGACCCATGCGCGCGAACGCGGAATCTCCATCATTCACCAGGAACTCAGTCTCGCTCCCAATCTCAGCGTCCGTGACAACATCTTCATGGGACGGGAGATCATCAAGGGCGGGGTCGTCGACTTCGCCGAGGAGGAGCGCCAGACGCGGGCGCTCATGGAAGAACTGGAGGAAGACATCGATCCGTTGACGCGCGTCGAGGATCTCCGTCTTGGCCAGCAGCAGATCGTCGAGATTGCGCGCGCCCTTTCGGTCAATTCGCGCATCCTGATCATGGACGAACCGACCTCGGCGCTGAGTGCCACCGAGGTGGAAGTTCTCTTCAAGGTCATCCACGACCTGACGAGCCGCGGCGTCTCGATCGTCTACATCTCGCATCACCTGGAAGAGGCGCTGCAGATCACCCATCATGCCGTCGTGCTGCGCGACGGAAACATGACCGCCTATGCCGAACGCAAGGACATCGATCTCGAGTGGATCGTCCGCAACATGGTCGGCGAGAATTTCGATCTTGGCAGCCCGCCGGAAAGCCATCAGTTCGGCGGCGTTGCACTTTCCATCGAAAATCTCAGTGTTCCGGGTCCCTCCGGCGCCGCCTACAACGCGGTCGATCGCCTGTCGCTCAAGGTGCGTGCCGGCGAAGTCGTCTGCATCTACGGGCTGATGGGGGCCGGACGCACGGAACTCCTCGAATGCGTCGCTGGCCGTCTGCGTTCGAGTGGCGGACAGGTTCTCCTCGGAGGACGGGACGTCGGCGGACTGAGCATCGCCGGTCGCATTGCCAGCGGACTTGTCCTCGTGCCCGAAGATCGCCAGCGCGATGGCCTCGTTCAGACGATGACCGTCGGCTCCAACCTGTCGCTTGCGAGCATTCGCGCGTTCACGAGGGGCCTCTTTACCTCCGGTCAGCGCGAGCGCGATCTCGTCAACGATGCAATCCGGCGTGTGCATGTAAAGACAGATGGTGGCGCGGCGCCGATCGGTTCCCTGTCCGGCGGCAACCAGCAGAAGGTCGTCATCGGCAAAATGCTGGCAACGCAGCCGAAAGTCATCCTGCTCGATGAACCGAGCCGCGGGATCGACATCGGCGCAAAGGCAGAAGTCTTCAAGCTCCTGGCCGAGCGCGCGAAGCAGGGATTGGCGGTCATCTACTCGACGTCCGAAGTCAATGAATGCCTGAGCATCGCGCACCGCATCATCGTCATGCACCGCGGCAAGATATCGGCCGAGTTCGCCTCGGATGTCACCAAGGAAAAGATCATGGCCGCCTCCGGCGAAGCCGTGGTCGCGCACTAGCCCGGAACTATGGAGCACTGATTATGTCAGTCACGAACCTCACCGAAAAGAAGTCAGTTTCCGACGGGCAGAAGCGCAACACCAACATCGTGCGCCTGATCCTGGAAGGCCGGGCATTCTTTGCGCTGATCGTCATCATCGCGGTCTTCTCGTTCCTGTCGCCCTACTATTTCACGCTAAACAACTTTCTGATCATGGCCTCGCACGTCGCCATCTTCGGCATTCTGGCGATCGGCATGCTTCTCGTCATCCTGAATGGCGGCATCGACCTATCGGTCGGCTCGACCCTTGGGCTTGCGGGCTGCATTGCAGGGTTCCTGATGCAGGGCGTCACTCTCAATAATTTAGGCATCATCCTCTATCCGCCGGTCTGGGCCGTCGTCGTCATCACATGTGCGCTCGGTGCACTGGTCGGTGCAGTCAACGGCGTGCTGATCGCCTATCTCAAGGTGCCGGCCTTCGTCGCCTCGCTGGGCGTGCTCTACGTGGCCCGCGGCATCGCGCTCCTGATGACCAACGGCCTGACCTATAACAATCTCGGCGGCCGTCCCGAACTCGGCAATACCGGCTTCGACTGGCTCGGCTTCAACCGCCTTGCCGGCATCCCGATCGGGGTCATCGTGCTTGCGGTTCTGGCGATCGTTTGCGGCATCGTGCTCAGCCGCACCGCATTCGGACGTTGGCTCTATGCCTCGGGCGGCAATGAACGGGCAGCAGATCTGTCCGGCGTCCCTGTCAAGCGCGTCAAGATCATCGTCTATGTGCTTTCCGGCGTGTGTGCCGCGATCGCCGGTCTGGTGCTCTCGTCGCAGCTGACCTCGGCTGGCCCGACGGCGGGCACCACCTACGAACTGACGGCGATTGCAGCCGTCGTCATCGGCGGGGCAGCTCTGACTGGCGGCCGGGGCACGGTTCGCGGCACCATGCTCGGCGCCTTCGTCATCGGCTTTCTGTCGGACGGCCTCGTCATTATCGGCGTCTCTGCCTATTGGCAGACGGTCTTTACCGGTGCGGTGATCGTTCTCGCCGTCCTCATGAACAGCATCCAATACGGTCGTCGGGTCAAATCGTCCTGACGGCTCTGACTGAAACTTATCCGCGACGGCAGCCTGGATTTCGAAATAGCCGATTGGGGAAAGCACCGCCGGGTTCTCCGGTAACAACGAAGCTCACTAATGGGAGAGAGACTATGTTTAAGAGAGGCATGCGCATTCTTTTCGCCGCCGTAGCTGTTGCACCGCTCCTCGCGAGTTCGGCCTGGGCAGCTGGCATGATGACGATCATCGTCAACGATCCGTCGAACCCGTACTGGTTGACGGAAGGCAATGTTGCCAAGGCGACAGCCGAAAAGCTTGGCTACACGGCATCCGTCGGTGCGCACAAGGGTGACACCAACACCGAAAGCAACCTGATCGACACGGCGATAACCAACAAGTCGGTCGCGATCATCCTCGACCCGGCGAATGCCGACGGCTCTGTCGGTGCGGTGAAGAAGGCCGTTGCCGCAGGCATTCCGGTCATCCTCGTCAACGCTGAAATCAACCAGGAAGGCCTGGCGAAGGCGCAGCTCGTTTCGAACAACGCCCAGGGTGCGGCACTCGGTGCCCAGCAGTGGGTCGAAGCGGTCGGCGACAAGGGCAACTACGCCGAGCTCTTCGGCGCACCGTCCGACAACAATGCCGCTACGCGCTCCAACGGCTACGAGACGGTGCTCTCGCAGTATCCTGACCTCAAGAAGGCCGCCAAGGAAGTCGCCAACTGGGACCGTACCCAGGGCCACAACAAGATGCAGTCCATGCTGCAGGCGAACCCCGATATCATCGGCGTCATTTCCGGCAACGATGAAATGGCGCTCGGCGCCATCGCTGCCCTCAAGGAAGCCGGCAAGCTCGCCAACATCAAGGTCGGCGGTTTCGACGGTTCTCCGGATGCCGTTGCGGCCATCAAGGCCGGCGAACTCCAGTACACCGTCCTTCAGCCGGTTGCGGTTTTCTCCGAAGAAGCCGTGAAGCAGGCCGACAACGTTATCAAGAATGGCAGCACGGGTGCAAAGAGCGAAAAGCAGCTCTTCGATTGCCTGCTGATCACCAAGGACAACGTCGACAAGTACACGGGTCCGTTCGTTCTGTCGCAGTAATCAACGAGGGGCGCTCGAAAGGGCGCCCCTTGCAATGCTTGCGGGCAACCGTCCGTTCCGTTTCACTTTTTTGCCTTGGCACGGCAATTTCTGTACGAAGCTCTGATCCAGAAATCAGCGACAAGGGTGACCCGTGACACAGAAGACGAGCCAGGGCGAAGATCTGTTGGACCAGCTAACCAGCGACAGCCGGCAGACGCGGCAGATCGCGCGTCGGCGGATGATTGCCGAGGCCGTGATGAGTGAAGGCTCGATGCGGATCGAAGACCTGACCGACCGTTTCGGGATCAGCCTGATGACGGCCCATCGCGACGTCGATGAACTGGTCAGCCGCGGGCTCTTCAGAAAGACACGTGGCATCGTTACCGCCGCTGCGACCAATCTCATCGAATCCAGCGACGTCTACCGTTCGAACCGCCAGGCCGCAGAGAAGAGAATGATTGCCGAGGCGGCCATGCAGTTCGTCGAGCCGGGACAGGCGATCTTCTTCGATGACTCGACCACAGTACTCCAAATGGCGGCGCATTTGCCGTCGAAGGTGCCGATCACCGCGATTACCAACTCCCTGACGCTGATGAACGCGCTGACGGGAATGCACGACGTGACGTTGCTTGCTCTCGGTGGCCACTATTACAATTGGTGCAACGCCTTCATGGGGCGGATGACCATCAGCGAAATCAAGGGGCTCAGGGCTGACGTCGCCTTCATTTCCATGTCGGCGATCAGCGATGGCACGGTGCTTCACCAGTCGCCCGAGACGGTCGATACCAAGCGCGCCATGTTCGACAGTTCCGTCAAGCGTATCCTGCTCGCCGATCACACGAAGTTCGAGCGGCGCGCCCTCCACAGTTTCGCAGCACTGGACGAGTTCGACGTCGTCATCGTCGACGACAAGACCCAGCCCGTGCACATCGACCGCATGCGGTCCCGGGATATCAACGTCGTCATCGCCAAGGGCGCCGGAGGGCGCTCGTGACGGGACAGGCCGGTTGCTGTTAGCGAGGTAGAAGTGAATGCCGAGTCTGCTCGGGATCGATAGTGGCCTGACGGTCACGAAGGCCGTCATCTTCGATATTGACGGGACGCCGCTCGCGGTGGCCCGCCGCCGCGTCACGCAGTTCGTTCCAAAGGCCCGCCATATCGAGCGGGACATGAACGAATTGTGGAGCGCGACGGCAGACGCGATCCGTGAAGCGATTGCGCTCAGCAACCGCCCGGCAAGCGATATCCAAGGCATTGCGGCAACGGCCCATGGCGACGGCATCTATCTGCTCGACCAGGAACAGAAACCTCTAGGCCGCGCCATCCTGTCACTGGATAGCCGGGCGGGCGGTTTCGTCGATCGGTGGATGGAAAGCAATGTTGCCGACCATGCCATTCAACTCACGGGCCAAATCCCGCACGTTTCCGCACCGTCGGCGCTTCTTGCGTGGATCCGCGACATGGAGCCCGAACGGTTCGCGCGCATCAAGCATGTCTTGAGCTGCAAGGATTGGCTTCGGTTCTGCCTGACGGGCATCATCGGTACGGATCGCACAGAGGCGAGCACGTCTTTCACCGATGTCAGGACGCAGGAATATAGCAAGGACGCGCTCCGGCTCTTCGGCTTGCAGGACCTGGTTCATGCGCTGCCGCCGGCTTCGCGCTCCGACCAGATTGTCGGGTGGGTCACGCATGAAGCAGCGCATCTGACCGGGCTTGCCAAGGGAACGCCCGTTGTCGCGGGATTGCATGACGTCACCGCGTCGGCGCTCGGAGCAGGGGGCTACGCAAAGGACGTCGTTGCCATCATCGCCGGCACCTATTCGATCAACGAGACGCTATCGTCCGAACCGCGGGTCGATCGGCGGTGGTTTTGCCGCAACGGGATCTCGCCCGGCATCTGGAACAGCATGTCGATCTCGCCCGCGTCGACCGCCAACTACGACTGGTTTCTGGACAAGCTCTGCGCCGGCGAACTGAAAGAAGGCAGTTCCATTCATGCGCTGCTGGCACCGGAGATCGAAGCGGCCTTCGACCGGCCGTCGACCGCGCTCTTCCATCCCTATCTGTTCGGTTCTCCCTATGGTGCCGCGGCCAGCGCCGGGTTCTTCGGCCTCGGTGGCTGGCACGACCGTGGCGACATGCTGCGGGCCGTGCTCGAGGGCATCGCTTTCAATCACCGCGTTCATGTCGATGCCCTCCGCGACGGCTTTGCGTTCGAGGAGGCAAGGCTTGCGGGCGGCGTCTCGCGCAATCCCCTGGTCGTGCAGATGTTCGCCGATGTGCTCGGCATGCCGGTGACGGTAACCGAAACGGACGAGGCCGCGGCCTGGGGCGCAGCTCTCTGTGCCGGATCCGGTGTCGGCATCTATGCCGATCCGCAAAGCGATCCGCGCGACGTCACCCGCATCGCGAAGACATGCCTGCCGGATGCCGCGCGCAGCGCCGACTACGAAAATCGCTACCGGGTTTTCCGCGAGATCGCCGAAGCGATGACGCCCCTCTGGCCGAAGATTGCGGCCCTTGCGTCGGAGTAATCAACAAGCTGAGGCAGACGCCCCGGCGTAAATTGCCGGGCATTTTAGGACGAAAAGATCATGACACCCGACATGCAGCAGCGCTTCTCGAACCTTGGAGAAGGTGACATCGACGTTTTGATCGTTGGGGCGGGCATAAACGGCGCCGGCCTGTTTCGTGACCTCTCAGCGCAAGGGGTGAATTGCGTGGTCGTCGACAAAGCGGATTTCGGTTCCGGAACGAGCGCTGCACCGTCACGCCTCATTCACGGCGGCTTGAAATACCTCGAGACGGGCGAATTCGGCCTGGTCGCCCAATCGACGCTCGAGCGCAACCTGCTGCTGAAGAATGCTCCGCATTGCGTCGAACCATTGCCGACCTTCATTCCGGTCTTTTCCTGGACACGAGGTATCTGGGCGGCGCTGCGCACGATGCTCGGCTCCAAGACCGCGCCGCGCAGCCGCGGAGCTGTGCTGATCAAGATCGGGCTTGGCCTCTACGATTTTTTCGGATCACGCGACCAGGTCATGCCGCGCCACCGGTTGATCCTCAAGAGGCAGGCACGCAAGGAGATGCCGCACATCACACCGGCGATCGTCGCGGGCGGCATTTATTATGATGCCAAGATCAGCAGGCCAGAGCGGCTCGTCTACGAGCTGGTCAAGGATGGGCTCGAGGCAAATGCGAAGAGCCTTGCTGCCAATTTTGCATCCCTGACAGCCGTCTCCAGCGGGCGCCTGACATTTCGGCGATCGGACAGCAGCGAATTCGCAATCACACCCAGGCTGGTGGTGAATGCCGCAGGCCCCTGGATCGATCAAGTCAATCGTGCGCTCGGCGCTCCCTCCCGGATGATCGGCGGCACCAAGGGTTCCCATATTCTGCTCGATCACCCCGAGCTGGTTCGCAGCCTGAACGGCCACATGATCTATTTCGAGGCCGACGATGGGCGTATCTGCCTCGTATACAGTTACCTCGGCCTGGCGCTCGTCGGTTCCACCGACACCCCGGCTGACGATCCGGAAAATGTCCGCTGCGAGGAACCGGAGACCGACTATTTCCTCGAAAGCCTCCGCTCGCTGCTTCCGACGCTTCGCTTCGATCGCGAGCAGATCGTCTACAGCTATAGCGGCATTCGTCCATTGCCTGCTTCCGATGCGACGGCGCCGGGGCTGATCAGTCGCGATCACTCCGCACCCGTGAAGGAGCCGGAACCGGGTAGGCCGTTTCCGATCGTCTCGCTCGTCGGCGGCAAATGGACCACCTTCCGCGGCTTTGCGGAGGAAGTCGCCGATACCGTGCTTGCGCGCCTGCAGCACGCCCGCAGGCAATCGACCCGCTACCTGCCGATCGGCGGTGGAAAGGCTTTTCCGGCGGATGGGCAACACCGAAGCGTCTGGATCAATGAAACTGCGGCGCGGACCGGAATAGCCGTAGACCGCGTCGACGAATTGCTTGGCCGCTATGGCACGACGGCTACGGCATTGCTGGCTTTCGCTTCGGCATATACCGACGAGCAGCGTTTGACGGGCGCGCCGGCATATAGCCTCAAGGAGATCGACTGGATCGCTCGAAACGAGCTTGTAGTCCATCTCGCGGATATCGTCCTTCGCCGGACGACGCTTGCCATCGAGGGCAAGCTGACGCTCGAGGGCTTGAGGGAAATCGCCGGGGTTGCCGGGGCCGCGCTCGGCTGGAGCCCCGAGCGCAACGCCGGCGAGATAGAGGACGTCGTCACCCAGCTTGAAAAGTTCCACGGGCAGATGCTGACAAGCAAGACGCCTGCAGCCGGACCGGAAAAGGCACCGCGCCCGGCATCAGTATAGGCTGCGGCTCAGGAGAAAACCGGATCGAGCGATCCTGATTTGTAGCGCTTGGCCATTTCCGACACCGTGAGCGGGGTTATCCGGCCTGCCATGCCGGCCGTGCCGAACTGTTCGAAGCGTTCCTTGCAAAGCTTGGTCAGCGCGGCCATCGCCGGCTTCAGATATTTGCGCGGGTCGAATTCGCTCGGGTCTTCCTGCAGCACGCGGCGGATCTGGCCGGTCATCGCCATTCTGCCGTCGGTATCGATATTCACCTTGCGCACGCCATTCTTGATGCCGCGCTGGATTTCCTCGACCGGCACGCCCCATGTCGGCTTCATCTGCCCGCCATACTTGTTGATGATCTCCTGCAGTTCGATCGGGACCGAGGAGGAGCCGTGCATGACGAGATGCGTGTTGGGCAGTTTGCGGTGGATCTCTTCGATGACGTTCATCGCCAGCACCGAACCATCCGGCCGTCGGGTGAACTTGAAGGCTCCGTGCGAGGTGCCCATGGCAATCGCCAGTGCGTCGACCTTCGTTTCGCGCACGAACTTCACGGCCTCGTCCGGGTCTGTCAGCAGTTGGTCGTGCGAGAGCTTGCCCTCGGCGCCGTGCCCGTCTTCGGCTTCGCCCATGCCGGTTTCCAGCGAGCCGAGCACGCCGAGTTCGCCTTCGACCGAGATGCCGCCGAGATGCGCCATGTCGGTTACCATCCTGGTGACGCCGACGTTGTAGGCCCAGTCGGCGGGCGTCTTGGCGTCGGCCTTCAGCGAGCCATCCATCATCACGGAGGTGAAACCGGCCTGGATCGCCGTCATGCAGCTCGACGGATCGTTCCCGTGATCGAGATGCACACAGACAGGAATATGCGGGTAGATTTCGACGACGGCGTCCATCATGTGTTTCAGCATGATGTCGTTGGCATAGGCGCGCGCGCCGCGCGACGCCTGCATGATGACGGGCGCATGACACGCGTCCGCGGCCTCCATGATGGCAAGCGCCTGTTCCATGTTGTTGATGTTGAAGGCAGGAACGCCGTAGCCTTCCTCCGCAGCGTGGTCCAGCAACTGCCTCAGCGTGATGCGTGCCATCTAAGATCTCCCCATGTCGATGGTCGAACGAAATGCCTGTTTGACGACGAAATTAGAGCTCGGGCCTTGTTGGCGGGTCGAGCCCGCTCCTTCCAAGGGAAGCATAAGTTATGCAGAATAGCATGGCACAGGGGGAAAAATGAAACAAGCGATAATCACAATATCACAAATATCATGATATTTTAATAGTTATAATATATATGGCGATGTGATGACAGCGGGTTGCGCTCGAATCGGGATTGCTCAAATATCGGCTTCAGAACGCTTCAACAGCGCTCGTCTGCCAGCGCTGTGGCGGTGACGCACTGGGCTCTGCTCACCGCGACAATCTACGGCGCACATTTGCTGCGTAACAGAGGACCGTTATGACCAAGATCTTTGATGCTTCCGAAGAATTTGCATCCACCGCACTTGCCGGTTTCTGCCAGATCTATCCAAGCCATGTGCGTCTCGTCAGCAACGGCGTCGTTCGTGCGACGACGGTGCCCAAGGGCAAGGTTTCGGTCGTCGTCGGCGGGGGGTCCGGGCATTATCCGGCCTTCGCCGGTTACGTGGGGCCTGGTCTGGCGGATGCCGCCGTCGCCGGCGATGTGTTCGCATCGCCCTCGACCGCAGCGATAGCCCGTGTTTGCCGCCATGCAGACAACGGCGGTGGCATTGTTGTCGGGTTCGGCAACTATGCCGGCGACGTCCTGAACTTCGGCGTTGCCGCCGAGCGCCTGCGCGCCGAGGGGATCGATGTGCGTATCGTTGCGGTGACCGACGATGTGGCCAGCGCTCCAGCCGAAACGCACGCCTTGCGGCGCGGCATCGCGGGGGATCTCATCGTTTTCAAGATTGCCGGTGCGGCGGCCGAAGCGGGGCTTCCACTCGATGAAGTGGAAAGGATTGCACGGTTGGCCAACGACCGCACGGTGTCCTTCGGCGTGGCGTTTGCGGGCTGCACGCTGCCCGGCGCCAAAGAGCCGCTTTTCACCGTACCCAAGGGGCGTATGGCGCTTGGCCTCGGCATCCACGGCGAACCGGGCATCAACGAACAGGACGTTGCAACCGCTACCGATCTTGCGGCTCTTCTGACCGGCAAGCTGCTGGCGGAAAGACCAGAGGGATGTGACCGGGTTGCTGCTGTGCTCAATGGGCTTGGATCGACCAAATACGAAGAGCTTTTCGTGCTGTGGACGGCAGTGCAGGAGAAATTGAAGGCGGCAGGTCTCGACTTGGTCGATCCCCAGGCAGGAGAATTCGTTACCAGCCTCGATATGCAGGGCTGCTCGCTGACGCTGACCTGGCTCGACGACGAACTGGAACGTTATTGGAGCGCGCCATGCGACGCACCTGCTTTCCGCATGGGACGTACGATCCCCGCGGACCTGAGGACGGACACCGTCGTCGACGAGGAAGTCACCCCAACGATTCCCGTGGCTTCCGAAGCGTCACGCAAAGTGGCACGCTGCATCAGCGAGCTATTCGTCGACATCGCGGCGATGTTGAAGAAGGAAGAAGCCGAACTGGGCAGGATCGATGCCGTGGCCGGTGACGGCGATCACGGACAGGGGATGCGGCGCGGTTCGGATGCTGCAGCGAGAGCCATTTCTGCGGCGGTCGAAGCCGGCGCCGGCGCACAAACCGCGCTGGCTCTTGCCGGCGACGCGTGGGCCGACCGGGCAGGAGGCACGTCCGGCGCGATCTGGGGTCTTTTGCTGAGATCCTGGAGCAATGCTTTGACCGATGTCGATGCGCCGGATGACAAGGCGATCGCCGATGGTGCTCGGCTCGCCCTTGATGGCGTAACCCATCTCGGTCGCGCACGGCTCGGCGACAAGACGCTTGTGGACGCGCTGGTGCCGTTCGTGGAAGCCCTGTCTGGCGAGGCAACGGCAGGCAGGCCGCTTGCCCGGGCGTGGAAAACTGCTGCCGGCGCGGCACAGGATGCAGCCAAGGCGACCTCTGTACTCACGCCACGCCTTGGCCGCGCCAGGCCGCTCGCCGAAAGGAGTATCGGCCATCCGGACGCTGGAGCGGTATCGCTTGCCATGGTCGCAGCCGTGGTGTCCGATTTCATCGGGCGGTCACGCTAAGCGACGGCTGGCTGGTCGCGTCCGCTGCGGCGGATCGGCTGGCCGGTCGAAGCCGGTATCTTCAGCGCGCGGGTTGCCTGCTGGCGAAGTGTTCTGGTGCCTCCTGAGGACGCTCCCCGCAACATCCCTTTTTTTAGTATTGCTAAAAACCGTTTGACAGCGAGCGATTTTATGGTTTCATTGAAGTAATACTAAAAAATGGGTGGAACGCTGGTGACTGACAAGGCCGCGCAGGCGGGAGAGAACGAAGGCGAGGTTACGCTTGGAGAGCGGCTGCGCGACCGTCGCCGCCAGCTCAAGCTGACGTTGCAGCAGGTGGCCGATCAGGCGGGCTTTTCCGTGGGCTTCATTTCGCAGATCGAACGGGGGATCACCGTGCCCTCCCTGACGTCGCTGGTCGCCGTTTGCAGAGTCCTCAAGGTCGACGTCGGATCGTTTTTCAAATCGCCGCGCAGCGATGCGCCGGTGACGCGCCGGGAAACGCGACCGGTATATGCACTCGGCGGCGTTCCGGGCAGCGCAGTCACCTACGAACGCCTGTCCGCGGCTTTTCCCGGCAACGTCCTTCGAAGCACGTTGATCCACGAGCCGCCGGGCTTCCGAAGCGAACCCATGGCGCACGAAGGGGAGGAGATCTTTTTCGTTGTCGAGGGTTCCCTGACCCTCGAGGTCGATGGTGAACGGATGATCCTGGAAGCGGGCGATTCCGCGCACTTCCCGTCGACCCGTACGCACGCCACCTGGAACCATACGACGGAACCGACGACCATCTTTCACACCTGCACCATGGACGTCTTTGGTGACGGTATGCCTTCGGGCGATCCGGAAACGAGCCTTGTCGTCAAGCGCGCGGTGAGTCTGCGCAGCGCTCCTAAAAAGCTCAAGATAAATAAAGGGAACAAAAAATGAGATCCAGTTTCAAGATGCTCGCCGTCGCTCTCCTGGCCGCGACATCGTTCTGCACCTTTGCCAAGGCCGAGACCGTCCTCAGGCTCGATGAATCGCCGGTCGGCGAACTCGATCCGGCGAAGGCCTCCGACTATGCCGACTCCGTCCTGATGTTCAACGTCTACGATACGCTTGTTATCCCGAAGCCGGGACAGCCGGGCTACGATCCGCTGCTGGCAACCGGGTGGGAAACCACCGGCACGACCTATACCTTTAAGCTGCGCACGGACGTAAAATTCCAAAGCGGCAATCCGATGACGGCAGAGGACGTCGTCTTCTCCCTCGACAGAATGAAGGCACTCGGTGCGGGTCTCTCCTATCTCTTCGAAAACGTCGAAAAGGCTGAAGCCGTCGGCCCCACCACGGTCAAGTTCACGTTGAAGGAGGCTTACGCGCCATTCGTTTCGTCGCTGACGCGCCTGCCGATCGTGGACAAGAAGCTGGTGATGGCGAACCTCGGCGCTGGCGACGGCGAGATGAAGGATTGGGGGCAGGGGTATCTGTCGACCCATGGCGCCGGCAGCGGTGCCTACAGCGTCGTCTCGCACAATCCGCAGGAAGAGACGGTCATGGCGAAAAGCGCCACCTACTTCCTGGGAGTGCCGGCGAAGGCGCCGGATACCGTCCGCTTCCGCTACGGCCTGGAAGCCGCAACTGTCCGCACCCTGATTGCGCAGGGCGAACACGACATTTCCTCGCAGTGGCTGCCCCCTGAAGTGCTGAAGTCGCTGGCAGCAGGCGGCGCCCAACTGCTGGCGGAGAAGGGCACGACGGAGTTCTACATCAAGATGAACACCACCAAGCCGCCTTTCGACGATGTCGAGTGCCGCCTGGCCGTCTCCTACGCCTTCGACTACGAAACCGGCGTCAAGATGGTCGCCATCAACGACAAGGTCTCGCAGGGCAGCCCGGCGACGGGCGCCATTCCGGTCGGAATGCTCGGCTCGCTCCCGGCCGACCAGCCGATCAAGCGTGACATGGATAAGGCCAAGGAACATCTGGCAAAGTGCAAGTACAAGCCCGAAGACATCAACATCAATGTGTCATGGATCGGCGAAGTGCCGCTCGAGGAACGCTTTGCACTGCTGATGCAGGCAAACTTTACCGAACTCGGTCTGAAGACACAGGTGAAGAAGCTTCCGTGGGCGCTCTTCTCCGAACAGGTCTCGAAGCCGGAAAACACGCCTGAGATCAGCCAGGTCTTCGTCAATACGATGAGCGGCGACCCCGATACGCTGCTCTACAGCATGTATCATTCGAGCGCGGCAGGCACGTGGATGTCGCCCGAATATCTCAAGGACAGCGAAGTCGACGCGCTGCTTCAAAAGGGGCGCGAGGCGTCCAGCGACGAAGAGCGGGCGAAGATCTACACCGACCTGAACAAGCGGCTGATCGCGTTAGCGCCTTCGATCTTCGGTCAGGACCAGACGGCCGTCTTCGCCGCCAGCAACCGCGTTTCCGTGCCTGCGCTCTCCGATCCGTCCAAGGCTTACAACCTCGCCGGTTTCGGCTTCACGTTCCGGCTCATGGAAATGAAAGAATAGTCCGGTTCCAATAAGGGAGCGCCCATAGCGGCGCTCCCTTCTTCTGCACGAACGGAAAGTTTTGGTATGCCACCTCTCGTCCGCCTCCTCGCGAAGCGGCTCGGTACCTCTTTTGTCGTTTTGATCGGGGTATCGCTGCTGATTTTCGCCATTGCCCGGGTCATTCCGGGTGATCCGGCCCGCATCGCGCTTGGGCCGAATGCTACGGCGGATGCCGTTGCCGCCTTGCGTGACCGGCTGCATCTGAATGAACCCTTCATTGCGCAGTATGGCTATTTTCTACGCGATCTTTTTCGCGGCGATCTGGGTATCTCTCTTTATACCAACCGGCCGGTCATGGCCGATATCGCGCAGTTCCTTCCTGCAACGCTCGAACTCGTCATCATATCAGGCATCATGATGGTCGGCATCGGTCTTCCGCTCGGGATCCTGTCGGCGCGCTATCGGGGAAGGGCGATCGATCACGCGATCCGCATTGTAACCCTGCTGGGTGTTTCGGCGCCGGGCTTCGTCTGGGCCGTCATCCTGATGCTTGTCTTCGCCTATTTTCTCCCGCTGTTCCCGATCGCGGGCCGTCTTTCCGATACGATGACGGTCCCGACGACGACAGGATTCCTTCTGGTCGATACCCTTACCGCCGGCAACCTCAAGGCCTTCGGAAACGCGCTCTGGCACGTCATTCTTCCGGCCTTTGCGCTCGCGCTGTCGGGTATCGGTCAGGCTGCCCGGCTGGTGCGCTCGAACATGGTGGAGACCTACGAGAAGCCCTACATCGAAATGGCGCAGGCCTACGGCTTTCCCGAAAAGCGCATCGCCAGGCGTTACGCCTTCCGCCCCTCCCTTATTCCCTCGCTAACCATCATCGGTCTCGATTTCGCGGCCATGCTCGGAAATGCGTTTCTGGTGGAAGCGGTCTTCGCCTGGCCCGGCCTTTCGCGCTACGGCGTCGCCGTCATCCTGCGCAAGGACCTGAACGCGATCGTCGGCACGGTGCTCATCATCTCGGCCATGTTCCTGATCGTCAATCTCGTCGTCGATCTTCTGGTCTCGCTCATCAACCCCCGCATCCGCCTGTCGCAGAGGGCCTCATGAAGAAAACCCTCATCATCCTGATGCGCAGCCCGCTCTCCCTCATCGGCCTTGTTCTCGTTGCGCTCGTTGTCTTCTCGGCGGTCTTTGCCGATTTCATCGTGCCGTTCCCGGCCCACAAGGGTGCTGTCGTCGACTTCGTGAACTTCAACAAGCCGCCCGAATGGCCTTATATCTTCGGCACCGATCTGGTCGGCCGCGATCTCTTCACGCGCATCATCTACGCCTACCGCATCTCGCTGATCCTCGGTGCGGTGGTCCTGGCGATCGCCGTGCCGATCGGCGTGACTATCGGCCTGGCGGCAGGCTACATCGGCGGCTGGACGGAATATCTGTTGATGCGCCTCACCGATGTTTTCCTGTCCATTCCGCCGCTCGTGCTTGCGATGTCGATGATGGGCCTGCTGGAGCCGACGCTCACCAACGGCATGATCGCGGTCACAGCCATGTGGTGGCCCTGGTACACGCGTCTTGTCTACAATCTTGCGCGATCGGAAAAGGAAGAAGGCTACGTGCTTGCCGCCGAGGTGATCGGCGCCTCGAAGATGCATGTGATGTTCCGCGAAATCCTGCCGAACTGCCTGCCTTCCATCGTCACGAAGATGACGCTCGACTTCGGTTTCGTGATCCTGATCGCGTCGTCGCTGTCGTTCCTCGGCCTCGGCGTACAGCCGCCGACCCCTGATCTGGGTTCGATGGTCGCGGAAGGCGCAAAATATCTGCCGGACAGCTGGTGGCTGACGGTATTCCCGGGCCTCGCCATCCTCATTGCCGTCTTCGGCTTCAACCTGATTGGCGATGCGCTCAGGGAAATCCTGGGAGTGGACCAATGACCGCGCCGACCCTCAAAATCGAAAACCTCAAGCTCGGTTTCAATACCTATGCCGGGATGATCGAGGTGCTGCACGGCATTTCGCTGCATATCCGCAAGGGAGAACGCGTGGCGCTTGTCGGCGAATCCGGGTCGGGCAAGTCGGTGACGGCGCGCATCGTTCTCGGAATGCTGCAGTCACTGAAGACTGCCAGGATTTCCGGCACCGTGGAATTCGAAGGCGCCGATCTGGAGCGCATGAAACTGCGTGATCGTCACCATCTGCGCGGAACGCAGATGTCGATGATCTTTCAGGACCCGACCTCCTCGCTCAATCCCGTCTATACGGTCGGCGCCCAGTTCAAGGAGGTTCTGGAGCGCGCTATGCCGGGCATCAGCTCGTCGGAGGCTCGGAAGAGGGCCTCGGACGCCCTGACGGATGTGGCGATCGGGGAGCCGGAGCGTGTGCTCGATTCCTATGCGTTCCAGCTTTCCGGCGGCATGAACCAGCGCGTGATGATCGCCATGGCGCTGGCCAACAACCCCTCGCTTCTGCTGGCGGACGAGCCCGGAACCGCGCTCGATGTCACGGTCCAGGCCCAGACGCTGAAGCTGATGAGCGATCTGGTGGAAAAGCATCACACCTCGGTGCTGTTTATCTCGCACAATCTCGGCGTCGTGCGCGAATTCGCCGACCGCGTCTACGTGATCTACAAGGGCAACATCGTGGAGCAGGGCGCCACGGCCACACTGTTCGACGGCCCCCGCCATCCCTATACGCAGGCTTTGCTTGCGGCGGTGCCCCGCATCACCGGCGGCGGCATCCCCGACATCGACGACAGCGCAAGTCGTTTCCTGGCGCCCCTGGTCGCCCACGAAGGCTTCAGCGAGAAGGAATTGCTGGTATGAGCGCGCTCCTTTCCGTTTCCGCAGTTTCCAAGGAGTTCAATGTCGGCAGCCGCAAGGTACAGGCGTTGAGCGATGTGTCCTTCGAGGTAGCCAAGGGTGAATGCCTGGCAATCGTCGGCGAGTCTGGCTCCGGCAAAAGCACGATCGCCAATATCATCCTCGGTATCTACGGTGCGACGCGCGGCACGCTTCTGTTCAACGGACATGAACTGCCGGCAAAGCGCACTCTAGAGAATCGGCGCGCGATCCAGCTGGTGCAGCAGAATCCGCTGTCCTCACTCAATCTGCGCCGGTCGATCGGAGCATCGCTCCGGCTGGCACTCGATGTCCACGATATCGGTCCCCGTTCGGGTCGTGCCGCGCGAACGGGAGAGCTGCTGGAGGAGGTCGGCTTGCCTGCGGAGTACCGCACACGGTCGCCCGCCGCCCTTTCCGGCGGCCAGCGGCAGCGCGTGGCGATCGCACGGGCGCTGGCCTGCCAGTCCGAGCTTGTCGTCCTGGACGAACCTACGTCGGCTCTCGATGTGCTGGTGCAGGCCCGCGTCCTGAGGCTCCTCAAGGATTTGAAGGACAAGCGGGGCCTGACCTACGTCTTCATCACCCACGACCTCTCCGTCGTGCGCAACATCGCCGACCGCGTCGCAGTCTTCGAGAGGGGCAAGCTTCTCGAAATCTGCCAGACCGATGAGATCTTCACCAATCCCCAACACCCCTACACGCGCCGGCTTATCGGCGCAGTACCGGTCGTCAGCCGCGAGGAAGCGGCACTTCGCGACCGTCTTTTGGAGCGAGAGAATGGAAATGCCTGACTACAACGGATTTGTTGCCGCACTTGCGGAAAACGATCAGCCGAAGGCCGCCTTCGCAGCGTTGGAGGCGCTGACTAAGGACGTCGTGGGCGTGAAGCTTTTCACCATCATGACCAGCGACACGACCGAAAAACTCTCGGAGCGCGTCTATTCCAATATGCCGGAGGCCTACCCCGTGTCCGGCACCAAGCCCTACAACGACACCCATTGGTCGGAGATTGCGCTGAAGCAGCGACGGACCTTCGTCGCCAACACAATCGCCGAAATCGCCGAGGTGTTCGACGATCATCAACTGATCAAGTCGCTGGGCTGCGAGTCGGTCATCAACATACCGATCGTCATCGACGGCGAAGTCGTCGGCACGATCAACTGCCTGCACGAGGCAGGCTTCTACACCGAAGACCGGGTGAAAGCGGCGGAAGCACTGAAACTGCCGGCTGCCGTCTGCATGCTTCTTCATGTCAACCTGAAAGACGGGAACCGCAAATGAACGCCAAGACTATTCGCGTCGCAACCGACGTCGGAGGTACCTTCACCGATCTCGTCTGCTTTGAGACGGATAAGGTGACCGGCGAATCCCGCATTGTCACGGCCAAGTCGGACACGACGCCGCCAAACTTCGAGCAGGGCGTTCTCAACGTTCTCGACAAGGCGGGCGTGGACACCAAAAGCATCGATTTTCTCGCGCACGGCACGACCGTGGTCATCAACGCCCTGACCGAGCGCAAGGGCGTCAAGGTCGGACTGATCACTACCGAGGGTTTTCGCGACTCGCTCGAGATCGCGCGCGGCAACAGGCCGGACTTCTTCAACCTTCACTACGAGAAGCCCGCGCCTCTCGTTCCGCGCTATCTGCGTCGCGAGCTTCCCGGGCGGTTCAGCTACCACGGCGAAGAGACAAAACCGCTCGACCTATCCGGCCTGCCTGAAATCCTCGACCTGTTCCGTGGCGACGGCGTCCAGGCGATTGCGGTTTGCTTCCTGCACTCCTATGCCAACCCGAGCCATGAGCAGGCGACGATTGCCGAGATCAAGCGGCTCTGGCCGGAGATCGCGACCGTCGCCTCGCATCAGATCACCCGCGAGTGGCGCGAATACGAGCGCACCAACACGGCAGTCATGTCAGCCTATGTGCAGCCGACCGCCGAGCGCTATCTGTCGCGGCTGAACGATGGCCTCCAGGCAAAGGGCTTCGACGGCAATCTCTTCATCATGCAGTCGAACTGCGGCGTCGACTCTCTTGAATCAGTGTCGAAAATACCGATCACGATGGTCGAATCCGGACCTGCCTCCGGCTTCTGGGGCGCCGCCGAACTCGGAAAGCTGATCGGCGAACGAAATGTTCTGGCGCTCGACATCGGCGGCACGACGGCGAAGTGCTCGCTCATCGAGGACGGCAAGGTCAAGATCATGACGGACTACTGGATCGAGCGGGACCGGACTTCGGCCGGCTACCCGATCATGGTACCGGTGGTCGACCTCGTTGAAATCGGCAATGGGGGTGGCTCGATCGCCTGGGTCGACGATTTCGGAAAGATGCATGTCGGTCCGAAATCGGCCGGTGCGATGCCAGGCCCCGCAGCCTACGGACGCGGCGGTACAAACGCGACGGCGACGGACGCCAACCTTTGGCTCGGCCGCATCAACCGCGACTACTTCTGCGGCGGTGCAGTGGAGGCCGACATGGCGGCAGCCGAAAAGGCGCTGTCGGAGGTCGGCTCGAAGCTCGGCGTTTCTGCCGATGACGTTGCGCGGGGTATCGTCCGCATTGCCAACAACAACATGGTCAATGCGCTGAAGCTGGTGTCCCTCAACCGCGGCTTCGATCCGCGCGACTTCACGCTCGTCGCTTTCGGTGGCGGCGGTGCAATGCATGCCGTAGCGCTGGGCGTCGAACTCGGCGTCAAGAAAGTCGTCATTCCGGCAGGCGCATCGGTGTTCTCGGCCTGGGGCATGATGATGTCTGACCTTCGCCGCGATTATTTCGTCACCAAGCTTGCCGATCTCAAGGCCGGTGCAGCCAAAGCGATCGAAGGTCTGTTTGCCGAGACGGAGACACTGGCGCTGTCGCAGTTCCGCGAGGAAGGCGTCGACAGCTCGAAGGTCAAGTTCCTGCGATATGGCAAGTTCCGCTACCAGAACCAGGAGCATACCACCGAAGTTCTTATCGACGGCGCAATCACCGACACCCGTCTCTCCGACATCGAGGCCGCGTTCCACGAAACCTACGAGCGCGAATACACCTATCGGCTCTATGCGCCAGTCGAACTGGTCGGCATCCATCTCGTCGCCTCCGCCGAGGTCGGCAAGCTGAAAATGCAGGAAAAGCCGCTCGGTGACGCGGCTGCATCCGTTGCCCGAAAGGGCGAACGCAGCGTCGACTACGCACTAGAAGGCGTCCATCCGGCCGCGATCTACGACGGTGAGAAGCTCCAGCCCGGCATGCGTTTCAGCGGCCCTGCCGTCATCGAGGATCCCGGTACGACGATCGTCGTTCATCCCGGCAATCGCGTCGAGGTCGATGGCTTCGGCAACATTCATATTCATCTCAAGGCTTGAGGAGGGCGGGACATGACTGACGTTTCCCACGACCCAATTACGCTCGAAATCATCCAGAATTCGCTGCAGGCAACGGCTGACGAGATGTTCGCGGCGATGCGCAAGACGGCGATGAGCTCGATCATCTACGAAGTGCTCGACATGGGCACGGGCATTACCGACGCTACGGGGCAGCTCGCCTCCTCAGGCGCTGGTATCCCCGGCTTCATCGGCGTGCTCGACAAGTCGGTGAAGGTATTGCTCGACAAGTTCAGCAAGGCGGGTCAGATCGAACCCGGCGATGTCTTCATCACCAACGATCCGTACTACGGCGGCGTCACCCATCTGAACGACCTCGTCGTGGCGATGCCGGTTTTCGTCGATGGCCGGATCATCGCCTGGACGGCCAACATCGCCCACAACTCGGACGTCGGCGGCAAGTCGCCAGGTTCGCTGTCAGCAGATGCTACCGAGATTTTTCAGGAAGGGTTGCGTCTGCCGGCGATCAAGATGATCTCGAAAGGTGAGACGATACCCGGAATTTTCGACATCATCACCGTCAATTCGCGGATGCCCGACTTCATCGAGGGCGATCTCTGGGCTGCGATTGCCTCGGTCCGCATCGGCGCCAAGCGCCTTGCGGAGCTTGCCGAAAAATACACGGTCGCAACCTTCGAGGCCGCCATGGCAAGTTTCATGGATTTCGGCGAGAAGGTGACGCTCGCCGAACTTGCCAAACTGCCGCATGGCACATTCGAGCTTACGGAAGAACAGGACGACGGCCGCTTCTTCAATGTCAAGGTGACGATCTCCGACAAGGAGTTCATCATCGATCTGCGCGACAATCCCGATCAGGACGCCGGCCCGTCGAATGCCTGCTATGACGATACACTCGTCAGCATGCAGGTCATCTTCAAGGCACTGACCGATCCGACATCGCCGGCCAACGAAGGCTCGTTCCGGCCGTTGACGTTGCTGACGAAGGAAGGAACCTGCTTCCACGCAAAGGAACCGGCTGCCGTCGGCTTCTACTACGAGATCGGCATTCGCGGCTACGACCTCGTCTGGCGCTGCCTCGCCCCGCATATGCCGGGTAAGCTGCCGGCAGGCCATTTCTCCTCGATTGCCGGCACCTTTATCGGCGGCATCCATCCCGATACCGGCCGCCAGTACACGATCATCGAGCCGCAGATCGGTGGCTGGGGTGCATCGGCAAGGCGCGATGGCAACAGCGCGATTTTCTCCGGCGTGCACGGCGAGACCTACAATTGCCCGGCCGAGATTTCCGAGGCCCGCAATGGCCTCATCGTCGATCGCATGGAACTCAACACCGATGCGGGCGGCGAAGGCAAATGGACAGGCGGACGCGGTATTCGTCTCGACTATCGCATTCGGCGCGACGACAGCTTCCTGACGCTTGGCTACACCCGCTCGCGCATCCTGCCGTGGTCACTAGACGGCGCCAACGAAGGCTCCGCGAATTATGCACTCGTCATGCGCAAGGACGGATCGAGCGAGCGCTACGCCTTCGCTTCGGGCATTCGTGTGGATGCCGACGACGTGATCCGCGTCATCACCGGCGCGGGTGGCGGGGTCGGCGATCCAAAAGAACGCGACCCGAAACTTGTCGCTGAGGACATTCGCAATGGCTTCATCACCTCCGAGCGGGCTCGCGAGATCTACGGCTTTTCGCTCTAGGAGAGAACGATGAGCAACAAGCCTTTGAAAGTCATGTATTTGAACCCGGTCGGCGAGAACGATGCGGTCGACCAGATCTTTGCCGATATGGCGCGGGACCACAAACTGCCCGGAACCGAAGTGCACATAACTGCCCTTCCCAAGGAGCACTATGCCTTCAGGCATATCGAATTTCGCACCTATGAAGCGATGGTGACGCGCGGCATCATGCGTGCCGTTCGCGCAGCCGCAGAGGAAGGGTTCGACGCACTGGCCATCGGCTGCTTCTACGACACGGCACTCCATGACGCCAGAGAGATTTCAGGCGAGATGATCGTTACCGGTCCCTGCATCGCCTCCTGCGAGATCGCTGCCAGCCTCTCCAACCGCTTCGGCATCATCGTCGGACGCCGGAAATGGGTGCACCAGATGCAGTCCACCGTGCACTCCTACGGCCACGGCGATCGCCTCGCTGGCTTCTATGACGTTGGCCTTGGTGTGGACGATTTTCAGAAGGATCACGCGGAGACCAATCGCCGGTTGCTCGTCGCGGGCCGCAAGGCCGTCGAGGAAGGTGGCGCAGAATCCGTGATCCTCGGTTGCACGATGGAAATCGGTTTCTACAAGGAAATCGAGCGCGAACTCGGAGTTCCGGTCATCGACCCGTCGATTGCAGCCCTCAAGCGCGCGGAATATGGCGCGACGCTCAAGCGCCAATGCGGCTGGGTACCGAGCCGCAAGGGATCCTGCGAATCCCCTTCCGAGGCAGAGCTCGCGGCCTTCAACGCGTTCACCGGCAATGAACCGGTCTTCGGCAACCGCATAGTTGTACCCGCGAACTAGCGAGACGGACGGCGTTCAAAGGCGACTGAAGTATTCGGAGACTTGGGAGAATAGGCATGATCTCGCAGACTAAAAACCGCCTTGCCGCGATCCGCGTGCGAATGGCCCGCACCGGCACGGGTCTCGTTGCCATTGCGCCCGGTTCGCATATGGATTGGGTGTTGGGCTTTCACCCTCATCCGGACGAGCGTCCTTGCCTGCTGCTGATCGCGCCGGAGCAGGAGGCATTCCTGATGCCTGCGCTGAACGCCGAGGGCAGCCGGGCGTTCACGGACATCCGGTTCTTCAACTGGGCCGATGAGGTAGGGCCTGCCACCGCGCTGCGGGAGGCGCTTGCGGCAATCGACGCCAGCACTCCCGGTCTCGTCGCGCTGGATGAGACGATGCGCACCGATTTCGCACTGCTGTTGCTCGATGCGCTGCCTGCCGGCACGAAACGCGATTTCACGCCGAAGACGCTGGGTGGCCTCAGGATGCGCAAGGACGATGCCGAGTATTCCAAGCTCAAGATGAACGCAGGTATTGCCGATCGTGCTATCCAGATTGCGCTTTCCAGGATCAAGCCGGGCATAACGGAGAACCAGGTTGCGGCCGAAATTCGCGAGCATTTCGCGTCTGAAGGCGCTGAACCGGCATTCTGGATCGTTGGGTCTGGCCCGAACGGCGCATTTCCGCATCATTCCGCAAGCGAGCGCGTGATTCAGGAAGGCGATGCCGTCGTTATCGATATCGGCGGGCGTAAGGAGGGATTTCCGAGCGACATCACCCGTATGGTCGCCATCGGAATGCCACCGGAAGGCTACGAGGAGGTCCACGCCATCGTCGAAAAGGCGGTGCAGGCGGCATTGAAGACGGCAAGACCGGGCGTCGTGGCTAAGGATGTCGATTTCGCTGCACGCAAAGTGATCGCCGACGCCGGCTATGGAGAGTATTTCGTCCACCGCACGGGGCACGGAATGGGCATCGACGGCCATGAGCCGCCCTACATCACAGCGACGTCGGATACTGTCCTTGAAGAGGGCATGGTGTTCTCGATCGAACCGGGCATCTACCTTCCGGGTCGCTTTGGCATCCGTCTGGAGGACATCGTTATTCTCCGCGAGGACGGCCCGGAAATTCTCTCGGCTCTTCCCAGGGACCTGAATGTTGTGCGGGGTTAAACATGCTGACCTTAGGTCGTGACCTGGATCGAGGGCGGGCTGGGTCCGCCCTTTCCGCTAGGCCAGGCGGTCCTTGGCCAGGTGGTAGAAGTACATCGCGCCACGCTCGAGGATGTCATCATTGAAATCGTAGGTCGTGGTGTGCAGGCCGGAGCTGTCGCCGTTGCCGATCAGGACGTATGCCCCCGGAACCTTCTCCAGCAGGAATGAGAAATCCTCGCTTCCCATCAAAGGCAGGTCGAGCTCGACAAATGCGTCCTCGCCGAAATGTTGCGTGATCGTGGACTTTGCTGCACGGACTGCTTCGGCGTCATTGATGGTGGCGGGATATCCGACTTGCCAGTCCAGGGCTACTTCGGCGTTGTAGCTTTTTGCCTGGTATGTAGCGACCTGAGCGACGCGCTCGCGGATCTCTTCGCGAACCTTGGGGTTCATCGCACGCATGCTGATCTCGAGCGCGGCGGTATCCGGAATGATGTTGGATGCCGAACCCGATAGAAACGAACCGACGGTCACGACCGAAGGCTGGTGAGGCGAGACGCTGCGCGAGACGATCGACTGCAGTGCCATGACGATGCTGGATCCGACGACGACAGGATCGACCGTGTCTTCAGGCTGCGCGCCGTGTCCCCCCTTGCCCTTAACTGTGATGGTCACCACGTCGATCGACGCCGCTACGGGGCCGGCACGCGCTGCGAAGGTGCCGCTCGGAATGCCTGGCCAGTTGTGAAGGGCAAAGATCTGATCGCAGGGGAAGCGTTCGAGCAGGCCGTCCTCGAGCATCAGCTTCGCGCCGCCGAAATTTTCTTCGGCGGGCTGGAAGATCAGGTGCACCGTTCCGGAAAAACTCTTGTCCCGGGACAATGCCCACGCCGCGCCGAGAAGCATGCTGGTATGCCCGTCGTGGCCGCAGGCATGCATCGCACCGGCGTGCCGGCTGGCGTAGGGCAGGCCGGTCTCCTCCTGCATTGGAAGAGCGTCGAAATCAGCCCGGAAGCCGATTGCACGATTGCTGTTGCCAGCGCGGAGCGTCGCGACGATGCCTGTGCTAGCGAGGCCACGCGTGATTTCGTATCCCCACCTTTCGAGCTGTGCCGCAATGAAATCCGAAGTCTTGACTTCCGAAAGGCCGATCTCGGGCATCTCGTGGAGACGATGTCGAATATCGACGAGGTCAGGGAGAAATTCCTTGAAGTTGAAATCGCTCATTGTCGCGCTCATGCCATCTGGAGGAACTGACGAAGCCGCGGCGATTGCGGGTTCTTCATCATGGTTTCGGGGGCGCCGCGTTCTTCGACCAGCCCCTTGTGAAGGAAGATGACCTCGCTCGAAATATCACGCGCGAGCGCCATTTCATGCGTGACCATGACCATCGTACGGCCTTCATCGGCGAGCTTCTTGATGACCTGCAACACCTCGTTGACAAGCTCAGGATCAAGCGCCGACGTGGGCTCGTCAAACAGCATCACCTCCGGCTTCATGGCGAGCGCACGGGCGATTGCCGCACGCTGTTGCTGGCCACCGGAAAGCTGCGCCGGATATTGGTCGCGCTTTGGCGTGATGCCGACCTTCTCCATCAGCACCTCGGCCTCGGCGATTGCATCCTTTCGCGGGATACCGAGCACGTGGATCGGTCCTTCGATGATGTTTTCGACGATGGTTCGGTGTGACCAGAGATTGAAGCTCTGAAACACCATGCCGAGCCTCGTGCGGATATGCTCCAGCTGGCGCGGCTCTGCGGCGTGAAGCATGCCGCCTCTGGTCGGTGCCGTACGGATCACTTCGCCTGCGACCGAGATTTCGCCCTTGTCGGGTGTCTCGAGGTAGTTGATGCACCGAAGCAGGGTGCTCTTTCCCGAGCCGCTGCTGCCGATCAGCGAAATCACGTCGCCTTTGCGCGCCTCGAACGATATGCCCTTCAGGACTTCGACGCCGCCGAAGCTCTTGTGAATGTCTCTTACCGAGAGTGCTGTTTCGACCATTTCAATTCCTCCCAGGCTTGCGCGCTCAGGTGCGCACGACGCGATAGCGCGTCATGCGGAGTTCGACGGTGTTCATGATCCGGGTCAGGATGAAGACCACGGTGAAGTAGATGATGCCGGCGGCGATCAGCGGCTCGAAGATCAACAGCGACTGGCGCTGCAGCATGCGGGCGGTACCCATCACCTCCAGAATCGTGATCGTCGAGGCAAGCGACGTCGTCTTCAAAAGAATGATCAGGTCGCTCGTCAGAACGGGCATGCAGTGGCGGAATGCCTGCGGCAGCGTCACGCGGCGAACAATCGTCCAGCGGGTCATGCCGATCGAGAGTGCAGCTTCGATTTGCCCGCGCGGTATCGACTGGATAGCACCTCGGATGACCTCTGCGTTGTAGGACGCTTGGTTGAGGCTGAGGGCGGCAATCGCATACCACAAGCCATCGCGCAGGTAGGGCCAGAGAAAGCTGTGACGAACCCATGTGCCCGGCAAAACCTGCCCAAGGCCATAGTAGATGAGGTAGATCTGCACCAGCAAAGGCGTTCCGCGAAAGGCAAAGGTAAAAGCGAAGGCGGGCCATGCCAGCAACCGGTTCGTCGACAGGCGGGCAAGAGCCGCAAGTGTGCCGATGACCAGGCCGAAAATGCCGGCGGTAGCCGTCAGCAGCAGCGTCAGCGGCGTCGCCTTGATGAGGGCAGGGAGAAAAGAGATGACATTGGTGATCGTTTCCATCAGCGATGCCCCCGGTTGAGGTGCTTTTCGATGCGGCTGATGGCAAGAACGGATACCAGCGTGATCAGCAGGAAGAGCACGGCCGTCAGGCCGTAGAAAAAGATGTACTGCTTCGTCCCTGCGGCTGCGCGGTAGCCGGTGTAGAGCAGTTCGCTGAACGAGCCGAGGACTGAGATGATGGCGCTTTCCTTTGTGATTGACAGCCACAGATTGCCCATCCCGGGCACAGCGTGGCGCATCATCTGCGGAAGAATGACTCGGGTCATGATCTTGCGCGGACGCATGCCGATGGAAACGGCCGCCTCGATCTGGCCGGACGGAACCGCAAGGTATGCGGACCGCAGCACCTCGGTCATGAATGCTCCGGAGACGAAAGCGAGTGCCACGATCGCTGCCCAGAACGGGCTGAACTGGAAGCCGTCGTCGACGAGGCCGAGATACTTCAATAAGCGCTCCGCACCGCTGGCGACGGAAAAATAGAGAAGCAGGATGACCAGCAGTTCCGGCAACGAGCGGACAACAGTGGTGTAGAGATCGGCGACCAAGCGCAGCCAACGATGCCGCGAGAGCTTGCCGGCTGCTCCCAGAAAACCGAAAACGACAGCGACCGCGTAGGAGACCATTGACACCTCCAGGGTCATCAACAGGCCCCAGGCGAATTCGTCACCCCAGCCCTCGGCACCCCAGGCAAGCAAATGCCAATATGAGTCCATGCGTTCGTTACCTGCTTGATGCGCTGTTGCCCATGGCCGTCAGCCGGGCGACGCTTGGTTGCGGCGGAGTTTCAGCGAGCCGGCAACTCCGCGACGGATGCAAGGGAGCGCAGTTGCGCCTTTGCTCCCGAGCGCAGCCTGAGCCGCGCCCGGGATCACGCGATTACTTCTTGCTGAAGATCCATTGGTCGACCAGCTTCTTCAGCGTGCCGTCCTTGTCCAGCTCTGCAAGCGCCGTGTTGATCTTGGTGAGCGTTGCTGCATCGCCCTTTCGCGCCGCGTAGGCGACACCTTCGCCAAGCGTGGCGTTCGTCGGCACTTCGATCTTCACTTCATAGTCCGCGCCCGCCGGGGACTTCAGGAAGGTCTGGATGTAGAGATCGGGGATGAGCACGTAGTCGACGCGACCGGCGATCAGATCGGCAACCGAGTTGTCGGCGGTATCGTAGCTCTTGGCTTCGGCACCCGGGAGGTACTTGGCAACATAGGCAGCCTGGACGCTGGACGTCTGGACACCGACGATCTTTCCGGCGACAGCCTCCGGATCGACGATCTTTCCCGAACCGTCGGGCGCGTCGACCAACGCGATCTTCGCGTCGTCCGACTTGGCGCCGACAAATGACGTGCCCTCGGTGTAATACGGCGTGCTGAAGTCCACGACCTTGCGTCGGTCGTCGGTGATCGAGAACGCGCCGATGATGAAGTCGACCTTGTTCTCCTTCAGTGACGGGATCAGGCCGTCCCAGGCCATCTGCTTGATATCGCACTTCGCTTGCAGCTTGGCGCAGACGGCGCGCGACAGGTCGGCCTCAAGGCCTTCCCATTCGCCAGCCGTGTTGATCTGCGTAAACGGCATATAGGGCTCAGGCGTCATGCCGAGACGGATTGTGTCTTCGGCGTGGGCCAGGCCGGCGGACAGGACGAGCGCGACAACTGCGGCGATCTTCGATTTCAGGCTGTACATTAAGTTCTCCCAGTGTGTTTTTGAGGCAGCTGCTTATTTACCGTTCCGGTACCAGCGCAGCGACATGCAGGACAGGCCTGCGTCGATCTTGCCGATCTCAGTGGTCTTCATGGGCACGACCTTGTATCCGAGCTTGTCGAGCATCTCGATCGTGCGCGGGAAATCCGAACCGACCATGACGACGTCATTGACGCGCAATGCATTTGCAGCAGGCTCTTCGCCTTCCGGGATGATGATCTGCTTGAAGTCCTTGAAAACGCCAGAGCGCGCGAGGCGGGCCGTCGACAGGATGCTCTCTTCGTCGAGCAGCGAGCAATCGGTCTTGAAATGAAGCACGCCTTCGGGCGTCGCGACGATTTCTGCCTTGCGGCCTAGCTTGTCGATGCAGGCGGCAAGGGCTTCGGCACCTGTCTTGTCGGTGCGCGCGGAAAGACCGATCATGACACTCTTCGGCGTCGTCAGCACGTCGCCACCGTCGGCAAAGCCTGGATTCGGCAGATCGAGAACGGTCTCGAACATGGCGCGCAGCGTCGGGGTGATTTCCTTGGTCTCGTCAACGCGGCTTGCTGCACCCGGGCGCAGCAGGATCGCGCCTTCGGTGAACACGACCGCCGGATCTTCGACGAAGACGGAATCCGGGAATGCTTCGAGTGCCGGCAGGATGGTCACCTCGACACCGGCCGCGCGCATGGCAGCGATATAGGCATCGTGCTCGGCCTTGACACCTTCATAGGTCGGGTTGCCGCGATCGTCGGCACGCAGACCATTGACGACCGAGCGCGACGGCTCGCGAACGATGACGGAATTGAAGTGATAAACTGATCTGGCTTGCGACATTTCCAAGTACCTTACCTTTCGATGGGGCTTATCTATCCGGCTCACTTGGCCGCGTAAAGCAATTGTGTGGTTGCCTGCTCGCGGCGCGACAGGTGAATGCCGGCCAGCATGCATCGGACGGAACCGCCGGCGAGTTCGACGGTCGAGACGTCGAACGGCAGAAGCGTTGCCGAACGTTCGATCGCGTCGATCTGCTCGGGCGTAAGGGAGGCGTGGGCGCGGGCGGACAAAACCACGATGCGGCCATGCGTGCCATCCAGCTCGATCGCATTGCCGGCAAAATTCTCAATCTGCTCGATCGACAGTTCGATCACCGTGCGGCCGGTTTCTTCAAGCCGACTGACGATTTCGTGCCGGCGCGCTCGATCGGGGATCATTTGCAAGCCAAGCAGCGCGAAGTCGGTGCCGATGCACATCAGCACATTGGTATGGTAGATGGACTTGCCGTTGCGATCGACGGCGTCGAACACCATTGGCTCGAAATTGAAGTGCGTGCAGAAGCGCTCCAGTGCGACCTCGTTGGTGCGGTTCGAGCGCACGGCATAGGCGACGCGGCCGATGTGATCGAGCACCATGGCGCCGGTACCCTCGAGATATACGTTGTCCTTTTCCAGGCCCGAATAGTCGATGACATCCTGGACGCGATACTCGTTCTTTAGCATTTCGATCACATCGGCGCGACGCTCGCTCTGGCGGCTTGCCGAATACATCGGATAGACGGCGACGTGCCCGCCGGAATGGGTAGAGAACCAGTTGTTGGGGAAGACCGAGTCCGGTCTCGTGACCGTTTCGTCTTCGAAGACATGGACGGTGACGCCCGCGGCTGCCAGGCCCTCTGCCATGCTGGTGACTTCGTCGAACGCAGCTTCGGCAATGGCTGCCGCCGCGCGCCTTTCGTCGTTGGACTGGAACGAATTGTCGTTCGCCGTCATCGGGTTGGGCGTGAAGTGATGCGGACGGATCATCACGACGGATTTCGGGGCCTGCACGGAAAGTCTGCTCATGGCTTAGGCGTAGCTCCCCAGCGCGCCAGGTGCGGACCGGCGAAATAGACCATAAAGGTTGCGCGGATCCACAGGCTGCGTAGTAAGGTCGAGTTCAGTAAAGAAATCAGTTCCTTGTACGGCATCCCTGAGGTAGCGCAGGGCAGAAAAGTCTTCCGTGGCGAAGCCGACGGAATCGAAGATTGTGATCTGGGTGTCGGAGTGCCTGCCGATCGCTTCTCCCGTCATCACCTGCCAGAGCTCGGTCACTGGAAAATCGGCGGCCATCTGCTGGATTTCACCTTCGATGCGGGTTTGCTCAGGAAATTCGACAAAGACGTCGGCCCGCCGCAATATGTCGCCCTGCAACTCGGTCTTGCCGGGGCAATCGCCGCCAACCGCGTTGATGTGTACGCCGGCCCCGACCATGTTGTCGGAAAGGATCGTCGCGTTTTTCTTGTCGGCGGTGACGGTGGTGATGATGTCAGCAAGCGCCACAGCTTCCTCTGCGCTCTTGGCGACGGCAATGTCGATATCGGTGTCAGCAAGGTTGTCGCGGAATTTGGCGGCCGCATCTGGATCGATGTCGTAGACATAGAGGCTCTTGATCCCGAGAAGCGCGCTGAAGGCGAGGGCCTGGAATTCGGACTGGGCGCCGAGACCAATGATTGCCATCGTGCGGGAATCCTTGCGGGCAAGATATTTCGCCGCCAGCGCCGACGTCGCGGCCGTCCGAAGGCCGGTCATCAATGTCATCTCGGACACGAGGCAGGGATAGCCGGTGCTGACATCGGAGAGAACGCCGAAAGCCGTAACCGTCTGGAGGCCGACATTTGGGTTCTTCGGATGGCCGTTCACGTATTTGAAGCCGTAGTGTTGGCCGTCGGAGGTGGGCATCAGCTCGATGACGCCGGTCTTGGAGTGGCTGGCGACACGAGGCGTCTTTTCAAACTGCTCCCAGCGGCGGAAATCTTCTTCGATATAATCCGCGAGACCAAGCAGAAATGTCTCGATGCCGACGGATCGGACCAGTTCGATAACATTGCTGACGCCGACATACTGTACCACGCTGCAGCTCCATCAGGGAATTCGATGAAACAAGACTAGGTATGCACTAACGAACTTGAAATTCGAAAAATGCGACATTATTAGCAAAAAACCTAGCATAATGCTTAGTCGCATTGTACAATTTTATATGCACATATTCGACGACCTCGATCACCGGCTGATTTCCGTCCTTCGCGAGGACGGACGAGCGCCCCTCTCCAAGCTTGCCGCCATACTGGGCGTCTCGCGAGGGACGGTTCAGGCGCGTCTCGATAGATTGCTGCAATCCGGGGCGGCGCTGGGATTTACGATCCGCGTACGTCAGGACTATGACGACGGGGCAATACGGGCGATTATGATGATCGAAGTACAGGGTCGATCGACGACCAAGGTCATAAAATTTCTCCGGGGCCTTCCGGAGCTCTACGCCCTGCACACGACCAACGGATCCTGGGATCTTGTTGCCGAAATCCGCGCCGGCAACTTGCGCGATTTCGATCGGGTTCTTCGCGAAGTCCGCACGGTCGAAGGTGTCCTCAACAGCGAGACGAGCATATTGCTGAGCAGTGTCTGACACAGCTGCTCTTGGGGTATACCCATCATCCTTTGAGCGAACCCCTCCAGCTACATCAGATGTGGTGGCGACCTTCCGTGGCTTTGCGCAAGCTGCCCAAGGGTCGAGCGTATTTCGCCAACGCGACGCGACGCGTCCGCACCGCCCGGAGCGGCGTGAGACGGCCACATAAATTTTCGATCCGACATATAATATTGCATTTATGCATAGAATTGAGATTGCAAATGCAGGTATACGCAAGAATAGCAAGGTTCGATCTAAGCGCCGTTGTCGTTGTCGTTGCAGTCAGTATATTGTCCGTCAATGTTGCCTTGGCTGAAGAGGTCCAGGCCTAGGCCGGGGAGTGGCCACTCACCATTGCCATGGAGCGGGGGCCCATGGCAGATTATGGCGCGACGCGTTGGTTTACGAATGACGTGAAACACCGTAATGGCGACGTGCGCTTCATTCTCGACAAAGGAAGCATTGCCGACAGGGCCAGTCTCCCTTCCGGCGACACCTAAGTCGCATTACCGCGCTGCAATCAATCTATGTCGTCTTCGCCAGATAGCGTGCGGAATCCGTGAAACGAGATGCAGAGCCACACGAATCCTGTGTTCGCTGATGGGGGGTAAGACATATTCCGGTTTCACGACATTCCGGCCATCAGAAGGCGTCTTCTTCCCTGAGGCGTAGACGTAAAAATTCCCGCCTGCTCCCCTGTGCCATGGAATCGGGCGGATCGTTAAGTCCGTATTGGATTTATGAGGAAATACATTCGTGAAGTAATCATAGTTGTCGTACCCGAATATATTTCTCTGAAATATTATTAGGAAATCGGCATTTCGAAAATAAGCCACGACCTCATTTCTGTAGTCTTCAGGGACCTCCGATAAACTCCAGGTTCCGATGAACAGCGTGTTTTTGCCTTGCGGTATATCACCCAGCCTGTCGCATATCTTTGCTTTTCCCTGGAGATAGTAATTCGATATGCGACCCGTTTCCGGTAGGTCGAGTATAAAATAATCTCCTTCAAAGCCTAGATCCAGTATAAGTCTGGCAGTCTCTCCGATACCTGCGCCAAATTCGACAATCTGGTCATATTCCTTGATCGATTTTCCCGAAAGTCCCTCGAACGTCAGGATGTGGTGCGCGGATTTCAGCGTCCAGGATGTCGAAACCGTACCATCAAAAAACGACAGCCTGGCCTTCTTATAGGAAGCGTCCGTATGACCCAAGAAGGGCTCTTTCAGTATTTGTTTCCATCGGTCAATTTCTTCGGGATGCCGCCGCCGCAGCATATACTCAACTTCGACCGGATAGGTCATGGGAAATTCATTGTCTTTATATATGGGTATCGATCTAACGGTTCTCCAATTTTTGAATAGCGACAGATTATCCTCTTCCCTCATCTCTTTTCTAGTTTTTGACCAATAATCACTCTCGTTTGCCATGGCGATTTCCTAAACAGATGTTCTGGTAAAGCCTGTCGGACTGGCGCGATAATACTTAAAACAATTAATTATCGACAATCAAGAGCCTCGCAAGCCGTGGCGATGACTTGGCGTCAGCATGGAGGTGAGGTGGCGCGTGAGATGATGCGGTAATCCGCCCGTTTTTAACGGGGCTGTGGCTTACCGGGTTTTGCTAGTTTATGCGGTCTCAAGTGGTTCGCAACGTTTCGCCACAGACGTACGAGGGATTCGAGTTGAGGTTTATTCCAGAGGGCGGCGTACTCGCCGCGGCAGTCGTGCTGGGAGCTACATTAAGTAGCGTGCAACCCGCCGCTTCCCAAGCGTGCGCGCAGGAAACCGTCCAAGGTGCAGACTACGTGGTCTGCACCTTGGAGCCTGATAACGTCGACTTGAGATTGTTCTGGAAGAGCGCTGACGATAAACCCTATCGCTATTTTTCAAGCGTTGCCGAGGCTGTTCGCGCGGAAGGCCGGACGCTTGTCTTTGCGGTCAATGCCGGCATGTACCAAACCGATTTTTCGCCGATCGGGCTCTATGTCGAGGCCGGCCGATTGTTGCGACCTGCCAGTGTGGGAAAGGCCCCGGCCTCCACCGGCTCCGTGCCGAACTTCTATAAGACCCCCAACGGTGTGTTCTTTATCGGTGAAACCGGGGCGGGCATACTGCCGACGAATGCGTTTTTGAAGCGGAGACCGCTGGTGCGCCTGGCCACGCAGTCTGGTCCGATGCTGGTGATTGGCAATAGACTGAATCCGATCTTTGTCGCCGGATCTACGGACCGCACTCGCCGCAGCGGCGTGGGCGTCTGTAGCGATCGCACTGTTCGTTTTGCGATCAGCGAAGGCATGGTAAATTTCCATGACTTCGCGCAACTCTTCCGCGACCATCTGAAATGCGAAGATGCCCTCTTTCTCGATGGCGGCCGGGGCGTGGGTCTCTACAATCCCACCATGGGCCGCAATGACCTATCCTGGCATGGCGGTTTCGGCCCCATCTTCGGTGTGGTCGAGTAACGCTGGTCCAGGCTTCACCGCCTGCATCCCATAAGGGAACCTGACGGCGGTTCGGCGCATTTCTTGGGACGGAGGATGTACGATGACCTACAAGCCAAAACTCGTCGGACTAAACCATATCGCGCTCGAAGTCGCCGGCGGCGACCAACTCGGCCCACGCGTTGTCAAAGCGCTCTTGCTTCATTCCAATGATATCGTCTCCGCTCAACTCGCATCGCCGTTATAAGGTTTTGCAAAACCTTATAACTCTCCCTCCGATGTCAGTGGTATGAGTTTCTGGCAAGACCTTATAACTGAAGCCCGATCTGATACTGGCCGGCGAAGAAGACGACGAAGCTGTCTGCCCCCGGTGCAGCGAAAATGCGCGAAGCCGGTCGATCGGAGACGCTTGGCCACCCCGAATGGCATCAGAAGAATCCCTCCCCTGAGGAGGGAGGGATCACATTGAGACTCGAACAATTCTAAATGCTGGCACGCATTTCGTGCAATCCAGCATACACGCCACCGGCCGCTACTAGCGCCTGATGTGTGCCTTCCTCGACAATGCCGTCTCGCGTAAGTACGAGAATTCTATCCGCATGCCGGACCGTGGAAAGGCGATGGGCGATGACAATGGTCGTGCGGCCCTTGACTAATCCCAGCAACGCTTCCTGCACTGTCCGCTCGCTCTCATTGTCGAGTGCGCTGGTGGCTTCGTCAAAGATCAACACCGGCGGGTTCTTGAGGAAAGCGCGGGCGATGGTCAGCCTCTGTTTCTGACCGCCGGAGAGCTTTACGCCGCGCTGCCCGATATCGGTGTTATAACCTTGCGGCAGTGCCACGATGAAATCATGTGCGTTGGCCGCCTTCGCCGCAGCGATGACGTCCTCGTCCGTCGCCTTGGCGCGGCCGTAGCGCAGATTGTCGATCACGGTTCCGCTGAACAGATACACATCCTGCTGGACCACGCCGACATTGAGCCGCAAAGTGGCCAGGCAGACATCGCGGACATCCTGCCCGTCAATGGTCACGCTGCCCGAATGCACGTCGTAGAAGCGCGGGACAAGGCTGCAGACCGTGCTTTTGCCCACCCCTGATGGCCCGACCAACGCCACAAACTCTCCCGGCTCGATGGCGAATGACACCTTGTGGAGCACAAGTGGGCCGTCATCCTCGTAACCGAAGCTGACAGAGTTGAAGCCGATGGCGCCGACAACCTTGCCAAGTGGCCTGGCGGCAGGTCGGTCCGCAATGTCGGGCTCTTCTTCAAGCAGTTCCATGGCTCGGACGAAGCCAGTATAGCCCTCTTGCCAGAGCCGAATGAAGTTGTCGAGCCGCCGTACCGGATCGACCAGCACGCCGACGCAAAGCAGCAGTGTCAGCATATCGGCAGCAGAAAGGTCGGCGGTGACAATGCGGATGGCTCCAAACACGATCACCACGATGGTGACGAGCTGGGAGAACCCATCCATGCCGACCCAAAGCAATGCTTCGCTGCGGTAGCCTGCTTTGCGGCTGTCAAGAAACCGCTGGTTTTCCACCTGGAAGCGGCGCAGTTCGTCGCCTTCATTGGCGAAGGACTGCACCACGCGGATACCGCCCAGGGCGTCCTCCACCCGCTCATTGATGTCGCCGATCCTCTCCTTGCTTGTGCGAAGGGCGACATTCATATGGCCGTTGAAATGCATCGCGTAAGCAACTGCGAAGGGGATCAGAAGCCCAATCAGCAATGCAATGACGGGATCAATCAGCGCGATTACTGCCATTGCTCCCGCGAATTTCAGGATGCTGATGGCAATGTCCTCGGGGCCGTGGTGGAAGAGCTCGCCGAGCCAGAGCGAGTCATTGCTGATGCGGCTCATCAGCTGCCCGGTGCGCTGCCGGTCATAGAAGCTGAAAGACAGCTTCTGGCAGTGCTCGAATAATTCCTTGCGAACCTGCGCCTCGATCTTGGCTCCCATTACATGGCCCTGATAGTCCACGAAGTAGGTTGCGAAGGCCTGCACGAGGAAAACGCCGAGCATGACACCGCCTAAGGCCAGAATCTGATGGAGCGCATCTGGCGCTTCGGCAAGGTCCGGCAGGCGGCCGACGATGTGGTTTGCGATAAGTGGCATGGCTGCCGCCGTGGCGGCGATGAGGACCGCGCTCAACAAGTCCGCAAGGAGAAGCGGCAGATGAGGCCTATAGTAGGAGATAAAGCGCTGCGCACGAAGACGTGCGTTTCGACGCTCCGCCGAGCCACCGGGGGAAGAGAAGAGGCGGGGGAAAAAGGGTCTACGGCGTCTTTGCGCGCGCTTTCCCCTGTTGAGATGATTGGAATGCATCAACGGTCATGTCCTGTTGTACACGAATGGTTCTGAGGCTGGACATGATCGTTTTCATTTCAATCTCCCTTCGGGCCAGGAATGATGGAAATATGCAGGTTTCGCTGTGGTCTGGCAATGCCTGACAGGTTTGCGGAATTTTGTGCCACGTGTCGGGACGACGGACCGGACGTCCTGTCGCTCTCGTCCGAAGCTACCACCCGCGGGTTTACCTCGCAGACTGGATGACATTTCACCAGGCACTCGAACTCGGTGGAAAAGCACCACACGTTACTCGAACAAATCCGGATTGCTGGCTTCGATTTGCGGCAGGTCGGTGAGGATGCCGTTGAGGTGGCACCGCATGGCAGCATCGGCGGCCGAGACGTCCTTGGCGTCAATTGCGGCGATGATCGCTTCGTGTTCGGCGATCAGGCGTGTCATCGAGTCGGGGTGACGGAGCTGGAGGTTGCAGACGCGATCCATGTGGGCCTTGATATCCGAAATGGCGTTCCACGCCAGGCCGCAGCCAGCACCTTCCGCGATCGCGATATGAAACTGCTCGTCCTCCCGGCGGAAGGCATTGTGATCATGTGCCTCCATCGCCGCCTTCTGACGCGCGATGATGGTATCGATCCGGCGCCGGGTCCAGCCGTCGAAACTCTCGCTGGCGCGCCGTGCGACAGCAACCTCGATCGCCTCGCGCACGAAGCGGGCTTCCATCATCTGCCGTGCCGAGATACGCACAACAACCGTGCCCCGGTTCGGGCGGATTTCCACCAGTTTCGATTTGCCAAGCGCGATCAGCGCCTCGCGCACCGGCTGTCGTGAAACCCCCATGCGGGTTGCGATTTCCTGCTCGGAAAGTCGGGTGCCGGGGGCAAGTTCAAGCCGGACAATCGCTTCGCGCAGGTCTTTCTCGACCTGCGCAGCTGCCGTTTCGCCGGTCTCAATCTTCAGGGAATCCAGGTTCATGTCTTTCGTCACCGTCATGCGTTGACATCCAATTTAAACCACCATACAGTACCATACAATTCAAACGCAACATAAATCCGGTGCCTTGAAAGCCGGACGAAGAGGGAGGGGCCGGCGGAGTTCGCCGGCCTGGGAGAGATATTGCTGTCCAATTTCATCGCACCTGATTCCAGTGACCCGCGGTTGAGCATTAAATCCCGCTACCAGATGCTTGTCGATGGCAAGTCCGTTGATGCCGCTTCCGGTAAGACCCTTGACCGGGTAAGCCCCGGTCATGCCGGCGTGGTGGTCGGCACATGGCCGGACGCTTCGGCTGACGACGTGCGCGCTGCGATCGCGGCTGCCCGCCGTGCGTTCGACACCGGTCCATGGCCGCGGATGTCGGGCGCCGAGCGCTCGCGGCTGATGTTCAAGGTCGCCGATCTTATCCTGGCTCGCCAGGAGGAGCTTGCGCTGGTGGAATGCCTCGAGGTCGGCAAGCCGATCGCCCAGGCGCGTGGCGAGATCGGTTTTTGCGCCGATCTCTGGTCTTACGCTGCCGGGCAGGCGCGGGCTCTCGAGGGCCAGACACACAACAATATCGGTGATGATCGTCTTGGCCTCGTGCTGCGCGAACCAGTGGGCGTCGTCGGAATCATCACGCCCTGGAACTTCCCCTTCATCATCGCATCAGAGCGCGTGCCGTGGGCGATCGGGGCCGGCTGCACGGTCGTTCTGAAACCCTCCGAATTCACCTCGGGCACCTCGATCCGCATGGCGGAGCTGGCCCGGGAAGCGGGCATTCCAGATGGCGTCTTCAACGTCGTCACAGGTTATGGCGATCCAGCCGGCCAGGTGCTGGCGGAAGATCCCGGCACCGACATGGTGGCTTTCACCGGCTCCGTTCGCGTCGGCACTAAGCTTGGAGAGATCGCAGCGCGCAGTGTCAAGCGTGTCGGACTGGAACTCGGCGGCAAGGGCCCGCAGATCGTCTTTGCGGATGCGGATCTTGAGGCCGCAGCCGATGGCATAGCCTATGGCGTCTATCACAATGCCGGACAGTGCTGCATTTCCGGCAGCCGCCTTCTCGTCCAGGAAGGTATCCGTGATGCCCTGATGGAGCGTCTGCTCGATACTTCGCGCAAGGTGACCTTCGGCGATCCGCTGAACGAGGACACCAGGATCGGTGCGATGATTTCGGAAGCGCACACGCAAAAAGTGCATTCGTATGTCGAGGCCGGTGTCGCATCGGGCGCAAAGTTGCTTCTCGGGGGCGAGAGGGTCGGCAAGGAGGCCGGGCTCTACTACGCACCGACCGTGTTTGCTGGCGTCACGCCCGATATGTCGATTGCCCGCGAGGAGATTTTCGGGCCGGTCCTGTCGACATTGACCTTCAAGACGGCCGATGAGGCCGTGGCGCTGGCGAACGCCAGCGAATTCGGTCTTTCGGCCTCGGTCTGGTCGACCAATCTCGAAAACGCGCTGCAGAGCATTCGCCGCATTCGTGCTGGCCGCTGCTGGATCAACAGCGTTATCGACGGAACACCGGAGCTGCCGATTGGCGGCTACAAGAAGAGTGGACTGGGCCGCGAGCTCGGCCGCTACGGCTTTGACGAATATTCGCAGTTCAAGGGTGTTCATGTGACGCTCGGGCGTCCTGCGCCCTGGTTCGCGCAATGAGCCGCGACAAGCGGCGCTAATACGGAAATGGAGTTTTTTTGCCTTTGGGAGAGGGCGAAGAACTTGGGAGGAAAACCTCGGCCGGCGCGATCTTTGGTCGGAGCCCGCCAGCCGAGATTTGGGTCTTGCGACCCGCATTGCACATCCAAAGGGAGGATACGCAAATGAAAGTGACCAGGTTTAAGATCGCAGCGCTTGCTGCGGGCATTGCCACCATGATGGCATCTACGGCGCTTGCCGCAGACGTCAAGGCAACGATGATCATCTACCTCGATCCGAGCGTTCAGTTCTTTAACCCCGTGGTGAAGGGAGCGCAAGACGCCGCCGCGCAGTTCGGTGTGGATCTCGACGTACAGTACGCCAACAACGATCCGGTTCGGCAGAACGACCTGATCGAAAGCGCAACGGCAAGTGGTGTCGATGGCATCGCCGTTGCTATCTCCTCGTCGGACGCCTTCGATGAGAGCATCTGCTCCGCGGTGAAGGCCGGCATCGTCGTCATCGGCTTCAACAACGACGATCTGGAAGGCGCCAAGGGCAACTGCCGCCAGGCCTATGTCGGCATGGACGAGTTTGCCTCCGGCTATGAGCTTGGCAATCGGATGATCAAGGAATTCGGGCTGAAGTCCGGCGATGTGGTATTCAATCCGCGCGAGATCCCCGAGGCGAGTTTTGCTGTTGCACGTGGCGGCGGCATCGAGAAGGCGATGACGGAAAACGGCATAAAGGTCGAGACCGTACGTGCGGGTCTTGATCCGGCAGAGGCGCAGAACATCATGGCGCAGTTCCTGATCGCCAATCCGAACGTAAAGGCGCTATTTGGTACAGGCTCCGTGACCTCTACCGTTGGTGCAGGCGCCATCAAGGATGCGGGCGTCAAGATCCCCTTCGGCGGTTTCGATCTTGCGGTCGAAATCGTCAATGCGGTCGAATCCGGTGCGATGTTCGCGACCATGGACCAGCAGCCCTACCTGCAGGGCTATCACCCGATCGCCCAGATCGCGCTGGCCAAGAAGTATGGGTTGACCCCGACCGACATCGACACCGGGCAGGGCGCCTTCCTCGACAAGTCGCGCATCAGCTCGGTCAAGCCGCTGATCGGCAGCTTCCGCTAACCGCGTTTCGTGGGAACCTGCCGTCGCGTTCGGCAGGTTCTCCGTCCATAAACGATCGAGTACCAGACCGTGACACCTATCCTAGCTGACAGTGCCGCGCCCAGGTCGCGGACCCAGAGACAATCCGTCCTTAAGCAGATCATGAGCATGCCTGCGGGCGCGATCCTGCTCGTCTTCGTGACATTGCAGATCGTCTGCATTGCCGGCGCGCTGCTCTATCCGGATGATTTTCGCTATCTTTCGCCACAGAATCTAACCATCCTGATGAAGGCGATCCCGGTGCTCGGCTGCCTGGCGCTCGGCGCCGGCATACTGATGATCGCCGGCGAATTCGATCTGTCCATCGGTTCAGTCTACACCTTCACTGCCATCCTCATCGCGACCCTGGTCGGCGCCGGCGTTAGCGCATTTATCGCAGCTCCCCTCGGTATTCTGGCTGGCGTGATGATCGGCCTCCTCAATGGCCATCTCACGCTGCGATTTGGTCTTCCGTCCTTCATCGTGACGCTCGGCGGTCTGCTGTTCTGGCGGGGTGCGGTGCTTCTCTACAACGGAGCTGTCCAGGTGCGCTTCGATCCTGAACCGATTTTTACCAGTCTCTTGTCGGGTACATTGTTCGGGATAAACGCCGCCTTCATCTGGATCATCCTGTTCGTCGTCGGCTTCCATTTCCTGTTGCACCGTCATCGCTTCGGCAACCATGTCTTTGCGACCGGCGGCAACAGGGCGGCTGCAGAGGCGATCGGCATCAACACCAACCGCGTCAAGCTCATCGCCTTCGCGATTGCGGGCGGGATGGCGGCCGTGGCGGGCATTCTGGCCACGGCCCGTGTCGGCAGCGCGCAGCCGGGACAGGGCGCAGGCCTCGAACTCCAGGCGATTGCCGCCTGCGTAATCGGCGGGCTCTCCCTGCGAGGCGGCCGCGGTTCGATCGTTGGGGTCTTCCTCGGTGTGATGCTCATCCACACCATGACCGACGTGCTGCTCCTCCTGCGCGCACCTGGCTTCTATCTCGACATGTTCATCGCCACCCTGATCGTGCTGGCCGCCATCTTCAACCATCTTATCGAGCGGCGAGGCCTTGCCTGATGTCGACCCCCAATCTTCTCGAACTGCACAATATCTCCAAGAGTTTCGGCGCGCTTACCGCGCTCAGGAATCTCAGTTTCCATATCGGAGAAGGCGAAGTTGTCGGTCTGCTGGGTGACAACGGCGCCGGAAAATCGACGACCGTCAATCTGATTTCCGGCATTCACAAACCGACGGAAGGTTATCTCAGCGTCGACGGCGAGAAGACGGCCTTTTCCTGCCGATCGGATTCTGCCGATGCCGGCATCGAGACCATCTATCAACACACTGCGCTGGTCGATTCCCTCTCGATCACCCGCAACATTTTCATGGGTCGCGAGCTGACGGATCGCTTCGGCTTTCTCCGTCAGGCCAAGATGCGTGACATCGCAATGGACGTCCTGCAGAACGCGGTGCACATCTCGGGCATCGATTCACCGGACACGCTCGTCGGCAATCTTTCAGGCGGCCAGAAGCAGGCCGTTGCCATTGCCCGCGCCGTCTACTTCAAGAAGCGCATACTGCTTCTCGATGAACCCACATCCGCACTCTCCGTGCGCGAGACGGAGGCGCTCTTGAACCAGGTGCTGAAACTCAAGGCGGAGAACGTTTCCAGCGTGTTGGTGACGCACAACATCTATCATGCCTACCAGGTGTGCGACCGCTTCGTCATCATGAGCCACGGCACCAAGGTCTTCGATGTCGACAAGGCAGACACCACGATCAATCAGCTGACCGAATATGTCGTGCTGACCTGACCCCATTGCTCATGACGAGAGGCAGATGCCGTGACTATTTCTGTATCGATACGCCAGGTCGTAGGACCTGCGGACGCCGCAAGGCGTAACACGCAAGGCCTGCGCGATGGCTTCGTGATCGAGGAACTCTTCCGCCCCGGGGAGATCAACCTCACCTACAGCCATCTCGACAGGATGATCGTCGGTGGCGTCGTGCCGGCAAACGAGAAGCTCGTGATCGACCATGTCGCAGAAACGGGTACCGAGCGACTTCTCGAACGACGCGAGGCGGCGATCATCAATATCGGTGGACCCGGTCGGGTAACAATTGGCACAAATGACTACGCGCTCGGCTTTCAGGAGGCCCTCTATATCGGAATGGGCGAAGGCGCCATCGGCTTCGTCAGCGATGACCCAGCCAATCCGGCGCTGTTTTATCTCCTGAGCGCGCCCGCGCATCGCTCATGCGCGACCGTACACATCACGCGGGACATGGCCAAAAAGGTAAGTCTCGGTTCGGCAGAAGAATCCAACGCTCGCACCATCAACCAGTATGTGCATCCGGATGTCTGTGACAGCTGCCAGCTGCTTGTGGGTCTTACCATGTTTGAGCCGGGGTCTGTGTGGAACACGATGCCGGCCCACGTGCATGATCGCCGCATGGAGGTCTATCTCTATTTCGGCATGGAGGAGACCACACGCGTCTTTCACCTCATGGGCGAGCCAAGCGAGACGCGGCATGTCGTCCTGAAGAACCACGACGCGGTGCTGTCGCCGGGGTGGTCGATCCATGCCGGCGCCGGTACGGGACGTTATGCCTTCATCTGGGCCATGGCCGGTGACAACATGAGCTTCACCGACATGGACAAGGTGCCGATGGATACTCTCAGATAAGACCATTCGCTCATCCGCATCCGACTATGTGCATAGCACCATCCTGCCGGTGGACGGCGGCTGGCTTGCCCGATGAAAGGACCGAAATGCAATATTATTCTCTGCCTGAAACTACCGTGTGGACCGAGATCGCACCGGGCAATCGTCGCGCAGTTTTGAGCGAGCGTCCGGAACTGATGCTCGTCGCCTTTCGGTTCGACAAGGGGGCCATTGGTGCTCTGCATTCCCATCCTCACACCCAGGTCAGCTATGTCGCCGAAGGTACCTTCGATGTCACGGTCGACGATGTCACCACCCGGCTCGGGCCGGGCAGTAGCTTTATCGTTGCTCCGAACAGCATTCACGGCGTGGTGGCGCTGACAGCAGGCCTGCTGATAGATACGTTCACGCCACGCCGAGACGATTTTTTATCGGCGTAGTCTAGACCACTCGGCAGTCGATTGTGGCACTGGTCGTGTCGGCTCAGAGCCGCGCCGGCGATCGGCGCAAAAGCCTATTTTGCCATCACGACCGCGGGCGGCTTCCAGGTTCCTTCGCCCGCCGGCAAGATCGACGGCGCCTCGGTCTTTGGCCAGTACAGGCGCATCACGAGATAGATCTTGTCGTCAGGTGCCGGCAGCCAATTTGCTTCCTTGTCCGCACCGGGGCTGTCCTTCTGGATGTACAGCGTCAGCGAGCCGTCCGTGCCCTTCTTCATCGCCGGCAACATCGGTGAGTTGATGAGGTAGCGTTTGATCGGGTTCTTGACCAGGAGCTGGCTCTTGCCGTCGTACATCGTAACGGACCAGAACGCGTTCACCGGTGGCATCTGGCCGGGTGGGAAGGTGATGGTGTACTTGTGCTTGCTGCCGTCGAGCGGCTCACCGGTCGCGTCCGCCCGCGTATAGGGGTACATCGCTTCCACGGCATCGTTGCCCAGGAGACCGCCCTTTGCAGCGCCTGCGCGCATAACCCAATCGCCGTTGTAGAAGGCCTCGTCGCCAAAGAACGAGCCGACGTTCCAGCCGTTGATGCTCTTGTTGCCGCTGGCCAGCCATTTGTCGACCTTGTCGTTACCCTGCTTCATGGCCACCAGGATTTCGGCTTTGTGTTCCAGCGACAGATCCTCGAACTCGAAGGTCTTGCCGGGACCGATGCCAATCTTCGCAAGCTTAGCGCGTATGGCTTTGTCCCTCGACGTCTCCGGAACGAATTGCAGGGCTGCGTCGAGATATTGGAAGAAATTGTCCTTGATCCCGGCCGTGGTGGCAGGAAGGAACTCGATCTGGGGTGCGGCTGGTGGGGCGGGCTGCTTGAGGAAGGCGGAAAGGGGCTGCGCCTTGTAGCCGGCCTGAGCTTTCTCGACGTTCGGCATGTCGTCGGGGTTGAAGAGCTGGGTGCGGATAAGTGCGAGCGTGAACGGCGTCGTCGATTGGAAGACCTTCTCGATCCCGGCGGGCGTTTCGCCCTTCCAATCGGGGCCGACCACCAGATAGTCGCCCGGCTCGCTCCCCGTGGTGCGCGTGCCGATATAGCCATAATTGTAGGTGTTGCCGTCGATGAGTTGGACGGCGTAGTAGCGGTCCTTTTCGATCGCCGGCACCGAGATTACCATCGGCTCGGCGCGCAGATCCAGCCAGAGGATCGAGTAGGGGGTGTCGCTGTTCGGCGTGATGACTGCCGTATCCTCAGGGGTGGCGACATGGTGCGCATTATAGATCTCGTTGAACGGTGCCTTGAACTGCCCCGAATCCTTGTCGACCGCGAACTCTTGCATGACTGCATAGTTCATTACGAGCGGCAGACCGTAGACGAAGCCTTCCTCCGCAATGTCCTTGGCCTCCAACAGGCTTGGCCATTCGGCATTGCTCTGGTCAATGACTAGGGGGGAGACCAAGTCGGCCCTCGCCGTCGTGGCGGCGAAAACCGCCATCGCAGCCGAGCAAAGCAGATCGCGTTTTGTAAGCATCTGAATAAATTCCTTTCGGTTAACAGCGGTCCGGCGACACGCATAAGGGTCAGGAAACGTGTTTAGTAATCGCGATGGTTGATCCAGGCTCGCTGGATGTCCTACCTTTGACCATGGGGACGCCGTCGATGCCGCGGATTGCGCCAGCGGGCCACGGTGGACATCGATCAAGCTCCGCCGATCGGGCCCTCCCGTTGTGAATTCCGAGCGTTGCTGTCGTGTTGCCCTATGTCCCCAATTCAACTAATGCCCGGAACCGGGGGCTGCTGCGCAGCGATCCACAGCCCGGAAAGTCTTTGCGTTGAGAATGTCTTGGCAATTGCGGCTACTGACAAGTACGTTACGGTAACATACCTCGTAAACGAGCCACTTCCGGGACATCGGGCTGCATTTGGGGAACGCCAAAAAACGCGTGAACTTGATGTTCCTTCCAATCGAATGTCCTTCATGGTCATCCCGAAACGCACTGCGCGATGAGCTAACGCCGTAAGATCGAGGCCTAGGCAGACGACATGCTCAAAGTCAGTGCAGGCTAAGGATTCCTGCGGCAAGTCCCGGCATAGGACGGTCAACGGGTTCGCGATCATTGCCGATCCGCAATCTGCGCTCTTCGCCATCACGTTGGCCTGGAGCGCGTTCGGCAATTCCTCAACGTGGCCGAACTGCGACAGACCCGTCGGTCGGCGCCAGCATGGTCGATCGAACTTCGTCTTCGGCTGGCAATCCCGCCTTTCTTATATCCGCAATCATTCGTGCCCGATCGCCAGGTGGGATATTGCGGGATTTCAGTTCAGCGACGATATTGCGGACGAAATCCGGGCGCATCTCGTTGAAACGGGCGGCTTCCCGACGCGCGTCCTCCATCATGCCTGCATCGACGTAGATGACAGCGGCAACGGCGTGGAAGAGAGGAAACTTCTGAAGATCGGCCTGCCGGATCTCAATGACTGCGGTCTTATCGTCGTGAAGCATGTATGCAACAAGCCCACGGATTCCATGATAATAACCGCCGCCGCCTGGATTGAGGGCAATGGCTTGATCCAGCAACGTCGCACCGCGCTGCCACGCACCGCTCATTGCAACACGGGTGCCAAACTCGCCAAGCAATTCGGTATCATTCGGGGTGGTCAATAGCGCCTGTTCACCGACACGGAGAGCTTCCGGTACGTTCTGCGTGAAGAACAGCGCGATCATCAGTGCCTGCTGGGCTCGGGCGTTGCCGGGATCGAGTTGCACGGCACGGCGGGCCGCGCGAAGGCTGCGATCGATCGGCGACGATCCGTCGTTCCTCGGATTGAACTTGAAACGGTCCTCGTCCAGGTGGATGATGGAGAGCATCGCCCAGGCCGTCGCGAAGGCTGGAAAGCGGTCAACCGCTCTCTCGAGACATTCTCGCACCTCGGCATGTCGAACAGCACTCAGCTCAGCACGGTAGGCATAAAAGGGAAGAGTACAACCATAGCTTCCGAGATCATTCGGCGGTGGTTTGGCGCCAATAGCCTGCGTGATGACGCCATACGGCTGCGCGACGGCCGTTGCGACCTTGTTTGCGACGTCGGATTGGATGGCGAACATATCGCGCGTGTGGATTTCGTCGTCATAGGTCTGGGACCAAAGGATCTCGTTGGTGTCGGTGTCGAGCAGTCGCGCCGTAACGCGAACAGCGTTGCCGGCAACGCGAACGGCACCTTTGAGAAGAAACCGGGCACCGAGTTCATCGCGGACCCGCGCCACCTCCGTCTCGGGTGACAGGGATTTCGACGTCTCACGGCCGAAGACCTTGATCTCCTTGAAGCGGGGGAGGGCGGTCAATAACTCCTCGGTCAAACCTGTTGCGTAGAGTGCGGCCTGATGGTCGTTCCCGAAGCTGACGAATGGCGCGATCACCAAGGTGGGGCCGTCAAGCACGTGTGAATCCTTCGGTGGCACGCCCACATGCGCAAACCACACAAGCCCCATCGTGACGACGCCAATCGCCAATACTGCCCCAATGACCACCCGCACAATGTTTTGCGACGGCGGAAATAGCCGCCATCGAGATTCATCGACTGAGGGCTTTTCATTACTGATTTCGGAATTCGCAGATGCCTTCCATGTGAACGATGGAGCGTAACCGCCTTTTGCAACTTCTATCGTGACAGGATCGTCCTGTCCTGCGACGAGATAGTAACGCTCCAGGGCGCGACGCAGTCGTCCAGCCTCGATCCGGACCACGGGATCATCCTGCGTGAATCCCTCTGGGCGCTTGAAAACCTCGATGGCAATGCTGTAGCCCTTGATCCTATCACCCCGGCCGGCAAGCGCTTCTTCAACCACGTAAACAAGAAACGAGACACTGCGGCCCACTTGAGGAAATTCTTCGCTGCTGAGAATGCGCGCAAGTTGAGTGCGAATATCGTCCATGGTTGGGGGCGCGCGCGTGGGTGACGGCGTCATATCGCGCCGCTCCTGCATCTTATTCTCCACTGCTTTCTCCTCACCCGCTCTTGAGGGACGCTACCAGAACTTTCATGCAGTTGCTAAATTAAACCTAACGCAGAAACTATTCGTCGTCCACGAGCAAGGTTCGCACCGGACATGTTTCTTCCTCCAGTGCTTGTTCCTATTCCACGAGGCGATTGGAACAAGAGCCGACGGACGTCAAACGCCGTATGTTACTGTTGTATACTTGCGCCTCCAAGATCTGGGGTCACTATGGCAGCTGCGTTTACGCGAGGACCAATAACCACCCAAATTACGCGGGCGGAAGAATGGCCGCTGTTCGTCGAGTGGACAACAGCTTTTCTTGAATCCCGGATGTTATGAAGGTTTGCTGCGGCGACACCCGCCTAGGTCGCTGCTACCAGAGGGCATGCCAGTGGATGAAGACAGATGGAAAAAGGTGTCGAATTTACGAAGACCTATTTCAAGAACCGCGTTAGGGCGATTGAAGAGCTTGCCGCGCGGAGCGAGGGATTTCGCGACCTATGCGACGATTTCGCCACTGCCCATGACGGGAAACTGGATTGGAAATGTTCATCAGCACCGGAGTGTGCTGAGCGCGTCGCCGAGTATGCAGAGCTCATAGACAGTCTTCAGATCGAGATTGAGCTGGCCCTGGACAGAGCGGCTATCGTGCCGTTCACGCGGCCGCGACGATGACAAAGCGACGAGCGTTGTCGATGTTTGCTACGGTAACATACTTCCCTTTCTGATCCCGACGCGCGACGGATGTCTCCGGAAACACCTTCTCCGATCAATCGCTCCAGGATGGGATACACTATGTCGAAGAGAATTGGCGTCTTTGGAGGAGCGGCGCTGGTCGCCTTCCTCACCTTAACGGCAGCGAGTTGGGCGGACACGATCAGCTATGCCGACGCGGTGACCGTCCTTGCCAAAGATTGCGGAGGCGACATCAAGAAGTTCTGCAATGGCGAGAACCTTGGACAGGGCCGGATCCAGGCCTGCCTCGAGCAGAACGTATCAAAGGTCTCCCCAATCTGCACTTCGACGCTTGGCAGCGTTCTGACATCGATTGCACAACGCCAGGAAGCGCAAGCGTCGGTGTTCAAGGTCTGCCGGCATGACGTCTCTCAATACTGCAACAGCGTGAAGGGCGATGGGAATATCCTTTCCTGCCTCGTCGAGACCAAACGCGTCGACAGCAAGGCATGCAACCAGGCAATCACCGACGCTGGATGGCGTTGAACTTGATCCGAACCGGGGAAAAGAAAATGTTCGTTCGTCGCCTTAGCGTCTCACTCGCACTCGGCCTGCTGCTGGCTCCCTGCATCGCTTCAGCTCAACAGCTCGACAACAGTCAGATCATGAGCACACTTGGACAGGTCAGGTCGGCAGCCCCTGCGGTGGACGTCGCTCTGCTCGTGGAGGAAGCCAACGCTAACGTCGGGAAGGGCGTTACGGCACTCCCCAACTGGAGCAAGCTCGCAGAGCTTTCGCAGCTCATCGTCGAGATCGATTTCGAGAACAACTCCGTTGCCATCGAGCCTAAATCCTACCGCACCGTCGGCCTGATCGCAGATGCGCTGCATCACCCCGATCTGTTCCGCTACAAGTTCCTTATTGTCGGGCATTCCAGCGCGACGGGATCAGCCAAACACAACCTCGAGCTCAGCCAGAAACGCGCCGACGCGATCAACGAGGCGTTGTCGACGACGTTCGCGGTTTCGCCCGATCGTCTCTTCTCGGTTGGTGCGGGCGAAGAATGGCCGATCGACGCCGGCCACCCGGAGGCTGCCGATAACAGGCGCGTTCAACTGATCAATCTCGGACTTTTGAAGTAGAGGCCTTGTGGCCCAGCGGAGGATAAATCGTGCTTAGAATTTCTCACGCCTGCGTCATCGCGGTCGCCGCGAGCCTCGCTTTCACCTCACCGGTCGGCGCGCAAGACGCCATCTCCGCCCCCGCGCAGAAGACCATCGGCACAATAAAGTCAAAAGTGGTGCCGTCGCTTGCCGTGCTCAACTCCGCAGGAGCAAGGCTCGAGAACGGCAAGCTGACGATGAGCGGCATCTCAGCCAATTCCATTGTGTTCGCGGACCGCCCGGTGCGATCGGCAGGGCATGTCCTGACCTCAGAGTTCGTCAAGCAATGGGGCGAGGGAGCAGATAGTTTCGCCAAAGATCCTCCCAATGCGACGATTTCGGTCTTGAGCGCCAAGGGAGATTCCGTCGCCGACGCCGTGGTTGTCCTGAAGACGCCGAAGCTTGAAGGCGGAAACCTGACCTTCGACGTTGCCGTGCTCGAAGGCGAGCTTGCGCAAGCCGATGGACCGGCATCGCTGTTCATCGACTGGTTTGCAGCCCGTGGACCGTATGGCGGCGTGGCCGTCGGGGGCGCTGGGGTCCGTGCCCCCGTCTGGAGGGGGGGCTGGTATGCACATCCTGGTGCATACTACGGAGCAGGCGTGGTTGCGGGTGCTGCTGTCGGCGCCGCCGCGGTCGCCGCCAATCGACCCTACTACCCGCCTCCAGCATGCGGATACTACCCCTATCCACCTTGCTACTAGCGCGAGGGAACTGCAACACCTGCGCCGGAGCAGACCAGTGGGAGGCTTGAGAGAAGTCTTCCACACCTGCGGCCAGACTACCGAGGATGTCACTTGTGGACCTGCTATCGGCTCCAAACCCAGTTCTGGAGATATGTGTCGGCACTGTAATTCTGATCGCGGTGATGTTCGTGCACGGCGTAGGCATCCGGGCCATCAGTTGGAAATTCAGCAAATCCTGGATGCATGTCACGAGCGTCGGAGGGCATTGGCGCCTGAACCTGGTGCTCGCGGTGACGATCGCCGCCTTGGCAATCCTGCATTTTGCAGAAACGCTGATCTGGTCGGTTCCTCTTTATGCGCGTTCAATCATCCCCTCGATGCGCGACAGCTACTATTTCGTTTTGGAGAGCTACACGACGCTCGGGGAAGGCAATGTTACCCTGCCCGATCGATGGCGTCTGCTCGGACCAATCATTGGCATGTCGGGATTATTCACCTTCGGATGGACCGGAAGTGTTCTGGTCAACATCATGACCGATGTTGGAAGGTTCGATATGTTGCGAGCGAAACGCGCGCATTCCGACGATGGTCCTCGATCATGAGCATTGGCTAGAACCAGCTGATTTCTCCGAATTTTCCGGGAGTCACTTCGGAGAATCTCGGACCAGGCGGCAAATATCCGCTCCGTTATAAATGGCGTGGGAATTCAACACGATCCATGCCAACGATTTATACCATGTAAGGCGCAGCTCCGATGCCTTTTCAACGCGACTCATGGCCAGTTGAGGGTGAGCGTCCGGCGAAGGCATTTTCGTTTGGTGGAGAGGCCGATATTATAGGCCGCGTTTCATCTCGTCTGCCATAACGCGTTCGACCACATCCGGATC
>NZ_LMCW01000015.1 GCF_001424945.1 Rhizobium sp. Root1203
TCCGTGCCCGGTATATAGAAGTAAGTCGTGCCGTAGGCGTCGCAGACGCGCACATACTCTGCCGGCTCCGGCTCAGCGGCGACGATCGCATCCGCTGCCATCAAGGGGGAGTATCCGGCAAGCAAGATTCCCGCACCCGTAAACATTTGTCTGAGGCTCATGATTTTGTCCCGGCATTGCAATCAGCTATCAGCTATCTGTTACCATCGTAATGTACCCGCGATTTCGCAAGTCGTTGTCGTGCCAGAGGCGGAATTTGCGGAACATTGTGATCTAATTGAAACAGCGCGGCTTCGATGCGTCTAATTTCCATGCTGGAAATCCGTTTGCCAACGCGCCTTCGAAACAAACCGCGCTATGCCAGCATCAAAGCGGCGGTGGAATTTTTTGCACAGCTCGCTTGCCCGGCCCTCATATCGGGGACACAGTCTGCTTCAATAGGAGCTGTCGGCCGCTCACGCGTCGGTCGAACATCACAACAACCGCATTAATGTGAGAACGGATCAGAACGTTCGGAACACAGATGCGAACGAGAATGCAATGCGTCCAACAATTGCACACACGGTCCGGGCCTGTGGTACCACGTGGCCACGAATTTGTTGGAAGCACGCCACGTAGTCTCGCGTAACCTCTATGCCACTACGTGCATACCCGACCGTTTCGCATTACCATCAGACCCACCTAACCAATCAATGTTTCCTGCCGTGATCGGTTGTCGATCGATTCGGTGCAGCGTCGACGGTATCGATGCCGTCACAAGATCAAAGTGGTCACAATCGCGGCCGCTTCAACGGGAGGATGGTTATGATCAAGTCACTCATCAGCGCTTTGGTGACTGCGGCACTCCTTGTAGGCACTCCCACGTTCTCGTGGGGGACTGAGCAAGGACAGCAGCGCAAAGCCGCTCGCGATGTCAAGCAAGACAGTCGGCAGGGTGCCCGGGATACAAAGCAGGCATGCCGCTCCGCGAATGACAAAAGCAACGCCTCCTGCCGCCAGGATAAGCGGCAGACCAAGCAAACTGGACGTCAGACTGGCAGGGACATCAAATACTGAGCTGTGGCGCGGACTCCGGTGCGACAGGGTTGGGACTTCAAGCCCTTGAACGGTCTTGGGGTCCCTATTCAGGCATGCCCACCAACTTTCTGCGTTTGTTATTTGGATTTCTTTAGACGCTATTCTCGAACGATCACGGCGAGGCGCGAAGATCACCGCCACGGCTACAGAGCAATTCAACCCACACACCAAAAGGGATACCAATGAGACACTTCGTGACAATCATCGCGTCCACAGCGGTTATGCTCTCATGTGCCATCGCGGCCTACGCACAAAATCCCGTTCCCAAGGCCAGTGATGTGCTTGCCAAATACGGCGAGGTCGAGGGCTGGACCGTCTATACAAATCAAACCCGCGGAGACTGCTTGATCGTTCGCGAATATGGCCCAGGTTCAGTGCAAATGGGAGTTACCCCGTCAGATCGTGAGGTGGGATATCTTGGAGTGTTCTCCAAGGCGGATATTGGGCTGCTAAACGGAGCCAAGTCTGAAGTCTTCGTGTCCATTGGAGGCAACCTCTATGGTGGTGTTGCCACCAGCACCCATGGCGAACTCAAGGGCGGGTATTCTGGCGGCTACATCACGACGGACAGCCCGAATTTCAAGCGCGACATAGCAAAGAAGTACGAAATGATCGTATTTCCGGAAACCACGGGAACCTTTGTGGTCGATCTGAAGGGAACCTATAAGGCAATGGCAATGGGTCGCAAGTGCCTCAAGCATTGAATGCGCGCGCACCGCTGCGATGACGTAAACATCAGCCGCCGATGATGCCAGGATCAACGGCGCAAACGAAATACAAAAACAGCGACCTCCTGGTTGACGAGAGACGGCTATCAGCGGAACACACACTCAAATCAAAGGTTAGTGGGTTCGAAGCGAACTTACGGTCGGGCGACAATGTGGACGTACTCCGACAAGATGGGGTCGTTAGCCAGGCACTCTTGACACTTCCGCTCCGACCAAGTCGGGAGGCTTCCAGAGTCCGACCCGGTTCACGTCAACGGGGGAGATGCATAGTAACCGGCGAAGCTTGGCGCGTCTCGGAAACCTTTTCACTATGGCGTGCTCAACGGCCAAAGAGAATATCGTGAACCGCGCCTTTGACCGTTCCGGGGAAAAACAGGCCGCTGCTTTGTGTCGACCTCTGGCTGAAAGGTATCCGAGGTCGTTCTTGCAATTGGCGGCGGCGGGCTGAGGAATCAGCCAATCAAGATAAGATCTTCGAATAACGTTGCCCGCGGCTCTCTGCCCCCAGCATCCGGAATGCTTCGGCCACGCTCTCATCCCTGCTCGCGTCTTCCGCTTCCCATCCGAATTTCCACGCATTGTGGCGAACGAGGCCGTCATCGAGTGCCGATTTATCACTAAAAGGAGTTCCGCCGCGAAGATATGGATTGTCGTGAAGCTTTAGCCCCGTTCCTCGGGCACGCCCGCCCTCTTCCTGGATGTCGATCAAATCTTCGATAGTCATGCCGGACTCCTTCACAGAAGGATGGTATCGAAGTTGGTGAACTACACAAGCAATCTCTAATCTAACGGCAGCGAGCCGCACCGCACCCACGCTCGGCCCTTCGGTAATATTACGATCATGGCCCTCGCGTCGCTCGCCCAGTTCCAGGGCGAGATTTTCAGGGTGGGAAAGACACGCCGGCAGGAACAGCTGCGAGATCAAGCAGAAAATGCTCAAACCCCGCAGTCGGCCTGGCAGCACCAGTCATTTCTCAGTGTTCATCTCGCGGAGCTCTGTAATGAACTGTTGTGGCCTCAGCCAGATGCTGGGCGTCTTATAGCCCATGTGGCGCGCGATCTCGCCTACCCAGTTGTTGCAATTATCGACCGATGCTTGCCAGAAGTGGGAATTCCCTTGCTGCTTGCGGATGAAGGCTACGACATTGCTGTATTCGTCGTCCGAGAGCATCACGCGCCAGCTTGCGGACCTGTACTGCTCTTCCAAATCACCGTCGGTTTGCCCGGTCGTAGCGGGAACCGGTATGACGTGACCTATGACGTAGGGAGCAGCATCCGGCGATGCCGGGGCAAGGCCTGCAACCTCGGGATCGATCATATTTCCATTTGCGTCTACGCGCCCGAAAACGACGTAGGTGTGTCCATAAGTCAGCGCGTAACGCGATCGGAACTCAATGAAGTGGCTGTAGGCTACGGCCCGTGCAGGGTCGGCGATTGATAGGCCGCGGCTGTCGGTTGTGAAATGCGGTTGGGGACTTTTATCTTCCGTCTGGCATGAGGATAATGAAAATGCCAACAGCACAACCAACAGGTGACCATTTCTTCCAAGCGTCATGACTACGCTCCATATGAGAGCCGAAGATCAGAGGGTGTGCTTATTTGTAGATTGCAGTTGCCGGCGGTGGCGCCTTCCCCTTGCCTTTGCCGATCGTCCCGCAGGCACTTAAGTTGGCTACAGCAATCACTGCAACGATCACGAATAGAATTCTGCTCATAAAGAGGCCCTCTGCTTCGATCCCCACGTAGGTGACGAATCAGAGATTAGGGGCTGCATATACCGGAGACTAGTGCCGGGATGTCACACCGAGCGGAATGTCGGCGCTCTGCCAAGAGGGCGTATAACAACCGCGTCTGACGTGTGGAGACAGCCATCTCGAGCGCGCACTACGCCGGCAGGACCGCAACACCTCCCGACATCGATGGGCATCGCAGCGCGTTCACTAGCGCAGCAGCAGGCTCCGCAACCTGCCCTTTATATGCGAGCCCAATACGGCTCCGGTGAATAGCTGGGCGATCCCACGACCGCCAAACGCAACTCCTTCGTGACACGCACCACGATCATATCCTTTTGAATATACTCGCCGAGTTGAATACCAGCATCAAACCCGACCGCGACGATGTCCACGTGGCGAGTGACGGTGACAACGTCAAGAATGACGTCGGGGTAAGCGTCGGCAAACGCTGTGAGCCTCGGCAACAATCACAGCAGCCGACCGTGACATTACGGCCGGGATTATTCTGGTGGAGGCTGCCGACTACTCCCTGTTCGAATCTCGCCAGGCCCGCTCGAACGGGAGGCGCCAGGCATGCGGGGCGATGAGCTGGTGGATCGATTTCGGCCCCCAGCCGCCCTGATCATATAGGCGCACCGGTGGTGGGTTTTCCAGAAGAGGTTGCGAGACCTCCCACAGACGCTCGATGCCCTCAGCGGTGGTGAATAGCGTGTGATCGCCACGCATGGCGTCGAGGATCAGGCGTTCGTAGGCCTCGAGCACTTCGCCGATCAGTCCGGTTTCGCTCATGGCGAACTGTAACGACAGCTTGTCGAGCCTAAAGCCAGGGCCGGGTCGCTTGCCATAGAAGGACAGCGAGACTTTTGAGGCATCCGCAAGGTCAAAAGTGAGGTGGTCCGGCCCTTGCGCCCCAACGCCCGAACCGGCCGGGAACATTGATTTGGGTGGCTCTCGGAAGGCGATCGAGATGATGCGCTGGCCCTCGGCAAGGCGTTTTCCCGTGCGCAGGAAGAAGGGGACGCCCGCCCAACGCCAGTTGTCGATGGCGCATTTTAAGGCGATGAAGGTATCGGTGTCGCTCTCCGGATCGACACCCGGCTCCTTGCGGTAGCCAATGTATTGGCCGCGCACCACGTCGCGTGGCTCGATCGGCAGCATGGAGCGGAACACTTTGTTCTTTTCCTCCGAGATCGGCGCCGGCTCCAGGGCCGTGGGCGGCTCCATCGCCATGAAGGCGAGGATCTGAAAGAGATGAGTTACCACCATGTCGCGATAGGCGCCTGTCGTCTCGTAGAAGGCAGCGCGAGTGGCAAGCCCCAGCGTTTCCGGAACGTCAATCTGCACGTGGTCGATGAAGTTGCGGTTCCAGATTGGCTCGAAAAGGCCGTTTGCGAAGCGGAATGCCAGGATATTCTGAGCCGGTTCCTTGCCGAGGAAATGGTCGATACGGAAAATCTGTTTTTCGTCGAAAACCTCGTGCAGCTTCTTGTTCAGTTCCATCGCGCTGGCAAGATCGATGCCGAACGGCTTTTCCATGATGATGCGGCAATGCTCAACGAGCTTTGCTTCTGCAAGGAGCCGCACGGCCGGAAGCGCCGCACTCGGCGGCACAGAGAGATAATGCACGCGCCGCGTCTCCGGCCCAAGCGCCTCCTCTGCCCTGTTCACCGCCTCCTTTAGGACGCCGGCGCCGGCAGAAAGCGAAACATAGTCAAGCGATGCAGAAAAATCTTCCCATTCCGCTTCCGTGAACTTGCGGGTCAGGAACTGGTTCAGGGACTCGCGTGCGATGGCGCGGAAACCGTCGGCATCGGTCTCATCCAGCGAGACGCCAACGATGCGGCACCCCGGGATGAAGCCCGCCTTAATGAGATGGAACAGCCCCGGCAGCAGCTTGCGCCGGGAGAGATCACCCGTTGCGCCGAAGAGGACGACGACCTGCGGATAGCCGGGCCCGACCCGAGTGGGATTCTTTTGCACAGTGCCGTTCCCTTTCTGCTGTTGCGCCCAGAGCAGCATCCGTGTGGCAAGCTGTCCTCATGCCTGAGGCCCCGCGGCATGTGTTCCCAACATAGAGCTAATAGAGGCATGAATTACTCAGTCGATCAAGGATTTACGGTCTCTGCGTGCGGGGAGGCCGAGCGGCGGCAGGGAGGGCGGATGGATAGACGAACCAGACCCTCGGTCCCGCGCCAACACGAATGGCCGTTCGCTCTTGAATAGATCCCAAGCGGCCGGGTCAGCAAGCTTGCCAGCATGGTTGGCGAGAGCCCTCAGGGCACAGAGGAAGGTCGTCAAGCGTGTGCAGCGGCATCCAGACTTTCTGGTGACCGCCCACATCCATGCAGCACGACGATGCGGAACGCAGGCGCCGTTCTCGTTGCTATGCGTCGCCATGATGGCCATCGCGCTATCGGCCCGCCCCTCTTTTCGGTGTAGAGCCCGACCACGTCCACCACAAAAAATCCATCAAATCATTGACAGTAACCGTTTACTGTCCTGCGGTCCTCTGCTCTAAGAATCCGAAAGGCAAGGGATGTGCCCGTACGAGAGGATACCAGGTGGATAGTTCAATTCAGGCTAAGCCTGCCTCAGCCATCAGCGAGGTGCTGGCGTCACCGCTCTTCCGAGGCGCCACCGTGGCGTTATTCATCTCGGGCCTGGGTACGTCGGCAGCGGCGCCGCAGATCGTCCTTTTCCTGGTCAGGGAGATGGGCGCCCCGCTGCATGTGGCCGGCCTCTACTACCTCACGAGCATCGCAGCCCCCGTCGCGGGGTTCATGGTGGGCAGGTACTCCGATCGCACGGGCATTCGGCTGGGGCTGTTCAGGATCTGCGCGCTGCTGGGCTTCGTCGGCTGGGCCGCCATCGCGCAATCGAACGCGCTGTGGATGCCGTTCCTGATCAGCGCCGCCATTCTCTCTCTGGCCGGCGCGGCAACGTCGCAGGTATTCACCGCCGTCCACGACGAGCTCAGCCGCCAACCGGGAGCCAATGAGAGCGTTGTTGGTATAATCCGCATGGCCTTGACCGCGGGCTGGATCGTCGGCCCGGTGCTCGGCGCCTGGCTCGCCGCCCAGTGCGGGCTGCGCGCCATGATCTGGATGACGGCAATCTGCTGGCTGCTGCAGATCATTCCCCTCGGCACGCTGAGCGTCCCGCCCGCCCGCAAGCCGACGACCCAGGACACGCCCGGGCAGCAGTCGCCCGGGCGCGAGATCGAGATGGTGCCGCTCCTCGCGTTCACCGGCCTGTTCGTCCTGGTCTACGCCGGCGAGCCGATCAAGTACGGCTTCCTCCTCCTCTACATGGAGGAGACCCTCAAGCTCGAACCGGCCGTGCGTGGGGCCGTCATCGGCATCCAGCCCTTCATTGAGCTGATGATCATGCCGTTAAGCGTGGTCATTGCGCGCAAGGTGGGAACACTCCGGCTGATGTGGCTCGCCGCGGGGCTCGGCATCTGCGCCAACCTCTGCTTCGCCTTCTGGGCTTCCGCCGCGGGCATGTTCGCGGGTCAAATCCTGATGGGTGGGGTCTGGGGAGTGTTCATGGTCCTGGGCATCATCGTCGCCCAACGCCTGCTGCCGGGAGCCGTGGCGACCGCGTCGGCGATCTTCATGAGCTCCACGGCTCTGAGCTCCGCGCTGGGCGGCGTCGCCGGCGGCCTCGGCGTCGATGCCCTCGGCCTGCCGCACGTCTTCGTCCTCCCCGCGGTCTTCGCCGGGGTCGCCGCCGTCGGCCTCATCGCTATGGACAAGGCAGGGATGATCAGGGACTAGGCACCGACGAGCCCCGCGCGACCAGCGTCGCGCGCAGCTCCGAGCGCATCGGCACCTGATGGCCGGCGATCGCCGCGGCCAGTGTCTCCAGTCCAAGGCGGCCCATCTCGCCGGCCGGCATGTGCATCGAGGTGAGAGCCGGGCGCAGGTACTGGCTGGTGAGGTAGTTGTCGAACCCAACCACAGCCACCGCATCGGGAACACGCCGTCCCGCGTCGGAGAGCGCAGCCATGGCGCCCAACGCGTGCCGGTCGGTCGATGCGATGACGGCCGTGGCGGCTAGGCCGCCGTCCAGTGCTTCGGCCACGCGCGAGAACGCGTCGGCCTCGCTGTAGATCCCGTCGAGCACGTCCAGCTTGTAGTTCTCCCCGGTTTCCCGGAGGAAGGCGGCAACGCCCACCTGCCGATCCTGGAAATCGTGCCACCCGCTGTCCGGCGCCAAATATGCGAACGCGCGGTGCCCAAGGCTCCAGAGATGTTTGGCCACTTCGTGGCCGGCCGCCACATTGTCCGTCACGACGATCGGGAAGCCGGGGTTCGGCTGCTGGCCGATCAGGACGGTCGGGACCGGCATCTCGGCCGGCGTTCGACCGGGCAGATGGTCGTCGGCCCCCGCGCAGATCAGAAGTCCGTCGACCCTCCGCTCGAGGAACTCGGTGACCAGGTGCTCACGCTTTGCCTCGTCGCCTCGGCTGAGGCCCAGCAGGATGGTGAGACCCTGGCGGGACGCAGCCTCGTCTATGCCTTCGATCATGGCTGCGTAGTACGCGTGGAGTGCCGGAACGATCACGCCGACGCTCTCGGACCTCGATCGCGACAAGCCGCGCGCCATGGCGTTGCGCACGAAGCCGAGAGTACGCGCGGCCTCGATCACCCTCTCGCGTGTCACCTTGGCGACCGGGTAGTCGGCCTTGGCGATGACGCGGGAGGCGGTGGCCACGGAGACGCCCGCCAATTTCGCGACGTCTCGTATGCCGGGAACGGAGTTGGTTTTGCGTGTCATCGCCAAGTAATAGCGACGCCGGCCCGAAGACGCCATGCCGGCGATAGCGATGCGAACTCAGCTTGCTTGTATGCGAGCGTCGATTGAAACTGTAGCGCGAATAGCGGTTTATTCTTGGAGCGCGTTTGATCGCAAACATCTTGGCCGCGATTGGCAGCTGAACGATCGCTTGTTTCGTCCTGTTCGTAATTGGCATGCCGGCTTGGACTCTGGTTTTTCCATTCGCTTTGTCATTGTGGCGCACCTGGCTGATCATTCCTTCCGCTGAGATCTCCCTGCAGGGCGGCGCCGGCGTATCGGCCAGGCGCAAAGTTCAGGACAATGCCGCCGATTATGAGATCGAGTGCGAGAACGATCTCAAAAGCATAGAGTTTCAGTGGAAGCATGCTCTGCCTCACAACTTCACAACCCATTGATAAGGCCTGATTGAGGGACTCCGGCCTGGGACAGGACTCCGGCATGGGACAGTTCGGTGGAGAGATAGATGAGCAGAGAATGAATTATAGCGCCATTGCCACAAGCGAATCTGATGGAAGCACGATCATTCCATGCCGTCAAAGAATGCTGAGCAGTGTTCGCAAATCCAACCGGAGCGCGCAATGGGAATATACTAAAGATATTGCAGGTTATGCCGGTCGGGTGCATAAATGGCACCGCCACCGCCCCGGAGAGAATTTGTTGGGCGGGCGTTAGTTCGAACAGAGGGACGGCGCTGATCTTGTACTTCGATTTTTCTTCTCTGCCACTCACCGGAGGAACACGGAGTGGGCTGCATGAAGGTGTTCAGAGAACCTCTGCTGCATTTCGCCGTCGCCGGCGCGCTCCTGTTTGGCGGCTACTCCTGGCTGCATGACGAGCGGGCGGGGGCCGTCGCGGAACCTGTCCGCATTAGCGAAGGGGACGTCCGCTGGCTGAAGCAGACATGGTCCAGCCAATGGCTGCGCGATCCGACCTCCATCGAGTTGAAGGGACTGGTCGAGGATCTCCTGAACGAAAGGCTGATGGCCCGCGAGGCCAAGGAGATGGGCCTCGATCAGGATGACACCATCATTCGGCGCCGCTTGGCGCAAAAGCTTAAATTCATGGTTGAGGACACCGCCCAGGTAGCCGAGCCGGCGGAGGCGGAACTGCGGACATTCTACGCGGCCAACTTGTCGCGCTTCGAGACGCCTGGCAGACTCTCGTTCAAGCAGGTCTACTTCAGTCCCGAGCGCCGGGTTGACGCCGCAGCGGACGCTAAGGCGGTTCTCGCCAGATTGAACGCCGGTGACATCGAGCCGGCAGGCGATCGGCTACTCATCGGGGACATATTCGACGACACCGACTCGGGGGCAATTTCCGGCATGTTCGGGGCGGACTTTGCGCACGCCGTCCTACAACTTCAACCGGGCGGGTGGCGCGGGCCGATCAGTTCCGGCTACGGCTTCCATCTGGTGTTTGTCACACGTCATATGCCGGCGGCCCGGAAACCTTTCGAAACCGTGCGGGACGCTGTTTTGGTTGAATGGCGTAGCGCCAGGCAAGCCGAACTTGCCCGCGATTATCTTGCCGAGCTTCGCAGGAAGTATGGGCTCGAGCTAGAGGACGGCGTGAGCACGATGTTGGGCTCCGAGACCGCGTCGAAGGTGGCTGCGAAATGACCAGGCGAGCCCAACGATCCGAGCGCGTGCGAGCCGTGTGTGAAGGGACGGTCTCCGTCTGGCTGATCGCACTGACAGTTGTGGCAGCGCTTTACTCGGTAGCTGCCGTCGCCCACGAGGTTCGGCCCGCCTACCTGAGCATCCTGGAAGAAGCGCCAAACGAGTTCGACGTGCTCTTCAAGACCCCCACGCAGGGCGACGCGCGGCTGGCGCTGAAAGCCGTTTTCTCCGGCAGGACGGAGACGGTGAGCCCGGTCGTCTCGCATCCGACTGACGATGCGATGCTGCAGACCTGGCGCATGCGAATGCTGGAGCCGCTGCCAGGCCAGAAGGTGCTGATCGACGGGTTGCAGAACACCATGACTGATGCGCTAGTGCGCGTCGCGTTCATCAACGGCAACACCTGGTCAGCGCGGCTGACCCCCGGCGAACCGTCTGCCTTGATTCCTCCGTCGCAAAGCATCTGGGATGTCTTCATCACCTATGTTGATCAAGGCATCTCTCACATCGCCTTCGGCTTCGACCACCTGCTCTTCGTCGCCGGTCTCATGCTGATCGTCCGCGACTGGCGCAAGCTTGTGAGGGCCGTCACCGCCTTCACCGTCGCGCATTCGATCACGTTGACCTGTGCGACGCTAGGCTGGGTAACGCTCCCATCACGGCCGGTCGAGGCAATGATCGCCATCAGCATTGTCATGGTCGCCGCCGAGGTCGTGCGCATGGAACGTGGCCAACTCAGCCTGGCCATCGCCAAGCCATGGATGGTGGCGTTCGCCTTTGGCCTGCTGCACGGTTTCGGTTTCGCTGGTGCGCTCGTGGAGCTCGGCCTGCCGCAGGGCGATATCCCGCTCGCGCTTCTTGCTTTCAACGTTGGCGTCGAGATCGGGCAACTAGCATTCATCGCTGTTTTGCTGACTGCGGTGTATCTGGCAGGGCGGGTCGTCGCCATCCCCCGCCGGGCGACGGTCGCTTCGGCCTATGCAATCGGCATCGTCGCGGCATTCTGGTGCGCTCAACGCCTGGACGCGATGTTCCTGTGAAGGAGGTCGACAATGGAGTTCTCGGAGATCGGAAAGGACGCTCGTCCCACGTAGTGTCGAACCTGAATTCCCAACGCCGCCTATCAGATTGACAGATTGGAAGAATGCACTCGTTCATATGGAGGACGCCATGCGCAGTTTGATTCCTTTGGCGGGGCTCGCCTTTGCTGCGATCACAGCATTTAGTCCCACCGCACTGGCACAGGAAACCATGGATGAGGGAACACTCGGTCCAAAGATGGTCGAGACTCTCTTTCCGAAGCCAGGCTATTCCCCTTACGTCGGCAACACGTTTCCGACCCGTCCTTTGTTCGGCGACACGCATCTGCACACGTCGCAGTCCTTCGATGCCATCGCCTTCGGCAACTCTCTCGGACCGGAGGAGGCCTATCGCTTCGCCCGTGGCGAGGAAGTCGTTTCCTCGACGGGCCAGCACGCGCGCTTGAGCCGCCCGCTTGATTTTCTGGTCGTGTCCGATCACGCCGAGAATATGGGAACGTTGGGCGAGATCAAGGCCGGAAACCCGACCTTGATGAACGATCCTGACCTGAAACGCTGGAACCAGATGATGGCCAACGGTGCCGATCAGGCGATGAACGTCTACTATGAAATAATGGCGAGCGTCGGGGGTGGGGGCAAACCATTGCCGGCTGCGCTTCGTTCGGACGAACTGACGCGGTCGGTATGGCAAAAGAACGTTGAGGCAGCGGAGAAATACAACGATCCGGGCACGTTTACGGCTTTGATCGGCTATGAATGGTCATCCAACACCCGCGGAAACAATCTCCATCGCGTGGTCGTTTTCCGCGACGGCGCGGCAAAGACAGAACAGGTTCTTCCATTCTCGTCGTTGCAGAGCGACAATCCGGAAGACCTGTGGAGGGCTCTTCAAAACTACGAGACAAAGACCGGCGGCAGTGTGCTCGCCATCCCTCATAACGGCAATCTGTCAAACGGTTTGATGTTCCCGTTGATCAATCCCGTCGGGGCAAAGCCGATCACCGCGGAATACGCGCGCACGCGCGCTACCCTGGAGCCGCTCATGGAAGTGACCCAGATGAAGGGAGATGGAGAGACGCACCCCGTCCTATCGCCGAACGACGAGTTCGCCAGCTTCGAGCGATGGGACATGGGTAATCTCGATTTGAGCGTAGCGAAAACTCCGGAAATGCTGCAATTCGAGTATGCACGCTCGGCCCTCAAGAACGGCCTGAAGCTCGAGAAAGAGCTTGGCGTAAATCCGTACAAATATGGCCTGATCGGATCGACGGATTCCCACACCTCGCTCGCAGCAGTCGAAGAGAACAACTTCTTCGGAAAACTCCCTGCAGCAGAACCGAACGCCGGCCGCGCCACCCACCCGATCGCCAAGTTCGGCGACAAGGAGGTCATGGGATGGGAAGTGGTTTCGAGCGGATATGCTGCGGTCTGGGCGTCGGAGAACACCCGCGAGGCCATCTTCGACGCGATGAAGCGCAAGGAGGTCTACGCCACGACTGGGCCGCGAATGATGGTTCGGCTCTTCGGCGGATGGGACTTCGCCGACGCTGATGCCAAGACGCGCAGCCCAGCGGCGGTCGGCTACTCCAAGGGCGTTCCGATGGGCGGCGACCTGCCGCCTGCGCCAGCGGGGAAGTCTCCCACGTTCCTGGTGGCGGCATTGAAGGACCCGATTGGTGCCAATCTCGACCGCTATCAGATTGTCAAGGGCTGGATGGACGCGGCGGGCGAACTGCACGAGCACGTCTATGACGCTGCATGGTCCGGCGACCGCAAGCCCGGCGCTGACGGCAAGCTGCCGCCGGTCGGGAGCACCGTCGATGTCGCCAACGCCACCTGGACCAATACGATTGGCGCGCCCGAGCTGATTTCGGTCTGGACCGACCCTGACTTCGACCCGGATCAGCGCGCCTTTTACTACGCTCGCGTGCTGGAAATTCCGACGCCGCGCTGGACGGCCTACGACGCGAAGTACTTCGGCGTCACCATGCCGCCGGAAGTGCCAATGACGCTACAAGAGCGGGCCTACACATCGCCGATCTGGTACAGTCCGGTGGGCTAGGCGAGAAGGTTGATTCACACGCAGAGCGCACCGGCCTTTCTCATGTGTGGCACTGAGCAAGGAGAGGGGAATGATGAATCTGCGCATGTTGGTGGCTGCGGGTATCTGCAGCCATTTTGGAACCCTGGCAGACGACGCGATCTATCCGGTGGCGAATACGAAAGGATACGAGTCGCCGTCGGGCTGGACGTTATCGGGCATCTGCCCCGAACATTCGTCGGAGAACGTTTCATCAATGAATTTCGGGGCGGTAACTGTAAAACCGTTTCGCTACACGCCCTGAGATGGTTTCCCTTTCTGCCTTCTAAGCAGGTTGTCGCGGGTTCGATTGCAGGGCCGCCAACCAGACAGCAGCTAAAACTTCTTGCAACGCGGATTCGGCAGCAACGATGGCGTCAGCAGCCTGAGCACCGGAAACTATTGCGAGAGCAGCAGCGGAGCCGAGAAGTAGGCTCATATTGACCTCCAGTTCAAAGTTTCGATCGGGTCTGGGTTTTTTCGCCGTTAGAGCAGCGTTCCCTGCCCATCCCCATGTTTCAACAAGTCGGACGATCAACCGCCCTCGCTTCCGAAGTTGAAAATACAAGACCGGAACTGTCACGCAATCACCAACTTGCCCGTTTGGGGTGGTATTCCCAGATATTGGCTCGCTGCGAATGCTGCTATTTCGTTGGGAATAACGGGTCGCAACTGCCTAGACTTGGTTGCACCACCCGCTTGCCATCGCCGACGATTTGAAGGAATATTGGGGCTCTGGCCCTTGAGGCCTGGGCAGTCTCCAAAGACAGGACAATGTTATGCCTCTGAAATATCTTTTGGCGACGGCAGTATTTGCGCTTCTGATCGTTTCTGGGTGCGCAACCACCAGTCAGGAAAACACAACCTACGCAACCCCCGCAGGGATAGGCCCGGTTCGCGGCACCGGTAACAACTTCTACTAGCTCTCGTCGTTCCCGATGCGTCTGTAGGCGCACAATAGTGGAAGACTGAGGCGTTCGCTGTGGTCACTTTCTTGTTTCCCAATGGGAGGCTTTGCGACATCCGCGTCAGGAATGCGTTTTGCGATGTGCTGCCATTTGCTTCTGAGAGTTTCGATTGGATCAACTTTCTCCACCCAACCCGTTTTTTGAGATTGTGCTCGGAACTTTGATGGTGATTACGATCATCATTGTACATGGTGTCGGGATCCGCACGATCACCCAGCGCTTCAGTAAGTCCTGGGTCCATGTCAACAATTCTACGCCGCATTGGCGGATAAACCTCTTGCTTGCTGTCACAATCGGTTCGCTGGCAATCCTCCATTTTGTAGAAACCCTCCTGTGGGCGGCACCGGTATCGCTGATGGGTTTGATTCCTCTAATGCGAGACAGCTATTACTTCGTGCTGGAGAGTTATACGACGCTTGGGGAAGGCACCGTGAGGCTACCTGACGGATGGCGCCTGATTGGGCCGATCATGGCGATGTCGGGCCTCTTTACATTCGGATGGACGGGTAGCGTTCTGGTGAGCATCATGACTGAGTTCGGCAAGCTCGACAGGGGCCGCGCCAAGAAAGATCTGAAAGATCCCGGGGAGTGAAGTCGGTGGAATCCCATCACTGTGCTTCGGATGAGGTGAGCACGATTAGTCGTCGCGATCTTTTTGCAGGCACGTCGTCCAAGTAATCGTTTTCCGGCGTCCTTACACTCCAAGCGCCTTTTTCACCGCGTCGACAAGATCCGATCCAGCAAACGGCTTTCGCAAGTAGGCAATGCACCCCGCCCGCTCGGCATCGATTTGCAAGCGTCGGTCCTCAAGCGCCGTGATAAAGATAATCGGCAGGTTCGAGCCAGCCTCTTTCAGCCTGCGCTGCAATTCGATACCTGACAAGCCACCGTCCAAGTCGATATCCAGCACAAGACAGGCGACGTCCGTGCTTGCATAGTGCGCAAGAAAAGCTTCGGCGGACGAATATTCCACGGCGTCAAAACCGTAGGCATTCAGGAGTCGTCCGACACTTCGCCGTAGGCTTGCGTCATCGTCTATAACGGCAACGGTGTGGCGCACCTTTCCCATCTCAAACCCCCACTTGTGACTACAACAGGGATATGCGGTTGCATTCACCGTAGGCGTGCTTGGGGGTGATTGATATTGTCCTAAAGGGAAGTCGCCAGGATATTCTGCGTCACAGGTTTTCGTTCGAGAGCATCGGCGCTGGCTGCGATTAACACGACCTCTGCAACGGACCGCACGCCTAGCTTTTCCATCACACGACGGCGATGTACCTTGACGGTCCGTTCGGATATGCCAAGGGCGTAGGCGATCTGCTTGTTGAGTTGGCCGCGGACGAGCAATTCAAAGACTTCGGTTTCGCGCGCGGTCATGCTTCCCACCAGCTTCCTCCGCTCCTGACGCCGCCCATGTTCCTCCCGCAGCATTTCAGATTTAGCCAGCGCCCGCTCAATCGTCTCCATCAGCACCGCGGATGAACTGCGTTTCTCCAGAAAGTCCTGCGCTCCCGCCTTCATCGCTTCGACGCTGGCGCCTATGTCGCCCTCCCCCGTGAGGAAGACGACCGGCAGACACGGCGCCCGTTCGCACAGTTGACGTTGTACCTGCAGACCGGACTGTCCTGGCATCTGCAGGTCCAGAAGAACGCAGCCAGGCTCGCAGCTCGAAAGGTCGGCTAGAAACTGGTCCCCCGACTCGTATTCCTCCACCTTCAAACCAAATGCGCAAAGCAGCCTCGCCGTCGCCTTTCGGCAGGACTCGTCGTCATCGACGATGTGGACAACTGATGTCATGATCCTTCCCCCTTCTGCCCGGCCAGGGGCAATACCACCCGAAAAATGGCGCCGCCTTCTGGCCTGTTGTAAGCGGCTATTGTGCCGCCATAGGTCTCGATGATGGCACGCGCTATGGAAAGACCCAGGCCGGTTCCCGCCTGCTTGGTCGTGTAGAACGGGTCGAAAACTCTTGAGAGGCGCTCCTCTGGAATTCCGTTGCCCGTGTCGGCGACACACAGCGCTGCCTTCTGATTGGTCAGTCCTGTCGCGAACGTAAGCGTTCTCTTGGAAGAACCGGCATCCAGTATGGCGTCCATTGCATTGGTCGCCAGATTGAGGACAACCTGCTGCACATGGACCTTGTCGGCGCGTACCGGCAGCTCGATGGTCGGCTCGGTTGTGTTCAATGTGATGCCTCGCCGTTCGGCCTCACCCTTGATGATGCGAATGGCGCTCGACATCACCTCGTTTAGGTCGAATTCCTGCCATTCGATCTCGCTTCTCTTCTTCAGCAAACCCCTCATCCTGCCAATGATGTCGCTTGCCCGCTGGTCGTCTTCCTGGATGTCCTGGAGAATCTGCTGGATCAATTGCAGATCGGGGTTCTCGCTTCGAAGCAGCTCCGAGGCAGCCTCGGCATTGCTTCGTATTGCCGAAAGCGGCTGGTTTAGTTCGTGGGCGATCGACGACGACAATGCGCCGGCCGTTGCCGACTGATTGAGATGAACGGCTTCGAGCAAATGAAGCAAAGACCTGCTCTCCGCCCGTTGACGTCTGCGGCGTTCAAATAGAAGTATCGAGATGACACCTGCTTGTATCAATAGGACGGCAAGCGCGCCCATTGCCACTAGCCAGTGCTCCTCCCAAAAGCCTTTTTCCCTGTTCACCTGTAAGGTGCCTGTTGGGAGATCCCTATCCGATAATCCCCAGCGCCGAAGTTGCCGGGCATCGACGATATATGTCTGGGGGGCGTCAACGTCCGCGACCTGCTTTCCGGCAATCACATCGATGACGAGGTTTCCGACGGTCCTGCCCAAGGTATCGAAGGGAACGGTGTTGCCGCCGACGACACCATAGCCGATGTATGTCTGGTAGGGGCCATAAATAGGCGCGCTGGCCGTTGCCGCGATCTGCCTGATCGCTTCGCGCGGGATGAAATTGCGCCCTGCCCGATCCTTGAAAACCGTCAATGCCAAGATGATGCTGTCGGACGGAATATGGGCTGCGCGATCGACGAATTCCTCGATCGTCAGATCTTCGAGGTACGTCGTCTCGTATGACCTGGAGAAATCACCGAGAGTGAAACGCGCCGCCGCCAGCCATCCGCGGTCGAAGTCAGACGAACCGCCGATGATATAGAGATGCCGCGCTTTGGGCTGTAGATTGCGCGCCATCTCGGCTGTCTTCAGAATGTCGTAGGCGCTGAAGGCGCTGATAACGTCGTCGGGCAAGTCGTTACTCTGAGCTGTGGGGTTACCAAAGCCCGCGGTGACAATCGTCGCTCCGGGAGCAATCGTTGCGCGATATTTGGTGATGAAGCTTGCCGATTCCTCCCCGAGTGCGACGACAACGTCCGGCCGGCGGGTTGCGTACTTCTCCGCAAGGAACGGTCCCATCCGCGTGACATGATCCGCTTCGGGAAACCTCGACAGATCCAGGAACTCCGAGAACACGTCGATCTTACTGTCCGTCGCTTGTATCAGGCGGTTTCTCAACGCTTCCCCGGCAATGGTCGTCGCCACGAGCCGTTCGTCGTAAGGATAGACGATGAGAATTCGGGGGGCCCGGTCGGCGGTCGCCGATGACGTGTCTGCTGCAATGGCATGAAAATTTGAAGCGGTAAACATTGTCACCGCCAGAAGGAGACCAGCATAGTCAAATCGATCTGACAGCTTGCCCGAGCTCATGTGGCTTCCCCAAAGCGGGCGGACAATAACACGTTAGCGATGTAGTGTCATCTGCACCTGATACCACTTTTGATTGGGGCAGTTACCAATTGGATTCCCTTAAGGGCAATATCGTTGGCACGCCGCATTGGCTAAGGTTGACTTGCTTGGAGTGAAGAAAATCTGTGTTCGGTCGAACGCAGTATGGCAAGCCGGTTTGCGCTGACGCAAGCGATCATGCCGCAGCATATCGCTGTGCCAGCGAGCGGAAGTCACCTCGGGGCCAGATCAACCAGATATGGAGGGCGCGGTGATACAGGCCACTCGTAGTCAATTCCTAAGGAGGTCGCGCGACCTCGTCCTAGCCATCGGCCTGTTCATCTCTTTTGCCGCCCCCGCGCAGGCGCAGAGCGATCCCCTGCCCTCATGGAACGACACCGCGCCGAAGCAGGCAATCGTCTCCTTCGTCGAGAAGGTGACCAAACAGGGTTCGCCCGACTTCGTCCCGGAACCGGAGCGCATCGCGGTGTTCGACAATGACGGCACGCTGTGGGTCGAGCACCCCATGTACACCCAGCTCGCCTTCGNAGATCGTCCAGACCAAATGCGCCAGCGCCGCCCTTGATCGAATGGACGGCACGGAATACCAAACAGGGTTCGCCCGACTTCGTCCCGGAACCGGAGCGCATCGCGGTGTTCGACAATGACGGCACGCTGTGGGTCGAGCACCCCATGTACACCCAGCTCGCCTTCGCGCTGGACCGGGTGAAGACGCTCTCTCCGSAGCATCCGGAATGGGCGACCGTACAGCCGTTCAAGGCAGTGCTGGAAGGCGACATGAAAACCCTTGCMGCATCGGGCGAAAAAGGTCTTCTCGAGCTCATCATGGTCACCCAKGCGGGCATGACCACCGACGAGTTCCAGAAGRTCGTGACCGACTGGCTGTCGACGGCGCGAGATCCGAGATTCAAGCGCCCGTACACCGAACTYGTGTACCAACCGATGGTCGAGCTGCTTGCCTACCTGCGCGCCAATGGCTTCAAGACCTTTATCGTGTCGGGTGGCGGCGTGGAGTTCATGCGGCCGTGGACGGAAAAGGTCTACGGCGTTCCGCCCGAACAGGTNTGGTCGAGCTGCTTGCCTACCTGCGCGCCAATGGCTTCAAGACCTTTATCGTGTCGGGTGGCGGCGTGGAGTTCATGCGGCCGTGGACGGAAAAGGTCTACGGCGTTCCGCCCGAACAGGTRGTGGGCTCCTCGATCAAGACCGAGTTCAAGATGCAGGACGACACGCCGACCCTGCGGCGCCTGCCGGAAGTCAACTTCATCGACGACAAGGCAGGCAAGCCGGTCGGCATCAATCAGGAGATCGGGCGCCGGCCGATTGCTGCCTTCGGCAATTCCGACGGTGACCTGGAAATGCTCCAGTGGACGACCATGGCAGGCGCGCCCGCGCGTCTCGGCATGCTGGTCCATCACACCGATGCGGAACGCGAATACGCCTACGACCGCGATACCGAGTTCGGCCGTCTCGACAAGGCGCTCGATGCAGCCCCCATCATGGGCTGGTCGGTCATCGACATGAAAGCCGACTGGAAGACGATCTTCAAGGATTAGGAATGTTGCACCTCACGGTTAGGGCGCAACGAAGGCTTGTGACATCACAATGGGTTCATCAGGCGACGGGCATCCCGCCTGTCTCCACTGGGAGGACATCTCCATGAAAATCGATCACGTCGCCCTTTTGTTCTTAGCCGGCGGTTTCACGCTGGCGACCGCTGCCTTTGCGCAGGACGCCCCGAAGAAGCCGCACGTACCGCTCGAAAAGTCCATCGGCGAAATCACGCCGACAGGCCCGGTGCCGTCGCTGGCGGTCCTCAATTCGGCCGGAGCCAAAATCGAAAACGGCAAGCTCGTTCTGACCGGCGTCTCGGCCAATTCGATCGTCTTTGNCAGGCCCGGTGCCGTCGCTGGCGGTCCTCAATTCGGCCGGAGCCAAAATCGAAAACGGCAAGCTCGTTCTGACCGGCGTCTCGGCCAATTCGATCGTCTTTGCTGACCGGCCCGTGCGCGCTGCAGGACATGTCGCCACCGAGCAGTTCATCATGCAATGGGACGAGGGCAAGAACAATTTCGCCATCGATCCCCCGAATGCGACCGTATCCGTCCTTGGCGGCGACGGCTCCGACGTAAGCGACGCAGTTGTCACCCTGAAATCTCCGAAGCTCGTCGGAAATACGCTGACATTCGACATATCAGTACTTGAGGGAAGCCTGAGTGGCGCGGCCGGCCCCGCAGCCCTNCAGGCCCGGTGCCGTCGCTGGCGGTCCTCAATTCGGCCGGAGCCAAAATCGAAAACGGCAAGCTCGTTCTGACCGGCGTCTCGGCCAATTCGATCGTCTTTGCTGACCGGCCCGTGCGCGCCGCAGGGCACGTCGCCACCGAGCAGTTCATCATGCAATGGGACGAAGGCAAGAACAATTTTGCCATCGATCCCCCGAATGCGACGGTGTCCGTGCTGGGGGGCGACGGCTCCGACGTCAGCGACGCGGTYGTCACCCTGAAATCTCCGAAGCTCGTCGGAAATACGCTGACATTCGACATATCAGTACTTGAGGGAAGCCTGAGTGGCGCGGCCGGCCCCGCAGCCCTCTTCATCGATCATTTTGGCGGCAGTTTCGGCGGCGGTGGTGGCTTCGGCGGTGGCAGCTTCGGTGGCGGTGGTTTCCGTGGCGGAGACTTCGCTGGAGGCGACTTCCGAGGAGAAGCGGAACCTGAAGCAGCAACGTNCAGCCCTCTTCATCGATCATTTTGGCGGCAGTTTCGGCGGCGGTGGTGGCTTCGGCGGTGGCAGCTTCGGTGGCGGTGGTTTCCGTGGCGGAGACTTCGCTGGAGGCGACTTCCGAGGGAACGATGTGCATATCGGCGAAACCAATTTCAACCGCGTGGGAGGCAACTACTGGCATGCGCCGGTCTATCATGGCGCTTGGTATCGGGGGGCTCCGGTTGCCGCAGGTGTCGTGGCAGGCGCAGCCATCGGAGCGGCGGCAGCGCGCCCCTACTACTACAATTCCTACTACAACAACAATCAGCAGTGCGGCTACTATCCCTTCCCGCCCTGCTATTGACCGCCGCTTCTTCGGTTACGCCGCGAAGGCGGCGTGACCCTCCCTCGACATCGCAGAGACACCCGGGACTGAGGCTGACGGGCCACAGATCTCGACGATTGCGACTGTTCTTCGACCCTGAGTAGCGATTCCAGCTTGCCGGAATTCACGACCTCTTGCACCGTCTGCTCGGAAGCAGGCTGGGAACGGGCTCGGAGAATTCTCATGAAGGCTATTCACTTGCATGCGGTCGCACTGCTGGCCGGTATCGTTGTCGCAACTGTAAGCAATGCAGCCGATCTGACGCCGCTCACGCCGGAGGCGAAGACCGTCGAGACCCGAAGCGGCTGGGAGTTCACTGTTGCGCCATATTTCTGGGCCGCCGGAATTTCCGGCGACATAAGGCAATTCGGCCTCCCGCAGGTCAACATTGACGCGGACTTCAGCGACGTTCTCGACAATCTGGACTTCGCCTTCATGGCGACAGCTGAAGCGAGATATGATCGCTTCAGCATCGTTGGAGACGTTGTCTACGTCAAACTCGGGGCCGACGCCCATACGCCAAACGGTATCCTTGCCGGTAGCGTCGATGTAACGTCGGAAACCTTCGCAGGACTTCTCGGCGTCGGTTATGCCGTCCTCGAGGACCAGAACGGCCACCTCGATGTGGTCGGCGGCATTAAAGTCTGGTCGGTCGACACGGACGTCTCCTTCAATGGCGGACTTCTGGGCGGCGTCGAGCGCGAGGACAGCGCGACGTGGGTGGACGCGGTCGTCGGCCTGCGCGGGAACTACTTCTTCACGCCGGAAATATATGTGACCGGATGGGGGCTGGTGGGCGGCGGCGGCGCTGACGTCGATTGGGACGTGGGCCTCGGCCTGGGCTATAAATTCAACGACACCATTTCTGCCATTGCTGGATATCGCGCACTCGGCGTCAACTATGAAAATGACGGATTTGTGTTCGACGTCGTCCAGCAAGGGCCGATCCTCGGACTATCTTTGCACTTCTAGGGTCCGACGTCAGCGCGCTGGCGGGTGCGGCTGCCAATGTCGTGCTCACGCTGGCTAAGCCTGATGTCCTGCAGGAGGCGGAAGAGTGCCGCTGCCAGAAAGCAAAGGGCCGCCATAAACAAGATGGCGGCTCCTGGTTCGTGGCGGTATCCCACAAAGGCGATGACAAACCCGAAGAGCAACAGAAGGGTCACGCCGATTCCTGCAAGCACTGCTAGGTGCAGCGCATTGTTCAACAGACGTTCTCGCTGTCGCAGTTGGGAAATTTCCTTCTTCAGCCACGCTCGAGTATCGCCTTCGTCGATCTCCCGAAGCCGTCGGATCCGCTCTGTAACAGCGGAAATCCGATTGACCAGAATTGCAATCATCGCGGCGACCGCATTGAGCATGAACGCCGGCGCAACCGCGTGACTTATCATGTTTGCAAGCTGGTCAGCTCCGACAGAGGGCATGTTTTTCACCCAGTTGTGTCCGCGATTTGCCCACGCATTTGTGCCGCGATTCTATCGAACCAATCCCAGATTGATCAGTTGAACGCGTCGATTGTCGGCCGCCGCCGGGTGACCGGCATCGATTGGCCATTCCTTGCCGACGCCGATCGGATAGAGGCGATCCGGGGGGACGGCGAAGGTCGTGGAAAGCGCGTAGGTTATGGCGTTTGCGCGGTCCTGGCTCAGTTTGAGATTGTGCGCGGCATCTCCCGTCGAACTCGTGTGCCCTACCACCAAAAATTTATATCGAGAGAGATTGGGATGATGCAGTGCATCGGCGATCATCCCGATGGTGCGATAGGACTGTGGTTCGATGGCGACGGAATTATTCTCGAAATCAATCTCGACAATGAGCTGGGACAGACGCGACAGGTTCTGCCAGTTCGGAAGATTCGCCACACCCTTTCCGGCGTTGGCGGTAACCTCCTCGGTCAGCAAGGCGACATCGACTGCCGGGGCAGCTTGGTCGAGCCGTCCCAAGGTGGTGATCAGTTGTTTATGGTCGATCTCCTGTGCGGTGGAATAGACCGGGGCAAGCAGAAGGCCGGCCGTTGCCAGCAGGCGAATCCGGGCGATGAACATTCTCTTCTCTCCTATCCCTGAGATCTAGCGCCATCCGGCGTCGGTTATTGCCTGGTCACATTTCCTGCCATCGACGCGGCTGGTCTCGATGAGGCAAGAGAGGATATTGCCGTCTCCTACGACGCCGTTGCAGAACTGGGACATGTCGTGCTGGCAGACCTTGCTATAGGCCATCTGCGCCTCTTGGCGCTCTCTGATGGAGGCCACGACCCCGGACAGCGTTGACGTGCACGTCGGCGAGACTTTGGCTCCATTTTGTTCCAGGCAGCTCTCAATCTCTCCGCCACCGAGATTGACACCCTTGCAGTGCTTCTTGATGTCTGCACCGCACTCCTTGGCGAGCGCGGTCACGGCGTCCGCGTAACTTATGGTGTCGGCCCTGCTGGCGACGGCGGATGTCAGGAATGCAGCGAACATCGCTGCGGCAACTAGCATGAGCCCCTTTTGCATCATGTCGTGATCCGATCTGAAGTTGTTGAAACTCTTTCATGCGGGCTTGGGGGACGCCAAATTGTCCCGCGCAGGAGCCGCTGTCCTTGTGGCTGGAAAGCCGGCGCTTTGTCTATTGCCCTTTAGGGAGGTCTACGCGCCCTCCCCAAAGGGCAATATTCGTTCGATCCGGGACGTGACAAAATGCTGCTACTCGGAAGGCTGACATAGATAGGGAGATGCCATTCGCGGGCGGAGGGACGGCCAATGTTCGGCTTTGAACTTACTTTTTGGGACTACGCAACGTTTGTTGTCATGTTCATCTGCGTGTTGCTCGGCTTGACCTTCATCGTGTGGTTTGCCGGATTGCCCGGCCGCATCGCCATCGCACGAAAGCATCCGGACGCCGAGGCGATAAAGATAATGGGCTATGCCGGCCTTCTCGTTGCCGTTCCTTGGGTTCAGGCATTCATCTGGGCGTTTAAGCCGACCGACGTCGTCGACATCCGCCGTTTTCCGCGAGAAGAAGCGAAGGACGTCCAGGAGGACCTGGACCGGCTTACCGGCAAAACTTCAACACCGAAGCCGCCCAATGAACGCGAGAGCGCCAGTCCAGGCCAGAGCACAACCGGCGGCCATTCGCCGGGTTGAAGGAGTTGCGCAATGCTGTTCGCTATTACTTTGACCTTGGGATTCGTCCTCGTCGCCTGGCTGGTGTTCTTTAAATTCAAGTGGCTGAAGTTCAGCATCCCCTGGGCAATCTTGTCAGCGTTCTTTTTTCTGCACGTCCTCCTGATTTTCCTGATTGGACTGCGGTTCGCAACCCCCTACACTGCCAATGCCAGGGTGGTTCAGCCCACGATCCAGCTTGTGCCGCGGCTCCCCGAGCCGACGCTTGTCACCGCATTACTCGTCGAGCCCGACGTGCTTGTAAAGAAGGGAGAACTTCTCTTTCAGTTCGACCGCAAGCCCTATGAAGACAAGGTCAGGCAGCTCGAGGCGGAACTGGATGCCTCGAAACAGCACGTTAAAACCCTACGGGCCGACACCGATATCGCGGCCCAGAAAGAAGCCTACGCGAAGGCCACACTAAACTATCAGGACTACTTTGTTCGCGTGCAACAGAAGCAGGGCAAAGTCGGCGTCGTCGCCACCGACCAGGTCCAATTGGCCATCGAGCAGCAAAAACTTGCGCAAGCTGGCTACGATGAAGCGATTGCTGTTGCCCTGAGCGCGCGCATCAAGGCGGAATCAGAAATTCAGGGCGTGAACACGACCGTAGCCGCGATACAGTCGCAGCTCGATGTGGCCCGCTATTACCTTGGAAATACGACCATGGTAGCGCCCGAGGATGGACGCATCGTCAACCTGCAAGTTCGCCCTGGCATGGTTGCTGGGGAGTTTCGCATTGGTGCGATTGCCTCGTTTATATGCGAGGCGGATCGTTATCTCCTCGCCAACTACGACCAGGAGAGCTTGAAATTCGTTGCCGAAGGGCAGCCGGTGGAAGTGGCGCTCGATCTTTATCCAGGCCAGATCTTTACAGCGAAGGTGGCGGCCGTGTGGAAAGCAAATGGGTCGGGTCAGTTGCTTCCCAGCGGTACGCTGCCGAACTTCCAGGCGGCGGCGCCGGAGACGCCACAGAACCAATATGCCGTGAAGATCGTGTTCGACGCGGAGGACCAGGCAAGGTTTCCGATCGGCGCACAGGGCGCGGCAGCCATTTATACCGGTGGCATGAAGGGCAGCTGGCCCGCACTTCGTCGCATAGGCATCCGCACCTACTCCTGGATGAACTGGCTCTATCCGCTTCCGTTCTGACGCAGGAGCCCCGAATACTCGCAACGCCCGAGAGGACGAAGGCCGGCGAGAGGTTGGCGGCACCCCAATCATCCCGGCAGGAGTAAACGCAGACAGCCCTCCCCAAAGGGCAATAGAAGCTCCAATCCGCATATGCCAAAACTATCAACAGGAATTCCATCCACGGGGACAAAGACATGCCCGGCTCGCCTAGACTTTGGACATCCGTGCTCGGCGCAGTTATCGCCGGCGCGCTGGGAGGCGTGTCGATTGCGCAGGAACAGCAGCATTTCAGCCCGAAGGGAAAGATGCCCTCGCAGTTCACGATCGAGGCCCAGCAGCAGCAACGGCGCCTTCTGCCCTTTGCCGACAAGCGTGACTTCGAGGAAGCAGAACGGGGTTTCATCGCCGCGCCGCTGTTCCGGAAAATCATGAACGATAAAGGCGATGTGGCTTGGAACATGGACAACTGGGACTTCCTGTTGAAAGGAAAGGACTTCGACAGCATCCATCCGTCGCTGCAGCGTCAGGCATTGCTCAACATGGAGTACGGCCTGTTCGAGGTCATCCCGGGCATCTATCAGGTGCGCGGCTTCGACCTCGCGAACATATCGTTCATCAAAGGCAAGACCGGTTGGATCGTGATCGATCCGCTCACGGTCAAGGAAACGGCACGCGCTGCCCTCAAGTTCGTCAACGAAAAGCTCGGCGAACGACCCGTCGTTGCCGTGATTATCTCTCATTCCCATGCCGACCACTTCGGCGGCATTCGCGGCGTTGTCGATGACGCCGCACTTGCTGCCGGGAAAGTTCAGATCATTGCCCCGAAAGGGTTCATGAACGAGGCGATCGCAGAAAACCTCTACGCCGGTAACGTCATGACCCGCCGGAAGACTTATACCTATGGCGACCTTATGCCGCCGAGCCCTTTTGGACATGTCGACGCGTCGATCGGCAAGGCAGTTGCCAACGGAGACGTCGGCATCCTGCCACCGACGATCACTATTGATCAGCCGATCCAGGAACTGACAATCGACGGGTTGAGGATGGTCTTTCAAAACACGCCGGGCACTGAAGCGCCAGTGGAGATGAACACCTGGTTTCCTGATCTCAAGGCCTTTTGGGCGGCCGAAAACATGGTCGGCAGCCTGCACAACATCCTGACGCTGCGTGGCGCTCCGGTGCGGGATGCGCTGGCGTGGTCGCAGTACATCAATGACGCGATCTACGAGTTCGGCAACAAGGCCGACGTGATGTTCGCGTCCCATAGCTGGCCACGCTGGGGCAAGGAGCGGATTACCGAAGTAATGCGTGGGCAACGCGACATGTACGCGAACCTGAACAATCAGGTTCTGCATTTGGCAAACATGGGCGTCACCATCAACCAGATCCACAACGTCTACGAGCCGCCAAAGAGCCTGCAGGCGCAGTGGTTCGCGCGTGGCTATCACGGCTCCTACCAGCACAACAGCCGAGCCGTCATCCAGCGCTACCTCGGGTTCTGGGATCTGAACCCAGCGACACTGGTGCCGTTGTCACCCGAGGATTCAGCACCGCTCTATATCGAAATGATGGGCGGCGCTTCCAAGGTGATGGCCAAGGGTCATGATCTTTACGCCAAGGGAGAGTATCGCCTTGCGACCGAAATCCTGAACAAGCTCGTCTACGCCGAACCGAACAATCAAGACGCAAAAGATCTGCTTGCCGACACCTACGAACAGATGGGTTACCAGTTCGAGAGTACCGCTCTTCGGCACAGCTTCCTTGCCGGCGCGAAAGAACTACGCGACGGCGTCATCGCCGTGAAGGCGGCAAAGGCCGGCAGTGCGGACTTCGTGCGCGGCACCGGCACGGAGCAGTTCCTCAACTATCTCGGCATCCAGATGGACAGCCGCAAGGCGGAAGGAATGCACTTCAAGATCAACCTGTCGACGCCCGACAATGGCGAGAAGTTCGTTGTCGAAATGAGCAACGCGACGCTGACGACGATCGCCGGCTTTCAGGCAGACGATGCCGACCTGACAATCACCATCGACCGCCGTGAGCTTGAGGACGTGATGATCGGCGCAGCCAGGCTGGCGGACAAAGTCGCGGCGGGAAAGGCAAAGTTGGACGGCAATACTCAGGTGCTTTCACAGCTAGCGTCGACCATGGTCGAGTTTGACAACTGGTTCGAGGTCCTGCCGGGGACGAAGAAGCAGGCAGCGGCGCTGACGAAACCCGAGCTTCTTCAGGACGACGCGACCTACTACGAAGGACCTTAGAGCTTCCGCGCTAAGGCTGCGAGCGTTGCGGCCACGGACCACCAAGTTCGTGGCGAGGGCAATTCCAGGAGACAGAGGAGGATGTGAAATGCATTCAATTCACGCATTCTGTGGGCGCCTCGCTGGCGTTTGCTTTTTGTACGTGTTGTTTCTGCTCGGCACGGCGCAGGCGCAATCTGATCCCCTACCGTCGTGGAACGAAACTGTGACGAAGAAGACGATCGTCGAGTTCGTGGAGGCGACAACGGACAATACCAAGCCGACATTCGTACCGCCTGAAGAGCGGATTGCGACCTTTGATCAGGACGGCACTCTGTGGGTCGAGCATCCGATGTACAGCCAGGTGATCTATTGTCTCGAGCGCGTTCCGGCGTTGGTCGCGGCCAAACCGAAGCTTAAGAACGTTGAGCCCTTCAAAACTGTGCTGACCGGGAACCGTGAAGCGATCGCCAAACTGCCGCTCGCCGATCTCGAAAAACTACTTGGAGCCACGCTTTCGGGCATGTCGGTCGAACAGTTCCAGACCGAGGCCGGCAAGTGGATTGCTTCGGCAAAGGATCCGCGGTGGAAGCGCCCGTACACAGAACTTACCTACCAGCCGATGAAGGAAGTCCTCACCTATCTGCGCGACAACGGCTACAAGACCTACATTGTCACAGGCGGCGGCCAGGACTTCGTTCGCGTCTACTCCGAGGGCACCTATGGGATACCTCCCGAACAGGTCGTGGGGACCGCCGGAGCAACGAAGTATGAGAGCGGCAAGGACGGCAAGCCCTTCCTGATCAAGGAGCCCAAGCTTCTCCTCAACGACAACAATGCCGGCAAGCCCGAAGGCATCCATTTGATGATTGGCCGACGGCCGATCATCGCGTTCGGCAACTCAACGGGTGACAGGGAGATGCTCGAATATACCGATGCGGGCGACGGTCCGCGCCTCTCCGTGCTCGTCCTGCACGACGATGCCGACCGAGAATACGCCTACGGCCCCGCAAAGGGTCTGCCCAACACCAAGGTCGGAACCTTCCCGCAGAAACTTTACGACGAAGCCATGACGAGCGGCTGGACCGTCATCAGCATGAAAGACGACTGGAAGCAGATTTTCACACCAGAGAAATAGTCCGAAGGACCGTCGATATACGACCGCGCCAGCTCGCGCGCACCACAAAAGGCTCGCCGTCGAGGAACGGGTGTCCCCGAGGCGCCCGATCTTCAGACCCACCTGCCCGCGGGCGAGCGGTTCCATTTCGCCGCAGAGGATCAATCTTGTTGAGCATCGTGCGGGCGTCGGCGGCGCAAACCGCAATGTGATTTACGACGAACCAGGGTTGGAAGGAGACCGCTATGACATTGGCATTTGACGATGCGAAGGCGTCGCACAATGGGATGGGTATGGTATGGATCCCAAGTCGCACGTTCGTCATGGGATCGAACGACCACTATCCTGAAGAAGCGCCGGCTCACCCCGTACAGGTTGATGGTTTCTGGATTGACGAGGCCCCTGTTACAAATCGTCAGTTCGGTGAATTCGTCAGAGAGACAGGCTATGTGACGTTCGCCGAGATTGCTCCCGATCCGAGAGACTATCCTGATGCGTTGCCGGCGATGCTTCGTCCGGGATCGCTCGTCTTTCACCAGCCTAAGCGTGTCAGCGGACCGGACATCTCGCAGTGGTGGACGTTCAAGTTCGGCGCGAACTGGCGCCGACCGATTGGAGGGCTCGGTGATCTGCGCGGGAAACTGAACCACCCGGTCGTGCATGTTGCCTATTGCGATGCAAAAGCCTACGCAGCTTGGGCAGGCGCCGATCTTCCGACCGAGGCGGAATGGGAACTCGCCGCCCGCGGCGGTCTGGATGGAGTCGAGTTTGCTTGGGGCAACGAACTGATGCCGGATGGTGTCTCCATGGCGAATACATGGCAAGGGGTCTTCCCAACCCGTACGACCAAGCCGGCAGGCAGGGAACGAACATCGCCCGTGCGCTCGTTCCCCGCCAATGGCTATGGTCTCTACGACATGATCGGCAACGTCTGGGAGTGGACGTCCGACTATTGGTCGATACGCCATCCGACACCGGCCGCCAAATCGTGCTGCCTTCCGCAAAACCCGCGCAATGGTGACGTTGATGCCAGCTACGACCCGGCTCAGCCCCACATTCGTATTGCACGGCGCGTTCTAAAAGGTGGCTCCCATCTGTGCGCACCGAACTATTGCCGGCGCTATCGGCCGAGCGCGCGCCATGCTGAACCCGAGGACACCTCCACCAGCCATGTCGGATTTCGATGTGTGAAGAGGTTGTCGTAGTTCACGATTGGCTCGCCCACCGACCGGTCGCCACCAGAGATCAGGGCGAGACCGCAAAGAACAGGAACACCCCAAAAATGACCAGGTGAACTACGCCCTGCAGAATCGTAGTTCGACCAGTCCCCAGCGTGATGACGCTGATGAACAGTGTCAGCGTCAGAAGGACGCGATCCTTGTCATCCAGGCCCATTGCCAAGGGCTGCCCTATGGAAAGGGAAACAAACGCGACGACCGGGACTGTGAGGCCAATGGCTGCGAGCACTGATCCCAGGGCAAGGTTGAGACTGTTCTGTAGCTGATTGGCTCGAGCTGCCTTGAGGGCGGCGACGCATTCCGGCAACAAAACTACAGCAGCAATAACAATGCCGACAACCGGCTTGGGCATCCCGAATCGAGCGATTGCCGCTTCCACAGTCGGCGTCAGCAGCTTCGCCAGTCCGACAACCGCGACAAGGGATATAAGGAGCAACGCAACGCTGCTGACCGTCCGCCTGTTCGACGGGGGCGTGTCGGGGCTCGTTTGTTCCGCTTCCTCCGAAACAAAATAGTCGCGATGCCTGACGGTCTGAACGAAGATGAATGCACAGTAGAGAACCAACGAGACTGAACCGGCAAATATCAACTGAGGCGTCGTGAACATTGGACCGGCAGCCTTTGCCACAACGTTCGGCACAACCATTGTCAAGGTCGTCATCGCCGCCAGCACTGCCAACGCTGCACTTGCTCCTTGGAGTTGAAATCCCTGCTCATGGTGACGCATCCCTCCAAGCAGCAGGCAAAGACCGACAATGCCGTTCATCACTATCATGACTGCAGCAAACACGGTATCGCGAGCCAAGCCCGCTTTTTCCTCCGGTGCCGAGATCATGACCGAGACGATGAGTGCCACTTCGATAATCGTTACCGATACGGCGAGAACGAGCGTGCCAAGGGGCTCACCCGTGCGGTGGGCGATAACCTCGGCGTGATATACGGCGGCTGAGACTGTGACGAGAAGGGCCGCTGCAGCAACAATGGACACCAGACCGCGTCCCCCCGCGAGGAGCATCAGAAGCATGATCGCCCATGCGGCAGCCGGAGATACCCATGTCCACAACGGCATTCGATCGAGGGTCATTCTCCTCCCGTCAGTCCAGCATTTATGATTGCAGACGTAACGGACGCCGACCCGCGGCGTCCGTTATCGGTTCCGAGCCGAGCTATTCGCTTGGGTGATGCTGTTGCTTCATCGCCTGAACCTGTTGGATGACCTGTTCCAGATTGTAGCTGGCCGGGTCCTGCATCGGCGGATAGTCGATGTAGCTCTGGAGTTCCTTGAGCCACAGCGCCTGGCCGATCGGCAGCATGTTCCAGTCGTACACATAGGCAGTCGCCGGAGCTGAGATCGCGCCGCCCATGCCTGTAAGGGTCTTTACCTGCTCCCCTATCGAGGTTTCGAACGGATCACGCTTGATGTTGACCACCTGCGTCCAGTGGAAAGGAAGGACGCCCGCAAGGAAGCCCGTAGGGGCATCCGATACCATTGCGAAATACATCTTCCAGTTCTTGTAGCGAACGGCCGACGGATCCTTGCCGGAATAGTAGAAGAACGTATCCCGGGCGGACTTGTCGGAGTCCCCTTCGAGATAAGCCCGCTGGTTGACGCCATCGAGCGTGGTCTTGGCAATTCCGGGATAGGCGCCCTTCTCGATCTCGGCCTTCAGCTCGTTGCCCTTGTGTCCGCCTGCGATGTCGACCAGGGTCGGCAGCCAGTCGAGCGAGGCGAAGATGTCGTTCTTGACCGTGCCAGGTTTGATGTGGCCGGGCCAGCGAACGACCAGCGGCGCGCGCATGCCGCCTTCCCATGTCGAGAGCTTGCCGCCTTTGAACGGCGTCGTGCCGCCGTCGGGGAAGGTGATCGTCTCGGCTCCGTTGTCGGTGGTGAATGCGATGATCGTATTGTCGAGCTCTCCCATATCTTCGAGCTTCTTGAGGACGTAGCCGATGTTGTCGTCCATCTGCTTCATGCCGGCTTCGTTGACGCCCCAGTCCTTACCACCGGGTTCGCCAACCATATTGAGGTACTTGTCCGGAAGCACGGTGGTGATGTGCATGCGGGCGGGATTGTACCAGACGAAGAACGGCTTGTTGGTTTTCTCGGGATCGTTGCGATCGAGAAAATCGATGACGTGGCTCGATATTTCCTCGTCGACCGTCTTCGAGCGCTCCAGCGTCAGCGGCCCCTCGTCCGAGCAGGTCTGGTTGGCGGCGGTACCGTCTGAAGATTTGCAGGCCAGCACCGGCCGCGGAGGCATCAGGCACAAGGTCGTCTTCGGGTCGACAGCCGCGGGGTCGTCCTTGAGGCCCGGGATCGGCGTATTCCTGCACGGCGGGGCAACGGTCTGCTCGGTCGGCGTCCTGTTGATATCAGGGAAGCTCACACCCTGCATGGCGTCGAGGTGATAGAGATAGCCCCAGAACTCATGAAAGCCGTGGGCGGTCGGCAAGGCGTCAGTATGATCGCCAAGATGGTTCTTGCCGAACTCCCCAGTGTTGTAGCCGAGGTCGCGCAGGAACCATGCGAGCGCCGGCGTTCCCGGTTTGAGATATGACGGACTACCCGGCAGCTGGGGCGGGATCATACCGGTGCGAAGCGGGTGCATCCCGGTGAAGAAAGCGTTGCGTCCCGCCGTGCAGCTCTGCTCGGCGTAGTAGGTCGTAAACATTGCGCCTTCTTCGCCGATCCGATCGATGTTCGGGGTTTCGCCGACCATCAAGCCTTTATGATAGATGCCCGGCTGCATCCAGCCGATGTCGTCGCCCATAATGAAGAGAATGTTGGGCTTCTTGGCGGTGTCCTGCGCGTGCATTGTCGCCGTACTCGCCAGCAGGCTTCCCGCGACCGCGACAGCCGCTGTCAATAATTGCGTGGTCCGTCTCATTTCTACTGCCTCCCTCAAATGGCCTCCACGTGGATGGCCAAGGTTGGTTGAAAGACGATGCAAGGTAGCGAGGGAATGTTGTACGACGTCCAAGTTACAATGCAGCAGCGGACCGACCAATTCGACATGGGATTCACCTCTGCGGCGGCACATTGCCCTCGACTTGCAGAAAGAGGATGTCCACTTTCCACTCAGCTTTCTACATTGTATTAGCGGCGCCAGATATTGTCCTTAAGGGAGTCCTGTTAGCGCTCGCGGTCAGCACAGTGGCGAGCTCGAGCTGAAGGCGTTTCAGCTCAAAAATCTTCGGATGGAGAGTATAAGGTCTCTGACAAAGCTTGTGGCACTCGCTCCTCCAGATGTAGCGACAAACGGCCTATTGGCCCCACCTTGAGGCAATCCCGCTCCCACCCACACGCTGGAGGGAGGCCGACCGGTGCAGCTTCGATGGAGTTCCAGCATCAAGGTCGCCGCCGCCGATCTACCGACGCTCACGTTCGGACGATCCAAAGGCCTCGGATTTGACCGCGTCGTCATCTATCCGACGGAAAAAATGATGTCATAGCTGGAAGACCCAAGGAGCCAATTGGAAGGAGAGGCGCGTGCCAAGCTGTACGTTGGCTTGACGCGGGCACGGCATGTCGTCGCTGTCCACGACTTTCCGGAAGGCAAGGCAGTTCCGGGGTTTTCGCTGTTCCAGTAGTGGAAATTTCCGGAAAATATTCCATTATGACTTCATGATCTGGCCTGGAATAGATGTTGTCGGACTCGCCCGATTTTGCATGAAATTTGGAAAAAATTGCATTCACTCCCATATTTCGCTATAGTGAGTGCAGGAGCTATCCCATGACGAAGTTACAGGAACTGAAAAAGCATCTGCGGTCCGGCAAGGTCTACCGTCGGGAGGACCTCGCCCAATGGTCGTCGTCTGTCGATCGGCACCTGCAGCAGCTGCTGGCGGAAGGGTACGTGACTAAACTATCGACCGGCATCTATCACCGGCCGAAGCAGACTGCATTCGGCAAAGCTCCTGCCGAGGATGACGCGCTCGTCGAGGCCTTCCTGAAGGACGACCGTTACCTCGTCACCTCGCCCAATGCCTATAACAGCCTGGGTGTCGGCGCCACGCAGCTCTATAACAAGATCGTCGTCTACAACCATAAGCGCCACGGCAACTTCACGCTGGGTGGACGGGAGTTCGAGTTCCGCAAGAAACCGGCCTTCCCCAAAACCCTGACCAAAGAATTCCTGCTGGTCGATCTGGTCAACAATCTCGACCAGCTGGCCGAAGACCGCGAACAGGTGCTAGCCCGCGTGAGAGAGCGTGCCCTACAAGGCAATCACACAGCCCTCAGCCGTGCCGCCAAGGAATACGGCCTGGTGCGCACGCGGAAGTTCTTCAACACCCTCGCAGCGGATGCGCATGTCAGCTGATTTCCTACATAGGCACAGGGATTTTGCAGCCCTGCTCCGCATCGTCGCTGACCAGATGAAGGTGCAGCCGGTGCTGGTCGAGAAAGACTACTGGATCATGCACTGCCTGTACGGCCTGCAGCAGCTTGAGATGGCGTTCGAGCTCAAGGGCGGTACCTCGCTCTCGAAAGGATATCGCATCATCAACCGCTTCTCGGAGGATATCGATATCCGTATCGAGCCCCCGAAGGCAATGGACGTGAAAACCGGCCCTAACCACGATAAGGCCGCGCACCGTGATAGCCGCAAGGCCTTCTATGACTGGCTGGCTGAGACGATCACGATCGACGGAGTCCAGAAGATCGAGCGCGATACCGAATTCGACAATGAAAGTTATCGCAGCGGCGGAATCCGCCTCTACTACCCCGAGACGACCGGCACGAAATCGGATCTCAAGGACGGCGTTTTGCTCGAAGCCGGCTTCGACACGGTGGCACCCAATATCAACAAGGATATCAGCTCCTGGGCCTATGATTACGCGGCATCGCGCGTCGAGTTGATCGATAATCGCGCGCTGGCCGTCCCCTGCTACGAGCCCGGCTATACACTGGTCGAGAAGCTCCAGACCATTTCCACCAAATATCGGAAGCAGCATGAAACTGGACAGTTCCCCGCCAATTTCCTGCGGCACTATTACGACGTCTTCTGCCTACTGGACCAGCCGCAAGTGCAAGACTTCATCGGTACGGAAGCCTATCTCGCGCACAAGGACCGACGCTTCCCGAAGGCTGACAATCAGAACATCGGCAGCAATCCCGCTTTCAGCCTTTCCGACCCCGGGACGTTCGGGCTTTACGAGCGCGCATATGAGCGGACGTCGGCGCTCTATTATCATGGCCGGCCCAGCCTGAAAGAGATCCTAGCACGCATCACCTCCCACGCGGAGCGTCTCTAACGATCCCGTCGCATTAGGCTGATCTTCTCGAAAGTCCACTTATATACTTGTCCCGGTGGACGCCTTCGCTATGCAGTATTTGGACGAGTTCATACCGCAGATCTGAACGCAGTTTACAAACCCGGATCGCCCCCTGTGCCAATCGGCTATCTTGCCTCTTGCTCTTGAACGGATACGAACCGTTGACCTCAAATGTCACCAATTCGCCTCTCGGTGAAGGTCAAATCGCCTCCCTTCAGCGCGCGAATGCCTCGAAGGGATTGGCTTCAGTCAGTTTCCGGATCGCCTCCTCGCTTACGCCCGCGATTTTGAGCGATGGCAGAAGGCTATCGACAAGGTGGGTGTAAGGTCTTGGGGTTCCACCACCGGGTTGCGCCGGATCATACCAGCCGAGATCGTGGCTTATGAGCAGATGTTCTCCCAGCCCGGCGTCAACGGCGCGCATTACCATTGAGACCAACTCGTCGTCGGGCGCTCTTCCGACATGGTCGTATTCGATCCATGCACCCCGGTCGACCAACACCCGGTGAAGCCCGAAGTCCTTCTCCTCTTGGGTATGAATGGATATGAAGCGCTCTGGTGAGCAGCCCTCTGACTGAAGAATGTCCAACTGCTCCAAAGCAATTCTTCCCCGGATCGTATGCGAGCCGATAACCGCATTTGTCCGTACGGATGCTCTTGCGGCTGCACGCAGGATACGGGCTTCGAGCGGCGAAATCCCGTCGTCGCCAGCGCTGAGCTTGATCCATCCCGCCAGCACACCAGTGTCCTCAATTCCTTCGGTTAGCTCACTAACCATCCATTGTTCAAGATCGCCCTCACTAGCCTCTGATATCCAAGCGGGGATCCACGGTTCACGATAGTTGCCGGTTGGGACGACTATCGGAAAATCGGCTGCCTTCGACACAGCAAGATCGATGTCGGCACGTCTTCCAACGCCCCCCGTCGTACACTCGACGAGCAACGTTATGCCTTGTCGTTTTATCGCTTCAATCTGAGGGACCATCAATGCGACTACCGCATCTATCTCCGCCTCTGCGTAACCGGGCTGGTCAGGCGTTCTGAGGTCGGCAAACACATGCTCGTGCGGGAGGATCATCCCGAGTTCGTCGCGGCGCCTTGGCCCCAAAGTCGTGTAAATCTGCTTCATCGTTAGGCTTCCGTCGCATTTGTAGGGCGGGCAATTTGGTGACTGTACAGTACGGAGAATGAGCTGGCGTCGCAAAAGTAATGTGGCAAGAAAGGCCCAAAGACAAGGAAGCCCATCGGAGCCTTCAGCATCGCGACGCGCGGACGCGCGCGGCGTCGGTAAGGCCACGCGCGGCCTGTTCCCGTAATGTGAGACGCCTGCGCTTTGATCTCAGGCGCGCCACTCCACCTGAAGTGCCGCCTCCCTGGCCGCAGGCCCTCCAGCGCATCCAGACCTGCATAAAGCTCCAGTGCTTCGGGATTGGCCAGCGCTTCCTTATTCTTGACCGGCCGGCCATGGACCACCTCGCGCACTGCGAGTTCGACGATTTTCCCGGACTTAGTGCGCGGAATGTCGGCGACCTGAATCGCCTCGGCCGGCACGTGGCGTGGCGACGCACCCATTCGAATGTTGGTCTTGATCTTCTTTTCGAGGTCGGCGTCCAGCGCCAAGCCCGTGCAGGCGGACGACGCGGATGGCGCATACGTCGTCGTTCCAATCCTGGCCGATGCAGGTCGCCTCGGCGACCTCATCGAGTTGTTCTACCCGATTGTAGATCTCCGGCGTCCCAGTGCGCACCCGCCCGGATTGAGCGCGCATCCGAGCGTCCATGGATGATCAGACCACCATGTTCGGTCCATTCACCGAAGTCGCATGGCACGAGACGAAGCGTTCGAAAGCAGCGCAATACTCCGCTCCATCCTCGTCGTTCCAAAAACCAACGGGCATGGAAAGAAAGGCTTTGGCGCAGGCCAGTTCGCCCTTCTCGCCACGCACCGGCTTGCCCGCGTCGTCCCAGACGTCGACCGCGAGGCCGAGGCCCCGGCCTTCGATCTCGCCACGCCAGACCGACTTGACCTGATTGCCAAGCACGAACCCGGAGACGATATCGGTACATCGATGCCTAAGCTACGCCAACAGATCGAAGTACGACGTCTGGCGGACAAATGCACGACCGGGCGAATATGGACCTAGGTGTGCGGTGGCCGGCCCAACGGCGGTATGGAGCCACGAGCTCATTCGGACAGACGACAAGCTAGTCCAGGCACGTGCTGAGGATTGGCATCATTAGCTTTACATGAGCATCGATTCGTTCAAGAACCTTTGCCGGAACCACCTCACGCTCCGGCAGTGACCACCAAAGCGCGTTGACGCGTTCAACGATATCAACCACCGCTTTGAGCACCGCCGCTTCCGGCAAACGTGCACGATTGGCGAAGACTTTCCACCGCTGAGCGTTCATCGCCTTGAAGGAACGCTCGCCGGCGAGCGACAGCGCCATGGCATCCGCCGGGATATAGGGAATCGTCGAGAGTACGTCGTAAACGGGCGCGAGTTGCGGTTTGTCGCCCGCCTCGCGATAGATCAATGACCAGTTCTTGAGATGCATGTCGCCATTGCCGGTGATGGCGGCCAAAGCCAGCCGGCGAACGAATTCCATCGGCGCCGCAGACGATACGGCGATGCCGAGAGCAGCGGCGATATCGTGATAGGCGGCACCTTCGTATTTGCGCGAGGGATAGATGCCAAACACCTGAGCGAAATCCTCGATATGAATTCGTTCGGCACCCGCGCCACGATCGAAGCGTTTGACGAGCAGGACTTTACCGTCCGATAGCGTCTTGAATTCCTCCGGGATCCCTTCGAATTCCGATTGCTCGACAAGCTCACGTTCCGGCACGTCCATGCCGATAGCTTCGGCCAAAGCTAGATTCGCATATTCGTTTTCCGAGACCCCGGGAAACGACGTCGACGGAAACTTGGCAACGTAAGACCCCTGCTCATCTCCCAGCGGCAGTGCCAGGCCGCCACCCTTGCCGGTGTTCTTGATAACGGAAAGCTTCATCTGCACGCCGGCGAGCGAAAAGCGGGCCTTTGGTTTGAGAGGTGACGGATCGTCGACGCGAGCAACCGTTCCGTCGCCTGGCACAACGCGGACGGCACCCGGCAGATCCGACCCGAGTGCAACCAGCAGATCAAAGTCGTTTCCGGCGCGAACAGCGCTAGCGTGGTGCTTTTCCATCGCCTCGCGCAGCTTGTCCTCGGGAAGAAGATTGGCAAAGAACGCCGGCAACGCTCTGGCAACAGGCTTGGGATCCTTCCGCAGGCCGCCGGTCGCTGCGCGGAAAGACAGGCTGAGCACTGGAAAGCCGCCCGTTGCGCGATAGCTATCCTCGAAGCTGAACGCGTTGAAGTGGCCGGGCGTTCTCACAATCGTGCCGACCTTCAGGTTATTTAGCAGCACTTCAAGTGACGAAATGGATCTTGGATGGAGAGGAACCTCAGCCATTTGCTTCACCGTCGGCGCTGACCACGAAAGCAGGAAGGTCTTCTTCAGCACCATCGGGCAGCAGCAGGGCATCAACCGCCGGGACCACAGCCTGCGGGATGAGCATCAGTTCGAGACCGAGCGCCCGCGAAATGTTGATCAAGGTCGTTGTGCGAGCAGCGGTGCTTCCAGCCTCGATCTCGCGATAGCGAGGACGTGATATGCCTGCCAAGTCGGCAACGTGCTCTTGAGTGAGCCCCAAGTTTTTACGCGCCGTCTTCAACAGTCGACCGATCGCCAGCAAAGCCTCTGACTCAGCCCTCATTTGATCTCTAAACCTATCATTGCGTCTTGGATGATACGTTTTCATATCCCGCTAATTCAAAAAAGTCAAGCTTATTGAGCTGCGAAAAGATCATTGAAGGAAGGATGGTCTGTTTACATATCTTATTTCAAGGGATTTATTCGGGGTACGGGAGCAAGCACGACTGCCAAATTATCTCTATTCCGATACATGCCTTGCCTGCCCACTATCCCGCTCGCCCTCGGCACTGGTGCCTCAGATAAATGGAATGAGCATGCCCAAACATGATCTTTCATCACCAATCCAGAATGGCCTATTCAACTGGAAAACGATCAGACAGGCCCTGCAGGACGATCGATGCATTGTGCCGTCCTCGCCCTGCCCAACAATCAATGTTCAAAATTATGAACACAAAGCGTCTTTATGGCCAAACAAATAAACAAAATTTGACTTTATCCATCCTCCGGTCCTGCGAAGGGAAGCCCGCCGCGGGGTGAAGGCGGGCTTCTAAGCATTACAGGAAAACGACCGTATTCGGCCTTGACCAAGAAAAACATGACAGGCCCTTGCTCGCACGACCTCTAATAGGCTTAAGCGAGCCAACCATTCGTTGAAAAAGACCCGGCAGTATTCCTCGTGTGGTCCGCCTGCCGGGCCTTTCCGCCGCAAGGGGTGGTACGGTCGTGGCCGTTGTGCCTGACCGGATGAAAGCGTCACTCGCCGGAAGGCACTAACCCTCAGTAAACATCTACGCCCAGAGCCTTGAGGCTGATCGAAACTAAAACACTAGCTGTCGCCAAGGACGACAGCGCGATCTTGACTAGGCGGCTCCTCCGGGTTCGTCTGCCGTTCCAATCATAAGTCATTCCATGCCCTCCTGTTCGCGGTTCATAGAGGGCGTCGGCGGACGATTTCAAGCTGTAGGGCACGAGCATTGCCTGGTATGTTTCAGCTGCCTCACCATCCCGGACGTCCGGTGGAGACTTCCCGCACGACTCAATAGGACAACCCAGCGCCTAGCGTCGCTTCCTAGGTGAACGCGGTGTTCACGCTGCGTTAACCGCGCAGGGTCCAAACCTCTCGCTAGGTAAAGCGAAGGAAATGAAAATGAATGTGATGAAAGCAGTTTGCACCGCTATGGTCGCCGTTTGCGTCGGGGCAACGACTTTGACGCCGGTCTCCGCGGCTCCAATGCCGGCTGTTCGTTCCGTGGCCGGTCAAAATGCTGATGTGGTTCAGGTCCGTGACGATCACCGTCGACCAAACTACTATGATGGGCGCGATCGGAACGATCGCTACTCCTATCGGGGACGCGACCACGACCGCTACTCCTACCGCGAACACGATCGCGACCGCCGCGGCTACTATCGTGGATATCGGGGCTACCATGATCGTCGCCCTGGGTACCGCCGGTATAATGACGGCCATTGGTATCCAGCTGCCGCTTTCGCATTGGGCGCTATCATCGGTGGCTCCATCAACAGGTAGGCCACAGGCTCGTCGATTGGCGATTAGATTTACGATGGCTCCCTCGCGGGGGCCATTTTTCATTCCCTCAATCTGGAGCCTATCAATGCTCGTCCATAGCTGGCGCGCAGTCCCGCCTGGCCGGTGCGTCTCTTGGCGCGCGCCTTCCTCTGGAGACCTCGCCACTGGCAAGCCCCGAAGAAGGGTAGCGCGATAGCTGCTGCCGCAATCGCCGTCGTCAGCACGTTTGAAGGGCTGCGCTTGTTCGCTGACAAGATCCGATCGGCATTCCCACGGTCTGCTTCTGGGGGAGTTCGAAACAAGCACGCGCTGTGCCTGAGGCAACCAGGACGAGATCAATGTCGGCCTACGTTGCCTCCCTGTCGTTCTTCTACAACAGGGGAACGGAGCAAGCTGAACGCCGGAGAGATCGTCGGCGCCTGCAACGAGCTCCCGAAGAGGATAAGGCCGCTGGCAGCCGCCTTCCGGGCCTCACCCCCAAGGGCGGATGGCGCGTTGCGCCTGTCTACCAATTTAGCCGAGATCAATAGACCCAGTGGCAGCCTCTCGGCGTGGCCCTCATCTCGCTGAGCTTCCAGGCGCGCCTTAAGCAGGCGCTCGCTCTTTTCCCTTTTTGCCCTCTCTGAAACCGCAATGATTTCTTTTGCGATCCTGCGGGTTTCCTCGAACCTTTTTTCCCGCCGTGGCTTTGTCGATTCTTTCCCGTTCTCGCCTCATCGATCCCACCATTCGTTCCAGAAAAAAGGCCGCCGGGGGCAGCGGGACATATGGAAAGGCCGCGTCGGTGGCAGTACGACGCGATCTGCCGCAAAAACGTGGTCTCGAAACGTTGGTTCCGACAAAAAAACACTGCCAAACTTCCGTACGATATCGGACAAAAGCGTGATGGATGACGGCGGCACTTTCGCTTCGGGGAGTAAGCGGATAGCGCCGGCTAAACAAGGGAGCTAGTGCGGGGGCCCGATGTCGCATCTCAGGCCTTGTTGGTGGAACTCGGCTCGCCCGCGGCCTTGCCGCTCGACCTGGGAGGCCGGCAGCCCAAGACAATCCTGCTCCCGACGGCCCCAAGCTAGTGGGCTTTAAGCTATACTTCCACCAAGCGCTGACGTGAAGGAACTGCCGACGGGCTGAATGGTTATGCAGTACATCCTCGTCGTCAGAACTTCTTGCTACCATGCGCTTTGAGGGGAAGGTACATTGGAGGAAATCGAGAGTCGGAGATTGCGACGAGCAGAACGTCGCGAGAAGCAGCGGCAGTCAAACCTTTTGCGCGCCGAGAAAATGCATCAACTCCGGATCTCCAGTCAGTCCGATAGTTCAGCGCCTCGAGAGGATCGCGGCGCAACGGTTCATATTGGTTGTTCCGGGTGGTATTACTGGCATTGGCAGGGAGCGTTCTACCCTGCGGACGTGCCCCGACAGCAGTGGTTTTCCGTCTACCAAGGCGAATTTGATACGGTGGAGTTGAACGCTCCGTTCTACTCCTGGCCAACAGTTGCGGCAGTCAAAACATGGGTGCGCCAATCCAGGTCGGACTTCATCTACACCGTCAAGGTGTGTGAACTCATTACCCACATCAGGCGCTTCGATGGCACAGAGAGCCTCATTCGGGACTTCGGCTACATTGCGGATTTGCTGGGCAATCAAATGGGCTGTTTTCTGTTTCAACTTCCTCCGAGCGTACGTTACAGCCCAGAGTCACTTCGAACTATTCTGTGCCAAATGGATCCAAACCGACGAAACGTCGTGGAATTCCGCCATAAAAGCTGGTGGAACGATAATACGTTTGCGCAATTCCAGGCGGCGGGAGTGATATTCTGTTCATGCAGCGGGCCGAGACTGCCAGACGAGTTGGTGAAGACGGCCGACGAGATTTATCTTCGCTTTCATGGAACCACTCAATGGTATCGACACGACTACACGGAAGCGGAGCTTCTTGTGTGGGCTGATCGAGTTAAACAGAGTGGTGCAAAAGCTGTCTGGGCCTACTTCAACAATGACCGGGACGGGAATGCTGTCAGAAATGCCAAAACGTTCGCGCGGTTGCTGGGGGCGCACCAAGGCCTTGACGACCACGTGTCTACCGATGGACTTTCGTAAGGCTGATCGCTTGGTGGCGCATAAACCCAAGGCGGCGCCAACTTGCAGTCGGCACAAGTTTCCGCTTTGCCTGCCCGAACATACGCATACCTTGCTCGGCAAGGTAACGGGCGACATTTCTTATCGAAGATCCCACAGAGCTGAGTGCGGCGGGCTTGTTGACGCCACGGATACGTGACGCCCACAGAGACGCCCATTATGCCCGTAATCTCCACCGTCTGCACGCAAAGAAAGCGGGTTACCCGCTACAATTGACGAAATCCTGCTCGTACGGCGCAAGGTTCAGTTTGGTCCGACGGAGGCGTCCTACTTGTCAGACCCCTATAAGTGTATCGACGTAGGAACAGAGCATGTCCGCCATCGCTGCGGCGTAGACATCGATTTCCTCGTCGGTCCGCGGGGTCTCTGAGAATTCCTTACCGACGGCGGTCAGTGTCGTGATGATCAGTTCGCCGGCAATATCCCGCACTCCGTCGGGTATACCGGTAAGCAAAATCAGAATGAAACTGTCGAAGACCCGGTCTCCCTCCGCGCGCATCTCGCGCGCCTCCGGGGCGTCGCGGTAGAGCGGCGCCGCATCGGCAAGCGCCCGACGGACAGGAGCCTCCTCGCATTCGGAGCGAACGAAGACATGCACCAGGCGCCGCAGCCGGTCCTTCGGCGGCGCGGTGCCGGTGAGTATTTCACTGAGCATCTCAGTCGAGCCACGCCATTCGTCGCTTTGCAGCCGGAAGAGGATCGAGGCCTTGTTCGGGAAATACTGATAGAGCGAACCGATACTGACCCCAGCCTTTTCCGCAACCCGCGCCGTGGTGAAACGCTGTGCGCCTTCCTCCACCAAAACATGAACAGCCGCCGTCAGAATCGCCGAAACGAGCTCGTTCGAACGGCTCTGCTTCGGCTGTTTTCGCGTGGAAATCCGGGGCTTTACACGTTCCGCCATCGAGTCCTCCAGCAATGCGATTAGAAAATGCGACGAATTAATCGTATTTCTATGTCCAACGCAATATCATCTTTTGGAGCCACCGATGTCCACCCTCACGACAACCACTCTCGGACCGCTGCTTGACCGGCTGTTCGCTGAGGCCCATGCGGCCACGAGCCCGGCGATCAAATCGTTCACGACGGAGGAGCGCATCGCCCTCACCGCCAGCAAGACCGAGTACCTCGACCTCTATGGTCGGCTGAAAGACCTCTGGCTGCCCGTCTCTCGCGAGACAGGTGAGCTGCTTTATATGCTGGTCCGCGCTACCGGCGCTCGCACGGTTGTCGAGTTCGGCACCTCGTTTGGAATATCGAGCCTCTATCTTGCCGCGGGGTTGCGCGACAACGGCGGCGGGCGGTTGATCTCCAGTGAATTCGAACCCGGCAAGATCGTGCGGGCACAGCAAAACCTTGAAGAAGCCGGCCTGGCCGATCTGGTCAAGATCCGCGCTGGCGATGCCATGAAGACGCTGGCCAGCGATCTGCCCGAAACGGTCGACTTGCTTTTGTTGGACGGTGCCAAGGCGCTCTACGCCGACATCTTCGACCTCGTCGAACCGCGGCTGCGAACGGGAGCGTTGATCCTCGCCGACGATGCGAAAATGTGCCCCGAATATCTGGTGCACATCCGAGCCGCGAAAGACCGCTACCTCTCCCTTCCCTTCCCCGGGGATATCGAGCTTTCGATGAAGCTCAGCTGACACGCGCTCAACCGCGCATATCCAATTCAAGGAGAAAGAAATGCATGTATTTGTGACAGGCGCCACTGGTTGGGTCGGCTCTGCCGTGGTCGACGACCTTTTGGCAGCAGGCCACACGGTTACTGGCCTTGCCCGAAACGGCGACAAGGCAGAAGCACTGGCGCAAACGGGCACCGACGTGGTGATCGGCACGCTCGATGACCACGACGCCCTGAAGGCCGCGGCCCAAGCGGCTGATGCCGTGGTCCACACCGCTTTCCATCACGACTTCTCGCGCTTCCTGGAAAGTGCCGCGCAGGACCAGCGCGCGATCGAAGCCATGGGGGCAGTGCTCGAAGGCACAGACAAGCCGATCATCGTCACGACCGGCCTTTCCGGCCTGCCGCGCGGTGCAAGCGAAGACGACAGGCCGAACCCCACGGCACCGCGGCGCTCGGAGGCGGCTGCTCGAACCCTGATCGAGCGCGGCGTGCGAGCCGGGATCGTGCGGCTTGCGCCATCAGTCTACGGCATCGGCGACTACGGCTTCGTCCCCATGGTTGCGGGCTTTGCGCGCCGCACCGGCGTTTCGGCATGGATCGGCGATGGCCGCAACTGCTGGTCCGGTGTCCATCGTCTCGACGCGGCGCGGATCTATAGGCTGGCGTTGGAACAGGGCCTACCCGACACGGTCTATCATGCAGTCGCCGACGAACCCGTCCCCTTCCGGCAGATCGCCGAAGTCGTCGCGAGGCAGCTCGGTCTGCCAGCCGCCTCGCGTCCAGCCGAACATTTCGGCGGTTTCGCAAGCATGGTCGGCGCCGACATGGCGGCTTCGTCGGCAAGGACGCGGGCCCTTCTCGGTTGGACGCCGACAGGGCCCGGCCTTCTCACGGATATCGACCAGCCCGGCTATTATCCCAGCTGACCCCGCCCAACATCATTTCAACGTAAGCGTTCACGTCAGGCAACGCATATCAGACACCTTTCGGGCCAGCGATGCAAAACCCGCGCGACCGAAAAGCCTATGCCTGGAGTATTCCCATGTCTTCCTCATCCGATCACATCTCGGGCCGCGACCCCACACAGGCGCGCCTGCTGCTGCTGGCGTCGGTCCTATTCATTTCCTATCTCTGTGTCGCAATTCCCCTGCCCGTCATCCCGGTTTACGCAACCGGACATCTGGGCCTCGGAAACGGCTGGGCCGGCCTTGCGGTCGGCATCGCGTTTCTCTCGACCATCCTCACGCGCGGCCATGCCGGCGCCCTGTCGGACCGACTCGGTGCCAAAGTCGCAACGACCCGAGGCCTTGTCTTCTATGCGATGGGGGCGCTATTTTCACTCTTTGCCGGATTTTCCTTCCTGTCATCTGGACTTGCCCTGACCGTTCTTATGGTCGGCCGTCTGCTGGTCGGTTACGGGGAAAGCCTTGTCGGCGTCGGCGTGATCGCCTGGGGCATCGGCATCGTCGGGCCTGATCGGTCCGGCCGTGTCATCGCCCTGATCGGCGCGGCAATCTACGGTGCTCTTGCCGTCGGCGGCCCGCTTGGCCTAGTCATGCTCGACCATATCGGTTTTGCCGGCGCCATGGCGGCAAGCCTGGTGCTGCCCTGCCTCGGGCTTGTCGCCATCGGCTCGATGCCGGGTGTCGCGCCGCATCCAGAGGTACGGCGCAGTTCGTTCCTGCGCGTCATGCGCCGCATATGGATGCACGGAATGATCGTCTTCCTGCAGGGCATCGGCTTCGCTGGCATCGGCGCCTTCTTTGCGCTCTATTTTCTTGATCGAGGCTGGGTTTATGCCGGGCTCGGGCTGACCGCTTTCGGTGCGGGCTTCGTCTTCGTGCGGCTGTCTGCCGGACACCTTCCCGATCGGATGGGAGGATTTAGGGTAGCGATTGCCTCGCTTGCCATCGAGGCTGTTGGGCAGTTCATCATCTGGAGCGCGCCGAGCCCGACGGTAGCACTGGTCGGAGCCTTCCTAAGCGGTCTTGGTTGCTCCCTGATCTATCCTGCCATGGGGCGGGAAGTCGTAAAACTGGTCGACCCGCATTTGCGCGGAACGGCAGTCGGCGGCTTTGGCGCGTTCCAGGACCTCGCCTACGGACTGACAGGGCCGATTGCCGGCCTGCTCGCCGACCGGGCGGGATACGGCAGCGTCTTCCTAATCGGAGGTGTTGCGGCCAGCGTCGGTTTCCTGATCACGCTCGGCCTGCAAAGGCGACGTTTGTACGGCGACCGGACTAGCCAACAGTAATCCGACACACGCCAGAGAGGATCGGGACGTTCCGCTCGATGGAAGTCCACCCTACCAAACACACGCTTGGACTATGCAATCGCAACGAAAGGTAACGGCCATGAAAATCACGGGCAACACGGTTCTCATCGTCGGCGCAACGAGCGGCATCGGCAAGGAATTGGCAAGATCTCTCCACGCTCTCGGCAATCGCGTGATTGTCGCCAGCCGGAGGCGGGAACTCGTCGACCAGATGATTGCCGACCATCCCGGAATGTCGGGCATTCCGGTCAACGTCAACGATCCGGTTTCCCTGGCGAATTTCACCTTCGAGGTGCGCAATCGGTTCCCGGAGGTGAACGTCCTGTTCGCCAATGCGGGCATCTGCCGCTCCGAGGACATGACGTCAGAGGACGGGAAAGCTCGATCATTCAACGTGCGGCGAGCGTCGAGGGAATCGCCAACCTTGTCACATACCTAGCATCGCCGTTGGCATCCGCAACGACCGGCGCGTCGATGCGTGTGGACGGAGGGCTGATCGACACCCTGTGACACGCTCTACCGACGGGCCACTGCACGGTCTTTTTCAGATGTCGTATTCGCAATGCGCTGTTGTGGTTGAAGCGAGGCCAGCCATACAGATGCGAGGGATAACCCCGCCAACTTGGCGCAAGCGCACTGCCGGGTAGATGAAAATAGGACCGCGATCAGCGAGCGCGGCCCTATCTATCGGACTGACGGGGAACCGGACCTCAACCGGCACCTTGTCAAATATACGCCCTATGCCGCTTGGTATGACGGGCCGCAAACATAGCGGAGTCTTGGGATCGATCAGATCCGGGCGCCACCCGTCGCATCAATCATCTGGCCGGTCGTCCAACGCGCATCGTTCGATGCGAGGAAAGCGATGACGTCAGCGACGTCCTCCGCACGACCGACACGTGAAAAGACCGAGAGAGCTTCGGCACCAGCGCGCGCGTCTGGCGATGCCAGCCACTTGGCATTCATATCCGTCTCCGTCACACCCGGCAGCACGGCATTGACCGTGATCCCGCGAGCCGCAAATTCGGGCGCCAGCGCCAGTGTCAATGTCTCCAGCGCCCCCTTGGAGGCCGCATAGGCTGGATGCGTCGGTGCCGCGATACGCGTAAACCCGGTCGAGACATTGATGACCCGGCCGTTGTCGCGAATGTGGTCGGCAACTGCCTGGATCAGGAAGAACGGCGCCTTGTAGTTGATCGTCATCAGCTCGTCGAACGCAGCCTCGCTCGTCTGCTTCAATGGCAGTGCCGGCGCGATGCCGGCATTGTTCACCAGAATATCGAGAGCGGACGCGCCCGTTTCGGTACGCGCAGTTTCGCTGAACTGCGCCCAGAGGCTGTCGGCCGCGTCCTTGCCGTGTCTGAGATCGGCTTTCACAGCGACAGCCTTGACGCCGAGCGCCTCAATGTCGCGTACCGTGGCATTGGCCGCATCCGCATTGGCGGTGTAGTGCACGCCAATCAGCGCAGCACCCTCCTTTGCAAATGCAAGGGCGGCCGCCCGGCCGATACCACGCGAACTTCCGGTGATGAGGGCTATCTTGTCTGCGAGTCTTCGGGACATGGTCACTCCGTTGCTAAATTAAATAGTGGTCCCTATAATAAGATTCGAAAACACACTGTCAACAATTTAATAGGGATCCCTATTTTAATGGAAGAGACGACCCGCAAACGAGGCAGACCGCGCGTGCTCGATCGCGACGTCGGGCTCGACATAGCGGCACGCCTGTTCTGGGAGCGAGGCTACGAAGGGACGTCGACCGCCGACCTCACCAAGGCCATGGGTATCAATCCGCCGACGCTCTATTCGACCTTCGGCTCGAAGGAAGAATTGTACCGTCAGGCCCTCGACTTCAGCATTGCCCGTGAAAACAGCCGCCGTTCGGAAATCCTGCAATCCAATCTTCCGCTCTACGAAGCGCTGAGCCTCTACCTTTATGATATTGCTGACGGCGACACCCAGCCGGACAAGCCGCCAGGTTGCATGGTCTCGACGGCCGCCCTGCAGCATGCGGAAGAAAATACGTCTGTTGCGCGCATGACGGCAGCCTTGCGCGAAGCGTCGATCCAAACCCTCAAAGCACGCTTCGACCGCGCCGTTGGGGAAGGCGAATTGCCGACGGCAACTGACACCGATACGCTCGCGCGCTTCTATGGTGCGATTATTCAGGGCATGTCCGCCCAGGCTTGTGACGGCGCCTGCAATGCTCTGCTGAAGCGCCTGATCGACATCGCACTCACGGCCTGGCCTGGAAAGCGTCAGACCTCCACCGGGAATTCGGACAAAAGACACCTTGACCAATCATTCTGACCGTAAAGATCGCAGAACTCTATATTGAGCAATTCGATCGCGACCGTGGGGCAATTGCCGCGAGAGAATTTTCGCGCGTCCTGCCCGGTCCGCAACTTCATCAGTGAACGCGCATAGCTGTCGTGAGGGATTTCACTGCGCATAACTGCTGACTGAAGAGCGCTCTTGAAGTGACACGAACTAGATAGTTCGAATATACGGAAGTTATTTCCGCTTAAAAACAAGGCCTCGGCAGCTTATCGCCTTGAAGGGATGTGAACCTTCAATCCATGCAGTTGCTCGTTACTCATGAGGCCTAAGTCTTTGTATCTACAGCAGTGAGCTCAGCATCCTCTCATTCGGCCTTCCCACTCCTGCGGTGTCAGTGTCTTGATATCGAACTGCCCGCGCGCGCGTGCATTGACAAACACCAGATGTGAAAGGTTTTGGGCCGCTGGCTCGTTCCCCGCCGTGCTTGAAGCGCTGGGAGAGCGTGGACATCACATGTTGCTCTCAGTCCTATGGCGAAGCAAAGAAATGCCGCCGTGAGTCACGGTAGAAGGGTTAGGCACCCTCCCCTGTCTTTCCACCTTCAACCATATCTATCCAATGGGAAGCGCGCTTGGCTGCATCATAGAGAACGGGTTTGGGCGTTTCGAACCACTCATCCGACCGAAGTTCGCGTTTCTCGCGAATATGTTGGATTGCCTCGTCGAGCGTTGGGAAGCAATGAGGCTGTTGTTTATGCAGGAACAGGGCAGCCAGCGCAACCGATCGGCTCCGCCCAGCGCGGCAATTGATGAGAACGTTGCCGCCATCGTTGAACGGATAGCTTCCGCGCTTGGGGAGCCGTTGGTTGAGCGCGCCAAGAAGGATGTAGTAGGCCCCAAGCATCATCGTTTCGGGATTGCCACTATCATCGACGAGGCCGAGCTTGTAGTATCGAATCTCCGCGCAACCTATGGCACATAGCGCTCCATGTTCCGGTGCTATCGGGTCACTGACAACATTAATGTCGAGATTGACGGCGCAATTGATGACGATCGAAATCCCATAAGTCCGCAACAGGGCAAGGTCTCTTGCGCCGTCCAACCCGCCGATAAAAAGTGCGGAATTGTGAGGGGAAATGCCCTCTGCGATCAAGCTGATCGGCGCGCGGGTGTAGAACGGGCTCTCCATTTCAGGCCTTCCGACAAAGCAAAACTACGAACTTTCGGTTCGTCCTTTGTCTGTTTGTTTGAATCGTCGACGAGGAGACCATTGGCAGTACTTTCAGGCTTTCGCATCAAGCAGTGTTTTGGCCACCTCAACAAATCCCAGTCCCGCCGGCTGTCCCGAGATCCATCTTGGTTTGTGAGGGAGCTGCGCCAGCACCGGTTCGATGTTTCGCACTCCAAACGAGTTACGGATAAAGCCGAACATCGACGCGTCGTTGCGCGAGTCTCCAACAAAAGCCGTTACCAGAGGCGTCGCCTGCGGATCGATCTTGAACATCTGCGAGACTAGGCGTTCGCTCATGGCGCGTTTGTCGTAGTCGCCAACCCATGTATTGATGTGGATGGAGCTGATGGCTACTGTCGCGCCAATTGTTCTTAGCTTTGCGGCAAGGCCATCGATCTCCTCACCGCGACGACCGCCGATATCGATGGCAACATCAGCCAGTCGAAATGCCTGATCGTGTGCAATCCGGAACGATCGGTATTTGGTGTCGATCAATTGACGAACAGCCTGCAGGTGTCGACATTGACGCTCAACCTGCAGCGCTTCATTCTCCCAGAAGTCGAACAACACCTCGCCGTTCCGGCGAGATACGGAAAATGCTCCACTTTCGCCGATCACAGCCGCCACGGGCCACGCACGCACGATATGTTCACACCAACCTGCTGAGCCTCCGGTCACAGGAACGATCGCGATCCCTGCGCGGCTCAGATCCCACAGCGACTGATAGGTTTGCGGCAGGAGTTGGCCATCGGTCGTCAGCGTATCGTCGATATCGGTGAAAAGGTAGCGCACGTCCCGCAGTTCCGAGACCGAGGGCGAATTTCCTATGAACATCATTTATTATCCTCCCCGCACAAAACGACCTCCATTGCGCTGTTCTCAAGCGCAGAGGTGATCGCGGAGTCCTCTGGTAAGCGATCGGTGTAGAATCGGGTCAGCTTGTTGAATGCAGCAACACGAACCGAGGCATTCCTTGTCCACTTGCTTGAATCCGCGACCAAAAAACAAGCACGGGAATTCTCGATCAAGGCATTCGTAATCTGGGCCTCGCTGTAGCTGAAGTCCATCACCCCGTTAGCCGCGCTGAGTGCGCCGGCACCGACGATTGCGTGTGTCGCGTAGAATTTCTCGAAGAACCTGATGACATCGGCCCCCACCACGTCTCGGTCATCATGGCGCAACAACCCTCCCGTGAGATGGACCTCTATCGCGGGAGCATCGCACAGGATCAGGGCCACATGAATGTTATTGGTAATAACGGTGAGCCCCTGGTGTTCGCGGAAGGCTTCGGCAACGAACTGAACGCTGCTTCCAATTCCAAGGAACACCGTCGCGTCAGGCCCAATATCACCAGCGACGCGTCGTGCCATAAGCCGCTTGGCGTTGCTGTTCAGTTGGGCACGGGCGTTCACGGAGATGTTCCGGCCTTCGACAGGCACGCCCACACCTCCATGGAAGCGTCGGGCATAGCCGAGATCGCACAGCGCGTTGATATCGCGCCGGATGGTCTGGGTCGTCAGGTCATAGCGGTGCGCAAGGTCCTCAATCGACTGTGTCCCTTCCGTTTCGATCAATGCGAGGATATCGCGTTGCCTGCTCGATATCATTCCTTGCCCCATAGCTTGCCGGTCAGTTGAGAAAGACACCTGGGTCGTCGGTGATCACGCCCGTTAAGCCTGCGTCCCAGTAAGCGGCAAGGCGCTGAGGCTCGTTGCATGTCCAGGCGCGCACTTTGATGCCAAGGCGGCGCGCCTCGTTTAGAAACTCAATACTCAACGCCGTGTAGTCCAGATGTATGGTCGTTGATGGAATGGAGGCCAGAACATCGACCCAATCGTCAGGAATTTGGCTCCAAAGCATCCCAAGGTCGTAGCTGGGATCCAGTTTGTGCATTGCCTTCAGTGCGGCGGCGTCGAAACTTGAAATAATGATCTTCATCTGGGCAGGGCGCGCTTGCAGATGACTATGCACGGTCTCGGTCAATTGCTCCAGGGACTTGTGATGGGCATGCTGCTTGATCTCGACGTTGGCGTTAAGGCCCAATTCGCCAAGACTTTCAATGGCTTTCGCAAGCGTCGGCAACGGCTCGCCTTTGAACGTGGGATCAAACCAGGAGCCGGCGTCGATAGACGCAAGATCTGCTATGGTCATGTCACCGAGCATTCCCTTGGACGACGAGCAACGATCGACGCTGACGTCGTGGATGACCACAGCTGTTCCATCGGCCAGTAATGCGACATCAAGCTCCACCCAACCAGCACCTTGTGCTGCCGCTGCCCTGAATGCAGCAACCGTGTTTTCGGGAGCGGCGGCCGACGCCCCTCGGTGGGCTTGGACCTCGTCGCGCGAGGGGCCGGGTTTCCGTTGCGAAATTGTCATTGAGATTCTCTTATCAAGACGTGGGGGTAATGCGTGATTGCGCGGCGGAGGCTTCGTTATCCGTGCGCTTGCCGGTCTGGCGATTGAACGGATGCATGGATTGCATGCGGGCATAGATCGAGATGTCGGCTCCCTCAGCAAGCTCCGGCCTACCGGGGACACTCAGGATGACTATCTGCCCGCTATCGCCGAGCCGGACATGCACGTGGCTCTCGCCCCCGATCGGCTCCACCAGCTCGATGGTCGCATCAAGACGGATTGAAGACTCAGCAGGTTTCGCTAAGAGAAGGTCGTCGGGCCTTACGCCGATGATATCCGTCCCATGAGGAAGTGCAAGAACAGCAGCGCCCTCTGAACGGGTGATGAGCTCACAGGCAATGAGGTTCATAGGCGGCGAGCCAATGAAGCCCGCAACGAACAGGCTGGCCGGTCGATCGTAGACTTCGATTGGCGTTCCGACCTGCTCGACCAGTCCACCGTTCATCACCACCAGGCGATCGGCGAGTGTCATCGCTTCAAGCTGATCGTGGGTGACGTAGATGCTGGTTGTCTTCAGCCGTCGCTGCAGGCGGCGTATCTCCACGCGCATTTGCACGCGCAGTTTTGCGTCGAGGTTCGAGAGCGGTTCGTCAAACAGGAAGGCGGCTGGTTCACGAACGATCGCCCGGCCCATTGCAACCCGCTGACGCTGGCCGCCGGACAATTCACGAGGCTTGCGATCCAGCATGGGAGCGATTTCGAGAATTTCGGCGGCCTCGGCAACACGTCGGTCAATTTCAGCACGGGGGGTGCGGCGGTTCTTGAGCCCGTACTCGAGGTTTCCGCGCACGGTCATGTGGGGATAAAGGGCATAGTTCTGGAACACCATGGCGATGTCGCGCTCCGCAGGCTCGGCGTCGTTGACATTGCGCCCGGCAATTTCCACGACGCCGTCACTGGTTGTCTCGAGACCGGCGATCATGCGCAGCAACGTCGATTTTCCGCAGCCCGATGGCCCGACCAACACGATGAGTTCGCCATCGGCCACCTGCAGATTGATCCCTTTGACGGCAGGAACGGAGCCGTAGTTTTTCTTGAGGTCAACGATGTTGATCGTGGCCATTGCTATTTCTCCGTTTCGACAAGGCCTTTGACGAAAAGGCGTTGCATTGCGACGATGACGAGGACCGGCGGAAGCGCTGCAAGTATCACCGCGGCCATAACGAGGTTCCAGCGCGGTTCGGCATCCGCCACAGCTTTCATCCGCTGGATGCCCATCACGACGGTGTAGTGGCTCTGGTCCGTGGTGACGATCAGGGGCCAGAGATACTGATTCCAGCCAAGCACGAAGAGAATGATAAAGAGCGCCGCGATATTGGTCATCGATAGGGGCAGCAGGATATCGCGAAAGAACTTGATAGGGCCGGCACCGTCCACACGAGCGGCCTCCATCAGTTCTTCCGGAACGGTGAGGAAGAACTGTCGGAAGAGAAAGGTGGCCGTCGCAGAGGCAATCAAGGGGATGATGAGCCCGCCGTAGTTATTGAGGAGGCCGAGGTCGGAAACGACCTTGAACGTCGGTACGATGCGTACTTCTACGGGCAGCATAAGCGTGATGAAGATCAGCCAGAAGGCGAGCGTACGGAAGGGAAAGCGGAAATAAACGATCGCGAAAGCCGATAGGATCGAGATCGCGATCTTCCCGACGGCGACGCCAATCGCCATGATAAGCGAATTCAACATCATCGGACCGATCGGCGGCGCTCCCGCGTTGGTCATGCCGGTCGACAGCATCGTCGAGTAGTTCTGAACAAGGTAGGGGCCGGGTGTCAGTGGCACGACACCCGATAGAAAGTCATTCGGGCCATGTGTCGAGGCAATAAGGGCTACGTAAACCGGGAAGACCACGATCGCCACGCCCAGGATCAGGATCAGGTGCGCAACGAGGTTTAGAAAGGGGCGATTTTCAACCATTCACATGTTCCTCAATACTGCACGCGTCGCTCGACGAAGCGGAACTGAACGGCAGTCAACGCGACAACGATGATCATCAAGATGACCGACTGAGCGGCCGAAGAGCCAAGGTTGAGACCGATGAAGCCGTCGAAGTAGACCTTGTAGACGAGGATCTCGGTAGCCCGTGCCGGACCTCCTTGCGTCGTGGCATGGATAATCCCGAAGGTGTCGAACATGGCGTATACGATATTGATCACCATCAGGTAGAACGTGGTCGGCGAGATCAGCGGAAAGACGATCGTCCAGAACCTCTTGATCGGTCCGGCGCCATCAATGGCACCGGCTTCTTCCAGCGAGCGCGGAACCGACTGCAATCCGGCCAGAAAGAACAGGAAGTTGTAGGAAATCTGTTTCCACGTGGCTGCGATGACGATCAAAGCCATCGCGTCGTTCGGATTGATCAGGTGGTTCCAGTTGATCCCCAGGGCGCGTAACATGTAGGCCACAATACCGATCGACGGATTGAACATGAACCACCACAAGATGCCGGCGATCGCCGGCGCAACCGCGTAGGGCCACACCAGCAACGTGGAATAGAAGCGGGAGCCACGCAGGACACGCGTAGCGGCAACCGCAAGCAGCAAAGATATGGAAATCGACAGCGCAGTGACCAAGACAGCAAATACGACCGTGTGACCGAAGGCATTGATGTAAATCGGGTCGGCAAACAGGCGGCGATAATTGTTGAACCAGACGAAGGTGGTTTTGAAGCCAAAGGCGTCCTGGCGCAGGAACGATTGCCAGAAGGCGGTTCCGGCCGGCCACAGGAAAAATACGATCGTGACCAGCATCTGGGGCGCGATCAGCACGTAGGGCAGAATCTTGTTCGGAAAGACGGTTCGCTTGGTCTGCATTGTCCCCTCACGCAAAAACGACGGCGGAATGGAAGCCGGCGGGAACCGGCTTCCATTCTCCAGGACTATTGATTGGCAGACTGGAAGTCGCGCAACTGCTCGTTGCCACGGGCAACCGCGGAGTCGAGCGCTTCCTTCGCGGTCTTCTTGCCCCCGAGCAGCGCAGCAGCCTCGTCATCGATGATGCCGCGGACCTGCACATAATTGCCGAAACGAATTCCCTTGGAGTTTTCGCTCGGCGCAACCCGCGTCAGCTGCTTGATACCGATATCGGCGCCAGGGTTTTTTTCGTAGTAGCCCTGGCTCTGGCCAAGCTTGTAGGCTTCTTCGGTGATCGGCAGGTATCCGGAGAACTGATGCCAGTCGGCCTGAACGTCAGCCTTTTGCAGGTAGGTGTAGAACTTCGCCACCCCCTTGTATTCGTCCGCCGGACGCCCCTGCAAAGTCCACAGTGTCGCGCCGCCGATGATCGAGTTCATGGGTTGCTGGATCACGTCGTCGTAATAGGGTAGCGGAGCAAATCCAACCTTGAAGTCCTTGGCGTTGTTGACGACGCCAGCCCGAGCGGCCGAGGAATTCATGTACATCGCGCATTCCTGCGAATAGAACATGGGAGGTGCGTTGTCGCCGCCGCCCGGGCCGCCATACTTGAACAACCCTTCATCCTGCCATTTCTTCAGGTTGTCCCAATGGCGGATCGTCAGATCGTTGTTGAAGGTGAACTCGGCATCGAGGCCGCCGAAGCCGTTCGCCTTCGTCGAGTAAGGCTTGTCGTGTAGTGCGTTTAGGTTTTCGGTCTGGATCCAGGATATCCAAGCGCTGGTGAAGCCGCACTTGGCGGCCCCCGACTGGACGATCTTGCGCGAGAAGGATTCAATGTCGGCCCAGGTTTTCGGAGGTGTTTCGGGATCGAGACCTGCCTTTTTGAAAACATCCTTGTTGTAGTAAAGGATCGGCGTTGAGGAATTGAACGGCAGCGACAAGACGTTGCCGCTGGTGTCAGAATAATAACCGGTGACGGGCGTGATGAACTTGCTTTGATCCCAGGCTTCGCCTTGATCCTTCATCAGCTGATAGATCGGATAGACTGCGCCTTGCGCCGCCATCATCGTGCCTGTGCCGACCTCGTAAACCTGAACGATGGCGGGTTGCTGGTTGGCGCGAAAAGCGGCGATGGCGCCGGTAAGTGTCTCATCATAGGTGCCCTTGAAGACGGGCGCGATTTCATAGTCAGATTGGGACGCGTTGAAGTCCTTGGCAAGTTGCTCAAGCTTGGCGCCGTTCTCGCCTCCCATCGCGTGCCACCATTGGATCTTGGTGGCTGCCATTGCTGCCGGAGATGCCAGCATCACTGCTGCCAAGCTTGCGGACAGGAACATAGCTGTCGTTTTCATGTGCTCTCCCTTTTTGTCTCGGAGCCTCCCGCTCCCAAACCCACCCGACCGTATCAGGCAAATTTCATTCTGCAAACGTAAAATATTCATATGAATATTCCGAATGAGGAAGACAAATGGAGCAGGCCAGATTTTCGTGGTATATTCTATTGTTTTAATTCGCTTATATCTGCCGTCCGACATCATGCCTTACGATTGCGATGAGGCCCGACGTCGGCCGAGATCGCAATAAACGTTCATCATGACATTCATATGAACATTCGGACCTTTCGCAGTTTATTGATCGACCAAGCGACGGGTGTCTGGTGATCGTGTGCCACGCATGGCCGATCCAACGCGCTACATCACAACCGAAATAGCGTTGGCATGGTGGAGCGGGCGTTAATGCCACCGCCAAGCTTCCGCGTCGACGGGCAGAGGAAGCCAGCAAGTGCCTTATCGATGCTTGGCCCAGCGTACACCGAATGACGATCGCAATTCCAAGGTGAAGAAGCTGGAAGCTCGCGTGCGCGAGCTTGTGCGCATCCTCGGACGCAAGAGAGAGATAGGTTCAACAGGTCGTTTACGTGTGCGATGCAGGTGAAAGGTCTGCGGCATCATCCTGTTATTCCGGATAAAGTTTGTAACGACTTTTACGCTTGTTCCTGAAAGCGGGTGTGACGTCGTAGATCCTTCGATTGATGGGTTCATTCTTCACGATGGGACACGAGCAACAGCTCCCGACACGTGACCCTTGATCGTCAGATGGTAGCGCTCATGGGCAATCGAGCAGAACCGGAGGCACCCGATGTTTTCCACCGGACGGATGAAGCCGAGATTGATCTGGCCGCTCTCGAGGCTGCGGATGATGTCACCGGTGTTGCCGGAGGAGATATGGATGCGGACATCGGGAAACTTGCGGGCGATCTTTGCCAGGAACAACGACAGGTTCTGCCTGTTGAAGGCGATGATCTTCTGGTCGCGCAGATCATCGATGGTGATCTCCTCGCGGCTCGCCAGCGGATTGGAATGGGCCACCGCCAGATGGTAGCGTTCATGGGCAATCGAGCAGAACCTCAGGCAGCCGATGTTTTCCACCGGACGGATGAAGCCGAGATTGATCTGGCCGCTCTCGAGGCTGCGGATGATGTCACCGGTGTTGCCGGAGGAGATATGGATGCGGACATCGGGAAACTTGCGGGCGATCTTTGCCAGGAACGTCGGCAGCATACCCATGGTGGCGGGATAGACCGTGCCGATCCTAATCTGGCGGATGCGACTGCCGCCAGCCGCCCGGGTCAGCTCGGTGGTCAGATCGACGTCGCTCAGGATCCTGACGCACCGCTCGTAGAAGGTCTCCCCTGCCCTTGTCAGTTCGACCTTCCGGGTCGAGCGGATGAACAACGCACAACCGAGCTCCTTCTCCAGAGAGATCACATGGTTGCTTTCCATTGCCCCAGATTTCATTGCGCCAATGGCGATTGAGACGGTGCTCCGCAGTGTGGAACGAGTGCCCGCGAGTTCGGAGAGCTTGATGGTCACCGCAATTGCGATCTCAGGCGGGAGAACCTTCGCCTTCGCCGTGTTCTGCGCCTCGGCGAGCATTTCGGCGTTCGGGTTCGCCGACCGTGGCGGCATCGTTTGCGAACCAGCCCGTCAGCCTGCGGATTGATCACCGGCGAGTGTTCGTTGCAGCCGATGGGAGTGTCTTCTGAAACATTCGTGGATCATTGAGGGCAGCCGACAGGCCCAGACCCACGTCTGCACAGACGGACCGGACAGATGGCGCATAGCGAAAATCCGCCGTCTCACTGCTACCGACCGCACCTATGCGCAAGAAAGTCGCGCATCTACAGCGCTGCGGGACTGACACTTTCCCACGTGATTTCAGAAACTTGAACCTGATCGGTGAAAGTTCGCGCCGACAAGGCGAAAAATTTCGCACGGAACCAATTTCGGCTAATTGACATAAGTCAAAGTTGAGTCCAACATAAACATACAACGTCTTCTAATATTGGACAATACTAAAGAAGAAGATTGGATAAAAAATGGCAGTGCGACCGCTTACCTCGGTGTTAAAGACCCTGACTGCTTTCGATTGCGTCGCCCAGGCGTCGGAGCCGATGCGGCTTGCGGATATTGCCCGTCAACTGGACGAAGCTCGTGGCGCCGCTCACCAGCGTCTGGTCACATTGGTAGAAGCCGGTTGGCTGGAGCAGACACAGGACGGGCGCTACCGCCTGAGCCTGCGCGTCGTCAGCCACGCGGCCATGGCGCTTGAGCAGTCCAATCTCGGCGCACGCTTTGCCGGCGTGCTGGAAGAAATGGTCACCCAGAGCGGCGAGACGGCTTCGCTCGCCATTCTCGACGGCAAGGATGCGGTCATTGTTCGTCGCGTTGAATCGCGCGGTGTGCTTCGGGCGGATCTCAAAGTCGGCGCGCATCTCAGGCTCGATCGCACTGCCTTCGGCCGCGTGCTGGTCTCCCATGCCCGCCCGGAAATCGTCGAACGCCTGAAGGCACAGGGCGTCAGCCTGCCGGATGACGATGTCATCGCTCAGGTTCACGAGCGGGGTTATGCCATTTCCGAGGTTGAGGGGCCGCGCACCGTATCGGCTGTCGCGGCGCCCCTTCTGGATGCACAGGGCCAGTGCATCGGCGCGCTTGCGCTCTCCGGCCCCTTCCAAGGTTTTGACACTGAAAAATGCGCAGGGATCGTCGTTGCCGCAGCGGCAGCCAGTTCCGGTCGCATGCGAGGAGAACAATAAGCATGACCGCCCTGAAAAAACACGCTCCGGAATCGGACGCATACCGCATCGCGCGGCTGATGCGCTCGGCCGGCGAGATGATGCAACCCGAGCGGCTCGCCGCCATCCAGCCGTCGCGTATCAGCGCCTCGCGTGCGCTGGCGGGCCGCGCCATCCGCGGACGCTGGCAGATCCTGTGCAAGCGCTTCGACATCGATGAAAAGGGCAACGGCGTTGCCGAATACCGCATCGAGATCGGTGGCTGGCGCTTTTCCTTCCCCGTCTATTCGTTCGAACCTTCGCCCCACGGCCGCACGGGCCGCATCATCGGCCGCGCCTGGGACATGATGGGCGCGCTGGTCGAAGGCGAGATGAGCCGGGCCGATTTCGAAACGACCCGCACCGAGCTTCCGAAACTCTATGAAGGCCGCGCCACCCCCGGCACGCTGATCTGGTGCCGCTCCAACCGCAGCGGGCGCTTCTTCGAAAGCGCCAGACAAGCCCTGCAGGCCGGCCGCCAGCCCGACGTCGCCGAACTCGCGCAGACCTGCTACCTGATGCGCAACACCGGACTCGACGGCAACGGCACCTTCGGCACCAAGACCTTTCTCGCCTATGAAGGCGATCATCCGCTTCGCTGGTCGCTCGCAGCCCAGATGCTCTGCGCCTACATGATGCGCGTCTTCGCCCAGGATCTGCTGCAGCATCTCGTTCGCCTCGGTTCGCCGCAGGCGCCGGAGATGGCAAACGACCTGCGCCGTTTCCTCGGCGTCGGGAATGGTTCGGCGCTCGGCCTGATGCTGTTCGTCAACAACCATCCGCGTCTCATCGAGCGCTGGCTGTTCATCCGCGAAGAGGCCATCGCCCGCGCCAAGGCCGTGCTGCCGGACGATCAGGGCACGGAAATCGCCAAGCTGCTCGGCCTTATCGAAAAGGCCATCAACTTCCGTTCGCAGGACCGGGCAGCCTATGAAAACTTCACACGCTCAGACGTTTTGGCGGAAGAGTTGCAGGTCATTCGCCGCGCAATCGCAGACCTTCTGCAGCGCTGGCAGGCCGGCAATCGCTTTGAAAGCGAGCCCTTTGCGGACCTGGCGGCGTCTCTGGACGGCCGCGTCCATGCCGAGGCGATGGAAACCCTGCATTCGCTGCTGATCGAGCTGGTGCCGGAAGAAGCCGATGCGCTGGTCGAAGGCCTCGTCATCGACGAGGAACTGACGGGTCGCCCGGAAATGTCGGCAGGCCGCCTGCGTGACATCCTGCGCAACGAGTATGCCTGGGCCTTCCGCCTCGATCTCGATATCGCACCGGCCGAGCGCTACGTCTGGTACAAGTCCGTCACGGCCGAAGAGCCGCGCCGCGGGCCTGCGGAAGAAGTTGGCGAAGGCGTCGTCAATCTCGGCCTCGACCTGCCGCGTCTCGTCGTCGCGCTCGACCGTGATCTCGCCGCCGTTGATCCCTCGCTTTCGACCGCCCGCTTCCTCATCGCCCATCCCCAGCACCGGGCGATCGTCACCCGCGTTCAGGCCCTTGCCGGCACCAGCCTGCATTCCCCGCATGCGGACATCATGAGCGGTGCCTTTACGCCCGCCCACATCACCCGTCTTCTCAATGTCGGCATCCACGGCATCGACAAGACACGCGATTTCCTCGACCGCAACCTGCGCGGTGTCCTGTTCCACGGCGCTCCCATCCCGGAAGACATCGCCAGCGGCACGGCCGACGACCTGTGGTTCTACCCTGCGGAGCCAAACCTGTGAGCACCTGCCAATCCAACCTTTCCTCGTCGCTGACCGTCAGCCTGCGCGAAATGCGCATGGTGTTCGAGCGCCTCACGCAGGTCACTCGCGTCGAACCGGGTCTTGTACCGGCGCTTCGGGATTGCGCGATATATTCGGCGGCCCTCGGTCTTGGCGGTTTCGCCCGCCTGAAGGCCAATCTGGAGGCCGTCAAGGCTTCCGATCCGCATGCCGTCACGCTGGCGGACGCAAAAAAGCCGGTGGTGGATGGCGGCGGCCAGCATGCCTGGATCGTTGCCGAGGCGGTCCTTGAGCTTGCCATCGAAACTCTGCGGATCGATGGCAATGGGGTCGTCACGGTGCGCAATGTTTCTGAGATATCGGAACTGAAGATTGTCCAAGCCCTTGCCCAGCGTTTCGGCGCCAAGGCAAGTGTAACGATCGCCGCGCAATCCGCCGTGATCACCGTATCGCCGGCGACCGAAGCCTACGAGATCGCCATCCTCGACACGATCCGCCGCAACGGCCTCGTCGTCGATGCCGCTCTCTGGTGGGACCTCTATCATAGCTCCGCGGAAGCCCTTGCGCCGGACTCCTACCTGTCGCGCCGCCATGCCGGCCCGATCATCGTCGAAGCCGACGGCAAGGTCATCGGCCGACAGGACGAAGACGAAACCGACTTTTCGCTGCTTCTGGCTGACGCGCCCAAGAGCGCTGCTGTTGCCAAACATTGAATGGACTGACCATGATCATCGATGCTCTGCAATGCGGTCATTTCGACCGCCAATCCTTCGAAGCCCTGAAGCGCGGCGGCTATAGCGCCGTCACGCCGACGCTCGGCTTCTGGGAAGGGACTCTGGAATCGCTGGATTCGCTCGCCCGCTGGCGCGACATCGAACGCGAAAACGGCGATCTCATTCTGATTGCCAAGACGGCCGCCGATATCGAGCGCGCCGAACGCGAAGGCAAGCTCGCCATCGTCCTCGGCTACCAGAACTCCAACCTCTTCGAGGACCGGATCGCCTTCGTGGAGTTCTTCGCGGAACTCGGCATCCGCGTCGTCCAGCTCACCTACAACAACCAGAACGAACTCGGCGGCTCCTGCTACGAGGAAAACGACAGCGGGCTTGCCCGTTTCGGCAAGGACGTGATCCGCGAGATGAACCGCACCGGCATGCTGGTCGACCTCTCCCATGTCGGCGACAGAACCACGCTCGATGCCATCGAGTGGTCCGAGAAGCCGGTCGCCATCACCCACGCCAATGCCGCGTCGCTCTTTGCCCACAAGCGCAACAAGTCCGACAAGGTGATCAAAGCCTTGGCTGAGCGCGGCGGCGTCATCGGTTGCGTCGCCTATCGCAACATCACGCCCGACAGCGCCTGCGCGACCGTCGATGGTTGGTGCGAGATGGTGGCCCGCACCGTCGATATCGCCGGCATCGACCATGTCGGCATCGGCACGGATATCTCGCACAACCACACCCAGCGCGACTACGACTGGATGCGCAAGGGCCGCTGGACGCGCTCGGTGCAATACGGCGCGGGTTCGGCGGCAACGCCCGGCGCGGTCGCAAAGCCGGAATGGTTGCTGAAACCCGACAGTCTCAAGGAAGTGGCACCGGCCCTGCTGCGCGTCGGCTTCAATCAGGAGGAGGCGAAGAAGATCCTCCGTGACAATTGGCTGCGCCTCTATTCGGAGGTTTTCCGCGCCGACTGACCGATCCCGCAAGCCCTGTATCCAAAGACAAGAAGGGCCGCCATCAAACCGAGCGGCCCCGGGAACAGTATCAACCGACCATTCGCATAAGGAGTAAAAACGGATGGAAGAGTTCAAGAAAGCATCAGCTACACCGCTCTCGCGCCGCACAGTGCTGGGCGCCGGCCTTTTCGGCGCCGCCATGATCGCGTCGCCCTTCGTTCGCCGCGCCAGTGCCGACGAAAACGTGCTCTACGTGAACACCTGGGGTGGCGATTGGGAGGCCTCGGTCAAGAAGTTCCTGTTCGATCCCTTCACCGCCGACACCGGTATCGAGATCCGCACGGTTTCGCCGATCTCCTTTGCCAAGCTCGCGGCACAGAAGACGACCGGCGTCTACGAATTCGACGTCACCACGCTCGGCGTCGCCGACGTTGCCCGCGCCAACGCCGCCGGTCTGCTTGCGGACTTCGAAGGCTATGTTGACGAAGCCAAGCTCTGGAAGGGTGCCGTCTATCAGAACGGCCTTTCGACCCACGGCTTCGCCACGCAGCTCGCTTATATCAAGACGAAGTATCCTGATGGCCTGAACAGCTGGGCGGATTTCTTCAACGTCGAGAAATTCCCCGGCAACCGCAGCCTGCAGCGTCACGCCGCTCGCGTTCTGGCGATCGCCCTGCTCGCCGATGGCGTCCCCGCCGACCAGCTTTTCCCCTACGACCTCGACCGCGCTTTCGCCTCGCTCGACAAGATCAAGCCGGACGTTCGCGTCTGGTGGACGGCAGGCCCGCAGGCCCGCCAGATCCTGACCGATGGCGAAGTCGATATGGCCGGTCTTTGGGACAGCGACGCCGCCGGTGCCAAGAAGGCCTCGGCAGAGCCGATCGAAATCGTCTGGGATCAGGCCATCGTCGATCAGGCCTGCTGGATTGTTGCCAAGGACAGCCCGCGGGCGGAAAATGGCTTCAAGCTCGTCAATCATATCGGCCAGAATGCCGAAGGTCTGGCGAAGTTCTGCATCGCCGACCAGAATGGCCCGATGAACCCGAAGTCGTTCGACTTCATCCCGGAAGACGTCGCCAAGACCATGCCGACCTATCCGGACCACCTTGCCCGCGCTGTCATGCTCGACGGCGGCAAGCTGACGCCGCAACTGGAAGAACTGACCAGCCGCTTCGAAAGCTGGGTCGGCCTGTAAGGATACCTTCCCGGCCCTGCACAGTCAGGGCCGGGACCTGTCAGATGACGATGATCGGGCTTTGGTTGCGGATGCCATGACGGCAATGCGCAAGAAGTCGCGATCTTGGACCCCGCCGAAGGGCAAGGGAGCACGATAATGAAATACAGGTCGGCCCAGTCTCGGCCCCTTGCGGAAGGCCCGCTGCCCCTGATGGCGCCAGCCGGCATCTTCCTGGCCCTCTTCTTTCTGGTTCCGCTCGCCTATGTGGGCTGGATGAGTATATCGCAGCCGGCTGTCGGCCTGCAGAATTTCGCACGGCTGCTGCATTCCAGCCTGTTTGCCTCGGTGCTATACCAGACCTTCAAGACGGCCTTCGTCGTCACGGTACTGGCGCTGATCTTCGCCTATCCGCTGGCCTATGCTGCTGCCAATGGCACCAAGCGTTTCGCCACTTTCCTGCTGATGGTCGTCGCGCTGTCATTCTGGACGAGCTATCTCGTACGAACCTATGCCTGGATGGTGATCCTCGGCAATCAGGGACCGATCACCGCCCTGCTCGTCTGGCTCGGCTGGGACCCCGCGCCAAAACTGCTGTTCACCACTTTCAGTTCCACGCTGGCCATGACCCACGCCCTGATCCCGTTCATGACCATGTCGCTCTATTCCGTTATGAAGCGCATCGACCCGCTCTATGTCCGTGCCGCCGAAAGCCTTGGCGCCAGCCCGTTGCGCGCCTTCATCACGGTCTACCTGCCGCTTTCCGCACCGGGCATCGTCAACGGCTGCACGCTCGTCTTCATTTCCTGCCTCGGCTTCTACGTCATGCCGGTGCTGCTCGGCAGCCCGCGCGACCAGATGATCGCCGGCATCATCGGCGACCAGATCGAACAGACGCTGGATTTCGGTCTGGGTTCAGCGATCTCGATTGTACTGCTCGCGCTGACCGTCGCCATCTACGCACTCTACAACCGCTTCTTCGGACTTGACCGGCTCTGGGCAGGAGATGACCGATGAACCCGTTTATCCGCGTGTTGGCTGTTCTCATCGCCTTCTTCGTCGCCGCACCGATGTTCATCGTCATCCCGATGTCCTTCAGCTCTGCCGCTTCGCTGACGTTCCCGCCGCCGGGCTATACGCTGGCCAACTACATCACCTTCTTCTCCGATCCGAACTGGACGGAGCCGTTGATCAACAGCGTGCTGATCGGCCTTGGTACGGTCTGCGTAACGCTGGCGCTGGCGATCCCCGCATCCTTTGCGCTTGCCCGCCATATCTTCCTCGGCCGCACGCTGTTCAATCTCCTGATCATGCTGCCGATGATCGTGCCGACCATCGTCATGGCGCTCGGCTACTACATGTATTTCGGGCAGCTTCGGCTGGTGCAGAGCTATCTCGGCGTCATCCTCGCCCATAGCTGTATCGCCATGCCGATGTCGACGCTGATCCTGACTGCCGCCCTCAAAGGCTTCGACCAGTCGGTGGAACGTGCCGCCATGAACCTTGGGGCCTCGCCCTTCACCACCTTCCGGCTCATCACCTTCCCGATCCTGCGTCCGGCGTTTTCGGTCGCCGGCCTCTTCGCCTTCATCGCCTCGTTCGACGAAGCGGTGATCGCCCTCTTCATCTCCGGTCGCGACAAGGCAACCCTGCCGCGCCAGATGTTCAACGCCGTCCGCCAGGAGGCCGACCCCACGATCTCCGCCGCCTCATCCTTCCTGTTCCTGCTTGTCCTTGCCGGCATCTGCATCTGGCTTGCGCCGCAATTTGTGCGCCGCCGTGCCAATGCTGCCGGGCAACCTCTCGGAAACGGAACAACCCAAACCGCCGCTGCGGCATCCTGATTGGAGCAAAGCCATGAACGCCCGTTCCCTCACGCTTCGCAATGTCAACAAGAGCTATGACGGCAAGCATATGGCCGCCGATGATGTCTCGCTCTCCATCAAGGCCGGTGAGTTCGTTTCCTTCCTCGGGCCGTCCGGCTCCGGCAAGACGACGACGCTGATGATGATCGCCGGTTTCCAGCATCCGACCTCAGGCGAAATCCGTCTTGGCGACCGCGCCATCGACAATCTGCCACCGCACAAGCGCAATATCGGCATGGTCTTCCAGAACTATGCCCTGTTTCCGCATATGACCGTCGCCGACAACGTCGCTTTCCCGCTGCGCATGCGCGGCGTGGACAAGGCCGAGAAGGAGCGGCGCTCCCGCGAAGCGCTGGCAAAAGTCGGCCTGCAGGGCTTTGAGAAGCGTGTACCCTCCGAACTCTCAGGCGGTCAGCAGCAGCGTGTCGCTCTTGCCCGTGCCCTCGTCTTCCAGCCGGATATCATCCTGCTTGACGAGCCGCTCGGCGCGCTCGACAAGGCGCTGCGCGAACACATGCAGGTGGAGCTGAAGCGCATCCACAAGGACCTCGGCGTCACCATGGTCTACGTCACCCATGACCAGACCGAAGCCATGACCATGTCCGACCGCATCGCCGTCTTCAATCAGGGCCGCATCGAGCAGGTCGGAACGCCGAACGAGATTTATTTCGCGCCGAAGACCCGCTTCGTTGCCTCCTTCATCGGCGACAGCAACATCATCTCGGCCTCCTCCATGGGTGATGGCCGCTTCGAAACGCCGGTCGGCATCGTCGAGACTGCAGCCACAGCCGGGCGCAACAGCAAGGCCGACCTGCTGTTGCGCCCGGAAATGATCCGCATCGCCGATACCGCCCAGACCAACCGCCAGCCGATGAAGATCGATACGACGATCAACTACGGCGATAACCTGCTGGTCATCGGCAAGCTCGGCAGTCAGGCGATCCGCATGCGCGTGCCCGGCATCGATGCGCGAAAACTCACTGGCGCCGCCGAGTGCCACGTCACATGGCGCAACGAAGACGTTCACGTCATCGCCTGATTTTCAAGTTCTCACATACCCCGTGCATTCCTGATGGAGCCTGCCATGAACGACCGCCCGAATTCCCTTCATGCTCTCGACAAGCAAACCCTCGTTCACCCCTACACGAATCTCGCGGTGCACCAGGAGGTCGGTCCGCATGTGATCACCGGCGGCGATGGCATCTATGTCACGGATGACGAGGGCAAGCGCTATATCGAAGGTCTGGCGGGTCTTTTCTGCGCCGGCCTCGGCTTCAGCGAGCCGCGTCTCGTGGAAGCTGCGACCCGGCAACTCAAGACCATGCCGTTCTATCATTCCTTCGCCCACAAATCGACGGAACCGGGTATCCGGCTGGCCGAAAAGCTTCTCTCCATCGCGCCGGTTCCGATGTCGAAGGTGTTCTTCGCCGGCTCCGGCTCCGAGGCAAACGACACGGCCATCAAGCTCGTCTGGTACTACAACAACGCGCTCGGCCGTCCTGAAAAGAAGAAGATCATCTCGCGCCGCAAGGCCTATCATGGCGTGACCGTCGCAACGGCAAGCCTCACCGGCCTGCCCTTCAACCACCGCGATTTCGACCTGCCGATCGCCAATATCCTGCACACGGATTGCCCGCACTACTGGCGCTTTGCCGAACAGGGCGAGAGCGAGGAGGATTTTGCCACCCGCATGGCGAACAATCTCGAGGCGATGATACTCGATGAAGGCCCGGAGACCATCGCTGCCTTCTTTGCCGAGCCAGTCATGGTTTCCGGCGGCGTCATCACCCCGCCAAAAACCTATTTCGAGAAGATCCAGGCGGTTCTTGCGAAATACGACATCCTGCTTGTCGCCGACGAAGTGATCTGCGGTTTCGGCCGCACCGGCAATATGTTCGGCTCGCAGACCTATGGGCTGAAGCCGGACATGATCAGCTGCGCCAAGCAGCTTTCCGCAGCCTACATGCCGATCTCGGCGCTGATGATCAACGAGAAGATCGCCAATGCTCTGGTCGACCAGAGCCGCAAGATCGGCAGCTTCTCGCACGGCTATACTTATGGCGGCCATCCGGTCGCCGCCGCCGTCGCACTCGAAGCCCTGACGATCTATCAGGAGATCGATATGGTCGGCCACGTCCGCGCGATCACGCCCCGTTTCCAAGAGGGTATCCGCAAGCTTGGCGAACATCCGCTCATCGGCGAGGCCCGTGGCGTCGGCCTTGTTGCCGGCCTTGAATTCGTCAAGGACAAACAGACCAAGGAAAACTTCCCGCCCGCGTGGCAGGTTGCCAACCATGCCGGCAAGTTCGCGACCGAGCGGGGCGTGCTGACCCGCGGCCTCGGCGACATGGTCAGCCTCTGCCCAGCCATGATCATAACTGAAGAACAGATCGACGACCTGATGGCCCGCATGCAACTGGCACTCGATGACACCCTCGCCTGGGCGCAGGCGCAGGGTTATCTCGCCTGAGAGGAAGAGCATGATGACGGATAACCCCAATTTCGCCTATGAGCGGCTCGGCATGCTCATCGACGGCCGCTGGATCACTGAGACGGAACGGCGCGACGAGGTTCTCGATCCTGCGACCGGACAGATCATCGGCCACCTGCCGCATGCGACAGATGCCGACCTAGCCGTAGCGGTAGCCTCCGGCCAGCGCGCCTTCGAAAGCTGGAAAAACCGTTCGCCGCTAGAACGTGGCCAAATTCTGCGCCGCTTTGCAGACCTGGCCCGCAGCCATGCCGACGAGATCGGCCGCAGCATGACCCGCGATCAGGGCAAGCCGCTCGCGGAAGCGATCGGCGAAATCCGCTTCGCAGCCGACCATGCCGACTGGCATGCGGAAGAGGCGCGGCGTATCTATGGCCGCATCATTCCGTCGCGCGATCCGCGTGTACAACAGCTGGTGACGCGCGAACCTGTGGGCGTCTGCATCGCCTTCACCCCCTGGAACTTCCCCTTCAGCCAGGCACTGCGCAAAGTCGTGGCGGCGCTTGCAAGCGGCTGCACGATCATTCTGAAAGGTCCGGCAGAATCCCCGTCCTCCACGGTCGCCATCGGCCGGCTGATGCAGGAAGCCGGCCTGCCGGACGGGTGCCTCAACATCGTCTGGGGCGCATCCGCGCATATTTCGGAAACGCTGCTGGCAGCGCCGGAGGTGAAGAAAATTTCGTTCACCGGCTCCGTCGAAGTCGGCAAGTTGCTGGCCTCGCTTGCCGGACATCACATGAAGCGCTCGACCATGGAACTCGGCGGCCACGCCCCCGTGATCGTCTTCGACGACGCCGATATCGATGCGTCAGCCGATGCGCTGGCAGCGCAGAAGGTGCGCAATGCGGGGCAGGTCTGTGTTTCGCCGACCCGTTTCTACGTTCAGGCCAAGGCACATGATCGCTTCCTCGCCCGTTTCACGGACAAGATCGCCGCCACGAAAGTCGGCAACGGCTTCGACGAAGGCGTTCAGATGGGGCCGCTCTGCCACGCCCGCAGGGTAACATCCATGGAAGGCTTCGTGCGGGATGCCCGTGCGCAGGGCGCCGAGATCGTCACGGGGGGCGAGCGCATGGGCAATGCCGGTTTCTTCTACGCCCCGACCGTCGTTGCCGGCGGCACCGATACGCTGGAGCTGATGAACGATGAGCCCTTCGGCCCGATCGCTGTCGTCACCCCGTTTTCAGAGTTCGAAGAGGTGATCCGCCGGGCTAACAGCCTGCCGTTCGGTCTCGCATCCTACGTCTTCACCGGCTCCAGCAGCCGGGCGCAGCATGCGGCGCAGGCGCTGGCAGCGGGCATGGTCAGCATCAACCATTTCGGTCTGGCGCTGCCCGAAACACCCTTCGGCGGCATCAACGACAGTGGTTACGGCAGCGAGGGCGGGACGGAGACCTTCGACGGTTACCTCAACACCAAGTTCGTGACACGCTTCGACAACACGCCGGCATAAAGCAGCCGGCTGCTGCCCAAAAAATGCAAATTCGATTATGCGATCGCTACAGTTCATCGGCGCGATCCTGCGTCGACAGAAGGAGACCACCATGTTTGAAGCCATCGATACCGGATCGGACCCATCGGAGTCACCCGTCAGCGAGGTCGTTCGCGCCGGCAACCTCGTCTGGTCGGTTCATATCTCAGAGGATCCGGTCAATGGCGATCTCGTCACCGGGGATATCGAAACCCAGACGCGCCGTACGCTTGGCAATCTCGATATCGCCATCCGCGCCGCCGGCGGCACGTTGGCGGATGTCGTGCAGGTCCAGGTCTTCCTTGTGGAAAAGACGGATTCGGCCGGCATGAACAAGGCCTATGCTGAGTTCTTCAAGGAGCCCTATCCGGTGCGCGCAACGGTCGTCGTGAAGGAACTCCTCGCGGAAGGTCTGCGCATCGAAATCCTTGCCCATGCCGTCCTCGGCGGCATCGCGCGATAAACTCGGGGCGGACTCATGTTTGAAAAAGTCGAAACCGGCATCTTCGCCTCTAAGGCTCCGCTGAGCGGCACAGTCAAGGCCGCCCGCATCGTGCGCTCGGCCCACATCGCCAAAAACCCACAGACCGGTGAACTCCTTACGGGCAATATCGAGGAACAGGCGCGACAGGTGTTTCTCAATCTTCAGCAAGCGATGAAGGCGGCCGGGGGCAGCCTTGCCGATGTGGTCCAGATCCAGGCATATCTGATCGACAAGACGGACGCCCACGGTTTTAACCGCATCTACCACGAGTTTTTCTCCACCCCCTACCCCGTCCGGGCTACAGTGGTGGTGGACTTGCTCTCCGCAAATATACGCGTTGAGATCCTGGCAACAGCGGTCATTCAGTAGACGACGAATTTCGGCAGTTGACCAACGCCAGGCCACATTCGCAGCCCATGAACAGCATAGAAGCTCCTGGGCCAAAGCGTCGAGGAGCTTTTATGCTGTTTCGGGGATTGATATTTTAGAGAATTGGGTTGCGGGGGCTCCAGCGCGCACAGACTTGTGTATTCTCCCGCCTTGAAGGGATGTGAACCTCCAACCTATGCACTTATTCATTACAGAGCAGTCTCCGTATTGATTGGATGGGCGCTCGTCTTCATCTCATTCGGGTGCCGTCTTGGAAACGCTCTTTCGACCTTGCCACTCCTGCGGTATTAACGTCTTGATATCGAAGTAGCCGCGCCCGCTCGGTGAACGCGTCTGGTTCGCCACCGAACGCGACGCTCCCTGCGCCGTCGAACTGGCTTCGCATCGCCCACATAGCTGCGTTGCACAATAAATGTTTTCCAGATGGTCAAAAAGCGGGCATAAAGTCTGCAGCTAGCTAATGCAGATAGCGCTCTTCTCCCAGTTCCGCCGCAGTAGCTGTTCCCCTCTGAAGGTTTTTGACCTTCACACTTCATGGGCCGCGTTTTCGCTGGCCCCTTTTTTTGGCCGATGCGTCCTGCATGCGGCCATTCCTAGCGCGACAGACGGCCGTCGTCATCATTTAGCGTGATGCGGCTGGGCAAGGCGTTGCTCCATGTCCACAAGACCAGATTGAGATCCTGCGTAGTCGCACCATGCGCGAAGCTCTGAACGAGGAGCGCCTGATAACCGGCCTGCGCCAGCTTCCGCGCGAAGGCCTGGGTTTCTGCCACGCCGCGCGCCTTCATTTCGTTCCGCCACGCCGGATCGGCAAGCGCAGCCGCATTGATACATTCGGCATCCAGGGCATCATTGTTTCGGCAGTCGAAGACACGCTCCACCTCGGCATCATAGGAGACAAGCGTCGTAGGCTGCAGGGTTCCTACCTGGTTGGCCTCGCGCAATGCCGTCATCACCGATAAGGATGTGTAAAGTGCTGGAGTTCCTTTTGCGTTGAAGCGACCACCATAAAGTTCTGCTCCGCGACCCGACAACGGCTCGCGTGCGTGGACAGGGTTCAGTGCGCGATAAAGAGTTCCCTTGAAATGCATCTAGGCGATCACGCGTGGATGCCCGCGTCGACAGCGTCGATATAGTCAAGAACGTCGTCGGCGCGACCATCCCTCACCAGTTGCATAGCTGTCAGGCCGGAAAAGCCGGACAATGGCTCCGACCGATACCAGGCATAGGCCATCAGGGCCGAGCCGAAGCGTGGCTCGACTTTGTTGATGATCTCAGCAACTTCACGCAGGCGGCGTTGTGTCTTGTCCGAGCGAATGCGATCCTTGCGTTGGATCGCATCTCGTCCTAATCCGGCGGTACGGGCGATTTCCTCGCTTGTGGTGCGCAAAGCCTCCGCGAATTTGCGTGGTAAGAACATGCCTCCGTCTGCATACTGTGCAAGGCTCATATCGCTACCCTCAATCTCTAACGCCGAAACTATTGACGTGATATAGCGTCAATGAGAGTGGTTTTCAATGAGAGGTCGAATATAGAGGAGTAGGGTAAACCATAGAAGCGGTTCGCAGAGGTGCGTCCATCTTCGATTATGAAGTCGCCGGCAGCGGCGATGCCTCTCCCATTGATTACCTCCCGGATCGCAAGAAGGCAGTGTCTCGGCAAAGGCCGGGACGACAGCAAGGTCTATGTCACCTTCGACATCGACCGCCTTGAAGGGATACGAACCATCGACGATCTGTTACATTCTCCAAATGACTGAAAACACTCGATTTACTGATCGCAAAGCGCGGCGGTCGCCTTCAGTGGCGACCAGCATTCTCCTGATCGGCAATCGCCTTTACGACGTAAGACGACAAATTCGCGAACAATCCCTATTTGAAGTTGGAAGTGTTGGGTCTCGAAATCGTAGGATGGCGGCATTGATTTGATGATTTCGAGAGAAGCCATGAGCGATGAGACACAACAGCCAAACCGGGAACATCATTTCTACGTTTCGATCGCCAAATTACTGTTTCACCATCCTCAACACGGCATTGTGGCTGTTCGCGATCCCATAAGGCTGGCGGATGCAAAACAACGCGGGCTGGATCCTATTATACTATATGGCGTCACGGTCGCCGGGTTGCCGATCCGTTGGCTGACGTTCTCTGCGATCGACAAGCCTAAATCGTTGAGAGAGGTGCTGTTGACAGCGTGGAGAGTTGCTGAGGGTTTGCGCGGCATACCTGATGTCCTGCGCGTAAACCGCTACGTAGCACATGCAGATCCGGGGTTGGCGACTGATCTGGACAGAATCGGCACCCGCCTTGAGATTGCTGCCGCCAAGGATAAAACAGTTCCTGCATCTCTGCGATCAGCCCAAGATGCTTCTGTGTGGCTTTTGAAGAAACACGACCCGGCAGACATGTCGCTGGCCGCATCAGTTGAATCCCTTTGTCGCGACGCACATGAGGATCACGACTGGAGAGCGGACCGCGGTCCTCTCAGGCTCAGCAATCGAAAGTTGGAGGGCAGCATTCAGCAATGGCTGGACTTGCCTATGCGCGAACCATCGTCTGTTCTCCCCGCATACTGCGGCTGGGAAGCAGGCCCATGGCTCTCTTCCTGGGAAACAGCGCTCCCACCCGATCAGCCCCGCCATTTTCATTACGACGGTATGAGCCGAAGGACTTGGCTGATTTCGGGAGAAGACCCGTCAGACGATGACGACGAATTCCCGGCCTACGAAGAGCACGACAATACGGTTGAAATCGCCCGGAACCTGGTAGCCTGCTGGCCCAACCCACCGAAAGAAATCGCAGCCGCAGCCGGGATCACCCTGCGCCAACTGCAATGGTTTACCTCAGAACGTGCGTCCCTCGACCAGTCGACCCACTACGACGTGAGGCGTCTATTGGGTATCGATTACGACGAACGGATGGGCGGCTATATGCCCGCGGGACCTTACGTTCTGATCGCCAGAAAAGCCAAGGCGATCGAGGCGATCTATCAGGAGATTTCCGGAGGCGGTGATGCCTGCCCCTGCGAGCTCGTTCCGGCTCAGGGACAGGCCGATCCGAGCTGGAGGTACGTCTTGATAAACGCGCATAGTACGCCGCCGACCATTGTCATGGCTCCTCGCGGCGAGGCGGTCACGGAACGGCTTCCCGACCTACTTCTAAACTATGAGGGTATCCGGCCAGTTTCTCAGACTTTTTACCGCGATGTGGTCACCACTTGCGCCCGAGCCTGCCAGACACCTCAGGCCAATGTCCGTGAGATGACGGAATTCGCGAAGCGGCATGAACAGCAATGGATCGATTGCGCATGGCTTCCGGACTAGACGTTCTGGTAGATCTTAGCCCTGATGTCTGATCGTGTTCGAACATACCGGCCTGGTTTCGTTGCGCGCTTCCTTCCCCAAGGGAAATGGAAGGTGATGCTGCGCCTGTCCTTCCCTGCGACCATACAAATTACCCAGAACGGCGCCAACAATCTCGCTTGCCTGGATATTGCAGCCATTTCCGTTGGCAAGGCGTTGCTCTGGCATTCGGTCGAAGTCAGGACTGGCAACCATGTCTATAGCCTACCCTGCCTTGGTGAAGAGGCCGCAACCCAGCTGGCGACTGATCTCCACAGTTTCATCAACAACCACCTTTTCGATCTGATCGGGTCCAATACCCAGCATCTGAACGCGGTGCATGCGAAGCTGATGGTTATCGTGGAGGGTCAACGGCAATATCTCGCCCATGCTGACCTTGCGCGGGCCATTGCCAGTGTGGAGGGTGATGCCGCCGCGGCGCTTTCGCACCCTCTGTTCGATCCGGAATTGATGCCAGCGACTATGAAGGCGACACTCCCCCGATCGCTCGCCTTCATCACCGATCCGGATGTGCGCCACAGATATAACGATGCGTTTGTTTCGGCCGAGCTGGCGAGATACCGATCGTTCTTCGGCGATCTGGACGGCCGGTCCTTGTCCGATCAGCAGCGCGAAGCTTGCATTCGACTAGAAGACAACAATCTTCTTGTCGCCTCCGCCGGATCGGGCAAGTCCGCCACGATGGTCGGCAAGGTTGCATATGTCCTCGACAAACAGCTTTATCGCCCGGAAGAGATCCTGGTGCTCGCCTTCAACAAGAGCGCGGCCGACGAGCTGAAGGAGCGAATAGCGCGTCAGTTGGCAGTCGAGCCGGACGATCTGGAAAGCAAGGTTACGACGTTTCATGCGCTCGGTCGCGGCATTATCGAAGAGGTCGATGGCCGCCCGCCTCAGCTAGCCGATTGGGTGGAGCATCCCGCTGGCGAGGCGAAGGTCATTGAACAGATCATTGACGAGTTACTGCGGTCGGATCCGGAATTCGCCCGGCTCTGGGTCAATCTCCTCGTCCTTCATCCCAAGGCGGATATTCCGTCGGAAGTGTTCGATTCCAAGGCGGACTACGAGCGGTACCTCTCCGCACGTCGAAGAAAAGGCAATGCGACCATTGGCACGATGGCTGGCATCTATGTAAAATCACTTCAGGAACAGACGATCGTCAATTGGCTCTGGTTGCAGTCCGTCGAATTCGAATACGAGCGTCAGATCCCCATTGAAGAGGATAATGGCGGGATCCGGCATGTGCATCCGGACTTCCACTACCCTGCCATAAACACCATCCATGAGCACCTCGCCATCAATGGGGACGGTTCCTCCCCGTTCGACAACTACATCACCCATGCCGAACATAAGATGACCGCCTACCGCAATGCCGGCATCGACGTATTCCAGACGACATCGGCGCAAGCGCGCGACGGATCGCTGCTCACAGCCCTACAGGCAGAAATCACGAAACGAGGCATTCCGCTCCAACAAAAAAGCTACACGGCAATCGTCAAAGGTCTCGAGCCAGTGGTCATCAAGCACTATCACAAGCTGATAGCGGTCTGTATCAAGCACATCCGGGCTAGCCACCTCACCCTGGACATGCTGCTTGAGCGGGCCAAATCGCTCCATGACCGGACCCGCGCTCGAGAATTCGCTCAGGTGATCTGGAAGATCACGGAATCCTATTCACGGAAGCTGGACCAGGCCAAACGCATCGACTTCGACTCGATGATCGCCAACGCCACACGTCTCGTGGAGACGGGGCAATTCCGGAGCCCCTACTCGCTGATCCTTGTCGATGAGTTCCAGGATATATCGGAGCCGCGCGCGAATCTGATCAAGGCGCTGAAACACCAGAAGCCGTTCACCAAAATCTTTGCCGTTGGTGACGACTGGCAGTCGATCTATCGTTTTGCCGGTTCTGACATTACCATTTTCACGCAGTTCGAGGCGAACTTCGGATCGAGCTGGCAAGGTCGTCTGGAGCAAACGTACCGTTGCAATCAGCTCATAGCGGAGACGGCCGCCAGCTTCGTGCAGCGAAACTCGGCTCAACTGAAGAAGTCGGTACGCTCGACGCGACCGACCATCCCACGATCGATCCGGGTCATTCCGATCAGTGGTGAAGGGAGAAAGCCGGAATTCGGCAAGGCGTGTCACCAGCTCTTGCAACGGCTAAATTCGTTCCTGGGTGGGATTTCGGGGCAATGGCGGACAGAGGGGCGCGAAAAGCTCAACGTCATGGTCCTATGGCGCTATAACCAGCTCGATCCGTTCAGGGGTACACCGCCAAAATTCGAAAGTATCGAGGTTTCGGGACTGTCGTTCCATCGCGCCAAGGGGCTCGAGGCCGACTACACAATCCTGCTCGATATCAGCGAAGGCGATTACGGTGTGCCGAGCCGGATCGAGGACGACGAACTTCTCAATCTGGTCATGCCACGACCAGAAACCTTCGAGTTTGCCGAAGAGCGTCGCCTTTTCTATGTCGCATTGACTCGGGCAAGCCGCGGCGTTTTTTTGCTTACGAATAGCCGCGAGCCTTCGCGATATGTCCGCGAACTCTCCGACATTGCCGGCGACAATCTGCGATTTGAATCGATCGATGGCGATCCCCTGCATCAATGTCCCAAATGCCGGGTCGGCCAGTTGGTCGAAAGGAATGGTCGCGGTAGCCGCCGGTTTCTCGGATGCAATCAGTATCCAGAATGCGAGCACACCGCACAGTCGCACGGAGCCGTCTAAGGCGATCCGAGTCCGTTACGCCCAAGGAACGTCGAAGCTCTCACGTCACTTTTCAGTTGACGCAAATAGTCAATTCAGAGTTGACAAATTGGTTTATTTATAAAGTTTCATTCGCGCCTGCTTTAATTTTGTGGCATAACGTTAAACATGAATGGACAATCAAAGACGAAGTTAAAGCAGCTTCTCCAGCAAGTCCCACCCGGCTTCCTGGTGGACTCGAGGTGGATGGCCCGCCATGCCATCTCGCGACAATCCGTGTCAGGCTATCTCAAGCAGGGCTGGCTCGAGCCAGTCATGTCTGGCGTGTACCGCCGCCCATTCCCCTCAGATATCAATCCAGAAGCTGTCGGGGGCTGGAAGATACCCCTGCTATCAGCCGTCTGGCTCATGCGACATGAGTTCCATGTCGGCGGGGCGAGCTCCCTCTCCTTGCGGGGACATGCTCATTACCTCTCGTTCGGCAGCGAATTTGTCCTCTATCTCTACGGATCCGATATCCCGACATGGCTATCGAAGCTGCGGACGGACGCCGATGTGAAGACAAGGAGTAACGTCCTGTTCGGGGAAGGGGCGAACGGGGTCGAAAACGCGGATTTCGACCTTTCCAACGACGAGGATCCAGAGCTGGCACAAAGCCCATGGCGCTGGCCAATGCCGATTTCCTCACCCGAGCGCGCGATCCTCGAAATGCTAGACGAAGTCCCGAAGGGCGAAAGCTTCCACAAGGTGGACGTGGCGTTCGAGAGCCTTGCAAATCTGCGCCCGAGATTATTGACGACGCTCCTTACCCTATGCCGAAGCGTCAAAACCAAGCGCCTCTTCTTCGTGTTTGCTGACAAGCACAATCATGCCTGGCGCCAGCACATCGACGTCTCCTCCGTCGATCTAGGCAAGGGCGACCGGGCGATGACACCGGGCGGGCGGCTGCACCCCATCTATCGCATCACAGTCCCGAATGACTTGATGCCAAAGGAGGCCCCGTATGGCCCGTGACCAATACATGCGCCAAGTCGACCTCTTAGTGCGGACCCTTCCCTTCATCGCCCGCCACGAGGCCTTCGCCCTGAAGGGTGGAACGGCGATCAACCTCTTCTATCGCGACATGCCGCGGCTCTCGGTCGATATCGATCTGACCTATCTGCCGATCGAAGACCGTAAAACGACGCTGAAAAACATTGACACGATTCTTGATCACATCCGCGAGGACCTTCTGCGCAATCTGCGGAATACGAGCGTTCAGAGGATCGCCGGCGGCGGCAACAATGATACCCGCCTCCTTGTCCGGCAGGGCAACGCCGAAATCAAAGTGGAGACTTCTCCTGTCGCGAGGGGCACCGTTCATCCGCCGGAACGACGCCGGGTGAGCGAGAAAGTCGAGGAAGCGTTCGGGTTCGCCGAGATGCAAGTCGTCTCGTTCGAGGATCTGTTCGGCGGGAAGCTGCATGCAGCAGTTGACCGTCAGCATCCGCGTGATCTGTTCGACGTGAAGCTGCTCTATGAAAACGAGGGGCTGACCGACGCGTTGTTTCGGACATTCCTGATTTATGTCGCAAGTTCCGGGCGGCCGCCGCACGAGTTGGTCAGGCCCTCCCTCATTGTACTCGAAGAGGCATTCGTAAAGGAGTTCGAGGGCATGACGACACAGCCCGTCAGCCTCGATGACTTGAAAGCCGCGAGAGAGCAAATGACGGAGGATCTTCTTGCACGGCTTGACGGCAACGCAATGCGCTTTCTGTTGTCGCTCCATGATGGCGAACCAGATTTTGAAGCCATCGGGTTGCCAAAAGCGGCTGATCTGCCGGCAGTTCGTTGGAAGGTTCTCAACCTTGAGAAGCTTAAGGCGCAGAACCCCGAAAAACACGCCGAGCAACGGCGAGAGATTGAGGGACTTCGGTCAAAAGATTAGGCGCAGTGCCAGCACGAAAGTCTGACGATCTTTGCCTTGAAAGGACCGGAACCGACGACCCGGTTATTTCGAAGCCCAAAGCCTTGATAGGATTTAACCTGAGCTGAGCGATGATTTTGCTCGATGAGCAGCGCTGCGGCGTTTCGTCCATCAAGATTCTCCGGAGGCTTGCGGTGAGAAAGTAGGCCGCGTGGCGACGGTCTCGGTAGGCCCGCCACCGCAGGGAATTGCTCCGGCAACGCGGTCGCTCATCGCGATTTGGGGCGGGTTGCGAAGATCATGCAAATCACCCTGTCGAGAACGCGATCGGGCAGCCATTCCTTCAGAAAGAGCATGGGGCCCGCCATCGTCCCGCCGTGATAACGGGTCGCCGGGCGGGGCGCCCTTATCGCTTTGACGAGGAGATGGCCGATGACCTTCGGCTGCGCAAGTCTTTGATTGCCGGATTGCAACTTTGCGAAACGATCGACCAACGGGGAATAGGCTCCGGAGGCCGAATGGCGGCGAGCTTCCTCAACAGCAATGCCACCCCACTCGGTCTCGACGCCGCCGGGTTCGATGACAATCACGTCAATGCCGAAAGGCGCGAGCTCATTGCGCAGGGTATCAGAGTAGCCTTCCAGCGCAAACTTCGACGCGTGATACCAGCCGCCGACAGGCATGGCGAGCTTCCCGCCGATTGACGAAATGTTGACGATTTTTCCGCTCCTCCTCGCCCGCATATGGGGCACGACGAGTTGCACCAGGCGCGCCAATCCAAACAGATTGGTTTCGAATTGACGCCGGGCATCACGTATCGGCACCTCCTCGAGGGTGCCGTACTGCCCATATCCCGCATTGTTGACGAGAAGATCCAATCTCCCTTCTTCGTTCAGCACACGCTGGATGGCCGAGACCAGTGATTCGTCGACAGTGAGGTCCACCTCCATCACTCGGACCCCATCTTTCTCGAGTTCAGTCATCCGGCCCACACGACGGGCGGCGCCATAGACGATGTAACCTTCCGCAATCAGCCTCAACGCGAACTCCCTCCCCATTCCAGATGATGCTCCGGTGACGAGCGCGACGGGCCGCGGATCTTTGATTTTCATGTCTGAAAGCCTTGGTTTGACAAAATACGACGCCAGCTTAATCTGTGGGCAAACCCCACAGTCAAGAGAGGACATTCAGTGCTTATCAGTGAAGTGGCGAGCATTGCCGAGATGTCGAAGGATGGCATCAGACACTATGAAGAATTGGGCCTGATCACCTCGACGCCGGTTCAGGCGGGAAGCCGCATCTATCGGGACTACGATACCTCCGTCCTGAAAACGATAGAGCAGGTCAGACAGGCCCAGCAGCTCGGCATGAGCCTGAAAGAGATCGCCCCTCTGCTCAAGGTTTACGGTGACAAAGCGCTCTCCGACGCGGAAACGGTCGCATTTCTCGAAGACCGCAAGCGCATCATCCGACAGAGGATATCCGACCTGAGGAAAATCGAGAAATTCATCGACACAAAAATCGAACACTACAAGTCGAATGCCGGGTGATCTGGCTCGTCATTCGAGGACACGGATGGGCCGTCCGGCCAGCCAGGCGTCAACGTTCTCCAATGCCTGGCGAAAGTAGGTCTTGTAGTTGTCGAGAGTCACATATCCAAGATGCGGCGTCGCCAGCACATTGGCCAACGAGCGATAGGGATGGTCGACGGGCAACGGCTCCTGTTCGAATACGTCAAGCGCCGCTCCTGCGATCGCGCCGCCTCGAAGGGCAGCAATCAAAGCCGTTTCATCAACGAGTGCAGACCGCGAAGTGTTGATCAGATACGATGTCTTCTTCATGAGCGCCAATTCCGCACTTCCGACCACGTGCCGCGTATCGGGCGACAAAACCATGTGAATGGTCAGGAAATCGCTGGCCTTGAACAGTTCCTCCTTGCTAGCATAAGCGACCCCGCAGTCCTGCGCGCGCTGCGGCGTGAGATTTGGGCTCCAGGCATGCACCTTCATCCCGAAAGCCTGACCGAGCTTGGCCACTTCCTTCCCGATTTTTCCAAGACCGATAACCCCGAGGTACTTACCGTACAAGTCCGTGCCGATGGTACTTTGCCATGGACCATTGCTCGTTAGGTTCTTGTATTCGCGATGAATAGACCTGCTCAAAGCCATCAAGAGCGCCCAGGTCAATTCCACCGGCGGCCGGGACATGCTTTCAGTTCCACAAATCAATATCCCCTTCCTCCTGGCTGCGGTAGAATCCAGGGAGGCATTGCGCATGCCTGAAGTGACGATGAGCTGCAGGTTGGGCAGCCTGTTGATGATGCTCGCCGTCAGGGGCGTCCTTTCCCGCATCATGAAAAGCACATGGGCATCGGAGATCTGCTCAACGAGAGCGTCTGCAGAGGCAAGGTGAACATTCAAACTTCTGACCGAGATCTGGCTCTCTAGCGCCGGCCAGTCCGCCAATGACAGCGCGACGCCTTGATAGTCATCCAGTATCACCATTTTCTTCATTTTACTTCCTTACTGGTTGCGACTTGACGCCGAAATTCGGTGCTGTTGATAGACTTTTGAAGGAAATACACTACGCTTCGCCATCTGGTGCTGGCATCTTCAGGTTATCCGGGACAAAACAAGTGACAAGCCGGGAGGACAGATTGCTCGTATATCGGAGCAGGCCGCGCGATCAGTCGGTGCTGCCCGGCCTTCAATCGCACCTGCACCAGCGCGGCTTCCTCGGATGCCCACTGGCGACCCCGTGTCGGAACGTACCAAATCGCCCATGGGAAAATGACAATGATCATCGATCGACTGGATCACTTGGTTTTGACTGTATTGTCCATAGACAGCACCGTGAAGTTCTACACCACTGTGCTGGAAATGGAGCTCGTCGAATTCGGAAATGGTCGGAAAGCCCTGATTTTCGGCAACCAGAAGATTAACCTGCACCAGAAGGGCCACGAATTCGAGCCGAAGGCTCTTGCGCCAACACCCGGCTCGGCCGATCTTTGCTTTATCACGTCAAACAGCCTGGAAAATGTCGCAGAAAAGATCAGGGCGATGAATATCGAGATTGTCGAAGGACCGGTCGCCCGGACAGGCGCAACCGGCCCGATCAAGTCAATCTACCTTCGCGATCCAGACCAAAATCTGATCGAGATATCAACCTACTGAACCGATCGCATGTCCATCCAGGGCGGAGCGAAAACTTGCGTCTCTCGGCCCGAATCGTGATTCGGTCAGGCCTTCCAGCCAGAGCATCGTATGACAGAGCAAAAATTGCCGCGGTGAAAGTGCGGTTCCTTGTCGGCGATCACATCCGCCTTGACGTTGCCGAAAGTCGTGCCGGGCTTGTGCTTGATCCCATCGTAGAAGGCCTCGATGATGTCTTCCTTGAACTTCGTGGTGCGCGGAAACGCAGATACCACAGCCTCGCGGAGGTCGTCAGTGTACTGATCGTAGGTCAAGCCCAGAACATCCATCTCGACGCCCGCCGTGGTCAACGCGATCACTGGGTGCATGAACTCAGGCACGCCCGGCGTCGTGTGCAGTGCGATTCCTGCCCAGACCTTCTCGATGTCGGAAGGGGTCGACTTCAGAAAATCGCGAGCGGCGTTCGCGCCGTCAACCTCGAAGCGGAGATCAGCGCTGCTGTGCGAGGGCATCAGCCCGACATCGTGGAACATCGTCGCCGCGTAGTGGTGAGCATGACGGGCCGGCCAGGCAGACCGCCCGTCATGATGTTGAGATTATTTCGCGGCCTCGATGATCAGCTTCGCCACCACGTCCGGGTGCGACAGCATCACGACATGGCTGGCAGCCACCTCGACGGCTGCCGCCTTGAGGCGCTTGACTTGGTCTCGCTGGAGCTGCGGCGGGATCACCTTATCGTCAGTGGATACAACCTCGAAGGAAGGGACCGTGTGCCAGGCTGCCTGTGTGACGGGCGTTGAAACGGCCTTCACGCCAAATGCACCCTGTGTGGCCGCTATTAATGCACGCTCGCTGCGAGGCAGATCTGGCGCGAAGTAGTCGAAGATGCCTTCATCGGTGAATTTCAGATATCCGGCATCATCCTTCACGATGAATGGCCTGCCGGGGGCGTCCGGATATGGCTTCTGGGTATCGAGCACCGACTGGCCGACCTCTGGTGCATAGGCAGCAACGTAGACCAGCGACTGCACCTTAGGATTGACACCCGCCTGTGTGATGACGGCACCGCCGTAGGAGTGACCGACCAGCACGACCGGTCCTTCAGCATCGGCAATGGCCCGGTCGGTGAAAGCAACGTCATTTTCCAGTGTGTCCAACGGGTTCTGGACCGCCACGACCTTCAATCCTGCCTTTTTCAGAAGCGGGATGACCTTGTTCCAAGAAGAACCATCCGCAAATGCGCCGTGAACGAGGACAACGGTCTTGGCCTTGAAGCCTGCCGCAGCCGCGGGCAGGGCGACACTGGCTGTGATTGCAACGACGGCCACAGCCGAGATGAGGGAGTTCAGGAGTTTCATTTCATACATCCTTTTTGAGAAATCATGGTGATCGGAGGAGAAATTGAGCGCGCAGTTGTCCGATCCCGAAACAACCTCGGTTGAAATCGGGCGCTACAATGCGCGATTAAGGGTCAAGCCGCAGACATGGGCGTTGGCGACGGGTTTAGATTATCGGGGCCGAATGCTATTTGGCTCTAGCCCCTTGGTTGGCCTAGGCGCCACAGGAGACAAGACGTTCGGTCAGAATCCCTGCGCCAGTCTCCGCGATGGCAACGTCTTCTGCGACGGTGCCACCGCTAACGCCGATCGCGCCGATTACCTGCCCCTGGAATTGGATAGGGATGCCTCCTCCGAACACGACCACGCGACCATTGTGGGAATGCTGAATTCCGAAGAGCTCCGCGCCCGGTTGAGCCAATACGCTCAGCCTGTCAGTCCCGTTGTTGAAGATCTGAGCGGTGAACGCTTTGTTGATCGCCAGTTCAACGGATCCCGTCATGGCTCCGTCCTGGCGCTCGAAGGAAAGCAGGTAGCCGTCCGGCCCAATGACGGCGATCGAACATGGGACATTCAAGGCGGTCGCCTGGGACATTGATGTCTCGATCATCTCGCGGGCATGCGCAACCGAAAGTGTTGGTTTGAGGCTGATTATTTCGATATCCGATTTTCGCGTGGCCGACCGTCGTCTGTGGCGGCCGGCCACGACGCTGAATGATCAGGTTGCCCGGATCCGGGTCTGGCGCAAGGCGGTGAGCAGAGCTTCCGCCGCCTCGCCGGAAGATCCCGGGTTCTGCCCGGTAATGAGCTGACCATCCACGACCGTATGAACGCCCCAGTCTTTCACCTTGGAGAACACAGCACCTTGGGCGACGAGTACGTCCTCGACCAGGAAAGGGACCACCTTGGTCAGACCAACGCCTTCTTCTTCGGTGTTTGTGAAACCTGTAAGGTATCGTCCCTGAGCAAACGGCGAGCCATCGGCATTCTTGACATGGCGTAGCACACCAGGAGCATGGCAGACCAGCGCAATTGTCTTGCCGGCGGTGATGAAGGATTCGATCAGCGCGATGGAATTCTTGTCTTCAGCCAGATCCCACATCGGTCCGTGACCGCCGGGATAGAAGACTGTGTCGAAATCCTTCTGGTCGACTCTGTCGAGGCGCACCGTCTGGGCGAGTTGAGCGTTGGCGTCGGCGTCTGCCTTAAAACGCGCCGTCAGCTCGGTCTGGAACATCGGTTCGTCGCTCTTCGGGTCGAGCGGCGGCTGGCCGCCCTTGGGCGAAGCAAGCGTGATCTCGGCGCCAGCGTCCTTGAAGACATAATAGGGAGCTGCCAGCTCCTCCAGCCAGAAACCGGTCTTGCGGCCGGTGTCGCCGAGCGTATCGTGCGAGGTCAGTACCATGAGAACTTTCATCGTCTTATCCTTTGTTTGTCGCGGCCGAACCGGCTTGGATTGTCGATCAGCGCTGCTGGCCTTTCGATGAAGTGATCATCGCAGGTGAAGAGATATTTGAGAAATTTACTTGTTGGATTCTAGATATTCATGTGCGATTATATCTGTATGAAATACGATCTGAACCTTCTGCCCGTCTTCCTGGCTCTCATGGAGGAGCGGAGCGTCACCCGCGCTGCCAGCCGTCTTGGAATCACGCAGCCTGCGCTGTCGAATTCGCTCAATCGGCTGCGGGACATGCTGAAAGATCCATTGTTTATCCGCGAACGCTACGGCATCAGACCGACACAGCTTGCCGAGGAGATTGCGCCGACGATCGAGGCAGCGCTGGCTCAGCTCGACGATCTCGTCGTCCACCAGCAGGATTTCGATCCGGCAAGCGCGGAGCGCCTTTTCCTGATCGCGCCAAACAGCTATGTCGAACTGGTGTTGATGCCAGCGCTGGTGGCAAGCCTGCGAGAGCAAGCTCCGGGGATCAAACTTCGCATGACGCCTTTCGGCAACGATCTCGCCGATACCGGAGTGATTTCGGGGACGACGGCGATGGTGCTGGGAAGGGTTATCGACCCACCGGACAACCTCGTCGTCCAGCATCTCATGGACGACGGCCTTGCCTGCATCGTACGTCGCGACCATCCGGATGTCGGTGCTAGCCTGACGCGGGATCTTTACGAGAGCCTTAAACACGTCAACGTCCTGCCACCCGGTCGCATTCGCGCGGGCGTATTCCAGGCGTTGGGGCAGCAGAATCTTAAGCGCGAGGTTGCTGTCTCCGTCACGCATTTCCTGTCAGTTCCCGAGATGGTCGCGGTGACCGATTATTGCGCAACATTGCCGCGCCTGATCTGCCGCAGCCTCGAACGCGACCCTCGTCTGAAGGTTGTTGAAGCACCTGTCGACCTCGGAACATTCCCGGTCGAGATGGCCTGGCACGTCCGATACCGTCACGATCCAGCGCACAGGTGGCTCAGAGGTGTGGTGAGTGAACTTGCCAAAGGCCTGGTAGCGTAACAGAAGCCGATTCCGCGTTTCGCTCGTCCGCGAAAAAATATCGCCTTGATGGGATCAGAACCGTCGACAACTTGACCTGCTTTAGCTAAGCCGCTGGTTTGTTTGAAACTCTTTTTGCATAAGCCGCTATTATGGAGCGACTAGCTTCGGCGCTTGAAGGCCGTCTCCCGCTACCTGTTAGATCCAGTGTTGCTGTCGGCGGAACCTGGCGGGAGTGGAATTTGCAGCGGATGGCGTGAAGCGCTATATTCGATATAAGGAAAGGAGATCTACGATGCTTTTGAAGAAGTACCGCGAAAACAAGGAAGCGCTGAAGCAGATTGGCCGGGAAGCTCTTGCCGAGAGCCGTCGCATGGGTTTGTCAATCTCCGCCAAGGACAGGCAGAACGAGGCAAAGGATCGGTCGACAACCGAGCGCAAGGATCGCGCCCCGGCGACGGTGAGGTAGCAGTCGCTTAATGCCGGAATTGTCATGCATCCTCCTCGCAGGGCCGAATGGCTCTGGCAAGTCTTCCGCGTTCGCGAAGCTCGATCTCGAAGGTGTCTGGATCAACGCAGATGAAATCGCCAAGACGATACCCTCGGACCACGATGGCAGATCGACGGACATGCAGGCTGGCAGAGCCGCACTCCTGAAAATTGCCGAGATGATCGAAACCCGGCAAAGCTTTATTTTCGAGACGACACTGAGCAGCCTGCAATCAATACGGTTGATGCAGGAAGCAAAGGCGGCCGGGTTCACAGTAGGACTGTACTACGTCGCGCTGGATTCCGTTGAGACGAATGTCGAGCGCGTTAGGCAGCGTGTCCTCAAGGGCGGTCATGACATTCCTGAAGAAAACATCCGCAGGCGGCATAAGGGGTCGCTGATGAAGCTGACCGAAGCCCTGAGGATCGCGGATGAAGTCCTGCTGATCGATAACAGTGGCCTGTAAGAAAGCCGCCCAAAGTGGACCTGTGATCATCACGGATCGGGGCAGGCCTTCGCACGTGCTGATGACCTATGACGACTTCAACCGTCTTTCCGGCAAGAGTCGCAGTTTAGTCGAGGCTCTGTCCATGCCCGGGCTTTCCGAAATCGATTTCTCGCCCGAGCGTGTCGAGATTTATTCGCGCACGGTGGATCTGTCTTGACCTATCTGCTGGATACCAATGTCATCTTGGAACTGCGCAAGATCGGCGACGGCAAAGCCGACGCAAATGTCGTGGCCTGGGTGGCGAGAAGATGCGGCCTCCTTCTTCCTCGCTGCAATTACCATTCTTGAATTGGAGCGTGGCATCCTTGGTGTACAGCGGCGCGATGTCCTGCAGGGTGCCCGGTTGCGGACTTGGCTCGACAGCCATGTCCGGCCTGAATTTGCCGGCCGGATGATTGCCATTGACGATGCGGTTGCGACGCGCTGCGCCCATCTGCACATTCCCGATCGGCGCAATGAAGTCGATGCTTCGATTGCGGCGACCGCTCTCGTGCATGGGCTCACAGTGGTCACCCGCAACGTCAAGGACTTCGACGGGACCGGCGCGATCATCGTACGTGGGGCAAAATCGGTGGCAGCATTTCGGCGACCGCCCATAGAAATTGTGCATAACCCGGCGCGTAGAATCCTGTTGGTCGGCGCAGGGATTCCTAAGACGGGGCAAATCATGATTCGGTCCGGGGATGGCAAAGAAACGGCTCCCCTCCCCCGAGCATGCCGACACGCTTTCACTGAATGCGTT
>NZ_LMCW01000016.1 GCF_001424945.1 Rhizobium sp. Root1203
CGCACCATCGACGACACATGGCGTCATATCGGCAGGCTGGTCGAAACCATCCAGCCCGCCGAATGCCAAAACTATCTGGAAAATGCTGGATATGGTTCCGTTAAAAGGTGAAACGCTCTAGATTGGCCGCGGTTCGAAAGGACCGCGGCCTTTTTCGTCAAGATGTCCAGCTGCAACTGCCTCCGCCGGACCCCGGAGGGGTATCGAGACGATCGGCACGTTTCCGGTGCTATGGGGGGCAGAGGTCGGCGGTTATAGACGGCACTAGTTCACCGCCGTCACGGTATATCCCTGCTTGCGCAGCAGCTCGATGACGCCGCCTTCGCCGGGCAGGTGCAACGCACCGACCGCCATGAAGACGTTGCCGTTGGCGAGGATCGGGGCGGCGCGCTCGGCCATGACCTTGTTGCGGTCGAGGATGATGCGCTGTTCGAAGGCGGCGTAGTCGCCTTCCTCATCCTTGCCGTCGGGCGAGACGGTCTTCAGCATGGGAATGGTCATGCCGATGTCGCCGGAGAGATAGAGGTCAGTCATGGTTTCCACGACGTCGTTCATCCTCGATCCGAGCGCCAGCGTTTCTATCAGGGATTTCAGGTGGAACTCGGTCGGCAATTCCGCCATCGCCTGCAACTGCTCGGAGAGCGTCTCGAGGCCCTTCACCTGCTTGCCCGATGCAATCGCGTCGGTTGCGATTTTCTGGTCGAGGAACTGGACGCCTTTGGCCTTGCGGGCCATTTCGCAGCCGGGCAGGGCAACCACACTCGAGATCATCCACGGTCGCATGCGCGCGACGGCGGCAAGCGGGATGCCGCGTTGCTTCAAGCCTTCCTCCAGGCGCACGTAGTCGTCGTGCGAGAGAAGTTTTTCGATGGTGGTGCCATCGGTGAACATCGTCAGTTCCGGCTGCATCAGAAGCGCTGCGGATGCTTTCTTTTCGTCCAGGATCTCGTCGGATTCGATGACGATGGTGTCGGCTGCATCGTGCGCCGCTTGCGTACGCGGGGGGAGCGTCAGCACGCGGGGATCGGTGACATGCATACTGCCGAGCAGCCAGGAGGGTTTCACGCCCGCCTTTTCGATCTTCCAGAAGATACCCTTGCCGTTCGGCACTGCGTCCGCTTCCTTGACCGCTTGTGCATAACGCGCCGGATCGTTCTGTTTGAGATCGGTCAGGACATTGCGACCGGAGCAGCTATCGTCGCCGGCTGCCGCCGGCGCGACTGAAAAGAGCACGGTAAGCAAGGTTGCGGCGAGTAGCACATGGAAGGCGGCGATCAGCCAGAGCAGGACATTGCCCAGCGATGCGATGTGCTGACTGCGGTGGCCGATAGAGATCGTCATGATGGTGTTCCGGTCACGATAAACTAGGCTCAAGCTCTACGCTCTGCGTGCGCATATTCCTTTAAGAGAAGGCGTTAACAAAAGATTACGCCCTCGGGTGGGCACGGTCGTACACTTCAAGCAGCCGTGAGGAATCCACACCTGTGTAGACCTGCGTGGTCGACAGACTGGCGTGGCCGAGCAGTTCCTGAATCGTCCGGAGATCGCCCCCGCCGGCCAGCAGGTGGGTTGCGAAGGAATGTCGCAGCGCATGGGGTGTCGCCGTTTCAGGCAGGCCGAAGGCGCTGCGCATCTTCTGCATGGTGCGCTGGATGATCGCTGCCTGCAGCTTGCCGCCACGGGCGCCGCGAAAGAGTGGCTGCGTCGCCTCCAGGTGATATGGGCAGAGGGAACGGTATCTTTCGACAGCGTCGAAGACGACCGAGAGCAACGGCACCAGCCGGGTCTTGTTGCCCTTGCCGACGATGCGCAACATTGTCGCACCGGCCCGCAGGTCGCCGGGCGTCAGGTCGAGAGCTTCCGATATGCGCAGGCCGCAGCCGTAGAGGAGCGTCATGACAGCCGCATCGCGTGCGGCAATCCAGGGTTCCTCGTGGAGCTGCGCTTCGTCGCTGACGACGGTGATCGCCTGTCTGTCGGAAAGTGGCTTCGGCAATGACTTCGGCTGCTTGGGCGAGCGTACGGCGCCCGCGCCGGCGGCGTTCACCAGGCCCTTCTTTTCGAGGTAACGCAAGAGTGAACGCAGGCCAGCGAGGTTCCGGCCGAGCGATCGCGCTCCAGAACCTTCCTTGCGGCGTGCCGCCAGAAAGGCGCGGAAATCGGCCGGACGCAGTGCCTGAATATCCCTCAGAGTGGAAGGACCGGCGAGGTGGCCTGTCAGAAAGGCCAGAAATTGGCGCGTATCGCGCTCATAAGCAGTGAGCGTGTGTTCGGAAAGGCGCCTTTCGCTGGCGAGGTTCTGCAGCCAGGCGGCGCGTTCGGCCATCAGGTGCGCGTCGGCGATAATCAGGAGTTCGTTCACATCTGCGGCCCTTGAATTTGCCATTCCGGCGGCCAATTCTGGAGCACGGACAGTTATGGAATTGCTAATACCGGCCAAGTGCTTGTCATGCTTCCCCTATAATAGTTGCAACAACTGACCATCCAACGACGCAGGATCTTGTATGGCACACCGCCAGCCGATGACGGCATTCGGACAATTCGCGGAAGCGATCGCACTGGTCTCGCAAGGCAAACCCGGACACATCGTCGATACCCTCATTGCTGAACGCGGCCAGAGGATCGTGCACAACCCGTCGTGGCCCCTGTTGCGGCCATTTCTCTATACTCTGCTGCGCTATAACAGGGCGGTCAAGTTCGCCAACGATCTCGCCAACATGCCGGGCTTCGCGTGCTTCGAGTATATGAGCGACCTTTTGAAACTCGAAATCGTTGTCAGCCACGCAGAACGCATACCGGCAACCGGCGGTTTTCTTCTGGTGAGCAACCATCCGACCGGGATTGCCGACGGTGTGGCGGTGTTCGACCTTCTCAAGAGCCGGCGGCCGGACATGATGCTCTTTGCCAACCGTGATGCCGTCCGCGTCAATCCGCGCTTTGCCGAGGTGATCATCCCTGTCGAGTGGCGTGAGGAGTACAAGAGCAAGCTCAAGACGCGCGAGACGCTGCTCCTGACCAATCAAGCCGTTCGGGAAGGGAAGGCGACGATACTCTTCCCCTCCGGTCGCATCGCCTACTGGGCGAGCGGACGGCTGAATGAGCGGCCTTGGAAAACGTCCGCCGTCGGGCTGGCCCGCAAGTACAATCTGCCGATTCTTCCCGTCCACGTGACAGCGCGAAACTCAGGCCTCTTCTACTGGTTTGCGAAGTGGTCGACGGAGCTGCGGGACATGACCGTCTTTCACGAGCTTTTGAACAAGCGCGGCGATCGTTTCGATTTCGTGATCGGCGACCTGATCCCAGCGGAGCATCTGGACGGCGACATAAACGATGTCACCAATGCGCTCGAGAACCATACCGTCCATGATCTCAACGCCAATGCCGACGCACAATTCCAGCCGGTGGTGCAGCCGGTTGAGAAGGAGCCGGTCGGAGCCCATTCATTTCGTTGAATGGATAGGGTAAAGCGGGGCATGCTGCTCCGCTCGATATTTGCCCAGAATTGCCGATCGCTCCGATCGATCCGCATGGATTTGCCAGACACCACCGCCGACATGATCGCCGAGGCCTCGAAGACGAGCGAGGTCTGGATCGTCACCCACTCAGCGCAACTGGCCGAAGGCGTCCGCGAACGCTACGGCGTGAGGCAGCGAACGGTGATTCGCGACAACGGCGCGACATGGATAGAAGGGATGCGACTGACGGGTGTCATAGCCGGCGAGAGCGATGACGAAGATTAGACGGGCGAGGTTGTCGCGGGTTCCATTTCGTGGCTGTTGGAGGCATGGTCTCGCCCGATGAGCACAGATTCGTCCGATCTCTTCGGAGCCCTGTTTGAGACACCACCGGCGAGCCGCACGGTTGCGGTGCTCGTGCCGATGCCGGCGCCGAAGCCCTATTCCTACGCGGTGCCGGATGGCATGGCGGTCGAGCCGGGTTCCGTCGTGCAGGTGCCCCTCGGGCCGAGGCAGGTGATCGGCGTCGTCTGGGACGGTGGGGACGAGGGTGTCGACCCGAAGAAGCTACGGCCCATCAGCCATGTCTTCGATTGCCCGCCGCTCTCCAGGGAAATGCGCGACTTCATAGACTGGGTTGCGAGCTACACGTTATCGCCGCCCGGGCTCGTGGCACGCATGGCGCTGCGTGCGCCGAACGCTTTCGAGCCGGAGCCGATGGTGGAGGGCTTGCGCTTTGTGGGCGGCGAACCGGAGCGGATGACGCCGGCGCGCGGTCGCGTGCTTGACATTGCCGGCGATGGCCTGTCGTGGACGCGAAGCGGGCTTGCCCATGCAGCCGGCGTGTCGACGAGTGTCGTCGACGGCCTGGTGAGCCTGGGTGTCTTCGAAACGGTATTCCTGTCGCCGCCGCCTGTTGTCGCAAAGCCGGATCCTGATTTTATCACTTCGCGGCTCGAGGGGCCGCAGAAGGAAGCGGCCGAAGAGATACTGGGCGAAGTCCGAAAGGGCGAATTTGCGGTGTCGCTGATCGACGGCGTCACCGGTTCAGGCAAGACCGAAGTGTATTTCGAGGCAATTGCGGAGACGTTGAAGCAAGGCAAGCAGGTGCTGATCCTGTTGCCGGAAATCGCACTCACGGCGAGCTTCCTGGAGCGGTTCCAGGATCGCTTCGGCGCCAAGCCCGCCGAATGGCACTCCGATCTTGCGCCGCGCATGCGCGAAAAAGTGTGGCGGCAGGCGGTCACCGGTGAGGTGCGCGTCGTGGCCGGCGCGCGTTCGGCGCTGTTTCTGCCGTTCGAGGACCTCGGCCTGCTCATCGTCGACGAAGAGCACGATCCTGCCTACAAGCAGGAGGACCGCGTTTTCTACAATGCCCGCGACATGGCTGTGGTGCGCGGGCGGATAGGCGACTTTCCGGTGGTGCTCGTCTCGGCCACACCGTCTGTCGAAAGCCAGGTCAACGGCCAGAGCGGCCGCTATACCACTATTCATCTGCCGACGCGCTTCGGCGATGCGGCACTTCCCGACCTGCACCTGATCGACATGCGCCGGCACGCGCCGGAGCGGGGCGGCTTTCTCTCGCCGGTGCTTGTGCGGGCGATCGGCAAGACGGTCGAGAAGAAGCAGCAGGCCCTGTTGTTCCTCAACAGGCGCGGCTATGCGCCGCTGACGCTCTGCCGGGTCTGCGGCCATCGTTTCCAGTGCCCCCAATGCTCGAGCTGGCTCGTCGAGCACCGCTTCAAGAGGCAATTGCAGTGCCACCAGTGCGGTCACAACGAGCGGACGCCGGAAGCTTGCCCGGAATGCGGCACACTCGATCACCTCGTCGCATGCGGCCCCGGCGTCGAGCGGATCGCCGAGGAGGTCGAACGCCATTTTCCGGATGCGCGCACGATCGTGCTCTCCTCCGACATCATGGGCGGCGTCAAGCGGCTGCGGCTGGAGCTCGACGCGATCGCCAAGGGTGAGGCCGATATTGTGATCGGCACGCAGCTGGTCGCAAAGGGGCATAATTTTCCACTGATGACGCTGGTCGGCATCGTCGACGCCGATCTCGGGCTTGCGAACGGCGACCCGCGCGCTGCCGAAAGGACGTTTCAGCTTCTGTCGCAGGTCACCGGCCGCGCCGGGCGAACCGGCCTCAAGAGCCACGGCCTGCTGCAGACCTATCAGCCGCAGCATCCTGTCATGCAGGCGATCGTCTCGGGCGATGCCGGCGCTTTCTACGAGCGCGAGATCGCCGAGCGGGAACGCGCCATCCTGCCGCCGTTTGGGAGGCTCGCGTCGATCATCGTCTCGGCGGAGACCCGCCACGACGCGGAAACCCACGCCCGCGGGATGCGCAATGCCGCGCCGCAGGTGACGGGTATTTCGGTGCTTGGCCCTGCCGAGGCGCCGCTGGCACTGGTTCGCGGACGCCATCGGTTCCGCCTGCTGGTGCACGGACGCCGGAACTCCGACATGCAGGGCTTTCTGCGCGCCATGCTGTCGCAGGCGCCGAAAGAGCGGGGCTCTGTCCACGTCCAGCTCGATATCGATCCGCAAAGCTTCCTGTAGATCAGGCATGGCAAGGCGTTTGCGGGATTTCCCAATCGTGCCATAAGAAACCATAGGGCATGATTTGAGGTCGATCTATGGAATTGTATTTCCCCGAAGAACTGGGCGAGCAACTGGCTTTTTGTGCAGCTGCTTTTGTGGCGCTTGCGGGCTTTGTGATAATGTTCGCGCCAGGCTACGCGATGCGCGTTTTCGGCCTCCAGCCAAGAGAAGGGAGGCGTGACGGGTATGCCGAGCAGCGCTCGATGGGCGGTGCGTATCTCGCGCTTGGCCTTGCTCCAATATTGCTTGCGCAGCCGAATATCTATTTGGTCGTTGGTGCCGTGTTTGCGATGGCTGCCTTTGCCCGCATAGTTTCACTGCTTTCCGATAAGGGGGGTACGATTCTCAACTATTTACTTCTGGTTGTACAAATCGTTCTCGCCGCGCTTCCGCTCGGTTACGTTTTTGGTTTCTTTTCAGCGTGACTTGTGTGGATATCGGGCGGGTTCCCAGCCCGTCCTCGAAGCTTTCCGCATTTTTGCGTCAGAAAACGATGCTAAAGCCGTATTCGGGCATTACGCGTGTTGCGAGTCCGGAGATCCTATGTTAGACGGACCCCGAATTTCGGAAGAAGCAAGAGGCTTCTCTTGCGATTTCTGGGGGAAATCATAACGAATTCAGGAATTTAGATCAGGCGCCCGCCGGAAGCCGGATTCTTGGATTGAAATCAGGGAAATTTGTGCCCGTGGCAGACACGTCCCAGCTAACATCTGGTGTTGCAGAACGATATGCCTCGTCGCTGTTTGAACTGGCGCTCGAGCAAGGTGCGGTCAAGACAGTGACTGCCGATCTCGACCGGTTCCAGGCGATGCTGGACGAGAGCGACGATCTGAAGCGTTTCGTTTCGAGCCCGGTTTTCTCGGCCGACGATCAACTGAAGGCGATCGTTGCGATTAGCGAGAAGGCCGGCATCAGCGGCTTCTTCGCAAACTTTTTGAAGGTCGTGGCGCGTAACCGCCGCCTCTTTGCCCTTCCGGGCATGATCAAGGCCTTCCGCATCATCGCTGCCAAGCAGCGTGGTGAGATTTCTGCCGAGGTTACCTCGGCCCATGCGCTCGATGCAGCGCAGGAAACCGAATTGAAGGCGGCGCTCAAGAGCGTCACCGGCAAAGACGTGGCGATTGCCGTCACGGTCGACCCGTCCATTCTTGGCGGCTTGATCGTGAAGGTCGGGTCCCGTCAGATTGATACGTCTCTTCGTACCAAACTCTCTACCCTTAAGCTTGCATTGAAAGAGGTTGGCTGATGGATATCCGCGCCGCGGAAATTTCCGCAATTCTCAAAGATCAGATTAAAAATTTCGGCAAAGAGGCAGAAGTCTCGGAAGTCGGTCAGGTGCTCTCCGTCGGTGACGGTATCGCTCGCGTTTACGGTCTGGACAATGTCCAGGCAGGCGAGATGGTCGAGTTCCCGGGCGGCATCCGTGGCATGGCGCTGAACCTTGAGTCCGATAACGTCGGTGTTGTTATTTTCGGCTCCGACCGTGACATCAAGGAAGGCGACACCGTTAAGCGGACCGGCGCAATCGTTGACGTTCCGGTTGGTCCCGAACTGCTTGGCCGTGTTGTCGATGCTCTTGGAAACCCGATCGACGGCAAGGGCCCGATCAATGCGACGCGTCGTTCGCGCGTCGACATCAAGGCTCCTGGCATCATCCCGCGCAAGTCGGTTCATGAGCCGATGTCGACCGGCCTCAAGGCCATCGACGCGCTCATCCCGGTCGGCCGTGGCCAGCGCGAACTCGTCATCGGCGACCGCCAGACCGGCAAGACCGCGATCATTCTGGACGCGATCCTGAACCAGAAGGCGATCCACGACAACGGCCCGGACAGCGAAAAACTGTACTGCGTCTACGTCGCTATCGGCCAGAAGCGTTCGACGGTTGCCCAGTTCGTCAAGGTTCTCGAAGAACGCGGCGCTCTGAAGTACTCGATCATCGTTGCTGCGACGGCTTCCGATCCGGCTCCGATGCAGTACCTGGCTCCGTTTGCCGGCTGCACCATGGGCGAATACTTCCGTGACAACGGACAGCATGCGCTGATCGGTTATGACGACCTGTCCAAGCAGGCTGTCGCTTACCGCCAGATGTCGCTGTTGTTGCGCCGTCCGCCGGGCCGCGAAGCATACCCGGGCGACGTCTTCTATCTGCATTCGCGTCTTCTCGAGCGCGCTGCAAAGCTCTCCGACGAAAAGGGCGCTGGTTCGCTGACGGCTCTGCCGGTCATCGAAACGCAGGGCAACGACGTTTCGGCGTTCATCCCGACCAACGTGATCTCGATCACCGACGGTCAGATCTTCCTCGAAACCGACCTGTTCTATCAGGGTATCCGCCCGGCTGTTAACGTCGGTCTGTCGGTTTCGCGCGTCGGTTCCGCCGCGCAGATCAAGGCGATGAAGCAGGTTGCCGGCTCGATCAAGGGTGAACTCGCCCAGTATCGTGAAATGGCTGCCTTCGCGCAGTTCGGTTCGGACCTTGACGCTGCAACACAGCGCCTGCTGAACCGTGGTGCTCGCCTGACCGAGCTTCTCAAGCAGCCGCAGTTCTCGCCGCTGAAGACGGAAGAACAGGTCGCGGTGATCTTCGCCGGCGTCAATGGCTACCTCGACAAGGTTGCGGTCGCTCAGGTCGGCAAGTTCGAACAGGGCCTGTTGTCATATCTCCGCTCGGAAGGCTCTGCCATCCTCGACACGATCCGCACGGAAAAGGCAATCAGCGACGATACGAAGGGCAAGCTCACAGCTGCCATCGATAGCTTCGCGAAGTCTTTCTCGTAATCGGACCCAGTTAGGACGGATAACGGATGCCTTCACTTAAGGATCTGAAAAACCGGATCGCCTCCGTCAAGGCGACGCAGAAGATCACCAAGGCGATGAAAATGGTCGCCGCGGCGAAGCTTCGGCGTGCGCAGGAGGCGGCCGAAGCCGCCCGGCCGTATTCGCAGCGTATGGGTGCGGTTTTGGCGAACATCGCCAACGCCGTCACCGATGCGGACGGTGCGCCGCTGCTGATGACCGGGACCGGCAAGGCCCAGGTTCATCTGCTGGTGGTCTGCACTGCGGAACGCGGCCTTTGCGGCGGCTTCAACTCGCAGATCTCGCGTTTTGCGCGCGACCATGCCCGCAAGCTTCTCGCTGAAGGCAAGACGGTGAAGATCTTCACCGTCGGCAAAAAGGGCTACGACGTTCTGCGTCGCGAATTCGCCTCGCTCATCGTCGAGCGCAAGGAACTTCGCGATGTGAAGCGTGTCGGTTTCGACAATGCGGACCAGATCGGCAAGCGCATCCTCGAGATGTTCGAAGCCGGGGAGTTCGACGTCTGCACGCTGTTCTACTCCGAGTTCAAGTCGGTCATCTCGCAGATTCCGACAGCTCAGCAACTCATTCCGGCTTCGGCTCCGACAGTCGTTTCCCAGGATGAGGCGCATGCAGGTGCGGTCTATGAATACGAGCCGGATCCGGCATCGATCCTGAACGATCTGATCCCGCGCAACATTTCGGTCCAGATCTTCCGCGCGCTCCTCGAGAACGTCGCTGGTGAAATGGGCGCCAAGATGAGCGCCATGGACAATGCGACGCGTAACGCCGGTGAGATGATCAATAAACTGACGCTCAGCTACAACCGTCAGCGTCAGGCGCAGATCACCAAGGAACTCATTGAAATCATTTCGGGCGCGGAAGCGCTCTGAGGTTAGGGAAAGAGGGTAAGAAGATGGCTAAGGCAGCTACCCCCAAGACGACTGCGGCAGGCTCTGCCGGCAAGGTCACGCAGGTTATCGGCGCCGTCGTTGACGTTGCTTTCGAAGGCGAACTGCCGGCGATTTTGAACGCGCTCGAAACGACGAACACGGGCAACCGCCTGGTTCTCGAAGTCGCGCAGCACCTGGGTGAAAACGTCGTCCGCACGATCGCCATGGACTCGACCGAAGGTCTGGTTCGCGGTCAGGCGGTGACGGACACCGGTGCTCCGATCTCCGTTCCGGTCGGTCCGGAAACGCTCGGCCGCATTATGAACGTCATCGGCGAGCCGGTTGACGAAGCAGGCCCGCTGGTCACCGCTTCCAGGCGCTCCATCCACCAGGACGCTCCGGCTTACGTCGAGCAGTCCACGGAATCGCAGATCCTCGTCACCGGCATCAAGGTCGTCGATCTCCTGGCGCCCTACGCCAAGGGCGGCAAGATCGGCCTGTTCGGCGGCGCCGGTGTCGGCAAGACCGTTCTCATCATGGAATTGATCAACAACGTCGCCAAGGCGCACGGTGGTTTCTCGGTATTCGCCGGCGTGGGTGAACGTACCCGCGAAGGCAACGACCTTTACCACGAAATGATCGAATCCGGCGTCAACAAGCACGGTGGCGGCGAAGGCTCCAAGGCTGCGCTGGTTTACGGCCAGATGAACGAACCGCCGGGCGCACGCGCACGCGTTGCCCTGACCGGTCTGACGGTTGCCGAAAACTTCCGCGACCAGGGCCAGGACGTCCTGTTCTTCGTCGACAACATCTTCCGCTTTACGCAGGCAGGTTCCGAAGTGTCGGCTCTGCTCGGCCGCATTCCTTCGGCCGTTGGCTATCAGCCGACGCTTGCCACTGATATGGGCCAGATGCAGGAGCGCATCACCACGACGACGACGGGCTCGATTACCTCGGTTCAGGCCATTTACGTCCCTGCCGACGACTTGACCGACCCGGCTCCGGCAACATCGTTCGCCCACTTGGACGCGACGACCGTTCTGTCTCGCTCGATCGCCGAAAAGGGTATCTACCCGGCCGTCGACCCGCTCGATTCGACCTCGCGCATGCTCGACCCGCTGGTCGTCGGCGAAGAGCACTACGAGATTGCCCGTAAGGTTCAGTCGACACTGCAGCGCTACAAGTCCCTGCAGGACATCATTGCGATCCTGGGCATGGACGAACTGTCTGAAGAGGACAAGCTCTCCGTCGCCCGCGCCCGCAAGATCGAGCGCTTCCTGTCGCAGCCGTTCTTTGTTGCCGAAGTCTTCACCGGTTCGCCAGGCAAGCTGGTTGCACTCGAAGACACGATCAAGGGCTTCAAGGGCCTCGTCAACGGCGACTATGACCACCTGCCGGAAGCTGCCTTCTATATGGTCGGCTCGATGGAAGAGGCTGTCGAAAAGGCCAAGAAGCTCTCTGCAGCGGCTTGATGCATTCACTTACGGCGCGCTGGATCGCCCAAGCGCGCCGTCTCTCGTTTCAAAGACAATCAAGAAGTGAAACGTCATGGCTGACAATTTCAATTTTGAACTCGTATCTCCGGAGCGTCTGCTCCTGTCGGAGATGGTGACCGAAGTTGTCATTCCGGCAACCGAGGGCGAGATGACCGTCATGGCGCACCACGCCCCGACGATGACAACCATCAAGCCGGGCATCGTCAGTGTTCGCTCCGCCAGCGGCGCCAAGCAGGACTATGTCGTTTTCGGCGGTTTTGCAGACATCCTGCCAACCGGCTGCACGCTGCTTGCCGAATCGGCGGTCGCCGTCGAGGACATGCAGAAGGATGAGCTGACGCGTCGAATCGACGCCGCGAAGAGCGAGCTGGAAGACAGCCAGCATCACGAGCACAAGTCGCAGCTCGAACGCCTGATCTTGGAGCTCACGCATCTGCGCGGTGTCATCCAGCAGGACTGATTGCATCAGACACAGAGACTTCATTGAAGCGGCCACTTGGCCGCTTTTTTGTTGGCACGCCTGCGTGCGTACCGCTGCGCGTCCGCTTTGATTCTCCGTCTCGCAGTCGTCAGATCGGTCGCGGTGAAGGTAGAGATTGCTCCATCGCGTATACTGTCTAAATTGGCAGTGTGTGATCCGCCCACCGAAGGAGGGGATATGTTTCATCCAAGGTTGTTTGAAAATCGCAATGTCGTGGTGACAGGTGCCGGCAGGGGAATCGGCCTTGAGGTGGCGCGGCAGTTTCTCGATTGCGGGGCGAGAGTCCTCGTTCACGTTGGTCGAGCCAAGGATCGTGCTCTTCCCGACTTTCTGCTGACGGCGGAGGAGGACCGGCGGGCATTCCTGATTCCGGCCGATTTTTCGTCCGGCAGAGAGACGCTTGAATTTGCTGCAAAGGCGCTGACGGTGTTCGACAGCCTGCACGTGCTGGTCAACAATGCTGGAACCATGTTTGGGCGTTTTCCGGCCGATACGCTTACCGACGAACAATACGGGTCGATTGTCCAGCTGAACCAGACCTCAGTCGTCGAGTTGACGCGGGCATTGCTGCCGGCGCTGAGAGCGGCGCAGGGCGCCGCCATCGTCAACACCGTGTCGATCTCCGCGCTGACCGGAGGAAGCCCGGGCTCGGCGATCTATTCGGCATCCAAGGCGTTCGTGGCAACCTACTCGAAGGCTCTGGCAAGGGAACTCGCGCCGGACGGAATACGCGTCAATTGTGTTTCGCCCGGAACCATCGAGACCGATTTTCATCAACGCTATTCCTCGCCGGAGAAGCTGGAGCAGACCCGCAAGAGCATACCGCTCCAACGGTTGGGCACGGCTGAGGATTGTGCTCCTGCATATCTCTTCCTGGCTGCCCCATCTCTTTCCGGTTACGTCACCGGGCAGACGCTCGAGATCAACGGTGGCCAGTTGATCTGCTGACGGGCGTGACTTTTTTTGGCATTTTAGGAAATCCAAACAATCGTCTTCCACGTATATGTTATTCTGATGGTTCGCTTTTCGATATTTATGCAACTAGAGATTCAGAATGCATTTGCCCACACCAAGGTCTGGTATGGCCGATCAGGAACTTCAGATGTTTTCAAGGAGGGCACGCGAGGCGAGTGATCTCCTGAAGGCACTTGCTCATCACACGCGACTGCTCATTCTCTGCATTCTCGCGGAGGAGGAAAAGACAGTCGGCGAGATGGAAGATATCCTCGGCATCCAGCAGGCGATGGTATCGCAGCAGCTTGCGCGGCTGCGGCTGGAAGGCCTGGTCGCAACGCGTCGCGAAGGCCGCCTGATCTACTATCGCGTGAGCAAACCGGCAACAATCTCGTTTCTCGGATCCCTCTTCGTCATGGTGCCGCCAGCGCAGGATTAATCTCGGGACTTGCGAAACGCCAGTTCTCCGGCGCAAATGAGCGCACGCCGTGGTTCGGCGCGGAGGCCGAATGATCGATAAGCTGGAATTCTTCATCGCGCTTGCCAATGAGAAGCACTTCGGTCGCGCGGCAGAGGAATGCGGCGTCTCGCAACCCACCCTTTCCGCGGCCATCCGCCAACTGGAAGATCAGCTCGGCGTCATGCTCGTCAGCCGGGGATCGCGCTTCCAGGGGCTGACGCCAGAGGGCCAACGGGTGCTCGAATGGGCGCGGCGAATCGTGGGAGATACCCGCACCATGCGCGAGGAAATGCGCGCGGCGCGCAAAGGGCTCTCCGGCCATATCAAGATTGCAGTCATTCCAACGGCGCTCGCGATGCTGCCGCGCATCACGACGCCGTTTCAGGAGCGGCATCCGGATGTGACCTTCTCCATCATGTCGCGCAACTCGCTGCAGGTTCTGAGTATGCTGGAAAACCTGGAAATCGATGCAGGCATCACCTACCTGGAGAACGAGCCGCTCGGCCGGGTCACCAGCGTGCCGCTCTATGCCGAGCACTACAATCTCATCACCGCCTCCGGCAGCCCCTTGTCCGATCGAGACAGCGTCACCTGGAAGGAAGTCGGCGATCTTAGGCTTTGTCTATTGACCGCCGACATGCAGAATCGACGGATTATCAATAAACTCCTTGAGCAGGCGGGTGCGACCGCCCATCCGACGCTCGAGTCGAATTCGATGATCGTGCTCTTCTCGCATGTGAGAACCGGGCGTTGGGCCAGCATCATGCCGCGCAATGTGGCCAAATCCTTCGGGTTTCCTGCGGAAATCCGCATGATCCCGATCGTCGAGCCGCAGGTGCACCATGTCGTGGGCCTGGTCGCAACCCATCGCGAGCCATTCACACCGCTGGTCTCGGCCTTGCTGCATGAGGCGCGAATTCTCGCAGCGGCGACACACGATTGATAGGAATTTCCTATCGTCTGACGGAACAGCCGTATTGATCGCTTCGCGCTTCCCTGAGAAGGTTCTATAATGAACGCACGCTAGCGGTTCCGTCGGCCACAGGTTTCGGAAGAAAGCCCGCCTGCCCAACCGGTTCCGCGCAATGTGCAGGCCGTGGGAGGGCTGCTGATGAATATTCATATCGCCAAGGGCGATGTCCCGACACGCACCCGCGCTATCGTTGACAATCTCAAGGCGCTCGAAGGTCCGCTGCTGCCGATCCTGCACGAGATCCAGGCGGAGTTCGGCTATGTCCCGCAGGAGGCGCTTCCCGTGATCGCCAACGAGCTCAACCTATCGCGCGCCGAAGTGCACGGCGTCGTCACCTTCTACCACGACTATCGCGATCATCCGGCCGGTCGGCATGTGCTGAAGCTCTGTCGCGCCGAGGCCTGCCAGTCAATGGGTGGAGATGCTCTGGCGGAGCGCGCCAAGCATATGCTCGGTGTCGACTGGCACGGGACGACGCCCGACGGTGCGATCACGCTTGAGCCCGTCTTCTGTCTCGGGCTCTGTTCATGCTCGCCGTCTGCGATGATGGACGGCGAGGTGCATGGCCGGGTCGATGCCGAGGACCTGGAAGCTTTGATCTCGGAGGCACGCCGATGACCGGGAGGATCTATGTTCCGCGCGACGCCGCAGCGCTGGCGCTCGGGGCCGAAAACGTGGCGAAGGCAATTGCCCAGGAGATTGTCGCCCGCGGTCTCGATGCGAAGATCGTGCGCAACGGCTCGCGCGGAATGCACTGGCTGGAGCCATTGGTCGAAATCGAAGTGGCGGGCAAACGGATCGGCTATGGACCGGTCAAGGCGAGGGATGTCGGTGCGCTGTTCGATGCCGGCCTGATGTCTGGCGGCGACCACCCGCTCTGTCTGGGCGTCGTCGAGGAACTGCCGTTCCTCAAGCGGCAGACGCGCCTGACATTCGCCCGCTGTGGCATCACCGATCCGCTGTCCCTTGATGACTATGAGGCGCATGGCGGCCTGGCTGGGCTTCGGCGCGCCATCTCAATGCTGCCCGCCGACGTCGTGAGGGAAGTCACCGATTCCGGCCTGCGCGGACGCGGCGGTGCCGGTTTTCCCACGGGCATCAAGTGGAAGACCGTGCTCGATGCGCCGGGCGCACGCAAATACATCGTCTGCAACGCCGACGAGGGAGACAGCGGCACCTTTGCCGACCGGATGATCATGGAGGGCGATCCCTTTGTGCTGATCGAGGGCATGGCGATTGCGGGGCTTGCCACCAGCGCGACCAAGGGGTTCGTCTACACACGCTCCGAGTATCCGCATGCGATTGCGGCCATGGGCAGGGCAATCGATATTGCGAGAAGTGCCGGGATACTCGGGCTATCCGTCCTCGGCTCGGGCAGGGCTTTCGATATGGAGGTTCGAACCGGTGCCGGCGCCTATGTCTGCGGTGAGGAAACAGCGTTGCTGAACAGCCTTGAAGGCAAGCGCGGCATCGTGCGCGCCAAGCCCCCACTGCCGGCGCACAAGGGTCTGTTCGACTGTCCCACCGTCATCAACAACGTGATTTCTCTGGCCTCCGTGCCTGTGATCATGGAAAAGGGCGCGGCCTACTATCGCGATTTCGGCATGGGCCGGTCGCGCGGCACGATCCCGCTGCAGATTGCCGGCAACGTCAAGTATGCCGGGTTGTTCGAAACTGCGTTCGGCGTTTCGCTCGGCGAGATCGTCGATGAGATCGGCGGTGGAACGGCATCCGGCCGGCCGGTCAAGGCCGTGCAGGTTGGGGGCCCGCTCGGAGCCTATTTCCCGCGCACGCTGTTCGACACGCCTTTCGATTACGAGGCCTTTGCGGCCCGGGACGGGCTGATCGGCCACGCCGGCATCGTCGTTTTCGACGACCGCGCCGACATGCTGAAGCAAGCGCGTTTCGCGATGGAGTTCTGCGCCGTCGAAAGCTGCGGGAAGTGCACCCCCTGTCGCATCGGCTCGACGCGCGGCGTCGAAACCGCCGACAAGATCGCGCAAGGTATCGAGCCGCAGAAGAACCGCGAACTGCTCGCCGACCTCTGCAATACCATGAAATTCGGGTCGCTCTGCGCGCTCGGCGGTTTTACGCCCTATCCCGTGATGAGCGCCATGACGCATTTCCCCGATGATTTCGCGCCCACCCCCCTTATCGAAGCGGCGGAGTAAGACCATGCCCCTCGTTGCAGAAACAGACTACGGCACGCCGGCCTCGACATCCGAAACCATGGTGACGCTGACCATCGACGGCAACGAGATTTCGGTGCCCGAGGGCACCTCGATCATGCGCGCCTCGATGGACGCCGGGATCGAGATTCCGAAGCTCTGTGCCACAGACATGATGGAAGCCTTCGGCTCCTGCCGGCTTTGTCTGGTGGAGGTCAAGGGACGCGCCGGCATGCCGGCGTCCTGCACGACGCCGGTGGCACCGGGAATGGTTGTCTCGACGCAGACGACCCGGCTGAAGGATGTTCGCCGCGGGGTGATGGAGCTCTACATTTCCGACCATCCGCTCGACTGCCTGACCTGTGCGGCGAACGGCGATTGCGAGCTGCAGGACATGGCGGGCGCCGTCGGGCTTCGCGACGTGCGCTACGGTTACGACGGCGAAAACCATGTCAAGGCGCGCGACAGCGGCGGCATCAATCTCAAATGGGCGCCGAAGGACGAATCCAATCCGTACTTCACGTTCGATCCTGCGAAATGCATCGTCTGTTCGCGCTGCGTACGCGCCTGCGAGGAGGTCCAGGGGACGTTTGCGCTGACCATCGAAGGGCGCGGTTTCGATTCGCGCGTTTCGGCCGGCATGCGCGAGGATTTCGTCTCGTCGGAATGCGTGTCCTGCGGCGCCTGCGTCCAGGCATGTCCGACGGCAACGCTGACGGAAAAATCTGTGATCGCAATCGGGCAGCCCGAGCACTCGGTTGTTACAACCTGCGCCTATTGCGGCGTCGGCTGTTCGTTCAAGGCGGAGATGCGTGGCGAAGAGCTGGTGCGCATGGTGCCATGGAAGGAGGGCCAAGCGAACCGCGGCCATTCCTGCGTCAAAGGGCGTTTCGCCTATGGCTACTCCAGCCACAAGGACCGTGTCCTCAATCCGATGGTTCGCGAGAAAATTTCCGATCCCTGGCGCGAGGTTACCTGGGAGGAGGCCTTCGCCCATGTCGCCACGGAGTTTCGCCGTATCCAGTACCAGTATGGCCGCGATTCGGTCGGTGGCATCACGTCGTCGCGCTGCACGAACGAGGAAACCTATCTGGTGCAGAAGCTGGTGAGGGCCGGTTTCGGCAATAACAACGTCGATACCTGCGCCCGCGTCTGCCATTCGCCGACCGGTTATGGTCTTGGTCAGGCATTCGGCACATCGGCGGGAACGCAGAATTTCGACAGTGTCGAAAAGAGTGATGTCGTCGTCATCATCGGTGCCAATCCGACCGACGGCCATCCGGTGTTTGCCTCGCGGCTGAAGAAGCGATTGCGCCAGGGCGCAAAGCTGATCGTCATCGATCCCCGCCGCACGGATATCGTACGCTCGCCGCATATCGAGGCCTCCTATCATCTACCCCTCACTCCAGGCACCAACGTTGCGGTCCTGACGGCGCTAGCGCATGTGATCGTAACCGAGGGACTGTTCAACGAAGCCTTCATCCGCGAGCGTTGTGACTGGTCAGAGTTCGAGGATTGGGCCGGCTTCGTCGCCGAGCCCTACCACAGCCCCGAAGCCTCGGAGAAATTCACAGGCGTCCCGGCCGAACTGGTGCGCGGCGCAGCCCGTCTCTATGCGACCGGGGGCAATGGTGCGATCTATTACGGCCTCGGCGTTACGGAGCACAGCCAGGGCTCGACGACCGTGATGGCGATCGCCAACCTGTCCATGGTCACCGGCAACATCGGCCGCCCCGGTGTCGGCGTGAACCCCTTGCGCGGCCAGAACAATGTGCAGGGCTCCTGCGACATGGGTTCCTTCCCGCACGAGCTGCCCGGCTATCGCCACGTGTCGGACGACGCAACACGCGACATTTTCGAGAAGCTTTGGGGCGTGAAGATCAGCGATGAGCCAGGGTTGCGCATCCCGAACATGCTGGACGCTGCCGTCGACGGCTCCTTCAAGGGGCTCTACGTGCAGGGCGAGGACATCCTGCAGTCGGATCCGGATACCAAGCATGTTGCGGCGGGTCTCGCGGCGATGGAGTGCGTCGTCGTCCACGACCTGTTCCTCAACGAGACGGCGAATTATGCACATGTCTTCCTGCCGGGTTCGAGCTTCCTGGAAAAGGACGGCACCTTCACCAATGCGGAACGCCGCATCAACCGCGTGCGCAAGGTCATGACCCCGAAGAACGGCTATGCCGACTGGGAAGTCACGCAGAAGCTTGCACAGGCGATGGGGCTTGCCTGGAGCTACAAGCATCCTTCCGAAATCATGGATGAGATCGCAGCAACGACGCCGAGCTTCGCGCTCGTCTCCTATGACTACCTGGATAAAATGGGATCGGTGCAGTGGCCCTGCAACGAGGCGCATCCGGAGGGATCGCCAATCATGCACGTGGATGGCTTCGTTCGCGGTAAGGGAAAGTTCATACGTACGGAATACGTGGCCACCGACGAGCGGACCGGGCCTCGTTTCCCGTTGCTTCTGACGACCGGACGCATCCTCAGCCAGTATAATGTCGGCGCGCAGACCCGGCGCACGGACAATGTCGTCTGGCATGCGGAAGACCGGCTGGAGATCCATCCGCACGATGCCGAGCAGCGCGGCATTCGCGATGGCGACTGGATCAAGCTGGTGAGCCGGTCCGGCGATACGACGCTCCGCTCGCTGATCACCGACCGCGTCGCGCCGGGTGTCGTCTATACCACGTTCCACCACCCGGATACGCAGGCCAACGTCATTACCACCGACTTCTCCGACTGGGCGACCAACTGCCCGGAATACAAGGTGACGGCAGTACAGGTTTCGCCCTCCAACGGTCCATCCGACTGGCAGGTGGAGTATGACGAGCAGGCGCGGCAGAGCCGGCGCATATCCGGCAAACTGGAGGCGGCTGAGTAATGACGCAAAGGCCGACCCGGATTGCCGTCAGACGGATCGCCCGCAGCGGTGGCGTTGTCAGGTCGGGCGAGCGCATCGTGCCGGAAGAAATACCGATAGCATTTTCCTATGGTGGCACGACGCATGCCGTGATGATGGGAACACCGGGCGATCTCGAAGATTTCGCCGTCGGCTTCACCCTCACCGAAGGCATCGTCGCAACCCGGGAGGAGATTGCGTCAATCGATATCGTCGAAGGCGATCAGGGTATCGATGTGCAGGTGTCGCTGGTGGAGGACGTTGCCGCGGCGCTGAGTGCGCGCAGACGGAGCATGGCGGGACCCGTGGGTTGCGGGCTTTGCGGCATCGAATCGATCGAGCAGGCTGTGCGCAAGGTATCAGACGTTTCCGTTGTGGCGATGACGATCAGCCATCGGGATGTGGTCGAGGCCGTCTCGCTTCTGAACGGCGCCCAACCGCTGCATCGCGAGACGCGCGCCGTTCATGGGGCGGCGTTCTATATCCCGGGCAAGGGACTTGCCGCTGTGCGCGAGGACGTCGGCCGTCACAATGCTCTCGACAAGCTTTGCGGCGCGGTCGTCGGTCTGGGATTGGAGGGCGGAAGCGGCGTCGTTGCCGTTACCAGCCGCCTTTCCGTCGAGATGGTGCAGAAGGCGGCCATCCTCGGCAGTCCTGTCCTGATTGCCATCTCTGCACCGACGGCGCTGGCGATCCGCACGGCGGAGGAGGCAGGCATGACGCTGATCGCGCTTGTGCGCGGGGAGGATTTCGAGATCTTTACGCATCCACACCGCATTCAACCGGGAAGCATTTCCGATGTCGCATGATACGCAAGCCAAGCTCGTCTATATGGCCAACCAGATCGCGACCTTCTTCGCGACCCAGCCCGAAAGCGAAGCTGCGCAGGGGGTGGCGACGCATATCAACAAGTTCTGGGAGCCACGCATGCGGCACCAGCTTTTCGAGATGCTGGAGCGAGAAGAGAACGGCCTGAGCCCATTGGTCGTGCAGGCTGGGCCGCTGATCAAGAGGCCGGCTGCTTCTGCGATGCCTGCAGGCACCGACGCCAGTGCTTGAGCCGGACGGATCCCCGGCTCCTTTCCGGACCCGTTGTCAAGCGTCCGGCGCCCAATCGGGCGGTGCCATCTCGAAGCTTGAAAACTCGAAACCCGGCGAGACAGTGCAGCCGACGAGCGTGTAGTCGCCGAGCGTTTCTGCCGATTGCCACCAGTTGGCCGGGACGATCGCCTGCGGCCGTTGGCCGTTCAGGATATCCGTGCCGAGCGTGAGTGTCTCGCTCCTGCCGCCGCCTTCAGCACGGTGGAGTGCGAGCGGTGCGCCGGCGTAGTGGTGCCAGACTTCAGCGGCGTCGCGGACCCGATGCCAGTGCGATCGCTGCCCGGCCTTCAGGAGGTAGTAGATCGCGGTCGAATGTCCGCGCGTGCCACCTTCGGTGTCGCGAAATGTCTGCACGTACCATCCGCCTTCGGGGTGCAACTGCATCGAAAGCTCGCGGATAATATCGTCAGGCGACATCAGAAATTGTCCTTGCGCTTGCGGATTTCGGCAAAGACTTCCTCGTTGGTCCTCGTCTCCATCAGGAGATTGCGGCGAATCGCAGGATCGGCTGCGCGCAGGAACGGATTGGTTTCCTTTTCCATCGACAGCGTTGTCGGGATCGTGAACTTTCCTTCCGCACGCAGCGCCTCGATATCTGCCGCGCGGCTCTTCAGGCGTTCGTTGTCGGGGTCGATGGTCAGGGCGAAGCGGGCGTTCGACAGCGTATATTCATGACCGAAGTAGATCGCCGTCTCGTCCGGCAGCACCGCAAGCTTCTGCAGGGAATGCCACATGTCGGCCGCCGGCCGTTCGAACAGGCGGCCGCAACCGAGCGCAAACAACGTGTCGGCTGCAAAGAGCAGCTTGTCGTCCACGAAGTGGTAACAGATATGGCCAGCCGTGTGGCCGGGTGTCTCGATGACTTTCACCGTATGGTCACCGAACAGGAACGAATCGCCGTCGGCCATCGTCTTGTCGAGACCGGGGATCGCGACTGCTTCGTTGATCGGGCCGACGATTTCGCAGTCGTATCGCTCCTTCAGCGCAAGGTTGCCCTCGACGTGATCTGTATGGTGGTGCGTCGTGAAGATGTGGGTGATCTTCCAGCCGCGGCGCTCGGCTGCCGATATGACGGCGGCGGCATCCGGGGCGTCGATCGAGGCAGTGAAGCGGGTTTCGGGGTCGTGCACAAGAACGCCGAAATTATCGGAACGGCATAGAAAAACCTCTAAATCCAAAGGGCTCATAGTCTCAAATACCTCTTTATCGCGGACATACCGGGAATGTAGAGGTTCCGGCCTTGAAGTCCAACCGCCCGCTGATAACATTTGTTGCGATGCACGCCGATATTGTCGACCTACGCCAGTTTTATCATTCCGACCTCGGCCGTATCGCCGAGCAGTCGATCGCGATGGCGTTATCGTCGCTCTGGGTGCGGCTTCCGCAGGAACGTCTTGTGGGCCTCGGCTATGCCGTCCCCTTCCTCGATCGTTTTCAGGCGGATACGGAACGGACGTTCGCGTTCATGCCTGCGGGGCAAGGTGCGGTGAACTGGCCGATGGGATCGCTGTCCTCCACCGCGCTGATCTTCGACGAGGAACTGCCGTTGCCGGACTCCTCGATCGACCGCGTGCTGATGGTGCATTCGCTCGAGTTTGCCGAGAGCCCACGGGAGACGTTGAAGGAACTGTGGCGGGTGCTGGCACCGGGAGGGCGGCTTGTGATCGTCGTGCCGAACCGCCGCGGCGTCTGGGCGCGGATGGAATACACGCCGTTCGGCTCCGGGCGCCCTTATTCGCGCGGCCAGCTTACTCATCTGCTGCGCGAAACGAACTTCACACCCGGCGCAACGGCCGAGGCGTTGTTGTTTCCGCCCTCCAAGCTTCGAACCATGATGCGGCTTCGAAGCGCCTTCGAGCGCGTCGGGCGGACGATGTGGCCGGCCTTCTCCGGTGTCATTATCGTCGAAGCGCAGAAGCGGCTCTACCAGGGCCTGCCGGTGGCGGTTCGCGCCTCGCGGCGGGTGTTCGTGCCGGTTCTGGCGCCGCACGGCGTTCCGACGACGCGCAGCAGATAGGCCGTCCGGCCCTCGACAAGATCGTCTTTCCGTTCTATTGCCTCTGGGCAATTTTCAGCCGGACTAGCGGCATTTTCCAAGGTCGATCCCATGAACGTAGAGATAAGCAAGCCCGTTCCGCGTCCCGGTATCCTGGATATCGCAGCCTATGTTCCGGGAAAGGAACACGCGCCGGGCGTTGCACGCGTCTACAAGCTTTCCTCGAACGAAACGCCACTCGGTGCCAGCCCTAAGGCAATCGAGGCTTTCCGCGCCGCGGCAGACAGTCTGGAACGCTATCCGGATGGCCAGGCGGTCGAGCTGCGCGAGGCGATTGCTGCCGTTCACGGTCTTAACCCGGCTAACATCATGTGCGGCAACGGCTCCGATGAGTTGCTCGGGCTTCTCTGCCACGTCTATCTCGGCACCGGCGACGAGGCCATCATCACAGAGCACGGGTTTCTCGTGTACAAGATCCAGATCATGGGCGCAGGCGCGACGGCCGTCGTTGCCAAGGAGAATGACGCGACCGTCGATGTCGACGCGATTCTTGCGGCCGTGACGCCGAAGACGAAGATGGTGTTCATCGCCAATCCGGGCAATCCGACCGGGACCTATGTTTCAGTCAGCGAAATCCGCCGCCTGCATGCCGGTCTTCCGAAGAATGTGATCCTCGTTCTCGACGCGGCCTATGCGGAATACGTCCGCCGCAACGACTACGAAGCCGGCATCGAGATCGTCTCGTCCAATCCCAACGTGGTCATGACGCGCACCTTCTCGAAGGTTTACGGCCTTGCTGCGCTGCGCGTCGGTTGGATGTACGCGCCGGCGGAGATCATCGATGCGCTCAATCGCCTGCGCGGGCCGTTCAACATGAATTCGGCGGCGATCTCCGCGGGTGCCGCCGCCATTCGCGATCAGGCATTCGTGCAGGAGGCTGTTTCCTTCAATCAGATGTGGATCGAGAAGCTGACCGGCGCATTCGAAACGCTGGGTCTGAAGGTGACGCCCTCCGTCGCCAACTTCGTCCTGATCCATTTCCCTGACGTAGACGGCAAGCGCGCTGTCGACGCCGATGCGTTCCTGACCAGCCGCGGCTATATCCTGCGGGCCGTCAGGGGCTATGGCTTTGCCAACTCGCTGCGCATGAGCATCGGTCCCGAGGAAGCCAACCGCGGCGTCATCGAGGCGCTCGGCGAGTTTATGGGACGCAAGGCATGACAGTTCAGTTCGATCGCATCGCGCTGATCGGAATCGGGCTGATCGGGTCTTCGCTGGCGCATGACATCAAGCGGCTGGGCCTGGCAAAGGACGTGGTCATCACCACCCGCAGCGCCGAAACGCTGAAGCGGGCGGAAGAGCTGCAGCTCGGCGATCGGTATACGAGTTCTGCGGCAGAGGCCGCGAGGGATGCCGACCTGATCATCGTCTCCGTGCCCGTCGGCGCGTCGGAGAGCGTTGCAAGGGAAATCGCCGGTAGCCTGAAGCCCGGTGCGATCGTCACCGATGTGGGTTCGACGAAGGCGTCGGTCATTGCACAGATGCAGCCGCATATGCCGGCGCTTGCCCACTTCATTCCCGGTCATCCCTTGGCAGGTACAGAAAAATCGGGGCCCGACGCGGGCTTCCCGGGTCTTTTCGAGGGACGCTGGTGCATCTTCACACCGCTTGCCGGCACGGACGAGACGGCGCTGAGGAGGTTGCGGAGTTTCTGGGAAACCCTCGGCTCCAAGGTGGACGAGATGGATCCGGAGCATCACGACAAGGTGCTTGCTATCGTCTCGCACCTGCCGCACATCATCGCCTACAACATCGTCGGCACGGCGGACGATCTGGAGACGGTGACGGAATCGGAAGTCATCAAGTATTCGGCTTCGGGCTTCCGCGATTTTACCCGCCTTGCGGCGTCCGATCCGACCATGTGGCGAGACGTTTGCCTGCACAACAAGGATGCGATCCTGGAGATGCTGGCGCGATTCTCCGAAGACCTTGCCTATCTCCAGCGGGCGATCCGCTGGGGCGAAGGAGACAAGATCTTCGAACTTTTCAACCGAACCCGTACCATTCGGCGCTCGATCGTGCAGGCTGGCCAGGACGTGGATGCGCCCGATTTCGGACGTCCCCACGCATTGGACAAGAAGCCCTGATCCTCAGATCGGGGGTATCGAACCGAGTGGGATGAAGCCGCTCACGGTTGCATTGCCGCGTTGGACGACGAGATCGACCGAGACCTTGTCGCCACCGCCGGCCAGCGCCTTCAAGAGTTTTGTCGCGGTGTCGACGGTCTTGGCCACCTCGGGAAAGGTCTGCTTGATGCTGTCGCGCCACGGTCCGAGGTTTTGGATCTCAAGCTTGAACTGACCGGAGAGATAGCCCTCCTCATCGAAGGAGAAGGGGCCGCTCAGCGTCATGGTCTTACCGTCGCCAATATCGGCGACGGCCTTGCGCAGCTCGCCGCTTGCTCCATAAAGGCCGTGGCTGTCGCTGCCGTCGATCATGCCGGCCTTGCCGGCAAGCGTGAGGTCGGCGCTCGCCGTGAGCTTCGGAAAGACCTGCGGCCAATCCTTGATGGCGATGTTGGAGCCCATGACCGACATAGCGCCGTCGAGGTCGGTGCCGTTCTGGCGCAGATGGATTTCCGCCTGAGATGCGTCGACATTGATCGTCTGGCCGGTGACCGAAGAGATCGCCGTTGCCTTCAGCTCATCGATGACGGTCGAAGTGCGATCGACGCCCTTGAATTTGGTGACCAGACTGGATTGCAGGTTTGCCCACTCGGCATTGATCGACAATCCATGTGCGGTGCGAATTTCCGCTGGAGAATCCAGCTCCCAGACGATGTGGCCAGGGGCATAGACCTGGGCCGCGGAGCGCAGCTCGCCGAACGTTGCCGAAACGCCGTTGACGTTATCGTCAACATCGACCTTCGAGCAGAACAGGCCTATCCGGAAGGGATAGCCGCGGAAGTCGATATTGGAGCACTCGCCTGTGACGCCGGCAGCATTGCCCGGCGCGATCGCCTTCAGGACCGTGCGCTTCAGTTCGGATGCGGCATAGAACCATCCGCCGGTGTACAACGCGATCACCAGTACGATGCCGCCGCCGAGCAACCAGAATTTCCTGCCGCTGCGGGATTGGCTTGACGCTGACATGATGTTCTCCAATGGTGAGTCGCAAATGGGAATCTCGGTCTGGCGTGCGATATGGACGAATTTTGGGTGTTTGGCTACGGATCGCTGATGTGGAATCCGGGCTTCGAGTTTGTGGAGCGGTCGCAAGCTCTCGTTTATGGGTATCGTCGTTCGCTTTGCGTTCGTTCCTGGGTGCACCGGGGGACCCAGCAAAATCCGGGCCTCGTGCTCGGTCTCGACCGTGGGGGCTCATGCAGGGGCATGGCTTTCCGCATTGCAGCCGAGGTATGGGCCGAGGTGATCGACTATCTGCGCGCGCGCGAACTGGTGACCAACGTCTATCTCGAACGCAACGTGGCGCTTCAGCTGGAAGGCGGCAGGAGCGTCCCAGGCGTGGCATACGTCGTCGATCGCAATCATACGCAATATGCCGGCGCTCTCGATACGCTTGCCGCCGCCCGCATTGTTCACGAAGCGCAGGGTCAATCCGGCCCAAACGATGCCTACGTCTTCAATACGCTGGCGCATCTCAAGGAGATGGGCATTCGAGACCATTGGCTGGAGCAGGTGGTGGACGAAGTCGAGCGGTTGCGGACCGCCTGAGATCAGGCCGTCGCCGCTTTTGCGTCCCTGAGTTCGGCCAGCCTGTGCACGACGGTCGGAGGCAACGGCAGATCGGGATTGCGCTCCGCCGTGTCGACCAGCAGTTCATCGCTCGCGCGCTCCGTCACCTCGATCAGATGGGCGAAAAACGCGTCCGGGTCCATGCCAGGCTGGATGGCCGGCAAAATCCTGACCTTGAAGTGGCCGGGATAGCGCATGGTGCTGCGGCGAGGCCAGAAGAGGCCCGGATGCATGGCGACCGGCACGACCGGCAATTTCAGGTCGCGGTACATGCGTGCGATGCCATATTTGTAAGCCGGTTCGGCACCGGGCGGGCGCCGTGTGCCCTCGGGGTAGATGATCAGCTGGCGGCCGGTTGCAAGCTCTTCCTTCGTCCGCTTCAGAGCTTCGACCATGACCTTGCCACGGGCGCCGCGATTGATCGGGATCATGCGCTGTTTCTTGGCGTACCAGCCGAAGAGCGGGATCCACATGAGTTCGCGCTTCAGAATGTAGACCGGATCCTTCAGCCACGGCAGCAGCGCGTACGTGTCCCAGAACGATTGATGCTTCGGCGCCAGGATGTAGCCGCCTTCGGGCAGGTTCTCCATCCCTTCGATTTCAAAGGTCGTGCCGACGATCTTTTTCATCAGCCAGTGGTTCGACAGCGCCCAGTTCTTGGGGACCTGGTAAGCGGTCTTGCGAGGTGCCAGGAAATAATAGGGTGAAAGCACGATCATCCGGATGATCAGATTGGCGTAGAAGATCGTGTTGAAGAGGACGGAACGCAGGGCGATCATGAACTTTCCCAAGGCCGGTGTCCGCGTGAAGGGCGGTTGCGCCCTCCTACACGATATTGGCCGCCATAAAAAGCTCTGATCAGTTTTGCCCGGCTGCAGTTGCCGAGCGCAGGCCGGGATGGCGGCCGAGCCCTGTCAAATTTCGGGCGCCGGCCAGAAGAACCTTGGCATACTCGGCAAGCATGACCCGCATCGCGTTCGGATCCGTGAACCAGTTGCTGTTCTTAAGATCGGTATTGACGACCGGGTAGGGGATGAATTGCGTTTCGGGGTCCACATAGGCGAGTTCCGACAGGCTGCGCGGCATATGGTAGTTGTTGGTGACGACGAGAACGCTCTTATAGCCCTTCGCGTGGATCCAGTTGCTGGCTTCCTCGGCATTGCCGATCGTATCGAGCGCGTCATAACCGATGTCGACGCAGCAGGAGAAGAGTTCCGGCGCGGCCTGGGTCATCTTGCGGATTTGTGCACGTGTCGTCGTTGGGTGGACGCCTGAAATCAGGAGGCGCTTGCCGGCGCCTTTCTGAAGCAGTTCCACCGCCTGGTCGATGCGCTGGTAGCCTCCCGTCAGTACGACGATCGCGTCGGCGCGAGGCTCCGGCGGCGGCTTCAGGGTTGTCACCGAATCGGCAAAGCGCAGGAAGCCGCCGAAGACGAGAGCGGCAGCAATCACGAATGCGAAACCACCCCAGCGCAGCATGCGTCTTACCAGGCTGCGGCGAACGGGCTCGCCTTCGGAGCGACGAAGCTCCGTTTTGGGACGAATCAAGTTGCGCGACATGTGGCCCATGCTCATGAATCGAAAAATATACGCAGATTAAGGCCGCGAACAGACGCTTTCGTGTCAAAAAGAGCAACGCACGCTCAATTCACGAGCCCGTCGGCGCGCGTGGGATCGGAGCGGAGAGTATCGATTTCATAGATCGTCCGCATGACGGTCAGGCGGGCCGTGAGAGTGGTCAGCAACGCAATGACGATCATGGTCGCAAAGATGCCGGCATAACCGAGAGCCCCGACCGAGAAAGTGCCGAAAAGGGCTGTTGCCTGATCGGTCTGCGGGGTCGCCAGTGTATGGCTCTGCAGGAATCCCGCGCTGAGGAAGAACAAGGCAGCGAGCCCGCTGCCGACTGCCGATCCCTTGAGGCTGATCTTCAGGAAGTGCTTCTGGAACTCGTTGGCGACGAACGAGCTTTCGGCGCCGACGAAGTGCAGGACCTCGACAATGTGGCGATTGCCGGACAGCGCACCGCGCGTTGCAAAGACCACCGTCAGCACCATCGCCGAGAAGACGAGCAGCAGCACGCCGGTGCCGATCATCACAGTGGTATGGGCCATCGAGACGAGGCGGTCGACCCAGTTGCGATGATCGTCAAGCGAGGATTGCGGTATGCTCTCCTTCAGGAGCGAACGCATCGCCTCGAAATCGGGCGGGTTGCTTTCATCGATCGTGATGATGACGAGGCGGGGAACGGGGAGTTCCTTGATGTCCAGACCAGCGCCAAGCCAGGGCTCGAGCAGACGGGCGGTCGCCGCCTCATCGACAATCTGGCCGCTCTTCGTGCCGACGAAGGTCAGGGCGATATCGCGGGCCTGGACCAGGGCCTTTTCCATGTCCAGCCCGTCGTCGGGCTTGATCTGAATGGTGATCTCGCGGGAAATCTGGCCTTCCCAGCTTGCCGCCGTCGAACGCACCATGCTGACGCCGCCAAGCGTCAGGCAGGCGAGAAAAGCCATGATGGCGATCACCACCATCAGTGCATTGCCCTGTATGTTGGCCGAGGGAAGGATAGGCGCTGTCGGACGCACCTTCATTTCGGGCCGTTTCTGGCCCTTTGCGGCTGGCTGCTTTGCGGAGCGGGGCGCGGGTTCAGTCATGGATATCGAGATGCCCTTCCGACAGAATCATGCGGCGGGCTTCAACCTGGTCCATCAGCGTCAGGTCGTGGGTGGCGATGACAACGGCGGTTCCGAGACGGTTCAGTTCGAGAAAGAGGTTCAGCAATCGACGGGCCATCGGTGGGTCGACATTGGCGGTCGGCTCATCGGCAAGCAGGATTTCCGGGCGATCGATGAGGGCGCGTGCGATTGCGGCGCGCTGCTTCTCGCCGCCCGAAAGCACAGGCGGCAGAACATTGATGCGTTCGCCAAGCCCGACCCATTTCAACAGCTCCAGCACATCGGTCTTGTAGGAACTCTCGTCCTTGCCGCGCACCCGCAAGGGCAGTGCCACATTCTCGTAGGTCGTCAGGTGGTCGAGGAGGCGGAACTCCTGGAAGATGATGCCGACGCGCCGACGCATCAGCGGCAGTTCCTGGCGCGGAATATCCGAGATATCGCGGCCGAACATGCGGATCAGGCCGCGGGTCGGTTGCAGCGACAGGAAGAGAAGCCTGAGCAGCGTCGTCTTGCCGGCGCCAGAAGGCCCGGTCAGGAACTGGAAGGATTTCTTCGGGATGTCGAAGGTTAGGTCCCGGAGAATTTCCGGTCCCATCCCATAGCGCAAACCGACATTCTCGAAGTGGATCAACGGGCAGCTCAGTCTTTTGTTTGTTTGACCGTAGGACTTGTTAACCAACTCCGTTAACAAGTGGTAAATTCGAGCGGAAAGGCGCCCGTTTGAAGGCGATCTTTGCAAAGCATTAACCATTAAAATTTACGACTGAGCAGGATTCGTTTCAATGCCGGATTTTTTATTCGGCCTGAAGCCATGCGGACACCGGAAAGGCCGTCATCATGACCTCCTCCTCGTTCAGACGCCAGGCAGCCGGCCGGGCCTACGACTTTCTTCCGCCCGAGCCCGTCAAACGGGATGCTCGCCAGGGCCACGCCGCCGATATTGCGGACGCCGAATTCGTGGTGATCGGCAGCGGTCGCGCCCCTGAACCCCGCGCGGGCAGTTTCAACGACAATCGCAGGTGCAATTCGGCAACGGCGCCAAGGCAGCCCCCTTCCTTCAGACCAGCCTCGTCGCTTGCGCGCTACGGCGAAGCCCGGCTGCAGCAGGCTTCCGCCAAGGGTTTTGCAGCGTTCGTGTTTGCAGTCTGCGTGCTGGTATTCGGGCTCTCGGGCGGCTTCTCCGGCCTTGCCCGCCCCAGCACGGTGGATCACAGTTCGCCGCTTCATTTCACGCATGTCACGGCCACACCACGGGATGCCAATGGCATGCGCGTGCTGCTGATCAACGGCATCATCGACAATATGAGCGGAACGACGCAGCTCGTCCGCCCCATTCGCGCGGATCTCTTTGTCGATGAACAGTTGACCGCGAGCATCGTCATCGACCCCTCCGTGGATGCGATTTACGGCGGCCAAAGCCGAGGTTTTTCGACCAGAGTGCAGTATGCCGGTGGAAAAATGCCGGAAGTCCGGCTTTCCTTCCTGCCCTGAGGGGTGTTTCGCGGCGCCGTTTGTGGTAACGGCTGGTGCTTGTTTTCCATGGAGCAAGCGTTAATGCCCGTCGTGCGCGGAAAAAACATCGAGCCCCTCTTCACTGCCGAGCAGATTGCCGAGCGCAATCACGCCATTGCCAAGCAGATCGCGCAGGGGCCCACCAAGGATCTCCTTGTCATCGCGATCCTCAAGGGGTCCTTCATTTTCGCGGCCGACCTGATCCGCGCCCTGCACGACAGCGGTCTTGCCCCTGAAGTCGAGTTCATCACTCTCTCGAGCTACGGGACGGGCACGGTTTCGCAGGGTGTTCGCATCGTCAAGGACATCGACAGCGATGTGCTAGATCGCGATGTCCTGCTGATCGACGATATTCTGGAGTCCGGTCGTACGCTGCTGTTTGCGAAGGAACTGCTTTACGAGCGCGGTGCCCGACATGTCACCATTGCCGTGCTGCTCGACAAGAGCGTCAAGCGCAAGGAAAAGCTCGAAGCAGACTATGTCGGTTTCGAATGCCCTGACTATTTCGTCGTCGGCTACGGCATGGACGTCGCCTATGCCTTCCGCGAATTGCCCTTCGTCGGCGTCGTCACCGGCGACGCCTAGTAGCGCCGGACAGACGGGTTGTTAACCATCCCGTCCATCGCTTGCCGCCGTTTACCGATCGCAAAGGAAAGTCGTGTGATTTCCGTGTCAGGGCATGAAACGGAGCAATGCACACCATGGCAAAAATTCTGATTACGGAAGACGAGGATTCCCTGCGCTCTTTCGTAGCCCGCGCTTTGCGTCTTGACGGTCATGAGACCGAAGAAGCAGCAGACGGTGCGGAAGGATTGGAGAAGCTGAGAGACGGCGCCTACGACCTTCTGCTTTCCGATATCCGTATGCCTGTCATGGACGGCATCGAACTCGCGCACCAGGCGAAATCCGCCTTTCCGGCGCTGAAAATTCTGTTGATGACCGGCTACGCCGAGCAGCGTGAGCGCGCCGACGATCTGGCGGAAAAAATCGTCGACGTCGTTTCCAAACCCTTTGCTTTGCCTGACATCCGCAAGGCGGTGGCACGGGCCCTGGCCGCATAAGAGGTGAGGAGCCTGTCGAGGTCGGCAGACAGGTCCGCTCCGGCTAGTTGGGGATGAATTTCCCCTCGTAGCGCACCCGGAAGTTTCGCCGCTGGAAGTCCTGCTGAAAACAAACGAAGATCAACTCGATATCGGGCGCCTCGCCGCGCTTGTGGAGCAGGCTGAGGGTGATCACAATGACGCCGGCATAGCCGCGCGTGAGTTTGAACGCTGCGTTGCGGATCACATTCGCTTCGGCGTCCTGCCGGTCGTCGCGCCGTTCATAGATGATCCAGAAGCGGCAAATGTCCCAGGTCGAGCGCAGGATTTCGGTGACTTCCGCCTGGAATTGTTCGGCATGCATGTCGGGCGCCCAGGAGAGCGTCTGCTCGCCCTCGTCGGCCACGACATTCAGGTAACCGTCGTAGTCGCCGGTGCTCGACAGCGCGTTCTCGATCATCTCGAACGCTGTATTTTCACCGATTACCGTCTTAAAAAGAATTGCCATCGAATCGCTATCGTTAGTCGCCTGCTCCGGCGACATTACGAAGCTTCGGGCATGCAGGAATAGTGTCTTCCTGTGGAATTTTAGAAGATGCTATCGCCTCTACCGTTGGAGGCATAGCACGGGCGAAACCTATCATCCAGAGCCCGGGCACTTGCTATGCGCGTGCTTGCCGCCATGTGACAGTTGCGCGCGGCGAAGAGGGCATTCCGCTGCACTACTGGACATCGAGCAGGCGTTCCAGGTAGCGCCGCTCCATCTCCTGCGGCGGATTGTTGCCGAGTTTTTCGCGGATTGCGTCCAGGATCTCGCGGGCGCGCTGGACGTCAATCTCGTCAGGCACCTTCACTTGATCGCCAAAGTCCGGTCCGTCCGCACGGCGAGGGCGACCGAGCGGGTCGCGGCCGTTCTGGTTGCCTTGTCCGACCTGGCCTTGCGGTCCCTGCCCCTGCCCCTGCTGCGCCTGCATCATCTGGCTCATCATGTCGCGCGCACCCTGACGAAGCGCTTCCAGGGCGCGTCCCTGGCCCTGGATTGCCGGTTCGCCGCGGCCTTGGCCGAGTTCGCGACCGGCGCCGTCCATTTCGCGCTGTGCCTGGCCGAAGCCAGGTCCCGGCTTCATGCCCATATCGCCGAGGCCCTTCTGCAGCTCTCCCAGCTGCTTGCCGAGTTCGTCCTGCCGCGAACGCAACTGCTTCAGCGCTTCGCGCAACTGATCCGCCGTCAGCTGGTCGGACGGCGATTGGCCGGGCGAATTCTGCTGGTCTTGCTGGCCCTGCTGCTGATCCTGCGGCATGCCGTCGTCATCCATCGGCATGTCGTCCAGCAGCGGATCGTTCATCCCCATATTGGGGTCGCCGCGCTGCATGCGGTCCTTGAGCTGTTGATCCAGCTTGAAGGTCTCTTCCATCAATTTCTGCTGGTCGCGCAGGATCTGGCCCAACTTGTCCATCTGCTGACGCATCTGGCTGTTGTCCTTGCCTTGCTGCTGCCCCTGCGGTCTGCCCGCCTGAAGGTTGTTCATCATCCTCTGCAATTCGGACAACATCTGCTGCGCCGCATCGCGATTGCCGGAGCGCGCCAAATTCTCGATCTGGTCCATCATCCGCTCCAGGTCCTGCTGGCGAAGGACATTCTGGGCGTTCTGGTTGGGCTGCATCGGCGCATTCTGCAGGCGCTGGGCGAGTTCCTTCATGTAGTCCTGCATCGCCTTGCGCAGTTCGTCCATGAGCTTCTTGATTTCGGCGTCGGGCGCGTTGCGTTGCAGGGCGTCGGCCAGGTTCTGCTGGGCATTGCGCAGGGTGCGTTCGGCCTGGGAAAGATCCCCGTCCTCCATCCCGACCGCGATATCCCAGAGGTAGTCCGCGGTGTCCTTCAGGGCCTCCTCGCCCCTCGCGAGCTTCATCCGCGTCAGCGCGGATTGCAGCAGCAGGTAGTTGGTCAACTTCGGGATCGTCTCTTCCGGACGGATCGTCAACGCTTCGTTGAGGGCAATTGCCTCAGGCATCCTGCGCGTATCGAGCGCGAAAACCTGACGTTCCTCGGCGACGGCAGCCGCAAGCGGCTCGCTGAACGGACGGCTCGGCAGTGTCATTTCATGCGGCGGGCTGCGGCCCGTCTGGCCGGCTGCATCCTTGGCGACGAGGGTGATGCGAACCCGTTTGCCGGCGAGCGGGTGTTCGGTCAGGTTCTTGCTGGTCAGTCCCTTGGCGTCGCGCGCGTTGCGGCGTGGAACGTCGAGCCGATACTCCGGAAGCGGGTAGAGGGGCGTCGCCGCAGGATCGGTTTCGAGTGGGACGATCTCTGCATGGGCGTCCTGTACGCCGTAGTCGTCCTTGATCGTAAAGCCGATCTCCAGTGCGCCGTTGACGGTAGGCTTCGGCAGTCCGTTGAATGCGATCTCAGGCGCCTTATCGGGAATGACATCGAAGGTCCAGGTTCGGCCGTTTACCAGCAGCGCACCATTTTCTTCAAGCTTCATGAGGTGGGTACTGGCGGATGGGGGAGCGGGGGCGCCCGGCTGTGGTGCGGTTGGTGCAGGCTGCGTCTTGGGATCCTCCGCCGCGGCGATCTCCAGCGTCCGTCCGTCTTCCTTCTTGAAGATGACCTTTTCGTCGGCTTTGCCCCCGCTGACACGAACCGTGAGGTTGGACATCTGCGGAATTCGGATCGCCGCCTGTTCGGTGCCGGTCGCTGTCAAATAGACCGGCGCGCGGCCGGTATAGGGCGGCGGCGTCACCCAGGCATCGATGCGAACCGCTGGATCGCCAGCCTGCGGCTCCGGCCGCGACTGCAGGGCGTCGGCAATCGAACCGCCATTGGTCGACAGCGAATAGCCGAATGCAATCACCACCAGCAAGGCGGGAACGGCGCGCAGCGCCCAACGGTCATGCGCTGCGATGTCGGGTTGAGGAAATCCCGCATCGAGCGTGGCAATCTTTTCCGCCATGCGCGTCTGGTGTTCCCGCCAGAGAGCCCGCGCGAACGGCGTGTCGAACGCCGGCTCGTCCTCCTGCACGGTGACCGGCTGATGCGGCAGGCCGTTGCGATCTTCCAGAAGACGATCGGCTGCGCCCGAAGCGGGCCAGTGCAGCTTTCGGAACGGATAAAGAGTGGCCAGAAACGCAACGCCGAAGAGGATCAGAAGCGTTACGCGGATCCAATCGGGTACCAAGCGGAAGATACCGAACCAGGACGTTGCGAGGTATAGCGCGACCAGCGACAGGATGGGTAGTAGCAGGGGGAGCAACTGCTCGGACAGTAGGACGATGCGCGCAAGAAAACGCTTCGCCGCAACCAGCCGCGCCAAGGGCGGCCTCAGGGCAAACGCACCGTTCTTCTCCCTGCTGGAGCTCTTCTTCAATCCGGTCTCCGCGATCTGGCATTTACGGGGCAGAGGGCGCTTCCGGCGATTGCTGGGCAATTCGCTCTCGGGAAAAGATAACATTCTTTGTGGCGAAGGCGAGGGCAACCCGGCCGCGATGCCGGTTTTTCGCGCCTATTCGCCAAAAAGTGATGTCGAACCGGAGCGGCTTTCAGTCCAGCCAAGCGGGAACAGAATCGAGAGCGATCAGCTCCTCATAGGTGCCCCGGGGACGAATCACGTGGAAATCGCTACCCCTCACCAGCACTTCAGGGATCAGAAGACGGCTATTGTAGGTGCCGGCCTGCACTGCCCCGTAGGCGCCGGCGGAGCTGACGGCAAAAAGGTCGCCGGACTTCGGCATTGCCATTTCGCGGTCGAGCGCGAGGTAGTCGCCTGTCTCGCACACCGGGCCGACGATATCGGCCTTGATACGCGGCGCGTTGGCCGCAGAGATCACGACGGGGCGGATCTCATGATAGGCTTCGTAAAGCGTGGGACGAATGAGATCGTTCATGGCGCCATCGACGATGACGAAGGTCTTCTCGCCGCCATCCTTCACGTAGAGCACTTCGGTTACCAGGATGCCGGCATTGCCGACGATCAGCCGGCCGGGCTCCATGACGATCTTGCAGTTCAGCTCGCGGAGCTGGTTCTTGACGATGACGGCGTAGGCATCGGGCAACGGCGGCGGGTTGTTGTCTTCCCTGTAGGGGATGCCGAGCCCGCCGCCAATGTCGACGTGGTGGATGTCGTGACCGTCGGCGCGAAGCGTGCTGACAAGCTCGCGCAGCAGTTTGAAGGCGTCATCGAAAGGCTGCAGCTCGGTGATCTGGCTGCCGATATGCATGTCGATGCCGGTCACTTCGATCGCAGGCAGGGTCGCTGCGCGGGCATAGACGGCACGGGCGCGTTCCCAGGAAATACCGAACTTGTTTTCCTTCTTGCCGGTCGAGATCTTCGCATGCGTCCTGGCATCGACGTCAGGATTGATGCGGAAGGATACGGGCGCCTTCTTGCCAGCCTTCATGGCGCGCTGATTGAGAATTTCGAGCTCGGGCTCGGATTCGACGTTGAAGCAATAGATGCCGGCTTCCAACGCAAAATCCATCTCTCGCGGCGTCTTGCCGACGCCGGAGAACATGATCCGGCTTGCCGGAATACCGGCTGCGAGCGCACGGCGCAACTCGCCCTCGGACACGACGTCGATCCCGGCGCCAAGCTTGCCGAGCGTCTTCAGTACAGCCTGGTTGGAGTTTGCCTTCATGGCGTAGCAGACCATGGAGTCGACATCGCTGAATGCGTCGGAAAATACCCGGTAGTGTCGTTCGAGCGTCGCCGTCGAATAGCAATAGAAAGGTGTGCCGACAGCCTTGGCGATGTCAGGAACGGCAACGTTCTCGGCGTAGAGAATGCCGTCGCGATACTCGAAATGGTTCACTGGCGTGGCCTGCTAAAGAAGTGGATCGAGGAGGAAGGGCCGGTCTGCCGTGCCGGGCTGTTTCGTCGGCTTGGACGAGTCGCCGCCCTTGGTTGCCTGCACGCTCGGCGGATCGAGGTCGCCTTTGCGTCCACATCCGGCAACGGCAAGGCCGATCACGGCGAAAACAACCGTCAGGCGGATGATCTGCGGCAAGCTGGTCTGCATGGGATTCCTCTTGAAGCGGCAGTGGTGGACATCTTCATAGCGAAGTTTATCCAGCTTGTGCACCCTGATTGTTGGGCTCAGTTGCCGGTGCGCATTCCGAACCGCGACCCGGCTCCATTTTGCCCCGAGTGCTTCAGTTGCGGGCGCGCCAGAAGGCGATCTGCTTGCGCACCTCGGACGGCGCCGTGCCACCGAAGCTGTTGCGGCTTGCGACCGAAGCCTCGACGGTCAGCACGCCGTAGACCTTGTCCGTGATTGCCGCGTCGATCGCCTGAAGATCGGCAAGCGGCAGCTCCGCGAGGTCGCAACCCTTGCTTTCGGCAAGGGCGACTGCGCGGCCGGTCACATGGTGTGCGTCGCGGAAGGGCAGGCCGGCTTCGCGGACCAGCCAGTCGGCAAGGTCGGTCGCGGTCGAATAGCCGGAGCCGGCAGCGGCTTTCATCCGGGCGGTGTTGATCGTCAGGTCACGGACCATGCCTGTCATGGCCGATACAGCCAGTTCGAGGCTCTCGGCCGCGTCGAAGACCTGTTCCTTGTCTTCCTGCATATCCTTGGAGTAGGCGAGCGGGAGGCCCTTCATGATCGTCAGCAGGGCAATCAGCGAACCGTTGATGCGGCCGGTCTTGGCGCGGACGAGTTCGGCAGCATCGGGATTCTTCTTCTGGGGCATGATGGACGAGCCGGTGGAGAAGGCATCGGACAGCCGCACGAAGCCGAACTGCGGCGTCGACCAGATGACGATTTCTTCTGCAAGGCGCGACAGATGCATGGCGCAGATCGCCGCGATCGACAGGAACTCGATGGCGAAATCGCGGTCGGACACGGTATCGATCGAGTTGCGGGTCGGCTCGCGGAACCCGAGCGCCCTCGCGGTCATGTGGCGGTCGATCGGATAGCCGGTTCCGGCAAGGGCCGCTGCACCGATCGGGCTCTCGTCGAGATGTTCGATGGCATGGCGAACGCGCGCGCGGTCGCGGCCGAACATTTCGACATAAGCCATGCAATGGTGGCCGAAGGTGACCGGCTGTGCCGTTTGCAGGTGCGTGAAGCCGGGCATGACCGTTTCTGCATGTTCTTCGGCACGGTCGAGGAAGGCGGCGATGAGATTGGTCAGCAACTGCTCGGTCTTCTGCAGCTCTTCCTTGACCCACAGGCGGAAGTCGAGCGCGACCTGGTCGTTGCGGGAACGAGCCGTGTGCAGGCGGCCCGCAGTCGGGCCGATCAGCGTCGCAAGGCGTGCTTCGACATTCATGTGAATGTCCTCGAGCTTGCGCGAGAATTCAAAATTGCCGCTCTCGATCTCTGACAAGATCGTGTTTAGCCCGTGAACGATCTTGTCCTTATCCTCTGCCGAAATGATGGCTTGGTGGGCAAGCATGGTGGCGTGGGCGATCGAACCGCGGATGTCCTGCGCAAACAGCTTCTTGTCGAAACCGATCGAGGCATTTATCTCCTCCATGATCGCATCGGGACCGGACGCGAAACGACCGCCCCACATCTGGTTGGAAGATTTGGTGTCCGTGGTGCTTTCGGCCATGAAGCTGCTACCTTGAAGAACGCATGTCGCGGAGAATGAAATGACGACGAGAACGCCTTTGCGCCTGCCATCCCTCAAGCTCATCGGGATTGCGGCCGCCGCAGGCATCGTTGCCGGTGCGGCAGCGGTTTACATTAAGGAAGCCGGGTCTGGCAATGCCGGGGCGGCGGCATCGGCCGAATGTGCGGCGACGAAGGATGTTGCCACGAGAATTACACCGCTGCTGAAGGGACAGGTTGCCGCGATGGTTGCCGCGAGCGAGCCGCGCAGATTGTCGACCGTGTCTTTCAAGGATGCCGGCGGCAAGCCGATGACGCTCGACGACTTCGCCGGCAAGACGGTGCTTTTCAATCTCTGGGCGACGTGGTGCGTACCGTGCCGCGAAGAGATGCCGGCGCTGAACGCGCTCGAGAAAGAGATGGGCGGCGAGCGTTTTCAGGTCGTCCCCGTCAATATCGACACGGGCGACGACGAAAAGCCGAAGACGTTTCTTTCGGAAACGGGAGTCGACGCATTGATGCTCTATCGCGACAACACGATCGAGGTGTTCAATAGCCTGAAGAAGGAAGGCCTGGCCTTCGGCCTCCCGGTTACTCTGCTGATCGACGGCAAAGGCTGCCTGATCTCGGCGATGAACGGCCCCGCCGCGTGGGACAGCGAAGAGGCCAAGGCGCTGATCAAGGGCGCTATCGGGTCATGATTTAGGGGCTGAGGTGTTGCTTGGGAGGCCTCGACGGTCGCTTTCCCCTCATCGCCTCGCTCCGCTCCGGCACTTCTCCCCAACAGGCAGGCGGATGAGGGGCTGCCTGCTCCACCGCCTACTCGTCCCCAAAAAACTCACCGCGTCGGAACGGGTACTTCGCCGCGATAGTCGTAGAATCCTCGGCCCGACTTGCGGCCGAGCCAGCCGGCTTCGACGTATTTCACCAGAAGCGGGCAGGGGCGGTACTTGGAATCGGCCAGCCCGTCATGCAGCACCTGCATGATCGACAAGCAGGTGTCGAGGCCGATAAAATCGGCCAGTTGCAGGGGGCCCATCGGGTGGTTGGCGCCGAGTTTCATGGCTGTGTCGATCGCGTCGACCGTACCGACGCCTTCGTAGAGCGTGTAGATCGCCTCGTTGATCATCGGCAGCAGGATGCGATTGACGATGAAGGCCGGGAAGTCTTCGGCGACCGTCACGGTCTTATCCAGCGAGGCGACGAATTCGCGGGCAGCCGAAAAGGTCTTCTCTTCCGTCGCTATGCCGCGCACCAGTTCGACGAGCTTCATAACCGGCACGGGGTTCATGAAATGAATGCCCATGAAGCGCTCGGGGCGGTCCGTCGCCGATGCCAGGCGGGTGATGGAAAGAGACGAGGTGTTGGTTGCCAGGATGGCTTCCGGCTTGAGGACCGGACAGACAAGGTTGTAAATCTTGCGCTTGACGCTTTCGTCCTCGGTTGCCGCTTCGATGACGAGATCCGAGGCGGCCAGATCGTTGACGTCGGAGGAGCCGGAAATCAGCGCGAGTGTGGCGGAACGCTCTTCCTCGGTCATCTTGCCGCTGGTGACATGGCGGGCGAGGTTGCCGTTGATGGTGGCGAGGCCGTGTTCGATGCGATCCTGAGAGAGATCGTAGATTTGAATCTTGTAACCCGCACCCGCCGAAACCTGCGCGATGCCGCAACCCATCTGGCCCGCACCGATAATGCCAATCGTCTTCAACACCGCACTCATCTCCAATCCCCCACTCGGCACCCGCCCCCGCGTCTGCCGCATTCTTCTCACGAAACTGCCGGGCAAAGGATTGCCCGGCAGCAGTAGTAGACCTTAAAAGGATAATTTTCCAGTCTCTCGCAAGTGCGAAATGACGCGTCCTTGCGGAATCACAACGCCTTTTCGAGCTCCGGCAGTGCCTCGAACAGATCGGCGACGAGGCCGTAGTCGGCGACCTGGAAGATCGGGGCTTCCTCGTCCTTGTTGATGGCGACGATGACCTTCGAGTCCTTCATGCCGGCGAGGTGCTGGATGGCGCCCGAGATGCCGCAGGCGATGTAGAGATCGGGGGCCACGACCTTGCCGGTCTGGCCGACCTGCCAGTCGTTCGGCGCGTAGCCGGCATCGACGGCGGCACGGCTTGCGCCGACGGCGGCGCCGAGCTTGTCGGCAACAGGGAGGATGACCTCCTTGAACTTCTCGGCAGAGCCGAGCGCACGACCGCCCGAGATGATGACCTTTGCCGATGTCAGTTCCGGACGGTCGGAAGCCGACAGCGCGTCCTTGACGAAGGTCGAAACAGCAGGATCGGCGGCGGCCGAGATTGCTTCGATCGATGCGGATCCGCCTTCGGATACAGCGGCGAAGGATGCCGTGCGCACGGTGATGACCTTCTTGGCATCGGTCGACTGCACCGTCTGAATGGCGTTGCCGGCATAGATCGGACGCTTGAAGGTGTCAGCCGAGACGACCTCGATTATCTCGGAGACCTGGGCGACGTCGAGCAGGGCGGCAACGCGCGGCAGGACATTCTTGCCTGTCGAGGTGGCGGCCGAGATGATCGTGTCATAGTTGCCTGCCAGCGAAACGATCAGGGCGGCCAGCGGTTCGGCGAGATTGTTGGCAAGGCTTGCATCCTCGGCGACAAGCACCTTGGAGACGCCGGAGAGCCTGGCGGCCTGTTCGGCGGCAACCTTGGCGCCGGCCCCGGCGACGAGGACGTGAACATCGCCGCCTATCTTCGCAGCCGCCGCCAGCGTCTTGGCGGTCTGGTCGGAAAGGTGGTTGCTGTCGTGATCAGCCAGAAGAAGAATGGCCATGATATATCTTCCTTTCTCGAACCCTAGAGGACGCCGGCTTCGGTCTTGAGCTTTTCGACGAGCTCGGCAACCGACTTGACCTTGACGCCAGCCTTGCGGCCGGATGGCTCCTCGGTCTTCAGGACTTTCAGGCGCGGGCTTGTGTCAACGCCGAAATCGGCCGGGCTCTTCTTGTCGAGCGGCTTCTTCTTTGCCTTCATGATGTTCGGCAGCGAGGCGTAGCGCGGCTCGTTGAGGCGCAGGTCGGTGGTGACGACAGCCGGAAGCCTGATCTCGATCGTCTGCAGGCCGCCATCGACTTCGCGGGTCACCTGGGCCTTGCCGTCACCGATCTCGATCTTCGAGGCGAAGGTGGCCTGGGCGACCCCCATCAGGGCCGCGAGCATCTGGCCGGTCTGGTTCGAGTCGTCGTCGATCGCCTGCTTGCCGGTGATGACCAGGCCCGGCGCTTCCGCGTCGACGATCCCTTTCAGGATCTTGGCGACCGCCAGCGGCTCGACCTGATCGTCGGTCTCGACAAGAATTGCCCGGTCGGCGCCCATGGCAAGTGCCGTGCGCAGCGTCTCTTCGGCCTTGGCCGGTCCGATCGAGACGACGATCACTTCCTCGGCCTTGCCGGCTTCCTTCAGCCGCAACGCCTCCTCGACGGAAATCTCGTCGAACGGGTTCATCGACATCTTGACGTTCGCGAGCTCGACGCCTGTGCCATCCGGCTTCACACGGATCTTCACGTTGTAATCAACCACCCGCTTGACGGGGACGAGAATTTTCATGGGGTCCTTCCTTCAACTCTTTCGCCAGGAAAATGCGCGCTTCGGCGGCGCTCCGATTGTCGAATGGCGACATGGATACGCGTTTTTCCTCCAAACACAACGCTTCCATGCCGCAGACAGGCAAATTGCGCCTGCCAATATACGACGTTTACGTTCACGTCAATAATCCAGATTATCGCCTGTCCCATGGGAGGCGCGGGCGTGGCTGTTGGCCGGGTATCGCCACCAACACAGGGGCAGTTCCGGGACGGTCCCTGACCGCTCTCGGCGTCACCACTTCGCGGTCCAACAGCGGCACGCCGCGGCGGCGCATGATAACCACCAGCAAGCCGCCGGCGACGATGCCGCCGACATGCGCGCCCCAGGAAACGCCGCCGTCCGGATCGAGGGCGAGCATGACGAACTGCTGACCGATCCAGAGCACCAGCGGCACGAAGGCCGGCAACGGTAGCGGCACGCGCATGAACACCAGGACCCAGATCCTCACCCGCGGATGCAGCACCAGATAGGCGGCGACGACACCGGAAATCGCGCCGGATGCGCCGATGAGGGGTGCTTCCGACGTCGTTCCCACGAGGCCGTGGCAAAGTGCGCCTGCAATCGCGCACAGGAGATAGAAGACCAGGAAGCGAACATGCCCCATCGCATCTTCGACATTGTCGCCGAAAACCCAGAGGAACAGCATGTTCGAAGCGAGGTGCCAGAAGCCCGAATGAACGAAGGCATAGGTGATGTAGGTCAGCGGCTCCGGCACGAGTTCGAGCGACGGCGGGAGCACGGCATAGTCAAAGGCAACCGCCGGAATGTAGCCCAGACCGACGAACGTCGCCTTCGACACCTGTTCGCTGGCAACTAGCCCGGTAAACAGCCAGACCACGATGTTGGCTGCAATCAACCCCAGGGTCACCCACTGGAGCTTGATGTGCTTCAGCGTATTGGCATCGTGCAGCGGTATGAACATGCAGGCCTGTCCCCGGGGTTCCTGTTAATCGGAGGGTGAGCCTATCTGTTTTTTCCCGGAACCCAAAGCACATCCGCAAGGCCGCGATCATTGGCATGACGTGCGGCGACGAAGAGGAAATCCGACAGCCGGTTGACATATTTCAACGCCGCCTCGCTGACGATTTCGCCCTTGCCGCGGGCGAGCGTCACCATCAGCCGCTCGGCACGGCGGGTGACGGTTCTGGCGAGATGCAGGTGGGCTGCCGCCGAATGGCCGCCGGGCAGAACGAATGATTTCAGCGGCTGCAGATCCGCGTTGAGCTGGTCGATATCGCTTTCGATCCGAGCCACCTGCGTTTCTACAATGCGCAGCGGCTCATGCGCGGGTGTTTCACCGGTATCCGGGGTCGCGAGATCGGCACCAAGGTCGAAGAGGTCGTTCTGGATCAGCATCAGCATGGCGTCGAGGACCGGCATGCCCTGCATATGCAGGCGAGCGATGCCGATTGCGGAGTTGGCCTCGTCAATGGTGCCGTAGGCTTCAACTCGCAGGTCGTCCTTCAACCGGCGTGGACCGGAGACAAGCGCGGTCGTGCCGTCATCACCCGTCTTGGTATAGATCTTGTTAAGCTTGACCATGCCACATCCTCCCACGTCTCGATATCAGGTCGGGCGACCGCCACCGGTCAGCCAGAGAGTCAGCATGATCAGAAACACCGCGATCGCCTGCAGGAGCACGCGCAGCTGCATCAGCTTGTTGGACGTGTTGGCGTCGCCTCCCTTCAGCATGTTGAAGAGGCCGCGGATCAGCACGATGGCAACGAGGCCCATGACGATGATCGCGAGAACGTAGGTGACCGTAGACATTTCGTTGGCTTTCCTGGTCAGTCCATCCAGCGCATCAGACGGTAGAAGAGATCGGCGGGAAGCAGTCTCTTCAGTACCAGACCCTGCTTTGCCGGGGTGGTTACGGGGTAATGTGGTCTCGGGCGATCCGAGTTCAATGCATGTTTCAGGACGGAATAAACGGCGTCCGGGCCGAGCTTATGTCGGCTGGGCTGCCCCGATCCGTCAAGGCGCGCGAGCTGCCGGCGGTAATCGGTCGCATGCACCGAGTTCCTGATATCGATGTTTTCGTTCATCTTCGCGAGGGCATTGGCGGTGAAACGCGAGGTGATCGGCCCCGGTTCAATCAGGCTCACGTGAATGCCGCTGCCCTGGAGCTCCATGCGCAGGGTAACGCTGAGACCCTCCAGCGCGAATTTCGAAGCCGTGTAGGCGCCGCGGTAGCGATAGGGCACTACGCCGAGGATCGACGAGCACTGGACGATTCGACCCTGGCCGCGCTTGCGCATCAGCGGGACGATTTGCCGCGTCAGGTCATGCCAGCCGAAAACGTTCGTTTCGAACTGCTCACGCAAGACATCGGTCTTCAGGTCCTCCACCGCGCCCGGCTGACCGTAGGCACCATTGTTGAACAGCGCATCGATGCGGCCGCCGCTTGCCGCGGTGACCTCCCGTACGAAGTCGGCGATCGAATCGGCATTCGCGTAATCCATGCGAAACGCCTCGATGCCGTCTGCTGCCAGGGACGCAAGATCTTCCCGCTTGCGAACGGTCGCGAACACACGCCAACCATCCGCTTTCAGGGCGCGGGCACAAAAAGCACCGATGCCGGACGAGCATCCGGTAACGATGATTGTACGCTGATCCGACATGGAATGATTCCTGTACAAAGTGGGACTCGTTTCCCATATTCGGACGGGCGACACAATGAGGAATGCCGGGAGCTGGAATGCCGAAGATTTTTCGCATCTTCTATGATGTGGCCTATGACGCGATCTGGCACTTCATCGAAGATGACGGTTTCGCCATGGCAAGCCATGTTGCCTTGTCGAGCCTGCTCGCAGTCTTCCCTTTCCTGATCTTCGGGACGGCGCTTGCCAATTTTCTGGGTGCGGACCAGTTTTCCTCAACGGCAGTTCACCTTGTCTTCGATACTTGGCCGGAGGCGATCGCCAAGCCGCTGGCCGACCAGGTCCTGCAGGTTCTGACCGTCCCGCGGGGCGGCCTGCTGACGATTTCCGTGCTGGCCGCAGCCTACTTCGCCTCGAACGGCGTGGAGGCGTTGCGAATCTCGCTCAACCGCGCCTATCGCGTCCAGGAGACGCGTCCCTGGTATTTCACCAGACTTGCCAGCCTCGGCTACGTGCTGATTGCGGTCGTGATATTCGCGGCCATCAGCATTCTGTTGGTGGCGGTGCCGTTGGCGCTCGATTATGCCCGCCGATGGTTTCCGTTGTTTGCCGATACGCTCGATGTGGTCTTCGACTGGCGTATCTACGGCACGCTGTTCGTTCTGACGGTTGGCCTTTTCGTTGCACATCTCTGGTTGCCTGCCGGACGCCGAAGGATTCTCGATGTCGTGCCGGGCGTGCTGCTGACGCTGATCTGCTGGTTTGTCGGGGCCCTGATCTTTGCCTACTACCTTGCGACATTCGCCAATTACACGGCGACCTATGCCGGTCTTGCCTCGGTGATGATCGCCCTGATTTTTCTCTACATGATCGGGGTGATCTTCATCATCGGCGCGGAGATAAATGCGGCGCTGATGAAGTTCCGCGTTCGCGCGATCTTCAATCACAATTTCCTGAGCGGCCAGGGCTCGAAGGCGTCAAAGCCCGACAAGATGGCGGATGTCGGCCACTGACTGGCCCTTGTCGCGCAGTTCCGCAAGACCTGTGTCACGCTCGCTCTTGGAGAGCTTGCGGCCGTCGCTGCCGACGATCAGGCGGTGATGATGATATGTCGGTGCCGGCAGATCGAGGAGAGCCTGCAGCAGCCGGTGTACCGAAGTTGCGTGGAAGAGGTCGAGCCCGCGCACGACATGCGTAACTGCCTGGAGCGCATCATCGACGACGACGGAGAGGTGGTAGCTCGACGGCGCATCGGATCGCGACAGGACCACATCCCCCCATGCGCTGGGATCGGCGGCGATTTCGCCTTTCTCTCCGTCGCCCGTTTCCGTCCAGGACAGTTTGCCAACGAGCGCCAGCGTCTTTTCCATGTCGAGCCGCCAGGCGTGCTTCCGCCCGGAGGTCAGCAGGCGCTGCCGGTTGGCCTCGGAACGATCGCGGTCGTCCGGCGGATAGAGCGGCGAACCGTCGGGGTCGCGCGGCCATCGTGCGCCTGTGTCTTGCGAGGCTAAAACGCGCGCCTTGACTTCGCCGCGGGTCAGAAAAGAGGGGTAGGCAAGCCCGCGAGCGACAAGTCGGTCCAATGCGGCCTGGTAATCTGCGAAATGTTCGGACTGCCGCCTAGCCGGCATCTCCCAGCCGATGCCGAGCCAATTGAGATCGGCATAGATGCCGGCCTCGAATTCGGGTGTACAACGGGCCAGATCGATGTCTTCGATGCGTAGCAGCAAGCGTCCGCCGGCCGCGTTCGCCATGTCGCGGTTGACGAAGGCCGAGAAGGCGTGACCGAGGTGCAGGGGCCCGTTGGGGCTGGGCGCAAAACGGAAGACGGGCTTTTGACGGAGATTCTCGATCATGCTGTCTTCTGCCACGGATTCGAAACGATCGCGAGGAAGCGTGGAAATCATTCGCAGTGACGAGGATGTCAGACAAGGGCTGGAGCGGCTGCTTCGCCTCGATCCCCGGCTTGTCTCGATCGCCGCAGAGGCGGGTTCCCTGCCGCTGCGGCTGCGCGAGCCCGGCTTCGAAGGGCTGGCGCATATCATCGTTTCGCAGATGGTGTCGCGCGCCAGCGCCGAGGCGATCTGGCGTCGGATGCTGCCGGCCGAAGGGATACTGACGGCGGAAAACTACGCCCTGTTCCATCCCGAGGCCTGGCGGGAGTTCGGTCTGTCGCGCGCCAAGGCCGAGACCCTGTCGCGCATCGCAGAGGCAGTCGTGTCCGGCGGCCTTGATTTGGCAGGGCTCTCCGGCAAGCCGCAGGCCGAGGCGCTGGCCGAATTGACGGCGCTGAAGGGCGTCGGCCCGTGGACTGCACAGGTGTATCTTATGTTCTGCGGCGGTCACGTCGACGTTTTTCCCTCCGGCGACGTGGCGCTTCAGAACGCCGTGGCTGCGGCATTCGGTCTCTCGGAGCGACCCGATCCAAAAAAACTTGCAGTGCTGGCAGAGGCGTGGTCGCCGTGGAGATCCGTCGCGGCCCGGCTGTTCTGGGCTTATTATGCCGTAAAGCTCGGGCGCGGCCTGCTGCCCGTGGCCTGAAGTGCCGCACTTATAAAAGCCATGGTGTTGCTTGAATTTATTGGACTTCACAATGCCGTCACAACCGGCCTAATATAAGGATGCAGATGCCGAATCGATCAGGAGAGTCCCTTGACGATTGCAGTCTCCCCCCAGGCCCTGCCAGCGCTCGTCCTGAACGCTGACTACAGGCCACTGAGTTATTATCCCTTGTCGCTCTGGTCCTGGCAGGACGCGATCAAGGCGGTCTTTCTTGACCGTGTGAATATCATAGCAGAGTACGAACACTCGGTATCTTCCCCGAGCTTTTCCATGCGGCTTCCAAGTGTCGTGTGCCTGAAGACCTACGTTCAGCCATCCCGCAATCCGGCCTTTACGCGGTTCAACGTGTTCCTGCGGGACAGGTTCGAGTGCCAGTATTGCGGCGAGCATGACGATCTGACCTTCGACCATGTGATCCCGCGCGCCCATGGCGGCGAGACGACCTGGCAGAATGTCGTGGCTGCTTGTTCCCCCTGCAATCTCAGAAAGGGCAGCAAGCTGCCGAAGCAGGCCGGCATGTTCCCGCATCAGAAGCCCTATCAGCCGACGGTGCAGGATCTGCACAACAACGGCCGGCTTTTCCCGCCAAACTATCTGCACGACAGCTGGCTCGACTATCTCTATTGGGATAGCGAACTGCAGCCCTGATCAGTTTTCGATCAGCGTGAGGCTCAAGCCGATCTGCGCACGCCGATGAAGGCCAAGGCTGCCAGAAGGATGCTTGCGATGACGTTCCAGCCGGCGAAGGAAAGCCCCAGAACGCGCAGCGCCGCGTCCGTGCAGGATGGGCCCTTGATCGTATTGAGTTCCGTGAGCAAATCGCCCGCGTTCTGAGACATGCTGCTGGCGGTGGTCGAGCAGGTAGCAGGACCTGCCCAGAAGTGCCATTCGACACCCGTGTGGTAGATGCCCATGCCCGCGCCGACGACCATCAGCATGCCGCCGGCAAGCAGGAATGTGCGGCCGATCCAGTTCGGCAGACCGATGGCCGACGCGAGAGCGCCGATGATGACGATCGGGATGCCGTAATAGTAGGGCTGGCGCTGCATCAGGCAGAGCGCGCAGGGAATGTAACCGCCGATATATTGGAAACCGAGCGCGGTGCCGACGACGATCGCCATGCCTGTCGCAAGCAGGATCGAATAGAGGAAGGCCGGGCGGCGGAGGGAGAACGAGGCGGTCATGCAGGAGCTCCGGGCGTATGGCTCAGTGGGCTAATAGTTTGTAGGCGATGCCGAGGGCGATCAGGACGGCGGCGCCAATGCCGGCAATCTGGCCGAGGCGCTTCTCGATGAAATCGCGGATCGGCTCGCCATAGCGGCGAAGCAGCCAGGCGAGAAACAGGAAGCGGGCGCCGCGGGCGACGATCGCCGACACAACGAAGAAGCCGAGGTTCATGTGAATGACGCCGGCGAGAATCGTCACCACCTTGATCGGCGGCAGGTGTGCCAGCCCCGAGGTCACCAGGAGCAAAAGTAGGATTTCCCACTCGTCGTGAATGTAGACCCTCAGCTGTTCGAATGCGTCGAGCTTGCCGTAGAATTCGAGAACGGGGCGGGCGACCGCATCATAGGCGTAGTAGCCGAGCATCCAGCCGGCGATGCCGCCGAGAACCGAGGCTACAGTCGCTACCAGTGCATATCGGTAGGCACGCTCGGGCTTTGCGAGTGCCATCGGCAAGAAGAGAACGTCGGCCGGAACCAAAAAGATGGAGCTCTCGACGAAGGCGATAACGGCAAGCCAGACTTCCGCCGATTTGCGGGCGGCAAGCGACATGGTCCAGTCGTACAGTCTGCGAAGCATTCCGATCCTTTCGCGTTGGGTGCATGAGCTTTATGGGGCGCGCATCCGCCTGTAAATGCTTGCTGTGTCGTTCATGCGGCGGTGCGGCGAAAAATTCTTCGTGATCGGCGGACCGGTTCCGGGGAAAATCAGGACGCGACGTGCGTCTGGCGCATGACGTTCATCTCGGTTCGCTCGCGGGCCATTTCGCTGACCGCCTGGCGCAGGGTTGGGTGCTTGGCGGTGAACATGTTGAAGTCGCGTCGTTCCAGAACGAAGAACTGGCAAAAGTCGACCGCAACGACGTCGGCCGTGCGGCGGCCGCCGCTCAAAAGCGCCATCTCTCCGAAGAATGCACCCGGCTCCAGCCGGATCGGTTCTCCGGGGAGCTGCACTTCGACCGCACCCGACGAGAGAAAATACATGCCGTCACCGCGGTCGCCCTTCCTCATCACGCGCTCGCCGGGCAGGGCGGATTTCGGACGGAAGAGGAGAAGCAATTCCTCCTGTGAGTCCTCGTCGACCTTGGCGAATAACGGAAAGGTTTCGATCAGCTCCTGGATTTCCAATTGATGCTGACGCTGCCGTTCCTCATTCAGCCCACGGATCTTTTCGAGCTCGCGGCCGAGCGCTTCGTGCCGGTGATGACCGAAGCGGGCGTAGAGGGCGGGCCATCGCTGATGCGCATGCGTATCCAACACTTGCGCGCCGACGCAAACAAGCGGGTTCAAGGTGATCGATATGATGGCGGCGGCCAGGATGACATCCTGCCCCTCGCGTGGCAGCAAGCCGAGCGAAACGCCGAGGCTTGCGAGGATAAAGGAAAACTCGCCGATCTGCGCAAGGCCGCCCGCCACCGTAAGGCCCATGCCGATGGGATAACGCAGCAGCGCGACGACGGCGAAGGAGACGATCGCCTTGCCCACGATGATCAGCGCGAGCGCGGCAAGAACGGCCATCGGCTCGCGCACGAGAATCGAGGGATCGAACAGCATGCCGACCGAAACGAAGAAGAGTACCGAAAAGGCATTCTGCAATGGCAGGGAATCGGCCGCGGCCCGGTGGCTGAGATTGGATTCGCTCATGACGACGCCCGCGAAGAAGGCGCCAAGCGCAAAGGAGACACCGAAAATCTGCGCCGAGCCGAACGCAATGCCGAGCGCGATCGCCAGAACGGTCAGCGTGAAGAGCTCGCGCGATCCAGTCCGTGCGACGCGGGTCAGGAGCCAGGGCACGACTTTCGGCCCCAGGAAGATCGCCATGACGGCAAATGCGCCGACCTTCAGCAGCGTGAGCGCGATGGTCAAGAGCAGCGGCAGACCTGCGCCATGGGTTGTACTTGCGGCCGCGTGGCCGCCGAGCAGTTCGGCAAAGGCAGGCAGAAGCACAAGCGCGAGGACCATCGCCAGATCCTCGACGATCAGCCAGCCCACGGCGACGCGTCCGCTTGCCGAGTCGACGAGGTTGTGCTCCTCGAGTGCCTTGAGGAGCACAACGGTGCTGGCCACGGAAAGGCTGAGGCCGAAGACGATGCCGGCGCCCAGCCCCCAGCCCCACCATTCCGCCAGGCCGATGCCGAGGAGTGTTACGACCAGGATCTGGACGATTGCGCCAGGCACGGCAACGCCGCGTACGGCAAGCAGGTCGGCGGCTGAGAAATGCAGGCCGACGCCGAACATCAACAGGATGACGCCCATCTCCGCCAGCTGGCCGGCAAGGCCTGCATCGGCAATAAAGCCGGGCGTGATCGGACCCATGGCGATGCCGGCCACAAGATATCCGACCAACGGCGGGAGCCGCAACCGATCGGCGATGTAGCCGAGCAACGCCGCGCAGACAAAGCTGACGGCTACGGTGGCGATAAGCGATACTTCCTGATGCACGTGGCACTTTCCCTCTTGGCGGCGACACTTTGACCGAAGTGTGAGGGAAATTAAACAGTTGATTTGGAAAAGGAACGCATGTGCTTTGCTGCCGGAGACCTCTCAACTGCCGCCTGCGGGGACGCCGAAGGGCGCAAAAGCATCACGAAATCGTTATGCCATTTGCTTCCGGCAGACTGCATTCCGCTTCCGGCACATTGCTTTGTGACGGGTTCGGGCGCATGGTCTGTCCTTCAGTAGCCACTTTTACGGGCGCTGCTGGTTGAGGGTCACCAAACCCTAGCCCTACACCGAAAGGAGGACCTTGATGTCTTCCGACGTGGATACGAAATACCTCTCAGGCGACGATCTTGATTTCCTGCACGGCATCCTTGCGGATGCGGGATATTCGGGCGACGACGCCGCGCTCGAAGAGCCAGGCACAACGGGCGTCGCTGCCAACTTGCTGATCCGGCTGTTCCAGGAGGGCGTCACAAGCCATGACGACCTCACCTTGCAGCTCGAGCATCACTTCGGACGCTTCGTGCAGGTCAGGAAGAGTTCGATTTCTCCTTTCCATCGCTATGCAATTCAGGGGCTTCCGATGAGACTTCGGAAACGTCCCGCACGGCTGCCACGCGAGAGCAAGAATGGACATTGAGGCGCCAAGTTTTGATGCCGATGATGCGTTGCGCAGCGGCGACTGCCGCCGCGTATTCGATCAGGCGGCCAGAGCACTTGTGCTCGAGGCCATCCAAGCCGGTTGGCGCGAAAGCGAGTCTGCGATGGCGCTCGCAGATGCTGCCGACCGCTATGTGATGTACGTCGCCACCATGCCTCGCAATGCCCCCATGGCTGCAAACAGCAACCTGCTTCCGACCGCCGGCTGCGGGGTATAACAAGCGGTCTTTGAGACCCTTGTGGCCGCCTATTCAAAATCGATCTGATGTTCGTCGGTGGTGCCCCATGCCGGAGTCGAACCAGCACTTCTTTCGAAACTCGATTTTGAGTCGAGCGCGTCTACCAATTCCGCCAATGGGGCAACGGATACCGACGAGGCGGGTGTCTAACATGCGTTTGCCGGGGCGCGCAAGACGGCCGGTGAAGTTATCGGACTGATTTGATGGAGCTTCCGACCGAAGGCCTTCGGTCGGAAGCCGCGGTTCAATGTGCGATGGCGGAGCCGGGCGCGACCAGGCCGGGCTTCTTCAGCGTAATCGCGAGAACGGATGCGAGCAGGCAGAATGCGCCGGCGATGAAGAAGGCGGGCAGGTAGCTCGACAGTTCGGTTCGCGACAGACCTGCGCCATAGGCGGCTGTGGCCGCACCCAACTGGTGACCGGTGAAGATCCAGCCGAAGACGATCCCCGCCTTTTCTCGCCCAAAACGGTCCGCGGCGATCTTCACGGTGGGCGGAACTGTGGCGATCCAGTCGAGGCCGTAGAAGACAGCGAAGATCGACAGGCCGTAGAAGCTGAAATCGCTGAAGGGCAGGAAGAGCAGGGACAAGCCGCGCAGACCGTAATACCAGAAGAGCAGCCAGCGATTGTCGAAGCGGTCGGAAAGCCAGCCCGAGCCGATGGTGCCGAAGAAGTCGAAGATGCCCATCACTGCGAGCACGCTGGCGGCTGCCACAGGCAGAATGCCGAAATCGCCGCAGAGCGTCACGAAGTGGGTCTGGATCAAGCCGTTGGTGCTGAGGCCGCAGATGAAGAAGGTGGCGAAGAGGATCCAGAAGGTAGAGGTTTTCGACACGTCCCTGAGCACGGTGATCGGCGTGGCGAGCATTGTCAGCAGATCGGACTGCGCCGGCGGCGGCGGCGTGACGTTTTCTTCGCCGAAGGATGGCAGGTTGAGATCGGATGGACGGTCGCGCATGAAGCCCAGAACCACCAATGCCGCGAACATGATCATGCCGCAGACGAAGAAGACGGTGGCGCGCCATCCATAGCGTTCTGTCAACTCCGCCATGAAGGGCAGGAAAACGAGCTGGCCTGTCGCGGAGCTTGCCGACAGCATGCCGACGACGAGACCGCGGTGCCTGGTGAACCAGCGGGCGGAAACCGTTGCTGCAAGCACCATCGCCGTCAGGCCGGTGCCGAGGCCGACAACGACGCCCCAGAGGAGAAGCAGTTGCCAAAGCTCGGTCATGAACAGCGAGCCGACGAAGCCGCTGGCAATCATGATCATGGCGAAGACGATGACCTTGCGGACGCCGAAATAGTTCATGAAGGCGGCCGAGAAAGGGCCCATCAGACCGAAGAGGAGCAGGCGCACGGCGAGCGCAGACGAGATCTGCGACGTTTCCCAACCGAATTCGTCCTGCAACGGCTTGATGAGCACGCCGGGCGCGCCCATGGCGCCGGCTGTCACGAGCATGGTGACAAAGGTCGCTGCGACGACAACCCATCCGTAGTGGATGTTGCGCCGCGCCAGCGAAGAGGCAAGTGCAGTGGAGACCATTGGGCTATTCCGTTTGGGGGTTGTCGGAAATGGGTATAGCAAGCCTTTAGATGACGATCATCATATTTGTTGATTATTGATGATGGACGTCATATAAATTGTCAAGCAGCTATTTTGCGGAGAACCAAATGCGGGTCAGCCGAGAGAAATTTGCCGAAAACCGGGAGAAGATCCTGCAGGTCGCCGGCGTGCTCTTTCGCGAGAATGGATTTGACGGTATCGGCGTCGCCGAAATTATGAAGGCCGCGGGGATGACGCATGGCGGCTTCTACGGGCATTTCGAATCCAAGGAAGATCTGGCGCTCGCGGTCAGCCGCGACCTGATCGAGAAGGTCAAGATCCGCTGGAACGAGATCGTATCAGCCGCTCCGGACCGGCCGCTCGATGCGTTGGTCCGCCACTATCTCGCGCGGTGCAGCGTCGACGATCCGGGCGGCAGCTGCGTCTTTGCCTCGCTGGTACAGGAGGTGAGCCGCAGCCGCGGTGCGGTGCGCGAGACGTTCAACGACGGGCTGTCGGCGCTTGTCGACATCCTCGCCGGGATCGTCCCGGGCGAGACGGTCGAGGAGCGGCGCGACAAGGGGTTCACGACGCTTTCTGCGATGATGGGGGCCGTTATCCTGGCACGCGCCGTCGAAAGCCGCGAGCTTTCCGACAGCTTTCTGTTCACGACGCGTGATGAGCTTTTAAGGGCGAAAAGCTAGCCGCGTCGGGCGATCAGGCCACTGATTTCAACGGCTGCGACAAAAGCACTCCTGTTCCATCTAGCTCTATTTGAAGCCCTCGATTCGCTGGGGAACATAGGGCTGTTCCAGTGCCGCAACATCTTCGGGCGCGAGCCTGACGGAGAGGGCGCCGACGGCATCGACCAGGTGGTTTGGCTTGGAGGCGCCGATGATCGGCGCCGTGACGGCGCTTTTCTGCAGGATCCAGGCGGTGGCGATCTGTGCCCGGGAAACGCCATGCTTCTGCGCCAGTTCGCCAACGATGCCGATGATCGTTCGGTCGGCATCTTCGGCCTGATTGTAGAGTGTCTTGCCGAACTCGTCGGTCTCGCTGCGCGTCGTCTTTTCGTCCCATGCCCGGGTCAGGCGGCCACGTGCCAGCGGACTCCATGGGATTACCGCGATCTTCTGGTCCTGGCAGAACGGAAGCATCTCCCGCTCTTCCTCGCGGTAGAGCAGATTGAGGTGATTCTGCATGCTGACGAACGGTGTCCAGCCATTTGCCCGCGACGTGTACAGCATCTTGGCGAACTGCCAGGCATACATAGAGGATGCGCCGATATAGCGGGCCTTGCCGGCCCTAACGACATCGTGCAGGGCTTCCAGCGTCTCTTCAATCGGCGTCGAATAGTCGAAACGATGGATCTGGTAGAGATCGACATAGTCGGTGCCAAGGCGCCTCAGGCTGTTGTCGATCTCGTCGAATATAGCCTTTCGCGACAGACCGGCACCATTGGGACCGGGCCGCATGCGGTTGAAGACCTTGGTGGCGAGCACGATGTCGTCGCGCCTGGTGAAGTCCCGGATCGCACGGCCGACTATCTCCTCGGAAGAGCCGTCGGAATAGGTGTTGGCCGTATCGAGGAAATTGATGCCGAGGTCGATCGCCTGTCTGATCAGCGTGCGGCTCTCTTCCTCGCCGAGTGTCCAGCTGTGGTTGCCACGGTCCGGCTCGCCGAATGTCATGCAGCCGAGGCAAATCTTCGACACCTCCAGCCCGGTACCGCCAAGTTTTAAATAGTCCATGAACCTGCTCCGTCACGATCGCTATCCCGGCGCTTCTCTTGATCTAGGGCGGCAATCGCCAAAATATCAGTGATCCGGTCGAAGATTATTCGGCACGCCAATGCAGGAGGGCAGTTCGGTTGCGTGCTTGCGCGCGCGGTGCACAAGGTGTTAGCTGCTGCAGCATAATCGGATCTTGCCTATGAAACTGCCGCCGCGCGATCGCTATGACGATCTCTATCGCGATTTTGCCTGGACCGTCCCGGACGATTTCAACATCGGCCGCGCTGTCAGCGACGACTGGGCCGAGCGGGCACCGGACCGCATCTGTCTTGAGCATTTCAGTCCTGATGGCAACCATCTTTCAATGACGTATCGTGAGCTCGCCGACCGCTCCTCGTCACTTGCCAATGCGCTTGTCTCCCTGGGTTTCAGGCGCGGGGACCGCATCGCATTGCTCCTGCCGCAATCGTTCGAGACGGTGATCGCGCATGTGGCGATCTACAAGATGGGCGCAATCGCGGTGCCGCTTGCGCTGCTTTTCGGCGTCGAGGCGCTGGAATACAGGCTCAGAATTGCCGGTGTTGCGGCTGTGATCACCAACAGCTTCGGGCTTGAGCGAATTCGGCAGATCAGAGAGCGGCTGCCCGATCTGGTATCCGTCATCAGTGTCGACGGCAGTAATGATGCGTTGTCCTTTGCCGGGCTGGCTGAGGCTCATCCGCCTGTTTTCGACGTTGCGGCGACCGGGCCGGACGAGCCGGCGCTGATGATCTTCACCTCAGGCACAACAGGGCCGCCGAAGGGCGCGCTGCACGGCCACAGGGTGCTGGCCGGCCACATCCCGGGCATGCAGTTTGCACATGAGGGGTTTCCGCAACCGGGCGACAAGATGTGGACGCCGTCGGACTGGGCGTGGGCGGGCGGCCTGCTGAACGCGCTGCTGCCAAGTCTTTTGCTCGGCGTTCCGGTGGTCTCGTCGCCGGCGCAGAAGTTCGATCCCGACATGGCCTATCGCATCATGGCCGAGATGAAGGTGCGCAACGGTTTCATTCCGCCGACTGCGCTTCGCCTGATGAAGGCGGTGTCCGATCCGCTTGCGAAGTACGATCTTGTGCTCCGGACGATCGGTGCGGCCGGCGAATCGCTGGGCGCGGAGACCTACGATTGGGTCAGGCGGACGCTCGGCATTGAGGTCAACGAGTTCTACGGCCAGACGGAGTGCAATTTTGTGCTGTCGTCGAGCGCTGCCATGGGTGTCAGCAAGGCGGGCGCCATCGGCCGGCCGGTGCCGGGCCACCGCGTTGCCGTTGTAAACGGCAGCGGCGAGGAGCTGGCTGCCGGGGAGGCGGGTCAGATCGCGGTCAGGCGCCCCGATCCGGTGATGTTTCTCGGCTACTGGAACGATCCGGCGGCGACGCAGCGCAGGTTTGTCGGCGACTGGCTGCTGACCGGCGATATGGGCCGGCAGGACACAGAGGGGTTTGTTACCTTTCTCGGCCGCGACGACGACGTCATTACCTCGTCCGGATACCGGATCGGGCCTGCCGAAATCGAGGACTGTCTGAGCGGGCATCCGGCAGTGCAGCTCGCGGCCGCGGTTGGCAAGCCGGATCGGCTGCGTACGGAGATCGTCAAGGCCTATGTCGTTCTCGTGCCGGGCTTCGAAGCGAGTTCAGGGCTCGCCGCCCAGATCCGCGACTGGGTGAAGATGCGGCTTTCCATGCATGAATATCCGCGCGAGGTCGAATTCGTCGACGAGCTGCCGCTGACGACGACAGGCAAGGTTATCCGCCGCCTGCTGCGGGAGCGGGCGGCCGCGGAGGCCGCTATCCCCGCTTGGCGAGCGACATGATTTTCTGGCGCAGCATCTTCGCGACATTGCGGGTGCTGCTGTACATGTGAAGCTGGGCTGCGACCTGGCGCACATCGCGGTCGCCGTTTTGCGACAGGCCAATCACCACCGTGCCCATGTCCTCACGCTCCCGCCAGAAGCGGCTCATGATCGGATGATCGGGGACGGCGCAGGAATCGGAGCGCACGATGTTGGCGTCGTCGAGATGCCATTCCGTCAGCTCTCCCATCAGCAGCTTGCCCGGGGAATATCGCGCGTAGGATTCGTCATAGGCGGTCTTCCACGTATAAGCCTCGCCGCCCATCATCAGCACCACCGTCGAGGCGATTGCCCGGCCGTTGAAATCGATGCTGTGTATACGCACCGCATCGATGGCTGCAAGGTTGGAGATCGCCTCGCGGGCGAAGGCTGTGTGATAGCGGTCGGTGACGAGTGCACTTCGCCTCTTGCCCTTCCAGCCGCCGCCTTCGAGCGCGAGGAACTCCTCGAAGCGCGTGCGGATCTCGTGCGGTTGGCGCGCGACGCTGTAGGCGACTGTGCCCTTTTCCTCCAGCAGACGCCACTGCCTGCGCATCTCGCGCATGTGGGAGGAAGAGACGGCCTTGCCAAGATAGACCGTGGCATCCTCGTCGCTCTGCAGCATCGGCCGCTGATAGGGATTGGTGATCGTGATCGGAAGGTTGCGGCTGATGGCGACCGCACGCGCCATGCGAGCGAAGATACCGTTCAGCCGCAGGTCGGGAAGCACGAGGATCCGCGGCAGCCGCAGATCGCTGGCCGTCAGGCCCTCCAACAGATTGTCGAGCGTTTCGGCAGCGTCCTCGGTGTCGACCAGCGGCGTGCCCAGCGGTGCGAAGCTGTTCGACCAGACACGGATGATGGACGGGCCGACGGCAAAGCCGGGCTTTTCCACGGAGAAGGGCATCAGGACGCGCAGGCGGCTTCGGTTGTCGCCCCGGTCGCGCAACAGTGCGAAGTCGACCTGCCGGTCGTCCAGTCGCGGCATTGCCGGCGCAAGAAAACGGCCGGTGAAAAAGACGTTGGGTTCCAGCGCGCGATTGGAGAGAAAATCCAGTTCGTCCTGAAGCTCATAACCGAGCTTTCCGGAATATACGCAGAGTTCGCGTCCGGGCCTTCCGATGTCGATGCGTGCTTCGGCCCGCGGCGTATCGAAATCCAACGCGGCAAGCTCGTGAACCATCCGGTTGGCGGTCGCATCTGTCGTCTGGGTAACGGGGGGATTGCGCACCATTCTGTCAGGCTTCCATGTCTTTATGCGTACCGGCCGATTTGGCGAAGGCGAAGAGGGCGATGCCGAGCGCCCGGCGGACCGCAAGGTGCAGGAGCACAGCTTCGACGCCCATGGCCGTTGCGGTTGCAACCGCCGCGCCTTCGATGCCGAAGCGCGGAATGAGGAGAACGTTGAGACCAACGCTGGCCAGCAGGGCGCCGGCGTAGAGCAGGGCACAGATATTCTGCTTGCCGGCCATCATCAGCAACGTCTCGGCAGGCCCTACCAGCGCCTTGGCGAGGATGCCGGCCAGCAGGATCGCCATCAGAATGTAGCCGGCTGTGAAAGCGGCGCCGAACAGCGATAGCAGAAGATGGCCGGCGGCGAGAACCGTCAGCCCGACGGCGAGCGCCGGCCAGAACGTCCATTTCGCCGCATCGATAGCCGCGGCGGCCAGTTCGGAGCGCGTGCCTCCAGCTATGATGCTGGAAAAGCGCGGGCCGGAGGCGGCCTTGACGGAAAAATTGATGAAGTGAACAAGCGACATCGTCTTGGCGGCGGCGAAGTAGATTGCAACATCGTGCGGCTCCAGGAAGATGCCGACCACGACGACGTCGGAGCTGGTCAGCAGGAAACTGACACCTTCAATCAGGAACATCGGAAATGCGACGCCGAGCCATCCGAGGAAGTCGACCTTGCGCGGGCCCGCATGAAAGTGGCGGCGAAGACGCACGAGGGTCGCCAGATGCTGTCCGATTGTCGTCACGTAGGTGGCGACGAGTGCCGCCTGCATGGCGGTGACCGCCGTGTGCGGCGCACCGAGGGCGATCGCGGCCAGCATGAACAGAATGATCAGGACGGGGCGGATGATATAGGCCGGGCTCAGCGCCATGACCGGCCAGTGGTTGGCGCGCGATGTGCCTTCGAGGATGTCGCTGAGCGCGATCATCGGCATGGCGAACAGGCCGAGGAAAATGGGAACGACGTAGTAGCTGTGGATCCTGTCGCCGAAGAGGTGCAGCGCGATCATGCCGACGGCAAGCATGCCGGTTCCCGACAGCAGGCCGAAGATGCGGGCGGTTCCGGTCAGGCCGCGAATTTCTGCGAGGGCGCCCGCCGCCTTGTAGTGCGGCAGGAAACGGACGATGGCGGTGTGGAAGCCAAGACAAGACAGATCGCCGAAGACAACGATCAGCACCCAGACGAATACGAAGATCCCGTATTCGTACTCGCCCATCAGGCGGGCGAGGGCGATCTGGGAGACGAAGGCGAGCGCCGCGCTGATGATGCGGATCGAGAATGCGGTCAACGCCATGCGCCGGGCAACGGCTTTTTCGCCATGCTCGGTCAAAAGCCCCGCAAGCATGCGCAATGCGCGGCCGCCCGAGGGGCGCAACCCCGCTGGCAACATTTTTTCAGCTGTCTCGATGACCGCCATCATGAACACGCAAAACTCTCTGGCAAATCGTGCACTGAGTAGTGCCAGAACAGCGTTAAGAAACGGTTGTGGCCGCGGATAACTCCTTAATCGTTGGCGGCGCCAGACGCATCCGGTCCTGCTCAACGACTGGCGCGGGCAAGCGCGTGGTCGATCAATCGATCGATGATCTCGGGATAGGGGACACCACTCGCGGCCATTGCCTTGGAATACATGCTGATATCGGTAAAGCCGGGGATCGTGTTGAGTTCGTTGACGATGAACCTCATGTCGGCGGTAAGGAAAAAGTCGACACGCGCCATGCCGTCGCAGCCGAGCGCCTTGAACGCCAGCCCGGCGGCCTGCCGGATCTCATCCTCGACCTCCTTCGGCAATTGTGCCGGAACCCTCAGAACGGCGCCGCTCTCATCGATGTATTTCGCTTCGTAGCTATAAAAGCCGTGGCTCTCCGAGGGCGCAATCTCGCCCGGCAGAGAAATGAATATGCTGCCGTCGGCATGCTCCAGCACGCTGCATTCGACCTCCCGTCCGCGAATGAACTCCTCGGCAAGCAGCTTGCGGTCGTACTTGAAGCCTTCGGCCAGCGCGGCGGCGAAGTCCTCGGCCCTCGTTACCTTGCTGACGCCGACTGAAGAGCCCTGGCGCGCGGGCTTGATAAAGATCGGGAGGCCGAGTGTGTCGACCAGGTCATCAAAGGACGGCGTGTCGCCGGCGTGAATGCAGACCGATCTTGCCACCGGCAGGCCTGCATCCCTGAGCAGCCGCTTGGCGATATCCTTGTCGATGGCGGTTGCCGAGCCCAGTATGCCGCAGCCGGCGAGAGGCACGCGGGCGACCTCGGCCAATCCCTGTATCGAGCCGTCTTCGCCGTGCATCCCGTGCAGGACCGGGAAAAGGATGTCGATGCGCGGCAGCTCGAATGCGGGTACCCCTTCTGAGATGGCGATCAACCGGCCGAAGCCGCCCGGCAGCAGGCAAAGCTCCGTTGCGCCCCCCATCGTTGCGGCGGTCGACAGATCCGCCGTCGGATCCAGCATCGTCCAACGTCCGTCTTTCGTGACATAGACCGGGACCACGTCGTAGCGTTCCGGATCGAGCGCTTTCAGGACATTTGTAGCCGAGAGGATCGACACATCGTGTTCCGGCGACCGGCCGCCGAACAGAACCGCCACGCGCCGCCGCGGAATTGCCGATCGGTCCGCGTTGTCGTTCGGCTTTGCGTTCGGAAATGTGCCCGTCATGAATAGTGCCCTCAATCTTTCCCGGTTCGGATGCTCAGAGTGTTATGGCGATGCCGCGATTGGCGAAGAAGCGGTCGAAGTTCGACACCGGCAAGGCGACATTCGCCTGGCTGTTCCGGTCATGGCCGGACGGGTTGTGAAAACGGATGATGTCCGGGCTTGCGTCCGTGATGAGGACGAGATGCCCGCCTTTTGACGGCGGCTCTCGGTCGGGCCAGCGAATCTGGCTGTTCACCGAGGCTATGAAAAATGTCCTGCTCTGGAGAAGCCCGGGGAGGTCGCTTGTCGGAAGACCGGTGATCGTCTCCGCCTTGAGACCGAATGTCTCGGCAACGAATGTGACGAACGGCGCGTAGATCAGGCCCTTGATGGAGCGATCGGCTTCATTGACCACATAGCCACCGAAGGCGGTGCAGGCCCTGGCAAGGTCGATGGTCCGGTGAATTTCGCCGCGTGCGGCCAGGACCATCTTCAGGCACGCCATGCCGCAGATATTGCTGGCCCAGTGGGCATATTCCTCCGCCGTTTCCGCGCCGGATTCCCGCCAGAGTGGATCGTCGAGGAGGGCCGATGCGCCTTGCGTGACGACCGGCATGGTCATCGCCGGCGTTTCCCACTGGCTGAAATAGGGTACCGCTAGGGTGTCGGCTCTCATGAAATCCCTCGGCAATCAATCAACTATGCCCGTAAGCTCGGCGAACAAAGCGACGCTTTTGCGGCTGAAAAATGTACCGATTGAGATGTTATGATTGCGCGAATACCGGCGCGGTCCGGAAACGAAAAAGCCCCCGCAACATCTCCGTCGCGAGGGCCTCATCCTAACGTAATCAAGCCGGCCTTAAGCCTGTTCGAAAGCGCCGTGGCAATGCTTGTACTTCTTGCCCGAGCCGCAGGGGCAGACCTCGTTGCGGCCGACCTTGCCCCACGTGGAGGGGTCATCCGGATTGCGGCTTTCCGGGGCGACAATAACTTCAGAAGCCTGATAGGTCGGCGCGAAGTCGTCTTCGCCGGTATCCGGGTCGAAGTGATGGGCCTGCATCAGAGGTGGTTCCGGCTCGGCCGGAGCCTGCTGCACGAGTTCGACACGCATCAGCTGGGCAGTGACGGCCTGGCGGAGATTGTTGAGCAGTGACGTGAAGAGTTCGAACGCTTCCGACTTGTATTCCTGCAATGGATCGCGCTGGGCGTAGCCGCGGAAGCCGACTACCGAGCGAAGATGGTCGAGGTTGACGATGTGTTCGCGCCACAGGGCATCGAGCGTCTGCATGACGATCGAGCGCTCGACATAGTGCATGATGTCGTCGCCGAAACGTTCTGCCTTCTCGGTGAAGAGCGCGTTTGCGGCTTCGGTGAGACGTTCGCGAATATCGTCTTCGCCGATGCCTTCTTCCTTGACCCAATCCTCGACCGGCAGGTCGAGATTGAGCAGCGCGCTCGTCTGTTCCTTCAGGCCGACGGCATCCCACTGTTCGGCGTAGGCGCGCTCGGGGATGTGCTTCTCGACCAGGTCTTCGATTACCTCACGGCGCATGTCCGAAACGGTCTCGGAGATATTGGTCGATTCCATGAGCTCCAGACGCTGTTCGAAGACCACCTTGCGCTGGTCGTTCAGAACGTCGTCATATTTGAGCAGGTTCTTACGGATGTCGAAGTTGCGGGCTTCGACTTTCTTCTGCGCGCGCTCCAGAGCCTTGTTGATCCAGGGGTGGACGATTGCCTCGCCCTCCTTGAGACCCAGCTTGGTCAGCATGCTGTCCATGCGGTCGGAGCCGAAGATGCGCATCAGGTCGTCCTGAAGCGACAGGTAGAACTTCGAACGCCCCGGGTCGCCCTGACGGCCAGAACGACCGCGCAGCTGATTGTCGATACGGCGGCTTTCGTGGCGTTCGGTGGCGATGACATAGAGACCGCCGGCGGTAATCGCCTTCTGCTTCAGTTCCTTGATTTCCTCGACGATGGCAGCGATCCTGGCGTCACGCTCGGGGCCGGGCTCGACTTCGCCGAGCTCGCGTTCGATCCGCATGTCGAGGTTGCCGCCGAGCTGGATGTCGGTACCACGACCCGCCATGTTGGTGGCGATCGTGACGGAACCCGGCACGCCGGCCTGGGCGACGATATAGGCTTCCTGCTCGTGGTAGCGGGCGTTCAGGACCTGAAAGTTCTTGAAGCCCTGCTTGCGCATCATCTCGGCGAGCAATTCCGACTTCTCGATCGAGGTGGTGCCGACGAGAACCGGCTGGCCGCGCTTCTGGGCCTCGGCGATCTCGGCAATAATCGCCTTGAACTTTTCTTCGAAGGTCCGGTAGACCTCGTCGTCCTCGTCGATACGCTGGATCGGCAGGTTGGTCGGCACCTCGATGACGTCGAGGCCGTAGATGTTGCCGAATTCTTCCGCTTCCGTCTGCGCCGTACCGGTCATGCCGCCAAGCTTGCCGTACATGCGGAAGTAATTCTGGAAGGTAATCTGCGCCAGCGTCTGGTTTTCCGGCTGGATCTTGACGTGTTCCTTGGCTTCGAGGGCCTGATGCTGACCTTCCGAATAACGGCGACCCGGCATCATGCGGCCGGTGAATTCGTCGATGATGACGATTTCATCGTTGCGGACGATGTAGTCCTTGTCGCGCTGGAACAGCTTGTGGGCCTTCAGCGCGTTGTTGACGTGGTGGACGATCGCGACGTTCTCGATGTCGTAGAGCCCCGTGCCCTTCAGCAGTCCAGCGTCGCGCAGCAGGTTTTCCAGCTTCTCGGTGCCTTCCTCGGAGAAGTTGGCGGAGCGCTGCTTCTCGTCGATCTCGTAGTCGCCTTCGGCGAGCAGCGGTATATAGGCATCGATCGTGTTGTAGAGATCGGAGCGGTCGTCCAGCGGTCCGGAGATGATCAGCGGCGTGCGCGCCTCGTCCACCAGGATCGAGTCCACTTCGTCGACGATCGCGAAGTTGTGGCCGCGCTGGACCATCTGGTTCTTCTCGTACTTCATGTTATCGCGCAGATAATCGAAGCCGAGCTCGTTGTTGGTGGCGTAGGTGACGTCGCAGGCGTATGCGGCGGCGCGCTCCTCGTCCGAGAGGCCGTGGACGATAACCCCGGTCGTCAGGCCGAGGAAGCCGTAGACCCGGCCCATCGTGGCGGCGTCGCGCTGCGCGAGATAATCGTTGACGGTGACGACGTGCACGCCCTTGCCCGACAGTGCGTTGAGGTAGACCGGCAGCGTCGCAACGAGCGTCTTGCCTTCGCCGGTCTTCATTTCGGCGATCGCGTTCGAATGCAGGATCATCCCGCCGACGAGCTGTACGTCAAAAGGTCGCATGCCGAGAACGCGGCGCGAGGCCTCGCGAGCGACGGCGAAAGCCGGGACGAGGATGTCGTCCAGCGTCTTGCCTTCCGCCAGCAGCCTGCGAAACTCGACCGTCTGGGCAGCGAGCTGCTCGTCGGACAGCGCCTTCGTCTTTTCTTCAATCGCATTGATTGCGTCGACGTTCGGCTGGAAGGACCGCACGCGGCGATCGTTGGCAGAGCCAAATATTTTGCGGGCTATACCGCCAAAGCTGACCATATGACTGGTCCTTTCTCAATATACTTCCCCGGCTTTTCTTATCCGCGGCCCGGCCGAAATTCAGGCGCACGTCTCGAAACGCCAGGAAACTGTTCTGGACGCGAGGTTGCGTGACAGATAAGAGGGGGGTCGAATGATGTCAACGGATTTGGCTGATATAGAAAGGCCACATTCCGGTGTTGATGGCTGTTTCAGGCTGGATTCACGAAGTTGAAGCCGGTGGTTTAACTGTGAAGGGTTATTTGATGTTGAACTACAACAAAATCGCCGTCGTGGCGTTCGCAACATTTGTTGCGTTCCAGGCACCGGTCCGCGCTGAAGACAAGCCGGATGCCGTGGTTGCCAAGGTCGGCGATGTCGAAATTCATCAGTCCGAGCTGGACCTGGCTGTCGCCAATCTCGACCCGCAGCTCGCACAGCTTCCCGACGATCAGAAGAAGGTTGCAGCCTTGTCTGCGGCAATCGACGTCAAGCTGCTCGCCAAGGATGCGGCCGCCGAAAAGCTCGACCAGTCCGCCGAGTTCAAGAAGCGCATGCAGTATCTCGCCGATCGCGAGCTGCACAACGCCTACTTCAAGAAGCATGTCGTCGATACGGTCACCGACGACGAAGTGAAGGCGCGCTACGACAAGGAAGTGGCTGCGCTGCCGAAGCAGGAAGAAGTGCACGCTCGCCACATCCTGGTGAAGACCGAGGATGAAGCCAAGGACGTCATCAAGCAGCTCGACGCCGGCAAGGACTTCGCTGAACTCGCCAAGGAAAAGTCCACCGACCCGAACAAGGCGGACGGCGGCGATCTCGGCTATTTCACCAAGGGCCGCATGGTCAAGGAATTCGAGGAGGCCGCTTTCACCCTCGACAAGGGCACATACTCCAAGACCCCGGTGAAAACCGATTTCGGCTATCACGTCATCAAGGTCGAGGATAAGCGGGACGCACCTCCGCCGGCGTACGACCAGGTCAAGGACCAGGTTCGTCAGCTCGTCATGCGCGACAAGTATCTTGCCCTTCTCGCCGCAGCGAAGGAAAAGTCCAAGGTCGACATCACGGACGAGGCCCTTCGGAAGGGCTACGAAGATGCCAACAAGCAGCCGCAGCCGGGCGATGCGCCCGCCGCGCAGCCGCAGTAGTAACATCGATCCAGGGCCCGGTTCTTCCGGGCCCTTCACTATCTTCTGTTGTCGCATCTCCTGACGGCGAACCGATTTCCATTCGCCCGGGGAATGCTCCTAGCCAGGTCGATCATCATGTCCGGTTCCGTTTCTCCGCTCGCCCCGAAATCCTTTGCCTCCATGCCCGCCGTCCGCGGCGTTCGCATGGCTACCGCTTCCGCGGGGATCAAGTACAAGAACCGGACCGACGTTCTGATGATGGTGTTCGACAAGCCGGCGGCCGTCGCGGGGGTCTTCACCCGCTCGAAGTGCCCGTCCGCTCCTGTCGATTTCTGCCGTGCCAATCTGCCGCACGGCACGGCCCGTGCAGTTGTCGTGAATTCCGGAAATGCCAACGCCTTTACCGGCATCAAGGGCCGCGAGGCCACAGCGCTGACTGCGAAATCCGCCGCTGCGGCCGTCGGCTGCAGCGAGCGCGAGATCTATCTCGCTTCGACGGGTGTGATCGGCGAGCCGCTCGACGCGACCAAGTTTTCAGGCGTTCTGGATACGCTCCATGCCGACGCGACCGGGGACTTCTGGTTCGAAGCCGCCAAGGCCATCATGACCACCGATACCTATCCGAAAGTCGCCACCCGCAGCGCGGAGATCGACGGGGTCGGGGTTTCGATCAATGGCATCGCCAAGGGCGCGGGAATGATCGCGCCCGACATGGCGACGATGCTGTCGTTTGTCGTCACCGATGCTGATATCGCGCCCGCCGCACTGCAGGCAATGCTGTCGGCCGGGGTAGATCCGACCTTCAATTCGATGACGGTCGACAGCGACACGTCGACATCCGATACGCTGATGCTGTTTGCCACGGGTGCGGCGGCCGAAGATGGCCAGCTGCGGGTCGAGGCGGCCGACGATCCGCGCCTCGGCTCATTCCGTGCAGCGCTCAACGATCTTCTCAGGGATCTCGCCCTGCAGGTCGTTCGTGACGGCGAAGGCGCCACCAAGATGCTCGAGATTACGGTGACTGGCGCCGAAAGCGATGCCGCCGCCAAGAAAATTGCACTCTCGATCGCCAATTCGCCGCTGGTCAAGACAGCGGCAGCCGGCGAGGACGCCAACTGGGGCCGTATCGTGATGGCTGTCGGCAAATCAGGCGAAATGGCCGACCGCGATCGCCTTGCCATCTGGTTTGGCGATGTGCGCGTTGCTGTCAACGGCGAACGCGACGCGGGCTATTCGGAGCAGGCTGCCTCCGACGTGATGAAAAATCAGGACATTCCGGTGAAAGTCGAGATCGGTCTCGGCAACGGTAAGGCGACTGTCTGGACCTGCGACCTCACAAAGGAGTATGTCGCCATCAATGGTGACTATCGGAGCTGATCGTCCATTGACCGAAGCATTCCCCAAGAAGGCAAATCTGCCGCTGGTTCGCAGGCTCGAGGCTGTCGGGTTCCGGGCCTGGCCGGCCTCATCCGTTCAGTACGACGGCAGCTGGCAGGTACGATTGACAGCCGGACACCCGTCGAACAGGCTGAATTCCATCGTGCCGCTCGACCCCTCCGATCATCGCGACGTCGAAATCCGCCTCGCCAAGGCCAGCCGCAGGTTCGAGGCATATGGTCGCCCGGCCGTCCTGCGCCAGACACCACTCGCATCGCCGGTACTGGTCGACCTCGTCAGGGCCGAGCAGTGGACGCACTTCGACGAGACGATCGTCATGACCTGCGACCTGGCACACGCGGAACTGCCCGACACGCTCGATCATCTTCCGACGCATGATATCGGCCGTTTCGTCGACGCCAATCTGGCGACCGATCAGGTGTCTCCAAAGCTGAAGCCCGCACTTGCCGAGGTCATCAATGCGATCAAGCCGCCGTCGGGTCTCTTCATGATCGAGGATCCGCAGACGGGGCCTCTGGCGACTGTTCTCTGCGTTCAGGACAACGATCTGGCAGGCATCATGTCGCTTTCGGTCGCTGAAGGGCGCCGGCGCGAAGGGCTCGGCCTGGAAATTCTGACGTCGGCGTTGCGCTGGGCCCGCATGCGCAGTGCCCGCTCAGCCTGGCTACAGGTCAAGGCGACCAACGCGCCGGCACTGGCCCTGTACGAACGCCTCGGCTTCCGCGAGGCCTATCGTTACTCCTACTGGCGGCGGGAGCTATCGCAATGAGCGAGACGGAGCGAAGCATCCTGCTCGTCGTGGCGTGCGCGCTGATCGATTCCGACGGGCGAATTCTCCTAGCGCAGCGCCCCGAAGGCAAGTCGCTCGCGGGTCTCTGGGAGTTCCCGGGAGGCAAGGTAGAGCCGGGCGAAACGCCCGAGGAAACGCTCGTGCGAGAACTGCACGAGGAACTGGGGATCACCACCAAGATTGCCTGCCTGGCGCCGCTCAGCTTTGCCAGCCACACGTACGAGAAATTCCATCTGCTGATGCCGCTCTATGTGTGCCGGCGATACGAAGGAATCCCACACGGGAAAGAGGGCCAGGCCATCAAGTGGGTGAAGCCGCAGGCGCTGCGCGACTATCCCATGCCGCCCGCCGACGAGCCGCTCATCCCGGTTTTGCAGGACTTACTTTAGCAGTGTCTGCAATAAAGTCGCGGTCGTGCCGATTTGGCTGTGGATATTAATCGATCGTTTAACACCTTCTGACATAGATCAGCCTCAATCAAGCAACTGGCGTGTGTGTAGAAGGCTTGACGCATGGACGACGATTTCTGGAAAGCAGTTCGGGAAAAAGAACAAGCTTCGGCTGCCTCGCGCAAGACGGGGGCGCTGAACATTGCGTTGCTGTTCGGCACAGCCGTCGTGGCACTGACATTGATCCTGACGCCGATGCTCGCCGACAAGTCGAAATCCAGCGTATTTGCCAGCGCACCATCCGAATTCGATTCGATCACGACAGGCTCGATCCCGAAGACGGAGAACGGCAAGCGCTATACCATCCGCCGCAGCGTCCTCCAGGAAACGCCTGGTTCCGTCTGCGTCGTTCAGGGATACGGTAGCGGAGTTGGCTGCTGACGGCGCCCAGCACGGGCACGCGGACTAAATGAGCAATTGCTTGGTGCAAAGGACGGCGATGCGAATTCTGAGGGCAATTTTCGCAGACATCGACGGCGCAACCGCCATCGAGTACGGCCTGATCGCAGCGGTCATATCAGTCGCGCTTTTGGCGGGCATGGGCGTGCTCAGCAACAACATCAGCAATGTGTTCCTGGGCATCAGCAACGAGATGCATCTGCGCAACTGACACCGCCCAGAAAGACTCGCCTCACTGCTTGAGCTTGTGCTCCTCGACCTTCAGCGCGTCGGCAAGCCTGACCTTGGCCGATCCCGGTCGGAGTGGCTTCTGCTGGCTTTCGTGCGGCGCCCAACCCGAGACATAGATGATCGAGAACGTCGCCCTGATGCGACCGTCTGGATCGGCATAGCGCTCGGCGTAGATCTCCGCCGCCCTGAGGAAGAATGCCCGCGTCAGTGGTTTGCGGCTGCGTTCGGCCAGTGGATTGCTCATGCCCATTGCCCGCAAATCGCGCATGAGCGGGAAGATCGAATCGTACCGCACCGTATAGGTTTCGGCATCGATCACCGGAAGGGCAAAGCCGGCACGCTGCATCAGTCCGCCGACATCACGCACATCGGCAAAGGGGATGACGCGCGGGCTTGCGCCGCCGGTCATCTCGATCTCGGTCGCAAGCAACACCTCCCGAAGTTCCTGCAGGGTGCCTGCGCCAGGTATGGCGGCCAGGAACAGGCCGTCCGGCTTCAGCGCGCGACGAATCTGGATGAAGATCCCCGGCGTGTCGTTGGTCAGGTGCAGGCTGAGCGGGGCAAGCACCAGATTGGCCGATTGCGGCTCGAGCGGAATCGTCTCGATGGGCGCCTCGATGAATGTGTCGTCCGCCTCGGCACGCGTCCGTTCGCTTTCGACCCTCGTCAGGCTGGCAATCTTTCCGGTCGCTTTCGCTGCACGGGCGGCTGCGCCCGTTGCGCCATGCAGTTCGACGGCGTGTTCGAAGGTTCGCTCGACGACGGCGAGACGCTCTCCGAGCTCTTCGGCCGCGATATCGAGCAGGAATGCCGCTTTCGGATCGTTGTTGCTCAATGCGCGATGCCTGTTCGCCGCGATCCGGGCCTTGTCGAAAATGATATCCATGAACCGAGTCCATAATCCCGCCGGACCGGTGCGGCAAGGCGATTTTCCTGCGACGGGAAACGGGCTAGTCTGTCGCCATGGGGTTGTGCGGGTTTGGACGATTGCGGAGGCTGGAACGAACGCTGCTGCTGCGGCCGCTGGCGTTCGTCGTCGATCTCGTCTATCCGCCCGGATGCGCCTTCTGCGGCGTCGCGACCGGCAGGCACCGCGGCCTGTGTCCGAAGTGTTGGTCCGCCCTGCGGTTTATCGAGCGGCCCTATTGCGAGGTCCTCGGCGTCCCGTTCTCGCATGATCTGGGTCCGGGCATACTGAGCGCCGAAGCAATCGCCAATCCACCGCCGTTCGACAGGCTGCGGTCGGCGGCCTACCATGACGATGCGGTCCGCAATCTCGTGCATGGCTTGAAGTACCGCGATCGAACCGATCTCGCACCGATGATGGCCGTCTGGATGCTCAGGGCGGCGGACGGGACGATCGAACGCTGCGATGCGATCCTGCCGGTCCCTTTGCATCGGACGCGTATGTTTTCGCGCAAGTTCAACCAGGCGGCGGAACTCGCGCGGCATATGGCGCAGCAGTCGGACAAGCCGTTCCTGCCGGGCACGTTGCTGCGCATCCGGCGTACACGCCAGCAGGTGGGGCTTGGCGCAAGAGCACGAGAAGACAACGTACGCGGGGCGTTCGCCGTCGCAAAGGGACACGAAGGTGATGTCGCCGGCAAACGGCTTGTGCTTGTGGACGACGTCTACACCACCGGCGCCACGGTTGCTGCCGCCGCCAGGGCTCTTCGCAAGGCCGGCGCCGCCGACATCACGGTTTTGACCTTTGCAAGGGCACTTTCAGAAACTATATGACGGAGGGAATACGTGCATTTTTCTGGAGCCAACATGGTACCCGTCACGATCTATACGCGCCAAGCCTGCGGCTACTGCAGCCGGGCAAAGTCCTTGCTCACCGGAAAGGGTGTGGACTTCCTGGAGCACGATGCGACGTTCTCGCCGGATCTCCGGCAGGAGATGATCGGCAAGTCGAATGGCCGCACGACCTTTCCGCAGATATTCGTTGGCGAACAGCATGTGGGCGGGTGTGACGATCTCTTTGCGCTGGACCGGGCAGGCAAGCTCGATCAACTGCTCGCAGCTTAGGGAAAATCGATGACCTTCAGGGCTGCCGCCATTCAAATGTGCTCGGGCGTGGATCCCGAGCGAAACGCTGCCGCAATGGCCCGACTCGTGCGCGACGCGGCCGCGAGGGGCGCGACTTATGTGCAGACGCCCGAGATGACCGGCATGCTGCAACGCGACCGTGCGGCGGCCAAGTCTCTGCTGCGGGAAGAAGCCCACGACATCATCGTCGGCACCGGCGCAGAACTCGCCAAGGAACTTGGCATCTACATGCATGTCGGTTCGACGGCGATTGCGCTTGACGGCGGCAAACTTGCCAATCGCGGCTATCTCTTCGGCCCGGACGGCAGGATCCTCAATCGATACGACAAAATCCACATGTTCGACGTCGACCTCGACAATGGCGAGAGCTGGCGCGAAAGCGCTGCGTACCGGCCTGGAACGGAGGCACGGGTACTGTCGCTGCCTTTTGCCGAGATGGGTTTTGCCATCTGCTACGACGTGCGGTTTCCAGCGCTCTTCCGTGCTCAGGCCGTTGCCGGGGCAGAGGTGATGACGGTGCCCGCCGCCTTCACCAAACAGACCGGCGAGGCGCATTGGGAAATCCTTCTGCGTGCCCGTGCGATCGAGAACGGCGTGTTCGTCGTAGCCGCCGCGCAGGCGGGGCTGCATGAAGACGGGCGCGAGACATTTGGCCATTCGATGATCATCGATCCATGGGGCAAGGTGCTGGCAGCTGCCGGGCCTGCCGGCGAAGCGGTGATTGTCGCCGAGATCGATACGTCGGCGGTGAAGGCTGCGCATGACAAGATTCCGAACCTTGCGAATGCTCGGGAGTTTTCCGTAGAGAAGGTTGCGGGGGCCGCCACAGGAGGCGTAGCCGCTTGATCCGTTATTCGCTTCGTTGTGAAAACGCACACGAATTTGAAGGCTGGTTTTCCGAAAGTGCGGATTTCGAGCGTCAAGTCGAGTCTGGTTTTCTGACCTGCCCAGTGTGCAGTTCCCCTTCCATTTCAAAGCTGCTGATGGCGCCGTCCGTTGCCACTGCGCGCAAGAAGAGCGAGATGCAGACGCTTGCGATGGACACGATGCGGCGTGAAGCCTTCCTGAAGCTCAAGGAGGCCGTGTCCACCATCAAGGCCAATTCCGAGGACGTCGGCACACGTTTTCCGGAAGAGGCACGCAAGATCCACTACGGTGAAGCCGACGCCCGCGGCATCATCGGCCAGACGACGCCTGACGAAGCCCAGGCCCTGCTTGAAGAAGGCATCGAGATTGCCGCGCTGCCGGTGCTTCCGGATGACGTGAATTAGCCTTAGTGAGCGCTATAGGCTCCGTCGACCAGATGGCAGCTTCCAGCGATAAAGCTGGCCTGTTCCGACAACAGGAAACACACGAGGGCGGATACCTCTTCCGGTGTTCCGCGGCGGGCCATTGGCTGCAGTGCCATCATCCGTCGCGTGCTTGCGACCTCCGTATGCTCCGAGAGAAGCGGCGTTTCGATCCAGCCGGGGGCGACAGCGTTGATCCGGATGCCCAGTCGCGCATATTCCATCGCCGCAACCTTCGTCAGCCCGACTATCCCGTGCTTGGCCGCCGTATAGGCAGGGGCCGTCGGCAATCCGACAGAGCCAAGAACGGAGGACATGTTGACGATGGCCCCTCCACCCTGCCCGAGCATGGCGGCGATCTCGTATTTCATACAGTAGAAGACGCCATTCAGATTGACGTCTATCACTTTCATCCAGTTGTCGAGCGGGTAGTCGGAGGTCGCCTTCCGGACGCCGTCGACCCCAGCGTTGTTGACTGCCAGATGCAGCCCGCCACATTCCCGGACGGCGAAATCGACAAGCCTTTCAACGGCGGCAGCGTCGGTGACATCGACAACGAAGTCGCGCGCCTTGCCTCCTTGTGAGCGAATCTCGGTTGCGATGGCGTTCGCTGTTCCGGCGTCGACGTCGGCGACGATAACCTCAGCGCCTTCGTCCGCAAGCTGCCGCGATATGGCCGCGCCTATTCCAGACCCGCCACCCGTCACAATCGCGACTTTCCCTTCGAAGTCGAATTTCATTTTTATCCTTGCTCCCCCATTGCGATACAATCGAGCAGAGGCCGACGCATACTGCAATAAAATTCATTCGTAGCCCACAACAGAGAATTCAGCTCACCTAAGCGGAAGCCCCTGTGTGTTGCCCGCGACGCGTGGTGTGCGCTCGCCTAGATCCACTTCATATGGAGCATAACAACAAATGGTAACCCCCGATTGCTCTGAAATATCGAATCTCCTGTGCATCGGTTGGGAGACTTGGCCGAAAGGGATTCGGATGCTAAAGGAGAAGATAGGGGCTCACCAATTGCTTAGCAGGTAAACATGGACGAACACAATATTACGCGTCGCGGGCTTGTGTTGGGCTCGCTGGCTATACTGACTACGGGATGTACTACGAATTGGCCGCTAGGGTCGGGACTTACCTCATCAGGCGTAAAGCGTCGCTACGTCCGCAAGGAGGTAGAGTATGCCGGTAGTGAACCGGTGGGCAGCATCGTCGTCAATACCTACGAGCGCCAGCTTTATTATATCGAGGGCGACGGCCGGGCGATGCGATATGCTGTGGCTGTGGGCGAGGAAGGTCTTACGCTGAAAGGCAGGGCGACCATCGGCCGCAAGGCGGAATGGCCGTCATGGACCCCCACCGCAAGCATGATCGAACGCAAGCCCAATCTCGGGCAATATGCAGGCGGCGTTCCTGGCGGTCCCAACAATCCGCTTGGTGCCGCAGCCCTCTATCTCTACCGCGGTGGGCAGGACACCTACTTTCGTCTGCACGGGACGAACGCGCCGTGGCTGATAGGCCAGGCAGTGTCGAATGGCTGCATTCGCCTAACGAACGAGGATATCGTCGACCTCTACAGTCGCGTCCCCGTGGGAACGCAAGTATTGGTCATATGATCCTTACATTTTGTGGCGACGTTGCCACGCTCTGTTAGGCATTGTGAGGCGTTGAGCCGGGCAGACCTACGCATTTGCCTTTCAGCGCTTGGCTTCGACGAATTTTGCGGCTATTAGTAGAATCGTTGCCTTCGATAACCTTATTCCATGCGAAACGGAGAGGACTACTTGATGAGCAGAATCCTAGTTATGTGCCTGATTGCGCTGTTTTCGGTGTCGAGCCTGACAGCTTGCGGAACCATTGGTAAGGGCAAGGGGAAAGCCCCGCCACCTGCCGCGGAACCGGCACCGGTTTATAAGTGACAGCTGACTTCTAGCTGAACGCGGGAGGGGGCATTCGTGGCCCTTCCCACACTTCGCTTTTCGGGCAAAACCAGTTCCGTGGCTCGCATTGAAAGTCCGTCGAGCTGGCTTTGTATCTTTGCTCACTCGATCCCGGAGATGAAGCGCAGCTATGCCGCTTACCAAAAGCTCTCTATCCCTTCTGGTCCTAGTCGCGCTTGCGACAACATCCTGTCAAACTGAAGATAAGCCGCCTCAGCCGAGGTTCGTTTCGGACGCCACTGGCGGATCCGTCGGCACTGCTTCTCAGAAACGAGAGGGCCAGTACTTCATAGAATTCCGCTCGCGCTATGCGCTGAGCTACGGCCACACCTACGTGGTTTTCGGTCGGTTGAACAAAGCCGGCGGGGTCGCCACCCAGGAAGTCGCCGGGCTCGCCCCGTCCGGCAATGTCGATGCCTACGTGCTCGGTCACTTCGTGCCTGTGCCGGCCACGACCGGCGTAACCGATGGTGACCTGGAGGAAGAATACCGGTCCGCAAGCTGGCGCGTCCTGCTGACGCAAGCCGAATACAACAAGGTCGTTGCATCTATCCGGCAGTTGCAGGCGAAATCGAAAGTCTGGCAGGCATCTGTGTCCAACTGCAACAATTTTGTTGGGGAAATTGCTGCCTCAATGGGATATAAGACGCCTAGCATATGGCTCCGGCCGCAGCAGTTTGTGACAAAGCTGAGAGAGATGAATACGGCGGCTTGATGGTATTGGGTATGCCATCTGCCCTGCCGATTACAGGATACAGAAGGGCCTGGGTGGTTTAATTGAGCATAGCTGCTTTTGGTAAGTTGGCGTGGGTACTCGGCGTCATCGCCTGGTATATTATTCGGTATCCTTTTGAGCGTCGCGCCAAGCGGGTCAGGGTTGTCAGTCATAAACGCTCGACTTCAGAGGCGGCTGGGCTTGCCTTTGCGATGCTCGGGCTGGCAGTCGTCCCCGCCTTCTATGTGGCGACCGGCATACCGCGTGCGGCTGACTACCCCGCTCATATATGGGCTGTGGTCGTGGGAGCGTTGCTGTATGGCGCGGCAATGTGGGTCTTTCGCAGAACGCACAAGGCGCTCGGGCGCAATTGGTCCATAACGCTGGAGATTCGCGAAAAGCACGAGCTTGTATCCGGCGGGCCGTACGCCCTTATCCGCCACCCGATGTACACTTCTTTCCTGCTGATGGGCCTCGGTCAGGCATTCCTGCTGTCGAACTGGGTGGTAGGACTGGCAGGCGTGATCGGTTTTGCAATTCTGTTTTTTCTGCGGGTGGACAAGGAGGAGCGAATGATGCTCGAGCTTTTCGGCCCTCAGTACCGCGCCTATATGGACAGGACGAAGCGAATTATCCCCTATCTTTATTAGAGGTGGCGTGATGCGAGGCAGAGCCATCAAGCTTTCGGCGCCGCGACGCCTTGTCGGAGATCTGATGCGGTTCTCCATCGGGGTGCCGCGGGTCACCGTGCAGCGGCAAATGAATCTCCGGGAGCTTCTGGAGGCCAGAAAGGCGCAGCCGGATCGGCCCTCGTGGACCGTGCTTTTCCTCAAGGGCTATGCGCTTCTTTCGCGCGAGACGCCTGATTTTCGACGTGCTTACGTCAAATTCCCCAAGCCGCAGCTTTATGAGTACCCGGAAAGCGTTGCGTCTGTCGCCCACGAGCGCGATTACGAGGGTGAGCGGGCCGTGTTGTTGACAACGATCAAGCATCCGGAGCGACGTTCGCTCGCCGAACTCGGGTCCCTGATCGAGCTGGCGCGATCACGCCCGGTTCTGGAGGTCAAGGAGTTCCGGCGTGCGCTGAAGATTGCCCGTGCACCGGGACCCATCCGATGGCTGCTGATGTGGCTGGGACTCAATCTCGGGCAGAAACGGGCGCGCTATTTCGGAACCTTCCAGCTGTCAGTCTATTCCGGCCTCGGCGCCGAATCCCTCAATCCGCTGACCCCTCTGACGACGATCTTCAACTACGGCCAGATCACCGACGAAGGATTGGTCACGGTGCGCATCCACTACGACCACAGGGTCATGGACGGAGCCAATGTGGCGCGCGCACTGGAACGGTTCGAAGCGATACTCAATGGCGACGTCGCCGACGAGGTGAGGCGCCTCGATCAGGCCGCCGCTCACCGCGAGGCGGTTTCGGGAACGGCGACATGACCCGTGACGGCGCGTTGCGTCCGGCTGTCGTGGTGGTCGGCGGGTCCCGCGGTATCGGCAGGGCCATTGCCAAGGTTGCGGCACGCGAGCACGCAGTCGTCGTTCTCGTTGCACGTTCGCCCGACGGCCTTGCCGCTGCCGCAACCGACGTCAAGGAAGCCGGCGGCGAGCCGCTCACGTTCGAGCTGGATCTCCTGGCGGTCGATGCGTCGGCGCGCCTGCAGGATTTCCTCGCCGCCAACGATCTGGTTTGCGACGTGCTGGTCAATAGCGCGGGCTACGGTTTGCGCGGCGCGGCGACGACGCTTGCAAGAGACGATCAGCTCGGGATCATCGATCTCAACATACGCGCCCTCAGCGACATGACCCTCCGGTTCTTGCCGGGCATGGTGGCTCGCGGGCGCGGCGGCGTGCTCAATCTCGGTTCCATTGCCGGGTTCACGCCCGGGCCGGGCATGGCGTTTTACTATGCCAGCAAGGCCTTCGTGCGCTCCTTTTCGCAAGCTCTTCACCAGGAATTGCGCGGTACCGGGGTGACCGTCACCTGCGTCGCCCCGGGACCCGTGGCGACGGAATTCCTCGAGCGATCCGGTGCCGACAGGGCAGCGCTGTTCAAAATTCTCCCGAAGCTCGATTCGCATTATGTGGCGGAACGTGCCTGGCGCGGGTTCAAGTCCGGCCGGCGGCTTGTCGTGCCGGGCATCTCGGCCAAGCTGGTGGCCGTGGCAGCGACGCTGCTGCCGTCGGCGCTTCTGCTGCCCTTGATCGGCCGGCTACAGCGGCGGAGCGGCGATCCCTGCCTGTGTGGTTCGGGAAAGACCTTCAAGGAGTGCTGCGGCAACCGCCATGCCCGGCGGCGTCCTGGCACCCTGACAGAGTAGCCGCATTTCGGGCGACGTGGATTTCGCCGGCCTATTTTTCTCTGCTCAGGCCTCCCGCTTGGCGAGCAGCATGTAGTTGACGTCCATGTCCTTCGACAGGTTCCACTGGTTCGACAGCGGATTGAAGAAGACGCCGGTGCGGTCGACGATTGTCAGGCCGCCTTCCGTAGCCGGCTTCTCGATTTCTTCGGGGCGGACAAGCTTTTCATATTGATGCGTACCGCGCGGCAGCCAGCGCAGGATGTTCTCCGCTGCGAAAATGGCCAGCGCGGCCGCTTTCATCGTGCGGTTTATCGTGGCAACGAACATCAGGCCGCCGGGCCGAACCATCTTCGCGCACGTGGCGATGAAGAACTCGACGTCGGCAACGTGTTCGACCACTTCCATATTAAGGACGATGTCGAAGGTTTCGCCGGCCTCGGCCAACTGCTCGGCTGTCACCGCGCGATAATCCACCGGAACGCCGGATGCCATTGCGTGCGTGGAGGCGATGCCGATGTTCTTTTCGGATGGGTCGGCACCGACGACCGTCGCACCCATGCGCGCCACCGGCTCAGACAGCAGGCCGCCGCCGCAGCCTATATCCAGGACCCGCAAACCTTCCAGCGGCCTTGCGCTGCGAACGTCGCGGCCGAAATTCTCCGCAGCCTTATCCCTGATGTAGGCGAGGCGTACGGGGTTGAACTTGTGCAGCGGCCTGAACTTGCCGGTCGGGCTCCACCACTCGGCCGCCATGGCTGAAAAACGGTCCACCTCGCTCTGGTCGATCGTGCTCTTGGCCGCTTCCGTCATGGGCTTGCTCCTTGGTTGGTCACGACTGAAGTCGGACGAACGGCTGATGAAGTCAAGGGGTGCCGGGACGTCGGTTGAGATCGACCGAGAAAGGCTCGGCTACACCAAGAGGATATGGAGCACTTCATATTATTGCATGCTAATGTAAATATATTGAGGGTAAAGCGATGTCCAACCTTCGTGGCGTTCCCGCCGTGATGCTCAGTCTTGTTCTCTGCAGCCCGATGCCGGCCTTATCCGCCGAGCCGGTCGGCGAGGCGACTCTGATTCGTACGGAAGTGACGGGCGCGCGTGGGCCGCTGGTCGTCAGGGCGCCGGTGCACCGGGATGAGCGGATAAAGACATCCATCAGCGGGCTCGGACAATTCATCTTCCGCGACGGAACGAAACTGGCGGTCGGCGCCGGTTCGTCCGTCGTCATCGACAACTATGTCTACGACGACGCGAATTCGGCCAAGAAGCTGACCATCAGGGCGGCCAAAGGTACCTTTCGCTGGATCAGCGGCAATTCCTCGTCGTCGGCCTACTCGATCGTGACGCCGGCTGGAACGATCGGCGTCCGCGGGACGGCGTTCGACTTCTATGTCGGTCCAAACGGTACGACGGCCATGGTGCTGCTCAGCGGCGCGGCGCAGTTCTGCGGCGCCGGAGGGTGCAAGCAGCTGAGACAGCAATGCGATTGCGTCATCGCCACGCGCGGCGGCGGCGTGTCGGACCCGCGTGCCGTGGACGCACGGACGTTGCGCGCTCTTGGAAACCAGCGCGCGCTGCCGTTCCTCTCCGGCAACCAGCAGCTTTCGGGTGCGCTCGGCGGAATTCGTACCAGTTGCGGTCTCGCAAGCCTGAGGCTGGACCGGAAAGATCCCGCCCGGCAACAGGCTGACCCGCCGCCGACGCGGGCTCCGCCATCGCCCACGCCAGCGCCGCCGGCACCGCTTTTCCGGACGCCGGACAAGCCAACGAAACAGCAGCACGGATACCATCACCACGATCGGGAAAAGGATCACGATCGAGACAACGATCACCATCGTGGTCATGATCGCGACGAGCATCGCGGGGATCGCGATGGACATCACGGGGATCGCGATGGACATCATGGGGATCGCGATGGACATCACGATCGCGGGGACGGCGACGGCCCCGGCTGGGGCAATCGTTCCCACTGGGGACGCGGGGACGACAGGTACAACGAGCACCGTGGAGACAACGACCAAGCCGGCAACCGGCCGGGTGCCGACGGTCCGGGACGCGGTGGACGTGGAGACCATCGCGGCGGCGGATCTGGGAATAATGGGTTCGGCGGCAGTGGAGCGGGGAACAACCAGCCAGGCAGTGGAGGCGATGGCTCCGGCGCGGGTGGCCCGCAAGGCAGCGGCATGAGTGGGAGCCAGCAGCAGGGAGATGGCGGCCAAGCGGGCAGCGCACAAGGGAGCAGCGCACAGGGTGGCGGCGGCCAGGGGGGATTCGGCCAGGGCAACGGCCAGAGATACGGCGGGCACGGCAGGGATCGACATGGCGACCGATCGGACGGACGGGACCGCAATCGTACCGACGATTAGGCATTTCCGCTCTTCATCGAATGGCGAAAACTCCCTATCTCCTTATTTCTACGCAACTCCTGAGGCAAAACCGATAAGCGCTTTTGCTCGAATTGCTCTAGTTTGCGGGTTCCGATGCGGCGTCCTCCGTCTCGGTATGGGTGTCGCGAAAATGGTCGCCCCGGCGCGGCAGGCGGCGATAGAATTCCGGGAGAGCGGCCGCCAATCCGGCTGCCTTCTGTTTTGCCCTGGCGAGACGCTTGCGGCTGTCGGCGGCGCGCGTGCGTAATGCCTCAACAAGGTCCTCGTGAGCGCGGAGCAGCGCGGCGAATTCGGCCGATCGCCCGACCGTCTCGTCGCCGACGGTGGCGTAGAGCCTCGCCCGACTGCTTTTACCCTTGAGTCCCAGCGCGCCGGCATCGAGCAGCGCAAAGTCCGGCAGCGCAGCTGCCGTCGTCTCTGAGACGAGAATGTCGAAGCCCACCTCCTTGCAGCAGCTTTCTATGCGGGCCGCGACGTTGACCGCGTCGCCGACGGCCGAATAGTTGAAGCGGGACTCGGCGCCCATGTTGCCGACGCAGGCAAGACCGGTGTGAATGCCGATACCGATGCCGACCTGGTAATCCTTGCCGAAGCCGAAGGCATCGGCGGCATTGAGCCCGGCCAGGGTCTCGCGCATTGCAAGCGCCGCCCGCACCGCCTTGGCGGGGTGGCCGGCAACATCGACCGGCGCGTTCCAGAAGGCCATGATCGAATCGCCGATGAATTTGTCGAGCGTACCCTCGTTGGCCACGACATGGCGGCTCAGCGCGTCGAGCAGCGTATTCAGGAACCGTACGACCTCGGCCGGCTGCAGCCCCTCGCTGAGCGCCGTGAAGCCGCGTACGTCGACGAACATGACCGTCAGTTCGCGGTCGTCGCCGCCGAGTCTAAGGGCGTCGGGCGTGTGTTCGATGCGATAGAGCAGCGAGGGCGAGAGATATTGACCGAAGGCTCGCCGAACTTCGCGCCGCTCGCGATCGATCACCAGGATACGGAACGAGGTTGCGGCAAAATGGATGATCGAACCGGCGATGATCAGGGCAAGCGGGTCGAAGAGGAGACCCGAGTAGGAGAACGCGACCCATGAGGCGGCAAGCGCCAGCGCGGTGATGAAGAGACCGCAGGCCAAGGCCACTGCGGGGCTGACGAAGGTGGTGAGCACTACGAGAACGGTACCGAGCACGGCGATAGACAGGATCTCCATGCCGTCTGCCCAGTCCGGCCGCGACAGGAAACGCCCCGACAGGATCTGCTCGACGGTCTGGGCGTGCATCGAAACACCTGGCACATTCTGCCCGAGCGCGGTCGAGCGAATGTCCTGCAGGCCGGCCGACGAGGTGCCGACGAAGACGATGCTGCCTTGCACGGCGGCACCGACCTCCGGCGGGGCGCCATCGGGCGCAAGCACCTTTCCGGCCGAAATGTAGCGCTCGGCAACATCGGGGCTGGTGTAGAGCCAGAGTTCGCCGTCGGCAGTCGTCGGGACGACGAAGTCGCCGATCTTGATCGAGGTCAACGTATCGGGCGCGTCGGGGGCCGTCGATACGATGTAGGTCGAGGCGCCCTGCGCCACGCGCAATGCCTCGATCGCGAGGTTCGGATACAGCTGTTCGCCGTCCGTCAGCAGCAGCGGAACACGACGGACAACCGAGGAATAATTGCCGGGGTTGAGGCTGATATGCCCGATGCCGGTGGCATTGATCTGCAGTTGCGGGCGCAGCGGCGTCGCGGCCGTCAGCCGGGGCGGGGCGTTGAACGGGCTTTCGCCGGTATAGGCGAAGCCTGCCTTGACCGGCGGGCGGTAGTTGCCGTCGGTCGACAGGCCGAACCCGAGCACGACGGGCCGCCCGTCAATTGCCTCGGCGAAAATCTCGTCGTTGTCAGGCAGCCGCCGAAGCAGCGATGCATCGACACCGGCGACGTCGCGCATGACGCTTCGCGGCGACAGGCGATCCGGCTCGGCGAACAGAATGTCGAAGGCGATGGCCGCCGCCCCCATCTCCGAGAGCCGCTCGACGAGCAGCGCAAGCCTGTCGCGCGGCCAGGGCCATTGGCCGAATTCCTTCAGCGATGCCTCGTCGATGTCGATCACCCGGACGGGCGTCGCCTCGAAGGGACGGGGTCTGATGCGCTGGTATTCATCGAAGGTGATGTCTCTGATCTGGCGCAGGAGCGGCGGGTCGCTGGCCCGCAGAATCGTAAAGGCCGCGACGATCAGGAGGCCGATAACGACACCGATTTGCTGCGCTCGCGTCATGATGGGGTCGGGCCCTTGCGCCGGATACCTGGCCGGACGCGCCGGGCAGAGGAGCCCGCCCGCAGACCTCAGGCGTGGACAGGCTGCCCGTTTCCGCGGCGCGATGCAACTGCGCCTTTCGGGCGGCCGCCGAGACTTGCGGCGTGGGCAACCGATGGTAGAGACAGGGAGCAGTGCGGCAGCGTTGGGGCAAAGCGCCGCCTGGCTTCGTCGCCGCTGCAGCCTTGCACGCCGCACATCGTGTCTCCTTCACGCGGCTTCATCACCCGTGGTCTGACCATGCCTGCTCACTCGCACGGGGCGCTGGAAATTGCCGCGATTGAGTAAAAATATGGCGCTTCCCAGCGCCCCGTTCGGCGGTTTATGCCCGCAACTNGGGACGCGGAGATTGTGGAACGGGTTCGGGGAGCGGGGATGATCTGGCGCGATATTTCGGCTAAGCGATTGATTATGCTCAGCCGATAGTGCAGAATCATCCCCCTATTTCTGGCCTGTGCCAGTCGTTCCTACGCCCATGCCAACCTCATTCCTGTGCTCGTCACAGGAATCCAGCGCGCCCAAGTCCTTGGGCGCGGGAGACCATGTGCCTTGACGTCCTTCATTCACCGCGCGGACGCGCCGTGGCTGGATTCCTGTGACAAGCACGGGAGTGAGGGAGGGATGGAGGGGTCGGACGAACGGAATTCGGCAAAAGCCAGTGCGCGCGCCGTCACACTGCGCCTTGATCATGCAAGAGCATCGGCTCCGGCTGCATCGATTGGGAGACATCGGGACGGGTGGATGCGGCGTGGGCTTCGAGAATGGCTGCCGTGATGACCCGTCGCAGTTCGTAGACGAGGGAGCGCGATCGCTTGCGATCCAGATCCTGCGCTGCCTGTGCAAGGCTCAGGCCCTCGTTCAGGACAATATGGTGGGCTCTGGTGAGTGCCCAACTTTCTATGTCAATATCGACCATTCGCAATCTCCGCCAAATCATTCAGCATCAAAGACAGTCGCGAATCATTCTACGCCGCATACTTGTGTAGAAAGAAGAATCACAGTTGCATTCCTTTGAAAATAGGTGGCGGCGCTATTTTTTTCAGGAGGTCGGGATTTATATTATTTGATCCGTCGCTGTTGTAGTATTGGCGATAACATGATCATCGGACTTACTGTCCGTCGGCCGGAGCTTCCAGAACTCTCCGGCATTGCGCCGCCAAGGCGCAAGCCATTTTTCGATGCAATCTCTTTTCGTACTCGATGCTTCTGAAACGCCACTTAAGCGGGGGGCGACGGCTCCCTCTATTCAGTAGAGAGCCTTCGGTTCACGAAAGGCACCGCGTTTCTTGAGGTGGCTGACGGCGGCGGTTGCGATCCCGACGCATGCCATCAACAGCCCCAGAACGACCAGGTATCGGACGTACTCGACCTGTTCGGCCATTGGGGCGAACCGATAGATTTCTGTCGCGAGGACCGCGATGCAGGTTGACGCGACCGTCGAGTAGTCCTTTGCGATCACGCGACGAACGTTGAACGTCATCCCCTGCGTTGACTCGGCAAATCGGCTGAGGCGGAGCCCCCAGCGCGGCACGTCGCGACAGTATGCTTTGTAGGCGTCGCCGAACTTCGCCTCCAGAAATGTTTCCTCGGCGTAGACGATGCACTGATAGATGAAGGCAAAGAGCGCGATGCCCGACACGGCCACCAGCGGATCGCCGTGAAGGAGGAATATCCCGATGTAGACGAGCATGTTGCCGACGTAGAGAGGATTGCGGCACACGCCGAACATTCCCTCGGTCACGAGGTCCTTGGCATAGACGCGCTTGTTGAGGCCTCCGCGCTGGATATAGGCAAAGCCGATAACGGTTGCCCGCAGCGCCAGACCGGAGACGATGACAAGCAATGCGAGGTGGTCCTTGGCGCGCTCGGTCGCCGCACTTCCCATCAACTGCAGCGGCGGCGTCGCAAGCAGGAACAGCGCCACGATCAGCAGCGGGAAAACCTGGTTTCGGAAACGGAAGAAGAAGTTTCCGATCTTGATCATTGTCGACTTCATGTGTGCCCCTACTTGACGGCAATGATGCCGCAGAAATTGTACCAGCGGAAAAACACCTCGACGCTGCGGAAACCGGTCTCCTTCAGGAGCTGGACGTTCTCGTCCAGCCGATAAGGGATCAGCACGTTTTCCAGCGCCTCGCGTTTTTTGGAAATCTCGATTTCCGAATAGCCGTTGCGGCGCTTGAAATCGTAGTAATGCTCGATGAAGAGCCGGTTGAACGTCGTGTCCTCGCTGGTCAGCTTCTCTATGAGAAGAAGGCAGCCATGATCGTTCAGTCCTGAATAGATCGTCTTCATGATGCGTTCACGAAAAAGCGGACGAACGAACTGCAGCGTCAGCAACATCGTCACCACGCTCGCATTCTCTATCTGCAACCCGCGATGCAGGTCTACGACCTGAAGGTCGATCGAGCGGTTGGTTCCAGATTCTTCGATCTTCTGCGCCGCCTTGTCCAGCATGTCGGGCGCATTGTCGATGCCGATGAACTGCACGTCCGAACCGATCATGCCATCGAGCGTCAGCAGCGTCGTGGCGGTGGAGCAGCCTATGTCGTAGAGATTGGTGTCCGGCTGGGCAAAGTCCTGCGCCAGTTCGCAAACCATTCGTTGCATCTCTTCGTAGTACGGCACTGATCGGCTGACCATGTCGTCGAAGGCGTTTGCAACTGTTGCATTGAATGCGAAGTCTCCAACCGGACCTTTTCCGTCAGCAAATACTTCGTCTTTTTGATCCCTGCGCAGAATCAATCTTGTCGGGCTATCGGCCATGATCGTCCCCCAATCAGTTCGCGATGACGCCTCAGGTCAGTCCGGGCATCACCATCATCACGTTGTGCTACAACAGGCACATCTAAACCTGACGCCTACCTGAACGCATCCAAAAAGGCCTGCTGCCTCCTCACGCGGACGCATCGAATGCTATCCGAAAGGCTGCGATCGGCTTTCCATTCCGTCGCGCCTTCATTCTCGGCTTCGTGCCTTGCCACCCCCCGACAAACTCGCTAAGAGACGCCGCAACTTGGGCCCTTGGGGCGCAAGGCTTTAGAAGGGTTCCAGAACTCCCAATCCTGGCTCTTCGGCCATGCCGCTTTCCAAGGCTTCGTGATGCCGGGTCTGGCTTTCGTCTCTCCCGGTCTGGCAAAGATATAGAGCATGACGGCGTCCGAAGCAGCTTGTATTTTTCGGCGTCATGTTGGGGCTGTGGTAGAGGCAAATGGCACGCATCGTAATGAAATTCGGCGGGACCTCCGTCGCCGATCTGGACCGCATCAAGAATGTTGCCCGCCACGTCAAACGCGAGGTCGATGCCGGCCATGAGGTGGCTGTCGTCGTTTCCGCGATGTCGGGCAAGACCAACGAACTGGTCGGCTGGGTACAGGGAATGCCGAAGGTCGTCGGCGGCGATTCGCCTTTCTACGACGCGCGCGAATACGATGCGATCGTGGCTTCGGGCGAGCAGGTGACCTCGGGGCTGCTGGCGATCGCGCTGCAGGCGATGGACATCAACGCTCGCTCCTGGCAGGGATGGCAGATCCCGATCCGCACCGACAACGCACACGGCGCCGCCCGCATCCTCGAAATCGACGGTGCCGACATCGTCAAGCGCATGGGCGAGGGGCAGGTTGCCGTTATTGCGGGTTTCCAGGGCCTTGGCCCCGACAACCGCGTCGCGACGCTCGGGCGCGGCGGCTCGGATACCTCGGCGGTCGCGATCGCGGCTGCTGTCAAAGCGGATCGCTGCGATATCTATACGGACGTCGACGGTGTCTACACGACCGATCCGCGCATCGTGCCGCAGGCGCGTCGCCTGAAGAAGATCGCCTTCGAGGAAATGCTCGAAATGGCCTCGCTCGGCGCCAAGGTCCTGCAGGTTCGCTCGGTCGAGCTTGCCATGGTGTTCAAGGTGCGCACGTTCGTGCGCTCGTCGTTTGAAGATCCCGATGCTCCGGGCATGGGTGATTTCTTGAATCCGCCCGGAACGCTGATTTGTGACGAGGAAGAAATCGTGGAACAGGAAGTAGTCACCGGCATCGCTTATGCCAAGGATGAGGCTCAGATCTCGCTTCGCCGTCTTGCCGACAGGCCCGGCGTGTCCGCCGCGATCTTCGGACCGCTGGCCGAGAGCCACATCAATGTCGACATGATCGTCCAGAACATCTCCGAGGACGGCTCGAAGACCGACATGACCTTCACCGTGCCGTCCGGCGACGTCGAGAAGGCCATCAAGGTGCTTGGCGAGAACAAGGACAAGATCGGCTACGACGTCGTGCAGAACGAATCGGGCCTCGTCAAAGTGTCGGTCATCGGCATCGGCATGCGCAGCCACGCCGGCGTAGCCGCCACCGCTTTCAAGGCGCTGGCCGACAAGGGCATCAACATCAAGGCGATCACGACGTCGGAAATCAAGATTTCCATCCTGATCGACGGTCCTTATGCGGAACTCGCTGTCAGGACTTTGCATTCCTGCTACGGTCTGGATAAGAATTGATTCCCAGCAAGCTGGTCGCGCGTTCAAGTTGAGAAGTGACGCGGCTTATCTGCCGGGTTACTGTGCTTTTGTTTTGGAGCTTGAGACGCAATGAGAGACCTTTCCGGTGGTCCGCGCGTGCTGCTCAGGCGGCTACGCGAGTTGATGGCGGAGCCGCTGGAGCCACAGGAGCGTCTCGACCGGATCGTGCGCCAAATTGCCGGCAACATGGTGGCGGAGGTCTGCTCCGTCTACGTGCTGCGCGCCGACGGCGTGCTCGAGCTCTATGCAACCGAAGGTCTGAACCGCGAAGCCGTCCACCTCGCGCAACTGAAGATGGGCCAGGGCCTCGTCGGCACCATCGCGGCGTCGGCGCAACCGCTCAATCTCTCGGACGCACAGTCGCACCCGGCCTTCCGCTACCTGCCGGAGACGGGCGAAGAAATCTACCACTCGTTCCTCGGCGTGCCGATCCTGCGCACCGGCCGGTCGCTCGGCGTTCTCGTCGTGCAGAACAAGGCGAGCCGCAACTATCGCGAGGAAGAGCTCGAGGCCCTCGAGACGACCGCGATGGTGCTTGCCGAGATGATCGCCACCGGCGAACTCAAGAAGATCACGAAGCCGGGTCTCGAACTCGACCTGACGCGTTCGGTGACGATCGATGGCGATACCTACAACGAGGGCATCGGGCTCGGCTATGTCGTGCTGCACGAGCCGCGCATCGTCGTCACGAACCTGTTGAACGAGGACTCGGACAAGGAAATCAGGCGGCTTTCCGAGGCGCTGGGTTCGCTGCGCATCTCGATCGACGACCTTCTGTCGCAACGCGACATGTCGATGGAAGGCGAACACCGCGAGGTTCTCGAAACCTATCGGATGTTCGCCCACGACCAGGGTTGGGTGCGCAAGCTCGAGGAAGCGATCCGCAACGGCCTTACGGCGGAAGCCGCGGTCGAGAAGGTGCAGAGCGATACCAAGGCGCGCATGATCCGCATGACGGACCCCTATCTGCGCGAGCGAATGCATGATTTCGAGGATCTGGCGAACCGGTTGCTCCGGCAGCTGACAGGCTATACCGGCCGCACCGCCGGTGACGGCTTCCCGAACGATGCGATCATCCTGGCGCGTGCCATGGGCGCTGCCGAACTGCTCGACTATCCTCGCGCAAACGTCCGCGGCCTGGTGCTGGAAGAGGGCGCCGTGACCAGCCACGTCGTCATCGTCGCCCGCGCGATGGGCATCCCCGTCATCGGCCAGGCCGCCGGCATCGTGGCGCTTGCCGAAAACGGCGACGCCCTGATCATCGACGGCGACGGCGGCCATGTGCATCTCAGGCCCTTGCCGGAGCATCAGCGGTCCTATGAGGAGAAGGTGCGCTTCCGTGCGCGCCGGCAGGAACAGTTCCGGGCGTTGCGCGCCGTCGAGCCGCTGACCAAGGACGGGCAGCGCGTGTCCTTGATGATGAATGCCGGCCTGCTGGTCGACCTGCCGCAGCTGGCGGAGTCCGGCGCCGAAGGCATCGGGCTGTTCCGCACCGAACTGCAGTTCATGATCGCCTCGACGATGCCGAAGGCCGAGGAGCAGGAGCTGTTCTACCGCAACGTGCTGAAGCAGGCGGCGGGCCGCGTCGTGACCTTCCGCACGCTCGATATCGGCGGCGACAAGGTCGTTCCGTATTTCCGCGGCCACGAGGAAGAAAACCCGGCGCTCGGCTGGCGCGCCATCCGCCTCTCGCTCGACAGGCCGGGACTGTTGCGGACGCAGCTTCGCGCCATGCTGAAGGCGGCGGCCGGTATCGAATTGAAGCTGATGGTACCGATGGTGACAGAGGTTTCTGAGATCGCCGCCGTGCGCGAACTTCTGCAGAAGGAAGTGCAGCATCTCTCGCGTTTCGGCCACGGCCTGCCGCGCAAGCTGCAGTTCGGCGCAATGCTGGAGGTGCCGTCGCTGCTGTGGCAGCTCGACGAGCTGATGGCGGCGGTCGATTTCGTTTCCGTCGGCTCCAACGACCTCTTCCAGTTCGCGATGGCCGTCGATCGCGGCAATGCCAGGGTGTCGGATCGTTTCGATCCGCTCGGCAAGCCGTTCCTCCGGATCCTGCGCGACATCGTGCGCGCCGGCCAGCGCAACAATACGCCGGTGACGCTGTGCGGCGAACTCGCCGGCAAGCCGATTTCGGCAATGGCGCTGCTCGGAATAGGATTCCGTTCGGTGTCGATGTCGCCAGCCTCGATCGGCCCGGTCAAGGCGATGCTGCTCGGCCTCGATGCCGAAGCGCTCGGCAAAGCCATGAACGAGGCGCTGGACGACACCAAGACTTCAACGTCGATACGCGAACTGCTTGCCCACTTCGCCGACGCTCACAATATTCCTCTTTAGACACAGACAAGCAGAATCGGAGTGAAGGGTGGCGAAGCTTCCCGTTGAAAAGATGCGCGAGCTGGAACGCCGTTTCGGCGAGATCGAAGCGCGCATGTCGGCCGGCCCGTCAGCCGACGTCTACGTCAAGCTTGCCTCCGAATATTCCGAGCTGCAGCCTGTTGTGACGAAGATCCGGGAGTACGAGAAGGCGCTGGCGGAACTGACCGATCTGGAGTCGCTCCTGGAAGACAAATCCGTCGATCGCGAAATGCGCGATATGGCGGAGGTCGAGTTGCCGGATGTGAAGGAGCGGATAGAGGCTCTGGAGCAGGAAATCCAGATTCAGCTGCTGCCGAAGGACGCTGCCGACGAAAAGAGCGCGATCCTCGAAATCCGCGCCGGCACCGGGGGCTCTGAGGCAGCCCTTTTTGCCGGCGACCTCTTCCGGATGTACGAGCGCTACGCGGCGGCCCGCGGCTGGAAGGTCGAGGTTCTCTCGTCCAGCGAGGGTGAAGCCGGCGGCTTCAAGGAAATCATTGCGACCATCACCGGCAAGGGCGTGTTCGCCAAGCTGAAGTTCGAATCCGGGGTGCATCGTGTGCAGCGCGTGCCCGAGACGGAAGCGGGCGGCCGCATTCATACGTCGGCGGCCACGGTTGCCGTGCTGCCGGAGGCCGAGGAGATCGATATCGAAGTCCGGCCGGAAGACATCCGCATCGATACGATGCGGTCGTCCGGCGCGGGCGGACAGCACGTCAACACGACGGACTCGGCGGTTCGCATCACCCATCTGCCGACCGGCATCGTGGTGACGAGCTCGGAGAAATCGCAGCACCAGAACCGCGCCAAGGCGATGCAGGTGCTGCGCTCGCGTCTCTACGACGCCGAGCGCCAGCGCGCCGACAGCGAGCGTTCCGCCGACCGCAAGAGTCAGGTCGGCTCCGGGGACAGGTCGGAGCGCATCCGCACCTACAATTTTCCGCAGGGGCGCGTCACTGACCACCGCATCAACCTGACGCTCTACAAGCTCGACCGGATGATGGTCGGCGAGATCGACGAGGTCGTCGATGCGCTGATGGCGGACTATCAGGCGAGCCAATTGGCGCAACTCGGCTTACAGCGATGAACGAGAGCGGGAAACAGGCCGGGCCTACCGTTTCCCAAATGTTGGCCGAAGCTCGCCGCCGTTTCACCGAGGCGGGGGTCAATGACCCGGCAACCGACGCACGCGTGCTGATTGCCGGTCTCCTGGACCTGTCGACGACGGAGATCCTGACGCGTGGGGGCGATCTGGTCGGAGCCAGGCTCCCCAGCGTTCGGGCCGCCATCGAGCGACGACTGTCGCATGAGCCCGTTCACCGGATTCTCGGTACGCGCGAATTCTACGGTCTGCCAATGTCGCTTTCGGCCGAGACGCTGGAACCGCGGCCCGACACTGAAATTCTCGTCGATACGATGCTTCCCTATCTGCGCGACCTTGCAACGACGGAGGGCCATATCCACATTCTGGACATGGGAACCGGAACCGGGGCTATATGCCTTGCGCTGTTGAGCGAGTGTCCGGACGCGTCGGGCATCGGTAGCGACATATCGGCCGATGCCTTGCGGACGGCAAAATCCAACGCGGAAAGCAACGGGTTGCGGGATCGGTTCGAAGCCGTTCGATCCAATTGGTTCGAGAACATCGAACAGTCGTTTCACGCGATTGTCTCAAATCCGCCCTATATAGCGTCCAGTGTCATTCACGGTCTCGCGCCCGAAGTGACGAAATTTGATCCGGCTGCCGCACTGGATGGTGGCCTGGACGGGCTTGACGCTTACAAAGCCATCGCCAAGGATGCGGCAAGGTTCATGCAGCCCAATGGGGTTATTGGACTTGAGATAGGCTACGATCAGCGAAACGATGTGACCAGCCTCTTTGAAGCCGAGGGTTTCCAGCTTCTGGAATCCGTGAAGGACTACGGTCAGAATGACAGGGTGCTCGTATTCGCGCTGAAATGACCGGCGACAAAGTTAAGCTTCGAATAGGACATTGGTGGCATTGCGAAGAAAAGGCTTGGATTTCCACTGGAAGCAATATAGGTTGCCCCCACGCGTTGGAGAGATAGGACAGAACGACGATTCGTTCGATACTAGCTCGGCCTCGGGGGTCCGCTCTTTTAAACGAGAGTTTTAAAGGTTGAACACGACCCAATGCGTGAATCAGTCAAACTGACTTGAGAACAAGCGGCAGGTCGGCGCGAAGGCGCAGTATGCTTGCGGCACGAGAGCCTGAGACGGTTTGTCCGGTCACGGCGGTTGGTGCCATCACTCCACACAAACAGAGAATTCAGGTGAACGATCGATGAGGCCAGGACAGCAGAATAAGCGCGGTCGCGGGCGTGGCAGTAACAACGGCGGCGGCGGCGGTGGAAACAATAATAACAACAATTTCAACCGCAAGGGCGGAAATCCGCTGACGCGGAGCTACGATAGCTCCGGCCCCGACGTAAAGATCCGCGGTACTGCCCAGCACATCGCCGAGAAATATGCGCAACTCGCCCGTGATGCCCAGAGCTCCGGCGACCGCGTCATGGCAGAAAACTATCTACAGCACGCCGAACACTACAACCGCATCATTGCCGCCGCACAGGCGCAGATGCAGGAACGTTTCCAGCGCGACGACCGAAGCGAATACGGCGAAGGCGCTGACGGCGATGAAAATGATGGCATCGACAACGATGACGTCGTCGTCGTTCAGCCGCCGCGCCAGCAGGAGCAGCATCAGCGCCGCTCGGAAGAACAACAGCCGCGGCGCTCGGATGAGCAGCAGCAACAGCCGCGCCGCTCTGAAGAGCAGGCACAGCAGCAGCCGCGCCGGAGCGAGGATCAGCCCACCCGCCAGCCGCGTCGCCAGCAAGAGCAGCCGGCTCCGGTCACAGCGGTTGAGGCGCAGCCTGAGATCATCGATGGCACCGGCCCGCAGCCGGTCATCGAGGGCATTCCGGCCGAGGTCTCCATGGACGAGGAAAGTGCTGCCGGCCAGCCGCGCGAACGCCAGCCGCGCCGCCGCGCCACCGGCGCCCGTCCCCGTCGCCCGCGCCGCGGTGCGGAAGGAGAGGCAGAGGCTTCGAGCGAGGGAGATGCTCCGTCCGGCGATGCTCCGGTTCTCGCGGACGCCGCTTCGGAATAAGGATTCGGTCCTCCGCAAGGCGTTGCAAGCCTAGTGATTGTGAAAGGGCGCTCCCGGTGGGGCGCCCTTTTTCCGTTGCGGCGTCCAGCTTGCAACAGGAAATACATCATGATTTTTGGCGGTTAATCCATATTAAATTAGATATCTGTTTTATACCGAACATTAACCCTCCCGGTCTCATCATCAGTTGTGAGGCGTTCCACTACTGCGATCTAGAATAGAGTTGCCCCGCTTCCTCAGCGAGCGGGCTCTCCCGTCGAGGGCAGTCGTTGGCTTCGCCTAAACGGAGCTCGGCGCCCACGGCGTGGCGCCGCACAGGGAGGGTGGAATGTTTGGCCTGACGTCCGATTCGAAATATATCCTCGATGCCATTTCCAAGTCGCAGGCGATCATAGAGTTCGATCTCAAGGGAAATGTCCTCAAGGCGAACGAGAATTTTTGCAGGGCGCTTGGGTACAGCCTTTCGGAAATCACCGGCAAGCATCACAGCATGTTCTGCGAGCCCGCCTACACCGCAACATCGGAGTATCGCGCGTTCTGGGCTCGTCTTGGGAGGGGCGAGTACGATGCCGGGGCCTACAAGCGCCTCGCGAAAGGGGGACGTGAGATCTGGATCCAGGCGTCCTACAATCCCGTATTCAAGCACGGCAAGCCGTACAAGGTGGTGAAGTTCGCAGCCGACGTTACCGACGCGAAAAACAGGGCGGTCGAGGATGCCGGCAAGCTGGACGCCGTCTCACGTTCACAGGCAATCATCGAATTCACGCCGAAGGGCGAGATCCTGACGGCGAACGAGAATTTCTGCAATGCGCTCGGCTACTCCCTCTTCGAAATCGCCGGCAAGCATCACAGCATGTTCTGCGACCCCGCCTATACGCGAACCGACGAGTATGCGAGCTTCTGGCGTCGCCTTGAGCAGGGGGAGTTTATCGCCAACGAATTCGTGCGTTATGGCAAGGGCGGCCGGGAAATCTGGATCCAGGCGGCGTACAACCCGATCACCGATGCCAACGGCAGGGTCTACAAGGTCGTCAAGTTCGCAACCGATGTCACGCAGCGCATGAGCGCCATCAGCCAGCTCGGGGAGGCCCTTCGCGGGCTTTCAGAAGGCGACCTCACCAAGACGGTCAATTCGGCGTTCGTGCCGTCGATGGAGCAACTGCGGCACGACTTCAACGCGACGGTCGCCAGACTTTCCGAGACGCTGAAGACCGTCGGCGAGAACGCGCAGGCGATCGCTGCCGGCTCGCGGGAGATCGGATCGGCTGCGGATTCCTTTTCCAAGCGCACGGAACAGCAGGCGGCGTCGATCGAGGAAACGGCTGCGGCGCTGGAGGAGATCACGACCACGGTCAACGATTCCAGCCACCGTGCGGACGAAGCAGGAAAGCTGGTCGCGAAGACGAAGCACGGCGCCGAGCAATCGGGCCTGGTAGTGCGCAATGCCGTGGCGGCGATGGGACAGATCGAACAGTCGTCGCGGGAGATTACCAACATCATCGGTGTCATCGACGACATCGCCTTCCAGACCAACCTCCTGGCGCTCAATGCCGGCGTCGAGGCCGCGCGCGCGGGGGAGGCGGGCAAGGGCTTCGCGGTCGTCGCTCAGGAAGTTCGCGAGCTCGCCCAACGCTCCGCCAGTGCCGCCAAAGAAATAAAGTCACTGATCACCACGTCCAGCCAGCTGGTCCGCAACGGAGTCGATCTGGTCGGCGAGACGGGCAAGGCGCTCGAAACCATCGTCAGCCAGGTCGGCGAGATCAATGCCAACGTCACGGCGATCGTCGAGGGCTCGAAAGAGCAGGCGACAGGGCTCAAGGAGATCAACCAGAGCGTCAACTCGCTCGATCAATCGACACAGCAGAATGCGGCGATGGTCGAGGAGAGTACGGCAGCAAGCCACAAGCTGGCGTCGGAGGCAGAAGCGCTGCGCTCGCTGCTCACGCAGTTTCGCCTTGGCGAGGCCTACGCGGTGCGCGGCTCCTCCAGGGCTGCCGGCTCTCCGGCGCTGCATCTGGTGGCACGTGCGGCCAGGGCTCACGGCGCCGCGTCGACCGCGGCAGAGAGCTGGGAGGAGTTCTGAACGCAACAGTCGGCAGGACAATGCGGCCGGTATCGCACCAGCGATGCCGGCTTTTTTGCTTGGTCAAAGGTTGGGTCGAAGGCGCTAGCTAGGCGGCCGGCTGTTCTACCGGTGGCCTCTTTCGCCGAAACATCTCCTGCGCGGCAAGCACGGCTCCACCCGTCACCAGGAGGCAGGCGAGCGCGATGCGCCAGCTCGGCTCGGCAAAGCCGAAGACCGTCAGGATCAGCGTCGAGAAAAGCGGCGCGGCATAGCTTGCCGCACCGAGGATCTGGATGTCGCCGTTCTTGACGCCGTAGTCCCAGGCATAAAAGGCCGCTCCCACGGGGAAGAGCCCGAGCCCGGCAACGGCAATCCATTCGAACGTCGCTTCCGGCCATACGGTGGTTTCAAGCCCCAGATGGCAAATCAGCGACAGGACCGATGTCGCAAGGCAAAAGCCGGTGACGACATCGGTCGACACGGCATCGAAACGCCGTGTCAGCAGCGAGTACCCCGACCACGTGAAGGCACAGAGGACGGCAGCGCCGTAACCGACGGCGTAGGCGCCATCGAAGTCGATGCCGTTGCGCCCGACGATCAGGAAGGTGCCGCTCAAGCCGGCGAGCGCGCCGACGATGTGATACCAGCGCAGCCGCTCGCCCGGCAGCAGCGCCGAACCGACGACGATCAGCAGGGGCCAGAGATAGGCGATCAGTCCGGCCTCGACGGCGGGCGCATTGCGCAGCGCCGTGAAGTAGAGAAAGTGGTATCCGAACAGCCCCGCAATGCCGACGAGCCACACCTTGGCCGGCTGCTTCAGCAGCGCCAGGCGCGACGGATTGACGATCAGGACCAGGAGGCCAGGGATGCTGCCGATGGCAAAGCATATGGCGGAAAGCTGGAACGGCGGCATTTTTCCCGACGCTGCGGTAAACAGCGCCAGAAACGACCACATCAGAATGGCCGTGAACCCGATTAACGTTGCCCGAAGCTTCACTCGTCCCCCTTCACGGAGACATCAGCTCCGTCAGCCTGCGCTGTATCTCACCGCGGTAATCGTTACAGGCCCGTATTGCGTCGGGATACGGACATAGACAGGAGCATATACATTCGCCGCGTCTGCCTTGGCAAACCAGATTTCCATGCGGCTGCTCTTGCTCAGATACTCGATGTCGCTACGGCCCTTCTTGTAACCGGACCGCGGCACGAAACGAACGTTGCAGACGGTCGCCTTGCCGCTGAAACCTTCGGTCGCAAAATCCTTCGAGCCCTTCGGCGAGAGCACGAGGTCCATTCTCATCTCCCCGTCGTAGATCGGAAGTTTCTGGGCGCAGAGATTGGTGCCCGCCGGGAAGATCAGGCCGGAGATCGGGTCAAGCACCGAGCGCATGTCGCCTGTCGGCACATTAACCCAGTTCGCCGGAAGCCGGCGCGGTGGCCTGACGGTCGTCGAGGTGATGTTGCCGTTGTCGTAGCGGACGTCGTATGTGCGGGCACGCTTGCCGCTCTTGTAGTAGAGATGGTATCGCGAGGCCTGCAGACGATTGCCGCGCAACACGCCGTCGACGCTGGTCTTGGCCGAGATGTTGGTTACCAGATCGGCAAGCCCGGCCGAACTGATGTCGCCCGAGATCTCATAGCTCTTGTCGTCCTCGATCTTCGTGAGAAACGCCGCGCGCGCGATCGTCAGGATTCCGAGGGAAACCCTGTATTCCGTTCGGTGCTGGACCTCGCCGGCACCGGCCGGAAGCGCGGCCAGTGCCGCAATTGCCGAGATGAAAATGCGTTTGCCCAATTGAGCCATGAGATCTGCCTTGTTCCGGCAAGCTGGTAAAGCCGCACAGCACGGTCTATACGCCTGTTGCGTCGCGAAGAAAACACGAGCTTTTTGACGGAATTGCGGGAAACGCCAACGTTTGGCTTGACGCGCCCGGCCTGTCTGATTATAGAACCGCAACTTTCCAATCATGGCCTGTTGGATTGCAAGCCCGATTTTGCGCGGGTCGGCAATAGATGGCCGAGAAAAACAAGAATAGGTGTCCCATGTCCCGCATGTGCGAATTGACCGGCAAGGCAGTCCTCGTTGGCAACAATGTCAGCCATGCCAACAACAAGACCAAGCGCCGGTTCCTCCCGAACCTGTGCCAGGTTACGCTGATTTCCGACGCGCTCGGCCAGCGTTACCGTCTTCGCGTTTCGGCTGCTGCCCTTCGTACCGTAGAGCACCGTGGCGGCCTCGATGCTTTCCTGATCAAGGCAAATGAAGGCGAACTGTCGATGCGCGCTCGTCTGCTGCGCCGCCAGATCGTCAAGAAGGCTGCCGAAGCCGCAGTTGCTGCTGCCTAAGCTTCGACTGCTCTTCTGCTATTAAGGCTTCAAAAGGCTTGAACGGATAACATCCGCACAAGCCTTTTGCTTTGCCTGCCGATCACTCCAACTGGTGGCATACCCCAGGATAAAAAAATGCTTAAGACGCGCAATACCATTGTCTACGTCGCACTGATGACGCTTGTCGTCGTCGCCTCGAACTTCCTCGTGCAGTTCCCGGTGGACGCGCAGTTTGCCGGCATCAATCTGGCCGACCTTTTGACCTGGGGTGCCTTCACCTATCCGGTCGCCTTCCTGATCACCGATCTTACCAATCGCCAGTTCGGTCCGCAGGCCGCGCGCAAGGTGGTGTTCGCCGGCTTCGTGGTCGGCGTTTCGCTTTCGTTCTTCACGTCCGTGCCGCGCATCGCGATCGCCTCCGGCTCGGCCTATCTGGCCGGTCAGCTGCTCGACATCGCCGTTTTCAATCGCCTGCGCCGTCAGGCCTGGTGGCGCGCACCGCTGCTCGGCTCGCTTGTCGGTTCGATGCTGGATACGGTGATCTTCTTCTCCTTCGCGTTTGCTGCATTTTTCGTCTTCTTTGGTCCGAACGACCTCTTCGCGCTGGAATCCTCGCCTATCCTCGGCATCTTTTCGGCGCAGGCGCCGCGCTGGATCTCCTGGGCCATCGGCGATTTCTCGGTCAAGATGATCGTCGGCCTGGTAATGCTGCTGCCTTATGGCGCGCTGATGAACGTGCTTCTGCCCATGCAGGCCGCCCGCGCCCGCTGAGCCGCGACAACAGGTTCGCAGCCTATTCGGCTCGCAAAGCCTGCGGCGCTGACCGGTGAATCGGCGGGATGACATAGACGACGGATCGGTATTTGGAGCCGGACCGGTATCCGGCGATGCGGCCGCCATGGGCCTCCGCGATCCGCCTGCTGGCCACGTTCTGCTCGGCGACCGGGTACTCGAAATACTCGACGATTGCGTTCTCGCTCGCCCATACCGCGACAGAACCGATCAGCTCGCGCCCGAGGCCTCGTCCATGGACGTCCTGCCGGAGCCAGATGCCGAGCTCCGGCTTTCCTGACGGCAGACCATGCAGCCCGACGACACCGAGGCACCGACCGTCGTCGCGTGCGCGCGCAACTAGGTGAAGGTTGGAGCGATCCTCGATCGACGGCAGCCAATCGCGCCAGATGCGCTCGAATTCAGCCAATGAAGCCGGCGGCTCCCAAGACATAAAACGCGTGATCTCCGGCGACATGCAGGAGAAAACCTCGTCTGCGTCGCCCGGCGTGAACGGCCTGGTGACCGTTCGGGCGGATAGGATCGTGATGCCTGACATTCCCTTCCTCTGCGTCGTGCTAGTCTGTGATATGGCCGCTCGCTGCAGCGTATAGCGCGGCACCGGCAAGGCAACCGGGCTGCGGCCTCAAAATTTACGCCCGCTTTTACCGTAACGTACTTACGAGTTGCGCACGATTGTGCGTCGCTACATCGTCCGCAGCGGATCTCCAACGTTCGATGCCTCAGGACGGCTCACCGGCAAGGGATCACGCCGTTGCGGCTGCATCGCCGCATCGCCATCGGTACAACGTTGAAGCAGGGGAGTGCATCATGATCCGCTTGGGTGGAAAGTATCAGCATCTCGCTCACGGCCTGGGGTGCGGCTGCTCGGCGCCGGAAGTCCAACAGGCATCGCGCCGCCTGGAAGACTTCACGCGAAGGGGGCTGCTGGCGGGGATAGGAGCGGCACTGTTTACAGCTTCTCATCCGTCGTTCGCGCTGGCGCAGGCTTCCGCGCAGCCGCAGAGGATACTGCTGAGGCAAGCCAAGCTGTTCGACGGCAAGTCGGCCACGGCGCGATCCGGCACCCAGGTGCTGATCGAGGGCAACATGATCGCGTCCATCGACACGACCAACAGTCCGCCGCCCGACGACGCGACGGTCATCGACTGCGGCGATCGTGTTCTGATGCCTGGACTGATCGACATGCACTGGCACACGCTCTTTGCCGCCGTTCCTGTCCAACTTGCGACGACAGGCGATCCCGGCTTCATCTTCACTGCGTCGACGGCGGAAGCGGAACGAACGCTGCTTCGCGGTTTCACCACGGTGCGCGACCTCGGCGGGCCGGTCTTCACGTTCAAGCAGGCGATCGACAACGGAACGATCCCCGGCCCGCGAATCTATCCTTCCGGCGCGTTCATCACGACAACGGGCGGCCATGGCGATCTGCGCATGCTGTCTGAAATCCCCCGCAACCCCGCTCAGCTCAGCGTCGTCGAGGAGTCGGGCGGCGCAATGATAGCCGACAGCGTCGGCGAGGTGCAGCTTCGCGTGCGCGAGCAGTTGATGCAGGGCGCGTCACAGATAAAGGTCGTCGGCGGCGGCGGGGTATCGTCGCCGCGCAGCCCCCTCGACATGACGACATTCAGCCTTGAGGACCTTCGGGCCGCCGTCAACGTGGCACAGGACTGGAATACATATGTCACCGTCCACGCCTATGCGCCCAGAACCATCCAGCGCGCCATAGCAGCCGGGGCAGCCTGTATCGAACACGCGCACCTGATGGACGATGAAACCGCGAGGATGATGGCGGACAAGGGGATCTGGTTGAGCATTCAACCCTTCCTGTCGGTTGAGGACTCCGTTCCCCTCACGGGACCCTCTGCCGAACGCCTGCACCAGGTCATTGCCGGTTCGCTTGTCGCCTACGAGCTTGCGCGCAAATACAATATCAAGACCGCGTGGGGCTCGGACATGCTGTTTTCGCCCGAGATGACCGCGCGACAGGGAACCATGCTGACACATCTCAGCCGCTGGTACACAAATGACGAAATCCTGCGGACGGCAACCTCGACCAATGCCGAACTTCTGGCGCTCTCCGGTCCGCGAAACCCCTATCAGGGCAAAATCGGGGTCCTGGAGGCGGGAGCGTTCGCCGACATGCTCGTCGTGGACGGCAACCCCTTGGAGAACATCAACCTTCTGAATGACCCCGAAAAGAACCTTGCGGTCATCATGAAGGATGGGAGGGTCTACAAGAACACATTGAGCGCATAGGCCGGGCCACCGAAGAGCTAGTCGACCAGCCGAAATTCGAGCATCAGATTGCGCTGCAGGATCGAGTGGTTGTCGTCGGAGACGATGACGACGTGCGTGGTGCCGTCGGCGGCCTTGAAGGCATCAAGGCCTTCCATGTTGTCGATCTGGTAGCCGAAGTCGCCCTGCAGCACGACCTCGCCGTTCATGACCGCACCGGGCCGGATCTCTGACGATTTGATGCGGCGGATGCGCATGCCGATACCTTCCGCCATGTTGAAACGACGTTCCAGGATGAGCAGGTCGCCATCGGGCAGGAATGCTCCGTCGGTTGCGTCGAAGTCACCGAACCGGGCGAGCGCGAGGCGGCCCTTCAGCGGCCCGTCGAGAATGGCCGCATCGGCATTGCCGTCGGCATCCAGGCTGCGTTCCGCGACGATCAGCGTGCCGCCTTTCAGGGGGCTCGCCGCCGGCGCCACGGCCACGGTCTCGAAGCCGCGGTTGGCGCGCAAGGATTTTCGCGGGAAAGGAATGGGGACGGTGTCGACGGCACGGGATGTCTCGAAGCCAGGGTCGGGATAGACATCGACACGATGGTCCTGTTCGAAGGACGCCAGCACATGGTCGCCGTGCAGCGCCAGGCCTTCCGCATCCATGTAACCCTTGCCCTCGACGATCTGACCGACACGATTTCGCATCGGCGTGATTTCAATATCCGCCAGGGCCGCCAGGCGCCCCTGCGCATCGCGTTCGGCACGCCCGGTCATCCAGTGGCCGGTGTCGAGCACGCCGATGAAATGGGTCTCGTCGGATCGAAAACGGATCGATGACAGCGAGCCGAACAGCCGGTCGGCGGAGACCATTTCCAGCCCGCCCAGAAATTCGAAAGGCCCGAACCGTTTCTCGTCCGAGCCAATCTTGAAGTCAGAAATCACGCTGCTTTTGACCACCGTCGGTCCGCCGGCGCCGGATGGCGGCGCGCAGGTCAACAGGCCAAGAACCATCAGCATCGTTCGCGCGACATGCGTTCGGGCCACCAGAAAAGCGTTCATCCGCATCAGCCGGTGCGGCGGATGCGTCCGCCTCGCGGCTGCGCGGCCTGGTCCTCGAAGAGCGATGCGAGCTGTTCGGTCATTGCGCCCGCCAGTTCGTCCGCATCGACAATGGTGACGGCGCGACGGTAGTACCGCGTGACGTCGTGGCCGATGCCGATGGCGAGAAGCTCGACCGGAGAGCGGGTCTCGATACGGTCGATGACGGCGCGCAGGTGGCGCTCCAGATAGTTGCCCGGATTGACCGACAGCGTCGAATCGTCGACCGGCGCGCCGTCCGAGATCATCATCAGGATGCGGCGCTGCTCACGACGTGCAAGCAGGCGGTTGTGCGCCCAGATCAGCGCTTCTCCGTCGATGTTTTCCTTGAGAAGCCCCTCGCGCATCATCAGGCCGAGATTGCTGCGGGCGCGGCGCCACGGAGCATCGGCCGACTTGTAGATGATGTGGCGCAGGTCGTTGAGGCGGCCGGGCGTCTGCGGCTTGCCGTTGGCGAGCCATTGTTCGCGCGCCTGTCCACCTTTCCAGGCTTTCGTGGTGAAGCCGAGGATCTCGACCTTGACGCCGCAGCGCTCAAGCGTGCGGGCCAGGATGTCGGCGCAGGTGGCGGCCACCGTGATCGGCCGGCCGCGCATCGAGCCCGAGTTGTCGATCAGCAGCGTCACGACCGTATCGCGAAACTGCGTGTCGCGCTCCATCTTGAAGGAGAGCGCCTGCATCGGGTCGATGATCATGCGCGTCAGGCGCGCCGGGTCGAGGTAGCCTTCTTCCAGGTCGAAATCCCAGGAGCGGTTCTGTTGCGCCATCAGGCGGCGCTGCAGGCGGTTCGCCAGGCGGCCGACGGCGCCCTGCAGGTGCGCGAGCTGCTTGTCGAGGAAGGCGCGCAGGCGCTCCAGCTCGGCCGCATCGCACAGCTCCTCGGCCGTGATCGTCTCGTCGAACTCCTCGGTGAAGACGTGGTAGTCGACCTTCTCGTTGAAGTCGTCGAAGGGTGTGTTCGGACGGCGGGTTTCGCCCGGCGTTTCCGAATCGTCCTCGCCTTCCTCCATCATGTCGTCGTCGGAGATCTCGGCGCCTTCAGTCTCGCCGTCCTCCATCTGCTCGTCGGCGACTTCGCTGTCTTCGACGGGGGCAGCATCGGAGCCGGCGTCTTCGTCGACCTCGTCCTGATCCTGCTCGTCGCCGCCAGGCTTGTCTTCCTGGTCCTGCTCGTCGTCGGAATCTGCTTGGCTGTCGTCGTCGCCGTATTCCTCGGCCATTTCCATGGCCGAGAGCATGTTGCGGATGACCTTGGAGAACGCCTGCTGGTCGGTGATCACCTCGGAGAGATTATCGAGTTCCGATCCGGCCTTCTCCTCGATGAAGGAGCGCCAGAGATCGAGCACCTTGCCGGCAGAGGCCGGGGGCTTCTGGCCGGTCAGCTTCTCGCGCACCATCATGGCGACGGCTTCGCCGACGGGCGCATCTTCCTGACGTTCGATGCCGGAGAAATTCGCCTTGGAATATTTCTCTTCGGTCATGGAGCGCAGGTTGGCGGCTACGCCTTCCATGCGCAGTGAGCCGATCGACTCCACGCGCGCCTGCTCGACGGCGTCGAAAATGGCGCGGGCATCGGAGCCCTGAGGCGCCATCGTCGCATGCACCTTCTCGTCGTGGCAGGCAAGCCTGAGCGCCATCGAGTCGCCAAGGCCGCGGGTCACCGCGAGTTCATGCGCCGTCGGCCGCTTGGAAAGCTCGGGCAAGCGAATCCGCTCGGCCGTCATTCCCGGGCGTTCATTGGCGAAGGTTACCTCGACGTCGCCGTCGCCGGCGATTGCGCGCACGCTGCCTGTTATCGCCCGGCGCAACGGTTCGACGTCGACGGGCGCACCGGGCTTAGCTTTCGAATTGTCACCGCGAGATGCCATGATCGATCGGCCTCAGGCCTCCAGAACGATGTTGGCAGCGCTTTCCTTCAGCTCGACGCCGAAGGCGCGCTGATAGTGTTCGGCAACCAACGGGCGCTCCAGTTCGTCGCACTTGTTGAGGAAGGTGACGCGAAAGGCGAAGGCGAGATCGCCGAAAATCTCGGCATTCTCGGCCCAGGTGATGACGGTACGCGGGCTCATGACGGTCGACAGGTCGCCGTTCATGAATGAGGCGCGGGTCAAGTCGGCGACGCGCACCATCTTCGAAACGGTATCGCGGCCGTTCTTGTCCTTGCCGAAGCTCTTCACCTTGGAGGCGACGATGTTCACCTCATGGTCGTGCGGCAGGTAGTTCAGCGTCGTGACGATCGACCAGCGGTCCATCTGCGCCTGGTTGATCTGCTGCGTGCCGTGATAGAGCCCGGTGGTGTCTCCGAGGCCGATCGTGTTTGCGGTCGCAAACAGGCGGAAGGCGGGGTGAGGGCGGATGACGCGGCTCTGGTCGAGCAGCGTCAGGCGGCCGGACGATTCCAGCACGCGCTGGATGACGAACATCACGTCCGGACGGCCGGCATCATATTCGTCGAAGACGAGCGCGACATTGTGCTGATAGGCCCAGGGCAGGATGCCGTCCTTGAATTCGGTAACCTGCAGGCCGTCCTTGACGACGATTGCGTCCTTGCCGACAAGATCGATACGGCTGACGTGGCTGTCGAGGTTGATGCGCACGCACGGCCAGTTGATGCGGGCTGCGACCTGCTCGATGTGCGAGGACTTGCCTGTGCCGTGGTAGCCGGAGATCATCACGCGTCGGTTGTGAGCGAAGCCTGCAAGAATGGCCAGCGTCGTTTCGCGGTCGAAGAGGTAGTCGGGATCGAGATCCGGAACGTAGGCGCTGCCCTGGCTGTAAGCGGGAACGCGAATGTCGGAATCGATGCCGAAGACCTCCCTGACCGAAACGGTGGTGTCTGGAATCTCCGAAATATCAAGGTCAATCTTGCTCATCATGTCTCCAAGGCGGGTGGCCGACACCCTGCCATACTGTCTCAGCCCATTTCACAGCCATGAGGCCGCAGAGGGGTCCGCGCTCGCTCATGTCGGAACGTCGGCGATGCTTCTCCGGGACTGAAACGAAACCTCGGGGCGACAAATCCATCGCTTGCGAGCATTCTTGAACAAAGCCCCGGACAAGAAACGCCGCATCCGGAAGTGGCCGAGGCGCCTGTGGGACAAACGCAAAAACACGTGCCGCGGTTGCCTGCGGCCTCAGCCGATTTGGACCATACCCGATTGAAGACCAAGAGCAAGGACGGGAATTAACAAAAACCGTTCTGTTTCAATAATTGATAGGCCTGGATGACGGCGCGGAAGCGCTCCTCGGATCCGCGGTCGCCGCCATTGGCATCGGGGTGATGCTTCTTGACGAGTTCCTTGTAGCGGCTCTTGATCTCCGCCGAGGTCGCATTCGCCGCCAGCCCCATCGTGTCGAAGGCCTTGGTTTCCAGGCTCTTCAGCTTGCGCTGCTCCGGAAAGCGGGGGCCGCTGCCCTTGCTATCCTTGACGAAACCGAAAGGATCGCGAACGCGGGTATAGGCTCCGGAGCGCACTTCGGACTGCAGCGGGCTATTCTTGGCGGCCTTGTTGACGCCGACGGTCCAGGTCGGCCGATGGCCGGTGATCGCTTCCTTCTGGTAGCGCGCGATCTCACCGTCCGAGAGGCCGGAGAAATAGTTATAGCCCTTGTTGTAGTCCTTGACGTGCTCGAAACAGAACAGAAAGAACTGCCCCTCGGCATTGCGTCCGACGGGAGCGCGATGCACGCCTTTCTTGTCGCAGCCGTCCCACTGACAGGTTGGAGGAGCCTGTTCGGGTTCCGGCTCGCGTTTGCGGCTGGTGCGGATGCGGTCGAAGTATTTGGAATCGAGTCTCATGACGGCGCTAATTATGGGGCTCAGAAGAGCTGACGACAAGAATTGACAAACAGGAATGTTGCTGGCTTGGTGGGAACCTTTTTCGCAAAGCAGCAAGATCGGACAATGACCCTGCAATCCTCCATCGAAGAAAAGCTGGTAGCGGCCTTCGCGCCTGAGCGCCTGAGCGTCATCAACGAAAGCCATCTGCATGCCGGACATCAGCCCGACATCACCGGCGCTGGCGAAACCCACATGCGGGTACGAATTGTATCGGCCAAGTTCGCAGGCATGGCGCGGCTCGCACGCCACCGCGCGATCACCGAGCTGTTGAAGCCCGAGCTGGACGCCGGACTGCATGCGCTTGCCATAGAACCGGCGGCACCGGGCGAGCCCGTGCGCTGGTAGACGGACGCCACCCTATATGGTGGCGCAGCCTCCTCTTTCCAAGAAGGCCGTCTGCCGACGGTCTCTCGCGTGTCAGCGGATGATCAGTGCGGTCGCGTAGAGACCGAAGCCGAAGACCGTGTGCGAGACGAGATTGAGAAACCGCACCTTGGCGGGGTTGGGTGTCTTCGACGCCGCCCACCCGATCCCGAGGCCGGGCTGCAGCAGAAACCAGCCGGCGCCGACCGTCACGATCGCCCAGATCCAGGCGGGAAGGAACGTCGGTTCCGCCAGCCAGCCGGGGCCTGCGATCAGCACCAGCAGGATGCCGTAGAGGATGCCGACGACATAGTGGCCGATCCAGCCGAGGGCCAGTTCGTGCTCGTAGGAAGCCGCCTTGCCGATGTCGTCGTGGAATACCTTGCCATTGCCGAGATGCCAGAACCAGCGACCGACCGGCGCCCAGTTGGGCAAAGACCCGCCTGTCGCCTGGGCGAGAACGATAGCCCAGATGTCCATGAGAACCGTCGCGCCAATGCCGATGACCACCGAACGCCAAAATATATCAAACATATCAGATCCATAACGATGCTGCTCGCCTTGAGACAATCTCCTCCCGCAGCGCGCAATGATTGGGATTAAAGTCGAGTTGGAAGAAGGTCAGGCCGGCTTCGCGTCGTTCTCCTCCGCCGGCCGGATGCGCAGTTTGGTGATACGGTTCCTGTCCCGTTTCATGACGATGAAGCGCTTGCCGTAGAAGGTAAACGCCTGCCGCTCTTCCGGGATCGTCATCGACTCGTGAATGACGAGGCCTGCAATCGTCGTCGCCTCCTCGTCGGGGAGCTGCCAGTCGAGCGCGCGATTGAGATCGCGGATCGGCACGTTGCCGTCGACGACGATCGAGCCATCGGCCTCCTGGCGCACGCCCTGCATGTCGATGTCGTGTTCATCCGAGATGTCGCCGACAATTTCTTCCAGAATATCCTCGAGCGTCACGATGCCCTGCACTTCCCCGTATTCGTCGACGACGACGGCGAAATGCTGCTTGCGGCGCAAAAAGGCATTGAGCTGCGCTTCGAGGTTGGTGCTGTCAGGCACGAACCAGGGCTTCTGGGCAATCTTGACGATATCAAGATGCTCGGGCTCCGCGTCGCGTTCGGCGAGTGCCCGCAGCAGATCCTTGGAATGCACGACCCCGATGATGTTGTCCGTCGAGCCGCGCCAGAGCGGCATGCGGGTAAACGGGCTTTCCAGAATCGTCCGCACGACGACTTCCGGCGGATCGTCCGCGTTGATGCCGCGCATGGCCATGCGGTGCACCATGATATCGGACAGTTCCAGTTCGCCGAGGTCGAGAACGCCGCCCAGACGGTCCCGGTCGGCCTTGACCACCGAGCCTTCACGGTGCAGCAGGTCGACAGCGCCGCGCAGCTCCTCGTGCGCCGACAGCATCGAGCTTTCGCGCGAGAGGTTGATGCCGAAAAGCGACAGGATCCAGCGCACGATCGCATTGACGAATGACGAAACCGGGCCGACGACGGCAACGAAGACCTTGACGGCAAACGCCACCTTCAGCGCAAACCGGTCCGGTATCGAGATCGCCCAGCTTTTCGGCAGGACTTCGGCAAAGATCACCAGGATGACCGTCATCGCCAGCGTCGCAAGCGCCACGCCTGACGTGCCGAAGAGCCCGAGAAAAAGACTGGTGGCAATGGCAGAGGAGAGAATATTGGCGAGGTTGTTGCCGATCAGCAGGGCGCCGATCAGGCGATCGCGGCGTTCGATCAGTTCACGGACGATGCCGGCGCGTTCCTCCCCGTTGGCTTCCAGCGTGTGAATGCGGCTGCGCGACACCGCCGTCAGCGCGGTCTCAGATCCGGAGAAGAAAGCCGACATGAGGACGAGGGCCACGATGGAAAGGATTTCCGGCCAATATGCGGAAAGGAATGCCAGCGTGCCTTCGAGGGTCATTGTGGGTGTTTTTCCTTGAGGAAGCTCAACACTTCGGAAGTGGGCACGTCGTCGGCGACGAAGGATTGACCGATGCCACGGGTGAGGATGAAGGTCAGCTTGCCGCCCTTCACCTTCTTGTCCTGGGCGATGGCGTCCATCAGCACCTCTGCCGGCGGCAGGGTTCCCGGAATGTCCGACATCCGCGTCGGCAGGCCCACCTCTTTGAGGTGGTGCTCGACGCGCCGGGCATCGTCGGGGCTCGCCAGATTCATGCGGGCCGAGAATTCATGGGCCAGAACCATGCCGATCGAAACGCCCTCGCCGTGGACCAGCCGGGAGCTGTCGTAGGCGGTGGCAGCCTCCAGTGCGTGGCCGAAGGTATGCCCGAGATTGAGGAGCGCACGCCGGCCGGTCTCCCGCTCGTCGGCGACGACGACATCCGCCTTTGCCTGGCAGCTTGCAGCAATCGCCTCGATGCGGGCGGAGCCGCCGGAAAACACATCCCGCCAGTTGGCTTCCAGCCAGGCGAAAAAGTCAGGCTTGTCGATCAGCCCGTATTTCGCGACCTCGGCGTATCCGGCACGGAACTCGCGCTCGCTCAGCGTGTTCAGGACGTCGCTGTCGGCCAGAACCAGATCGGGTTGATGAAACACGCCGATCAGGTTCTTGCCGTGGCGGCTGTTGATGCCGGTCTTGCCGCCGACCGAGGAATCCACCTGTGACAGGAGCGAGGTCGGCACCTGCACGAAGCGGACGCCGCGTCGTACGATGCCAGCGGCAAAGCCCGTGAGATCGCCGATGACGCCACCGCCAAGGGCGATCACGACGTCGTTGCGCTCGACGCGGGCTTCCAGAACCTTGTCGCAAACCGTCATCAGATGCTCGAAGCTCTTGGTCTTCTCGCCGGCAGGCAGAACGAGCGTCGCACACGTGAAACCCGCCGCCTCAAGGCTCTGGAGAAGGGCATCGAGATAGATCGGCGCAACATGCGCGTCGGTAATGACGGCCGCCTTGCGCCCCTTCAGCCGCGACGCGATCTCGCCGCCGGCACGCGCGATCAGGCCAGGACCGATGAGGATGTCGTAGGCGCGCTCGCCGAGCGGCACGTGGACCTTGCGGTCGGTGGAGGCGGTGGCAATCGCATTCATCAGGCGGCACTTTCAGTTCGAGAGTCGACCACGGCCTTCAGCACTTCGTCGGCCATGAGTTCCTTGCGCACATCGCGCGACATGACGGTTAGGTCGGCCAGCGCATAGACCGGATACCGGGCGTTCATCAGGTTCTCGAGGGTCTGCCTGGGGTTTTCCGTCTTCAGCAGCGGGCGCGTGTCGCGCTTGTTGACGCGCTCCCACAGGACGTCGAGATCGGCATTCAGCCAGACTGAAATACCGCCCTTCTTGATGTGCCTGCGGGTGCGATCGTTGATGAAGGCGCCGCCGCCGGTGGACACCACGCGCGGGCCGTTTTTCAGAAGCCGTTTCATCACCCGCGTTTCCAGGGCGCGAAACTCTTCCTCGCCATAGGCAGCAAAGAGTTCGGTGATCGACATGCGGGAGACGCGCTCGATTTCGGCGTCGCTGTCGACGAACGGTATGCCGAGATGGCTTGCGACGATCCGACCGACGGAGGATTTTCCGGCGCCCATCAACCCGACGAGGATCAGATTGCGTGAACCGAGCGCAGCGCGAGCTCTGTCTCTCAAGCTATCGGCAACGGTCAGAACTGGGTCGCTCATTGGTCCATTCACATTTTGTTTGCGAACGGTATCGACAAATGCGGGTGTAGCGTCAAGTCGCGGGCAAGGGAAACATGGTCAAAAGCACCTTCTTGCGCTTGCGAAGACGCTTCTTCATAAAGAAGCATAGCCATGGAGTTGTTGAATGCCGAGCCTGTTCCGTTTTCTCGCCGTATTGGCGGTCATCGCCGGAGCGATATACGGGACGATGTGGGCGCTTGTTACTTTCGTCGAACCGCAGGAGCGCGACGTGACGATCCGGATTCCCTCCGAACGGATCAATCCGCCTTCGACCGGTGCCATCGAGCCGGCCAAGAAGTGACGTCATGAAGGATCTCGGCCGCGTTCACGTCGAAGCCTTTCTGGAGATGATGAGCGCAGAGCGCGGGGCTGCAGCCAATACCTTGTCGTCCTACGAGCACGACCTCGAGGATCTACAGTCTTTCCTGAACGGCAAGGGCGTCCGGTTGACGGAAGCGGCGTCGGCCGAACTGGCCGCCTATCTGTCGTCGCTTGCGGCACAAGGCTTCAAGCCATCGTCGCAGGCGCGCCACCTGGCGTCGATGCGGCAGTTCTACAAGTTCCTCTATGCCGAGGGCCTTCGCACCGACGATCCGACAGGGATACTGGACGCGCCGAAGAAGGGCAGGCCGCTGCCGAAAACCATGGGCGTCGACGAGGTCGGCAGGTTGCTGGAACAGGCCGAAGCTGAGGCGCAGGATCCCGCAGCCGGGCAATTGCAGCGGTTGCGCATGCTGGCACTGCTGGAGCTCCTTTATGCGACGGGCATGCGCGTCAGCGAGCTGGTGTCGCTTCCTGCCCGCGTGCTCGGCCAGGACGGGCGATTCCTGATGATCCGGGGCAAGGGCAGCAAGGAGCGTCTCGTCCCTTTGTCGCAATCTGCGATCGCTGCGCTCAAGCTCTATGGCGGCATGATCGCTTCGGAAAATGCCGCCACCAAAAATCCCGCCGCCAAAGATTCCGGGGAGAGTCCCTGGCTGTTTCCGGCGGCGTCGAAGGAAGGCTATCTGCCACGACAGGTTTTTGCCCGCGATCTGAAAAATCTTGCGATCCGGGCGGGTCTGCCCCCATCTACGATCTCGCCGCACGTGATGCGGCACGCATTCGCAAGCCATCTTCTGGCCAACGGCGCAGACCTCCGCGTTGTTCAGGAACTCTTGGGTCATTCGGACATTTCGACCACACAAATCTATACGCACGTCCTGGAGGAAAGGCTCCAGCAACTGGTCCAAACGCATCACCCCCTTGCCAAACAGGCGAAAAAGCAGGAATAGGACCGGCAACAAGGGTGCGCTGACGAAAGCGGCCCCGGCACAAGGAACGGAAACGCACCTCATGCACAACTATCTCGACTTCGAAAAGCCGATCTCCGACCTCGAAGGCAAGATCATCGAACTGAAGAAGCTCGCCTCGGAAGACGAGAGTATCGACACGTCCGATGAAATCGGCAGGCTTGAAGTTCGCGTCCGCGAGGCGATGGTCGACATCTATTCGAAGCTGAACGCCTGGCAGAAGACCCAGGTCGCGCGTCACCCGCAGCGGCCGCATTTCGTCGACTATGCCAAGACGCTGTTTCAGGAATTCACGCCGCTTGCCGGCGACCGCAAGTTCTCCGAGGATGCCGCGATCCAGGCGGGTCTTGCCCGCTTCCGCGGCCAGCCGGTCGCCGTTCTCGGCCAGGAGAAGGGTAACGACACGAAGAGCCGCCTGAAGCACAACTTCGGCAGTGCGCGGCCGGAAGGCTACCGCAAGGCAATCCGCGTTCTTGAAATGGCGGACCGTTTCGGTCTGCCCGTCATCACGCTGGTCGATACCGCTGGCGCCTATCCCGGCGTCGGCGCCGAAGAGCGCGGTCAGGCGGAAGCCATCGCCCGTTCTACGGAAATGTGCCTCGGCGTCAAGGTTCCGATCATCTCGGTGGTCATCGGCGAGGGCGGTTCCGGCGGCGCGATCGCGATCGCCACGGGCAACCGCGTCTACATGCTGGAGCACGCGATCTATAGCGTGATCTCGCCCGAAGGTGCCGCCTCGATCCTCTGGCGGGATTCCGCGCGTGCCAAGGAAGCGGCCACCAACATGAAGATCACTTCCGAAGACCTGAAGTCGCTCGGCATCATCGACGGCATCATCGGCGAGCCGCTTGGCGGCGCGCACCGCGATCCGGACAGCGTGATCGCTGCGACCGGCGACGTGATCGCCAATGCGCTCGGCGAGCTTTCGAGCCGGTCCGGCGAGCAGCTTCGCAACGATCGGCGCCAAAAATTCCTCAACATGGGCCGCAATCTCTGACCGGAGGTTGCGACGTCTTCTCGATTGAGGCCAAACCTTGGCCACAATAATGTTATCAATAACTTTCGTACTTGCGGGGGTCTTGGACGCGCGGCATAGGTTGGTAAGGTTTTTTTAACCACAATCAACCAATGATTCGCTTCGTGCCTGAGCTGCAAAGCGAATTGGGTCGAATCTCGTTATTGGGCTTGTTTGGATGCGCATTCGTCATTTTGCCTATGTTTCACTGATGGCGCTGGCCCTGGCCGGCTGCAATGACGCGTTGGACAGCACGCAGATCGACCTGTCCAAGGTCAAGAACAAGGTCGAGCAGCCGCTGCCGTCGCGCATCCTGTCGGAGATGAGCGCCAAGGGCATGGACCGAAATTCGCCGATCATGATCCGCATCTTCAAGGAAGAGGGTGCGCTCGAGATCTGGAAGGCAAAGACCGACAACCGCTTCGACAAGATCGCCGACTACAAGATCTGCGCCTGGTCGGGCCGTCTCGGTCCCAAGGTGAAGCAGGGCGACCGCCAGGCACCGGAAGGTTTCTACAACCTGACCCGCGCCAACCTCAACCCGAATTCCAAGTACTATCTCGCGATCAACACAGGCTTCCCGAACCGCTATGACGCCGTTAACGGCCGCAGCGGAACCGATCTGATGATCCACGGGGCATGCTCGTCTTCGGGCTGCTATTCCATGACCGACCAGCAGGTGCTGGAAATCTATGCCTTCGCGCGCGACGCCTTCAAGGGCGGCCAGTCGACGGTACAGCTGCAGGCTTTCCCGTTCCGCATGACGGCGGAAAATATGGTGAAGCACCGGATGAACTCGAACATCGAGTTCTGGAACATGCTGAAGGTCGGCTACGACAACTTCGAAGTGACCAAGCGTCCGCCCGAGGTCAACGTCTGCGAAAAGAAGTATGTCTTCAATCAGCAGTCGGCCGACGGTGCCTTCAATCCGGGCGGCAAATGCCCTCAGATGTCGACGCCTCCGGCGCTGACGGCGGCACTGGCATCCTATGGCAAGACCTACGACATGGCATATACGAAGGCGCTGAAGGCGTTCGACGGCATGGCGTGGTACGATCCTTCCGAAGCGGAGCGCAAGGCTGTCGTTGCCAAGCAGCGCAAGGGACACGACCTTGCCTATGCACCGACAGGCACGTCGCTCGAGGCCGGCCGCATGGTGAAGGTTGCCGAACTCGAAGGAATGATGGCGAACAAGACGGCGACCGCGGTTGCCGCCAACGCCGCCCCGGCCGCGACGCCAGCCACGCCGCAGGCAGCAACTGCTGCTGGCGCTGTGGCTGCGCCTGAAGCGGCCAAGACGACGGCGGTTGCCGTTGCCGCGCCGGTTGCGGTTCCTGTCCCGACGCCGAGCCCGCTGACCGCGTTTGCGCCGGCACAACAGCCCGAGCCGGTCGAAGTCGCGTCGAAGAAGCCGTTCTGGAAGTTCTGGGCCAAGGACTGATGGCTTGACCGCCATTTCCTACGATCTGCGCGGGCTCAAATGCCCGCTGCCTGTCCTCGAGACGCGCCGCAAAATGTCATCGCTGCCGAGCGGCACGATAATCCGCGTCGAAACGACCGATCCATTGGCGGGAATCGACATCCCGCATTTCTGCAACGAAGACGGTCACGAACTCATCGAGGCTGAGAAGACCGACGACGGCCACCGTTTCCTCATCCGCAAGCGCTAGAGCGTTTCACCTTTTAACGGAACCATATCCAGCATTTTCCAGATAGTTTTGGCATTCGGCGGGCTGGATGGTTTCGACCAGCCTGCCGATATG
>NZ_LMCW01000017.1 GCF_001424945.1 Rhizobium sp. Root1203
CCTGCAGACGAGCTCCCTGCATCTCGACATGCTGCGCGACCTGAAGCGCATCAACGCCCACATCGTCTCCGTCGCACATCCCATCCTCGACGAGAGCGGGCTGTTGATCGAAAGCCGGTTGAAGGATGTAGCATGAACATGTCGACGCCTTTTCCCGCCGCCCCCGTTGATTTGGACCTGCTTGAAATCTGGCTCGCCAGGCACTGCGTGGATAGTGCGCCGATGGCGACCCTTCTGCTCCAGTTCGAGCGGATGGTGCGGGTTGCATTCGGCGGCGAGCTGGAGATCGGCTACGCTGCTGCACGGGTTGACAGCGCACTAGAGGTTTCCATAGAGGTCTGGACGAGGGGAGCGATGCGGTGCAGCGCCATCCTTGGCCTATGTTGCCGCGCCGGCCGCTTCTTCAAGCGCTACGGTCCCTCGCCGGAAGAGCGGATCTTCTTCAAAGGTCCAAAGGACGCCGCCCAATACGTCCTCTTCGTTCTGGGCCAGAGGTCCGCGGCCGAGCGATCGCTTTCGTCCGGCAGCAAGGCTCTGCGATCCGTGCGAACGGCACCAAGGACCTCCATCAGGAGAACTGGGGGCTAGAGCGAGTCCTGTCCTGCGAACGAGACCACCTACGAGTGCCTCACGCGCATTTTCTGATACCTCCGGAGGCGTCGAAAGCGGTGGCATAGATCGTCACAGTTGGTGCTAGTTCACGCGGGCATTATCGAGGCGGCCGTCGCCGGTTGCTACTACCGCGCCATTTGGCCTACCAAAACCGCCGAGGGTCTAATCGTAGCCGGATGAAAGTTCAACGCCCGTTCACGCCAGTTGCCGTGTGCGGGTCGTGGGTTCGTATCGCTCAGGGCGCTCATTCCTCATTCTGCCCGGTCGAACGCAGCCGAACTCCAATGCCTCCCGGCGCCACATCGCCCTCGTCTTGAAAAATTATCCCCGCAGCCTCGAATGTCAATTTCAGGAGCCGAAGATTGCTCTCCCGCATTTCGCCGCCCTTTTCGAAGGCACGGATTGACACTGCACTTATGGCCGTCCGGCCAGCAAGGTCATTCTGGGTCCAATCCAAAAGCGCTCGAGCAGCGCGACATTGAGGTGGCTTGAGCATCAAAACTTTCGTTTTTGGAAATTAGAGTATTGAAAAGATAATTTACGTGTGCTAGGACGCTCCAACTTATCTTTAGCGAGGCATCTGTGCAATATTTCGGGCACTTTGCGTCGGAGGGTAGTCGATGAAACGGCGCCAACTCTCCTACTTCAAAGCGGTGGCCGAGGAACTGCACTTCGGCAGGGCGGCAACGAAGATGCGGATCGCCCAGCCGGCGCTGAGCAACCATGTGATCTCACTGGAGAAGGAGCTCCGTTGCGCACTACAGCCTGCCGATTGAACCTCCGGCCCTGTTTCCGAGGAGATATCGAATATTCGAGCCCTGCGTGCTCGCACTATCGAGGCGGCCGTCGTCCACTTTTGAGCGGTTTGACTGGATCTGCGCTGTCGAGAACTGGGGTAAAAAGCTCCGCGATGTCGCAGGACATTGCTTCCGCTATTTTCTCCAAAGTTGCGACGGTCGGGTTTTTTCCACCCCGTTCAAGATGACCTGTATATGAGCGCTCGATATCAGCGGCAAGAGCAAGGTCGTCCTGCGAGATTCCCTTCGAAACCCGCAGGCGCCGGATATTTATTGCAACTCGCTGCCGTGCATCCATTTGGAAAACACAACATTTGACAACCTATGAAACCACGTATTATAGAACTATGAAAGCAATCTAGGCGTGAAATGCGGGAGGGACACGCGCCTCCGTATTGGCACAGAAGAGAACATACCTTCCTGGAACTGCGCCAACTCTCCTACTTCAAGGCGGTGGCCGAGGAACTGCACTTCGGCCGGGCGGCAACCAAGATGAGGATCGCCCAGCCGGCGCTGAGCAACCATGTGATCTCGCTGGAGAAAGAGCTCGGTTGTGCGTTGTTCATCCGCTCGACCCGGAAGGTGGAACTGACAAGGGCAGGGGAGACGTTCTACGAGCGCTGCGTCAGGATCCTGAGCGACGTCGATCTGACCACCGAGCTGACCCGGGCTGCCGGCGGCAGTCGCATCCGCCAGATTAGGATCGGCACCGTCTATCCCGCTACCATGGGTATGCTGCCGACATTCCTGGCAAAGATCGCCCGCAAGTTTCCCGATGTCCGCATCCATATCTCCTCCGGCAACACCGGTGACATCATCCGGAGCCTCGAGAGCGGCCAGATCAATCTTGGCTTCATCCGTCCGGTGGAAAACATCGGCTGCCTGAGGTTCTGCTCGATTGCCCATGAACGCTACCATCTGGCAGTGGCCCATTCCAATCCGCTGGCGAGCCGCGAGGAGATCACCATCGATGATCTGCGCGACCAGAAGATCATCGCCTTCAACAGGCAGAACCTGTCGTTTACCTGTCGTTTACAGAGCGCTACTTCAATGAGAAGTTCGAGGAATACGATCTGACGGCTAATATCGCCTACAGCTGCGACGACACCTATTCGCTGGTGTCACTGGTTTCTGCCGGGCTTGGCATTGGCTTTGCGCCGGAATGGACGCTCGATCTTCCCAACCGGGCGTTCGAGCTGAAGAAGGTGAGGGGGATCGACTTCCGGATCGGGCTTGGTGTTGCCTGGAACAAAGACGATCCAACGGCATCGCGCGACGACATCATCGATATCGCCAAATCACTCGCACGGCCGGGGCGGTGAGGTCGGCGGTAGGTATTTATTACATATGCTTATCGATGCCTCTGGGTAGGCATAGAGACAGCACTCCGCTACCCCGATATCGCCAACCGGCGGGGGAACTCGAATATGCGGCGACGATGAGTGAGATCTGAGCAGACATTGAGGCGGCGGGCTAGAATTCATCTCGCCGAATGGTGGTGAGTTGGTCTCGCTACGCCCCACTCCAGACGTGATCGTGCCTTGTCGTCAGGCGCGATAGCGGGCTGCCAGTTGGGGGCCGACTAACGGCAGTGGGTATCAGTTAACTCGTTTCTCCGATCCAGCGGCGGTGCGACCAGCTACCGAAGATCCGACCGCTGGTCCAGTGCCGTAAAGATGCGGCCTGTGGGAAATAGCAAGGGCCCGACCTCCTCTTAAGGCCGGCCCCTCCCGTCACCACCTCGTCACTAACCTCCTTCGCCATCAGACCGACCTCGCTACCGTCGTTATGTACGTTGCTATCGAGGTGATTGCTTTGCCACGTGGCGGGCATTTAGGGATACGCGGTCGAACCATCCGGCTTACGCGTGATCTTGCGTTCCCAGTGGATGTAATCCTCCGTGGCAAGCGCCTTCTCGTCGATCTCGACACCCCAGCCGGGCCGGTCTGGCCGGAGTTCCATGTGGCCGTCGACAGGCACGTAGGGGTCCAGGGCCCACGGGGCGTGGACGTGCGGCTTGTATTCAAGGATTTTGAAGTTCGGCTGCGCGGCGCAGAAGTGGATGTTCACCGCGGTCGCCAAAGGCCCCATAGGGTTATGAGGGGCAACCGTCACGTAGTGCGCTTCCGCAAGCGCAGCAATTCTTCGCATCTCGGTGACCCCGCCAACCACGCAGATGTCGGGTTGGATAATGTCGGCTCCGCGCGCCGAGAGCAGCGAAAGGAACTCGAAACGATTGTACAGGGACTCCCCCGTTGCGAGTGGAATTGTGACTTTGGACTTGAGTTCGGTCCATGCAGGAATGTGCTCAGGCCTAATGGGCTCTTCATAGAAAAGCGGATCGTAGGGAGCGATAGCGGCTGCGAGTTGAACGGCTTGGTACGGCTCATAAATCTTTGCATGGGCATCGAATGCGAATTCGAAATGCGAGGGCGTAATTTCCCGGATTGCGCCGAAGTAGTCTCCGGTTTCCTTGACCAGTTCGCCCCACCGGGTGTTATGGAGATCACGACGATACGGGCTAAGCTTGAACGCCGTATAGCCGTATTCCTCGTTCAGCCGCAGGGTCTGGTCGAGGGCCGCTTCCGGGTCCGGAGCGGTATAGACGCCGCAGTAGATTCGAACTCGGTCGCGTACGTTGCCGCCCAGAAGCATATAGACCGGCAAGCCGGCAGCCTTTCCGGCAATGTCCCACAGAGCATGGTCGATCGCTGAAATCGCGGCGAGCCCAAGTGCGCCCGGCGGAAAGCGGCATTGCTGATTGAGTTTCAAGACCAGGAACTCGACGCGACGTGGGTCTTCCCCCTCGATCTGGTGGAACAGGTAGTCCAACAAGGGCGGCAAAGCCCAATCAGGACCATGATTGTAGGCTTCGCCCCAACCCGAAATACCTTCGCTGGTTTCGATCTTAACGAGCAGGCGAGGACGGTCGTCGACCCGCTGCATGTAGGTCTTCAGTGCGGTGATGTGCATGATCTACTCCCTCAGGCCGCTGCGCTCTCGCGTCCGACACGTTCGACGATCGCCTTGAGGCTCGAACGCTCGCTTTCGTTCAAGGTTTCAACGCCAGGCACGCGAACCGGACCGACGTCCGTCCCGAGCATGCCAAGCGCTTCCTTTACGACCGTCACGTTCGCGCCGTTGAGGTACTTCGTGCGCATGGCCTCGAAACCGGCGATATCGTCGATGAGGTCGCGAGCTTTCTGATAGTCACCCGCTTCCAAGGCAGCGTGAATTGAATGAGAACGCTCCGGAAATACGTTCACGAGCCCAGAGGTAAACCCACGAGCGCCCATTGCGTAGAATGCCGGAGCCCAGCCCTCGGCCAAGCCGCAAACCCAAATCGCCGGCGTGTCTTTGGTCGAGCGGATCACATCTGCGAGCAGCATGAGGTTGCCGGATGCGAACTTGATGCCCGCGATATTTTCATGGAGCGCAAGCTTTCGGAAATCCGCAACCGAGAACGTGTCGCTTCGAACATAGGCGATCACGGGAACTGTCGACGCGTCAGCTAGCTCCAGGAAGTACTTTGCCTGATAGCTCGGGCCGGCGAACGGGTCCATCGGGTGATGACCCATAATGGCGTCTGCACCGTCAGCGATCGCCTCGCGCGCCAGTGCCTTCGCCTCGGTCAGGGAACGTCCCACAGCTGCACTGACAAGCGACTTTCCGTTCGCCGCCTTAATCGTGGTGCTATGAACGAGGCGGACCTCGTCTAAGGAAAGGGTGAAAAACTCACCGGTGTTTCCCGCCGCCATCAGATTGTGTATCCGCGCAGCTGCCAATCTGGCTATCAGAGCCGCAAGCTTCTCGGTGTCCACGCCGCCATCCTTCGCGTACGGCGTCACCGGCACACCGGAAATACCTTTCAGGGCCTCGCGGACTTTTTCCATTGCCTTGCTCAACTTAAAGCTCCTCCTTTTTCTTAAAAATAATATCGAGATACGTGTCCCCGGAGCGGACAACATGATCACGCATCACGCGCTCTGCTTTTTCGATGCTGCCCGAGATGATTGCGCTGGCGATCGCGGCGTGTTCTCCAAACGCCTTTTGTCTTTCCGCGGGATCGGAATGAATGACGCGCCTAATGCTTGCGTCGTAGAACTGTTGCCGCTCAATCATCCGGGCGAGATACTGGCACTGGGACGCGACGTGAATCTGTTCGTGGAAAACCTCGTTCAGCGAGATTAACTGGTCCGCTTCGCCCTTATCCGTAGCGATCCGCATCTTCTCCACGGTGGCTTCGATGGCAGTTGCAGCATCGCTGTCGATGCGCTTCGCGGCGAGGTGCGCGATCATCGACTCCAACGCTGCACGAGCCAAAATCATTTCTTCAGCCCAACTCGAGTCGAACCGAATGATCACGCCTCGACGGGGCAGCGTTTCCACCAAGCCCTCGGTCTCCAGTTGCCGCAACGCTTCCTTGATTGGAGTTGTGCTGACCCCGAGCTGCTCGGCGAGCTGTCTCTCGTTAACACGCTCGTCCGGTGCAAATCGTCCCGAAAGGATGGCGCTACGCAGGGTGCGGTGGACGTGATCGCGCAGAGTCGAGAGGAACCTGGGGTCGAGCTTTTCAATCCGATCGTCGTGTGCCGCCGACTCTCCATTTTTCGCCATTTCAAAAAATCCCCGTTGACCCCAAAAACGTTTTGTGAGATCTGATATACCAGATTTCAGATCGATGTCGATATGAAAATTGATCCACTGTTTGTTCGGGCGGGGAGCCCATGGGAGGAATAAATGACCATGTTTCGACGCCAATTTCTGGTGACGACTGCCTTGGTGGCTGCGACTTTCGCCGCGCCGTTGTCTGGAATGGCTGCCACGCCGAAAGACCAATTGGTGATCGCGACGAACATGTCGTCGATGCGCGGTCTCGATCCGAATGAACTAAATCAGCTGGAAGCGGCGGAAATTGTAGCCAATCTCTACGAGCGGCTGATCGTTTTGCCCGCTGACAACATCACGAAGCCGATGCCCGGGTTGGCGGAAAGCTGGACCGTCTCTGACGATGGCAAGACTTTTACCTTCAAGATTCGCTCCGGAGTGACGTTTCACTCGGGTAACCCGCTAACGGCAAAGGATGCGGAATGGTCGCTGCGCCGTCTCGTCAAGCTGGGTCTCGCGCCTTCCACGGATCTGCGCCAATGGGGTTTCAAGGAGGATAACGTCGACGGCTTGATAAAGGCGACCGACGATTCGACACTGGTCGTTCAGACCCCCGAAGTTTGGAACCCGAACCTTATTCTCTACTCGCTCGCGAGCTTTTCCACCTCGATCTTCGATAGCAAGTTGCTGGCCGAACACGACAAAGGTGGCGATCTGGGGCGAGAATTCCTTCAAACCAACGATGCCGGCTCCGGCCCGTTCTCACTGCGGTCCTGGCGCGTCAACGATCTGCTGATTGCCGATGGCTTCAAAAGCTACTGGCAGGGCGCGCCCAAAATGCGCCGGGTAATCCTTCGTCATCTGCCGGAATCGGCGGGTCAGCGTCTGCAATTGGAGGCTGGTGACGTTGATGTCGCCACTCGCCTGTCGTCTTCCGACCTTGGTGCCCTCGATAGCGGTGGCAAGGTGACCATTCAAAAGACCCCGGGTTTCGGATTCTACTACCTGGCTCTCAACCAGAAGGACGAAATCCTTTCCAATCCCAAGGTCCGCGAGGCGTTCCGCTACCTGATCGACTACGATGGCCTCTCCAACACCGTAATGAAGTATTACGGAATCAAGCAGCAGACCATCATTCCGGCGGGCCTGCCGGGTGCTGGCGACAGCAACCCGTACAAGCTTGATATCGAAAAGGCCAAGGCGCTGCTGGCTGAAGCCGGTTACCCCAATGGCTTCAGCAAGGTCTACTACGCAACCCCGGTGACCCCGGAGTACGAAGTCGCTCAATCGCTGCAGGCAAATGCCGCGAAAGCTGGGATAAAGCTCGATCTGCAAGGTGGCGATCATATTGGCAAATTCCGTTCGCGGGAGTTCGAGCTGTTTTCGGCGCGCTCGGGTGAACGTCTTCCTGACCCACATGCAGTCCTTCAGTCCTACGCGACGAATGCCAACAATTCCGACGGGGCGAAGCTGACCGGGCTGAATGCATGGCGCACGGCGTGGGATGTTCCCAAGGATATTCAGGAGATGGTGACGGCCGCCGCCCACGAAACTGACCAGGCGAAACGGACCGAACTCTACGCCAAAATCAACAAAGCCTATCTTGAGGCTTCCCCGGCACTCGTGACCTCGTTCCTGCGCACGGACGCCAAAGCCGTCAATAAGAATGTAACGGGCTACGTCGGACACCCGACCTGGCTGACCCGATGGGATACTGTCACCAAGGGCGAGTAGTAGCACCCTTGGGAGGAGAATAATGTGAGCATCGCACACACAACCGAGACAGGGTGGAGCGGCGGCAAAGCCGCCGTCTCCGCCCTGCGGAAAGTGGCAACTTCCTTTGCCGTCATTCTGACGACTTTGCTGGGTCTTCTTGTGATCACCTTCGTGGTTGGGCGCATGGTACCTGCCGACCCGGTGATTGCCGTGATCGGCGATCAGGCTGACCAGGCGACCTATGAGCGTGTCTACAAGCAGATGGGGCTTGATCAGCCGCTTTACGTCCAGTTCGCGACGTATATCGGAAACGTCGCTCATCTCGATTTCGGACAGTCGCATGTCACGAAGAACCCCGTGGCCAGCGATCTGGCCCGCGTATTCCCGGCAACCCTGGAACTGGCGACACTCGCTACCCTGATCGGTGCAAGCCTTGGTGTTCCCCTTGGGATCATTTCGGCAGTCCGAAAAGGAACTTGGGTCGATCACCTCGCACGTATCGTGGGTTTGCTGGGGCATTCGACGCCGATTTTCTGGTTGGGGACGATCGTCATTCTCGTTTTCTATGCGAAGTTCGGCCTCATTCCGGGAGGAGGCCGTCTCGATGTGTACAATGAGGGCTTGGTCGAAGGGCCTACCAACTCGATCATCGTAGACGCAATTCTCGCCGGCGAATGGGAAGTCCTGCGCGACGCGCTCCTACATTTAGCCGCACCGGCAATTATCCTCGGCTATGCGGCGATGGCCTATTTGAGCCGGATGAGCCGCAGTTTCATGCTGGAGCAACTTCGCCAGGAATACGTCTTGACGGCCAAGGCAAAGGGGCTCGGCCAGCGTGCCATCGTCTGGCGGCACGCATTCCGCAACATACGTGTCCAGTTGTTGACGATCGTAGCGCTCGCTTATTGCGGCCTCCTTGATGGCACTGTGCTGATCGAGACGGTTTTCGCCTGGCCCGGCCTCGGGCAGTACCTGACGTCGGCACTGTTTTTTGCGGACATGAACGCGGTTCTCGGCAGCGTCCTGCTGATCGGCATCATCTCGATCGCGATCAACCTGCTGTCGGACATCACCTATCGCTTCCTCGATCCAAGGACTCGGTGACATCATGGCTACACGTTCCATCGACGCCCTTCACAACTGGCTGATCAGCGAAGAGTTCACCTCTTCCCGACAGGCCCGGTTTCATAAAGCTTATGTCCTCTGGCTCAACCTCGCAGGCAACCCGTTGGCCCTGGGGGGCTTCCTCGTGGTCCTTGCGCTGATCGTCATCGCGACATTCGCACCCCTTCTTGCGACCCACGATCCAATTCTCCAGGACCTGACGATGGCCCTCAAGCCGCCGTCAGCCGTCAACTGGTTCGGGACCGACGAGTTCGGCCGCGATGTCTATTCTCGGTTGGTCTACGGTGCGCGTACAACGCTTTACATCAGCATCCTGGTAACGGTGATCGTCGCCCCGATCGGCTTTGTCATCGGAGCTACTGCCGGCTACCTCGGCGGTTGGATCGATGTGGTACTGATGCGCATTACCGACATCTTTCTTTCGTTCCCGAGCCTCGTACTTGCACTGGCATTCTCTGCTGCGCTCGGGCCGGGGATCGAGAACGCTGTAATCGCAATCGCCCTGACGGTGTGGCCACCCATAGCGCGTCTTGCTCGCGCAGAAACGTTGACCTTCCGCCAGGCGGACTTCGTCGTTGCTGCTGAGCTTCAGGGAGCCGGCATGGCACGCATCCTGTTTCGCCATATTGTCCCGTTGTGCGCACCGTCCATCGTCATTCGCCTGACCCTTAACATGTCGAGCGTTATCCTGACCGCCGCGGGTCTCGGATTCCTTGGCTTGGGTGCCCAGCCTCCGATGCCGGAATGGGGCGCGATGGCAGCTTCCGGGCGTCAATATCTCCTCGATGCCTGGTGGCTAACAACGGTTCCCGGCTTGGCCATTCTCGTGGTCAGCCTTGCTTTCAACCTGCTCGGCGACGGCCTGCGTGATATAATGGACCCTCGCAATGCGTAACATCCCACAGCCCATTCTCACCGTAGAGAACATGTCAGTAGAGTTCCCGACCTTGTCGGGCGTGGTATCCGCGGTCAAAAACGTATCATTCAAGATCGGCCGGGAGAAGGTAGGTATCATCGGTGAGTCCGGTTCGGGCAAGAGCACGACCGGCCGCGCCATCATGCGTCTCGAGCCCTCCAACGCGATCGTCAAAGCGCAGAAACTTCAGTTCGAGGATGTCGACCTACTGGCTGCCGACGAGGCCGCTATGCGAGGGATCCGCGGCCGCCGGATTTCGATGATACTCCAGGACCCGAAATATTCGCTGAACCCTGTCATGAGTGTTGGCGAGCAGATTGCGGAAACCGTGATTTTGCATGATCGCTTATCCAAGCGTCAAGCTCGGGAGCGAACCCTGGCAATGCTGGAGCGCGTCAACATACGTGAGCCCCAGAGAGTGTTTGACCTCTATCCGCACGAAGTGTCCGGCGGAATGGGGCAACGCATCATGATCTCAATGATGCTTATATCCTCGCCCTCGCTGATCATTGCGGACGAGCCGACCTCGGCGCTCGACGTTACCGTGCGCCAGCAGGTGCTTTCGATCCTCGATGACCTGATCACGGAGCGGAACATTGGCTTGGTCTTCATCTCGCACGACCTCAATCTGGTTAAGAGCTTTTGCGACCGCGTCATCATTATGTACTCGGGTCGGATTGTTGAAACCCTGGAAGCGTCAAAGCTTGATGAGGCAAAACATCCGTACACGCGCGGTCTGTTAAGCGCCTTGCCGAGCCTCGACCATCCCAGGGACAGGCTCGAGGTCCTGAAGCGCGACCCAAGCTGGGTGGAGGGTTGATATGGCAATGATCAGTGTAAGCGGGCTCGCCGTATCATACGGTGTCGGCCACCATGCAAAGCAAGTCGTCAAAGACGTTGCCTTCGAGGTGCCGAAGGGCGAAACCTTCGGTCTTGTGGGGGAGAGCGGCTGCGGAAAGTCAACAGTTCTGGGCGCACTGGCCGGGCGAAACCGAAACTGGACAGGCTCCATCGCGATCGATGGTGACCCGATCTCGACGAAGCGAACTAGGGCACAGCTCGCGACGCAGCAAATGGTGTTCCAAGACCCATTCGGCTCTCTTCATCCACGGCATACTATCGGTAGAACGCTGATGGAGCCCCTGGAAATTCACGGGCTCGATCAGCGGCAGGAGCGCATCGAAGTCGTGCTTCGCGATGTCGGGCTGCCTGCAGCGTTTCGGTACAGGTTTCCGCATCAGCTCTCCGGTGGACAACGGCAACGCGTCGCAATCGCTCGAGCATTGATCCTCAAGCCCAAGATTTTGCTTCTTGATGAGCCGACATCGGCACTCGATGTTTCCATTCAGGCGGAAATTTTGAACTTGCTGAAGGATTTGCGTCAACGCGAGAAGCTAACATACATCCTGGTCAGCCATGATATGGCGGTAGTAGCGCACCTCTGCGATAGAGTTGCCGTCATGCAGGGCGGTGTGTTCGTTGAGGTTGCGACGCGCGATCAGCTCTTGAGCGGCTCGGTGGAACACCCCTATACGCGTACTCTGCTCGATGGCAGTAGGGGCTACGTTTCGAAAAATCCAGCCAAGCCGGTCGGCGAAACTGTCCAACTGGGCGCGTAGTCAGCGGCTGGTCTTGAAGCCGGAGAGTTCTGCCGGCAGAGGCGGCAAAACTCTCTGTAGGGTCTGTTCGTTATCACCTGGAACATTTGGTGACAGCGGGACGGGTCCAAAGTCGTCGAAGCGGCTCTGGAACGACACCGACTACGATTGAGATCGTCACAGTTGGCGCACGTCTAGTTCACGCGGCGTCCGTTTCCAGTTCAGCAAATCCGAAAATCGACATTTGCACGCCGTGCGGGAACAGGATTCCATTGACGAGCGACAACGCCTTTTCACTCCTGTGATTGGAAAGCGAATAAAAGATTGTCTGTGCCTGACGCCGTGTCTTAACAAACTCGTGGCGTCTGAGCACGGTCAGGTGCTGCGACAACGCGGATTGACCCAAGCCAATCTTGGCGGCGAGTTCCTTGACGCACATCTCGCCATGGGCAAGTGTGCGAAGCACAGCGAGCCGGTTCACATTCGCCAGGGCGGAAAAGTAGTCGGCCAATTCGCCGTCATCTGCGTTCATTTCATCCCCCTGTCCAAGCGCGATGAATTTAACCATTCGTACGAATGGCTCATTGACGCAGCACAAAGAAATTTCAGTCGATTAGAATGTGCTGATTGTGAGCATCGCGGCAAAGGCCATCAGGGCGGCCGACCCGCACCGTCTTGCGAGAAGAGGCAACTGCTGCTGGCCTCCGAGAACCAGCCGGCCCAGCGCCAGCCATGCAGACGACGTAGCAGCGGCCGCGATCAGAAACGCAGCGATCGCGTCAGGCGCGAAAGCGCCTTGAGATGGGAGCATGGTAAGCCCGACAATGAGCCCTTTTGGATTGAGCAGGGTTGTAAGAAACAGTTGCCCGAAGCCCGGCTGGAACGGTTGTGTGTAGCCGTTCAAGCCCCAAAGCTTCAGCGCCAGATACAGGACCCATGTCGCCGAAATCAATTTGACACCTTGGAATACCGCCGGGTGATCGTGAAGGTAGGGTACTGCAAACGCAGAAACTGGCACGATCACACACAGGTAGGCCGCAAGAACGGCAGCCAGAAGAACGCCCATTCGAGCCGGTGGCAGACCTGGCGACGCCATCACCAACATTGCGTTCGTGGGGCCAGGCAGGATCAGAAGCGCAAAAGCGCTGATTGCGAACGCGACAAGGTCCATCCCTAAATTCCTTCAAACCTGGGCCCGCTGATTGCATGGCCTGACACGGTCGTATTTGATCTTGGTCATTTTGGATCGGGAACTTTTTCTTCGGTCGCCCGTTTCCCGGCGTTGGATGGAGGTGCCGCAATGCCTCGCCTGATCTGGTTTATCCTCACCCGTTTCCTCACAGGTTTCGCACTCGGTTGCATCACCGGCATGCTAATCTGGCAGCTTCAGATCAGCGGCTTGGGTTCCGGAATGGATTCTTCGAATTCGTTCATCGCGCGGGGTCTGTTCATGTACTTCTTCGCCAGCACTATGGGCATTGGTTACATGGCAACCGCTCTTTGGATCGAAACCTCCGAATGAACTGCGCTTGCGCGCCAAACTCCCACGAGTTTACACGGCGCGTTGAGAGACGATTGCCGGGCGCCAGTGGCGCTTCGGCGAACGTGTTCAAAATTTGATTGCTGAGTGACTAACGGCTCGATGCAAGGATGTCACCCGCCTTGTCGTTCGAAATGGCAAAGCCATGCAGTCGCCTCCAGCGCCTCACGTCCTCCGCGGTTACTTCCAGGGGGGCGACCGTATCCGTCTTCGAAAGCTTCTCGCGCGCAATCGCACGGAACACGTCGATGCTTTCAAGAAATCGGCTGGCCGTCGCGCGAGGCGGGGAGGCAACGTTCAGGATACCTCGCCGCGTCACCGTGACGGCGCACGGCGATTGATCACCCGCGTGCACGAGGAAGGATCCGGTTTTACCACGCGGGTCGAATTCGATCACGCCGGCGCCTTCTGTCGCAGATTCACTCATCGGCGAAGCGGTTGCCGAGCCGCGGCGTCGTGTGTCCGGAGGACGGGTTCTTGACAGGTGAGACGGTCCAGGGGCTTGCGTGGAGGAGAAATGCCTCCAAGGTCGCCTGCGGTTCCCCGCCCATTGACCCGCCGGTGCTTAGGAATTCGAGGACGTCGAGGCGCCTGCTCTGGTTTCTTTCCTTCATCACGCACTCGCACCCGTTGCAGGCAATTCGGCTCCTTGAGCAGCCTGGCGCAGGTTGGATCGATAAAACGAGTAAGCTCTCAAAAGCTGAGAACCAAGCCGCGCCTGCTCGGCCAAGTCATCGAAGATCATCGCAGCTTCCTCGATTTCACCCCGGTCCGTCGCTGGCCCCAACTCGTCGAGTTCCATTAGAAGTTCCATCAGCGTGATGAGCTTGGTGCGCTGTCGCACTGCGGACACGAATAGCTCGCCGACGACCGCCGCGCGTTCTTTCGCGGCGAGGTTCAACAGCACCTCACCGACGACCGAAGAGCAGGCGCAGTCGAAGTCCGGTCCCTTGACGAAGGCCTTGATCTGGCGAAGCGCTGAACGCGCACGCGCAACGGCCGGCGGGCCGATTGTTTCATGTCCTGTATTCACCGACCCAATCCTTCCGAGTTCCTGAGCCTTGCAATCCACTCCGCGCCGACCTGACCATGGTGAAAGCCGTTGGAGAGCGGCACGTCCGGGTAAACATTCCTGAGCAGCGACGCCGCTTCTGTGGGGCAGATCGATCCATCCAATAGCTGACGATACAATTTGGAAACGGCGGTCATGTCGCAGGTCTGGGGAGAAAGCCTCAGCGAGCCCACTCCCATCGACCGCGTTTCGTCAGGGTCGTCGAGGAGCGCCTGGCAGGTGTGCGAGACCGTCTGTACGCCGTTGAGTGCAAGAAATGGCTGCCCCGACAGCGTATTTACCGGAAGTCCGTCAGGGTCCTCCTGGCAGATGAACTGGCAGTTGTCCTTGGTGCGTCCCTTCGAGCGAGCGTGCGCGCAACGAGCAGAGATCGCGAGGGGAATTCGTCCGAAGGCAAACAACTCGAATTCCACCTCGGGACATGCCCTTGCGATGTCGGTGACCGACGTCGACGGCAGTTCCGGTGGCAGGCAGATCGCGGTCGCGCCGTTTCGTGCCAAGACCTTGGCCGTCGCACCGTTGTATACGTTCACGAACGGCCCTACGGCGTGAGGACGGCTCTTCAGCACCTGGAGCGCGGAAAGATCGTTGGCTTCAACAAGGCGCGCGTCATCGTCCGCAAGCGTTCGCTGGTAGTTCGCCTCTCTGTCCAGTGTCACAAGGGCCAAGGTAGAAAGCCTGACCTCCTTGCCAGCAGCTTCCAGCCGATCGATCACGGCAGCGATCTCTGGCTCCATGAAATGCAGCCGCTTCGAGCAGACGGTCTCCCCAATGACGACGACGTCGACCGGCGCCTCGTCTGCGATCCGAAAATAGAAATCGCGCCAGCGGTCGGTTGGCCAGAGGTAGAGCAAGGGCCCAAGCGTGAGTTTCAAGGAAGACCCTCTCATATTATCTCCAGCGTTTTTCATAGGCGCCGTGTGTCGTCTGCTGGCCTTCGCTCAGCGATTTTAAGCGTGCCATGAGGGCTGCGCGCCCGGAGGGCGCTGCGTTCAATGTTGCGCGTAAAGTGGACACGACCTCGGAGATGTATGCCTTGCCGCGCTGACGGCCCTCGACCTTGAGGGCCTTCACGCCGGCAGCACGAAGCTCGTCGAGCTGATCCATGACATCCAGCGAAACAGGATCTTCAAACGCGTAGGTCTTGCTGTCGGCGATTTCAAAGCGTCCCTTGCAGAGCGTCGGATAGCCTGCAGCCTCGTTCGCCGAGAACCTGTTGATGGTGAAGCTGCCAAGGTCCGACATCATCTCGTTGCCGATCTCGCGGTACCTGACGTGGCTGGCGGGCGAACACACGCCGTTCATGTTGGGCGATTTTCCCGTCGCGTAGGAGGATAGCGAGCATCGCCCTTCGGCCATGACGCAGAGACCACCAAAGACGAACACCTCGAGTTCGCAGCTTACGCGTCGGGAGATCCGCGCGATATCTGCGATCGTCAGCGTGCGAGGCAGCACGACACGTGCTGCGCCGAAATTCTCCACCAGGTACGAAAGGGCGTCCGGATTGGAAGCGGAGGCCTGGACGGAGATGTGGAGCCGCTGCTGCGGGTGATGCTCGGCGACATGCGCCATCAGCCCAAAGTCTGCAACGATCAACGCATCGGCGCCGGCTTCCGTCGCTTCTTGCGCTCTGCGATACCAGAGGTCCTCTTTCCCAGCCGTCATAAACGTGTTGAGCGCGACGAATGTCTTTACACTGCGAGCATGCGCATAGGACACGGCTTCCCGAAGTTCCGACGGATTGAAGTTCAGTCCCGGAAAGTTGCGTGCGTTCGTTTCGTCGCGGAACCCGCAATAGACGGCGTCGGCGCCTGCATCGACAGCCTCACGGAATGAGGAAGGGGTCCCCGCAGGGCAGATCAATTCCATGCGACACCATGCGATTCCAGCGCGCGACGTCGCATCGACGAGAGCACGCCAACCATTGAGCGGTTGAAGGGGCCGGACAGTTTGCCGATGGCCTTCACCATGTCGATCTCACTGTCGTCGAGAGCGTTGCGCAACGCGAGCACCGCCTCCATATCCCCGCTGACAGCGAGCTTGCGCGCGAAGAAGATCGCATCGCCATCGACCCGTCCCTCTGCCAGCGCAAGCATGAGAAGCAGCGGGCCGCCGATAGTCGCGTCGGCCGCGATTGCATCCCCTCTTCGGAAGGTACGAATGGTTCGTTCGCCTGGTCGAATGGAGAATGCAAATGGGAGATCGGACGGAATGAAACCGAAGCGGGCTTTTCCATATTCTCCGAGACGGTCAAATAGCTTCGGATGGCTCTTGAGAACCTGCTGGAAAAGCAGAGATGCGACACACGCAGCGACCGGCAACGGTACCATGCGCGCTGTGGCCATCAGACGATGTGGGGCAAGCATTGAGGCCTCTCAGATTGAACGAGGCATCCTAGGTCTTATTGCGCCGCCGCTGTTTGATCTGGAACAAAGACAGCGACCGTTTCCTCATCGATTGCATCGTCAATGCGAAACGATGATCTTCCGACCCAACGACATACTGATCTTCAGGCTTTCTTGCGGGAGCTCGAACAGCGCCGCCTGCTGGTGACTGTTGACGAGCCGGTCTCCCTCGTTCACGAAATGACGGCCTTGCATCAAAGGGTTCTTAGCGAGAACGGCCCGGCACTTCTCTTCAAGTTGCCAGTCGACGCGACTGGGCGGCGCTCGCCTGTCCCTGTTGTAGTCAATCTCTTTGGCACAAAGGAACGTATCGAACTCGGATTCGGTCTCGGGGAGGGTGGGCTGCAACGTCTTGCGGAGGAACTCGCCGAAATGCAGCACCCGGTTCCACCAAGGTCGCTGGCGGACGCTTGGAGCAAACTGCCGCTGCTGAAGGCTGCGCTCAGCATGCGGCCGCGACATCGTCGGACGGCGCTCTGCCAGGAGGTCGTCTATCGAGGAACTGAGATCGATCTCGGACGTCTGCCCGTTCAATGGTGCTGGCCGGGCGAGCCTGCTCCCCTGGTCACCTGGCCGCTGGTGATCACACGAAGTCCCGACGATCCGAATGACGTGAATGTCGGAATATACCGGATGCAGGTTCGAGATTCGACGTCGCTGATTGTCAGGTGGCTTGCTCACAGGGGCGGCGCCAAGCACTTCCGGGAGTGGCAGCGAAAGGGATTGGACATGCCTATCGCCATTGCGATCGGCGCAGATCCTGCGACCTTGCTTGCGGGTGTCATTCCGCTTCCGGAGGGCATGAGTGAGTTGAATTTTGCGGGCCTTCTCCGGGGATCACGAACGGACGTGAGCAAGGCGTTGACAGTTCCGCTTCATGTGCCATCGAACGCCGAGATCGTCCTGGAGGGCGTCGTGTCCGCTGACGAGACAGCGCGGGAGGGACCGTACGGCGATCATACCGGCTACTACAACTCGGTCGAGGCCTTTCCCGTCGTGCGGCTGACTGCGATTACCACCCGGCATTCACCCGTCTATCTCTCGACCTACACCGGCCGGCCGCCCGACGAACCCTCGCGCCTCGGTGAGGCAATGACGGAGTTGTTCGTTCCAATCGCCAGGCGGCAATTTCCGGAGATACGCGATCTTTGGCTTCCGCCGGAGGCCTGCTCTTACCGCGCCGCGGTGGTTTCGATCGACAAACGATATCCCGGGCAGGCCCGTCGGATCATGATGGGTCTCTGGGCGATGCTTCCCCAGTTCAACTACACGAAACTGATAATCGTCGTCGACGCGGACATTTCCGTGAGGAACTGGGAAGACGTCATCTGGGCCGTTTCCACGCGGTTCGATGCGGCGAGAGATCTTGTCGTCATGGAAAACACCCCGATCGACTATCTGGACTTCGCTTCTCCCAAGGCGGGTCTTGGAACGAAGATGGGCATCGACGCCACCAACAAGATCGGGACGGAGACGGACAGGGAATGGGGTCGCGAGCTTCAAATGCCGAGCGAGCTGACTGCACGCGCCAATCAACTTTGGGAAAGGGTTCGGGATGACGCCGCCAAGTGAACAACTGAACGTGGTACTGGCCGTAACCGGCGCGTCGGGTGCGGCGCTCGGCGTGGCCGTGTTGGAGCAACTTGCCGGGCTTGATGTGCAGGTGCACCTCGTCGTTTCAGACAGTGGAAAGCGAACTCTCGCACACGAGGTTGGAACGGAGGCTCACGGCAGAATGCTGATCAGGGCTCATCGTCATTACGACAACAGGAACATAGGCGCCGCAATTGCCAGCGGTTCCTTTCCGGTCGCTGGAATGATCGTTGCGCCATGCTCGATGAAGAGCCTCGCAGCCATATCGACGGGCGTGTCCGACAGCTTGGTGTCACGCGCTGCCGACGTTCAGCTCAAGGAGCGGCGTCGCCTCGTGCTGATGACCCGTGAGACGCCGTTGCATCTGGGACACCTACGAAACATGACGGCGGTGACGGAAATGGGAGCTATCGTAATGCCGCCAGTTCCGGCCTTCTATAATCGACCCCAGTCTGTCGGCGATATCGTTGATCATCTTTCACGTCGGGCGATCGATCTCCTGGGGCTTCCGCGCCCTCGTCTCTCGCATGCATGGCAGGGCGAGTCCGACTGGAATCACCCAAAAATCGCAATCGGGTCGGCCCCAAAGAGCAAGGCATGACCCCCGCCGAAGAGCAACCAGACAGTTAATCCGGCCGCAACTGCAGCGGAAATCGCCATCGGCATGTCTATTGCTAATCCCTCGCCCTTGAGGAGCGTTCTGAACGGCAGGATGGAGGTTTTCGCAGACAAGGTTTGCCAGCGATCGCCCAAACGCCGCTTCGCGCGCTTCTCGATCATAGGGATAGCCGAGAGTGAGAAGGTCGCAAGCCCGCCGAAAAGAAGGACCGAGCGAAGGTCTCCGTTTGCAGCGATATGCCCCAACGCCCAGAAGGCAAACCCCCAAAGGACCGGATGTCTGCAGATGCTTACGATGGCGCCGGGTTGGTTGGATGACCTGATCGCGACCGAGAGGGGGTTCGAGCTCGCGAGGCCCGTCAATACAAGAAATCCCCCGAATGGCGCGAGGACGAATGTAACAACGGCGTGCCAGGGCGCAAGATCCCACAACGGAACGTAGTCGAGGGAAAGCGCGGTCGAAAAGAGCCATGCGAGGGCGACAACTGAGGCTGCGGAATAAGTCAGGAAATATGTCGGCCTGCCGATGCGCGCGATGATCCCCGAGCGAACTGATGGGACCGCTGGAATAGAGTGAAGGATCAGGAACACTGAAAAAGCGGCGAAGAATGGGATCATCACGACCTCCTTTTGGGAGGTATTGGTAACAGATCGATGCACGTCCTTTTTGATCAAAATCAAACAGCTTCGACATGTTCCCATGTTGACGGAGCTGATCGGCCATGGCCGTCATAAGTAGCGGATACTGGCAGGCATCCGGCCTCGCGCCCGATTACCCGTCTTTGCGCCAGCGCAAAGATCCAACTCTTTCCCATGATTAAAGGTGACGGCATTAGTCATCTTTAAGGGATCGCCGTCATGTTTCGTGCCACCAGCCTTTGCTTGCTCCCAGTCCTCTTTTCGGCGATGCCGCTCGACCTGCAAGCGGCCGAATTCCCGATCGGAGCGCCGCAGGTCACCGGAGGGATGGAGGTTGCCGCGGTCTATCTTCAGCCGATCGAAATGGACCCGCCCGGCATGATGCTTCCAGCGGCTGAATCCGATGTCCACCTGGAAGCGGATATCCATGCGACCGAAGACAACGCCAACGGCTTCGCCGAAGGTGACTGGATGCCGAACCTGCATGTCGAATACAAGGTGAAGAACCTCGAGAGCGGCGTTGAGCAAAGCGGCGCCCTCGAGGCCATGGTGGCGAGCGACGGTCCCCATTATGGCGAAAACGTCAAGCTATCGGGCGCCGGCCGCTATGCGTTGGAACTGACCGTTCACCCGGGCGGACATGGAATGATGTCGTTCGGCCGACACGTCGATAAAGAGACCGGCGTTGCCGCATGGCCGGAAGCCTTCACACTGAAATACCAGTTCGTGTTTGCGGGCGTCGGGAAAAAAGGCGGCTACTGATGCATGACTGCCGGATGTCGACCTGCTTATCGATCCTCGCTGCAGCATTCATTGCGGCAGCGCCCGTATATGCGCAGGAGGATCCTGTTTTCCATGTGCACTTCAGCAACGGAGTGGTCTCTCCCTCCGTCATCGAGGTGCCAGCGAACAAGCGCTTCAAGCTCGAACTGCACAATGACGGGATGGCTCCAATAGAGTTCGAGAGCATTCCACTTCGCAAGGAGAAGGTTCTTGCCCCAGGTGCGTCAAGCTTCCTCGTGTTCCGCTCCCTCGACGCGGGCAACTACGCATTCTTCGACGACTTTCACCTCGACATGCCTCCGGCGAAGCTGGTGGCACAATGAACGCCAGTCTCTTTCTCCAGTCTTTCGAGATTGCCGCCGTGGTATGGCGCGAGTCCTTCGAGGCGCTCTTGATCGTCGGGACACTTCTCGCATGGTCGATGCGGGAGCGCGGGGCTTCTCGGGCTACAGCAATCCGGTGGATCGCAGGAGGTACGGCTGCAGGGCTCGGGCTTGCCGTCGCACTGGCGGTGCTGATGATGAGTGCCGGGGACTATCTGGACGGCGATGGCGCTGACATGCTCCAGTTCGTTCTCGCGGGCACGGCAGCGATCCTCATGCTCCGGATGGTCTTCTGGATGCGGGGCATTGACCGACGACCCTCTGGAGATCTTGGGGGCAGGGCGGCAACCCATGCAAGATCGGGCAACTGGATGGGACTTGCGACCCTCTCGGCGATCGCGGTTGCCAGAGAAGGCGCAGAGACAGTGGTCTTCCTTTTCGGACTGCTGTCCTCGTCGACAGGTTGGCACGCCGGCATGGTGGCAGTTTCGGGCGTGTTGGGGTTTGGACTTGCCGCCATGAGCTTCTGGGCGTTCAAGACTGGCGCGGCAATCGCGTCGAAGAAGGTTCTGTCGCGCGTGAGCCAAATCCTGTTGTTGATCCTCGGAAGCGGTCTGACGATGATGGTCGTCGACAAGACGATATCGCTCGGGATCCTTTCAACCATGACTGGGCCGCTGTGGGATACGAGCTGGTTGCTCGACGACGCCAGCGGCATTGGCGCATTTATCGCTGGACTGGTTGGCTACAGATCGCGCCCGGAGCTCCTTCCGCTGATCGGTCTCGGCTCATACTGGCTGATCGCATCAATGGCATATGTGCCCCTTAGGGACATAAAGGTGCACGCGTGACGACAATGCGGGTTGGGTCGAGAGGTTTCGTTGCAGCCTTTGGCGATATGCTGCTCCGACGGCAGACGCTTATCCGGCGCGCACAATGGGTGATAATCAGCGCGTATGTCTTGCTTCTGGCAGTCCCCCTGCTCTTGCCGTTGCCGCGCAGCGGCGACTTCATATGGAACAACCTGTCGCGGTTCGCCCAGTTCGCCTTTTGGGGCATATGGTGGCCTTTCGTCGTGTTGGCGACCGCGCTCGTTGGGCGCTTCTGGTGCGGTCTCCTCTGCCCCGAAGGCGCATTATCCGAGTTCGCCAGCGAGAGGGGCGCCGGAAGGGCCATTCCGAGCTGGATGAAGTGGTCTGGCTGGCCGGTTGTATCCTTCATCGCCACCACGGTTTATGGACAGCTTACCAGCATCTACCAGTACCCAAAGCCCGCCGCGCTGCTGCTGGGCGGCTCGACCTTCGCCGCAATGATCGTCGGCGCGCGCTACGGAAAGTCGAAGCGTGTTTGGTGCAGGTTTCTTTGCCCGGTAAGCGGAGTGTTCGGCCTCGTTTCAAAGATCGCGCCGTTTCATTTTCAGGTGGATCCGGAAACGTGGCGCCGCTCTGCAACGACCGACGCGCCCGCAGTGAACTGCGCGCCCCTGGTGCCCATCAAGACGATGCGGGGAGCATCGGCGTGCCACATGTGCGGCCGGTGCAGCGGCCATCGTGGCGCAATACGCCTGGCCTGGCGCAAGCCCGCGATGGACATCGTCTACGGCTCCGGGCGGATGGCGACCTCCTGGGAGACGATCTTGATCGTGCCGGTGCTGCTTGGCGTGGTGCCGGCCGCCCTTCACTGGTCGAACAGCGCGATCTTCCAGGCGCTCCGGCAGTGGCTCGTCGAACTCTGCGTCGGCGCCCACTGGATCTGGCCGCTTTCCCTGCGACTTCCCTGGTGGGTCCTCACCAACTACCCCTCGGTGAACGACGTCATGACCGTCGTCGACGGTCTTTGCCTCCTGGCGCTGATAGTGGTCGGATGCTTTTCTGCAACCATTCTTTTCATTGGCCCACTCGCAGCCAGCAGCCTCCTGCTGCGGGGGCGCCTCGCTATCGTCCACCACCTGGCTCAGGCTCTGATCCCGCTTTCGGCCGCGTCGCTGTTTGCCGGACTGCTTTCGCTCACGATAACGCAACTTCACGCAGACGGGATCGTACTGCCACATTCAGATCAGGCAAGAGCAGTGGTCGTCCTAATGTCAGCGCTGTGGTCGCTCAGGATGTTCTTCGGCATTACCGGGATCTACAACAAGGCGATCGGACGGAGGATAGCGGCGACGGCGCTGATATGCATTCCCATCACCCTGTTCTGCATAGCCTGGATCAGAGCTTTCTCGTCTTGATCTCATGGAGCGGCCCACTGCGCGACACGGAGCCTGTGGTCGAATGGCCTTCTCGCTCGAACGCGCCCAACTGCGTCGCGTGCGGGCCCAAGGCGCCGTGCCCCATCTAGCCGCGATACGAGCAGACGCAGTGCGCTTCCACCGATCCAGTCTGGATATTGCTTAGGGCCTTCCTCTCGTTAGGCTGTTGGCCGCGTGATTATGAAGGCTGCGCATAGGCTCACGAGCGCGGCGACAATCGTGAGCGTCACCGCGCCAGGAGCGAGCCAACACAGGAAGAGGAAGCTCGACGCCATCGTGGTGATTGCAACACACTTCGCCCTGAGCGGGATCGCTTGCCGTTCCCGCCATGCTCTGATCGGACCACCCAGGGTGGGATGTGAGACCAGCCACCTCTCGAAGCGTGGCGACGTGCGCGCAAAGATGGCAGCAGACAGAATAAAAAACGGGGTGGTCGGCAGGAGCGGGAGGACGACGCCAACTATCCCAAGGGCAATGGAAGCCCAGGCCAAAGCGATCATCAAGCTGCGCATCATCGTCCTCCAAGGTCCCTATCGTTTTTAGAGCCGAAGGCGGTTATCGAACAGCACCGGCACGGCCGCTACTCACGATCGCCGTCGGCTAGCTTCAGAAGACGTGCGGTGTCAGTCACCGTGAGCTTCTGCCGTCCGCCTTCCACGATGCCCTTTGACTCCCAGGCGCTCAGGATGCGCGACACCGTGTGAAGCGTCGTCCCCGTCATTTCGGCGATGTCCTGCCTTGAAATCGGAAAGTCGATGCGGATTCCCTCTTTAACGGCGCGCCCTGCCTGTTTCGACAGGCGCAGGACCGCATGCGCCACTCGCTTCTCGACCTCCTCGGTGGACATTTCGCGGATCCTGGTATGCGCCTCCTCGAGCCGCTGCCCGATCGTCTGCATCGCCGTCATCGCGAGACGCGGGTTCTGCTCGATGAAACGAGACCACATGTCCGTCGGCCAGCCGATGATAAGGCTCTCGGCCGCAGCTCGCGCCGTGCCCGGATAATCCGACCGCCGCAGAGCCATGGCGAAACCGAACAGATCTCCCGGATGCACCATCCGAACGATAATTTGCTGTCCATCCTGGGTAACCTGGGTGACCTTCAGCCTGCCATGAAGCAACAGGAAGAATGATTTCGCCTGAGCGCCTTGCTCGAAGACGGTATCGCCCTGGGCGACGCGGCGCGGCACGGCATGCTCCAGCATCGAATCCAGGTCGGCGTCCGTCATTCGCTCGAAGAGCGGCAACGACTTCAAAATTGTTCGATCAACCTTCATCGTTGCTCCGATCCTTTGGGCCACTTGCGAATGTGCCAAAGATGCCTGCTGCTGCTTTGCGCGCGAAAAATCCGGCGTTCTCAAGGATAGAGTGTCTTCGGACCAAGCGAAAGCCGAGATTGTCAGGGGGGCTGCCGACGGAACAGCCGCCGCCCTTCGGATTGCGGACAAAGCTGCTCATGGGGGCACGATGCTTGCCGGCCGCGATCATGATGCCGCAGTCCTTGGGATCTGGTTCCTCGGCCTTCGATGGGCTTCCAACGTCGATGCGCTTGTTGCAGGTCGTCGTCCACTCCCACACATTGCCGGCGAAATCGACGAGGCCCGTTTCACTGATTCCAAACGACCCTCGTGCCTGTGGCCGCGGGTCAGTCGCGGCGGCTCGGCGCGCCTCGCGCTCGTAGTCGGCCAACCAACGCGTCGCGGGATTCCTGTCGCCCAGGTCAATGCCAAGCGCGTCGTCGGGAAAGCGGTCGGCCGCAGCATAAGCGAGTTCGAGATCGGTCGGCAGGCGCCACTGCTCTCCGGTATGCTTGGACAACCACGCAGCATACTGCACGGCGTCGTCGTAGCTGACGCCTGTGACAGGAACGTCATCTTGCGACAGGCTGTCTCTTCCCTCAGCGGCAGAACAGAAACCATCCGCCACGCAGCGGTTGTATTCCGCAAGCGAAGTTTGGAACTTCATGATGTCCAGAGGCGTCCTCATCGCAAGGTCCCGTTTGGGAGCGTCGATTGCAAGGCCGTTTCGAAAGTATTCGGTCGCTTCGCGATAGGCGAAGGCACGAGGTGCCACGATCACGATTTCGGGCGAGGCGACAGTCGGTATCTGCTTGCCTGCAACGAACCCGGATTCCACCGCGACCGCTCCCGAAAGGACTGCAAGCAGAGCAAAAGGGATCGCGATGGATATGCCTGAAACTGCATCAGTCGCAGTATTGCGAGCCATGGTTCTTAACGCACGTGGCGCCTCTCTAAAAATGGTGCGCGGACCCACCCCAGCCCGCGCACCTCCCCGCCGCCAGCTCAACTTGCCGATGGGGCTCTGACCGAGGTCATGAGGTCGTCGTTCCACTCGCCGGTGACCTTGAAGTGGGCCGCGGCTCCCAGTTCGAACGCCTCGATGAGGTTGTGGTTCACGTAGGCGTATATGCCCGGCTGAGCGAAGGTGTAGACTGCCGCGCCTGCCGTACCGCCCGGTATGAACCAGGTTTCCTGATCGATGTCCGGCACGTTGTGAAACTTGCCGGTCGCCCATACGTACTCGCCATGACCGCCAATAAGGTGAGGACGTGTGTCGCGGTTAGCCTGCGAATGGATGATCAGGACAGTTTCGCCGACCTTGGCGGTCATTGCATTCTCGCCGGTCAGCGCCCCGACGGCGCCATTGAAAACGATGTGCGTCGGGGTCAGCGTCTTCATCACGGCGATGGTATCCTCGTAGGCTTCGCCGGGGCTGTCGTACTTCTTGAACTTACCGGTCTCGTCCCGCGGAATGTAGAAATCCTGCTCGCCGACGTAGTAGACCTTGTCGTAGACGATCGGCTTCCCGTGGCCATCGGCGAGCCCCTCGCGCGGCAGCACCATGATCGCGCCGTTCATGCCCGAGGTGACGTGCCAGGGAACCATTCCGGGAGGTGCGCAGTGGTAGACGAAAACGCCCGCCTTGTTCGCCTTGAAGCGAAGAACGGTGCTCTCACCCGGGTTGACGACGGTCAGTGCGCCCCCGCCAAGTCCGCCGGTCGCAGCATGGAAGTCGATGTTGTGCTGCATGGTGTTGGTCTCGGGGTTCACGAGCGTCAGCTCCACGTAGTCGTCCTGATGGACCACCATCAGCGGGCCTGGCACCGAACCGTCGAACGTCATCGCGTTGACTTCGGTCCCTTCCTTGTCGAGCACCATCTTCTTCTCTTGGATGGTGAGCGTGAATTCCTTGATCTTGGGGCCGCCTTTGGCGATCTGGTCGTGCGCGTGCACGAACGGTGGCTTCACAAGCTCAACCTTCTCACGCGGGAGCTTCGAAACGTCGACTTCGCTCTTGCGAGCCTTGAGCTTCTCCATCGAATGCGCGTCGTCAGCCTTCGCTGCATTGGTGGCGACGATGATTGGCGTTAATGCTCCGGCGACAGCAGCGCCGGTCAGCATCGTGCGCCGGGTCATTTGCATGTTATTGGTCATTTCCACTCTCCTGAAGTCGAGGACGGAGCGAACGCCGCCCGGTCGAAGTGAAAATTAGTGGAACGCCGGAAGAACTCTTTGATTTGGAGCAAACTGACAATTTGTGGTAGCGCAAAGTTCAACGAAGCTTCTTTGCGTAATCTCAACGACTGTTGTCTTTAAAGCCGGCATTGCTGCGTGATCAATTTGGAGACACTGATCATGCAGAAGACAATGGCAAAGGACGAACGCGTTCCGCGTGGAATGTCGCGCTCCGGACTTGTCCTCTTTTCCTACGGGTTTCGTCCTTTCTTTCTGGCGTCGGCATTGTGGGCGATCGTCAGCATCGATTTATGGGCCGCCTTCCTTCGATTTGGAATTCCGCTTGCAACAGAGTACGGGACGCTCCACTGGCACGCCCACGAGATGATATTCGGTTTCGCGCCTGCGATCCTGGCCGGCTTCCTCCTTACGGCAATCCCAAACTGGACTGGCAGGCTGCCGATTTCGGGGCGCCCTCTTGCGGTTCTCTTTTCAGTATGGTGCGCAGGCAGGGTCGCTATGCTGGCAAGCACGTCGATCGGGGTAGTTCCCGCCGTCGCAATCGACTGCCTCTTTCTGCCGGCCATGCTCGTCCTGTGTGCACGGGAGGTCGTCGCTGGCAAGAAATGGAAAGACTTGAAAGTGATCGCGGGGCTCGTGGTTCTATCGACCGCGAACGTGATCTTTCATGTCGACGTGATCATGGGGCATAATCCCGAGCTGCCCATCCGCCTCGGTCTCGGAGCTTATGTGCTGTTGGTGACGATCGTGGGCGGACGAATCCTCCCAAGTTTCACGCGGAATTGGCTGAACCAGTTCGGCCGAACAGAGTTTCCAGTTCCCTACAACCACTACGATGCCGCTACAATTATCGTTGGCGCCGCTTCGTTGGCCGCATGGGCCATCGCTCCAGAAGCCGTTCTGACCGGCTTTTGCGCCGCTGTTGCAGCGGTGATGAATGGGATCAGGCTCTATCGTTGGCGCGGGTGGAACGTCTGGCAGGAACCGATCCTTTTCGTGCTCCATGCCGCGTACGCTTTCGTGCCTCTCGGGTTCGCCGCCGTGAGCCTGGGTACAAAAGGAATGCCCCAGGTGGCCGTTCTTCACGTATTTGCCATCGGAGCAATCTCCCTCATGATGCTGGCCGTCATGACGAGGGCCACGCGCGGACATACCGGACGGAAGGTAAAATCGAGCCGATTTACCAACTCTTCCTATATCGTGTTGGGCGCAGTCGCACTTCTCCGGCCGACCGCCGAGCTGTTGCCGTCGCTCAGCACCGAGATACTGATGGCATCGGCGATCGGTTGGACAGTGGCCTTCTGCATGTTCGCGCATGAGCACGCTCCGTTTCTGTGCCGGGAACGGAAACCTTTGGGCGCTAAGGGAAATTGAAACCCGCGCGCGGCTGCAGTAAATTCGGCCGCGCGTTCTTTGAAGATAACGTTTGCGAAAGACGGACGCTTATAAAGCTGCCGTACGACACAGATCAGGTTGCGGCACAGGAGAGTGATCGCTGCTGTCTCGCTGCCTCCAAGATTGCCTCATGAAGCCGTCCACGTCGGATTTCCATCTTGGCGATTGGGCACTCAAGATCGAGCAAGGCACCCTTCGCCCATCAGCATAGATTGGATCCGCTCGCTCCGGAGCAGGCGATCTACCGTGCTCGTTCATACCAGTGGATAGCCGAAAGTGGAGCCGCCGTCGCGGTAGAACGGTGCCGCGCGTGTCACTCCGCTCCAGTCGAGCACACAGCCTGGCGGGAGGTCGATGAGGCGACAAATTTCGTCTCTTCACTCAGAACGCTGCCATCGGCGCCTACAATTGCTATCCACACCCTGTTGCCGAACCGAACGGTCAGGCGCGATCTTCCGAGGTCTTCGTTCTCACCAACCTCGACCCGGCTGCGGACAAGACCCTGGGTGATGTATTTTCGGAGCGTTTCGGCTTCGAGACCGAAGCGCGCGGCCAAGTGCGACGCGTCGACGGTCGGGGCGGCGAGGTCAATTTTCAAGGTTCCACCTCAACAGACCTGGATCGATCCGCGTCATAACGGCTCCAGCGAGAACAAGGCCGCCATCTCCGGCGACCACGGGGGATCATATACGAGGTCAACAACGACCTCGGTCACACCGTTGATTTGTTCGACCCGATTTCTGACGGCACCCACAATGAAGCCTGAGGCCGGACAGAAGCGCGTGGTGGTCGTCATCTTGATCTTCACGACGCCGTTCTCGTGAATGTCGAGCCCGTACACCAGTCCAAGATCGACAATTCCGGTACCGACTTCCGGATCCTCGATTTCGCGAAGCGCATCAAGAACCGTTTCCTGGGTGAGGCTAGAGCTGGTCATTGGTAGCATCCACCGGCGTCGCCCTGATCATGATCCGGTAAACCTTTCCCGTTTCATCGAAATTTCCAACCCATTCGTGCCCGCGTTCCTTCAATTCGCCAAACAGGAACACCGGCTCCCTGTTGAGGAGCGCAAAGAGGACCTCTCCGCTCTTCATGCTCTCCAGTCTGGAAAGAATTCGTTCCATCGGTTCAGGTGGGGCGAGATCGGTAAGGTCAAGGTTCCAGGTCGGATCCGGCCATATCGCCTCCGTCTGCGTCACAGCATCCGCAGCCTTCAGCGCCGGCTCGTGTGGAACGAAGTCGATTTCCCAGTCGTCGTCGGCAAGGCGTCTGGAAGCGTGCGCAAAGCCACGCTGTTCGAGCTGCTTGATCAAGGGAACCGGCTCGAATATCACGTGCAGCCGCACGCCTTCGCCCGGATCAAGACCTGCGAACGTATCCATGATCAGTTGGAAGGGCATCCCGCCGTCACGCAGGATCTGTCGAACATCGAGTTCACGAAGCTGAACCATTGGCGTTACCTCTGTGGTTGGCGGCGACAAACAGCGCCGGCTGTTGAAATGGTGCCCTCTTGGTGGCTGCCTCCACATTTACAAGAGATCGTGCTAGCACGAGTTCGACGGCGAGGGCAGCCGTGGCAAATGTCTGAACAATGGCCGCGACTTGAAATCCGAAGTCGGATCTGACGGCAATCGCAACCGAGGCGGCAATGACCGCGAAGTAGAAGGTGCCGAGCCAGGCAGCCGCGCGGCGCCCTTTTATCAAGTCGCCTAGCCGAGGCGTCGGCCTGCGGCCCAGGAGAGGGCCGTAGGCTTCGATCCAGGTCAAAAACGGAACGATCTTGAGGAGCTGAGCCAGGCCCAGGCCGGTCAGCCAGCCGAAGACGAACAGATAGGTTACTGCCGTCAAGACTTCCGTTCCGGCATGTACGAGGAGAGCAACCGCAAACATCGGAACGGAAACCGCCAGGAAGGCGAAAGCCGGTAGGGATCCGGTCGTGTTCAACTCCAGCCCTTTACGCCGCCGCGAACGATAGGTCTTGGCCAGCTCTACCAGATAGGCGGCAACCGTACACTGGAACGCCAGTGCGGCCAACAAAAGAACCGTCCGACCTATGGTTGGCTCGAACGTGGTGCAGACAGCCGCGACCGCCAGCATCGAGACCCCGATCCATCCTGTTTGACGAATGAACGCCGAATTGTTCATGTCGTCCGACAGCAGGAACATTGGCAGCAGCTTGTAGCTCACGCCGATGGCCGCGAACGTCATCCATCCAAAGAGGCCAAAGCTGGCGTGATAGGGGACGGCATTGGCTACGAATTCGACGACGCTGGACGCTTCAATCAGACCGGAGATGGTAATTGCAAAGAGCGTTCCGAAGGCAGCAGCAATGAAGAGGCACGCAATTCCGATCAGGACGAGTGGCGAGGCCGCGTGCATCTCTCTCCCGCGCCAAAGGACTGAAAATAGCACAAGACCGATCGATAGGATTGAAACTGCCAAGGTCACCGAAGCCGCGATCATCGTCGGACCTGCTGCGGCGGATCCGGCGTCGATCAATCGAAAGCCGAAGAGGAGCAGCCCTAACCCGGCGACGAGCCCTGCGAGGCTGGGCATATCGAGCCGACTGGTCGGCAAGCTCAGGCCCGTCAACACCGGCGCGAACTGGAGGAGCGCACCGATCATCAGAAGAGCGAGCCAGCCGAGGGTTATCGAATGCACGATGATGAGAGCATGGGGCTCGGCCACATTAGACGATGGCACCCATGCTCCTGCCGAAAGCAGGCTTTCGGCGAACAGCAGAAAGACGAGCGCCGCGCCGAAATACGACATTGTCCAACGCGACAGAGTTGTGCCCACGGGCATCATCGCGCATCTCCGAGGTTAGTGGCTGCCGCAGCAGCAGTCGCAGCCGGAGTCCAGCCGGGTAATTTCAACGCGCCAGACCTCAGGACCCTGTTCGAGATATTCCCAGGCAAACTTCCCAGGGAACGCCGTCTCAAGCTGGTAGTGCAGCGGGCGGGGTTCGTGGTCGCTTGTGATAAAGAGAGCGCCGCCCGGCGTCAGGGTGCCGAGGGTTCCAAAGATGCGGGCGTGACGTTCGGCGTGAGGGAGAATCCGGACATCGATATGTGGGGCTTCGGCGGGGGTGGTCGTTTGCGCGTCAGTCATCTTGATTGGTTCCTCTTGCCGCAAGCTTGACAACTGACAGGACCGCGGCTCGTCCACATGTCATGAGCCCACGATAGGCGGCATCGATCGGCCCGACTTTGACGGCGAACAAATATCAACGAATTCGCGGCGGCCCCGTAGTTGATTTAGGACAAGGAACCTCGATCGGATCGCGCCCATAAGACATCATGACCTTTATGAAGGATGCCAAGATGTCAGATTTGGTTGCCAAGTACGGCGACGCGCGCCTTCCGCGCTACACTAGCTACCCGACCGCACCAGCCTTCGCAGCGACGGTCGGACCTGACGACTACGCCAACGGCCTTGCGACCGCGGCAAAATCCGGGCCGGTCTCCCTCTATCTTCACGTTCCCTTCTGTCGCTCCATGTGCTGGTACTGCGGCTGTCACACCACCATCACCCGGCAGGATGCGCCAGTCCTGGACTACCTGGAGGTCATGAACCAGGAAATAGAACTCGTCTCGTTCGCCGCGGGAAATACCCTGCCGGTGAAGAACGTCCATTTCGGGGGCGGCACGCCCACCATCATGAAGCCGGAAGAATTCTCTGCACTGATGCGAAAGCTCCGGAGCGCGTTTCAGTTCGAGGACGACGCTAGTGTCGCCGTTGAAATCGATCCACGAACACTACAGCCTGCAATGATCGAGGCGCTGGGAGAAAATGGGGTCGATCGCGCAAGCCTTGGTGTGCAGAGCTTCGATCCAGTTGTCCAGCGCGCGATCAACCGGATACAAACCTTCGAACAGACCCAGGCGGCTGTCGCAGGGCTGCGCACCTACGGCGCGTCGAGCATAAACTTCGATCTGATCTACGGGCTTCCGCATCAGACCGTCGAATCCTGCATATCGACCGTCAGGCTCGCCACTGAACTGAGACCCGAACGATTTGCGGTATTCGGCTATGCGCACATCCCCGCCTTCAAGAAACACCAACGCCTGATCGACGAGTCCGCGCTTCCCGATGCTCGCCAGCGCAACGAACAAGCGGAAGCTATCGCCGAAGAGCTCGTGGCAGCGGGCTACGTCCGGATTGGCCTCGACCACTTCGCACTTCCCGGCGATCAGCTTGCGGTCGCTTCCCGCTCCGGCGTGCTTCGTAGAAACTTCCAAGGCTATACGACCGACGAGTGCGATACATTGATTGGCCTCGGCGCTTCGGCGATCGGTCGTTTGCCGTCCGGATACTACCAGAACCATGTGCCCATCGGTCGGTACGCAGAGATGGTTGCGTCGGGTGTCCTTCCCACGGCGAAGGGATACGCGCTCACCGATGAAGACAGGCTGCGGGCCAAGGTCATCGAACGTCTCATGTGCGATTTCGAGGTTGACCTGTCAAAACTAAGCGAAGAGGCAGGCCATGACGTCCGCTACCTGCTGGAGAGGAACGAACGGCTTCAGGACTTGGTCGCCGACGGCGTTGCAGACGTCGTCGAGGGTCGGGTAACTGTGTCCCAGGACTCGCGGTTCATGGTGCGCGCCGTCGCCGCTGCGTTCGACGCCTACCTCGGGTCCTCCGGGAGAACTCACAGCAAGGCCGCGTAAGCGGGCAATGCCGGGGAGCACCATCCCCGGCTTGCCACCTTTGGCAATCGAGCACAGGACCGCCGCCGATGGAGTGATCACTCGCCGTGCCTGCCTCGTCCCAGCGATCTACTTCAGGCGTGCGTTGCTCGGCGCCTGAACGCTCACTTCGTCAAATTGCGATAAATTGCGGGAAGTGCGCTTGGCAGCTTGGAGATATCCGACACGAGGGCGAATCCCGCCCGGCCGAAGATGGCAGGAAGGTAGTCGCCCGCATCGTGATCGACGGTGACGGCGAAGACCGCCTGTCCCTTGCCGCGCGCTTCCATGACCGCCTTGCGGCAATCCTCAAGGGCAAATCTGCCCTCGTAGTGATCGACGTCGTTCGGCTTTCCGTCCGTCAGGATGAGAAGGAGCCGTTTTCGTGCACCCTGCGCGTCGAGCTGCTTCGATGTATGGCGAATGGCTGCCCCCATGCGGGTGTAATAGCCTGGCTTCAGGTTGGTGATGCGCCTTGCCACTGCATGTGAAAACCTCTCTCCGAAGCCCTTGACCGTGTCGATCCGGACCCAGTCCCGACGACGCGACGTGAATGTGTTGATTGAAAACCGATCGCCGCAGGCGTCGAGACCGCGCGCGAATACGTCGAGCGCCTGCATCTCCACGTCGAGAACTCTTCTGTTATCGATCCATGAGTCGGTCGATAGCGACACGTCGACCAATATGGACGTTGCCAGCTCGTGTGCTGCGGGGTGGGCAGATTCGTAAATGCGGTCGTCGGGTTGCCCCGTGGCGACCAGATCGACGCGCGAGCGGACGACAGCTTCGACGTCGAGTTCGTCGCCATCCAATTGTGCCCTGCGGATTTCTCGCTTCGGGCGCAACGTTTCGAACTGACGCCTGACTTTGCGGACAACGGCCTGATCGGTTGCGATCGGCTTCTCGTCCTCTTCCGAGGCCATTCCAACGACGACCCTGCAATGGTCCTGCAGGTATTCACGCTTTCGAAAATTCCACTCTGGATACGTCAATTCCGCCTGTATCCGCGATGGATCGAATGCTTCGGGTGAAAGGTCCAAATCGAAGTGGAATTTCGACTTTGGGCGCTCCTTCGTCTCGCTGAGGGTGATTTCATCTAGCTCCTCGGCGGCGCTGCTGTCTTCGTCCTCGCGGTCATCCGTTGGACGATCGACGTTGACCATCTCCGCCATCGCGAGAATTTTCTCGAAACGGTTGAGAATAAACGGATCGCGCTTCCGGTCGCTGGCGTCTTTCTTTCGCTTGGCCTCATGCGGCGATCGGTCGGCTTTGCCATTGTTGCCTTCCGACGGGAGATCGTCACGATCAGACGGCTCACATTCCGCCTTGCCGGCGAAGTCCGGCCAGATTGGAAGAGATAGCATCGGAAGGTAACCCGGAGGTGCCGCATCGATCGCGGGTCGCGAATTTCCGGGGAGCGAATGCTCCAGAGGAAAGGAAAGCGCGGTGCGGACAAACTCCTCGATCCGGCGTTCGACTCTTGGAAGCTTGCCGCGGGTTCGACACGCGAGTATCGCATGGGCGAGACGGGCGTATCGCTCTCTCATGCCAGGAAAAATCGCCACGACGAGAGCGGAGTTTCGTCGACCAGCCTCAATTCCAGCGATGTCGGCAAGCGCCGGATCGCTCGTGGTCCGTCCCGGTTCCGGGGCGACCGCGACGTATGCGGCGAGCCAGAAATAGAGCTCCCTGTTGAGTGAGCGATCCTCGAACAGGTCGATAACTGCCGGAAGGTGAATGGCGGAACCGTCCCACGTCGGGTGGTCGGTCCGCTCTTCGCCGAGGCCGACCACCTGCCGGAGCCGTAACCGATGCAGAGAGGTCTTTTGTCGTGATTTCTGGATCTGCAAGGTCGACCCGCCGCCGAATGCACGAAAGCAGACGGCGAGTTGAGACTTGAGATCGGCCAGGCACACGGCATGCGCCGGATGCCTCGGCCAGGAGCTGGTGTCGCCGACAATACGGTGCCACGCGCGCCCGACAGTCTCTTCGAGTTCCAGAAATTCGAGCATGGTTCACCTATCCAAACGTCGCCTTGGCGATTTCCACCAGGGCGGCTTTCACATCGGGCTCGTCCGTGAGTGGTTCGATGATCGCCGCCCGTACGGCCTCGGCAGTCGGCAATCCTGCCTCGATCAGGGTTGCGCAGTAGATCAGGAGGCGTGTGGAAACGCCTTCTTCGAGATCTTGCCCCTTCAGGACCCGTAGACGACGCGCAAGATCCACGAGCGGGGCCACTTTGCTTTCCTGCAGTCCGCTTTCGAGCGCGACCGTCACGATCTCCTGATCTCGAGGAAGGAAATCGAACTCGATGGATACGAAACGCTGCCTGGTGCTGGGCTTCAGCGCCTTCATCAGGTTCTGGTAGCCCGGATTGTACGAAACGACGACCATGAAGCCCGGCTGAGCTTCCAGAAGCTCGCCGGTTCTTTCCAGCGGAAGGATGCGGCGATCGTCTGTGAGCGGATGGAGAACCACCGCCACGTCCTTGCGTGCCTCGACGATTTCATCGAGATAGCAGACGCCGCCGTTGCGTACAGCACGAGTCAACGGCCCGTCGACCCACACGGTTTCCCCGCCCTTCAGCAGATATCGACCTGTCAGGTCGGCCGCAGTGAGGTCGTCGTGGCAGGATACGGTGGAAACGGGAAGCCCGAGACGTGCAGCCATGTGATGGACGAACCTGGTCTTTCCGCATCCAGTCGGCCCTTTGAGGAGGACAGGGAGTTGCCGGGTCCATGCGCTTTCGAAAAGGCCACATTCGTTGCCCTGGGCCGTGTAGTGCGGAATTTCGGTGTTTGGATTGAGAGGGGATTTGAGAGCTATCGTCATATCAGATCTCCATGGGGGAGCCCGCCTATTCGGCGGGCTGGGCTACAACGTTGGCTGCACGGCGACCTCCGGGGACGAGTACCGACCAGATGAACATGATTGCGCTTGCGAACACGAAGATCCCGGAGCCGAGCCTGACCCAGTAGAACATGCTGAGCTGGTCCTGGACGTCCATGTAGGATTCACCGAGTACTCTCTGCAGGTGGACCTGGATGATGCCGGCGAAGGTAAGCGCGAAGGTCATGACCGACATGGCGCCGCACATGATCCAGAAACTGCTGATCGAGAGCCACTGATTGTAAGGTGCGCGGCCTTTGATCTGCGGGATCGCATAGGCCATCGCGGCAAGGTTCAGCATCACATAGGCGCCGAAGAAGGCGAGGTGGCCGTGCGCGGCGGTGACCTGCGTGCCGTGGGTATAGTAGTTCACCGAAGACAGCGTGTGCAGGAACCCCCAGACGCCCGCCCCGAAGAAGGCCATGACGGAGCAACCGATCGACCACAGGAGCGCGGCCTTGTTCTCATGCTTTCTTCCCGCGCGCCACGTCATGACGAAGGTGAAGGCGACCATGGTGAAGAAGGGCGCGACTTCCAGCGTCGAGAAGAGCGAGCCGATCCACTGCCAGTATCCGGGAGCGCCGATCCAGTAATAATGGTGACCCGTGCCGAGGATGCCGGAGAAGAGAGCAAGGCCGACGATGACATAGAGCCACTTTTCGACGACTTCCCGATCGATGCCGTTGAGCTTGATCATCAGGTAGGCAAGAACTGACGCCATGATCAATTCCCAGACGCCTTCCACCCACAGATGCACCACGTACCACCAGTACATCTTGTCCAGTGCCAGGTTGATCGGGTTGTAGAAGGCAAACAGGAAGAAGATCGCCACGCCCCAGAGACCGAACAGCAGAATGTTGGTGATCGTCGTCTTTCTTCCCTTCAGCGCGGTCATGGTGACGTTGAAGAGGAACATCAGCGCAACGATGACGATGCCGACCTTGATCGCAAACGGCTGCTCAAGGAATTCGCGGCCCTCGTGGATATGGAAGAGGTAGCCGACGACAGCGACCGCTGCGGCGACCAGGAAGATCCAGAACTGGGCGACAGCCAGCTTTCGACTATAGAGCTCGGTCTCGCACTCTTCCGGAAGGAGAAAGTAGGTCGTACCCATGAAGCCCATCAGGAGCCACACGATGAGCGCGTTCGTATGGATCATACGGACGATGTTGAAGGGCAGCTCGACGGACAGGGTGTTCGGTAGCACGTAGATCGTGCCGGCCAACACGCCGAACAGGAGCTGCGCCATGAAAAGGCCGAGTGCTCCGTAAAAGTAGAGCATGGCGACGCTTTGTGTCTTGTATTTCATTGGTTAATCCTCTCGCCCCTCAGCCGGCTTGGTTTGGCGGCCAATTCTGCGTCTTCATCTTGCTGACCCACTGGAGGAAATCCGCGAGATCATTCACTTCTTGGTCGGTCAGGTTGAACTGGGGCATCTGCCTCCGGCCCTCGATCCCTGAGGGCTGCGCGGCCATCCAGGCATGCAGCGCGTCGCGTGCACTTGAGGGATCCTTGTCTCCGCCCCAGCGAATCCAGACATTGGAGAGTTCGGGGGCGAAGTAGGCGCCTTCGCCGTCAAGCGTATGGCAGTTGATACAGGCGTTTTTCTCCCAGATATGCTTGCCTCTCGCCACGCTTTCCGTAAGCGTGGTCTCGTCGGTGGAGACGGTTCGAATATAGTAGTGGCTGTGCGCCGTGAGGCCCACGAAGATCGCGAAGAAGAAGGCCGACCCGCCGTAGAACACGTTGCGGGCCGCGGTTTTTGTTAGGCGTTCAGCCATTGATTGTCCTTTCGTGCCAGTGGCGGATACGCCGTGACGTCGGAAACCGAGCCAGTGGCTCGCGATGATCTAGATGGCCGAAATCGCCAAACGGATCTTTGTTAATTCGCAAACACAGCCGAAGATGCGAAAACCTTCGCCAAGGCGATCAGAAGCACGGCCGCGGCCCAGGCGATCAATGCCGGTCTCATTCGTGAGCGGTTGTGTCGCAAGCCGAGGAAATCGAGGGCGACGAGGCGCACTTTCAGCAAGGCAAGTGTGGCGACCGTGACCGCTACGGCCGGTTTTGCCGACGCGTTGGGAAGGAGCACCGACACCGCAAAGACACTGAGCGTGAGAATCATGAGATAGAACAGTGCGCGCTGCGGATTGACCGCATTCTGCCTTGTCTTGTTCATACCAAATAGACCACCGGAAACATGACAAGCCAGACAATGTCGATCACGTGCCAGAGTGTCGTGATCAGGTGCACGTTCTGGCGTGAAGGGAATTTCGCCACGAGAAGGAGCACGAGCGATCCAAAGGCGACATGAGCCAAATGAAAGCCAGTGAGAAGGATATAGAGCTGCGCGAAGACGTCCGTTGAAACCAGCGAGGCGCCTTCCAGCCAATACTCGCAGATCTTCAGGCTCAGGAACACGAGGCCACCGACCGACGACGCCAGCAACCCCAGTCGCTGTTGCCGTCCGCTCTGGTTTGCTGCCGCGGCGGCGAACCAGCCGCTTGCCAGCAGCACGGTCGTGTTGATAACCGGAAGGATCGGATGGAGCCTGGCCTTGCCGGCTGCGAACTCTCCGGGTTGCAGCCACGACGCGACGACGAATGACGTCAGCAGGGCTGCGAATACAACGAGCTCGCTCCAGGCGAGAATCCATGTGAGCAGGTCGTCGCCGGATGGTTCTGCCGCGCAAGCGTCTCTGTCTGTCGAAATGATCGCCGTCATGCCCGCGAGACTATTTACGCGGTGACACTCCGTCTTTGATCGATCGCAAAGAACACCTCGTTCGACGTTCCTATAGTCACGGCAATAGGAGACCCAGATGACGGACGCACAGATAGGACTTTCGATAGCGACCCCGGTGATCGTGATATTCGCGATAACGCTCTACCGCATGGGGGTCCTCCAAAGAACCGGCGTCGTCTCTGCCGTCATCGCAGCAATCGCGATCGCAGCCAGCCTGTTCTTGCAAAGGTAGGACATGAAAAATCTAAGACCTGATATCTTTTCGGAGCTTGAGGCCTGCTACGGTCAGCTCATAGCATGGTGCGACCTTCTCGAAGCGATCGCAGACTTTCTGCCCTGCCATGTCGACGAGAGACTTTGCGATACAATCACCATCGGACTCGTCCCTCTGCTCGTCACCAGCCATCAACTAGAGGAACGATTGGTTTCCAGGGGACTTGGGCTGATCATGCACGGCGACGAGCTCGCGGAAGCGGACGAACGTCGGAGAACAAGCAGGCTCCTTGACCATGACGCCGCACAAGAGGTCGTCGAGACGCTCCTGTCTCTGCAGGTCGGGACATGCAGGTTTTCGTGGGACGCCGTGGGATATCAGCTTCGCTCGTTCTTCGGCTCCATGCGTCGGCATATTCGATCCGAGCGTGAAATCATGAGCCTGATCAAGAGGGCGATCGCGGAAAACGGTGATCGCCAGGAAACCGGTGTCGCGGCGACCGAGGCGGCGTGATTGAGACATGCAGCGCCGGCGAGCCGGAGGCCACTCCGGTTCGGCTGGCGGGCGGGTTACTCGGTCGCTTCAGCCGAAAACATGTGCGCCTTGGCGATTGCGTCCTGCAGGTCGTCTATGGGGGTCGCATTCACCATTTTCTTGCCCTCCAGTTCCTTGGGGATCTTCCAGCCCGGATCGATACCTTCCATGTTCGGGAGCTCATGGGCGATACCTTTATGGCAGTCGATGCAGGTAGCTTGACCCGACAGGAGGTACCGCGTGTGTATCTCGGCGGCGCGTTGCGTCTGCTTCTGAAGGTCCATTGCCACTGAGGAATGGCAGTTGCGACATTCAAGGCTGTCGTTCGCCTTCATGCGCGCCCATTCATGCTGAGCCAATTCCAGCCGCTTTTCGAGAAACTTGGAGCGGGTATTGATGGTGCCGAATATTTTGCCCCAAACTTCCTTCGAGGCCTGCATCTTGCGTGCGATCTTGTCCGTCCACTGATGTGGCACGTGGCAGTCGGGACAGGAGGCCCGAACGCCTGATCGATTTGAAAAATGGATGGTGCGGGAGAGCTCCTGGTACACGTTATCGTGCATCTCGTGACAGGAGGTACAGAACTTCTCGGTGTTGGTGATTTCCAACGCGGTGTTGAACGCGCCCCAGAACATGACGCCGCCGATGAAGCCACCGAGCGTCAGGACGCCCAGGCCGATTGTCGCCGCAGGCGTCGTCAGGATCGACCACGCCCATAAAATAGCTTTCTTGATCCACGCGATCATGCTGTCACTCGCTTCCGGCAGGCCTGAAGCCCAGCTCGCTCATATCCTTGAACTCGCTGGGGACCAGCGGCTGAGTGTCCGCCTGCGGAACATGGCAGGCGGTACAGAAATAACGACGGGGGGAGACGTCCGCCAGCATCTGCCCATCACGCGTCATGTAGTGCGTGACGCTTATCATCGGGGCTCCGCTGTCTTGTGTGAACTCACGCTTGTGACAGGAAAGGCAACGGTTGGCGTTGACCGACAGCTCGTAGCCTTCGATGGAATGCGGGATGATTGGTGGCTGGTCCGGATAGGCGCGCATTTTGCGCTTGTCGTCAATGATCCACTTCGGCAGGGGCTTGGCCGCCCCTGTCTCCATCGAAGGTGTCGGCCCCTGGAGCTGTGGGACACCCTGCTGCATGACCTGCCCAAGGGCAGCCGTCGAAAGAAATACGATAAGACCTGCAGCAAGCACCTGCCATTCCGGTCGCCTTAGACGGCGGGAAGAATCTTGACCGCGCATTTTTTGAAATCCGTCTGTTTGGAGATGGGATCGGTGGCGTCGAGCGTGACCTTGTTGATCAGCTGGCTCGCGTCGAACCAAGGGACGAAAATCACCCCGGCCGGCATTCGGTTCCTGCCCCGAATATCGATACGCGAGCGGATTTCGCCACGTCGGGAAACGATACGCACCTCGGCGCCTTGGTTGATGCCGCGCTTGCGTGCGTCCTCGGCGTTCATGAAACATCGGGCGCCGGGAAATGCTCGATAGAGCTCAGGCACCCGCATGGTCATCGATCCGGAATGCCAGTGTTCGAGAACACGACCTGTAACCAGCCAGAAATCGAACTCGTCGTCCGGAGATTCGGCGGGCGGCTCGTAGGGAGCGGCCAAGATAACCGCCTTGCCGTCGGGCTGGCCGTAGAACTTCACACCTTCGCCCGGCTTCACGTAGGGATCGTAGCCTTCGCGGTATCTCCATCGGGTTTCCTGGCCGTTGACGACCGGCCACCGCAGGCCACGCACTTCATGATACATGTCGTATGGCGCAAGGTCGTGGCCATGGCCGCGCCCGAACGAGGCGTACTCTTCGAACAGGCCTTTTTGAATGTAGAAGCCAAAATCCTTGGCTTCGGCATTGTCGTACTCCGCGTTGATCTCGCTCAGCGGGAACCGATCGACCTCTCCGTTCTTAAACAGCACGTCGAACAGGGTCTTTCCGCGGAATTCTGGGTTGGCATCGAGGAGGTCCTTCGGCCAGACCTCGTCCGTGGTGAACCGCTTCGAGAACTCGACGAGCTGCCACAGATCCGACCGTGCCTCGCCCTTTGCCTGGACGAGCTGGTGCCAGACATGGGTTCGTCGCTCGGCGTTGCCGTAGGCGCCTTCCTTCTCGACCCACATTGCAGCCGGAAGAATGAGATCTGCGCTCATCGCGGTGATGGTCGGGTAGACATCCGAAACGACGACGAAGTTGTCCGGATTCCGATAGCCCTGCCAGGTCTCGTTGCTGGTGTTCGGCCCTGCCTGGACGTTGTTGTTGACCTGCACCCAGTAGAAATTAAGCTTGCCGTCCTTCAGCATTCGATCCTGCTGCACGGCATGGTAGCCAGGCTTGTCCGGAATGATACCATGCGGGACCCGCCAGATTTCCTCGGCATGCTTGCGATGCTCCGGGTTCGTCACGACCATGTCGGCCGGGAGACGGTGCGCGAAGGTTCCTACCTCGCGGGCCGTACCGCATGCGGATGGCTGGCCGGTGAGCGAGAAGGGACTGTTGCCCGGTTCGGAGATCTTCCCTGTCAGAAGATGCAGGTTGTAGACCATTTGGTTCGCCCAGACGCCGCGGACGTGCTGGTTGAACCCCATCGTCCACAGCGACATCACCTTGCGACCCGGATCTGCGTAGAGCTCCGCCAACTGTTCAAGGAATTCCGGGTCCACGCCTGTCAGTTTGGATGTCTTTTCCAACGTGTACTCGGCGACGAACTCTTTGAAGGCATCGAAGTCCATTGGTTCGGTCTTGCCGGGATCCTTGGAGTTTGCGGCGTTGACTTCGACGGGATCGTCTGGACGCAGACCGTAGCCGATATCGGTGGCGGCCCTGGCGAACTTGGTATGGTCCCTGACGAAAGCCTCGTTGACGCGGCCAGTCTTGATGATGTGATTGGCGATGTAGTTTAGAATTGCCAGGTCAGTTCCTGGCTTGAAGACGATAGGGACGTCGGCGAGGTCCATGCTCCGATGGGTGAAGGTCGAGAGCACGGCTACGCGAACATGGGGCTGTCCAAGCCTTCGATCGGCGACGCGCGTCCAAAGAATTGGATGCATTTCCGCCATGTTCGATCCCCAGAGCACGAAGGCGTCCGCGTTCTCGAAATCGTCGTAACAGCCCATCGGCTCGTCCATACCAAAAGTGCGCATGAAGCCGTAGGCGGCCGAGGCCATGCAGTGCCTTGCATTTGGATCGAGGTTGTTCGAGCGGAAACCCGCCCGCATCAGCTTCGTGGCGGCATATCCTTCGAATATCGTCCACTGCCCTGAGCCGAACATGCCGACCGCGGTCGGCCCCTTTTCCTTCAGTACCCGCTTGCATTGCTCCGCCATGATATCGAAGGCTTCGTCCCAACTAATGGGTTCAAATTCCCCGTCCTTCGCATAAGCGCCATTCCGCTTTCTGAGCAGCGGCGTCTGGAGCCGATCCTCGCCGTACATGATCTTGGACAGGAAGTAGCCCTTGATGCAGTTCAGGCCGCGGTTGACTTCCGCCTGCATGTCGCCGTGCGTGGCGACGACCTGCCCCGCTTTCACACCGACCATGACACCACATCCCGTGCCGCAGAACCGGCAGGGCGCCTTGGACCATTTTATCTGCAGCGCACCGACGCCGCCCGGCACGGGCTGCGCCCCGGCGGGGAGGGCGATGCCCGCTGCCGTCGCCGCGATGGCGGCGGCCTGCGCCTTGAGAATGTCACGTCTGTTCAACTCCACTGCCATGCTCGTCTGCCTCCTCCTCGACATGCTCGAAGACCATGTTCGCAGCGATCACTCCGTTCATGAGTGAGATCTGCGAGAGACGATCTCCCAGCATTCCGGTGCTAGTTCCTTCGATGACGATCACGATCTTGCCGCCGGCATGACCGTGAACTTCTACGTTCTCCATGCCAGCCAGCGCATCGAGCACGGCCTGCGTGCTGGATGGCATCGTGGCGACAACGGCGCTCGAAATATGATATCGCGATGACGGCTCATGCATCGGCCATCTCCACGTTGCGGGGTGCAATCGCGATTGCCCCGATGGGGCAGACAGCCAGGCACGCGCCGCATCCGTTGCAGAGATCAGCACTGAGGTCGGGAACGAATGGGCCGCCAATGCGCGGGCGGAACCGAATTGCCTGTTGCGGGCACACTTCGCCACAAGACTGGCAAGCAACGTTCTGCTTTGCGAGGCAGCCGTCGCCGACCGAGGCGATGTGACGAAACCGATCTACTGAACCAGATGCAAAGACCGGCTCCGGACAGGCCTCCTTGCATTCGCCGCAGAACGTGCATTCGCCCTGCATGAAATCCAGCGACGGCAATCCGCCGATCAGACGGATTATGTCGGTGGGACATCGCTCTGCGCATTGTCCACACCCGGTACATGCCTCAAGAAGTGTTTCGATGGTTGCACCGGGTGGACAAATTCCGGCGTACGGCTCAGTTCGATGGCCCAAGAGAAGCTGGCGTCGGGAGATCGAGGGCTGGGACATGGCGACCCTCAGTGCAGGGACGCCGGCGGCCCTGGAGGGCCGAAGACGATCTGGAACATCCACACGAGGAACCCATAGCCCCCCACGACGCCCACTGCGACGAGAGGCCATATTCCAAATGCCAATATCAGAAAAACGAGGAGCTCGACCCGACGCCGCGAACGCGGGTCCTTGTGTACAAGTTCAGACATTGCGACCTCCCTCACAACCAAGGATATCATAGGATTCCAGTCACGAATAGCAACGATTGCACGAAAAATGCGCCCCTCGCGGCCGAGAGAACACATGATTTCGCTCGCTGTCTTTGAGCTAGCGCAAATAGGACAGCCGGATTGCGCCATGCACAGAAACTCCGATCAACGAGACTGCCAGCCGGTCTGGCGCGTGCCTAGCGTCCGACATCGACCGCGTGTTCGCGGCGACCAAGGATCGTGCCCCAGTTTGATCTTCGGAAGCGTCGTCGTGATTGCGCTACCTCAACGAACTGTGTGCCAACCTCTCTAAGATGAGGCCACTTTCAACCCGCCGAGGGTGGGGTGCAGGCAAAAGGTAGTGGAGTTTTAGACATGGGTTCATTCAGCGCATGGCATTGGCTAATCGTCCTAGTAGTGGTCTTATTGTTCTTCGGGAAGGGCAAGATCCCTGAGCTGATGGGCGATCTCGCCCATGGCATTCGTGCGTTCAAAAAGGGCGTGGAAGACGAGAAGGACGACACCTCTCTCAGTTGACGCCAGAGGCGGCGGGAGTTCTATCGGCGACGTCGAACCGCTGCACGCTGCCGGCTGATGGGAAACCCTGCATTATGCGTTCCCGCTTTCGCAGTGGCAGATGGGAACCTTCCGCTCGATTGTTGAGGCCTTTGTGGGACCTGTGCTCGACAGCCGACATAAGGTCACGCTTGGCCGCGCTATACGAACGGTTGGTCGGTGATGATCCCCTTGGGCGGCATGCCTTCTTTCTTCAGCAGCCTGATCAGCAATCGTCTCGCGGCTTTCGTATCGCGCCGGCTTTGAACGATCTCATCGCGAACGTAGCCGTCCTGGTCAACGGCACGCCAAAGCCAGTGTTTGCGGCCGGCGACGGGAACACGTCGTCCAGATGCCAGACGTCACGGTCCGCCGGCCGTCGGCGGCGGATTTGCTTCGCGTAGCCTGGTCCGAATTTCCGACCCCATCGCCGGATCGTTTCATACGAAACGACGATGCCGCGCTCCAGCAACAGTTCCTCGACAAGCGTGGCTCAGCGGGAACCGAAAGTACAGCCAGACCGCATTCGAGATGATCTGTCGCGGGAAACGGTGACGCTTGTAGCTGATGGCTTCATCCCACCAGCTCTACGCAACACTCACTGACAGCAGGTTTAAGTGACAACACCGGGCCCGCAGTTCCGCGTCTACGCCGGTAGCGTTGAACTCGGCGCAGCCTGGCAGAAGACCTCCGAGGCCGCGACTACCTCTCGGTCAAGCTCGACGATCCGAGCTTTCCGGCTCCGGCGCCGTTCCGTCCCGCAATGCCAGCAGGGTCGCAACTAACTGGCCCGCAAATAGCTGGGCACGAATTCGGTCCTGCTCATCGCTTGACCGCTCGGCCGCGACCAAGTGAAAGTCCAGCAGGACTTCTGTCAATGCCGTGGCCGACATGCTCGCCAAGTTCGCGGGACGATCGAAGTCCAGCGTGCGATCCCCCAATTTCACGGCGCGCTCCCGAGCCTGTTGCGCAAGGACCGCCAACTTCTCCGCGCTTGAATGGTCGTGCCCGACCAACCGTTGAAGACTGATTTCAAGCAATTGTTCAATGCGCGCAATCGAGATGGCCCTCGAGGCACCGATCTTCCTGTCTGCATGGAAGGCGAGCCGGCGCTCGCGGCGGAGGGTCGACATGTGCCCTAGTTCCTCTCTCGCCATGCGCTCTGCAGCTTGGGCGATTTCCCCGGTAGGAGCGTGTGCGGAGATGTATATCCAGAACAGGAATGCGCGTTCTTCGTTGCGCACTGCGACGGAGAAGGCTCGATAGGCAGAGACGAGTTCGGGGTCCGCCAGATCCATCCCTTCCTCGTCAAACACTTCCTCCGACATGAGGGGGATACCCTCGCTGGCAACCTCGGCCTGACCGCGCCAGGCCTCAACGGATGCGAGGTGTTCACGTTCCTCGGTGGCAAGCCTTTGAAATACCGACACAAGTTCCGGCTTTCTATTCCTCATGTGTCGCGCCAATGCTTCGTAGCTCTCGATTGCCTCCAGTTCCATAGCCTTCGCCGTGGCAAGCAGCTCGGCAATCGAATTGATCGACGCTGGCTCGTTTTTCAGGTTCGCCATCTTGTCCTCCGCTCGGGCGCCATTTCGATGCGTAGGGATATCAGAACGATCAGGTTCGAGTTTGATAAGCATCAAAGAGTGTCTGCTGCCCGGCGACTATTGTCCCGACCGTAATCGCCAACGACGGAACGCGCCGGGACATGCCATTGCCTTCAACTCTCCTCATTCGATCATGGGTCCGGGCACTGTTCGTATCACTGGTGGTGTTGTCGTCGCCATTTACCGCCAACGCAGGCGACCAGCTTTCGAGCTATCTCCAGAAAGTTCAGCCGTCCGAGCTTTTCGCCGGCGCGGACTCCTTTGGGCCGCCGCAAGGAGAGCCCCCGATCGCGCCAGTTCTTCGAAACGGGGCGGCGCTCGGCTACGCATACCTGAATTCAGATTTTACGGCATCGACCGGCTACTCCGGCAAGCCCATCCATATCGTGGTCGGGATCACGTCCGCGGGTGTCGTCAGCGGAATCAAGCTTGTAGACCACAAGGAGCCGATCGTGCTGATCGGGATTCCGCAAGGTCGCGTCGTAGCGGCGCTCAATTCTATCATTGGCAAGGATTTGGGAAGAGTCGCTGCGGGCCTTGACCGTCCGCCCCAGGTCGACATCGTCAGCGGTGCCACTGTGACGGTTCTGGTCATGGGCGACAGCGTCATTCGCTCTGCGGTCAAACTTATCCGTTCGCATCGGCTGGACACACAGCAAGCCGCCAAAACGCCGGCCACAGCTGACATACGGAGCGTTGATAGTGCGAAGTCCGGCGTCGAGGACTGGCAGACGCTTGTCGGAGATGGCTCCATCCGAAGCCTCCGCCTGACCGTCGGGGAGGTTTCGGAGGCGTTCCGGACGGCCAGGCAGGATGCGGCGGCAAACAATCCCGAGACGACACCGGATACCGAACGGTTCATCGATCTCTACGTCGCCCCAGTCAGCGTCCCGGTCATCGGCAGAAGCCTTCTGGGCGATGCTCTTTACGACCGCCTGCGCAGCCGGTTGAAACCCGACCAGTCGGCGATTTTGGTCGCCGGAGACGGAGCCTACTCGTTCAAGGGCTCAGGCTACGTCAGAGGCGGAATTTTCGACAGGATCGAGCTTGTTCAAGACGGGCAAGGCGTTCGTTTCCACGATCATGACCATACCCGCATTCCGACGCTCGCGGCAGCCGGCGCGCCGAAGCTGCGCGAAATTGCTCTTTTCCAGGTGCCAAAGGACTTCACCTTCGATGTGACGGCGCCTTTCGAACTTCAGCTGCTGGTCCAGCGTACGATGGGCGCGCAGAAGGCGGTGCTGCCCTTCAACATCGGATACTCGCTGCCGGACATCTATGTGAAGGTCGACCGGGTGAACCAGACGCAGCCGCCAGCAACTGCGGCGTCGCCTCAGGATGTACCCGCCGAGGCCACCGGAAGCGATATCGACAATCAGCTTTGGATCACGATCTGGCAGTCAAGCAGGACGAAGATCGCTATCACGCTAGCGGCCGTCCTCGCTTTGACCGCCATCTTCTTCTTCCAGGACTGGCTGGTGCGCCGTCCCAAACTGTTCGGATACGTTCGCACGGGATTCCTCCTGTTCACACTTTTCTGGCTTGGCTGGTATGCGAACGCGCAGCTTTCCGTCGTAAACGTCCTGACCTTCGCGAATGCGGTCGTGTCGGGTTTCAACTGGCAGTTCTTCCTCGCCGCACCTCTTATATTTCTGCTTTGGGCCGCGGGCGCGGCCGCGCTCCTGTTCTGGGGGAGGGGCCCGTTCTGCGGGTGGCTGTGCCCCTTCGGTGCGTTGCAAGAGCTCACAAACAACTTGGCCAAAAAGCTTGGCGTTCCCCAAGTGAAGCTGCCGTGGGGCCTGCACGAGCGCCTCTGGCCTGTGAAGTACATCGTTTTCCTCGGGCTGTTCGGTGTCTCGTTCTACTCGATGGCTCTCGCGGAGCAACTCTCCGAGATCGAGCCATTCAAGACGGCGATCATCCTCAAGTTCGCACGCCAATGGCCGTTCGTACTGTTTGCGCTCTCCCTCCTTGTCGCAGGCCTTTTCGTCGAACGTTTCTACTGCAGGTACCTATGTCCGCTGGGTGCGGCACTGGCCATACCCGGTCGGATCAGGATGTTCGAATGGCTCAAGCGGTGGCCCGAATGCGGCTCCCCTTGCCAGCGCTGCGCCAAGGAATGTCCCGTTCAGGCTATCCATCCCGAAGGACAGATCAACGTCAATGAATGCATCTACTGCATGCATTGCCAGGAGCTTTACCAGGACGATCAGCGCTGCCCGCACATGATTCAGGTGCGGCTCAAGCGCGAGAAATTCATGGCGCTATCGACGCCTGAATCGAGGGGCGAAACACCTGCGAAGAAGCAGAGGGTTGAAGTGACCTACAAGGGTGCCCCGATCAAGAAAACCGAGACCTCGTCGGACCAACCGGCCTGACATGTTCACCAAGGAGAAGGCAATGACAAAAGAAGAAAAACACCCGCTTTTCAATCGGCGGCAACTATTGGGAACCACTGCGTTCGCAGCGGCAGCCGGAGTGACCGGCGTCGGCGGGGCATTGACGCTTTCGGGAGCCATGGCCACACCTGCTGGCGCTGAAAGTCTCGATTACGAGGTCAAGCCGGGCGAACTGGACGAATACTATGTCTTCGTATCTGGGGGGCAGTCCGGTGAAATCCGCGTCGTCGGCCTTCCCTCGATGAGAGAACTGATGCGGATCCCGGTCTATAACCGCTGCAGTGCAACCGGCTGGGGCCTGACAAACGAAAGCCGCAAGGTTCTGACCGAGGGCCTCCTGCCGCAAACCCGCGAATTTCTCGCCAAGCGGGGTGGCGTATACCACAACGGCGACCTGCATCATCCCCATCCTTCCTTCACCGACGGGTCCTACGACGGCCGCTATCTGTTTGCCAACGACAAGGCGAACACCCGTGTCTGCAGAATCCGTCTCGACGTGATGAAGTGCGACAAGATTATCGAACTCCCCAACCAGCACACCGTTCATGGTCTGCGCGTGCAGAAGTACCCCAAGACCGGCTACGTCTTCTGCAACGGTGAAGACCGCGTTCCGATCCCGAACGACGGGAAGGTCCTCGATGATCCGAAGCAGTATCACGCCGTCTTCACGGCGGTTGACGGCGAAACGATGAAGGTCGCCTGGCAGATCATCGTGGATGGTAACCTCGACAACGTCGATGCAGACTATCAGGGCAAGTATTGCTTTGCGACCTGCTACAACTCGGAAGAGGGCGTCAACCTTCCGGAGACGATGGCGAAGGACCAGGACTGGGTCGTGGTCTTCAACCTCAAGCGGATCGAGGACGCGGTCGCCAAGGGCGAGTTCAAGGAAATCGGCGGCGTTCCAGTTCTCGACGGCCGCCATGGCTCGGCGTTCACCCGCTACATTCCGGTCTCCAACAGCCCGCACGGGATCAACACCGCGCCGGACGGTATCCACGTCGTGGCCAACGGGAAGCTGTCCCCGACAGTCACCGTCTTCGACGTCCGCAAGTTCGACGACTTGTTTGAGGACAAGATCAAACCGCGCGACACGGTCGTGGCCGAACCCCAGCTCGGTTTGGGACCGCTTCACACCGCATACGACGGCCGGGGCAACGCGTATACGACCCTGTTTATCGATAGCCAGATCTGCAAGTGGAACATCGAAGACGCCATTCGGGCCTTCAAGGGGGAGAAGGTCGATCCGATCCGCCAGAAGCTAGATGTGCAGTACCAGCCTGGTCACAATCACACGTCGATGGGCCAAACGAAGGATGCGGACGGGAAATGGCTCATATCGCTAAACAAGTTCTCGAAGGACCGCTATCTCAACGTTGGCCCTCTGAAACCGGAGAACGATCAGCTCATCGACATCTCCGGCGACAAGATGGTTCTCGTCCATGACAACCCGACTTTCGCCGAGCCCCACGACGCAACCATCGTTCACTCTTCGAAAATCAATCCGGTCAGCACCTGGAGCCGGGATGATGTTTTCTTCGCGGATGCGGTCGCGCAGGCCAAGAAGGACAACATCGATCTGTTGTCTGATTCCGATGTAATCCGTGATGGAGACAAGGTCCGCGTCTACATGACTTCGGCAGCGCCGGCGTTTGGCCTCGAATCCTTCTCGGTCAAGGAGGGCGACGAGGTCACGGTCTATGTCACGAACATCGACGATGTCGAAGACCTGACCCACGGCTTTTCCATCGTCAACTACGGTATCCAGATGGAGGTCGCGCCTCAAGCGACGGCTTCGGTCACCTTCACCGCCGACAAGGCAGGCGTCTACTGGTTCTATTGCTCGTGGTTCTGCCATGCGATGCACATGGAAATGCAGGGTCGCATGTTCGTCGAGCCCAAGGCGGCGTGATGCCTTCTCTTGGCAAAATATTGATCTTCGGCATGGCGGTCGCTTCGACCGCCATGCCGGCGCGCGCGAACGCTGCCGAGATTGAGGTCGGACCGCCCAACGCAGCAACGCTTCAACAGGTTCTCGATGCGTCTGCCGACGGCGATACCGTCAGGCTTGCTGCGGGCTCCTATCCCGGCCCGCTCGTCCTGACAAAGGCAGTCGTCCTGGAGGGCGTACCGGGCGCGGTCATTGTCGGACACGAGGTGGGCAGCGTGATCACTTTGACAGCCCCCAGGGCGGTCGTTCGAGGTCTCACGATAAAGGGATCGGGCTTTGATCTGGCAGCGCTTGATTCCGGCGTCTTCGTCGCCCAGTCGGCCACGGGCGCGGTGGTCGAGGACAACTTGATCACAGGAAATTTGAACGGAGTCTATCTCCACGGAGCAGCCGACGCTATCGCGCGGCGCAATGAGATCCAGGGGCTCACTGCCGGCCGTATGAGCGAGGCAGGAAATGGCGTCTCTCTATGGAACGCGCCAGGTGCGCAGATCGTCGACAACACGATAAGCTTCGGCAAGGACGGCATCTCGACGAACGCTAGCAGGCACAACGTCTTCACCGGAAATCGATTCCGCAATCTCCGGTTTGCCGTGCACTACATGTACACGAACGACAGCGTGATTGCCGGGAATGTCTCCGAGGGAAATCTTGTCGGCTACGCAATCATGTTTTCCAGCCGGTTGACGATTACGGACAACGTCTCCGACGGCGACCGCGATCACGGCCTCCTTCTCAATTTCGCCAACGGTTCGACCGTTCGACGCAACAAGGTCGTCGGCCGCCTCCAGCCGTCCGAAAGGTGGACGATGGGGGGCACCAGAGCCGACACCACCGATCTGCCTGTAGGAGAAGCCCGCCCGGCAGAGGGCGAGCAAATGCTGGGACCGGAAAAGTGCGTTTTCATCTACAACGCCAACCGCAACGTCCTGGAGAGCAACCTCTTTCAAAACTGCGCCATCGGCATCCACTTCACCGCCGGCTCCGAGGGGAACGAAATCACCGGGAACGCCTTCGTCAGCAATCGGAACCAGGTCAAATACGTCGGTTCCCGCTACCTCGACTGGTCAAAGAAAGGCCGAGGGAACTACTGGAGCGACAACCCGTCGTTCGACCTCGATGGCGACGGTCTGGGGGACGGTCCCTACCGTCCCAATGACATAATCGACACCGTGCTTTGGACGGCGCCCCAAGCCAAAGTTCTCACAACGAGCCCCGCGGTACAGATCATTCGCTGGGCGCAGGCCCAGTTTCCCTCCCTACTCCCTGGCGGCGTTATCGACAGCAAGCCGCTGATGGCTCCTCCCGCCCCGAAGGACGGTTCGCGATGACGTCGACAATTGCTCTGAACAACGTGTCTAAACGCTACGCTGACGTGGCCGCAATCGACGGCGTTTCGTTTGCTCTAAAAGAAGGCGAGTTGGTAGCGCTTGTCGGCCACAACGGCGCGGGCAAGACGACCCTGATCAAGGCGATCCTCGGCCTGCTTCGTCCCACGGACGGAACCGTGAGGGTACTGGGAGAGGATCCGGTATCGGGAAACCTCAGCGTCCGCAGGCAAGTCGGATACCTGCCTGAAAGCGTCTCGTTTCACCTGGCTCTGACCGGCCGGGAAATCCTGTCATTCTATGCCAGACTGAAACGCGTACCCCTCGATCAATGCCAGAAACTGTTCGATCAGGTCGGGCTGGCCAAAAGCGCTGCCGACCGGCCGGTAAGAACTTATTCGAAAGGGATGCGACAACGGTTGGGATTGGCCCAGGCGCTTTTGGGCGATCCTCGCCTTCTCCTCCTGGACGAGCCGACAAGCGGTTTGGATCCCGCGCTCCGGCGAAGCTTCTACGACCTCATCCTTGAGTTCAAGCAAAGAGGAACGACAGTCTTGCTTTCCTCCCATGCGCTCAGCGAACTGGAAGAGCGGGCCGAGCGCGTCGTCATCGTAAACGGTGGCCACAAGATTGCCGACGGCTCGCTCGACGAGCTGCGTCAGATCGCCTGCCTTCCAACTCACATAAGATTCAAGCCGAGCAGCTCGGCCACGACGAACCCGTGGTCGAACGGCCCGGTCAAATGGTTCGAGAGAAAGGACAGGTTTCTGGAGGCGGAGGTCCATCACAGGGACAAGATAGCAGTCCTCTCGGCCGTAACTTCGGATCCGGCCGCGCTCACCAGCATGACAATCATCGAGCCCACGCTCGACGACGTCTATGCACACTTTCTTCGAACTCAAGGGCAACGGCCATGAACAACATCCTGATCATTGCGCGCAAGGAGATTCAGGAGGGCCTGAGAAACCGATGGGTTCTTGCGGTGACGTTGCTTCTCGCCTCACTGGCACTGACGCTGTCGTTCCTTGGAAGCACACCTACTGGAAACGTCGTTGCCGGCCGCCTGGATATCGTCATCGTCAGTCTTGCAAGCCTGACGATCTTCCTAATTCCGCTAATAGCACTTCTCCTTGCGCATGACGCCATCGTCGGCGAGATGGAGCGCGGCACTCTGCTTCTCCTCTTGAGCTATCCCATCGGGCGCAGGCAGATCGTTCTGGGGAAATTCGTCGGTCACACACTTATTCTCTCTGTCGCGACCTTGGTGGGCTATGGCGCGGCCGGCGCCGCACTGATTGCTGCAGGAACTCCGGTCAGTGCAAGTAGCTGGATCTCGTTCGCCTGCATGATCGGCTCCTCCATTCTGCTGGGCGCGGTTTTCATGGCACTCGGGTACCTTGTTAGCGCCTCTGTCAGCCAGCGGAGTACGGCGGGCGGGATTGCCCTGGGGATCTGGCTGTTTTTCGTAATCATCTACGACATGGGACTGCTCGGCGCCCTGGTATCAACGAAGGGGCAGGGTTTTTCGCCGGGATTGCTGAGCGCCCTGCTCATGGCGAATCCGACTGATGCCTACAGGCTGCTCAACCTGGGATCAGAAGCGGCGGGATCGGTATCGGCAATGTCGGGCGTCGCCGCCGGCTCATTGCTGACGCCTCAGTTGCTGGTGGCTTCCCTGTTGCTGTGGGCCGCCGTTCCTCTTTCGCTCGCAATAGCTCGTTTCTCCAGGAGAGAACTATGACCCGCCCTATCGCCATGTCATTCATACTTTCGGCGTTGCTTCTCACCGGCTGCGAGAAGGCCGAAACGACAGTGCCAAAACCGCTGGAACTTACATCCGAAGCCGTGGACCACTTTTGTGGAATGAACGTCCTCGAACACCCCGGCCCGAAGGGTCAGATCATCCTCAGGGGCGGGGGCAAGGCCGTCTGGTTCAGCTCGTCACGCGACGCAGTCGCCTTCACGAGACTTCGCGAAGAACCGCAGGATGTCGCGGCGATCTACGTCTCGGACATGAGCAAAGCCTCGAGCTGGGAAAATCCGGGCAGTCGGAATTGGATAGACGCCGAGCGCGCGTTCTACGTCGTGGGAAGCAAGGTTCATGGTGGCATGGGTGCTCCCGAGACAGTTCCTTTCTCAGTGCGCGCGGATGCCAATGCCTTTGCGCACAAGAATGGCGGCAAAGTGCTGATTTTAAACGAAATCGAGGACAGCGACGTTTTGGCGACAGCGTCAGATGCCCCGGTCAACGCAGGGAGCGGCACTGATGGCTAAGTTGATGACCAGACGGCGCGCAATAGGGATCTTTGCTGCCGCGGCCGGGCTGCCCCTGCTTTACTCCAGTAGCGTGGCCAATTCCTCTCCATCGGCATTCGTGTGGAGCGGTCAGGCGCTGGGCGCGCCAGCAAAGTTGATATTGAATGACCACGACGCGGCCAGGGCTCATCGACTGATTGAGCTGGTCGTGACGGAAGTCGCGCGGCTGGAGAGGATGTTCAGCCTCTATCGTGACGATTCGGACATCGTGGAATTGAACCGCGCGGGCGGCCTTGTCGCACCGGAGCCGGAAATGCTGGCATTGCTTCATGTGTGCTACGGATTCTGGGAATCGACCGGCAGCCTTTTCGATCCGACCGTGCAGCCTGTCTGGGAACTTTACCGGGATCATTTCGCGAAACCAGGTGCAGATGAGCAAGGCCCCGACGCAACGGTTCTAAGAGATCGCCTCAAGCGCGTCGGGTTCGACGGCGTGAAGTTTGGATCGGGCCGCGTGGCGTTCACGCGCCCAGGAATGGCCATCACCCTCAATGGCGTGGCCCAAGGATTCGTTACCGATCGGGTTGTCGAGATACTGCGCGAGGCTGGCGTCGAAAGCAGCTTGGTGGACATGGGCGAAGAGCGTGCCATTGGCGCCCAGCAAGGGGGAGAACCTTGGCGGATAGGATTGGCGGCCACGCAAGACAGCGGCGAGCCCGACGCGGTGCTTTCCATCGTCAACCGCGCCGTCGCTACGTCGAGTTCTGCCGGATTTGTGTTCGATCAGTCTGGAAGCTTCGGGCACATCCTTCATCCAAGGGCTGGTGCCACACCAGAGCGCTATCGACGCGTTAGCGTGATAGCCGACAACGCCGTCACTGCCGACGCGCTGTCGACGGCTTTCAACCTGATGGATGTCGCCTCGATCAGGCAGGTGCTTAGAGGGTATCCCGACGCTTGCGTAGATCTGATCGATTTGACCGGGAGCCGTCAAGAACTTGGCCGCCAGGCCTAAAGAACGTGTGAGGTGACCCTCCAATCCTTCAGCTGTTTCGGAACCGGCCAACGGCCTGGCAAGGACGTCTTCGTCGCGATGCTGACACGTTGCCAGCTTCCCGGCTTTCGGCGAAGGATGGAGCATAGGCCGGCGCCAAACGGTCATTGCCTAAAAATCTGCTGAATGCCAGCGGGGATCCTATTTCGACAAACGGCCTTCAAGATGCGCCGATGTAAAATCGTCGATCAGGACTTCGACGTCGACTGTCCAGCCTGTTGGGTTGCCAATTGCCAGAACCGTTCCTTCCCAGCCGCCTTCTGGCGCCTTTCGCAGCTCGTACTTGAGCGGCTCGATGCCTGCCCCCGGATTCGTCAGTCGAAGCATCACCGAACGCGGTCCTATCGGTCCGAAATCAGCCCCCATGACGACGACATACGCGCGGAACACCCCGACGGAATCGCGACCAAGCTCCAGTTGCGCCATGAGCTTGTCTGAATGGAGATGAAGAGACATTGCTGGTTCATCCACGGCCGCCTCGGCAGGTCCGGCAAAGCGCCAGAGGGACGCTGCGCCGACGATGGCGATCGCCAATGCAATCTCGCAGGCAATGCTGCGTCGAAGACGCGTGCGAGCGGTCCGGCTCCCCGCAAGCGCCGGCTTCGTGAGCCAGAAGCGATTGTATCCTACGAGGATGCAGAGGACCCCAACGAGCGCGATTTTGACAGCCAGGACCTGACCGTAGAGCGAAGAAAGCATCTGCGAAATTTCGGGCAGCTCGATTAATGCAAGAGCTGCGCCTGCTGCAAGCATGAGAACGAACGGTACCGGAATCGCGCGCGAGAAGCCCAGGAGGGCGCGCTTTCTGACTCGTGTTCTGCTGAGCTGCCACAATGGCATCAGACTGCCGATCCAGAAGAGCATGGCCGCTCCATGAAGGAAAATGCATGTTCTGGCCAGCCAGCGCGGTTCGACGACGTTGCAGTGACCCGTGAACGTAAAGGCCGTTGAAGCGGCCACCGTCGCCAGTACTGCGGCGATGAGATTGCCTCTACGGTTTTCAGCGAGAGGAAGCGATACAAGGACGATAGACAGAAAGCCGAGGCCCGCCGCAATCAACGCGTTGCCGTGCGCGGCGTCTTTGAGGGGTTCAATCCCCCGGAACGCGAGACCCATGCCCGTTTCGTCCAGACCCTGCAGGTAAAGGCCTGTCACGAGAAGAAGGCCGCCGGGAACCAGCGTCCCGAAGGATCGTAGAGGCCCTTCGCGGCCAGGATCGAGCCAACGATGGAACAGCGCTCCCCCAACGAGAACCGCCAGGTAGAGTATCGTCACGATATGGACGAGCCATATGGCGACGTTCAGACCGGACGTTGCGGCTTCGCGGACATCAGGCGACGCAGGCGATGCCGCGCCGACATGAAAAACGAGCGAACCGCCGACCGGATGTCCGTCTTCGGACTCGACGCGGTAACTCACGATCACCGAGCCTTTGCCAACTGGATCTTTAAGATGGAATGTTACTGCCCTGCCGGTGGTGTCCGCGATCAGATTCTGACTGGCGCCATCCGCGTTTCTGGCTGCAGCCCTGATCACTCTGACAGGCTCGTTGAACTGTAGCCTGACGACGGAAGGAGACGTCTTGACGGTCTCATCGCTGGCCGGCGAAGAACTGACAAGAACGGCATGGGCATGCGCGCTAACTGGGACGAGAATGCTTATTGCGATGACAAGCAGGAGGCTTGCAGGCAGAAGGAGCAACGTCGCCCAGTTTTGAAGCTTGGAGCACATGGGCGACTACTCGCATTTAAGAGCGGGGCTGCTCGATCACGTCAAAGTAGGGGGCAGGGGTCTCATAGTCATCGGATGTCTTGCCCGCTGCAGGGATTTCGATCCAGCGTTCGGAAGCCCCGTCGGTGCATTCCTGAACGACCGGAACGTAGATCCGCGTTCCTGCGGGAATCTCCTTAGCGACGGTCCCACGGAAGATGAATTCGTCATATTCGTCGTCGGCGAGGCTGCCGCCGGTCCACACGATCTCGGTGACGCCTTCCTTCACGGGCTTTCCGTAAAGATCGTAGCTCTTTTCATATGCCGACTTGACCTTCTCTTCGCTCCAGCCGGGTTTCGGCATCGGTTTCGCCGAGAGGAGACCCTCGGGTACCTTCACACGGACCTTGATCGTCGGCTTGCCTTCGCAACCATGTCCAATGCGAACGACGGCCTTGTAGGCCTTGCCGGAAATACCTTGGTTCTGCTCCAGTGTTGCGTGAGCATGTGCGGCGCCGACAGCAAATAGGCCTGCCACGACCGCCAGTGAGACTTGCTTGATCATGAGTTTTCTCCGTCGCGGGCTGGCGCACATTTCCGGCGCCGCCCGCTACGAGTTTAGTTACTGGGCGAGTTGTGCGAGATCGACGTCAAGCCGCTTGCGCACCATGTTCGGAACCTTGGCCGTCTTGATGGCCTCGAGGTTTGCAGGCGCGTCGCCAACTTGGATCAAGGCGACCATGCCCATGCCAGCGTGCGGCGTGCATTTCACGACGTAGGCGCCAGGCACGTCGAACTTTGCCTGGTACTGTTCGCTGGCCTTCGATTTGAACTCGGGAGCGCCGTCCGGAATGAGACCCTTGAACGTTTCGACGTTATGGCTCTTGTCCGTCGGAACGAAGGTGATCGTATCGCCGGGAGCGATCTTCACGAAACTAGGTTCGAATACCATTGCGCCGGCAGTGCCCTTGTTGAGCATCTGAACCTGGTGGTCAGCAGCCATCAACGGCGCCGTCGAAGCAATCAAGGCTGCCGTTGCAGCAATCAGACCGTACTTCAAACGCATTTGCATATCTCCTGTTCTTCGAGGCCGACTTGGCCTCTGGGACGCTTTCTAAGACATGCGATGGATGCGTTCTTTGACGCTCGTCAAACTGGGAAAAATGAAAGCTTCCGGATCAACGCTCGTCGAGGAGCTCGCGAACTTTCGAAGCAAGTTCTCGGGCCGTGTATGGCTTGCGAAGCCACTGCGAGCCAATGATCCCATCGGTTTCGGTCAGCCCTGGTTCCGAGTAGCCGGACGTAAAGAGAACGGACATGTCAGGACGAAGGTTGCGGGCCTCGCGGGCCAGTTCGTCGCCCGTCATTCCGCCGGGCATCACGATGTCGGTGAAGAGAAGTGCGATTTTGTCGTCGGCCCTTAGGACTTCCATCGCACGGCGTCCGCTATCCGCCTCGAGAACCGAATATCCCATCGAGGACAACCTTGCTACGGCGACGCGCCGGACGCGAGGATCGTCCTCGACGACCAAAACCAGTTCGTCGCCCTGAGGAAGGGGGCTTTCAACCGGCTCCGGCCCCTGTTGGACCTCCTGGGATCCGGAACTGCCGATGGCAGGCAGATAGATCCGGATCGTGCTCCCACGCCCAGTTTCGCTGTATAGCTGGAGGTGTCCACCGGACTGCTTTACGAAGCCATAGACCATACTGAGGCCAAGTCCGGTACCAGCGCCCACGTCCTTTGTCGTGAAAAATGGTTCTATCGCGCGTTTTTGCACTTCTTCGGACATGCCAGCGCCAGTGTCGGTCATCGAGATCAGAACGAAATTGCCGCTGCGGACTTCCGGGTACATCTTGGCGTAGTCGGCATCCAGATGCACTCGCGAGATTTCCGTCGTGAGACTTCCGCCCCTCGGCATTGCGTCTCGGGCGTTCAGCGCGATGTTCAAGATGGCGTTCTGAAGTTGCGAGCTGTCCACGAGCACGTTCAGGCCCGCGCCGGCAATCACAGTCGAGAGCTTGATGTTCTCGCCCAGCGTTCGCCTCAGGAGATCCGAAAAGCCGGAAACCAGCTGTCCGAGATCCGCGGGTTTTGGGCTTAATGGCTGCCGCCGTCCGAACGCCAGCAACTGCCCGGTGAGTTTCGCGCCGTCTGCGGCGGCGTCCTGTGCCTCTTTCAAGAGGCCCCTAAGCTGTCCCTGCGGCAGCTTGTCCTCAATCATTTCCAGATTGCCGCTGATCACCGTGAGCAGATTGTTGAAGTCGTGAGCGATCCCCCCGGTCAATTGGCCGACCGCCTCCATCTTTTGAGATTGGCGAAGGTCTTCCTCGATTCTGACCTTGCTGGTGAGGTCGCGCACGAACCCTGTGAAGATTCGCTCTCCATTGGCCGTCGCCTCGCCTACATGGAGCTCCATCGGGAAATGGGAGCCGTCGGCACGCTTGCCCGTTACGACGCGGCCGTAGCCGATGATACGCTTTTCACCAGTCTTGAGATAGTGATCGATATAGCCGTCGTGAGAGTCCCGGTAGGGATTGGGCATCAAGTTGCTCACGTTTCGTCCGCAGATCTGCTCGGACGACATGCCGAACAGTTTCTCGGCCGCCTTGCTGAAAGAAAGCACCATCCCGCTGTCGTCGATGACAACCATGGCATCGGGGACCGTGTCCAGGATCGAACTTAGATGGGCTTCCCGCGCGTTGACCGCTTCCTGGGCGCGTCTGAGAGCGCTGACATCGCTGTTTGTCTGGATGACGGCCAGATCTCCGTCGGTGAGGTTGACCAAGACGCAGCGCGTCGCGACGTGGATGAGATGTCCGCTCTTATGGCGGTCAATGATCTCGCCCTGCCAGAAGCCATGAGACTTGAGTTGGGCATGAATAGTGTCCGCAGGTTCTGGAAACTGCGTCTCGAGGAGCTCGTATACTTTCTCGCCGACAGCTTCCTCCCTCGTCCAGCCATACATGTTCTCGCACCCGATAGACCAATGGGTGATGGTGCCTTCAGAGCGATGTATAATTATGTCCGCCCCGTCGAGCACGTGCACCAGGGCATCCAGTTCCTTAGGTGATGCGGTGCGCGGCGATATCAGGCGATGGGGCATGGCTTACCTGGGTCTCTCTGCATTAGTGGAGCCTGACCCTATGGCAGGTTTTGTCCGAGAAATCATCAGCGTTCCCCGACAACTGCATCAGACGATTGAGGTTCACAATTCTCAGGTCATGTCGTCCTTCCGGGACGACGACATTCCGCGACGCAAGCTTTGTGATGGTTCTTGAGACGGTTTCGATGGTGATGCCAAGATAGTCCGCGATGTCCTGTCGGCTCATGGGGACCCGCAGCAAGCCCTGGCGCATCTGAGCGTCAGGACGGGAGGCAAGCTTCACGATGAAGCTGCAGAGCCGTTCCTCCGCGTTCAACTTGGACAACAGCACCATCTGGTCGTTGGCGGCCGCTGTTTCCTGACATAGCAGGTTGATGTAGACGGGACGGAGTAACTCCGATCGTGCGACTTCCTCGTGGAAGCTCTTTCGCGATACCCGTCGGATCTTGCAGTCGCTCACCGCCTCGGCTGTGAAGAGGAACGCATCCTGAAGCGACGCGCCTATGAGATCGCCGGCAAAGTGGAAAGCGGTGATTACACGACGGCCTTCGCCGATGATGCGATGCAGACGGACCACGCCTTCGACGACCTGAAACAGATGGCTGGCAGTGTCACCCTCCCAGCAGATCGCCTTCCCAGCTGCGATCGCTTCTGTCGCGGAGGTCAGAAAAAGAGACGAGAGCATGACATCGTGCGTTGGTCCTGCAGGCTCGAAGGCGGCGTTGTTCTGCATCAGCACGGCAGTATTCCCTCTTGTTTGGTGAGGGCACTAGATCGTCGCTACGTCACACAGAAATGATCGGACGGTTTCAAAAGGTGAAACTTTGTAACAGATTGTAATAGCGGCGGGCTTCGACCGAAACTGCGGTGTCGTTGATCTAAATCAAGGAGCCTCTCCCGCGCCCGTGACAGTCCTTCCCCAAAGTACGAGAGAGCCGGCCGCGACGCGGTCGACTGCGCACTGGGGACGACGTCATGAAGTATGCAACTGAAACGATGGTGGTCGCGGTGGGGGCATTCCTAGCCTTGCTGGGTGCTGCCTTCGCCCACGACCATCTATTTGCGATCCATATGAGCATTCTTTGCTTCTGCCTTCTCGCGGGCACCGTGCTGCTGATGAGAAACATGGATTTCTCGCCGGCAGGACGGATGCCGACGATAGAAGCGTCGGGCTATTTCGACGAAGTCATTCGCTACGGCCTTATTGCAACAGTCTTCTGGGGCGTGGTTGGCTTTCTTGTTGGAGTGGTCGTCGCTCTCCAGTTGGCCTTCCCCGATCTGAATCTGGCGCCGTACCTCAATTTTGGACGCCTGCGTCCGGTCCACACGTCTGCGGTCATCTTCGCCTTCGGCGGCAACGCCTTGATCATGACATCCTTCTACGTCGTCCAGCGTACCTGTCACGCGCGCCTGTTCGGCGGCAGCTTGGCCTGGTTCGTGTTCTGGGGTTATCAGCTCTTCATCGTCATGGCGGCGACAGGCTACGTGCTCGGGATCACGCAGGCACGTGAATACGCGGAGCCAGAATGGTACGTCGACATCTGGCTGACTGCCGTGTGGGTCGCCTACCTGGTCGTTTACCTCGGAACCATTCTGAAGCGCAGGGAACCACACATCTATGTCGCAAACTGGTTCTATCTGGGCTTCATCGTAACGATCGCGATGCTGCACGTGGTGAACAACCTCGCGGTACCCGCATCGGTTCTCGGCACCAAGAGCTACTCGGCGTTCTCGGGCGTGCAGGACGCATTGACGCAATGGTGGTACGGCCACAACGCCGTCGGCTTCTTCCTGACGGCCGGCTTTCTGGGGATGATGTATTACTTCGTCCCGAAGCAGGCCAACCGCCCCGTCTACTCCTACCGCCTGTCGATCATTCACTTCTGGGCCCTGATCTTCATGTATATCTGGGCAGGCCCACACCACCTTCACTACACGGCGTTGCCTGATTGGGCGCAAACGCTCGGCATGGTGTTTTCAATCATGCTCTGGATGCCGTCTTGGGGCGGCATGATCAACGGCCTGATGACCCTGTCGGGTGCATGGGACAAGATCCGCACCGATCCGATCATCCGCATGATGATCGTTGCCATCGCCTTTTACGGAATGTCGACCTTCGAGGGGCCGATGATGTCGATCAAGACCGTCAATTCACTCAGCCACTACACTGAGTGGACGATTGGCCATGTGCACTCCGGCGCTCTCGGCTGGGTCGGAATGATCACCTTCGGCGCCATCTACTATCTGACGCCAAAGCTCTGGGGACGCGAGCGTCTCTATAGCCTACGCATGGTCAACTGGCACTTCTGGCTCGCCACCCTCGGTATCGTGATCTACGCCGCCGTTCTTTGGGTCGCCGGCATCCAGCAGGGACTGATGTGGCGCGAGTACAATTCGCAGGGCTTCCTCGTCTACTCGTTCGCCGAGACCGTCGCTGCAATGTTCCCGTACTACGTACTTCGGGCCGTTGGCGGAGCGCTGTATCTGGCGGGCGGCGTCGTCATGGCATGGAACGTCTTCATGACGATCCGCGGCCATGTCAGGACCGAGGCAGCTATTCCGACAGCTTACGTGCCCCAGGCACAGCCTGCCGAGTGAGGTGAGAAATGGCATCGATATTAGACAAACACCAAATCCTCGAGAAGAACGCCACGCTCCTGTTGGTTGGGTCGCTTCTCGTGGTCAGCATCGGCGGCATCGTTGAGATCGCGCCCCTGTTCTATCTTCAGAACACCATCGAGAAGGTGGAGGGGATGCGTCCCTACACGCCCTTGGAACTGGCAGGACGCAACATCTACATCCGCGAGGGCTGCTATCTCTGCCACAGCCAGATGATCCGACCGTTCCGTGACGAAGTGGAACGATACGGCCATTACTCGCTGGCGGCCGAATCTATGTACGACCACCCCTTCCAGTGGGGCTCCAAGCGCACCGGTCCAGATCTGGCACGCGTTGGGGGACGTTACTCCAATGAGTGGCACGTTCAGCACCTCGCCGATCCGAGAGCCGTGGTGCCGGAATCGATCATGCCGAAGTACGCCTTCCTCAAGGAGCAGGATGTCACCGTCAAGAATGTTGGGATGGACCTCAAAGCCAACGCGGACGTCGGCGTGCCCTATACCGAGGCCATGCTCGCCAATGCGGAGGCGGACATGAAGGCCCAGGCCGATCCAAACGCCGACACGACCGAGCTTCTGGCTCGGTACCCGAAGGCGAGGGTCGGCGACTTTGACGGCGATCCGTCCAGGCTCACCGAAATGGACGCGCTTGTGTCCTACCTGCAGATGCTCGGAACGTTGGTCGACTTCTCGACCTACGACGACGCGACCGGCTACCGATGAGGTGATCCAAGTGGAAACTTACACAGCAATGCGGCACTTCGCCGACAGTTGGGGCCTGGTGGCCATGGCAGCTTTCTTCGCAGGCGTCGTGGTCTTCACCCTGCGTCCCGGCAGCAAGCAGATGGCACAAGAGGCCGCCGATATTCCCTTGAAGGATGACTGAAATGTCGGAAAAGCATATCGATGAAGTCAGCGGCGTCGAGACCACCGGTCACGAATGGGACGGCATTCGCGAACTGAACAACCCGATGCCACGGTGGTGGGTGTGGACGTTCTACGCGACGATCCTCTGGGCGGTCGGCTACGCCCTGGCCTACCCGGCGATCCCGCTGATAACCTCCACCACCAAGGGACTTCTTGGCTTCTCCAGCCGTGCTGAGTTGCAACAGGATCTTGAACTGGCCAAGGCTGGCCAGATCAAGTTTCATGACATGATCGCTGCGAAGACGGTGCAGGAAATCGACGCCGACCCCGCCCTTCGTGAATTTGCGATTGCAGGGGGCGCATCGGCATTCAAGGTCAACTGCGCGCCTTGCCATGGTTCCGGCGCGAGCGGAGGCCCCGGCTTTCCCAACTTGAACGACGACGATTGGCTGTGGGGCGGCGATCTGGATTCCATCCACACAACGATCTCGCACGGTATTCGCTTCGACACGGACCCCGACACCCACGTCTCCGAAATGCCGGCGTTTGCCGAAATGCTGGACCGCGCCCAGATCGGGCAGGTGGCAGCGTACGTCTGGGGAATGACCAACACGCCGAGCGACTCAGCGCGCGCCGGGTCGGGCAAGCAGATCTTTCTCGACAACTGTGCGGCCTGCCATGGCGAGGATGGCAGGGGCAAGGTCGACATGGGAGCCCCAAATCTCGCCGACGCAATCTGGCTGAAGGGCAGGGGGGAGGACGCGATTGCACGACAGGTCGGCGCGCCGAAGCACGGCATGATGCCGGGGTGGTCAGCGCGACTGGGTGACACGACCGTGAAGGAACTGACCGTGTTCGTCCATTCGCTCGGCGGTGGAACCTAGGAGACTTGAAGATGACGTCACACGACCACAATCCGCTACTCGGCCTTTATGGCACTCCACGCGCAGCGATTCATACACGCATCTCGGCTCGGGCAAAGTCGACGCAACCGCCGTGCGAACAAGAGGATCCAGAAAAGATCGGAAGTTCGATTATCAATCTGACCTGTCTCAAAGATCACAAGACCACAAGCCGCTAGTTTGGCACCGGCCCGGGAGCGCTCCTTAGGGCCGCGACTCATCTGAGTTGCGGCCTTTTTCGCAGTTTGGAAGCCAAGTCGACGACAGTTGCAAGGCACAGTCGCTGCTCAGTTGAGACGATCGAGTTAACGCTGGGGCAACCGAACCAAATATCGCACGCACATAACCAGTATCACGAGGGAAAACCCGCAAAACACCGCGCCTTCTGACAAGCGGTAGCCAAGCACACCGACCGTACCGCCGACGAGAAATGATCCTATCGTGGCGCCGTGCAGCTTAAGGCGGTCCCGAATATGCTTGGCGGCATGTGTATCATTTGTATCCAGCATCTGGGCCATTCCGACTCCAATATCGGTTGCGATGCCCGATACGTGCGTCGTCCTCACCTTGCTGCCGGATATTCTCGTGGACGCCGCGTTCTGAATGCCCATAGCGAAACTTATGACACCTACAATTCTGACGCCGCTGACATGAGTAACCGAGATCAGTGACCAGACGCCGATCGCCATAAGCAATGCTGCCTCGGTTAGAAGCGTAATCGCATAAATGGCCCCGAGATGCCGACGCTTGCCGAACTGGATAAACAATGACGCCGAAAATGCTCCTGCCATGAACATCGCAACAATGACAAGAAACGCTACCGCAAGATCGAAGTCTCCTATCGAAACGTAGTCGGAAACCAACGATACGTTACCGGTCATATTCGCCGAAAAGTAGCCGAAACCGAGGTAGCCGGCGCTGTTGACGCCTCCCGCAACAAAGGCCAGCGACGAGGCGAGGAAAATGTCCGTGGACAAGGTGCGGCTCTCGCCTTCTTTTACCAGCATGGCGTCGTTCTCATTGAACAACGATCTGAACAGATTCTAGGTGCACGGTCGAGTGGGTGAGACCTGCTGCCCCTAAATTGGGAGTTTGAAATTCACCTCCAATTTGACTTGCCTCAAAGAACCCTGCTCGCAGGCTGCTAAACTCGCGCCGGTCTAGTGGAGGTCAAATCGCGCAACATCTCCCCAATCCGACTCAAAGAAGAGAAGCCAAAGAGCCGCCATGCATTTGTCGCCTAGCTCCTCAAAGGCCGCGTCTCCTGTCCTGGGCGCGGCCTCTTTTTTGGCCGAACGTCCGTTCTTGATCTGCGTCAAGGAGCGGCGACCGGGAAGGTGCAAGAACGGGCGTGTGAAAATCGGATAAGCCCCATGAACCTCTACACAGCGCCTGATCCCCAGAACGTCGAGCGCCTCAATGTCGAGCCCGTCAACGCTCGCCGCAACCGCCAGCCGCTCTATGCAGCCCGGAAGAAGGTGTTCCCGAAGCGTGCCCAAGGTCGCTTTCGACAGTTCAAATGGATGGTGATGCTGGTGACCCTCGGCATCTACTATCTTGCGCCCTGGATCCGCTGGGACCGTGGTCCCTACGCGCCCGATCAGGCCATTCTCGTAGACCTGTCCTCCCGGAGGTTCTTCTTTTTCTTCATCGAGATCTGGCCACAGGAATTCTACTATATAGCCGGCCTTCTCGTGATGGCGGGGTTCGGCCTGTTTCTGGTGACGTCAGCGGTTGGTCGCGCGTGGTGCGGATACGCCTGTCCGCAGACCGTCTGGGTGGATCTCTTTTTGGTGGTCGAACGAGCCATCGAAGGCGACCGAAACGCCAGAATGAGGCTTGACGCCGGGCATTGGAATTTCGACAAGGTCCGCAAACGCGTGACCAAGCATGTGATCTGGCTGCTGATCGGGGTAGCCACCGGCGGGGCTTGGGTCTTCTATTTCGCAAACGCTCCAGAGTTAGTGATTTCGCTGTTGACCGGGCAGGCCGGAGCAATCGCCTACACCACTGTCGCGACACTCACCGCCACGACCTACGTACTGGGAGGCCTCATGCGCGAGCAGGTTTGCACCTACATGTGTCCCTGGCCACGAATCCAGGGCGCAATGCTGGACGAGAGCTCACTCGTCGTGACCTACAATGACTGGCGTGGTGAACCCCGCTCGCGTCACGCGAAGAAGGCCCAGGCTCAAGGCATCGCCCTCGGAGATTGCGTCGATTGCAACGCCTGCGTTGCGGTGTGCCCGATGGGTATCGACATCCGCGACGGACAGCAGATGGAGTGCATTACCTGTGCGCTTTGCATCGATGCCTGCGATGGGGTCATGGACAAACTCGGCAAGCCACGTGGCCTGATAGCGTATGCCACGCTGAGCGAGTACTCGAGCAATATGGCACTGGCGACAGACGCGGGGCGTACCCCGGTCCAGCCCGGCAATGTACGGCGAGAGGACGGGACGTTCGTTGATGCGGTTCGTCACTTCAATTGGCGCATCATTTTTCGACCAAGAGTCGTCTTCTATGCTGTCGTGTGGACGTTGATCGGCATTGCAATGCTCGTACATCTGGCCTTGCGCGATCGCCTCGAACTCAACGTCGTGCACGACCGCAATCCGCAATACGTGCTGGAAAGCGACGGTTCCATCCGTAATGGCTACACCCTTCGCATTCTCAATATGGTGCCGAGGCCCAGAAGGTTGGAAATCAGCCTTTCGGGCCTCGAAGACGCGACAATGCGTATCCCCGAGTTCAGCAAGGAAGACGCGCGCAGCTTCACGATGGACGTCCAACCGGACGTCGCCACCGCGCTGAAAGTCTTCGTTACCCGCAAGCAGACGGGCGCCCCGGTCAACGAATTCCTGTTCGTCATCGACGATTCCGGCCATTCGGATCGAGCAACTTACCGCGCCGCATTCAACGCCCCAGGAGAGGCCAAATGACCGTACGCGCTCAAGGATTCACTGGCCGTCACATGCTCCTCGCGACGTCGGCCTTCTTCGGGGTCGTGATAGCGGTCAACGTCACGATGGCCTGGTACGCGTCGTCGAGTTGGAGTGGTCTCGTCGTAGCAAACACTTACGTTGCCAGCCAGGAATTCAATCGGAAGGCCGAAGCAATGCGGGCGATGGCAGCGTCGGGCATTATCGGGGAGCTCTCGTTGAAGGATGGCGCAATTCATTACAGCATCCGCAACAAGGATCGGTCACCTACGATGGTTGACGAGGTGATCGCGAATTTCAAGCGACCCGTTGGCGACCACGAGGACTTCCAGGTCATGTTCAGGAAAACAGGCGAAGGTCTGTTCGAAGCCAATCACCGGCTCGCGTCGGGCGACTGGATCGTAGAAGTGATCTCGCGCAGGGGCGATAGGATCGTCATGCACGAAGCTGCTCGCATCGATACGGCGGGGTTCGGCCAATGACCTGCTGCGACATGAATACCGAGAGCGTGCTCGCAATGAGCACTACGTCCTTCAGTGCCCAGGAGATTGCGCTTGCCAGCCATCCGCTGGGCGACGGTCTTCAACAGCTCGATATCAGCGTGCCCGACGTGCACTGCGGAGGATGCATTTCGGCAATCGAGAAGGCGCTATACGCGCTGCCTTATGTAGCCAAGGCAAGGGTCAACCTTACGTCCCGACGCGTGACATGCGTCTATTCTCAGGATTTTGAAAATCGGACAACGGATCCGACCGGAATTATCAGCGCGATCACCGCGGCAGGATACCGGGCCCACCTGTTTACCCCGCTGGCTTCCGAGAACGATGTCACCAGAAACCAGCTTCTGCTTGCTGTCGGTGTCTCCGGGTTTGCGGCTACCAACATCATGCTCCTGTCGGTGTCGGTCTGGTCTGGAGCGGACGCCGCGACGCGCGACATGTTCCACTGGATCTCTGCGATGATCGCCGCACCCGCCCTGGTTTACGCGGGTCGTTTCTTCTTTCGGTCTGCCTGGAATGCGCTCAAGCATGGCCGCACCAACATGGACGTCCCGATCTCCCTGGCGGTGACGCTTTCCTATGCCGTATCGCTTTGGGAAACCATTCATCATGGGGAACATGCCTGGTTCGATGCATCGGTCTCTTTGCTGTTTTTTCTTCTGATTGGCAGAACGCTTGATCATATGATGCGAGAAAAGGCGCGAGCAGCAATCAATGGGCTGGCTCGGCTCGCGCCCCGAGGCGCCCTTCTCGCGATGCCCGACGGTTCGCGCCGTTATGTTGCGCTGGAGGAGATCTCGGTTGGGGATGAAATCGCGATCGCCGCCGGCGAACGCATTCCCGTAGACGGCGCCGTTGTCAGCGGGGAGAGCGACCTGGATCTTTCGATCGTTACAGGCGAAAGCAGTCCCGTTGCGGTGTTCAAGGGAAGCCAGGTCAGCTCGGGCGGGATGAACCTGACGGGTTCCCTGGTAGTCACGGCAACCAAGCTTGCGAAGAACTCGCTTCTGGCGGAGATCATCAGCCTCATGGAGGCGGCGGAAGGGGGACGGGCACGCTACCGTCGCATCGCCGACCGCGCCGCCTCCCTCTATTCGCCCGCAGTTCATCTCCTTGCGTTGGCTTCGTTTCTTGCCTGGGGCTTCATCGGCGGGGACTGGAAGCATGCAATGCTGGTCGCGGTGGCCGTCTTGATCATCACATGCCCATGCGCTCTCGGTCTTGCCGTCCCCGTGGTGCAGGTCGTCGCCGCAGGCGAACTGTTCCGAAAAGGCGTGATGGTAAAGGACGGTTCGGCCCTGGAGCGGCTAGCGGAGGTCGATACCGTCGCTTTCGATAAAACTGGAACGTTGACGATCGGAGTTCCAAAACTCGTCGCGACTGACACTCCGGACGAGGCAGCGCTTGCGATAGCCGTGGGACTGGCCGCCCATTCCCGACATCCGCTGTCGCAGGCACTGGTTCGAAGCATCCGCGCGGCGCCTGTGACATTCGACCGCGTGATCGAAATTCCAGGCGGCGGGCTTGAGTGTTCACATGGCGACACGACCTATCGACTGGGCAATACTTTGTTCGCCGGTGCCGGCGTCGGGCCGGAAAACGACAGCCCGCTTTCCGAAGTTGTCCTGTCAAAGGACGGAGCCATTCTGGCCCGTTTTTTCTTCGATGACACTTTAAGACCCGGTGCCGGTGAAGCGATCGGGCAACTCGAAGCGGCGGGTTTTGAAACCGTGATTATTTCCGGCGATCGGCAGAGCGTCGTAGACAACGCGGCGCTAGCGCTAAAGGTAGATCGCGCATTGGGCGCCATGACGCCCAAGCAGAAAGTCGTGGAATGCCAGCGCCTCAACTCGGCGGGACATCGCGTCCTCATGGTAGGCGACGGCATCAACGACGCACCGGCGCTTGCCGCCGCGCACGTTTCGATAGCGCCCGCCACCGCGTCGGACATCGGGCGCCAAGCCGCCGATCTCGTGTTTTTCAATGAAAGACTGGACGCAGTCCCTCAGGCGATCACCCTCGCAAGGAGGTCCGCAGCACTTATTCGTCAGAATTTCGCGCTCGCGATCGGCTACAATGTATTGGCGGTCCCGGTCGCAATCGCAGGATATGCGACCCCCCTTGTCGCCGCGGTGGCCATGTCGACATCGTCGATCATCGTCGTGACGAACGCCCTCCGGCTGAACTCGTTCGGAGCGACGAAGGCCCCCCCGAGGCTGGACCGGTTGCCGGTCGACGGCAGGAAGGTCTAAACCGCATGAACATGCTGATCTACCTCATCCCTATCGCACTGTTCATGGGCGGCATCGGCCTTGTCGCCTTCCTCTGGTCTCTCAGGAGCGGTCAGTACGAGGATCTCCAGGGAGACGCTTGGCGGATACTCGCAGACGATGAAGGTGAAAACCCGAAACTATAGACGCCACCACGAAAGGCAGGACGATGCTCGCTAAAAATCCCGTGCTCCTGCGATCCGAGCTGTTCGCAGGATTGGATCGACAAACCACAGAAAGGTTGTTGGCATTGGCAAGGGCGAGAACATTCTCCCCGCACGAACAGATCGTCGCGGAAGGTCAGAAGGCGATGTTCGTCGCCTGTGTGATGAACGGTCTTGTTCGACTTACCAAGAAGGAATCCACAGGACGGCAAGCCGATGTCTGCATCTGCGAACCCGGCGACATCTTCGCGGAATATCTTCTGGCTGGTGGGGAGGCGTATGTTCACGGGGCTTCGGCGGCGGACTTCACCGAAGTTGCGCTTTTCGACCTGGAAGGCCTGCGGTCCTTGGCGGAGAAAAATCGCGACGTTCAGGCCAATGTCATGCGCATCATGGCCCGGCACCTTGTGGGGTCAATGGACTGCATAGCGGGGGATCGTCTTCATACGGCCGCACAACGCGTTGCAAACTATCTCCTCGGGCGGTGCCCGCCGTTGGCGTCACGGGTAACACTCAGCTTGCCGTACCAGAAGCGGGTACTCGCGGGAAAGCTGGGCTTGGCACCGGAGGCTCTATCTCGTGCCTTCGCCTCTCTGGCGCCAGCCGGTGTCGTAGTCAGGGGAAAGACAATTTCCGTCGAGAGCGTAAACCTGCTCCGAGAAGAATGCTGAGTGGCCGACGGCGCTTTGGGGCCAATCTTATCTTGGGGTAGAGAGCTGAAATTCGCGGTCAGAGTTAAGCCTGCCCAGGATCGGCGGCCATCGAGAGGCAGGACTTCCAGGGATACCGGCCCCGAGCCTAAAGTTTGCAGACCGTTTGCTGGAATCCCTGCAAGCGACCTGTGGCGCTTGCAGCAATCCTGCGCTATTGCTCCGGTGCAAGTTCGAAGCGGAACGAAGACGAGATGGAACCCGATCGCATTCTGGTAGTCGACGACGACCCCCGGATCAGACAGATGCTGATCCGCTATTTCGAGGACAACGGCTATCGAGTGAATGCCGTGGGCAACGGCGCGGCCATGCGCGCGGAACTCGCGAAGGGAAAGTACGCTGCAGTCTTCCTGGATCTCGTCCTGCCCGGTGGCGAGAATGGCCTGGAGCTGTTGAAAGAACTCCGCAACACCTCGGACGTACCCGTACTGATGTTGACCGGCCAGGACGACGTGACCGACAAGGTCGTCGGACTGGAGGTGGGTGCGGACGACTATATCGCGAAGCCGTTTCATCTGCGAGAACTTCTTGCTCGTTTGCGGACGGTGCTGCGCAGGCGGGCACCGGCCGAACCAGGCAAGGCTTTCGGGAGCGGAGAAGAAAGCATCCTGTTCGATGGCTGGCGTTTGGACGTGCCCCGCAGAAAGCTCACCGCTCCTGATGGCGACGACGTACCGCTGACGACGGGCGAATTCGACATGATTCTGGTTTTCTGTCGCAATCCCGGCAGGGTGCTGTCGCGCGATACGCTTATGGACTTGACCAGAAACCGGAGCCTTGAGGCGTTTGACCGCGCGATCGACGCGCAAATCGTACGCTTGCGAAAGAAGATCGAGACCGATCCAAAGGCACCGGCCCTGATTCAGTCGGTGCGCGGTGTCGGTTACGTTTTCACGGGTCGGCTTCGGTGAGGATCGGCGGGATCAACATGCTTCGCTAATTGATCCTCATCAATGTTCCTTTGACGATAAGCGGTATGTTCAGGCGCACAATGGCGTCTGGACATATGATCATTTGGATACTCTTCGCGGTCATCACGACCGCTTCAACTGCGGCTCTGCTTCATCCGCTTACGACGACCCGCACCCGGCCCGCCTGCAATAGCCTGGAAGCCAGCGTGTATCGAGATCAGCTTCTCGAACTCGAGAGGGAAGTGAAAGCGGGCGACATCGGCTCAAGCGAGTATGAACACGCGCGAGCCGAAACGGCGCGACGGCTTATAAGAGCAAGCGGACCGATCGCCGCCGTGCCCGCACACCGGTCCCATCTCTGGCTGAGGCTTGGCGTCGTCGCGTTCTTGCCGATCGTCAGCATCGGCCTGTACGTGGGCGTTGGTTCGCCGGAAATGCCCTCGCGGCCATTGCAGGCGAGGCTGGCAGATCCCGGACAGGATCTTCCAATACTCCTCATGAAGACCGAAGGGCACCTTGCAAATGATCCGGATGATGGTCGCGGGTGGGATGTGATCGCTCCCGTCTACCTCAAAATGGGTCGAGTGGACGACGCAGAGAAGGCTTATCGCAACGCGGTCCGCATTCTTGGTCGTAGCGTCCAGCGGCTGGACGGTCTTTTGCAAGCCGCGATGGCACGGTCGAATGGACAGGTGACGGAAGAGGCACGCACCATCCTGCGTGAAATGCTGCAGCTTGAACCGCGCTATCCACGCGCGCGCTTCTATGTCGCTCTAGGCATCGAGCAGTCGGGCAAGAGGGCCGAGGCGCGGAACGCGTTCGAGGCGCTGGCTGAGGATTCGCCTGCAGACGCGCCGTGGCTAGCGTTGGTGAATGAACACATCGTCGCCAATGGCGGCGTTCTGTCCCACTCCACCACTGGGCCAAGCACCCCGGCTGACATCGCTGCAAGCCCCGCGGCTGTGGCTGGCGAGCGCAAAATGATCCACGCGATGGTCGAGGGATTGGACGCAAAACTCGCGATGCGGCCCGATGACATCGATGGTTGGCTCCGCCTGATCAAGTCCTACGCGGTTCTCGACGAGAAAAGGCAGGCCGCCGCCGCTCTGCAACGCGCCTTGTCCAGCTTTCCTGCAGCGACGGAAAAGGGCAGTCGGTTGGTCTCACTTGCCCAAGAATTTCAACTCGACTTGGAGGGGACGATCAAATGACACGCAAACAGAAGCGTCTCGTGGTCATCGGCGGTGGCATGAGCTTCATCCTTGCCGCCGTGCTGCTGGTCATGTTCGCCTTTAGCCAGTCGGTGGCGTATTTTTACATGCCCTCAGATATTGCGAATACTCATCTCACGCCTGGCACCCGTATCCGCCTTGGTGGCCTCGTAGGCGAGGGGAGCGTGGTGCGTGGAACCGGATCAGCAGTGCGGTTCGCAGTCACAGACCCAAATGGCGGCGTCGTGCGCGTGCGATTTGCGGGCATTCTTCCAGATCTTTTCCGGGAGGGCCAAGGTGTCGTGACCGAAGGCAGCTTCCAGGCAGGATCCGAGGTCTTTACCGCCGACACGGTATTGGCGAAGCACGATGAGAAATACATGCCGAAGGATGTAGCGGACAAGCTCAAGGAGCAGGGGCTTTGGCAGCATGCTGGAGCCGCGCAATGATCATCGAGATTGGTCACTACGCGCTCGTTCTAGCCCTTGCGACAGCCCTGGTGCTGTCCGTCGTCCCCGTGGTTGGCGCGCGTCTCCACGACTGCCGGATGATGGAGGTGGCGACACTCGGATCCGTCGTTTTCTTCTTGCTGGTCGCATTCTCCTTTGGCGTCCTGGTCTATGCCCACGTTGTCTCCGATTTTTCTGTCGAGAACGTCTGGGAGCACTCGCACTCCCTCGTCCCGCTGCTTTACAAGTACTCGGGCCTCTGGGGCAATCACGAAGGATCGATGATGCTCTGGCTGTTGATCCTGGCGCTGTTCAGCGCGCTCGTCGCCATGTTCGGTCGCAATCTTCCGGAGACTTTGAAGGCGAACGTGCTTGCCGTTCAAGCGTGGACTTCCGTTGCGTTCATACTCTTCATCCTTTTGACGTCGAACCCTTTCATGCGCCTTGATCCTGCCCCTGCCGAAGGTAAGGACCTCAATCCTGTTCTCCAGGACGTTGGGCTCGCGATCCATCCGCCTCTGCTTTATCTCGGTTACGTCGGGTTTTCTGTGTGCTTCTCGTTCGCCATCGCCGCGCTTCTTGAAGGTCGCATCGATGCAGCGTGGGCGCGCTGGGTGCGCCCTTGGGCGCTTGCTGCATGGACGTTCCTGACCTTGGGCATCGCAATGGGATCCTATTGGGCCTATTACGAGCTTGGCTGGGGCGGCTGGTGGTTCTGGGATCCGGTCGAGAATTCCTCGTTCATGCCCTGGCTTGCGGGAACCGCATTGCTACATTCCGCGCTCGTGATGGAAAAGCGCGAAGCGCTGAAGATTTGGACGGTCCTGCTCGCCATCCTGACATTCTCGCTCTCGCTTCTAGGAACCTTCCTGGTCCGGTCGGGAGTGCTGACTTCGGTTCACGCGTTTGCGAGCGACCCCTCGCGCGGCATCTTCATCCTATGCATTCTGTTTGTCTTCATCGGCGGCTCTCTCTCGCTCTTTGCCTACCGGGCACCGACCTTGACCGCCGGGGGGCTTTTCGCGCCGATCTCGCGAGAAGGTGCTCTCGTCTTAAACAACCTGATCCTCACAGTTGCATGCGGCACCGTTCTGACCGGAACCCTCTATCCTCTGCTGTTGGAGACGATCACCGGTGACAAGATTTCCGTGGGGGCGCCGTTCTTCAATATGACGTTCGGCACATTGATGATCCCGCTCGTCTTCGTCGTGCCGGTTGGTCCGTTGCTCGCGTGGAAACGAGGAGACCTTTTGGGGGCTCTGCAACGATTGTATGCGGTCGCCGGTATCGCCTTCGTCGGCGCCCTGGCGATCGTCTACGTCCAACATGGTGGACCCGTGCTTTCAGTGTTCGGACTGGCCGGGGGCCTCTATCTTGTGCTCGGCGCACTCGCCGACCTCTGGTGCCGATCGGGCGTCGGCAAGGTTTCAGCCTACGTGGCATGGCGCCGGTTCTGCGGCCTTCCTCGCTCTGCCTTCGGCACGGGGCTCGCGCATGCCGGGCTCGGGCTGACCGTTCTCGGAATTGTCGCCGTCACGACGTTTGAAACCGAACGCGTCCTAGAGATGAAGCCAGGCGAGACTGTCGAGGCGGGCGGATACTCGCTAAGGTTTGATGGACTGAAGCCCGAAAGGGGATCGAATTATACTGAGGATCGCGGGCACTTCAGCGTAAGCCGTGGCGACGACGTCGGCGAGGTCTGGTCAGCGAAAAGGGTCTACAGCGCAGGGAAAATGCCGACGACCGAGGCTGGCATTCTGACCTTCGGGCCAAGTCAGCTTTACGTCTCACTGGGCGACCCGACGAATGATGGCGGGATCGTCGTGCGTGTCTGGTGGAAGCCGTTCATCACCCTGATCTGGCTCGGCGCATTAGTGATGGCGGCGGGGGGCTTCGTTTCGCTCAGTGATCGCCGTCTGCGTGTCGGGGCGCCTCGTCGAAAAACGAGGGCTATTGTGAAGCTCGCGCATATCGCCGAGGCGGCCGAGTGACGCACGGTCGTGGTCGGGTACGTAGCCCACGCACCGCGGATGCGGGACAGGATATCGAAGCTCACGACCGAACGCGGCACGCGCTCACCCCCAATCCCGGACGATAGGGTCTTATTGTCGAACGTCTCATTAAGGCGAACGACAGCGCGGTAAAGCCGCCAATAGCTGTCGCGAAACCGGCGCATGTGCGCATCCTGAAAGCTGCCGGTTCACCGGCCGCCTCGAACAGCGGCTCTGGAAACGGGCTGATCCGCTTCGGTTGTGGTCCGAGCGGTGTGGGAGCGGACTTGGCCGAAGATCGAAAGCGGGGATCAATACTAAAAGACGCCGTCGGCCTGTCCTGAGTTTGATGGAGATCAAAGCAGGGATCCTGCGCCCGTGAGAGATTTGATCGAATCAAACGCCGATGAGTGTGTGAGGCAGTACGATGCAGGCGAAAGACATTATGACCACCAACGTGGTTTCGATCAGTCCGGCTGTGGGTGTACGCCACGCAGTCGCTGTGATGATCCAGAACGAGGTCAGCGGCCTGCCCGTGGTCGATGACGAGGGCCGGGTCTGCGGGATGCTTACCGAGGGCGACTTGCTTCTGCGCCGGGACATCAGGCTTGCTCCACGCCTTGCACATGGGCCCGAACTGATCTCGGAGATCGACCTCGAACGCTACATCTGCAGCAACGGATGGTGTGTAGCCGACGTCATGTCCCGGGACGTCATCGTAGCGCGGGCGGACAGCGAGGTGTCCGACATTGCCGAGAGCCTGCAGGCGCATCGCATCAAGCGCTTGCCGATCGTCATGGATCGAAAGCTGGTTGGGATAGTAAGCCGCCGGGACATCCTGCGCATAATCCTCGAAGCGCCATCGGCATCGCTCCCGAAGGAAGACGAATCCATCCGGTTGGCCGTCAGAACCCGACTGCGCGCGGATCTCGGCCTGACGCAACAGAAGGTGCAGGTTTCCGTAAAGAATGGACAGATCACCATCGACGGTCAGGTGGAATCCGATCTGAAGCGCAAGGCGATACGGGTTCTTGTCGAAAGCCTTGGTATCGGGGGCTACCGGGATCGGCTTCGCGTGACGCCCCCAGGGATTGGCGACTGAAGGGTGAGCCTCGTTGTGCGGCTAGACTTCTCAACACGCGCAAAAACCACCGTTACCCTACACACGTGAGACAGCCGAATTGGCCGTCTAACCGACCAATTCGACCCCAACGTTCCGTTCCCATACGAGCGCGTTGCCGTGAGATAATATTTGTCTCCCTCGTGCAAAAACCAATTGAACTTGACGGAGGTCAAATACGATTGGATCGCTGCGCTATAACGATCTGCTCTGCAGAGGAGCATATGATGGATTTCGAAGCATTCTTCAAAAACGAGCTGGATGGCCTGCATACGGAAGGCCGCTACCGCGTTTTTGCCGATCTTGAGCGTCATCGCGGCAGCTTTCCGCGGGCCACGCGTCACACGGCCGATGGCCCGAAGGACGTGACCGTCTGGTGTTCCAACGACTATCTCGGCATGGGCCAGAACCCGAAGGTGATCGAGGCGATGAAGAACGCCATCGACCACTGTGGCGCGGGTGCGGGAGGCACCCGGAATATCTCTGGCACCACCCACTACCACGTTCTGCTCGAGCGCGAGCTTGCCGATCTGCATGGCAAGGAAGCAGCGCTGGTCTTCACCTCGGGCTACGTCTCCAACTGGGCCGCCCTCGGCACGCTCGGTGCAAAGATTCCCGGCCTCGTGATCTTCTCGGATGCGCTGAACCACGCCTCGATGATCGAGGGCATCCGCTATGCCAAGTGCGACAAGGTGATCTGGAAGCACAACGACATCCAGGACCTCGAAGCCAAGCTGGCGGCCGCCGATCCGAAGGCACCGAAGCTGATCGCGTTCGAGAGCGTCTATTCGATGGACGGCGATATCGCCCCGATCAAGGAGATCTGCGATCTCGCCGACAAATATGGCGCGATGACCTATCTCGACGAAGTCCATGCCGTCGGCATGTACGGCCCGCGCGGCGGCGGCATTGCCGAGCGCGAAGGGCTGATGGACCGCCTCACCGTTATCGAGGGCACGCTCGGCAAGGCCTTCGGCGTCATGGGCGGCTATATCGCCGCCTCGACCGCGCTCTGCGATTTCATCCGCTCGTTTGCCTCGGGCTTCATCTTCACCACGGCGCTGCCGCCGGCGCTGGCTGCTGGTGCGGTCGCTTCGATCCAGCACCTGAAGGTCAGCCCCTTCGAACGCGCCCGTCATCAGGAGCGGGTGCGCGCGCTGCGCGCCCTCCTCGACAAGCGCGGCATTCCGCACATGCCGAACCCAAGCCACATCGTGCCCGTCATGGTGGGCGATGCGGCCAAGTGCAAATGGATCTCGGACCTGCTGCTCGACAATTGCGGCGTCTACGTCCAGCCGATCAACTATCCGACGGTGCCGAAGAAGACCGAGCGCCTGCGCATCACGCCGACGCCGCTGCACACCGATGCCGNTGCTCGACAATTGCGGCGTCTACGTCCAGCCGATCAACTATCCGACGGTGCCGAAGAAGACCGAGCGCCTGCGCATCACGCCGACGCCGCTGCACACCGATGCCGATATCGAGCATCTGGTCGAGGCGCTGCACTCGCTCTGGGCGCGCTGCGCGCTGGCCAGGCACGCCGCCTAGCTTGGCTGATCCATACCGCAATCAGGCGGCTGTGCCAGTGGTGCTTACCAACCAAGCTGACGTGTCAGCTTGGTTGGCATGAACATCTCCCACAAAAATAGGTCGATGCACTTGCGAAGAGTGAAGGGCCTAGATGCCGATCAAAGCGATCGCGACGCCGATGGCGTTTCGCGTCAGAATACCTCGGCAGGATGAGCGCATTTCACCGGACTAGTTGATCGCGATCAAAGACGCGGTCCACCAGTAGGTGGACAAGGACATCATCCAATTCCCAGGAGACAACGGCGTTGATGATAGCCCAGCACGACCGAGAGCCCGAACGCGTGAATGAACAACCAGCCGACAACGGCAGCAGTCAATCACTGGGGCCGACGAGGAAACAAACTCTGGCGCGCCTCGTCCCGCTGGTGCCTTTCCTGCGTCGTCATGGTCGGCTTTCGATAGGTGCGCTGTTGGCTCTCACATGCGCCGCGGTTATCTCCCTCGCGCTGCCCATGGCGGTGCGCCGCATGATTGACAATGGATTCGGACAGGCCGATAGCGCGTTCATCAACCGCTACTTCCTGATGGTTATGGCGCTCGCTGTCGCATTGGCCGTAGCCAGCGCGCTGCGATACTATTTAGTGACCGCTCTCGGCGAGCGATCTTCGGACCCAGGTCTTCAGCCACATCTTGCGCCTTCCTGCTCGTTTCTTCGACGCCAACCGCTCGGGAGAACTAGCCTCACGCCTTACGGCCGACGCCACGCAGATCAAAACCGCGGTCAGCTTGTCCGCGTCAGTCGCGCTGAGAAATTCTATTCTCTGTGTGGGCGCGATCGGGATGATGTTCGCTACCAGCCCCAGACTTTCGGCCATCGCGATCGGTGTCATTCCGCTCATCATTGCACCGCTGATCATTTTCGGCCGCGCCGTTCGCAGGAAGTCGCGATCCGCGCAGGATGCGCTTGCCAATGCCACCGCATATGCCAGCGAGATCATCGGGGCAAATCGAACTGTCCAGGCGTTCAATGGAGAGGACGCCGCCCGGCAGAGGTATGCGCGTGACGTCGAACTGTCTTTTGACAGGGCCTGCACCGCCGCCCGTGCGCGCGCTCGCCTGACCGGCGTCGCGATCGCATTGATTTTCGGCAGCGTTGTCGGGGTGCTATGGCTGGGCGCGCAGAGCGTCCTCGGGGGCACCCTGTCTCCGGGAAATCTAAGTCAGTTCTTGATCTACTCGGTTATCGCCGCCGGATCTTTGGGGTCGCTTTCGGAGGTTTGGGGCGAACTGGCACAGGCAGCGGGCTCGACCGGTCGATTGTTCGAGCTTTTGAACGAACAGACCGACGAGCCTGAGGAAGCCATACAGGTTCCACTGCGTATTCCAGTTCGAGGTTCCATCGAAATCTCCGAACTGCACTTCTCCTATCCGGGCGCCCCGGAGAAGCAAGTGCTCGATGGATTGTCCATGAACATCGCGCCGGGGGAAACCATCGCCCTCGTCGGGCCTTCTGGGTCGGGGAAGAGCACCGTTTTCTCCCTGTTGCTTGGATTTTACCATCAGGAGGCAGGGAGTCTCTCGATCGACGGAAGGGATCTGCGGGCCCTCGCCCCACACGATCTTCGCAAGCAGATCTCGATCGTCCCACAGGATGTGACCATCTTCGCGACCTCGATCCTCGACAATATCGCCTTCGGCCGGCCCGACGCGACGCGAGAGGAAGTCATTGCAGCCGCCATGAAGGCTCAGGCTCACAACTTCGTAGTGGGGCTACGGGACGGATACGAGACAATTGTCGGCGAACGCGGTCTCACGCTGTCGGGAGGACAAAGGCAGCGGCTCGCTATCGCTCGAGCAATCCTCAAGGACGCGCCGATCCTCCTCCTGGACGAAGCTACGGCGTCGCTCGATGCTGACAACGAGCAACTGGTTCAGCAAGGATTGGAGCAGTTGATGGACAATCGCTCTACGGTCGTCATCGCACATCGACTCGCGACTGTGCTCAAGGCGGACCGTATCCTGGTAATGGAGGATGGCCGGATCGTTGAGCAGGGTACGCATGCCTCTCTTATGCGAGGCAGCGGGCTCTACAAGCGCCTGGCGGAACTGCAGTTCAAGATACCTGGCGATTCCGAGCTCGCGCAAGACGCCGCCTGATGACCAAGCTCAATCGAGCCTGCACGACAACGCTGCGGATCTGGCCGGGGTTCTGACGCCGAAGGAGTTCTCTACATCTTGAGGAGGGGAACGTGGAAAGCTCGGCGGCGCCTAGTCTCGCCGGGGAACGTTGGCCCGTTTCGGCTGCAGGCTTGGCCGCAACGACGGTTCCGGCTTCTATGCCGATTGGCCGGCACCATCAAGCCGAGCGAGCGTACGATTTGGGGAGGCGCAGGAAGTGTTCTACGCCTGCCGCAGGCGGGATCGCCACGCGGCTGACCGAAAAGGTCACACGCCTCGCGGTGCTGCTGTACACGGGGTACTTCTGTGTGTCCTGTCACCAGGCCAAAGGGGATATTCAGTCCTTCAATCGTCTCGATGCCTCCATGGACGGCGAGGCGCCGAAATGACATCGGATCGAGGCAACGACTGTGATTTCAACTAGGAACTAAACGGATTTACGCCGAGCGATCCGCGACATGCGTGGGGAGATCGCCATCTCGGGTCACAGGCGTGCAACGACTTGGTGATCGTTTTGCAAAGAGCGTCTTCGCCGGCGCGAGATCTCTCGCCGGTGGAAGTCAGAGATCCGCTGATTGACGTCGCGGCCGGCTGTACGATCCTGCAAGACGGACATAGGAACGAGTTCCACGTCCTCGGCTGGGCATTTGACTGACGACGCGGGCCTCAGCAACTTTCGCAAGCGCGCGCTCACACCGCGATCTCACGACAAGCCTTGGGCGGCATCCCCATGATGGGCTGTCTGCTGATATCGTCATAACGGGCATTCAAGCAAGCCGCGCGAGCTCCCCCCGCTAAGACTGGCCGCTCGCCAGATTCGAGTGTCCTCCTGTGAAACGACTGCGCATGAGCGAATCGTTCAAAAAAACAAACGCGACTCACAAGCCGTTTCGCTTCGCCGCTCTGTAGAAGAGATCAGGCTTGGAGCGATACTTACAAGCACTTGTCATCTCTCGCTTTGATGCGCGAGGCAAGTCTGAACGGCACGACGAAATCGATAACCCTGCAAGCCGCAACATAGGATGAGGCTAGGATGATACCCAGCAGACCGCCTGCACTGATGCTGTCCGGAGTTGAGAAGTCGTACGGGCGCGTCAAGGCTCTCGATGGTCTTTCCCTCGAGGTCGCAGCGGGTCGGTTCTTCGTGCTCTTCGGTCCGAGCGCGGTCGGCAAGACGACGACGCTGCGTGCAATCGCGGGGCTCGTTCATCCGCAAGCGGGCCGCATCGAGATTGACGGGAAGGACGCGACGACCTCGCCGATCACGGGGCGAGGCATTTCGATGGTGTTCCAATCCTTTGCGCTCTATCCCCACCTCACCGTCTACGACAATCTCGCCTATCCGCTGCGCGAGGAGGGTATCGCTGGCGCCGATGTCGATCGACGTGTCCGGGAAACCGGTGCGATGCTCAAGCTGTCGCATCGGCTCGACAGGAAGCCTTCCACTCTTTCCGGCGGTGAGCAACAGCGCGTGGCGCTCGGCCGCTCCATTATCCGCCGCCCCAGTATCTTGCTTCTTGATGAGCCGCTGACGAACCTGGACGCGAAGCTGCGGCACGACATGCGGGCCGAACTGAAACGCCTGCATCGCCAGTTCGGAATGACCATCGTCTACGCAACCCCTGACGAGCTCGAAGCGCTGTCAATGGGAGAAGAGATCGCGGTGATGCGCGACGGGCGGGTGGTGCAGTCCGGAACAGCCGATGAGCTCTACGATCACCCAGTCGACACTTATGTCGCCAGCAAGATCGGAGCTCCGCACATGAACATGATTGACGGGGTGGTTGCGGCCGATGCTCGCTCCTTCGACACGCCGCTAGGCCGTCTTGCGGCGTTGACCCGGAGACGGACAGCATCCGCCGGCGACGCGGCAATTATCGGCATTCGGCCACACGACATCAGGCTGGCTGCGGGCGGCGAGGTGGCGCTTTCGACGAAAGTTCGCCTTCTGGAGCCCCAAGGCGATATCACTGTCGTCTCCGTGGAGGCTGGCCGAGAAATCATACGCTTTGTCCTGCCTGAGGCGTCGGCGGCGACGCTGGCGATCGGTGAACCAGCCAATCTGGTGATCGATCCCGAGAAGATTCACGTTTTTAGCCGAGCCGATGGTCGGGCCATGGCCTGACCGAAGGCAACTATTTTTTCCGGTTTCAATGGGAGGAGCACCAAATGACCGTGAATAGCAAAATGAAGGTTCTTTCGGCAATCGCGAGTGTCGTGGTGCTGCAGATTGCGGGGGGCGCAGCGAGCGCCGCTGCAGAGGAGGTCGTGCTGCGAATGGCAGTCCCCGATTGGCCGCCGACCCACGTCATGAAGGATTTTTTCGACTCCAGATATGCGCCGCCATCCGGCAACAAGGTGAAGCTGGAATTCGACTTCATCCCGTGGCCGGATTACTTCACGAGGTTGAACGCATCTCTTACCTCGGGGGAGCAGGCCTACAACATGGCTGTGTCCGATTCTCAGTGGCTCGGGGCCTTTATCGAAGGCGGCTATTATCGGAAGATCAACGATCTGATTGATGGTGATCCCGAACTCAAGAAGATCCTGGCGGACATCGATCCGGCGACTCTCGCGGCCTATTCGACCTATCCGCATAAGTCGGAAAACTACTATGGTTTTCCGCAGATGCCGGACATTCTCGTCAACTATTATCGGTCGGACATCTTCTGTCACGAGGATGAGCAGAAAAACTTCCAGGCCAAATACGGCCAGAAGCTGCCATGCACCCCTGAGGAGATGGATAACGTCGATTGGGATCTCTATGGCAAGATCGGTGAATTCTTCAAGCGCAAGAAGGGGGACATGCTTGCAGGATCCCCGGCGGAAGACGATTTCTACGGCGTCGCCTTTCAAGCGGGCAAGGCCTATGACTACTCGAGCATGCAGGTCAACGCCTTCGTCTGGCAGCATGGCGCCGACATCTGGGATGAAACCAAGGTTCCCAATGAACACGCGCAAGGCGTCGTTAATTCCCCCAGGGCTGTCAAGGCGCTCGATCACTATCTGAGCTTTCTGCAATACATGCCGCCAGTGGTGAAGACCGGCGGCATGGATATCTTCAAGACCAACGAACTGTTCATGCAGGGCAAGCTTGCCTCCAACATCGAGTGGATCGGCTTTGCCGAAAGCGTGCTTGATTCAAAGACATCAAAAGCCGCCGGCAAGGTCGCCTTCTCGCAGATGCCGGCTCTGCGCGGTGCCGACGGCAAGAGCGTCCGCTGGTCCAACATCGGCGGCCAACCCTTCGTGCTGATGACTTGGAACTCAGATGCGCAAAATCGCGAGATCGTCGACTTCGTGAAGTGGTGGCTGTCGTCCGACATCCAGCACGCCTTCGCGGCGGCGGGTGGCCAGAGTGCTGTCCGGTCGGTCTACAACGATCCAAAATACGTCGGCTACCGGCCATGGAACCGGACCTGGGCCGCCGGTCTGAAATGGCAGAAAGACACCTGGCACGTTCCCCAGTTCTTCGAGCTGCTCGTCCAGCAGCAGGAACAGTATGACTTGGCCATCACTGGCAAGCAGGATGCCAAGACGACTCTCGATAACATTGCCGGCTTTCAGGAAAAGCTCCTGACGGACGCGGGCCTGATCCAAAAGTGATTGGACCATGGTGGGTGCGGGCCATCTGACCTGCACCCACAGTTGAAATTTGAACCCGTTTTGCAATTTTCCAGGCCCGGCCGATGTCTCACATGACCCATACACTCCCGAAAGACGCTTCGGCGACCATCGGTTCGCCGCTGGCGCGCTTTCTTGAACCTCGCCCTGACAATTGGCCTTTGATGATGCTTGTCGCATTTGCGCTCGCAGTTCCGGCGCTTGCATTTTTGTCGCCAAAAGCCTCATTCTGGACTTGCCTCTTGTTAGTAGCCTTCGCGTCGGGTTCGGTCGTCTACAACGCCTGGGGGCGATACCAGGGCGGGCTTTTGATCGCGCCCGCCATTGCGCTCCTGTTCGTGATGAACATCTTCCCGCTGCTCTGGTCCTTGGGGCTTTCCTTCTTCAGCTACAAAGCGAATGTCGCCGTCCCTCCGATCTTTGTCGGCCTTTCGAATTATCAGAAGGTGCTGACCGATCCGACCGCGTGGGACCGGCTTCAGAATACAGCCATCATGGGGCTTTTGACCGTCAGCATCCAAATGGTGGTGGGCTTCTCCTTGGCCATGCTGTTTTCCAAGCAGTTCCCCTTGCGGCGATATCTCTTGATACTCGTGCTGACGCCGATGATGCTTTCCTATGTCGCGATCGGCGCCTTCTTCCGTTACTACTACGAACCCACCTTCGGTCTGCTTTCCCAAGCGACGAGGTTTTTCACGGGCGAGCCGTACATTCTCCTGGGAACGGCGGGAGGCTCAATCGCAGGCATTGTCATCGCCGACGCCTGGATGTGGTCGCCTTTCGTCATGCTGTTGGTGCTGGCGGGCCTGGTCAGCGTGCCGAAATATCTTTACGAAGCGGCGGCAATCGACCGGGTATCGGCCTGGCGGCGTTTCTGGACGATTACATTTCCCTTTGTCCGAAGCCTGCTGCTCCTGGCGTTGCTCTTCCGCACCATCGAAGCGTTCAAGCTTTTCGACGTGGCCTTCCTGCTCACGGAAGGAGGACCGGGCACATCGACGGAGACGATCGCAATATATGTCTACCGGCAAGCAATCCAATTCAACAAAACCTCGGAGGCAGCCGCATTGTCCTACATCCTGCTGTTTACCGTGATCGTGCTCACCAATCTCTATCTCTACATCGCCAACCGGCGCACGACGGAGGCTTGAGCCATGATCGGGATCACAAGATCATTTCGCCGCCACTCAAGCGTTGGTGAAGCCGGCTGGGGTCGGACAATCATTGCCGGCTTCATCAGCTTCATCTACTTCTTTCCGGTCCTATGGATTATCCTTACGGCCTTCAAGACCCATAGCGACGCGTTGGCGGTACCGCCCAAATTCTTCTTCACGCCGACGCTCGACAATTTCAGGCAGGTGTTTTCCCGCGCCTATTCCGCCGGCGCGGTCGCCGAGGACACCGGTTTTGCTCTCTTCTTCTTCAATTCGATTTTTATTGCGGGCGTCAGCGTATTCCTAGCGCTCATTATCGGCACGCTCGCGGCATTCGGTTTCTCGAGATACCCGCTGAAGGGCAACGACACCTATCTGTTCGTCATCCTCACGACCCGAATGCTTCCCGCGATTGTCGTCATCATACCCGTGATTTTGATGTTCCGGGTGATCGGACTTTCCGGGACTTACGCAGGCATCATTGGCCTATATACGGCCTTCAACCTGCCGTTCACGATCTGGATGATGAAAAGCTTCTTTGACGAGCTTTCCTTCGATGTCGAAGATGCCGCACGCATCGACGGCTCCACCAATATGCGCGTGTTCTTCAAGATCTGTCTGCCGCAAGTCTTAGCAGGACTGGCTGCGACGTCCGTCTTCGGTCTCATCCTTACCTGGAATGAGTATCTTCTGGCGCTGCTGCTGACCGGCGTGGGCACGCGCACCGTCCCGGTGGCCATGGCTCAGACCATCGGCGGCGATATCGGCGTACGTTGGGGCCTGCTGGCCGCGATCGAAACCCTCTTCCTCATCCCCGTATTCCTCGCAACCTTTTTCCTCCAGAACCAGCTCTTGCGGGGCGCAACCTTCGGAACGGTAAAACGCTGACATGTCGACCATCGAGCTTCGCAAAGTGACCAAGCGGTTCGGCAGTTTCAACGCCGTGCGCAATGTTGATCTATCGGTTGCCGCCGGGGAGGTCGTGTGCCTCCTTGGGCCTTCTGGCTGCGGCAAGACGACGACCCTTCGCATGATCGCTGGGCTTGAGCGCCCCACGGCGGGGGATCTCTTCACTGCCGGCAGGCGGGTGAACGATCTGCCGCCCGAAAAGCGCAACATCGCCATGGTATTCCAGTTCTATGCGCTCTATCCATCCCTCAGCATCAGCGACAATATCGCCATGCCGCTCCAGTATGAACGTGTGTCACGCGAAGACAAAGAGCGGCGTGTACGGCGTGTCGCGGAGATCCTTCAGTTGCTGCCGGTTCTCGATCGCAAACCGGCGGAATTGTCCGATGGTGAGAAGCAAAGGGTAGCCGTGGCGCGCGCCATCGTTCGCGATCCGGATTGCTTCCTTTTTGACGAACCGCTGTCGCGCCTGGATGTCGAGCTGCGCCACTCGATGCGGGGCCAGATCAAGGAAGTGCTGTCCGACCTTTCAAAGGCGACGGTGATCGTCACCCATGACCAGCTCGAGGCACTGACGATGGCTGACCGGATCGCCATCATGAAAGATGGAATGGTCGAGCAGGTGGGTAGCCCGCATGACGTGTTTGCGCGCCCGGCCAATGTCTTCGTGGCAAGTTTCATTGGAACACCTCAAATGAACCTGATCGAGGCTGAGATCAAGGGTTTGGACGCGGGTGCCGCATGTCTTCGGCTTGATGGGGGCCAAATTCGGCTCGCAGCGCCAGCCGCACTTGGAGGGCTGGGCTCGCCGAACGTGACTGTCGGGGTAAGACCGCGTGCGTTCGCCCTCGTTGCCGAAGCCGATAAAGAGACCGTTGCCGCCCAGGCAGAACTCATTGAACCGATGGGAGCGGAGACGCTTATCCACGCAAAGACATCGGGCGGTATCAATATCCGCGTGGTCGTCCCACGGGAAAAACGTGTTCGCGCGGGTGAGGCCATGCATCTCCGGCCGGATCCAAAACAGATCTATTTCTTCGACGCGGATGGGGAGGCGGTTCACGCATGAGACAGGGTATGACAGCCAGTTCCGCGTTGCGGCTTGAAATAATCATCATTGGGTTGGGGCTCCTGGCGCTTTCGCTCATCTTCCAGCCGTTTCACCTGACGCTCTTTGCCGTCGGAAGTGCGCTTGTCGTATTGGCGGCCCTTCTCAACAACCTCTTGCCATTGGCCGCGCCGGGTGTTTCTGCGCGATCCGTCGTGACTGGCGGATTGATCGTTGCGCTGATCTTCTTCGTGGTGGTGCTGGTCGCTATCGCGGCGGCGCATTTTTACGGCGCGTTTTTCCTCAAGCAGCCGGATTCCGCTACATATTCCGGCAAGTCCTACTACGCCGCGACGCCGTTCTATCTCACGTCGTTTTATTGGGTCGTGGCGGCGATTGCCTCGGCCCTGGCATTGACTATCGCCTGTTTGGTAGCTCGCCGGCCTTAGGGCCGCGAACAGACCGCCCGCCAGACTGCCGAGGTACTATGTTCCACGTGCTGCCGACATGATACATCATGAACCGACACGGCGCGCTTCGTCACTGAGCGAAAAGAAGATGTGTGGTCATGGCTGCATCCAACCCGAAAACGATCGAGCCGCTATTCCCGATACCTGAGAATTTCAGCGAGATTTTCGATTTCATTCCCGACGTCAATTTCTATCTGAAGGACCGCGACTCCAGATGGCGTGCGTGCAATAGCGCGGCTCTCGCGTCCTTCAACGCCAGGACAACGGAAGATATTCTCGGCCGCTCGGAATTGGAGCTGTTCCCCCTCCACATCGCGGAGCCCATCCTCAAAGACGATCGCCACGTCATGGACACGGGACAGCCGATCGTGAACAAGATGGAGGTGGTCGTCGATGAGCATGGCCATCTTGTCTGGGTTACCACCACCAAATTGCCGACGCGCTCGACGGACGGCTCGATCACGGGCATCATGGGCATTACTCGGATCCTCCGGCGGACCGAAATGTTGCCGGAGGGTTATCGGCAATTCTCCAAAGCTGTTTGCTTTATTCAGGAGAACTACAGCCGTGTCATCGATATCAAGGAATTGGCGCGTTTGTGCTGCCTTTCCGACAGCCAGTTCCGAAAGAAGTTCCGCAAGCTTTTCCGCACCTCTCCGCAAGATTTCATCCTCGGCGTGCGGATGCAGGCAGCGGCTCGGCTGCTGGTGTCGACCGACCAGCCCATTGTGGAGATAGCCCTGAAGAGCGGCTTTTGCGATCAAAGCTATTTTACCAGAAAGTTTTCCATGTTCTTGGGCGACTCACCGAAGAAATATCGCGATCGATGGCAAGGTCAGCGTCGCGGAAAAGAGTAGTGCGCGACAATCCCAATGCGATCGTTCCGGTGATCTGAAGGCGACGACGTCGCAGTCCTCGGCCGTGCCGATCGCACACCGACTGCAAACCGTCGTCGACGTGGGGGCGAGTTGAGATCCGGCTCAATAATCAGATCGTTATAAAAAAGCGCCCTGCTGCACAATGCGGACAACGTCGTGCTCGCTAACCTGCAAACACCAATCGCGGGGAGGAGAATGTGATGTTGCTCGGTTTCAATATGCTGCTCTGGACGCCGTTCGTCACGGAGGTCGACTTTCCGACCTTTGGCGAGCTGAAGAAGTCTGGCTATGATGGCGTTGAGTTGCCAATTTTCGAGGGTTCTCCCGAGCACTATCGAAAGGTGGGGCAGGCGATACGGGATAATGGACTTCGCTGCACCGCGGTCGGCATCATTCCAGAAGAAGCGAAGAACTGTACGAGCAATGATCCGAAAGTCCGCGCGGCCGGCCTTGATCATCTCAAATGGTTGATCGACTGCCTTGAGGCGGCGGGCGGTGAGGTACTCTGCGGCCCGTTCTATCAGCCGCTGGCAACATTCACCGGCGATCCGCCTACGGCTGATGAAATGGCCGGCGCGGTCGAGGTTCACAAGCAGGCAGCCCGCTATGCGTCGTTGAAGAACATCAAGCTCTCGGTCGAGCCGCTCAATCGCTTCGAGTGCTATCTGCTCAATACCGTGCAGGACGCAGCGGCGTTGGTCGCCAAGGTCGATGAGCCGAATTATGGGCTCCTCTACGACACCTTCCACGCCAATATCGAGGAGAAGGATCCGGTCGGCGTGATCAAGCCGAACATGGCGTGCATTAACCACGTGCACCTGTCGGAGAACGATCGCGGGACGCCCGGAAAGGGACATATCCCTTGGGCCAGCACGTTCGAAGCGATCCGCTCGACCGGCTACGACCAGTGGTACGTCATCGAGGCGTTCGGGCGGTCATTGCCCGAAGTGGCAGCCGCCACGCGAGTCTGGCGAGATTTCTTCCCGACCAAACAGGAAGTTTATCAGTTCGGTCATGACTTCCTGCGCGACCAGTGGTCTCGCGCTGCCTAGGCGAAAATCAGAGGTGAATATATGAAGACGATCAAAGGCCCGGCGATCTACCTGGCGCAATTCGTCGGCGACCAGGCGCCCTTCAACACGTTCAAGGACATTTGCGGATGGGCCGCCTCGCTCGGCTTCAGGGGCGTCCAGATCCCGGTCTGGGACACGCGGCTCATCGACGTCACCAAGGCGGCCGAAAGCAAAGCCTATTGCGATGATCTCAGGGGCGTTGCGGCTGAGCAGGGAGTGCAGATCACCGAACTTGCCTCGCATCTGCAGGGGCAGCTCGTCGCCGTTAATCCGGCCTTTGACGAGGCGCTCGACGCATTCGCGCCCGTGCATGTTCGAGGAAATCCGAAGGCAAGACAGGAATGGGCCGTGCAACAGGTCAAGGCGAGCGCCATCGCAAGCCGCAATCTCGGCCTGAAGTCTCATGTAACATTCTCCGGCGCTCTTGCATGGCCATTTTTCTATCCTTGGCCGCCTCGACCCGCCGGTCTGGTCGACGCCGCCTTTGAAGAACTTGCCCGCCGGTGGAGACCGATCCTCGATCTACATGCGGAGCATGGTATCGACGCGTGCTTCGAATTGCATCCTGGCGAGGATCTCTTCGACGGAACGACCTTCGAACGTTTTCTGAAGGCGGTGGACAATCATGAGCGTTGCTGCATCGCCTATGACCCGTCGCACTTCCGAATGCAGAACCTCGACTACGTCGGCTTCATCGACGTCTATCACGAACGGATCAAGGCCTTCCATGTAAAGGATGCTGAGCTTCGCTCGACCCCCAGTCAAGGCGTATATTCCGGCTACTCTGAGTGGCCGGATCGCGCGGCGAGGTTCCGCTCGTTAGGCGACGGCGATATCGATTTCCGGTCGATCTTCGCTCAGCTCTCCGTGCACAATTTCGACGGGTGGGCCGTGCTCGAATGGGAGTGCGCGATCAAGGACCGGATGGACGGTGCCCGTGAGGGGGCCAAGTTTATCGCGGATCATTTAATCCGCGTCAGTCAATCGACCTTCGACGACTTCATCGAGCAGGGGGCTGACGACAAGGCGGTCAAGCGCGCTCTTGGGCTGATCTGAGTTTCCCCATTGATTTGAAACCCGCTGACGACCTTCCTAACAGGTGTAACAAGAATGCATTCCCGCACGGATCCAGCATACGTCATCGGCTTCGACTACGGCACGAATTCTTGCCGGGCGGTGCTGATGCGGCCAGACGCCCCCGCCGAGCTAGCGCTGGCCACATATGCCTACCCTTCCGGCAAGGATGGTGTTCTCTATGACCCGCGTCATGTTCATCTGGCGCGCCAGCGTCCGAGCGACTATCTTGCGGGGGTGCAAGCCTGCGTCTCGTCGCTCCTTGAGCAGGCGCGACGAACCATAGTTGGCTTCGACGCCTCGCAGGTGCGTGGACTTGGCTTTGCAGCAACTGGCAGCACGGTCATCCCGGTTGACGCCGATCTCCACCCACTGGCCGATCGGCCGGAATTTTCAGAAAACCTGGACGCGATGTCGTGGTTGTGGAAGGACCATACAAGCGAGGCTGACGCCGAACGATTGACGCAGGCCTTCCGCGATCGGCGACCCGAGATGATCGCGCGTTGCGGTGGCGTCTATTCGCCCGAATGGTTCTGGGCCAAGGTCCTGCGGTTAAGCCACAGCGACCCCCACGTATTTGGTCAGGCTGCCGGTTTCGTCGAGCTATGCGAATTTCTTCCAGGAACACTCTCCGGCGCCAAAGCGAATGACGTTGTTCGCAGCGCCTGCGCGCAGGGTCACAAACTCCTCCACAATAGCGACTGGGGCGGCTTGCCGGACGCAGGCTTTCTTGGTCAGGTCGATCCTGTCTTGGTGAAGGTGCGCGAAAGTACCAACACCCGCGTCGAGACGGGAGATCGGTCTGTCGGCACGCTGACGTCGACCCACGCGGCTTGGCTCGGCCTTTCACCCGACGTTGCAATTGCCGGTGGCGCCTTCGACGCGCATTTCGGCGCGGTCGGCGCCGGGATTGGCCCCGGCAAGTTGGTCAAGGTCATGGGAACCAGCACCTGTGACATCATGATTTCATCGGCTGACGCAAAGATCTCCGGTATATGCGGCGTCTTTCGCGACACTGTCCTGCCTGGCTTTTTCGGCATCGAGGCTGGCCAAAGCGCTGTCGGCGACCTGTTCAAATGGCTTGTCCAACAACTCGTGCCCGACCGCTACGGCACAACCGACGAGGAAAAATTTGCCAACCTGAGCAGCGTGGCCGAACAGTTGCTGCCAGGCGAATCCGGCCTGGTTGCGCTGGATTGGAACAATGGCAACCGGTCCGTTCTGGTCGATATGGACATAAATGGGTTGGTAGTGGGCCAGACGCTCCATACTACTGCCGCCGAAATCTTCAGGGCGCTAATCGAGGCGACTGCCTTCGGCTCACTGCTCATCATCGAGCAGATCGAGGGGGCGGGCGTCGCCGTGGACGAGATTGTCTGCTGCGGCGGGCTGGCGCAGAAGAACCCGTTCGTGATGCAGATTTATGCCGACGTGACCGCTCGGCCGATCGTCGTGGCAGACAGTCACGAAACGTGTGCCAAGGGTGCGGCAATCTTCGCCGCCGCGGCGGCGGGCCTCGGTTCCGTCGTGGAATTGCAAAGGCGCATGGTGTCGCTGCCACAGTCGAAATATCGCCCGAATGCTGCTGCCACTGAGGTCTATAGGCGCCTCTATGAGGTGTATCTGACATTGCATGATGCGTTCGGCCGCCGTGGAAATGCCGACGTCTATCACGTCATGAAGACGCTCAACGCCATTCGTCGGGAGGCCTCTCGTGGATGAGGAGATCCTGCACGACGTGCTCGAGGCGAACCGCCGCTTGCCGCGCGAGGGCCTTGTCAGCCTGACCTGGGGCAACGTCAGCGGCCGTGATCCGAAAAGCGGCCTGGTCGCCATTAAGCCAAGCGGCGTCTCCTATGACGAGTTGCAGATTGACAGCCTCATCGTGCTAGATCTTTCGGGCGCCATTGTATCCGGAACATTGCGTCCGTCGTCGGATACCGAAACCCATCTCGAACTCTATCGGCGGTTTGCCGGCGTCAACGGCATCGTGCACACGCACAGCCCGCGCGCAACAGCACTTTGCCAATTGGGATTGGAACTGCCTGTTCTGGGCACAACCCATGCCGACCATTTTGACGGAACGGTGCCTTTGGCGCGGGAACTGACTGCGCAGGAGATCGAGGCCGGCTATGAGCTTTTTACCGGCAAGGCGATCGCCGATTGTTTCGAATTATCCGGCGTCGATCCGGTTCGCATACCCGCCGTGCTTCAGCGATATCACGCCCCATTCGCCTGGGGTCGCAGCGTTCGGGCGGCAATGGATAATGCGGTCGCGCTCGAAGTCTGCGCCGATATGGCCCTCGCCATGTTGGCCGCCGGTCGCCCGCTTGAGCCGATACCAACGCATATCACGCGCAAACATCAAGATCGCAAACACGGCCCGAACCAGACGTATGGGCAGACCGCCAAGCGGTCAGCGACGGGAGGCTGAACATGCCGATTGCAAAAAGTGGCGACCTTGAGGTCTTCTATGAGGTCACCGGCAGCGGGGATCCCATGATACTCATCATGGGACTGGGGGCCGATCAGAGCGTCTGGGAAATGCACCGAGCCGCTTATGCCGAGCATTTCCAATGCTTCGCCATCGACAACAGAGGAATTGGCCGAACGTCAAAGCCCGGCGGTCGCTATACCACTGCGGACATGGCCGAGGACGTGCGCGCCGTCATGGACCACGCCCGTGTCGGCCGCGCCCATGTCGCGGGGATCTCGATGGGTGGAGCTATCGCGCAGCAGCTCTGCCTGAGTGCGCCCGATCGGGTTCGCTCACTGATTCTGGTCAGCACCTGGGCGCGACTGCCGCTCTTTCATCGCAACGTGTTCGAACACTTCAAATCAGTTCGAGCTCATACGTCGCCGGGCGATTTCATGCGTTGCCTGCAACTGTGGATTTGGGGCCCCGAATATGTCGAGACGCATCAAGCTGAGCTGGAGCAGGCGCGCCACGATGCCGACGCCAAGCTCGCGCCCCAGCCACAATCTGCATTCGAAGCGCAGTGCGACGCCTGCATTGGCCACGACACGTTTGACCGGCTTGGCGAGATCAAGGTCCCGACACTGATCACAGCGGGGCGGGAGGACATTTTTACGCCGTTCGCACTTTCAAAAATCCTGCACCAGGCGATAGCTGGCTCGGAGTTGCTCGAATTCCCGAACTGCGCGCATGCCCATCACTGGGAAGATCTGGAAACATTCAATGGTGAGACCCTGCGCTTCATGCAGCGCAATTGACGGCGCGCGTGATGGGACCGGTTCGTTTTTGGAAAGAGGACCATGACTAAAATCAAGATGGGGTGCCAGACTTACACTTGGCAGATGAGCGGCGAACTCTACCTCGGCAAGCTCGATCACATCATCTCGGTAGCTGGTGCAGCCGGCTTCCAGGGTGTCGAGCCCGAGACCCGGTTCTTGGGTGCACTGCGCGACCCTGCGTTGATGCGAGAGCACCTCGACCACGCGGGCGTCGAACTGGCTTCGGTTTGCCTCGTCGAGACATGGTGTCAGCCAAAGGAGACCGACGCCGAGCGCGAGGACGCCGACTGGGTTATCGACTATCTGGCGCGCAATTTCCCAGACACAATATTGAATGTCTGCCCCTATCCGGGCAGCGACCGCTCCGATCTCGAAGAACGTCAGGCGAACCAGCTCGCTTGCATGAACGCCCTCGCGGCCCGCGCCGCGCAAAGGGGCGTCCAGGCAGCGTACCATCCGAATTCGCCGGCAGGATCGGTATGCCGGACACATCAGGACTACGACCGCATGCTGAACGGTCTCGACGCCCGAGTGTTGAAATGGGTGCCGGATGTCGGCCACTTGGCCAAAGGGGGAATGGACCCGCTCGAGATCATTGGAGCCTTCCGGCCGCTGATCGCGCATGTCCACTACAAAGACATGGCAGCCAGTGGCGAGTGGGCGATGATGGGCAAGGGCGTGATCGATTTTGAAGCGATCACGACCTTCCTTCACGACACTCACTATCAGGGCTGGCTCGTGGTCGAGGACGAAAGTCGAGAGGCCGAAGTCGCGCCTGATACCGTCGCCGCGTTCGATGGCCGATACATGAAGGCGCGCCTGGCGCCTATCGTCGCAAGGTGACGGTGCCTGCTAGCGACGCATCCGAGCGAAGCCGTCTGCGACGCCTCAATCCAGATTTACGGAAACAGCCGGGAGAGACGGTCAATGCAACAGTATCCTAAACTTCACAATGCCATGTGGCCCGGCCTCGTCGGCAAAGGTAGCGACGGCGAGCCGGAAATTGACCTGGATACGATGTTGCGCCTGACCGCCGATGCAGAAGTTGATGGACGGCGGTTCGACGGTGTGGACCTCTTTCTAGCGGCCCCGCACGTGCCGATCGACGCCACCGATGCCGAGGTCAACGAGATCGGGCGGAAAATTGCCGGCCACGGCCTCGCCGTCGGTTCGGTCGTCGCCCCCGTCTGGCCCTTCAGCGGGGGTGGTTCGGCTATGGGTGACGCGCAGGAGCGCGACCGCTTCGTCGAGATGGTTCGAAAAGCCTGCCGCATTGCCGGACAGTTCAGAAAGAGCGGTTTGCGCACCTATGGTGTTATTCGCATTGACTCGGCGGCCTCGGTGGAGGATTGGGCAAAGGATCCGGCCCACAACACCGCAATGATCGCGGATACCTTCCGGCGCGCGTGTGACGTTGCTGCGGAATTCGATGAGCGCCTCGCGATCGAGGGCGAAATATGCTGGGGCGGCATGCACAGCTGGAAATCAGCCCTTGAACTTCTGGTGGCCGTCGATCGCCGCAATATCGGCTTTCAGGCGGATATGGCGCACACGCTTCTCTATACAATGGGCTACAACGCGTCGGAGGCGCGCCTTCTCCCGAATGATTATGAATGGTCTGATCGCACTCCGATGCGCGAGGCCTTCGCAAAGGTTTCCGCCGCGCTGCGCCCCTGGACCATCGATTTCCATGTCGCCCAAAACGACGCAACCGTGAAAGGCGGCGGAGACCATGACCTCACGGGCAGACACTGCCAGGTCAACGACCCGAATGGCAAGCTGGATGTTGTCCGGGATGCCGGGTTCTGGCTTCGTGACGAGAATGGCAGCCTCACCAAGGCATTTCGCCATATCTGTTGGGACGGATGCATGTTCCCGAATGACGTCATGCTGCAACAGCAAACCTGGAACGATGTCCTAGCAGAGATGATCGAGGTGCAATCCGCGCATGGTTGGCGTGAATAACCCTGAAGATGGAGTAAGCAGCTTGAAGACCGTGCTTTGCTATGGAGATTCACTCACCTGGGGCTATTCCCCCACGGGTCTGGGGCGTCACGCCCATATGGATCGCTGGCCGAGCGTACTGGCCGCAGCCCTCGGTCCAGATGTCTCGGTCATTGCCGAGGGCCTCAATGGCCGCACCACGGCGTTCGACGACCACCTCGCGGACTGCGACCGCAATGGAGCGCGCATTCTTCCAACGATGCTGCAGACCCATGCGCCGCTCGATCTGGTCATCATCATGCTGGGCGCCAATGATATGAAGCCGTTCATCTGCGGTTGCGCCATTGGCGCCAAGCAAGGCATGGCCCGGCTGGTTGGGATCACCCGTGGCCATGCCTATCCCCACGATGCCAAGCCGCCCAGGGTGTTGCTGGTTTCGCCTCCGCCGCTTACGGCGACGAAGGATGCCGATTTTGCTGCGGTATTCGACGGTGGCGTGGCCGAGTCTGGAAAACTCGCGGGGCTTTACGCCGAAGTCGCCACCGAGATGGACTGCGGCTTCTTTGACGCGGGATTGGTCGCCCGTGCGACGTCGCTGGACGGGGTTCATCTCGATGCCGAGAACACGAGAGCAGTCGGGAGGGAGCTGGCGCCAGTTGTCCGAGGCATGCTCGGACTTTGACGCGGCGGAGAATATCGCTTTTCCGCTGGCCGGCATTGATATCCGAAGTGCGACCCGACGCATCGCGTCGAGTGCAGCTTGGCGGAAGCGTCGGTGACGCCTGATCGACAAACGTCTCAAGGCCAGGCGGCGATGGGCGACCGACAGGGGTTGCGTTCTCACGACATGCGAAAGAACTGCTTCCCGCTTTCAGGTACCCGCAACGTCGCTTCAACTCCTTTGCGCCATTCGCCAAGCGATAAAAATCCTCCAACAGAGACTTTGAAGTCATCGCTGCTAGACTCCAGGGCGATCCTCGCCAGCTCTTCCATGTCCTCCGGCTTCGGGGGATCAAAGAAATAGCGATAAACATGCGATCGGATCTCCAGCCCATTCAGTAACACGTCGAAATTGTGCAGCTCGAACCGTTCGGGGCTCATGCCGCCGTTGATGACCACCTGACCGCCGAACCGCATGGTCCGAATAATGTCGCCTGTGAGAGGCCCGCCAACGTTGTCAATTAGTGCCGCAATTCCGACACCAGATGTGATTTCGGCAATGCGCTCTCCGATGGGCTCCTTAAGTTGGCTGAGATCTATGACCGCGGCCGAACCTCTCGTCAAAAGATCAGTATGGACGCGACGCGTTGTCGATATCACATGGACGCCGCGCGCGGCAGCAAACTGGGCGACCATCGAGGAGACTGTGGCGTTGCCTGCTGTGACCGCGATCCAGTCGCCCGCCCGAGCCTTAGCGGCTGCAAGCAGATCCCATGCAGTGATGATGTTAAAGAATTGCGCAGCTTTCTCGGGCGCAAAGTCGTGGGGCAGGGGGATAAGCCACTGAACTGGCAGCGCTGCATACTCTGCCCAGCTGTTATAATAGCTGAAGGCAACGAGCGTTCCTGGTTCTAGTCCTGTCCCGGGGGGAGCGCGCTCGACGATTCCAGCGCCGTGGTTTCCGCCGATTTGCGCCGGAAATACTGGTTTCTTCGGCTCAGGATAGAGGTTGGCGATAAAAAGGAAATCTCCCGGACTGATTGGCGCAGCTACCATACGCACAAGAGCTTCACCATCCGCCAAAACTGGTACGTGCACATCCTCGGCCCGCAAAACATCGAGCGGATCGCCGTATCGATCGAACAAAACAGCCTTCATTTGTTGGTTTCTCCATTTTGGGATTTGCTCCGCAAATTAAAAGCCCGCGGACAATGGTAATGATTTCTTGCGGGCGCTCCTCAAAGTAGAGTGGCCCGTATCCTCTAAAGCAATTGCACGGCATCGAGGGTCGACGCTCGGATGACTTGCGTCACATAAATTCCGAAGGTGATGTCCCCGCTCACCGTCAGCACTGGCATCTGCAAAGGAATGTGTGCAAGCGAAGCGATATCCTTTGCATCCCGATCAAAGACCGCGAAATGCAAGAGGCCGGCGCGCATCGCGGCAATCTCCCTCGGACCAGTATCGACGGAGCCATGAACACGAGGTGCGACTATGCCGCCAAGTCGTGTTCCACATGGTTGCTCGATCCACGCCGAGCAACATTAGAGCCACTAGCTGGCTGACCATTGTCGCGGCCAAGGCGGGCCTCTGTATTTGCATTGCGTCGTCTCCTCGAGCATTCAGGGGAGCATAAGTTGGTATGTCCGTGATGTGTAATGGCGCAAAAGACAAATAACTTGCGAAACGCGCCAAAGATCGTGAAGATCCGGGTTGTAACGATGGAGATTGATGTGGTTCAGACGAGAGTGGCCGTGCGTGCCGAGCCAGGGACGCCGCGGCATCATATTGCCATCTGGCTACCGAGCTTTTTCTATGCGGCCGTGGCTGCGACTCTCGCGGAAATGTTCACCCTGGTGAACACCATCCGGGGCGACAGTATATTTTCCGTCGAATTCCTTGGTTCGGCGGATCAGGCAGTGGCAGAGTCCGGTATCTCCTTTCCAACCCAGCGACGTCCTTCGCGTCGAGTAGACGCGTTCGTGATACTGGCGGTACCCGGTCTGCCAAGCCGGCAACTCACCGCAGACCTCGATCGGGAGAGCGGTTTCGTTCGACCGAACTTGACTCAAGCCGCAGAAAACGGCGCAATTATCGCCGCTCATTGCTCGGCAAGCTGGTTTCTTGCGGACGCCGGCATGCTCGATGCCCGCAGTGCGACAACCTCGTGGTGGTTGAAGCACGATGTGAATATGCGCTTTCCAAGGGTCCGCTGGGACGTCTCGCGCCTGCTGGTACGTGATGGCCTTATCTATACCTGCGGGGGCGGCTTTTCCGGGATCGAACTGGGGAAAGCCCTACTTAGGGAATTCGGCTTTCACGAGGAGGAGAGGCACGTTCGCAAGTTGCTTGTACTGCCGCCCACTCGGTACTTGCAGACGCCTTATGAGATGGTGCTTGAAGAGCTGCCAGCTTCCTTCCGTTCGCTGCGGGAGCGACTAACAAGCATTGATGAAAGCAGCATCCTCGGAATGAATGTCACCGCGCTCGCGGAACGGCTCGCGCTTTCACCGCGTACGCTGGTGCGCCGGTTCTCTGACGAAATGGGCTTGACCCCACAACAGTGGCTGACCGAACGGCGTCTCGCGGTTGCTAAGCAATTGTTAGAGGCGACCGACCTAGCGGTGACCGAGGTCTGCCAGCGGGTAGGATACCTGGATGCTCCTTCCTTCAACCGGCTTTTTTCGCGGCAGACCGGAATGACGCCAGGCGCTTACCGGCGACAGAGCCGGTGATCAAAGTGTCTCGCTTTCAGTTTCGGCTCGATTCCGGCGTTTCACCGGAGGACCGAGAAACCGTCCGAAGGTAGATTAGTCTGCCAAAGCTCATCGACGGCCACTCATTTCGGGTTATCCGATATCTTAAATCATGCATCCTTCTCGGCTCACGACGTGAACGCGTAGCCAGATGGATCCTGGCCGAGCGACAGTGGGCAAGAGCTGGATTATTCAACGCGGCAAGCCCGCGATGCGTACCGCCTTATCTACGCAATTTGCATTTTGTCGGAACCGCTCGTCCACGACTCGAGGGCACGACTTGAACAAATCTCAGTCCCCACTGGCAGCGATCAACGCGTGGGCAGCATGTCGAAGCAGTTCGGTTGCCTCGCCGGCTTCGAACAACGGCATGCTCACAAATGCGCCATTGATTATTACCGCAAGTTGCCCGGCGAGCCTATCTGGCCTCGCTACCTGTAGTTTTTCCGCGATGACGTTCAATCGCCGCCGCATCTCACGCATATGGGTTTCAGCGACAATGCGAGCGGGGTGGTCAATTTCCGGAAACTCAGCTGCCGTATTGATTTGTGGGCAGCCGCGATAATTCCTTCGCCCAACCCGTTCCCCGATCCATTCACAGTGAGCATCAAGCTCAGCCAAGGCATCGTCCGAGTGTCGTTCGCTCACTCGATCCCACGTGCCCCAAAAGTCCTGGTCCTCACGTTTGAGAAACGCGGCCACCAGGTCATTCTTCGTACCGAAATGGCGATATAGGCTGGTCTTGGCTACACCAGATCGTTCAACCACCAGATCGACCCCAACCGCGCGTACGCCACGACGGTAAAACAACTCAGACGCTGTCTCCAGGATTCTGTCGCGCACCTCGCTGCCCCCATGGGCGGGGGCGGTTTTCACGTTTTTCGACATCGCGTAGCTCCATTTTTTATCAGCTTAGCAGAAACCGAGTTGACATCATACAGACCGGTATGTTTTAGATGCTACAGACAGGTCTGTAGCATCGGAGAAAACAATGGGCATCCGTCTTTCTAATCCTTCAAACGCATCTCGGGCCGTGGCAGTCATAGGAGCAAATGGCCACACGGGGCGCTTCGTCGTCGCCGAACTGCTGCGACGCGGATTTTCGCCCATCGCGATCGGACGCGATATTCGCCGGCTTGATGAGGCTGGTCTCCTCCAGCGCGGCATCGAATGCCGGGAAGCCATTGTCGAGGACGATGTCACGCTGGACAAAGCGCTTGCCGGAGCATCGGCAGTCATCAATTGTGCGGGCCCGTTTCTGGATACTGCTGACGCTGTGATCCGTGCTGCACTGAGAGCCCGTATCCATTACCTCGATGTCACGGCCGAACAACCAAGCGTGCAAGCCACTTTGTTACGGTATGGAGCGATGGCTCTTGAAGCTGGCATAGCGGTCATTCCAGCCATGGGCTTTTACGGCGGCTTGGCAGATTTGCTCGTGAATGCTGCCATGCAGGAGTGGGATTACGCCGACGGGATCGAAATTCGAGTTGCACTTGACAGCTGGCTGCCGACGAAGGGCACACGGGTAACGGGACAAAGAAACACCGCACAGCGCCTGGCGGTCAGCCATGGACAGTTGGCACCGGTTCAACAACCGCCCACACAAAAAGAATTCATACTGCCACCTCCCTTCGGCACGCAGACATTCATCGAGGTCCCGTTTTCTGAAGTTCCACTGATTGCCAGTCACGTCCGAACCCAGGAACTGCACACCTTTCTCGGCACCATCGCGCTGCGCGATGTTCGCGATCCATCAACGCCTCCACCGCAGGCAGTCGACGAAACCGGGCGGTCGGCTCAGCGCTTCGCCGTGGAGGTGATGGTAACAAGGCACGGCGAGCATCGCAGTATCCTTGCCCAAGGACAGGACATTTACGCGATCACCGCGCCAATCATTTGTGAAGCGGTCGAGCGCATCCTGTCGGGCCAAACCAAAGATATTGGCTCGAAGGCGCCGGCAGTCATTTTCAACGCAGCCGATTTTCTGGAGGCACTTGGCCCATTCTTGTCGGTTGAGACTTCGAATCGCTAGTCCAGGAACCTTTTGAGGGCCAAGCTACGCCGATATTCTAATTCGATCATTGAATTTCCGACACTAGGTCTGATCCAATTTCGGATACCGATTGACATTCACTCCAATGAAGCCAGCAGCGCCACCAGCTGACCCTGGCGATGTGTGTCGGTCTTCTGGAAGACAGCCTTAATCCTGCTTCGTGCGGTCTCACGAGTGATGCCGAGAGTATCTCCGGCTTCTTCGAGAGAACTGCCGCCCGACAGAAGTGCCGCAAGGCGCGCCTCTGCTGGAGTGAGCCCGAAAGCGCGGCCGAAGACCTGCCACTCGTTCCTGCCCAGCCGAGGCAGTTCGTTGAGAAGCAGCAGGGCTCGGGCGCAAACGAAGGGCGTCTTCGCCGCACCGTCGACAGACAGAAACCTGATCACGAGCGGGGTCGCATTCTCCCGCCTTACAATGATCGGGGCCGCGCGCAAGGCCCTGCCCTCGCGAAGCCCCTGCAGGCGGCTGAGCACCCTTTGGTATTCGGCTGCGGCATGCCGGTCACGAAGCATCAACCGCCCGCCGGTGATCTGGATGGAACCATCCAACAGCCGTTGGGCCGTGGCGTTGGCATGAATGAACCGCCCTGCCTGGTCGATTGCGACCACGGCCTTTCCGATCTGGTCGAACGATGTTGCGACTGTGGACAGCGTCACGCGCCCCGCCAGATGCGCGAGGCAACCGACTTCGTTCAGCCTCACGGAAAACTGCTGGAGCACGGCCCTCTCGGCTTCTTCGAATGGCCCCTGGCGGGGTGATCGGTGCAATGTCAGCGACCAGAAATCGGGGCCGGTGCGAAGGCCGATGCCCGCCCAGCCCTTGCCGTCGAAGCGGGGCATGAAATCGTCGAAGAACGGCGCGTAGCGGGCGTTGCTGTCGATCAAGTCACGGTCCAGCGCTACCTCGCCCCGCATGGTGATCGCCCGCGCGCGTCGATGGCTCTCCCTGTCCTGTTCCACCCAGCTCTCGCTGACATAGGTTTGGAGGCAGTCTCTAAGGCTGGCAGTCGTCATCGCGCCTTCGGAGGTGGACTGGGGGATCAGGCTCGCGCCCATGGCGCCGAGCGAGGCCGCCAGCTCGTCGAGTATCCCGATCCAGCACGATGGATCAGCGATCACGTCTGACAGGTTCATGGATGCACGCTGCAACCGATCGACGTCAAACGCCACGGCCTTACCCCCCCGCTTTGTTGGCATGCACAAACAGATATAGGAGATGAATAATAGGCAGATCAACAACCAGTCCCGCAAGCTACGCCGCAAGAGGCGGCGTGTCCATGGCCAGGCTTCGCAGGCATTGACAGCATATCTGCCCGCTCAACCCCCAAACGGGGGTCTTCTGCAATCGTTTCCTCGCCGAAGCTTTTGTCATACAGGCGACGATGCCCGGTTACACACTGCAATCGTCCCGCAGGAGAAACGGTGAGGGGTTCATGAACACTTGGCTATGCACAAAACTGGCGGCTGCGATTGTGGTCACGTCGGCGATTGGATCCGCGGCGCTCGCATCCGGAACTGATCACGCACAGGCGAGCGACGTCGACGTCGCCGTGGTCTTCGCCGTCGATTTCTCGTCCTCAATCGATCCTGCCACCGCGGACATGCAGCGGAATGGTCATGCCGCCGCCTTGACATCCCCCGAGATATTGAAGGTGCTTTCCAGCGGCCGGCGGGGGTGCATAGCAGTCAGCTATTTCGAATGGGCAAGCCCGTCGAGCATAAGGTCAATCTTGCCCTGGACGAGGATTTGCGGACCCAAAGACGCAGAAGCGGCAGCCGGCATTATCAGCAGTACCGGTGACAGGGGCGTCGGTCGCAGGATCAGGGGTGGAACATCCATCTCCTCGGCCATCGCCGTCGGCAGCCTGCTTCTCGACAGGTTTCCGGACCGCGCGGACCGGATGGTCATAGATATATCCAGCAACGGCGAGAACAATGCAGGCCTGTCCGTTCAGCAGGCTAGGGCGAAGGCGATTGACAAGGGCTACACGATCAACGCGATCGCCATCCCGTCCAGGGAATTCCAGAATCCCGACCGCCCGCTAGCCTCTTATTTCGCGGAGGAAGTCATCGGCGGCGACCAGGCCTTCGTGATGGTACCGAAGGCGTTAAGCGATTACACCTTGGCCCTGCGTCACAAGCTGGTGACCGAGATATCCTTGAAATTAACCCCGAATTCGCGTTCGCAGGACGGGCAGCCACGGGTGAGCATCGCGGACACTCGATTGGCGAGGACCCGGGAAGGGGGGACGGAGTAATCGAACGTGACTGCCCTTAGTGCGCTGTCACACGCCTCAAGGGAGAATAGGTCCCCCCAACTGTCGAGATGGTACTGAGGGAGAGATCGGCCGCCAAGCGAGTGGTCGCTGTCGCAAGGCAAGTTGTCTGGTCGCGCAAGCCTCGATTCCGATCAGGCACGGCAGCAATTCCCTGAAAAATCCAACGACATCGTGGTGGCGCAGGCCTGCGACGGCTGACATAAGCGCCAGCACCATTGATCCCGTGAACCTGCAATACTTGCTTCGCGATATTCAGACCAATTGTGGTAACCTGCTCCATGAACGGCTCTCAGCATGTGACTTCCACAGCCACACTGTGGCACATCGCGATGCCGGGAGAGCGGACGCCGTCGACCACTGCAAGCTTCCAGACGAGATTGCGAGCGTCGGCGATTACCCTTGAACCCACCCCATGGAGTGATCAGATGTGCCGCGTCGCCCAGAGGAAGATATGCCAGTGGCGATAGCGGTCAGCCACCCCGAACCCGCGTGTTCCAAGGCGAGCGGTATCGGAGCGTAACCGGAATATCAGTTCCGATCGCCGCCTCGACAAGGTGGTGGGGTGGCCATCGGAAGCTGATGCGAAGCTCCCGACGGTACTGTGCGCGTCACACCGTGTGTCATGATCACCGACAAGCCCATGCCCTACGACGCACCCAAAAGGCAAATTATGCTCGGTGTCGAGCATCCTGCACATAAGCGCCTCAACAACTGAGCGGAGAACAGGCATCTGGTCATTCGACAACGAAGCACCCTTACTGGGGAGGTCGGCACCACCCCATCTTGCCCCCGAACATCGAACGCCTCGTTAAGTTTCGACGGAGCAAGTCTTAACGGTTCGTTGCTCAGAATCGTCGTAAGCGCGGCGGCATTGTTCGACGTGGGCCAAGTTGTCCGTGATCCAAAAATTGACACCTTCGAGGGCGCTCAAGATACCGGCCCCCATGTCGGTCAATTCATATTCGACTCTCGGCGGCACTTCGGGAAAGTAATGACGCACAACAAGGCCATCTCGCTCCAGATTTCGCAGTGTGAGCGTGAGCATGCGCTGGGTGATGCCTTCAATCTCGTTCTTGAGCGCCGAAAAACGGAGCCGCTGCCCACTCGCGACTGAGAGGTGCCAGATAACCGGAACAGTCCATTTGTCGCCGAGCCGCGTACAGATTCCGTTCGACGGAACCGGTCTGAAGGGCCGACCGCCTTTGTTCTGTTTATCGAACCTGCTCCCTATCGGTTTTTCCAAGCGTATCATCCTTGTGCCTGAGGCTGGAAAATGTGCCGTCTTCCGGTGTCAACCTCATAGCTATATATGGATTCCCTCGGCAAAACATGAGGGTGTCCACATGACGAAAGAAAAACGTTCGATCCTGGTCTTCGGCGCGACAGGTCAACAGGGCGGGTCGGTCGCCGCCGAATTGATGAGGGCAGGCTGGCGAGTGCGTGCACTGGTTCGCGATCTCGCCTCTCCCAAATCAGAAGCACTTCGCCGCGCGGGCCTCGAACTCGTGCACGGATCGTTTGCGGATATCGAAGTGATCCGCGCCACCATGAAGGAAAGTTATGGCGTCTTCAGCGTGCTGCCGGGCAACTTGCCCGAAGAGGAAGAAGTGCGTTTGGGCAGCGCGATCGGGGATTTGGCAGCAGAGTGCGGTGTTGCACACCTCGTTTATTCCTCGGGCGCCAGCGCCGGTGAGAAGCCGACTGGCGTAGCGCGTTTCGACGCCAAGCCTCGTATCGAAGTGCACATTCGCAAACTGCCGATTATCGCAACCATCGTCAGGCCGATGATTTTCATGGAGATGCTTGCAAGGCCCGGGTACGGGTTGGAGGAGGGGCAGTTCAAATTTTTCCTCAGACCCGACCAGTCGATGCAAGTCATCGCCGTGGATGACATCGGAAAATTTGTTGCCGCTATCTTCGCCGACAAGGTGCGGTTCGGAGGAGAAACATTGAAGATTGCCGGCGATACCGTCACCGGCCGCGAACTGGGAGAGATTTTTACGGAGGCCGCCGGTCGTCCGATTGTCTACGCGCGCTTTTCCGATAAGGTTCTCGCTGCCAATTCCACTCTTGGGCAACTGGCCGCAAGCCTGGACGAAGGCCCCCTTGCAGACCACGTGGATCTGAATGTCATGAGGAGAATAAATCCGGAAATTATCTCTTTCCGATCCTGGCTAGCTGGGAGTGGGCGGAAAGCCTTCGACGACGCCATCAGGCTTGGTGTGCGATGAGAGCCTGACCCATTAGCCAAATAAAAGCGGATAAACACTGCCGTTGTGCTGGGCCATCGCCGTCAAATCTCAGCACTGTAGTGGTTTGATCGCCCTATGTCAGTGACCCGCTCACCTTGGCCTGAAAAAACAGTCGGGTGATCCGCTCGCATTTCGGCGTTTGTCGTTTACCGATACAAGTTGCGGCTTCCGCGTGCGGCTCGAGATCGGCGCCGGCCGTGAAGGCGCCCCTGGCAACTCAGGCCTGATCACGCGTCGCGCGCTTTCGTTGCGGTTAGTCGGGCTCTCGGGCAGTCGGTAATGCGCCTGCAATCTCTGCCTCGTAGCAAGCTGCAAAACCAACTGGAGCGGCTGCGTTGCGCAACGAATCACCCCGGAAGACATACCGAACGCGTTCACGTCTTGCTTTTGCAGGTGCCGCCTTCGCGTTGGTGGGGACTGCGCTGCTTGCGAGCTGTGCCTCCCAAGTGATGAAAAACTATGTCGGCGGGCCGGGTTACGTCAAGGAGACCGAGTGCTTCTACACATTCTATGCGCGCGCAGCCGGGACGCGATGGATCGTCACGAATTTCCGCAAGCCGAAGCTCGAATGCGAATGACGACTTTGCAGTAGCGCGTGAAGGTTGTCGCAGATGCTCGGTTAAACAAGGAGCGAGAAGCATGCTCAGGCATTTGTCCAGATTGCGGGGCGTATTCCGTCCGATGCGCCCTGATCCAGGCGGATCGGAGAGACTGCTCGGTGCAGTGCTGATCTTTTTGATGTGTCTGATGTTGGTGCTCTTTGCGCGCCATGCGATAGCGCGTGATGCGGCGCTTGCACGTGGTCCCTTGATGAGTGCAGCGGCCGAGTGTTCAAGATCAGCGTCGGGCACGAGCTGTAGCAGTTTGAGCCAGTAGGATTGCCGACAGCGCGAGTCTTGTTCTCATCGAAGGCGATCATCCCTGAGGATGATCTGCGTGCTGCGATGCCACGCCGATGGTCCTATAGCCGCGACGGCGAACGTCCGGGGGTCGAAGATGCCTTCTCGGCGCGGCACTCCACCCGGTATTGCGGCGCATCCTCACTCTCAATTACGGGTGACAGCCGCCTTATCCGGCGGGCGTTCGTGCCAGGTCGAGCATCGGGTTTTCACTCTTCCTACGACCAGTACCTCTATATCCCGGCATGCCACATAAGGGCCTGCCAGTTGGGCATGAGGAGGCCCGCTGCCTCAATTTCTATCTTGATCTAGACGGTTTCGCGCAATGGCTGCACCTGACCCAGGAAACTTAGCATCGTCCAAACCCGCGTTGCCACGATCCCACCTGCGAAGGCGCGTATCACCTCGCGACTGCGCCTTGAGGAAATTACTTGCTCGCTGCCCGGAAAATTACGCTGTGCGCAGTTCCGCGCAATGTTCCTGCAACCCAGCAGTCGGATGTTTAGCCCAGCACCTTCACCAACCAACGACGGGAGACTATCCGATTGTTAGGACGGTGCTTTGAATCGTCGGCCCCACAGCCTTTCAGTCCACGCTCAGAGGCGCCACGACCTCATCGCCTCCTTACGATGTCCAAGAACGTTCGACAGATGAACTTAGGAATACGATCTCTGTCACTCCTTGCCGCTACGGTAGTAGTTTGCGTGGCGTGGGCGGGCGACAAACTCACGGGGAAGAGGACACATGTCGAGGCGGTCATACCACTATATCTCTCCTCCAGTCGCGTCCTCGTGATGATGCGGCTTGGCGATCATTCACCCTCGCCGGTGGTTTTCGACACTGGAACTAACGACAATGTCCTGGATACTGTCTATGCCGAACAGTTCAACCTGCCACGCATCGGCCCATCGACATCGACTGACGGCAGCACCGGGCGGCCGGTCCCGGGCTACCAGACCCGATTGGTCGGAGTTCAGCTTGGTGGCATCCCGATCGCAGACGCACCAGCCAACGTATTTGACTACCACAGCACCGATGAGGTCGGTATTTTCGGACCTAATAGCTTCCCCCAGAAGCTGGTGCTGCTCGATCTGCGAAATGCGGAGTTGCGTATTTTGTCAGGCAGTGCTGTCGATACGATGGACGGGCCGGGCGCGCCCTATCTTGGAGAAGGGGCCGCAGGCCTTCCTTCCTTGCAAGTCGAACTCCCAAGTGGAGTGGTCCACGCCATTCTCGATACCGGCAACGATTCCGCGCTGCTGCTTCCGCTGGAATTCTCGGAGAAGCTCAGCCTCGCCGGCGGTCTAGAGCAGATCGGATCGGTCGTTTCGGCTTCGGGGAGCCAGCCCATGTATGAAGCTCAGATCGCAGGCGATATTAGGATCGGCGCGATCACCGTGAACAATCCAACAATCCGATTTATCAAGGGCGGCTACCCGAACGTCGGCCTGCCGCTACTGCGGCAAATGACTCTTGCTTTCGACCCGACTGACGGCCGCACCTGGGTGATCGATGATACGGCGAGTAATGCGGCACGCGAATAGACTGCCACGTGGATGAGCCGACTCCGGGAGGCGGTAGCTCTGGCGAAAGACGAGCCTTGAACTTAGCGAGAGAACCGACGGATTTCCAACCCTGACCACACTTTCATGGTATCGCCCTCAGCAAGGATCTCATGTGTACACCTGATAGAACCTCTGGAACCGATAGACCCGGAGACGAAAGGCGGAATTGTAGACTGCGTGATTATCGAGCAACCGACCGCCGAGTAGCCGTCCGAGCCACCGTTCCCCGGGACGGAAGCGTGTCATGCATCGCAATGCCGATCGGAAACGAAGGATGAGCTTCCAATCTCCTATGAGACTGAGGTGCGCGACACGAATATAATTATTGATGACGTTAAGGTATCGACCCACTGTTGATCGAAGCTTAGGCACATAAAAAGTCGAAATGAAAACTACGAAAGCGAGGGGCTAACTTTGAGAAGCGTAAATTGCGCAGGAAGCACATCTTAGGAAGCAAGGGAAAATTCCACCGAGGCGTTTCATTCTGAAATGACGTCGCAGCGAGTTTGAGGTTGGAGATAGTGGCAGCGATGCAAGAGGGCAGATGCTCGCAGCTGGGCGATGAAATGTTGGGAATCTGCATTGCCGAGAATTTTCGGTATTATGCTGCGCTTTTATTCCCTCAGGCTGACAGGACCAGTTTCTACGAGAATGTGATCGCCACCAATTGGCCGGATGACCTTGTTACAAAATATAGGCAGTCCGATCAGTTTTTTGCGAGCTCGTTCATGGATCAGTGTCGGCAGACGACGTTGCCCGTTGTCGCGTGTTCATCTGCATTGTACTCGGGATTAAACCGCGATGTGGACTTGCGTCAAATCGGAACCGAGATCTGTGGCTTTAGTCTGCATTGTCCAAGCGGAACACGGTATCTTGCGATATTCAGCGGCGCTTCGCTAAGCGAGCGCAACATTCATAATGCCTTCATACAATCACTGGGAGCCGTAAATCACTTCTCTAAGAAGGTCAGGTTGGCATCGAAAGGCCATCCTCTTTCGCGCCGGGAAGTCGAGTGTTTGCGCTGGACGGCGGCTGGCAAAAGCAGCGAGGAAATTTCTATAATCCTCGATCTGTCTGCCACGACGATAAACGCGTATTTCAAGTCCGTGATGAGAAAGCTCGATGTAATGAATCGAACCCAAGCAGTTGCGCTGGCCTGCCGGTTGCGGATTATTTAATATTGCTCAGATGGACAATTTCACCACTATACTTTAATGGCCATAGGCAGAGGATGGCCCCCGCGTAGTTTGCCTCCGATTCCGTTCTAGATGAGTTGCAAATCCTGCCGGAATAGTTTTGGCACCGTCCCTGTCAGCGCCTTGAATTCCCTGGTAAAATAGGCAGGACTCGCGTAGCCTAGATCGTCCGAAATAGTCGCAATCTTCGTCCTCGAATTTCGCAGCATTTTCTTTGCGCGGTTTATTCGTTCGTACCTTACGTATTCCTGCGGCGACGTGTAGAGCGTTTCCTTGAATATCTTTGAATAGTATTGCCTGCTCATGTTGGCCATTGAACAGAGATCGCCAATCAGTAGTTTTTTTTCGATATTGGCATGGATGTATTCCAGAGAGGGCTTGAGACGTTGAAGGTCACGTTTCTTATTGACTAAGGTTTCCGCTCCATCGTCTGTAAAATGCGCTGCCAGCAGCTGAAGCAGGTTGCCAGATGCCTCCAGTCGCGCAGCAAAGGTCAATTTTTCCGATGTGGCGTGAATTTTTCTCATTTTTTCAGTGACGAGTTGCATATCGAGGGGACGTACTTGTCGACGGTAGGGCTGAACTGAAAGGAGATCGATGTGAGACTGCCCCCGCATTTCAAAACACACGTTCAGCAGCCAGAAATACGTCGAGCATCTGTATGCGAATCTGATGGTGTGTGGAAACAGATAACTGCAGCCTTGCTCAAGAACGACGATTTCATCGTTAACCTCCACTTCAGCTTCGCCTTCGATCACCACATACAGCCGATTGTAGGCATCATTCAAACGCAAGCCCGACCATTCGGAACCGTACCGGGTATCGTCGGTCCGCAGGATCTCTATATCGATCGGAAATGGAGGTGAGGCCATCTAATGTGCGCTCCAGCTACTTCTCTACCATCACGTTGGCAACCCGTCCGCAGTTGTGAAATAGGTGCGGCCGGCCATCGCCACAAACAACTGCGTAGCGGTGGATGAACTGCCACGGTTCGAAGCGTTACGCATGTTGGCTAAGCCCGAAACCTCGCAATTGCAATCGCAACTAAAGTGGCGAGCCGGCCTTTAGGGCTCGCCACTTAATCTGGGCTATCGCATCTGAGCTCTATTCACCGGGATATGCGAGGCCGATCTGCTTCCTTACCGAATCCAGCACCTCCATGATGGCCAGACTCTGTTCCGGAGCCAGGATCGATGAATTATTTCCTGTCCGGACCAGACCTTCCATTTCGAATGCCTGGAACTGCATGCCACGGCCGGAAACCTCTTCCGCGAACTCCTCCAACACGACGCCATTTTGATCGACGATCTTGAAAGAAGTCGGCATGTACCACACGGAAGCGATCTCGATCCGCGCTTTGGTGCCGTAGACGACCGCAACATTGGGACCGGCACAATCGAGCGCCGAGACAGTCGTCGAAATCGCACCCCCTTGATGCCGCATCACTGTCGCGATTTCCGCATCTACGCCCGTGCCAGAGAAGCGAGCTGATGCATGGATAGAATTAGGGATGCCAAGAAGATCGCAGGCGAAGGAGATCGGATATATTCCGAGATCAAGGAGCGCGCCCCCACCGAGTTCGAGCCTGTTCAACCTGTGCTTCGGATCAGAGGGAAGAAACTGGCGGTGCTCGGCTGAGATGGAAAGCACTTCACCTATGGCTCCCGATTCCACAATCTCCCGGATTTTGAGCATGTGAGGCAGGAACCGCGTCCACATCGCTTCCAGGACCACAAGGTTCTTTTCGGCCGCCCGTTCGACAACCCGTCGGGCCTCTCTTGAATTCAATGTAAATGGCTTTTCGACAAGCACATGCTTACCAGCGTTCAGGGCAAGAAGTGCCGCTTCGACATGGTTGGGATGTGGTGTCGCAACGTAGATAATATCGACATCTGGATCGGCAACAAGAGCCTCGTAGCTGCCGTGAAAACTCGGTATTCCGAATTGTTCGGCAAAATCCTTTGCCCTACCTGGTGACCTAGATCCCACTGCAGCGACCCTTAGGCCTGCCAGGATGAGATCCTGCGTGAAGAGCTCAGCGATCCATCCGGTCGCCAGTATACCCCAACCAAGTTTGGTATTCATTCGTAGTCCCTTTTCAAAAAGCGGTTACAAAATCAGAGAGATACGAGGTCCATTTTCGAAAACGAACCTTCAGTATGCTCGAACAATTGCGACGGGTGTTGTATCGACTTTGTTGTAGCCAGCCTTCGTCGAATCCCATCGAGAAGCCAGAGTTGCACAATTACAGCGTCGACATGGTATCGCTACCATCTTATTTGTCAAGCAGGGAGTGGTGTGAAGCTTGACCCTCCAAACAGGGAGCCGACCCACGACGGAAGGGATAACTTTTGGCGGCTCGCGCACGAAGGCCACGGCGGCGTTGGCACTGATCGATCCTCGAGGGGTCTGGGGATTTTGCGATCGAACGTTCTGTAAGGATGTCACGTCGCCACCGTTCTAGCGCGATGCCATGGTGGCAGTTTTTCAACCGGAAGGACCTATCAAGGCGGCCAACTCAGAAGCGCGCCGTGCGTTGTTGCCATGCGAAAACATTGCCGCTCCGACGACTGCTGTCTCGACGTGCAACTCGGCAAGACGGCCAAAGTGCGAAGGGTCGATCTTGCCATCCACAACGGTCTGAAGCCCCGGCGGTCGAGCGGAGAGGCGCTTAAATGCGTTCTCATCGAAGGGCCCGCCGCCAGCTGGCGCCGTGAGGAACAGGAAGCCGTCTGCGAAGTCGGTGACTTGCTCTAATTGGCTGACATGCGTTCCGTGGCGGATCGCTGCAAACGCACGGGCGCCGTTTGATTTGATCGCGGCGGCGATTTCACTCGAACAGTGATCGCCTTCAAGATGGAAGGCGACGGAGCGCACGCCCATTTCCGAAAACCGAATGGCGGCGTTCATCGGGTGGCGCAGCATAAGGTGAACATCCAACGGAACCTTCGTATAGTCCTGAATGTGTTCTACCAGACGCCCATACAGCCCGAATTCGGGAGAAAACCAACCGTCCATTATATCGATATGGAAGGAATCCACGTATGAGGAGACGCTATCGATGTTATCTGCAAGTCGAAGCGGATCTGCAGCGTAGAGAGATGCCGAAAGTTTGATCATGCCGCGGGAGCCCACGCCGCTTCGCGCAATTGGCCGACGGTAAGGTCTGAGACAGCGGATGCTTGCCCATTGCACCTGCCATGTTGAAACACCGCGATCCGATCGCAAATGTCCATCAACTCCTCTTCCTCACTGGATACAACGATAATGCACTTGCCTTGATCTGCCAGTGTCTGGATAATCTGGTAGATGTCAGACTTCGCGCCGATATCAACACCCTTTGTCGGCTCGTCGAGCAGGATCAGATCCGCGTTTTGTTCTATGATGCGAGCGAGGAGGACCTTTTGCTGATTTCCACCGGAAAGTGATTTGATGGGACCGTCTAGCTTCCCACGTGTTCCGATTCTCGAAAGGGTCTTGCGCGCTGCCGCTCGTGCGGTTGAGACTTGGACAAAACCAGCCTTGCGGTAGCGGCTCAGGGATGAAAGTACGACGTTTTGATAGGCTGACATCAGCGGAATGAATCCGTCTATCTTTCGTTCTTCCGTTAACAATGCAATTCTGGACCGAATGGCAGCTTTGGCCGTTGAAGGCTTATATGGTGCACCGCCGATTTCGATTTCGCCGCTGGCGACCGGGTCCATGCCATAGAGCGACCTCAAGAAGCGGGTGCGGCCGGATCCCACGAGTCCGTAGAGCCCCAGAACCTCTCCGCGCCGGGCTTCGATATCGACACCCTTTAGCCGAGCGCCACTCAAGTTCTTGACGCGCAGATACACCTCGCCCGCCGGTGTCTTGTGGCGTTTAAAATCATTGGCATGTGCGTGGGCGTCACCGACAATCGCGTCGACGATCGCTTGTTTGCTGAGGTCGCCGCCAACGGCGTGATACACGACGCGCCCACCCGACAGCACCGTCGCCTCGTCGCATACAGAAAGGACTTCATCTAGTTTATGCGAAACAAGCACAATGCCAACGTTTCGCTCCAGCGCAATTCGGCGCACATGCCCTAGCAACTCGGCGGATTGCTGGCCATCCAATGCTGTTGTGGGCTCATCAAGGAAAATAAACTGCGCCCTGCCATCGAGGTTGGCGATGACTTCAACAAGTTGTTTTTCGGGATGAGAAAGGCTTTTGACGGGTCGAGTCACGTCTGTCGACATTCCATATTCGGACAAAAGCCTTTGCGAATAGCTGTTCATTTCGGCCGAGCGCTTAACGCCGTGAAGCGATACCTCTCGCCCGAGGAACAGGTTCTCAGCAACTGTCAGGTTCGGGATCAGCCGCAGTTCCTGGTAGACGCAGGCAATACCCTTGGCGAGCGCATCGCGCGGCGACGAGAGCGTGACGACGTCAGGGCCGACTGACAGAATGCCTTCGTCCTGTGGTTGAGCACCGGCGAGAATCTTCAGCAACGTCGACTTGCCAGCACCATTGTGACCAAATAGACCATGAATTGTTCCGGGCCTGACCATGAAGTCGATCCCGTGGAGCACTCCAACGCCAGAAAACGCTTTGGTGATGCCTGAAGCTGTGTAGCTGCCGTTCGAGGCCATATCCGTCATCCTTATCAAAGATGTCGCGCGGCCCTCAGCCGCGCGACATGCCGAGATCAATATGCCTTGTCGACTGTCGCGCCGGCGTTGTCCTTGTTTACGAGCAAGGGGGGGCTATCGATGATGGCCTCGAGTTTCTCGCCGGCGAGGAACTTCTTGATGTTCTCGACTTGGATCTGTGCGAGCTTCGCAGGCTCCTGAATGGCGCCGGCCTTCAGGATCGAATTGTCTTCGATGTACTGAACACCAAGCTTGTCGACGAACGCGTAAAGCTTCACGTCGTCGCGACCGAGCTGCTGGATGGCGGCCATGGCACCAAGCGCTGCTGGCTCGGTATCCGAATAGACGACGGTGATCTCGGGATTTCCCTGAAGCATCTCCGTCGTCACCTTGAGCGCCGTCGTCTCTTCGACCTTGCCGTTCACGAGAGCCACGAACTTGACATTCGGGTTTGAGCTGAGGGCTTCCTTGAAGCCGTCATCGCGGGTATTTGCTGAGACGGACGTCGGTTCGCCAACAATGCCGATGACAGCCTTGCCGTCGGCGCCGATGTCCTTCAGAAGCTGCTGTCCAACGAACGTGCCACCTGCCTTCTGGTCAGTCTGCACTGCCTGCTCGACTTTGAGATTTTCAGCCTTGAGACCTGCTGGGTCTGGAAGCAGGTTGATGGTGAAAACGGGTATCTTCGCCTGGTTGAGTTCAGAGACGGATGCTACGCAGGGGCCCGACGAGACGCAATTTAAAGCAACCGCGGCAACACCCTGCTGAACAAGGGTCTGAATCTGCGACAACTGCTTTGCATCGTCATTGTCAGCGATCATAACGCGAACCGTAAAGTCCTGCGCCTTGCCGTTTTCCTCGAAGCTTTTCTTCATGGCAACGTAGTAAGGGTTGGTGAGATTTGGCAATGCTACGCCCAGAACCTTGTCGTCAGCGCTTGCCGACGCGGCTGCCATCGCAAAAAACGATGCTCCAGCCGCTGCGAACGCCATGCTCCTCCACACTTTCTTCATCTTTCACTCCTGTTTAGATGATGTTCAGTCCGCGACGTCGTTACCAACACGACGCCGTTTCCGGCGGCCCTAAGAGCCACCTGAAATCTGACCCTTGAGTAGTTTTCTCCAGGGTAGAGACAACCGGCTTGATGACCGCAGGGTGTCAAAGGTCACGCCGACGAGAATGATCACGCCGATCACAAGCGGTTGCCAATATGCGTTGACGTTGAGCACATTCATCAAATTTGAAATTGTCGCGATGAGTGTCGCTCCAATCATCGCGCCATAGATCGATCCAATGCCACCAAAGAGGCTGACGCCGCCAACGACCGCACCCGCTATGGAGAAAAACAGTTCGTCACCGCGCCCGGCTGTGGGATAACCGGTCATCAGGCGGGATCCATAGATCAGTCCGCCGCAGGCGCCACAGAAGCCAGAGATCGCGTAAACAAGAATGGTAATCCGCGATGTATTCACGCCCGCCAGCCTTGCTGCCTCGGCGTTGCCGCCAACGGCAAAGATATGGGTACCTGTTACCGTCCGCTTTATGAAAATGGCAGCAACGGCGATCGCGATTGCCAATGCGATGACAGGGAAGGGAATACCGAAAACCTTTGCCTGCCCGATGAACCGATATCCGAAATTCAGGACACGGATTGATTCGGCGCCGGTTATGATCTGCGGGATGGAAGCCGCAACGCCCATCATTGCGAATGTAACAATGAACGGTGGCACACCCGTTTTGTCGATAATGACACCGTTCACAGCACCCGCGATGGCACCGACGGCCAGAACAAGCACAGACGCGACAGGCCACGGTATACCAAGGGTCTGAATGAACACGGCCGCGATCACGCACGTCATTGCAACGATCGAACCGCACGAGAGGTCAATTCCGCCGGTGAACAGAACGAAGGATTGGCCAAGGCACAGAAACGCAATCACCGCTCCATTCAACAGAAGAACAAACATGTTCGAGACTGTCATGAAATTTGGTGATGCGAGCGAGCCTGCGATGAGAACCATCAGCAGCACAAACGCGATGCCTGCCTCCGCGGGGATCTTAATGCGCTTTGATGCATTGGGCTCAGAATTGGTGATGTCGGTCATGAAATCCTCCCTTGTTACCGCGCAAGCTGGCAAGCGTTTCTGTAGTTCGCTCTAACCTCGTCGGCACGTTCGAGGGACCGAGGATTTGGCTCGGCCACGATTTTGTATTCAGGTCTCCAATCGTCGGCGACGGCTGCCGTCGTGCGCCCTGTCAAGACTGCGGCTGCCTGGACCGCAGCACCTGCGGCTGCGGCCTCGGCGAGGTTGCTGGTCCAAACCGGCCTGCCGGTCAAATCTGCGAGAATCTGCCTGTAGGCTTGCGACCGCGATGCGCCGCCCGTGACGATCAGGCGACCGTTGGTTCGCACACCTTGCGAACTCAACAAATCGCCGCCTTCAAGCAATCCACAAATGACCCCTTCGACCGCCGCACGTGCCACCTGTCCAGCGCTCACATCGCTACGCAAACCCGACAAAATGCCCGTTGCGTTCGGAAGATTGGGCGTTCGTTCGCCATCTAGGTAGGGAACGAGGACAAGGCCGTTTGCACCGGGGCTTGTGGACAATGCCAGCCGGTCGAATTCATCAACGTCCAAGCGCATGATGCGCCGAAATGCGTCTGAGACTTTTGCGGAATTGAGCGTTGTGATCATAGGCAAGAACGCGCCCGTTGCGTCGGCATAGCCATTGATCGCGCCGCTGCCATCCCTGATGCCAATCGAAGTGACACCATAAAGGGTACCACTGGTGCCAAAAGAGATGACTGTATCCCCGGGTCCTATCCCCAGGCCGAGGGCAGCGGTCATGTTGTCGCCGGACCCGGAACCGACGATCGCGCCCGCCAGGGCGGAGAGGCCGCAGTCCGACTTCACTACGCCGGACGCCTCACTGGACCCGACAAGATCGGGCAAGACCTTGTCCCACGCGACACCAGGGACGGCAAGCTCCGCCAGTTCATAGTCCCACACATTGAGGAAGGGATTGAAGTAACCGGTTCCCGATGACACTCCACGCTCAGTGGCGGCGCGACCGGTAAGTCGGAATAGAATGTAGTCAGAGGGGAGCATGATGTGATTGGCGGTTCGTACCAACCCGGGAAACGTTCTCTCTGTCCAAGCAAGTTTGCTGACCGTGAGTGCGGGTGCTGGCACTGAACCGGTTCGAGATGCCCATTCTACAGGAGATAGTTTTTCGGAGAGTAATGCCGCATCCTGCGCAGCCTCGGTATCGTTCCACAGCTTGGCATCACGCAATGCTTGGCCGTTTGTATCGAGCAAGACGAGGCCATGCCCCTGCCCACCCACCGAGATGGCCGCGATACGCGATCCGTACGAGTGAAGAACGTTCATGGCCACACACAAGGCGTCCCACCATGCTTGGGGTGCTTGTTCGCTTCTGGGAGGCGTCGTTACCGGATGAGGCGCGCGCGCCTCTGCAACGACCTTACCACCCACGATTTCCCGCAGCACGACGGTGCAGGATTGTGTCGAGGAATCGATACCGGCAACAAGGTCCCGAGCCATCGGACTAGGCCTGGATTTCTTGCAGGCGGTGCAAGCTTTCTTCGGCGTCGCGTCCGACGGCACCCGACGGATGTGTAAAGAGGATCTTGTCCCATCCATAGCCACGGGCAACACGACAGACCTCAACGAGCGCGTCGGTCACGGCCGCAGCTGCAAGGGAGCTCCCAGTGGCAACAACAGAGCCCAAATCAGTGCCTTCCGGCAAAGTAAGGCGAATAACGTGATCTGAGATCGAGCCGAGGACAGATTCTGGAGATGCTGTGATTGAGATCAGACCGGCGCACAGCGTCTTTGCCCGTGCGCAAAAGTCGTTCAATTCATCGGAGCTTCCGCCCTTGGAAAGGGCTAGGACGAGATCTTGAGGTTGAAGGACGCCTAGACCGCCATGCAATCCATCTGCAGGAGGGAGGTAGAACGCTGGGGTTCCGCCGACCGATAGCAGGTGAGCGGCTCGGCTCGCGACGGCGCCGGATGTGCCGCTACCGGTTACCAAAATCTTGCCTCGACATGTTGCGAACAACTGCGCCACGGCGAGGAACGAACCGTCCATGCCTTCGATCGTTCCAAGAACGGCGGCGGCGTCTGCGCGGATGACTTCCTTGGCTCTTACGACCCAATCGTGTTCTTGCTGCATGCTCAACTCCTCTGTCGTAGCCATCCAATAGAGTAGCTGAGCGACATCGTCAAGTGAGCATAAGTGCGCTCATTTGAGCGCTATTTGTGATTCTAATGAGCGACCAGCTTACGGGCTACGCCAGCGTCCGTGATGATGGTTGTTAGCCACCCGCCTCGCAGGACAGCTTGGATGGCATCTGCTTTTTCCAATCCTCCTCCAATACCGATTCTCTCCGGAATCCTCCGCAACTGCTCTGTACTGAGACACAGGCCCACCCGGTTCAACTCGCTGGGTACTTCGTTGCCTTCATTGTCGATAAGCGTTGCACATAGATCTGCGCGAACGTTTCGTCTTAAAGCGTCGCGACGCCAGTCCTCGGGAAATCCGGAGCATAGGCAGGATTCCTGAGGGTGCCAGGATCCTATGCCCACCGCAAAGACGTCGATCTTGTCGTAACGAGACATGGCGTTGGCGATCGACGTTTCTGCCCGCAGTTTGGTCACGAGACCAGGGTCTTCAACCCACATAGGGCCAAACAAAGGGTATGCTGCACCCCCGCTTGCCCGGGCGAAGCGATGCAGTAGTTCGACAGGGTTCTGGGAGAGATCCAATCCTGCAGGGCTTCCTGCGGCTTGAACAACATCGACTTTTGGCAGCTTCACAACGGCCTTCGCCGCTGCAGCCAGCGTCCGTCCCCAGGCCATTCCCAAAAGTTGCCCGTCGATGAGCGTTTCTTCAAAAAAGTCTGCTGCGAGAACGCCAAGGGGCTCGATTAAAGCGCTTGCTGGCAAATCCGGGCCGTCGAGCACAAGTGCGGCCTTTAGATGAAATTTCTGCCGTAGCTTTTCGGCAAGCTCAACATTCAGATCTCCTTGGTCGTCTATCTCGATGCGGACTATTCCCTCGTGCAAAGCGGTGTCTAGGAGCCGAGCGACCTTAAACCGAGAGATGCCAAGCTGATCTGCGATCTGTGATTTTGTTTGATTTTCAAGGTAGTAGCGTCTCGCGACAAGGGAGGCCTGCAATTTTTGAAGTGGTCGTTTGGACATCTGGACAAAACTGCTCATTTGTTATTGCAACAGCTCATCTGTAAACAAAAGCAAACGAATGGAAAAGGCCCTTCACAGCGGCGGCGCGTTCATCGTGGAGGCTATCGGGCACGGCGTTCGCCCAGGCTCCGGCATCCACCCTAGTAGGCATGGCAAGCCTGAACCACAATGCAATGCTTCAGGGGAAGGGGCAACAAGTGAGGTTCCATCGAGCAGGCGAATGCAGTCGGCTAGCCCCTCTGCTCGGTGGGCGCTACCCAGAAGATGCAGCGACAAGCATCAATCCGATGCCGGTCATCGCCGTCTCACGGCCTGGTGGTCGGTCCAACCGCTGCGATCCACCATCCATCTTCCGCAGGCCACGCAGATCAATAGGATGCGTTCCTCGGGCGCCGGCTTGCGGCGCGAGGGCGTTATCCAGAGCCTCCTTCCGGCGAAGGAGCTTTTACCGTCAACATTTACGCCGGGTACACCAAGACCATTTGTATCAAATTTAAGTTTCTCGCATACAAACCCTCCATGCCTTAAATCGTGCGGTCATGAAGACCCCGCTTCACACACCAATGCTATGGTGGAATCGTGGGACTATTTCGTGCGCAGATTAGAAAGCTTCCTCGCCGACCGCTCCGGAAATTTCGGCGTCCTGACCGCCATCCTTATGGTCCCGCTCATCGGTTCCGCAGGCATGGCGATAGATTTCGCACACGCTCTGAGCCTTCGGACGCAGCTTTATGCCGCTGCGGACGCGGCCGCAGTCGGCGCGATCGCGGAAAAGTCGAGCGCCGCCGCGGCAGCGATGAAAATGACCGGCGATGGCCCTATTTCGGTCGGCAACGACGACGCACGCAGCATTTTCAGCGCCCAGATGCAAGGCGAGTTGACCGCCGGCCAAGTGGCGGTGGACGTCGAGGTGAATAGAACCGCGAACAAGCTCACCTCCTCCGTTTCATTCCACGCGTCGGTTCCAACCACGTTCATGCGGATCTTCGGTCGACGGGACGTCAAGATCGCCGGTACCGCCACGGCGACGTTCCAGACGGCCTCGTTCATCGATTTCTACATCCTGCTCGATAACACGCCGTCCATGGGCGTCGGCGCAACGCCGGCGGACG
>NZ_LMCW01000018.1 GCF_001424945.1 Rhizobium sp. Root1203
ACGGTCGGTGGCGATAAAATCGTCGCTTACGAGGATGCGTTCCAGTTGTCCCCTGATGTCGTCAGGAGCCGGGAACGGCTGCAAGCTCGTGGTCAGATCCCGCATCGGTGCCCTTCAACATGCTATGCAACCAAAAGGGAGGCGGCCCATCAAAATATCCGCTGAACATCGCAGCGGCAACACGTATATTAGATAAACCCAATAAAGGACGAGTAGCGTACGGGCGGCATCGGATTTGCCTGAGATAATCCGTGCAAAACCCGTACAATTGCCTTCCCGTTCGCAATAGACGCGAGATCTCGCCTGGAGGTCCGGCTGCGCAACTCCCACAACCTGCGGGTTAGGCCAGCGGGCGACTTTTGTTGACTCCCCAGGCCTCTGTGCGACGATTGATGAGATATACGAGGATGTCCGGGCTATGAAGCGCTTCGTCCCTAGAGCCGGCAGGTTCCACACGTTTTCCGTTGTCGACTTACTCACCGGTCTTCCCGCTGATGTCGGCGCAACGTCAGTTCTCTTATTGCGATGTATGAGCGATTGGTTTTCAAAGGGAGTCTGAAACATGAAGGAACGCGAGTTAAAGGAGTTGGGCGAGGCTCTGGTAAGGGAAATTTCAACGAACATCACGCCGAAAAAGCTCGTGAAGGCAGTCCAGAAGGCGCACCTGAAGCGACAAAAAGGCAATTCGTGCGCGCGGCGTTCTGCGCGCTGATGGCCGGCAAGTCTCCAGGGCAGCCCGGAAGCGGCACACGTTCGCTAAATCTGAACCTGGGTGAGTAGCGCTCACTCGATCTGATATGGACGCATGCCGCAGTTTGCCATCGTGGGTCCATGCGCGATACTCGATCTCGGCGATCAGGTGGGCTGTGTCCAGACGAGGTTCTTCCGGTTACCTTGGTAGGTAACAGGGGGTGTCTTCCACTTCAGGCGATCCAGCAGCTTGCGGAGCTGGAGTGCATCGCGCTCTTTGAAGCCAGTCCCGACTGACCGGAACTGTCTTCTCCTCTGCCCTAAAGAATGTCGAAAAGTAGGTATCCCTCGTTGTGCAGAAATTCCAGAAGCTGACTCAAGGGGATCAGTGCAAGTAAGAAGAGACAGTCACGGAAGGCGATAGCCAAAGCCGAAGTGCGGAAGGTGACCTCTGTGTCGAGCTTCATCAACACCGGATTCGGCATGAAGAATGGAGTCCGTGCCGCATAGTCGTCATAGGCAGAGCCGAATTTCGATCTCAGATATTCGCTTTCGCCTCGCGCTGCGTTGGCGAACAGAAAAAAGAAAATTGGCACGAAAACCGCTGATATCAATACGGAACCGATCATCAAACTCACGCCCAGGATCGCCAGCATCGACGACACGTAGAGCGGATTTCTGGTCATCGAATACGGACCAGTTATTACAAGGTGCCGGTTCTTTCGTTGGCCGATATATAAGGTTGACCAAAGCCGGCCTAAAATACCCGCGATGACGAAAATTACGCCAATGGTCTCAAATAGCTCGTGCAACACTGTTCCTGCATAGAGCGGACGGGCAATAAATACGAGTACCAAAAAGGTCGTCGTTGCGATCCAAAGACCGCCGATGCGTCTCCTTTGAGAAAATGGTTCTTTAGTTCTCGGCACCTCCATTAGACCGTCCCTTTTACCGTGTAAGGTCATAAACAGCCGCATTGTCCTGCACGTCCCGCAGGCCCTTGTACGAGGCGTCTTGACGCCCCGCCACATACGTTACGTTTCCCGAATTTAATTCGTCTCTGACCGCTGACCGCGGATGCACTGGCTGCCGTTGTCGATACTGGCCGAGGAAGGGCGGTGCGAGGATTCGTCCCGGCCTTTTTTCAAGCGTTGGTGAGGCAACCGCCCAACCGCCCAACCGCCCACTGGCGTCTGCCGGCAGGACAAACGGCAGAGGAAACAAAATGGGCGTCAGACCGGCAGAGACATCAAATATTTAGCAATTGCGGTCGCGGTACAAAGCAACCCCGTTCGGTATCGCAAGACGGTGACTTCAAGCCTTTCAGATCGGCTTGAAGTCACGGAACATCCTAAAGCAATTCGATGTTGATAGCTTTCGGTCCTTTGCCCATCCGATCCGGCTCGGTATCGAACGACACCTTCTGTCCTTCCCGAATGTCTTGAACTCCAACCGCGTGGAGCGCGGAGATGTGAACAAACACGTCCTTGGCCCCTCCTTCAGGGGTGATAAAGCCGAAGCCCTTGTCCGAATTGAAGAACTTTACCGTACCAGTCGCCATGAAATCCCCCTCACATATTAGAGACGCAACATGCAACTTCGCCGCTTACTTGGCAAGCAGGTCCCAGCGAGAGTAGCGATTTATTTTTTTCAGCTGCAGAAAGGCCTTCGCGCAATGAAGAGAATGAAACGGCCCCGATGGCGCCGGCTCTGCAGCACTCAGTGGGTTCTAACCGATGGGTCAGTCGGGCGACATACCCTATGGACGTGGTCCGACAAGGTGGCAGTAGGGGCGATCAAGATACATATTTGCTAACTTACTTGTTGCGCCTATGGAACTAACCCCGATCAAAGAGATTGTACGTGTGGATCGCGTCGAGGATTTCTCGAACACTCCGTTGCAACCCGAAGCGTGTTGCCGATGCGGTCCACCATCTCCCAGAAGTATAGAAGCGGCCCCGGTGAGGAACATCCCCGCTGGTGTTGCCCGTTTACACTATTCCAGCTGGTATCCAGATCGTAAAAACATCGCTAGGGATGCGGAGGAGAAAACGATGGTTGTCTTAACGGTCGGACTTTCAGTCTTGATATTCACAATAGCCAGCGTGTTTGTAGTTTACTACTGACCGGGACGATTCTGTTCGATGCGGTCGAGCCGTTCCCGCAGATCCAGCCTCCATTGTTCCTGGCTCGCGAAGACGCGATCGTGCTCTTCCCGCGTAACCATCCCCTCAGGATCCTTCACCGCGGCGTCCTGGTGGTGCTAGGAGCATTGTCGTCACAAGAGATGCCCCGACGATAAACCTGTTTGACAGAAGCAGAGACATGAGGCTTAGATCCCCTTAAAGTAGAGGTACCCATGTCATTTCAACCAAAATCCATTGTCGCATGGAAGGCCCCAATTGCGCTTCTTGCACGGGTCGCATTTACCTCATGGCTGCTGATCGCGCCTGCGAATTCCAGCTACGGCGCTGACACACCATCTATATACAACCAGCTGATTGCGCAGGCGGCAAAAGAAGCCAGCGAACTAGCGCGAGCTGCTGGACACTGGTGGTCAAGCCCAGGCAGTAGCCTTTTATATGATCTTGGCTCGGGTGAACTTACACGAGGGCCAAGAATGGGAAAGCCAGACGGCTTGCGGAAAAGCCTTGAAACAATGCTTCGTAACGCGGTCATAAAAGCGGCGCCGTTTAGGCGCACGTTGAACCGGAAATATTCCGGTCAGGTGCTGAAGGTCGAATTTACCACGTGCAACTTCGAGGAAGATACGGGGTGCAAGTTGAGCGCAATTGATCGGCTGCCACGCGATGTTCGCGCATGGAGTAAAAATTAGCCGTTACGACGCCGACGGACGCCTTGAGGTCGTTGGTCGCCGACTGGATCGGCCAGTAGGCCAGCCGGCTTACAATCGTGCTGAACGTCAAAGCCAACCCCAAACGCCTGCCATTGCGGCTTATTGGCATGATCGCTTCGGCGAGAACAGCGAGAAGGGAAGCGATATGCAACCGATGACCCGCCGCATGTTTTGCGGAACCCTTGCATCCTCTGCGGCTGTCAGCCTCCTTCCGAAGGGAGTTCCCGCCGCGAACATCGTCAAGGCGAAAAACGTCGTTCTCGTCCATGGCCTGTTTGCCGACGGTTCCTGCTGGTCGGAAATAATTCCCCTGCTTCAGTCGGAAGGTCTCAATGTCACCTCGGTTCAGAATCCACTGACAACCCTTCCCGACGCGGTCGCGGCTGCCAAGCGCGTTCTCGACCGTCAGGGCGGTCCCACGGTTCTCGTCGGGCACTCCTTCTCAGGGATGATCGTTACGGAGGTCGGCGTGCACCCGAATGTTTCGTCCCTTGTCTACATCGCCGCACGCGCGCCTGACGCCGGGGAAGACTACGCTGCGCTAGCCATGACCTACCCGACGCCTCCGGCATCCGCAGGCATCGTCTTCGACGGTGACGAAGGACGGCTCACCGAGGAGGCCTTCCTCCGCGACTTCGCAGGCGATGTGCCCGAGGCGAAGGCCAAGGTTCTCTATGCGGTACAGGAACCCTTCAACAGGGCCTTGCTTACCGGTCGGACAACCGAGGCGGCCTGGCGCTCTAAGCCGAGCTTCTACGCCGTGTCGAAGAACGACCGGACCATCAATCCCGATCTCGAACGCTTCATGGCGAAGCGGATGGGCGCTAAAACTGTCGAACTGGACGCCAGCCATCTCTCGATGATTTCGCAGCCCAAGGCGGTCACCAACCTCATCCTCGAAGCGGCCGGTGCGCACGCCTCGAAGTAGGATGGCAGAGGCAACGGCTCAGGATTGCATGTCGAGACCGATGTCGAGGGTCGGCGCACTGTGCGTGCACCAGCCAACGGAGATAAGATCGACGCCGGAGGCGGCGATCGCAGCCACGGTTGCAGGTGTCACGCCGCCGGAAGCCTCTGTAATCGCGCGACGATCGACAATGGCGACGGCTTGGCGCAATTGTTCAGGCGTCATATTGTCGAGCAGGACGGCATCAACGCCGACCTCCATGGCCTCGCGCAGCTGCTCGAGCGTGTCGACTTCGACCTCGATCTTGACCAGATGGCCGACCCCTGCCCGGGCACGCCGGATCGCTTCGGCGACACCGCCGGCAATCGCCACGTGATTGTCCTTGATCAGAACGGCGTCATTCAGCGCGAAGCGATGGTTCATGCCCCCGCCGGCACGAACCGCATACTTCTCCAATGCCCGCAGACCCGGTGTCGTCTTGCGGGTGCAGGCGATCGATGCCTTCGTCCCCTCGACAGCCCGTACCAACCCGGCGGTGACCGTTGCGATGCCTGAAAGGTGCCCGAGAAAGTTCAACGCCGTCCGCTCGCCCGTCAGCAAGCCGCGGGAGGGTCCGCTGATTGTGGCGATGATGTCGCCGGCTAAGACGGTCGAGCCGTCCTCGATGTGGCGCACGACGGTGATCGCGGGATCGACAAGCTGGAACGCGAGCTCGGCAGCATCGAGACCGGCAATGACGCCCTGCTGGCGCGCCGCCATGACAAGGCTTGAGCGGTGGTCCGCCGGAATGACTGCGGCCGAAGTAATGTCGCCGGCAAGGCCGAGGTCTTCGGCAAGCGCGTTGCGCACGAGCGGCTCGATGATCAGCCGCGGCAGGGGAGCAAAGGTCATGTCAGGCACTCCGGGCAAATGAATGGGACGTTGTGCGCGCGATATCGAGCGCAGCCGAAAGGGTCAGCGTGCGTCGCTCGGCGCGGGCCCGCTTCAAGGGGAAATCGGTGCGCGCGTGGGCACCTCGCGATTCTGTTCTGAGCATCGCGGAGACGGCCATCAACAGCGCCACGGCAGCAGGATCGGCGTTCGGGCTCTCGTTCTCGGCCAACGGCAGCAAAGCGGCGATTGCCTCGTCAAGACCGGCCCCATGACGAAGGACGCCGAGATGGCGAGACACGATTGACCGGACCGTTGCCGTTTCTGCGGGAGGCAGCGCCCTGATTGCTCCGATGCCCTTCACCGGCGCCGGACGCCCCGTTTTGCCACCGATATCCTCCCCGGCGCGCATCCCCATGACGGCGGCTTCGAGCAACGAGTTGCTGGCGAGCCGGTTGGCACCATGCAAACCGGTGGAAGCCGCTTCGCCGACGACCCAGAGGCCAGCGACGGAGCTGCGCCCCTTGAGGTCGGTCGCCACACCGCCCATGTGGTAGTGTGCTGCCGGGCGGACGGGGATGAGATCTCTTGCCGGGTCGATCGAAGCCTCTGCGCAAAGGCGATGAATAGTCGGAAATCGCGAAGCAAATCCGTCACCAAGCGCTCGGCGGGCATCGAGAAAGACGCGCCGCCCCTGTGACAGCTGCGCACTGATCGCACGTGCAACGACGTCGCGGGGCGCAAGCTCGGTGCCGTCGATGTCGGCCATGAAGCGTTCGCCCCTGTCGTTGACGAGGATGGCCCCCTCGCCGCGCACCGCTTCGCTCACCAGCGCCAGCGGGCGACGGGCGGAGTCCAGGCCGGTCGGATGGAACTGCACGAATTCCATATCTGCCAGCATCGCACCGGCTTTTGCGGCAAGTGCAATACCATGACCGAAGTTCGAGACCGGATTTGTCGTGGCATCAAAGAGCCCGCCGATGCCACCGGTGGCAAGCACAACGCTCGAGGTCGCAATGACGGCTGTGCCGGAGGAGGTCGAAACCAAAAGGCCGGTGATGAGTGAGCCCTGCGTAAGGAGGGCCCGGGCTTGGGTGCCTTCCAGCACCTTGATCGAGGGCGTGCGGGCGACCGCGCTTGCAAGCTCGCGCATGATGGCGGCACCTGATCCGTCACCGGCCGCGTGGACGATGCGGCGGCGCGAATGAGCTGCCTCCAGACCAAGCGACAGGCGCCCCTCCCCGTCGAGATCGAAACGAACGCCTGCCCGTTCAAGTGCGGCGATCGCCGCCGGGGCCTCGGAAACGATGGCTTGGGCCGTCTGCGGATCACACAGTCCGTCACCGGCTGCAAGCGTATCGGCCAGGTGGATGTCGGCGCTGTCATCTGAACCAAGAGCAGCCGCAATGCCGCCCTGGGCCCAGGCGCTCGATGTTTCTGCCCCGAGAGTTGCGCGCGTCACGATGACGACGGGCTGCGGCGCAAGCGTCAGCGCCGTCATCAGTCCCGCCAGGCCGCTACCGACGATTGCGACGTGTCCGTCATACTCGCGAAGAACCGTCGTCATACCGAAAGCATCCGTTCGACTGCACGGCGCGCGGCAACGGCGATTGCCGGATCGACCGTCACCTCATGGCGGTTTTCCTCCAGCGCCGCGCGGATATTGGCGAGTGTGATCCGCTTCATATGCGGACACAGATTGCAGGGCCGTATGAACTCGACGTCAGGGTGGTGCACGGCGACATTGTCGCTCATCGAGCATTCGGTCAACAGCACCACGCGTGCCGGGCGCTGGTTTGCGACGTAGTCGGACATCACGGCCGTCGAGCCGGCAAAATCGGCTTCCGCAACGACATCGGGGGGGCATTCCGGATGGGCGAGCACGGTGACCCCTGGATGGTTCTCCCGGAGTTGGCGAACATCGTCTGCCGTGAAAAGTTCGTGGACCTCACAATGACCATGCCAGGCAAGAACCTCCACGTTGGTCTCGCGGGCGATGTTGCGTGCGAGATACTCATCCGGGATCATCAGCACACGAGGCACGCCGAGCGACTCCACCACCTGCTTTGCGTTGCCCGAGGTGCAGCAGATATCGGATGCAGCCTTAACAGCCGCCGAGGTGTTCACGTAGGTGATAATAGGCACGCCGGGATGGGCCTGGCGCAGCAGCGCGACGTCTTCAGGGGTGATGGAGTCGGCAAGCGAACAACCCGCACCCATGTCCGGAATGAGAACGGTCTTTCCGGGATTGAGCAACTTTGCCGTTTCCGCCATGAAATGGACCCCAGCCAGCACGATGACGTCAGCGTCGACATCGATTGCCTTGCGCGCCAGTGCCAGGCTGTCGCCGACGATGTCAGCAACGCCGTGAAAGATCTCAGGCGTCTGATAATTGTGGGCGAGAATGACGGCGTTGCGTTCACGCTTCAGTCTGAGGATCGCATCGACGTCGTCCTCGAAGGACATCCATTCTGCTTTGGGAATGACACGGCTGACACGCTCGTAAAGCGACGACGCGGAAACGGGATGGTTCATGGCCGACTCCTATTTATGCTCCAATTGAGCATATGCTAGGCAAATAGATATTCTCAGAATGAGCATATGTCAATTGCGGGAGAGCGGCAATTTTGATCCGGCCAGCGCCCGCTCCTCGAGCACGGCGTGGCGATAGCGAAAGAGCTTGGCGGGCCTTCCCCCGGTTTCGCTCTGCGTCTCGCCGGTTTCCTCGACGAGCTCCTGCTGCTCGACAAGCCTTCGGAAATTCTGCTTGTGAAGCGTCAGGCCGGCCAGCGCCTCGACAGTGCGCTGCAGCGAAAGAAGCGTGAAACTGTCAGGCATCAATTCGAAGACGACGGGACGATATTTGATCTTGGCACGCAGGCGCGCGATGCCGGTTGCCAGAATGCGCCGATGATCGGCAAACATCGCGCGTCCGGGATTGATCTGCGCCGACGCGCCTGCTTCGGCCACAAGGCCGGCTTCGTAAAGCAGCTCGTAGCGCTGCAGCACCAGGTCCTCGTTCCAACGACTGTCGCCGAGACCAAATGCAAAGATCGCCCGGCGCAGCCGATCCTCGCGTCGACGGGGCTCGGTGTCTGCCCATGCGGTCAGGTGGGCCGCCAACTCATCGAGGATCGGCGGCGAACCGGCGCGTCGGTCCTCCCATGGAAAATACTCGTACCAGCCATGCCAGCCCGCACGACCGGCGCCCGGTGCTGCCTGTTCGTGCACGAGGCCGAGATAGCTGATTGAAATTGTCCTGCCGCCAAGAATCTCGTTGTTTCGGTCGCGATCAGCGAAGGTGTAGAGTTGCTCGAGGTAACCGACGGGATGCGCCGTCTGCTCCTGAACCCACTCCCTCAGGCCGCTTTGCAGCGTGCGATGTCCCATCTCGAAAGGCCCCGATGGCAAGGCGTCGCCGGACCGGATCGTCATGACACGTGGCTCACCGCCCGTTGCGGCCGCGAGCACGGCTATCAGTTCGGCATGTGCAAATCCTATCGTCAAGGAGGGCGCGAATCCTGTTGTTGTCGGACAGACAATCTCTGACACAGGCCGGGGCAAGACGAAAGCTCGCGCCCGGGGCTGTGACGTTTGCGAGGACGGAAATTAACTTTGGTCGCAGACAAAACCGATCTTGAGCACGATACGTACAAGACAACGATCTATGGTTGCTTTAGGAAAGCTGCGGAATCGACGTGTCGAGCAATCCGGTTTCAGCTGGAAGTCAGGGTGAACAGGCACATGAGCGATCAGGAAGAAAAATCGAACGGCACAATTGATCCGTTCAAATATCTTGGTTAGGTTGCTGTATAGCATAATTATCGCGCCACAACCGGCGTGGAAAGGATAAGGCCATGAAAGACGGTCCTCATACAGTGGACGTGCATGTCGGAAAAACCATCCGCATCAAGCGCCTGATGCGCAAGGTGTCCCAGACCGAACTGGGCGATCGCGTGGGCGTCACGTTCCAGCAGATCCAGAAGTATGAAAAGGGTTCCAATCGCGTTTCGGCCAGCATGCTGGTGGAAATCGCCGGTGCCCTGGATGTCGACGTCCGTTCGTTCTTCGAGGATCTGAACCCGCTTGGCACCGCCAACGATAATCCGACGCCAACAGAAGAATTCGTCGTCTCTCGCGACGGCGTGCTCCTCAATGCCGCCTTTCTTTCCATCAAGAACGAGCAGGTCCGCAAAAAGATCGTGAAGCTCGTTCAGGCAATTGCCGGTATGGAACAAGCAGATAGCGAAGCTGCCGAGTAAGGCGGCTTCGTAACACTGCTGCTAGTGGCAATCGAGGACAACCAGGTTGTCCCGGGCGTCTTTCATCGCCAACTTCGTCTTGGTCCCGACCAGTTTCTCGAGATTGACGTCAAGCTCGCGCTCGGGATCGATGCCGTCCCAATCGATAACCACCTGCAGCAGGGCCATGTTGGCCAGGTGCATCAGATTGTGAAGCTTGAGCTTCTCGGCTTCGTCCTTGGCGGCCGAAAGAAGGCGGAATATCCTGGCATATTCGCTGCCCGTACCTTCGTCGCTAGTCTGAATGTTCATATGACCGCCTCTAAAATCTCGCTCCAGACACTGCAGTGGAGCTTCATGCCTGATGTCATCATCGGGGGTCGGCGTTATTTGAGCGTTACAGGCGTGACAGCGGTCACTTCCGCCCGTAGTGTCTCCCAGTGCGATGTCGCAGCAAAGCCCCAGCCACGCTCGACCTCTGCAAACCCGCCATCGTTCAGGTAACGCAGGACGCATTCCGCATCAGCGCGCTTGCGCTCGATCCTGTTCGATCTAACCAGACGGAGGATCTCTGCGGCCCGTGATTGGCTAGCGAAGGCGCACCGCTCGACCGCTTTTGGATAGGTCCGCTCGGAAAAATGCAGCGCGCGGCCGGCGAGCATCAGCATGCTGCATTCGCCCGCGGACACAATTCCTCGCCGCCGCAAGGCTTCGATCGTCGGTTCATAGTCCACCCAGGGAACCGAAAGCGGCAGCCACCCAAGCGCCTCGGGTGCATGAACAAGCGCGACTGCCTCGTCATCGAGCAGGCGTCCGTCAGCGTAGTCGTTGAAGATGGTTCCGAGACCGACCATGCCGAAGGCGGCACATTCGGCGGCCCGCAATGCCCCCATGCTGGCCCCGCCGGCCACCACGACGTTCTTCTGCAGCGCATAGAGGATTTCCTTGTGCCATACGGACGGCACTTCGCCAAAGTAGCCATCGACAATGCCGATCGCAGCCGCGCCTTCCTGGACGGCCTGGAGGATATCGCCCCGGGCTGCGGGGGGCCGGAATTCGACCGATGGATGGGTTGTTTTCAGTCTGGCGAGATCGGCGCCGAAGCTCGGGCCTGCGAAGATCACTTTCATGAGAGGGCTCCCTGCATGGCACCGACAGCGCGCAACCCGAGCTGGATGAATTCACCACTCACATCAACCTCGAGGCCCGGCACAATCACCCGGACGACCGAGACCGGCAGTCGCGGATGCGGCAGCGGAACAGCAACGACCTGTTCGATGCCCCTTGCCTGAAGCCGCTCGACGATATGGCGGATGGTCTCCTGAATGCTGCGCTGTGCCGGTACTGCCGCAAAACCCGGCGCTCTTGGCTCTTCGTCGCATAAATCGATGAGCTGCTGCATCGGTCCGTCGCCATCGAGCCGCTGGTAGAGCCGCGGCGAGAAGTCGTCGCGACTGCCGGCGATGGCGGTGAGACGGCTCTGCGCCGCCTCCGTGATGGCACGCAGCGCGGCGCGCACCGGATCGGGATGGCACCCGCAGCCACCGCACACATGGGTCCAACGCGCGTCTATGCGGTCCCCGAGATTTTCCGGTATGATGACGGCGAGAAAGCTCGGAACGCCAATGTCGGTCGTCATATCGAGGAGCAAAAGCCGCATTCCCGCACGTGTGATCCGATCGACGACGATGTCGACCACCGGATCGCCGAACGCCCCCGGATCGATGCGGCAACCCCGCAGCTGATCGTAGGGCCGAAGCTGCAACAGCGCCCAGGCGTCGCGCTCAACCAGCTCGCAAAGACCATGCAAGACGGCCTCCGCTGGCCGATTTCCCGACGCCAGGCCGTCGCTCGACTGCTCAAATCCGGAGGGCCTTGCACCGCGGTGATCGAGCCCGACCAGCGGCCACGGAACGAAAACCGGCCTGTTGGAAACGATGTCGATGCCCTCTCCCCAGGCAATCGGGGCGGTATCGATGTCCGAGGGCACGCAGCGCGCAACTGAATCAAGGTCGACGATCGATGCCCCCTCGGCCTTCATTCCGCTAAGCGTTGCGACGATCAGGTCATTCGGCTGCATCTCGGCGACACGCGTTTCGACGGCCTCCATGGCAGCCGACGTCATCGCCGCATCCTCGTCGATGCCCTTCCCCTGAAAGACGGAGAGGGTGTAGCTATTCGGGCGCGTGGCGAAGGCAACGGGAATTTCGAGCAAGTCGAGTGCCGTCAGAAGACCCACGCGCGTGATGCCGAGTTCGGCGAAATGCGGCTTGATCGCCGCGAATGTCTGCCCAGGCGTCCGTGAGCGGTCATGATAGGCGTTGATGCCGGCCGATGAGAGGCTGAGATCCTCGACCAAATCCCTGAGTGCGTTCTGGACAGACATTTACGCCACCTCAGCGAAATTTCAGGGCGTGGACGATGTTCGACGTAGCGTTCGTGTCCAACTGTACGGCGTCCTTGTTGAGGGCAGCCTGGGCAGCTGCCGAAAGACGAACGGTAAAGGATGCCGGCTTGATCTCTGTCGTGTTCATTCTTCTATCTCCTGCTGGAAGCAGCGCAATGCTGCGGACAGAATCAGAATGAACGAACCGCGTTATTCAGGCGTGACTGGGATTGGGCTGTTGCGCGAGCGCGGGATGCCGCAGATGTAACACTTCAGGACAGACCGGCCATCCGCAACCCGTCGATCAACTGGTGCGTGTCGTCGGGATTGCGGTCAGGCACGAACTGCCAGACGTCCTCGGTTCGGAAATCGGGGAAATTCTCAAGGACGATCGCGGCATAGCGAGCCGCCGACTTCAGATCGCCGTTCTTGGCATGAGCCGCGGCAAGCAGCCGCGACGCCGCGGGACGCTCCTTGACGCGGTCCAGAACCTCGATTGCCTTGGCATAATTTTCCTGGACGAAGTGGATCCCACCGAGGTTCCAATAGTAATAGTCCGGTGGAAGCGGATTGAGCTTCATCGCAGCGAGGCTTAGCTCAAGCGCGCGCTCGCTCTGCCCGTCATGCAAAAGTGCGTCGGCATAATCGGCCAGAATATCGGCGTCGTTCGGATTGAGCATCTGCGCCTCGGCGAAAAAATCGAGGCTGTCGGCAAATCGCCGACGATAGAGGGCCACAAACCCAAGCTCACGCATCGCGCGACCGCTGTTCGGGTCGCTGTCGCGTGCGAGCCACGCAGACCGGTCGGCCTCCTCGAGAAGTTCGGTATCTTTCATTCCGCGCACGAGCCATTCCATGCCCAGAACGCGCGCCATGCCGGCGTGAGCGGACGAGAACCTGTCGTGCCTGGAGAGCGCTGACTTGAACCATTTGCGCGCCTGGCGCAAATGCTGGAGGTCGGTCTTGGAAACGAAGCGCTTTCCCTCGAGGTAGAGGCGGTAGGCCGACGGGTTGACGTCGGACATCATGTCCAAGAGTTCCCGCCGCTCGATGGTATCGGCAAGCGTCATGACGATGCGGCGCGCGAGCTGGCCGAAGGAATGGTTGACCTTCTGCATCGTCAACGGCAGATCGATTGCCCAGAGCACTTCGGCGGTCGACGTTCTGGTCAACCGGCAGGTCGCATAGATGTCGTCTTCCCGGCCGTGAATTGTTACATAGACGGTATAGTCGAAACGCAGGTCCTGCGGCAGTGCCTCACCGGCTGCGAGGCTTCGGTTCAGGATCTCGATGCTCGTATGGGCTGCAATGACCTTGAAGCCTCTTTGCTGGCTCAACCCGATTGTCACATCTTCCAGGAGGGCGCGGCCGACGCGCTGCAACAGCGGATCGGAGAGCATCGTCTCCGGCGGCAGGATGAGGACCCGAGGCTGACCGAGGGCATCCGGAGAGCTATTGCCCGGCGACGTCTCCGCCGCGGCCACCGCCACCGGCGCGACAATGCCGAGCTCCCTGGCCAGCGCTTGCGTCACCGCATCGGGCTCGGATCCGTATTCCCCCTTCAATTCATTGCGGCAGCGAAAATAGGCTTGTCGCGCGGCAGCAACGTCGCCTGCATCGACGTGGGCACGCATCAAAGCCCGGCAGGCGACCTCGTGGGCGGGGTCCGTCTCCACCAGCAAGCCCGCAAGCAAGAGAATGTCGCCAGGTGTGCGTTTCTCGCGTGCCTCCAGAAGAGTGACGATGTGTGACTCTCGGCGCTCGGCGATGCGCCGACGTTCCATCGTCAACCGTTCGTCGGCTTCGATCGTCGGCGCGCGAAAGCCTTCGAGAAGCTCGCCCTGAAGCAGGGACCAGTCGGAGCGCGCAAGTGGTTTCACGCCATCGCGCAGCAGGAGAACATCGGCACTCCAGCAGTCAGCATCGAAGGCAACGTGTGTGTTGGTCGCCTTGAGGAGGCGCGGAAGCTCTTGCGGGATGCTTCTGTCGATACGGGCCAGGAGCTGGCGCAGGCTGCCGGCACGCTGCTTGGACTCCTCCGATTGCCAGAGGATGCCGCGAATGGTTTCGCGCTCCATGGACAGATGCGGTGACGCGACGAGGAACGCCAGCAGAGCGTAAGCCTTCTCCGGCAACGCGATCTCGCAGCCATTCGCGAAAAGCGTTGGCTTTCCGAGCAAACGAAGCAAAGGACCGTGGTGGCTAGCCAGCGATTTCACAGACAACTCGCGAATGGATAATCCGCGGGCAAGTATAGAGGCAAACAATTTCAACGCAAAAGGAATGTGCGGAAGGGGTTGAATTTTTCAACCGTCGGGTGCTCAGGCGATGAATGCAGCGGGTTGTCTACACCCATAGGCGAAAAACTATTTCTGTCGCCGGAGGTGGGACAACAAAAAAGCGCCGGCCTTTCGACCGGCGCTTTCGTAGTGTCAGATCAGTGTTTGATCAGGCTGCAACGGATGCTGCACCCGCAATCGGAACTTCCGAAATCGTCTTCAGAACCTGCGAAGCGATCTGGTAGGGGTCGCCCTGAGAGTTCGGGCGGCGATCTTCCAGATAGCCCTTGTAGTCGTTCTTGACGAAAGAGTGCGGGACGCGGATCGAAGCACCACGATCTGCAACGCCGTAGGAGAACTTGTTCCACGGAGCCGTTTCGTGCTTGCCGGTCAGGCGCTTGTCATTGTCCGGTCCGTAAACGGCGATGTGATCCATCAGGTTCTTGTCGAACTGCGCCATCAGCGCTTCGAAATATTCCTTGCCGCCCACTTCACGCATGTACTTGGTCGAGAAGTTGCAATGCATGCCCGAGCCGTTCCAGTCGGTGTCACCGAGCGGCTTGCAGTGATACTCGATGTCGATGCCGTACTTCTCAGTCAGACGCTGCAGCAGGTAGCGAGCCATCCAGATTTCGTCGGCGGCGCGCTTGGAGCCCTTGCCGAAAATCTGGAATTCCCACTGGCCCTTGGCCACTTCGGCGTTGATGCCTTCGTGGTTGATGCCGGCAGCGAGGCAGAGGTCGAGGTGCTCCTCGACGATTTCGCGGGCGATATCGCCGACGTTCGAATAACCGACGCCGGTGTAGTACGGGCCCTGCGGAGCCGGGTAACCCTGCTCGGGGAAGCCGAGCGGACGGCCGTTCTGGTAGAAGAAATATTCCTGTTCGAAACCGAACCAGGTGCCTTCATCGTCGAGAATCGTGGCGCGCGAATTCGAAGGATGCGGGGTGACGCCATCCGGCATCATGACTTCGCACATGACGAGAACGCCATTGGTGCGGGCCGGGTCGGGATAAATGGCAACGGGCTTCAGCACGCAATCGGAGCTGCGGCCCTCGGCCTGCATCGTCGAACTGCCGTCAAAACCCCAGAGCGGGAGCTGCTCGAGCGTCGGAAATGCGTCGAATTCCTTGATCTGCGTCTTGCCGCGAAGATTTGGTACCGGTGTGTACCCGTCGAGCCAAATGTACTCGAGCTTATACTTGGTCATTTGCGAGTCTCTCAAACAAAGGTGTGAGCAAATCCTCAAGCGAACCCGGTTGCCGAAGCGACCGTGCCCGCGAAGGGGATGCATCCTTATATGCACGTGGCGTGCCAGTTTCGAAAAACGATATGACAGACGATGTTGCTGGCGACGGTGCGAACGAGGCGCAAACAGCCTGATTACCAAGCCCCTCCGACTGAAGACGCAGTGGACTCAACCGGTTACAACGGTCAGCTCACACGCGCGGGCTATACCGGGTTGAGAACCACAGTGCCGCCGCGCTCCAGGGGAGACATTTTGGACATTTGCCGCTTCGTGACTGTAATTTAGGCATATGACTATTTAATGGACTTTATGGAATTCTGATATAAACGTCAGCACCTGGAGCGTGCCTAATATTCCAACAAATGTTGCTGTTTTTTCAATCAAGTCGCGCAATCTCTGTGCATCCGTGTTATGGTCGCTTTAACGTTGTCGATCGGACTCAATCAGGAGGCATGACATGGTAATTGGTGTGCATCACGAGTCAGCGAAAATTTACGCTTTCCCAGCGAAGCGCTTCTCGTCTGCAGGAATGAAGCAAAAAGCCGATATTGCGGAAGACATTGGTCCTTGTGTCTACGATAGTTGCTGGTACCACGAAGATGCGATGAAGGAAGAAGCCGCGCCGCCAGCGCCGAAATTTTCCCCGCGGCTCGTGGACTAATCGCGCCACCCGTCTAAACGTCGAAGTGTCGCCGCTCTGCATTCTGCGGACGCTGCCGGTCTTGCACCATACGCCTGGGCACGTCATGAGAGTGGCGAACGATCAGGGTTTACGGGCGACGCATGACACAAAAAGAGATCGCAATCATCGGCGGAGGCCCTTCTGGGCTGATGGCGGCTGAGCAATTGTCGACGACCGGCCATCTCGTCACGGTTTACGAGGCGATGCCGACGGTCGCCCGCAAGTTCCTTCTTGCCGGAAAATCGGGTCTCAACATAACGCATTCAGAGGATTTTGACCGCTTCTCCACGCGATTTGACGCAGCCACGCCCCGCCTTCGCAATGCCCTGGAGGCCTTCAGGCCTGAAGACGTCCGCGCCTGGGCAGCCGGGTTATCAACCGAGACATTCGTCGGGTCTTCAGGGCGGGTGTTTCCGGTTGCCATGAAAGCGTCCCCGCTTCTGCGTGCCTGGTTGAAGCGCCTCGACGCGCGCGGCGTCAGGATCCTGACGCGGCATCGTTGGGCCGGATTTTCAGATGGTGCCTATCTGTTCGAGACGGCTGACGGCACGCAGAAGGCGGTCCGGTGCGACGCCGCCTTGCTGGCACTCGGTGGCGCAAGCTGGCCGCGGCTCGGCTCGGATGGCCAATGGGTCCCTTGGCTTAGGGACAAGCAGATTTCCATTGCCGACTTTCGGCCGGCCAACTGCGGCTTCGACGTCGACTGGAGCTCGTTTTTCCGCGAGCGCTACGCCGGTTCTCCGGTCAAGTCGGTGACTGCGCGTTCGAGCGCCGGCACTTTTCCCGGTGAGTTCGTCATTACCGAGCACGGTATCGAAGGCAGCCTTGTCTATGTCCATGCCGCCGCACTGCGCGATGCTCTGCTTGCCGGAGAGGCAGCGCATCTGGAGGTCGACCTTGTGCCCGACCGGTCGCTCACGCGGATCGAACGTGACCTTGCGAGACAGGATCCGAAGACAAGCCTGTCCACCCGTCTTCGCAAGGCTGCGGGCATCGACGGGGTCAAGGCAAACCTTTTGCGCGAGCTTGCCAGCAATGCCGATCTCAACCAGCCGACGCGGCTGGCGACGCTGATAAAAGCCCTGCCAGTGCCTGTTTTGCGGCCCCGGCCGATCGCCGAAGCGATTTCGTCTGCGGGCGGCGTCAGCTGGGATGCAATCGATGACCAGTACATGCTGAGGGCCTGCCCGGGGCTCTTTGTCGCCGGCGAGATGATCGATTGGGAAGCCCCGACGGGCGGCTATCTGCTGACGGCCTGCTTTGCCACCGGCCGCGCAGCAGCAAGGGGGATCGAAGCGTGGATCGGGCGCTGATCTCAGGTCCTGGCGCTTCTGGATCAAATCGCCTCTCGTTGCCTACTCCGCAACCGCGTCGCTGGGAACCTCCTCCTCCGCCGGAGGCTTGATCCTGAACCAGGCAAGGTAAAGTGCCGGCAGGAACAACAGCGTCAGTACGGTCCCAACGACGATGCCACCCATCATCGCGTAGGCCATCGGTCCCCAGAAGATCTCGCGCGAAATCGGGATGAGGGCAAGGCTTGCCGCGGCCGCAGTCAACAGGATCGGTCGCATTCGGTGCTGGGTCGCTTCCCGCACGGCGTCCCAGGGGTGCCGGCCCTCGTGCCGCAACTCTTCGATCTGGACCACGAGAATAACGGAGTTTCGGATCAGGATACCGATCAGGGCAAGAACGCCCAGGATCGCCACAAACCCCATCGGCGCGCCGCTGGAGAGAAGCGCGATCACCACGCCGATCAAAGCCAGGGGCGCGACGGCAAACACCAGAAACAGCCGCGAGAAGCTTTGCAGCTGGATCATCAGGATCGTTGCCATTGAGAAGAGCATCATCGGAACGACTGCGACGATCGGGGCCTGGCTCTTTGCGCTTTGTTCGACAGTTCCGCCGACCTCGACACCAAACCTCGCGGGAAGCCGGGACGAAAATGCCTCGACGTCAGGCGCAAGCTCGTCGACGATTGTGGCGGGCTGCTTGCTGTCGACGACGCCCGCCTTGATGGTGATCGTCGGCAAGCGGTCCCTGCGCCAGATTTTCGGCGGTTCCGTCTCGTAGCGGAAGTGTGCAATGGCAGCCAACGGCACCGAATTGCCATTGCTTGTGCGCAGCTGCAGATCTCGCAGCGTCTCGATCGACCGCCGTTCTGTTTCCTGCGCACGCGCCAAGACATTGATCAGGTATATGTCATCACGGACCTGGGTCACGGATGCGCCGCCAACGATGCCGTTGAGGGCCGATGCGATGTCTTCGGAGGTGACCCCCAGTTGCCGGGCCTTGTCTTGAAGCACGTCGACCTTCACGACGCGAGCCGGCTCGTTCCAGTCGTAGACGATATCGCCCAACGACCGGTTGTTGCCGAGAACGCCTCCGAGCTCAAGAGCGAGCTGTCGCACCTGCTCTATATCGGGGCCGCTGATGCGGTATTGTACGGGCCGCCCGACAGGCGGACCGATGTCGAGCAGTTTGACATAGGCGTCGGTGCCCACGAATGTCCTGGTGAGATAATCCTGCAGGTCGGCACGCAGTTTGTCGCGCACCTCGAGACTTTTAGTGACGATGACGATCTGTCCGAACGACGCTGCAGGCGGCTGCACGTCGAATGACAGGACGAAGCGCTGTGCGCCCTGCCCGACATAGGTCGACCAGCGCTCGATGTCGGGATTGCCCTGGAGCTTGTCCTTTTCGAATTTTTCCATTTGCGCATTGGTCTCGCTGATCGACGCATTGTTTGGCAGCGAAAAGTCGACGATCAGCTCCAATCGGTCGGACGAGGGAAAAAACTGCTCCTGGACAAAGCGCATCCCGTAGACGGAGGTGGCGAAAGCGATCACGGTCAGGGCGATCGTGATCCATCTGAAACGCATGCACAGGTCAAGCAATCGACCAAACGACCTTGCGAACCAGCCGGTGGTCTCATGGTGCTGTTTCATCGCGTTCGGCAGGATCGTGACCCCCAGCAGCGGTGCGAAGACAACAGCAACGACCCACGACACGATCAGCGATACGGCGATCACGACGAAGAGCGAGAAGGTGAATTCGCCTGCAGCGCTGCTGTTCAGGCCGACCGGCATGAAGCTCGCCACGGTGACAAGGGTTCCGGTCAACATCGGGAAGGCCGTGTGCGAATAGACGTAGGTTGCAGCCTTCGTCAGGGGATCACCGGCTTCCAGCCTCGCCACCATCATCTCGACCGCAATCATGGCGTCGTCGACCAGAAGCCCAAGCGCGATGATGAGGGCGCCAAGCGAAATACGCTGCAACGAAATCCCATCATACTCCATGAATACGAAGGTGATCGCGAGCGTCAGCGGTATCGAAAGAGCGACCACCAGCCCCGCGCGCATGCCGAGGCTCACAAAGCTGACGATCAGGACGATGACGACAGCCTCGAAGAGTGCGGTGGTAAAACCCGACACTGCCTCCTCGACGATGCGGGGTTGATCGGACACCAGATGCGGCTCGATCCCGATCGGGAGCGTGGCCACGACCTTGCGCAGCTCCGCCTGCAACGCCTTGCCGAAGTCCAACAGGTTCGCACCCTGCTTCATGCCGATGGCGAGCGCGATTGCGGGTTGCCCGTTGAAGCGGAACAGCGACGTCGGCGGGTCGGTATAGCCGCGACTGATCTTGGCAATATCGCTCAATCGGAAAAACCGGTTGTTGACCTGCAGGTTGACGCTTCTCAGGCTGTCTTCCGATGTGAACTGGCCACTCACCCTCAGACTGACCCTCTCCCCTTCTGCCTGGAGGACGCCGGAAGGGGCGATCGCGTTCTGCGACTGGAGCGTATTTAACACATCGGCCTGGCTGATCCCGAGAGCTGCCAGCTGTCGCGTTGAAAATTCGAGGAAGATGACCTCGTCCTGCGCCCCGACGAGGTCTACCTTGCCGATATTGGGAACGGTCAGAACGTCACGTCGGACGTCTTCGACGTAGTCTCGCAATTGACGCTGCGAAAACCCATCCGAGGTAAAGGCGTAGATATTTCCGAATACGTCGCCAAATCGGTCGTTGAAGGTTGGGGTAAGCACGCCGGAGGGAAACTGGGCGCTGATGTCACCGACCATGTTTCTGACGGTCAGCCAGATTGCGGGCACGTCGCGCGCCTTGGTGGTGTCCTTGAGGTAAACGAAGACAATCGTCTGACCGGGCGTCGTAATACTGTTGGTGTAATCGAGCGAGTCGAGCTCCTCGAGTTTGCGCTCGATACGTTCTGTCACCTGGCGCGTGGTCTCCTCCGCCGAAGCGCCGGGCCATTGCGCGGAGATCGTCATTGTCTTGATGGTGAAATTCGGATCTTCCTCGCGCCCGAGGTTCAGGTAGGAAAACACGCCAAGCACGGCAAAGACGATCATGAAATACCAGATCATCGAGCGATGCTCGAGCGCCCGGTCCGAAAGATTGAACGCCTTCATGAGCGTGCACCACCCTCTATCGTCACGGTCTGCCCCTCGTTGAGACTATGGACGCCTGCGAGAACGACACGCGTTCCAGCTTCGAGGCCCGACAGGACCTCGACACGCCCGACGCCCGCCGGACGGGTCTTGACCTCCTGTGACCGGACCGCGCCGCCATTCTTGTCAACGATCCAGATCAGGGTCTTGCCGTCCCGCTCCAAAAGGGCTGCGTTTGGAAGGAACAGCTTCTCGACCGTGCCGACATCCTGAACTGCCGTGATCGTCGTGCCGATCCGAAAGGCATCCGGCGGGTCCTCGAGCGCAATCTTTATTCGGCGCGTCCGCGTCGCTGCGTCGGCCGTCGGTGCGACCTCCCGCACCTTTCCGGCAGCGATGATTTTAGGATCGATCTGCAAGAGGACCGAAAAGGGCGCGCCGATCGACGGGACGAGTGCACCCTCGGGAATATCGACGACGGCATCCCGGTCTCCCGGACGTGCGACCGTTACCACGGCCTCGCCCGCCGAAACCACCTGCCCCACCTCTACGGAGGTGGCTGTGACCACACCGTCGAAAGTGGCCAGTATTTCCGCGTAGGACAGATCCTGGTTCGCCTTGTCGAGTGCCGTTTGCGCTTGAACGACGGCCGACTGGGCGTTCTGCGTTGCCTGCACGCTGCTTTCGAGATTGGACTTCGTCGCCGTCCCGGATTGGAAGGTGGATCTGGCTCTTTGTTCGACTGATGTCGCGTTGGCAAGCTGGGCCTTGGCATTGGCAAGCTGAGCCTGCGCGGACCCGACGGCCAGTTGCAGGGACGTCGGGTCGAGTGCTGCAAGGCGCTGTCCCTTCGTCACGATATCACCGGTATTGACGTCGCGCGCGACCATCAATCCGGCGACCCGGAAGCCGAGCGGTGTTTCGGTTTTCGGTGAAACCGTTCCAGCAAAGCTCGGCGCCGGCAGCGGGGCGAGCTCGATGATCCTCGAAAAAACCGGACGGATAGGCGGCGCGGGTTCCTCGTTTTTCTCGCTGCAGGCCGACAGGCACCCAAGCGGCGCCAGGAGCGCGATGGTGAGTGCGATGGTGCGGGAGGAGGATCCGGACATCAGCCCTGCTCTCCCTCGATACGCACCCTCTGTCCCGGTCGAAGCATTTTGCCGCCGTCGACGACAACGGTGTCGCCCGGCGAAAGGCCTCCCGATATGACAACCCGCCCGGTTTCATAGTTTCCGATCTCGACCGGCCTGAGACTGACGGTCGAATCGCCCTGGTCGACTGTCCATACCGCGGGCTTGGTGTCGATGGCAGAAAGTGCTGTCCACGGCAAAACAATCATGGGCGTTGGCTCCGACTGCGCAAAGCCTGTCACCGGCGCACCGAGCGTCATCGCCGGCGGCGTATCCTCAAGCGTGATTTTCACGCGCACGGTGCCGCTCGCGGTATCGACGGTCGGAGATACCTCGGTGATCTTTCCATACGTCTTGATCGTCGGATCGCTCACAAGCGCGATCTCGATCCGAGGCGCTGCCTGCTTGGCTTGAAGCAACCCTTCGTAGATGTAGAACACGGCGTCCCGTGGGCCGTCCTGCGCAAGCGTGAACGCGGTCTGAGCCGCTTGCACCACCTGCCCGTCCTCGACGTTGCGGGCCGTTATTATGCCGTCGGCGTCGACACGAAGTTCAGTGTAGCCAAGTGCGTCCTTGGCCGTTCCCAACTGGGCCTTGGCATTGTCAAGCGATCCCTGTGCGGTCTGTAGAGCCGTTGCCGCCTGATCATAGGCTTCCCGTGTGGCCGAGCCGCTTGCAAGCAACGTCTTGCGTCTCTCAAACTCGGCCGATGCCTGGGCAAGGTCAGCTTGGGCTGCGACGACGGCTGCCTCGGCCGCCTCGACATCGGCCTTCTGCTGCCGTGGATCGACGCGCGCGATCACCTGACCTGCGGTGACATGCGATCCAACATCTGCGGTCCATTCCGTCACCTTGCCGCCGACACGAAACGACAGGTTGGATTGTATGTGGGCAACAATATCGCCCGTCAGCTTGATGCTGTAGCGGTAGTCGGTGAACGCAACTGGGACGGCCCGCACCGGAATTTCCAGTTCAGCGACCTGATGCTCTTCCTTCTGGCACGACGTCAGGGCAACGCATAGAAGCAACAGGCTGAATGTCTGGCTGCGCATGTCAGAAATTCCCCGAATTCAAGACCGATGGAGTGCCGCCGGGCATCATCCTGACAGCGCGAAACAAATTCTGCGTGAAGACGAAAATATCGACACATGACCGCCCAATGCTTCTGCTCGTCCCTCCGGCAATGCAATTTTCAAGTTCATCTCGTCGTTCTGCAAGCGTCGGCACATCTGTGGTCTTGCACCGGACAGACAGTGACGGCCGATGCGGGGCATATCAGTCAAATCAACTATGTAGAGCGATTTCGGATGGAGGCAATTTGTCTCGAACGACAATAATGCCGATCTGCAAATCTCGTTTCCAGATGACGAATGAACCGATGCTTGGGCGGGACCGCCGTCCCACCTCAGATACTCGAAGATGCGGTTTACGCATGGAAGACCGGTGAGTTCGAGGGTGTGAGCGTTTTTCAGGCGGGGGATCCGGGAACACCGGTCGGTGTGCCGGCAGCAAATTAGAGAGAAGATCCCCGACGAGGACGCCGACGCAAGATGCTGGGCGCGCGGGGATACGGATTCGATCTGTCGCGCATTGGTGGTCAGCGATAGCGTTGAATGTCGTCTCGCCTTGCAAAACGGTTCTCGGTGAGGCGGAATTTTCGTTTGAGTGAAAGGCACGAAACTAGTGTGACTTAAGCACATAAAACTAGTGCGGTTCAAAGTCGCAAAATTAGTGTGAGTAAAATACAAAATATTAGTGTTTGTCAAAAGCGTCAAATTAGTGCAACAACAACGCACGGACGTCGTGGTCCACTACTCACACACCGTCGCCGGAGGCCAACATGGCGAAACCCAACGAACTGCTCGCTACGTCCCTGGCTGAACTGAAGGGAGTGACACAGAACGGCACCCGATCGGTGGTAAAATCCGAAGAACTCAGCCGTGTTCACCGGGAACGCTTACAGGACAATGGGTTCCTCGAAGAAATTATGAAGGGCTGGCTTGCGGTGAACTCGCGACCCTCGGCCAACAACAGGATCGATGCGGCCTGGAGCACTGTCTACTGGGAGTTCGTTGCCAGGTATCTCGACGACCGCTTCGCCGATGAATGGCGGTTGTCCGCGGAGGCATCCGTGGCTCTATGGTCAGAAAACCATTCCATCCCTGGGCAGGTGATCATCAGAAGCCCGAAGGCGAACAATCAACTTGTGAAACTGCCAAGCAATACGTCGCTCTATCTGCTGCGCTCAAAAGAAAACGAGCGAGCCGAGACGAGAGAACGATTGAGATTGATGCCGATGGAGGAGGCGATCTGCAATCTGTCGCCGGAGTCTTGGAGAACGTCAGCGACCGATGTCATCGCGGTTATCGGCTCAATCCGCGGAACGAATACGCTGCTGCAATACCTTCTGGACGGCGGGCGGAGCCACGTCGGCGGTCGCATTGCAGGAGCCCTGCGCCATCTCGGCAGGACAAGGGACGCAGACTCGATCATCAAGACCCTGGAATCGGCGGGCTACAACCCGCACGAGGACAACCCTTTCGACCCTACGGTCGACTTGGTCACGCTGGATGCGCGACGAACTCAGGCGCCTTCCGCGACCCGGATCAAGAACCTCTGGGCGAAAATGGGGAAAGATGCGCTCAATCACATCGGATTCGAGCAGCTGCGTATCAACGACCGAGACGGATATATCGCGGACATTGATGAGCGTTATGTGGCAGACGCCCTGAACTCGCTTTCGATCGAGGGTTACGAGGTCTCGGAAGAACTGATCCGGAGGGTACAGGACGGTCAATGGAAACCGGACGAGGACGCGCAGGACTACGAGACCAGGAACGCGCTTGCTGCCAAGGGATACAGACTGGCTTTCGAGGAGGTGCGCGATGACATCAGGAAGATCCTTGATGGAGCACCTACCGGCGAACTGCTCGAGGCACGGCACCAGGATTGGTTCCGAGCCATGTTCAGCCCTTCGGTAACTGCGGGTATCATCAAGGCGCACCAACTCGCGGGTTATCGATCGCACAACGTGTATCTGCGGGGATCCTCGCATGTCCCCTTACCGCCGCATGCAATCGCCGACGCCATGGACGCACTGTTCGAGAGCATTTCTGGCGAATCCGATCCGCGTGTGAAGGCGATCCTTGCACCGTTCCTCTTTACCTACATCCATCCCTTCCCAGACGGCAACGGACGCACGGCTCGCTTCATCATGAATACACTTCTGGCTGAGAGCGGAGTGACGTGGACGGTCATCCCTGTTGCGCGCCGCGACGAGTACATGAGCGCCCTGGAAGAGGCGAGCCAGCACGAGAACATTGTGCCGCTCACGACATTTGTGTCGGAGTTGGTCAACGCGCCTCCACCACAGTGAGGAGCCAAAATCACGTTTTCGAGCCAGTAGTGCGACTTCCGATCGGGCCGAGATTCCAGCTGGATTGGAAACATTCAGCGCCGGCTCAGTGTCTCTAGACCGACAGCCTGGCCTCGACACCAAGGCGGCGTTCGACACGCGTCGATCGCGACCGCCTCGCTGTCCACGAGCGTGCCAACCATATCGGTCCTGCCATCCCGGGCCGCCATCGAAAGCGTTCGCATGTTCGCCAGGTCCCCAAGCGGCCTAGCGCCTGATCTGAAATGTATGCTCTTCGCCCGGAAAGCGACCGGCGCGCACATCCTCGGCATAGCTTTCAGCCGCCTTTGATACCAGAGGACTGAGATCTGCAAATCGCTTGACGAACCGGGGCTTGAAGTCGTTGAAAAGTCCGAGCATGTCGTCTGATACCAGAACCTGCCCGTCACAGGCTGGAGACGCACCTATGCCGATCGTGGGAACCGCGACTGAGGTGGTGATCTCGCGGGCAAGCGGTTCGACCGTGCCTTCCACGACGATTGCAAAAGCGCCTGCCTCGGCAACGGCTGCGGCGTCACGACGGATCTTGTCCGCCTCTTGCTGCGAATGACCGAGGGAGCGGAACCCGCCGGCCGTGTTGACCAGTTGCGGCATCAGGCCGACATGGCCGAACACGGGAACCCCACGGGCTGTGAGGAAAGCGACCGTCTCTGCCATTTCCTCGCCGCCCTCGAGCTTTATGCCATCGCATCCGCTCTCCTGCAGGACCCGAACCGCATTTCGAAACGCCTGTTCCTTCGATTCCTGATAGCTCCCGAACGGCAGATCAACGATCACGCAGGCGTGTGACACAGCGCGCATCACGGCTCGCCCGTGTGCGATCATCATGTCGAGGGTGACGCCGACCGTGGTGTCCATCCCGTAGAGCACCATGCCCAGCGAATCGCCAACCAGCAGAAGGTCGCAATGGGGATCGAGCAGCCGCGCAATCGGTGTCGTATAGGCCGTCAAACACACGACCCGCTCCTTGCCCTTCATCGCCCGGATTGTGGTCGTTGTCAGCCGTTTTTGCTTGCCGTGAGTGCTCATTGTGCGGTCCTTGTCTGAGAAGAGCGTCCGAGGCCGATGACGCGGTTATCAAGAAGCCGGGTCGCCCCGATCCGCACGAAAAGCGCGACAAGCACGGGACCGGATTGCAAGGAGGTCAGGACCTCGAGTGTATCCGGATGCCTGACGGCAACCACCTCGGCCGTTGCCAGCGGCTCGGCCTCGATGAAACGTGTCAGGGTCGCCTCGAACGCTGCGGCATCGTCGAAACCCTCGTCATAAAGCCGCTCCGCCTCGACAAGCGCCTTCGGAACGATCACTGCCGCCGCTCGCTCCCTGTCGCTCAGATAGACGTTGCGCGAGGAGCAGGCGAGACCGTCGGCCTCGCGCACCGTCGGTATGGCCACGACCCGGACGGGTTGCGCAAGATCCTCCACCATCCGCCTGATCAAGGCGACCTGCTGGTAATCCTTCTCGCCGAAATAGGCCGCATCGGGCTGAACGAGATTGAAAAGCTTGGTGACAACGGTTGCAACGCCTGCAAAATGTCCAGGCCGCACCGCACCTTCGAGCTGGTTGCCGAGGACGGGAACATCAACGACGGTCTGCATCGGGCGCGGGTACATGTCGGCCACTTCCGGTGCGAAGAGCACGTCCACACCTGCCTCATTGAGAAGGGCGCTGTCGCGTTCGAAATCGCGCGGGTAGCGCGCCAGATCCTCGTTGGCACCGAACTGCAGCGGGTTGACGAAAATCGATACGACAGTCACGTCGTTTTCCGACACGGAACGCGACACCAGTTCCATATGACCGACGTGCAGGAAGCCCATTGTCGGCACAAGCCCGATGGTCTTGCCGTCTCGCCGAAATGTCGCGAGATGATCGCGCAGGTCCGCTATCGATTTGATAACACGCATGAAAATCTCCTCCAGCATCCCATCGACGGCAGTGCCGGTCCGGGAAGGTGGCGGATAGAACTCGATTTGACGAAAAGCGTCAACGCAAGCACGCCTATTATATCGATTAAGCAGGCAGCAGGACACGCACTATTTTAATCGCTCGTTTTCACCTGCATCAAAGCGGCGTCGATCTGCTCGTCATTCGAACGGTGAGTAACGCATTCTTTTTGTCCAAACTCTGCCGCAGTGATGGTAGAAGGAAGACGGTGATGAACGAATGCCCTTCACGGGTGTCACGACGATGTCCGACAACAGCGGAGGGACGGTGACCAATCCTTACGAGATCCTCGGTGTCCGGCGGGACGCGAGCGACGACCAGATCAAGTCCGCCTACCGGCGACGCGCCAAGACAACTCATCCCGATTCCGGCGGCGCGCCTGAGGCATTCAGCCGCGTCCAGAAAGCCTATGAGCTGCTCCTGGATCCCGTCCGCAGGAAGCTCTTCGACGACACCGGGTACGATGTCGAGCTTGCTGATCCGGTCGATCTCCAGGCCCTTATCGTGATCGAGAAACTGGTCAACGAACTGACGCTCGACGAGCGCGAGCCCGGCAGCTTCGATCCCCTCGCCCGCATGCGCTCCGATCTTTCGGAGGAAATGCGCAAGTCCCGTTTCAGCAAACGCGAACTGGAGCGTCATTCGGCGCGCATCGAACATCACCTGGAACGACTGGAGAAGCGTCCGTCGACCGACATTCTCGGATCCATGCTGCGCGCCCGTATCAAGGCAATCGCGACTGCGATCAACGAGACGGAGGCGAAGATCAAGGCAAGCGAGCGTGCCTGCGAAATGCTTTACGATTACGCCTATGAGGTCGACGTGCAGGAAGGTGAGGAAGGCCAGATTGCCGCCGGTGCGGCTCCTGCCGCTGTCTCGTCGAAGCGGGAGGAGCGGCCTTTGTGGGTCGTGCCGGCCGCAGCACAGGAAGTCTAGGACAGGTGTAGCGAGCGCCGCGTGAGATTACGCGGCGCGCTGTTCCGTCCCCTGGATGGCTGCAAGCTTCCAGTCCGAGCCCGCCTTGCGCACGAAGGTCCAGACCTCCGTGGTTTCGGTGGGCTCGCGGCTGTTGCCGCTGACCACCCGACCGCCGCTACGCTCGACCATCGAGTCGATCGAGGAGTAGCGCATGGCAAGGGTTGCGTAGTCTGCGCCGTCTTCCCGCCACGACTCAGCAATGTCGCCCTGCAGAAGTTTCACATCCGTGACCTGATTGCGGACGCCGTTGGTGGCATTTTCACCAAGTTCCTCGGCCAGGTAGGACATCGCTTCTGGCGTCGTCAGGCGACGCAGCGTTGCGTAGTCCTCGCTGCCGTAGGCGGTCTGGACTCCGGTCAGCAACGTCTCAAAGCTGTCGAGATCGCGCTGTTTCAGCCCGAGTTCGTCTTTCGGCTTCTGCGACTGCTGCCCACCAAAACCGGCAGCGGACCCGATTGACGGTATGCGGAACGACGACATTCCGTTCGCAGGCGACGCGTTTCCGTTTGAAGCCATCGAATGGGCACCGCCAGCCGCAGTTGCGCCATTGGACGCTTGCCGCCTGTTGGCGAAGTAGCGCACCGCAAACGAGATCGCCATTGCGATCAAGGCGAATTGCAGCAGCATGCCGAGGAAACCGAAGCCGCCGCCGAAGCCGTGGCCGAGAAGCATGCCGAGGAGACCACCCGCAACGAGGCCACCAATCATCGACCGGCCGAACCCGCCGAAGAGGCCGGGCCGCTGGGTGCCGGCAGATGGCTGTCCGGCATAGGGGGCATTGGCCTGCGGTTTGGGTGTCATGGAGCGCTCGATCGGAGCAGCCGGCGCTGGCGCTGTGCGCGTGACCGGGGGCGCCTGGAAGGTGCGGGTTCCGCGGCTGCCGAAACCGAAGCCTCCAGCGCGCCGGGCGTCAGCCTCGCCGATCGAGGCAAACACGGTAACGCCTGTCAGGGCGGCAATCGCCGCGACCTTGGCAAAACGCGAAACGGCACTCGGCATTCAAGCTCTCCTACTGTGGCAATCAATGTCGCTATCTATATAGGTGCGTTTTTTTGCGTTTGAAGCACCTCGGCTTCATTGGCACACATCAACCCATGTCGCGTTGGTCAATTCCACCAGTCGCTCGGTCGATATGCGCACGGCCGAATTGGTGGATCCGGCAGCGGGAACGACCACGTCGAACCGCCTCAGAGAGACGTCGCAGTAGATCGGAAGAGGCGACGGAAGCCCGAAAGGGCAGACGCCGCCGACGGGATGGCTGGTTACCGCCACCACTTCGTCGGGTCCAAGCATCCGGCCTTTTGAACCGAACGTATCCTTGAACTTCCTGTTGTCGAGCCGCGCAAGGCCGCCCGCAACGACCAGTATCGGTTCCTCGCCGATCCGCAGGCAGATCGTCTTGGCGATCTGCGCCGGATCGACGCCATGCGCCTCTGCGGCCAGCGCGACCGTGGAGGAGCTTTCGGCGGTTTCAATAATCTCTATGTCGGGGGCGGATGCGCTGAAAAATGCGCGGACGGTTTCTAGGCTCATGACCGAACGCTATCGCACCTGAGGGGCGAATTGAAGTGCCAATTGTCAGCGATTGGTCTCGATCAACCTGACATCGCTTTCCTGACAGAGCTGCCGGATCGACGGCGTGGCACACCGGTCGGTGATGAAGGTATGCACCTGCGACAGCTGCCCGATCCTGACCGGCGCCGTGCGCTCGAACTTGGTGGAATCGGCCACCAGCACGACATGCCGGGCGTTGGCGATAATTGCCTGTGCGACTTTTACTTCCCGGAAGTCGTAGTCGAGCAAGGCACCGTCCTCATCGATCGCGGAGGCGCCGATGACTGCGTAGTCGACCTTGAACTGCCTGATGAAATCGACGGCCGCCTCTCCCACGATGCCTCCGTCCGAAGAACGAACGACGCCGCCCGCGATAACGACTTCAATCGCCGGCAGCAGTCTCAATCTGTTGGCGACATTGATGTTGTTGGTGATCACCATCAACTCGTGATGGTTGGCGAGAGCCTCCCCGACAGCCTCTGTGGTGGTGCCGATGTTGATGAACAGCGACGCGTTGTTGGGAATGAGGCCGGCGGCGGCAACGCCGATTGCCTGTTTTTCCGCAGCGGCGATCTGGCGGCGCGCCTCGTATTTGACGTTCTCCGTGCCGCTGGGAAACGTCGCACCGCCATGCACCCGGGTGAGAATCTGGGCATCGCAAAGATCGTTCAGATCCTTGCGGATGGTCTGTGGCGTGACGGCGAAATGGGTGGCCAACTCCTCGACGAAAACACGGCCATTCGTCTTGGCCATATCGACAATGTCAGTTTGACGATCGCTGAGGAACATGGTGCGAGAACTTTCACTTCCGTTTCGTTTGCCCGACGGAACAATGCATAACAGAGCGCGAGTAGAGACGCAAAGTGGCTTCAAGGCTGATTTGTCCGTCTGTCGGCAATTCCGCCATCGCAGATGTCTCTATAGAGTTCAGCAGGTCGCGACCAGCTCTCGTACGAGGGTTGAGGGAAGCTGCACATCTCCATGATAACATGAACAACCTGCCTTGTTGCGACCACACTCCGCACATGCATGCACGGGCGCTGCCGACCGGTACGGCCTGCAGTTCCGCTTTCAAGCCGCAGGCACTGTTTTACGTCAATGAAAGTCAGTATCTCGCGGATTTATCGACATAATTTAGTTTATACCTATTTTGAGGCCTTTGCGTATTGCATAAAGAGATCGCAACCGCCCGGGTGGTAAAAGAGTTGTCCTGCATTGTCCCGGTTTCGAACCATTGGACGCGAAAGCGCGCGATACGTTCGTTCGGCACAACAAGGCGCAAAGGTTTGGGGCCTCGGCCTGGAGATTGGCCCGTTCTGCAAAGAGGAGATGGCATCCTCCTTGGACAGCCTGCAATAGAGACAGAGCCAGAGTGCCCTGGCTTTGACCCTGCGGCTGTTGTCGCCGGGGTAGGTCCCTTCCTCAAAAGCAAGATGTGGCCCTTGCCGCGCAGACTGGAGGTCGTGTCCCAGCTCGATCTTGCCAGTATCGATCATCCATGGGCTCGTCATAGTGTCCGGCCAGACGGCGTGGTCGGCCCAAACGAGATAGGCCTCCTCCTCGGTCGTGTGAGAATCATGCCCACGCGCCGAGCGGTCTCGGCCCCATGCGGAAGTAAGCACTGCATTGGATGAGCTTCTGCCCGATCTCCTAGTGCTGCGCCGGTGTGAACGGATCGCCATCGTCGGCGAGAGCCGGTGTCGCGTCCACCAAGAGCGCGAAAAGCAGTCTCTTCATTTTGGACGGCACCGCGCGGAAAACAGCGAGAACAACCCGATGGCCTGATTGTCAAAGCATCATCGATGAGCAAGGGTTTGCAGCCCGCCGTGAGTGCGACGAGGGAGTGTTCAGTTAAGCTTGGCCACCGAGCCGCTTGTGACGTGGCTTAGCGTCAGACCAGATCAGATGTCTTGCTCAACGATGCCTTTCGCTTGTCTATCGGCGCCAAACGACGCATTTCGGACAGAGTAACCAGCGGAGGCTGTGGTCCGATCGATGGAGATCATGCGCGAATTGGAGACGGGTTCATTTAATCGCATGGTTTGCGTCGTGCACCCAAGTCCTGGGCGACCCTATTTCGGAAGGCACTCCACACTGTAGGCAATGATGATCTGCGCTGGATCTGCCGCGCCGGCCCTCTTCAAGTCTTCCAAGCCACTTCTTAGCTTGTCTCCCGCTTCCTTTAAGCTGGCCTCAAGTTTCGATTTGGCCGACATGCATCGCTCTTCATTCGAGAACTCCTGGAACACCACGTTTGGGACGGGCCTCCATTCGGCCCGGTCGTCTGTAGCGGCGGGATTGACTGAGTAGGAGAAGACGTACATCAGGACCCACATCACCTTGCTCCACTTGTACGACGGCGCCGGCCGCTAAAGATTGCGCTGAAACGACCCCACGCCTGAGCCTGCCATGATTGGCCGGGCGTGGCAAGACTCGCGCTCCACACCATCCAGCGCACCCGGACCCGCAGCACTACAGGAAAATCAGGCGGGATTTCGTGCGTGTGCATCGGCAGTATGTTCTAGGCTCGGATCTTCCGTCGGCTTTCGATTTTACCCTGATGACGGCCGGTCCGCTTCCCGCGTCCTCGTTCGCCAGGTTTTTGCAGGACAACATGCCCGCCCTCACGCAGTCTGATTCCGCTGGCAGCTTCGGGACGCTGTGGCCTCCCCGGCAACTTTCATTGCCCACCGAATAGAACCGGCCGGCCCGCCTAGGTTTGCGTGCGTATCAATTGAATGGTCACACACAATCTTTAAACTTGACGCACGTAAACAATGGTGGTTTATCCCTTCCTGTCGATTGAGCTCGGGAGGCCTACTCGATCGATCCAACGGAACGCAGGCCCAAGCCGAGTCCAGCTCGGGAGGAACCATGACCATTAAAAAACTGATCGCATCGCTCGCGCTCGGCGCGGCATTTTCGCTATCGGCAGCTGCTGCCTATGCCGACGGCATCGGCGCGTCGCTGCTGACGCAGCAGCATCCCTTCTACATCGAGCTTGCGAATGCAATGACGGCGGAAGCCAAGGCCAAGAACGTGCCGCTCGAGGTCTCTATCGCCAATCAGGACCTGAACAAGCAGCTAGCTGACGTTGAAGATTTCATCGTCAAGGGCGTCAGTGTCATCATCATCTCGCCGGTCGACAGCCAGGGTGTTGTCGCAGCGATCGCCAAGGCCGAGAAGGCCGGCATCAAGGTCATTACGGTCGACGTGCCGGCCGCGGGCGTCAAGGTTACGTCTCATATCGGCACCGACAACTTCACCGGCGGCATCCAGGCCGGCGACCTGATGGCCAAGGAGATCGGCGACAAGGGCAATGTTGCGATCATCGACTACCCGACGGTTCAATCGGTCGTAAACCGCATCGAGGGCTTCAAGAAGTCTATCGCCGGCCACCCGGATATCAAGATCGTTGCACAGCAGACCGGCATTACCCGCGCCGAGGCATTGGCCGCTGCCCAGAACATGCTGCAGGCAAACCCTGACATTACGGGCATCTTCGGCTTCGGCGACGATGCAGCGCTTGCAGCAGCTGTCGCCGTCAAGGCAGCAGGTCTCGAGTCCCAGGTCAAGGTCATCGGCTTCGATGGCATGGAAGAAGCCCGCAAGGCTGTCGACAGCAACCCGGTCATGGTCGGCGTAATCCAGCAGTTCCCTGACCAGATGGGCAAGGTTGCCGTCGACACGGCCGTCAAGGTCATCGCAGGCGAGGACGTGCCGGCCGAACAGCCGATCGTGCCTGGCGTCTACACCAAGAAGTAATCTGCTCCCAGGACGGTTCGCCGTTTCCGGCGAGGCCGCTCAAAGTCTGGTGGTTCCGTGCGCGACCTTGCTCGGAACCACCGACGACGACTGACAAGGAGGCCGCCATGAATGCGCCCACCGCAGATACCATCCTCACGATCAGCGATATCTCCAAGACCTTCGGGACCGTTGCGGCACTGAAGAACATGCACCTCGACGTCAGGCGCGGGCGCGTGCACACGCTGCTTGGGGAGAACGGCGCTGGAAAATCGACGTTGATGAAGATACTGGCTGGCGTCCACCAGCCGACCGCCGGCCACATTACGCTCGACGGCCAGCCCTATCATCCGACGAACCCGCAGCAGGCCGCGGCCCTTGGTTTGACCATCGTCTTCCAGGAACTCAGCCTCTGCAACAACATGACGGTCGGCGAGAACATCCTGGCGACCCGTGAACCCGCAACGGCCGGCTTCATCAACGATAGAAAACTGACAAGAAAGGCCGCCGACATCGTCAAGGCGCTCGGCTTGCCCGTATCCGTCGAGGAAAAGGTCGGCAACCTCTCGATTGCGCAGCGCCAGTTGGTCGAGATCGCCAAGGGATTGAGCGTCGAGGCCAAGGTCGTGATCCTCGACGAGCCGACCTCATCTCTCAGCGACAGCGAAGCCGAAATTCTGTTTCAGATCATCGAGTGTCTGAAAGAGCGTGGCACGGCCGTCATCTATATCTCTCACCGCATGGAAGAAATCATGCGATTGAGCGATGACATCACGGTCATTCGGGACGGTGAATACGTTGCCACGCGACAACGCGAAACCGTGACCATCGAAGAGCTGATCGCGCTTATGGTCGGCCGAAAGATGGAGGAGATCTACCCTCCGCGGACCGTAGCTGCGCCTAGCCCATCCGTCGAACCAGTTCTGTCCGTCGAGAAGCTGACGCGCCCCGGCGAGTTCGCGGACATCTCCTTTGACGTCAAGCCCGGCGAGATCCTCGGCTTCTTCGGTTTGATCGGCTCCGGCCGCTCGGAGATCATGAACGCGCTCTTCGGAATGCGAACGGCCCAGGGCACGGTCCGGCTGAACGGCAGGACCGTCAATATCGATTCGCCCGTGAAGGCGATTGCCAGCGGTCTCGGCTTCGTCACCGAAAACCGCAAGGAGGAGGGCCTCGTTCTCAGCCACAGCGTCGAGAGCAATATCTCGATGGTGGCGCTGCAGGACTTTGCCGGCAGGCTCGGCTTCCTGCGCCGGCGCGCCGAGCGCGATGCTGCCGTGGCTGAAGTCTCGCGACTGGCCATCAAGACGCGATCGCTGGACACCCCTACCGGCGCACTTTCGGGCGGCAACCAGCAGAAAATCGTGCTGGCCAAGTGGCTGCTGACCAAACCCAAGGTGCTGATCCTCGACGAGCCGACACGCGGCGTCGACGTCGGCGCCAAATTCGAGATTTACAAGATCATCCGCCAGCTGGCGGCGGAGGGCACAGCCATCCTCCTGATCTCGTCGGAACTGCCCGAGGTCCTCGGCATGAGCGACCGGGTCGCCGTCATGCACGAAGGCGACCTCGGCGCGATTGTAGCCGGAACCGACCTCACCCCAGAAAAGATCATGGCTTTTGCGACAGGTTTGACATCATGAGCCAGAACCAGGCTTCCAACGTCCTGCTGATGAAGATCTTCAAACAGTATGGCGGCATTTTCCTCTCCCTCATCATTCTGTGCGTGATCTTCTCGATCATGAACCCGCGGTTCATGTCGGTCGCCAACTTTATGAATGTGCTGCAGCAGGTTGCCGTTATCGCAATAGCCGCCTTCGGGATGACCTGGGTCATCCTGCTTGGCGAAATCGACCTGTCGATCGGTTCCATCATCGCCGTCGCCGGCATGGTTGGCGCCCAGTGTTTTGCCTACGGGCTGGGCTTTGCACCCGCACTCGTGCTGACGCTCCTTGCCGGCGCGCTGATGGGCCTCATAAACGGGGTTCTGACGGCAAAGCTGCTGCTGCCGTCATTCATTGTCACCGTCGCAACGATGGGCATCTATCGCGGTCTGGTCAGCCTGCCGACGAACGGTGCGCCGGCGATGATCATGAACGAGACGTGGACGGCGATCGGAACGGAGAGCTTCCTCGGGTTTCCGATCATCATCTGGATCGTGCTGGTCCTGTTTGTTTTCAATCAGGTCCTGCTGGGCAAAACGACCTTCGGGCGACGCGCCTATCTGACAGGCGGCAATCGTGAGGCAGCTCTTTATTCCGGTATCAAAGTCGACCGGCTGAAGATCACCATCTTCATCATTTCAGGCGTGATGGCGGCCATATCAGGCGTCCTGCTTTCGGCGCGTCTTTTTTCGGCGCAGACCAATGCCGGCACGAGCTACGAACTCGACGCCATCGCAGCCGCCGTTCTCGGCGGGACGAGCCTGGCCGGCGGGGTCGGCACGATGGTCGGCACGCTGATTGGTGCGCTCATCATCGGCGTGATGAACAACGGCATGAACATGCTGTCGGTGCCATACTTCTACCAGCTGATCGTCAAGGGTCTCGTGATCCTCGTGGCAGTCTGGCTCGATGTGCGCGCCAAACAGGCGAAACGCTAGAACCAGTGAGCATAGCCATGAAGAAGATACTGACGATCGGCGAAATCCTGGTCGAGATCATTGCCACCGAACGCGGCAACGGTTTCCGTTCCGCCGTCCCCCTCATCGGCCCGTTTCCCTCCGGCGCGCCCGCCATCTTCATCGATCAGGTCGGCAAGCTCGGCCATGACTGCGCCATGATTTCGGCTGTCGGCGATGACGATTTCGGCCACGTCAATCTCGATAGGCTGAGAGCCGATGGTGTGGACGTGTCCGGCATCAGGATCGATGCGAACGGAACGACCGGAAGCGCCTTCGTTCGTTATCGCGACGATGGCACCAGAGCCTTCGTTTTCAACCTTCGCCACAGCGCGTGCGGCACGATCGACCTTTCCGGCGAAGCGGCCCGCCTCGTCGAGGAAGCTGGCCATCTGCATGTGATGGGGACGTCGCTTTATGCGCCGAGCGTCATCGAAACGGTCCTGTCGGCCATGCGAACGATCAAGGCGAAGGGCGGAACCATCTCCTTCGATCCGAACCTTCGGCCGGAGATATTGAAGAGCCCGGGCATGCGCGAGGCGCTTCAGGAGGTGATTGCAGAGACAGATCTGTTCCTCCCCAGCGGCGACGAACTCTTCCTCTTCACGCAGGCGAAGTCGGCAAAGGAAGCGGTCGAAGAGCTGTTGGCACAAGGCATCAAGGTGATTGTGCTCAAGCAGGGCTCTGCGGGAGCAACCTACCATGACGCGCAACGGACGCTGACGCTGCCCAGCATGCCGGTCGAGGAAGTCGATCCGACAGGGGCCGGCGACTGCTTTGGCGCCACCTTCGTCACCTTCTGGCTGGAGGGTGCCACGCCGGACGTTGCCTTGCGATATGCCAACGCCGCCGGCGCGCTGGCCGTCACCCGGATAGGTCCCATGGAAGGTGCATCCACCCGCGCCGAACTCGATGCTTTGCTTGCCAGATAGCGGGCCCGATAGAGAGATCACAAGCATGACGCAGAACTACTTACTCGACATCGCAAAATGGCGCGACCAAAGAACAGGCTTCAAGGGCATCCCCTCCATTTGCTCTGCTCATCCCCTCGTCATCGAGGCAGCCATGGTGCACGCAATCGAGGCAAAGGCTCCCCTCCTCATCGAAGCCACCTGTAACCAGGTGAACCAGGATGGCGGCTATACGGGCATGACCCCGGCAGACTTCCGCACCTTCGTAGAGAAAATCGCCGCAAGGACTGGCTTTTCGATGGAGAGGGTGATCCTGGGCGGAGACCACCTGGGCCCGAACCCCTGGAAGGGACTGGACGCCGGAGAGGCAATGGACAAGGCGGAAGTCATGATCCGGGCCTATGCGCGGGCTGGCTTCACAAAGCTGCATCTCGACACCAGCATGGGCTGCGCCGGCGAACCGGTGGCGCTTTCAGACGATGTCACAGCGGCGCGTGCCGCACGCCTTGCAGCTGCCGCCGAAGATGAGATCAAAAACACCGCGGGCGTCAAACCGGTCTACATCATCGGAACGGAAGTACCGATCCCGGGCGGGGCTCTGGAAGAGCTTGACGTCCTTGAGGTCACCCGGCCCGAAGCAGCGCTGGAGACGGTGCGGGTCCATGCGGACGCGTTCGAAAGGGCGGGCGCCGCAGATGCCTTCAGGCGCGTCGTCGGCGTGGTCGTCCAGCCGGGCGTCGAATTCGGCAATCATAACGTCATCGCCTACGATCCAGTGAAAGCAACCGCGCTAACGGCCTCTTTGCATCGCTTGCCGGGTCTGGTCTTTGAAGCCCACTCCACAGATTATCAGGCCCGCGAGGCGCTCCGCAGGCTGGCCCTGGATGGTTTTGCGATCCTCAAGGTCGGCCCCGGCCTCACATTTGCGCTTCGCGAGGCGTTGTATGGCCTCGACCAGATCGCAGAATTTCTGTTTCCTGACAGCAGGTCCGGTACCCTGATGGCGGTCACAGAGAGCGTGATGACCCGCGATCCCGGTAATTGGGAGAAGTACTATCACGGCACTGCGGACGAGCAGCACCTGCAGCGGCACTTCTCCTATAGCGACCGCATTCGATATTATTGGCCGGACGAGGAGATCGCCGCTGCGGTCGACAGCCTGTTTGGGCTCTTCGGCGATACGGAAATCCCCGAGACGTTGATCAGCCAGTATCTGCGGGGGCTTTACCCGCGGGTGCGCGCGGGACGCGCCTCATCAACGGCCAGGGGTCTTGCGATTGCAGCGATCGATGTCGTGATCGAGGATTACTTCGAGGCATGCCGTGGCTGATCGCGCCTGACATCCTCGCCGTTGGGGATCGTGCCTCCTTTTCAGTTGACAGTCGGGGCGCTTTTCAACGGATATGACAGCAAGCACGGGGAACATGGAATTGGATAGACCAATCAAGACGATGGAAGATTTTGCGGAATTCGTCGGCCTTTCCCGGCCGACGGTTTCGAAGTATTTCAACGATCCCAAATCCGTGCGAGGCAAGACCCGCGATCTCATCGAGGTCGCAATCAAGCAATCCGGGTTTCGACCCAATATTTTTGCCGTCAATCTCAATCGACGCCGGTCGAACATTTTAGGCGTGATTATCCCGAATTCGACCGACCCGTTCTACATGGCGCTCACCCGTCGCATCGAGTTGATCGCCAATCAGGCTGGGTTCCTGGCGTTCGTCCTGTCGTCCGATGGCAAGCCGGAGATGGAGGACCGCGCGATCGAGACCTTCAAATCGCTGAATGTCGCGGGCGCGATCATCGCTCCTCTGGGTGTCGATTCCCACCATGAGACGTTGGCGGCGCTCGGCGAGAGCATTCCGCTCGTCTATGTCGACTCGCCGTTGGACGCGACATCGTCCTTTGTCGGCACCGACAACCAGCAGAGCTTTCAGCTGATCGTCGACTATCTGTCGAGATCCGGTGAACAGCCCTGTTATTTTGCCATGCCATCGGTCAACAACAACGCGATGACGCGAGAGCGCGCCTATAGCGAATCCATGACGCATCTGAAACTCGATCCGATCATCGTGAAGCTGGATACACAGCGCACCTGGGACTTCGAGCGCTTCGGTTACGAGCAGACGCAGCGGATCCTGCGCAGCGGCGGATTTCCAACGCGCACCGTGCTCTGTGCCAACGATCGCGTTGCGTTCGGCGTTATCTCAGCCGCCTACCAGGCGGGTCTGAGGGTCGGCCACGCGCCGGGCTGCGATCTGCGCGTGGCGGGTCACGACGACCACCCACTTTCGCGCTACGCCTGTCCGCCGATTACAACCGTCGCCCAGAACTATAACGATATCGGCCGCCTGGCTATCGAACTCCTGCTTCACAAGCTCGGCGAGGACGAAGGCCGGCGGGTCGATTTTCCGCCGGATGGCCGAATTGTCCTGACGGCGGACCTCCAGCTGCGTGAATCCGCATAGGAGGCAGGGGCACCCTTCTCACGGAATTGTTGACAGGGCTGCGGCGGCCGACGGATCAGGTCGCGCCTCATCAGGCGCAGCCTCCTCACCGACGAGACAGCGGATCAGGTTGTCCGTGGTGACGCGTCCGATGTCAGCTCCCTCCAGGGAAACGACTGTGGCGGCAGCGACCTTGCCGATCGACATCTCCCGCAGCGCTGCTTCAACGCTCGTTCCTGCCGGTATACGAAGCCCCGGTTTGGCAGCCCCGTTCATCTTAGCGGTCATGACCGCTTCAACCTCGATGACACGGCCGCGGTTCACCTCCTTGACGAAAGCGGCGATGTAGTCGTCGGCGGGTTTCAGCACGATGTCGGCTGGCGTGCCTTGCTGGATCACCTCCCCGTCCCGCAGGATCGCAATGCGATCCCCGAGCCGGAGCGCCTCATCAAGGTCGTGGGTGATGAAGACGACCGTCTTCTTCAGCTCTTTTTGCAGATCGAGCAGTACCGTCTGCATGTCGACGCGGATCAGGGGATCGAGCGCCGAATAGGCTTCGTCCATCAGCAGGATTTCAGCGTCGTTGGTCAATGCACGGGCAAGTCCGACGCGCTGTTGCATGCCGCCCGACAGCTGGTTGGGATAGTGGGCTGCAAACCCGTCAAGGCCGACGCGCCTGATCCAGTGCTGCGCCCGCTCCTCGCGTTCGCCCTTGGCGACACCCTGGATCTCAAGTCCGTATACGGTGTTCTGAAGCACGTTTCGATGAGGCAGGAGGCCGAACTTCTGGAATACCATGGCCGTCCTCTGCTGCCTGAACTGGCGCAGTTTTTCCCGGTCCATCCTGCAAATATCGGAGGTTCCATAGAGAACTTCCCCCGCGGTCGGATCGATCAGCCGGTTGATGTGTCTGATCAGGGTGGACTTCCCGGAGCCCGACAAGCCCATGATGACGGTGATGCCACCGCCGGGTATCGTGATATTGATATCCTTCAGACCGAGGACATGCCCATGTTCACGGTTCAATTCGGTTTTCGACATCCCCTTCATCACCGGCTCGACGAAATCGCGGCCCCGTGGTCCGAAGATCTTGTAGAGATGGCGGATCTCGATCGATTGACTACCCATGGATGACCTCCCGGTGCTTCTGCAGCCGCAATCCATAGGCCTGGCTGATGCGGTCGAAGATGATGGCGATGCCGACGATGGCGAGGCCATTGAAGACGCCGAGCGTGAAATACTGGTTGGCGATCGCCTTCAGGACAGGTTGTCCCAGACCTTGAACGCCGATCATCGAAGCGATGACCACCATGGCAAGCGCCATCATGATGGTCTGGTTGATGCCCGCCATGATCGTCGGCAAGGCCAGCGGAAGTTGAACATTCCTGAGTTTCTGCCAGCTCGACGAACCGTAGGCATCGGCGGCTTCGAGGACATCCCGGTCGACCATGCGGATTCCGAGGTTTGTGAGCCGTATCATCGGCGGCAAGGCATAGATCACGACCGCGATGACGCCTGGAACCCGACCGATACCCAGGAGCATGACGACGGGAATGAGGTAGACGAAGCTCGGCATCGTCTGCATGACGTCGAGCACAGGGTTGACCGTACTCTGCAGCCGGTCCGAGCGGGACATCGCGATGCCGATCGGAATGCCGATCGCGATCGAAAGCACCGTGCAGACGAAGATCATCGAGACGGTCTTCATCGTGTCTTCCCACATGTCGAAATAGCCGATGAGGAGCAGCGTCAGCATGCAGCCGACCACGATCCGCCAGCTGCGGGTTGCAAACCAGGCGATCAGGCCGATCACGGCGATGACAAGCGGCCATGGCGCACCGGTAAGCAGCCGCTCGGCCCAGATCAGAAAGCTTTGCAGCGGGCTGAACAACGTCTCGATGCTACTGCCATAGCCACGCGTGAAGGCGCGAAAACCTTCGTCGACGCTCTTTTTCAAGGCGCGCAGCGTGTCGTCGTTCATCGAAGGAAATTTAAAGAGCCAATCCATGTCAGTTCCCCATGGCAAAATCGGCGGCGGCCGTTGTTGTTTTTGGCCGTCGCGCCGGGATGTTGGCGGGCGGCATGGCCGCCCGCATGTCTACACAGGTGTCAGAGGGAGCCCTTGATCTTTTCGGCAACCTCGGGCGACACCCATTTCGTCCAGAGATCGGCGTTGTTCTTGAGGAAGTATTTTGCCCCCTCCTCGCCGCTCGCCTGATTGTCCGACATCCAGGCAATCAGCTTGTTGACGGTGTCGTTTGTCCATGCCCGCTTGTTGAGGTAGTCCATTGCCTCAGGCCCTGCGCGGTCGGCAAATGTCTTGGTGACGAGCGTCTCCACATTGTCTGAGGGCCAGGCATTTTCCTTGGGGTCGGCGCAGTCTGCCACCGACGTGCAGCGCTTCCACTCGTCGGCATTGTATTCGGCGCCGTAGCCGAGCTTGACCATCTCGTATTTGCCAAGCAGTGCGGTCGGAGCCCAATAGTAGCCTACCCAGGGCTGCTTGGCTTCGTAGGCCTTGGCGATGGAGCCGTCGAGACCCGCAGCCGAGCCGGTATCGACCAGCGTGAAGCCTGCCTTCTCGCCGCCATAGGCCTTGAAGAGCTGCGCGGTCACCACCGTCCCGCCCCAACCTTGCGGACCGTTGAACACGGCGCCCTTGCTCTTGTCTTCAGGCGCCGGGAAGAGTTCCGGGTGTTTGAGAAGATCGGGGATCGTCTTGATGTCCGGATGGGCATCCGCAAGATACTTCGGGATCCACCATCCCTGGATGGCGCCGTCCGACAGGATCTTCGCAGCCTTGACAAATTTGCCGTCGGTCAGTCCACGGTTGACGATTTCCGGCTGCAAGCTGACCCATGCCTCCGGAGCGATGTCCGGCTGGCCCTTTTCTGCCATGGAGGTCAGGGTCGGAACCGTGTCGCCGACGACGAGCTCGGCGTGGCAGCCATATCCTGCCTCGAGGATCAGCTTGTCGATGTTGGCGGCAACTTCGGCAGACTGCCAGTTCATGTTGGCAATGGTGACGTCGCCGCACTCAGCGGCGGACGCAGCGCCGCCGAGACCGAGAAGCCCGACAGCAAGAACGGTGGAAGCCAAAAGCACTTTCATTTTCTTGTTCCCTCTGGTCGCGGTGTACGTGAACCCGGGCGCCGGCGGCACCGCGTCAGCCGGCATGCCCATTGAGCCTTCATGATACGGCATTCGCCATTCCGATTGCGTCAGAAACTGGCGCATTGGAGCTTTCTTTCAATGGCCCTGTGGGCATGCCGTCGCCGTCGGGACCGTCGTTCGCGATGCGAACCTACAAGAGGGAACAGATCCGAAACCCCTCGTAGATGGCTGCATGGATGTTGCGGCTTGCCACGGCGTCTCCGATACGAAAAACGTCAAACCGCCCGGCTTCGTTGCGCACAGGAAGCGGCGATCGCCGCGCGATCAATGCCGCATAGTCGAGGGCCCCCAGATTGCGCGAGAGAGGCTTGAGTTCGAAGTAAAGGTCCGCATTGACCGCGGTCCCGTGTTCCACCACGACCTGGGATACCCGACGCTCCCACTGCGTGTTCCCGGCATAGTCGGATCCGAGCACGGCCACGAGATGATTGCCGTCGCGCCGCACAGCCTTCAGGCGGGTGTTGATGGTGACCTTGACGTCTTTTTCGGCAAACACCCTGGCGTACGGCACGTGGTTCATTCCACCCATTTCAGGAGCAAAGAAGCGCTCCGGAGAAACCAATTCCAGGTCTGCACCGCTATTGGCGATGACTTCGGCTGCCGACATTCCCGGATGAGCACCATTGTCATCGAAAAGCAGGACGCTTCGCTCGGGCTTCACGGCACCTGCAAGAATGTCCCAGGACGAGGTGACGAGATCGTCGCCCGCATCGAGCACGGGAGATTGTGCGATCCCGCCTGTTGCAACGACAACCAGATCCGGCTCGAGGGCCAGAACGTCGTCCGGTCCAGCATAGACATTGTAGTGGACAGCAACGCCGAGGCGTTCCAGCTCATCGAGACGCCAATCGACGATGCCGATCATTTCTCTGCGGCGAAGGTTGCGGATCAAAAGATTGATCTGTCCGCCGGCCTTGGCGCTGGCCTCCAGCAGGTCGACCTTGTGTCCGCGCTCGGCAAGGACCCGGGCGGCTTCGAGCCCCGCCGGCCCAGCCCCGACGACAACCGCCCGCCTTCGTGCCGGCGCCTTCTCGACGATGTGCGAAAGCTCGCCTTCGCGGCCGGTCGCCGCGTTGTGGATGCACAAAGCCTCGCCGCCCTCATAGATGCGATCGAGACAGTAGGTGGCGCCGACGCAGGGGCGAATGCGCGCCTCCTCGCCGGCTTCCACCTTCCGGACAATGTGGGGATCGGAAATGTGCGGGCGCGTCATCCCGACCATATCGAGCTTGCCCTCGGCAATAGCATGGCGCGCCGTGGCGACATCTGCGATGCGTGCTGCGTGAAACACCGGAAACCTGGTCGCCGCTCTGATTTCCCCGGCAAAATCGAGATGCGGCGCCGATGCCATCCCCTGGATCGGGATGACGTTGTTGAGGGCCGCGTCGCTGTCGATATGGCCGCGGATGATATTCAGAAAATCGATCGTTCCGGACGCGACCAGCCGGCGCGCTATCTCGATGCCCTCTTCGCGCGACAGGCCCTTTTCCCAATCCTCATCCGCAACCATGCGGATGCCGACGATGAATTCCGGACCGACGGCCTTGCGGACCGCCTGCGTCACCATCGTCGAAAATCGCATGCGGTTCTCCAGCGCGCCGCCGAATTCGTCGTCGCGAGTGTTTGTCGCCGGCGACCAGAATCCATCCATCAAATGTCCGTAGGCTTCGAACTCAATGCCGTCGAGGCCGGCCTCCTGCATGCGCTGAGCAGCGGAAACGTAGTCGTCGACGATCCTGTCGATGTCCCATTCCTCGGCTTCCTTCGGAAAGGCCCGGTGCGCGGTCTCGCGAATGGGACTGGGCGCCAGAACGGGCAGCCAGTCTCCTTTGTTCCACCCCGTCCGGCGTCCGAGATGGGTCAGCTGGATCATCACGGCGGTGCCATATTCATGACAGTCGTCCGCGAGCTTGCGCATCCATGGTACGATCTCGTCGCGATAGGCGTGCAGATTGCCGAAGGCGGGGGGCGAGTCCGCAGACACGACTGCCGAGCCAGCGGTCATCGTCAGGGCGATACCGCCCCTCGCCTTTTCCACGTGATAGAGACGATACCGATCCGTGGGCATTCCATTCTCGGAATAGGCCGGCTCGTGAGCCGTCGACATGACGCGGTTCTTGAGCGTCAGGTGCTTCAGCTGAAAGGGTTGAAGTAAGGGATCATGCGAAGCCATCGAGCGACACCACTGGTCAGAAGCGAAGCCGATCATCCCTCAAAACAGGGAGACCTGCGATAGACAAAAGCGTCACGGAACGACGTCAATGCGCCGCGCCCAGGCTTTCTCGGCGTCACGATGCACGAGGTCCGCCCCATCTTCCGATTGAAAGCCAACTTCCGGGCGGAGATTCCTGGCTCAGAAAGCTCAATCATCCGGCAGGGTGAAGGTCGCGCAGGGATTGGCAATGCCGCGCAAAGTGTGCTCACCCAATGGGATCAATGCCGCGGTCGTTTCCGCGGCGACAGCACCCGATATCAGCACGCTTCGTGCAAGTGGCTTGCATAACCCTTCCAGCCGACTGACCAGATTGACCGCCGGGCCGATCGCGGTGAAGTCCAGCCGGTCTGCCGCACCGATGTTGCCCCAGAGGATCTCGCCGAAATGCACCGCCATGCCAAAGGGTAGCGGCGGCAGTCCCTGGGTCTCGCGCACCGTATCGAGATGAGCCATCCCGGCGCGGGAAGCCGCGACCGCTCGAAGTGCTGCGTCGCAGGCCTCTCCCGGCGTGCCGGTTACCGGAAAAATCGCCAGCAAACCGTCCCCGATGAACTTCAGCACCTCGCCTCCGAAGGCATGCACCGCGCCGGCAACCCGCTCGAACCAGGCGTCGAGCGCGGCGATCATCACCATCGGTTCGACAACCTCGGACTGGGCGGTGAAATCGCGCAGGTCGGCGCAGAGGAGTGCGGCGCGGATGATTTCGCCGGTGCCACGGCGCAACGCGCCCGCCTGCACCTGGGCCGCACTTCTGCGACCGAGATAGGCACCAAGCAGCGTCGTCAGCGTCAACCGCGACGCCAAGGCGGCCAGGGGCGCGGCGGCGAAACGCGCGACCTGTCGCAGGCGGGCGGTTTCCCGCGGTTCGAATGGCCGGCTCCCGGCCCAGGCGAGGACCGGACCATCCGGTGACGAACCGACAGCGATCTCGATGACCGGGCCAAGTCCTGCCAGCCAATCGTTCCCGGCTTGATTGGGCACACCTGCGCCGGCAAGACTGCCAAAGCCGAGCGCCTCGATCACCGTTTCCGTCTCAGCCTGCCACAGCCAGGTGCGGTGGGTGATGATCGGATGCGGCACCGCGAGCATCAGCGCTCCGCCAGCAAGCGGCAAGCCGTCGGCCAACAGCCGGAGAGCGAGCTCTGCCAGAAATGTTTCGGGGCTCGACGAGGCGAAGGCCTCGTCAACCAGCCAGGCAATGGAGACGGGCAGATCCATTGCCGGATCATGCCACGGCGCCAACAGGCTGTCATCCGCACCGAAGGCCGCAATGATGCCGTCCATCATGCTTTTGCCTTCTCCACCGAAGGGGAAGAGATTGCGACCGGCTTTGCAACCGCGAAGCGGTCACGTTTTGCCATGCCAGGGGTCAGGACCGGGATCCCGACCGGCTGCAGCCTCGCTCAGGCGGCCAAGGTAATGAGCCCAGCCCTCCGCATGACTGTCACATTGCGCGGCATCGGGCAGGCCGGTGTGGGTCAGGCGCAGAAGCGTCCCGTCCGGTTGCTCGATCAGATCGATTTCGACCAGGCTGGACCCCGGCGGCACTGCCTCGCTGCCGTCCCAGCCAAAACTATAGGCAAGGCGGTGCACGGGAACCACCTCGCGGAACGAACCGCGGGCAAAGCGGGCGCCGGTGACGTTGACGAGATAGAGCCCTCCGGGCTGTGGCTCGACCTGGGCTTCGGTTCCCATCCAGCGCAGAATCTTGTCCGGATCGGTCAGGAGGGCAAACACCGCGGCGGGTGGCGCAGCGACATGTGTTTCGCGGCGAACAACGTTGGGCCCTGGCATCGATCTCTCCTTTGGTTACTCGTGTTTGGTTACTCGTGCGCCATCTAAGGGAGGACGGGCGGATCGGATCCGAAGTCCCGTCCCGCCCCAAGTCCGTCCCGCCCCGCAACGGCATGTAGGGGAAGGCACGTTCTCAACAAGGGACGACCGGCATCGAGCCTTTTGGTTCGCACCGGCCGCCGGGAATGGAGAAGACCGGCTGTTACGCTGTCCCTGTCGCAGCATCATGTTGTCGAGCGGGATTGAACCTTTTCGACAATTGGCAATCACGGCCGGCCTGTCGTGCTGCTGGAAATCAGCCTGAGCCAGGGCGCCAGGTGGAATACGCCCATAAGGACATACATCACCCCCATTCCGCTGAGCGGCAATAGATCCTCTATGGAGGAGCAGAGCATCTCCGCACCACCACCTGTTGCCGAAACCAGAGCCATGAGCGAGAAAGTGGGCGTTGCCGCGAGAGATAGCCAATCAACAGCGCCAAGACGCCTGCCTGGTTTAGCGCCGCCGTTTTCCTTGCCCGAAACGGGCAAGGTGTCGGCGGCGTTGGAGTGGAGCAGCATTGCCATGTCACCTCCGACCATACTCGTCGTGGCGACGCCACCAGATACCGTCTTCGTTGCGGCCGAGCGGTGCGCGGTCGAGCCATTGATACATGCCCCAGACCGCATCCAAACCACGGGCATAGCTGGAGTAGCTATGATAGACGGTGTCATCCTGAAGCACGAAGGCGCTTAGTCCGGGCCGGTCGCGTGTATAGGTTGGTACATCGGTCCCGGTCATGGCGGCGATTTCTGCGATCGGGCTTTCGCTGCCGCGCAATTGCCAGTCCAGGGCAGCGTCTTTTGTTGCTGCCGGCTTTGGTGCTGGCCCCTCGCGGCGGAAATTATAGTCAATCTTTCCATCGCGTTGCTGCTCTTCACTGAACCAGACGCTGAAGTCGTGATTGAAGTCGCTGTTGAACGAGGATGCCCAGGGAAAGCTCCACCCCATCTGCCGCTTGAACGCCTGCAGCTTTTCCAGCGGCGCCCGCGAAACGGCCGAGAAGGCAACATCGTGGTTCTCGAGATGAACGACGACGCCGTTGAAGCCGTCGGCAATTGACGAGCAGGACGGGCAACCGGCGGCATAGTCCGGCCCGAACATGAAATGATAAACAAGGAGTTGCGAGCGTCCTCTGAAGAGGTCTGTCAGCGAAACGCTCCCTTCATCGGTCTCGAACCGATAGTCCTTTTCGAGTGCGACCCAGGGGAGTTCCTGGCGACGCAGTGCCAGTTCGTCGCTCTGTCGCGTTAGTGACTTCTCCTCCTTGAGGAGGTCGAGCCGTGCTGCCAGCCATTCCTGGCGCGTCGCGGTTGCGTGTGTCGTCATAATATCTTCTCCTTTGGCGATCTGTTGTCGTATCAATCCTGATGCGAGCGGTTTGCTTGGCGATCGACAACAGCCTAGGGCGAGACCTGGAGATGGTGGGAGTTACAAGTGTGACGGGATTTCGATGGACTCGCTGATCACCGCTGCGGCGCGCGCCCTGACCGCGGGTGATCCGCTCGGCGCATTGAAACGGATCGCCCTGCGGGACGATGCGCCGGCGCTCGCACTTCGCGGTATTGCCATGGCGCAACTCGGCGACTTCGTCCGGGCAAAGGCGCTCCTCAAAAGCGCGGCGCGCGCATTTGGGCCGAGAGAGGCGGTGGCGCGTGCACGGTGCATCGTCGCCGAGGCGGAGATAGCACTCGTCTGCCGCGACCTTACCTGGCCACCAAATGCGCTCGAGGCGGCGCGGGCAACGCTTGATGCCCATGGCGACCTCGTAAACGCCGCCCACGCACGCAATCTCGAACTCCGTCGCTTCCTTCTGATCGGCCGGTTAGACGAAGCGGAGCGCCTGCTCTCTGTGCTAACCCCTTCTCCGCTTCCACCCGCCTTGAAGGCAGCCCACGAATTGGTGGTTGCGGGGATCGCGATCCGGCGCCTGCAGACGAAGGCGGCATACGCTGCCCTGATGCGCGCCGAAACCGCCGCGCGCGACGCAGGTATCCCTGCTCTCATCACGGAGGTGAACAACGCATATGCAGCCCTGAAAACGCCTGCGGCCCGCATGATTACCCACAACGGGGAACGCCTCATCCTGCTCGAAGAGGTTGAGGGGCTGTTGATGTCTGGGGCGCTGGTCGTCGATGCATGCCGCAACGTCGTGCGGTATGGAAACGTGGTGGTTTCGCTCGCGACCCGTCCGGTGCTCTTCGCACTCGCACGCGCATTAGGTGAAGCCTGGCCAGGTGACGTGCCAAGAACAACGCTCCTTGCCCGTGCCTTCCGTGCCAGGCATGCCGACGAATCGCATCGCGCGCGGCTTCGGGTCGAAATCGGGCGACTTCGCGCGGAGCTTCGCAGCCTGGTGGAGGTGAAGGCGACGAAACAGGGCTTTGTGCTCGAGCTTGGTCATTCCCGCGAGGTCGTGGTGCTGGCGCCCCCTGTCGAGGAGCCGCATGCGGCAGTGCTCGCGCTGCTTGCCGACGGCGAAGCGTGGTCGAGCACCGCCCTGGCGATCGCCCTTGGAGCAGGCCCTCGCACAGTACAGCGGGCGCTCGAGCTCCTTGCAAAAGAAGGCAAGGTGCAGTCGTTTGGCCGCGGTCGAGCGCGTCGTTGGGTGACACCGCCCGTGCCTGATTTCCCGACAACCTTGTTACTCCCCGGACCGCTGCCGGGCGGTTAGACTGGAAGCATCACAAGATAGGATAAGGCCATGAAAAGATCACCAGCCCAAATTCTCCGCGAATACGGACCATTTCCCGGTGTCGATCGCGTGCATGGCGTCAGCTTCGACGGCCAGCATGTCTGGTTTGCCTCTGGCGACAAGTTGAACGCCTTTGATCCGGAAAACGGAGAGACAGTGCGATCGATCGATGTCGCGGCAGATGCAGGGACGGCCTTTGACGGTGAGCACCTGTTTCAGATTGCCGAAGATCGTATCCAGAAGATCGATCCGAAGAGCGGTCGCGTGCTCTCGACGATCCCCGCTCCCGGCCTTGGAGGAGATTCAGGCCTCACATGGGCGGAGGGGACGCTCTGGGTCGGTCAATACAGGGACAGGAAAATCCATCAAATCGATCCGGAGACAGGAAGGATCCTTCGTTCCATCGATTCCGACCGCTTTGTCACCGGTGTCACCTGGGTCGATGGTGAACTCTGGCACGGTACCTGGGAAGGTGAACAGAGCGAGGTGAGGCACGTCGACCCTCAAACCGCAAAAGTCCTCGAACGGCTTGAGATGCCACCAGGGGTGGGCGTGTCGGGCCTTGAGTCAAACGGCGGTGACACATTGTTCTGCGGAGACACGGTGAGCGCAAAGGTGAGAGCCATCCGCCGGCCAGCGCGTCGGCCATAGGTTTCGTCGGCTGCGGCACGGAGAGACCGACATGCCTTGGTCGTACTGGGCTGTCGAGGGCTTTTCAAAAACAAGGGAGACGCCCGGCAAGCGAATGGTGCTATTTATTGCGCGATTTCAAATGCTTGTATTGATATTCTAGCCCAGAACGCGAATTCAACACCAACCGGACTCCGTAAGAGAGCCGGAATGATCTGACAATCCGCTCGGCATTGCCGCGACGCGTTTGCCGACGGCTCACGACATCCTTCACCACCCTCTTGTCGTGAACACGCCAAATGAAAAACGAGTCTGATTTCGTGGCCTGGTCCTCAGCAACGAAACCGGGAGAACGCGCTGCCAAGCCGTTCATCCCGATCCCGTCTAAAGCGCGACGCCAGTCACCGGGTTGACGATCGGCCGTTCGCTTTCGTCCTTTGCGCCCGACCGCTGCACTGCGGGGGCTGCAAGCGATTCCCTGTCTGCCGGTTCAGGCTTCTCTGGAATGGAACTCACGTCTTTCGGGCGTCGTTGTTCTGGTGTGGCGTTCGTGTCGTTCGTACCCATTGTGGTGCTCCTTTTCGAGGAAAACACCGCTGGGACCGATGGGTTCCAATGCACGCGGCAAAAGCAACGGTTCCTGATATTCTTCGACGTTCAACTGCCCGCCGCCGCGTCGTCGGTCGACGTCGTGGCGCGAACGTTCCTGGCTATCGGCACATGCCCTCAGCCATCCCTGCTTTAAGTTGATTGAGGCACACACGTCGCGGAAAAACCCGAGCCACACTGGTCGCCGACAAAGGCTCGCTTAGGCGCGCGCCCAACTCGGCAACAGGCTTTCGACGCGCTGGCAGAGCGGACGAGGCCACGCCGACCGGATGGTATGTCCAACCGGATGGGCGCCCGTGGCTAACGTCTAGTAACTGCATGAACGATTGTCGTTCGGCCTGAAACCATCGGCGCACGCCCGGTTCATCGAATCCCCCTGCACGTATCCGGACGCTGACCCACTTGAATTCTGGGGGGTCCCGCAGGCGGCGAGCAATGAAAGACTGATAAGCGCTCCGCCGACTGCAAGTGCCCGAAAACGTGTCATATGATCTTCTCCGAATACACGATCTGAAGTGTCCAATCTAACACGCTACCAAGGAGTTGTGCGAGACTTTACAGAGCGTTTTGCCAATCATTGAATGCAGAAGGATCAAGCCGGGCATTCGTTCCCAAGCCTTCCTCACTTGGTCGGTATCTGCGAAATCCCTTGTATCTTCAACGGTGGCGTCGCAGCCTAAAAAAGCCTGCTTTGCGTCTGGCTGCATTCTGCAATCTCAAGTGCAGGCCCGTTTGGCAGGACGGCCAGACCTCTTGCGCTCCAATCCAGCAGCGCTGCGCCGACTTCGGCCCTTGTGGGCGCGCCTATCCGTCCTCCGAACACCTGGCATTTGAGCGCCGCCGCCATGGATGCCAATCGCATTGTTTCTCCGATCGGCATGCCCTCGGCGGTGCCAAGCGCGAATGCGCCATGGAAGATATCGCCAGCCGCAAGCGTATCGACGACAGTCACTTGCGGAGCGGCGAGATGGAAGATGCCCCCGGTGGCGTCATCGAACCAGAAGGAACCCTTTTCGCCCGCAGTGACGCTGATGAAGGCATGCGGGAACCTCCGCTTCAGAAGACCGACGACCTCCACCAAATCGGCTGATCCTGCAAGTCGCTCGGCGGCCGGCTGTGAGAACACGATGTGGCTGGCAGCAGGCGCAAGCATCTCGATCACGCCGTCGCTCGCAACGTCTCCATCGAGAATGGCCGGCTTGCGTGCCTCTCTGGCTGCCAACAGCGACTGCAATGCAAGCTCCGGCCATCGGACGTCCACCAATACCGCATCGAAGGACGACACGTCCTGCGCTGTGACCGGCTTGACCGTATGGTGCAGACACGCATCGTAGAATGGCACAATGAGGCGCTCGCCCTGATCATCGACAAGAATCGTCGAGACTGCCGAGCGGGCACCCTCAACCAGCACCATCCCGCTCGTATCGATGCCACTCTTGGAAAGATCGGCAATAAGACGTTCGCCGGTGGCATCGCCGCCGACGGCGGCCCAGAGGCTGGCACTCCCGCCAAGCCGAGCGACTGCGAAGGCGGCGCTCGATGCCATGCCTTCGGCAACCTGCAGCATGTCGTAGGGGAGAAGTTTCCCCTGCCCGGTGGGCAACGAGCGGACACGAAACAATGTATCGAGGACTGCCGCGCCGACACACAGAACGCGGCACGACGGACTGGGGGGAGTATTGGAGGCAGGAGGCACTGTCATAACCATTGTCACCCGCTCACTTGACGGCGCCTGCTGTCATGCCCGCTACGATCTGCCGTTGTGCAAACACGGTCAACACCAGCACCGGCAAGGTAACGATCAACGCCGCCGCCGCGAGCGGACCCCAACTGACCTGTTCAAACGAAAGCATGTTGTAGACAGCGACAGGAAGCGTGCGCGTCTGTCGGCTGGCGAGCACAATGCCGAAGACGAAATTGTTCCAGGAGAAGATGACCGACAGGATGAAGGCGACGACGATGCCTGGCCTTGCAATCGGCAAAGCGACCATGCGGAAGACCTGCCACGGTGTTGCGCCGTCTATGGATGCAGCCTCTTCCAGCTCCATCGGTGTTGTCTCGAAATAGCCGATCATGATCCAGACGACGATGGGAACCGTGACCACGAGATGAATAATGATCTGGGGCAACAGTGTGCCGAGCAGGTTCAGCCACTGGAACAGAAGAAAAAGCGGGATCAGGAAGGAAAGGCCCGGCGTCATGCGCGCGATCATGATGACCATTGCAGACTTCTCCGCCTTCAGTCGCGCGATACCATATCCGGCTGGCACGCCGATCAGCAGCGCCAGAAGGGTTGCCGTGCCCGTCACCAGCACAGAATTCCAGAGATAGAGAAAGAAGTTGTTCTCCTGGAAGACCTTCAAGTAGTTCGACCAGGCAAAACGCTCCGGAATGAAGATCGGCGGATAGGCACCGTTGTCGATTTCATATTTCAACGACAACGAGATCATCCAGAGGAAGAACAGGACGACGGGTGATATCATCACGAGTGCGACGAACAAAAGTCCTATGCGATCGATCGTTCTGCGCTTCATCAGCGTGCCTCCCCATCGGACCAGTTCGCACGCTGCCGGGCCTTCAGAAGGACGAGGGCGAGCAAAACGATGAGCGCGAAGAAGACAACGGCCATGGCTGAACCATAGCCGATGTCATAGTAGGAGAACGCCGTGTTGTAGAGATAGATGTTGATCGTTTCAGAAGCCGTGCCGGGGCCGCCCTGGGTCATGGCATAGATGATGTCGAAGCTTTTCACGGCATCGATGCTGCGGATCATCACCGCAATCATCAGGAACGGCGCGATCATCGGCAATGTCAGGTAGCGGAATTTCTGCCAGACATTGGCTCCGTCGATTTCAGCACTTTCATAGGGCTCGCGCGGAACTGCCGCCAGACCACCAAGCACGATGAGCATGACAAGGGGCGTCCACTGCCAGGTCTCGACGAGAACAAGTGAAGGGATGACGCTGTTCTGATTATAGATCCACTCCTGCGGACCGATACCAATGAAGGAGAGAAGGTAGTTGAGAACGCCAAGCTGCGGATGGAACATCATCGTCCAGACGAGTGCGATGGCCACCGGTGTGGCCATCATCGGCATCACAAATATGCCACGCAAAAGGCCACGTAGCGGAAACTGCGCATCGAAGATCAGCGCAGCCAGCGTTCCGAGAAAGAGCGGTGCCAGCACGGAGAGCGACGTGTAGAGCACCGTATGCCACAGTGAGTCCCAGAAGCGCATGTCGACGGCGAGGCGCGCGTAGTTGTCCAGTCCGGCAAAGATCTGGGGCTGGCCGAGCGTCCATTTGTTCACGCTCATCCATAGGGTAAACACCCATGGAAAGACGATGACAGTGGCGATCACGATCAGCGCAGGGATGACGAATGGCCAGTAGTTGGGAGCAAACCGACCCGGTTTGCTCCTACCCTTTGATGCGGCGGTCGCGACTGCGGCCGTTTCGATGCTCATCGAGGTCATTACCCCTCGCTTCTCGCAAGGACAGGTTCGAACTGGGCTGTCGCCGTCTTCAGTTCGGCTGCAGGGTCGGCGCCCCCGATCATGTTGGTCAGGCCGACGCCATAGATGTCGCGGAACTCTGTGACCGGAATGATGACCGGCAGCGTGAGCTGTGAGATCTTGCCGGAACCGACAACGGCATCGAGCCAGGCGCTGGGCATCTTGACGCCTTCGCGCACCTTCGCATCCTCAAGAACGGACTGCCGGAAAGGAACGCCGGCGCCGGCCTGCAGCAGCCGTGCACCCATTTCGTGCGATATGGCCCATTGGCAAAAGAGATAGGCCGCTTCCTTTTTCTGGCTTGCAGCGACCACACCAAGGCCGTCCCCGGTGGTTGCCGCAGCCTGCGCCTTCGGGCCTCTTGGCATGATGCCGTAGCCAACCTGGCCGACGACGCGTGACTTTTCTGGGTTCTCGATCGGCGGAGCAAAACCCACGCCGTCCAGCCACATGCCGATCTTGCCTTGCAGGAAGGCAGATTGCGCTTCGGCCCAGTTGAAACCGGAAACGCCGGGAGGAGCGGATTTGGTCATCAGTCGCTGATAGAGTTTGGCTGCATCGACCGCTTCCTGCGACGTCGTGCGAAGCTTGCCGTCCGGACCAAGCACGCTTGACCCGTAGCCAAGCATCAGCGTCGTCCACACAGGCGTATTGGCGTTCTTCAGGCCGCGGGCGACGAAACCATAGGTATTGGCGGAGGGATCGGTCAGCGCCTCTGCCGCACTTGCCAGTTCCTCGAAGGTCGTCGGGTAAGCAAGGCCCTTCTTTTCAAACAGCGACTTGTTCCAGTAGATGATCCAGTAGTCGACGGAGAAAGGCAGGGAACGCAGAACGCCGTCGGGATCTTTTGCGAAGGTCATGCCGGCTTCGGCGAAATCGCTTTCTACCAGCGACGCATCCGTAAGCTGCGGATCCTTGAGAAAGCCGCTGATATCGGCAAGCCAACCGCCTTTTTCGAACTGCCGCTTCTGTACGTGGTAGCTCATATGCACGACATCGAAGCTCGGCTTGCCAGAGCTCAGCTCGATGGTCGTCTTCTGGCGCTGCTGCTGTTCAGGCGTTGCTTCAGCATTGACCTTGATCCCGGTTAGCTCCTCGAATTCGGACAGGTACTTGATCAGTGTCTCACTGCGCGGGCTCTTCACCAAGTTGACTTCGAGCGTCGTGCCTGCAAATCGCTTCCAATCGACGGCAGCCGATGCGGACCTCACTCCCAGAAGGCTACCGGCGCCAAGAGCCGCGGTAGCCGTCAGAAAGCTCCGCCTCGTCGGATTCATGAATGATGGCATGTAACTTCTCCTCCTTTTGCCGGCGATCTCCTCACCTCCGGCTGACTATTCCCGGTTATATCCTGAGCGCACGATCCCTTGCGTGGTTGATGTGCGCGACAAGACTGGTGACGGCGTCATCCACAGATCGCCGTTCGATTGCCTCGAGCACCATCAGGTGCTCGCCCATGACTGGTCCGACACGTCCGTCGATGCGAAAGCGTTCCTGGCTGATAAGACGCATCTTGATGGAGTTCACGCGGTAGGCGTTCGAAATGATGGTATTTCCAAGGGCATCGATAAAGGCGTCGTGCATGCCCCAGTCGACCGCCTGCGCGCGCACTTCCAGTTCATGCGACGCATCGCCGTTTCGAATGGCGTCGGCGATATCCCGGTGCTGCTTCAACAATCCGGCAACGGCCTCGTCCGACGCTGATCGGGTGAAAAGCGCCACTGCTTCCTTTTCCAGAAACACGCGCAGCTGAAATGCTTCGCGGATGAGGTTGAGATCGATGTGAGCGATCTGCAGACCGCGCTGCGGGACGGTCTTGATCAGTCCTTCGGCTTCAAGCCTTGGGATGAGTTCACGGATGGCGCCGAGCGTCAGTCCGGTTAGTTCGACGAGACGGCGCTGCGAAACGAACTGGCCGGGACGCACGTCACGCGCAAGGAGATGGCGCGTGAAGCTTTCATACGCCCTTTCCCGCAATGTCGGCTGCTCGTCCGTTCCGTCCATCGCGTCCCCCAGAAACATCATCGACCTATGCAGCCTTCGAGCGGAAAAGAGAATCGAAAGCCAGAGCAAGTTGCCTCTGCCCGTCACCGGATATTGAGACGAGTGGCGGACGAACCGCAAGCCACATTTCGTCCGAAGTGAGGCGAGCCACCATGGCTTTGACGGCAGCAGTCACGGGATACTTCAACAATTCGGCCACGAATTGTTCGATGCGGGGATCGTCGCTACCGTCTTCCGCCATGAGCTTGACCTCGCCAGGTACGAAATTTGCCATGCCTGAAATTGCGCCCTGGCCACCAAGCCGCACGCCTTTGGCCAGGTGACGTTCATCGCCCACGAGGATGACGAGGTCGCCGTGCGCCTTGAGCAGCGTTTCTGTAAAAGGCCAGTCGCCGGAGGAATCCTTGACGCCGGTAACGATCCTGGGAAATGCGGTCCGCAGCCGACCGATCAGGGACACCGTAAGCGGTACCATCGTCACGGAGGGAATGTTGTAGACGATGACGTCTCGCGCGTTGTCGCCCATGATGGAGAACACAGCAGAGTACCACTTGAAGAGGCCCTCCTCACTGACATTCTTGAAGTACGATGGGGGTGCGAGAAGGATATTGCGCACACCCCTGGAGAGCGCGTGACGGGCTTGCATTGCCGCATCCTCTGCCGCGTCAACCAACACCCCGACGACGATGTCTTTTGCCGCTACTCCGGTGTCAAGGAAGGCGGCAAGCACGCGTTCGCGTTCTGTCGTTGCGATCGAACATCCCTCTCCCGTCGTTCCAAACAACGTCACGCTCGAGCAACCGGCAGCGAGGCTTCGCTTTGCCTGCCGGATCATCGCATCGATTGCGATTTCGCCATTGCTGTCGAATGGCGTGGCAAGGGCGACGGAAAGCCCGAACTTCTCTGTCAACATCAATCCTCCCGGTTAACGAGTCAGTCGTAACAGACTAACATGTTAGATGTAAAGGAGTAATATATCGGACGGCGCATGATTATTCTCGTCCTGCAGACCCACCCCTTGTGCGCAGGTTCCGTCGGGAAGAATGGGCGTTTCAAGAGGCGTGGTAGAGTCCCCGACCGCCCTGCGGCGAACCCGATCCTTCCATTTCAACGGCATCACCAACTTGCTTTCGCGGATGCAATCGCGGCGCTCGACGACCTCTCGCAATGCGCGTGTCACGACGTTGTCACAGCATCTCTTCCTCGCTCTGTGCTTAACTGATTGACGCCACCCAGGGTCAGAGGGCGGCCCTACGTCTCGAATTGTCGCATTTACAGCAGGTTCGCATGCCAGTTTGCTTGAGGAGAGTTAGTCGTTCCGAAGCCTTGTGCGGGGGAAATATTATCATCGAGGCCTATGCCGAGCCTCCATGGCACGAGAAGTGGAGCATCGAGACGGCGACATCACGCCTTGACGAACTCACGGCCACGCCCGGGTGCCTCGGTTTTGCTGCGTTCGACGATAACGAGCTTGTTGGATATGTCTTTGGTCTCCCGCATACCTCGGCCCCCGGCCGCGGCTTGCATGTTGCCGAGATTGCCATCCTGCCTCGACATCAGCGAAAGGGAATTGGCTCAAGTCTGCTCCGTCGTATCGAGGAGGAAGCTTTGGCGCTCGGCTACGTTCAGATATGGCTCGTGTCGCAGCGCACAGGCGGCGCCGCAGACTATTATCGGGCCAACGGGTATGATCCGTCTGGCAAGCTCTGCGTCTATACCAAGGTGCTCGGCCCAAATCGCTAGGCGCCCGGATAAAGGACGCACTATATCGCCATCCTGCGGTTTGCTAGTGCGTGTTCCGGCTTGTGGCGACTGCTGAGAGTGTCGGGATCGTTATCCCGGCGTTGGGGACATCGAGTATCTCACGATTGACCGCCTGTATCGCCATATCCAACCAGTGCATTGCACTGACAATCTCGATATCCTGGGCGGCACATTTTGCGTAGGCGATAAGGCGCGCCAACGCGACAAGCTCAGTCAGATCCTCAGCGGATCTTTCGTTTCGGCCCTCGCCGGCCCGGTCACTTTCTGAACTGGCGCTCATCATGTTCTCCAAACAATGACGCGAGCATATTAGATCGAGACCGTCGGGGCCCGTGAATAAGGCGTGAAACAATTTTAGCGTGCAATTTCTGGAAGCGCACTTAATGATGATCCAGGGAGCCCCGCAACGGGGAACCCATGCCGAACGCGTGAATGGTAGTGTGCGTTCAACATCGGTTCCCGCCTCTTGGTAGGCAAACGGTCTCCGTCAAATCGTACCCTGATATCGCGATTCCTTCGGTCTCGTGCCGAGCGTCAGAGGACGTTCACGATAGGATAGCCTTCGAAATCGCGCGGCTGCCGTAGCGACGAGCCCGCTGGCCGTCGGGATTTTCGAGAGCCGGAATGAACACCTTCGCGACACTGAAGGGAAGGCTGGGATCGCCAAGGGGCAAAACAGCCACCGTATCGATGCGCGCCTGGCGCAGCGCATTCAACGTGTGCGAGAGAAGCTTCGGCAACGTTTGCGGCCGCAACGACGTGCTCATTGCCGACATGGTCGGGACAGCGTCAAACGCGCGTCGGGTCTGGGCTGGCAGCGGCACCAGAAATGTCTCTGGCGATACATCGTCGCGTGCACCGCTGATATAAGTCAACCGCGACTGCACCGCTTCAGTGATTGCTCGTATAGCCGCACGTACCGGCGACGGATGGGCGCCGCTACCCCCCGTCACCTCGACGAACCGAACATCGGCACCGGACAGGACGTTCGGCGGACCTAAAATGGCCGTGAAGCATGGAATGGCAATGTCGCTGGTTATGTCGAAAAGCCGGAGCAGGCAGCCCGCCGCGTCAATCCGATCAACCAGACCGTCAAGGGCCGGGTCCCGAAAGGCATGCGGATCAACGCACTTCGACATCCTGTCTTCATCACTGCCGATCTGCCAAAGGACCTGAGCGTCGCGCTCGATGCGCTCAAGGATGCCGTGTAACGTCGCTTCCTCAATGCTGTTGCCGGAAGCCAGTCCATCGGAGGACATCCAGAACCGGCGACTGCGTGTTCGATCGAGGATCGCCGCCTCCAGTGGCACATAGATATCCGTTCCGGTCAGGAGTTCTCTGGCAATCGCCCACTCAACCTCCTCGCCCAGATCGATATCCCTCCCGTGCAGCGCGATCAGGCTGCTCAGCGGCTCGACTTTATGCCCCAATTCACGAAGGCGACGCATGCTGGTCCGGATGGCCTCGACGAACGGTTTGTTGGCGACAGCGCGTTCCAGCGCTTCCATTGCGGCTGACACCTTGGCATCGTCGTCATTCAAGCCCTTGCCTTGAGCGACAACAATCGAGCGTGCGTTGGGCGCGTAGGCACACCAGACGGGTATGCCAATTCGATCAAGTCCAGTGTGACGCGCAAGGCGGGTGATTCCGAAATCAGCAAGGACCGGCTGAACACGAGACAGCGTTTCTGACGCGGCCATGATCCGATCGGAGTATCGAGCGGCGCAAACAGCAATCAGGGGAGTGTCTCAGCTCTCGACATGGCCGGAGAAGACCGCTTTCGCCGACGACACTGCAACGGCGAAGTCGACGTTCTTGACAAAGGTTCCGCCCGTTTTCCTGATGTCGGCAGCCTTCGCCAGATCTCCTGTCACAGCATCGAGGCGCTTTACCGTGCCTGCATCGAGGTCTGCGACCCAAAGACCTGCTTCTCCCGCAATACCAATAACGACAGCTGTTGCCATGAACAATTCTCCTCAGGTTGATTTCAAAAACCGGCTTTCAGCAAACCTTCGCGATAAAGCTCCTTCTGCCACTGTTCCTTAAAGGGAACGACAGAGAGCCATTTTTCCAGATCGAAAACCGGGTTCAGGATCTCGGCGCGCTGCCGGTAGAACTGTGCTCGCTTCCGATCTCCCATCATGGCGCAGCTAGCAGCCGCGATGCGGTGGGCGGGGGCCTTATCCTTCATCGCCTCCACATAGGCGATGGCGTCGTCATATCGCTCGAGAAAATAGCTCGCACCCGCCGCACACCAGAGATAGGCGTCGGGGGACAATGGATTGAGCGACATCGCCTTCTGTATCTTCGCCAGCGCATCCTTCGGGCGAGACGCATGCACGAGGGTGTCGGCGTGGCTGTAGATGACGTCGGCGAAATGGGGACTTAGCTCTTCCGCCAGGCTGAGCGCCGCTACACTCTCGTCCACATCGCCAAGGTAGAGCTTAGTTACGCCCAGCTCGCGGTAGCCGCCCGGCATGGCCGCGTCCCTCTCGATTGCCTTCATGGCATTCGTTTCGGCCAGCTGCAGCAGTTCTGCGTTGCCTTGGGCGGTCACGAGCCATTCGCTCGTGTATGTTCTCGCAAGCCCGATAAACGCCGGAGAAAAGTCGGCGTGATAGCGAAGGGCCTCCTTGAATGCGGTGCGCGCCCTTCGAATATGCGGCAGGGTGAGCTTGCCCATCAGGCTCGCTCCGATCAGATAGGAGTGATACGCTTGAGGGTTTTCCTCGATGCTGAGGCGTGTTTGCTCGTTCTTTGCCAGTTCGTGGACGACCGAGGAAGTCAACTGTTGCGCAATGAGGCGCCTCTGCATGGGCAAGGTCTCGGTCGTCATGCTGAAGCGGCTTGCCCAGAGGATCTCGTCCGTGGGGAAATAGACAAGCTGGGCGAAGAGGCCCTCACCCGACAACCTTGTATCGAGAAGATAGGATATGGAGTGCCGGGCGATCACCACAGCCTTGTTGGAATCGCGACGGATCTGCTCGGCGGTATGCGGGGCGACAATCGAGATGTTTCGAAGGGCACAGAGTTCGATGGTGACGTCTTCAATCAGGGCACTTGCAAGCGGAAGCCCCGGAGCATCGCCTTGCGAGGTCGGCGGCAGCAAAACCAGGCGCGGAAGCACCAAACGAGGTGGAGTGGCCGTTTCAGCGCGCGGATCGGTGTCGGTCAGGCTCTTTACGACAGGATAGGTCGCGGATCCGCCCGTTTTCTCCCTCTCACCCAGGCCAGCCGCTCCAGGGAGCCGACGCAGCATCGCTCTGACCGGCTCGTCGTCGGGATCCTTCTCCAGGAGATGGAGCCCGGCACCGGAGAGCATGCGAAAATGATTGGGGCTGTTGGCGACCGGCAAAGCGTCAAAGAGCGCCTCGCGCAGCTTCAGTCTTTGGATCCGGCACTCCCCCCCGATCCAGTCCTCAATGGGTTTGGTCGCTGGTTGCAAGGTCTCCAGGAACCCACGCTGAAGGAGATCGGTGATTGCGTGCAGCTTTTTCAGTGGAGGATCGTTAGCCTCCAGGACCTGCAGATCAACCGAAACGACCGATGTCACCAGACGGATCGAATTTGTGGTGATCTCGAATGGTGGCGAGACGGTGTCTCCGTCGACACGCCGTATACGGGAAATCAATTTGCGCAGGTTGAGACCCGCGAGCTCGGCATCGGCGTCCGCCCACAGAAAGCCTGCCAATTCGTGTCGGGTGAGGACTTGCTGCCTGCGCGTATAGAGATAGGCCATCATCAGGAGACCCTTGGCCGGATAGCGTACGGCATTGCCATTCGCATCGGTCAACTGAAGGTCGCCAAATGTTTGTAAACGGTACACGCGCTACTCCCGGACGGTCTCTGCCTGATCCCAGACATCGCGATGACTGCCCGACTGGCTTATCGAGCCAAGGCTTCTTGTCAAAGCGAGCAATTTCCGTCGCACATCGGCGTCTTCGATGGCAATGAACGCCTTTCCAAGCGCCAAACCTTCCTTCGAGGCCATAAACAGCGCAACCGCATCGGTGTCCGACGTTGCGGCACCGTCGCCCGACTGGGCCTCACCGTTCTCAAAGAAGAAACCGACGGCAACGCCGAAGATCTCTGCGATGCGCAACAGCCGGCTTGCACCGATCCGGTTGATGCCTTTCTCGTATTTTTGTATCTGCTGAAACGTAATGCCGAGTGCCTCCGCCAGGCTGGCCTGGCTCATCCCAAGCATCTTGCGTCGGAACCTGACGCGCTCGCCCACATAGGCATCAACGGCATTCGTAGATTTCGCCTTCATGGCCTCCCTCGTCTATCGTATTAGGAACATAGAATTCATAATGAGGGCTTTCGAAGAAAATGCAACCAAAAGTAACTATTCTCAGCATAATTCCTTTTGGCCCCTCGTGACGGCGTTAGCTTGTCGTGACCGCGCAAGAGCTCCGGATTGCGACTTCACATCCCGCTGGATGAATATCCAACGTGGGCATGACCCGGTCGGCTGATCGCCATGAAACGAACTCTCCTAAAAAGGGTGATACGCGTCATGACACTACCTGACATGGTGTCACGTTGATTTCACGGGAGATCCTCGGCTTTGTCCTTATAATTCCGATCAAAGGCTGGGGTGCCGAAGCAATCGTCGATGACGATTCCGTCCAATATATGGTGAAGCTCCGGGCGCAACCAGCATGCCAGTCCTCTAGTCGGAGATAGAATGTCATGGAGTTTCCTGCCATACACATCAGCCATGCAGATCGACTGTCAGCCTGCCGCCGGGAGATCGAGGATGCCGTTCACCAGATCATTTTCAGCAAACAGCAGGCGGAATTCTCCCCCGCGGAAATTGCCATGGCGATCGCCGACATTGCTGATGATTATATTCTGAAGCTGTCCAAGCGGCAGGCGGCGACCCACTAAGTTGGCTCCTGCAGGAGCGGCTCGGCCCATAGCACTGTCGATTTGCACTCAAGCCCTGTAGCGATCAAGCGCAGTCAGGTATTGGGTGGGCGGGTCCGCGTCATCCCAACGGTAGATTTCTGCGCGCAAGTAGGCGAGCTCATCTGCGAGCGCATCTTCATCGACCTCGATCCACCAGGACTTCGGTCGGCCGTCGCTGCCGTCGGACCAGCGATATCCCCTCGCCTTTAGATGTTCCTTCATGTCGAAGGGGCTGTGCTCGGCAAAGATGCGCACGCGTGATTGCCGGCTGGTGCGCAACAGTTCGGCAAAGGGCCTGCCTTCCTGCCCCCCGCTGCGTTCCAGGATTTCCAGCAACGCGAAGCAGTCGTCGACAGCGCGGTGACCCTCATGAAAAAATCCGGCCTGGCCGACGAGATAGCCGAGCTTGGTTCCTTCAAAGCCGCGTGCACTCCAGTCGATCTCACGGACCGAACACGCCCAGGCTTTGTTGGCAAACACGTTTGAGAAACGCTCGCAGAACGGGCGGTCGAATCCCGCATTGTGCGCAATGATCAGATCGACTGGCTCGATCAGGCTGCGCAAGGCCGCCAGGTCGATTGCCTGGCCTTCAACCATGCCGTCGGTAATGCCAGTAATCCTGGTGACCTCAGCCGGGATCGGTCCGCCGGGTTGTTGCAGACCGCCGTAAACGCCGAGCAACTCGCCAATATTGCCTCGGTCATCGAACGAAAATGCGATTGCACCGATCTCGATGATCTCGTCGGTCTTGTGATTGAGGCCGGTCGTTTCTGTGTCGACGATTACGCCCACCAGCGGAAACTCTGGCCGCCTGCACGGTATGATCTTGCGCGCAGGCAACTTGCGGAGAATGCGGTAGTTCCCGCTCTCTTCAAGCGTTCGCACCATATCTTCCGGAGACGCGGTCGGTGCGACCGTCCGCGTTCTCGAAGATTTGACCTCACCCGGTTCTCTCGAGGTGGGTGCCACCTCGCCAAACATGTCGAGTTGCGAGATCATTCGCTGTGCTTCGAAGTTGCTGGCCATGCCCCAGACTAGAAAACGGCGAGCCCCGGAACAACCGGGAGGAAACCGTTGTGCACTGTTTTACCAATTCGGCGTCCGATGCCCACCGAGGAATCACCTTCGTCTCGGCAAGTCGTGGTCTCTTTTTAGCCGCCGTTGATAGGATGAGCAAAATTCTCGTTTTGAGCGTTACCGTGACAATATGCTGACTGCAACAGATGTTGCCACTCAGTCGAGTTCGCCTCGGGCTTCGAGATACCAGTCGACGAAGGCTGAAACGCCAACTGCGAGAGGCGTGTCGGGCTTGTAGCCGGTCAGCGCTACGAGGAGATCGGGGCTGGCGAAGGTGCGGGGCACATCGCCTTGCTGCATGGGGAGCATGACGCGTTTGGCGGGGCGACCGAGTGCCTCCTCGACAATATCGACAAAGTCCAGCAGGCTTGTCGGTTGGCCGCCGCCGAGGTTGACGATACGAAACCGCGCCTGGTGCGAGAGCGTTTCGACGCGCTCGTCGGCGACCCGGTTGGCCTCCGATGGAACGACTCCCGAGAGCCGCACTATCGATTCGATCAGGTCGTCGATGTAGGTGAAATCCCGGCTCATCTTGCCTTCGCCGTAGATCTCGATCGGCTGGTCCTCGAGCATGTTCTTGACGAACTTGAAAAGGGCCATGTCGGGCCTGCCCCATGGGCCGTAAACCGTGAAGAACCGGAATGCAGTGGTCGGGATCTTGTGAAGGTGCGAATAGCTGTGAGCCATCAGCTCCATCGACTTCTTCGTTGCGGCATAGAAGGTCAGCGGTTCGTCGGCGCGATCGGTCTCGTGGAACGGCACGGTCGGGTTGGCGCCGTAGATCGATGAGGTGGAGGCGAGCATCAGGTGGGCGACGCCGGCGTTCTTGGCGATCTCGAGGATGTTCCATGACCCAACCAGGTTGGAGGTCAGATAGGCATGCGGGTTTTCGTTGCTATAGCGGACGCCGGCCTGAGCGGCGAGATGGATCATGATCTCGGGCCTAGCGGCGGCTACGGCGTCTTCGAGTGCCGCGCGATCTTCCAGCATTGCGGTCACAGGACGGAACGCCGGAAACTGCGCCAGCGCGGCGTTGCGCATGTGCTTCAGCTTGATGTTGTAATAGTGGGTCATGCCGTCGAAACCGGTCACCTCGTGGCCGTCCTGCAGCAGGCGGCGGGCAAGATGGAAGCCGATGAAGCCGGCGGTTCCCGTGATGAAATAGCGCATTCTACTGTCCGCCCTTCTTGCCGGCCGCAAAGCCGCTGAAACCATACCTGACGCCCTCCGCGATCGGATAGATATTGCGCAGCTCGACGAGAATCGGCTTGCGCACCAGCTTCTTCAGGCGCTTGAAATCGAGCGCGCGGAACTCGTCCCACTCGGTGACCAGCCCGAAGGCGTGGCCGGGCTCGAAGATCCGCACGTCGTCTTCCAAGGCGTCGATCGTAGCGGTCGACTTGTCGCCAAAGGTCACATGCCGGCCGAGATGGGCAAGACATGCACCAGCGACACGGTCGACATTGCCCGAGCCAATCATCAGTGTAGACATGGAGACACCTTTGGGACAGCGATCGCGGCCCGCCAAGCGGCAGGATCGCTGTGGTGTTACAGTCCTAACTCCCCAAGTTCAAGCCAAAGGCGTTCAGTTGCCGCGGGACATGTTGACGATGCGACTGATGTCGCTCTCCTCAGGTAGGCAGCAGTCTGGCTGTGAGAGGTCAGGTACCACCGTCCAGTCGTTGCCCGGCACTTTCACGATGCGGCAGCTTGAGAGGCCGTCAGACAGTTTTTCGAGGATCAGTCCCATTTTGGGTCATCGGCGAAGTCCCTTATCATGGGATATTAACGACATTTTAGGCCGTCCAACCTGTGAATGAAACATGCGTGTAAATCGATAAGCGCAAGAATCGCATGCATGAATCGCAAGGCGGCACCCATGAAACATGATAGTTCAGACCTTCCAGCGCTCGTTAAGGAATTTGACCTTTTCGCCGACGAGCTTACCAAACTTCCCCATTCCGTCGAGACGACGGCACTAGAACTGCGGTTCGCGCTGCTGCGCCAGGCGGTCGAGGCGGAGCGTCGGACCCGTATAACTGAGGAAGTGAACATCGATCCAAACTGAGCTGCCACTCATGTCGAATTCCTCAAGCGACGAAGTGCATTTTGCGCACACGCAATCAAGGATCTTCAATCTTCGTTCACCTTATCGGGGCACCGTGCCTAGCGAAGGCTACTCGGAAATATGCGGGATTCAGTGCATGAGCGAATATCAGAATAGGGCCGTAGAACTGTTGATCGCGACCATTGGGGAAGAGACGATCCTGGACAGCGCGGATCGGAGGATCCGGTTCCTGCGGCAAGCGATCGAACTTTTTCAGGCCATGGGTGGTTCCGCTCAAGAGGCCAGCGCCGTCGTTTCGGCGGCAATGTCTACGCCTGCGCCCGTTGTCTCGGCCAAGCTGGGAGACCTCATGAGCGAACTTGCCGGAATTGGATACGCTCATGACATCGACATGATACAAGCCGCCTATAACACCCTGGATCAGGGGTGGCAGCGCATTGCAGTCATGGAAACCGGCAAGACAGCAGAGCGAGCCAGGAGCGCATAGGCGACGGCTAGCAGATCGGCTTCGTGGCACTGAGTGCAAACCGATGCTGGGCTCCCCGCGAAAGCGCCTTTAGATAGTTCCAGTGTTTTGCCTGTGCCTTGTGGATTTCCCTCAGGTTCGTATCGATCGAAACGCTCTCGAAGCCTGCCTTTTCGAGCAGATCCGCCACAAGCTCCGCGCGGGCGCCGCCCGAGAAATAGACCCGCGACAGGATGCGGTTGTGGGTTTGGGCCATGCCCGGTGGGTTATGAACGACATCAGGCTTGAGGACGCCAAGTTTTTCCATGGCTCGTGCTGCCGCCTTCAGGACACGCTCGGTTCTGCTGAGGCTTACGAAGTCTCCGTCGACGATCAGGATCCTGCCTCCGGGCTTCAGCACACGCAACCAGTCGGTAAATGCGGCCGCGGGATTGACAAGGGTCCAGACAAGGTGGCGGGTGACGATCACATCGTAGATGCCGTCTGGCTCCATGGTGTTCTCGACGTCGGCCATTCGAAACCGGATCGAGCGATGCCTCGAAATCGCCTTGGACCGCGCGCGTTCCAGCATCGGCTCGGCCCAGTCCAAACCGGTCACGTGAAATCCCAAATCGTCCATCAGGTGAGATATCACCCCGGTTCCGCTCGCCAGGTCGAGTGCCTTGCGGCCATTTCCCTCTCCCAGATGTTTCAGGACAAGGCGATGCCATGCGGCGCGCTCCTCGTCTGAAAAAATCTCGTGGCCAGGCGACAGATCGAACGTTGCCGCCCGTGCCGACCAATAGGCCTTGATCTCCTCACGAAGACCGAAGTTGTTTCGGCTCAAGCCATCCTGCTCCATGAATGCAAATCCAATGCGCTAATTCGTTGGAATCGTTCTAATAGATATAACTTGACTATTTAAATCATAAAATCATAGAGGGAATGAGTTTTCCACCGGAGTGATATACCGATGCGCCATACAGGCAAGTTCTGCACCGTCGCCGCCGCCCTTTTCGTCTCCGCGGCTTGGCCGGCTCTCGCTGACACGGTCACCATCACGGACGTCACAGGGCGCAGCGTCGAGGTGAATGCGCCGGTCAAGCACATGATTCTCGGCGAGGGCAGGCAGATCTACTTCCTCGCGGCCCTCGACAGGCAAGCACCATTCGAACATGTCGTCGGCTGGCGCGACGATCTCCCGAAAGCCGACCCGGAATCCTACGAAGCCTACCTCAGAAAGTACCCCGGAATCTCCAAGTTGCCGACCTTCGGCGGCATGAAGGACGGCACCTTTGATATCGAGCAGGCAGTCGCTCTGAAACCGGATGTCATCCTCATGAACGTCGATGCAAAGACGGCCACCGAGGAAGCAGGCTACATCGAGAAACTTGCAAAGGTCGGCATTCCGCTCGTCTACGTCGATTTTCGCGAAAAGCCGATGGAAAACACCGAACCGAGCATGCGCATCATGGGCCAGCTCTTGGGTAAGGAAACGGTCGCCGACGACTTCATCAAATTCCGCGCCGACAGCATCAAGCGCGTGACCGACGTCCTGGAAAAGAACAACCCGCCAAAGCCGGTTGTCTTTGTCGAGCGCGCCGGCGGCTATTCGGACGACTGCTGCATGTCCTTCGGGAACGAAAACTTCGGCAAGATGGTCGAGATCGCCGGCGGCATAAACATGGCAAAGGGCATCATCCCCGGCACGTTCGGAACGGTGAACCCGGAACAGGTGATCGCCTCCAACCCGGATCAGATCATCATTACCGGCGGCAACTGGGACAAGTTCGTTCCTGGCGGCGCCTGGGTGGGCGTGGGCTATGGCGCCGACCTCAAGGAAGCGCGCCGCAAGCTGGAAGCCCTGACTAAGCGCCCTGCCTTTACGGGCGTCAAAGCGGTCTCCGACGGCAACGTCCACGCCATCTGGCACCAGTTCTACAACAACCCCTACCAGTTCGTCGCTATCCAGGAGATGGCGAAATGGCTGCATCCGGACCTGTTTGGCGACCTCGATCCGGAAGCGACCTTCAAGGAACTCCATGCCCGCTTCCTGCCATTGGATTACAAGCCTGGCTACTTCGTCTCGCTGAAAGCCGAATGATGATGGCGGCAAACACTGTCGAGGCAGGTGCGACGGGCCGCGAGCAATATCGCGCCCTGGCGTTCCGCCGGATCATGATCCTGATCCTCCTGACCGTGTCGCTCTGCCTGAGCATTGCATTCGACATGGCGCTTGGACCCGCGAACTATTCGCTTTCCGACGTGGTTTCCGCCCTCCTCGACCCTGCAGCAGCAGCCAACCAGTTGCGCGTGATCATCTGGGACATCCGCATGCCGATTGCTCTGATGGCGGTCACGGTCGGCGCTTCGCTCTCGGTCGCCGGCGCCCAGATGCAGACGATCCTCTCCAACCCGCTTGCAAGCCCGTTTACGCTCGGCATCTCCGCCGCCGCGAGTTTCGGCGCAGCGCTGGCACTTGTCGGCGGCGTAGCGCTCTATCCGGGTGCCGTCCAATACATGGTGCCTTTGAATGCCTTCCTGATGGCGATGGCGGCGGCCCTGTTCATACATTTCGCTTCGACAATGCGCGGCGTCAGCGTCGAGACGATCGTGTTGCTCGGCATCGCGCTGGTTTTCACGTTCAATGCGGCGCTCTCCCTCCTGGAGTATCTTGCATCCGAACAGGCGCTTGCCGCCGTGGTGTTTTGGACGATGGGGAGCCTCACCAAGGCAACCTGGCCGAAGGTTTGGTTCACGGCGGCAGTGCTTGTCGTCACCGTCCCGCTTTTCATGAAGGACGCATGGGCACTGACCGCACTGCGTCTTGGCGACGACAAGGCCGCTAGCATGGGCGTCAACGTCAGGAGACTGCGCCTTCAGACGATGATGCTCGTCAGCCTACTTGCGGCTATTCCGGTTTCCTTCGTCGGGACGATCGGCTTCGTCGGCCTTGTCGGTCCGCATATCGCGCGCATGGTTGTCGGTGAAGACCAGCGGTTCTTCCTTCCCGGAGCCGTCATATCGGGCGCGCTTCTGCTGTCGGTGACTTCAGTCGTCAGCAAGGTGCTCATCCCCGGCGCAATCCTTCCGATCGGCGTCATCACGGCGTTGGTGGGGGTGCCGTTCTTTTTCGTGCTCATCTTCAGCAACAGGAGGCGCGCATGGTAGCACTTACCCTCAAGGATCTGGGCGCCACCTACGGCCGCAGGACGGTTTTGTCCGACGTGAGCATCCAGGATCTCACGGCCGGCAGTGTGACCGCGATCATCGGACCGAATGCCGCCGGCAAATCGACCCTGTTCAAGCGAATCGCCTCCCTCGTCAAAGGGCCGGGCCTGGTTGAACTCTCTGGGGCCGAGGGTGGCGCTCGTAGTATCTGCTATATGCCCCAGGATACCGGTGCCAACGCGGTTCTCACAGTCTACGAGTCGGTGCTCCTTTCCGCAAAGCAAGGCAGCGGCTGGCGGGTCGCCGACCAGGAACTCGTCGAGATCGACACGATCCTGAGGGCGTTGCGCATTGACGATCTGGCTTTTCGAGGGCTTGGAGAGCTATCGGGCGGGCAACGACAGCTGGTAGCGCTTGCGCAGGCGCTTATCCGCAAGCCCAAGGTACTTTTGATGGATGAGCCCACGTCGGCGCTCGATCTTTACCGCCAGGTCGAGGTACTTGGTTTTATCACAAGCGCGGCAAAGCGCGACGGCATGATCGTCCTGATCGCGCTTCACGACCTCAATCACGCGCTTCGTTATTGCGAGAGCACCATCGTCATCGCCAATGGCGAAATGGCCGCCAGCGGAGCGACGTCGTCTGTCGTGACGCAGGAAATGCTGCGCAACATCTACAAGATCGATGCCCGGATCGAGCACTGCTCGCAGGGCAAGGCGATGGTTATCGTCGACGGTGCGCTGCAGTAAGGTATTGCGGAGGCGGCAACCGGTGAGAAATGCACCGTCGCGATGCTGCCCGAATGTGATTCCGGCCTTGCCGACCGATTCAATGGAAACTTCGGCGTCGCCCGCTGCGACATTCTGACCGCGTTTGCCGGTGCGTGACGATGCTCACCCTGACAATGGCTAAGGCTTTGATAGGCATCGCAGCTCCGGCCAACCAAGTCACTGTCGCCAAAGTCGTCGGAACGGTCAGGCAGGTAGCAGGCGTGAAATCGCTTGTCGGCTGCATTGCTTTCAAGATATGCGGATGAGAATCCGACGCGACACCACCTTGGTGGGGGGTGGCGCGAGTTGGTGCCTCGGTGGGATCGAAAGTGGAAGTCCAATCTTGAATAGCTCATTTAAAGTTGCAGCCAGTGCGATGCCCCGATCCCTCAAAACCTTTGGCTGTCTCTTGTGGCTGGTGGGCATATCGCCCGTGCTGATCGAGAGTGATGCCTATCGCTACGCCTCGTTTATCCTCATTGTCATCGCGCTGATTTACTACGTGAAGGAACGGGACCGTCCCAGCTCCAACTGGCTGGCCTGGCTCTGCATGGGCTGGGGTCTCTACGTGATCCTACGCTTTGCGTTCATCTATCTGAAAACGCCACACCACGATCTTGGCGCGTCGGACTGGCTGTACGCGTTTCCGTTGTTTTTCCCGATTCTCGGGGTTGCCTTCGCGCTCTACGAAACGGAAATGGAAAAGACTATTGCAGCCTTTTTCTTGATCGCCCTTTGCATGCTGGTTGTGACAGTCGCGATCGGTATGCCGCGAATTCTAAGCGGTGAAGCCGTTGTTCCTTTAATTATGCACAACCAGATTCACGGCGCCGTAGCGTGCGGCCTGATCTTCGTGGCGACGACGTTCTGGCTTCTTCACTATCTTACGTCTTCCACTTCCAAACGCACCTTTGCGCGCTTCGCCTATATCGCCGCGCCTATCATCATGGTTTTCTGCATGATCGCAATTTACGGCGCGAAGTCGAAGGGTGTTTGGCTGGCGCTTGGAATCACCCTGCCCCTGCTCGCCATCGCAGCACTGAGGTACGTCAAAGTGCGTGCGGGCGTTGTCATGGTCGGCTGCGCCGCGGCTCTCTTGGTTGTCAGTGTTTATACTGTCAGACACAATATCGACCAGACAGCCGGTCCCACAACTCAAGCAGCCTTTTCGATGATAAGCGATTTCGCCCGTAGTCGTGATATTTCGGAAACCATGACGCAGGCAATTCAATCGCCGTGGACGCCCGCGTCGATGGACCAGCGCCTGCAGCTTTGGTCAAACAGCTGGGAAGTGTTCTCCGCAGCACCGGTCTTTGGCTGGGGGAACCAGTGGCTAGAGCGGTGGCATCAGGCACGCTACACGAGCGTTTCCTACACCTTGTTGCATAATGGGTACCTGGAAATCCTGGTTCGTTTTGGCATGTTCGGAGCGTTGGTGATGTCTGCCATCCTGGTCGGTCTTGGAAGATCGGTCTGGCGCGCCTGCCGGCAAGGCATTGTTCCGCCAGCGGCGATGCACACCTATTTCGTTTGTATTTTCTTTTTCTCGCTTACGCTTCTTAGCAACTCCAACAACAGGCTTGCGATCGGTGAAAGCTTGTCCTTGATCACCTCCGCCTTTGGCTGCTGGTGCACCTTGCGTCTTCGAGAGCATCCCATTGCTAGAGGCGATGAATTGTCGGCGAGTGTCACCCGTCATCAATAGGATCGCCAAGGTGATGGATTTGAAATCTGCTGAATGTCGCATATATGCAGTTCGCACAAATGCCTATATCGGTAGATAGTAAATGCTACTGGCTTTTCACCATCACGATCTGAGTAATCCCGCTCAATTTAGAGCTGCTTCACCTCAATAAGTCTGCCTGTTTGTGTTTGACTGAATTGATTCGGGATTTGGTAAGGATGTTGGATGACACGGGCATCATCGTCAAAAAGCGCGAGGGAAAGTTGATAGAGGGTACCGTTGATGGAGAATCGGACCAGCCGCAGGAAAAGGCCGGGCAACTGGACGACAAGATTGGCGCTTATGTGATAAATCTCGACACTTCTGTTGATCGATGGATGACAATTTCCAATCAAGCAAGGTTGCTGGGTATCTCGGTTAATCGCGTAGCGGGAGTCGATGGCCGCCAGATTCCGGAGACGGAAAGACAAGGCTTTGACGCTAGAGAATTCCAACTTCGGAACGGTCGCGCGCTTCTTCCGGGAGAGTATGGTTGCTACCGGGCACACATCATGGCGCTAGAGATTTTTCTTGCAAGCGGGCACCAGTCTGCCGTCATTATGGAAGATGATGTTGCGCTCACCGAAAACGTCCTCGAAAGAGCGGCAGCAATCCTTAGGGTGCTTCCGACCGCGGATGTTGTGAAACTGCTAAATCATCGGGCGAAGGGTTATCGTTCGGTTGTCGTGACTGAATTCGGTGACGATGTCGGCCGCTGCATGTTTGGCCCACAAGGGTCTGCCGCTTGCTATCTGGTTACCAGGCAGGGTGCGCGAAAGCTGCTCGAAAATGGCCAGACGATCCGGTTTCCTTACGACATGGAACTCGAGCGTGGATGGAGCACGGCGACCAATGTCTATACCGTAAAGCGCAACATTATTGGCCTTTCCGCGCATTCACTCGTCACTGATATCGCCGACCGGAGGCAATATCGAGCAGTCAAGCAAAGGGGCCCGCGACGAGTTGCTACACATCTTATGCGTGCATTGGAGTTTGTGAACAGGCTAAAATACGCGCTGTCGTAACAATCGCCGATCGAAGCTGGAGGGTTTTGAGTTTAACTCTCTGATTCATTACCTCAAGATGATGTAATTGGTGTCTACCACCAGAATGGCCTCTGGGCAAAACTAGAGGAAATTACCTGTGTGACGATGGACTAAGGATACAACTATGTGTAGCGTGAAGGACCTGAGGGGAATAAGAAGGAGCCGAGCGACTGTCAAGGGTACTATGCCACCTCTCGCCAGAGACATGGTAGAAATGCGGGTGTTGCTTGCTCAGTCTTGTTTCTTTAGTTGACCATCATCGCAGATAGAGGCAGAGGAGGCTACGAGCTAACGCTGCCGATCCTTTCCAACCGTCCGGCCCGTATTCTTGCATAGAACGCAGATGATTACTGAAAGACATATCCAGAAGATTATTGGCTTGCCGAGACCGACAAAGCGCATACTTGCTCTCCTGGTGGATGGCAATTTGTGTATTCTGACGGTCTGGCTGTCCTATTGTTTTAGGCTGAATGACTGGGTGACGCTCTCCGGGATTCAGTTTCTGCCTATTCCAGTGTCACTGTGTCTCGCCCTGCCGATTTTTATTTCGATGGGTCTGTATCGGGCCATATTTAGATTTATTGGCTTGGCAGCGTTCTGGACAGTCACGAAGGCGGTCCTGATATATGGATCGGCTTTTGCGGTAATATTCACCGTTATCGGCTTCCCCGGCGTTCCGCGCACGATCGGAATCCTTCAACCGCTCCTGCTTTTGCTCGCTATAGGCCTCTCCCGTTTTCTCCCACGGTATTTTCTGCATCAAGCGTATAACCGCGCTCTTCGGCAAAATGTGAGGTCCAACGTACTCGTTTACGGCGCGGGGCGCAAAGGGAGACAGTTCACGAGCGGCATTAACAACGATGCCGACTTTGCGGTCGTTGGATATCTCGATGACGATCCGAGCTTGCACGGACACCTTATCGAGGGAACGAAGGTCTACAACCCCGAAGATATTCGACTGATTAGCGAGCGGCTCCACGTCAAAGCCATTCTTTTGGCATTGCCCCAAATCGAGCGAAGTCGCCGAAACGCTATTCTCGACAAACTTCGTGAGGCAAAAGTCGCAGTTCGCTCTGTACCGGACCTAAGTGCAATCGCGGGGGGCCGCGCGCATATCTCCGATCTTCAGGAGCTTGACATTGAAGATCTCTTAGGGCGCATGCCTGTGAACCCAAATCCAATCCTTATGGAAAGGAATGCCTGCGGTAAGGTCGTGTTGGTTACTGGAGCGGCGGGATCCATTGGAAGCGAACTTTGCCGCCAGCTTGCAAAGCTGAAACCAGCTTGTCTGCTGCTTCTCGATCAAAATGAGTATGGCCTTTACGCCCTGCAAAACGAACTACAGGCAAGTGGGCGAGATGACGTCGTTCCCGTCATTCCCTTACTCGCAAGTGTGTGCGATGAACATCGGGTCCGCAAAATTCTTGCGACTTGGCGCCCTCATACGGTCTATCACGCCGCAGCGTACAAGCATGTCCCGCTGGTGGAGCAGAATCCCGTTGAAGGGGTGAAGACCAACGTCATGGGCACCAAGACAATTGCCGAAGCTGCCATCGACGCAAACGTGGCGACCTTCATTTTGGTAAGCACTGACAAGGCCGTACGGCCCACCAACATAATGGGTGCCACAAAGCGACTTGCAGAGATGGTCCTGCAGGCACTCGCTGAGAGCCAAGATACAACAGTATTCTCAATGGTGCGCTTTGGAAATGTCCTAGGGTCATCTGGTTCAGTTGTACCGCTGTTTCGACAGCAGATTCAAAATGGTGGCCCCATTACGCTAACTCATCGGGAGATAACGCGCTTTTTCATGACCGGCACCGAAGCGAGTCAGCTTGTCATACAAGCAGGTGCCATGGCCAACGGCGGTGACGTCTATGTCCTGGACATGGGTGAGCCGGTCAAGATTTATGACTTAGCGCGAAGAATGATCGAATTGTCTGGCTTGACTGTTCGTGATGAAAGCAATCAGGACGGCGATGTCCCGATTGTCATGACCGGGCTTCGCCCGGGCGAAAAGTTGTACGAGGAACTACTTATCGGCAACAGCCCCGAACCCACAGAGCACCCGATGATTATGCGGGCGCACGAGGGATTTCTGAGTCTGGAGAACCTTATTCCACGCTTGCAAGCGCTAGAAGCCGCGGCAAAGAATGGTGACGTTGATGTTCTTAGAGGAATTCTTACAGAGCTGGTGACCGACTACAGTGCATTCGAAGAAATAGTCGATTTGGTATACCTACAGCGGAAGGCGGCTGATTAAATGGATTGCGTGCGGGCACCGGTGGCTGCGCCGGAGAATATTCAACAGCCATAGATTGAGCTTACTCTTACCTCGCCTAGCCCAAGACACCACCGCTCGAGCCAACGATTGACCGACGCCTGAGGGTTCGCTCGCCATTTTGGATGTCCGACAGTGGCGCTGCTTGCCACCGCTTGATCGCTCGAGCGGCGTGAGGCAAACCCCATGCGGCTAAATCACGCCCAATACGCGTCTCACCTTGTTCGAAGCGCTGCACAGGTGCACATGTGAACTGCCCCCACTTTCGACCGGACAGTCAGCATAAGCAGGAAGGCTCAAGCACAGGCTTGGGGATAGGCTTATGTCTAACGAGTTTCGACAGGTTGACTTGATGATCGCTGACGTCCGGCGGAGACGCTGGACAACGGAACGCAAACTGCAGATCATCGAGGAAAGCTATGCCCCAGGGAGACCTTTCCTCTGCGGCTCAGGAGCATGGAGTTGCGCCAAATCTTGTGTATCGCTGGCGCAGGCTGCGGGTTTCACAAAGTCGCGGACAAGGATTTCAGTAAGTTGCGGACACCGATTTCAGTAAGTACGGGACAGCGATTTCAGTAAGTCGCGGACAGCCATCGCGACGGATTTAGATCGATTTTCGTGAGCGCCGATCTTGCACTTCACCCTCGTGTTTTGAGCGAGGACATGATTGTTGGTTTCCACGCAGAACTGAGCCGGTTGGGCGCATAATTTCCATTGAGAATTGAGCCATGTGAACCTTCCCCCCAACGCGGTGAGCGACGGGGGCAACG
>NZ_LMCW01000019.1 GCF_001424945.1 Rhizobium sp. Root1203
AAAAGCCAATCCCTTGACCAAACCCTGATCAGAAAACCATACTTAGAGGTGGCTCACTTCTCGGTGGAAAAACCGGCTCAGTTCCGCGTGGAAACCAACAAATCACCCAATCGAGGTCACCGACCCCTCTATCCCGCAGAGGGGTCGGTATCCCCGGGAGGATCCGCGTCGGGCGGACATTCGCGTATTGATCAAAGCCTTGGCAAATCGGTAGCCGCAGGCCCCACAGGGTGATGTGGTCGGCAATGTCTGGCGCGCCGACCGCGCCGAAATAGATCGCATCGTGCAATCGCAACTGCGCCAGGCCGTCGTCTGGCATCATCTTCCCGTGCTTGCGGTAGTAGTCAGATCCCCAGCCGAATTGCGTTATTTCGAACCGTAGTCCGTCAGAGCGCCGTTGAAGCGCCTCCAATACCTCAAGGCCTGCACCGATCACTTCCGGACCGATACCATCGGCCGGTATAGCGGCAATTTTGTGGGTGCGCTGGCCGACTGGTGCGGTCATGCGAATTCCGGCAACACGGTTGCCTCCTCGTCAAACCCATAGACCGATTTGATCTCAAGGTATTCCTCGAGGCCGACGCTTCCCATCGACCTGCCGATACCCGACTGCTTGTAGCCGCCCATGGGCGTAACCGAATTGGTGGCCGCTCCATTGAAACAGATGCGTCCTGCACGAAGACCGGCAGAGAATTCGTACCCCTTTTTTCTGTCGCCAGCGAACACGTAGCCACCCAAGCCGTAGGGGCTGTCGTTCGCGATCTCCAAGGCCTGTTCCTCGGAGGAGTAGGGGATTACAGCGAGCACCGGACCGAAGATTTCTTCCTTGGCGATCGTCATCTCGGCTGTGACGTGGGTAAAGACGGTCGGCTTGACGAAGTAGCCCTGGTTCCGGCCCTCGGGCTTGCCAGTGCCGCCGCAGGCAAGACGAGCACCTTCGTCGATGCCGATCTGAATATAGCGTTGGATGCTGTCGTACTGGGACTGGTTGACGACGGGACCCATCGTGGTGGCCGGATCGCGCGGATCGCCAAGCTTGTACTTCGAGACCTCGTCGACCAGGTAACCGGAGACTTCGTCGATCTGGCTTTCGTGAACGAGCATCCGGCTGGGAGCATGGCACGATTGGCCGGCGTTGAAGAAGCAGCGCTGGATATTCCACCGAGCCGCCTCCTCGAGATCGGCGTCCTTGAGCACGATGTTCGCCGACTTGCCGCCAAGCTCCAGCGAAACACGCTTGATTGTCTGCGCGGCGGCTTCGCCAACCCGGGCACCAGCGGATGTCGATCCCGTGAACGAGATCATATCGACTTCGGGATGGGTCGACATGGCCGCGCCAACTTCGCTGCCCCGGCCAATGATGAGGTTGAATACACCAGCGGGAACGCCCGCCTTTTCGAAGACCTCCGCGAGAATGATCGAGCTGATCGGCGATGCGTCTGAGGGCTTTGAAAGCACGGTGCATCCCGCTGCGATCGCGTAAATCGCTTTGATGACCGGCGTTTGGACGGGCCAGTTCCAAGGTGAGATCAGCGCGCAAACGCCGATCGGCTCGCGGCGGATGATAGTGCCGCCGAGGCGGCTCTCGAAATGGTATGTCCGCAAAAGGTCGCGGGCCACCTTCATATGGCCGATGGGGCCGGTTGCCTGCGCTCGTGCACTGACAGGAATGCCCACTTCTTGCGCCATGACGTCGGCGAACTCGTCGACGCGTTCCTCGTAGGCGGCGATGATGCGGTCGATGAGTTCGGCGCGCTCTTCGAGTGACGTTTTGGAAAAGGTCTCAAAGGCGCGGCGAGCTGCCAAGGCTGCCTTGTCCACATCGGAAGCCATGCCACCTGTGGCGACGGACGCGAACGGCGTTTCCGTGTATGGGTCCGTCAACAGCTTCTGGCCTGCCTTGGCAGGCTCCTGCCAGCGGCCATCGATGTAGAGATTTCCGTAGTGTTTCATCAACTTACTCCGCTTGATCGATCGATCAGAAGCTGTGTGTGTAACCGCCGTCGCAAGCGATCGTCTGCCCGGTGATGAAGGAGGCGGCAGGCGACGAGAGGAACATCGTGATGCCAACCAAGTCCGATGGGACGATCGTGCGCGGTATGCACTGGAGATCGATGTTCCGCTGAAGGATTTCCTGGGTCAGGCTGGCTTTGCGCTCGGCGACCTCGGTCGCGACGGTGCCGGGACGAATGCAGTTCGCTGTGACACCAAACGGCCCAAGTTCGCGGGCGAGAGAGTTTGTCATCCCGATCAGCGCCGATTTCGAGGTCACGTAATGGAGGTAGTTCTTTGTTCCACGGTGGACGGAGGCAGACGAGATATTAATGATGCGACCAAATCCACGATCCCGCATCCCGGAGGCTGCGGCAGCGGCACAGAAGAACACGCCGTTCACGTTGACGTCCATCACCTTCTGCCATTCCGACTCCGGTATCTCGTCAAACGGCCGTTTGACGAGTGCGGAGAACAGGGATGCGTTGTTGACCAGAACATCGATGCGACCGAATTCCTTTTGAACCGCAGCGACCATTGCATCGACTGAATCCTTCTTGGAGACATCGACCGACAACCCCAAGGACTTGCCACCCGCTTCCGAAATCTCTTTCGCAACGCTTTCGGAGTTGGCAAGGCTAAGGTCGGCAACTACGGCAATCGCTCCGGCTGCTGCGAACTGGCGGGCGAGTTCGCGGCCGATGCCTTGTCCTGACCCCGTCACGAGGACGACCCGGTCTTTAACACTGAAGTCACGAGCTTCCGCTAGGAGAGGCGAAGCTAAGTTGTTCGAGGCGGTTCCAATGTTCACGATAGTCCTCCGATAGACTTTCCAACTGGACTATCGCTTTGCGGTCCAGTGGATCGATGTGATTCCTCAGGCCGCCAAGTCGGCGGCTATGTTCTTTTTGGGCTCAGCGAAACGAGGCGGCTGTCGCGATCGCCGTGTTCGTCAGGAAGCCGGTGTCACTGCCAGTCGAGACGTAGCGCGCGCCCATGCGAAGTATTTCCTTCGCGATCTCGGGACGCGTGTTGAGGCCGCCCACGCCCAGGTGCTTGCCTTTCGCATTGCAGACTTCGAGGACGTGCTTGTACGCCTCCATCACCTTGGGGCTGTCTAGCTGGCCGGGAATTCCTAGTGAATTGCAGAGATCGTTGCTTCCCACTAGCAGCATGTCCATGCCATCGACCGACGCGATGTCGGCGGCGTTTGCGACAGCGTTTACAGACTCGATCATGCCAACGACCAAGGTCGCCTCGTTCATCTTCGCCATTGTCTCGGCAGCTGGACCGCCACGGAAGAGCGTGTGGGCGTTCGTTGCGAGAAGGGAGCGATCGCCTTTGGGGGCGAACAATGCTGCCTCAACGATGTCTTCCGCCTGGGCCTTGGTCTCAACGTGAGGAACGATCACGCCTTGCGCGCCCGTTTCGAGCGTGCGGCTGATGTCCGCCTTGTTGTGCCCCGCCACTCGGACGAGCGGCGTCACACCCAGTGCTGCCGCCGTGATGCTTATTTGGCTGACAGTCTCGAGCGAGAAGCTGTTGTGCTCCAGATCTATATAGAGGCAGTCGAAGCCCGCGCTTCGGGCGATCGCTGCGATCTCGACACCGCGGACGATGCGCACAATCATGCCAACAGCGACTTCGCCGGCGTTCATACGCGTCTTCATCTGGTTTCTGATAGGCGTTTCGATCGGATGCATATGGAATTCCAAACTCGCGGGACGCCCGCGTTCTGACTTCATCATTCGTGCCATCTGGCTGTGCTAAGGTTGTGAAGGCAACGATGATCGCGATCAAGAGCGCCGGAGGGTCGAGGGCCAGCAGCAATAACAGGATGTTATAGCTCAATTTTGGGGAGGATTACGGAGCGACCCACTTTTCGATTATCTGAAGGCAACCGGAAGGTTTTCACCGAAGACAAGAGAGGAGTGAAAGATGCGTATTTCAGATGTAGCTAGTGCAGAGGGCGGCGCAGTCGGATCGATGCGTGTAGGGAAGCTCGATCAGAAGTTCCTGCTGCAGGGAGAGGATGGCTCTCCGAACAACTACCTGCTCAACGTAGGTCTCACGGGCTCCGGCGGTTGGGGCACTCCGCGCCACCGCCACAACTTCGATCAGATCCGCTACGTCCTCAAGGGCAAATACCCGGCCTCTCCGCACAAGATCATGGGCGAGGGCTCCGTGGCCTACTTCCCGGAAAGCGTCCATTACGGGCCGCAGGATCGGCCGGAGGGCCTCGAAATGATGGTTATCCAGTTCGGTGGCGCGAGCGGAGAAGGCTTCCTCAGCACACCACTTCGTGAAGCTGCGAACGAGGCTCTCAAGGCCAAGGGCGAGTTCAAGGACGGCATTTTCACGTGGTTTGACGACAAGGGTCAGAAGCACAACGTGGATGGCGCGACGGCTTGCTACGAAGAAGCGATGGGCAAGAAAATGGTGCTCGCCAAGCCTCGCTACGACGACGTCGTCATGATGGACCCGGAATCCTACGATTGGATCGCTACGGGTAAGCCGGGTGTCTCGACGAAGCTTCTTGGTATCTTCACCGAGCGCAACACCAAGATTGGCTTTATCAAGGTGGATGCCGGCGCGACGTTCAACACTGGCTCGCGTGACCAGATCGATGTGCTCTTCATGAGCAAGGGGAACATCACGGTTGATGGCAAAACCTACGGAGACAAGACGGCGATCGAGCTTCTGCCGTCCGACGCTCCGGTGGACATCAGGGCCAACGAAGAGTCGCTGTTCTTCACGGTCACGCTGCCGAAATTCTGATAACTCCAAATGCCGGCGTGACCCGTCACGCCGGCATTATTGTACCTCCAGCATTCGCTCCTGTCTGATCTTGCCGCGAAGAGCATCCGCTGCCAGCGAGCGCAAAACTATTCTATCTCCGACTGAGATCGCAGGGATCGCATCCTCGGCAACACGCTCGATGACCAGCGAACTAAACTCTCTGGTAGGTAAACAAGCCCATATCCCGGCTGCGGGGCGGGCCTGTGAAAGGTTCAAGCGGCGACAATGTCCATTGAGACTGTCGGGTCGTGTTCCCGCTACCCGCTCCAAGCTGCCGCCGCCCAACCCAAGGCCGAAGCGTTGAAAAATCGGAAAAATCCGGGCCGGGCATTTCGTTCGCGATTTCAAACGGTTTTGTCGCTGTTCAACTGAAATCGAAGCGAAGACCGACGGCGCTCGCGGTGGGACGTAAGCGGTGTTTTCGCACATTGACCAAGCGCGAAAGGCCGTTCCGAAAACTACCGCTGTTGATGGCAAGAGCGCCCGAACCGGACGTATATAAAAATCCGATGGCAATAGGAACTAAGCGATCTATGTTGGGCTAAGACTGCCAATACCAGGCCCTTACTTGAGGAAAGCAAATGTCGCTTCAAACGCGCCGTGACTTGCCGCCGTTCATCCGGGACGAGAACGGCCACCTACCAATGAGCGACAAGACGGAGAATTGGCTGGTAATCGTGACGCGCGAGGCGCTCGAGGGCATCGCTTCGCCCCCCGATGCCTCCGAAGCGCGGCTACTCGAGTACGCCGACATCTTCGGCCAAGTCGCGACCTATAAGCTGGAGCATGGCCGCGCGGGGGCGGAGGAAACAATCTGGGTGCAGATGGAGGATGTCGCGGAATGGAGAAGCACGCAATCGCCTACTTGAACCTTGGCCCTAGTCGTAGATCGACCGGATGAATTCGCCCGTCAGGCAACTCCGAACGCGGCGAGTGCCTGAATGGAACGCTGCGAATCACCAGAGACCGTCCGCTCCGGCCATATCCACCTGAATGATCAATCGTCATCGAACGCCTTGCCATATGCCCGGCCTTTGATCGGTAGAAGTGCGATTTAAGCGGCATTATGGAGCAAATGCCACAAGATCGGCCCAGGCATCCTGTAGAGCCAAATGCGCACGCGGCCGATGACGGAGCCCAACCCTTTCACTACCAACAGAATTGCGATTAGCCTCGGTCGCTTGGCCAACCGCCGGATATCGCGGCGCGGGTGTCTATCAACGAGATGACCTGCTACCGGCAATTTACCTCAAGCACGCGACCGCTCGCACATCGGTTTTCCGGACCAGAAGGAAAAGTCCTTCCCTGCCGTTGACCAGGACGGCTTGATTTTCGATGGGAAGCTTGAAGAGGTAGATGACATTCCCGGCAATCTCGCGGCTCTGGTCAACGAAATCCCATCTGTTTTCGGCGTTCAACGTGTAAAGCCCGTCGTTACCCGCGTTAGCCACCATAACGCCACCCGGAAACTCCGTCGGCATTGACGGTACCAAACCGATAGTGAGATTGCTTGCGGCGTTTGTTGCCACCATGGAACACTGATCGCAATCTCGCGGACGGAGTTCCAGACGCTCCCGGTGCGATCTTCGGCTATTCGCCTTGCATCAACCATACGCAAATTATCCCCATGGCGTGTGATGCGGTAGAGATTACACATGCGGCAGTCATCTCCCTGACGCCTGCCGTTGCGTAATGCGACATCAGTCTATCGCTCGCAGCCGTTTCTCCTCCCATTGATGGTATTGTTCTGCGATCATTTTTCGACGTTCTTCTTTCTGGCGTTCGGCCTCTTTGCGACGAGTTTCCTCCCGTCTAGCTTTTCTTGCCGCAGCAGCCTTTTTGGCCCTTGTTGTTGTCTTCGTTTTTTCCACGGCATTGAGCTTAGCCGGTGCATAGCCAGGTGACCTGCGAAAATGCCATTCGACGTTGCCCGGATCGAAACCGATATCGGGGTCCCTGTACATAAGAAAGCGTCGGGACGGGTAGGTCGGAGTGGCGTCAACCAAGTCGACATAGAAGTTTTCGAACGCGGCCTGCCACCTCTGGCAGACGTGAGCGCCCGACGCCAACACATCGAGATACTGTTGCTGGAGGAATTGTTGTTTGTCCATGAGATCAAAAATACCGCTTATCTGGAACGGATCAAGAACAAAGTTAACAGTTGAAGCCCACGATCAAGTTCTCGGTCATTGCGAGGCCCTCGGAAATGTTGGCCGAAGAGGTAAACTCTCGACGTATCGCCAAAACTTAATCTTGTTGATGAGCGGTCATCTTATTGCCGAAGTGTAAGCGAAAAGTTCGTTGTGGAGGTAGTCATGCAGCATCGCTCTGAAGATCGCTATATCGAACTTACAACCCGACTTCGGTCGGTTGAGGCATTCTGCCAGTTCCTTTCCGAAGGCGGAACCGTTCGGATCGCCGAGAACGACGGTGCAGCGTTTGAGGATGTTACGAGGGTGATTCTCTCAAGGCAAAAACGGGAGGCCGAGGGCCTCCGTAAGATGAGGCGGAATCTGTTCCCCGAAAGTCCGGATGACGATTTTCCGCCCAGTCACTAGGGCATTTGTCGTTCAAGGAGCCTAGCTACTCGGCGGCCTGTTGCATCGGATACCCCTCGAATGGCTCAACAAGCGCGATCAGCTCCAACTCATTGATCATCTGGTGCTGGTCGGAGCCAGGCACGGCCAAAGTCCGAAAGTCTCGCTCCTCGCCAAAGATTGTGGAGACTTGGACAATTGTTATCCGCCCAAACTCGACGGCCTCCACTTCGGCAACGACCGCGCTGAGCTGTGCACCTTCGTCTGTCGTGTCTTCTATTTTGTCACCTCATCGCATTGCCCAGCGCCAGAGCAGGCTCAAGGTCCTTCAGTCCGCTTCAGCTGCTGGCGGACTGGCTTCTTGCCAGTTGTTATCTCGACTTCTGGCACCGGTTCCGTCGATGGTTGGTCAGTCGTCTGATCAACATGGTCCTCATCACCCCATTTCACCTGCTCGTCCTCACGATCATCTTCGTCGATGAGTTCCTGCAACGTTTCGTGCTCGTCATCGCCGCTAATTTCGTCGAGGGCCTGAAGCCAGTGTTTCAGGGCTGCGCCCTCAGGGCGGCCTTCGTCCTCCCAGAGCTGATAGGCGCGGAGCCGTGTGCGTTCGTGTAGGTCGTCGGCCATCGCATCCTCCGTCCTACATAGCCACTTTGGCGTTGTCGCCCATGTCGGGTTTAACGCTGCTCAACGCGGCCGCCGCCATCTTGATGTAGCTGACGATAGTGCCCGGGCTATCCCAATATTCGGCGAATGAAGGCGTCACCTTCAAAACTCGGATGGAAGGATCGTCGGGGTTTTCCCACCATGCCTTAGCGGGCGTGGACCAAAGCTCCTTGATCCGGTCTCGGTCATTCAGCACTTCCGCAGTACCAGAGACAGAGACGTATTTTTGACCCTTACTGTCGGCGAACGCCAAGCAAACTTCCGGACGTTGTGCGATCTCATCGTCCTTATGTCCCTCTGCATCAGTGAGAAAATAGAACGCGTTTTCTAGACGATCCGCATGAGAAGCCATCGGGCGAGCACGCAAATCGCTTGCTGACTGCGTGGTCAGCATGCAGAAGCCGATCTTCTCCGTCAGGCTCCAAACTGTATCAACGTCGTTGGCCGTGTCAGTCATCGTATCCTCCAAAATTTCCACCTGTGAGCATGATGTTTCCTTCGAGGTGTGTTGAAGGAAGACAAACTTGCCTCGGTGGTCGTTGTTCCACCTGGACAAGCAGCAAAAACTGTCGACATCAGTGTGCTGAGATTTCCGGCTCGGACTTGGCGGCATTAGCCGAGAATACGCGGCAAGTGATCTGGGGTGAGTTCGTCGGCTCTCTACTCGCAGAGCCGGACATCCCTTGGGTGATTATTCGGGTCGCCGACGGCACCTTTTACGAGATCGAGACACGACGAGACCGTGCTGAACAAAATCAGCTCGACCTACAAAGATGTCCGCGCTGGCGAGCCCCCGATTGCCTCATGGCCTTTAAGAAATGTGGACTCTTGGGATTGAACGAAGCCGCTTTGTCAACAGAATCTTGCTCGTCGAGGAAATTAGCGCTGCTTGCGTGTCTGCGCAGAGGCTCTGCCTAAACGCCATAGGATACCTGCGTTGGAGGGCATTGGTCGACATTCTATCACTCAATAGCGCGAATATTCTGTGATCTATGGGATGAGTGCGATAAGCTCCTGTCTCAAATCTTGGAGCTGACCATGGCAAAAAAAGAGCGCCCAGAGGGTAGCGGCAAGACGAGCTCGCAGACCGCCTCGTTTGGGAGCGCACTGGGTCGGATCGTCAATCCGCTAAAGCGTATTCCAAGTCCGGAGCGTGGTCCTCGACGTCCATCGAGGACATGACCAAGCAGCTTACCAACCGCTTGACCGCACTTGGCCGCGCGATGTCGATAGTGCTCTTACTGCTTCGAACAAGTGCGTCCGCGCTTCCGGATATTTGGCGTCCATTTGGTTTTCCTTCCAAGGCGCTGCTGCCAGGCAGGTGGCGGTCTATACCGCCCGGCCGTGCTTGTCGAACGGCTTGAGAAATAACGACGGCGCGTGCTGTGCGGCCTCACCCTATCTACCAAAGGTGAGACTGGTCGTAACCCGCCAAGAGCGAGGCGTCGTCGCACATGACGAGCGCGCCCGCCGTCCGAAGTGCTTTGGAAAAAGCCGCTGGACCTCAGGGCGATCGTGTCGATGCCATTCTTTTTCGCAATTCCCCATCTCAAGATCACAAATCCTGCACGGAATTGTCACGGGTATCCATGGCAAGGTCGTGAAGCGCTTGAGTATCGGGATCGGATTCCGCTGAAAGGATGACACTCAGCAAGGTGGCTCGGGCAACCACTTTCTTGGTCGCACCAGGAAATTGTGCTTTCACCGTTCGATGAGAGCTTTGCCATCGTTCGCCAAGTCGACAAGTGGTTCGGCTTCAGGCCGTGTCGCTCTGCGACCTCATTAACCATCGCGCCTGGCCGAAGGCTCCGAAACTCAACAGCTTTTTCGTGCAGTGACAAGGGCCTAGCCGAGAGGATGCTATAGCCCCACCTATGTTCGATCGAGGCGAGCGAATTGCGGCGGTGGCACTAGGCGGGAACATCCTCGACCTTATCCCTGCAAAGCTCTATGCCGACCTCTGTGACACACGCCACCAAGTCCTTCCTTGGTTGGTCCATGACGTAACCCTCGCGGAAGAAAACCGCGATATCCCGATTCAGGGTCGCGTCGTAGAAGGGCAGCTCGTAGAGCCGCTGCTCAGCAACTTCTTCGCGGACAGCGTGGGCCGGCAGCAAGGCCAAGTGTTCGGTCTCCGCAACCAACGACTTGAGCAGGGACACCGATCCGCAGACCGTGATCTGGGGAAGGGGAGCATCCATGGTCCGCATAATGTGATCCAAGACAGTGTGCGTCCTGCGCGATGTCGGACTGATCCACGGGTATTTGACGAGATCGTTCCAGGTTAGCGTTTCCAGTTTGCGCAATGGATGGTTTATCCCAGCGATGACCCGCAGGGTGTCACGGAACAGCACCCGCTGACGGAGACCGTCCAGCATGTCGAAGACCTTGGTGAACCCGATTACGAAATCGAAGTCCCGCCGCAGCAGGCCTGTTAGAAGATCGACCTGAGCGTTTTCGACAACCTCGAGGTGGCCACCTTCGTGAGTCTCTCGCCATTTGCTGAGTGCCATCGGCACGATTTTGCTTGCTAGGCTTGGTAGACTGCCAATGCGGATCGACTCGCTGCGACAATCGTCCGCGTTCAACAGGTCACGTTCAGCGAGCTGGATCTCTTCCCTGATGAGACGCGCATGACAGTAAAGGATGTCGCCCTTCCTTGTCGCGACAATGCCTTTCGGGCCGCGCTCGAGGAGCTGCATCCCAAGCTCAGCTTCCAATCGATCCATTGAGGTCGACAGGGCAGGCTGCGACACGCTCAGCTGACGTGCTGCGCGGTTCAAGCTACCCTGCTCAATCACCGCGGCGAAGTAGAGCAGCTTCTTAGGATCAATTTCGAGCACCATAGCCAGAACTCACCTCCATTCATTCCAAGATGAGTCTAGAGCTTTGAGCTTAAAAATCAAACTCGTACGCGGCGTTCTGCGATTGTCTTGGCAACTGTGTAGCTGTTGTACATTTCAGTCCCGCCTTCGCGGCCGATTCCGCTTTCTCGGTAACCGCCAAACGGCGCATCGCCGCCTGGGCTGGTGAACACGTTAAGTGCCACCGACCCGACTTGAAGCTCGCGAGACAGATGGTTGGCGCGCTCGATGTTATTAGTGAACACGAACGCAGCAAGGCCCATGTTGAGGCTGTTACTGATCTGGAGCGCTTCGTCCATGGAATCCACTGCCGTGCACGGAGCGATCGGTCCGAAAGGTTCCTCGCTCATTACCCGGGCGTCGAGGGGTACGTCCGCGAGGACAGTCGGTGCGTAGAACCAGCCTCGGTTGCCGACACGCTTGCCGCCGGTCGTGACCTTCGCTCCATGAGAGACCGCGTCGTCGACAAGGTCGGCCATTGCGGCCAAGCGGCGACGGTTGGCGAGGGGACCCATCTGCACGCCTTCGGAGAAGCCATCACCGACTTTGAGTTTGCTGGCCTTTTCAGTGAGGCTTTCGACGAAATCATCATACCGCGAGCGATGAATAAGGAAGCGAGAAGGAGCCGAGCAGAACTGCCCCGCCATCCGAAACTTCCAGTTTACCGCCAACTGAGCGATCTCGTCCGCATTGGTATTCTCGTCGATCAGCACAGGCGCATGGCCGCCAAGCTCCATGAGGACAGGCTTCATGGTCTCCACTGCAAGCCTGGTGAGGTGCTTGCCGACGTTGATCGAACCAGTCAACGTCACGAGACGAGTGATCGGCGACAGGACCAGCGTGCGAGACACCTCGTCTGGGTTGCCGAAGACAACGTTCAAAACGCCCTTGGGGAGGCCGGCGTCTAGGAAGCACTGCGCGAACATGCATGCGGTCGCGGGGGTCTCTTCGGCTGGCTTGAGGATGACCGAGCATCCAGCAGCGAGGGAGGCGCTGATCTTGCGAGAGGGAGCGCTCATCGGAACGTTCCACGGCGTGAAGGCGGCCACGGGGCCAACGGGTTCGCGAACCACAAACTGCTGAATTGGTGGGTCGGTCGGCACAATACGGCCATACAGGCGACGGATTTCTTCCGAATCCCAATCCAGGAAGGTCGCGGAGCGCTCGATCTCGGCCAGCACCTCACCGTAGGTACGTCCGGACTCGGCCGTGAAGATTGGCGCAATCTCCTTTGCCCGTTGACGAACAAGTGCTGCGGCGCGCCGCATCACTGCGGCCCGTTCCGTCGGAGGGGTCTTACGCCACACCTCGAAACCGCGGGCAGAAGATGCCAAAGCGTTCTGAAGGTCTTGGGCGCTGGCTTTGGGCACCTGGCCGAGGATCGTCTCGTCGCTGGGGTTCTCTACCTCACAGAGGGCCTCGCGATCGTAGATCCATTCTCCGTCAATCAGGAGGCCGATCTTGGGGTAGGTGTATTGCTCTTTGTCTGTCATGTCATCTGTCCTTTGGAGATCGATCAAAGTCGATCTCGCTCTGATGTTCTCGGCGGCGCGTGCGGCCGTCAATGCGTTGTGGTCGCCAGGAATGCGAGAACCTCGTCCTCCGCAATCCGCGCGCCTCGGGATCGTTGGCCCCACGTCTGACCGCCGATATGCGGGGTCAGAATTACGTTGGGCAGCGCCGCCAGCCGGGGCGGAATCACCGGTTCGCTATCGAGGACATCCAATGCCGCGCCCGCGATAGTCTTGTTTTCCAGTGCTGTAACGAGAGCTTCAGTGTCGACGAGGTTGCCACGTGCTACGTTGATGAGACGGCCCTTTGGTCCGAGCGCAGCCAGTTCCTGCGCACCAATGATTTTCTTGAGGTCCGGCGTTCCGGGGACAGCCAGTACAAGGATGTCACTTGCCGCGGCGAGTGCTTCCCATCCCTCATACAGCGTTGCACCGAGACCCTCGTTGGAACCACGCTTGAGCCCTGCGATCTTCATCTTCGAGGCGGAGGCGCGAGCGGCGATCGCTTGGCCGATCCGGCCGCTGAGGCCACCGATGCCGATAGTCATTCCTACTGGGCTGTCGCCTACCTCGAAGCGCCCGTTCTGCCAGTCGCCGTTGCGCGCGAACGCGTCTGCGCGGACCAGGTCGCGGCAAAGCATAATCGTCAGCGTCATCGCAAGGTCGGCGACATCATCAGTCAGCGCTTCGCCGACACAGCGGACGCGAACTCCGCGCTTCTCGAGAGCAGGTATATCGATCTTGTCGCTTCCAGCCCCCTGCGAAACGACGAAACCCAAGTTTGGGAGGGCAGCGGCAAGCTCGGCGCTGCAACCGCGTGTCGCGCTGGTCATCAGAACGCGTACGGTCTGTCGCTCGCTCTCAGGGAGGGAGGCGACCTGTTCAGGTGCGGGCACAATCCGAACCCAGTCAGCTTCCTCGAGTTTTGGATAGGTCATACCGGCGAGTGGCGGGAAGGAAAGGATCGGTTTCATCGTTCCAGACTGTTGTGAGATTGACTTGGCATCACGCTATCACGGAGGCGTCAGGCGACAATGGTGCCGCGAAGGCCGTTATAGCTTTATATTATATCATTAGGACCCAAGGCGGTGGCCTTATAGGTCGACGTAGAAGACCGCGCTCTTTGGTAGGCCAGCTGCCATGTCGGCTTCTGTTCCGAGAAATGCCGTCATAAACAGGCGACGGCCATTCTCCCCGCCCAGCGTGCACGAGATTCCCGACCCTTCGAAATTGATGCTGTCCGTGATCTGCCCACCATTCAGCACGCGGACGAACTCGCCCGTGTTATAAATCCCGGCCCAGATCGCACCGGTCTCGTCCGCGCAGATTCCGTCAGGCTGCCTGCCCGAAAGATCAGCAAAGAGGCGTTTGTTGCTGAGATTGCCGGCGGAATCGATATCGAACGAGCTGATCCGTGCCTTCCACGTCTCGGCAACCACCAGGGTGCGGCCACCGTTGATGACTACGGAGCCGTTCGGGAAATCCACATCGCGGGCAGCGACGGCCACCGAGCCGTCAGGATCCACGCGGTGAAGATTCGTGGTCTGAGGAGGCTGTCCCGCAACGAAGTCGTACCCGAAATCGCCGACATAAATCGTGTCGAGTGAATCGACCGCGAAGTCGTTGAGCCACCATTTGGTATGGGAGGAAAGATCGGCGTAATCGGAGACCGAATTGCCGTCGTATCGGAGGAGCTTCCGATCCTTGGCCGACACGATCACGAGCGACCCGTCGGAAAGGAAGCCCAGTCCAGACGGTCTGTTCGGAATTTCGAGACAATTCGACCGCTCACCACGCGCTGTCAGCGAATAGACCTTGTGATCGAAGACGTCCGAGACCCAGAGTTGACCATCACGCCATTTTGGAGATTCGAGGAACAGAAAACCGTCCGCAAACAGTTTCGGCCTGATCTCGTTCATCAGTATTCCTCCCATTGCCGGTCGTTACCACCCACCGTCGCAGTGGATGTCCTGTCCGCTTATAAGGTCCGCCAGCGGACTAGATAGGAAGACGGCGAGGTTGGCGATATCCACCGGCTCGATCCTGCGCTTGATGCTTTGACGCTCAAGAATCCATTGATGGTAGGCTTCCCGCTTTTCGCCAAAGTGCCGCCATTCGGCATCCGACAGAACCGCGCCGGGAGAGATGCCGTTCACGGTGATGTTGTACTTGCCTAGTTCGCGGGCCATCGACTTCACCAAGCCGTACATCGCGCCCTTCGAAGCTACGTAGGGTACAAATCCTTCCCAGTTGCCGTTGAGGGTGAGGGAGGTCAGATTGATGATCTTCCCGTACTTCTTTTGCTTCATCAGGGTGCTGCAGGCTCTCGACAGCACGAATGCCGCGCTCGAGTTCACGCGGACCTCTTCCTCGTACTCCTCGATGGAGAATTCCTCGTGCGGCTTGTTGACCACAAATGCTGCGTTGTTCACGAGGATGTCGATGCCGCCGACTTCGTCAGCAAGGCGGGTAACGGACTTTTCGAGATCGGACAGCCGGTTGAGGTCTGCGCCGAAGTAGCGGACGTCCTTCGCCAGTTCCTTGAGGACCTCGTCGACATTCTGCGCATCTGGACGGTCCGATGCGATTACCTTCGCGCCCTCTTGGGCAAAGCGCGACACAAGTGATTTGCCGATCGTGCCTAAAGCGCCTGTGATGAGTACGGTTTTGCCAGCCAATGTGGGCATATTCTCTCCTCCATGTATGTGCCTTGAACTTTCCATTTCGGAGTTCACTTGAGAACCATCAATCTCGCGAGGTTCAGTTTTGATATAAGTAAAAGTTATATCCCATCTCTGGGTTCATCCGCCGTGTGAAGGTTGGAGATGAGATCGGCGCTCGTTCGTGCGACATCATTGCATTCGGTGAAGAACAAGGTTTTCGACAATGACTGATGATAAGCGCGATCTCGTCCATCTTTTCGGCACCCATGCGGCCGAGGTGACCTATGATAGGCTAGATGACGACGCGCGTTGGGCCGCCAAGAAGAGTATCCTCGACACGCTTGGCGTCATCCTCGCTGCTAGTGGTATGGAGCCGGCAGTCCGAGCGGTCGCGGAGATTGTCGCCGAAACAGGCGGTCGCCCCGACTGTACCGTTCTGGGGTTCGGAGGCCGGGCTCCGGCCCTGATGGCTGCGATGGCGAACGGCGCGCTCGCGCATTGCCTCGATTACGATGACCAAACGCCATGGGGCCAACATACGGCCAGCTCGATCGTGCCGGCCGTTTTTGCGCTCGCCGAGCGCAGGGGCGGGATCAACGGTAAGGACCTGATCGCGGCGGTCGCTGCTGGTCAGGACATCTTCGCTCGGCTCAGGTGCAACGTGGGTTGGCAGAAGGACTGGAACCTGTCCACGGTCCTGGCGGTCTTCGCCGCTACTGCATCCGCAAGTCGGGTCTTGGGTCTCTCTGCGGCGCGCACCTCGGCTGCTATGGGGATCGCGACGATGCAGTCATCGGGGATTATGGAAATGGTCGCGGGCAGGGGAAGCGACCTCCGCGGCATGTACGCGGGGTTCTCGGCCAAGGGAGCTGTGCTTGCGACCATGATGGCCGAGAAGGGTGTGGCTGGCATCGATAAGGCCTTCGAAGGCCAGTATGGTTTCATGAATACGTACTTCGGCGGGCGCTACGATCGCGACAAGATCGTCGCGGGGCTTGGCAGTGAGTTCCTTGGAAGCGGAACGCTCTACAAGCGTTGGCCATGTGTCGGTACCGCGCACAGCCACATGAAAGCCGCCATCGATATCGTCACCCGCAACAACATCCAACCGGACGAAATCGCCGAGATTCGGCTCCACGTCGGCGATTACCACGACCTTATGTGCCAGCCTTTGGAGGAGCGGCGCGCACCGGCGACGCTTGCAGACGCAAAGTTCAGTCTCCCCTACCTCGTGTCGGTCGGCGTGGTTCGCAGGGGAATGAGCGTCACTGACTTCACAGAGGCGGCGCTCCAAGACAAACAGGTGCTCTCTGTCGGCAAGAAGATGACTTTGATCCGGGATGCGGCGCTTGATTGGAAGCTTGAGTTGCCGCCCGGTCGTGTGGAAATCACCACCCGCGATGGCGGGCGTTGGATAGAGGAGGGCCATCGTGTCCCGGGTAACGCCGACAATCCGATGAACTGGGAAGACGTCTGCGTGAAGTTTTTCGAGTGCGCGTCCGTCGCGGCCAACCCTGTCCCTGAGACAGTTTCGGCGAGAGCCGCAGCCCTCGCCGAACATCTGGAAACCCTTGAAGATGCAACGGAACTGGTCAGGTGTCTCGCCTGACCAGTAAATCGGTCAGATTCCTGCGGTCTGGCCGCCATCTACGATCATGGCGTGGCCGGTAACGAAGCCGGCCGCGTCCGAGCAAAGCCACAGGACCGTGCCAGCAATCTCCTCCGGACGACCCATGCGACCGATCGGCTCCTGGGCAATCATGAAGGCGCGACCTTCATCCGTGTCATTCGTGTAGCGCGAGATCATTGGGGTATCGATGATGCCGGGGCAAATGGCGTTAACCCGGATGCCCTTGTCGGCATACTCGAGCGCTGCAACCTTGCTCGCTGCGACGACGCCGAACTTCGATGCGCAGTAGCTAGATTGATTGCGGATAGCGAGGACACCCGCGCCAGACGCGGTGTTGACGATCGCGCCGCTACCCTGCTTGAGCATAATCTCGATCTGATACTTCATGCAGAGGAATACGCTCTTGAGGTTGACCGAGATGATGCGATCCCAAAGCTCTTCCGAAATATCCCCAATTGGCTGCGCAGGCTGTTCAATGCCGGCGTTGTTGTGGGCGGCATCTAGCCGGCCAAACGCCTCGACGGTCTTATCGAGCGCTGCTTTCACCTGATCGCCTTTGGTAACGTCACAGATGAGAGGGAGGACTTTGCCCCCGGCATCGTTGATCAGCGCTACCGTCTCGTTGAGGCTCTTCTCGCTGATGTCGACGGCGGCAACTGATGCACCTGCCTTGGCAAAGGCGAGGGCAGTCGCCCGTCCAACACCGCTCCCAGCCCCGGTCACGAAGGCAACTTTGCCATTGTAGTCTACCCGCGGAATATCGGTCACGAATTTCACTCCAGTGTTTCAAGGTAAAGAAAAGCGGCCGCCGGTCGGAGGACCGGCGGCCGCGGGATAGTTGTCAGGTCAGCCGCCGGTCTTCGACTTCGACTTATTGCCGCCGACCGTATAGATGGCAGCAGCTACCACCACGACGATACCTTCGATCAAGCCCTGCCAGTTTGCGCCGAGGTTCAGCATGTTGAAGCCGTTGGTCAGCGAGAAGAGGAGGAGAGCGCCAGCAAGCGTCTTGATCACGCTGCCTGCACCGCCGAACAAGGAAGTTCCACCGAGAATGGCCGCGGCTATGACCGTAAGCTCAGCACCCGAAAGGCCGGCAGGGTTGATTGAACGAAGGCGGCTTGCAAACAAGATGCCTGCGAAGCCGGCCGTTCCGCTGCAGAAAACGAACGCCATGAGCTTGTACATCAGGACGTTGATACCGGACAGGCGAGCTGCTTCCGAGTTACCCCCGACAGCGTAGAGCCGCCGTCCGACCATCGTGAAGCTAAGCGTGAACCACACAATCGTGGTGAAGATCGCCAGATAGATGACCGGGTTGCGAAGCGTCAGTTCGCCGCCGGATGCCCAAGCAAGCAGGAGGAAGCCGACTCCACCGATCGTCATCCCGACGGAGGAAGAGCGGAGCGGCGTCTTGCCACTGATTGCCTTGATCAGTCCAATGATACCAAGCGCCAGCAGAACGACGCCGCCTGCCAAGATCACCCAGAAGCCCTCGTGGCGACCGCCCTCGAAAGCCTTCATCGTTTCGATGACGGTTGGGTCGGACGCGGACAACGAACGCCCGTCGGTGTATATGAGGACCAGACCTCGCACTGCCGTCATCGTGCCGAGTGTGACGATGAACGCGTTGATGCCGAGAAACTGGACGATCGAGCCGTTGATGAGGCCGATGGCCATTGCAACACCCATTGCTAGTGCCGCGGCGGGGATAAAACCGATTGCGTCGGCGTTGCCGATTAGGACCACCGCCGCCAACGCGGCGACCGATGCAACCGACAGGTCGAAATTGCCGCTGATCAAAACCACCGTCATCGCGACTGCCATGATGGCCATAAGGGAGGACTGGTAGACGACGTTCGAGAGGTTCAGTACGCTGAGATAGTTTGCTTGGCCCAGGTAGGTGGTGAGCAGTGTCAGCACCGCGATCAACAAGAGCAGGGCGTAGTAGACGCCGCGCTCGCGCAGGCCGAACATGCCACGCCAGTTGGTGGTTGGCGAGACAGCGCTCACCTGGGAAACCTCCGACACCTTCTCGACTGGACTTTGTGTGATCGTGTTCATAATATTTTCTCGCTTTCTCAACGATGCCGGTTAGTGAACGGCAGCTTCAGTGGAAGCAGCCTGCCCGCCGGCAAGCAGAAGCAATTCGTGTTCTGATGTTTTGTGGCCATCGCGAACCGCTACGCACTTGCCGTCCCTGAGAACGATGATGCGGTCCGATACGGCCAGGAGTTCCTCGAACTCAGACGAGACGATGATGATGGACTGGCCTTCGCTGGCCAACTTGCGGACAAGCCGCAGGATGTCTGTCTTTGCTCCAATGTCGATACCAGCCGTGGGCTCGTCGAGCAGGAACAATTTCACGTCACTGAAAAGCCACTTGGCGATCGTCACCTTCTGTGCGTTGCCGCCGCTGAGTTCCGTGACGAGGATGTCCGGGGAACTCGCTTTGATCGAAAGCATGCGGATAGCTTCCCAGCCTCGCTCGCGCTCGCGATCCTCGATTGGCATCGAGTTCAATACGGAGACGCCGCCGAGAGCCGGCAACGTGGTGTTCCGCCAAATCTCGAAGTCGGGCACCAGGCCCTGGGCCATACGGTCTTCGGGGACCATGCCCATCCCAGCCTTCACGGCCGCACGTGTATTTCTCGGGACAATCTCTCCGTCGAGGAGAACAGTTCCCGTCGCATCGCGATCGGACCCATAGATCGCGTGCAGCAGTTCACTTCGACCCGAACCGAGAAGGCCGGCAACGCCGATGACCTCGCCGCGAGCGACGTTGAGCGAAATCGGGCCGAACCGACCCTTTGAGGCAAGGTTCTGCAATTGCAGCCGAGCCTTGCCTGTCGTCGGTTCCCGTTCCTGAGCTTGGCGCTCGAGTGCTACGATCTGTTTCCCGACGATTGCCTCTGCGATACGGTCTTCGTCCAGGTCTGCTGTATTGGCACGGAGGACAGCGGTCCCGTCACGCAAGACCGTCACCTGGTCGGTAAGGGCCATCACTTCATCAAGGAAGTGGCTGACGAACAGGATCGCTTTGTTCTCGCCTTTCGAAAGCCGACGGACGGTCGCGTAAACGAGTTCGCGTTCTTCGGCCGCCAGCGAGGCAGTCGGTTCGTCCATGACAATCAGATCTGCGCCCGTGCCAACGGCAGTCATGATCGAGACCATCTGGCGCTCGCCGATGGATAGGTTTCCAACCAGCGCATCGGGATCGAGCCGATAGCCGATGCGCTGGCAGAGCTCTTCGTAGTCACGGCGGCTACTCGACGCGAGCCGCCACAGGCCCCGGTTCCCAAGATAAATGTTCTCGAGAACCGAAAGGGTCGGGACCAACGGAATGTGTTGGTGGACAGTGGCAACGCCCATGTCATTGGCAGCCTTGGGGCTGTCCCACTTGATGGGCTTGCCGCGCCAGATGATCTCTCCCAGTGTGGCCCAATAAGCGCCCGACAGGATTTTGATCAGCGTGGATTTGCCAGCTCCATTTGCGCCGAGCAGGCCGTGGACCTTACCCTGCTCGATGTCGAGATCGACACCGCGCAGGGCGAGTGTGCCATTGGGAAATCCCTTAACAACACCACGTAATTGCATGATAGGGTTATCGTGTTGCATAGGACACCTCCCATTCATCAATCGAAAGATCTCACCACTGCTCAGGGCAGGAGTCGATAGTTTCCTTCGTGATCGGAGGCATGTCGTAAGACACGAAGCGACCTTTGGGAGTTTCCGGCTTTGTCGCAGCCTCGTATAGGGCATCAAACATCAGCTTGCCGAGGAGTTTAGGTCTCGTGCAGACCGAGCCATACATTTCCCCGGCAAGGATCGCGTCGTGGCCGAGTTTAGATCCGCCGCCGGTGGCGATGAGCTTAGGCTTGGAGTTGGATGCGTCGATTGCGCGTGCACATCCAATCGCCATGTCGTCGGCATGGCTGTAGATCAGGTCGATGTCGGGATGAGCCGTCAGGAAATTCTGGCAAACGGCTTCGCCTTCATCAGGTGTCCAGTTCGTCGGCTGCTCGGCAACGATGGTGTATTTCGCCCCAGCCTTGTCCAGTGCGGCTTTAAAACCGTCTGTATCGAGCTTGACGATCGTGTAGGCCGGATCACCCATGACGATGCCAATTTTAGCTGTCTTGTCTTTTGGCAATAGACCAGCTGCCATCTCGCCAGCAACAACTCCGGACTGATAGTTATCCGTTGCAACGAGGGCCGATAGGCCTGGGTAGGGGTCCTTCAGTTGACGCTTCGCTGAATCGCCCACCTGTAGTGCGATAGCTACGATTGGCACCTTGGCGTCGTTGACCTTGTCAACAAACCCTTCCGCGACGACGGAGTCGAGCGGGAGGAAACCAATTGCATCGACCTTCTGAGATAGTAGATCGTCGAGGGAGTTCCCCTGCTTTTCCACGCTGCCGCGTGGGTCAATGACGACTGTTTTAACGCCCTTTTCTTTGGCGGCCTCCTCGAAGCCCTTGGCCGTCATGACGTTGTAGGGATATTCGAGGCTTGCCGGGACGTAACCGAATGTTAGATCCTTCGCCATGGCGGAGCCGGCGAAGAGAAGAGCCGTCAGTGCAATAGCAGACGACCGAAAGATCGATCCCGATACGGACTTGGAGTGCGTGCGATACCTGTTCTGTGTAGCGTGCATGGAATCCTCCCAAATGCAGTGTTGCCGTTCGGTCGCCGAGTGCGTTGAGACTGAGCTTCCGGTACCTGTTATTCCGGTATTCTATGCCTGGTCGCTTGAAACCAAAGTCGCTAGGGAACAAATGATCCATAGCGTTGAAGAGTGGCGTTTTCCTCCGGTGTGCCACCTTGCACAGCTGTCCCGTTATCAATTCGGTAACATGCTAGAACCACTCAAAATAGTGGCGCGGCGGAAGGGGTATAATGCGGAATTATATGGGCTCTGAGTGGCCCAGCCGCAGGCACAACGATCCCAAAGGGATGGGTATCTGAAGTGTCAAAACGGTCTCAGTCGCGATATAACAAAATACTATAACCCGCTTCGAGCAGAGCCGGTTTGTGACCCGTCGCCTATTGTGCTGGACATCCAGATTTGTAACCAGCGTGGATAGTTCAGAGATGCAGGAGAGGGCTTTAGCTTTAGCTTGAGCGTGCCCGATCACCTCAAAACGGCATGTGGAGGATCCCCGTATGAAAGGTCTGGTATTTCTTGGAGAAGGTAAAATGGAATTCCGGGATTTCCCGGATCCAACTCCTGGCCCAGATGAAGTCGTAGTTCGGGTCAAGTCGTCAGGAATGTGCGGGAGCGATTTGAACCACCTCAACGAGCCCAGGCGACGTGAGGATCAGATCGTCATCGAGGGCCACGAGCCCTGCGGGATCATTGAAGAAGTTGGATCAGCCGTCCGCCCGTGGGAAGCCCGCGTCGGCGATCGCGTGATGGTCTATCACTACGATGGCTGCCGGACCTGCTCGAATTGCCGAACGGGGTGGATGCAGAACTGCGATCATACGCGAATTGCATTCGGCGGGAACGGCCACGGTGCGCATGCACCTTTCATGAAGGTGCCGGCTCATACGATCATAAAATTGCCCGAGCAACTCTCGTTCAACGCGGGTGCGGCTGTCGGATGTGGTAGTGGAACTGCCTACGCGGCCTTGAAAAGGGTCAACCTGCTCGCGGACGAGACGATTGCGATCTTCGGTCAGGGTCCTGTCGGGCTTAGCTGCACGGTCTTCGCGAAGGCCTTCGGGGCCCGCGTGATTGCGCTGGACGTGGGCGAGGAGCGTCTTGAAATGGCGCAGAAGTTCGGTGCCGACTTCGTCATAAACCCGATGAAGGACGATCCCGTACAGGCTATTCGCGACCTAACCAGGGGCGGCCTTGGTGCCGATAAGGCGATTGAATGCAGTTCCAATGCCGTTGCCCGCAATCAAGCATTGCAGGCCATCAAGCAGTGGGGCACTACCTGCTTGGTCGGAGTCCATGGCTCGATGCAGTTCGAATGCAACGACCTCATCACCAAGCAGAAGAACCTCGTGGGCTCCCTCACTTTCAACAAAAACCTCCAAGACGAATGTGCAGGGTTTGTCGCTGAACGAGGGATCGACCTGGATTCCCTCTTCACTCATCAGTTCCAGCTGGAGGACGCCGTTGAAGCGTACGCTCTCTTCGAGCAACGAAAGATCGGCAAAGGCGTCTTCGTATTTGACTAACCTGGCATTCGTAGCCACAGGGCAGCGCTTGGTCGCATAAGCGACCAAGCGCGTCCACGGTACCCATCGACATCATGCAGCACTGCAACCGACGCCGCGAGGGCGTCGTTCCATCGTCGCGTCTTACCGCGCTCGTTTTAGGACAGAACCCAAATGAAAATCGGATCACCAAAGGAGACCCTCGACCGGGAGGCTCGAGTGGCACTCACACCAGACAGTGCGAAGCAACTTCTGAAACTCGGTCACTCGTGTTTCGTGGAGAGTGGCGCGGGGAATTCGTCGGGATACCCCGACGCCGCCTACCGAGCTGCTGGCGTCGAGGTAGTCGCGGACGCCAAAACGCTATTCTCTATCGCTGACGTCGTCGTAAAAGTTCGACCTCCGCAGCCCCAAGAGATGGATCTCCTCGCCGCAGGAAAGACGCTGATTTCCTTCTTTTACCCCGCGCAGAACGGACCACTTCTCGAACAGGCAGTCGGGAAGGGCGTCAACGCCATCGCAATGGACATGGTCCCTCGCATATCCCGCGCGCAGAAGATGGATGCATTGTCTTCGATGGCGAATATCGCAGGCTATCGCGCAGTCATCGAAGCCGGCAACAATTTCGGGCGCTTCTTTACTGGGCAGGTCACGGCCGCAGGCAAGGTGCCACCTGCGAAGGTGTTGGTCATTGGTGCCGGCGTGGCCGGACTTGCATCAATCGGTACAGCGACGTCGCTGGGCGCGATCACTCTGGCTTTCGACGTTCGACCAGAGGTGGCCGAACAGATCGAGTCGATGGGAGCCGAGTTCGTCTACCTAGACTTCGCGGAGCAGCAGGACGGGTCGGCGACCGGCGGATACGCCGCGCCTTCGTCGCCGGAGTTCCGCGAGAAACAATTAGCAAAGTTCCGCGAGCTCGCGCCTGCGGTGGATATCGTCATCACGACGGCGCTTATCCCAGGTCGGGACGCTCCCAAACTCTGGCTGGCAGACATGGTTGGAGCCATGAAGCCTGGCTCGGTAATCGTCGACTTGGCCGCCGAGCGTGGCGGCAACTGCGACCTTACGCGTCCGGACGAGAAAGTCGTCTCGGAGAATGGTGTTGTCGTGATTGGCTACACTGATTTCCCAAGCCGTATGGCCGCCCAGGCTTCCTCGCTTTATGCCATGAACATCAGACACATGTTGGCCGACCTCACACCTGGCAAAGATGGTCGGATCGTCCACAACATGGACGACGATGTGATCCGCGGATCAACAGTTTCGTTCGAGGGCGGGCTTACTTTCCCTCCACCGCCACCTAAGGTCCAGGCTATCGCCGCGCAGAAGCCACGCGAGAAGGCGAAAGAGCCTACTCCCGAGGAGAAACGCGTTGCTGAGATTGCTGCCTTTCGTGCACAGACCAAGGGCCAAGGGCTTTTGCTCGCGGTGGGAACGGCCTTTCTACTGGTCCTCGGCGCATTCGCTCCATCCAGCTTTATGTCACATTTGGTCGTTTTCGCACTGGCCTGCTTTGTGGGCTTCCAGGTCATCTGGAACGTCTCCCACTCCTTGCATACCCCGTTGATGGCCGTAACCAATGCTGTCTCGGGAATCGTTATACTCGGTGCTCTGCTTCAGATCGGCTCCAGCGATTGGTTGGTGACGATACTCGCGGCGGTCTCCGTACTTATCGCCACCATCAATATCGTCGGGGGCTTCCTGGTGACACGGCGCATGCTCGCCATGTTCCAGCGGTCTTAATCTGAGGGGAAATCATGGCAATCGGTGTTGTCTCCGCAGCGTATATCGCCGCGGCTGTTCTATTCATTCTGTCGTTGGGCGGTCTTTCGGGACAGGAAAGTGCGAAACGGGCTGTCTGGTATGGCATTGTTGGAATGGCACTTGCTGCCGTGGCCACCATCCTCGGACCTGGTGTCGGAAATTGGCTCATCATCGGTGGGATGATCGCCGGGGGTGCTATTCTCGGCTACTTCGTGGCGAGCAGAGTGCAGATGACCGAGATGCCGCAACTCGTTGCCGCGCTCCACTCATTCGTCGGATTGGCGGCGGTTTTCATCGGCTTTAACGCGCATCTGGAGGCCGCCCGCATTTCGGTCATGGATGAGAACCTGCGTACGATGCTCGATGGGTTCGCGGGTATTCTGGCCCATAAAACTCCGGTCGAGCTTTCGATCATGAAGGTGGAAGTCTTCCTCGGTGTGTTTATCGGTTCCGTGACCTTCACGGGATCGGTGGTGGCGTTCGGAAAGCTGGCTGGCAAGGTTGACGGGAGAGGAAAGAAGTTGTCCGGTGGCCATTTCCTCAATGCTGGCGCTGCAATTCTTTCGCTTATCCTTCTCTTGGTCTACGTGAACCAAGGCGGCATTTGGCCCCTCGGCGTGATGACCCTTCTCGCCTTCTTCATCGGCTACCATCTCATCATGGGGATCGGCGGCGCGGACATGCCCGTTGTGGTATCCATGCTCAATAGCTACTCGGGCTGGGCTGCAGCGGCGATCGGGTTCACGCTCGGCAACGACTTGCTCATCGTGACCGGTGCGTTGGTAGGCTCGTCCGGCGCGATCCTGTCCTACATAATGTGCAAGGCGATGAACCGCTCCTTCGTTTCCGTCATTCTCGGAGGCTTCGGAGCCGTGAAGGGGCCGGCAATGGAAATCATCGGCGAACAGATTGCCATCGACGCGGAAGGCGTCGCGTCAGCCCTGAACGATGCAGAAACCGTGGTCATCGTCCCGGGTTACGGAATGGCCGTAGCTCAGGCTCAGCAGGCGGTCTCGGAATTGACTCGAAAGCTACGAGCTGCCGGCAAGACGGTCCGTTTCGCGATCCATCCTGTCGCAGGACGTCTGCCCGGCCATATGAACGTCCTGCTGGCCGAGGCCAGGGTACCGTATGATATCGTTCTCGAGATGGAAGAGATCAACGACGATTTCGCGAGCACAGACGTCGTCATCGTCATCGGCTCCAACGATATCGTAAACCCGGCAGCCCTCGAAGACCCGAACTCTCCGATCGCGGGCATGCCGGTGCTGGAAGTCTGGAAAGCGAAACACGTGTTCGTTTCCAAGCGCGGGCAGGGGACGGGTTACTCCGGGATTGAAAACCCCCTGTTTTTTAGGGAGAACACACGGATGTTCTATGGCGATGCTAAGAAGTCGATTGTCGGACTTATCCCCTTGATGGCGTAGATTATTACGCCATCTGAAGTTGGCAGACACCCACTCCAAATCTGTCCGATCGATATCGGAGAGGGAGGAACCGCTCGTGAAACCTTTTATCGCATGTTTGATGCTGACGTCACCGGATGGAAGTCTTCATCCGAGCCGATGGACCAAATCACCGGACGGTGATCGGCCCGATTTTTCGAAAGTTTGCGATAAGGTGCGCGAAGAACTCAGGTGCCAAGCTTGGATGGTCGGCCGCGCCACCATGGTCGAGATGGCCAAAGGCGTTCCTCACGCACCGGAGGGTCCGTACAACGTTAGTAGGCCCTCCCATTTCGCAAACCGAGACGCGAAGAGCTTCGGGGTCGCAATAGACCGATCGGGCGCAGTACATTACATGGGACCGGACCTCTTCGGCGATCATATCATCACTCTCCTGGGGCGCGACGTCCCTGACAGCTATCTCGCCGAGTTGGCTGCCGACGGCGTATCGTATGTGGTCGCCGAGACCGCCGATTTCGACGTCGGGAAGTTGCTTGACGTCGTGAACAGGGAGCTTGGTGTTGAACGGATCGTGCTTGAAGGTGGTGCTGCGACCAACGGTGCGCTGCTGGCGGCCGGATTGGTGGATGAACTCAACTTCATTGTTGCGCCTGCCTTGGAAGCTCGATCCGGCACCGATAGCGTTGTGGAATTCGGCACAGACGGCCTCGCTGGCAAGGTAGAGCTTTCTCTCATCGAGTGCCAGACGCTTGGCCACGGGATGGTCAACCTTCGCTATGCCGCGGCAAAGCCCCGGCCCTAGAGCGATAGCAAAAATGGGCCCAGCTGCGCTCTTCGGGGCGATGGGCACAAACTTAGCTATTCATGAGCTATCTACATAACAACTTGCCGATTTAGGAGCCTAATCGGGATCGTCAGGGACGCTATATTGGTGGGACGGGCCACGCTGCCTGTATCATAAAGGAGTCTCCCTATGAATATCGACAAAAACGGCAGCCAGTCGTCGGGAAAAGGTCCCGCAGACTGGTTTACGGGAACAGTTCGCATTGATCCCTTATTTGCAGCAAACGACGCGCGGCGCGGTGCGGGCGGCTCGGTGACGTTCGAACCCGGCGCACGGACCGCCTGGCACACGCATCCCCTCGGGCAAACGCTCATCGTGACGGCCGGCGTGGGACGCGTGCAGCGCGAGGGAGGGCCCATTGAGGAAATCCGCCCAGGCGACGTAGTCTGGTTTGAACCTGGCGAAAGGCATTGGCACGGCGCATCGCCCACCACGGCAATGACGCACATTGCTATCCAGGAGAACCTTGATGGTAAAGTCGTAGACTGGTTGGAACACGTCAGTGACGACCAGTACTCAGGCGCATGAATTTGATATGCCGCACATAGTTGTGAAGATGATTGAAGGCCGTTCCGCAACCCAGAAGCAAGAGCTTTCAGATCGCCTTGCGGAAACGCTGATGAGCGTTCTTGGAAGTAGAGACGAGGCTGTCTCTGTTGCGATCGAGGACGTCCCTGCTGATAAATGGGAGAGCGATGTCTTCGTGCCTGAGATCAAGGGCCGGAGGGATACGCTCTACAAGAGGCCGGGATATGCCTCTGTTGATTGATCCCGGTTTGGGACTCAATCCATTGGCCGCCCTTCCACCAAGCCGGCACGCCTCGTTTGTGAGGCGTGCCATTGCGCCATCGCCGCTTTGACAATCGTGGTGGGCGCACCCGCGTTGGCTTCCAAAGATACTCACGCCATCCACTACAAGTTGCCTCGGTACTTGAGATTGATTTATCCGTCGCGCACACAGACGTGTATGTCGCAGTTGTGCGACCGGTTCACGTTGAGGAGCGGGGCGTGCGTTTCAATGAGAAGGGTTCAGATATTCCCCGACGGGCTAGTGATTGTGCGAGATGAAGGCAATGTCCTGTTCTTCTGCGGTGCAGGAGTGTCTCTGGCATCCGGCTGGCGGCTAGCAGGGCGTTATCGAAGATAACTTGTGTCATTGACGGGAAATCAGGCAAGGCGGATGTTCAATGCTTCAAGCACGAAGTCACCATCGGGCGGAACGGGCACGGACCCGGAATGCATGGCATCACAAGACGATAGTTGATGACTCATCGGGCCCATCCTTATGCGTCACCAGTTGAAGAATTGCGCACCTGGCGTCTACGGCTAACGGATTGGCCAAACTCGCTTCCGCAGACACACCGCTCCCATCGACCTGGCTTTATATTCTTAACCCACCGGTCGATATCTCAGGCCGGATCCCACAATCGTACTCATTTGATTGCATAGGGGTTGGATGGTGAACCTGTTCCTCCTGGCAGATTGAGAGCAGGCGAGCAGAAGAAGAACTCGAAAATTCCATCCTGCGCGCAGTCTTCTGCCAACTCTTTGAGATAGAACATTTCGCCTACAGAAACCCCAATGCCCGGTATCACAACAGCGTGCCATGGAAAGTTATATCCGACTGCACCGACGGGCACGACTTCGACAGCATATGTGTCGGAGGCCACTCCGGCGACGTCTCGTTCCCGAAGCCAGCGGCAATTTTCGAAAGCGACCCCGGGAGCAGCCGAGGTCGAATGGCCATGCCAATTGCCCTCCGAGATGAACTTCTCTTGGTATCCCGTTCGAATTATGACGAAATCCCCGCTGCGTACTTGTACGCCTTGTTGGTGTGCGCATGCGTCGAGATCATCGTTGGTTATCGCGTATTCAAAATCAAGATGCTGGACACCCTTGTATCTCGCTACATCCAAAAGGACGCCGCGGCCGACCAGTTTGCCGGCGGTTCGATCTATTCCCAAAAAGCCTGCGCCATCCGAGCCGAATTGACCGGCCTTTCGACCGTTATACGCTTCGCCGCAATGGAAAACGTGGCAAAGCGCATCCCAGTGAGTAGAGCATTGCAGCGGCATGTAGATCGCATCGTCCGTATATTGGTTCTGCTGATCGACAGGCATGCAACAGATGTCGGCTCCGTCCCGCATAAAGGTATGGATCGGATTCCACCTTGCAGTTGCCCCACCGGTTTGAAGCGGCCATTTCAAGGACGCACCCAACGCGAATACCTTGCCTTGTTGACTGAGCTGTGCAGCCGCGGCTATGCATTCAGGCGTCACCAAGTTCAGGGTGCCAATTTGATCGTCGTCTCCCCAGCGACCCCAGTTGGAGAGTTCGCGGTGTGCCCGGTTTATTTCTTCAATCGAAACTAGATTGTCCATGTTCGCCCTCAGAGAAACGATTGGTGCGCGCGTGTCGCACCGCTTGATGTCTTGGAGATTTAACGACGGCGGGCTGCGATTGCCGATGCGCCGACGGCAACCAAAAGCGTACCTCCGTTGAAGGCCGGTTCAGCCCAACCAGGAACTCCAAACAGTTGAAGTCCATTCAAACCGACGGCAACCAACAGCACGGCGAAAGCCGTGCCTAGTGGGTTGAATCTGCCAATGTGCACGGTAGTAGCGCCCAGAAAACATGCGGCTAGCGCCGGAAGAAGGTAGCTGGTCCCAATGCCGGAGCTGGCCGCGCCAACCCGACTGAGGGCCAGAAATCCGCAAAGGGCCGCGATCACTCCTGAGATTGCGAACGAAGCCGTGATCATCAAGCGCGTGCGAATACCAACCAGCTCGCTGGCTTTCCGCGACAAGCCGACGGCAAGAAGGTTTCGCCCGAAAGGCAAGTTCTCAAGAATTAACCAGAACACCACCAGCGCCACAACGCCGATCATCACCATATTCGGTATCCCAACGGTCGAACCTTGGCCAAAGGATACCAGACCACGAGGAATGCCCTGTATGAGAATGGCTCCGCCTGTTAGGTAAATTGATGCCGCTGCAGCGAGAGAGCCGATCCCCAATGTCGCAATGAAGGAGCTGATACCCACTTGGGTGATCAGCAACCCGTTCAAGAGGCCGATGATCAAGCCTGTGCATAAAACAATCAACAGAACAGTCGGGATGCTCATCCCCATCTGACCCAACAGAACAGCCGAAATGACGGCATTAAGTTCAAGATTGAAGCCGATTGACAGGTCGAATTCTCCGGCAATCAACGGGACGAGGGCACCGAGTGCCAAGACGAGTGCCAAACTGTTACTGGCAGCTACCACCTGGGCATTTGGCACGGTCAGAAAGGTGGTTGGGTTGATAACGGTGAATATCATCACCAAAGCGAGCGTGAAGATCGGCACTCCAAAGCGCGCAACTTGTCCGATCGCGCTGACTCGTCTTGTCGCATTGTTCATTGGGGCCGTCTTTGCGCTGGCGGTCTGAACCTCTCCGGACGGGGAAGTGGAAGTCTTCATTGATTCAATCCATCGCTCTTCTTGGTTCAGGTGGCGGTGAGAAATCGGAAATTTGCCCGACCAACAGATGCTCCATGTTTCGGACGTTCAACGCGTCACCTTCTATCTCGTGCGTTATGCGACCATCGGTCAGGCAAATTGCACGGGTGCACACGTCGGCGATTTCCTCAAGACTCGAAGAAAGCAGCAGAACAGCTGCTCCGCCGGCGGCGCATGCACGTATGTGGTTGTAGATGCTGGCACGTGCTGCGGCATCGACACCTTCAGTCGGCTCGTCCAACACAAACAAAATATTGTCTGTAAGGTCCCAGCGCCCGACGACAATTTTCTGCTGATTGCCGCCGCTGAGGTTGTGAATGGATGCCTCACTGTCCGCGGGAATTACGTTGTGGTGACGTATCAACTGCGCGACCAGGCCGCGTTCGCGGCCCCCCGAAATACGGCCGCCACGGGTGATCTTGCTAAGATTGGTAATCGTGAAGTTCTCGCGGACGGATGCTCCCGGCAGTATACCCGCCCGTTGCCGGTCCTGCGGGACATATGCTACGCCGCGAATGATGGCGTCCCTCGGATGGTGCGGAGTAAATCGCTGCCCGGACAACGTTAGTGAGCCGGAGACGATGCGCTCTTTCCCGAACAGCGTTCGACCAAGGGCACTGCGCCCACAACCAGCTCGGCCGATCACTCCGCAAATTTCACCTTTCGAGATTGTCAGCGATACGTTTTTCAATCGACTCGTTGTCAGTCGATCGATTTCAAGAACAGCCACATCCGAGACAATGCGAGTCCGAACTGCATCAACTTCCGGGACCTTGTCCCCTGAGACCCACTCTACAAGCTGCCGCGTTGTCGTCTGTGACGTCGGCACCGAAACCAGAAGCTTGCCGTCTCGTAAAACTGTGATGTGATCGGTGACATCCATAACCTCCTCGAAACGATGAGTGACGTAAAGGATACCTGCACCCAACTCCTTGAGACGCCGGACGAGGTCGAGCACAAGGCGGACTTCACCTGGCGGCAGAGCCGCGGTTATTTCATCTAGAATGAGCAGGCGGACGCGTTCGAGACCATCGAAGAGCGCTCGTGCACACGCGACTGCCACGCGTTGCCAAGTTGCAAGCTTGTCCACCGCTGCCGCGGGGTCTAAGCCCTCCAAGCCGACCATTGCCAGGGCCGCCCTAGCACGACGGTTGGTCGCCCCCCAATCGATGGTCCCGACGCGCGTCCGGGTGTAGCCCTTTCCCACGGCAATATTCTCTAGTACGGAAACGCCGTCGATCAGGCCCAGATCCTGATGAACCACGCGCACACCATAAGCTTCGGTTCCGGCGACGCCAGCGTTAACGGGGACCGCGTTACCGCTGATCGAAATGTGACCTCCGTCTCGCCTGTAGAAACCTGCGATAATCTTCGACAGTGTCGACTTCCCGGAACCATTGGCTCCAATCAGAGCGTGCACTTGAGACCTCATCACTGTGATATCGACGTTGGAAAGCACCGCTCTTGGCCCAAAGTGCTTCACAATGCCAGTCGCAACAACTGCTGGCTCCGGTTGGCTTACATCAATGTATGTCATCGAGGCTCCTCCACGGCCAACGCTTACTTCACGCCCCAGAGAGCCTGATACTTCTCGACGAAACCGCTGGCTTCACCCGTGTAAGCTTTACCGGGCTCGGGCAAGGCATCGGTTGCGTCGTTCGAAAGTAATTGAACGGGCACAACCTGCGGAATTGTAGGTTGCCCATTCATCAGCCGGATCATCTGATCAAGCGCGCCCCAAACGCCCCATTTCAGAGAAACTCCCACGTCCGCAGCCAGTACGTTGCGGTCGCGCATAAGCTGAACCGGACCAGGATTTCCGAGCGCGGAATAAATCTTTACCGAGTCTTGCATCCCTGCGGCATTTATCGCGGGAACAATGAAATTCGTCATCGGGTCAATGCCCTCGATCACGACGTTGATCTTGGGATCACGCCGTATTGCCGCAACGACCTGCTGCGGAAGCGTGGTTCCAATGACCGATGACGTGAAATCGATCGGTTGCGCGTAGGTTATTTCGCAGGTCTTGCAGCTGGCGAAGGTTTCCTTCACGCCGTCCATGATCATTACGGGTAGGGGCCACTCGGCGATGTTCAGCGCCAAGACATGCATCTTGCCACCGTGGTCGATGATGGCCTTGGCCGCGATGATCTTGCCAATTTGGCGAGCGTCCGAAGAAACGTCGGCGTCCACTCCATTCGGGCCGACCTCGTTGAACATCTGGGGACTAACCAAGGGAATCTTCTTGGCCTTGGCCGCAGCGATACCTCCAGAGATCAGTTTGTTGTCCACGCCATTCAGAATGATGCCGTCAGCGCCTGCATTTATCGCTGTCTGAACTGCCGCATCGTATCCGGTCGGGTCGGCTACAACTATTACCTTATAGGTCCAGCCAAGGCGCTTCGCCACATCCTCGGCCGCCTCTGAGTTGTTCTTGCAACCTTCCACGGCATGAGTGCAGGAGACTTCGACAAGGAACTTTCCTTTAGGGGCCGGTGCCGTTTCCGTAGGCCCATTCCAAACGGGCGTAGACGAAGCGTCTTTCACGATATTCGCGTACTCGTCGAGGCTACCACCGTCAGCGGCAGCATTGGATGCTCTTATGGGCAGAGCTGCCATGCCGACGACCAGAGCGGACGCCCCCACCAATAGTCGCACCGAATTAATCGAACGTGTGATCATGTTGTCCTCCTCGACTTGATCAATACACTTCCCGGTTCCTGTAGGTGTCGCAAAGGAGCCTTCGCGCCGGCGACGTAGCCGGGGACGTTATTGCCTCTGAGATTGTTACAGTGCTGGCCGATGCTGCGTCGGGATCTGCTTCGGGTGGATCCAGTTGCAGTTGGCAGTGTCGGCTACTCCTCACTTCCGGTCGACCCGAACTTCTCCATCTGCCGGACCCCCGTAGCTACTTCTCATACAACAAGCGTATGATATGTGCCGCTGTAAAATGGCTACACCACGTAGTAGTTAAAACGTCATGTAATATGCTTCCCGGGAACGTTCCCAAATGTATTGCTCGGTGGTTGACAGTGGGTCCATTGTCGGACCGAGGATTCTACCTTGTTCTCAGTAAGGGAGAGACGGGCGTGCAGGATGACGATGACCAGCGAGAGCGCGCGAGCCGTATAACCCTATATGAGGTCGCGGCTGCTGCCGGCGTTTCCAAATCGACCGTTTCTCGTATCCTCGACGAAAGACTCCCACGTTCTGAGAGCGCGACAGCAAAGCGGGTTAGGCAAGCAGCCTCTAACCTTGGATATATCCGCGACGTCTCAGCGGTTAACCTGAGACGCGGAACGACCTCGACCGTTGGAATCATTGTGCCGCGCCTGACTGATACTGTTATGGCGATGATCTATGAGGAGCTTGCGCGCGCGTGCCTCCGTGTGGGCCGTTTCGCGATCGTGGCAACCACTGACGAGAAACCGGAAGCCGAGCAGCACGCGGCTGAAACCTTGCTTCGTCGCGGCGTTGACGGCTTGGTTCTTAGTTCGATTAAAGTTGGCGATCCGTTCACGCAGGCGCTAAGAGCACGGGGAGTTCCTTTCGTACTTGCTCTGCGGACAAACGGCGATGGACCTGCCTCGCTGGGTGACGATGAGCTTGGCGGATACCTTGCAACGCGGCATCTGCTTGACCTCGGACATCGGCGAATTGCCATGATCGCTGGCAGGTCATTTGCGTCGAGCGCGGTCGCGCGGCAGGTAGGCTTTCGGCGAGCTTTGCATGAAGCCGGCATTGGGGTTAATGAGGAATGGGTGCTGGAAACAAATTTCGATTTGGACGCCGGGGCTGACGCAGCGTCCTCTCTCTTTTCAACGGAAGAGCGGCCGTCGGCAATTTTTGCCGTAAACGACAACATCGCCATTGGCGCTATTGCCCGGCTGGCGTCTCTTGGGATCGAGGTACCCCGTCATGTTTCGATCGTCGGGTATAACGATATCCCGGTTGTGCGGCATCTTCCGACGCCATTAACTACGCTAAGGGTGCCTTTCGATCAAATAGCGACCCGCGCGATCGAGCTGCTCGACAACGTCTCGCGAAGTGCGAACTACGAAGTCCGGCTAACAGCTCCAACTTTGATCCCTCGTCGATCGACGGCAACACATCGGCCGTGAAGAATCGGATCTGGATGTCGCCAGTGCGGCGGACAAGACTTCATAAGGGACAGTCGACCCGACTACAAATCTAGTCGGGCCGCCGATTGATTGGCGAATTCGAGCGCTGGCTCTATTCCTCAAGCGCCTCGTTCTTCTTGTGGCGAATGGAGGGAAGTAGCATCGCACCAAGAGCGAGGGCTGCAATGCCCAGCAGCACTGCGCTAACAGGACGCTCAACAAAGACCCAAGCACTTCCACGGGAAACCACCATCGCCCGCCTGAGGTATTCTTCCAGCATCGGTCCCAACACGAAGCCGATCAGCAGCGGTGCCGGCTCGAGTGTGAGCTTGAAGAACAGGTATCCAAGTAAGCCGAAGAGGACTGTCTCGAAAACGTTGAGCGCAGAATAGTTCACCGAATAGACGCCGATGGCGCAGAACACGAGGATCGCCGGATAGAGATACTTGTACGGAAGCCTCAGGAGCGACACCCACATCCCGATCAAAGGCAGATTGATCACGAGCAGCATCAGGTTTCCGATCCACATGCTGGCTATCAAACCCCAGAATAGCTCAGGCTGTGCCTGGATCACGCCGGGGCCGGGCTGGATGCCGTGGATCATCAGGCCGCCGATCATCAGAGCCATCACTGCATTCGCGGGGATGCCGAGGGTGAGCATCGGAATGAACGACGTCTGCGAGGCAGCGTTATTCGCGCTTTCGGGTCCGGCAACGCCCTCGATTGCTCCGGTCCCGAACTCGTGGCCATACTTCGAGACCTTCCGTTCGAGCATGTACGAGGCGAAAGTCGAAAGTGCCAAGCCACCACCGGGAAGAATTCCGAGGATCGACCCGACGATCGTGCCGCGAATGACCGATGGCGTTGCCCGCTTGAACTCTTCCTTTGTCAGCATAAGGCTGCCGACCTTAGCTACGGTCCCGCTGCGATTTTCCGGGTTTTCCAGATTGCGGATGATCTCGGCGACACCGAAAATGCCCATGGCCACGGCCACGAAATCGATGCCCTCGAACAGTTCAAAGAATCCGAACGAGAAACGGACTTGGCCGCTCTGCACGTCGGTGCCAACAAGGCCCAGCGCCACCCCGAGCACCAGCATCGCGATCGACTTGAAGATGCTGCCCTGGGCAAGCACCGTTGCGATGATCAGGCCAAGAAGGATCAGAGAGAAATACTCGGCAGGACCGAAAGAAAGAGCGAGGTTGGTCAGGACCGGACCAGAAGCAGCGACCACAAGTGTCGCGACCGTTCCTGCGAAGAAAGATCCGATTGCGGCAGTGGCCAATGCCGCGCCAGCGCGACCACGTTTCGCCATCTTGTGTCCCTCGAGCGTCGTCACTACAGCTGTGACTTCGCCGGGAAGGTTCAAAAGGATGGCTGATGTGGAGCCGCCGTACTGCGCACCGTAATAGATGCCGGAGAGCATGATTAGCGCGGTTATCGGGTCCAACGCAAAGGTCAGCGGGAGCAGGAGGGCAATGGTCGCGAGTGGTCCGATACCAGGGAGGACACCTATCGCCGTCCCAATCATACAGCCGATGAAGGCGAACCCAAGGTTGTGAAAGGTCATCGCAACCGAAAGGCCAAGGGCGAGGTTCTCAATCATTGCTGCCTCGCTTAGAACTGGGTGAATGGCGGCAGGAACGACACGTTCAAGCCAAGCCCAAGCGTGAAGACTGCCCAACAGATCGCTACGAGGGCCACGGTTAAGCCGGCGATCCCCTTGATCGTCTGGTCTCTGTCAGCGAGGCCACTGATTACAACGACGACTGCGACCGAGACGGCCATCCCGACATGCTCGATCAGGACCCCGAAAGCGGCCATCGCGCCGAGGATCAAGACCATCTCCCGCCAAGCCCAACTCTCCAGTGGGTCGTGCTCACCTTTGATGCCGAGGATAGCCACCGCTGCCCCGAGTAGGCCCAGCAGGCTGAAGACGAGCATCGGCATATAGCCGGGACCCATTTGGGCGGCTGAACCAATTTCATAGTACTGGTTGTAAAAAAGTCCGGCGAGTGCGACGGCGACCAGGAAAACGCCGGCCGTTACATCTTTCGCACCCAGCGGACGACGTGGAGACGGAGCAACTTGATCGTTTTGCATTTGAGTGTTCCCCTTGTTTTGTTTTCAGTGGAAGGATCGGCCGCCGTCGACCGCGAGCGCAGCGCCCGTGACGTAGGAGGATTCCGACGACGTAAGAAACAAAAGGGCTCGTGCGATCTCTTCCGGATCGGCCAGCCGCTTTAGCGCATAGTTGCCGACGTTGGCGCGGTAGCCGTCCGCCATTGGGGTGTCGACCATGCCCGGGGCAATGCTGTTGACCCTGATCTTTGGTGCGAGTTCAGCGGCAAGAGCGCGGGTCAGGTTCACGACACCGCCCTTTGATGCAGCGTATGCCGTGTGGCCCGGAGCGTTCGGCAAAAGCCCCTGAGCCGAGGCGATGTTCACGATCGTCGAGTGGTCATGCAATTGCAGAAATGGAATGCATGAGCGGGCGACGATGTAGGTGCCGGTCAGATTGACCTCGATGATACGACGCCATTCGTCGGCGGGCACTTCGGTGGCAAGCCCCTTGGACATGATGCCCGCCGCATTGATCAGACCGTCTATGCCGCCCATTTCGGAGGCCGCTTTTTCAACTGCCTTCGCAACTTCGGCTTCGTTGGTAATGTCGACCGTGCAATACCTTGCGGGAATTTCATCGGCGACCTTACCGAGCGCTTCGGCATTCCGATCGAACAATGTGACCTTGGCACCTTCCGCCGCGAAAAGAGTGGCTGTGGTTCGGCCAATTCCGGAAGCAGCCCCGGTGACGATAATCCGTCGCCCCGCCAATCGATCGGATCGGCTTTTGGTCTGTGTCGGCGTTGACTGGGATGATGCGCTCATGGCTGTAAACTTTCTCGTGTCCCGAATATGTGAAATGAAGTCGGCGTCGCTTGCACGGTTGCGCTACCTCATGATGAAGGGATTGGTCGGGCCTTCGGTCGCCGTCGACAGGAAGACGCTCTTGGTCTCGAGGTATTCGTTGATCGCCTCGATACCGCTTTCTCGACCTAGACCGGACTTCTTGGTGCCGCCGAACGGCATCATGAAACTGTAAGCGCGGTAGGTGTTCACCCAGACGGTTCCCACCTTGAGTGCCTTCGTCATACGCATGGCGCGGCCAATGTTTTGGGTCCACACGCCTGCCACAAGGCCATAGGCGATGTCATTGCCGATCCTCGTGGCATCTTCTTCGGAATCGAACTCGATGATGGATAAGATCGGTCCGAAGACTTCTTCCTGTGCGATTCTCATGTCGTTCGTGACGTCGGAGAAGATGGTTGGCTGTACGAACTGCCCTGCGCTCAGGCCCGCTCCGGTGGCTCTGTTGCCGCCCAGGATGCATTGTGCCCCGTCCTTGCGGGCGATCTCGATGTAATCGAGGACCTTCTGAAACTGCGGCGGGGTCGAGATCGGGCCGACGTTGGTTTCCGGGTCCATCGGATCGCCCATCCTGATGTATCGGGCGAGATCCACCAATTTGGTAGTGAAAACGTCCTTGATTGATTTCTGTACGAGGAGCCGGGAGCCAGCCGTGCACATCTGCCCGGCGGCACCGAAGATTCCGGACACAACGCCCGCTGCCGCCAGATCAAGGTCGGCGTCTTCGAAAACGATGTTCGGCGACTTGCCCCCCAGTTCGAGCGCGACCCGCTTCATGTGTTTGGCGGCGGTCTCGTAGATTTTGGCCCCGGTCAGATCCGAGCCCGTGAAGGTTATCATGGCGACGTCGGGATGTTCGACGAGTGCCGCGCCCACATCATGTCCATAGCCGGTGACAACATTGAACGCCCCGTCGGGCATCCCGGCTTCTTTGATGAGAGATGCCAGCTCAAGCGTACTCGCGGACGCGAATTCGGACGGCTTGACGACGACCGTACAGCCAGCCGCCAAAGCGGGCGCACTTTTCACCGTCGCAAACCAAATCGGAGAATTCCAGGCGGTGAGAGCCGCGACCACACCGATGGGTTCGCGCATCGTGAACGCCATCGTGTCGGGCTTCTCGACGGGCATCCACGCGCCCTCGATCTTGTCCGCAAGACCGGCATAGTAGTACCAACACTCGGCCACGCCGTTGAGCTGGCCGCGGACCTCTGCAAGGAGTTTGCCGTTGTCGCGGGCTTCGATCTCTGCGATGCGGTCGGCATCACGCGTGATGAGATCGCCAATTTTCCGCATGATCCTGCCGCGAGCGGTGGCACTAAGCTTCGACCAAGGGCCGCTGTCGAGCGCCTCGCGTGCTGCCTTCACTGCGCGGTCGACATCGTCACGAGTCGCCCGAGCCAGTTCAGCCCACGGCTTGCCGTGATATGGGTCCAAGCTCTCGATACGCTCTCCGCGTTCCCCATCGGTGAACTGCCCGTCAATGAAAAGTTGGTAGCTGCGCATCTTCACTCCTAGAATTCGTGTTGCTGGGCAGGGAATGGCGTTTCGCCGATAGGCCCGCAGCGAAAACGGGTCCCATCGGCGATTGCACAGCGGTCCCCAGCCGTCCGCCGTTCATTTGCTGGTGCGGTTGCCGCCAGCTCAGTTGTTCAGTCGAATGTTGTTTTCCGTAATGACCTTGCGAAACTTGTCCTGCTCGCCCTTCAGGAAAGAGGCGAGTTCGGCCCCGGTCTTGATGTCGGTCTGGAAGGACAGCGGCGTGAACCGTTCCTGGAATTTGGGGTCGTTGACGCCCTTTACGATCGCAGCTGAGAACTTTGTCACCACCTCGTCGGGAACGCCCTTTGGCGCGGCGTAGCTGTACCAGACGCGCGAGTTAATCTGCGGATAGCCGATCTCAGCCGTCGTCGGAACGTTCGGCATGTTGGCGGTACGGGCGGGCGATGTGACCGCCAAAATCCGCAAGTTCGGGTCATCCTTGAGCAAGGCGGCTTCTCGAGCCGAAGCGAAGATCATCTGGGTAAACCCGCCTGCGAGAGCCTGGATGCCCTCGGGGTTGTTCTTATACGAGACGTGGACGCCTTTGCCCCCGGCCTCCTTGAGGAACATCGTGCCGGTAAGGTGGCCCATCGTGCCCACACCGCCGCTGGCAAATGTTACGCCGTCCGGCGATTTGGCAATAGCCATCAGCTCTTCGATGCTCGTGATCCCTGCCTTCGCAGAGACGATGAGCGCCAGCGGGTAGCCGCCGATTTCGACAATCGGTACAAAGTCATCGAGGCCGTACTGAAGGTTATCTCTGAGGACCGTCTGCACCAGGCCGGCTGTTATCAGGCAGAGAATATTGTATCCGTCCGGCTTGGCTCCAGCGACGGCGTTGCCCGCGACTGTGGTCGAACCGCCCGCGCGATTTTCGATTACGACAGGCTGTCCGAGTTCCTCACTCGCTGTCTGCGCTAGGAAACGGCTGAGCGTGTCATCATCGCCGCCTGGCGCGTTTCCGATGTTGATTGTTATCGGTCGTGCAGGCCATTCGGCAGCGAGAGCGTCCGACGCCCGCGAAAGTAGTCCGACTGAAAGTGCTGCGGTGGTACCGAGCAAAACTGATCTTCTCGTAATCATGCAATTCTCCCCCTGGTAAAGATCCACGCCGCGATTGACACCGAGGCCGACCTCCCGTCGGACTACAGCGCAAACTGCCGAAAGTGGCCCGCGACGCGCATAATCGAACCCGTCGAGCCAACTCTGTAAAGCCGAAAGCCCAAATGAGCGCGCGAGGTTATAATCGTGCGTTATATGTTACGGACGTTGGGACGAGGCTGAATCGCCTTCGGTGTCGAAGGTTCGCGGGCCCCATTCGATATTGCGTTTTTTGGCTGGCGCGGTCGGCCTCGAGGCGCTTATCGTGACGCGATGGAACAGCTATGTGATGAATCGTAGCCGCAACGCAGCTGATCGAGGATGAAGTGACAGTGACCGACATGTCCGCCGAAGACGAGAAATATCGCGCGCCGGCGCTCACCAAAGGCCTCGACATTCTGGAGCTACTGGCATCCGCCAGCGATGGCCTGACGCAAGTCGAGATCGGTAAGATGCTCGGCAGAACCACCTCCGAAATCTTCCGCATGCTGGTAGTCCTTAGTCAGCGGGGTTACGTCGAGCTTAGCGGGGATGACCGATACCAGCTGACAACAAAGTTGTTCGAAGTAGCCCACCGCCACCCTCCGATCCGGCGGCTGACCGCGATTGCGGGTGACGCGATGCAGAAGCTGGCAAACCGGATCAACCAGTCCATCCACCTCTGTATTCTCCAGAGCGGCCGGCTACTTGTCGTCGCGCAGGTCGACTGCCCCGACAACAATCTGAACTCGGTTCGACTCGGAGCGCAGATCCCGATTTTCGATTCGGCATCCGGACGTGTGTTGGCAGCTTTCATGGATGACGCTGCTCTGGAGCACCTGCTCACTTTGGCCGGAACGGAGGCCGGGGAGCGCCGGGACAAGTTTCTGGCCGATCTTCCGGCTGTCCGCGCTGTTGGGTATTGCGAGGGCCCCTCGCTAACGCTCGCCGGAGTGACGAACTTGTCAGCGCCGATTTTCGACTACACGGGTAAGGCTATAGCCGCGATCACGACCCCATTCATCCACAGGCTCAACAGCGCATCACACGTGCCAGTTCCGGAAGCGCGTGATGCGCTTGTGGAGACATGTCGGGACCTCTCAAGAAGGATGGGTGCCGGAGCGGCCGTCGATCGGTAGGATACAGGATAATATCTTTCTGAAGGGCTCGGCGTCTCGCTGGGCCCTTTTGCATTTGAAACCCAATTGCACAAATAAAATGTTGACGGCAACTTCAACATATGAAAGCCTATTTCATATACGAAATTATAACGACGTTTCCCGAATAGGTTCGTCGGCATGGAGGAGAAAGTATGCAAAGATTTGAGGGGAAAGTGGTCTTGGTAACGGGAGCAGGCAGCGGCATTGGCGCGGCTACCGTCAAGAGGCTGCACGCCGAGGGCGCGAGCGTGATCGCCGTCGATGTCACGGAGGAGGGCGTCTCGAAAGTCGTCCAGGAGATCGGCGACCGGACGAGAGTGGAAGGAATCGCACTGGATGTCTGCGATCACTCCGCGTCCATTGAGGCGGTTGCGGATGTGCGCAAACGTCACGGCGCGCTGCACGGCCTGGTGAATTGTGCAGGCATCAAGGGTGTCGGCAGCATCGTCGATGTCGAACCTGAGAGCTTCGGTCGCGTCATGGCCGTGAACCTCGAGGGCACGATCAACCTATGCCAAGCGTTCGTGCAAGCGGTCAAGGACGATGCCGGCGACCGGGCGATCGTGAACATCTCCTCCGGCGCGGGTGTGTTGGGCGTCGCAAACAGACTGCCTTATGTGGCCTCCAAGTTCGCGGTTTCCGGCATCACGAAATCGATGTCACCCGAACTCGGGCCGCTTGGCATTCGCGTTAACGCGGTCGCGCCTGGCATGACCAAGACGCCGTTCACCGAGTACATGATGAAGGACCCGGCTGCCGTGGAGCGGGTGAACGCCAAGCATCCGATTGGCAGGATGGGCGAGCCCGATGAAATCGCGGCTGTCATCGTCTTCCTGCTCACCAAAGACGCAAGCTTCATGACCGGTGCGATCGTCTCGGTCGACGGAGGCCAGACCGCCTGCCTCTAACTTGTTGGCACTGACCAACGAGGGAGGATGCGTTGGCCGATATTCGACTTCTAGTGGACTGCAAGAACAATCTCGGCGAAGGCCCGGTTTGGGACATCCGCGAACAGCGCTTGTATTGGGTGGACAGCACGGCAGGGGAAATATGGTCCTGCCTTGAAGACGGCAGTGACGTTCGCACCTTCTATGTGCCGACCTACATCGGCTCCATGGCCCTGCGCGAAAAGGGAGGAGCAGTGCTGGCTCTCGCAAGCGGGTTCGCCCTCTACGACTTCGATACCCAGCGGATCGAGTACGTCGGAAACCCGCTGGCCGACGAGCCCGACTATCGTTTCAATGACGGGAAGGTGGATCGGCATGGCAGGTTTTTCGCTGGGTGCATGGGCTACGACTTCGACCCGCTGGACGTGACCATACCCAGAAAGCCGGCCCGTAACGGGTCACTATACCGCTTGGACCCTGACCTTCGCGTCAGCCAGGTGGATACGGGATTCATCTGCTTCAATGCGCCATGCTGGAGCCCGGACAGCCGGACTTTCTACTGCGGTGACTCCGACCACAAGGCAATCTGGGCGTACAATTACGATCTCGAAACGGGCGACGTCAGCCATAAGCGTCTCTTTGTATCCGACGCCGGCTACGCGAGCACCGTTGACGGCGCGACCGTCGATACAGACGGCTTCATTTGGAACGCAAAGGTCCTCGGGGGCCGGATCGTCCGATACACGCCGGATGGGATCATCGACCGAGTGATCGAGGTCCCGGTGCGCAACGTCACGAGCATCATGTTCGGCGGCCCCGATCTCGACATTCTTTATTTCACAAGCATGGGACGCCCGATGCGCGGCATCCCGCCCAAGGAACCCGGTGCCGGGGCCCTGTTCGCCATTCATGGTCTCGGGGTCAAAGGACTTCCTGAGACACGGTTCGCCGGTTGACCGGCAGTTTGAAATCAACACGAGGATGTCTTTGAAATGACCATCACTGCCGACCTTTCGCAGCAGCTTGCCGAATTCGCCGCAAACACCAGGTTCGCCGATCTGCCGCCAGCCGCGGTCGAAGCCGCGAAGAAAAGTGTCCTGGATACGATCGGCGTCATGCTTGCTGCGAGTGGCATGGAGCCTGCGGTACGGCCTATTATCGAACTGGTTCAAGAAAGCGGCGGCAAAGGCGAGGCGACCATTCTGGGATACGGCGACCGCGTTCCGGCCGGCGCTGCGGCCTTCGCCAACGGCGCGCTGGCGCACGGTCTTGACTTTGACAGTCAGACACCGTGGGGGGCACACGCCGACAGCTCGATCGTTCCGACCGTGCTCGCACTGGCGGAACTGCGCGGGGGCGTGACGGGGGAGGAGCTGATCACCGCGGTCGCCATCGGGCAGGAGATTTTCATTCGTCTTCGCTGCAATGTCGGTTGGCATATGGACTGGAACCTCTCGACGGTCGTTGGCTGCTTCTCCGCGACAGCGGCAGGCGGTTCGATCTTCAAGCTCGATCCGACGCAGCTGGCCAACGCGCTCGGCATCGCCAGCCTGCAGTCCAGCGGAACGATGGAGCAAATTTTCGGGCTCGGAAGCGACCTTAGGGGCATGTACGCCGGGTTCAGCTCGCAGGCTAGCGTCAACGCCGTCAGGCTCGCCGCGCGGGGTATGACGGGCATCCGTAACCTCTTCGAAGGAGAGGCGGGTGTCTTCAAGGTCTATTTTAAGGGTGAGTACGATCGCGACAAGATGGTCGCCAACCTCGGCAAGGAATACCTCAGTGGAGGAATGACCTATAAATATTGGCCGGCTGTCGGGAATGCCCACACCTACATTCACGCGGCAATCGAGTTGATGAAGGAAAACAGCGTCGCGCTGGATCAAGTTGCCGAAGTGAAAGTCTTCGTCGGCGACTTCCAGCAAAGGATGTGCTCGCCTTTGGCGGAGCGGCAGGTTCCAAACACGCTTGTCGATGCAAAGTTCAGCCTGCCGTTCCTCGTTGCCCTCGCATTGGCAAAGGGTCAGATGGAGGTCGGGGACTTCACGAGCGAAGCATTGAAGGACCCTACGGTCCTCGCTCTGGCCCGCAAAGTCGTGCCGGTCCCCGACAGCAGCTATAACTGGACGTCGAAACTGCCCGACGGAAAAATCGAAGTGCTGCTCGCAGATGGCACCAGCATCTCGCGTCTGGGATCGAGAGTGCCGGGGTCGGTCGAGCTGCCGATGACCTGGGAACAACTCTTCCACAAGTTCGGCTCCTGCGCTCGTGCGGCGGTCTCGCCGCTGTCGGATGAAGCGATCTCTGAGCTTTGCAGCTCGCTGAAAGCGCTCGAAAGAGTCCGTGACGTGCGCAAGGTCGTGGCGACCGCCGTTTCCAACGTCAATGTAGCACGCAAAAAGTCAGCATAGCCCGCGACGCGGGTTTCTCCCGGGGCGGTGGATCGTCCCGGAAATCGGAACAGCCGTGTATCTCAATGGGAGGAGAGCAGCATGCCAAAGTTTGAAATCACGAGACGCCGGTTCCTGATGACCGGAGCGGCAACCGCCGCAACCCTGGCGGTGTCAGGTCCAGCCTGGGCGGCCTACCCGGACAAACCCATAAAGTGGATCGTGGGTTTTCCGCCGGGGGGAGCTACCGACACCGTCGCCCGTCTTGTCGGCCATCCAATGTCAGAGGCTCTTGGAAAACCGATCGTCGTCGACAATCGGCCCGGAGCGGGCAGCTCGGTCGGGGCGACTGCCTTAGCCGGGTCTCCAGCTGACGGTTACACCGTGGGGAGCGCTGACAACGGAACGCTGATCATCAATCCTGTGGTTTATCCAAAAATCCAGTATGACCCCGACCGCGACTTCCGCGCGGTAGGCATGTATGCGGGGATCAATCTGCTTCTCTGTGTTCCAAGTAGCTCGCCGATCAAAACGGCTGCAGAATACCTGGATAAGGCCAAGGGCGCTTCTGAACCTCTTCTTTATGCCAGCCCGGGGATAGGAACGCCGCTCCATCTCGCGATGGAGCGTCTGGCCCGCGATGCGAAAGTGAACCTCAAGCACGTCGCCTATAAGGGCATGGCTCCTGCGTTGAACGACGTCCTCGCTGGCATCGTCGACAGCATCGTGATCGACTACACGACGGCCAATTCCCAGATCAAAGACGGCAAAATCCGAGCGATTGCGGTCTTTTCGGAAAAGCGTCTGACTGTGCTTCCGGACGTTCCGACCATGGCGGAGCAGGGCGTATCCGGCTTCTCTGCTGGGGCTTGGCACTCGCTGATCGTACCCAAGGCCACACCGGATGACGTGGTCGCTACCCTGTCCCAGGCACTCGGCAAGGCATTGCAAGACCCACTGGTGAAGACCCGGTACGCTGAGCTTGGTCTCGATATGCCTCCTAGCGATCCCGAGACCATGACTCAGAGATGGGCAAGCGATAAAGCCACCTGGCAGCCCTTGATCCGTTCGCTGAACATCAAGCTGGACGGATGACTTTGGTGTGCCCGGGCACGCTCCCACGGAACAGGACGGGCACGATATCCAACTCGTGCATTGCCGATCGGCCATCTTAGGAACAACGCCATGAACTCGAATCGCCGGACGTAATCCACAATCAGCAGCGGCTAAGTGAAAGGAGGCTTTAGTCACAGGTGCGGCGTCTGGAACAGGACGCGCGATCGCACTACGGTTCGCGGCTGAGTGAGCGCGAGTGGCGGTCTGGGACATCGATCAGGGAGGCGCAGACGCCGTGGCTCTCGAAATCCGCGATGCAGGTGGCGATGCGATCGCTTGTACTGTCGATGTCTCTCGATCCGCCGCTATCCACAACGCTACCGCCGAGACCCTCGCGTCTTTCGGCTCGATCGATATTCTCGTCCACAAAGCCAGCATCCACGATGACTAGTCGGAATTCTGGAACGTGACGAGCAGCTCTGGGATCGCATCGTCGGTGTCAACCTCGAGGGAACGTGGATGGCGTCGAGAGCTTTGCTACCTTCGATCCTTGAGGGACACCATGGAGCGATCGTCAATATAGCTTCCATTTCGTCGTTTACTGCCAACGGGGCGGAACGATTTACACCGCCGCCAAACATGGGATCTTCGGCTTGACGAGGCGAATGGCTTACGAGCTGACGAGCTTTGGGATCAGGGTCAACGCGATCGCGGCAGAAGCAGTCGAGACAGGTATAACCGAGGGGCTGGACGCCGATCCCGACTCCGCAGTCATGCAGGGATTCGACAAGTCCCGGCAGGCAGAATGGCGAAAGCTTCCGAAAACGCGAGCTTCGCGCTCTTCCTCGCAGGCGATGAGGCGAGCTTCGTTCACGGGGCGGGCGCTCTATACGGCTGACGGGGGTTGGCTCATCCGGTGAGCATCCCGGGGCATCACCGGATCGCATATGCTCACGTCTTGATTTATGAGCGTGTTCGATAACCGTTAGCAAGATATCGCACCTAATCATCTTTTTGAGCTGCCCTACGTTGGAAGACGGCGTTTCTCGGAATGCGCCAGGCCATCAGCAACGAATGGAGCTGGAGATGAGAGATCACTCACATTTGGAACTTTCGCGTCGGGAGTTGCTTGTCTCCTCGGCGGCGGCAATCGCCGTCACGGGAGTGGCTGCAAAAGGAGCAGCTGCACAGTCCTCGGGGAAAGAAATGGATTTTAAGACAAGTGTTTCCTTCAAAGTGAACGGCGAGACGCGCGATCTCGAAGTTGACAATCGCACGACCTTGCTCGACGCCCTGCGCGAGCACCTTCACCTAACTGGCACGAAGAAAGGCTGCGATCACGGTCAGTGCGGGGCATGCACCGTGATGGTCGACGGACGCCGGATCAATTCGTGCTTGACATTGGCTGTGATGCACGACGGTGACGAGGTCACCACCATCGAGGGCCTCGGACAGCCTGGTGCCCTTCACCCCATGCAGGCCGCCTTCGTCAAACACGACGGCTTTCAGTGTGGATACTGTACGCCCGGTCAGATCTGTTCTTCCGTGGCCGTGCTTGAGGAGATCAAGTCGAATATCCCCAGTCACGTGACCTCAGACATCTCGGCAAGGGTAGAACTCACCGTTGCGGAGGTCAGGGAGCGCATGAGTGGAAATATCTGTCGATGCGGCGCGTATTCCAACATTCTCGACGCAATCTCTGAAGTTGGGGGGATCAAGGCATGAGACCCTTCACCTATGAGCGAGCCACGACGGTACAGGCTGCAGCGAAAGCGGCAGCAGCCAATCCGGAAGCGAAATTCATCGCTGGCGGTACCAATCTCCTGGACTTGATGAAACTCGAGATCGAGCACCCCCCACATCTCATTGACGTCAACGGCGTGGGGCTCGACAAGATCGAGAAAACACCAGAGGGCGGCCTACGCATCGGCGCTTTGGTCCGCAACACCGATCTGGCGGCTGATGAGGCTGTGCGTCGCGACTACGGTCTCCTTACCCGGGCGCTGGTCGCCGGCGCGTCCGGTCAGTTGCGAAATAAGGCCACCACGGCAGGCAACCTCCTGCAACGCACACGCTGTCCGTATTTCTACGACACCAATCAACCGTGCAACAAAAGGCAGCCGGGCAGTGGATGTTCTGCACTCGGTGGGTTCTCCCGCCAGCATGCAGTCGTTGGAATCAGCCAATCCTGTATCGCCACCCATCCCAGCGACATGGCGGTGGCAATGCGGGCGCTCGACGCGACCGTTGAAACGGTCAAGGGCGACGGCAGCACCCGGGCAGTCCCGATCGCAGACTTCCACCGGCTGCCGGGGGATACGCCCCACATCGAGACGGTACTTGAGCCGGGCGAGTTCATAACTGCAGTAACGCTGCCCAAGCCGATCGGCGGCAAGCATGTCTATCGCAAAGTGCGCGATCGCGCTTCCTACGCGTTTGCGCTCGTGTCGGTGGCCGCGGTGATCCAGCCGGATGGCACCGGCCGCGTTGCCGTCGGCGGCATAGCTCACAAGCCGTGGCGCACATCGTCAGGAGACCAGCAGCTGAAGAGCGGGGCAAAAGCCGCGAGCGCAGCACTCCTCGTCGACGCACGCCCAACGGAGCAAAATCGCTTCAAGGTGACCCTCGTGGAACGAACGATCGGCGCGGTGATCGCAGAGGCAAGGGGATAACGACCATGAAATTCGACACACCAGCAAGCAGCAATCCCATCGATCAGCTGAAAGTCGTGGGACAGCCTATTCCTCGCATTGACGGGCAGCTCAAGACAACTGGCCGAGCGATGTATGCCTATGAGTGGCATGATCCGAAATTCCCCTATGCCTACGGTTATCCCGTTGGGGCCTCGATCGCCAAGGGCCGTATTCGGTCAATGAACACCGACGCCGCAAAGCGATCTCCCGGCGTTCTGGCCGTTGTCACCACCCTGGACGTGGGCAAGCGCGAAAAGGGCAAGTTCAATACGGCCAATCTCTTCGGAGGCGATGAAGTCCAGCACTACCACCAGGCCGTAGCAGTCGTTGTCGCTGAAACCTTTGAGCAGGCGCGCGCTGCCGCTTCGCTCATCAAAGTCGATTACGAAACCGCGGTGGGCAGTTTCGACTTGGCGAAGGCCAAGGATGGCGCGGTCAAACCTGACGAGAAGCAGCAGCCCGACACAGCGGTCGGTGACTTCGAGGGGGCCTTCAAGAACGCAGCCCTGACTTTGGATCAGTCCTATACGACCCCCGACCAGTCCCACTCGATGATGGAGCCCCACGCCTCGATCGCGGCTTGGGACGGCGATAAGGTGACCGTGTGGACTTCCAGCCAGATGATTGATTGGTGGCGATCCGATCTCGCAACCACAGTCGGGATCGACAAAGAAAATATCCATCTGATGTCGCCCTTCATTGGTGGCGGGTTTGGAGGGAAGTTGTTTCTGCGAGCCGATGCCGTGCTGGCCGTCTTCGGAGCGAAGGCTGCAGGCAGACCGGTCAAGGTCGCGCTCCCGCGTCCTTTCATGCCGAACAACACCACGCATCGGCCAGCGACGATCCAGCGTATCCGCATCGGCACGACCCAGGACGGGAAAATCACCGCGATCGCTCATGAGAGCTGGTCGGGCGACCAGAAGGGAGGCCAGCTGGAAACGGCAGTCAATCAAACCAGGCTGCTTTACGCCGGCGAGAACCGCATGACGGCTATGAGGTTGGCGACGCTTGATCTGCCGGAAGGCAATGCGATGCGAGCGCCGGGCGAAGCACCCGGATTGATGGCCCTGGAGATCGCAATCGACGAGATTGCCGAAAAGGTGGGCATCGACCCTGTCGAATTCCGTATTCTCAACGATACTCAAGTCGATCCTGAGAAGCCCGAGCGTCCGTTCACACAGCGGAACCTGGTCGGCTGTCTCAAGCTCGGGGCGGAACGGTTCGGTTGGGACCGGCGTGGAAAGCCGGGTTCTCGGCGAGAAGGAAACTGGCTCATCGGCTTGGGTGTTGCAGCCGCTTTTCGGAACAACCTTCTCCTCCCGTCGGCGGCGCGGGTTCGCCTTGGCGCGGACGGGATCGCAACGGTCGAAACCGACATGACGGATATTGGGACCGGCAGCTACACCATCATCGCGCAGACGGCGGCTGAGATGCTTGGCCTCCCGGTGGATCGTGTGGCTGTTCAGCTTGGTGATTCCCGCTTTCCGGTTTCGGCGGGATCAGGCGGGCAGTTCGGAGCGAACTGTTCCACCTCGGGCGTCTATGCCGCGTGCGTCAAGCTCCGTGAGGCGGTCGCACAGAAACTCGGCTTCAACACGGATGATGTTGTGTTCGAGGATGGACAGGTACGATCGGGCAACCGTTCCGTCGCGCTCGCCGAAGCAGCCGGTCCCGACGGGCTGGTCGGCGAAGACAATATGGAATGGGGCGATCTAGCTGACACGCACCAACAGTCGACCTTCGGTGCCCACTTCGTGGAAGTCGGCGTCGACGTCGCAACAGGTGAAACGCGCATTCGGCGCATGCTGGCAGTCTGCGCCGCCGGCCGAATTCTAAACCCCATAACTGCTCGCAGCCAGGTAATCGGGGCAATGACGATGGGCGTGGGTGGAGCCCTGTCGGAAGAGCTGGTGGTCGATACCAAGCAGGGTTTCTTCGTCAACCACGATCTCGCTGGCTACGAAGTCCCCGTCCACGCCGACATTCCCCACCAGGAGGTGATGTTCATGGAAGAGGCAGACCCGATGTCGTCGCCGATGAAAGCCAAAGGCGTTGGCGAACTTGGGCTCTGCGGTGTCTCGGCGGCCGTCGCGAATGCGATCTACAACGCCACGGGATTGAGAGTGCGTCACTATCCTATGACCCTGGATAAAATCATAGGCGGGTTGCCGGATGTTGCATGAGGATATAACCGCGCTGCCGGATATTTATTCGCACGAGGTCAGCGAAGCTGCGGTGAGGCCGACGCCGGTTCGATCGTTGCTCACTGATGATATGGAAGAGATATTTCGCTTTGCGATAAGGGAGCTTACACGGGGCAGGGTGGCGCTTGCCACCCTGGTCGAAATCCGGGGAGGAGCTGCACGCGCACTCGGCTCCCATGTCGCCATTGCGGCCGACGGACGGTTCTGTGGCTATGTATCTGGCGGCTGCATTGAGGCTGCGGTTGCTTCCGAGGCGCTCGACGCGCTCAGCGCAGGCAAAGACCGCGAGGTAGAATACGGAGAAGGCTCGCCCTTTTTCGATATTGTCCTGCCGTGTGGCGGCGGGATCACGGTGTCGATTCACGTGCTGTGCGACGCTAGGGTATTAAGCCAGGTTCTTACGGAGCTTGATCACCGCCGGAGTGCCGGCCTGCGCTACTCGAGGTCACTAGAACAGCTTGAGATGGCTAACCCGCCGGAAAGGGCCGGCTATGTTGATGGCGTCTTCTCAACGGTCTATCGGCCCCGCACGCGCGTTGTGATCTCGGGTCAGAGTGTAGAGGTCGAGCGGGTTTCAGCTCTTGCCAGTTCATCCGGGTATGAGGTCGTCACATACATGAAGAGAGAACTGCCCGATATCGATCAATATACCGCCGTGGTTCTCCTCCATCACGACCTCGATGCGGAGGAGGCAGTGCTGCATGCGGCGCTGCGCTCTGACGCAGTGTACATCGGTGCTTTGGGAAGCACACGCACACATCGAAAAAGAGTCGATAGGCTCGACGCTTCCGGGTTCTCGAAGGCGCAAATCCGTCGGATAAAAGCGCCGATCGGCTTGTTCGGACCTACTCGCGACGCCAACTCACTTGCCCTGTCCATCTTGGCCGACGTTGCAGCTACCCGCTTGTCCATCTAGGATAACGACCGCAACCGAAGGCGGCGCATTCTGGATTGGTGCCATGGTGCTTTACGCGTTAGCGGCGGGTAGATCGAGCAGAATGGAGCGTGCCGGACACAAGCTCCTAGCGCGATTTCGTTGGCGTGTCCCTGGTTCGCTTGGCTGCTTTGGCCGCGACGGGTTGCGAGAGTGGCTCGGTCGTAGTCGTGACCGGATATCGAGGCCCTGACATCGAGGCTGAGATCGCGGGGCTCGAACTGAGCGTCGCAAGAAATCTCCAATCATGCTCGGCGTCCAGCGCGCCGCCGATTTCGATCCCGATGGCATCATGATCATGCTTGCAGACATGCCGCTACTGAAAGCAGAGGACCTCGACACGCTAATTGGGGTTTTTCGTGCGAGCGGTGCAAAGACCATTGTCCGTGCAGCGTGCGACGGGGTCCCGGATCTCTGCGATCAGTTGGCTTCCGGCTGCGCGCCAAAAGCAAATAGCTGCTCTGTGGTGTCGATGTCCATCTTTGCGCTCACGCCGATCTCGACGTCGATTACGTCGAGATTAGACCGCGAAATTATCGCACGGGCACCGTTGTCGCCACGGAGGCCTTGGAGTGCTGCAAATGCCGAACGCGGGAAAATAACAGGCTTGCTTCTTCTCGTTCGAGCGCTCCGCGTTTTCTCTGCCGATTGATGAAATAACCTCATAACGTCAAACGGTTGTGGGCTCTAATCCTAGCCCGTTGTCTTTGCTATTTGTTGTCTGGTCGCCTCCGGTCGCACGGGAGCGAGTGGTCTTTATTTTTGGAATCTTGTTCGGTGGGGAGGACCGGCAACGAAAGGATTTATTGGATGCCACGTAAGACTTCTGCGGGCTTGGCCTGTGCTGTCGCTGTTGGTTTTGTCGTTTTCGCAGTAGGCTATAGCGCTGGCCCCGCCATCAATGAAACCACGCCAGCTTCCGCTGCAGAAAACGCCGTCACCTTTCCCCCATTGGATCAGCTTGTCCACTACACCACCGTGCGGCGCGGCGTGACAAGAGAACACATGCTCACCAACCCCGAGGCTCTTGCTGCAATCGAGGCTGGCCAGCCGGTGGCGGTCGGGACGCATGTGGTATTGGTCGATTATCAGAGTGATGTGCTGCACCGCTATCTCATCGCGCAAAAAATGGGCGAGGGCTCGGCTGATTGGGCGTATCAGTGGTTCTGGCCGGACAAGTCTATCAAGGCCGATGAGAACGTAGCTCAGTGCTACTCGTGCCATCGTTCGCGCGACGATCGCCAGTTCATGTTCACGTTCACCGACGCGCTGTCGTTCAAGTGATCGCACAGAGGCGTGTCATTCCCATGGTCAAAAGCTTCCTTTCGCAGCGCGTGTTGCTGCCGTCGTTTATGCTCGCGTTGTTGCTTCTCTCGCTTGCCTATTGGTGGCTGGACAATCTGCCCCACGAAGTCTTCGGAACAGGGCTGTTTGTGTTGCTCTGCTGGCACGTCTACGTGAACCGGACTTGGTTTAAGAACCTGACGCGTGGCAAATACGATGCGAGACGGGCAGTCCGCGTGTTCCTTCATGCTGGTCTCCTTGTAAACATGGGCGTCCTCCTCGTCACCAGTGTGGTTATTTCGAAGTCGGTCTTTGCCTGGTTGCCCATACCGGATTCTGTCTACCTGAGAGAAATACACTGGTTCGCTGCCTACTGGGTCATCATCGTCACCGGCATCCACGTGGGTCTGCATTGGGAGCGTTTGCGAACGAGCTTACTGAACCTTTTGGGTGTCAAGCAGACGAGCCCGGTACTGAGAGCTGTCCTCTTGGCAATGGGTGCTGCCTTTGCCCTGCAGGGGCTGGCGAGTATTCAAACCCTCGGGGTCTGGACGAAGCTGACGTTCAATTACAGCTTGGACTTCTGGGATTTTACCGCCTCTGTCACACCGTTCTTCGGCCATTGGCTGGCAGTGTATACGCTGAGCGCCATTCTCACCCACATGCTGATGGCGATCTGGAGACGGTCCGATGAACCTCACCCTCGATCAGGGGACCAAAGGCCGATCAGGTAAAGCTCAAGATCGATGCCGCAATGCATCGAGCAACGCCGCGAACGCGGGGGAGGACTGGCGGCGGCTCGGATAATAGAGGTAGTAGCCGTCCCATGGGGGAGAGAACTCTTGAAGCACGTGCTCGAGCTTACCCTCATCTACGAGAGGCTGAACGATCTCCAAGGGGATGTAAGCCATGCCAAAGCCGTCTACCGCCGCCTCGAGCGCATTGAATATGTTATTGAATGTCAGCTGCCCGTCGACCCGTATTTTAATTTCTTGCCCGTTTTCCTCAAATTCCCAGACGTAAAGACCGCCGGAGCTGGGGAGGCGAAAATTAATGCAGGTGTGGCCAACAAGCTCCTTTGGGTGCGTCGGCACTCCATGCTCCTTGAAATAAGAGGGTGACCCAACGACGGCGAGGCTGAAATCGGGTCCAATCCGCGCGGAAATCATATCTTTCGCGAGATGCTCACCCATGCGGACGCCGGCATCATATCGCTCCTTGACTATATCCGTCAGGCCGTTGTCGAGGATCAATTCAACCCTGATGTCAGGATACTGAGGAAGAAATTTCCTCAGCTTGGGCCAGAGAACGTGGGTGATAGCATAGTCGGCCGCTGTAAGGCGGATGGTCCCAGCTGGTTTGTCACGGAGGGCACTCAGCGCCTCCACGTGGGCATCGATCTCATCCAGATGCGGTCCGATGCCATCGAGCAGCCGCTCTCCGGCTTCAGTGAGCGAAACAGCTCGAGTTGTACGGGTCAGCAGGCGGACGCCGAGCCTCGCTTCAAGTTGTTTTATGGTATGGCTGAGCGCTGACTGCGATACCCCGACTTTCGCTGCTGCTCGCGTAAAGCTTTGCTCTCGCGCAACCACGGCAAATGCATTCAAATCACTGATAGATTCGCGAGCCACTTATGAATCCTTCTCATATTGTAAGAAGGATTATACTATCTGCTTTCTAAAAAGCGCCACTGAACTCATTTCACGCATGCGTGATGGTCATGCATTTGCCGCCCGACACCATACAGCAATTGGGGCTGCTCGGCCACGAACCCGACGAGAGGTGTCGGGATACAGGCCGGGCATGATGTCTGTTGGGTCCACCCCGCGGGAATTGACCGCCGACACGAGATCGTTGCTGACCATCACATGGGACGGCGTTCCCCTCGTGAGGCGCTCAAGCCTGCTCGCGATGTTCACGGTGTCGCCGAGAACCGTATATTCCAGCCGGCGGGTGTGGCCGGTGTTGCCTACAACCACCTCTCCATAGTGCAGGCCAATACCGATCTGAATGGGCGCTAGACCTTCGGCCTTCCGTTCCTCGTTCCAGTTCTCGATCTCGCCGACCATGGCTTCCGCGCAAGCCAAAGCCCGGACTGGATCGTCGTTTCGCGGTTCGGGCGTGCCGAAGTGAACCATGATCGAGTCACCGATATATTTGTCGACGGTGCCCCCGTGTTGAAAAGTCACCTTGGCAAGACGGCTGTGAAAAGCCCTTAACAACACCATGATTTCGTTTGGCGAAGACTTTTCTGAGATCGCGGTAAACCCAACCATATCTGCGAACAGGACGGCCGCGGGCTGGATGCTTGATTGGTCGAGGTCGGAGAGATCGCTGGAGAGAGCGCTCACGATATTGGGTGAGAAGTACCTGGCCAGATTGGAGCGCTCCCTCTCGGCGGCAACTTGCTTTCTAACAAGCTGCCGTGATCGCCAGACCGTCACGGTCAGCATCACCGTCACCAGAAAAATGAACAGCAGCTGATTGTACCAAATCGTGAGGCTGACGGTATTCCGATCAAGGAAGCTTGCTATCACGGCCTCGGACGACATGCCGGTATCCAGGGTTTTTCGCGAGCTGGACAGCACTGACGCGGGGAGCGTGGCGACCCAAGCGAAGCCGATGCTCCACGCCACCGCTGCCATGAAACCGGAAAGCAGCACCAACCACGGCGAATAGCTGAGAGCCATCCCGACAATGTAGATGCCAACATAGAGAAAATTCGGCAGGCGCAGATTTATCTGAGGCGTCCAGTCGTCGACATAGAACGGGGGAGGCACGATCAGGAGGAACGTCAGGACAGAGACGTCGAGAAGGACGAATAAGGCGAGGATGATTTTCTGTTGAAGCCCGTGCTTCACAAGGAGGCGCGGCAATGCACCAAGAAGGCCGAAAACCAGCAATGCCAGTAGATAGCCGCCTGAGCGCTCGAAGGGCAGGGTCAAGGCCCAAAGCGAAAGAATGGCAAGGACTGTCGACCTTCCCCAAAAAATGGTCGTAAGTCCACGCAGCTCTTCGCGGGTCAGTTCGTCTTCGATGTATTGGACTGTTGGATCGCTGATACGGGCACTTGAGGTGACATCATTTCGCGAGAAGGGTCTCGCCCGCAGCAGGGATGCCAGAGTGTTGCAAAATCTCGCCATTGGATGGAGGCTCCTCGGCGATCGGTCGGATCGCATCAGGTGTAAAGGATATAATCGCGGGTCCTTTTAGGTCGGTGCCCCTGGCCACCTAACGCGGGAACCATGCCGGATATAAGAACGATATCCCGTCCATATTAGGCGGGCTTTTCGTTAGTTGTTATTCGGGCGGCTCATGAATACGCGTCGCTCTGGGCTATCCGAGAGCGTGTCGGACCCGAAATACTGTCAGCGCAACTGCCGTGATTACTACCGGGATCGAAATTAGCATCGTGTAAGGTCCCAGGTGGACACCGGCATGGTCTAGTGTTTCGGTAATCATCTTCAGCAAACTAAGCAGGTAGTAGCTTATCGCTATAATCGAAAACCCTTCGACCGCACGCTGGATTTTAAGTTGAACGGCGGCCCGTTCTGCCATCGCCCGAATCTGGACCGTGTTCTGGTATTCGATCTCAAGCTGGATACGGGTTTGAAGCAAGTCGAGCAGGTGCATCGTCGCGTGCGAGAGCTGCTCCAGCCGCAGTGCTGTCGCAGAACAAGTGCGAACCGCCGGTTTGAACCTCCGTGCAACGAAGACGCCAAACCGCTGAAAGCCGGGAACGTGTGTCTCGCGCAATTCAGCGATGCGCTCTTCAACGATGGTTGCGTACGCTGCGGTAGCCCCGAAGCGATTGCGCGTCTCCGCTGTGGCCGAGATTACATGCGCGGACAACGTTGCAATTTCGTCGAGAAGTTTCTTATGCTCGTCCGCAGGGGTATTTAAATGCCGGTTCGTAAGGTCGTTCAGATTTTCGTCAAAGGATTTCAGCGCCGGTCCAAGCCGACGAGCAACGGGGAGCCCAAGAAGCGCCATCGACCTATAGGTTTCGATCTCGCAGATCCGTCGAACCATTCTACCAAGGCGGTAAGCGTTCAATTCGCCGTTGAACAGTAAAATCCTGCTGCTTTCGTTCGGACCAACCTGAAAATCCGAGCAAACCTGCGCCGCCCCGCCACCGACGCACGATGCGGCTGTGTCGCCGAATCGGTATTGCTTTAAAACGGGTGAGAGGTCCGCGGGTGCGGTATCAAGTACCAGCACGGCAATCCGGCAAACGACATGGATAGACGATGTATCGATCCCGAAAGCATCTGGAAAAGCAGCTTCTTGCGGCCATTCATCTATAAGCAAGTTCAACGGCGTGACTTTGGTGACCGTCGTAAACTCAGTATGGTGTTCGATTTGGACACGCGTTCCTTCCTTATCAGGCAATGTTCTCGTCGCGACCGTCGGGAAGCCGTGCAGCAGATTGCTCGTCGGAATGTAGGCTACATGTTCGACGAGCGATGGCCCGTTGAAGTAAATGGACGGGCGAGCGTGAAGTTCCGAGTTAAAGTTGGTCACTACCGTCTCCACAGGCTCATCTTCTTTCAGGATTTCGACTCGCGTCCCCAGCCCTTGGAGCGTCAACAAGCGCACGAGGTGGAGGCCGCCAGACCAATAGCGGCCCGCCATACCACGAGAACACTAGGCGTACTCCCAACTGACAATTGAGCGTCAATGCGCCGACTCGCTCAACAGGAATCAGACTTGCGCCGGCTTGGGTATAACAAAAGTACATAACCCTAAAGAGCGGCGCATAGACCGGTTTTCCCCTCACTGCTATGTCTCGTGAGGACTAAGGTTCGTCGACCCCGATAGAGGAACGGGAAGAACCCGCGGCCGCCGAACAGGCGAGCGCGGGCTGGGTAGACGCGTCGGAATTACGATGCGTCACCCCATTATTCAGGCTGCGCCACCGGTTGTCGTGACCCAAGCGCCGCTGCCGTACCCGCGGAGGAGCGGGAATGAAGTTGAAGTAGCAAAGGGAGGAAACAATGCACTTCGGGAAAATACTCATTTCGAGCGCAATCGCGTTATCGCTGTTTACGAGTGGTTCGAGCTATGCTGCGGAACTGAAAACCGGAAAGGTCGGCGTGATTGTCCAGCTAAGTGGACTTGCCGCTCAATTCGGTATCGGTGTGCAGAATGCGATCACCGTCGCCCAGGACGATCTCAAGCAGAAGGGCGTTATCGACCTCACAGTTCACTACGAAGATCACCAACAGCAGGCTCAGCTCGGTCTGCTCGGATTCGAAAAGCTTGTCGACAGTTATGATGTGCCAGTCGTAATCGCCAACGCGAGCCCGATCATCCTTGCGGTGGGTCCGGCAGCCGCGGAGCGCGAACGGGTGCTCTACAACTTCGCAGCCGTCTCTCCCAAGATCAAAACGCTCGGAGAATGGGTCGTGACCGGCACGCCGCTCTCCGACAATGACTCGGTTCAGCTCGCGGACCTCATTTACAACAAGAAAGGTCTGAAAACCGTCGGCCTCTTGAATGTAAACGATGCCAACGGCATCACCTTTGCGGATGCTTTCACCAAAGCCTTCGAGGCCTTGGGCGGAAAAGTCCTTGCGCATGAGACCAACGAACAAACGGTCGTGGACCTGCGTACGCAGCTCTTGAAGATCAACGCGACAAACCCAGATGCGCTGGTGATTTTCTCAAACGTTCCGGAAAACGGCTATGCCGTGGCCCAGGCTCGCGAGATGGGCCAAACGCGCCCGATTTTCGCAAACACGTTTATCGCTGACCCCGAGAATTTCAAGGTGGCAGGCAAGTCGTTGGACGGCGTGATGGGCGTAACCATGCGCTTCGACCCGGACCGGTCTCCCGCTGCCAAGGCTTTCTCCGAAAAGTTCAAGGCGAAAGCCAACCGTGACCCCTCGGTGTCGGAAGCTCTTGCGTACGATGCTGCCATGCTCGCAGGCGAGGCGATTGCGAAGGTCGGCGAGGACCCCAAGGCAATTCGGGATTACATGGTTTCGGTCAAGGACTGGGACGGAGTCAGCACCACCTTCAACTTCGACGAGCACGGCATCCTCAAGGTAAGTCTCAGCCCATTCGTCATAGCAGGCGGCAAGCTGACCTTCCCCGCGACGAACTGACCGCAGTCATTCGATAACTTTCGACATCAGCTTGGCCTTGGGCTGTTTCGCCCGAGGCTGGCATGTCCGCAAAGGCTACTCACATGGATCTACTCATCGAACTAGCGGTCACAGGCGCTCTATCGGGCGTCAAAGTCGGCATCTCCGCTTTGGGGTTTGCCATCATATTCTATGCGACCAAGGAAATGCATTTCGCTTTCGGGGCCATCTCCGTGGCAGCGGCTTACATCTGTAATTGGGTTGTGATGTCGATTGCGGGCCCTGTGGGCGTAATGATCGCCCTCGCAGCAGCCTTCGCGTTTGCAACGCTTCTGAGTGTGGCAATCCACAAATTCGTCTATCAACGGCTTCGCTCGGTGATGCCTGTCGTCATGGCAAGTCTCGGCATTAGTCTTCTGGTCGAAAACATCGTCCAGATGATCGGCTCACCCGATACCCAAGTATTGGTCTACGACAACCTGCTGCAGGTCGTGGACTTCGGCTTCGTCAGGGTCCGAGCGCTCGAACTCTGGATCGCAGCATTATTCATCGCGATCAGCTTTGGACTCGACTTCTTTTTGAACCGCACCCGGATCGGGCAGGGGTTTGCCGCTACCATCGAAGACCCTGAGATGGCTGAGCTTGTGGGCATTCGGACGGCACGCATGCGGATAGGCGCATATTGCGCCGGTGCCGCGCTCGGTACCTTGTCCGGCCTGTCAATGCTGATCGACACGGGATTGAGGCCATCGCAGGGATTTGTGATGCTCCTTTATGCCCTGATTATCACGATCATGGGCAGGGGCAGCTTTCGGGCTGTCGCCATATGGGCCGTGCTTTTCGGTCTGCTCAGAAGCGTGTGGTCATGGAAGTTCCCCACCGAATTCCAAGAACTCGCGATGTTCGCTGTCATGATGGGCTACCTCATCGGGCGTGATGCCTGGGACCGCTATAAACGCAATCGCCTGACATCCTTGCCGACGGCGGCCTCCGCGCCGTCGGCGGTCTTGGGAGGAGCATAACCATGCGCTTTCTGCTTACGACGGTGATGCTAATCGAAATCTATGCGATCGTTTCGATGGCGCTGAATCTTCTTCTCGGTGTGGCTGGACGATACTCGGCTTACGAGGCAGCCATGATGGGGGTGGGGGCGTATACCGCGTCACTCCTTGCGCTCAATGCCGGCTTCGATCTCTACACAGCCTGCTTCGTTGCGGCCTTGGCCGCGGCGGCGTTGGCCGTCATTTTCCAGGTGATGGTCCGGCATATGGACTTCTTCACCTTCAACGTTTCGTCCTTCGCGCTTCAAATGGTACTCTATGAGACGCTGCTCAAATGGCGGGATCTGACCGAAGGGTCGGTCGGGCTTTTCGGCATTCCTCGTCCCGAAATTTTCGGTGTGTCGTTCACGACGCTTAACAGCTACATGATCCTGACAACCGTCAGCGCTGCGGCGATTATCGGATTTCTCCTTTATCTTGAGCGGTCACAATACGCCTTGGCTCTCCGTGGAATGCGCGACGGGGAGAAGTCAATCGAGTCCCTCGGGAAGAATACCTTTCTGCTGAAGATATCGGTGTTCGCGATCGCCGGTGCTGCAACAGGGTTCGCGGGGGGCCTTCTGGCCGGGCTGACGCGCTCGGTACATCCCTCCATGTTCTACATCTACCTGTCGATCGTCTTCACGATCTTCGTTGTCGGCGGTGGTAGAGGCAACCTTCTCGGGACGATCGTTGCGGTGGTCCTGCTGACCGTCGTCGAGCAGGCGATTACCCTCATCCCGGGCCTTCCCGTGTCGCAGATTGGGGCGCTGCAGCGGGTGATGTACGGTGCGATCCTCGTGGGAATCGTCATGTGGCGACCCGCGGGCCTGTTCCCTGAACGGCCCATTTTTCGTCGATCCAAATACAAGACGATCCAAGCGGCTGAAGATGGATTGGCTTTCCTCGGGCAAAAGAAGTCGGAGGTCTGAGATGAGCAAATCGCCAATTCTTCAGGTTCGAAACATCAGCCGTAATTTTGGTGGGCTCGTCGCATTGTCCAATGTGACGTTCGACGTGCCGAGGGGCGTCGTCACAGGGCTGATTGGGCCGAACGGGGCAGGCAAGTCAACGCTGCTCAACATCATGTCCGGGTTTGAAAGGCCGGTCCGCGGCCATGTTCTCTTGGAAGGTCAGGATATAACGGCGATACCCGGGTACGCCCGGGTCAAGCTCGGCATAACCCGGTCCTTTCAGGACGTCGAGATCTTCCCGACACTGACCGTTCTTGAGAATGTACTTCTTGGCTTTCAGAACCAGTACGGCGAGAAACTGTGGCGTCTTGTGTTCACCCCCGGGGCGGTCGTCCGACAGCGTCGTGAGTTCATAGCGAGCGCTCTCGGCATCCTGAAGTCCGTCGGCATCATCGATGACCGTCCCGACGAGCTGGCAGGAAACCTCTCGTACGGCCAGCAGAAGCTGCTCGCTCTCGCCAGAATGCTGCCTACCAACGCGAAGATTTTCATGCTGGACGAACCCGGTTCGGGCCTTCCGAGACCGATCGTCGCTCACATGGGCGAGTTGCTACAACGTATCGCCCGAGACTACGACAAGAGCATCGTGCTGTGCGACCACAACATGGATCTTGTCTTGAAATACTCCCAGCACGTGCTGGTGCTTCACCACGGTGAATTCCTGGCAGAAGGAACGCCGGACGAGATCCGCAAACACCCGGACGTTTTGCGGGTGTACCTAGCCAAGCCGCCCGAGGGCGCGACCGTCGTACCGTTGACGCCAAGGGGGAATGCAAATGCTTGAGGTGAGGGGCCTGAGGGCAGGTTATGGCCAGCGGGAAATCGTCCATGGCGTTGACATCTCGATCCCGCGGGGCGGCATCGCGACGCTACTTGGCCACAATGGTGCGGGCAAATCCACCGTTCTCGGCGCGATCATGGGCAAGGTCACCAAGATGGGCGGCTCTGTTCGCTTTGAAGACGAGGATATCACCCACATTACGGTCGCGGATGCCATAAGGAGGGGTATCGTCCTGGTGCCGGAAAAGGGCCGGCTCTTTAGGAACTTTACGGTCGAGAAGAACCTGAGGCTCGGAGCCTACACCCTCTCCGACCAGAGCGAGGTCCAGCGCAGGATCGAAGGCGTAGTCGAGGTTTTCCCCCGGATAGGGCAAAGACTGTCGCAAAACGCCGGCACGCTTAGTGGTGGGGAGCGCCAGATGGTGGCGATCGCTCGTGCCATGATGTTGCGCCCCAAGCTGGTTTTGCTGGAAGAGCCATTTCTCGGCTTGGCACCCCAGGTAATGGACGACGTCATGGATGCGATCGTGATCCTGAACAAGCGATATGGGACCGCCTTTATGATCATTGAGCACAACGTCTGCATCCTGAACATCTCGACCCAGGCATACGTCATCCGACTCGGCGAGTTTGTGATCTCGGAGAGCGATCCCCCGGCGCTGTTGCGGGATGATCGCCTGGAGAAGGCTTATGTGGGATGACAGGCTCCGCTCGGGTGTGCGTGTGCCTCGAACGCATGTGCGGCCTAGCTCGGGTCGAGCGGATTGTTCCACACTCGTTACTTCCGTGGAACGCCTTGATGAGGCGCTCAGGTCACAAACGTCAACAATGAAAGACCTCCGCGGTCTGCGCGAGGCGGACCAGAACAAAAGACGAGGATAAGATGATCAATTATGGACTTGCAGGACGGGTAGTCGTGGTAAGCGGGGGCACCTCTGGTATCGGGCTCTCTACAGCCGAGGCACTAGCTCGCGACGGCGCGAACGTTGCCGTGATAGGGACGAACGCAGAGCGGATGGCAATGGCCACGAAGCAGATTCAAGACGCTGGAGCCGGCAGGGTGAAGGTGCTGGGTGTGCTCGCCGATGTCCGAGATCCGGCGACACTTGCGGCCGCCGCCAGCACAGTGAAAACAGAACTGGGCGATGTCTCAGGCATTGTCGCGGCTGCCGGCATTGGTGGCGCTTCGCGGGCGGAGGACTTGTCGCTGGAGGAACTGAACAACGTGATGGCGGTCAACGTCGGCGGCGTTCTTTCGACGTGCCAGGCATTCGTGAAGGGGATGATCGAACGCCGAGACGGCAGAATCGTCATAATCGGATCGATCAACTCGTTCGGCGGACAACCTGGCCGCATGCATTACACCGCAAGCAAACACGCTGTGGTCGGAATGGTCAAGAACCTTGCGATCGAGTGGGGGCACCATAACGTCCGGGTGAACGGCATCGCGCCAGGCCCCGTCGATACCCCGCTTCTCCGGCGGAATGTTCCGCCTAGCTTCATGGAAAACGTGTTCGAGGACCGTATCCCGCTGGGTCGCCTTGCCCGGGCGGAAGAGCTGGCAAGTGCATCCCTGATGCTACTGTCCGATGCTGCTAGCTACATCAACGGTGCGATGTTGGTTGTGGACGGTGGAATGACCGCCGGGCCTTTCACCCGCCGGCAGGGAATGGACATGGGTTCCCGCCGCCTGTTGGAAGCCGGGGTTTACAGCGAAGCGAAATAGCACTGAGCCAACACCGCAATAGCAGAACCGCGAAGCGAGCAGAACCGCCGCGCGCTTCGCAATCGACTACAATTGCCCGGATAGAATGAAGCAATGACCCAGAAAACGTCGCTAACCACGGAAACGGTAGATTATTGCATAGTCGGAGCAGGGCCCGCCGGATGCGTCCTTGCAAACAGATTGTCGGAGAACGGTAAGCATAGCGTCACGTTGTTGGAGGCGGGCAGGAGTGATGCACATCCTTTCATCCATATCCCCGCCGCCTTCATCTTCATTTACAACAACAGCCGATACAACTGGCGTTTCACGAGCGAGCCTGATCCGAATCTCAAGGGTCGCAGCCTCGTGATCACTCAGGGCAAGGTCCTCGGTGGCTCCAGTTCAATCAACGGCATGCTCCATGTGAGGGGGCAGCGCGAGGAATTCGATCAATGGGCCCAGTCGGGATGCTCAGGTTGGAGCTACGACGAGGTTCTGCCTTATTACCGGAAAGCGGAGAGCTACCAGGGAAGCGAGCGCTCGTCCGCCGCTATACGCGGCTTCGAGGGTCATCATGCCGTTTCTGACGCTGCCGATGTCCACCCGCTGACTCGCGCCTTTGTGAAAGGCGCTCAGGAGGTGGGCATGCCCTACAACGCCGACATGAATGGCGAGACAAGGGAAGGCGCGGCCTTCTTTCAGCACAACCGGAAAGGCCGCTTTCGTAGCCAGCCGGCCCAGACCTATCTCAGATCAGCGAAAAAGCGCCCGAACCTTGACGTCAAGGTCGAGGCGACAGTTTCCCGCATCCTGTTCGAAGGCACCCGCGCGGTCGGTGTGGAGTATTCTCGACCTGGATACACCCAGCCTAGACGCATATTTGCTCGCAAGGAAGTCATCGTCTCGGCGGGCGTCTTCAAGTCGCCCCAGCTGTTGCAGATGTCGGGGGTTGGTAATCCGGCTTTGCTCCAGAGTATCGGTGTCGAGACGATCGCCGCGAACGGTTCGGTCGGCTCGAATCTCAGAGATCATTTCCTGATGACGGTCGTACAGCGGGCGCGCGGGATCGCTACCTTGAACGAGCGCTCGCGCGGATGGCGGCTCGGAAAAGAGCTGCTGAGATACGCACTATTTGGCGGGGGTATGCTGACCCTCGGAACCGGGTCCGCCGGCGCGTTTTTCCGTAGTCGTCCGGGGCTGGCCGCGCCTGACGCCCAGCTGATGTTCATCCCTGGAAGTTATGGTCCTGTTCCGGGAATTCTTGAAAACGAGCCTGGAATGTCCATTGGCTTCTGGCCGTCACACCCGCAGAGTGCTGGGTCGGTCGCTGTGCGGAGCACGAACCCGGCCGAGCAGCCGTCCATCCAAACCAACTTTCTCTCCGCGGAGTACGACCGTCAGGTCGTCGTCGAATGCGTGCGAAAGAGCCGCGCGATATTTGCTAGCAAGGCAATGGCCCAATGGAGCGTAGGTGAGGTTAAGCCCGGTGCAGACGCGCGCTCCGACGACGAGATCGTGGACTACGCCCGCGAGTTCGGGCGATCCGGGATGCACCTGGTTGGCACTTGCAAGATGGGTTCGAATGATGACGCGGTGGTTGATCCGCAGCTCCGGGTGCGGGGAGTGAGTGGGCTTCGGGTTGTCGACGCCTCCGTGATGCCGAACTGCACCGTGGGCAACGTGAACGCCACCATCGTCATGATGGCTGAGAAGGCGGCGGACATGATCCTCGCTTCCTAGAAGATCGCGGAGTTCGGCAGCAAATGCCACCAGACATCGGGCTTGCTGGTGGCTGACATCATCAATCCGACTCAGGTTGAGGGAGTCATATGGTGTGGCGGCGCAACGTGCTAAGTTGAGCGCCAAGTCGGAGGTGCTTGACATGGCACGCTTTATCGGAGCCGTCCTCACTTTGTGCATCGTTACCCTGTTCTCAGCCCACGGACACTCCGGGGAAGTCCGGCCGAAATTCCCCCCCGACGAGACATTGACAGTGCCGTCGCTCACCCTGACGGACGAGCAGTTCTTGAATGGGAATACGGCGAATGGGGTTGCTGTGATGCTGACTGGCCAGCTCCGATTTCCCAGTTGGAATGAGCATCTGCCGGCCGTCATTCTGCTCCATGGTTCCAATGGTGCTGCCAACAGCACGCCAACAGTCCGATGGGGCGAATTTCTCAACAGAATGGGCATCGCCACGTTCCGCCTTGATAGTTTCGGCGGTCGAGGGATAGATCAGGTCGAGACAGATCAATCGCGCCTGAGCTCTTTCGCACAATTCTACGATACCTATCGCGCCGTCGACGTGCTCGCGGCGCACCCGCGGATCGATCCATCACGCATCGCCGTGATGGGCTTCTCGCGCGGTGGCTCCGCAGCGCTCTATACCAGCATGCGACGTTTCCAAGCTCTCCATGGGTCAGCAAAGGCGCGCATTGCCGCACATCTTTCGTTCTATCCTGCCTGCAACATTCACTTTGTCGATGAACTCGACATTGCCGACGCACCAGTCCGCGAATTCCACGGTGCGGCGGACGACACGACCCTGGCTGTGACGTGCCTTGATTACATCACGCGTCTCAACTCCGCCGGAAAGGACGCGGTCATGACCGAGTATCCCGGCGCGCACCACGGGTTCGATAACCCCGATGCGCGGTTGGTTTCCGTTACTCAAAGCGCACAATCTTCTCGCAATTGTCAGCGCCGCGAGGAAGACGGCAAGATACTCAATGTCGAGACTGGCAAGCCCTTCACCTTCAATGATGCTTGTGTGGAACTCGGTTCGACTGTGGTTTACGACAAAGCTGCGACCGAGGCAGCACAAGGCACGGTGAAGAAGTTCTTGACAGAGGTATTTCGCCTAAACTGATTCGATGGCTGAGCATCGAGAGCGGGGGCTGCTGATAGAGCGCACTGCGTTAAGCTATGTTGCGTCGATCGGACCCTAATGAGCGCCGCGAGTCTGTTCTGTGGAAACTGCGTTTCGGACTCCAAAACCGATCTGGTTGCATTTGCTCCCGAATAGAGGACGATAGTTGCGTTGAACATACGCCTTCACCTGGTTTCGAGAGTGCTGCGCCACTGGCGGAGGCTGCAGGGACTGGGTCGGTGCGTTTCCGCTATGGCTCCCGCATCTGGAGTGGAGTCGCCGCCAGCAGGCTATAATGTGAGGCTATAGGAGCTCGTTCTTCGGCCATGACGCCCCCCATCAAGTTGAGAATATTTGCTAGACAAAGTCGAGAGTGCCGGCTGCTGAGCAGTGATGCCGCACGTTCGGACCCAAGACTTGTATTAGGGAGGATTGAACATGGAGCCATTCGAACTTTTTGCCATTCGCTACGCGAGCAAACCAATGATGACGTTCGCCCAGACGTCGATCGGAGGCGATCTCCACGAAGACCACACGCCGATCGATTATTTTATTTGGGTCGCTAAGCGTTCCGACCGTGTTTTCCTGATTGACACGGGAATGGGCGCGGAAACAGCCAAAAGGCGCGGTGAAAGCTATCATCGCGTCCCCGCGGAGGCGATCAGGTTGCTTGATCTCGATCCGGGCAAGCTAGAGGATATCATCCTGACCCACATCCATTACGACCACGCAGGGATGCTGCATCTTTATCCGAAAGCAAATTTTCACGTTCAAGACGCTGAGATGTCATACGCGACGGGTCGATGCATGTGCTCGCCGATCCTCCGCCGGGGCTACGAGGTAGAGGATGTGCTGCACTTGGTGCGTTGTGTCTATTGCGATCGCGTCGAATTCCATTCCGAAACATCGGAAATCACATCCGGCATTACCCTTCACAGGGTGAGCGGTCATACAGCTGGTCAGCAGGCCGTTCGCGTGTGGACCAAGCGGGGATGGGTGGTCATCGCGTCGGATGCCTCCCACCTCTATTACAATATGGAGACGCGCGCCCCATTTCCCTCGGTTTATCGAACGGACGAGATGATGGAGAGCTTCCGGACACTTTTTAAGCTCGGCGAAGGATCCTGGGACAGAGTCATTCCAGGGCACGATCCGCTTGTAATGGCGCGCTACCCAGCCCCGAGCCCAGAACTAGAAGGCATCGTTGTCCGTCTGGACGTCGAGCCGCGCCAAGTTTGATCGAACGCCGACATCATCAGGCGTTTTCCGACGATCTCAACGAGCGTAATCAACGACCCATCTCCTGGAATAGGATGAATTGGATGAACGATTTCACTGGTAAAGTCGCATTCGTCACGGGTGCTGGATCAGGCCTCGGGCTTGCGACTGCCCTCGCATTTGCCGAAGGCGGGGCTAGCGTAGCGCTGGCCGACATCAACCCCGACACAATAGAGAGTGCGGCAGAGAAAATCCGGACGGACGGAGGTACGGCGCTCCCCTTGTCATTTGACGTTGCGGATGAAAGCCAAGTTGAAGAAGCGGTCGCGCGGACTATCGAGCGCCTCGGCGGTTTGGACGCGGCATTCAACAACGCCGGACTGCAGTTTCCGCCTGCCGAGACCGCCGACGGTGTCGGCGAACACTTCGATCGGGTCATCGCCGTGAACCTGCGTGGCGTGTGGAATTGCATGAAGTACGAGCTTCAGCACATGCGCAAGGTTGGCGCGGGGGCTATCGTAAATTGCTCGTCCGTGTGTGGATTGATCGGTATCCCCGGTCAAACGAGCTATCATGCCTCCAAGCATGGCATCATCGGGCTGACGAGAACCGCGGCTCTCGAATATGCCGCACAAGGGATAAGGATCAACGCCGTTTGCCCTGGCACGATAGACACCCCACTGGTGAGACACATCATCGATACTGAAGAGGGTGCGATGGACCGTATCTTGAGCTGCCAGCCCATTGGTCGTTTGGGGCGGCCGGAGGAGATCGCGGAAGCCGTGTTGTGGCTTTGCGGTCCGGGCTCCACGTTCGTGATCGGTCACGCCTTGGCAGTAGATGGCGGGTGGACCGCTCAATAGCGGTGGCCCTAAAAAGACGGGGGTCCGGTTCATCCGTGCCCCCGCTCCACGTCAACATAATATCAGAATGGGTCCTCAGGCTGCTGTGAGGAGAGAGGCGAGTTTCGCCGAGTCCGACAGCTTTTCCAGATTGAGAATGCAGTCTGCCGCGTCTTCCGCCTGGCCTCGAGGGAGAATCCCGTCAGCACAAGCAAGGAACTTCGTGGCCAACTCCTCGTCGGAGGCACGTGACTCTACAACGTCATTGGTGAGCCATTTCGCGAAGTCGACGCTGTGTTCAAACACCGCCGAGCGAGCATGAACCTGCACAAGGGCAGGGCGATGTTTTAGGTTCCTTCTGCCGTCGACCACGAGATCTTGATGGCGCAATATCTCGCATCGGTCGTAGACAGCATGCTCGACGAGACCCATGAACTCTCGGATATCCTGACGGGCAAGGGTCTCACGCGACTGCCATTTCGGCCCCCAGGGAACTCGGTGGGCCGCGACCGCGATATTGTAGGGCATGCTCGATGCCGCTTCGACATGGTCCTGGATGTCGGTGCTGACATACTTTGGCAGCCCCGCCAGTCCTTCGCTTTTGACGACGACCTTTGTGATCTCTTCTGGCAGAATGTCATTGGCGTTGATGATTTCGACAAAGGCGTCCAGCGGCGCTTGATGCGATCCACAGCAGGGCCAGTATTTGTAGCCGATGGCATCGAACGCCCAGCTCTGTCCCAAATTACTCGTCAGCTTGTCCCAGTCGCATGCCGGCGACCCGTTCATCGCCCAAAAGCCGAAGTCGCCGTCGAGCACTGTCACATCGCCGCGATATCCGGTTTCGGCCAGAAGTGCGGTCACCACACCAGCTTGTGCGGTCCAACCCGAAGGACCGTACTTCGCCATCCCAACATGAATCGTGTGGTTGTATTTCACATGGGAAGCGATCGGTGCGTGGTAGCCAGCTAGGCCGAAAGCGTGGGCCATCTTGTCCTCGTCAAGCCCCAGAATTCGTGCCGCACCGGCCGTAGCCCCAAACTGTGTGCAACCTACGCCGAAGCTCCTAAGCGGAAAACCGCCCGGCGTAGCGCGTAGATTACCTAATGACGCTGCGATACGGCAGCTGATCTCATGCGCAATCGTCAACGAAGCAACAAGTTCTTTGCCTGAAACGTGTCTGATTTCTGCGAGAGCCATTACGGATGGGATAACGTACGGCGTTACATGCGCAGGTGGCTGAAGCGCGCAGTAGTCGAGCGCGTTCATAAGCTCTCCGTTGGCAAACGCCGCCATTGCAGCCGGAACTCTAAGCGAGGTGCCGAAGATTGCCGCCTCGGGGGTGCCCCCGACCGCGCGCGTATAGTCCAAAGCCAGTCGGCCTTTATCAAGGTCGAATCCGCCCAGGCCGCATGCGACAGTGTCTAGCAACAGGCGCTTGATCTCCTGACTGACGGTTGTGGGCAAATCATCGTAGTTCAACGTGGCACTGAAAGTGGCCAAGCGCTCCGTCACATTTTCCTGCATGGTGTCTCCCGTATGCTGCTTCTAGGTTCAGCCATCGATGCATGGCCGCGTGCTTCAATCGTCGATACGAACTCGTTCCTGCGAAGTCTTTGTGACGCCGTCACTGGTTCGGCATGCAGATCCACGCGAGGAAGCGGTATCTTGGGGACGTATTTCGGTTGCCGCCCGAACTGCCATCAGAGCAAGCGGTTTATACTTCTTGGCCAGATCGATTTTCGGAGCCGTACCCGGGGGTGGGGAGCGCATTTAATCCTCGCTTTGCCGACACGAATGTTCGAAGATTGTCGGGCTGATTGGCGACGTTACGCGTGGAGCGGTCGCGATGGACAATAGGGTTCATATCAAAGCCGTCGCCCTGGGGGCACCAACTCCCTCGTGTTCATGGGCGGCCTCCAACGACATATAGGGGAATACAGAGCGGCCAACATCAAAAGATGTTGAGACATATAACCTGCTGTTATCGCAAAGATTGAGATGGGAAATTCCAGCGGGCATGCCTCCAATTCGAAGGGCTTGGAAGGAAGCAGGAGCGATAAAGGGCGGCACAAACGACCGCCCTTTTCGGTCCGGCACAGCGGCTGCGCTTACTTGCAAGCGTCCGGTTTTCCGAAAACCTCTTGAACGGTAGTCCAGCCTGCGATCATTTTCGTCGTGATAGTCTCACAGAGGTTTTCTTTGGTGACAGCGAACGTTTTGACGAGGTGCGTTGGGACGTCGCCCACTGGCGTCGACGTCATCCGGTCGCTGGGAGGCGTTTCGCCATTTGCGAGCGCAACGGCCGCCTTGACCGCCCAACTCCCGTAGTCATCGATATCGGTGTAAACACTCATCGTTTGACCGCCATCAAGAATGGATTTGAGTGCCTGGGTCTCGGCATCCATACCACTAACAAAGACTTTGCCACTGAGGTTACGGGATTTCACAGCGGCGACAACACCGGTAGCCATCCCGTCATTCATGACAACGACTGCTTGCAAATTATCGCCGTTGGCGGAAAGAGCGTTTTCCGCAAGCGCCTGTGCCTTCGAGGGGTCCCAATTGGCATTTTGGTCGAAGACCGTTTTGACGTCGGGGTTGGCAGCAAGAGTGTCCTTGTAGCCTTTGACAATCAACGGCCAGCCGCTCCACGTCGGATCGCCTTTTATAAATGCGAAATTACCCTTCGGAGCGACTTTAAGAGCCTCTTGAGCCTGTAAGACGCCGACCTGATAGTTGTCTCTTGTTACGAGGTAGTCCGTGAGACTTCCGGTGACGACGTCATCAAAACCCACGACCGGTATCTTCTCTTCCTTGATTGAATCCACGGTTGGCCCGGCGGCTCCACCGTTTACCGGATTGAAGATAAATGCGTCCGGGTTCTGCGCCAGCAACTGCTCCACCTGTGCCGCCTGCTTTGCCGGATCTCTATTCGCGTATTGCACTATGAGCCTGGCGTTCTGCCGTTCGGCTTCCGCTGTCATGGAGTTCACCCAAAGATGCCATATCGGCTCCTGCTCGGATTGTAGCGACACAGCAATCACAAGCTTGCCGTCTGCGTCCTTTGCCGAGGCGACCAGCGGGTGAACTGTTGACGCCAAAGCAATAGAAGATATTGAAACGCTTAGAATACGGCTCCATTTCGCAGACATTCATCCCTCCCAGTTGACTTACGTTCATCGCTACCAAGGTAGCCGCGATCATGTGCGAAGGCTCTTTTTCGACGCTTCTTCGCCGCGAACATCGTGATGCTTGCATCCGGGTTTTGATGGGTCAAACAATATTGCCGCCGAACCGAAGGCCGGAATTTTTCATATAACATCATGTAATGACGGCGGTGCAGCACGCGGAGCCCATCTATTGACCTTCCGCCCAACCACATGATGACTTGCTGCAAAAAACGCGCACCAAGTCTGGGCATCGCACCCGCGCGGAGCAGTGCCGCCATGAACGTTGGAGCAAAACTTGGCACCGGCTGGGTGTAATGGGAAATGACTACAGACGGAGGAATTTTTGACCGAGATCGTGCTCCAGGCACAAAACGTGACGAAGCAGTTCTTCGGGATCAGCGTCGTTGTAGACGTGTCGCTGTCGGTGAGAGCCGGTGAGACGATCGCGATGCTCGGTGAAAATGGGGCAGGCAAATCAACATTGATGAAGTTGATTGCCGGCGTCCATCCGCACAGCAGCTTCGATGGTCAAATATTTCTAGACGGCAAGGAGCTTCGGCTGAAAACCGTTCGGGAGGCGGAAGAGCGCGGAATTGTGTTGGTCCAGCAGGAACTGCATGTTGCGGGAAATCTATCGATCGCCGAAAATGCGGCGATGGGCAGGTTGCCAAACCGGTTTGGCGTCGTAGACCGTGCGCAGATGCTCAGGCACGCCATGAAGTGCCTGCAGTTCTTCCAGATCGATGCAGATCCGACCAAGCCCATGGCAACTCTTTCGGCTTCTGAACAGAGGTTGCTGATGATCGCGTCTGCGCTCTCTAAGGCGTCCCCGAGGCTGCTTATTCTGGACGAGCCCACCGCGGCCCTTACACCGGGCGAGGCCGAGCACCTATACAACAAGATCCGACAGGTGACGCAATCAGGGGTGCCGACCATCTTCATCACTCACAGGCTCGATGAAGTTGAACAGGTCTGCGACCGTGCGCTCGTGATGCGAAACGGTAAGCTCGTATTCGAAACGGAGACAATTAAGAACAACCGCACAGAGATAGTCAAAGCCATGATCGGGAGAGAGCCCGAACTACGAGCTCCGCGGGTCGTGAAGACCGACGGTACCTGCCGCTTGCGAGTAGAGAATTTGACGGTCGCAGAAGCCGCAAAAAGCGAAAAATTGAATGTGGACAACGCGTCATTGACCGTCGCCGCCGGTGAGATAGTCGGCCTGTTTGGGCTCGTCGGCGCAGGCCAGACCGAACTTGCCATGGCGATTTATGGATCTTGGAAAGGGCCGGTCTCCGGCCGTATCGTTATCAACGGCGTAGAGGGAAGACCCACCAGTCCAAGTGAAGCCCTTCGTCGGCGATGTGCGATGCTGACGGAGGATCGCAAATGGTCCGGCATATTCGAGGGCCAGAGCGCACTCAGGAATGTATCAGCCGCAAGCGTCGGTGCCATAAGCAAGTTCGGTGTCATCAGCCGAACTGAAGAGTTCCGCAGGAATATGAAACTCGCCAACGACCTGGACCTTCGTCCTCTCGATCTCCGCCGCAATGTCGAGTTGTTCAGTGGCGGCAACCAGCAAAAAATCGTCCTTTCACGTTGGCTGGCTACTGAACCTGACTTGTTGATCGTGGATGAGCCAACTGTCGGGGTCGATGTGGGTGCGCGGGCCGAGATTTACCGGATTCTTCGACGCCTTGCGGACAGCGGCAAGGCGATTTTGATGATCTCAAGCGACGTAGAAGAGATCATCAACGAAAGCGACCGGATACTCGTGATGTACAAAGGTCGCACTGCCGGTGAGTTCGAGAAAACGACCGACACACATGAACTGATGGCGGCAGCTACCGGCTTAATTTCACGTTCATAAATTGTCGCAAAGTGAGAGAGACTTGGAACGTATAAACGCAGCCGGAGCGGGGCCCAGGCAGTCGGTCAATTACCGCGCGATGCTCAGGGAAGCGAACTGGCTTCCTATCGTCGTCTTCTTCGTCGTCATAGCGGTCGCTTTCCACCTGGCGACGGACGGCCTTTTCCTTACTCCGCGCAATCTAACTCTCCTTATGAGGCAAAGTGCAATCACCGCAATCATGGCGATGGCAGTCTCAATCCTGATCATAAAGGGCGAGATCGATCTATCAATTGGCAGCGCTGTCTATCTTTGCGGAACAGTAGCAGCGTCACTCCAAGTGTACTTCGGGGTCGGAGTTGGGCCCACGCTGCTCGTTACCTTGGGTGTTGGCTTGCTGCTCGGGTTCTGGCAGGGGTTCTGGACGGTGACCTTGGGCGTCCCATCATTCGTTGTAACACTTGCTGGGCTCTTAGGATTTAGAGGGATCGCATTCTATGCGACCGACGCCGCAACCATCGGGCCGATGAGCAAAAACTACATCGGTCTCAGCGAGAGCTTTGTCCCAGTGTAAGCGCCGTCTCCGCCCCATTGGATTGGCTATATTTTGAGGCTTGCTGCGTGTGCGAGAAGGTTTCCAGGACTAACTGGAGATTTGCATGGCAGAAGATGG
>NZ_LMCW01000020.1 GCF_001424945.1 Rhizobium sp. Root1203
CGCACCATCGACGACACATGGCGTCATATCGGCAGGCTGGTCGAAACCATCCAGCCCGCCGAATGCCAAAACTATCTGGAAAATGCTGGATATGGTTCCGTTAAAAGGTGAAACGCTCTAGGCGGGCAAACTGCAAGTGCCTTCCCTTTAAGTTTAATGGATTCCCCCCTGATATGAGTTCCGAGTTGCTTTATCGATTTCTCGATTTCTTTAGCCTGTCAAAATCCAAGTATCGCAAACACGTCGTGCCGTTCCCGATGGATTCGGAAATCATAATATCCCCGCACGCCTACGGAAAAATTGTGGGCTTTTACACCTCCAATTCGTTTTATGAGCAGGAGGCGGCCCGGATGGCGGCGTCCGCCACGCGCCTCGGGCTGCGCGTCCACACGACCCCGGTGAACAGCGCCGGCAGTTGGGTCCGCAATGCCGCGCTCAAGCCCACTTTTCTCCTGGAAGCACGCAAGTCCAATCGCGGGCCATTGCTCTACGTAGACGTGGACGCTGTTCTCCACCGGGATCCATGGCCGGTCCTGAGAACCCTTGGCTGTGATCTGGCGGTCTACCGCGAGGAAGATCGTCTGATCTCGGCAACCATCCTCCTGAACGACACGCCTGCGACGCTGCGGCTCCTTGAAGAATGGAAAGAACGGTGCGACCGGGATCCCGAGATATGGGATCAAGTCGTCCTCCAACAGATTCTCGATGAGGATCGTTCAAGCGAGAACCCGCAATATAAGGTTGGCGAACTTCCCGCTTCGTTTTGCTGGATCTTCGACCGGCTCTCAAACGCCAAGACCGATGCTGTCTATATCGAACAACTACAGGCAAGCCGGCAGGCCACCGCCCACGAGAAGCGGGGTCGCAACAAGTGGCTCGAGCGGCGCCAGGAGCGCATCGAAACGATCGAGGGTATCCTTGCACCCTTGATGAATGCCAAAATCGACGACCAGCCAAGGAACAAAACCGGGCCGTCGACATAGTTCCCCGGGGTTGCAGGGAAGCAACTGATGCACAATGATCGACGCCACGGGCGCATTCCGGCCTGCGCCCTCACGGGGCAGGACGGAACGTCTTTTCTCGTTTCAGGTGTATCCCACCGCCCTTGTGGCCGGTATATGCCGGCCCATCGATGATGGTCCTGCCCCGCAGAAGGACGCGCACCGGCCAGCCTTCGACCTCCAGCCCTTCATAGGGCGTATAGTCAGCGCCGTGGTGCAGGCTATCGTTTGTGATGGTGACCGAGCGGCTCGGATCCCAGAGTGCGATATCGGCATCTGATCCGATCGCGATCGTCCCCTTTTGCGGATAGAGGCCGTATTGCTTCGCATGGTTGGTGGAGGAGAGCGCGACGAAACGGTTGATGTCGATCCGTCCCTTGTTCACGCCTTCGGAAAACAGGATCGGTAGCCGCGTTTCGACACCCGGAATGCCATTCGGGATCCAGCGGAAGTTCCGTTTGCCCTTCTCGTTCATCTTGCCCTGATCGTCGTCATAGCGAAAAGGGCAATGATCGGAGGAAAAGAGCTCGAAGGTGCCGTTCTGCAGTCCCTCCCAGCAGGCGATCTGGCTTTCCCTGTCGCGCGGAGGAGGCGAGCACACGAACTTGGCGCCTTCAAGCTCGGTTGCGTCGAGATCATCAGCTGTCAGAAGCAGGTATTGCGGGCAGGTCTCGCCGGCGACCTTGCTGCCGCGACGCCGCGCGCGCTCGATTTCTTCCATCGCCTGCCTGTTCGAAACGTGAACGATGACGATCGGCGTGTCGACGACTTCAGCGAGCGACAGCGCGCGATGGGTGGCTTCCCGTTCTGCCGCAACCGGTCGGCTCAAGGCATGAAACTTCGGTGCGAACTCGCCCTTTTCTTCGTGGCGACCGATGAGATAGCGGATCGCATCCTCGTTTTCGCAATGAACCATCACCAGCGCGCCGGAGCGCCGCGCGCTGTCGAGCGTCGCAAGGATTTGATCGTCGAAGAGACGCAGGTTCTCGTAGGTCATGAACACCTTGAGCGAGGTGTAGCCATCCTCGACCAGCGCTGGAAGCTCCTGGCCGAGCACGTAGGCAGTGGGATCGGTGATCACCAGATGAAACGAGACATCGATATGGCACTCGCCCTCGGCCTTAGCGTGGTAGTCCTTCAGCGATTGACGCAACGTCGTTCCCTTTTCCTGCATGCAGAAAGGCAAGATCGTGGTATTGCCGCCGAACGCTGCCGACAGAGTGCCGCTGTCAAAGTCATCGGCCATGACGATGCCGTCGCCGGACGCCTGGGCGATGTGGACGTGGCTGTCTATGCCGCCGGGCAATACCAAGAGCCCGGATGCATCGATGATCTCGTCGGCCTCGGTCAGATCGTCGGCCAGTGCCGCAATCTTCCCGTCGCGAATGCCGACATCGCTTTTGAAGGTATCGACGTCTGTGACAACCGTGCCGTTCTTGATGATCGTGTCGAACCGCAGGGTCATACCGCACCCTTTCGCGCCACGCCGTCACGGCCTAAAATTTCGTCGAGCGCCGACGTCAGCCGGTCGACTTCGGCAATCGTGTTATAGTGGACCATGGACACACGAACAGCGCCATTATACTGCGGCAGACCGAGGTGGTCGCCGAGACGACGGGCATGAAAATCGCCAAATCGGATCGCGATCCTGTAGGCATCCATCGCCTTGCAGATGTCCTCGGAATCTCGACCCTCGAAGACGAAGCTGATCGTCGGAATGCGGCGCCCGTTGCGGTTTGTGGTTTCACCGATGATGCGGCAATCGTTGCGGCTTCTCAGGTAGGAGAGCAACCGTTCGGTCAGGGCATTCTCCTGGACGGCAATGGCGTCGAACGCAGCGACGATCCGCTCGCGCTGGGAGCCCGTGGCGCCTGTTTTTTCTCCAAGTTCGCAGAGGTAGTCGACGATCCCCGTCAGGGAATAGGCAAGCTCGTAGTTGGGGTTTCCGGGCTCAAGCTTGCCCGGCACCTTATCGCGGCCGTAGAAGAAGTGGTAAAGCGGATCAAGCTCCAGCAGATGGTCATATTTGCCGTACATCATGGCGTAGTGCGGACCATAGGTCTTGTAGAGGCTGAAGACGTAGTAGTCGACGTCCCAGGCGACAACGTCGATCGCCCGGTGCGGTGCGTAGGCGACCGCATCGACGCAAATGCGCGCGCCACGCTCGTGGACGAAGCGGGCGATGTCGGCCACCGGATTGATCGCGCCGAGGATGTTTGACACATGCGTGACGCAGACAAGCTTCGTCCTCTCGCTCATCAGCGGAACGAGATCGGCGATGTCAAGCTCATAGGTGCGTGTGTCGAGCGGCCAGAACTTGATGATCACGCCCATGTCGCGCAGACCGTCCCAGGGGCCGATATTGGATTCGTGATCGGAGATCGTGACGATGATCTCGTCGCCTGCCTTGAGCTGGCTTCGCATGGCGCGCGCAAGGTTCTGGATGAGAACCGTGGTCGAGCTGCCGAAGACGATTTCCTCCGGACGAGCGGCATTGACGAGATGCATGGCGGCCTCACGCGCGTCCAGAAGCGCTTTTGCCGCCTGCTGCGAGACGTCATAGCTGCCGCCGATCTGGACATTCTTGTCGTAGAGAAAGGTGTTGATCCGCTCGACGGCGCGTTTGAGGATCTGCGATCCGCCCGCATTGTCGAAAAATGTCCAGCCGTGCTCCAGCCCGGGAAACTGACTGCGAACGAAGTCGATGTCGAGTTTGGTTTGAGTTTCCATGGGGTGTCCTCCAAATTCTTTGATTATCAGTGATTGAGTACGGCGCGCAGGAAGCCCTTCGTGCGTTCCTCGCGCGGCGTATCGAAGATTTCCTTGGGCGTTCCGGCCTCCACGATGCGTCCGCCATCCATGAAGATCACCCGGTCGGCGACCTGTTTGGCAAACCCCATCTCGTGTGTGACCACGACCATGGTGACACCGGTGCCTGCAAGGGTGCGCATGACGTCGAGCACTTCCCCGACCATTTCCGGATCGAGTGCCGAGGTCGGCTCGTCGAAGAGGAGAACCCGTGGCTCCATCGCAAGCGCACGCGCAATGGCGACACGCTGCTGCTGACCACCCGAAAGCTGCTCGGGATACTTGTCCGCCTGTTCGGAAATACCGACGCGGGCAAGCAGTTCGATCGCCTTTCGCCGTGCCTCGGCAACGGACGTGCGGCGAACCCGCATGGGGGCGATCATGATGTTTTTCATGACGCTGAGATGGGGGAAGAGATTGAACGACTGAAAAACCATGCCGACCTCGGCACGCACCTTGGCAAGGTTTCTGCCGGGCTCCACCGTGATGCCATCGACCTCGACCCGGCTTTCAGCCGAAAACGTCTCAAGGTGATTGATGCAACGGATCAGCGTCGACTTGCCGGACCCCGAAGGGCCGATGACGCAAACGACTTCACCCTCTCCGATCTGAAGATCGATGCCGTGAAGCACCTCGAAATCACCGTAGGCCTTCTTGAGATTGTGGATGTTGACGATCGTCTTCATGAACGCCTCCTGGTGTTGAACCGCATTTCGAGGCGGGCGACGATGCTGACCAGGGGCCACAGGAACGCCAGATAGATGATTGCCGCGCCAATCAGCGGTGATGGGTTGGCCATCAGAGCCTGTGCCTGCGTGGCCTGCTTCAGAAGGTCGGGCATGGCCACCACCGACGCCAGAGCGGTGTCCTTCATGACGTTGATGCAATTGTTGGTGAGCGGGGGAATGACGATCTTGACGGCCTGGGGCAGGATGATCTCTGCCATCATATGTCGATAGGACAGCCCTAGCGCTTCCGATGCCTCGAACTGGCCGCGCGGGATCGCCTCGATGCCGGCGCGAAAAATCTCCGCCGTATAGGCCGTCGACACCAGCGTCAGCGCGCTTGCCGCCGACAGGAACGGCGAAAGCCGGATGCCGACGAAGGGCAGCGCATAGTAGATGACGATCAACAGGACCAGCAGCGGGATGGACCGGAAGACGTCCGTGTAGATCTTGGCAAGCGCCCTGACGAACGGCGTGGCGTAAAGCCTGAGGAGGGCAAGGATCAACCCGCCGACGAGGCCGGCGACGATGCTGACGATGCCGAGTTCGAGCGTGATCCAGAGGCCTGACAGGAGCAGCGGCAGAGAGCGCTGCAGAACCGCGAGGTTGAAGAATGTCGTGAAAATGTCCATTGCACCACCGGCAAGTCGTTATGGGACGGGTGGCGAACTGAACCGCCACCCGGATATCGACCAACCGTTACTTGGCGGTGGGCATCTCGGCGACTTTGACGGTCGACGTCGTGTCCTCGGGCTTGGCGCCGAACCAGGTCTCGTGCAGCTTGGCGATGAAGCCTTCGCCCTTCAGCTTGGTGATCACCTCGTTGACCTGAGCGACAAGCGGGTCGCCCTTGTTGAACATGATCGAGTATTTCTCACCCGTCGGGATACGCTCGACGACCTTCAGCTCCGGCTTGCCCTTGACGTAGTACTGGAGAGCCGGGATGTCGCTGATATAGCCGTCAACGCGCCCGGCGACGAGATCGAGCATGGCCGGCTGCAGACCCTCGAAGCGGCGGATTTCTCCCAGGCTGTACTTGGCCGTGTTGGCCGTTGCCCAGACGTCGCCTGTCGATCCGGTATCGACGCCAACGACCTTGCCGCTCATGCCGCCGAGCCCTGTGATGCCGCTCGCCGCGGTCACCGTCAGCGACTGGTCACTGTCGTAGTAGGGCTGTGCGAAGCTGACCGACTCCAGTCGCTTGTCGGTGATGGTGATCGAGGAGACCGCCATGTTGATACGCCCGGACTGGACTGCAGAAAACAGGCCATTGAACGGAATATTGACGAACTCGACCGACTTGTTCAGGCGCTTGGCGATCTCGGTCACAAGATCGACCTCGAAGCCGACCGTCTTGCCGCTCTCGTCCTGGAATTCCCATGGTACGTTGCCGATGTTGGCGCCAACGGTGAGGTCTGCCGCATGGGCTGCGATTGTCCCGGTCACAGCCAGGACGCCCGAGAGCAACACGGTCTTTATGTAGGAAAATGTACGCATTTGGGTTCCCCTTGATTTGATTTAATTTGCGTATACATATCGTGGCCTGACTGGTCAGACCAGTCAGGCCAATGAAACATGGCCGGTCGGCATTTGCAAGACAGCCGCCAAGTAAATTAATGTCGTGGCTGTATGAACGCCGCAAAGGCGCAAGCGAGGTGGGACAGAATGCTCAACAGGACAATGGTTCCACAATCGGCAGCGCGCGCAATCCAGGACATGATCCAAAGCGGCGAGTTGCCCGCGGGACAGAAGATCCCCTCTCAGCGCGATTTCTCGATCAGGCTCGGCATCAGCCGTGCGTCCTTGCGCGAAGCGCTGCTGACGCTCGAAACACTTGGGCTTTTGAAGACCGAAGCCGGTCGCGGAACCTTTGTTGCCGGCACACGCCCCTCCTCCGGCAATGCCATGGCACCCTGGCGCTATTCCGACAGCTACTCGGTCTTTGACGTGTTTCAGACGCGCATCATGCTCGAAGGCAGCATTGCGGCCCTTGCAGCCGGACGATTGACCGGCAATCAGCTTCAGTCGATGGAAGACGCAACAAGGCGCATGGAAGACTGCTGGGCGAACCAGGATCTCCTCGCCAATGTCGAAGCGGATCTGGAGTTCCACGGCATTATCGCATCGGCCTGCAGCAACGCGATGATGCGCGCGCTCTACCACACCGTCCGCGATCAGATTACCGAAACGCAGCGCCAGCCCATTCCGATCACCGAGCCTGCCCGCATGCAGGCCTCCATTGCCGAGCATCGCAAAATCATATCGGCGCTGCGCGATAACGCGCCTTCGCGCGCACGCGAGGAGATGGAAACGCATGTGCGCAACACGGCGCGATGCGCAGGGCTCAATCCCTGACGTCTTCTGTCGAGCCTTGAGGGCCTGAGGCAACCGGACGAGCCGCGCGGTGCAGAAACCACGCGCAACTTCGCCCGCCCTCCCTCAGTGCACCGGCTGTTGTTTTGCCCTTGCCACGATCTGCGTCGGATTGACGAACTGCAGCGCGATCACCAGCCAGAATAGTGTCGTCACCATGTAGACGACGGCCATGGCGTCGATCGACTGGCCTGCGCGGACGCCGGAGGCAAACACAGCGTAGTAGAGCGACACAACAAGGGTCTGTGTGGTCGGACCGGCGATCAGGAACGTCAGTTCGAACATGGCGATCGTGCGAACCAGCACCAGCAAAAGTGCTGCCAGCATCCCCGGTAAGAGCAGCGGGAGCAGGATGCGCACGAACAGGCTTGTCGTTCCGGCGCCAAAGACGCGGGCGGCCGCTTCGATGCGCGGATCGATCTGCTCGATAAAGGGGATCATGACAAGAACGACGAACGGCAGCGATGGCACGATGTTGATCAGCACGACGCCCCAGAAGGTTCCGCCAAGCCCAAGCTGGTAAAGGACGGTTGCCAGCGGAATGCCATAGGTCAGCGGTGGAATGAGAAGTGGCAACAGAAAGAGGAGGATCACCAGCCGCTTGCCCGGAAAATCCCGACGCGCCAGCGCATAGGCCGTCATGACCCCGAGAATGCCTGATATGATGACAACCGTGAAGACGATCTCGAAGGTCACGAGCACGACGCTCGAAAGCTGGAACTCCTTCCAGGCACTGAAATACCACTTGGTCGTCCAGCCGGCCGGCAGCCAGGTGCCGAGCCATCGCGTCGCGAAGGAATTGACGACAACCGCGGCAATGACCGCAAGCAGATTGAGGATGAAGAGCGTGGCAAGTGCCCAGATGGAGACACGCCATAGCTTGGAGGTGAGACCTTGATCGCGGATCATGACTAGCCTTTCGTGCCGCCGGCTGGGCCGCGATAGAAGAACGACCTGGCGCCAAGCACCGCAAGCACCACGACGAGCTCGACGCCACCCATGATCAGCGCGATCGCAGACCCCAGTGAATGATCGTACTGCTCGAAGGCCGCCTGATAGGCCGCAATCGAAATGACACGCGTGGGTCCTGCCGGTGCACCGAGGAGGACCGCCGACGGGAAGACGGCAAAGGCCTGAACGAAGGCGAGGCAGAAGGTCACCGCCAGCCCGGGAACCAAAAGCGGCAGAAAGACGCGGAAGAAACGCTGGCGGGGGCCTGCGCCAAGTGTGGCTGCTGCCTGCTCGATCGCAGGATCGATCCCGGTGATGTAGGACAGCGTCAACAGGAACGCGAAGGGAAAGCCGGTGATCAGAAGCGAGGCGAAGACGCCCCAGTAGTTGTTCGTCAACTTGACGGGATTATCGAGAATGCCGAGCAGGAGCAGCGTGTGGTTGAACCAGCCGCGCGGCCCGAGGAATGTCAGGAGGCCATCTGCCACGAAGACAGTGCCGAGCGTGATCGGCAGGACGAGAATGGTGGTCAGCAGGCGTTGCCTTTGCATCAATCGGACACGAAAGGCGATCGGCACGGCAAGGGCGAGATTGATGATCGTCACGGGCAGCGCCAACCACAAGGTGGCGGCGATGGTGTTGTACTGGAAGGGATCGCCGAAGAATTTCGCGTAGTTGGCGTACCACGCTCCCTCTTTCGGCATCAGCGAGTCCGCTACCCCGTAAAGAAACGGATAAACGAAGAGCGCGATCATGAAGGCAAGACCGGGCAACAACAGCATCGTGGTGCCGTCGAGCCCCCGCACCGCAAGCCGCGTCTGCAGCGACGGGCCGCTCATCGCGTCGCGTCCTTGAAGAGCAGCGCGCGCCCTGCAACCGGATGCAGTCGTGTCGCTGCGCCGCGCGGCAAGACGTGGTCGGCACGGAAATAGAGTTCGGAGCCATCGCTTGCGCGTGCCAGGCCGAAGAATGCCCGGCCGCGATATTCCATGCTGGCGACGGTTGCCGGGATCCCCTCGCCTTCCGACGCGACCAGGTCTTCTGGCCGGACCGACAGGATGGCGGCATCACCGACGTTGAGCGGCGTGCGCATGGCGCCCGATATGCGTGCTCCGGCGATGTCTATCTCGGCGTCGCCTCCGGAGACTGCTGTTATGCGACCCGGAATACGGGTTCGAAAACCCATGAAGTCGGCCACGTCGACATTCACGGGCCGCTGGTAGAGATCCTCGGGTGAACCGATCTGCTCGATATGCCCCTGGCTCATGACGACGATGCGATCTGCCAGCGACAGCGCCTCGTCCTGGTCGTGGGTCACATAGATCGTGGTCGACCCGATCTGGTCGTGAATGCCCCGGATTTCAGCGCGCATCTCCAGACGCAGCTTTGCATCGAGGTTGGAAAGCGGTTCGTCCATCAGGACGACAGGCGGTCGGATGACAATGGCGCGCGCGATCGCCACGCGTTGCTGCTGGCCGCCGGAAAGCTGGCCGGGAAGCTTTTCAGCCTGGCTTTCAAGACGCACCAGCGCCAGGGCATCGTTGATGCGCTTGTCCGCCTCCGACCCCTTGATGCCCTGCATGGCCAGGCCGAAGCCGACATTCTTGCGCACGCTCATATGGGGAAACAGCGCATAGCTCTGGAACACCATCCCGAAACCGCGCCGTTCCGGCTCCAGCTGGTCGATGCGGCTGTTTCCGAGCCTGATCTCACCGCCCGACAGCGCCAGAAGGCCGGCAATGCAGTTCAGCGCAGTGGACTTGCCGCATCCTGACGGGCCGAGAAGCGCTACGAATTCGCCCGGCTCGATCGCAAGATCGATGCCGTCCAACGCATTGTAGGCGCCGAAGGAGCGGGACAGTCCTTTGAGTTCGAGGCGCGCGGTGTTGCGCGCTGAAGGCGCTGCATTTGGAACCGAATTCAAGCCAATCTCCATTCACTGACAGGACAAGCCCGCGCCGATCGTCGCGATCGGAGCGGGCCTTCTCGATGATCAGCCCTTTTTGGCGCCGATCTTTTCGTCCCAGATGCGGAATGCCTGGACGAGCAGCTTCGGTTCAAGCGGCACCTCAAGGGGATTGTTGGCAATCCAGTCGGCATATTCGGGACGGCCAAATTCCTTGATCGTGTCCTGGCTTTCCTGAGGCGCCATGTCGAGCGTGACGTCCTTGACGGCAGGACCCGGATAGAAATAGCCGGCATCGTAGGCGATTGCCTGCTGCTTCGGTTGCAGGATGTAATTCAAAACATCGATCAGAACAGCGATCTTCTCGTCGGAGACGCCTTTCGGGATCACGGCGTAGTGGGCGTCGGTGACCCAGTGGAAGCCCTCGAGCTTCTGCACCTTTGCCTCGGCTGGAACGATGCCCAGCGCGCGCGGATTGATGTCCCAGCCGGTGGTGGATACCACGATGTCGCGGGTTCCTTCGCCGAGCTCCTTCATCACCTGTCCGGTACCGGTCGGATAGTATTCGATGTTTTCTCCGAGTTCCGCCAGGTAGGCCCAGGTCTTGGCCCAGCCATTGACCGGATCGCGCGGATCGCTGTCGCCGAGCAGGTAAGGCAAGCCCATCAGGAAGGTGCGGCCAGGTCCGGAGTTTGCCGGCCTTGCATAGATGAAGCGGTTCTTGTTGGCCTTTGCCCAGTCGAGCAGTTCCTGCGCCGACTTCGGAGGATTTGCGACCTTGTCGGGCATGTATTCGATGAGCGGGCCCGAGGGATAATAGGTGATGACAACACCCTGATCCTTGGCGAGCGCCTGCATCTTGAATGCCTGCGGCTGCAGGACCGCCTCCAGATTGGGAAGCTCTGCCTTGTGCGCGGACAGATCGATCCACAACCCCTGATCGAGACCGGCCGACAGCGCATCGGTGCCCGTCAGGACGAGATCGATATCGACCTTGCCGGCAGCCTGCTGCGCCTTGATTTTTCCTGGAAGCTCGGGCGCCGGTGCCTTGGTGAAGGCAAAGCCTGAAACCCAGTCGGCCTTTTCGGCGGCGTAGGCCTCGAACATGCCCTGTGTCAGGGCCAGGTTTCCGGCCACATCGGCAATGGTGATCGCAACCGGGCTCGCCGGCTTCTTTGCCTGCGCCCAGACCTTGACCGGAAGTAGGCCGACGACAGCAGCGCTCGCGGCGGTGCTGACAAATGTTCTGCGGGTAATCTTCATGGTTTTTCTCCTCCTCTTATTCTCTTTGGGGATCTCAGTGCGCCGAAGCATCCTTGCGCTCCCACACGTCCCCAATCTGCCGATTCAAGCTTAAAGCATTCAATCGATGATTGCGCAGACCTCCTGAGTGATTTGCCGGACGTTCCGTTCCTCTCCGGCGCGTCTTGGCAGCAGATTTGAATTGATATACTAGTATGCATTAGCAAGTCAATGTTCAGGAAGTCCTCATGCAGCCAGGCGCCAGTTCCGCAGCACCTTCTTTTTCGGCGTCAGCCGAGAGGCCGGCGAAGCTTCGGCGCGTGACGACCGCAGACGCAATCTTCGATCGGCTCCATGCGGATATACTGTCCCTTCGGATGCCTCCCGGAATGCTCCTCCAGGAAAAGCGCATCGCGCTGGAGTTCGGCGTCAGCCGAACGCCGGTTCGCGAAGCTCTGCTGAGATTGTCTGAAAGTGGACTGGTCGATATCTATCCGCAGTCCGGCACCGTCGTTTCCAGGGTGTCGGTTGCCGCCATCCCCGAAGCCGTCGTCGTGCGCAAGGCACTCGAGGGGACGACTGTGGAGCGGGCCGCCGAGATCGCAACACCTGAAGATCTTGCCCGTCTGGACGCCATCATTGCGAGACAGAAGGCATTCGAGGCGCTTGGCGATACCTCGGGCTTTCACGGAGAGGACGAAGCCTTTCATGAAGCGATCACGCAGATCGCAGGTTACCCCGGCATCTGGGCAATTCTGAAGACCGTCAAGGTGCAGATCGATCGCGCGCGGCGGCTGACGCTGCCGGCACTCGGGCGAATGAGCAATGTCGTCAACGAACACATGTTGATCCGCGACGCAATTGCCGCCCACGACCTTCACGCAGCGCGCGATGCAATGACCCATCACCTGAGTGCGGTCATACCTGATGTAGCCGAACTTCGCACACGCTACCCCAATTACTTCTGCTGAACACGACAGCGGTCCCACACACAAAAAACATGCATGAAGGAGGAGACAGATGCGCCAGGGTTGGAGATGGTTCGGACCTGAAGCACCGGTGACGCTCGACGAAGTCAGGCAGACCGGGGCAACGAACATCGTGTCGTCTCTGCACCAGGTGCCGATCGGCCATGCCTGGACGCAGGCCGAGGTCGAAGAACGCCGGACGATGATCGAAACCACGCCGCAGGGGCGCTCGCCTCTGACCTGGTCGGTGGTGGAAAGCATTCCCATCCCGGACGCCGTCAAGCGAAAGGGCGGGCAGGCAAGGGCCGAGATCGAAGCGTGGATCGCAAGCCTTGAAGCCGTCGCAGCCTGCGGGATCCCGATCATCTGCTACAACTTCATGCCCGTGGTGGACTGGACCCGCACGGATCTCGACCACGAGATCGAGACCGGGGCAACCGCAATGCGCTTCGATCACGAGAAATTCGCGGCATTCGACCTGTTCGTCCTGCAACGCGATGGCGCTGCACAGGCATACTCGCCCGAGGACACGGCGCGCGCGCAGATCGTCTTTGATGCGATGTCTGACGATGACATCGCCGATATTACGCGCAACATCACCTCCGCGCTGCCGGGTTCGACAACCGAGCCGCTGACCATACCCGAGTTCCGCGACAAGCTTGCCGCCTATTCAGGGATCGATGCCGCCAAACTGCGTCAGCATCTTATCGAATTCCTGCAGGCCGTCACGCCCGCTGCCGAAGCGCGCGGGGTGAAGCTGACCCTGCACCCCGATGATCCGCCGCGGTCGCTCTTCGGCCTGCCGCGCATTGCCTCGACGGCCGAGGACTACGCAGCACTCTTCGACGCGGTGCCATCGCAAGCGAATGGAATGTGCTACTGCACCGGCAGCCTTGGCGTGCGCGCCGACAACGATCTTCCAGCGATTGCCCGGCGATTTGCCTCGCGCATCCATTTTGCGCATTTGCGCGCGACCAAACGCGAGGGGGATGGCCGAAGCTTCCACGAGAGCGCTCACCTTGAAGGCGATGTCGACATGGTGGCTGTCCTCAGGGAGCTTGTCGCTGAAGACAGCCGTCGCAAGGGCGATGAGACGATCGTGTTTCGCTCCGATCACGGCCACCGCATGCTGGACGATCTCACGAAGAAAGTGACGCCCGGATATCCGGCCATCGGACGTCTGCGCGGTCTAGCCGAACTTCGCGGTATTCTTCACGCGCTTGGGTCCGTCCCGAACTAAGTGGAAGGCCGACTGACGGCAGCGCGCGTTGCTGCCGTTTTCACCCCTGTTCGGTGACCCTTAGAACGAGAGATCCAGCGCTCGGCCCTCGAACAGGCGATCCCTCGACCCTTCCAGGTGGGTCCTCATCAGGTCACGCGCGTCGTCTGCCCGCCCCTCGGCGATCGCCTTGTAGATCGCATTGTGCTCCTGGAACACCTGCTCGAGGCCAGGCCTCGGGCCAAGAAGCGACAGTCCGTGCAGATGCATGCCAACCGCGATGTGAGCCTTCAGGGCATCGATCGAGGCCGTATAGTAGTGATTGTTTGCGGCTTCCGTGACCGAGCGGTGAAAATTGAAATCGGCGTCCGTGCGGTGGAGCTGGTGGCTGGTCGCTTCTCGAAGATCGGCGAGTGCTGCAGCGATTTTCTGGATCGCGGCGTCATCGCGCCGCTTTGCCGCGAAATAGGCCGCCGCCGGTTCAATCGTCAGGCGGAATTCGTAGCAACGTTGAATATCGGCAATCGTCTTGACCGGCGAATAGGAAAGCTGCGTGGTGGGCGAGCCGTGGGCGCTGACGAAGGTGCCGGCGCCCTGACGGGCATAGACCATGCCCTTGTCGCGGAGCTTCGCCAGTGCATCGCGCACGATCGGCCGAGACACGCCGAGCAGCGATGCAAGCTCGTGTTCCCCGGGCAGACGCGAATCCGGCGGATAGTTTCCCGAGCGGATACGCTCCAAAAGCTGGTCGAAAACGCGATCGACCAGCTTCACCGCCTTGCCGCGCTCCGGCTTGGCCGCTGGAGCAGCTTGGCCGTTCGCCGATGCACCGTTTGCTTCATCCACGTTCATTCTCCCCGCCGGCATCGTCTCATGCCAGCTGATTCTGCGGTATCACTCTTAGCAAACTATCCGAATTCCCAAAGCCCCCGGACTTGACGGCGCATCGGAAGGAAACACCGTTGCCCGCGGTCACGTCGAACCAGGGAACGCCCGGTTCGATTTCACCCTTCGGTGTCAGGACGCGAACTGCGAGTGCTCGGAAAACCGCGAGTGCGGTATCACCGCCGCCGACCATCACCATGTCCGGGCCCGTATCCTCTATCACCGATTTCACCCCTTGGGCAAAGCGATCGGCAACGGCTGCCGCATCGCCGGAGATTTCCCCCGTACAGCGAAGCAAGACCGGCAACGCCAGGCCATCGACGTGACCCACCGATCCCATCGGCGCCTCGATGCACGCCTGCAGCATCGCTGACGCTTCGAGCCTTGCCATTTGCGCTGTCGTGATCGGGTCGCGGGAGCCGAAGGCAAAGACCGTCTTCAGCGTCGCTTTGAAGTCTGTCGAGGGCGTCTTTGCATTGCCGATGCTGCGGGCAAATGCGCTGCCGATGCCGCGTGCGCCGACGGCGAGCGTCGTCTTCCAATCGTGTTCTGCGATCAGTCGGTCGAGATCGCTGTCGCTCTTGGCATCGACGATAAGTACCTTTTCGCGCCTGGGCTTGAAGAGATCGGCGATCGGCAGGGGCTCATCGACGCCACGACCGACCACGTGGGCGTTGCGGGTAAAGCGCTGCTGATCGGGGATTGCAGGCGCAAGCACGATCTCACGGTGACCGAAAACGGCTGCAAGTGCAGCGCTTTCTGCAGCGACGTTGCCTTTCAAACGAGAGTCGATCTTCTTGAGGACAATCTCCGGTGAAGCGGCAAGAAGCGCGCTGGCCGCGAGGCCGACCCTTCTTGCCGCGTCCTCCTCCGGGAGAGCTCTCGAGGCAGTGTTGACCACGACGACATCAGCGCCTGATGCAAGCGCTTGCGATATGGCTTCGATCTCGATCGCGACAGCGACGGAAAGGCCGGCATCGACGAACGGCGTACCCGTGTCGAGAGCGCCGGTCAGGTCATCGGCAATGATCGCGACCTTGAGCGTCATGCAGTCTGCCCAGTGTTGACGGCATGACAAGCAACGCGATGACCGGGTCTGGCCTCCTTCCACTCGGGAACAATCCTGCTGCAGACATCCATGGCGATCGGACACCTGGTATGGAAGCGGCAGCCGCTCGGGGGATTGAGGGGGCTCGGCACGTCGCCCTGCAGTATCTGCCGGGTGCGCGTGCGTTCCAGCTCCGGATCCGTTTCCGGAACTGCCGACAGCAGCGCCTGTGTGTAGGGATGGAGCGGGTTGTCGAACAGCTCCTCGCGCGTTGCAAGCTCCGCCAGGCGACCGAGATACATCACGCCGACCCGCGAACTGATATGGCGAACGACGGCCAGATCGTGAGCGATGAACAGATAGGTCAGGCCGTATTTTTCCTGGAGGTCGAGCAGCAGGTTGATGATCTGGGCCTGGATCGAGACGTCGAGAGCCGAGATCGCTTCGTCGCAGACAATGAACTTCGGTTGGCATGCGAGCGCCCGCGCAATGACCACGCGCTGGCGCTGACCGCCGGAGAGCTCGTGCGGATAACGCTGCGCAAAGCGTGTCGGCAGGCCGACATCGGTGAGCAGCGTCGCGATCCTGTCCTTGAGCTCGGCCTTGGTGCAAAGCTTGTGAAACAGGATCGGCTCGCCGATCGCCTCGCCGATCGTCATGCGGGGGTTGAGCGTCGAATAGGGATCCTGGAAAACGATCTGCAGATCGCGGCGGAACGGCCGCATCTGTTTCTCGTCCAGCGTTGCCAGATCCTGCCCCTTGTAGACGACCTTTCCTGATGTCGCCTTGTAGAGATTGAGGATGGTGAAACCGGTGGTCGACTTGCCACAGCCGGATTCGCCGACCAGGCTCAGGGTTTCGCCTTCCATGATGTCAAGGTTGACGTTGTCAAGCGCGTAGACGGTCGCCGAGCGTTCGCCGAAGGCGCCTAGCCTGACGTGGAAGTGCTTGACGAGGTTTTCGATCTTCAGCAGCGGTTGTGCGCCCATCACGCGGCCTCCTGCATTTTCTGGACGACGAAACATGCGGTCCGGTGGTTGCTGGCGCCGCTCAGCGGCTCAAGCTTCGGTACGCTCTCATGACAGATGGCTTCAGCCAGCGGACAGCGAGGCGCAAACGGGCATCCCTTCGGGCGACGGCCGGGTTCGGGCGGCGTGCCGCCAATCGAGCTCAAGCGGCTTGCCGGCGGATCGGAGAGCTTCGGGATCGAGGCCAATAGACCCCGCGTATAAGGGTGGCTCGGACGCGCGTAGAGTTCGTCAACAGGTGCGTCCTCCACCACGGTTCCGGCATAGAGCACGGCCACGCGATCGACGAGACCCGCGATCAGGGCAAGATCGTGGGTAATCCAGACGACCGACATGCCGAGCTTTGCACGCAGGTCCTTCACGAGATCGACGATCTGCGCCTGAATTGTGACGTCGAGCGCCGTGGTCGGCTCGTCCGCGATCAGAAGCTTCGGATTGCAGGCAAGGCCGATTGCGATCATCACGCGCTGGCGCATGCCGCCGGAGAGTTCGTGCGGATAAGCCTGCAGGCGTTCTTCCGGGCCGGGAATGCCGACAAGACGCAAAAGCTCGACAGCGCGGCTGCGTGCCTCTGACTTCTTCATGTTGCGATGGTAGATCAGCGGTTCGCAGATCTGGTCACCGACACGCATCACCGGGTTCAGCGAGGTCATCGGATCCTGGAAGACGAAGCCGATATCGCCGCCGCGAACCTTGCGCAGCTCGCGGTTCGACATCGTCTGCAGATCCTTCCCGTCGAACGTCGCCGAGCCCTTCGTCACCTTGATCTTGTTGGGCAGGAGCCGCATCAGGCTCAGCATCGTCAGGCTCTTGCCGCAACCGGATTCGCCGACGACACCAAGGGTTTCGCCCTTGTTGACGTGGAGGTCGATGCCGTCGACCACGACCGCCGGACCGTTTCGGCCGTCGATCTCGACCGTCAGGTTTCGAACATCAAGCAGCCGTTCGTTGGATTTGGTGATGGTCATCACTTGTTCCCCCGAGGATTGAGTGCGTCGTTGAGGCCATCGCCCAGGAAGCTGAAGGCGACCGAGGCAAGGCCGAGGACGGCTGCCGGCGCAGCAAGAAGGTGGGGATAGTGCTGCCAGACACGCAGGCCGTCCGAGATCATGTTGCCCCAGCTGGGGGTCGGCGGGTTGACGCCGACGCCGAGGAAGCTGAAAGCGCTTTCCAGAACCATCGCGGTGCCGAGCCCGGCGCTGACAGAAACAATCAGCGGTCCGAGGGCATTCGGAATGACGTAGCGCTTCATGATGATCCAGTTGGAAAGACCGAGCGCCTGGGCGGCCGTGATGTAGGGCCGGCCGCGGATTGACAGCACCTGGGCGCGAACGAGACGCGCATAGGGCGGCCAGGAAATCAGCGCCATGGAACCGAAGACGAGCATGAAGTCGACCCAGATCGTCTGGCGATAGAACGGATTGAGCGTTGCCAGATACTGCGCTTCCATCCATTTCGTGATCGGCGACTTCAGTGATGCGTTGATGACGACGACGAGCAGAAGGTTCGGGACCGACATCGTCATGTCCGTCACCCACATGATGACGCGGTCGAACGGATTGCCGAAGAAGCCGGCGATCGCGCCGAGAACGACGCCGATCAGGACGGCAATGAAGGTGACCACGACGGCGACTAAAAAGGCGGTTCGGGTGCCGAAGACAACGCGGCTGAAGACATCGCGGCCGAGATCGTCAGTACCGAAGAGGTGATGCAGCGAGGGTGCTGCGTTTCGCGCCTGAAGGTCCTGGCTGAGATAGTCATAGGGCGTCAGGTACGGCCCGAATATCGCGGCGAACGCCAGGATGAGCACGACGATCAGTCCGAAGACTGCGAGCCTGTTGCGCTTCAGGCGATACCAGGCATCGCGCCACAGGCTGACCGGTGCCTCGTCCAGCGGTGCGGTCGGTGAGAGAGGGATGGCGGACATGGTCAGCGGCTCCTTCTTGCATCATTGGCGCGTGGATCAAGCAGGGGATAGAGCACGTCGACCAGAAGGTTCGAGAGCATGACCAGGAAGGATCCGATGAGCGTAATTGCCAGAATGACGGGATAATCCGAATTGATCAGTGCCTGCACCGTCAGACGGCCGAGGCCCGGCAGACCAAACACCAACTCGACGAAGATCGCGCCGTTGACGATGGTGATCATGATGAGGCCGAGCTGGGTGACGACCGGGGTCAGGACCGGGCGCAGGATGTGGCGCAAGGCCACGACGATCTCCGGTACGCCCTTGGCGCGGGCGGTTCGAACAAAGTCTTCCGAGAGCACCTCGATGACGGCGGCGCGCGTCTGTCGCACGATCAGCGCGATCGGCTGGAAGGAGAGGACGAGAAGCGGCAGCACGATGCGCACGTCAAACACTCCGCCCCAGCCATAGGGCACATTGGCGTGCGGGAGCAGAACGATGAGGCCGACCATCAGCAACGGGCCGGCGACATAGGCCGGGATCGCCCAGAGGAACAGCGCCGAACCGAGGATCGCATAGTCGATGCGGCTGTTCTGGTTCATGGCGGCGATCATGCCAAGCGGAATGGCAACGATCGTCGTCAGGATGATCGAACAGAGCGCAAGCTTGAAGGAGACGGGTGCCGCAGCCGAGACCATTGCCCAGACCGAGCGGCCCGAGGTCAGCGAGTTGCCGAACTGGCCGTGCAGCAGGTTCCAGATGTAGAGACCGAACTGTTCGATGAAGGGCTTGTTCAGGCCGGCACTTTCGCGAATGGCCTCGATGCGTTGCGGATTATAGGCGACATCGCCGGGTGCACGCAGAAAGATCAGCTTGATCGGATCGCCGGCACCGTAAAAGGCCAGCGCATAAACAGCCAGCATCACGATCAGAACGGACGGAATCCAGATGGCAAACCGGGTCAGCACGTAGCGTAACAAGGTCACCTCCCACCGGTTGGCAGACACGTTTCCGCGTTGGCGCGGACATGCGATGTCTTCTTGAAATTTGCGCGAAGGCCTTGCGGTCTTCGCGCGGTTGTTAAAATGCCCGAGGGCTATCTTTCAAGCGTTCGCCCGGCTCAGCCGATCGAAATGTCCCAGGGCGCCACGACCTGCCAGTCGAGGTTCTTCTCCATGCCCTTGACGTCCTTGGTGGCCCAGCGGGACATCGCCTGAGAGTACCACGGAATGAAGACCCAATCGTCGCGGAACGCTTTTTGTGCATCCTGCGCGAGCTTGATGCGCTCAGGATCGTCGGCAGCCTTGGTTGCGGCCGCGGTGAGTGCGGCGTCCACCTTCTCGTTCTTGTATCCGCCAAGCTTGTTTTGTGCATTCGACGAGGTCGAAGCGATGGAGCCAGCGAGATAAGAGACCGCGTCGGGAACACGGGTACCAACGTCGTCGCGGAAGATCTGTACCGCGTTCTGGTCGGGCCCTGCGTAGGAATCCTGCTGAGGCTTCATGTCGACGGCGGTAATACCGAGGTTCTGGCGCCACTGCTCGGCGATGAACTGGGCTGCCGCCTGGATGGCCGGCCCGGAAATGCCGACAAACAGGATCTTCGGCAGACGCTCCGGACCGCCATAGCTGGATTCGGCGAGCAGCTTCTTGGCCGCTGCAGGATCGTACGGGTAAGGTTCGAAGCCCGAGTTCTCGGCGCCCGGTACGGAGTTCAGGATCTGGTCGGCCTTCTTGTGCGGACCATCCGGATAGGAGGCCTTGAAGAGACCGTCGCGATCAATCGCCATGATAAGCGCCTGGCGAACCTTCGGATCGTCCATCGGCGCACGCGTGACGTTGAACCAGAAGTGCTGGCTCGTCGGAATGATCGGGCCGGCGGAGAATTCGGGGCCGAGATCCTGGATGATCGTCGAGGTCACCAGTTCGGTGTGCGCGTTGAATTCACCCGACTTGATGAGCGACGTCGCCGTGACGTTGTCTTCGATCGAGGTGATTTCGATGCGCGCCAGCTTCGGCTTGGGGCCAAAGAATTTCTCGTTCGGCTCGAATACGAGCTTGCCGGCATCGATATCGAGGCTGGTCAGCTTGAAGGGGCCAGAATAGACGGCGCCGCTGTCGGGCTTGTACCAATCGGCCACTTCCTGGCCGTCGCTGCCACGCGACTGCGAAGCCTTGGTGATGGGAGCGATGTGATTGGCAAGGCGCATGAAGAAGATCGGATCGACGTCCGCCAGCGTGACGACGACGGTTCCCTCGTCAGGCGTTGCCACGCCTGCAAGTTCGGTTGCCGAGCCGCCGCTGATCTCCTTGTAGCCCTGAACCTTGCCCAGCACCTGGTCGGCGCGCTGGCTTTTAGTGTTGGGCATGGAGGCAACTTCCCAGGATCCCTTGACGTCAGCAGCAGTGATCTTGCTGCCATCGGAGAAGACGGCCTTCGGGTCGATCTTGAAGGTCCAGACCTTGTTGTCAGGCGATTCCCAGCTGGTGAAGACGTATGGCTGGATCTTGCCTTCACTGTCGAAATACATGGGCGAGGCCCACCAGATCGAGTTCCAGCGGAAAGGCACGCCGCCACCACGCAGGGGTGACCAATCCTGGTTGAAGGCCGGGTTGGCGACCTTCAGGACCTGACCTTCATCCGCCATCACGATGCGGGCGTTCAATCCGAAGACCGAGAGACCGACGCCGGCGGCAAGGCCGAGCTTCAGGGCATCGCGGCGCGACATCTGCGCTTTTTGCGCAGTATTCCGTTCATTCCGATCAGTCATCTGTTCCTCCCATGACAATATCCGTGACGCCCCTCACCTGCACTCTATCCCGAAAGAGGCGTCATCTATGTCACAGACACTCGCGCGATAATGTAAATATGTCAACAAAAATTAATCCAATGCACTTTTCTGGATTGCATCAAAATATTTTAGTGATTAATATCAATTAGATAAAAATTCGTCGATTGTCAGATGTCTATTGTCATATTGACAACAACGTTCTTGAGGATGAAGAAAACGCGATCCTGCGGGCCAGACGTCCCGCCTTTGCCGCCCGTCGCGGCGTTCATCCGAGGAGGACGATATGAGCAATCACAAGATTACAGGCGTATTCAGCGCGGCTGCAACGCCACTGAACGCCGATGGCAGCCCGGATCTCGGACTGTTTACGGCGCATTGCCGGACGCTTCTTGATGAAGGTTGCCATGGGGTGGCGCTTCTCGGCACCACGGGTGAAGCGAATTCCTTCTCCTCGAGCGAACGCCGCGCAATTCTCGAAGCGGCACTGAAGGCAGGTATTGCGGCCGATGCGCTGCTTCCTGGCACCGGCGTAGTGGCCATTCCAGAAACGGTCGAATTGACCAGGCACGCGCTCTCCCTTGGCGTGACCAAGGTCGTCATGCTGCCGCCGTTCTACTACAAGGGCGTGTCCGACGACGGCTTGTTTGCCGCCTATTCGCAGGTTCTGGAAAAGGTCGCCGACAGTCGCCTGCAGGTCATTCTCTATCATATTCCACAGGTTTCAGGGGTACCTCTTTCCCTGTCGCTGATCGGCCGGTTGATCGAAGCCTTCCCCGATACCGTCGTCGGCATCAAGGAATCAGCCGGCGATTTCAATAACATGCAGGCGATTATTGCGGCCTATCCCGGTTTTTCCGTTCTTGCGGGCGCCGACCCGCTGCTCCTGCCGCTTTTGAAGGCAGGCGGCGCCGGCTGCATCACCGCCACCTCCAATCTTGTCGCCGGTGCGCTTCGCACCGTCTACGACAACGTCCATGACGCGGCCCGTACGGCCGATGTCGATGCCGCACAGGCGAGGATCAATGCCTATCGCACCCTGTCCAATTCCTACGTGCAGATCCCGACGATCAAGGCGATGGTGGGACTGAAGACCGGCAATCCATCCTGGAAGCGCACCCGCGCACCGCTGATGCCGATCAGCGAGACAGACTATGCGGCACTTTCCGAAGCCTATTCCAAGCTGTAGGGATGATGACAATGACCTTCACGGGCTTGCAGCCGGATGCAGTTCCGGCAATGATGACGGGCGAGGTTGTCCAGAACCGAGATGAAAAGGGACGTGCGGACGCCTATCTGCCGTCTCCATGCATCCAGAACCATGCCGCCAATCTCGCCTTTCTGCCGGATGGAACCCTCACCTGCGTGTGGTTTGGCGGCACCATGGAAGGAATGGGCGACATTTCGATTTACATGTCGCGTCTGGCGCCTGGCACCACCCGGTGGTCGCAGCCAGAAAAGATGTCCGACGATCCCGCAAAATCCGAACAGAACCCGTTGATTTTCAAGGCTCCTGACGGACATGTGTGGTTGCTCTATACGTCCCAGACTTCGGGTAACCAAGACGGGTCTATTGTCAAGTATCGCATTTCGACCGATGGCGGGAAGACATTCGGCGAAGTCGGCATCCTCTGCGATCTTCCCGGTACGTTCGTCCGGCAGCCGATCGTCGTCAATGGCCTGGGTGACTGGCTTCTTCCGGTCTTTCGTTGTGTCGGTTTGCCCGGAGAGCGCTGGACGGGAGACGCGGACACAGCCGGAGTGTTGATCTCCAGCGACCAGGGCAAGAGCTGGGCGATGACCGATGTGCCTGACAGCGTGGGCGCCGTCCATATGAACATTGTGCCGCTCGATGGCGATAATCTCGTCGCCTTCTACCGCAACCGGTTCGCGCAGTCCGTACTGTCCAGCCGGTCGACCGATGGCGGCAGACACTGGAGTGCGCCGGCGCCTGTCGACCTGCCGAACAACAACTCGTCGATCCAGGCGGTAAAGCTGAAAAACAATGCGATAGCAATGGTGTACAATCATTCCAACGCGCTGACGTCAGACGCCAGACGGCAGTCGCTCTACGACGAAATCGAGGGCGACGATAGCGTCGGTTCAACGCCGGTGATGGCGCCCGAGAGGCAAAGGGCCGTATGGGGCGTTCCCCGTGCGCCGCTCAGTCTGGCCTTCTCCAAGGATGGAGGCGCCAGCTTCCCGCACCATGTCGATCTGGACACTGGAGACGGGTACTGCCTCAGCAACAACTCCAAGGACGCGGTCAATCGCGAATTTTCCTACCCTTCGATCGTCGAGGGGCCGGACGGTGTCGTGCATATTGCCTACACCTACTATCGCCGGGCGATCAAGTATGTGCGGCTATCGCGAGATGCGGTGGGCTGACGCCTGACAGTTGTCAGTTTTTGATGGCTGTAGTGGCCGGTGCGCCATCGTTTGACAGGTTTCGTGCCGGCGAGCGGTTTCTTGCGTCAGGATTTGACAATTTTCGCCACAGTTCTGGAACTCGGACGGCAGCAGCCCTGTCAATCGATGGCAACAGCGGTGAGCGTGGATAAATACTAACATTTTCAATGCATTAATGGCATCGTCTTCACGTCAATCGCGCAAGTCCGGCGCGGCACCCAATGAAATCTTCGACAAATTCCATGTGAAAGCTTGCCAAGGTGATTGGCTTTCTATAACAAATTTACATCTTGGCGGCGAGAGTGCCGCGCGATCTCGCAGGGAGGAGTGGTCCAATGGTCAGCTTGGATTCGCCTATCACGATAGTCCGGCCGCATTTGATCGAGTTCGGTGTCGGCACCGCCGATCGTCTTGGCAAATGGGCAAGCGAGAAAGGCTATGCCCGCATCCTCGTCATTTCCGATGCCTTTAACGCCAAGCGCGTTGAAACGCTCGCGCTCAAGGGGGACGTCACGGTCTTTGCCGATGTGACACCCGAGCCGGACACGGCCAATCTCGACAAGGTGCTGGCCGCGGCGAACGCTGCGGATGCGCAGCTCGTGGTCGGGTTCGGCGGCGGCAGCGCCATGGACCTTGCAAAGCTTGCCGCCGTGCTCGCCGGCTCGTCTCAAACGCTCCATGATGTCGTCGGTCCGAACAAGGTCCAGGGACCGCGCCGTGTCGCGCTGGCGCAGGTGCCGACCACATCAGGAACCGGCAGCGAAGCGGGTATCCGCGCACTTGTCACTGATCCGAAGACAATGGCCAAGCTCGCCGTGGAAAGCATTCACATGCTCGCCGACATCGCCGTCATCGATCCGGCCCTGACTTTTACCGTCCCTCCCGGTACGACGGCTGCAACCGGTGTCGACGCGATGGCGCATTGCGTCGAAGCGTTCACCAATCGCAAGGCGCATCCGATGATCGACCTTTATGCGATCGAAGGAACCCGACTGGTCGGCAAGTACCTTGCGCGGGCAGTCAAAGACGGTTCCGACGCCGAGGCGCGCGCCGGCCTGTCGCTTGCGTCCCTTTATGGCGGTTTCTGTCTCGGCCCCGTCAATACCGCAGGCGGCCATGCCTTGGCCTACCCGCTCGGGACACGCTGGCATGTGGCACATGGCGCAGCCAACGCGCTGATCTTTCCCCATGTGCTGGCCTTCAACACACCGTCGGTCCCGGAAAAGACCCGTGCTGTCATGGATGCGCTCGGTCGCAGAGCGTCAGAGGAAATCCGCTCGGTCTTCGATGCAGCCTATTCCTTCTGTGCCGAACTCGGCATCGAAATGAAGCTCTCGGGCCTCGGCGTGCCGCAAAGCGATCTTGACGCCATGGCCGACGATGCCTTTGCCATCCGCCGCCTGCTCGACAATAATCCGCGCGAACTGTCGCGCGCCGATATCCGCTCGATCTATGAGGCTGCCTACTAGGCGCAAGCCACGTGAAAAGGAATGTGACTGATGGACAGGAATGCGAAAGTCGCAGTGACGCTCGGCGATCCGGCAGGCGTCGGACCCGAAGTGATCGTCAAGGCACTGGCGGCGATGCCCGATCAGGAGCGCCGCGATTTCGTGATCGTCGGCAACGTCGAAGCCCTGGAGCGGGCCAACCGCGCGGCTTCCACCGGTTTGATGTTTGCGCCCGCCGATGACGCTCGTGCCGGCAAGATCGCCGTCGATGAGGTCGACCTCGGCGCGCCGCTTCCCGAGATCGGCAAGGTCAGCCCGGTCGCCGGGGATGCCTCCGTGCGCTACATCAGCCGCGCGGTCGATCTCGCCATGTCGGGCGCCGCCGACGTCATCGTGACTGCGCCGATCAACAAGGAAGCAATGAACCTTGCCGGCCATCATTTCGATGGTCATACGGGACTGCTCGCACATCTGACGGGATCGAAGAGCTCCTTCATGCTGCTTGCCTCCGAGCGTTTGAACACCATTCACGTCTCGACACATATCTCGCTCAGGGGCGCGATCGAGCGCGCCAGGACAGAGCGCGTGCTGGCCACCATCGAAGCAGGGCACAACCATTTCATGCGGCTCGGCAAGAAGGCGCGGATTGCGGTCGCAGGCCTCAATCCGCATTGCGGCGAAAACGGACTGTTCGGAACTGAGGACATGGAGTTCCTGGCGCCCGCCGTCGAGCAGGCGCAGGCCAGGGGCATAGACGTCGTCGGCCCCATTTCGGCCGATACAGTGTTTGCCCGCGCCTATAATGGCGCCTTCGATCTGGTGATCGCGCAGTATCATGATCAGGGCCACATCCCGATCAAGCTCGTTGCTTTTGAGACCGCCGTCAACGTGTCGCTTGGACTGCCGATCGATCGTGTATCGGTTGATCACGGCACCGCCTTCGATATCGCCGGAACCGGCCAGGCCAATCACGTCAATATGCTGTCGGCAATCGCCTATGCCCGCCTGATGGCCCGGTCACCGCGCCGCCAGACGGCCTGAGCGCTTCGCAAGGGGACTATCACTTACCATCGGCTCCTGCGCCGGCGATAATCTGTGCCTGCGTGGGAGACGCGTCATGGAGCAGACAAGTGTCATGCTGCGCGGAGACCTTTGGTATCGCCGCATGTCGCGTGTGTGACGCTGGATGCCAAGCGGGCGGTGTCCGTCATGTCCGCACCGAACGTTCTCGCTGCACTCACTGGCCAAACGCTTGCGCCGCGACTGCTTACGCGCCGAAAGACGGAATAATCGCATGTCTGGTGCCACAGCGCTATTCGCCCGAAGCGCTGCGCGCCTTCGCAAATGCGCTTTCTGGGGCTTCCCCGGCATCCTGAGCGAAAAGGCCGCTGCTGCGGCCCACTATATCGTGGAACTCTACTTCATGGGCCATACCACGGACGTGCCGAGATCGTCTTCGATCGCGACCCTTCCGGCGCCGCGGCCCAACGCAACAGCCGGCCGCTGCACGCGAGTGGACTTGCGACGTAGGAGACGGCTCACGCCGCCTCCTCTTCGCCGATGGGGGGCTGCAGATGATGCAGGTAGTCGATGGCGCGCTGTGCATGGGCGGCGGCCGAGAAGATGGCGCGCTTGTCGTTGCCAAGTAGTCTCAGCCAGCCGTCAATGTAGCTTGCATGATCGGGACGCGGTTCGAGCTCGGGAACAATGCCAAGATCGGCGCAGAGAAAACATGAGCCAAGTTCGGCAATCAGCTCTTCACGGGCACGGTCGGTCTCGTCTTTGGCATAGCGGCTGAGATCGCGATCAAGTCTTTTCGGTGCCGCGGTCCAGTGCGTCATTTCGTGACTGAGGACGGCGACATAGGCGGCATCGTCCCTGAAGGCATCGAAGCATGGCAGTTGGATGTAATCACGGGCAGCAGCATAATAGGCAGCCGTTCCTCCATGGCGGATCAGTGCACCGGTATTGGTAAAGAAGCGGCCCGCGTTGCCGATGCGGCTCATCGGATCCTGGATAGCTGCACTGTCATCATAGCGTCGATCGAGACCGGCGATCTGATCGGTGTTGAAGGCAGTGTAGGCTTTGAGGAAGGGAATATCCCGTTCGATCTCAGTGCCGGTCTCCGTCGTCTCGGTGCGAAGGAGCGAACTAGCGAAGACGACGGTCGTGCCGGTCTCTCCCTTGCGCACGGCACCACCAAGCTCAATTGCCTGGCGAAAGGTCATCCAGCGTGAAGAGACAAAGCCGCGGGCGATGGCTTCGGACCAGAGGATGAGGACGTTGATGCCGGAGTAAGGCTGGCCGTTGTGGCGCAGTGGCCGGGTAACGCCACCTGGCGTATATCCCGTGGTCCAGGGTTTGGTCCATGGCCGCACGCCCTGTTCGAGTTCGGCGATGATCTTGTCGGTGATGCGGCTGTAGGTATCGGATCGTTGATTGTTTGACCTATTGTCTGACTGCTTGCCCATGTCTGAACCTCCGTTTGAGGTCGCGGCCATCGCGACCTGCTGCGGCGGTCTAAAAGCCAGGCAGGAAGTGTTGCCGGCACGCGCAGGGCCGCAACGCAGTGGAGGACGGCAAAGCCGTTGCGGGCAGCACGGGCCTGGCAGGACCAAAGCCGGAGCAGGACGCGATGGCCACAGACGCGACTGCGAGGTTTTGATGGAAGCGGGTCCGGCAAGTCAGCGAGGCGGCAACATTAGCGATCGCTGCAGACGATCAACACCTGGCGCCCTCACCTGCCCGGCCGTGCCAGCGACCGGGCGATGTCGATGATGTCGTCGCGTGATGCGGTCGGATCGTCCTTATTCCAGGCAACCCCGAGCCCGATCCGGAAGTCGATCCCCCTCACCTTCTTCAGCTCGAAGGCGCGGTTGGGAAGATCAAGCGTCCATTCCGGCGCAAAGCCAATGCCCAGCCCGGCCGAGACCAGTGACACCAGCGAATAGGTGTCGTCGCAGCTGTAGGCGATGTTTGCTGTCAGATCGTATTCCTCGAACTTCTCATTGAAGTAGCGTTCTGTGAACGACAGGTTCTGCCTGTTGAAGGCGATGATCTTCTGGTCGCGCAGATCGTCGATGGTGATCTCCTCGCGGCTCGCCAGCGGATTGGAATGGGCCACCGCCAGATGGTAGCGCTCGTGGGCAATCGAGCAGAACCTAAGGCAACCGATGTTTTCCACCGGACGGATGAAGCCAAGATTGATCTGGCCGCTCTCGAGGCTGCGGATGATGTCACCGGTGTTGCCGGATGAGATATGGATGCGGACATCGGGAAACTTGCGGGCGATTTTTGCCAGGAACGTCGGCAGCATGCCCATGGTGGCGGGATAGACGGTGCCGATGCGGATCTGGCGGATGCGACTGCCGCCGGCAGCCCGGGTCAGCTCGGTGGTCAGATCGACGTCGCTCAGGATCCTGACGCAGCGCTCGTAGAAGGTCTCCCCTGCCCTTGTCAGTTCCACCTTTCGGGTCGAGCGGATGAACAACGCGCAACCGAGCTCCTTCTCCAGCGAGATCACATGGTTGCTCAGCGCCGGCTGGGCGATCCGCATCTTCGTTGCCGCTCTGCCGAAGTGCAGCTCCTCGGCCACCGCTTTGAAATAGGAGAGTTGGCGCAGTTCCATAGGTGCCTCCGAGGTGGCTTTGATTTAAAACAAATCTACTCCTAATTAGGGACTGTCAGTCCGTCGATTGTCAAGCCGTTTATATGTCTTGTTGTGCCATGGATACACGACAAACCATCGGCTGGAATTTGCGCCGCCTGCGGGTTGGAAAAGGTTTGTCACAGGAGAAATTGGCTCTCGAGTCCAATATTGATCGATCATATGTGGGACGGGTCGAGCGCGGCAAAGAAAACGTAACCGTCGCGACACTCGACGCGATTGCAAGAGTGCTGGCGGTTAACGTTGCCGCACTCTTCGAAGAGATCAAACCAACGGAAAAGAAGCCTGCCCCGCTGCGTTCGGGTCGAAAAGCGCGAACAAAAGAGGTGCGGTGAGGGAACAGCTGACCTTGACGGTGTAAGCCCACGAAGGACATTCACTGAGGCAGAGCAGTAATGCTCGTGCTTCCTCTCACCGCGAGATGGAGCCAACTGGTTCGACATCCACCCCTGCTTTGGACAATCCCTGCTCACACTGCCTTCAGGTATTCCTGAATTTCGGCCCGCTTATGCCAGTCTCATCAAGCACTAGGTTGGGATCGCCAGAGCCAAGCTCGCCGGCAGAGGCGGCCCTGATTGCGCTTGCCAAGACACTGGTTTCCCTCACCTGCTCCGACCACAGAAGGGCTTCCGAATACCGGGCATCACGGAAGGCTTCCAGTGCGAGAACCACCATCGCGCATCGGGGCACAACGTCGGCATCTGTACTGGCATCTCTTGCCATCGAAACCCCAGCCGCAGCCGCCAGCGTACAGGACGCCGCCGAGTGCCGCAGCTCCATCGGGATTGTTGGGATTGAGTGCCATAGCCATGTCGCCAGCCTCGATAGCGGCTGGGTCCTGTCTTTTGCATCCAGGGCAGCCATTAGCGCAAGTTGCGACCGGTCGGAGGCCGTCAGGGCTACAACGGCCACCGGGAATACGCCAAAATACTACAAGGCTAAAGGACCATCGAGGCAGCGCGGACCCTAATAACCCGCCATTGAGCCAAGCCATTTTGGCTCCTTGACTGGCGGGCCTGAAGTTACGGCGTTACGATGTTGAACCAGAACTCGAAGTTATCAAGCATCGAGACCAACTGAACCAGCTTGGCATCACCTTAACACTACCGTCGGCCTTCGCCTTGTCGAGCGTCGCCACACACAGTGCGATGGCGTTCAAGCTGTCGTGCGTGAGCGTGATCGTCGCACCGGCTTTGTCAGCCTGCACGCCCTTTGTGTTGTTCAATACCCTTCCTATAAGGTGTCCGCATTGTTCCCGGCGAGGCGATGACGCCGTAGAGTGATCGAACATGCACCACACCACCTCACCCGGAGGCCTGTATGACTGAGGTCTTGCTGTTCCACCATGCACAGGGGCTGACCCAGGGTGTGCGCGCGTTCGCCGACGACTTGCGGGCCAGCGGTCACATCGTGCACACGCCGGACCTGTTCGACGGACGCACGTTCCAGAGTATCGACGAGGGTCTCGCCTACATTGGTGAGATTGGATTCGATGAAATGCGGGAGCGCGGCATCCGTGTCGCCGAGGAGCTGCCTCTCGAGCTCGTCTACGCTGGGTTCTCGTTCGGCGTGCTGCCGGCACAGAAGCTTGCACAGACACGGCCCGGAGCCCGCGGAGCCCTGCTCTTCTACTCTTGCCTGCCAATCAGTGGCGAGTGGGCCTTCGGACCCTGGCCGCACAGCGTCGCGGTCCAGATCCACGGTATGGACGATGACCCGATCTTCGTCGGCGAGGGCGACATCGACGCCGCCCGCGGGATCGTGGAGAAGGTCGAGGATGCGGAGCTTTTCCTGTACCCCGGCGATCAGCACTACTTCGCCGACAGCTCGCTCCCGTCGTACGACGCAGATGCGACCGCGCTACTCACCATCCGAGTGCTTGAGTTCCTAGATCGCGTCTGATCCATGCCGGCGTCTTGTTCCCGAAAGGTGGTCCCGACAAAAGGCAGCACTTCGACGAGAAGCGCGACCTGACTTTGATAGCGTTCAGACAGGGACATTCAGATCATCCCGCACGGTTATGAGATATGTTGGATCGAGGCGTCCGCCTTTGACTAGCATGCGTTTGCCAGAGCCGAGATCGAACTCGGCCTTGTCGACAGACTTCAGCCAGCTATGGTGATGGCGGTCTACAAACCAGAAAAACAGCCGCTTGACCTTCACGCTGCTGCAGTGAGCCAGCAGCGTCTTCAAGCGCCTTGGGCTCAACGTCCGCAAGCCTTCGGCGATCATGTCCACGTTATGAAAGCTTTCCTGCGCGGGCAGTTCGTCGAGCATTTCCAGGAACGCGCGCTCGGGAGTGGCGACGCGCATGGGCAGGGCATTCCCTTCGCTCAGCGCGCGCACGGTACTGTCCGCTCGTTGCCTGCCCCGGAGAACAGCGGCTCCCGCCGGTGGACTAACTTCCCCTTCTACGATTACTCGAAAGGGCATGGCTAATGTCGTGCGGCAGCGTGGGCTTTGAGCAACAGCATCATTTGATTCAATAGTTTGTTAATAACCCTGCCAACGAAGTGACTTGCGATGGGAAAAGGAAGATGAAACTGCTACGGTCGTGTACCATTGGTCCACACGTCGAAGGTAACACGACGTAAAACACCCGAGCAGCATTCAATGCTCCTCGGGTGTTTTTTTCGGCCGCCCCACAACCATCACCCCTGTTCTCTGGTGTCGGGAAGAAGGCTGTCGATAAATAGCGATCGCGGTAACCGAGCGCTTTGCCTTGCAGCCGAATCGCGATCATCATCGTATTTAACGGCAACACAGTTATTGACCATTCCATCCCGTGAGCTCGATTAGAAGCTTCGGCACAATTTGCTTCCCCATCGCGCAGCAACCCCATCAAATATATCTCGTTTACTAACGTGGCATGAGCATCAAGAAGACTAAAGCAACGCAAGGGCCGCCAATTGCGAAGCCGAAAGGTTTGCTACAGCAGCTCGCCGCTAACCCGGACAAGCTGTTTACGGGATCGTTCCGCCAGCAGTATGCAGCGCTCTGTTTCCGCTATGATGGGAAGCATCAGGACCTGGAGATCCTCGTTTTGACATCCCGAGATAGTGGGCGCTGGATCATCCCAAAAGGGTGGCCGATCAAGAAGAAAAAGCCACACGAAGCTGCAGAGACAGAGGCTTGGGAGGAAGCTGGCGTCAGAGGAAAGTGCAGAAAGGACCCGGTAGGAAGATACACGTACCTGAAGCTGCTAGACAACGGAGACGTCGCTCCGACCATTGTGGATGTGTTTCAGGTGCAAGTGACGGAGCAAACGGACAAATACAAGGAGAAAGGCCAGCGCATCCTTGCATGGGTCTCCCCGGAAGAAGCGGCCAGGCGTGTTCGCGATATCGAGCTGAAGTCGCTCCTCGTGGATTTCAAACCGCGAACATGAGATCGCGGGAGTTGGGTCGCATCTGGGGGAGCTAGCTCTCAGGAAATATTGCGTTCCAGGGCCCGAGACGTATTGTCGAGCTTGGCTTGAGGGCCACTCGCTCCGACAGAACAATCGTGATTGGAGTTTCTCCAACCTTTGCGATGATCTGAGTAGATGATGCCATTGGCTCGGTAATAACCAACCTCCGCAGGAAAGCCACCATCGAATGAGCAACACGCACATCCAGCAGCATACCTTTGCCTATCGACTGAGAAACCTCAGGGCGAGGCTACGCTGGCTGCAGCGCGGAAAGGATGTTCGCTCTCTTCGCCTGCAGGCCGTGCTTGGGATTTTCGATCTGGCGATCCTCGCCTTCTTCCTGTTCGGTCCATACCTGAGGGAGGGACGGTCCTATCTGGTTCTCGACTACACGATCGCCATCTGGATCGGGATCGAGCTTGTCGCGCAGGCCATCAGCGCCGGAGATGCCAAGACATTCGCAAAGCGGTTAATGACATGGGTCGACCTGTTCATACTGGCGACGTTGCTTTTCCCTGACCTACTCAACAATTTTGCCTTCCTGCGCGCGATGCGGCTCTGGGCGATCGGCAACAGCAGCCTCTTGAAAGAGGGATTGCGAAGACTCGGCTACAATCAGTGGCTCGAGGTCGTTCGCGCTTGCCTCAACCTCGTTGTCTTCCTGTTCATCATCACCGGTTTCGTCTACACCAGCTTCTTTTACGGTCAGGAAGGCACAGAAGGATTCATCGATGCGCTCTACTTTACCGTAGCCACGGTCACGACCACCGGGTTTGGCGATATCACGCTGCCTGGAACGAGGGGAAAGCTGACCTCGATCGTCACGATGATCATCGGCATCTCGCTCTTCGTGCGCCTGGCCCAGGCAGTCGTGCGGCCCTACAAGGTACGCTTTCCCTGCCCCCAGTGCGGACTACAGCGCCACGACGCGGACGCCGTGCACTGCAAGGCATGCGGGCACCTGCTCAACATTCCGGATGAAGGACAGTGACTTCGCGCCGGTCGCCACAAAGCAACCCACTGGATATCCGTGAGCCAACACCGTATGCGGTAATCAACAGGCAAATGCCTCCACATTTCCGCGCGAATTCGCCCGGCGCTGCAAGTTGAAGACATGAAGGCAATTTCAGGTACAAATCTCGAGCAGGCAAAATCGCACAATCGGCGTGTCGTGATCGAGGCGATCAGGACAAACGGACCGTTGTCACGCGCAGCATTGGCGCGCCTGACGGCCTTGAGCACGCAGACAGTGTCGAACATCGTCGAAGAATTGGAGGGATCGAAGCTCCTTAAGGCGGGAACCCCGCAGAAGGCAGCGCGCGGTCAACCGATCACACCCTACTCCATCAACCCAAACGGCGCCTATTCGGTTGGTCTGGAGCTGGAGCGCCATCATGCAGTGGGTGTCATCACGGACCTCTCGGGAAGCGTCCGGGCGAGGATCGAGCGCGCCGTTGACCGGCCGACGCCAACAGAGGCGATCCCCATCCTTGCGGGTATTGCTGCGGATCTGCAGACAACTTTTCGTTTCGATCGAAGCCGGCTCCTTGGTGTCGGCATTGCCATGCCCGGTCGCTATGCCTCCGAAGGGGTTACGTCCCTGAGCCCCGTTACACTTCCCGGATGGCAGAATTTTCCAGTTGCCTCGGAGCTTCAACGCCTCGTTGGGGTCCCGGTTCTCATCGAAAACGATGCGACGGCTGCGGCCATCGGCGAGCGGCTTTATGGCGTAGCACGCGGTCTCAATAGCTTTGTCTACCTTTTCCTCGGCGGCGGCATCGGCGCCGGCATGTTTCTCGATGGTCATCTCTACAAGGGCAGTCGGAACAATGCCGGAGAAATCGGCCACATGATTGCGGTTCCGAACGGCAAGCTCTGCCCGTGCGGCAAGCGCGGGTGCCTGGATCGGTACGTCTCGCTCGGTATGGCCTACAAGCATCTTGGTATCGGCGATCCGGACAGCTGCTCGCTCGAAGAGCTCGACGCGGTGATCGATCACGCCGGGACGTCGCTGGACGTGTGGCTTGACGCGGCAGTCGAGCCGATGCGTCAGACGATCGACTTTCTGGAGCTTGCCTTCGACCCGCAGACGGTCGTCCTCGGCGGATCAATGCCCCCTTCCCTGCTACAGCGGCTGGCCCTTCGGCTCGAGCCGCTGCATGTGCCGGTCAACCCCACCACCGAGCGCGTCATACCTCGCATCATGGTAGGCGCGACCGGCAGGGACACGGCAATCCTGGGCGCCGCGGCACTGCCGATCTTTTCGGAAACGAACCCTCAGTTCGACGTCCTGCAGATACCTCTAAGCTGATATCGTCACGGATAGGCGTAGAGGATCGGCATCAGTCCCGCGACCGCCTTGAAGCGCTCCCACGATTTGTCGGAGGGTTTTGTCCAGGCGCTTTCCGCAAGGGCAGAGATGCGCGGGAAGACCAGGCGATCGAAAACGGCACGGTCCGTCATCGGCTCGGACCAGATGCAGGCCTGGATGCCGCGCAGCTTTTTCTTCTGCTCGTCCGTCCACCCTTCCACCGGGTCGAAATTGTAGAGCGTCTCGGGCTCCGACCACCCAGCCCAGCTCGCGCCGGGCTCGTCCCAGTCGGGGCTGTTGGCCATGTCGAGATAGTAGACCTGTCCAGGGCAGACGACCATCTCGTAGCCCTCGCCGGCAAGCGCTGCCGAGACTTCGACACTGCGCCAGCCGCACAGGTAGCTCTTGCTCTTGTCGATGACATTGCCGTGGGCCGCCTCCTCCCATCCGCCGGTGATACAGCCCTCCTCGGCCAGGAACTTTTGAACCCGCTCCAGGAACACGGCTTGCAGGACGGCGGCCCCCGATCCTACGATGTCGTCGGCGCCGTGGGTATTGGTGATGACGTTCAGTCGCTTGGCATGCGCTTCAGCCGTTGCGTCGCCAGCAATTTCGCGCAACCGGCCGAGCGCTTCCGGCGAGCCCGACCACGCTCCGAGCGGGACCTCGTCGGCACCGATATGGATCGTCTTGAACGGGAAGAGCTCGATCAATTCGCGAAAGATCGTCTCGAGTACCTCGTAGGTCTTTTCGCGGGCTGGATTGATGCAATTATCCGGGAAGCCCTGGACGGAGAAATAGCTGCCGACCTCTGCCGGATCGCGGAGTTCGGGAATGGCCTGCTGCATCGCGAAGCAGTGCCCGGGCACGTCGATTTCCGGCACGACCTCGATGCCAAGCTCCTTGGCGTGGGCGACGATCTCGCGAACGGTCGCCTTGGTGTAGTAGCCACCGGTACGCTCTGGCCCCGATCCCAGGAGCGGCGGAACCGCCAGGCCATGTCCGCGCCACGCGCCGATCTCCGTCAGGGCGGGATAGGCTTCAATCTCCACGCGCCAGGCTTCGTCGTCCGACAGGTGCCAGTGGAAGCGATTGACCTTGTTCCAGGCAAGGATGCTCAGGAGCTTCTTGATCTCCGCCTTGCCGTAGAACTGACGCGCGACATCGAGATGCAGTCCACGCCAACCCATCGAGGGCTCGTCTGAAATGGTGCCATCAGTCGGGAACTTGAATGCATGGGGGTACAGGTGGGCGCCCCGCCAGATCTGTCCGAGGGTGATCAGACCGTAGAGCAGGCCTGTCTGCGTCGTTGCCGAAATCCGCACCAGGTCGCCTGAAAACGCCATGGTGTAAGCCTCGGGTGCAAATCCCTCGACAATGTCGAGCATGACCGGCATGCCGCCTTCGGCTGCAGGGCGAACGATGCCTTCGACAGCAAACAGGTGGTCGACCAGAGCGGTGAACGCCTGCGCAGCGGCAACTGCGCTCGGCTCGCCAGCATTGAGCGCAAGGCCCGGCGGCAGGGAACGCCTGCCCGACACCGACACCTGGTTTGGCCACGGCACGATCGAAACCGGCACCGGCGGATTGACGGGTACTGGATAGATTTCAGCACCACGTTTCAAAGGTGCATTGTTGGCAAGCGAGCGCGTTGGCTCCACCGCGAGCGACAAGGTGGTGCCGTCGGCAAATGCGACATAAGCGCTGGTTGCTCCATCCGTCCAATGGTGGAACGGCCAGCTCAGTGCCGAGATCGAGAGCGTCCAGGTCTTGCCCGCCTCGAGCACGAAGTCTTCAGGTGTCAGAAATTCGGTGAAATTCGACAGTCTGCGACCAATTGTTCCGCCTTCGATCTGAACGGCTGGGTCGACGCGGCCCGGGCCGCTGATGCAGAGCGTGAAGTCGGAGATCGGCTTTGAGGAGAGGTTCTTCAGGGTGAGCGTATAGGCCTGGGCTCTCTCATCGGAAGCGGGAAGCCATGAACTTTCGAGCCGCAGGGCGGGTGGACGTGGTGTCGACATGATTATCTCTTGATTGCGTTATGGGATCAGACTTTGAGCATCCCGGCGTAAACACCGGGTGCGGAATTGGGGATCGGCATGGCACCGACCGCTTTCTCGTAGAAGGCCGCCGGGCCGACATCTCCGATGATGGCGTAGCCGTAGCCCATGGTTCGGAGATCGAAGAGGCAGGCGACGAGCAGCGCGTGGCCGATTCCGAGCCCGCGCGCTTCAGCCTCAACGCCTGTCGGGCCGAAAAAGCCGCGCGCAACCGATTCATGGCAAGCAAAACCGACCAGCTTCTGGTTGCGGGTCGCGATGAAGCATGTCGGCGGCTGACGCGTAAGCGCCACGGCGGTTTCGCTTGCCCAACCGTCGCCGAATTCGTCAGCGACCCATTTGGTGACGAGCTTCGCCTCCGGCGCGAGTGCGCGCCGGATCGTTACACCTGCATCCTTCATCCTCTCTTCAAGGACGGCGTTCGGCTCCAGGACCGAGAGATTGACAAGATAGTCCAAGGGCTGGTCTCCTTCAGTCTGGTGCCGCAAGCGAACGGACAAAATGGTTCGCTCCGACCTGCTCGACGGCAGTCGAAGGCGGTCGGCTGAGTGCGCGGACTGTTTCGGCCTGCTCCACAAAGCGCGCGCTGGCGCCTCTGACGAACGGGCGGCTGCCGTCGGGCACTGCCGATAACAGCAGCTGCGTATAGGGATGGCGCGGATCGCCGATGACGGCCCGTGTCTCACCCCATTCGACCATCTGGCCGGCGAACATGACGACAATCTCCTCCGCCACATGTGCAGCGGTCGCGATATCGTGGGTGATGTAGAGCAGGGCCAGGTTCTTTTCACGCTTGATGCGCTCAAGCAGCTCGAGGATGCCCATTCGTATAGAAACGTCGAGCATCGATGTCGGTTCGTCTGCCACGAGCACGCTCGGCTGCACGGCAAGCGCACGCGCAATATTCACGCGCTGGCGCTGACCGCCTGAGAGTTCGTGGGGGAACTTGTGTTTCGTGACAGCAGGATCGAGGCCGACGTCGACAAGCAGTTGCGATACCGCGCTGGAGAGCGCTGCCTTGCCGACAGCATGCCCGTGCAGAATGAGTGGCCTCGAAAGGTGATGATCAATCGAGAACACCGGGTTCAGCGACGAAAACGGATCCTGAAACACCATCTGAACGTCGCGACGATAAGCCCGCTCGTCCTGTGGCGCGCCAATGACGGTAACATCGCGCTCGCGAAATCTGAGCTTGCCGGCCGTGGGCTGATCCATGCGTGCGATGATACGGGCGCAGGTCGTCTTGCCGCAGCCGGATTCTCCGACGAGGGCGAGCGCCCTGCCCGAACTGAGTGAGAGCGAGATGCCGCGCAACGCGTGAACCGGACCGAAGCGACGTTCGATGTCTTCAAGCCGGATGACCGTTTCAGATGGCGCCGGGGAGGGCTGAGGATGAATACTCATGCGGTCTCTCCCGCCAAATGGCGATGGCCCGGTAGCTGCGGTATGGCGTTCCACAGTTTGCGGGTATAGGCATGCTCCGGCGACTGGCTCACCTGCTTGACGTCCCCGACCTCCACGAGCTCGCCTTTCAGCATGACGCCGATCCGGTGGCAGAGCTGGGCCATCAGATGCAGGTCATGGGTGATGAACAGCACCGAGAATCCGTAGGTCTGCTGAAGATCGATGACCTGCTCGAGTATCTCGCGCTGCACGACGACATCGAGCGCCGTCGTCGGCTCGTCCATGATGATGAGTTCCGGGCGTAGGGCGAGGCAGATCGCGATCACGATCCGTTGGCGCATACCGCCGCTGAACTGATGCGGGTAGTCGGTGATCCGGCTGACGGGAATGCCGACCAGCCTGAACATCGCCTCCGCCTGTTCGCGCGACTGGCTCTTAGAGCAGCCCGTATGTCTGTAGAGCACGTCGTGAAACTGCGCATCGATGCGCATGAGCGGATTGAGCGAGTTCATTGCGCTCTGGAAGACCATGCCGACCCGTTTCCAGCGGATCCTCTGCATGTCTCCTTCGGGCAGCTTCAGCAGGTCCTGTCCGTCGAGAAAGATCTCGCCCCCGGCAACCCAGGCAGGCACCTTCGAAAGGCGGGTGATTGCGTAGGCAATCGTGCTCTTCCCGCAACCGGATTCGCCGGCGAGGCCGAACAGCTCGCCTCGGCCGATGTTGAACGACACGTTCTTGACGGCTCTGAACTCGCCCTTGTCGAGGAGATAGTCGACATCGAGGTTGCGGATCTCCAGCAGGTCGTGGCTCATCGGGTGGCCTCCAGCTGGCGGTTGCGCGTACGATTGAGGCGCAGCCATCGGCTGAGCGCCGGGCCGGATCGCAGCTGCGGATTGGCGATTTCGTCGAAGGTGAAATTGACGAGCGCCAGTCCAAGCCCGATCAGCGCGATACCGGCGGCAGGCGTGGCAATGTCCCACCAGGCACCGACGATGATCGCCGATGAATTCTGCGCGTTGTAGAGCATCGTTCCCCAGCTGACCTGAAGCGGATCGCCGAAGCCCAGATATTCGAGGGTCGTCTGGGCGACAATCGCATAGATGATGCTGCCGACGAGGTTGATGCCGATCAGCGGCAGGAGGTTCGGCAGCAGCTCGACGAAGATGATACGCCAGCGGGGCTCGCCAATCATTTTGGCAGCGGTGACGAAATCACGACTGCGCAGGGCAAGCGTCTGGGAACGTGTCATGCGCGCGCCCCAGGGCCACGACGTCAGCGAAATGATGGTCATGATCGCCATCGGCCCGACCGTACCGGCAAACGAGGCAAGAAGGATCAGGAGTGGAATGTTTGGTATGACGAGGACGGCGTTGGTTGCGAGATCGAGCACCGCATCTGTCCTGCCGCCGACATAGCCGGCGACCAGGCCGATGACGGTGCCGACCACGGTGATCGCAATCCCTGTTGCAAAACCGACGGCAATCGAAGTGCGGGCGCCCCAGACGAACTGGGTATAGACATCGCGCCCCATCTTCGTGGTGCCGAGAACGTGCTCGATGGTGGGCGGTTGGTGCGAGCGGCCGACGCGGGCGCTGGGCGCGCCAGGCGCAATGATCGGCGCGAAGATGGCCATCAGACATAGCGTGCAGATGATCACCAGCCCGAAGAGCGCCTTCTTCTGCTGGCCGATAAGTTTCAACGCGGAATTCATTCGGCGGCCTCCCTCAATCTGGGATCGACCAGACCATAAATGATGTCGACGAGAAGGTTTGCACCCAGGGTGGCGAGGGTCATCAAGAGAAGCTGCCCCTGGATGACGGGGTAGTCGCGCGCCACGCTCGCGGTGAACAGTGTCAGGCCGAGCCCGGGATAGTTGAAGACGATCTCGGTGACGATCGAGCCGCCGAAAACGGCGCCCAGCATCAGCGCGAGGTTCGTCAGGACAGGCAACATCGCGTTTCGTGCGCCGTAGCCGAACATGACTGATATGGAGCGTAGCCCCTTTGCCCTGCCCATCGTGACGTAGTCTTCGCCGAGCACCGAAATCATCGAGGACCGCATCGTCGTCTGGAATTCGCCGATGAGGTATGGCGACAAGGTGAGGACGGGCATGATCGCGTGAACGAACACGCTGCCCACAAAGGCAAAGTTCAATGCGGGGTCCAGGCTCGGATCGTAGGCATAGCCGACCGGAAACCAGCGCAGCGACACGCCGAAGATGAAGAGCGTCGTCAATGCGACGATGACAGGCGGCACTGCGATCATGACGACGGAGAGCGGCGAAACAACCGTGTCGAAGCGTCCGCCGCGCCGCCAGGCCGCGACCGCACCCAGCGTCACGCCGACAAACAGCGAGAAGGTGATGGCCGTGACGACAAGAAACGCCGTCCAAAGCGTCGATCGGCCAAGCACTTCGACCACGGTTTGCGGATAGTATTTCACCGAGACGCCGAGATCGAGCGTTGCCAATCCCTTCAGATAATCGATGAACTGGGTTGCGATGGGCGCATCGACTGCGCCAAAACGGGCCTTGATCGCCTCGATCGCGGCAGGGGTTGCCCGCGATCCCAGTTGCGCGATCATCGCGTCGACGGGGGTCCCCGGCATGAGTCGGGGAACCGTGAAGTTCATGACGATCGCAAAAAGTAACGCGACCGCATAGACGCCAAGGCGTCGGGAGGAGATACGCATTCTCTCGTTTCCTTCGGCCTTTGTGCTATTGCACCGGCTTCAGACGCAGAAGGTGCATCAACCGCATGCGGTTGTTATCGTGGTTTTCGGGATTCATCACCGGCTCCTTGTCGGTGACCCAACCGGTGAAACGCTTCGTCGAAAACTGGTACCAGGTCGGTCCGTTGAACACCGGCACCATGGGGAAATCGTCGGCGACGATCACTTGGACCTCGTCGAACAGCTTCCTGCGATCCTCATCCGTCGTTGCCTTGCGATAGGCATTGAAGGCCTCGTCGAGCTTGGGATTTGAATAGCGTGTCGCAGCACTGGTGATGCGGCCGGCAAAGGCCGTCGACATCGACTGGTAGTAGCCGCGGAACGGCGTGGAACCGTCGGCACGCGAATTCAGGGCGACATCGAAACTGCCGTCGAGCAACTGCTTCTGCCATTGCTCGTACTCAGGCGTTGCCACTGAGACGTTGAGGCCCGCCGCACGAAGTCCTTCAGCTGCGATCTGGGCGTCGTCGATCCAGTCGGTCCAGCCATTCGGGATGATGATCGTAAAGGCGATCGGCTGGCCGGCAGGGTTTGCCCTGAAACCGTCGTCGCCCTTTTTGTAACCGGCATCGTCGAGGAGCTTGTTGGCCTTGTCGACGTCATAGGCCATCCATTCGTCGGCAGCACCTTCCGCCGCCTTGTTGCGCCAGGCCTCGAACCGCGGCGGCAAGCCGCTTGCATGCTGGCTTGCCACAGGGTAGCCGAAGCCTGCGACATCGACCATGGCCGTGCGGTCCATCGCAAGGCTGAAGGCTCGGCGGAAGTTAAGGTCGTTGAAAGCCTTTGCGTTGGCGGCATTTTCGGTCTTCAGGTTCATCTGGAATGCGACCGTTTCAGCCGCTGGCTGCCAGTAACCGTTGTTGGCGGGATCGAGCGCCACGAAGGTCTTGTCGATCTGCGGCAGGAACGAGCCGATCCAGTCCATTGTCCCCTCGGGCAAGAGAGCGAGCATCTGGTCGTTGCCTGATATCTGCGGCAACTTCAGGCAATCGACATGCAGGGATGCCGCGTCCCAATAATTCGGATTTCGGCACTGCTCGTAGACCTGCGGCGTGAACCGGCGGATTTCGGTCATCGGTCCCGAGCCGACGGGATTTTCATTCTTGAACGCGACAGGATCGGCAACGGTCTTCCAGATGTGCTCCGGCACAACAGCCAGGTCGGCAAGCGATTCCGGGAATTCGGTGTTGACGCCCTTGAGGTTGATCTTGACCTCGCTCGCTGATGGCGCCTCGACCGAAGCGATGGTGTCACCGACACCGGCGGTATCGACCGCTGGGTTCTTGAGCATCAGCTCCAGCGTGTACTTGACGTCTGCAGACGTCAGCGGCTGGCCGTCCGACCATTTAACACCGTCACGCAACACGTAGGTGATCGACTTCAGATCATCGGAAAACTTGTAGCTTGTCGCCAGCCGGAAGATCGGCTTGCCTGCATCATCTGCATTGAAGATAACCAGCGGCTCGTAGATGAAATCCATGGTGCTCTGGCGACGCCCGGCGAGATCGAAGGGGTTGAAATTGCGAACCCAGCTCGTCTGTTCCTCGATGTGCATCGAGAGCGTCGCCTCGGCATTTGCCGCCGTGGCGAAGGCGCCGGTATAGGCCAGAGACGCCGCAACGCCCGTGGCCGCCAAAAGCAGATTGCGACGCGTGATCGCAGTAGAACGCATTGTTTTCATGTGATTATGTTCCCATATTGCGTTTGATTTGATTTAGTCAATCAATTTGATTTAATCAAACTACGATTTGCGGACGCGGTCAATCCGGCTGTCAAAAAAATATCGGGGACTGTCAGGTGGAGAAGAAAGCGCTGAGTAAAGCACGACTTCAGCATCGGCTGAGCAGGATACGATCGAGTGATATGAAAACTGCCCGGCATTCGCACCGACACCGAGAAATTGTCGCGAACTGTGGAACCGATCAACGGCTCATTCGTTTATCTGTCGCAACACCTATGCTGTTGTACCAAGGCTGCGAGAGCAGCCCCAAGGCCCGGTGTGGTTCCCTCCGCACCGGGCTCTTTTTATGTCGGAACAATTTGAAGGAAGAATCATTGTTGCAGCGGCGACGAACTCTCCTGTGTCCGTCGCTCGACCGACGACAGCCCATCCTCGTCGGTTGGGCCCGGTGTCAGTGCCCCTGCACCGGGCTTGTCTACCGAAAATGGCGAGACGACAACTTTGACCTATGATCCCAACAGAGACCCTGATGAGGCCATCCCGCCCTTGGCCCGCCGCGGTGCCGGGCGCATTTGGTTTGCACTTTCGGTGGTTGTTCTCATCGCGGTATTGGCATGGATTAAATTGAGCGGCCCGACGACCACCACGACGGGCCAGCGCTTGCCGGCTGCTTCTGAGACGAGCGAGCCGCGTTAGGAGAAGCGTCGCCAACGGGCTTGCCGATAGCCTGACTTCGTTGGGAAACGGCTGGCATCGATGGCCGCTCTGCCGCCAGAAGCTGGCTTCCAGAATTCGGGAAGCGGTCTCTGCAAAAGGTCCGGCTGAAGCGCCGGGCCTTTCATTGCCTGGCCCATACAAGAACCTGCTACCGACTAAAAGTCCAAATAGACGGTTACACCGGACCTGCGTTGGTAACCGTAGTCGTCAGGATAGCCGCCGTAGTGCCGCTGATATCCGTAGTACGTGGGATAACTGCGGTATCCGTATGGGCGAGCGTAGCAGTTGTAGCAGGACCGATAGCCGTATCGACGGTTCGAGTGACCATACGCATGCCCGTTACCATGACCCTTGTCTTTGACAAGCTCCACGTCAGCGGTATGGATAGGCATTGCCTTCGGCACGACGATCGGCGCGGCGTTTAGCGGCAAGGCGCAAGATGCAGCCACGACCATGGCTGCGAACGGGGGAAATAGCTTCTTCATCATTGTCGCATCCTTTCTGGATGCGAGTCTCGCTTAACTAGCATTAACCTCCGATGAACCGCTGCACGCTGCGGGCTCACCAAAAGAACCCACAGGCTTGCTGCCGATGGGCGTGGTCTCGACCGATCTGCTTGCCATCACGCAGAAAGGGAGTTGTCCAAAACCTGCGCCCATACCAGGTTTTTGCGCTTGCCGGCATAGGCTACCGGGGCGTCTTCAGCTTCAGGCGATCGGGCGAGGCGAGCCCGCGTGGCACTTGTCAGGTGGGTTCGCGGCTGGAGACCTGCGACAAAAGCCAGTCGGTGAAGGAGAGGCCAAGCGCATGCTCCCGCTTGCCGTCCGGCGTCACCACATAATAGCTGTTTTCCGTCGGCATCGGCCGATCGAACACGATCTGCAGGACGCCCGAGTTCAGCTCTTCCTCGATGAGGTAGAGCGGAAGAAGCGCAAAGCCCATGGCGGCGACGGAGGCTTCGATGATCATCGAGAGCTGGTCGAAACGGTTCCCGCGATAAGACGGCGCCGCATCGATGCCTGATGTTTCGAACCACTTCGGCCACAGGCGCGGCCTGGTCGCCAGGTGCAGCAGCGGCTTGCCGGCGAGTTCGACCGGTTCGAAAGCAGGCATCGCCCTGAGCAATCGAGGGCTCGCGACCGGTACCACGACTTCTCCGCACAGGAACGTGCAGGTTGCCCGCGCCCAGATCGGTTGGCCATAGTGGATGGCAAGGTCGAAACTCTCCTGTTCGAAATCGAATGGCTCCGACCGCGACGAAATATCGAGAATTGCGCCTGGATTGGCCGAGAGGAAAGACGGAAGACGCGGCGTCAGCCATCGGCTGCCGAACGTCGGAAGCGTCGCCACCGAAAGGGTTGCGGTGGCATCCGCACCAGCGGCTGCCCGCATCATCATTTCCTCCGTCTGGTGGAGCAAACGCCTTGCCTCGGGCAGCAAGCGTTTGCCGGCGTCCGACAGAATGGCCCGCTGGCGCACCCGCTCGAAGAGAAGGACGCCGAGCTGGCCCTCGAGCTCCTTGATCTGCCGGCTGACTGCACTTTGCGTCAGGTTGAGCTCGACGGCAGCCCGCGTGAAGCTGCCGTGGCGCGCGGCGGATTCAAAAGACTGCAGCGTGGTCAGGTCAGGCATCATCCGTCGAGGTGTAGTCATTCCAAAACCGCATCATGTCAGCTTAATTTGTCGCTATTTCTCTACTACGCGGTCGATATGATCGCAATCCAGAATGAACTGACAAGAACACCCTTGAAATCGAGAGAAGATATGTCGACCAGCAGTTTCGTCTCCTCCTGCTCAATCCGTTCCGCATTTTCGGCTGCGATGTCCGCAATGTACCGCGCCGAAGTCCCTGCCTACGGGACCTTGATGGATATCGTCGCCAGAGTGAATGCCGAGACGCTTGCAGCTGATCCCGCACTGCAGGCAAGCCTTGAGGAGACGGACTCGCTTGAGCGCGTCTCCCAGGAGCGCCACGGCGCGATCCGGCTCGGCACGGCCGAGGAGCTCTCGATGATGCGACGCGTTTTCGCTGTCATGGGCATGTTCCCCGTCGGCTACTACGACCTAAGCGAAGCCGGCGTGCCGGTTCACTCCACCGCCTTCCGGCCGGTTGGCGATACGGCGCTGAAGCGCAATCCGTTCCGCGTTTTCACCTCACTCCTGCGCCTCGACCTGATCGCCGATGAGGCCCTGCGAGCAGAAGCTCAGACAATCCTTGAGAGCCGCGCGATTTTCACCCCTGCTGCGGTCGAGTTGACGCGGAAGGCCGAACGCGAGGGCGGTCTGGATGAGGGCGACGCGCAGCGCTTCGTCGAGGAGGTATTGGAAACCTTCCGCTGGCACGATCGGGCCAACGTCGATCTTTCGATGTACGACCGTCTGCATGATGCCCATCGGCTGATTGCCGATGTCGTCTCGTTCAAGGGACCGCACATCAACCACCTGACACCGCGCACCCTCGACATAGACAGGGTGCAGGAACTCATGCCCGAATATGGCATTGCACCGAAGGCAGTCGTCGAGGGCCCCCCGACGCGAATTTGCCCGATCCTGCTCCGGCAGACATCATTCAAGGCGCTCGAGGAAGCCGTGTCCTTCAGGGACCCCGACGGCAATTGGCAGAAGGGGACGCATACCGCGCGTTTCGGTGAGATCGAAAGCCGTGGCATCGCCCTGACGCCGAAGGGACGGGCGCTCTACGACGCGCTGCTTTCGGACTCGCGCAGCCACGTCCGCCCTGCCCCCGATGGATCCAACGCAGGCGAATACAATAAGGCGCTCACCGATGCCTTTGCGCCGTTTCCGGACAGCTGGGCTGGCATTCGCAACGAGGGCCTCGGCTATTTCCGCTATTGCCTGACGGAGAAGGGCCTGAATGCGGTAATGCCGGAGCGCGGCAGCATCGACCGTATGGTCGAGAATGGCTTCGTCCGCTTCGATCCCATCATCTACGAGGATTTCCTGCCCGTCAGCGCGGCCGGTATCTTCCAGTCCAATCTGGGCGGCGAGGCAGCACAGGAGTTCACCGCAAGTCCGAACCAGCAGCGCTTCGAGCGTGACCTCGGCGCGCCCGTTCTCAACGAATTCGATCATTACGCGGGTATCGAAGCCGCATCGATTGCCGATTGCCGCAGCCAGCTCATGCGAGCACAGGCGGCTGAATAGCCGGAAGTGCCGGTGTTCCAGTGCAGGCGTGGTGGTTGGCTGAAGTTTCAACAGAACAGGAAAAGGGTCGTGACATGACCATAGCGACAAGAACGATCAACGTTGTGCAGGAAGCTGCAGCGCTCCTCGAAAAAATGGGCGTCGACAGAAAACTCTATACCGGTGGCGACATGGCGTCCTATAGCCCGGTGACCGGCGAACAGCTTGCCAGCCTGGCGAGCGATAATCAGCAAGCGGCCGTCGCTAAGATCGAGCTGGCAGATCGTGCCTTCCAGAGTTGGCGTCTTGTGCCTGCGCCCAAGCGCGGCGAACTCGTGCGCCTGCTGGGTGAGGAATTGCGCGCCTTCAAGGCGGAACTTGGTCGCCTCGTATCGATCGAAGCCGGGAAAATCCCGTCCGAAGGTCTTGGCGAAGTCCAGGAAATGATCGACATCTGCGACTTTGCCGTTGGCCTCTCGCGCCAGCTCTACGGCTTGACCATCGCAACCGAGCGCCCCGGGCACCGGATGATGGAAACCTGGCATCCTCTCGGCGTCGTCGGCATCATCTCCGCCTTCAACTTCCCTGTCGCCGTCTGGGCGTGGAATGCGGCGCTTGCGCTTGTCTGCGGCAATGCCGTCGTATGGAAGCCGTCCGAGAAGACGCCGCTGACCGCGCTGGCCTGCCAGGCCATTCTCGATCGCGCGATCGCGCGCTTCGGTGACGCGCCAGAAGGCATCAGCCAGGTGCTGATCGGCGATCGCGCTGTCGGCGAGGCGATTGTCGATCACGCGAAGGTTCCCGTCGTCTCCGCCACCGGGTCCACACGCATGGGCAGGGACGTCGGACCTCGCCTTGCCAGCCGGTTTGCCCGCGCCATTCTGGAACTCGGCGGCAACAATGCCGGCATCGTCTGCCCTTCTGCCGATCTCGACATGGCACTGCGTGCCATCGCCTTCGGCGCCATGGGAACCGCCGGCCAGCGCTGCACGACCCTTCGTCGCCTCTTCGTGCACGAGAGCATCTACGACCAACTCGTACCGCGTCTGAAAAAGGCCTACGCTAATGTGTCGGTCGGCAATCCGCTCGAAAGCACCGCTCTAGTTGGTCCGCTGATCGACAAGCTCGCATTCGACGCCATGCAGAAGGCACTCGGCGAGGCTCGCCTCCATGGCGGTGCGGTCGTTGGCGGCGAGCGCATCGATGTTGCCCATGGCAACGCGTACTATGCCAAGCCTGCCCTGGTTGAGATGCCGGCACAGGTAGGTCCCGTGTTCGACGAGACCTTCGCGCCGATCCTGTATGTCATGAAATACAGCGATTTCGATCAGGTCTTGAGCGATCACAACGCCGTCGGTGCGGGCCTTTCCTCGTCGATCTTCACGCTCGATCTGCGCGAAGCCGAGCGCTTTCTCGCTGCTGACGGCTCCGATTGCGGTATTGCCAATGTGAATATCGGCACCTCTGGCGCCGAAATCGGCGGCGCCTTTGGCGGTGAAAAGGAAACCGGCGGCGGCCGCGAATCCGGCTCTGATGCCTGGAAAGGCTATATGCGCCGCTCTACCAACACCATCAACTATTCCAGGGCGCTGCCGCTTGCGCAGGGCGTGTCCTTCGAGATCGAATAGGATCGACCATGACCATCAACACACGGGTCGACGAGGCGGGCTTCAGGCCCGCCTCCAGGATATCCACGATCGGGGTCTCTGAAATCCTCCAGATCGGCGCGCGCGCTGCGGCCATGAAGCGCGATGGCAAGCCTGTCATCGTTCTGGGCGCCGGCGAGCCTGATTTCGAAACGCCCGACCATGTCAAGCAGGCCGCCTGGGGAGCAATGCAACGTGGTGATACGAGGTACACCGCGCTGGACGGAACGCCGGCGCTGAAAGAGGCGATCCGCGCCAAGTTTGCCCGGGAGAACCAGCTTTCCTACGACATTGACGAGATCACGGTCGCCACCGGCGCCAAGCAGATTCTCTTCAACGCCATGATGGCAACAGTCGACCGGGATGACGAGGTAATCATCCCGACACCTTACTGGACCTCCTATTCCGACATCGTCGCGATCTGTGGTGGAAAGCCCGTGCTGGTTGCCTGCGACGCCGCCAACGGGTTTCGCCTGCAGGCAGAACAGCTTGAGGCGGCAATCACGCCGAGGACGCGTTGGCTGATGCTGAATTCGCCGTCCAATCCGTCCGGGGCAGCATACAACGCCGACAACTACAGGCCGATCCTCGACGTACTGCTCAGACACCCGCATGTGTGGCTGATGGTCGACGACATGTACGAACACATTGTCTATGACGGCTTCCGGTTCGTGACCCCGGTGCAACTCGAGCCAAGGCTTGGCGAGCGGACACTCACCGTCAACGGTGTCTCGAAGGCTTATGCCATGACGGGTTGGCGCATTGGCTATGCCGGCGGTCCGAAGGCGCTCATCAAGGCGATGGCGGTCGTACAGAGCCAATCCACGTCCTGCCCCTCCTCGATCAGCCAGGCTGCGGCTGAAGCTGCCCTCAATGGCCCCCAGGATTTCCTTGCCGTCCGAACGGAGAGCTTCCGGCGCCGGCGCGATCTTGTCGTCTCCGGGCTGAACGCCATCGACGGTCTTGACTGCCGCGTTCCCGAGGGCGCCTTCTACACGTTTTCGGGATGCGGCGGCGTTCTCGGTCGCTTGACACCGGACGGACGCAAGATTGAGACCGACAGCGATTTCTGTGCCTACCTCCTGGACGAGGCGCACGTCGCCGTCGTGCCGGGCTCGGCGTTCGGGCTATCACCGTTTTTCCGGATTTCCTATGCCTGCGCCGAGACCGATCTCGTGGAGGCACTCCGTCGCATCCGCGAGGCGTGCGGAAAACTCGTTTGAACGCGTTGCGGCGCGGGACAGGATGGTCTGTCTCGTGCCACCTCGACGGCTCAAAGTAAGTAGGTGAACCACAGATATTTCCCGTAGCCTGAACGACGGCTCAGGTGTATCTACAACCCCCGGTGACAGGGAGTTGAGTGGAGGCGCGTGACGTGCTTTCGTAGCACGCGACACGGCAACCTGAAGGGTGGCCGGGCCTCCTTTGGCGGTCCTATCCGCCAAGAGACTGCGAAAGGGCGGCAAGGTGACTGCGGGGGAAGGTATGTCACGAAACACAGGCGCTGCGGGATTGGCGCGTCGCGAATGGTTTCTTGCCGTCAGCTTGCTCACGAGCATCGTGTTCCTCGGCTACAACGAGGACATTTTCAGGCTGCTCGAGAACCCCTTCTGGCTGACGGCAATCTTCCTGGTGCTTTTCTCTGTTGTCCTCGGTTCGGCACTATCGGTGGTTCGCCACGCCGACCACCTTGCGGTGCGGCTGGGCGAACCGTACGGGACTCTTATCCTGACCCTGGCGATTACTTCCATCGAGGTCATGGCCATTTCCGCCGTCATGTCGCATGGCGAAAACAATCCCACGCTTGTTCGCGACACGCTGTTTGCCGTGGTCATGATCATTCTGAACGGAATGGTCGGCCTCTCGCTCCTGGTAGGCGCCTGGAAACGGCAAGAGCAGCGACACAACCTGCAGGGCGCCAACGCTTATCTCGGGGTCATCGTGCCTTTGGCTGTCCTCAGCATGATCATGCCGAATTTTACCCACGGAACCACTGGGCCCGGCTATTCCACGATCCAGCAGACGGTCCTGGCGTTTATCTCCGTCGGGCTCTACAGCGTGTTCCTCGCCTTGCAGACCGGCCGTCATCGTGGCTTCTTCATTGACGATGGCGAGGAAGGCCCACCTCTGGCACATGCCGCGATGCATGAAGGACCCTTGTGGCTCCCCGTCGTGCTGCTTGTCGCCTACATGGCGCTGGTCGTCTTCCTTGTCGAGCAGCTGGCACCGCCGATCGACTATTTCATCGAAACGCTGCACGCGCCCGTAGCGCTCGGCGGTGTCGTCATGGCGGTGCTCGTTGCGACGCCCGAAGCCATCAGCGCAGTACGCGCTTCGGTGGCAAACCACCTGCAGCGCTCGGTCAACATCTTCCTGGGCTCCGTTCTCTCGACCATCGGATTGACCGTTCCGGCAATGCTGATGATCAGCCATATCAGCGGCAATCCGATCGTGCTGGGATTGGATCACAGCAATCCTGTCATGCTGATATTGACGCTTGCCCTCAGTGTCATCACCTTTGCCAGCGGTCGCACGCACCTCATGCAAGGTGCAGTGCATCTTGTCCTGTTCGTCGCATATTTCCTGCTCATTTTCGAAACCTGAGGATTGGGCCCGCATGGTACGTTTAGACGCATGCCGCCGTCGCAGCCGCCGATGCATATCTCCGTGCGGGGGTGTCAGATGACGGCGTTGGTAACCGGATGCATTATCGCGCTGCTTCTATCCGCAGCCACCATGCTTGGTGCATGGATCAGCAAGCGTTTACCGCATCATCATCTTTCGACGGAATCGAAGGACGCGATCAAGCTGGCGACGGCGGTCGTGGGTACGCTGTCGGCGCTTGCGATCGGGTTTCTGGTTGCGTCCGCCAAGACGACATTCGACGACGCCGAAACGGAACTCAAGACATCAGCCGCACGCCTCGTCCTCCTTGATCGGGTCCTGGCGCAGTACGGCCCGGAAATGGGCGAAGCGCGCGAACAACTTGCCTCACTCGTCAAGACGCGGATTAACGGCACAGCGTGGGGCGGCGACATTGGAGAGAGCCCGAAAGGCGCGCTGCAAGATGAGCTGGGCGTAGAACCTGTCCAGAAGCTGCTGCGGGCAATGGTCCCGCAGGACGAAGTTCACAGGCTCCTGAAGACCCGGGCACTGGAAGTGAGCAGCGCGATTGCCGAGGGTCATTGGCTGGTGCTCGAAAGCAGCAGTGAAGGCCTGCCCACCGCCTTCCTTGTCGTCCTGACCTTCTGGCTGACTGTGATCTTCCTGACCTTCGGGCTGCTGTCGCCCCACAATCCGACCGTCATCTCGATCATCCTCGTCTGCGCGGTATCGGTCGGGGGGGCGATTTTCATCGTCAACGACATGGCTCATCCCTACGCCGGGCTGATTCACGTGTCAGATGAGCCCTTGCGGGTCGCATTGTCCAAGATGGGGCGCCAATAGCGGTCGACGTTGAACCCGCCAGTCCGGCGAACCGACTGACGGTTTCACTCGCTCCGTCACCGCGAAATCGAAATCAGCTGGCCCGGTTCCCCTTCCCGTCGAAGACATGCAGATGCTGGGCCGGAAAGGCGACATTGACCTGCGGTCCGGCAGCCAGGGCATCGCGGTTCTGCGTGAAAATCTTGAACGGCAGGCCGTGGAGCGACAAGTGCAGGATAATGCCGAAGCCCGTTGGCTCGATCAGTTCGACAGCGGCAGTCATGCCACTACCGTCGGATGTCATGATGACATGTTCCGGTCTGATCCCGATCGTGACCTGGTCACCGTCGGAGAGGGCAAAGGGCTGAGGAAGAGCGATGATTGTCCCGTCCTTGAGGCGCGCACTGCCTCTGTCGTAAGTGGCCTCGAGAAAGTTCATGCCCGGCGAGCCGATAAAACCTGCAACGAAGAGATTGGCGGGGCGATCGTAAAGCTCAAGTGGGCTTCCGACCTGCTGGACGACACCGCCATGCATCGCAACGATCCTGTCGGCCAACGTCATCGCTTCGATCTGGTCGTGCGTGACGTAGACCGAGGTCGCCTTGAGTTCGGCATGCAATTTCTTGATCTCGGCTCGCATCTGCTCGCGCAGGCGCGCGTCGAGGTTCGACAGCGGCTCGTCGAAGAGGAAAGCTTTCGGCTGCCGAACGATGGCGCGGCCCATCGCCACGCGCTGGCGCTGTCCGCCCGAAAGGGCCTTCGGCCGGCGTTCGAGCAAAGGGTCTAGACCGAGCTTGGAGGCAGCGGCGCCGACCGCACTTGCGATCTTTTCCTTCGCCGTTTTCCTGAGTTTCAGGCTGTAGCTCATGTTGCCGGCGACGTTCATATGCGGGTAGAGCGCATAGGACTGGAACACCATGGCTATATCGCGATCCTTCGGATGCAACTCGTTGACGCGGTTTCCGGCAATGCGGATCTCGCCGCCGGTCACGTCCTCCAGGCCTGCGATCATGCGCAGCAACGTGGACTTGCCGCAGCCCGAAGGGCCGACGAGAACCACAAATTCGCCGTCCTTGATGCGCAGGTCGACGTCATGCAGTACCTGCACGTGACCGTAGGCCTTTTTGACGTTCTGGATATCGATCGATGCCATGTGATTAACCCTTGACCGCGCCGGCCGTCAGGCCCTGGACGAGATAACGCTGGATGAGCAGGAAGAAGAGACCGGCCGGAATGAGCGCGAGAACGCCCGCGGCCATCATCTGCCCGAAATCCACCGAGAATTTGGATACGAAGGTGAGAAGCCCGACCGGGAAGGTCGCAGCATCGTTGCCGTTGATCAGCATCAGCGCGAAAAGCAACTCGCTCCACGCGGCCGTGAAGACGAAGCCGAGCGTTGCCGCAATGCCGGGCAGCGTCAGCGGCAGGATGATCTGCCGGAACGCCGTGAACTGCGTCGCCCCGTCGATCATCGCCGCCTCTTCGAGATCCTTCGGAATACCGTCGAAGAACGACTGCATCAGGAAGGTCGCAAAGGGCACGTTGAAGGCTGTGTAGACGACGACGAGGCCAGTCAGGCTGTTGGTGAGATGCAACGGCGAGAGGATCTTGAAGATCGGCGCGACGAGCATCACCAACGGAAACATCTGGGTCAGAAGCATCAGCGCCACGATCCAGTATTTCGCCCGGAAATTGAAGCGTGACAACGCGTAACCGGACAGCGAGGCGCAGATCGTGACCACGATGGCCGTCGATCCCGATACGATCAGGCTGTTCTTGAAGAACGTCGGAAAGGCACTGTGCTGGATGACGAAGGTGTAGTGTTCCCAGGTCGTCCGCGACGGCCACATGCGAACGCCTTCGGAATAGAGAAGGTCGTTCGGCGTCACCGAAACCTTCAACAGCCAGAAAAGCGGAAACAGCGCAAAGGCTATGTAGCAGAGGATCGCCAGACGGTGCGCGATGGTCGGAAGGATGGATCGTCTCATGGCCTCAATCCTTGTTCAGCAATGTCTGCCGCAGCAGGATGATCAGCATCGAGTAGACTAGCAGCAGGGCGAGCAGCACCAGCGCTATCGCAGAGGCGTAACCGAAGTCGAGCCGCTTGAATGCCTGAGTGAAGATATAGCTGGCGACGATCTGGGTACGATCAGCGGGTCCTCCCCCAGTCATGACGACGATGAGGTCTGCAAAGTTGGAAACCCACACGGTACGCAGGAGGACTGTGATGGCGATCGTCGGTGCGAGGAAGGGAAGCGTAATCGACCGGAAACGCTGGAACCACGTAGCACCGTCGATCGACGCCGCTTCGTAGAGGTCACGGGGGATCGCCTGCAGTGCAGCGAGAAGCGTTATGGCAAAGAACGGAATGCCCCACCATACGTTGGCAATGATCGGGCCCCACATTGCATAGTACGGATCCGACAGGATGTTGGCGGGCTCGTTGATGAGGCCAAGTGCATAGAGCCAATGCGGGATCGGCCCGATCACGGGATTGAAGAGCCACGCCCAGTTGAGGCCGGCCAGAAAGGAGGGCACCGCCCATGGCAGGAACACCAGCGCCTGCACAACGCCCCTGCCCCAGAACGGTTTGTCGAGCAGGAGTGCCAGGATCAGACCAAATACGAACTGCAGGACGACGGATGCCCCGGTCCACCAGAGCGTGTTCCTCAATGCGCCGTAAAAGGCCGCATCCTGGGACAGCGCGCGAAAATGCTCGAGCCCGATGAAACCACCCGAAAACGGATTGAGCAACTGGATATCGCGGAACGCATAGGACACGCCGATCGCCAGCGGTACGAGCATCACCGCAATGATGAGGATCAACGATGGTGCGCTGTAGAGATAAGGTTCCGAAGCGTCGGCGACGCGCTTCAGCCAGGACCTTCGGTCACGGCGGCTGTCGAGCGTATCGGCGGTCATAGTCATCGGTCAAAATTCCGGTTTTGCAGGGCGGCGGCGCACTGCCGGCATGAAGGAGAATGCAGGCGGCGGATCGCTCCGCCGCCGCGAGATCGCTGCTTACTTCTTGGCGAGGTGCTTCTGCTGAGCCTTGGTCAGATAGTCCGCCCACTGGTCGGCCAGTTCTTTCGGCGTGATGTCGCCGAGGAGCGCCTGCTGCGTCGTCTTGATCGCCAGCGAATCCTTGAAGAAGGCGAATTCCTCGAGGTAGGTCGGCATCACAGTCGGAACGATGTTCGGATCGGCCAGTTCATCGAACCAACCCTTGAACTGATCGCTCGCGTAGAAGGGATCGGTTGCTGCCGAGGTGTGCACCGGAAGAGCGCCGGTGCGCTTGTTCCACTCGATATTGCCTTCCGGCGATTCAAGCGTCTCGATCAGCTTCCAGGACAGGTCCTTGTTCTGGCTGGTAGTGAACATCGACCAGCCGGCAAAACCAATCGTCGTGAAGCCCTTGCCGCTCGGGCCAACCGGCATCTTGGTGACGCCGAAGTCCTCCGGCTTCATGCGCTGGGCAACCGCGATCAAGGCATCCGGATCCTGGTCAAGCATCGCGCAAGTGCCAGAGTAGAAGCCCGCAACGGTCTCGTTGAAGCCCCAGTTGACGCTGTCCTTCGGTGCCAGTCCCTTCTTGTAGAGATCGACGACCCATTCCAGACCCTTTGCCCAGCCTTCGCTGTTCATGGTGGAGGTGCCGTCGTCATTGAAGAACTTGTTGGAGCCGGCCATGGTCGCGCCGAACATCACCCATCCGTTCAGGCCGCCCGGTCCGCCGCGCAGGCAGTAACCCGATTTGCCCGGAAGCTTGGAGACCTTCTCGGAGGCAGCGACAAACTCGTCCATCGTCTTCGGCGGCGCAGAGACGCCTGCTTCCTTGAAGAGGTTCTTGTTGTAGAACAGTGCGCGCAGATAAAAGCCGTAGGGCAGCATGTAGGCGGTGTTCTTGACGTCGCGGCCGAGCTCCAGCGCGCGTGGCGTCAGACCCTTGGTATATTCCCACTTCGCAAGGTAAGGCTCGAGGCTCTCGAGCATGCCGTTGTTGGCATAGAGCGAAAGCCAGGTGTCCGGCATTTCCATGACGTCAGGCGTATCGCCGGCCGACACCATTGTCGCAAACTTCTGGAACGCTTCGTTCCAGGGAAGCGAGATGATGTCGACCTTGGTGCCGGGATTTGCAGCCTCGAACTTGCCGACGATCGACTTCAGCGTCTCGGTACGCTCGGGACTGGTGATGACCTCGACGAGTTTCAGCGTGGTATCGGCGAGTGCCGTTCCGGCCATCATCGTGGCAAGCAGGGTTGCGGTTATCAGTCTTTTCATGGTCATTTCCCCCTTTCAGGTTTTTCTTCAGGTTTTAAACGTCACGAAGCGACGGCAAGCGCCTCTTCGATATCCCTCCACAGCGCCTCGGTCCCTTCGAGACCGACATGGAGGCGTACTGACCGCGCATGGATTCCGAAGGTATGCGCGGAATTCGGTTGTGCCTTTTGTTGAAGCACGACCTCGCCTGGTACGATCAGGCTTTCATGCCCACCCCAGCTCACACCCAGTTTGAAGAGCTTGAGGTGATCGGCGAAGGCGCGAATGTCGACGCCCTCGCGGAATATGAACGAGAACAGACCGGACGTGCCGTTGAGGCCGGCGGGCAGCCGGTTAGCAAGGCCGGGGTGACAGACGGTTTCCACGACGTCCAGCTCCTGCAGGCGCCTGGCAATCGTGAGTGCCGCCGTCTCGTGCGCCTTCATGCGGATCGGCAGGGTGCGCATGCCGCGAATCAGGAGCCACGCGTCGAACGGCGAAAGCTTGCCGCCGAGATAGGGATAGGCCTCGGCCTTGATGCGCGCGATCGTCTCCTTGGAACCGGCGACGACGCCCGCAACGACATCGCTGTGGCCGCCCAGATACTTGGACGCCGAGTGGATGACGAGGTCAACACCCAATGTCAGCGGCCGCTGGAAGAACGGACTTGCCCAGCTGTTGTCGATCATGCTGACGACGCCGTGCTGCTTGGCAAGTGCTGCCAGCGCGCCGACATCATGTGCTTCCATCACCCAGCTCGTCGGGCTTTCCATGTAGAAGACCTTCGCACCCGGCAGCGCCTTGGCAACAGCCTCTTCGTCACGGCCATCGACGTAGGTGACTTCCACCTTCATCCGCTTCAGGATCGTGCCGAACAGGCGGAAGGCGTCCGGGTAGACGTGCTTGACCGCCACGATGCGATCGCCTGGTTCGACGAAGCTCAAAACCGTCGAGGAAATTGCTGCCATTCCGCTTGCAAAACCAAGCGCATCTTCGGCACCTTCGAGCTTCGCCAGCATTTCCTCGAACATCCGCACGGTCGGGTTGAGACCACGCGTGTAGATTGGCCGGACCTTCTCGCCGCGATAGGAGGCGATCATGTCGTCGTAATCGGAGAACGTGAAAAGCGAGGTCTGGAAAATCGGCGGCACGACGGCTTCGGCGAAGTGTCCTTCGTCATGGGCTGTAATAAGGGAGGCAAGTTCGAACGGGTCTGCACCGTTGCTCATGTGGACATTTCCTTGATGTCTTCCTCGACGACTGCGAGGATTTTCAGTGTCTCTTCCCGCGCGGCCTCCGGATTCCGGGCAGCGATCGCGTCGAAGAGGGTTCGGTGGAACGGAAAGGAGCGCCGGGCGAAATCCTGTCGCTCGAACGGGTGTTCCCAGAATTGCCAGAACGTCTCGCGCATTTGCTCGAGAAGTTGGCGGAAGAGCGGATTGTGCGTCGCGTCATAGATGGCGAGGTGGAAGGCAAGATCCTCCGGTCCCGACGTCCCCTTCTCGATATGGACGCGCTCCATCTCGTTCAGGTTTTGCTCAATGAGAACCAGGTCCTCTTCCGTTCTCTTCGATGCCGCAACCATGCAGGCCTCGCATTCGATGCCACGGCGAACCTCCAGCGTCTGAAGCAAGGCATCTCGCAGATGCGCGGTGTCGAGCGACAGGGGCATATGGATCGTTGCCTTGGAAACAGGCTTGAGAAGATAGGTCCCGCTGCCTTTGCGCGTCTCGGTAACGCCCAACGCCTGGAAATGCCGGATCGCCTCGCGGATCGTGGAGCGCCCGACAACCAGGGCAGCCATCAGCTCCCGTTCGGCCGGCAGGCGGTCGCCGGCTTTCAGCCGAGCACGCTCGACGTAATCGGCAAGCGCGTCCGTAACCTGACGTGCCCGGTCCATTGCCGGAAGCGGCCGAATGACCGGCTTGTCGCTGACTGGTGCCTTCATGGTTCCCCAAATTCTTCTAGGCAGCCGGACCTTTAAATTGGTCTGACATCCTAGCATTTCTCAAAGATTTGGAGACGTCAAGGCCACGATGCCTGTTGTAGAGGACACCTTGATTTTCCAAAACCGGGGTTCACTTTCCGAAAAGTGGCAATAAGAGTTTCCGAAACTTCGAAATCGATGGATTTTAGGATAATACTCCTATTTCTGGCGTTCGTGCGGGTCGAATCGGGTGACGTGAATTGCGGGCAGCACACCGAGCGCGCTCAAACTCCTGCCGAAACTTTGTAGTGGATGGCACCCAGCGATCTTCTCGCCCTCTCGGAGCAGGTAGGCAACCCGACCCCAGGCTGAGCATTTCGCGTTGGGATTGTGGAGTGCTGTATTGAGACGGGCGACACGCAAGCGCTGGCGGCGCTCCTAGCTTTCGACTAAGCAGCCGTCGTCGATGGTGAGGATGCGATCGGCGACTCTCGTCATCGCCCACCGGCTTCTCACCATCGCCAACGCGTCCTACGGTCCTTGCAAAGCTCGGCGAGCGACTGCTGAATCGCCCGTTCGGTTTGCGTCCCGAGCACCGAGGTCGCATCGCTAGGATGAGGATGGGCGAATTCCTCAAAGGCCTGCACCACTCGGCTACCGCCGACGTTTTCCTCGATGCGGGCGTTAGAGTTGGCGACACTACCATAGAGTGCATTCCAGGTGCAAGCACAGACGGCCCGTGACAACTTCTGGGATTTCATCAGCCTGACGCCCGAGAGCTATTGACGCATACGGGACGTGTGTCTTAGCCTGACACCGGGATCGCCATCGTTGCGTAGAAGGCGACCAACCGGCCCATGGATCCGTTCAATGTTGGGCGAACACCGTCCGCTCTTGGATTCGTGCAGCAGCTCTCTCAACAGGGTTCTAATTTTCGTCCTGCCGCGCTTCAACAAATGCATTGGAGCCGAGAACACGCTCGCTGACGGGCGCCTCGCTCAGTGGTCAATCTGTCGGAAGTCACACTGGGTCGGCCTTTTGTCCGGCCGCCAACGCAAAAATTTAGTTCCATGCCGGAAACGCTGTCCGGTCACATGGTCAAATCGTACCTCGACGACAAGCTCGGGTCTCAGCGGCTGCCAGTCGGAAGAACGCTCGTTGCTCCATCGACTTGGTCCACCGGGTGCCTTGCCTGTAAATCCGGGCTCCCCGCGCAAAGCCTCCAGTCTTTTGGTCAGGTCCGGCTTCTCCGACACGGGAATGGCCGATGTATAACCCACATGGTCAAGCTTGCCCTTATCGTTGTAAAGCCCAAGAAGAAGCGATCCCACCAGCTCGCTATCGCTCCCGTAGCGAAAACCGCCCACGACGCAGTCGGCCGTCCGCAGTCGCTTGACCTTCGTCATCACCCGTTCGCCAGGACGGTACGGTTGATCCAGCCGTTTGCAGACAACGCCATCGGTGTCGTTGCCGGAACCTGACAGCCATGCTTCAGCCTTCTGATGGTCACGCGTAAATGGGGACACCACCAGCTGACGGAGATCAGCATCAATAATTTTGGCGAAGTCTTCCAGCCGAGCCCGGCGATCGGCCAGAGGCTGATCGAGGATCGGCACGCCATCTGTATCCATGAGCATATCGAATGCCACAAGCCGCGCCGGAGTTTCGCCTGACAGCTTTCGAACCCTGCTTTCAGCTGGATGAAGTCGCGCCTGCAGCGCGTCGAACGACAGCGTCCCCTCGATTTCCACGACCAATTCGCCGTCGACGACAAAGCGGGCGACCGGAAGTGCGGCGATAAAGTCGACTACTTCCGGGAAATAGCGACCCAGCGGCTTGCCGGACTTCGCTCGAAGATCAACGTTGCCGCCATTCTTAAAAACGATACACCGGAAACCGTCCCACTTGGGCTCGTATTGCCAGCCCTCGCCAGCCGGCAGAGTATCGGCAGACTTAGCCTCCATCGGCTCGATCTCAACCGACATCCCAAGGGGCGTTTGCTCTTCCGATACATGTCTGGCCATCATGCAGCAACTTTCATCAACGTCGTCAAATGTTTGATCTGAGTCTCGGGTTGATGACACGCAGCAGTATTAAACCATACGGCACACGGGCGCTCGTTCACGGTCGAGATCTAAGGTTACCTCCTACCCGGTCCAGCGACGGGAGCTCGACCGAAAGCCACAAGCCGTCATCCCGCCACTCTCGACTGATCCGCCCCCCGAGCTGGGTCTCAAGAACCGCTCCTAGAAGGACGTTTCCGAAGCCTTTACCTCGTACGTGGGGCGGGCGCCCAACTCGCTCATGCCATTCCAGTCGGAGACCAGCACCTGAGGGCAGACCTGGAATGTAACAGCCATAGAGCGTTTCCTTTTCACGGCAGCGGCAACGGCCAGCTAGCCTTCGTTGCCGTCCGACACGAAGCCTTTCGGGAGCGCATCGCGTGCGCTTTTAAGCGCCAAGATCTGATCGAGCCACCTGTCCTTAAGGACATCGTTGATCGCCAAAGCGACTTCTTCGACGCTCCAATCAGCATCTTCCATTTCCCCGATGAGCGCGATCAGCTTTTGATCGACAATGTCGCGAAGCTCTTCACCATGGTCGGCTTGTTCATTTGGCATCAGGCAACCTTTCAGACTGAATGGAGCAACGGTCGGCTTGCGCAGATGTTCCACGGCGGCGGCTGGCAGCTATACGATCGCCAATTTGCTTTTCGTGACAGTACGGAGCTCTATCTTTCATTTGGCTTTCGAATGAACGATCGTTTTCTTTCCCTGCAACGTTTATCGCCGACGCAAGAGCCGGAAGCATCTCGCTCGCTCACCGCCAATCTGGTTACGTGCGACACGCTTTAGTAGAGGCAGCAGCGTAACGACCTGGAAGATCTGCGCGCGGGTCCCCTGAGGAATTTATCCGAGCCCGCGGCGGTTGAAGGCACCCTGCAAAACGAGAAGCCCGAAGGTCGCGACGCCGATACGCGAAATTTCTGTAGCCGGATTTGCCCGCGGGACGCAGGGCTCGCCTCTCGAAAACGGATGAAGCCTTCAAGTTTGAGTAGACCCCTGCTTAATATCAGAAATTACTGGCATCGAAGTCGATAACCCGCCCCCCCTTCGGAGATGAGCTTGACTGGAGAGCATCGCTTCACCAGCATCCGTTCATTCGCGCAGGAACAGTGAATATGAACCCGGTGGGAGCGTCCGCGATCCGCGAATTGGCCCCATCCCAGAGTAGCCCGGAGCGAAAGCCTGATGTACAGGTTGACGATGCCAGGAGGAATGAATGACGTCAAAGCCGCTTTTGAAACCGCTGGATAATTGTTGGCGGGTGGAGCGTGCCGACGAGTTTGCGATCCTGATCGACGCGGACATTTACTTCGCCGCCGCGCGGTCGGCGATGAAGGCAGCCAAGCGCTCGATATTTCTCGTCGGCTGGGATTTCAATGCACGAGTCACGCTGGGGCATCCGGACGTCCAAGACGACGGACCAAGGGAAGTGGGCGATTTCCTCCTGTGGCTCGCCAAACGCAATCCCGACCTCGAAATCCGGCTGCTCCTGTGGAACCCGGGGTTTCTCGCGAGCTGGGCGAAGGTCGCGAATGTTCCGTATCTGCTCCGATGGAAATGGAACCGCCAAATCGCCGCAAAACTCGACGGAAAACATCCGGTCGGTAGCTCCCACCACCAGAAAATACTCGTCATCGACGACAGCCTCGCGTTCTGCGGCGGGATCGACGTGACGACAGATCGTTGGGACACGCGCGGCCACCTCGACGACGACCCGAAACGCAAGCGTCCCGACGGCACCCCATACGGTCCGTGGCATGACGCCTCGAGCTATTGCATCGGCCCGGCGGCGCGTGCGCTCGGCGATCTGTGCCGGGAACGATGGCACCTTGCGGGCGGCGAGAAACTCGAATCCGCCCAGACGCATACGGAGTTTCCGCGTGTCGACGGAGCGATCGCATTAGGCAAAGTCGATCTCGCGATCTCGCGAACCAGCCCTGCCCTCGGTGATCGCGAGGGAGTTACCGAGATTGAGCGCCTCTATGTCGACATGATCATGTCAGCGAAGAAGATCGTCTACGCAGAGAGCCAGTACTTCGCCTCCCGCGCCGTGGCGCAGGCTATCGCGAAGCGGCTCGCCGAACCGGATGGTCCTGAATTCGTGATCGTCAATCCGGTCAAGTCCGACAACTGGCTTGGAGCGATCGCGATGGACACCGCTCGTGCGCGCCTCAGGGAGTCCATGCGGCGACACGACCGGTACGATCGCTTCCGGATGTATCACCCGGTGACGGCAAAAGGCGGACCGATCTACGTCCACTCCAAGCTGATGATCGTCGATGACGAACTGATGCGGGTCGGCTCATCGAACTTCAACAATCGCTCCATGCGTTTCGACAACGAATGCGATGTAGCCTTTGAAGCGCGCGCCTCGGAGGCATTGAGAATGAAGCTCCGAGACCTCAGAAACGACCTGCTCGCCGAACACCTGGGTGTCCGTGTAGAAGAGGTTCTCGAAGCCACTGAGCGAAAAGGTTCGCACATCGGCGCTGTAGAGGCACTGCGCCAACAGAAGGGCTCTGAGGCGGTTTTTTTCGCTCGCCGAACCTTGGTTCCCTATGAGACGCCAGATTTAGCCGACCTAGCCAAATGGCTGGCCGACAACGAAATTCTTGACCCCGAAGGTCCGGAACAGGTGTTTGAGCCTATAGAACGGCGCGGACTGTTCCGCGGCCGGTTGAAGCTGCCCTTTAAAAGCGTCTGACCTGCTGTTCTTGCGAGATCGGGTGCGACGAGGCGGTCTTAGCGCAGCTTCTACAAGCTTGACGACCTTCCTCTGTTCCCTGAGGGCTCTGGCCAGTGTTTTGGATATGCCAAACCTCAAAGGGGCGCGGCCTCAAGTTGGGAAAGCAGGACTCGTAGGCCGGGCTGTGCGGCGTCCCGGATGGCCACTTTCAAGGGAAACCACTTCTGCTTCCGGATCGTCTTCTCCGGAAACTCAGTCGCGATCTCGTAAACGCGAAGCAGATGGACGGTGACATGGTAGCGATGCGTCGAGCTATCCTTCTGGTAGCTGAAAGAACCGAAGACATCGGTGTCTACCGTTCCAATCACTCCTGCCTCTTCGAACGCCTCCCGTCGGGCGGCGGCGGAGCTGGATTCGCCAGGATCGAAGTGGCCCTTCGGAACTCCCCACCGGCCGGTCCTTCGGCTTCCGATCAGGAGGACGACAAGTTCTCCGTTGCCGTCGCGCCGGTAGCAGATCGCGCCCGCCTGTTGAATGTCGCGCGCCGCGGTATTCATCGATGATGATCGGTCGTCGCTCGCGAGCACGGCCGTCCTCGATTTTTTCCTATCCTTCATCAAATCGCTGTAGCACTGAACTATGACAGCCCGGTCAGCGTTGACGTCGTTCTTCTAGCAACAGGAGTTCATCTTGTCGTCCGAAACCGAAATCAAAATCGATCTTACCCCCGAAAGCCTGGACAGGGTACTTCGTTCGGATCTTCTGGGCGAACCCGGCAAGGTTCTCCACCAACGATCGATTTATTTTGACACCCGCGACCGCAAGCTCTGGCAGGACGGTTACACACTTCGCATACGCACAGTCGGTGGGGCGCGCACGCAGACCGTAAAAGCCACCGGCCCGAGCAGATCGCTATTCGCGCGCTCAGAATGGGAGACGCCCGTTGGAGGAGACGAGCCCGTTCTCGACCATACAAGTCCGCTCCTCGGCGAGTTCGGGGGCGACTTAGCGCTGGAGCCAGTCTTCAACATCGAAACTGAACGACGGCAGTGGGACATCGAAGAGAACGGTTCGCGCATCGAAGTTGTCATCGACCAGGGGGAAGCCATATCGGGGGACCGTCGTTCCCCGATACGCGAAGGAGAAGTCGAGCTGAAGGATGGAAGCCCGAGCGACCTTTTCGTCTTTGCCAGGAAAATCGACAGTGTCTCCGGCTTTAAGTTCTGTGTCCGCTCCAAGGCCGAGCGAGGGTTCTCGCTGATCGAGGCGCAGAAGTCGGTCTTCAAAGCCGAGCGCGTTAATCTGGGCCACGACTTGAACGCAGCCACGGCATTCCAAGCCATTGCCCTTTCCTGTGTTCGGCAATTCCGCTTGAACGAGGACGTGCTCTTACAGAAGCGAAATCCGGAGGCGCTGCATCAGTGTCGGGTTGCCCTACGACGGCTGCGATCGGCCATCTCAATTTTCAGGTCGGTGATCCCAGGCGATGGACCTCAAAGGATGAAGGAAGAACTTCGATGGCTCGCCGCGGTGCTCGGCCAGGCCCGCAACGTCGACGTCCTTTTGACGAAAGCGACGGACACCGATCTGGTTTCCAAGCTGAAGACCGCCAGAGACACTGTCTATCGGGACGCCATCGAAGCACTGAACTCGTCCAGGGCGCGAGCTTTGATGCTCGACCTGCTGGAATGGCTGGAGTGTGGCGACTACCTTTCGGGCAACGGAGCCGGGTCGGGTGGTTGTCCGAGCGCTCGGGACTTCGCCGCGCGGGCGCTGGATAAGCAGCGCAAGCGGTTGAAGAAAGACGGTCAGGCACTGGCGAAGGTGGACGACGAGCATCGCCACGAAGTGCGAAAGGATGCAAAGAAATTCAGGTATGCTGCGGAATTCTTCGTCTCGCTTTTCGATGACAAGCGAGGTTCGCGGCGACATAAGAAGTTACTTGTTGCAATGGAAGCGCTCCAGGACAACCTGGGTGGATTAAACGATCTTGCAACGGGGCCGGATGTGTTGGTCAAACATGGCCTTGACGAGCATCCCGCGAAGGACTCGGTCGTCTCTCACGCCGACAAGGCTGCATTGATCGATAGAGCGCAGGCTGCGGTCGACGATATCCTCGATACGAAGAGGTTCTGGCATTGACCAGCACGCGCTGATCCAAGCTATGAGAACGATGGGTTCATAGTGACTGCTTGCGGACGACGGCCGTCATCTATCCGTATACTACGTCCTTCTGACGGCCGACGATCTGGATGCTGTCGCGCTCGAGACGGTGGAGACGATCGAACCCGGGGCCGCCTTCGTCAAGCACGCTGTTGAAGCATATTGTCCCGCCGTTGGCGACATACTCGCCTCCGCCGTCGAAGCCGGCGACTGCAAAGCGATTGAGCAGTTCAAGATCCCGCCCTGCGCGAGCCACCCCTACTTCATCCACCGGGCGAAGACCGGGAGCATCATTCAGTTGAATCGAAATTTTCCTCCCCAACACCGAGCATAGAGGCCAGCACGCCAAGTCCGGCATCAAGCTGATCCATCGCTGGAGCCGCCAGCGCAAGTCTGACGGCGTTTGGCGCGTGGCCGGAGTTGACTGCGAACGTCGTCGAAGGCGTCAATGCGACGTCACGTCTGGCGGCAGCCGCGACGAAGCTCTGAGATCGCCAGTGCGCTGGGAGCGTCAGCCACAAATGATAGCATCCCGCATGAGACTGTAACTCATATCCCGCGAGACGTTCTCTTGCCAGCTTCTGACGCGCATGTGCATCGACACGTTTCAATCTTGCGAGCTCGGCGGCGGTGCCGTCGCCCATCAGCCGCTCGGCGGCAGCAAAGGCAAATCCGGATGCTGTCCAACCGCCCGAACGCACCGAGGCCATTACACTTTCCCGCAAATGGCGCGGCGGTACAATGAAGCCGAGAGTCAGTCCAGGCGCCACCATCTTGGACAGGCTATCAATGACGAGACAGGTGTCCGGAGCGATAGAAGCGAGGGGCGGCTCATCGTCGAGGAAGGCGTAGACATTGTCCTCGATTATAGGGAGACCGAGTTCTTCAACGACGCGCACGAGATCGACACGGCGCGCGGGCGACATTGTCGTACCCAACGGATTCTGGACAGCGGGCTGAACGTAGATGGCGGAAAGATGAGCCTCCTGATGCGCCTTTTGCACCGCGTCCGGCCGCACGCCTTCTCCGTCCATCGCCAATGGCACCAACGTGATCCCCAGCCGGGCGGCTATTCCCTTGATGAACGGATAGGTCAAAGCTTCCACGCCGCAGCGACCGCCAGTCGGAACGACCGCAGCCAATGCGGCACCGATGCTCTGCCGCCCGTTGCCAGTAAAAACCAGTTGGTCGGCATCGGCGGCCCATGTCCCCTTCGAGAGATGCAGGGCTGCGATACTCCGGATCGATGGCGTGCCAATGCTCGTCGCCTGCCGCAACGCTGCATCCAATGCGGCTGCTTGCTCCAGCCCTGCCAGGGATTTCGCTATAAGCCCAGTCTGTTCGGGAAGCATCGGATAGTTGAATTCGAGATCGATGCGGATGCCACGGGGTTCACCCGGGGCAGCAACGCCTCGCCTCGCTTCGCCGGAGATGAAGGTACCCCTCCCGACTTCACCGACGACGAGGCCCCGGCGCAGGAGTTCAGCGTATACGCGGCTCGCTGTCGACACGGCAATCTTGCGTTCGTAGGCAAACGCTCGCTGCGGAGGCAGGCGGTCGCCGGGCCGAAATGTGCCGCCGGCTATTTCGGCGGCAACGGTGTCGGCAAGCCTCAGATATTCGGATCGCGACATATATTGCTCCGAGTTCAATGTTTCGATTGCACCGACACCTATATCGGAACATTCTGCCCACATCAAATGCATTGTACCAGAAACGGCGAAGGCCTCTCAACCATACGTCACGCCAGAACTCGACAGTCCGCCCAACGCCATCGCGTCGGCATGGAGAAGCATTGGAGAAGACAAATGTTGGGAAGCATCTCAATCACAACAAACCGACGCGAGGTTTCGAAAAGCCCCGCGTCATCCTCTGGGATCTTACGTGCACCTTGGAAAGCGATCATGCGCCATCTGGGCCGTCGTGCCGGCGCTGCCCGGCTTCGGGAACTCGACGGTGACGAGCTGCGGGACATCGGACTCGCGCGTTCGGAGATCCGGACGGCGGCATTCGGGCTCATCACAGTCTCAAACGAAAGGCCGCTTCGGCGAGACTAGCGTTTCGGCCGCCCATTGGGCGCGAGCGCTCAATACCGCGACACGCCTGTGTGATCGCGAGACCAGATGCCTCGATCAGCGAGGCCCGGCCGATAGGCCACTCTTCAACATCGTTGTTTGCGCGCGGCAGGTCAGTCGACGCTGTTCGTTGCGCGATTGGAGAAGGATCATGAACAACACTGCACATGCCAAAATAACCCGTCGCGGATTCCTGGCCACTACGTTGGCCGGAGCAGCCGCCATGAGCGCCCCGCTCGCAACGAGCGCCAGTGCGGTAATGGTCGCCGCCACCCCGCCCGATCCGGAGATCCGACCCTTCGCCTTCCACGCGTCAAAAGCGGCACTCGCCGACCTACGCTCCCGTATCGTTGCGACGAAATGGCCGGAAGGCGAAACCGTTTCAGACGCATCGCAGGGCGTGAACCTGGGACGATGAAGAAGCTCGCCGACTACTGGAAGCATCATCACGACTGGAGCAAGGCCGAGGCCGGAATCAATCTCTGGCCCAACTTCGTCACCGAGATCGATGGGCTGGACATCCACTTCATCCGCGTACGGTCGAAACACGATAACGCACTGCCCATAATCGTCACGCACGGCTGGCCGGGATCAATAATCGAGCAGCTCAAAATCATCGGTCCGCTCACCGATCCTACTGCACATGGCGGCCGCGCCGAGGATGCATTCGACGTCGTCATCCCGTCCCTCCCCGGCTACGGCTTTTCGGGCAAGCCGACGGCCACCGGGTGGGATCCACAGCGCATTGCGCGGGCGTGGGTCGAACTGATGCGACGGCTTGGCTACACGCGTTATGTCGCCCAGGGCGGAGACTGGGGCAACGCGGTCACCGAGCAGATGGCGCTCCTGAAACCTGACGGGCTGGTCGGCGTCCACACGAACATGCCAGCCACCATTCCAGACGAGATCGCCGAGCCACTGCCCGATGGACCGGTTCCCGCAGGTCTTACGCAGGATGAACTCTATGCCTGGAAGCAGCTTTCCTTCTTCTATAAGCATGGGCTCGGCTATGCTCAGGAAATGGCGAACCGCCCGCAGACGCTCTATGCCCTGACCGACTCGCCGATCGGGCTGGCGGCCTGGATCCTCGACCACGACGACCGCAGCCGCGATCTCATCACGCGTGTCTTCGACGGCGCAAACGAAGGACTGACGCGGGACGACATCCTCGACAACATCACGCTCTACTGGCTGACCAACACGGCCGTGTCTTCGGCGCGTCTCTATTGGGAAAGCAAGCTTGCCTTCTTCCAACCGAAGGGCATCGAACTGCCGATGGGCGTCAGCGCATTCCCCGACGAGATCTATACCGCGCCGGAGAGCTGGACCCGCAAGGCCTATCCGAACCTCGTCCACTACAACCGGCTTCCGAAGGGTGGGCATTTCGCCGCCTGGGAACAGCCCAAGCTTTTCACCGACGAGCTGCGAGCGACCTTCCACTCGCTGCGGTGAAAACTCCGCACATCCGACACGATCTTTGGCGCCCTTTTTCGAAGGCAGGTCACATGGAACTGACAGCTACCACTATCCTCGTCGCCTTCGCAGGCGTGTTCCTCATCTGCTTCATGAAGGGCGCGTTCGGCGGCGGCTTCTCCATCATCGGCATTCCGTTGCTGTCGTGCGTGATGGATCCGGTGACTGCGGGAGGCCTGCTCGCTCCCCTGTTCATCGCGATGGATCTATACGCCCTGCGTTACTTCAAGCGCTCGACATGGTCGAGACCGGATCTGGTGCTGCTCCTGCCGGGGCTCGTGCTCGGCATCGGGTCCGGCTACCTGCTGTTCCGCGCCCTCGACCACCGCGCGATCGCGATCATGATGGCAGTGATCACTCTGATCTTTGTCGGTCTATGGTTTGTGAGAGGCGCGGATGTGATCACGCGTCCGCGTTCTGCGCCGAAGGCCATCACCGCTGGCCTTGCCTCAGGCATCACGACCATGGTGGCGCATTCCGGCGGACCGCCGCTTGCGATGTACCTCTTGCCCCTCGGCCTCAGCAAGGAGATCTACGCGGGGACGACGAGCATGTTCTTCACCGTCGGCAACGCAACGAAGGCGGTTCCGTGGTTGCTTCTGGTGAAACCGACCGCCGAACTCTGGGAACTGATGGCGATCTGTCTGTTCGCAATACCCAGCGGGGTGTCGCTCGGTTGGCGGCTGCACGGTGTCCTGGACCAGCGCCAGATCTACCGCATCTGCTACGGATTGCTGGTCGTTACCGCTGTGAAGCTGCTTTGGGACGGAGTGGCGGGATATCTCGCATGAAAAAACCGCGAAGCTCTAAGCGGGCCACGTCGTCAGAACTTCGAATTACAATTGCGGCTTCCCCAGCTATTCCGACGCGATCTGGCATTGGAGCGAATGGAAGGTGCGGCTGCGCTGGATCGCGTGGCTTGCGGGCGCGGGTGCGGAGCGGCTTGTCGTCTGCCAGGAGCGGCTTGGAACGTGGGGCTTTTACCATTACCAGACTGCATCAGGAATCTCTAAAGAAGGCTTGAACATTGGGATGGCCGCGGTTAACCTGCGTTGTGTCACCTGACGGTGCCGCTTATTGACTTCCCGAACCCCGCTATGGCGGGTTTTTTTGTCAGCTGGCCTTCCTGATCTCTTCCACGTCATCAGGGAGTATATGCATGCCCGATCCATGGGCGGCATCTACGAACGCAGCCCCCGCCGAGCTGGCGTCGAGATACAACTGCATCGCTTCGATCGATGCACCAGTGCACGGTGTGCCTGGCGATACGCGTTCCTGCCATCAATCTCGACGTGGAGCGGCACTATCGGAACCCGAACGTGAAAATCTTCCATGAAGAAAAACTTTATTGACATGTCGCGAATCGCTACATGGCGAGTGATTCGTGTTTGTCCAGATTGACTCTTGCAAATGAGAAGAACAGAAAAGGAACATGAGAGCACCCGCTGCCGGACGACCTGTTGAAGATCGAGCAGCCAGTCGAGGATGCCGCTGCTTGATGGGGACGATCGATGACTGGAGCAACTGACAACGACATGCCAGATCGCGTGCGCAAGATCATTCATGTCGACATGGATGCCTTCTACGCTTCGGTCGAACAGCGCGACAATCCGGAACTGCGCGGCAAGCCAGTGGCCGTCGGCGGGTCTGAAGCGCGTGGCGTCGTTGCAGCAGCAAGCTACGAGGCTCGAACCTACGGCGTCCATTCCGCGATGCCATCGGTGACTGCCAAACGAAAGTGCCCGGACCTCATCTTCGTGAAACCGCGCTTCGACGTCTACAAGTCCGTTTCAGGCCAAATCAGAGAAATTTTCGCAGAATATACGCCGCTGATCGAACCACTTTCGCTCGACGAAGCCTATCTCGACGTGACAGAAAACTTGAAGGGCATTGAGATCGCTACCGAGATCGCGCTTGAAATTCGCGCCAAGATCAAGGCTGCAACCGGATTGAATGCGTCAGCCGGTATCAGTTACAACAAGTTCCTTGCCAAAATGGCAAGTGACCTCAACAAGCCGAACGGCCAAGCCGTGCTCACTCCAAAAGTCGGGCCACGCTTCGTAGAAACGCTCCCCGTCAAGAAATTCCACGGCGTGGGGCCTGCCACCGCCGAGAAGATGCACCGTCTCGGAATCCAAACTGGATCCGATCTCAAGGAAAAGGACTTGCAGTTCCTTGTCGAGCACTTCGGAAAGTCAGGTCCCTATTTCTATGGGATCGCTCGCGGGATCGACGAGCGTCGGGTCAAGCCCGACAGGGTCCGGAAATCAATCGGTGCGGAGGACACCTTCGCCCAGGATATCCATTCGTTCGAACCTGCACTGGACGGGTTGCGTCCGTTGATCGCGAAAGTGTGGCGGTACTGCGAGACGCATGACATCCGGGCAAAAACAGTGACATTGAAGGTGAAGTATTCCGACTTCAACCAGATCACCCGCGCGAAAACAGCAGACAGACCTATCGGTTCGGAGACGGACATCGAAGACATCGTCACAGTGTTGCTGCGGCCGATTTTCCCGGCTCAGAAAGGTATCCGGTTGCTCGGCGTGGCGCTTTCATCGCTGGAAGAGGCAATTGAAGGACCAACCGAAGAGCTACAGTTCGCGCTTCCACTTGCATAGGCAAAACAAAAGCGCCTAACGGAAGAACGCAGCGGTACCTTCGCTCGACTGAGGCGGATCACGGCCATGGCCTGCAACCGACTGAAGAGCCGCGACCAGTGATTAACTCCGCCCTTGCTGCCACTGCAGGGGTAGTTCGCCGAAATTCCCTGGCCTCGGCGATAGAAAGCCTTGACCAGCCGTTAGGTCGCTCGTCTACCTTGCCATCGAAACCACAATTTACTAATAAGAACGCAATATTCCCAGAACAATGGAGGCGTGACATGGCAGTATTCTCCTCATCACACGCCACCGTGGCCTGATATAGTTCTCTTGGCGGCTCACGCCTAGCACGAACCTCTCAGGACAGTTCCATCGGATTGGCGGTCAAACCGACCGGTCTTGACGGCATCGCCGCCTGACCCCGTCTAGTCGCACGCTTACTCGAAAGCGCGATCAATCATGGCACAACCTTCAATACCGGGCGTCAAACGCTCGACATCTGCTTGGGCAGGATTTCTCAAGGGGTAATCCCCCCGCAAATTAACGGGCTTCAAAAGTAGAATTTTCTCGGGCTTTATGATCGAGGAGATTTTGATGAAGACGAGCAGATTTAGCGAACCCCAAATCC
>NZ_LMCW01000021.1 GCF_001424945.1 Rhizobium sp. Root1203
TGTAAATTATGGACCTCATAATTAAAAGAGCATCAAGACGTGCGCTCGATGCTGGACCGACTGGCGCGCTCGATCTTGTCTCAGCCGGCCATTGACGCCCGGTCGCTGAGGAAGCGTTCGAAAACAATGACGGAACGTCCTGGCACATGCCGGAAAGAGCGGCAGGCGGGTGGTATCCGCCTTCATCGCAACGGCGTTTGCCCAAGAGACGCCGGAGACAGCCAGCGCTCAGTGGCGCAGYGTCGCCGATCAGATCAGACCGAAAGTGCCCAAGCTYGCCACCATCATGGACGACGCTGAAGAGGACGTGCTCGCCYATATGACCTTCCCGAAAGAGCACCGGGCAAAACTCCACTCGACGAATCCAATTGAACGTCTCAACGGCGAAATCAAACGCTTTCCGAACGACGAAGCCATCGTCCGTCTCGTCGGTGCACTGCTGCTCGAACAGAATGATGAATGGGCCGTCCAACGCGCAAGGTATATGACGCTTGAGACGATGGCCCAAATGAGCGATGATCCGCAAATCAGTCTGCCCGCTGTGGCACGCTGATATCCCCTCCGACCCGACGTCGGAAAGCACGGCAATCAGCCGTCAGCTACANCAAATGAGCGATGATCCGCAAATCAGTCTGCCCGCTGTGGCACGCTGATATCCCCTCCGACCCGACGTCGGAAAGCACGGCAATCAGCCGTCAGCTACACCACTCCCATGGACACGATCGCAGAGAACGACCCAATCTCGAACGTGTTGCTCCCGTCCCGCTGAGTGCGGTTTGTTTTCCGCACCGCCACGAGGACGCGATGCTCAAAGGGGTAATCGCGCGGGCGCGTCTATCTGTCCAACGCGACAGCGGATGAGGTAAATTTCTAGGTTCATACCGGTAGACCGACGCCGTTCATTTTCATGGCATGGCGTTCAGGGCCTCATTGAAGCGGTGGCGTTCGCTTCAATGAGGTCATGAACGCCGACAAACATGGTGCGGCCAATCGTCGAAGCCGCTCGCCGATGAACTCGTCTACACGGCCTGATAAAGCCGTCCGCATTAGCGCGGACAGGCAATTGCAGCGACTGCGGCCTTATTCCGCCGCCAATTTCGCAACGTCGTTGGCTTCGATAATCGCTTCCAGGACCGAAATCTCCTCGGCCGTGAGATCCGTCAGCGGCGCACGCACAGCACCGGGATCACGGCCGATCACCTTCAGCCCGGCTTTGATGATCGAGACCGCGTAACCTTTCTTGCGATTGCGCAGCGCCACGAAGGGGAAGAAGAAATCCTTCAGGATCTGGTCAACGGTCTTCTGCTCGCCGGCCCGAAGAGCCCTGTAGAAGCGTTGCGAAAGTGCCGGCACGAAGTTGAAGACCGCCGAGGAATACGTGGTGACGCCGGCGGCAAAATACGCCTGCGCGTAGACTTCGTGGGTCGGCATGCCGCCGACATAGACCAACCTGTCGCCGATCTTGGTCGTGATCTCGATGACCCGATCGACGTCACCGACGCCGTCCTTGAAGCCGATCAGATTGGGGCACGCATCACACAGGCGCGCAATACTGTCAGCCGAAAGAATCGCGTTGTCTCTGTTGTAAACAATCACACCGATCCCGACCGACTGGCAGACGGCCTTCACATGGGCGACAAGTCCGGCCTGTTCGGCAAACATCAGATAGGGCGGCAGCAGAAGAAGACCGTCTGCGCCGGCTTTCTCCGCCGAGCGCGCGATCTCCACGGCTAGCGACGTGCCGTAACCGGTACCCGAAATAATCGGTGTCTTGCCGGCCCCCGCTTTTGCGGCGCGAATGACCAAGGGAACCTCGGAGGGGTTGAGCGAGAAGAATTCGCCCGTACCCCCAGCGGCGAACAGAGCGCTCGCATCGTAGCCTGCGAGCCATTCAACATGTTCGCGGTAGGCGGCTTCGTTGAACTTGTTTTCGCTATCGAAATGCGTGACCGGGAAGGAGAGCAGGCCGTCGCCCACGGCTTTCTTGATGGCGTTGGGATCCATGTCATTTTCCTTGAAAAAAATCGTATCGAAAGATTGGGCGGCGGCGGTCAGATGTGACCGGTTTCCATAGCCTCGAGGATCGCTGCGATGTAGCCGTAGCAGAAGCTGAAGGCGACACCGGTCGCATCGCGGCCGCTGATGCGCGGCACGTGGTCCGGCATGACCATGTATTTGTAGCCGACCTCCTTGTAGACCTTCAGCGACCGGACCATGTCCATGTCACCTTCGTCCGGGAAGGTCTCCATGAAGGACAGCTTGCCGCCACTGATATTGCGAAAGTGCAGGTTGAAGATCTTGCCGCGGGTTCCGAACCAGCGGATGATGTCGTCGATCTCCTCGCGCGGGTTGTCGAGCATCTCGCCGATCGACCCCTGGCAGAAATTCAGGCCGTGATAGGGGCTCTCGCGCATCTGCACGAACTTTTTCAAGCCATCGACAGTGCCAAGGACCCGCGTGACGCCACGATAGCCCGGCGGCGTATAGGGATCGTGCGGATGGCAGGCGAGGCGAACGCGGTTGCTTTCGGCGACCGGCACGACACGCTCGAGGAAATAGTCGATGCGCTCCCAGTTATCATCTTCGGAGAGGACGCCTGCGAGGCCGGGCGCGGCGTGTTGATCGGCCCTGTCCCAGCGGAATGCCTCGTTGAGCGAGCCGCCGCGGCCCACTTCAAGCTCGGTGCGCGGAATGCCGATGAGATTGAGATTGTATTTGGTCGCGGGAATGCCGGCCTTCGCGCAGTTCTCGATCATCCGGCAGACGGCATCGATCTGGCGGTCGCGCTCCGGGCCGGCCAGAAGGATATCGGGATAGGAAGCGTTTTCGATCGGCTTGGATGGCAGAGGAAGCTGGATCATGTCGAGAACAAGACCGAAGCTCTCGACACGGTCGCGGTGGCGCTCGAGATCCTCCAATGTCCAGCTCGATGGCGCGCCTTGGGGATCGGCCGAAACATGCTTTACGCCCAGCTGGGCAAAAACTCGAAAATCATCATCGTCGCGTGCGGCGACCTGGGTTCCCAAATACACGATTAATCTCCCATCATTCAAACTATATCATATGACATAATATGAATTTTGGATCTTGTCGAGCCTCATTGCTGTTCTGCGAGCATCCTGTAGCGCCGCTGGCTCGCCATCATATGAGCGCGCATGGCCTGTCTCGCCCTGTCCGGATCCTGCTCGGCAATGGCTGCGAGGATCTCGCCATGCTCGGCATGAACCTTCTCGAGATAGGCACGGTCGTTGGCTTCAGGCAAGGTTGGAAACTGGCCACGCGGGATCGCCCGGGGTCCAAAGTGACGCAGCGCGTCGATATAGAATCGATTGTTCGATGCGCTGGCTATCGCCGTGTGGAACTCGTAGTCGGCCTCGACGGTGGGCTCGCCGCTCTCGATGCGTTGCGCCATTTTCCGGTTGGCCGCCCTGATTGCGGCTTCCTGCTCGGCTGTCCTTCGATAGGCGGCAATGGCGGCTGCTTCTCCCTCAACAGCCATGCGAAACTCCAGCAATTCCAGCGTTTCTGGAATACTCTTCGCCTCGACAGGGGTCAGGATCAAGCCGCCATGCGCCTTGGGATCGGACACGAAGACCCCCTTGCCTTGAATGGGACGGACGAAGCCAGCAGCGCGCAGGTCGGCGATTGCCTCGCGCACCACCGTGCGGCTGACGCCGAAGGCTGCTTCGAGCTGCGGCTCGGTCGGGAGCTGATCTCCCTCGCGCAGTTTTCCCGTTTCGATCTGAAGTCGCAGTTGGTCGATAACCTGCTGCGCCAGGCGCTGTCTGCCGCGCGTGCCCACCACCATTTCGTCAATCCCCATTTTCTTCATCCTCGTCCGTATGGCGCTTGCAAACGTCTGCGAAAAGTCATAATACGACATACGGACGACATATTATGTCTTGTATAGTAACTCAGGGAGGAGTTGCAATGAAGCATTTTTCCAGAAGCCTTTTTGTCGGTGTCGCATTCTGCGCCCTCACTTTGGCGGCGCCTTCGCTCAAGGCGGCGACGCCTTCCGATCAGCTGGTGATCGGAACCTCGCTTGCGCAGGTGCTTTCGCTTGACCCGCAGCAGGCGACCGAGGCCAAGGCCAACGAAATCATGTCGAACCTGTACGACCGGCTGGTCGCCTCGACACCCGACGGCAAGATCGTGCCGCAGCTTGCCGAAAGCTGGCAGGTTGACGACAAGGGGATCACGTTCAAGCTGCGGGAAGCGAGCTTCGCCTCGGGAAATCCGGTGACATCCAAGGACGTCGTCTATTCGCTCGGCCGCCTGCTCAAGCTCGATCAGGCCGCGGCGGCAAACCTGAAGCGCGTCGGCTATTCGAAGGACAACGTCGATCAACTGGTCAAAGCCATCGATGACAAGACCGTCCGTATCGAGCTTTCGGGCGATGTGACCTCCGAGCTTTTGCTGTACCGCCTCGCCATGGTCATTGCGAGCGTCGTCGACAGCGTCGAAGTCCAGAAGCATGTCGCCAACGACGACTATGGCAACGCCTGGCTCAGAACCCATTCGGCCGGCTCTGGACCATTCACGTTGAACCGCTGGACACCCAACGAGCTGGTCATCCTCGACGCGAACAAGACCTATGTGGCCGGTCCGCCGAAGATGCGCCGTGTCATCGTCCGCCATGTTCCCGAAAGTCAGGTCGAGCGTCTGATGCTGGAGCGCGGTGACATCGACATCGCGAGCGCGCTGACGGCATCGGATCTTGCGACCTTCGACAACATGAAGGGCTTCGAGATCCAGCGTGTGCCGACCGGCGGATTCTACGTTCTATCGATGAATGCCGGTAACAAGTATCTGTCGAACCCGAAGGTGCGCGAAGCCATCGCCTACGGGATTGATTACCAAGGTATCGAGAAGACCATCATGGGGCCTTACGGACGTGCGCGTACAGTGCCGGTCCCGGTAAACTTCGAGTATGCAATTCCAAGCCCTGACTGGCACCTCGATATTGCCAAGGCGAAAGAGCTTCTCGCCGAAGCCGGTTTCAAGGATGGATTTACGGTCAATCTGAAGACCATCGCCCAGACGCCGCGCATCGACCTCGCCACGGCAATCCAGGCCTCGCTTGCGCAGATCGGCATCAAGGTCGACATTCAGCAGGGCAACGGATCCGATATCATCGCGGCCCATCGCGCGCGCAATTTCGATCTCCTCATTCCGCAGACAGGCGCCTACATGCCGAATGTGCTTGGAGCAATGGAGCAGTTTGCATCCAATCCCGACAATTCTCTCGAGGCAAACAATGCCGGCAATTTCGTCTGGCGCTCGGCATGGGATATTCCCGAGCTGACGGGGCTGACGGCAAAGGCTTCGCTCGAGCCTGACCCGAAGAAACGCGGAGAGCTCTATGTCGAGATGCAGAAGATGTTCGTCGAGCAAAAGCCGGCGGTTTTGCCGATGTTCGAGCGCTTCGAGCCCATCGTGCTGAATAGCAAGGTCCAAGGCTATGTCGGGCATCCGAGCCAGACGACGCGACTTGAAGGTGTGACGAAAGCCGAGACCGATTAAGCAAGGTCGCCGATCATGAAGGAACTATCCGTAAAGGAACTGGCGCGGCGGCTTGGACACCTCGTCGCCAGCCTGTTCATCCTGCTGTGCGTCACTTTCGTGATCGGCCGCATCCTGCCTGCCGATCCTGTCGGAGCCATCGTCGGGGAACTCGCAGACCCCGCCGCCTATGCCGCCATGCGCGAAAAACTCGGTCTGGACCTGCCAATCTACCAGCAGTTCCTCATCTATCTGAACGGCATGGCGCATGGCGATTTCGGAACTGCCGTGCTGACGGGCAATCCGGTCTCGGCCGATCTTGCCCAGGCATTCCCGGCGACCTTCGAACTTGCCACCCTGGCGATCCTGATCTCGACGTTCCTCGGCGTCCCACTCGGTCTGACGGCGGCGCTCTTTCGGGACACTTTCATCGACAAGATCGCCCGTGTCGTGGCCCTGGTCGGCCATTCCATTCCTGTATTCTGGTTCGGGATCGTCGGCCTGGTGATCTTCTATGCCGGGCTGAATTGGGTCGGGGGCCCGGGACGCGTCGACGTCTTTTACGAGGGCATGGTGACGCCGCAGACCGGCCTCTTGCTGGTCGACAGCCTGCTGCAGGGGGAGACGGAGATCTTCTGGAATGCGCTCTCGCACATCATCCTTCCCGCCGTCATCCTGGCCTATGCCGCCATGGCCTACATCACCCGTATGACCCGGAGCTTCACCCTGGAGCAGTTGAGCCAGGACTATGTGATTGCTGCTCGCGCCAAGGGCGTTGGGCCGGCTCGCACGGTGATCGGCCACGTCCTGCCGAATATCGCCGTGCAGTTGATCACCATCCTGGCGATTTCCTATGGCGGCCTTCTGGAAGGCGCGGTGGTGACGGAGATCGTCTTTTCCTGGCCCGGTATTGGCCAGTACATGACGAACGCCCTGATGATCGGCGACATGAACGCCGTCGTTGCAGGCACCATCATCATCGGCTTCATCTTCATGTTCCTCAATTTCATTGCGGACATCGCTTATGCGATATTCGATCCGCGAACCCGGGAGGCTGCACAATGAGCGACGCGATCCAAACCGATCTCGCCCTGCGTCCACCGAGCCTACCTGCGCGGATTTCGGCTTCAACTATGCGGATCGTCTCGAGGCTCGGGCGCGAGCCGCTCGGCATGGCGGGCTTCATCATCCTGTCGCTCCTCTGCCTTGTCGCTGTCCTCGCACCTCTTCTCGCGCCCTATGATCCCAACATCCAGGTTCTGTCCGACGCGTTGCAGCCGCCGAGTGCGGCGCATTGGGCGGGAACGGACGAGTTCGGCCGCGATATCCTGAGCCGCCTTATCTACGGAACGCGGATCAACATCCAGACGGTTCTTTCCATCTCTCTGATCGTCGGCCCGATCGGTCTTCTGATCGGTGTCGTCGCCGGCTTCTTCGGCGGCCGGACAGACGCGATCCTTATGCGGGCAACCGACATCGTGCTCTCCTTTCCCTCGCTGATCCTGGCGCTGGCCTTTGCCGCCGCACTAGGCGCAGGACTGACGACCGCAATCATCGCGATTTCACTGACGGCGTGGCCACCAATCGCACGCCTGGCGCGTGCCGAGGCACTTGTCGTCAGGAACGCCGACTATGTCGCGGCGGCCCGCCTTTATGGCGCTTCGCCCTTGCGAATCCTGTTCGTCTACATTGCTCCCATGTGCATCCCGTCGGTGATCGTGCGCGTGACTCTGAACATGGCCGGGATCATTCTAACGGCGGCGTCACTTGGCTTCCTCGGTCTGGGTGCGCAGCCTCCAGCACCCGAATGGGGTGCGATGATCTCGAGCGGGCGCAAGTTCATGCTGGACTATTGGTGGGTTGCAGTGATGCCCGGTGTTGCCATCCTGGTCACCAGTCTTGCCTTCAACGTCGCAGGTGACGCGCTTCGCGACATTCTGGATCCTCGCCATGCCAGATCTTGATATGAAGCCAGTCCTCTCCGTCAGAGACTTGAACGTCAGCTTCGGCCAAAGCGCTGTTCCTGCCGTCTCTCATGTAAGCTTTGATGTTGGTCGCGAGCGCGTCGGCATCGTCGGCGAGTCCGGCTCGGGGAAATCGACGACTGGGCGGGCGATCATGCGCCTGCTGCCGGCAGGCGCTACAATCTCGGCAGGCCGTCTCGAACTCGACGGCAATCCTCTCCTGTCCCTGTCCGAGCGGCAAATGGGAAAGATACGCGGCAAGGATATCGCGCTTATCATGCAGGACCCGCGATATTCGCTCAATCCGGTCCTGACGGTTGGAAAGCAGATCGCCGAAGCGGCCCGCCTGCATCTCAATCTGCGCGGCGGCGCGGCGACCGCTGCGGCCAAAGCCATGCTCCAGCGGGTTCGGATCACGGACGCGGAACGTGTGTTGGCACAATATCCACACCAGATCTCCGGTGGAATGGGCCAGCGTGTGATGATTGCCATGATGCTTCTTGCCAAGCCGAAACTCGTGATAGCCGACGAGCCAACCTCCGCGCTGGATGTCAGCGTCCGGAAGGATGTGCTGACGCTGCTGGACGAGCTGGTCCGGGAAAACAATTCCGGCCTGCTGCTGATCAGCCATGATATTCGCATGGTCTCGGCATTCTGCGAGCGGATCATTGTCATGTATGCCGGGCGCATCGTCGAGACGCTGACGCGGCTAGAGGATGCAAAACATTCCTACACAAAGGGGCTGATCGCGGCGCTGCCTGACCCGAGGCATCCGGTGCGACGTCTTGCGGTTCTCGACCGTTCTAAAATCGACCTGGAGCAGGCAAGATGATCGAAGTGCGCGGTCTCGACGTCACATTCTCGTCCGGCAAACAGCAAAACCATGTCGTCAAGGATGTCAGCTTCAGCGTGGCTCGTGGCGAAACGCTCGGCATCGTCGGTGAATCGGGCTGCGGCAAGTCCACCGTCCTGCGATGCCTGTCGGGCATGGAAAGAGGGTGGTCGGGAGAAATCAGGCTTGCGGGCAGGACTGTCGGCAAATCAAGAAGCCTCGATGACCTGAAATGCGCCCAGATGGTGTTCCAGGATCCCTACGGCTCGCTGCACCCACGCCACCGGATCGGGACCGCGCTGGCAGAGCCTTTACGGGCGATGGGTAGACCGGAGATTTGGCAAACCGTGGAACGGTCTCTTCAGCAGGTCGGCCTGCCGGCTGCATTCTCGAACCGTTTCCCACACGAACTTTCGGGCGGTCAGCGCCAGCGCGTCGCAATCGCAAGAGCGCTGATCCTGTCGCCGCCCATCCTGCTTCTCGACGAGCCGACCTCGGCGCTCGATGTCTCGATACAGGCGGAAGTGCTCAATCTGCTGGCGGACCAACGTGATGAGAGGGAACTGACCTATCTCCTCGTCAGTCACGATCTCGCCGTGATCGCGCATATGTGCGATCGCGTTCTGATCATGAAGAATGGTCGTTTCATTGACGAACTCTCGAAACGGGATCTCGAGACCGGCACGACGCATGACGCCTATTCGCGTGAATTGTTCGAAGCAAGCTACATATAACGGGACGGCACGTCACGCTTGAAGGACGAGCACAGGCCAGGGCCAGCGAAACAAATCCAGCCGAAGCGGGCGGGTGTCCCACCCCGAGTTTTCCGTTTTACGGCCGGATCCCCAATCCGTCGCCGCTCCAGCAGCCAGCACCCAGCCGCCGCGCCAGCCCTTTTGCGCCGGCTGCGGAGCGATGTGCCTTAATGTGGGTAGCTCGATCGCCATCGTTCCCCACACACCGCTATGTCCGGTGAGCGCCTCCAAAATGCCGAACCAGACGCGCAACAAGCTCAGCCCGGTGAAACCCAAGTTCGGCAGGGAGTCTGTTTCCCTGCCGAACTTGTCAGCGGTACGGCCCTTGCCTTGCCCTAGACCGTTACAACCACTTTTCCCAGATGTTGGTTTGTCTCAAGGAACCGGTGCGCCTCTGCGATTTCTTCAAAGGCGAATGTCTTTGCGATCACCGGTTTCAAAGCACCTGAGACGAGGGCGCTAATGACGAAGTTCTTCGCTTTGTCCAAACGGACAGGATCTCGAACGATTTCGTGAACAAGATATCCCTTCAATATCAGGCTCTTCGAAAGTACAGGCCCCACCGGAAAAGGCGTTGGGTGCGGACTTAATCCGCCGTATTCGATCAGAATGCCACCCACAGCCATTGAGGTCGTGATAGCCGTAAAGGCGGGACCCGCGACGGGATCAAACACAACCCGAAATCCACTTTCCCCACCTGCGGCGATCAGTTGAGCTTGGAAATCATCGTCTTCCGAGAAGATCACATCGTAAGCACCAGCCTCTCGGAGCGCCCGCGCCTTAGCTCCGCCACGGGTAACCGCTACCGGGCGAGCGCCTACCAGGTTGGCGATCTGGATGGCCGCAAGTCCAACGCTGCTGGATGCAGCAGTGATCAGGACGGGTTCATTTGCGCTCACTGAAGCAATGTCAATCAGCGCGCCGTATGCCGTCAGGTATTGCATCCAGCTTGCTGCTGCTACCTCAAAGCTGATCGACGAGGGATGCCTGACTACCAGATGCGCCGGAAAAATCGCCATCTCCCCATACGCCGGCCATCGTTCCATGGACACGGAGGGAATCACGCTGACTCTGTCGCCGGGTGAAAGTCCCTCGACGTCAGCACCGATCTCGTCAACAAACCCCGCTGCTTCAAGTCCCAACCCACTGGGAAGGGAAGGTGTCTGGATGTAGGTGCCGGAGCGCATCAGAATATCCGCACGATTCACGCCGATGGCCTTGACCCGGATACGCACTTCGCCCGGACCTGGCGCAGTAGGGGCAATGTCTTCGATGCGCAGGACTTCTGGTCCGCCGATTTCATGGAAACGTACTATTCGTGACATGGTAACTCCTTATATGCATTTTCGAATTGGTTGATCGCAGATTGCAAATGCTTGAAAAATGCCCTTACTGGCAATTCTCACGAAACTAGGAGTTTCGAATTGGACCGGGTTGCGAGCATGACAGCATTTGTTAGGGCGGTAGAAACCGGCTCTTTTGCTCAGGCCGCCGATATACTTGGGCTCTCCGCTCCCATGGTGGGAAAACACGTCCATTCGCTGGAGCAGCGTCTGGGGGTGCGCTTGATCAATCGCACGACCAGGCGTCAATCACTCACCGAGGCCGGCCGCGTGTATTACGACCAATGCCGGACTATTCTGGCCGATATCGACGCGGCCGAAACCGCGGCCTCGGAAGACCTTGCCGCGCCGCAAGGCAGACTACGCGTTACGATGCCAAGCTTGCTCGGTCGGGTCTGTATTGCACCTATCCTGCTGCGGATGGCTGTTGACCTTCCCAGGCTTAAACTCGAAATGTCGTTCAGCGATGATATAGTTGATCTCGACGACTATGATTTGGCGATCCGGAGTCTGGGCGAACACCACGATGGCGTTGCCGGGGGCGCTGGCATGATGACACGCCGTCTATCGACCCATCAGATGCTCATATGCGCCTCGCCAACTTATCTGGCCGAGCGAGGGGAGGCGATAGATCATGCCGGCATCACCGCTCATGAGACTATCGCATTCGGCAGAATTGCGCGGCCACAGAGATGGCGGTTCACCAATGAGGATGGAATTCCGATCGAGATTGAGCCGCACGGACGTTTCGTGATGGACGATCTTGCAGCGATTGCGGACGCGGCTGCGGCAGGACGCGGCCTCGCGTGGCTGCCGAGTTGGCTGGTTCGCAAGCGCATTGAGGACGGAGAGCTTGTATCTGTTCCCTTTTTAGGCCGGAGCTACTCCTATCACAACCACGCTCTCTGGCACAAAGACGTACTGACCGCCAAGATCCGGATTGCCCTGGATCATCTGGCTCTCGAGCTGCCCCGCCTCATGTAACTCGATCTTCATATATTAATATCGTCGTTCGTCTTGGTGCCTTCAATCTGGTGCCCCGGTTGGAAATTGGCCGTTGTTTATTCACGAGCGGATCAAGAACGAGGCGATCGACCCTGGCGTGATCCGGCGCAAAGCCCTAGGAGCCTACTCCACATCGCTCAACCAATCTCCGCCCCTCGACCAACGTCGCGACAATGAATCAGCCAAACAGCGCGGGCGCAACCTTATTGAGTACGGACCGTAGGGCATCGGCGCCAGTACTGCTTGATGTGGTTCATGAGGACAGCCCGGGAATATTTCAGCCGTTCCGGCCGCTATCGCTTAGAACCTATTTCTTGATACGAGCAAGAACCCCTTCCAGCGCGTCGATCAACGCCACCGACCCGCCGTTTTCGTGGAACCCCTTGAAGACTTGCTCATTCAGTCCGCCTATCGTCGAGAAATCGCGCCGAAGCTGATCGTAGCTGATGGAGGGAGATCTCGCCGCAACTTGTGACAGGCTTCCGAAAAGCTGCGTGAGATAGGCGCGTGCCTTGTGTTCCGGCATGCCGTGCGATTCCATCCAGCCCGAGATGTTCTCCATCAAGCCGTAGTAAGTACCCATCATGGCACTTGCTGCAGCGAGAACATCGAACTCATCCTGATCGTCGCTTTCGATCGCTTGACCGATTGCCCCGAAAAGCTTCGATGCCGCCGAGTTCGCCGGAAATATTGCAGTCACCCCTTCCCGGTATGAAACGAATGGGAGCGGTATGGCACGGACAATCTGCGCCGCATCATATCCAGTCCAGCCTGAAAGCATCTCGTGGCTCGTCGCAGCGATCACGCTTATCAGCGTCCGACCGGGCGGGATGCTGATAGATGTGAGCACATCCTCTGCGATCTGAGGTCGTACCGCGAGTACGAGCACTTCCGCTTCGTCGGCTACGGCCTGGTTGCTTGTGGCAACCCGTACCTGGGAAAACCTCTCGGCAAGACTTGAAGCAAGATCAGCATTCCTTGGCGAAACAATCACCCCCGACACCGGGAGGGCCGATGACATCATGCCCTCGATCATGGCAGCAGTGATGGTACCTGTTCCGATAAAGCCGTATATCATTTTCAAGCCACCGCCTGTGCCCCAGTGATCTCTACCAATGATCCGCACATGAACGCGGCCTCATCGGAAGCCAAAAACGCGACCAACGCCGCTACCTCATCAGGTTTTCCGATGCGGCCGAATGGTACCATCCTATCAAGATCGGCAATTGTGCGACCCGACCGTTTAACGCCTGCTTCCAGCATCGGCGTATGGATCTCGCCCGGGCAAACAGCGTTCACGCGAATCTTGTCTGGAGCATAGTCCCGTGCGAGGTTCTGCGTGAAGGCGGCGACGGCCGCCTTCGTTGTGTTGTAGGCGATGTGGTTCGGAGCCGGATAAAGCCCCCACTGCGAAGCGGTGTTGACGATGGCACCGCCGCCACCTGCTATCATATGCGGAAGGGTGGCGCGGCAAAGATGGAACATCGAGTCGAGATTCACTGTGAAGCTGATGTTCCAGTCCTCGTCGGATAGAGAGAGCAGGTTTCCACGACGGTTTATTCCCGCATTGTTGACAAGAATGTCGATTCGCTCGTTGAGCGCAAAAGCTCTCTCCACAAGTTCAAAACAGGATTCTTTCTTTGAAATGTCCGCCGCAATGACGCTAGCCACGCCACCTTCCGCTTCGATTCCCTTGGCCACTTCCCGAGCGGCCTCTTCGTTTACGTCAGTGACGACAACGAGCGCACCCTCGGCCGATAGACGGCGCGCGATGGCAGAACCAATACCACCGCCGGCACCCGTAACAATCGCAACTTTATTCTCAAACCGCTTCATGGAGATATTCCTCGTTATCTGATGTAGCTGCCGCCGTTGACATCCAGCGTCGCGCCATTGAGCGACGCCTGCCCCGGACGTAGAACGAACGCGACCAGCTCTGCGACCTCGTTCGGCGCGGCCATCTCGCCGATCGGGATGTCCGCCACTGCGGCGGCCTTTCCGTGTGTTGCGATGAACTCTTCCGCCATGTCCGTGCGAACCCAACCGGGCGCAATCGCGATCGCCGTCACGCCATCGGCACCAAAGCTGCGGGCGATCGATTTGGTCAGATTGACGAGTGCCGCCTTGGTCGCCCCATACGGCATCGCATCGGCGGCATATCCACGCTGCGCGGCGCGACTTGCGATGTTGACGATGCGTCCCCCGCCGTTCTCCTTGAAGTGCCGGATTGCTTCCTTCGACAAATCGGCGGCAGCGAAGAAATTGATCTGAAATTCCCTTTGCCAAGCAGATTTCCAGTCAGAAGGCGTTGCTTCGATCGAAATCTCGGTACGGATCCCGGCATTGTTTACGAGCGCATTGATGCGTCCCGCCGCAGCAACTGATTTCTCCCAGAGATCGAACGCACCCTGATCCGACGACAGATCGGCTTGCATGATCCAACCCTTGCCGCCGACTTCGGACAGCAACGCCTCGGCACCTGCCTTGTCCCGACCATAGTGGATAATTGGCCGGGCGCCTTCAGCAGCGAGCTGCCTGACGATCGCCGCGCCAATGCCCCCTGAGGCACCAGTCACGAGTATGGTTTGCCCTTCCAGCATGGTGGTCACGTTCTCATCCTATTTCAAAAGGCCGACTTGCGGCCCCCAGGTATCCGATAGCGCAAAGCCCGTCATGAACGGGTCATCATTTTCGACACGCAGTTCGGTGCGACCATAAACAAAGCCGCGTCCCGTGATGCGCGGAAGAACGGCCATGCGGCCTCCAATCTCCGTCTCTCCGATCGCTTCGGCTAGAAACTCACCGCCGATGATCGATCTGGACGTGCGGGCGTCGCCTACTTGGACGAGACCGCGCGCATGAAGGGTAGCGAGGTTTGCGGAGCTTCCCGTTCCGCATGGAGAGCGGTCGACGCGTCCCGGCTGGAGCGTGGTGCAGGTGCGTACAGCGCCATCCGGTTCCTTGTCACGGAACATGACGTAGGCGATCTCGTCCACGCCCGGCAGCGTCGGATGAGAGACCAGGATCTGCTGGGCGAGGAGCCGCTTGAGCTCTATACCGGCCTCGGCCAGCGCACGAGCATTGTCGGGAATGATCGTCAGTCCGACCTGTCCGACATCCACCAAAGCGTAATAGACGCCGCCGAAGGCGATATCGACCTTAATGCGCCCCCACTCGGGAGTATCGACCTCACGGTCGAGCAACTCGGCGAAACTCGGGACGTTGTCGAGGCTGACACCGATGCAACGGTCGTTCTCGCAACGAGCACGGGCAACGATTAGTCCGGCTGGCGTATCCAGCCGGACTGTAGTCTCGGGTTCTTTCATTGGAATGCGGCCGCTCTCCAGCAGAGCCGTCACGACGCAGATGCAGTTGCTGCCGGACATCGGATGCGCACGGTCTGCCTGCAGGACTATGAAACCAGCATCGGCATCCGGTCGCGTCGGAGGGACGAGCAGGTTCACCGACATGGCGACGTTGGCGCGTGGCTCGAACGTGACGAAGCGCCGAAGGCTGTCGTCGACGTTGTTGATGTGGTTCATCTTGTCCAGCATGGTCGCTCCGGGGATCTCCGGGGCACCATCGATCAAGACGTGGCCAAGTTCGCCCTGGCAATGGACCAGCAGGAGTTCGAGATGCTTCCCGGATTCCATGTTCGTGAACCTCACTTGATGTACCAGCCCCAGGGCTTGTCGGTCACGTACTTCGTGATCTGCTTGGTCTCGAGGTAGTTTTCGAGACCCCAGCGTCCAAGTTCACGACCAATGCCTGACTCCTTGTAGCCGCCCCACGGTGCTTCGGTGAATGTCGGCTGCGAGCAATTGATCCAGACGATGCCCGCACGGAAGGAAGCCGCAACGCGTTCGGCGCGGACGTCGTCCTTTGACATCACTGCCGCGCCAAGACCGAAGCGGGAGTCGTTCGAAAGTTCGATTGCTTCTTCCTCGGTCTTGAACGGTTTGACGCAGACTACGGGCCCGAAGATCTCTTCGATCCAGGCGTCGCTGTCCAACGGCACGTCTGTCAGGATTGTGGGCTGCAGATAGTAGCCCTTGTCGAAACCTTCCGGACGCTCGCCGCCATAGGCGACGGTGGCCCCCGCCTTGCGCGCGCCTTCGATCGCAGCGACAACGTTCTCGTGCTGCTTCTTGGAAACCAGCGGTCCGAGAAGGACGCCTTCGTCGAGACCGTTGCCAATCTTGATCTTTTTCGTCTCCTCGACCAGACGGGTCATGAAACGGTCGTAGATCGTGTCCTGGACCAGAACACGCGACGTACCAGAGCAGACCTGTCCCTGGTTCCAGAAGATGCCGAACAAGACCCATTCAACGGCATCGTCAATGTCAGCATCCTCGAAGACGACAAAAGGCGACTTGCCGCCGAGTTCGAGGCTGACGCGCTTGATGTCACGCGCGGCGGCAGCCATGATCTTGGAGCCTACAGGACCGGAACCTGTAAAGGCCAGCTTGTCGACACCCTTGTGATCAATAATGGCCTGCCCGGCGACCGAGCCGGAGCCCGTGATGATGTTCAAAACGCCTGGCGGAAGGCCCGCCTGGTCCACGACCGCTGCAAGCTCCAGTGCGGTCAGCGAGGTGAGTTCGGCAGGCTTAAGCACCATCGTGCAGCCTGCTGCAAGTGCGGGCGCGACCTTCCACGCCGCCATCAGGAGCGGGAAGTTCCACGGGATGATCGCGCCGGCGACGCCCACCGGTTCCTTGACCGCCTTCGATGTGAAGCGGTCATCGGGGAGCGAGATGATCTCTTCGGGCTTGCTGTCGAGCTGCTCGGCGAGGCCCGCATAGAATTCGAAGCAACCTGCCGCGTCTGCGATATCCCAGTCGGCTTCGGGAAATGGCTTGCCGTTGTCGAGGACTTCGAGCCGGGCGATTTCCAATTGTCGGGCGCGGATGCCCTCTGCGATGGCACGCAGAAACTTGGCGCGTTGCGCACCCGTCAGCTTGGGCCAGCCGTCTTTGTCAAATGCCCGACGGGCGGCCTTTACGGCGATATCGACATCCTCGGCAGTGGCAGAGGCGATAGTCTGGATGACTTCCTCGGTTGCCGGGTTTGTGACATCGGAGGTGCCGCCCTTGATGGGCTTTACCCATTTGCCGTCGATGTATAGTTCGCTTCGCATTTAGTTCCCTTGCTTTCGTTGGTCGTAATCGGATCAGAACCGATCGACGCGATAGGGTTTCATGTCGACAGGCGGCGTTACGCCCGTAATGAGATCCGCCATGAGACGGGCGGTGGTGGCGCCGTAGGTCAGGCCGAGATGTCCGTGACCCGTCGCGTACCAGACGTTGCACCGCTTGGCGGAAGGGCCCATGACCGGTACCGTGTCGGGCATTGCGGGACGGTGGCCCATCCATTCCGAGGCGCCCTCGACCTTCAGCTCGGGAAGCGCTTCCTTTGCTCTCTTCACCAGCACCTTCGCGCGACGGTAGTCCGGGGCCGCATCGAGCCCCGCCATCTCGACGGTGCCCCCGACACGAATGCCGCCTGCGGTCGGCGTCACCATGAAGGCACGCGCCGGCCAGATCAGCGAATGACGCATGGAGACGCCAGGCGCCTGGATTTGGGTATGGTAGCCCCGCTCTGTTTCAAGCGGAATTGGCTCGCCGAGCATGGCAGAAAGGCGCCCGGTGAAGGCGCCCGCGGCAAGGACTACCCTGCCCGCCTGCAGCTTTCGGCCATCCTGCATGCGCACGGCATTAACGCCTGCGCTGTCGTGTTCGAAGCTCACTACCTCGCCTCTCTCAACGCAACCACCAAGCTTCCTGAACTGGTCCGCAAGCGCGACGACGAGCGCGTAGGGATTGGCGATGGACCTGTTATCCGGGAAGAGCACCGCCTTGCCGATCTTTGTCGTGACGGCGGGTTCGAGGTCGCGAATTGCGTTCCCGCCAATGACTTCGTAGCGGAAACCGAAGCGGTCAAGAATTTCGATATGTTCGTGGTCGGCCTTGAACTCCGCCTCGTCGGTATAGACGCTGAGGCAGCCCTCGGCGGAGATCATGTACTGGAGGCCGGTTTCGGCGAGCAGCGCGTCGAGGTCTTGGTAGACCCGGCGACATAGGACGGCGCCCGCCGCCTCGAGCTCGCGAAGCTTCGAAGGACGGCTAGCGGACACGAAGCGAAGGAACCAGGGTATGAGCTTCGGCATGTAGGAGGGCCGAATTCGAACCGGCCCCTCGGGATCCAGCATCCATCCAGGCATTTGCGCCCAGATCCCTGGACGGGATGCCGGCATGAACTCCGTCACGGCGATGCTGGCCATGTTGCCGTAGGACGCGCCGGTCCCCGGAGCGTTCCGGTCCAAGAGCACGACCGTCTCGCCACGTCGCTGTAGCTGATAGGCGATTGCTGTGCCGATGATCCCGGCACCGATGACGATGGTTTGAGCCAATTCAGTTCCTCGATCTAGAGAAGATGGCCGGAGGTTCGACCCCGGCCGACAGCATCTCTTACCAGTTCAGGATCGGCTGCATCGCGCCCTTGAATTCCGCCTTTTCTTCAGCGGTCAGCTCTCCGAGAGGAGCACGGGTGATGCCGACTGGAAGCCCCTGGAGTTCGCAGCCGTACTTCACCTTCTGCACGAACTTCCCACTCTCCAGAATGTTCATGGCGCGGTAGAGGACGATCATCTTTTCCCGCGCGGCCTTCAGGTCGCCTGAACGGAAGGTGCGGTCGAGATCGACGCAGGCCTTTGCCATGCAGTTGGCAGGCCCGCAGATCCATGAATTGGCCCCCCAGAACATGAAGTCGAGCGCTATGTCGTCGGATCCTGAGACGAGATCGATGCGGCCGTTGTAGCGGGCGTGGATATCGATGGCACGCTGGAGCGAACCGGAACTCTCCTTGATCCCAAGCACGCGCGGATCGTCGGCAAGAGCGTCCAGAATGTCGAAACCGATCTCCACACCGTCCTTGTAGGGATAGCTGTAGAGCACAAGGTTGACGTCCGTTTCCTTCAACACCGTCTGGAAGTGCGCGAGAAGTTCGTCCTGCGTCGGTCGCGTGTAGAACGGGGTGGCAAGCAAGACGGTATCATAACCGATCTCCTTGGCCGCGAGGGTGTTCTCGATGACTTCGCGGGTCGCGGGCGCGTTCGTGCCGGCAATCAGGATTTCGTCTTCGTTCGCGAAGTCCTTGACGAACTTTAGCACTTCCAGGCGCTCGTCGTTGGAAAGGGCGGAATATTCGCCCGTCGATCCCATCGGGACCCATCCGGTGACACCGGCCGCACGGAGCGCGGACAGGTGCTTTTCGTAGGCCTTGAAGTCGACCTTTCCATTCGCGTCGAACGGGGTGATGAGAGCTGGCATGACGCCGGAAAGTTTCATGGAATAATCTCCTGTAACGGACCGCTAGATTGCGAGTTTCTTGAGGATGCGTCCCTCGACGAGCGTGACTGCTCGGGTCAACGGGAAGGCGATGACGAAGTAGATCAGGGCGACGACGGTCAGCACTTCGACTGGCCGGGCCGTGTTGTTGGATATGTTCTGGCCGACGAACATCAGATCGGCCATGCCGACGGCCGAAACCAGCGCGCTCTCCTTGAAGAGGCTGACGCAGTTCGAGAGAAGCGTCGGGATCGCGCGCAGCACCGCTTGAGGCAGAATAACGCTCGTCACCTGAACACGCGGGGGCAGACCGAGTGCAACACATGCATCCCTCTGCTCAGGGCCGATAGACTTGAGGCTCGCCCGGAAGGTTTCGCTGGTGATAGCGCCCATGTAGAGGGTCAATGCGATGACGCCGGAAGCGAAGTTCGAAAGTTCGACGCCCAGGATCAGAGGCAGGCAGAAGAAAATCCAGAAAAGCTGGATGAGCACAGGCGTGCCGCGGAAGAACTCGACGTAGGTTCCCGAGATCAGGCGAAGGACGGTGCTGCTTGATGTCCGTGCGAGTCCTACCAGGAAGCCTAGCGTGCATCCCAGCAAGATGCAGACGACGGTAAGCTCCAATGTCGTCATGAGCCCGAGAAGAAGCGCATGTTCGAACCGGGCGAGGACGGAGAAATCAAGCGACATTTGAACCTCCTAGCTTGCGAGCTGTTGGCGGCGGCGTTCGAGCAGGCCGACGATCTGGGTGACGGGGAACGAGACCGCGAAGTATATGAGAGCGACGACGGTGAAGGTCTCGATCGGACGATAGGTTTCCGTCGCAAGCGACTTCGCCTCGTACATGAGATCGGCGATCGCAACGATGGCGACGAGCGCGCTCTGCTGGAAGATGACGATGCCGTTCGTCAGAAGCACGGGGACCGAGGCGCGAAAGGCAGTCGGAAACACGATGTAGAGAACGCGTTGCCAGGGATTGAGACCGAGCGCGATGCCGGCGTCGATCTGTTCCTTCGGAACAGCCTGGATCGATGCGCGGTAAGCCTCCGCGTTGAAGGCCGTCAGGTTCAACCCGAGCGCCAGCACCCCCATGGTTATCGGATCGAGAAAGACATCGAACAGCATGGGCACGCAGTAGAAGATCCAGACGATCTGGACGATCGCCGGCGTACACCGAAAGAACTCGACGAACAGCATGAACGGCATGCGCAGGAGCCGGTACGGGCTCATCAGCAGCAGGGCGAGGCCAAAGCCCGCGACGATGCCGATGACGTTCGCAGCGACGGTAAGCTCGAGCGAAACCACCAGTCCCCGCAAAAGCGGCCCAAAGGAGATGGAGTTGAAATCGAACGTGTAGTTCATCGCCACCTCCTATTGCTTGATGTGGAAGACGCGGTCGATGAATTCCTTGGTGCGCTCTTCCTTCGGAGAACCCAGCACCTGTTCGGGAGGGCCGTCCTCGACGACGACGCCGCCGGCGCAGAAGATCACGCGCGATGCGATGTTCTTGGCAAACCACATGTCATGCGTCACGATCATCATCGGCATGTTCTGGGAGGCAAGCTGCATGATGACCTGCTCGACCTCACTGACAAGTTCCGGGTCGAGCGCAGAAGTCACCTCGTCGAACAGCATCAGCTTCGGATCAAGCATCAAGGCACGTGCAATGGCGACGCGCTGCTTCTGGCCACCGGATAGTTGGGCGGGGTAAGCCTTGGCTTTTGCGCCCAAGCCGAACCGCTCAAGGAGTGCCTGCGCGCGGGCCTGCGCCCTCGCCTTCGGTTCGCCGCGAACCTTGCATGGCGCAAGCATCAGGTTCTGTATGACGCTAAGATGAGGGAACAGCGTGTAGTGCTGAAACACCATGCCGATCGATCGGCGGACGTTCGTGTCGATTGCGGTTTTCTTACCGCGTCCTTCCGAAGAGATGTACGGTTTCCCGTCGAAACTGATTGTGCCGCTGTCGATCTGTTCGAGGCCCATCATGACGCGAAGCAAAGTACTCTTGCCGCCGCCGCTCGGGCCGATCACCACGACGCGGTCGCCGGGCTTCATTTCGATATCGATGCCCTTGAGCACCTGGACTGCACCATCGCCGTAGCTCTTGTGCAGCGCCTGCATTTTTACGAGAGGAAGACTGAAAGACATGGTCATGGCCGATCTCGGTTCACATCGAGTGCGGGACAGCGCCGACTTTAACGCCGGCGCTGCTGCGATGGTCAGTTCGAGCCCTTGAGGACCTGATCGACGGCCTTCTTGATCAGCTCGTCGACGTGGCCGGTCGCCACCTTTTCTTCCAGGAAGATGTTGACCACTTCGACGTCGGAAGCCGACATGTCGTGCGGCAGACCGAAGGACACGCCTTGCTTGGCGAGCGCCGGCGTCGGGCTAAGCGCGACCGCCCAGTCCGGATTGGCCTGCGTCAGAAGCAGGTTTGTGTCGGAAGCGTCCACCAGGATGTCGGCACGCTTGGACGTCAGCGCCATGCGCGTCTCGTCGTTGCCAGGCAGGCGCATGATGGTCGCGGTCTTCACCGCGGCCGAGATTGCCTTGTCCTGCGCGGTGCCGGACATGACGGCGAGCGTCACGCCCGCCTTGTCGATATCCGCGACCGAGCTCGCGCCCTGCGGGACCTTTGGGTTGTTTTTGTTGTAAGCGAGGGAGATCTGATACTCCATCGCCGGGATCGAGAACTGTACAGCCATGGCCCGTGCTGGCGTCCGGTTGAGCGCCAGGGAGACGTCCCATTTACCCGCTTGCAGACCCGCTACAATGTTGTCCCAGGTGGTATCGACGAACTCCGGCTTGACCTTCAGGGCATCGGCGAATTCCCGGCAAAGATCCGCGTAGAAGCCCGAGTATTCGCCGGTTGCAGGATCACGCATGATGTATGGCGGGGCGACGGCCGCACCACATTTCAGAACGCCTGCCTTCTGTACGCCCTGCCAATATCCTTCGGCAGTCTGGGCGTGAGCAGAGGTGACGGACATGCCTGCCAAAAGGGCGAGCGCGGGCAGCGCCCGCATGGCGGACGTAATCATCTTCGAAAGCATCGGCATTCCTCTTTGCTGTGCGCGAAGCGCGTTGTTCCACTCGTCGGCTGAAGCCGCTTTTCTTGCTTTTATCTGTCGGCTTGGTGTCGACTGAGGTTATTTTGTCAACAGCGTGTCGACAAAGTCAAGCAGAAAAATTACATTGCGAGCAGCCGGATTTTCTGGCCCAATACCGCACCTGCGAAGGAAAGGGACCTAAGTGTCTGACGAGACCGAAATGAAACGCGCGCGTGGAACCGGCTCGCGAAGCGTATACGAAAGCCTGAGGAACGAGATCCTTTCGCTCGCTCTCCCGCCAGGGCAGCTCCTTGACGAGACAACCCTTGCCGAGCGTTTCAACATGTCTCGCGCTCCGGTGCGGGAAGCGCTCATCCGGCTCGGTTCTGACGAATTGGTCGTCACCCTTTCAAACCGCAGCACGATCGTCGCCCCGATCGAGGTGGCGACGTTCCCCAAGTACGTGGAAGCGCTCGATATCGCGCAACGGATGAACACGCGTCTGGCTGCAGCGCTACGGACTGACGCCGATCTCAAGGTCATCGCCAAACGCGACAAGGCGTTCGCGGCGGCGGTCAAGACCGGAAACCATCTCGCCATGTCGGAAGCCAACAAGGAGTTCCACATGGCGATCGCCTATGCCGGCAAGAACCAATACCTCGCGTCCTTCTACGAGAAGCTTCTTTCCCAGGGCCAGCGCATGCTTCATCTGCATTTCGAATATCTCGAGAGGACGCACGAGGGTTATCTCCTGACGGACGAACATAACCAGATGTTCGAGGCGATCCGCGATCGTAATGTCGATCTGGCAGATGAGTTGGCGCATGCCCACACAAGGCAGTTTCAAGACAACTTCATCAATTTCATGCGTGAGAACTATACGACGGATGTCGCGCTAGGACCTATGAAGGCTGCCGAATAGCGACAACCCGACGGCAGCCATTCAGAGTTCGTGCTCCACGTCGACCAGTTCGCAGCAGATGATGCAAAGTGATTAAAAGGTCGGAGGCGTGCAGGCGCTGATAACCTCGCACGGCACGGGACCAATACATCTGAACCGATGCGGACGCCTGCTCTCGAAGTAGTAGGCGTCGCCGGGTCCAAGGATTCGCCGCTCGTCGTCAACGGTGACCTCGAGCCTTCCGGACAAAACGACGCCGCCCTCCTCGCCTTCGTGGACGAGCGGCACCTTTCCGGTGTCTGTGCCTGGCTGGTAGCACTCTTTCAGGATCTGAAGGTTTCTTCCAAACATGTTCTCTCCTACCTGTCGGTAGGATATGCCCCCCTTTCCGATTTCCACGAGTTCTTCGGCCGCGTAGAACGCCTTTTTGGGCGCCTCCGGTTCGATGGCGAAGAATTCGGCCAGGCCGATCGGGATGCCGTCAAGGATTCGCTTCAAAGCTCCGACAGACGGATTGGTGCTGTTCGACTCGATCAGCGAGATCGTCGAGTTCGGCACGCCGGTCTTCTTCGCAAGCTCGCGTTGCGACAGGTTGTGTGCGGTCCGGACGTATCGCAGCCGGTTTCCGATATCAAACGTCATGGGCGAGTGTTCGCGTTGTTCAAGATAGCCAAAACAATACACCGAGCCACATCAATTTCAATGGGTTACGCCGCGGAAGAAAAGGGCTTGTTCGGAAATCTGAAATGACTGAAACCTGCGTGACGCCGAAGGAGGGCAAGATGGATCAGATCAATATTAAGAACGAACCGGTGCTGGATAACCTCTGGATGCCGTTTACCGCGAACCGCCAGTTCAAGGCTGCGCCGCGTCTCCTCGCCTCGGCCGAGGGCATGTACTACACCGACGTTGACGGTAACCGGGTGCTGGACGGCACCGCCGGCCTGTGGTGCTGCAACGCCGGCCACGGGCGCAGGAAGATCTCCCAGGCGGTCGAGCGCCAGCTCTCGACGTTGGACTTCGCCCCTACCTTCCAGATGGGCCACCCCATCGCCTTCGACTTCGCCGCAAAGCTTGCGAAGATCGCGCCCGGCGGACCTGACAACCGGCTCGACCGGGTTTTCTTCACCGGCTCCGGATCGGAGTCAGTCGACACCGCTCTGAAGATCGCGATCGCCTATCAGCGCGCCATCGGCCAGGGAACCCGTACCCGGATCATCGGTCGTGAAAAGGGCTATCACGGCGTCGGCTTCGGCGGCATTTCGGTCGGCGGCCTGGTCAACAACCGCCGCATGTTCCCGCAGATCCCGGCCGACCACATGCGCCATACGCTGGATATCGAACGCAACGCCTACTCGAAGGGCCTTCCAGAGCACGGCGTCGAACTGGCGGACGATCTGGAACGCCTCGTCCAGCTCCACGGAGCAGAGACGATCGCCGCCGTCATCGTCGAACCGATGTCGGGTTCGGCAGGCGTCATTCTTCCTCCGAAGGGCTATCTCCAGAAACTTCGCGCGACCGCGGACAAGTACGGCATTTTGCTGATCTTCGACGAAGTCATCACCGGTTTCGGCCGCCTCGGAACTCCGTTCGCCACCGACTATTTCGACGTCGTCCCCGACCTCGTCACGACCGCCAAGGGCCTCACCAACGGCACCATTCCGATGGGGGCGGTCTTTGCAAGTCGCGAGGTCTATGACGGACTGATGGTGGGCGCGGAAAACGCGATCGAACTGTTCCACGGCTACACCTACTCGGGACATCCGGTCGCCTGCGCGGCGGGCATTGCCACGCTGGAAATCTACGAGGAGGAGAGCCTTCTGACCCGCGCCGCCGAACTCGCCGAACACTGGCAGGAGGCGCTCCACTCCCTGAAAGGTTCCTCGCATGTCGTCGACATCAGAAACCTGGGTCTCGTCGGCGCCATCGAACTGGCACCGCGCGACGGTGCTCCGGGAACGCGCGCCTACGACGTCTTCGTCGACTGCTTCAAGAAGGGTCTCCTGATCCGAGTGACCGGCGACATCATCGCCCTGTCGCCTCCCCTGATCATTGAGAAGTCCCAGATCGGCGAAATTGTTTCAACGATCAGCGAAGCGCTCAAGCGGGCGGCGTGAAAGTCCTGTGCGGGCCGGCTTTCGGCCCGCACCAACAGCGTTGTTATTTGCGCTCGGCCGCCAGCGTTAAGTGCCATTCGGCTTTCACGTTCTCGCGGCATAAACTCGATGATGACGCGACCCGGCAAAACGGTCGAACTGCGCATGCGCTGACCAATAAAAATTCGTCGATTCCGTTGTGACGTTTCGACCTTAGTGCAGATATGGCCGCCGCCGACCCGGCGCCATCGCGACCCTCAACTAGATCGTCGGCCACCCGAACTTAGAGGCGCCGAAGGGGATCGGAACGTGCGTGCCCGCCCGTCCGCGTTCGTATCAGCGCTGGCGACGTGCGTGCGTTCCTTCCTGCAGCCTGAGAAGACGTCGAGCTCTGGCCGGTAGACTTTGGTGGCAACGTCCATCAGGCCAAGGAGGCTGTGGAAGAAATTATCGTGGGAGTGTTGACCGCGTGCCGTCCTTGCCAAACATGCCATGTCGAAGCCGGCCGTCGTCTGTAATTCTGGCGACAGCCATACCATGAAGGGAACATGTGTCTGCTGCGGCGGCGCAATGATATAGGGCGCGCCGTGCAGGTAGATGCCATTTTCCCCCAATGACTCTCCATGATCGGAGACATAGACCATGGATGTGACAAACCGGTCAGACCGTTGTTTCAGCCTTTCGATAACAGTGGAAACCACATGGTCGGTATAGAGGACAGTGTTATCGTAAGCATTCCTGATCTCTTCAGGCGAGCAGCTCCCGAAATCATCGGCGCGGCAGTCCGGCTTGAAGCGACGAAAAGCCTCGGGGTATCGCGCGTAGTAGGCCGGACCATGGCTCCCGAGCTGATGTAGGACAAGGACACTGTCCGACTTTACCTGGTCGAGCCAACCATCGACCCTGTCAAGGAGGATGGCATCCTGGCATTCACCGTCCTTGCAAAACCGTGGGTCCGCCGAATCCGGGAGAAACTCGTAAGGAACCCGGTCCGTGATATGGTAGCTTCCAGTATCGTTGTCGAGCCAAGTGACATTCACCTTGGCATGGACGAAAACATCAAGAAGGTTTTGCGTTTCCAGACCCTTGCGGTGCGTATACTCGGTCCTGGGGTAGACCGAGAACATGCATGGCAGCGATACTGCAGTGGCCGTGCCGCAGCTGCTTGTGTTCGGAAAGTACACGACATCCCGCTTCGCCAGCTCCGGATTCGTCTCGCGTTGGTACCCGCCGAGCGAAAAATCGTCCGCCCTTGCTGTTTCGCCAGCAACGACAATCACCACTCGGGGCTTGCCCGTTCCGTTGCTGTTGACGACGTGGGCGTCTGATCCCAGAGGATGAGCGACTACATTGGCATCCTGCCCGGACGAGACGGCAAACTTGATTGCATTGGTGATCGGGGCAAAGGGGTTGAGCGTATCCAGTATGTCGTTGTGCGCACGCCCTACTCCAGCGAATGTCCGATAGTCTCCGAGGCCCACAACCGCAAAGACCGCGACGCAGGCCAAAATGACGGCTGTATTGTGCGCAAGCTTCTGGAGAAGGGGCCGATGCCGAACCCGAACCCAAAGGATGAGCAGCGATGGCAGGACAGCGGTAAGGAAAAGATGCAGGCCAAATCTCGCGGTAATCAGATGCCCCGCTTCTGCGCCTGTCGAAACCGCGGCGTTTCGGATCATCTCCTTGTCCACAGTCACGCCGAATTCATCCGTGAACCACGATGCCGCTGAAGCGGAAACTATCAAGAAGATCAGAAACGGCTTGGTTGCGTACTTCGCAGAGAAGGCTGTGACTACAGCCATGCTGGCCGCGGCAATGCCAAGAACGAAGAGAGCGAATGCGAAGTGATCGGCGGCAAAATACCCAAGCGCCTTCCACCAGAAAGTCTTGTTTGTGGCGATCAGCACATAAGCCGTCGCCAACACACAGAGCATAACGCTTCCAATTTCAGGTCGGAAAACCTGCGCGCCACGTATGGATTTAGTCTCAATCAACTCAATGTCTCCGCAACGGTCAACGTGGAAGACCTCAGAATTTGAGACTTGCCTTCCGCCAATCGATCCCGATGACCTCATTTACTGACATCAGCCTGAACGCGGTGTTGCAATTGGGCACGACGTTGCGACTTCGCGCATGACGTTTTTGAGGCCGGATACCACTTGACTGCGCCTGGGCCCGATCGCCCCATGCCTTTAAAATGTCGGGCTAGCAGATGGCGGATATCAGTCGATGTGATGCGGAAACTTGACTAGAAGCTCTGTTTCGGCAAGGCTTACCGGAGCCTGAATCGTGAGCCGATGACCCCTGCGCGCTTTACCGAATGCCTTCTCCATATCCGCTGGACACCAATGAATCTGGCGAGTCTGCTGCAATGCGATCTCGCACTGGTTGATGCGTGGGAATCGGGCGAAGAAGAAATCCCAGAGAAACTTGCCGGATGGCTTGAAACGTTGGCGGTCGCCCATGAGGCGACAGGCATACTAAGCGACTATCGCGGTCTCCGGTATGGATTCAAGCAATAAGCGCGAGAGGGGATTTCGTTCCGGCAAGTTCATCACATGTGGCGCATTGAACGTACACAATTTCATCTTGCAGCTAGGTTGGCCAAGCCTGCTCGCGAATACCACCAAAGCCCAGGCCAAGAAACTTGCGGCCAAGGGCAAGCGGTAATTTTAGCCACGGGTGCAGTTTCGGCCAACGATAGCTGGGAAAAATTCCAAGTCGAAACTAAACCGCCCAATTGTGCGCTCGGCAGTCACTGAGACATCGCTTTGCAGGCATCAATAGCACTGTGCGGAGTCCCAACACTAGCACTGTGCAAGGTCCCAACCTACCCCGATCGCGTCATGAGACGAAACTGGCGTGGCGTTGTTTCAGTCCGTTTCCTGAATATGTCGTAGAAGCGCGCGGCCGAGCCGAAGCCGCAGTCGTGGGCGATCTCCAGTATTGGATCGTCCGTCTCGGCCAGCCGTTGCATCGCGCGAGCCAGCCGAAAACGCGTGAGATATTCCATCACAGAAATTCCAAGCACATCGCGGAATGCCCGGTTTGCCGTCGTTGGATGAACGCGCGCGAGTTTCGCGATCGAGGTGAGTGTCAGCGCTTGCGCATAGCGCGTGCTGATCAGGTCAGTGAGAACCTGCGTGTACCTGATGCCGGGTCCTGCCAACGCCGTCGCTTCGCGGCGATCGAAACCGACATCCGCATGATCCAGGATCAGCCGCCGCACACGCAGCCTGACCTCGTCGGTCACCAGTTGCCGCCACGCTTGATCGCCACGGCCCCACTCATCGAGCCAGCGGGCACCCGAGGCGCCATCGGAAGGATTAGGCTCGTGGATGAACGCCCCCTGCAAAATCGCCTGTCTTGCGCTCGTTTCGATCGGCATCGCGAGAAAATCAACGAGCGGGAGATAGACGCAGACAAGCGGCGATTGCGGGGTGACGAAGATGGTCTGGTGGGGGATGGCCGCCCAAAACAGAACAAGGCGCCCGGCCTCGACATATTCCTGCTTCCCGTTGAACAGGTAGGTCATCGATCCCTCGAGCAGGAGGTTGATCTCTATGTGATCATGCCAATGCGCCGATGTCATCGTATCGGCCACATGTTGCTCGATTAGAAAATCGCGCGGCGATCCGACCCACTTCTCTGCTGTGCTATTCCCCCCGCTCATAGACGATTGCTCCGATCCGAGAATTCTTTTGCTTTTTGCAGGAAGAAAATCCCGATTGGAAGAGGCATTACGGTTCGACCCACCAGAGGAGAACCACATGCCGAAAATTTGCCTTGTCGGAGCCGGAAGCACCGTTTTTGCCCAGAACATCCTCGGCGACGTCCTGTCGACGCCATCGAAGCACGACTATGTCATTAGCCTGTTCGATATCGACCCCGAACGTCTAAAGACATCGGAGATCGTTGCGCGACGCATATGCGAGACGCTGAAGCTCAATTCGGTGCGCATCGAAGCGACGCTTGATCGTCGGCAGGCGCTAAGAGGATCGGACTTTGTGATTCTCATGATGCAGGTCGGCGGCTACAAGCCAGCGACGGTCACAGATTTCGAGGTGCCGAAGAAGTACGGCCTGCGACAGACGATCGCCGATACACTCGGCATCGGGGGCATCTTCCGGGGCCTCAGAACAATCCCGGTCCTCGAGGCGATTTGCCGCGACATGGAGGAGGTGTGCCCCAATGCGTTGCTGATGCAGTATGTCAACCCGATGGCGATCAACTGCTGGGCTATAAAAGAAATCGCGCCGAGCATCCGCAACGTTGGCCTCTGCCACAGTGTGCAGCACACCGCGCAGCATCTTGCCAGCTGCCTCGGCGAAAACATCGATGGCATCAACTACCTCTCGGCCGGGATCAATCACATCGCGTTCTTTCTCAAGTACGAGAAGGTCGACGCCAATGGTGGCCGCCAAGACCTGTATCCGAGGCTCAAGGCGCTTGCCGCCGAGGGCAAGGTTCCCACCGACGACCGGGTCCGTTTCGACGCCCTGAAACGGCTCGGCCACTTCGTCACTGAATCCAGCGAGCACTTCTCGGAGTATACGTCCTGGTACATCAAGGATCGGCGGCCGGAAATGGTGGAGCAGCTCAACATTCCGCTCGACGAATATATCCGTCGTTGCGAGGTGCAGATCGCCGAATGGCATGCGCTGCGCCAGGAGCTCGAAGGCGGCAAGCCGATCGAGGTGTGCCGCAGCAACGAATATGCGGCCGGCATCATCCACGCGGCGGTAACCGGGAAACCGGCGCTGATCTACGGCAATGTGCCGAACAACGGCATGATCGAAAATCTTCCGCCGGAATGCATTGTGGAAGTTCCCTGCCATGTCGATCGCAATGGCATCCAGCCGACCCGCATAGGCAGGATCCCGTCCCAGCTGGCCGCCGTCATGCGGTTGAGCATTTCCGTGCAGGAACTGACCGTGGAAGCGGCGCTGACCGGGAAACGAGACCGGATCTATCAGGCGGCCCTGCTCGATCCTCACACATCGGCCGAACTATCCCCTGACGAGATCTGGCACATGGTCGACGATCTGATCGAACAACACGGTGACCTGCTGCCCAAGTATCACTGACCAAGCCCTACCCCTTCATCAGCGGCGCCTTCCCGGAGGCGCCGTTTTCTTTACACGTAAACAAAACGATCAAAAAACATCACAATGATGATTGACATTGATCTTTCCAAATGAAAATCTGAGTGAAATTAGATAGCCAAAAGGGAACCTGCCTTGAACCAGAGCGGCGGCCTCAAGACTGATCGGCAGGGTCTCATCCGCAGCCATCTCTATGCCAACGGCTTTTCGACGATCCAGGACATCGCGGATGCCGTCGGCGCATCGCTTGCGACCGTGCGGCGCGATCTCCAGCTGTTGCAGGAGGCTGGTGCGATTGATCGTGTTCACGGCGGCGCCCGCATCGCCAAAGGGTCTTCAGTCGAACTGGCGTTTCAGGAGCGCGAAAAACGTCAGCTGGGCGCCAAGCGAGCGATCTCGAATGCTGCCTATAAGCGCCTGTCTCCACGGACCGCAATCTTCCTGGATGCCGGCACGACGGTGCTTCAGCTTGCCAAGCTGATCCGCATCGATCCCATGCCGCTGCGCATCTTCACGAACGGCCTGATCGTGGCGCAGGAATTCATGAACGTCCCGAACCTTGACGTCGTCCTTCTCGGCGGGCAGTTGCGCAGCGAAAACGCATCGCTGGTTGGTCCGCAGGCCGAAGCCATGCTGGAAACGATCTGGTTCGACCAGCTGTTTCTCGGTGCAAGCGCGGTGAGCGGCGATGGCGCGATCTACAGTGTGGACAGCGCCGAATCGAGCCTGAACCGGAAGATGCTCTCGCGATCCAGCAATCGGTTCGTCCTGGCGGATTCCTCGAAGTTCGGCACGACGGCGACCTACAAGGTTGCTCCCTTAAACAGCGCCAAGCTGATCACCGACGCTGATCTCTCAAAGGACTGGCGTGCACAGCTCATTGATCTGGGTGTCGAGACCATTTTTGCCGATCAGGGAGCGAAGTCTTGAGCGAAGATCTGATCCTCGGCATCGATGGCGGCGGCACCAAGATGATGGTGGCGCTTGCCGATCGCAGCGGACGCATCCTTCGCACCGGTCTGGCCGGCGGTGTGAACGCCATGGACAACCCGGATTGGCGGACCGAACTCGAGACGCATATCGAGCCGTTTCGCCGCGAGAAGCGCCTGACCGCTGTCGCGGCAGCGTTGCCCGTCTACGGAGAGGTCGCCCATCTCTCGCTCCTTCTCGAAGAGACCATCGAACAAGCCTTTCCGAATGCGCGGACACGCGTCCTTAACGATGTCGATGCAGCTCACCTCGGCGCACTGGCTGGCAAGTCCGGCATTCTCATCCTCTCCGGAACCGGATCCATGGCCTGGGCCCGCAACGCCGAGGGCAAGCCTGCTCGAACCGGCGGCTGGGGCGACGTCATTGGCGACGAAGGGAGCAGCTACTGGATTGGCCGGCTGGCACTCAACGTGATCAGCCAGAGCCTTGATGGACGCCTGCCGCCGACCGCCTTGGCCAAGGCGGTCTTCGATCATCTTGGGCTCGATCAGGCCGACCTGATGGACAGCCTCGGTGCTTGGGCGACGTCATGTGCGAACCGGTCAAGTATTGCCGCCCTGTCCGCAGTGGTCGATCGCACTGCGCTCGGCGGAGACGCCGCGGCCATTGGCCTGCTCGACCTTGCGGCGAACGAACTCGCCAAGCACCACTGCGCGATTGCCGGTCACTGCGAGCCGAGAGCCGACTGGACTTTTGCCGGCGGTACGTTCCGGAGCACAGTGCTCCGGAAGGCGCTCGAGCGACGTATCGGCCGCCCACCGATTGCTCCGAAATTACCACCGATCGGCGGAGCGCTTTTCGCTGCCGCCCAACTTCTCGACTGGCCCACAGACGAAGGCTGGATCGGGCACGTCGCCGCATCGGCAAAAGCGGCGTTTGCGCAATAAAATAATGTAAAGCCTTGATAACAAAGAAGGATGGGAACCATGCGTAGAACAATCTTATCACTGCTCGCCTCAGCCGCCCTGGCTGTTGCTCTTCCCGCCGCGGCGCAAGACAAACCGCTCGCCGGGCAATCAATTACCGTGCTGATGCCGTCGCCGCAGGGGCCCGACATCGCAGCCGCGTTCGAAGCAGAGACCGGCATCCATGTCGACCTGCAGACGCTGTCGTGGGACGACATCCGACCGAAGCTGGTGACAGCGCTGGTTGCCGGCACGGCGCCGGCCGACGTGACGGAATTCGACTGGTCCTGGACCGGCCAGTTCGCAGCAGCCGACTGGTACATGCCGCTCAACGACGTGATTGATGCCGACTCCGTCAAGGACATCGGCGTTGCCAAGATCTTTACGGTCGACGGAAAGCTGCTCGGCGTGCCCTATACGAACGACTTCCGCGTGATGCTCATCAACAAGAAGCACTTCGCCGACGCCGGCGTCACCGAAACCCCGAAGACGCTCGACCAACTGGTGGCAGCCGCCAAGCAGATCAAGGAAAAGGGCATCGCCACCTATCCGATCGGCCTGCCGGTGTCTGCAACAGAAGGCGCCTCGACGAGCTGGTACCTCCTGACCAAGGCATTCGGCGGTGAACTGTTCGACAAGGACTTCAACCCGCTCTTCACCAAGCCTGATTCCGCCGGCTACAAGGCGCTGGCCTTCGAACTGATGCTCCTGAAGGAAGGTCTCGTTGATCCGGCCTCCACCGGCCTCAAGGACAGCCAGATCAACGAAGGCATGTTCTCCCAGGGCCTCACCAGCATCATGATCTCGGGTGAGCCCGGCCGTCTCGGACAGATGAACGATCCCAAGCAGTCGAAGGTGGCCGGCCAGGTCGAAGCGATCCTGGTGCCGACCGAGAGCGGCGAGACCCGCAGCTTCGGTCTGCCGGAAGCTCTGGCGATCCCGAACGTCTCGCCCAACAAGGAAGCGGCCGTTGCTTTCGTCAAGTGGTTCACGAGCCGCGAGTTCCAGAAGAAAAACATAGCGAACGGCTTCCTGCCGACCCGTACGTCGGCATTGGCCGAGCTTAACTCGGAAGGCAAGCTGAACAGCGGCGATGCGCTCGTCGCGCAGTCGAAGACGGTCGAGGCACTGTTCCCGCAGGGTACGCCTCCGTGGTATCCGCAGTTCTCCAGCGGCGTGAACACCGCGATCAACAGCGCTGCCAAGGACCAGATGACGGTTGACCAGGCTGTCGAGAGCATCGCTTACGCCGCCAAGCAGGCGATGGCGCAATGACCGCTGTCGCCTATAAGGAGACTGCAGCCAAGAAGGGTGTCGGCTCAAATGCCGACACCACTCTGGGGGTGCTGCTGGTCTCCCCCATCCTCATCACCATGGCGGCGCTCGTCTTCTATCCGATGGCGCGAACGCTGTGGGACAGCCTCCACCGGGTGAACCCGATGCAGGCTGGCAGGCCCTTCGTCGGGCTTGAGAACTACACGCGCATGCTGTCCGACGCGCAGCTCGGCACGACCTGGGTCAACACCCTCATTTATGTCGTACTGGCCGTGCTCGCGGAAACGATATTCGGCGTGCTCGCCGCCTCTCTGATCAATCAGCTGAGGGTCGGTCGGCAGTGGGTTCTTGCCGCGGTCATCCTGCCCTGGGCGCTTCCGGGTGTCGTCAACTCCGTGATCTGGTTGTGGATCTATCAGCCTGGCGCCGGTCTCCTGAACGGCATCCTCACGTCGCTCGGGCTTCCGTTCGAAAACCACGTCTGGTTCAACGATCGGACGAGCGCGATCATCGCCGTCACCGTCGTGCATGTATGGCGGATGATGCCCCTGACGATCGTCATCGTTCTCGCGGCCATGCAGAGCATTCCCTCGCATCTTTACGAAGCAGCGCGCATCGATGGCGCGACGCGTCCGCAGATGTTCGCGCTCGTTACGCTTCCGCTTGTTCGCAGCGCCATTGCGGTTGCCATGACCAACGCCACGGTGAACGCCTTCAACCTATTCGACGAAGCCTGGGTTCTTGCCGGGTCCAGTCTCGAGACGCGCCCGATCCTCGTGCAGATCTATCTGGAGACCTTCCAGAACTTGCGGTTCTCCTACGGCATGGCGCTTTCTGTCGTCATCACCTTCGTCTCGCTTCTCGTCTCGCTCATCTACGTCCTTCAGGTCTATCGCAACACACGGTTCGACTGATGAAACCCACCCTTCTCTATCGCCTTCTGATATGGATCGGCGTCGCCGTGCTGCTGATCTGGTCGCTCGGTCCGATCTACTGGACGATCGCCAGTTCCGTGACGCCGACGGACGACTTCTCGGTGAGGCCGATCCACTTCTTCCCGCAGCACTTTACCTTCGACCACTATTCCCGCCTGCTCGGCATCAACGTCGACCGCATCGGCGGCGTGGAGGTATGGCGGCAGTTTCGCGCGGCACTGTTAAACAGCGTCGTCACATCGGTAGCAGCAACGCTGCTATGCGTGGCCATTTCCGCGCTGGGTGCCTATGCTTTCACCCGCATGCGTTTCCCTGGCCGCAACGCACTCTTCGGCCTTGTTGTCGCGACGCTGGCGATCCCCGCCTATGCCGTGCTGATCCCGCTCTACCAGATCATGATCAAGATGCATCTCGTCGACACCTATGTCGGCGTCGCTCTGATCTATGTCTCGGCTTACCTGCCGCTTTCGCTCTGGCTGCTGCGCAGCGTCTTCGAGGCACTGCCGCTGGCACTGGAGGAGGCCGCACAGCTCGATGGCGCGGGACGTCTCTACATATTCTTCAACATCGTGCTGCCGCTCGCCGGCCCAGGTCTCACGGCCGCGGCGATCCTCACCTTCCTCGGCGCCTGGGGACAATACCTCGTGCCCCTCATCTTCTCGCCGCAGGCGACCAAGCCATTGACTGTTCTCATTCCCGAGTTCGTCACGAAAAACTTCATCGACTACGGGCTGATCACGGCCAGCGGTTCAATCGCGATCGTCATCCCGGCCCTCGTCGTCATCTTCCTCAACCGATACCTCGTCAGCGGTCTGCTGGCCGGCTCGGTCAAGTAATCGGAGCCACCATGAACACGACCGAAAAAGTCATCCGCGAACAGTTCCCCTTCTGGGAGAAGGCGCTAGGATCAAACGCCGCGACCGCGCGTGACGATGTGCTCGTCTATGTCGGTTGCGGAACGTCCTACTATCTCGCCATGTCGCTGGCAGCCTATGCGAACAGTGCGGGACGCCGCGCAATCGCCGTACCCGGTGCCGAATGGCTCAATCGCCCGTCATTCTTCTGGCCCGAGTGGAAAAACACGCATGTGGTTGCGATCTCACGCAGCGGAGAAACGACCGAGACGGTCGCCGCCGCCAGGAAGGGCCGCGAGAACGGCGCCTTCGTCACCGCCCTGACCGTCGAGGCGGAGAGCTCGCTTGCGAAATGCAGTGACAACGTCGTTGCCTCGCCGACCCACCGCGAAGAAGGCATCGTCATGTCGGTCTCGGCCAGTCTCATGCTGCTGCTCGGTCTGCAGATGATCGGCCATACGATCCCGGCATCGACCGTCGCATCCGCAATCAAGCTCGCCGATGCGCTCGACACTTCCCTCAGCAAACGCGTTCTGGATCGCAGCCATTTCGTCTTTCTCGGCGGCGGTCCGCTCTTCGGCATTGCCGCAGAAGGCGCGCTTAAGCTGATGGAAATGAGCCAGGTCCTGACGCAGCCGTTCCATCCGCTCGAATATCGACACGGCCCGATCAGCCTTGTCGATGAGAAGACCGCGGTCATCATGCTTTACAGCCCCGATCAGAAGGATGCCGAAGCCAAGCTCGTCGAAGAGCTCCGGGAAAAGGGAGCCATCGTCATCGGCCTCGGCGGCCCTGGCGATATCGAACTGCCTGTTGATGCCGATCTCTCGGTCGCAGCACTCGTCGTTCTCCCCGCCCTGCAGATCCTCGGTGAGCGTGTCGCGCAATCGAGAGGCATCGACACTGTATCGCCACGGCACCTGACAAAAGTTGTGACGCTGGCATGACCGACATTCTCGATCAAAACCGCACGAGTGCCTTCTCCAAGCTCTTCGGCACGCGCCAGGGCACTCTGCCCCGCGGTATCACGTCGGTCTGCTCAGCCCATCCGCTCGTGATCGAAGCCGCCTTGCGACGGGCGACGATGGAAGGCGCTGTGGTTCTGATCGAGGCCACGTGCAATCAGGTCAACCAGGAAGGCGGATATACCGGAATGACGCCAGCTGCCTTCCGGCGGTTCATCGAGCGGATCGCCAAAGAGGTCGCGTTTCCGCTGGAGTCCATCATCTTCGGTGGCGATCATCTCGGTCCCAATCCCTGGAAGAAGCTGGGTGCGGACGAAGCGATGGCGCGAGCAGAAGAGATGGTCGCGGCTTATGTCGAAGCCGGCTTCGAGAAGCTCCATCTCGACACGTCGATGGGATGCGCGGGAGAACCGGCGGCACTTGACGATGAAGTGACCGCCGAAAGGGCAGCACGTCTGGCAAGCGTCGCGGAGGAGACGGCGCGCCGCAATGGGCGGCGCCCGCCGGTCTATGTCATAGGCACTGAAGTCCCTCCCCCCGGCGGTGCGACGCACGCGATCGAAGAACTCGAGGTGACGAACCCCGAAGCGGCATTGAAGACGCTCGATATCCACGCAACGGCCTTCGAGAAGGCTGGCGTCGGGTCGGCGATGGACCGGGTGATCGGTATCGTCGTACAGCCGGGCGTCGAGTTCGGGAACGCCAATGTCGTCCTGTACAAACCGGATCGCACCCAGGGACTGGCATCCACACTTTTCCGGATGCCGGGACTTCTCTTCGAGGCGCACTCGACGGACTACCAGACCGGCTGCGAGCTTTCGGCTCTTGTCGAGGACGGCTTCGCCATCCTGAAGGTCGGCCCTGGCTTGACCTTCGCATTGCGCGAGGCGCTGTACGGGCTCGACGCTATCAGGCACGCACTCGATGGCGGGTCGGACAGCCTTCATGCCGAGATGGAGGCGATCATGCTGACCCAGCCGCAGCATTGGGCGGGTCACTACACCGGTTCGTTCGACGAAATACGTCTGCAGCGCCATTTCAGCTACAGCGATCGAATTCGCTACTATTGGCCGGACGAGCGGGCTTCCAGCGCGGTAGATGCGTTGATCGCGGGACTTCCCGATCAAATTCCGGAAACGCTGATCAGTCAGTATCTGGCCCGTGTTTATCCTGATGTCGTCACAGGACGCGTGGCCCCGCGGGCTCGCGATCTCTGCCTCGCCGCGATCGATGCGGCACTTGCACCCTATTCCGCGGCCACGGCCAGCCGCCACTAAGTTTCGAAAGCGCCTGACAATTTCGGGCGGCCTTGCATTTGAGAATTTCAGCTGGAGAGAATTATGGCGTCAGTCAGCGTCGCGAATGCCCGCAAGAACTATGGTAATCTGGAAATCCTTCATGGAGTCGATATCGACATCCAGGACGGGGAATTCGTCATTCTGGTCGGCCCGTCGGGTTGCGGAAAATCCACCTTGCTGCGGATGATCGCAGGTCTGGAGGAGATTTCCGATGGGCGGATCTCAATCGGTGGCCGGGTCGTTAACAACGTGGCACCGAAGGAACGCGACATCGCGATGGTGTTCCAGTCCTACGCCCTGTATCCACATATGACGGTCGAGGCCAATATGGGGTTCTCGCTGCGGCTGGCGAAAGCGCCGAAGGAAGAGATCAAGGGACGCGTGCGCGAGGCGGCGCAGATTTTGGGGCTCGAGCATCTTCTTGATCGACACCCTAGAAACCTGTCCGGCGGCCAGCGCCAGCGTGTTGCCATGGGTCGCGCGATCGTCCGTCAGCCGCAGGTCTTCCTGTTTGACGAGCCGCTGTCCAACCTGGATGCCAAGCTCCGCGTGCAAATGCGTTCTGAGATCAAGCAGTTGCACCAGCGTCTAAAGACCACGACCATCTACGTCACCCACGACCAGATCGAGGCGATGACGATGGCTGACCGCATCGTCGTCATGCGCGATGGCTACGTGGAGCAGATCGGATCGCCCCTCGACCTCTACGACCGGCCTGCCAATCTCTTCGTCGCCGGCTTCATCGGCTCGCCGGGAATGAATTTCCTCAACGGCAAGGTCAGCGCCGAGGGTCCGGTCGAATTCGTGGCGGAGGGAGGCGCACGACTGCCGCTCCCCGCCGGCCTGCCGCTGGATAGAGGACAGGAGGTCATCTATGGCATCCGCCCGGAACATCTCGTCATCAACCAAGGCGGAGCCATAGCAGACGTCACGCTCATCGAACCGACCGGTGCCGAGACACAGATATCGGCCACCTTGGGACCAGCACAGATCGTGGCCACCATTCGCGATCGTCTTGCACTTCAGTCAGGAGACACGATCGCGATCAGGCCGGATCTCACAAAAGTGCAGATCTTCGACGCCAAGTCGGAGCAGTCACTGAAAAATCCACTAACGGAGGTTTTGCAACCGTCACAGAGGTCAGCATCGTAGCCCCGCGAACAGATTTGCAAAGCTGGCGGTGAATTATACTCAATCGCCGCCGGGTGGGCCACGTGTGACGGTGGTTCGGCCGGCTTTGGGCCAGTCGACGAATGCCGCCCTGACATTTAAGTGCCAAACGACACCCGGAGGCGAAACACCGAAGCTGGGCGGTTGCCATACATTGACCCAAGGGATTTCGCCGCAAGCACCGCACGTTGTAGCGATTGAGGCTTGATACCCGTGTCCCTCGGCTATAGCCCAGTCGGGACACAACATTCTCCAGGATTTCATTATGCTCGTCAGCGAATACACGATCCCCGGCGTCCATGTCCGCGACCACCTCGTCGATATGCCTCTCGATTGGAGGAAGCCGGGTGGCGCAACGATCAAGGTATTCGCGCGCGAGGTCTGCGATCCCGCACGTAAGAATGAAACGCTTCCCACGCTGCTTTTCCTTCAAGGCGGCCCAGGCGGCAAGTCACCGCGTCCCGTCGGGGGAGGCCCATCATGGCTCGGAGAAGCGCTCAAGAATTACCGCGTCATCCTGCTCGACCAGCGCGGCACCGGCAGAAGCACGCGTATCGAAAGCGCCACGATGGCTGCGTTTGCCGATGGAAACACTGGAGCCCGTTATCTCAGCCACTTTCGGGCCGACAGCGTCGTTGCCGATTGCGAGCATCTTAGAAAGACCGTCTTTGGCGGCGCGCGTTGGGAGACCCTTGGCCAGAGCTATGGCGGCTTCCTGACCCTGACATATCTGTCGCGAGCGCCCGACGGATTGGCAGCTTGCTATGTTACGGGCGGCCTTGCAGGACTTTCAGCGACCGCCGACGACGTTTACAGGCGCACCTATCCGCGTGTCGCTGCCAAGAACCGCGAATACTACAAGCGATACCCTGCCGACCGCGACCGCATCGGTCGGATCGCGGACAAGCTTGCGGCGGAGGATATCCGTCTTCCTGATGGCGATCGGTTGACGATCCGCAGATTGCAGACCGTCGGCATCGATTTCGGCATGGCACCGGGATACGAAAATATCCACTGGCTGGTCGACGAGGCTTTCTCCGACCACGAGGAAACACGCTTCTCCGACGCTTTCCTGGCATCGGTCATGTCGCTCACCTCGTATGACGGCAACCCGATGTTCGCCGCGCTGCAGGAAAGCATCTATGGCCAAGGCGTGGGCGCGACAGGTTGGGCTGCCGAACGAGTAAGGCCAGAATTCTCTGAGTTTGGCGAAGGAAGCCGACCGCTGCTCCTGACCGGCGAGATGATGTACCCATGGATGTTCGAGGAAATTCGCTCGCTGCGGCCGTTCCGGGACGCCGTCGAGGCGCTCGCCCGCTACGACCAGTTCGAGCCGCTCTACGATCCCGCTCGGCTGGCCTCAAGCGAGATTCCCGTTGCCGCGGCCGTCTATTTTGACGATATGTACGTCGATGCCGAACTGTCGCTGGCGACGGCGAAGGATGTCGGCAATGTCCAGGCTTGGGTGACCAACGAGTTCGAGCACGACGGCATCCGCCAGTCCTCGACCGTCTTTGCCCGCCTCCGGCAGATGGTGCGCGAGCGTGGCGTCCTCTTCGGCTAGAACCAAGAGCTGCCTGTCCTGGTTGGCGACTGTGCCAGGACGCCTCTATCCGCGCATCGTTGACACCATCAGGCTGAGAGCGAGCGGCCCCCGGCCGGATCAAAGAGGTGCATGCGGTTCATGTTGAAGGAAAGCGGCATGCGCGTACCCGGACGCGGTTCACTTTCCGGATCGACATTGGCGCAAAGACTGACCGGCCCGATATTGAAGTAGATCATTGTTTCCGGTCCAAGCGGTTCAACGAGATCGATATTCGCCTCGACCGTTTCATAGCCAGCTTTCGGCGCCAGGCTCGATATCGATTCAGGCCGGATACCGAATACGACCGGCCTGCCCGCATGCGGCCTGTATTCGGCGGTCCGAGATACGGGAACGGCAAGCCGGCTACCATCGTCGAGAACGACAACCAACCCGTCTCCAACGCTCTCAAGCCTCGCGTTTAGGAAATTCATCGACGGCGAGCCGATGAAGCCTGCCACGAACTGACTGACCGGGCGATGGTACATCTCTTGCGGCGGCCCCGCCTGTTCGATGATGCCGCCGTTCATGACGACGACGCGATCGGCCATTGTCATCGCCTCCACCTGGTCATGGGTGACATAGACCGTCGTCGTCGGAAGCAATTGATGCAGGCGCTTGATCTCGGTGCGCATCTGAACACGCAGCTTGGCGTCGAGATTGGAAAGTGGCTCGTCGAACAGGAAGACCTTCGGGTTGCGTACGATGGCACGCCCCATGGCGACCCGCTGTCGCTGCCCCCCCGAAAGTTGGCCGGGACGTCGCGACAGGAGTTCGGTGATATGCAGCGTCTCGGCGGCGCGGGTGATGCGCTCGTCGATCTGCGCTTTCGGCAGCTTCTGCTGCTCCAGGCAGAAGGAGATGTTCTCCCTGACATTCATATGTGGATAGAGCGCATAGTTCTGGAAGACCATGGCGATATCGCGCTTGCCGGGCCCGAGCCGATTGACGACCTGATCGCCGATGACGATGTCGCCACCGGTGATATGTTCCAGGCCGGCAATCATGCGAAGCGTCGTAGACTTGCCGCAGCCAGACGGGCCGACGAAGACGACAAACTCGTTATCCTCTATCGTGAGGTTGATGCCGCGCACGGCTTCGTAGATGCCGTAGGATTTGAACACATTGCGAAGTTCAAGGCGAGCCATCGTATTCCCCTACTTCTCGTGCAGCCAAACGGCCATCGCGCCCGGATCTCTGTTTGCCCAGAGGTGGTACGGGATTGCCTTGAAGCGCGTCGGCTTTAGCGCCGGCGGCTGCGTGCGATAGAGTGTCTCCTGCCAATCGGATGCATCTGCTTCGAGTGCATCACCTTCAAGCACGGTGGCCCCGCCAAGAAGCGTCTCGTCGAAGCTGACGGCGATCTCGCCCTGCGCCGGCAGTCTCAGCCGTTGAGGTTCGGTGCCAAGATCGGCCTCCTCCACGCAGAAAATCACCGGGCCGCGCCGCAGCGCAAAGCGGCCGTTGTCTTCAGTCGCCGCGGGATGGGCATAGAGGCGGTCGACCGGCATGTCGAAGGCCAGTCTGACCGTATCGCCGTCTTTCCACTCCCGTTCGATTGCCGCGTAGCCCTTTGTGACATCGAGCTTGATGGCCTCGCCGTTGACGAAGACGCGCGCGTCGCGGCACCAGCCCGGAATGCGAAGCCGCAGGGCAAAGCGCTTTGCCTGATCAAGGCCAAGCGAGATGGCGACATCACCGTTCCACGGGTATTGGCTCTTCTGCTGCAGGCGCAGGAAGGCATTACCCACGGAAAGTTCGGCCGTGTTCTCCCCGTAGAGATGGATCGCCACCTCATCGGCCTTCGTGGAATAGAAATACTGGCCAAGCGACGTAATGAACCGGGCGATGTTGGTCGGACAGCAAGGGCAGTAGTGCCACTTCCAGCGACGGTTCTGCCCGTGGCTCTCCAGAACATTCTCGTAGAAGTAATGCTCGCCGTCGCGCGAAATTCCGGAAAGGGCGCCATTGTAGAGCACCGTTTCGAGCTTGTCGGTGAATTTGCTGTCGAGCTCGATCTGGGCCATGCGGTGGCTGAAGAAGCCGAGCGCGACAGCCGCACAGGTCTCGGCATAAGCCGTCTCGTTCGGCAAATGGTATTCGCGCGTGAAGCCTTCGTTGGAAGCCGATGGGCCGAGGCCGCCGGTGACATAGAGCTGACGCCCGACCAGATTGTCGAACAGCCGGTCACAGGTGCTCTTCAGGCTTTCATCGTCGTTCTCGAAGGCGAGATCCGCCATGGCTGAGAACAGGTACATCGCGCGTACGGCATGGCCAACGACCTGGGTCTGTTCCCGCACCGGCATGTGAGCCTGGCTATAGGCATAAGTCTGGAAGACGTAGCTCGCGGGATCCTCGCCGCGCTTGCGCGCTTCATCGTCATAGTATGAAGGCATCTGGCCGCGCTCGTCGACAAAGTAGGTCGCCAGCTTCAGGTGGCGCGGATCCTTAGTCACGCGGTAGAGCTTGATGAGTGCCAGCTCGATCTCCTCGTGCGCATCATAGCCGCGAAGTTTGCCCGGCTCGCGACCGAAAGTATCGATGATATGATCAACGGCGCGGATCATCACGTCGAGGAAGCGACGCTTTCCTGTTGCTTCGAAATAGGCGACAGCTCCTTCCAGGAGGTGGCCCATCGAATACATCTCGTGAAGATCACGCAGGTTGGTCCAACGCCTCTCCGGCTCGCGGCGAATGAACCAGCTGTTCAAATAGCCATCAGCCATCTGGCCGTGTTCGAGTTTCTCGACGATCGCATCGATCTTTGCCTCGACATTAGGATTCGGGCTGTTCTTCAGCGTGTAGCTCGCGGCCTCGATCCACTTGCCGAAGTCGGAATCGAAGAAGTGCTGCATCGACAGGCCGCTCGGCTGGATCGGGCGAGCAAGCGGACCGGCCGGCTTGTCGAAGTCGAGAACTTCGAGGAAGCCTTCCTCGTCCAACCGCATGTGCTGGGTCGGAATGGTGACGTCGCGGACGGTGTCCGTCCAGCTTTTCCAAAAACCGCCGTCGAACGTGACGCGCGTATGGTCGGCCGGAACGTAGCGGTCGATCGGCAACCGCGGCTGTGCTTTCTGGGCATTAGACATGAAGACTCCTTGAGCGGACGGACCGCTTCTCATTTCACGGCACCAGCCGTCAGGCCGCGCACATAGTAGCGTTGCAGAAGAAGGAAGAGGATGATGCAGGGGATCATGGTGACGGCGATGCCAGCCTGCAGTGCGCCCCAATCGATGATGCCGTAGAGTCCCGAGGAAACGTTCACCAGCATGATCGGCAGGGTGAACTTGTTCTGGTCCGACAAGAAGATGAGCGCGGCCAGGAACTCGTTCCACGAATTCAGGAAGGCGAACATCGCCACCGTCGCTACGCCAGGCAAGGCGATCGGTAACATGATCCGCCGCAGGATCGTCGCCTGCGAAGCGCCGTCAATGCGCGCCGCTTCGATCAGCGCCTTGGGCACGGCATCAAAGGCATTGCGCATCATGAAGACGGAAAACGGTAGCTGGAACGTTGCGTAAATCAGAACAAGCCCGAACAGGCTGTTCTGCAGGCTGAGCATCTTCAGGATGAGGAACAGCGGCGTCAGGATCGACTGAAACGGGATCATCATCGTCGCCATGATCAAGACGAAGAGCATCGACTGGCCGGGGAACTTGAACTTGGAGAAGCCATAGCCGGCAGGCACCGAAACGATGATTGTCAGCAGGACCGTCCCGATCGCGATCAAAACCGAGTTGCCCGCATAGACGTACCATCCGGCACCGACATTCTCGAGGCGACGGTAGTTTTCCAGCGAGAAGGTCTTCGAGAACAACGCGGCCGGATTGGCGAGCGCTTCCGCGGCTGGCTTGAACGAATTCGCCAGCGACCAGACGATCGGCATGATAAAGAAGATCGCAAACAGGATCGATACGATCAGGAAGAGCAGGTAACCGACCTGACTGCCGCGTGGGTTGCTACTCGGATTGGATTGGGTGGAGGTCATCAACCTTCCTCCGCGCGTTCGCGCAACAGCACGAATTGAATGGCACTAATGGCAACCAGGACGATTAGCAGCGCAAAGGAGAGCGCAGAACCGTAACCGAGCCGGTAGGATGAGAAGGATGCAAGATAGATCGAGAACACAGCCGAGATCGTGCTGTTTTCGGGGCCACCTTGCGTGATGATAAAGAACTGATCGAAGGCGAGCATCGACGAGGTGACGTTGAGAACCAGGGCCAGCACAAGGGAATTGCGCATGAGCGGCAGTGTGATCCGGCGAAAGCGACTGAAGACGCTGGCGCCATCGATCTTGGCAGCCTCGATCACGTCGTTGGAAATGCCCTGCAGACCTGTCAGCAGAATGACCATGGTGAAGCCGGCGGTCTTCCAGACGACCATCAGGATGATTACGGCAAGCGCCGGCCAGAAGCTTTCAAGCGGGCGTGGTGCTGCGCTGATAAGGCCGATGCCGCGCAGGACCTGGGCAAAGACGCCGCTATCGGGGTTGAGCAACCACATCCAGAGCGTGGATGCCGCACCGAAGCCAATGACAACGGGCATGAAGAAGATCGTACGAAAGACGCCAGCCGATCGAAGGGGGCGATCGACAAGCAGCGCCAAGGGGAAGGCCACGGCAAAGATCGCAGCCGTTACCAGCACCGTGTAAAGCATGGTGAAGCCCAGCGAGTGCCAGAGCTGCATATCGCCAAGGAGTTCACTGTAATTGGCAAAACCGATGAATTTCTTCCGCCCAAGCAGGGGCCAGTTGTAGAAGCTCATCCATATCGTCATGGCGAGCGGAACAAGAAACAGGACCAGGATAAACAGGAAGCCCGGCAGGATGAATGCCAGTCCGAGCCAACCTCGCGGCTCCGGTTCCCCGGAGATTGGCTGCTTCATATCCTTTGTCGGGGTATCGACCACTATCATCCCTCGAAGAGCTCGAAAATGCGCATCAGCGATTGGACAAGTGCGGGGCGGAAAGGCCCACCCCGCACTCAGTTATTACGGGTTGGTGCGGTCGAGAATCTTGGTGAAATCGTCCTGCGCCTTCTTCATCGATCCATCGACATCATCGCCGAAGATCGTGCCCTGGATCAGGTTGAGGAACGGTCCGGTGCGGCTGACGAACAGCTCATCCGACGAGAACGTGTAAGGCGTGCGGGCCTTCGCCAGAATGTCATAGGCAATGAGGTTGCGCTGGTCGAATTTCGCGTAGGCTTCCTTGGTGAGATCCGTGCGCGACGGCATGCCGGATTCCTGCGTGATGTAGACCTGCTGTTCCGGCTCCATGTAGAATTTCACGAAGTCGAGGGCGACTTTCTTCTTTTCCTCGCTGACGCCCTTGATGAGCGCCAGTGTATCGCCGCCGGCAAAGCTCGACGCGCCGCCCTTTGGGCCGGGAATCGGAGCAACCGCGAACTTGACGTCCGGATACTTGCTGGTGAGCAGGTTGACGATATAGGAGCCGGTCATGAGGATGCCGACCTTACCCGATGCAAAGGCTTCAACCGCGTTGTTGCCATTGCCCGAACGTGAGGTCGGGTGGATGGCGCCGGACTTCCACATGTCGCGATAAGCGGCAACCGTATCGCGCAGCGCCGGCGTATCGACGGTCGCGGTGCGGCCGTCATCGCTCAGCACATCGGCGCTGGCTGCCCAGAGATGCGGCAGGAAGTCGTAGATCAGCCAACTGCCGGAATTGGCGACGAAATAGAAGCCGTAGGTCTCCTTGTCGAGCGCATGGATCTTCTTGGCGTCGGCAGCAATCTCTTCGAGAGAGGCCGGCGCCTTGTCCGGATCAAGACCGGCCTTCTTGAAGAGGTCGGTGTTGTAAGCAATGATCGAAGCATCAGGCAAAGCTGGAACGCCGTAAACCTTGCCATCATAGGTGGCCAGGCGAATATGCGAGGGGCTGAGCGCGGCGGCGTATGGAAGACCCTTTACGAAATCGCTGATGTCTTCAAGGCTGTCGTTTGCGGCAAAGGTCGGGAGGTAGATGAGGTCGAGAACCGCGCCATCGGGCGCCGCACCGCCGGCGATCGCGGCACCGAGCTTCGGCACCATCTGTTCAGCGGTGATCTGGGTTACATTGACTTTATCGGAATGGGCGGCGTTGTATTTTTCAGCCAGCCCCTGGAGCACTGCCCCAGATGACGTCCGCACCCATAGCGTGATTTCTTCAGCACCGGCGAGAGAAGTGCTCGCCAGCAGTGCAACAGCTGCAATCGCAGTTTTTAGACGGTACATGCGGGTTCCCCTTTTCTTATGCGAGGCTTCATGACCTCAAGACGAAGGCAACGTTAGATCAGAAAATACTTTATGTCGACAGCGTGCCAGGCGCCAAAGGCGTGTTTTTGATAAAACCTTTTATCTCCTATATTTTTTCTGTTAAAAGGTTTTATCACACAGACTAGGAGCACCGAACTTTGACCAGTCCGGACGACAAGCGACGAACAATCCGCGATGTGGCGAAAGCGGCGGGCGTCAGCATTTCAACCGCTTCAAACGCGCTGAACGGCATCGGCAGGACGAACGCCGAAACGCGCGAAAAGGTCAAGCGGATCGCCGACGAGCTTGGCTTCCGGCCGAATGCACTCGCGCGTGGGTTGCTAACAAAGCGAAGCCATGCCATCGGAATGCTGACGAACGATACCTATGGCCGACTGACGCTCCCGATGGCGGCGGGTGTCTCCGAGATCCTTGTCGACCATGGGGTCTCGCTCTTCCTTTGCGCGACCAACAATGATCCGCGACTTGCCAAGCTCCATATCGATGCGCTGCTGGACCGCCAGGTCGACGGGATCATCTTCACCGCCACGCGGATCGACCTGGAGCCCCCGCCGGAGCTCCTGAAACTCCGGATTCCTGTTATCTACGCATTCGCGCAGGGGCCCTCCGATAGCGTGAGCTTCCATCCTGATGATGCCCAGGGGGCGCGCATCGCCGTGCAACATCTCCAGACCTTGGGCAGGTCACGCATCTTGCATATCACCGGCGAGCAGAACTATCTCGCTGCCCGCATCCGGGCGGACGCCTACAGGGAACTTGCGGGGTCTTACGGCCAGGTGATGTTCGGTGAGTGGTCCGAGGAATGGGGGCATTCCGCGATAGATGCGGTCTATTCCCGATCAGCTCCGAAACCCGATGCAATCTTCTGTGGCAGCGACGAGATTGCGCGCGGCGTTATCGATGCGCTTCGTGATCGCGGTATTTCGATCCCCGACGACGTGGCTGTCGTCGGGTTTGATAACTGGGAAGTCGTCTCGAGGCAGACGCGGCCACCGCTTACGACGATCGACATGGAACTCAAGGAACTCGGTCATCGGGCGGGCTTGGCGATCCTTGGGCTTTCTCGCGGCGAGAAATTTGAACCCGGCGTCGTACGGCTGCCTTGCAGCCTCGTTGCACGAGGATCTGCCTAACGCGCTCCAAGGCTTTGGTCTTGCGAAACGTATTGGGTACCCCAATGCATCCTTTTGAAAGCCAGCGACGACGCTGGCGATGAATTTGCCTACTCCGGGCGGCAGGCCGTGACGCGTGGTGAACACGAGATGCGCCAGCCGCTGGATGCCGCTCCAGCCTGGAAGAGCCAAATGGCGGAAGCGCCGACGTGGGTTTTCCACCGCGTTGATGTGCTCAGCATTTCTCTCTCCCTGCCAACGTCCCGATACTCTACCAGTTTGTCACCGAGCCATCGCGCCGCTTGAGATGCGGAGCCTCCCAATATTCGAAACTCTGCTTTGCAATCAGCTCCTCATTCACTTCGATCCCAAGTCCCACAGCGTCAGACACTGGATAGTAGGGGCCGTCCAACCTCGGCTGGACCGGGAAGCATTCCGAATTGTCAAAACCGAGATGGGTTTCCGCCGGGCTGTTGCGGGTTTCGAGCCAGGAGAAATTCGCTCAGGGTGGTATGCGGGGACGGCAAGCGCCAGCCCCATCAATGGCAGCACAGATTCCAACAAGCCCTCTACTTGGCGCAGCCGCAGACCAAACACCAGGCCCAGCGTCAAGGCGGTCTCGATCGCCAGATCGGAATAACGGTGCTGGCCGCCCCGGGTCTTGCGTCTTGGTGCTTGCCATCCGGACAGGGCGTCTGGTGTCAGCCACAAAGTCAGACTGCCACGCCGACGAAGTCCCGCCTCATACTCCGGTCAGTTCGCCACCCTGAAATTCATCCTGTCTATGCGATGGCGGCGGGCCGCATTATGTTTGAAAGGCATCAAGGCCACTGATCGGTTATTGAGGTTGCCGATCGCCTACACCACCACCGCTAAACGATCCGTGCACCAACGCTCTTCCCATCGGCAATCACATCACAGGGGCAGTTGGTCCGCCTTGAAGAAGGACCAAATTGTTGGAATCCCTTGAACAGATAGTATCTGACAGACTACAGACTGATTTTTCGCGAATCATCAGCAGAGTGCAGACTGATATTTTTACTCCGTATATCAATTCACAGACTGATTTATATGTATTGATAATCAGCCGATATACTGATAATTACTGATCTTGTGATCAGCTTACAGTCTGAGGTCAAGGGATGAAGAGCGACGGTCGAAAGAGGGGGCGTTTGCGACTCGACGAAAGACTTCGAGCGCTCAAACCGATCGATCAGTTCAGGGCGCCGCCGAAGGGATGGGTGCGCGCACTACGCGACGCGCTTGGGATGACGGGAGCGCAACTCGGCAAACGCATTGGCGTCCGCCCTCAAACTGTTGAAGCCATCGAGAAGTCGGAAGCCGCAGGCACGATCCAACTCAACACCTTACGTCGCGCCGCCGAGGCGCTGGATTGCACGCTCGTCTACGCCCTCGTTCCAAACAGTTCACTTGAGACTGTCATCGAGACGCGCGCGCGGAAAATCGCAACGCGCGAGCTTCAGCGCGTCGCGCATACGATGCGGCTCGAAGCACAAGGCACAGACGAGGCAGACTTCGAACCCCGCGTCCAGGCATACATTCGCGACAAACTCTCCGAACGCGACCTCTGGAACGAGATATGACGGACCTGTTTCAGGAGCCTGAGGACGCTACTCCACTTGAGCCGCATGAGCGAGAGGGATTGCTTCAGACATGGATAACACATCGCCGCGACCTCAACGAGGCGGAGCAGGAAAACATCGTCGAGGGTGCAGCTTGGGCGCGCGGCCGCCGGCGCGTGTCACTTGAGCGAATGCTCAGCGAAGACCTCATGCGAACCCTGCACAGGCAGATGTTCGGAGACGTCTGGGAGTGGGCCGGCACGTTCCGAACGACGGAGCGCAACATCGGTGTTGAGGCTTACCGTATTGGCGTAGAGCTTGCTGGCTTGTTGAGCGACATTCGTTATTGGATCGAGCACGAGACATTTCCACCGGATGAGATTGCGATGAGGTTCCACCATCGCCTGGTCGCGATTCACCCGTTTCCGAATGGAAATGGCCGTCACGCTCGCCTGGCGGCTGACCTTCTGATCGAACGCATGGGCAGCGAGCGTTTCAGTTGGGGCGGCGGGAGTCTGGCCGACGTTGGCGAATTACGTGCTCGATACGTCGCAGCCCTGCGCGCAGCAGACAATCATGATATTGCGCCGCTGCTGGAATTTGCGCGCACCTGACAGGCGCCGCCTCTTTTCACATCGCTCGCCTGTCCTGCAACCTACCCCCCGGCGTACAACTCACTTAAGTAGCTGCAATTTCCTGCCTTGCGGCGTAGTCAATTTTATGGAACATCTGCGACGAGCGCACGAACGCCGAAACGGAAGCCGGGACACCGCGTCGGGCATCATTCATTCGACATAAAACACCATATTGCCATTGCGTGCACGCCAGACCCACTCGATATCGTTGGGCGTCAGCCTTTTGGCCCTGAGCTGCCCGACGAGCCACTTGTTTGATCGTGCGGCAGCCCTGATCGCCTCGACATGCTGAGCACTCCCCGGCGATGGATGCGAACCGGTCTCCGAAAAGCTTGCCGTTCTGTAGCTTACGATAGAGATCCGCTTCCCATGATATGTCCGGACCGCATCCGGGAGACTCTCACTCAAGTTCATCCTGCGAAATTCACGTCTGTCCTGCTGGGCCTGAAGAGGGATCGCATCCATCACAACCAACAGAGAAATAATTGTCATCAAGCCTATTTTCCACATCTCAGCCTCCCGAAGGCAAAACGAGCGTCGTTCTACAAGATACTCATCCGCGTCGGGCGCGCATTGCGCACGATCAATCAACGGGCATCGGAATCTTCTGCTGGAGCGCAGCGTCATGGTCACGTTTTTCAATGTGGACAATGGCTTGGCCGAGCCTGATATGATCGGCAAAGGACCGTAAGCCATCCACATCGAATTGCTTTAGCGCAGGGTGATTGGTCGGTGAACCCCGGCCTCCCTTCGCGCTTTCAGCAAAAAGTCAGGTACTCAGACACTGCCCTTGGTCCGCATGCATGCGCTCAATATTTGATGTCTCTGCCGGTTTGACGCCCGGTCTGCTTGGTGTCGCGCTTGTCCTGTCGGCACGCCGCGTTGCTTTTATCGTTGGCGGAGCGGCACTCCTGCTTGGTAGCTCGCGCGCCCTGACGGCTGTCCTGGCGGACATCACGCGCTGCCTTGCGCTGTTGCCCCTGTTCTGTTGCCCAGGACATCGCAGGTGCGCCTGCCAAGATGATCGCAGCTACAAACGCGGCACATAGTGACTTGAATACAGACATGGTTCGTCCTCCTCACAGAGGTCACGATATGACCTCAATGCAATGGTGGCGGCCTCACTGCCGCCACCGACAAAATATCCTACATCTTCGAGACTGCTTCCATGGCGTCGGCAAGCGTAGCACTCGTGTTGCTCTTGCAATAGGCAGCGACCTTCTCCGCATTCGCGTGGGCTTTGTCGCCGTCAATCATGGCGCTGCCAGCTTTGCCATGAACGTACCCGTTCACCCACATGGCCACGCCAATGGTCTTGGCGGCCGGCATGTCGCCGACTTCCTTGCAGGTAACCTTCGACATGTCGACTTCCGCGGTCAATGCCTGGCCTGCCAAGCCAAGGCCCGCAACTGCTAGTGCAATTGAAACAAGACGTATCATAGTCGTCCTCCCAAACAGCCTCGCCCTGCCAGAGCGAGTGCTCGTGTGTGCGGTGATGTGTTTGGAAACCACAAGGGCCGTAGCCAGAACCGACCGCGGCAGGTCGCAATTTAGAAACAACTAATAATAGCACGATAGGCTGAGGAATACCCGCATTTTTATAGAATTTACGCAGGAGTCCTTTTCCTGACCAAATCGCATTGCCGCGTTCACGACGCCCGTTCCTTGACGAAGGGATCGTACAGAACGGCAACGCCGGGGGGCGACCTCCGCGGCATGCTTGCCACAGAGTATGTCATGCATGCCATTGTGCCACCAGCACGTGGGCCGGAGCAGTTCGCACCAAACGCTCCTCACAGGCACTACCGCCGGAGCCATGGGCGTCGAAACCGATGATCATCTTCAGCGCACGCGCTGTTTTTTATTGTGGCGCCAAGCATTATGCCCATAGTGGCGAAGAGCAGTTCTCCGAAGTTGTTCCCGCCATCGGCAGGAAGCCCAAGACCGACGGAAAGCTGAGGATTGGCTCGCCCGTTACGCGATCGGCGGCGCCGCGGCACTTGCCGAAGCGAAATGGGATTGGTCGGGACATGATCTTATCGCCAACTGGGAAGACTATATCTCTGGCCATTGCTATGATGTTCGCCGTCATTTTGGCTTGCACACTTGCAGGCTGCGCCAGCCGCCCCGATGCGACCGTCCTGAGGGCAACGCCCGTCACATTGGCGAAAAGAGAGGTGGTCCTTCTCTCGGCGACGAACCGCCAACAGGCACCGGATGGGGGTTTCGGTGGCGACCGGGCAGACATGCTGACCTTCGAGAAGTATATTCTGTCCGTCCCTCCTGATCACAAGGCTTCGGTGATCGAATATCCTGGCACCACGCCCAATCCTCTTTCCGACTTCGTAGTCACGTCCCGGACAAGGCTTTCGAAGGACCGTCTGTTGGTCGCTGCGGCGGCGGGGGACGGCACCATCGGTCTCTTCGTACCCGGCTACAACTATAGCTACCAGGAAGGCTTGTTCCGGCTTGCTCAGATCGCATCCGACGCGAATCTGAAGGCGATACCAATTCTGTTTTCCTGGCCGTCACAGGCAAAAGCGACTGCTTATCTTGCCGACAAGGATTCCAGTCTTACGTCAAGAGACGCCCTCGCTTCGCTGCTGATCAGCCTGGCTTCCGACCCGGGCGTCAAACGGATCGTTTTGTTCGGGCACAGCATGGGAGGCTTCCTCGTGATGGAGACCGCGCGACAGTTGAAGCTTGAGGGGCGGACCGATGTCGTGGAGAGGCTTTCCATCGTCCTTGCCGCCCCAGACATAGACGCGGATGTATTCAGGACCCAGGTGGAGACGATCGGTAGAGTATCGACGCCTATAACCCTGCTCGTCTCGAACAAAGACCGGGCCCTGAGGCTCTCGAGTTTCATAGCAGGCGAAAGAAAGCGCGTGGGAAGCCTGTCGGCCGACGATCCAGCGGTTCGGGCCGCCGCTAAGCGCTACGATGTGCGCGTTATCGACATTACCTCTTTGAAGGATGCCGAGGGGTTCGGACACGCCCGCTTCGCTTCGTTGCCCCAGTACGCTGCCGAGCTTGCGGCTCTCGGGCAAGGTGCACGAAACTCCCGGCCGGGCATCTTTGTGTTCCGCGCGAACGGGGGAGTCCACGCGGCAGCGCAGGGTTGGTAGTTTGCTGCCGGTCCTCAAAGCTTAACGTGTCCCTCTGGGATCGGGCGGTCGGAGTTCGCTTTTCCATTGACCAGCGGAAGCAGCGTGATCGCGCATTGTTGTGGCAAGCGTGGTCTGCAGTGTGGCAATTTGCAGTTTAACCTAGGTAAAGAATGCTGGTCCGCACCAATCGCCTTCCCGCCGATGAACGTCAACAGCAGGCGCTCGACGGTGCGATGCAGAGGGGCTTAAGGTCCCCGCGCCAATGAGCCGTGGTAAAACGTCGAACCCGCCTGGCGGCTTTTTCACGGTTCTGGGAACAACTGTATGGGGACTGCGGAGAGGACGGCTCTCAATAGGTCATTCGCGCCCGACCAGAGGATTTGCAATCCCAGGCAAAAGAGGATGAATGCAGACAGTCGCACGGCTATGTCGGTTCCGCCCCGGCCGAGTAGCCTTTGGACGCGATCCGCGTAGGCGAAACAGACCAGGATCGTCAGTGCAAGGACAGCAATGGCGAGCAGGCTCGCTAAGAGGAATATGATTCTGTCGGCAGGGCCGGTGATGGTTGCGTCCGAAAGTCCGATGCTGATGACAATTGCGATCGACCCCGGCCCCGTCGTTAGTGGCAGCGTCAGGGGATAAAAGGCTTGATCCAACAAGTTGCCTCGAAAAACATCGCCTGCTGCTGCATCCAGTTCCTTTCGACTTCCTTCGTTAAGAAGCTGCCACCCTGACACAGCGACAATGATCCCGCCGGCGACGCGAAGGATCGGCACGGAAATCCCGTAAAATTGCAGAATAAGCGCGCCCAGCAGAAAAGAACACACAAGCAGAACGAACGAATTTAGCGCGATTCGACGTGCCAGGGCGGCACGGACATCGGGGGTGGCGCCGCTGGTTAATCCTAGAAAAACGAGCGCAGATCCGGGCGGATTGACAACCGGAAAGACCGACGCGAGTACGAGTACGAATGTGTTGACTGCAGCGTACATTCAATTGCTCCGTCACTCACCGGACGCGCCTTTCGGAAAGTGTCCGAAGCGCTGGGCAGACCGATCTACATCGGTCATTGTCGTGCCTTTCACCGTATGAACGCTCTCGCCTAGAACGAAACATAAGCGGATCCGAGGCAGGTTTCCATCGCAACGCTGACGAAAGCAACCAGAATACCGCCGTGACACGGGCAATCAGCCTGAGCGCTCTGGCTCATCTTTTGGGTTGTCTGCGAACTTGGCATCCTTTTCGCCCGAGAATCTACCCGCAGGTGTTCCCAAAAATACAAGGAAGCGGCGTCTTTGCGCCTCATGATGGGGCACTCTCATAGGCACGAATGTCGTTAGAGATTGTGTAGCCTCCTCAGTGTCACGCGCGCGCTTGATAGTCTCACAAATTGCATTGCGGCACGAGTGAAGGCTGCTCAACGGCGACCGACGATCTTCAGATATAAGCCCTTTCAAGTGCCCTGGCGGCCGCGATATGCGTCGCCGGCTCGGCGGGATTGTTTCGGCCACAGAACAAGCAAGACAGCGCAAGGCTTGACGAGGTGACCGCCCAAGACGATCGCCACGGCGGGCGAGATAGGCCTGCCGCTCGGCTAACGACAAAAGCAATTGCAATACCGCATGCCGGCAGAAGCCCAGCAAGCTGGTCGTCAGACTGGCAGAGCCATTATACCCGGATCTTGCGGCCCCAACCAACGCCCGCGTGGTTCGCCGGTCGCGGCTCCAAGCTCTTGAGATGGCTTGATGTCCCGCTTAGGCTTGTCGTCAGGGCGTGAACAAATCCCCGACCTCGTGACCTCCCGCCATTTCGCTGCGGTCACCGGGACATTCCATGCGCGTTAGTGCTCCAATTTTCCCGGATGCGTTATTCGCATCATTCCGGGATATAGCGCCGAATGGACCTGCGATGGCTGCCGAAATACTGTCGGCAAAGGTCTTCTGGGTTTCCAAAGCACCCTGCGTCAGAAGATTCGCCTCGTATTTGTTCGCCCAAACAATCGCTCCATCTGCAGTCCGGACGAGCCGCACAAACCACCGAACGTTGTTCCCTTGGAGCCTGGTACTGCCTTGAAGCATAAATCGGGGCGGTTCCACTGGAGAGCGCACGCGTGTTACGGCGATGACTTCCTTGATGTGTGCCAGTTTATTCAGTATTTCGTCATTAACGCCTTGCGAAATGGTTGACGCAAGCCCGTCTTCGCTCTCGAAGGGCTCCACGAGCACCGTTGGACGGCTGTCAATGCGCAGTGGCACTTGCACTCCTGCATCCGACCAAGCGACAGGTCGGAACAACCAACCCGCCAACGCAACTAAGACAATCACCGCGCCGCTTGCTGCGAGCGACGTGTGGAACCACGCGTGCGTTGGCCGCTCTTCGCGGCTTGCCCCTATCGGGGGTGCGGCGACCAGCTCGCGAACGTCGACCATCCCTTTCTGGCTAGGTCCGGCCACTTGCTCAATTTCATTGATCTCGAACCGGGGAACGTAGCGGCCCTTCGGTATAGTGATGATAACCGGATCCGATCCGCCGGCTACCAGGTAATAGCGCTCCAACTCGCGTCTTACCCGAGCCGCTTCGATTCGCACGCATGGGTCATTCTGGATATCGAAAGTTACATCGCGCCCGAAAACCAATTGCGCGATGGTGAAGGCCTTCAAGTAGTCGCCACGGCCAGCAAGCGTCTCAGCAACCACGAAGCGAAGGAAATCACGCCCACGCTTCGGCATTCGGAACTGATTGCTTTCGAGGATTCGCTCAACCTGCTGCTCGATGTCATGGACGGTTGGATCCCGCGGATCAAACTTGCCTGCCTCGCAATTCATTGGGCCCTCCCGACAATCAAAGAAATCGCTGATTTCCGCTCGATAGGCAATCACGTGTGCAGAAGGAAAAAAGATCAGTACAACGCCGCATCAACGCACGAAGACATGCGGTGAGGAAGTACGTAACGGTAAATGAGAGCGTAAAAAATCCGTAAAACCCAAAATGGATTCAACTTTCCTGAGATCTCGTTCCGCCTTGCGATACGTTTGAAACGCGGTGGATCGGTTCCGCACTACAGTGGTTACCGTAGTATACTTCGCACGCGCTGGGCATCATGACATGCTCGGAGAAATGGAGGGAGCGCTCGATGGCGCGCAATACCGGGAGAACCGAAGAAAACAAGAGGGCGGCGCGGCTTGGTCGAACCAGGCTGATGCTGAAACTTCCCGCTGCGCGATCACAAATCCAGAGTATCGCGGAGGGATCGGCCTTCGATGAAGTCTTCGAAGCCTACGGCATTGCGTGTTCCGCTTTGGACGGGTTCCGCCACAGCCTATATTCGCGTGATGGCGCCCGGCTCGGGGAGTATGAAAAGATATGCGCTGAGATTGAGGCCGACGTCCTGCAAGAGATTTCACGCCTGCGCGCAGCGCGAGAGGGACGTGGAACGTGGGATCTAGTCAATGGGAACTGGAGGCATAGAGGGAGGACGATGATAAGCGTTGACACCGTGAGGGATAAAAAAATCCTCCTTATTACCCCGCAGGGTCCGCTCACGCGGGCTGATTTTCAGACGATCGCAAATGAGTTTGAACGCGCGGTAGCCTCAACGGGCAAGTTGACGGGATTACTGATCAAGACGCGATCGTTCCCAGGTTGGGAGACGTTCGAGGCAATCACAGCCCACCTGAAATTTATCGCAGCTCACCACCGATCGATCGAACGCGTTGCCGTGGTGACCGAGAGCCGATTTCTGAGGGTCATTCCACGGCTCGCCCGCTATTTTGTGCATCCGACAATCCGCGTCTTCGCGTTCGAGGAAACAGAAAAGGCGCTCGGATGGCTTGAAAAAGGAGATCTACGACGCTCCAATTCCAAATAGCTGTTGAAAGATCGTGATGACTCCTCCCGCACGCAGAGTTTGCCGCCTAGGTTGTGAGCGCCGAGCAATCGAAGCTCGTCATAAGACGCCAGCCGGGATCGATGAGGCAACCGGTAACGGCTGGCGTCGGATAGTCCACGGAACCTTCAAGCGAGCGTTGTTGGATGCAGACGACTTGGCGTCGCAAGGGACGGTTGCTCGCCCCCGAGACGAGCACCCATTCGCCTGCCTTCGTCTTGGCGATCTTGGCCCGCTGAGCATCGAAATCCGCCAAGCATTTTTAATTTTAGATAGTGCTAATAATATGTATTAATTTTCTCGGCATATGCTTCTCACGAACGACAGAGCCGTAACGTGGGGTGTAAGCATGATGCATTACATTGGCGGCAAAATTTCAACGTCCCTGCTTGTCTCAATTATGTGCGGCTCAGTCAGCCTAATTCTCATCCGCGCCAACGTATCGCATGAAGCAGCTAAAGTTGTTCTTGCGCTGGCGACATCCGCTGCTGCCTTGAGGCTCATCGTTGTTGCGAAGAGGCAGAACTACGAGCGCTCAGGCGTTCACCAGCTTTCGACCGCCGCCAGCTTTCCCCTTACGTTGACAGCAAATGAAGTAGCAACGTTGTTGTGGATCATGAGGCGAGGCAAACAACGCTTCGTGGAAACGTCCGAAAGCATCCGGTCGATGTACAACAAGGGAATAATCGTCCGACCGTGGAGTGGCTGCAGCGCATGGATGGTGGCTGACGGAATTTGGAACGAGCGGGAGCGCTTCGTGTCTGCAAGGCGGTTGCTATCGACGCCGCAGGACTTTCCGCAGAACGGTGCGTTCCTGTGAAAAGTGCGCCCCTTACCTCAAGCGCGCATTGTCCGACGGCCGCTAAGATTTCATAGACCCCTTCACTCAACAGGAGCTGTTTGGCGACGATCCGTGGAAATGCCGCAATCCCGCTTGTCCGGCGGCAGCAATGTCGTCCTGAACGAAATGCCCAAACTCGGCCCACTTGGCCAGCGATACGCCGCGTCAAGGAAAGGCCGAAAGACGCTCCTGTCGGCGCAACAGGGCGGTGAGCCTCGGGCGCGCGGTGCCGCCTGACACTCTAGACCAATAAAGAACACGGCGTGTCATTCCTCGCCAATGCAATGCCGCAGCAGCGGAGCTCTTTCCGGTGTCGAACATCCCTTGAGAAACCCGTCGAGCCGTAGCGCTCAAGAAGTCCGATGCCGACCAAGACCATGCTAATTATAGCTCCATTATAAAGCCTTAGTTGCATGTTTTCGTCCCGCTAGCGGGCTCATTTCTAAGCAGTCTTGCTGATTTCTAGATGGTACGCTGCAATATAAAACATCGTCCGCGCTTGGCTTGGCATTTCCCTGTAAACAAGAAGGAGATAGCTATGAGACGTGAGATTATAGTCGGAGTGGCATTGCTTTGTTCCGCGCTGGCCGCGCCCGAAGCGATGGCCCAGGCGAAATACGGTTCGGAAGCGGGCTGGGATATTATCATCAAGAATGACATGGGCCCTGGATGCCTGATCACCAAAGCAAATGCTGACGGCACGCAGATCCAGATGGGCATCGATGCAACCGGCAAGCTGCGCGGCTACATGGCGCTCTATACGAAGGCTGACGCCAAAGTCGCCGCGGGCGAGAAACTTTCGGTCCTTTTTGACGTCGACGGCCAGCAGTTTAAAGGCGAAGCCAAGGGCCAGGCGATGGACGGCTATAGAGGCGCGTTCGTGTGGGTGAACAATGCTGATTTTATCTATGGCCTCGCCAAGAAGAATGCAGTGACGATCACGCCCCAAGGTGGCACTCCAGTCGTCGTTAGTCTCAAAGGCACCGATGCCGCCTTCAAGGCGCTGAGGGCCTGCCAGGACGCACGGTGATGCTAGCGGATTGTGCAGCAGTCGACCAAGGCTAGTCCGGGACGCTTCAATACACTATGCGCTCTGCGTTACCGGAGAAGCGGGCGCGGAGCGCGGTCGGTGGCTGTTGCTATACAGCAGGGTTTCGTTGCGCTGCAATTCCAGGCTGAAGTCGATGAAGGTAAGAAGGCGCAAGACTGGCTTCAGTCCAACGCGCCGGCGTTCATGAAAAACATCCGCAACGAGGTGGCGATGCGGTTGTAACGTCCGGAAGATCAGGAGCGCTTCTCTGCCGGGTTGAGGGCCCCGGGAGCCTTCATTGCGCGTCGGATATCCTCGTTTCAAGCCAGCATGCGCCGAAGATTCAGAATACATGCGACTTGGATGTCTTGCATGCCGATCTGTATCGGACGGCCGTCGCAGCAACGCCACGTGCTGCCGGTTTGCTGTGAGGTAGTATACGGTATCATCCCCCAAGTGACGCGTATTTTACTGCCCCTGCCGGTAGTCGGAGTGTAACCTGACGAGGTACTAGCGGCAGATGCCCGGTTGCTTGCGACTTGGATTACGGCGGTGGCACCGACGACGATCGTTCGGGGATTCTTCAAGGGACTGCAACCATCACTGCGATAAGCGGACGGGCTGCCTGGATACCGGGGTCACGCTTCCGGCGTGTTGCGAACCCGTCAACTGAGAATCGGGAGTGAGCCTGCCGGGCATGGCAGGGCTCATACCCTATCATTGGAGGATGAAGCATGGCCGAGATTGATTATCGCGAATACGAGCACATGAGCCCGTTCGAAATAAAGGACGGACTGATGAAGCTTGCCAAGCGCAGCGCACAGAAATCCGCGCATGCGCTGCTCAATGCCGGACGAGGCAATCCGAACTGGATCGCAACGACTCCGCGCGAAGGCTTTTTCCTGTTCGGCCAGTTTGCATTGTCCGAGTGCCGGCGCTCCATGGACAACCCGGCGGCGGGTCTCGCCGGGATGCCGCAGATGAACGGCATTGCTGCAAGGTTGCAGGCGTGGCTTGCCAAGCATGCCGACGATCCGGGTGCCGGATTTCTTTCGAAAATGGTAGATCACGGCGTCAAGGCATTCGGATTCGACGCCGACGCCTTTGTGTTCGAGCTGACGGATTCGATCATCGGCGACAACTATCCGGTTCCCGATCGCATGCTCGTCCATGCCGAACAGGTAGCGCACCGGTATCTCATGTGGGCGATGGGGGCAGATGCGGCCGCCGGCAAATTCGACCTCTACGCGGTCGAAGGCGGCACCGCCGCGATGTGCTATATCTTCAAATCTCTGATGGCCAATCGGATTCTGAAGAAAGGCGATACGATCGCCATGGGGACCCCGATCTTCACGCCTTATATCGAGATTGCGGAGCTCGAGGACTATGCCTTCAATGCCGTCCACATTCGGGCGACGCAGGAACATCGTTTTCAGTATTCCGACGACGAACTCAAGAAGCTTGAAGATCCGAAGATCAAGGCATTCTTCATCGTCAATCCCGGCAATCCGACCTCCATGGCGATCGATGCGCCGACGCTGAAGAAGCTTGTCAACCTGGTGAAAACCAAGAGGCCGGATCTCATTCTTCTCACCGACGATGTCTATGGCACCTTCGTTCCAAATTTTCGCTCGCTGGCCGTACAACACGATCGGTGTCTATTCCTACTCGAAATATTTCGGATGCACCGGTTGGCGGCTCGGCGTGATTGCCATCAATGAGAAGAATATTCTCGACGACCGCCTCAAGGAGCTTCCAGCCAAGGAACTGGAAGCGCTCGACAAGCGATACATCTCGATCACGCTCGAACCGCGCAAGCTGAAGATGATCGACCGGCTTGTCGCCGATAGCCGGGACGTGGCGCTCAATCACACGGCGGGGCTGTCCTTGCCGCAACAGGTGATGATGACGATGTTTTCCATGAGCGAGCTGATGGATACCGACAAGGTCTATCAAAAGGCCTGCATGGCGATCTGCAGTACGCGCGTAAACACCCTGCTCGAGGGCCTTCCCCTCGACCTGCAGCCCAATGCGAATTTTGCCGCCTACTACGGAACGATCGATTTCGAATTCTGGCTTCGCAGATATGTCGGCGAGGAGATGGTCACCTGGTTGAAAGAGCACGTCCACCCGCTCGATCTCGTCTACAGGCTGGCCGAGGACCACTCGATCGTGCTGCTCAACGGCGGCGGGTTCGATGCCCCGAATTGGAGCGTTCGTGTCTCGTTCGCCAACCTCGCCGATGATGTCTACGATGATATCGGGCGCGCCGTCCGTGCCGTTGGGCGCGGCTACGTCGACAGGTTCGAGGCATCCAAGGGCAAGTAGGGGGAAGTCGCCGAACTCGAGACGGCCGCGGTCCATGTCGGGTCGCGGCCGCTGGTTTCTCGATTATCCCACGCTATTCGCGGCACTAAATCCCTTCGGGGCGAAGCTCCGGTCGCATGCTCGACGATGCCGGTGGCGCGCCCAAACACGTCGGTGGCGAGATGTTGAAGATGACTCCCGAGGTCAGGCAAATTTCTACATCAGCTTCCTGTTCTCTCGGAGCTTGGTGGGTGCGAGCATTTTCGGCGGACGTCGCCGAAATGCTAATCCTTTACGATCTCCCAGCTCGCATCCGGATTGAACTCCCTGATCGCAGAGGCGCGTTCTTCCGTCCTGTCTCCCAGATCCCGTTCATAGACGATGCCCGCGTTGTTGACGATGAAGGTTTGGACGCCGGACACCCTGTATTTCGCGGGCCAGGCGATCAGCGCAAAGCCACCCGTCATGTTGCCATTGACGATATAACTTTGCTTGCCGCCAATCACGTTGGAGCCCTGACCTGTCAGGATACGATAGCGATAGCCGTAGTATCCCGCTCCGCGCTTGGCCTTGCTGAAGGCGGCCGTCTCGATCAGGGGGCCGGCAGGACTTTCCTCGTCGAAAACACCCGGCTGCCAATACAAGCCATCACGTTTGCCGGGGCTGCTGATCAGCCGTTGTGCGAATTCGTAGACACCATCCTCATCTTCATCGATGCGCGCATACTCGTATTGGGCATTCACGTAGTCGTACATCGTCTGGATCGTTGCGAGCTCGTTCTCGCCCACCCGGCGGTTGACGATTTCCTGCAGACCCACCTCGGTATCGAATGTCCACTTTCCGTCCTTTCCCTTCGACAGGGGAAATGGCAAAGGCCAGAGGACGTCACCGACGGCAACAACCTTGCGATCTCCCACATCCTGAAGGCGCAACTGCCGTGATCCGCCCTCGCGGATGAGCCCATAGCTGATCATCGCTTCGTTGCTGGACCTGAGCTTTTCAGCATTCAGTCCAAGGAGAGTTGCCAGGCCATCGATATCGTTGGCGCTGAGAACAGCCTTGAGCCGCTCGAGTGCGGCCGAAGGGTCGTCGAACGATGGGGGTGTGCCAGCGCGGAACTCAGCAAGGTTCGTCTGCATCTGGGCAGTGGACGGAGCTGCCAACGCCGGGGAAAGAGCCGTTGCGAGCAGCAACGCTATCAATCTCAACTGTGGTCTCATGGTTCAATCTCCGAAAATCCAAAGAACTGGAAACCTACCTGCGGCCACCACCACCACCGCGACCGCCGCCGCCGCCACGGCCACCACCGCCACTCGGTATCGGACGTGAGCGCTGTTGTGCCGCACGTGGCGCTCCGCGCTGACCTCCGCCCATGCTCTGTCCTCCCCGCTGGGATGACACTGCCTCGCGGCGTCCCGACTGCACATTGCCAAGGGCGCTTGACTGGCGAGAGCGATTATCAGGCCGGGCTGCCATCTTCGGTGCGCTTGACTTCCTGTTGGCTTTTGCGGCTGGCTTCGAGGGACGGTTTGCCGCGTTAGTTGGACGATTGCCCGCCTGGCCGGCTCGGGCATCAGGACGGGAGGCGCCTGCCCGGTTTGCGGCGGCATTTCCGGCGTTAGGCCTTGGTTTTGCTTTCAGGCCCTCGACCGTGCCCTTGCGAATATCGTTGGCCCGGGCACCGGCCCCGGCATCTCTGGTTCCCGGCCCGCGGTTCACCTGGCGATCGCTGACCTTGTTCTTGAGCTGGTTGCGGTTGTCGGCTTGCAGACCGGACTTGATCGCCGAACGATCGAGGTTGGCGAGCTGATCCTTTCCGATGCTCAGCTTGCTGCGGTCCACCTTGGTCCAGTCGACGTCGTTCCACTTGACCTTGCCGCTGAAGTTCCGGTCGTTGAAGCAGTTGTTACAATCGATATCGACGTCGTTGCCCCAGCCGCCGCCCCAGACGCCCCAATCGTCCCAGTTGACGATGGCCGCCCATGCGATCCCGGTCACCGCACCCGCAAAGAAGGTGGCACCCGGATAGTAGTAGCTGTCGTAGTGGTCGGGATAGTAGGAGATCGGTTCGGCAGCATAGCCCTGTTGATAGAGCATTTCGGGCGCGTACTGAGGGATGTACACCTTCTCCGGATCGGTCGGACGAATGACGACGTTTTCGTTCTCCACCACCACGGTGATCTTGTCGTCGGTCTTGATGACGTTTTTAGCCACCGCTTCGTCACGAAGCTGCTGGATGGCGATCAACACATCCTTCTGCTGATTGGTCAGCGCATCGGCCAGCGACTGCGTCCAGTCAAGGTCCTCGCTCATCATCTTGACGATGTCGGGATAGTTGAGCAGCGAGATAATGCTCCCATCCCATTCTTCCTTCGGCTTCAGATCGCTTTTCGTCTTCCTGGTCTCCAGGAAGCGCTCGGCCTCCACGATCTGCAGGGGGAAAAGCGATGCAGCAGAAATCGCGGCCACGAGTTCGTCTGGATAGAGCGCAATACGCGCGACAAGAACCGCGAGTTCGTCGTCGGAAAGCAGGTTGGTATCCGTATCCGCCTCGGCTGTTCCCTGCGCGGGAACGGGCTTCGACGCAGGTGTTTGCGTCTGTGAGTAGGCCGCATGGGGATCGAGTACCGCCGAGACGAGCGCCAACGCCGACAGTGCGACGAGTAGCCCAAAGGATCTTGCTTTTGTCAAAGTCGACCTCCTCGCACCGTTGCATCTGGGAAATCACAAAAACTTGGGTCTGCAGAGCGATTTCGACTGGGAAGAGGCTCCGCAAATCGAATCGGACAGACTTCGGAAATACTCAAATCCTGCATTTTGACAACGCATCTGCCCACGTTCAAAATGCGGTTATCGGATAGAGACACACTATACCACCGGACTGTCCATTAGGCGTAACTTACGCGATACTACGCGGCGTCCACGGTCGCGGCAGGAACGATGCGGACCTGCGGGACCTCAAATTACATAGGTTTGCAGCGCTCAAGCAAAGGCTAAATTCCAACAGAAGGACAGCTTTTAGGCAATTAGGCCGAAAAATCGAAGCCTGCGGGTGCCAAACTCTCCGTAGATTACAGGATGCTACGAGCAAACCGCATGATCGCTCCTTAGTATTTCATGAGGAACGTCGGGGATTTGTGTGACCATCACGATTGGCAATGAACAGATAATCTCGCTCACCCGGCGTGGCGGCCGCTCGAAAGGCGTCGCACCGATTTCGGAGCCATCCGCCCAACCTGGCTTCGTAGGCATGCGCACGATCACAGCGGGCAGCCGATCTCGAGTACTGGCCGGCCGCGAGGCCGGACACGTCGCCCTGAAGGTGGAGGAGATCGATGCTCAGCTAAGGCGCACCTATACGCCGCTCTCAGCAAGGGCGCTGATTGTACCGCCGTTGTCCATGCCTACGGCGACAGCACCCTGCACGATAAGTCCGTCTGCCGTTGCCCCAGATCGAAAGGGTTGCGGGAGAGCGCACGGGTGGACTAATAACTCCGATGGTCCAGATCGCGTACGACGCGGCTCTTGCGATGGCCAAACGCCCAGAGGGTGCTGGGGGATGCTCAAGACAGGCTGGTGCCGCGATATTGCGCGAACCGACGCAGCGGGGCCATCTTGCCCGCAGGCGTTTGTCAGCGAGTGTGTCTAAGTTCACAGGAAGGAAATTTCGATGACGCAAGCGCTCCACCCCGCAGCAATTGAACACCTGCCAGGCTTCATCACGGAACCCGGGCAGACCGACTACCTCTTCATCGGCGTTGTCATCTTCCTGCTCCTGATGGTTCTCATCATCGGCAATCTCTATTTTCAGCTTCATGCGGTTCCGGAGCGCATGGCGCATCGCACCAGCAAGGTGCAGATGGAGGTAGTGGCGGTGCTGGCGCTGATCTCGCTGTTCACCCACAATCATCTGTTCTGGATCGCCGGCCTGCTGCTTGCCTTCGTGCACATCCCAGACTTTTCGACGCCGCTCTACTCGATTGCACAATCGCTCGGAAAGCTGTCCGGCCGTGACCCCGAAACGAGCGGCGACCCGGCCCTGGTGACGGAACCGGCCGAAGAAAGCGCGAAGAGTACCACTCACGGCGCTACACACGGTGCCACTCCCGGTGAAGGAATCTGACCATGTTCGAGTTGATGCTGTGCTCGCTTCTGACCATCTTCCCGGACTATCTTTACCGCCGCTATGTTCAGGGCAAGCGGATCGGCCGGGAAATCACCCTCTACACCATGTGGTACGAACTGCGCTGGGGCATCTCGGCCTGCCTGATGCTCACCCTTTCCCTGATCACGATGATCTTCTACTTCCATCCCTCGACAAAGAGCGTGACGGCCCTGTTCCGCACAGTGACGATCCTGCCGGAAACGGTTGGACGCGTCGATGAAGTCTATGTCGGCCTCAACGACAAGGTTGCCGCCGGCGCACCGCTTTTCCGCCTGGATGACTCGCAGCAGAAAGCGGCGGTGGAGACGGCACGGCGGCAGATCGCCCAGCTCGAGGCTGAAGCCACGGTGGCCGAGACCGAGCTGGCGACCTCGGATGGCCAGATCCAGGAGGCGCAGGGTGCCCTTCAGGTGGCTCAGGACGAATACGAGATGAAGGCCCAGCTCCTGACAAAAGATGCCGTTGCCCGCCGCGAGGTCGATCGTCTGGCCAACACCATCGAAAGCCGCAAGGGTTCGCTGGGGGCTGCGGTGGCAAAGAAGGAGACGCTCGAAGCTAAGATCAGGGTGCTGCTGCCGGCGCAGAAAGCCAGCGCCGAAGCAGCCCTGGCCCAGGCACAGGTGGAGTTGGACAAGACGCTCGTGCGCGCCGGCATCTCCGGCACCGTCCAGCAATTTACCCTGAGGACGGGCGACGTCGTCAACACGATGATCCGGCCAGCCGGTATTCTGGTGCCGACGCAGGCGGGGCGAGGCACGCTGATCGCAGGCTTTGGACAGATCGAGGCACAGGTGATGAAGCGGGGAATGATCGCCGAGGCCACCTGTATCGGCAAGCCGTTCACCATCATTCCACTGGTCGTCACCGAGGTTCAGGATGTGATCGCGGCCGGGCAACTGCGTCCGACCGACCAGCTCGTCGATGTCCAGCAGATGGCCCAGCCGGGCACGCTTACGGTCTTCCTGCAACCGTTGTTCGAGGGCGGCCTGGACGGCATCCCGCCGGGCAGCAGTTGCATCGCCAACGCCTATACGAACAATCACGATGCACTGGCCGACAAGAATATCGGGACCGGGCGGTGGCTGTTTCTGCACGTCGTGGACACCGTCGGCCTCGTGCACGCAATGATCCTGCGTATGCAGGCGATGCTGCTGCCAGTGCAGACGCTGGTCTTCTCCGGACACTAAGCCGCGTCAGCAAAATCGGCGGGGCGCTGCCTGGGTCGGAAACTCCCGCTATAGCGGTACCAAACGGCTGTATTGCTCTTGAACCGGATGACGTGGGAATCTGTCCTTTGGGTTCGCATATCCCAAGTGGATGAGGAGCGCAGGGAACCGCTGCGCCGTCACCAGTCGTGCTATTAAAATCACTGGGGACATTCTGACCACGCTCTATTGCAAGGGAATTATGCGGGCATCGATGTGCCGGATCGGTGCGGGCGGAGGAGACCGGACCAAATGCGCTGGAACAAGCTGTATGCGCTTAAGAGTTATATGCGATCCTCGCTGTGGATCGTGCCTTTCTTCGCGCTCGTCCTTCAGCAGCTGTTTTTTCGCACGGCCCTTGTGCTCGAGGAGTGGACGCGGTGGGTTCCGCTTTGGCCACTCGGCACCGAGGGAACTCTCGCCGCGATGCAGACCATCATCAGCCTGGCGCTCTCCTTCATCGTCTTCACATTCGGGTCGCTGCTTGTCGCCATCCAGATCGCAAGCGGCCAGCTTACGCCCCGGATTATAGCGACCACACTGCTGCGCGATAACGTTATCCGCTTCACGGTGGGGTTGTTTATCTTCACGCTGCTTTTTGCCATTGCCGCGATAAGTCGCGTGAACGCATCCGCGCCATCGTTTATCGTGTGGCTTTCAGGGATTCTTGGCGTGCTGTCCCTTGCGGCCTTTCTTTACTTCATCGACTACTCCGCTCGTCTCCTCAGGCCGGTTAGCATCATCCATCGTGTCGCCGAGCAAGGCTTCGAGGTGCTCAATCTCGTCTACCCCAATCGCCTTGCAGTGGAGGTCCCGGCGCCTCGCCAACCGCGGCCGACGCATGGCACGCCCGATCGCATCGCCCATGCCGACTCCTCGGCCATCATTCTTGCAATCGACGTAAAGGCCCTGACGGCGCAAGCGCAGAAGGCCAACGGCACCATCGAGCTTGTTGCCCGCGTCGGCGACTTCGTATCAGAGCGACAGCCGTTGTTTCGCCTATACGGTGGAGCCGCGGCAATCGCCGACAATGACCTTCGTAATGCGGTGGCCTTCGGGCGCGAGCGAACCATCGAGCAGGACCCCACTTTCGCGTTTAGGGTCATTGTCGACATCGCGGTCAAGGCCCTCTCGAAGGCGATAAACGACCCAACAACGGCCGTCCTCGCAATCGATCAGCTGCAGCGACTGCTACGCAGTGTCGGGCGCCGCGAGTTGGGGAATGGATACGTATGCGACGCCCAACAATGCCTGCGCGTCGTGGTGCCGGTGCCAGACTGGGAGGATTTCGTGCAGCTCACATGCCGCGAAATCCGGATATATGGAGCAGAAAACCTTCAGATCGCACGAAGGATCCGCGCGATGATAGACAACCTTGAAGAGACCCTTCCCGAATACCGGAAGACGGCATTGCAGCTGGAGCGGGATCTGCTCGACCGGACGATCGAAAAGGTCTACCTCCTGCCAGAAGATGCAGCGCTTGCGCGGATCGCAGACACACAAGGGCTGGGCGGTTCGGCCTAGTACGTGCAAAGGATGAAATGACTCGAGAGGGTTACTTCCTCATCGTTTTAGGAATTGGGGCGGGCGGAAATCCGCGAAATTAGCTGGCATACCTACGCGTCCGCTAAGCGCACCTATTTGATCCCCTTTCTGATGAAACATCAAGAAGCAGCCCAATCCTGAATGCTTGAACGGAAAACCCGCGATTGCAGTGAACCCTGCCATGGCCAAGAATATTTCGCGTCGTTCCACTTCGCGATCAGTGCTCAAGCAGCCCCGGCTGCCGCACTTTCAGTTGCGACGTCGTCGTCAACGCCAGTGTCGTCATGCGAACCACCATGCGCAAATCTCACACGCGTTTGGGGCAAGCGCACACCTTAGAAGTTTCGCTGAAGACGAAGGAACCCCTCAAGCTGGTCATCGTCGTCATCGTCGGAATCGTAGTACTGAGTGCTGAGTTTTGCGGCGAAATTTTCAGCGATCTGGTAGTCGATCGTGATGCCTCCCGTCCAGGCATCGCCTCCGCCAAATCCATCCCCATCGGCATCCAGATCGATCGCATGGAAATACTGGAACCCCGGTGTGAAGGTCCATGTGTCGGTCGCCTTCCAGACGTACTGCGCGCCGACCGTCCACTCGGATTCCTCGTAGTAATAGTTCGCTCCGCTGGCCCAGACAGCATAGAGTCCGAGCTGGCCCGGACCGACGTCGGCGTAGCCGATACCGCGTATGGCGATCTCTTCCGTGTCGGTGTCGTAGCCGCCGAGGAGATATCCGCTGAACCCTCCGGATTTGCCGGAGATCTGCGCGGCAATGCCGACATCGTTCGGCCCCTCG
>NZ_LMCW01000022.1 GCF_001424945.1 Rhizobium sp. Root1203
ATAAACATCCTCCTATCAGCGTCAGCCCCAGAACGATGTCCTCACTGCAGAATCCGCTTCAGATCGCCAAAATACATTCTGCCAAAGTAGTGCTAGAACGTTTCGCTGAAACTCTTCCTGCCGTCGCTTCGTAGATCCTCATGTCCGTGAGGCGCCCAGGCATTCGGCCAGCGATCTGCAAGCGGACGCAAGAGGAGAACAATCATGATCAAGTCCGCACTGCGCACCATCGCGCTTGCAACTGCCGTGTCCGCACTCGCTTTCGCTGCGCAGGCCAAAAACCCCATGGTTGGCGGCGCCGCAATGTATCCGACGAAGAATATCGTCGAGAACGCGGTGAATTCGAAGGATCACACGACACTGGTCGCCGCCGTCAAGGCGGCCGGTCTTGTCTCGACGCTGGAGGGCAAGGGGCCGTTTACCGTCTTCGCACCGACCAACGAAGCCTTCGCGGCACTCCCGGCCGGCACGGTCGATACGCTGCTGAAGCCGGAGAACAAGGCCAAGCTGACCAGGATACTCACCTGCCACGTCGTTGCGGCCGACGCGATGTCCAAGACGGTCGCCAAGATGATCAAGGATGACGGCGGCGAGCACGACATCAAGACGGTCGGCGGCTGCGTGCTCAAGGCCAAGGAAAGCATGGGCAAGATCACGCTCACCGACGAGAGCGGCGGCGTGGCGCATGTAACCATCGCCGACGTAAAGCAGTCGAACGGCGTCATCCACGTCGTCGACAAGGTTCTGCTGCCGAAGATGTAATCGAGTTCAGGCGGCTTTAGGGGCGCCCCATTCCACCCCGGGGCGCCTCTTTCACTTCCAGTTGGCGATGCCGACGGTCTGCGCGATCGCTTCGCGCAGATCGTCCAGCCCCTCGCTCTTTTCGGAGGAGGTGGCGACGATGGCCGGATAGGCGGCCGGCCGCTTCTTGATCTTTTCAGCCGTGTCGGCGAGCAGCTGTATAACCGCAGGCGGCTTGATCTTGTCGGTCTTGGTCAGCACGACCTGGTAGGAGACGGCGGCTTTGTCGAGCAGGTCCAGCACCTCGTCGTCGTTCTTCTTGATCCCATGGCGGCTGTCGATCAGCACGTAGACCCGCTTCAGCGTCGCGCGGCCGCGCAGGTAATCTAACACCAGCTTGGTCCACGCGTCCACATGCTCCTTCGGCGCCTGCGCATAGCCGTAGCCCGGCATGTCGACCAGCGCCATCGGCGGCAGATCGCCGCCTTCGCCGGAATAACCCTCTGGCACGAAGTAGTTGAGCTCCTGCGTGCGCCCTGGCGTGTTGGACGTGCGCGCCAGCCCCTTGTGGCCGACGAGCGCGTTGATCAGCGACGACTTGCCGACATTCGAGCGGCCGGCGAACGCCACTTCCAGCGGCCCCTCCGGCGGCAGGAATTTCAGGGAAGGCACGCCACGGATGAAGATCCACGGGCGCCCGAAGAGCGGCTTGTCGTTGTTATCGGTCATTCGGCCTTTTCCAGCGCGTCCAAATCCAGTGAACGTATGGCATTCAGGTTTCGGGTGATTTTGTCAACCGGTGGGCGGAAAAGAGAAAGCCCCGCCGAAGCGGGGCTTTCGTCATTTTTCCGTCGGAGCCGGCTTTCGTCGGAACAGGCCCTTCAGATTGTCGAAGAGCTCGATCTTCACGCCATGGCGACGCATGATCACTCCCTGCTGGATCACCGAGAGGGTGTTGTTCCAGGCCCAGTAGATGACGAGGCCGGCTGGGAAGCTTGCCAGCATGAAGGTGAAGACCAGCGGCATCCAGTTGAAGATCATCGCCTGCGTCGGATCCGGCGGCGTCGGGTTCATGCGCATCTGCACGAACATCGTCACACCCATGATCAGCGGCCAGACGCCGAGATGCAGGAAGGTCGGAGCCGCAAACGGCAGCAGGCCGAAGAGGTTGATGAAGGAGGTCGGATCGGGCGCCGAAAGGTCCTGGATCCAGCCGAAGAACGGTGCGTGGCGCATCTCGATGGTGATGTAGATCACCTTGTAGAGCGAGAAAAAGATCGGAATCTGCAGCGCGATCGGCCAGCATCCGGCGATCGGATTGATCTTCTCTTCCTTGTAGAGCTGCATCGTCGCCTGCTGCAGGGCCATCCTGTCGTCGCCGAACTTGGCCTTCAGCTCTTCCATCTTCGGCTGCACGCGTTTCATGTTCGCCATCGACGCGTACTGCTTGCTGGCAAGCGGGAAGAACAGCGCCTTGACGACAATGGTCGTCATCAGGATCGCCACGCCGAAGTTGCCGAAGTAGCGGAAGAAGAAGTCCATCAGCCGGAACATCGGCTTCGTCAGGAAGTAGAACCAGCCCCAGTCGATCAGGCGGTCGAATTTCGGGATCGAATAGGTCTTCTCGTAACCGTCGATGACGGGAACTTCCTTGGCGCCGGCAAAGACGAGGTTCTTGAGCTCGACCGACTGGCCGGGCGCAACGGTGACCGCGTTCTGCTTGTAATCCGCCTGGAAGCGCGGCTGGCCGTCGGTGAAGTGGCTGAAGCGCGCGTCATAGGCCGTCTGCTGCGGCGGAATGATCGCCGCCGCCCAGTACTTGTCGGTGATCCCGAGCCAGCCGCCTGTTGCCGTGGCCGGCGCGACGGCTTCCTTCTCGACGGCAGCATACTTGCTCTCGATGAGGCTGTCGCCGATGACGCCGATGAAGCCTTCGTGCAGTACGTAGGTGCTGGCGACCGCCGGCTTGTTGTAGCGCGTCACACGACCGTAGGAGGACAGCGCCGCTGGGGCCTGGCCGGCATTGGTGACCTTGTCCGTGACGGTGAACATGTAGTGCTCGTCGACGGAGATCGTGCGGGCAAACGTAATGCCCTTGTCGTTGGTGTAGGTCAGCGTGACCGGCGCCTTCTCCGTCAGCTTCGCGCCTTCCGGCGCGGTCCACACGGTGGAGGGGCCCGGAACGCTGCCGGTGGCCTCGTCGCCGATGTAGCCGAGCTCGGCAAAGTAGCCATCCTTGGTTTCGGACGGGCTGAAGAGGGTGATGATCGGGCTCGAATCGTCCACGGTCTCGTGGTAGCCCTTGAGCTTCAGGTCGTCGAGGCGAGCGCCCGCAAGATTGATGGAGCCGGAAAGCGCCGGGGTGTCGATCGCCACGCGCGGGTTCTTGGCGAGTGCATCGGCAAGCGTGGTCGTGGCCGGCGCCTGGCCGGTCGGGGCCGCGCCGTTCGTCTGCGCGGTCGTCGCGCCGCCGGCGGCCGGCGTCTGCGTTTGCTCGGTGTGCTGCTGCGCCTTCTGGGCAAGCTCGGCCTTGCGCTGAGCCTCGATGCGCGGGTTCATGTACAGGAATTGCCACCCGAGAACGATCAGCACGGAGAGGGCGATCGCAATGAAGTAGTTGCGGTTGTTTTGCATCATACGTTCCTGGGGCGGCCGTCTCCGGACCGCTTGTGTTTCGGCTTTGTCTCGACGCGAGCTTTGAGCTCTGCGGCTAATTCTGTGAAGGATGCTTTGAGCACGTCCCTTCGCGCGACAACCACATAGTCGTGTCCGGGCTGCATTGCAAACCCTGCATGAAGTCGCACTGCCTCTTTAAGGCGCCGTCTCATGCGGTTTCGTTCGACCGAGTTGCCGTGTTTCTTGGTGACGGTGAAGCCGACGCGGGCTTCGGTCTCGGGTTCTTTCCGATCGAGGACCTCGAGTAGGAAGAAGCCGCCTCTGCGTTTTTCGCCATTGCGAACAGCAAGAAACTGCGGGCGGCTTTTCAGCCGCCCGGCAGTGTTTTTGGGTTCTTTCGTCGTCAATTCGCCCGCCATCTTATCGGGCAATTCCGGCTTAAGCCGAAAGACGCTTGCGGCCGCGGCCGCGGCGAGCAACGATGACCTTGCGGCCGCCCTTGGTAGCCATACGTGCACGGAAACCGTGACGGCGCTTGCGAACAAGCTTAGATGGTTGGTAGGTACGCTTCATTTATTTTAAACACCGCGGAGTGCGGCCCTTCTTGAATTTGCATAAAGCAAGGAGCGTTGTTTTTCGAACGGGCGAGGCTATCAAAAGCCTTGTATGACCGGACGTGCGGCGGCTTATACGGATGAAGGTCGCGAAAGTCAATTATCGCCCGGATTTTCCGGATTTGCCAAATTTCACGTCAGAATGCCGCCGGCCCGTTAAGGTTTGTGGCTGGGGGCAGATCTTTGGTCTGCGTGAATTTATTCTCCGGTTTCAACCGATCCGCGCATCTTCGGGCGCCGTCCGTCCCACTGGGCGCAAAAAATGACGTGCCAATGACTAAGTACGGGTAATTTTTTGTAGTGCCGCGACCAAGCATCAGAAATCTCACGTTAATTTATTTAGGCCAAATTTAGCTATCAGCCGGATAGCTTTCCCGGCGCGTCATCAGTTCCGGGGGGTCATCCTTTGAAAATTCGCGGTAAGATCAATCTACTCGTCTCGGCCATGTGCGGCGTCGCGCTGCTGATCGGTGCGACGGCATTGTGGGCAGTGCATCAATACGACCAGAATCTCTCGGCCTACGAGGACGCCGCTGAGCGCGCCTATGCCGGCGAGCGGCTGAACCGTTTCGTGACCGCCACGGTCATGGAGGCCCGCGGTATCTATGGTGCGCCGTCGACGAAGGAAGCGGGGGCTTTCGCCAAGGGTCTGCTGACCGATCTCGACCAGATTGACAAGGTAATCGCCTCCTGGGCGCCGCTGGTCCCGGCAGAGCAGAAGGACGCCTTCAAAAAGCTGACCGCTCGCGCCAAGGAATTCCGCGCCTTCCGCGCTGAGACCGCGCGTCTTGGTACCGAGGTCAATCCTCAGGCGGCCAACGAACAGGGCAACAACGATGCCAACCGCGCAAACCGCAAGGCCTTCCAGGCCGAGATCGACGCGGTCGTTGCGACCGACAAGGCGACCCTCGATGCGGTCAACCTGCTGGTCGAGACCTCGCGCGCCTCGATCCTCTGGCTGGTCCTCGGCATCACCGCCGTCGGTATTGCCGTTGGAATAGGCATGGGCTTCTACATCGGCACCATCCAGCTCAGCCGCCCGATCAAGAAGGTCACCGACGCGATCAAGGAAGTCGCCGATGGCAACTTCGATGCCGACGTGCCCTTTGCCGGCCGCCAGGATGAAATCGGCGAGATGGCCGCTGCCGTCGCGGTCTTCAAGGAAAACGGCCTGGCCGTGCGCCGCATGAATGCGCAGGAGGCCGCCATGCGTGCCAAGAGCGACGATCTGCAATCCAGCATGTCGGTCGTCGTTGCCGCTGCCGCCGCAGGCGATTTCAGCCGCCGGATCGACAAGGATTATGGCGACGCAAACCTCAACCAGTTCGCCGGCAACATCAATCACCTGCTGTCGAGCGTCGATGGCGGCGTCGGCGAAACCCGTCGCGTTATCGCCAGCCTCTCGGAAGGCGATCTCACGCAGACGATGCGCGGCAATTTCCAGGGCGCCTTCGCCGAGCTGCAGCAGAACGTCAACAGCACCTTCGCGACCCTGCAGTCGACGATGCGCGAGGTTCGCGAGACCGCCGAAGGGTTCCACGGCAACACCAACGAACTGCGTGCGGCCAGTGACGACCTTTCCAAGCGCACCGAACAGCAGGCCGCCGCGCTTGAGGAGACCTCCGCAGCGCTCGACGAGATTACCGCCGTCGTCAACAACTCGACGGAACGCGCTCAGGAAGCCAGTGTCATGGTGTCCGAAGCCAAGGACGATGCCGGCAAGTCGGGTATCGTCGTCCGCAATGCCGTCGATGCCATGGGCCGCATCGAGCAGGCTTCGAGGGAAATCAGCCAGATCATCAACGTGATCGACGAGATCGCCTTCCAGACCAACCTTCTGGCGCTGAACGCCGGCGTCGAGGCAGCGCGCGCCGGCGAAGCCGGCAAGGGCTTTGCCGTCGTCGCTCAGGAAGTGCGCGAGCTGGCCCAGCGTTCCGCAACTGCCGCCAAGGACATCAAGGGTCTCATCACCAAGTCCGGCGACGAGGTGCAGGTCGGCGTCAAGCTGGTCCAGGCGACCGGTGAAGCGCTGTCGCAGATCGAACGGCGCGTCAACGCGATCAACGATCATATCCATTCGATCGCGACTGCCGCCAAGGAACAGGCGACCGGCCTCAAGGAAGTCAACACCGCCGTCAACCAGATGGACCAGGTAACCCAGCAGAACGCCGCGATGGTGGAAGAAACCTCTGCCGCGACGCACAAGCTCTCCGGCGAGGCCGATGGTCTCGTGCGCCTCATCTCCCGCTTCAAGGTGTCCAACGCGCCGGCAGCGCCCATTGCCGTTGCTCGCCACCAGGAGCATCGCGCCGTCGCCTCTCCGGCCCGCCGCGCCATGGGTACGGTGGCGCGTGCCTTCAACGGCAACGCCGCCGTCGCCGATCAGAGCTGGGAAGAGTTCTGATCCCAGTCGAACCGACACTGAAAACGCCGCCTCCGGGCGGCGTTTTTCGTTGCGGCGACATGCCTCTGCTCGCGGAGATTTGAAAGCGCGCTCTTATGGTCTAGTATAGAGGCTTGGCATAGCGCCAGTCGCCGAGCGGACAAGAGACGATGCGAGCCCAGGATCAAGGCGACAATCTTGCTGAAACCCCGACGCCGGCCTCCGAGGCCGCCGCCGCGTGCAGTGGCTCCGGCAAGTTCAGCGGGCTCTCCGGCAAACTTCTCTGGCTGACGGTCGTCTGCATCATGCTTGCCGAAGTGCTGATCTTCTTTCCATCGGTCGCCAGCATGCGTCTGCGCTGGCTGGACGAGAGGTTGAACGCCGCCGCCGCCGCCGCCATCGTCATCGATGGCCTGCAGCCGGTGGAACTTCCGCGCGCCCTGCAGAAGGAAACGCTGGAGGCGACCGGCACCAAGGCGATCGTGCTGCGCAAGGACGGCACATCGCGGCTCCTCGCGACCGCCGACATGCCGACCTCCGTCGACGAGCAGTACGACCTCACCGACGTGCCGGCGGTGACCGCGATCCGCGATGCGCTCGACACCCTGATCTTCGGCGGCAACCGCATGATCCGCGTCTACGGCCCCGTGCAGGATACCAATACCGGCGTCGAAGTGGTGATGAAGGACAAGTATCTGCGCAACGCGATGCTCGTCTATTCGCGCAACGTCTTTCTGTTGTCGATCCTGATCTCGCTTTTCACCGCGACGCTCGTGTTCTTCGCCATCAACCGCATTCTGATCCGTCCGATCCGCAGGCTGACCGGCAGCATGCAGCAGTTTTCCGCCGATCCGGAAAACCCCGGCAACGTTTTCGTCGACGATGGCGGGCGCGATGAGCTCGCCGTTGCCGGAAGGCATCTGACTGCCATGCAGACGGAACTGCAGAAAACGCTGAAGCAGCAGAAGAATCTTGCCGCCCTCGGCCTCGCCGTCTCCAAGATCAATCACGACATGCGAAACATCCTCGCCTCGGCGCAGCTGATGTCGGACCGGCTCGTCGATGTCGACGATCCCCTGGTCAAGCGCTTCGCACCGAAGCTGCTGCGTACGATCGACCGTGCCGTCGGCTATACGACAGAGGTGCTGTCCTATGGTCAGGCCAGCGAATCCGCGCCGCGCCGGCGCAGGCTGCAACTCTCCGCGCTGGTCGAGGACGTCAAGGACATGCTGGCGATCGACGCACAAAGCGGTGTCGAATTCGTCGAGCAGATCGGCCCGGATATCGAGGTCGATGCCGACAACGAGCAGCTCTTCCGTGTCATCCACAACCTCTGCCGCAACGCGCTGCAGGCCCTGACGGCGACGACCGGGCAAGGCGATCAGGCAGGCGCCAGACGCATCACCATATCGGCCCAGCGGGTGGGAAGCGTCGTCAGCATAACGGTCGACGATACGGGCCCGGGCATGCCTGAAAAAGCCAGGCAGAACCTCTTTGCTGCCTTCCGGGGCTCGGCGCGCTCCGGCGGCACGGGGCTCGGGCTGGCGATTGCGCGCGAGCTTGTGCTGGCCCACGGCGGAACGATCGCTCTTGTGGAAAAACCCTCTGTCGGAACGCAGTTTCGCATCGAAATTCCGGATCGCCCGGTTTCGTTGGATGACTACCGCGGTCGCAGCCACATTGAAAAGTGAAGTAATTTCCGCATCGAGGCAGCTCCGGCATCAATCTTCCGATTTTTTCAGAAACCCTATTGCATTCCCCCAAAGGACCCTTTAGAGAACCGCCAACCAAGCGGTACAGCCGCTTCCGGTTACGCACCCGTAGCTCAGCTGGATAGAGCACCAGACTACGAATCTGGGGGTCAGGAGTTCGAATCTCTTCGGGTGCGCCATTTTCTTTCCTAGCCATTTTTGATCGGGACATCTTCCGGCCCCAACGATGATTGTCTCTGTCGTTGTTGAAAATCAGCATGATGCGACATGTCAGGAATGTGCTTGGTTGCCGGTATCAGGATCACGTCCGCAACGGACGCGTCGTTTGCGCAAGAGCTTGCATCCTTGCATTAGGTGCCCAACGCAGGCTTGCCCGGTTCAGCCGCCGGACGGCGCCCGCGCTAGCCTGGCGCAATGTTGTGCGGCGATGGTGGCGCCTTGCCGTCCGCTGGGGCAGGCAACGTCGTGGTGCAGCGCCGGAGGGAATGCATGCTGAGTAAGATGGTTCGGGCGCTTGCACTTGGAGCGGGGCTCGCCGTGCTTGCCGGCTGCGTCGCCGACGCGCCCACCCTTGTCCCCATTGCCTTGACCGATCCGCCGCTCAATCCACCGGGTATTGCCCACAATATCTGCACGAGGGATGGGAACTTCATGTATCGCGAAGCCCGCAAGCAATATGAGTTGCGCGCGCAGATGGGCCGATATCCGATCGACCTAGCCAACGAGGAGCAGCAGGCAACAGCGGCAGCCCATCGCCAGTACGTGACCTGCATTTCCAGCCAGGGCTACCGCGCCTACGACCGGTAGACCCGCCGGCTGTTCTCTCATCACGCGCAATCGCCTCCGATCACGAGTGCTCGAGGTCGCGTGTGATCGTGGAAATTTACAAGCGGAGACAGCATTTTCCTCCTGTAAATCCGGAAGGAGGGTTTATCATGAAAATCTTCAGCTTTGCTTCGACTGCCTTGCCGCTCGGTGCACTCGTCGCACTTTCCTGCTTCGCTCCAACGCAGGCTGCGCCCGTGCAGCCCGTTCCTCTTTCAACCTCCGCGAACATCGAAATGGTGCAGTACAAGCCACATGTGGGCTATTGGCATGGATATCAGGGGTCGCGCACCGAGCGTCCGGAAATGCGCCGCCACTCCGACGGCTACTGGTACCCGCTCGCAGCCTTCGGCGTCGATACCGGCACGACGGGATCGATCGGCACGCGCCCGGCAACCGCAGTGCCGATGCATAGGCAGACCTATTGCCAAAGCACCTTTGGCGGCACCAACGGCGACGGCAGCATGCCGTGCGACAACGGCTATTGATCGCGCTGCCATCCACGAGGGGAGGCGGCTTCGGCCGCCTTTCTTGTGCAGGCCAGTGCGACAGGGCCGTTCAATTGTCGGTGATGCTGCTGCGGTCTCATGGGCGTACTGCGGTTGTGAACCATTTAAAACGCATGAGACCAGCGGGGTGGATCATGCGGTTACCTTCGAAGACGACAATGTGCGCGATCGCAATCCTGGCGATTGGCCCGGCTGAGGCCGCGCCGGTGATCGCCGATGTCGCGAGGCCCAGGTCCGATATCGTCGAGATCGCGTCCCAGAATGCCGGCTATCTCAACGGCTACCGCGGATCGCGCGCGCAACGCGCCGGCTACAGCCGCTGTCGCGACGGATATTGGTATCCGCCGGCAGCCTTCGGAGCGCCGGTCACCGTTCAGCGCAGCTATCAGCGCGAACCGTTCTGCGACGACAGTTTCAGACCGTCCAGCGATTCCCGTCCGCCGCGTTGCCCGCGCTATTGACGCGAACCGCTTGTAGGAGGGCGCCAACTGTCGAACCAGGTCGATGAAGGCACGCAACAGGAGTAGGTCGACTGCAGGCGGGCGCATTTTGCCTAATTCCTTGATCGTTTGACCAAAATTGCTGCAAAATGAGGCTTCAACGAAAAGCATGGCGGCAAAGCAATGCGTTTTTTGCATTGCTGCATTGCGGTAATCCCCCTATTCCTGATCGAAACAATTGGCTATTAATCATCTCGAAGGCAGCGCACTCCTCCTCCCAGCGCTCCTTCATCGGACTGGCAACACTCCTCCTCCCAGTTGTCAGTCAGGATCAAGAGCCCGGTGCACCTCCTCCCGCACCGGGCTTTTTTCTGTTCTGCTCCAATGCTTGGCTGCCTATCCGCTCCCGCCGGTTTCGCCGTCGTGTTTGCGCCGCCGTTCGCGACAGCGGCGGAGCAGGGGGGCCACGCAGTAAAATTCCGGGTAGGCAACGACCATCAATCTGATATATCAGAGATGTGACGGTGGCTGAGTCCGCCACCGCGATGGGCGATGACATGGTGGAACAGAAGAAACAGACGGTCGCGGTTGTCGGTGCGGGCGTAGTCGGGGCGGCGATCGCCTTCGAACTCCAAAGCCGGGGCCTGCAGGTGACCCTGATTGACAAGGGGGAGCCAGGGCGGGGTACCTCCTACGGCAACATGGCGAGTATCGCGCTCGATTTCGCCGCGGGATCGGGCCCAACGACATGGCGCAAGATGCCCGCCTGGCTGCTGGATCCGGAAGGCCCGGTCTGGCTGCGTCCCGCCTATGCCGTCAAGATTTTGCCGTGGTTCCTGCGGTTTCTCGCTGCGGGCCGGCCATCTCGGCTGCGCGAGATCGAGGACGCGGGCATGAGCCTCTCCCGCAATGCGCTTTCCGATTTTCGCGCGATGCTCTCGGCGATCGACGCTCCTGAACTGATGACGGAAGAAGGCTGCCTCGCCATCTACGAAACCGAGGCTGAATTTGCGGCCGACCGTGGCCATATCGACCTGATGCGGCGCTACGGTTTCGATTTCGACGTGGTGAGCGGCGGCGACCTGCGCGCGCTGGAACCGGCGCTTTCGCCGTCGATTGCCAAGGCTGTGCTGCTGCCCGACAACAAGTCGATCCGCGACCCCTACGACCTGGTCGTCAGGCTTGCCGACTGCGCCCGCGCCCACGGCGCTACCTTCGTCTCCGGTGCCGTCCGCAACATCGAGAAGAGCGGCGATGGCACTGCGGTCGTGTTGCTCGACAACGGGGAGCGCGTCAGCGCCGACAGCGTGATTCTCGCGGCCGGCGTCCACACCCGCGTTCTCGCTGAAAAGCTCGGTGAGCCTATTCCGCTGGAAACCGAGCGTGGCTACCACACGCAGATCATGAAGCCAGGCGTATCGATGCGCTATTCGGTGATCTGGCCCCATCGCGCCTTCATGATCACGCCGACCGCGGGCGGGATCCGGGTCGGCGGCAATGTCGAACTCGCCGGTCTTGATGCGGCGCCGGACTTCCGGCGCGCGCGCGTGCTGGTTCGCCATGCGCGGCGCGCGATCCCCGATCTGAAGGTCGAGGAAACGTCGGAGTGGATGGGACATCGTCCGGCGCTGCCCGATACGATCCCGATCATCTCGCCCTCCTCGAAGATGCAGGGTGTCTGGTATGCGACCGGCCACGGCCATCTCGGCCTCACCTATTCGGCGACGACAGCGCAGCTGATCGCCGATATGGTCACGGGCAAGAGGCCCACCGTCGACGTGAAGCCGTTTCGCATCGACCGCTACTAGGAGGCCCATACATGCCTCGTTTCGGAAGCGCGTTCTCGCATCGCGCGTCATTCATGCCTGGAGTTGACCGATGAGATGGAAGCGCACGATCCAGCTGCTGGACGTTCATGCCGAAGGTGAAATCGGAAAGGTCGCGATCGGCGGCGTTCCGAAGATTCCCGGCAATACCGTCGCAGAACAGCTGAGTTGGTTGAACGCCGATCCGAAAGGCCAGGAGCTGCGTCGTTTCCTGTGCCTGGAGCCGCGCGGCGCGCCGATCGGCTCTGTCAATCTTCTGCTTCCGCCGAAGCACCCGGATGCCGACGCTGCCTTCGTCATCCTGCAGCCGGATCAGGCGCATGCGAGTTCGGGTTCGAATTCGATCTGCGTGACCACGGCCCTGCTCGAGGCAGGTATCGTCGAGATGCAGGAGCCTGAAACCATCGTCACGCTCGAAACCGCGGCCGGCCTCGTCCGGGCGACGGCGACCTGCCGCGACGGGCGCTGCGAAAAGGTGAAACTGACCATGGTGCCGTCCTTCGTTCACGAATTGGACGTCGAAATCGACACGCCGCAATGGGGAAAGATCAAGGCCGATCTTTGCTACGGCGGCATCTTCTATGCGCTGGTGGATGTCGGTCAGATCAACCTGACGATCGAAAAGGCGAATGCGGCCGCGCTGGTCCAGGCCGGCATGATCCTGAAAGAGCAGATCAATCGCATCACCAAGGTCGTTCACCCCGAAATTCCGGCGATTTCGGGTGTCGCTTATGTCATGTTTCGCGACGTCGAAGCCGACGGGACCGTGCGAACCTGCACCACCATGTGGCCCGGCCGGGCCGATCGCTCGCCTTGCGGCACCGGCAATTCGGCCAACCTGGCAGCACTGCATGCACGCGGCAAGGCAAAGGTCGGCGACATCTTCAAGTCGCGGTCGATCATCGATTCCGAATTCGAAGTCGGCCTGCTGGCGGAGACGACGGTTGCCGGAAGGCCCGCGGTCGTGCCGACGATCACCGGCCGCGGCTTTACCTTCGGCCTGTCGCAGGTTGCGCTCGATCCCTTCGATCCGCATCCCGCCGGCTTTGCACTGACCGACGTCTGGGGTCCGTCCGCGGGAGAGATCTGAGGCTTAGTAGACGAATGGGTCGACCTCCCCCTTGGGCTGAGCGTGGTCGTCCGTGCGCGGATAGATCACGCCCTTGCGCAGGATGATGTTGGCGTAAAGCCGCGGTTCGCCGGTCTGGATGATCGCATGGGCGGCGCGCACGCGGCCGTAGAACTCCTGCCCGATGAGCGGCACCACCTGCCGATGCGGCTCGTGGCGGGCGCAGCAGTCGATCATTTCCTCATGCACCGGGTCGAGCTTGTCCCGGTCTGCCTTCACCGTGGAGCGGAAGATAGCGTCCGGAACGAAATCGTCGATCGGCAGCACGCTGAGAACGGCGTCGAGCACGGCCACGATGCCGTGGCCGTCCAGCCGGATCAGCCGCCGCGCATGCTCGACGCCGGGGTAGTTGCCGTCGACGATGGCGATTTCGTCTCCGTGCCCCATGCCACGCAGGGTCGAAAGCAGCTCCGGACCGAGCAGCGGGTTAAGTCCCTTCAGCATTCTCGACCTCCTTGAAGAGTACGTTCTGATCGGTGAGATAGCGCGCAAAGATCGGCAGGCTCGCACCGCCGATGGCACGCGCCTGCGATCCCACCGCCCCTTCGATGATGTCGGGCATGACCACGCCTTGAAGATCGAGCTTGTCCGCCTCGGCGATCGTCGCCCTGACCAGCCGTTCGCGCACCCAGTCGGGGAAGCCGCCGTCGATGACGGCTGCGCTGAAGTCGATGATGGAGGCGGCGGCAACGATCGCCTGCGCCAGCGCTTTTGCCGTGTCCTGTATCCATTCCTCGAGCGGCTCGCCGAAATCGATCCAGTCGTCGGCGGAATACCACAGCGGCTGCGGGTCGATCCCGCGCTCGCGCAGCATGTTCTCGAGCACGAAGATGGAGGCGACCTCCAGCAGCTGCAGGGTCTCTCCGTTCTTGCCGCGGACGGGCAGGGGGCCGATCGCGCCGGCCGTGCCCGTACGCCCGGAAAAGATCGCGGAGTTGAGGACGATGCCGCCGCCGATGAAGGAGCCGATGAAGAAGTAGACGAAATCGGGATAGGACGGTCCGACGCCGAATACCAGCTCCGCGCCGCAAGCGCTGGTCGCATCGTTCTGCAGGAACACGGGGTAGGGCACGCGTGCTGCAACCTCGGTCTGCAGATCGACATCGCGCCAGACGTCCATCGCCCCCTTCGGCGATCCGACTTCTTCCTCCCAGTTCCAGAGTTCGAAGGGCGCGGCGAGGCCGACGCCGGCGATACGGCTGCGCTGTTCGGGATCGAGCCGGCTTTCCAGTTCGTTGATGCCTGAGGTGATGAAGTCCAGGAACTCTTCCGGCAGCGGGTAGGCGTAGATCTGTCGCTTCTGCATCCGGATGCGGCCGACGAAATCCATCAGCACGAGATCGGCGCTGCGCCGGCCCATCTTCACGCCGAAGGAGTAGACGGCATCGGGATTGAGCCGCATTGGGATGGAGGGCTGGCCGACGCGTCCGCGAACAGGCTCTCCGCGGGAGAGCAGCCCCTCTTTCTCGAGCGCCCGCATGATCACGGAAACCGTCTGTGCCGAAAGGCCGGTACGGCGCGCGATATCCGCCTTCGACTGCGAGTCGTAGAGGCGTACCAGCGACAGCACCAATCGTTCGTTGTAGGCGCGTACCCTGATCTGGTTCGCGCCGCCCGCCGGACTGAGAATAGGCAGCTGGGCCGGCGTTTGAACCGGACCCCCTATGGACGACATTGGCCACTCCTCCCGTTTATCGGCCTATGCCCGATTTTCGATGAGCATGCCATACCGAATTAATAATTCAATTGGATTTATTTATTGACAAGCCAAAATCTTTTGCTCTTAATTAGCGCTGTCAACAGCACGAAACGGCTTGGAGGCGGCCATCGCCGGCCACCGGGTCAGTCAATTCCGGTCTTGTCATGGGACATGCCGGCTACACTCTGGGAGGAGTAAATGAAGAAATCCGTTCTCTCTGCAGCGCTCGGTGCGCTGGCGCTCGGCGTCGCCTTCTCGGCTCCGGCAATGGCCGCGGATGTATCCGCCTGCCTCATCACCAAGACCGACACGAACCCCTTCTTCGTCAAGATGAAGGAAGGTGCGACGGCCAAGGCGAAAGAACTCGGCGTCACGCTGAAGTCCTACGCCGGCAAGATCGACGGCGACAGCGAAACCCAGGTTGCGGCCATTGAAAGCTGCATCGCCGACGGTGCCAAGGGTATTCTGATCACGGCGTCCGACACCAAGGGGATCGTACCGACTGTCAAGAAAGCCCGCGACGCCGGCCTTCTGGTCATCGCGCTCGACACTCCGCTCGATCCTGCCGATGCCGCCGATGCAACCTTTGCCACGGACAATCTGCTGGCCGGCAAGTTGATCGGTCAGTGGGCCAAGGAAACCATGGGCGACAAGGCCAAGGATGCGAAGATCGGCTTCCTTGACCTGACGCCATCGCAGCCGACCGTCGACGTTCTGCGCGACCAGGGCTTCATGATCGGCTTCGGCATCGATCCCAAGGATCCGAACAAGATCGGCGACGAGGACGATGCGCGTATCGTCGGTCATGACGTGACCAACGGCAACGAAGAAGGCGGCCGCAAGGCCATGGAGAACCTTCTCCAGAAAGATCCGAGCATCAACGTCATCCACACGATCAACGAACCGGCTGCCGTGGGTGCCTACCAGGCGCTGAAGGCCGTCGGCATGGAAAAGAACGTGTTGATCGTTTCCGTTGACGGCGGATGCCCGGGCGTCAAGTCCGTTACCGAAGGCGTCATCGGTGCGACCTCGCAGCAATACCCGCTGATGATGGCCGCTCTCGGCGTCGAGGCGATCAAGAAGTTCGCCGACGGCGGTGAGAAGCCGAAGCCGACCGAAGGCAAGTCCTTCTTCGACACCGGTGTCTCGCTCGTCACCGACAAGCCGGTTTCCGGCGTCAAGTCGATCGACACCAAGGACGGAACGGACAAGTGCTGGGGCTAAGCCTCGCGATTTAACCGGAAGACCGGCCGGGGCTTGATCCCCGGCCGTTTTCGACGGACGATGGGCTGTTGCCAGACGAACCGGCGTAAGAAGACCGGAATGAGATCGGCAGTGGCTTCCGCGCGCGGTTCGGCGCGAAGGCGAGGAGGAAAAAGTGACCAAAGTGACCGGAGCACAGGAATTCGAAAAGGTCCTTGATGGCAGCGACAAGAGCGTTGCGTCGTTCGAGCACCAGAACGTCTCGCTTTTGAAGCGGGCACAGCATTTCCTGCATTCGACCCCGGCGGCTATACCGCTGATCGTGCTGGTGCTGGCTATCATCATCTTCGGCATCGCGATCGGAGGGCGGTTCTTTTCGTCCTACACGCTGACGCTCATCCTGCAGCAGATCGCCATCGTCGGCATTCTCGGCGCAGCCCAGACACTGGTCATTCTGACCGCCGGCATCGACCTCTCGATCGGCGTGATCATGGTAATTTCCGCTGTCGTCATGGGCAACGCCGCGGTGACCTATGGCATACCGACTCCGCTCGCAGTGCTTGCGGGTCTGGTGGTCGGCGGCCTCTGTGGTGTTCTCAACGGGTTCCTCGTCGCCTACATGCGGCTGCCGCCGTTCATCGTGACGCTCGGCACCTGGAATATAGTCATGGCGACGAACTTCATCTATTCGGCAAACGAGACGATCCGCGATACCGATGTCGATGCGCAGGCGCCGCTGCTGCATTTGTTCGCGTTCAGCTTTCGGGTCGGCAGCGCGGTATTGACGCTCGGCGTCATCGCCATGGTGCTGCTGGTGCTGGCGCTCTGGTACATCCTCAATCACACGGCCTGGGGCAGGCACGTCTATGCGGTCGGCGACGACCCGGAAGCCGCAAAGCTCTCGGGTATCCAGACGAAGAGTGTGCTGTTGACCGTCTATACGATTTCCGGCGTCATCGCTGCCTTTGCCGCCTGGGTGTCGATCGGCCGCAACGGCTCGATCTCACCGTCCTCTGCCGTCACCGACTACAACCTTCAGGCCATCACCGCGACCGTGATCGGGGGTATCTCGCTCTTCGGCGGCCGCGGTTCCATCCTGGGCACGCTGTTCGGCGCGATGATCGTCGGCGTCGTGTCGATGGGCCTCAACATGCTGGGCGCGGATCCGCAATGGAAGGTGCTGTTGACCGGCGTACTCATCATCGCCGCGGTCGCAATCGACCAGTGGATCAGAAAGGTGTCGGTGTAACCCATGGCAAACGAACCCATTCTCTTTGCGCGCGGTCTGGTCAAGCGCTACGGACGCGTCACAGCGTTGGACAACGCGGATTTCGACCTTTATCCCGGCGAAATCCTGGCGGTCATCGGCGACAACGGCGCAGGCAAGTCATCGCTGATCAAGGCAATATCGGGCGCGGTCACGCCGGATGAAGGCGAGATCAGCCTCGAGGGCAAGCAGGTCAACTTCCGCTCGCCCATGGAAGCGCGGGACGCCGGCATCGAAACCGTCTACCAGAATCTGGCGCTCTCTCCAGCGCTATCGATCGCCGACAACATGTTCCTCGGTCGCGAGATCAGGAAGCCCGGCGTGCTCGGCAGCGTGTTCCGGATGCTGGATCGACCGACGATGGAAAAGCGAGCGCGAACCAAGCTGTCCGAACTCGGGCTGATGACCATCCAGAACATCAACCAGGCCGTCGAAACCCTCTCCGGCGGCCAGCGTCAGGGTGTCGCGGTCGCGCGCGCCGCCGCGTTCGGTTCCAAAGTCATCATCCTTGACGAACCGACGGCCGCGCTCGGCGTGAAGGAAAGCCGCAAGGTTCTGGAACTGATCCTCGACGTACGCTCGCGTGGTATTCCGATCGTGCTGATCTCGCACAACATGCCGCACGTCTTCGAGGTGGCGGACCGCATTCACATCCACCGGTTGGGACGGCGCCTCACGGTGATCGATCCGAAGGAATATACGATGTCGGATGCCGTCGCGTTCATGACCGGCGCCAAGGCGGCGCCCACGGAGACGGTTGCCGCATGAGCGAGAGGATAAAGGAAATCGCCGGCGACGTCGTCGCACGTGCCGGCGATGCGAAGCGTTTTCTGGTGGCGATTGCCGGTCCGCCGGGTTCCGGCAAATCCACCATGGCCGACACCCTCGCCGGCATCCTGCGGGCGAGCGGCCAGACCGCCGAAGTTCTGCCGATGGACGGCTTTCACATGGACAACGCCATCCTGATCGAGCGCGGTATGCTGGCGCGCAAGGGCATCCCGGAAAGCTTCGACGTGCGCGGCTTTCTCGACATCATTCGTGCCGTACAGCTCGCCGACCAGGAAGTGCTTGTGCCTGTGTTCGACCGTTCGCGCGAAATCGCCATCGCGTCCGCGCGCGCCGTTTCTCCGGATCACCGCTTCATCATCGTCGAGGGCAACTACCTGCTCTTCGACCAGGGTAAGTGGGCCGAACTGGACGGCGTGTTCGACTACTCGATCATGCTTGCGCCTCCGATCGAGGTGCTCGAAGAGCGCCTTTGGGCGCGCTGGCGCGGTTACAAGCTGACCGAAGAGGCCGCGAGCGCCAAGGTCTACGGCAACGATCTTCCGAACGGACGATTGATCCTTGGTAACCGCCGCCCGGCCGATGTGACGCTGGACATCGCTTAGCGATTGTTTTTGCGGCGCGGTTGGTGGTATCGACACCCGGAACACATCGCTCCGGAGGCCGCCATGCAATCGATCACCATCCGTCGACCCGATGACTGGCACCTGCACCTGCGCGACGGCGCCATGCTGGAGGGCGTCATCGGCGATACCAGCCGTGATTTCGCCCGCGCCATCATCATGCCGAACCTCGTGCCGCCTGTCGTCACCACCACGGATGCCGCGGCCTACCGCGACCGCATCGTGGCGGCTCTGCCGAAGGGCGATCGGTTCCAGCCGCTGATGACGCTGTATCTCACGGAGCACACCGATCCCGACGATGTCGAAGCCGGAAAAAGAAGCGGCTTGATCACCGCGGTCAAGCTCTATCCGGCCGGCGCCACCACCAACTCTCACGGCGGTGTTCGGGATATCGAAAAGGCAATGCCCGTGCTGGAGCGCATGGCCAAAATCGGCCTTCCTCTCTGCGTGCATGGGGAGGTCACGACGCCGGAGGTCGATATCTTCGACCGGGAAGCCGCCTTCATCGACACGGTTCTTGATCCGTTGCGCAAGCGCCTGCCGGAGCTGAAGGTGACGATGGAGCACGTGACCACCAGCGACGGTATCGACTATATCAGGTCGGCCAAGGCCAATCTCGCCGGCTCGATCACCACGCATCACCTGATCATCAACCGCAACGCAATCCTCGTCGGCGGCATCCGGCCGCACTATTATTGCCTGCCAGTCGCCAAGCGGGAGAATCACCGGTTGGCTCTGCGTGCCGCGGCCACCAGCGGCGATCCCCGCTTCTTCCTGGGAACGGATTCCGCACCGCATGTCGATCCGCTGAAGGAATGTGCCTGCGGATGCGCCGGCATCTATACGTCGATCAACACGATGAGCTGCCTCGCCCATGTTTTCGAGCAGGACGGTGCGCTTGACAAGCTTGAAGCCTTCGCATCCCTGAATGGCCCGGCCTGGTACGGCCTTCCTGTCAACGAAGAGACAGTAACGCTCGTCAAACGGACAGGTCCTGTTTCCTTTCCGGCCAGAATTGAAACGGGAGCGGGCTCCGTAACTGTTTTTGATCCAATGTTCCCGCTGCATTGGGACGTTCAACGCTAAGGAATATCTTGCTATATTCTAATCTATATTGTCGCGTCGACCTGACGCGGCATGTCGCTTGTATCGCCGTAGCATATATTGCTTAGAAGCCGTCATTTTTAACAAAACGGATAAGACATTCGTCATAGTCCCGCAGCTACGCTGTGAGCCGGTTGAGGGCTGCGGCAGGCGCCGCTGGGTTTTAGAGCATGACGCTTGATTATGACTCCCTTTTGATAGCGCTGGCGGTTTCTGCAGGTTGTCTTGCAGCAACGCTGTTCGGCAGCTGGTTCGGGCGGCGCACCGAGACCTTCCTGCTGAGCTGCGCTTTCGCACTGCTGCTGATCGTGGGCGGTATAGTCGTGTCTGGCCTCTACATCGATAGGCCGGAGCGGTGGATCGGCGTTGTTGCATATGTCCTTTTCCATTCGGCCTTTGCCATGGGATGGGGAGCGGGATACCAGTTTCGCACCGGTCGCTTTCCCGCCTTGGCGACTGCGGCATGGGCGATCGTCGCCATGTTGCTGTCGGTTCCGCCGATGATCACGGGCTACGACGGCGCTGCCTTCATCGCTGAAAATTCGATGATTGCCGCCGCTCTTTTTGCCATTGCCTATCAGTATTGGCTGGCGCGCGACGAGGCGCCCGCGCCGCTCACCGCAATTGCCCTGCTCTATTCGGTAACGGCAGTGTCCTTCGTACTCTGTGCTGCCGTCCTGATCGCCGGCGGCAAGCTTGTTCTGGGCACTGCGCCGAAAAACTGGGCCGAGGACCTGAGCCTTGCGGTATGCATCGCCAGCATGACCGGCATCGGCGCGCTTTCGCTTGCGTTGCAGCAGTGGCGTATCGCTGCCCGCCACCGGCTGGATGCGATAACCGATCCGCTGACCGGACTGCTCAACCGCCGCGCGCTGTTCGACCGCTACGGCACTGGAGCGATTGACACCACGACCGCGATCGTGGTTTTCGACATCGACCACTTCAAAGCCATCAACGACACCTATGGCCACGGCGTCGGCGATCATGTGTTGAAAGTCTTCGCGGCACTTCTGGAAGCGAACTGCCGAACCGGCGATATAGCCGCGCGGCTCGGCGGCGAGGAGTTTGCACTGGTGTTGCGGGAGGTGATGCCGGGGCGCGCGGAACTCGTGGCCGAACGCATACGCAGAACCTTGGAAGACTACGAGACGCGTCTCGACGGGAGCGTGATCCGATGCACGGTCAGTGCCGGCATCGCAGTAGGGCGGTCGATCCCGATGCATTTCGACGCGATGCTGAGCGCTGCGGACAAGGCCCTCTACGCGGCCAAACGAACCGGCCGCAACCGTATCGAGCTGTCCGGCTATCTTCACGCGGTGCCCGTCGAGACTGTGCGAACAGGCTCTTGATCGAACGCCTTTCCTCCCATAGGTTTGCCATCGGCCGGATGCGGCCAGCCGCCCCGCGGCGCGAGAGCGCTATGGTGAATGCATCCACGGATATCCTTCACATCCCTTGCCGTTTGGCGATTGATGGCGAACGGGTCAGCAGACGCGGGCACTGATCGTCCTGTTTGCCGCCAACGGAAGGAATGCATCATGCGCGATTTTCGCGACGCCAAGCTCATGGCGAAGACGCTGCGGCAGGCTCTTGCCAGCCGTGACGTGGCACTCACCCACAGCGAAGCCCTGGAACTCGTTGCCCGCCAGTTCGGCTTCGACCAGCGGAATATCCTCTCGGCCAGGCTCGAGGAGGCAGAGGCCGTGCCGCCCGCCATTGCCATCCAGCCGCCGATCCCCATCTTCCGGATCTTCGACGTCGACAAGGCGAAGGAATTCTATTGCGGCTTTCTTGGCTTCTCGCTGGATTGGGAACATCGCTTCGGGGACCATTTTCCCCTCTATTGCCAAGTCTCCCGCAGCGGCATGCTGCTGCATCTGAGCGAGCATTCGGGTGACGCCAGCCCTGGCGCCAGGGCCTTCGTGCCGGTGACCGGCGTGCGTGCCTTCCAGGCGGAGCTCGCTGCAAAGCAGTACCGCTACATGAAGCCGGGGGTCAGCGAGGCACCATGGGGGCTCGAAATGGAAGTCATCGATCCGTTCAACAACCGCGTGACCTTCTGCGAACGGCCGTAAGCGCAGTCGCGGGAGGGTTCCGTACCCTCCCGCCTTTCCGTCAGAGAAGCATCAGTGCGCGGACGAAGGCGACGGAGGCGAGGAGGGAAGCCACCGTGCGAACATGGTTCCACCATGTCCAATCCTTCAGATAGGTCGCCCACAGGGTCGTCGCTTCGGGTCCGCCGCCGCCGACCTTCGCAAGCGCATCGTTCATCGGCACGTTGAAGACGATGGTCGAAGCGAATGAGGCGAACAGATAGAGTGCAGCACCTGCGAGCATCCAGATGTTGGTGCCCCCACGCCAGGTCAGGAAGGCAAGCACGGCGATCGCGAGGCATAGGACCGCAGTCGGGACGAAGAGCAGCATGAAGGGCGAGCGCACGATCGTCACGTTGATCGAGTTCATCGCGGCAATGCCCTGTTCTGCCGGAAGACGCGAAAACGCCGTCATCACAAAGGTCGAAAAGGCGAAGAAGATTCCTGCAACCAGGCCGCTGCCGATTGCGGCCGCTATCAGAACGATGATGAGAACGGTCGTCATGGTCATGCCCCCCAGGCGCCGGCAGCCGCGGCTTCCTCGGCGTATGCGCCGAAGTCTTTGGCCGGGCGGCCAAGAATGTCCGGCGTGCCGTTCATGACTTGCGAATTGCGCCCGTCGAGCACCTGGCTGAAGAGCTCTTCGAGCAGGTCGATCGTTCCCTGCGGTAGGCCGGCTGCGGCCAGCCCCGCCTTGAAATCGCCGATCGATGTCTGCCGGTAGGCGACCGTCCTGCCGGATGCCTCGGCGATCTCGGCGACAGCCTCGCGGAAGGTGATCGAGCGAGGGCCGGTCAACTCGTAGGTCATTCCGACATGCCGACGATCGGTCAATGCGACAACGGCGGCGTCGGCGATATCGTCGGCGTCGATGAACGGTTCCTTCACCTCGCCTGCCGGAAGGGCAAGCTCTCCGGCCGCGATCGACTCCGCAAAGGCGCCCTCGCTGAAATTCTGGCAGAACCAGGAGGCGCGCAGGACGGTGTAACCGATCCCCGATGCTTTCAGGGCTTCCTCGCTTCGTTGCGCACCCTCTTCACCGCGACCGGACAGCAGCACGATGTGCTGCAGCCCGCAGTCGAGCGCCGTGCGGGCAAGGGCGCCGATCGCCTCGGCGGCCCATGCGACGGAAAGGTCGGGTTGAAAGGTGACGTAGGCGCCGGTCGCGCCTGCAAGGGCACTGCGCCATGTAGGCCGATCCTGCCAATCGAACGGGCGCTTGCTGGAACGCGAGGCGAAGCGGTGCCCGATGCCGCGCTCCGCCAGCCGCAGCGCGACGCGGTTGCCGGTCTTTCCGGCGCCGCCGACAAGGATGATTTCGGAATTCTGCATCTGAGTACTCCCTTTGTCGAAACAAGAGAAAATCTCTCATTTGCAAAATGAGATAAACTCTCTTATTTTGTTCGTCAACCGAAAAATGGAGTGTCGGATGCCGGAGCAGGCCGCAGGCGGGCGAAAAAAACAGTTGGAAGCGACCGGTCAGCCGCGGCGGATCCCGAAGCAGCAGCGTGGCCGCGATCGTTTCGAAAAGATCCTCTCGGTCGCAACCGAGCTCATCGAGGAGAATGGCAGCGACGCGCTGAAGATGAGCGAAATCGTCGAGCGGGCCGAATTGTCCTTCGGCGCCCTCTATCAGTATTTCCCGGACAAGAGTTCGATCATCCGAACCCTTGCCGAGCGCTTCAACGAGCAGGGCAGGCGCTGCGTCGAGGCGGAGCTGGCCAATGTGTCGAGTGCCGAGCTGCTGCGGCAGGCGCTCTGCAGCATCGTCGATCAGTACTATGACTTTTTCCGCAGCGAGCCGGTCATGCGGGACATCTGGAACGCCACCCAGGCCGACAGGGTGCTGCAGCAGGTCGATGCCGAGGACATGGAATTCCATTCCCAGAGGCTGTTCGACGTACTGATCAAACTCTGGCCGAAGTGCCGGCCGGAAGAGCTTCTTGCGATTGCCCGGATGATGATGCATCTGCTTGCCGCAGCCGTGCGATACTCGATTTCGCTCGGCGAGGAGGACGGACGGGCCGCAATCGCGCTCTACAAGAAAATGCTGCCCGTCGACATCGGTCACCTCATGGCTACGCCCTGACGCGTGCGCCTTTGGCCGATACGGAAACTCCGAGTGGACGGCATTGCGGCCGCCGTTCTTGGCGGAACAAAGCCTCCGGTCTGCGGTCGTGAACATCGATTTCAGGGCGCAGGGCGCAGTCTATCCTGGCAGGAAGGCAAAGTAGGACAGGTAGCCGACGGCCCCAAGTGCGACCGAGATGGCAGACGCCTGCGCAAGTGCAAGCCCGTATCCCCGGCTGCCTGCAGTGAGTCCCAGCACCACCTTGGTCACCATGTTGACGGCGACGCCGAGCAGAATGACGCCGGCAGCGGTCGTCAAGTTTATCGTGGTGCCGGCAAGCCGTGCTGTCGACAATGTAATCGCGTCCACATCGACCAGGCCGGAGATCGCGGCCACCGCGAAAAGTGCCGTGGCTCCCAGATAGGTGATCGCGACCTTCGACAGCAGGCTGATGAGCCCGAGCAGAAGTGCGAAGGAAAGGACCGTCTGTATTTCGAACGGGTTCTTCAACGTGATCTCCGGCACGCCTGTTGATGGCCCGGGCAGATCCGTTGATGGCCGGGGACGAGAAACCCAGAGAAAACCTAAAGCAAGAAATCCGACGATGGCCGGTACGAGGCCCGACGCGAGCGGGACGAGCAGATCCGGCGCCAATGCGCTGCCAATGACGAGCACGCGCGCGAAAGACAGGGCGCCGGCGATGGCCGCTCCGGCTGCCAGGTGGCGCGACCCCTGCGGCGCCTCTCTGGAATATCGCGCAAAGGAAAGCGTCAGCGCAGTCGACGAGACAAGACCGCCCGCGGCACCAGCGAGTAATACGCCGCGGTTCGTGCCCATCAGCCTGATGGCAACGTAGCCGGCAAAGGAGAGTGCCGCGATCGTAATGGTCAGCAGCCAGAGCGAAAAGGGATTGATTGCTCCCCAGGGGTCGAGCGTCTTGTCCGGCAGCAGCGGCAGCACGACCACTGTCATGGCGAGCAGCATCAGTGCCGAGCGCAACTCCGGCCAGGTCAGCCACTGGACGAAGCCGTGCAGGCTGTGTCGCGCCGCCAGAACCACCGTCATGGCCACGGCGCCCGCAGCGGCGGTAATTACATCGCCAACGGCGGCAAGAACGCCGAGCGCAAAGACCAGGAGAGCCGCGACGATCGACGTCACGCCGTAGTCCTTGTCTTCCTCCGCTTCACGCCACTTGCCGGCGATGTATAAGGCGCCGACAAGGGCTGCGATCGTCGCCGGCAAGAATGGGCCGGTCATGGGCTGCAGTATCCCGACGACGCCGCCGAGAAAGCCGGTCAGCCCGAAAGTCCGGATGCCGGCCGTTCGGCCGCCATCCCGGATATCGCGCTCCTGCCATCCTCGCTCGACGCCGACGAGCAGGCCAATTGCGAGTGCCACGCCAAGGCGATGGAAGACATCCATATGATCCATTCCGTCACGATATCCCCGCCGTGCTGCCGCGCAAGCCCAACGGTTTGAAAAAGCTGAAAGATTTTCTCGCAGGACTCTTGCGGAGCCGCTGTCCGGCGAATGTTTCTCGGGCCGAAGCCGGAATGCCGGCGCGTTTGCCACTAGTTTTTGCCCGCATTCTCTGCTTCATCCCGCCCGCCGTTCTGGAATCTTTCCGCACTTGCTGCTATTGGCCCATAAATTTGACCAATGGAGAGAGCGATGATCCAGACGACATTCACCGACCGTGCAGTCATGGCAGAACTGGTGGCGAAGATGCTCTGGGAGATCAAGGCGGTGCATTTCAATGCCGCGCAGCCCTACAAGTTCGCCTCAGGCATGGCGAGCCCGGTCTATATCGACTGCCGCAAGCTTCTCTCCTTCCCGCGCATTCGGTCCGCTGTCATGGATTTCGCCGCGGGCGTCGTGCTGAGCGAGGCGGGTTTCGAACAGTTCGATTGCATCGCCGGCGGCGAGACGGCTGGCATTCCCTTCGCAGCCCTGCTTGCCGATCGCCTCAGCCTGCCGATGATCTATGTCCGCAAGCAGCCGAAGGGCCACGGACGCAATGCGCAGATCGAGGGCAACATGCCGGAGGGTTCGCGCGTTCTCGTCATCGAGGACCTGACGACGGCCGGCGGCAGCATGTTCAAGTTCATCGATGCGATACGCGCCGCCGGCGGAGTTGTCGACCACGGTATCGCGCTCTTCTACTATGGTATCTTCGATGAGGGTGCGCTGCGGTTTACCGATGGCAAGGTGAAGCTCCACTACATCGCGACCTGGCGCGACGTGCTTGCCGTTGCCAAGACACAGAAGCTTTTCGACGAAAACACGCTGAATGAGGTTGAGTCCTTCCTCGATGCACCGCTTGCCTGGTCGGGCCGCAATGGCGGCATTTCATCGCTGTGACGCCGAATGCGTGACGCGGCGCTTTGCTTTTGCCACGAAATTATCTAATCGATTAGAACATCGAAATCAGTGAATGCACTGGGAGGTCGGAATGATTTTATGCTGTGGCGAAGCGCTCATCGACATGCTGCCGCGGGAAACCACGCTCGGCGAAAAGGGCTTTGCTCCCTACGCCGGCGGCGCGATCTTCAACACGGCGATCGCGCTCGGCAGGCTGGGCATTCCCACGTCGTTTTTTACGGGTCTCGCCGACGATATGATGGGCGAAATCCTGCGCGACACGCTGAAGGCCAGCAATGTCGACTTCAGTCTTTGTGCCATCACGCCGCGCCCTTCGACGGTCGCTTTCGTCAAGCTTGTGAATGGTCAGGCGACCTATGCCTTCTACGATGAAGGCACGGCCGGCCGCATGATCACCGCCGATGATCTGCCGACCCTCGGCGACGATTGCGAAGCCCTCCATTTCGGCGCGATCAGCCTCATCCCGAGCCCCTGCGGCGAAACCTACGAAGCTCTTCTCGATCGCGAAGCCGACAATCGCGTCATCTCGCTCGATCCAAACATCCGCCCCGGCTTCATCAGGAACAAGGATGCCCACATGGCGCGCATCAAGCGCATGGCGGCTAAGTCCGACATACTGAAGTTTTCCGACGAGGACCTGGATTGGTTCGGCCTCCAGGGCAACCATGACGATCTGGCGGCACACTGGCTGAAGCACGGCGCCAAGCTTGTTGTGATCACCAAGGGTGCCGAGGGGGCTACGGGCTACACCGCCAGCCACAAGGTATCGGTGCCGAGCGAGCGGGTGACCGTGGTCGACACCGTGGGGGCGGGGGACACGTTCGATGCCGGCGTGCTGGCCTCGCTGAAGCGTCACGACCGGCTGACCAAGGCCAAGGTTGCAGCCCTCGACGAGGCCGGCATACGCGATGCCCTGGAACTGGGCGCCAGGGCCGCCGCCGTCACTGTCTCACGTGCCGGCGCCAACCCGCCCTTCGCCCATGAGATCGGGTTCTGATCACATCGACAACCGGGGCGGCGATCACGTCGCCTCGTCCTCGCGGAATTCGAGGATATCGCCGGGCTGGCACTCCAGCGCCCGGCAGATATTCTCCAGCGTATCGAAACGCACACCCTTGACCTTGCCGGATTTCAGCAGGGAAATGTTCTGCTCGGTGATCCCGACGCGCTCGGCCAGTTCCCTCGACCGCATCTTGCGCTTCGCCAGCATCACGTCGAGATTGACGATTATGGCCACCGGTTAAACAAAGCTCCGATAGTCGGCTTCGAGCTCTTCCGCCACGATCATGATGTGACCGAGCACGAACAACAACCCTGACAGCAGGAACAGAAGGACTTCGGTGCTGGAAACGCCGATGGCAAGCATCTTTTGTCCGGCCGGATTCGCATAGGTCACCAGGAGAACACCCGCGGTTCGCGACACGATGCCCGAAACCGCGCCGGCAAGAGCGAACATGCCTGCCCTGCGCAGAAGCTTGCCGCATTGCCGTGAAAAGAGATCACCGATCTGATAGCGGCCGAACAGTGACCACACGGCGTGCAGACCCCCGAATGCAAGCGCCGCATTCGCCAGCCCGATGACGACAAGGCCCATGATCGCAATGGGGGTCAGGGTCATCGGTTTCGGATCGCTGAACAGCGCCTGACCGACGTCGTGCTGGAATCCCTCGAGGTCGAACGACAACCGCCAGGCGCAATAGACCAGAACGCTTCCCGCTGTCAGGCCGATCATAAGAACGAGCAGCCTGAGTTTTCGGCTGAGCCTGCGGATCTCACCAGATGTTTCCTGTCGCATGTTGAATCCTTATTGCTATATGAGCTAAAATTATCGTATAGCAATAATTATCGCATTTCAACGTCGAATGGTTTTTCATGCGCACATTTTCATCTTTTCCGTTTTCAATCGCAGTCCTCGCACTGTTGTTCCTGCCGTCCTGCATGTCGGCCAACCCGATCTCTGCTGCGAAACTCAGTACCCTTTCCCCTCTGGACTCCAATCCGGCCGATCTGCGGGCGGCAATCAGGCTGCCGGCGTCGCTTGAACTCGGCAAGGCAAGCGTCAAGCTGGTCATGAAGTGGTCGTCGACTGTTACCGCCCCGATGACGCAGGAATACCCGCTCGAGATCACCGAGGTCACCAAGTCAGTTGGTGGTCTGCCGACGAACCTGGCATCGGGCGAAAAGATGGTGATCCTCGCCTTGTCCGCGGCCGACGTCGAGCCGTTCCGCGCCTTTCAGCGGAAGATGAAGGCCGAGAAGGCAGCCGGCATCAACGGCAGGGGCAGCTTGAGCGCCGATTTCTCCGGCGGCTGCTGGCGCGGCGTCTATCCGGCGGCCGATTCGCGCCAGCCGTTGGAGGTTTGGCTCCAGACTGCCCCCGCGGATGACTTCATCCCGCTCATTCAGGGCAGCGACCTGCAGGCAATGCTGTCGCGCGCCGGCGAGCCGACATTGGCAACTTGCCAATGAGTTGGAATGTGCCGGGAGAACCGGCCGCCGCCGGGTTCAGCCTGTCCGGTCCAGAAATCCGAGCACTTGCCGGTTGAAGGACTCGGGCCGCTGCAGCGGCGCAAAATGGCTGACGCCGGCAAGCCCGATGAACTCCGCTCCGGGTATGCTGCGCACGAGATAAGCCGCATGCTCCGTCTTGATGAACTCGTCGGCATCACCGAGCACGATGGCGACCGGCACGCTCAGCCGGCAGAGGTCTTCCGCGGAGTAGTTGGGTTCCGTCGCCATCATGTGGCTCACATCCTCCACGAATGCCTCGAATTGATCCGGGGTGGCCGACAGTGCCGCATAGTCTTGCCTGTGCCGGCTGAAGCAGCGATCGATGACCGGCGTTGCAACGAATGGTTTGGTGCCGCTCGGGTCCATGCTGCATGCGAAGAAGAAAACACCCGAGACGCGGTGCGGCTCCCGATCCGCAAGGATAAGGGCGGTACAGGCTCCGTCGCTCCAGCCGACGAGGGCTGCTCTGTCGATCCCAATCCGGTCCATGACCGCAAGAACGTCCGATGCCATCAACTCATATGTGTAGGGCTGCTGGTCGCGGGTGCTGCGGCCGTGCCCGCGGCTGTCGATGACGACTGCCTGGCGGCCCGACGCAACCAGTGCCGGGACCTGGTATCCCCAGTTGCCACTGTTGCCGAGCCCACCGTGGAGAAGGACGACCGCCGGGCCGGATCCTGAGGTCGCGTACCAGATCCGCGCTCCGTCGTTGTCGACGAATCCTTCGCTGCGGGCCGCAGGCAATGGCATGGCGCCGTGCGCCTCGAAATGAACAAGGTCGTCGTCGGTTGCAGTCATCCCGGTTCTCCAATGGCGATTTATACGATGACGATTGGTGATGTCGCGTTTCGACATCGAGCATATAAAAACGCCGTCCGGTCGCAACCTCCGGCACGAAGCCCTGGAGGGTCTCGTCTAAATTCCGCAGAAATAATAATTAGCGTTGACTATTTGATGAGTAACGACTAATCGTTTAGGCATGATAGAAGCAGTCGAAATTTCCTCCGTCATGCGGGCACTTGCAGATCCGACCCGGCGGGCGGTCTACGAGCGGATCGTCAGCGCGCGAGAGATTACCGTTGTCGATCTGACGCGCGGAAGCGGAGTGACGCAGGGTGCCATTTCACAGCATCTGAAGTCACTGAAGCAGGCCCGTCTCGTCGCCGAGAGACCCGAAGGCCGAAAGGTCTACTACCGTGCGGAGCCGGATGGGCTTGCCCCGCTGTTCGACTGGATGAGCCACTACGGCCTCTTCTGGCAAGAACGTTTCGACAGTCTGCGAACCCTACTGAAAGAAATCGATCCATGAACAAGGCAATGCTGCAAACCGATATTCAGGACATTGTCGTCGACGAGGTGTTTCCGCATGCCGCAGAGACGGTCTGGAAAGCCCTGACGTCAGGCGACATGATTGCGCGCTTCCTGATGAAGCCGACAGGATTCGAGCCGGTGGTGGGCAACCGTTTCACCTTCCAGACGAACCCTGCCGGCGAATGGGACGGCGTCATTCACTGCGAAGTGACCGATGTGGTGCCGAACGAACGTTTTGCCTACAGCTGGAAAGGTGGGCACCCCACCAACTCGGGATACGGCTCGCTGCTGGATACGGTCGTTACCTGGTCGCTCATCGAGGCGGAAGGCGGAACACGAATTCGCCTTGTCCATTCCGGGTTCGTCACGCCGAAGAACGATACGGCCTTCATGAACATGAGCGAAGGTTGGAAAAAAGTCGTTCCTCGCCTGGGCCCCCTCATGGACGAGCCGGCCTGAACCCGACACCCCCGAATATCATTGTTGTTTCCCAAAGGAGGATCACATGAGTGAACCCTATACAGGTGGCTGTGCCTGCGGTGCGATCCGTTACAGGATCGCCGGCGATCCGATTGTCATGCTTGACTGCCAATGCCGCCAATGTCAGCGCGAGAGTGGCACCGGGCACGCATCGCATCTGACCTTCCAATGCGACAACGTTGTTGTCGAGGGAGAAGCAACGCATTGGCAAGCGACCGGTGACGGCGGAATTGTCAAGGACCGGGCCTTCTGCCCCACCTGCGGCTCGCCCGTCTACATGACGTTTCCAGCCATGCCCGATTATTTCGTCGTTCGTGCCGCCAGCTTGGACGACCCGACACGATACAGGCCGCAGTTGATCAGCTGGACCGCCGCCGCGCAGCCATGGGACCACGTCGACCCACAATTGCCAAGGTTCGACAGGATGCCCCCGAGCTGATTGGCCGGCGAAATCCCTGTAGGAATTCAGCGAAGTTGGATCTGTCGCAATGGATATCGCGGAGGGCGAGACGGCCTCCGCAGTTGCGGGCGTCGGCCGGTAGTGTTACCAAAAGCCGTCCAACAATGGAGGTAAGCATGCGCTGTCACATGTTCGAAGGAAACGGAGCTACTCCCGAAGCCATGAACATGATGTGCTATGCGAACACTCAATCTTGGAATTTTGGCGCATGTCGACGCCGGCAAAACTAGCTTAACCGAACGCCTGCTTTTTCATGCCGGGGTCATCAAGACCATGGGCGGTGTCGATACCGGCGACACCCAGACCGACACGCTGCAATTGGAGCGTGAACGGGGAATAACGATCAAGGCTGCTGTCGCGTCTTTCGTATTCAACGACACGCGTGTCAATCTGTTGGATACACCCGGCCATCCCGACTTCATTGCAGAGGTGGAGCGGGTTCTCGGCATCTTGGACGGCGCGGTCCTTGTCGTATCTGCGGTCGAAGGGGTGCAGGCGCAGACGCGTGTCCTCATGCGGGCGCTGGCGCGGCTAAAGGTCCCCACCATCGTCTTCGTCAACAAGATCGATCGCCGGGGAGCCGACGACCGGCATGCCCTTGCCAACCTGCGGTCCCGGCTGTCGGACGCAATCGTGCCCATGGGATACGCGACGGCACCGGGAACGCCGGACGCTGCATTTGTCGCATTTTCCTGGAAGGATCGTCAGTTCCGTTCGGCTGTTCTCGAGGCCCTGGCGGAACACGACGATCGGTTGCTCGAAGCGTTCGCCGATGATGCGGATGTACCGGGCGGCACACTGTCGGCTGCCCTCGCCATGCAGACCGCCGCGGGCTCGGTACACCCAGTGTTTTTTGGCTCGGCGATCACAGGCTCGGGCATCGGGGAACTGATGAACGGGGTCACCGCCCTGCTTCCGGCACCCGTGCCCGAAACCGACAGGCCAGCTTCAGCCGCGGTCTTCAAGGTGGAACGGACTGGAGCCGGGGAGAAGCTGGCCTATCTCCGGATGTTTGCCGGATCGGTCCGCGTTCGCGACCGCCTCTCGATTGCCGGCAAGGACAATCGAATTACGGAGATCGAGGTATTCTCCCAAGGGCAGGCCGGCCGGCGCGACCTTGCTCGGGCGGGGGACATAGCCAAGGTCAGAGGCCTCTCCGACGTTCGTATCGGAGACTGGATCGGCGAGCGGTCAGTATATGTACAGCGGCAATTCTCCCCTCCTATGCTGGAATCGGTCGTCGTCCCGTCCGATCCGACCGAAGCGCCGTTGTTGTGGAAGGCGCTGCTGCAAATGACAGAGCAAGACCCGCTCATCAATTTACGACAGGGCGACGGCGGCCAGGACGCGATCTCCATTTCCCTCTACGGCGAAGTGCAGAAAGAGGTGATCGAGCACACATTGCGGGTCGACTACGGTCTCGAGGTCCATTTTCTCGAGACGTCACCGATTTACATCGAGCGCGTCGTGGGGACGGGTAGGGCCGTGGATCACGCACCCGATCCGTTTGTCGCTACGGTAGGTCTGATCGTCGAACCCGGCGACTGCCAGGGTCGTCACCGCTTCCGATCGCTGATCGACCCGGGATCGCTTCCGTTCTTTGCGCTGAAGGCCGTCGAGGAGGCAGTCGAGGAAACGTTGAAGCAGGGCGTTTTCGGGTGGCAGGTAACCGATTGCGTTGTCTCGCTGGTGGAGGCGACCAGAATGCGGAAGTGGGCATCCAGTACCCCTGCCGACCATCGGCACCTGACGCCATTGGTCCTCGCCGCGGCGCTTGAAGCCGCTGGAACGGAAGTATGCGAACCCATGGATCGGATTAGCATCGAAATGCCCCCTGAAGCGTTGCCAGGCGTGCAGAGCCTTCTTGCGCGCCTGGGAGCATCGCTCGAGCCGCCTACGTCGAATGGATCCATATTGGTGCTGGGCGGCACGATCGCTGCCATCAGCGTGCATTCGCTGCAACGTGCCTTGCCGTCCTTGACCGGCGGGCTGGGTACGATGGATGCGGAGTTTTTCGGATATCGCGCGCTCAACGGCCCGCCGCCCGTTAGAAAGCACGCCGGACCAAACCATTTCTCCCGCAGCGAGTATCTGGCCCGCCTGAGGGGAGCAAGGCAGTCATAAGAAAAACGCTCCCGCGGCGCCTGTCGCGGGAGCGTTTCCAGTTTCGCTCGTATCTACTTCGTGGCGAGGCTTGCCAGCGCCGCGACGAGGCCCTGTGTCGAGGAATCGTGGCCCTCCGCACTCTCCTTGCCTTCGATGACAGGCAGCAGGCCGGTTGCCAGTTCCTTGCCGAGCTCGACGCCCCATTGGTCGAAGGAGTTGATCCGGAAGAGCACGCCTTCGACGAAGACACGGTGTTCGTAGAGCGCGATGAGGCGGCCGAGCGCATAGGGCGTCAGCTTGCCGTAGACGAAGGTGATCGACGGGCGGTTTCCGGTGAAGACGCGGTGCGGAGCGATGAAATCGGCCTTTCTGTCGTCCATGCCCTTGTCGGTGAGCTGCTTTTTGGCTTCCGCGAAGGTGCGGCCCTTCATCAGCGCTTCCGACTGGGCAATGACATTGGCCATCAGCAGCTGGTGCTGATGGCGCAGCCCCGGTTCGAAGGCGTTTGCCGCGATCATGAATTCGGCTGGAATGACGCTCGTGCCCTGGTGGATGAGCTGGTAGAAGGCGTGCTGGCCGTTGGTGCCGGGTTCTCCCCAGACGACCGGGCCGGAATTGCCCTCGACCGGCGTGCCGTCGATGGTCACGCCCTTGCCGTTCGATTCCATGTCGAGCTGCTGCAGATAGGCCGGGAAGCGCGACAGGCGCTGGTCGTAAGGCAGGATCGCGCGCGTCGCGTAGCCCAACGCATTGCGATTGTAGAAGCCGATCAGGCCGAGCAGTATAGGCAGGTTCTTCGTAATGGGCGCCTGGCGGAAGTGGTTGTCCATCGCATGGGCGCCATCGAGGAAGTTGCCGAAATTCTCCGGCCCCACAGCAATCATCAGGGGCAGGCCGATCGCCGACCAGATCGAGTAGCGGCCGCCGACCCAATCCCAGAAGCCGAAGACGCGTTCGCTGTCGATGCCGAAGGTCGCGACCTTGTCGAGCGCTGTCGAAACGGCCGCGAAGTGATGCTGCACAGCCGCTTCGCCAAGCGCGTCGGCGATGAACTTGCGCGCGGTCTGCGCGTTGGTCATCGTCTCGATGGTCGTGAAGGTCTTGGACGCGACGATGAAGAGCGTCGTTTCCGGCTTCACCAGCTTCAGTATGTCGGCGATATGCGCGCTATCGATGTTGGAGACGAAATGCGCGCGAGGGCCGTCATGGAAGGGCGCAAGCGCCAACGTCGCCATGACGGGCCCCAGATCCGAGCCGCCGATGCCGATATTGATGACATCGGTGATCGCCTTGCCGGTCGCCCCCTTCAACGCGCCCGAACGGATGCCGTCGGCGAATTTGCCCATCGCAGCCAGGACCGCGTTGACGTCGGGCATCACGTCCTTGCCGTCGACCAGAACGGGCGTGTTGGAACGGTTGCGCAGCGCCGTGTGCAGAACGGCGCGGTCCTCCGTGAAGTTGATCGCCGTGCCGGAGAACATTTCGTCGCGCTTGGCCTCGACGCCCCCGGTTTCGGCAAGTTTCACCAGGAGAGCCAGGACCTCGTCGTTCACGGCCGTCTTTGAATAGTCCATAAGAAGATCGTCGAGCGACGCGGTAAAGCGGGAGAAGCGCTGCGGATCGGCCGCGAAAGCGGCGCGGATGTCGGTCGCCTTGGTCGCGGCCGCAGTGCTCTTCAATTGTTCAACGATGGCATTCATGGGAGGCTCCTTTGCAGGGCGAGAGGGTCGCGGAAACTATTCGCTTTGTAGGGTGCAAATCAAGTTCGGCGACCTGCCGAAACGCAAAAAAGCCACCCGCGACGACGGATGGCTTTTCAGCGCGGAGCATATGGATCTAGCTGCGCAGATCCTTGCGCAGGATCTTGCCGACGGGCGACTTGGGCAGCTCGGGGCGGAACTCGATGAACCGAGGCCGCTTGTAGTTGGTCAGGTTCTCCGCGCAGTGAGCCTTCACGTCGGCCTCGGTGAGCGCCGGATCCTTCCTGACGACGAACAGCTTCACGGCTTCGCCGGAGTGGCCGTCCGCAACGCCGATCGCCGCGGATTCGAGGATACCGGGATGCATGGCGGCCACCTCCTCGATTTCGTTCGGGTAGACGTTGAAGCCGGACACGAGGATCATGTCCTTCTTCCGGTCCACAATCTTGGTGTAGCCGCGCGCATCCATGAAGCCCATGTCGCCCGTGCGGAAGTAGCCGTCAGGCGTCATCGCGCGGGCTGTCTCCTCTGGCTTGTTCCAATAGCCAGCCATGACCTGCGGCCCGTGAATGCAGATTTCGCCGATCTCGCCGAGCGGTAGCGATTTGCCGTCCTCGTCCCTGATATCGAGGTCGGTGGAAGGGATCGGCAGGCCGATCGAGCCGGTGAATTCGGGCGAATCAAAACGGTTGGCGGTCGCAACCGGCGAGGTCTCGGAGAGGCCGTAGCCTTCGGTAATGTGAGATCCCGTCATCTTCAGCCAGCGCTCCGCGACCGGCCGCTGCACGGCCATGCCGCCGCCGAGCGAGATGACCAGCGATGAAAAATCGACCTTCGCGAATTCCTGATTGTTCATCAGGGCGTTGAAGAGCGTGTTGAGGCCGGGGAAAACGTGGACGTTGGACTTGGAAAACTCCCTGACCAGTGCAGGGATATCGCGCGGATTGGCGACCAGAATGTTGTGCGCGCCGAGCGACATGCCCATCAGCGAATTCACCGTCAGTGCGAAGATATGATAGAGGGGCAGGGCGCAGAGGAAGTTCAGGACATCGGGCCGCTGCCGGCTTTCGAAGGCCGATTTCAGCCAGAGTTCAAGCTGGAGCTTGTTGGACAGCAGGTTCCGGTGGGTAAGGACCGCGCCCTTGGCGACCCCTGTGGTGCCGCCGGTATACTGCAGGAAGGCGATGTCGTTGCCGGTCACCACGGCCGGCTTGAATGCCTTGCCGGCCCCTTCGCTCAGCACCTGCTTGAAGGTCTTGTGCTGCGGGATGGACCACGAGGGAACGAGTTTCTTCACCTTGCGAACAAGGAGGTTCACGATCAGGCCCTTGGCACCCAGCATTTCGCCGAGCGAACTGACGACGACGTGGCGTACGTCGGTCTTGGCGAGCACCTGCTCGACCGTTCGCGCGAAATTCTCGAGGACGAAGATAGCCTTGGCGCCGGAGTCCCGCAGCTGGTGCTCCAGTTCTCGCGGCGTATAGAGCGGGTTGACGTTCACGACGACCAGGCCGGCGCGCAGGATGCCGTAGACGGCAACAGGGTTCTGCAGGACGTTCGGCATCATCACGGCGACGCGGTCGCCCTTCTGCAGGCCTGTGTTCTGCAGCCACGCGGCGATCTTGCGCGTCTGGCTTTCCAGTTCCCGATACGTCAGTCGCTTTCCCATGCTGGAGAATGCGACGCGGTCGGCATAGCGTGCGCAGGATTTGTCGAGCAGTTCCGCCAATGATGCATATTCGAGAGGCGGAAGCTCCGCCGGGACGATCTCGGGATAGGTGGCAAGCCAGGGCTTTGCCGGCTTGGCGCCGCCTGGGTGGGCGGAAATGCTGTTCATCGTGTCTCTCTCCCTCTCGCTGCCGACCGGTTCCACCGGCAACCGATTGGACGATCCTCCATCTTCCAATACGGCAGCTTATGTCATTGCCTGAATGGTTCAAGCCGAGATTAGATACACTAACCTTGACGTAAACGTCAATATTGCAGCAACGCGCGCGCCTGTGGGAAATTTGGAACCTTGAGCGCCGCGCGACGTTTTCAAACCGTACGCCAAGCACGACGAAACCAACAAAAGGGAGGTGCACAATGCTGCATCAGGACGCTGACAACAACCGCCGAGACCCAAACGTAAAGGACACGCCGACGTTGATTGCGAGCGACCGCGTGGAAGGGACGCGCGTCTACGGTGCCGATGGCAAGCACATCGGTTCGATCGAGCGGCTGATCCTCGGCAAGCAGGATGGGCGCGTCGCCTACGCCGTTTTGAGCTTCGGTGGTTTCATGGGGATCGGTCACGATCACTACCCGCTGCCGTGGGAAAAGTTGGCCTACGATACCCAGCTGGACGGCTATCGCATCGACCTGACGAAGGAGCAGATCGAAGGCGCGCCGAGCTATTCGGACGATGACGACAACTGGTACAACGACAACGGCCGCCGGGTCTATGACTACTATGGCGTGCCGCCCTACTGGATGTAGGGTTACCCGCAAGCGTGGATAAGCGCCCGTGCAGCACGCTGCGTCCAGGTTGTGGCGGCGCGGCGGCATGATTTGGATGGCCCCGTCGGGGACGGGGCCATTTCAGTGCCCGTCAAGCAGATCGTTGGCCGATCGAAGCACCTTCCCAAGGGAGATGTCCTTCACGGAAACGGCCTTCGACGTCCTGACCTTGAAAGTATGGCTTTCGCCCGGCAGCAGCGTCACCAGCATCGAATCCACCACGGCATCGGGATCGAGACGATCCGCCATCAGGCAGAGGTCCTTCAGGAAGCTCTCGGCAGTGATGTGGACCTCGCAGCCATCTGCGGTCGTCGTCACCTTGATGGCAGCCCTCGGCTTCGGTAGCCGGAGATCGATATCCTCGACGAAGTAGTGGAAAGCGCGCCTGTCGAGCATTTGCACGACGACGATTTCGTCATGTGCCGCGGCTGGCGCAGCGATGTCGGCCGGCAGAGGAAATGCTTTTGCCTCGAAGCGATCGCAGAGATGCCGCCAGAACTCGAACTCCGCGAGCACCGTCCCGTCGAGCTTCATCCGCTTGCCGCTGATCTTCGCACGCCAGAAAAGCGTTCGCTCATTCACCGCGACGGCCGCCAGTCCGCCTGCGCGGGGCTGAATCGTCAGAAGCCGCGGATCGAAGGCCTCTCGCATCGCATACCACAGCGGCTTGCGCCGCCCGGCCGAATCGAGTGCCGCCCATGACGTCACCGGCCAGCAATCGTTGAACTGCCAGACGATCGCACCCTTGCAGATATCGCGATGCGAGCGCATGTGCTCGATCGCAAAGCGGATCGCGCGCGCCTGATTGAGCTGTGTGGCAAAATGCCAGTCGTCCATCGTCTCCGGTATCGGCAGATGGCCGGCGAGCCCTCGGATCAGCTTGTCGTTCCCCTCCGTCGCCTTCTGGTGGTGAAACACTCCATTGGAAACGGGCGTCAGCGGCGCGTCATGGACGCTCTCTTCCAGCGTCGCCCAGTTGGGCGGCGCTTGCCAGCCGAATTCCGAGCAGAAGCGCGGGATGTAGTTGCGGTAGACCTCGTAGCCGACGTCGTTCCAGACATCCCATATGTGCTTGCATCCATGCGAATCGGCGTTCGGTTCGATCGTCATGCTGCCGGAATAGGGACTGCCGGGATAATAGGGCCGGTCCGGATCGAGTTCGGCGCAGAGCTTCGGCAGGATATCGAGATAGTAGCCGAGCCCCCAGCTCTCGCCGTCCTTGATGACAGGCCGCCAACCCCATTCGTCGAAGCCCCAGATATTCTCGTTGTTGCCGTTCCAGACGATCAGCGACGGGTGCGGCATCAGTCGCACGACATTGTCGCGCACCTCGGCCTCGACCTCGCTGCGAAGTGGCTCTTCCTCGGGATAGGAGGCGCAGGCGAAGAGGAAATCCTGCCAGACGAGCATGCCGGCGCGATCGCAGGCCTCATAGAATTCGTCGCGCTCGAAAATGCCGCCGCCCCAGACGCGGAGCATGTTGATGTTCGCAGCCTTCGCCTCGTCGACGCGGGACGCGTATCGCTCCGCCGTCACGCGCGACGGGAAGCAATCATCCGGAATCCAGTTGGCTCCGCATACGAACAGCGGAACGTCGTTGACGACGAAGGTGAAGGCCGAACCGTGTTCATCCGCGGACGTGTCCAGCCGCACCGACCGGAAGCCGATGTCCTTCGTATAGGTATCGAGTAAGTCGTTGCTTACGTCGCAGCTCAGCTCGAGACCCAGCGAATACAGCGGTTGCGCGCCGAGATGATGCGGCCACCAGTTCTGCGGCGAGGGCACGCGGATCTCGAAGCTGATCTCGTCGGTATCGGGCGGTATGGCGACGGCCAGTTCCTGGCCAGCGACGGTTGCGGTGAGCATCAAGGGCGTCGGCTCGCCTTGTCGCGCCAGTGTTGCATGGACGGTTACAAGACCATCGCCGCCCGCAAGCGTCGCCGAAACCCGCGTCTCCGCCATCCTTGCCCGGTTCCAGCTTTCCAGCCGCACCGGCTTCCAGATGCCCGATGTCACCAGCGTCGGACCCCAGTCCCAGCCGAAGTTGCACGCCATCTTGCGCATCAGGTTGCCGGGCCCCGGATAGTTGTTCGGCCGGTAGCCGTAATGCTCCTCCATCTCCGCGCCGTAGGCATAGGCCGAGCGGAAGACGATGCTCAGCTCGTTCGCGCCCGGCTTCAGCCGCTCCGACACGTCGAAGCGGTAGGTGCGATGCATGTCGAAGGTCCGGCCGATCTCTTCGCCGTTGAGCGAAATTGCCGCGACCGTGTCGAGTCCGTCGAAGACCAGCTCGTGCACCCGTTCGTCGTCCGGCGCAGAATCGAAACTGCAGCGGTAAGTCCAGTCCTCCCGCCCGATCCAGTCGTTGGTGATCTCGTTGACGTCGATGTAGGGGTCGGGGATCAGCCTGCCCGCCAGAAGGTCGAGATGGACGCAGCCGGGTACGGCCGCAGGGATGCCGGTATTGAGATCCGGCCTTCCTGTAACGTTGCAGGAGGCGGTCCAGCCGCGGCTCAGTTCGATTTTTTCGATCATTGTGTGCTCTTAGAGGTAGCGGCCGTGGCGCTGCATGACTTCGACTTTGTAGCCGTCCGGATCTGTGATGAAGAAGAAGAGCGCCAGGAGCTTGCCGTCGCGATTGAGTTCGACCAGCTTGCCCGGGTTAAGACCCGCTTCTGTCAGGCGCTTGTGTTCGACGGCGACCTCGTCGACGGAAAACGCCAGATGGCCGTAGCCGTCCCCGAGCTTATAGGGTTCGATGCGGCCCTTGTTGACCGTCAGCTCCAGCTCGAAACCGGTGTCGCGGCTGCTGAGATAGATCAGCGTGAACGTATCGAAATCGATGCGATCGGCGACTTCGAGGCCGAAAACCTTGCCATAGAACTCGACCGAGCGCGCTTCGTCGAGAACGCGGATCATGGAGTGAATCATCTTGGCCAAGGCTGCCTCCCCTCTTGCATGTTGCGGCAGCTTTGGTAGCCGCTGTGTCAGGTCGCGCGCAAGCCCATTCTTCGCGTAATTGCCGTTTCGGCGAGCCCCATCGCGTCGTAGATCAGGACGGCCATCAGGCCGACGATCAAGCCGCCCTGCAGGATGAAGGCCGTGTTGTCGGAGATCAGGCCGGCGATGATGACCTCCCCGAGCCCCTTTGCCGCGACCGTCGAGCCGATCGTGGCCGTGCCGATGTTGATCACCGTCGCGACCTTGACGCCTTCGATGATCAGCGGCAGCGCGAGCGGCAGTTCGACGCGAAACAGCCGCTGCGTCGGGCTCATCCCCATGCCGTCAGCGGCATCGAGCACCGAAGACGATACCTGGTTGAGACCAGCGACCGTGTTCTCGAAAATCGGCAGGAGGCCGTAGAGAAAGAGCGCGATCAGCGTCGGGCCGGCGCCGAAGCCGATGGCGGGCACGGCAAGCGCAAGCACTGCAACCGGCGGAAAGGTCTGGCCGGCATTGGCGATGGCACGCGATAGCGGCAGGAAGTCGGCGCCGCTTTTTCGGGTCACGAAGATTCCCCCGACGATGGCCAGAACCGCGCTCGCCACGATCGAGACGAGCACCAGCTCAAGATGTCCGGCGGCGAGCGACGGCAGGCTGTTTTGCCTATAGACCGCCGGCGCATTGTTGTTGGTCAGCGGCGCCAGCAAAAACGACAGCCATTCCGTCCTGAAAAGCAGGATCAGCAGCAGCACCAGCGCTGCGACGCGGAAAAGATTTGCGGTGATCAGTTTCATGCCTTGCGGCCCAGCGCCAGCAGCCGCGACATGGAGATGGAGCCGACAGGGGCTTTCTTGGTGCCGTCCTGAACGGCCGCCTCGTCGATGCCTTGCCAGATCATCTCCGCCAGCGCGTCGCGAAGGCTAAGCGATTGCTCCAGGCTATGGGACAGGCCGGGCTTGGCAGGCGCCATGCTGGCTTTCAGCGGCAGCAGCGACATGCGCTTCAGCGCGCGGTCGGACGTGCCGGTCAGCTGCTGCACGAAGGGGTCGGCGGGCTCGGTCAGGATCTCCTCAGGTGTCGAATATTGCAGCAGCCTCCCGCCCTTCATCACCGCGATCCGGTCGCCGAGATGGAAGGCTTCGTCCATGTCGTGCGTGACGAGAATGACTGTTGTCCCGAACTGCTTCTGGATAGCAAGAAGGTCATCCTGCGCCTTGCCGCGGATGACAGGGTCGAGCGCGCCGAACGGCTCGTCCATGATCAGTACCTCGGGTTCGGCCGCAAGCGCGCGCGCCACCCCGACGCGCTGCTGTTCGCCGCCTGAGAGCTGATGCGGATATTTCGCGGTGAAGATCGCCGGATCGAGATTGAACAGCCGCAGCAGTTCCTTGACGCGATTGTCGATCCGCGCGCTGTCCCAGCCGAGAAGCTGCGGTACGGTCGCGATATTCTGGCCCACGGTTCGGTGCGGAAACAGGCCATTGCCCTGGATGACATAGCCGATGTTGCGGCGCAGCTCGGTGGCCGGCACGTCGCCAACGTTGCGGCCGTCGACGAAGATCTCCCCTTCGGTGATCGGCACCAGGCGGTTGATCATGCGGATCAGGGTCGATTTTCCGGAGCCTGAGGTGCCCACGATGACGGTGATCGCCCCCTTCTCGACCGACATCGAGACATTGTCGACCACAGGCGTGGCACCGTAACGCTTGGTGACGTTCCGGATGTCGATCATGCTCATGCGGTGGGCCCCCGGATGCTGTCGGCGACCGCATCGAGGATGACGGCCGAGGAGAAGGCGAAGAAAACAGTCGGCACGGCGCCGAGCAGGACGAGGTCCATGGCCGTTTGGCCAAGCCCCTGGAAAATGAAGACGCCGAAGCCGCCGCCGCCGATGAGCGCGGCTACCGTCACGAGCCCGATCGCCTGTACGAGCACGATACGGATGCCGGTAAGGATGACAGGCAGCGCAAGCGGCAGATCGATACCGGTCAGGATCTGCCGGCGGGTGAGGCCCATGCCCGCTGCGGCGTCCCGCACGGCGGGATCCACGCCTTCGAGCCCGACAACGGTGTTGGCGACGATAGGCAGCAGCGAATAGAGCACGAGCGCGATCAGCGCCGGCGCGGCCCCGATGCCGCGAATGCCGAGCGCCGCGGCCAGTGGAACATGGGTTGCGAGGTAGCCGAGCGGCAGCATCAGGATGCCGAACAGCGCCAGGCTCGGGATCGTCTGGATCAGGCTCAATCCCTGGAGCAGCGCCGCCCTGAGCTTCGGCACCCAGAAACAGGTGATGCCGAGCGGCAGGCCGATGACGGCGGCAATCGCGAGCGATCCGAAAGCCAATTGCAGATGTGCCAGCGCCTGCGACCAGAACTGATCGGCACGCGTGGCGAATTCCTTCATGATCGAAAGGCTATCGAGCAGGCCGGACCAAAGGAAGATACCGAGAAGGAAGGCATAGAGGGCGAGTGCGGCAATGCGCATCTTTGGCGTCAGGTCGATTTTTACCAGCGCATCGGAAATGACGAGGCCGATCACGGCAAACAGCAGCCAGAACCCGCCGCCCGGCGTCATTCGCGCGACGTTGCTGTTCTCTGGTGTAAACGCGGTTGCCACGAGGCCGATCGCCGCGATCAACGCCAGAAGACAGAGCGTTGCGATCGCCAGCCTGAGCCGAACGTTCCGCACGAGCAAGACCGCCAGCGCGGTGGACAGCAGCAGCACGGTGAGAACGATTGCGGAAGGCTGGTTCAGAAGCTGCATCAGCAACACCGGCTTGCCTGCCGCGATGCGGTTCGCCTTGACATAGATGAAGGGCAGAAGCGTCGCGGCGACGCCGGCAACAACAAGAACCACGCCGAGCCGGTCCAGCCTGCGGACCGCTGAGGTTTCTTCCATCGATCCGTCCCAGTATGGAAAGAAAGGTTGCTCCGCCTCGGAAGGCGGAGCGTCGGGCGGCTACTTCAGGAACCCTTTTTCCTTCAGGTACGCTTCGGCCACGGATTTGGCGGGCTCTCCGTCGACCTGGATCTTGCCGTTCAGCTTGCGCAGTTCGTCGGCCGTCAGGCTCTTGAAGATGGGGGCGAGCACTTCCTCGATCTTCGGGTTGGCCTTCAGCACCTCCTCGCGGATGATCGGCGTCGGCGCATAGACCTGCTGCACGCCCTTGTCGTCTTCAAGCACGGTCAGTTCCGCGGCTTCGATCGCCCCGTCCGTCCCATAGACCATGGCGGTATTGGCGCCGTTCGTCTGGTCCGCGGCCGCCTTGATGGTCGCAGACGTATCCCCGCCTGATAGCACGATTTCCTGGTCCGGCTTCAGCGTGAATCCATAGGTCGTCTGGAATGCCGGAAGCGCACCGGCGGAATTCACGAATTCGGCCGACGCGACGAGCTTGGCTGAACCGCCACCGGCGACCCATTTGCCGAAATCCGACATCGTCTTGAGCTTGTTCGGCGCGGCGACATCGTTGCGAACGGCGATCGCCCAGGTGTTGTTGGCCGGCGATGGCGTCAGCCAGACGATCTTGTTGGCGTCGTAGTCGAGCTTCTTTGCCATGTCGTAGCCTTGCTGGAGGTTCTTCCAGGCGGCATCCTCGGGCTTGTTGAAGAAGAAGCCGGCATTGCCGGTGTACTCCGGATAGATATCGATTTCCCCGGCCGTGATCGCCTTGCGAACGACAGGCGTGGCGCCCAGCGCGATACGGTCCTGCGTCTTGATGCCGTTCGCATTGAGTGCCAGCGCAATGACGTTGCCGAGCAGCGTGCCTTCGGTATCGATCTTCGATGAAACGACGACGTCTGCCGCCTGTGCTGCACCCGCAGCAAAGGCGGAGAGCGTTACGGCGAGTGCGAATTTAGTGAGCATGGACTATCCCCTTGATCGTTGACACGCGCGGAACCTTTAGCGGAGTCTGCCGCGGATAAGATCGCTGGCGAAAAAAGCCATAGCCTCAATCTGTCGGCAAGGTATTGCGTACCAGAAATAGCGTGCATGACAGAAAAATCGATGCGAACGCTAAAATACTCCGCTTTCGCTGGCGAACGCGACCGCGCGGATGGCAACTGGGCGTCGCTAACTATCGCGGATGACAACGGAATTTGCTCGAACCACCGTCGCCACAGGCTGGTACCTCGGCACGATCGGACGGCGAAGAATGGGATGCATAGGGTAGAATTCGCCCCTTCCGGCAGGCTCGACGCGCCCGGAAGCAGCAACCCCAAAAGGAATTTCCCGGCGCTTTCCCTGCCGATTGACTCGTATCGAAGGGGCCGCATACGTTGCAGTTCTCCGACTGCGGGAGTGATTGGCAGCGCGGCAATCATGCGCAAACAGGGTGAGGGTTTTGCTGTGTGGGAATATGCCACGGGTCTGTCTGGAGTTCTTTTGATCGCGCCGCGGCTTCTGGTTGCCGTTTTCCTCGGTTGCCTGGTTGGCATCGAACGGCAATGGCGGCAGCGGCACACGGGTTTGACGACGCATGCCCTGGTCTCCCTCGGCGCCGCCATCTACACCTCGCTGCCGGCGCTCCTTCACGATGTTCCGGATGTGAGAATGGGGGGGCAGGTGGTCACCGGCATCGGCTTCCTCGGCGCCGGCCTCATCATGCGGGACGGAACGAATGTCCGGGGGCTCAGTACCGCCGCCACGGTATGGGCAACCGGCGCAATCGGCGTTCTTGCCGGTTACGCGATGTTGCTCGAAGCCGTCGAGGCAACGGTCCTGATCATCGCAATCAATATCGGCCTTCCCCGCCTTGGGTTCTACATCAGTGCGCTCGCACCCGAACACGAGACCGTCGAGCGCTTTTACGTCATCGGCCTGAAATGTGCGGCACACGATGAAGCCACCGTGCGCACCCAGCTTCTCCAGGCGTTGAGTGCCAGCAAGCTTCGCCTTCATTCCATGGAAAGTCACGCCGTCAACGACACCAGCGTGGCCGAGGTAGAGGCGATGGTTTTCAGCAGCCGCGAAGAGGACGAACTGATCGAGCAGGTTATCGGCAAACTCAGCCTCGCTCCCCACATCTTCTCCAGCAGCTGGACGTCGACGGCCCCGCCTGAATGAGCATCCCGTCGAATTATGCAGGCATAGCGACGAATGCCGGTCGCCGAGTGAGCGGCATCGGCGTATGACGCGGCAGGCAGGCGAAGGAGATTCGGACGTGACGACAGTTTTGGAAGTGTGCGTGGACAGTCCAAAGGGGCTCGCAGCCGCAGTCGAGGGCGGGGCGAACCGCATCGAGCTCTGCTCGGCGCTTGAAGTCGGCGGCCTCACCCCTGTCGCCGGTCTGATGAAGGCGGCGGCAGCGGCACCCATCCGCGTCTATGCGATGATCCGTCCGCATGCGGGGCCGTTCGTTTTCGACGCCGCAGACGAAGCGGCGATGATGGCTGATATCGACGCAGCGCGGGCGTTCGGCCTTGCGGGTGTCGTCATCGGCGCCAACCTCCAGGACGGGACGCTGGACCTGCCGCTGCTGCACCGGCTGAAAGCCCACGCCGCCGGTATGGGATCGACCCTCCACCGCGCCTTCGATCTGGTTCCAGATCCGGATGTAGCGCTGCAGCAGGCAATCGAACTCGGCTGCGAACGCATCCTGACATCAGGCTGCGTTCCGAAGGCGCTCGACGGGCTCGAGACGCTGGCGCGCCTGTCGAAGGCGGCAGCGGGGCGGATTTCCATCATGCCGGGCAGCGGTGTACGCCCGAGCAACGTCTTGGAAATCCTGCGCGCGACAGGCGCGAAGGAAGTCCACGGCTCGTGCAGTTCTCCGGTCGCAAGCGTGGATCCGCGCGCGGTTGCCTTCGGCTTCGAGGCGGCGTCGGCCAACAGAACGGATGCCGCAGTCGTCCGGCTGATGCGGCAGGCGATCGACGCGGCCTAGAACAATTTCAGCAAAAGCGTGCAGCGCGGCTTTGCGTCCGCAAATGCTAGTTCGCAACCTTGATGACGGCCTTTATCAGCCCGCTTTTCTCGTGCGCCCAGCGCGCGAGATCATGCGGCGCATCGGCGAGCGTCGTGCGGTGGGTGATCAGTTTGTCGACCGGCACGAGGCCGTTGGCAATTGATGCGGCGACATGCTCGAAATCGACGCGCGTCGCATTGCGGCTGCCGATCAGCATCATTTCGCGCTTGTGGAACTCCGGGTCGGAGAAGCGGATGTCGTCCTTGACGACGCTGACCAGAACCAGCGCGCCGCCATGGGCGACGAAGCTGAAGGCTTTCTCCATCGAGGGGCCGTAGCCGGTCGCATCGAAGACGACGTCGAATCCGTCGCCTTCCGTCTTTGCCCTGACTGCCTCGCTGGTGTCGTCGTTTGCAATGATACCGGATGCGAAGCCGAAGCGATGCGCGGCCATGTCGAGGCGTTCGGCGCTGGTGTCGAGCAGTGTGACCTCGTGCCCGGCGATGCGCGAAAAGATAGCGGCGCCAAGGCCGATCGGGCCGGCGCCGATGACGAGCGCGCGAGACCCCGCGGGTGCCAGCGAGCGGCGCACGGCGTGTGCCCCGATTGCCAGGAATTCGACGGTTGCCGCAGCCTCCGGGCTCAATCCCTCCGCCGCGTAGAGATTGCCTGCGGGCACCGTGATTTCCTCGCAGAAGGCGCCGTCGGTATGGACGCCGAGCACCTTGATGTTGGTGCAGCAGTTCGGCTTGCTGTGCCTGCAGGCAACGCAGGTGCCGCAGGAGAGGTACGGGTTGACGATGACCGGCGTGCCCACGGCCAGCGCCACACCGTCCCCGGCTTCGACGACGGTCGCGGATATCTCATGGCCCATGACACGCGGATACTCGAGAAACGGATGCTTGCCCTCGAAGATGTGGTAGTCCGTGCCGCAAATGCCGACATGGCTGACCGCAAGCCGAGCCCAGCCGGGCGCCGGGCTCCCCGGGGAGGGGCGCTCGACGACCTCGAGGACGCCTGGTTGTTGGCAAAGCACGGCTTTCATGACGGGGTCTCGCATCGTTGAAGAGATAAAGCCGGTCTTGCGGACCGGCTTTGCTTGTCGTTTCGGTTAGGAGCTGCGGCGGCGGCGCAACTGGTCGAAATACACGATCACGATGATCAGCAGACCGGTGATGATGCGCTGCCAGAACGAATTGACGTTGAGCAGGTTCGCGCCGTTGTTGATGGTGGCAAGGATGAAGGCGCCGATCAGCGGGCCATGAACCGAACCCACGGCACCGAAGAGGCTGGTGCCGCCGATGACCGACGAGGCGATTGCCTGCAACTCCCATCCGTCCGCCTGTGTGGCATTGCCGATCGCGATGCGCGACGCCAGCAGGACGCCCACAAACGCAGCGAACGTCGCCGAGAGGATATAGGCCATATAGATGATGGCGCTGACCCGGACGCCGGAGAGGCGTGCAGCCTCGCCGTTGGAGCCGACTGCAAAGAGATAGCGGCCCCATCGGCTCAGATGCAGCAGGACGTAGGAGGGGATGGCCACGAGGATCACCATCCAGAACAAACTGGGCACCCCGAGGAAATCGGCGCGCGAGAAGTTGGAGAAGGCCTCGTTGGTGATGTTGATCGACGAGCCGTTGGTGATCAGCAGGCCGAAACCGCGCAATGCCGTCAACGTCGCCAGCGTGATGATGAAGGGCGGCAGGCCCATGTGCACGATGCCGAACCCGTGGAAGGAACCGATCGCAACGCCGAAGGCGAGCGTCAGCAGGATCGCCGCCCACACCGGGAAGCCCGCCTGCAGCAGATAGGCGACGATGACGCCGGCAAAGCCGACGATCGCGCCGACCGAAAGATCGATGCCGGCCGTGATGATCACGAACGTTTCGCCGAGAGCGAGGATCGCCGTCATCGAGCCCTGGCGCAGCAGGTTGCTGATGTTGAGCGGTGTCCAGAAGCTGTTGGTGGAAAGCCCGAGCGCCACCCAAAGCGCAACCAGCAGACCGATCAGGGTCAGCCCGAAGAGAATATTCACTTTCCGGCGTTGCGGCGGCGCGGGGATCTCGGTGGGGGTTACGGTCATTGTCTCTCTCCCTCTTATTCCTAACTCAGACGCCGATCGCTTCGCTGAGGACTTGTTCATGTGACGCCGCATGGAAGCCGTGGGTGGCCACGAGCCTGCCTGTCCGGAAGACGTGCAGTTCGTCGGCCAGCTCGTAGACTTCGGGCAGGTAGGACGAAATCAGGATGATTCCGGCTCCCTGTTTCAGAAGCCTCGCAAACAGCCGGTAGATTTCCGCCTTGGTGCCGACGTCGACGCCGACGGTCGGCTCGTCGAAGATGAAGAGCCGCGCGCCGTGGCTCAGCCACTTGCCGATGACCACCTTCTGCTGGTTGCCGCCCGACATGGCTGACACCAGTACGCGCCGGCTCGGTGTTTTGATGCTGAGGTCGCGGATCTGCTTGTCGGCATTCTTCGCCTCGTCGGCGAGGCCAATGACCGGGCCCTTACTCAACCGGTCGAACACCGGCAGGTTGATGTTGAGGCCGATCGGCAGATTGAGGCAAAGTCCCTGGTCGCGGCGGCTTTCGGGCGCAAGCGCAATCCCGAGTTCCATCGCCGTGCGTTCGTTCTTGATGTTGACCTTCTTGCCCATCCAGTGGATTTCGCCTGCCGTGGTCTTCTCGCGGCCATAGAGACCCAGGGCGAATTCGCTGCGGCCGGCGCCGATAAGGCCATAGAGGCCGACAATCTGACCGGCTTTGACCGAGAGCGATATGTCCTGGAAGCCAGGGCCGGAGAGCCCGCGGACCTCGACGATGTTCTCGCCGATGTCGATGCTTTCCTTGTGGTAGATCTGTTCGATCGAGCGGTTGATCATCAGCGCGATCAACTCGGTGTCGTTCGTCTCGCCGATCAGGCGGGTGCCGACATGCGTTCCGTCGCGCAGCACGGAGACGCGGTCGGCAAGCTCGAAAACCTCTTCCATGCGATGGCTGATGTAGACGATAGTGACGCCTTCGCTCTGCAGGCGGCGGATCAGCTTGAACAGCTGCGCCGATTCCTGACGCGTGAGATAGGCCGTCGGTTCATCGAAAATCAGAAACTGGGTGCCGCGCATCGCTGCGCGGGCGGTGGCGACGAGCTGCTGCTGCCCGATCGTGAGGTCGCTCAGGAGCACGGCGGCCGGCAGGCCGAAGCCGAGATCGTCGAGAACGGCCTGAGCCATCTTTACCATCTGCTTCTTGCGCATCAGGCCGAATTTGTTGACTTCATCGCCGAGAAACAGATTGGCCGCAACCGTCAGATGCGGACACAGCACGACTTCCTGGTGGACGGCATTGATGCCACGCGCGATCGCCTCGTTCGGCGTTGCCAGCGCAACCGGATGGCCGCACCACAGAACCTCGCCGGCGGTTCGATTGATGACGCCGGTCAACAGCTTGATGAGTGTCGACTTGCCGGCACCGTTCTCACCGACGATGGCGTGGATCTCGCCAGCCAGAAACGTCATCGTCGCCGGCTTCAGCGCCTGGACGTAGCCATAGTTCTTCTGCAATCCCTTGAGTTCGAGGATGGGCGCTCCCGCCGGAACGCGGTTTGCCTCTTTCAGCGTGGCGCTATCATCGTGACGATGACTGATTTCTTCCAGGCTCATGGACGTCTCCTCCTCGCGAATTCCGGTCTCTCCACCAGACATCCGCGCTCGACAGGCAGACGATGTTACAGGTGAAGAAGGGCCGCGCGGGATTGCTCCCGCGCGGCCCCGGTGAAGATTACTTGATCTTCGGGTTCAGCAGAGCGTCGATCTTCGGATCGCTCATGTTGGCCTTGGTAACGAGGTTGGCGCCGGTATCGACGTTGGCCTCGACCTTTTCGCCCTTGGATACGGCAAGCGCGGTCTTCACGCCGTCGTAACCCATGCGGTAGGGATCCTGCACCACGAGACCGGCAAGCGCGCCGTCCTTGAGGAAGCCGACGGTCTTGTCGTCGCTGTCGAAGCCGATGACCTTGACCTTGTCGCCAAGCTTGTTCTCAGCAATCGCCTGGCCGACGCCCTGCGCCATGATCAGGTTCGAAGCGAAGACGCCGCCGATGTTCGGGTTGGCAGTGATCAGGTCGGTCATGATGTTGAGACCGGTCGTTGCCTGGCCGTCGGCATACTTGTCGGCGACGACCTTAAGGCCCGGATACTTGGTCTTGACCTGATCGAGGAAGCCTTCGCGGCGCTGCTCGAGCGAGCCGGCGCCGGGCGTGTTCGTGATGATCACGACGTCGCCTTCGTCCTTGCCCGTCATTGCTTTGATCGCGGCAGCGAGGCCGTCGGCAGCAATGCGTCCACCCTGCGTGTTGTCGGTCGTCAGGAACGACTTGAACGCCTTGGAGTCGGCGCCGGAGTCGATGCCGATGATCGGAACGGACTTGGCGGCTTCGTCGATCGGCTTGCCGAGTGCCTTGAATTCCGTCGGCGAGATAACGATCGCGGCCGGCTTGCCGGCTACGGCGTTTTCGAGAATGCTGATCTGGCCGTTGACATCGGTTTCAGCCTGCGCGCCGAGTTCCGGCACGTTGACGCCGAGATCCTTACCGGCGGCGCGAGCGCCGGCGAGAACGATCTGCCAGTAGAAGGAAGTGGTGTCCTTGACGATGATCGGGATCGTGACGTCGGCCGCAAAAGACGGCATCGGCATCGCAGTAGCGATCACGGCAGCGCCCGCAAGAGCTGTAAAGGCTCGACGGGACAGGATGGATTTCATGCGCATGTAGGTTCTCCTCTCAGGTGCGTTCTCCTCCTGGAAATCTCTCGCGAACGCGAACGAGAGATTTTTATCGATAAAAAACATTTCAGATTTGGAAGCTAGCCGAGGCTCATTCCAATTGCAAGCCCATGCATTAAGCCCCTTTGACTCAACAGTTCCGGGGCATTTTGTCCGCTCGCGCCAATGGCGGCGCGTCAGTTGCTACGCTGCAGATGACGCGGCATCAAATCCCGCAAGCCCACTTTCGGACCTTCTTTGCTCCCCGGACTTCCTCCTCGATATCCGGTGGCAGTGTGCAATAGTGAAACATAGGTTCCGCGCAAATGTCAATACGGAATGTTTATTCTATTTTCATTGTCTGCTAGCCGGTGAATACCTCGTGTGGGTGCACCACGCCCTTCTTCAGGATCAGGTTGCCATAGAGCCGAAACTCCGTGGTTGCCACGATGTAGGCTGCTTTTCGCGATCGCTCGTAAAAGGCGAAGCGCTCCAGCGACGCGATTTTAAAGTCGCCGGCGCGCTTCGATACGATGGCCTGGAACTCCGAGCATACGTCCGGCACCGCCTGCGGATCGCCGACGACCTCCATGCGCCAGGCGGTTTCCGGTACGAACGTGTCGAGCGGCATGTGAGCGAGGATCGCTTCAGCCATATCGGTCGCGCTCACGCCATCGGCACGGATCATCTCGGGACCCATGGTGCTGGAAGGGAAATTGGCGTCGGCGATGACGATTTCGTCACCATGGCCCATGCGGGCGATGGCTCGAAGCAGGTCGGGATTGAGAACGGGATGAATTCCTTTGAGCATGGTCTGTTCCTCAGACGCGCACGGCTTCGTCGCCGAGTGGCGGTGCCACGAGCGTGTAGTTGTCGAATTCCGGATAGATCGTCTCGGGCAACGGCGGCGCGAAAAGTGCCATGTTGCGGTTCAGGCTCGATGCCTTCGCGGTGCCGATCAGAACGGAGGCGACGATCGGGTCGCGCAGCGGAAATTGTAGGGCAGGTGCCGCCAGCGGTACGTCATGCTTGCTCGCTATGGCCTCCATGCCGCGAACCCGGGCAAGGACGTCCTCCGTCGCGGGCATGTAGTCGAAGTTCGATCCCGGCACCGCGCCGGTCGCCAGGATACCGGAGTTGAAGACGCCGCCGACCACAAGGGACGTGCCCTTCTGGCGGCAGAGCGGCAGCAGTTCGGCGACCGCGGTCCGGTCGAGCAGCGTGTAGCGGCCGGCCATCAGAATGCAGTCGATGTCGGCGTTGCGCATGACGTCGAGACAAACAGGCGCCTCGTTGACGCCGAGGCCGAAGGCCTTGATCGCTCCGGAGGATTTCAGCTCTTCCAGCGCCTTGACGCCGCTGTCGAGGAATTGCTTCAGATAGACCGCGTTCCTCGCGGCACCATGCGTATAGCCGCCGATGTCATGGACATAGAGAATGTCGATGCGGTTCAGTCCGAGGCGTGCATAGCTGAATTCGACCGAGCGCATGATGCCGTCATAGGAATAGTCGTAGTCCGCATCGAAGCAGAGCGGGTCCACATAGCTGTAGTCCGGTACCGTTCCGGTTGGCACCGGCCGCAACAGCCGTCCAACCTTGGTGGACAGCACCCATTCCGCCTCGGGCTTGTCACGCAGGAAATCCCCAACGCGGCGTTCGGCAAGGCCGAGCCCGTACCACGGAGCGACGTCGAAATAGCGGATGCCGCTGTCCCAGGCCGCATCGAGCGTTTCCATCGCCTGCTCACGCGGGCAGGCACGGTATAGGCCGCCAAGGGCTGCCGCGCCGAAGCTCACTTCGGTCACCGCCAACTCCGTCTTGCCGATCCTTCTCGTCTTCATCATTCCTCCTCTGAAGACTTGATATTGCTTTGATCTAGAGCGTCGCGCCAAGGTGCCACGGCACGAATTCGTTGTCGCCGTAGCCGAACTCTTCGCTCTTGGTCTTTTTGCCGGAGGCGGTATCGATGATGAGATCGAAGATCTCGCGGCCCTTGCCTGATATCGTCGCATCGCCGGTGGCGATCGTGCCGCAGTCGATGTCCATGTCCTCTTCCATCGAGACATAGAGCGCGGAATTGCTGGACAGCTTGATCGATGGCGCCGGGCGACAGCCGAAGCAGCTGCCGCGACCGGTGGTGAACGCGATCATGTTGGCGCCGCCCGCAACCTGGCCGGTCGCAGAGACCGGATCGTAGCCTGGCGTGTCCATGAAGACGAGGCCCGGAGCGGTAACCCGCTCGGCATAGCCGTAGACGGCGTTGAGCGGCGAGCGTCCGCCCTTGGCAACCGCACCGAGAGACTTTTCAAGAATGGTCGTCAACCCGCCGCGCTTGTTGCCGGGCGAGGGGTTGTTGTCGAGCGAGGCCCCATGCATCGCCACGTATTTTTCCCACCAGGCGATCTTGTCGTCGAGCCTCCGTGCCACGTCGTCGCTGACGGCACGGCTGCGCAGCAGATGTTCGGCGCCGTAAATTTCGGAGGTTTCCGAGAGGATGGAGGTGCCGCCGGCTGCAGCCAGCAAGTCGGCCGCCACTCCGAGCGCCGGATTGGCGGTGATGCCCGAGAAGCCATCCGAGCCTCCGCATTGCAGGCCGATGATGATCTCGCCGATCGAGATCGGCACGCGCCGCTCGCGACCGACATCGTCGGCGATCTCGCGAAGCATGCCCATGGCACGTTCGACGGCCCGGCGCGAACCGCCGGCATCCTGGATATTGAAATGGCGCTTGGAATTGCCTGCGCCGCTCTGGCCGTAGAGGGTGAGCTGGTTGACCTCGCAGCCAAGTCCGATCATCAGCACGCCGCCGAAATTGACGTGCCTGGTGTAGCCGGCAAGCGTCCGGTGCAGCACGGCCATCCCGTCGCCCGTCGAGCTCATGCCGCAGCCCTGGTCGTGGACGATCGGCACGAAGCCGTCGATGCCCTCGTAAAGCGGCAGGAGCGTGCGGTTGGCCGTGTCGGCAATCGCACGACAGACCGTGGTGGAACAGTTCACGCTGGCAATGATGCCGATATAGTTGCGCGTCGCCGCACGCCCGTCGGCGCGGCGGTAGCCCATGAAGGTGCGTGCCTTGTCTGCGGCACTTGCTTCTTCCGGTGCCGCGTTCGCGGTCGCCGCAAGGCGGTCGTTCTCGAAATGCAGGTTGTGGCTGTGCACGTGGTCGCCGGCCTTGACGTCCGCCGTCGTCCGCCCGATCGCCTGGCCGTATTTGACGACGGGCTGACCGAGAGGGATATCGGTGAGGGCAATCTTATGGCCGGGGTCGATCTTTTCCCGGGTCGGAATGCCCGCGACATCGGAACCGGCGGCGATCGCTGCCGTTGCAACGGCAACATTGTCGCCGGTCGACAGGATGATCCAGGGGTCTTTGGTCAATCGTCTTCTCCCTGAGGAAACACTCGCTGCATCGGCGAATGCGCATTGATTTTGTTTTTTATCTACAATAAACATTTCCAAGTCAACGGGATTGTTGATCCTGTGGACGAGGGAGGCAAACAGCCGCACGCAATCCAAAATAATATAAGGATTGCTGATAGATAAGCTTCTGCCATGATCCGAAGCCCGCATTCGCGGGCTGTCGGTCCATGCGGCAGGGTATGAAGGCGGGGTGCGTATGGCAAGACAGAATACGGTCTTCAAGGAGGCCTACAATCGCTATGCTTCGGCCTTGCGCGCCGATGAGGCATTGCCGTCGGAACCGGAAATCGCCGCGCAGCTCGGGATCAGCCGCAGCACCGCGCGTGCGATCCTCACTCGCCTCAGCGACGAGGGAATCATTCGCTGGAACAAGCGGCAGAAGATCGTCCTGAGAGCACCGAACGAGGAAGACTTCTTCCCCTCGGAGGAAACGGATTCGCTCCACAACATCATCGAGCGAAGCTTCATGCTGCGCATCCTGTCCGATGACGCGGCGCCCGGCATGCAGATCAACGAGCTGGAACTTGCCCGCGAAATCGGAACCGGCACCACCAGCGTGCGTGAATTCCTCATTCGCTTCTCCCGCTTCGGGCTGATCGAAAAGCGGCCCAACAGCCATTGGATCCTGAAAGGGTTCACCCGCGAATTCGCGCTGGAGCTGGCCGACGTGCGCGAGATGTTCGAGCTTCACTCGGCGGCGGAATTCGGCAAGCTGCCGGCGGGGAACGACGCCTGGCGTGCGCTTGCCGAGATCAAGGCCGAGCACCAGGCGATGCTGCAGGATCTCGACAAGCGCTACAAGCAGTTCTCCGCCCTCGACGAGCGCTTTCACCTGCTCATCCACGGCGCGGCCAAGAACCGGTTCATTGCCGATTTCTACGATGCGATCGCCATCGTCTTTCACTATCACTATCAGTGGAACAAGGCGTTTGCCCGACAGCGCAACGAACGCGCCATTCACGAGCATCTCGACTACATCGCCGCCCTCGAATCACGCGACCCGGCGGCCATCGAATTCTCCTGCCGCCTGCACCTGCGTTCGGCGCGTCAGACCTTGTTGCAGTCCCTGCCGCAGATTGCGACCGAAACGGCAGGCGCCGGCGGCCTATAGGTCCAGACCGTGCAAGCGACGGCTATTGCTCGGCCACCTCCGGCTTCGGCGTGCTCCTGATGCCCTTCGCCTTTTCCCGAAGCCACTGGAAGACCACGTAGAGGACGGGGATCAGGAAGATGCCGACCAGGGCTGCCCCGAGCATGCCGCCGAAGACGGCCGTGCCGACCCCGCGGCGGCTGAGCATGCCGGCTCCTTCTGCTATGACAAGCGGCACGAGGCCGGCGATGAAGGCGAAGCTCGTCATCATCACAGCACGGAAGCGTTCCTTGGCACCTTCCACTGCGGCCTCTGATATGCCGAGCCCATGCGAGCGCCGCTCCATGGCGAACTCGACGATCAAGATGCCGTTCTTCGCGGCAAGCGCGATCAGCACGACAAGACCGATCTGGGCGTAGAGATTGTTGTCGAGGCCGGCGATCTTCAGCGCCAGCATCGCACCGGCGATGCCGGCCGTGACCGACAGCAACACCGCGATGGGAATGGTCCAGCTCTCGTAGAGCCCGACGAGGAACAGATAGGCGAACAGGACCGCGAGGCCGAGGATAATGGTCGTCTTGCCGCTGGCCTCGATCTCCTGCAATGCGGTTCCGGTCCATTCGTAGCTGTAGCCGGGCGGCAGCGTCTTCGCCGAAACTTCCTCCATCGCCGCGATCGCCTCGCCCGAACTGCGACCCGGCGCCGGGCCGCCGTTGATCGTGGCGCTTGAATAGTTGTTGAACCGGACGATCTGCTGTGGCCCGAGGATCAGGCGCGCCTCCGCGAACGCCTTGACGGGAACCATCTGGCCGTTGCTGTTGCGCACGTTGATATTGTAGATGTCGTCGACCCGCGCGCGGGCGGAAGCCTCGCCCTGGACGGTGACCTGCCACGTTCGACCGAACAGGTTGAAGTCATTGACATACGTGCTGCCGAGAACCGCCTGGAGCGCACTGAACACGTCGGCGACCTGGATGCCGAGCGTCTGAACCTTTTCGCGGTCGATATCGAGATAGAGCTGAGGCGTGTTGGCGCTGAAGGTGGTGTAGACCCGGCTGAGCGCCGGATTCTGGTTGGCCGCGAAAATCAGGCCGCGCGCCGCCTGGGCAATTTCCGTGGCGCTTCCCCCGCTCAGGCTGAGAAGCTGGAACTCGAAGCCGCTGCCGGTCCCAAGCCCGATGATCGGCGGCAGGTTGTAGACGATGACGTTGGCATCTCGGATCGACTGAAGCTCAGCGCTGAGCTTGTTGATCAGGCCGTTGGCGGAGAGCTCGGCCGTCGTGCGGTCGGCAAAGGGCTTCAGCGTCATCACCAGCAGGGCCGCGTTCGACTTCACCTGCCCGTCGAGCAGGCTGTAGCCGACAACCGACATGACGCCCTGAACGCCCTCGGTGGCGCGGATGATCGCCTCGACGCGCTTGGCCGTTGCGTCCGTCCGGTTGACCGAGGCACCTTCCGGCAGAATGATTTCGCCGAAGATGGCCCCCTGGTCCTCGGAGGGAAGGAAACCCGTTGGCGTCGTCTTGAACAGCCAGCCGGTCCCCGCAAGCAGCGCCGCCAGGAGGACAAGGCCCAGAGCCGCAAATCGCACCAGCCGCCGGACGATCGATGCGTAACCATCGCGCGCATGATCGATGCCCTTCAACACATAGCGGATGGGTCCCCATCTCGGACCGTGATGAGGCTTGAGCAGCACGGCGCAAAGCGCCGGCGACAGGCTCAGCGCGTTGATGGCGGAAATCACCATAGACACCGATACGGCGACCGCAAACTGGCGGAAGAGTTCCCCGGATATGCCCGGGATGAAGGCCACCGGCACGAACACCGACAGGAGCACCAGCGTGATCGCGACAATCGGCGCCGTGATCTCGCCCATGGCGCGTCGCGCCGCTTCAGCCGGCGTGGCGGTCGGGTCCTTCTCGAGGTGCGCCTCGACGGCTTCCACCACCACGATGGCATCGTCGACGACGATCCCGATGGCGAGCACCAGCGCCAGCAGCGAGACCGTATTGGCCGAAAAGCCCAGCGCCATCATCACGGCGAACGTGCCGATCAGCGACACCGGCACGGCGATCAGCGGAATGAGCGTCGCGCGCACGCTGCCAAGGAACAGGAACACGACGATCACGACAAGAACAAAGGCCTCCAGCAGGGTCTTGACGACCTCGTGGATGCTCTCCTCCACGAATGTCGTCGTGTCGTAGGTGGTCTTGTAAGTCACCCCTTCCGGAAACGCCGGCGACAGTTTCTGCATGAGCTGGTTGATGGCCTCGGCCGTGGCGATGGCATTGCCGCCGGGCGACTGGTAGACGCCGAGCACGGCCGCCGGTGTGCCATCCTGCCGGCCGATCTGCTCCGCGCCCTTCGGCGCCAGTTCGACGCGGGCGACGTCGCGAATTCGGACGAACGAGCCGTCGGGCTCCGCCCTCAGCACCACGTTTCCGAATTCCTCGACGGTCGTGAGCCGCCCCTTGGTCTGGATCGTCAGCTGGAACTGCTGGTCCGGCAATGCGGGCTGCGACCCGATGCGGCCGATTGCGGCCTGAATGTTCTGGCCCTTCAGGGCGGCGACGATGTCGTTCGGCGTCATCGAAAAATTGGTGAGGCGCTCCGGGGTGATCCAGATACGCATGCTGTAGTCCCAGGGGGTCAGCAGGGTCACGTCGCCGACACCCTTGATCCGCTTCAGCCCGTCGATGATGTTGATCGTCGCGTAGTTCGAGAGAAACAGCTGGTCGTGCTCTCCCTTTTCCGATGTCAGCGCGATCAGTTGCATCAGCGCCGACGACTTCTTCTTGACGCTGATGCCCTGGGAGCGCGCTTCCTGCGGCAGTTGCGCCTCCGCAAGGTTGACGCGGTTCTGCACGTTGACGGTGTTGATATCCGGATCCGTCCCGACGGCGAAGCTGACCGTCAGCGTATAGCTGCCGTCATTGCCGCTCGTCGACTTCATGTAGATCATGTTGTCCACGCCGACGACGCGGGACTCGATCGGCTGGGCGATCGATTGCTGAACCACCTCCGCGCTGGCGCCCGGATAGCTTACCGACACGGAAACCTGAGGCGGCACGATATCGGGAAACTGCGCAACCGGAATGAGCGTGAGCGCCACCAGGCCAGCGATGGTGATGACGAGCGAAATGACGACCGCAAGCCGTGGCCGATCGATGAAAATCCCCGACAGCATGGCCTACGACCCCGATTTGACTTCGACGGGAGCGACGACCTGCCCCGGACGGACCTTCTGTATCCCTTCGGTGACGACCAGGTCGCCTGCCGCCAGGCCCTTGGTCACGGTGGCGTCAGCCCCCTCCATTCGCCCCGGCTGGATGTAGCGCACCTCGATCTTGTTTTCCTTGTTCACGACAAGAGCGAAAGAACCGCCCTGGTCTATCTGTATTGCCGACTGCGGCACGACCAGCGCTGCTTCCGGTGCGGCTCCCTGAACCACCACGTTCACCAGCTGGCCATCGATCAGGATGCGCTGGGGGTTGGGAAAGGTCGCCCGGACGGGCACCGAGTCAGTGCCCTGATTGACCGTGACGTCGACGAAATCGATCTTGCCGGGCTGCGGATACTGCGTTCCATCGGCAAGCTGCACGAGAACGACCGCGGAATTTACCTGGTCGCCGAGCTTTCCGGAATTGCCCAGCTTTTCGCGAACGGCAAGAATTTCACGCTGCGACACGGAAAAAGTCACGTAGATCGGGTCCTGGCTGACAACCGTCGCCAGCGCATTGCTCGAGGGGCCGATGAAATTTCCGACGGAGTATAGGGAGCGACCGATGCGTCCGGCAATCGGGGTGCGGATATTGGTGTAGCTGAGGTTGAGTTCGGCCTGGGTCAGCGCCGCGTGGAGCTGGTCCATCTGTCCGGTTGCCTGCTGTTGCTTGGCGCGCGCCAGGTCCAGCTGGGATTGCGGCGCGGCGCTCTTGGCCACGAGGTCGGTCTGTCGCTTGACTTCTACTTCTGCCAGAGACAGCAGCGCCTGCGCCGCCTCCAGATTTCCCTGGGCCTGGGCGACCGCTGCTTCATACTGTCCCTTTTCCATAACGAAGAGAAGGTCGCCGGCTTTCACGTCCTGCCCTTCTGTGAACAGTTTCTTTTCGAGAAACCCGTCGACGCGTGCGCGCAAATCCACTTTGTCGATCGCTTCGACGCGCCCTGTGAAGGAAATCGACGGTCGAATGTCCTTCTCGACCACGGCCACGACAGTCACGCTGGGAGGTGCGACCGCAGGCTTGCCGGCATCCTGTCCCGCCGCGTTCAGGGTGGTTGCAATCGTGGCGATTGCCAATGCAGTCAAAGCCAGGCACGGACCGACGCGGTGTATCATTACCCCTCCAAATCAAGACTTTAGCAAAGGCTGCTTTAGCTTCTCCCTTCGTACGGCAACTGTCAATCAGCCAGGGCGAGGTTTTCTACATATGCGGGAGTGTTTCGGGCAACGGCACGGTTGCCGCGAAAGCGCGCCGCGTCGGGATTTTCCGCCGTCGATCTTGCCGGCCAGCGACGGGAGGTGGAAGCCACCCGGTGTGAAACAGGTCTCATAGGAGGCGCAGGTTCCGAACGACAATGACGCCGGTTCTCGTGTTAGTTCCAGCAAAAGTGCGCAGTTTGCGTCCGGAATTTCGTGAAATCAAAAAGATAGAGCGTTTTCGCGACCAGATGAAAAGCGGAAATTCTCTAGCTGGAATATGATCGGAATGGGGCTGCTGCGTCATTTCAGTTGGGGGAGATCTTGGACACCTCTTCCCCGGCAAAAACGATGACGTATCCCCCGACCAAGGCGGCGTCGTTCGCCCACCGGCGGAACTGTGACAGATAGGGTTCCTGCCGCCAGGTGTCGGGATACGCTGGGTCGACCAGAACGGTGATCTGCGGTCCCTGCGCGTAGATCATCATATGCGAGCGCGATGGATGCCATTCCTCGCTCAGTTCCTCGCTGATCATCCAGAGACAGAGAAAATCCCTGCAGAGCTGCGGCCGGTCGTGATAGATCGCGCAGCCGCGCCCACGGATACAGTTGTTGCACGGCACGTTCGCCGGCTTCGAAAATGCGTCGATTTCCGGAAGCCGGCAGCACAGCGTGCAGCTTCCGCAAGATCGGCCGGCAACAATGGCGTAGCGTGGGTCCATGGGACTGATCGTATCACGTGTATCTCTGGCGATGCGAGAGGGCGATACCCTTCGGCAGCATCAGCAATGGGAGCGAAAATTCCGTCGATGCTGCGCCGCAGTTACCTGCGTGCAGCCTCTGGCAGGTTCATGGCACGTCGTCATGCGCGACGATCCCGCCTTCGCCTTCGAGGATCGCAATCCGCCGCGTCTCGGACCGGTTGAACTTCAACCGCACTCCGATCCCGCCGGTCTCTCCGTCCGGCAGGAAGACAGCACCGGCATGTTCGAGCGCGGACCGGAGCGTATCGACGCTTGCCTCATCCGGATTGTCGAGTTTGCGTTCGAACATCTCGATAATCTCCGTGCGGATGCCCGAGGACGCCGCAAGACGATCCCTGCTATACTCGACGAGCGCCCGCGCGGCACGGCACTGAGAGCCTGTCATCATGATCAACCTCCGTTTCCAGGCAGGATGGTTCAATGAGTTGGAACGGTCAATCCGTTCTCGCCAGCGGGAACACAGCCCCGCGCTCGCGTCATCGCGCCGACTCTGCCGGGCGACAGGTCTGCACTGTGTTCAAGGATTGGCGAGAAATCTTGAGAATGCCCGACCTGAGAGATAGGTGACGTTTTGTACCGGAGACATGGGTAACACTTTTTCGCTTTCGGCGGGAGGTGTTGATGCCGTGGAGAGAGACTTCGGTTATG
>NZ_LMCW01000023.1:0-2500 GCF_001424945.1 Rhizobium sp. Root1203
GAAACGCAAAAAGCTCCTCGACGGTTAGGCGGAGGAGCTTTGTTTTGGGTGTCTTTGAAGATTCTGGTTGCGGGGGCAGGATTTGAACCTGCGGCCTTCAGGTTATGAGCCTGACGAGCTACCGGGCTGCTCCACCCCGCGCCAAATGGGTGCCTTTTTGGGTCACCCGATGAGTTTTGTGTCCGTTGGCCCTGACAGCAGAAAGGACCGCTTTGTGGGCGGCCCTTTTGATCGGCTGGGCCGAAGTTTCGTGATGAGAAGATATGTTGTTTCGCATGCAGCTTTGGGAAGTCCATGACTTCCGGCGCATGCGATGTTGCGTTTCGCAGACCTGGCAGCGACCGACTCTCCCGCGTCTTAAGACGAAGTACCATAGGCGCTGGGGCATTTCACGGCCGTGTTCGGAATGGGAACGGGTGCAGCCGCCCCGCCATAACCACCAGGTCAGCGAAGCGCAACATTGTGAGAAGCTGGGTGGCGTTCGCCACTTTCTTATTTAAACACGTCGTTGGAGCCTCTTTCCCGACGGTGCTTTTGGCACCGATACAGGCCAGAGGCCGTCGCGCTTGATAGCGCGGGCCGTCCGCAGCGCATTTTCGCGCGTCAGGACAGAGAAGTTGTTGTTGCGTGCTCCATCAAGCGGAGCTTGATGAGCACTGGCAACAAGAACGATCAAGCCAATCGAGCTATTAGTACCGGTAAGCTTCATGCATTGCTGCACTTCCACACCCGGCCTATCAACGTGGTCGTCTTCCACGGCTCTGATAGGGAATACTCGTTTTCAGGTTGGTTTCCCGCTTAGATGCCTTCAGCGGTTATCCATTCCATATGTAGCTACCCTGCTATGCCCTTGGCAGGACAACAGGTCCACCAGAGATATGTCCATCCCGGTCCTCTCGTACTAGGGACAGATCCTGTCAATATTCCTACACCCACGGCAGATAGGGACCGAACTGTCTCACGACGTTCTGAACCCAGCTCACGTACCGCTTTAATTGGCGAACAGCCAAACCCTTGGGACCTGCTCCAGCCCCAGGATGCGATGAGCCGACATCGAGGTGCCAAACAACCCCGTCGATATGGACTCTTGGGGGTCATCAGCCTGTTATCCCCGGCGTACCTTTTATCCGTTGAGCGATGGCCCTTCCACGCGGGACCACCGGATCACTATGACCGACTTTCGTCTCTGCTCGACTTGTCAGTCTCGCAGTCAGGCGGGCTTATGCCATTGCACTCGACGACCGATTTCCGACCGGTCTGAGCCCACCATCGCGCGCCTCCGTTACTCTTTCGGAGGCGACCGCCCCAGTCAAACTACCCACCATACACTGTCCCGGATCCGGATAACGGACCGCGGTTAGACATCCATGACGATAAGGGTGGTATTTCAAGGATGGCTCCACAGAAACTGGCGTCCCTGCTTCAAAGCCTACCACCTATCCTACACATGCCGACACGAATGCCAGTGTAAAGCTATAGTAAAGGTGCACGGGGTCTTTCCGTCTGACCGCAGGAACCCCGCATCTTCACGGGGAATTCAATTTCACTGAGTCTATGTTGGAGACAGCGGGGAAGTCGTTACGCCATTCGTGCAGGTCGGAACTTACCCGACAAGGAATTTCGCTACCTTAGGACCGTTATAGTTACGGCCGCCGTTTACTGGGGCTTCGATTCAAAGCTTGCACCTCTCCTCTTAACCTTCCAGCACCGGGCAGGCGTCAGACCCTATACGTCGTCTTGCGACTTCGCAGAGCCCTGTGTTTTTGATAAACAGTCGCTACCCCCTGGTCTGTGCCACCCCACCATAGTTGCCTATAATGGGGTCACGCTTCTTCCGAAGTTACGCGTGCAATTTGCCGAGTTCCTTCAACATAGTTCTCTCAAGCGCCTTGGTATACTCTACCTGACCACCTGTGTCGGTTTCGGGTACGGTCTATACGGTGGAGCTATTTCCTGGAACCGCGTCCCTGCCCAGACAATCCAATAAGTCTGAACAAGTTGAGCAATCCGTCACTACCACCAGGCCCACGAATATTAACGTGGTTCCCATCGACTACGCATTTCTGCCTCGCCTTAGGGGCCGGCTAACCCTGCTCAGATTAACTTTAAGCAGGAACCCTTGGTCTTTCGGCGAGAGGGTCTCTCACCCTCTTTATCGTTACTCATGTCAACATTCGCACTTCCGATACCTCCAGGACCCCTCACAGGTATCCCTTCACAGGCTTACGGAACGCTCCGCTACCACAGTATAACCCGAAGGTTATCACTATCCTCAGCTTCGGTGCATGGCTTCAGCCCCGTTACATTTTCGGCGCAAAGACCCTTATTTAGACCAGTGAGCTGTTACGCTTTCTTTAAATGATGGCTGCTTCTAAGCCAACATCCTGGTTGTTTTGGGATCCTCACATCCTTTCCCACTTAGCCATGACTTGGGGACCTTAGCTGGAGGTTAGGGTTGTTGCCCTTTTCACGACGGACGTTAGCACCCGCCGTGTGTCTG
>NZ_LMCW01000023.1:7500-341967 GCF_001424945.1 Rhizobium sp. Root1203
TTCCACGAACGGTCGCTGGACGCGGATTTCGGACTTGCGCTGGCGCTCGACGTCAAATCTGCGCTGCGCGACGACCTCAGGATCCTGGTGATGTCGGCGACGCTCGACGTCGGGCGCATCGCAACCCTGCTGGATCAGCCGCCGGTGATCGAAAGTCTCGGGCGAAGCTTTCCGATCGACGTCCGCTATCAGGACAGGCCGGCGGGCGAGCGCATCGAAGACGCCGTGACACGGGCAATCGTCGAGGCGCATCGGACGGAGAGCGGCTCGATCCTCGCCTTTCTCCCCGGGCAGGCGGAAATCGGCCGAACGGCGGAACGATTGCAGGGGCGCTTCGACGACCGGACGCTGATTGCGCCGCTCTACGGCAATCTCAGCCAGAAGGAACAGGACGCCGCCATCCGCGCCGCCCTGCCCGGGACCCGCAAGATCGTACTGGCAACGTCGATCGCCGAGACCTCCATCACGATCGACGGCGTGCGGATCGTCATCGACAGCGGCCTGCAGCGGCTGCCGGTGTTCGAAGCCTCGACCGGTATCACCCGCCTGGAGACGGTGCGCGTTTCCCGCGCCTCGGCGGACCAGCGGGCCGGGCGCGCAGGCAGAACGGAGCCCGGCATCGCCGTTCGCCTGTGGCACCAGGGGCAGACGGCGGCGCTGCCGGCATTCACGCCACCGCAGATCCTGTCGACCGACCTGTCCGGCCTCGTCCTCGACCTTGCGCATTGGGGCGTTCAGGATCCGCGCTCGCTCGCCTTTGTCGATCAACCGCCCGCGACGACGCTTGCAGAAGCGCGGGCGCTCCTGCGCCAGCTAGGCGCCCTCGATGCCGACGGGACGCTCAATGCGCGCGGCAAGATCATGCGCGAGCTGGCATTGCCGCCTCGGCTTGCCGCGATGGTCATTTCATCGGGCGAGACGGGGCATGCGAGGGACGCAGCGATACTCGCGGTGCTGCTGACCGAACAGGGGTTGGGCGGCACGAGCGTCGACCTGGAGGAGCGGATGCGGCGGTTCAAATCGGAACGCGGCGACCGAGCGGATGCCGCGCGCCAGCTTGCGGGCAGACTGGCAAAGGGGCTGGACTTTTGCAAGGCGGCGGAGCCGAGCATGGCCGGCCGGCTCCTGCTTCATGCCTTTCCCGATCGGATCGCCCTGCAGCGCGGCGGCAGAGGGCGCTTCGTGATGGCGAACGGACGCGGCGCCGAACTGCCGGAGACCGAAAGACTTTCCGGCAGCCAGATGCTGGTGATCGCCGACCTCACAGGGCGGGCGGCGCAGGCACGCATCCTTGCCGCAGCCGACGTCTCGCGGGCCGACATCGATGCCGAGCTGCCGGGCGAGATCAGAACGGACGACCAGACGTTCTTCGACCGACAGAGCCGGCAGGTCAGGGCGCGGCGGGCGACCCGGCTCGGGGCCATCGTCTTCGACGAGACGCCCCTTCCCCGCCCTTCCGGTGTAGATGCGACGAAGGCGCTGGCCGACGGCGTGCGCGAACTCGGCCTCGATCAGCTGCCTTTCTCCAAGGAAGCAAGGCAGCTTCGCGACCGCATAGGCTTTCTTCATCGTGGCATCGGCGAGCCCTGGCCCGATATGAGCGACGATGCGCTGCTTGCCCGTATGAACGACTGGTTCATACCCTACCAGGGCGATGCACGCGGCCTTTCCGAAGTTTCGGCGAGCGGCCTTTCGAACGGTCTTATGGCGCTCGTGCCGCATGAGCTGCAACGCGACCTGGCGCGGCTCGCGCCCACCCATTTCGAAGCACCGACCGGGCAGCGCCACCCCATCCAGTACGACGCGGAGGAACCGACGCTGACAATCCGGGTGCAGGAGCTGTTCGGATTGAAGCAGCATCCAACGATCGGCGGCGGTCGCCTGCCGCTGCTTCTCGAGCTTACTTCTCCTGCACACCGGCCGATCCAGACGACACGCGATCTGCCGGGCTTCTGGGCCGGCTCCTGGAAGGATGTGCGCGCCGACATGCGCGGGCGCTATCCGCGACACCCGTGGCCGGAACGCCCGGACGACGCCCTGCCGACGACACGGGCGAAGCCGCGTGGTACATGAGCCGCAAACCGCTACAAGGGACAGCCATGGTCGATCACATCGAGAGCATGCCGGAGGAGGACAGACACAATAGCCGTCGCCTGAGGCTTCAGACGCTCGTGCGACTGAGGTGGCTCGCGGTCGGCGGCCAGGCGGTTACGGTCTTCATCGTCGCCTTCTGGCTCCGGTTTCCGCTGCCGCTGATCGCCAGCATCTTGCTGATCGCGGCGCTTGCCGCTGTCAACTTCTACCTGATGATCCGCTACCCGCCGACGCATCGGATCGACCCCGGCACCGCCTTTGCGTTGCTCGGTTTCGACCTGCTGCAGCTCTGTGCCCTGCTCTTCATCACCGGCGGCCTTGCCAATCCGTTCGCTGCGCTCGTGTGCGTTCCCGTCATCATTTCCTTTGCGTCGCAGCCGATCCGCTACAGCACAGCGTTGATTCTGGTGGCGATGATCTGCATCACCATTCTCGCTTTCTCGCCATTCCCGCTTCCCTGGTTCGGTGGCGTGGAGGTCAATGTCCACACCGTCATGCAGTTCGGCGTCTGGTGTTCGATCGCGTCGACGATGACCTTTGCCGCCTTCTACGCCTACCGGGTCTCGATGGAGGCAAGCCAGCTGGCCGACGCGCTGGCCGCCACCGAACTGGTGCTGCAGCGGGAGAAGCACCTGTCGCAACTGGACGGGCTTGCGGCCGCCGCCGCGCACGAACTCGGAACGCCGCTCGCCACCATCAGCATCGTTGCCAAGGAGATGGAGCGCGAGCTGAAGGACGACGACCGTTTTCGCGAGGACGTTCAGTTGCTGCGGAGCCAGAGCGAGCGCTGCCGCGATATCCTGCGGCGGCTGGCGACGCTTTCGGCGGAAGGAGAAGCACATCTGCGGCGCCTGCCCTTGTCCTCGATGATGGAGGAGATCGTCGCGCCGCATCGCGAATTCGGGATCAAGCTCGAACTGATCGAGACAGGTCCGCGCAAAGGCGAACCGGTGACGGATCGCAATGCCGGCATCATGTATGGCCTCGGCAACCTCATCGAGAACGCCGTCGATTATGCCCGGGAGAAGGTGACGGTAACGGTCGAGCACGACCAGCGCACGGTTTGCATTATCGTCGAGGACGACGGCGAGGGATATTCGTCCGACATTCTGACCCGGATCGGCGAACCCTATGTGACGAAGCGGCAGCGGGAGGATCGTGCGGGCGGACTCGGGCTGGGCCTGTTTATCGCCAAGACGCTGCTCGAGCGTTCCGGGGCGTCTCTGATCTTCGAGAACCGTGCGCCGGAGAGCGCCGGTGCGCGAGTCCGTGTCGAATGGCCGCGCATGCTGATCGATGCGCATTCGACAAAATGACTGTATCGGCCTAATAAAAGATCAGTGCATTTGACTTATGTCATGCGGACAGCATCAGGATCGACTGAGATGAACGAGCAGAACCACGACACTTCTTCAGCCACCGAGGACCATATCGGTCCGGATGCGAGCCTGTTGATCGTCGATGACGACGGTCCGTTCCTCAGACGCCTGGCGCGCGCGATGGAAACGCGCGGCTTTCACGTCGAAACAGCCGAATCGGTTGCCGAAGGCGTCGCCAAGTCCAAGAGCAACCCGCCGAAATACGCCGTCGTCGACCTGCGCCTTGGGGACGGCAATGGCCTTGATGTCATCGAAGCAATCCGGCAGCGTCGCGACGATACCCGCATTATCGTTTTAACCGGCTATGGAAACATCGCGACGGCTGTAACGGCTGTCAAGCTCGGGGCAGTCGACTATCTGGCCAAGCCCGCCGATGCCGACGATGTATATGCTGCGCTGACGCAGCGCGCCGGCGAGAAGGCGGAACTCCCCGAGAATCCGATGTCGGCCGACCGCGTGCGGTGGGAACACATCCAGCGCGTCTATGAAATCTGCGAGCGCAATGTGTCGGAGACGGCGCGGCGTCTCAACATGCATCGGCGGACGCTGCAGCGCATTCTCGCCAAGCGCGCGCCCAAGTAGGATCAGATTTCGTCGACGTCGAACGGCTTGCCGCTTGCCCACTCTGCCAGCAGCAGGCGCTGCGCGGCTGCGCGCGAGAAATTGAGCGTTACCGATTTGCGGGTGGCGGGCGCCAGGCGGTGTTCCGGCGCTTCGCGGATCATATGCGCGCCGTAGCCGTCCGACAGAAACAGGCCGCACTCCTCGGGGAAGATATCGAGCGGCACGTCTTTGTGCGTCGCGAAGAAAAACCGATCGCAGTGCAGCCGATATTCGGGCCATTTGCGATCCACCTTGAAGTCTTCGACCGAGGTCTTGATCTCGATGATCCAGATCTCTCCCTTCTCGGACATCGTGATGAGATCCGCCCGCCGTCCGCTCGCCAGAGACAACTCCGGGAGCACAGCGTGACGCATTTCATGAAGTAGAATCTGAGTCCCGCGGCGAACGAGCATGGCTCTGTCCGATTGCCGGCCATCTATTAACGGATTGTTATTATAAAGACTCAAAATCGTCATGGATAACCGTGGATGTAGCGTGCGTGTTGTTGCAAAAAAACCATGCGGTTCTACTTTGCCGTTGCGTATTCGTTTTGCCGCACTGCAACAGCTTGCAATGGCAAAGTTAATCGAAAATAAACCATATTCAAAGATGGTTCAAAAGAACGATCCTCCCTTGCCCCATTCCTAAGAGACATCCATGCGCATCCGCAATGCAATTCCTGTATTCGGCCTGATGGCGACGCTCGCTCTGGCCGGTTGCTCCACGACTACCGAAAGCGCCTCTGTCGCAGACACGAGTGCCGCACCGGGGCCGACTGTCCAGACCGCACAGATCTTCGACGACGCCTACGGCGTCACCACGGATGCGGGATACTCGCTGCCTGCGATCCCTATCCAGAAGGTCAAGCCGCAGTTCCGTCGCCAGATTGTCTCCTATGAAACCACGGAACGCCCGGGCACGATCATCGTCAACACCCGCGAGCGCTTCCTCTATTACATCATGCCCGGCGGCAAGGCCATGCGTTACGGCATCGGGGTTGGAAAGCAGGGCTTTGCATGGGCGGGCACCGCCTACGTCGCCTGGAAGCAGGAATGGCCGAACTGGCATCCGCCGAAGGAAATGGCTGTCCGCCGTCCCGAAATCGCCAAGTACGTCGAGGACGGCATGGGCCCCGGTCTATCCAACCCTCTCGGCGCGCGCGCCATGTACCTGTTCAACGAAAAGGGCCAGGACACGCTCTTTCGTCTGCACGGCACGCCGGAATGGGCATCGATCGGCACCGCTGCTTCGTCTGGCTGCATCCGTCTGATCAACCAGGACGTTATCGACCTCTACAGCCGCGTCCGTCCGGGCAAGGCTAGCTCGAAGGTCATCGTCATCCAGTAAACTGGACCTGACGTTCGGTATAAGAAAGGCCGCCGGAACCTGCGTCTCGGCGGCCTTTTACATGCGAGCAGCTTACGACCGGGCGTCCTGCTTCGCCTTGAGCTCCAGGCGCCTGCGATGCAGGACCGGCTCGGTGTAGCCGTTCGGCTGCTGCCTGCCCTTCAGGACCAGATCGAGGGCGGCCTGGAAGGCAATCGAGCCGTCGAAATCGGCAGCCATCGACACATAGGCGGGATCCGTGGCATTCTGCCGATCCACCACCGCTGCCATCCGCTTCATCGTCTCGACGATCTCGACTTCGGTCACCACCTTGTGATGGAGCCAGTTTGCCATGTGCTGCGCCGAGATACGCAGCGTTGCCCGGTCCTCCATGAGCCCGACATTGTTGATGTCAGGCACCTTGGAGCAGCCGACGCCCTGGTCGACCCAGCGAACGACATAGCCGAGGATACCCTGCGCGTTGTTGTCGAGTTCGCGCTGGATCTCTTCCGGCGTCCAGTTCGGCCGCACCGCAACCGGCACCGACAGGATGTCGCCGAGCTTGGCGCGGGCGCGATCCTTCAACCCTTGCTGGACGCGCGCGACGTTGACGCGGTGATAGTGCGTGGCGTGCAGCGTCGCGGCCGTCGGCGACGGCACCCATGCTGTGTTCGCCCCGGCTTTGGGATGCGCGATCTTCTGTTCCAGCATCGCGGCCATCAGATCCGGCATGGCCCACATGCCCTTGCCGATCTGCGCGTGACCGGAAAGGCCGCATTCGAGTCCGATATCGACGTTCCAGTTCTCGTAGGCGGCGATCCAGGGCGCCTGCTTCATGTCGCCCTTGCGGATCATCGGCCCCGCTTCCATCGAGGTATGGATTTCATCGCCGGTGCGATCGAGGAAGCCCGTATTGATGAAGACGACCCGCTCGCGGGCAGCCCGTATGCATTCCTTGAGGTTGACGGTCGTTCGGCGCTCCTCGTCCATGATGCCCATCTTGATGGTATTGCGTGCCATGCCGAGCGCGTCCTCGACGCGAGAGAAGATCTCGACGGCGAAGGCGACCTCTTCCGGGCCGTGCATCTTCGGCTTGACGACATAGACCGAGCCCGCGCGAGAGTTCTTCCGCCTTCCGCCCGGGCCGACATCATAGAGCGCAATCAGGCCGGTGATCATGGCATCCATGATCCCCTCGGGCACTTCGTTTCCGTCGCGATCAAGAATGGCGGGGTTGGTCATCAGGTGGCCGACGTTGCGGATCAGCATCAGCGAGCGGCGATGCACCTCGAAAGCAACACCGTCAGGGCCTATGTATTCGATATCCGGATCAAGCTTGCGAATAAACGCCGAACCGCCCTTGGCAACTTCTTCCTGGAGATCGCCCTTCATCAGGCCCAGCCAGTTGCGATAGACGATCGTCTTGTCCTCTGCGTCGACGGCGGCGATGGAATCCTCGCAGTCCATGATGGTCGTGATCGCCGATTCGAGCCAGACATCGGAAATGTGCGCCGGATCGCTCTTGCCGATGGCGGTCGAGGCATCGATCACGATGTCGATATGGATGCCGTTGTTCTTCAGGAGCACATTCGTCGGCGCGGACGCTTCGCCTCGATAGCCGGCAAAATGCGCCTGATCCCTCAGGGAAAGATGTTCGCCGTCGGTCGATGGGATGGTTAGAACGCCGTCCTCGACCGCAAAACCGGCAACATCCTTCCAACTCCACTCAGCCAGCGGAACGGCCGCATCGAGAAAATCGCGAACCCAGGCGATAACCTTCTCGCCGCGCTTCGGATTGTAGCCCTTGCCTTTCTCCGCACCGTCGGTGTCCGGGATCGCGTCCGTTCCATAGAGAGCGTCGTAGAGCGAACCCCAGCGTGCATTGGCGGCATTGAGCGCGTAGCGGGCATTCATGACGGGGACAACCAGCTGCGGGCCGGCGATCGAGGCGATTTCCGGGTCGACATTCGTCGTCGAAACCTGAAAGTCCGAGCCTTCCGGCAGGAGATAGCCGATTTCCCGCAGGAAGGCCTGATAGGCTTCCACGTCGGTAGGCGCGCCGTGCTGGCGATACCAGTCGTCGATGCGGAGCTGCAGCGCATCGCGCTTTGCCAACAACTCTCGATTCTTCGGAGCAAGGTCATGAACGATCGACGAAAAATCGGCGAAAAACGTTTCCGCATCGACCTGCAGCCCGGGGAGCGCTTCGTTGACCAGGAACGCGTGAAGGACTGCTTCGATCGCAAGACCGTTTTTAACGATGCGGCTCATGGATTATCTCCTCGGACAATGGCGGCTTTCGCATGCTGCCACTTTGCCCGGCTTTCATTGATAGTCAATTGTGCAATAGTTCGAAAGATTTATGCCATTCAAAGCGATGTGCGACGCGTGACACGCATCGGCAAGCCGTTCTGCGGCTGCGTCGTCAGCTTTTGGACCGGCCAAGGCTTAGTTTGGTCCGTCATATCGAAACGGAAACCTTTCATCAGCACCGCGAGCGCGATGACCGCTTCCTGGAGCGCGAAGGTCGCCCCGATGCAAACGCGTGGGCCGGCGCCGAAAGGCAGGAACTGGAAGCGGCCGATTTTGCCGCGATTTTCCGGCAGGAAGCGTTCCGGCATGAAGGCGCGGGGCTTGTCCCAGTAGAGTTCGTGGCGATGCAAAGTCCACGGCATGATGAGGACGGTGACGCCGGCTTCGATGTCGACAATCTCACCCTTGGCATCGGTCCATTTATCGGGGGCGATCGCGGCGCGGTTGATCGAGGGAGCGGGCGGATAGAGCCGCAGCGCCTCCTCGAAGGCGGCGCGGGTGTATGGCATCAGATCGAGCCATCGAACCGGCTCTGCACCCGTCGCCATTACCCGGCCGATCTCATCTTCCATCGCATCACGGAAATGAGGCGTGTTGGCCACGCAATAGAGCGTCCAGGCAAGCGCGCGTGCCGTCGTCTCGTGGCCGGCGCCGATGAAGGTCAGGATATTGTCTTCGATTTCCTCGTTGGAGAGGCCGCCGCCCGTGGCCTGTTCCAACAACAGGGTCAGAAAATCGTCGGGCGTCGACGCCCGGTCGACGTTCATCCGCGCCAGACGCGCATCCATTGTCTGGCGCACGATGGAACGGAATTTGTCGAGGACCTTCTGGCCGCCGATGCGGGTTATGCGCGGCACCCAGGACGGTGCGCGCAGCAGGTCCATCGGATCGACGCGGCCCATGCGGTGCAGCAGCGCGTTCACATCGTCGGCAAAACTGTTCGACGTCGTGATGATTTCGCCGGAGAACAACGTGTCGGCGAGGATCACGAAGGTCAGCTCGGTCATGTCGCTGGCTATTTCAAAGATCTGGCCTTCACCGCCTGCGGTTTCGTACTTCTGCGCGTAGTCCTCTGATTGGCGGAGCATCTGGCCGGCGAAACCGTTTGCGTGACGCGGCGTGAAGACCGGAGCAACCGCCTTGCGCGACCGCTTCCACACCTCCCCTTCGGCGGTCAGCAACCCGTCGCGCAGGATCGGACGCAGGACGAGCTGGCGAATGTCCGACATCCGGTAGTTTGCGGCATTGTCGACGAGAACGTGCTTGATCAGTCCGGGATCGTTGACGATAAGCGTCCTTTCCCGGAAGAACCGCGTCTTGATCCAGGGCAGCGTGTACGATGGCTCGCCCCACAGCTCCAGCGGATTGCGCAGAATGGTGCGGATAATTTCCAGTCGGCCTGGCGGCACCGTGCGGGGCATCGGTGCGGGCGGAACAAAGGGGTCTGGACGCATGTCCATCAGAATTTGGCCTTTCGCGGAAGATTGTCGCCCTCCCGGCAAGGCTAGAACTAGAGCAGGCGCTCGAGCTCGTCCAGCTTGTCGTTGACCAGCCAGCCATAGTAATTCTCTTCCGGCAAGACTGCCTGACCCGATGCGCGGTTCTTGGCGGCAAGCGCAGAGGCGCGCTGACGCGAATTTCCGACATTGTAGAGCGTCGCCGTCAGGCCGGGATTCTTCGAGATATCCATTCCGGCGATCTGCCTGTAGTCGTCGATCGACTTGCGGATCGAGGCCGCAACGAAGGCAAGCGAGATGTCAGGCTGCATGATCGCCCGGTAGACGCCGCCAGCATCCTTTTCGTTCAGCTTGTCGTAGCCGGAGACCTTGGTGACGAGATCGGAGAGCATAAGCGCCGTCAGCGGATTGATCTGGCCGAGCCCGAAGGTCTGGCCCGCGTAGAAGGGCTGGAAGAACACGGCGCTGAAGCGATTGTCCGGGAAGCTCTTGCCATCGACGGTCTTGCCGCGGAAATCGCTTTCCCAGACATCCTCGCGGCAGCTCCATAGGGCGTAGGAATCGCCCTTGCCGCTGCATTCGGCAAACTGTGGCCGCTTGATGAAATCATCGACGTCCTCGCCGCCATAAGCAAAGCGGAAGCTCTCGCCCGCATAGGACGCGGCTTTGACATAGTATGACTGCAGTCGGTCGTAGGCGTCGACATTGTAGGTGTGCTCCCCGACGATGGCGCCGACAACGTGGATCGGATCAATGCCGTAAGCGGCGGACACCTTCTTGATCTTCCCCATCAGCTCATGGTCGGTGGCAAGAAGCTCGTGGACCTTGTCGTACTTGCGATCGAAGGATGTCTTGGTGCCCTTTGTCCGGCGAACGGACGCGCCCGGGATATCAGGCTGCTCGACATGACGGTTGCCCGGCGGCACGACTTCGACGGCAAACGCAGGCGCCGCGGTCAGCACGGCAGCAGCAATCAGAAGGCTTGTCAGAAGGCGTCGCACGATCAGCGTTCCCATCATTCCTGGCATTGGTCACGAAGCGCGCTGACTGGACCACAATCTTGGCCGAATAATGCTGGCGCGAAATAACAAAGCGGGCCTTTCACTAAAAAGTAAAAGGCCCGTTGTCGAGTGCCCCGACAGTCAAAAGTCCGGCATTGTCCCGGCAGCGACAGCGGCCGCCGCCGCCGACATTACAGTATGAAGCGCGACAGATCCGTGTTCTGGGCGAGATCGCCGACATGCTGCCGAACGTAGGCCGCGTCGATCGTCACTGCAGTGCCGCCGCGATCCGGGGCGTTGAAGGAGATTTCGTCCAGCACGCGCTCCATCACCGTCTGCAGGCGGCGGGCACCGATGTTTTCGACCGACGAGTTCAAATGAACGGCGACATCGGCAAGTGCGTCGATGGCGTCGTCCGTGAAGTCGAGGTTCAGGCCCTCCGTTTCCATCAGCGCCCGATACTGGCGAATGAGGCTTGCCTCGGTTTCCGTCAGGATGCGGCGGAAGTCTTCCTTGGTCAGCGGCCGCAGTTCGACGCGGATCGGCAGGCGGCCCTGCAGTTCGGGCAGGAGGTCCGAAGGCTTGGAGACATGGAAGGCGCCCGAAGCGATGAAGAGAACGTGATCGGTCTTCACTGGTCCGTATTTGGTGGACACCGTCGTGCCTTCGACGAGCGGCAGGAGATCGCGCTGCACGCCTTCGCGAGAGACACCCGCACCCATGCCGCCATCGCGGGCGGCGATCTTGTCGATCTCGTCGAGGAAGACGATGCCGTCGTTCTCGACCGCGCGGACCGCTTCGCGCTGGATGACCTCGTTGTCGATCAGCTTGTCGGACTCGTCCCGAATCAGCTCGGCATAGGACGCCTTGACCGTCGTGCGGACCTTCTTGGTACGGCCGCCCATCGCCTTTCCGAACATTTCCGACAAATTGAGGACGCCGACATTGCCACCTTGCATGCCTGGAATGTCGAAGCCGCCCATGCCCGTGTTGGTGTCGGCCACTTCGATATCGATCTCCTTGTCGTCCATTTCGCCGGTGCGCAGCTTCTTGCGGAAACTGTCACGGGTGGCCGGCGACGCAGTGGATCCCACAAGCGCATCGAGGACGCGTTCCTCGGCACTCATATGGGCTTTCGCCTGCACTTCGGACCGCTTCTTTTCGCGCGCCAGGCCGATGCCGACTTCGACAAGATCGCGGATGATCTGCTCGACATCGCGGCCGACGTAGCCGACTTCGGTGAATTTCGTCGCTTCCACCTTGATGAATGGCGCGCCGGCCAGCTTGGCAAGTCGACGGGAGATTTCCGTCTTGCCGACGCCGGTCGGGCCGATCATCAGGATATTCTTGGGCATGACCTCGTCGCGCAGATCGGGCTCGAGCTGCTGACGGCGCCAGCGGTTGCGCAAGGCGATCGCCACGGCGCGCTTGGCCTCATGCTGGCCGATGATGTAGCGGTCGAGCTCGGAGACGATCTCGCGGGGGGAAAATGTCGTCATCTTTTATGTCCCATCAAGGATGAAATCTGTCGGAGAGGATCAGGCGTCCGCATCCAGCGTTTCGACCACGATATTGTGGTTGGTATAGACACAAATGTCAGCGGCGATATCGAGTGCGCGACGGGCGACTTCCTCCGCGGACTTGTCGGTGTCCATCAGGGCGCGGGCGGCTGCAAACGCATAATTGCCGCCGGAGCCAATTGCGATGGCGCCATGCTCGGGTTCCAGAACATCGCCGTTGCCGGTGATCGCCAGGGTTATGGATTTGTCCGCAACCAGCATCATGGCCTCAAGATTGCGCAGGTACTTGTCGGTGCGCCAGTCCTTGGCGAGCTCGACGGCTGCCCTCATCAACTGTCCGGGATATTGCTCGAGCTTCTTTTCAAGCCGCTCCAGAAGGGTGAACGCGTCGGCGGTCGCACCCGCGAAACCGGCAATGACTTCGCCCTTGCCGATGCGGCGAACCTTGCGGGCATTGCCCTTCATCACCGTCTGGCCGAGGCTCACCTGGCCGTCGCCCGCCATAATGACCTTGCCGCCCTTTCGAACTGTAATAATCGTTGTCATCAATACACCTTCGCCCACCTGGCGGGCCGTTGCACCGGGCCGATCGCCGGCCGTGTTGAGACCTATGTAAGTTGGCGGAAGCGGATTGCAAATGGCTTCGATTTCTGCGGCCGCGCTTCTGGATATTTCCAGGCCCGCCTGATAAGGAACGCCCGTATTTCCCGATGGAGCAGCCATATGGTCGAAACAGCAACAAGCCGCACGGGCGCAGTGTCCCGCAAGACGAACGAAACTTCGGTATCCGTTTCCGTCAATCTCGACGGTGTCGGAAAAGCGAAGATTTCCACCGGCGTCGGCTTCTTCGACCATATGCTTGACCAGCTCTCGCGCCATTCGCTGATCGACATGGAGATCGAGACCAAGGGCGACCTGCACATCGACGATCACCACACTGTTGAAGACACGGGCATCGCCATCGGCCAGGCCATCGCCATGGCACTCGGCGACCGCCGTGGCATCACGCGCTACGCATCGATCGATCTGGCCATGGACGAGACGATGACAAAGGCTGCTGTCGATCTGTCCGGTCGCCCCTTCCTGGTGTGGAACGTCGCTTTCAGCGCGCCGAAGATCGGCACGTTCGACACCGAACTCGTTCGGGAATTCTTCCAGGCGCTTGCGCAGAACGCCGGCATTACCTTGCATGTCCTCAACCACTATGGTGCCAACAACCACCATATAGCAGAGACATGCTTCAAGGCCGTTGCTCGCGCGTTACGCATGGCGACAGAGATCGATCCGAGACAGGCGGGCCGTGTTCCCTCGACCAAGGGCACGCTCGTCTGAGCCCCTTCAGGGAGCTTGACGATATGACTTCCAGCTATCTGGTTCTCACTGCTCCCGACGGAGCAGATGTCGCCCACGAGAAGACGCAGATCATCCGCGACGGCTTCACCGTGCTCGGCTTCCTGTTTCCGTGGATCTGGCTTGCCGCCCATCGGCTCTGGCTGCATGCAATCGCCGCCTTCCTGCTGCAAAGCCTCGGCGGCGCCCTGATGGACCGTCCCGGGCTCTGGCCGATCGGCGCTGCCGTCGCCTTCGGCACGAGCCTGCTCGTTTCCCTCGAAGGACAGAATTTCCGCATCCGCAGCCTGGCTTCAAAAGGCTGGAAGGAGGACGCGCTGGTCTCGGCCGATTCCCTGCGGGTCGCGGAAGAGATCTATTTTTCGGGCGTTCAGACCGATATGCCTGCCGAAAGCCGCGTTCCCTCGCCGCAATGGGACAGCGCCTCCCATGCCGATGCGAGCCGCGGCAACGCCACCTCGCTCGGTCTCTTTGGTTTGGATGGAGGACGCTGATGCGCGTCGCAATAATCGACTACGGTTCAGGCAATCTGCGGTCGGCAACGAAGGCCTTCGAGCGCGCGGCCCGTGAAGCCGGCATCGATGCGGTCATTGATCTCACCGACAAGGCGGAGCACGTGGCCGCCGCCGACCGCGTCGTGCTTCCCGGCGTCGGCGCCTATGCGGATTGCCGCCGTGGACTCGGGGCCGTTGCCGGCATGGGCGAGGCGCTCGTCGAGGCGGTCGAGACGAAGGCTCGGCCGTTCCTCGGCATCTGCGTCGGCATGCAGCTGATGTCGTCCCGCGGCCTCGAGAAGACCGTGACAGACGGTTTCGGCTGGATCCCCGGCGATGTCGTCAGGATGACGCCTGACGACCCCAGTTTGAAAATTCCGCAGATCGGCTGGAATACGCTCGACCTTCATACTCCCCACCCGCTTTTTGACGGGATTCCCACCGGGCCTGACGGACTGCATGCCTATTTCGTGCATTCCTACCATCTTGCCGCGGCGAATGACGACGATGTGATTGCGACCGCCGGCTACGGTGGACCGATCACCGCCTTTGTCGGCCGCGACAACATGGCGGGAGCCCAGTTCCATCCGGAAAAGAGCCAGAAGCTCGGCCTCGCCCTGATTGCCAATTTCCTGCGCTGGAAGCCCTGAGCTCGCGCGATTGCAAGGACTGAACAGAATGATCCTATTTCCTGCCATCGACCTCAAGGACGGCCAGTGCGTTCGCCTCAAGCTTGGCGACATGGAGCAGGCCACCGTTTACAATCCGGACCCCGCTGCGCAGGCCAAGGCTTTCGAGGACCAGGGCTTCGAATGGCTGCATGTCGTTGACCTGAACGGCGCCTTTGCGGGCGAGAGCGTCAACGGCGCTGCCGTCGACGCGATCCTGAAGGCGACGAAGAACCCGGTTCAGCTGGGCGGAGGCATCCGCACGCTCGATCACATCGAGAGCTGGCTGTCGCGCGGATTGGCGCGCGTCATCCTCGGTACCGTCGCCGTCCGCAATCCGGCGCTGGTGATCGAAGCCTGCAGAACATTTCCGGGCCGCGTCGCAGTCGGCATCGATGCCAAGGGCGGCAAGGTTGCCGTCGAGGGATGGGCCGAGGCTTCGGAGCTCGGGATTGTCGAACTGGCCAGAAAATTCGAGGGCGCCGGTGTCGCCGCGATCATCTACACCGACATCGACCGCGACGGCATTCTGACCGGCATCAACTGGGATTCGACGCTGGAACTTGCCGACGCCGTTTCCATGCCGGTCATCGCATCCGGCGGCCTCGCCTCAATCGACGACGTCAGGCGGATGCTGGAGCCCGATGCAAGCAAGCTCGAGGGTGCGATCTCCGGTCGCGCGCTCTATGACGGCCGCATAGATCCCCGCGAAGCCCTGGCGCTGATCAAGGCGGCGCGGGCAAAGGAGATTGTGCAATGACCCTCAAGGCGCGTGTCATTCCCTGCCTCGACGTCAAGGACGGCCGCGTCGTCAAGGGCGTCAACTTCGTCAACCTGGTCGATGCCGGCGATCCCGTGGAAGCAGCAAAGGCCTACGATGCGGCGGGCGCCGACGAACTCTGCTTCCTCGACATCACCGCATCCTCGGACAATCGCGAAACGATCTTCGATGTCGTGGCGCGCACCGCGGAGCAGTGCTTCATGCCTGTGACGGTCGGCGGCGGCGTGCGCACGCTTGGCGACATCCGCAAGCTGCTGCTTTGCGGCGCCGACAAGGTTTCGATCAATTCGGCCGCGGTCAACAATCCGGATTTCGTGGCGGAAGCGGCGGATAAGTTCGGCGACCAGTGCATCGTCGTTTCGATCGACGCCAAGCGCCGGCTGACGCGGACGGTCGGCGGCGACAACATCAGCGCCTGGGAGATCTACACCCACGGCGGCCGCAATGCGACCGGCATCGACGCCGTGGATTTCGCCGCGAAAATGGTCGAGCGCGGGGCCGGCGAGCTGCTGGTCACCTCGATGGACCGCGACGGAACCAAAGTCGGCTACGATCTCGAGCTGACGCGGGCGATTGCCGATGCGGTTCGCGTGCCGGTGATCGCTTCCGGCGGCGTCGGGGATCTCGACGATCTGGTGGCCGGCGTCAAACAGGGGCACGCAACCGCCGTTCTCGCCGCCTCGATCTTCCACTTCGGTACCTATTCCGTCGGCGAGGCCAAGCGCTATATGGCTTCGCACGGCATCGCGATGCGTCTCGACTGAGCTGAAGGCTAGGCAATGACACAATTTACCCTTTTCGATCTCGAAAAGATCGTCGAAGAGCGCTCAAAGGCACCTGCGACGGAGTCCTGGACGGCGAAGCTTGTCGCGGCCGGGCAAGCGAAAGCGGCAAAGAAGCTCGGCGAGGAAGCGATCGAGGCCGTGATGGCCGCCGTCGTCGACGACCGCGACAATCTCACCTACGAGGCGGCCGACGTCCTCTATCATCTGTTGGTCGTATTGAAGATCGCGGGCATTCCGTTGCAGAGTGTCATGGATGAACTCGAACGCCGGACCGGGCAATCCGGCATCAAGGAAAAGGCCGGTCGGCAAGATCCATGAGCATTGCGAAGCAAATTCAAGGCGCACCTGAGGCGCTCGACCATTTCCAGGCGAACGACTATTCGCCCTATCATTTCTTTTCGTCGGAAGAGTGGGCTCATTTCCGCGCGGATACACCGCTGACGCTGACGCTGGACGAAGTCAAGCGGCTGCGCTCCATGGGCGATCCTATCGACCTCGACGAAGTACGACGGATCTATCTGTCGTTGTCGCGGCTTCTGTCCGCGCATGTGGAATCGTCGCAGTTGCTTTTCGAGCAGCGCAATCGGTTCCTCAGCCTCTCCAATGTCGCCAAGACGCCCTTCGTCATCGGAATCGCCGGCTCGGTGGCCGTCGGCAAGTCGACGACTGCCCGCATTCTGAAGGAACTGCTGCGGCGCTGGCCCTCCAGCCCGAAGGTGGACCTGGTGACGACGGATGGCTTTCTCTACCCCAACACCGTTCTGCAACGGGAAAACCTGATGCAGCGCAAGGGTTTTCCCGAAAGCTACGATACGGGCGCAATTCTGCGCTTTCTGGCCGCGATCAAGGCCGGGCAGCCGAACGTCAAGGCGCCGTCCTACTCGCATCTGGTCTATGACGTGTTGCCGAACGAATACACGATCATCGACCGGCCCGATATTCTGATCTTCGAGGGTATCAACGTGTTGCAATCGCGCGATCTGCCCGCCGGCGGCAAGATCGTGCCGATGGTGTCCGATTTTTTCGACTTCTCGATCTATATCGACGCGGAAGAAAGCCGGATTCACAACTGGTACGTCACACGGTTCATGCGGTTGCGCGAGACCGCCTTTCGTGATCCGAATTCGTTCTTTCACCGCTATGCGTCGATCAGCGAAGACGAAGCGCTTTCGATCGCCGAAGGGCTGTGGGAGAACATCAACCTTAAGAACCTGCGCGAAAACATCCTCCCGACGCGCCCGCGCGCCGATCTCATCCTTCGCAAGGGCCAGAATCATCTGACCGAGCAAGTCGCACTCAGAAAGCTTTAAGGTGTGACACGGCGGAGCGTCAGGTTGATGCGGCCGCCGTTTTTCAGCAGGGTCGAGGTTGCCGGATAAATACGGTCGACGCCGTGGAAACACAGCCTCCCCTCGCCTCCGAGAACAACGACGTCGCCGCTCGACAGTTTGAAGGACAGCGTCCGCCCTTCGCGACTCACTCCGCCGACACGGAAAAGGCAGGCGTTGCCGAGCGAAATGGAAACGACCGGCGCTTCCAGATCCTGTTCGTCCTTGTCCTGATGCAGCCCCATGCGTGCCTCATCCGAATAGAAATTGACGAGGCAAGCCTGCGGCGGCTTTCGATAACCGGACACATCGTCCCAGATCTCCAGCAACTCTGTCGGGATACCCGGCCACGGCTTGCCCGTGATCGGGTGGATCTCCTGATAGCGATAGCCGCGCTGCTTGTCCGTGACCCAACCCAGAGGTCCACAATTCGTCATTCGCACCGACATCGGTTTGCCGGTTCCCGGCATGACAGGCACGAAGAGCGGCGCATCGGCTACGACTGCGCGGATCGCGGCGACCAGGGCCTCCTGACGTGCGCGGTTGAGATATTCGGGGCGATGGCGAACGCCGTTGGGCAACTGCGGCATCTTACTCTCCGCCCGGCGGACGCCCACGCATCTTCTTGACCTCGGATCGGCCGGACTTCGCTTTAAGCCGCCGTTCGACAGAGCCTTTCGTCGGCTTTGTCTTCCTGCGGGGTGGTGGCGGCGGTTTTGCTGCCTCGAGAATCATTTCCTTCAGCCGTTCGCGCGCATCCTCGCGATTGCGATCCTGGCTGCGGAAACGGCTTGCCTCGATCATCAGCACGCCTTCCTTGGAGAGACGCCTTCCGGCAAGCTTTATGGCGTTGGCCTTGACCCGTTCGTTGAGCGCAGGTGAGTTCGCAACGTTGAAGAACAGCTGAACGGCGGTGGACACCTTGTTGACGTTCTGCCCGCCGGGACCACCCGCCAGAACGAACTGTTCCGTCAGTTCCCATCCGGCGATGGTGATGCGATCGTCGATATAGAGCGGGTCGCTGGCCATGCGATCTCTATCTCACATTGTCGGCGGCTTGAAAACACGCAAAAACCCGGCGAACCGACGCCGGGGTTTCACGTGAATCATCAATGCTTTGCTGTGCTACTCAGCGGCAATCCGAAAACCCGGGGCCGCATCGCGCACCCCGCCATCGACGTGATCTTCGAACTTGGCGAAGTTCTCGATGAACATGGCGACGAGCTTTGCGGCCTGCGCGTCGTAGGCGGCCGCATCCTGCCATGTGGACCGCGGATCGAGAATCCCGCGTTCGACGCCCTGGACCGCGATGGGGACGGCGAAGCCGAAATTCGGATCCGGGCGGAACTCGGCCCTGCCCAGCTCTCCGGAGAGCGCCGCGGCAAGAAGGGCCCGCGTTGCCTTGATCGGCATGCGTTTGCCCGTGCCATAAGCACCACCCGTCCATCCGGTGTTGACCAGCCAGCATTCCACGCCGTGGCGGCCGATGAGATCCTTCAGCAAGTTGCCGTATTCCGAGGGGTGGCGCGGCATGAACGGAGCGCCGAAGCAGGTCGAAAACGTCGCTTCCGGCTCGTTCACGCCCTTTTCCGTTCCTGCGACCTTGGCGGTGTAGCCCGACAGGAAGTGGTACATCGCCTGATCCGGCGTCAGCTTGGCGATCGGCGGCATGACACCGAAGGCGTCGGCCGTCAGCATGATGATCGTCTTGGGGTGGCCCGCCAAGCCGGTTTCAGATGCATTAGGAATGAATTCCAGGGGATATGCGCACCGGGTATTTTCCGTCAGCGACCCATCATTGAAATCAGGTTCGCGCAGGTCGTTCAGGACGACGTTCTCGAGAACCGTTCCGAAGCGCTGGGTGGTGGCGTAGATTTCAGGCTCTGCTTCCGCCGACAGACGGATCGTCTTGGCGTAGCAGCCCCCTTCGAAATTGAAGATGCCGTCTTCGCCCCAGCCATGCTCGTCGTCGCCGATCAGGGTGCGCGCCGGATCAGCCGACAGCGTTGTCTTGCCGGTGCCCGAAAGCCCGAAGAAGACAGCCGCATCGCCATCCGGGCCGACATTCGCCGAGCAGTGCATCGGCATGACGCCCTTGGCGGGCAGAAGGTAGTTAAGCACGGTGAAGACCGACTTCTTCATCTCGCCTGCGTAGGACGTTCCGGCGATCAGGACCTCGCCGTTCGTCAGGTCGCAGGCGATCACGGTTTCCGTGCGGCAGCCATAGCGTGCCGGATCAGCCTTGAAGCTCGGCAGGTCGATGATCGTCAGCTTGGGAACGAAGGATTCGAGTGCCGAACGGTCCGGACGGATCAACAGATTGCGGATGAACAGCGAATGCCAGGCGAGCTCCGTCACGACGCGGGTGGGCAAGGCATTGCCCGCGTCCGCGCCGCCGATCAGGTCCTGCACGAACAGTTCCTTTCCGGCCGCGTGCGCCAGCATATCCTGCTTCAGCAGTGCAAAATGCTCCGGCGACATCGGCTTGTTGTTGTCCCACCAGATCCGACCTTCGGTATTTGCATCGCGGACGACGAACTTGTCCCGCGGCGACCGGCCGGTGTGCTGGCCCGTCAGAGCCCGCAGCGCCCCATGGGCGGTGAGTTCGGCCTCACCCCGGCGAATCGATTCTTCATAGAGAGAAGCGGCGGTAAAGTTATAGCGGACGCTCTTTGCGCCGGCCAAACCTGTCGTCGCCAGCTCTACCGCCGGGTTGTGGACTCCGAACAACTCCATGGTGTTTCCCTTTCCCTTGAGGCTCAGTGCCATTAAGAACTGAGCGCGACCGTACGGGCATGATTTTTAAAACGCAATAGGAGAAAATCGATAAAATGTAATAATATCAATTATTTAATCGATTTAAATTGATTGCGATTATTTTAAATCGTTTGAATCATTGGGGACCGGATCACTTTGTCGCACAGCTATAGGTTGTCATCAAAACTTTGCAACAATCCTCCCCTTTATCTTTGCCACAATTTGTTCCACCTTTATCCCCATAAGCGCATCCGGTTCAGAAAGGCCGCCTGGGGGACAAGTCTTATATTCCTTGGAGACGCGCATAGATGACGGAGACGAACACCATGGCGACAATCGCGCTCGTTGACGACGACCGCAACATCCTCACCTCAGTGTCGATTGCACTTGAGGCGGAAGGATATAAGGTCGAAACATACACGGACGGTGCATCGGCGCTTGACGGTCTTCTCGCCCGCCCACCGCAGCTGGCCATCTTCGATATCAAGATGCCACGCATGGACGGGATGGAACTTCTGCGGCGCCTGCGCCAGAAATCCGACATGCCGGTGATTTTCCTGACCTCCAAGGACGAGGAAATCGATGAGCTTTTCGGTTTGAAGATGGGAGCCGACGACTTCATCACCAAGCCTTTCTCGCAAAGGCTTCTGGTCGAGCGCGTCCGCGCCGTTCTGCGCCGCGCCTCGAGCCGCGAGGCGACGGCCGCCGCTGGCGGCGCTGCGCCGAAGCCGGGCGCTGCCCAGCTTGCCCGCTCGCTGGAGCGCGGCCAACTGGTGATGGACCAGGAGCGGCACACCTGCACCTGGAAGGGCGAGCCCGTCACGCTGACGGTCACGGAATTCCTGATCCTGCACTCCCTGGCGCAGCGCCCGGGTGTCGTCAAAAGCCGCGACGCACTGATGGATGCGGCCTATGATGAGCAGGTCTATGTCGACGATCGTACAATCGACAGCCACATCAAGCGCCTTCGCAAGAAGTTCAAGATGGTCGATAACGACTTTGATATGATTGAAACGCTCTACGGAGTGGGATACCGCTTCCGCGAAGCAGCCTGACGCCCGAGCGGCGCGGCACGTGGAATTGCCGAGAGCTGACGGCCGCGCAAGCGGTCCGCTCTCCGAAAGGGCATGTCGTTGGCACAGTTGGTGCAGGAAAGGGATCTCGATGACGTGGAGGGCTTAAGCGGCCGCCGCGTCAGGGGACGGCGTTGGTCCCATCCCTTTACGATCATCCGCCGCATTTTCGGCAATGCCGTGTTTTCCAGCCTCACGCGCCGTATCCTGTTCTTCAATCTTGCTGCGCTGGTCGTCCTAGTCGGCGGTATTCTTTACCTGAACCAGTTTCGCGAGGGGCTGATCGACGCTCGTGTCGAGAGCCTGCTGACGCAAGGCGAGATCATTGCCGGCGCGGTCTCCGCCTCGGCGTCCGTCGATACCAACTCCATTACGATCGATCCCGAAAAGCTGCTTGAACTGCAGGCCGGCCAAAGCATCACGCCCGTTCCGAACGACGAGGACCTCGAATTCCCGATCGATCCGGAGAAGGTCGCGCCGGTGCTTCGTCGGCTGATCTCGCCGACCAGGACCCGCGCTCGCATCTTCGACGCCGACGCAAACTTGCTGCTCGATTCGCGTCACCTTTATTCGCGGGGCCAGGTCCTGCGGTTCGATCTTCCGCCCGTCGAGGACGAGGAGCAAACCTGGGGCGAATGGTTCGCCACGATCTTCAACAAAGTGCTGCAACCGGGCAACCTGCCGCTCTACAAGGAAGCGCCGGGCGGCGACGGTTCGATCTATCCCGAAGTCATGAACGCGCTGACCGGCGTGCGCGGCGCCGTCGTGCGAACGACCGAAAAAGGCGAGCTGATCGTTTCGGTGGCGGTTCCGATCCAGCGTTTCCGGGCAGTGCTCGGCGTTTTGCTGTTGTCGACGCAGGCAGGCGATATCGACAATATCGTCCATGCCGAGCGTCTCGCCATCATGCGGGTCTTCGGTGTTGCCACATTGGTCAACGTGCTCCTTTCGCTGGTGCTTTCCTCGACGATCGCCAATCCCCTGCGCCGTCTTTCGGCCGCCGCGATCCGCGTGCGCCGCGGGGCGAAGGAACGAGAAGAGATTCCGGATTTTTCGGCCCGACAGGACGAGATCGGCAACCTGTCCATCGCGCTTCGCGAGATGACGACTGCCCTCTACGACCGGATCGACGCAATCGAGAGTTTTGCGGCGGATGTCAGCCACGAGCTGAAGAACCCGCTGACCTCGCTGCGGAGTGCCGTCGAAACGCTGCCGCTTGCCAAGTCGGACGATTCCAAGAAACGCCTCATGGACGTGATCCAGCACGACGTTCGACGCCTCGACCGCCTGATCAGCGACATCTCCGACGCCTCACGTCTCGACGCGGAACTCGCCCGCGTCGATGCGGGCTCGGTGGATCTCGAAGTGCTGCTGCGCGATCTCGTCGAGATTTCGAGACAGATCCGCAGCCGCAAGAAGGAAGTGCAGATCGAGTTCGCCATCGAGCGCAAGCCGGGCGTCAAGACGCGTTTCGTCGTCAAGGGCCACGACCTGCGCATCGGCCAGATCATCACCAATCTGATCGAGAACGCCCGCTCCTTCGTCTCCGATCAGGACGGCAAAATCACCGTGAGGCTGGTGCGGACGCGCTCGCGCTGCATCGTTTATGTCGAAGACAACGGTCCGGGCATTCAGGCAGAGAACATCGATCGCATCTTCGAGCGTTTCTACACCGACCGCCCCGAAGCCGAGGGCTTTGGCCAGAATTCCGGTCTCGGACTGTCGATCAGCCGCCAGATCGCGGAAGCGCACGGCGGCTCGCTTCGGGCGGAAAACATCGTTGATCCGGAGACCGAAAAGGTCGCGGGTGCTCGGTTCACTCTTGCCCTGCCCGCCGATTCCCTAGCATGACGGCCGGCGCTCCAAATATTCATGCGACCGCCATCGTAATCGGCAAGACCGGGCTGCTGTTCCTGGGCCCCTCGGGATGGGGAAAGTCGATGCTTGCATTTGCATGCATCAGCGAAGGCAATCGCCTGGGCATAGCCTCCATGCTGGTCGCAGACGATCAGGTTCTCATTTCGCAAAGGAACGGTGCCGTGGTTGCGGTGTGCCCGCCTTCGATCGCGGGGCTGATCGAGTTGCGCGGCACCGGGATCGTTCGGGTACCGCACGTCGCCGAAGCCCCGATGCACTACGCAATCCTTCCCGGTGACGCGTCAGGCCCGGATCGCCTCCCGCCCGACGGCGAACGCGTTACGATTGCCGACCACGTCGATCTGCCGGCCATTCGGTTGCTGGCCAACACACCGCTGCCGCTGGCTGTATTAATGGCGAAGGTGCCCGATATTGGACGATAGTGCCTGCGAAATCGGCAAATCGCGGCCAAAAAGTCGTATTTTTGTCTTGCACTTCGGCTTTTCATCGCCAAGATGTGCCCCCACGGTGGACGAGATTGCTGCATTGCGATATTCGATCCACCGTTTGCATACGCCACTAGGAGCAGTAGTATCATGATCGGACTTGTGCTTGTCACGCATGGCAAGCTGGCTGAAGAGTTTCGTCATGCGGTCGAACACGTTGTCGGTCCTCAGAAATTCATCGAAACGGTCTGTATCGGTCCTGAGGACGACATGGATCAGAGGCGGCAGGATATTCTCGAAGCGGTGGCAAGTGCGGACGATGGTCATGGCGTGGTTATCTTGACCGATATGTTCGGTGGCACGCCCTCCAATCTCGCGATCTCGGTGATGAGCAGCGGTCATACCGAGGTCATTGCCGGCATGAACCTGCCGATGCTCATCAAGCTTGCAGGCGTGCGCGGCGAAAACAACATGGAGAAGGCGCTCGTCGAAGCGTCCGAGGCCGGCCGAAAGTACATCAACGTCGCCAGTCGCGTTCTCAGCGGCAAATAACGAGCCACCTCTCATGACCTCCTCGCTCTCCCGGGAAATTCTCATCATCAACAAGCGCGGACTGCATGCACGTGCTTCGGCAAAATTCGTGCAGACGGTCGAGACGTTCGATGCGGCAATCACCGTGTCTAAGGATGGCATGACTGTCGGCGGCAACTCGATCATGGGGTTGATGATGCTGGCCGCGAGCCCTGGCTCGAGCGTCCTCATCTCCGCCAGCGGCAATCAAGCCACGCAGGCGCTCGAAGCGCTCGATGAGCTGATCCAGAACAAGTTCGGCGAAGAGATGTGATTCCCGAGCGGATCATATAAACATATAAAGACTTCTTTATATCATTATTGCCTTCGTCATAGAAGCCTGCTAAACGGCGGGCATAGCCGCGTTTGCACGCGGACGTTTCGCGGTGCGACATTTTTCGCGCCTTCGCCTTTCTGAGACGCCTTTCAGCCTGGAGAACCCAATGAGCACTGAAAAAGATTATGTCGTCGCCGATATCGGTCTTGCGGATTTCGGCCGCAAGGAAATCACGATAGCCGAGACTGAAATGCCGGGCCTGATGTCCTGCCGCGCCGAATTCGGCGAAGCAAAGCCGCTCAAGGGTGCGCGCATCACCGGCTCGCTGCACATGACGATTCAGACGGCCGTCCTCATCGAGACACTGGTCGCTCTCGGTGCCGAAGTCCGCTGGGCCTCGTGCAACATCTTCTCGACGCAAGACCATGCCGCCGCTGCAATCGCCGCTTCCGGCGTTCCGGTCTTCGCGATCAAGGGCGAGTCGCTTGAGGATTACTGGGTCTATACCGACAAGATCTTCCAGTGGGCCGACGGTGGCGTCTCCAATATGATTCTCGACGACGGCGGCGACGCGACGATGTACATCCTGCTCGGCGCCCGCGCCGAAGCCGGAGAGGACGTCCTCTCCAACCCACATTCGGAAGAGGAAGAAATCCTTTTCGCGCAGATCAAGAAGCGCCTCGCCGCCTCGCCGGGCTGGTTCACCAAGCAGCGCGATGCCATCAAGGGCGTGACTGAAGAAACCACCACCGGCGTGAACCGCCTGTACCAGCTCAGCCAGAAGGGCCTGCTGCCTTTCCCAGCGATCAACGTCAACGATTCCGTCACCAAGTCGAAGTTCGACAACAAGTACGGCTGCAAGGAATCTCTGGTTGACGGCATCCGCCGCGGCACAGACGTCATGATGGCCGGCAAGGTTGCCGTCGTCTGCGGCTACGGCGATGTCGGCAAGGGTTCTGCCGCTTCGCTTTCCGGCGCCGGCGCCCGCGTCAAGGTTACGGAAGCCGATCCGATTTGCGCCCTGCAGGCTGCGATGGACGGCTATGAAGTCGTTCTGCTGGAAGACGTTGTCTCATCGGCGGATATCTTCATCACCACGACCGGCAACAAGGACGTCATCCGCATCGACCACATGCGCGCGATGAAGGACATGGCGATCGTCGGCAACATCGGTCACTTCGACAACGAGATCGAAGTCGCCGCGCTTCGTAACCTGAAGTGGACCAACGTCAAGCCGCAGGTCGACCTGATCGAATTCCCGAAGGGCAATCGTATCATCCTTCTTTCCGAAGGCCGCCTGCTGAACCTCGGCAATGCGACCGGTCACCCGTCCTTCGTCATGTCGGCTTCGTTCACGAACCAGACGCTGGCGCAGATCGAGCTTTTCACCAAGCCCGGCCAATACCAGAACCAAGTCTACATCCTGCCGAAACACCTCGACGAGAAGGTTGCGCGCCTGCATCTCGACAAGCTCGGCGTGAAACTGACGCAGCTTTCCGAAGAGCAGGCCGCCTATATCGGAGTCACGCCGCAGGGTCCGTTCAAGGCTGACCACTACAGATATTGATCAGGCAACCGATATCCACAACATCTAGAGGGTGCGGCATTGACAAATGCCGCACCCTTATTTTTTGACATATGCCTTCCCGCCGAATCCCTTCCGAAGTATTGTTTTAACACTCGATTCGTTGCCACGGACGCGTCCGTTTGCTTCGAAAATGGGATGTCTTGTCGTGATGCGGCACATTAAAGGACGGAGACATACCGGGCATGTCGGAAACGATGCACAGCCTGATTGAACAGGCAGAGGATGGTGTTCGCGCTGCCCCCTGCCCGTTGCTCTCAGGCGACAGGAAATCCATCGGAGCGCCCACGGCTTCGACGCAGAAACTGGGGGTGTTGGCTCGCATCGCCGTGACCTTTGCTGCCGGTACGGCCATTGCGTCGCTGGCGCGGCCGGTTTTCGCGCAGGTGGAATCCGAAGCCGCAGCTTCCGCGCATCTTTTCACATCCTCGCAGGTCGTCGGTCTTTCCGTCGTGATCGGCGTCATTTCGGCGGCACTTCTGTCGACCCTTTGGGTGGTACGCCAGCGCGGAAACCTCGAAACCGAAAGCCGCGGCATGCGCTCCGCGCTTTCCGACGCACAGCAGCGCATTTCGCAATACGAAGCCCTGATCGCCGATAAGAACCGGCGTATCGTGATATGGGACGGCGAGGAGCGCCCGGAATTGCTCGGCCAGCTGCCGCCGGAAACAGGCGCTCCCCAGGACAACGAATTCCTTGCTTTCGGGCTGTGGCTCAGGCCGCGCTCGGCATCCGAACTGGAGCGGGCGATCGATCGCCTGCGCGAATCGGCCCACAGTTTCGACATGGTGATCGAGACGCACCGGGACGAAATTCTGGAGGCGCAGGGGCGCGTGTCCGGCGGCCGCGCGTTCGTCCGTTTCGTCGCACTCAACAATCTCCGCGCCGAACTTGCCGAACTGAAGATCGAACGCGACCGGCTGCTTGCCTCGATTTCGGCTTTCCAGGGCCTCCTCGATTCCATCGACCTGCCTGCATGGCAGCGCGACACCGACGGACGGTTGACGTGGGTCAACCACGCCTATGGGGATGCAGTGGACGCCGTATCGCCGGGCGAGGCCATCAATGAAGGTCGCGAGCTGCTGACGACCATCGCCCGCGAACGCATTCGGGCGACGGCGACACCGGAATCGCCGTTCCACGACAAGATCTCGACCGTCGTCCAAGGCAACCGCACTTTCTTCGACGTTGTCGACGTGAAGGTTCCTAGCGGTTCGGCGGGCATTGCCGTCGACGTCACCGGCATCGAGGCTGTGCGAGCCGAGCTCGAGCGGACCCTGAAAAGCCACGCCGAGACGCTCGACCATCTGGCGACACCCGTTGCGATCTTCGACGGCGATCGCCGCCTTCAATTTTATAACCAGGCCTTCGTCTCGCTCTGGCAGCTCGATATCGCGTTCCTCGAAAGCCGGCCGGACAATGCCGAGCTGCTGGAACGCCTGCGCGCCGCCAAGAAGCTGCCGGACCAGCTGAACTGGAAATCCTGGAAGGATACCGCTCTTTCGGTCTACCGCGCGCTCGACACCCAATCGGATCTCTGGCACCTGCCGAACGGACAGACGCTGCGGGTCTTCGCGACCGCCCATCCACAGGGCGGCGCGACCTGGGTCTTTGAAAATCTGACGGAACAGGTCGACCTCGAGACACGCTACAACACGCTGCTCAAGGTTCAGGGAGAGACCATCGACCATCTCTCCGAAGGCGTTGCCGTGTTCGGGCCAGACGGCCGTATTCGGCTTTCGAACCCGGCCTTCCGGGCGTTGTGGGGCATTACCGAAGCCGAAGCAAAGCCCGGCACTCATATTCGTGCGCTCGGCGAAGCCTGCGCCCCCTCCTATGACCGTCCAGATGGCTGGAAGACGTTTGCCGAATTGATCACCAGCTTCGACGACGAACGTCGCTCCAGTCAGGGAACGCTCGAGCTGTTCTCCGGTCTGGTGCTCGACTTTGCGGTCATCCCGCTGCCGAACGCCCAGACCATGTTGACCTTCGTCAACATGACAGACAGCGTAAGGGCCGAACGTGCGCTGACAGAAAAGAACGACGCCCTGCGCAAGGCCGATGAGCTGAAGAACGATTTCGTCCAGCATGTCTCCTACGAACTGCGCTCGCCGCTCACCAACATCATCGGCTTCACCGATCTCCTGCGTACGCCCGGACTGGGCGAACTCAACGAACGCCAGTCCGAATATATCGATCATATCTCGACCTCATCGTCGGTGCTCCTGACCCTGGTGAACGATATCCTCGACCTGGCGACGGTCGATGCCGGCATCATGCGGCTCAATTACTCGGAAATCGAACTTGGCGACCTCCTCGACGACGTCTCCATACAGATCGCCGATCGCCTGCAGGAGAGCGGCGTTTCGCTAGAAATCACCGCACCGGCGCGGCTCGGATCGATCGTTGCGGACCCCCAGCGTCTGAAGCAGATTCTGGTCAAACTGCTGTCGAATGCGGCAAACTTCTCGCCCGAGGGCGCCGCAATTTCGCTGCAATGCGATCGTGATGGAACGGATTTCGTCTTCTCCGTCAGCGATCGCGGCCCGGGTATTTCGCAGGAGACGATCAGCAATGTCTTCGATCGCTTCGCAACCAGCGCTAAGAGCGGGAAGCGCGGCGGGGCGGGCCTCGGGCTCTCGATTGTCGACAGCTTCGTCAATCTGCATAACGGGCAGGTTTCAATCGACAGCCAACCCGGCAAGGGAACAACGGTCGTCTGCCGCATTCCATCTGCCGACATGCCGTCCTCCATCGCCGCAGCCGAATGACGACGGGCACTGCCATCTCCCTCTACCTTGACGATGAGGCGGCGACGATCCGTTTTGGCGAGGATATGGCGCTGGCCCTCAACGCAGGCGACTGCCTGGCGCTGTCCGGCGATCTGGGCGCAGGAAAGTCGGCCCTCGCCAGGGCTCTCCTGCGGGCGCTGGCCGATGACGCCGAGCTGGAAGTGCCGAGCCCCACCTTCACGCTGGTACAATCCTACGATTTGCGTATTCCGGTCTCCCATTTCGATCTTTACCGCCTCGGAGATGCGGCAGAATTGACCGAACTTGGTTTCGACGAGGCCCTGCAGGACGGCATATGCCTGGTCGAATGGCCTGAGATGGCAGAGGGAGAACTGCCGGCCCACAGGATCACCCTGAGGCTGGAGCACGAAAGCGCAGGACGGCGCGTCACAATCGCGGCCCCCGAAAAGCAGCAGGCTCGTATTCGCCGCGTGCTGGCAATTCGCGCGTTTATAGACGACGCCGGTCTTGCAGGTGCCAGGCGCCGTTTTCTGACAGGCGACGCCTCCCTTCGCGCCTATGAAGCGGTCTATCCCGCCGACGGCGTTCGCCGGATCCTGATGGATTGGCCCCCGCTTGCAGAAGGGCCGCCGGTTTTCGACGGCAAACCCTATCCGAAGGTCGCGCATCTTGCGGAAAACGCCTACCCCTTCGTGGCCATCGCCAATGCGCTGCACCAGGAAGGATTTGCGACGCCGGCGATCCTCAAGGTCGACTACGAACAGGGCATCCTGCTTCTGGAGGATCTCGGCTCCGATGGCGTCCTTGACGGCGACGGCGCGCCGATTGCCGAGCGTTACAGGGCGAGTGTCGCGTGCCTGGCACAGCTGCATTCGCTGGCGATGCCACAGGATGTCCGCGTCACCGAGACGCACGTCCACCACATCCCTGATTTCGACCGTGCCGCGATGAAGATGGAGGTACGCCTCGTTCTGGACTGGCACCTCCCCTGGAAACGCGCCGGCGCACCGGCGAGCGATGCCGAGCGCGACGAGTATCTGGCGATCTGGGATCGGCTGATCGACGAACTCGGTGCAGCGGAGAAGAACCTGCTTCTGCGCGATTTCCATTCGCCGAACATTATCTGGCGTGCCAACGAAATCGGTATCAAGCGTGTCGGATTGATCGATTTCCAGGATGCGATGATCGGCCCCACGGCCTACGATCTCGCCTCAATCGTGCAGGATGCACGCGTTACCATCGTGCCGGCGCTGTTTCGTCAACTCATGGACGACTATCTTTCGTTGCGGCGGGCTCAAGGCGGCTTTGACGAGGCGCTGTTCCTCAAGAGCTGGGCCATCATGTCGGCGCAGCGTAATTGCAAACTCGCCGGCCTCTGGGTGCGGCTGATGCAACGTGATGGCAAGCCCGGTTATATGAAGCATATGCCGCGCACGCTCGCCTATCTCGACGTCGCCCTGCAGCATGAATCGCTTGCCCCCTTGCGCGACTGGTGCGTAAGAGCTGGTATAGTGGCGAGCGAATCATAAGTTCCGGATGACATGACGATTAAGCAAGCCATGGTGCTGGCTGCCGGCCTCGGCACCCGTATGCGCCCGATCACCGATACGATCCCGAAGCCGCTGGTGAAGATCGACGGCAAGCCGATGATCGACTACGCGCTGGATTCGCTTGTCGAGGCCGGTGTCGAGAAGGCGGTGGTGAACGTCCATTATCTTGCTGAACAGATGCTGGCACACCTCGAGTGCTACGCCAACCTCGAGCTCATCGTTTCCGACGAGCGCGACCGGCTGATGAACAACGGCGGCGGCTTGGCAAAGGGTCTGAAGCTGCTGGATCGTGGTAATGTCTTCGTCACGAACGCCGACCTCTTCTGGATCGGCGAGCCGACCGATCGACCGAGCAACCTCCGCCGCTTAGCCGGATTCTTCGATCCAAGACGGATGGACATGGCTATGTTGTGCGTGAAACTTGAAGACACGACCGGCCACAACGGCAAGAACGATTTCAACCTCGCCGCCGACGGCAAGCTCAGCCGGTATCGCGACCAGGGACCCGATCCCGTCGTCTACGCCGGTGCGATCGCGATGAACACCTCATTCTTCGACGATGCGCCCGACGATGCATTCAACCTGAACCTCTATTTCGACAAGGCGATTGCCCGCGGGCGGCTCTACGGCATGATGCTCGAAGGACATTGGCTCACGGTCGGGACGCCTGAGGCAATTGATGAGGCGGAGGAAACGATCCGGCGATACCGGACGTTCGCTTAAGCCATGGCCGAGCGGCACCAGCCACGGGTTTTGACGATACCGGCCGGACTGCCGTTCCTGGCGACGCTTGCCGAGACGCTTTGCGACGGGCGTCTGACGCCTCTCTTCCGGCATGATCCCTCCGATCCGCTCTCGCTTTCCAAGATCACCATCTACCTTCCCACCCGGCGAGCTGCGCGTGTGCTCCGCTCGGAATTCGTGGATCTGCTCGGCGGACGATCCGCCATTCTGCCCATCATCCGCCCGCTTGGCGAAACGGACGACGACAGCGGATATTTCGAAGAGGCGCTTCCGGCGACACTCGACCTGGCGCAACCTCTCTCCAATACGGCCCGGCTTCTGGAGCTTGCGCGGCTGATTCTTGCCTGGCGAAACAAGCTGCCGGAGATCGTGCGCAGCATTCACTCCGATTCCCCTCTCGTGGCGCCCGCGAGCCCTGCAGACGCGATCTGGCTTGCCCGCAACCTTGCCGAACTGATCGACTCGATCGAGACTGAAGACCGGGATTGGAGCGACATCGCGCGGCTCGATGCCAAAGATCACGCATTGTGGTGGCAGCTCACAGCGGAATTTCTGCAGATCGCAAGCGCATTCTGGCCCGAAAGATTGGCCGAACTTGGAAAATCCTCGCCGGCACGGCACAGGAACGCCATCTTGCGCGCCGAAGCAAACCGGATTGCGGCAACACCGCCGGCTGGCCCGATCATCATTGCCGGTTCGACCGGCTCAGTTCCCGCGACGGCGGATCTGATTGCGGCGGTCGCAAACCTTCCCGAAGGCGTCATCGTTCTTCCGGGCCTGGACATGGGGATGCCGGCGGAGCATTGGCGGATGGTCACGCCCGAAAGGGCCGGACAGCCCGCCGACCCCGCCAGCAGGAGCCACTCACAATATGGTCTTGCGCAGCTTCTCAAGCGCCTGAAGCTGGACCGCAACGACGTCGTTTCCCTGGCCGGTGCCCCGGCACATCTGCAGCAGCGCGCCGATATTCTTTCGCATGCGCTCTCACCTGCAGAAGCGACGAGCGATTGGGGGCTTTGGAAGAGCGCGTTGCCGGATACCGCCATTTCTTCCGCCTTCGCCGATGTCTCGCTGATCGAGGCCGCAAACGAGCGCGAAGAAGCGACGGCCATCGCGATCGCGCTTCGCATGGCGCTGGAAAGGCCGGGCATGGACGGCGAAAGCCGCGCAGCCCTCATCACACCGGACCGCAATCTTGCCCGCCGGGTGATGGCGGAACTCTCGCGCTTCGACATCCTGGCCGACGACTCGGCCGGTACGCCGCTTTCTGCAACACCGCAAGGGACACTGTTGCAGCTCCTATTGGAGGCGACGTTGCGACCGGGAGATCCCGTGGCAATCGTTGGCCTTCTCAAGCATCCGCTGGCGCGGTTCGGGCTGGAGCGCGATGCGCTTCGCGAGGCTGTTGCAGCACTTGAGCTTCTGGCCCTTCGCGGCGGCGTCGCGGAAGTCGACATCAGCACGCTGGAACCGCTACTCGACCGCCAGCTTTCCGAACAAGCACTCGACCGACATACACCCAATTGGCGCAAGTCCCTTGCACCAGAAGCTGCCGCCAAAGCTCGCGATCTTGCGCGCCGGGTCGGAGAAGCAACCGAGCCGCTTGCCGCAACCCTCGGCCGCCGCATGCCGGACGAGCGCGGTCCTGCGACGGCCTTCACACTGGCCGACTGGGCGGAGCGTACCGGGCGAACCCTGGAGGCCGTGGCCCGCGACGAGCGCGGAAGCCTGTCCGGCCTTTGGTCCGGCGAAGCCGGCGATACGCTTGCGAAGCTCCTAGGCGAGGTCATGGAGACCGAAGGGCAGATCGAAGCCGACGGTCCACAGTGGATCGACATCACGGCAGCGCTTTCGGCCGGTCAGGCAGTCAAGCCGCGTGCGCTCAGCCATCCACGGCTCTTCATTTTCGGGACCTTGGAAGCCCGCTTGCAGAGCGTCGATACACTCGTCCTCGGCGGGCTGAACGAGGGCTCGTGGCCCGGAAAAACCGCCAATAATCCGTTCGTTTCGCGAACCATGAAGACGGAAATCGGGCTCGAACCACCGGAGCGGCGGATCGGCCAGCTGGCGCACGACTTCGAAATGGCCAACGGGACACGCCATCTCGTCTACGCGCGGGCACTCAGGCAAGGCGCAACCCCGACGGTGGCATCGCGCTGGCTGCAGCGTCTGCTCGCGTTCGGCGGCAAGGCATTCAAGGCCGAACTCACGGGCCGCGGTGATCATTTCGTGCACTGGGCAAACCTCATCGACCGGGGCGACCGACAGGCGCCAGCGCAGCGCCCAAGCCCTACGCCCCCGCGAGACATGCAGCCGAAGACCTATTCCTTCAGCGAGGTCGGCCGATTGCGGCGCGATCCCTATGCGATCTATGCGCGCCGCGTCCTGCGGCTGGATTCCGTGGATCCGTTCAACCGCGATCCCGGCGTGGCCGAGCGGGGAACGCTCTATCACACGATCATCGATCGCTTCGTACGCGAAGGTCATATCGCCGGCACGCCGGATGCAACGGCTGCAATGGAGCATATCCTCACCGAACTCTTCGACCTGCAGAGGTTGCCGCCACATATCGATGCCGTCTGGCGACCGCGTTTCCGGGAGGTTGCGCGCGCGTTCCTCCGTTGGGAGGCGGAACGGCGCCCCGGCATTCAGCGGACGCTGACCGAAGTGCGCGGCGGCGTCGAACTGGAACAGATCGATATCCGCCTCAGCGGTGTCGCCGACCGGATCGACCTGATGGGCCCGAATGCCGCCGACATCATCGACTACAAGACCGGATTCAATCCCACGCCGGCCCAGGCTCGCGCCCTTCTCGATCCGCAGCTGGCGCTCGAGGCGGCAGCACTGAAGGCCGGCGCCTTTCGTGAGGTGGGGAGCCTCGTGCCGCAGGACCTTCTCTACGTGCGGCTCCGGCCCGGAAGCCGCTTCCAGGTCGATACCGTCAACAACGAGTTTTCCACCCGAAGCGACAAGGCGAAGTCGGCCATGGATCTGGCGACGGACTCGATCGATCAGCTCGTGAAATTCGTTTCACTGCTGCAATCGGGTGAGCGGGGCTTCACCTCGCGGCTCGTTCCGGCGCAGCAGTTCGATTTCGGCGGCGACTACGATCACCTGGCACGCGTTTCCGAATGGTCGACTGCCGAGAGCGACGAGGCCAGCGACGATGAATGACGATACGACACTGCCCGAGGGCGACGATCCGATCGCCTGGACGAGCTGGACGACGATCCAGCAATCGATCGCTTCCGACCCGCAGCGTTCAGCCTGGGTGTCGGCGAATGCCGGCTCGGGCAAGACCCATGTTCTGACGCAACGCGTGATCCGGCTTCTCCTTGCTGGCGCACGCCCGTCGGCGATTCTTTGCCTGACCTATACGAAAGCCGCCGCCTCCGAGATGTCGAACCGCGTGTTCGAGCGGTTGGCGGAGTGGGCCGTCCTGTCGGACGACGACCTCAGTCAGCGTATCTCGCAGATCGAAGGTAAGGTTCCGGACGCTCTCAAGCTTGCCGAAGCCCGCCGGCTTTTTGCCAAGGCGCTGGAGACGCCCGGTGGGTTGAAGATCCAGACGATCCACGCCTTCTGCGAAGCGCTGCTGCATCAGTTTCCGCTGGAGGCCAATGTTGCCGGACATTTTTCGGTTTTGGACGACCGCGCTGCTGCGACGTTGCTGGAGGATGCACGGCGTTCACTATTGACTGCGACGACACCGGACGAGGATCCCGCGCTCGCGGAGGCGTTCTCCTACGTTCTCAATCTTGGCGACGAATCCGGGCTGGAAACGCTGCTGGAAGAGATCGTTGCCAATCGCAACCCGATCCGCAAGTTCACCGTCGCCGCAGAGCAGCAGGGCGGCCTCGACAAAGCGATCCGGGCAAAACTCGGCCTTTCCAGCAATGACACGGAGATGGGTATTGCGGACGAATACTGGCCCTTGCCCGGCCTCGCCGGCAGCGCCCTTGATCGCTATCTCGAGCTTGCAGACCGGAAGGGCGGCGCCAAGGCGCAGGATATCGCGGCAGCGCTGCGGACGGTGGTGCAAGAACAGGATGCGACGCGCCGTATCCCGCTGCTTGAAAGGGCATTTCTGACCGCCAAGGGCGAACCCAAGTCGGATTCGCAGTTTTTCGTCAAGGCAATGCTCAGCGAGGCTCCGGAACTGGCGGACGCGGTGACAGCGGCGCGGGATCATATCGTTTCGTGCCGGGACCGGCTGAAGATTGTACGGATGTACGACGCGACGCGCGCGGCGCTGATCCTCGCCGACCGGCTGAACCGTGACTACGACGATCTCAAAAAGCAGCGGAGCCAGCTCGACTTCGAAGACCTGATCACCCGCACAGCCGACCTGCTGAACAAGAGCGACGTCGGCCCGTGGATCCACTACAAGCTCGATCAGGGCATCGACCATATCCTTGTCGACGAGGCGCAAGATACCAGTCCCATCCAATGGAGCGTAATCCAGTCGCTCGCCCAGGATTTCTTCTCGGGCGAAAGCGCCCGGAACGTCGTTCGGACGCTGTTTGCGGTCGGCGACGAAAAACAGTCCATCTATTCGTTCCAGGGCGCTCGTCCAGAACGCTTCTCGGAGGAAAGCCAGCGCACGCGGCAGCGCGTTTCGCAAAGCGGCCTCGCTTTTTCCACCGTCCGGCTGCCGCTGTCGTTCCGATCCACCTCGGATGTGCTTGCGGCGGTCGACCATATCTTTACGCCGGCCGGTAACGCCCGAGGTCTGAGTGCCGGCGGCGAGCCTGTGGTCCACCGTTCCAACCGCATCGGTCATCCCGGCGCCGTCGATCTCTGGGAGATGATTGCGCCAGACGTGACGATAAAGGACGAAGACTGGACGGCACCCTTCGACGCGACACCGGAAAGTGCGCCGGCCGCCATCCTCGCGCGGCGGATCGCATACGCGATCGGCGATCTCGTCGGCAAAGAAACAATAGTCGAGAAAGGCAAGGAACGGCTGATCGAGGCAGGGGACATTCTCGTTCTCGTGCGCAAGCGTGACGCATTCGTCAACGCGCTGACGCGGGCGCTGAAGCGGCGCGACAATATTCCCGTCGCCGGCGCCGACCGTTTGCGCCTGACGAGCCATATTGCCGTTCAGGATCTCGTGGCTCTCGGGCGCTTCCTGCTCCTGCCGGAGGACGATCTTTCGCTCGCGGCGTTGATGAAGAGCCCGCTTCTGGATCTGACTGAAGACGACATCTTCACCGTCGCAGCTCTTCGCGGCGAAGGCGAGAGCGTCTGGACGCATATGCAGAAATTCGCCGCCGACGGCAACCCGCGGCTGGGGGCTGCGGTTGGTCGGCTGACGCTGTTTCTTGAGGAGCAGAGAGTGCTCCCCGTCCACGACTTCTATGCGCGGTTGCTCGGCAGCCATGGCGGGCGTCGGCAGTTTCTCGCTCGCCTCGGCACGGAGGTCAGCGATATTCTTGACGAGTTCCTGACGTTCACGCTCGATCACGAGAACTCGGAGCTGCCTGGACTGCAATCCTTCATTTCGACGCTGGAGCTGGAAGCGCCGGAAGTCAAACGCGAGCAGGACAAGGGCCGAAACGAAGTCCGGATCATGACGGTCCATGCCTCGAAAGGCTTGGAAGCGCCGATCGTCTTTCTGGTCGATGGCGGCTCCAAGGCGTTCACACACACCCACATGCCGAAGCTCCGGTTGCTGGAGCAACGGAAAGACGAACCACCGATGCCCGTTTGGGTGCCGCTCGGCGATCTCGGCAATTCGCTGACCCAGGCGGACGCGACGCGCATCCAGTTGCTGGCGGAAGAGGAGTACCGCCGCCTGCTCTACGTGGCGATGACGCGCGCCGCCGACCGTCTGGTGGTTTGCGGCTATCGCGGCGTTCGCGCCAATACCGATACTTGGCACGCGATGATTTCGGCTGCGATGACCGACAGCCATCCCCATGTTGCGGCCGCGACTTTTTCCGGACCGGACGGAACCTGGAGCGGAATCAGGTGGCGAGTGCCGCGTATCGATCGCCATTTCGAACACCACCAATCCGCCGAACCGGCTGCTACCCGGGATGTCTTGCCCTTCGACCTCGGCAAGCCATTGCCGCCGCAACGGCACCTTCCGCGCCCGCTCAGCCCGTCCGGTGCAGGAACGATCATCGATGAGGAAGCAGACGATCTTTTGGTGGTATCGCCCCTGTTCGGAAACAGCGGAAAAGCGGACCGCTCCCTGCAAAAAGGGCGGCTGCTTCACCGCATGATGCAGATGCTGCCGGAGATCGCCCTCGGCGAGCGCGCCGAGGCAGCCGTGCGCTATACCGAGCGTGCCGTACGTTTCTGGCCGGCATCCGAACGGCGGAAACTGGTCGATTCGGTCCTGAAACTATTGGCCGAACCGGAACTGGAAGAGGTTTTCGCGACTCATGCGCAGGCAGAGGTGTCGATCATGGGGACGCTGTCTCTCGCGGGGCGGGAATATGCTGTGTCCGGGCGCGTCGACCGTCTGGCGGTTCTTCCGGATCGAGTCGTGATTCTCGACTACAAGACCAACCGCGTGCCACCGCAAACCGCGGAAGGCATTCCGTTTGCACACCGGGCACAGCTGGCGATCTACCGCGACATCCTGTCGCCCCTTTATCCCGGCAAGCGCGTCGACTGCGTGCTGGTCTACACCGAGAACGGCTCCGTCCACACGCTGGCACCAGCAGCGCTGGCATCGGCGCTTGCACAGCTCGAGACAAAGTGAAATACCGGACATTGAAATTCCGACACCGCACCCTCACATGTGGTTCAACAGGAAATCGGTAAAGGAGCAGCCTATGGCTACCGTGAAAGTCGATATCAACAACTTCCAGGCGGAAGTTCTGGAATCCGCAGAACCCGTCGTCGTCGATTTCTGGGCTGAATGGTGCGGTCCCTGCAAGATGATTGCTCCGAGCCTAGAAGAGCTCGCCATCGAGTTTGCAGGCAAGGTGAAGGTCGCCAAGCTCAACATCGACGAGAACCCGGAACTTGCCGCTCAATTCGGTGTCCGGTCGATCCCGACCCTGGCGATGTTCAAGGCCGGCGAAGTTGCTGACATCAAGGTTGGCGCTGCCCCGAAGACCGCTCTTTCGAGCTGGATTTCGAGCGCCGCTTAATCAAGCATCCGACATATATGAGAAAAGCCCGGCATGACCGGGCTTTTTTCATTTCGGGGGTGTTCCATTGTCGGCGAGGACATCGCCGACAAGATAGAGCGATCCCCCAATGAGGATACGCGGTGGATGCGCCTGCTCCGGCGCACTGGCATTGATCGCTTCCAGCGCCTCGCCGACGGTCGACATCGGTTCGGCTATCAGGCCTGCATCATAAGCGGCATTCGAGAGGATTACAGGGTCGATCATTGCCTCACTGCCCCGGATCGGGACGCAATAGACCTTTTCCACCAGACCCTTGAAAGCCTTGAAGTAGCCGATTGGATCCTTGGTGTTGATCATGCCGATGACGAGGAAGAGGGGCCTGGATTGCCTCTCCTCGAAATTCGCCATGGCTTCGGCAATGACTTCGCCTGCGCCTGGATTATGGCCGCCGTCGACCCAGATCTCGGCGCCTGCCGGCGCGCTCGCCATCAGGTGGCCATCGCTCAACCTCTGCAGGCGCCCGGGCCACTCGACGGATGTCATCGCCTTTTCCATCATCGCTTCGGTCACGACAAAACCCGCGGCCTTTACCGCGCGGATCGCCGCGGCAGCGTTGGCATACTGGTGCCGCCCGGGAAGCCGGGGCAGCGGCAGATCGGCGAGGCCGAACTCGTCCTGATAGACGAGGCGTCCGTATTCCTCATGCGCCATGTAGTCCTGGCCAAAGGCGGCCGTCGGGCAATTCAGCCGTTCGGCGGTCAGCATCAGAACGTCAAGTGCGGCGTCATACTCCTGCTTGCCGACGACGACAGGGCAACCCCGCTTCATGATGCCGGCCTTTTCGGCGGCAATGAGTTCGACCCGGTCGCCAAGGTAGGGCTGGTGATCGAGCGAGATCGGCATGATGACGGACACTGCCGGATCGGAAATCACGTTCGTGGCGTCGAAGCGGCCACCGAGACCGACTTCGATGATGGCAGCATCGGCCGGATGTTCGGAAAACAGGATGAACGTGACAGCGGTCAGTATCTCGAAGACGGTAATCTTCTGTCCGTCGTTGGCGGCCGCCACCCGTCGGACCGCCTCGGCAAAGGCAGCATCGTCTACAAGCGCACCGCGCCCGCCCTTGACGCCGATACGATATCGTTCGTGCCAATTGACCAGATGCGGAGACGTATGGACATGCGCGCTATAGCCGCCTGCCTCAAGCAGCGCACGGCAGAAGGCGGTAACCGAACCCTTGCCATTGGTGCCTGCCACGTGAATGACGGGCGGCAGTTTCTTCTGCGGATCGCCGAGCACGCCGAGAAGGCGAGTAATGCGGTCAAGCGACAGATCGAATCCCTTGGGATGCAATCCCATGAGCTTGTCGATTTCCTGTGCTGCTTCGCTCACTGCGGTTTGGCCCCTGGGTATCATCGCTCAACCGCCTGTGAGAGGTTCGATCAGGCGCTTGCGGCAATCGCAAGTGCGCCGCTGCTTTCCTTGGACAGAGCCGCAGCCGGCTTCTTCGTCAGAATCTTGAGCACGCGCGCCAGCGTATCCGGGATATCGTGGCGCTTGATGACCATGTCGACCATGCCGTGTTCCAGCAGGTACTCCGAGGTCTGGAAACCTTCCGGCAGTTTTTCGCGAATCGTCTGCTCGATGACGCGTTTCCCGGCGAAGCAGATCTCGGCGCCCGGTTCGGCAAGGTGCAGGTCGCCCAGCATCGCATAGGAAGCCGTCACGCCGCCGGTGGTCGGATTGGTCAGCACGACGATGTAGGGCTGCCCGGATTCCTTCAGCATATCGACGGCAACGGTCGTGCGCGGCAACTGCATCAGCGACAGGATGCCTTCCTGCATACGGGCGCCGCCGGAGGCCGGAAACATCACAAGCGGGCATTTTTCGGCGATCGCACGCTCGAACGCCTTCACGATTGCTTCGCCGGCCGCGAGACCAAGCGAACCACCCATGAAATTGAATTCGTGCACGACGGCAACGAGCTTCAGGCCCTGGACCTTGCCGACGCCGGCGACGATCGTGTCTTCCTGATCGGTCTTGATGCGGCTGTCACGCAGACGATCGGTATATTTCTTGGAATCGCGGAATTTCAGCGGGTCCTGCGCGACCTTTGGCTGCGGCAGCGATTCATACGCGCCGTCGTCGAAGAGGTCAGCAAGCCGGGCCTTGGCCGGCATCTTCATGTGATAGCCGGAAGCCGGAATGACCCACTTATTGTCCTCCAGATCCTTATGGAAGACCATCTCGCCCGTTTCCGGGCACTTGATCCAGAGGTTCTCCGGCACTTCGCGGCGGCCCAGCATAGAATTGATGCGGGGGCGAACGTAGTTGGTGATCCAGTTCAAGTCGAAAACTCCTGATTTACACTTGCCAATGTGGGAAAACTATTCGGCAGCAACAAGGCGCGCCGAACGTGTTCCCGATGACAGCCCGCGAACGAGCGTGGCGACCGCCTGAACGGTATCGGCAGTGGCCTTCCCGTCCTTGGTAAGGCTTGTCGCCACTTGGTTGACGATCGCCGTGCCGACCACGACACCATCTGCTGAGCTGCCGATGACCTTTGCATGATCGGCCGTCTTGACGCCGAAACCGACGCAGACGGGCAGGTTGGTATGCTGCTTGATGCGCTTGACGGCACCCGAGACCAACGACGGATCCGGAAGTGCAGAACCGGTAATGCCGTTCATGGAGACGTAGTAAACGAACCCGGACGTGTTCTTGAGAACCGTCGGAAGACGCTTTTCGTCGGTCGTTGGCGTTGCCAGCCGAATGAAGTTGATGCCTTTGCGGATTGCCGGAATGCACAGCTCGTCATCCATCTCGGGTGGAAGATCGACCACGATCAGGCCGTCGATGCCGGAGGCGAGCGCATCGTCCAGAAACGTCTCGACGCCGTAGATATAGATCGGATTGTAGTATCCCATCATCACGATCGGTGTCCCGTCGTCCGACTTGCGAAACTCTGCAGCAAGCTGCAGCGTCTTCTTGAGGGTCTGCCCAGCTTTCAGCGCGCGCTGTCCCGCCATCTGGATCGCCGGGCCGTCGGCCATGGGATCGGAGAATGGCATGCCGAGTTCGATAATGTCGGAACCAGCTTCCGGCAACGCCTTCATGATGCCGAGCGAGGTATCATAGTCGGGATCGCCACCCATGAAATAGGTGACCAATGCCGGGCGCCCTTCGGCCTTCAGATCGGCAAAACGTTTATCCATACGTGCGGTCATGACTTACACACCCATTCCCAGAATCTTACCGACGGTGAAGATATCCTTGTCGCCTCGACCCGAGAGGTTCATCAAGATGATCTCGTCCTTGCCCATCGTGGGCGCGCGCTTGATGACTTCGGCCAGCGCATGCGACGGTTCCAGTGCCGGAATGATGCCTTCGAGACGCGTCAGCATCTGGAAGGCATCAAGCGCCTCGTGGTCCATGATCGGCACATACTCAACGCGGCCTATATCGTTGAGATACGAATGCTCGGGACCGATGCCGGGATAGTCGAGGCCGGCCGAAATCGAGTGACCTTCCTTGATCTGACCGTCTTCATCCTGCAGCAGATAGGTGCGGTTGCCGTGCAGAACGCCCGGTGAACCGGCGGTGATCGAAGCGCAATGCTCGTCGCCCTGGAGCCCCTTGCCGCCAGCTTCGACGCCGACGATCTTGACGCTCGCGTCGTCGAGGAACGGATGGAAAATGCCGATTGCGTTCGAACCGCCGCCGACGGCAGCTATCACCAGATCAGGCAGACGGCCTTCGGCTTCGAGCATCTGCTGTTTGGCTTCCGTGCCGATGACCGCCTGGAAATCACGAACCATTTCCGGATAGGGGTGCGGGCCGGCGGCCGTGCCGATCAGATAGTAGGTGTCGTCGACGTTCGTGACCCAGTCGCGCAGCGCCTCGTTCATCGCATCCTTGAGGGTCCCGTGGCCAGCCGTGACAGGCTTCACTTCGGCACCCAGGAGCTTCATGCGGAATACGTTCGGCGCCTGGCGCTCGACGTCGGTGGCGCCCATATAGACAACGCAGGGAAGGCCAAAGCGAGCGGCAACCGTTGCGGACGCGACGCCATGCTGGCCAGCGCCGGTTTCGGCGATGATACGGGTCTTGCCCATACGCTTGGCAAGCAGGATCTGGCCGATGCAGTTGTTGATCTTGTGCGAACCGGTGTGGTTCAATTCTTCGCGCTTAAAGTAGATTTTCGCGCCGCCAAGTTCCGCCGTCAGGCGTTCGGCGAAATAGAGCGGGCTCGGGCGACCGATATAGTGGGTGCCGAGATGCTTCAATTGCGCCTGGAATTCAGGATCGCCTTTTGCGTTGTCCCATTCAGCCTGAAGCTCCAGGATAAGGGGCATCAACGTTTCCGCCACGAAGCGGCCGCCGTAGATCCCGAAACGGCCATCCTCATCGGGGCCTGAACGGAAGGAATTCGGTTTTGGCGTCTCGTTCAATTTCAACTCCCTGTGGCCGGCTCGGGCTGGCAAGCCTGTTCGACCGCATCGAAAAACTCATCGATCATCGCGACGCTCTTCACGCCGGGGGCGCTTTCGACACCCGAGGACGCGTCGATCCCCGGTGCCCTGGTGACGGCGAGCGCCTCGGCAATGTTGCCTTTGTTCAAGCCACCGGAAAGCATGTAATCCACATTGCCGTCAAGCCAAGTGAGCAGGCTCCAATCGAACGAAACGCCGTTGCCACCCGGCAACTCGGATCCCTTCGGGGGCTTGGCGTCGAAGAGGAAACGATCGGCGATGCCGACATATGCTTCCACGCGCTTCAGATCATCGGCGGTGCGAACGGAAAGCGCCTTGATGACAGGCAGACCGTAGACCGCTTTTATGGTCAAAACACGCTCGGGACTTTCCTCGCCATGAAGCTGCAGGACATCCGGCTTGAGCAGCGCCACGATTTCATCGAGGTCGTCGTTGGTCGGATTGACGACAACGGCGACAATCTTGGCCTTACCGCGCGCCGGCTCGGCCAATCTGCCGGCGATATCTGGCTCGATGTAACGCGGGCTCTTTTCGAAGAAGATGAATCCGATATGGGTCGCTCCGCGTTTCAGCGCGCGATCAATCGCTTCTGCCGTCTTCAGGCCGCAGATTTTGATATCCGGTTTCATGGCAGCGAAGTGACACGAAAAGCGCTTGGAGTCGAGCCAATTTGCAATGGAGACTTAATTTTGAGCGTCTCTTGCTTACTCGAAATCGATGGCGTGCAGTAGACTGCCGTGCCGTTTCAGCCATGCCTTTGCCTCCTGCATGTCTGGGCAAAGCGTCTCGCATAGCGCCCAGAAGCGCGGCCCATGGTTCATTTCCCTGAGATGCGCGACCTCATGGGCCGCCAGGTAGTCGACGACGGACGGCGGCGCCATGACGATACGCCAGGAAAAACTCAGGTTTCCTTCCGAGGAGCACGAACCCCAACGGCTGCGCGTATCCTTCATCGAGATCGAATTGATGGATGCATTGATGGCGCGGGCATGAAATCTGGCCAATCTCTCGAGATCGGCGCGGGCTTCCTTCTTGAGAAATGCTGCAACGCGGCGGCCTAGATGTTCCGGCATGCCACTGACCTTGAGGACGGGCTTGCCGTCGATGACCGTGGCCTCGGTCAGACCGCGCAGGCTGCCTGTGTGATGGATTCTATGCGAAACTCCGCGAAAGAGGACCGTACCGCCCTCGCGCAGACCCGCATCGGTCGAGAATTTCGCAAGCTTGGTCAGGAGCCAGCCCTGATGTCGTTCGAGGAACGCATTCACTTCCCTCTGCGCCAGCCCGCTTGGTATCGTCATCTTCAGCGCCCGCCCGCCGGGTTCGATGCGTAGCGTGATGCGGGTTGCGCGTTCGTGCTGCTTGATGGTGAGCGGCATCGGCCGGCCAGCAACGTCAAGCGTCCGCGTCTCGGGCGGAGCCGGCTTCCGGAGGCTGCGGCGTGGCTTGGACAAAAGCGGGAACATGGGCATTTTCTATATGATTCGCGCGAACTCCGGCAATGAAAAGCCGGCATCAGCGATGCCGGCGTTGTTTCTTCCTTGTCAAGAACCTCACGGCGTCTGGTATTCGGCCACCGGGCCATTGTCGTCGCGCTTGGCATTCTTGCGATCGCGCATGAAGCGATCAAACTCTTCCTGATCCTTGGCGCGGCGAAGTTCGCGGACGTAGGTATCGAATTCTTCGCGCATCTCATTGAGCCTGCGCCGTTCTTCCTCGAGCCGATCAAGCTCGGCCTTGCGCCAATCGTCGAACGCGACATTGCCGGTGTTGAAATGAGGGCGATATCGACCATTGGAACGTCGGCAGCCGGCGAAGAATCCATCGGCGGCGGCGTTGGCGTCGCGCTTGAAGCCGCGCAAACGCTCCCCGAAAATGATGTAGGCGAGCATGGCTAGACCGAGAGGCCAGAAAACCACGAAGCCGAGGATCATCAGGGCAATGGTAGCCGGAGTCCAATCCGGGCGAAGCAATGCTGACTGGTTCATCGTGCGGGTATCCTCGCATTTCCGCGCCGGCGGAATGCCGAACGCTGCAAATCGATGTGGTTACCGCGCCGAGCGGCTTCAAGGCGGTCCACAGTCAAATCGGACAAGGCCTTGAAGTGCAATCAATAATTCAGAACGCCCTAGATCAGACCGACTTCCCGCCCTTTATGACCCGCTTGACAGGAGGTTTTCCGGAGCGGGCGTGCTCCTGCACGAAGTTGACGATGCGGGGAGCAATTTCACGACGGAACCGCGAGCCGTTGAAAACGCCGTAGTGTCCGACGTCGGGCTGAAGGTAGTGCATGCGCATGGTCTCGGGGATATTCACGCAGATCGTCTGCGCCGCCTTCGTCTGACCGACACCGGAGATATCGTCATTCTCACCCTCGACCGTCAGCAGCGCGACATTGCGGATGGCAGCCGGATCGACGCGGTTGCCACGATGCATGAGTTCGCCCTTGGGAAGGGAATGCTTGATGAATACCTGGTCCACGGTCTGCAGATAGAATTCGGCCGTGAGATCCATAACGGCGAGATACTCATCGTAAAAATCGCGGTGCTTTTCGGCCGGCTCACCGTCGTTCTTCACCAGATGCATGAAAAACTCTTTATGCGCGATGACGTGCCTGTCGAGGTTCATCGACATGAAACCGGAAAGTTGCAGGAAGCCGGGATAGACGGGGCGCATGAAGCCCGGCTGTGGCCACGGCACGTTCATGATAACGTTATCGGCGAACCATTGCAGCGGCTTGTCCTTGGCAAGCTGGTTGACGGCGGTGGGATTGATGCGCGTATCGATCGGTCCGCCCATCAAGGTCATCGATGCCGGCGACAGCGGATCATTGGCCGCTTCCATAACTGCGGCGGCTGCCAGAACAGGCACGGAGGGCTGACAGACGGCGACGACATGCGTGTCGGGTCCGAGGAAGTGCAGCATTTCGATGATGTAATCAACATAATCATCGAAATCGAAGGTGCCTTCGGTCATCGGCACCATTCGGGCGTCGATCCAGTCGGTGATGTAGATGTCGGCACTCGGCAGAAGCGCCTCGACGGTGCCTCGCAGGAGCGTCGCATAGTGACCGGACATCGGCGCAACGATCAGAATTCGAGGATCGGACCCATGACCGCCTGGAACGCCGCGGGCAAAATGCAGCAGATTGCAGAATGGCCGAGACCAAACGACCTCTTCCCGCACGGCAATCTTTCTATCACCGATGACGGTCTCGTTCAAACCGAAGGACGGCTTTCCGTAGCGGCGCGTCGTCCGTTCGAACATCTCCAGACTAGCGGCCATCGTGCGGCCCCAGGGTGTCTGCGATATTGGATTGAGCGGGTTCGCATAGGCCAAGCGCATAATATCAGCGATGGCCCGGTAGGGTGCCATTGCAGCATGGTTCAATTCATAAAGTTGATAAAACATGAGATGCGCCACCTTTCTCTGATCTGGAAGCTGAGCCGATTGAAGTCCCGGCATCTTTCCAACGACGTGCTAGCATCTCAACGCAGACTAACAGGTTTTTGTTGCGCGGCAACATGGCCATTTGCGGCGCAAAAAGAAATGCCGGGGATGTGATCCCCGGCATTAGCGTGCGCCTTTATTGCTTAACGTTCGGCAAAAAGATCCTAGCGATCGGCCAGAAATGTCTGCTTCTGGCTGCCGAGGCCTTCGATACCGAGTTCGACGACATCGCCGGCCTTGAGAAAACGCTGCGGCGTCATTCCCATACCGACCCCCGGAGGCGTCCCCGTTGAGATGACATCTCCCGGATGGAGCGACATAAACTGGCTGAGATAGGAAACGACGAAGGCCACGCCATAGACCATTGTCCTCGACGAGCCGTTCTGCATGGTCTCGCCGTTGACCTTAAGCCACATGCCAAGGTTCTGGGGATCGTCGATCTCATCCTTCGTGACCAGCCACGGGCCGATCGGGCCAAATGTGTCGCATGACTTGCCCTTGGTCCACTGTCCGGACCGCTCGGTCTGGAACGCCCGCTCGGATACGTCGTGGGAGACGCAATATCCGGCGACGTAGTCGAGCGCGTCCGCCTCGCTGACATATTTCGCCGTCTTGCCGATGACGACGCCGAGTTCCACTTCCCAGTCTGTCTTTTCAGAGCCGCGCGGAATCAGAACATCGTCGTTCGGCCCCACGATGGCCGAGGTGGCCTTCATGAAGATCACGGGCTCCGGCGGTACGGTTGCGCCCGTTTCGGCAGCGTGGTCAGAAAAATTGAGGCCGATGCAGATGAACTTGCCCGTTCCAGCAACACAAGCGCCGATGCGGCTCGGTGCGAGTTCCGGCAAGCTACCCGGATCCAGCGCCTGGATCCTTGCAAGTCCCTCCGGAGAAATCGCCTCACCGCCGATATCGGACAAATGGGCCGACAGATCGCGGATCTTGCCGGCTTGATCGAGCAAGGCCGGCTTTTCGCGGCCCGGCTCCCCAATACGCATGAGCTTCATCGAATTTTCTCCTCAGCCTGGTTGCACTTTTTGTCACCTATGAACGAAATATTCAGGGGTGTCATTACGGCTTTTGGCACAAGCGGTACTGGTTTTCAGAAAACGAACCTTGCTCCGCAAAAAGGACCGGCCGTCCCGTCAAGCCGGAATTCAACCCTGTCACGCACTGGCTTGCCAACCGCGTCTATTGAAGCCTAAGACTATGACGCAGAGAAGGTGTGCCATGCCCATTCCACCCGCACCGTACACACGACATGCGCAATCAGGTGTCTGGTCGTTGCGTATCATCTGAAGCGTTTCGCATTTCGCGAAGACCTCGACATCACCTGGAATCCCCAACACCCCGGAAGACCCATGACAAAGAGCAACAGCCGCGAATCCCAATTCTCGATCGATCCGATATTTCTGGATCGCTGGTCACCTCGCGCCTTCACAGGCGAAGTAATCTCGGAATCAGACTTGCTGACAATACTGGACGCCGCCCACTGGGCGCCTTCAGCGTCAAACCAGCAGCCCTGGCGCTTCATCTACGCGCTCCAGGGGGCTGCCGACTGGGACAAATTCGTGGGCCTGCTGGTCGAATCCAACCAGGAGTGGGCAAAGAACGCCTCTGCCCTGATCTTCGTGGTCTCGCGGGATTTCAACGGCGACTTTTCCGAAGGGCGCAAGAGCTATACGCATTCGTTCGACGCTGGAGCGGCCTGGGGACATCTTGCCATGCAGGCCAAGCTCTCCGGCTTCTACGCGCATGGCATGGGTGGGATCAAGCACGATCAAATCCGGGAGACCTTCGCCATACCCGAGGGATATCGTGTCGAAGCCGGTGTCGCGGTCGGCCGCCTGGCGGACAAGAGCGTCCTTCCCGAGCGCTACCGGGAACGTGAGTTTCCGAGCCAGCGCAAGCCACTGTCCGACGTCGCCTTTAAAGGCAAATTTATCGCCAACTAGGCTTTCAGCGTCCAGATTCCCGCAAGGTCTTCGGCCTGCGGGGATCCGGGAATGCGTGATGCTTCAAATGTCAAGGTTCGCAACATTCAGTGCATTGTCCTGAATGAACTCACGCCGCGGCTCGACTTCATCGCCCATAAGGCGCGCGAACAAGCCATCGGCATCCGTGGCATCCGGAACCTTTACCTGCAACAGCGACCTGACGTTCGGATCGAGCGTCGTTTCCCAAAGCTGTTCGGCGTTCATCTCGCCGAGGCCCTTGTACCGCTGCATCGTCAAGCCCTTGCGGCCACTTGCAAAGATCGCATCGAGAAGCGCCCTGGCTCCAGAGATTTCCAGTGCGCCCTCACGCCGGGTCAACGACGGCGGCGTCTGATAGATTTCCTTCAGGCGCAATGACAGTTGATCGATAAGGCGAGCATCCTGGGATCCGATCAGGGCCATGTCGAGCACCACAACTTCCTTGACGCCTCGAACCATGCGCTCAAGGCGAAGACCGCCCTCGCTTGTCAGGCTACCTTCCCAGCCGCGTTCCGTTTCCTCCGCGATGATATCCAAACGCCTTGCGACTTCGCCGACCAATTGTTCGGCGCGCGTACGATCGCTGATGGCTTCGGCATTCAAAGCACCGGCAATTGCCGCCTGCTCGACAGCGGAACGATTGTAGCGAGAATGCAGATTGTCGAGGAGCGCACGAAGTCGCAATGCGTCGACAATCACCTCACGCAGATCCTGGCCGACGCGCACTTCACCCGTGCCGAGCGTCAGCGCAGCGTCATCGAGACCCTGGCTGATCAGATACTCTTCAAGCGCTTTTTCGTCCTTCAGGTACTGGATCGATTTGCCGCGCGACACCTTGTAGAGCGGCGGCTGGGCGATATAGAGGTGGCCGCGCTCGATCAGTTCGGGCATCTGCCGGAAGAAGAACGTCAGCAGCAGCGTGCGAATGTGGGCGCCGTCGACATCGGCGTCCGTCATGATGATAATCTTGTGGTAGCGCAGCTTATCGGCATTGAACTCGTCTTTGCCGATGCCCGTACCGAGGGCCGTGATCAGCGTGCCGATTTCCTGGCTCGACAGCATCTTATCGAAGCGCGCGCGCTCGACGTTGAGGATTTTGCCGCGCAGCGGCAGAATCGCCTGGTTTTCGCGCGAACGCCCCTGCTTGGCCGAACCGCCCGCCGAATCGCCCTCGACGAGGAAGACTTCGGACTTGGACGGGTCGCGCTCCGAGCAGTCGGCGAGCTTGCCCGGAAGCGAAGCGATGTCGAGAGCGCCCTTCCGGCGTGTCAGCTCGCGCGCCTTGCGCGCGGCTTCGCGGGCAGCGGCAGCTTCGACCACCTTGCCCACCAATACCTTGGCTTCGGTCGGATGTTCTTCCAGCCAGGTGCTGAGCGCCTCGCTGACGAGATTTTCCACGACCGGGCGAACCTCGGAAGAAACCAGCTTGTCCTTCGTCTGCGAGGAGAACTTCGGATCAGGCACCTTAACGGAAAGCACGGCCGTCAGGCCTTCGCGGCAGTCGTCGCCGGTCAGCGAGACTTTTTCCCTCTTGGTAATCCCCGAGGTATCCGCATAGGAGGTGATCTGGCGCGTCAGGGCCGCGCGGAAGCCCGCCATATGCGTGCCCCCGTCGCGCTGAGGAATGTTGTTGGTGAAGCACAGCACATTCTCGTGATAGCTGTCGTTCCACCACATCGCCACCTCGACGGTGATGCCGTCCTTCTCTCCGTGGATGGCGACGGGCTTGTCGACAAGCGGCTTCTTGGCACGATCGAGGTAGGACACAAAGGCTTCCAACCCGCCGTCGTAGAGCAGCTCTTCCTGTCTTACGTCCGAATGCCTCTTGTCGGTCAACACGATCCGCACACCCGAGTTCAGGAAGGCGAGTTCGCGCAAGCGATGCTCCAGCGTTCCGAAGTCGAACTCAATCATCGTGAAGGTGCCGGAGCTTGGCATGAAGCTCACTTCCGTGCCGGTTTCTCCCCCGGAATCGCCGATCACCTTCAGAGGTGCATCCGCCACGCCGTGGGTAAAGCTCATCTCATGGATCTTGCCCTGACGCCGGATTTTGAGCTTCAGCCAGACGGACAGCGCATTGACGACCGAAACGCCGACGCCGTGCAGACCGCCCGATACTTTGTAGGAGTTCTGGTCGAACTTACCGCCGGCATGGAGCTGGGTCATGATCACTTCGGCTGCCGAAACGCCTTCGCCGGTATGAATATCGGTGGGAATGCCGCGGCCGTTGTCAGTCACCGTTACCGAACCATCCGGGTTCAGCGTGACGGTAACGATATCGGCGTGGCCGGCGAGTGCTTCGTCGATGGCGTTGTCGACCACTTCGTAGACCATGTGATGAAGGCCGGAGCCATCGTCGGTATCGCCGATATACATGCCCGGGCGTTTACGCACGGCATCGAGGCCTTTCAGAACCTTGATGGAGTCTGCGCCATATTCGGTACTAACGCCGTTTTCCGTCGCGGGTGTATCGGTCATATTGTCGAGAATTTCCCTGTTGTCAGAGCCATGGCGAGCCTTGCGAATCACCGGCTATATTCACCTCAGAATATAGGATTTTTAGTCAGAGTTCCCAATGCCGCCGCCCTCTGCGAGAGCATAAAACAGGGGATTATGACCGTTTTCCGTCCGCTTTGTCGGCGTTTTCCAGAACCTCGGAGAGTTTTGCCAAAGTGGTCTCGTCCAGATCCCGGATGCACCCCGCCAGACGGTTGGCAAAGGTGGTGTATTCGGCGGCCAAGCCCGACGTATCGATGACAATCCGCGGGTCGGAAAAGCGCGCGAGAAGGAACAATTCCTCCGCCTCGTCCCAGATGATGTTGAAGTAGCCGGCAATGCGCTGAAGCAGATCGAAGGTCGGCAGTCCCCGTTTGCCGTGCTCAAGCGCCGAGAGGTAGGCGGGAGAGACGTGGAGTGCGGCCGCCATGTCTTTTTGCGACACACCCTTTCGCTGCCTTAGCCGGCGGATGGCTTCGCCGAACGGTGTCATGACTTGTCGCCGGGCCGGCGCGAGAGCCGGATATACAAGGCTCCCTCCCCGCCATGGTGCTGCGCGGCCGTCTCGTAGGACGAGATGAGATAGCGAAATTCCGACTTCGAGAACCACAGGGGGACGGCGCGTTTCAGCGCTCCCTCGCTCCCCAGCGAGCTGCCCTTCCCCGTTATGACGAGAACGTGCCGCATGCCGCGCTCATGGGCGCGGAGCAAAAATTCCAGCAGCATGATATGGGCTTCGCTCTGGACGAGTCCATGCAGGTCAATGCGGGCCTCAAGTGCGAGCCGACCCTTGGCGATCTTGCGTTTGACCGGGCGCTCGAAGGGATGGTGCGTACCGGAAGGCATTTTGGGGGCTGGGGCGCGCACCTGCAGCCCGCCGTCCTCGTCCCGCTTGATGACGTCATTTTCTTTTTCAACTCCGCCGGCGACGCTTTCGGCTTCGATCAGAAACATGTCGAGTTCGCTCAGCGCATCCTGCTTCCCAGGCATAGGCCGCGTGCTGCGTGCCACCTTGCCCCAAAGAATTCGCTCGTCGGTGCTGAGCTTCCGGTCCTTGGCCATCAAGCGAACCTCGCTGCGGCTTTGATTGGGACCAGAATGACGAAATCGGCATCATGGCGCACCGTGCCCGCCAACTCGCCGGCCTCGTCACCCGAGCCGGTGAATATATCGCCGCGCGCGGGACCGACGATCGCCGAGCCGGTGTCCAGCGCCAGCATCAGCCGTTGGAACGGCTTTCCTCCATCGAGATGAACGAGATTTTCGGAGCGAATGAAGAAGGGAAAGCCGAAGGTATGGATCATGCGATCGACCGCGAGTGAGCGACCCGCCATCAGCGGCACTTTCGCCGCGGCGACCGGCCCGGCACGGGCGTCGCCGAAAGGTACTTCACGAAAGAAGATGTAGGACCTGTTGTGCCACAACACCTCATCGACGCGATCCGGATGTGCGTCCAACCAACGCCGAATGGACTGCATCGAGATATCGGCACGATCGATCTCGCCTCGATCGATCAGCAGCTTGCCGATCGCCGAAAACGGATGCCCGGCCTTGGCGGCATAGGTAATGCGACCCAATCGGCCGTCCCTGTAGCGCAACCGGGCCGCACCCTGCACATGGACGAAGAAGACATCGACCTTGGATTTCGCCCACGCGATCTCCAGTCCTCGGCCGTTCAGCGCGCCCCGATCGATATCCCGGCGGTCGGGATAATGGCCGATCCCCTCGGTTCTCTGCAGGCCGAAAACATAACTCGGATCGAGCGACTGAGGACGATTGGCGTCGTCCAGATCGATCAGATCCTTGGGACGGCGGTAGAAGGGAAAGCGGTATTCCTGGTCAGGCGTCGCCGCAACTGCAATTTCCGGCTCATAGAATGCGGTAACGAAACCCGGATTTCCGTCGGTACGACGGATACGGAACGGTCGACAATGCGTCTCGAAGAATGCGCGTGCGCTAGAGGCAGACACCGGACTGAAGTCGCGGGCGGCCGTCAGCATGTCATGAAGATCATCGGTGCTCAGCCCGAGTGATCCCGTCCTGTAGGGCTTTGCGTTTTCGAGATGGCATCGGCAAGCCTCCATCGTTTCAAAAAGGCCGGAGGGATTCTCATCCGTCCAGCCTTCCAACTCATCGAAGCTTATCGCTTGAAGGGCAAAGCCCAGGGTATCGTCACTCATGTTCCGATTCGGTAGCCACGAGTTTCCAGTTCGGATCGCGGGAGCGCGTATCGCGGGCAAATGTCCAGAGATCGTTGACCTCCGCCACATTTTCTGCGTCCCCGTCGACCAGCTTGTCGTCCTTGTCGTAGGTCGCCGAGATCAGCTGGCTGAGAATGCGCACGGTGATCTGCGCTTCGCTGCCCTTTACCTCAACATTCTTGATTTCCGCCTTCTCGATGCCGACGAAGGTTGACTTGACCTTCTCGCCCTTGGCCTCGCGATCTGCGATTGCAGCATCGAAGCCATCGTAGACTTCGCGCGACAGCAGGTTCTTGAGCGTCTTGCGATCGCCGTCGGCAAACGCCATCACGATCATCTCGTAGGCCATACGCGCGCCGTTGACGAACTCCTTCGGATTGAACGAGGCATCCGCCTTGTTCATCTCGCGAAGCGAATTGTTCAAAGGCGTGCCGGCGGGAGCAAAGGCATCGATAGCCGCGAAGCGATCTTCTTCCTCGACTGCAACATCGCGCCGCGGCAGCGTAACCACCTTGCCGGCATCCGGCGTTTCTGGACCAGCGGCATCGCGCGGCGTATAAAGATCGCGCGGGGGCTTCTCATTCCCCGTTCGACGACCAAGCACGCTGCGAAGCTGAAGAAAAATCAGCACCGCCGCCACGAGAAAAAACAATGTGATGAAGTCGTTTGAACCCATATCCCGCCGCAACCGCCTTTAACTTCCCTGATTTGTATACCCATATAGTCTGCATAGACAGATGATTCAAATGGGTCAGTGAAAGCGGCCCATGTTAACGGAGTCCGGTCAACACCGGAAAGATACAATGCGTCTCACAATGCTGCCTGGCTTCCTGTTGCTGATGCCTCTCGCCGAGATCGCCGGGTTTGTACTCGTCGGCAAGGCGATCGGGCTCTGGGCGACGCTCGCGCTTGTGATGCTGAGCTTCATCGTCGGATTGATGCTGCTCCGACGGCAGGGCATCGGCATCCTGCGTCGCATGTCCGCAGACGGCCAATCCGGCGCATTGCCCGGTCGCGAACTTCTGCGTCCCGCCATGTTGGTCATTGCCTCGCTGTTGCTGATCATTCCGGGCTTCATAACCGACATCATCGCCCTGCTTATCTTCATTCCTGCTGTGCGCGATCTTGCATGGCGATACGTCAGCAGCCGCTTTGTGGTCGTTGGGAACACCAGGGCGTCGGCGCGACCTGCCTCCGGCGGTACCGGCTCCAACGTCGTCGACCTCGATGAAGACGATTACCGGCGCGACGCCGGCACTCAGTCTCCGTGGTCCGGAAAACACTTGGGTGCGGGAAAACACTTGGGTGAATGACGCGTCGAACGCGTTCTCTGGCCCATATGGGCCACGTGGCCCAGGGTTGTAACGACATCTGCGAAATGATAGATGCGGCACGATCCAAATTCCTCGAGGAAAAGCCAATGGCCAGCGAAGACAACAACAACGGTGCGACAAGCCCAAGCCTTACTATCCTTGCGCAGTACACGAAGGATCTCTCCTTCGAAAATCCGGGTGCCCCGCGTTCTCTGCAAGCCCGCGACAAGGCTCCGGCCATCAATATAAACGTCAACGTCAACGCCAATCCGCTGTCCGACACGGATTTCGATGTCGTTCTGTCGCTCACCGCCGAAGCCAAGGATGGCGACAAAACGGTGTTCCAGGCCGAACTGGTTTACGGTGGCGTCTTCCGGATCGCGGGTTTCCCGCAGGAGCACATGCTTCCGGTTCTCTTCATAGAGTGCCCGCGCATGCTCTTCCCGTTCGCGCGCCAGATCATCGCCGATGTCACACGCAATGGCGGCTTCCCGCCGCTGATGATCGATCCGATCGACTTCTCGCAGATGTTCGCGCAGCGCGTCGCCGAGGAGCAGGCCCGCGCCAAGGTTCAAACGAACTGATCAGTTCTTCTCGAATACAATGAGATGCCCGGGTCATACGTCCCGGGCATTTCTAGTTTGGGCGATCGTATTTTGCCCAGATCCCTTTTTGGCCGAGTTTGGAGATCAGTGCATCGTGCGCCTGTTCTTCCAACTCGCTGAGACGTGGCGCCAGCGGGCGCGGCCGTTCGAGCGCCACCAACACGATATCCAGAGCTTCGTTATTCTGCCGTGAGGCACCGTTGTTCTGAGAGGTTCCGAGACCAAGAGCAGTCTGACGGCCACCGATCATCTCGATATAGACTTCGGCAAGCAATTCGGAGTCGAGCAGCGCACCGTGTTTCGTGCGGTGAGAATTGTCGATCCCATAGCGGCGGCAGAGAGCATCGAGCGAATTCGGTCCCATCGGATTCTTGCGCCGCGCCAGCGATAGCGTATCGGTCACGCGCTCGGGCAGAATTGACGGCAGGCCGATGCGGGCGAGCTCGGAATTGATGAAACCCATATCGAACGTGGCATTGTGGGCGATCCACTTGCCGTCGCCGAAGAATTCCAGAATCTCCTGCGCGACGTCAGCGAACGGGCGCTTATCCTTCAAAAATTCATCGGTTATGCCGTGCACCGCCAGTGCGTCCGGATGAACCTTCTGGTCACCCGGGCTGATATAGATATGCAGCGTCCTGCCGGTCGGGAAGTGGTTGAAAAGCTCGATGCCCCCGATCTCGATGATGCGATCGATGCGGTTGTCCAGGCCTGTGGTTTCCGTATCGAAGATGATTTCACGCATTCAGGAATTCTCCGCCGGCAAGTCGCCGCTTCAGGTCCGACACGATCTCAGCGACACGCTGCCTCGCCGCGTCGATGCTATGTCCGGTATCAATCACATAATCGGCCCGCGCGCGCTTTTCGGCATCCGGTGTCTGACGCGCGAGAATCATGTTGAATTTTTCTTCCGTCATGTTCGGTCGCGCAAGCACCCGCTGCCGCTGAATCTGTGGATCGCAGCTTGCTACGACGATCGCGTCCACCCTTTTTTCCGCGCCGCTTTCGAAAAGCAGCGGAATGTCGAGGATGACCATCATCGTACCCTTCGCGCGTTCGCGCTCGATGAATTCGGCCTCACGCTGTCGGACGAGTGGGTGGACGATCGATTCAAGCTGCTTGAAACCGTCGGATCTCAAGGCGAGCTGTCGGGCAAGTTCGCGTCGATCCACCGCGCCATCTTTCAAGGTTCCAGGAAAGACGGCATCGACCAACGGTGCTGCCTCACCCGAATAGAGGTCGTGAACCACTGCATCGGCGTCGTTCACAGGGAGGCCCGCTTCGGCAAACAGCTTTGCCATCGTCGACTTGCCCATTCCGATGGAGCCGGTGAGTCCGATGCGCAGCATCAATGGTGTTCCATATCGGCGACGATCAATGAACGAAGATCCTGGGTAACGACGGGTCGTTGTCCAAACCATTTCTCGAAGCCTGGCACCGCCTGGTGCAGAAGCATGCCAAGACCGTCGACCGTTGCAAAGCCCTGTTCTTCCGCCTGCGCCAAAATCGGCGTCTTCAACGGAACATATACGATATCGGTCACAACCGCGTTCGGCAACAATGGAGAGAAGTCGATGCGTGGGGCTTCCTCCCCGTCCATGCCGAGCGACGTGGTGTTAACGAAAAGACCGGCGTCTTTCATGACGTCGGTGAGCTCGCCCATAGGATGAGCCTGGACTGCCGCGCCGAAGCGATCGGCCAATTCCCTTGCCCGACCGATCGTTCGATTGACCAGATGGATTTCCTTGAACCCGCGGTCCCGCACCGCCTGGACGACCGCGCGGCTGGCGCCGCCCGCTCCGAGGATAACCGCGGAACGCGCCTTGTCCCAGCCGGGGTGGCGTTCGTCGAGATTTGCTGTGAACCCTCGCCCGTCGGTATTCGTCGCCTTGAGCCTGCCACCCTCCATCCAGAGCGTGTTCGAAGCGCCGAGTTCTTCCGACAATTCGTCCGGTTGATCCGCAAGCCCGAACGCCATCTCTTTGTGAGGAATCGTGACGTTTCCGCCGACGAAGCCGGATTCACCCGCCTTCAATGCTTGAATGAAAGCCGGAAAATCGTCCGGCTTCACCTCGTGAGGCCGGTAGGTTCCGCGCAAACCGAGCGTCCTCAGCCAGTAGCAGTGGATGAGAGGGGAGCGGGAATGCTTGACGGGAAAGCCCGTGACGAAGGCCGTCGGCGCAAATGTTTCACGTGAATCATCCATCGATCGCACCGAGTTCTCTCAATTTAGCCAAAAGCGGCAGCATGGGCAGTCCCAGTATAGTGAAATAATCGCCATCGATTTTCGAAAACAACTGCAGCCCTTCCCCCTCAAGCTGATAGGCGCCGACACTGCTCAGTGCTCGCTCTCCGACGCGCTTGAGATGGCGCTCGATAAAGTCGACGGTGAGCGTACGCATCGTCAGCTCGGCGTGCGACACATGTTCCCAGATTATGTCGCCGTTGTAGGCGAGTGCGACGGCACTGTTCAGCCGATGAGTCCTTCCAGAAAGCTGCGCAAGGTGGTTCGCGGCATCGTCCATGTTCCGGGGTTTGTGAAAGGTCTGCTCCGAGAGCGACATGGTTTGGTCTGAACCGATGACCAACGCGTCGGTGAAGCGGTCGCTCACGTCCCTGGCTTTCGCCTTGGCAAGGACAAGTGCGACAGCATCGGGTGTGGCACCCTCCCGCTCCAGCGGTGCTTCGATCAACCGCTCGTCGACCTTGGCGGGATGGGCCTCGAAGGAGAGACCGGCATTTTGCATCAGCATGCGACGAAACGGGCTGGAGGATGCGAGAATGAGCTTGGGGTTCATGTTTGGCCTCGGCACGAAAGATGCTGCAGCGCTTAGCGCAGCTTCGGGCGGAGAGCAACGATCGCCGCCGCCGTCTCCTCGATGGAACGCCTGGTGACGTCGATCAACGGCCAATTGTGGCGCGCACAGAGAGACCGCGCATACTTGAGTTCCTCCGATATTGCTGCCCGATCAGTATAGTCTCCACGATCAAAACCGGGCGTGGCGCCGAGAACCCGGTTTTCACGCACCTGCGAAATCCGGTCGGTCGTGGCGATCAGGCATACGATCAGCGGTTTCGTTGCCGTGAACAGACTGTCGGGAAGCGGGACGCCGTAAACGACCGGAATGTTTGCCGTCTTGATGCCACGGTTGGCCAGGTAGATGCTCGTCGGAGTCTTCGATGTGCGGCTGATGCCGATGATGACGACATCGGCGTCGTTGTAGTCGTCGGGCATCTGACCGTCGTCGTGGTCCATCGTGAAATTTAGGGCCTCGATGCGCGCGAAGTAGCCGGCATTCATGACATGCTGTGCGCCGACCCGGCGACGCGATGGCGCGCCCAGATAGATCTGGAATGCATTGATCACGGGCTCCAGCACATTGACCGACGCGACGCCCATCTGGGTACAGCGCTCGTTGATGAGCGTCGCGAGTTCCCGATCGACAATCGTGTAGAGAACGATGCCAGGTTCGCTGTCGATCGCCTGCAGCACGCTCAGGAGCTGCTTTCGATTTCGAATAAGGGGATAGACATGTTCGATGGATTGCGCGGACTTGAATTGTGCCGAGGCCGCGCGACCGGCGGAGATCAGAGTCTCGCCCGTTGAGTCAGAAATCAGATGCAGATGGAAGAAGTTCGTCCTGTTCTCCACGTTATTTTCCGCTGCCTGTTGAAAACACTGGATGACGGAGAGCTACGAGACCGGCGGTGGGTAAGGCAAGGGAAAACGTGCCTGGTTTTCCACATTTCGAGTTTTTGGGATCGCATCCGCACGAGGCTGTGGCTTCTGTGGATAGCGGCTCTCATGCCGGACAATGCCCACAGGTTTTCCACAAACGGCGTGCCAATAGGCTCGGCTGCATATCGATGAAATCATTTGCTCTTTTCGCTTTGTCCACGATTCCCCGATGAAACAGTTTCTTTTTATCCGGCACGACCGGCCCAGGCGTGACAAATGGCGTCGGGCGTGGATGGATTTTAATCCTTGATAGTCACCGACTCTAAGAAATAGAAACCTTCTAGATATCTTTTATATTTTTAAGGGAAGAAGCGCTTGAGCGATACGCGTCGAACGATAATGCGTGTTTTAGAAGGTGAGACAGTCGCACCTCCGCCCATCTGGTTGATGAGACAGGCCGGGCGGTATCTTCCCGAGTATCGACAGACGCGGGCCAAGGCCGGCAGTTTTCTCGATCTCTGCTACACACCCGATTACGCTGTCGAGGTAACCCTGCAGCCCATTCGGCGGTATGGCTTTGATGCAGCGATCTTGTTCTCCGACATTCTCGTCATACCGGATGCCTTGAAGCGGAACGTGCGTTTCACGGAAGGCCATGGGCCCGAGATGGATCCGATCGATGCGGATGGGATCGGCATGCTTGATACCGATAGGGTCCTGGAGCACCTTGGACCGGTGCTGGAGACGGTTCAGCGGCTGCGGCGGGAACTGCCAGCGGAGACCACGCTGCTGGGCTTCTGCGGTGCTCCCTGGACCGTTGCGACCTATATGATCGCCGGACGTGGCACCCCGGACCAGGCCCCCGCCCGTCTTTTCGCCTACAAGTATCCGAAGGCGTTCGAAGCGCTGTTGATGTTGCTTGCGGATATATCGGCCGACTATCTGGTGGCGCAGATCGATGCCGGTGCCGATGCGGTGCAGATCTTCGATTCCTGGGCGGGTGTGCTTGGCGAACGCGAGTTTGCGGCCTTCGCCGTGAAGCCCGTCGCTCGAATGATAGGGGCCATTCGCAAGCGCCGGCCGAATGCTCGCATTATCGCCTTTGCGAAGGGCGCTGGGTATCTCCTGAAAGACTACCGGAAAAAGACGGACGCGGACGCGATAGGTCTCGATTGGTCCGTACCCCTTGACTTTGCCGCCGAGTTGCAGAAGGACGGGCCTGTCCAGGGGAACCTCGATCCGATGCGCGTGGTTGCGGGTGGTGTCGCCCTTGAGGACGGTATCGACGACATTCTTCAGCGGCTCGGCAATGGGCCCTTGATTTTCAATCTCGGGCACGGGATTACGCCGCAGGCCGATCCGGAAAACGTACGGCTCCTGGTCGAACGCGTTCGCGGCTGGAGATCCTAAAGATGGAACGGCAGATTGACCAAAAGCCCGGAGCCTATGCGCGCCGACGTGCATTTCTTGCGATCGTCGGCTTTGGCCTACTGGCAGCTGGTCTTTTTGCCTGGAATCCGGACACGCTCTACCTGTGGATCAAGGCGCTTCATATCATCGCGGTTATCTCCTGGATGGCAGGGCTGTTCTACATGCCGCGGCTGTTCATCTACCATACCGACGCTGAACCGGGGTCGATCCAGTCGGAAACGTTCAAGGTGATGGAGCGCCGACTTCTCAAGGTCATCATGAATCCGGCGATGATGCTGACTTGGATCTTCGGCCTTTACCTCGCATGGTCGGTCTATGGGTTTCAGGGCGGCTGGCTGCATGCGAAGATCGGGCTTGTCGTGCTTATGACCGCCGTGCACGTCTTCTTCAGCCGCGCGGCAAGAGCGTTTGGACGCGACGAAAATCGGCACTCGGCGCGTTACTGGCGGTTCATGAACGAGGCGCCGACGGTCCTGATGATCGCAATCGTCATCCTCGTTGTCGTGAAGCCATTCTGATGCGGCCGGGGTGCAAGGTTAAATTCACTTCATTTTAAGCAGCCCTCTTGCGGCGCCGGGCCTTACTCGCTATTTTCGCTGCACCTCATCCTTGTGGCATGTATGTAAAGTTCGATCGTCTGCGGATTCTCTCGCAGGACCGGTTACTGCCCCGACATCGCCTTTTCCCTCAAAAATATAGAGTATTGGTCACTTCATGGCTGAAATGAAGCTTCAGGAACTTAAGAGTAAATCCCCGACGGATCTGCTGGCGTTCGCCGAATCGCTCGAAGTCGAGAATGCGAGCACGATGCGCAAGCAGGAGCTGATGTTTGCGATTTTGAAGGTGCTTGCCAGCCAGGATGTCGAAATTATCGGCGAAGGCGTCGTTGAAGTGCTTCAGGATGGTTTCGGTTTTCTTCGCTCTGCGAATGCTAATTACCTTCCCGGCCCGGACGATATCTATATTTCCCCTTCGCAGATTCGTCGCTTTTCGCTGAAGACGGGTGATACCGTCGAAGGCCCAATCCGGGGTCCGAAGGAAGGTGAACGCTACTTTGCGCTGCTGAAGGTCAACACGATCAATTTCGACGATCCCGAGAAAATTCGGCACAAGGTCCACTTCGACAATCTGACGCCGCTCTACCCGAACGAACGCTTCAAGATGGAGCTGGATGTCCCGACGACCAAGGATCTGTCGCCCCGCGTGATTGATCTCGTCGCGCCGCTTGGCAAGGGGCAACGTGGCCTGATCGTGGCTCCTCCGCGTACCGGCAAGACGGTACTGCTGCAGAATATCGCGCATTCGATCACCGCCAACCATCCAGAATGCTATCTCATCGTCCTCCTGATCGACGAGCGTCCCGAGGAAGTCACGGACATGCAGCGTTCCGTTCGAGGCGAAGTGGTCTCGTCGACCTTTGATGAGCCCGCCGTTCGCCACGTCCAGGTTGCTGAAATCGTGATCGAAAAAGCCAAGCGCCTCGTCGAGCATGGGAGAGACGTGGTTATTCTTCTCGACTCGATCACGCGTCTTGGCCGCGCCTACAACACGGTTGTCCCTTCGTCCGGCAAGGTCCTGACCGGCGGCGTCGACGCGAATGCGTTGCAGCGCCCGAAGCGCTTCTTTGGTGCCGCCCGCAACATCGAGGAAGGCGGTTCCCTGACGATTATCGCGACGGCATTGATCGACACCGGCAGCCGAATGGACGAAGTTATCTTCGAAGAATTCAAGGGAACCGGCAACTCGGAAATCGTTCTCGACCGTAAGGTCGCCGACAAGCGCATCTTCCCGGCGATGGATATCCTTAAGTCCGGAACGCGCAAGGAAGATCTCCTGGTTCCGCGACAGGATCTGCAGAAGATTTTCGTCCTGCGCCGTATCCTGGCACCGATGGGCACGACCGATGCAATCGAATTCCTCATCGATAAACTGAAGCAGACGAAGAGCAATCCGGATTTCTTCGAGTCGATGAACACCTGATACATTAGCCGGATTCCGACGACGAAAGCCGGTCAACGCTGTGGCCGGCTTTTGCTTTTCCAGACCTGAAGCTTAGCGACGATCGGGCGTCGGGGTTGGTGTGGCGATACTGCTTTCGCTGCTACCTCGATCGATTCGGGCACGAACCAACCATATGGTATTCTCAATGTTTGATCATAACCATACGATCTATGCGCTTTCCAGTGGAGCAGTACCGGCCGGCGTCGCGGTGGTCCGATTGAGCGGCCCGGCGGTGCGCGACGTTGCGAACAGAATGATTGGCGACGTCCTCACTCCCAGACATGCTCATCTTCGACCGATTCGGACTCGTAACGGTCTAATTCTCGACAGTGCCTTGGTCCTCTTCTTTCCGGCGCCTCATTCCTTTACCGGTGAGGATGTCCTGGAACTCCATCTCCACGGCGGCCGTGCTGTCGTTGAGGCCTTGTATGCTGAGCTTGGCTCGTTTCCGGATCTCCGCCAAGCTATGGCAGGCGAGTTCTCCCGTAGGGCGTTCGAGAATGGCAAGCTCGACTTGGTCGAGATTGAAGGGCTTGCTGACCTCATTGCGGCCGAGACCGAGATGCAAAGACGGCTGGCGGTTGAGCATAGCTCCGGTGGTCTTTCGGCCATCTATTCCTCTTGGGCTGAGCGATTGACGCGCGGTCGTGCTTTAATCGAGGCTGAACTTGATTTTCCCGACGAGGACGATGTGCCCGGATCTGTCTCTGACCAGGTCTGGGCCGACATGAGCCGCTTGGCCGAGGAAATAGAAGCGCATCTCGGGCAGAGCGCACAGGGCGAGATCATCCGCGACGGTTTCAAGATCGTTATTGCCGGTGAACCTAATGCGGGAAAGTCGAGCCTGATGAATGCGCTGGTGCGTCGTGACGTGGCAATCGTAACGGAGTTTGCCGGTACGACGCGTGACGTGCTGAGCACCGATCTCAACATCGACGGCTTCCTGGTAAAGTTGTTCGACACTGCTGGCCTCCGGGAGACCAATGAGTTCGTCGAACGCGAGGGTATCCGACGTGCCAGAATTGCTATCGGCGAAGCGGATCTGGTTCTATACTTGGAGGACACGTCATACCAACCGGAAGCCGCGACAGTGCCTGCTGGGGCACTGTGCATCGGCACAAAGTCAGATCTGCCGCGGAAGAGCGCCAGGGAGTACGTTCTTACGGTGTCGACAGAGACCGGCACCGGCCTCGACGAACTCAGAGCGCTGATCTCCGGCCAGTTGAGGGCCAAGGTAAATCCGCAATCAATGGCAATTCCCACCAGAGCGCGCCATACCGATTCGCTTTCGTTGTGTCTTGACGCGGTCCGATCCGCATTGACAGGTGTCGATCATGGGCTGGACGTGAGGGCCGAGGAACTACGAGTGGCTGCCGATGCTCTTGGCAGGGTGACTGGCCGCGTCGATGTCGAGAACCTGCTTGACGTGATATTCGGCGAGTTCTGCATCGGCAAATGATTCACGTGAAACAGCGAGCCATCACAATTTGGCAGTTTCACGTGAAACACCTTGACTCCCTATGTCACTTCACTCATCACCATCCGATCTCAGGAGCTTGGAATGAACACATCTCGGTTCGATGTCATCGTGATTGGTGGCGGACACGCGGGCTGCGAAGCGGCGGCGGCAGCGGCGCGTCTGGGGGCAAACACTGCCTTGGTTACGCATCGGAAAGACACGATAGGTGTGATGTCGTGCAATCCAGCCATCGGCGGTCTTGGAAAGGGACATCTCGTTCGCGAGATTGACGCGCTCGATGGTTTGATGGGTCGCGTCACTGATGCCGGCGGGATCCAATTTCGCATGCTCAATCGCAAAAAGGGCCCCGCTGTGCGTGGACCTAGGACCCAGGCCGACCGTAAGCTCTATCGGCTTGCGATGCGCGCCGAGATCGAAGCGATCCCAAATCTAACAATTATTGAAGGTGATGCGTTCGATCTGTCTGTCGTAGACAACCGAGTTGCGGCTGTTGTCATGAAAGATAGCCGGATTCTACCTTGTGGTTCAGTGGTTCTGACCACCGGAACATTCCTGCGCGGCCTCATCCATATTGGCGACAAGAAGTTGCCCGCCGGACGCACTGGGGAAGAGCCGTCTGTCGGCCTGTCGCAGACCTTGCTTGGTCTTGGTCTGAAGCTTGGGCGTCTCAAGACAGGCACTCCTGCCCGATTAAACGGAAAGACGGTCGACTGGGCCAGCGTTGGACGACAAGGCGCCGATGAATCACCGGTCCCCTTTTCTTTCATGACCGACAGGATTTCCAATCCGCAAATCGAATGCGGCGTGACTCGAACGACCGATGCGACCCATCGAATCATCGTTGAGAATATTAAGCTATCGGCGATGTATTCCGGTCAGATCGAGGGCGTGGGACCGCGGTATTGCCCGTCGATTGAAGACAAGCTCGTCAAGTTTGGCGAACGCGACGGACACCAGGTCTTCCTGGAGCCTGAGGGCCTGGACGACGATACAGTCTATCCAAACGGCATATCAACCTCTTTGCCCGCTGACATACAGGAAGCGTTCATCCATACAATTCCTGGTCTGGAGCATGTTCAGATTCTGCATCCGGGCTACGCGATCGAGTATGATCACGTCGACCCCCGAGAATTGAATCCGTCCTTGGAAGTGAAGAAGCTGCAGGGGTTGTTTCTCGCAGGGCAAATCAACGGCACGACCGGCTATGAGGAAGCGGCAGCTCAGGGTCTGGTTGCAGGCATCAATGCGGCGCGCCGCACTGGCGGCAATGAAGCCGTTCGTTTCAGCCGCACAGAATCTTATATCGGGGTGATGATCGATGATCTGACGTCACGGGGGGTCGCCGAGCCATATCGAATGTTTACGTCTCGAGCAGAGTATCGGCTATCGCTTCGCGCCGACAATGCCGATGTCAGGCTAACGCCCCTGGCAATGACGATTGGCCTCGCTTCGGCTCAGCGTTCCGAGCGGTTCCACCGATATAAACAGGCGCTTGACGCAGGCCGTGCGTTGCTCTCGTCGTTGACGATAACGCCCACCGAGGCGCGAAAGTCGGGATTGAAACTCAACCTCGATGGCCACCGCCGGACAGCCTACGATCTCTTGTCCTATCCAGATTTCGCGCTTGATGATCTCAAGAGGATTTGGCCGGAGCTAGGGACGATTGGCGGGGGTGTCTCGGAAGCCCTGGAGATTGAGGCTAATTATGCGGTGTATATGCAGCGTCAGCAGGCCGATGTTGCCCACATCAAGCGTGACGAGGATCGGACGATTCCTGCTGATTTCGATTTCGATCGGCTGGCTGGCCTTTCAAACGAGCTCAAGCACAAGCTGAGTACAATGCGACCTTACGACGTCGCCCAGGCCTCCAAGGTCGACGGCATGACTCCTGCGGCAATTTCACTGCTTCTGGTTCACCTAAGGCGGGCTGAGGTCGCAGCGTAATTCCATGTTGCAATACACGATTTGAGAGTCCTCACATGGATTTGAACGGCCGGCGTGTTTCACGTGAAACACAGGAGCGCCTCGAACAGTTTGTCTCCCTTTTTCAGAAGTGGGCGAAGACGATCAATCTCACCGCGCCTTCTACGGTCGCGGACGCTTGGCGGCGGCATGTCGCCGACAGTGCCCAGATATTTCAGCTTCAGCCGGCGCCTGGGAATTGGATCGACCTCGGGAGCGGTGGTGGCTTCCCCGGCGTGATCACGGCCATCCTTCTTGCTGAATCGCAAGCTGGATGGGTTCACCTCGTCGAGAGCAATCACAAGAAGGCTGCTTTTCTGCGCACGGCCTTGAGAGAAACGAACGCTCGCGGTTCTGTGCATCCGGTTCGCATTGAGGATGCACCGGCTGCCATAGAGACAGTCGATTTCGTCTCGGCCCGTGCCTTGGCGGAGTTGGAGATGCTATTCAATTTCGTCGAACCCTGGGTGCTTCGGAACGAAAATCTACGCGCGTACTTTCACAAAGGCCGGGATTATCGTTTCGAAATCGATAAAGCGCGTAGTCGCTGGAATTTCGATCTGTTAGAACATAGAAGCGCTGTCGAGACAGACTCGGTCGTGCTGGAGATCTTCAACCTCCAGCGTTTGGTTTAACAGATCGGTATTGCGACAATGGTTGGTGCACGAAATCGAATTATTACCATTGCAAATCAAAAGGGCGGCGTTGGTAAGACAACGACAGCGATCAATCTCGCGACTGCCTTGGCTGCCATTGGTGAACGAGTGCTAATTGTCGATCTAGATCCGCAGGGAAATGCTAGTACCGGGCTCGGGATCGAGCGCAAGCACCGCAAGCTGTCGTCTTATGATTTGCTAGTCGGTGATCGAGGCATACTGGATGTCGTCCAGGAGACCGCGGTCCCCAATCTCTTTATCGTCCCGTCAACGATGGACCTACTGGGGATCGAGATGGAGATCGCACATCAAGCGGATCGGGTCTTCAAGCTTAAGAAAGCCCTGGCTCAAGAGGATGCGTTTCGCTTCTCCTACATCCTTGTCGATTGCCCTCCTTCGTTCAATCTCCTCACGATGAATGCGATGGCTGCGGCACATTCGGTTCTCGTGCCGCTGCAGTGCGAGTTTTTTGCTCTAGAAGGTCTGAGCCAACTTCTTGAAACGGTCGACCAGGTGCGCCGGAGCGTTAATCCAGGGTTGGATATTCAAGGCATCGTTTTGACGATGTTCGACGCCAGAAACAATCTGGCGCAACAGGTCGTTAACGATGTTCGAACGCATCTGGGGGAGAAGGTGTATCATACGTTGATACCCCGCAATGTCAGGGTCTCCGAGGCGCCGTCATACGGGAAACCGGCGATCCTCTACGATCTGAAATGTGCGGGGAGCCAGGCCTATCTGCAGCTCGCCTCTGAGGTGATACAGCGCGAACGCCAGCGAGTGGCGGCCTAAGCGTAGATTTGGAAGTATTGGATTTGGCGATGAATGACGATCTCTCGAAAAGAAGACTTGGGCGCGGCCTCGCAGCCTTGATTGGCGAGATGGACCAACCGTTGCCGGTTGATTCCGATAGCCGTCCCGTCAGCGCTGACAGGCTTATCCCTATCGAGTTTATCGCCCGCAATCCGCGCAATCCACGTCGATCCTTTGATGATGCCGAGTTGCACGATCTGGCAAGTTCCATCCGTCAGCACGGCATCGTGCAGCCGGTCGTGGTGCGGACGCTTGCGGTGGGACAGTATGAAATCATAGCCGGCGAACGACGTTGGAGGGCGGCGCAGCTCGCGGGGTTGGTCGAGATTCCGGTCATCGTCCGGGATGTGGACGACAAGACCGCGCTCGAGATTGCTATCGTCGAGAATGTCCAGCGCTCGGATCTCAATGCGCTGGAAGAGGCGCTTGGCTACGAACAACTGATTGCCGAATACGGATATACGCAGAACGACCTAGGCGAGATTATCGGCAAGAGCCGGAGCCATGTGGCGAATTCACTCCGCCTTCTGAAGTTGCCGGAGCCCGTTCGAGACCTGCTTGCAGCCGGCAGCCTGTCCGCGGGACACGCGCGAGCGCTTGTGCCGACCTCGGATCCTGCCACCCTTGCGCGCACGATTGTGTCCAAGGGGATGTCCGTTCGGGATGCAGAACGGTTGGCGCAGAATGACATAAAGGCTCAATCAGAACCGAAGCTCGGGGCGCGCCAGCGTGACCAGAAGGATTCCGATACGGTTGCTCTCGAGCGGACGCTATCGGATACGCTGGGGCTCGACGTGACCATCAGTCACAAAACAACCGGCGGCCAGATCCGGATTTCTTATAAGTCATTGGAACAACTTGAAGAAATCTGCCGTCTCCTAGAAAGACGGTAGGATTTCTATCGGCGGCCGGATTGCAATGTCGTCGAAAGCAAGGTTTGGATCGCTATCGTATCTTCCAATGAGGGGCGCCGGCGTGTCTGCAGGATCGCCGACTGCAACCGGTTTGTTTCACGTGCTATTGCCTCGGTAGACCAAACCCGCAGGGCTTGTTCGATGATGGGCTTTCGCCTGAAATGGAGATGCCGGCCCAACGTCTGCATGACCTGCGTCGCTGGTATACGCTTTTCCTCCATCTCGGCCTTCATCGCGTCGATGAGTTGGAACTGTTTGAGACAGGCCTGGATGACGAGAAAGATGGCCGTCTTCGACGCTGTGATCTTCTGCATCGCATGAAGAAAGTTGCCGGTGTTGCCGCTCAGTATTGCATCCACCGCGTCGTCGACAGATATCGCACTCGCGTCGCCGATGATTTCCGCGACATGGCGTTCCTCGATCACGTCAAGTCCGCGGCAGTAGAGCGCAAGCTTCTTCAATTCGTTCCGGGAGGCAATTCGGTCGCCGCCGATGAGCTCGACAAGAGCTGCACGCGCTGCGGGCGCGATCCGCAAGCCGGCGGCCGCGAGTTCCGCATCGACAAGAGCATTGAGCGCGCGTGTGTCGTCCGGATAGCATGGCACTGTAGCAATGCCGCGGGCGGCCTCAGCGGTTTTCCGGAGAAGCGAACCCTTTTTCAGATCGCCGGCTTCAATGATGAGGAAGGTGTCTTGCAACGTCTTGGCAGACAGAAGCTGGAGTGAGTCGACAAGGTACTTTTCATTGGCCGCGCCTCTGATCCATATCAATTTTTCGCCGCCGAAGAGGCCCATCGATCCCGCTTCGTCGAGAAGTCGACCTTGGTCCTTCTGGAGATCGGCAATATCGAGCTTGATCAGGGAGAATGGGTCGCTGAGAGATACGCCGGTTTTTGAAGCGATCAGACCGGCTCGCTCCGATACCAGTCCCCTGTCGGGGCCATAAATGACAAAGATGCGATAGTTGCGGGCAGATCTTTCGAGGAAACCATCGAATTCATGCGATTTGATTTCTGCCACGCATCCGCTCCCTAGCGGCCGAGCGCCGCTGCAATATCGGCTGCCACGAACTCGGCGGCCTGACGTGCTGCACGATCCTCAGCATCGCGAATGGCACGGAGTTTCGCAAACTCCTGGTTCGGAAAATCGACCAGGGCCGTAGCTGACTGATTTCCTGCCTTGATCACATGGCCATCTTTGGTCGACTTCAACGTATAGTCTACGCTGACAGTCGCTCGACCGGCCCGCGAGGTGTCCGATGAGGCGACGAGGAGTGTGTCGATGACGCTGGAGCTGGCATTGAATTCGACCTTATAGTCGGCTTTATCCGGCTCACCCGCACCGCGGGAAGCGAGGAATATCAGTCGATTTCGAACCTCCAGCTCGATGCGTGTCGTTGCCTCCGCGAAACTGACGGACGCGAGCTTCTCCGAAACGCCGGACCCTTCGGAATAAAGCGGGCGCACTTGGCAGGACGCGAGAAAAACCGTGGTTGCGAGCATCGCGGCGATAGCCGTGCCGCGAGCAAGCTTGGAAGCGATATTAAACGACAATGTTCACAATCCTTTGCGGAACCACGATGATCTTCTTGGGCGCCTGACCGTCCAGCACCCTCTTGACCTCTTCCAGAGCGAGCGCGCCTTCGCTGACCGCACTTTGATCTGCGTCGCGGGAAATTGTCAATTCTGCCCGCTTTTTACCGTTGATCTGTACTGGCAGCACGACCTCGTTTTCCATGACCAAGGTCTCGTCATAGAGCGGCCAGGATTTCCGGGCGAGTAGTTCGGTGTTTCCGAGAACGACCCAGCACTCCTCCGCCAGATGCGGCGTCATCGGCGCAACCAGCTGCACCAGGATTTCCGCAGCGTCCAGCACCGCAGAGCGGTAAACAGTGTTACCCTCACCCGCAGCAATCCTGGTGAGCGGCCCGGCCAGCGCGTTTACAAGTTCGTAGATACGTGCGACGGCCTTGTTGAACCAAAGCCTGTCGTAGTCGTTCTGAACTGCCTTCAAGGTCTTGTGGGCAATCTGTGAAATCGCCGCTCCGTCGCCATCCTTAGCCGGGGTCGCATCTACGCCCTTCAGCCCTTCGGCCGCCTCTGACAGCAGGCGCCATAGGCGCTGCGTGAAGCGGTGAGCGCCTTCGACACCTGCTTCCGACCAGATGACGTCGCGTTCGGGGGGAGAGTCGGAGAGAACAAAGAAGCGCGCGGTATCAGCGCCGTACGAGGCGATAATGTCATCAGGGTCGACAACGTTCTTTTTCGATTTCGACATCTTCTCGATCGAGCCGATCGATACTTCGTCACCGTTGGACAGCAGGTACGCGCTACGCTTTCCGTCAGATTCTTCTATGCGGATGTCGGCAGGCGCCACCCACTCACGGGTCATACCCGCTCCCCGGCTGTAGGTCTCGTGCACGACCATACCCTGCGTGAACAGTCCCTTGAACGGTTCCTTCACATCCACATGCCCGGTCTCGCGCATCGCACGCGTGAAGAAGCGGGAGTAGAGGAGATGAAGAATCGCATGCTCGATGCCGCCGATGTACTGATCGACCGGCAACCACCGATTGGCCGCTTTCGGATCCGTGGGATTGCTCTCCCATGGGGCGGTGAAGCGGGTGAAGTACCAGCTGGAATCGACGAACGTGTCCATCGTATCCGTTTCCCGGCGGGCGTCCTTGCCACATGTGGGGCATGCCACGTGACGCCAGGTCGGATGGCGATCGAGCGGGTTACCGGGTTGGTCGAACGTAACGTCCTCTGGGAGCGTTACCGGGAGGTCTTTCTTCGGAACCGGCACCACGCCGCAATCGTCGCAATGAATGACCGGAATAGGGCAGCCCCAGTAGCGTTGGCGGGAAATGCCCCAGTCGCGCAGGCGGAAATTGACCTTGCGCTCTCCCTGCGGCGTGTTGCCGAGGGAGGCCGAAGAGAGGCGATCGGCAACGATATCGAAAGCCTCCCCGGTGCTCCTCCCATCGAGGAAGCGCGAATTGATCATCACGCCATCGCCGTCGTAGGCGATATCGCCGACGTCGAACGTAGCAGCGTCGCCATCCGCAGGCATAACGACGGGAACGACCGGCAGCCCATACTTGCGCGCAAAATCGAGGTCGCGCTGATCGCCCGAAGGGCAGCCGAAGATCGCGCCCGTTCCATAGTCCATCAGGACGAAATTCGCGACATAAACCGGCAGTTCCCAGGAGGAATCGAGCGGATGCCTGACGCGGATACCGGTGTCGATGCCCTTCTTTTCTGCCGTTTCCAGTGCCGCAAGAGAGGTGCCGGCACGGCGGCACTCGTCACAGAATGCATCGATAGCCGGATTCTTGGCGGATGCCTCCTTCGCGAGCGGATGGTCGGCCGAGATTGCCAGGAACGACGCACCGAACAGCGTATCGGGTCGTGTGGTATAGACGGTGACTTCGGTTTCGCCGGCCGGAGCCGTCTCGTCGACGAGTTCCCAGCGGATCGTCATGCCCTCGGAGCGGCCGATCCAGTTCTTCTGCATCAAACGAACCTTCTCGGGCCATTGGTCGAGAGTGTCCAATGCGTCGAGAAGATCCTGGCTGAAATCGGTGATCTTGAAGAACCACTGCGTCAGCTCCCGCTGCTCGACCAGCGCGCCGGAGCGCCAGCCGCGACCGTCGATGACCTGCTCGTTGGCGAGAACGGTATTATCGACGGGGTCCCAGTTCACCTTGGATTGCTTGCGATAGACGAGGCCCTTCTGGAGAAAGTCGACAAACAGATGCTGCTGGTGCTGGTAATAGGCGACGTCGCAGGTTGCGAATTCCCGGCTCCAATCCAATGACAGGCCCATCGCCTTCAATTGTGCCTTCATCGATGCGATGTTCTGGTACGTCCAGGATGCCGGATGCACGCCACGTTCCATGGCGGCATTTTCAGCCGGCATTCCGAATGCATCCCATCCCATCGGATGGAGCACATTGTAGCCGCGCGCGCGCTTATAGCGGGCAACGACGTCACCCATCGCATAGTTGCGCACGTGCCCCATATGGATACGGCCGGAAGGATACGGGAACATCTCGAGCACGTAGTATTTCTCGCGCGGATCGCCGTTATCGGTCTCGAAGACCTTCTCTTCGTTCCATTTCTGCTGCCAGCGGGGCTCGGCATCGCGCGGGTTATAACGTTCGGTAGCCATCGTATTCGCATTCCGGAAAATCATGGGAGGGTTGGTGCTGACCTTCACCATGAAACCACCGTAGCGTCAAGTTTTGCTGCCGCTGTAAGAGCCCGATCCCCGCTCCCAGACGATAATTTCGAAGCTGTGGGCCTTGGCAAGCACAAAGCGGGCGTTTAGTGCATTGTCATTCTTCCCGATGATCTGCTGAGGCACAACGATGGAACTTCAAGAGCGACTGGACGACGTGCGGTCGCGCATCGCGATGGCGGAACGCGAGTCAGGTCGAGCTGGCGGGGCTGTATGTCTCATTGCCGTTTCGAAGACGTTCGATGGTGATGCCATCCGCCTGGCGATCGCGGCGGGACAACGCGTGTTCGGTGAAAATCGAGTTCAGGAGAGCCAGGGAAAATGGCCTGAGCTGAAGGCGGAAACCAACGACGTCGAGCTTCATCTTATTGGGCCGCTGCAATCAAACAAAGCCGCGGAAGCCGTCGCTCTGTTCGACGTGATCGAAACGGTCGATCGCGAAAAGATTGCGCGCGCTCTTGCAACGGAAATGAAGCACCAGGGGAAGGCACCGCGCCTCTATGTTCAGGTGAATACGGGTCTTGAGCCACAGAAGGCGGGGATTGCTCCCGATGAGACACCGGCTTTTGTCGCGTTCTGCCGAAGCGAGCTTGGTCTTGGCATTGAAGGGCTGATGTGCATTCCTCCGGCAGACGAAAATCCGGGGCCGCATTTTGCGCTGCTGGAGAAGCTCGCAAGGACATGCGGTCTCGACAAACTGTCGATGGGCATGTCGGGCGACTATGAGATCGCGGTCGCCTTCGGTGCGACCAGCGTCCGCGTTGGCTCCGCGATCTTCGGCACGCGCTGATACGCTGCTTTGATCGGGCTTTCTCTCCCAGCCTTACTCCCATAGACTAGTAAGGTAACTTGCGATGTCCTGGGGAGGAGCACATGCGGGGGCGCTATCAGCAGCTCTATGCCGAGTGGAAGAGAGATCCCGTAAATTTCTGGCGCGGACCGGCGGCGGAAATTGATTGGTTCAAGAGTCCTGAACACGTCTTCTCGGAAGGGAATGGTCCATATGGGCGTTGGTTCGTCGGCGGCGAGACCAATACATGCTACAACTGCCTGGACCGGCATGTTCACCGCGGACGCGGCGGCGAAACGGCGATTATCTTCGACAGTCCTGTCAGTGGAGCCAAGCAGTCCTTCACCTATGACGATGCGCTGGGCGAAGTTAAGGCTATTGCCGCAACGCTGAGGGCCCAAGGAATTGCCAAAGGCGACCGGGTCATTCTCTATATGCCGATGGTTCCGGAGGCAATTTTTTCGATGCTGGCATGTGCCCGCATTGGCGCAGTGCATTCTGTTGTGTTCGGTGGTTTCGCCGCGAGCGAACTCGCTGCACGCATCGACGATTCGGGTGCGAAACTAATCATCACCGCGAGCTGCGGCCTGGAACCCGGCAGGGTGATTGCCTACAAACCGCTTGTCGACCAGGCCATCGCGATCGCCAAGACCAAGCCGGAACACTGCCTTGTCCTACAAAGGCCGCAGCTCGTTGCAGACCTAACACCTGATCGGGACCAGGATTTCGAGGTTGCGGTCGGTCGTAACCGCGGGCTCGAGATCGCGTGTGTTTCCGTCAATGCGACGGATCCCTTGTACATTCTCTATACATCGGGGACCACCGGCCAGCCGAAAGGTGTCGTGCGTGACAACGGCGGTCACATGGTCGCGCTGAACTGGTCCATGACGAATATCTACGGCATGAAGCCCGGCGAGGTTTTCTGGGCAGCCTCCGACATAGGTTGGGTCGTCGGCCATTCCTACATCGTTTACGCCCCGCTGCTTGCCGGCGTGACGACGCTCATTTTTGAGGGGCCGGTGGGCACACCGGACGCCGGCGCTTTCTGGCGTATCGTCTCGGAGCACAAGGTGAGGGTGCTGTTCACGGCGCCAACTGCCTTCCGAGCCATCCGGCGGGAAGACAGCGATGGGCAGTTCATCCGTGCATTTCCGATGCCTCACTTTCGCGCATTGTTCCTGGCGGGTGAGCGTGCAGATCCGGAGACGTTGAAGTGGGCGGAGAACATGCTTGGCGTTCCGGCCATCGACCATTGGTGGCAGACGGAAACCGGGTGGCCAGTCGCGTCGAATCCTTTGGGGATTGAGACATTACCGGTCAAGCATGGCTCGCCGTCAGTGCCGATGCCCGGATACGACATCGAGATTCTGGACGACGCCGGCCACCCGGTGACGACTGGTACGCTCGGCAATGTCGTCGTCAAGCTTCCGCTTCCTCCCGGCTGCCTGCCGACACTCTGGAACGCAGACGAACGTTTTCGTTCTGCCTATCTTGACGAGTTTCCAGGCTACTACAAAACGGCGGATGCCGGTTACATCAATGGCGACGGCTACCTCTTCATCATGTCGAGGACCGACGACATCATCAATTGCGCCGGACACCGGCTCTCGACCGGAGCGATGGAAGAAGTGTGTGCCATGCATCCCGATGTCGCAGAGTGCGCTGTGGTAGGGATTGCGGATTCTCTCAAGGGCCAGGTGCCGTGCGGCTTTCTCGTGCTGAAGAGAAGTGTTTCACGGGAAACATCGGCAATCGAATCCGAAGTCGTGTCCCTGATTCGCGAGCAGATCGGGCCGGTGGCGGCATTTAAAATCGCAATCACGGTCGAACGGCTACCGAAGACCCGATCGGGCAAGATCCTGCGTGGTACGATGCAGAAGATCGCCGACGGCGTGCCTTGGAAGATGCCGGCAACGATCGACGATCCCGCGATTCTGGAGGAAATAGCAGCAGCGCTGCGTGGCAGAGGGTTCGGGATATTGCCCATGTGAGGCGCAAAAAAGCCCCGCAAAAGCGGGGCTTCGTCTGTCTCGACGCAGCGCCTCAGTACTGGTCGTCGTCTTCGTCTTTCGGCGAGGATTTCAGCGACTTGAGCTTTGCGAAGACGGCATCGGCATCAATTTCCTTTTCCTCTTCGCGCTCGTAGTTCGGTACGAGACGTTCGGTCTCCTGCGCGGACTGCAGGGTCGCACCCAGTTCGGCGGCGGTCGGAAGCGGGCGGCCCTTTGCTGCCTTTTCGACTTCCATATCTAGGTCGATCTGGCTGCAGAGACCCAATGTGACCGGATCCATCGGCGTGAGGTTGGCGGCGTTCCAGTGGGTACGTTCGCGAATCTGTTCGATCGTCGATTTCGTCGTGCCAACAAGGCGCGAAATCTGAGCATCCTTCAGTTCCGGATGATTGCGCACCAGCCACAGGATGGCGTTCGGGCGGTCCTGCCGCTTGGAGACCGGCGTATAACGCGGGCCGCGGCGCTTGGACTCGGGCACGCGCACCTTGGGTTCCGAAAGCTTGAGCTTGTGGGCCGGATTTTTCTCGGCACGGGCGATTTCGTCGCGCGAAAGCTGGCCGGTGGAAATCGGATCAAGACCCTTGATGCCCTGTGCAGCCTCGCCATCGGCGATGGCTTTCACTTCGAGCGGATGCAGTCTGCAAAACTGAGCGATCTGGTCGAAAGACAGAGCTGTGTTATCGACGAGCCAGATAGCGGTCGCCTTCGGCATGAGCAGTTGTTGAGCCATGGATATAGTCCTTCTGTCGTCCGCGCCGGTGTCGCGGTCCGTGGGTTGTCACCACTATGTCCGGGAAATATGCCGCTATATAACCGCAGTGATGCATAATTGCAATTCTCCCCGCACGAAATGACCTTTGTCTAATTGCCGGAGAAACGCGAACTGCTATGAATGCCTTGAAGTGGGCTGCAGCAGCGTCGCTGACACCTAGTGCCTGAGTGAGGAGGAATTCATGTCGCAGAAGATCTACCCGGTTCAAAAGCCGGTTAAAAGCCATGCGCTTATCGATAAGGCCAAGTACGAGAAGTGGTACGAGGAAAGCGTCGAGAACCCCGACAAGTTCTGGGGCAAGCACGGCAAGCGGATCGACTGGTTCAAGCCCTACACGAAGGTCAAGAACACCTCCTTTACGGGCAAGGTGTCCATCAAGTGGTTCGAAGACGGGCAGACGAACGTCTCCTACAATTGCATCGACCGGCATCTGAAGACGAATGGCAATCAGGTTGCGATCATCTTCGAGGGGGACAATCCCTATGTCGACAAGAAGGTGACATACAACGAACTTTATGAGCATGTCTGCCGCATGGCGAACGTGCTCAAGAAGCACGGCGTCAAGAAAGGCGACCGCGTTACCATCTATATGCCGATGATTCCGGAAGCTGCCTACGCGATGCTCGCCTGCTCCCGCATCGGCGCCGTGCATTCGGTCGTCTTCGGCGGTTTCTCGCCGGAAGCACTGGCTGGCCGTATCGTCGATTGCGAATCCACATTCGTCATTACCTGCGACGAAGGTGTTCGCGGCGGCAAGCCGGTACCGCTGAAGGAGAGCACGGATACCGCGATCCATATTGCTGCGCGCCAGCATGTCATCGTTGAAAAGGTGCTGGTTGTTCGCCGTACCGGTGGCAAAATCGGTTGGGCGCCGGGCCGCGACCTTTGGCACCATCAAGAGATTGCAACGGTGAAGGCCGAATGCCCGCCGGTCAAGATGAAAGCCGAAGATCCACTCTTTATCCTCTATACCTCGGGTTCGACCGGTAAGCCTAAGGGTGTTCTGCATACGACGGCTGGCTATCTCGTCTATGCCTCGATGACGCACGAGTACGTCTTCGACTATCATCCAGGCGATATCTACTGGTGCACGGCGGACGTTGGCTGGGTGACCGGTCATTCCTACATCGTCTATGGCCCGCTGGCGAACTGCGCGACCACGTTGATGTTCGAGGGCGTGCCGAACTTCCCGGATCAGGGCCGCTTCTGGGAGATCATCGACAAGCACAAGGTCAATATTTTCTACACCGCGCCAACGGCAATCCGCTCACTGATGGGCGCCGGGGACCATTTTGTTACCCGCTCCTCCCGTTCTTCGCTCCGCGTGCTAGGCACCGTCGGGGAGCCGATCAATCCGGAAGCCTGGGAGTGGTACCACAATGTCGTCGGCGACAAGCGTTGCCCGGTCATCGATACCTGGTGGCAGACGGAAACCGGCGGTCACATGATTACGCCGCTACCGGGTGCGACCGATCTCAAACCAGGTTCGGCGACGGTGCCGTTCTTCGGCGTAAAGCCGGAACTGGTCGACAGCGAAGGCAAAGTGCTGGAGGGTGCTGCGGACGGGAACCTGTGCATCTCCGACAGCTGGCCGGGCCAGATGCGGACGGTGTACGGCGATCACGAGCGCTTCATCCAGACGTACTTCTCCACCTACAAAGGCAAGTATTTCACCGGCGACGGCTGCCGCCGCGACGAGGATGGGTATTACTGGATTACCGGACGCGTCGATGACGTGCTCAATGTCTCCGGCCATCGTCTCGGCACGGCAGAAGTGGAGTCGGCACTTGTTTCGCATCATCTGGTTTCGGAGGCTGCGGTGGTCGGCTATCCGCACGCCATCAAGGGGCAGGGCATCTATTGCTATGTCACGCTGATGGCAGGCAACGAGGGTTCCGACGAACTACGGCAGCAGCTGGTCAAGCATGTGCGTGCCGAAATCGGCCCCATCGCCGCACCCGACAAGATCCAGTTCGCGCCCGGCCTGCCGAAAACGCGGTCGGGCAAGATCATGCGCCGCATCCTGCGCAAGATCGCCGAGGATGATTTCGGAGCGCTCGGGGACATATCGACACTGGCCGATCCTGCCGTCGTGGATGACCTGATCGCCAACCGCCAGAACAAGGCAACCGCCGCCTGATCCTGATAGCCGCTCCGGGCAACCGGAGCGGCTTAAATTCACTCTGCCGGAAGGCCACGCGATTATATACTGAGCCGGATTCCTTCCGTCGAATCCCGGGCCAAGGTATTTGATCAGAAGTCGATGGCTCGACCGTTGATCTCCCAATCGCCGAAGCGAGCGGGGTCAGCACCGCCTCGGCCTCCTATTTCCATCGGCATGTCGGCAGGTCGTTGGGTGCGCCGGCGCTCTTCCGCTTCAGCTAGCGCGCGCTTGGCAGCCGGCGACAGCCATTTGCGCGGCGGTTCGGAGCCTTCGGTGGTCGGGATTTCCGTGTTGTCGTTGTCCGCTTCTTGCATCACGCGCTTTTGCCTGGAAATATTGAAAATAGCTGGCGAGTAACCAAATCATAGTGCGCCGGCGCAACGATTGAAACCCTTCCCTCTGCGAACTGCGCTTCGGCGGATGATGGAGACACCGATGAACCTTGTTCGTACTGCCATGTTGCTTGCCTTCATGACCGCGCTGTTCATGGTCGTCGGCTTTATGATCGGTGGCCGCGGAGGAATGATGATTGCGTTCCTGGTGGCCGCAGGTATGAATTTCTTTTCGTACTGGAATTCAGACCGGATGGTCCTTTCGGCTTATCGCGCCCAGGAGATCGACGAGCGGAATGCGCCTGAGTTCTTTGCGATTATACGCGACCTTGCCCGCAATGCCGGCCTGCCCATGCCAAAGGTCTATCTTTACGACAGCCCGCAACCGAATGCTTTCGCGACCGGCCGCAATCCACAAAACGCTGCCGTTGCAGCCTCGACGGGCCTGTTGAGCGCGCTCTCACCGGAGGAAGTCGCCGGCGTCATGGCGCACGAACTCGCACACGTGCAGAATCGCGACACCCTGACGATGACCATCACCGCGACGCTTGCGGGCGCGATTTCGATGTTGGGCAATTTCGCCTTCTTTTTCGGGGGACATCGGGAGAATAACAACAACCCGCTGGGATTCGTCGGTGTCCTGCTGGCGATGATCGTTGCTCCTTTGGCGGCCATGCTGGTGCAAATGGCGATCAGCCGCACCCGTGAATATTCCGCCGATCGGCGCGGCGCGGAAATCTGCGGCAATCCGCTTTGGCTTGCCTCCGCGCTCGGCAAGATCGCCCGCGGCGCTTCCGAGATTCCGAACTACGATGCGGAGCGCAATCCGGCGACTGCCCATATGTTCATCATCAATCCTTTGACCGGTGCGGGGATGGACAATCTGTTTTCGACCCATCCCAACACGGAAAACCGGATTGCGGCGCTTCAAGAAATGGCCCATGGCGCTACGAATGCCTCGACGCCGGCGCCTCCTGCTGCTAATCCGATGCGCAAATCGCGCTCTGTTCCGGATGCCGGCCTTAGCCGCGGTGGTTCGCAACCGCCAAAAGGTCCCTGGTCTTGAATTCTGACGGCAAGAAGAAGCCATTGCGCAGACAAACGTCTGTCGTTTCTCACGCGGATGCGGGCGCAGCAAAACCCGGTTTCCAGGCTCGCGCGGCGGCGACGAAGATTCTGGCAGCCGTCGTCGATCGCAAGCTTCCGCTTGACGGGGCTCTCGACCATGAGCACGGCAATCCGGCATACAAGGCGCTGCAGGAAGACGACAGGGCGCTTGTCCGCGCAATCCTGAATGCGACGCTTCGCCATTTGCCGCGAATCGAAGCTGCGATCGGTGGGTTGCTCGACTCTCCCCTGCCGGAAGGCGCCCGTGCCCTTCAACACGTTCTTGCCGTCGCGGCAGCCCAGATCCTCTATCTCGACGTCCCGGATCACGCTGCAGTCGATATCGCCGTCGAGCAGGCAAATCATGATCCGCGCAGCCGCCGTTTTGCCAAGCTGGTGAATGCCGTTCTGCGTCGCCTTGGCCGGGAAAAGGAAAACATCCTCCGGCATATCGACAGCATCCCGGCCATGCCTGCATGGTTTCTCGATCGGCTGGAACGCGCCTACGGCAGCGATGCCGCCCGGGCGATTTCGAATTCGCAGCTTCAGCCGGCTGCTATCGATCTCAGCGTCAAATCGGATGCACTGGCCTGGGCTGAAAAGCTCAACGGGTTGGTCCTGCCGACCCACGGCATTCGTCTGGCGGCCTTCGGAGGAGGTATCCCGTCGCTCGAAGGATTCAACGAGGGCGCCTGGTGGGTGCAGGATGCGGCAGCCAGCATTCCTGCGCAGCTTTTCGGCGACCTGACGGGTAAGCGCGTTGCAGATCTCTGTGCAGCCCCAGGAGGCAAGACGGCTCAGCTTATTCTCGCGGGCGGTGCGGTCACGGCCGTGGAGCAATCGGAAAACCGCATCAGGCGGCTGCGATCCAATCTCGATCGATTGGGGCTGAAGGCGGAAACCATTGCCGCGGACCTGACGCAATACGTTCCCGATGAGCTGTTCGACGCAATTCTTCTCGACGCGCCCTGCTCCTCGACGGGGACCACGCGTCGGCACCCAGATGTGCTCTGGACCAAGGGGCCGGACGATATCGCAAGACTTGCTGCTCTGCAGGAACGTCTTCTGCGGCACGCCCTGACACTGTTGAAGGCGGGCGGCACGATCGTCTTTTCGAACTGCTCGCTTGATCCGAGCGAGGGAGAAGAGGTCGTCGCTCGCGTGCTTGCGGATACGCCGGCCATAGAGCGAATCGCGATCGATCCGACGCGTTGGCCGGGGCTCGAGGAGGCGATCACATCGTTCGGCGAATTCCGCACGACACCCGATATGCTGGCAGTGCCCGCCGGCTTTGCGCCGGGACTTGACGGTTTCTACGCAGCGATGCTTCGCCGTGTTGCCTGATGCAAACGCAACTGGCATAGTTGAGCATTCGTCACAAATTCATAGACGGTGTCTGCCGTTTCCGGGCTTGTTCATCCAATCCTAACGATATGGGTCAATAGACGATAGACATGTGGTCCGGACGTTTTTCAGGTCTTTACCTGCGGGAGGCTTGGCGGCGCATGCTTCGTCGCGCAGCACTTCTGCGCCTGCGGTTGTTTCGCCATACCGTCAACGCTCCCGAGCGGCTGATCGTGGCGCCGACCGATCTGCGGGTCGTCGATCCGCATGTCGCCGAGGAAATCCTCACCGGTCGGTTTCCGCTTGCCGGGCGTATGCTCGAGACCGGCGGCAAATCGCCGTTCACGTTCAGCCTTCCGTCTCGTTCGTTCGCGTTGAGGCTTCATAGCTTCGGCTGGTTGCGCCACATGCGCGCCAAGAAGAGCGATTTTCATTCGAACGTTGCACGCGCTATCGTCAACAGTTGGCTTTCCATTCACGGCGGACGAATCGAGGGCATCGCGTGGGAGATAGATGTTACCGCTCAGCGCGTGATCGCCTGGCTTTCCCACTCCCCTGTCGTCCTGCAGAATGCCGATCGCGGATTCTATCGCCGCTTCCTGCGCTCGCTCGCATTTCAGGTGCGTTTCCTGCGTCGCATGGCGAAGTATGCTCCTCCCGGTGAAACACGCTTCCGGCTGCGCGTCGCGCTCGCCATGGCTTCGATTGCGATGCCGGCGCGCGCAAGCGCGCTTCGAAAGGCGGCCGAGGCGCTCGACCAGGAGTTCGATAGCCAGATTCTTCCCGATGGCGGCCACATATCCCGCAATCCAAGGGTAGGGCTCGAGCTACTGCTGGATCTGCTTCCGCTGAGACAAACCTATATCAACCTCGGTCACGACCTGCCGCAAAAGCTGATTTCCGGCATCGATCGCATGTATCCCGCCTTGCGCTTTTTCAGGCACCAGGATGGCGACCTTGCCTTGTTCAACGGCGCCACGTCGACGCTCGCGACTGAGCTAATCTCATTGCTCCGGTATGACGAAACTGCGGGCGATCCATTCAAGGCGATGCCTCATTCGCGCTATCAGAGACTTGCTGCGGGGCGAACGGTCGTCATCGCCGATACGGGACTGCCTCCCTCGGGTGCGCTGTCGCGAACAGCGCATGCGGGCTGCCTGTCATTTGAGATGTCATCCGGGCGGCACCGGTTCATCGTCAATTCCGGTTCGCCGAAGTTTGCCGGCTCACGCTATGTCGAGATTGCCCGCACAACCGCCGCCCATTCGACCGTGACGCTGAACGACACCTCGTCGAGCCGTTTTTCGACGTCGGACTTCGTGTCCCACATCATTGTCGAGGCGGTGAAAACAGTAAATGTCGACCGCGCGTTGGCAGACGACGGCAGGGACGTCATCAGGGCTAGCCATGACGGCTATCTCAGGGCTTTTGGCGCGCTGCATGAGCGCGAGCTGACGTTGAACGCGACCGGCTCGATCATGACCGGCTGCGACCGCCTTGTTGTCTCCGAAGAGCGCAAGAGCGATGGGGAGTTGCAAGCCGTCGCCCGGTTTCATGCCCATCCATCGATCAACCTGAAGCAGATGGACCGCGAGTCGGTGCTGATGACGGCACCTGATGGTGAAAGCTGGCTGTTTTCCTCGCCTGGGAATACCGTCCAGATTTCGGAGGATGTCTTCTTCGCCGATGCCTCAGGGATCTGTGGTTCGGATCAGATGGAAATCAGCTTCTCCTACCCGGAACGCCCGGAAATACGCTGGTTTTTGTCCCGCAGGAGCTAGTGGCTGTTTCCGCCGGCGAAAAGCTGTGCTAACGCGGCGCCATATTCCGTGCACCTCGCCGGATGCCTTCCGAAGCCCGAACGGAGAAGCCTCATGGCCGTTGTTTCCAAGAAAATTCCCGCCCCAGACAAGGTTAAAGTGAAGACCGCCTTGTTGTCGGTGTCTGACAAAACCGGAATCGTCGACCTCGCGCGGGCGCTTGCCGAAAAGGGCGTTCGACTACTGTCGACCGGCGGCACGCACAAGGCGATCGCCGCGGCAGGGCTTTCCGTTACCGATGTTTCAGATGTCACAGGCTTTCCGGAGATCATGGATGGTCGCGTCAAGACCCTGCATCCCAAGGTACACGGTGGTCTGCTGGCGATCCGCGACGATGCCGAACACCAGGAAGCGATGAAAGCACATGGCATCGAGGGCATCGATCTCGTCGTCATCAATCTCTATCCCTTCGAGGACGTGCGCGCGGCCGGCGGCGACTACCCGACGACGGTCGAGAATATCGACATCGGCGGCCCGGCGATGATCCGCGCATCCGCGAAAAACCACGCCTACGTCGCGATCCTCACCGATCCGGCAGATTATCCCGAATTGCTTGCGCAGCTCTCATCGGATGCGGGCCAGACTGCCTATGCTTTCCGTCAAATGCTGGCTGCGAGAGCTTTTGCTCGTACTGCCGCCTACGACACGATGATCTCGAACTGGTTTGCAGATGCCCTCGCGATCGACACGCCGCGCCACCGCGTGATCGGCGGCGCTCTAAAGGAAGAAATGCGCTACGGCGAAAATCCTCACCAGAAGGCCGCTTTCTACGTGACCGGCGAACAGCGTCCCGGCGTTTCGACGGCGGCGCTTCTCCAGGGCAAGCAGCTCTCCTACAACAATATCAACGATACCGACGCGGCCTATGAGCTCGTCGCCGAGTTCTTGCCGGAGAAGTCGGCGGCCTGCGCGATCATCAAGCACGCCAATCCCTGTGGCGTCGCGACCGGGTCGAGCCTTCTCGACGCTTACAAGCGCGCTCTCGCATGCGATTCCGTCTCGGCTTATGGCGGGATCATCGCTCTCAATCAAACGCTTGACGCGGAAACGGCGGAAGAGATCATCAAGCTCTTTACCGAAGTCATCATCGCTCCCGATGTGACCGACGAGGCGAAGGCGATCGTTGCGCGCAAGGCGAATCTCCGCTTGCTGACTGCTGGCGCCCTTCCAGATCCAAGGTCCCCCGGACTGACGGCAAAGACGGTGTCCGGCGGCCTGCTCGTTCAGAGCCGCGACAACGGCATGGTCGAGGACCTGGAACTCAAGGTCGTTACCAAGCGTACGCCGACGGCGCAGGAGCTCGAAGACATGAAATTTGCCTTCAAGGTAGCCAAGCATGTCAAGTCTAACGCGGTGGTCTACGCCAAGGACGGCCAGACGGCGGGTATCGGCGCAGGACAGATGAGCCGTGTCGACTCCGCCCGTATCGCCGGTCTGAAGGCTGAGGAAGCCGCAAGAGCGCTCGGTCTCGCGGTACCGCTGACGCGCGGTTCGGCCGTCGCTTCCGAGGCCTTTCTCCCGTTTGCGGACGGCCTACTGTCGATGATCGCGGCGGGCGCAACCTCCGTCATCCAGCCGGGGGGCTCGATGCGCGATCAGGAGGTGATCGACGCCGCCAACGAACACAACGTCGCGATGGTCTTCACCGGCATGCGCCATTTCCGCCACTAAATGAATGCCGCTACGCCCTGTCCGCTGGATAGGGCGTACGGATCAACACAATAAGTCCGCCGGCGAGGAACAGCACAAGCGTTGCCATGCCGAGGCGCGACGAGCCGGTCATGTGCGTGACGACCGAAAAGAAAAGCGTTGCCATGAAGCTCGTGGCACGGCCGGACAGGGCGTAGATACCGAAATAGCGGCCCGCTTCGCCGGGGCTGACGCTCCTTGCCAGATAGGATCGCGAGGAAGCCTGGACAGGTCCAAAGGCGAGGCCGATCAGCAGCCCATATGCAATGTAGGCTTTCTCCGCCGCGGTTCCGAACAGACCGCCGGTGTCGGCAGATGGCAGTTCCAATAAACCGAAGAACGTATAGCCCGGTCCTGTCGAAACGATGCCGGCCGTCGCAATCAGCAGCATTGTGAGGCTGATGACAACCGTCGTTTTAGAGCCAATGCGCGCGTCCACGCGACTGGCAATCAGGCAGCCGAAAATCGCGACGACGTTGAGGATGATGCCATATAAGCCGATTTCGATCGTGGCCCAACCGAACATCGCCGCCGCAAACGCTCCCCCAAGGATCAGCAGACCGTTGACGCCGTCCTGATAGATCATCCGGGCCACAAGAAAACGGAGAATCGCGCGACGTGTCTTCAGCTCTGCGAGGGTCTTTCCGACTTCGCTGAGGCCGGAGCGAACCGCAGCCGCAAACGGCAGGCCGCGCTTCGCATCGGGTGTGAAGAAGAACATCGGAAGGATGAAGACGAGATACCAGACTGCGGAGATCGGTCCGGTGATCCGGGCGTCTTCGCCGGTATGCGGATCCAAGCCAAACAGGGGCTTGAGCCCCAGAATCGTTCTTCCGGTTTCCGGGCTGGCGGCAAGCAGCGCCACGACGGCGATCAGCACGATCATCCCGCCGAGATAGCCGAGGCCCCAGGCGGTGTTCGACAGCTTTCCGACTTCCTCCCTGCTGACGAGACGCGGCATCATGGAGTCGTTGAAGACGATCGAAAACTCTGCGGCGATCGACGCCAGAATCATGAAGATCATCGGGTAGATCACGGGGGAACCCGGTGCCGCAAACCAGAGGCCGAAAAGGCTCGCGATCTTGATCACGGCGAAGAAGCCGATCCAAGGCTTTCTTCTCCCTGACTGGTCGGCGATCGAACCGAGAATCGGAGACAGGATGGCGATGATCACCGAGGAGATCGTCGCCACGTTGCTCCACATGGTCTGGGCAGAAACCGGATCCTCCGTCAGCCGTGACACGAAGTACGGACCGAAGATGAAGGTGGTGACCACCGTGAAAAACGGTTGGGCCGCCCAATCGAAGAGCATCCAGCCCCAGATGCCCTTGCGCGAGGCCCTTGCGGGCTGAGTTCCCGTCCAGTCGATGCGATTCACCTGTCCGCTCCTGATTTCGGAGCGGACTGTCTCACCTCGTCCCGTCTCGTGCAAGATCGGTCAGCAACCCGGCTGCAACGGTTATCCGAGCGAGGTTCGGATCGCCGCTGTCGCTCAGGCCGGATAGCTCTTCGGCAATGCGGTTGATTCGTATCCTGTCGTTTCCATGCCACGCCTGAACGGGCAGTTTCTCCCGTCCGTGGTTGGACAGTGCGGACGTGACGATATCGCGCCGCGCGCTGGCGATCTGATCGAGGCTGCGCGCCAGCGCGAGGCTCTCGTAGTGGTCGGAGGTGACAATACGGCCCCCGGCCGCAAGAAGCCTGCCGACGCGGAACGTCTGGCTGACAGCGAAGTAGCTCTCGGCGGCGCGAACCAGCGGTTCGCCGGTGCGCTCGGCGATCTGCATGATTTCAGGCACCAAAGCAAAGCCGAGCAGATGCGAGATTTCAGCCGCAAGCTTCTCAGGCACACCCGCGTTGCGATACTCGCTCTGTCGCGCTTCGAGTTCCGGCACCGCCTGGCTGGCAAATATCGGCTGGAGCTTCCTGAGAGCAATACGCAACCGCTCAATGGTTTCGGCGATGTCGCCCTTCGCCATCTGCATCTTCAGCAGAAGCCGGGTCAGAACGGTGAATATATGGCTGAGTTCCTCATAGATCCGGTTTTGCATCTGCCCGGAAATCTTGCCATCCAGCGCGTCGGTTTCCGCCCAGAGCCGCCCGAGGTCAAAGCCGTCGCGGGCGATGATCGCGGCCCGAACGACTTCCGGTGCAGACGCGGCAGTTGCGTCCATCATGCTGACGGTAAAGCCCGGCCCGCCGCGGTTGATCGCTTCGTTGGCCAGGACGGTGGCAACAATTTCGCGTTTCAGCCGGTGTCCCGTGATGTCGGACGCGTTTGTCTTGCGCATCCTTGCAGGGAAATACTGCGAGAGCGTTGTCGCGAAATACGGGTCGTCAGGCAAGTCGCTTGCGACCAAAGCATCGAAGAGAACGATCTTGGCGTAGGAGAGAAGCACGCCGATCTCAGGTCGCGTCAACGGCCTGTTCGCGGCATAGCGCTCGGCCATCGTGGTGTCGTCGGGCAGCATCTCGACCTTGCGATTGAGCTGCTTGCTGGTTTCAAGAACATTCATAAACCGGGCGAGTTCCAGACCGTTTCTCGTTCCCTTGCGTTCCGTGAGCGATATTGCCAGGGACTGCAGGTAGTTGTTGCGCAAGACAAGCGCAGCCACCTCGTCGGTCATCGAAGACAGGAGCTGATCACGTTTCGCCCGAGTCAAACGGCCGCCATGCATGGCAGCCGCAAGCGCGATCTTGATGTTCACCTCCACGTCCGACGTATTCACGCCGGCGGAATTGTCGATCGCGTCCGAGTTACAGCGCCCTCCTTTCAAGCCATAGGCGATCCTGCCTCTTTGGGTCACGCCGAGGTTTGCGCCCTCGCCGATCACCTTGGCGCGAACGTCATCCGCGCTGATGCGTATCGGATCGTTGGCGCGGTCTCCGACGTCGGCGTCAGTCTCGGAGGGAGCCTTCACATAGGTGCCGATGCCCCCGAACCACAACAGATCCACTGGGCTCTTCAGGATCGCCGTCATGACTTCAAAGGGTGTCGCAACGGTCTTGTCGATGCCGATTGCAGCCGCTGCCTCCGGTGTCAGGGTCACCGACTTTACGGCTCGCGAGATGATCATAGCACCCTTCGAGAGGACGCTCTTGTCGAAATCCTGCCAACTCGAGCGCGGGAGGTTGAAGAGGCGCCGCCGTTCTGCGAGCGTTTTCGCGATGTCCGGATCAGGATCGATGAAGATGTCGCGGTGATCGAACGCTGCCAGGAGCCTGATTGCCGGGGACAACAGCATGCCATTGCCGAAAACATCGCCTGACATGTCGCCGACACCTGCGACGGCGAAGGGCGTCGTCTGGATATCGATGTCCATCTCGCGGAAATGCCGCTTTACCGTCTCCCACGCGCCGCGGGCAGTGATGCCCATTTTCTTGTGATCGTATCCCGCCGAGCCGCCGGACGCGAAAGCGTCGTCGAGCCAGAAGCCGGCTTCCTGCGCCAGCGCGTTCGCCGTATCCGAGAAGGTGGCCGTTCCCTTGTCCGCCGCAACGACGAAATAGGGATCATCGCCGTCGTGACGCACGGTATTTTCAGGTGGCACGATATCTGCGCCGGAGATGTTGTCGGTGATCGACAGGAGCGTCCGGATATAGGTCTTGTAGGCTTCGCGGCCCGCATTGAAGACCTCGTCGCGATTGCCGCCGATGGGAAGCTTCTTCGGGTAAAAGCCGCCTTTGGCGCCAACCGGGACGATCACCGCATTCTTCACCTGCTGGGCTTTGACCAATCCGAGCACCTCGGTGCGGTAGTCTTCGGCACGATCGGACCAGCGCAGGCCGCCGCGCGCGACCCTGCCGAAGCGCAGATGAACACCCTCTACCTCCGCGCCATAGACAAACATCTCGCGAAACGGCCGAGGGGCAGGAAGACCGTCGATCATGTTCGGATCGAGCTTGAAGGCGAGCATCGCCTTTGGTGTGCCGTCCGCGTTTCGCTGGAAATAGTTGGTCCTCAGGGTTGCATCAACGACGTTGACGTATCGGCGCAGGATTTTGTCATCGTCAAGGCTTGGAACATCCGAAAGAGCCGTCTCGATCTTGTCGTGAAGCTCTGCGACCTTCTTGATACGGGCCTTTTCTGCCAGTTTTGGATCCAGTCCATCATGGAACAGGCGGAAGATCATCGCAGCGATCCCCGGATATTTATCCAGAGTGGTGGCGATGTAGTCTTGCGAGTAGGCGATTCCCGCCTGCCGGAGGTAGCGGGCATAAGCGCGCAGAACGCTTGTCTCGCGCGCGGACAGCCCCGCCGAAATGATCAGGCGATTGAAATTGTCGTTGTCGATGACACCGCCGAAAGCGGACAGGAAACCTTCTTCCAGGGCAGCGGCGTGGCGTTCGAGATCGACCGTGGCGCCACCCCGCGCCTCGAGTTCCATGTCGTGCAGAACGACCAGCTTTTCGGAGCCGTCCGCCAGCGTCACATCGATGTCGAAGGTCCCCTCGCTGATGACGTTGAAGCCGAGATTCTCCAGCAACGGGACGCGGCGGGAGAGTGCAAGCTGGTCGGCCGCATGAAAGATCTTGAGGCAGAGCAGCTGCTGATCGTCCTTGCTGCGCGTATAGAAGGCAATGCGGATCTTCTCCCCGGCGGCGCAGGCCGAAATGTCGTCGAGATCGCCAAAGGTCTCCTCGGGCGTGAAAAGGTCCTGAAAGGCGTGACTGACCGTGATCCGCGGCGCCTTTGGTCCGGCGAGCGCTTCAAAGCGGTCGTCCCACCGGGCGGTGATAGCGCGGATCGCCTCTTCGAGCCGTGCCTGGGGCACGCGCGGTGTCTTCCCTCCGGACCGACCGATGATGAAGTGGACGCGTGCGACGCTGCCTTCCGGAAAGGCCGGATAATATGCCGACACACGGCCATCATAGACGGTCTTCAGATAGGTGCCGATCTTCTCGCGCACGATGGAGTCGTATTCTTCGCGCGGAACGTAAGCGATAACGGATACGAACCGATCGAAGTGATCGATGCGCGGAAGGACCCGCACCCGCGGCCTGTCAGTGAGATCGTTGATCTGCTCGGCGAAGCTTGCGAGCAACGTCGTATCGATCTGAAACAGGTCGTCCCGGGGGTAGGATTCCAGCGTATTGTCCAACATGCGGCCAGAATGGCTCATTGGATCAAAGCCGAAGTGCTCTTTGACCTTCTCAATCTTCGAGCGAAGGAGAGGCACGTCGCTTGCCAACGAGGTATAGGCGGTTGAGGTAAAGAGACCGACGATACGAAGCTCGCCGGTCACGTTGCCATCAGCGTCGAAGCGCTTCACGCCGATGTAATCCATATAGGCCCGACGATGGACTACCGACTTGACGTTGGCTTTGGTGACGATCAGGAACTCGGGACCATCGAGGAACGCAAGGATTTCCGGTGTCGTCGTCACGGCGTCCTTGCCGGTGCGGAGAACCAGCACATCCGGGTTGGAGAGGATGCCGAGCCCGGCGCCTTTGTCGCGCTCGACCTTGGCGCCTGAACTTTTGCCCGAGTAGACATACTCGCGCATTCCAAGGAATGTGAAATTGGCGTCGCGAAGCCAGGTCAGAAAGGCGATCGCCTCGTCCCGTTCTGCCTTTCGCCGGCCGGCATTGCGAGAGGACAACTCGTCGATGGCCGTGCCGAGCTTTTCGAGCATCGGTCTCCAGTCGGAAACTGCCAGCCGAACCTGTTCAAGAACGATGTCAACGCGCCTGATCAGGTCGGCTGATTGCGCTGCTGTCAGCGGTGCCAGGTGCAGCTGGATATGGCTGACCCTGTTTCCCGGTTCGCTCGGCAAATCCGCCGTGTAGAGCTCAGGCGACTTTCCTTCGGGCATCACGAGGATGGGATGAACTGCCATATAGACGTCGCGATAGCTGCTCGTGACCTCTCCCATGACAGATTCGTAGAGGAACGGCATGTTGTGGTCGGTCACGGAGAGGATCGAGACGGCTACGCCGCTCGGCTCGACGTTGGCCACCGTCTCTATGCTCACGCGCGGCGTCTTGCCCGTCCAGGCGGCAAGCTCGTTGGCGCAATGGACAGCCGAAAGGGCAAGCATCTCAGTTGAATAGAGTTCCAAGTCGTCGCCGCTTGCGCGTCCGAACAGAATTTCGGGATCGAGGTAGCTCTCACCAGTCGCCGCCGCAATCTTGCTCGCACTTTCGATCTGTTTTTCACGTCTCGGATTATTTCGAGCAGCCATTGCAGATGTTCCCTCATTCGCTTGCTTTCCGGCAGGTTAGCAGAAGATTCGTCATAAAAATCGCTAAAAGACGGTCCCGGAAGGTAGTTTTCGTGCGTTTTTAAGTCGTTTTGGCATCGAATTTGAAAATCCTGGTCCCAACTTGACGACCGATCGTTCTCGCTGGAACTCTGCGCATGTCCCCATGAAGAACAGTTGACAGCCGAGCAGCAAAAGGATGATCAACGCGAGATACAATTGGATCGGAACATCATGCCGCAAAACGCAGCTGGGACAGTGATTGTCATATCGAGCCATGTGGTGCGAGGGTCGGTCGGAAACCGTGCGGCCGTGTTTGCGCTGGAAACGCTAGGGCATCAGGTCTGGGCGCTGCCCACTGTTGTGTTGCCGTGGCATCCGGGCCATGGCCGCTCGACGCGCCTAACTTTCGCCGAGGCCGATTTCGATGCCGCCATCGACGATCTCATCCGTGCGCCATGGATCGGTGAAGTGAAGGCCGTTCTTTCGGGTTATTTCGGCAATGCCGCACAGGCGCGTTCCGTGAGCCGCTTGGTGACGGCGCTGCGGGGGCAGAATCCCGAACTCTTCTATGTCTGCGATCCCGTCATGGGCGATCTCGGCGGCCTCTACGTTCCTGAGGCGACTGCCGAGGCGATCCGCGATCATCTGATACCTTTGGCATCGCTTGCGACGCCGAACCGCTATGAGCTATCGTGGCTTGCCGGGGCGCCTTTGGACAGCAACACCGCGATTATGGATGCAGCCCTCTCACTCGGTCCATCTCGGATGCTGGTGACGTCTGCCGTGCCGATGATGGCTGGTGGCACTGGCAATCTTTATCTGTCCGGGAGACACGCGCTGCTTGCCGAACATCGGGTCATCGACAATCCGCCGAATGGCCTTGGCGACCTGCTGGCAGCGCTGTTCCTCTCGCGCCTCCTCTCCGGCATGGAGGATGAAAAGGCGCTGCAGCTTTCCACCGCCAGCGTCTATGAGGTGCTTGTTCGGGCGGTCAAACGAGGCAGCGATGAATTGACGCTGGCAAGCGATGCGTCGAGTCTCTCAACGCCGATGGCGATGGTGCAGATGCGACGCCTTATGCACCCGGCGCAAAGGCGCAGAAACTAGCCTGGTTGCCCATTCATTCTGCAGTGCGATAGTTGATCTTGTGCGGCTCACGCTGTAATCGAAGATCATGCAGCGTTTTCCAAATTCCCTTCTGGACGGTTATCGCAACTTCATGAACGGGCGTTATGCCGACGCCCGGGATCGATACAGGACGCTGGCAGAAAACGGCCAGAGTCCGGGTACTCTCGTCATTGCCTGTTCCGATTCGCGTGCGGCGCCCGAACTCATTTTCGATGCCGGGCCGGGCGAGCTCTTCGTTATCCGAAACGTTGCCAATATGGTGCCGCCTTATGAGCCGGATGGGCATTTCCATTCGACCTCCGCGGCGCTGGAGTTTGCCGTTCAGGTGTTGAAGGTCTCGGATATCGTCGTCATGGGACACGGTCGCTGCGGTGGTATTCGTGCCGCGCTCGATCCCAATGCCGAACCGCTCTCGCCGGGAGATTTCATTGGCCGCTGGATGTCGCTGGTCAGACCTGCCGCCGAACAGATCCAGAGCAACGATGTCATGACGCCGGCCGAGCGACAGACAGCCCTCGAGCGGGTTTCAATCCGGAACTCCATCGACAATCTCAGGACATTTCCCGACATCAAGGCGCTGGAAGACGCCGGCAAGATCCACCTTCATGGTTCATGGTTCGATATATCGACAGGCGAGCTCTGGGTGATGGATGCCGAGACGCGCGATTTCATTCGCCCGGAGATCTAAGCAGGGCAAAAACGCTCTCGGCAACGCAAAACGCCGGCGTTTCCGCCGGCGCTATCAGAGTAGGTGATTTCCGCTTCAGTTTGCGTCGATCTGCTGACCGATATAGGCGATGGCCTGCTGGTAAACAGTCGCGGCGTTCCAGCCGGCAATGGCTGCAAAGTTCGGCTCGCCGGGCTGGTAGCCAGCGCCTGGCTGCCAACCGTGACCCCTGAGAAAGTTTGCGGTAGAAGCAAGCGCATCGGCACGCGACCCAACCATGTCGACGCGACCGTCGCCATCGCCGTCGGCACCAAAGCGAACGACGTTGCGAGGCAGAAACTGCGTCTGGCCGATTTCGCCATGCGCAGCGCCGCGTGCCTGCGGATTGAGGTAGCCTTCCGAAACCAGCTGCAGGGCGGCATATAGCTGATCGGTGAAATAGTCGGATCGGCGGCAGTCATAGGCAAGCGTCGATACGGCCGACAGCGTATGCTGATTGCCCATGTAGCTTCCAAAGCCCGTTTCCATGCCCCAGATCGCGATCAGTGGCCCGGCGGGAACGCCGTATTTGCGTTCGATAGAGGCAAAAAGCGCGGCATTGGCACGCTTCATATTCCTACCGCGCGAGATAATGGCTGCACCTCCGCGCTTCTGCATGAACGCGTCGAAAGACAGCTTGAAGCTCTTCTGGCCGCGGTCGGCGGCAATCGTCGGCCGATTGTAGCTGACGTTTGCAAAGGCGCGATCGAGCACCGAACTGCTTACGCCACTTGCCGCCGCCTGCTGCTTGAATGAATCGACCCAGGCATCGAAGCCGGCACCTGTGTTGCCGCATTGAGCTCCCTGAGCCGCTGCAGGGACTGCGTGAAGGATGGAAGCCGCCGCAGCTGCCGCCAGCAAATATCGTGTCATGCGCATGAGATACCCCGATCCCGATCTACCTAGCCTTGAACCGGGTTGAAACCCGTTATCGGCGATATTGTCACGCTTGTCCTTTTGACAAGCGCGGGACGCCAAATTGGCAACCCGCGCCCGGAATAAGCCAGCGCTTTGCAAGCGGGCTTAACAAGCCATGGTTAAGAATTGGTTCAGGCAGCCTGCTTGCGCGGCTTCAACAGGCCGCGATTGATGAGCAACTCGGCGATCTGGATCGCATTGAGTGCTGCACCCTTGCGCAGGTTGTCCGAGACAACCCAAATGTTGAGGCCGTTCTCGACCGTTGCGTCTTCGCGAATTCGCGAAATGAAGGTCGCATCTTCGCCTGCGGATTCATAAGGCGTGATATAGCCGCCGTTCTCATGCTTGTCGATGACGAGGCAACCGGGTGCTTCGCGCAGGATATCGCGTGCCTGGTCTGCGGTGATCTCGTTCTCGAACTCGATGTTGACCGATTCCGAATGACCGATGAAGACCGGTACGCGCACGGCCGTGCAGGTGACCTTGATCTTCGGGTCCAGCATCTTCTTGGTTTCCGCCAGAACCTTCCATTCTTCCTTCGTGTAGCCATCTTCCATGAAGCTATCGATATGCGGGATGACGTTGAAGGCGATGCGCTTCGTGAACTTCTTGTTTTCGATCGGATCGGCGACGAAGACCGCACGCGTCTGGTTGAAGAGCTCGTCCATGCCATCCTTGCCTGCGCCGGAAACGGACTGATAGGTCGAGACGACAACCCGCTTGATCTTGGCGAAGTCGTGCAGCGGCTTCAACGCCACGACGAGCTGAGCCGTCGAGCAATTCGGATTGGCAATGATGTTGCGCTTGGAGAACTGGGTAATGGCGTCGGGGTTCACTTCCGGCACGATCAAAGGAACGTCCTGATCGTAGCGCCATGCGGAAGAATTATCGATGACGACGCAACCCTGCGCACCGATCTTCGGTGACCACTTCTTTGAAATCTCGCCCCCGGCCGACATCAGGCAGATATCGGTGTCGGAAAAATCGTAGTTTTCGAGGTTGACGACCTTCAGCGTCTTGTCGCCGAAGGAGACCTCTGTCCCCTGCGAGCGTGCGGAGGCGAGCGCTACGACTTCATCTGCCGGGAAACCGCGTTCGGAGAGGATGTTGAGCATTTCACGGCCCACATTTCCGGTCGCTCCCGCAACTGCAACTTTAAAACCCATTTCTCAAGCTCTCTTTCTCATCTCTCCTCTTGTCCGGTGAGGGGGGAAGGCGCGATGCGATCGCGGCTTCCTGTCCCCAGCCAGGCCGGGGAGAGAGCGGCAGGCCAGAGACGTCAGACGGTTTTCGTCGTCGTTTTGGCCTTGGTTTTGGAAGAAACCGGAACGGCAATATCCATCCCGGCACCCTGTGCCCGGTCATTGCGTACAGCAATGGCGTGTTCATCTCGAACCATGGATATTCCTTTTCCAACGCTGCTCATAAAAGGTTTTCCACAGGAGTCAAGGTTTTTGCTTTTGACGTCCACCGACATAGGTCGGTGCGATGCCCCCATCACCAGTTCATTTCCGGTCCATGCCGCGTGAGCGATCGACGCGCACGGGCACCGTCTGCATCGAAGCCGGCACGAGCTGGCGCCGACCGGGGATTCCGAGTTTGCGCTTGCGCTCCAGGTGATAGGCGTATGCAAACTGCACGGCGATGCCCAGCACAACAAAGATCGGACCGACGATCTGATCGCGATTGTTGATGTAGAGCATAACCTGGCCGATCATCGCCAGGATCGTGCCCGCGACGAAGATATTGAGCGAATGGCGGCCGAGGATGACCAAGGGATGGTCTGCCGGGCGCCGCAGCAGTCGCGAGAGTGCTCCGATGTTGAGAACGATGTATGTGAGCGAAAGGACGTGCAACAGCCGCGGCAGCGACAAAAATGTCTTGTCGAATCCTGTCAGCACGGGCGGCATACCGAGCGAGGCGAGAGTGTCTCCGAACTCCCACAGCTGACCAACAACCCAGACGAAGGAGAGCAGGACATAGGATGTCGCCAGTATCATGAGAGCGGGGTGTTGCGGCAGCCTTCCCCCACGACGCACATGCGTCATCCCCACGATGCCGATCGTGAAAAGAAACTGCCAGGACAGCGGGTTGAGGAACCAATACCCCTCGATCAGCATGTTGTGAGGCGCAATTTCGAAGACGCCTGCAAGCAGCCACACCGAACCCGACACGGTCAAGGCGAGAAGCGGGCTCCTCGCGTTGAGGAACAGAATGATCGGCACCATCAGCATCAGCGCGCCATACATCGGCAGAATATTGTTGTAGCCGATCTGGTGCCCAAGAAGCAGCAGCGAGGGAATTCCGGCCTTCAGATTGGTCAATACCGCGAGAATGTTGATCTCGCACAACAGTCCCGGTCTATGGAAGACCCATGCGCCGGTGAGGAACAGGGCGAGTGTCATAAATGTTGTGATCATATGGGCAAGGTAGAGGGTGAAGGCGCGCTTTGATGCCTTCTTCGCGGTTTGCAACCATTGACCGGGCTCAAAACGCGAGCCGTATGCGAGACCCACGGCGATACCGGAGATCAGCACGAAGGCCTCGGCCGCATCCGAGAAGCCGAAGTTCTTGGTCGTCAAGTTCTCGAATATCTGCCCTGGTACGTGATTGATGAAGATCGTGATCAACGCCAGTCCGCGTAAGACGTCCAATCGTGTGTCGCGCTTCGATGCCGCCGCGGTCACAAAACTACGTCCGGCGCCGAAGGTTTTCTCGGGCGTTGCTGGCATTGACTTCTCCTGCTTCCGATTTGCAAACGCAGTTACGGCCAAAAGGTTTCCCCTTTGGCCGCAACGAATCGCCGGATGGTTAGCGTGGAAAAGTGCTGTTATCCGACCGGATATCCCTCATCGGGATCGGTGACTTCGCGTCCGTTTATCGTGAGATCGTAACCTCTGGGATGGGACGATTTTGAGACCGAAATGAGGTATTTGGCACCTGTATGCTCGATCTCTGCCGAGAACCCTTCCCAACTGCCCGGAAGCGCCGGACGGACATGGAGGCGTCCGTTTTTCAGGCGAATGCCAAGGATGCCCTCAACGGCTGCGCGGTAGAGCCATCCGGCCGACCCTGTATACCAGGTCCAGCCGCCGCGGCCGGTCAACGCGCCCTCGCCATAGACGTCCGCGGCGATGATATACGGCTCCACCCGGTAGCGTTCCGCCGATTTCTGGTCGCGGGCGTGGCTGATCGGGTTCAGCAGATCGAAGCAGCGCATCGCATCGTCGCCACGGTTCAGCTCCGCAAGCGCCATGACGACCCAGGTTGCGGCATGGGTGTACTGGCCGCCGTTTTCACGAACACCGGGAGGATAGGCCCTGATGTATCCCGGATCCTTGGCAGAGTTGGCAAACGGCGGCGTGAACAGCCGGATGATCCGCGCCTCCCGGTCGACGAGCTTCTCCAGCACCGAGTCCATCGCCTTTGCGGAGTGGGTGGGATCGCCCTCGCCGGAGAGGACGCTCCAGGACTGCGCAATCGAGTCGATCTGGCATTCGAGGCTTTCCTTCGAGCCAAGCAGGCTGCCGTCGTCGAATGTTCCTCGACGATAATAAGAGCCGTCCCAGGCCGCGGTTTCGAGAGCCGCTTTCAATTCACCGAGGTGTTTCGACCACCGTTCGACGCGGGCAGTGTCCCCGCGCTCCTCGGCGTAGGCAGTGAACGAGCGCAGGGCGCCCGCGAGGAACCAGCCGAGCCAGACACTGGTGCCCTTGCCGCCGATTCCGACACGGTTCATGCCGTCGTTCCAGTCGCCGCCCAGGAAGAGCGGCAGACCGTTGGCACCCTTGCGTACGATCGCCAGATCCAGCGCCATGGCGGCATGTTCGTAGACACTGACCTTGTCCTCCGACACTTCCGGCCGGTAGAACGAGTCATGTTGCCCCTCGAGAAGCGCCGGCCCTTCGACGAAGGCCAGTTGCTCGTCCAGCACGCTCTTGTCGCCTGTGACCGTGCAGTAGTGATGTACGGCATAGGCGAGCCACACAACGTCGTCCGAGATCAGTGTACGAACGCCTGCACCTGTTCCGGGCAGCCACCAGTGTTGAACATCGCCCTCGCGGAACTGGCGCGATGCGGCATTCAGGATCTGCAGGCGGGCAATCGACGGCTCATGCAGGACGAAGGCCAGCGTGTCCTGCAACTGGTCACGGAAGCCAAAGGCGCCGCTTGCCTGATAGAACGCGGTGCGCGCCATGATGCGGCAACCGAGGCTCTGATAGGGAAGCCAGGTGTTGATCAGGTTGTTCATACCTTGATCCGGCGTGGAAATTTGCACCTTGCCGGTGAAACCCTGCCAGAAGGTTCGGTTTGCCTGCACAACGTCGTCGAACGGGGTCTTTCTGATATCCCCGATTAGCGCGCGCGCTTCTTCCTTCGTCGCAGTGTCCCCGAGGTAGAGGAACACGTCGCGTTCCTCGCCAGCCGCGATCTCGATATCGATCGCCAGCGCCGCCGCCGGGTCGCCATCCAGCTCGGTAGTGCCGGACAGTTTGGCTGCCGCATTCAAGGCTACCGGCGATGCGATCGTGCCTGTTTTGCCGATGAACTCCCGGCGGCTTGCCGTGAAGCTCGACAGCGTCTCGCTGGCCGCGAAGAAAGCGACCCGACCGGAGTAGTCAATGCTGTAGTTGTTGCTGGCGAACAGCGCACCGGTCTGGTCGTCGAACTCCGAGAGGATGAACGGGCCCGTCTTCTGCGCATTGTTGCCGAGAATCCACTCGAGGTAACCGTACAGGCGAAGCTTGCGGGGCTTCGGTCCGGTGTTGCGCAGCCGCAATCGTTGCAGCTTCACCGGCCGTTCACGGTCGACCGTCTGCGTCAGCTCGAGGGCCACATCGTTCTGGACGCTCGAGAAGACCGAATAGCCCAAGCCGTGCCGCGCCTCAAACCGGATATCGGTTTGGCGAGAAAGGGCCGCGAACGGCGCCATGACGGTGCCGCTCTCGCGATCGACCACGTAGATCGCTTCGCCCGGACGGTTGATCACGGCGTCGTTCGACCACGGCGTCAGCTGATAATCGCGAGAATTCGTGCTCCAGGTGAAACCTGCACCTTCGGCGGAGACGTGAAACCCGAATTTTTCGTTCGAGATTACGTTGATCCACGGCTGCGGTGTGCAATGACCGCCCGGAATGCGCACGACATACTCGCGTCCGTCGCCGGAGAAGCCGCCGATACCGTTCCAGAAGTTGAGGTCGCCCTCCTCCTCGATCACTAGCGTCGGGGCAGTCGGAGCAGGGGCGGGGACTACGCGCTTGGCACGGATCTTCGCGCTGTCTGCATGTTCCAGCTCTAATTGCTCTTCCTTCGTGGGCGCAAAGAGCGCGGCTGCTCGGCTGATCTGATCGATGATCTTGCCGTTCTTTGCGTGGAAGGTGGCGCGCGATGCGGCGATCAGGGCATGATAGGTGGCCTCCTCCATCAAATCCTTGCGGACCGTGAAGATATGCTGGCGCAAGCCATCGGCCTGACCCAGGCGGCGCACGTTCTCTGCCATCTGGTCGACTGCATGCTGCATGTCCTGTGCGTAGGAGGACGCCCGCTCGTTCATGATGACGAGATCCGCCGTCACGCCGCGCGAACGCAGGTATTCCTGCGCAAGCAGTGCTTCGCGAGCAATGTCGAGGTCCATGTCGTCGTTGATGCGCAGCGTGAAGATCGGGAAGTCGCCCGATATCGCCAGCGGCCAGAGAGACGATTGGGATTGCATGCCGGCCTGCACCGCCGCCCCGTCCGCACGCAGATACATATCGGGGTAGACCAGGTGGCGACCGAGATGCTGGAACGCCGCTGCTTGCTGCGACGTGACGCCCACATGGCGCATCTGAACCTGCGTACGCGTCCAGGCCTGGACGAGTTCGTGGTTGAATGCGTCGGCGTGACGATAGCGTTCAACTGCCTTATCGACCTCGTTTCGGCTTGGTGCAGCGATTGTCCAGAAGATAACGCTGACCTTCTTGCCGGCGGGAACACGCACGGTGCGCCGAAGCGACAGCACCGGGTCGAGGGTGAATCCGTCCGTGCCGGAAAGCGTGGCGCCGGCATCGAAAGCAGCGGCATTGGCAAGGCTGCGGCCGCGACCGAGGAACTTGCGCCGATCAGTCTCGAACTCCGTATGACGTGTGGTGCCGGCGTTGTCCACGATCAGGTGGGCGACTGCCATATTCGGTTCGTTCGGATCGCGCTTGTTGCGCTCGACGCGAATGACGTCGCCGCGCTTGCCGATTTCCGTTTTCACGAACATGCGGGCGAAAGCGGGATGCGCGTTGTCGGTATCATCGGATGCAAGTACCGGCTCCAGATAGGAGGTCACCTCGATAAAACGGTCTTCGGTGCCGGTGTTGAGCAGCGTGAGGCGGCGGCCTTCGGCATCGTGCTCGGTTGCGACGATGCATTCGACCTCGCTGGTGAGATCGCCCACGGTTTTGGTGAACTCGGCTTTTTCATCCGCAAAGAGAACCTTGACACGCTCGCCCTCGATGTTCTTCGGCTCCGCCGTCGTCGACCACCATTCGTTCGTTGCCGTATCGCGCAGGAAGATGAAGTTTCCCCAGCGATCCTCGGTGGGATCGGCCTTCCAGCGCGAAACGGAGAGGCTGTTCCAGCGCGAATAGCCGGCGCCGGTTGCCGTCAGCATCATCGAATAGTGTCCATTGGACAGGAACACGAGTTCGCGATCACGCGACGCCGGGTCGTAGATCTTGCGGAGCTCCGGCCGCAGGAGGTCATCCTGAATGCTGGCGGGCGTGTCGGACTCGTGCTTGCCGCTCATGACGGGGATGTCGCGCGGTGCTTTTTCCTGCAGCAGCAGCTCGGCCGCTTCGATCACAGGATCGGAATGGAAGAGTTCGCGCAGGTGGCCGTTGAACGCGACGTTGGCGACGGCGGCGATCGACATGCCGTGATGGTGGGCATAGTAGTTGTACACCACCGCGCAGGTCTTGCCTTCCGGCACGCGCGTCGGCGTGAAGTCGACGGCATCGTGGAAGCCGAACTTGCCAAGCGCTCCGAGCTTGCGCAGGCGCTCAAGGTTTTCAATTGCCGCCGGCGGATTGTACTGGCTCGCGAGGATCGATGCGTAAGGCGCGATGACGGCGTTGTGGCCTAGGCCGCGCTTGAGGCCGAGGGTCGGAACGCCGAAGTTGGTGTACTGATAGTTTAGGTTGTGGTCGCGAGCGTTGAACGCAGCTTCCGAGATACCCCACGGGATGCCCAGCTTGCGGGCGTAGTTCATCTGCTCCACGACGACCAGGTTGTTGGTCTGGTTGAGGATGCCGCCGCCGCGCTCCTGCATGACAAGAGGGGGCATCAGGTATTCGAACATCGATCCGGACCAGGACACCAGCGCTCCGCGCGAGCCTACCGGCACGACCTGGCGGCCGAGGCGATACCAGTGTTCCGTGGGCAGGTCGCCCTTGGCGATGCCGAAAAGGCTCGTGAGGCGGCATTCTGAGGCGAGAAGGTCGTAGCAGGCCTGATCGAGTTCGCCGCTTTCCACGCGATAGCCGATCGACAGCAGGCGGCGCTCAGGTCTGAACAAGAAGCCGAAGTCCATCGAGAAGGCGAGATCGCGTGCCTTGTCGCGAAGCGCGATCAGTCGGGGACGCAGAGGATCGATGTTGGAGAGGTCGAACGTGCTGTCGGAGATGTGGGCTTCGCAGACCTTCACCAACGATTCCGCCCAGCGGGTCACTTCGCCACTCAGCGTCGACTTCACCTCGTGATCGAGGTTGGCCGCAAGTTTCTGAATATCGCGAGCAAGAACCGAGAGGTTGATGATGCGGATCGAGGCGAACTCGTGCTCCCGCTTGACCGCAGCCAGGGCGTTCTGGAAGCCGATGATGCGCTCTTCCAGGCGGCGGCGCAGCGGGCGCACGGTCTTGCGATCGTCGGGCAGTTCGGCAAGCACTTCAGCAAGAATGCCGGCAGTGTCGCCGACGCCGTCGAGGTTGCCCTGCATGTGCGCCGAAGGTGCTTCCGCCCAGTTGCGGCAGGCAGACGAAATCGCGATCAGGTGACCGGCGAGATTGCCGCTGTCGACGGCAGATACATAGCGCGGTCCGAGAGTCTGTAGCGTATCGGTATGGTACCAGTTGAACAGATGGCCGCGGAATTTCTCCATCTTGTCGATCGTGGCGATCGTCTGCTCCAGCCGTTCGATGGTCTCTTCGAACGAGAACCAGCCGAACTGTCGGCCGGACACTACGGATAGCAGGTACACGCCGATATTCGTCGGTGAGGTACGGGCCGCGACGATGACATGGGGTGTTTCCTGGACGTTATCCGGCGGCAGGAAGTTCTGCTCGGCGGTGGTGAACGTCTCGAAATAGCGCCATGTCCGGCGGGCGATCTTGCGGAGCTCGTTCGAAACGGACTCGGCGACTTCCAGCCGGTCTTCCGTCTCCGCCGATTGGCTGACGTAGTAGGCGACGAGCGGGGAGAGAATCCACAGGATGGTAAAGGGAATGCCAACCAGGAAGGCCTTGTCGCCGGAAAGCACCGCAAAGCCGAGAGCCAGCAGTGCCAACACGGGCGCATGCCACATGGCCTTGTAGTAGGACATTATCGTGCCCTGTCTGCCGGCCTGAACGCTTGCAGCGGTGCGCCACTGCAGCATCAACTTGTGGCTGACGAAGAGACGATAGAGAGAACGACTGATCGCATCGGCCATCATGCAGGCGGAGTCAGCGATAAAGACGATCCTAAGAGCAACTTGCGCGTTGGCTGCGCGAATGTCGGACCACACGGTGTAGAGATGAGCGCGCGCCACGATATCGCTGGTGCGCGGAATGATGCCGTTGATGAGCGACAGGGTCGGAGCGACGAACAGGCAGAAAATCAACAGAATCTGCCAGATTAGGGCGCCGAGCGGGTCCATGAAATACCAGCCGAGAACGGAGGCGAAAAACCAGGCGATCGGCGTCAGCGACCGGCGCAGGTTGTCGAACATCTTCCAGCGGCCAAGGGCTGTGACGCCGTACTTTGCCTTGAACATGTAGGGCAGAAGCTGCCAGTCGCCGCGCGCCCAGCGATGCTGACGCGAGGTCTCGACTTCGTAGCGGGTGGGAAAATCCTCGACAAGCTCGAGATCCGTGACAAGCGCGCAGCGCGCCATGGAGCCTTCGAGAAGGTCGTGGCTGAGAACCGAGTTTTCGTCGATGCGACCCTTAAGAGACGTTTCGAAGGCATCGACGTGATAAAGGCCCTTCCCCGTGAATGTCCCCTCCCCGGCGAGATCCTGATAGACGTCGGATACGGTGAAGACATAGGGATCGAGGCCGCGATTGATGGAAAACACGCGCTGGAAGACGGAAGCATCCTTACCGGTCGTCAGCGACGGCGTCACGCGTGGCTGCAATACGCCGTAGCCGCTTTCGACGCGGCCGCTTTCCGAATTGATGACCGGGCGGTTGATCGGATGGTAGAGTTTTCCGACAAGTTTCGTGACGGTATCGCGCATCAGGCGGGTGTCGGCATCGAGGGTCATGACATACTGCACATCGGCCGGGACGACGTTTGCGCCCGGCAGATAGGTCGTGTCTCGATCGCCACGCAGCAGCAGGTTCAATTCGTGCAGTTTGCCGCGCTTGCGCTCCCAGCCCATCCACGCGCCTTCGGCTGGATTGTACAGCCGGCGGCGATGGAGAAGGTAGAAGCGGGTCTTGCCGTCATAGGCATAGCGCGCCGAGAGGTTTGCGACTTCGCGGCGGGCGTAGTCCAGGACCTCGAGGTCGGCGGGCGTCTCTTCCACCTGGCTATCGGGCCAGTCGCTGAGCAGCGCAAAGTAGATTTCGCCGCGCGGGTTTGCGAGATAGTGGACTTCGAGGTTGCGGACCAGTTCATCGACACTATCGCGATTCGAAATCAGGCAGGGAACGACCAGCAGGGTGCGGGCGTCTTCCGGAATTCCTTCCTTGAATTCGTAACCAACCAACCGTGCCGGCGTGACGAAGAACGACAGGACCGTATTGAATAGTCCGGTGGCGCCTTCGGATGCGGGCAGCGAGAACATCACCAGCAGCAGGATGATTTCCGCCGGTCCCATGCCGGCGTTCGCCATGAAGCGACCGACGACAAACATGGCAAGGACGGTCAGCAGAAGGACCGGCACCGCGATGGACAGCCAGTTGAACTTGCGGACTGTGCGGACGAAATGCTGGGTCAACGTTGGGCTGTAGTTGGACCGTGCCTCAAGCTTCGGCCTCTGCATTCCCGTGAGGAATCCCCCAACGTTGGGTTCGTGGGGCTGCTCCTCACCGGAAGCCCGTGCTTCTTCGGTCATGTCGAGGGCAAGCTGCGCGATTTCCATTTCGGTCATCGTCGAACGCTTGGCGAGTTTCTCGATCTGCTTGCGATACTTGTTGCGCGAGCCGGAATCGAGGATGCCGTAGTCGGAGTGCTCCCAAAGCAGCCTGTCGACATGGCTAACCTGCTCGACCCAGACCGCCCATTCCGTATCGTCGATCTCGCGAAGGCTGCGGATGATGTTGCCCATCGTGACGTTGCCGGACGACAGACGGCTGTGCTCGGCCATCGTCGTCTCTTCAGTGTCACGACCTAGTGCCCCCAATCGCTCGTCCAGCCACGCGATGGCGAGGCTGGAGGCCTGCGATCCATCGCGCATCCGGTAGAGGAACTGCGTCGAAAAGGTGTTGTCTTCCGCAAGCGGCTCCAGGGTTCTCAGAAACTCGGCGGCCTTTGCCGGATCGGTCAGCCGAACAAGTTCATCGGCGGCTTCATTGGCGCGGCGTCGCATGCGGCGGCTGCGTTCGACGCGGATTGAGATGCGGCGAAGATTTTCGACCAGCACGTAGCGTACCAGGGACGGCAGTGCCCAGAGTTCGCCAATCCGCAGCGTCTCGTGTTCCTGGAAGCCTTCGACGAGTGCCGTCAGGCTTTCCTGCGAGATGGTGCTGTGCGTGTGTGCGACATAGAGCCAGGCGAGTGCAAGCGTTCGCGGAATCTGCGTGCCGTCAACCTTGATCGTTGGCAATTCGCGATAAAAGCGCGTGGGGAAGTCGCGTCGGATTTCCTGAATCGCCTCCTCGACAATATAGTGGTTGTCGAGGAGCCATTCGGCGGCCGGCGTGATTGTCTCACCGGATTCCACGTCCGCTGCGGTCGTTCGATAGACACGCAGGATCTCCTTTTCGTTCTCCTTGTGCCGCGCGAAAAAATCGAAAGGAGCAAAAGCCGGCAGCAAAGCCACCCCGCCACTGGCAACTGATGCACCCATCGCCTTGATGTCTTCGATGGACATGTAGGCCGAACGGATCGAATCGTTATGATCGATCTGCTTCGTTTCGGACTCGCGGGACGGGCTCGGAGACGTGCTTGAAATAGACATGGGTTCGGTTCTGGATCCAAACGAAGTTATGGTAATTGGGGTTGCCTTTTGCACTGCCAAATATGACTGCCGCATGAACGCGCCGCGCTTTATCAAGAGCGACCGTACATGCTGGCGACGTCAAATCGACAGACAATACGAAACGATTTAGACGCGAACTTTCGAGCGGCTGCGCAAGAGGGTTTGGCTGAGTGGTGTTTCTCCCCCCGCAGAGCCAATTCGGAAAGTTGGACACTATTGCAATAATTCAAGTCAAGAGGTTTCACCGAAGGAGACCGGTCGAGTGCCAACAATCGTCTGTGTGGTGCTTCGACATGAAAAATCCGGCGCCTTTCGGACGCCGGATCTGGCCGATGCTAGCTCTTTCAGGCTCGGCGCAGAAAGCGCGCCACAAGCGATACGACGAACAGCACCAGGAACAAGAAGAACAGTACCTGAGCAATTGACGCCGACGCTCCTGCAATGCCGCCAAATCCCAGAACGCCTGCGATCAGCGCCACAACAAGAAATACGAGTGCATAATAGAGCATTTCCATCTCCCTGGTCGTTTTATGACAGGAATAACGATGGTTCGCGCTATTGGTTCCGCCGCGGGCGAAACGAGGTTATTTTCAATTCGATAAAGCGGCTGCTGGTAGCGCGGCCGACTGTCGTCGGCTCCTTAGCCTATAATCCCGCAGACAAAAGCTGCCAGGAATGCAAACGCCACCGTCACGAGTGCCGCATTCAATACAAGGTGAACCTTGCTGCGCGTTGTCGCGGGTTTCTTTGAGCGCTCGGAACCGTACTGGTTCACATGAGTATGCGAAATACCCAAGTCTGCCATGTGCTGCCTCCGTGTTTTTTATCGCTCGTTATCGGAGCGCATTTTCTTATAATGTCTATCTGATTGGTAGAGATAAAATTCCAACGGATATTGCTGGATGAGAAAATCCGTCCGGATCCGACAGAGCTAGCAGAGGGTGCGCCAGGCCCATATCAGGGAGCGCTCTACAGCGTTTTCCAGATGGGGCGTATTGGGTGCCTCAATCATCCGACGGTCGCGTTCAGCCGGTATGGAGGTTTCGTTCGCAGCCTTTTCGGTCTTGGCCGGGGGTGCGAGGTATCCCATGGTCATGCCGCCGAGAAAGAACATGCCTCATCTCCATGATCACGAAAACTAACAGTCGTTAACGAGATCATGACAGAAGGAAGGCAGCTGTCAATAGTCTAGTCGAATGGTCGTGTTTTAACGGACCGTTATTATTAACGCAGCGTCGCGAGCCAGCGATTTCAATCACTTGAAAACACAGGCTTTCAGGCTTTCACGAAGCCCTTGCTCGCGATCATCAAATTTTTCGTGTAGTCCTCACAAACGGCGGCTTGCGAGAGCTGTGACGCGGTCAGTCGTTCCACGACGGCGCCATTGCGCATAACGGCGAGCCGCTCGCACATATGGGTGATCACGCCCAGATCGTGGCTGACCATTACAAATGTCAGCTTTCGATCGCGTCGCACGTCTTCCAGCAGGTTCAGCACCTCGGCCTGCACGGACGCATCCAACGCCGACGTCGGCTCATCGAGCAGAAGGATGGACGGCTCGACAATCAGGGCGCGGGCGATGGCGACGCGCTGGCGTTGCCCCCCAGAAAGCTGATGCGGATAGCGAAAACGGAAGCCGTTGCCGAGGCCAACTTCGTCCAGCGCGCGGGCGATGCGCGTTTCGCTGTCGCCGATGCTGTGGATCGCCAGGGGTTCAAGCAGCAGGCGATCGATCGTCTGTCGGGGGTGCAGCGAACCGTATGGGTCTTGAAAGACCATCTGCACGTGCCGGTAGAAATCCTTGCTTCGTCGCGAACCAACCAGCGGCTCGCCGTGTATTCTGATAGTCCCACTCTTGACCGGCGCGAGACCGGCCACCGCGCGCAACAGCGTCGATTTTCCTGAGCCGGATTCGCCGACAAGTCCGAACGATTCTCCGGTCCCGATCTCTACACTTACGTCTTTCAAAGCATAAAAATGGTCGTAGACCACACTGAGGTTGTCGATGGAAAGAGCTGCGCTCATAGAGCCCACTCCGGCTTTCGATCCATGACGGGCAGCGGATGCCTGTCTTCGCCAATCTGCGGCATGCAGTTCAGGAGCCCCTGTGTATAAGGATGTTGTGCATTCTTGAGATCGGAGGCCTTGAGTTCCTCCACGACCTTTCCGGCATACATGACGATGACGCGGTCGCAGAAGGAGGAGACGAGGCGGAGGTCGTGCGAAACGAAAATCAATCCCATACCCCGCTCGGATACCAGGCGGTCCATGATGCGGAGAACGTCGAGCTGGACCGTGACGTCCAGCGCCGATGTCGGCTCGTCGGCGATCAGCAGCTCCGGATCGGCAATCAACATCATTGCGATCATGGCTCGCTGCCCCATGCCGCCGGAAACCTCGTGCGGATAGAGATCGAAAACGCGCTGCGGATCGCGGATCTGTACTGCCTCCAGCATCGCGATAGCCCGGTCGCGGGCTTCGGCCTTGCCAACTTTCTCATGCGTGCGCAGCGTTTCGCAGATCTGGCGACCGATGCTCATAACGGGATCGAGCGAGTATTTCGGATCCTGTAGGACCATGGCGATACGCTTGCCGCGCAGTTGGCGCCGCTGCTTTGCCGATGCCGTCAGGAGGTCCATTCCGTTGAACTCGAGCGTATCGGCCGTCACGACGCCATGCCCAGATGTGAGCCCCATGATCGCACGGCCAGTCTGGGATTTTCCAGAGCCGGATTCGCCGACGATCCCGAGGCGCTCTTTGCCGAGTGTAAAGGAGACGCCGCGCACGGCTTCGATCACGCCGGAGCGCGTGGGGTAGCTGACCCTGAGGTTTTTGACGGTGAGAAGAGAAGTCACTGCCCACTCTCCTTCGGGTCAAGCGCGTCGCGCAGCCCGTCGCCGAGCAGATTGAAGCCGAGGCTGACGATCAGGATCGCGATACCCGGCATGGCGGCAACCCACCACTGATCGAGGATAAAGCGGCGCCCCGAGGCGATCATGGCACCCCATTCGGGAAGTGGTGGCTGTGCTCCGAGGCCGAGGAAACCGAGGCCGGCCGCCGTCAGAATGATGCCTGCCATGTCGAGCGTCACGCGAACGATCAGCGAGGAGATGCAGAGCGGCATCACGTGGCGGACGACGATGCGAAGCGGCGAGGCTCCCATCAGTCTGACCGCCGAGATGTAGTCGGAGCGTCGGACGGTCAGGGTTTCGGCACGTGCAATGCGCGCGTAGGGCGGCCAGGACGTGATGGCGATTGCGATAATGGCGTTCTGGATGCCCGGGCCAAGTGCCGCCACGAAGGCAAGCGCCAGCACGAGCTTTGGGAAGGCGAGGAAAATATCCGTTATGCGCATCAAGACGGCATCGACCCAACCGCCCGCATAGCCCGATACCGTGCCGACAAGCAGGCCGATCGGTGCGGAAATGACGGCAACGAGCACCACCACCATCAGCGTGAGGCGTGAGCCATAGATCAGCCGGGAATAGATGTCGCGGCCCTGATCGTCCGTGCCAAGCAGGAAGCCGTCAGTGCCTGGCGGCAGCAGACGAGCGTTCTTGAGGTCGCCGATGACAGGAGAATGCGTCGCGAGCACATCCGCGAATGCCGCGATGAGAAGCAATGCGACGATGATCAGAAGGCCGAGGACTGCAAGGCGGTTTGCGGTGAACTGGCGCCAGGTGACGTAAGCGCGCCCGAGGCGGGCCTGCGTACGCGATTGCGGTCGATCGGAGAGCAGCCATGCGCGGCGGCTCAAGGACGGGGCTTGCTTGGCGGGTGCGGTCATCGGCTTCGCGTCCTGGGATCGAGGGACCGATAGAGAAGATCGGACAGAAGATTGATGCCGATGAAGACCGTGCCGATCACGATCGTGCCACCGAGCACGGCGTTCATGTCTGCGTTCTGCAGCGAATTGGTGATGTAGAGACCGATGCCGGGCCAGGAGAAGACCGTTTCCGTCAGAACCGAGCCTTCCAGCAAGCCTGCATAGGACAACGCAATGACCGTCACGAGCGGCACTGCAGCATTGCGCAGCGCGTGACCCCAGATCACTCTTGTTTCCGACAGGCCCTTGGCACGTGCGGCTACGACATATTCCTGGCTGAGCTCGTTGAGCATGAAGCTGCGCGTCATTCGGCTGATGTAGGCAAGCGAGAAATAGCCGAGCAACGATGCCGGCAAGATGATGTGCCGGAAGACGTCATAGAATACGTCCCATTGCCCCTGCACCGCGCTATCGAAGAGATAGAACCCGGTTATGGGCGTAAAGGTGTATTCGAAGACGATATCGATCCGTCCCGGGAAGGCCACCCACCGCAGCTTGGCGTAGAAGATGACAAGCGAGATCAGCGCCAACCAGAAAATGGGGACGGAATAGCCGATGAGGCCGATGACGCGCACGATCTGATCAGCGAAGCTGCCGCGCTTGACAGCGGCGAGGACGCCGAGCGGCACGCCGATAACCGAACCGATGATCGTTCCGAGGGTCGCAAGCTCGATCGTTGCAGGGAAAACGCGCCTGATATCGGTCATCACAGGGTTGGTGGTCAGCACCGAGGTGCCAAAATCACCGGAAAGGATGCTTCGGAGATAGATGTAGAATTGCTGGTAAAGCGGCAGGTCGAAACCGAGTTCTCGGCGGACGCGCTCGACGACGTGGGCTGGCGCCCGGTCGCCGAGGATGGCGAGAACCGGATCGATCGGCACAACCCGGCCGATGAAGAATGTCACGGCCAGAAGGCCGAGATACGTGGTCACGGCGGCAACAAGGAATCGCCCGACCGCGTTGGCAAAAGGAAGAGCACGACCGGGTTTCGGCCGTGCTTCCGTCTTTGTTTCGACGATGCTCAATGGATCAATCCTGCCGGATCATTCCTTGCCGATCGGGCCGACGTAGTTCGTGTCGAAGCTCGGTCCCAGCTTGAACCCACTCAGAGCCTTCCGATAGCCGGCAACTTCCGTCTGCTGGAAGATGACCACGAAGGGGCTGTTGGCGAGGAATTTCCTCTGGATATCCTCATACATCGCTGCACGCTTGGCGCCGTCACGCTCGAGCAAGGCGGCCTTCGTCTCCTTGTCGAGTTCCGGGGCCTCCCAGGTGTTGCGCCATGCCAGGGTCTTCACGGTGCCGGCGTCCGAGTTGTCGGGGTTCGTCGTAAAGGTGTCGGCATTGGAGTTCGGGTCGAAGTAATCCGAGCCCCACTGGCCGATGTACATGTCGTGGGTGCGGGCACGATACTTCGTGAGCGTCTGCTTGCCGTCGCCGGGAATAATCTCCATCTTGACGCCTGCCTGAGCGAGCGACTGCTGCATCGATTCCGCAATGCCGGTAACCGGCTGCGTGTTACGAACATCCATCGTCACGGAGAAGCCGTCCTTGAGGCCGGCCTTCGCCAGGAGTTCCTTGGCCTTGGCGACATCCAGCTTGTACGGGTTGTCGTTGAGAGCGCCGAGCTGGCCCTTCGGCAGGAAGCTCTGATGAATATCGCCGATGCCCTTGATGAGCGTTGCGCCGATCGCATCATAATCGACCAGATACTTGAATGCTTCCTGGACTTCCGGCTTTTTCAGGTTCTCGTTCTTCGAGTTGAGGCTGACGTAGTAGACGGTGCCCTTGGGCGCGCTTTCCTGGGCGAGATCGGCATTCTTCGCGACCGCATCAAGATCGTTCGGCTCGAGGTTGCGGGCGATATCGATGTCGCCGGATTCAAGCGCCAGACGCTGGGCGGAACTTTCCTTCATATAACGATAGATGACGCGATTGAGCTTGGCCTTCTCGCCGTAATAGTTGTCGTTGCGCTCCAGCACGACGACTTCGTTCGCGCGCCATTCGCGGAGCTTGAAGGTGCCGGAACCGGCATATCCCGTCTTCAGCCACTCGTTGCCGAAATCATTGTCGTATTTGTAGTCGGCGCTGGGCGTGACCGGCTTGACGTGATCCAGAACCAGCTTCTTGTCGACAACCGAGGCAACCGTCGCGGTGAGGCAGTTCAACACGAAGCTCGGTGCGTAGGGTTTGTCGACCGTGAAGACGAAAGTGCTTTCGTCGGTTGCCTTGGCTTTTTCGGCAACGTTGTCGCCGTTGATCCCGAACTGGGTGATGATGAAGGCCGGGCTCTTGTCGAGCTTGACGGCACGCTCGAACGACCAGGCCACATCTTCTGCCGTGATCGGGTTGCCGGAGGCGAACTTCAGACCGGACTTCAGTTTGAAGGTATAGGTCAGGCCATCGTCGGACACAGTCCAGCTGTCGGCGAGATCGCCCTTGACCTTCGAGGTATCGTCCATGTCGAGGCGAACAAGAAGACTATAGGTGTTGCTGGTGACTTCTGCGGTCGACAGCTCGAACGCCTCCCCCGGATCCATCGTGATGATGTCGTCGATTGCAAAGCCTTCGACCAGGGTGTCCTTGGGCGTCTCAGCGAAGGCGGCCGGTGAGGCCATCATCAGGATGGAGAGCGCGGCACCTGCGGAAAGCAGGCGGAAACGGCAATTCAGCTTGTTCATTCTCACGATTTTATTCCCCTTTTTTTCAGTTAGACTGCAAAACACAACGTCAGACGTCCTCTTCCCTCCACGCCGAAGCGAGGATTCGCAGCCAGTTCCCGCTGGCCAGCTTTTCAAGATCGCGCGGCCCATATCCAGCACGCTGGAGTGCGGCAATCAGCCTCTGATTGCCGGCCGCATCCCCGATTTCGTCTGGGATCGTCGCTCCGTCGAAATCCGAGCCGAGAGCCACGCAATCGATGCCGATGCGCTCTACCAAGTAATCGATGTGGCGGATCATATCGCTGATGGGCGTATCGCCGTCCGAGCGCCCATCCCGGCGCAGCATTGCAGTGGCGTAATTCACACCAACGAGGCCGCGGCTTTCCTTGACGGCGTCCAGCTGCATGTCTGTCAAATTGCGAGCGACCGGCGTCAGCGCGTGGGCGTTGGAGTGGCTGGCGACGAGCGGCTGATCCGTGGTCTTCGCGACATCCCAGAAGCCCTTCTCGGTGATGTGAGCGAGGTCGATCATGATACCGAGGCGGTTGCACTCCCGGACAAGTTCGAAGCCGGCTGCCGTGAGCCCAGGTGCCGTGTCCGGAGACATGGGGAAGGCGAACGGCACGCCGTGGCCAAAGATATTGTGGCGGCTCCAGACCGGGCCGAGGGATCGCAGACCGGCGGCATAGAAAACTTCGAGCGCGGCCAGATCGGCGCCGATCGCCTCGCATCCCTCCATATGCATCACGGCGGCAAACACGCCGTCATGCATGGCTTGCCTGATATCCTTGACAGTGCGGCACAGACGCCAGGCCCCTGCACAATCCAGGCGCAGCGCGATGGCAGCCATCTCGGTCGCGACCTTCAAGGAAGGCAAGGGCTCGAGCGGAGCGGCAAATGGCGTGACGTAATGGCCGTTCTTATCGGGATCGGCGAAAACGAGGTCGCCCGACGGCACATAGATTGCGCAGAGCCCGCCCACCAGCCCGCCCGCCTTGGCGCGAGGGCCATCGATGTGGCCCGAAGCTATTCCGTTGGAAAACTCAGCGACTGGATCCTCGCCTTGCTGCTCGTGTGTCCAAAGCCGGAGAAGAACGTCATTGTGGCCGTCGAATACGAATTGCATGTATGTTCCTGTTTGCCCGGGCAGGCGTACCAAGAGCGCAGAATAGAAAAGTTGGCGAAATACGCCACCCCTTTTCTAATAAAGTTTTCTCTTTGAGATGGACGGTTGGCGGGATGAAAACGACATCGGAGCTGACTATATGATCACACGACAATGGTGGCTGGTCGGCCGCCTTCGATGGAGAGACTTATGCCTATTTCGATGTATCGCCTGACCGTTCCCCTGTTCCAGCGCGGCTTGGCCACGCTGGGCGGATATCTCGACAAGGCCGAGACGTTTGCCGGCGAAAAGGGCTTGGCCCCTTCCGATCTGGTCGCAGCGCGCCTGAGCCCGGACATGCTTCCGTTCTCCGGACAATATCAACGGGCGACGGACAGCGCAAAGCTTGCGATCTCGCGTCTCACAGGTGTCGATGCACCGAAGTTCGAGGACAACGAGACGACGATTCCCGAGTTGCGCAGGCGTCTGGCCAAGACCGAGGCTTACCTTGCGACCATTGCGCCCGACGCGCTCGATGGAACGGAGTCGCGTGAAGTTGTCATCGCCCCGGGCGGCAACAAGGTGATATTCCGCGGCGACGAATATCTGGCGACCTTCGCGTTGCCGAATTTCTACTTCCATGTCTCGATGGCTCACGCGATCCTGCGCAATCAAGGCGTGTCCGTCGGGAAGATGGACTACCTCGGTCGTTTCGCCTGATTTTCTAGGGCCGGCGTCTGACAGGCCCTCCTTCGGTCAGTTCGGTATAGGCAAGCGTTTGATCAAGATGACGCGCGCGTAGCGACAACAGTTTCTCGGCGTAGGCAAGGCGCGTCGATGCATGGGCCGGATCTGCAGCGATATTGTTGAGCTCCATCGGGTCCTTGCGCAAATCGAAGAGCAGCGGCGGAAGGGCGGTGAAATGCACGTACTTGAACTGTTCGTCGCGCATGACCGCTAGGTTGCATTCGCTTGAGCGCAGCCCTAAATGGTTTTCCGCCTGTTGATGTTCGATGTCGCGGAAGTCGAACTCCCAGAAGGCGGCTTCGCGCCAGTTCTCGACGTTGATGCCGTCGGTGAAGGGAAGCAGGGACTGGCCGTCGAGGCCGTTCGTCGGCTCAATGCCGAGGCGATCGGAGAGCGTTGGGAAGATATCGGCCGCGCTGGTGAAATGCTCTATCTTCGTTCCAATCGCTGTCGAGCGGGGATCGCGAATAACCAGCGGGATGTGGTAGCTGCCGTCGAAGAAGCCGCCCTTGCCAAACGTCCAGTGGTCGCCTGCCATCTCGGCATGGTCGGACGTGAAAACGACCATCGTGTTTTCCCAGGCGCCGGCGTCCTTCAGGGCTTGCCAGATCCGTCCCAACTGAGCATCCACTTCCGCGATCATGCCGTAGTAGATCGCCCGGATCTTGGCGACTTCCTGTGCGTTCCAATCGCCGACCGCGCCGGTTGCTCCGTAGATGAAACTGCCCTGCCCGGCTCTCGGCATGGCATAAGACAGATAGGGATGCGACCGTTCCTCGGCATCGGGCGTGGCTGCCCGTGCGAACTCCGGTCCATCGCCGGCGGCGAACATGTCGTTGTACGGCGCCGGCGCCGAAAACGGAGGATGCGGACGCAGGAAGGACACGTGCGCAAACCACGGGCTATCCTGCTCCCCGAGCCAGCGGATGAATTCGCCGGCGAGGAACGCAGTCTGGGTTTCGTCCTTGGAATAGGCAGTCGGTGCGCTCGAAATCTCTCCGGGCGTCGCGCCTCCGGGAACATGGATATCGCGGCTCGTTGCACTCTCGTGCCCGCGTGAGCGCAGCCACGACAACCATTGCTTTTCATGTTCCGGCAGCAGCTGCCGTGCAGTGAAGCCGGGGAGAAGTCCCTCATAGGTCGTCAGATGCGGATCGTGGGCATCGAGACCGCGTGGATCCGGGGCGGTATCCGTGTAGCCAAACAGCGTCGGCTCATAGCCTGCCCGCCTTGCCGCCAGAGCAAGGTTGTCGAAACGCGCATCCAACGGCGACCCGTTGCGGCAGACGCGGTGGTTCATCTGGTAGAGGCCGGTGTAGAGCGTTGCGCGTGCCGGAGAGCACGGGGCGGCACCCGCAAAATGGCGGGTAAACAACGTGCCTTCCGCAGCGAGCGCATCGACGTTCGGCGTCTTCACGCAGGGATGACCCATCGATGAAAGGCAATCACCGCGCCATTGGTCCGCGGTGATCAGGAGAATATTCGGCTTGCCGCTCATAGATGTCCGTTCAATGTTGGTTGGATTTGGCGTGCCAGTTCCACGCCGAGCTTATAATCGCCGACAGGTCGTGCTGCGGTACCCAGCCAAGGATCTCGCGTGCCTTGTCGTTGTTCGCGACGAGGGTGTGCGAATCACCTTCGCGGCGACCGACATATTCGACCGGGAAGGGTTTTGAAGACACCTGTTCGATGGTCGAAAGCAGCTCTTTGACTGTCGTGCCCGTGCCCGTTCCGAGATTGAGGGCGACGGAGTCCCCTCCTCTCAGCAGATACTCGACGGCGCGGACATGGGCGTCGGCGAGATCCAGGACATGGATATAGTCGCGCACGCACGTTCCGTCGCGTGTCTCGTAGTCGCTTCCGAAGACCTTGAAACCTTCGCGTCGACCGAGCGCGGCATCGATGGCGAGTGGGATGGCGTGGGTTTCCGGCTTATGCCACTCCCCGATCCGGCCCTCGAAATCCGCGCCTGCGGCGTTGAAGTACCGCAGAACGACTGAGCGAAAACCCGTATACCTGTCGTAGTCGGACAGCGCCTGTTCGACGATATATTTGGTCCGTCCGTAGGGGTTGATGGGGACCTGCCTGTGTGTTTCGTCCAGCGGAACGCTCTGAGGCAGGCCGTATGTCGCGCATGTGGATGAAAAGACGAATGCCTTGATCCCCGCGTCTTGTGCCGCTGCCAGCAGTGTCAGGGTGCCGATGACGTTGTTTTCATAGAATGCCACCGGCTCTTTCACCGATTCGCCGACTTCGATCAGAGCCGCAAAGTGGAGAATCGCCGACGGCTTATGCTTCGCCAGGACCTCGTCCAGTCGGGCGCGGTCCCTGATATCCCCCTCTTCGGCTACTCCCCATTTGACGAACTCGCGATGTCCGTTTGAGAAGTTGTCGAAAACCACCGGCTTGAAGCCCTTGTTTGCGAGATCGAGACACGTATGCGAGCCGATATATCCGGCTCCGCCGACGACCAGAATCGTTTCACCTGCCATGCACCACCTTCTATTTCTGTATTTGACGGAAAAGAATTAGGGGAAGGAGATGGCGATAAAAAGAAGGAAACAGCAGCCTCCCCGCATTAGTGCCACCTTATCGCCAACGCGATTAGCAAATTTCCATTTTTTAATGTGCCCAAGTCATACGACTCACCTGCGAAGACACGTCAGCGGAATCGCGGCAATATTCTCCGAACATACTGTCTCTCGTTTTGAGAGTTTCACCGTTCCTCAAAAGGTGTCTACGATATTTTTGCTATATAAGTCAGAAATGCTTGTTCTGTCGTCGACAGTAGGACTATTTGTTTGAATTGAATTCAACGATGACTTGGAAAGCCATTTCAAATGGATCCTCCGCTTCGGAAATTCATCTTTCATGATCTTCAGGCGATCGAAGGCTATATAGATCCGCCGGATGCACTCGTTTTTCTGTCTCTGCTGCGGAGCCAGGCGTCGGCAGGTCTCGGGGGAGCGGTGGCAGAGATCGGCGTCTACTACGGGCGGTCCTATTTTCTATTCAGGAGAATTTGCGGCGCCCAGGAGAAGATTGTCGCGATCGATTCCTTCGAGATCGGTGAGGCGGGAGATATCGCCCAATACGAGCGGTTTGTCGAAAACGGCCGCCGCCTTGGTCTGCCAGTGCAGGAGGATCTGGTGATCAGGAGCGACAGCACGCTGTTGAAGCCCTCCGATATAGAGGGCAAGGCAGGCCCTGTCCGTTTCTTCAGCGTGGACGGTGGCCACATGCTTTACCACGTTGCGTCCGACAGCCAACTGGCTGCGAACTCGCTTGCCGATCACGGCATCATCGCGTTTGACGACACCTTCAACCCCGCCTGGCCGGAAGTCACGGTTGGGGTCGCGGACTTCCTTCGCGCCGAGAAGGGCGCTTTCTCTGTTTTCTGCATAACGAAGTACAAGACCTACGTTTGCCGGCAATCCTTTCATGCGTTCTATTCTGAGGCCGTTGCAACGTCGCTGGATCTTCGCGCCTTCAGTCATGTCGAAACCGAGTTTCTCGGCTCGAAGGCGACGCGACTGGAGAATCCGATGAGGCGGCGAATCGTGCACGAACTCCTCGTTCGCGCGGGCATGAGCGCCTTTTCGGAGAGAGCCTACAGATAGCGCGTCGACAGGTCGCCATCAGTGCAAAAAGGCGAGAGATGGAAAAATGCCTCGCCGAAGCGAGGCTAGTCCAAGGCCACTTCGGGGAAAAGAAGAAGCGGCGTGGGTGTTTTATTGGTACCGGATGTTTCTACAAGCGCACTTTCAGCCATTTCGGTACTCTTGCCGAAGATGCTAACGAGATGATTGATTGCCCTTCAGGCGCTGAAGGAGGTTTTGGCTACGGCGAAGGGCAGTAACGGCTGCGCCGGCGGCGATGAGCCACAGCGCGGCGGTCAAAACCTGATGTTGCCAGTTCCACAACGGCTCGACGATCGAGATCAGGGCGGCGGCGGTGATCGTCGCCATGCGGTGCTGCTTGGCCATAGGGCCCGAAAAATCGCTTGGCTGTCCCGTTGCGCGGCTCAGTTCGCGAACATAGGCCGTCAAAACCGCAAACGAAGCCGCTGCCCAGCCGAGACCGGGCAAGCCGATGCCGGCCCCTGCTCCCACGAGGATCAGGATGTCGGCAACGCGATCGGGAAACTCGTTCCAGAACGGCCCATCAGCGGCGCCCTTGCCGCCTTCAACGGCCACCATGCCGTCAAAGAGATTGCAAAGGAGGCGCAGTTGGCAGAACGCGGCGGCCAACAGAAGGAGGATGATCCGGTGCCAGCCTGTGCCCGCTCCGGACAAATAGAATGCGCCGCCGGCCAGTGCTGCTGCAACCATGCTGGCCTGGGAGATCTGATTGGGCGTTACGGATTTCGATGCGAGCCATTGGGCAATCGACCGGGCCCAATGCGTGTCGCGGCTTGCAAGCGGTCTGCGGTCGCCCGATTCGGTCATGCCCGACCTCCCTTTCGGTACAAAGAGTAGTTGTAGATCGCCGCGTAGCTCGTCGATACAGTCAGCGGCAAGGCGATCGTCTTGAGTATTTCAGGTGTCCCACTCAACGCATGAATTGTCGTGAGGATCGCGCTCGAGGCTATGCAGGCGATCAGCGGCGGCGCCCAAAGTGCTTTGATGCCCACGAACTCGCTGGAAAGGCGCTCGACGGCGGTCTTGAGGAAGAGCGTCAGGCACGCCGACAGAGTTCCCTGCACGGCGCCCGCAAGTAAAGCCCGAAACATCGGATACTCCCGGTTGGCCAGGATGGCCCATCCGCCCATGGCAAAGAATGCGAATGCGACGTGGGCTACACTACTCCCTGCGGCGTGCCGAAGCCCGCGCCTCATGTGATCGACCACCAATAGCGCACGATGTGGAAGAAGATCGGTGCGGAAAAAACCACAGAATCCAGTCTGTCAATCAGTCCGCCGTGCCCTTCGATGAGATTGCCCCAATCCTTGACACCGCGGTCGCGCTTGATCGCCGACATGACAAGGCCACCGAAGAAGCCCATCAAGGTGATGACGAAAGCGAGCAGGCCGGCTTGGAGCGGTGTGAACGGCGTAATCCACCACAAGCCTGCGCCAATCAACGTTGCGCTGGCAACGCCGCCGCCGAAACCCTCTACCGTTTTTGACGGCGAAAGCTTCGGTGCGATCTTGGTTCGCCCGAACAGCTTGCCCCAGACATATTGCAATACGTCACTGAGCTGGACGATGATTACCAGGAAGGCAATCAGCAGGACATTTCGGCCTTCATAGCCTGCGATATTCAATGTCAGCAGCGCGGGAACGTGCGAGGCGCAGAACACGCATATCATCAAGGCCCACTGCACCTCGGCAATTCTGTCGAGAAAGCGCTCCGTATCGCCGCGCAGAACCGAAATGATCGGCATCAGAAGGAAAGCGTATACCGGGATGAAGATCGAGAAGATGCCATACTGCTGAGCCCAGAGCAGGAAATACTGGATCGGGAGGACGACGAAGAAGGCCGCCGCGAGCGCCCAATGATCGGCGCGTTTCGTGTGGGTAAGGGTGATGAATTCGCGCAAGGCCGCAAACGAGCAGAAGCCGAATAGAACCAGGACACCAATTCGGCCGGCCAGGAAGGCGAGACCGATCAGGATGGCCATCACCCACCACGCCTTGATTCGCGCGTTGAGATTTTCGATGGACGCGTTTGAACCATCTGGAGACAGGCGGCGCTGTAGGACATAGCCGATGGCAGATGCCACGGTCAGCACGGCCAGAATGCCAAGCACGAGTGTCCAGAGATCGGAATTGGCCGTGTTCATGCGCTACCGCCTGCATGTTTGGGAGACAGATCCAGAAGTGCGGTTCGCGCCCTTTCCAGGAACGCCTCCTTGCCTTCGTCGGCTTCGATGCGTATCGCGCTGCCGAAACTGACGGTGCATATCAAGGGGATCGGCACGATCTCGCCCTTCGGCATTACGCGATTGAGGTTGTTGATCCAGACCGGCACCAGGCGGACATCCGGCCGGCTCGACGCGAGGTGAAAAAGGCCACCCTTGAATGGCAGCAGCGATGCATCCGTCTGGTTGCGGGTGCCCTCGGGAAAGAGAATCAACGAAGAGCCGGCGTCGATTGCTGTTGCCATCACCTCGATTGGGTCATGTGTGCGCTTGTCGCGATCGCGTTCTATCAGGACGGCATCGAAGACATCGCGCCCGATGAAGCGGCTTATCGATGACTTGAGCCAGTATTCGGCGCCGGCGACCGGGCGGGTGGTTCGTCTCGTCCGGGGTGGCAGAACCGCCCACACCAAAATGAAATCGCCGTGACTGGAGTGGTTTGCGAAATAAATGCATTGCCCCAATGGGGCGCCCTCGGTTGGCCAGATCGCGCGCACAGCGGTGATGGCGCGAGCGAACAGAACGATAGCCGCCGCCGCAGGCTTCGCGAATACCTTCCGTACCAATGTCGGCCCCCCCCTGTCCCGCCTGAAGCAGATTGCAAAGATGTAGCCTTGTTTGCAACCGATCAAAAGCCCGCTTTTCAGGCGAGCCCACGATGCCCGTTCGAACGCAGCGTCACTTCAACCCGACAGTGGTGGAAAGCATTAACTATGCTTCGGTAGGAATGGCATCGAACACAACGGAACGAATCGATGTCGGTACAAACACGCAAGAACCTTCAGGCAATGACCACGAGCGAAATCATCCTTTTTCCGGTTGCCTCGCGTGCCGGCAATATTGATCGATGTGCTGCGGAACTGGAGCGTTGCCACGGCGAAGATGCCGTCCGCTTCTGGAAAACGGAATGCCGCCGGCTTGCCGATGAGCTGGCATCGTTCGGCTTCTCCCAAGACGATGTCCGTGAGCAGGTGATGATCTTCCAGGCGGAAGTTCAGCAGGCACTCGTCGAGCGCTCTCAGGCCCGCGCTATTTCCCAAAGCCGGAGCGGCCGCGCCCTCAAGCGCTAAACGGGGCCGCACAGCTTTTCCTCGGAGGATGGCTTCACCGCTCGCTCCGACCGAATATATTGCCGCTGCGCTCGGATCTTTTCATTTACTATTGCAAACTGGCTGTCTTGGTTCGGAAATTCCGCTCGCCAAGTGGTAGTGTGATAACGTCACCCGGAAATCCCAAGGGGTTCAGTGTGGCGAGAGTACAATCGCAGCTGCTATCTCGGGAGGAGAGCAGATGCGGTAGATGTGACGACATGCGGTCGATGGCTGCACCAGAAAGCAGTTTGCTTCGTTCGGGGCGGATCGGTCTGTCTCGAAGGGCACCTTCATCGCGCTTGTCATTTCACGGGTCGTGGATGACATTTTAGTCGTCTGGGTTGCTACGGAGGAGTCGAGTCGCGATTTGCGAAGCGACCGGAGATTTCGCACGTGGGCCGAACACCGCGTTGTGGCGCCGGACAAAAGGGAGGAAGCCTATGTACTCCGGGGGCCTGAAGTTTGCGTTGACTGACGAGATCGAGGCGTTGCGCGATGCGGTTCGCCGCTTTGTCTCCGATCGTATTGCTCCGCTGGCTGCTGAAACAGACGCCACCAACAGCTTTCCGACGCCGCTTTGGCGCGAGATGGGCGAGATGGGGCTTCTCGGAATCACGGCCGAAGAAACATATGGCGGCGCCGGTATGGGCTATCTCGCTCATTGTGTTGCCATGGAAGAGATCAGCCGCGGATCGGCTTCGGTGGGCCTCAGCTATGGTGCGCATTCCAATCTCTGCGTCAACCAGATCAGCCGCAACGGAACTGCCGACCAGAAAACCCGCTACCTTCCGGGGCTCATTTCCGGAGAGCATGTCGGTGCGCTCGCGATGTCGGAACCGTCGGCAGGGTCGGACGTCGTTTCGATGCAGCTCCGCGCGGAAAAGCGCGGCGACAGATACCTCCTCAACGGGAGCAAGATGTGGATCACGAACGGCCCCGATGCCGATGTGCTGGTGGTCTATGCCAAGACGGATCCGCAGGCGGGTCCGCGTGGGATCACGGCTTTTCTGATCGAAAGGACCTTCAATGGTTTTTCGACCGGGCCGAAGCTCGACAAACTCGGCATGCGCGGTTCCAACACGTGTGAGCTGATCTTTTCAGACTGCGAAGTGCCAGAGAGCAACATTCTCGGAGTGCTCGGCGGCGGTGTCCGCGTTCTCATGTCGGGGCTGGATTATGAGCGCGTGGTGCTTTCTGCTGGACCTCTCGGGATCATGGCCGCTTGCATGGACGTCGTTGTCCCCTACCTTCACGAGAGAAAACAGTTCGGCCGCCCGATCGGTGAATTCCAGCTGATGCAGGGAAAGCTTGCCGACATGTACGTGACGATGAACACGGCCCGCGCCTATGTCTATGCTGTAGCAGCCGCTTGCGATCGGGGAGAGGCGAGCCGAAAGGACGCCGCCGGCTGCATTCTCTATGCTGCCGAAAAGGCAACGATCATGGCGCTCGAGACGATCCAGGCGCTCGGGGGCAACGGCTATACGAACGATTACCCGGCTGCGCGGCTGCTGCGCGATGCCAAGCTCTATGAAATTGGTGCCGGTACCTCGGAAATCCGGCGCATGCTGATCGGCCGCGAACTTTTCGAGGAGACGGCATGATCGAGAGAATTCATCCGCGAACCCGGTTTTGGTGACAAATGACGGTCCTGAAGTCGCAGATCTCGACAAACTCGGAAAGCTTCAGGATGAACCGTGCCGCGATGGCGGACGCGGTGCGCGTTGTCGAAGAGGCTGCAATGGCTGCGGTTCAAGGCGGTGGTCCCACTGCGCGTGAGCGTCATGTCGGTCGTGGCAAGATGCTGCCACGGGATCGGGTCGCCGCCCTGATCGATCCGGCGACCCCGTTTCTCGAGGTGGGGCTGACGGCGGCGCACGGCATGTATGGCAACGAGGCACCCGCGGCCGGACTGATTACCGGTGTCGGCCGGGTGGCCGGTTGCGATTGCATGATTGTCTGCAACGACGCGACGGTCAAAGGCGGAACCTACTACCCCACGACGGTGAAGAAGCATCTGCGTGCGCAGGAGATTGCTGCGCAGAATAACCTCCCCTGCATCTATCTGGTTGATTCCGGCGGTGCGAATTTGCCGAACCAGGACGAAGTGTTTCCGGATCGCGATCACTTCGGCCGGATTTTCTTCAACCAGGCGACTATGTCTGCTGCGGGAATTCCTCAGATCGCTGTGGTCATGGGTTCTTGTACCGCGGGGGGCGCCTATGTGCCGGCGATGTCGGACGAGGCGATCATTGTTGAAAGGCAGGGGACGATTTTTCTTGCCGGACCACCGCTCGTGAGGGCGGCGACAGGAGAGGTCGTTTCGGCCGAAGACCTTGGCGGCGGGGACGTGCATACGCGACTATCCGGCGTTGCGGACCATCTGGCGCGCGACGACGCCCATGCCCTGGTGCTTGCCAGGCAGATTGTTTCCAATCTAAACCGCGCGAAGGCGCCGTCTTATGAGCCCAAGCACGCGGACGCTCCACTTTACGATCCTGCGGAGATCGCCGGTATTGTGCCAGCCGAGTTGCGGACACCTTATGACGTGCGTGAGGTGATCGCGCGCATTGTCGACGGCTCTCGCTTCGATGAATTCAAACCCCGCTATGGAGCAACGCTGGTCTGCGGCTTCGCGTCCATTCATGGCATTCCGGCCGGCATTCTTGCCAACAACGGCGTGCTGTTTTCGGAGTCGGCGCTGAAGGGTGCACACTTCGTTGAACTCTGCTCCCAGCGGAAGATTCCGCTCGTTTTCCTGCAGAACATCACGGGTTTCATGGTCGGACGGAAGTATGAGACGGAGGGAATTGCCAAGCACGGCGCCAAGCTCGTAACCGCGGTGGCAACCACCGCTGTCCCGAAGGTAACGATGCTACTGGGCGGTTCGTTCGGCGCCGGCAATTATGGTATGGCCGGGCGGGCTTTCTCGCCGCGGTTCCTGTGGACCTGGCCGAACAGCCGTATATCCGTGATGGGCGGCGAGCAGGCAGCTGGTGTTCTGGCAACTGTGCGCGGCGAAGCGCTTTCTCGCGCCGGCACGCCATGGTCGGCTGAGGACGAAGCCAGTTTCAAGCAGCCAGTACTCGATCTCTTTGAACGGCAGAGCCACCCGCTCTATGCGTCAGCACGTCTTTGGGACGACGGAATCGTCGACCCCGCCAAGAGCCGGGACGTGCTTGGCCTGTCGCTATCGGTCTCGTTGAACACACCGATCGAAGACACCCGCTTCGGTCTTTTCCGGATGTGAGGCGGCCATGTTCCAGAAGATCCTCGTTGCAAATCGAGGCGAGATTGCCTGCAGGGTGATCCGCACGGCAAGGCGCATGGGCATTGCTACGGTTGGCGTCTATTCCGACGCGGATGTCGGAGCGCTGCATGTCGAGATGGCGGACGAGGCCGTCCGCCTGGGGCCGCCCGCCGCGCAGGAGAGCTATCTGTCGACAGAGCGCATTGTTGCCGCCGCTCAACGGACCGGTGCGGAAGCCATTCACCCCGGCTACGGATTTCTTTCAGAGAACGCCGATTTTGCGGAAGCGGTTGAAGCGGCGGGTATCATTTTCATCGGACCTCAACCGTCGTCGATCCGCGCAATGGGATTGAAGGACGCCGCGAAAGCGCTCATGGAACAGGCTGGCGTGCCTGTCGTGCCGGGCTATCATGGCCATGACCAGCGTGACGGCTTTCTTGCCGACCAAGCCGCTTTGATCGGGTATCCCATCCTCATCAAGGCGCGTGCCGGCGGCGGCGGCAAGGGTATGCGGCGCGTCGATCGCGAAGAGGATTTCCTCGAAGCCCTGGTGGCCGCGCGGCGCGAGGCGAAGGCCGCCTTCGGCGACGACGGCATCTTGCTCGAGCGCTATCTGCTTCAGCCCAGGCACATCGAGGTTCAAATCTTCGGAGATCGGCACGGGAGCGTCATCCACCTCTTCGAACGCGATTGTTCTCTGCAGCGCCGTCATCAGAAGGTCATCGAGGAGGCGCCGGCGCCGGGCATGACGGCGGACATGCGATGGACGATGGGGGAAGCGGCAGTCCGCGCCGCGCGCGTCATAGGTTACCGCGGGGCCGGCACCGTCGAATTCATTGCAGACGTCTCGAACGGATTGCTGCCGGACCGTTTCTACTTCATGGAAATGAATACGCGGCTGCAGGTGGAGCATCCGGTCACTGAAGCCATCACCGGCATTGATCTCGTCGAGTGGCAGTTGCGCGTTGCCGCCGGGGAGCCGTTGCCAAAGACGCAGCCCGAGCTCGAGATCTACGGCTGGGCTTTCGAGGCGCGCATCTATGCCGAGGACGCTTCCAAAGGCTTCCTGCCGGCTACCGGCACGATCGGGCAGCTGAGCTTTCCCGATGTCAGCGCTCGAGTCGATACCGGCGCTCGCGCTGGCGACGCGATATCGGCCTACTACGATCCGCTGATTGCCAAGATGATCGTGCATGGGCCCAACCGCGCCAGCGCGCTTTCCCGTCTCACCCGGGCGCTGAGAGCGTCCCACATCACCGGGGTTACCACCAATCTCGAATTTCTCGCCCAGTTGAGCACCCAGGACGAATTCGTTTCCGGCCATCCCGATACCGGCTTGATCGATCGCAACGTTCAGTATCTCACGGCGGTTCGGCCTCCGGAAGACGTTGCGATCGCACTGGCCGCGGTCCTGTCGTTGGGCACGCCCAAGCGACAGGCCGGCAATCCCTGGCAGACGCTGGGGTATTGGCAGCTCTGGAGCGATATGCAACGGATTGTCACGTTGCAGTACGAAGGCGGTCATTCCAGCTTAAGGATTGCCGCCCGGGGTTTTGATTTCTTCGCGGTTCACGACGGCAACCGCGTCATTCCGGTGAAGATTGTCAGCCGCCTGGATGACGGATGCCGCGCGGAAGTGGACGGCAGGCAGATCGAGGTCAAAGCCACCCTGGCTGCACATCACCTCGTCCTGCGAATGGACAGCAGGACGCACGTCTTCCGTCTTCCCGATCCTCTGAGTGCCGATGTTGAGGACGTTGTCGACGGCAGCAGGCTGACCGCGCCGATGCCGGGTTTCGTCAAGATCGTCCGGACGCAACCGAATGCCGTCGTCTCGAAGGGTGCACCACTCGTCGTGATGGAAGCCATGAAAATGGAACTGACACTCGTTGCCCCCCGAGACGGGACGATCGAGGCTGTTGAGGTGAATGAGGGGCAGCAGGTGGAAGAAGGCGCTTTGCTCGTCACCCTCAAAGCCGAGGAGGCGTAAGAACATGGCGACCGGATATGCCCCCCTGCCCTCTTTGCTTCCGAGAGATGCGTCGATCGTCGAGATGGCACCCCGGGATGGGCTGCAGAACGAAAAGGTCCTGATTCCGACCGATAAAAAGATCGAACTGGTCGACGCGATCTCCGAGTGTGGCTTCGAGCGGATCGAGGTTACGAGCTTCGTCAGCCCTAAGTGGGTGCCCCAGCTCGCTGACGCTGCCGATGTGATGGCCGGCATCCACCGCCGACCGGGCGTGCGCTACGCCGTGCTGACGCCAAACATGGTGGGCTTCAACGCCGCGATGGCAGCCGCCGCGGACGAGGTTGCGATCTTCGCCTCCGCGTCCGAAAGCTTTTCGCGTCACAACATCAACTGCAGCATCGCAGAGAGCATAGAGCGTTTCGGACCGGTCGCCCAGGCAAGCCGCGAGCGTGGCATTCCGATGCGTGGCTACGTCAGCTGCGTCGTCGAATGCCCCTACGAAGGCGCAGTGGCACCGGACGCCGCGGCGGCGGTCGTCGAAAAACTGCATGCGCTCGGATGCTATGAAATCAGCCTTGGCGACACCATTGGTCGCGGCCGGCCGGAGGAGGTCGATCGCATGCTGGTGACGGTCCTTTCCTATGCGCCTGCCACCATGCTGGCCGGTCATTTCCATGACACCGACGGCTGGGCTCTCGACAACATCGGCGTCTCGCTGGAGCATGGTCTTCGCGTCTTCGATGCATCCGTCGGAGGGCTCGGCGGTTGTCCCTATGCGCCGGGTGCCAGGGGCAATGTCGATACGCTCGAGGTTGCGCAGTATCTCTCCGGCAGAGGCTATCGAACGGGGCTTTCGCCCGAAAAGCTCGAACGGGCGGCGGCCATTGCCCACGGCCTGAGGAGTGCTGCCTGATGCCGGAAACGCTGAGGATCGAGACCGATGGCCGCGGCGTGACGCGGCTGACCCTGGCGCGCGAAGACAAGCACAATGCGATGTCGGCAAGGATGATCGATGAACTCACCGAGGCGGCTCACCTCCTCGGTGCGGACCCGAGCGTTCGCGCCGTCGTCATGGCGGGGGCCGGGAAAAGCTTCTGCGCCGGCGGCGATCTGGAGTGGATGCGCACCCAGTTCGATGCCAGCCGGAGTGAGAGAATTGCCGAGGCGCGACGCCTGGCAGCGATGTTCCGCGCGCTGAACGATCTTCCGAAGCCGTTGATCGCTTCCGTTCACGGAAACGTCTTCGGCGGCGGCATCGGTCTGATCAGCGTCTGTGATGCAGCTGTGGCTGCAGAGACGGCGCGTTTCGGGCTAACGGAAGTTCGTCTCGGCCTCATCCCCGCAACGATCAGCCCTTATGTCGTCGCGCGGATCGGTGCCTCTGCTGCGCGGCCGCTTTTCATGTCCGGCAAGGTATTCGACGCGGAACAAGCCAGGGCAATCGGGCTTGTCGGCTCCATAGTGGCCGCTGAGGACCTCGACAGTTCGGTGGAAGCCGCAACGAACGAATTTCTCGCTGCGTCACCGCAAGCCGCCGCAAGCGCCAAAGCGCTCGTCCGCTCCCTTGCCGCGCCAATAACAGACGACATCATCGAGGATGTCGTGCACCGGCTCGCCGATAGCTGGGAGACACCTGAGGCGCAACGGGGTATCCTGAGCTTCTTTGAGAAGCGCAAGCGGAATTCCGTGTAGTGCAAGCCCAGGTGTGTGCCGCGAGGCCGGCAACTACGAGAGTTCGCGAGCTTCGGCGGATTCCTCAGCCATCAGAAGTGGCACAACATATGTGTAAATGCTAATACGCGTAGCTTGGGAATTCTGAAAACCAAATCTGGCGGCCTGAGAAACCCCTGTCGCTTGCTGCAGTCCTCAGCCGTCGCGTCGGCCGCTCGATGGGGAACGTCGGCGCTCCCCGGGAGCCTCGGAGATCCTGATTCGACGACAAGCCGACAGCCCTGCCCATCTGACTTTTGGCGTCAATCGCGCCTTGGAACCGACACAAACAAAGGAGCGCCAGTCATGGCCGATAAGTCGACGTTCACGGTAGACGAATGGAAGCTCTTGCTGGAGAGCGTCATGATGGCGGGCATAGCCGTCACTGCCGCGGAGCCGAGCGGCCTGTGGGGCATGCTCAAGGAAAGCATTGCCAGCAGCAGCGCGCTCCTGCAGGCGAAGGCCGACACTGCAGCAAACCCGCTGATCAAAGCGATCGTCGGCGATTTCGAAACGTCCGAAGGGCGAGCCGCGGCACGTGATGGATTGCAGGTGAAGCTCAAGGGAGCCAAGCCGCAGGAGATCAAAGCCACCTGCATCGAAACGCTCCAGCAAGCCCGAGCGGTCGTTGACACCAAGGCACCGGCCGATGCTGGTGGTTTCAAGACTTGGCTGTATCAGATCAGCCAGAAGGTGGCTGAAGCCTCAAAGGAGGGTGGCTTCATGGGTATAGGCGGCGTAGCGGTCAGTGAGGCGGAGAAGGCGACGCTTGGAGAGATATCGACGGCGCTGCAGCTGGGGTAGTGCACGCCGGCACACCGAAGGCGTTCTCATTCGCGGGGCCAAAGCGGTGAGGGCTATCGACGGGACAGCGCTTGCATGAGCGTCACGACAAATTGTGATTATGGCGGAGAGGGTGGGATTTGAACCCACGATACCCTTGCAGGTATGCCGCATTTCGAGTGCGGTGCGTTCGACCACTCTGCCACCTCTCCGCAGTTCTGGTCGGCCCATCGGGGCGCGGGCTGTCTCATAGCGAGAGTTTTGCATGCTGGCAAGACGAAATCTCAAAGCTTTTCATCCTTTTGCCTTGACAGTTTTTTTGGGCTCGCGTATCTGCGCTGCGCAATAGGTGTGGAAAAGTCCGTGCCTTTACCAGTCTCGCGCTCGCGTGGGGCATCACCGGCAGAGAGAGTTCTGGGCGAAAGCCTCTGAAAATCCTGCTTAACTTCGACTGATAAAAAGACGGCCACCTGTTTGATGCGGGTATGAGCCGGAACGAACATGAAAGGATAAAAAATGTTCGCAGTCATCAAGACCGGCGGTAAGCAGTACCGTGTGGCAGCAAACGACGTGCTGACCATCGAGAAGCTTGAAGTCACCGCTGGCGATTCGATCGAATTCACCGAAGTCCTCGTTATCGGCGAAGGCGCCGACGCTGCGATCGGTGCTCCCTTCGTCAAGGGCGCTTCCGTCAAGGCCGAAGTGGTCGAGCACAACCGCGGCAAGAAGGTCATCGCCTTCAAGAAGCGCCGTCGTCAGAACTCGAAGCGCACGCGCGGCCATCGCCAGCATCACACGGTTGTCCGGATCACGGACATCGTGGCTGCCAAGTAAGATCACGGGACTTAAGGTTTAAAGGAGAACTCCAATGGCACACAAAAAAGCTGGCGGTTCGTCGCGCAACGGTCGTGATTCCGAATCCAAGCGCCTTGGCGTGAAGAAGTTCGGCGGCGAAGCCGTCATTTCGGGCAACATCATTCTGCGTCAGCGCGGTACGCAGTGGCATCCGGGTTCCAACGTCGGCCTCGGCAAGGATCACACGATCTTTGCTCTTACCGCCGGCAATGTGAACTACCGAACGAAGGCCAACGGTCGCGTATACGTGTCTGTCATGCCGAAAGCGGAAGCAGCGGAATAAGCCGGTAGCGCTTTATAGCAGCCGGTGTCTCATCGACCCGGCTGAGCGTACAAGGTTCAGTCAAGAAAAAAGGGGAGATGGGGCACCACCCATCTCCCCTTTTTCTTTGCCCTCAAGGAGGACTGAACCATGCAAGGCGAAATGTTACGGGAAGGCCAATCGCGGTCTCCCAGGGAAGACCAAAGGTCTCCCAAGGAACGGCTGAGGCCGGAACGGTTAAGGACCGATTGCCCTGTCTTGTTATCGGAACGGCTCGTCATGCGCGCGCCGCACGAAGAAGACATTGACGCCCTTGCCCATCTCGCCAACAACGCCAAAGTCGCCACAATGGTATCGCGCATGCCGCACCCATATACGGCCAATGATGCCGCCGACTTCGTGCGCCGCACGAAAGACGGCGAAATTGGCAAGTGCGTCTATGCCATTACCAAAGCCGAAAACGGTGCTTTCATCGGCTGCTGCGGGGTGGAGCCGCATCTCGACGGAAGAACCGTCGAGATTGGTTATTGGCTTGGAGAACCCTTCTGGAATCAAGGCTTTATGACGGAGGCGTGCCACGCCCTTGTCGATATGGTCTTTCGCACAAGGCAGGATGTCGATCAGATCGACGCCCGTTGCCGGGTGATGAACGTCGCTTCGCGGCGGGTCATCCAGAAGTGCGGCTTCCAGTTCCAGGGTTCCGGGCTGGCCGCGTCTCTGGCGCTCGGCAGCAACGTGCCGGTTGAATGGTACCGGCTCGACCGCAAGACCTGGATGTCGCTCAGAAGCTGGGGGAGCGTCCTATGAACGCGATCAGTGTCCAGCGACCTCTGAGCCAGCCGATGACACCCGGCCCGCAGCCGGTGATCACCACGCGCCGACTGACGCTGCGCCCTCACAGGCTCAGCGATGCCGATGCCATCGCGCAATCTCTCTCCGATTTCGCGGTGACCCGCATGCTGGCGCGCGTTCCGGCACCTTACGATCGGCAGGATGCGCTCGACTGGCTCGTGCCTGCCACCTCAGGTGACTTGCCGGATTGGCAGCTGGCAATCACGGCAGGCGACGATGCGCATATCGGCACGGTTGCGATCGAGCTTCGGCACGGTCGTTGGCACCTCGGCTATTGGCTGAACCGCTATTACTGGCGGCGCGGCTACATGAGCGAGGCGGTGGTGGCAGTGCTCGAACGCTTCTCGCGGCGTATGCCGGAGATGCCGGTTCATTCCGGCGTCTTTGCTGACAACCCGGCTTCGCTGAGGCTGCAGGAAAAGCTGGGCTTCCGCATGACCGGTTGCAGCGAAATCTACAGTTTCGCACGCAACACGATGGTCACGCATGTCGAGACGGTACTGAAGCCCGGCGCGCTGCAGGCGGCGAAGACCGCCTGACCGAACAGGAAGCGCCTCGAAACGTTTTCGGGGCGCTTCATTCAGCGCCCGATCTCAACCCACACAGGGAAGTGGTCGGAACCCGTGGGTGTCGTGTCGACACTCGCGGATATCAGGCGGTGTTCGAGGCCGCCGCTCACGAAGCAGTAATCGAGATGCATGCGTTTGTCGTGATCCTCGGGATCCATCCAGCTATAGCTTCCAGGAGTGTATCCGTTCAGCGCGGCCAGCGCGTCGATTGGCGTGCCTATGCGCGCCATGCGGCCGTAGTAGCCGTCCTTGGTTCCGGCGAAAGCGCAATATTCCGGCGATTCCGGCACCATGTTAAAGTCACCCATGACGACGTAATTCTCCGGCAGCGGAGGATCGCTCGCATCGAACTCGAGGGCGCCGGTCACCGACCCACCTTCATGGGTGAAAGCGTTGATGCGCTCGTTGAGAAATACGAGCTGGCGGATGCGCTCGTCGGCGGAAACGTGATCGAGATGCACGGAATAGGCGCGCAAGGCGCCGTCCGGCGTGTCGATGACGGCTTCGGTCGCACCACGCTGCAGGTTGAGCTTGGAAACGGTCCGGCTGCGCGGCAGAAGCAACGTTCGCGTGGACAGTATCGGCCAGCGGGAGAGCACCATATTGCCGAACTGGAATCGGCATGCACGCGGCCCCGGCGTGCCTCCGGGCGGTTCGACATGCAGATCGCAGGCCGGGCCATAGACCCAGAAGTGGTCGGGGAAAAGGGCGGCGAGGTCCGCCACCATGTCGGCATATCGGTTCCTGACGAAGCCTCTGGTGACTTCCTGGAGCGCGATAACATCTGCGCCTTGAAGGGATTCGGCTATTCGTTCGAGATTGTAGAACCCGTCGAGACCGAAGCCGTACTGTATGTTATAGCTCGCAAACCTAACGATAATCTTTGACCTCCGGCTGAACGGCCTATATCGATCAGGCCAAGACGGGCGTCCAACTGACACCGAATGATGGAAGTAAAATGAAATTTCTCGACGAAGCAAAGGTCTATATCAAGTCTGGAGACGGAGGTGCCGGCAGCGTCTCGTTCCGGCGCGAGAAGTTCATCGAGTTCGGCGGTCCGGATGGCGGTGACGGCGGGCGCGGTGGCGACGTCTGGGTAGAGGCTGTCAACGGTCTCAACACGCTCATCGATTTCCGTTTCCAGCAGCATTTCAAGGCCACGATCGGCATGCACGGAATGGGCAAAAACCGCACGGGCGCCAATGGCGACCATGTGACCCTCAAGGTGCCGGTTGGAACGCAGATCTTCGAAGAAGACCAGGAAACGCTGATCTGCGACCTGATTGAGGAAGGGCAACGCTTCTGCCTCGCTCGCGGCGGCAATGGCGGGTTCGGGAACGCCCACTTCAAAACATCGGTCAACCAGGCGCCCGACTGGGCCAACCCCGGTCTTGAAGGCGAAGAAAAGACGATCTGGCTGCATCTGAAGCTGATCGCGGACGCTGGTCTTGTCGGGCTGCCGAATGCCGGGAAGTCTACCTTCCTAGCGGCGGTCACGCGCGCTCGGCCGAAGATTGCCAACTATCCGTTCACGACGCTGCATCCGAACCTCGGCGTTGCCACCATCGACGAACGGGAATTCGTGCTGGCCGACATTCCGGGACTGATCGAAGGCGCCCACGAGGGCATTGGCATCGGCGACCGGTTTCTTGGCCATGTCGAGCGCACCCGCGTGCTGTTGCATCTCGTCTCCTCACAGGAAGAAAACGTCGGCAAGGCCTACAAGACGGTCAAGCACGAATTGAAAGCGTATAGCGACGAGATCGGCGACAAGCCCGAGATCGTGGCGCTGTCGCAAATCGACGTTCTCGACGAGGCAACGCTGAAGAAAAAGACGAAGGAACTGGCGAAGGCCTGCGGCAGCACGCCGTTCCAGATTTCGGCGGCGACCGGCAAGGGCATGACTGAGGTGCTGCGTGCGCTTCGCGACATCATCGTCGATGCCAACACCGTCGAGAAGCCAGCCAAAACGCCGAAGCTGCGTCATCGCGATATCGTGGTGGACAAGGGCGAGGCCAATGACTAGCCGAAAGCCGATCGGCAGATGCCGCCGTATCGTGATCAAGATCGGATCTGCGCTTCTCGTCGATCGAAAAAGCGGGTTGAAGAAGAGCTGGCTGGACGCGATGTGCGCCGATATCGCCGGCCTCAAGGCCAAGGGCGTGGATGTGCTGGTAGTGTCCTCGGGTGCGATCGCACTCGGGCGCTCGGTTCTCGACCTTCCCTCCGGTGCGCTGAAGCTTGAGGAAAGCCAGGCGGCGGCGGCTGTTGGGCAGATCGCCCTTGCCCGCGCCTGGTCCGAGAGCCTTTCGCGGGACGATATCGTTGCAGGACAGATCCTGCTGACGCTCGGCGACACTGAGGAGCGCCGCCGTTATCTCAACGCACGTGCGACAATTAACCAGCTTCTGAAGATCGGCGCAGTGCCGATCATCAACGAGAACGATACGGTCGCGACGAGCGAGATCCGCTACGGTGACAACGATCGGCTGGCAGCGCGTGTCGCGACGATGACCGGAGCAGACCTGCTGATCCTGTTGTCTGATATAGACGGTCTCTACACGGCGCCTCCCCATTTGGATCCGAATGCGCAATTCCTTGAGACCATTGCCGAGATAACGCCCGAGATCGAAGCGATGGCGGGTGGCGCGGCGTCGGAGCTCTCGCGTGGCGGCATGCGCACCAAGATCGACGCCGGCAAGATCGCTACGACGGCCGGATGCGCGATGATCATTGCATCGGGCAAGAGCGACAGCCCGCTTTCAGCGATGGAGAATGGTGCGCGTTTCTCGTGGTTTGCACCGTCCGCTACCCCAGTGACTGCGCGCAAGACATGGATTGCGGGGCAGCTGCAGCCGGCGGGCGAGCTTCACGTCGACGATGGCGCGGTTGTTGCGCTCGGCGCCGGCAAGAGCCTGCTGCCGGCAGGCGTTCGCAAGGTTGTGGGTCTTTTCAGCCGCGGAGACACGGTTGCGATCGTTGGTCCGAATGGGCGCGAAATCGCGCGTGGGCTTGCGGGTTACGACGCCGACGAGGCCAGGCAAATTACCGGCCGCAAGTCTGCAGAGATCGAAGCTATCCTCGGCTATGCCGGGCGCGCAGCCATGGTCCATCGCGACGACATGGTGATGACGTCGCAGATCAATTCAAAGTCCGAGAGGCAGAAGAAGGACGCAGCCCATGCTTGATACCGTTGCGCAAGGCCCTGGCATTGAGGCGCTGATGAACGACATCGGCGCCAAGGCAAAGGCCGCTGCGCGACCGTTGGGCTTCGCGTCCACCGAGGTGAAGAACGCCGCGCTGAACGCCATGGCGGATGCAATCCTTGCAGACACGGACCGGATTCTTTCCGAAAACGCCAAGGATCTGAAGGACATCGCCGGCACAGATATGCTCGCCTCGTTCGTCGATCGCCTGACGTTGAACGACAGCCGGATCATCGACATGGCGGAGGGAATTCGGGCGATTGCTTCTCTAAGCGATCCCGTCGGCGAAGTGATCGCGGCCTGGGACCGGCCGAACGGCCTCAAGATCGAGCGCGTTCGTACGCCGCTCGGCGTGATTGGCGTCATCTTCGAAAGCCGCCCGAACGTGACGGCGGATGCCGGCGCACTGTGCCTCAAGGCCGGCAACGCCGTCATTCTGCGTTGCGGTTCCGACTCGCGCCGTTCATCGCAGGCTATTCACGACTGCCTCGTCCGCGGCCTGAAGTCTGCCGGGCTTCCCGAGCATGCTATCCAGTTGGTGCCGGTGACGGACCGTGCCGCGGTCGGGGCCATGCTGCGAGGATTGGACGGCGCCATCGACGTGATCGTCCCGCGCGGCGGCAAGAGCCTGGTGGCTCGTGTGCAGAGCGAAGCGCGAGTACCGGTGTTCGCCCATCTCGAGGGCCTTTGCCACATTTACGTCGATCGCTCGGCCGATCTCGACATGGCCAATCAGATCGTCGTCAACGCGAAGATGCGTCGTACCGGCATTTGCGGCGCCGTGGAGACCATTCTGGTCGATAAGGCTGCCGCAGATACGCACCTCGTTCCGCTGCTGGAAGCGCTTTCTGGCGCCGGTTGCGAAATTCGCGGATCATCCGACGTGGTAGGCGCAGTGCCCGGGACGAAGGCCGCAACCGAAGAAGACTGGTCGACCGAATATCTCGATGCCATCGTGTCCGTCGCCATCGTGGATGGGATTTCGGGTGCGATCGCGCATATCCAGAAATATTCGTCGAACCATACGGAAGCGGTGATTGCGGACGATCCTGACGTCGTCGAGCGCTTCTTCACCGAGGTCGATTCGGCAATCCTGCTCCACAACGCATCGACGCAGTTTGCCGACGGTGGTGAATTCGGAATGGGTGCGGAGATCGGTATCGCAACTGGAAAAATGCATGCGCGGGGGCCGGTGGGCGTCGAGCAATTGACTTCCTTCAAATACCGTGTGCACGGCACCGGACAAACCCGGGCCTGACGTGACAACAGACGATATCGACCGGCGCTATCTACGCATGCCGCACGCAGAGCGGGGCATGGTAGTTGGACTTTTCGGCGGGTCGTTCAATCCTCCACATCAAGGGCATGGCCTTGTTGCCGAGATCGCCATCAAGCGACTGGGTCTCGACCAGCTCTGGTGGATGGTGACGCCGGGCAATCCATTGAAGGACCGGAGTCTGCTATTACCCCTGTCGGAGCGTGTCGAGCTCAGCGAGCGCCTGGCGAAGCACCCCGCGATCAAGGTTACGGCATTCGAGAAAGACTTCGGGACCAGCTATACCGCCAATACATTGGCGCGTGTCAAAGCCTGCAATCCGCATGTACATTTCATCTGGATCATGGGTGCCGACAGTTTGAAGACGTTCCATCGCTGGCAGAAGTGGCAGGACATTGCCCGCACGTTTCCGATCGCAGTCATCGACCGCCCGGGCGCCACATTGTCATTCCTATCATCGAAGATGGCGAAGACCTTCGATTTCGCTCGTATCGACGAAGACGATTCACGGGCGCTATGGAAAAAGCCGGCGCCTGCCTGGACCTTCATCCACGGACCGAGATCGCGCCTCAGTTCGACGGCGATCCGGGCCAAGAACGGAACCTAGTCGACAGCTAATTTTGAGGGAGCCAAACAGCGAAAAGCCCGACGGGGGAGGATCCGTCGGGCTTTTAAACTTGATCGACAACTGGGAGGAGGAGTGTTGCCGATCCATACCAAACGGCTTTGGGAGGAGGAGATCGCCGTTCGATGAAAGTGTTTTACCACAAATCGCGCGGACCGGAAGCAGGCTCGCTGCATTGCAGCAATGCAACAGCCACATAGCTTGACCCGGAGCCTCGCCCTTATGTGCTTGTTTCATCGGCACATTGTCAGATTTACGAGTTTTCCCTCCCATTTCTGGTGGGGTTTTCCTAAAAAATCGACTGTCCATATCGACCTTGTTCGGTCCGGTCAGAAGCACCTATGCGCTTCACGAATGCGTGATGGCCGCCTTTCAGAGCGGGATATATTGCGACAAACATATCGCTGGCCAAGCTCGCGATGACGTTATATCTGTTGGGATATTTCGAAGCGCGGGAGTGAATTCATGCATAGCCGTCGTCAATGGATTAAATTTGCGGCCGCGGCCGTTTCGGTGGTCTGGTTGTGCATCGCTGCAACGCCTGCGATGTCGGCGGACAAGGTCACGGTCTTTGCGGCTGCCAGCCTCAAGAACGCGCTCGACGCGGCCAATGCCGCCTGGGAAAGCGAAGGGGGCGGACAAGCTGTCGCGTCCTATGCAGCAAGTTCCGCGCTGGCAAAGCAGATCGAGAGCGGAGCGCCGGCCGATATCTTCATTTCGGCGGATCTTGACTGGATGGACTATGTCGCCAAGAAGAACCTGATCAAGGCGGACACCCGCTCCAAACTGCTCGGCAACCGGATCGTGCTCGTCGCAGCCAAGGATCAGGCCAAGCCCGTCGAGATCGCCAAGGGCTTCAACCTTGCAGCATTGCTCGGCGACGGCAAACTCGCCATGGGCGAGGTCAAGTCGGTGCCTGCCGGCAAGTACGGCAAGGCGGCGCTCGAATCGCTTGGCGTCTGGACTTCCGTCGAAGCCAAGGTCGCTGGCGCCGAAAGCGTTCGTGCCGCACTTGCCTTGGTGTCGCGCGGCGAGGCACCCTACGGCATCGTCTACCAGACCGATGTAACGGCTGACCCCGGCGTTGCGGTCGTCGGTACGTTCCCATCCGATTCGCACCCACCCATCATCTATCCAATTGCTATTCTTGCTGAGAGCAAGAACCCCGCCGCGGCTGCCTACCTGGCGTTTTTGAAGTCGGAGAAGGCGGCCCACTTTTTCACGGACCAAGGTTTTACGATCTTGAAATGATTGCGGATTTATTATCGTGGCATGGCAGGAAGGCCCGCGTCGACGGGCCTTCTGGTTTTCGGAGACACAACGGTTGGAAGCACTCGGCCTGAGCAGCGAGGAATGGACCGCAATCCTGCTCAGCCTGCGTGTGTCTGTGGTGGCGATGCTCGCGAGCCTGCCTTTCGGGATCGGTGTCGCTCATCTTTTGGCGCGAGGCAATTTTTGGGGCAAATCCGTCCTCAACGGCATCGTTCATCTGCCGCTCATCCTGCCTCCCGTCGTCACCGGTTTCGTCCTTCTGATCCTTTTTGGCCGCCGCGGGCCGATCGGAAGCTTTCTCGATCAGCATTTCGGCATCGTCTTTTCCTTTCGGTGGACGGGTGCCGCACTGGCCTGCGCGGTCATGGCTTTCCCGTTGCTGGTACGAAGCATTCGGCTCTCCATCGAGGCGGTCGACCGAAAGCTTGAGGAGGCGGCAGGGACACTCGGTGCCGGTCCGCTGTGGGTATTTCTGACCATTACCCTGCCGCTGACATTGCCGGGGATCGTTGCGGGCATGATCCTCTCCTTCGCAAAGGCCATGGGGGAATTCGGGGCGACGATTACGTTCGTTTCCAATATCCCCGGAGAGACGCAGACGCTTTCGGCGGCAATCTACTCCTTCACCCAGGTGCCGGGCGGCGACGCGGGCGCGTTGCGGCTAACGCTGGTGGCCGTCGCCATCTCGATGGTTGCTTTGCTCGCTTCGGAGTACCTTTCGCGGATGGCTGGCCGGAGGATCGATCCGGAATGACGCTCGTGGTGAATGCAAAACACCGGTTCGGCGCGTTTTCACTCGATGCGGGCTTCACGTCCGAGCGGGGCATCACCGCGCTTTTCGGTCGTTCCGGTTCGGGCAAGACCTCGATGATCCGAATCATTGCGGGTCTGACGCGGCCGTTGGAGGGGCTGGTTGCGCTGGATGACGACGTATTGACGGACACGGATCGGGGGATTTTCGTTGCCAGGCATCGCCGGCGCTTTGGATATGTTTTCCAGGAGGCGCGGCTGTTTCCGCATCTCAGTGTCCGTCACAATCTTTCCTATGGCCGATGGTTTGCCGCGGGCGGCGGTTCGACCGAGAGCCTCGATCGGATTGTTGCGTTGCTCGGTATCGAGGCGTTGCTCGAACGCAAGCCGGAAAAGCTCTCCGGCGGGGAGAAGCAACGCGTGGCCATCGGCCGAGCCCTGCTTTCGTCTCCGCGCCTCCTTTTGATGGACGAGCCGCTCGCCGCGCTTGACGAGGCCCGCAAAGCCGAAGTCATGCCTTACCTGGAACGCCTGCGCGACGAAATGGATATCCCGATCGTCTACGTCAGTCATTCGATCGCCGAGGTGGCGCGCCTGGCCGACCAGGTCGTGGTCATGCAGGATGGCAAGGTCGAGGCGGTCGGATCTGCCATCGATGTACTCAGCCACCCCTTGGAATCGTTTGACCGGCGCGAGGCGGGCGTGCTGCTGGAAGGCAAGGTGGAGACCGTCGACGAGCGGCATCGCATTGCCACGATCGCCTTGAAATCCGCGCGGCTCCATATCCCGGAAGCCAAGTTGATGCCGGGCATGGCGGTACGGGTGCGCATTCCGTCCCGTGACGTCATGCTGGCGACGAACAGACCAGAGGGGCTAAGTGCGCTGAACGTTCTCGAGGCCATTGTCCGGGAATTGACCCCCGCTGGCGAAGCGACGGTTGACGTAGTCGTCGATTGCGGCGGCGACGTGATCATTTCCCGCATCACAGGCTTTTCGGCTGAGCGACTGCAATTGCGGGCAGGCATGCCCGTCTTCGCCATCATCAAGACCGTGGCCCTGGAATCCTGATCAGCTCCGTTGGGATCGATTGGCCTCCAGCCAGGCCAGATCGTCGGCAAGCGTTTCCTGCAGGGTTTGCTCCATTTGCCTGAAGCGGGCGAGCAGCGTTTCTCCGAAGGGCGTCAAAGCGGCGCCGCCGCCCTTTTGGCCGCCGCGCTGCGATTCGACAACGGGTACTTTGAACATCCGGTTCATGTCGCTGACGAGCAGCCAGGCGCGGCGGTAGGACATGTCCATGGCTCGACCCGCGGCCGAGATGGATCCGGTCTCCCTGATGTGCTCGAGCAACTCCATCTTGCCGCGCCCCAGACGATCTTCCCGCGGGAAGCTGATGCGGAGAATTGGAACAATCATATTGTCGGCGGCGCTTTTCATCGGCGGTCTTTGCATTCGGAGACGAGCCCTGACTTTACGCAGGGTCGTATCGACTGTACACAGCCGGCTCGAAGCAGTCTTGAGACAAAGGCTCCTCTCCTGCGCCAAATCCGGCATTCACGCATTGTGATCGACGGTGTCTTGAAACCTTGGTGGTTTGGTGCCTATCTTAACCATGATTTGGTTCGCCAAATCAGTGATGTGCATAGTCTGTCGTTCCGAGAAAGGGAAAGCACTGACAACAGTACACGCCAAGGGAAGAACGCTTGCCGTTATCCCGAAGAGCCCGGAACGTGGCGTCGATGCCGCTGCCCGCGCCCTGCACGCCGTCCTCGTAAGCCTCGAGGACTCCAAAGCTGAAGATATCGTCACGATCGACATTGCCGGAAAGTCGGCGCTCGGAGACTTCATGGTCGTCGTCTCCGGCCGTTCGAGCAGGCATGTCATGGCGATTTCGGACCACTTGCTGACTGACTTGAAAGACGAGGGCTTCGGTTCAGCCCGTGTCGAAGGTCAGGAAGGTGGCGATTGGGTCCTGATCGACACTGGCGATATCATCGTGCACGTATTCCGTCCCGAAATCCGCGAGTTCTACAACATCGAAAAGATGTGGGCGGCTCCTGATATGGACGAGACCGTGCACTAACCAGTCCGTCTGGACGTCATGTCCGGCGCCTGATAGACGGCAACTGATTGAGCCGGAGTGATGGCACCCGGCTCGCGACCGTTCTCGTGTCGCCGGGTGCTGAAGGGCGGGAGCGAGCGGATGCGTATTGGTCTTTTTGCCGTGGGGCGGCTGAAATCCGGCCCGGAGAAAGATCTTGCGGGCCGCTATTTCGATCGTTTTGCCAAGGCCGGTCCTGCGGTCGGCCTCGAATTCTCTCGCGTTGCCGAAGTTGCTGAAAGCCGCGCCTCGAACGCAGAAACCCGCAAGCGCGAGGAAGCGGCCATGCTGCAGAAGTCGCTTGCGGACGGAAGCATCCTCATTCTGCTGGATGAGCGCGGCAAGGCGCTGGATAGCGAAGGCTTCGCCAGTCTCCTCGAACACTATCGGGATCAGGGCAAGCGCGACCTTACGATTGCAATCGGCGGCGCCGATGGCCTCCATCCTTCGCTCTACGATCGAGCCGATGCGACACTCTGCCTGGGCAAGATGACGTGGCCGCACCAGTTGGTGCGAACGCTGATTGCAGAGCAATTGTACCGCGCCGTGACCATCCTTTCCGGACATCCCTATCATCGTGTCTGAGCTGATGGCAGAGGCCACGCGGGCGTGAGGCTTGTAACGAGCTCCTTTCCCTCGATCCTTCTGGCAAAACATGCCAAATCAGCTTAATCTCCGCGCGATTTTAGAGGATCTCCCGACGCGCATGCCAATCCCCGCCTTCAAGCGAAAGTATGTGATCCTGCCTGCGCTGGCTGCGGGGCTGAGCGCGTCCCTGATTGCCGCTGCCGGCTGGGTTGAAGCGTTCGCCCAGGCACCCTCGCCCGTGCCGGGCGCCGGCGCGCAAATGCAGCGCCCTTCGCGCGACGCCTCGACAATGACTGCGACGACGGGGGCTCAGATCGCGCCGGCCGATCCAGCTGCTGAACTGGAAAGGAAACGGGATGAGACCCGCGTCGAGCTCGAGGCCCTGTCCAAGACCATCAGCCTTTCCTCCGACAGGGTCGGCGAACTCGAGAAGAGCATTTCAGAACTGGACAAGAGTACCAGCAGCGTTCGGCAGGCATTGATCGATTCAGCCGCACGACGCAAATCGCTGGAGAAGCAGATCCTGGACAGCGAGAAGAAGCTCTCGGATCTCGGCGTGAAAGAAGATGCCGTTCGCCGCTCGCTGCATGAGCGTCGCGGGCTGCTTGCCGAGGTGCTTGCGGCGCTGCAGCGCATGGGCCGCAATCCCCCGCCGGCACTTCTCGTGACGCCGGACGATGCGCTCGGCTCAGTCCGCAGCGCCATTCTGCTCGGTGCCGTGGTGCCTGGAATCCGCAAGGAAACCGACAAGCTTGCCGCCGACCTTGGTAATCTTTCCTCTCTGCAGGCTGCCAGCGCTGCGGAAAAGACCAGCCTGACCGCGACAATGACGAACAGCCTCGAGGAAGAGCGGCGTATGGATATGCTTCTCGCCGAAAACGACAAGCTGAGCCGCAGCAACGCTGCGGAACTGGAAGCCGAGCGTAAACGCTCCGAGGAGCTTGCGGGCAAGGCGACCAGCTTGGAAGGCCTCGTCGCGTCCATGGAAACCGAAATTTCGTCGGTTCGGCAGGCAGCCGCGGCGGCCCGGCAGGCAGAGGAAAACCGCAAGCTTTTGACTGATGAGCAGCGGGCTCAGGCCAAGGCGCTCGCCGATAGCGGCGTGCCTGATAAAAACCGCATTGCGCCCGCATATCCATTTTCAGATTTGAAGGCGAAGCTGGAATTGCCGGTGGCAGGTGACACGCTTCGCCAGTTTGGCGATGCCGATGGAACCGGGCACGAGGCCATGGGAATGACGCTAGCCACCAATCCGGAAACGGTGGTCACGGCGCCCGCAGACGGGCTCGTGGTATACGCCGGCTCATTTCGTAGTTATGGCCAGATGATCATCCTCGATGCCGGCGACGGTTATCACCTTGTTCTCTCCGGAATGGAGACGATCAGCACGCGGCAGGGCAAGTTCGTTTTCGCCGGTGAACCGCTCGCCGTGATGGGCGCAAAAAGAGTGGCGAGCGCAACTGCATTGGCGCTGGAAACCAACCGGCCAACGCTTTACATTGAATTTCGAAAAGACGGGAAACCGGTCGATTCCCGACCGTGGTGGACCGCCAAAGACACTGGAAAGGCACGCAATGATTCGTAGGGCTTCTCTTGTTCTGGTTGGCGCATTGATGGGTGCGACTGCCATGAGCGTCATTTACTCCGCGGGCGTGCCTGCGGAAGCGGCGGGGGCGTCCACCTACAAGGAGCTGTCCGTGTTCGGTGACGTATTCGAGCGCGTACGCGCGCAATACGTAACGCCGCCGGCCGAGGACAAGCTCATCGAGAATGCCATCAACGGTATGCTCTCCTCACTGGACCCGCATTCGAGCTACATGAATGCGAAGGACGCTGCAGACATGCAGACCCAGACGAAGGGCGAGTTCGGCGGTCTCGGTATCGAGGTCACCATGGAAGACGAACTCGTCAAGGTCATCACTCCGATCGACGATACGCCCGCGGCCAAGGCCGGGGTTCTCGCGGGAGACTATATCTCCGAGATCGATGGTCAGTCGGTGCGCGGACTGAAGCTTGAGGACGCGGTTGAGAAGATGCGCGGCCCGGTCAATACGCCGATCAAGTTGACGCTGATCCGCAAGGGCGCCGACAAGCCGATCGAACTGACGATCGTGCGCGACGTCGTTGCAGTCCAGGCTGTCAAGTCGCGTGTCGAGGACGATGTCGGCTATCTCCGCGTCATCTCCTTCACGGAAAAGACCTATCCGGACCTCGAACGGGCGATCGAGAAGATCAAGAAGACCGTGCCGGCGGACAAGCTGAAGGGCTATGTCCTTGACCTGCGCCTGAACCCCGGCGGATTGCTCGATCAGGCTATCCAGGTGTCGGATGCGCTGTTGCAGCGTGGCGAAGTGGTTTCCACGCGAGGCCGCAACCCCGACGAAACCCGTCGCTTCAACGCCGGTCCTGGCGATCTGACAGATGGAAAGCCGGTGGTCGTGCTGATCAACGGCGGTTCGGCCTCGGCGTCTGAAATCGTCGCCGGCGCGCTGCAGGATCTGCGCCGTGCCACGGTTCTCGGCACCCGTTCGTTCGGCAAGGGATCCGTCCAGACGATTATCCCGCTTGGCGAGAACGGTGCGCTGCGTCTGACGACGGCTCTCTACTACACGCCGTCGGGCCGTTCGATCCAGGGTACGGGTATCACCCCTGACATCAAGGTCGAAGAGCCGCTGCCGGATGCTCTCAAGGGCAAAATGGTAACCGAGGGCGAGTCCAGCCTTCGCGGCCATATCAAGGGCCAGAGCGAGACCGATGAAGGTTCTGGCTCGGTTGCCTACGTGCCGCCGGATCCGAAGGATGATGTCCAACTCAACTACGCGCTTGACCTTCTGCGCGGCAAGAAGACGGACCCGTCTTTCCCGCCGAACCCAGACAAGGCCGTCAGCGCCAAGTGACAATCGAATGAGGCGTCAGGCCGGATATCGCATCCGGCCTGACGCCTTTTTGCTGTCCTGATCCCGGAAACAGGCAAGAATGAGCACGGACCTACACGCGCCCCTAGGGCAGAATCGCAAACCCGGCCGAAAGGGGCCGGGCATCTTGCGGACGGGCCGCGTGCTTGCCGGCATCTGTCTCATCCTGATTGGCGGATTTTCGCTTTACACCGCATTTCGTGGCGACGGCGTGAAACTCGAAAAGCCCCATGCGCAAAAGGATGCCGCCGCGCCGCCAACCGAAACAGTGCAGGCCCCCGCCAAGCCGCAGGCTTCCCCTGCTGGCGGCATGCCGAGATCCGACCCCCAGTCTGGTGCGAACGTCGAGCAGATGGTTGCAGGCGATGGATCCGTGGTGACCAAGTACAGCCCGAGGACGCGCGACGGCAACGGCCCGGTTCTTGTCGATGCCATGCAGATGGGCCAGGATCCGCGCATGGCAGCGATCCCGAACGATGCCTTATTGGAAGATACGCCTGCCGGGCGACTGCCGATCGTCGGACCGGATGGCCGCCGGCCGATGGACCAATATGCGCGCCCATGGTCGGGTGCTCACGGTACCCGGATTGCGATCGTCGTCAGTGGGCTCGGTCTCAGCCAAACGGGGACGCAGCGCGCCATTCAGCAGTTGCCGGAAGAGGTCACATTCGCCTTTGCCGCCAGCGGCAATAGCCTGCAGCGATGGATGCAGGATGCCCGCCGGGCCGGGCATGAGATTCTCCTGCAGGTACCTTTCGAGCCGTTCGATTATCCGGCAAACGATCCAGGTCCCGATACGCTGCTCACTTCGAAATCTGCCGCCAAGAACGTCGAGAGCCTGCATCGTGCGATGGGCGAGATCACGAACTATACCGGCATCATGAATTATCAGGGCGGACGGTTCCTGTCCGACCCCGTTGCCCTGGAACCGGTCATGCGCGACATCAGCAAGCGTGGCCTGCTGTTTCTCGACGATGGAAGCGCGGCGCAGTCGAAGACGGCCGTTATCGCCAAGGGGACGGAACTGCCCCATGCCTTCGCCGACGTTCAGCTCGACCGGCAGGTCGATGAGAATGCCATCCTGCAGAAGCTTGACGAACTTGAGCGCGTTGCAAAACGCAACGGACAGGCCATTGGTGTCGCTTCCGCCTTCGATGAAAGCATCGACGCAATTTCCAAATGGACGGAAGAAGCCGCTATGCGCGGCATTGAGATCGTCGGCGTTGCCGCGTTGACGAATGATCCGAAGAAACCGTGAGCAACGATACACCGATGAGCAAGCCGATCGTGAAGGCCGAAGATCTGCCCTACCGCCCCTGTGTCGGGGTGATGGTTCTCAATCGCCAAGGGCTTGTATGGGCCGGGCGCCGCATTCCCGAGGAGAACTCCGAGTATGACGGATCGCCTCAGCTTTGGCAGATGCCGCAGGGCGGCATCGACAAGGGCGAGGATCCGCTGGATGCGGCTTATCGTGAGCTATACGAAGAGACCGGCATGCGGAGCGTGACGCTGCTTGCGGAAGCCGGCAGGTGGATCAACTACGACCTGCCGCCGCAAATGCTAGGGATCGGACTCAAGGGAAAATTCCGCGGTCAGACTCAGCGCTGGTTTGCATTCCGCTTCGACGGCGACGAGAGCGAGATTTCGATCAACCCGCCACCCGGTGGACATATGGCGGAATTCGACGCCTGGGAATGGAAGCCCATGGACAGTCTCCCTGCCCTGATCGTCTCGTTCAAACGAACCGTCTACGTTGAGGTCGTTGGCGAATTTCGCCATTTGGCGGACCTGAGCGCCGCGAAATAAGCCCGGCCGCGAGTTTTGTGCGGCCGGTTCCGATTTTTGGTGTTCTACTCGGCTTCGTTGGCGGAGTCGGCGTTGAGTTGGCCGTACTTGGATTCGCCGATTTTGCCCAGGAGCTCCAGCTGGGTCTCGAGGAAGTCGATATGGCCTTCTTCGTCCGCCAGCAGTTCCTCGAACAGCTTCATGGAAACGTAATCGCCGGCCTCATGACAGATGTCGCGCGACTTCTTGTAAGCCGTGCGAGCGTCGTATTCGCCGGCAAGGTCGGCTTCCAGAACTTCCTTGACGTTCTGGCCGATTCGAAGGGGTGCGAGGGTCTGCAGATTGGGGTGACCTTCGAGGAAAATGATGCGTGCCACCAGACGGTCGGCGTGATGCATCTCTTCGATGGACTCGGCCCGCTCCTTCTTGGCTAGCTTCGTGTAGCCCCAATCTTCGAGGAGTCGGTAATGAACCCAGTACTGATTGACAGCGCCGAGCTCCAAGAAGAGGGCCTCGTTAAGCCGCTCGATGACTTTTTTGTCGCCTTTCAATGTCCGCTCTCCTGTTTTCTTCGTGGAAGTTTCTGAGGCGGGACATGAAATCAAATAATTCGGCTTCCGTCGAGTGGTGACGGGCGTGATATTCCTCGGTGGTCTGAATGATGATGTCGACGACATTGGGGAAACAGCCGCAGCAACGGCCGCGTTTCTCCATGGCGTGGTACACCTTGGCCGGTACGATAAGCTGCCAACAGTCCTGCTCGAGAAGCTCGTTGATGACTTCTCGGATCTCCGTGTCGGTTATATAGTTGCAGCTGCAAACAAGCACGTTCTCATTCCAAACATGACAGTCACTATCGTCTTTTCTGCTAAAGAAGACGCTGACTGTCAAGAAAAAATTGTCATCTTGCTGCCGTTGCCGTTCTACATTCCCTGTCAATTCGGCGAGAAGGACGCCGTCCGCTTTAGTGAAAGTTGCGTCCCTTCGGCATGACACGTGCCGTTTCCGAAGCATTCATGGGGTCCCCTTCCGACCGGATCCGTTTTTCCATCGCAGCCTTCTCCAGAATGCCAGCGATTTTTTTCTGCCGGAAATCCGCCGTAGGCCTCAGTACTTCGTCGGCACGGGTGCATGCGCCGAAGCGGCGCGCTTCCTTCTGCAAGAGCCCCAGGCAGGGTGTTATGTCCTCGATGTGGTCGACGACAGTATGAATGACGCCGCTCTGTTTCTGGAGTTTGCCCCGTATCTTGACCAGCCGCGCTCCCATGACGATTGAACGGTACTTCTCGAATGTTTTCGGCCAGACAATTGCATTGGCTACGCCCGTTTCATCCTCCAGCGTCATGAAGATAACGCCTTTTGCCGAACCCGGTCGCTGACGCACCAGCACGAGGCCGGCGATCGTCACCCTTCTGTCGTTCTCGACTTCGAGAAGATCGACACTGCGGGTTATGCCTATTCTATGAAACTCCTCGCGCAGGAATGAAACAGGATGCGCCTTGAGCGATAGGGACAGGTACCGATAATCCTCGATCACCTGTTCTCCCGGCAGCATCCGGGGGAGTTTGGTCTGAGGCTCGACCTGCAAATCGACATGGCTGACCTGGTCGAACAAGGGCAGCCCTTCAGCGGCACTTTTCACATCCAGCGCCCGCACCGCCCATAAAGCCTCGCGCCGGGACAAGCCGATCGTACCGAAGGCATCGGCATCCGCCAGCCGCTCGATATCCGATTTGGTAAGGCCGGAGCGCAGCCAGAGATCGCGGATGGACGTATAGCGATCTCCACGATTTGCGATCAGCTTCTCTTTCATCACCGTTTCGGAAAGACCTTTCACCTGCCGGAAGCCAAGACGGACAGCTCTTCTGGTCCTGATGACATCCTTCATATCGCGATGGCGGAAATCGATCTTGTCCTCGGCGAAGACGGCGTCTTCCAGCAGGCAATCCCAGTCCGAACTGTTGACATCGACCTCCCGTATTTCCACTCCATGTTCCCGAGCGTCGCGGACCAACTGCGCCGGCGCATAGAATCCCATGGGCTGAGAATTGAGCATGGCCGCGCAAAAGACATCCGGATAGTAGGCTTTCACCCAGGAGGAGGCATAGACGAGAAGTGCAAAAGAGGCGGCATGACTTTCCGGGAAGCCGTATTCGCCGAAGCCCTTTATCTGGTTGAAACACTGCTGGGCGAATTCGCGGGAGTATTTCCTGCTGACCATTCCCTCGATGAATCTTTGTTCAAATGTGCCGATGGTCCCTGTTCGCTTGAAGGTTGCCATCGCCCGCCGCAACCGATCGGCCTCGGCCGGTTCAAATCCCGCGGCCGTGATCGCGATCTGCATGGCCTGCTCCTGGAAAAGCGGAACGCCCAAAGTCCTCTCCAGGACCCCTTCCAATTCTTCGCTCGGATACTGGATGGGGATGCCTTTAGCCCATTGTTCCCTTTGCTTCAGATAGGGGTGAACCATATTGCCCTGGATGGGGCCAGGTCTGACGATTGCGACCTCGATGACGAGATCATAAAACCTTCTCGGACGCAGGCGCGGCAGCATGCTCATTTGCGCCCGGCTTTCGATCTGGAAAACGCCAAGCGTATCTGCACGGCACATCATGTCGTAAACCGGCGCGCCATCCTCATGGTCCCGATTGCCCAGATCGGCCAGCGTCTTCTTCACGTCGTAATGAAGCCGAAGCATATCGAATGCTTTTCTGAGGCAGGTCAGCATTCCGAGCGCAAGGATATCGACCTTGAGGATTTTCAGATTGTCGAGATCGTCCTTGTCCCATTCTATCATATAGCGACCCGGCATCGCCGTGTTCATGATCGGCACGACCTCGTCGAGCCGATCCCTGGTGATGACGAAGCCTCCGACGTGCTGGGTGAGGTGGCGGGGAAAGCCGAGAAGCTCCGAGGCATACTTCAGGACGTTTTTCGTCATCGGGTCGCGAATATCGAGGCCGGCAGATTGAGCCTCCCGCTCGCTCAAATTGTCTTCCGACCAACCCCAGACCAGACTGCCGATCGCCGACTGGATATCCTCCGAAAGACCGAAAGCCTTGGAGACTTCCCGGCCCGCGGATCGGGTGCGATAGGTCGTGACCCCTGCTGTCAGCCCGGCGTACTCCCTGCCGTATCTCTTGTAGATATACTGGATGACCTCTTCGCGCCTGTCATGTTCGAAATCGACGTCGATATCAGGGGGCTCGTCGCGGTCCATGGACATGAACCGGTCAAAGAGAAGGGTGCTGTTCTCCGGATTCACTTCCGTTATTTCCAGGCAGTAGCAAATGACCGAATTCGCCGCCGAGCCCCGGCCCTGGCACAGGATATTCAGTTCATACCGTGCGTGGTGGATAATCCTACGGACCGTCAGGAAGTAGGGCTCGTATTGTTTTTCTCTGATAAGACCCAACTCATACTCGATCTGATGCTGGATCTTTGGAGGAACACCCGTTGGAAAGCGTTTTGCGGCTCCCGTCCTCGTAAGGCGTTCAAGGGTCTCATAGGGCGTCTCCCCCTCATCGTTCTCAGATGGATAGTTGTGCTCCAATTCGTCGAGTGAAAACGAAAGCTTGCCGAAGAATTTTTCCGTATTCGCGATCGCATCCGGATAATCCCTGAAGAGGCGGGCCATTTCACGCGCACCCTTGAGATAGCGCTCGGCATTCGGGGCCAGAAGAAAACCCGCTTCGGGGATCGGCACGTGTTCCCGGATCGATGTCACGATATCGGCCAAAGGACGGCGGGCCGTATCGTGGTAAAGCGGTTGGTTGGTAGCGATAAGCGGCACCCGGTTGCTGTTGGCAAGCATGGAAAGAGCCGCAAACGTGCGCTTGTCGCGGCCATCATAGGCTGGAGCGAGCGCCAGATGGAATGACTTCCCGAAGCGTTTCTGGAAACGCTTCATACGGGCCTCAAAATCCGCGTGACGAAGTGTATCGTCCGCAGTCGACGGATGCGGGACCAATGCAAGCAGCATCCGATCGCCCCATTCCATCAAATCCTCCTCGGTGAGGATGCACTCTCCCTTTTCCGCCTTGAGGTTGCCGGCGCTCAACAGGCGACAGAGATGCGCCCAACCTTCCCGATCCTGCGGATAGGCAAGGATATCGGGCGTCCCGTCGGAGAAGACGAGGCGGGCGCCCGGCTGGATTCGGATCGCGTCAAGAACGTCCTCCGCCTTCCCATCCTTGTCGAGGACATCCAGCGCCTTCCTCTTGAATTTCTTGTCGATTTCTTTGGATTGGGCATGAGCCCTGACGACCCCGGCAACCGAATTGCGGTCGGCAATGCCGAGTCCCCCGAGCTTTAGGATTGCGGCCTGTATCACCATCTCTTCGGGCTTGGATGCGCCTTCCAGAAAAGAGAAATTTGTCCTGGCGCCGATTTCGAAGAAGGCAGGGGTCATGGCAGAACCCCGTGCATGAACCAACGCGGTGTGGTGTCACCGGCGTAGTGGCCTTCGCGGTAAATCCAGAAGCGGTGCCCCTGGTCGTCCTCGACGCGGAAATAATCCCGATCGTCTGCATCCGATCCATCGATCCACCATTCCATGGCAAGCCGCTCCGGGCCCTCGCTTTTGAGGACACGGTGCCGCATTCGTCGCCAGTGAAAATTGGCAGGGGCTCCATCGGGAACTTCGATGGCGAATGCCTCCATCAACTCGGGCGTCTGAAGAAGGCGCAACGGCCTCTCGCTCCTTGAGGGGGGAGGGTTGCCTTGCTGCGCGGTTTGGACCGACAAGGCATCGATTGCCGGGACGGCAATCGCCGCTCTTTCCGGTACATGGCTTTCACGCAACTGAAAGGACTGCAGGCAATCTGCGCCAAGTCTTGCAGAGACGCGCTCGACGAAGGCGGCGAGCGATACATCCTTCTCCCGGTGCCCTTCGAAATCGCCTTGCGCCGTATCGAAGCTCTCGTAACGGAGCACATTGATGCGAAGTATTTCGAACCCATAGCCGGCATCGAGGTCGTCGTGCACAGCCTGCAGGCGTTCGGAAAAGAGGGCGGCGATGCGTTTCGGTTCGCGCAATGGCTGGGCAGTGCCTGCCGAAATGCGGAAGACCCTGCCATCGACGCGGAAGAGAACGAGTTCGAAAACACGGCCTCCGGCGCCTCGCGCTTCGAGCGAGGGCTTCAAAGAGGTGGCAATCTGGCCGGTGAGCATGAGGATGTCGTCTTCCGCTCCGACCGGTTCGATGAGGCGTCGTTCAGCCGAGAGGCTTGCGACCGGCAGGCGCGGCGATATCGGTTCCTCGTCCGTGCCGAGCGCCTGATCCAGTCGCAGGAGCAGGCTGGTTCCGAAGCGGCGGGCAAGGGGCGCGCGTGGTGCGCCCATCAGATCGCCGACATATTTCAATCCCATCTTCGTCAGGGAATCGACTGTTTCTTCAGGAAGGCGGAGCGACGCGACCGGAAGCGGTGCAAGAACCTGTTCGGCTTCATCCGCGGCGATAGCGCCGCCCTGGCCAAACCGGCTGGCGGCCCATGATAATCCGGGAGATGAAGAAATGGCGCCGCGTACATCCAGTCCCATCTGCAGGAGCCTGGAGAGGATATCCTTGAGAAGCGCCTCTTCGCCGCCGAACAGATGGGCGCAGCCGGTAATGTCCAGAAACAGGCCGTCCTTCCCGTCGAGCGCAACCAGTGGCGTATAGCGGTCGCACCAGTCGGCGATCCCCTCAAGGAAGCGCCGGTCGGCAGCAGGATCCTCCTCGATCACATCGATGGTCGGATAGATGGCGCGAGCTTCGGCGACGCCGAGGTTCTTTTTCAGGCCGATCGTTTCTGCCGCCTCGTCGAGCGCGGCTAACCGCATGGCATTGTTGAGACGAGCGGAGCAGACGATCGGTGGTGCATCAGGACGACCGCGCGAACGCCAGGAAAGTCCCCATCTCTTTCTGGCGATCCTGTCGGTTTGAAGATGCGGGAAATTGAGCGCCAGAATGCGCTGCGCGTTCCTCTGGAAAGCGAGTGTCGGCTGATTGGCGGACAGGGAAAAACCGGCGGTCATGGGGGTTCCATTCCAAAAGAAGGGAGAGGGGAGCCGGATTGCGGCTCTTCTCCAGGGTAAGGCAAAACACCGGGTTGCCGATGCTGCCGCCCAGCATCGAGCCATCCGGCAAGGGCCGCGCCTGGGCCGGCGCGGGTTCGGCAAGGAAGCGGAAGAAGGCACTGCTTGCCTCTTCCTCTCCAGCTTGGCGCAATAGGAAAAGCGGGCGCTTGGAGGCCTTTGCCCTCAGGTTCAGACGCCGGCTTTCCGTCAGGCCGAAATGCTTCGGATTGCCGCGAACCTCCAGAATTGTTGCTGGAAATACGCCGCTTTCGACTGCGGTTTCTGCAAGCCACAGCGCGTCCTCCAGCTTGCGGGGGCTTGCATGCAGGAATAGTTCCGGCTTCAGGCCGAAATCCCTGATGCCGACGGCATAAGGTCGCCCCGCTTCCATTGAAGAAACGGTGTCGGAGATCCAAAGTATCGGCAGAGAAGCGCGCTGGCTTTCTTCATCCTGCCGCTGCAGCATGGAGGCCAGTGCCAGTACGAAGCCGCTGCTTGCGCCTGCATTGCGCAGCAAATGCGTGCGAACCTCGGTGAGGGCATCCAGCGGCACGCCCCCCTCCATGGCGTCATCGAGTGCGCATATTCCGAGCGGAAGACGCAGCGCATTTTCACGTTCTTCGCCAACAAGGTTGCGCTCAGCCAATGCCTGGCTTTCCGCTGCCGCCAAAGTTGGCGCCGGTTTTCCTTCAAGCTTTGCAATGGTTTCGCGGAGCGCAAAAAGCCGCTCGCGCGTCACGGCCGACTGTGCCATGACGTTCACTCCACATTCTGATGTTCCTGTTATGTTCCTATGGATTCCAGAGCCTGGCTGAAGAGTCAACAACCATTTCCTGTGAATTTATTCCTGTCCTTGATTCCGCTCTCGAAAATCGAATGCAAAGGTTCTATATGGGCCGCAAAGGAAGGGAATTTTTATGGCCCGCGTAGACCAGAGCGATGATTGGCAGGACCGCCACGCGCCGACAATCAGTACTTTCGAGTCCTTGGCGATGGAGGCCTATAGCCATCTGCCGGAAGAGTTCCGCGCGCTGACCACCAACCTTACGATTGAGATCGAGGATTTCCCCGACGACGACGTGTTCGAGGACATGGCGCTGGAAACACCGTTCGACCTGCTCGGCCTCTTCGAAGGCCGCGGCATTTCCGAGCGTTTTACCATGGAAACCGGCGAACTGCCGAACCGAATCCGCCTCTATCGACGGCCGATCCTGGACTACTGGGCTGAAAATGACGAGACGCTCGGCGATATCATCACGCACGTCCTGATCCATGAGATCGGCCACCATTTTGGGCTGAGTGACGACGACATGGAGCGGATCGAGGAAAGTGCCGAAGAGGCGGCCGAGCGTTAAGCGCCAGCCTACTGCTCGGACAACTTCATGTCCGGATGATAGTTCTTGCCTTCCACGTCCTTGACGATCGCCTGAGCGGCAATCACCTGACCCGTCTGCGCGTTGAAGGTCATGGACGGCGAGCCGTGCAGTGCCCAGCCCTTGTTGAGGGCATCTGTGACGCGGTGGCAGAAAGCGGCGTCGTCCTGGCCGGTCAGAAGGCGGTAAAGCTTCATAAAATCGTCTTTCACTTCGCCGTTTGGCGTTCTGCAATCAGGCGGGCTTTATGAACCAGACTTTCAGCCTGGACAAGATGCAGCCGCTCGATCATCCGGCCATTGGCATTGATGACGTTGAGACCTTCGGCTGCCGGATCCGCAAAGGCGGCGATAACAGCATTTGCCTCGGCAATCGCGGCCTCGTCCGGCCCGAAATTCCTGTTGGCGGCTTCGATCTGCGCCGGGTGGATCAGCATCTTGCCGTCGAAGCCCATGGCGCGGGCCTCGGCGCATTCGGCGTCGAAGGCATCAGCTTCGTTGAAATCGTTGAAGACGCTGTCGATTGCGTCAAGACCATAAGCGCGCACGGCAATGATGACCTGCATCAGCCACGGTACGAGATAGGTGCGGCCCGGCAGTGGCAATACGCCAGTTTCCTTGCGCAGGTCGTTGAGGCCGACGACGAAGCAGTCAAGCCTGGAGCCCGCGGTTCGTCCGGCTTCGGCGATGGCCGGGGCGTTCAGGATGCCACGCGGTGTCTCGATCATAGCCCAGATGCGCAGGTTTTCAGGCGCATCGGCATCGGCGAGAAGGTCGCTGACCGACATGACATTCTGCGGTTCGTCCACCTTCGGCAGTAGCACGGCATCGGGTTCCAGCGCCAATATCAGCTCCATGTCGGCCCGGCCGAACGCGGAGGAGACCTCGTTGATGCGTATGATGCGCTCTTTGCCCTCAAGCGGCTTGCCGGAGAAGAAGGCCCTCAGGTTTTCTCTTGCTTCCACCTTCTTTTCGGGCGCAACCGAATCTTCGAGATCGAAGATCACGGCGTCGCAGTCTAGCAGACGGGTTTTTTCCAGAGCGCGGACGTTGATGGCGGGAACACTCAACACCGAGCGGCGCAGATTCATGGAACGGGTCAGTGGATTTTGGCTCATCACGAATGTGTGCCAAGCTTTGCAGCAGGTGGCAAGACAACAAAAAGCCATGCTTACCTTGCAGAGAAGGAAGCGAAGGACCACATTCCTTTCCGAAGAAAGGTCTACACACATGCAGAATATCCGTTCCATCTTCCTTATGCTCTCAGGCGTCACCCTCTTTGTCGCTTTGGCGTTCCTCACTTTTTCGGTGACGCTCGCTGTCGGCGGTATTCTTACGGTGCTCATGGTGGGCCGCGCGCTTTCGCTGAAGATGAAACCGGCACCGGTTCGCGCCCAGGCGCGGCGCAAGCCCCATTCCGGCGCCGACATGCGCATCTGGAATGATGGGCGCGGCACGATCATCGATCTCTGACCGTTGTTCGTACGCATTTAAATTTTCCGATGCTGTCGGCTCGATCGTTTCCCATGCGTCTTTGAAGGGGCAAGGCTTTTGCCTGCTTCAAAAATCAAGCGAATGGAGGACGAGCATGGATACCCAACCACAGCCCAGCCAAATGACGTTGCCACCGGTCAAGAACGGCCTGTTGCCTTACGTCACGGTCGAAGGCGCCCTGAAGGCCGCTGAATTTTACAAGCGTGCTTTCGGCGCAGAAGAAGCATTCGTCGTTCCTGTCGATGAAAACGGCAGGACGATGCATGTCCACCTTTATGTGAACGGCAGCTCGCTCATGCTGAGCGATGCCTATCCCGAGCATGGACATCCCTTCCAGAAGCATCAGGGCTTCACGCTGCAGCTCGTCGTCGATGACATCGATTTCTGGTGGGATCGTGCGGTGGCAGCGGGGGCGGAGGTCGTCATGCCTGTTGAACTGATGTTCTGGGGCGATCGTTATGGCCAGCTTCGCGATCCGTTCGGCGTCAGCTGGGCGATCAACGCACCAGTTAAGGCAGTATAGCGTAATGCGGCCGGCCGCGTCGAATTCGTGCGTGGCCGGACGCCTCATGCAAATTTTCCTTCATTTCGGCGGAAAACTGGACTAAACGCTGATCAACAAAACTATGTCTGCTGATATTGGAGGCCAGGCCATGGACAAATTCGTAAAGCTGACGGGCGTTGCCGCCCCTCTGCCGGTCGTCAACATCGACACCGACATGATCATTCCGAAGGACTACCTGAAGACGATCAAGCGCACCGGCCTCGGCACCGGTCTCTTCGCGGAAGCCCGTTACAATGAGGACGGGTCGCTGAACCAGGACTTCGTGCTCAATAAGCCGGCGTATCAGAACGCCAAGATCCTCGTTGCCGGCGATAATTTCGGCTGCGGCTCCTCGCGCGAGCATGCGCCGTGGGCGCTTCTCGATTTCGGCATCCGCTGCGTCATCTCGACGAGCTTTGCCGATATTTTCTACAACAACTGTTTCAAGAACGGCATCCTGCCGATCAGGGTCAGTCAGGAAAACCTCGACAAGCTGATGGACGACGCGTCACGTGGCTCCAACGCGATCCTGACGGTCGATCTCGAAAACCTGGAAATCACCGGCCCGGACGGCGGCTCGATCAAGTTCGACCTCGACGAGTTCAAGCGCCACTGCCTGCTGAATGGTCTCGATGACATCGGCCTGACGCTTGAAAAGGGCAAGTCGATCGACAGTTTCGAAAAGTCGAACTCCGCATCGCATCCGTGGGCGGCATAAGTCGTCTACATAGCATTGCATTGTCAAAGCCGGGTTTTCGCCCGGCTTTTCTTTGGAGCGGCCCCTAAAGCAGCCGTTCCTTCCACATCGTCAGCTTTTCCACCGAAACGCCGATACCGCCGCAGACTTCGATCAGCGGATTGCTGAATCGTTCGAGAATGCCGGGATGAGCATCCGCAACCGCCAGTGCCGCGCCGCAGGCGGGCTCTACCAGGATGCGATAGGTATCGGCAAATTTCAGGCAGGCGGCGACGGCTTCCGCATCTGTGACTGTCACGCTTTCGATCGGGTGATGCTTCGGCAGATCGAATACATGCTGCGCAACCTGGCGCGCGCCGAGAGAACTGGCGATCGAGGTGATTGCGGGTAGGGTGATGCGCTCGCCTGCAGCGATGCTGGCATGGAACGATGCGGCGCCCTCGGTCTCGACGGCGATAACTGGCACATGCGAGAGCCCGTTTCTCCCAAGCCCGGCGACAATCCCTGCAAGCAGGCCACCGCCGCCGACGCTGGCGACGACGCAGTCAAAGTCGGCGCCCTTGGCCACAACTTCATCGATCAGCGTGCCGTGGCCTTCCCAGAGAAGCGGATGATCGAAGGGGTGCACATATGCGGCTTTTCGCGCATCGGCGAGCTTGATTGCATGGGCATTGGCCTCGTCGAAGACGGATCCATACACAACAACCGCCGCGCCGGTCGCTTCGATCGATCGCTGAACCTCCTCGGACGTCGTTTCCGGCACAACGATCGTGACCGGTACGCCCAAGACGCGCCCGGCGTGGGCAGCAGCGATGCCGGCATTGCCGCCGGATGCGCAGAAGATCTCCCGTGCGCCGTTCTCGACCTCGTGCTGGCACAGTCTACCGACGCCGCGCAGTTTGAAACTGCCTGCCGGCTGAAGGGCATCGAGCTTCAGCCAGAGCGGCCTGTCGCTGGCGCTGTAGCCTGCGGCGGTGCGATAGAGCGGGGTGTCGATATGGAGAGGTGCAGCGGGCATTGACGATATCCAGATAGCGGGCATGATAATTTCTTGTTACCCGCCCGCGCCCTGCGGTCAACTCACGTATATTGAACGCAATGCGGTCGCCAACCGTACCGAATCGGCCTGTTGCTCGCTTGAAATGCCGTTTCCCCAGGGCTAATAAGCCGCAACTTGTTTTTCTGCGGAGGGTTTCATGACAGCGCGCAATCTTTTCCTGCTGCCGGGCGACGGCATCGGTCCCGAGGCCATGGGCGAGGTCCGCAAGATCATCACCTATATGAATGAGGCGATGAATGCCGGATTCGTCACCGACGAGGGCCTTGTCGGGGGCAGCGCCTATGATGCGCACGGTGCCGCGATCTCCGAAGCCGACATGCTGAAGGCGCTGGCCGCCGATGCGGTCCTGTTCGGCGCCGTCGGCGGTCCGAAGTGGGATAGCGTTCCCTATGAGGTTCGCCCGGAAGCCGGCCTTCTGCGCCTGCGCAAGGACCTGCAACTGTTTGCAAACCTGCGTCCGGCCATCTGCTACCCCGCGCTCGCCGCGGCTTCGTCTCTGAAGCCGGAGCTGGTCGAGGGTCTCGACATCCTCATCATCCGCGAGCTTACGGGCGGCGTCTACTTTGGTGAGCCCAAGGAGATCATCGATCTCGGCAACGGCCAGAAGCGTGGCATCGATACGCAGGTGTATGACACCTACGAAATCGAGCGTATCGCCGGCGTCGCCTTTGAAATGGCGCGCACCCGCGGCAATCGCGTCTGCTCGATGGAAAAGCGCAACGTCATGAAGTCCGGCGTGCTCTGGAACCAGGTCGTTACCGAAACGCACAAGGCGAAGTATTCGGACGTGCAGCTCGAGCATATGCTGGCGGATGCCGGCGGCATGCAGCTCGTTCGCCAGCCCAAGCAGTTCGACGTCATCGTGACCGACAATCTCTTCGGCGACATGCTTTCCGACGTCGCTGCGATGCTGACGGGCTCGCTTGGCATGCTGCCGTCCGCTTCGCTCGGTGCACCTGATGCAAAGACCGGCAAGCGCAAGGCGCTGTACGAGCCCGTACACGGTTCGGCGCCTGACATTGCCGGCAAGGGCGTTGCCAATCCGATCGCGATGATCGCCTCCTTCGCCATGTGCCTGCGCTACTCCTTCAATCTGGTGACGGAAGCCGACAACCTGGAAAAGGCGATCGCAAACGTGCTCGACAAGGGCATCCGCACTGCCGATATCATGGCCGAAGGAGCCAAAAAGGTTGGCACCGTCGAAATGGGCGAAGCGATCCTTTCCGAGTTCAAGTTGCTTTCTGCCTGATATTTCACGTGAAACAGGTTTCAGGCCCTCCCCGTCGCCAGATGCGGAGGGCCTTTGCATTGAAGCGATCGGCTGTCACGCCTATGTGCATTTCTGCACCGGATTGAAACCAGCGGAGTGCCATGACCGAGACCGTCGATCGCAGGACCAATTTCTGGATCCACATGCGCAATCGCTATGAGGCGAGGCGCACGATCCATCGACGCGTTCCCTGGAAGGGTTTCACGCTGTCGGCCGTCAATATCGTTGCCATTGCTTTTTTCGTCTTCGATCGACCACTCGCACAGGGGACCAAAAGTTTGGCGCCGCTGCTGGTCTCGATCGCCGGCGATGTGACCGATATCGGCAAACTCGCCTGGATTCTGGCCGCACTGTCTACCGTCCTCGTGACCGGCTATCTCGTTCGTCGGCGCTTGTGGAAGGTCCGCAGACGTTTCCGCATGGTCTATTTTGCGCAGATGGCTGCTTATGTCGGAACATCCGTCCTTCTCGCTGCCCTCGTTGCCAATATCCTGAAGTTTGCGATCGGCCGGGCGCGGCCGCTGCTTTACGAACAAGAAGGCATTTTCAGTTTCGCGCCCTTCAATATGGACTTCCTTCATCAGAGCTTCCCGTCCGGCCATTCGGCCAATATCGGAGCCCTCTTCATGGCACTGGCTCTGCTCTTTCCGCGATTCCGTCTGGCTTTCATCGGCATCGGTCTGTGGCTCGGTGCCACCCGCATCATTCTCGGCGTGCACTATCCAAGTGACGTCGCCGCTGGTCTTGCGCTCGGCGCCTGGTTTGCCTTTGCCGCGTCCATTCTATTTGCGCGCTTCGGCCTGGTTTTCTCGATCGGTCGCGACGGCGGCTGGCCGACACCTAAGTTGGATCGTCTCATCTGAGCTTCCTTGAAACGAAAAACCCGGCGCCTTTCGAGCGCCGGGCCAATGTTGCCAGGTGTCAGTCGTCTCAATCCATGGCGTTGATATCGCGGTCCTTCGTTTCCGGCAGGAAGATAAGACCGATGACCAGTGTGATTGATGCGAAGATAATCGGGTACCAGAGCCCATAGTATATATCGCCCGTAGCGGCGCTCATTGCGAAGGCCGTGGCAGGCAACAGGCCGCCGAACCAGCCGTTGCCGATATGGTAAGGCAGCGACATGCCGGTGTAGCGGATGCGGGTCGGGAAGAGTTCGACCAGCAGCGCTGCGATCGGGCCGTAGACCATCGTCACGTAGAGAACGAGGACGAAGAGAATAGCAATCGTGCCGATCCAATTGACGCGCGCCGGGTCTGCGGACATTGCGAAGCTGCCACCGCCGGCGACGGAGTAGACCGCCATGTCGGTGACGCCCTTTGCCTCATCGGCCGTCAACAGCTTGCCGGCAACGAGCTTGTCCGCAGGCATGGCTTCCTTCTGGCCGGCGCGAATTGCATCGGCGTTCAGCGCAAGCTCCGGATTGGCGGCAATGAAGGCGTCCAGTTTGGCATCGGCAACCTTGGCAGCGCCGCGGTTCAGCGGATAACCGCCGTCATGAAGAGCAATGTTGATGCTCTTTTCGAAAGCAGACGCCATGCCCTTTGCCTTGTCGCCGGCAGCGATGGTGTCGAAGCTGGCGATGGTTTCGTTGCCGATCTTGACCGTTGCCGGTTGGCCGGCCGGGCCGGGCACGACATCATAAGGCACCGAGTTCTTGGTCAGGAACGCCGTTGCGACATCACACGAGCTGGTGAACTTCGACGTCCCAGTCGGGTTGAACTGGAATTTGCAGTCAGCCGGATCGGCTGTCACCGTCGCACGAACCGAAGCCTGGGCTTCAGCAAGGGCGGGGTTTGCAGTCCAGGTCATGGCCTTGAACAGAGGATTGTAGGTGACGGCAGCGATCAGCAGGCCCGCCATGATGATCGGCTTGCGGCCGATCTTGTCGGACAGGCCGCCGAAGATGACGAAGAAGGGCGTGCCGAGGATAAGTGCCACCGCAACCATGATGTTTGCCGATTGGAGGTCGACCTTCAGCACGTTCTGCAGGAAGAACAGTGCGTAGAACTGACCGCCGTACCACACGACCGCCTGGCCCATCGTTGCGCCGAAAAGCGCGATCAGGGCGATCTTGGCATTCTTCCATTGACCGAAGGCTTCGGTCAGCGGAGCCTTCGAACCCTTGCCTTCCGCCTTCATCTTCTGGAAGGCCGGCGATTCGTTCATCTTGAGACGAATCCAGACCGAAACGCCGAGAAGCACTACCGATACCAGGAATGGGATACGCCAGCCCCAGGCTGCGAAAGCTTCCTTGCCCATGAGGAACTGGACGCCGACGATAACCACCAGCGACAGGAACAGGCCCAGCGTGGCGGTCGTCTGAATCCATGAGGTGAAGTAGCCGCGGCGCCCATTCGGCGCGTGTTCGGCCACATAAGTCGCCGCACCGCCGTATTCGCCGCCGAGCGCGAGGCCCTGCAGAAGACGAAGGCCAATCAGGATGATTGGGGCCGCGATGCCGATTGATGCCGCACCGGGAAGGATGCCGACCAGAAAGGTCGAAAGACCCATAATGAGAATCGTCACCAGGAAGGTGTATTTGCGCCCGACGAGGTCGCCGAGGCGACCGAAGACCAACGCGCCAAAGGGGCGCACCAGAAAGCCTGCCGCAAACGCGAGAAGCGTGAAAATGTTACGCGTGGCTTCAGGATACTGGGTGAAAAAGGTCGCGCCGATATAGGTGGCGAGCGAGCCGTAAAGATAGAAGTCGTACCATTCGAAAACGGTGCCCAGCGAGGAGGCGAAGATGACCTTCTTCTCCTCGGATGTCATCGGGCCGGCTTTTGCGCCGTCGGCGCTTGCGACATTTGCCATTGTTTGTCCTCCACAATGCGGTGTTCATAGCGGTCGCGACCATGCCCTCCTCAAAGCATACCCCAGGTCGCGGCTCACCTGACGAGATTGTGGCAGAAAAGATCCCTCAAAAAGAGAGCGGCTTTGGGATTATGACTTTAGTCTAAGGCCTTGGCGCAAATTGCCGCAGCGGCAACGGGGCCAGAGAATCCCGATCGTGCCGGCGAGCTATTGGGTCTTGTGCGACACGATGTTGACGAGTGTTCCAAACGGATCGCGGACGTAGAACCGTCGTACGCCCCAGAGTTCGTCGGTCGGACCGTAGACGATCGTGAAACCGGCGCCGCTCATCGCGACGAATGCCTCATCGACGTCGTCTACCTCGATGGACAGTCCAGGCACGGCTGTTCCAGCCCCGCCCTCGGTCGCAAAACTGATCTGGACTGCCATGGGCTGGTCCGAACCGTATGTCGAGATCCACCCGTGATCCATCAGGACCTCGAGCCCGAGGATGTCCTGATAGAAGACTTTTGCCCGCGATGGGTCGGTCGTTTCGACATTTGCCACAATTCGCCTGACTTTCATGCAGCCTCCCGACCTTCGCCGACGTCAATTTAGGCGGAACGTCGTTCCGGGCAAGAAAAAAGCCGGATGCAGAACCATCCGGCTTCATATCGGGCTGCGCAGATTTCTCAGGCGGCTTCGGTCGTGTGTGCCTTGCGGACCTCCTCGTCCGTCAGGATGCCGCTGGCGCGCAACAATGCAGCGAAGCGGCCGTTGCTCTGGCTGAGTTCATCGAAACTGCCTTCTTCGACAACACGGCCGTTATCAAGGAACAGAACCTTGTCAGCTTCGCGAACCGTCGACAGGCGGTGGGCGATGATGAAGGTGGTGCGGTTCTGACGCAGATTATCGATCGCAGCCTTCACGCGGTTTTCCGTTTCGACATCGAGCGCACTCGTGGCCTCATCGAGTACCAGGATCGGCGCATCCTTCAGGATGGCCCGGGCGATGGCTACGCGCTGGCGTTCACCGCCGGAAAGCCTGTTGCCCCGTTCGCCGACATGGGTGTCGTACTGATCTTCGCGGGTCTCGATGAAGTCTGCGGCGGCCGCAGCTTCGGCTGCACGGCGCATTTCTTCTTCGCTGGCGCCCTCGCGGCCCAGGCGGATGTTGTCGCTGATCGATCGGTTGAGCAGGCCGGCGTCCTGGAACACCGTGGCGATATAGCGGCGCAGCGACTTGCGGGTGACCTTCGTGATGTCGTGGCCATCCACAAGGATCTTGCCGCTGTCGGGATCGTAGACACGCTGCAGCAGGTTGACGAGCGTCGTCTTGCCGGCACCCGTCGGGCCGACGATCGCAACCGTCTGGCCGGCTTTGACCGTGAAGGAGACATTGTGCAGGCCCTGCGACGAGTTGCCGAAGCCGAAGGAGACATCACGGAATTCGACTTCACCCTTCACGTCGGAAATGTCGGCATTGCCAGCGGGCTCTTCGCGATCACGCACGGAGTCTTCGAGGTTGTAGAAGTCCTCGAGCTTCGAACGAGCTTCGAAAATCTGCGTCGCAAACTGGCGCATCTGGTCAAGGCGCGAGATCAGCAGGTTTGCAAAGCCTATGAAGGCGATGACGTCGCCGATCCGGAGTTGGCCGGACTGCACCATCAGCGTGCCAATGACGAGAATGATCATCATTGCGATGGTCGATGCCATTCGGTTCATCGCACCTGCAATCGCCCACCAGTCGAGAACCGGATACTGGGCCTGCAGCAGGCGGTCGGCAAAAGATCTCAGCGCCTTGGTTTCCGCTTCGATGCGGTTGTAGCTATGTAGAACCGAAACGTTGCTGATCGAATCGCTGACATGCGAGAAAACGGTATGATAGTGGTTTTCGACCGAAGCCTGGCCGTCCTTGGTCCGGCTCATGACGAGGCGACCGATCAGCCAGTAGGCGATACCGAGCACGACCAGCACGCCGGACAGGCGCATGTCCATCGACATTGCAGTCGGGATCAGGATGACGATCGCGACGGCCGTTGCCAGATGGTTGCGCATGAACTCAAGCCAAAGGCCGAACAACGTTTCGCATGCGCGCAGCAGCGTATGCAGGGCATTCGACGTTCCGCGCTGGTGGTGCCAGGACAGCGGCATCGAAATGATACGACCGAAGGCCTCCGTCAAAAGCGTGGCGCGGCGGCCGTGTGCCAACCTGTCCGCCTCGCGGGCGACCAGGACAAAGGCTATGGTGTTGAAAACGGCAAAACCGGCCCACATGAAAAGGATGGGCTTGACCTCACCCTTGCCAGAAATTGCATCGATAATGCGGCCGAACAGGATAGGCTCGGCGATTGTGATCGCTGCGAGCACGATGTTCGCGATAACGACCAGGGATACGCGGAGCTTGTAGGCGCCTAGATAGCGCAAAGCTCTTGCATAGACCTTGAATAGCGACACGGCGATACCTCTTGTGCATCTGCGAAATATTAGATGTTGCGAAGCTACAAAAAGCTATCTGAACCGGCGATTAACGGCGCATTCATTCCGACGTTCCAAGCGCATTTTCGCGGCGGTATCGTATAGTAAATACGCGATGTATAATGTTGAAATCTTCAATGAAATACTGAAAAATTGCAATTTTCACTTGCGTTTTGACACCTGATTGGCACACCATAAACTATATTATAAACGTTGTTTTCGATTGTATCGATCACTGCTTCGATAGCCGAGGCAGGTCCCGGGCGGGGGCTGCACTCACAGCTCCTAAACCGGAACAGGGGCATTTTGGTGAATATTCATTATTTAATTCAATTGCTTGTATTGGTGGAAGAATGCCGGAAACCCGAGGCGGTAATCGATGAGCTTGGGCATGTCCTCGCTTCCTATGGGTTCTCCTATTACGGCGTTCTTCGGTATCCGAGGCAGACCGAGGATCCGGCAGGCCTCATGCTGGCCGGCCAGTGGCCGGACATGTGGCCACAGATTTACCTTTCCAAGAAGTACCTGCTGAGTGATCCCACCGTGCGATATCTCGCACATGCACAAAAGCCATTTCGCTGGAAGGATAGCCTCGCCGCGTTCCGCAAGGATGCGCATTACCGCCGGATGGAGCAGATGATGGCCGACGCCGGCAGTCACGGCCTCAAGGACGGGTATACCTTTCCTATATACGGACGAAGCGGCATTCTCGGTTATATGACAGTCGGTGGTAGGCCCGTGGATCTTTCCCCCGTCGAAATTTCGCTATTCGATGCAATCGCGCGAAAGGCGTTCTGGCGCCTTCTGGAATTCAAGGGAGAGGCGCCGGCGCTTCTGGGAGTGTCCGGCGCAGACACACGCCTGACCCGCCGCGAACTGGAAATATTGCAGTATCTGGCGGCAGGCATGACCTCGATCGAGATCGGCAGGCATCTCAAGATTTCAAACCATACCGTCGACTGGTATATGAACGGACTGCAGGACAAGTTGAAGTCCAAGAACAGGCAACATGCTGTGGCAGTTGCCTTCCGCCATGGGCTGATTGCGTAGTTCCGAGAAATTCGATTTGGGAGTCATCGGGGAAATTGAACTTTCCGTGACAGCAGGTTAAGACTCTTCTTCGCGGGTGCAGCATTGCCCGTTTCGATGCCGTGAGGAGACTGCATTGCCTATATCGAAGATCCTAGTTGCCAACCGTTCTGAAATTGCAATCCGCGTCTTTCGCGCGGCCAACGAGCTTGGAATAAAAACGGTCGCGATATGGGCAGAGGAAGACAAACTCGCACTGCACCGTTTCAAGGCGGATGAGAGCTATCAGGTCGGCCGCGGCCCGCATCTTGCGCGCGATCTGGGCCCGATCGAAAGCTACCTGTCGATCGACGAAGTCATCCGTATCGCCAAACTGTCCGGTGCTGACGCAATCCATCCGGGCTACGGGCTGTTGTCGGAGAGCCCGGAATTCGTCGACGCCTGCAAGAACGCCGGCATCATCTTCATCGGCCCGAAGGGCGATACGATGCGTCAGCTCGGCAACAAGGTTGCAGCGCGCAATCTGGCGATTTCGGTCGGCGTTCCCGTCGTGCCCGCCACCGAGCCATTGCCTGACGACATGAAGGAAGTCGCCCGCATGGCCGAGGAAATCGGCTATCCTGTGATGTTGAAGGCATCCTGGGGCGGCGGCGGACGCGGTATGCGCGCCATCCGCGACCCGAAGGATCTCGCCCGCGAAGTGACCGAAGCCAAGCGCGAGGCGATGGCCGCTTTCGGCAAGGATGAGGTATATCTCGAAAAACTGGTCGAGCGCGCGCGCCACGTCGAAAGCCAGATCCTTGGCGATACGCACGGCAATGTCGTGCATCTTTTCGAGCGCGACTGCTCGATCCAGCGCCGCAACCAGAAAGTCGTCGAACGCGCTCCGGCCCCCTATCTGAGCGAGGCGCAGCGCCAGGAACTGGCGGCCTACTCACTGAAAATCGCCAAGGCAACGAACTATATCGGCGCCGGCACCGTCGAATATCTGATGGATGCCGATACCGGCAAATTCTACTTCATCGAGGTCAATCCGCGCATTCAGGTCGAGCATACCGTCACCGAAGTCGTGACCGGCATCGATATCGTCAAGGCGCAGATCCATATCCTCGACGGCTTTGCAATCGGTACGCCGGAATCCGGTGTTCCCAAGCAGCAAGACATCCGGCTCAACGGTCATGCACTGCAATGCCGCATCACGACGGAGGATCCGGAACATAACTTCATTCCGGATTACGGCCGGATCACAGCCTACCGCTCGGCCTCGGGATTCGGGATCCGTCTCGATGGCGGCACGTCCTATTCGGGTGCGATCATTACCCGCTACTACGACCCGCTGCTGGTCAAGGTCACCGCCTGGGCGCCAAACCCGTCGGAAGCGATTGCCCGCATGGACCGTGCATTGCGCGAATTCCGTATCCGGGGCGTTGCGACGAACCTGACCTTCCTCGAAGCGATCATCACGCATCCGAAGTTCAAGGACAACAGCTACACCACGCGTTTCATCGACACGACACCGGAGCTGTTCCAGCAGGTGAAGCGTCAGGACCGTGCGACCAAGCTTCTCACCTATCTCGCCGATGTGACGGTCAACGGCCATCCGGAAGCCAAGGACCGGCCGCGTCCGCCCGCCGACGCTGCGGTACCGGTCGTGCCGTACACCAACGGAAACGGCATTGCCGACGGCACCAAGCAATTGCTCGATACCCTCGGCCCGAAGAAATTCGGGGAATGGATGCGCAACGAGAAGCGCGTCCTGATGACGGACACGACCATGCGCGACGGCCATCAGTCGTTGCTCGCCACGCGCGTGCGCACGCACGACATCGCCCGCATCGCCGGCACCTATGCGCATGCCCTGCCGAACCTGCTGTCGCTCGAATGTTGGGGGGGAGCGACCTTTGACGTGTCGATGCGCTTTCTGACGGAAGATCCGTGGGAGCGCCTGGCGCTGGTACGTGAAGCAGCCCCGAACCTTCTGTTGCAGATGCTGCTGCGCGGCGCCAACGGCGTCGGCTACAAGAACTATCCGGACAATGTCGTCAAATATTTCGTCCGCCAGGCGGCGCAGGGCGGCATCGATCTGTTCCGTGTGTTCGACTGCCTGAACTGGGTCGAGAATATGCGCGTCTCGATGGATGCCGTGGCCGAAGAGAACAAGCTCTGCGAAGCGGCGATCTGCTATACCGGCGATATCCTGAATTCGGCGCGCCCGAAGTACGATCTCAAGTATTATACCGATCTCGCCGTCCAGCTTGAAAAGGCTGGAGCCCATATCATCGCACTGAAGGATATGGCAGGCCTGTTGAAGCCGGCAGCCGCAAAGGTGCTTTTCAAAGCACTTCGGGAAGAAACGAGCCTGCCGATCCATTTTCACACCCACGACACCTCGGGCATCGCCGCTGCGACCGTGCTCGCTGCTGTCGACGCCGGCGTCGATGCAGTCGATGCGGCGATGGATGCACTTTCCGGGAACACGTCACAGCCTTGCCTCGGCTCGATCGTCGAGGCGCTACGCGGTTCTGAGCGCGATCCGGGCCTCGATCCAGAGTGGATCCGCCGCATTTCCTTCTATTGGGAAGCAGTGCGCAACCAGTACGCCGCCTTCGAAAGCGACCTCAAAGGACCGGCCTCCGAGGTTTACCTGCACGAAATGCCCGGCGGCCAGTTCACCAACCTCAAGGAGCAGGCCCGCTCGCTTGGACTCGAAACCCGCTGGCATCAGGTGGCGCAGGCCTATGCCGATGCCAACCAGATGTTCGGCGATATCGTCAAGGTGACGCCATCTTCCAAGGTCGTCGGCGATATGGCCTTGATGATGGTGTCTCAGGATCTGAGCGTTGCTGACGTCGTCAACCCTGACAAGGAAGTGTCCTTCCCGGAATCGGTGGTCTCGATGCTGAAGGGCGATCTCGGCCAGCCGCCTTCCGGATGGCCGGAGACGCTGCAGAAGAAGGCGCTAAAGGGCGAGCAACCCTACACCGTGCGCCCCGGCTCCTTGCTTGAGGATGCCGACCTCGAAGTCGAACGCAAGACGATCGAGACCAAGCTCGAGCGCGAGGTCAGCGATTTCGAATTCGCCTCCTACCTGATGTATCCGAAGGTCTTCACCGACTTTGCGTTGGCCTCCGATACCTACGGCCCGGTTTCGGTCCTGCCGACGCCTTCCTACTTCTACGGTCTTGCCGACGGCGAAGAGCTGTTTGCCGATATCGAAAAAGGCAAGACGCTGGTTATCGTCAACCAGGCGATGAGCGGCACCGACAGCCAGGGCATGGTGACGGTGTTCTTCGAACTCAACGGTCAGCCGCGCCGCATCAAGGTTCCGGATCGCGCCCATGGCGCTACCGGCGCTGCCGCTCGCCGCAAGGCCGAACCCGGCAATGCCGTCCACGTCGGCGCGCCGATGCCGGGCGTCATCTCCCGCGTCTTCGTCTCTCCGGGTCAGGCAATCAATGCCGGCGACGTGCTGGTCTCGATCGAAGCCATGAAGATGGAGACGGCGATCCATGCGGAGAAAGATGGCACAATCGCAGAGGTGCTGGTCAAGGCGGGCGACCAGATCGACGCCAAGGATCTTCTGGTCACCTACGCGGGCTGAGCCACCGGTTCGAAGATGGTGGGGCGGCTTTCGGGCCGCCTTTTGCTGTTTTTCATTGAGGAGATCGTTATGACCAAGCTTAGGATTGCCGTTGTTGTCGGAAGCACGCGTATTGGTCGGTTTGCCGATCATCCTGCAAAGTGGATCGCGGATATCGCCGGGAAGCGATCTGAATTGGAGGTCGAGACCCTCGATCTACTGGACTATCCGATGGCCTTGTTTGGTGAGGCACGGGCTACGGAAGCCGAAAGCGAGACGGCAGAGCGCTGGAAGAAGAAGCTGCGTGAGTTCGACGGCTATATCTTTACCGTTGCCGAATATAACCATGCACCGACCGCCGTTTTGAAGAATGCGATCGACCTTGGCGAATTCATCCAGAAGCCGGTCGCCTTCGTGGGTTACGGAGGGGTCGGCGGTGCACGTGCGGTGGAGCATCTTCGCCTGATTTTCGTCGAGATGAGCGCTGCCTCGGTCAAGACGGGCGTACACATCTCGCTTCCGGAATACATTGGCGTAGCGAAGCACGGGAAAAGCCTCGGCGACTATCCGCATCTCGGCGAGGCCGCCAAGAACCAGATCGACCAGCTTGTCTGGTGGGGCAATGCGCTGAAGGCTGCGCGCTCGGCTTGAGCCGGCCGCCTTCGTCCTCCTATATGTCGTAGGTGTGGGCAGCGTTGATGGTCGAGATGAAGCGCTTGGTGCGTTCGCGCTCCGGCGCGGTGAAGATGTTTTTCGCGCTGCCGGTTTCGACCACACTTCCAGCCTCCAGAAAAACCACGTCGTTGGCGATCTTGGAGGCCAGCCGCAGATCGTGGGTGGCCATCACCATGGTTGTGCCCTCATTGGCGAGACGGCCCAGGACATCAACGACCTCGGCAGAGAGTTCCGGGTCGAGTGCCGATGTCGGCTCGTCGCACAGGAGGACGCGCGGAGACGGGGCAAGGGCGCGTGCAATCGCGACGCGCTGCTGTTGTCCGCCCGAAAGCGTTGCCGGCCACGCATCGGCCTTGTGAGCCATGCCGACTTTGGTCAGGAGTTCCATGGCGCGGCTGCGGGCTTTCTCCTTCGGCCACCTCAGGACAGTAACCAAGCCCTCCATCACGTTGTCGATGGCCGACTGATGCGGGAAGAGCTGGAAATTCTGAAACACCATTCCGGTCTGCCGTCGGATCTTCTGAATGGCCTGCCACTTGGTTTTCTGACCCGGCGCGAAAGTCAGCTTCTCCTCGCCGATACGGATTTCGCCTGCTGTCGGGATCTCCAGCAGGTTGATGCAGCGAAGCAACGTGCTCTTGCCGCCGCCTGACGGGCCGACGAGAGCCGTGACGCTGCCTTCCGGAATGCGGATGCTGATGTCCTTCAGGATAACGGCATCGCCGAAACGTTTCTCGATGTTGGACAGTTCGATCATGCGTTGGCCTCCAGCATGCCGCCATAGCGTGCGAAACGACGCTCGAGCCTGACCTGTAGCGCGGACAGAACGGAGCTTAGCGCAAGATAGATCAGGGCCGCCTCGATATAGAGGATCAACGGCTCGTAGGTGGTTGCCACGATACGCTGCGCTGCCTGAAAAAGCTCGGGCACTGTAATCGCCGCGGCGAGGGAGGTGTCCTTTACGAGCGAGATGAAGGTATTGGAAAGCGGCGGTACCGCGACGCGGGCTGCCTGGGGCAAAATGGTTCGTGTCATGGCCTGGCGCCAGCTCATGCCGATCGAGTAAGCGGCTTCCCACTGACCTTTCGGCACGGACGAAATGACGGCGCGGATGATTTCGGAGCTGTATGCGCCGATGTTCAGCGTGAAGCCGATGAGCGCTGCCGGGAAGGCATCGAGCAGGATGCCGATGCTCGGCAGACCGTAGAAGATGACGAAGAGCTGGACCAGCAACGGCGTGCCGCGAATGACCCATACATAGAAGCGGGTAACCGCGACAACAGGCGCCGCCCCGAAGAGGCGCCCGATTGCGGTGACCAGGCCGAGGGCAAGGCCGAGCACGAAGGACAGAAGTGTGAGCGGAATGGTGAAGACCAGCCCGGCCCAGAGAAGCGGCGCGAGCGAATCGGCCATCAATTGAAGCCATGGCGGCACGGGCATATCCCTCAAAGAAAGAGGCGTTCAGCGAGATCTCGCTGAACGCTTTCAATGGCACATATAAAGGATGTTGCGGCGGCGGGGAACTGCCGTCGAAGGCTGATTACTTGGAGACGTCCTGGCCGAAATACTTGTCGGCGATCTTCTTGTAGGTGCCGTCCGCCTTGATGTCGGCGAGCGCCTTGTTGATCGCTTCCAGCAGTTCAGGCTCGCTCTTGCGGATGATGATGCCTGAGTAGTCGGCATTTTCCTGCTGAGCGACGATCTTCACCGGGGCTTCCGGCTTGTGCTTCTTGAAGTCGAGGAAGGAGAGGCTGTCGTTGATCGTCGCGTCGGCGCGCTTGGTCAGCACGAGCTGGATCGACTGATCGAATCCGTCGGTGCCCACCAGCTCGGCGCCGGCCTGCTCGGCGAGCTTGCCGAAGTTGCTGGTCAACGATTGTGCGGACTTCTTACCGTTGAGGTCGGCGAAGGATTTGATGCTGTCGTCGCCTTCGCGAACGATCAGAACGGCCTTCGACGCGATGTAGGGCTCGGAGAAATCGTACTTCTGCTTGCGTGCCTCGGTTATGCCCACCTGGTTGATGACGGTGTCGTAGCGCTTGGCGTCGAGGCCGGCGATAAGCCCGTCCCACTTGCCTTCGACGAACTCGGCCTTGACGCCGAGCTTAGCTGCCACGGCTTCACCGATCTCGACGTCGAAACCAACGAGCTTGCCGCTTTCGTCGTGATAGGTGAAGGGCGCATAGGTTCCCTCGGTACCGACCTTGAAGACGCCGGCCGATTTGATCGCGGCAAGATTTTCGCCGGCAAGGGCGGGCATGAACGCGGCAGCCTGGATCAGTGCAGCTGTGGCGATGGTCTTCAGGAGGTTCATTTTTCTATCCAATTCACCAGATGTGGTCGATGCAGGAAAAATCGCAGAAAAACATATGCGAAGATGCGTAGAAAACTGCAAATAGAAACGGCAGGTGCGAATATTTTTCTCATTTTTCACGAATTCGGCGCTGCTTGTTTCATGCGGTGAAAAAACGTGTGCGGCTTTGACTTGCGTGCACGTTTGTATCGATTTATGCATGTTCATATCGATTTTAGCTCGGGCGCAGGTGAAGCCGACATGAACATGAGCGAACTTCTTCTACAGGAGCGGCAAAGCGCCATCTTGGGCAAGTTGAATACGCATGGCCGGGTTCTGGCTGGAGAGCTTGCTCTGGAATTCGGCGTGTCCGAAGACACCGTTCGCCGGGACCTGCGCGAGATGGCTGCAGCAGGGCTTTGCGAGCGCGTCTACGGAGGCGCGCTGCCGGTTTCGCTGGCTGGCACGAGCCTGAACCAGCGCATGGGCGTGGCGCGGGATCGCAAACAGGCATTGGCGGTCGCCGCCGTATCGCAGATTTCGCCCGGAACGACAGTCTTTTTCGACGCCGGAAGTACAAATCTCGCCATCGCCGCGGCACTGCCTGACGACATGGCGTTGACGGCGGTCACGAATGCGCCGGCGATCGCTGCGGCGCTGATCGACAAGCCTCTGGTCAACGTCATTCTGATCGGCGGTCTCGTCGACCGACAGGTTGGCGGTGCGCTCGGTGCAAAGGCCATGCGCGACATGGAATCGCTGTCGCCCGATCTTTGTCTCCTCGGCGCATGCGGTATCGACCTTGCGGCCGGGGTCACGGCGATCGGCTTCGAGGACGCGGAGTTCAAACGCTTCGCGGCGTCGAGGAGCAAGACGGTCCTCGTTGCCGTCACCTCGGAGAAGTTTGCTACCGCGGCACCGCACTGCGTCCTGTCTGTGGCGCATTGCGACTGCCTGGTGGTCGAGCACGACGCCGATCCGGACATGCTGGCGCGCTACCGGGATCATGGATGCAGGACGGTTGTGGCCGGCGAGGCGCTATAATTCTAGTTCAATCAGCTGTCGGGCAGGATACCCGCCGCGCAGGCATATCGAGAAGAAACATGGACCATCAAGTGAATACAGCTCCGGTCGCCAGAAGCGGCGTCGTGACGAAAAGCAGGGCGGCAGTATCGCTGCTGTTTCTCATAAACGGGTTCGTCGTCGGCAGCTGGGCCCCGAAAATCCCGGAGTTCGCCGAAAGGCTGGAGCTCAGCAAGTTCCAGCTCGGACTGATGATCCTCGTCTTCGGCGTCGGCTCGCTCACGCTTATGCCGATTGCCGGCGGGCAGATTGCCCGCCACGGTTCACGGCTTGTCGTTCAAGTCACTGCCGTCTGTCTCTTGCCGTTTCTCCTCGCACTGACGGTTTCGCCAAATGTCGTCACGGGAGCAATCTCGATCTTCCTGTTCGGCGGGTTCATGGGCGCGATGGACGTTGCCATGAACGCGAACGCGGTGGCGGTGGAGAAATCCATGCGGCGGGCGATCATGTCGTCCTGCCATGCCTTCTGGAGCCTTGGCGGCCTGATCGGCGCGGCCCTGGGCGGTCTCCTGATCGCCAAGCTCGGCGTACTCTGGCATGCGGGACTTGCAACGCTCCTTGCCACGATCGTCCTTGGCATCGCCTGGACCATGATCCATGCCGATCCGCCACATCCGGATGAGAAAAAGGAAAAGACACGGTTGCCGATGGTGCCTTTGCCCTGGCTCCTCGGTCTCATGGCGCTGTTTTCCATGGTCCCAGAAGGCGCGGTGCTGGATTGGGGTGCGCTCTATCTGCGCCAGGAACTCGGCGCGTCGGTCGCTCTTTCCGGCTTCGGTTTTGCTGCCTTCTCGCTGACCATGGCTATCATGCGATTTGCCGGCGATCTTGTCCGCGACCGGTTCGGCGGTGTCAAAACGCTGAGAATCTGCACCCTCTTCGCTATTGCCGGGATGCTGTTCGCGGCGCTTGCGCCGAGTGCGGAAATCGCGATCATCGGCTTTGCGCTATGCGGCGTCGGGATTTCGAACATGGTTCCGATTGCCTTCTCGGCTGCCGGCAATATTCCCGGCCTGAGGAACGGCATCGGTCTGTCGGTGGTAACGACGATGGGGTACTCCGGCATGCTGGTTGCGCCTTCCGCCATCGGTTTCGCCGCGGAGCATGTGGGCTTCAGTGTCATCTTCATGGCACTTCCCGTCCTGCTCGTCGTCGTCCTCTTGTTTTCGAACCTGGCACGCTACGCCGACGGCATTTCCGGCGGCGGTCACTGAGACCGCCCCGAAGCAAAAGTGATGCGCCGGGCGGTTGACAACAAAGCGGGCATGAGCCACCTGAAAGAGACGAATTTTAGGGGTTTAAGAACTCTATATGTCTTCTGCTGCAGATTTTGATCCGAAAGTGCGCCGGGCATCGGTCGCCGTCGATGTCGGCGGTGTTATCGTGGGCGGCGGTGCGCCTGTCGTCGTGCAATCGATGACCAATACCGATACCGCCGACATCGATTCGACCGTCGCCCAGGTTGCCGCGCTGTTCAAGGCGGGGTCGGAGCTGGTTCGTATCACTGTCGATCGCGACGAAAGCGCCGCGGCCGTGCCGAAGATACGCGAGCGGCTGTTGCGCTTGGGCATGGACGTGCCGCTGGTCGGCGATTTCCACTATATCGGTCACAAGCTGCTTGCCGATCATCCGGCTTGCGCCGAAGCGTTGGCGAAGTACCGGATCAATCCCGGCAACGTCGGGTTCAAGGACAAGAAGGACAAGCAGTTCGCCGAAATCATCGAGATGGCGATCCGCTACGACAAGCCGGTCCGCATCGGTGTCAACTGGGGGTCGCTCGATCAAGATCTTCTGACAGCCCTGATGGACAAGAACGCGGACGCGGGCTCCCCGCTGTCGGCGCGCCAGGTGACGCGTGAGGCAATCGTGCAGTCGGCGCTGATTTCGGCAAATCTGGCCGAAGAGATCGGCTTGCCGCGCAACCGCATCATTCTCTCTGCCAAGGTCAGCCAGGTGCAGGACCTGATTGCCGTCTATTCGATGCTGTCCGAGCGCTCGGACCATGCGCTACATCTCGGCCTGACCGAGGCCGGGATGGGAACGAAGGGCATTGTCGCTTCGTCCGCCGCCATGGGGTACGTGTTGCAGCACGGTATCGGAGACACAATCCGCGTTTCGCTGACGCCTGAGCCGAATGGCGACCGGACACGCGAAGTGCAGGTCGCGCAGGAATTGCTGCAGGTCATGGGCTTTCGTCAGTTCGTGCCCGTGGTCGCCGCTTGTCCCGGCTGCGGCCGCACCACCTCGACGGTCTTCCAGGAGCTGGCGCAGAACATTCAGAACGATCTGCGCAAGAACATGCCGGTCTGGCGTGAGAAATATCCGGGCGTCGAGGCGCTGAATGTTGCGGTCATGGGCTGCATCGTCAACGGACCGGGCGAGAGCAAGCATGCCGACATCGGTATCTCGCTGCCGGGCACCGGCGAAACGCCGGCCGCCCCGGTGTTCATTGACGGCAGCAAGGCCTTGACATTGCGCGGCCCAAACATTGCCTCGGATTTCGAGGCGCTGGTGGCCGATTACATCGAAAAGCGTTTCGGGCAGAAAACGGCCGCGGAGTAGTCGCAGCCTGCCGTTCAGATGCGGCTGGTCAGCAGCTTCAGTCCCGCGAAGCAGTAGAAAGCGGCCATTGTGCCCTCTATCCAACGCCGCAGGCCGCGGTAGATCTTCAAGGCATGCGGTGTCGAAAAGAGCAGCGCATAGCCCATGAAGACGGTAAAGCCCGTCGCCATGCACACGCCGATAATCAGGCCCGCGACGGAAGCCGGTGCACCCTGCGGCATGCCGAGCGCAATGATCGCGAGCCACGCGAAGATGGCTTTCGGATTGGTGACGTGAATGCCGTAGCCCCGCATCAGCAATGCCCGCGTCGATAAGCGCTTCTGCATGACCGTTCGCGGCAGATCGTCGTTTGAACGGACGGCCCTGAATGCCTTGTAGGCGAGGTAGAGCAGATAGAGGCCACCGAAGATCTTCAGGATCTCCAGCGCGATCGCGTAGGTCTGAAGGATGGTGGCCAGGCCGAAAGCGGCGGCGCATGCCCAGGTGAAAGAGCCTGCGAATATGCCCAGCGAGATCGTCATGCCGGCCTTCCGGCCATGTGTCATAGAGGTGGATACAATCGCCATGATTGCCGGTCCGGGGCTGATGACCGCAATCAGGTAGGCGACGTAGGCGGGCAGGATCTGCGGCAGGTAGCTCAGGGTCTCGTGCATCTCGGGTCTCGTGGTGGGCGGAGGGCAGGTTGGTTGAATGCCCGCGTTCTTGTCCGTTTCTAGGCCCGTTTCCCGGCCGCCGACAATAGACATCGCCCCTCGCCTAGCCTGGAATATTGTCTCCGTGACGCTTTTCAGTTCTTTCGTTTGGCTATGAAGCGGGCCGTTTCGGCCAGAATTGCGCCCCGCTCGGCATAAGGCGACAGCATCGCTTCGGCCTCGCCTACGTGTTCCTCAAGCATAGCCTCCGCCCATGCCAGGCCATGCAGGCTGACCAGTGTTCCCTTGCCGCGGCCGGCGTCCTTGCCGGTTGCCTTGCCCATCGTGGATGTATCGGCGGTCAGATCCAGAATGTCGTCGGCCAGCTGGAAGGCGAGGCCAATCCTTTCTCCAAAGCTGCGCAGTCTCGCGCGGTCCTCTGCCGTCGAGCCGGCGACAATCGCGCCCGCCTCGCAAGCGAAGCGGATAAGTGCACCTGTCTTCATCGCCTGCAGCGTGACGATGCCGTGCTCGTCCGGGGATTGCTTCTCTGCCGCCAGATCGAGGGCCTGACCACCCGCCATGCCGCCAATGCCGGCCGCGCGCGCCAGCGCCAGGATGAGCGCAAGCTTGCTTGCGTCAGGCAAAGCTGTCTGCGCCGAGGCAATGATGTCGAAGGCGTAGGTGAGGAGGCTATCGCCTGCCAGGATGGCCGTGGCTTCATCGAAGGCGATATGCGCCGTCGGCTTGCCGCGGCGCAGATCGTCGTCGTCCATGGACGGCAAGTCGTCGTGGACCAGCGAATAGCAGTGCACGCATTCGAGAGCAGCGCCTACTCTCAGCGCACATTGACGGTTGCCGCCGAGCAATGCTGCCGCCTCGACGACCAGAAACGGCCGCAGGCGCTTGCCGCCGTTCAGGACCGCATAGTGCATGGCGGAACGCAGGCGCTCAGGACGGGCGATTTCGTCATCGAGAACGTCTGACGACAGCAGCGCATCCAACAGGGTCTCGATGTCGCGCGCGTTGGCAGCCAATCTCGTTTCGAATGCTTTGAAATTTGCGTTCATGGCGCGTTGTTTGGCATGGGCGGCCTTCGGCTTGCAACGGAATTGTCGATGGAGCGGGCAAGATTTCCTTTGTCTCTGGCAATGGCAGTTTGCAAACGGTATGGAGAATGAGGGAACGTGACTGGGTCGGGGAATTGGACATAGCGCCGGATAGAGAGGACAGCATGGCCGTGCCGCCTTATAGGCAGGTGCTGCTTTGGCTGAAGGGTCGCTCGATTATGACGCGCATTGTTCTTGCGATCGCCGCTCTTCTCGTTCTTCCCTACGTCTTGATCTTCCTCTACCTGTTGCCCTTCATTCACCCGGTCTCCACACTGATGCTGCGTGATCTGGTGCTGCTGCGTGGCTATGATCGCCAGTGGGTGTCGATCGACAAGATTTCGCCGGTCCTGGTGCAGTCGGTGATGATGTCCGAGGATGGGCAGTATTGCTTTCACGGCGGCGTCGATTGGGGCGAGATGCGGATGCTGGTCACCGACACGCTCGGAGGCAAGTCGACGCGCGGCGGCAGTACGATTCCCATGCAGACTGCGAAGAACCTGTTTTTGTGGAACAGCCGCTCCTTCGTGCGCAAGGCCATGGAGCTGCCGCTGGCCGTCACGGCTGACTTCGTCTGGTCGAAGCGTCGCCTGATGGAGATCTATCTCAATATTGCTGAGTGGGGCCCCGGGATCTACGGAATCGAGGCCGCAGCGCGCTATCACTTCAAGGTGCCGGCGTCGAAGCTTACCAGCCGTCAGGCGGCTCTCCTGGCGGTGTCGCTGCCCAATCCCATCGATCGCAACGCCGGCAAGCCGGGCAGGGGGCTGCGTAGGCTGGCCGCCGTCATCGAACGACGGGCCCGCGGCTCCGGCGAATACATCAGGTGCATTTACGATTGATATGAAGCAGGCGACGCTCGATGCCCGCGCTGGACAGGTTGCGCAGGACCGCACCTGCACTCACAGTATATGAACCATTTCGAAGAGCGGCTTCGTATCGATGGAGCCATGTAATAGGAGAGAGCCCGTTGGATCGCCTGACGCTCTATATCGGCAACAAGAACTATTCCTCCTGGTCCTTCCGGCCATGGATCGCCATGATGGCGGCAGGTATTCCGTTCGAGGAAGTCGTCGTGCCCTTTGACTTTGCTGCCGGCAACCCGCGGCTCAAGGCGTTTTCGCCGACCGGGCAGGTTCCGGTGCTTCAGCACGGCGATCTTCGCGTCTGGCAGTCGTTGGCGATCATCGAGTATGTTGCCGAGCTCTTCCCGGAAGCGGGGATTTGGCCCAAGGAGCGCGAGAAACGTGCCGTGGCGCGGGCGGTTTCGATGGAGATGCTGTCCAGCTTCAGGGCTCTGCGCAGCGCCTGCCCGATGAACGTCCGGCGGGCGAAGGGAAAGATCACGCTGGCGGACGGTGTGATGGCCGATGTTGCTCGCATCGAAACGATATGGCGGGATCTGCGGGCACATTCGGGAGGGCCATTCCTCTTCGGTGCCTTCTCCGGGGCCGACGCAATGTTTGCGCCTGTCGTCAGCCGGCTCGACGTCTATGATCTGGTGACAGCGGGGGACACATTGAGCTATATGACTGCGGTAAAGGCGCATCCTGCCTGGAAGGCCTGGGAAGCGGCGGCGCGCGCCGAACCCTGGGTCGTCGAGGAAGACGAGGTGTGATCGCGGAATCGTCAGATTCTCAAAAAATAAAGCTGGGGACTGGTCAAGCCCCTCCAAGGCATGTATAAGCGCGCAAAATTTCCGAAATCGCGATACGTCGTTTCGGCCGCCAGTCTGGCCGTTGGATGTGTTCGCCTGTGAAGTGGAGTAAGAGAAATGGCTGTACCGAAGAGAAAAACGAGCCCGTCCAAGCGCGGTATGCGCCGCTCTGCAGACGCACTGAAGGCTCCGACCTACGTTGAAGACAAGAACTCCGGCGAACTGCGTCGTCCGCACCATATCGATCTGAAGACCGGTATGTACCGTGGCCGTCAGGTTCTGACGCCGAAGGAAAGCGCATAATACTTCTATGCGTTCTGTTTCAGCAGGATATGCGGGGTCGGCCATGCGCCGGCCTTTTGCTTTTTAAGTAAAACATACTCATTGATGTCTTGAAGTGACATGGCGGTTTGCGGCACTATTCTTCTGTCGAGGGAGAATCTGCCATATGCTCAATGCTGTTCCGCTGATGATCGTTCCTTTTATTCTCTACAATCTGGCAATGTTAGGCTTGATGGGTGGCGGTGGTTTGCCGTCACTGCACAACGATCTGTTTGTTCTCTCGATGATCTCGGGTGCGATTTGGAGCATGTCGCTCGGCGATCTTTTTATCGTCGTTGCGCTGGTCGTGCTATTCTTCGAGATCCTGAGGGCGACCCTCAACTCTCGCGGCAGCCTTGCCAACCACATGCTGTCGATGTTGGTCTTCATCGCATTTCTGGTCGAGTTTCTTCTCGTCCAGGATGCTGCGACGCAGGTCTTCTTCATTCTGCTGACAATCGCGTTGATCGACGTCGTCGGCGGCTTTGCCGTGTCGATCAGCAGCGCGGGGCGGGATGTTTCGATCGGGCTGTGAGGGCCGTCTCTTCAAGCCAGTGAACTTGAAGAGACGCGTACGAAGCACCAGCGGTCAGAGGCTGTCGAGCTTGCTCTGAAGTGCGCGGAGCTGTTCCTTCAGCTCGTCGATGTCCTTCGCTTCCGCTTTGCGGCTTTCCTTAGCGGGCGGCGTCATGAACGGCGAAAACATTTGCATGGCCTGCTGGAACATTTCGGTGTTGCGACGCACCTGCTCTTCCACCATCTGCAACGGCAACTGCAGGTTCTTCGTCAGCGGCGTTTCGCCGAAGGCGCGCGTTACCTGCTCCCGCATCTGCGATTGCTGCTCCGTGAAGGCGCGCATCGAATGCTCAAGGAAGCTCGGAACGACCATCTGCATCTGGTCGCCGTAGTAGGTAATCAGCTGGCGAAGGAATGAAATCGGCAGGAGCGTGTTGCCCGTCTTCGATTCCTGCTCGAAAATAATCTGTGTTAGTACAGAGTGAGTGATGTCATCGCCGCTCTTGGCGTCCTGGACCGTAAAATCCTCCCCCTTCTTGACCATCTCCGCCAGGTCTTCCAACGTCACATACGTGCTGGTGCCTGTGTTGTAGAGGCGGCGATTGGCGTATTTCTTGATTACGATCTGACCCTCGTTCTTCGCCATATCAGTCTCCCAAAACCCGTCTGATTGTCATGAAATTTCCTCCACTTGAGAATGTAGACGCAAAAGAAGCCCGGTGACAATCTCTTTGTGCGATGCGGCAACCCCTTTTGCGGCAGGCATATTTTGCCCGAATGTAAGTTGCTGCGAAAATATGCAGATAGACTCTTGCCGTTTGACTTGGAGATGAAGCTTTGTCAGTTTCAACCTATATGTGGTGGAGTTAACGAGGAGACCGTCATGACCAGTCCGTCCATCGTCATTGCCAGTGCCGGCCGTACCGCCGTTGGTTCGTTCAACGGTGCTTTTGCAACTGTTCCGGCCCATGAGTTGGGAGCGGCTGTCGTCAAGGGAGTACTCGAAAGAGCGGGCGTCGACGCCGGGGAGGTGGATGAGGTTATTCTCGGCCAGGTTCTGCCAGCGGGCGAAGGACAGAATCCCGCGCGTCAGGCCGCAATAAAGGCCGGCGTTCCGAAGGAGGCGACGGCCTGGGGCGTCAACCAGCTCTGCGGTTCCGGTCTTCGCGCGGTGGCGCTCGGCATGCAGCAGATCGCCCTTGGGGACGCAAAGATCATCGTGGCAGGCGGCCAGGAATCCATGTCGATGGCGCCGCATGCGGCGCATCTGCGCGGCGGCGTCAAGATGGGCGACATGAAGATGATCGATACCATGATCAAGGACGGTCTTACCGACGCCTTTTATGGCTATCACATGGGCGTGACCGCCGAGAACATCGCCCGTCAGTGGCAGCTCTCGCGAGACGATCAGGACCAGTTTGCCGTGTCCTCGCAGAACAAGGCCGAAGCCGCGCAGAAGGCCGGGCGGTTCAAGGACGAGATCATTCCGTACCTCATCCAGACCCGGAAGGGCGATGTGACGGTGGACGCCGACGAATACATCCGTCATGGCGCGACGATGGAGGCGATGGGGAAGCTCCGACCGGCGTTCGACAAGGACGGTACCGTTACGGCAGCCAATGCGTCGGGCCTGAACGACGGTGCTGCTGCGGCCGTTCTGATGACGGAGGCGGAAGCGTCCAGGCGCGGCATTCAACCGCTTGCCCGCATCGTCTCGTGGGCCACCGCCGGCGTCGATCCGCAGGTCATGGGAACCGGGCCCATCCCGGCCTCGCGCAAGGCGCTGGAGAAGGCTGGCTGGTCGGTCGGCGATCTCGATCTGATCGAGGCGAACGAGGCGTTTGCAGCCCAGGCCTGCGCCGTCAACAAGGATCTCGGATGGGATACCGCGATCGTCAACGTCAATGGCGGTGCCATTGCGATCGGGCATCCGATCGGCGCATCCGGTGCCCGGGTTCTCAATACGCTGCTGTTCGAGATGAAGCGCCGCGGCGCCAAGAAGGGACTGGCAACGCTCTGCATCGGCGGCGGCATGGGCGTCGCGATGTGCTTTGAAACGCTTTGAATAGCCTGCATTTCATGTCTTGATCGAGCTCCACAGCATAGTGGAGCCTTAAACAGGGGGAGCGGAACATGAGCAGAATAGCTGTTGTCACCGGCGGTACGCGAGGGATCGGCGCCGCAATTTCGATGGCGCTGAAGAATGCCGGCTATAGGGTTGCCGCCAATTATGCCGGCAACGATGAGAAGGCGAAGGCCTTCCACGACGTGACAGGCATTCCGGTGTTCAAGTGGGACGTGTCCGACTACATGGGTTGCGGCGAAGGCATTGCCAAGGTGGAGGCGGAACTCGGTCCCGTGGAAGTGCTCGTCAACAATGCTGGCATCACCCGGGACGCGATGTTCCACAAGATGACGCCGCAGCAGTGGCACGAGGTCGTCAACACCAATCTGACGGGCCTCTTCAACATGACGCACCAAGTATGGGGCGGCATGCGTGAACGCAGCTTCGGGCGTATCGTCAACATCTCTTCGATCAACGGTCAGAAGGGCCAAATGGGGCAGGCGAATTATTCCGCTGCAAAGGCGGGCGACCTTGGATTTACCAAGGCGCTGGCCCAGGAAGGGGCGGCCAAGAACATTACCGTCAACGCGATCTGCCCTGGCTACATCGGTACGGAGATGGTGCTTGCTGTTCCGGAGAAGGTACTGAACGAGCGGATTATTCCGCAGATTCCGGTGGGGCGGCTCGGAGAGCCTGAGGAAGTCGCACGCTGCGTCGTTTTTCTCGTCTCGGACGATGCCGGCTTCATCACCGGGTCAACGTTGAGCGCCAACGGCGGACAGCTTTTCGTTTAGCGGATCGAGGCCGTGTGATCACTGTCGCGGTTGTCGCTTTGCTGCGAATAGCCGTATGCTGTGTTGCGGGCTTCATATGGATTGAGCGAGGCGGCATAGGCTGCGAGCGCGATCGTCAGGAATGCCGCCGCGCCGATGATTCTGGTCATGCTGATAACTCCCGATTCCGGTGAGAGCATTCGTGCTGCAGGGTAGTGTCGATATTGGGGCCGATTTGAGGAATTGTTCGGTCGCTCAACCGTTTGGTCGTTGACGGTCCCTGGCCTTTACCGGAATCTTCTGCATCGCCCGGGCTTCGCTGCGCCATGCGGCAGCCGCCGTCAGAATAAAAGCGGTCGAGACGAGGATGGCCAGCGCCGAGTTCAAGAGGATGTGAGTCATGAGCCTATTCCTTTCGAGCACGCCGGCGACTGATTGCGCCGACGCTGTTCACGAGAGAAATATGCGCCTGAGACCCATGGTTCGATAGATTGTCCTTTGGCGACCGACTGTCAGCGCAGCATTGACAATGCGACTAAGCTGCCTTGCCGCTGATCCAGGTTCGCGTGACTTGGATGTCGTCCGTTATATGGACGAGATCGGCGCGCGCACCAGGCGTCAGGCGGCCACGGTCTTCCAGACGAAGGAAACGCGCGGGGTAGAGCGTGGCCATGCGCAGGGCCTCGGCAAGCGTCAGGTCCAGATAGGTGACCCCATAGCGGATGGTCGACGCCATATCGACATCCGAGCCGGCGAGCGTACCGTCCGAAAGCACCAGCTTTGAGCAGAAACCACCCTTCTCGCGCCGAACGGTACGGCCGTTCAACACAAACTCGTCGCGCTCCGAGCCGACGAGCGACATGGCATCGGTGACGAAAAAGAGCTTTCCTTCGCCGCGTTTTGCACGCAGTGCAGTTCGGAGGGCTTTCGGATTCACATGATGACCGTCGGCAATGATGCCGCACCAGACCGCAGGGTGATCGATTGCGGCGCCGACCAATCCTGGAGCGCGATGTCCCATTTGGCTCATGGCGTTGAACAGATGGGTCACACCGCGCGCGCCTGCGTCGAAGCGGTTCTCTGCTGCTTCGCTGGAGCAATCGGAATGGCCGATGCTGACGACGATGCCTGCTTCACTCAGCTCGTGTACCTGCTTCGATGTGACCTGTTCTGCGGCCATCGTTACCATGAGCGTGCCGATCGCTTGTTTGGCCGCGATAAGGGTTCGGACGTCCTTATCCTCGACCGGGCGCATCAGCTCGGCGAGATGCGCGCCTTTGCGTGCCGGAGCAAGATGAGGACCCTCGAGATGCAGACCGGCCACACCGCGGTTTGCTTCCACAGCCTCCTTGGCGGCTTCGAGGGCCATCAGGGTTGAATCTGCCGTGTCTGTGATCAGCGTCGGCAACAGCGCGGTGGTGCCGTATGGCCGGTGACCATCCGCGATCATGTACATCGAGCTTGCGGACGGCTCATCGTTGAGCATCCGACCGCCGCCGCCGTTTACCTGGGCGTCGATGAAGCCGGCCGAAAGCACGCCGCCGTCCAGCCGGATTATCTCACCATCCGGAAGGTCATTGGCGGCGGCAATTGTGTCGATGCGCCCATCGGAGATGACGAGCGCCCTGTCGTCGTGGAAGCGCTCGCCATCAAAGATGCGTGCACCGGCGATGATCTTGCGGAGCATCAGACCGTCTCCGTGACCTTGAGGAGGTTTGCCGGCTTGTCGGGATCGAAACCCTTGCGACGCGTCACCGATTCGATCAGGCGGTAGTACACAAGCAGCGAAACGAGCGGATCCAGAAGGCCGTTGCCGGTGGTCGGCACACGCAGATTGATCCCGGCCAGCGGCTGCGACGAGAAGGGAACGGTGGTCGCGCCGAGCTTCTGCAGGCGTTCGAGTGCCTGTGCGTTATTGCCATAGGCCGCGTCGTCCGGTGTAAAGGCAACGATCGGGAAACCGGGCTGCACGAGCCGCATCGGGCCATGCATCAATTCTGCCAGCGAGAAGGCTTCCGCGTGCAGGCCAGCGGTTTCCTTGGCCTTGAGCGCAGCCTCGAGAGCAATTGCGAAAGCGGGACCGCGACCGCCTGTGTAGAGCGACGTGGCGTTGAAGAGGACATCCTCGGCTGCTGCCGTGTCTATTCCTGCCGTTGCCAGCAGCGCCTCGGGAAGCTTGTCCAGCGCCGAATGCAGATCACGCTTGCCGCCGATTGCCGCCGTCACGCCGGAGAGGGCCGCAACGGAGGCGATGAAGGACTTTGTCGCGGCGACGCTCTTTTCGGCACCCGCATTGAGGCCGAGCACGATGTCTGCCTGCTTGGCCAGCGGACTGTCTGTAACGTTGACGACGGCGATGGTCGTTGCGCCACCGCGTTTTGCCGCTTCCTGCAGCGCGACGATGTCGGGACTCGCGCCTGACTGGGACACGGTGAAGTGGACGCCGTTCTTCAGATGCAGTGGCGCACCATAGACGGAGGCGATCGAGGGGCCGACCGAGGCAACCGGCACACCGCAGGTGATCTCGAACAGATATTTGAAGAAGGTTGCAGCATGATCGGAAGAGCCGCGCGCAGCTGTCGTGACCACGCTCGGGGCGTTTGAGGAAAAGAGCTTGGCGATCTCATCGAAAACCGGCTTTTCTTTCTGCAGGAGCGTTGCCACGACATCCGGCGACTGGCCGGCCTCTTGCAACATCAGCGACTGTGTTTCACTCATAGGTCGTCTCCAATTCTCAATTCTGCTACGAAATCATATGCATCGCCGCGATAGTGCGAGCGGGTGTATTCAACGACGCGCTGGTCATCCAGCCGCGAAATGCGCTCGATCAGAAGCGCAGGCGCTCCCGGTTTGACATCGAGGGCGGCGGCCGATGACGGATCGAGGGTAACGGCCGTCAGCCTCTGCAGGGCGCGCACGGGCCGGTGACCGCTTGCAGCGAGCGCTTCATAGAGCGAGTCCTCACCGCCACCGTTTTCACCGAGGAATTTGATTGGGACCACCGAGCGGTCGATTGCAAGCGGCAGGCCGTCGGCGAGGCGCAGGCGGTCAAGGCGAAGGACCCGCTCGTCGATGCCGAGACCGAGCAGGAAAGCCTCTTCGGGCGAGGGCGTGTTGATGGTGCGGGCCATGATTTTTGCAGCGGGTACGCGGCCGCGAGAACGCATGTCGGCGGAGAAGGAGGAAAGTCGCCACAGCGACTGCTCCATGCGCTCCACCTTGCTGGACACGAAAGTGCCGCTGCCGTGGCGCGATTCGAGGGTGCCGGTGTTCAGGAGGTCGCGATAAGCGGTACGCACGGTAACGCGCCCGACCTGCAAGGCTTCGGCCAGATCGCGTTCGCTGGGCAGAGCCGCGCCCGGTTTCAGGAGCCCCTCCTGCACCAATCCGGTGAGAGCCTGCGCAAGACGCCTGTAGAGCGGCCCGGTGCGGGTTCCATCGCGCAGGCCGCGGCTATCGATCTCTGCTATCAGACTGGTTCTATCCATGGCGTGTAAATAGAACCTATTTGGAACCAATTGCAAGCCAAAAATAGATTAAGACAAAAACCCCCGCAGCTGCCTGCGAGGGTCCGATGAGCGGTTATGGATGTCGTCGAGCGCGGCGACCGCATACGTCGCCGGAGGCTGCGGTCAGTTCTTCGAGAAAATGTAATCGGTTTCCTGTCGCAGCACTTCTCCTGGGCGAACAACCGCGCTCGGGAAGCCTTCGTGGTTGATCGCGTCTGGCCAGATCTGCGTTTCGAGGCAGAAGCCGGCGAAGGGACCGTACGTGCGGCCGCCGATCCCCGGCACCGGTACGCTGAGTTTGAAGGCAGCGTAGAACTGCACACCCGGCTCCGTCGTTCGCACTTCCATCGAAACGCCGGAGTGCAGGCTGCGGGCAAGCGCCACGGAACGCTTGGCGGTGCGTTCGTTCGAGAGGCAGAAATTGTGATCGTAAAGCGCCTGCTGGTCGCCATCGAAGCGTTTCATCGAGGACATCTCACGGAAGTCGAAGACCGTGCCTTCCACCGGACGCACTTCTCCGGTCGGAATCTGTCTTTCATCGGTCACCAGATAGCCGTCTGCGGCGATCATGATGTCGTGACCGAGAGTGTCTTCGCGGCCGTCGAGATTGAAATAGGCATGCTGGCAGACGTTCGCGAGCGTCGGCTGGTCAGTCGTCGTCTCGTAGGTGACCGATAACTCACCCTCGCCGTGCACCCGGTAGGTAGCCAGGATCGTGCTGTTGCCGGGATATCCGCCGCGGCCGTCAGCGTCGACAATCTTCAAAACGACGCGATCGACGTCGTGCTCGACGATCGTCCAGTTGCGCTTGGCGATATTGTCGGTACCGCCATGAAGATGCGTAATGCCATTCTCGTTCAGGTCCAGCTGATGATCCTTGCCGTCCAGCGTGAACTTGCCGCTGCCGATACGATTGGCACAGCGACCCGGAGTCGCGCCGAAATAGGAGGAGTGAACGGGGTAGCTGTCGAAGCTGTCAAACCCGAGGGTAAGCGGCGCGTCATGCCCTTCGAGACGCAGATCCTGGATCACGGCGCCCCACGTCATCACCTTGGCCGTCAGGCCGCCGCCCTTGATCTCGACGCGATAGACGGCTTCGCCCGTCGTGGTTTGCCCGAAAACTTCCCGCTTCAATGTGTCCGCCATCACGACCGTCCTAATGTATCTTTTATGAGGCCCGGAACCTGCCTCCATTTGCCTCAAACCGCAACCGCCACGAGACAAAAAACAAGCGCCGTCAGCGAGATGCTCAGCCGTCCTCGCCGATGTCGGCAAGGTCGTAGGATGTCGTCTGGTAGATCTCGTTGATCCAGTTGCCGAACAGCAGATGTGCATGGCTTCGCCAGCGGTTCTGCGGAGCGAGCGATGGATCGTTGTGGGGAAAATAGTTCTGCGGCATCTTGATCGGCACACCGGCGTTCACATCGCGGAAATACTCGTCGGCAAGCGAGGTAGAGTCATATTCGACGTGGTTGAATATGTAGAGCCGCTTGCCCCTTTCCTCGTGCACGAGGCAAACGCCCATCTCGCTCGATTCCATGAGGATCTCGAGGTCTGGCGATTTCTCGATGTCCGGGCGACGCACTTCGGTCCAGCGCGATACCGGGACTTCGAAATTGTCAGAAAAACCGTTGAGATAAACCGATGACGGCGAAAGGTTCTTGTGACGGTAGACGCCGAACGCCTTCTCCTTGAGTTCGTGCTTTGGGACGCCATGGAAGTGATAGATGGCGGCCATTGCGCCCCAGCATACGTTCATCGTCGAATGGACGTTGGTTCGCGTCCAGTCGAAAATCTGCTGCATTTCGCCCCAATAAGTAACGTCTTCATAGGGCAGCGTTTCAATCGGCGCGCCTGTGATAATGAAGCCGTCGAACTTCCGATGCTTCACTTCCTCCCATGTTTGGTAGAAGGAAAGAAGATGTTCCTCCGCAGTGTTCTTGGCCTTGTGGTTTCCGACCCGCACGAGCGACAGCTCGACCTGCAGCGGCGAGGCGCCGACAAGGCGTGCCATCTGCAGCTCGGTCTTGATCTTGTTGGGCATGAGATTGAGAAGCCCGATCTGCAGGGGACGGATGTCCTGACGGATCGCTTCCGTCTCGGTCATCACGCGCACACCTTCCTGAACCAGGGTTTCAAAGGCGGGCAGAGTATCGGGAATCTTGATGGGCATTGCGGTCACTCGATGAAAAAACGAAAATATCGCTATCGGTCCGCACGCGGCCCTTTAGCAACTTCTTTAACGTGGCTGCAAGCCGGCCGGCCAAATCACCACGGAGTGCCTTAAATAGCGCCAGTCGGCTCGCGAATCAATCACTGAAAAAGACAGTCCTCCGGGCTAACGGTAACTCACGCATTAATGCGTGCTAGAATCTGTTGCTGGACAGGCTGACTCACCATGTTATTCAGGTGGGATAGACCACTAGGGAAGCATAATGGCAGATGACGTCAAAGGCAGGCCGAGCATTCAAGGACAGGACAGGGTAGGCTACGACCTCAGCCTGATCTACCGGCTTAAGGTCATGTTCTCGGCGTTTTGGAATTCCAGGGTGCGGGGACGGGTCCTTGTCCTGTCGACTGCGCTGATCGCCATCATCCTGGCCACCGCATATGCCACGGTCATTCTCAATCAGTGGAATGCGCCTTTCTACGACAGCATTTCGCGACGTGACCTGCCGGGTTTCTTTCACCAGCTCAAAATCTTTGCAGCGATTGCCGGCATGCTGTTGCTGCTGAACGTCATACAGGCCTGGCTCAACCAGATGACGGCGCTTTATATGCGTGAGGGTCTGACGCGCGACTTGGTCGATCAGTGGCTGCAGCGCAAGCGCGCACTTCGCCTGGCGTCAAGCGGCCTGATCGGCGTCAACCCGGACCAGCGCCTGCATGAGGACGCGCGCAATCTTGCGGAAAGCACGACAGGCCTGGTCATCGGCCTTGTGCAATCGACCATCCTGTTGGTCAGCTTCATCGGCGTGCTGTGGGAGCTCTCCAGCGGCTTCGTCTTTCACTTCGGCACGCATAGTTTTTCCATTCCTGGCTATATGGTCTGGGCGGCGATCTTTTATGCCGCGTCCGCCTCCGTGCTCAGCCAGCTCGTCGGTCGCAAACTCGTGAAGTTGAATGCCGATCGCTTCTCCAAAGAGGCGGAGCTGCGCTTTGCGCTCATGCACGCCAATGAAAATATACCCGCCATCACCGCCGCGCGCGGCGAGGAAAACGAGCGGGGTCGGATCAACTCGGATATCAGCGCAGTTCTCACCGTTATCAAACGGGTGGCGATGGCGAACGTCAATCTCACCTGGGTTTCGGCCGGCTATGGCTGGCTCGTCGTCGTCATCCCGATCATCGTCGCCGCGCCCGCATATTTTTCCGGCGGTCTGACCTTCGGCCAGCTGATGATGTCCGTTGGTGCGTTCAATCAGGTGAATACGGCTTTGCGCTGGTATGTCTCGAACTTCGGCCCGATCGCCGAATGGCGGGCTACGCTGATGCGAGTGACCGATTTTCGTCAGGCGCTGACAACCATGGGCGATGACGTCGATCTCAAGGAGATGATTGCCTATGAGAGGAGCGCTCCCGGCACGCTCACGCTCGATAACGTCAGGATCGCGGCCAAGATTGATGAACAGATCGACCAGTGCGGTGGCTTCCGGGTGCGTGAGACCAGCGTGACGATCAAGGCCGGTGAGAAGGTCATGATCAATGGCGACCACAACGTCAATCGCAAGCTCCTCTTTCTCGCGCTCTCCGAACTTTGGCCGTGCGGTGGCGGCAAGATCGGCCTGCCGCCCGCCGACGACATGCTTTTCGTTCCGCAGTCCGCCTATATCCCCGGCGGGACGCTTCGCGAAGCCCTGGCATTCCCCGAGCCTGCAGAGACCTACAGCAACGAGGATGTCGAGGCAGCCCTTGAGAAGGCCGGGCTGCACAACCTGATTGCCCGGCTCGACACACGGGCGCGTTGGGACAAGCTGCTGGATTCTGATGAGCAGCGCGCTATCGGCTTTGCCCGGCTGCTTCTTGTTCGGCCGCGCTGGATGGTCTTCGACGAGGTGTTGGAAGGCATGGAACCGGAATGGCAAGCCACGATGATGAAAGTGCTTACCTCGATGCCCGAGAGCACGATGATCTATATCGGCCGCTCCGAAGCTTACGTGGACGCGTTTCAGCCGCGGGTGCTGCATCTCGAGGCGCTGGCTGCAAAGCCGGAAGCAAAGGTCGTGGCAAAGGTACCGAACGTACGGGCGCCGGCGCTCTGACCGTTCACATCGGCGGGACAACGCCGTTCGTGCCGACGGTCACCTGCGCAGCCGAGATCGTGCCGTCGGTCGCTTTTTCGCCCATCACTATCACCCTCGCACCCGGCGTCAGATCGGCCTTGCCGGCGGGCGTGAAGGTGACGATCGGGGTATCGTCGGCGATCGATATGGTTTTTTCCGTTCCTTGGTAGGTCAGCGTAATGGAGTGCCCGTCGACCGCCTTGACGGCCTTCGCAACGGTCGCATTGGTCATGGTGCTGTTCGGCTTCAAATCCCAGGGACGGCTGCCTTCGCCGGTTCCTTTCATCGCCGCAGGAAAGATCAGAACTTCGAGGGCTCCGTCGCCGCCGTCGGCCTTCGGCACAGACGCAACCCCGACGAAATCTCCCGGCTTGATATCTTCAACCGATGCCTTCTTGATGCCCCCTACTTTCCAGTCAGGTTTCAACGACACCATCTGCTCGGTGCCTTCCCTGGTCTTGACGACAAGCGTATTGCCGCTGAGGCTTTCGATCGCGCCGCGCACCCGCACCCGTTGGGCGTCCGCGGCGAATCCGGTTTGCGATGCTATCATGAAGAAGCCCACGGCCAGAATGGCGGCCGTTGACGTGTTGAAATCACGGGACATGGTCTTTCTCCTTGCAGTCGCTCAGCCGGCGGCTTTGACTGTTCGGTGCAGCTTAGTCCCGACGTTGGAATGCTGACGAATCAATGAAAAGTGAGGAGCAGTTCACACTGCATTGGGTCGAGCGTGTCTCTGAGAAAGGCTGATTCAGCCCTCCAATTCTTCCCGCAGCATTTCGAGTTCCAGCCATTCCTCTTCCATTTTCGTCAGGCTGCTCCGGAATTTCTCCATCTCCGCGGCCAGACGGCTGAACATGGCGGGATCCTTGCTGAAAAGGGCAGGGTCGGCCATCTTTTCTTCGCGCCTGGCGATTTCGGCTTCCGCCTTCGCCATCTCTTTCGGCAGGTTCTCCAGCGCGAACTTCTGCTTGAACGACAGCTTGCCTTTTGCCTTTGGCGCCTCGGCGACGGGTCCTGCGTCCTGCGTCTTGGACCTTTCCGCCTTCTCCGCTCTTTTGCGCTCGTCGGCAGCGCCCTTGCGCTGTAGCAGCATATCGGAATAGCCGCCCGCATATTCGATCCAGCGCCCATCGGGCGCATCCGGAGCGGCGGGGGCGATTGTCGACGTCACCGTCCGGTCGAGGAAATCGCGGTCGTGGCTGACGAGAATGACGGTGCCGGGAAAGCCGGCGACAATCTCCTGCAGCAGGTCCAGCGTTTCGATGTCGAGGTCGTTTGTCGGCTCGTCGAGGATCAGCAGGTTTGCCGGTCGGGACATGATGCGCGCCAGCATGAGGCGTGCGCGCTCGCCGCCGGACAGATTTTTGATCGGCGTGCGCGCCTGTTCGGGCTGAAACAGGAATTCCTTCATATAGCCGGTAACATGGCGTTGCTCGCCATTGACGAGCAGGTTGTCGCCGCGGCCGTCGGTCAGATAGTGTGCCAGCGTCTCGTCGGGGTTGAGGTCCTCGCGCTTCTGGTCAAGGGTCGCGATCTCCAGGTTGGTGCCGAGCTTGATCGTTCCGCTGTCGGGCGAAAGCTGCCCCGTCAGCATTTTCAGAAGCGTCGTCTTTCCCGCGCCATTCGGCCCGACGAGGCCGATGCAGTCGCCGCGATGCACGCGGATCGAAAACGGCGTGACGATCGGCCGGTCGCCGAATGCCTTCGTGATCTTGTCGGCTTCGATGACGAGCTTGCCGGATTCCTGTGCATCTGAAACCGTTGCCTGCACCGTGCCCTGCGGACCTTTGTGTCCACGATAGTTCGAGCGCATGGTCTGCAGCTCGCCAAGGCGGCGCATATTGCGCTTGCGTCGTGCCGTGACGCCGTAGCGCAGCCAGTGCTCCTCGCGTTCGATCGCCTTGCCGAGCTTGTGCTGTTCCAACTCCTCGGCCTCCAGCACCTGGTCGCGCCAGGCTTCGAAATGGGCGAAGCCCCTGTCGAGACGGCGTGAGGTGCCGCGATCGAGCCAGACCGTCGCGGTCGAGACCTTTTCGAGGAAGCGACGGTCATGCGAGATCAAAACGAGCGCGCTGCGGGTTTTCTGCAGTTCGCCTTCCAGCCATTCGATGGTCGGCAGGTCAAGATGATTGGTCGGCTCGTCGAGCAGGAGAATATCGGGCTCGGGGGCGAGAACGCGCGCAAGTGCAGCGCGGCGGGCCTCGCCGCCGGAGAGGTTTTGCGGATCTTCCTCGCCGGTCAGACCGAGATGGGAGAGCAGATAGGTGACGCGATAGGGATCGTCGCCCGGCCCAAGCCCCGCCTCAGCGTAGGCCTGCACGGTCTTGTAGGTTGCGAAGTCGGGAGCTTGCTCGAGATAGCGGACCGTCGAGGAAGGGTGGCGAAAGACCTCGCCGGACTGGGCTTCGACCATGCCGGCTGCGATCTTCAGAAGCGTCGACTTTCCCGAGCCATTGCGGCCGACGAGGCAGATCTTGTCTCCGGGCTCCACTTGCAGCGCAGCACCCGCCAGAAGCGGCGCACCGCCAAAGCTCAGGAAAATATCGTCGAGTTTAAGAATGGGAGGCGCCAAAAATCAGACTCCGGAAAGGTCGTAGGGGCGGGCGAGCACGATGGCGCGGCCGGTTTGAAGCGAGAAGCGCACAGTGCCTTCCGCGACATTGGAAATGGTGCGCGACGAACCGAAGGGCAAATGGAAATCCGTCAGCGGGTAGCGTGCATTTTCGATGAACAGCCCGCGCAGCTCGCTGAAGCCGGGGACCGAGAAGAGACTTCCTTGCGGAAGATCCAGGCTGATCGTTCCTGCAATGAGCGGCACAGCCTCTTCGCTGCCGGACGTCAGCAGTACGTCCAGACCCTGTTCGGCGAGGCTGACCGCATAGAGCAGATGCTGGAGAGCATGATCGGAACGTTCGCCGGCAAGTGCGCCGGCAAGGATAAGCCGGCTTGCGCCGCGCTTGATGGCTTCCGACACGGCGATCTCGCCATCGGTCGAGGCCTTGGCGGCCGGGTAGGGCTGCTTCGGCACATGCGCAAACGCGCTCTCGAGATCCGCAGGCGTGGAATCGAAGTCGCCGACCCAAAGCTCGGGCACCACGTCCAGGGCAGCGGCATGCCGCATGCCTCCGTCGGCTGCAATGAAGCGCGTTCCCGAGACTGCGTGGCGCAGCCGATCGGTCAGGCGCAACTCGCCGCCGAGCAGAATGGTGAAGGTCGATTGGCTCATGGGCATTGCCCATAGCGCAAAGCGGGGGTGAAGGGAAAGGGGCGCAGCTCAGCCTTCGTCGGTCACATCCTTTATGCGTGTCTGAAAAACGGCCTCGAAGCCGGATATGTACCGGTCGAAAAGCCTCGCAAAGGTATCAATATCCTCTTTCGGCCAATCCTCGACGATTTCGGAGACAATCTCGAGTTTCTGCGCCTTTAATTCCGACAGCAGTTTCTGGCCGAGCGGCGTCATGACGACGACGATCCGGCGGGCATCGCTCTGGGATGCTTTTCGCCGCAGAACGTTGCGGCCGACCATGTCGGAGACGACGCGGCTTGCGCGCGATGGATCGATGCGGATCATTTCGGCAATGGTGCCGACCGTGACTTCGCCGGCATCCTGGGCGCGCCGAACCGCATCAAGGACGTCGAGATGCGAAAGTTCGAGGCCGGGCGCGATGCTCTGTATGGCAAGCCGACCGATCAGCCTGCGGCCGGTCATCAGCCGCATCCGGGTCATACTTTGGCCGATATAGGCTACGCCCTCTTCCCTGGTCTCGGCGGGCTCGGTATCGGCGGATCTGGACGCGGTCTCGTTCATCGAAAAAATATAGCAGAAAGCATCGGCAATGAGAATATGCAAATGTCATGAATGTGACATTGACAAATATATGCCAATGGCACATAAAATCGGCCGATCGATATAGTTCAGAAATGAAGCCCATGGATATGCAAACTGCACCGGCGCCCCTCGTGACGGATCACCGCCGCCGGCTCATTCTCTTCCTTTTTCTGATGACCGCCATGTTCATGGCCACTCTCGACAACCAGATCGTCGCGACCGCTCTGCCGACAATCGTCGGCGAGTTCGGTCATCTCGAGCGGTTCAGCTGGATCGGTTCGGCCTATCTTCTCGCGGTGAGCGCTGTCATGCCACTCTATGGCAAGCTCGGGGATCTCTTCGGCCGCAAGTATGTAATGATGGCCGCGATCACGATCTTCACCGTCGGTTCGGCGGTGTGCGGTCTGGCGGTCTCGATGAACACACTGATTGCCGCCCGCGTGCTGCAGGGCCTTGGCGGCGGTGGCATCATGGTGTCGATCTTCGCCGTCAATGCGGACCTGTTCGAGCCGCGCGAACGCGCGCGCTACCAGAGTTATTCGAGCCTCGTGCTGATGGCTTCCGGCGCCATCGGGCCGGTTCTCGGCGGTACAATGAGCGACCTCTTCGGCTGGCGCTCGATCTTCCTGGTCAACGTGCCGATCGGCCTTGTCGTGCTGGCAGGGCTTGCGTTCATGCTGCCCTACCGCAAGCCGAACCGCCGCCCGAAGATCGACTATGCGGGCGCGCTCCTGCTTGCCCTGACGACGACCTGCGTGGTGCTTGCGGCCGATGGCAGCCAGCTCTTCGGCTCGTTGATCTCCCCGCAAAACCTGGGGATCGTCGCCTTCGGCTTGATCTGTGCCATCGCATGGGTCCTCATCGAGCGCCGCGCGGCCGAACCGATCATTCCCCTGTCGCTGTTTCGCAACTCCACCTTCGGCCTGTTGCTCGGCATGTCGATCATGAGCGGCGCAATCGGTATCGGCATGGTGAACTATTTCGCGCTTTTCCTGCAGACGACCACCGGCCTTTCGCCGTCGGCGGCCGGCGGCCTCTTCGTGCTTCTCACCGGCGGAATCGTGTGCGGTTCGCTGTCGGCGGGGCGCATCATCTCGGCCACGGGACGATACAAGCCCTTGGCAATCGCAAGCCTGTCCTGCAGCGCGGCAGCGTTTGCGCTGCTCTCTCAGGTTCACGCGGGAACGCCGATCTTTCTGATCGGGGCCGTAATGGCATTTCACGGTGTCGGTGTCGGCCTGGCGCAACAGGTTCCAATCATCGGCGTGCAGAATGCCGCACCCGCCCGCGATGTCGGCGCGGCGACCGGATCGGTGACGCTGTCGCGCATGGGCGGGGCATCGATTGCGATTTCCATGTACGGCGCGATCGTCGGTTCGCAGCTCGGGCAGGACGGGTCTCTCCATTCCCGGTGTGACCGACATCGAACAGCTGACGCCGAAGATGATGGCGGCTTTACCGGAAGCGACACGCCAGGCCGTGGCGGATGCCTATTCCAGTGCGTTCACGCCACTGTTCATGACCTCCTGCGCCATCGCCCTCCTCGGTCTCGTGGCGGCCCTGATGTTGAAGTCGGTGCAGCTGCCGCGAACAGTCGAAATCAAGCAGCCTGCAACGGCTGCAGAAGCAGCTGAATAAACGGCAGGAGGCGGGCGGCTTCGCCTCTTGCCAGACGCCGATCGCGACGATACACCTTTCCCCGCTCTAACGGGGTGCCTTGTGTTCATCGGACATGGGGCTGAGAGGCTTTCCAAAAGCCAACCCGCGGAACCTGATCCGGCTAACACCGGCGGAGGGATTAGACGCGTGACATCAGGCCCGCCCTTTTCCCCTTCAAGAAAACCTAGAGGAGAGGTGCCATGCCAATTTCGAAAAACAGCGCGTTGGTCGCGTCCGCCATTGCTGCGTTTGCTGGCCTGTCGATGACGCCGGCTGTCGCTGCGGACAAGACACTGACTGTCTATACCTACGAAAGCTTCACGTCGGAATGGGGGCCAGGCCCCAAGGTGAAGACGGCGTTCGAGAAGACATGCAACTGCACCGTCAATTTCGTCAGCGTCGCTGACGGCGTGGCCCTGCTTTCGCGCCTCAAGCTGGAAGGTGCAGGCACCAAGGCCGACGTCGTGCTCGGCCTCGATACCAATCTCATCACCGAAGCCAAGGCGACTGGCCTGTTCGATGCCAACGGGATCGACATCGATGCCTTGAAGGTTCCGGGCGACTACAAGGACGACGTCTTCGTGCCCTACGACTACGGCCATTTCGCCGTTATCTACGACACGCAGACGATCAAGAACCCGCCCAAGAGCATGAAGGACCTGGTCGAGGGCGACCCGTCGCAGAAGATCGTCATCGAAGACCCGCGCACCTCCACGCCCGGTCTTGGCCTACTGCTTTGGGTGAAATCCGTGTACGGCGACAAGGCTCCGGAAGCGTGGGCCAAGCTCAAGGGCCGGGTCCTGACGGTGACGCCCGGCTGGTCGGAAGCCTACGGCCTGTTCACCAAGGGGGAGGCACCGATGGTGCTCTCCTACACGACCTCGCCGGCCTATCATATGGTTGCGGAGAATACGGATCGCTATCAGGCGGCTGCCTTCTCCGAGGGACACTATATCCAGATCGAAGTGGCCGGGCTGCTGAAGAACGCGCCGGACAAGGAGCTTGCGCGTGACTTCCTGAAGTTCATGGTAACGCCCGATTTCCAGGACACTATCCCGACCAACAACTGGATGATGCCGGTCGCCGCAACATCGAAGCCGCTTCCCGACGCCTTCGGAAAGCTCGTCAATCCTTCGAAGACCTTTCTCATGAACTCGGATGAGGTTGCCAAGAACCGCAAGGCGTGGATCGACGAATGGCTGGCCGCCATGAGCATGAACTGATGCTGCTGACGGCGGCTGAAAAGCGATACGCGATAACCGGCGGGGCGATCAGCCTCGCCGGCATTGTCTTATTCGTCAGCATGGCGACATTTGCGCTGCTGGTCTCGAGCGGTGAGGTGTCGATCTCGGAGGCCGTTTTCGACGCCTACATCCTGAGAATCGTACGCTTTACCTTGTTGCAGGCGCTTCTATCGACCGTTCTGTCTGTCGTTTTTGCCATTCCGATCGCGCAGGCGCTGGCGCGCCAACCGCACTTTCCCGGTCGGATCTGGCTTATCCGCCTCATGGCCGTGCCGATGGGGTTGCCGGTGCTGGTCGGCGCGTTGGGCCTGATCGGCATCTGGGGCAGGCAGGGAATCGTGAATTCGCTGCTGACCACCACCGGCATGACCGAACCGATCAGCATCTATGGACTTACCGGTATCCTGCTTGCGCATGTCTTCTTCAATTTGCCCTTGGCCTGCCGGCTGATGCTCGCGGCCCTGGAGCGTGTCCCGGGTGAATACTGGCTGATGGCGAGCGGTCTTGGCATGCGGCACGGCTCTGTCTTCCGCTTCATCGAATGGCCCGTGCTGCGTTCGATCATTCCGGGTGTCGCCGGCCTGATCTTCATACTCTGTGCTACGAGCTTCACGCTGGTGCTTACCCTGGGCGGCGGGCCTGCAGCGACGACCATCGAGGTCGCGATCTACCAGTCGCTGCGTTTCGACTTCGACCCTGGCCGGGCGGTCGCGCTGTCGTTGCTCCAGATCGCACTCACCGCCGCCGTGCTCGGCGTACTCGCTCTTTTTCCAGTTGCGGGCGATGAGGGACCGACATCGGGCAAAGCCATCCGAAGGCCGGATGGAGCGCTGCCCGGCGCGCGCCTCGTCGATTGCGGTATGCTGGTCCTCACCGCGCTCTTTCTAGGATTGCCTTTGATGTCCGTTGTGGCAGCAGGTCTTCGGGCCGACCTCGTGAAGCTGGTCGCGGAACCCATCTTCTGGCAGGCGACTGCCACCAGTGCGGCGATTTCACTGTCTGCTGCCGTTCTGTCTCTGGTTATTTCGGCTGCCCTCGTGCAGGCGCGCCATGCACTCTCCCAGGAGGGGAAAAGGGGCCACTGCGCCCGCGCGTTCTTCGCGGCAATGGGGGGCGCGTCCTCACTGGTGTTGCTCGTTCCTCCGATCGTTCTTGCGACGGGTTGGTTCATGGCGTTGAGGAGCATCGGCGACGCCAGCAGCCATGCCCCGGTGCTTATCGCGATCATCAACGCGCTGATGTCCTTGCCATTTGTGATGCGCGTGCTCGAACCGGCCTATGCAATTCATCAACGGCGAACGCAACGGTTGCGTGCCAGCCTTGGTATCGTCGGCCTTGCCCGCCTTCGTCTGATCGATTGGCCGGCTTTGCGGAAGCCGGTGCTGACGGCGCTCTCATTCGCCATGGCGTTGTCGCTGGGCGATCTCGGGGCTGTCGCACTGTTCGGTTCCGACAGTTTCGTTACACTACCCTGGTTGGTCTATAGCCGCATGGGCAGCTACCGAACGAACGATGCGGACGGGTTGGCGCTTATCCTCGGTGTCATCTGCCTCCTACTGACCATCGCGGGCACCATGCGGCAATCGACGAAGGCCGCGTCACATGACTAACGGCATCGAAATGCGAGCTGTGGGTCTACGTCTGGGCGGGCGGGCGTTCTTCTTCGACTGCGAGCTGCCGGCGGCAGCCGTTATTGCGGTGACGGGCGCATCCGGTGCCGGAAAGTCGACATTTCTCAATCTTCTGGCCGGTTTCGACGTGCCGGCACAAGGACGAATCCTGATCGCGGGGCAGGATGTCGGCGCCGTGCATCCAGCCGCACGCCCGGTTTCGCTTGTCTTTCAGGACAACAACCTGTTCGCGCATCTCGATGTTTTCACCAATGTCGGGCTCGGCATCGATCCGGCCATGAAGCTCTTGCCGACCGATCGGTCCTCGATCTTTTCGGCATTGGATAAAGTCGGCCTCGGCGGTTTCGATAAGCGGATGCCAGCGACGCTTTCCGGCGGGGAGCGCCAGCGTGTCGCCTTTGCCCGCGCGCTTGTTCGCCGTCGGCCGGTACTGTTGCTCGATGAGCCTTTTGCCGCGCTGGATCCCAGCCTGCGGAACGACATGGCGGCGTTGCTTCTGGAAATGCACCGAGAGAGCGTAAACACCGTCGTCATGGTTTCGCACGATCCGGAGGAGGTTCGTCGAATTGCGGACCATGCTATTTTCATCGAGCATGGCCGGGTCGCCGTTAGCGCTCCGATTGCAGGCTTTCTGGCTGAGACCGAACATCCGGGTTTGCGTCAATTTCTCCGCAGTTGACGAATATAGGCGGACTAACGGCACTTTCGCCATAATTTGAGTCGACCCAAGGACTCCATAACCACGTTCCGCTTGCTAAAATACAACGGCGCCACATTTAAGCAGAGTCTCGCTATGCAACCGATGCGGAAATCAGTTACAGCAAAGACTTGCGCCCCGTATTGTGCACTGCAAGAACGTGAGCGGACGCCTGTTGAACCCTAAAAAAGACAATCGGATCGGGAAAGTAGCGAGCCGGTTTAAACGCACGATGACTTGGAGAGCCAGACTGGACAGCATGACGACGTGGAAAGTGACCGCGCCTTCCAGTGATGTGTTCTTCGCAGCGTGCCGTTGGGTCCGCAGGACGTCGCTCGTCTCCATTGCGAGTGTTGCGCTTTACGGCTGTCAGTCGGCCCTGGAACAATCCTACCAGCCTAGCGTCGGTCCTTCGTCCAACCCGCAGATCGTCGACGAGGTTCAAAAGAACGATCCGCGTGCCGCAATGGGTGCGCGCGAGCATCCGCGCATCGTCGCGAGCTACGGTGGCGAGTACAAGGACGCAAAGACGGAGCGGCTGGTTGCACGTATTGCGGGTGCGCTGACGGCGGTGTCGGAAAACCCGAGCCAATCCTACCGCATTACCATCCTGAATTCTCCGGCGATCAACGCCTTCGCCCTGCCGGGCGGCTATCTCTATGTCACCAGGGGGTTGCTCGCGCTTGCCAACGACGCGTCGGAAGTGGCGGCGGTGCTGTCCCATGAAATGGGACACGTCACCGCCAATCACGGCATCGAGCGGCAGAAACGTGAAGAGGCGGAAGTTATCGCCAGCCGCGTCGTTGCCGAAGTGCTGTCGAGCGATATTGCCGGCAAGCAGGCGCTGGCGCGGGGCAAGCTGCGTCTGGCGGCCTTCTCCCGGCAGCAGGAACTCCAGGCGGATGTGATCGGCGTTCGGATGCTCGGCGAGGCTGGCTACGATCCATACGCAGCCGGCCGCTTCCTGGATTCCATGGCCGGCTACAGCCGCTTCATGTCGGTCGATCCGGATGCCGACCAGAGCCTCGACTTCCTATCGAGCCACCCGAACTCCGCGCAGCGTATCGAGCTCGCGCGTGATCACGCACGGGCATTCGGGCAGGAGGGCAAAGTCGGCGACACGGGTCGGGACTACTACCTCGACGGCATCGATGGCCTTCTCTATGGCGACAGCCCGGAGGAAGGCTATGTTCGTGGCCAGACCTTCCTGCATGGCGGTCTCGGCATTCGTTTTGACGTGCCGCCCGACTTCAAGATCGACAACAAGGTCGAAGCCGTGATGGCGACCGGGCCGGACGACGTCGCGATCCGTTTCGACGGTGTTGCCGACAATCAAAATCAGTCGCTGACAAACTACATCTCCAGCGGCTGGGTCACCGGCCTAGATCCTTCGACCATTCGACAAATCACAGTGAACGGCATGGAGGCCGTCACGGCGCGCGCGAGTGCCGACCGTTGGGACTTCGATGTGACCGTCGTGCGCAACAATGCTCAAATCTTCCGTTTCCTGACAGCGGTCCCGAAGGGAAGCCAGACCTTGCAGCAAACGGCCGACGTCCTGCGGGCGAGCTTCCGGCGCATGACGCCGGAAGAGGCTGCATCGCTGAAGCCGCTGCGGGTAAGGGTCGTCACGGTGCGTGCGGGTGAGAACATCACCACGCTTGCAGCCCGGATGATGGGCACTGATCGCAAGCTCGATCTCTTCAAGCTGATCAATGCCCTGCCGACCGGCGCATCCGTTTCACCGGGCGAGCGCGTCAAGATCATCGCTGAATGAAAAGAGGCCCGGCTTGCGCCGAGCCAGTCGCATCACTGGGGGAGTAATCTGTCCTAGGCCGAGGCGGCCATGTAGGGGTCGGCGCTGACCAGCGCACTGCGAAGCTTCTCCATGGCCCGGCTTTCGATCTGCCGGACGCGTTCCTTGGAGATGCCGAGGTCGGCGCCGAGTTCCTCGAGCGTTGCGCCATCCTCAGCCAAGCGGCGTGCGCTGATGATTTTCATCTCGCGTTCGTTCAGGTGCTTGAGCGCCGACGCAAGCCAGACACGGCGACGCTCTCCGTCGATCATGTTTGTTACCTGTTCATCCGGCAGGGGCTCGTCACTGACGAGGAAATCCATCTTCTCGGCGCTGTCGGCATCGCCTGAGACCGAGGGCGCCTGGAGCGACGCGTCATTGCTCGACAGTCTTGCGTCCATCGTCTGCACGTCCGACAAGCTGACGCCAAGGGCGGCGGCGATTTCCTGGTGTATTGACTGCAGCGTCAGTTGCGTATCTCCCTTGGCAAGCTTGGCACGGAGCCGGCGGAGATTGAAGAAAAGCGCCTTCTGCGCCGAACTGGTACCGCCGCGGACGATTGACCAGTTCCGTAGTATGTAGTCCTGTATGGACGCGCGGATCCACCAGCTTGCATAGGTCGAGAATCGCACGTCCCTCTCAGGCTCGAAGCGGGCGGCTGCTTCCAGCAGTCCGACATAGCCTTCCTGCACCAGATCGCTCATCGGCAGGCCGAAATTGCGGAACTTTGCTGCCATCGAGATAACAAGGCGCATGTGCGCCATGGCAATTTGGTTGCGGGCGCCGCGGTCTTCGTTGTGTTTCCAACGCACCGCCAGGTCGTGCTCTTCTTCGCGAGCAAGATAGGGAGCCGCCATGGCAATTTTGATCATGCGCCGGTCTGCAGACATGTTTTTCATATCGGTCTCCTGAATTCAGGCTTTAAGCCCCGAAAAGGGCAAACAATGTTTGCTTCCGGGCATCGCTGTCCGGATCAAATGCATGGCTTGGTGATATGAAGGCCTCGAACTCTGGACGTTTCCGGACGAGGCCCTAGTTAAAGCTAAGAGTTCGTCATACAGGCAGGCCGGATCGGTTTCGTCACTTTGCCAACCAGGCAAGACGTACAGGGCATGATCCGCTCCTCATCGAATATTGACTTGAAAGCAAACGTCTGCGGGATCGCTTTCCCAAAGAAGTCCGCACTGACAAGGCATAAACGTACGAGCCCGGAAAAAGTTCCAATAAAAAACCCGGCTCGAAGCCGGGTTTTTTCGTTGAGAAGGATGCTGCAATCAGGCAGCTTCATCCTGTGTTTCGTCTTCTTCGATGGCTTTGCCGCGCTTCGGGCCCTTGTTCAGGTTCGTCTCGACGAGGCGCACGGCTTCGGTTTCCGACATCTTGTTCACAGCGGCGATTTCGCGTGCCATGCGATCGAGCGCAGCTTCATAAAGCTGGCGTTCGGAATAGGACTGTTCCGGCTGGTTCTCGGCCCGATAAAGATCGCGAACCACTTCCGCGATTGAAATCAGATCACCGGAGTTAATTTTGGCATCGTATTCCTGCGCACGGCGGGACCACATGGTGCGCTTGACGCGCGCCTTGCCTTGCACGACCTTCAATGCACGCTCTACGAAATCGGTTTCAGAAAGCTTGCGCATGCCAATGCTCATGGCCTTCGCAACCGGCACCTTCAGCCGCATCTTGTCCTTTTCGAAATCGATAACGAAAAGTTCGAGCTTCATGCCGGCGACTTCTTGCTCTTCAATGGCGCTGATGGTACCGACGCCATGAGCGGGGTACACGATCGATTCACCGGTTTTGAAACCATGGCGTGCTGCGGAAGGCTTTTTCTGCTGGGTCGTCATTCTTGTCAAAAACTCCCTGTTACGCTTCCGGCAGAAGCCGGAGCCGGGTCAGTCAGGCCCGGATGAGACGGTCGGATCCGTCGGGTGACTTTACTTCTGGTCCCACCGGGCAGAAGCAAACAGACTCAGGCACGCGATCTTGGGACCTGACAGCTCAAGGCGTTGATATGTCACGGAAACCGCGTGTGGATTTGTTTGCTTTCGTGGTGGTTTTGGGGCATGCAACATGCCGCCAATGGATCAGTGTTAGAAAATCTACCACAAAAATATGAGGAAATCAATAATTTACTGCGCATGAGTCATGCGGGCAACACATGTCACCCATTTGACTCAGGCGGTTCTACGTCCGGCAATCGAAACTCAAACCCGGCCCCAGGCCCAAAGGTTCGCGGTTACGATCAATCGCCAGCGCCAGGCTTTTCGGAAAAGTATTTTTCGAACTTTCCGGTCTCGCCGTCCATTTCCTTGGCCTCGGTCATCGCGTCCTTCTTGACGGTGATGTTTGGCCAGACACTCGCATATTCAGCGTTTATCTTCAGCCATTTGTCCAGGCCCGGCTCGGTATCCGGCTTGATTGCCTCGGCCGGACATTCCGGCTCGCAAACGCCGCAATCGATGCATTCATCGGGATGAATGACGAGGAAATTCTCGCCTTCATAGAAGCAGTCCACAGGGCACACTTCCACGCAGTCGGTATATTTGCAGCGAATGCAGTTGTCGGTCACGACATAGGTCATGAAGAACTCCAGGTATTTCACGCAGGCGGGGCCGGGCAACCTGGAACGTCGCGCCTTTCCCTAGCCGGAGGGTCGCGTTGAGAGGCTTGGGAGACCGTCGCACAATCCGGCAAGTTGTGTGTGAAGTATCGGCTTTGGTGGCGGATTTCAAGAATAATCCGATTGCAAAAACACTCGGATTGGAGAGAGATTTTCTAATCTTCTTCCGACATCAGTTTGTCGATTGCGCGCCGTTGCTTTTTGGTCGGTCGGCCAGTGCCTGCTGCGCGGGTTGCCTGTTCGAATGCCGAAAGGCGTTTCGTCTCATCCGGCGGGGGTGTCAGATCGTCATAGAGAAGCCGCGCCTCCTCGAAAGGTCCGCGTCGCTCTCCACCCGATTTGACGATCAGGACGACATCGCGCCGGTCGAGCGAAAGCTCGACCTTGTCGCCGGTCTTGACCATGTGGCTGGGCTGAGCCACCCGCTCGCCGTTGATGCGCACATGGCCGGATTGAATGCGGCTTTGTGCCAGCGAGCGCGATTTGACCATGCGCGTGAAGAACAGCCATTTGTCGATGCGCTGGCGCGAACCGGTCGATGGCTGTGTCTCCCCGCTCATTGGTTACTTCTTCATCTGCTCCTTCAAGGCAGCGAGCTTGGCGAACGGAGAATCCGGATCGATCGGCTTTTCCTTGCGCGGGGGCTTTGCCTCGAAGCGCAGCGGCTGTGAACCGCCGCGATTGTTGTTGCGGTCGTTACGGTCCTTGCGATCGCCGCGGTCCTGACGGTCACCACGCTGTTCATTGCGATCACCGCGTCCCTGATTGGGCTTTCCGCCATCCTTGCCGCGGTGCTGGCGATTGGCGTCGCGGTTTTCTCCGCCTTCGCCGCCGCCCTGGCGACGATGTCCCTGGCCACGGTCATGACGCTCCTGGCCCTGACGTTCCTGTCCCTGGGCCTGCCCGCCACGGCGATCACCTTGACCGCGAGGTTGGCGCTGGTTGTCGCTACGGCCCCCGAGGCGCCAAAGCAGAACCGGCTTCGGCTCTTCGGTCTCGACACCTTCGACAGCGACTTCTTCAGCGGCAACGGCTTCGGCGACCGGTGCAGGCGCTTCTGCAGTTGTCTCTTCCGATGCGCTGTCGGCGTCGTCGTGGTCGGCCTTCTCGGCACTTTCATCCGTGGCGGTTGGCTCGGCGACTGCCGGCGTAGCGGACGCGTCCTGCGTGGAGAGATACGCCGCTGCCTCCTCGGCCTTCACGGCGTCGGCGCGATAGCCGAGGCCCTTAAGGATTTCTTCCATGTCCTCGAGCGTAGCGCCGAGAATCGAAAGCATGGCAGTCGTCGTCGTGAAACGGCGGCCGTCATAGGCGCCTTCCGGACGATTGGGCTGACCGGGCTTCCACTGCAGGAGCGGCCGGATGATGTCGGCGAGACGCTCCAGAATGTCGATGCGAACGGCCCGTTTCCCGAGGAACCGGAACCCTGCAAGCTTGTAGAACATTCGTTCGAAGCCGGGATCTGTGACGACTGAGGTCCGCCCGGCGGCCAACACCGGAATGAGGTCCCCGTAGCCGGTCTTTTCGAGGCCGTCGTTTTTCAGAGCCCAGAGCAGGGTTATGAGTTCAGCCGGAGCCGGCTTCAGAAGGGCCGGTACGAAGATGTGATAGGCGCCGAAACGAACGCCGTAGCGGCGCATCGATGCACGGGCATCCTGATCGAGCGACTTGACCTCTTCCGTCACGTCGCGACGGAAGAGAACGCCCAAATTCTCCACCAGTTGGAACGCGAGGCCCTTTGCAAGGCCCTGCAGGTCTTCGGCGCGAGACAGATCGTCCAGCGGCTTCAGGACCGTACTGATGTGGTGATTCACAAAGCGCTCGACGCGCGCCGACACATGGTCGCGCGCATTGCCCGTCAACTGTTCGTCTGCGAGCAGGATAACGCGCGGACGCATAATGTGATCGCTACCCGTCAGGCGTGCAACAGGATCGCCCAGCCAACGGATCAAACCGTCCGCGCTGATCGCCAGATCGGCATTGCCGGCGGCGTGAAGACGCGCTGCGCGCGCCTCGAATTCAAGCGCAAGCGCCTTCTGCGAAGCAGTTTGAACCGCCTTGGCGTCCGGCCCGTCCGCTCCCGATACAGGCGTGAACCGGAATCCGGATAACTGCCCTACATGATGTCCTTCAACGAAGACATCGCCATTTACACTGATTTCAGCTTCCAGCATCGCATTCTCTCTCAGGCGCTTCATGAGCACAGATGTCCTGCGATCAACAAAGCGTTTCGTCAACCTTTCATGTAACGCATCGGACAATCGATCCTCGATTTCCCGCGTCTTTTCCTGCCAGTGTGTCGGATCGGCAAGCCAATTGGGCCGATTCGAAACATAGGTCCACGTCCTTATCTGCGCGATTCGCGCCGAAAGCGTGTCAATTTCACCGTCCGTCCGATCCGCGCGGCGTACCTGCTCAGCAAGGAAGTCCTCATTTACCGTGCCATAGCGAACGAGATCGGAAAAGAGGGTTGAGATAAGATCCGCATGTTGTGCCGGTGTAATGCGTCGGTAGTCCGGCAGCGCGCAGGCTTCCCACAGTTTTTCGACCCGCGCCGGGGTGTCGGCAAGATCGATGATTTCCGCATAGCGCGACAGCTGCTCCAGCGCCTGTTGATCGACAGCCGGCAAAGCGCGCGTTAGTCCGGAAACGCGCGGGCTGGTCTCAAGGCTCGCCCGCAAAGTCTGGATGGACTTGAAGTCGAGGTCCTTGGTCCGCCACTGCAGTACTTTGACGTTGTCGAACTGGTGACCCTCGATGCGCTGGACGAGCTCTTCGTCAAAAGGTTCGACCTGGCCGGTCACGCCGAAAGTGCCATCGCGGAGGTGACGCCCGGCGCGGCCGGCGATCTGTCCCAGCTCGGCGGGATTGAGATTGCGGAATTGATAGCCGTCGAACTTTCGATCCTGTGCAAAGGCGACGTGGTCGACATCGAGATTGAGGCCCATGCCTATGGCATCGGTCGCCACCAGGTATTCGACGTCGCCGGCCTGATAGAGAGCGACCTGAGCGTTGCGGGTGCGAGGGCTCAGCGCGCCCAGCACGACGGCTGCGCCGCCGCGCTGCCGGCGGATCAGCTCGGCGACCGCATAGACCTCGTCGGCGGAAAACGCCACGATGGCAGTGCGCTGAGGCAGGCGGGTAATCTTTTTCTGGCCGGCATAAAACAGATGGGAAAGCCGGGGCCGTTCGACGACGGTCACGCCCGGCAGGAGGTGCTGGAGGATGGGGCGCATGGTGCCGGCGCCCAGCAGAAGCGTTTCGTCGCGACCTCGCAGGTGGAGGATGCGGTCAGTGAAAATGTGGCCGCGCTCCAGATCGCCAGCCAGCTGCACCTCGTCGATGGCGACGAAGGCGGCCTTCGTCTCGCGGGGCATCGCTTCGACGGTACAAACCGAAAACCGCGCATTTGGCGGCGATATCTTCTCCTCACCGGTCACGAGAGCCACGTTGTGTACGCCTACTCTTTCGATGACACGCGTGTAGACCTCGCGCGCGAGCAGCCGCAACGGCAGACCGATCACGCCGGTGCCATGGGCGACCATGCGTTCAATGGCATAATGCGTCTTACCGGTATTGGTTGGACCGAGCACCGCGGTCACGCCGCGCCCGCTCAGTATCATGGGCTGCGATGTCAGTGTCATTGTCCTGCAGATGAGGCGGAGACCTCGGGATAAACTCAGCTCCTCACTGAAGCAGACAACACATGGACAGCCGCGCGGCCAAACGCAAGGGCTGATGTGCGGATTTCTGCTGCGCGAATAGCTTGCAGACTACCCGTTTTGCGATTCAGAACAGTGCGAGAACGAATCAGAGACGAATCGCTGACTCCGGATGATTCAGTGTTTGTTCACGGCTAACTATTGATTTTGAATCACTTTTTCGCACTAGATGCTGAATCCGAAGATTCTCGCTCAGCGTGTGGTTGTCCAATTTGTGCCGAGCCCCGACCGCAGCCGCGCACTGGTCTGTGGTTGGACGTCCAATGGAAAATATTGGCGGAACAAATATCTGACGTGCGTGTTTCTTGCTCATTGCAACTCGAAATGCGCTGAGGTCACCGGATATGCTTGGAACGATACTGCTTATTATCCTTATTCTGCTTTTGCTCGGGGCCCTACCGAATTGGGGTTATAGTCGTGGGTGGGGCTATGGACCTTCCGGCGGTTTGGGGCTAGTTCTCGTCATTATTATTATTCTTGTACTGATGGGGCGGATCTAAGCGCCCGAAAAACCTGGGAGAAATGTCATGATGAAGAAGATTGTTCTCATTGGTGCGCTGGTCGGTGCACTGGCATCCTGCACGGCGACAGAACAGGGCACCGCGATCGGCGCAGGCAGCGGCGCGATCATTGGCGGGGCAGTCAGCCACAGCTGGGGTGGTGCGGCGATTGGCGCCGTAGCCGGTGGTCTCGCTGGTGCTCTTATCGGGCAGTCGGTCGAACGCCGCGGTTATTGCGTGTATCGTGACCGGTACGGTCGCCGCTATGAAGCACGTTGCCCGAACTAAGATTTCATAGGCAGCCCGCAGTTTTCGCCGGCTACTGTCTTCATATGTCAGAATCAAAGGCGTCGGTTATCCGGCGCCTTTTCCTATGGCGAGCTTGCGTACCCGGTCGCAAACAAAAAAGGCCGCGTCGAAAACGCGGCCTTCCAGATGGTGGTCGTTTTCTAAAAATCAGTCTTTTGCACGTTCGACATAGGAATTGTCTTCCGTGGCGATGACGACGCGCGTGCCGGCGTTGATGTGCGGCGGCACCAGGGTGCGTACGCCGTTGGAGAGCATTGCAGGCTTGTAGGAGGAGGAGGCTGTCTGACCCTTCACGACCGGCTCGGTCTCAGAAATCTCGAGCGTCACGTGGCGCGGCAGTTCGAGTGCCAGCGCGATCCCTTCGTGCATCGAGAGAACGCAGGTCATGCCTTCCTGAAGATAGGCCTTCTGATCGCCCATCGTCTCCACATCGACCACGACCTGATCGTAGCTGACCGGGTTCATGAAGTGGAAGCCTTCGCCGTCTTCATAGAGGAACTGGTGGTTGACGTCCTCAACGAACGCGCGCTCGACCTGCTCGGTCGTACGCCAACGCTCGGAGACCTTGACGCCATCGACGATGCGACGCATGTCGACCTGGGTGACCGGGGTGCCCTTGCCCGGGTGAAAGTTCTGTGCGGTAAGAACGACGTAGAGCTTACCATCCACGTCGATAACGTTGCCCTTGCGGATGGAAGAGGCGATGACCTTGACCATAAGACTTCCTTGTAACTCGGCTTTTGGCGTCGTAGAGGACAGTCGAAATAGCCCCTGAGACGCAATTAATTGTTCTTTGGGGGCGCAACTAACCTAAAATCCGGCAAATAGCCAGCCCTCGCGTTGGCCGATGCGGCGAGGACAACGTCGAATGAAACCCTCGATCACCAAAGCATCTCCATGGTGGACGCCGAACGTTCATGCAGATCGCCGTCCTTTCCTGATCGGCCGGAACGCTGTCCAGGCGGCTTTGCGCGGCTACTTCGCGCGCGAGGATTTCATCGAGGTCGATACGGCAACGCTGCAGGTCTCGCCAGGCAACGAGGCGCATCTTCATGCGTTTGCGACCGAGGCGTTGACGACCGATGGCCAGAAGACGGCGTTCTACCTGCATACGTCGCCGGAGTTCGCCTGCAAGAAGCTGCTTGCCGCCGGCGAGCAGCGTATCGCCTGTTTCTCGCATGTCTATCGCAACCGCGAACGCGGGCCGCTGCATCATCCGGAATTCACCATGCTGGAATGGTATCGTGCAGCGGAAGTCTATGAGAGCCTGATGATGGATTGCGTCCGCATCCTGGCGCTCGCCGCTGAGACGACAAAGAGCGCCGTGTTCAGTTACCGAGGCAGGGAATGCGACCCGTTCGCGGGCCCTGAACGTATCGGTGTGGCAGAGGCCTTCGCGCGTCATGCGGGGATCGACCTCTTGGCGTCCGTGTCACCCGACGGTTCCACGGATCGCGGCCACCTGGCAGCGGAAGTGAGGCGCGAGGGAATGCGCGTATCGGAGGACGATGGCTGGGCCGATCTTTTCAGTCGCGTTCTCGTCGAGAAGGTGGAGCCGCATCTCGGCTTCGGCCGCGTCACGATCCTGGACGAATATCCGGTCTCGGAAGCCGCCCTGGCAAGGCCTTCAGCGCATGATCCACGAGTCGCGGAACGTTTCGAGGTTTACGCATGCGGCGTGGAACTGGCGAACGGCTTCGGCGAATTGACCAATCCTGACGAGCAGCGACGTCGTTTCGAGATCGAGATGGCGGAAAAGCAGCGGGTCTATGGTGAGACCTATCCGATTGACGAGGATTTCCTCGATGCTCTCGCGATCATGCCCGAGGCGAGCGGCATCGCGTTGGGTTTCGACCGGCTGGCGATGCTCGCGACCGGGGCGTCGCGGATCGACCAGGTGCTTTGGGCGCCGGTTGCGGAGTACGGACGATGAACATCGTCAAGCCCATCAAGACGCTGGCTGGCTTGAAGGATGCCGGACTGCTTACCGATGGCGATCGCGCGAGCCTGGAAGAGGTTGCTGCGCGCTATGCCATTGCTCTTACGCCTTCTGTTTCGAAGCTTATCGATCGCGCCGACCCCGCGGATCCGATAGCGCGTCAGTTCGTGCCCGACGTGGCCGAGCTGGTAGCTACGCCGGAAGAACGTGCCGATCCGATCGGCGACCAGGCCCATAGTCCGGTCGAAGGGATCGTCCATCGCTACCCCGATCGCGTGCTGCTGAAGGCGGTCCACGTCTGTCCCGTCTATTGCCGTTTCTGTTTCCGGCGCGAGATGGTCGGCCCAAAGGGGCTTGGGACGCTGGATGCGGACGCCATGAAAGCGGCGTTCGACTATATCAGGGAGCATGACGAAATATGGGAGGTCATTCTGACGGGGGGCGATCCGCTGGTTTTGTCGCCACGTCGTCTGACCGAGATACTCGCTGAACTCGCGATCATCGACCATGTCAAGATCGTCCGGTTCCACACCCGCGTACCGGTCGTCGATCCGCAGGCGGTCGATGAACCGTTAATTGATGCGCTGAAGGCGACGGGCAAGACGGTATACGTGGCCCTGCATGCCAACCATCCACGCGAACTGACAGCCGAGGCGCGCGCCGCCTGTGCCCGTCTGGTGGATGCAGGGATCGTGATGGTCAGCCAATCAGTCCTTCTCAAGGGCGTCAACGATGATCCCGGTGTGCTTGCGGACTTGATGAAGGCATTCGTCGAGACGCGCGTGAAGCCTTACTATCTGCATCATCCGGATCTTGCTCCGGGTACCAGCCATTTCAGGCTGACGATCGAAGAGGGACAAAAGATCGTCGCAGCATTGAGAGGTCGAATTTCAGGGCTCTGCCAGCCAGCTTACATCCTCGACATACCGGGTGGCCACGGCAAGGCGGCTATCGCCGAGCAGACGATCCGCGAATTGGACAACGGATGCTATTCCGTTTCCGATTATCGGGGACAGGAGCACCGCTATCCTCCGGGCGCGTAAGGCAAGGTGCGCACGAAAACGTATTGTTTAAGGACGCTTCTCTGGAAGCCGACGACACAGGGGTCACGAATGACCATGCAGCGTAAAGCGCTGTATCAATTAAGTTTTCGGAGTAATCAGCACCCCTTTCGGTTGTAATTTAATTACCAGTATAAGTTCGTTTTAACTACGTCATTTAGGGGAATTTTGGGTTTTCCTGATTAGAGCTGGTCCTATTAAGAGGCGTTGGCCCCCTCGGGATATGATCATCTTGGAGACAAACGAATGAATACGACAATCCGCGAACTCTTGGCGAAATTCGGAAAACTGCCCGTTTCAGTCGATCAAGTGGCTGACGATGCCGATCTCTACGCTGCCGGCCTCACCTCCTTCGCTTCGGTGCAGCTGATGCTTGGCATCGAGGAAGCGTTCGATATCGAGTTTCCGGACAATCTCCTCAATCGCAAGTCCTTTGCGAGCATTTCGGCGATTGCCAAGACGGTCGACCTCATCAGGGATAGCCGAAAGGTCGCTTAAATGAATTTCTCGGTCAAAATCACGGAAGAAGATCTGAGCATCAGGGTCGCCCGTGTCGCCGCTATCGCGGCAAAGCATGCGGATGCCGTTGATTTTGAAGGTAGATTTCCATACGAAGCGGTAGAGGCGATGAAAACCGAGCGTTTGTTCGGTATTCAGATTGCGGCTCATTTCGGTGGCGAAGGGGCGACGATCGGTCGGATTGCCGAACTATGTTCGGTGCTCGGGCAGGCCTGCTCTGCCGCGGCGATGGTCTTCGCCATGCACCATATCAAGCTTTGCAGCCTGGTTGAACATGGCGACGCCAGCGAGTGGCACCGCACTTTCATGCATCGTGTGGCGGCCGAGCAGCTGCTTATCGCATCGGCAACCACCGAAGGCGGCATTGGCGGCAACCTCAGAAACAGCATTTGCGCGATTGAGGTCGATGGCCCGGTCTGCCGGCTGGAGAAAGATGCCACGGTAATCTCATACGGCTCGCATGCCGACGCGATCATGATCACCTCGCGGGCTCATGCCGATGCCGCCTCCTCCGATCAGGTGCTTACGGTTTTCCTGAGCGGTCAGTACACTCTGGAAAAGACGCATGTGTGGAACACGCTCGGCATGCGTGGCACCTGCTCCGATGGCTTCCTCTTCAAGGGCGAGGCGCCGGCCGCGCAAATTCTACCGAAACCGTTCGCCGAGATAGCCGCCCAGTCGATGCTGGCGTCGTCGCACCTGTTGTGGAGCGGCGTCTGGTACGGCATTGCCGTCGATGCCGTCGCCCGCGCCCAGGCTTTCGTGCGAGCAGCTGCGCGCAAATCACCCGGTGCGCCACCACCAGGCGCGCTGCGTCTGGCCGAGGTTTCGAATCTTCTGCAGATGGTGCGCTCCAATGTGGTTGCCGGACTGAAGGCCTATGACGACGCCAAGTCCGATCCCGACCGGCTGATGTCGATGGGTTTTGCCGTTGCGATGAACAATGTGAAGATTGCTTCGTCAGAGACGATCCTCGAAATCATCAATCACGTCATGCTGATCTGCGGCATCATGGGCTACAAGAACGGTACGCCCTTCAGTGTCGGTCGCCATCTGCGCGACGCACATTCCGCACAGCTCATGATCTCGAATGACCGCATTCTCGGCAATACGTCGAGCATGCTTCTTGTCCACAAGCAGGACACCAGCCTATTGGGGTGACGACATGGATATACAGGTGACGTTTCTGGACCGACTTTTCGAATCGGGCCTTCTGATTGATACCGGTGTCGACGGCCTTTACGGACGCAGCGGCCAGTTCGAAGATGTCATCGCCGCTTTCGAGCGCCTGATCGACAGGTTCGGCGGTGCCGATGGCGCTGAAGCCATGCGCTTCCCGCCGGGCATGAACCGCGCCTTCTTCGAAAAAAGCGGCTACATGAAGAGCTTTCCGCAACTCGCCGGCACTGTGCACAGTTTCTGCGGCAGCGAGCTTGACCACGTCAACCTGCTTCAGTGCATGGAAGTCGGCGACGACTGGACGCAGGAGCAGAAGGCGACCGACATCGTGCTGACGCCCGCAGCCTGCTACCCCCTTTACCCGACGATCGCCAAGCGCGGCAGGCTTCCGGCAGAGGGCGGTCTGTTCGATCTGCAGTCCTATTGCTTCCGTCACGAGCCCTCGCAGGATCCTGCCCGGCAGCAGCTTTTCCGCATGCGCGAGTATATCTGCATGGGCACGGAACAGCATGTGACGGATTTCCGCCAGCGCTGGATGGATCGCGGCGTCGACATGATGAAGGCCGTTGGCCTCGACGTCACCATCGATGTTGCCAACGATCCATTCTTCGGCCGAGCCGGCAAGATGCTCGCCAACAACCAGCGCGACCAGAATCTGAAATTCGAGCTGCTGATCCCGATCACCTCCGTTGCCAATCCGACGGCATGCATGAGCTTCAACTATCATCAGGATGCTTTCGGCTCCAAGTGGGGCCTGCATCTCGAGGACGGCAGCGTCGCGCACACGGCATGTGTCGGCTTTGGGCTTGAACGCATCGCGCTCGCACTCTTCCATCACCACGGTCTCGACGTGAAGGCGTGGCCGGCAAGAGTACGTCAGGCGCTATGGGGCTGAGCGTATCCATGTCGTCGGTGTTCCCCGGGATCCGGCCGGAGGCCTACGCGCCGCATGCGTTGCATTCGAGCGAGCGCATGTGGCCGGAAACCAATTGCTATGTCGATCTGTGGATTGAGGTTCTGAGTGCCTTGGGCGTTGCGCCTGAGGCGATGCTCGGCTTTACGCTTACACAGGATTTCGAAGGCGACCAGTTCACCTTTTTCAAGGTGCCGCTCGAAGATCTCGAGACGCTCTACGATATCCGCGTCACTGAACTGGCCATTTTCGATCGTGTCGAGCGGCATATCGAAACACAAATAGGCCGGGGGCGCCTGTGCCTGATCGAGATGGACTCATTCTACATGCCCGACACGCAGGGCACCGCTTATCGGACGGAGCACGGCAAGACTACCGTTGCAATCAATCGCCTGGATTTTGCCGGCAGGCGAATCGAGTACTTTCACAACGGCGGGTATTTCGAACTTCAGGGCGAAGACTTCGACGGGTTGTTTCAGCTTCACGTGACGGAAGAACTTCCGCCATTCCTTCCCTACACTGAATTTGCAAAGTTCCCTGCGACGCCGAGGGATGCCGGGCAGGTCCGCGAAACATCCCGTCGCCTTCTCGATGTGCATTTTCGCCGTCGCCCCGCCGCTAACCCGATCCGCGCATTCGCCAATGTCTTCCCGTTGCAGGTGGAAGCCGTTGCCGAGCGGCCTTTCGGATTCTTCCATAAGTATGCCTTCAACACGTTGCGCCAGTTCGGCGCGAATTTCGAGCTTGCCGCCGATCATTTGCGGTGGCTGTCTGAAGGCGAATTTTCATCTGCGGCAGAACAGGCAGGTCGCATTTCGGAAGTGGCGAAGTCCGTCCAGTTCCAACTTGCCCGGGCCGTAACGCGCAAGAAGTTCGATCCCCTGCAGACGGCGCTTGATCCAGCTGCCGATGCGTGGGATTCCATGATGGCTTCGCTCGCGGGGCGTTTGTGAAGCCGGGAGCCTGATCATGCGGGGGAGAATGGCGAGCATTGGAGCGGAGGAAACTCTGCTTTGCGAAGGCTGGAATCTGGTGCTGACCGAACCCGATGCCTGCGCCAACCCGCACGACCTGCCGATGTCGGCGCAGGTCATCGCCGCCGAGGTTCCTGGTACTGTGGCGGCTGCGCTGGAAAAAATCGGATTGTTCGATCGTGAAAATCCGCAGCCGCTGGACACCAAGGATGCTTGGTATGTCTGCCGGCTTTTCGACGCCCAGCCAGGTGAGGTGATCCTGCGGTTCGAAGGTCTCGCGACGCTTTGCCACGTCTTCCTGAATGGCCAGGAAATTCTGTTCTCGGAAAGCATGTTCACCATGCACGAGGTCCCCGTCACGCTTTCCGGGGGCGACGAACTCGCCATGTGCTTTCGCGCTCTTGCGCCGCGTCTTGCCGAAGGCGGCCCGCGGGCTCGGTGGCGACCCCAAATGATAACGCCGCAAGGGTTGAAGAATGTCCGCACGACGCTGCTCGGGCGTATGCCCGGCTGGTGCCCGGAGATCCACGCGGTCGGTCCCTGGCGTCCCATAACAGTCGTCCGTCGCGATGTCGTCTCGATCGACAACGTGTCGGTAAGGACTGTGCTCGAGCCGGACGGTACGGGCAGGCTCAGCGTGTCGCTCCATACTGATGTCGATAGTCCGGAGCTGTCGCTTCGCTGCGGCGAGATCGTGCAACCTTTCGAGAAGGTAGGCGACAAGCTTTATTCCGCCATTCTCAGGTTGAAAGACGTCGAAGTCTGGTGGCCGCACACGCACGGAACGCCGCGCCTATACGATTATTCGATCCTTGTGGACGGTGTCGAGCATCGCGTCGGGCAGACCGGATTCCGCCGGATCGAGCTTGTACGCGGCGCGGACGGAAACGACTTTGCGCTGCAGGTCAACGGCGAGCCCATATTCTGCCGCGGCGCGGTCTGGACGACGGCGGATATCGTGCGCCTGCCGGGGCGGCGCGCAGACTATGAACCGTTCCTGCGACTTGCTGCCGAGGCCGGATTCAACATGGTCCGTATCGGCGGAACCATGGCTTACGAGACGCCTGAATTCTTCGAGCTCTGCGACGAGCTGGGACTGCTTGTCTGGCAGGACTTCATGTTCGCCAATTTCGACTACCCGAAGAACGACAAGACGTTTACGGCGCACGTCCATGCGGAGGTCGAAGAGTTTCTGCACGGCGTCCAGGGCTCTCCTTCGCTTGCAGTACTGTGTGGCGGCAGCGAGATCTATCAGCAGGCCGCCATGCTCGGCTTGCCCGGTGAATTCTGGACCGGGCCGATCACCGAGGAGATTATTCCGGCCATTGCGGGTCGCATGAGGCCGGACGTGCCCTACGTGCCGAATTCACCCTCGGGCGGGGCCATGCCCTTTTCTCCGAATGCCGGTGTGACGCACTACTACGGCGTAGGCGCCTACATGCGACCGCTCGCGGACGCGCGTCGGGCCAATGTGCGTTTCGCTGCCGAGAGCCTGGCGTTCGCACAGGTTCCGCAGCAGAAAACCCTGCACCGCCATCTCGATGTGTCGCCAGTGCATAGCCCGCTATGGAAGGCGCGTGTGCCCCGTGACCGCGGCGCTTCCTGGGATTTCGAGGACGTTCGAGATTTTTATCTCAGGGAGCTTTATGATCTCGATCCCGGTCGGTTGCGGTTCGAGAATCGCGAGCTCTACCTCGACATTTCTCGTGCGGTTACCGGCGAGGTTCTGGAAGAGACTTTTGCAGAATGGCGCCGAACCGGATCGAGCTGCAACGGTGCGCTGGTGTGGACGCTTCAGGATCTCCTTCCCGGTCCGGGCTGGGGCGTGATCGATTCGACAGGCGAGCCCAAGCCGGTCTGGTACGCCATGCGGCGTGCCTTTCGCCCGGTTCAGGTGCTTGTGACGGACGAGGGAACGAACGGCCTCGACGTCCATGTCATCAACGAGACCGCGCACAGTCTGCATCTCGATCTCGAAATCGTCTGCTTCAAAAACGGCAAGCAACACGTGGTCAGCGGAGGGCGTATCCTGACGCTGGCGCCCAGGGCCAAGGAAAGATTTGCGAGTACCGACCTGTTCGGCGCGTTCTTCGACACGACCTATGCATTCCGGTTCGGCCCGCCTTCGCATGACATCGTCGTGGCTCGCCTGCGCTTGCCGGACGGAGGCGCGGTGGTTGCCGACGCATTCCATTTCCCGCTCGGTCGGTCGAAGGCCTTCCACGATGCCGAGATCCGGATTTCTCTGCAGCGCGAAGAATCGGTATGGTTTGCCGAGCTTGCAACCGACCGGCTAGCGCAATCCGTGCACTTCAGCCTCGACGGCTTCCGGCCGGACGACGACTGGTTTCATCTCGCCCCGGGTGCTCCCAAACGCGTGCGGCTACATCGGCTGACGGACAGAGACGACGACGATGTCCCATCTGGTGAAATCACCAGTCTCGGCGGGTTACGATCGTTTGCTTTCTGACGACGACGGTCTCGCGATCCGAAGCGCCGACGCGATCAATTTCGAAAGACTTTCACCGTAGCATGGGCGCCACTGTAGCGTGGCCGGCTCCGAACGGCCTTGAGCGGATACGACATGTCGAAGGGAATTATTGCGAATTCAGTTATGAACGGAGCGGCCGGAATGCTGCTGCTTCTGACTGGATTCATTTCGTCCATCATCACGGCTCGCCTCCTCGGGCCCGAAGCAAACGGCATCGTCGCTTTTTCGCTCTGGCTTGTTGTCACCGGTGCATCCATTGCGGAACTCGGATCCAGCATCACGCTCTCCAAGACGTTGCCGCAGTTGCAGGCGGAGGGCTTCGATGCGAAGCGGCGGCGGGGCTTTGCGTCGCTGCTCGTGACGGTCATGCTTTGCTCCACGCTTGTGCTGCTCGGCCTCTATGCGCTCTTCTTTCTGACGTCGGAGGAGTTGCATTGGGCGGAGACCGCGCCGACCGTTGCGTATGTGACCGCCGCATTGTTCTTCATTCAGGCGATCGGCTCGTTCGTCAAATTCTATCTGATCGGCGAGCGCCGCCTCGGCGACTTTTTCAAACTGGCGACAGCGGTCTGTGTCCTGCAGCTTGTCGGCGTTGCCGGCGGCGCGGTCTTATACGGCGTCGAAGGCGTTCTCGTCGGATATCTACTCGGACAGTTGGTGTTCTTCGTCGCGACCCTGCCCATTCTTTTCACGCGTCGGGATCGATGCGGGATACCTTTGAAGCATCTTGCAGCGTCGTCGGCGGTCCTTTCGGCGCAGTTCGTTATCGATTCGATATTTCTGAACAGGCTAGAAATCCTCTTTCTCCAGCAGTTCTGGTCCGTGGAAATGGTCGGCTACTATGCGGTTGGCCTTTCCATCGCCAACATCGCCCTGCAACTGCCGATCCAGATGACAGGCAGCCTGCTGCCCTATTACTCCGAGCGGCGCCACAACAGCGACGACCGAACGCTGCCTGTCGAAGTGTTCTCGGCCGTGACGCGCAGCATGGCCTATATCATCCTGCCGATGAGCCTTGGGCTTGCGGCGATTTCCGGCGAACTGGTGCGCGCGGTTTTCGGCGAAGCGTTCAGCCGAAGCGGCACAGTCGTGGCACTGCTGGCGCTTGCGGCACCGGCCTACACCTTCATGCAGACGCTGAGCCTGTACCTCTTGTCCATGGACCGGGCACGCGATCGCCTGCGTGTCAGCGTGGTGGCGGGACTTGCGATGACGGTCGGCTGCCTGGCGGTCGTCCCGTTCTTTGCGGCCGAGGGAGCCGCTCTTGTTCGCATCGGCGTGTTTGTCCTGATGTGCGTGATCATGGTGAGGCAGACCGGTTTCGGCAAGCAGTTGTCGGGATTGTACGTCAATATTTCGAAAACGTCAGCCGCGGCTGCGTTTTGTGCGTGTATCGCGATTGCAACTTTACATTTTATAAATGGTTCTATTGGACTTTTGCTCGCTATTGCGGCCGGGGGGGCCGGCTATGTCATTGCACTTAAAATCCTCAACGCGATTCCGCGTGAGGATGCCGAGGTTATGTTGTCTATCGTTGGGAAAATGCCAGCAGCTTTGCGGGGACCTGCCAAAAAGGCAGTTGAATTTGTAGCACCGTCGCGTCCTGAAAAGGCGGATGAGAATGCACCGTCGGCGGATCCGGCGGATGGCGCCGGACGGGATGCGGCATTGCCTCTTGCGTTCGATGGAACAATCGGCCTCTTCAAGCCTGAGAGCGAAGATGTACCCAAGCGGTCTACGGCCGTCCTTTTCGTCAATCCGTGGGGCTTTGAGGAAATGTGCGGCCGGAAGTTCTTCCGCGTCGCGGCTGAGCATTTCGCCGACGTCGGCGTGCCGAGCCTTCGGTTCGACTATCCCGGCACAGGCGACGCGTTGGATCTCGGTGGCGTGCCTGCGACCCTTGCGATCTGGGAGAATTCAATCCGCAACGCGGCGGAGAAGCTCAAGAAGCTGAGCGGATGCAGCCGGGTGGTGCTTGTCGCCCAGGGGCTCGGTGCGACGCTGGTTCAGCGTGCAGGCGCAACGATCGAAGGCGTGGACACCATTGTCATGCTTGGGCCTGTCCTCAGTGGTCGCGCCTATCTGCGCGAACTGAGCGCGTGGTCCAAGTTCATCAACCTTCATCTCGGATTGGGCGCGGACGAGCTTCCAAAGGGCCAGCATGTGATTGCGGGTCTCGTCATGCCGGACGGTATCGCGACGGAGCTCTCGAAGCTGAACATCACCGCGCCGGAAAGCATCGCCGCACCGCGCTACCTCATTCTTGAACGGCCGGTCCGCGTAGACGATACGACATTTGCTGACGGCCTGCGGACGCTTGGTGCCGATGTGGAGCAGCGCGCCTTCGAGGGCTACGACGAGCTTGTGATCGATCCGTTGTTCGCCAGGACGCCCATGGCGACTGTGAATTATCTGGCCGACTGGCTGGAAGCGAATACGTCCGTGGATCATCTCGCCGCGCCCTCGGTCAAGGATCTCGAGCCGCAATCCATCGCCGGCGACGGGTTTGAAGATGTCCCTGTGCGTTTCGGCGAGTTCAACCATCTGGTCGGCGTGGTCAGCCGGCCACTGGGCACGCCTACCGGTAACGCCGTTCTCTTTCTGTCGACGGCTTATGACCGTCATTCCGGCTGGGGACGGACGGTCGTCGATATGGCGCGCGATCTGGCGCGTCACGGGGTCGTCTCGCTTCGTTTCGATTCTGCCAACGTGGGGGACAGCCCGCCGCGCCCGGATGCGCCGGCACAGATCCTCTATTCGCCGACGCAGAGCGAGGATGTACGCTCCGCCACCGATCTTCTGGATGGCCTGGCGGCCGGGCCACTCATGGTCGCGGGGCGCTGCAGTGGTGGCTACCTCGCAATTCGCGCGGCTGTTGCCGATGAGCGCCTGAAAGCCGCGGTGTCGATCAATCCTTTCGTCTACTACTGGGATCCGAACCAAGCGGTCGAAAAGAAGCACGTCGTATCCGTTCCGCGCAGCTTTGAAGATTACGGTCAGCGCATCGCAAGCGCCGATACGTTCAAGCGACTGCTACGCGGCGAAGTGGACGTCAAGGCCGCCGTGAGGAACGTCTCGATCGCCTTTGCCCGACGTATGTCGGTCCGGATCGCGCCATTGCTGGAATACCTGCCGAGCCGGCGCCATACCGCTCTCGAGGTCAAGAAATCCTTTCTCACCGTCGGCAAGCGGAATGTGCCGGTGACACTCATTTATAGCGAGGGCGACGTCGGGCTGGAACACATGTATTTCCACTTTGGCCCCGGCGGGCGCAAGTTTTCGCGCTATCCGAACGTGCGGCTGGTGATGTTGCCGAATGCCGATCACAATCTGACGCCGCCTGAATCGCGAAAGACGGTATTTGCGGAGATTGTCCGCCTCGCCAAGGCCTGATCAGGCGCCGATCAGCTGCTTGTAGACCGTAATATAGCGCTCGGCGACGACATCCCAGGAATAGGCGCGGGCGTCGGCGAGAAGCTGCGCCCTGATGTCGGGACCTCGCGACTGGAGGCGGTCGAAGGCGGTCTCGATCGCCTGGGCGGCTGCAGCCTTATCCGAGAAATCGGCAAGAAGAAGCGCCTCATGGCGCGCGCCCAGCGTCCCGAAAGCCTCGTTGCCGTTCAAAACAGGGAGCAGCCCTGCGCTCATCGCTTCCAATGCAACGAGCCCGAAGCCCTCGTAGGCCGAAGCGGAGGCGAATATCGATGCCTGCTCGATGATACTGCGGATTTTGTCGTTGTCCGGCGAGACATGGATCGTGACGGCGTCAGCGATGTTCAGCCTGGCGACGTGATCGGCAAGGTCCTGGCGACTGAGATCGGACTCGACACCAACGAGGTCGAGATGCCAGTCGGGGTCGCGTGCATTTAGCGCAGCAAGTGTCTCGATCAGATTGTCGAGACGCTTGTTGACCGAAAACCGGCCAATGGTGACGATCCGGCGTTTGGCTATCCGCGATGCGCTGTCGGCAAATTTGCCGATATCTGCGCCGTTCTCGATGACCATGCTGCGGCTCGGAGCGATCTGCGAAAATTGCCGAAGGTCGGACACGCTGCATCCGATCACCTTGTCGTAAGCCATTGCCGAGAAGCGGGTCATGGTCTGAAACCAAACCCTCTTCAACGCCGCGTGCTTCTCCGTGTGGAAGAAGCCGCCGTGCGTCGTCACCACCATCGGCTTTCGGTGCAGAAAGCGGCCCCAGGCGAGTGCATCGTAAAAGAAATCGATGGCATGAACGTGGATGAGGTCGGCATCGCCCAGATGCCGGAAAACCTGCGGGGCGATCGGATAGCGCGTGCTGCCCGACCAGGGAATACGGACGACTTCGATGCCACCGACGTATTCGCGATGGGGCAGCTTTTTGCCGCGCGATGTGAACAGCGAATCAAGCGTGACCACGCGAACGCGATACCCTCGGTCGATCGTCTGGCGCGCAAGATTGGCTGCGACATCTTCGAGGCCGCCGCGGTTAGGTAGAAACTGGCGTATGACATGAACGATCAGCGGCGGAGTACCTGCCGACGGTTCTGCGTCGTGGGCGTAGGTTTCGGCAGCGGACATGATTCACCTGTGAGCCGCGCCTCGGCGGCCGGAGCTACGATTGCAGCAACAAGACCGCCGCCAGCGTTAAGGCCGCGTTTAAATGCCGTAGCGGCTGGACTTTTGTCTATCGGGAGAGTTAACCGACGGTGACCGACGGTCAGAACGCCTTGAACGTCAAGGTAGTCAGCGAACGGACAATGCCCGGAATATTGGCAATGTTATCGTTGACGAATTTTCCTATGTCCTGACCTTCTTCTATATACACCTTGAGGAGGAGGTCGTAGTCGCCGCTCGTCGAATAGAGTTCCGAGACGCGTTCCGTCTGGTAGATCGCGTCGGCGACCTCGTAAGTCTTGCCGGGGGCGCATTGGAGCTGGACGAAAATCGGCTTCATGGAAGTTTCCTGCATTGAATTCTACTTGGTTTGCATAATGCTCGAAAGCACTGTGCCGGCGCAAGCCGTTCCGCCATCCCGAGAGGCTTCTCGAACGATCCAATCGCGAAACGCCATCAGGGGTGCGTAATCCGCGCGCTCGGGCGGATAGGCGAGGTAGTAGCGTCCGCTGCTCTCCATTTCGCGACCGACAGCTGCGACGAGGTCGCCTCGCTTCAGTTCGTCCTGGATGAGGAACGTCGGGAGCAATGCGACGCCCAGGCCAGCCGTCGCCGCTTGTGCCGCCGTTGCAAACTGGTCGAAGAGCATGCCGTGCACGTTCTGAAACGCCACGTCGTTGCCGGCAAACCACTGCTCCCAGGCGTCCGCCCGTGTGTTGAGGTGCAGGAGGGGAACGCCGAGCAGATCGGGCGCCTCCTTGATCGCATAGCAATCGCGAAACTCCGGACTGCAAGCCGGCACCGTTTTTTCGGACATCAGGAATGCCAGCTCCGCACCCGGCCAGTGGGGGTGACCGAAGTGGATCGCGGCATCGATCGAATCGAGGCGAAAGTCGAACGACGACAAACGCGTGGCCAGATTGATGGTGACGCCGGGGTTTGCGGCAAGAAACCGTCCGAGACGCGGCGCGAGCCAGCGTGTACCGAATGTCGGCAGGATCGCAAGATTGAGGGTGCCGCCATGCGGGTTGGCACGGAGATTGAGCGATGCGTTCGAAATTCGCCGCAGCGCCTCGCGGATCTCGCGCGCATAGCTGTCACCTGCAACGGTCAGGCGCACCGTCTGGCGTTCACGGATGAAAAGCTCCACGCCGACCTGCTCTTCCAGCGCCTTGATTTGCCGGCTGACGGCACTTTGAGTCAGATCGAGTTCGCGCGCAGCCGCGGTGACGGTCCCCGTGCGAGCGACGGCCTCGAACGCTGCCAGCAATGAAGTCGAAGGTAAAAATCGCCGTGATCGCAGCATGATCATTCCATGGGAGAATGAGCTATTTCCGAAAAGTCGATATTTATGGCTTTTATGGCCTTGTAAAGAACTTCATTAATCGAAATCGGAATGAATGGGGAGTTCTCCCATGCCAGTAGGCTTCGTTTGCCCTTGGTGCCACGGTCGAGCATGCCTGCAGCTGAGGCCGGTTGCCTGACTGGTTTCGCGAATGATCGGGCAGCGGTAGAATGCTGCAACCTTAAACGGATGGATTTGATCGATGCTGAACGATCCGCGCTCGCACGGGCTTTGGGAAAAAACCGCTCCGCCGCCGCCGGCGACCTCTTCTCTGGAAGGGGACGTCAGTGCCGATGTGGTGGTGGTGGGCGGCGGTTATACGGGGCTTTCGTCAAGCCTTCATCTGGCGGAGGCCGGATCGCGGGTCGTATTGCTCGAGGCAAAGGAGATCGGGTTCGGGGGAGCAGGGCGCAATGTCGGGCTGATCAATGCCGGCATGTGGGTCATGCCAAACGATTTGCCGGGTGTCCTAGGCCCGGTCCACGGCGAACGCCTTCTCGACATGTTGGGCAATGCGCCGAAGCTGGTGATGGAACTGATCGACAAGCACGGCATCGCCTGTGAGCTTGAGCGCAACGGGACGCTCCATGTCGCCGTAGGCGCCGATGGTCTCAAGGAAATCGAAGACCGGACTAAGCAATGGGCGGCGCTTGGAGCACCGGTGATCCTGCTCGATGCTGCGGAAACCGAAAGGCGCGTCGGCAGCAGCGCCTATACCGGGTCGCTGCTCGACATGCGCGCCGGGACTCTGCAACCGCTTGCTTATGCCCGGGGACTTGCCGATGCAGCTGTCAAAGCTGGCGTTGCCGTTCACACGTCGAGTCCTGTCGTGGCGACCGAGCGAAGCGGCAATCGCTGGACGGTCAAAACGGCAACGGGTCAAGTGACTGCCGACTGGATCGTTGTCGCCACCGATGCCTATAGCACGGGCCCATGGGAGAAGGTGCGTGCCGAACAGGTGCATTTGCCCTATTTTAATCTGGCGACTACGCCACTCAGCGACAACCTGCGCAAATCAATCCTTACCGGCCGCGAGGGCGTCTGGGATACCAAGGAAATTCTCTCGTCCTACCGGATGGACAGGGCCGGCCGGCTGGTCTTCGGCAGTGTGGGCGCCCTGCGCAATACCGGGCTTTCTGTCCACAAAGCGTGGGCAAAGCGATCCCTGAGGAAGCTGTTTCCCCACATCGGCGACGTGGAATTCGAATGCGAATGGTACGGCAATATCGGCATGACCGACAACGCGCTGCCACGCTTTCACAAATTTGCGCCTAACGTCGTCGGGTTCTCAGGCTATAATGGCCGCGGAATTGCCCCCGGCACGGTATTCGGCCGCACGCTGGCCCGCCATATCCTGGGCCAGCTGAGCGAAGCAGATCTGCCGCTGCCGCTGACGGCGCCGGCCGAGCCGCGCTTCCGTGCAGTCAAGGAAATATGGTACGAAGCCGGCGCCCAGGTCGCTCACTTCGCCGACGCCCGCTTTTGAGAACAACAAGGTTGGAACCACGACAATGACCATTGCAACACTCGACCTCGCATCGGAAACGAAGATGCTGCTCGCCGAACTGGGCGTTTCCGCGGACCGCTTCACCGGCGGCACACTGCGCGTCGCTTCGCCGGTATCCGGCAAGGAAATCGGTGTGTTGACGGAACACTCCGTCGCAGAGGCGAAGACTGCGATCGCAGAGGCACACAAGGCATTTCTGGAATGGCGCGCCGTTCCTGCCCCGAAGCGCGGCGAGCTCGTCCGTCTGCTTGGAGAGGAGCTGCGCGCCGCCAAGGGCGCTCTCGGCCGTCTGGTTTCGATCGAAGTCGGCAAGATCACCTCCGAGGGTCTCGGCGAGGTTCAGGAGATGATCGACATTTGCGACTTTGCGGTCGGCCTGTCGCGTCAGCTCTACGGTCTCACGATCGCGACCGAGCGTTCGGAGCACCGCATGATGGAGAGCTGGCATCCGCTGGGCGTCGTCGGCATCATCTCGGCCTTCAACTTCCCAGTGGCGGTCTGGTCGTGGAATGCGGCGCTGGCACTCGTCTGCGGCAATTCGACAGTGTGGAAGCCGTCGGAAAAGACACCGCTGACGGCGTTGGCGACGCAGGCCCTGTTCGAAAAGGCATTGAAGCGCTTCGTTGCCGAAGGCGGTGCTGCGCCGGCCAATCTCTCGACGCTGCTGATCGGCGGCCGCGAGGTGGGAGAAGTGCTGGTCGATCATCCGAAGGTGCCGCTGGTTTCGGCTACCGGTTCGACAGCCATGGGCCGTGCGGTCGGTCCGCGCCTGTCGCAACGCTTTGCCCGTGCCATTCTCGAACTCGGCGGCAACAATGCCGCAATCATCTGCCCGAGTGCCGATCTCGACCTGACATTGCGCGGAGTCGCCTTCTCGGCGATGGGTACCGCCGGCCAGCGTTGCACGACGCTTCGTCGCCTGTTCGTCCACGAGAGCGTCTACGACACGCTCGTTCCGCGCCTACAGAAGGCCTACGGCTCGGTTACCATCGGCAACCCGCTCGAAGCCGGTACGCTGGTCGGACCGCTGATCGACAAGCAGGCATTCAGCAACATGCAATCCGCTCTTGAGCAGGCGAAAGCCGCCGGCGGGAAGGTTACAGGCGGCGAGCGCGTCGAAAGCGGCTCCGCGGAAGCCTTCTACGTCCGTCCGGCTCTGGTCGAAATGCCCTCGCAGTCCGGTCCCGTCGAAAACGAGACCTTCGCGCCCATCCTCTACGTGATGAAGTACCGCGATTTCGACGAGGCGCTCGCGCTGCATAATGCCGTGCCGCAAGGGTTGTCGTCGTCGATCTTCACCAACGACATGCGTGAAGCCGAAACATTCGTCTCTGCCCGCGGCTCCGATTGCGGCATCGCCAACGTCAACCTCGGCCCTTCGGGTGCAGAGATCGGCGGCGCATTCGGCGGCGAAAAGGAAACCGGCGGCGGTCGCGAGTCGGGCTCCGATGCCTGGAGGGCCTACATGCGCCGCACGACGAACACCATCAACTACGGCAAGACCCTGCCGCTGGCACAGGGTGTCAAGTTCGACGTCGAGTAGTCGCTGCATCGCGACACGCGGGACGATGGCGTAACAGCGTCATCGTCTCTTTTCTGTGAGTGCCTTGTTCCATGCATGCCACGGTTATGCCTACCCTGCGTTCAATCTCGCCGTCTGCATACTTGTTCAAATTGCCAGAGATCAGGGTCTCGCTGGCGGCTCGCATCGCGACGATCAACGCCCTCTGAGAGTTTTTAGAGTTGACTAATTAATTCAAGTATTTGTGATCTGTCGGGATTGCTGAAAACTTGAAATCCCAGTTCAAGAAAAATATACGGGCATTTATCACCCTGGGGAACTCGGGTGAAACGCCATGGAGGGCATCATGAAAATTTCCCTTAGCAGTTTCTCGGGAGCGTTCGCACTGGCTGCGTCGCTTCTTGCTGCGACATCGCTGGCATCAGGCGTCGCGCGCGCCGATCAATCCGAGGGCATCGTGGTCTACAACGCCCAGCACGAAAGCCTGGGCCGTGAGTGGATCGATGCCTTTACCAAGGAAACCGGCATCAAGGTGACGATGCGTCAGGGCAGCGACATGCAGTTCGCCAACCAGATCGTTCAGGAGGGCGATGCTTCGCCGGCCGACGTGTTCCTGACCGAAAACTCGCCCGCCATGACCCTCGTCGATTCCGCCGGCCTCTTTGCTCCGGTCGACAAGGATACGCTGGCGCAGGTGCCGGATCAGTATCGCCCGTCCGATGGCATGTGGACCGGTATTGCGGCGCGTTCGACCGTGTTTGTCTACGACAAGACGAAACTGACCGAGGACAAGCTGCCGAAGTCGCTGCTCGATCTCGCCGATCCGGCCTGGAAGGGCCGTTGGGGTGCAGCGCCGGCTGGAGCCGACTTCCAGGCGATCGTCAGCGCCCTGCTTGAACTCAAGGGCGAGGAAGCGACAGCCGCGTGGCTGAAGGCGCTCAAGGAGAACGCAACGCCCTACAAGGGCAATAGCGTTGCCATGAAGGCGGTCAACGCCGGTGAAGTCGAAGGCGCTGTTATCTACCACTACTATTGGTTCGGCGATCAGGCAAAGACCGGCGAGAACAGCAAGAACGTCGCGACCCACTACTTCAAGAACGAAGATCCTGGCGCGTTCGTCAGCATTTCCGGCGGTGGTATCCTGAAGTCCAGCCAGCACCAGAAGGAAGCTCAGGCGCTCCTGAAGTTCATCACAAGCAAGGCCGGGCAGGACATCCTGAAGAACGGCACCTCGTACGAATATGCTGTCGGCAAGGACGCCGCGTCCAACGACAAGCTGGTTCCGCTGTCCGATCTGCAGGCACCGAAGGTCGATGCTGCGAAGCTGAACAGCAAAAAGGTCACCGAGTTGATGACCGCTGCAGGTCTCATCTAGGGCCTCGTGTCGCAGATGCCTGCGGGTTAAAACTATTGCTTTTGGCTCAAGAAAACCTTAGGGCATGACGAAATCCGGCAACCGCTTGGTCAAGAGCGGTTGCCTTCCTTTTTCAGGGTGTGAAGGCGGCGGCCTTGCTGCAGGACAACAGATTGCTCGCTCCTGGCCAACAGATGCCGACGGTCCAGCCGCTGGTCGGACTGAACCGGCTGCGTGCCCGCATGCCGCATGTCTCCGTCGTTCTCATTGCGTCCGTGGTCGCCCTGTTCAGCCTGGTGCCCCTGGGTTTCATCGGCTGGATCACGGTCGACGTGGGTTGGCAGACGGTCAAGGAGTTGGTGTTTCGGCCGCGTGTCGGCGAATTGCTCGTCAACACCGTGCTTCTGGAAGCGATCACCGTTCCTGTCTCTATCGTGCTGGCGGTGACACTTGCATGGCTGACCGAGCGTACGGATATTCCCTTTGGCCGGCTTTGGGCATGGCTCGCCGTCGCCCCGCTTGCTGTTCCCGCTTTCGTGCACAGCTATGCCTGGGTCAGTCTGGTCCCTGGCATGCGCGGACTGCAGAGCGGCGTCTTCGTTTCCGTGCTTGCCTACTATCCGTTCCTCTACCTGCCTGTCGCGGCCGCGCTCCGGCGGCTGGATCCGGCGATCGAGGATGCTGCAGCTTCGCTTGGCCTCGGCCCCTGGGCGGTATTCTTCCGCGCGGTCCTGCCGCAGCTTCGGCTTGCAGTCTGCGGCGGCTCCCTGCTGATCGCGCTGCATCTTCTGTCGGAGTACGGCCTTTACGTGATGATCCGTTTCGATACGTTTGCTACGGCGATCGTCGATCAGTTCCAGTCCGCCTACAACAGTCCGGCAGCGAACATGCTGGGTGGCGTTCTGGTCGGCTGCTGTCTTCTGCTTCTCACCCTTGAGGTTCTGCTGCGGGGCAACGAGCGGTATGCGCGAATCGGATCGGGGTCTGCCCGTCCCGCAGACCGCCGGCGTCTCGGCTGGTTCGTCGTGCCTGCCGTGCTCCTGCCGGTCGTGCTGGGTTGTCTTACGCTGGGCGTTCCATTCGTGACGCTCGTGCGCTGGCTCTATCTCGGCGGCCTCGATGTCTGGCGACTGGATACCGTGGGCAACGCGTTCGCGCAGACCGTCATCCTTGCCGTCGCCGGCGGGATACTGGCGACAATGGCAGCCGCCCCGATGGCTTGGCTTTCGGTGCGTGCTCCGGGACGGTTCCAGCGCATTCTCGAAGCTTGCCACTACTATGTCGGCTCTCTGCCGGGCGTCGTGGTGGCGCTGGCACTGGTCACGATCACCGTCCGCCTGGTTCTGCCACTGTATCAGACGTTCGCCACTCTGGTTGTTGCCTACATTCTCCTCTTCCTGCCGCGCGCGATGGTCGGTCTTCGCGCCAGCATCGCGCAAGCTCCGGTCGAGCTGGAGCGCGCTGCCATGGGTCTTGGGCGAACGCCGGCGCAGGCTGTGCGGCAAGTCACCATGCGGCTTGCTGCACCCGGAGCGGCTGCCAGTATTGCGCTTGTGGCGCTTGGCATTACCAACGAGCTGACGGCCACCTTGATGCTCGCGCCCAACGGCGTCGAAACGCTGGCGACTAAATTCTGGTCGCTGACCAGCGAGATCGATTACGTGGCGGCCGCACCGTATGCCTTCATGATGGTGGTCCTGTCACTGCCGCTGACCCTTCTTCTCCATGCTCAATCGAAACGGACTGCCGGACAATGACGCTGCTCACGATCGCCGGTATCGGCAAGCGCTACGGCCATGTCCAGGCGCTGGAAAGCATCTCGCTCGATGTTGCCGCCGGCAGCCGCACGGCCGTCGTCGGGCCTTCGGGTTCGGGCAAGACGACGCTCCTTCGCATCATCGCCGGATTCGAGCAGCCGGACGTCGGACGGGTGACCCTGGACGACGAACTCCTGGCCGACGGACCCGCAGCCGTACCGGCGCATAAGCGGGGTATCGGCATAGTCTCGCAGGAGGGCGCGCTCTTTCCGCACCTCGATGTCGCCGACAATATCGGCTTCGGTTTTCAGCGTGGAACGCCCGATCGCAACAAACGCATCGCCGAGCTGCTCGACATGGTCGAGCTGGATCGTAACATGCTGACCCGTCGGCCCCACCAGCTCTCCGGCGGCCAGCAGCAGCGCGTCGCGCTGGCGCGCGCACTTGGCCGCAAGCCTCGACTGATGCTGCTTGACGAGCCGTTCTCCGCGCTCGACACCGGACTGAGGGAAAACATGCGCAAGGCCGTTGCCCGCGTCCTGCAGGCGGCTGGCATCACCACGATCCTCGTTACCCACGATCAGGCCGAAGCACTGTCCTTCGCCGACCAGGTTGCCGTGCTTCGTGAGGGTCGCCTCATTCAAGCCGGGTCCCCGCAGTCGCTCTATCTACACCCGCAGGACCGGGAAACGGCGCTCTTCCTCGGAGATGCCGTGATGCTGCCGGCGATCATCAAGAACGGCTTTGCCGATTGTGCGCTCGGCCGTGTCGCCGTCGATAGCGGCCATCAGGGCAAGGTCGAGATCATGCTGCGCCCCGAGCAGATCCGTGTCGTTACCGACGATAGCGAACCGAAGTATGGCGGGCGCGTCGTCGAGGTGGAGTTTGGCGGCGCGACATGCACCGTCGCGGTGTCGCTCGAAGGCGTCGCACTGCCGCCGATCCTGATCAAGACCTCGAGCGTGGCGCTTCCCGAGCGGGGCGATCGCGTTCGCCTCGACATCGCCGGCAAGGCGCATGTGTTCGGCCGCTGATCACGCCGTCCTGCGCTCCGCGTCATCGATGCTCTCGTCGAGCCAGCCACCGGCAAAGCCCGCGCGCTGAAGGCCCGCGCGAATCACCGGGGATTGCCGCATCAGGCTCCAGATGAAGTCCGAGCGCGCGTTTTCGATCGACATCACCAACAGGCCCTGGTCTATGCCGACACAGCGGTCGTCGACCCAGCCTTCCGGCCGCGCGGTCTTGACGGTCGGATTGAAGCCGCCGGGAAAACGGTCTTCATAGAGCAAACCGGGATAGGTTGAGAGCAGCGCGCGAACGCCGTCGAGCGAAGCCCCCCGATCATACGGAAGGCAGGCGAGCGCTGCCCAGGGCGCAAGCGTCCCGTCGTCAGGCCCGAGAGGGGCTCCTCGGGCGGCATAGCCCAGGACGCGTGGGCGACGACCGCCACGCATGTTGCGCGTCGGCGGTGGGCCGTCGGAGGCGGAAAGCCCCCAGACATCCTTGTTATAGCCGACAAAATGGCCGGGGTTTCGCTCGGCGTAATCCCGTTGAACGGCGATACAGGTTTGCGTATTGCGGAAATAGTCCCAGTTTCGCTGGGCCATGGGTTTGTCCTGGATGCCGCGGAAATCGATCCAGGCATGAGAAAACAGGTGGATGAACAGCGGCCCGGCATAAAGATAGGTCTGGTCGCCGAAAAGCATCCATGAATAGCTGGACGTGAACGCGTCGTAGCACGATCGCGGGATCGGATGCGTCGGCGAGGCAAGCGCCAGCGTATAGAGCAGGACGGCTTCGTCATAACCCTGCCAGCGCCAACGCAGAAACCCGCTTCCCGGCTTCCATCCCATGCAAACGGTGTGGCCTTTGTTCAACGCCCAGTGCCAGTCGATCCGTTCGTAGATAAGGGTCGCCAGCCGGCGGATTTCGGTTTCTGACTCGTCGTCACGGTCAAAGTAAGCGGCCGAGGTCAGGATACCGGCGACGAGCAGCGTGGTATCGATGGTCGAAAGCTCGCTGTTCCAGGCGCGGTGGCCGGTGTCCATATGCAGGAAGTGATAAAAGAAGCCCCGGAATCCGATCGAGTGGCGTTCACGGCCCTGATGGCCGTTGGCAAAGAAGCACAGCGTTTTGATCGTGCGCTGCACAGCGTCCACCCGCTCCACCCAGCCGCGTTCGACTGCAACTGTATACGACGCCAGAGCAAAGCCTACCGCCGCGATACTGCAAGGAACGCCCGCCACGGAGGTATCGGCAACGAGGCCGTTGTCGGGGTTGTAGTGCTTTGGGAAATAATTGAACGCGCCCCGCTGCAGCCTGTCGATCAGCGCAGCGTCTGTTTCCTCGGTCCGTTGCAGCATGTGCTCCAAGTCCAATTTGTTGTCCCGCCCGGTTCACCATGCGGAAGCGCCAAGCACAAATCAATCCTTTTTGAAGGATCCCGGCAGTGAGGCTGCCCATTCGGTCTTCCGTTCTAGCATCCCGCCTGCGCGCTTCTCCGAGCCGCGGTAGCCGAAAGCCATTGCCTCGTTCTCGTCTCGGGATCGGCGTTCAAGGTAATGTCGGTCACCACCGCGGCGGCATCTGCGCCATGCGCAAAGACGCCCTCGATTCGGCCAGTGTTCAGGCCGCCGATAGCAACGAGTGGCAAATCGCCAATGCGAGCCTTCCATTCACGAAGGCGTTCCAGTCCTTGCGGAGCCCATTTCATTTGCTTGAGCTTGGTTGGATAGACCGGACCGAGAGCGATATAATCCGGTTTCGCGGCCAGCGCAGTTGCCAGTTCGGCATCGTCATGGGTCGAGAGCCCAAGCTTCAGTCCGGCGGAACGAATGGCCGGGAGATCGGCTACGGCCAGATCTTCCTGGCCAAGATGGAGGAAGTCGCACCCCTCCTCGATGGCGAGCTGCCAGTAGTCGTTGATGATCAGCTGGCATTGATGCGCCGCACAGATCGCCTTCGCCGTACGAATTTCGGCGCGCAGTTCTGCCGGCGTGCTGTCCTTGATGCGGAGTTGAACCAGCTTGACGCCGAGCGGCACCAGCCGGTCAATCCAGCCGGCGCTGTCGACGATAACGTAGAAGGGGTCGAGCTTCATGAAAAGACCGCCCTTCCGATGACTGGAGTCGAGGGCACCGCCATATCACGCGGCTCGAGCATGCCGGCGCCGAATGCCTGCCTGCCTGCCTGGATGGCGCCCGCGAACGCGCCTGCCATCGCCACGGGATCGCCAGCGCCGGCGACGGCGGTGTTGAGGAGCACTGCGTCGAATCCGAGTTCCATGACGACGGTCGCATGCGACGGCCGGCCGATACCGGCGTCGACGATCAGCGGCATTTCGGGGAAATGCGCGCGCATGGCGCGAAGGGCAGGAAGATTAAGCGGTCCGGCGGCACTGCCGATCGTCGCACACCAGGGCATCAGGACCTTGCAGCCCGCTTCCTGCAGCCGCTCGGCCACCACGAGGTCGTCGGTCGTATAGGGAAAGACCTCGAAGCCTTCGCCTGCAAGAATGCGCGCGGCCTCGACCAGGCCGAAGACGTCGGGCTGCAGCGTATCGTGGTTGCCGATGACCTCGAGCTTTATCCAGTTGGTGGCAAACACCTCGCGCGCCATCTTCGCCGTCAGCACCGCCTCGGAGACACCGTGGCAGCCGGCGGTGTTCGGCAGGACGCGAACGCCGAGCGCCCGGATCATCTCGAAGAACGCGCCGCCGCTGCGGCCGCCGGCGGCCTCGCGGCGCAGCGAGACGGTGACGATTTCCGTTGCCGAGTGACTGACGGCCTCGGCGAGAACGGATGGCGAAGGGTAGCGCGCAGTGCCGAGCAGGAGGCGGGAGGCAACTTCGGTTTCATAGAGCTTCAGCATCGGTCAGCCTCCCTGCATCGGCGACAGGATTTCGATCCTGTCATCGTCGTTGAGGACGTGGTCGAGGCGGTCGTCGCGGTGAACGATCTCGCCATTGACGGCTGTCGCCAGCCATCCGCCTTCGTATTCCATCAGCACGAGCAATTCGGACAGCGTCGTTGCCGCGACGTTCCGGGGCTCGCCGTTGACGATCAGTTTCATCTGGCATCCCTTCCTATGGAGTTTAGGGCTGTCGAATTTGACGAAAAGACAAGATCCGCCGCTTCGGCAGCCAGTGCCGGTGCCAGCAGGAAGCCGTGGCGGTAGAAGCCGTTGAGCGAGACCACATTTCCATCGCGGGTCGCGCGGGGAAAGTTGTCGGGGAAGGCGGGGCGGATGCCTGCACCGGTTTCGATGACGACGGCATCGGCAAAGGCTGGATGCAGCGCATAGGCGGCGTTCAGCAGTTCCATCAACGAGCGAACCGCGATCGGTCCTTCGAATTCCGTTTCGATCATCGTGGCGCCCACCATGAACCGGCCGTCCCGGCGAGGAACGACGTAAACCGGAATACGCGGATGCAGCAGCCGAACGGGTCGGGCAAGTTCGATCTCCGCGGTCTCGAGGTAGAGCATCTCTCCGCGTACGCCGCGCAAGCCGCCCGTCTGTCTCATCCGCGCGATGCCCGTGCAGTCAACGACCTCATCGAAACTGCGTTCGTCGGCAGGTTCGCCGGTGAAAGCGACGCCCTCCGCCGCAAGCTTTGTCCGCAACGACGCCAGCACTCGCCGCGGGTCGAGATGGGCTTCCCGTGGAAAGAACAGGGCATGCCTGAAGCGCCCGGCAAGCGCCGGTTCGAGCAAGGCGATGCGCTCTTCGTCAAGCCATTCATACCCGCTGGTTCGCCCGGCAAAGCGTTTCAGCTCGCCGTATTCGCGTGCAGGCGCGACCACCAGCGTCCCATTGCGACGGACCTCTCCCGGCAGGATCGCATCCCATCGCTCGGCGGCGTCGATACCACGCGCAAGCACGGCCTCGCCGGCACTTTCGCGCTCGCACCAAGGTGCCAGCATACCGCCCGCGAGCCAGGACGCGGCGTGGCGGAATCCCGGCCGAGGGTCAGCCACGGCTACGTCGGCACCGCGCGCGCGGAGTTCATGGGCGACCGCGAGGCCGGCAACGCCGGCCCCCTTGACAAGGACACGCATGTCAGTCGGCCGCAGGCTTGGCTGCATCGACCGCCATATAGAGATCGCCGCCTTCCCGGTATTTTGCCGCCATCGCATCCAGCCCCTCCTTCTGCGCCTCGGCGCGGATGTCATGGGAGATCCGCATGGAGCAGAATTTCGGGCCGCACATGGAGCAGAAATGAGCGACCTTGTGGGCTTCCTTCGGCAGCGTCTCGTCATGGAAGCTGCGGGCCGTCTCCGGATCCAGCGAGAGGTTGAACTGGTCCTCCCAGCGGAATTCGAAGCGGGCGCGAGAAAGGGCGTCATCGCGCAGCTGGGCAGCCGGATGGCCTTTTGCGAGATCGGCCGCGTGGGCGGCGATCTTGTAGGTGATGACACCGGTCTTGACGTCGTTGCGATCCGGAAGGCCGAGATGTTCCTTCGGCGTCACGTAGCAGAGCATGGCAGTACCGAACCAACCGATCATGGCAGCACCGATGCCCGAGGTGATGTGGTCGTAGCCAGGTGCGATATCCGTCGTCAGCGGCCCGAGCGTGTAGAAGGGCGCTTCGCCGCAGACGGCGAGCTGCTTGTCCATGTTTTCCTTGATCTTGTGCATCGGCACATGGCCCGGGCCCTCGATCATCACCTGGCAGTCTTTCGCCCAGGCGATCTTCGTCAGTTCGCCCAGCGTTTCCAACTCGGCAAACTGAGCCGCGTCATTGGCGTCCGCGATCGAGCCGGGGCGCAGGCCGTCGCCGAGCGAGAACGAGACATCAAAGGCACGGCAGATGTCGCAGATTTCGTCAAAGTGCTCGTAGAGAAAGCTCTCGCGATGATGATGGAGACACCACTTGGCCATGATCGAGCCGCCGCGCGAGACGATGCCGGTGACGCGGTTGACGGTGAGCGGGATGTAGTGAAGCCGGACGCCGGCGTGAATGGTGAAGTAGTCGACCCCCTGTTCGGCCTGCTCGATCAGCGTGTCGCGGTAGACTTCCCAGGTCAGGTTTTCGGCAATGCCCTCGACCTTCTCCAGCGCCTGGTAGAGCGGCACGGTTCCAATCGGCAGCGGCGAATTGCGGATGATCCACTCGCGGATGTTGTGGATGTTGCGGCCGGTCGAGAGGTCCATGACGGTATCGGCGCCCCAGCGGGCGGCCCAGACCATCTTCTCGACCTCTTCGGCCATCGACGAGGTGACGGCCGAGTTGCCGATATTGGCGTTGATCTTCACCAGGAAGTTCCGGCCGATGATCATCGGTTCGGCTTCGGGATGGTTGATGTTGGCGGGGATGATCGCCCGGCCTGCCGCCACCTCCTGCCGGACGAATTCGGGTGTGACGTGATCGGGAATATGGGCGCCGAAGCTTTCGCCGTCGCGCATCATGGCCTCTGTCTTCGCCTTGCGGCCGAGGTTCTCGCGGATGGCGATGAACTCCATCTCCGGCGTGACAATGCCGGCCCGCGCATAGGCGAGCTGGGTGACAGCCTTGCCGTCCTTCGCCCGCAGGGGCTGGCGTTTGGCCGGAAATTCGGGCGTCAGACGCTCGCCGCTGGCAAACCCGTTATCCTCAGGGCGGACATGGCGGCCCTGGTAGGCCTCGACGTCGCCACGGGCGAGCACCCAGTCGCGCCGGAGCGCCGGCAAACCCTGTTCGATGCGGATGTCGGTGCCATCGATCGTGTAGGCGCCGGAGGAATCGTAGACGATGACGGGCGGCTCGCCGGATGTCGGGTGGACGCTGATCTCGCGCATCGGGACGCGGATATCGGGGTGGATGTCTCCTGGAATGTATATCTTCCGGGAGGCCGGAAGCGGCCCGGTGGTCACGGTGGGAGTGAGGTTTTTTGCGGCAATATTCATGGTTGAGGCTCCAAGTTTGCGATTGGAGACCCAGTCCTCAGCCGGAAAGATGAAAAGACGCCGGTACGGATTCCACGCGTGAATCCGAAGCCTTTCGAGCGCTTGCACCGTCCCTACGCCAGTATGAACTGGATCAGGTTCAACGGGTCACTGCGCGCGATAGCAGTATCTCAGCCCCTTGCCGGGACCCCCCTGGTGAATGAGGAAACGTTAGAGCGTGTGGGGAGAGGCTGTCAAGCCACCGGCTTGCAGCGCCGGGCGGGTCACGACACTCATCGCGGACGCGGCCCGATTGAAGATGGTGAGCGCTCCCGGGGTTTCGACCGCGCGGACCGAATCCAAGACCGCCGGAAATTGGAAGTCCCGTCGATTGGTCCGACGGCTGTCGAAGGGCGACAGCCCGGCTGACCTGCCTTGCGGCAAATCTCAGCCGGGCAGCCCTGCGGGGAAAAGCCAATCAAAAACAATGCAGTTCGTAGGGATCAGAGCATCGCGGTACCAATACAGCTCATCCCATAGGTGAGATTATCTAAATAACATGAGGATAATTCAATTTATAAACATGAATTTTCGTAGCAGAGTTTAGATCGCTGCAACAATCGGATTGGTTGTATTGCAGAACCAGAAAGTTGGAGCCGTGGAAGTCAACTGGGGATGATCTACAATTTGAGGGCGCTTCAGGTCTTTGAATCTGTTTCGAGAAATGGCTCAATCTCAGCCGCAGCACTTGAACTAAGCATTAGCCCAAGTGCGATCAGCCACCAGTTGCGCAAACTGGGCGATCAAGTTGGCGAGAGGCTGGTTGAGAGGAGCGGCAGAAATGCAACCCTGACGTCACATGGAAAAAAGCTGGCGGAATCTCTCACCCTTGCATTCAATCAGATCGATGAGTCTGTTGCTAACTGCATAGGCAGAGAGGGTGTGACGCTTCGGCTGGCGATGTGCAGCACATTCGGAACGGGCTGGCTGATCAACAGACTAGGCAGATTTCGAGAAAAGAATCCAACCGTATCGGTGCAGTTGATGATGTATGGCGATGACCCAATTCGGGTCGAAGCCGCCGCCGACGCCTTTATTACAATCATGCCGCCCCGCGACGGGTTCTGGTGCCTGAACCTTTTCGATGAGCACGTGGTTGCCGTAACGGCGGCGAATTTCGACCGTTCGCAACGCCTCGATGACGCCACGTTCATCACGACAAGCTTTGATCGTGATGATTTTGCCCCCGACTGGCGATCTTATCTTTCACGCGCCGATATGGACCTGAAAATCGAACTCGCGCAAACCATCCAGTGCAGTCATGAGGTCTTTGCCTTGGAGGCCGTAAAGCGTGGTTTGGGAATAGCGCTCATTCCGACATTTATGGCCGAGGCCGATCTTGAAGCCGGCACGATTGTCAAATGGCGAGACTTGGCGGTTCCCTCGGGGCGAACTTATAATTTCTGCGTCAAATCCTCCAAGCGTCACAGCAAGAATATCGAGAGTCTTTCCAAGTGGATGTACCGAGAGAAACTCGATTACGCCAAGCATAGTAAAATCAACTGAGTATCGATGAAAATGCGAGATATCGCAGCGTCGTGGAATGCGTTTCATGGTTGTCGCCAGAATGAAACTTGACCCCTCGATGATGCTGGATTGCCGAGCGTCAAACACAAAATTGCCCATGTGACAGCGCTGTCCGATGCTGCATAAACTGCGGTCGATCAGAAAAATAAGGTCGCACTGCCCGCGGAGGCAACGGTGCAGTGCGACCAAGTTGGGGAGCCAACTATCCTCCCTGGGAGTACCGCAATGAAAGATTGCAAAACACCAATCACTTGCTCGCGTTCAAGTCACTCGAACAACCCATATTGCTGAAATAGATAGGTTTTCGCAACCGACGAAGTGCTCGCAGTCCGCCATTTCTCTTCATATGGTTGAATCGGATTCATGAGTCCGAGCATCAAAATGCTGATTGGGTTTGCTGAAATGAAGGCCATTGCAAACGGCCGCTCGTCGGGACGTCGGCCACGGCATCTGGCTTATCAGCTTCACGCACTATGATCTGGGATACATCGAGCTGGAACAGAGGACCTTGCAAACGATCGACAACCCGTTCGGCACGAGGTTGTCACCCGTGTCTTAGGAACGAACTGTTACCTATGTATCCGGGTCGGACAAGAAGAAAACTGGAGCGGGCGAAGGGATTCGAACCCTCGACCCCAACCTTGGCAAGGTTGTGCTCTACCCCTGAGCTACACCCGCTCAATCCACATCGGTCCGGGGTAGTTGTGAGGACCGTGGGCGCCACCTTGCGGCGACGGGCGCTATATCGCCCAAACGATTTTCAAATGCAACAGGGAAATGACGGAAACCCGAAGAAAAATTCGTATGGCTTCGGTCGCCGCGCCAGGAACGCCGCAAACGCAGGGCGGAAGCGTCAAAATGTGGGCGTTGCAAAAGAGGGATGGCGGACGTAATCAGGAGAGCTGCCGCTTTCCATGATGCCGACGGATTCTGACATGACTGAAAAGATGCCGAAAACAGCTGACGACTTATTCGCCTTTCTCGATGGGTTGGGCGTCAAGCATAGCACCAAGACGCATGCGCCGGTTTTCACGGTCGCTGAATCGGTTTCGCTGCGGGACGAAATTCCGGGCGGACATACGAAGAATCTTTTCGTCAAGGACAAGAAAGATCAGTTCTTCCTTCTGACGGTCGAAGAGAACGCCACCGTCGATCTGAAGACGGTGCATACGCTGATCGGTGCAGCAAGCAAGGTATCGTTCGGCAAGCCGGAAAAGCTTATGGAGTATCTCGGCGTGGTACCGGGTTCGGTGACGGCCTTCGGCGCGATCAACGACCCGAGCGGCAACGTCACCTTCGTGCTCGATGCGGACCTGATGAAGGAAGAGTTCATCAATTGCCACCCGCTTTCCAACGACGCAACGACGTCGATCGCAAGCGGTGATCTTGTTCGTTTCATGGAAGCAACGGGGCACAAGCCGCTTGTCTTGAAAGTGACGTCCTGACATACGATTTTAGCGCTAGAGAGGCCGGCGTTAGCCGGCGCGGCGGGAGAGACCTATGAGCGGTAACGACAATCCTTACAGCAATTCCTTTGGCCAGATGTCTGCAACGGCAAGCTACGGCGATGCAACGGCGGCATCCGCGGGCGGCTACATCAAGGACACAACGACCGCCACCTTTACGAAGGATGTCATCGAGGAATCCCGCAACCAGCCGGTCCTTGTCGATTTCTGGGCGCCCTGGTGCGGTCCCTGCAAGCAACTGACGCCTGTCATCGAGAAGGTGGTCAACGAGAGCCAGGGCCGCGTCAAACTCGTCAAGATGAACATCGACGATCATCCGTCGATTGCCGGCCAGCTCGGTATCCAATCGATCCCTGCGGTCATCGCCTTCGTCGGCGGCCGGCCGGCCGATGGCTTCATGGGCGCGGTTCCGGAAAGTCAGATCCGCGAGTTCATCGATCGCGTCGCCGGCCCCGCGGGTGCCGACCAGGCCGCCGAAATCGAAGCTGCCCTGACGGAGGCCGACGGCCTTCTTGCCGGTGGCGACGTCAACGGCGCAGCGCAGCTCTACGGCGCGGTCATGCAGGCCGATCCGGAAAACGCCAAAGCTCTCGCCGGCATGGCCGAATGCATGATCGCGGCCAATCAGCACGAAAGGGCGCGCGAGGCACTCAACGATCTTCCGGAAGAGATGGCGAAGGATGCTGCCATCCAGGCTGTCCTGAAGAAGCTCGCGCAGATCGAGGAGGCCCGCAAGCTCGGGGATCCCGTGGCACTCGAGCATGAGCTGGCGCGCAACCCCGACGACCACGAAGCGCGCGTCAAGCTGGCGAAGATCCGCAATGTCGAAGGCAAGCGCGATGAAGCGGCCGAGCATCTCCTGTACATCATGCGCAAGGACCGCACATTCGATGACGACGGCGCACGTCGCCAGCTCCTGCAGTTCTTCGACGTATGGGGGTTCAAGGACCCTGCGACCGTTACGGCGCGGCGCAAGCTTTCAGCCATGCTCTTCTCCTAAGTTTGCGAGAATGGCCCTTGCGTTTTCGAGGGCGTACCCCACATTCCGTTAGTGTGCGGGCGCATGACGTCGCGCCTTGCCGACGATGCGGGACCAGCCTCTATGCAAGTGGGGAATGCACGATATCTGAAACCCGGCGATCTGCCTGATTCGATCGCCGTTTTCCCTTTGGCGGGCGCCCTTCTCCTGCCCACGGGACAGTTGCCGCTCAATATATTCGAGCCGCGCTACCTGGCGATGTTCGACGCCGCGCTGACGGGCAACCGGCTGATCGGCATGGTGCAGCCTGCGCTCGGAGATACGGAGGACAAGCACGGCGATCCCAATCTGGCCTCCGTCGGTTGTCTTGGCCGCATAACGTCGTTTTCTGAAACTGGAGACGGCCGGTACATCGTATCGCTCACCGGCATCTGCCGTTTTCGCCTGCTGGAGCCGAAGGAAACGCATCAGCCGTTCCGCACGTTCCGCATCGCGCCTTTCATCGCCGATTTGTCGGCACGTGACGAGGAAGACGCCGTCGACCGGGTCGCGCTTCTTGCCGCGTTCAAAGCCTATCTCGATGCCAACAAGCTCGAGGCCGACTGGGAGAGCGTGGAGCGTGCCAGCAATCTGACGCTGGTCAACTCGCTTGCCATGATGTCGCCCTTCGGGCCTGCCGAGAAGCAGGCTCTGCTGGAAGCGCCAGATCTCAAGACGCGAGCCGAAACGCTGATCGCAATCACCGAGATCGTGCTGGCGCGGGTCTTTGGTGACTCCGACACTGTTCTGCAGTAAGGCGGACGCATGGACGAGAATCTCAGCCGCGTCGATCCCAAGCTCCTGGAGCTTCTGGTCTGTCCCCTGACCAAGGGCCGACTCACGTATGATCGCGACCATGGCGAACTGGTGTCGGAAAAGGCGCGTCTGGCCTATCCGATCCGCGATGGCATCCCGATCATGCTGGTGTCAGAGGCACGGGAACTCGAGGACTAGATCGTCTGGCCGGCAAGCAGACGTGGATTGTCTTTTGCCGTCGTGCCCGCGGCCTGTCCGATGAAGAAGGATTTCAGGCCTGGCAACCGGTCGACGATGCCGAGACCGAAGTCGCGGGCAATGCGGATCGGCGCAAGATCGTTGGAAAACAGCCTGTTGAGGATGTCGGTCGTTACCCCCATGCGGAACGTGTCAAAGCGGCGCCAAGCCTGATAGCGCTCCAGGATATTGATCGAGCCTATGTCGAGACCGAGCCGATCGGCCTCGACGATCGTCTCGGCAAGGGCTGCGACGTCCTTGAAGCCAAGGTTCAGTCCCTGGCCGGAAATCGGATGGATGCCGTGTGCCGCATCGCCGGCGAGGGCAAGACGTGGAGCCACGAAGGCGCGCGCGAGCGTGAGGCCGAGGGGAAAGGCGCGCTTGTCTCCTACGACCCTCAGTGCCCCGAGCTTGTGGCCGAAGCGGCGTTCCAGTTCCTCCTCGAAGATCAGATCATCGGATTTGACCAGGCGGGTTGCCTCAGCCGTAGGCTCCGTCCAGACCAGCGACGAGCGGCTGTCCTTCAACGGCAGGATGGCGAAGGGTCCGGCGGGCAGGAAATGTTCCTCGGCGCAGCCGTTGTGCGGGCGCTCGTGCTCGACCGTGGCAACGATCCCCGATTGGCCGTAATCCCAGGACACGGTCTTGATTCCGGCCAGATCTCGGACATGCGAGCGGACGCCGTCGCAGGCGACCACGAGGCGGGTTTGCATCGTCGTGCCGTCGGAAAGGGTCACGTCGGCGTTTGTATCGCCGGTTTTCAGGCCCGTGGCGCTGAGGCCGTGGTGGATCTCGATGCCAAGGCGCTCGCATGCGCCACGCAGCGCCCTGACCAGGGCGACATTGGGAACCATATGCGCGAAAGGCCTGCCCTCGGTCACCTCGCCATCGAAGGTCAGGAAGACCGGGCGCACGGGGTCGGCGGTTTTCGAATCGGTGACGATCATCTTGTTGATCGGCTGCGCGTCGGGTTCAATCTCGTGCCAGATACCGAAGACCTCGAGCATCTTCGTTGCAGCAGCGATGACGGCGGAGGCGCGCGTGTCCCTTTGCCAGATGCCTTCAGGCGCCGCCTCGACAACGGCGACGTCGAGATGAGGAGCGGCCTGCTTGACCGCCACGGCAGCGGAAAGACCGATATAACCCGCTCCAACAACCAGCATGTCCCGCATAGCGTCAAGTCCCGTTTCCTGTGAATATCGTATTGATCTATATAGATCATCGCCACTGTACTTCCTACCGCCCGGAGCCATACAAAATGACGCGCGACACCGAAAAGCCGACTGCGATGGAAACGCTTTTGTCGACGCTCGATCTTGAGCCGATCGAAGTCGATATTTTCCGGGGAGTCAGCCCTCAGGTCGGCTGGCAGCGCGTTTTTGGTGGCCAGGTGATCGCGCAGGCGCTGATGGCGGCGCAGCGTACGGTCGAGCGCGAACGCCTCGTGCATTCGCTGCACGCCTATTTCATGCGGCCGGGCGATCCGTCGGTTCCGATCGTCTATCAGGTCGAGCGGATTCGCGACGGCTCAAGCTTCAACACGCGCCGCGTCGTCGCTATCCAGCATGGACATGCGATCTTTGCGCTATCGGCCTCGTTCCAGATCGAAGAGCCGGGCTTCGATCATCAGATCGGGATGCCGGACGTTCCGATGCCTGAGACACTTTTGGATGAGCAGCAGATTGCCGCACAGTATCTGGTCAATGCCCCAGCGCCGATCCGCAAGTACTGGGAGCGCGAGCGGCCCATCGAGATCCGGCCGGTGTCGCTTACGCATTACGTCTCCGGCAAAAAGCTCGAGCCGTTCCAGCACATATGGGTGCGGGCGACGGGTCCGGTTCCGGACGACAGGTTATGCCAGGCGTCCATCCTTGCCTATCTTTCCGACATGACCTTGCTTGACACGTCGCTTTATCCGCACGGAACGTCGATCTTCGATCATACGCTGCAAGTCGCCAGTCTCGATCATTCGATGTGGTTCCACCGTCCCGCGCTCTTCGACGACTGGCTCCTCTACACGCAGGACAGTCCCTCTGCATCCGGTGCGCGAGGCCTGACACGCGGTAGCCTCTTTACGCGAAATGGTGTCCTGATTGCGTCGGTCGCTCAAGAGGGGCTGATTCGCAAAAGAGCAAATGCGTAAAAAATAATCACATTTATTTGTTTGGGTGTTTTTTGAGCGATAATTGGGCAGTCAACTGCCTCATTATTGGCAGCGGTGATTATAATCTTTATTTTTCAATAACTTAATTCTCATTTCGAATCTGGCACGCCCCTTGAATGTATACCGCCAGTCGCTGTTCGGCAGCGGCAAGGAGAGTCGGCTCCGTGCCGAGGGTAACGAAGGATGGGAAACCAGATGAAAATTGTGATGGCCATTATCAAGCCGTTCAAGCTCGATGAGGTGCGTGAAGCTCTCACGGCGATCGGCATTCAGGGCCTGACCGTGACCGAAGTAAAGGGCTACGGGCGCCAGAAGGGACATACCGAAATCTATCGCGGCACCGAATATGCGGTCAGCTTCCTGCCGAAGCTCAAGATCGAAATCGCAGTCGCCAGCGAAATCGTAGAAAAGGCAGTCGAAGCCATCGCGTCGTCGGCCAAGACCGGCCAGATCGGCGACGGCAAGATCTTTGTCTATTCGATCGACCATGCCGTGCGCATCCGTACCGGCGAAACCGACTCAGAAGCGCTGTAAGGCCGAGCAAGGAGCTTTTTTCAATGTCCATTTCGAAGTTTACTTCCACCTATACGCGCCTTGCCGCCGCGTCCGCCGCGCTTCTGGCGCCGGTCGCTGCCTTCGCGCAGGACGCTGCCGCAACGGCCGCCCCTGCTGCCGCCGCCGCTCCTGTCCCTGACAAGGGCGATACCGCATTCATGTTCATCTCTACCCTGCTCGTTCTCTTCATGATCTTGCCGGGTCTTGCGCTGTTCTACGGCGGCCTCGTTCGCGCAAAGAACATGCTTTCCGTGCTGATGCAGTGCACGATGGTCGCTGCGGTTCTGATACTGATCTGGGTCATCTACGGCTACTCCTTCGCCTTCGGCGGCTCCGACAGCCCATATTGGGGCGGCACGGCGAAGATGTTCCTCGCTGGTGTCACGAAGGATTCGACGGCTGCGACCTTCTCGCAGGGTGTCGTCATTCCTGAGTTCATCTTCGCAATGTTCCAGATGACATTTGCCGCGATCACGCCTGCCCTGATCGTTGGAGCATTCGCGGAACGCATCAAGTTCTCGGCTGTGGTTCTGTTCTGCGCCTTGTGGGCGACCTTCGTCTACTTCCCGATCGCTCACATGGTCTGGGATGCCAACGGCTTGCTCTTCAAGATGGGCGCGCTCGACTTCGCTGGCGGCACGGTTGTTCACATCAACGCCGGCGTCGCCGGTCTGATCGGTGCGATCATGGTCGGCAAGCGTACCGGCTTCGGCAAGGACATGATGGCTCCGCACTCGATGACGCTGACCATGGTCGGTGCATCGATGCTCTGGTTCGGCTGGTTCGGCTTCAACGCCGGCTCCAACCTGGAAGCTTCGGGCGGCGCCATGCTCGCAACGGTCAACACCTTCATCGCCACTGCTGCAGCCATCGTTTCATGGGCGGTTGTCGAAACGCTTACCCGTGGCAAGGCTTCCATGCTCGGTGGTGCTTCGGGTATGGTCGCGGGTCTCGTTGCGATCACGCCGGCAGCGGGCATCGTCGGTCCGATGGGCGCCATCATCATGGGCCTTCTCGTTTCGCCGCTGTGCTACTTCTTCGTCTCCGTCGTCAAGAACAAGTTCGGATACGACGACACCGCTGACGTCTTCGGCGTCCATGGCATCGGCGGGATGTTCGGCGCAATTGCCACCGGCATCTTCGCTTCCGCGTCGCTGGGCGGAGTCGGCTACGTCGAAGGTGTCACCATGAGCGGCCAGCTCGTCACCCAGCTGACTGCCGTCGCCACAACAATCGTATGGTGCGGCGTCGGGTCTGCGATCCTCTACAAGCTCGTCGACGTGGTCGTCGGCCTGCGTGTCACTGTCGAAGCGGAACGCGAAGGCCTCGACCTCGCCACGCACGGCGAAGCCGCCTATCATTCGTAATGAAGGCTTGCGGCGTCCGTTCACGGGCGCCGCCAAACGGCCCGTTGCGGCCTATTCGAAGCGTCAACGCCGCTTTCGCCCGGTCCTCAGCAAGGTCCGGGCATTTTTGTTTGCCAATCAAGATGTGGGGCGTGCATGGTTAATACGGCTTTAACCGTCGTTTGATTAGGTGGAGCGGACGCATTGGGCGCGAGGCGCATTAGCGATTCGCACGCTTTCAGGCATTGGACGGGTATGTACATGGCAAGAAGCACATCGCCAGCAATGGATGGCCGGCCGGACCGTTTCTCCCTATCGGGGTTCATGTTCCGGCAGGCGCAGACCCTTTTAGGCTTTGCCATCTTTCTCCTGCTCGCACTGGCGGTTGCGGCGCTTGCAACATGGAACGTCGCCGATCCGAGCTATTCCTATGCGACCGGCAACGAACCGACCAACATCCTTGGCTACGGCGGCGCAGCTTTCGCCGATATTCTCATGCAGTTCTTCGGCCTGGGCAGCGTCGTGGCGCTGCTGCCGGTGGTCGCTTGGGCGCTGGCGCTGATTTCCGGCCGCCGCCTCAGCCGTATTCCGGCGCGCGCCGCTGCCTGGGGCCTGGGCTCGATACTGTCGTCCGCCGTACTCGGTTGCTTTCCGCCGCCGCTCACCTGGCCGATCCCCAACGGAATCGGCGGCGTCGTCGGCGATATGATCCTGCGTTTCCCGGCCCTGTTCGTCGGTGCCTATCCGACAGGTGTCTTCGCGACCGTAATCGGTTGCGTCCTTGCGGTTCCGACCGTCTGGATGATGCTGTTTGCCGCGGGTATCGTCGGCCGCACCGACGAGGAAGAAGCGGAAGAGGAAGCGGAAAACTATGCCGCCAGCCGCTCCAAACTGCGTTCGGTGGGCGACGAGGACGAAGATGACGAGGACGGTGGATGGCTCGCCTTCGGCGCTCTGACGCATGCGTGGTACATGAGCCAGGCCCGCTTGCGCCGCCTGCTCGGCATGGGCCCGCGCAAGCGCCGCCAGGAAGATTTCGAGTCACCCTACGATTTCAACGATGACGAGTTCGGCAAGCTGAACGAGCCCGTTCGCGCCAAGGCGCCGGTGGCGCGCGGCGAACGGATGGAGCCTTCGTTGGAACCGCGCGCTGCCTCGCAGCGCCGCATCGTTTCCGCACCGTCGATCTCGCTGAATGACGATGACGATGACGGTCAGCCGTTCGACAACGACATGCCGCCGCGGCCGGCCGATATCCTGCCAGATGACGATGAAGACTGGATGATGCGCGCGCCGGCGAAATCGGCCGGCGGGAGAGCCGAACCCCGCGTCGTGCAATCGTCCTCGCGTCCCAGGCCCGGCGCCCGCGTCGAACGCGAGCAGCAGGGTTCCTTCATTCGCCCCGAGGGCTTCCAGCTTCCGTCGATGCATCTCCTTGCGGAACCGAAGAACGTCGTCCGCGACTCAACCCTGTCTGCCGAAGCGCTGGAGCAGAACGCCCGCATGCTCGAGGGGGTGCTCGAGGATTTCGGCGTCAAGGGCGAGATCATCCATGTCCGCCCCGGCCCTGTCGTCACGCTCTACGAGCTGGAGCCTGCCCCCGGCATCAAGTCATCCCGCGTCATCGGCCTCGCCGACGATATCGCCCGCTCGATGAGCGCGATTGCCGCTCGCGTCGCCGTGGTTCCCGGCCGCAATGCGATCGGCATCGAACTGCCGAACTCGACGCGCGAGACCGTCTATCTGCGCGAACTGATCGCCTCCCGCGATTTCGAAGGCTCAAAAGCGAAGCTCGCCATGGCGCTGGGCAAGACGATCGGCGGCGAAGCCGTCATTGCGGATCTCGCCAAGATGCCGCATCTGCTGGTGGCCGGCACAACAGGTTCGGGCAAATCCGTCGCTATCAACACCATGATCCTCTCGCTGCTCTATCGGCTGACGCCCGAGCAGTGCCGCCTGATCATGATCGACCCCAAGATGCTGGAACTCTCTGTCTACGACGGCATCCCGCACCTGCTCTCGCCTGTCGTCACCGATCCGAAGAAGGCAGTGGTGGCGCTCAAGTGGACCGTCCGCGAGATGGAAGAGCGCTACAAGAAGATGTCGAAGATCGGCGTGCGCAATATCGACGGTTTCAACAGCCGCGTCGAGCAGGCGCTCTCCAAGGGCGAGGTGATCTCGCGCACCGTCCAGACCGGCTTCGATCGCCATACCGGCGAGGCGATGTACGAGACAGAAGAGTTCGACCTGCAGCCGATGCCCTACATCGTCGTGATCATCGACGAGATGGCCGACCTGATGATGGTCGCGGGCAAGGACATCGAAGGCGCAGTGCAGCGTCTTGCGCAGATGGCGCGTGCGGCCGGCATCCACGTTATCATGGCGACGCAGCGTCCCTCCGTCGACGTCATCACCGGCACGATCAAGGCGAACTTCCCGACCCGCATCTCCTTCCAGGTCACCTCGAAGATCGACAGCCGCACGATCCTTGGCGAACAGGGTGCCGAACAGCTGCTCGGCATGGGCGACATGCTCTATATGGCAGGCGGCGGGCGTATCCAGCGCGTGCATGGCCCGTTCGTTGCCGATATGGAAGTCGAGGAAATCGTTTCCTATCTCAAGACGCAGGGATCGCCGCAGTATCTCGATGCCATCACCGCCGACGACGATGACGACGGCGACTATGGCGGGGGACCGTCGGGGACGTCCAACCTTGCGGATTCCGAGGATCCCTACGATCAGGCGGTCGCAATTGTTCTGCGTGACGGCAAGGCCTCAACGTCGTATATTCAGCGCAGGCTGGGTATCGGCTACAACAGGGCCGCGTCACTGATCGAGCGCATGGAGCAGGAAGGCATCATCGGGCCGGCCAACCATGCCGGCAAGCGTGAGATTCTCGTTCCGACCGAGGGTGACGTTCTCGACCGCTGAAGTCTGGAATACTTTATGAAACCGGATTTCACGGAAACCTGATCGCTCTGAAACCGTTACCTTTCCGCAGGCGTACAAATGCGCCATCAAGACGCCGTGTTTCAGCAGCATTCAGATTGCATAAAGGAGACTTAGATGACCAACTCCGATACCTTCCTGGACCGCATTTCGCTGACCCGGCGCCACATGTTGGGCGCCATGGCTGTCGCTGCGGCGTCGACCGCGATCCCGCTCAGCGTCTTCGCGCAAGCGGCGGCCGCAGCGTCCAACAACAGGACTGCCCAAGCCATCGCCGACCATTTTTCGAGCGTTGGCACCATGCAGGGCGAGTTCGTACAGTTCGGCCCGCGTGGCGAACAGACCGGCGGCAAATTCTTCATCCAGCGGCCGGGCAGGCTGCGCTTCAACTATGACGACCCGTCGCCTATCCGCGTCATCGCCGACGGCAAGAATGTTGCGATCGGCAACATGAAGCTCAAGACCTGGGACCTCTATCCCTTGTCTAAAACGCCGCTCAGCCTGCTTCTGGCACAACGCATCGATCTTTCGGCAGGCTCGGTAAAGAGCGTGAAGGAAGAGTCGGACCTCACCACTATCGCTCTCGGCAACAACACGGTCTTCGGCAATTCGACGATCACGATGATGTTCGATCCGAAGACCTACGATCTCCGGCAATGGACGATCACGGACAACCAAGGCAAGGACACGTCGGTCATGGTGTTCAACGTGAAGACCGGCATGCAGTTCGACAACAAGGTTTTCAGGGTGCCTTACGAGGTTATTCCGGGGACTGCCGCTTACCGCGATTGACTGCACTCACGAATGTCGAACGACGCCCTGCTATAGCGGGGCGTTTTTCTTTGCGCCGTTCCGTTCCATCCCGCATGGCTTTGCTCTAAAGCCATCGTCGCTATACGGATTTGAAAGGCAGCGGAATGAGCTTCTCGATTACCACCTGGAACATCAATTCGGTGCGGCTGCGCATGCCGATCGTCGAGCAACTCGTTCTCAAGCATCGACCCGATATCCTTTGCCTGCAGGAAACCAAGGTACCGAACGAATTGTTTCCCGCCGCGCCGTTGCGCGCCATGGGCTACGATCACATCATCATCCACGGCCAGAAAGGGTACCATGGCGTCGCCATCGCTTCACGCTTCCCGCTGACGGAAGACCACAGGCAGGATTATTGCCGCGTGGGCGATGCCCGCCACATCTCCGCGCTCTTTGAGCGTGGAGGCCGCCGCATCCGCATTCACAACTTCTATGTGCCGGCGGGGGGCGATGAACCAGACCGTTCGATCAATCCGAAATTCGGACATAAACTCGATTTCGTCGAGGAGATGAAGCAGCTCAAGGCAAATGGAGAGGCGAATACCTCCTCCATCCTTGTGGGCGACCTGAACATCGCCCCCCTCGAACACGACGTCTGGTCGCACAAGCAGCTTCTCAAGATCGTCAGCCACACGCCTGTCGAAACCGAGGGCCTGCTCGATGTCATGAAGCGTGGCGCCTGGCTGGATCTCATGCGCCAGTACGTTCCGGCGAACGAAAAGCTCTATACGTGGTGGAGCTACAGGGCAAAGGATTGGCAAGCCGCCGATCGGGGCCGGCGCCTGGACCACATCTGGTCGTCACAGGATCTCGGGCCGCACCTTCAGCGCATAGAAATTCTCAAGGAAGCCCGTGGTTGGGAGCGGCCGTCCGATCACGTACCGGTGACCGCTCACTTCAATCTCTAGGGTCCGGCTTCGGTCTTATGGGGCCGTCAGGCGAAGCGATGAAGCTCCGCGGCGGCTTTTTCCGCCAGCGCGGCGATATTATCCCGGATGCGGTTCTCGATCAGCAGCGCGGCGTCCGGAAATTCCTCCATCAGCCGGTGGAACAGCGCCCGGGTGATGCGGATGATGCTCGTATCCTCCCGGGCGACAGCGGTGAACTTTCGCTCGACCAGGGTGATGAGTGCAAGTTCCGAAAGCATCGTCCCGGCGCCGACGACGGCCTCTACCACCTGCTGTCCGTTGCGACCGGTGCGGCTGAGCTCGACGCTGCCGGTCAAGATGACATAGGCGCCTTCGGCAGGGGAACCTTCGCGAAACAGCAGCTGCCCGCCCGATACTACCCGTCGATCCGCACCGAAGGCGATCAGCCGCAGCTGATCCTCCGACATTTCGTTGAAAAGCGGCAGCTGCGAAAGCAGGCGGATATCGTCGTTGAGTGCCATCTTACGGTACGATCTTGTAGCCGCCGTTTTCCGTTACCAGAATTTCGGCGTTGGATGGATCACGCTCGATCTTCTGCCGCAAGCGGTACACGTGCGTTTCGAGCGTATGCGTCGTGACGCCGGAATTGTAACCCCAGACTTCTTCGAGAAGGACATCGCGGGTGACGACTTTCTGCTCGGCCCGATAGAGATAGCGGATAATCGCAGCCTCTTTTTCCGTCAGGCGGATCTTCTGACCGTTGTCCGTCGTCAGCAGTTTCTGGCTCGGCTTGAAGACATAGGGCCCAACGTTGAAGGTGGCGTCTTCGCTCTGCTCGTGCTGGCGAAGCTGCACGCGAATGCGGGCAAGAAGAACGGCAAACCGGAAGGGCTTCGTGACGTAATCGTTGGCGCCGGCTTCGAGGCCAAGGATCGTATCCGAATCCGTGTCGTGCCCCGTCAGCATGATAATGGGTGCCTTCAGGCCGCCCTTGCGCAGAAGCTTCACGGCTTCGCGGCCATCCATATCGGGAAGGCCGACGTCCATGATCAGCAGGTCGATCGGCGTCGCGCGTGCGCGTTCCACGCCCTTGGCGGCAGTTGTTTCCTGCAAAACGGCAAACTCGTCATACAGTGAAAGCTGCTCCGTGAGGGTTTCGCGAAGGTCGTCGTCATCGTCCACCAACAGAATGGTGCGTGCGGTCATGCGGCTCTGTCCTCGCCATCTGGTTCCATAGTCCTACGCCACTTTCGATCGTTGGCAAAGATCAGGAGACCAAGCTGTTGTCGTATATGGTGCTATATGATTTCAATCATCGCCCAAGCAATTGCGAAAACACGTGACAAACATGGAAAAAACAAGGCAGCCGCGATGTATACAGTCAACGATCATTACTGTTCGACGCGTGCCGGGTCAGAAAAGTCGAGCGCTGGTCCAATTCGGTGCAATCGTGGTGCCTGCCGCCATCGGTCGCTCGGGCCGAACCGTGTTGAAACGCGAGGGCGATGGCGCAACGCCGATCGGGTCGATGAAGCTGCTCTACGGGTTCCGACGCGGCGGGCGGTCGTCGCACGTCCAAACGCAGCTTCCGATTCGCCGTATCCGCAAGGACATGCTCTGGTGCGACCAGCCTGACGATCCCAACTATAACCGCCTCGTCAAAGCACCGTTTCGACCGAGCCATGAAGAGATGAACCGCAGCGACGGACTTTATGACGTTTGTCTCGTGATGGACTGGAACGTAACGTCGCGTGCGCGCAACCGTGGCTCCGCAATTTTCTTTCACCTGATCAAGCCCGGCTACGAGCCGACCGCGGGTTGCGTCGCAATTCATCCGCGCGACATGGACCGTCTGCTGCCTTTCCTGCGCAAGGGGACTGTGGTCCGCATTCTGTGACGGCAGGGATGATAAACGGGATGCCATGACCTATATGCGTTTCGACCGGCGCTCGGGCTGAGATGCGCGCGGGGACATCAGCGGGCGCCTGCCGGTCAAGCGCGCCCAGTTCAGGTCATTGAACTTTCGGAGACATATTGTGGCACAGCAATCCATTATCACCTTCCATGACGGCCATTCCATTCCTCAGGTCGGCCTCGGCGTATGGCGGACGCCCGACGACATCGCTGCGCCCACGGTGCGCACTGCAATCGAGGCCGGATATCGCCATGTCGATACGGCGGCCGTTTATGAAAACGAGGACGGGGTAGGCGAGGGCATCCGCACGTCCGGCATCGACCGCAAGGACATCTTCCTGACGACCAAGCTCTGGAACGACAGCCAAGGCTACGATTCCACCCTGAGGGCCTTCGAGAAGAGCCTGAGGCGGCTTGGTACCGACTATATCGATCTCTACCTCATTCACTGGCCGGCACCGACGCGCAATCGCTTCGTCGACACCTGGAAGGCCTTCATCAAGCTCAAGGAAGAAGGCCGCGCCCGGTCGATCGGCGTATCTAACTTTTATCCCGAGCACATCGATCGCCTGGTTTCCGAAACCGGCGTCGTTCCCGTCATCAACCAGATCGAGCTGCATCCGGACTTTCAGCAGAAGGTCGCGCAGGAGGCCCACAGGAAGCTGAGCATCGCGACGCAATCCTGGAGCCCACTTGGCCAGGGCAAGCTCATCGATCTTCCTGTGTTCGGCGAAATCGCAAGGAAGCATGGAAAGACGCCCGCGCAGGTGATCATCCGCTGGCACATGGACAGCGGTCTCGTCGTCATTCCGAAGTCGATAACGCCGTCGCGCATCGAGGAGAATTTCAAGGTCTTCGACTTCAAGCTCGACGATGACGACAGGGCGTCGATTGCGAAACTCGACAATCACGGCGCCCGTATCGGGCCAGACCCGAAGACAGCGACTTTCTGAAAGGAAACGGCTGAATACAGAATGGGCGGCGACAAGCCGCCCTTTTGTTCAGGCGAGCATGCGGGGCGTGACGAAACGCTCCAGCATCCCGTGCCCCCGCGAGATGTCTTTCCAGCTGTCGGCCTCGAAGGCGATCACCGCCAGGCCACCGGTCGAGAACTTTTCCGACATGCGTCTGCGCGCATCGGAATTGCCCATGCCGACGAGCCCCTGCGCAAAGTCTTCCAAACCGGGGTTGTGCCCGACGAGCAGGATTGTGCGGATCGCGGGATCGGCGTTGGCGATGATGTCGGCCATGCGGGCAGCCGAGGCTGCATATAGCTCGGGCACGTCGCGCCGCGGAGGCGGAGCAGACAGCGATTTCGCCACCAGCCGCCATGTTTCCTGTGCGCGCCGCGCGGTCGAGACGAGGACGAGGTCGGGGAGCAGCATTTCGTGGGCGATATAGGCCCCGATCAGCGGCGCCGCTTTCCGACCGCGCTCCGCCAGAGGACGGTCGTGATCGTCGACATCCGGCGGCCAGGCGGATTTTGCGTGCCGCAGAAGAATGAGGCGTCGCCGTTGCGGCGCGCCGCTATCGCTTGACGCATCCATGTCGCTCACCCGGACAACAACAGGCAACCAGTCGCATCACGCAGTGTGGCACCGAATGCGGATCATGTCTTGCGAAATGGATTGCTTCCCTCGCCGATAGGCGAGGGAAGCATATTGCCTTAGTTCCACTCGCGGATATCGACGAAGTGGCCGGCGATGGCGGCTGCGGCGGCCATCGCGGGGGAGACAAGGTGCGTGCGGCCCTTGAAGCCCTGGCGGCCTTCGAAGTTGCGGTTGGAGGTCGACGCGCAACGCTCGCCCGGCTTCAGGCGGTCATCGTTCATGGCCAGGCACATTGAGCAGCCCGGTTCGCGCCAGTCGAAGCCCGCGGCCTTGAAGATCTTGTCGAGACCTTCTGCTTCCGCCTGTTCCTTCACGAGGCCGGAGCCCGGAACGACCATGGCGCTGACAGTCGACGCAACAGTCTTGCCTTCGACGACCTTGGCGGCTGCGCGAAGATCCTCGATGCGGCCGTTGGTGCACGAGCCGATGAAGACGCGATCCACGGCGATGTCGGTGATCTTCGTGCCCGGCTTCAGGCCCATATAGTCCAGAGCGCGCCACTTCGAGGTGCGCTTGGTCTCGTCGTTAATCTCGTCCGGGTTCGGAACGATGCCCTGAACGGAGATGACGTCTTCCGGCGAGGATCCCCACGAGACGATCGGCGGCAGTTCGGCGGCATTCAGCGTGACGACGCGGTCATAATGCGCGCCTTCGTCCGATGTCAGCGTCCGCCAGTAGGCAATCGCCTGTTCCAGCGTTTCGCCCTTCGGCGCGCGAGGCTTGCCCTTGATGTATTCGAAGGTGATGTCGTCAGGCGCGATGAGGCCGGCGCGGGCGCCGCCTTCGATCGACATGTTGCAGATGGTCATGCGACCTTCCATCGACAGCGCGCGGATGGCTTCGCCCGCATATTCGATGACGTAGCCGGTGCCTCCGGCCGTGCCGATTTCGCCGATGATCGCGAGAACGATGTCCTTGGCTGTGACGCCGTCCGGCAGCTTGCCGTCGACCTGAACCAGCATGTTCTTCGCCTTCTTCTGGATCAGCGTCTGCGTGGCGAGAACGTGCTCGACCTCGGAGGTGCCGATGCCGTGGGCGAGGGAGCCGAACGCGCCGTGGGTCGAGGTATGGCTGTCGCCGCAGACGATCGTCATGCCGGGCAGGGTGAAGCCCTGTTCCGGCCCGATGATATGCACGATGCCCTGGCGCTTGTCGTTCTCCGAGTAGTACTCGACGTTGAACTCGGCGGCGTTGATGGCAAGCTGCTCGACCTGGATGCGGCTTTCCTCGTTCTTGATGCCGAGGTGGCGATCGGGCGAGGTCGGGACGTTGTGATCGACGACGGCGAGGGTCTTCTCAGGCGCGCGAACCTTGCGGCCGGTCATGCGCAGACCTTCGAAGGCCTGAGGCGAGGTGACCTCGTGGACCAGATGGCGATCGATGTAGAGAAGACAGGTGCCGTCCGGCTGTTCGTCGACCAGGTGGTCGTCCCAGATCTTGTCGTAGAGAGTACGCGGTGCGCTCATGGCAGTAGGTCCGTTTTTGGATGCGTATTGAAAATGGAGTTTGGCGGATAGGTCCGCCGGCCGTCATTCGATCAACGAAGTCGGCTGTGGAGAGCACCGGAAACGGTCGCAAAGAAGCGTGCCGGCAGGCGGTAATGATCCTGCAGCACGAAAATATGCGCCCCAATGCACTTGAACTTGGATTCCATGAGCCGTCACATATCAATTTTTGGCGACGGCGGCAATTCGAATCATGATGCCGCTACCGTCGGTCTTTCCCACGCATCCGCTTCTCCACCTGCCTTAGCGCAAGCGACAATCCGATCGTCAGGATGAGGTAGATATAGGTGACGATCGAATAGGTTTCAAAGAAGCGGAAGGAGCCGGAGGCGTAGATCTTGCCCATCTGGGTGATATCGGAAACGCCGAGCACGGAAACGAGCGATGAGTCCTTGACCATTGCCACGAAGTCGTTCGAGAGCGGCGGGAATATGACCTTGATCGCCTGCGGAAAGACGACCAGGCGGAAGCGTTGGTAGCGCGATAGACCGAGGGCCTTGGCTGCCTCGATCTGCCCGTGATCGACGGATTGAATGCCGGCGCGAAAGACCTCCGCGATGAAGGAGGAGTAGCCGATCGTCAGTGCGATGATCGCCCGCCACATCAGCGAAAACTCGCGTACCAAGACAGGTTCGACGAGGCCGGCGCGAACCAGCGGTTCGGTCAGGAAATTGTAGGCAGCGACGATGGCCGGCGCGCCGACGAACGCGACGTAAAACAAAAGCACCAGCATCGGCACGCCGCGGATCACCTCGATGTAGAAGCGCGAGATCTGGCGCAACACAATGCTGTCGGAAAGGCCGAGAAGGGCAACGCCGAGGCCGAGCGCGATGGCCAGCGCAAAGCCAACCAATGTCACAAAGACCGTGACGCCGACGCCGTTGAAGACGGTGCGGAAGACCTGCGCGTAGATGTCGTTGGTGACGATGACGGCGGCAAGGATGATGCCGATCACGACGAGGGCGACCAACCACCAGGGATAGTCGCCCTTGCTACGGCCGCCGGGGGGAGGCTGAGGCGCTAGCATATGGGAATCGAATTCAGGATCACTCGCCCATCTTGTAGTCGAGGAACCACTTCTTGTTCAGCGCGTCGAAGGTGCCGTCTGCTTTCAGGCTCGCTATCGCCGCGTTGACCGGGGCGACCAGATCGGAACCCTTCGGGAAGATGAAGCCGAAGTCTTCGGTGCCGAGCGGGCCGCCGATGACCTTCAAGCCGCCGTTCGAGGCATCGACATAGCCTTTGGCGGCAACGCTGTCGGTCAGTACGACGTCGACGTCGCCGGCCTTCAAAGCCTGTACCGTGGCGCCGAAGGTCTCGAAGAGCTTGATGCGCGGGTTCTGCTCGTTGCCGTCGAGGATCTCGTAGACGGCGGTGTAGAAGGGCGAGGTGCCCGGCTGCGCGCCGACGAGGCCGTCGTTGAAAACGCCGAAGGTCTTTGCATCGGCAAAGCGGTTTTCATCGCCACGCACCAGCATGAATTGCTGCGAGCGCAAGTAGGGGTCGGAGAAATCCACCTTGGCCTTGCGGTCGTCCTTGATGGTGATGCCAGTCATGCCGATGTTGTACTGGTTGTCGGAGACAGCCTGGATCATCGCGTCCCAGCTGGTGTTCTGATACTCGACCTTGAAGTTCAGTCGCTTGGCGATTTCGTTCATCGCGTCATATTCCCAGCCGATTGCCTTGCCGGACTTCGGGTCGACGAACTGCAGTGGCGGGTAGGCGTTCTCGGTGACGACGACAACGGCCTTGCCCTTGAGATCAGGTAGGTCGGCGGCAAACGTCGCCAGCGGCGAAAGTACAAGAGCGGTCAGTCCTGCGAGGACGGTGCGACGGAACGGCATTTTGAAAAAGTCTCCCCGAATTGTGGCTGGCGGAAAACTGTCATAGTTGCAAAGCGGATGGCAAGGGCAATTGCCTAGGCCGAAAGATCCAAGAACAGAAAAGGCGGCCCGAAGACCGCCTTTTCGTGCAAGAATTTTGCGTCAGCGCAGAACTTATTCTGCTGCCGGTTCCGCAGCGGCAGCGGCTGCTGCTTCTGCAGCTGCCTTGGCTTCTGCGGCTTCCTGTGCTGCCTTTTCGGCTGCGAGCGCCTGAGCTGCTGCAACCTTTTCGGCTTCCAGGCGTGCCTTTTCCTCGGCGATAGCGGCGCGCTCGGCGTCGTTGAGCTTGCGGGCGCGAACGCCGGTGTCTTCGACGATACGAGCTGACTTACCGCGACGGTCGCGCAGGTAGTAAAGCTTCGCGCGACGGACCTTACCGCGGCGAACGACGTCGACGCTCTCGATCATCGGCGAGTAAACCGGGAATACGCGCTCAACGCCTTCGCCATAGGAAATCTTGCGGACCGTGAAGTTTTCCTGCAGGCCGCCGCCGGAGCGAGCGATGCAGACGCCTTCATAGGCCTGAACGCGGGTACGGGTGCCTTCCGTGACCTTCACGTTGACACGGACGGTGTCGCCCGGGGAAAATTCCGGAAGCGTGCGCTTGGCTTCGATCTTGGCGACCTGTTCGGCCTCAAGCTGCTGAATGATGTTCATGACTCAACCTCTTTGTTGGTTCAACAGCCAGAGCGCTCATATCGAAACATCGTTGGTCAAGCCGCAGATACTTGCCGGTAAGGGCAGGAGCGAATTCGTCTGTCTTTCTTTGCTTGGTTGATGGGAAATTTCCCATTCCGGGCGTGCGCATACCCTATTGCGCGGGCTTTGTCACCCCTTACCGCTGAAATTTCATCGCTCGAAGTCGACGAACTGATGTCGCCACAACGCCGACGCGCCATCAAGGCTGTGCATTATTTGATTAAATATTTGTCAAATGCACAACATAGCAGCAGACTGGATTGTGGCCATTTTGTGGTCCCGGGAGATCGAGAGGGGAATCATGACAATCAGCAATCCATCGCCCTCGTTGCATAACGAGGACTTGGCGCCCGCCAAGGAGAGGAAGTGGGGTGCGTTCAGCATCTTCAATGTTTGGACGTCCGACGTCCACAGCCTGTGGGGTTACTATCTCGCCGCGAGCCTCTTCCTGCTCTGCGGCAGTTTCATCAATTTCGTGCTTGCCATCGGCATCGGGTCGCTGGTGATCTTTTTCCTGATGAGCCTCGTCGGCAATGCCGGCGTCAAGACCGGCGTTCCGTTCCCGGTGCTTGCGCGGGCTTCGTTCGGGACGTTCGGCGCCAATGCGCCCGCGCTCGTGCGTGCCGTCGTCGCCTGCTTCTGGTATGGTGCACAAACGGCCGCGGCATCCGGTGCGATCGTCGCGCTTCTGATCCGCAACGAGAGCCTTCTCGCCTTCCATCAGAACAATCATCTCCTCGGGCATTCAACGCTCGAGGTCATCTGCTACGTGGTCGTCTGGTCGCTGCAGCTGCTGATCATCCAGCGCGGCATGGAGACCGTGCGCAAGTTTCAGGATCTGGCCGGTCCTGCCGTCTGGATCATGATGCTTGTGCTCGCCGTTTATCTCGTGATCAAGGCGGGGACCTTCTCCTTCTTCGGCAGCGAGATCCCGCGCGAGGTGCTGCTCGAGAAGACGAAGGACGCGGGCATTCCGGGCGAGCCGGGTTCGTTTCCGGCGCTTGCCGCTGTTGCCGCGACCTGGATCACTTACTTTGCAGCGCTCTACCTGAACTTCTGCGACTTCTCGCGCTACGCCAAGGACGTCAAGACGCTGCGCAAGGGAAATCTGTGGGGCCTGCCGATCAATCTGATCGCTTTCTGCCTCGTGGCTGGCGTCACGACGACAGCGGCGTTCACGGTCTATGGCGAGGTGTTGCTGCATCCCGAAGCGATCTCTGCGAAGTTCGACAGCTGGTTCCTGGCGCTGCTGGCCGCACTTACCTTTGCCGTCGCAACGCTCGGTATCAACGTGGTGGCGAATTTCGTCTCGCCGGCCTTCGACTTCTCGAACGTATTCCCGCGGCAGATCAGTTTCAAGCGCGGCGGCTATATTGCGGCTCTGATCGCGCTGGTGCTCTATCCGTTCGCGCCATGGGAGACCGGGGCTGCGCACTTCGTCAACTTCATCGGCTCGACCATGGGGCCGATATTTGGGGTGATGATGGTCGACTACTATCTGATCCGGAAGGGCGAGTTGAACGTCGCGGCGCTTTATCAGGAAAACGGCGAGTTCCGTTTCCAGGGTGGCTGGCATGTGAATGCCTTCATTGCATTCGCTATCGGCTCGCTTTTCTCCTCCATCCTTCCGACGTTCACGTCGTTCCTGCCTGACTGGTGGGGCACCTACGGTTGGTTCTTCGGCGTGGGTATTGGCGGCGGGGTCTACTATCTGTTGCGCATTGGCGCGCGGCGATCCGTCGTCGGTGCTGCCACCTGACATCGGAAACGTCCGGCTTCGGCCCAGGCGAGAGTGGACTGCTCGGTCGCAAGCGTCTGTCGCGTAGCGTCGACATTTGCGACCGAAATTGCATCTAGCGGAGCAGGTGGCGATCGGCCCATGATCGTATCGCTCCGGCAATCGCCTGCGGCTGGTCCTCGGGACAGACATGGGCGGCGGGCCCGCATCCCTCGATCTCGAGCGCTGTCATGTTCTGGAGCGCCCAATCGATCAGTCTCGGGCCGATCATGAGCGTACCGTCGTCACCATCGAAGGTAAGAAGCAATTTGGGAATGGCTGGGGTGGCCGCCATCCATTCGTCATAGGTTTCGATGCGCTTGATCGTGTCTTCCGGAGCGCCTTCAATCGGCATTTCTCTCGGCCAGGCCAGCAACGGTTTGCGGCTTTCCGGAGTCGGATAAGGCTGGCGGTAAACATCGTGATCCTCCGGGCTCAATCCCGAACGCACGGTGAGTTTCAATGCCTGCTTGATGAAGAAGTTCTCGTCCAGCACCTTTGCCTCGCCGGTGCCCGGTGCGCGCAGAGTTTCGTAACGGATACGGTGAGATGGCGGGAAATCATCCCATCCCAGCGGCCGCAGGATTGTCTCCATCAGTACGATCCCGCGAATACGGTCGGGATGACGGGCGGCCCAGTCCATTGCCAGCGCGCCGCCCCAATCGTGACCGACAAGCACAACGCCGTCCAGTTCGAGAGCGTCAAACCATGCGTCGAGGTAACGAGCATGATCGGCAAACCGATACGGAATGGCCGGTTTGCCGGACTCTCCCATGCCGATGAGGTCGGGAGCCAGGGTGCGGGCGGGATCGCCGATATTCGGCATGATGTTGCGCCAAACATGGGAGGAGGTAGGGTTGCCGTGAATGAATACAAAGGGGACGCCGACACCCGCGTCGCGGTAATGAATTTCGGAATCGAGAATAGATATGACCGGCATGGCTTTATTCCCTGTGTGATTATGTGGTAAGGTGCCTGTCTATCTATCAATCTAGACAGGCACCTGTCAATATGGCTGAGGCACCTTTCAAAAACACCCCGTCCCTCGGTGTCCTTTTGCGCCTGGCGCACCAACAGTTTTCGTCAGGGGTCGACGAAGCTCTGGCCGAGGCGGGCTTCGACGACATACGTCCGCATCACGCGAGTGTGTTCACGTACGTGTCCGATGAGGGCGTGCCGGTATCTGAACTGGCTGAAAAGGCTCGGGTGCGCAAACAGTCGATGGCGCAGACTGTGGAGGAACTTGAAACGCTTGGTTATGTTGCGCGGCTCCCCCATCCGACCGACAAACGCGCGCGCCTGGTGGTTCTCACAGACCGGGGAACGAAAATCCGCCCGCTAGCCATGACATCAGGCAAGCGCATTGAGGAGGAATGGCTTCAGCTTGTCGGACCGGATGATCTCAAGACAACGCGTTCGACACTGGAGAAAATACTGGCCAGCCTGGTGATAGAAAACAAGGTCGCAAAATAGCAGTTTGCATGCTAGGTCCCCGTTTCAGGGAGGCGGCATCGGCCTGGCGGTTTCTTCCTGCTACTTGTTCAGCAGGTCCGGCCGCCGCTGCCTGGTCAGTTGCACCGCCTGCTCGTGCCGCCATTTGTCGATCGCGCCGTGGTTGCCGGAGGTCAGGATCGCCGGGATTTCGCGGCCTTCCCACTCCTGCGGCCGGGTATAGTGCGGATGCTCCAGCAGGCCACCTTCGAAGCTTTCGTGGAGACCCGAGAGATCGTTGCCCATGACGCCGGGCAGGATGCGGACGATGGCGTCGAGCATGGTCAGGGCCGCCGGCTCGCCACCGGACAGCACATAGTCTCCGATCGAAATCTCTTCCAGTTCGCGGGCGTCGATGAGGCGCTGGTCGACGCCTTCGAACCGGCCGCAGACAACAATCACTCCCTCGCCGGAGGCGAGTTCGCGCACGCGCTCCTGCGTCAGCGGCCTTCCGCGAGGGCTCATCAACAGGCGAGGACGGGTATCGTTGCCGGACACGGTGTCGATGGCGCGGGCCAGGACGTCCGGCTTCAAAACCATGCCGGCGCCCCCGCCGGCTGGCGTATCATCGACGGTGCGGTGTTTGTCGGTGGCGAAATCGCGGATCTGAACGGCGTCCAGCGACCATTGACCACGCTCCATCGCCTTGCCTGCGAGCGAGACGCCGAGATGGCCCGGAAACATTTCCGGGTAGAGTGTCAGCACGGTCGCCCGGAAACCCATGGCTGTCTCACTTCTTCTTTTTCGGCTTGTCCGGCACAATGCCCGGCTCTTCGTCCGGATCCTCTACGAGGCCGGCCGCCAGCGGATCGATGGTGATCTTGCCGCCGTCGAGATCGATCTCCAAAACAGACGCCTCGGAGAAGGGGATGAGCACCGGGCGCTTGCCGGGACCCTTGAGCTCGAGAAGGTCGCCTGCGCCGAAGTCGAAGACGCCGGTTACCGTGCCGTAGCTGATGCCTTGATCGTCCAGCGCTTCCAGCCCCTCGAGGTCGGCATAGAAAAATTCGTCCTCCTCCAGTTCCTCGTCCGGCAGGTTGTCGCGCTCGACGTACAGCTCCAGCCCGTTCAGGGCTTCGGCTGCATTGCGGTCGTTGATGCCGCGGAAGCGAACGACGACGACGGTCTTCGCCTCGCGGATTTCGAGGATCTCGAAGCTGCGGCCGTCGAGGCTGTGCAAATGGCCGTAGTCGCCAAGGGCCGTCGGGTCGGCGGTGTAGGCCTTGGCGCGCACTTCGCCACGAAGGCCTTGCGCGCCGCCGATGGTTGCCATCAGCACAGGGTTTTCAAGCTTTGTCATGGCGTCCTTCATGTGAAGCCGGAAATCTGATTTTCTCATAAACGAAGTCGGACGGAATGGAAACGAAAACGGGCGGCATGTCGCCATGCCGCCCGTTCGATCAGAAACGACCCGAATTATTCTGCGGAAGCAGCAGCTTCGGCAGCGTCAGCAACCTTCTGAGCCTTTTCAGCAGCACGCTCCTGGGCGCGCTTGCCTGGCTTTGCCTTCTCCGGGTTGTTCTTGACTTCGCGCTTTGCAAGGCCAGCCTCATTGAGGAAGCGCAGAACGCGGTCGGTCGGCTGTGCGCCCTGTTCGAGCCAATGCTTGATGCGGTCGCCGTCCAGCTTGACGCGGGCGTCGTTGTCCTTGGCGAGCATCGGGTTCCACGAGCCGAGGTTTTCGAGGAAGCGGCCGTCGCGCGGCGAACGGGCGTCGGCGAGAACGATGTGGTAGTACGGGCGCTTCTTGGAACCACCGCGGGCGAGACGAATTTTCAGTGCCATTTTCTATACTCCTTGGACTTTTCTGGACCGCCTTGTTTGGCGGTATGGTTCATTTTGCGGCGGTGCCGTTTCCGGCGTGATCCGCTGCGATCTGCTCATGGTGCCGGATGACTTCCTTGATGACGAAGTTCAGGAACTTCTCGGCGAAATCCGGGTCCAGATTGGCATCCTTCGCCAGGTGGCGTAGGCGTTCAATCTGGTATTCCTCGCGCGCCGGATCGGCCGGCGGCAATTTGTATTTGGCCTTGAGAACGCCGACCTCTTTGGTGCAGCGGAATCGTTCGGCCAGGATATGGACGAGTGCCGCGTCGATGTTGTCGATCGACTGGCGGTAGCTCGCAAGCTGGGCTTTGATTTCAGGATCATTCATCGTTTACGCGACCCCTTCACTTCTTCTTGGGCAATCCGGGAAGGCCCGGGAAACCACCGCCGAGGCCCGGCAGCTTCGCGCCGCCGAGACCGGGCATACCACCCGGCATGCCACCGAGACCCGGCATACCGCCAGGCTTTCCGAGACCGGCGGCTTCGGCCTGCTTCTGGAGCGCCTCGAGCTGCTTCGGGTCGATGTTCGACAGGTCGGGCATGCCGCCCCCAAGGCCACCCAGGCCCATCTTGCCGGCAAGGCCGCCCATCATCTGCTTCATCATGCCGCCTTTGCCCTTGCCGCCCATCATCTTCATCATGTCCGCCATCTGGCGGTGCATTTTGAGAAGCTTGTTGATGTCGGAGGCGTCGGTGCCGGAGCCGGCGGCGATGCGCTTCTTGCGGGAATGCTTGAGCATGTCGGGATTGGCACGCTCAGCCTTTGTCATAGAGCCGATGATAGCGATCTGGCGGCCGAACAGGCTGTCGTTGAGGCCGGCAGAGGCCATCTTGTCCTTCATGCCCGACATGCCGGGCATCATGCTCATGATACCGCCCATGCCGCCCATTTTCTGCATCTGACGCAGCTGGTCGGCGAGGTCGTTGAGGTCGAACTTGCCCTTGGCCATCTTGGCGGCCATGGCAGCCGCCTTTTCGGCGTCGATATTTTCGGCGGCACGTTCGACCAGCGAAACGATGTCGCCCATGCCGAGGATGCGGTCGGCGATACGGCGGGGATGGAATTCTTCCAGCTCGCCCATCCGTTCGCCGACACCGATCAGCTTGATCGGCTTGCCGGTGACGGCGCGCATCGAAAGCGCTGCGCCGCCTCGGCCGTCGCCGTCCATGCGGGTCAGGACCAGGCCAGTGATGCCGACGCGTTCGTCGAAACTGCGGGCGAGATTGACGGCGTCCTGCCCGGTCAGCGAATCCGCGACCAGCAGGATTTCATGCGGGTTCGACTTCTTCTTGATGTCGGCCATCTCGGCCATCAAGGGCTCGTCGATATGTGTGCGGCCGGCGGTATCGAGGATAACGACGTCATGGCCGCCGAGCTTGGCGGCCTGGACCGCGCGGGCTGCGATATCCGTGGGGGATTGGCCCGATATCACCGGCAGGGTGTCGATGCTGGCCTGGGCGCCGAGCTGGCGAAGCTGCTCCTGCGCTGCCGGACGGCGCGTGTCGAGCGATGCCATCAGCACCTTTTTCTTCTCGCGCGTCGTCAGGCGGTGCGCGATCTTTGCCGTCGTCGTCGTCTTGCCGGAGCCCTGCAGACCGACCATCATGATCACGACGGGCGCTGCGGCGTGCAGATCGACACCGACGCCTTCGCCGCCGAGCATCTCGATCAACTCGTCATGAACAATCTTGACGACCATCTGGCCGGGCTTAATCGACTTCAGGATTTCGGCGCCGACGGCCTTTTCGCGCACACGCTCGGTGAAGCCACGTACGACGTCGAGCGCGACGTCGGCTTCCAGCAAGGCACGGCGAACCTCACGCAGCGCTGCCGAAACGTCGGCTTCCGAAAGCGCGCCACGGCCTGTCAGTCCATTCAGAATGGATCCAAGACGGTCCTGGAGGTTTTCAAACATCGGCTCTTCCTTACAGTTTCCGGTATGGCGGAAACCTCGTGCTTTTCCGTGACGAAAACAAGACGCATAGCCAAAAAGCACCCGAGGGCGCATCGCGCTGTCGGGTGTGGACCTCCGGGAACTCTTTATACCTGTCAGGGTCCCGGTCGGTGGCTCGAGTCTTGAAGCTCGTCGCAGATTTGATCGGCGGTAAACAGGAAATCTGCCTGAGAGTCAAGGCGAAGCGGTCGAATTACCGCCTTGCGGCCTTTCAAAACCGATCGATGCAACCCAAATTCAGCTCCCGCCCATTTTGAGGCCACTGCCTTATGCTAAGTGCCAAACCGAAAAATCCCTACTACCAAGGTCCGGTCTCGGACCACTTCGACGGTACCTATTTCTTCAATCCCGGCGGCATCGAGCCGCTGGGATTTCGCGATCTCCTGAAATGGCAGTTCGGAGGTGGTCGCAATCGCTGGCCGAAGCAGGTCGTCAGCCCGTTTCCAACGGCAAGGCCGGAAGCCCGCATTTTCGGCGAGGGGTTGCGCGTCACCATGGTTGGGCATGCCTCGATGCTGATCCAGGTGGACGGCCTTAATATATTGACCGATCCTCTATGGTCGGAGCGCGCCAGTCCCTTCCGCCGGGCCGGTCCGAAACGCGTCGTCTCGCCGGGCATCCGTTTCGAGGATCTGCCGCCGATCGATCTCGTCCTGGTTTCACACAATCACTACGACCATCTCGACGTCGCAACGCTCAAGCGGCTTCACGCGACGCATCGTCCGCATATCATCACGCCGCTCGGCAACGACACGATTATTCGCCGTGCTTTGCCGGACGCACGCATGAGTGCCATGGACTGGGGCGAACGTACCACTATTTCGGCGGGCATCACGATTGATGCAGAGCCCGTGCATCACTGGTCGGCGCGCGGTGCGGGAGACCGCCGCATGGCCCTTTGGGCAGCCTTTGTCCTTTCGACGCCGGTGGGCAAGATCTACCACGTTGGCGACACCGGCTTTCACAAGGGCGCCAACTACAAGGTTGCCCGTGAGAAACATGGCGGTTTCCGCCTCGCGATCCTGCCTTTCGGAGCTTACGAGCCTCGCTGGTTCATGAAGGGCCAACACCAGAACCCGGAGGAAGCGGTTGCCGGGATGCTTTTGAGCAATGCAGCCCACGTGGCGGGGCATCACTTTGCAACATTCCAGCTGACCGACGAAGCGATCGACGCACCGGTCGCTGCGCTTGAGGCAGCGCTCCGCGAGCAGGGCATCGCGCCGGGGCGATTCCGTCCGCTGAGGGCCGGCGAGGTATTCGATGTGCCCGTGGCGTAACATGTCGCCCTTCGTCAGCCCGGGTGTGTTCCCGCACCGTGCGCGTGGATGATGGCCTCGGCCTCCTTGCCGTATAGTTCCTCGAAATGGTCGAAGGTCTTGGAGAAATATCCGATCCCCTGCGTGGCAGAGCGCAGGGTTCGCGCCAGTTCCTCGAGTGTCCCGCCGGGTACGAGCGCGCGAAAGACATCCCATCCCTTGGCGTTTTCATCGCGATCGAATCCCAGCACTTGTCCTCGCAACGAGGATACGATCGCTACGACGCCCCCGGAGAAGACCGATGGGATATGGATCTCGACCCGTGCCACCGGCTGCATCAGCACGGCTGCCGCCTGTGACAAGGCCTGCTTGACGCCCATCTTCGCGGCAGCGCGAAAAGCAAACTCGGAACTGTCGACGGAATGGTATTGACCGTCGGTGAGTGTCACCTCGACGTCGATCACCTGAAAGCCGAGCGGGCCTTTCTCCATCGCCTCGCGGGCTCCCGCCTCCACCGCCGGTATGTAATTTCGGGGAACTGTGCCGCCCTTCACCGTCTCTCCAAACGTGAACCCCTGGCCACGCTCGTTCGGGCGGACGCTCAGCTGCACGTCCGCGAATTGTCCGGCGCCGCCTGTCTGCTTGCGATGGCGGTAGTGGATGTTCGAGGGTTTCGATATGGTTTCACGATAGACCGGGTTCGGCGACCGGTCTGTTACCTCCACCCGGAAGACATCCGACAACGTCTTGCGAAGATCGCGAAGATGGACGGGGCCTTGCGCGCAGATCAGCTGTGCGCCCGTTCCCTCCTCCTGCATCACCTTCAGCCCGCGATCCGTCTCGGCAAGCTTTGCGAGCGTTGCCGAAAGCTTGGTCTCGTCGCGTTCGCTGCCGGGCACGAGGATGCGCTCCAGCATCGGTGTCGGCGGCTCGGTCCATTCCGGCGGTGCTGCTGCCGCTGCGGTGGTCAGTAGGGCGGGTACCGGCAGATGGTCCGATTTGATGGCGCCGAAGACCTGGCCGGCCGGAATGCTTCCCGCCAGCGGGCGCCCGGTGCCCGCTTCCTGTATGGCTCCCAGCCCAGCGCCGCCGAGCGTCGCGCCTTGCTTCAATCCATCGCCCAGCGCGCGCACCAGCACTGTCTTGCCGATGTTGGCGCGGTGGTGTGCGTGAAAGCTGACGGCGAGCAATGCGCTTTCATCGAGGCTGCCGGCCACGGCAAGGCGGCCACGAAGTGCCACAACCGGCGGTGCCTCGTGACGCAGTGCCTTCATCAGCCGCTTGATGCCGTTGCTGTGCGAGGCGGCGCCGAAGAGGACGGGAATGATCCTGTTTTCCTTCAGCGTGCGCGAGGCGATGGCGAAGAGCGCGTCGCTCGCGGGCTCACGATCTTCGATGAGTTCTTCCAGAAGCCAATCGTCGAATTCGGAAAGCTGTTCCAACAACTCGGCGCGCGCTTCGTGCTCTCGTTCCGCCGAGCTGTCGGGAAGTTCAACGAGTGCGGATGGCTGGCCCTCGCGGTAACGCCAGGCGCGCTCCGAAATCAGGTCGCAGCTGCCGACGATCGTATCGCCCTCGCGGATCGGCACCTGCCTGAGGATGAGCGGGTGGCTTGAATAGGCCTGTAGCGAGGCGATGACATCGCGAAGGCGTCCCTGTGGCTCGTCGATACGATTGACGAACAGAATGCAGGGTGTTCCCGAGGCTTCGACAGCCCGCAGGTAAGGTGCGGCCAAAACGGCCTCGTCAGGGGCGGGCGAGACGCAGAGAATACAGGCGTCGCTTGCCAGGAGCGCATCCTGGGCAAGCGCCAGGGATTCGTTCGTGCCTGGCGTATCCAGCGCGCACCATGTTTCGCCTCCGAAGTCGAATTCCGTGAGGCTCGATCCGTACGGAGAGACAGATTTTCTCGGGGTGCCTTCCAGCGCGGCCAGCTTTGCCACGAGCGTCGATTTCCCCGTCTGCGAAGGTCCAAGTACCGTGAAGCAGCGCATCGGCAATCCTCCCATAGCCAAGAGCACGCATCCGAAAGCAAAGAATGCCTGCAACTGAGACAAAGCGCTAGATAGTTGCGACGTTTCTTGAATACAGGGGGCGATGGTCGAGCTTGCGAGATCCTTGTTGCAGTGCTGCGGCAGGCCGCGACGAGCGGTTGCCTCCGGGATCGGAATGCCCTGCAGAGCGCGCCAGGCCCGCCGCTCATCCGTCTGGCCATTGCCGCACCCACTGGTAATTCTCGCGCATTTCCGCCATATACAGCGCAAACAGACATGGACATGAGATGATGAGCGCACCGGTCGAATTCGCGAAGATGAATGGGCTTGGAAACAAGATCCTGGTCGTCGACATGCGCGGTCGTACCGACAAGGTGACGCCGCAGGCGGCAATTGCTCTGAATGCGAGCGCCGATACGCAGTTCGATCAGATCATGGCGATCCATGATCCGAAGGCTGTGGGCACCGATGCCTGGATCGATATCTTGAATTGCGACGGTACCAAGGCGCAGGCCTGCGGCAACGGTACACGCTGCGTGGTGCAGGCGCTGGCTGCCGAAACCGGCAAAAAGGCCTTCACGTTCCAGACCGTCGCCGGCATCCTCAATGCCGTCGAACTCGAGGACGGGACGATTTCGGTCGACATGGGCAAGCCGGTGTTCGAGTGGGACAAGATTCCGCTTGCCGAAGAATTTTTCGATACAAGCCGAATCGAGCTGCAGATCGGGCCGATCGACAATCCCGTGCTGCATTCGCCCTCAGTCGCGTCGATGGGCAATCCGCATGCGATCTTCTGGGTCAACCGCGATGTTATGTCGTTCGATCTCGCCCGCTTCGGGCCGTTGCTTGAAAACCATCCAATGTTTCCCGAGCGCGCCAATATCACGCTCGCCGAGGTGACTTCTCCGACATCCGTCACCACGCGCACGTGGGAGCGCGGCGCGGGGCTGACGCTTGCCTGCGGGTCGGCTGCCTGCGCAACGGCGGTTTCGGCAGCGCGCACCGGGCGCACCGGGCGCAAGGTGGCGATCAAGGTTGCCAGCAGCCCGCAGGGCGGGTCGCTCATCATCGACTGGCGCGAAAGCGACGATCACGTCGTCATGACCGGCCCCGCAGAGTGGGAGTGGTCCGGCACCGTCGATCCATCGACCGGGCTCTGGTCCCGCAACGAAGCACAGGGGGCGGAAGCGCGGTGAGCGGCGTCGAGGTCATCACCTTCGGCTGTCGTCTCAACACCTACGAGTCCGAGGTGATGCGGGCGGAGGCCGAAAAGGCCGGGCTCAACAATGCCATTCTGGTGAATACCTGCGCCGTCACGGGCGAGGCCGTGCGGCAGGCACGCCAGGCGATCCGTCGGGCGCGGCGCGATAATCCGCACGCCCGCATCATCGTCACCGGCTGTGCCGCGCAGACCGAGAAGGAGATCTTTGCCGAGATGGCCGAGGTCGATGCCGTGCTCGGCAACGAGGAGAAGCTGAAAAGCGCTTCCTACCGGGCGCTGCCGGATTTCGGCGTTTCCGCCGAAGAGAAGCTGCGCGTCAACGATATCATGAGCGTGCGCCAGACGGCGCCGCAGATGGTCAAGCACATCGACGGACACGTGCGCGCCTTCATACAGGTACAGAACGGCTGCGATCATCGCTGCACCTTCTGCGTCATTCCCTATGGCCGCGGCAATTCGCGCTCGGTGCCGATGGGCGCCGTCGTCGATCAGGCGCGCCGGCTGGTCGAGAGCGGCTACCGCGAAATCGTCCTGACGGGCGTCGACGCCACCAGCTATGGCGCAGACCTGCCGGGTGAACCGACGCTCGGCTTGCTTGCCAAGACGCTGCTGAAGCAGATCCCCGATATCAGGCGGCTGAGGCTTTCGTCGATCGACAGCATCGAGGCTGACAGGCATCTTTTCGACCTCATTGCCGACGAGGCGCGGTTCATGCCGCACCTGCATCTGTCGCTGCAGCATGGTGACGACATGATACTGAAGCGGATGAAGCGCCGGCATTCGAGTGCCGATGCGCTTGCCTTTGTCAACGAGGTCAGGCGGTTGCGCCCAAATATCAGTATCGGCGCGGACATGATCGCTGGCTTTCCGACCGAGACGGAAGAGATGTTCGGCAATGCTGTGCGGCTGGCCGAAGAGGCCGGGATCGCGCGCCTGCACGTCTTTCCCTACAGCCCGCGGCCCGGTACGCCGGCAGCCCGCATGCCGCAGCTCGACCGGGCACTCGTCAAGGAGCGGGCCGCAAGATTGCGTGCCACTGGACATCGGCTGCATCAGTCCCATCTCGACGGCATGGTCGGAACGCGGCAATGGCTGCTGGTGGAAAACAATGGACTGGCGCATACGGAAGACTTCACGCTTGTTGCAGCGCCGGGCCTTAGCCCCCGCGCGCTGGTGCCGGTCGATATCACCGGCCACAACGGCAAGCATCTCGACATGCAATTGACGGCCGCCGACGCGGCCTGAGTATACGGAATCCCCATGGCGTTCAGTTTTATCAAAAAGGTCTTCACCTTCGGCCCCGACAAACCGGCCGAAGAGAAGGCACCTGACACTGTCGACACGCAAGCGCTCGCGCCTGAACTGGAGCCGCATTCCCGGGTCGAGGACCTGCCGGCTTCGGCAGATCCGGTGTTGCCGGAAGAGATGGATACGGCCGGTGGACCCGCCGGGGATGTCGATGACGACGGATCGACGCTGACGGCGGACGCTGCCGAAGCCGTAGAGCTTGTGCCGGAGGCGGATGTAGAGGCAGAGGATGTGTCCGAAGTCCTGCCTGCCGACGTCGTCACGGGCGATATGGGGTTTGTGCCGCTGTCGCTGCTCGAGGCTGAGGCTGCGGCGGAGACGATCGACACTGCGGATGCCCTTGCAGGCATGCCGGTCCCCGCGGTTGGAGGAACGGACCCGCAGCCCGACCTCGGCCAATCAGTTGAGGTCGCCGAGGATGCAACGGAAGGGGATAGCCCTTTCCATGCCGGTGATGACAGCGCCGCACTCGATAGTGCAGGAGAAGCAGTTGTACCCTCGGACCTGACCGATGAAATGTCAGGTCAGCGCAGCGGCGAGACCACGGAGCCCTCGTCCGAACCCACTCTGCCCAAGGGTTTTGCAACCGGACCGGCCGTTTCAGAACCGGCCGTCATCGTGCCGGCAGCCAGGCTTTCCTGGTTCCAGCGTCTTCGTGCCGGCCTTGCCCGCACGTCGTCGCAGCTCACCGGTCAGATTTCGGCGCTCTTCACCAAGCGCAAGCTGGATGACGAGACGTTGCAGGATCTGGAGGATCTGCTGATCCAAGCCGATCTCGGCGTCGAAACGGCCATGCGCGTCACCGATACGCTTGCTTCCGAACGCTATGGCAAGGATGTGACGGGCGAAGACGTCAGCCGCATCATGGCGAGCGAAATCGCGAAGGTCCTGAAGCCGGTTGCAAAGCCGCTGCAGCTCGATCTCAGCCACAAGCCGCACGTGATCCTGGTCGTCGGCGTCAATGGAACGGGCAAAACCACGACCATCGGCAAGCTGGCGGCGAAGCTCTCGGGCGCCGGTCTCAAGGTGATGGTTGCGGCCGGCGATACCTTCCGTGCCGCTGCCATCGAGCAGCTGAAGATCTGGGCCGATCGCACAAAGTCGGAATTCATCGGTACCAAGCTCGGCGCCGATGCGGCCGGCCTTGCCTACGACGCCTTCGAGCAGGCGAAGGCGAAGAAATGCGACGTGCTGATCATCGATACCGCCGGGCGCCTGCAGAACAAGGCGGAGCTGATGGCGGAGCTCGAAAAGATCGTTCGCGTGCTCGGCAAGCTCGATCCGGATGCGCCCCATACGGTGCTGCAGACGCTCGACGCCACGACCGGGCAGAATGCGCTGAACCAGGTCGAGATTTTCCGCAACGTCGCCGGCGTCAACGGATTGATCATGACCAAGCTCGACGGCACGGCGCGCGGCGGCATCCTTGTCGCCATCTCGGCCAAGCACAAGCTGCCCGTCTATTTCATCGGCGTCGGTGAGGGCGTCGATGACCTGGAGCCGTTCGAGGCCGAGGATTTCGCCCATGCCATTGCCGGTCTCAACCAATGATGACACAGATATGCCGCCAAGCGCGGGCAAGCGTGATGCGACAAAGAACGGACGAGAGATAGAATGACCACCGAGAGCGATACCACCCCAACGGCGGCCGACCGGCACCATCCGATGCTGAAGCTGGCGCTGGAGCTCGGCCCGTTGATGATCTTCTTCTTTGCCAATCTGCGCGGTCCCTGGCTGGTCGAAAAGTTTCCGGCGCTGACGGCTCTCGGCGGTCCGCTGTTCGTAGCAACCGCGCTGTTCATGGCGGCGACGGTCATTTCCCTGCTGGTGTCGAAGATCGTGCTCGGCCATTTGCCGATCATGCCGTTCGTGTCCGGCATCGTCGTGCTGATCTTCGGATCGCTGTCGATCTACCTGCAGAACGAAACCTTCATCAAGATGAAGCCGACGATCGTCAATGCGCTGTTCGGCGTCGCCCTGCTCGGTGGCCTCGCCTTCGGCAAATCGCTGCTCGGATATGTCTTCAACGCGGCGTTCCAGCTCGATGCGGAGGGCTGGCGCAAGCTTACTCTCCGCTGGGGCATCTTCTTCCTCTTCCTCGCCGTGCTCAACGAGGTCGTTTGGCGCAATTTCTCCGACGATTTCTGGGTGGCATTCAAGGTCTGGGGGACAATGCCGGTGACCATCATCTTCACGCTTGCGCAGATGCCGCTGATCATGAAGCATACGGTGACGCCCGCGGGAGAGACCGAGAATTGACCACACTGGAGACGGCAGAGAGAACCAAGCACCAAACCTTCTGGTTCGCCGCATGTGTGGCGGTTCTGCTGATCCAGATCGTTGCCGAATACATGATGGGGCGTACCCCGATCTGCACCTGTGGCTATGTCAAGCTGTGGGAAGGCACGGTCAATTCCAGCGGGAATTCGCAGCACCTGTCCGATTGGTACACGCCGTCGCACATCATCCATGGGTTCATTTTCTATGGCCTTGCGCACCTTCTCCTACGCGGCAAACCGATCGCCATGCGGTTGCTGTTGGCGCTGGTCATTGAGTCCGGCTGGGAACTGCTGGAGAATTCGCCCCTGATCATCGACCGTTACCGCACCGCGACGATATCGCTCGACTACTATGGCGACAGCATCCTCAATTCGGCGATGGATACGGTGTTCATGGTCCTCGGCTTCTTCTTCGCCTCGAGGGCCCCTGTTGCGCTGACGGTCGCGATCGCGATCTTCTTCGAAATCTTCACCGGGTACATGATCCGCGACAATCTGACGCTGAATGTGCTGATGCTGGTCTGGCCGTTGGACGCCGTGAAAACCTGGCAGGGTGGCGGTTAGGGTATTGGGGTGCGAGCTTATCGCGGCGATGAGGGGGCCACTCTGCACGGTGCTCGAGACCAATCAGCCGCCTACGAAACAGGCTTGCCCAACGCCTTTTCCATGGCCGGAAACAGGCCCTCTTTCAGGCTGATGTCATCGAACGGCCCGACGCGCTTGTAGAGAATGGTACCATCCGGGCCGACCAGATAGCTTTCGGGAATTCCATAGACACCCCAGTCGATCGCCGCCTGGCCCTTGGGATCGATGCCGATCGCAGCGTAGGGGTTGCCGAGTTCGCCAAGGAAGCGCAGTGCGTTGTCGTTCTTGTCCTTGTAGTTGATCCCAACGATGTTGAGGCGACTGTCCTTGGCCAGTTCCTTCAGGATCGGATGCTCGTCGCGGCAGGGAATGCACCACGAGGCGAAGACGTTGACGAGTGTCAGCTTGCCGTTCACGACACTGTCCGTCAGCGCTGGCAGATTGGCGCCCTCGAGTGGGGGGAGGTTCAGCGCCGGCGCCCTGGTGCCGATCAGCGCGGAGGGGATTTCGGAGATATCCTTGCCGTGGACCTGCTGGTCGTACAGCATCTTCGCAGCCGTGGCGGCGATACCGCCAAAGACGACGAGAGGTATCAGGGCGAAGACATAGCGCCCAAGGCCGCGTTTCGGCCTGCCGGATTCAGGTGCCGTGCTGCTCATCGACCGTCCTTCGCGCTTGCCGAGCGGCGGCGGATGCCGGATGCCTCAAGCATTGCCATTTCCTTCCGTCGGGCCCGGCCGTCGGCCCATGTCCAGAGCGTCACCCCGATGGTGACGAGGGCGGCGAAGACGTAGGAACTATAGACGTAGAAAGCGTGTGTCACGGTTATCCCTCGCGGCTCGCGAGACGCGCAGCCATCCGGCGCTGGGCGGCGATGCGGCGACGCCAGATTTCGTTGCGCATGGCCATGACGTGCAGCGTGAAGAAAAGGGCCGTGTAGGCAATCGCCATCACCAGCAGCGGGCGCAGGAATTCCGGGTCGATCGCAGGCCCATCGAGGCGCAGGACGCTGGCGGATTGGTGCAGCGTATTCCACCATTCGACCGAGAACTTGATGATCGGAATGTTGACGAAACCGACGAGGATGAGGACGGCGCTGACGCGGGCTGCTTTCGACGGGTCGTCCATGGCGCGGTTCAGCGCAATCAGGCCGAGATACATCAGAAATAGAATGAAGACGGAAGTCAGCCGTGCATCCCAGACCCACCACGTGCCCCACATCGGCTTACCCCAGAGCGAGCCGGTGACCAGGGCGATCAGGGTAAAAGCGGCGCCGAGCGGTGCAGCTGCCTTGGCCGACACGTCGGCCAGCGGATGGCGCCAGACCAGCGTCCCGATCGCAGAAATGCTCATGATCGTGTAACCCATCATCGCCAGCCAAGCGGCGGGCACGTGGATGTACATGATGCGGACCGTTTCGCCCTGCTGGTAGTCGCCCTCTGTCGTGAAGCTGAGATACAGCCCCACGGCGAAACAGAGGACCGTAACGCCGGCCATCCAGGGGATTGCGCGTGCGGCCAGCGCCAGGAACCGCGTCGGGTTGGCGAGGTCGCTGAACTTGCTGATGGCTAGGCTGGTTTCGCTCATGTCGTTTCCTTACCGCGATCTGTGATCCGCCGCAATCGAGCGCTCCATCAATCCGCTGTGTTGCGCAGTGCCAACGCTGCCGCCGCGGGTCCGATGACGGCGAAGAACAGGCTCAGCGCGATCAGGATCAGGAATGGCGGGAGAAAAGGCGTCGATCCTTCTACCGCGGCATAGGTGGCGCTGACACCGAAAATCAGCACTGGAATGGTCAGCGGCAGGACTAGGATCGAGACCAGCAGGCCGCCGCGCGGAAGTGCAACTGCGACGGCCGCGCCGACGGCGCCGATAAAGGTGATGGCGGGCGAGCCGACCAGCAGCGTCAGCATGGTCGCGCCGATCGCCGTTTCGCTCATGTTCATGAAGAGCCCGAGGAGCGGAGAGGCGATGACGAGAGGCAGGCTGGTGGCGGCCCAGTGTGCCAGGCATTTCACGAGCACGGTGACGACCAGCGGCGTTTCCTGCATCAGCATCAAATCGAGCGATCCGTCGTCGCGCTCGGCCTGGAAGAGACGATCAAGACCGAGGAGGGCGGCCAGCAGCGCGCCGATCCAGACGATGGCGGGGCCGATGCGCGAGAGCAGCTTGAGATCGGGCCCGACGCCGAAGGGAATGACGGCGACGACGGTGAGGAAGAACAGGACGCCGACGAGGGCGCCTCCGCCGGCGCGGATGGAAAGCTTGAGGTCACGCAGGAGGAGTGCGGTCATGGGCGGGTTGCTGGCTCCTGGGTAGCGGGGTGTTCGACGGACAGGTTGCCGGCTATGCTGGAGGAACCCTCCCCAAAGCCTGCGCTTGAAGACCCCTCCCCAACCCCTTCCCCCAGGGGGGAGGGGCTAAGTCGGGCTACTGATTGCTGCAGAAAAGTGATCGCTGAGGGTGTTGAGAGGTTTTGATTGCGCAGTGCGGCTACGGCGCGGAAGCCCCGCCCCCCTGGGGGAAGAGGTTGGGGAGGGGTCTTCTTCGACCTGGGATGCATTCGCCTCATCATCCCCACACCCCGCCGTCCACCCCGGCAAACCCCGTCATCCGCAATTCCTTTGCCTCCTCCAGGCCCAAGGACTGATGGGTCGCTGCAAGCACAATGCCGCCATGCTTGCGATGTGTCTCGATGAGATCGGCAAACAGGCGGTCGGCGCTTGCATCCAGCGCTGCCGTCGGCTCGTCCAGGATCCAGACCGGACGGTAGGCGACGAGCAGCTTGGCGAAGGCGAAGCGGCGTTGCTGGCCGGCCGAGAGGTAGCCGAATGGCAGATGGGCGATGCCGGCGAGGCCCACCGCGTCGGCTGCGTCCTCGACAGAGACGCGAGAGCCGCCGTTGCCGTTGCCAAGGAAGTCGCGCCAGAAGGTCAAATTCTCGTCGACCGTCAGCTCGCTCTTCATCGCGTTGCGGTGGCCGAAATAATGGCTGACTTCGCTCACGGTGCCATCCGTGCGGCCTTGCGAATCAGTGAACGTCACCAAGCCTCTTTCCGGGCGCAGAAGACCGGCCACGACGCGTAGCAAAGTTGACTTTCCCGATCCATTTTTCCCTGTCAGAACCAGTGCTTCGCCGGATTCCAGACGAAACGACAAGTCCTCGAAAATAAGGTCCTCGCCCCGGCGTGCAGCGAGATTGGCGGCGTCGAGATGCATGGCATATCCGTCGTTTAAGTTTTCAGTCATCGCAATGCAAAAAATGTCAGAAATGGGCTACAGCCTCTCTGGCACCTTTCATAGAAATTATCTATAAGACCCGCAACCACGCCAGCGGTCGGCGTGAATTTCATCCTTGCGCCGAACATGGAGCATTTACTCCACGGGCGGACAGCGGAAATGGCCGTACCCGCATCCTGATGTGCATTAGTGCATAGGCGTCCGCACGACTGTGTTCGCTATCAGAAACGGGGTCTCTCGTGTCTAAATCTCTTGACAGCTTCAATTGTCGTTCCACGCTTACTGTGAACGGTAAGGACTACGTCTATTACAGCCTTCCAAAGGCTGAGGCGAATGGCCTTGCGGGTGTTTCGAAGCTTCCCTATTCGATGAAGGTTCTGCTCGAGAACCTGCTGCGCTTCGAAGACGGTCAGTCGGTCACCAAGGATCATATCCTGGCTGTTGCGGAATGGCTTGAAAACAAGGGCGCTGTCGAAAACGAAATCGCCTATCGCCCGGCGCGCGTGCTGATGCAGGATTTCACCGGCGTTCCCGCCGTCGTCGATCTGGCCGCAATGCGTGACGCGATGGTGTCGCTTGGCGGCGATCCGGAAAAGATCAACCCGCTCGTTCCCGTCGACCTCGTCATCGACCACTCCGTCATCGTCGACGAGTTCGGCACGCCGCAGGCATTCGCCAAGAACGTCGAGCTGGAATACCAGCGCAATGGAGAGCGCTACCGATTCCTGAAGTGGGGCCAGCAGGCATTCAAGAATTTCCGCGTCGTTCCTCCCGGCACCGGCATCTGTCATCAGGTCAATCTCGAATACCTCGGCCAGACTGTCTGGACGAAGGAAGAAGACGGCGAGACGATCGCCTATCCCGACACCTGCGTCGGCACCGATTCGCATACGACGATGATCAACGGCCTTGGCGTTCTCGGCTGGGGCGTCGGCGGTATCGAAGCGGAAGCCGCGATGCTCGGCCAGCCGGTCTCCATGCTGCTGCCTGAGGTCATCGGATTCAAGCTCACAGGCAAGCTCAAGGAAGGCGTCACGGCGACCGACCTCGTCCTCACCGTCGTCCAGATGCTGCGCAAGAAGGGCGTGGTCTCGAAGTTCGTCGAATTCTTCGGCCCCGGCATGGACAACATGCCGCTCGCCGACCGCGCGACGATCGGCAACATGGGTCCGGAGTATGGCGCAACCTGTGGCTTTTTCCCGGTCGATGGCGAAACCATCAACTACCTGACCATGTCCGGCCGTACCCACGACCGGATCGCCCTCGTCGAAGCCTATTCCAAGGCCCAAGGCATGTGGCGCGAAGGCGACGGCTCGGAACTGGTGTTCACCGATACGCTGGAACTCGACCTTGGCGACGTCGTCCCGTCGATGGCCGGCCCGAAGCGTCCGGAAGGCCGCATCTCGCTGGAAAACATCGCCTCCGGCTTCGCAACCTCGCTGGACACCGAATACAAGAAGCCGGGTCAGCTTTCCAACCGCTATGCGGTCGAAGGCACCGACTACGACATCGGCCATGGCGACGTCGCGATTGCCGCCATCACGTCCTGCACCAACACGTCCAACCCGTCGGTGCTGATCGCTGCCGGCCTGCTCGCCCGCAACGCAGTCGCCAAGGGCCTGAAGACCAAGCCGTGGGTCAAGACCTCGCTCGCACCGGGATCGCAGGTCGTCGGCGAATATCTTGCCAAGTCCGGCTTGCAGACCGATCTCGACAAGCTCGGTTTCAATCTCGTCGGCTTCGGCTGCACCACCTGCATCGGCAATTCCGGCCCGTTGCCTGCGCCGATCTCGAAGACGATCAACGACAAGGGCCTGATCGCTGCCGGCGTTCTCTCCGGTAACCGCAACTTCGAAGGCCGTATCTCTCCGGACGTTCAGGCGAACTACCTGGCTTCCCCGCCGCTCGTCGTCGCCTACGCGCTTGCCGGTTCGGTCCAGAAGGACCTGACCAAGGAGCCGATCGGCGAAGATCAGAACGGCAACCCGGTGTTCCTGAAGGATATCTGGCCGACCTCGAAGGAAGTTCAGGAATTCATCCTGAAGTATGTCACCCGAGAACTTTACGAATCGAAGTACGCCGACGTGTTCAAGGGCGACGAGAACTGGCAGGCAGTTCAGATCCCTCCGGGCCAGACCTATGCCTGGGACGACAATTCGACCTACGTCCAGAATCCGCCGTACTTCGTCGGCATGGGCAAGACGGGATCGGGCATCTCAGACATCAAGGGTGCCCGCGTGCTCGGCCTGTTCGGCGACAAGATCACTACCGACCACATTTCCCCGGCCGGTTCGATCAAAGCGGCGTCGCCTGCAGGTGCATACCTATTGGAGCATAATGTCGGCGTTGCTGACTTCAACCAGTACGGCACGCGCCGCGGCAACCATGAGGTCATGATGCGCGGCACATTCGCCAACATCCGCATCCGCAACCACATGCTCGGTCCGAACGGTAAGGAAGGTGGCTACACCATCCATTACCCGTCCAAGGAGGAGGAATCGATCTACGACGCGGCCATGCAGTACAAGGCCGAAGGCGTTCCGCTCGTCATCTTCGCGGGTGTCGAGTACGGAAACGGTTCTTCCCGCGACTGGGCTGCGAAGGGCACCAACCTTCTCGGCGTCAAAGCGGTGATCGCGCAGTCCTTCGAGCGTATTCACCGTTCGAACCTGGTCGGCATGGGTATCATTCCCTTCGTCTTCGAAGAGGGGACGACCTGGGCAACGCTTGGCCTCAAGGGCGACGAACTCGTCACCATCGAAGGCCTGGAAGACATCAAGCCGCGCGAGAAGAAGATCGCCAAGATCACCTACGGCGACGGCACCGTTAAGAACGTACCGCTGCTGTCGCGTGTCGATACGCTCGACGAGGTGATTTACCTCAACAACGGCGGCATCCTGCAGACGGTCCTGCGCGACCTCGCAGCCTGATCGATAACTGACTGCACCGATAGCGACCGCCGGAGAGAAATCTCCGGCGGTTTTTGCTTTGCCGGCAGTGGTCGATCGCGCGGCTCACGACGATGTGTTGCGGCGTTGCTTTCAGACGCCCCGTCTCACCCGTTCGTGATTTTTCGTTTGAACGGGGAAAGACTATCTCTACGTTCATTGATCAGAACCTGCGGCCGTCCGGTTGGCCGCCGGCACTGAAGAAAAAGGTGAAGGTGCATGTTCCCGCGGTTTTTGATTTCACTGGTTGCAGGTATGGTCCTTGCAGGCCCGCTGCTTGCCCAGGAGGCGCCGAAGGGTGTCGTCGWACTCTTCACGTCGCAGGGCTGTTCCTCCTGTCCGCCGGCCGATGCGGCTTTTCGCAAGCTTGTCGAGCGCGGGGACGTCATTGCTCTGGCCTATCATGTCGACTACTGGAACTATCTCGGTTGGGCCGACACGCTGAGCTCCAAGGAAAACACCGAGCGCCAATATGGCTATGCGCGGACGATGGGGCGCGGCAACGTCTACACGCCACAGGTGGTCGTCAACGGGCGCGATCATGTAGCGGGTGCGGACCTTGGCGGCATCACCGGCAGGATCGATGGGTATCTTACGGAAGGAAAAGGGCTGACGGTGCCGGTCGATGCAAAGGTCAACGGCGATGAACTTGAGGTCAAGATTGGTGCGGGACCAGGCAAAGCCAATGTCGTCATGGTGTACTTCAACAGGGAAAAGACCATCGACGTCGAGAAGGGCGAAAACAGCGGGAAAAAGATCGCTTATCTCAACAGCGTTGCCGACATCGAGACGGTCGGCATGTGGGACGGCAAGGAAACGAGCTTGACGCTGCCTGCCAATGTCCTGCAGAAGCCGGATCTCGAAGGTTGTGCGATTCTACTCCAATCCTCCACCGAGGATGGTACGCCGTCGGCCATACTCGGTGCGACGGTCGTCATGGCGGGGAAGAATATCTGATGATTTTCATCTGCTACGGCAGGTGGAAAACGGGGCGGCCCGGCTGATCGTATTCGGGGCTGGGGTTAAGGTCGATACGTCCAGCCGGGCCCTTTGGCGCGCTAGCGCCAAACTTTCGCATACACCTCCAATCCGGGAGGATCACACGCAATATCAGTCGATCGGCGGGTCGCGATTCGGTCCGCGGCGCGATCGAGGGGGAATTTCCCTTGCAAATGAGGCGCTGTTTTGACTGAAATGCGGCGCGCGGGAGATTGCACAGACTATGATTAATGTGAGTGATCCCCCGCTTGCAATTTGTAAACGCTAGGGCAAACTGTCACTCTCCTATCACGAATGGAGGCGCTGGGAGACTGATGACAGATCAGCCGGATTTGCGGCGTGGCGAAAGCCGAACCGCCGATAGCAGTTCGTCCATTGTCGTGGATCTTACGGAATACAAGCAAAACAAAGATCCGCTTCCGGTTACCTTTCACAGGCGGGAGCTCGACGCCGTCCTCTGGATATATGGTCGCATGGTCGGCGAAGGCGAGTGGCGCGACTATGCGATCGATCATCTGAAGGACCGAGCCGTCTTCTCAGTTTTCAAGCGTTCCGGCGAAATGCCGCTGTTCCGGATCGAGAAAAACCCCAAGCTTGCCGCCAAGCAAGGCGCCTATTCTGTCATCAACACCCACGGCGTCATTCTAAAGCGCGGACATGACCTGCAGCAGGTTCTCAAGATTTTCAACAAGTCGCTGAAGCTGGTCGAGAAATGATCAACCCCTGAACAGGGTGCCCGGATAGGCCGATAGGTCCGGATCCGTCGTCGCCCCTTCCCCGAGCGCGCGCTGCATTATCATCGTATCCAGCCAGCGGCCGTGCTTGTAACCGGTGCCTCTCAGCCGTCCCGTTTCCTCGAAACCCAATACGGCGTGCAGCGCGATCGACGCCGGATGGGCTCCACCCACGACTGCCACCATCTGGCGGAAACCGAGCGCCGTGCAGCGCGCTATGAGTTCTGCCAGCAACAGCTTGCCGACGCCTTTTCCACGCGCCTCCGGCGCCATGTGGATCGAGTCTTCGACCATCCAGCGGTAGGCAGGACGTGTGCGGAAGGCCGAGGCATAGGCATAGCCGAGCAGGGTGCCATCATGGTCCAGGGCGGTGATGTAGGGATAGCCCTGCTCGATCACCGCGGAATACCGCCGCGCCACTTCAGTGGAGTCGGGCGGAACGATCTCGTAGCTCGCTACTCCGTTCAGAACGGATTCGCGGTAGATTTCGGTGATGGCATCGAGATCGGAGAAGGAAGCGTCGCGGAGGGAAACGAGCATTCGGACAGGCCGGCAATAAGAGGAACGTTCGATACTTCAGAAATCATCCCCTGAAAATCTGCGCAACAAAAAAGGCGGCCGAAGCCGCCTTTTCCTGTAACCCGTTCCATCTTACTTGCGGTCGCCCATGAACTGCAGGAGGAACATGAAGAGGTTGATGAAGTCGAGATAGAGTGTCAACGCACCCATGATCGCCTTGCGGCCGGCCACGGTAGCGTCATCAGCGACGTAGTACATCTCCTTGATGCGCTGCGTATCGTAGGCGGTGAGACCCGCGAAGATCAGCACGCCAATCGCCGAGATCGCAAACTGCATGGCCGACGAGGCCAGGAAGATATTGACGATCGAAGCGATGATCAGGCCGAACAGACCCATGATCAGGAAGGAGCCCATCGCTGAGAGATCCCGCTTGGTCGTGTAGCCATACAGTGACAGACCGCCGAAGGCTGCTGCCGTTACAAAGAAGGTCTGCACGACGCTCTGACCGGTGTAGATCAGAAATAGCGACGACAGCGATAGACCGACAAGCGCGGCGTAGACCCAGAAGGTCATCTGCGCGGCCGACACGCTCATGCTATTGATCCGGAAGCTCAGGAAGAAAACCATTGCGAGCGGAGCAAGAATTACCACCCACTTGAGCGGGCTGGTATAGATGGCGGCGCCAAAGGCGGTCAGTTGGCCGTCGGAGACGGCGAATGTGAAGGCGAAGTAGGCGGCCAAGCCGGTGATCACCAGGCCCAATGCCATCAGGTTGTAAACCTTGAGCATATAAGAGCGGAGGCCCTGATCGATCAGTTCGCCGGTTTGCGTTTGCACGCGGCCTTGGTAGTTGCGTAGGTCAGCCATAGTTTCCTCTTGACAGCTCCGATGTGAACACGGTGTCGGGTTTTCTTCCCGGGCGCCGCTGCGGAGCTCCAGCATGCCTGCACACAATATGAGCCTTTCGCGGTTTGCAAACAAGAGCCCTGCAACCCGAGATCGGGTTAAATCGCCGTAAGGTGAAGGGAATTTCTCAGCGGCTTCAATCAGAGTTCGCGCAGAACGGGTGCTGCCTTCTGTCCGAGGATGCGCCATGTGCCGATCAGGCCAATGCCGACCGTCAGCACCAGCGCGGTGATCAGCGTCATGCCGGCGACATCAGGCAGGAAGTGCGAGGGTATGCGCATGATACGCGCGACGATGAACCAGGCGGAGATTCCGCCGGCGAGGAGCGCGAAGATTGCCGTCGCGACGCCGAGGATGAGGTACTCGTAGCAGAAGGCGCGCATCAGCATGCGCCTGGTAGCGCCGAGCGTCTTCAGAACCACCGCGTCGTGCGTGCGTGCGCGATTTCCAGCTGCAAGCGCTCCGGCAAGCACAAGAACCGACGCGATGAGCGCGACCGAGGCCGCGGCGCGGATGGCAGTCGCGAGCTGGGCAACCAGCGCGTTGACGATATCGATCGCGTCCTTGACCCGAACGCTAGTGATCGTCGGATAGCTGTTGGTCACCGATTTGAGGATCGCCGCTTCCTGGCTCGACGTCGCCGATGGATCGCTCAGCGTCGCCAGCCACGCGTGCGGGGCGCCCCGGAATGTGTTTGGCGAAAAGACCATGACGAAATTGATCGAGAGCGTCTCCCACTCGACCTTGCGCAGATTGGCGATCCTGGCTGTGATGTTGCGACCGAGGACGTTCACGGTGACCGTGTCGCTTACCTTCAGGCCGAGGTCTTTGGCTTCATCTGCCGAAAAGGAAACCAGCGGTTCGCCGCTATAGTCCTTCGGCCACCATGACCCATCTGCCAACGAGGCATTTTCCGGCTGCGTCTCCGAATAGGTGATGCCGCGGTCGCCGCGCAGTACCCATTGACCACCGGGCGAAACCTTTATCTTGGTCACGTCCTGACCATTCAGCGACAGGATACGGCCGCGCAGCATCGGGACTTCGACGAGCTTGCCATCCGGTGCCTGTGCCTTGACGAGATTGCGGAAATTCTCGACCTCCGATCCCTGGATGTCGACAAAGAAGAAATTCGGTGCGCCCGCGGCCATACGCCCGGTCAATTGCTGACGCATGTTACCATCGATCAGGGTGAGGGTCACCAGCAGCGCGAGCCCGAGACCGAGCGACAGGACGACAGAGGGTGTAAGCGCGCCGGGGCGATGGATGTTGCCGATCGCCAGACGCAAGGCCGGCGAACTGACCCGCGGGCTACGCCGGGCGAGCCACGCGATGCCGGCCGCAACGAGCCGCAGGATCACAAACGCAAACGCGATCGCGCCGATGAACACGACAGCGATGAAACGGTCATGGGCTGTCACGATGGCAAGGCCGGCGAGTGCAATCAGAAACACCGCCGCCAGCAAAATGTAAGGCCATGACGGCAGGCTGCGGGCTTCGAAGCCCTGTTCGCGGAAGAGCGCGGTAGCCGGGACCTCGCGGGCATGGCCGAGCGGCATGATCGCGAACGCGAGCGTTGTCAGAACGCCAAACAGGACGGCAAGCGACAGCGCTACCGGATAGAGCGTCGGCGCAGTAGACATAGGCAGGAATTGTGCAAGGAACTGTGCCGCCAGCATCGGTGCCAGCGCACCGATCACAAGTCCGATCGCTATTCCGGCAAGCGCGATAATGCCGATCTGGAAGAGATAGATCAGAACGACGGTTGCCGCCGGTGCACCCAAGCATTTGAAGGTTGCAATCGTCGTGCGCTTCGAATCGAGGAATGCGCGCACGGCGTTGGCGACACCGACGCCGCCGACGATGAGGGCTGTGAGGCCGACCAGCGTCAAAAACTGAGAGAACCGCTCGATGTTATCGGTCAGCGAGGGCGCGGCTCGGTCGCTTGTGCGGATCGACCAGCCTGCGGATGGAAATTCCTTTGCTGCTCGATCCCGGACCGTCGGCATGTCGCCCTGATCGTCCAGCTGTATCTTGTAGGCATGCTCGACGAGGCTGCCGGTCTGAATCAGGCCGGAGGCGCGGAGTGCCTTCCCGCTGATGAGAAGGCGCGGGGCGAACCCGAAGCCTTCGGAGACGGCGTCGGGTTCGGTCTTCACCGTGCCCGTTATGTTGAGGATGACATTGCCGAGAAGGATCTCGTCGCCGATCTTCAGGCCCATTCGCTCCAAAAGCAGTGGGGCGGCGACAGCGCCGTACGTGCCGCTCTGGTCTGCCAGGAGGGCATGCAGCGGGTAGTTCGGCTCCGCTTCGAACGTTCCGTAGAGCGGATATGCGCCATCGACCGCCTTGACCTCGACCAGCGCCTGATCCGATCCGTCCGGCGTGCGGGCCATGGAACGCAGCCCGGTCGAAACGGAAACTTTGCCCAACCCGCGCAGGAAGCCCATTTCCTGTTCGCTCGCCTCGCGATTGTTGAGTTCGAAGCGGACGTCGCCTGCAAGAATCTGTTGGCCGCGGGTTGCGATGGTATCGGTGATCGACTGCGAGACCGAATTGACTGCCGCAATCGCGGCAGTCCCGAGCGCGATGCAGGCGAGGAAGATGTAGAAGCCCCTGAGGCCGCCGCGCAGTTCGCGGAGCGCCAGACGGAAAGCAAGCGAGACGCGGGGGGGCACGAGGCTCATGCCATGGCCGCTTCGGGTTCCACCGCCGCACTGTCGTCCTCGATCCGGCCGGAACGGACGCGGATCTGTCTCGAGCAGCGCTTTGCGAGCGCCGTGTCGTGGGTAACGAGCAGAAGCGTCATGCCGCGTTCGGCTTGTTTCGAAAACAGCAGGTCGGCGATCTGCCGGCCGGTATCGGCGTCGAGATTGCCGGTAGGTTCGTCGGCAATCAGAAGGGCAGGGGACGGGGCGAGTGCGCGCGCAATGGCGACCCGCTGCTGTTCGCCGCCGGAGAGTTGCCCCGGGTAATGGCTCAGGCGATCGCCGAGACCGACCGATTTCAGCTCCCGGCGGGCGATCTCGAAGGGGTTGGGAACATTGGCAAGCTCCAGAGGCACGGCGACGTTCTCGAGCGCAGTCATGTTGGCGATCAGATGGAACGACTGGAAGACGATGCCGATATTGCGGCCGCGAAAATCGGCGACCTGATCTTCGGTCAAGGCATGCAGCGGCGTGTCGCTGATGTTTATCTCGCCGCTGTCGAGCTTCTCGAGCCCGGCCAGAACCATTAGGAGGGTCGACTTCCCTGATCCGGACGGGCCGACGATGCCGACCGATTCGCCGGCGGCGATGCTAAGGTCGATGCCCTTCAACACATGGACGGACGCAGCGGCGCTGCCGAGCGTCAAATCGGCGCGCTTCAAGTCGATGATGGTTTTTGCCAACAGTAATTGCCCTATATAAATGCCGATCCTGTTGCCAATCTAGGGAAAGCGGAATGAGTTTTAAAGTTGCCGGCCTTCACATCGCCGTCATTGTTGCCTCGCTGATGCTCTCGGTGACCGCGAATGCCAGAACGATCACGCTGGTCGGCTTCGGCGACAGCCTCATGGCGGGCTACCAGCTTCCGCCCGGAGACGGCTTTCCGGAGAAGCTGCAGGCAGCATTGAAGGCCAAGGGTCTCGACGTGTCGATATCGAATGCGGGCGTTTCCGGCGATACGACGACCGGTGGCCTTGCGCGAATCGACTGGTCGGTTCCCGACGGGACGGACGGTGTCATTCTCGAACTCGGCGCCAATGACGCGTTACGCGGTATCCCGCCTGAGGAGAGCGAAAAAAACCTCGAGCAAATGATTGTCCGGCTAAAGGAACGCGGTATTGCCGTGCTTCTCGCCGGCATGCTTGCGCCGCCCAACATGGGCGGGGACTATGCGGCACGTTTCAATCCGATATACGAGAAACTCGCGCAAAAGCATGGTGTTGCACTTTATCCCTTCTTCCTCGACGGGGTCGCGCTGGACGCTGCGCTGAAGCTCGACGACGGCATGCATCCGAACACCAAGGGGGTCGAGGTGATGGTCGGCAAGATGGAGCCGGCCATCACGCAATTCATTGGAACGATTTCTACTGTGAAGAATTAGGGACTTGCGCAGGTTGGGAATGCGTGATTCCGTGTGAGCACCTGCAAAAGATTCGGGGAGTGCTCGTTATGCCGAGACTTTTTACCGCCCTCGAAATTCCGCGCAATGCCGCAATGAGCCTTTCATTGCTGCGCGGTGGTCTCCCTGGTGCCCGATGGATCGATGTGGAGAACTACCACATCACACTGCGGTTCATCGGCGATGTCGACGGACGCACGGCAGACGAAATCGTTGACCGACTCGACCGCATCGACAGGCCCGAATTCCAAATGCGTCTCGATGGCATCGGGTCCTTTGGCTCCAAGAAGCCGCACTCGATCTGGGCCGGCGTTACTCCTTCGCCCGAAATGTACGCTCTTCAGGCCGAAATCGAGCGGATTTGCCAGCGCATCGGGCTGCCGCCTGATCCCCGTAAATTCACCCCGCACGTTACGCTGGCGCGGCTGAAATCTTCCCGTGTCGACGATGTGGTTCACTATCTTGCCGGACGTGGAAACTTTCAGACCTCGGCGTTTACGGTCCCCCGCTTCGTTCTCCTGTCATCGCGGGAATCGGTTGGGGGTGGTCCCTATCTGACGGAAGAGGTCTTCCCGCTCCATGAGGCACTGTCGGCACCGAACCCGTCCAGCAGCTTCCTGCAGCCGGTGAAAAGCTTGGCGTAGACCAGCTCGAAGCCGTCAATGCCGCCATAATAGGGATCGGGGATGTCCTCGCCGGTCCCAAGCGCCAGTTCGCCGAAGAGACTAATGTTGTCGGCTTGGGGAGCGATATTGCGCAGTTCCGCGATATTGGCGCGATCCATGGCGAGGATCAGATCGAAATCAATGAAATCCTCGGTCCTGATGCGGCGCGCGCGATGCCGCGATATATCGATGCCATGATGTCTCGCTGTCGCGATCGAGCGGCGGTCCGGCTGGTCGCCCTGATGCCATCCGCCGGTGCCGGCGGAATCGATGGTGAAGCGGTCGGCGATGCCCACCTCAGCGACCAGTTGCGAAAAAATGCCGTCGGCAAGTGGCGAACGGCATATATTGCCCATGCAAACAAACAGGATGCTGATGCGTTTCATTGGAAACCCTGGTGGAAAGAGGAGAAAACGTCGCATGAAAAGGCAGAAACTGGAACGGCAGGCGATCGATCAGGAGCTTGCAAAACTCACGGGCTGGTCGCTCGACGACAATGCTGCGTCCATTTCGAAGCGGTTCAAGTTCGCAAACTTCGTCGAGGCCTTCGGCTTCATGGCCGAAGCGGCGTTGACTGCCGAAAAACTCGACCATCATCCCGAATGGTTCAACGTCTATTCGCGCGTCGAGGTGAAGCTCAATACGCATGATGCCGGTGGGCTGACTGAGCTCGACTTTAAGCTCGCCAGCGCGATGGACAAGGCGGCTGGGCGGCGGACCGATTGAATCTGGCGCGAGGATCACCCATATTTCCGCGTGAACGAAAGGACGAAGTGGAATGGACGACGTCAAATACGGTGAGATTCTGTTGCCGGGCGACGAGGATACGCAGACCCGGCGGGAGCGCACGGTGCGGAAGAAATTCTGGCCGACCTTCCGAAAGGCCGTGCGCCAGATTCCGTTTTCGCGCGATGTCGTCGCAGCCTTTTACTGTTCGCTCGATCCGCAGACGCCGATCAAGGTCCGCGGGACGCTGCTTGCGGCACTAGCCTATTTCGTTCTGCCGATCGACATGATCCCTGATGTATTTGTCGGCATCGGATTTTCCGACGACATCGCAGTGCTCTCTGCTGCCTTCGCGATGGTCAGTCGCCACATCAAGCCGAAGCACTACCAATCGGCCGACAGCGCTCTCGCCGACAAGCCCGAGGGCATGAAGACGATCTGAGGTGTTCGCTAGGCGTTTTCCGCGTCCAGAACCTTCTTGAGCTTGCCGAAGGCAAGCCTGATACGTGACTTGACCGTTCCGAGCGGCAATCCGGTCGCCTCGGCAATCTCAGAGTGCGACTGACCCAGAAAGAAGGCCGCGCGCAGCATCTCGCGTTGTTCCTCCGGCAATCGGCTGACCGCAGCGCGCACATGCGCGTCGCGGTCGTCGTTTGCCACCATCTCGTCAGCGCCGATTTCCGCGACAGGCTGCAGCGATGGGTCCGCCTCGTCCAAGATGCGAGTGCGGGCACGTCGCTGAAGGTCGATGCGGCGATTGCGGGCGATCCGGAAGAGCCAGGTCGATAGCGACGAGCGCGATGGATCGTAGAGGCCAGCCTTGTGCCAGAGCACAATCATGACTTCCTGGGCCAGCTCTTCGGCCTCGCTTGCGGTCATTTTCTGGCGTAGTAACCAAGATTTGAGGCGGGGAGCGAAGTAGTCGAACAGGACGGAAAAGGCCTGCTGGTCGCGGCGTTCCGCGACAGCCCTCGCGAGGGCAGCGAAGCGCTGTTTTTCCGCCGCATCCATTTCCTTTCAAAGACCCCCTAGCTTTCCGAAATCCTTAACGGAATTCCATGCCTCAATGACCTACAACGGATTTTCGAAAGGTCAAACTCTTGCCTGAATCTTTCTGTCTTAAATTCATCTCAAGCAATGGTTCGGCACCATAGCGACACCACATCATCTCGGGCGAGGTTCCAGCGCTCAACATTGACACCCGGGCGGAAATGACACAGGCAGGCACTTCTTGCGGTCTGCGTTGACGCTTTGGTAACCTGAATTAAGTCAAAATAAAGCAGATCGTGATTATGCGCCGCCCGCTCGCTTCGGGCTCGAATCGCAAGAACCGGCAGGATATCCATGTTTGTAAGAAGTCTCGCAATCGCCCTTTCTCTCGTCGTCGTCGGCGCCGGCATTGCATCCGCCCAGTCCAAGAAGCCCGCGGCACAGGCAGCAACGCAGCAGGCCGCACCGGCTTCCTCCGCGCCGACGCGTATCCAGCAGTTCCAGGCCTGGGGCGCCTATTCGTACAAGTCCGGTGCGAGCACTGTCTGCTACGTGCTGTCGGTTCCGACCGAAAAGAAGCCGGCGGGCATCGACCACGGCGAGAATTTCTTCATCGTCTCGCAGCGGCCGGGCCAGAATATATCCTACGAGCCTCAGGCGATGATGGGCTATACCGTCAAGGATGGATCGAAGATCGAGGTCGTGATCGACAACAAGAGCTTCGTCATGTTCACCAAGGACAAGGCCGGCTGGGTCGAGAATGCAGCACAGGAACCGGCCCTTGTCGCCGCCATGAAGGGCGGACATTCGATGACCGTCAACGCGACGTCGCGCAAGGGCACGGCAACCTCCTATAGCTACTCGCTGTCGGGTATTTCCGCCTCGCTCAAGCAGATCGAAGCCTGCAAATAAGCTTTGGGTTTCATAGCGACGAAATTCGAAGGCCGGCCTTGCGCCGGCTTTTGCCGTTTCCATCTATAGTGACGCGCGGCAAAAATGATGCTAAAGGCGCGCACAACAGCGGACAGATCGCGGCTTTGCCGGCATACTCCGCACTCAATTTCTGCCATCATGCCCTTCGTGCCCGCAAGTCGTCCGGCTTACCGGGAGGATCGCATGTTGAATTCGGGATTAGACCTATGTCCGTCATGGATGCGATGACCGTAATCAAGCCTGCTGCCTCGCAGATGCGGGGCGACGCTCTGCCCAAGCCCTCCCTGATCGGCCTCAGCCGCGAAGACATGGGCGCTGCGCTGCGCGAAAAGGGCGTCGCCGACAAGCAAATCAAGATGCGCGTCAGCCAGCTCTGGAACTGGATCTACGTGCGCGGCGTCTCCGATTTCGATCTCATGGTGAATATCGCTAAGGATATGCGCGAAATGCTGAAGCAGCATTTCACCATCGCGCGACCTGAAATCGTCGAGGAGCAGGTCTCCAACGACGGTACCCGCAAGTGGCTGCTGCGCTTCCCGGCTCGCGGGGCGGGTCGCCCGGTCGATATCGAGACGGTCTATATTCCAGAGGAAGGCCGCGGCACGCTTTGCATTTCCAGCCAGGTTGGCTGCACGCTCACCTGTTCCTTCTGTCACACCGGGACGCAGCGCCTGGTGCGCAATCTGACGGCCGAGGAAATCCTTTCGCAGCTTCTGCTTGCTCGCGACCGGCTCGGCGATTTTCCGGATCGCGAAGCGCCGCAGGGCACGGTCATGCCGGCCGAGGGCCGCAAGGTCAGCAACATCGTGATGATGGGAATGGGCGAGCCACTCTACAATTTCGATGCGGTGAAGCAGGCGCTGCTGATTGCCACGGACGGCGATGGCCTGTCGCTGTCGAAGCGCCGCGTGACTTTGTCGACGTCAGGCGTCGTGCCTGAGATCTTCCGTACCGGCGACGAGATCGGCGTCATGCTGGCAATTTCGCTGCATGCCGTGCGCGACGACCTGCGCGACATCCTCGTACCGATCAACAAGAAGTATCCGCTGAAGGACCTCATCGACGCCTGCCGCGCCTATCCGGGTCTCTCCAACGCACGCCGCATCACCTTTGAGTATGTGATGCTGAAGGACGTCAACGACAGCCTTGAGGATGCGAAGGGGCTTATCCAGCTCCTGAAGGGCGTGCCGGCAAAAATCAACCTCATTCCCTTCAATCCCTGGCCGGGTACCAACTACCAGTGTTCCGATTGGGCGCAGATCGAGAAGTTTGCTGATTTCATCAACTCGGCCGGCTACGCCTCGCCGATCCGCACACCGCGCGGGCGTGACATTCTGGCTGCCTGCGGCCAGTTGAAATCGGAATCCGAACGCATGCGCAAAACCGAGCGCCTGGCCTTCGAGGCGATGATGATCGCCAATCACGGCGCGGACGACTGATCAGCAAGTTTGATCCTTACAGTACCTTCTGACGATTGATTTTGGGGGCTGTTTTTCCTAAAAGCAGCCCAAAATCATATCTGGAGGATACCTATGCGTTCGATTCTGCTCGCCGTTGCGGCCACTTTGGCCCTTTCTCTGCCCGCAAAAGCCGATAACGTGACCGTTGCCGTCACGGCAATCGTCGAGCATCCGGCACTTGATGCCGTGCGCAAGGGTGTTCTCGATACGCTGACTGCGGCCGGCTACAAGGAAGGCGAGAACCTGAAGTTCATGTTCGAGTCGGCGCAGGGCAATCCGGCGACGGCCGCTCAGATCGCTCGCCAGTTCGCGGGCGAAGGTCCCAACGTGATCGTGCCGATCTCCACGCCGTCGGCGCAGGCCGTCGTTTCCTCGACGCGTGATATTCCTGTCGTCTTCACCGCGGTTTCCGATCCGGTCGGCGCGCAGCTGGTGAAAAGCATGGACAAGCCGGGCGGCAACGTAACCGGTCTTTCCGACATGTCGCCGGTTGCCGAGCATATCGCGCTGATCAAGGAAATCCTGCCCGATGTGAAGACGATCGGCTATCTCTACAACTCGGGCGAAGCCAACTCCGTATCGCTGCTGGCCGTCCTGAAGGCCGAAGCCGAAAAAGCCGGATTGAAAGTCGTCGAGTCTGCGGCGACCAAGTCTGCCGAAGTTCAAGGCGCTACGCGGGCGCTGGTCGGACGTGCCGATGCGATCTACGTCCCGACCGACAACACGATCATCTCCGCACTCGAAGGCGCTGTCGCCGTTGCCGAGGAAAGCAAGCTGCCGCTCTTCACCGCCGACACGGATTCCGTTTCGCGCGGCTCGATCGCGGCCCTCGGCTTCAATTACTACGATGTCGGCAAGCAGACGGGCGATATTGTCGTTCGTATCCTCAAGGGCGAGAACCCGGGCGATATCGCGGTCAAGGTCGCCGCCGGTAGCGATCTCGTGGTCAATAAGGGGGCGGCTGCCAAAATGGGCGTAACCCTGCCGCAGAGCGTTCTCAGCCGGGCTACTAAGACGATCGACTAAGCCCTATCGTCAGAGCAGAGTAATCAGCCGCCTCCCGTTTGCGCGGGGGCGGCTGATCGTATTAAAAGTCTGGTTTCGCAAGGTGCGAAACATGAGAGAAGAAGGGGCAGGAGCCTTGAGTCAGATCGCATTCTGGGGGGCCGTGGAGCTGGGGCTGGTTTATGCCTTTGTCGCTCTTGGGGTGTACCTCGCTTTCCGTGTCCTGGATTTTCCGGATCTGACAGTCGACGGCTCGTTTCCCCTGGGGGCCGCGGTTACGGCGGTTCTCATCATCGCCGGCGTCAATGCCTGGGCCGCGGCGGCGATCGCGATGGCGGCAGGTGCCGCTGCAGGCATGGTGACAGCGCTTCTCAACGTTCGCTTCAAGATCCTCAACCTGCTTGCGTCGATCCTAACGATGATCGCGTTGTTCTCGGTGAACCTGCGGGTCATGGGCAAGCCGAATGTCGCGCTGATCAATGCCGATACGATGATCAGCCCGTTTTTTGGGCATGGGCTCAGAGATTTCTACGTGCGGCCGCTGTTCGTTGGCATCCTCGTTCTGATCGCCGTTATCGTGGTCTGGCGCTTTCTTGAAAGCGACACCGGTCTGGCGATGCGGGCGACCGGCGCCAATGCCCGCATGGCGCGGGCCCAGGGCGTCGATACGAGCCGGCAGATCTATCTGGGCATGGCGATTTCCAATGCGCTTGTGGCGCTCGGCGGCGCGTTGTTTGCGCAGACGAACGGCTTTGCCGACGTGACATCGGGCGTAGGCACGATCGTCGTCGGTCTGGCAGCGGTCATTATTGGCGAGACGCTGCTCGGGCGGCGCGGTCTGCTGGTCGCGCTGATCGGCTGTGTGCTCGGATCGATCTTCTACCGCATCGCCATTCAGCTGGCACTCTCGACCGATGTCATCGGGCTGCAGGCGTCGGATCTCAATTTCGTGACCGCGGTCCTGGTCACGGTGGCGCTCGTCCTTCCCCGTCTTCGCCGTGGAGGGGTTGCATCGTGATCAACCTCAAGGACGTGAAAGTCGTTTTCGGCAAGGGAACGCCGCTGCAGAAGCAGGCGCTGAACGGCGTCAACCTGACGATTGAGGAGGGCTCCTTCGTCACCGTCATCGGCTCGAACGGGGCCGGAAAATCCACCTTGCTCGGCGTGCTTGCCGGCGACGTGCTGGCGAGCGAAGGCCAGGTGCTGATCGGCCATACGGACGTAACGCGCAAGCCGACCGCTGCACGCGCCGGGCTTGTCGCCCGCGTCTTTCAGGATCCGCTGACCGGCAGCTGCGGGGCGCTGTCGATCGAGGAGAATCTTGCGCTGGCCGCTCGGCGTGGCGAACGGCGTGGTCTTGTTTCGGCGCTCGGCCCGAAACGTCGCGAGCATTTTCGCGAGCGGATCGCCGAGCTCAATCTAGGGCTAGAGACGCGCATGAAGGACCGGATGGACCTTTTGTCCGGCGGGCAGCGGCAGGCAGTTTCGCTTGTCATGGCGACGCTCGCCGGCTCCGAGGTGCTGCTGCTCGACGAACACACCGCCGCACTCGACCCCGGCATGGCAGAGTTCGTCATGGGGCTCACGCAGAAGATCGTGTCGGAACGCAAGCTGACGACACTGATGGTGACGCATTCGATGCGGCAGGCGCTGGATTACGGCCACCGCACCGTGATGCTGCACGGCGGCGAAATTGTCCTCGACGTCAGCGGTGACAGCCGCAAGACACTTCAGGTCGAGGATCTGATTGCAATGTTCCGCAAGATGCGCGGGCAGACCCTGGACGACGATGCGTTGCTGATCGGCTGATCCGAAACCCGGATCAGCGCGCCTGCGTGAGCAGGATCTTCGCAGCGAACACGGAAAAGACGCCGGCAAAGGTATAGTCCATACCGCGCAGCACCTTCTTGTTGCTCTGCAGCCAGCCGGCCAGCCAATCGGCGGCGAAGACGACGGCGGCGTTGACGGGCATACCGATCAGGATAAAGCAAAGACCAAGGAAGAGCAGCTTGTGGGTGACGGCGGGATCGCCGGCGCTGACGAATTGCGGCAGGAAGGTCATGAAGAAGATGATGACCTTCGGGTTCAAGAGATTGACCCAAAAGCCGGACGAAATGTTTGACAGCGGCGTACCCTTCACCTCTTCGACCTTCTTGATCGACAGCTTCGAGCCGAAGCGGATCGCCTGAACGGCGAGCCAGAGAAGATAGGCGGCCCCGCCTGTCTTCAGGATGAGGAATGCGGTCGGCGAGGCGGTGATCAGCGCAGAGATACCGAATGCAACCAGCATCGTATGGACGACGATGCCGAGGCTTGTGCCGAGCACGACGAAGAGTGCCGCCTTCTTGCCCTGTGCGAGCGCGCGGCTGATCGAGAGCGTCATGTCGGGGCCGGGCGTTGCAGCCAGCAGAAGCGTTGCTGCTGCAAAAGCGAGAAGGGTCGGAAAGGTCGGCAGGAAATCCATGTCACACTCTGAAGGTCGGATATGAATGCATGGTCTCATATCCGGCTTTGGCAAAATGTCCAATCAATCCTTGGCGTCGAGGAATGCCCTGAACTTGTCGGCATAGTCGGGATGCCAACGCGACAGGGGAGGACGGTTCTCGATAATGTCGCCGGCGGCCCAGGCCATGCGGCGCTCGTCGGTTGGTCGCGCGACGTCGTTGTCGGGGCACAGGATATAGAAATCGCCGCGGGTAAGGCTATCGATCATGAAATCGACCGTCTGTTCCGGGGTCCAGGCGGCTGCCGGCTTCTCGGCCCTGTCGCCTTTCGTCAGGCCTGTGAAGACGAAGCCGGGGATCAACAGGTGCGCGGAGATGTTTGCGCCGTCGGTGTTGCGCAGTTCGTGCTGCAGCGCTTCGGTGAAAACCTTCACGCCTGCCTTCGAGATATTGTAGGCCGGGTTGCCCGGCGGGGTGGTGATCCCCTGCTTGGAGCCGGTGTTGATGATGAGGCCGGGCTCCCCGTGCGCCAGCATATGCGGGCCGAAGGTGCGCGTGCCGTTGATCACGCCAAGCAGATTGACGCCGAGGATCGCGTCCCAGTCGGCCTGGGCGGCGAAGATCGACGTCTCAGGGCCAATGCCGGCATTGTTCATCAGCACGTGGACGCGGCCAAAGCGCTGGATGACGGCGCGTTCGAGCGCCTCCAGCGAACCCTTGTCGGCGACGTCGGTTTCGATGGCCATCACATGCTCTTCGCCCGATATCGCCTTCAACGCGTCGGCCGCGCTCGCCAGCCTGTCGCCGCCGAGATCGGCAATGACGACACTCATGCCGGCCTGCGCGAAATGCTTGGCCGCGGCAAAGCCGATACCGGAGGCGCCGCCGGTGATCACCGCAACGTTGGATGCCTTGATGATGTCTTGAATATTCGTCACGGGACCAGCCTCCTCGAGCATTGTTCGGACGGTGCCAGATATGGGTTGCCATCTTGCGCTGTCAAACCCAATCCGATGGCGGCAACGGATCCGTTCCCCTTGCGTCGCGCGCCAATCTCGCTAAAAGTGCCCGCGACACCGGGCTTTGCGGGTCTGCCGCTCGCCCTCATGCAACGGACCTCATCATCATGGCATCTAAAAAAGACGTGAAGAAAGTCGTGCTCGCCTATTCCGGCGGCCTCGATACCTCGATCATCCTGAAGTGGCTGCAGACCGAACTCGGCGCCGAAGTCGTGACGTTCACGGCCGATCTGGGGCAGGGCGAAGAGCTGGAGCCGGCGCGCAAGAAGGCCGAGATGCTCGGCATCAAGGAAATCTACGTCGAGGACGTGCGCGAAGAGTTCGTGAAGGACTTCGTCTTCCCGATGTTCCGCGCCAATGCCGTCTATGAGGGCGTCTACCTCCTTGGCACTTCGATCGCCCGACCGCTGATCTCCAAGCACCTCATCGATATCGCCAGGAAGACCGGCGCCGACGCGATCGCTCACGGCGCGACCGGCAAGGGCAACGACCAGGTTCGCTTCGAGCTGTCAGCTTACGCGCTCAACCCCGACATCAAGATCATCGCGCCGTGGCGCGACTGGGCTTTCAAGAGCCGCACCGATCTGCTCGCGTTTGCCGAGCAGCACCAGATCCCTGTCGCCAAGGACAAAAAGGGCGAAGCGCCGTTCTCCGTCGACGCCAACCTGCTGCACTCCTCGTCCGAGGGCAAGGTTCTGGAAGATCCAGCGCAGGAAGCACCCGAGTACGTGCATATGCGCACGATCTCCCCGGAAGCTGCTCCCGACAAGGCGACCGTGATCAAGGTCGGCTTCGAGAAAGGCGACGCGGTTTCGGTCAATGGCGTTCGGATGAGCCCGGCGACGCTGCTGGCCACGCTCAACAACTACGGCCGCGACAACGGCATCGGCCGCCTTGACCTCGTCGAAAACCGCTATGTCGGCATGAAGTCGCGCGGCGTCTACGAAACGCCAGGCGGCACGATCCTTCTGACGGCGCACCGCGCGATCGAGTCGATCACGCTCGACCGCGGTGCCGCGCACCTGAAGGATGAGATCATGCCGCGCTACGCCGAGCTGATCTATTACGGCTTCTGGTTCTCGCCGGAGCGCGAGATGCTGCAGGCGCTGATCGACAAGAGCCAGGAGCATGTCGAGGGCGAAGTGACGCTGAAGCTCTACAAGGGCAATGTCATGGTCACCGGCCGGGAAAGCGAAAAGTCGCTCTACTCCGACAAGCTGGTCACGTTCGAGGACGACCAGGGCGCCTACGACCAGAAGGACGCTGCGGGCTTCATCAAGCTCAATGCGCTACGCCTGCGTACGCTGGCCAAGCGCAATCTGACGAAGTGAGCCGCATGCTCACTTCGTAAGTGCTGGGACGCTTCAAGCTATCAAGGCCCGCCGTCGTGCGGGCCTTTTCGTCGACGGCTGTCGAATAGGGCAATTCAAAAATCTGATGAGTCGTGCTTGCGCCTTGACGGGAATGCGGGAACGCATAGTCTGCAACCGTCGCCTCCGGAGTTTTATCGATGACGCAATCTTTGCTGGCGGGTGCCTTCCTGGCCGCTCTTCTCTACGTGCTCATTCCCGGCCCCGCTTTTCTTGCGCTGCTTGGCATCGGTGCCGGACAGGGCCGGCGCGCGGGCGCGCAGTTTGTCTGCGGGCACCTGGTCGGGGACGTGCTCTGGGCTTCGCTGGCGCTGGTTGCCATCATCGGAGCAAAGACGATCGGCACCTTCGTGTTCGATGCGCTCGGGCTCCTCTGCGGCTTCTATCTGGCCTGGATCGGCTGGAATGCCTTTCGTGCAAAGCCGAAGGGCGACGGGCAGGCGCTGATGACGGTCGAGCGGCCGTTTCGCCGCGGCCTGATTTTCGGGGTTACCAATCCGAAAGGCTATCCCGTGGCGCTCGCGACGTTCACTGCGTTGGTGGCGGGCTCAGCGAGCGCGCTGCAGTTCCAGGCGTTGCCAGTCCTGCTTGCGGTCTCTTTCCTTGGCTTCATCGTCGCCGACATGATCCTGATCACCGTCGTAGGCACAGGCGCCGTCCGACGATTCTATCGTGCGCACGAGCGGCTGATCGTGCGCTGCTCCGGCGTACTGTTCATGGGATTTGCGGCGCAGGCGCTTTTTCACGCAACTCCCGGCCTGCTTGGTTGGCGCAAAGCCTGAGATCAGACGTCGAGGAAACTGACCACCGATTTCAGCGTCTCAACCGTCTCGGGATCTCCGATCGACATGGCGACCTGCAGCTGATCCTTGTAGTAATCGCGGAAGTTGAAGCTTGTGCCATCGGTGACGCCGGAGAGGTCGAGGATATCGCCGGCTGGATCGATCGTGCGCATCGGCAACGGCTCCGAGATCGCCGCGAAGGTGTCCTGGTCGATCGCACCGGTGTCATAGCTCTGCCGCGCATAGTTGCGCAGTTCGCTTGGGCTGATAGCCGAGAAATCCGGCTCCTCGGTGCTGATGGCATTGACCTGAAACGCCGTCAACACGCGCTTGGCGGGCTCGAAATGATCTTCTAATTTATTACAGGACTTCTGATTATTGGAATTATTTCTGAAAAGAAAATTTGGCGAAGACCGCATAGAAATGATTTCCATAGCGCATGTCCACTTGTGAAAATGATGCGTAAAAATACCCTGCGTTGCGAAGTTCCGTCAATCGTTAACGAATAGTTAATTCATATGCATCATTTGTTGGGGTGCATTTTCTGTAGTCCGCGTCACTCGCAGTTTCCGTCAAAGTGACGGAGGCCCGGAATACCAATCGCGCCAAAGCATCCCTATATTGCCAATACAGTCGCCTGCCACAAAGGATGTCAGCATGCCTTCCACACAAGATTTCAACCCGGAACTCGTCAACTGGAATGGCCTGCATGGCCTGCCGCGCTTCGAGGCGCTTCATGATGGCGATTTTGCCGCCGCCTTCGATGCCGCCCTTTCCACGCACGAACGGGAGATAGACGAGATTGCAGGAAATGCTGCCGGCCCGACGTTCGAGAACACTGTCGTTGCCCTCGAAACCGCGGGTGACGCGCTTTCGCGGGTATCGGCGCTGTTCTGGAACAGGGCGGGGGCGCATACCAACGACGCGATACAGGCGCTCGAGCGCGACATCTCGCCGAAACTGTCGCGGCATTATTCCAAGATCGGCATGAACGCGGCGCTGTTTGCGCGCATCGACGCACTTTGGGAACAGCGGGACAGTCTTGGCTTGACGCTGGAGCAGACCCGGGTGCTCGAGCGCCACTGGAAAGGCTTCGTCAAGTCGGGCGCGAAACTTCCGAAAGACGAGCAGGAAAAGCTTGCCGCCGTCAACGAAAAGCTTGCCGGACTTGGCACACAATTCGGCCAGAACGTGCTTGCCGACGAAAAGGGCTGGGCGCTCGTGCTTGCGCAGTCCGATCTGGCCGGCGTGCCCGACTTTCTCAAGGATGCGATGGCGGCGGCTGCGCACGAGCGGGGCGAGGACGGCAAGTTCGCGGTGACGCTGTCGCGCTCGATCATCGAGCCTTTCCTCACGTTCTCCGATCGCCGCGATCTGCGTGAGCAGTCTTTCAAGGCCTGGGTCGCGCGTGGCGCAAACGACGGCGCAACGGACAATCGCGGCGTTATCCGGGAAACGCTTGCGTTGCGTAGCGAGATCGCAACGCTTCTGGGGTATGGCAACTTCGCCGAACTTAAGCTCGACAACACGATGGCGAAAACGCCTGAGGCTGTGAACCACTTGCTGAGGCAGGTCTGGGCAAAGGCTGTCGAGCGCGCCAAGGAAGAAGAAGCCGACATCGCAAAGCTGATCGCGGAGGAGGGCAAGAACCACGACGTCATGCCCTGGGACTGGCGGCACTATGCGGAAAAGATCCGGGCTCAGAAGTTCAATTTCTCCGAAGCCGAGCTCAAACCCTATCTGCAGCTCGAAAAGATCATCGACGCCTGCTTCGACGTCGCCGGCCGGCTTTTCGGTATTCGCGCGGTCGAGAAGAAGGGCGTTGCGGCTTATCATCCGGACGTGCGGGTATTCGAGATCCGCGACCGCAGCGGCAAGCTCGTCGCTCTGTTCCTGGGTGATTATTTTGCCCGCGGCTCGAAGCGCTCGGGAGCGTGGATGAGTTCGTTGCAATCGCAGCACAAACTGCCTCTGAAGAACGGCCGCACCGGCGAGCTGCCGATCATCTACAACGTCTGCAACTTTGCAAAGCCCGCGGAGGGCAAGCCCGCGCTGCTGTCACTCGATGACGCCCGCACGCTGTTCCACGAATTTGGCCACGCCCTGCACGGCATGCTGTCCGATGTGACCTATCCCTCCGTCTCCGGCACAGGCGTCTCGCGCGATTTCGTCGAATTGCCCTCGCAGCTCTACGAACACTGGCTGACCGTTCCAGCGATCCTCAAGCAATATGCCGTGCATTTTGAAAGCGGCGAGCCGATGCCGCAGGCGTTGCTCGACAAGGTTCTGGCCGCGCGGACCTTCAATTCCGGTTTCAATACGGTCGAGTTCACCTCTTCGGCACTCGTCGATATGGCCTTCCACACAAGCAAGGCGGTCGACGATCCGATGGCGGTTCAGGCAAAAGTGCTGTCCGATCTCGGCATGCCAAAGTCCATCGCCATGCGCCACGCTTCGCCCCACTTCCAGCATATCTTCTCCGGCGGCTATTCGGCCGGGTACTACTCGTACATGTGGTCCGAGGTGCTCGATGCGGATGCATTTGCAGCCTTCGAGGAAACCGGCGATGCCTTCAATGGCGACATGGCGCAAAGGCTGAAGGACAACATCTATTCCGTCGGCGGCTCGATCGATCCGGAAGATGCCTACAAGGCTTTCCGCGGCAAGCTGCCGAGCCCGGATGCGATGCTCGTCAAGAAGGGACTTGCGACTTTCGAGGAGCTCTCCGGCAGCGACGCCTGAGGTTTCTCCGAGGGCTGGCGTAACAAAACTGTCTTTGAAGTTTTGGAAAACCGTCATGCCAGCTTCAAGACGATGACATGAGGGGCGCCATAGGCTTGCCGCAGGAGATTCGCTCCCGCTCTCGCAAGTCGGATACGCCTTGGCATGAAACTGACAGAAACGACCCGCCGACGCTTTCTCTCCGCCATGGGAGCCGTCGGCGGATTTGCGGTGGCAGGGCTCGCGACGCCCTACTATGCCCGCGGCTCCTCCAGCCGCCCGTTCTTCACCTCCGGCGTCCAGTCCGGCGATGTGGATTCCAGCTCGGGCGTGATCTGGGCGCGGGTGGACAGGCCCTCGCGGCTGCACGTCGAGTATTCGACGACGGACAAATTTTCCAATGCGGTGCACATCGCGCCGATCGACGTCACCCCCGAAACCGATCTTGCCGGCAAGCTCTTGTTGCAAGGGCTGCCGGCCGACCAGGACATTTTCTATCGCTTCCGGGCGGCGGACCTGCAGGATGTGAACAGCCTTTCGGAGCCCATCTTCGGTCAGTTCCGCACCGCACCCCTGCAAAAGCGCAGTGTCCGCTTCGCATGGTCCGGCGATACGGCGGGACAGGGCTGGGGGATCGACGACGAGGGCATGCGGACCTATTCAACGATCGCCTATCACCGGCCGGACTTCATGATCCATTCCGGCGACACCGTCTACGCCGACAATCCGATGCCGGACGAGATCGGGCTGCGGGACGGCGGCGTGTGGAAGAACAGGATTGTCACGGATGCGAAGCGCGAGATCGCCCAGACGCTCGATCAATTCCGCGGGCAGTGGGCCTACAATCTGCTCGATGAGCATGTGAAGGAACTGAACGCGGTCTGCCCCGTCTTTTACTAGTGGGACGACCACGAGGTGCTGAACAACTGGTCGCCCTCGACGGATCTCCGCGACGACGGTCGCTATTCGGAAAAGTCGGTCCCGGTTCTCGCGGGGCGCTCCAGCCGGGCATTTCACGAAATGACGCCGATCCGATATGTGGCGGAAGAGCCCGGGCGCTTCTACCGCAAGATTTCCTACGGGCCGCTGCTCGATGTGTTCGTCGTCGATCTGCGCTCGTATCGCGGACCGAACAGCCACGGGCTCGACGCGGAGCTGACGACCGGTTCGCGCCTCCTTGGCGCGCGGCAGATTGCCTGGCTCAAGCGTGAACTGGCCCGCTCAGTGGCGACCTGGAAGGCGATCGCCTGCGACCTGCCAATCGGGCTGGTCATCTGGGACGATTACGGGAAGCGGCAGGGGGCGGAGTCCTTTTCGAACGGCGACGGCGGTGCGCCGCTCGGACGCGAGCTGGAATTTGCCGATCTGCTGCGCTTCATCAGGGATGCCGGCATAACCAACATGATCTGGCTCACCGCCGACGTGCATTATACGGCAGCGCACTACTACGATCCAGGCAAGGCGAAGTTCCGCGACTTCCTGCCTTTCTGGGAGTTTGTCGCTGGACCGCTGCACTCAGGGACTTACGGGCCACAGCAACTCGACATGACCTTCGGGCCGGACGTGAAGTTCATCAAGGCGGCACCCGGCGGGGCGGAACAGAATCTTCCGCCAACGGCCGGGATGCAGTTTTTCGGGCTGGTCGATATTGACGGACAGACCGAGCAGCTGACGGTTCGGCTGATGGACAGGAACGACAACGAGCTTTGGCGCACTGTTCTCGACCCAGATCTGTCGAGTTAACGCCATGCATATCTCTCATTCCAGGCTCCCCCCTTTCGCAAAGGTGAAAAACACTGTATGAGCCCGCCAAACGAAATTGGCGCCTTCTCCCAGCGCGGCGCCCCAGCCTCAGAGATCTAAACATATGGCACTTCGCAACATCGCGATTATCGCGCACGTTGACCATGGCAAAACGACCCTGGTTGACGAGCTTCTGAAACAGTCCGGCTCGTTCCGCGAAAACCAGCGCGTTGCAGAACGCGTCATGGATAGCAACGACCTGGAAAAAGAGCGCGGCATCACGATCCTTGCCAAGGCGACCTCGGTCGAGTGGAAGGGCGTACGCATCAACATCGTCGACACCCCCGGCCACGCCGACTTCGGTGGTGAAGTCGAGCGTATCCTGTCGATGGTGGACGGCGCGATCGTTCTGGTCGACTCCTCCGAAGGCCCGATGCCGCAGACGAAGTTCGTCGTCTCCAAAGCGCTGAAGGTCGGTCTTCGCCCGATCGTCGCGATCAACAAGATCGACCGCCCGGACGGCCGCCACGAAGAAGTCATCAACGAAGTCTTCGACCTTTTCGCAAGCCTCGATGCGACTGACGAACAGCTCGATTTCCCGATCCTTTACGGTTCGGGCCGCGATGGCTGGATGAACGTTGCGCCCGAGGGCCCGAAGGACAAGGGCCTCGCACCGCTTCTCGACCTCGTGCTCGAGCATGTTCCGGAGCCGACGGTTGCAGAGGGCCCGTTCACGATGATCGGCACGATCCTGGAAGCCAACCCCTTCCTCGGCCGTATCATCACCGGCCGCATCAATTCCGGCTCGATCAAGCCGAACCAGGCCGTCAAGGTTATCGGCCAGGACGGCAAGCTGATCGAAAACGGCCGTATCTCGAAAATCCTCGCTTTCCGCGGTATCGAGCGCACGTCGATCGATGAAGCGCATGCAGGCGACATCGTTGCAATCGCCGGCCTTTCCAAGGGCACGGTTGCCGACACGTTCTGCGATCCGTCCATTACCGAGCCTCTGACCGCGCAGCCGATCGATCCGCCCACCGTCACCATGTCTTTCATCGTCAACGACAGCCCGCTGGCTGGCACCGAAGGTGACAAGGTGACCTCGCGCGTTATTCGCGACCGTCTCTACAAGGAAGCCGAAGGCAACGTCGCTCTGAAGATCGAAGAAGCAGAAGGCAAGGACTCCTTCTACGTTTCCGGTCGCGGCGAATTGCAGCTCGCCGTTCTGATCGAAACCATGCGCCGCGAAGGCTTCGAACTTGCCGTATCGCGTCCGCGCGTGGTGATGCACAAGGACGAGAACGACCAGCTGATGGAGCCGATCGAAGAAGTCGTCATCGACGTCGATGAAGAGCATTCCGGTGTCGTCGTGCAGAAGATGTCCGAACGCAAGGCTGAAATGGCCGAGCTGCGTCCTTCGGGCGGCAATCGTCTTCGTCTGGTGTTCAATGCACCGACGCGCGGCCTGATCGGCTACCAGTCGGAGCTTCTGACCGATACGCGCGGCACGGCCGTGATGAACCGTCTGTTCAAGGAATACCAGCCTTTCAAGGGTGAAATCGGCGGTCGTACCAATGGCGTTCTGCTGGCGAACGCGCCCGGCGAAGCCGTCGCCTATGCCATGTTCAACCTGGAAGATCGTGGTCCGATGATGATTGATCCGGGCGAAAAGGTCTACGCCGGCATGATCATCGGTATTCATACCCGCGACAACGATCTTGAAGTCAACGTTCTCAAGGGCAAGCAGCTCACCAACATCCGTGCCGCCGGCAAGGACGAAGCCGTCAAGCTGACGCCGCCTATCCGCATGACGCTCGACCGCGCTCTCTCGTGGATCCAGGACGACGAACTGATGGAAGTGACGCCGAAGTCCATCCGTCTGCGCAAGATGTATCTCGATGCGAACGACCGCAAGCGCTTCAGCAAGGCGAAGATGGCCTAAGCTACCTCGTTCTAAAGCCTTCAACCCCGGCCATCGTGCCGGGGTTTTTTATTTGTGCGCTTCGCCGAATCCTGCTTGTCGCAATAGTTAAAAAAGCGTTAACTTTCGGCTGTAGTCCACATGTTAAGTCTGTGGGCAATTGGCCGGAATGCGCTGGCGCATATGGTTAATTGTCAGCAAGAGGACCAGAGTAAGCGTTATGAAGACGTTGTCGATCGATGTTCGGCGGGCCGAGCCGCAGGATTCCCGAGCTATCTCGGAGGTGCATCGGCTTGCGTGGCAACACACCTATGCGGGCATCATTCCGCACAAGGCACTGACGCAGATGATCGAGCGCCGGGGCGAAAGTTGGTGGCGCAAGGCCACTCGCGGGCCGGCGACATTGCTCGTTCTTGATGTCGCCGGCAGTGTTGCCGGCTACGCGACCCTCGGCCTCAACCGCGCGCGTGCCCTTCCGCAGGAGGGCGAGATCTACGAGCTCTACCTTCGTCCGGAGTATCAAGGGATCGGCCTGGGTCACATGCTCTTCGGCGAAGCGCAACGCCTTCTTAAGTCGCTGGGCTGCAACGGCCTGGTGGTCTGGTGCCTCGAAGAAAATGAGAACGGTGCAGAATTCTATCGCAGCCATGGCGGCGCCGACTATTGCGAGGGCATCGAAACCTTCGACCACAAGCAGTTGAAGAAGATCGGCTTCATCTGGAATTGAAGCTGGCAAACAGGCATTCGCGCTGCCTTTTGCGGCCTGTCGCGCAAAACTATCATTCACCTTTGCTGGCCTGCCGTGTTGCGTCGCGGCATGAAACGGATTATCTGGCTGCGAACAATCACGTCGCGGGAGTATCGCATGCGCATCGACGCCGTTTCCATTGGCAAGAACCCACCTGAAGACGTCAACGTCATCGTTGAAGTGCCGGTTGGTGGTCACCCGATCAAGTACGAGATGGACAAGGAAGCCGGCACGCTGGTCGTCGACCGCTTCCTCTATACGCCGATGACCTATCCGGGCAACTACGGCTTCGTTCCGCATACGCTGTCTGAAGACGGCGATCCGATCGACGTTCTTATCGCCAGCACCCGTCCGCTGGTTCCGGGCTGCGTCATCAATGTGCGCCCGATCGGCGTTCTGAAGATGGAAGACAATTCCGGCAAGGACGAGAAGATCATCGCCGTTCCGTCGCCGAAGCTGACGATGCGCTACGACAAGGTCAAGGACTACACCGACCTTCCGGAGATCACGGTCAAGCAGATCGAGCACTTCTTCGAGCACTACAAGGATCTGGAACCCGGCAAGTGGGTCAAGATTTTCGGCTGGGGGGATTCCAAGGAAGCCGGCGCGCTGATCCTCGAGGCGATCGAACGCGCCAAGAACGAAAAGGCCTGATCTAGGCCCGAAAGTGCACTCTGCTTTTCTGATCAATGCTCCGGATCGCCCTCGATCCGGAGCATTTTTTTGCGCGAAATGTCGCCGATTCCAGGCTGAGAGCCTTCTCGGAAGGGCCACACGCACCAGATCGCGTCACGGCCGCCGTTCGGTGTCAGCCTGACGGGGCTCGGTCAAGTCGTGATCGGCGAACGCTGTCCGGGGTTGGCTCAAACCACCATCGGGACGATCGTGTTCCACATCAGCGAGCGAAGGAAGAAGATGATCAGCAGCAGGATGATCGGCGAAATGTCGATGCCGCCAAGGTTCGGCAGCACGCGGCGGATCGGCCGCAGCGCCGGTTCGGTCACGTTGTAGAGGAACATGCCGACCGAATTGACGAACTGATTGCTGGAATTGATAACGTTGAACGCATAGAGCCAGGAGAAAATTGCACTGGCAATCAGCACCCAGGTATAAAGATTCAAAGCCAAATCAATGGTTTGAAAAACGGCAATCATCGCAGTCTCCAGTTCGTTGTTGACAGACATGTAGACATTGGCGACTAAACGGGCAAGTGCCGTGTGTAAACACGTCGTAAATCATGTTTAACAGGCGCGCCCGGTCGTGATGCGCTGCCGGTTCCTTGGAAAGCTTCCATGTCATTTGCAGCCAGCGGAGACCGTTTTGCGGCGTTCAGGCATTCGTCCTACACGCGCTTCTTCTTCGCGCGGTTTCTGCTCTCCTTCTCGCAGCAGATCGTCAGCGTCGCGGTCGGCTGGCAGATGTATGACCAGACAGGCAGCGCGATCTATCTCGGCCTGATCGGCCTTGTGCAATTCCTGCCGTCGCTGCTTTTGATCCTGGTCACGGGCTCGGTGGCGGACCGGCACAACCGCCGGGCCATCGCTGCCGTCTGCTCTCTGGTGAGCGCGCTCTGCACGCTGGCGCTGCTGGTCATGACGATGACCGGCACGTTCTCGCCGATCCCGGTCTTTGCCGTGCTTCTGGTGTTCGGCATCGAACGCGCCTTCATGTCGCCTGCGGTGCAGTCACTGGCGCCGAACCTGGTGCCTCCAGAGCATCTGTCGAACGCGATTGCCTGGAACTCTTCCTCGTGGCAACTCGCGGCGATAACAGGCCCGGTGCTCGGCGGCCTGCTGTACGGGGTCAATGCCCACACCGCCTATGTCGTCGCGGTCGTCTTCGCCGGTCTGGGTGCGGCGCTGCTCTACACGATCCCGAAGCCGATGCAGAAGACCACCGGAGAGGCCAAGAGCTGGGACATAATCCTCGGCGGCTTCCGCTTCATCCGCGCCGAAAAGGTGGTGCTCGGCGCCATCTCGCTCGATCTCTTTGCAGTGCTTCTCGGCGGTGCCACGGCGTTGATGCCAATTTTTGCGCGGGACATCCTGACGCTCGGCCCGTGGGGGCTTGGCCTGCTGCGGTCAGCGCCAGGACTTGGCGCGATTGTCATGGCCGTTCTGCTCGCCTGGTATCCGCTCAAGCATCGCGCCGGGATCTACATGTTCATCGGCGTCGCGTTGTTCGGTCTCGGCACCATCGTGTTCGGGTTTTCGAAGAGCACGGAGCTTTCGATCGCAGCGCTCGCGCTGATGGGCGCGGCAGACATGATTTCAGTCTATGTCCGCGAAAGCCTGATCGCTCTCTGGACGCCGGACCAGCTTCGCGGCCGCGTGAACGCCGTCAACATGGTCTTCGTCGGCGCCTCCAACGAGCTTGGAGAGTTCCGCGCTGGAACCATGGCCTCGATCTTCGGCGCGGTGCCGGCCGTCATCATCGGGGGCATTGGAACGCTGGCCGTCGCCGCGATCTGGGCGACAAGCTTTCCGCAACTCCGCAAGATCGATACGCTCGACGCGCCACAACGCGAAGAGCAGGCCTGACAACTGCGTTGCCGTCAGGATGAGATCAGGACTTCAGCTTCGATCTCGACAGGAAAATTGAGCGGCAGGCCGGCGACGCCGATCGCCGAGCGGGAGTGATGCCCGACCTCCGGGCCGAACACCTCAAGGATCAATTCGGTAAACCCGTTGATCACAGCTGGCGGATTGGCGAAGCGCGGTGCACAATTGACCATGCCTAAAACCCGGCACCAGCCGGTGATGCGATCGAGACTGCCGAGTTCCCGCTTCAGACTGCCGAGCATGGCGAGACCCACCTTTCTCGCGGATGCCTTTGCCTCCTCTACGGAAACGGTATCTCCGACGGCGCCGAATGGCCCGGCCGGCGAGCCGTCGCTATTTTGCGGGCCGTGGCCTGAGATGAATGCCCGGTTGCCCCGCACGTTCACCCAGGGAAATGGGAGGACCATATTGGACGGAAGTTTCAGCGGCTGGGGCAGGACCAGGCCCATCGAGGCGAGCTTCTGTTCGTAGTTCGGCATGATGTTCCCCTGTGATGGCTGCGGTCACTGCTGCGCCAAGGGGCGCAACCGTTCGGCCGGATCGTGGATCGGAACGCTTGCTATTGATATATAAAGGCCGTCGAGATCTGATTTTAGCACGGCGCGATGCCGTGCGCACCTATGCCGAAAGGACTGCTCTTGCAGCCGGGGCGGTCTTCGCCGACTTGCCCTCGAAGACTATATCGAGGAATTCATTGAGCCATGCCTTGAGCGGTGCATCGAAGAGCATCCGGCCTTCGAGGTGCTCGCGACCTTGCTGGGCGTTCGGGAGAATGAAACGGTGGGCACCGTGGACGACCCAGCGGTGCATCATCGCCCGGGTCAGCTCCGCGTGAAACTGCAAGCCCCAAGCATGGTCGTTGTAGCGAAACGCCTGGTTCCGATAGGTGTCGCCTTCCGCCAGCAGCTCCGCGCCGCGCGGCAGGTCGAAGCCCTCGCGATGGAAATGATAGACCATCTTCGGCCAATGCATCAGCATGCGGCCTCTTTCGGTGGTGTGCAGCGGATACCATCCGATTTCGGTCGAGCCGTCGTCGTTCGGCTTTACCCGTCCGCCCAGATTGCGCACCAGCATCTGCGCGCCGAGACAGATGCCGAGGAAAGGCCGCTTCTCCTTCAGCGGCACATCCAGCCAGTCGATCTCCGCTTTGACGAAATCATCGGGATCGTTGGCGCTCATCGGGCCGCCGAAGACGACGGCACCTGCATGGCCCGCGAGCGTGGACGGGAGTCTGTCGCCGAGCACCGGGCGGCGGATATCCAGGCCATAGCCTTTTTCGACCAGCAGTTGACCCACCCGGCCGGGGCTGGAGCGCTCCTGATGCAGAACGATCAGGATCGGGCGGTTACGCTTTGTCGAAAAGCAATCAGTCGGCATCGTCCTGCACCACCTCGACGTCGGTTACGCGCCTTGCGGCCTCCTGACGCTTCTGGATCCTTTCGCGCGCCGACACTCCAAGAAGCTCGGCGATGCGCCAGATCGCGTCGTCTTCCATCTCGCTGCGTTCGCCATCGGCGTAGACGATGTCCCAGAGCACACCGATCAGCTCGAGGCGCTGCTCGGTGTTGAGGTGACGCTTCAGGTCCGATGTGAAGCGGTAGTAGTCGACGGCATCACTTTCCGCCACCTGCCCGGCTGCGATCAGCGCGTCGAGCTGCTTGCGATCGAGACCGTATTGGTCTTTCAACAGCTTGCGGAGGCGCTTCGTCTCGCTGTCCTTCACCTGTCCATCGGCCTCCATGACTTGCATGCAGAGCGCGGCCACGGCGATGCGCGGATCGTCCGGCGCGAAGCCCTTTTTTGAATTGTCGGCGGTGAGATTTTGAAAGAATGCCTGGAAGCGTTCGAACATACGGGTCCTGTTTTGATTAGAAGAGGCGAAGCCGTGTCTTGGGTTCAGGCTCAGCCGTCGGGTTGCGGACGCCTGGATCATCCGGTCGTCCGCCAAAAAACGGGCGTGTTTCCGGGGTGGCGTCTTGAGTCTGTCTGGTCGGTGTCGCGGGCGCCACGGCGGTCGGGCGCGCCGCCTCGGCGATAGTTGCCGCTCGCTCAAGCTCGATGATGCGGTGGTCGTTCGCGGGGCTTTCGGGGCGCGTGTCGCGCACCGGAGGCAACGTCTTCAGCGCACGGTCGATCGATATGGCCGAACCGTCCTCGACAGGACCCTCGACCTGTCCAAAGGGAGCTTTCCAGACAAAGGCGTCAAGCTGCCCTGTGATGGGCGATAGCGGCAGCCACTTGTCGGATACAAAGCCGTCGGCCACCCAGGCCGGATCGCGCGGCGCCTTCAGTGCCTGTGCGAGCCAGTGACGGACACGGCCCTGATCGCCGGTCTCGGCCTCTTCGATGTCGGCCAACAATAAAAACGCCGCTTCACGTGGCTCTATTCGCGCCGCGGCTTCGGCCTTGGAGCGGGCCTTGGCAAAATCCTGCGTGTCGAGAGCGGCCTTGGCGACGAGGAGAAGGGATTCGATGTTGTTGGGTCTCAGGTTTTCCAGGCGTTCGCTACGCTTCAGGCGGTCGGCCGCCGAATCCCCGCTGCGGGCGCGAACATATGTCTGGCCGATCTCCGGATGCGGGTCGGCTTTCCATGACTGCTCGAGAATGGATGCGGCCTTGCGCAGTTTGTCTTCCCGAAACAACGCCTTGGCCGCCACGATTGCTGCGGGCTCGAAATCTGCCGAGAGCTTGAGTGCATGAATCGCGTCGTCACGGGCGCCGGCCGGATCGTTTTCCAGCTTCTCCGTCGCCCGCGCGGTCAAAAGCACGGCGCGCAAGCGGTCGGCCTCCGCCTTTTCGATGACGCGTGCTGCCTTTTGCTGTTCCAGCAGGCGGATCGCATCATCCCAGCGACCGGCCTGGCTGCGGTACTCGAGCGTCGCCTGGGCGGCCCAAGGGAGATAGGGGGCGTTGTCGGCGGCCTTTTCGGCATACTGCCGGGCCGCTTCGTTGGCACCGAGACGCTTGGCTTCGAGGTAAAGCCCGCGCAGCCCAAGCTCGCGCGTTTCCGGATCGTTGGCCATTGCCTCGAACTTGGCACGCGCCTCGTCGTGACGGCCTTCGATCAAGGCGGCCTGCGCTTCAAGAAGGGCGATCAGCGGTTCCTGGTCGGCGCGAATCAGGCCGCGCGAACGGGCCGCCATCTTGCGGGCCATCAGGGCGTTGCCGGCGCCTGCCGCGATCAGGCCGGTCGACAGCGCCTGGTAGCCGCGGTCTCGCTTCCGGGCGCGGAAGTAGCGCGTGACGGAATGTGGCGACGTCCAGATGACGCGCGCCAGCCACCAAAGCACCATGACGGCCGCGATCAGCGCGATCAGCGCGCTGGCGGCAACGATCAGCCTGGTTTGATAAAGCTGGCCTTCCCAGATCAGCGAGAGATCGCCGGGGCGGTCAGCCAGCCAGGAGAAGCCATAGCCGAGAACAAGGATCAGCAGGGCGAATATGATGAGCCTGATCACGCCTCAGCCCTCCTTGCCAGTGCCGGAGATCGCTTTCGACAGGGCACTGCCGACAAGATCCTCGACGCGAATGCGCGCTTCGAGTGCCTGCTTGAACGCAGCCGATGCCTGCTTGGCAGACGCGGGCAAGTCGTTCCATTGCGCAGCCGCACCCGGAAGATCGCCGTTCTTCACCTTATCTTCCATACGTGCGGCAATGGCTTCGACGCTGTCTCCTTCGATGTTGCCTACCGGCCGAACCTTCACGAGCGATTTTGCGCTCGTCATCAGGCGATCCGACCAGCTCTGGTTCGGATCGGTCCGATTGACGGAATCGACGATCGCGCTGGCAACATCAGGCACCTGGCGGATGAGTTCGGCGCGCGATGGAATGCCGGTCTCGGCAAAATTACGAAGGTCGGCGACGACTGGATCGTCGGGAGAAACGCCGGCGTAGGTGTCGAGTTCGGAAACAAATGGACCGCCGCGATCGATCGCGGCCTTGAGTGCCGCAGCGGCAATCGCCTGTGCGACAGCAACATCCTGGCGCGGTTCGTTCAGTTTCTTCTCAGCTTCGGCAAGGCGCGTCTCGATGTCGACGCCGGTTGATGCCCTTTGCTCGGTGGCTTGCGACACGGCGCCGCGCAGCTGGTCGATCTGGCCGGTCAAATCGGCAATCTTCCGGTTGAGCGCATCAATGGCGGCGGTGTCCGTCGCCGCGGCTGGAGGGGGCGTCTTGACCGCCGATTCCAGTGCTGCCAGGCGCACCTCCAGTGCTTCGTCGGGTCCGGCCGGAGGGGTGGCTGCGAGGTTTGAGACCGAGCGCTTCAGTCCCTCGATTTCGCCGGAGAGATTGGCCACGTCGGCCGATGGCGACTGGGTGCGCGAGGCACCCGGCAGATAGCCCGCATACTGGATGGCACCGGCGCCGACAAGCGCGATCAGCCCGCCCACGATACCGGCTGCAATCAACCCGGATGTGTTGCCGGACGCCGTGCTGTCGTGGGGGCGAGGCTGGTCCGCCGGCGGCTCGTCGGCGGTAGAGCTGCTATGCTGAGGGAGCGGGTCCTGATCCGCGGTCTGCTGGTCTGAAGTCTCTCGGGCGTCAGCCTCGGCTGCGAGCGGTGCCTCCGGTGCAACGGGGGGCTGAGCGTCGTTTTCGGTGTCGTTGACTGAGGCAATTTGCTGCGCATCCAGGTCGATCGTGACCGGTTCTTCGGTGCTCTTCGAATGGCGTGGCGGATTTCCTGGTGCCATGAGACCCTCTTATTCATGCATTGGTTTGAAACTAGTCAGTGATGCCGCTTAAGGAAAGAGCCTAGATAAAATTTGGGCACAAAAGCCCTCAAAGGAGCGACAGTAGGCTGCGTTCTTCCGGCATCTCTGCGATGGCGATATTTTCGCGCAAGGATGCGGGAATGACCGCGGCGACGGCTGCGCTCAGGCAGAGCAGGCGAATGCCGGCGATTTTTTCCGGATGTGCCTGCATTCCGGCGAGGTCAAAGAAGCTCTCCGCCGTTCGCTGCGAGTAGAAGAGTATGGAGGCGGGTCTTTGCTCGGCAAGAATTGTTTTTAGCCGGGCCGGATCAACCGGCAACTGCACCATACGATAGCACTCGGCGATCATGATGTTCAGGCTGAGTTCGCCGCCGCGAGCTTCGAAGGTCTCGGCCCGGGGGAAACCGGCCAGATAGAGGACCGGATCGTGACCGAGGTGTGCGATCGCGTCGGCAAGATCGGTGCCGCTTCCCGACGACGCCACGACGGACCGGAATCCCGCCGACTTGGCTTCCTCGGCCGTCGCTTCGCCGACAGCAAAGAGCGGGCGCTGCAAATGCCGTGCGAGTTCGTCCTTGAATGGAGCGATTGCGCGAATTGCCTCGGCGCTGGTGACGGCGATCGCGCCGTCTGTCCGTGCCAGCCCGAGGAGGGCCGTATCCGCGTCATGAACCGCTTGTGACAGAGGCAGCAACAGCGGTTCGTGTCCCATCTCGCGAAGGCGTTCGGCGGTGCGCTCGCCCGAATGCAGGGGACGGGTGACGAGCACGCGCATGGCGCCGTCAGCTCCAGTCTTCGAAGAAGGCACTGCCGGCACGTGCGCGGATCTCGTGTCCGGCGCGCGTTCCAAGGGCGATCGCGTCGCGGCGATTGCCGTCGATCGTCACTGCATGCTGGTTGCGGCCGTCCGGCGTGATGATGAGGCCGGAAAAGCGGATCTGGTCGCCTTCACAGACTGCGTAGCCGCCGATCGGGGTGCGACAGGAGCCGTCGAGAGCCGCCAGAAACGCACGCTCGCACGAGGCAGCGTCGGAGGTCCTGGTGTCGTTGATCGGCGCAAGCAGCGGGTCGATGCGGGCGTCGCCGACGCGGCTTTCGATGCAGATCGCACCCTGCGCCGGCGCGGGCGGGAACGTATCGGCGTCGAGGATGTCTGTGATGACATCGACCTTGCCGAGGCGCTTCAGGCCAGCGAGCGCCAACAGTGTCGCGTCGACCTGGCCCTCCTTCAGTTTCCTCAGCCGGGTATCGACCAATCCGCGAAATGTGATCACCTTGATATCGGGGCGCATGCGGCGGATCAGCGCCTGGCGCCGCAGCGACGAGGAGCCCACGGTTGCCCCGTGCGGCAGGTCGATCAACTTCGGCGCCGTGCGGCCTATGACGGCATCGCGGATGTCTTCGCGCGGGAGGTAGGCCGAGAGGTGCAGGCCCTCGGGCAGTCTTGTCGGCATGTCCTTGGCGGAGTGCACGGCGATGTCCAGGTCGCCCGCCGCGAGCTTTTGCTCCAACTCCTCGGTGAACAGGCCCTTGCCGCCGATCTCGGCCAGCGATCGATCGGTGATCTGGTCGCCCTTGGTCGTCAGCACGACGACCTCGAACATCTCCTCCGGCAAACCATGGGCCGCCATCAGCCTGTCGCGGGCTTCGTGAGCCTGAGCAAGAGCTAGCGGGCTGCCTCTGGTGCCGATCCGGAAAGGTTTTGTTTGCATCCGCATTGATCCGTTGTTACCGGAGTTCCTCGTAAACAGGTTTAAGACCCATCGCAATCAACGATCAGGCTTCATGGTTCCCTTTCTACGCATCCTCGGCATCGAGACAAGCTGTGACGAAACCGCCGCGGCCGTTGTCGAGCGGGATGCAGACGGGGCACCAACCGTACGCTCAGACGTGGTATTGAGCCAGCTGGAAGAACACAGCGCCTTTGGCGGCGTCGTGCCCGAAATCGCAGCGCGCGCCCACGTCGAAGCGCTCGATACGCTGATCGACGAGGCATTGAAACGCGCCAATGTGTCGCTCTCCGATATCGATGCGATCGCCGCCACCTCCGGGCCCGGCCTGATCGGCGGGTTGCTGGTCGGCCTGATGACGGGGAAGGCGATTGCCAAAGCCTCCGGCAAGCCGCTCTATGCGATCAACCACCTTGAGGGTCACGCGCTGACGGCGCGGCTGACGGACCGTCTCTCGTTCCCCTATCTGATGTTGCTGGTTTCCGGCGGCCACACGCAGCTTATCCTGGTCCGGGGTGTCGGCAACTACGAGCGCTGGGGCACGACGATCGACGATGCACTTGGCGAGGCGTTCGACAAGACTGCCAAGCTGCTCAGTCTGCCGTATCCAGGCGGTCCGGCGGTGGAGCGCGCGGCGAAGGACGGCAACCCGGATCGCTTCCTCTTTCCGCGACCGCTGGTCGGCGAGGCAAAGCTCAATTTTTCCTTTTCCGGCCTGAAGACGGCCGTGCGGCAGGCGGCGACCGATATTGCGCCGCTGACCGACCAGGATGTGGCCGATATTTGCGCCTCGTTCCAGAAGGCTGTTTCGCGGACGCTGAAGGATCGGATCGGCCGCGGGCTGGAGCGCTTCAAGGCTCAATTTCCTGATGTCGAAGGCGGAGCGGCGCTGGTCGTCGCGGGTGGCGTTGCTGCCAATCTTGAGGTGCGGGGAACCTTGCAGACGCTTTGCGACAAGAACGGTTTCCGTTTCGTTGCGCCACCCCTGAGGCTTTGCACCGACAATGCGGTGATGATCGCCTGGGCTGGACTGGAGCGCATGGCGTCAGGCGTCGAACCCGACGATCTCGACGTACAGCCCCGTTCGCGGTGGCCGCTCGATTCCAGCGCGGAGACTCTGCTTGGCTTCGGCAAACGAGGAGCGAAGGCATGAGTGAGAAGATTGCGGTTGTCGGCGCGGGCGCCTTCGGCACGGCACTGGCAGCTGTCATTGCGCTGGCTGGCCGGCATGCTGTGACCTTGGTCGGGCGCGATCCCGTGCTGATGGCGGACCTGAAGGCCGAGCACCTGCACGATGCGGTTCTACCTGGCATCGAGCTGCCCGAGGCATTGGAATTTTCCGCTGAGGCGGATGCCATCAGCGATGCGGGCATCGTGCTCTTCGCCATGCCGTCGCAGGCGCAGGCGGATGCGGCGCGACACTATTCGCCTTATCTCGCGAAGGATGCGGTCGTCGTCACCTGCGCCAAGGGTATCGAGAAAACGTCGGGCAACCTTTTGACCGACATGCTGGCGGACGCTCTGCCGGGGCATGCGATTGCGGTGCTTTCCGGCCCCGGCTTCGCGGCAGACATCGCCAAGGGGTTGCCAACCGCCATGGTGGTTGCCGCCGAAAACGCCGAGATCGCCGAGCGACTGGCACAAGCGATTTCCGGCAGGACGTTCCGTCTTTATCCTTCGTCGGATCGAATCGGCGTGCAGCTTGGCGGTGCGTTGAAGAACGTGCTCGCCATTGCTTGCGGCATCGTCGAAGGTGCCGGCATCGGCGACTCGGCACGTGCCGCCCTGATTGCGCGGGGGCTCGCAGAAATGTCGCGCTTTGTTGCCGCCAAGGGCGGACAGGCGGATACCGTGAGCGGCCTCTCCGGGCTTGGCGATCTGGTGCTGACCGCCACCAGCCATCAATCGCGCAACCTGCGCTTCGGGATTGCGCTTGGCCGCGGCGAGACGCGTGATCCTTCGCATGGTGAACTTGTCGAAGGTGCATTTGCCGCAGCCGTCGTCTCGCGGCTGGCGAAATCGCTTGATATAGACATGCCCGTTACCGATGCCGTTTCCGCTATCATCGAGGGTAAGCTCGGCATCGCCGCAGCGATCGACCAGCTGATGACGCGCCCGATCACGACCGAATAGGAGAACTGACATGCTTTTCGCCTTCGTTTGCAAAGACAAGCCGGGTTACCTGAACGTTCGCATGGAGGCGCGGCCCGCCCATGTCGAGCATCTCAACAAGCTCAATGCGGAAGGCGCTCTGAAGATGGCTGGTCCGTTTCTCGATCCGGAGGGCAAGCCCTGCGGCAGCCTGGTAATCGTCGAGGCAGACACGATCGAAGCGGCGACGGCGCTTGCAGATGCCGATCCCTACACCAAGGCCGGCCTCTTCGAGAGCGTCGAGATCAAGCCGTTCAACTGGGTCTTCAACAATCCGGGAGCATGAGCGTGGCGCACTGGCTTTACAAATCCGAACCCGCTGCCTGGTCCTGGGAGCAGCAGAAGGCAGCCGGCGAAAAAGGCACGGAGTGGACCGGCGTTCGCAACTATCTGGCGCGCAACAACATGCGAGCGATGCAGATCGGCGACAAGGGCTTCTTCTACCACTCAAACGACGGGCTCGAAATCGTCGGCATCGTCGAGGTCTGCGCGCTGTCGCATCCCGACTCGACGGCCAAGGACGATGCCCGCTGGGACTGTGTGGACATCCGCGCCGTCCGCGACATGCCGAAGCCCGTCACGCTGAAGGATGTGAAGGCGAGCGAGGCACTGTCGAAGATGGCGCTGGTGACGTCGATGCGGCTTTCGGTTCAGCCGGTGACCGACGAGGAATGGCTCGAAGTCTGCCGGATGGGCGGGCTCGACAACCCGCCGCGCTGACCAGCCTTTGAAGACCGATCCGGAAACCTTCATTCGCAGCAATACGAGCCCGATGACGCCGCCGCATGTTCCGGAAATCCGGCTGCATCTGGCGAGCGAAGCACACGAGCTGTGGCTGAAGACCGAGGACGAGTTGGCCGAAATCGGCCTGCCGCCGCCATTCTGGGCCTTTGCGTGGGCCGGCGGGCAGGGGCTGGCGCGCTACATTCTCGACCACCCCGATATCGTCAGCGGCAAGCGCGTCGTGGATTTCGCCAGCGGTTCCGGTCTGGTGGCGATTGCAGCGAGGATGGCGGGGGCCAGCGAGGTGCTGGCCGCCGATATCGATCCGTGGACCGAAACCGCGGTACTGCTCAATGCCGGCCTCAATGGCGTGGATCTCGGCTTCACCGGCGCAAACCTCATCGGCAGTGCGGTGGATCAGGATGTGCTGCTGGCAGGCGACGTATTTTACGACCGCGACTTCGCGGCAGTTCTGGTGCCCTGGCTCGAACGGGTTGCGGCCGATGGCGTGACTGTTCTCGTCGGCGACCCCGGGCGTGCCTACCTCCCGAAGGATTGCCTTGATGCCTGCGCGGTGTATGAGGTTCCCGTGACGCGCGCGCTTGAGGACAGCGAGGTCAAGAAGACCACCGTCTGGCGCTTCCGATAGCGGATGTTCAGGGCCTGATGACGCAGACGCCGGCCTCGTAGGAGCAGCTGTTTTTCTTGGCCGCGACGTCGATGACCTTGGCCATCGGTGCAAGCTTCACCGTCGGTTCAGATCCGTAGGAGCTGTAGCCGCTGCCGCCGACATAGGTGCCGCCGTTCGCCCCGTAAGCGAAGGATGACCCTGAATATGTGCCTCCGTACAAATCCCCCTGCGCGGGCTGGACAACGATCACGACATTGTTGCGGGCATAGTTGGTGGATGGCGAGTAGAAGCGCTTGAGCAAGCGATTGCGGTCGTGGCCGCGGCCGAAGCGGTCGTAGCTTCCCGCGAAATACCCGCCTGTGAAGTGAGCTGTCCGGTTGCCCCACCCGCCACTGTGTCCGAAGACGGAGGGGCCGTTGTGGCCGAAGCCGTGGTGGCGCTGGAACGAGCGGCCGCCGAAATCGCCGGCGGCAGCAGGCAAGGCGATGAGAGCCGCAACGGCGAGCGAAACAAGTTTCGAAGAGGTCTTCAACATCGCGTCGATCTCCCGGAATTCCGATGCTTAACAAAACGTTAACGCAAAAATGCGCCAAAAGCCGCGGGATGTCCACCAAACGTTGCAAAATCATGCACGAATGCCGTCGAGTAAGGAGAACTTGATTGCTGTGGCGGTCTCGTCAAGGCGCAAATCGATTAAATTCCGACGGCACAGCAATTATACTTGTCGTTAGGGGTTTCCGTGATTAAACGTCGCCATTGATGCAACGCACACATAGCTTTTTGTCAATCGTGTGGTTGCCTTTGGATGCTTCCTGGATCCAGGAGCGCAGAAAAGACGCCGCGAGGTTCTGATGGCGAACGTGACAAACAATCGGCCCCTGTCGCCGCATTTGCAAATTTACAAACCAATCCCCACCATGGTCATGTCTATCGTCCACCGTATCACCGGTGGCGCGCTCTATGTCGGAACGCTGCTGATCGCCTGGTGGCTGATCGCGGCCGCGACGGGCCAGGCCTATTACGATTGGGTCAACTGGATCCTCGGCAGCATTGTCGGCAAGCTCGTGCTGCTTGGTTACACCTGGGCGCTGCTGCACCACATGCTGGGCGGTCTGCGCCACTTCATGTGGGATCTCGGCTACGGTTTCGACAAGGAATTCTCGACCAAACTGGCCATGGCCAACATCATCGGATCGCTCTGTCTGACCGTGCTGGTCTGGGTGATCGGCTTTATCATTCGCTTCTGAAGGTTGATCTCATGGATATGCGTACCCCTTTGGGTAAGGTTCGCGGCCTTGGCTCGGCCAAGGAAGGAACCGATCATTTCTGGCGCCAGCGCGTAACGGCAGTCGCCAACGTGCCGCTCTTCATTTTCTTCGTCATCTTCATGATCGTTCATGCCGGCCAGCCCTATGCGGACGTGGTTCACTCTCTGTCGAACCCGTTCGTCGCCGTCGTCATGGGCCTCATGATCGTTTCCGGCATCATTCACATGAAGCTCGGCATGCAGGTCATCATCGAGGATTATGTCCACGGCGAGCTTGCCAAGCTTGGCCTGCTGATGCTGAACACCTTCTTTTCGATCCTGATGGCGGGGTTCTGTCTCTTCGCCATTCTGAAAATTGCATTCGTAGGATAACCGTATCATGGCACCGACTTCACCCGCTCAGAATGGGAAGGCCTACAAATACGTCGATCACTCGTATGATGTGATCGTCGTCGGCGCAGGTGGCGCCGGGCTTCGCGCCACGCTCGGCATGGCCGAACAGGGTTTCCGCACGGCCTGCATCACCAAGGTATTCCCGACCCGCTCGCACACGGTCGCCGCACAGGGCGGCATCGCCGCCTCGCTGCAGAACATGACGCCGGACAGCTGGCAGTGGCACCTCTACGATACCGTCAAGGGTTCCGACTGGCTCGGCGACGTCGACGCCATGCAGTATCTGACCATGGAAGCGCCGAAGGCGGTCTATGAGCTTGAGCACTACGGCGTGCCGTTCTCGCGCAACGAGGAAGGCAAGATCTACCAGCGGCCATTCGGCGGTCATATGCAGAACTTCGGCGAGGGCCCGCCGGTACAGCGCACCTGCGCCGTCGCCGACCGTACCGGCCATGCCATCCTGCACACGCTCTACGGCCAGTCACTGCGAAACAACGCAGAATTCTTCATCGAATACTTCGCGCTAGACCTGATCATGTCGGACGACGGCAGCCGCTGCACCGGCGTCGTCGCCTGGTGCCTCGACGACGGTACGATCCATCGCTTCGCAGCGAAGATGGTGGTGCTGGCGACCGGAGGCTATGGCCGCGCCTATTTCTCGGCAACGTCCGCCCATACCTGCACCGGCGACGGTGGCGGCATGGTGGCACGTGCCGGCCTGCCGCTGCAGGATATGGAATTCGTACAGTTCCATCCGACCGGCATCTACGGTTCGGGCTGTCTCATCACCGAAGGCGCGCGCGGCGAAGGCGGTTACCTCGTGAATTCCGAGGGCGAACGCTTCATGGAACGCTATGCTCCTTCGGCCAAGGATCTTGCCTCGCGCGATGTCGTTTCGCGCTGCATGACGCTGGAGATCCGTGAAGGCCGCGGCGTCGGCAAGGCCAAGGACCACATCTTCCTGCATCTCGACCACCTCGATCCGGCCGTTCTGCACGAGCGCCTGCCTGGTATTTCCGAGAGCGCCAAGATCTTTGCGGGCGTCGATGTGACGCGCGAGCCGATCCCGGTTCTGCCAACCGTCCACTACAACATGGGTGGTATTCCGACCAACTACTGGGGTGAAGTGCTGAACGCCGACAGCAGCAATCCGGAGCGGATCATTCCGGGCCTGATGGCTGTGGGCGAAGCCGGTTGCGCCTCGGTGCACGGCGCCAACCGCCTCGGCTCCAACTCGCTGATCGACCTCGTGGTCTTCGGTCGGGCCGCTGCCATCCGCGCCGGCGAGGTCATCGACCGGGCATCGCCGGTTCCGCACCTGAACGTTGCGGCCTGCGACAAGATCATGGATCGCTTCGACAGCCTGCGCCACGCCAGCGGCGGTACGCCAACGGCGGTGCTGCGCGAGAAGATGCAGCGCGCCATGCAGGAAGACGCGGCCGTGTTCCGTACGCAGGAATCGCTCGAATCCGGCTGCCAGCGTATTTCTGCCATCTGGCAGGAAATGCGCGACATCAAGGTCACCGACCGTTCGATGATCTGGAATTCCGACCTCGTGGAAACGCTGGAGCTGCAGAACCTGATGGCCAATGCCATCACGACGATCTATGGCGCCGAAGCCCGCAAGGAGAGCCGCGGCTCGCATGCCCGCGAGGACTATACGGAAGGCGCATTCGCCGGCCGCGACGACGTCAACTGGCGCAAGCACACGCTTGCCTGGGTCAACGACGCCGGCGACGTCAAGCTCGACTACCGCCCGGTTCACACCGAGCTCATTGCAGAGGGCATCGATCCCCAGAAGATCGCGCCCAAGGCTCGCGTGTACTAAGAGGAACTGGACATGGTTGAACTCGCTCTCCCCAAGAACTCTCAGATGCGCGAAGGCAAAGTGTGGCCGAAGCCGGCGGGTGCGACGAACACCCGCGAGTTTCGCGTCTACCGATGGAGCCCGGATGACGGCCAGAACCCGTCGATCGACACGTTTTACATCGATGTCGATAGCTGCGGTCCGATGGTGCTCGACGGCCTGCTCTACATCAAGAACAACATCGACCCGACGCTGACGCTGCGCCGTTCCTGTCGCGAGGGCATCTGCGGCTCGTGCGCGATGAATATCGACGGCACGAACACGCTCGCCTGCACGAAGGGTCTCGACGACATCAAGGGCACGGTGAAGATCTATCCGTTGCCGCATCTGCCTGTCGTCAAGGACCTGGTGCCGGACCTCACGAACTTCTATGCCCAGCACCGTTCGATCGAGCCGTGGCTGAAGACCGTATCGCCGGCGCCCGCCAAGGAGTGGAAGCAGAGCCACGAGGATCGCCAGAAGCTCGACGGTCTCTACGAGTGCATTCTGTGCGCCTGCTGCTCGACTTCCTGTCCGAGCTACTGGTGGAACGGCGACCGCTATCTCGGCCCGGCTGTTCTGCTCCAGGCCTATCGCTGGCTGATCGATTCCAGAGACGAAGCAACCGGCGAGCGCCTCGACAATCTCGAGGATCCGTTCCGCCTCTACCGCTGCCATACGATCATGAACTGCGCGCAGACCTGCCCCAAGGGACTGAATCCGGCAAAGGCGATTGCCGAGATCAAGAAGATGATGGTCGAGCGTCGGGTTTGACGGATATGGAAAAGACGGGGTCGCATTTGCGGCCCCAGTTTTATTCGGCCTTGAAGCCTTCATTTGTGCCGAATTGTGCCAAATTCGCTTCGCGGGTGCAGGCTTCCTTCCAGGATGACACAAATTCTCCTTGTTCCGGCTTGATTCAACACAGCCTTTCAAGATAATTCCGCCGTGATGGCACCGCAACTTCAGGGCAATACTGGAAAGATCAGGAGTATCATGATGCAGTTCAGACATGTGGCGACAGGTCTCGTAGTTATTCTGTCGTTAGCTGGCTGCCAGCGCACCGCGTATAATGATGCCAGTTACAGTGCCGCCCCGGCGCCGCTGACGGCTCAGCCGGTTCCCTCTGTTCAGGGCGGCCAGCTTCCGCCGCCGTCCGGCTCCTCGCAATTTCCCGCCGCTCCAACGACGACCGCACCGGTGGCCGGTGGCCAAGCTGGCGCGATGGCTTCGAACGCCATGGACGTTACCAAGGAATCGATGGTCGGCAGCTGGCGCGTCAACGGTTCCTGCGACATGTTCCTGACCCTTACGAATCTCGGCAGCGGATCGCGCGGCGGTACGCGCGGCTGTGTCGGCGAGCTGACGGCGATGGGCTCCTGGGAGGTCTCCGGCAAGCAGGTTCTGCTGAAAGACCGCAGCGGCAATCAGATCGGCAGCGTCTACAAGACCGCCGACAAAGCGTTCAGCGGCCAGACGAACACCGGGCAGCCGATTACCCTCAGCCGATAAGCGATACGGCGGCATGTCCGCCGATCATGCACAGGCGGACATTCATGCAACCGATGCCGGACTACAGCTTGAGCGTCAGCGAACAATTGAAGTCGCTGACGGCTGCGGGCGCGCTGCAAATCGATTCAGCCCAGATGCATGTCGCGAAGTGCCTGGACCGGGTGCTTTCAGAGCTGAAGCGGAAGCGGCCGGCGGCCAAGGCGAGCGCACTCGGCTGGCTGTTCGCCGCCAAGAAGAAGCCGTCCGAGAAGATCAAGGGCCTCTACATCCACGGCAGCGTCGGCCGCGGCAAAACCATGTTGATGGACATGTTTTTCGGCATGGCGCCTTGCGCGAGGAAGCGGCGCGCGCATTTCCACGAGTTCATGGCCGATGTGCACAACCGCATCGCTGCCCATCGCCTTAAGCTGAAGCAGGGAGAGACGAAGCAGGCCGACCCGATCCCCGTGGTGGCTGCAGCGCTCTACGACGAAGCCGAGCTGCTTTGCTTCGATGAATTCACGGTTACAGATATTGCCGACGCGATGATCCTGTCGCGACTGTTTTCGGATCTTTTCCGGCGCGGCTGCATTCTTATCGCCACGTCGAATGTCGAGCCTGAAAACCTCTACAGGGATGGGCTAAACCGCAGCCTGTTCCTGCCCTTCGTCGATCTCTTGCAGCGGAATATCGATGTGGTGACTCTGGACTCGCCGACGGACTACCGGCTGGAGAAGCTGGATAGTCAGCCGGTCTATCTGACGCCCCTCAACGACCATGCCGACATGGCGATGGATGCTTCGTGGATGCAGGCGCTGCACGGGCGCAAGCCGCTTCCGCTGGATATCCCGATGAAGGGACGGCACATCCATGTTCCGCTCGCCGCCGACCGCATCGCACGCTTCTCCTTTGCGGACCTCTGCGACAAACCGCTCGGAGCTGCGGACTTTCTTGCGATCTGCGAGCGTTTCGATGCCATCTTTCTCGATCACGTGCCTCTGCTGGGGCCGGAGAAGCGGAACCAGACCAAGCGGTTCATCATTCTCGTCGATACTCTCTACGATCACGCGGTTCGACTTTATGTGTCGGCGGCGGCCATGCCGGAGAACTTATTGACACAAGTGCGTGGTACCGAAGGTTTCGAATTCGATCGGACGGTCTCGCGGTTGTTTGAAATGCGGAGTGCGGAATATCTGGCCCTGCACCACGATAGACGGGCTGCCGAGTAGCGTTCCACTTATAGATATATTACGTTTACGTAAGAATTTTATGATCTAAACGATTGAAATTGCTGCTCCAGAAAGAATCGTTTGCCATTTTTTTGCTTTGGGTCTATGCGGTTTCGGCATTGGGCGATGCCCCCCGCGCGTCGCCTGACGAATTTTGATCGCAAAGGAAACAGCGAAATGGCGCGTAACAAGATCGCACTCATTGGTTCTGGCATGATTGGTGGCACGCTGGCACACCTCGCCGGCCTGAAGGAACTGGGTGACATCGTTCTCTTCGATATCGCCGACGGTATTCCCCAGGGCAAGGGCCTCGACATAGCACAGTCCTCGCCGGTCGAAGGTTTCGACGTGAACCTCTCGGGCGCCAGCGACTATTCCGCGATCGAAGGTGCAGACGTCTGCATCGTCACCGCCGGCGTCGCCCGCAAGCCGGGCATGAGCCGCGACGACCTCCTCGGCATCAACCTCAAGGTCATGGAACAGGTCGGCGCCGGCATCAAGAAGTATGCGCCCAATGCCTTTGTCATCTGCATCACCAACCCGCTCGATGCGATGGTATGGGCGCTGCAGAAGTTCTCCGGCCTTCCGGCCAACAAGGTCGTCGGCATGGCCGGCGTTCTCGACAGCTCGCGCTTCCGCCTGTTCCTCTCCAAGGAATTCAACGTATCCGTTCAGGACGTCACGGCATTCGTTCTCGGCGGCCATGGCGACACGATGGTCCCGCTCGCCCGCTATTCGACCGTTGGCGGCATTCCGCTGACCGACCTCGTCACCATGGGCTGGGTCACCAAGGAACGCCTCGAAGAGATCATCCAGCGCACACGTGACGGCGGCGCCGAAATCGTCGGCCTGCTGAAGACGGGCTCGGCTTACTACGCGCCTGCGGCGTCTGCTATCGAGATGGCCGAATCCTACCTCAAGGACAAGAAGCGCGTTCTGCCTTGCGCAGCACAGCTCACCGGCCAGTACGGCGTCAAGGACATGTATGTCGGCGTTCCTACCGTCATCGGTGCGGGCGGCGTCGAGCGCATCATCGAGATCGACCTCAACAAGGCCGAGAAGGACGCTTTCGACAAGTCTGTCGCAGCTGTCGCCGGCCTGTGTGAAGCCTGCATCAACATCGCGCCGTCGCTGAAGTAATCAAGCCGCGCGCTGACGCAATCCAAACAGGAATAGACCCATGAATATTCATGAATATCAGGCCAAGGCTCTGCTGAAGGGCTATGGCGCGCCGGTCGCAGAAGGTGTGGCGATCTTCTCCGCAGACGAAGCAGAAGCGGCCGCAAAGTCGCTTCCGGGTCCGCTTTACGTCGTGAAGAGCCAGATCCATGCAGGTGGTCGCGGCAAGGGCAAGTTCAAGGAACTCGGCCCTGACGCAAAGGGCGGCGTTCGCCTGGCCTTCTCGATCGAGGAAGCCAAGGCCCACGCCAAGGAAATGCTCGGCAACACGCTGGTCACCAAGCAGACCGGCGACGCGGGCAAGCAGGTCAACCGTCTCTATATCGAAGATGGCGCCGACATCGACCGCGAGCTTTATCTTTCGCTGCTCGTCGACCGTGCGGTCGGCCAGGTTTCCTTCGTGGTTTCCACGGAAGGCGGCATGGATATCGAAACCGTTGCTCACGATACGCCCGAGAAGATCATAAACGTCGCGATCGATCCGATCGCCGGCGTCACGGCTGCAAACCTTGCCGCACTGACTTCGGCTCTGAAGCTCGAAGGCGAAGCCAAGGCCGATGCCGAAAAGCTCTTCCCGATCCTCTACAGGGCGTTTGTCGAGAAGGACATGGCGTTGCTCGAGATCAACCCGCTGATCGTCATGAAGAATGGCCGCGTGCGCGTTCTGGACGCCAAGGTGTCCTTCGACGGCAACGCGCTGTTCCGTCACGAAGACGTCGTCGCCCTGCGCGACAAGTCCGAGGAAGACGAAAAGGAAATCGAAGCTTCGAAGTATGACCTGGCCTACGTCGCCCTCGACGGCAACATCGGCTGCATGGTCAACGGTGCCGGTCTTGCCATGGCAACGATGGACATCATCAAGCTTTACGGGGCCGAGCCCGCGAACTTCCTCGACGTCGGCGGCGGCGCTTCGAAGGAAAAAGTCACGGCTGCCTTCAAGATCATCACTGCCGATCCGGCCGTGAAGGGCATCCTGGTCAACATCTTCGGCGGCATTATGAAGTGCGATGTCATTGCCGAAGGCGTGATCGCTGCCGTCAAGGAAGTTGGCCTCCAGGTTCCGCTCGTCGTTCGCCTCGAAGGCACCAATGTCGAGCTCGGCAAGAAGATCATCAATGAATCCGGTCTCAACGTCATTTCGGCCGACGACCTGGACGACGCTGCGCAAAAGATCGTCGCAGCCGTAAAGGGAGCCTGAGACCTATGTCGATCCTTATCAACAAGAACACCAAGATCCTCGTTCAGGGTCTGACCGGCAAGACGGGCACGTTCCACACGGAACAGGCGCTCGCCTACCACGGCACGAAGATGGTGGGTGGCATCCACCCCAAAAAGGGTGGCGAGACCTGGACCGGTTCGAAGGGCGAAAGCCTGCCGATCTTCGCTTCGGTTGCCGAAGGCAAGAAGGTCACGGGCGCTGACGCTTCGGTTATCTACGTTCCGCCGGCTGGTGCCGCGGAAGCGATCCTCGAAGCGATCGATGCTGAAATCCCCCTGATCGTCTGCATCACGGAAGGCATTCCGGTTGCCGACATGATCAAGGTCAAGGCCAGGCTCGACAAGTCCAAGTCGCGCCTGATCGGGCCGAACTGCCCGGGCGTCATGACACCTGACGAATGCAAGATCGGCATCATGCCGGGTTCCATCTTCAAGAAGGGTTCCGTCGGCGTCCTCTCGCGTTCCGGCACGCTCACCTACGAAGCCGTGTTCCAGACGACCAACGAAGGCCTCGGCCAGACGTCGGCTGTCGGCATCGGCGGCGACCCGGTCAAGGGCACCGAATTCATCGACATCCTGGAAATGTTCCTGGCTGACGAAGAAACCAAGTCGATCATCATGATCGGCGAAATCGGTGGCTCGGCTGAAGAAGACGCGGCGCAGTTCCTCAAGGACGAAGCCAAGAAGGGCCGCAAGAAGCCGATGGTCGGCTTCATCGCAGGCCGTACCGCCCCGGAAGGCCGCACGATGGGCCATGCCGGTGCAGTCATCTCCGGCGGCAAGGGCGGCGCGGAAGACAAGATCGCGGCAATGGAATCGGCTGGCATTCGCGTGTCGCCGTCTCCTGCCCGTCTCGGCAAGACGCTGGTTGAAGTCCTGAAGGGCTAAGCCAATCTATATACCCGGGCAGCAAGCGTTTTCGCCTTGTTGCCCGGTCTCGACCAAGACACGGACTGAGCCGCGGACAGGCGGCTGAAGACAGATGCGGCAGCCGATCGACAAATCGGCAGAATCACAAGAGTCAGGAGGCGGACGATAGCGTCCGCATGCAACCATGGCACGGCAAGAAGCCAACGAGCAGTTTCAGATCACCTCGTTCCTGGATGGCGCCAACGCTGCTTATATCGAGCAGCTTCACGCGCGCTACGAAGACGATCCGGCATCGGTCAACGAGGAGTGGCGGGCGTTCTTCAAGGCGCTGGAAGACAATCCGGACGACGTGAAGCGGGCGGCCAAGGGTGCGTCCTGGCGCAAGAAGAACTGGCCGCTGCAGGCCAGCGGCGATCTCGTTTCCGCGCTCGACGGCGATTGGGGCGTGATCGAGAAAGTCATCGAAACCAAGGTCAAGGCAAAGGCCGAAGCAGCTGGAAAGCCTGCCGACGGCGCTGACGTGCTTCAGGCGACGCGCGACTCGGTGCGCGCCATCATGATGATCCGCGCCTATCGCATGCGCGGCCACCTGCACGCCAAGCTCGACCCGCTCGGCATTGCCGCTCCTGTGGACGACTACAAGGAATTGTCGCCGGAAGCCTATGGCTTCACGGCCGCCGACAACGACCGCAAGATCTTCATCGACAACGTGCTTGGCCTCGAATACGCGACCATCCCGCAGATGATCGAGATCCTCGAGCGCACGTACTGCTCGACGCTCGGCGTCGAGTTCATGCACATCTCCAATCCGGAAGAAAAAGCCTGGATCCAGGAGCGCATTGAAGGTCCCGACAAGGGCGTTGCATTTACGCCGGAAGGCAAGAAGGCCATCCTCGCAAAGATCATCGAAGCCGAAGGCTACGAGCAGTTCCTCGACGTCAAGTTCAAGGGCACCAAGCGCTTCGGCCTCGACGGCGGTGAATCGCTCATTCCGGCGCTGGAGCAGATCCTCAAGCGCGGCGGCCACCTCGGCCTCAAGGAAGCGGTGTTCGGTATGGCTCACCGCGGTCGCCTGAACGTGCTTTCCCAGGTCATGGGCAAGCCGCATCGCGCCATTTTCCACGAGTTCAAGGGCGGCTCCTACGCTCCGGACGAAGTCGAAGGTTCGGGCGACGTCAAGTACCACCTGGGCGCCTCCTCCGACCGCGAATTCGACGGCAACAAGATCCATGTTTCGTTGACGGCCAACCCGTCGCATCTCGAAATCGTCGACCCCGTCGTCATGGGCAAGGCGCGCGCCAAGCAGGACATGGGCGCCACCGTCTGGGACGGCGATACCATTCCGCTCACGGAACGCTCCAAGGTCCTGCCGCTGCTGATCCACGGCGACGCAGCATTTGCCGGCCAGGGCGTAATCGCAGAGATCCTCGGCCTCTCCGGACTGCGCGGTCATCGCGTTGCCGGCACAATGCACGTGATCATCAACAACCAGATCGGCTTCACCACCAATCCGGCGTTCTCACGCTCGTCGCCCTACCCGTCCGACGTGGCCAAGATGATTGAGGCGCCGATCCTGCATGTAAACGGTGACGATCCGGAAGCGGTTGTCTACGGCGCCAAGATCGCCATGGAATTCCGCATGAAGTTCCACAAGCCTGTGGTTCTCGACATGTTCTGTTACCGCCGCTACGGCCACAACGAGGGCGACGAACCGTCCTTCACGCAGCCGAAGATGTACAAGGTCATCCGCGGCCACAAGACGGTGCTGCAGCTCTATGCAGATCGTCTCGTTGCCGAAGGCCTGCTGACCGATGGCGAAGTCGAGAAGATGAAGGCTGACTGGCGTGCCCATCTCGAGCAGGAGTTCGAGGCCGGGCAACACTACAAGCCGAACAAGGCCGACTGGCTGGACGGCGAGTGGTCGGGCCTGCGCACGGCTGACAACGCCGACGAGCAGCGTCGCGGCAAGACAGCCGTTCCGATGAAGCAATTGAAGGAAATCGGCCGCAAGCTTTCGGAAATTCCGGAAGGCTTCCACGCGCACAGAACCATCCAGCGCTTCATGGAAAACCGTGCCAACATGATCGCGACCGGCGAAGGCATCGACTGGGCGACGGCCGAGGCGCTCGCTTTCGGCGCGCTCTGCGTCGAAGGCCACAAGATCCGCCTCTCCGGCCAGGATTGCGAACGGGGCACGTTCTCACAACGCCACTCGGTTCTCTACGATCAGGAAACCGAAGAGCGCTACATCCCGCTCGCCAACCTGTCGCCGACCCAGGCGCGCTACGAAGTCATCAACTCGATGCTTTCGGAAGAAGCGGTTCTCGGCTTCGAGTACGGCTATTCGCTGGCCCGTCCGAACGCGTTGACGCTCTGGGAAGCCCAGTTCGGCGACTTCGCCAACGGTGCGCAGGTTGTCTTCGACCAGTTCATCTCCTCGGGTGAACGCAAGTGGCTGCGCATGTCGGGTCTCGTCTGCCTTCTGCCTCACGGCTACGAGGGCCAGGGTCCGGAGCACTCCTCGGCTCGCCTCGAACGCTTCCTGCAGCTTTGCGCGGAAGACAACATGCAGGTCGCCAACGTCACGACGCCGGCGAACTACTTCCACATCCTGCGTCGCCAGCTGAAGCGCGACTTCCGCAAGCCGTTGGTCCTGATGACGCCGAAGTCGCTGCTGCGGCACAAGCGCGCTGTATCCGGTCTAGCCGAGATGGCGGGCGAATCCTCCTTCCACCGTCTCCTTTGGGACGATGCGGAGGTCATCAAGGACGGCCCGATCAAGCTGCAGAAGGACAACAAGATCCGTCGCGTCGTCATGTGCTCTGGCAAGGTCTATTTCGATCTCCTGGAAGAACGCGAAAAGCGCGGCGTGGACGACGTTTATCTGCTGCGCGTCGAACAGCTCTATCCGTTTCCGGCCAAGGCACTCATCAACGAGCTCTCCCGCTTCCGCAATGCGGAAATGGTCTGGTGCCAGGAAGAGCCGAAGAACATGGGTGCTTGGTCGTTTATCGACCCCTATCTTGAATGGGTACTTGCCCATATCGATGCAAAGTACCAGCGTGTCCGCTACACCGGGCGTCCGGCGGCCGCATCGCCGGCAACAGGCCTGATGTCCAAGCATCTGGCGCAGCTCGCTGCATTCCTTGAGGATGCGCTGGGCGGCTGAGGAATTCGGCGGCGGCACATGTCTTTGACAGACCTGCGCCGCCGCCTTCCGTATGACTCGACTGGGGAAAAAATGGCCGCGATCGCCGACGCTGATCCGGCAGCTCGCTCTAACCCTTTCCGCTTCGATATTTTGCCGATGCCCTCGATTCATTCTCCGGCCGTCCGCCGCCGGAAACAAATAAAACGAACACAAGCAAATCAGGATTTGAACAATGGCCACAGAAATCCGCGTTCCAACTCTCGGTGAATCCGTCAGCGAGGCAACCGTCGGCACCTGGTTCAAGAAGGTCGGCGATGTCATCAAGGCCGACGAGCCGCTCGTCGAGCTTGAAACCGACAAGGTGACCATCGAAGTCCCTGCACCGGCTTCCGGCGTTCTTTCGGAAATCGTCGCTCAGGCAGGCGAGACGGTCGGCCTCGACGCGCTGCTCGGCCAGATCTCGGCCGGCGCTGGCGCCGCTGCTGCTCCTGCCGCTGCCCCGGCCAAGGCTGTCGAGCCGGTTGCTGCCGCGCCGGCACCGGTCGCCGCGGCTGCTTCATCTTCGTCTGCATCCGTTTCCTCCATGCCGCCGGCACCGGCTGCATCGAAGATGCTGGCTGAAAACAACATCTCGGCCGATCAGGTTGACGGCAGCGGCAAGCGCGGCCAGGTCCTGAAGGGCGATGTCATTGCAGCCGTTGCCAAGGGCCTTTCGGCTCCGGCTGCCACACCTGCTGCTCCCGCAGCACCGCGGGGTCCGTCGACCGTCGAGGATGCGGGCCGCGAAGAGCGCGTGAAGATGACGCGCCTGCGCCAGACGATTGCCAAGCGCCTCAAGGATGCGCAGAACACGGCTGCCATGCTGACCACCTACAACGAGGTGGATATGAAAGCCGTCATGGACCTGCGCGCCAAGTACAAGGACGTCTTCGAAAAGAAGCATGGCGTGAAGCTCGGCTTCATGGGCTTCTTCACCAAGGCCGTGACGCATGCCCTGAAGGAACTGCCGGCAGTCAACGCCGAGATCGACGGCACCGATATCATCTATAAGAACTACTGCCACGTCGGCATGGCCGTCGGCACGGACAAGGGGCTCGTCGTTCCGATCATCCGCGACGCCGACCAGATGTCCATCGCCGAAATCGAGAAGGACCTCGGCCGTCTTGCGAAAGCTGCCCGCGACGGCACGCTTTCCATGGCCGACATGCAGGGTGGTACTTTCACGATCACCAACGGCGGCGTCTATGGTTCGCTGATGTCCTCGCCGATCCTCAATGCACCGCAGTCGGGTATCCTCGGCATGCACAAGATCCAGGAACGCCCGGTCGTCGTCGGCGGTCAGATCGTCATCCGTCCGATGATGTACCTGGCACTCTCCTACGATCACCGTATCGTCGACGGCAAGGAAGCCGTTACCTTCCTCGTCCGTGTCAAGGAAAGCCTGGAAGATCCGGAACGCCTGGTTCTCGATCTCTAAGGAACAGCAGGGCCGCGCGAGCGGCCCTTTTTCGCCTCAGCCTCGGAACGCCTGATGTCGCTGGAACTTGCCTATCTGCTCTGGAGTGCGGCGCTCGCTTTCGCCTATATGATGGCGCAGGCGGCAGCCTACCGTATGCAGGCGGGCGTGGCGGATGCGAGTTCGACCAGGGACCGGGAACCGGAGCCGAATATCCTCACCGGGCGGGCAACGCGGGCCCTCAGGAACTTTCAGGAAACCTACCCGATCTTCATCGCGCTGGCTGTCGTGACGATCGCCTCCGGCCGGTCGGACAGCTTCACGCAGTGGGGCGCAATCGCCTGGTTCTGGTCGCGCGCCGCCTATCTGCCCGCTTATCTCCTCGGCCTCAGCCCTTACCGGTCCTGGATCTGGGCGGTCTCGGCGATCGGGCTGATCATGATCTTTGCCGGTATTGCTTGGTGAGGGAAAGATGAAAAAGTTGATTGCCGCTATGGCCGCCGCGGTTCTGGCATCTGCCGTCAGTCAGCCTGTCGCGGCCGCCGATTGCAAGCAGGCGAGTGCGGTCTATGCCGATCGCGACGGCGCCTATGAGCTTCGCTTTACGCCGATCAACTCGGAAGCTGCGGTGGCGAGCAATCAGTTCAAGCTGAGCGTGCTCAAGACTGACATTGTGTTCGACGGATACGTCATGCCTTCCGACGATCCCGAGCGTGCCCACGGGCTTGTCATGTTCAATTGCCCAGGCGGCGATGTCACGACAGCGGATCTCAATGCCTGCACCATCTGGCAAGGCGCAGTCTACGGCGTGAACGCCAACGGCGACATCGACAATCTGCAGGCGGAAGCGGCGGCGGCTGCGGACAAGGTCCTCCTGCCGGGTCTCGGGCCGGCAATTCGTGCTTCTTCCGTCTGGGGTGCCGGGAAGGCAACCGTTGCGCCCTGGGACCTGCTTGATTTCAAGGAGTGCGCAAAATGACTAAAGGTCCCGTTCTGCTCGTGACCGGCGGTAGCCGCGGCATCGGTGCGGCCATCAGCCTGCTTGCCGCCCGCAAGGGCTGGCGCGTTGCGGTCAACTATGCCTCCAACAAGGCAGCCGCCGATACCGTTGTTTCCAAGATAGTCGCTGGCGGCGGCGAGGCGCTCGCCATCAGGGGCGATGTCGGCGATGCCGCAGATATCGCCTCGATCTTCGAGGCGGTCGATCGGCATTTCGGGCGGCTGGATGGGCTCGCGAACAATGCCGGCATCGTCGATGCCCCGGCACGCGTGGACGAGATGTCCGTCGCCCGTATCGAGCGGATGATGCGCATCAACGTCACCGGCTCCATTCTCTGCGCGGCCGAGGCGGTCCGCCGGATGTCGAGCAGGCATGGCGGCAACGGCGGTGCGATCGTCAATATATCATCGATGGCGGCGATCATCGGTTCGCCTTCGCAGTATATCGACTACGCTGCCTCCAAGGCTGCAATCGACACATTCACCGTGGGGCTCGCACGCGAGGTCGCGACCGAAGGCGTGCGGGTGAACGCGGTGCGGCCGGGCGTCATCGACACCGAGATCCATGCTTCCGGCGGCCTGCCGGATCGCGCCCGAGACATGGCGTCGAGCATTCCGATGCAGCGCGCCGGAACCGCCGAGGAAGTCGCCGACGCGGTGCTCTATCTTCTTTCGCCGTCCGCTTCGTATATAACGGGCGCGATCCTCAATGTTAGCGGCGGTCGGTGACCCCAGGGGCAGTATGAGCATGCAGTACGTTCTCGAATTTCTTGGCCTGATGGCCGTCTTCTCGATCTTCATCGTCGTGCCGGGCGCCGACTTCGCCGTCATCCTGCGACAGAGCATCGTGCATGGACGCCGCGCGGCCATGATGACCGGGCTAGGCATGGGCTTCTCGTTGCTCTTCCACATCAGCTACACGATCCTCGGCCTCGGCCTCATCGTGTCGCAGTCGCTGATGCTGTTTGCGATGATCAAGTGGGCCGGTGTTGCCTATCTCGTTTATCTCGGCATCAAGTCGTTCCGGGATCCGGGTTTCAACGTCCAGGAAATCGAAGTCACGGAAGACGACCGCAAGCCGCTTTCGGCGATCAAGTGCCTGGGGATGGGCTTCATCACCAATGCACTGAACCCGAAGCCGGTGCTGTTCTTCCTGTCGCTGTTTTCGACGCTGGTGCATCACGATACTCCGGCGCTCATCCAGTTCAGCTATGGCATCGGCATGGCGACGGCGCTCGTCGCCTGGTTTGCCGGCGTCTCCGTCTTCTTCACCGTCAAGCCCATCCGCGACCGCTTCATTGCCAGCGGCAAATGGTTCAACCGCATTACCGGCGCCGCCTTGGTCGGCTTCGGCTTCCGCCTCGCGCTGGCGCGTGCGGCTGACTGAACAATAACGAAAAGGAAAAGAATCCATGTCCTATGATGTGATCGTTATCGGAACTGGCCCCGGCGGCTATGTTGCTGCCATCAAGGCGGCCCAGCTCGGCCTCAAGGTTGCCGTCGTCGAAAAGCGTGCCACCTTCGGAGGCACCTGCCTCAACGTCGGCTGCATCCCGTCCAAGGCACTGCTGCATGCTTCCGAAATGTTCCATCAGGCCGGTCACGGCATGGATGCGCTCGGCATCGAGGTGGCGGCACCTAAGCTCAACCTTGAAAAGATGCTGGCACACAAGGATGCGACGGTGAAGTCCAACGTCGACGGCGTTGCCTTCCTCTTCAAGAAGAACAAGATCGACAGCTTCCAGGGAACCGGAAAGATCGTTTCGGCGGGCAAGGTTGCTGTGACCGGCGACGACGGAAAGGTGCAGGAAATCGAGGGCAAGAACATCGTCATCGCCACGGGTTCGGATGTCGCCGGCATTCCGGGCGTGCAGGTCGACATCGACGAGAAGATCATCATCTCGTCGACAGGCGGCATCGCGCTGGAGAAGGTGCCAGAGACGATGATCGTCGTCGGCGGCGGCGTTATCGGACTTGAGCTCGGCTCGGTCTGGTCGCGTCTCGGCGCCAAGGTGACCGTCGTCGAATACCTCGACACCATCCTCGGCGGCATGGACGGCGACGTCGCCAAGCAGTTCCAGCGCATGCTTGCCAAGCAGGGCATCGACTTCAACCTCGGCGCCAAGGTCGTCGGCGTTGAAAAGGGAGGCAAGGGCGCCAGGGTGACGTTCGAACCGGTCAAGGGCGGCGACAAGGTTACGCTCGAAGCCGAGGTCGTGCTCATCGCCACCGGCCGCAAGCCCTATACGGCGGGCCTCGGCCTGGAAGAAGCCGGCGTCACGCTGGACAATCGCGGCCGCGTCGAGATCGACGGTTACTTCAAGACCAATGTCGCCGGCATCTATGCAATCGGCGATGTGGTCAAGGGTCCGATGCTGGCCCACAAGGCCGAGGACGAAGGTGTGGCGCTCGCCGAAATCCTCGCCGGCCAGGCCGGCCATGTGAACTACGACGTCATCCCGAGCGTCGTCTACACGCAGCCGGAAGTGGCTTCCGTCGGCAAGACCGAGGAAGAGCTGAAGGCCGCAGGCGTCGCCTACAAGGTAGGCAAGTTCCCGTTCACGGCAAACGGCCGCGCGCGCGCGATGCTGGCCACGGACGGCTTCGTGAAGATCCTGTCCGACAAGACGACTGACCGCGTCCTCGGCGGCCATATCGTCGGCTTCGGGGCCGGCGAGATGATCCACGAAATCGCCGTGCTGATGGAATTCGGCGGCTCTGCCGAAGACCTCGGCCGCACCTGCCACGCGCACCCGACCATGTCGGAAGCGGTCAAGGAAGCAGCGCTCGCCGCATTCTTCAAGCCGATCCATATGTAAGCGATCACGAACAGCCTAGAGCGTTTCCGTGTTTTTCTGAATCGAATGTGATTCCCAAATCAGTTTTATTCTGATTCCTTGGTGTTGGCTGGATGGAGGCCAGCATCTGATGANTAGAGCGTTTCCGTGTTTTTCTGAATCGAATGTGATTCCCAAATCAGTTTTATTCTGATTCCTTGGTGTTGGCTGGATGGAGGCCAGCATCTGATGACCGCACCGATATCGAATGATCTTCGCGAGCGCGTTGTCGCCGCCGTGCTGAGTGGCGAAAGCGTTCGTTCAGTGGCAGTCAGGTTTGAAATTGCCGCGTCTTCAGTCGTGAAGTGGTCCCAGCGCCATCGTGCGACCGGATCGGTTCATCCCGGCAAGATGGGCGGCCACCGCAAGCGGATACTCGAACCGCATCGTGATATCATTGTGCAACGGCTCGCCGAGAACCCACACCTGACACTCCATGGCCTGAAGGCAGAGTTGTCCGAGCGGGGTATTTCCGTCTCGCACAATACGATCTGGGAATTCATTCGCAGCGAAGGGCTGCGCTTCAAAAAAAACGCTGTTCGCCCTTGAACAGGCTCGTGCCGATGTCGCTCGCAAAAGACAGCGGTGGAAGAGCCTGCAAAATCATCTCGATCCCGAACGGCTGGTCTTCATTGATGAGACCTGGATCAAGACCAACATGTCGCCGATCAGGGGCTGGGGCGCAAAAGGCAAGCGACTGCGGGCATTTGCACCGCATGGCCACTGGCGCACGCTGACCTTCCTGGGCGCCTTGAGGAACGATCGGCTTACAGCACCCTGTGTCTTCGACGGACCGATCAACGGCCAGTGCTTCCGCGCCTATGTCGAGCAGCAGTTGGTGCCGGCGCTCAAGCCAGGCGACATCGTCGTCATGGACAATCTCGGCAGCCACAAGTCGGCGACCATCCGTCAATTGATCAAAGCCGCCGGTGCGCGGCTATGGTTCCTGCCACCCTATTCGCCGGATCTCAATCCGATCGAGCAGGCCTTCTCCAAGATCAAACATTGGATGCGAAACGCACAAAAMCGCACCATCGACGACACATGGCGTCATATCGGCAGGCTGGTCGAAACCATCCAGCCCGCCGAATGCCAAAACTATCTGGAAAATGCTGGATATGGTTCCGTTAAAAGGTGAAACGCTCTAG
>NZ_LMCW01000024.1 GCF_001424945.1 Rhizobium sp. Root1203
TCTGCCATGCAAATCTCCAGTTAGTCCTGGAAACCTTCTCGCACACGCAGCAAGCCTCAAAATATAGCCAATCCAATGGGGCGGAGACGGCGCTTACGCTGCGCCAGCTCGAACGGCATTCTATGTCGATAGGTGCGTTTACCCGCGAAGACGCTCTCGGTGCGGTAATCAAGGCCGTGCAAAGCGGCGACTACCGCCTCACAAAATATGGGTGGCAGGCATCTTGTTGTTGCGTAGCTCGTCAAGCGGCGGGCTTTAACTTTCGAAGCAAAACTGTCACCCATGTTCAGAATGCTAAAAATACAGCTTGCCCCCCGCGGGCTCAACTGCTCGCCGATCCGCTGTTCTTTATCGATCTGGAGCCTGAAAATGACCGTCGGGACAGGGTCTGGCAGGAGGCGGCGCGTCATACTGCGCCACCATCGGCAAAAACCGGCGTTGCCAGGCCGTACATCGGCGTCGTGTGTATCCGCGCGATACGCGAGCGTCACACGATCTGCGCGCGTCCACCGAACCCGGAACGAAAGAGAGCCTCGTGTGCGTCCTGATCCGGGTCATAGCAGCAATCCTGAACCATGCGCACGTCGTAGTCTGCATCACAGGCCCATGCAACACTTGAAAGAACAACACCGGTGGTGCTTATCCCGGCCATGACGAGCGTGCTTACGCCGCGCGTCCGGAGGTCCGCATCGAGCGAGGTGCCATAAAAGACACTCGCCCGCCGACATGCATAGAAAAGGTCACCTTGTTCGACCGCAAGCCCTGCGACGGGCAAACCGGTACGAAAGTATCCGGACTGTGCATACGGTGAAATTTGGCGGTTGCTTGCGGGCGGGGCATGTTCATACTCTTTGCCCAACGAGAAGTTAGGGAACAGCACGGGCCGGCCAGTGGCGCGCCACTGCCTGATCAAAGCGTTACACCGATCCAGCGACGGCGAGGGCTGCTCCCCGAAGAGGATAGCGAACACATCAACTTGATAGTGCATAATGACGAGAGCCGCTCTATCAATGTAGCTTCCCTGGAAATCGATTGGCATCATATCCTCCACGATTTGTTTGCACTCAGCCCCGCTATTCGTGCCACCGAGATCGAGCTTCCCGAGCCACAGAAAAGTCAACACGCTTTATGAAACGCGTGGGTTGACGGTATGATCAGACGCCGACCGCGAGATCCGTTCCATTAGGCAGGCGTATTACCGGGCGGTTGCAATGCGAACGAGCCACCGACGAATGGCTGCTTCTTCGCCATCGGCGAACCCCTCGATAAGCTTGTTTTCCAACATGTCTACACGCTCCCGACACTGAGCCAGAAGCGATGTGCCCTCTTCAGTGAGCGCGATCTGTTGGATGCGCCCGTGCACGGCATGACTTTCCCTGAGAATGATCTGTGCTCGCTCCAGGTTCGAGACAATGACACCGACCGTCTGTGGCGTAAGCAGTGCCATTCGCGCGAGGTCCGCGCTGGATTGACCAGGATATGCTTTGATCATCGTCATGACGGCAAATTGAGACGGCGTGACGCAGAGGTTTGCCAACGCACGCTCAAGGCTGTTTCGATACGCACCAGCGGCCTGTCTCAGTAGATAACCTATGTGTCCATCGTTACCGCGTTTTCCTTCCCCGGGATCCGGGAGGCGAGGTTTGCCAGGTTGATTTTTCATATTATAAGAGCTCTTATATGTTGCCAAAGCTCTGATAACATGTTGCGTTTCTAGAATCCAGTCGAACAAGGGGGTTGAGATGACCAAGACCGTCTTCCTGGCAGGTGCAAGCGGGGCCATTGGACGCCATTTGGTCCCTTTGCTGGTGGCCGAGGGCTGGCGGGTGGTGGGGAGCACGAGATCAAAAGAAAAGGCGGCCCTTCTTGAAGCAGCTGGCGTAGAACCAAGGATCGTCGACGTGTTTGATGCACCCGCACTTTCGGGCGCTCTCCGAAACGCGAATGCCTCTGTGGTCATTCACCAACTCACTGACCTGCCGCCTGGCCTGGATCCTTCTCGAATGGCTGAGGCAGCTATTCGCAATGCTAGAATCCGGGAAGTCGGAACGCGCAACCTTGTAGATGTCGCAGTCAAGGCAGGCGTGACGCGGTTCATCGCCCAAAGTGTTGCTTTCGCGTATGCCGAGAAGAAGTTGCCGTATCACGAGGACGATCCGCTGGCGATTGCTTCCGAAGGACGGGCCGGTGTATCTGCAAGAGGGGTCGCTAGTCTGGAACAGCAAGTGATCGCGGCTCCCTTGATCGGTATCGTGCTCCGCTATGGCCGCTTGTACGGACCAGGCACTGGGTTTGGAGTACCTGGAGGACCAGCCCCGCTTCATGTCGACGCGGCCGCCAAGGCAGCCGCCCAGGCCGTTCTTCTTGGCTCTAGCGGGATTTATAACATCGCAGAAGACGATGGCACCGTGGACAGCGAAAAGGCGAAACGGGACTTGGCCTGGAGCGCGCACTGGAGAAATAGTGAAGGGCAGAGACAGGCGGGCGCACCTGAGCTTGCATCCCATTCTGGCGACAGCTGATATACGGCTTTGCTCACGATCCGGACCGAGCACACAAGGAATATACGTAAAATAGAGACCCTGATGCGATCGAGCAGCCGCATCTTTCGCCCGACTGCAAACGAATGTCGAAGATGCCACGCGGCTGAAGGGAATGGCAATTGCCACGGTGGAGCGGAAGGACCGTATCGAGCAAACTCAAACCTGTGTTCTGCGAGTGGATACCAAACAACCAGAAGCTTCCGATTCTGACACGACGCAGCGGTGTCCGGACCAGATGCCGTGCTGCCCGAGTTGGAGCAATTGTTTGCGAGAACGGCCGGATGGGCATTTGGCGCAACGTGGTGTTCGATTACTTATACTACCACAGCGGCGCTCATAATTCTTGGCGCAAAATGCTCGTCGACAGAGGCGCCAAGCCCCATGTCGCGATGCTCTTACTTGTCGTCGTAACGCTCAAGCATGCGACGTAACTGCGCGTTCTGGTCACGTAGTTTCCCAGAGAGCTGCGATCTAAGCACCTTAATTTCGATTTCCAATTCAGTGGCTTCATTAACGAACGTTTCCCTCGCCGCCCTTTGCTCCTCCACCTCAATCGTGATGACAGGCGGTTTCCAGGCACTTTTTTGCGCTCGAACGGCATTTTCTCTTTGCCTTTTTTGACCTCCTGTGAGGACGCCCGTCCCCGCTTCATCTTTGGCAGACTGAACAACAGGTGCGGCTGGCGAAGGTTGATCACGACTCTCCAGAGAACCGCCTTGTTCCGGCTCGGCAAGCAGAGGATCCGACTGATCTCGTGCGGGTAGGTCGACCGTTAAACCTACAGATTCTGGCCCCCAATTCGCTTCCTTCACGTCAACGGTCGAATTCGGACCCGTACCGGAGGAATTCACCAATTCGGCCCGCAGAGTAAGGTATGCCCGAAGATCTTCGGCGCGTGGATCAGCCATCCCCACGCTCTCATCAGCCGGTTCGCGCGCTTTTTCCGGCTTGCGGCCCGATGCAAAACCCTTGATCAGCTGCCACGGTGATCTCATCCCTCATCTCCCGACTCGGTTCCTTGGCACTACAATACCGGGCGCGAGACCGAGCTTGCAATGCGAACGCAGTCATTACTTGTCGATTGGCCATATAGCAGCCACCGGTGTTGATCAAATCGAGCTTCGGGCGGAGGTCGGCGTTTTCGGTGTTGGGCGTGTCGGAGAGTGACTGGCTCAGCTTCTGGTGCTCCCCTTCGAGCTTCAGAAAATCTGCACCGTCCACTTCCGCGAGCGGTCCCATGTCTGCGGCATCCGCTTCGCAGGCAGAGGCGTTCGATGGGCAAATTTTTGGGAACAGATGCCTTAGCGGCCGGCGCAACCGCCACAAACGCTACAGGCATTCGACTCTGCGGTTTCCTTTTCCTGATCGCTGTTTTTTTACCGAAGCTCTCACCTAAGTATTAGCAACCTGGATTTCCACGGTGCGCGGTTTCTTCCTTTTCGCTTTCGACGTCGAATATTTAAGCCTTGCAAAGCCGGCTCGGCCACAGCAACTTGGAGAACCTCGCGCCTTACCTCATCCACACTTGAAATACCTCCCCGTCCCCTCGAAGTCGTCATCCTCGCGGGACCTGAGAATAGGCTTGGCCGGCAATCCCATGAAGTTGCACGACGCGGTCAATCTGGCTGTGTAGGCCGTATTGTATCGACTCCAATCGTGCCTTCCAGAACACCGCGAGCTACGTCTGTCCTACCGCGATCGATCTGGATTACCGTGTAAAGCTTGTCGTCGCGGAACGCGCTGGCATTGACGGTCGTAACGTCGTCGGCCGGCGCTGCGTCGACTTCCATGAAATCGAGTTCGCGGCTTGCGGCGACGACACGTGCGTCACCTGACGTTCTTGCCGCGACAACCACGATGCCGTGGCCGGGAGCATTTGCCCATCGCGGGTCGCTTGGTGCAGCTATGGGCTCCAGTCGATAGATTCCGAGCGCTTCAGCGTTTGTTCCGGGTGCACCTTCCGCGGCAGCGTCTGCGATCTGTCCCAAGCTTTCGACGGACCGCCCGAAGGTGTTGGAGTTTGTGGCGTCATTGACCTCGCCGTTGCCGGCTCTTGAGACGTTCGACATTTCATCCTCCTGTCAATCGAGGGTAACGGGCCGGACTTTGATCAGTTCCCGGGGACAATCATCTTTGTCCGCTTGACACCGCCACACCCCGTCGGGGCAAAACTGATCTCCCGCGAGAAGTCCTAACGTTGCGACGTAAAAGGCCTCGATGCTGAATTCGCGCCAGACGCGGCGCCGAACTTAGCGGTAGGGGACCGACTTCTCGATCTCGGACCTCTACGCCCTGCGCATGGCGACCGAGCCGAAGGCGGCGCGCAACTAGAGCCAGGGCGACGAAACAGCAGTTCGGCGTGCGCTGCGCGCCGCATGGCGGCCAATCTGGACGAAAACGACCGGGTCGAGCAGGCCGCTGCGTTCCACATTGCAATCCTGAGAGCTTCGGGAAACCTCCTTCTCTTTTTGCTCAACGAGCTGATTTTCCGTCGGCATGCGTCATCTTTTCGACGCGGGTCTTCGCGCGCCGCGAGCGAGGAGGACGACCAGATCGCGGAACCTTGATCCTTCGTCGCCCTTCCACCTTATAATGTCCTGATAGTGCTCGAGTTCGGCAGCAGATAAGAAAGCACCGATCGTTTCGAGGGTCATGCGACACTGACTCAAAGAAAACCGCGTTCGAAGTTGACCGATAGCCTTAATCTTGATTGGCGACCGCTGGCAACTTGCCCTCGTCGGTAGGGCGGGTTTCGGTGCGGCGGGCGGCGGAAACAATCCGGCGCTTGCCTCGGATGGCGTGCCATTGCTGGTCGATGAGGACGCCAATGAGGATGACGCCACCCATTACGGCAAAATTAAGCGATGAGGGGATGCCCAGCAGATTGACGAGATTCTGCAACTCCTGGAGCAGGACGGTGCCAAGCACGACGCCGACAATCGATCCCTCGCCGCCACGAAGCGAAAACCCGCCCAACACGGCCGCGGCGATCGCGTAAAGCTCGTAGAACTGGCCGTGGCTCGCGGGCGAGATCGAGCGCGTATACATCGCGAAGTAGACCGCCGAAAGCGCGGTAAGCAGTCCGCAGATGACATAGGCCGAGATAACCATCCGGTCGGTGCGAATACCGGAATAGCGGGCAGCTTCCTCATTTTTGCCGATCGCGTAGAGGTAGCGCCCGAACACGGAGCGATGCAACACCACCCACATGGCGACTGCAATGATGACGAGCGCGATGAAGGTGTTAGGAACTCCGTAGAACCGTCCGGCGGTGAAGAATTCCAGGTCTGGGAAATTCTGGCCGAACGCGAAACCCGCCGTCCCGTCGGCAGTATAAAAACGCGCCGCTCCGCGGTAAATCAGGAGGCCACAGAGGGTGACGACGAAGGGTTGTAGGTTCAGCCGCGTGATCAGCCAGCCATGAACGGCCCCGATGACCGCTCCCAGCACCAGAATAAGGGGAAGCGCCAACATCCAGGACATCTCCTGGACCGCAATGAAATCGACAAACAATACCCCGAGAAGTGCGACGAGCGAGCCGACGGAAAGTTCGATACCGCCCGTGATGATGACGAATGCCTGGCCGATTGACAGGATGCCGAATAGGCCGATCAGGTTGGCGGTATTCGCCAGGTTGATTGGCAACAGAAAGCGCGGATTGATGATGGCGACGACAATGCCGACGACCACGATCAACAGCAGCAGCCCCAGATCTTTTTTTGTCATTCGAGACCCATTCCCCGATGCTCGTTCATGTTCGCCATCGCAACTATTTTGGCCTTTTGCCGACAGCCAGCAAAAGGACGCTTTCCTGGCTGAATTCGTCGTCATCCAGAATACCGGCGATCTGACCCTCGTGCATGACGGCAATTCGGTCAGACACACCGATCACCTCTTCCATGTCGCTGGAGATCATAAGAACCGCGACCCCGGCATCGGCAAGTGCTCGCATAAGACCGTAGATTTCATTCTTTGCGCCGATATCAATGCCACGTGTCGGCTCGTCGAAAATCATCACTTTCGGGCTCATCGACAACCATTTCGCCAGCACAACCTTCTGCTGGTTGCCACCGGACAAAGTGCCGGTTCGCGTCGAAACAGAGGGCGCTTTGATGCTGAGGCGAGCCCGCTGTTTTTCGGCAGCCGCCTTTTCCTTCTCGGCGGAGAGCATGAAGCGACTGGCGAGCTCGGGAAGATTGGCAAGCGTTATGTTTTGGGCGATTGGAAAATCAAGAAGTATACCGTTGCGCTTGCGATCCTCCGGCACCAGGAAAATTCCGTGAGCGACGGCATCCCGCGCGGAACCAACCGAGATTTCTCGCCCGTCTTGCAGAACAGCTCCCCCGTAACTCCGGTCTATCCCGAAGAGTACTCTTGCAAGCTCGGTGCGCCCTGATCCTACAAGGCCCGCAAGTCCGAGGATTTCTCCATACCTGATCTCCAGATCGACGGGCCGGCTTGGATAAGCCTCGGTTCGAAGAGCGCTCACCTTCAGCGCGACGGAGCCTGGCGCACGTTGCGGCTTTGCAGTACGGGCCGTAAGTACGCGCCCGATCATCAGTTTGACCATCTGGTCGTGGCCGATCTCATCCTTGGCAAGCGTGCCTGCAAGCGTTCCGTCTCGCAGCACCACGACCCTATCGGCAACGCGCTCGACCTCGTGGAGACGGTGCGAGATGAAGATCACGCTAATACCGTCGGCTTTCAGCGACTTGATGACGCTCAAGAGCCGCTCGGTCTCCGCCAGTGGAAGGCTGGACGTGGGTTCGTCAAAAATGACGAGCCGTGCATTGATGGAAAGGGCCTTGGCGATTTCCACCATCTGCTGCTCGGCCAGAGAAAGGGATGATACGGCGGTGTCAGCAGAAAAGCGGGCACCGACGCGCTTCAAGAGCGGCTTCACCATCTCTCTCAGCCGTTCGCGATCGACGAGCTTCAGCGGTCCCGCCTTTAGTGGTTCACGACCTAGGAAGACGTTCGCAGCGACGTCAAGATTCTCGAAGAGATTAAGCTCCTGGTGGACGAACGCGATACCCGATGAGATGCTCGATCCAACTGTGAGAGAACCAAGTTCTGCGCCATCGAGCACAATCGTGCCCCGGTCGGGAGCGATCACGCCGCCAAGGATCTTCATCAGCGTCGATTTTCCAGCGCCATTTTCGCCGACGAGGCCAATGACCTCTCCAGGCATAATGTCGATCGAAAGGCCGTCGAGCGCAAGGACACCTGGATAGGTCTTGCCAACACCGGATAGCGAAAGGAATGGCGTTGCTTGCGCGTCCGGTGATCGAATGTCCGAGCTGTGATTCATCGCCTGTCCATGGCTGTATGCTGTCGGAATGAAAAGACCGACGCGACAGCGGCAGATGCCGCCGCCGCGATGGAGGATTATTTCCCGGCCATAGCCTTCAGGCTGGCAGCATACTTGTCAACGTCATCCTTACCGATGATCACCGTCGGGATGATGATCAAGCCGTTGGCAGGAACACCGGACTTGTCGCCCTTGAGGTAGGAGACCATCAGCTTCATGCCCTGGTAGGCCCATTCGAACGGCTGCTGTACGACGGTGGCAGCAATCGTTCCCTCCTTGACGCCCCCGAGCGTGATCGGATCGTCATCAAAACCGATGACTGTGATTTGACCGAGCTTGCCCGCATCTCGCAACGCTTCATAGATGCGCGGTGTGTTGTAGGAGTAGAAGCCGACCATGCAAGTGATGTCAGGGCTCGCGACAAGTGCGTCCTCGACGTTCTTTTTGGCTCGCGTCTGGTCAATATCGTCGCCACGTACGTCTGTCAGTTCGATCTTCGTACCCTTCAATCCATCCTTCATGCCCTGGATACGTTCCTTGGCATTGTCAGCGCCGGGAAGACCGACAAAGCCGATGCATTTGCCACCGTCCGGCATTGCCTTCTTGGCTATTTCGGCGGCCTGCAGGCCAGCGTCGATATTGGACGAGCCTATATATGCCACGCGGTTGGTCTGCGGCGCATCACTGTCCGTGGTGAAGAGAGCAGTCTGCGAACCAATCTTGTTCAAGCCGTCCGTCTGGGTCTTTGGATCAACCGCAGAGACCATGACCCCCTTGACGCCGGCGCTGACCAGGTCTTCCATCAGGCGCTGCTGAACAGCAACCGATGCCTGCTCAGGATACTTGAGCTCCATGTTATAGTCCGGCATTTCGCCTTGGGCCTTCTTCACGCCAGCCTCGGCGGCCTTCCAGAAGTCCGAGGCCCCGTTGACGACGAATGCCAGTGTGGGTTTGTCGGCTGCATGCGATACCGCAATCGGCGCGGCGCTTAGCATCAAGCCGGCGACAAATAGGGCTGCATTGCGCTTCAGCTGCTTCATAATAGACCTCCCAGGGCCGCAATTGCGAGGGCCCGTTTCGCCTTGCGGCCGGCCAAATGCACACGCCCCCTCCAAGGGCCGTCACCAGACGAGAATGGGCATAAGCTCCGATCACCCCCCGACGGTATACAAGATTTTTAATTAGTAAATAATTATTATCAATGCCGATCAAAACTATTTGATTGGGCTCTTGGCGGCACTGGATTGATGGAAATGGCGCAGCTATTGGCAAAACTGCGTTGCTCCATACAACGCTGGCCCTATCCAGTTTAAGCTAATATTAATAACCCATGACGAACATCGAACCTCCTTTATTCCGCTCAGCCGAGACCTCAAATGCGAAAACCTAAGACGCCGGAAGCAAGTGAACCTGCCAGGGATAAACTGGCTCGACGAAGGTCTCGCCCCGGGGAGCGCGTGACAATGATGGACATCGCTGCCGCGGCTGGCTGCTCCCAGGCAGCCGTATCCTTCGTTCTCAACAACACACCCGGCACCCGCATCTCCCAGCAAACCCGCGATCGCGTTCTGGACGTGGCACGCATGCTTGGCTACGTGGGAACATCCTATGCGGCAGCGGCCACCTACTCCGGCCTGGACAATGTGATTGGCTTCGCCGTCGATCAACTCGCCACCAGCCCCGAAGCGGTCGTTGCGATCGAAGGCGCGCGGCAGGCCTCCTGGAAGGCGGGCAATGTGCTGTTGGTAACGCAGACACTCAGCGATCCCTTCATGGAGCCAAGAGCAATAAGGGCGCTAACAAACGGCGGCATATCGGCGCTCATTTACATGACAATCTATACTCGCGAGGTGGAGCTCCCTCCTTATATCTATGAGCTCGACATTCCTACAGTACTGGTGAATTGCTACACGGCAGACTTTGCATTTCCCGCCGTGGTGCCGAGCGAGATTGCGGGAGGCCAGAGCGCAACCCGGCATCTGATCGCGCACAAACACTGGCGCATTGCGACGATTACTGGGGAAATCTGGATGCAGGCTGCGCAGGACCGGCTTACAGGATATCGCCGAGCGCTCGCGACCGCCGATATCCCTTTCGATCCAGAATTGGTTATCGAAGGAGACTGGTCTGCCAGCGCCGGCTACACCGCAACGAAGAAGCTGCTTGCTTTGCGGGACCGACCGACCGCAATATTCTGCCAGAACGACCGCACTGCGGTCGGGTGTTACGAAGCGCTCAAAGATGCTGGACTGCACATCCCACAGGACATGTCGGTCGTAGGTTACGACGACGAAGAAATCTCGCGACATCTCGTACCGGCGTTGACGACTTCCGTCCTTCCACATCTTGCCATGGGGCAATGGGCAATCGAACATCTCCATCCGGAGCGGCCTCCAGGCAAAAGACGCTATCCCATAGCAAAGCTCGAATGTTCACTGGTAAAACGTCAATCCGTTGCCGAGCCGCGACCTGGCGGCTCCGCCGGGGTCGTTTCGGTGTAGACGTAAGCTCGGACCTGACGCGGTCAGTCTTGATGTTCTGGCATCTCTTTCAATTGGTCTTTCGTCCAGTTTGTAACGGCGTGGACGTCGCCATCTTCATCCCGCATCCAATCCACGTCGATCCGGCTGTTCCACTGCGTCGACGTCACTAGTGCCGGGCGTTTAGCTCACGTCGCGCAATATCCACCCAACGGCTCCATAGCCTTTCCGCGGACGAGCTTATTCAGGCCTCCCGGCACGATTACGCCGGATCTGCTATCGGGCCTGGGAGGAGTCGCGAGGGTTCCGCTTGACAGGCAGAGCGAATTAATTTCTAAACTTTAGAAATTAACGTGAGGTAGACGATGGGAGTCCATCACGGCCAAATACTTTGCATTCTTCGGGATGGGGGCCCTCAGTCCCGGGCGTCCTTAGCGCGGTCTAGCAAGCTGTCGGCTACCACACTGACTCATGTCACCGCCCAATTGTTGCGCGCTGGCGTGGTGGCGGAATGCGATGTAACGGAAACCACGGGCATCGGCAGGCCGGGACAGGCAATCAGGCTCGTCCCCGACGCTTTCCACGTCGCCGGAATTCATCTCGGCGCCGGGCTCGTTCAGATCGCGATCACAGATCTTAAGGCCGGCGCTAAATCGATAGCTTCATTTGATTTTTCGGTCCGGGAAACAGAGCCGGACGATGTCGTGTCTCGTGCTGCCGAAACGCTATCCAGATTGAGGAGCGAGCTGGGAGAGCCTCGACTTTTGGGCGTCGGTGTTGCCGTGCCGGGCCCCGTGAATGCCGACCAGCGTTCCATTCTTGTGTCGATCAACACCGGTTGGAGCAACCTGCCGTTGGCCGACATGTTCGAAGAGAAAACCGGCCTACCCGCCGTCCTCGAGCACAATGTCAGTTCCATGGCATTGGCCGAGGTGAGATATGGCATCGGGCGCCAGGTCCCTGGGGTACTCTACGTGTACTTACGGACTGGGCTGGGCGCCGGGTTGGTGGTTGACGGCATGCCGTTTCGGCCAGGCGGCCATGGCGCCGTCGAACTGGGCCATATCCAGATTTCGACCGATGGTCCGCTCTGCAGTTGCGGTAACCACGGCTGCCTGGAAAGCTATGTCAACGAAGCCGTGCTTATGCGCGCGGTTGGCCTTAAGGGTCAGGCACCCGACAATCTCCTGAAGCGTCTTGAGGCAACGGAAGCGTGGGCGCCAACGCTCGACCGGCTGACCGACTCACTGGCCATTGCCATCAATCTTCTGGCTCCCGACCTGATCATTCTGGGTGGTCATCTGGGTGAAGCCCCGGATAGCCTGTTCGACCATTTGCTCAGAAATTTGCCGCCCAGGGTCATGCCGCATATGCGTGATGTCCTGCGGATTGAACGCTCGGGTTTTGGCCCGCTTTCGGGCGCGATCGGCGGCGTGGCCGTGGCTTTGGATCATTTTTTCTATTCGGGAGTGAGGCAATGAACGCAGTGTCCGCTGGCGCCCAACGCGCGCGGAGCCGATCGCTCGCCGACTGGCCTCCGATCATCCTCAACCTTGTTGCGTTCGCATTCGGCGTCGCCGTCTGGTGGGCGATCACGGCGGCAAAGCTGGTGGTTTTGCCGGGGCCGATGGACGTCTTCCACCGCGGCATCGAACTGATCGTGAGTGGCCAGCTGCTGGTCGATATCGTGTCCAGCCTGCGTCGTGTCCTGACGGGATTTTTTCTCGGTGTCGCACTGGCCATCCCCGTGGGCTTCTTGATGGGATGGTACCGTGTCGCGCGTGCCTTGATCGAACCCTATATCCAGTTCTTCCGGATGATCCCGCCGCTGGCGGTCATTCCGCTGGCGATCGTCACGATGGGCATCGATGAAGCGCCAAAGGTCTTCGTCATATTTCTCGCATCCTTCCTCTCCTGTGTCGTCGCCACCTATCAGGGCGTGATCAGCGTCGACCGCACGCTGATCAATGCCGCCCGTGTACTGGGCGCGAAGGATCGCGTTATTTTCCCGAGGGTCATCATTCCGGCTTCCACTCCGTTCATCCTGGTGGGCGTGCGCATCGGTCTCGGTTCGGCCTGGGCGACGGTCGTCGCTGCGGAGTTGATCGCGGCGCAGTCGGGTCTCGGGTTTCGGATGCAGCAGGCACAACTCTACTACGACCTGCCGACAATCTTCGTCAGCCTGATAAGCATCGGCATTCTCGGGCTTTTCATGGACCGCCTGGTTCAGGCCGCGGAGCGCCGGCTCACGCAATGGCAGGAGCGCGTCCAATGACCATTTCTCATACAGCCGAGCCGAAGATCTCGTTTCAAAACGTCAGTCGGCGCTTTGGCGAGGGCGACAGCACCTTTCTTGCGCTGGACCGCCTGTCGCTGGACATCGCCGATGGCGAGTTCGTCACCGTGGTTGGACCATCTGGCTGCGGCAAGTCGACGGCGATGAACATCGCGGCCGGCCTCACCGAAGTGTCCGACGGCAGGGTGCTTGTCGATGGCAAGGGCGTCGACGGTCCGGGACCGGAACGCGGCGTCATCTTCCAGCAGTATGCGTTGTTCCCCTGGCTGACCGTCCGCCAGAATGTCGAATTCGGCCTTCGTATAAAGGGCATGCCGGCAGCCGAGCGCAGGCGCGTGTCGGATCGCTTCATCAATCTGGTCGGACTGACCGACTTTGCCGACGCGCTGCCCAAGACCCTGTCGGGTGGTATGAAGCAGCGATGTGCTATTGCGCGCGCCTACGCGGTCAACCCCTCAATCCTGCTCATGGACGAACCTTTTGGCGCACTCGATGCATTGACCCGCGTGAACATGCAGGATCAGCTGCTCGATACATGGACCCGAGAGCGGCGCACGGTGATCTTCATCACTCATGACGTCGATGAGGCGGTGTACCTCGCCAATCGCGTCATTGTCATGGCTGCTCGCCCCGGCCGGCTACACGATATCATCCCGGTCGATCTGCCATACCCGCGCACCGAACAAATCCGTCTGTCACAGACGTTCGCGGATATCCGCAACCGGGTCTGGCATGCTGTGTATCATCAAAAACCCCAGAGCGAACCAAGCATCTAAGAGGAGGAACCCCGACATGAAACTCACCAGACGGCATTTGCTGGCCACAGCGGCGGCCGGCGCGCTTGCCGTTCCAGCGCTCTCGCTGACGACGCGCTTCGCATTCGCCCAGTCCACGCCAGTGCGGGTCGGCTACATCGCCGATTATTTCGGTACGAGCCTCACAGCGATCGCGAGCGCTCAGGACCTTTGGGCCAAGCATGGTCTCGAGCCGGAGCTCAAGGTCTTTACCAACGGCCCCATCCAGATTCAGGCGCTGGGCACGGGCAACCTCGATTTTGGCTACGTCGGTCCGGGTGCCCTCTGGCTGCCGGCGACCGGCAAGGCCAAGCTTGTCGCAATGAACGCGCTCGGCCTGTCCGACCGTGTTATCGCCCAGGCCGGCCTCAACTCGATGGCAGACCTGAAGGGCAAGAAGATCGGCGTACCCGAGGGCACCTCGGGCGACATGCTACTGCGGCTGGCACTGGCCAAGGCCGGCATGCAGCTTTCCGATGTCGAAGTGATCAAGATGGATCCACCGACAGTCGTATCGGCTTTCGCCTCGAAACAGATCGATGGCGCTGGCATCTGGTATCCGCTGGTTGGCATCATCAAAAAGACGGTGCCGGATCTTGTGGAGGTCGCCAAAAGCGCTGATTTCTATCCCGCCAACTCCTTCCCCTCAGCCTTTGTGGCGCGCAATGAGGTAGCTGACCAGGATCGCGAGTTGGTGAAGAAGTTCATCGCCGTGATGAAAGACGCCAATGACTATCGCGCCGCAGATGTCCCGCGCTCGGTCGATATAACAGCCAAGTTCCTCGGTGTTCCTGCCGAGCCTCTTTTGACGGAGAGCCAGAACGGTCAGTTCCTGACGTCGGCCGAGCTTGTCGCCGCCACAAAGGATGGCACTGTGTTCAACTGGCTGAAGGACTTGAATGACCAGTTCGTCGCCTTCGGCAAGCTGCAGGCCCCCCTCGACCCGAAAGACTACTACCTGGCCGACCTCTACGCCGGCAACTAGTTTCCCATTGCCCGGCGTGGCGCGTCGGGCACCCCTCAGCGAGCCTCGTATGACCAAGAAGCCCAACATCCTTTTCATCATGTCGGACGACCATGCCGCCAGGGCGATTTCCGCCTATGGCTCGGGTCTGAACAGTACGCCCAATCTTGACCGCATTGCCAACGAAGGCATGCGTCTCGACAGATGCTACGTGACCAACTCGATCTGCACGCCAAGCCGGGCGGCAATTCTTACCGGCACATACAATCACGTCAATCTGGTCACGACGCTCGACACACATATCGACAATCGGCTGCCGAACGTCGCCAAACATCTGAGAGCCGCTGGATACCGGACTGCAATCTTCGGCAAGTGGCACCTGGGGGAAGGCAAGGCTCACGAGCCAACCGGATTTGATGAATGGTCCATCCTGCCGGGCCAGGGAGAATATTTTGATCCTGTCATGATCGACCCGGCCGGCCCCCACGCAGAGCAAGGCTACGCCACGGATATCATCACCGACAAATGTCTGGATTTCCTGCGCCGGCGCGACGGCGAGCAGCCGTTCTTCCTGATGTGTCACCATAAGGCGCCACATCGCAGCTTCGAGCCGCACCCTCGTCATCGCCATCTCTATGCCGATGGCAAGCTGCCCGTGCCTGAGACGTTCGGCGACGACTATTCGAACCGCGCCGCGGCGGCGGCGGCTGCCAAGATGCGTATCCGCTCGGACATGACCTACAAGGATCTGGGGCTCGTGCAGCCGGAGGGCGGAGAGGAAGTCGGTGAACTTCTTCTGCCCGGCTGGTCGCAGCGCAAGGTCCCCGGGATCACCGAGGGCAAGGAACTGCGGCTGATCGACACAAACACGGGCGAGGTCTACGCTTTCACCGATAAGGATGAACTGGATCTGTTCAAATACCAGCGTTTCATGATGCGCTATCTGCAGACAGTCGCCGCCGTGGACGAGAATGTCGGCCGGCTTCTGGACTATCTCGACGCCGAGGGCCTGAGCGAGAACACCATCGTTATCTACACATCCGATCAGGGATTCTTCCTCGGCGAGCATGGATGGTTCGACAAGCGGTTCATGTATGAGGAATCGCTGCAGATGCCGTTTCTGATCCGTTATCCGGCCGGAATCAAGGCAGGCACGAGCTCGAACAGAATTGCGACCAATGTCGATTTTGCACCAACATTCCTCGACTACGCGGGGCTGGCGACGCCAACTTACATGCAGGGCAAGAGCATCCGCGCGACGCTGGAGCAGACAGCCGACCATGATCAACAGTGCGTCGCCTATCATCGCTACTGGATGCACAAGGATGATTTCCACAATGCATTTGCTCACTATGGGGTGCGCGATAACCGCTACAAGTTGATCTATTGGTACAATGACCCGCTTGGTGAGCTTGGAGCGTATGCCGGCGACGAGCCGCCCGAGTGGGAGCTTTTCGATTGTGAGGCGGACCCGTTCGAGCTGCACAACCGGGCTAACGACCCCGCTCTAGCTGATGTCTTTGCTGAGATGCTTGCCAGGCTCGATGCCAAGATGGCCGAGATCGGAGACATCCCCGAACATGACACCACCGCAGTCCTCGCCAACCTGTGACAACCTGCCCGATGGTCTGATACCCGAGCACTGAGTTGATACATGGCAGTGGTGCGCGGGTCGCATCGCGTTGCGGCGAGGCAACGGCTTTCGCTGGTCGCGAATACCGACCTGCGGGTAGGATACGGTTGAGAATGATGGAGGCCGGAGTCTCGGTCGAGACATGCCGATCCACCATCAATCCGCAAGCCGACCCGTGTTTCGGACCTTTCACGGGTCGCCATGCGGCTTGGTCGACGGACTATTCGGCGGCGATCGCCCCTCGCTCTCCGTTTAGGGCGATCAGTCGCCTTGCGCGTTCCAGCGACGCGCTCTGCTCGTTGCGATAGCGCGCGCCGATTTCCATCATCAGGACGGTGCCCGGAAGAAACTCGAGTTCACTGAAAATGTCTTCCCAGCCGATATCGCCCCAGCCGAGCGGCATGTGCAGGTCGCCGATGCCAAGGGCGGTCGATTCCTGCAGATGGTACGGTTTGTAGAACGCCTGCGGTCGGCCGAAGGAATCGTGGACATGGAGATGGCCGGCAACCGGCGCCATGGCGCTGATCTGCTCACGGAAGTTCAGGCCGCGATACGTTGCCTCGATGTAGGCGTGGCTGAAATCGATCAGGGCCACCAGGTTCGGGTGACCAACGGCCTTGACTGTCTCCGCGACCTCGGCCGGCGTTTGGCGGTATTGTCCCGGATCCGTGGTGAAGATGTTTTCGAATGCAACGCGAACGTCATAGCGTTTTGCAAATTCAGCAAGTTCGAACAAAGCCTCGCGCTCGCGCTGATCTGCCCCGGCGCGTTCGAAGAGTTGGTCGGCACGCAGGTGGCCGCCGTGCTGCACGATCACCTTTGCACCGATCCTGTCGCAAACCTCGACGAGCGCCTTGGCAGCATCGATCTGGAAGCGCGCCGTCGCCGGATCCATGAAATTGGAAGAAACAAGCCCGTGGACCGTGTAGCGGAACGGAAACTGCACCGTCAGTGCCGCCAGGCGCTCGGTCCGTTCCTTGACGACACGACCGCCGGCGATCAGGTCGATACTGGTCAGGCCAAGTTCCACGGTCTCGACACCAAGGGCGGCAAGGCGGCGCAGATCGGCTTCGAGGCTGTCGAGTTCTCCGTCGGTGGAACCGGAATTGAAGCCGGTCGAAATGATGTTGGTCATGGCAGATCCCTTGTTGAAGACTAGAGGCTCAGTGGCAGCGGCGACGAGTGCGCCGCGTGGAAAATCGGCCGGGTCTGAGACCTGGAACGATCGTTTAGGTAACGGTGGGGTCAAGCTTGTCGCGCAGCCAATCGCCGACAAGCGAGATGGAGAGCGTCGTCAACATGATGACGGTGGCAGGTGCCAGCATGATCCAAGGGGCTCGCGTCAGGTATTCGCGTCCGAAGCCGACCATGTTGCCAAGGCTGGATTCGGGCGGCTGGACACCGAGGCCAAGGAAAGAGAGGCCGCTTTCCATCAGGATGATTTCCGGAAAGGTCAGTGTCATTGAAACGATCAGCGTCGACGCGACATTGGGCAGAATGTGCCGTAGGTAGACGCGCATCGGGGTAGCGCCGAGCTGCACCACGGCTGCAGCAAACCCCTGAGCACCGGCAGCGATAGCAAGGCCGCGTGCGATACGCGCATAGCGCTCCCATCCGTAAAAGCCCATGAGGCAGACGAGAAGGATCATGGAGGAGCCGAAGAATGCTAGTACCGCCAACGACATCACCAGGAATGGCAACGCCGCCTGAAAGTCTGCGAGCATCAGCACAAGATGCTCGACAAAGCCGCGGAAGCGGGCGGCGGCAAAACCAAGCAATGTGCCAAAGACTGCTGAAAGCAACGTCGCGCCGAAAGCGATGACCAATGAGATACGGATCGACTGGATCAGGCGCGAAAGAACGTCGCGACCAAGTTCATCGGTGCCGAGCCAGTGTTTGGCCGTGCCCGGTGCGGTCAGGCGGCTGCTTAGGTCCATGGCCGTGATGTGGTAGGGTCGGACCTGATCGGCGAAGACTGCGATCACGACCATGGCCATAAGCCAGAAGATGCAAAGCGCGACGAGCGGCGGCACGGTTCGCCGCAGGCGCGAGATCCAGGCAGGTGCCTTTCGGGCAGGCATCGTTTCACTGAATTCGGCAGTAGCCATCGTTATTTTCCTCAATGTCCCGCGTGCGAACGCAACCGCGGATCAAGCCAACCGTAGAGCAGGTCCACGATCAGGTTGGAGACAACCATCGTGGCGGCAATAATCAGGAGAATGCATTGAACGACCGCCAGGTCACGATTGCTTACGGAGACAACCAGCAGACGGCCGATGCCGGGCCAGGAGAAGATCGATTCCACAACGACGGCACCGGCGATCAGCGATCCGACCATGAAACCGACAATGGTCACGATTGGGACGGCCGCATTTGGCAAGGCGTGGGTCCAAATCACGTCACGCCACTTCAAACCCTTCGCGGCCGCCGTGCGGATGTAGGGCTGCCCCATAACCTCGATCATGGCGCTGCGCGAGAAGCGGGCAAGAATGCCGATTCCGCCGATGCTCATCGTGATCGTCGGCAGGATGCCGTGTGCCCAGGTATCCTGGCCCCCCGACGGCAGAAGGCCGAGCATCACGGAGAAAATCAACACCAGCACCAGTCCCATGACGAAGGAGGGAATGGTGAAGCCGAAGATCGCAAGAAGGATCACGCCCCGATCGGCAAAGCTCTGCCGATGCAACGCCGCATAGACGCCCGCTGGAATGCCGATGATCAATTTGAGGAGCAGTGCCGGCACCGTCAACTGCAACGTCGCGGGAACGCGCTCCATAACTAGGTGCAGCGCCGAAGCTTTATCGCGCATCGACACACCGAAATCGCCGGTGAAGATCGATTTGAGATAGGCGACATATTGGATCCACAGCGGTTGGTCGAGGCCCCAGGTCTTTCGGAAGGCGTCGACGGAATCCTGGGGCACATCGGGACCCAGCATGACCTGCGCAGGGTCCCCCGACATCCGCAACACGACGAAGGCGAATGTGACGACGGCAAGGATTGTGATCAGCGACCGGAACAAACGCACGAGAATGAAGCGGATCATGAATGCCTTCCCTATGCTGCTTTTTGGGCGTCGTTGCCGGTTGTCACGTGACAGGCCACAGTACGGCCGTCATCTATCGGCCTCAGCACCGGAGCCGTCGCACGGCAGAGGTCTTGGGCCAGCGGGCAGCGCGGATGGAAAGCACAGCCTGACGGGCGATCTGCCGGATTGGGCGGCTCGCCCTGGAGAATCGTGCGCGCCTGAAGGGGCGACCCCGGACGTGGCACGCTCGATACCAGCGCGCGCGTATAGGGGTGCATCGGCGAGCGGAAGATGACATCCGACGAAGCCTCTTCGACGACGCGGCCGAGGTACATGACCGCAACCCGATCGGCGACGTTGCGTACCACCTTGAGGTCATGGCTGATGAATACCATGGCGATGCTGTATTGCTGCTGCAGATCGCGCAGCATATTGACGATCTGCGCCTGGATCGAAACGTCGAGCGCCGACACGGGTTCATCGCAAACCAGAAGCTTTGGCCGGGAAGCAATTGCGCGCGCGATCACGGCACGCTGACGCTGCCCACCGGACAATTCGTGCGGGAAACGCGTGGCCTGATCGGGACGTAGGCCGACCGCGTTCATCAGTTCCGATACCCGGGCCGAGCGATGCTCATTTGGAATCAGCCGGTGAATTTCCAGCGGTTCAGCAAGCTGCGTGGCGATCGTCAGGCGACGATCGAGTGCGGCGAGCGGGTCCTGGTAGACGAGCTGCATCTTCGCCCGGAGCTTCCGCCAATCGGACGTGCCCCGTACAGGCATTGCCCGCCCTTCGAACCGAACTTCGCCTTCGTCTGCGTCGTCGATCCCGAGGAGCATGCGCCCAAGTGTCGACTTTCCAGAACCGGATTCCCCAACGATGCCGAGCGTTTCGCCCGGCGTGACGGTGAGCGAGATGCCGTCGACCGCGCGCACCGGCGAAGGATGCCCAAACAGGCCGCGGCGGACATGGTAGATGCGAACAAGGTCGCGGGCTTCAATCAATGGCATCATTGCACCGCCCCTTCTACGATCAGGCCTCTTGTTTCGACGGCGATCGCCGTCTGCGCAACCGGTCTAGCGCACGCAAGCCGGCGGCCCTCACCCATCAAAACAAGCGGTGGCAATTCGTGGCGACAGGTCTCGATGGCGCGAGAACAGCGCGGCGAGAACGAGCAGCCCTTCGGCAAGTACCTCGGATCGGGAACGGTCCCGGCGATCGGAATCAACCTTTGGCGAGGACCCTCGATGTTCGGGATGGCGTCGAAGAGGCCGCGCGTATAGGGATGACGCGGATCGGCGAAAAGCTCACCCACCCTACCTTCTTCGACGATGCGTCCGGCATACATGACGCAGACACGGTCGCAAACTTGCGACACGGCCCCGAGATCGTGACTGATGAAAACGGTGGCCATGCCGGTTTCGGCCCTGAGAGAGATCAGCAGATCCAGGATCTGTGCCTGGATCGTGGCATCGAGCGCCGTGGTCGGTTCGTCCGCAATCAAAAGGTCCGGTGCTCCGGCCAGCGCCATGGCGATCATCAGGCGCTGACACTGTCCGCCCGAGAACTCGTGTGGATAGAGATCGAAACGGCGCCGGACATCCGGGATGCCAACCATATCCATCAGCCGCCACGTCTCGACCTTTCCCGCCTCGCCGCGCAGGCCGCGATGAATGGCAAGCGCCTCGGTGATCTGACCGCCGATCTTCAGAACCGGATTGAGCGAACTCGAGGGGTCCTGAAAGATCATGGCGATACGTCCGCCGCGGACGTGTTCAAGAGTTGCGCGTGTGGCTCCGCGCAGCTCCTGTCCATCTATCTTCACCGAGCCGGCAACGCTTGCCTTACCAGGAAGCAGACCGAGGGCCGCAAGCCAGGTTACGGACTTCCCGCAACCCGATTCACCGACCAGGCCGACAGCCTCGCCCTTTGTGATGTCGAGGTCGATTCCGTGCAGAACCTGCACACCGTCGAAAGCGACTTTCAGCCCGCGCATCTCCACGAGCTTGGTGGAAGTGGTGCTCATCTGTTCGCCATTCCTGTCGATCGTTTGCGTCCGTAACGAACGAGATAGGGTCCGACAGCGCGCGCCGCCGGCCCCCGTTTCACCGCCGAAATCAGCTCGGCCAGTTGTTGGAACGGAAGTCCATGGCGAAGGCCGGAGCGGCCTTCCATTTCAACGACGACTTCATGCCGGTGAAGACGGCGTTTTGATGCAGGACCTGATAGACGGGGTCTTCGCGCTCGCAGATCTCCAGCATGCGCGCAAATGCCTTCTTGCGCTGCGCATGGTCGGTGCTGGTTTCCAGAATTAACGACATCTGGTTGACCTCGGCGTTCGACCAGTCCTTCTTCTGCTGGACCTCGCCATTCGGGCCGAACTGGGCAACGATTGTGGATACCGGGTCGTTGAAACTTGCCCCGGCCGACCAGTCACGGACGCCTTTGACGCCTGCGGGATCATGGATCTGCCCCCAGTTTTCCTTCATCTCGATCTCGACGTTGAGACCGACCTGCTTCCACATCTCCACCATGATCTGACCGTTGGCGGTCTGGTTGGTGTAGTAGTTATTGAGGAGGCGGAAGGGGATCGCATCGCCCTTGTAGTTGGCCTGCTTCAGGAGATCCTGCGCGAGTGCCGGATTGTACTCCGGAACGGACCAGCCCTCGACGAACATGTCACCGTAGAACGGGAACTGCAGACCCGCGGGGATCTTGGTTTGCCCGGCCCACAGCGCCTCGACGATCGCCTGGCGGTCGATCGCATGGGTCATGGCGCGGCGCACCAGCGGGCTCTGGAGAACCGAATTCTGGGTATTGAAGACCGAGATGCGATGATTGTTGATCGTCGAGCCCTGCACTTCGAAACCGGGCGTATTCTGAACGGTGGCGATCTGGTCCGGCGGAAGGTCGCAGGCAAAATCATATTCACCGGACAGCAGGCCGTTGACGCGCGAGGCGACTTCCGGAACTTCAACAAAACGGATCTGCTCGACCGGCGGACGGCCGCCCCAGTAGTCATCGAAGGCCACCAGCGTCAGGGACACGTCAGGCTTGAACTCGGAGACCATATAGGGACCCGTCGTAACCGGCTTGCGAGCCCAGTCGACATAGGTTGCAGCCTCGTCCCAGGCGCGGCGGTTGGCGATCTGGCTGCCGAAGGCGTAGAGGCGACCTTCAAGGGTCACGTCAGGTGTCGCGTTGTGGAAGCGGACCGTGTATTTATCGACCGCCTCGACACCGGCGAGTGCCGGCCACAGACGGCGGCCAACGCCAGGAACCGTTGCCGGCAGCTCCTTGACGGAGGTCGGTTTGTTGTCGCCTTCGAAGATGGTCTTGCCGCCAGCCGGCTGTGTGCTGCCGAAGACGCGTTGCGAGGAGAAGCTGAAGACGACATCGTCAGCCGTCAGCTCGTCGCCGTTGTGGAACTTCACGCCCTGGCGAAGGGTCAGTTCAAGCGTCTTGTCGTCGATGCGTTTCCAGTCGGTGGCAAGACCGGCAACCGGACCCTGATTACCCATCCAGTCGCGCAGGATCAAACCTTCCCAAAGGTTCGGGAAGAACACGCGTTCGCCAACATTCGACTGCTCGTTCCAGATATCAAGTGTGTTGTTGTTGGTGATCTTCTGCACCGCGATCGTCACGGACGACCGCTTGCCCTGGCTCATTGCAATGCGCGGCAGGATCGCCGTGCCGGCTGTTGCACCAAGCAGCCCAAGAACGCTGCGTCGATTGATTGAAAGCATGGAAGTCTCTCCTTTGGCGACGTTTTGCCGGGCACGGGCCGGTCCTGATATCGCGGTGTTTTAGGGCCGGTTGCGTGTCGTTTTCTTGATGATCCGATGAACTTTATGTGACATTCAAGCTATTGTATTTGCTATGTAATTTTGCATATCAACACCACCCCTGGCCCAAATCCTCTTGGATTTCGGTCAAGGTGGCTCTATCGAACGAGGGTCAGCCATAGGCGCAATCAACTCGTGTCGATGCATTCAGCAGGTACGACGATCACCGGCCAAGCAGGTTTTTCGCGGTGATTTCATCAGTCATCAGACCGTTGATGAGACGCCCCCTAAGCGCGCCTTGAATGGCTGCCAACTTTCTTTCGCCCTTCGCCACCCCGATCACGAGCGTTCTGCTACACGAGGGAATAGGGGCGCTCGCGACCCGGTCGTTTGTAACCCCTTCGATCAGCCTGCCGTCCTTGTCGAAGGTCCAGCCGACAATTTCGCCAATCGCTCCTGCCTGTTGGAGCAATTTCAGTTCGTCCTTAAGGATGAATTCGTCGAGGAAGAGAGGCGCCTGAGCGCTGACGTCCCCGATGCCAACGAAGGCCACATCTGCGCGGGCGGCAAGCGACAACGTCTGGCGGATGACAGGTTGGCTATGAAGGATCGTGCGCTCCTGCCGCGACGACGCAATGACGGGAACCGGCATGGGAAAGCATTTCGCTGTGATCAGATCTGCTAGCTTGAAGACGACGTTGTAGAACCAGACTGATCCCTCCCGGGTGATATTGCCGGTCAGGGAGACAATCTTGTGCTGGCGCGACTCTATCGGCACCATTTCCTCGATCGCAGCCTTGAGCGTATGGCCGGTTCCGATGGCAATAACCTTTGGCGTGTCGCATGCCAGCCGCCGCTCGATCTCGGCAGCTGCAGCCTGGGCGAGACCGCCACTCAAGCCTTGGTCCTGGTCGCCGGATGGGATCACCTCCACGAACTGAAGCGAAAACCTGGACTTCAGCCGGGCCGCAAGGCTCATGCAATGTCCGACCGGATGGTCGAGCCTGATCTTGATCAGACCCTGCGAGACGGCGCGGGACACGAGCCGCTGAGCGGTTTGCCTGGAAACGCCCAGCTTCTGAGCGATCTCGTCCTGGCTGTGGCCGCCTATGTAGTAAAGCCAGCCGGCCTTCGCGGTGAAGTCGAGCCGATTGCCATGATCGTCCCGCCGTGCAATCATTTCGCGATCTCCACTGCTCTCCGCTCAAGGCAGCGTCCGCCATCCGGTGCGCAAAGAGCCATCTCTCCTGTCGAAGCGTCGAACGCCATCATGCTTCGACCCCGATCGCCTGCCGGGCTCTGTACGGGCTAGGGATGAGGCGATGTAGTATCCGCTGCAGTTCCCCGGCACCGATAGCGACCTCTTGCGCACCGGCCGCGAGCAGCGCTTCGAGCCTGCCTTGGCGCGGATCATCGTGTGCCACGAAGCCGATTGCCTTGACGCCGGCAGCGCGTGCCGCCCGGATGCCGGCCGGACTATCATCGATTACGACGCTGCGCGCGCTGCTCATACCCATCCTGGACAGACAGAGTTCGATGAGGTCCGGGGCGGGCTTAGGCGCCGCCACCATTTCGGCACTGAAAACGTTAGGCGCGAAGTTTGCCCAAATGTCGAGAAGCCCAAGGCTCATCCTGAGACGGTTAACGGAGCTGTTCGACGCAACGCACTTTGCGATATCGAGCCCACGCAGGACTTCGCTTATGCCGTCCATCTCCCGGAGCTCACGCCGGAACGCCGCGAATATCTCGACATGCCATCCAGCAAAGACGGAGTCGACGTCGGACAGGCCACGTTCGACGAGTATGCTTCGCACCTCAACCTCTGCCTTGCCGGTAAATTCAACGAGAACCTCTCTCGGTGTCATCTTGATGCCTGCATTTGATATGGCATGAGCGAGCGTGCGAGCAGCGATCGGCTCGCTGTCGATAAGCACGCCGTCGCAGTCAAAAATCAGAAGGTCTACATTGGTCATAAAACGCACAGTTCTGTTGAGGATTTCGTGGCTGCAATCCGCTCGGGCACCTATTTCTCGCCGGAGCTGAGCGACAACCAAACCGATTTTTGGACAATCGCACTATGCAGCCGCGTCGCGCGATCTGGTGCGGACGGCCAAGGCAAGCGAGGGGTCGTCACTGGTAATCCAGCCGACGCCCGCCCCAAGCCATTGTTCGAGTTCCTCTCGCTCGTTCAATACCCAGCAGCAAAGACGTTCGCGCGACACGAGTGCCTCAATGTCGGAAGACGAAGCGGCAAGCAGCGTCTTCTCCACGGCGACGAGGTCAGCAAGTTCTGCAGCCCGCGCGACTGTTGCAGCCACACCAAGCGGCTCTGCAGACCTCGCGTTGATCGAACACAGACGACCGATATCCGGGGCGACACGCCGGCATCGAGCAAGAACCTCAAGATTGAAGCTCGTGAGCAAGCTGCGCTTGGCAATACCGTGGCGCCGGAGCGTACTAGCAACCAATGCTTCAAGCCCTTCGTAAGGTATGCCATCGACGTCGGCCTTGAGCTCGACGTGAAGTCCCAAAGGCCGTGAGGAGGCAAACAGCGAAAGCGCCTCGTCGAGCGTCGGGATAGGTTCATGCGATCCTTTGAGGCAGGCCGTCCGACGCTTATCGGGCGATAGCGCCCTCACCTTGCCCGTTCCCTCGACCGTGCGATCGAGCATGGCGTCGTGAATGACGACGACTTCACCCGCATCGGTAAGGTGCACGTCGAATTCGATGGCATCGACTGCCAGCTCCAATGTCTTCCGGAACCCCTCCATCGAGTTTTCGGGCCATTGGTTGCGTGCGCCGCGATGGCCAACGATCTTCGTCATGGGTTACCTCGTCTTAAAAACTGGGCGAGCGGAGTGATCGCAGCATCGGTCTGCACGAACGGACAGGCGGACGTCGCCCGCCACCTCAGAACGCCGCATGGGCCCCTTTCATGCCGATGCCAAAGTGAATTGCTCAAGCTTGCTTCCCCGTTGCAGTTGATTGGTGTTCGCTTGGACTTATAGGGGTGGCAAATAACCGTGGCATGACATCTGCTCCCAGTCGTGAGCAGATGCTCAGAACGCCGCACGCGAACTCAGCGCTGCCTGGAAATAAAAAGGTTCGCTCCAAGCGAGCCAGTGAGTGTTGTAGTTCCGCACTCGGCTCTTAGTTGGAGCGATGCTTCAGTAGTCGAGCTGAAGTGTGGGAAGTTGGCGATGTATTGCGAGTGGAATGAAGTCAAAGAGCGACGGCATTATCTGATAATGTTTACCTCGGTCTGGCTTGCAGCTATTGCGCTCGCATTTCTCCCTGTTTGGTGGATAGTTCGGGAAACGACTTTCTAGCCCGTCAAAGGCGAGCGACTTCGACCTATGCTCCCCGCGACAGGAGTAAATGCCACATCCACTTCTGCTTTCGACACACTTTGCAGAAAACGTGATCCCGCAGCGCGTGTAGAATATTTGGGATGTGATCTGCGTTCGTTATCCGGACGACCGGCCCGCCGAAAGCGAGCCGTCCTTTAGTATTCTCTAATTTTTAGCTTGAATTCTCTCGCGCATGCCTTTTTGATGGGGCGACACGGGGAGAATTGAAGATGGCGCGATACAAAGACAAACGCCGGTTTCGCTGCGAGGGTGAAGCAGGGAGATCGTATGTTATTGTCGAACAGATCAAAGTGGCCCGCGGACTGGGCCTGCCAAGAACGGACTACATGACGGAGGACGGGGAAATCGCGAACCGTCTCGATGACGATCATTTCCTGATTCTCTTGAACAAGGAAATTGTCAGCGTTCTGAAGCGTCCGGGCAAAGGCCATTAGTCGCGTTTTGCACGCGCCACTGGCCAACGAGAGTCGATCCTGCTTCTGCTCAGGAACAGACCTCGATGAATTCGATTGGGCCTCCGGGGATGCGGTCATCGAAAACCGCGCAGGATAACCGGCCTCCGAAAACACATGCACTATCGAGGTTGGTTCGGTTTCCAGTCGTCTGCGGGTTCTTAGGCGAGGGTGTATGGCCGTGCACGAGATGCTTGCCCCAGTATTCCCCCGAGTAGCCGGCGGGGAAGCGCGTCCACATTAAATCGTTGGCAGTCTGGTCCTCAAAGTAGATGCCATCCCTGACGCCAGCGTGCACGAAGATGCGATGTTCGTCCTGATGTATCATTGGCAAGGAAGCGGCCCATCCGAGATGGACTGCGGGGATGTCATTCCCGTATGATGTCAGCGTCTCCAGACCGCCATTGTCAAGCCACCAGCCTTCGTCATAGCGGCCATCTTGAGCGCCGACCATCATGTCTTCGTGGTTGCCCATGAGGGTGATCCACTTCCAGTCCGCCGAATTTGGACCCTCAATCAGCCTCCGGACAACTCCGCAGCTGTTGGGACCTCTATCGACGTAATCGCCAAGGAAAACAACGGTCCCAGCGCCGTAGCCCTCAATCCGGCGAAGCATAGCTTCCAGCTGAGTGTAGCATCCATGGACATCGCCGACGGCAAACGTGAGGCACATGCTCTCAACTCTTTCTACCACTATGACATGACCCACTGGGACGATCGGTCTGAGGGAGGGACATAGGGCGCCGGCGTGAGATGTCGCGTGGTTGGTCTCGCGCCCTTGCGCGCAACCCAACATGAAGACGCCAGCGTCCGCCAGTGTTTCGCGCTCTAAGGATCAGCGTTGCAGGATGTGCTGACGCACCAGAACCTTAAGCCGGTCGGTATCACTGGCTGCGATTGCATCGACCATCATGTGATGTTCGCGGCCGGACTGCTCCACACGCGCACGCGTCCGCCACTGGGAGACCGGAGCGGACGATGTCCGCTGACGGATCTCCGTGATGAGTTCCACCAGTTCAAGATTGCCGCCGAGGGTCAGCAGATGGCGATGGAACGCCAGGTTGGCTTCATAGAGTTCCAGCGTCGTGCCGTTCAGCACCATACGATCGAAATGCTCCGCCAGTTGCCGCAGTCTCGCGATCTCGGCCGACGACGCCTTCTCGACGATTGCCTCCGCGACGGCGGTCTCGAGAACAATGCGGATTTCGCTCACCTCCCGCGCCCGCCGTCCGTCTGGTTCATAGACGTGGTAGCCACGGTTGGGAACATGCTCGACCAGCCGTTTCTGCGCGAGGCGATCCAACGCCCGGCGCACTTCCGGGCGCGTGCACTTATAGCGCCGCTCGAGGTCGATCTGCTTCAGCCAGGTTCCCGGCAATAGAACCCCTGCGAGAATATCCTGCAGCACAAGATCTGTTACGTCCCGTGCGTCAGATACTTCCGACTTCGAATCGATTACGGCGTCCGCCATTCACACCCCCAATTTTCCACCACTCTTATCATGCCAGATCGAATTTCTGTATGTGCGCGAGGTGCTTAAGAAGGCCAAAAATTATTCATGCACACGGATTGCGCAATAAATTTTTGTATCCTAAATTGGCACCAATTTTGGATACTATGTGAAACCGGATTGCTTTGAAAGCCATGAAAAACTCGAATTCCGTTTGGGACATCGTCGAAGGCAAGCGCGAGGCCTTCTTCGCGCTGAGCGACCGTATATGGGACATGCCGGAAACGAACTACTGCGAATACCGCTCGGCGGAAGAGCATGCACGCCGGCTCGAAGCCGAAGGCTTTCGCGTCGAGCGCAGCTTTGCCGGCCTTCCGACGGCAGTCATGGGCGAAGCAGGCGAAGGTGGTCCGGTGATCGCCATCCTTGGCGAGTTCGACGCGTTGCCCGGCATGAGCCAGGTAGCCGGACTCCCCGAGAAGCGCGAGGCCGCGCCGAACGGCAACGGTCACGGTTGCGGGCACAACATGCTCGGCGCCGGCTCGATGCTGGCCGCTGCCGCCGTCAAGGATTTTCTCGCCGAAAACGGCCTGAAAGGCCGTATCCGCTACTACGGCTGCCCCGCGGAAGAAGGCGGTTCGTCGAAGGGTTTCATGGTACGATCGGGCGTCTTTGACGATGTCGACATCGCCATCTGCTGGCATCCGGCAGCGTTTGCCGGCATCAACAATCCGGTTTCGCTCGCATGCAACGAGCTCAACTTCCATTTTACCGGCCGTGCCTCGCATGCGTCCGCGACACCGCATCTCGGCCGTAGCGCGCTTGACGCCGTCGAGTTGATGAATGTCGGCGTGAACTATATGCGCGAGCACATGCCCTCGACCGCCCGCATCCACTATGCCGTCACCGACACCGGCGGCCATGCACCCAACGTCGTTCAGGCGCGTGCAGCCGTCCGCTATCTCATCCGCGCGCGAAACCTGCCCGAACTGCATTCACTGGTCGCCCGCGTGAGGAAGGTGGCGGAAGGGGCGGCGTTAATGACGGAGACGTCCGTGCGCAGCGAAGTGATCAGCGGCGACGCCAACCTCGTCGGCAACCGTCCCCTCGAGGAGCTGATGTTCGCAAACCTGCAACGGCTTGGCCCCCCGGTCTTCGACGAGCTGGACCGTAAGACGGCCCGCGCGTTCCAGCAGACCATGAGCGCCGAGGACATCTCCGCCTCCTATCAGCGCTTCGGACTAAGGGCGAAGAAGGACCAGCCGCTCTGCGAGGAAATCTTTCCGCTCTATGCCGGCGACAGCACGATCGTCGGCTCGACCGATGTCGGCACCGTCAGCTGGGTCGTGCCGACGGTGCAGATGCGCGGCGCGACGTATGCGATCGGGACGCCCGGCCACTCGTGGCAGCTGGTCGCCCAAGGCAAGCTTCCCGCCGCCCACAAGGGCATGGAACATGCGGCAAAGGTGATGGCGGGCACCGCCATCGACCTCATCCGCAACCCGGCGCTTATCGAGGCAGCCAAGGCGGACCTCGAGGCTCGCCTCGATGGGACGCGGTTCGTCAACCCCATCCCCGACGACGTTCAGCCGCCGCTGCCCGAAAGAGAGGCGCAATGAACCAGCCCGGCATCCTGGAACTCGTAAGCTTCGGCCCTAACGGCTGGGGCAAGGCGCTGCTGGCCGGTGCGTGGATGACGATTCTGATCGCGCTGGCCGGCTATTCGATCGGAGCCGTGATCGGCTCTTTCGGCGCATGGGCAAAGATTTCGGGCGGTCGCGGCCTCAGGATGGCGGCAGACACGTATACGACCGTTTTGCGCGGCATCCCCGACCTTCTGGTCATTTACCTCTTCTACTTCGGCGGAAGCGCGCTTGTGACCGCCATCGGCCATATGTTCGGCGCCGGCGGCTTTTTTGGCTTTCCCGGCTTCCTCGCTGGCTCGCTCGCGGTTGGAGTGACCTCCGGAGCACAATTTACCGAAATCTTCCGTGGCGCCTTCAGGGCCGTGCATCCGGGCGAAATCGAGGCGGCCGTTGCCTGCGGCATGGGACGCGCCCTTCGCTTCCGCCGCATCATCGCGCCGCTGACGCTGCGTCACGCGCTGCCCGGGCTCGGCAACGTCTGGCAGGTGGTTCTGAAGGAATCGGCGCTCGTCTCGATCACCGGCGTCGCCGAACTCCTGCGCCAGACGCAGATCGCCGCCGGGTCCACCGGCCTGCCCTTCGATTTCTACGTCATTGCCAGTGGGATCTATCTCGTCATCTCGACCGGCTCCGGCCTGTTTCTGCGACGTGCTGAAAAGCAGCTGTCGCGCGGCGTAAGGAGGGTCTGATGGACTGGGGCTTTCTCACCGAAACCTTCCTCAACCTCATCTCGGCGATCCCGCTCACGCTGACGCTTGCGGTAAGCTCGATCGCTCTCGGCGCGGTCCTGGCGCTGGCCATCGCCCTTTGCCGGCTTTCCGGCGTGCTTGCGCTCGAATGGTTTGCGCGCGCCTATGTGTTCGTCTTCCGCGGCACGCCACTGCTCGTGCAGATCTTCCTTATCTACTACGGCCTTGGCCAGTTTGCAGCGGTGCGGCACAGCTTCCTGTGGCCCCTCCTGCGGGAACCTTACTGGTGCGCAGTCCTGGCGCTCACCATGAACACTGCCGCCTATGCGAGCGAGATCATTCGCGGCGGGCTGCAATCCGTGCCCTTCGGCCAGATCGAGGCGGCGCGCGCATGCGGCATGCCGCGGTTCATGCAGTTCCGCCGCATCGTGTTGCCGCTGGCAATCCGCCAGGCGCTGCCCGGCTACGGCAACGAGATGATCTCGATGGTGAAGGCAACGTCGCTCGCGTCGATCATCACCCTGATGGAAGTGACAGGCGTAGCGGCGAGAATTATTTCCGAAACCTACCGCGCCATCGAGGTCTTCATCGTCGCCGGTGCCATCTATCTCGCGATCAACTTCCTGCTGACGCGGCTTGTTCATCTCGTCGAATACTGGCTGAGCCCGCATCTGCGCCTCCCCCTTCCCCACCATTCGGCGACCGACGCCGCCCCCGCACTTGAAGGAGACGCCCGATGACCGTGGCGAACGGCTTCCTGCCCCCGGTCGCGCTCAGCGTCCGCAACCTGCACAAGAGCTTTGGCTCCGTCGAAGTCCTTAAAGGCATCTCGCTCGACGCGCATGAGGGCGACGTCGTGTCGATCCTCGGCTCCTCGGGTTCGGGAAAGTCCACTTTCCTGCGCTGCATCAACCTGCTGGAGACGCCGAATTCCGGCGAAGTCACCGTCGGCGGCGAAACCATTCGGATGGTCCCTGATGGCAAGCACGCCAGTCGCCCGGCCGACCGCCGGCAGGTCGACCGCATTCGCTCTCATCTCGGCATGGTGTTCCAGAGCTTCAATCTCTGGTCCCACAAGACCGTGCTCGAAAATGTCATCGAGGCGCCGGTGCACGTTCAGGGCCGGTCGAAGGCGGAATGCATCGAGGAAGCCGAAGCGCTGCTTGCCAAGGTCGGAATCGCCGAGAAGCGCAATTTCTATCCCTCCCATTTGTCCGGCGGCCAGCAGCAGCGCGCAGCGATCGCCCGCGCGCTTGCTATGCGTCCGAAGGTGATGCTCTTCGACGAGCCGACGTCAGCGCTTGATCCGGAACTGGTCGGCGAGGTGCTGCGTGTCATGCGCAGCCTTGCCGAGGAAGGCCGCACCATGCTGGTCGTCACTCATGAAATGGGCTTTGCCCGCGACGTTTCCAGCCGTGTCGTTTTCCTGCACAAGGGCGTCGTCGAGGAAGACGGCAAGCCGCAGGATGTCTTCGTCAGTTCGCGCTCAGAGCGCTTCAGACAGTTCATCAGCAAGTAGAGTTCAACCCAAGCAACGAAAAAGGGGACAAAACATGATCATTTCTTCACGGATATTCGCGGCGATCTCCGCCACCGTCCTGGTTGCAGCCGCAACGGCTGCGCACAGCGAAGACAAGAAGTGGACGGCAGTTTCGATCGCCACCGAAGGCGCCTTCAAGCCCTACAACTTCACCAAGCCGGACGGCACGCTCGACGGCTACGAGATTGAGCTCAGCAAGTATCTCTGCGATCACATGAAAGTGGAGTGCAAGGTTGTCGTTCAGAACTTCGACGGCATGATCCCGGCGCTGAACGCCGGCAAGTTCGACGCCATCATCTCCGGCATGTCGGCGACTGCCAAGCGCGAAGAGGTCATCGCCTTCAGCGACTCATATGGCTCGACGGGCCAGGCATTTGCAACATCCAAGTCGAGCGAACTCGCAAACCTGCCACAGAAGGGCCAGGTTTTCTCGCTCGCCAGTGATGAAGCAGGCGCCGTTGCTGAAATCGACAGGATCAAGCCGATGCTGCAGGGCAAGACAATCGGCGTGCAGACAGCTTCGACCGGGGCGGCCTTCGTCAACAAGTATCTCAAGGATGTCGTTGAGGTTCGCGAATACAAGACGACTGAAGAGCACGATCTCGACCTGAAGGCCGGCCGGGTCGATCTTGTCATGGCATCCATGGCCTACCTCACCACCGCGTCGCAGAAACCGGGCAACGAGGACATGACGACGACGGGCCCGCGCTTCCAGGGCGGTTTTTTGGGGCGCGGTAGCTCCGTTGGCCTGCGCAAGGACGACTCCGAACTGAAGGCGATGTTCAACGACGCGATCGCAGCTGCAAAGGCAGACGGCACAATCAAGATGCTTTCGGAAAAGTGGTTTGGCTTCGACGTTACGCCGAAGTGATCTGCCCGACTGCCGTGTCGAAGCCCGGCCGGGGAATCCTCTGCCGGGCCACTCGCGTATCGAAAGCTAAAATCCTACCGTCTCCGCCACCTTGGATCCCCTCACCGGTCTGTTCGGCCCTGGGATTCGGCAGACGCACAACGACGCGGCTTGCCGGTTCGGCCAGCCAGCCTTAAATTGGACCTATAGCTTCACGGGCTGACCGGACCGAACACTTTCGTCCGCGGCAAGGCAGATCTTCAACGAGGTCACGGCATCGTCCATGTGGCGTGTAAGATCGAGGTCTTCGGTGACGGCCCGATGCACAAAATCCTGCTCGCGATCGCACAGCATTTGATGATCAGGCTCGTCATGCATGTCCAGCCAGTCGTCGCTCCGAACGAAACTGCCCGCCTCATCGGTCTCCGCGTGGTGAACCCGCAGCCGCGAAGTCTTCGTATGCGCGTCGAGACTTGCAGAACTCGCACCTTCATCCATGACGATCGAGACGGAGCCTCGCGGCGAGATCACGTCTTTGACGAAAAACGCGGTCTCCGACATCATCGGTCCCCAGCCCGCCTCATACCAGCCAACGCTTCCATCCTCGAACAGAACTTGGAAGTGGCCATAGTTATACATGCCCGCCGGCAGCCCCCTGGCCAGCCCCAGGCCCATGCCGCGAACCTCGACCGGCTTTGAATCGGTGATCTGGCACATGACGTCGACATAGTGAACGCCGCAATCGACAATCGGGGACGTCGATTGCATGATTGAGCGATGAATATTCCAGGCGCTGCCGCTCGACTGCTGATTGAGATTCATCCGGAACACGTAAGGGCCGCCGAGCTGACGTGACTCGTCGATCATCCGCGTCCAGGACGGATGATGTCGCAGGATGTAGCCGACGACCAGTTTCCGACCATTGGCCCTGGCTGCCGCCACCACGCGCTCCGCATCTGCAACATTGGAAGCCAGCGGTTTTTCGACGAAAACATGCGCGCCGCTTTCGAGTGCGGCGACTGCCATGTCTGCATGTGTGTTGGTGTGCGTTGCGATCGAAACGACGCGCGGCGACAATTCCGCCAGCGCTTTCAGATAGTCATGGCGCAGCGGATAGCCGGAAAGGTCTTCCGGCAGAACCGGCGTGGATCGATTGACCAAGCCGACCAGGTCGAAGCCGGCATGCTTGTGATAGGCCAGCGCGTGACTGCGTCCCATCTGGCCGAGACCGACGACGAGGACCGACAGGGGTTCTGCTTGCAATAGGATTCTCCGGATCTGTTCTCGATCGAATGGCGGACACTGCTGTATCCGCGGGCGTTCTTCAAGCTGCGTGGCGTTTAAGGGCGGCGATACGGCGCGCACCGAGAATAGCCAGGGCCACGGAAAACAGCGTCGGATTTGTCGCGGTCATCGTCGGGATGATGCCATTGCCGGCGACATAGAGATTGTCGAAGCACCAGACCCGGCTGTCCCGATCGCAGACGCTTGACCCATCATCTTCGGCGCCCATGCGCATCGTGCCTTGATAATGCAGCGAACTGCCGACAGGCAGAACGCTGGTTTCAAACCCATCCGCCGGGCGTCCGATCGTCTTGGCAATTCGCATAGCCAGTTCCTTGCCCTGCTCAAGCCGTTCGAGATCGTCGGGCGTCTTGTGCGCCTTGATGGAGATCGATGGCAACCCAAGCCAATCTTTCTTGCTTTCGTCGAAGAGAACACGATTGTCCGGTATGACATCGGACGCGCAGAACACGCCAATAAAGACAGGCTGGCCGTTGAATGTTGCGGAGAAAGGCAGTGTATGGGCGCTGGTCGGGGCTATGGTCACCGAAAATGGCCAATCATCGGCACGGGGAATCCAGCTCATTGATTCCATCGGCTTATCGGTGTCCATTTCGATGAGCTTGGTCACCTGGTAGTGGTCGTTGATATATCGACCAAGGGCGTCCGGACGGATACCTGACGCGTAAAGCAATTGTGGGGAATGCAGCGAGTCGGCGGCGACGATCACTGTGCCTGCCTCAACCTGCCAGACCGTATCGTCCTCCAATGAGACCAATTCGACCCCGCTGGCCTTCCCCCCTTCGTGAAGAATTCGCCGGCACGCTGTCTTTGTTGCAATCCTAAACAGGTCTCTCGGCTCGTCAACCATCGGTCCGAGGATCACATCCGTTCCGTGCCGCAAAAAGCCGCCCGGGATAGGCGTGCTCGCCAACGGCATGGGCCGGACACGGCGATCATGAGGCCGTCCAGAATTGAACAGACCGGCCAACCGCTCGCGAACATTGTCGGCAATAGCGTCGCCCGGATGCAGATCCGCGTTGACCTTCAGCAGGGTTTCCGCGCGCCCGAGCGCTTCCGACATCAGTTCAGGATGGATAAAGGGAACCAGCTCGGCTGCCGATGGCCTGGGGCACCCTGTCGTCCACTTCGTTCCCATGCCGCCGACGTTGGCAGCCGAAAAACCCGCAAACAGGGTGTCGTCTTTCGTGTCGCCGTCGTTGGCCATGTACAAGCCCTGCCGGCGCAAAAGCGAAGCATCGAACCGACCGGCCCGCCGCTCATCCCATTCAGCCCGCGTGATCGGCGCGTAGGGCGATGGCGTCGGGCCTTGCGCTTTGATTTCGGCTTCTGCGCGGGCCTGATCATCGAGGATGTTGTCGAGATGAGCGCCGGTCTCAGACTTGATCTGGGGGCCGGCTTCCACCATCAGAATCCGCGCCTCCGGCCATTCGTCGCGTATGACCCTTGCATAGGCTGCCCCTGTCGGGCCGCTTCCTATGATGACGACATCGGCAGACTTCTCGGACATTGCGGCTGGTCTCCAAACGCTTCATCTCTTTGATAACAAAGAAAGATGTATCGAAGCGATTGTCAATCACGATGTTGACAGTCTCAACCATGTTCTCGATGCTGGCCTCACAGACATTGAGGAGTCCCCATGAAAATCGGCCTGAGTTCCTACAGTTTTCGCCCTCTGATGCTTGATGGCGCCATGCAGATCGAGGATCTGTTCACCTGGATCAGGGACCATGGCGGCGAGCATCTCGAGCTTGCGACGCTATCGATCGCGCCGCCCGGAGAGGATATGAATTACGAGCTTGGCGCTGATCAGGAAGGCCTCGCGCGTCTGCGCGCAGCGTCCCGCCAGACCGGCATTCCCCTGTCGGGCATTTGTATCGCCGCCAACTTCATCGATTCCGATGCCCGCCGCCCGCAAATCGAGCGGGTCAAGCGCTACGTCGAACTCTGCGACCGCCTCGATGTGCGCTTTCTTCGCCACGATGTCGTGCCCTGGTCCTTGCGGGCGACTGAGACATCGGAGTTCGAGAAGGCTTTCCCCATCATCGCCGAGGCGTGCCACGAGATCGCGGTGCAGGCCGAACGCTTGGGTGTTACGGCGAGCGTGGAGGATCACGGGTTCTTCATGAATTCCAGCGAACGCATCAAGCGCCTGATTCATGCCGTTGACCTTCCAAGCTTTAAGATGACGCTCGATGTCGGCAATTTTCTATGCGTGGACGAAGACCCACTGATGGGAACGAGAGCAGCGATCAAACATGCGAGCTTTGTCCATTTGAAGGATTTCTACATCCGCCGGACCAAGCCGGGTCCGGGGTGGCTTGAGACGCTCGGCGGCCAGCATATTCGGGGCTCGGTGTTCGGCTTTGGCGACATGCCGGTCACGGAGATACTCAAGAGCGTGGTCGAATCCGGCTATGACGGGTTCGTATCGCTCGAATACGAGGGCAATGAACCGACCTTGTTGGGCTGCGAAACCGGCCTTGCGAACGCGCGCCGGCTGTTTGCCGAACTCGCCAGCTGACACCGTATGGCGATCGTATCGTATCGTCACGCCGCGACGATACGATCGACGCGTTCCTTGATGGCCGCCAGTCTCTTTCGGTCACCGCCAGGCACCTCGACCGAGGCCCAGCCCGAATAGCCGATCTCCGACAGGGCCTGATTGACCGCCGGCCAATCGCAGTCGCCATCGCCCAACTCCACATCGAACCCTTTCCATGGTCCTTGTGAATTCATCTTGCCCAGGCTGAATTCCTTGACGTCGATCTTGAGGATGCGCTCACCGAGCGCCTCGATCCAGTCTGTCGGCCTTCCGTAACGCAGCACGTTGCCGACGTCGAAATACCATCCGACCAGGGGATGGTCACACGCGTCGACGAAACGGGCCGCCTCCAGCGGGCTTATAAGGAAATCGTTCCAGACGTTTTCCAACGCGATTGAAACACCCGTCTCCTCCGCATGGGGGAGCATCTTCGCAATCTCTTCGAGTGACCGGTCATAGGCCGCCTTGTAACTCGTGCCGTCTCGGACCACACCCGGGACGAGCAATACCGTATCGGCGCCATAGAGCTTGGCATCGTGAAGCGCAGTTATCATGGATGCAACACATGCCTGGCGGGTTGCAGGATCGCTATCCGTCAACGGGCTTTTCCAGTGCACTGAATTCACCACGCCCGGGATGGCGAGGCCTGTCTTTTCGCGAGCATTCAAGATCTCGTCGACGGGAAGTTCATTTGGAGAGTCGAGCTCGACGCCATCGAAGCCGAGATCCCGCACGATCTGAAATTTCTCCAGGATCGACAGCCGATCCTCCTCGATCATCGTCCACTTCAGACTGACCTTTGCGATGGGACGCGGGACATGCGCTTTGACTGAGGTTGAAAGTGCCGGGGAGGATGTGAGATCGGTCATGCGTTTCTCGGGAGCTTGCGATTTGGATTTCTTCGCCGGCAATATGGCAGCGAACCCTCGACCCATCAACGCCTTGTTTTCACGATGGTTCACCGATCAGACTGGCTGCACGGGCCGGCCGAACGTCCTTCGATAATACGCGAGGCGATATTGATGCGGCGGGCCGGATTGCCTGGTTGCCGCGGATGCTCGATACGCTCGAGCAGGAGGCGCAGGCCTACTGCGCCACATTCCTGGCCTTCCATGTGCGCACAGCCGCAAGTGACGGTGAGATCTGGGTGGCCGACGCGACAGCGGCGGCAATATCGCTACCCCGGCGAATACCGCTATCGAAGACGATGGGAACGTCATCGCCAACTGCGTCACGCGCCGCCCTTCGACGCGGCGTCCACAGGACGTTGCAGCTGTTGCGGCGCGAGTTCTGGACGACACTCGGACATCGTGGGTGTTCATCTGTGGCGGACGTCTTCGCGTGTCCTCGCCTAAACGGCGACCCAATGAGGTGGTCGATCAGCGCAAGCGGCAACGTTTCTGGCGGGGGGTCAAGCGCCAGACTTCGCTGGTATTTGAACCTGCATTTCGCGACGGGATTGTGTCTCGGATTTGGCATACCGTCTCGAAGCTTCGTTTGCACCAGAAGACGCCCTTGATGAGGCTCGGAGCGCCGACCCGAGTGCCCACCTAGAGCCACCCCGATCTTTTGAACCGAAAGTGTAGGACGACAATCATTCAAACAGTCTTCAGTGCATTGAAGGAGCTGGAGCGGGGCGACGATGTCATCCTACTCGGACCTTTACCTCGAAAGGCCGCAGAGACAATCGCCGCTGAGTTAAGATCGGTGGTGCCGGATCCTCGGCTCACACCAGCGGATACGACTGCTGATCCTTCATGCGATCGCAAAGAAGTCATTTTTTGACTGGGGTTATGAGCGGAGGGGAAGGATCGAGCAGCGAGCATGATCGAAATGAGACCACAATCCCTGTGATCTGACCTGACAGACGCTGCGCTCACATCGGCTCGAGCGCGGGTACGCCGCTTTGGCTTTACGAGGAAGAGCCGATACGGGAACAGGTCAGGCAAGTCCGCAAGCCCGGCCATCGTTGCACGTCGCTTGACGATATCGTTGACCGATTTGGGCTCGTCAGCGGCTCGGGGTGAGACGTCGGTCTGGGCTATCACTTCAAATGGATCCATTGGCGGTCGCATGGGATCAGGTGCAGGGCAACTAGGCAAATACGGCAACACAGACGGCCGTCCAGATTAAGGCCGTCCCCAGTGCCATCGCTCGCCTGGCGTCGACGACTTTGTCTGCATCCTCCTCAGCTACAGGTGTGGTCACAATCCAAGGCACGGAACCCAGTGCTGCAAATCCGATGATAGCTACAACCATCACAAGATAGTCGATTGAATGCCAGCGCCCTTGTTCATACACTCCCCAGTAACCGAGAAGCGCCATTCCCACTGCAAACATGGTGGCGGACGCAGAGCAAAGCCCTGTAACGGACCCGGTCGGTGCACGCGTGTTGCTTTTTCCACGTGTTTGCAAGTTCATGACGCGATATCCATGACGGTTGGTTGTCTCCTTGCAAATATGTCAGGAATTGAGCGCGGCGAAGCGCTGGTGATTCTTTGGGACGGCCGCGAAAACCCCCGCCTCGGTGTAGGATGGACACCCATCCGCAAAGATGTCAGGGGGGCGTGGGCGCTAAGCGTATCGCGAAGCGCGCTACACTCAGATCGTATCGGCTGGACACATCCAGGTTTCCGGAATAGGACTAGAATAAGCCACCCGGCAGACGCCTGAGCCAGCGTGGAACGCGCAAGGCACAAAATATGGAGCGACGGCTTACCGCGATCCTCGCCGCTGACGTAGTCGGCTACAGCAACCTCATGGGAAACGAGGAGGTTGACACGCTGGAACGGCTAAAGTTCTGCCGCCGCGAGCTGTTCGACCCTGCCGTGGCGGAGTTCCGCGGCCACATCATAAAACTCATGGGTGACGGTGCCCTGGTCGAGTTTGCCAGCGTGGTCGATGCAGTGCAGTGCGCCGCGGCGATCCAACGGAGGATGGCGGGACACGATCCGGCTATCCCGGAAGCACGGAAGATCCGCTTCCGCATCGGTGTGAACTTGGGCGACGTTATCGTCGAGGACGGCGATATCTATGGTGATGGCGTCAACGTCGCCGCGCGGCTGGAAGGCTTGGCTGAGCCCGGTGGTATTTGTATATCGGGCACCGCCTTCGATCACGTGCTTCACAAGGCCGATGTGGGGTTCACGAGCCTTGGCGAGAAGCGGCTCAAGAACATTCCCGATCCTGTTCGCGTCTACCGCATTTTGCTGGATTCCAGCAAGGCGAGTGAGGTTGCCCGAAGGTCCCGTCGACCGATCGCCCGCACCGTGATCTTGCCGGCGATCGGGATTGCGGCGCTGTTGATTGCCCTGCTCGCAACCGCTGTGTTGACATTCGATTGGCGTGCCCCCCTGGCGCCAAGCCGGACGTCGGTCGCGATCCTGCCGTTCGCCAACCTGAGCGGCGATCCAAAGCATGACTACATCTCTGATGGCATCACCGAAGATCTTATCACCGACCTTGCCAAGCTTGCCGGCGTCGATGTCATCGCCCGGGATTCCGTCTTCGCGTATAAGGGCAAGCCTGTCGTGCTGGCGGATGCAGCGCACGAACTCCGCGTGCGCTACTTGGTCGAGGGCAGCGTTCAGCAGTCCGGGGAACAGCTTCGCATCAATGCGCAGCTCATCGACATGACGAGTGGCAAGAGCGTCTGGGCTGACCGCTTCGACCGCCATGTAGCTGACGTGTTCGCCATTCAGGACGACCTGCGGCGAGAGTTGGTGAGCGCGCTCGGACTAAAGCCTTCGGCGACGGAAGCCAAACGACTGTCGCGTGCGCCGACGGCCAATCTTGAGGCCTACGACTATTTTCTGCGTGGTGAGCAGACAGCGCGCACCGGTGAGCGCGACGGGTTGCAACAGGCGCTGGCGTTCTATGGCAAGGCAGAAGAGCTCGACCCCACCTTCGCCGAGGCCTTTGCTTTTGATGCGCGCACAACCGTCAATATCTGGCGCGCTAACTTTAACGGCATCATTCAGAGCGCTCCCGCACGAAAGAGAGCGTATGAGAAGGCAAGCGTTGCCTTGAAGCTCGATCCGGACCTCGCATCGCCTTACGCCATACTTGGCATCATGCAGGTCGTGGATCGCCGCTACGAGGAAGCGATCGCCTCGGCGGAGCGCGCCGTCGCGCTCGGCCCGGGCGATGTGGCCGCACAGATCGCACTGGGCTACGTTCAGCTGTTCGCAAGCAATCACGCAGAGGCGGGCGTGGCCGTCGAAACGGCGTTGAGGCTCGACCCTAGTCTATCGCCCGTCGACCGGGAAATCGCCGGCCTCGTCTTTCTGCTGAAAGGTGACACCGCCGGTGCCGTCGAAACCCTCGAACGCACACGTGACGACGCGCCGGCGGTCAGCGAGTTCTGGATAATGCTCGCTGCGGCCTATGCACGCGCCAATCGCCTCCCGGATGCGCGCGCCGCACTCGCTGGCGGCTTACAGCTTGTAGCCGGCTCTGAATCCAATCAACGGTCTTTGTCGGATTGGCGGATCGCCTTTGCGCATTTTCGTAACGCCCAGGATCTGGCGCTCATCATTGACGCCCTGCGGGAGGCGGGCTTGCCAGAGTGGCCGTTTGGATTCACCGCTGACGAAAGGGACCGGGTCAACGGCGCTGCCTTAGCGTCCCTCGTTCTCGGCCACACGTTGAAGGGCCAGCTCGAACCCGGCGGTCAACCGGCGATCCTGCAGATCGGACAAGATGGAAACGCGGCATTTCGCTCCGTGACCCGAATGTACACCGCGAAACTGTATGTCGATCAGGACCTCTTGTGCGAACAGAGCGAGAATCTCTTCGGGCGGCCCGATTGCGGTCCCGTTTACAAACTTAGTGGAGGCTATACCTACGTCAACTCAGGCACCATCTTCCACTTCACTGTAATCGACTAAAGAGCGTGCGCCTCACCGAAAATCATTCTTCGCTAGTTCAGCCTGCTTTTTCGGCCAGTTCGCTTCGGCCTTCGGCACGGCTTCGCTGGAATGCGCCGCAAAATCCTGCGTATCCACTTTATCATATGTAAGATAAAGCTTGCCGTCGATGATTGCGAATGCTTCCGGGTCAATATTGACGGTGACGGAGCCGGAGCCTGCGACCTCCGCAGCGCAATAACCGCCATACTGAGGCGCGTATTTCAATGGATTATTCTTGAACAATTCGCGGTGCTCGTCGCTGGCAAAATACCAGGGCGCTCCCAGCCAATCGTAGGAATATTTCTCTGACCCTTTGACAGCGCGGTTATCCAGGAAGTAGGCGACAGGGTCGTAGCCATCGATGGCAACTCCACCGAAATAGCCAGTGTTGACTGTGCCGTCCGCCCGCGCCGGTACGGCACAGGCCAGCGCGACGGCCAAGAACGCGGCCCCCGTCACATGGTGCAGTCGATCTGCGTATTTGCGGTCCGAGACCTTATTGACCATGATCCGTCCTCCGATCAGTCACTCATGCACTTTTGATACCACGCATCGCCGCCGAGAATATTTACGGGCGGGCAGGTTACGCCATGTTGCTTATAGAGGTGAACGATATCCGCGTTCCCTTTCCAGAGAGCGCGTGTGATCGGAAGGTAGCCATGAATTTCAGGGTGGCGCGGATCGGCTCCCTGCGCGATCAGCAACTTGGCGACGTCGGCATGATTTTCCTCTCCTGCCACCATAAGCGGCGTGACGCCCGCCTTGTTTTTTGCATCATCGAGCGGAGCACTTTTGGCGAGGAGCTGTCGTGCTATCGACGCGCTTCCGACATAGGCCGCTGCGTGCAACGGCGTGAAGCCGCCGGAGTTGCGCGCCTTCACGTCGGCCCCTTTGCTCAGCAGCAATTCGACCATGGAAGGTTGATTGGCCAGTGTTGCAACTATGAGTGGCGTCGCCTGATCAGCGGCCCGGCTGTCGACATTGGAGCCACTCGCCAAGGCCTGCGCAACAGCCTGCGTATCGCCAGACGCCACCGCATCGAACAACGGTTGCCCCAATGCAACCGTGCTCGCCATAGCAAACCCAGCCATCAACAACGCCAGAAGCCATCGCATTCGTGAAAGTAGCATACCCCAGGACTGCAGACCAGCTGGGACGGCTCGATTGAGCCCGAAGTGCTGATACTTGACCGAACCTTGCTGATCGGCTTCCGATGCAGTACGGACTTCCAAGGGTGTGAAATGGAAGATAGTATCTAGAATCGGGCCTTCCACGACGATGGCGAGTGAGCTTCCAGGTCCGAGGCGGAAGAACAGCTCCAATACCAGGGATGTCGAGCAAATTATTTCCCTGTAACCCAGTGAAACAATCCTTGTAACAAATTCTACGGTTTCCGCGGCGGGGTGAACTATACTGACGTTTACCTTAAAAGCGGGTGTTCTATAGGTTTCTCATGGGCATCAAGTGTAGGGAACTGGGCCGAAAAGACTTCCTTGGCTGCGAACAAGTCAATAAGCGTTGCAGGAATAAAAGCGGTTCGCAAGAATTCGCGAAACCGGCACTTGTTTCCCAACTTTTGCGACGGTCACAAGGTCCGTTTCTGGCGCGTCACCGACGTGGTGACAGTCGCTCCGCTGGCGGTTATGTGTTCCATGGCGCTGTACCTAGGAGTGATTCATGCCGCAGGTTCTCGCTCACGTTGCACTGGTCGTCCGAGACTACGATGAAGCGATTTTGATCTTCGTCGGGAAGCTAGGCTTTGATCTGATCGAAGACACTTATCAGCCGGAGCAGGAAAAACGTTGGGTAGTTGTTGGTCCAAGTGGAAGTAAGGGCTGTTCAGTCCTACTTGCCCGCGCTTCCGACGATCATCAGGCGCAATGGATCGGCAATCAGGCGGGAGGGCGCGTCTTCCTATTTCTGAGAACCGACGACTTTTGGCGGGATTATCGGCTGCTTGTTGATCGCGGCGTGGAGTTCGCACGTGAACCGAAGGAAGCGGATTACGGTTTGGTCGCTGTCTTCAAAGACCTCTACGGAAATCTCTGGGACCTGGTTGAGTTCACGGACGGCAGGCCTTGAAAGGAACTCCTCAGGTATCGGCTGTTGGACGACCGCTCGTGGCGCAAAGCGGCCGAGGCTCGTCGACGATCCGTCCCAAGCAGTCAGCGCCTATTCATCGGGAAATGCTGTGTTCTAATCGTAGTGGGCGCGCCGACGCTGGGGTCGTCCTCGCACAATAGGCGAAAGTGCCGCCGCCTTCATCTGTGCGGCGCACGGAAACTGTGGCATAATTGGTCCATGGCGATACATGTCTTGGCGGTCCATCGCGACACGGTCGGGACGGAACAGGTGGTGAGCCGTTCACTTGCCGCCGCCTATTCCGTGGGGGTTCTCTGCTGGCTGCTGTCGGCCGGCGTCTATATCGCCGCGAAATGGGTCTCTTCGGAGATGCCGCCCTGGGCGCTTTGCTTCTGGCGCGTACTGATCGCCTGGGCGATCCTGATGCCGATGGTGTACCGGCATTTCGGCGCCATGATCGCGCTTATGCGGGCTCGCGGCCTCGAGCTACTCGCCATCGGCGGTATAGGGCTTGCGATTTGCCAGGGCCTGATTTTTGTCGGCCTCGAACATGCCGATGCCACTACCGCCGGCATCATCATCGCCCTGATCCCGACCATCACCATGGTTCTTGCCCGTTTCATTCTGGCTGAGCCGATGGGACGCTGGCAGGTGATCGGATCGACCCTCGCCTTTCTCGGGATCGTGGTCATCATCGTCAAGGGCAGCCCGGCTGCGCTCTTGCGTCTCGACCTCAATCCCGGGGAGTTGTGGATCGTCGCTGGCGCGTTCTGTTTCAGCCTCTATTCCGTCCTGCTCCGCCGGGCGAAATTCGATGTGAATCGCCTTGCGCTCCTGGTGCTGCTCCTTGGTACTGCGGTGCTGACGGCGCTGCCCTTCTACCTATTTGAGCTTGTCTCCGACGAGCGCTCGACGCTGAATGCCAGCGGCCTTATCGCGCTCGGGTATGTCGCGATCCCGGGCGGCGCGGCTATGTATTATCTCTTCAATCGCAGCATCGAGGCTCTGGGAGCGGCGCGGGCGGGCGCGCTGCTTTACATTCAGACGATCTTTATCGCCGTGCTCGCCTACCTGTTCCTCGGCGAACAGTTGCAACGCTATCATCTCGAAGGCGCGGCACTCATAGTCGCCGGCTTGCTTCTCATCATCCTGCTGAAGCCAACGACCAGAGCGGAGGCGACCAAAGCTTGAGTACAAGCGCAATGGCCTTCCCAATGACCGCTCCTCTAATCGGGCATCAGGGCAAGCTCTTTCTGATGGTCGTTGGCACGCTTTTCACATGAACCCGACTGTACCACCCCGAACGCAAGATTTGGGCAATGCCACGAGCGTCATGCTTGTCCGTCTTGTTGCACATGGCTGAGAGGGCACCATTGACTTTACGAGCCTGGATGCGGGCCGAGGCTCGGTTCTGCCTGCGGATGCTCGAGGCGAAGCTGGTAGAATACCAATATGCATGGTAACTTCATAGAGCTTTGCACTGATTGGCCGCTGTGACGCGCCGGGGCATACGATGCGATTTGCCAGCTCATTTTTTCTGGGGCTTTTTTTCGGAATCTCCGTCACTTGGGCGGGGGCGCTGCATGACGCGGCCAAAAGCGGGGATATAGAGAGTGCCAAGCAGGCGCTTGCCGCACATGCCAATATCGGCGAGCTGAACGACGCTGGCGAACCTGCGTTGATCATCGCGGCTCTCTCCGGGCATCGGGATGTCGTTCTGCTTTTGTTGGAGAATGGTGGCGATATCAACGTTCGGAACAAGGGAGGTCTTACCGCGTTGCATGCGGCTGCCTACGGCGGTCATCTCGAAATCGCCGAGACACTGGTCGCAAAGGGTGCGCAGGTGAATGACGACAAGAACTTTTACCATATGTCACCGTTGCACGCCGCAGCCGAGGAAGGACATGCAGACGTCGTCGCTTTCCTGCTGACGAGCAAGGCGGATATCGAAGCGAAGGAACGCAACGGCTACACGCCGCTGACGCAAGCCGGCTGGCGCTCTCACTGGGATGCTGCAGAAGTAATGCTAAAAGCGGGCGCTGTTTGTCAGGAAGCCGCCATCGTTGGCGACTGGCTGTACAGCGAATGCACCAAACGAAAGTAAGGCTGCCCGCTGCTACGCAGGAAAGGTAGGAGACTATGTTTTACAAATCGAGGGTCGGGCTTGGTGCCTGTATCATCGCCGTTGTCGCTTTCGGGGTCGCTCCGCAAGTATCGGCCGAAGAAGCCGTGAATACCGGTTATTTCGGGGACGTCGCAATAAAGGGCTATGATCCTGTGGCATATTTCACCGATAGCAAGGCCATCGAGGGATCGCCAACCTTCACGTACCGGTGGCTGGGTGCCGAGTGGCATTTTGCCAGCGTAAAGAACCGCGACCTCTTTATTGCAGATCCGGGTAGGTATGCCCCTCAATATGGCGGCTATTGCGCCGATGGCGTTTCGTTCGGAACGGTCACCACCAACATCGACCCGCAAGCCTGGCGGATCATCGATGGGAAGCTCTATCTCAGCTACGACCCGGGCGCTGCAGATGGTTTTGAGAAGAAGCCGACCAAGGTCGTCGATTCCCAGAAACACTGGTCGGAGGTCCAGAGTACGCTGATCTCGGATAAAATGCAGAAGGATTGGCAACATGTTCCGGCCGAATAACGGGTCACGGGGCGGGTGAGAAGAATTTCAGCGCCTGCGGAGTGACGTGAACATACTGGGAATCGGTGTGGTCTGCGTCCCTGTTTTTGTACACGCGCCCGCAGACCATGCGATCCAGGAAATACCCGCTGAACCTCTCGCAGAGACTGTCACCCTGCACCTCGACGGTTCCGGTGATGTTCGTGTTGGCGCTCCGGTAAGCCGTGTTACCCGCCTTGTCAAAGAACTGGACGAAGGCCGTCCCGTTCTTGTGCTTTCCAACCCAGCTCCTGTCGTTGATGAGCTCGCGCAGTGCCCCACCGGCAATCTGGTCCGCCTGTTCGCCAACGAAACCGAAAGGCCACTCGGGAACGCCTGCCGATCTCAGCCCAGTAAGGTGGCGTTCGAGGTCATCTTCGCGCCAATAGTCGTAGAGATAGCCATAGTATTTCAGGTTGCTTTCCGGGAATTGCGCCAACAGCCTTGCCTTCGCTTGACTTGCGCGGATGCTATCGCCCTGGAAACTATATGCGGCCGTGAGATATTCCTGTCCTGCCTCCGCGTTCGGAAGCGCGTCACTTGCCGTCTGCATCAGAGGGATGGCCCGCTCGATGTCCCGCGCCGTGTAGAACACAATGCCTGCCAGCAGCCGAAAGTTCGGCGACGGCGACGGATCTAACCGCAACGCTCGTTCCATCTCGGCGATCGCATCCTCATGCTCTCCCGTTTGGGCAAGAATCAATGCCAGATTGCCAGCGGCCTCCGCACTGTTCGGTTGCACCTCCACAGCGCGCTCCGCCGAGTCGCGCGCTTCTGCATCCCTGCCATCGACAAGTTGGAGAAGAGCAAGGACAGTGTGGGCCCGCGCATTGTCCCGATCCAGCCTGAGCGCTTGCCCCGCGGCGTCATAAGCGATCTTGCGGGCAACCGCCGCCGACCAGAGGAAGTTGTAGTCGTTGCGCCAAACGTCGACTGCCACACGCGCGATGCCCGCATGTGCATCGGCAAAGTTGGGATCGAGGTCGATTGCCTTCTGATAATACGACAGCGTCCGACGATAAGTATCCACGTCGCCGTAGATTAGCCCCTCCTGCTCCGCTCTCATGTAATAGTCATAGGCTTCAAGGTTGTCGCTGGGTATCCGCTCGATTTGACTACGCTCTCCGTCGCTGAGTTCCACCTCAAGCGCGGAGATGATTTTGCCAGTCACGTCGTCCTGGACTGCGAAGAGATCCGCAAACTGGCGGTCATAGCGCTCGGCCCACATGGAAAGCCCCGTCAACGCATCGATGAGCTTGACATTGATGCGTAACCTTGGCCCGGCTCGCTGCAGAGTGCCTTCGAGCACATAGTGCACGCCCAATTCGGCCGCCACATCCTGTATTTTAGCCGCACCGTTCTTCATGGCAAAGACCGAGTGTCTGGCAATGACAAAGAGGCCCGACACTTTGGATAATTCCGTGATCAGGTCGTCGGTCAACCCTTCTGCCAGATGATCCTGTTCCGAATCTCCGCTGACGTTGATGAACGGCAAGACCGCCACAGACGGCTTTTCGGGAAGTGGATAGGCGAAGCGTTCGACAGCTTTTTGTGTCTGGACAAAGTCCCAGGCGCGCCACCGATAGGCGACGGCGGAACCGACAACAATCAACAGGATGGCAGCAAGGGCCACGAGCCTGCGCAACGAAATCTTGAACCGACGAAAGCGCGATCGGACGGCGTTCGGATCGATGACGACCCGATAGACACGTATGGGTTCGGCGATGCTTCGTACCTTTTGTTTGCCGAGCGAGACATAGTCCACGTTCAGCTTCGATTTAACCTGATCGTAGGTGGTCCCCGAAATTGCAATCCCGCCCGGCTCCGCCAGCGTCTGTATGCGATGGGCGATATTGACGCCATCGCCTTGAATGTCGTCGCCTTCGACGATGACATCGCCAAGATTGACGCCGATGCGGAACTCAAGTCGACGGTCAGGGGGAACAGATGGTTGGCGCAATGCCTTCTCGCGCTGTATTTCAGTTGCGCACTGAAGAGCGTTCACCACGCTGTGAAATTCGACGAGAACGCCGTCACCCATGGTCTTGACCAACCGGCCGTGATGATCGGCGATCTTTGGCCGAAAGATCTCATCCATATCAGCCTGGAATGCGCGACGCGTTGCCTCTTCGTCGATCTGGCTCAGGCGGCTATAGCCAGCGACGTCAGCGATCAGAATGGCTGCAAGACGGCGCTCCATGCTTCCCCACGCAAACTCTACCGTGACGATTCCAAAATAAACGGATGCAGTCGAATATAAGTCTGAGACGTCGAGACATCAGTCGCTAAGCTCTCAGGAAATATTGAGAGTTTTCATCGCTATCACCCGCGCTGGTGGAGAATGATGCTCTCATTTGCGATGGTGTTCAAACACTAAAGGATCAAGGAAAATCGGGAACCGTCACTCGCTCGACCTTGCCCCCAAAAAGGCCGCAATGGCTACGATTGTGAACCGCGGACAATTTACGCGCGAAAAGCCTTGTGTTTTTAGAGAGTGGCGCGCCTCTCGGCGCGCGCTACCACCTTTGCATTGCTCCCCGACTAGGCTTTATTTTCTGCTTTTCACTGGGCCAGCGTGCGGATGCGGTGCGCTACCGTGGGATGGACGGGGTTGTAGACGACCAGACTAAGGTCCGGCCTGCCATCGACCGCAAAACCGGAATATTCCAGCTCAATATCACCGAGGACCGGGTGCTTGAGCCGTTTGGTCCCCTCGCCGAGGGAGGACACTTCGTTCTCGCGCCACAATGCCTCGAATTCCGGGCTGGCCTTGCTGAGCTCGTCCACGAGTTCGGCGATTTCCGTCGTTGCTCCCGCCCGTACCGCGTCAGCTCGAAACGCACCGACGACAAAACGCGCCATGGCATCCCAGTCATGCTGGTGCTGCCGGATCGCCGGATTGCAGAATAGCAGCCGCAGGATGTTGCGATCAACGGGCGCGAGACGGTCATAATCCGTCAAGACCACGGTTGCGGCACGGTTCCAAGCGACTATATCCCACGCGGCTGTCCGTACGAGAGCGGGGCTTGCTTCGAGTGTGTCGATAAGGCGTTGAAGACGCGGGCTGATGCCCTCGGCTGCGCGAAACCGGACTTCGGGCGGTCGGCCAAGTCCCAGCATGAAGAGATGTTCGCGCTCCGGTTCCGTCAGCATCAGGCCGTTCGCGATACGGTTTAGGACATCGGGCGAAGGGGCTCCACCGCGGCCCTGTTCCAGCCAAGTGTACCAGGTCGGGCAAATGTTGGCGCGTTGCGCGACCTCTTCGCGTCGCAGACCAGGTGTCCGTCTGCGGCCGGAAAATCCGAAAGTAGCCGGATCAAGTCTCGATCGCCGATCTCTGAGGAATGAGCCTAGCGCTTTGGTCTCTGTCATAGATATCCTGTTGGCATTTATAATAGGATAAGATCACTACTTTAACACCATAAATCATGGCGCGATAATCGGTCCTCTTCAACACGGAGGTACCAATGCGTATTTTTCTGACCGGCGCAACTGGCTTCATCGGATCAGCCATCGTCACCGAACTCGTCAAGGCGGGCCATCATGTCATCGGCATGACCCGATCCGAGGCGGGCGTGCGCTCGCTCGAAGAGGCCGGTGTCGAAGTCCACCGCGGAACACTGGAAGAGCCACACAGCGTGCGTCTCGGTGCCGAGAAGGCGGACGCCGTCATCCATACTGCTTTCGACCATGACTTCTCCCGCTTCGTCGAAAACTGCCAGAAGGATAGGCGCGTGATCGGGGCGTTGGGGGAGGCGCTTAAGGGGTCGAGCCGTCCGTTCGTCATCACATCGGGAACTGGCCTCGGCAACGCCGAGCTCGGGGAGCTGGCACAGGAGGACGTGACCAACTTCGAACACCCCAATCCGCGCGTCGCGTCGGAACTGGCCGGAAACGCGCTCCTTGACACCGGTGTGAACGTTTCCGTCGTAAGGCTTCCGCAGGTCCACAACACGGTCAAGCAAGGTCTAATCTCACCGCTTGTGGAGATTGCCAGGGCAAAAGGGGCCTCTGCCTATGTCGGCGCGGGCCGCAACCGCTTTCCGGCCGGGCATCTGAGCGACGTGGCGGTACTCTACAGACTGGCGGTAGAACATGGCGAGCCCGGCGCGCGCTACAACGCGGTCGGCGAGGAAGGTGTCGAGAGCCGTCAGATTGCGAACGCCCTCGGTCGGGGACTGAACCTGCCGATCGTGTCGATCGCTCCCGAAGAGGCTGCCGGGCATTTCGGCTGGATGGCAATGTTTGCAGGTCTAGACTTTCCCGCGTCAAGCACAAAGACCCGCCGCGTTCTCGGATGGAACCCGGTGGGACCTGGCCTGATCGCCGATCTCAATGCCATGGACTATGGAAGTCTTGCCGCCTGACGCAGGTCCAGCTCGCCGCGTTCGTTTCGCTATGTGATGAAAGCCTTGGCGCCGGCAGAACGGGTAGTGCAACCCGGCGGAAGAAGGCGACCAGAAAGAAGGACCGTGCAGACCGGAATGCCGGGCCCAAATCTAAGCGACATCGGTCCTGTCGTGGAATTGTCAAGCAAGCGCCACCCTCCGATTTCTCGACCTACTAACTTCAAGCATGGGAGTGTATAGAATCGTGCATCGCTTTTGCAGTCGGTGCACCCCACGGCTTGGCAGGGATGGCAGCGGTTCTGCAGGGCTGGCCCCTTGCATGATTTACACGAGATCAGCCGCTGCAGCAAACCTGCGGCGATTTGGAGAGATTCACAGGCGACTCGCGTATCGCGGGACGGAGCAATAATACGCACGGTCGCTGTCGGTGTTGAGGCAACTCAAGCGTCCTATGTTAAACGAGGCAAATGCCTTGTAGATTGACCGACCCATTGGAGATTGGAAACATGGCGCTCAAACGGATGGACAACGTAGGAATTGTCGTCGAAGACCTCGGAGTGGCGATTGATTTCTTTCGCGAACTCGGCCTTGAGCTCGAAGGGCGGGCCACGATCGAAGGAGATTGGGCCGGACGTGTCACTGGACTGGGCGATCAGCGCGTCGAGATTGCCATGATGCGCACACCGGACGGCCACAGCCGGATCGAGCTCTCGCGTTTCCTCACGCCGCTTGTCGTCGCAGATCATCGGAACGCCCCGGTCAACGCCCTAGGCTACCTCCGCGTCATGTTCGCCGTGGACGAGATCGACGAGACGCTTGAAAGACTCCGCAAGCGCGGCGCGGAGCTCGTAGGCGAAGTAGTCCAGTATAAAGACGCGTATCTGCTCTGCTATATCCGCGGGCCTGAAGGGATTCTCATCGGACTCGCTCAAGAACTCAATTGAGAGGAAGTTGGACGGCACTGTCATTCCGATCGATGGCGTCTTGCACTTATCCGGAAACAAGTGCAATCAGGTCTGCACCTACCAGCGTGTCTTCTATCGCATCTACAAGAGATGGGTTTTCTCACAGCTATGTTTCTCTGGATGTGGCCTCCCCTCCACGTCAGAAGGAAAAGCCAGCCAGCCACTTCATTCGATATAATAGTCCTGCCCGGCGTTCTGATAGGTGAGCTTTAGCGTCCCGTCAGGCTGGACGACATAACGCTCATTAATGCGATAGCCGAACTTCCCGAGGAATGTGTTTTTGATGACGGTTCCTGGCTTGTACGGAGAATGAACTACCGTGCCGCCGTATGTCAGGCTACCTGGAAGCGGCTGGATCTCCGGTGTTAAGGTGGTACAAGCTATCAAACCCAATACAACCGCTGCACTGGCAACCATTGGGATCATTCGCATTTGCTTCTCGAACCGATATTTCATTGCTGAGTTTTCGGGCATGTTGTTGCTCCCTTACGCTCGTCAGGCTAATCGCGAGCGAACGATAGAATATTCCCCATCAGGTGATCCACTGGCCTTCCACTAACGCATTATTTGTTATTCCAGGTCCGCGAGTGGCAGTGTTAATTTAGTGTTGAGGGGCACATGTTCGTGTCGAGCTCGCAACATACATGGCTGGCGGAAATTATCTCTCGATCGTCACCGGAAAGAATGAGGTGGTTCAGTTTGATCGCCGCCATCGCGATAGCTCGCGATCTCACTCGCGCGACGCGCAACACCAAAGATTTTGAAGGTTTTGGAATCGATATCATCGATCCATGGACAGCTAATGAACGATCTCGTCACCTGTCGTCGGAAAGATGAAAAACCATGCCGGCATTGTGTTGATCAGGAACTACACATCCCTCAACTGTGAGCGTCCGGCGAACGGATTTTGCTGAACGAGCCAGTTGAGCGATGTTCTGGCATTAGAACCAGCATTAGTGCTGGGATTAATTCCAGGTCTGAGA
>NZ_LMCW01000025.1 GCF_001424945.1 Rhizobium sp. Root1203
CTGGAACTCCGGTCGGGCTACGCCCTCCCTACGTTCCAACAGGGCTGACAGATTCTCATCTTGATTGACGCGCATTCTCATCCTGATTGTCGCGCAGCATCCTCACACCCCCAACGTACCGGGACGCGATGGCAAGCGCGATACGCTATGCCATCGCCGCCACCGGGTTCCGGTAATCCTCTTCTTTCGTCATCATGGCCCAGAGGCCACGCGCCATTTTGTTTGCCAGCGCAATCGCAGCGACCATGCGTGGCTTGCGGGCAAGCAAGCGCTTCAGCCAGCCATTATTCGGCGTGTCAAAACGCTCGACCGCCTGCAGCACGGCCATCGCACCGGAGACGAGAAGGGAACGGATGTCGCGCTGCCCCATTTTCGAAGTCTTCCCGAGCCGGACCTTGCCGCCCGTTGAGTGCTGTTTTGGCACGAGCCCGAGCCAGGCGGCAAAATCGCGCCCACACCGGAAGGTGGCCAGGTCGGGTGCAAATGTCTCGATCGCAAGTGCCGTTACAGGGCCTACGCCCGGCATGGTTTGCGCACGCCGCGCCAAATCGGCTTCTTTGGCAGCGCGCTTCATCTTTTCATCAAGGTCCGCAACTCGAGCGGTCAGACCATCGATCTGCTCCAGATACATCTGACCGAGCTCCCGAACCTCTTTAGGCAGTACGGAGTCATAATCTGCGATCGCGTCCGCGAGCCGCTTGAGATGGGCAGGACCTCGGGCCGCAACCAGACCATGCTCTGCAAGGTGTCCACGCAAGGCGTTGATCATCTGGGTGCGCTGCCCAACAAACATCTGCCGGGTGCGAAACAGCATAGCGCGGGCCTGCTGTGTTTCCGTCTTCACTGCCACAAAGCGCATTGTCGGCCGCAACGCCGCCTCAACGATAGCCTCCGCATCGGCCACATCGTTTTTTTGGCGCTTGAGGAACGGCTTCACATACGCAGGTGGGATCAGCCGCACTTCATGCCCCAGCTTCTCGAACTCGCGACCCCAGCCATGGGCAGTCGCGCAGGCCTCCATCGCTACAACGCACCTGGGCTGCCCGGCAACGAAAGCCAAAACCTGACCCCGGGAAAGTTTCTTACGAAACAAGACTGACCCATTTGAGCCTGCGCCGTGGAATTGGAAGGCGCGCTTTGCCAAGTCAATTCCAATGATGGTAACTTCCGACATGGATGCTCTCTCTTTCTGTGATGTCTTCAACGCCCATCACATTGGCACATTGCGATGCCGGCGGGAGGGGGCATCCATGCCATCAACAGAGCCCTTGCGCAGCCGCCTAGTCCTTACGGCGATCTTCGTCATTGGTCGCGCCGCTACCTTCATGCTCCACAGCGCTATGGACAACAGGGGACGGAGAACCAAGAATGTCGCGGATCGCGACGAGCCCATTCCGTACGGCCGCCCCTCCAGCGTAAAACGTTAGCTGCAAAATGGTCTCGATGATTTGCTGGCGAGTAGCTCCTGCTGCAAATGCCGCATGGGTATGAGCGCGCAGTTGCGTCACCGGATGGCCCAGTGTAACGCACGAGGCAACGACGACTAGTTCGCGCGTAACCAGATCGAGCCCCGGTCTGACCGTGATGCCCCCGAGTGCCCATTCGATCGACATATCGACGAATTCGGGACAAAGCCCTTCCATGTCTTTGACCAGAGCCTGAGCCGCGCCATCACCATGAAGCGCCTTTAAAAGAGCCATCCCTTTTTCCCTCGCATCGATGTTATTCAGCATTAGGGGTCTCCCGTATTTTTCCGCCAGCCATTCTGGTGGAACAACCTCTTGTAAAACGACGGAGACCACCGATAAACTGCTCCGGGTTTTGAATTTATCGAAGTAGGAGTTTGCAATTGGACCGGTTGCAGAGCATTACTGTTTTTACGCGCGTCACCGAACTGGGCAACTTCACCGCGGCTGCTCAAGAGTTCCGTATTTCGCCAACAATGGTTGGTCAGCACGTGCGATCCGTTGAGGCTTGGTTGGGGGGACGGCTTCTCAATCGCACCACACGCCGCCAGAGCCTAACGGAATTGGGACGGCTGGCCTACGAACGCTGCCGCAAGATTCTGAGTGACCTGGACGAAGTCGAAGCTCTGGGTGCTTTCGTTTCCACGAACGTCAGCGGACATATTAGGGTGATGACCCCTGTGTCGTTTGGCGCGCATGCGCTCGCACCAATTATTAAAACGTACCTGACCCGCTACCCAGAAGTCCAGGTTGAACTCGTTGTCGGTGACAAGATCGCAGACGTAATAGAAAGCGGCGCCGATGTTGTCGTTCGCGTGGGTTCGCTTGCTGACTCAACTATGATTTCTCGAACTCTCGGCCCCTACCGGTCGATCCTTTGTGCTTCGCCCGCCTATCTCAGGGAGCGCGGATATCCTCTTCGTCCAGACGACCTAAAGAACCACGCGTGCATCGGCTTTGCAAATCCCATTGCCTCGGCACGATGGCGCCTTTCTGGTCCAGACGGGGAGAGCACGGTTCCTGTCGCCATCGCTTTGAGCGCGAATAGTGGTGAAGCGCTCAGACAAGCGGCGTTGAGCGGGCTTGGGCTTATCATGCAGCCAGAAATTCTCGTCGCCCACGACTTACAAGCCGGCCGCCTTATACGGATACTGGACACCCATGAGGCGGATGTTCGTCCAACGCAAGTAATGTGGCACTCCGACCGGAAGCTCGCTCCAAAAATCAGGACATTCGTCGATTTCATTATTGAGAACTTCGGTGAATCACTTGTGCGGCCCATGCCTAGAGCTTGATGAACAATAAGTCTTCGCGGGATAGCGTCCGATCCAACCCAGGTTCCTCCACACACCGTCGTGAGGTTCCTTGCCGCTGCTGTCTTCGCGGAGTTTGTGCCTACGCAGGTTAGATCAAGGCCATCGCCGATCGAAAGATGTTGCGCGTCGGCTTGGAGCGCACCCGCACTTCCGGCGGTCGTCGGGACCGGTCGAAAATCCAAAAGGCTCGCGATCTGGACGCGTGGCTGAGCCTTATGCCACGAGAACGCTCGACCGGCGGCAAGCAACTGCTTCTCGGTACCAGCAAGCGGGGAAACCGCTATGTGCGCAAACTGCTGTTGCACAGTGCGCGATCCTGCTTTCGCTATTTGGATCGAAGGGCTGCGAAAGAGGCCCAATTGCGAGAGGCCGGATACATTTATGCAGCCGGAATCGTCATTTCCGATGTCACGCACCTTCGCACGGACGGGGCGGACCATACATTTCTTCAAGAACCCTGCGAAGTGAGGCGGTATCAAGCGTCTACTCGGCCAGCAGCTTCCTCAAGCGTTTTCACGCACTTCGCCACGGAGACTTCCGTGCCGCCGCAATTGGCTTACCAGTTGCAAAACGTCGCTTCTGAAATCCCGTGCTTGCGGCAAAGGTTCGCCGTCTTCGTACCGGGCTCCTGCTCACGCAGAACACCGAGAATTGGCACAGCGGTGCCCGAGCGGAGGTCGTCCACCTCATCAGGTCAAGGTCAGCAAGATTCGGGTGGTTTACCTGGTGCTTTTATCGCCAACACTCTCCCGCGGTAGAGAGTTACGGCGTGAGTGCCACGCCGATTGGCTCAATCGCATTGCGACACGAACGCTCGGAGTAAATGAAGTGAACAAAAAGATATTTAAAAATGCAACGCAGCAACAAGAGTCACGAGGATGGGGGGGAGTTTGGTCACTATGCTTCGGAACCTTTACTCTGGTATCGAGTGAACTCGCGCCGATCGCTGCTCTTCCTGTCATAGCTCGGGATTATGGAGTAGACCCGGGATCAGTTGGCCTTGCAGTAACGCTTCCGGCTCTCGCGGCGGCCATCGCGGCACCTCTTTTCTGTTGGTCACAAGCAGACCGAAAGACGCTACTGCTGGCAATGATGCTGCTTACGTTTGTTGCCGATATGGTCGGCGCATTTAGTGGTGGTCTCACGCTTTTTTTGTTAGGTCGGTTAGTTCTTGGAATATCTATCGGTGGCTTCTGGTCGATCGGAGCGACTTCCGCCGCGAGGTTGGTGCCACAGCATCAAACAGGTCGAGCAATTGCGATCGTGTTCGGCGGAGCTTCAGCCGGCAGCGTCATCGGGTTGCCGCTTGCGTCCGTCATTATACAGGCACAAAGTTGGCGAGCAGCTCTCTTGGTTTTCGGCACCATCGCGATTTCGATCGCACTAGCCCAATTGTTTTTGCTTCCAAAACTGCAACCACAGAACAAATTCCATTATTCTTCTCTTTGGGAGCTTCTCCGCATACCAAATTTCGCCGAGGGGCTGGTCGCAACCTCTCTTTTAATTTCGGGCCATTTCATTGCCTACACTTTCCTCGCTTCTCTCATGGGGGAATTGCAAGTACCTAATGGAATTTCTCCATGGGCGTTCTTTGCTTTTGGATGCGCAGGACTTATATCAAACACCATAGCTGGAGAATACGTACAAAAGTATTTTCGGAAAATGGCGCTATTGTACTCAATTCTACTAGGTCTTTCATTGCTTGCGCTTACCCTTGCTCACAGCTCTCTAGTGGCCGCATTCAGTATAATCGTGTGGGGAATTGCGTTTGGAGGTATTCCCATCTGCTTGCAGGTTTGGTTGCTAACGGCCGCTCAGGATCGCCACGAAATCAGCGGAGCGGCGTTCGTCAGTGTCTTTCAGATTTCGATCGCGGTGGGAGCACTCGCTGGCGGGTTTCTCAACGAGAGATTCAGCATTCAAGGCAACATGGTTGCCGGTTGCGCACTCGCGGGGACGACAGCAGCGCTTATCGTCATCGGCCGAATTGCGAAACGTCTTTCCGGCGAACTGAGCCGATCGTAGGCGGGTCGTTCAAAAGATCTGACTGCTTACGAATTGGCCAAGGTGTGAAGCGTCTGTACAAAAAACACGGCCTTCCAACTTAGAGGCGGCTTGGCTCTTCTGAACAGCTTCGCGGGACGAATGCTGCGATACCGCATGCTCGACCGATCAACCGACAAAACTGCGCACGCCCGACGCTGACTAACACCATGCTTCCCCAGGCATGAGCCACAGCATCCCGCTTCCCGCCGGGCGTCGCCTTTCTTTTTTGAAGCGACATCCTTCAAAATGGCATTATCCAGCATTGGCTCGGCCAGCAGCTTCTTCAGCTTGGCGTTCTGATTTTCCAGAGCTTTAGCGTGCGGACATCGACCGTCTTCGCTATAGAGTTCTGAGGCGATTTTCGTCTGCAACTGGTGGATTTGGCGAGGAAGTACGGCCTCTCATGCTCGGACAGCCGCGATCAGGCCCGCAACACCGATAAGGGTGATGCCCCGCCTGATATTATAGGCGAGCGCGGTCAGGCTGAACTCGCCCCGGACGTTCTCCAGCCGCCGCATGAGGAAGGTGCCCTGGTTCATCCATTGTTTGATGGTGCCGAACGGATGCTCGACGCACTCGCGCCGCCGATCGAGAACTTCGAGTAGGGCGGCAAGTCTTGCCGCCATGCGACCAAGTATACCGCTTCGTTCTCCAACCGTGAGACACGCCGGAAGCTGTTGGTGCAGCGCTGACGCAGGGTGCAGACCTTGCAGGCATCGCGGTTGCTGTAGTCAATCTTCACATTGTCGCGCGATTTGCTTTCGTAACGCGATGACAGGATCTGTTCATCGGAGCAAATATAGGCGTCATTCTCGGGATCGTAGCGGAATGCTTCCTTTGGGAAGAAACCTTCACGAACAGCGGGGCCGCGAATCGGCTTGGCACGTAAGCGGTGATCCCGGCCTTCTCGCAGGCCTCGATATCTTCGATCTTGAAGTACCCCCGATTTGCAACCGCCTCTATCGCATCGACATCAAGCGTTTCCATTGCTGCCTAAACCGTTGGCGCGAGAAGCCCCATGTCGAGAACCTGGTTGCTGACCTCCTGCTCGGCGATCAGCTAACCGACGCCAACTTTCGTCATGCGGGCCATCGCCCTGCTGTCTGGATCGGTCATCGATATCTGGTCGGCGCCAGTGCGATCCAGTTCATCCAGAAGCGCCTTGTGCCGGTCCCTTTTGCCTTTGATCGCGGCGATCTTCTCCGCGAGTTTGCCATTGCCGCGGCCCGAACCACAATTGCCGTATCGATCTTCGTCTGCATCGCCCTCGTCGAGCCGCTTCATATAGCCGACCAGCTTCTCGTCGGCCTCTCGGATGAACTTTGAAAACGCGCCTCGCGTGAAGTTCTTATCCTTGTTGTTCACCGCCTTGATACGTGTGCCATCGACCGCCAGAAGCTCACGCCCGAAAAGGTCGAGTTGCCGGCATAGCAGCACGAATTCGCGAAACACCTGACGGAAGGCGGTGCGGTTGTCGCGACGGAAATCAGCGATCGTCTTGAAGTCAGGCTTCAGATGCCGAAGCAGTCGAGCCGCCGGCTCGACCGCACCCCGGTTGAGATAGCCATAGATATAGAGCTTCAAAAGGTCAGCCGGATTGTATCCGGGTCGACCCGTCACCTTCGCCGCCACACGGATGAAACCGGCCGACGCCAAGTCCAGTTGGTCTACGAAAGCTTCGACGAAACGGACTGGATTGTCCGGCCCGACATAGTCGTCCACTGCCTCGGGCAAGAGCAAAATCTGCGAGCGGTCTGTTCCGGAGAGATGCGTCAGATTCTACCATGATGTTCCACCTGGGAGAATCCCTGTCGGGTGCCGGTTCTGGACTCGTCATCAGTCCGGAAATTCTTCCCACACTTCGGCATAGGATTTGAACCCGATGCGTTCATAGGTGGATTTTGCTTTCGGATGGTCATTGGTGTCCGTGTGAAGCCATATGCGGTCAGGTCCGTCGCTCCACATAGCTCGGAGGGACCAATCCAACAGATACGGTCCTAGACGACGGCCTTGAGCAGCGGGGATCAGGCCAAAGTGTTTTAGCTCTACCTCCCTCTCACCAAAACCATCGAACTCGCACAGTCCGAGTGCTTGCCCGTCGTGCCGTAAAATGTAGAGCGCGGTGGAACGGCTGCGCAAGAACGTCGAAAGTTCGTTCCTTGGCATTCGGAGACGCTCATCCCATTGCAGGGTTGCACCTACGCATTGACAGAGCTGAAGATAATCTTCAGCATCAGGACTTTCCTTCGCGATGCGCGCACCCGCAACCGGCGGTGACAAAGCAGCACCATGCGGGGGCTCAACTTGTTCCATATATGTGACGAGGAGACGGACCATAATTCGCGGCGGGCTCGACAATTGCCAATAAATAGCAGATCCGGTTTATATAATCGACTTCTCACACGGTCTGTAGGACTTTCGCGACAAAAGAAACACTTCCGGGGGAGCCGCTCGAACATGGTGTGGATACAGCAAAGTCAAATCATCAGCGCGATTTCGCGATGCGAAACCCGAGGTCATCTATAGAAAAAGTTGGATGACTTCGTCGTCGATTTGTCACGAGGCACCCGCGCTCATCGTCAGCCCATCCTCCGCCACGAAAGATACGATACGTACCGTAGACGGCAGGATCATAAACATCTTCGCACCACTCCCAGACATTCCCCAACATATCATGGAGCCCCCAATCGTTGGGGCGCTTTTTTCCTACCGGCCTAGTGCTACCTTCTGAGTTCTCCCTATACCACGCGATGCCATCGATTGGACCGTAGCGCGCGCGCGCTGTCCCGGCTCGGCAGGCGAGCTCCCATTCAGCTTCACTGGGCAAGCGAAATCCGTTACTCGCCACCACAGCGATCGCATCCCTGCCATCTGCCGCAAAAACATAGCGTTCCGACAACCCTGTCGTTGCCGATAGCCGATTGCAGAAGCGAGCGGCATCAAGCCACGAGACCNCGATCGCATCCCTGCCATCTGCCGCAAAAACATAGCGTTCCGACAACCCTGTCGTTGCCGATAGCCGATTGCAGAAGCGAGCGGCATCAAGCCACGAGACAGTCTCGACCGGATGATGGTCCGTCGCTGTTGATAACGGCGCTCCACTCATCACCTGACTGTAGAGCGACTGCGTTACCGGATAGCGGCAAATCAGAAACGGCAAGATAGCCACACTCCATGACTTCCCGGTTCGGTCATCGCGCAACGCGATTGTCCCGCCGTCAACGGCCACCATATGCTGGCTAAAAGTCTCTAAATCCAACGTTTCCCTCTTCCGTGAAAATCTTACTCGCAAAAACTACCATGTCGCGAAAATCCCGGCAGGATTCTTCACCCAACCGTCTCTATGCCCAATTCACTGACGCCGCGTTTATGTGACATCACCCGTCAGCGTCGTCCCGCGTGACCAGGCGCGCATGGAGCGTAAGCCAGTTGCCGCGGCTCTTCAAGCGCTCGACCCGCACATAGCCAACCACGCGATGATCCTTGAGAAGCATACCGCCGTGCGCAACGGGCGCGTCCACGACGGCAAGGTCATGGTGATGCGGTCGAACTTTCCCGCGGACGGATTAACCGACTCTTGCTCTGAGCTTCGCGAGGCGATAGGAGTAGATGTGCCCAGCAGTGATGGGGACAATCACGCAGACAATGATCCACCAGATCAGCAGATTGACCGGGGCCATAAATGCGGCGATGGCGAGCACGATGCCGCCGACGATAGATAGGAGCCCAGTGAATCGATGGGTCTCGTGCCAGTTGACAGGGTCTGCCAATGTCGTGCGGGTGCGAAGGCCGGCGAAGCTGTTGGGCTGTGACTTTGGCATAGCGTTGCCTAGGACGACCAGCAAGCCCGCCACCCCAAGCGAAAGCGCGCGGACAATGTCGACCTTGGTACCTATCCCGCTGAGCACGGTAACGACAGCGACGCAAAGGAAAATGCCGCTTAGCATTCCGAGCGCGGCGCGGGACATAGCGCGGCTTCGCTCGACCTGCCAGCTCGGCGCAAAACGGGCGATCGCGAGGAAGAGACCCCAAACAGCGGCAAGAACGAGTATCGGCATTGCCAGCGCGATGTCCCTGGGGGCAAAGCCGTCGGCCTCACCATTGGGTCCCCAGTGGACGGGGAGCGAGATCCCGGCTGGAACCACGAGATAGCCGATTACAGTCGTGACAAGAGTGAGTATGAAGAGCGCCAGAACAAGCGGGCTGACATAGGATTTCATAAATTAGGCTCCCGGAAAGCGAGAAAGGCGGAGAGAGCCTCCTCGAGGATGGAGATGTTGAGGTGATAGATCAGGCTGTTGCCCCGCCGCTCCACGGTGACTAAATTGGCCTCTCGGAGCTTGGCGAAGTGCACCGATAGCGTCGGTTTGGTTAGGTCGAAACGATTGGCCAGATCCCCTGCAGAAAAAGGCCCCGCTCGGAGCAAGCGAAGGATCTCCCGACGGACAGGATGGGACAGAGCTTCGAAAATGGCATTGATCGTCATTGACTCTAATTAGAGATAAATCTAATTAGAGTCAAGACTAATTCGTGGAGCGCTGATAGATGGGTCGGTTCCGGCTGGGGGAAAGATGACAATCGGTAGGAAAGCGGCTGGCTGAGATCATGCGGTCGCATCTCCGAGATCAACATGGTGAACACTATCCGAACCGTTCTCCTAAATGTGAAGGTTTCACTTTTTCAATAGCGTAACTCACTCGCGTTATGTTTGCGTGGAATAGGGAGAACGCCCATGCCGCGCAGACGGTTTGCCACCTACACCAGCATGCTCACGGCCGCGATGGTCGCATTTATCCTTGGCTTCCCATTTCTGCTGGTTGCCTTCGCACGCGCGACCCACTGTGCGCCGGACACCTGTGGAGCAGTCGGGCTCGTTTTCGGGTTATACGGTCGGATGCTCAGCGTCCTAATATACGGCACCGCAATGCTGACCGTCATATCCGCTCGCTGCAGACGCGCTGGATTGAGTTCTTGGTGGGTTGTCGCGTCGCTTTTCTGGCTGCTTGCCGCCCGTGACGTTCTGATGACAGGCCTGAATTCCTGGGCCGTGGGCTTTTCCTTGGGAATCCTGTCGTTCCAATGGCCGATAACGCTGATCTTCTTCTTCGCCTTCGTTACCTTCCTCTCACTCTGGAAAGGCTCCGACGAGAACGGAAGTGAACCACCGCGAAGGAGCTGGAAGATGGCCCATGTGAGCGCGGCCTTATCTGCGATCATCGGCGTCGTCATGTGCATCCCGCTTTTTGTGACACTTGCGTGGATTGGCGGACTTAGGCTGATCAGCCCGCAGAGCATTACTATGTTTCCCCAACATTATCTCTACGTCCGCATCGGGACGCATTTCATGACCCTCACGACCGCGCTCTGGTTGCTCCTGTTGGTCTTTGCGGGCGCATTGAGGCACATCCTTGTTTCGCAACGTCGTGAAAGTCTCGAAGTGCCTCCTACGAGATTTTCGCGCCCGGTTTCGTAGCCGGGGCGACGAAGCTTCCCGCTCGAACGGGTGTGCCGTTGCAATCCGAGGACGGCGCTGAGGCAACCGTCGAAAAGCTACTCGCTGCATGGAGAAATGGCAGTCGCTCCTCAAGTTTCGTCGAACTGAAGTCCGCATAGGGCCGAAAGCCGTTACGGCAAGATTGAGCCAGAAGCGGCCATTGCGGGAATCGACGAAATTGTATTGATTTATAGGTTGTGACAGCTACGGCGGCATGGAGCAGCAGTGTGCATGACCTTCTTTTTCGATCAGATTATGCCCATTCCCAAGATGGCTTGAGCGAACTGGGCGCTCTGATCCTCGATGTCTTCGACGTTGACATTACGGCTGTTGATCGCTTTGGCCACGATCCAAGCGTTGTCGCCTTCGGCTGGTGGAAGGGGGAGCGTCTGGTTGCGAATGTGAGCCTTTATGAGCGGCGGCTCTGGCTTGCAGGTCAGCAGGTCGTTGCGTTCGGCGTTCAATCTGTTGCCACGCGCCCAGAATGGCGTAGGAAAGGGCTTTTTAATGACCTGATAATACGGGCTCTGCACTACGCTGATCAGCGGTCAGAACTCGTTATCCTTGCAACTGGGACACCCGATTTATACAGGCGTTTTGGGTTTCGCCAAGTCGAGGAAACCCGATTCATTTCAACACTTGTTCCGCGCTCCTCGACAGCGACCGGCCGTGAGCTATCTTTGGACAGCGACGACGACCTCGCACTTCTCAATCATGCTTTTTCCAACCGGGCACCAACGTCGAGACTGGCCTCGGCGTGTGACCATCCGGCGCTGTTCATGCTGAGAGCGCACTTGACGCCTGAGATCAGGTTAATCCACCTCTCAGAAATAAACGCAGTGGTCGCTATCAAGGAGGATGCATCTTCTCTGGTCATCCTCGATATTGTCGCCCCACAAATACCTTCCGTCGATGAAGTCGTCGGTGCAATCGCCTTCACCGGCCAGCAATTGGAGGTGCATTTGACGCCGGATTGCTTGTCTTGGCAGCCTTACGAAAAACAGCATGTCGACAATGGATACATGGTGCGCGGTCCGTTTGCTCCAGAGGGGCACGCCTTTATGTTATCCGACATGAGAATTTAGGCAAAGTCAGCTTAGGGTCGACAGCGGACGAGGTTTTCATTTTGGGATGACCATTTGCGGGCATCAATCTCCCGTCAAAGCAATCCCCAAGAACGTGCGTGGCTGGCGAAAAAGCAAACAGCACAAAACTCACACGACCAGGAATATTCTTTTCGATAGCCGAGATGCTATATCCGGCACCGTGTCACTATCGCCGCAAACTTCCCAAAATAGCGAAGCATGACAAGCTGCGATACAGAACGCAATCAGCAGCGATGGGAAAAAAATAGATGGTCACTCATCGTCGATCCTTCGGCTTCCAAGCAAGAAGCCTGTGGTGTGACCGATAGCCACTCCCATGGAGAGAATGACGATCAGCGCGAACACATTCGTCCATTGAGCAACGGCGAAAATGACGAGCCAAAAGAAAAGCACCAATGGAACCGTGAAGCTTGAGAAGACAGCAAACAGGATCAGCAACACGATAAACGTCCCTCCGACATCTTCTAAGAATTCCACCTTGGTGATTGTCAGGGCTAGAATGCCGAGTACCGAAAGAAAGATTGGTGCCGCCATTCTGGCTTGAAATGCGCGAGGACCCATGCGGCCCCGCTTGCGGCGGCGTCCCGTCGAGGTGGCGGTCAAAATAAAGACGACGATTCCCAATAGACAGGCAATGACCGTAGGAAATGTGATCATCTACCCTCCACCGCTCTACTACACTTCACAACTCTCGACACACGAGTTGGAACTGCCAGACGCGATTGATATCGCAAGCTGACGGCCAGTGCGAGAAGGATGACATCGTTGTCCTTCTCCAGCTCCTTCAATGCACCGATGACGATTTGCATGATTGTCGCGTTATAGCGTTCGTTCACTTTGGCGGCCTGTCGGTATGTAATAATCTCCGCAAGCCTTTCACACGGTTACGATGGCAGTATTTAAATCCGCGATTTGTTTTAAAAACTGAAAGTCGCAATCATCTTTCCGACAGGCTCGGGAAAACGCCAACGAACCCCGATTGTCCTTCCATCGGCTTGTTTCACCTCGCCTTTTTCAAAGTCGCCTATTGTCAAAAGCGCAACGGTTGCGACCTGGCTCCCAATGACCTTTAAATCTACGACTCTTTCAGGAGGTCCGCACCCCTTCTTCGTGTCGGGACATATCCATCCATCCGAGTGTATCCTGGCGACAGGAGTAAAGCTGCTGTTAGACGATCCACCGAAGAACGATAACCGTTCCCTCAATGGGTACCAGTCAGTACCAACGGTGATCTCGTCGAATAGGTTGTCAGCCTTATCGGCTGAAAAGTCGTTGTAATTTGTGAGAACCCTGGAAAGCCCAACCATCATCAGGGTCACCCGCTTACCTGCAAATTCGCAGTCAATCCAGACCGGACGTGTTTCATGATCCGTGTCGCTGAGAACGGTTGGATCATTTCGCTTAACGCACGCCGAATCGACAGAAATTGTGGCGTTGTTCGGCCCTTCAATTGTCCACGTCTCTCCCACTGAAACTCGTGGAAGCAGCGTCGTACCTAACAACAAAATCGCATAGCAAAACCGAACTCTCATCGTGCCCCGTCCTCCACCTGCTTGCAACCAGCGCCGATCCTCAGGTATAGCCGCCGCTCGTTTTCGACTGATTAAGGCGATGATTCAAATGTCGGAAGAAGTCTGCTTCGGGCCGACCGCCGCCCTGGCAGGATTGCGCCAAGGGCAGTTCATATTTCACGGATCGTTGCAACTTATGATAATTTCGAGTAGCCCAAAGTCGCCGCGAATTTTGCCCTTCAGATGGGAGTCGAATGTCGAAACTCAACATCTATAGATCGATATTGATTATTTGCCTTGCGGCCATCGTATATGTCTGGCCCTTTGCGGCGCTTATAATTGCGGGCTGGTGGATGACGGCCCTCATCGGTGTTTGGGCGAAGAAAGTCGACCCCTCGCACGGAGAAAGTTCAATCTCTCAGATTATAAACGGTGACTCTTTCGGAGCGTTGTCGGCCTGGCTTGGTCTTTGGAATGGGTTCTACGTCTGGAAAGACTTGGATCACGACTACCATCGCCGAAATCGCGAGTGATGCCTGAAGGCCGCTTCGGGCCGAGAGCAGCAATTGCAAACTAAGTCCAGTGGCCTCGTCGGGCTGGTGATCGGTAGTGACGGCATCGATTATTCAGGAAATGGAGTGATCATGAAATACCTTCAAACGATCGCTGTAACCCATATGGCCGTGCTCGTCGCCAGCTCGCCAGCTATGGCCTGTCTTGTATCGAAACCGCTGCACCCTTCGGATTTCACCACGGCCGAAATCATCATCGTCGGCCGCGTCACTAACTACGAGGCAGTAGCTGATCCCATTGCTACGGAAAGAACAAGGCGGTTGCTCGAAACGTCTCCTAGTAGGCGGCTCCGTGCGAAGGATTACAAATCGATATCTTATGGCAGACTCGACCTCGAGATAGATGACGTCCTCAAGGGAAAACTACCAGCACAGTTCGCCATATATTGGCTACCAGGGACCGCCGGCCCGTCCGACACCCTCGCACCTGGTCGCTATATCCTCGGCCTTGGAAGGGTGGATACGCTCTCCACGCATTACGAGAATCGCCTACTGCTACTCCCGCTTGACGCTTTGACGATTGGGGAAAAGGCATGTGCGGGAGCGTTCATAACGCAATATTCAAGTGAGCTGGGCAAAAAGGTGGGGGAACTTCTTAAAGTTCATCCGCAGCCTTAGGCCGTGTGGATTGATATCACCAAACCTCTGGCCGCTGGGATGTCCCCTTCTCTAATCGGGGATTTGGGTCAAGCTCTTTCTTTCTGATCCTTGATGGCCTGATCGTTCACGCGAGTTACGCTTCTCTTCGCAGTCTATTGGCTCCGTTTCGTTTAGAGCCGCTGCACGCATGCATGGGATCAGGGTCTGGAAAGCCTCGCTTAGGGACGCGCTCGAAGCGCAGCGGACATAATCGGCTTCATCCATCCCGTCGTCCGCATGGGACGATCCGGCCAGGATCGGAATCTTTGGCTGTCTTAGTTCATGCTGCAGCCTCCGATCCGAACCGGAACTCTGTGCCGTCGATCCACATGCGATGGAGCAAGACAGCAATTTTGCGCGCAACAGCGACGATGGCTCACCGCCTTCCTTTGGTTTTCATGAGGCGCATACCCCATGCTTTCAAGCTGCTCCAAGCGATCGATGACATGAGCATCGCGTTGGCCGCAGCGTAGAGCGTTGCGCGTGCATCGGCGTCACCGGCGTGTGAGATGCGGCCAGGATTATCTTTTTCACCAGATTGGAAGCGTCGCGGTGTTAATCCGAAGTGTCGGACTTTAACCCCCGTAGTTGCCCGGGAAAATGATGTCCTGATCTATGAGCACATCGAACCTGTATCCTGGCCTGATCTTGATCGTCGGCTGGACATTGAGGTTTTTCGAGATGGTCTGCTCGGCGACACGTCCAAAAGTTTCGGCGAAATTCCGACGCGCGGCGTCTGAGGCCGAGTCCTGCGTGGCAAGCGTTGAACTCTCAGGCATCGACATGTCTACCCCCGTCCCAATCAGCGCGACGAGCGCGGCCGAGCCGAAGGTCCTGACATAGTGGTTATCGACCTTGTCGTTGAAACCGCTATAACCTTCCGCGTCGGTCCCGGCCATACCGCCGATCTGAAGGGTCGAACCATTGGGGAAGATAATGTCGGTCCAGACGACGAGGACGCGGTTCTGGCCGAACGACACCTTGCTGTCGTAACGACCAAGAAGCTTCGTGCCTTGCGGCACAAGCGTGTAGTGCCCGGTCGCGCTGTCATAGACGTTCTGGCTGATCTGGGCAGTGATGCGGCCCGGCAGATCGGAATTGATACCTGATATCAGTGTCGCGGGTATTACCGAACCCCGTTTCAGTTCGTAACGTGACTGCTGAGGCACGACCTGATTGGGCAGGTAGCCGAGATCCTTGATATCTGCATTGAAGAAATCTTCCTTGGACGCTTGTCCATTCTGATCGACCTGACCCGCAGCGCCCGCTCTCAAAGCTGCGGCATATAGATCCTGCGAGCCATTCGTCGCGCTGTTCGATCGACGCGGTGCGGCGGACGCGGCGCCTGGCGCTTGCGCCGAGGCGTCGGCGATGTCGACTTTCAACGGGGAGTCGAGGGCAGCTCCCCTTGCCTGAAGGCGCGCCATGCGTTGGCGCTGCTGTTCACGAAAGATCTGTTCCCGCTGTTCGCGAAGCATCCTGGCATTCCACTCCTCATCCGATTCCATGCGGGACCTGCGGGGCTCCCGTGGTTCGACCTTCGGTTCTGTCTCCACCGGGCGGGCAGCTTCCTGCTGCTGCGGGACCGGGGTTGGCTGAAACACCGGCTGCTGTTCCTCCCGGTCGCCGATAATTCCATCTTTGACACCCCGCTTCAGCTGATCGGCGAAGGTCGAAGCCGGCGTGCCGGACTGGTTTTCGTTCGGGTCATGCTGCCCAAACCTCAGGCCACGTGAGGACAGGCCGTAAACGAGAACGGCAAAGAACAGAACCAGGATGCCGATGCCGACGAACAGGGGCATGCGATTTAGGCGCTTCATTCCTTTCTCGTCAGCAGACTGATTGGACGTTCCCAGTTGCAGCGATTGGACCATTATCGTCTCCGCCTGTCAGTTTCGCTTCATGAGGGATAGGGGGCTTGCCGGCGTCGCCACGCCATTGCTGACCGAATACGCCCGGCCGAGCTCCATCGTGTCAGTCGAAAGGCGCGCCAGCACTTGTCCGTCGACGGCAGCGATCGAGTAGGCCAGCTCCACCGGCTGTGGCGCATCCTTTGAGCTTGCGCTTTTGTCATCGGTGACGATGGCAAAGCCCCACCCTTTCAAAGCGGCTTCGAGTGCGACGGAGAATTCAGACGTGTCCTTGTGCAGTTTGATGGGAGCGGTCGTCGATCCGGCTTGCTCGGCGAACCGTCCTGCCATGTCGCCGGCGATAGCGCCCGCGGCGGGCCCGGTGACGTCAGTAGGTGCAGCGCTGGTGGACAGGCGGTCGGTTGCCGTCTGGCATCCGGCTAGGCCTAGGGCCAGGACAATCGGAATGAGGCGAAAGAGCTGCATGGATCACCCTCCCCGCCGGATGGTGATCTTCTGCTGTTTCCAGCCGACCCCGGCAATCAAGATCGCCTTGTCGATATTATAGTCGACGATCATCATGTCCTTCTTCATCCGATAATTGACGATCCGGTTCTGGCCACCCGAGACAACGAAAAGAACCGGCGCGTCCTGTCCGGAAACCGCCCGCGGAAACTGGATGTAAGTCTTCTGCCCATCGGAATAGACCCGCTTTGGCCGCCACGGTGCACTTCCGCTCAAAGAATAGGAGAAGGCAAGCTGTTCCGGCGCGACACCGCCCTCCGGGCCGGTCATTGACTGGATGCGAGCATTGATATCTGAGAGCTTTGTGGCGGCATCCTCGGGATATTCGAACCCCACCCGGGCCATGTATTGCGTGGGATGCGATTTCAGCTGGATATGATACGTGCGGCGTGAGGTCGTCACCACCATGGACGTCACAAGCCCCGGCTCGGATGGCTTGACGATCAGGTGGATTGCCTGTCCACCGGCGGCGCCCGACGTTGCCGGCTCGACCTTCCACCGTACGGTATCACCGACGAGGACGTCGCGGACGATTTCGCCACCCTGCAGCTCGATGTCGCAGACCTGCAAAGGCGAGCAGACGACAGACGGCTGCGTCTCACCGAAGAGAAAGATCACCTTGCCGTCCGGTCCACGTGTCACCAGTCCGGCCTGCCCTCGCCATTTGCCGGACAGGTTCGTCCCCTTTGCCTCGTTGCCCGTCAGGCTTTGCGCGATGGCCGAGGATGAGACCTCAGTCGATACGGCAAGCGCCAGCATGCAGAGAAGAGTGACGCGTTTCTGTTTGATCCTCATCGCAGATCCTGCCCTCAAAGTTGTGCGGTCCAGTCGAAATCGGTCACATAGACGCCGATCGGATTGAGCCGGATTGTTGCTTCGTCTTGTGGTGACGTGATCGACACGGTCGCGATGCCCCGGAAGCGTCGGGTCGCGACCTCCTTGCCTTTTCGATCGCGTTCATACTCGGTCCAGTCGATCTGATAGGTCTGGTTCGAAAGCGCGACGATGTTGTTCACCTCGATCGCCACGGTCGCGTTGACCGCCTTTTCGAACGGCGAATTGCCGCGAAACCATGCATTGACCTTTTGCGTCGAGGCGTCGCTTGTTCGCAGCAGGGCATAGGTGCGGTCGATATATTGCTTCTGGACCACCGCATCCGGTGTGATCGAGCGGAAGCTGGTCACGAAGTTCCCAAGCGTCGCTCGGACGACTCTGGTATCCGCGTATTCGATCTGCTGCGGGAAGCCACCGGAAACCGTGTTGCCGAGCTTGTCGACCTCAACAATGTAAGGGACGAGTTTGACCTGTGTGCTGAGATAGAGCGCGTAGCTGAAGCCGATTACGGCCATTCCCAAGCTCAAGATGCCAACGGCTCTCCAGGCGGAGGCAGCTTTGACGTAGGAGCCGTAGCGTTCTGACCATTCCTGCCGTGCAGCAAGGTACGGGTTCTCAGGTGCGGGATGCCCTGCCATGTGTGTGATCCTGTCCGTGAATTATGGTTTGTCCGGTCTTTCCGGAGGAGGTGGCGGAGCTGAAGGATTGCCCCTTGCCTGATCGAGCTTGGCGTTGGCCAAGCCGAGAAGGGAGCCGGCATAGGCACCGGGTGAGCCGATCGCCTTCTCCTTGGCAGCGGATCCGGCAGCCATGGCACCGGAGCTGAAACTTGCGCCCATGCCCCTGAGTACAGATCCTGCAGCCGAGGACCCACCGGCTCGAGCTGATTGTACAGCGGCAAAGCCGGCTCCAACGGCGCCAGCGCCGAGGAAAGCGCCGCCCGCCGCGAACGAAGCCGCCTGTCCACCGTGGCGAATTGTCTCCATCCCGCCGGCGACCGAAGCCCCTTGCACGACGCCCTGGATGATGTTCGGGACGTACATCGCGATGATGAAGACGACGACGGAGATGCCAGCAATCGCGAGTGTGGTAATAAACTGGTCGCTTTCGGCTGTCGGAGCCTGCGCGAGCCCAAGCAGGACGTTTGAGCCGATCTTGGCGATCATGACCAAGGCCATCAGCTTCATCCCTACGCCGAAGGCATAAACGAGATAGCGGATCGCAAAGTCTTTGGTGAAGGAGGAGCCTCCGAGCCCGAGCATGATCATGCCTGCCAGCAGGCCGACATACATCTCGACCATGACCGAGACGAAGATTGCCGCAACGAGTGAGAAGCAGATGACGACAATACCCATAGCAAGCACCGCGGCGATCGCCAGGGCATTGTCCTCAAAGACGCCGAACTTCGCCTGTTCTGATATCTGCGACGCGACGCGAATGCCGGCGTCGAAGACTTCGGCCGGAGATGCAGAGCCGCCACCAGCGCCGATTTGAAACAGGCTGTCGACGACTGCCCTGGCGAAGGTTGGGCCCTGCGTCAAAACGAAAGCGAAAAAACCGATGAACATGATGCGGCGGACGAGCTCGGCAAACCAGCTGTCCAGCGATGATGCCTGGATCGCGAGCCACACGGCAGCTATGCCGACCTCGATGCCCGCGAGGATCCAGAACAGTGATTTAGCCGCATCCATGACGGTAGTTTCCCACCCCTTGGCGGCAGTCGAGACCTGATTTTCCAATTCCGTCAGAACTTGGCCTTGCTGGGCGAGAGCCGGCACCGCCATCGCGAGAAAGGCGATACCCGCAACCAGGATGGTGCTTCTGCGACCGCGTTTCACCATCTCGGGCGCATCTCCTGACCCTTTTCGATCGGTGGGAGCGCCTTGCCCGTGCCAAAGAACTTCTCACGTGTTGCTCGTTGTTCTTCACTCATCTGCGGCGCAGCGAAGCTCTCTCCACGGATCAGAACGACAGTGGCGATCGCAGCAATTCCTGCGATCCCGATGCAAACAGAGGCGATCAATGCGGGGCGGGTCACCAGCGAGGCTCCATTTTCTGTCCAGAGGGAATGGATTGGATGTCGGCATTGAAGAATTTCTCGCGACGCGCCTGTGCGAGATCCTTGTCAGTCTGTTCGCTCTGCAACCAAGTTCCCATCATCGTCGTCTGCTGGGAAACAATGCCGCGGAGCTTCTGCATCTGGGCGACCTGCTGGGCGGCGATCTGGTGGCCGACCTGAAGCGCCTTCATCTGGCCATCCGCCGATTGCGACATTGATCGCAGCTTGCCCATCGTATCCTCTTCGCTGTCGAACTGATCGGCGGTGAGGCTTGCGGCCTTGAGCGTGCTGGAAATCGTGTCGCGGTTCGTGTTTGACCACGTCTGATAGGTGGACGAGAAGCTCTCGGCGTTCGGCAGGCTTGTCTTCAGGTCCGCGTAGCTTTTGAAGCGCTGCTTCAGAAGATCGTCGGCGTTGCCCATGGAGAAGGCGATGCCCTGACCCTGATTGACGATATCGCGCAGCCGGTTCAGGTCATCTTCGACCTGGCCCCAGATATGGTTCGGAAGCTGGGCCGTATTCTGCAGCATGTTCTGATAGATATTGAGCTGGTTTTGGATCTGCTCGGCAAGCTGCGTGATTTGTCTAATCTGATTATTGATCTGTTCAGTCGACTGACCCACGAGATGGATAAGCTCACCATTGTTGAGCATCTGCGTCATCTCGGTCGCGCCGGTAACCGCGCCTCCTGCGTAGGAAGCCGTGGGCGTTGCGGTAAGGCCGGCGGCGACCAACCCCGTCACCAACGATTTGCTGAGCTTCAAAAACTGGACTGCTTCACTCATTGCGGTTGATCCCCCTTTCGATGAGCCACTGACCCGGCCATTCGTGGCCGTGGGTCGACGAGAGCGCCCTGATGCGGGCTAGATCGGCCTTGCCAGAAGCGCCGACGAAGGAGAGAGTGACCGGACCCAGAGACATGTCGAAAAGCCGGCGGCCGTCGGGCGACGTCACGTAGTATTCGCGTTTCGGGATGGCGTTCGCGACGATCTCGATCTGTCGCTCGTTGAAGCCAATCCGCTCGTAGAATTCGCGGGTGCCGGTCTCGCGGGCCGCGCCATTCGGAAGGCAAATCTTCGTCGGGCATGATTCCTTCAAAACGTCGATGATGCCCGAGCGCTCGGCGTCGGAGATAGATTGGGTCGCGAGAATGACGGCGCAGTTCGCCTTGCGCAGCACCTTGAGCCATTCCCTGATCTTGTCGCGGAACACAGGATGGCCGAGCATCAGCCATGCCTCGTCCAGAACGATGAGGCTTGGCGAACCATCGAGCCGTTTTTCAATCCGTCGGAAGAGATAGGTTAGAACGGGCACGAGATTGCGCTCGCCCATATTCATCAGCTGCTCGATCTCGAAGCACTGGAAGCGCCCAAGCGTCAGGCCATCTTGTTCCGCATCGAGGAGTTGACCCATTGGGCCGTCGACCGTGTAGTGATGGAGGGCATCTTTGATCTCGCGCATTTGGACGCCACTGACGAAATCCGACAGAGAACGGCCGGGGGCCGAGGCCATCAATCCAATCTGCCTCGAAATCGCGTTTCGATGGTCTGGCGCAATCGTCACGCCCTGAAGCGAGACTAGGGTCTCGATCCACTCGGAGGCCCAGGCTCGATCGGCGTCAGTCGAAAGTTCGGACAAGGGGCAGAAGGCAAGGCTGGCCCCCTCCCCGCTCTCGCCACCGATCTCGTAGTGGTCACCACCGACGCCAAGCGTGAGGGGAAGCATCGAATTGCCTTTGTCGAAGGCAAAGACTTGCGCCTTCTCGTAGCGGCAAAATTGCGCCGCGATCAGCGCGAGGAGTGTCGATTTGCCTGAGCCAGTTGGCCCGAAAATCAAGGTATGGCCGACATCGTCGACATGCAGGTTTAGTCGGAAGGGAGTCGAGCCGGACGCCACCTGCATAAGCGGCGGCGCATCGAGCGGATAAAACGGGCATGGGGCGGCGGGCTGCCCTGACCAGACAGAGTTCAGCGGAACAAGGTCAGCCAGATTGCGGGTGTTGATCAGCGGTTCGCGGATGTTGCAGTACCAATTGCCCGGCAGGCTACCGAGAAAAGCATCGGTCGCATTCAGCGTCTCGATGCGGGCGCCGAAGCCTTCCGCCTGGATGAGGCGACGAACCGCTTCCGTCTTCTCCTGCAGCGCCGAGCGGCTTTGGTCAAAGAGAATGATAACAGGAGTATAATAGCCGTAGGCCACCAATTGAGATGAGGCTTCAGCGATCGCATCCTCGGTCTCGGCGACCATGGCCATCGCATCCTGATCGACCGACCGGGACTGCGTCTGGAATAGCTGGTCGAAAAACGGCCTGACCTTCTGCTGCCACTTCTTGCGGGTCCGCTCCAGGCGCTGCTTGGCTTCCTCCGCATCGAGGAAAATGAAGCGCGACGACCAGCGGTAAGTCAGCGGCATCAGGTTGAGGCTATTCAAGATTCCCGGCCAGCTCTCGGCCGGAAGCCCATCGATCGCGATCACACCGAGAAATCGGCCTTCGACTCGCGGCGTCAGTCCATGCTCCAGCTCTGCCGTTGCGAGCCAGTCCAAGTACATCGGGATTTCTGGCAGGCGGACGGGATGGTTCTCGCCGGTGATGGCAAACCGAATGAACTGGAAAAGCTCGTCGTAGCGCGCAACGCGAGCACCATCCCGTTCGGGGACCTCTCGGGTCTGCATGCGCTGTACCGAGAGAACATTGCCGAGATACTGCTCAATCTCCCGGACCGAGCGTCGAAACGCATCGAGAGCGGTGTCCGCATACTTCGCTGAGCGGCTCTCAGTATCCGAGTAGATGTAGCGGGTCAGGCCCGACCGGCGTCGTTCGGGTGGTCGATATGTCAGCATAAGCGCGTGCCGGCTTTCGAAGTGCCCACGCTCCTGCGCAAAATACCTGCGGCGTTCGTCGTCGATAAGCAGCGTCACGCTGTCTGGAAAATAGCTGCGTTCAGCAGACGGGTATGCCGTCGTCGGCACTCGCAAGGCCTCGACCTGGATCATCCAGCCAGTACCCAGTCGCGAAAGGATCGAGTTGATCTGACGGGAAAGCTCGTTGCGCTCGAAATCAGCCGCGCTTTCGGAATCCGGACCGGCAAAGTACCACCCGGCCATCAGGCTACCGTCCTTCAGTAGAAGGATCCCGTTGTCGACAAGGCCCGCATAAGGAACCAGGTCGGAGAATGATGGACCAGTCGATCGAAATGTGCGTAAAGCGACCATCGCGAGATCCTCAGTATCGGCGCCAGGGCGTGGAGGTCGGGAGGTAATGCGCTCGATAGCGCATGTGTCGCGCATAGACTTTGCGCATCATCGGGTCCGATTTCGCCATCATGCGGAGCGCGCCGACGACCACGATCCAGATCGCGATGCCGAACAGGGCCGAATAGACGGTCAACACCACGAAGATGAGAATGATCGCCGCGAGCCCGGTCAGCAGCACGAGCTCTCGATCCGCTCCCATCAAGAGGTTCGGCCGCGACAAAGCGCGGTGAATGCGGTTGCGATGAAGCCCAGCTCCGGCGTCAGCCATGACGCCCCTCCCCTCCCCCGACCCGATTTGCATTCGGGACCGCAGTTTGCTCGGCGACAAACGAGCCACCGATCGAAGCGCCGGTCGAGCCGAAAAGGCCGACGATCGTTGTCGCGCCGAGCAGGATCCCTGCGACCAGCACCACATACATCAATCGCCGCGCGAAATCGTTGAGCTCGCCGCCGAAGATCAGCATGCCGCCGGCAATCGCGACTGCAGCCAATGCAATGTACCCGGCGACTGGTCCGGTGATCGATTGCTGGATCTGCTCGAGAGGACCCTCCCAAGGCAGGCTTCCGCCGCCTGAACCTGCAAGCGCCGGCTCCGCAAGCGAGGCGCAAACCAATGCGCCGAGAATTCCCAAACGGAGAAAGCGATTATGCTGCATGACTGTCCTCGTCGATCTGCGGATAGTGTTCTGTCTGGTAGCGCGAGCCGTTGTACCCCTCGACATGGAGGACCTCCCCCACCCGACGGCCCCGGCCGGCGCGCTCGATCGAGATGACGAGATCGACCGCCTCGCCAATTACGGCTTGCATTGGCTGCTGGCTGGCTTCCGATGTCAGTTGCTCAAGGCGCCGAAGCGCCGACATGGCGGAATTGGAATGGATCGTCGTGACACCTCCGGGGTGTCCTGTATTCCAGGCTTTCAGGAGGGTCAGTGCGGCGCCGTCGCGCACCTCGCCTACGATGATGCGGTCGGGACGCAGGCGCATCGTGCTCTTGAGAAGTCGTGCCATGTCGACTGCGTCGCTCGTGTGGAGGCAGACGGCATTTTCTGCTGCGCATTGGATTTCGGACGTATCCTCAAGGATCACCATCCGGTCTTCCGGCGCGGCGGAAACGACCTCTGCGATGACCGCGTTCGCTAGCGTCGTCTTGCCGGAGCCCGTGCCACCGGCGATGACGATGTTCAGCCGGTTCGTGATGGCGCTGCGAATAATCGAAGCATGCGCTTCCGTCATGATCTTTGCTGTTACATAGTCGTCGAGTGGAATGAGCCGCGAAGCGCGCCGACGGATCGTAAATGTTGGCGAGTTGACAACCGGAGGCAAAAGACCTTCGAAGCGGTGGCCGCCGATCGGCAGCTCACCAGAGATGATCGGTCGTTCTCCATCGGCTTCGGACTTGAGAGCGTGCGCCACCGATCCGATGACGGTCTCGGCGGCGGTCGCCTGCATTTCGCCAGCGGGCGCGACGCCGTGACCGAGGCGCTCGATGAAAAGCTTGCCATCTGGATTAAGCATGATCTCGACGACCGTCGGATCTTCAAGGGCAATGCAAAGGTGTTCGCCGAGTGCGTCCTGGAGTTTGCGGACAAGGCGAGAGTGCGACTGAAGCATGGGGAAGCTCGTCTCCTCGTTTGAGTGCAGGAGGAGACAGACCCCGTTGGCCGTGCGAAGTCCACGTGCAAATTTGCACCTCGCGATTTGCTGGTGATTCCGTCACGTTGGTGTCGAAACAACCGCCGAATCGCGGAACTTTCGCCATGACCACCGTCAGGTGCATTGGTTCTCGATGCAGGGCGCAGAGCTGGTACGTCGCGGATGATTCTTCGATTTTGTGCACAAAGTGCGCGTTTGATTAGTTCCGGGACGCGAATGTGCGAGCAAAGATGTTTGTAAGTCAGATAATGGGAAGAGTTGGAGCCTACACGCCAAGCCATTGATTTAATGCGATATGGCATCGCCCGGGTCGACTGAAAGGCGCCACGAAGGATGAGCGTTAAGGTTTTGTTAACTAAAAACGCCTTGCTCAACCTTCAGAATCGGGGCTTAGTGATAATGGCGAAACTAAACCGGTTTCGCGAAAAATACCGCCACTGGCAGAAATTGGGTTTGGAAATGGCGAAGACCGCCGAAAAAGCAGCGCCTGTCTTTGAAGGCTTGACCGCTTTGATGGAGCGCCACGCCGACGCGTTGTCGACCCAGCTTCAGGCACATCATATCAAGGTTTTCCCGCCGACTGCTGAGAAAGGTATCAGAACATTTGGCCCTTCCGAAGCTGCAAAGCTGCTCGGAGTTGGGGAGTCATATCTAAGGCAGATCGTGACCGAGATGCCAGATCTCAATGTCAGCATGAGCCCGGGTGGCCGGAGGATACTTTCGATCGAAGATATCCACGTCATCCGCAAGCACATGGATCAGGTTGGACGGGGTAATCGCCGATATCTGCCGCACAGGCGGGAAGGCGAGCAGCTTCAAGTCATCTCTGTCATGAATTTCAAAGGTGGCTCTGGTAAGACCACCACCGCTGCCCATTTGGCACAGTATCTCGCGATGAGGGGTTATCGCGTTCTTGCGATCGATCTCGATCCGCAAGCCAGCCTTTCAGCTCTTTTTGGCAGCCAGCCCGAGACCGACGTCGGACCGAATGAAACGCTTTACGGCGCCATACGCTACGATGATGAACAAGTGCCGATCGAACAAGTTGTGCGGGGAACCTATATTCCTGATCTCCATCTGATCCCTGGCAATCTCGAACTCATGGAATTTGAACACGATACACCTCGCGCGCTGATGAAGCGCAAGGAAGGTGATACACTGTTCTATGGTCGCATCAGCCAGGTTATCGAGGATGTTGCAGATAATTACGACGTTGTAGTGATCGACTGCCCTCCCCAGCTCGGGTATCTGACGCTTTCCGCACTCACGGCTGCGACATCGATCCTCGTTACAGTCCATCCGCAAATGCTGGATGTCATGTCTATGAACCAGTTCCTGGCGATGACGTCTAATCTTCTCCGCGAAATCGAGAACGCTGGGGCGAAATTCAATTTCAACTGGATGCGCTACCTAATTACGCGCTTCGAGCCCAGCGATGGACCGCAAAATCAAATGGTCGGCTATCTTCGATCGATATTTGGCGAAAACGTTCTCAATTTCCCAATGCTGAAGACCACTGCTGTTTCGGATGCCGGCCTCACGAACCAAACCCTGTTCGAGGTAGAGCGTAGCCAGTTTACGCGCGCCACATATGACCGCGCTTTGGAGGCGATGAACGCCGTTAACGACGAGATCGAGAGCCTGATCAAGAAAGCATGGGATAGACCCACATGAGCCGGAAGCACATTCTCGGCGTCTCGATGGACGCTCCTGAAACATCAGCCGTCGACACTCGTTCGGCTAAAAACCGTACCATGCCCCTTCTTGGCGTATCAAGAAAGGAACGTGATCCGGCCACGAAGCTCACCGCCAATATCGGCAATGCCCTCCGGGAGCAGAATGACCGTCTCGGACGTGCCGAAGAAATTGAACGTAGATTGGCCGAAGGCCAGGCGGTCGTCGATCTCGAGGCTTCCGATGTCGAGCCGTCGTTCGTCCAGGATCGCATGCAAGGCGACCTAGACGGCCTACTTGCTTCGATCCGCGAGCAGGGTCAGCAGGTTCCGGTTCTGGTGCGGCCCCATCCTGAAAAAGCTGGCCGATATCAGATTGCATTTGGGCATCGTCGTTGGCGTGCCGTGATGGAACTTGGCCTCCCACTCAAGGCGGTGGTCAGAGATCTGACGGACGAGCAACTTGTTGTTGCGCAGGGCCAGGAAAACAATGAACGAGAGGACCTGACATTCATCGAGAAGGCGCGCTTCGCCTTCCTTTTGAACAAGCAGTTTCCGCGCGAAACAGTGATTGCCGCGATGTCGATCGACAAAAGTAATCTTTCGAAGATGCTGCTGTTGGTGGGCGCCCTGCCCCCGGATCTCATTGACGCAATCGGGGCGGCTCCAGGCGTCGGGCGACCGAACTGGCAACAGTTGGCGGAGCTGCTGGAAAAGGCGTCGTCGTCGGACGCCACGCGATACGCGGCCTCCGAGCAAGTGCAATCGTTGCCTTCTGCTGAGCGGTTCAAAGCCGTGATTACAAGTCTCAAGCCAATTCGGACCAGCCGTAAGCTTCCGGAAGTTATGATGGCTCCTGCTGGCGACCGGCTTGCACAGGTCACGCAGAGCAAAGCCAAGCTTGAAATCACCATCGACAAGAAAGCCACACCCGATTTTGCGGTCTTCGTGATGGAACAATTGCCCGCTCTCTACCAAGAATATAGAGACCGCAATCAACAGAACGGAGAGTAAGCCGGGAAAAGAAAAAGGCCCCAACAACGTTGCCGCCGTGGAACCCATTTCTGTAGTCCTGAGAAACACAGAATCGCATTTCCACGAATCCTCGTCAAGAGTCTTTGGCACCGTTTTGGTGAGCGGATTTCTTTTGCCATCTTAAAGGTGAAAGATGATGCAAACTGGAAGTGTGACGACGCCCTTTGGGCCTCGGCCGGTTACAATTGCCCTTGTTCGACGGCAAGACGCTTTGGCGGGCATTAAGCAAGGCAAGACTGCTGACAAGTGGAAAGTATTTCGAGATACGGCTGCTGCTAAGGAGCACCTTGGAATCCACTCCAACAGCCTGGCCGTCTTGGATGCCTTGCTGAGCTTCCACCCAGATAGCGAGCTGCGCCACGACGCAAGTCTGATCGTCTTTCCGTCCAACGTACAGCTTGCCTTGCGGGCTCACGGGATGGCTGGCGCAACGCTGCGACGACACCTTGCGTTGCTCGTCGATTCCGGCCTGATTGTTCGCAGAGACAGCGCAAACGGGAAACGCTTCGCACGGAAGGATCGTGCGGGTGAGATTGAGCGCGCGTTCGGTTTCGACCTCTCGCCTCTGCTCGCCCGTTCCGAAGAACTGGCCATAATGGCGCAACAAGTTATGGCCAATCGGGCTGCAATTAGGACGGCGAGAGAAAACCTCACTATCTGCCGTCGTGACGTTCGAAAAATGATCACAGCAGCGATAGAAGAAGGTGTTCCTGGTGACTGGCCTGGTATTGAGGACCTGTACGTCGCGCTCGTCGCTAAGATCCCACGCGTCCCTACCCTGCCAGCAGTCACAGACATTCTCGACGAGATGCGCCTCCTGCAGGAAGAGGTACTCAACAGATTGGTTATTCAGGAAGATTCGGAAATTTCTAGCAGCAATGCTGCCCAAAGTGAGCAGCACATACAGAATTCAAAACCCGAATCCCTTAATGAATTTGAACCTCGCTCTGAAGAGCAGCAGGGGGCGAAGTCGGAGGGAGACCGCGGAAGACAGAACGAGCCGATAAAAGCATTCTCGCTAAATCTAGTGTTGAAGGCTTGCCCATCAATCGTCGATTATGCGCGAGCAGGTGAGATTGGCGGCTGGCGGGATCTGATGTCGGCCGCGGTTGTCGTGCGTTCCGTCTTGGGTGTCAGCCCTTCGGCTTATCAGGACGCCTGCGAGGTCATGGGCGCCGAGAACGCTGCGGCTGCCATTGCGTGTATCCTTGAGAGAGCCAATCATATCAATTCAGCTGGAGCCTATCTGCGAGATTTGACCCGACGGGCACAGCGGGGCGAATTTTCACTTGGTCCTATGCTTATGGCGCTGCTGAAAGCAAATAGTCATGGCGAGTTGCGTGCGGGATAGACGCCAGAGGTATAATCGCGTGTTCTGATAAGAGATATGGTCGCGCTTTATGTGGTCAGCTGACCACCGCTCTAACACATTGAATGTCCTATCTTTTTTCTGATCGGTTTTTGGTTGCGATTCGGAGGATCTTCGCACGAGCTGATCACAGCATTCGGTTAGAATGGCCCCCAGCTGAGTTGTATGGCAATATACGCCGGCTTACGCGTGCGGTCCGCTCTAATTTGACCTGGTTAGCGCTGTTAACTGCGCGGCGTGATTACATTTGAAACTTTGAGGCATGGCTTTAGGTGAGTTGGTTGTCGCGCTCGAATTTGCCTGATGATCCGTCTTGCTAAAGGAGTCTAGCCATGCACTTCACAATCAATGGCCTTGAGGTTGACACATCTGCAGACATACGAACGTCGCTCCCGACCTCCTCCGCAACACGCTCGGCTTCACCGGCACAAAAAAGGGATGCGATCAGGGAGCCCGTGGCGCTTGCACGGTTTTGGTCGATAGAAGAGCGCATAAACTCCTGTGTCGCGCTCGCAGTGGGCTGAGCATCACCACCGTCGAAGGCCTTGCCGTAGACGGCAATTTGCACCCGCTTCAGAAGGCGTTTATTGAACATGATGGCTTCCAGTGCGGCTATTGCACGCCAGGGCAACTCTGTTCCGCCACCGGGATGGCATCGGAGATCGAGCGGAACGTGCTGAAAGGTTCGGCTGGAACCGCCGCAACCAGAAGCCAGGTCAGCTACGCGATGGTGAATGGCTGATCGGCATGGGCTGCGCCACTGCGACCTAGCCCTATCATCGCTTTCCAGACGGCGCAGCGCGGATCACGCTCGCGGTCGATGGCTATGTGACGGTCGCGACAGCCGTACACGAGATGGGGATGGGAACCGCAACAGCGCAGGTTCAGGATATCGCTGCTCGCCTCGGCTTGCCCGTCGAGAATGTTACATTCGAATACGGTGACAGCAGCCTCCCGCGCGGCGTCATCGCCGGAGGGTCTACGCAGACTGCCTCGATAGGAGGAGCTGTCATAGCGGCGACAGAGGTCTTCATTGAAGAAGCTTCTCAAGCTGGCTGGCAATGATTCACCCCTTGGTGGACTGTCGTTCGAAGACGTCGGGTTGAGAGATGGCGGAATTGGTCATCGGCAAGACCACCAACGGTTCGAAACCTATCAGTCCATTTTGCGCAGGCAGGGCGAGAGGAATGCCAAGGCGAAGCACCGCCGCACGCCGAGATGGAGGCCCTCTCGATGCATTCCTATGGCGCTCAATTTTGCGAGGTGAGGGTCAGCGAAATAACCGGAGAAACACCGGTGTACTCGTAGATGTTGCTGCCTGCCGATCGGATAATCGCACCGCGGACGGTATGTAGCATTCAATCACCGTGGTGAATGACCACGATGCCAATTGAACGTCGGATGCTTTCACCGTTGATGAGGAGAAGCCAAACGTGGTGAAGGCCGTCTCCATTGTGATGCTGGCCGCGGGTTGTCCACTCGAATGCGGTAGGGAAAACTCAACTGATACTGCAAACATAGGCGATCGCTTACACGGCCAGCTTTTGGCCCGCTTAGCCCGGCAGCGACCCCCTTTCGGGAAGAACGTCCAAAATCTTTCCGGGAAGCGGGAGGCGGGCGTCTGGAACCGCTATAGTACCTTTGCTTATGATCCGGAAAGATTTGAAAGCGATCGCGAAGGGTCTCGGTGCAGCGATCGTCAACGAGGTTGAGCCTGCTCCGGCCCTAATATCTGAAACCGCGTTGTTCGTCGCCTGCAACTGACGTCGAATTTCATCGCTCAGCCGAACCGCAAGATTAGATTTTCCTGACATCCGAATCTCTAATGTGCTCACCATTAGGAACTGGAAGGCAAAGTCGATGAAGAGCTTGGATGACGGGACATCCAGAGCTAGACGTCGGCTAATCGCAAGGCGTTCATCATAGTGAGGCAGCGTGATCCCCGCAGCAGAAAATCCTCCGAAGGCGCAACGAAACGTTATGTCTCTGGATGTCGCTACCAATTCCTCAGCATGACGAAACGGAACGTCGATCAGATGAAGCGCATGTCTGACGATGAGCGCCATGTTTGCCGGCGTTTTCTTTCCACCCTCGTCGGAGAGTCTTTCCTCATCTTCCTTCGGGAGATCGGCAGCCCGATCTGCCGACGAGCCGAGGACATTGGATAACCCGTCGCCGAGGGTTCGCGCCGCTGCGACGCCGCGAGCCCCGTGGTCGCGCGAAAGGATAATAGGCTCGGGAACCCGCGCGAATCGCCGAGGGAGAAATGCCGGTTGAAAGCCGGTTGCGTTCAGCGTTGTTACCATGGGATCAAGCATGATTTTCGGGACCCGTGAGAGGTTTTGAGGCGCAATGGCTGCAAGGCCACGTCAACCTTGCAATACCAGATTGTGTTCGAATCGCTTATCGTTTAGTTTAACTCAACAAGTCAGAGACTATAGATTGCCACACTATTTCAAGAAATTAGTTTGTGCGAGGGTGCCATGCAACTACCCGAGAAAATTGATAGCCTGTCCGACGAAGAAGCTCTTCAAGCTCTCAACTTAGCCGTCAGTGGTGTGGCCGCCCATGAGCCCGAACTTGCGAAGTTGAAGTTTTTGTCGGACGCTTGGGTCAAACTGACTGCTGAGCTCGGCAACACCGCGATCGCTCGCAGAGACGACGAGATTGGCGGCCGTCCAGAACAGGCGCAGGCAGCACGGCTCGCCTTGAAAGAATGGGCACAGATCGACGAACTCGCGCCGCGAGTCGAGGCAGCCCTCGCGCATGATCGGAAGCTCCTCATTGAACCAGTCACGGCAGCCCTTGTCCTCGCCGCGATCGTCGTTGTGTTGCAGACCCAGGTAAGCTTGTCGGTCGAAAAGAAAAACGGAGAAACATCGGTCAAGTTCGACCTCTCGAAAAAGGCGACTGCGGACGGCATAGTCAAGAAATTCTTCGGCTTTTTCAGCTAGGCGTTCCAATGGTCGGCAAGGCATCGCCGCTCAGGTTTTTTCTGCTTGGCAAGGTAGACAAAAGCAAACCCGAGCAGATCATCAAGACATTTGTTGAATGGAACCATGCCCGCGCCGTACAGACGCTTAGCCTGCGTACCGAGGAACTATCCAGCGTCATTTCGGCTATCGCCGAGCTAAGAGGCCATGTCGAAGGTAATGTCGGCGTTTTTGATCGCGCGGCGCTTCGCAAACTCGGCGAACATCTCTTCGGGATTTTGATTACCGGGCAAGCCCGTATCCTTTTCGACCAGGTAACCGGTCGCATGAAAAGCCTGGGTAAGGAAACGTTACCCCTTGAGATCATTGCTGAAGATCACGAGATCGCTGGCTGGCCCTGGGAATATGTCTTCGATCCGCATGGTGAACAGTTTCTGTCGCAGGAATTCCATCCGATTTCGCGAAACGTTTTTTCGCTGGATCCGCCCCGACCAATTCAGGCCAAAAAAGACAAACTGCGGCTTTTGATCATCTTGGGTGTACCAATAGATGATCCTTACATAAGTCCGGCAGAAGAACTGAAGTCGATCGAAAACGTATTTTCGGCGCATCTGGACGTGCGTTCTTTCGAGCTGCACATTCTGAACCCTGGAGACATTCATCGATTACAGATGGAGTTACAGAACCAAGCCTATGATATTGTACACTTCTTCGGGCACGCCGGCTTCGACGCAGACGAAGGTACCGGGTATCTCGCCATCGCAGTTCCAGGGGAAAAACCCCTACGGATTATGGCAGAGGATTTCGCGAAGTTCATTAGCAGAAAGAAGAGCGTAAAGCTTGTCTTTCTAAACGCCTGCAAGACGGCAACATCTTCATCAGAATTCAGTCCTGCAAGAAGCTCAGTTGCTGGTGCTCTCGTCTTGCGTGGAGTGCCGGCGGTGGTCGCAGCACAATTTTCACTTCCAGATCAGACAGCCCATATTCTCGCCGCGACCATCTATAACAGCCTACTCTACGGTCAGCCGCTCGGTGAGGCTATCCGGGCCGGCCGAACAGTGTTGTCTCTCGAGACGCGGACACGAGTGTTCGACTGGGGGATCCCTGTTCTCTATACAGCATCGCCAAGCGCAAAACTGTTTTCCCTTCAGACGAAGCAGCCGGCCAGCTACGCTACTCTCTATCAAGCTGGGACGACAGGTTCCGATTTCGTCGAAGCGCTCGCCAAGGCAGGCGGGGAGGGCACCAGTCAGCCATCCGTGATAGCTTCTGCGGCGCTCGACGCCGTGAATCAGCACAGGATCAAAGTGGCAATCGTCGACTTCGATGCAAAGGCGGGATTTCTTCCCGAACTCGTTGAGGCGGCTAACAAGGCGCAGACCTACTACGAATTCAGGGTCGCCTACATTCCGTTGCCAAGCGATTATGTACGCACCGACGAGAAGGAGGGCGGACAAACCTATGTGCCGCGGCTCAGATCGTATTTGGAACCAATGCCTGCGAAACTCGGGGTCGATCACGTCTGCTGCCTCACCCAGCACATGGTAGCGAACGAAACCCACTTCAACCTCTTCATGTCTGCGCTGACGGATGAAAGACGGGTCATGGTCGTTTCGACAAAAGACCTCCGGAAATTTGCCGCTGAGGCGCACACATCGTTCGCCAAGACCGTATTCTCGCTATGCCTGTCAGCGGTCATGTGGGCCGACAAGCGTTGGGGTCTAGAGTATCACCAGGAGACCGCGGGCTGCCCGATGGACTACTGCGAAGTCCGATCCCACATCACAGTCGGCTTGCGCAAAATGAAGTTCGATCATGAGCCCTGCCGCAGCAAGATCCGTGATGAGCAGATGCTGGCAGCGCTCGATGCGCTGGCAGCGCTCGACTATCGCGAGCAATAGCGATGAGCATAAGCCGGGGTCAACCCTAGTTGTCCCGAAAGGAAATATGGAACCTTGCAGCCATGCCTGAATCGCAAACCTATGACGGCGTATACGTCTACCTGACCAACGTTGCAGCTTTTCGTCCGGGAGATGTCGTTCTGACGCAGAACCGGCACACCCGATCAGCGGCGGCCTTGCGCGAGGCGGAGCTCATCGCCGCGCGTAGCGGTGGAGACTTCAGTCATGTGCTGATCTGCGCGGAGACCCCGGCTTTCATTGAAGCGCTGGCCGATGGCGTCGGTGCGGTAACTTTTCAGGCGTCTTTCTGCCACGATCTCGAGAATGTTCAGGTGTTGCGCTATCATAACGAAGACATCGCTCGCACGGCTGCGGATTGGGCTGTGCATTTCCATGGGCAGCGCTACTCTGTCAGGAAAGCTCGTAGCGCGATATCGGGCACCGATGTGGATTTCCGCGATGACGATGGCACGTTCTGTTCGGCTTTCGTGGCGGAGGCCTATCTGAATGCCGGCGCAAGAGAGTTCGAGGGCACGTCTGCATTGAAATATACGCCAGCCTCTTTCGAGCGTATCGGTGGCTTTCAGGTTATCACCCCGACAGTTTTTGAGCGCGACCTTGCACCGCTCAACGCGGAGACTATGACGGCACTCGATGGTGACCGGGCGTCCTCGCCGGCCCGTGACCAGCGGGTCCTCTACCGGAATTTCATCGAAAGCGTTGCTACTGACCTTGATGCGCTCTTTTCCTCGGGTGACGAGAGCAGACCGCAAACCTTTTATAAGTGTCTGGAATATCTGCGTCGGAGCTTCCAACACGGACATGGCCCGCAAAGTGAAGATCTCACCAGGTTGGATGATCATCTCCATGAAGCCATGACGGATGGCCGGCTTGATCTGATGTTTAAAGAGATATCCGCGAAGGATGAACCTGCCATCCAGCGGATCATTATTGAATCTTTCGAAAGGGATCCGGATTTCGATCTGCAGGACCTGCGTCGCATGAGAGAAGCGACTTTAAAACAGATCGAGGAAAGAAGCGCGGCATTGGGTTCTGCGAGCCAGAGGGCGTCTGCATCGAAATCATGGAACCGATGGCTTCAGCTTTCCCTCAATGTCATTCGCCAGCTTGAACTTCGCAACTTTGCTTTGGGCGAGGTCCTGTCGCGTGTCGAAGCTTGCTAGTGGTCAAGGTGACGAAGCAACTAAAAGTAATCGAAAATTGTCGTCGCGAGAGCCCGCCGCAAAGTCGTAGGTTACGGCAGTGCTTTGGGGGCGGCTGCGATCACTAAAGAAGTCGTGCCGCTCGTCCTGTTCGCCTGGTTGCGTTGTTGTAATAACTAGAGGCCTGCTGGACCGATCTATGGCGGGACTGCTCCATGGCTTCTGGCAAAGGAACGCCACGATTGGCGGCCTCTGTGAGATAACCCGACCGCAGCCCGTGCGCGGAAAACTCCCCCGGCTCCAACCCGGCCATCTCCGCCCGCTGCTTGACGATCTGATTGACCGCACCCGGCTCCAGCGCCCGCTTCGAAACATTGGCCCAACGATCGACCTTCCGAAAAATGCTCCCGCTTTCGATTTTCGCCGCCGCCATCCATACGTTCAACGCATCCACCGGCCGACCCGTCAGGTAGACGACCTCATCGTGTTCCGAGCCGGATGTTTTGGTGCGACCCAGATGGATGGCGAGAGAGGGCAGGGGAGGGGCGCCCTCGACGGTGATCGGCGGCTCGACCGTCAGCTGCTCTTTGCGCAAACCAGCAATCTCACTGCGACGCCGTCCCCCCGATGCAAAAGCCACCATCAGGATTGCCCGGTCACGGATGTCGCGCAGGCTGTCCGTTTTGCACGTGGCAAGCAGCTTTGCCAGGACGTCGCCGGTGACCGCCTTGGCGCTTTTGCGTTTCCTCGGCCGCGGCGTCGCCCGCACCGCAAGGCGGATCGCGGACTTCAGCGAAGGGGAGGAGAAGACACCTGTCAGGCCGCGCCATTTCGTCAGCGTCGACCAGCTGGCAAGCCGCCGGCGCACAGTGTCAGGCGCGTGCGGCCCGGGGGATCGAAGGAAGCGTTGCTCGCGCAGGCTCTGCTCGACATCAACTGGCATCCCGTGGTGAGGATCAACTTCGCGCTGTTCGGGCTGCCAGAGATGGTGGGCGACGAATTTCAGCAGCAGCGCTTCGGGTGCCGGCCAAGGGAGGGAAGCGCTGGTCGCGGCGAGCGACCAAGCCTGCAGATAGGCGAGGTCGGAGGTGAGTGCGCGCAGGGTGTTTTCGCCCATACCCTCGTTGACGAGGTGGCGAAGGGTTTCGATGTCCTGATCAGTCAGCAGTTCGGCCAGTTCATCACGCCGATCGACCGGTAGCACGCTCGCAATGGTGTCGAGCTCGTCAGCGCGTCGATCGACGGCAGTCTTTGAAAGGGAGGATTTGGCCACAGAAAAACTCCGGATCGACGGTTTAGGCGGCCGAGCGCGCCGTGCGTTGCCCTGTTTTCTCTGATTTGGGTCCGGAAATCAATCACCTCCGATAAGGGATACTTATCGATGGTTATTGCGCCAAGTGTCAATCATACGATGTAAGGAACCCTAATTGTCATCTAGCGTTCCTTTAGCAAATCATTTACCATGATTTCAATGGCTTACGATCTCGCGAAAATCAGTATGACTACCCTGATGGAGCCGGCATTCCGCGCCAGTATCGCGCTTACGCGTCTGGACGAGCGTATCGCCCGTTCGCCGGTCGGCCGGGGCTTCCTCGAACGCTCGCACTTCACCGACGCCTGCGCGTCGCTTTGGATCGATGGCGAGCTCGTCCATCTAGAAGATCTCGTCCTCCACGACGATGTCCGCGATATTCGCACACCGACCCATGAGCTGACAATCGCCCGCGATGTGCTGCGGACCCGCCGGCGCATCGCCGGCCAATCCCCAGATTGGGCGCTATCCGCAGAGGGTATCCGGACTTTGCGACAAACGTCGGACATCACGTCGGCCGGTGCAGACGAGGGAGAGACGGCCGGCGGCATTCGCACGCTGCGCCAGGCGTGGCCTGGAGCATCAGACGGCCTTGACCGCACCGCGAACGAGACGAGCGCCGAGCTCGCCAAAATGGTCGATCCGCAAGGGGAGGAGGACGACGTCGATGACGTCGAGAAACTCCCGGGTGTCGACTACACCGCGATCGATGCGGTGCTGGCGCGGTCGGAAGCAGCGATCGAGAACGCAAGGCGGCCCAGGCGTGGCGGCGACCAAGACAAAGATCCGATGATCTATGATCTCGACTGGGACGAGGATGCGCGGTTGGACGAATGGCGCGGCGTATTGCGGCAGGCAAACGACCTGCCGGCGGTGCTGCAGGCGATGATTGCCCTCGATGCTTGGAACGAGCTTTCCGTGCTTCAGCACGCGCCTTGGCTCGGTCGGCTGTTGTCCGCCTCGATCCTGCGCCATGCCGGCATCACTAGCGGCGCGCATCTTGCCGCCATCAACCTTGGCTTGAAAACCATTCCCGTGGGTCGGCGCCGCCATCGAGACCGGGAGACGCGGCTGCTGTCCATCGCCCACGGGTTTTTGGCGACCGCCGAGATCGGGCTGAAGGAACATGACCGGCTGACGTTGGCGAAAGCGATGATGGAACGAAAGCTGGATGGACGCAGGACATCGTCAAAATTGCCGGAGCTGGTCGAACTGGTGATGGCAAAGCCGCTGGTGTCGGCAAAAATGGTGGCCAAGACGCTCGAGGTCACGCCGCAGGCGGCGCGGCGGATCGTTTTGGAACTCGGGCTGCGCGAGATGACGGGGAGGGGGAGGTTTCGGGCATGGGGTGTCACTTAGGGAGCGATCGGCTGGCGGCGACGGGCTCAGTTCCGCGTGGAAAACAACCGAATGCGCCTTGCCCTGCCTGTTGGGGTCAGGACAAGAGTAGTTCAAAATCCTGCGCTAAGTTCGAACGGAGCGTGAACCTACGCCTCGTAGCCGCATGATCGTCTGCCGGGAAGTTGCGAATTTCCTCGCGATGGCCGAAACACTCATCCCCACTTCCAGATCGTCACGGGCATCCTGCTTCTGTTTTTCGCTGAGCGTCGAGGGGCGGCCGAGCGTTTTGCCATCTGCCTTTGCACGCTTGAGGCCAGATTGCGTCCTTTCGATCAGCAAATCCCGTTCGAACTGAGCGACGGCGTTGAGCACATTCATGGTCATCGTGCCGGCCGAGCTGGTGAGATCAGCGCCACCGAGGGCGAGGCAATAGACACGCACACCCATTTCGGCCAGCGTTTTGACCGTGGTGCTGACATCAATGGCGTCACGGCCGAGACGGTCGAGTTTGGTCACGATCAGGACGTCCCCCGATTCCAGCCGATCCATCAGCTTGGAAAATCCGCGGCGCTGCGCAATGGCGGTGCTGCCGGAAACTGTCTCGGTGACGAGACGGCGAGGCTCGACGTGGAAGCCGGCGGCTTCGATTTCCTGAATTTGGTTCTCGGTGGTCCGTCCGGTCGTGGAGACACGGACATAAGCGAAAGTGCGCGGCATAAGGCTCCAATTCGTCCGAATAGGCTGTCCGAAATATTCGGACTGTTCGTAATTATGTCAAGGTAATTTGTGGACAGAGTGTTTTGTCCCTGTACGGAATCGGACCTTTCCGTACAGGGCACAGTCATTGGTGCGCAAAAGTAGGGAGTAGCAAATGGCCAAGCGGAAACTTCTCAAAGTTCAGGACCGGTCGGCGCTTTTCGATATTCCCACCGACGAGGATAGCCTGATCCGCCACTATTCCCTGTCACCGGCCGACCGGCTTGAAATCGAGGTCCGCAGACGGGAGCATAATCGGCTCGGCTTTGCGGTGCAGCTCTGCCTGATGCGTTATCCGGGCCGCACGCTCATGGCAAACGAGATGCCGCCCAAGGCGATGCTCAACTATATTGCCGAACAAATCGGAGCCGATCCAGCTTCATTTGATATGTACGCCCGCCGGGAAGAGACGCGCATGAATCATGTAGCTCACTTGCTGGGCTATCTGGAAATGAGGAGTCCTACAGCGGAGGATCGTCGCGCTGTCCTGCTGTCAGCAATTGAGACTGCCTCAACGACCGACAAGGGTGTGACGATTGCGAACACCATCATCGTCACATTCCGAGAGCGCCGGGTTCTGCTACCGGTAGCGAACGTGATCGAACGCATGGGCTTGGCAGCCCGCGCCATTGCCCGCCGTCGCGCCGAGGCGGCACTGATCTCGGATCTTGTTCCGGAAACACTGCAGATGCTGGATGGGCTGCTGGAGGTCGACCCGGCGATCGGCCAGACACGCTTTCACTGGCTGCGGTCGGCTCCGGACGCTCCGGGTGCGCTGAACCTGGTCGGATTGACTGAGCGCATTGCATTCCTGCGCACCCTCGGGATCGACCCGCGTTTGCAGGCCCGGATCGCTTCGGGACGGTGGGACCAGATGGTCCGGGAGGGCGATGCCACACCAGCTTGGCTCGCCAACGACTTCAATGCCAGTCGCCGGCGGGCGACGATCGTGGCGCAGATCATCAAGCTCGGCCAGAAACTCACTAACGATGCGGTGATGATGTTCATCAAGCAGATGGGCCGGTTGTTCTCCCAGGCCAATAACCGCAAAAAGCAACGTCATATGGGCGCTCGCCTGGAAACGACCAAAGCATTGCGGCTGTTCCTCGACACGATCGTCGCTCTGCAGACAGCCAACGATGCCGACGCAGACCCTATGACTACGTTGGATAGGCAAGTTGGCTGGCATCGGCTGCTGCAGATCAAACCCGGCCTCGAAGCCATGGTGGAAAGCAACGATGTGTCGGCGCTGATGACGGCGGCCGAGCAACACGCGACCGTCCGCAAATATGCCGGCGCCTTTCTCCAGACGTTCACCTTTCACTCGCGGCGGCGGCACGATCCGCTGCTTGCTGCCGTCGCCACCCTGAAAATGCTCTATGCGGACGGACGCCGCGTGTTACCCGTTCGCGTTCCGGTCTCCCATCTGGCAAAATCGGAACGCGAACTGATCTTCGAAGACGAAAAGCCGGATCGGCGGCTTTATGAAATCGCGACGCTGGCTCTATTGCGTGATCGGCTGCGCTCGGGAGATGTCTGGGTCGAGGGCAGCCGCGCATTCCGGCCGATCGATGAACATCTGATGCCGAAGCCAGCATTCGTTGCACTCAAGGACGAAGACAAACTGGGTCTCGGCGTGCCGGGCGACGGTGCGGCTTGGCTGGCCGAAATCCGGCAGATGATGGACTTCAACCTGAAGCGGCTCGCATGGCGCGTCCGCTACGGAAAGCTCGAGGGCGTGAGGATGGAGAACGGAACGCTGATCGTGACGCCCCGGGTAAGCGACGTTCCCGCCGCGGCGGAAGCTCTCAATGCCGAAATCAGCGAAATGTACCCACTCGTCGAAGTCCCTGATCTGCTCCGGGAGGTGCATGAATGGACCGGATTCGCTGATCAGTTCACTCATGTCCGGACGGGAGACGCGCCGCAGAACATATCCGCCATGCTGGCCGGCGTGCTCGCAGATGCCACGAATCTCGGCCCGAAACGCATGGCAGGGGCCTCGAAAGGCATCAGCGCCCATCAAATCGGCTGGATGCGCAGCTTCCACGCCCGCTCAGAAACCTATCGCGCTGCGCAGGCCAGCGTGACCGACGCTCATACGCGCCATTCCCATTCCCAACTCTGGGGAGACGGGACAACAGCGTCATCGGACGGGCAGTTCTTCCGGGCTAGCGACCGCGCTGCCAAGCGCAGCGACATAAACCTGCACTATGGCAGCGAGCCGGGGACGAAATTCTACAGCGGGCTTTCCGATCAATGCGGCTACTTCAGCATTCTGCCGATCAGCCCGACCGAGAGCGAGGCCGTCTATGTGCTCGACGGCCTGTTCGACCACGACACGATTTTGGAGATTGAGGAACTGTTTACGGATACCGGCGGCGCCAGCGATCATGTCTTTGCCCTGTTCTCCCTGATCGGCAAGCGCTTCGCGCCCAGGCTGCGCAACATCAAGGACCGGAAATTCCATACTTTCGAGAGGGCTGATGCCTATCCGGTGCTGGCCAACCATATTGGAGCACCCATCAACACCGCTCTCATTCTGGAGCATTGGGACGATCTCTTGCGCCTGGCCGCGTCGATCACGACGCGCACGGTTGCGCCGTCGACGATCCTCAAAAGGTTGTCCGCCTCATCGAAATCCAGTGACCTGGCCAAAGCGCTGCGCGAGCTTGGCCGCATCGAACGTACCCTGTTCATGATCGAATGGTATTCCAGCCCGGCGCTGCGCCGCCGGTGTCAGGCCGGTCTCAACAAGGGTGAAGCCGCGCACAAGCTCAAGCGTGCCGTGTTCTTCCACGAGCGCGGCGAAATCCGTGACCGGTCTTTCGATAGCCAGGCATTCCGGGCATCGGGCCTCAATCTGGTCGTGAGCGCGATCGTGCATTGGAACACCGTCTATCTCAGCCGCGCCACGGCCCATCTGCGCCAGCAGGGACGAATTGTTCCCGACGATCTTCTCAAGCACATCTCGCCGCTCAGTTGGGAACACATAAATCTCACCGGCATCTATTCCTGGGATGCCGAGCAACAGATGCCGGAAGGCTTCAGGCCATTGCGACTTGCCGGCAGAATGCTACGGGCCGCGTAACATGGGGGGGCGGCCTTCATAATTGGGCCGAGATTTCTTTATCTATATCGTTCGAAGTCAACATCAAGAGAGACTGTGATGACCTTGATTCGCTATCTTGTCGCCGGAACATATCTATTAGCCTTGGCTGCTCCGGCCACCGCCTTTGCTCAGGAAAAGCCTTTGAATTTAAATGGCGAATGGACGACCGATTGTCTCGCCATCGGGAAAAATGACAGGCATGGCTACATCACGCGCATCACGATCAAAGACAAGGAAGTGACAGCGACTTCGCAGATCTACGCCAAAAACTCGTGCCAAACACCGACGGTGCAGGTCAATTTTAAGGGAGAACTTGTCCACGAGGAGTCTGATGGCGATCTTGGACGGATCGAATATGCCGTGCGTTCCATTACTACGACACCGAACATCAAGGACGTTGTCGACCATTATAATAAAGATACTCCTGATCAGGCAGGGTGCGGGTTGAAGGGCTGGGAAGAAAACGCTGCACTCTCGGTGGCCGGAAAAACCTGCGGTCCATTCAGCTTCGCTGCGGAAGGGACACACCTCTTTGATACCGTTTGGATCGAAGGGAATCAGCTCCGCTTCGGCGCGTTTCCTACCGTATGGACCAACACGTCTCCTGAAAAAGCGCCATCAAAACCTTCAGAAACAGCATATCACCGTACCGGCAAATAGGTTCCTCCTCCGTTCTGTCTTAGCGCAGGATTTTTAGCTGCTCTTGTTCTGCCCCCAGATGGGCGCATCCGAGAGCGCCAAATTGCAGCCGGTCGAATTTGATGTGCTGACTGAATGTTTACGCCTTAGGCACGGATCGCTGTAATAAAACGTGATTGATTGCGTCAACGTCGCGGTCAGCCGAAAGCTAAACCCCTGCGTTGCAAGCGTAAGTCGATAGCCCTCAGGGCGCCCAAGATCCAACTACGGGCCACGGAATCGCAAAACCAAGTCTGCGCCTCACGCTTGCCACCAGGGGATGCAACCAGGCGCGCTAATTACTTGAAAATATTGCTTATTTTGGATTGTCGGTCAGACCATATCCTGCTGGTTCTCGTTTGTCGCGAGCTCGCCGAACAGAAGGCGCGCCGCCGACTGCTGCTTGACAACATTTTCAGGTTGCAATAGCTTTCAAATCACACCTGGGGCGCCCCGGAAACGAGGCTGAGATACCGCTACCGCCTTTAAGGCATCGCGTTAACCCGTTGAACCTGATCCAGCTAATACTGGTGTAGGAAGAGTGGCTATGGAAAAGAATTACTCCCTCAAAAGACGGCATCAATTTTCGACTTCCGCCGCAGCAAATCGAACGAACTCTTACGGCTGGCCTGTCTAGGGTAAACGCACTGCATTTCGCAGTTGCATCTCGACGCCGATCTAACCGAACGTTTCAACTGCTTTCGACCTAACGCGCAGCTTAGATGCCGCGTGAACAGCTATTGCCGTCCTTAAAACCGGTTGCGATGCCGTTGCGCAGTCGGCGCGCGAGGTCACGACGCTTGTCCAGTGTACCATCAGAAATATAGGAGATTGTCTGATGAATATTCAGGTAAAAGACCAATATATGCAGCCGCGAATTGAGAGATTGGGCGACTTCCTTGGGGATAAACTCTTCGAGAGTACCTTGTGGGGTCATGAATACGACCTCACTCACCTGAACAATGCTCTGGCTGAGAGGATCAAGCAGGGGCAATTCAAACGCATGGTCTTTTACGGCATGGGCTGCTCTTCAGTTGTTTCCGATATCGTCAAAGGATTCTTTCTGACGAAGAATATTCCAATCCACGTCGATGTCGTGAATGACTACGATTACAAGTGGTTCATCGACGAAGGCGTTCTTTTGCGCGACGATACCCTGATCTTCATCGTTTGCTACAGCGGTTGGTCGGTCGAGCCGTGTATTTTCTACGACCGTATGAACGAGTTGACCGGCAACAAAAATCTCATCGTACTCAGTGGCGGCGGAAAGATTGCCAAACAGGCCGTCGATGACGGCAACTCCATGATTCAGTATAAACTTCGGCATGCCGACCGAGAGTATCCCCTCTACCATGTCCAGCAGTTCTTCTCGATTTTCCTCGACCTCTTTTACAAGTTGGGAATCACGTCGGAGAGTTATGAGAACGACCTGAGAGCGGCTGTCGATTATCTGAAAAATACGTTCGATGACGCGACACGGCGCCGCGCGTTCGACATCGCGAAAAAGCTTCAGAACAGCCGCATCGTCCTCCTCGCGACCGCGCGGTGGTATGTCCAGCTACTGAAACAGACAACTATGTTCCTCAACGAGATCGCTATGGTCCCGACACATCGGAACTTGCTGCATGAATTCTCCCACACCGAAGTAGCCGCTTACTCGGCACCAAGCGAAAAGCAGTCGCTGATCGTCTTCCTCGATAGTGACGACGACGAATACACGCACCAGAAAGTGGCGACGATGGAGCGCCTCTTCGCCGACAAGAGCCTCTATCAAAATCAAAACATCGAATTCGTCCGGATCGACATCGATCAGGATGACTTCTTCAAAAAGTTCTACTTCACGCATTTTTTTATGGTCGAGGTGGCGTTTTATCTTGGCCAGATGGCGAATGTCACTGGCCGGGACCTGATCTCGGTTGCGGCGAAGAACCCCTGGTGGAGCAAAGAGTCTATCAGCGAGCATCCAAGTTGCGTCGATATTCCCGGGGACCTAAGCGACACCATCAAGCAAAGCATTGAGATCGCCTGAATCGTGAGGCGACGCGCTTGCGCGCGTTGCCTCCTCCGAGGAGGATTAAACGTTGAAACAGCTAATCTCGATCGTGACCGGTGGGAGCCGCGGCGTCGGAAAGTTTCTGTGCAAGGAACTTTCCAACGTCATGCCCGTCCTCAATATTTCCCGAGGCCAAACGCCGACGTCCGACCTGAAGACAAAGTTCCCGATCTACGAACTGGTTGCCGACCTTAGGGAACCCGCCGATGTTGAGATACGTATCGGCAGCTGGTTGGACGAGCACCCGGATTATCGGGTGGTAAACCTAGTTTTGAATGCCGCCAATTTATCCCTTGGTACGCTTCAACACGCGCAGCTCGCCGATCTGGAAGCGATTTTTCGCACTAACGTTTTCAGCACGATTCTTATCACGAGCTTAATATCGAGGAGATGCGTGTTTTCCGAAGAAGGTAGCCAAGTCACCTACCTGACTTCGTCACTAGCTCGAGCAGAGCCGGCTTTAACCTTTGCAGGAATTGGCCTCTACAGCGCTACCAAAGCAGCGATCAGCCGACTTGCCATGGTGCAGGCGCGAGAATTTGCTCTGACAAGTCCTTATGTTCGTGTCGCGAGGGTCCATCCCGGCATCGTCGATACAAGCATGCAAACCGAATTGCGGTCGAGCTCTGTGGTCGATCCGAGTTTCGCGCTGAAGACCGAGGGACTTCCACCATATAGATCGGGTGACTGGAATTGCATCGACCCTTCAGGTGCGATGCGGACCATATCGCCTGAAATGGCCGCCGACTTTGTGCTGTGGGCGTGTGGGCATGGGGATCATCAGGCAAGGGAATTCGACTACTACTCAACGATCGAATACCACCTCGAACGCGATCGCCGTCTTGCTGCGCTTGGCTTGCCCTCTGCCGCGGCTGATCCGGTGGGAAGCAGGGTGCTGGCATGACGATCGCGACTAAGGAGTTCTATCACTCTGCCACAAGCGGGCTCCTGGCTAACTCGGCCGCCGCGCACGAGGGGATCGAATTGCTGCCTCGGTCCTGGGACACGCTGATATATGTACCCAGCATCGCCTTGGGACCACTTACCCGCAGACATTTGACCGGACTGGATTTCTTTCAGGAGCGGAATTACTATTTCATCCGCGCGTTAAGCGATCCGGCAAAGCAAATTATTTTCGTATTATCGGAAGCGATGCAAGACGATCTGCTGCGTGCCCATACAGATCTGTTGCTTCGCACCCACAATATTCCCGCCGAAGCCTTGCGGAACCTTCATGTCGTGAAGGTTCACCAGCCAGCTGGCATCTCGCTAAGCGCGGCGGTGCTTAATAGCCGGCAGGCAATTGAACAACTTCGCGACTTGGTTCGGGAGCGAACTGCCGGATTTGACTTTTGGACAGTCGGACCCGACGAGATTGCTTTAGCGAATGCATTCTCTCTACCCCATATCGGTATGCCAGCTGATCTGGTCGGCGCAGACAGCAAAGCTGAAGCGAAAAGCATCTTCAAGAAAGTGGGTTCAAGAACTCCTCAGGACTTTGGTGTTTTCTTCGATACCGACAGCTTGTTCCGTCACCTTAAGGCCGGTGATTTGCCGTCCTCGGGGGCGTTGCTCCTCAAACTCAATCACGAGGAGGGCGGCAACGGAATCGCCCGCCTTCGCACTGAAAGCCAATTCAATACTGTCGATGCGGTACGTTCGGCCATCAAAGTAGATAAGCCCTATATCGTTCTCGCTGAATTCGAAGAACAGATGCGCCAACAAGGTGCACTTGTCGAAACGTTGATTTCCGAGAACATTATTGCGTCGCCCAGTGCGAAGATGTGGATCGACGACAGTGGCGAGGTCCATTGCGTCGCCACGCATGATCAGATCCTTCGTGATTCGATGTATCTTGGATGCCGGTTTCCCGCGGATTCCGCTTACAGAACAAGGCTTCGCGAAACATCCCTAATAATCGGACGAGAGTGTGCCCGAAGAGGATGGAGAGGGATTGTCTCGGTTGATTTCCTTGTGACGGGCAATAGGCAAAACCAGCGCGATCTCAAAATTTGGGCAATCGAAATCAACGCCCGAAAGGCAGCTACCACCCATCCCTATTTCTGGACAAAAATCCTGACGGGTGCCTCATACAATTCACAAACAGACATGCTGGAGGTGGATGGACGTGAGGTCGTATATCAATCTTCGGAATATATTAGCTCGCCTTTGCTCGCTGAGATGTCCGGATCGGATGTCTTGAAACTCATCGACCAGGCGCGACTTGCATACGACCCCAAAACGAGAAGCGGGGTGATCGTACACATGCTGAGCTGTGCGATGACGCACCAGAAGATCGGCGTGACCTCGATTTCAACGGATCACGATACGGCGGAGCGGCATATCAAAGACGTGCAATATCTCCTGGCCCCGCCTCTTCCGCAGTGAGGCAACTGCAGGCTCATGTTTTTGGCCACTCCAAGGCATATGCATTGGTGTGGGCGGCATAAACTACGCTGCGGATCAGCACTAGCAAAGGAACGTTTTCATGACGCAGAACGCCTTATTAATCGTCGAATCCGAAACGCCGCTGATTATCAAGTCTCGGAATGCTGACACCCTTCAGAACTTCGTCACGGACCATGCGAGAGAGATAGAATCAAAAATTGCAGAACATGGAGCAGTCCTTTTGCGCGGCTACAAAGCGGACGGCGACAATACGCTTGCCGCGTTATTCGAGTCGCTCTGGTCCACACCATCGGCATATGTGTATCGTTCAACACCAAGAACAAACGTGGGGAATGGCGTTTACACAGCCACGGAGTATCCGAAGAACCAAGAAATACCAATGCACAACGAGAATGCTTACCAACGAGACTGGCCGACCAGGATCGGTTTTCATTGTGTCACGCCGGCCGACACGGGTGGGCAGACTCCCCTCGCAAATGTCAGCTATGTTACGGCCCGGCTCGATCCGGCAGTTGTCTCTGTTTTCCGAGAGCGAGGAGTGTCGTACGTCCGAAATTATTCGGAGTTCGTTGACCTCCCATGGCAAACCGTTTTTCAGACCGACAGCAAAAGCGATGTCGAGGAGTTTTGCGTCGAGAATGATATCGCTTTCGAATGGACGGATGAGGGGTTGAGGACCCAACAGGTTTGCCAAGGCACTGCGATCCATCCCGAGAACGGCGAAGAACTATGGTTCAATCAGGCGCAACTATTCCACGTGTCCAGCCTTGGACCTGAGATGGCCGCCAGCATGATAGACACATTTGGCGTGCGTGGATTGCCCCGGAATGCCTATTTCGGAAATGGCGAGGCCATACCTGACGACGTAATCGCTCACGTCACTCATGCTTTTGAGCAGGAAAAGATAATTTTCAATTGGCTGAAAGACGATGTCCTCCTTCTCGACAATATGCGCTTTGCTCATGGTCGGAGGCCTTTTACAGGAGCCCGGCGTGTCCTCGTCAGCATGGGACGGCCTTTTTCCGGCGTGACCCAACAGTAATTTGAGGGACACTGACAATGGCGGATCACCTTAATATTGCGCGTAGCGCCGAGCGAGATGCTGTTCTTGAGGGCTGGAACGCGACATCCCATGTTGTGCCGGAGGCGTTGTTGCCGGCTCGCTTTGAAGCCCAGGCGGCCCGCACNGCCGAGCGAGATGCTGTTCTTGAGGGCTGGAACGCGACATCCCATGTTGTGCCGGAGGCGTTGTTGCCGGCTCGCTTTGAAGCCCAGGCGGCCCGCACGCCCGATGCTGTGGCTTTGCGGTTTGGCGATGCGCAGGTGAGCTATGGCGATCTGAACCGGCGTGCCAATCGGCTGGCGCATCGTCTGATCGATGAGGGAGTGGGGCCGGAGAGCGTTGTTGGCCTGTGCCTGGGGCGTTCGATAGAGATGGTCGTCGCACTTCTGGCGGTCCTGAAGAGCGGAGCGGCCTACCTGCCGCTCGATCCGGATTATCCCGCCGATCGTCTCGCCTTCATGCTTGACGACGCCAAGCCGAGCCATGTGTTGACCGCCGCCGCACTCTCGGGCCGTCTTCCCGCCGGCATCCGCAAGCTGGAAGTCGACAGGGTCGACCTGGCTGGGAGCCGCGAGGATGATCCGACAGACGAGGACCGCACGGCGCCGCTGACAGCAGCGAATGCCGCTTATATCATCTATACATCCGGTTCGACGGGACGGCCCAAGGGCGTCGTGATCGAGCATGCCGCTTTGCGCAA
>NZ_LMCW01000026.1 GCF_001424945.1 Rhizobium sp. Root1203
AAAAGCCAATCCCTTGACCAAACCCTGATCAGAAAACCATACTTAGAGGTGGCTCACTTCTCGGTGGAAAAACCGGCTCAGTTCCGCGTGGAAACCAACACATGATGCCCAGACGGAAGCAAGCGAGACATACTGACGTGAAGGACAGCCGATCGATCCTGCGGCTGACGTTCGAGCAGAGATTGTCGATACGCGCCGTTTCTGAACGGCTGAAGATGAGCAAGACGTCGGTTTCGACGTATCTGCTACGGGCGCGGGAAGCCGGGCTTACGGTCTGGCCCCCTGGACGGGGACGAGGTTCTCGAGCAATGACTATTCCGCCGAATGGGGCGACCTCCGCGCGATACCGACGAACCGAATTGGCCGAAGGTGGCCAGCGAACTGAAGCGCAAGGGCGTGGCGCTCAATCTGCTATGGCAGGAATACCGGGAAACCCATCCGGATGGGTACGGCTATACGTGGTTCTGCTGCCGGTTTGCCAATCACGAAAGCCGGGCCAAACCCACCTATCGCAGCCGTCACGTCGGTGGCGTGGCGATGGAATGCGACTATGCCGGCCATACGATCCCGATTATTGATCATCTACCGGCGAGGTCTGGGCGGCGCAGATCTATGTGGCGGTGCTGAGCGCGTCGCAGTTGACGTTCTCTTATGCCAGCTTCAGCCAAAAACTGTATCGGGCGGAAGGGCAAATCTATGCCCGTACTCCCGCCGCAGTACCCTCTGGGCCCGACGCTCAGGTAGTAGTCGAGAACCGGTCCATCGACAGAATATAAGCCGATGTGTACGGCAAGCTTGGTATGACCTGAAAGGTAAAGTCAAAGCCATATTGATAGCGAGCAGTAAACCTTGATGAAGCCGCTTTCGTCGCTGCCGTCGACGATTAAATGAAGGCGGGTTCGGTGCTCGCGCTGGAAGAGGCCAAGGAACCAACCCGTCTCCGCTGTCGGTGTTTCGGCAAGCCTGTCTGTCGTCTTCAACGAGACCGACCGCGCGGCGGCCATCTAAGGCAAATCCCTCATCCTTAACTATCCCTCTGATCCCTTACCGGAGAATGTCTCAGAGATAGCCGATCATTATCGGGGACTCCGACGCTCGCCGCGACCGCACCCCCTAGTACCACAAGAGTGGCTACCTCTACTGTTGCCTTCCAACCCTGCCTCACGCGTTCCTTTTGTTTTTTTTCTTCTGAGCAACAATTATAGACGCCAGCACGGCGGCTATGACAGCATGAGGAAGAGAAAATATGGTGTCTCCGGATATCAGGCTGTAGGGCATCACGCCCAAGGCGAAGAAAGAAACGCCAGATAGTAAACCAATCCTTCCCGCAAGGAGGATGTTGATACCGGTAATGGCGTAGAATGCGAAGCTCAGAACGAGACCCAAGACGCCAAAACCGATCCAGGCCGATAGGATCGGCGCGTGCGGGTAGTCGATATACTCGCAATCTACGAACCGGCACGAGAACACACGGTGGTAGTTGAAACCTTGCCCCCAGAAGTAGCCGTTCTGTTTCACCATATCCCAACCCAGACTCCACTTCTCAACTCTGCTAGCAAAACCCATGTCGTCTTCTAGAGTGCTCGCCAACGCGGTCGGTGAAACATCGCGAGCGGCCAGGACGCGAGGATGTCCTTTTTCATCGGTGCTCATCGGACCGGAGGTGCCCCTTGGTGGCTGCCTCGATGCCGCAATCTCCATTGGGGACGGTTGTGCGGGCAAGCCGAGCGCACCGGCAACCATTTGTTCGATGGTGACGGTGTTCTCATCGGCTACTTTATCTCGGGGTGCTGAGAAATATCCATACATCGCAGCCAACAGAAACGCAGGTAGAATAGCAGTGTAAGCCACGCGTTTCGGCGACACAAACGCGTGGGTGGCCCAGAATAGAGCGACAAGCGCAGCCAGTGCGAGGAAGCGACGGGAGCCCGCAAAAAACCCTGCGGCCAGCACGATCGAAAGCGACACCAGCAACACTGCCAAGAGGAACGGGCGGCCTTTCGTGCAGAGAATGAAGGCAGAGATACCGATGGCTGCTCCGCCGAGATACAAGCCAAAGAGGTTGTAGTCACCGCAGAAGGTTGTTCCTTGAGGGTACCTGCCAAAGCAGCTGTTGATCATCGAACCGAACAGAATTCCATGCTGCTGCAGCCCATACTTCGCCAGCCCCGCTGCGGCGATCGGCACCGATGTTGCCGCCAGGGCTGCAAATAGTCCCCAGACTATGTCGTCCGGTCGATCATCAGAATATGAGGCTAGAAGACTGATCCCGACTACGCCGCCAGACCATACAAGGAAAATGAACGTTTCCGTAAAGAAGGGCGTGGTGTTCATTGCCAACGCGACCAGATGCAGGGTTGCCAATGCAGCGATTACAAAGTGGATCGGCTGCCAAGTAAATAGTTGCCTGAAATGAATGCCACGCAAGACAAGGTCAAAGAGTAGCGGAAGCAGAAGTAGGACAGCAACGGAAGTTGGATAGGGATTGGCAACAAACGGGGCGCTGAGTGCAAGGCCGGCAAGGAATCCGCGCGACGGCCACCATTTCGGGATTACTCGTCCCAGCATCTTCGTCCTCCTCCGCTGGTGCGTCTCCGTCGCTTAATGGCAGCTAAGAGCGTCGGCGTCTAGTCTTTAGGAAAATTGTCACCATAGCGACTCGCCTTCCCGTGCAGGCAACCGAAAGAATCAACAAAGCGAAATCGGAGCGAAGCGATGCTGGGCACGTGCCACGTTCCAGGCATCTGGCCGACAGGGCTTGTCTAAGGTTCAAGCGGTTACGGTCAGAATATCAGAATGATCGAGACGTCCTCAAGGGCGTTCTAGCGCGCCCGAACAGACGGACGCGCGAAGTATCGGAGTTGGAACCATTCTCCGCGCGCCGACACGCGCGCCCTCGGCCCATCGCAACCGAACACTGATCAACTCTGAAATCTGGAGAACTTCAAGAGCGTGCCAGCCGGGCGGTGATGGTCGATGACTATGCCGTGGTAACACGGAGAAGAACAATGCGGACTTCCGAGCAGGTCGGGTGGTGATCGTTGCCCTGCGCATGCGCGATAGCGAGCTGCAAGGCAGCGTCCGCGACTAACGGTGTGGGTCACCTAACCCGCTTCAGCAATCCTGGAGCGGCTCGGGCGGCGTCGGAACACCCGCGGCAGGACCGAAAGGGCAGCATGAAGAAAGGGGGGATCGAACATGGACCCGCCTCCGCAACTTTCGCAGCGCTTGCCGTATCTATTCACTTAGAGTGTTTGCAGGATTTCTCAGGGCGATCAAAGGCGAACCCTTGTTACTGTTGCCGAACTGATTGTGAGATCTGCTCGACCGGTGAGCCAGATGACCGGCTGCACCGCATAAGCGTCGTCGGAAGGTAGGAATCGCATTCCGAAATCACGTGATCGATCTGGGGTAACCTCAAATGAGGTAAGTGCGCGGAATCGGAGAAAGTCGCCGGTTTTCGAGGATTCTGCGACTAGCAAGACGACAAGCCCGCGACCCACTAGCTTTACGTCGTACGCATATTGCACGTTCGGAATCACGGGTAGCAACCCGAACTCGTTACTGCCGGTCAGTTCGATCGATAGTCGAGTCCGCCAAATCCGATGAAAAAGGTCTAGTGGCAGACCTGCTGTTATCGTTGAGCCGGGGACTACGTCAGCGCCGGTATTCACCAAGTCTACCGCTCGTTTCCCGCCGATAGCGAACCCTTCCTGCTTCAGAATTCTTCGGACGCCATGCGGGTGCGTCGCGACCTGACTTTGGGGCTTCTGCAGCTCAAGCGGGAAGAAGGCCGCCGCGACACATATTGGGAGCGCGGCTACCGTGAAAGAAAAGACGATACGTTTTAGAGCCAAGAGTGCTGCTCAAAGACGTCGACGGCAAAGGCAGTCACCAGACATGCCATGGCGATATTGTAGCCCAAGGCCAAGTCTGCGCGTTCTACCAATTGATGCATTCTTGGTTCGCTCCTTCGGATGCTGCCCTACAGATCAACCCGCAAAATCGGGCCAGCGGCGGACCATAGCCACAAACCATTCTGAATTTCAACTAAAGCCTTCATCATGCCTACCCTTGGAGCAGCGGCTTCGGCTGCCCTTGCGAAATTCCATCCCAAGCTTCAGATAATCGCCGACGAGGCTATCAAGGAGATCGATTTCCGCGTTCTCGCAACGCGTGGATGGGCGGACAGGAGCGAGCTTTCGCTTGAGGGACGAGCAAGGCTCGGCTCGGCCAGTCGGCGCAGTTCGAACGCGATCTCTTGCCTTACAGTTGGCTGAGGAACGGCGCCGAGCCCGCGAGGCGGCGCAGAGGTGACGGCAAAGAGGGTGTTATACCCTGCCGAGTTCAACGCGATGCGTAAGCTTCGAGACGCTCCGTAGGCAGCTCGACGAACGCGATGCCGAATTGGCAAAGCTCAAGGGCGAAGGCAGTGCACCCTCTGAGCGTGACGAGCTCAAGACGCAGGCCGCCGAACTCGGTCTCACCTATGCCGGCGATATCTCGACCGTGAAGCTGAAAGAGCTGATCGACCAGAAGCTGGCGTCATGATGTCACGAACGTTTTGGACCCGGACAAAAAACCGACACTTTCGTCGGTTTTTTGTAGGCGAGGCACCAAAATGTCCACCATCAAGAACCTGTCCCAAAATCTGGTGCAGGTCGCCAACGTAACAATCCGTCCCCGCGGTCCATACTGTTGAACCCAGTGGCACCGAGCATCGATCCCTTCAACTACCTATTCTGCAGCGTAGAGACGGCCTAATTTAGGATCACGGGGACGGTCCTGGACGAATTCGAAAGATCGATCGAACCCAAGCCGACTCGAGGGGAGGCCCATGTACCAAGTACCTGCCGGAGCCAGTAATACTCGAACGTCGGCCAATCATCGGTATTTGCGTCGGTGACTGCTAGGGGAGGAATATTATTCAAAAGCACCACATTCAATGTCGCGCGGCCGGCCTCTTCTCTGCCGCGGCCGCCTGGCAGCTTGGCCTCCCAGGCATTGCGGATGTCGGTCGTGACAGTTGCTCGATCCGGATCGAGAGGTGCGCCGTTCCGGAAATAGACATGATAGTAGCCCGTGAAAATCGCGCTCTCGAACACATGTAGGCCATCCGACAGATGCCCAACGAGCGGGCGGGTGCTGAGATATCCACCTTCGTTGAGAAGCGCCTTCTCCTCGGCAAAGAACTCCCGAGTGAAGAGATTGCTTCCGCCCGCGTGCCACGGTTCGTTGATCTTATTTTGAATAAGGTCATACTTCTCACCACGCCTAATAGCGGATTGAATGTACCGGCGGCCGTCTGCGACTACGATGTTAACGCGGGGGTCTGAAAATATCCGCTTCGAGGGACCCTCCGTGTGCGCTTTGACGGCGGAAATGATCTCTGAAGAGATGTCCACAACTGTGATTTTCTCGATGAACGGGAAATCGAGCATGGCATCGATGAGATAAGCGTGCCCAATGCCAATCACGAGGACGTTCTTCGGTCTGAACTGGGGATCTAGCGCCATTAAGTCACTGTGATTCCAGCGCCATGCCTCGTACTGGTCGCCGGGTCCCGGGTCGCGCTTTAGAGCAGATGCCGACGCTGTGCGATTGATATCGACAATCGTGTAGAACGTCTCGGTCGGAACGACGGTGGCGACACCCGTCCGCCCTTCGAACACGTCGGTCACCCGATACCGGTCAAACTTGAAGGTCTCATAGTAGTTGCTGGGTACCAGCGCCGCCGCCGCAGCGCCGACTGCAAGCAGAGCCCATGTTTTCCGCCTAGCGCCTCCGCTCAGCATCAACGTGGCACAGCCGGCAGCGACGACGACAATTGTCGCTGCCGCGCTGCCACCGGTTCCCAAAAGGGGGAGAAGGAACATGCCGGAGACAAAGGCCCCCAGCACATTGCCAACTGTATAGAGGCTGTATACCCGCGCAAAACCGCCACCTGCGGCATCGACTGAGCTGATGACATGGCGAAACAGGACGGGGAAAAGGCCAGACCAGAATAGTACAGGCAGCATCAGTAGGAGTGAGAATACGAATACAGCAACAGGGGATGCATCGCCGATGAGCGGCGTATGCTGGACATCAACAAGCTGTCCGTTGAAGGTCGTGAACCGGAGCGCGCCGATGGTCGAAGCCCATGAGGGCGGCATACGCAAAGCGGTCATAAAGAGGACTGCTCCGATGACAAAAAGGCCAATCACCACGCGACGCAAATCGTGGGCGTATTTGTCCGCCAGCATGCCGCCAAGCCACTGGCCGCCGGCCATGAGGAGGAGATAGGCACACAACACCATTGGGAAGACGATGGTCGAGAGGGTCAGATAATTGCTGAGGACGCGGAAGTAGAGAATCTGGATTGAAAGCGTTCCGAAGCCAAACAGGACTGCGGCAAGCGCGGAATTGAATGCGATGGAAGCCGATTTATTGCCCGACGCCACGGTGTTTTTTGACCGAAGCGGTAGATGCGATAGGGCAGCAATTGCCACCCCCGCCGCCGCGAAATTCAGTGACGCAGCAACCCAGGTCGTCCCTGAGAGCCCAAGGAGCTCGATTAGTACCAAGCCCGTCACGAGCGCACCGAAGGCCGCGCCGGCGATGTTCCAGCCATAGAGGCCGCCGGCGACCCTGCCCACATTGCTCAACGACTCTTTGGCTACGTGGACAATCAAAGGTGTTGTGAGCCCCATGCCAATGATCGGTATGCTCAGAAGGCCGAGATTCAGTAAGAAGCCGGCAGTCAGGCTGTCCGACGTGCCAATGGAAGCATTCACGCCGCGGATGATTGGGATCGAGAGGAAGCCGTAAAGTGCGACGACGATCTCGATCGCTGCGTAAAGCTTCAGCGCTCGTCGCTCACCGGACTTCACGAGAATCCTGGCAAGTTCAGAACCAAGACCAAGACAGATCATGAAGATGGTGACCACGAGGACCGTGGATACGGCATCGGACCCGATTATCTGCGACAGGGCGCGCTGCCAAGCGACTTGGTAGGCAAGTGCTGCGCATCCCGACATAAACAATGCCGCCTTGAAGCCATTGGCACCCAGCCAGAAAGCCAAACCGCTCGCGGCCTTGGGACCGTCAATAGTATGCACTTTGTCCGACATGCCGACTTCCACGCTATTGTTTCGTTGCGGAAGCATTAGTCAGAGCGACTTGGTAAAGCAAACGCGTCTGGAAGTGCAGGGGTGAAAAGCTTGCTTTCTCCCCAATTTCCATTTGCAGGACCTTAAGGTTTTCTCCCCGCTCTGCCGGTGACCGGACTAACTGAAATCCAATACTTCCCCTTCGAACCTATAACTGGAGCCTAATGATGCAGGTCCTCGACCCCGCAATGGAATTCGCGCGTTCTCTCGCCAGAGTGCGGCGATCAGACAGACGTCCATATCGAAGCTGGCGGAAACCACGCAGGCGACTATCGACGGAATGGCCGAAAATATGGTCACGCAAAAGGAATTAGAATGGCGCACTGCTCGTGGCGCGGAGCACCGTCAGCGGACCGACGTCGTCGTCAAGGAGCTTCGTGAGAGCGTAGCCCCGCGCGAGGAGCTTGATCGCATCTTTGTGACCCAGGAACAATGGCAGCAGAAATTACAAGACGTCTCGACCGTATGGAACAGAACCGTTCCGGTCAGTAGTAGACGACACACACGCTTGCTATTGCCAATATCAAGACTGAAAGACCGATCGATAAGACAACCACTGCTTTTCCTCCGTACTTCCTCAGCACTGTTCTACGAGCCAGATACCAGCTGGAATAGTGTAAACGGGCAACACTACGAGGCTCAACCAAGCACCGCCGACCTTGGGAAGGTGACGGGTCTGCAGGGAGCCTTCATCGGCAACCGTGGGGGCAGCGCAACGGTGCAGTCTGCGCCTGACGTAGTCCGCTAATTAAACTTCGATGTCATAAAAAGCCCGGCGTCAAGCGCGCCTCGGCGGCAGGAGGCAGCTTCTCGATCATTCCCTGTTCCCAGCCGGGAATTTAGCGCGGAAAACTCTAATCAAATCGGTCCAGTTTCTGGGGATCAGTAGGCTCCGTACGATGTAGTCAACGCTGCGTTCCTCCATCTTTTGACGGACGACTTTTGCAACTGACGTCTGTCTGCGCCACGTGCGCTCACCGCTGCCGGTTCTGGCAGGGATATCGCCTCACTCGAAAAATCATTGCTCCGAGAGCAACGCCCGATAAGCCCACACAGCATTCTGGAGTTCCCATGGGGAACTTACCCTCGAATAGTCGAGCGCGACGTCGCGATCTAAATTGACCTTATATCCACGTCGTTGAAGCTCATAGGCCGCAAACGGATACAGCCGACCAAGCTGAATGAGGTGGGCGGCGGATGCAAGCACATTGCCTCTAACGCTCACCGGGAGCGCGTCGATGGAGCCGAGCAACGACATCGTATCAATCGTCTTGAACGAAATCCATGCCCGACTCTTATCACCAGTATATTCAGGGTAGTTTACGGATATTCCTTCGTCCTTTGTCCATCCGTCGTAAGCAGTCCCCCACCAGTAGTTCCATATCCCGCTGTTGGGCAAGATTCCTGACGGAGCAATATGGTCAACAAAATGGGTGATGATATCTTGTGCGGCTTTTGGCGCCTGAGAGCACTTCTGTACTGTTCCCGTCCGGATGACGGAGTATGCCCATTCATTTTGATGGTTAAAGGGCACGGCAAGACCGTCAAACTTGAATTTCGACCCTTTCGGCCAGCGCAAATTTGCGCGATCGCCGGCCATCCAATGTGGCAGCTCTCCACCGTACGCCAGAACGTCGATATGATCTCTCAGACAATGAACAGCCTCCCTCAGATCCTGAAATGTATCTGCGCTTATGGCAGTAGGAGCGTCCAATTCTTTGAGGTAGCGGTCCAACAAAAGGAGCAACCGGGAGGTTTGAACCGCGAACAAGGCAGGACTACGGTCGACCGTGAACGCACGCGTTTGGTAATTTCCGCGCTTCCAGTGCTGTCCGAGCCAGTACACCTCCAGATCAAGTCTTTCACGGATCTTGGGTACCAGATGTTCGAAAGCATTGCGCATCTGACCATCTTCCTTCGACAATTTCAGAAGATCGAGGAATCCGTTTAGATAGTAAATCTGAGACCAAGGAATGCGGGCTTCTACATTACCAACTCCGAATTCCATCCAGCCGTTTTGCTGTATGCGTTCCAAATCGAAGGTGAACATAGCCGCAAAATCCGCCGGCGTCCGGGCGTGCTGAACCGACAGTTCTCCGTGATCATATTCCAAATGGAACGGTACTGCGTTGGGGCTAATTGAGGGAAGCGTTAAACTCCTTGGGGCAGAGATGAAATACCGGCTGACGTTGTCACCGCGTGATAGACGATGACAAAGAACTGCGGGGCCGTCAGGAGTGGAGACCGCTTCGATCGCACGCACGCAATCATTTATGCGTGTCGATTCAAGGGTACCATCTGCATGAAGCTGTGCCGACAAAACTCCGCCAACGATCTCGATGCCGTTTTTGCGTGGAAGAAGGAAGATCGCAGGTATCATCTCATAGGTTCCGCCCGCTGGATCTTCGAGCGAGGGCAATTCCACTGGATTCATGACCTGAACCAATCGACCTGCGTTCAATTCGTAAGCGGTCGCGAAGTTGCGAACCGAAAAATTGTCATAGTATACAAGATATAGGCGATTTCCGTAGGTCGTCGCAGCACGAAACATTGGTTCAGACCTACCAGCCGCATGAACGACTTGTCGCCGATCAACCCTACGGCCTTCTGCATCACGGTATTCGATTGTCAGCGTGTTTTGGCCGATGTGACGCACGAAAACTACCTTCCCGTCTCCCAAAGCATCTGTCGCGATAGGTATTTCGCCGGGATCAAACGAAATTTCGGCGGTTCCGCTCTTCACCATCATAAAACTGCTCGGATCGCCGGGGGTTGTTTTTACACGGGTTGCGCCACTTTGATCATCGGGAGCAAAAGAGACAAATGGAACTTCCGCGCTCAACAAGACGGGCTTATCAAGCAGAACATTGGCATCGTTGGGCGGGGTTACGGCCGTAACTTTGGTATCTCCCCTGCTTCTAGCCAGATCACAGGCAATTACGCCCTGGTAGAGATAGGCTTCATACTCGTTCACGATGAGTGGATCGGCAGTTTCATCACCGACCGGATACTTGAGATAGCCCTTGGAGCCGTCCCTAAAGCGAGGGATGTAGCGCTCGAATATCGGCCCCAAGTCGACAGTGTCGGCGTTCGAGCAAGCAAGCGACATCGCCATCCCGATATCGTATGAACGCGCTGAACGATCTATGCCTTCCTGTAGCCACGGCCATGCCCTGACATAATCTCTCTTGGAGTCATCGAACTCCCGCAGGTGGCTGAGAGTTGCCTTGAGATCAATGTCAGCCGACCGGCGTCCTCCGTATGTCTCGTATTTGATTAGGCCGTCGATAATGTAACTGGCGTGTGGCAAGTCGTTGGCAATAGACTCCTGAATGGAATAGTGCCAATACCAAGACCCCGTCTTGGGATTGACCAGCTTTTGCTTCAATAACACCTCGACAGTCTCGTCTGCCGTTGACGCCAGAACCTTTGCAAACTCTACATTTGGCGTTATCCGACTGAACCGCTGCATCTGACCCGCCATGTACGCAGCCGGATTGAAGGTGTCGTATTTGCGGTCCGATTCCACTACAGAATAGGGAATCATTCCTGACGGCGAACGCATCTCCGGCGCAGTAAATGGAAGGAGAGAGGCGGTAACCGTTGCTAAGATTTCTTCACCTGGCGCCTCAGGATCTAGCTCCATCCAATTTAAGAGCGCATCCACAGCGATCGCAGTTGAGATCGTGTAAACTGAGTTCGCCGGATTAACAGAACCATCGCCGTAAGCGTCCCAGGCAACAGGAACACCCCAGCCTTTGACGCCATCGGCGTCCTCGTCCGCGTGGTCCAACAGCCATCGTCCTGCGACTCTCGACAGATCAGGCAAATCCGGCCGATAACCATTTCGCTTGCGGTCGACCTCCGCGATTAGGATCCTTGCGTAAGCTTTTGGAACGTCTGCTTCTTGGTTGCCCGGATAGTCCACTACGCCAAAACCAGGGCGTTCAGGATTGAAACGCGCGTAGAGTTCATCCAGAAGAGGCCCGGCAGGCGGCGAAGTACAGCCGGACGGAAGCAGCAGAAGAAGAGCGGTAAAACACGTGGCTATCGCTACTTGCACTCGCCCACGAACAGGCGACCTTTGACGCGAGATGAACCGGCTATGTGGCATTAAATTTCGCCTTATATTGACTCAAGCGCCCGGATATTCCCAAAAGGTCTAAACGAAGCATTTCTCCGAACCTCCCGCCAAGGGCGTGAGACCCATTGCTACCAGAAGGACCGTTGGCCTATACGATGGGCTGGAATTCGCCGTCAACTGCTACGGCCGAAGTGGTGAGGCGCCCGGACTTTAGTTCTTGTGGACACATCACTTATTGACTAGCGGCCGAGCGTGAAAAGGCGCTGTCTCATGAACGTTTGACGAGCACGCGCGATGAGTGGCGATAGGTCGAAGCCAAGGATTTCAGAAGCGCTTCGTAACGCAGGGGCATGCCGGCTCCGTCGTCAGGAGGTCCGGGTGGTGTCGGGTCGACGCCACGTTCACAAATTCTAACACGTGAGCACTTGCGAATTTCCTAGCTGGGCGCAGCAAGCTCCGTGATGCTGCAGGTTGCGAATATGCAACTCAAACGAAACTTGGTTTGCGACTATACACACATTCCCACGTCCATCTCTTGCGTCTTTCAGGGAAGATAAGTAAACGAACGCCACAGTCGCGTGCGTGTATATTGCCCAACAGTTGTATACGGCAGCTTGGTCATTCGTCACAATAATGAGGATCGAAACTTGAAGGTCGTCAAGTCCGAACTGCTTAGCAAACTAAATCAAAGAGATGCGGTTATAGGCATTGTGGGCCTCGGATACGTAGGGCTGCCGCTCATGCTGCGCTATAGCGAGGTCGGTTATGCAGTCGTGGGGTTCGACATCGATTCCAAGAAAGTCGATCAGCTAAATAGCGGTCAAAGCTACATAGAGCATATTTCCGGAGACGCTGTTCGCCACGCGAAGGAAGCGGGGTTTGTTGCCACTACTGATTTCTCGCGCGCGGGCGAGGTCGATGCATTGATCCTCTGTGTTCCAACTCCGCTGAACAAATATCGCGAGCCAGATCTCAGCTTCGTCATCAACACAGTCGAGACCCTTGCACCACATTTGCGTGCCGGGCAGATCGTCTCCCTTGAAAGCACAACCTATCCTGGTACGACCGATGAAGAACTACGCCCTAGGATCGAGCGACAAGGTCTCTCGATCGGGGAGAATGCGTTTCTGGTATTCTCGCCAGAGCGTGAAGATCCCGGCAACAAGAATTTTTCCACACGCACAATTCCTAAGGTTTGCGGTGGATCTACGCCGGACTGTCTTGAAGTCGGCATGGCACTCTACGGGCAAGTGATCGACCAGGTCATCCCAGTGAGTTCCACGCGTGCAGCGGAATTGACAAAATTGCTTGAAAACATCCATCGGGCGGTCAACATCGGCCTTGTCAACGAGATCAAGATCGTGGCGGACCGCATGGGCATCGACATTCACGAAGTCATCCGAGCAGCGGCTACAAAGCCGTTCGGATTCGTACCGTACTACCCTGGGCCCGGCCTCGGTGGGCACTGCATTCCAATCGATCCCTTTTACCTGACATGGAAAGCACGGGAATATGGGGTCCACACGCGCTTCATAGAACTGGCGGGTGAGATCAATTCATCGATGCCTGACTATGTGATTTCGAAGGTTAACAGCGGCCTCAATGCTGCGGAAAAATCGATCAAGGGAAGCAAGGTCCTAGTTCTCGGCATCGCATACAAGAAGAACGTCGACGACATGCGGGAGTCGCCGTCTGTCGTCCTGATGGAAAGACTGCGCGATCTCGGTGCGGAAATCGCTTATTCCGATCCGCATATTCCCGCGTTCCCCAAGATGCGCGAACATCATTTTGACCTAAAGAGCGTAGACCTAACCCCGGAAACGCTCGTTCGCTATGATTGCGTGCTTATCGCGACGGATCATGACCGCTTCGACTATGAATTAATAAAGGCCCATTCCAAGATGATTGTGGACTCGCGCGGTAAATTCCTTGAGCCCGCAGAGCATATCGTGAAGGCGTGACATGCGAAATTTCCCTGCCCCAATCAAGGATCGAAAGATCCGTTTCGCTCTGGTCGGTTGTGGCCGTATTGCGCTCAACCATTTTAGCTCGCTGCAAAAGCATGCTGATGCCGCCGAACTGGTAGACGTTTGCGATACGGATCCAGTTGCGTTGCAGACTGCGGCTGAGCAAACCGGCGCCCGACCGCACACAAACCTCTCGTCTATGCTTCGCGAAACACAAGCTGACGTTGTGGTGCTGACAACTCCAAGCGGGTTACACTCAGAACAGGCCGTGGAAATTGCTCGAAGCGGTCGTCATGTGATGACCGAAAAGCCTATGGCGACGCGCTGGCACGACGGTGTTCGCATGGTGAAAGCCTGTGACGACGCCAATGTGCGTCTATTTGTGGTCAAGCAGAATCGGCGCAATGCAACGCTGCAGCTGTTGAAACGTGCCATCGAGAAGAAGCGCTTCGGCCGCATCTACATGGTCAACATCAACGTCTTTTGGACCCGTCCACAGGAATACTACGACAGCGCCGCTTGGCGTGGAACGTGGGAGTTCGACGGCGGGGCATTCATGAACCAGGCGAGCCACTACGTCGACTTGCTAGACTGGCTGATCGGGCCGATCGAAAGTCTTCAAGCCTATACTGCGACACTTGCGCGCAACATCGAAGCTGAGGATACAGGTGTCATTTCACTTCGCTGGCGGTCAGGCGCTCTAGGTTCGATGAATGTTACAATGCTGACATACCCGAAAAACCTTGAGGGCAGCATTACAATCATCGGCGAAAAAGGTACGGTGCGAATCGGCGGGTTGGCAGTTAACGAAATTCAGCATTGGGAGTTCGCCGAGCCGGATCCTGATGATGAAGAGGTCAAGAATGTGTCCTATGAGACGACCTCCGTGTACGGCTTTGGGCATCCCCTTTACTATAACAACGTGATTAGCACCCTAAGGGGCGAAGCCGAACCGGAGACTGATGGGCGCGAGGGACTGAAATCACTGGAAACGCTGGTGGCCGTCTACCTTTCTGCTCGCGATGCAAAGCGCATCGCACTGCCGTTGGACTACTGATATGGTCGTTTCGATTCATCCAACAGCAATTGTCGATGATGGCGCGCAGATTGGCGAAGGAAGCCGAGTGTGGCATTGGGTGCACGTGTGCGGAGGGGCACGGATTGGGCGGGGATGTTCCCTCGGCCAGAACGTTTTCGTCTCCAACGACGTGGTGATCGGTGACAACGTAAAGATCCAGAATAACGTGTCTGTCTACGATGCGGTGCGGCTGGAGGACGATGTGTTCTGTGGTCCGAGCATGGTGTTCACCAATGTTTACAATCCGCGCTCTGCAGTCGCTCGCAAAGACGAATACCGCCCTACCCTGGTGAAAAAGGGCGCAACTCTCGGGGCCAATTGCACGATCGTTTGCGGGACCACCATCGGCGAGCACGCCTTTGTTGGCGCTGGCGCCGTCGTAAACCGAGATGTACCCGCTCACGCCTTGATGGTAGGAGTTCCAGCGCGTCGGATAGGCTGGGCTTGTCGTTGCGGAGAAAAGCTCCAGGGCAAAGGAAGAATAACCTGCGTTTGTGGCGAAACCTATGAGATCGACGCCGAGAGCTGTGTGCCTGCATGACAAAGAAGATTGAATTCATCGATCTGAAAACCCAGTATGCGCAGCTTAAAACTGCGATTGACCGGCGCATACAAACGGTGCTGGATCATGGCCAGTATATTATGGGACCCGAAGTCCCTGAGTTGGAGCGCCGGCTTGAGGCGTATGTGGGCGCTGCCCATTGCGTAACCGTCGCCTCCGGGACCGAGGCTTTGCTGATCGCGTTGATGGCGATTGGGGTCAAACCCGGCGACGAAGTCATTACCACGCCCTTCACATTCGTTGCGACTGCCGAGGTCATTGCCCTTTTGGGCGCAGTACCGGTCTTCGTCGATGTGGAAACCGATACGTGCAACATCGACGTCGGCTTGATTGAGGCGGCCATCACCAAGCGGACCCGCGCGATCATTCCGGTATCCCTTTATGGGCAGGCGGCAGACATGGACGAGATCAATGCGATCGCGGCCTCTCACGGGATTTCAGTCATAGAAGACGCAGCGCAGAGCTTCGGCTCTACCTACCGCGAAAAACGGTCATGCAATCTTTCCTCCATTGCTTGCACGAGCTTCTTCCCCAGCAAGCCGCTTGGTTGTTACGGGGACGGGGGAGCCATATTCACCGATGACGCGGAGCTGGCAAAGGCCATGCGTGAAATCCGCGTGCATGGCCAAGAACGGCGCTACTACCATACCCGAATTGGGGTTGGGGGCCGCATGGACACCTTGCAATGCGCAATTGTTCTGGCGAAACTAGACAACCTCAACTGGGAGATTGAACAGCGCATTCGCATTGGCGCCGGCTACCTTGCAAAACTGAGGGGCAACAATGCAATCCAGCCGTTGACCGTTCGCTCTGACCGTACATGTGTATGGGGTCAATTTACGCTGCAATCCGCTTCCCGCGACGATCTCCTTGAAAAGCTGAAGCAGGCTGAGATCCCCTCAGCGATCCACTACCCGGTGCCGCTGCATTTGCAACCCGCATATAAGGACCTCAGCCGTGCGGCGGGTCCACTATCCCGCTCCGAGGCTGTTTCGAAACGCGTATTCAGCCTGCCTATGCATCCCTATTTAGACGAATCCGAACAGGATCGGATTGTGGCCGCTCTGGTGGACTGAAGGAATATTATGTATAGAAATCAAAAGGTGTCGGTCGTCGTTCCGGCCTACAACGAAGAAACCCAGATTGCCCGCGTCATCGAATCCATGCCGGATATCGTTGACATGATTGTGATCGTCAACGATCGGAGCAAGGACGCGACGTCTGAAGTTGTGCGCAACCATCCCGGTTATTCCGCTGGGCGGGTGACACTGTTGGAACATGAGGTGAATCAGGGGGTCGGCGGCGCCATCGCAACCGGTTACAAATGGTCTAGGGATAATGACTACGACGTATCCGTGGTCATGGCTGGTGACGGTCAAATGGATCCAGACGACCTGCCGGCCATTCTCGACCCTGTCGTAGACGGCGAAGCCGACTACACCAAAGGCAATCGTCTTGTCACCGGCGAAGCGTTCAAAAAGATTCCAAAGATCCGGTTCTTCGGAAACTCCGCGCTCTCGTTATTGACGAAAATAGCCTCAGGTTACTGGCATGTAGCTGATTCCCAGACTGGCTATACTGCAATCAATCGCAGCGCCCTGCATGCGATTGATTGGGACAACATGTATAAGCGCTATGGGCAGCCGAACGATCTTCTGGTTAAATTGAACGTTGAAGAAATGCGCGTTGTCGATGTACCGATTGAGCCGGTTTACAATGTCGGCGAAAAATCCGGCATCAAGGTTCGCAAGGTAATATTTTCCATCGGGGGACTGCTTATCCGGTTGTTTTTCTGGCGTCTGAAGGAAAAATACGTCATCCGCAGCTTTCACCCACTCGTTTTCTTCTATCTGTTCGGTTTCTTTGGAGTTGCACTGAGTGTAGTCCTTTTTTTGCGGCTGATTCTTTTGTGGATCGCTCAAGGGCATATTCCTGAAATTACGTTCTTGAGCTGGCTGTTTGCTTTCTCATTGGGCTTCAACTCAATGTTTTTTGCGATGTGGTTCGACTATTCTGAGAACAAACATCTAAATCCACCGCTCAAACATCGTGAGAGACGGCAACTACGGGAGCGGTCCGAATGATCTCGCTGGCGGCGACCGCACGCGATGCATTGGTGAACAATAAGCTGACGCGCGATATCGTCTGGTCGATGGGAAGCTTCTTCATCCTTGCAATTAGCGGGATTGTAATCAATATCACAGTTGCCGCTTTTCGGGACGCAGCTGCGCTGGGTGTCTTCAATCTGGCCTATGCGGTTTATATTGTCGCATCTCAATTGGCGATTTGGGGCATACACTACTCAGTCTTGCGGTATGCCGCGTACTATCGTGATAACCCGACGGAACGGGACACGATGTTCTTTACTGCGGTGGCAATCGCACTTGTTCTTGGGGCCATAGCCGCCGTCATCCTGTTCGTCGCCGCGCCCGGACTGGGACGGCTGTTCCAGAGCCCTGATGCGGGCGCAGCGATGGGGTTCGCGGCGTTCGGCCTTCTTCTGTTCCCATTGAATAAGGTATTACTCGCCTTCTTGAATGGCCTTCGAGAAATGAAAGCCTTCTCCGTTCTCCAGGCCATTCGGTACCTTACGGTCATGGCGAGTGTTTCCGCGATTGCTGCCTCCAGCGTGTCCATAAAATATACGACTCTTGGCTTCCTCATCGCAGAAACCGTGACGGCGCTTGGCGTCGGCTTTGTAATATACCGTCATTCGCTTGCGGGAAAAATCAAGGTCTCCGCCCATTGGATGAGGATGCACTTTAAATTCGGGACTAAGGGGTTGGCAGGCGGAATGTTTGCGGAATTCAATTCCCGCATTGACGTGCTGATGATCGGATTTTTCCTAACGGATCACGCAACGGGAATATACAGCTTCGCAGCAATGCTGGTCGACGGCCTTTATCATGTCATCGCAATGATTCGAACAAACTTTAATCCGGTTCTTGTGACGGCCGTGAAGGAATCGAAATGGCTAGACGCGCAAAATCTGATGCGGCAGAGTCGTCGCTACATATTCGTCACCGTCGTCAGCCTTGCTCTCTGTATCGCCCTTGCCTACTGGATTCTTGCGGTCATTGTCCTGCCTTCAAAAGGCTTGACGGAGGGTATCCCGTCCCTGCTTATTTTGCTCTTCGGTGTAAGTTTGGCTAGCATCTTTATTCCGTTCGACAATTTGATGGTCGTCTCCGGCCATCCGGGGTATCAAGCCATGCAGCAAATCGGCGCCGTCGTTGCCAATGCCACGATCGGAGCGATGCTGCTGCCCCAAATCGGTGTTGAAGGCGCTGCCATCAGCACCGCGATGAGCTATGCTTGCAATGTAGTTTTGCTTGTCGTCTTCACACGCCGCCTCCTTGGCTGGGACCTAATCAACAATTCGGTTCGCCAGAACCACTTGATGGTGAAATAATATGTGCGGCATTTTCGGAATTGCCCTGCAGAGAGACGCAAACTTTTCTCGGCGGGCCATCGAACAGCTTCTCGAACGGCTTTATCTGTTGTCGGAGAGTCGTGGTAAAGAGTCGGCAGGTCTGCACATTAACCTGCCCGATAGCCGGGAATCCTTCGTTATCAAGGGTGCAATGGCTGCGTCCCAGTTGTTGAAGAGCGCCGATTACCGAAAAACACTCCATCAGGCACTCTCATCCGCGTATAGAAATGGCACTGACCGACCGACGCAGCCGATCATTGCCATCGCCCATTCTCGTCTTGTTACCAATGGACGTGCCGAAAAGCCGGAGAACAATCAGCCGGTGCGCTGGGGCGAAGTGACGATGATCCACAACGGAATCGTCGTCAATGTGGACGAGCTCTGGAACGAGCGGCCGGCCCTCAAGCGCACGGCGGAAGTCGACACGGAAGTTTTATCGGCGATTACATCTGCAAGCATGGCAGAGCGGTTTGACCCTCTATATGCAACCTGTGCCGCTTACAGTGTTCTCAAGGGAGCGGCTTCCATTGCCTGGACTCATTCGGAAACCGGCAGTCTTACTCTGGCAACGAACACAGGCGACCTGTATTTCGCGAACCTATCGCGAAATACAGGTACGATATTTGCATCCGAGAAGTACATCCTTGGACAGACGTTGAAGGAATACGAGGGTGCGACGGCGCCCCTCGCTTTGACGGCTGGACGCGGACTTTTCCTCGACGTGCAAGCTGGTGCACCACCGGCGGAATTCAGCATTTTCGACGATGCGCCTGCATCGAATGGCGTAGAGAGGATGGAACGATCCGGGTTTACAGAAATTGCAGGCGCACCAAACAAAAGCCCCCCCATTCGACGCACTGCCAATGAAGGTCTCCTGCGCTACAACGAGAAGGCAATGCGCGATATCCACCGATGCAGTGCCTGCGTGTTGCCCGAGACATTTCCTTTCATTGCATTTGATGCAAAAGGCATATGCAACTACTGTCATGGCTACCGTCCAAAATACAAGGGACGTGCCACTGAGGCAACACAGCGGCAGTTCATTGCGTCGCTCGAACACTACCGCAGCAAGAACGGATCGCCCGATGTATTGGTTCCGTTTAGCGGCGGACGTGACAGTTGCTATGGTTTGCACCTCATAAAACGCGAATTCGGGTTCAATCCCATCACTTTTACATATGACTGGGGCATGGTGACGGACCTTGCCAGACGCAATGTTGCACGCTTGTGCGGCGAGCTTGGTGTGCAGAACATCCTCGTCTCTGCCGATATAAAGACAAAGCGCGACAACGTAAGAAAGAATGTATCAGCTTGGTTGAAAAAGCCCGACCTTGGCATGATCCCTTTGTTCATGGCTGGCGACAAACATTTTTTCAAAATCGTCAACGACCTAAAGCGCCAGACCGGTATCCGGCTCGATCTTTGGTCGGCAAATCCGCTTGAGAATACGGACTTCAAAAGCGGCTTCTGCGGCGTAGCTCCCGACTTCGACAAGACACGCCTAGACTATCTGTCGTTGAGCCGAAAAATGAAGCTGGCGGCCTATTATGCCAGCCGCTTTGCGACGAACCCAGGCTACATCAACTCCTCGATGGTCGATACGGCAAAGGCTTTCGGAGCTTATTATCTCGAGCCGCGCCGAGACTTTTTCTTCATCTTCAGCGATTTGGTCTGGAACGAGGACGTCGTGAACCAGACGATCATAGGCGAGTACGATTTCGAGCGATCACCAGATTCGCCGAGCACATGGCGAATTGGCGATGGTACCGCACCCTTCTACAACTATATCTACATGACGGCACGCGGTTTCACGGAGTTCGATACGTTCCGCAGCAACCAGATTCGCGAAGGACAAATCGACCGCGCCGAGGCGTTGGACGCTATCCTGGTCGAGAACCGGCCGCGAACCGAGAGCCTCCGCTGGTATCTCGAGACGATTGATCTGGATTTCAACGACACAATCACGACCGTCAACAAGCTGGATACTGTCGGATTGCATATCTGAAGCTTCGAGAACGCCTATTTTTTTGTCCTCGAAGGAGGAAGCATGTGATTGACATCAGCTTTTTTAGCCTCGGAACCTTTTTACTGGTCGCCAGTATTTGCACCCTCTCTGGCGTTTACCTGTCGTCTGCATTCCCATGGTCTAATGATGCCCGACGTGTTGGCCTGGTTCGCTCGACTGGTATAGCATTGGGTCCCTTTATTCTTGGTTTCGGGGCGGTCATTTCGCTGGGATTGTTGCACGGAGCAAGCCACAAGACCCACCTCGTGACTACTTTGGGGTTCGCCCTTCTTGTCGGCGGTGTTGCGTATTTTCTGCGCGGTTCCCACCGAAACAGCTTCAGTGAGAAGAAGTCTTTTTCTTTAGGTGAATGGGCTGTTTTGCTCGCGATCATCATGGGGGTTCTCGAACTTCTACTCGTTACATTCTTTATTCCCCTGACGCAGAATGATGCACTGGAGTACGCCACCGCGGCGCGAGAAGTTTATGCCACACGAGATCTGCTTACCTATCCAGTCTTGAATTCTCAAACCAACCTCTCCGGCTTTTATGGTCCTTGGACCCACCCCCCTCTGTATGTGGCACTCCTCTACATTGCGGATGTCACTCAAGGGAATTCTGACGTACCCGGCCTCATCAGGCTTATCTCGCCGTGGTTCCTGCTCTGTGGTGCCTACGTGGTCCACACGCTTGGCTCGCTGGTCAATCGCGTGACAGGTCTGGTAGCATCTCTGCTCTTCCTCTCGCCGCCGCTGTTTTTTCTCGGCGCAGTCTCCGCGTTGCTCGATCCGCTTCCGGTCCTCGGTTTCACACTTGTTCTTGCCGTCGCTGTCGGCTTGAATGCCAGGCCCGCCGCCTATGGTGGCGTGATCGGCGGCATTCTCGGAATGGCGCTTTGGACACACTCCCAAGCCATTCTTTTTATTCCGCTTGCGCTCTCCGCCGTCGGTATTCAGTGGGGTCTGCGGGACATCAAAGGGTTCACCGCCGCTGCACTGAGCCTTTTGGTGGTCGCCTTCTTAATCGGTGGATGGCCTTATCTTCATAACATCCAAGTATTCGGCACTCCAGTCAGCGATGATCCGGCCGTCTTTGCTATCCCATCCTTACACTGGGACGATTACTTCACCATCGGTCGCGGCCTCGAGACGACAACCGCGATGATACAGTATGGCATATTCAAAGGTTGGTTCGCCCTTGAATCCTATGGATTCATCTTTTGGGGCATGGCGGTCGGCATTGGCGTTTTTGCCGTGAGTAATAGATCGGCAGGGATTAGGACCCTTGTGCAGGACGGCGCGCGCGCCTTTGAGCGGCGCGACACAGCGCTTTGGCTGATGACGGGCCTACTCGCTGTTTATATGCTTGGAATGGTCGTCTCCGTTGCGTTGGGCATAGAACACATGGTGAAAAACGAACGTTACCTGCTCGTTACGTTGCCGATCGTCGCAGTCCTGTGCGCCTACGGATACACAAGGGTGATTGGCCTATTTTCGCGACGATTTGATGTAATACACACCTTACTTTTGATTGTATTGGCTGCGTTTTTTACTATTCATTTTTTTGCTCTCACGAAATATTCCATGTCAAGATACGGTAGCGGTCGTGATCAAATCGCTCAGTCCATGGGCGAGAAGCTTCAGAAAGCACCGGAATTTCAACTTGTCGACTTTCTGAACAAGAATACCCCCAAAGGAAGTCTCGTCCTCTCGATCAAGCCCGCCGATATGTATTACTCGTCGGACAGGATGATCAGCTACCTTGATGTACGTCTCTTGCCATTTTACGAACAAACTGGCATCGGTGCAGCCTACCAGGAATTGCGCAAGCTAGGCGTAACTCATATCCACGTTCCGAACTATGGATTGCCTCCCCTCTACAATAGCCAGCTGTTCGCTCTGTTGAGGGACCCAACCTATACGAGTTTGTTATTTCAGAATGCAGCGGGTCAAGTCTACGCCCTGACGCCGGAGAAATTGGCGCAGAAGACAGCGGTCGATATTTCGCCCGATAAGCGGCAATGGGTTCTGCAAACCGCGCTTTCGTTAGGAGGCAGAAAAGATTTCGCAAGATCGGGACACGCCAGCGCCCCGTTGAACGGATCATCTTACACCGGCGGGTTGCCTTTAGATCTTTTTCACAGACATTGGATTACGGGCGTTAAAGTGGGCGTTAATGCGCTGAGCCTGTTGCCTGAAGGGGCCTCTGCACTTTCCGTCAATCCGACGACACAATACGCTGTCGATTTAAGTGTCGCCGGGAATGGGTTCGTGACGGTAACCGTGGATCAGTTCTCCGGAGCAGAAAACGCGTCCCCACGCAAACCAATCAATAGCATGCAAGTTGTCAGGTTCGAGTTGAGCGAGAAGCAGGACCACAGAACATATGGGTTTCGTTTCTTAACCGATCCAGCCGCAAATACGATGGCGTTGACGATCGAGAGTGTGGGTAGTAGCAAAATAGAGATTGAGAAAGTAACCTACTCCGAGCTCGAGCGAACTAAATAGATGCCCAACATTGTCCATCGGTTTGGCCTTTCTTTACCTGATCTTGATGCGTCCGCTGGTCTTAGCGTTGCATGCGCTGTCATGACGTCTCACCGCGGGCTTGCGGCAATCGCCCTTGTGTCCTTTTTCGCGGCATCGAAGGAGGGATTCCTTGAAACGCGCGTTTGACGTCTGCTGTGCGCTTGTTATGATTATCATTACTGCGGTTCCGGCGGTCGCAATTGCGCTTATGGTCCGTACGAAGTTGGGCAGTCCGGTCTTGTTCCGACAGCGGCGACCGGGGCTCAACGGCCAAATCTTCACGATGTTCAAGTTTCGTACCATGACAGACGGGAAGGACGAGCAAGGTAAGCTCTTACCCGATGCGGAGCGGCTGACACCGTTCGGCAAGTGGTTACGGAGCACCAGCTTGGACGAATTGCCCGAACTCATGAACGTCGTTAGAGGCGAGATGAGCCTTGTAGGGCCACGACCGCTATTGCCGGACTACCTCCCGCTTTATACTCAGTTTCAGGCACAGCGACATCTTGTGCGACCCGGCGTGACTGGTTGGGCACAAGTCAATGGCCGCAACGCAATCGACTGGGAAACGCGTCTCGAATTGGACGTTTGGTATGTTCATAACCGATCGTTCTGGCTTGACCTGAAGATCCTTCTGGCTACGCTGGCCGCCGTGGTCAGGCGTGAAGGGGTTACAGCACCGGGATCTGCCACTGTTTCTAAGTTCCAGGGCAGCAAGGACAATCAAGCACCGTGACCGAAGATCTCTACGGCGTATATGGTGCGAGCGGCTGTGGGCGTGGCGTCATGCCGCTGGCCCGAAAGTTTTTCGAGAGGCACAGACTGCCGCTTGATCGACTTGTTTTCATCGACGATAGCCCGCATCAAGTTGAAATTAACGGCCATGCCGTCCTATCCTATGCCGAGTTCCTAGCTACTCCAGCCCGGGATCGTTACGCGACTCTCGCTATCGCCAACGCCAGCGTGAGAGAACGTCTGGCCGCGCGTTGCGTTAGAGATGCGCTTTTGTCCTGGACGGTGCGCGCTGAGGTCTCTGAGATATATGACGACGTTGTCATTGGCGAGGGTGCCATCATTTGTGCGTACGTCACCCTGACGTCGAACATACGCATCGGCAAACATTTTCATGCCAACCTCTACAGCTATGTCGAGCACGACTGCAATATCGGGGACTTCGTAACATTTGCGCCGGGCGTGAAATGCAATGGCAATGTCGAAATTGGCGATCATGCCTATATAGGCGCCGGCGCAACTATTCGACAGGGGCAACCGGGCAAGCCACTACGCATAGGTAAAGGTGCGATCATTGGCATGGGAGCCGTTGTTACGAAGGACGTTGCCGCTCACACCACTGTCGTCGGCAATCCTGCACGCTTAATCCAGAAAGGGACAAAACATGACTGAGCCTTGTTTCGCACCGTGGCCGTCTTTCACCGACGAAGAGGCCGAGGCCGTCAGGGACGTTTTGCTGTCCAACAAGGTAAACTACTGGACTGGTGACATCTGCCGGATATTCGAGCGCGAGTTCGCTGAATGGACAGGAACCCACCATGCTATCGCATTGACCAACGGGACGGTTGCCATCGATCTTGCGCTCAACGCGCTTCAGATTGGCGCGGGTGACGAGGTTGTGGTGACTCCACGTACCTTTCTCGCGTCGGTGTCGAGTGTTGTGAACGCGGGAGCAACCCCGGTTTTTGCCGATGTCGAACTCGACTCGGGAAACATATCCGCAAGGACGATCGAAAAAGTTTTAACGCCTCGTACCAAGGCCATCGTATGCGTGCATTTGGCTGGCTGGCCCTGCGACATGGATCCCATCATGGACCTTGCGCGTGAGAGAGGACTTAAAGTTATAGAAGATTGCGCGCAAGCCCACGGTGCAGTCTACAAAGGCCGCCGCGTCGGCAGCATCGGGCACGTCGGTGCGTGGTCGTTCTGCCAGGATAAAATCATGACGACGGGTGGGGAAGGCGGCATGGTAACCACGAACGACAAGGATTTGTGGTCGCGGATGTGGTCCTACAAAGACCACGGCAAAAGCTATGACGCGGTTTACAATCGCCCTCACCCGCCGGGGTTTCGCTGGCTCCACGAGAGTTTCGGCACAAACTGGCGGATGCTGGAAGTTCAGGCAGCCATCGGGCGTATTCAGCTTCGGCGCATGGACGACTGGAGTAGGCTCCGTCAAAAGAACGCCGACCTTCTTTCAGGGGCACTTCACGATTTAACCGGTGACCTGGGTCCAATTCGTATTCCGACTTTGGCCAACAATCTCGGCACCGATCCGGCAGGAGATTTCGCGTCAACCTCGCTGCATGCGAATTACAGACTGTATGCGTATCTTCGACCCGAGAATGTATTGCCCGACTGGAACCGAGAACGCATCTTGTCGGAAGTAGCCAAACAAAAACTTCCGGTTTTTCAAGGCACTTGTTCGGAAGTGTATCTGGAAAAAGCGTTTGACAGCACGGAGTATCGGCCAGCGGAGCGACTTCCAAACGCTCGCGAGCTTGGCGATACAAGCTTGGCGTTCCTCGTTCATCCGACGCTGACTAGCGAAGAAATAGGCCGTATTGGTGCGGGCGTGGCCGAAATATTGAGCGGCGCCAGCATTGTTGCCGATTCAAGACTTCGGCAACTTGATAAATTGCCGCTATAGTTGACGCGTTGAGTGCCCCGGAAAGATTGTCAGGAACATGGTCGTATTCTTAGGGAAATTCCTGTTTCCGTGCTCCCACGAACGGGTTGCCTTGTCGAACTGACAAGGCTGGTTCACTAGGTCGTCTGTGCCGAAGAAATGTCCGTGTCACCTTTTTCTAGGTGCCTCTTTGAGCAGATGGGCCTGCAATCATCTAAGCGTGTATCTTTTCCAGTTGACGATTCTCGTCTTCACCTCATCTGGCTGAGGAAGGAAATATTCAACTCGGCTCCCTCCTCACACCTTCCTCGGCGCCCTTCTCTTCAGCACGTCGCGTATGGAGAAACTCGAATGGATCCGAGCTACTCCGGGAAGCGTCGAGAGGATATCCTTATGAATGCGCTCGAAGTCCCGCGCGCTCTCGACTTCGACCTTCAGGATATAGTCCGATCCCCCGGTCATTAGAAAGCACTCCTGAATTTCAGGGTGCTTGCGGATCGCGGCCTCGAACCGGTTGAGGTGTTCCTCGGTCTGCCGGTCGAGCGTGATGTTGACGATCACGGCCAGGGCGTCGTCGCTTTCGGACGTCCCGATCAGCGCCGTATAGCCGCGTATGTGCCCGGACTGTTCAAGCTTGGCGATCCTGCGCAGGCAGGCTGACGGCGAAAGACCCACTTCCGCGGCCAAGGCGGTATTCGCAATCCGCGCATTGAGCCGCAGCAGCCGCACGATATTGCGATCGATCGCATCAAATGACATGCGCACTGATCCTCTGTTCTACGCTCGATTATTCTCTTTAAGCCATCTTTTTGCAATATCGAAGAGCTTTTGGACGGGATATTGCTCGATTGTTTCACTATGCTGGCAATCGTGAATTCGGGAGCAAAGAGTAATGGACGCCAGCGCGGCAAACGATATCGACGAGTGCGCGCTTTCGGGCATCCTCTCGATCGACCTTGAAGCCCTGAAGACGAACTACCGGCTTCTCGCAGCGCAGGTTGCTCCAGCCATTTGCGGCGCTGTCGTCAAGGCGGACGCCTACGGGCTGGGAGCTGATCGGGTCGCAGCCACTTTGGCCGAGGCGGGATGCCTGAATTTCTTCGTTGCTCATCTGGTCGAGGCAAAAAGCCTCAAGCGCTACCTGCCGCGCGAGGCAAAGATCGTCGTCCTGAACGGGCTGCTTCCAAGCGGCGAACCTTACGCAGCGGCCAGTGGTTTCATTCCCGTGATCAACTCGTTGCAGCAGTTGAACAATTGGTCGGCGGAGGCCGGGCGCCATGGTGCTCCCCTTCCCGCCATCCTGCAGTTCGACACCGGCATGTCCCGGCTGGGATTGAGTGGCGAAGAGACGACGGCGCTCTGCAGCAATCCCGAGCTGCTGCGTAATGTCGACGTACAGTTCATCATGAGCCATCTCGCAAGCGCTGACGAAAGCCTCAACCTGCAAAACAGTGACCAGCTCTCATCGATGCGAGCCATTGCGAAGCGTTTTCCGGGGACACCTGTCTGCCTTGCCAATTCGGGCGGGATTTTTCTCGGCCGGGATTTCCACAGCGCCATGGCAAGGCCCGGATTGGCGCTCTACGGAGGAATCGCCAGCGATGGAGCCTGTAATCCAACGAAGCCGGTCGTGAGCCTCAGCGTGCGGGTCATCCAAACACACACTGTGCCCGAGGGAACACTTGTTGGATATGGCGGCAGTCATCGCGCTCCCTCGCGGATGCGGTTGGCCACCCTGGCGGCTGGCTATGCAGACGGATTGCCGCGTAGCCTCAGCGGACGCGGTGCGGCCTATGCGTACGGTCAGCGCCTGCCGATCGTCGGCCGCGTCTCGATGGACAGCATGACGGTTGACATCAGTTCCCTGCCGGAGGATGCCCTTGGTCTCGGCAGCATGGTCGAGCTGATCGGGCAGCACCAGACCCTCGAGAATATCGCCCGCGATGCGGGAACCATTTCCTACGAAATCCTGACCGGACTGGGTCAGCGCTATCACCGCCAATACATTTGATAATTCATAACAGGGGCTACCATGAAAGTGACAGTTCTCGGCGCCGGGGTTATCGGCGTCACGAGCGCCTACTACCTCGCAAAGGCCGGACACGAGGTCACGGTCGTCGACCGTCAGGCCGGACCGGCACTTGAAACGAGCTTTGCCAATGCCGGCGAAGTTTCGTTCGGCTATTGCTCGCCATGGGCCGCCCCCGGCATCCCGCAGAAGGCCATCAAGTGGCTGTTCATGGAGCATGCCCCGCTGGTGCTGCGGCCAAAGGTCGATGTCGCCATGCTCTCCTGGATGGTGAGGATGCTCGCAAATTGCACCGCCGAGCGCTACGCCATCAACAAGTCCCGCATGTTGCGTCTGGCGGACTACAGCCGCCTTTCGCTTGGCGAGTTGCGCGCCGAGGCCGGCATTGCCTATGACGAGCGCATGCAGGGCACATTGCAGCTCTTCCGTACCCAGGCGCAGCTCGACGCATGCGCCAAGGACGTTAAGGCGCTGGCCGCAGACGACATCCCTTTTGAGGTTCTCAACCGCGAAGGCTGCCTTCGCGTCGAGCCGGCACTGAGACACGTCAGTGATCGCATCGTCGGCGGCCTCCTCACCCCAAAGGATGAGACCGGCGATTGCTTCAAGTTCACCGGTGCGCTCGCCGCAAAGTGCGTCGAAATGGGCGTCGTCTTCGACTATCAGCGCACGATCAAGGCGATCCAGGTCGATGGCGGCGAGGCACGGGCTGTCGTTACCGATCGCGGCGTCGTTGCCTCCGATGCTGTCGTCGTGGCGCTCGGCAGCTACTCACCATTGCTCCTGAAGCCGCTCGGCATAAGCTTGCCTGTCTATCCCGTGAAAGGCTACTCGCTCACAATCCCGATCACCGACGCATCGCGGGCGCCTGAATCCACTGTTATGGACGAGACCTACAAGATCGCGATCACGCGTCTTGGCGACCGCATCCGTGTCGGGGGCATGGCCGAGATATCGGGTTATACGAACGACCTCGGGCCTGCCCGGCGCCGGACGCTCGAGCATTCCGTGACCGATCTCTTTCCGGGCGGCGATGTCACAAAGGCGAATTACTGGTGCGGACTGCGGCCGATGACACCGGACGGAACGCCGGTTATCGGCGCAACCAAGATCCGCAATCTCTTCCTCAACACCGGTCATGGCACGCTTGGCTGGACCATGAGCACCGGATCGGCGCGCGTCCTGACCGACATCGTCAGCGGCAGGAAGGCCGACATCGAAACGGCGGACCTGGCTCTGGGCCGATATCGGAACTAGTTGCCGGGTCGTTGCCGACCCGGCTCCCGCATGGTCTTTTATGCGATCCGCTGTTGGCTCTGCGGGTCGAAATAGACCGCCTTGTCGAGGTTAAAGGCAAGCCTTGCGGTCTGGCCGGCGGCAATATGGATGTCGGCACGCAGGCGCGCGACCGCTTCCTTGCCGCCCAGCTTCGTCACCGCGAACGTATCCGAACCCGCGGGTTCGACGACCTCGATGAGGCAATCGCCCTCTGCCAAGGATCGAGCATTGCGGTCTGCGCCGTCAGGGTCTGTCAATGCTTCCGGCCGGATGCCGAAGACGATCTGCTTGCCCACATAGTCTGCAAGCCCGTTCATCTGTGGCAAGGCGAAGCTCAGCGGCGCTGCATGGGGTCTTTCCAGCGACACATGCAGGCCCTTGCCGTCGGTGCCGACGGTGGCAGTCAGAAGGTTCATGGCTGGCGACCCCATGAAATCGGCGACGAAGAGGTTGGCCGGGTTGTTGTAGATTTCCGCCGGCGTGCCGAATTGCTGTACCTCGCCGTCCCTCATGACGGCGATCTTCGTGGCAAGCGTCATTGCCTCGATCTGGTCGTGGGTGACGTAAACGATGGAGGTTCCCGTTGCCTGGTGCAGCCGTTTGATCTCGATGCGCATGTCGACACGGAGTTTGGCGTCGAGGTTCGAGAGCGGTTCGTCGAACAGGAAGAGCTTGGGATCCCTGACCAGAGCCCGCCCCATGGCCACGCGCTGGCGCTGGCCGCCGGAGAGCTGGCTCGGCTTGCGATCGAGCAGATGGCCGATCTGCAGGACCTTGGCCACCTTGTCGATCGCCTTCTTGCGCTCGTCTGCCGGTACGCCGCGCATCTCCATGCCGAAGGAGATGTTTCCGGCAACCGTCATGTTCGGATAGAGCGCGTAGCTTTGGAACACCATCGCGATATCACGCTTGGAGGGATGCAGATCGTCAATCGCCCGTCCATCGACACGGATCTCGCCCTCGGAAATCTGTTCCAGCCCCGCGATGGTGTTGAGCAGGGTCGACTTGCCGCAGCCGGAGGGGCCGACGAGGACGAGGAAACCACCCTTCTCCAGTTCAAGGTCGATCCCTTTGAGGATCTCGACAGAACCGAAGCGTTTCCTGAGGCCGGATATTTCGAGAAAAGCCATTGATTATCCTTTGACGGCGCCCGCCATCAGTCCGCGAACGAAGTAGCGGCCGGCGAGAATGTAGACGAGGAGCGTGGGCAAGGCGGCGATCATCGCGGCTGCCATGTTGACATTGTATTCGACAACGCCGGTTGAGGTGTTGACGACGTTGTTGAGCGCCACCGTCATCGGCATGGATTCTCCGGTGCCGGCGTAGGCGGAGGCAAACAGGAAGTCGTTCCAGATGTTGGTGAACTGGTAGATGACGGTCACGACAATGATCGGCAGCGAGTTCGGCAGCATGATCCGCCGGAAGATCTGGAAGAAGCCCGCGCCGTCGACCTGGGCGGCCTTGACCAGCTCGGTCGGGAAGGCTTCGTAGTAGTTGCGGAAGAACAGCGTCGTGAAGCCCAGGCCGTAGACGACGTGGACGAACACCAGGTTTGCGGTCGGATTGCCGAAGCCGAAGGAGGAGCCCGTCATGTTCTGAAGCGTCGTCCCGAACCGGCCGAGACTACCGAGGATGGTCGCCATCGGCAGCAGCACCGACTGAAACGGAATAAAGCAGGCAAAAAGCATGAGCCCGAAGACGAGCGTGTGGCCGGGGAAGCGCCATTTGGTGAGCACGTAGCCGTTGAGCGCCCCGAGAATGGTCGAGATGGCAACAGCCGGAACGACCATCTTGATCGAGTTCCAGAAATAGCCCTTGATGCCGGCGCAGGTCAGGCCGACACAGGTCTCGCCCCAGGCCTTGAACCAGGGCTCGAGCGTCGGCGCCTTTGGCAATGACAGCATGTTGCCGCTCTGGATCTCGTCCATCGTCTTGAACGACGTCACCAGCATGACGAACAGCGGCATCAGGTAGACGATCGCAAAAAACAGCAGGAGCCCGTAGATGACGATGCGATTGAGCATTCTTGCGTTGGCAGTGCGGCGCTGGGCGCTGCCGGCGGAAACGACGGCACTCATCGCGATTTCTCCCGCAGTTCGGAATAGAGGTAGGGAACGATGATCGCGGTGATCGTCATCAGCATGATCACGGCGCTTGCCGAGCCGACCGCCATTTCGTTGCGCTTGAAGGTGTACTCGTACATGAAATTGGATGGCAGCCAGGCCGAGCCGCCAGGGCCGCCAGATGTCAGGGCGACAACAAGGTCGTAGGACTTGATCGCCATATGCGCGAGCACGATGAAGGCTGAGAGGAACACCGGCCGAAGCATCGGAATGACGATGCGCCTGTAAAGCTGCACGGTCGTGGCTCCGTCGATCTGGGCGGCTTTCATGATCTCGCCGTCGATGCCGCGCAATCCGGCAAGGAACATCGCCATGACGAAGCCGGAGGCTTGCCACACGCCGGCGATCACGACGGTGTAGATGACGAAATCCTTGTTCTTGATCCAGTCGAAGTGAAAGCTTGTCCAGCCCCACTGATGCAGCGTCTGCTCGAGGCCAAGGCCCGGATCTAGGAACCACTTCCAGGCAACGCCTGTGACAATAAACGACAGCGCCATCGGATAGAGATAGATAGGCCGCAACATGCCCTCGCCGCGGATCTTCTGGTCTAGAAGGATCGCGAGCAGCAGGCCGAGAGCCAGGCAGATGCCAATATAGAGGAAGCCGAAGATACCCATGTTGGTGATCGAGGTGTACCAGCTCGACGGCGGATCACTCTCGAATGTCCATCGCCAGAGCCGCTGATAGGCGCGTGGCCCGGTCAGCACATAGGACGGGAAGGTCTTCGAATTGGTGAAGGACAGATAGACCGTCCAGACGATGAAGCCGTAAACAAAAATCACGGTGATGGCGAAGCTCGGCGCCAGCACGATTTTCGGCAGGGCATCCTGCAGACGGGAGCGGATGGAATTGCGTGTTCTGCGCTCCGACGTCAGGTTGATTTCGGGGGTCGCGACGGTGCTCATGAAGTTCGTCCCCTCCCAGGGCCGTATACGTGTGTCATAACGCCTCCCCCGCTCGCGCGGGGAAGGCTTCCATTCGATATAATAGCTTACTTGGCGTCGTTGATTGCCTTGACGAGCTCTTCAACGGCCTGATCGGACGTCTTGATCTGGCCATGGACGAACTTCGACACGACATCCTTGTAAGCGTTGGCAACCGCTGGCGGAGCACCGTAGCCCTGGGCCAGCGAGCCGAACAGCGTGCCGCCTTCGTTGGCGGCCTTGAGGTCGGCAATGCCCTTCTTGCCGCAGGCGTCGAAGTCGGTGTCCGGCACGTCGGTGCGGGCCGGAACCGAGCCCTTGACGACGTTGAACGCCGACTGGAAGCTCTTGGAGAGCGTTGCCGTGGCAAGCGCGACCTGAGCTGCCTTGCGATCATCGGGCACGTTGAACATGCCGAACATGTCAGAGTTGTAGATCACGCTGCCGTCGGTGCCCGGGAAGCGATAGCAAAGGAAGTCCGTGCCTGGCGTCTTCTTGGCCGCCACGAATTCGCCCTTTGCCCAATCGCCCATGACCTGAACGAGAGCATCGCCCTTGATGACCATGGCGGTCGCAAGGTTCCAGTCACGGCCGGAGAAGTTCGGGTCGACATATTCCTTGATCTTGGCAAGGTTGTCGAAAGACTTCTTCATCGTATCTGATTTCAGCGACTCTTCGTCGAGATCGTTCATCGCCTTCTTGTAGAATTCAGGCCCGCCCGTCGACAGCACGATGGAATCGAACATCGTCGCTTCCTGCCAGTTCTGTCCACCGAGTGCCAGCGGAACAACGCCGGCTGCCTTTGCCTTGTCGAGCAGGGCGATCAGGTCGTCGAAGGTCTTCGGCTCGGTGCCGCCGATCTTGTCCATCACCGCCTTGTTGATCCACAGCCAGTTGACGGAGTGTACGTTCACGGGCGCTGCGACCCACTTGCCGTCGTAGACGGAGAATTTCTGCAGAGCCGCCGGAACCGACTTGTCCCAGCCTTCCTTCTTCGCCGTTTCGGTGAGATCGCCCATGACGCCAGCCTGGGCGTAATCGAGGACGGTATAACCAAGCATCTGAGAGGCCGTCGGATAGGTTCCCGCAGCGACCATCGCCTTCAACGCCGTCATGGCAGCATCGCCGCCGCCGCCGGCGACCGGCACGTCCTTCCAGGCATAACCTTCCTTGGCCAGATCGCCCTTCAGCACGTTGAGCGCGGCAGCTTCGCCACCCGACGTCCACCAGTGAAGCATCTGGACTTCCTTGACGTCATCAGCGCGCGCTGCACCGCAGCCCGCTGCCATCAGCGCTGCAATCGCAGTCGTTATCATAAACTTGCGCATCGTAATCCTCCCGGTTGCAAGTCGAGACGGAAGCTCCTCCCTCCGCCGTTGAATGCCTACCCGCCATCCCTGGGGTTAAGCAATTCCTCTGCGGCGTCTACACCGCATGGATATTTAAAACGATATAAATTGAACAGAGTCAAGCATTGGTCGGCGCCGATTGGAACGCTGTAGTAAAATGCTGAAATGACAGGAGAGATTTATGTTTTAAGTGATGCATACTATACAAATAGTCTTGCAAACTCTGCGCCATAAACGTTTTCACAAGCGCATTGCCTATCAGCGTGACTGAGGTTAGAAAGTCTTGTCATCATGGATGGGAGGGACCACGTGAGCGACACTCCCAGGGGAATGGTTCCGCAAGCCATTCCAAAGAGCGGCAAGCCTACGCTGCGCACCATCTCGCAGATCACCGGATTTGCCGTGACGACCGTATCGCGTGCGCTCAGCAACGCACCGCAGATTTCGCTCGAAACGCGCAAGCGCGTCCATGAGGTCGCAGCCAATATCGGATATCTGCCCGATCGGGCCGCCCAGCGCCTGAAGACCGGCAGAACGAACGTCATCAGCGTGCTTCTGGACCCGCATGAAGAAATTCTCGGCTACGGCATTTCGATCATGCATGGCCTTGCCAAGGCATTGAAGGACACGCCCTACCATCTCATCATCACCCCGAACCTCGTCAACGGCAACAACGTCGACGCGGTGCGCCATATCGTGCGCAACGGGATGGCCGATGGACTGATCTTTTCGCGAACCGAGCCTTTCGATCCCCGCGTACGACTGCTCCTGGAAAACGGCTTTCCTTTCGTCAGCCACGGCCGCACCGAATTCTCAACCGAACACCCTTATGTCGACTACGACAATTTTGCCTTCGCCTATGAGGCAACGAGGTGGTTGATTGCGAGAGGCCGGCGCAAGCCGACGATCATCCTGCCGCCAAAGCGTTTGACCTTCTCGCAGCATCTGCTGCACGGCTTCATGACTGCCGTCAGGGAGGCAGGCGTCGCCTACGAGATCCCCGAGGAGATCGACCTCGATTGTCCCGTCGAGCGTATCCGAAGCTATATGAGCTGGCGCGCCGGACAACCGGATGCTCCCGATGGTTTTGCCTGCGGTGGCGAAGTCTGCGCACTTGCGACCATTACCGGAATGAGCGATCACGGGCTGACGCTCGGCCGCGAATACGACGTGGTCGCCAAGCGCACGTCGCAACTGCTGAGCCAGATCCAGCCGAAGGTCGAGACGATCTACGAGGACCTGACCGACACGGGAGAGCAGATGGGCCGGCTGCTTCTCGCCCGTATCGCCGGCGAGGAAACGGCCAATCTGCAGATGCTGCTCAAGCCGCAGTTTCATTTTTCCAATCCAGGAGCCGCAGACTGACGCCCGAACCGTCCCCGAGAATGCCTAGGCTCGCTCTGCACTCTCGCGCCGAAAGGCCTCGGGTGTCTTCTTCGTCCATTTGCGGAATGCCCGGAAAAAAGCACTCGGCTCGGAATAGCCTAGCTGAGCGGCGATATCGGCGATCGTCATCGAGGTGTTGATCAGCAGATCGATCGCGCGGTCGCGGCGGATATCGTCCTTTATCGCCGCGTAGCTGTGCCCCTCGTCGTGGAGGCGGTGGCGTAGCGTCGATGCGGGCATGCGCATTCCGGTCGCCAGTTCTTCGAAGGTCGACCAGGCGGACGGCGGCACGCTGGCAAGCCGTCGGCGGACATCGGCGGCAAGCCCGGCATCGTAGCGGTAGCGAACGAGAATGTTTGCCGGTGCGGCGCGCAGAAACTGCTTCAGCGCTTGCTCCGTTCGCGAAATCGGGAGGTTCAGCATGGCACTATCAAAGCCGAGACGGCTTGTGGGCTGGGAAAAGCGCACGGGCGCGCCGAAGAAAAGCCGATAATCCGCGCCCTGCTTCGGTTCGACGCATCGAAAGTCGACCAGTCGAATGGGGATGCGCCGGCCAACGAGCCAGCATGCGATGCCGTGGAGTATGATCCAGTAGGTCCGATAGGCAAATGCGGAACGGGGAGCGCCTGCATCCCGGAGTTCGATCTGCGCCAGACCATCGCCTACGACGAGCTCGCCGCGCGGATCGTCCAGCACGAGATCGAGGAAACGCAAGGCCCGGCCCAACGCATGGCCAAGCGTCGGTGCATGCAGCACGCAGTGGCACAAAAGAGTGAAACTACCGCTGCGCATCGGTCTTGCGCCCATGCCGAAGAATTCGTCGTCGAGCTCGGCTGCAATTGCCAGCCACAGCGCTCCGTAGCGCTCGGCGGAAATCGGCCGCTCGACGGTTGGCGGCAGGCCAACGCCTGCGAGAAGCGGCGTCGTCGGCTTGCCGAACCGCCGAAGGCTCTCGAGAGCCTCCTCGACGAACCCTGGGGCGATCATGCGCCGGTCGATTTCTGTCATCGCAAATGACACCTTCCTCAGAGGAGTGGCAAAACTGTCCGATATATTGGAGCAGTTCAGTCATCGCCTGCAATAGGGCTGCAACGTAGAGTCCGTGATATTGTGGCCTTGGCCAACCGCGGCGAGGAGCGTCTGGCGGTTGACCAAAGGGCTATTGCAGGACTGTGGGAGCAGAAACCATGCAGATCCGTGGAGAGACCTTTATCGTCACCGGCGGCGGTTCAGGCCTCGGCGCAGCGACCGTGCGGATGCTGGTGGAAAATGGTGGCCGCGTCGTTGTCGCAGACCTCAATGACGAAGCAGGCGGGAGTATCGTCCGGGAACTCGGGGCAGATGTCGTCCGCCACATCCATGCAGATGTCACGAGCGCGGACGATGGAGCGCGCGTGACAGCCATGGCACTGAATGAGTTTGGCGGCTTGCGCGGTCTGGTCAATTGCGCCGGTATCGCGCCGGCCGAAAAAGTCATCGGGCGCGACGGCCCGCATCACCTCGACAGCTTCGCACGGGCGGTCACTATCAATCTTGTCGGAACCTTCAACATGATCCGGCTTGCGGCGGTCGCAATCCAGCAACAGGAACCCGATGCGGACGGCGAGCGCGGCGTCATCGTCAACACCGCCTCGGCTGCGGCCTTCGACGGGCAGATCGGTCAGGCCGCCTACGCCGCATCGAAGGGCGGGGTTGTCGCCATGACACTGCCGATAGCCCGCGAAATGGCCCGTTATGGCATCCGCGTCGTGGCGATTGCGCCAGGTATATTCGAGACGCCGATGATGGCCGGCATGCCGCACGAGGTTCAGGAGGCACTCGGCAAGAGCGTGCCCTTCCCGCCCCGGCTGGGTCGGCCGGGGGAATTTGCCGCCCTCGTGCGTCATATATGTGAGAACAGCATGCTGAACGGCGAAGTCATCAGGCTCGATGGCGCACTGCGGATGGGCGCGCGCTGACGCTGTCCCGGGAAGGAAATGCAATGACATTACAAGATCCCATCGTGATCGTCGGCTCAGCCCGCACCCCGATCGGCGGCTTTCAGGGTTCACTTCGTGAGGCCGCCGCGCCTCATCTCGGATCGGCAGCCATCCGGGCGGCACTTCAGCGCAGCGGGCTTGCAGCCGATGCCGTCGATGATGTGGTCTTCGGTTGCGTGCTTTCCGCCGGTCAGGGCCAGGCGCCCGCAAGGCAGGCGGCAATCGGCGCCGGCCTCCCCCACTCGACGTCAGCCAGTACCATCAACAAGATGTGCGGTTCCGGCATGAAGGCCGCCATGATCGGCCACGACGCGATTGCCGCGGGAAGTGCCTCTGTGGTCGTTGCAGGCGGCATGGAAAGCATGACCAATGCGCCCTATCTTCTTGATCGTGCCCGCAGCGGCTACCGGCTCGGTCATGGGCGCATGATCGATCACATGTTCCTCGACGGCCTGGAAGATGCTTATGACAGGGGGCGCTTGATGGGGACCTTCGCCGAAGACTGCGCCGAGGCCTATCAGTTTACACGCGAGGCGCAGGACGCCTACGCGGTTGCCTCGTTGACGCGGGCTCAGGCGGCGATCGAGGGAGGCTCCTTCGAGGCCGAGATTACACCGGTAATGGTGAAGTCCGGCAAGAGCGAAGAGCGCGTCAGCATCGACGAACAGCCAGGCAAGGCAAGGCTCGAAAAAATTCCGACCCTGAAGCCTGCCTTTCGCGAGGGCGGAACGGTGACCGCGGCCAATTCCAGCTCGATTTCTGACGGCGCTGCGGCACTGGTCATGATGCGCCGCTCCGAAGCAGAGCGCCGCGGCCTGCGACCGCTTGCGACCATTCTCGGCCATGCCACCCATTCGCAGGCACCCAACCTGTTCGCGACCGCGCCGATCGGGGCCTTGCAGACGCTGTCCGATCGCACCGGCTGGGCGCTTTCAAGCGTCGACCTGTTCGAGATCAACGAAGCGTTTGCAGTCGTCGCAATGGCCGCTATGCGCGATCTCGACCTGCCGCGCGACAAGGTCAACATTCACGGCGGCGCCTGCGCGCTCGGGCACCCGATCGGGGCGTCGGGTGCCCGTATCGTCGTCACGCTTCTCGCCGCTCTAGAGCAATACGGTCTGAGGCGCGGGATGGCAGCACTTTGCATCGGCGGCGGCGAGGCAACCGCGATCGCTGTCGAGCGGCACTGACGGAACCGGGAGGAGCGCAACATGATCCTGTCCGACCTGCAGCAGCAGATACGCGATCTCGCCCGCGACTTTGCGCGTGAACGCCTGGCGCCAGGCGCAGCCGCCCGTGACCGCTCGCACGCCTTTCCGCGCGACGAACTGAAGGAGATGGGTGAACTCGGCCTGCTGGGCATGCTTGTTCCGGAAGAGTTCGGCGGTTCAGACACCGGGACGGTTGCCTATGCCGCGGCACTTGAGGAGATCGCCGCCGGCGACGGCGCCTGCTCGACAATCATGAGCGTCCACAGTTCGGTCGGATGCGTGCCGATCCTGAAATTCGGGACCGACGAGCAAAAGCAGCGCTTCTTGCCGAAGCTGTCGACCGGCGAATGGATTGGCGGCTTTGCACTGACCGAGCCGCAGGCGGGCTCCGACGCTTCCAACCTTCGCAGTCGCGCTCGCCGTGACGGCGATCACTACGTGCTCGACGGCAATAAGCAGTTCATCACCTCAGGCAAGAACGGCCAGATGATCATCGCCTTCGCCGTCACCGATCCCTCGGCCGGCAAGAAGGGTATCACGGCGTTCATCGTCCCGACCGATACGCCGGGCTATGAGGTCATCCGTGTCGAGGACAAGCTCGGCCTGCATTCGTCCGATACCTGCCAGATTGCCTTTAACGAGATGCGTATTCCGGCAGAGCTCCGGCTGGGCGGCGAAGGGGATGGCTACCGCATCGCGCTTGCCAATCTCGAAGGCGGGCGCATCGGCATCGGCGCGCAGGCGGTCGGCATGGCGCAGGCTGCGTTCGAAGCGGCGCGCAACTATGCCCGCGAGCGCACCAGCTTCGGAAAACCGATCATCGAGCATCAGGCCGTCGCCTTTCGTCTTGCCGATATGGCGACACAGATCGAGGCGGCACGCCAGCTCGTTTTCCATGCGGCCCAGTTGAGGGAAAGCGGACTTCCCTGCCTTTCGGAGGCCTCGATGGCAAAGCTTTTCGCGTCCGAGATGGCCGAACGTGTCTGCTCCGATGCGATCCAGATCCACGGCGGGTACGGCTATATCGCCGACTATCCCGTCGAGCGCATCTACCGGGACGTGCGTATATGTCAGATCTATGAGGGAACAAGCGACGTCCAGCGCATGGTCATCGCGCGCAATTTATAGTGCAAATGAAATAGGCCGTTCCGTTCCTGGAGGAGGACCGGTATCGGCAAAGGGAGGAATGACACGACATGACGGAACACGCTCAATTGAGCCTGCATGTCCCTGAACCCGCCGTCCGCCCGGGCGGCCAGCCCGACTTTTCCAACGTCAAGATCGCCAAGGCCGGTGCCGTGCCGCGCCCGGAAGTCGATGTCGCCTCGGAAGAGATCCGCGATCTCGCCTATTCCATCATTCGCGTCCTTAATCGGGAAGGCGAGGCGGTCGGACCGTGGGCGGGAATGCTGTCAGACGAGGAGTTGCTCGTCGGCCTTCGCAACATGATGAAGCTGCGGGCCTTCGACGCCCGCATGCTGATGGCGCAGCGTCAGGGCAAGACCTCCTTCTACATGCAGCATCTCGGCGAAGAGGCCGTCGCCTGTGCGTTCCGCAAGGCGCTCACCAAGGGCGACATGAACTTTCCGACCTATCGGCAGGCCGGCCTCCTGATTGCCGACGACTATCCGATGGTCGAGATGATGAACCAGATCTTTTCCAACGAGAGCGATCCGCTGCGTGGTCGTCAGTTGCCGATCATGTATTCCTCCAAGGAGCACGGCTTCTTCACCATTTCCGGCAATCTCGCCACACAGTACGTACAGGCTGTCGGCTGGGCGATGGCCTCGGCGATCAAGAACGACAGCAAGATTGCTGCTGCCTGGATCGGGGACGGCTCGACTGCCGAATCCGACTTTCACTCCGCACTCGTCTTTGCCTCGACCTACAAGGCACCTGTCGTGCTGAACATCGTCAACAATCAGTGGGCGATCTCCACCTTCCAGGGCATTGCGCGGGGCGGTTCCGGCACGTTCGCCGCCCGGGGCCTTGGCTTCGGCATCCCGGCATTGCGCGTCGACGGCAACGATTACCTTGCCGTCTATGCGGTTGCCCGCTGGGCTGCCGAGCGGGCGCGACGCAATCTCGGCCCGACGCTGATCGAGTACGTCACCTACCGTGTCGGCGCACACTCCACCTCCGACGATCCGAGCGCCTACCGGCCGAAGACCGAGTCCGAAGCCTGGCCGCTTGGAGATCCGGTGCTGCGGCTGAAGAAGCACCTTGTTCTGAAGGGCGCGTGGTCCGACGAGCGTCACATCCAGGCGGAAGCCGAAATCATGGACGAGGTTATGGACGCGCAGAAAAAGGCGGAGGAGCACGGGACGCTGCACGCAGGCGGCAGGCCCTCGGTGCGGGACATTTTTGAGGGTGTCTATGCCGAAATGCCGCCGCACATCCGCCGCCAACGCCAGAAGGCAGGGTACTGAGATGACCAGGATGACGATGATCGAGGCCGTTCGCAGTGCCATGGACGTGTCGATGGCGCGCGACGACAATGTCGTGGTCTTCGGCGAGGACGTCGGCTATTTCGGGGGCGTTTTCCGCTGTACGCAAGGGTTGCAGGCAAAGTACGGCAAGACGCGCTGCTTCGACACGCCGATCAACGAATCCGGCATTGTCGGGACTGCGATCGGGATGGCGGCCTATGGTCTCAAGCCCTGCGTCGAGATCCAGTTCGCCGACTACATGTACCCGGCCTATGACCAGATCACCCAGGAGGCGGCGCGTATCCGCTACCGCTCGAACGGGGATTTCACCTGCCCGATCGTGCTGCGCATGCCGACGGGCGGCGGCATTTTTGGAGGACAGACGCACAGCCAGAGCCCGGAGGCGCTGTTTACGCATGTCTGCGGCTTGAAGGTCGTGGTTCCCTCCAATCCGCATGATGCCAAGGGGTTGCTCATATCGGCGATCGAGGATCCGGATCCGGTCATGTTCCTGGAGCCGAAGCGGCTCTACAACGGCCCCTTCGACGGTCACCACGAGCGTCCAGTCACACCATGGTCGAAGCACGATCTCGGCGAGGTTCCCGACGGCCACTACACAATCCCGATCGGCAAGGCCGAGATCAGGAGGCCGGGGTCGGCGGTGACGGTGGTCGCCTACGGCACCATGGTTCACGTGGCGCTCGCGGCCGCCGAGGATACAGGCATCGACGCGGAAGTGATCGATCTGCGCAGCCTGTTGCCACTAGACCTTGATACCATCGTTCAATCGGTGTCGAAGACCGGCCGCTGTGTCATCGTCCACGAGGCAACGCTTACCTCCGGTTTTGGCGCAGAGGTGGCCGCGCTTGTCCAGGAACACTGCTTCTACCATCTGGAGGCGCCCGTGGTTCGTGTGGCTGGTTGGGATACGCCCTATCCGCATGCCCAGGAATGGGACTACTTCCCCGGCCCCGCGCGCGTCGGGCGCGCCCTGATCGATGTCATGGAGGCCTGAGATATGGGCGAATTCACCATCAAGATGCCCGATGTCGGCGAAGGCGTTGCCGAAGCGGAACTTGTCGAATGGCATGTCAAGGCGGGTGACCCCGTCATGGAGGACATGGTCGTTGCCGCCGTCATGACCGACAAGGCAACCGTGGAGATCCCCTCCCCGGTCACGGGCACCGTCGTCTGGCTTGGCGGAGAGGTTGGCGATACGATAGCGGTCAAGGCACCGCTCCTGCGGATCGAAACGGCCGAGGACGGCGGCGAGCCGAAGGTTGTTTCCCCAGCCACCGAGAGCGTCGTTCAAGCACCAAAGCCATCCGCCCCTGCGGGGCAGGCAACGATCGCTTCTCCTGATGCCGCGAGCACCCCGCCCAAGGCAATCGGCGGCCTCGCCGGCAGGCCCAGCGAAAGGTCGCTCAGCGGGCCCGTGGAAAAGCCACTCGCGTCGCCTTCCGTTCGACTGTTTGCCCGCGAACACGGCGTCGACCTCCGGCAGGTAGCGTCGAGCGGCCCGGCCGGTCGTATCCTTCGGGAAGACATCGAACAGTTTCTCGCCCGTGGCGCCCTGCCCTTGTCCACGCAGCCTGGTCTCGCACGCAAGACGGCGACCGAGGAGATCAAGCTCACGGGCCTCAGGCGACGAATTGCCGAGAAGATGTCGCTCTCGGCCTCGCGAATTCCTCACATCACCTACGTCGAAGAGATCGACATGACGGCGCTGGAGGAGCTTCGGGGGACCATGAACCGCGATCGCAAGCCCGAACAGGCAAAGCTCACGGTGCTGCCCTTCCTGATGCGGGCGCTGGTGAGGGCGGTTTCCGAACAGCCTGACGTCAACGCCACTTTCGATGACGACGCGGGCATTGTGACCCGGCACGGCGCCGTGCATGTGGGGGTTGCCGCCCAGACGCCTTCCGGGCTGGTGGTTCCCGTCGTGCGTCACGCGGAGGCGCGAGGCATATGGGATTGTGCCGGCGAGATTGCGCGCCTGGCGCAGGCAGCACGCACCGGCACGGCAACACGTGACGAATTGAGCGGCTCGACCATCACCATCAGCTCGCTCGGTGCGCTCGGCGGCATCGTTTCGACGCCTGTTATCAATCACCCGGAAGTCGCCATCATCGGAGTGAACAAGATTGCCGTGCGCCCTGTCTGGGACGGTACGCAGTTCGTGCCACGCAAGATGATGAACCTTTCGTCGAGCTTCGACCACCGTATCGTCGACGGCTCGGACGCGGCGACCTTCATCCAGCGCATCCGGGTTCTCCTCGAGACGCCGGCACTCATTTTCATTGAAAGCTGAGATCCATGAAAGAGATCGTCTGCAAGCTGCTTGTGATCGGTGCCGGACCGGCTGGCTATGTCTGCGCCATCAGGGCGGGCCAGCTCGGCATCGACACCGTCATCGTCGAGGACAAAAAGCCCGGCGGAACCTGCCTGAACGTCGGCTGCATCCCCTCCAAGGCGCTGATCCATGCCGCTGAGGAATTCGATGCCTTGAGGCTCATGGGAGCGGGTAAGCATCCGGCCGGCATTCGCGTGGAAGGCGCCGCCATCGATCTCGCCAGGACCATGGCCTGGAAGGATGGAATCGTAGGCCGGTTGACCAGCGGCGTCACGGCGCTGCTTCACAAGGCGAAGGTGAAGATTGTCCACGGCCGCGCGGTCTTTCTCGATGGCAAGATGGTGGAGGTGGCAACGGAAACCGGCGCACAGATCATCCGCGCCGAGAATGTGGTGATCGCCACGGGCTCGCAACCGGTCGAACTTCCCGCCCTCCCCTTCGGCGGGGCAATCATCTCCTCGACCGAAGCCCTTGCGTTGAAAGAGCTGCCGAAGAAGCTTGTGGTTGTCGGAGGTGGATATATCGGACTGGAACTTGGCACGGCTTTTTCCAAGCTTGGCTCGGAGGTATCGATTATCGAAGCAACCGCGCAGATCCTGCCACAATATGATGCCGATCTGGTGCGTCCGGTGCAAAGAAAGCTCGCCGAACGCAATATCCGCGTGCAAACCATGACGAAGGCGCTTTCAAGCGATGATCATGGGCTGCGTGTCGAAACGGCCGATGGAAAGCAGGAACACCTCGCGGCCGACCGGATCCTCGTGACCGTGGGCCGTGAGCCGAACACATCCGGTTCGGGGCTGGAGCAACTCGACCTTGACCGCTCCGGCCGTTTTATCCGCATCGACGATCGCTGCCGGACATCGATGCGCAGCATTTACGCTATCGGCGACGTCACAGGCGAGCCAATGCTTGCCCACCGTGCCATGGCGCAGGGTGAGATGGTGGCGGAGATCCTTGCAGGACGCAAACGCGCCTGGGACAAGCGCTGCATTCCAGCCGTCTGCTTCACCGATCCGGAGATCGTCACAGCCGGTCTCTCGCCCGACGAGGCTCGGGCGCAGGGCTACGACATCCGCGTCGGCCAATTCCCCTTCAGCGCCAACGGGCGCGCCATGACGATGCAATCGGAGGAAGGTTTCGTGCGCATCGTCGCGCGCGCTGACACCAACCTTGTGCTCGGCCTGCAGGCCGTCGGGCAAGGCGTCTCGGAACTATCAGCCGATTTCGCACTGGCGATCGAAATGGGCTCGCGTCTGGAAGACATCGCGGGCACGATCCATGCGCACCCAACACGCAGCGAAGCCATTCAGGAGGCGGCCCTCAAGGCCCTCGGGCATGCGCTGCACATCTGATCGGTGAAATGGTTGCGCGCAGGTGGAAGGTGCGCCTCACAACGAGGAAAATGAAACCCGCCGACCAATGCGGTGGCGGGGCTCACGTAATCAACAGGGGCGAGAGAGACCGCCCCCGCTTCTCGGCTTACTTGCGGCCGCCGCTGGGGCGACCCTTGCCACCCTGGCCGCTGCCACCCGAGGTCTTGGCGTCGTTTGCCTGTCCGAAGTTGGTTCCTCCGAGATGGCCTCCGCCACTCGAGTTGGCAACGTGGCGCTCTGTTCTGCGCTGAATCTCAGCCGCGTTGGTCTTGCTCATTGGATAATCCCTTCGATCGCACATATGACGCCTCTGGCGCAGGCCAGATGACGTGGAAATCGATTTTGAGAGAAAAGGTCAGCTTGAACGCCCGAGGGCGTGAAACAAAGCTCGACTAGCAATTTCGACCGCCGATTGTTGCATGTCGAATGTGTTCAAAGCAAGTTTCGGCCTGCTGCCGATCCGTAGCGCATGAGCTCGGGCAGCTCTCAACCGCTGGAAGACAAAGAGAAATCTATTCACTCGCGACAGATCTCTTGTTGCGGCTATAACGGACGCACAGCGAGCACGTCTTCGGCTTCGTCCCGGCTCATGGCGAGAACGGCCTTTGCCAGTCCAAAACTGAAACCGTTGCGGGCGAACGCCGAGATTTCCTTTGCCTGGCGATCCTCCGCTGCTCCCTCACGACGAAAGGGGCCAAATGCGCGCTTCCGGGCAAATACGACAGCCGCTGGCAGTTCGTCGGTCTCTTCGAGCGTCGCAGCAACCGTTTCGCGGTCGATGCCCTTCGCCGACAGCTTCTGCGCAATTAGCCGCTTCGATCGCCCATTGCGCACGCCGGATCGAGCGCTGATTTCCGCGTAGGCGACGTCGTTCAAGCCCCCCATCTCATAGGCGAACCTGACTGCCGCGGCCGCAACAGCCTCGACCTGTGCCTCGGTGATCCCTTCGAACTTCTGCCGTGCCTTCCTGGCGATCGCGCCAGACAGTTGCTTTTCTGTCATCATCCTTTGTCCGAGGCGGTAGATGGTCGAGTTTTTCGCCCAACTCAGCATGCGGGTCGTGGGAGTGTCGGAATGAGCGTCGTCGTCGGCCATGAATGTCGCTGGATAATTTTCGAGAATCGCAGGAGCGCTATAGCACGCAGTTAACGGCGTTTGCGCCGGTATGGCCAGCGCTCGACAGCGATCCGACAGAACCCCCGGCAAAAACGACGTGGGCGCTTTCTCAGCACGTGGTCGACCGCGATGATTGGCACCCTGTCGATCCCGACAAAGCCTTGCCCTGGACGTCGAAACGAATGCCGCAACCGGGTACCCCCCATTCTGGTGCGAACGGCTCCATGTCTTTCCATGCTTTTCGTTTGCCAGATCGTCTGACCGGGCAGGAACAACTTCCGTCCTTCTAAGTTCGCTTGTGACAACGTTAGAAAACGGAGGAATACCCATGCTTGCGAAGATCCTTGCAATATCGCTCCTGTCGCTCGGCCTTGCCACATCAGCGATGGCTCAATCATCCGGCGGGTCGGGTGGCGGTGGTTCAGGTACCGGCGGTTCGGGCGGATCAAGCGGCTCTGGTACCTCGCAGGGCGCCGGCGGCAGTTCGAGCGGTAGCGACAACGGATCGCAGAACTCGGGAGACAACGGCGCCGCTTCCGGAAAGTCCTCAGACAGTCAAAACAAGGGCGACAACAACAGGGCGAACGCCAAGGGTTCTAGAAACTCGGGCGGCGATTCAAACGACTGTCAGCGGCGGACGGCTGGTGGAACCGATAATCCTTCCACCAACAACCAGACGAGTTCCATGGATTCGGCCACGGCCTGCAACTAATGGGCCCCCTAATTGCATGCGAGGTAACCCTACCGACGAACCATCGAACCAGGTTCGAGACCGCCCTGGCTGGGCCGGGGCGGGCTTTTTTTGCTGTAGAACATTTCGAAGAGGACTGCATGGGTTGGAACTCTTGCCATGCAGGGAGCTCAGGGTTGGCCACCGATCGCCCGCATACCAAAGCGATATAGCCGGTTTCCGGACTATGACGGGTCACTGCCATCGGTGCCGGATGGGATCACGATTGTGCGTCCAGACGACGATATGGGTCCAGCGTCCAAGGTGCTCTTTGCCGCTCGCGAACTCCGCGGCAAAAACGCCAGCATCCTGTTTTGCGACGACGACAAGGCCTTTTCGCCGAATTGGGCCACTCAACTCTTTGCTGCTCAGGACGAGCGGCCGGGAGAGTGTGTTGCGCTGATTGGCAAGGACGTGCCCACTGACATCGCGAAGTCCTCTGCGTTTTTGCCAAAAGCCGTTCGTTCGCAGAAGATCGACCTGTCGCTGCGCGCGCGCCGTCTCAAACACAAGGTCGCCACCAGGGTAATGCCCGGCGAGCGACCAAAGCCGATGCCACGCCTCATAGCCAGAGGCGGCTATGTCGACGTGCTCCAGGGGCTCGGCGGCGTCGTCGTTCGTCCCGAGTTTTTCGATGATATCGCCTACGCAATTCCCGACGTCATATGGGCGGTTGACGATGTGTGGTTGTCCGGCATGCTCGCCCTTAAGGGCGTCCCGATCTGGCTGCCCGCCGGACTTGAAGAGCCAAGAACCACCGAAGCCCACGACTTTGCTTCGCTCTTCCTCGCCACGATTGAGGGCGCCGACCGTATCGAGGCAAACCGCCGCTGCATCGAGTATATGCAGGACCACTTCAACGTATGGCGTTGACTGCCGATCAACTCATCCACCCAGGGATTTGAGCGCAGCGCGTCACTGTCGAGTCGCCTCATCTCCGACAGATCGCAGTGCTGTCACCGCGGCACGCCGTTCTTCTCAAGGAGCATCGATCATCAAATCGTCGTTACTGCTCCCCGGAGCATTGAAGCACTCTTGAGCCATCGCCACATCAAACGGGTCATTGAAAGGAGCCTGCCATGAAAGCCATGATCCACAGTGCGTTTTTCGCCGCTGCGGTTTTCGTTCCGTCGATCGCCCTTGCGGCGAAAATAATTGGCAATGGCTGAACCCTGTCAAACCGGCCCGCGGAGGCGCCATCTCGGCGCGCCACTTCATCAACGCTTTTTCCCGCTGAAAGACGGCGCGTGATCAAGGCGTAACAATCCAGCCGTAAAACCTGCGGCCTTCGTTACTGAGGCGAAATTGGATTGCGAGCATCACGCGATCGCGCTAAAGCGTTTCCGTGTTTTTCTGAATCGAATGTGATTCCCAAATCAGTTTTATTCTGATTCCTTGGTGTTGGCTGGATGGAGGCCAGCATCTGATGACCGCACCGATATCGAATGATC
>NZ_LMCW01000027.1 GCF_001424945.1 Rhizobium sp. Root1203
GGATTTGGGGTTCGCTAAATCTGCTCGTCTTCATCAAAATCTCCTCGATCATAAAGCCCGAGAAAATTCTACTTTTGAAGCCCGTTAATTTGCGGGGGGATTACCAAGCACCACTCGTTGGGATACGATCCGAATTGAAAAACGCGACCATCCGACACCAAATTTGAACTAAGTTGCCAGTGTCGCCGGGACAGCTCGAATCTCTGTGCGTTGGAAGATAGCCGCAAATCCCCGAGGTCTCACCGCAACAATTTAAGTGATCCCGTGAGCGATTTGACCCATTTCGATGGGCCAGCGATTCCAAGACCATCGATGGTTTCCTCTGCCAAGTCACGGCTCGGAAAGACAGCTTCATAGTCTGCATAGTCGTGTAGCGATCGCGCGAAAGAAGGAAATGGAACGACCGTGTGATCATCCGCCTGAGCAATAGCTTTCAACAACAGGCGAGCCATTTCCTCATATGTCGCCTGAAGGATGGGCACCGGGCGGTTCGAGCTGACGTTGATCGTCCGACCCCTCAGATCGGTTAGTTTGCTTCCACCGAGTCCGGGTCGTTTTGCTCCGAGCCCAATTGAAACCGCGCCAATAGTGTTTGCCATAAGCCCAATTGGCAAATGGGGATTAACGATAATGGCAACACGTACTTCTTCTTTCACATTTCCACCAGAAACTGGAACGCCGTTGCATAGGAGATTAATCGATCCTGGCAGGTAAATCCTGCCTTATTTACCTCGCAATAACCTATATTCGGTAAAGTCTACCTCCATAATCATTTTTGTTGGAAGGGTGCACCATCTTTGGACCTCGAACCGATTGACAAGCGAATCCTCAACACCTTGCAAGAGGATGGAAGGTTGACCAACCAGTCATTGGCCGCCGACGTGGGCCTTTCCACTTCGCCGTGCTGGCGTCGTGTCCGACAATTGGAGGAACGAGGTGTCATCAAAGGATACAAAGCCATACTAGACAGACGTCAAATCGGTCTCGGTGTCCTGGCTTTCGTACGCATCAAAATCGACAGTCATAGCGAGGCAGAGGCTGATGAATTCTCCCACGGCATCACGAAGCTTGCGGAGGTCGTGGCATGCTACTCGATAGCTGGAGATGCGGACTTTATGTTGCACGTCGTCGCACGCGACCTCGATACGTATGCTGAATTTGCAATGACTGTCATCCGACGGCTGCCTCGCATCAAGGAAATGCAAACGACCTTTGTGCTAAAGGAGATCAAACCGTTCAACGGCTTTCCACTTGATTTCGTCAGGACATAAAAGCGCCGGCGCTTCAATGCGCAATGTCGAAGCAGGAAACGCGAGCGGGTCAGGCGAGGAAGTGCTGCTGAGGACGCCCTCTTGGGCGTGGTTCAAACCACGCACCAAGAATTCGACCCGAGAAGTGTGTTTTTCTTACTTATGGCTAACGTGTCTCGGCTCTACGACATGGCCGTCGCCCGAATATTTTACAGCATGGTTGGGGAATATTTCGGCCAAAGTGGACACGATTTTCACGACCCCGGCATCATCGCAGGAGTAGTAAATCGCCTGTGCATCGCGACGGGTTGTGACCAGTCCTTGCTCTCGCAGCTTGGAGAGGTGTTGAGACAGAGCTGATTGAGAGAGCCCTACTTGCTCCGCCAACGAGCCGACGGACATCTCCCGCCGAAGAAGGTTTTTTAACATTTCTAGTCGGTGGTTATTCGAAATTGTTTTCAGAAACTCTTCCTGTCGCTTTGCCAATATTTGAGACATGGTTACCCCTCTTGGTAGATGATGTCTTTCATTGCTGAGCACGCCGAGCCAGCGAGGCGTTGGACGCTCCTCGAGCTGGCCAAACTTGCTGGAATGTCGCGGACTACCTTCGCCGAACGATTCCGAGAGGTAGTAGGACAGACGCCGCTCGACTATCTCGCCAGCTGGCGGATGCGCCTAGAGGCTGAGCGCCTGCACCGCACCGACGACAGCGTCGCCAGTATTGGCTTCTCGGTCGGTTCTGAGTCGGAAGCGGAATTCAGTACCGCGTTTCGTCGCGAGACCGGCTGTTCGCCAATGCAGTGCTGGCGTAAAGGTCCAAATGGGTACCCTGCCGACCTTGGCGGCCCTGCGCGCGACGACCGCAAAAGCCGCAAGACGGCGCCCGCTCGCGTAATGTGTGCTAACTATTGGGCTACGCGCAGTATTGTGCGACCACTCAGGCGTGCTCCTTCTCCACGCTCATGCACGCCCGCCGCTTGAGATAAATCGTAAGAGCGGATCGCAAGAGGCTTCACCACGCCAACATCGATCAAACTCGCGATCCTCGCGAGGGTCTCGCCGCTTGGCTGCGTGAAGATGAACTCGGCTTTGACGCCGTGGGTTGCAGCCTGTTCATGTGACGGCGGTTCTGTGAGCGCGACCAAGGTTCTACCCCGCATAAGCGTCTTCCAAGAAGCTTCCTGCACATTACCGCCGACGGTGTCGATCACGGCGTCCATATTGCCGGTGAGCGATGAGAAATCGGTTGTCTGGTAGTCAATCACAAAGTGAGCGCCAAGTTCTTCTACCAGCGTCTTGTCTTTGGTGGCGGCCGTGGTCGTAATGTGGGCACCGAGCCGCTTGGCAAATTGAATAGCCAGGGATCCGACGCCGCCGCCACCGCCATGGACCAGCACCTGCCGCCCGGGCTTAAGCTGCGCCGCCTCAACTGCGTTCCACGCCGCCAAGGCTGTCAGAGGCATCGATGCAGCTTCGTTGAACGACAGCGATGTCGGCATCAACGCGACCCGAGAAGCGTCGACGGCGACATACGCCGCATAAGTCCCGGTATGGTCAAAGCCCACCATCGTGTAGACAGCGTCACCTGCCTTGAACGCTGTGACGTCCTTGCCGACGGCATCTACTATCCCCGCACATTCCTGACCCAGAATCAGGGGCATATGATATCGAAGGACCTGCGACAGAAACCCAGCCCGTATCTTCCAGTCGATTGGGTTGACGCCACAGGCGGCGACGCGGATGAGTATATCGTTGTCACCACAAGTCGGCATTGGAGCCTCCTCGAGTTTCATCTCACTTGCCGCGCCATAGCTGTGGATACGGATTGCTTTCATCCGCGTTTCTCCCCTTTGTCGATCGTCAAAGTATTGTCCATGGAAGAAATCCGAGGCAAACAGAGTTCTCAGCTTCCTATAGTGCCTGGATCAGCCAGCGGGTTGCTCGACGATCGCGGATACAATCCTTCGGACGATCGGCAGAAGAAGCAAAAGGCTGGGGAACGCGATGATCCACGACGCCCCCCAAGCACCGGGCCAATTGTTTAGAAATTCAGCACCGAGCCCAACGCCTTTTATCGTGACAACGGCCGAGACGATCCCCGACATGAAAACGGACAAGACGAAAGGCGTAACAAAACGCCCCGAAGCCGGCGGAAGCCTTCTAAATCTCGCACGTGGATAGTTTCCTTCATGCATTGTTGTGGTCCTTTAGTTTGGTTCCCTCTTCAGCAAGCGTTTGACGCGCGAGCTCTGCGATATACTGAGACATTGAGCGTGGTTCGCGACCAAGGGCCGCCGCTAACGAAAGGCTGTTGCCTCCTAACCCAAATTCTCGGTAGTGCTCATGGACTTTCGACAGCAGATGGATCTGCTGATCATTGTACGGAAGAGGGGTATTCTTTGCCCATTGTTCAAAGGTGGGCTCGCGAGCGGCGATCGGACGCCCGAGTTCCTTTGTGAGAATTGATACTATCTCGAGACGACTGAACATACCGGCGCAGAGCTCCAATGTAGCGAAGTCCAGTTTTGCCTCCGTTAAGGCGATTGCGGCGACTTCGGCGACATCGCGATAATCCACTCGTGCAATCTTAGTTTCCTTCGGAAACGGCTCGGCAAATTCCCCGGTTCGCAGGATCGAAGACCACGTCAAACCGATGTTCTGCATGAAATTTGCGGGGTGCAGAATGGTGTAGTTGAGCCGAGAGGAATAAAGTGCCTCTTCCACTGGAATTTTGCTGGCGTGGTTCTTTAGGCGCGTATTCGTCGGCTGGATTACCGAAGAGAATACGAACTTACGAACACCGCCGCGCGTAGCCGCCTCAATCAGCGCGATCCCCATTGCCGCCTCGTCTGGAGCAAACGCCGGACCGATGTGAAAAATGCCATCGACGCCTTCGACAGCTCTTTTCAAGCTGTCGGGGTTTCGCAGATCGCCGATTGCAATTTGAGTTGTGCCCCAGGATCGCGCGAGGTCGCCGCGTTCGGCGTTTCTTACAAGCCCGCGAACAGTAGAATTTCGTCGGAGTAGTTCAGGGATCAGTAACCGCGCAAATTTACCCGCGGCCCCGACGACGAGAAAAATGGATTTCGAGTCTGTCATGCCTTTTATCCTTCAATCATTTCACGACTGATGATATATTTTCGCGATTATCGTAACAATCTGCGTTGATTGTGATACTCTCTCTTGATTTGCGAGATAGTTTTGAGCCGCTTGGAAGACTTGGAAGCTTTTTTGTCCGTGGTAGACCACGGGAGCCTGACGGAGGCAGCAGTCCAACTGGGGCGCTCGTTGCAAGCCATTAGCCGCTCTCTGGCTTCGGTAGAAGAAGACATTGGCGTGGTCCTTATCCACAGGACGACGAGACACTGTCAGCCCAGCGAGGCGGGCGCTGTCTTTTACGAAAGGATCAAGCCTGCAATTGGGGAGATCCGGGAAGCCAGGGAGCAAGTGGCCAATCGGCGATCGGAGCCCTCGGGGGTATTGCGAGTTGGGGCTCCCATTTTGTTTGGACCTAAGTTTCTGGTTCCGATCATTGCCGAATATATGACATCGTTTCCCCAGACGGAGATTGACCTTCAACTTTCGGACGAATTCAGTGATCTCGCGACTGAAAAGCTCGATCTAGTAATTCGGATCGCCGACCTCCCTGATTCCGGACTGCAGAGCAGGCAGCTGGGCTCTCTGCGACGAGTGGTCTTCGGTGCGCCGTCTTATTTCGCAAAAAGCGGTTGGCCAGGACATCCCCGAGATTTACGGCATCACAATTGCCTTGTTCGGACGGTCGATCGCCAGCCCGGGCAGTGGTCGTTTCAGATTGACGGGAGAGTTCGCCTCATAAAGGTGCAAGGTTCGTTTCGATCAAATTCGATGACAGCTATCTATTCTGCGGCAAGTAGCGGTTTGGGGCTCGGATATTCTCCGCTGTGGCAGATAAATCATCTCGTCGCGACATCAAAGGTACAGCTGGTTCTAGAAAATTTCGAACCCAAACCTGTTCCAATTCACGCTCTCTGGCAGGAACATAGACTCGCTCCAGCAAAGGTGCGGGCGTTCATAGATTTGCTAGCTTTGCGCTTAAAACTGAATGGTCTCTAGAAAAATCACGGAAGGTCTCGCGAGACTGTCCTGGATTTCCGACGTCTAGGAGTTCAATTGACTGCAAGCGCCTGCTCTCTGACACAAGTCAATCCTAGATAGCGTTGCTGCAGCGATCAGCAAATTTGCGGAATCTGGTTTTTGATGGGTCCGCTTATTTGGTTGCTCCCGTCGAGGCTTGGCAGCGACCGGATTTCGGGCGTCCGCAGTCGAGCATTCGGTTAAGGATGGCCACGCCGATCGCTGCCTCTGTCTGTTAAGATACCATGCCCAGCATCAGCAGACGATCCGAGATCAGGTTATCGCAAGGCCCGCAGAACACATGCGGTTCGACGAGTTGCACTGCGCCGTTATGTTGCATGAGCATCTGTTCGGCCAATCCCGAACCCTTATCCTCCACCCGGCCGTTGTGCGCACTACCAGGAGGGCCTGATACTGCTGCGAGGTAACTCCGGCCCCAGCAAGCGCGGCTTCGCTGAACGAAAGGAATCGGCGCATCGCCAGCCGGAACCCCGCCAAAGGTCGTAGACTTCGTCACTCAGCGCATAAGTCCGGCGCCCTGAACGAGGCATCAGATTAGTCCTTATAATGTCGTGATGGATATTGGTTGCGAAGCGACACCTCAGGAATGGATCGCGCGTAGCCTTGCCGGGACACGTCGTTCACTGGCGTTGGCTGCGCAGCTTATCTTCCCTTTACTCACTAGCAACTGTGTCTAAGTTGGGCTTTGATGGCTCCACGAGGCGCCATTTTTGAGGATGGCGTTCCGCAGCGGCGAATGCGGCCTGATACAAGACATGGCGAAGTGAAGTTACAGATTCTCAGGACGTTGACAACACGCCGGGCACGTATCACAACCCCGTTCTGAAATCAGTCGCACAACGAGACGGAGCAGCACGCATCGACAAGACGCTATGCTCTCGTGTTCGCGTGGCACTACGAACAGCCGGTGCTCACACGGAGGCCGAAGAAGCGCTAACAACGTTGCCGCGTCGCGTCCGACGGCTGTCCTCGCAGATCATCATCTTGGATCGCTTGGTTTTTGGCCTGCCGCACCGAACACAAATGCGCATGCCAGACGTGACTTCGGTGCGAAAATCGTGCTTGCCGCCCAACCGGCGACCGACGACGCTGTCAGAGTTCATTTCCATGAACCTCCTCAACAATAGACAATGAAAGGTAGTGGACAGGTCAATTTAAAAGTGCACTAAAATCATGAATATTAAAAGCTCAAAATTCTGCGCAGGGTGAGTGCGGCGAACGTTCGCATTGAATTCACGTCACTGGTTCAGCACGGAGGATGGAAATGCCGGCAGCGAAAAAGGGATCAGCAGATATCGAAAGAGCAATAGGGGGGCGCCTGCGCGAAATCCGCCTCATCCGCGGGATGAGCCAGACCGTCCTTGGAAAATCGGCACAGATTTCGTTTCAGCAGGTACAAAAGTACGAGAAAGGGATAAACCGCCTGTCAGTTTCGACATTGATTGGCTTTTGCAAAGTGCTGAGTGTCACGCCGACGGAGATGCTTGGCAATTTTTTCGATGATGGCACTTGCAGCACTCCTGTTGATCTCGTTCACCGGCTCTCGGACGCCGAAGCCCGCCTCAAGGCGATAGGGAAGCTTCTAAAGGGAGGGGTAGTTTCTGAAGCCAAACCGACTGAGCCGGACTAAGAAACATCTCGAGACGGTCTTCCCGCGGGGATCCGGTTCGATGCCCCCGCGGCGGCAACTACTTCAACCGCTACGGCTGGCGACGAAATGTGGTACCAATAGCGCTGCCCTTTTGCTGGATTCCGCCTAGTCTGCCCGCGGGATATGCAGGCGTCTGCCTCGAGCTCCATTTGGAGGGCATCCCCGCGGACCTAAAGGCGCACGGGTGGATGCCCCCGCGTCGCAGCTTCGGCCACATAGAGCAGACAGGTTCGGAAGTGCAACCACTCCAACCTGACGCTCCCCTGACATGCATTACATTTTTCCACTTCGTCTCTCACCGCTGACCACTGAGGTACTGGCAGAGGAAGGTCGGGACGAAGATTCGTCCCGGCCTCGTTTGTCACGGGTGTGGTTGCAACACCCGGAGAGGGTCGAGTTATCTACTCGGCAGCAACACTACAAACTATTCGACCACCGACCAGCAGCACAGAACTCTGTGGCTTCAAATTACACTACCCGAGCAAAGCCAATATCGTCACCAATAACTGTGGTTGGCCCGATCGGCAGCGGCTCAGGGTTGGCAATGTTGAGTTTTTTAAACTCAATCTTGTCTTTCCACACCTTTCTCAGGAAGTCCTCGAAGGCCTGAATGGTCAATTGCTCGCCCGGACAACGACGGTAACCGAACCCAAATGGTGCAAAGCCGGCGTAGTCGCAGACGGGTAGCATCTTGCCATCTGCCTCTCCAAACACAGTTCCAAAGCCGCTGTTGTGAAGCGAAGCCTTACGCCCGTCTTTTACGTCAAACGACGTCAAGTCGAACGGACACTTGGCGAAGCCAATCTGTTTCGCCCTAGCCTCGTCAATATCGGAACTTGTCGGGGCGTTAGCATATCGGGACGGATCGAATTTCTCCGGGTTTGTCCAATGCACTGGGTCGAGGCTCGTCGAGGTGTGCGGACTGATGATGTAACCGTGACGATCGAACCGCGGTGACTGAGTTTCTCCGAGTGCGGAAATACTGCCGCCATTCGGGGAGATCAGGCGGAACAACTCCATGACAAACGCCTCCAGGGGCGTAAAGGGGGCACCGGTTGCATTATCAGGATTGCCTTCCATAGTTTGCTTGAAGGAAGCTTTTATCTCCGGATCACCCACGCCGTTGGCCAGCCGGAGCATGATGTTGTAGATCGTGTTGCCCCACTGGCTGAACGCCACGAAGTTATGGAAGCATTCGAAGACCACGTCCTTGTGATTGAAATACTGACTGTTTTCGCCGTTCTTTATCCAATAAAAGGCGAAGGTCTTTTCGGGGTCTTTTGTCTTCCCGGACTCAATATCGGCGAGTTTTTCATCGATCCATGACTTCAAAAAATCGAGGTGGGATCGCACGGTCATATAGTTTTCATATACAATGCGTTGAGTGGGATCACGATAGGCAAGAACCGTATTGAAACTCGCGCCGATCTGGCGAACGCGCTCGGGTATCTCGTCATGTGAGACACCTAAGTGCAGGTCCCAATACAGGTCCCAAAACGAATCCAAGTATTTCCGCATCAATGGCCGTCCGGCGTTGGAATCGGACAGAAGTTGGTCGAAAAAACCTTTGACCTTATCGCCGTATTTTTCCCGGTAAAGATCCGGCGTTACCGCCGACATGTAAATGCGCTTTCGGCGATTGTCTGGTCCCCGCTTCTCCAACCCCTGAAGGAACACTGTCACCCCATCTTCAGGAGCGGGCCGCCAGGTTTGGCTGAGAAGACCCCACAAATCGTTAGGCAGAGCGTTCTCTTTGGTGAGTGCGAGATCAATCATAGGAAGAAAGGACCGCTCACCCTCGAAAACACTAACCAAAAAATGTGGGACGATTACATTTTCAATATAGGCGGGCTCGAAATCTTTCATGAATTGTTCACGCAACCGGGCCGCGGTCGCCGCCAATTCGCCCGGTGCTGGCGGATCATTTAGCGGGGGATTGTAGTGCGCCAAGGCCGGCTGCACAGATAGTGCGGCCACTGAGGTAGCGCTTCCAGTGAGAAAAGTCCTGCGTTTCATGGCAAAATTCTCCTTGCTCGCGGAAGTCGGTCACCATATTGGACGGTTGGTTGTGGATGGCGGTCGCGACTGGAAAAGTCGATCCTATTTTCCGCTGGCTCAGCTTAGCCCAAACAAGCCTTCATTTCCTTGTGCGTCAGTCCTATTTTTCAGCCGTTAGTTTTTTTAGAGCCTGCATCTCTAGCATCCGACGTATACTCTCCCCGACTCCTCTGTCGGAGCTTCTTTTTGATGCGCCAGCACCTGGCCCATCGCCGAATCCTCGATCTTCTCCTCTCAGGAATACACCTCGATACTGGGCCGGCCGCGATACACAAACGAGCCGAAAAATCTCGCCGTCAGCCCTGCTGGAACTCCGGCAGGGCTACGCCCTCCCTACGTTCCAGAAGGGCTGACAGATTCTCATCTTGATTGACGTGCATTCTCATCCTGATTGTCGCGCCGCAGCCGCGCAGAGGCGCTGTAGAGATCGGCAGGCACCTTCATGCCGATCGCCTCATGTGGCCTCTCGCGATTGAATTCACTGACGAATTCGTCGAAGCGTGCCTGCTGCTGAAGAAACGTCCGTCCGGGTGGTCGGGTTGTTTCCTTCTTCAGTGTCAGATGCATGCGCTCATGCCGGCCGTTCTGCTGCGGATGGCCGGGCTTGATGCGTTCGAGGTGTCAGATGCATGCGCTCATGCCGGCCGTTCTGCTGCGGATGGCCGGGCTTGATGCGTTCGAGCGTGATTCCGAGCCTGAGCCAGAAGACCGAGAGCTTGGAGAGATTGTAGAGCCCGTTGGGGCTGGCGAACGGCAGGCCGTTGTCGGAGCGGATCGCCTTGGGCAAGCGTTCTTGCTTTAAGATTTGGGTTCACTAATCGCCGTAATGTAACGGTCATCTAGAAGCATCAGGCTGAACTTTATGACAGAACAAGTAGCAACCGCTCCATCAGGCTCAAAGCCGTTTTCCGCCTATGAGCGCATGATCGCCTGGCGCTATCTGCGTGGCCGGCGCAAGGAAACGTTTATCTCGGTTATCGCCGGTTTCTCGTTCACGGGAATCATGCTTGGCGTGGCGACACTCATCATCGTCATGGCGGTGCTGAATGGTTTCCGGGCTGAGCTTTTGACCCGCATTCTCGGAATCAACGGCCATGTCATCATGCAGCCAATGGACGGGCCAATGGATGATTTCGACGCAGTCATCAAACGCGTCGATGCTGTGCCAGGCGTATCCTTCGCGATCCCTGTCGTCGAGGGTCAGGTTCTGGCAAAAGGCAATGTCGGGGCAGGGTCGGGTGCGCTCGTTCGCGGTTTGCGTGAAGACGACATCGCCAAGCTACAACTTGTGTCAAAGAATGTGCGGCAGGGCACATTTCAGGGCTTTAACACCGCAGGCGGCGTAGCAATAGGCACGCGCATGGCGGAAAACATGGGCTTGGGTCTCGGTGACAGGTTGATGCTGATTTCACCCGATGGCGATGTAACGCAGCTCGGGATGGCGCCGAGGGTCAAATCCTATCCGGTTACCGCCATTTTCGAGATTGGCTTGTCAGAATATGACGCCTCCATTGTGTTCATGCCGCTTGAGGAATCACAGCTCTATTTCAATCAGGACAATAAGGTTCAATCAATCGAGATATTCGCCGATAGACCGGACGATGTCGATGCATTGAAGAAGCCGATTGAAGAAGCGACGCAACGCTCGGTCATGTTGACGGACTGGGGTCAACGAAATCAGACATTTTTTTCCGCCCTGCAAGTGCAGCGTAATGTCATGTTCATGATTCTGACGCTGATCGTGCTTGTTGCGGCGCTGAACATCATCTCCGGTCTCATTATGCTTGTGAAAGACAAGGGCCGCGATATCGCNGTCATGTTCATGATTCTGACGCTGATCGTGCTTGTTGCGGCGCTGAACATCATCTCCGGTCTCATTATGCTTGTGAAAGACAAGGGCCGCGATATCGCCATCCTTCGAACCATGGGCGCAACGCGAAAATCCATTCTCCGGATATTCCTGATGACTGGGGCTGCTATCGGAGTTGCTGGCACCATTGCAGGTGTTGCCTTCGGCATCGTTATTTGCCTGAACGTCGAGCGCATCCGGCAATTCTTTTCGTGGCTGTCCGGCACAACTATATTCGATCCGAAGCTATATTTCCTGAACACACTGCCAGCCAAGATGGATCTCAGCGCAACCTNCCGGCAATTCTTTTCGTGGCTGTCCGGCACAACTATATTCGATCCGAAGCTATATTTCCTGAACACACTGCCAGCCAAGATGGATCTCAGCGCAACCTTATTGGTTATATCGATGGCGCTCGTCCTGTCATTTCTGGCGACGCTTTTCCCCGCTTGGCGCGCTGCCAAACTCGATCCTGTTGAAGCTCTGAGGTATGAATAATGGGCTCTAGGATTTGCGCAAACTGGTCGGTGGCAAGATCCGCGAGGAGTTGATCATCGCGAACTGGCCCGACCTGTTCCGCCGCGCCGCGACCATGGCCCCCGGCAAGATCAAGCCGAGCCAATAGCTTCGCAAGCTTGCCTCCTATCCACGCCAGAACGATCTGGCGGTTGCGCTGCGGGAAGTTGGCCGGTGGAGCGTACACTCTTTATTATAGAGTGGATCCTCGACATCGACATGCAGCAGCCGCAGAGCGCCGGAATGACGGACTTGATGTGCCGCCCGAACTTCTGGCGCATATCTCTCCGCTGGGTTGGGCACATATATTACTGACTGGCGAATATCTCTGGCCCAAGGAAGCAAGGGCTTAGAGTGTCATTTCGCACCCAGCCGGAACCGACCCCTGGGTTGCAAGACTGCCAGTGAGGATGGATGAGCGATCGGACAACCGGTCGTGGCTGAGCCATTCTACTTTATGTCCCTCCACCCAAGTCGGTTTGATATCACTTCCTCGATGGGAAGGGCAAAATGGTTGAGGCTTCCGGTGGTGCGATCCGTCACGGTATCACGCAGCTTGTGGCCTATGACCTCAGCATTTCTGGAAAACCATACTGGGGGCAAGGCGGTAAGATTTTCTATGTCGCCGGCCTTCATAGTGAATTCTACGCTCAGGAGGTCGGATTTGCTGCGCACGGCAGAGTCGACGATCAGCTGCAGGGCGTTGGCAAGAACTGTCGGCTCCGAGATCGGCAAGTTCTTGTCCAGCGGCTCTTCCCGGCTCCATCCCTTGGCCGAATACAGCTTAAAAAGTGATGTCGCATGGTCTGCGGGGATGATATCCAGATCCGAAGGTTCTGTCGCAAGTTTTTGGAAAGGCCGCAGAACGGCTATCGCTGGACACACTTATGCAGCGAGTGCGGCGAATTGCTGAAATGCCGATTGGCCACTGGTTGAAAATGCCGATTGCGGATCATGTGAGCTACCTCGATACCATCTAGTGTTGCTGACGCAGACTGAAAAGATTTGAAGCCCTTCATGGGGCGGGTCAGCTTCTTGATAAACCGGTGGTCCTGCTCAATCATGTTGTTGAGGTATTTGANTGAAGCCCTTCATGGGGCGGGTCAGCTTCTTGATAAACCGGTGGTCCTGCTCAATCATGTTGTTGAGGTATTTGACCTGCAGGATCTCGATCAGCCAGAACCATCCATGCAACAGCAGTAGCCAGTTGATGTTGTGTAATCCTTCCAGGTTCGCGCCGCTCTTGTCGAGGACGACCTTTTCGGGCCAGCCATTGTTCTTAATCGCGCGGGCGAAGAAGGCGCTGGCTGCGGCCTCATCGCGGTGCTCAGACAGCATGAAATCAAGGGTTTTGCCGAATTTATCGACAGCGCGGTAGAAATAGGTCCACTTGCCTTTGACCTGGATATAGGTCTCGTCCATCCGCCAGGAGCAGCGGCACCCGTCTATTGAGGTCGTCAGCCTAGATCGATGCGGGCTCTACGCGCAGGCCGCTCGTGAAGGTGCCCCACCAGCGTCTCAGGTGGCAGACCGCTTTCATCTCATCCAGAATCTTCGTCTTGCAATCGAGGAACAGATGAGCCTCTCCGGCCGAGCTACAGGCCGGCCACTGCTACCAGACGAGGACATCGAGAACGATCCCGACGATCGGGCTTTGCATGAGGGGACGCCTGAGACTCCTTGGCGCAATCAGCTTCGTCGGGCGCATCGACAGTCTCGGAAGGATGTGTTCGAAACAGTACACGCCTTGAGCAAAGAAGGCCTGACTCATCGGGTCCTGCAGGTTCGAGCCGCCGTCGCCGACGGCCGTCTCAAAAATGCAAAGCTCGACCTGGCAGCGTGACCCCCGGCTTTTTCCCGCTCTCGACGACACCATCCTTCGGCACTTGAAGCGCAGTGCTTCACGGGTCGACGCCCCCCCAGCGCGGATCATCGGAATCGACGACTGGAGTTGGAGGAAATCGTGGCGCTACGGCACGATCATCGTTGTGTTCGAAACAGTACACGCCTTGAGCAAAGAAGGCCTGACCTGCTYGGACATTGCACGTCGCACAGGATATGGCCGACGAAGCATCACGAAATGGCTGACGTTCGAAACCCCACCCGATCGACGCAGGGGCACGCTACAGCCGACATCTCCTCTATACTTCGAAGCGTTCCTCACCCAGTGTTGGAAGGATGGCAACCGCCGTGGTCGNCCCACCCGATCGACGCAGGGGCACGCTACAGCCGACATCTCCTCTATACTTCGAAGCGTTCCTCACCCAGTGTTGGAAGGATGGCAACCGCCGTGGTCGCCATTTGTTTCATGACCTAAAGCACCGMGGATACACCGGCAGCTTTTCTAATCTTGAACGTCTCCTGGCAACATGGCGCCGTGCCGAGAGGTCGCAAACGGATGAGGATAAGGATGATGCGGCGTCGGCCCGAACTGGGCTCTCGGACAGAGTACMTGACAATTTGCTTGTCCGTGATCCGCAAACCGGTCATTTGATATCACCCATTGTCGCCGCTACTCTCTGCATCAAGCCGCGCGGCGCACTGACAATCAATCAGGCGCGGAAAGTCGATGCCCTCAAACAGGGATCACGGACGTTTGCTGTATTGCGCTCTTCAGGTGATCGATCTTATTCCGCGGCCACTTTCNATCCGCAAACCGGTCATTTGATATCACCCATTGTCGCCGCTACTCTCTGCATCAAGCCGCGCGGCGCACTGACAATCAATCAGGCGCGGAAAGTCGATACCCTCAAACAGGGATCACGGACGTTTGCTGTATTGCGCAGCTTCGCCATGCGATTTCGCGGCATATTTCGTGGCCGAACGTCGGCGAAACTTGCCCATGGATCGAGGATGCCATTCATTCTGGGTTCGCTTTCTTAGCCCGTTTTGCCCGTGTACTTCGCCGTGATATCGACGCAGTCTCGCCATCGACTTGCCCTGGAGCAACGGTCAGGCAGAAGGCCAGATAAACCGACTGAAGACCATCAAGCGCGCAATGTACGGCAGGGCGGGACCAGAGCTTCTCAGAGCGCGGATGATGCCAATCAAATTGACCGATCTCCACACAAATTGAGGAAGACCCGGTTAATTGCAAACCGACAGCAGTCCAGGCGCTAACATCCTGTTAACCACACAAAGTGAGGAAGAGCCACAGAAGCAGTAAAATGCCAAGGGTTATTCCGCCTGCAATTGGTGCGGTCAGGAGCAGCAACTTGTTTTCGATCGGCGACGAACTCAGCCAGGACCCGAAGGGAATCTGAAAAATCAGGCTATGAAGCATCTTCGACACCCAGCTCATGGCGCTGACTGAGCAGCCGGCGGCGATACCCACGAGACAACCGCAGACGATGAGAATGACTTCGCTCAAGGGAGGCGGGATTGTTCATGTTTCTGTTGCTTAGGGAGAATCGTCCGTCAATCGGTGGAAGTGGCTATTCGTCTGGTCATCTCGTCTCCTTGCGAATGGCGCTTTCACGCACGACGAGCTTCCAGTCCACGAGAGTGATGCTGGGCGGCACGCCGTTAATCCGCGCGAATATTGCTTCGGCAGTCAGCTTGCCGATTGTCTCACGGTTCGGGCGGATCGTCGTGAGCGCCGGGCTGACACAACTGGCTGCTTCATTGTCGCCGAACCCGACAACGCCGATATCCTCCGGCACGCGCTTGCCAAGCTTCTTCAACGCGCGAAGCACGCCGAAGGCGACCACGTCGCTGTTGCAGGCGATCGCATCGATTTCCGGGTGGTACTCGAGAAGTTCATGTGCAAGTCGTTCTCCGAGTTCGGAGCTGCCGCCCTGCTGGTCCGTGTGCGTGACAATCCTCGGGAGACCGGCGAGGGCCGCTCCATCCTCCAGCCCCCTCAAGCGCTTCTGCGCGCGCTTGTCGTTCTCGCGGACGCTGCCGACAAAAGCCAGCCGCCGATACCCTCCCGCGATCAAGTGGTCGGCTTGCGCGGCGCCAACAGCGGTGTGATCGAACCCGACGGCCGTATCGATCACCTCACCGCCCGTGTCCCACATTTCGATGATTGGAATGCCGGATGCCTTGAGGAGTTCGACCACTTTTGGAGGGTGATCGACGCCGATGATGGCCACCGCCGTCGGACGCCAGCTGAGAAGCGAGCGAACAAGCCGCTGTTCCTGGTCGGCATCGTACCTCGTATTGGCGAGCATGACCTGCATGTCCCGCTCCAGGAGAGCGGATTGCAGGGAATCGACGATGCTCGCGAATTCCGAATAATAAAGCGAAGTCACGACGACGGCGACAATATCGGAACGCGTGCTCGAGAGCCCGCCGGCAAGGCGGTTCGGCACGTAGTTCAGCTCCTCCATTGCAGAATTGATACGGCGGCGAAGTTCCGGCCTGACCGTGTTTGGCGCGCGTAATGCACGCGAAACCGTGTTGACGGAAACGCCCACCTTCTCGGCGATGGAAGCAAGTGTCGGCGCGTTGCGCCCTCCCTTTTCGACAGTATTGAGGTCCATTGCCAAAAATGCGCCAAAGTGATCGTTGCGTTATCGATAACTTTATGTTTTTTTTGATAGAGAGGCAAGCGGAGAGGGACGACGCCTGCTTGTTTGAACGCGAAAGAAGTCCACGCCGGAGATCGGCGTGGCGGAGGAGAAGGCATGGCTGAAAGGCCGAATATTATTCTGATCATGACGGACCAGCAACGCTACGATTCCATTGCGGCGCTCGGTTTCCCTTATGCCGTGACCCCGAATATCGACGCACTCGTTGAAAAAGGCGTGGCGCTGACCAACTGCCACATCACCGCGCCGAGCTGCGTTCCCTCACGTGCGAGCCTCTTTACCGGCTACTACCCGCATACGACCGGCGTGCTAGCGAATGGGCAGAAATGGCAGCGAACATGGGTCGAGCAATTGCGGGAGGCGGGTTATCGCTGCGTCAATGTCGGCAAGATGCACACAATACCCTACAATTCCGATTCAGGTTTCCACGAGCGTTACGTCGTGGAAAACAAAGACCGCTACATGGAAGGCCGCTGGTACTTTGATGAGTGGGACAAGGCGCTTGCCGCTAACGGCCTCGTCAAGCAGCAGCGCGAATCCTACCGTACGCTTGACGATTATCGCGAGCGGCTCGGTTGCTTCGATTGGGAACTTCCCGACGCGCTGCACGCGGACGCCTTTGTCGGAAACATGGCCAAGTGGTGGGTCAATACCTATCCGCCGACCGAACCGCTATTCCTGCAGGTTGGCTTCCCGGGACCGCACCCGCCTTTCGATCCGCCGGCGCGCTACTCTGAAGCTTATATGAAGCGCAACGACCTGCCGTTACCGAAGCCCACTCCGGAGGAATTGCAATCACTGCACCAGGAACTGAAGGACAAGCGGGAGCACGACGTCGAGGTCGATCACGATTCCGTCGTCTGGAGCCTTGATCCGACACCGGACCAGATGCACCGGCTCTGGGCACACTATCTCGGAAACGTCACCTTGATCGACGAAAAGGTCGGCGAGCTTCTCTCGGCACTGAAGGATCGAGGCTATCTGGAGGACGCAATCGTCATTTTCACCTCCGACCATGGCGAGTGCCTGGGCGAGCACGGGCTGATCCAGAAGTGGTCGATGTATGACATCGTCACCCGTGTGCCGACGGTCATCTGGTCGACCGCCGGCCGCTTCGAAGGCGGCCGATCGATCGACGGACTTTGCCAACTTTTCGATCTCGGTCCGACAATCCTCGAATATGCCGGCATCGCGCCTCCGAAAACATTCGAGGCGAGGAGCCTCAAGCCGGCGCTGGAAGGCAACGACTGGAAACCCCGCGCCCATGTCTTCTGCGAGCAGATCGGCGATGTCGCAATGGCCGGAGGCGTTGAATTCATGACCGGAGTCAGAAGCGACAGGTGGAAGCTTGTCCACTTCAAGGGGTCGACGGACGGACAGCTATTTGATCTCGAGAACGATCCCAAGGAGGTGAACAACCTCTGGGGCCATCCCGATTACGCTCAACAGAAGCAGCAGCTCTTCGACGTGATGCGAGACTGGCTGATCGAGTCGAACTTCAAGACGCGCGATGTCATGGCGGACGCCCGATGACCAATCGAAACCCGCAATTCCGACAGGCTTTCGCGAGGGAGGCATGACTTTGTCGATTGCAACACATGAAGAAAATCCTGAGCCTGCGGCACGGCCATCTCTGCTGTCCGGCTCGGTGGGCATGCTGGCGATTAATATCGTTGCAGTCCTCGTCGGAATTGCGGTCTGGGCTCTGGTGACGACCCAGGGTGTCGTCGGCTTGCCGACACCGCTCGCGGTTGCGAGGCAGGCGGTCATCCAGGCGCAGAATGGGCTTTTGTGGTCCGATGCCTTGGCAAGCCTTTGCCGCGTCTTCACTGGATTTGCACTTGGCATTATCGTGGCCATCCCCGTCGGCTTCCTGATGGGCTGGTACCGGATTGCTCGCGGCATCGTCGAGCCATACGTCCAGTTTTTCCGCACGATCCCGCCGCTCGCCATCATTCCCCTGGCGATTGTGACCATGGGCATAGACGAAATGCCGAAGATCTTCGTTATCTTTCTGGCGTCGTTCTTGACGAGCGTGGTTGCTACCAATCAGGGCGTCGTCAATGTGGACAAGACGCTAATCAATGCCGCCCGTGTGCTTGGCGCTAACGACTTCACCATCTTCCGCCGCGTGATCGTGCCGGCCTCGCTGCCCTATATCATGGTCGGCATCCGCATTGGTCTCGGTTCGTCCTGGGCAACGGTTGTGGCCGCCGAGCTTATCGCGGCACAATCGGGCCTGGGTTTCCGCATGCAGCAGGCCCAACTCTACTACGATCTTCCAACGATTTTCGTCAGCCTCATCGCCATCGGCGTGCTCGGTCTCATCATGGACCGGATCGTCATCGCGATCGATGGTGTACTGACCGCATGGCAGGAAAAGCTATGAGCACGAAGATTTCGTTTCAGAACGTCAACAAGACGTTCAGCCTTGCCGGACAGACATCTTTCACTGCGCTGAAGGGTCTCAGTCTGGACATCGAGGACGGGGAGTTCATCACCGTCGTTGGCCCATCCGGTTGCGGTAAGTCGACCGCAATGAACATCGCAGCAGGCCTTACTGTCCCCTCATCCGGGCAGGTCTTGGTGGACAACGTGGCGGTAAAAGGACCAGGGCCCGAACGTGGCGTTATCTTCCAGCAATATGCACTCTTTCCCTGGTTGACGGTCCGGGAGAATGTCGAGTTCGGTCTGAAGATAGCCGGACTTGCGAAAGGAGAGCGCCACAAGATCGCCGAACATTTCATCGCTCTCGTTGGGCTCAGTGATTTTGCTGATTCCCTCCCAAAGACGCTTTCCGGCGGCATGAAGCAACGTTGCGCGATTGCGCGGGCCTATGCCGTAAACCCGAAGATCCTGCTCATGGACGAACCTTTCGGCGCCTTGGATGCTCTGACCCGGGTTCAGCTTCAGGATCAGCTCCTTGCTACATGGAGCAAGGAGCGCCGCACCGTCATGTTCATCACCCACGATGTCGACGAAGCGGTGTATCTGGCGAGCCGCGTTGTGGTCATGGCGGCACGGCCCGGCAGGCTTCACAGGATCATACCGGTCGATCTGCCTTATCCGCGCACCGAGGAGATGCGCCTTTCGCCGGAATTTTCGACATTGCGCAACGAGGTCTGGCGATCGGTTTACCATCCGGCCGCTGCTTGATCTCGCGTTCATCATCGGCTGTCACAAGGAGGAAATGAACATGCTGACGAGACGTAACCTGATGAAGACCACTGCTGCCGTGGCAGCGGTGAGTGCATTTTCGATCGGAAAAGCAGCCGCACAATCGGTCGACATGACGATCGGCTATATTCCGGATTTCCCGAATGCTAGCGTGTTGGCAATTGCTGAAGATCAGAAACTTTGGGAAGCCGAAGGCGTTACGCCCTCCATCAAGGTCTTCACCAACGGTCCGATCCAGATCCAGGCGATGGGCGCGGGCAGCCTGAATTTCGGCACAATCGGCCCGGGTGCTTTGTGGCTTCCGGCTAGCGGCAAGGCAAAGGTGCTGGGCGTCAACGATATCGGCTTCTCCGACCGCGTCATCGCTCAAGCCGGTATAGGCTCGATCCAAGGTCTGAAGGGCAAAAAGGTTGGTGTTCCCCAGGGCACGTCCGGCGACATGATTTTGCGCATGGCGCTGACCAAAGCCGGTATGACGATCGGCGATATTCAGGTCGTGCCGATGGATCCGTCGACGGTGGTTGCCGCCTTCACGTCGAAACAAATCGATGGTGCCGGCATCTGGTATCCGCTGATCGACGCGATCAAGCCACGAGTTCCCGACATGAAGGAACTGGCATCCAACCAGGACTTCTATCCCCAGACGTCGTTCATCAACACCTTCGTCGCCCGCAACGAGATCGTCGAACAAAATCCCGAACTCGTGAAGAAATTCCTCCGCGTCATGAAAAAGGCGATGGATTATCGTGCGGCAAACCTGGACCGTTCCATAGAGATCACGACAGCCTTCATCGCTGCTCCGGCAGACGCGACGGAGAAGGTCGCGCGCAGCCGGAAGATCCTGACCAGCAAGGAACTCGACGCTTTCACTAAGGATGGCACCGTCAACAAGTGGCTGTCGGATTTTAATAAGATGTTCGCGGAATTCGGTACGGTGAAGGATCCGCTGCCGCCCGAGCAGTATTTCACCAGCGATCTTTTTGTGAATGCCTGACATCGGCCGGCCGGTGCAAATCGGCCGGTTTCTTTTAATTTGCAAAAACCTATGGACGGCGGCGAAAGAGCCGGGATGGTCCATGCTTAACCGCATAATTCCTTTTGAGCCCTCTGTCGTCGGCTTAATATGACAGTCGCCGGTTCGCATCCTACCAAGGCGAGGGATATGGCGGTTTGTCATACGAGCCGGCCGGCTCAGTGGGTCCCTCGTTGATGTTTACCCCGTGGCGGCTGGACGCCGAAGACGTTCAACGCCTGCTTTCGATAGAACGCCTTCTGTCCCAAGACGGCCACGACCCGTGCCATTAAGCAGTTCGAGGTTGTCCCGCCACCTCGTAGCGAGCCCGGCTCAGGCTGACTAGGCTTGCTATTGCCGCGCAAACGCTGGCAATGACGACCGCAGATTCGAGCGCAGCCGACAACGGCAGTATTGCGAAGCTGATCGACATGCATATCCCGCCAAGGGTTTGGCCGAGAAGCCGCGCTGTGCCTTGCATGGCGCCCGCCGCGCCACTTCTGGCTTTCGGTGCAGACAGAAGTAGAATTCGGTTGTTGGGAGTCTGAAACAGTCCGAAACCGAGGCCTGCGATCACCGTTCCGCCGACGAATGCGATGCCTCTCGGGTCGGGTGGGGCGAGACCGACTACCAAGAGGCCCAGAGCCAGCAGTGCCCCGCCGATGGCGCAGAGCCATGCCGTTTTGAAGCGATTTGCCAAGCGTCCCGAAACCGGCGCAATGATGGCGGTCGCGGCGGGCCAGGGCATCATGTAGAGACCCGCCAGGATCGGCGTCATGTGGTAGGTGTGCTGAAGGTAGAAAGGCAGTGCGATGTAGCTCAGCATCTGGCCACAGAAGCAGAATACCGATGCGATCACCGCCACGCGGAATGCCGGCGCCGCAAGCAGGTCCGTCGGGACGATCGGGGCGTCGCTATTCTCTTCGACGCGCAGCAGGACGAAGAGGCAGACCAGCGCGGTGGCGATAAGAACGCTGCCGCTCATTGGTGCGGTCGCGATACGGTCTGCCCCGCAGAAGAACAAAATGAACATCAGTGTGTTGGCGAGCAAGGCCTTCGCGTTCAACTTTCGCTTGGCGCCCTCGATTTTCCCAAGCAGAGCTCCGCCGATGAGAACGATGGCGCCGAGCGGCAGATTGACCGCAAACAGCCAGGGCCAGTTCGTCACAGAGAGGATTGCGCCGGCAATGCCTGGACCGGCAGCCGCCGAGATGGCAATGACCATGGCATTGATGCCGATGATCGGTCCCAGCATTTGCTGCGGCACGGCTGTGCGCAGGTTCATCATGCCAAGCGCCATGATCGCGCCGCCCCCCAAGCCCTGCGCGAAACGGGCGAGGATCAGCAGCGGAAGGTTACCCGCCAAAGCGCACGCCGCGGAGGCTGCGGTGAATAGCGCAACGCCGACCAAAAAGACTAGCCGTGCGCCGTAGATTTCACCCAGCGCGCCACAAGGAAGAATGGCGACGAGCACGGCCAACTGATAGGCCGAGACGACCCATACGGTACTACCCGCGTGCGCGCGAAGCGAAAGCGCAATCGAGGGCAAGGCAACATTGGCGATGGCTCCGTCCAAGACGACAAGAACGATCGTCAGAAGGATCATCGCAACAGCCAGGTGCCTTCGAGGCGACGCCAGGCCATCTTGCAAAACGGGTGCGGGGGAGGTGAGGGACATTGGCAACTCCTAATCTCTGTCAATGGCTGACTGGTTAGGCTTTGTTGATTGCCTGCGCCAGACGCAACAAAGTCAAACAATCGTTGCGTCTGGCGCCATGTCTGAAGTAGAGTGGACATCATGTCTGATCTCGATCTCAACCTCTTGGTAGCTCTGGATGCCTTGCTGCGCGAGCAGAGCGTGTCGGCAGCTGCTCGCCGGCTTGGGCTGAGCACATCTGCCATGAGCCGGACGCTGTCACGGTTGAGGACCGCGCTTGGTGATCCGATCCTCGTGCCGGCCGGGCGCGGCATGGTTTCGACGCCGCATGCCTTGGCAATTGCCGAGGAGGTGCATTTGTTGAAAGAAGCTGTGAAAACGGTGCTCAGTCCACCGTCGCCGGTGGAAATCCGCAATGTGCAGCGCCACTTCACGATCCGCGCCAATGAGGCGTTCGTGCTCCTATATGCCGCAGGTTTGAGCGCCGCTGTGACGAACACTGCGCCGGGGATAAGGCTTCGCTTTGCGCCGAGATCGGATAAGGACGTTCAGCCTTTGAGGGACGCGGCGGTCGATCTGGATATTGGTGTCCTGCCGGCGGATAGCGGCGAGCTGCGTTGCCAAACCCTTTTCGAAGATCGGCATGTCGGCCTCGCCAGGGTGGGGCACCCGATCTTCGATGCAGATCAGATTACGGCTGAGCGCTATACCGCCTGGGGTCACGTCCTGTTCTCAATGCAAGCGGACTTTGCCGGTCCCGTCGACAGGGCACTCGCCGAACGGGGCGCTTATCGTGATGTGAGGCTGATCGTGCCAAGCTTTCCGGCGGTGATCGCAGTTGCGGCCGCAACCGATCTGATCGGCTCTGTTCCAAAGTCCTATTGCAAATCTTGCGCGGCAAGCCAGATCAAGACCTTTGACCTGCCGGTTGCCGTGTCGGGTTTCAAAATCGTACAGGCCTGGCACCCCAGAATGGACGCAGATCCCGTTCATCGCTGGTTGAGGTCGCTGATTTTTGAGACATTCCGCTCAATGGCCTAAGCAAGCGCGGTGCTGCAGTCGCTGTTTGTAGGCACCCGACTGCATCCTTGAGCAGGTTCGCCTTCTCGATGGTCAGTAGGCCCGCATTTAACTATTTGGGAATGCGGTTCAGGTTCTGACTGGCACCCGCCAGCAAAACGAACCAACTCTGGGGGCTATCGGTTTGGCCCTGAAAAAGGTATCGCCTTAGGTGCTGGAGGCGATGTTGTTGAGGTGTCGTCAACAGTTCGGTATTTAGCTCTGCGGCGCAGAGCCTGTGACGCTTACCCGCAGACAGGAAGTCTCCTTTTCGATACCGATCTTTCCAAGTGGTACCGGGGCCGTCGTCAGCACAAGCGCTCCAATCGCGCTACGCGAGGTGCTGGAGTACGGCCAACCGGCAAGCAGGCCGATCTGGCGCGGATCGCCCGCACGAACGGTCCTCGAGCACAAGACGTTCTCTTCGATAGCGGGAACGAGCAGTGATCGCTGGCTAACCGAGCGAATCAAGACGTTCCAGTTGTCCGCGACGTCCGTCCCGGTTGGAAGCTACCAGGAAGGAATCCAGCGCGTGCTGGATGGAAGCTCCGCGGCCGTGTTCGGCGATATCTCGCTCCTGATGGATGCCGCCGCTCGAAGCGACGCATCGGGCAACCTCATCGTCCTAAATCGATATTTTGCGTACCAGCCGCTTGCGCTGACGCCGGCGCGCAACGACGAGGAATCCCGGCTCGTCGTCGACCGCGTGCTTAGCCAATCCTACGCGTCAGCAGAGTTTCGGGAGTTCTTCACGACATGGTTCGGCCCCCCGGATGAGACTATCGTGACATTCTTCCGTCAGACTGCGCTGCCGCAGTAGATGGAAAGCGTGTCAGGAGTCGAATCTTGGAATAGGACGGGGACAAGAGCACCGGACTTGTTTTCGAGCCTGCGATCATACGCGAACAGCTCGCGCGAGTGCTTGCCAGCAGCGAATTCAGATCGAGGATCGCGACGCGTTGTCAAGCGAAGCGAAGAATTGACCCCGCATTGCCTCACGTTGATTGCTACCGATAAGGTCCCCATCCCGAGGGGATGAAGCACGTTGTTGTCATCCTGGTTCCGAGGACGGATTCGAGACGGGTTAGCATGGCGCACGGTCGGAATTGGTCGAAGCGATTGTCGGACATCAGCGCGCTCGTCAACGACCTTGAGAGCCGCGACTGGTCCATCTACTGCAATCACGTTATAGCCGAGTTCTTCCAGCATCCGAGTGTGGATCTCACGGACACTGGCGTCGTCCTCCACAAGCAGGACGACTTCGCTCGCGGTTCCGCGAGGCACGCTTTCGTCCTTCACGTGGGTCGCGATATCGTTCGTGCCATGGTCACGCGGCAGGTAGATCTTCATCGTCGTGCCGGTTCCGACCTCTGAATAGATCTTCAGATGTCCGCCAGACTGCCTGACGAAACCAAAAACCTGGCTGAGGCCAAGGCCGGTGCCCTTGCCGACAGGCTTGCTGGTGAAGAACGGGTCGAACGCCTTCTTGATGATCTCCGGCGACATGCCGCAGCCGGTATCCGTGACCGCAATCATCACATATTGACCGGGCGATCGATGGCTATGCGTCCGACATCGCTTATATCGAAGAAGCTTACGCCATTGGCACCGCGCTCTAAGCTGAACGCGCCGAATAGATATCTGCGCGAGATGAGCGCCCGCTATCACAGCGAGAGAGATCGTGCATCCACCATTTATGGAAACGCATTCGAATCGTTCCTCGTCCGCTAATAGGCTGTGGGCGGCGTTATGCAGATCGGTGAAAGCTTTGGCCTCAATGGCGTCCTCTCTTGTACGAAAGGGATTCTCAGAAGAATAGGTATCCAAGGGAGGCTCCTACGGCAGATTTTCGCCGAGAGCGGAGAATTAAAAACACAAAAATCGGAGTGCGGCCTTCCTGGTTTTTGTCCGCGCGCGGAATGCCTGCGACGCAGTGCATGAGGTTACGTACTATCCATCATCTCCGGGCGACAGAGGTGGGACCGTTGCCCACAGGTATTGAAAATTGGCCGGTGCGGTGTAACGTCGGTCTTTTTTAATGAATTGTGAGAGCAAAGTGTCACACGATGGCGTGTCCCAGGCCTTGTCGAAGCAAACGGCCTACCAGTTCGGCGACTTCCGGTTGTTACCAGAGGCCCAAGCCCTCCTGTACAAGGGGCAGTCCGTCGCGCTGGGTGGACGAGGGTTCGATATACTAACCCTGCTCGTGACGCGGGCTGGTGAGGTCGTCAGTAAGGCTGATCTGTTCTCGCACGTATGGCCTGACTATATTGTCCACGACCATAATTTGAAGGTCAACGTCGGAAACCTTCGACGATCGCTGGCCGAACTCGATCCCACCGCGGAATACATCGCAACGATCGCTGGCCGCGGTTACAAATTTGTCGCTGCGGTGGAGAATGACCGGCCAGCCGCGGCACGGCACATTGCTTCGAGCACAAGTCATCATACTGCCCCACCGAAAGTGCGGGAGCTCCTCGGCCGCGATGACGCGATCCTGCAAATCTCCGAACAACTTGATCAACCGGGTTATGTCACCATCGTCGGGCCGGGTGGAGCCGGAAAAACGTCACTGGCGGTCACAGTTGCTCAACAGTCTCGCGGCGAAGAACAAGCCGTTGCCTTTGTCGATCTGTCGACAGTCACAGATCCCCGGTTTGTCGTGCCCGCGATTGCTTCCGCTCTTGGCATCTCGCTTGGATTGGACGATCCGATCGCGGGCGTGATTGACGTCCTTCGAAGCAACAAATTGTTTCTCATCATCGACAATTGCGAGCACGTCATTGCAATGGCAGCGACGGTTGTCGAGCGGATCTCGGCAGAGGTACCGCGTGCCCGTATCCTCGTGACCAGCCGCGAGCCACTTCGGACGAGACAAGAGCAGATCCATTTTCTCTCCGGGCTCGCTTATCCGGACCAGACGACTGTGCTCTCCACGACCGACGCAATGCAGTTTCCCGCGGTCCAGCTTTTCATCTCAAAGGCACGTGGCGCCGAAGTTACGGAACCAACGGAAGACTACATTCGCAGTGCCGTCTCGATCTGCGCACGACTTGACGGGCTGGCACTCGCGATCGAATTGGCCGCCGGCACGGCGAGTGTCCTTGCTCCCTTATCACTTGAAGGCCTGTTCAAAGATGGCTTTGACGCGATGGGTCGTGGAGCACGGGATGCGCCTTTGCGTCACCAGTCGCTGGAGGCCACGCTGGACTGGAGCTACCGGCTGCTTCCCGATCGGGAGGCTATCTTGCTCGGCCTGCTTTCGGTGTTTTCGGGGCGTTTCAGCGCCGACGACGCAGAAGCGATGTATTCTGCAGGGGCCCTGGAACCGATGGCCGGACGTGATGCCTTGTCACAGCTGGTGGCCAAATCACTGCTCTCCGCGCAACACGATAGCGGCTCTATGCATTACAGGATGGCAGAGAGCACCGGCACTTATGCTGCGCGGCGCCTCTTTGGTTCACCTTACAGAGAAAAAGCCAAGCGACAATTTGCCATCCGGACTAGGGATAAGCTGCAGATCGCCGAACGGGAATGGATCTCACAGACCTCTCGCGAATGGCTGGGAAAATATCGCAGCCAGATCGACGATGTCCGTGCTGCGATCGGCTGGGCGTTTGATCCTGCCGGTGACGCTGAACTGGGGGTCGAGCTGGTGGTCAGTGCATTGCCCCTGTGGCAAGAACTCTCGGCGTTCAGGGAAATGTTGGCCGCTATCGACACCGCAAGCTCAAACAGCGCGGCGCTATCAGCCCTCGCACCGCTCGGCCGGGCAAAACTTTCCACGGCGCAGGCCTGGGCCATGACGCTGGCGCGCCACATGCACCCGCAAACCAGTGATGCCTGGCGCGAAAGCATCCTTCACGCAAGCGGGTCGCGAGACGCCGAGTTTCAAATACGTTCGGTGTGCGGGCAGGCCGTTTTCCTGGCGTATTCCGGCCGGCCGCGCAACGCGTTGCGCAGCATGAACGAATTTGCCGCAGCAAAAGGTTTGGACTGGGCAACTGCTCCCGACGGCAAGCGTCTGTTGGCGCATATCAAGATCTACGCCGGCGAGTTGGAGTCGGCGTCGCACCATTTACACGCGCTGATGAACGATTGGGGTCACCTGGAAGAGGGGCATGGATTGTCTCGGTTTCAGGTCGACCTGCCCGTTGCTATTCGTCTGTCTCAGGCTTTCCTATCCTGGTTACAGGGTGACCCGGAGCGTGCCTCCAGTCTGGCCAGCCGTGCCATCGATCGAGCCGCCGATCTCGATCATATGATTTCCCTGGGGAATGCGATCTCGCTCGCGGCTCTGCCGATCGCTTTCGTGGAGGGCGATCTGGAAACCGCTTCGCAGCTTCAGCGGCAGCTGACTGAGGTCAGCCGCCGTGAAAGCGTCGGCATTTACGAGGGGACAGCCACGTTTTTTGCCGGTGCCATCCAGTCAGCCCGAGGTGACAGCGCTGGTGTCACCATGATGCAAGACAGTATCACCGGACTGCTCCGGGGCGGCTGGCGTGCTCGCGTCCCATTCTACCGCAGTCTGATGGCGGAGGCGCATATTGCTGCAGGAGAAATGCAGCTGGCGGAGGATAGTCTGCGCGCGGTGCTTGGCGAAATCGGGATTCGTGAGGAACGTTGGTGGCATCCTGATCTCTGGCGTGTGGCGGGAATGATCGAAGCCCGTAACGCCCGTCCACACCAAGCTAGGCGTTATTTCCAGAAGTCTTTGGATAGCGGGATCGCCATGGGCGCAGGTGCCGCGATCAAACGCACCCAGCTTGCCATGGCTGCGGTGGACGTGCGCTGACCTTGGCACTTCAATCTTTTCTTCGCGTGTCGAGGCGCTCCCGCAGCGACGCATTTTCGCGCTCAAGCTGAGCAATCTTGTCGATTAGGTGCTGTGAGGCTGAAAGAAATTCGGCTTCAGTGTAGCGTGGCTCGATGTGCTGCGGACAGTTCCAATCGAACGCCTCGAGCCTGAGCCTGAAAATGCGTTCAGCCTTGGCACCATAATCACCATCGGTGATTTTCGCTGTGAGCACTGGATCCGCATCGAGTGCCAGCTTCTCGGCACGGGCGTAGATCTTCAGACGTGTGCGTGCGGGATAGTCCATCAGAAACAGGCACGTCCGGTCGTTCTCTGCCAGATTGCCGGTGCTGATATACTGGCGATTGCCGCGGTAATCGACGAAGGCAAGCGTCCGATCGTCGAGCACTTTGAGAAAGCCTGGAGGTCCGCCGCGGTGCTGGACATAGGGCCAGCCGGTCTCCGAAACCGAGGCCATGTAGAAACTGTCGCGCTGTGCGATAAACGCGGTTTCTCTTACCGAGAACTGGTCGAATTCGCGGTGCCCCTTGAAGTCCGACCACAGACGATCCGCTCCCATTTCCGCTTGCGCCCTGCGAACTGACGGAGTGATCGCGATATCCATAAAGCCATAGGTCACATCGTGTCTCCTCACTGTATTGTCGGTTCGCAGGGCATTGGGAATGCCAGGCTAAATTGCCTCTCGCGCGGCCTGTTGCGCGCGGGCATAACTTTCGGCCACAGCAGCATAGTTGGGAGCGATGACTCCATAGAGCTTGCCGAGTTCGGCAGCCTCGGGCCGTGCCCAGGTCCGGTGAAGCTCGGACAGCAACGCATTGGTCGAGGTCGGCTTGACGCCGCCCTGCACGAAGCGGGCGAGCGAAATGCGGGATGCCATTTCGCTTGGATCTCCCGATGCATCGAGAACAGCATAGACGTCGTAGCCGGCGGCGCGGGCGTCGAGAGCCGGAAACATCACGCAAACACTGGTCCAGACGCCTGCCATGATAAGAGTGTTGCGGCCGGTCGAGCGAACCATTGCGACGAAATCGTCATTGTCCCATGCATTCACTTCGCCCTTACGCGGCACATAGACTGCATGCGGAGCCAGTTCGTGGATCTCTGGCATCAGCGGACCATTGGTCCCGGCAGGTTCCGAGGCCGTGGTGATGACAGGGATATTCAAGAGGGTGGCGAGCTTGGAGATCACCTCGACATTTCGGCGCAGATCGGCGACCGGTATGTCCTTAACAGTCTGAAACAGTCCCGACTGGTGATCGAGCAGCAGGATCAGGACGTCGGAGGGATCGATGAGAGCTGCGCCGCCACCGGTCGGAAGCACACTTGGCTTGGATTTGCTGTTGTACATGGTCGGTCCTTCTTTGAGTTTCAGTTACTGAGTGAGGTTTCGCGCGAGGAAATCGCGCATCGCGGGGATCATCTCGTCCGCCTTGTCCTCGAGGGCGAAATGTCCGGTGTCGAAGAAATGCAGCTCGGCATCGGGAAGGTCGCGGAGGTAGGCGCGCGCACCGTCGGGCAGGAAGATGGGATCATTCTTGCCCCACAGGATCAGGGCGGGCGGCTGGTGCTCGCGGAAATAGGCTTGAAAAGCGGGATAGAGCGCGACGTTGGTCTGGTAGTCGTAGATGATGTCTAGCTGGATTTCGACGCTGCCCGGACGGTCGAGGAAAAGCTGGTCGTACAGCCACGACGCGGGATCGATCCGTGCCTCGTCCTTTGTGCCGGCGAGATACTGGAAGCGTGTGCCGTCGAGCGACAGAAATGGTCGCATCGCATCCCGGTTCGCCGGACCGTTGTCGGCCCAGTAAGCACGCGTCGGCGCCCAAAAGTCTCCCATGCCCTCTTCATAGGCATTGCCGTTCTGAATGATCAGAGCGGTCACTCGCTCGGGGTGCGAGAGAGCCAAGCGAAACCCGGTCGGCGCGCCATAATCCATGACATAGACAGCGTACCGCTCAACACCTAGCTGTTCGAGAAGACTGGCGACGATGGTTGAGAACGCAGCGAAGCCATATTCAAAGTCGCTAGACGAAGGCATTTCCGACAGACCGAACCCCGGAAGGTCTGGCGCAATCACACGATAGCGGTCGGCGAGCGCCGGAATGAGATTGCGGTACATGTGCGAAGAGCTTGGAAAGGCGTGCAGCAATACCACCACGGGTGCGCTGCGCTGTCCCGCTTCGCGGTAGAAGATGTTCAGGCCGCCAACGCTGATGGTTCTGTGGTAGGTGACGGGCCGGGTCATTGTCCGGCTCCCGAAATAGTGCTCACGGCTGCTGCCGCGATGAACGCTGCGACGTCCTGCGGATGCGACATCATCACGGCGTGACTGCTATCGATTTCAGTGATCGCTGCGCCTGCGCGCCGAGCCATCCGGCGCTGCGCACTCGGAGGCACCATCCTGTCGGCGGAAGCGACGAGATAGAAGCTGGGTTTGGTCTTCCACGCGGGATGCGTGAGGGGCGCAATGACCGCCGCGAGACCCCAGGGTAGCTGCGCCGCCGCCAGGAACCGCGTGGTCGCGGGATCGACATCGGCAGCAAACGCTTCCGGAAACTGGGCCGGGTCGACAACGAGGTAACCATCCTTCGGAGCCAACAACGGGGCCTTCGTTTCGCCGGGCTCTTCTGCCGCTTCATTCAGCGTTGCGACGGACTCGCCGATATCCGGCACGAAAGCTGCGATGTAGGCCAATGACTTGACCTTGGGATTGGCACCGGCTTCGGTGATGACGGCTCCGCCGTAGCTGTGGCCGACTAGCAGCACCGAATGGCGAGCCGATGCGATAAGACGCTCGATAGCGGCAACGTCACTCTCAAGTGAGGTCGTCGCGTGTTGGGCGACAAGAACTTCGAACCCGCGGCCTACAAGTTTGCCATGGACTTGTTGCCATCCGGAGCCATCGACAAAAGCGCCGTGTACGAGGACGATCGAAAGGGCTGGCGCCCCAGTTGCCTGGGTGCCCGAAAGAGGATTGGTCATGATCTTTTCCTTTGGGGTGGGGCCGCGGAGCCGTTGGCCCCCGCGGAGGGCCTGAGTGGATTAGTTGCAAACCTTGCGGTCGAGGAAGTCGCGGATGAGCGGCGCCATCACGTCGAGCTTGTCCTCAAGGGCGAAATGGCCGCTGTCGAGAATATGCATTTCGGCATTCGGGAGATCGCGAAGGTAGGGGTGTGCGCCAGGCTCGGGGAAGATCTTGTCGTTCTTGCCCCAGACGATCAGCGTCGGTGGCTGACGGTCGCGGAAGAAGGCCTGAAACTGCGGGTAAAGCGGGACGTTGCTGCCGTAGTCGCCCAGCATATCCAGCTGGATGTCCTTGTTGCCCGGTCGATCGAGCAGGGCCTGATCGACGACCCAGTTGTCGGGGCTGATATGCGCAACATCGCCCATGCCATCGGTGTACTGGAACTTCGTGGTTTCGAGCGTGACCAGGCCGGCCAGTGCTTCCCGGCGCTCCGGCGTTCTCTCGGCCCAATAGGCCTTGATCGGATCCCAGAAGGCGGCGAGGCCTTCGGTATAGGCATTGCCGTTCTGCACGATCAGCGTTTCGACCCGCTCGGGATGCTTGAGCGCTAGCCGGTATCCGATCGGTGCGCCGTAATCCATGACGTACATGCTGTAGCGGTTGGCTCCGACCTTTTCGGTCAGCTTGTCGACGATGTTGGTCATGTTCTCGAATGTGTAGGAAAACTTGGTGTGGTCGGGAGTATCACTCTGGCCATAGCCGGGATAATCGGGGGCAATCACCCGGTAGCGGTCGGCCAGCAGCGGAATAAGGTTGCGGAACATGTGCGACGAGGTCGGAAATCCGTGCAGAAGCAGGAGGACCGGTGCGTCCTTGGGGCCGGCTTCACGGTAGAAGACGTTCACGCCATCGATCACCGTGTTCTTGTACTGGATGACAGGAACTGCTTTCGCAGCGATGACTGTGCTGGCCGGCACGCAGCGGGCTTCGGCTGCAACGGGCGTGATCGCCATAAGAATTGCGACAGTGGCAAGAAGGTGCTTTTTCATGATGCTTTCCCTTTTCCAGATTGGGTGCCGATCCACATCAGCGCCTCTGGAGAAAGGATTAGCATCGCCGGTCTTCGGCCCTGGGATAAATAAGGGTAAAAAGTTGAACACCTGGCCGTGGGCGACGCGCAATGAGGAGCAACAACTGCTCAATCCCAATGAAAGCCATTCCATCAAGTCAGCGCGCCTCGATCATGGGAAAATCTGCTTCTTCCCAATGTTGCGCGGAACCTGCGGGATGTTGTTGAGGTTTCTCGCGCGTGTCAGTCCCTTCGGGACGCATTGAAGACAGAGAATGCAGCAAGATCCGCTCACCGCATTGCGTCTCCCCATCGTATTCCTGCACCGCATCGTGACATCGGCATGGCATCGCTATCGGCGTTGACGGTCGCAATCTGCCTGGCATCCTCCACGTTCTTCTGGATTGCAAGCGGCTGGATCGACGGGACGACATTTGCACAGATCTCGGGCGTGTTGTGCTGCCTTCTTGCGACCATGGACGATCCGGTGCCAGCCATGCGCAAATTCGTCGACGTGACGACCGGATCCGTCATCGCTGCGTTCGCGTACGGTTTCGCGATCCTTCCGATGATCGGTTTCGAGCCGCTTGTCGCCGCGCTCGGCCTATTCTTGATCCCTGCAGGGATATGCCTTGCCGTGCCTTTGCTCGCAATCGTTGGCATGGGGCTCTGCATAAACTTTCCGCTTCTTCTCACGCTCCAGGGACATCAGAGCAGCGACTTCATGACGTTTGCGAACTCAGGTGTGGCGACCGTTCTTGCGATCATCTGGTCTACCGTTGTATGTGGCATCTTCCGATCCGTGATGGCTGAGACGAATGCCAGAAGGCTTGTGTCCGTAGCCCAGAGGCATGTCGCCGGGATCGCGGCCTGCCGGCACGCCGAAGCACATGTCACTCGCTATCGCGTCATCGATGTGGCAGCCAGTTTCGGGCAAGCTCGGGTATGAATCTGTTTCTGCGTTCATTACGATGTTCAAGAAAGCACTCGGCACATCGCCGGCGCAATATTTACGGAAGTTTGAGCGTTAAAGGTCAGGGACCGTTACAGAAGCATCCAGCTGGAGAAGAGGCATGTTTACCCACGTCATGGTCGGCAGCAACGACCTAGAGCGCGCCAGGCGCTTCTACGACGCCACCTTTGTTGCACTGGGAGGCAATCCTGGGGAGTTTGATGCGAGAGGCCGACTTATCTACGTCCACGAGGGTGGTCGACTAATGATCACGAAACCGATCGATGGTAAGCCAGCGACAGCTGCCAACGGTGGGACGATCGGTATCGCCGCCGCGGGCCGCGACCATGTTCTTGCGTGGCATGCCGCTGGTACAGCGCACGGTGGCACTGCAATCGAGAGCCCGCCTGCGGAGCGTCCGAACGGGGCATTCGTTGCATATCTTCGCGACCCTGATGGAAACAAGCTGAGCGCACGGTCTCATCCGACGAATGAGATAGGCATGCGCAGCGGAAGAGATTGAGCTTTTTGAAAGGCACAACGGTTCTCAACGCGGCGTAGTCGGCGGGCGTCTGTCCTAAGTCACCTCGGATCGTCCATCGGCGAGCTTGTTCCCAGGTGGTTTATTTTGCGCCACTCTTCGTATTCTCCGCGGGCATCATCATGCAGCGGATAGTAGCGCTGCAACGATCCACCACCCATAAGCTTCACCCGAGAGAACTCCTCCCAATCGTGATGCTTTTGCGCTTCTTCGATTACCGTCGAGGCCATTGCGACTGGAAGCACGACCACCCCATCATCGTCGGCGACGATGATATCTCCGGGGATGACTGTTACACCGCCGCAGGCTATTGGAACGTTGACGGCGTTGGGGTAGATCCCAGTCTGCACGTGATAGTTGGGCGTCCAACCGCGCAGCCATAGAGAGAGATCTAGCTTCTCTACATTGGGCCGATCGCGCATGCACCCATCGATCACGATACCAGCGCCGCCTCTGCCTTTGAAATAAGTCGACATCATATCGCCAAAGACGCCGGAGCTCATGTCGCCGCGCGCGTCGACCACAACGACATCTCCCTCTTCCAAGCTGTAAAGCACATGCCGATGCAGCTGCGTCTCCGGATCTGCATATTCTCCCTCACTGAAGAGATCCGGTCGCTGCGGGAGAAACTGAAGTGTCAGGGCCGGACCGACGATCGACTTTCCGCGGTTCTGTGCCGTTGGACCGACCAGGTGCGGATTGCGGAAGCCCATATGCCCAAGAGTACCTGCAACAGTCGCAGCGCCAATTTCCTTCAGCGCCTCGATCAACTCTTTGGGCGGTCGCGTTATCTCGGACGTATACGTCATTTTAAGCTCCGTGGATTGAAAACTACCAATTGGTGACAGAACCGTCGCGCCGTCTTAGGTGTGGCGCTTCCCAGAAGCGAAAGCTCTGCGCCTTTACCGCCTCTTCGTTGACCTCGACGCCAAGCCCCGGCAGATCGCTGACCGGATAGTCGGAGCCGTCGAGCCGTGGTTGCACGGGAAAGAAGTCGGAATTATCGAAGCCGAGCTTTGCCTCGGGCGCCCTGGTCTCAAGCCAAGCGAAATTCGGCACTGCGGCGGCGAGATGGATGGTCGCGGCCGTGCAGACTGGGCCAAGGGGATTGTGCGGCATAAGGTCCACGTAGTGCGCCTCGCTCCAGCCAGCGATCTTCATCGCTTCAGTGAGCCCGCCAACGTTGCAGATATCGAGCCGGTTGAACTGATGGATGCCACGCTCGATGTAAGGAAGAAACTGCCACTTGCTAGCAAACTCCTCGCCGATGGCGAACGGGATGTCGGTCATGGTGCGAAGGGATTCGTATGCCTCGGGTGTCTCGTCTCTGATCGGCTCCTCGAGGAAATCAAGAACGCCGCGGCCTAGTTTGTTGCAGAAGCTCGCTGTCTCTGCCACCGACAACCGATGATGATAGTCTATGCCGAGGACGACGTCCTCGCCCAGTACATCGCGCGCCTTGTTCAGCATGCGTGCGGTCGCGCCGATGGACTCCCGCGGCTCGAAGATGTCGTTGCTGCTTTGTCCGATGGGGAAGAAGCGGATCGCCTGCCATCCTTGTGCGTGCAGTTCACGGGCGCGCTCGATGGCAACGTCGCCCTCGGCCTCGTCACCGGTCGATGCAAAGGTGGGAACTCTGTCGCGCTGTTTACCGCCCAGGAGCTCGTAGACAGGCACTCCCAGCGCCTTGCCCTTGATGTCATGGAGCGCGATATCGATCGCCGAGATCGCCGCCTGCAGGACGCGCCCGCCTTCGAAATACTGGCTGCGATACATCTCTTGCCAGATCCGGCCGATCTGCATTGAGTCGCTGCCGATGAGAAACTCTCGATAGTGTTCGATCACGCCCGCCACAGCCTTTTCGCGACCGCTCAAGCCGCTCTCACCCCAACCGAAGATGCCGGCATCGGTCTCGACCTTTACCAGCATCTGGTTTCGGGTTCCGACCCATACCGGATAGGGCTTGATCGCTGTAATTTTTAGTTCCGTCTTCATCCACGTTCTCATTTTTTGAGCTAGCAAATGGGCTCAGTCGGCCTTGAGGGCCATTTCAGTCTCGCCGTCGAACAGATGCATCCGTTCCTGATCGAACTCTAGCCAGATCTGCTCGTCGGGCATGACGTCAACGGTGGGGGGCACGCTGACGTTGACGATTGCACCGGATAGCAGAGCTTGAACGAAGGTAACGTCGCCTGTCGGCTCTACCGTGTAGGCCCTTGCGGGAACGCTACCAGGCATCGCACTCTTGTGTAGCTTGATGGTCGAGTGCCGTGCGCCCAGCACCACTTTCTTGGTCGACGCTTGCGTGACCTTTCGGACGTTGTTGGGCGAGAGATCCAGACGCCAGCCTTCTGCACTCGTCAGTACGGTATTGCCGCCGGCGGTTGACGCTTCCAGCGGAACGAGGCTCATTGCCGGGCTGCCGACGAAGCTCGCGACGAACATATTCACCGGATGGGCAAAAACCTGAGCCGGGGAATCGTATTGCTGCAGGTAACCGCCGTTCATCACCGCCATCCTGTCGGCCATGGTCACCGCCTCGAGTTGGTCGTGGGTGACGTAAATGATGGTCGCCTTCAGGTCCTGGTGGAAACGCTTGATCTCGGAGCGCATCTGCACACGCAGCTTAGCATCGAGGTTGGAGAGTGGTTCATCCATGAGGAATACCGCGGGATCGCGAACAAGCGCGCGGCCCAACGCCACGCGCTGCTGTTGCCCCCCCGAAAGTTCGCGTGGTTTGCGCTCGAGCAATTGCGTCATGTCGAGCACCCGCGCTGCTTCCCTGACCTTCTTGTCGATCTCATCCCTCGGCAGCTTGCGCATTTGCAGCGGGAACGCCAGATTTTTGTAGACCGATTTCTGCGGATAGAGTGCGTAGTTCTGGAACACCATTGCGATGTCACGGTCCTTCGGGTCGAGGTCGTTGACCACCCTGTCACCAATGGCGATATCGCCCGACGTGACGGATGTGAGCCCCGCTACAAGATTGAGCGTGGTCGTCTTACCGCAGCCCGAAGGCCCGACGAGCGCCACGAATTCGCCGTCGTTGACCGTCAGCGAAACGTTCTTCACAGCTTTGAAGCTGCCATAGTACTTGACTAGATCTCTTAGGACCACATGGGCCACAGGCAACTCCCTAGTGCTTGACTGCGCCTTCGGTGAGGGCGCGTACGAAGTATCGTTGCAGTACGAGAAAGAGGACCACGACAGGCACGCTCATCATGAAGCTTGCTGCCATTAGACCTGGAAAGTCGGTTGTATTTTCTGAAAAGAAGCGCTGGATGCCGACCGGCAATGTCAACTGCTCGTTCTTTGAGAGGAAGGTATAGGCGTAGATGTATTCGTTCCACGCGCCAATGAAGGAATAGATCGCCGTGGCGATGATGCCTGGCGCTGAGAGTGGCATTACAATCAACAAGAAAGCCTGGAACCTCGTTGCCCCGTCGATACGCGCCGCCTGCTCGAGTTGCACTGGGATGTTGTCGTAGAAACCCTTGAGCAGCCAGATGGCAAGCGGCAAGCCGAACGTCAGGTAGGTAAGGATCAGCGACCCATGGGTGTTCACCAACCCTATCGCACGCATCAGGATGAAGAGCGGCACGAGAAAGATCACTGCAGGGAACATGTTTCGAAGCAAGACGGCGAAGAACAGGAAGTTTCGGCCCGGGAAGGTAAACCGCGAAAACGCGTAGGCCGCGGGAACTGCCACGATCACCGAAAGGATGGTTGTCGCGGTGGAAACGTAGAGGCTGTTCCAGAAGAAGCGCAGGAAGTCCTGGCCGACGCTGTTTTGAGGATCGAGCAGCTTCTGGTAGCTGGCGAGGGTGGGCTGGTCGGGCCACCACTGCGGCGGGAATTGCATGGCCGCAAAGCCGGACTTGATCGAGGTGATCAGCATCCAGATCATCGGCAATGCAGTGTAGAGTAACATGAACACAAGCAAGATGCGGCCACCCCAACGCCACCCATCGACGGCCATACGACGACGCGGCTGGGCGTCACGAGCAGCGTTGGCGATTGCGGTCATTCGCTTCCGTCCTTCTGTTCGTTGCCGCTTAGTGCACGGACGTAAAAATAGCCGAACGACATAAGGATGAGGAAAAGGAGCACGGAATAGGCAGACGCCACCCCCCATCGTTGACGGCCAAAGGCGAGTTCATAAATGTGGGTGATCCAGATGTGCGATGCATTCGAAGGCCCGCCGGCGGTCATGATCCAGGGGATAATAAAAGAGTTGAAGTTTGCCACTGCCAAGAGAAGGATCGTAACTATCGATACGTTTTTCACGTGCGGAAAGGTAACGTGCCAGAACCGCTGCCACGCGCTTGCTCCATCGACCTTTGCGGCGCGCAGCAACTGTTCGGGAACCGTCTGCAGCCCAGCCATCATCATGATCATGGCAAACGGAAATTCCCGCCAGATATTGACGACGATCAGCGAAGGCAGCACCGTGCTGACGTTGTCGATGAAATTCGGTGGGTGGTCGGCCAAACCGAGGCCGACCAGCACCGCGCCGATGATCCCGAAGTCCGAATGATAGATCCACTTCCAAATATAGGACGCGGCGACCGCGCTGATGACCCATGGAATAATTAAGATAGCGCGCAGGATTGCTCGCCCGAGAAAGTCACGATGGAGTGCAAGCGCGCAAGCAAATCCCAGGACAAACGAAATGAAAGTCGATCCGACGGTCCAAATGAGCGTGTTCTTGGTCACCGTCCAAAACACCGGACTTTTGAGGATGGAGGTGTAATTGTCGAAGCCGACAAAGATCTTGTCGCGAAGCTGCAGGCCAGGAGGCGTATTAAAGAATGACAGCTCGATGGTGTAGTAGATTGGGTAGGCGATCACGATGAGCATCACCGCGATGGCCGGTAGCACGTAAGCGTAGTCAGCGCGATGCACCCAGACTTTTTGCAGCACGCCCGTCCTGTCGGGTTGTAGTCTTCGGCGCGTCTCGGCGGCCTTGCCAGTCACGATCGTCACTTTACCTTGCCCTTCTTCGTAGGAAGAAACCGGCTGCAACCGAGGCGCAGCCGGTCAGCTCGTCAAGCTTGGACTAGAGCCCGCCATCCGTTAGCTCTTTAACCTTCTTAGCTGCGTCATCCGCGGCTTGGTCGACGGTCATGGCTCCGGTGAGGGCATTTTGCAGCATGTCCGGGATGATAATGTTCATGATCTCGGGAGATTGTGGCAACGCCGGGAACGGGATGCCGTATGGCAGCATCGAGGTCGTGACATCTAGGAACTTGATACTGTCGAGGCGTTCCTTCATCCATTTGGTTTTGAAGCCGTTAAGGTTTCCTGGGTTCGAACCTGCATAAGCCATCTTCAGCGACCACTCCGGGCTCGCCCACATGCAGCCGAGTGCCTTTGCAGCAGGCTCGTCGACCTTGCCACCCTCTACATATTCGGGCTTCAGGATGTGTATGTTCGAGCCGCCAAATACGACGGCACGCTTGCCGTCTGGGCCAGTCGGTATCAGACCGTAGCGCATGTTATCGATTACGGTCTGTGCCTTGTCCTTGTCGCTGCCCGTCGTTTTCTTTTGGAGGTCCAGCATGACGTTATAGTCAGAAGGGTGTGAGACCATCATGGCAAGCTGGCCAGCGAGGAAAAGGGGCTGATTGTCCGCCTGTTGGTTGGTGAGCGCCGACACCGGAACCGACTTGTCGCGAACATACATGTCGTAGGATGCTTGCAATGCCGCTTTGCTCTGCGGGCTGTCGAGCATGACGTCCTTGTAGGTCGGGTTGGCGGTCGCTTCGTCGAAAACACCGCCCCCATAGGCCCACAACTGCGGCATGAAGCGATATGGCGTATTGCCGGCATTCTTGCGCGCCACAAGGCCGTAACCGGCAATGCCGAGTTTATCGTGGATCTGTTTGGAATATTTGACGACGTCATCCCAGGTTGCGGGAGCCTTGTCCGGATCGAGGCCCGCACGCTTGAAGACGTCGGCGTTCCAGATAAACGCCATCGTCTCGTTGTTGGTGGGAATGCCGTAGGTCACCCCATCCCAGGTTACGGCCTTCATCGCGCCCGGCCAGAAATCCTCTGTCGGATAGCCTACGTCCTCGGGTTTGAGCGGCTGCAAGTACCCTTTTGAGGCGAACTCGGTACCACCCAGGATTTGCAGGCGGACCGCCATGGGCGCAGCGTTGCCAAGCAGTGCGGTCCGGAACTTGTCCAACAGGTCGTTATAGGTGAGTGCTTGCTCCTCGAGTTGGATGTTCGGATAGGTCTTACGAAAGGTTGCGAAGAAGTCCTTGTAATATTGGCGCAGGAGATCGGGGTCGCCTTCAAACACGCCCTGATACCAGAACGTCAGTCGCCCCTTGTAGTCCAGCGGCGTGACTTTGCCACAATCGCCTGCCGTGTCGAAATCCTCCGTGCCGGCGATGGAGCGTACGTATTCCGGTGACCACTTGCTCAGGTCTACCGGCGCACCCAGCGCGGATACGGACATCAGAGATAGCATCAGGGTTGTAGATACAGTGGTACGCACGGCGGCACCGCCGAGTGAAATCCTCGTCATGGGTATCCTCCAGGTTTTCTCCCAAGCCGCTCCGCGTTGAGGCGAGCGGTCTTTGCTCCCCGGCCGTTGGACTCCACTCCCAATGTATTCCTTCGACCTAATTGTAGGTTTCCAGATTAAAGATTTGCTGTCAATCAAAGAAATCGTACATTGTTTCCGGCCTCTGCGCATGATATCCGAGAAATACGTGTACTAACCGGGGCAGTCGTTACAGTGACAAGTGAATTCAAAGCAAAGCCACCTGAGGGGATCGACGATATCGGGGCGTCCAGCGAGGGCGCTTCGGTCTATCAACTGATCAGAGAAGACATCATCGAGGGGCGGCTTGCAGCCAACGAGCGACTGATAATCACGGACCTCGCCAAGCGCCACGGCACCTCGACCAACCCGGTTCGGGAAGCTTTGCAACTGTTGCGCGGGGAGGGCTTCGTCAGCTTCTTCCCGAACCGCGGCGCGCGCGTCAGGCCCATCGATCAGGATTTTGTTCGCGACATCTACGAAATAGGGGTGGTGATCGAGCCAGTATTGACGCGATGGTTCGTGAATATGGCGACCATCGAGGACATCGCAGAACTGGAGCGCATCCAAAGCTTGATCGAAGAGAACAACTTCGCCGATCCGGTCAGGCACAGCGAGCTGGACACCGCATTCCACACGGTAATGTACCAAAAGCACTATAACCGTCATGCGGCGGAGCTTTGGTGGAAGCATCGCGAGGTGCTCCGAGCCGTAAGCCGCCGATTCAACTTCACACTTGCCCGGCGCGCGGCGATCCTCGGCGAGCATCGCGAACTCATCGCATATATAAAAGCGGGAAATGCAAATGAGGCAGCGGAACTCATTGCACGGCATGTCGAAGGCTCAGGCCGTCACATCCTCGAACACATGCGCGCACGTAACGCCGCTCGGGCAGGGTAGAGTTCGCAGCTTGAACTAGTGTTGTCCCCATCACTTCAGACCGAGGCAGTTGAGATGAAAATCACCAGCGTACGGCCGTGGCTCATCAAATCGGATGCATCTTACTGGGGAGAATTTTTGTTTGTCGAAGTGACAACGGACGAGGGAGTGAGCGGGTGGGGGGAGATCACCACCACGACAAGGCTCGCCAATCGCGCCCTCTGCACGATCTTGCGGCACATCGGTTCGGCTGTAACAGGCGAGGACGCGGCGCGTATCGAGTATCTCTGGCACAAAATATTCCGCAGCTTCACCTACATGGGCAGTCGGGGCGCGGCGGTTGAATGTGTAAGCGCGATCGACATCGCCCTATGGGATATTCGCGGCAAGGTTCTTGGCAAGCCGATCTACGAGCTTTTAGGCGGACCGCTGCGCGATGAAATCGCGTTGTACACCCATCCCAATCAGGCAAAGTTTACCAGCAAAGAGGCGGTGGTCAGAGAAATTCGCGACATCGTCGCGTCCGGCCACACCGCGCTCAAGTTCGATCCTTTCCCCCATCAGGGCCGCACCTCCGGCGGAGAGGCGCGCGAGCAGCGCGACGGCTATCTCGACGGCAGCATGACCCGCAAGGATGAGCGCGAGGCTGCCGAACTCACCGCCCTTATCCGCGAAACGGCCGGCCCCGACGTCGACGTCCTGATTGATGCGCACGGCCGGTTCGACGTTCCGACCGCCATCCGGCTTTGCCGGAGCCTTGAGGAAGCGGGCCAAATCGACTGGTTCGAAGAGCCATGCCCACCCGAGAGCCTCAATGCCCTCAAACAGGTCCGTGAGAAGGTAAGTGCCCCAATCTCGTGGGGTGAGCGCGGCCACACGAAGTGGGATTTCGTGCCGGTTCTCGAAAACAAGCTCGCCGACTACATTATGCCTGACGTGACCTGGACGGGCGGCATCACCGAACTCAAAAAGATCTCCGCCCTGTGCGAAGCCTACTACATCCCGGTATCACCGCACGACGCCGCAGGTCCGATTAACGTGGTTGCGGGAGCGCAGGTGATGATGACCGTTCCTAACTTTTACAAGCTGGAAACGTCTGAGTGGAACCTGGGCAAATACGATCATCTCATCGACAAGCCATTGGATGTCTCGAATGGCAATCTCAAGCTTGCGGCCAGGCCTGGTCTCGGCATCGAGATGAACCGCGACTACCTACAGGCTCACGAGATCGAGCTAGATTAGCTTAGCAACGCTCCAGGCCGCGTTAAGGTATGCGACGAGGAGCCCCGCCGACCAAAACGAGGATTAAGATGCAAGTGGCAAATGGAGCCGACAAGGTGCTCAATCGGGTAAACGCGCATTCCAGGCCGTCCGACCTTCGCATCATAGATATGCGGGTAGCCGAAATTGTAGGTGCGCCATTCACCTCGGCGCTCCTCAAAATTTATACCAATCAAGGGATCGTCGGGCTCGGCGAAGTGCGCGATGGCGCGAGCGCCACCTACGCGCTCATGTTGAAGAGCCGGCTGCTTGGCGAGAACCCTTGCGACATCGACCGTTTGTTTCGCCGGATTAAGCAGTTTGGCGGGCACGGGCGGCAAGGCGGCGGCGTATCGGCGGTCGAGATTGCATTGTGGGATCTCGCGGGCAAGGCCTACGGAGTGCCTGTCTATCAAATGCTCGGCGGCCGTTTTCGTGATAAAGTTCGCGTCTACTGCGATACCGACGCCACAGTGCCGAGCGGCACCGAGACCGGCAAGCGGCTCAAGGAACGCATGGATCTAGGGTTCACCTTCCTCAAGATGGATTTGGGATTGATGCAGATCGCAGAGGTGCCCGGCGCGGTCGTATTTCCTGCCGGTTCATTGGAAGGATACCGCACCGGTCCGCATCGCGGGCCGCTAAAGAGCCTTGAAGAGCGGCGCATCCGCAACGCCGCGTATGATTTGCATAACGTCCAGCACCCGTTTACCGGCCTGCATTTTTCCGACAAGGGCCTCGACCTGCTTGAGCAATATATCGCCGAAGTTCGTGACGTCATAGGTATGGACGTGCCGCTTGCGATCGACCATATCGGACATATCTCTCTTCAGAATGGCATTCGCCTCGCCAGGCGCATCGAAAAATACGTCCCCGCCTGGCTCGAGGACGTGATCCCATGGCAATACACCGATCAATACCGGCAACTGCAGGACGCCACGACAATTCCGATCTGCACTGGCGAAGATATATACCTCAAGGAGGGTTTCGAGCCTTTGCTCAAAAGTGGCGGCGTCTCGATTATCCACCCCGATCTGCTCACCAGTGGCGGTATCCTCGAGACCAAAAAGATCGGCGATATGGCACAGGGGAATGGTGTCGCAATGGCTATCCACATGGCGGAGAGCCCGATCGCCGCAATGGCCGCGGCACATGTCGCGACCGCGACCGAGAATTTCATGGCGCTTGAATATCATTCCGCGGATGTCGAATGGTGGGATGATATCGTAACAGGGCCTCCAAAACCGTTGGTGAAGGACGGCTTCATCACTGTTTCCGACAAGCCGGGTCTCGGAATTGAAGACGTCGTCGATGAGGTTATCTCACAGCATTTGCAGCCGGGGGTTACTGGTATTTGGCAGCCTACGGATCGATGGGACGATGAATATTCCTGGGATCGTACCTGGAGCTGAGCAAAGGAACGAAGATGAAAATCACCGATCTCCGCTGCGCCGTTATCGGCAAACATCCGATTGTCCGCATCGTTACCGATGAGGGCCTTCATGGCTTAGGTGAAGTCGAATTCACCAAATCCTACCTCAAGCCCTGGGTGTTGCATTTCCGCGAGGCGCTGATTGGCGAGGATCCGACCGACGTCGAAAGAGTGATGTTAAAAATCCGCCAACGCGGCTCCTTCAAGCCTTACGGTGCAGCAGTGAGCGCCATCGAGCATGCGCTGTGGGATATCGCCGGGAAGGCCGCCGGCGTGCCCGTCTATAAACTGCTCGGCGGCAAGGTGCGCGACAAGGTGCGCGTTTACAACGGCTCTATTCGCCAAAAACGCGCTGGCGACCGGCCGGAGGATTACGCCGCTGACGTCAAATGGATGATGGAGCAGCCGCAGAACTTCTTCATGGTCAAGCAGGGAATCTCGTTCCACTCCAATATGAAGGACACGGTCGAGGATTTTCACTATGGCGTGACGCAAAAGAAGGCTGGTTATCACGGTGCAATGGATCAAGGCCTGATCAGCGAGCGCGGTTTCAATCACATGCTCGACTGCGTGATCGCCATGAAGGAAGTGCTGGGCGACAAAGTCAGCCTGGCGCTTGACTGCGGCCCGGGCTGGATGTTGCCCGATGCCATCAAGTTCGCTCGCGCGGTCGAAAAGTACAATTTGATGTGGCTCGAGGACATGCTGACCGGCGACTATGTACCGTGGGTCAATCCGCAGGCCTATCGTGAGCTGACAACCTCCACATCGACGCCGATCCACACCGGTGAGCAGATCTACCTGCGGCACAATTTCAAGGAACTGATCGAGACGCAGGCAGTGCGTGTCATTGGCCCTGACCCAGCCGATATTGGCGGCATTGCCGAGCTCAAATGGGTGGCCGAGCATGCCTATATGCACTCGATCCTGATGGCACCGCACGGCACAGCTAACGGGCTGCTGGGGCTCGGTGCCTTGATCAATGTCTGTGCAACATTGCCTGCTAATTATGTTGCGTTCGAATATCCCAGCGCCTCCGATCCCTGGTGGGAAGATTTGGTCGTCGGCTTACCCTCGCAGATCGTGAAGGACAGTATGGTAGACCTGCTGGAAGCACCCGGGCTCGGCCTCGACATCGACGCCGACGGAGCAAGGAAATATCTCGCAGAAGAGGACAAGGGCTTCTTCGACTGAACTCCCGCGAGATGTAAATACGGGGCTGAATTGGTGCCGTTTGGCAGTTAAACGTAAGAATGCGTCCGTTATTTTCCAATTTGGCATTTAATTTGAGATTTTCGACCGTGAGAATCTCAAATTAAGTGCAACTGTGACGACCAAAGCGAATGACGTGAACAGTCCAATATGTCTCCTATGGCACTCTCGAAGCGGGCTTTGTTTTCACCCATCATATGGCCACTCAGCATCGGGGCCAGCATGCTGGACGATGGCCACACCTGCTAAGAGAGCGGGCCGCAAATGCAGGGGCAAGATCGGATTTGCCGGGTTCGGAAGTTTGCTGATTTCCATCTGCATAACTTCGTCCAAATCAGGAATGGTGACACCGAGCACCCTGTAGCCCGACGGTTCGTAACCGGGCAGCGACTTTGGAACGCGTCGCATTAGCAGGAGACGATCAACCGCAACCGGCGATACCCAGTTTTGGATACCATGCTCAGCCTCGTTGTCGAGCATTTGCTCTCTCATCAGCGCTGCATGGTGATAGCCGCCGAAGGGCAGTGGACCGCCAACTGTCTGCAGAATGCCTCCGCAAAGCGCGCAGGTGATCCGCCAGCCGAAAAACTGGCTTCGAAGAATGATGTGCGATCCATCGATCTTCGGGAAACAACTGCAGCAACCTTATCCTGAGAGCGGAGACGACCCGGGTGCTCGGTCGGGTCCGGCGCTACAAGAGCTGGCATCCAGTCGCTTGCTATTCAGCTGCATCGTCGCAGCCCGGATAGCCGCGCGTAGTTGATACCTTACATGTTCCCGTCGGTACGGAAATGTGCGCATGTCGTTGATATAGTATTACGCATAACTACAACGCACGATACGCTATTAGATATCGCCCTTGTCAAGCTTTGTGAACCTTCCCCCCCAACGCGGTGAGCGACGGGGCAACGGAGTGATCCACATGAGACTTTTAAACATCATCCTTCGGACGGGTTCCAAGCATGCCACATGATAGTCCATGCCCGTGTCGGCGGTGAACGCTGCCTGGAACTCCATCTGCCAGAATTCCTTCAGGCGCATGTGGGCAGTGGTCTGCTCTTGCTCTCGACGATAGGAGCGGCCGGCCTGTCAGACGCGAAGTGGCAGCTTCGTCCCTGAGTGGCTGTCAAGAAGGTGGTCCATGTATGCGTAGGTTGATGGCGTTGTCTCCGGTCGGAGGACAAGCTCGGTCTCCGTCAGGGTGATTTTTTCCTGAGCCCAGTGTCCGCGTTTTCATAGGCATTGGAGATCATGTGGCTGGGGATGAGCGTTGGTGCCTCGACCCACTGGAGCATGGATTGCTCCCATGCAATCCTGCCTCGTGGCGAGCAGTGGGTGGCAAGTATCAAGCCCCTTCGCGGAGAGCCATCGCAGATGGGCGGAACGGGCTTGATGTGCGTGAGGTGAGGGCAGAGCCATAGGTGAGCCCAAACGGCTGGTGGAGGTCAAGTGGCCCCCGGCCGTTCTCGAAAGGCAAGTCCGGCAATCCTGACGGCCGCCCTTTTGGTTCTGTCAGCATCAAAGCCGAACCGCAAAAGCTCATTCAGATCATCGTCACAGATGAGGTGAAGCCGCTTACCCAGCAACCGGAAGATATTCCAGTTGGGCGGAAGATCGCGCTTAATGTATGCGACGTCCACGCCCCATAGATTTTTCGGTTGATCTACGGGCCGTCAAATGAGCTCACCGAAGAGTATCTGACGAGCTCATTGTGAGGCTCTGATG
>NZ_LMCW01000028.1 GCF_001424945.1 Rhizobium sp. Root1203
AAGGCTCGGGTATCCGTTCAGGACGATTGGAAAAGATGGGGGCGATCATACTCTAGCTCGGCCCGGCACTCATCAGAATGACGACCGGCGCGTCACCGATCCGTCCCCCATCGCCGGAGAAGGATGGCCGTCCTCTCCGGCGCTTCTTTATCTCACGAAGAAGCGCAGATAGTCATAAGACAAGAGCGTCTGGCTCTGATCAGCTCACTTGACTTCGAGCTGCTGAGGGCTCAGTCGGAGCGCCGCAGCGCGGCGATGGCCTTCAAGCTGTTCGGTAGCGCTCTGTCGGACAGCGGCTGGTGCTACAGCTGCGACGCCACGCTCTTCCAGCCACTGGTGAGTTGCGATCTTCACATACGAGCCGACCCACAGGCCGCCCGTGTAACGGCCAGCCGCCATCGTAGGCAGGGTGTGGTTGGTGCCACAGCACTTGTCAGAATAGACGACGCTGGCGAGTTCACCAATGAAGATGGATCCGTAGTTCCGCAGCTTCTTCGCCGTCGCGTGCGGATCACGGGTGTGGACCTGCAAATGCTCGGTGGCGATATAATCCGAATAGGCGATCATGGTCGCTTCATCGTCCACAACTGTGACTTCGCCGTAATCCTTCCACGCCACGCCAGCCACAGCAGCGGTCGAAAGCGTTTCAAGCTGCTTCTCGACTTCCTTGATGGTTTCCTCTGCGACCTTGCGGTCAGTGGTGACCAGGCCAACGCGGGTGCGGACGTCGTGCTCTGCCTGTGCCAGCATGTCGGTCGCAAGTGTTGCAGGATTGGCTGTTTCGTCTGCAACAATGAAGATTTCGCTAGGACCGGCAAGCTGGTCGATGCCGACCTGACCAAAGACCTGACGTTTCGCTTCGTTGACGAACGCATTGCCTGGACCGACGATCTTGTCGACAGGCGGGATCGTCTCGGTACCGTATGCCATCGCGGCAATGGCCTGGGCTCCCCCGACGCGGAAGATGCGGTCGGCACCAGCTAGGTGGCATCCCGCGATCATTGCCGGATGTGCATTGGGCGGCAGGCACGCTATGACCTGGTCGCAGCCCGCGACTTTCGCCGGAACGATTGTCATGACGGGAGCCGAGAGAAGGGGATAGCGACCGCCTGGGACGTAGCAGCCGACGATCTCAATAGGAATGACACGATGGCCAAGGTGTAGGCCGGGCAGACTTTCGATTTCAAGCGGAAGAATTGTCCCGAGCTGTGCTTCTGCGAAACGACGAACGTTTGCGATTGCAAACTCGGTGTCCTCGCGGGTCTGCGGATCAAGGTCAGCAACCGCCTTCAGCTTTTCTTCTTCGGTAACTTCGAAGGTCGCAACGTCGGCCTTGTCGAATGCCATCGAGTATTCACGGACTGCAGCGTCGCCACGCTTACGAACGTTGGCGATAATGTCCTTAACAGTGTTCTCAATGGAAGCTGTATCCGAAACGGCATCGCGCTTCGGTTCTTTGATCTGAGTAAACTTGCCTTTGAGAGCGTCCAGCCGCGATGTCATGAGGGTCTCCTATGTGGGTGCTGACCGGGAGCATCACGCACAAAAAGGAGTCCGACAATTGCCTCCTAAACACCTGTTTAGTATTTTCACCAGTGGAAATCGCTAATCGTTGCGCTGGTATGGAGTTGTTAAAGACGGTGCCATGCTCGCAAAACAGGCAGACAACACCAGGGGTCGAATAAAATGCCAAAAATTGGGACAAAGCTCAGAGAACTACGTCGCCGTCGCGACTTGGGAGTCCGTGAACTGGCGGCGCGGTCCGGGATTTCACACTCCACGATTTCTCTTATCGAACGAGACAAAATGTCGCCCTCTATCGATACCTTAGGTGCCGTTTTGGATGCTCTCGGTACAACTTTGCCGGGCTTCTTCTCCGACCTCCAGTCGAGCCTTCCATACACGCCTTTTTACGCGGCTTCCGACCTAGTTGAGATCGGAAAAGTCGACACAATTTCATATCGGGTTATCGGACTGGATCATCCGAATCGACAGCTACTGATGTTGCATGAGAGGTATGCGCCAGGCGCAGACACTGGCGAGGAATTCACGCATGCGGCGCAAGAAGCGGGGATGATACTTTCCGGAGCTGTCGAAATTACAGTGGGCAATCAGAAGCGCGTGCTACGATCTGGTGACGGATACTACTTCGACAGTCGTCTTCCCCATCGCTTCCGAAACGTCCATGACGGTGAAAGCGAGGTTTTAAGCGCGATAACACCACCGACCTATTAGGAGAGGGGTCCATAAGCAGTGTTGTCGGTGAGTATAGTCACCAAGCCGGTTAGCCCGCCTTCCAAATCCCCTAAAACGTGGTTTCCTATTCGACGTTAGAAATAAACAAGGGGAGAATTCAATGAACGTGCTTAAAGCAACACTCATTGCATCCACGGTTCTGATGACTGGCGTCTTGGGCGCTCAGGCCCGAGACCTGACAGTTGTATCCTGGGGTGGTAATTTCCAAGATGCGCAGCGCAAAATCTTTTTCGAAACCTTCGCAAAAGAGAGCGGCAAGCCCGTTCTGGATGAGAGTTGGGATGGAGGATACGGCGTTCTACAGGCCAAGGTGAAGGCTGGCACCCCGAACTGGGATGCGGTTGAAGTGGAATCTGAAGAGCTGGCGCTCGGTTGCGCCGACGGAATTTACGAAAAAATCGACTGGCAGAAGCTGGGCGGCAAGGAGGCCTTCCTGCCTGCAGCCGTCAGCGATTGCGGCGTTGGCAACATCGTCTGGTCAACTGGTCTTTCTTACGATGGCGACAAGTTGAAAGACGCGCCGAAGACCTGGGCCGACTTCTGGGACACGAAAAAGTTTCCCGGTAAGCGCGGTCTCCGCAAGGGTCCAAAGTATGCCCTCGAATTCGCGTTGATGGCAGATGGCGTTCCCGCCGATCAAGTCTATAAGGTGCTCGCGGCTGAGGGTGGCGTCGATCGGGCATTCAAAAAGCTTGATGAACTGAAGGCTGACATCGTTTGGTGGGATGCTGGCGCACAGCCGCTCCAGCTTCTGTCATCCGGTCAGGTCGTCATGACGTCGGCTTACAATGGACGCATCAGCGGCATCAATCGTAGCGAAGGCAAGCATTTTGGCTTCGTCTTCCCTGGCAGCGTATACGCGATCGACAGCTGGGTTGTTCTCAAGGATGCTCCGAACAAGGATGCGGCGATGGATTTCATCGCTTTCGCAAGCAAGGCTGAAAACCAGGCCAAGCTGCCTGAGTTCATCGCCTACGGCTTGCCCAACCTTGGCGCCTCGAAGCTTGTACCAGAGCAGTACCAGAAGGAGCTTCCTACAACGGAAGAAAACCTGAAGGGCTCCATCGCGCTCGACGTGGATTTCTGGACCGACAACTCCGAGGAGCTTACCCAGCGCTTCAACGCCTGGCTCGGACAGTAAAATCGGTAGTGGGGCCTCTCAATCGAGGTCCCACACTACTGCCATTCGCATGACGCGAGCGGTCTTGCTCGAAACGATCGAAATTGGGCCCATAATGAGCAATGCGTTTATTCATTTTGACAAGGTCAGCAAGGTGTTCGGTATCGTAACCGTCGTCGATGACCTTGAGTTGGCGATTGCAAAGGGCGAGTTCGTCAGCCTGCTTGGACCGTCGGGTTCGGGAAAAACGACTCTTCTCATGATGCTTGCGGGTTTTGAGAGCCCAACCAAAGGCTCGATTTCGGTCGCCGGAAAGCGCGTTGATGCTCTGCCGCCCTACAAGCGCAATATGGGCGTGGTCTTTCAGAACTACGCTTTGTTCCCGCATATGACGGTCGCGGAGAACGTGGCATTCCCACTCAAGATGAGGGGTTTTTCACGGGCCGAGATCGTAGAGCGAGTTACCAAAGCTCTAGACATGGTGCAACTCGGCGCCTTTCAGGACCGTCGCCCAATTCAGCTCTCCGGCGGTCAGCAGCAGCGCGTCGCATTGGCTCGCGCTCTCGTTTTTGAACCCGAAGTCGTATTGATGGACGAGCCGCTTGGAGCGCTCGACAAGAAGTTGCGTGAGCAGATGCAGCTCGACATTCGCGATCTTCACCGTCGATTGGGCTTGACGATTGTGTTTGTCACGCACGATCAGACCGAAGCCTTGACGATGTCGGACCGTATCGCGATCTTCAATCACGGCAAGATCGAGCAAATTGGTTCGCCGTCTGAAATCTACGACCGTCCCAAGACCCAATTTGTCGCTCAATTCATTGGAGAAACAAACCTTCTCACGGGCAAGGTTGTTCGGACCGCTGATAGTGTCGCGGACATTCGCCTTGATGATGGCAAGATCATCAAGGTCCGTTCTGATACGGAGCTACCGGCGGGGAAGGGGGTCAAAGTCTCTATCCGGCCGGAACGTATCGAGCTTAACGCAAGTGTGGCCTTGGAAAATCGGCTAAATGTCAGCGTTTCTGACGTCGTGTACCATGGCGATCACCTCCAGGTACGGGCTCTCGCTCACGGACGTGAACTGATCATCAAGTCGGACCGTAAGGCGACGCCGCCGCAGCTCGGAGATGAAGCGCAAGCTTCATTCTCCCAAGACCAATGTTGGATTGTGGCATGACGCGGCGATCTTGGTTCCGAAAGCAACTGACATCGTTCGCCTTGGTCGCGCCCTTGGCACTCTTCCTTGCGTTCTTTTTCGTTGCTCCCTTGGCGACCATGATGAAATCGGCAGTCTCAGACCCGGTTGCCTCGCAAGCGCTTCCTACCACAGCAGCAGCGTTGAAGGGATGGGATCGTTCGAGTACCCCTCCCGTCGACGCACAGAAAGCCTTCGCTCACGATCTGCGCGGCATTACGGATGATCAGCTTTTTGGCGATCTCGTTAGGCGCTTGAACAGCGCGAAGTCTGGTTTCCGCACACTGATGAGCAAGACCAAGACGGCAGCAGTGTCGGATGAAGACCTCAGCGATCTTGTATCGGTTGACCGACGTTGGAGCGATCCGGCTTTCTGGATCGCTGTGCAAGACGCCGCTAGCTCGCCGATCACCGATCGCAACCTTCTGGCCGCAGTCGACCTGACGCGCGACAACGATGGGAGCATCGTTTCCCTTCCAGAAGGCAGCTCAGCCAATCGCGAAACGTTGATAAGGACCCTTGTGACGGCAGGCATGGTCACGATCTGCTGTGTTCTGATTGGACTGCCATTTTCGATGGTTGCCGCATCCGTTAATGGCTGGGCGCGCCAACTTCTCCTTGGCGCTGTACTGTTGCCGCTGTGGACCTCGCTCCTCGTCCGTACAGCGGCTTGGTACATCCTTCTCCAGGACAATGGCCTCATTAACTCAACGCTTGAAGCCATCGGTCTCACAAGCGGTCCAATACCGTTGATCTTCAATAGGGTTGGCGTTGTCATCGCGATGACCCACGTTCTCCTGCCCTTCATGGTTTTGCCGATCTTCAGCGTTCTCATCGGAATTCCGAAGAACCTGATGCCCGCTGCGGCATCCCTCGGGGCTTCTCCCATCCGATCGTTTTGGCTGGTGCTGCTGCCGCTTGCCCTTCGCGGCGTCGTATCGGGTTCGCTTTTGGTGTTCATGAGCGCCCTTGGCTACTACATCACGCCAGCCCTGATTGGCGGCGCGAAGGATCAGATGATCAGCGCTGTCATTGCATATTATGCCACTGGGGCCGCAAACTGGGGTATGGCAGGAGCGCTGGGGTTGGTGCTGCTGCTGGCTACCATCATCCTCTACGTTGTCTACCTGAGACTCTCTTCCGAGGAGGCGCGGTCATGAAGTCCCTTACTATTTCAAAGGTGATCTTCGGCTCGATGGTCGTGTTCTTCTTGATGGCCCCGCTGATCGCAATCCTTCCGCTTGCCTTCACCAACAGCGTATTTCTGAATTACCCCATCCCATCTTTTTCGCTGCGCTGGTTTGATGAGTTGTTCACCGCTGACGCCTGGAGGCGTTCGATCTTCAACAGCCTGATAATCGGTGTAGGTACGACGGTCCTGTCGACTGTTTTGGGCACCGTCGCGGCGCTGGGATTGAGGGGGAAGTCGGTTTCACTGATCTTTGGATTTATCCGAACCGTCTTTCTCTTGCCGATGGTTGTACCTGCTGTCGTTCTCGGCGTGGGGATGCAGTTGATGTTCGCTCAATATGGCCTCGCGAACACCTATATCGGGGTTATCGTCGCTCATTCGGTTCTGGCCGTCCCGTTCGTAATCGTGAACGTCACCGCGTCGTTGCAGGGCATCGATACACGTTTGGAACATGCCGCAGCCAGCATGGGAGCATCACCTCCAACAGTGCTGCGGACTGTTACCCTTCCACTAGCTATGCCAGGCATCGTCTCGGGTGCGGTGTTCGCATTCGCAACCTCGCTGGACGAGGTGGTGTTGACCCTATTCGTCGCGGGCCCGAACCAACGAACTCTTGCGCGGCAAATGTTCTCGACAATTCGTGAGAATATCAGCCCCGCCATTGCGGCAGCTGCCTTTGTCTTCATCGCGGGAACGGTGATCATCGCAGCGCTAGTGAACCTTGGGAGAAAGAGGACACAAAACGCTTAAAGAGTGCGAAAGCTAAGGGGCAGGGGTAACAAGCCCGCCTGTTGTCGATCGACCATCTTCGGCTATTGGCCGCTGAGACATTCCAATGAGCATTTGAGTGAGCAGAGAACTGCTTCCTGGCGACTACGGACGAGAACCTAGTTGCGAAATTTGCCGGCCAATACCAAGGTCAACTGCAAAGGACGCAGTTCCGCATGATGCGGCTGAGCGCCCTCGGTGCACTTCCTGATTATTGTTGATTGAAACCCGGCACCGGAATTGGGAAGGTGTCGCCCGCCATCTTGCCTTCGGCGTCTTCGTCAATAACTTCCTTTTGCCGATATCTGAGATATTCGGCTATGTCGCCGCCGCATGCGTGATCGAGCTCGTCCGCCGAATAACCTGCGGCCTCAGCTGCCGCGCGGATAATCTCTGCGTGCTGCTCCAGGGCGGAGTCCTCATTAAAGTCCACTTGATCGTTGCTCACTTGGTCTTCGAGCCAGTCTCTGACGTTCTTCATGCTATTCTCCACAGTTGGAAGGCAGCCGGAGTGGCCGCCTATGTGTCCATAACGTGGAACCCTCCAGAGAGTTGCGAGCGGCATTGGCAGGTATGCCTCACTCGGCAAGTAGCGCTGCTACGGCAGCGCCCCAAAGTCTCCTCTGCGATAGCCACTCCAGCTTTTGCGACAGAGTTTTGCGGCGAGAATCCTCGAACGCTTTTAGGAATGACCGGAGTGTCGCAAAAGTCAGGATTTGTGCGAAACGGAAAAGCCCGACCAGCCGCGCGATCTTCGAGACGCTGGCGGCGGCATGAACGCCAGTGCCCTGCGGGAGGGCATGGAGATCAGTCACCGGCAATGTCGCAATACCTCTCGGTTTTGCGGAGCGCAAACCTCGTGAGGGAAGAACGGCAGGGGCGTTTCGTGAATTACGAAGTCGATCCGGAGGGGCTGGCTCTCATCTCACAATGATTGGCCACGTATCGCGCCGACTGGCCTGCCCGCATCGAAGCTCTCAAGGTCTTGCTGAAAGATATGGACCAATGAACGATGGAAAGGCCAAAGAACAGAAAAACGGCATCGAACTGGAATTCGATCTGGATGAACCGCCGCAAAAGGTCTGGCGTGCAAGCAATCAGCATTGCGGAATTTCGGGAAAACTGGTTGCCGAAAGACGCATTAGCCGATCTCCGCCCCGGCCACTATCACATCTGGCGAGGAAGTCCGTTATAGCCTGCGCGACGACGCTCCATCTTTCTTTGAAAGCACGGTGACGTTCACGATCCTCCCGAATGCGACCGGCGGCACCGCCTGCGCATTGTCCCCAAACTCCGGCATGCGTCCTATAAGGGGCTCCGCGAGGTTCCGGATAATGCGGCTGTCTTCAAAACAGAGTAGCGCGGCTCTCAATGGGCTGCGGCATTACCCATGCGATTGCCGGCGTTTTGGGTGGCGTTCACAGTATTTGCGGCGTCACGTCCAACACCTTTTATCGTGTTTGCGCATGAGGCAAGAGCGAGTATCACTAAGCATGTGGCTGTTATGGCCGATACTTGTTTCATTTCCTTTGTCCTTTGCAAGGAGGCTTCGTCGGCTTGTTCTATAAGTTTGTTTGCCGGGCAGATAGCAAAAGGCCCGGCGCGGGAGCGCCGAGCCTTTTGCGCCAGCGATCTAGAGGGACTGGACGCCAGCATGCAACGACCTGTCCGAGCCCGTTGCTTCCGTTTAACTCCCTATTGTACGAATTGTTCCTGCCATTGTTAGTGCAGCCATTGAGCGGTGAACCTCCGCCACAACCTTCGAGAAACCGGGCTGAGCCTTGGAATAGCTGGGGGAAGCCGCAATTGTAATTCGTCGTTCATGACGACGTGGCCCGCTTTGAGCTTAACATCGAGTTCCGCTCGCGCAATTGCGATGATGGCTTCTTTGGCATCGCGAAGGATGCGTTATCCAGGCTTCCCAATAACTGTTTGCATTGTAAGAGGCATTTGAGAGGTCTGTTGGCACCTTTCGAAGAATTTTTCCTACCGAATTTGGAAAGAGAAACCAGCCCTTCCGATAGGTGATGCTTTCCATACCAGCGCCATTTGCTCCCTAAGAGCGTCTCTGTTGCACTGAGTTCCCTCTTTACCTCTTCCGCATTTTGCCAAACCGCGAGCGGCGAAGCGCGCCCATCGAACGCCGAGCCAACCGACCCCGCTGGCTCCGACTAACTGCAGGACAACTTTCCCGCCTTCCAAAATCATCAAAGTCGGCGCTGGCGTCCTCGCAGCCGTGTTCAAGGCCCAGCTCGGGAAATGGACCGGAGCGAAAGACACGCGGATCGCGGCACAGGTGCAAGCGATCAAAGAGGCATCAAGCAGAAATTCAAACATGGAGAAGAATAATGCGGACTTCCGTGGCAAGTCGGCTCGCGATCGTTGCCTTGTCCTCATGCGCGAAAGCGAGCTGCCAGACAGCGGCTGCGACTAATCAGCTAACCCACTTCAGTGACCCCGTTGCGGCACGAGCTGCGGCTGAAGCCCCTCCGGCGGGACCGGCAATCGCCTCAATCAACAAGCAGTGCCGCGAAGATCTGGCCTGTCGGAAATAGCAAAGGGCCCGACCTCCTCGTAAGGCCGGACCCTCCTGTTGCTACCGCCTCATTAACGAGGACGGCGGCGGGCCGAATAGTCGATCGGGTCTCTCCGGTCAAGCATAGGGCCGAAGCATTGAAAGGGCAGGGAATTGACGCCGACGGAAACTGATATGGATCTCCGCACGAGAGTCGTCAGCCTGGAGCACCACGCCATTGAGCGAGCTAGAGAAGTGGCAGCGAGTAAGCGACATCGCTGACGCTCGCAAAGACGAGCAGTTTAAGAACATGGACCTGCGGTTTACCTCGATCGACAAGAAAATCGACGAGATCGGTGGGACATAAAAATGGGTGAACCGGGCAATAATAACCGGCATCATCATGGGCGCCGTTGGCTTTATGGTGAAGGGTGGCTTCAACCTGCCTTAGTGGGCCGTCACGTGCCTACACACCAGCGGCTCATGAATTGGGGGCGAATGGAATGGAGGCTCTGGCGAGCGATTGTAACACCAAAGCCCCCATACGACCGCGGAAAATACCCCCGAGATCGGCCAATAAATGCTTTCACGGAGGTTTTGTTCCATGTGCATCGGCCGGCGAGTTCTTCGCTACGTTAAGTCCTCCCCATCTTGACTGAAGATCATTAGGTAGTTCTAATTAAATGGCGACAAGCGGGCGTGATTGGACTGCCCGTACGTTTCCGTCGGAAGGAGGAACCCCATGACATCTCATATACCCGTATCCGAAAAGACGCCTGAAAGCGCTTCCCAGACGCGACAAGCCCCGACGGCTACGATGCATCTCCCACCTTTGACAAATGAACAGAGACGTCTTCTGGAAGCCTACCGGCTCGGTCGACTGGATGAGTGGAGGTTTCAAGAGTGCCTGCGCGACGACCCCGCCTTGTCAGACTACGTCCACAAGCTCTGTCGCCCGAGCGACCCCTCGGCTAGAACCCACTGAGTTGCGGCAAAGGAGCCGTCGGGCACCTGCCAAGGTTGCGGTCATTCATTGCAGCGCTTGGTCAGGATAAGGCCGACCTTCCGAGACCGACATTCTGGCAAACCCTTGGGCACAGGTTCCGCAAAAGACCCGCCGACCTGGGAGGACGGCGGGCCCCGAGTAAGACTTCGTCGGCAGCCGGGGGGCCGCAGCGCAACGTGTAGAATATGCGCCTGACGGAGTCCGTTTTCTAAACTTCGATCTGCAGAGTTGGTTCCCGGGTTCTGGATTCGACGCCGCCCTTGGCCAAGGATCATAATACCCTGCGTCGCGGTTATCAGCCGTGCTCGACGCGCGACAAGCGCGCCTTTAGCAGGCGCACCAGGCGCCACTGGGGGAGGGGCAGCAAAACGGGAGAGGGCAAAGATTGCATGAAACCATTTGGTTACTGCGGCGTTTATGCCTCTGAAATTAATGGAGAATGCAATGAAGAGACTTTTAGCCGCTGCCGCAATTGCCGTGTCGTCCGTCGTGGCGACAACAGCACCATCCTTTGCCGACAGTGTAACCATTCGTATGGGCGAGCCGCGTGGGAATAATCATCAGAATTATCATGGAGACAACTACGGTGACCGGTACCGGCACCACGTCCATTACGATCGGTGCTGGAAGCAGCCGTACCATGCTCGTGTCAATCATCATGAAATAACCAAGTACCGCACCGTTTGTCGCTAAGACGCAAACGCGGCGCGAGCCAGCCGCCTCTCCTTAATCGGGGAGTGGCTTTTTAGGGCGCCATCGGGCGCCCTTTTCGTTATGGTTGTTGGCGCTATGGCGCACGCGGGCTCCGCGTGGGCTTCTTCCTCGGGCGCGTCGATCCGCTGAGCTCCACCATGGTCGGGCCTTACCTCAACAGTGCGCTACGCTCTGGGTCCATCCCGATGGAGATTGAGGCCGCGCGCGGCATCAACGATATGTCTGAGCTGCGTCCCGCGGACGCCTTGCTGATAAACATCGATGGTGATTTCGGCAATACGATCCGCTTCCTCGGAGCCAGGCTCTATTCCGATGTCACGGCAGATTGCATCTAGAACGTTGTGGCAAATGCGCAGGTCATCGGAGTGCAGCCGCTCATTGTCGCTACTGAAGTGCTTTTGAGACATCACATCCTCCTCCAGAGGAACATCTCTATTCGCCCATGACGAGGCCGGCTTGAGAGCGGGAAATGTCAGGGCTTTGGAACAAGCCGAGGAGACCGCGGCAACATCCCGCTAAAACGCGATAGGCTCCCTATTGTTCCAACGAGAGGGGGTCAGTGGCATCGCCGTTCTACGATCCCACGACGCGCATCACGCACGCCCTGTTCGTAGATCTCGATTATGATTGCTCGAATGTGAGATGCCTCGCTCGACCACAATGGGACGTTATGTCGGCGACAATACCCCTCCAATATCTCCTGACATCTTGTTAGATCGTCTGAAATCAGAGGCTTGCCATGTCGGTTAGATCCCACAGTCATGCGGTGTTCACGCTCCTCCTTTGTATTCCCGCTCAGCGAACCCGGTCTAACGGAGTATTCGCACAGCACCTTCGCCCTTCAGAAGGGTGGATCGCGTCGGCTCCGGGGGAGGTGCATCGCGGTGTTGGAAAAACCGCGCGACGCGATCCGTGGTGGAAACCGCCCTTGAGCTATTTGGTTCCTTGGACAGGTACCAGCATATCCTCATTCGCTTCGGATCACTTGAATTGGCTGGCCGGGACAAGCGTTGTCCTGGACGTCAGCAACTCGCCGTCTTTCGAACCCAGCGCCGTCCTGTCGTTCTTCCAGACGGCGACTGCCAACCTGCTCAAGGCCGAGAAGGCCGCTGGAGTCCGGCATCATGCCGCACTCTCCATATTTGGCATCGAGAGATCGCCGGACAACGGCTACTTCCCGGCCAAGGTCGCTCAGGAAGACATCATCAAGAAGGCCGGCATCCCCACACGATTGTACGGTCTACGCAGTTTGCGCGACGCCCCCGTGCTAGGGCCTGATCCGACTGGCCTAGCGGCAGGACTCATGTCGGCGCCGCTAGGCCAGTGTCCTCGAAGAGGCATCACGTGTCGCGGCGAGGGTAATCATGACTGCATCCGTGTTCCACGGGTGGGACGGGTCGCTTTCGCCCGATCCCGACACCACCAATATAGGAGCCTCGGCCATCGGCGTTCAGTGCGGAGGTGTGCACACGGGTGCGTCTCCACCACCGGTCAGTGTCGCTTGTCGAGCGGCAGCTCGCCGTCGTCGAAGTTGCCGTTACTGGCCGCATCGTAGGGATTGATGCTTCGGCCACCTCCCCGCGTGCCATATGCCGTTAACTGGACCATGACCTCCTTCGCACACTCAATGGCCTCATTTTCGCTTGCAGCGTGATCGTCAGCGACCTTGATCGACACCGCTTCACCATCGTCGCCGACGAAATCCACCCGCCAGCCGGTTGTTTCGTGAACAATCTTCGTTTCAACCAAGTGCATGTGACTACCCGGCCTTCCTACCTTTGAGATCTGCCTCGACGCTCCTACGGAGCGCGTCCATGATGTTGACAACATTGGACCTCGGAGCGACTTCGGCGGCCTTCCCCTTCGCCGCCTTCTTCGGCTTCAGCGCCTTCTTCTTCTCAGCGATGATCTTGAGCAGGCTCACCTGGATCGGATCGCTGACCATGGTCGCCGACCACCGTGCCGACTTCTTCTTGATGAGCTGCTGCACAAGGGGGACGAGATCCGGATCCGCCTGCTCGTCGATGTCTTCGAAGTAGTTCTCCTCCGGTCGTACCTCGTCGCCAAAGCGCAGCGTCCAGAGTACGATGCCTTCGCCGCGGGGTTCCAGGACGACAGCACGCTCCCGCCGACCCATGACCAGCTTCGATACGCCAAATACCCTGTCGGCTTTCATTGCGTCGCGGATGACGGCGAACGCCTCGTTGCCTACGGCGTTGTCAGGCATCAGGTAGTGCGGCTTCTCGAGGTAGATCCACTCGATGCTGTCGGCTGGGACGAACTTGTCAATGTCGATCGTCTTCACCGTATCGAGCGCTACCGCATCCAGATCGTCGTCCGTTAGGATCACGTAGTCGTTCTCGCCGCGGGCATATCCCTTCGCCTCGTTCTCATCCCTGACGGGCTTGCCCGTGACGGAGTCGATGTACTGGGAGACGACGCGGTTGCCCGTCTCCTTGTTGAGCGTATGGAAGCGAACCTTCTCGCTCTCGGATGTCGCGGGGGTCATCGCCACAGGGCAGGTGACCAGAGAAAGCTTGAGGTAGCCTTTCCAATAGTACTTCGGCGCCATGGTCTATTCTCCTCAGCTAGCTTTGCGCTGCGAGGCAGCCTTTGAAGCAGGAGACTTCCCGGCCCCGCGCACGGCGCGCTCTCGCCCGGTGCCAGTATTGGCGTTGGCGGCAGTGCGCTTCGGTTTGTCGGCTGCGGCCTTCAACATGCCAGCACTCTCGCGGAGCGCCGCCAGCAGATCGTTGGGCTTCGACACCTCGACCTTCTTTGGCTTCGGAAGCGCCTTGCCCTCAATCTTGGCCTTCACCAAATCGGCGAGCGCGGCCTCGTAGCGGTCATCGAACGTCGCTGGATCGAACTCGCCCTTCTTCGTCGATATGATGTGCTTGGCGAGATCGAGCATCTCACCTTCGATCTTGAGCTTGGGCATCTCCTCGAACGCCTTCGCGCTCGACCTGACCTCGTAGTCGTAGTTCAGGGTGGTGGCGATCAGACCCTTGCCGTGCGGACGGATCAGCACCGTGCGCATCCTCCTGAAGAGGACAGTGCGGGCGATGGCCGCAACCTCCGATTCCTTCATGCCGTCACGGAGGGCCGCGAACGCGTCTCCGCCCATCTTGTCCGGTGTGAGGTAATATGGCTTGTCGAAGTAAACATCATCCACATCCGAGCAGGGAATGAACGCCTCGATCTCTAGCGTCTTGTTGCTGTCCGGGATCGCCGCGGAGACCTCCTCCGGATCGATGATAATGTACTGGCCGTTCTCGATCTCGAAGCCCTTGGTCTGGGCCTCTTTCTCCACGCGCTCTTCGGTCTCGCTGTCGATGAAGACACGGTTTACGCGGTTGCCCGTGGCCTTATTGATGGTGTTGAAGGTGATCCTGTCAGAGGTGGACGCAGCGGTGTACAGCGCCACCCCGAAGGAAACCTCCCCGAATTTTATGAAGCCCTTCCACTGCGCGCGCTGTCCTGAGACCATGAGGCATACTCCGAATCACTAATACGCGACTCAAAGACGTGTCAGGATGATTCGTTCCGACTCAAAACGAATCATTTTTCAATACTTTACGGAATCTCCCTCAGAAATTGATTCCGCTATCTCTGCTGGTTGAACTGCGCCCGGCGCTAGTGGAAGGCGGCCAGGATCTGCTCTCTCGTTAGCCATGAACAGCTTACGCCCAGCCGCTTCAACCGCACCATCATCGACATACACCATCTCCCGGGAACTACTGGAATCATTGTGAGTTTCTACTGCGGACAAACATTCACCGTAGAAGTCCGATGGCACAGACACTAACACCCCGAGGCCGTGCTCAGGTCTATAGCGCGGCTGGTGGCAGCGGCCAACCTTGATCGCTCGTGGAAGGCCGTCATTCGTCCGAACGGCTCAACCCTCGCTCCACACGTGGATGACGAGTTGGAGCCGTCCACGAGGTCAACAAGGAGAATGAGATGGCGTTCCAGGGCTTCGAACTCCGAACCATACATGTCGATTGCGGGTCGCATTCGGCTGCGGGTCGGAGGTAAAGGTCCGCCTGTTCTCCTGCTACACGGCCACCCGCGCACGCATATGACCTGGGGCAAGGTGGCCGACCTACTCGCCCCCTCGTTCACCGTCGTCTGTCCGGACCTCCCGGGATTCGGACTATCCTACGTGCCGAACGACTCTCCCGACAGTCGCCACTCGTCGAAACAGGCGAAGGCGGCGGCCCTGGTGGAACTGATGAAACGATTGGGTCATGACGAGTTCTTCCTCGTCGGACACGACCGCGGGAGCCTGACCGCTTTCCGTATGGCAATGAACTATCCGCAGTCGGTGCAGAAACTAATCCTCGTCGATGGCCTGCCAGTCCTAGAACATCTGGAGCGGGCCGATTGGAAATTCGCACGAGACTGGTACCATTGGTTCTTCTTCGCCCAGCCGGACAAACCCGAACGTGTGATCTCGGCCGACCCGGAAGGGTGGTACGACACGCTCTCGCCCAGGCTGATGGGCGACGAAGCCTATGCCGATATCCTTGAAGCCATTCATCGCCCTGCGACCGTTCACGGCATGATCGAGGATTACCGCGCGGGGATCCGCATCGACCACCTTCATGACAAGGCGGATCGCGATGCGGGCAGGAAGGTGCGTTGTCCGCTGCTCTGCCTCTGGTCGCTAAAGGACGACCTCCAAAAGATTTATGGCGATCCTGTTGATATCTGGCGAAGGTGGGCGACCGACGTCAGCGGCTATGGCATCGAGAGCGGACATCACGTGGCAGAGGAGAATCCAGTCGATCTTGCGACAGCAATCGCGAGCTTCTTGAACAGATAGGAGAGGCGACTTGGGGAGAAACGATATCGGGATTCGTAGCTCAGGTCTTCTTGATGATGCTGAGCGCACCGCTGACCTCGAGGATCGCGAACTTGATTTGTTTGACCGACTCTATGCCTTCCTGAGTGCGGGCTGCCTCCATGACGTCCTCCCGATCCAACCGGCATCCCCGCATGGCATCGCTGTCGTAGACGCCATCGACGACCAGGATGGTCGGCACGCCGTCCATCACATGGCCAGCGCGCGGCCACCATCGCTTAAGATGTGACAGCCCGATGTCCGTCGTGAACAGCGTCAGGATGAGAAGAATGGCGTTCGTGATTGAAAAGTCGTCACCGAGCATCGCCTGCTGCGTCGTCTCTGAAATAACGAGCACGATCACCAGATCGAAAGGGGTCATCTGCGCGAGGGTCCGTCGACCCGAAAGCCGGATGATGATCAGAAGCACGAAGTAGATTGCGAGCCCGCGAACGACGGTGTCCATGATGTCTCCTAGGGCAGGATGAATGTCGAGTGCTCGGCGATGTCGTCTTCGATGCCGAGGAGGAAGTAACGAAGACCGGGCTGCTGAGTTTGGAGGTGGAATACAATTTTCGCCGGAGTGGACGGGTCCGAACCGAACACGTATCCAATGCGGCCATCCTTCCGAACGGTGGCCTTCTGAGGCGGGTCTACGCCATCGATCGAGAAGGCTTCAAGAAAACGCGGATCAACGAAAACTGTCTGGTCCGCGTCGCTGACAGGAAGGCTCACCCGAATCTCGTCAGGGGCGTTCCAGCGTGAAATTGCCGGCATCTCAATGGTTCCCCCTGAGGATTTGAAGGTCCTCATCGCGAACGTTCCGCCGCGCCCGAGCAGGCCTAGCAGGCAGGCGAGGAGGATTAACGCGAAGACGGCCCACGCTACCCGTTGCACAGCCCAGAATCTCCGTTGGAAGGCGCCGTGATCCTCGACGCCTTCAGGGAGTGCGGGCCGCGAGGGTAGTTTCCGGCTCTTCGTACCGTTTGCCATTAGACGGTTCCCGAAAACGTGTCGCATGACGAGAGCTGCCCGCTATCGCATCCTTGCTTGAACCGTTTCACGCGCTGAGCGGAAGTTCCATGATAGAAGCTGTCGGGAACAACGTAGCCTTGGGTCCGATTTTGAAGCGTATCGTCGCCAATCTGTTGCGCAGCGTTCAACGCTTCTCCCAGATCGCCGGCGTCGAGAATACCCTTCTGCTGGATGTACTTTCCCCAGATATCGGCAAAGCAGTCCGCCTGCAGCTCGACGCAGATCGACATCTTGTTGGCGTGCGCCGCCTCGCTCATGCTCTGTCGTGCTTCGTTGAATTTCGGAAGAATACCGAGTTGTTTCTGTCCGACCTCGCGGGCGACCACGTATCCCTCGGCGAAGTCGCCGCTTGCTCCGAAGCGATTGTTAAGGTCATCGCAAAACGCGGTGTCGAGATAGACCTTGTGATCCTCTGGGCAATAAAACGGATCGGATGCCGACGGGGCCGAGCCGCACGCGGATCTCGTCTGGCCACGGAATAGAACGAGCGTCGGATCCTCGTAGGATTGGCTCTGCGACTGGAAGATCTGCTGCCAGGTATCCTCCCTCTCGACAAGGACAGTCTTCACGAATGCCGTCGTCTGGTCGGTCGAGGAAGTGTGGCTTCCATCTGGGTTCTGCCGCTGGCTCTGCTCGTAACCGGGGTCGTCCATGTTCCCGCCCTCCATGATCTGCATGGGTTCGACGCCCATCGCCTTGAAGATCAGGTAGATCACGACGAGGAAAATGACAGTGCCGATACTGAGTCCGCCGCCGCAACGTCCAAGGGGAAGGCTGAACCCGCCACCACGTCCGAATGGTCCGAATGGACCGACTGTCGTCTGACTTGCCATTCCATAGCCCGCTCCCGTTCTTTGCTTGAGGGTCGGAAGACCGACTTTTCTTTGGTGATCTCGGCGGTCAAGCCCTTTAGCAGTTTAGCGTCGACTCCGTCGGTGACGAGTATCCCGAGTTACGTTCCTCGAAACGCGTCGGTCCGCCTTCAACGATGCTCAGTGCCGGCGACGGTTCAAGATCCAGTCGGCTTTCGCAGGGAACTTAAGGACGATTTGGAGCTTTACTGCGCATGCAAAAGGAGGCTTCGATGCAGCTCACAGATACACTCGTCGGCAACACGGACGGCATGATCACGGTCGAATTCCAGGGCGAGGGCGGCGAGCTCGTTTCCGTCCGGATGGCGGGGGGCGACGTGGAGCGGGACGCCGCGATCAGTCGCGCCAAGGCCGTTATGGTCCAGATCACAACCTTCGCGGAGGATCGCGATCCTTCGCTGGACGATTGGAGCCATTCCAGCGATGAAAGTGAAGAGCAGGGGGGCGGCGCCGTGGAGACGAAGCCTGATCTCCCTGTCGCCTCATCCTTCAGCAACTCGCCCCCTTCGGTTGGTTCAACGGCCTGACTTCCCATGCCTGCAAGCTGGATTCATTTATGCATCGACATGCAGTCGATGTTCGCGGAAGACACGCCGTGGCATGTGCCGTGGATGGCCAGCGTAACCCCTGCTGTCTTGGAGGTAGCGGGCCGCTACCCGGAAAAGACGGTCCTCACGCGTTTCGTGCCACCTACCGCTCCTGCCGGGGCGACGGGCATGTGGAAGGACTACTACCGAAAATGGGAGTCCTTGACGCTCGGGAAGATGGATCATCGGCTCGTGGAAGTAGTGCCGGACCTTGCACGGTTCGTCCCGCCCGCCCGGACCTTCGACAAGATGACCTACTCGCCGTGGGTCGACGGACGGCTGCATCGGATCCTGCAAGCCGAGGGGATCAGCACACTGGCCATCACGGGCGGCGAAACGGACGTCTGTGTCCTTGCGGCGGTACTTGGAGCGATCGACCTCGGTTACGCGGTGAAGCTGCTCAGCGACGCCGTCTGCAGCGGCGCCGACGAGACCCACGACGCGACCCTCCGGCTCCTCGGAGAACGGTTTTCCGTGCAGGTGCAGGTGCTGACGACAGAGGAGTTCTTGAGAGGATGCTGAGGGCGCGTCACGCGGCCGCCCAGCCGTTGCCGAAGAAACCATTCTTTCTAGCTTTTTTCGAATGGAGGAGCCGATGAAGAAAGAGCCTGATTTCCGAACAATGTCTGAAGCCGTGCAGCACTGGTACCGGTTTTATGAAGTCCCACCAAACGACCAGTCCTCGCAGGTTCTATGTACGGCGGCGATCAGCCTCTACAACGAGGGTTACCGAAGCGTCGACGACATTGCGACTGCCCTTATCGGAACATACGTCGGCATCTGGTCAACGAAGGTCAACGCGCCGACGTCCTCGGCGATCCACTAGCGCAAGTATGGCAGCCATGAGCGACAACACTCCTCGAAATACTTCTCTAAATTCGCTACCACCATCGCAGACTTGTCCGGGAAGCCCGCAACTTTCGTCCTGGCGGTCGCTCTCGTCTTCGTCTGGGCAATCTCCGGCCCGATCTTCGACTACTCGGAGAACTGGCAGCTCGTCATCAACACGAGCACCACGATCATCACTTTCCTTATGGTATTCGTGCTGCAGAATTCGCAAAACCGTGACGGGAAGGCTCTGCAGGCCAAGTTGGACGAACTGATCCTTTCGTCGCAGGCGCAGAACAAGTTTGTCGGCATCGAAAAGCTGGATGAAGCCCAGCTTCGAGAGATGAGCCGGACGCTGGCCGAAAAAGCCGAATGCGTCGATGACGTCGCCGACGACAAGGCGGAGGCCCCGCGTGGTGGGTCAGGCGTCTTCTCTCCGATCCTGCGTCATCGCCTCAAGTTCGTCGGACTCTCGGCGCTCTACCGCGATCAGATCGTTGCTGGCGCCGTCGGTCGACCGGATCAGTTCGTCGACCTTGACCTGTAGCGCGTTCATGTACCGGTTCTGCGAATGCTGCATCAACAGGAGGATGAAGAGCACGGACATCGTGCCCAACATGTCGACAACAGAAGCCACTCGAGGGAAAGCGAAGCAGCGCTCCAAGCCAGCACCACAGAACGACAGCCCCGAAGACGCCGGCCAGGGCCAGCCGATGACCGGCGATGCGACGGCGATTTCAGAAATCCGCAGGAACTTAGAGCGCGTGTTCATGAGCGCGAAATGCGCGGACCGCCTCTCGGTTCCTGGTCGAGGGTTGGTGGCCCCACTTCGTGCAATTCGCGACCTTCTGTTGTGCACAGGGAGGCCCTATGGTCTGATCCCGCACCAATGATGAATTCATCTCCTTCATTAGGAACCGGAATCGGCCTCCGGCGTTCAGGAACCGCGGGGGAGGAAGAGCTCCATCCGCGTACGGCAATACGACAGAGGACAAGGACGATGACGGACAACGTCAATGCGTGGATCGCAGCACGAGCCTATGCACTATGGGAACTGGCGGGCCGCCCCTTCGGAGAGGACCACGCCCACTGGCAGCAGGCCGTGATGGAACGGCACCTTCTTGAAGATACTAAGGCGTCCCCCGATGGCCTAGAGATCATGAATCGCAAGCGAGAGGAGCCGATTGTAACTCATTCGCCTTCAAATGTCCTGATCGTCGAAGACGAACATCAGCTCCGATACGACACGGTCGACTTTCTTGAGCAGGCAGGTCATCGAGTCCTGGAGGCGGCAAATGCCGACGAGGCTATGATCCTCCTGAAGCGCAATGATATCGACACGCTCTTCACGGATATCGACATGCCAGGTTCTATGGATGGTCTTGGCTTGGTGAAAACCGTGAGAGTTCGCTGGCCCTCGACAAAATTGATCGTCACGTCCGGCCTAGTAGCTCTCTCCCATAGCGACCTTGAAATGGGGGTCTCGTTCATTTCGAAGCCGGCGTCTAAGTTGGAGCTATTGAAACTGATCGCGTAGAGGGCCGCTGCTGCGGGATAGCAGATAACCTCATGGTCGGCGCGTCGCCGAAGGGTCCTTTGCAATGATCGGAAGGTCAACCAAGCCAGCGTCGCGGAACGCCCGGCACACTTCGTATCCGTCCATGCCGGGAAGGCCGATGTCGAGAAGAACGACGTCGGGGCGGAATGCCTCGGCTTCCGTCAATGCCTCTCGGCCGTCGTGGACAAGGTGATCGTGGCCGATCTCCTCCAGCATCAAGCCGAGGGTGTAGGCTAAATCAAGGTTGTCGTCGACTACCAAGACCTCATTTCTTTTCTTGCCAATACCTTTGCCAGAGGTCGAGCCTGGGCTTCAGCGGATCGGGTCCTTCAGTTAGGCCGTGATCGGCGAAGTCGGTGACCTTGTCGACGGCTGGGTCGTGGGGAGACCATTTTGGCCGTGAGCCTCCATTGGGGTCACCGCTCGTTGCAAATTGGACCCAGTAAGCACTCGCCAATGCGGCCATAGCCCAGTCGGCAGGCGTAACCTTGTCCTTCACCAATGCGCTTGGAATGTCGAGCGTATACGGAATTTCGAGGCCGCGCAGAGTGCCTTTCCATTTCGGATCGTTGCGCAGAGCCTCGGCAACATACGAGAAACGGTACCACCATGTAGGTTGACCAACGCGGGCCATCTCGTCAGCGAGGTGGCGAGATGGTTCAATAACCGTTTTGTCGGCGAGAACCTGCTGCGCCAGGTCATCGAGAGTCTCAAGGCCGGTCGGATCGTAGAGGGTGCGGGCTTCGGCTGCATGATTCCCGAAGAGCTGGAAGAGATCGTCTTTCGTTGCAGCTTGACCGATACCGAGATCGCGGTTGTTTGCCCCGACGATAACCGGAACTGGCGCTTGACGGCCTGCCGCGAAAGCCGCTTCCGGCGATTCGAGCAAAAACCGCCCGTCAAGGATGGGGCCTGAAACGCCGATGACGGGTTTGCCTGTCGACATTCCCGCCACCACCTCTGCTGCCGATGCACCCTCGATTAGCTTTTCAGCAGGCAGCTCCCGCAGGCTCTTGAGAGAGTCGGCGTCGCTACCATTGATTCCAAGGGAAGCCGCATAGTCTAACGCGGTTTTCTTTGCTTCTTCCAACGTTGACAAAGGCGTGCTCTCCGCACGCGCACTAGGGACACTCGGCGACTGTAGAATAGCTCCTCCGAAAAGCCCGCGTGACAACGGCGATATCATGTGTGCCATCACCGAGCCGCCACCTGCTGACTCTCCGAATATAGTCACTTTGGTCGGATCACCGCCGAAGGCTTTGATGTTTTGCTGGACCCATATCAAGGCTGCAAGCTGGTCCATGTATCCATAGTTGCCGACGGGTTCGTCAGGGGATTCCTTTATTAGCGACGGATGGGCAAAGTAACCGAGCCGTCCCATGCGGTAGTTCATGCTGACGAACACAACACTCTGGGCGGCTAGCTGACCACCAGGGTATTGAGCGGTGTTTCCATGGGCAAGAGCACCGCCGTAAATCCAGACCATTACCGGTAGGGGTCTCTTGAAACGCTTGGCGGGTGTCCAGACGTTGAGAGTCAAACAATCCTCTGACTTCAGCAAGTCGTCGGTCTGCATGCATGATGGACCGAAATTGCGCGTATCCTTGACACCGCTCCATTTCTTCACTGGTCCGGGATTGCGCCATCTCAGATCGCCAACAGGTGGTGCGGCATACGGTATGCCTCTGAAGGTAACGACTGTGCCTGACCTCTCACCCTTCAGCATTCCGCTGTCGATTTTAACGGTCTCGTCTACCGCACCTAGCTGTGGCGCAAAAGGCATCTGACAAATTGCAACTGCAAGAAAGAACAGAAACTTGCGACTGTGGTCCGCTAACACTGCACCCTCCAACCGCTAGGTTTAGGCAGTCTGAGAGTAAAAATACTCCACTACAGCGGCAACGAAAAGAGTTCGAACGTCCGGTATTGGCGGCGCAATCCCGCCACGACGTTGTCGGTTGGCGGCCCAAAGCATGCGTAATTGGGCGGTCCCACAAGAGGCAAGCTCGAGATGAAGTGTTCGGACGGGCCCATGGCTACGCGAACCGAATTTTGTTGAGATGATGTGTGACCATTTCGGCATTTGAACAGCGCGTGCGATGTTGAGATGCACTAGGGGGAAATTGCCGAGCTCACTTGCGTCTCGAGATCTTTGGCGGCAAAGTTGTGAACGCGTGACGCGGTTTACGCACATCAGCACATGCCAATCTGGAAATACTACCGGAGGAGTTTTGTGATGGCAATTTCGCGGAAACAGGAAGAACGACTGTTGACGGAGGACGAGTGGCATCTAGTCCGGCAATCTCATCATCCAGATGTGCAGGATGTGGCCGATGACGATCTTCTCACGCTTTTAAAGCAAGTCCGTGAACGTCGCGACAGATCAAGGGCGGAAGCCCATCGGCAACGTCGAGAGATTCGTGGAAAAGCCGCTCCAAAAGGGTTGGAACCTGTTAGCAAGGACACAGGGACCAATAGGAAACTTGAGATATTGGCTATGAGTATGCGTCGCCTGAACAGCGAACATGCGAGGCGTCGTAAGATGCGTGGAAAGGCACGGTTGATCGCCAACATGCGCGCCGCACTCGCCTTGAAGGAGCTATCGGAAACAGAAGGCGACACGACTTACAATTCGCGACACGCATCGAACGGAATGCGGCCGATAGAGCGCACGAAACGCGAAAACCTTATCCGTCCGATGGAAAAGGGACGGCAGAGAAAGGCCGGTGCTATGGCACAGGCCAAGCGTGACGCCCGCTGAAAAGTGATAGAGGCAGACGTTGGATGCCCCAGGGACGGCGTGATCCGCTCCACGCGTTATTGCTGCTTGCAACGTCGGCATGCGTGCCGCGTGGGAAAATCACGCAATTAGGTAGATCCTATGAGAAGGGTGGCCAGCGAGCATCGCTGTGGCAAAGTAAGGTTGCTCAACCAGAAACACCCCTACCTTGGAGGCAAGCATGCCCGTTGCAGCTCACCGATCCGAAGCGCCGACCGCTATCCGGACTGATCTTGGCGCAATCTTCGTCTCGTTAGAACTCAGCCAATCGAAATGGCTAGTTACCTCGCTGTCGCCGGGTGGTGGGGAGAAGATGTCTAAGCATGCGGTGGCGGCTGGCGACGTCGCCGGCATGCTGGGGCGTTTTGCCGAACTCAAGAACAAAGCGCGGATGCGAACCGGTCGATGTTTTCCGATCGTTGTCGTCCAGGAGGCTGGGCTCGACGGCTTCTGGATCCATCGCGTGTGTTGGAGGCCGAGGGGATCGAAAGCCACGTCGTCGATCCGGCCTCGATTGCAATCTCGCGCCGGCGGCGGCGGGCCAAGACCGACAGGATCGACGGCGAAGCGCTGGTTCGCGCGTTGCTAGCCTATCAGCGGGGCGAGCCGCGGGTGTGTGCGATGGTCCGGGTGCCGACCCCCGAAGAAGAGGACCGTCGCCGCCTTTCGCGTGAGCGCCAGGCCTTGACGAACGAGCGGATACGGCACGTCAACCGCATCAAGGGCTTGCTGTTCAGCCAGGGCATATCCGACTACGAACCGCTGCGCCGCGATCGCCGCATACGACTGGAGGAGTGTAAGACCGGCGATGGCCGTCCGCTGCCGGGACATTTGAAGGCGCAGATCGGCCGCGAACTCGATCGGCTGGAACTGCTGCTCGAGCAGATCAAAGCTATCGAGGCCGCCCGCGACGCCATGCTAGCTGCCGCAACAGTCGTCTCGCCAGCGCCGGCAATGCTACTCACCTTGAAAGGCATCGGGCCGGAATTTGCCGCCGTGCTCTGGTCGGAGGGACTGTCGCGGCAGTTTGACAACCGAAGACAAGTCGCCGCCTATGCCGGCCTTGCGCCGACACCCTGGCAGAGTGGCTCGGTCGATCACGACCAGGGGGTCTCGAAATCCGGCAATCCAAGGCTGCGAACGACGATGATCCAGATGGCCTGGCTGTGGGTGCGTCATCAACCACACGCGGCGCTCACCCTGTGGTTTAGAGATCGGGTCAAGCAGAACGGCGGTCGCCTCAAGAAAACGACGATCGTCGCGCTCGCTCGCAAGCTGCTCGTCGCGCTGTGGAAATACGTCAATGCCGGCGTTGTTATTGAGGGCGCTATTATAAAGACCGTCTGATCGGTTACCCGAACTGAATTTCGCAATCTTCCAGGACCGATCAGTCCTGGCGGATCCAGGTGGACGAACCTAGCAGTTGCTTGGCTCTGAAATAGGCCGCTCGTGTAGAATGGTATCGTCCTCCTGAGCCCTGTCCGCCCGCAAGCGGGATGTTGGTGCCGCTGTTTCGAACAGCGACCGTATATAAGTTGGATTTGGCTTGGCAACGAGCCGCGTCGCGTAACGGGCTCAGACCATGGATGCCGCAATGAAAGACGGAGTGTGAAATGTCACCCTGACGAAAGTTCCGTGTTGACCCTCCTCATATAAGCAACTGCCACCAACTCATAGATGGAAATCAACGCTTTGGGCTGAAACCACCCGCATCGTCATCATTTACGGTTTTTGCTGCTCGTGTTGGCCTGGAAATGCTATCGTCATTCCGATGGTAGTGTACGCGAAGTGTCTGAGCCCGCCGATTCCCGTTCAAGAATTTGTCGAGTTCAGCAGTTCGGGACTTGGATAGCCGCGCTTTTTCAGCAAACTGCGGCCGCCGGTCTACGGCCGTTCGCACCTGCTCTATAACATCCTTGGCGTCGTGATCCGAGATCGAAGCCCCTCTGGAGACCGCCAAGAGATGAGACATGCCAGGGGCTCTACCTTCCCCCAGAACAGACGCTGACCCGCGTCGTGCGCAGCAGCGCGGAAATTTCTGTCAGATTTCTCACCGCATTTGAACTATTCCGGAGATTGCGGCGTGGTAGTGCTGGATAATGAAGGCGAACAGCGGACAGTCCTTGTCGATAAGACTTGCTATGTTTTGCGACACCACCCCGGGTGGAGGAGAGCCCGACTTCAGCAAATTATTGGCCCTATCTGCGAAATCGCGGCAGCGGTATCCAGCGACGAGGGCTTGGGCCATTTGCTCGTATTAAAATATCGGAATACGATGTAGAAGCTTGGAAACAGGCGCCCGCCCTGCCACATTAACTTACAGGACGCATCGTCCGCGATGTTGTTACTCGGATCACGGAGGCGAAAACGTGAAATTCATAAGGGACGCGGACGGCAATTTTGTCGTCGAGGCCGAACAGGTTGCGTCTAAATTCGGGCTGACACCAGAGGCCATGCGGAACCATTTGAAGAGGGGAGCGCTGGTCAGCGTTGTGGAGAAAGGGACCGGCGCGGATGACGGCAATAGTCGCTTGTCGCTCCGGTTGGGAAACCGAACGTGGCGGGCCATCATCGGCCCAGACTTCGAAGTTGTCGCGGAGGAACAGCTCTGGTGTTCTGCAGGGCATCGTTGAAGACCAGAACGGAAGCTGGGGATAGCGCGCGGAATTTGCGCGCCTTTGCGGTGCTTACCGTCGTTGGCTTACGGTCAAGCCGATGCAGGCCCGGGATGGTGTGCCGCGAGAACGGCTGCTCGCCGCCATCCCCACGGCCACGCACGCGCTCCGGCTTTCTGGCGTGTGATTTGTCCCGGGGGCCGGGGGCCTCTTTCATAAACTCCTCTCAGCTGACCAGCCCTTCGCGCGCAATTCCCCTTGTCAGCTCCAGCGCCTGGCGCTCGAACAGCCCGCGATAGATCCCGCCTTTACGCCGAATGAGGCTGGTATGGGTGCCTTCCTCGGCGATATGTCCGTGCTCAAAGACCAGCAAACGGTCCAGAGCGCGCACAGTCGACAGTCGGTGAGCAACGACGAGTGTCGTGCGTCCCTCCATAAGCTTCTCCATCGCCTGCTGAATGAGCATTTCTGATTCCGAATCGAGGCTCGAGGTCGCCTCATCGAGGATCAGGATCGGCGCATCGGCCAGGAAAGCGCGGGCAATGGCGATTCGTTGCCGTTCGCCGCCGGAAAGCTTGATGCCGCGCTCACCGACAAGCGTCGCATAGCCCTGTGGAAGGGCCTCTATGAAATCATGGGCGCTGGCGAGCCGCGCAGCCGTCCTGATCTGCACTGGCGTGGCCGTAGGCCTGGCATAGGCGATATTTTCCGCCAGCGAGCGGTGAAACAGGATGGGTTCCTGCTGCACGATGGCGATCTGGCGGCGAAGAGAGGTCTGCGCCACCTTGGAAATATCCTGCCCGTCGATCGAGACCGTGCCTTGGTTGATGTCATGCAGGCGCTGAATCAGCTTCACGAAGGTCGTCTTTCCGGAGCCGGAATGGCCGACGAGACCAACTCGCTCACCCGGTTTAATGGTGACCGAGAAATCCTTGTAGAGTGGGGAATGGTGATTGCCATAATGGAAGGTGACATGATCGAACGTGATCAGGCCGGCCTTCACTTGGAGAGCTGGCGCGCCCGGAACGTCCTCCACGCCCAAAGGCTGCGCATGGATGGTGACAAGCTCCTCCATGTCGTTGACCGAGCGCTGCAGGTTGCGGATATGCATGCCGATTTCACGCAAATAGCCCTGAAGGATGAAAAAGGAAGTCAGGACGAAGGTGATGTCGCCCGCATTGGCCTTGCCGTTGGCCCATAGCCAAAGGGCAAAGCCAAGGACGCAGCCGCGCAACAGGGTGAGCAGCGTATTCTGCGATGTGCCGTTCAGGGTGCCCCGCGTCCAGGTGCGCCTTGTGCGATCCTGCCACTTGCGCGTGACCGAGGAGAGACGCTTGTCCTCCCGGTCTTCAGCGCCGAAGGCCTTGACCACAGCGTTGCAGGTCACCGCATCGGCTAGCGCGCCGCCAAGGCGCGTATCCCAGCTATTGGCAATGCTGGCCATCGGCGCGACATAGCGCAGAGCCATCGTCGCCGTGAACGCGATAAAGAATACGGACCCGGCGCCAACCAGCAATCCCATCATCGGCCAGTACCACGTCATCAGAATGGTCGAGCCGATGAGCATCACCAGCGACGGAAACAGCGCGACGAAGACGGTGTCATTGAGCAGGTCGAGCGCCCACATTCCGCGCGTCACCTTGCGAACGGTGGAGCCACCAAAACTGTTGGCGTGCCAATCGCTCGAAAATCGCTGAATATGGAAGAAGGAATTCGCCGCGATCGCCGACATCGACTTCAGCGTGAATCCGATAATGGCGGTGAACGTGGCATGCCGCAGTATGACGGCGCCTACTGACAATGCCATCAGCCAGCAGAAGGCGTTGAAGGCATTGTTCCACGTTACGGCGTCGCTGGCCTGCCCGGACACCACGGCATCGACCAGCCTGCCCGAATACAAGGGCGTCAGCACATCCGCAAATGTAGACAGCATCGCTGTGAACAACATGAAGGCGGCGCGGCCCGGCTGTTGCTTCCAATGAGCCCAGCAAAAACGGAAAACGCTGCGAAAAGCACCGCCGCGGCGGGATTTTAAACCAAGAGCCATTGATGTATCCGGCGTTCGCCGGCTCCGTCATCAGGAAAAGGGTGTCCGCGCAAAACCGCGCGAAATGGTTTGGTGAGGAACGTTCGACGGAAGGGTTAGCACCGGTCCATCAGGCTCTGTCGCGTTGGGAAAACGCTACCGGCTTCCGGCGATATTAGCGGAAGCCACTGGGGAGTTGGAAAAATCAGCCATCGAAAACTCCCTGAAACCGTGTTGGTGATATTCAACCCTAGATCGGCTTGACAGCCAAGACAAGTCAAATTCGGCGATATTTTCGGCTAATTCTAAGATGCGACATCGTTGCAACTCGGCCAGTTTCGAGGAGCTCTCCGAAAAGAAATTTAGTCGCCATCAGCGGAGACCCCCCTCATCGTACCTGGGGCAATGTTGTTTGACCTATTTCTCCGAATGGACGTTTCGGCTTGACCGGAATGCGCTGAACGCTCGACGTACTCTTGGTATACAAGCGGCGCAGGAGCATTGCGGAATCGGCGCGTCGAAGCACAGCAATGCCGGCATCGCAATGTAAATTGCGGAGGAGCGAGAGGATGATGGGGGCCGCACGAAATGACTCACCTCGCTGTTCCCGATCGGCGTCAGCACATCTTCGATCCATTTCATGAATGCGCGGGACTCGGCGCGGCAGATTGTTCCGATGTATTACGACGGTGGGTACTGGGATCGCCCGGCGACGAAAATCAGGCATGATATCCACAAGCGCGCCACTCTCAAAATATCGGCGAATCCCCAACAGTGGGGGCTTGAATCAAGCCAAGCCCGGCGAGGGCCGCGGCGTCGTAGGCGTGCGCGCTGTTGAGGTGCAGCGCACCTAGCAACTGAAGCGTCGCGTAGCTGTCGCCATCCGGATGATTCTCATCCATGGGGTCTTGCGCCCAGTATTGTCGAAAAATGAATTGTCCGGACCCCGGCGGTGGTGATCTTCCAGCGATCGGGGGACGCCCACAGAGCGCCAGATAGGCGGCGCCAGGAAATCCCGGGAACACATCCTGCCTAGCATCGTCTCTCGAGCGGTAGAACTTCGGCGTGTCCACTGTCGCTTCAACAGGTTGAAGAAGCTCTCAGCCAGAGCATTGTCGTGGCCGGCTCATCGAAAATGAACCAGATTTGAGGTGTCTCAGAACGATGCCAAGTCCATGCTGGTGAATTGGGATCCCTGACCCGAGTACATCAGAACCTTTTCCTTTGGCTTGCGACGCCAGAGAGCCGTGAGTCATGCACGCGAAGCTGATCGGCATTGGATTGATGCTAGCGTCGTCCATTTGTTGCGTGTGGTGAAGCCATCTTATGGCATCAAGTCTCTTGTCCGGGAAAGAGGGATGCCGCCGCGTTCACCTCGGTACGCATCGCGTCGAGCGATCCTCGGAGCACGCGGATGTCGGCACTGAGAGCGGGCGCGGCCTGCTGTTGCTCCCAGTAGAGGAGAGTGTCATGCCATCCTGCCGCGGTCTGAAGCAGTCGTCGCATCCGTTGAAGCGTACGTTCATCCATCTGCATGGCCGCCCGCTCTGCGTTGTGGGCGAGTTCAACAAGATCGTTCGCCTCCTCTCCCCAGACCGGGAGGGCAACGCGCAGCTTTGCCATCTGTTTTTCGATATCGTCAACTTGAACTTGTTCCATCGCGGCCATCGTTGTCTCCGTGTTTGATAGGAGTCATCGCGTGATGCGCCGGCCGGCTCATCTTGTGCGACTACTGATGCCTCAGATCCGGCGTAGATCGATACGGCTTGTGATGACGGGCTTGCCTGTCTTCTGATCCATATCTACCGTCGTGAGACGCATGCCGGAGGCTCCAATTTTTTCAATCGTCATCTGTGCTTTCCTGTCGCCGTTCACTTCTTTCGCCCACGTGATGCCGAGATTTATGGTGTCGCCGGCGCGCTGTCCGCCAAGTCCTGCGGTGCCAGTCCCCGCGCCAACATACGAACCGGTGTATCTGCCACCGCTCACCTTCAGGTCCGCAAAGATTGCGCGAGAGAAGATGGCAAGGCTCGTGCATTTGCCGCCAAGAGAAAGCGAAACAGCAGTCGTGTCGGACGTGAAGCGACAGTTGACATTGATGGTCGGCGCATTGACGCGAACCTTCACGGTTCCCTTTCCGCTCCAGTTACCGGAAAGCGACTTCAGGAAGGGGGCCTCGTCGGCAAGAGCGATACCGCCCGATAAGAGTGCGAGCGATGTAACCGCAATCGACAGGGACTGCGTAAGGTAACGGTTCATGAGGAATTCTCTTTCGGATCGCGGATCACACCGAAGTCGACGTGCGTTGATCGTAGAGGGAAGATATAGTTGCAAACCCTGCGGCTGAGCGTTTGTTCCACCGGCATCCAAAGTTTCGCATCCTGCTTGGGGCGGCCGCGGCCGAGCACATGCTTGCAGCCGGAGCCCGTAGCACCCACGATGAAGCGGCGGGCAAGCGCTGAGATACCCGACCGCGGCGTGTTCGTTCCGAACCCTATGATACCCGTAAAATTACCGAAACTCTGAAGAGGATGGCGGCCTGAAGGCCTGAAGGGGGACAATACATCTGTCCAAACTTAGCATCGAGAGCGCTACGCACCTTGCGGGCAAGTTCTCCGAGTGTCGTCGTTTCTTGCTGTTCGGCAACTTGGAGTGAAGATAGTGCCCGACAAAGACGGGCGCGATCAGATCCTCGGCGTGGCGTCAAGCCGAACTGTGGAGCCCTGGTCCAACTCCCGTCTCTTCTGAGACAAGCTGACGAGCGTAACGCGGGCGGTCATAGTGCGAAATCGCCACGCTTGCCGTCTAACGAACGGCTGGTGCCTTCGTCGAATCCGACACAGGAGCTTAGGCACGATCATAGGTAAAAGAAGTCAAAAGCGTCGTGACGAAGTTGCTCGCCCTTTCCTTGACAACTACTTCCGTCCATTCGTCTGTGCCACGCAGACGAAGATCGGTATAGATGCTGTCGACGGCTGCTTCTTCGATGCGCTTGATATGTGTGTTGAACGCAATCTCACCGCCGGTCTTGTATATGTCCCTGATGACCATGCGCAAAATTTCCTGGATGGCGATCTGCCACGCGGTATTGATAGCTTGGAGCTCGTTATCCTGTTTCATAAGAAGTCCTTCGATGGGGGAACTGACAGCCCGACAAAGCGGAAGAGATTACTCGCGCCACCAAGTCTTCACATGTAGTGGCATTCCTGCGGTGCCTCGGGATCCATGGGCCATGGGTATAAAAGCGTGTATGGACGGTTAAGCCTGTCTCGCCTTGCGATCGGCGTAGAGCCTGTCGCGTTCGGCCTTTCGTGTCGCCTCATCGTCAACCATCCGGGCGATAAGTGCGTTCTCTTTTGCCAGGCGGGTATCCTCTTCGCCCTGAACACCTGCGTTCGCAGCAACTTGCTGTTTAGCGGCCTCTGGTACAAGTCGTTGCCCCTCCTCAAGCTGGAACCGCTCGCGCTCAAGGCGCCTCACTTCCGTGCCTCCATGGCGACCCGCGCGGCTTGCCTTGCCAACCGCGTAGGCTCGGCGGCAGCATTTGACGCTTGGTAGGTGTTCAGGAGAGTTAATTTGGCATCCGTTGCTGCGGTGCGTAGGTCGGATAGATCGTATCTGCGTGTGTTCCTCAAACTTTTATCCTGATGATCGTTCGCAAGGGGTCAGCTCGCCTAGGCGTGTTTCGCAACGAGCGCGCCCGTTGCCGAAGCTCGATCCTGAGCTTCCTTGGCAAGGCGCGCCTCGCGAAGCCGTAGCGTCTTCGCTTCCCTGGCAAGGACGATGGAATCGAGTTCTTCAACTGCTCTGTCTTTTGCGAAAAACTGCTTTTGCACTTCGCCGAAGGCAATCTCCGCCCGCTGGCGGGGCCTGCTGTATGTCTGTGTCATGGATTTCCTAAAAGGCTCGTTCACGAGCCAAAACAAAAAGGCCAGGCGAGAGCCTGGCCTTGACGTTCAGTACGCTTCCGGCAGTGCCAGTACATCCGTGGTCAAGGCGGAAGCAAAGCACCAATCAAGCGGACTGCAGGTTGCAGGCCGACATTTTGCCCGACTTGTTGTCGCGCTCAAGCTCAAAACCGATCTTCTGGCCTTCGACCAGTTCGCGCATTCCGGCGCGTTCGACGGCAGAGATGTGAACGAAGGCGTCAGAGCCGCCATTGTCAGGCTGAATGAAGCCGAAGCCCTTGGTGGAATTGAACCATTTTACTGTGCCTGTGGTCATGATGAACCCTTTCAAAGCATAGAGTGAGGACCGTGAAAGCGAGGCTTCACGGTGGGTGATAACGACTATTTTTGAAAGGAAGTTCGAATAGAGCGTGGTGCCAATCGCGCGGTAGACAAAGTTCGGCAAGCAAAAGATCGATGGTGGTTATGTACCCGACCGAGCTTTCGAGGTCAACCGCTAGTTTTTGAAACGATTGCTTTCTGCCATGGGTTGCCTCGACGATAGATGCAGCCGATTGGATCGCATGAGTCGTACTTGGACATCGTATGGCAGGTTGCATCAGCCAAACTCGCATGGCGAAGGACCGCGGGAGTCTCCGGTGCAAGGCTATCGCCACTTCCGCGCCGAAGAACAAGGGCAGAAGGTTCGCCTCCGCCCGGAGAGCTTCGCCGACCACTACAGCCAGACGCGCCAGTTCTATGTTAGCCAGACCCCGCCCGAGCAACGGCACATCGCAGCCGCATTGACTTTCGAGCTCAGCAAGGTGGAAAGTGCCGTGATCGGCGAGCGCATGGTCTTGCACCTTCTGAACATCGATGGGCGGTGTCGCAAGAACCGTAATCTATCGCCGCCCGTTGGCGCGCATCTCGAACGCGTAATGATCATCCTACGTCCACGCGGGCCGGAAAATCGGTTGTCCGATGCTGCCTGGCACGGGCTATCGCCTAATTCCTTATCGACTAGGCCGAGCACCGGCGGATTCAAACGCCGCAAACAGCCCGATCGGTCGAACAAACCTTCTCACCTTGACAAGGGCCGGGGATCGCCTCGGCCTCGGCACTGCCTCTCGGTAGGCACTCTTCCGTTGATCTGGAATCTCGTCTAATAACGCCTTCATGAGCCTAGAAAACGACGCTTTTAAATTCCTTGCACATGACGGCGAACTCGCGCGGCTTATCGCCGCTCGAGATTGGTCCGGCACATCGCTTGGTTGCCCGGGCACATGGCCCCAAAGCCTCCGCACCACCGTGGCATTGATCCTGCAGTCTCCCGTTCCGATCGTCACGCTTTGGGGTGAGGACGGCGTGATGATCTACAACGATGCCTATTCCGCCTTCGCTGGGGAACGTCACCCCGCTCTGTTGGGGTCGAAAGTTCGCGAAGGCTGGGCTGAAATCGCCGATTTCAATGACAATGTCATGCGTGTTGGGTTGGCCGGCCGAACGCTGCGATACGCGGATCAGGAACTCTCGTTAAATCGCACGGGAACGCCCGAGCCCGTCTGGATGAATCTAGACTACTCGCCGATCATCGACGAAGACGGTAAGCCGTGCGGTGTCATCGCGATCGTGATCGAGACGACATCCAAGGTAAAGGCCGAGCGAGCGCTTGCCGCAAGCGAAGAACAGAGCCGACAGATCATCGACGGCGCGGTGGATTATGCAATCATCGCTCTCGACCTGGAGGGCAGGGTCCTGCGCTGGAACGAGGGTGCGCACCGAATATTCGGCTGGACACAGGACGAAGTGTCGGGACTGCATTGGGAGATGCTGTTCACGCCACAAGACAGAGCGGCCGGCAAGCCGCGCGAAGCTATGGATGCGGCCTTGAAGGCCGGCAGCGCCCATCATGATCGATGGCATCAGCGCAAGTCGGGCGAGACCTTCTGGGCCAGTGGCGAGATCAGCCAGTTGCGCGACGGCGAGGGGAAGCCGATTGGTTTGATAAAGGTTCTCCGCGACCAGACCGATCAGTACAAGGCCGTTCAGGCTCTTGCCGACGCCGAGGCAAGACTTCGCCGTGCGCAGGAGGCTGGCGGGGTGGGGGTGTTTTCGCTCGACCTTCAGACGAACATATTGAGCCCGACACCTGAGTTCTGCAGCATCTATGGCCTCGAGCTGTCGGATGCCATCCCCATTTCCAAGATCCAGGGGCTCGTCTTCGACGAGGATCAGGAGATCGCTTCGAACCCGGATACTAGGAGAACGGGGACTTCGCCGCTGACGGTCGAATACCGCATTCGTCGTTCCGACACCGGCCAGAAGCGCGTCGTAGCCCGACGCGGAGAATTTGAGTTCGCTGCCGACGGCAAACCGCTCCGGTTCGTCGGTGTCGTCCAGGACGTGACAGAGCGGCGCAAGGCGCAACGCGAGTTGCGCGAGAGCGAGTCCCGCTTCCGGGCGCTTGCCCAAGCCATTCCCAACCACGTGTGGACGGCTTCGCCCGATGGGCTGCTCGATTGGTTCAATGACCGCGTATACGAGTATGCTGGTCATAAGCCGGGGGAACTCGACGGCGCGTCGTGGGTATCGATCGTCCATCCCGACGACGTCGTGGCCACAGCGGAGGCGTGGAAGCAGGCGATTAGTACCGGAGTAACGTATCAGACAGAGTTCAGACTGCGTCATGCGTCCGGGGCCTTTCGCTGGCATATCGTACGTGCCATTCCGATCAAGGACGACGATGGTGTTATCCTTCGCTGGATCGGCACCAATACAGAGGTCGAGGAACTCCGTGCCGCACGGGAGAAACTTCAAGCCCTCAATCGAACGCTTGAGCAACGCGTTGCCGAGCGCACCGCTGATCGAGACCGAATGTGGCGACTTTCCACTGATGTCATGCTTGTAACCTCGTTCGACGCTACCATCACAGCACTCAATCCTGCCTGGACAACGATCCTCGGATGGACGGAGGAAGACCAGATCGGCCGATCCTTCATGGATCTAGTCCATCCCGACGACCGCCAAGCTACCCTGGACGAGTTGGGTAAGCTCGCCGAGGGCATCACCACTTTCTCGTTCGAGAACCGTTTTAAAACCAAGGGTGGGTCCTACCGAACGATCTCCTGGACGGCCGTTCCCGGCGAAAACCTCATTCAAGCGGTAGGGCGGGATGTCACCGAAGAACGGGAAGCTGCCGCAGCACTTCGCCAGACCGAGCTTGCATTGCAGCAGGCCCAGAAAATGGAAGCGATCGGCAATCTGACCGGAGGCGTTGCGCACGACTTCAACAACCTTCTGCAGGTCGTGGCAGGCAACCTGCAGCTCCTGTCGAAAGACGTCGTCGGAAACGAAAAGGCCGAAGGTCGCATCGCAAACGCCCTCGCTGGCGTCAACCGTGGTTCGAAGCTAGCGTCGCAACTCCTGGCTTTCGGCCGACGACAGGCGCTCGATCCCAAGGTTGTCAACATCGGCCGCCTTATCCGTGGCATGGACGAGATGCTCAGGCGCACGATCGGCGAGGGCGTCGAAATCGAGACGATAGCGTCGGGGGGCCTATGGAACTCGCTTGTCGATCCGATGCAAGTCGAAAACGCGCTCCTTAATCTCGCTATCAATGCCCGCGATGCGATGGAGGGCTTCGGAAAGCTGACGATCGAAGTTGGCAACGCCTATATCGACGACACTTACGCCAGCCTTCACGACGACGTCCAGACGGGACAGTACGTGGTCCTGTCGGTCACCGATACCGGCAGCGGCATGTCGCAAGAGCTAATGGCGAAGGTCTTCGAGCCGTTCTTCTCGACGAAGCCCGAGGGCAAGGGAACGGGCCTGGGGCTTTCGATGGTATATGGCTTCCTCAAGCAATCGGGTGGGCACGTCAAAATTTATAGCGAACTGGGCCACGGCACGACGGTGAAGATGTATCTACCGCGGTCGTTGCAACAGGAGGACGTGGAGGTCGAACGGCACGATGCGCCCGTCGAGGGAGGGCGCGAGACGATCCTCGTTGCCGAAGACGACGACGCCGTGCGAGCTACCGTCGTCGAGCTCCTTCAGGAACTGGGATATCGTGTTTTGAAGGCGCCGGACGCAACCGCCGCATTGTCGATTATCGAAAGCGGCCTGAACATAGATATGCTGTTCACCGACGTTGTGATGCCGGGTCAATTGAAGAGTTCGGAACTTGCGAGGAAGGCAAAGGAGCGCCTACCGGACATTGGCGTGCTATTCACCTCCGGCTATACCGAAAATTCCATCGTCCATGGCGGTCGCCTCGATCGGGGCGTTCAACTTCTCTCAAAGCCCTATAGCCGGGAGCAGCTCGCTAGAAAGATACGGCATGTCCTCAATAGCCGAGAGGAAGGCAAAGCCACAGAGCCGTCGGCTCCCGATTTGGGAGCTGCTGCGTCTGCGGTAGATGATCAGGTTACGAAGCGCAGGATCCTTCTGGTCGAGGATAACGATCTCATTCGGATGGCGACCGCCGACATGCTGGCCGAACTCGATTGTCAGGTGACCGAGGCGGCCTCTGCCGAGGATGCTTTGATGATGCTGGGACAGGGCACTGTCGACATCCTCGTTACAGATCTTGGTCTGCCCGGCATGTCCGGTGAAGCGTTCTGCCGCGAGGTTCGCCGGCGCTGGCCACGAATTGGTATCGTCTTCGCAACAGGTATGGATCGTGGGCCCGAACTAGAGGACGTCTCAAGAACGGCGTTGTTGCCGAAACCGCACGGACTGGAAGAGCTACGTGCGGTACTGGAGGCGGTGGGCTAGACGAAATCCGGGCATTCGCGTCCTACCAACCTCCAATGTGGGAGATAGCGTTGCCGTTGGTTCCGGAACCCAGCCTGTCGGGCGCCGACGCCGACAGGCTGCTGGACGTTGTGCGGAATGGAGAGATTTACGCCAAAGATCATGGGAAGCGGAAGACTGGGTGAACGTCTGACGTACGCGCCCAAAAAAGCGTTTTATTATCAGATACTTATTTTTGAGACGTGTTGTGATGCCTTATGGGACGTATGAGAATGAATTCATTAATATAAGCAATAGTTTTTATTGTGTTTTAGCGGACTGACTGTCGCGGCCATGATCAAGACGGCAGTCGAAGCGGCGACAAATCATTTGAAGAACAGATGCGGCCGAAAGTCGGTACTTTATGCGCAATAGGGGGTGACCCTGAGGGTGTAATTATGACTATGATGGCTTACGACATTCCCACTGTCGAGAGTGCTCGCCTGAAACGCCAAACCTGCAAGGAGTCCAATGTCCAGCCCCGTACTCTTTTCTCCGTTTCGCGTCGCCGGACTTGAGCTTGCCAACCGGATCGTCATTGCCCCGATGTGCCAATATTCGGCGCAAGATGGCTGCATGACCGACTGGCACCTTATCCATCTTGGTCAGCTTGCTCTGTCGGGTGCTGGGCTTCTCACCATCGAAGCGACGGCCATCTCGCCCGAGGGCCGGATCACCTATGGCGATGTTGGGCTGTATGATGAGGCCACGGAGGCTGCCATGGCGCGGACGCTGGAGGGTATTCGCCGTTACTCGGATATGCCTATCGCGATCCAGCTCGCTCACGCTGGCCGAAAGGCGTCTACTGACAAACCGTGGCTTGGGGGAAAGCAAATTGCCCCTGATTACGAGAATGGTTGGCAAACGGAGGCGCCGTCGTCAGTGCCGTTTGTTCCCGAGTACGTCCCGCCGTCAGCTCTGGATCGTGACGGACTAAAGCGCGTTCGTGACGCCTTCGTCGCATCGGCAAGACGCGCTGCCAATATCGGCATTGATGCCGTCCAGCTGCATGGTGCACATGGCTATCTCCTGCATCAATTTCTTTCGCCGCTTTCTAATCTGCGGACCGACGACTATGGCGGGTCGCTCGAAAATCGAATGCGATTTCCTCTGGAGGTCTTTGATGCCGTTCGGAGTGCGTTCCCGGAGGGCAAGCCGGTGACGATGAGAGTATCAGCAACCGATTGGGTCAAGGGCGGCCTTGAACTGATAGAAGTTATCACCTTCGCGAAGGAGCTTGAGGCGAGTGGATGTGACGCAATCCATGTGTCGAGCGGTGGCTTGGATGCGAAGCAATCAATCCCAGTCGGTCCGAACTACCAGGTGCCGCTCGCGCGGGCCATCAAGAGCGAAGTTAGCATTCCAGTAGTGGCTGTGGGCTTGATCACGGAGCCCGCCCAAGCCGAGGCAATTGTGGCCACAGGTGACGCAGATCTCGTCGCGATAGCACGGGCGGTTCTCTATGACCCGCGTTGGCCGTGGCATGCGGCCGCCGCGCTCGGAGGCCAGGTGTGGGCGCCACCTCAATATCTGCGGTCTCAGCCCTCGCAGTATCGGAATTTGTTTAGAGCTTGAAGTGTCTAGCTAACACGATCTGGATGTAAGGCCCTCAGACCAGATATGCAGAGCGCATTTCGGGATGTTCCTGAGGACCTTCATCGAACCTGATAGGCAGCCAGAACAACTCCCCCAAGATTCGGGGAGACCGGCGTTCGTGAAACTCCGAGGTTCCGTTGATAGTGCTTCGTCATAGCCTTCAGGCGGCGCTCGAAAGCATCCTTTCCTGGAGCGCCAGAATCCTGGAACCTGTTCTCCCACTCCAGCGGAAATGCCTTCAGCATCATCATTGCGCTCCGCCGCGAGAACTCACGCTTGATGGCGGCCCTCATCGTTTCCCAGAAGCCTGGCATGGGATGGGGAATGACCAGCCGATGGAAAACGACGATCGATCCGTAATCGAGCGGGTTCTCTCATCCTTCGGACCTCTTGCGGTCGGGGCCGACGCAACTACGCCTCTGTGATTTTTACGAACCCCTGTTGAACAAGCTGAATCGTTCGCGCCATCGCATCCGTATTGATCTTCACGTTCGGAAGGAGGTCGGCATTGCCCCAGCAATTTGCCTCCGCAGTGGCCCCGCACAACTCAATCTTGACACCAAGCTGCATGAGGGAGGCAATCAGATCCTTGTTGGGATTTCCCGCAGCGATCTTCCGTGAGGCGTTATACGCTTCGTCATGCAGCGTGAGGTGACCCGCGTTCGTGTGGAATACCACTATCACTTCGGAGTCAGTGACGTTGCCCCCAAGTTTTATCCAGTTTTGAGTTCGCTCCAGCGGTTTTGGGTTGCTGTATTCGGGGCGGTAGCGGCGGGTTGCGGTGCGGAGCCATTNTGTTTTATCGGCGGTTAGATCATTTGAGAACACCCGCGGCGCCGGTTGCTTTTGCACTCGGTCGTCCTGACGTTGCCCCCAAGTTTTATCCAGTTTTGAGTTCGCTCCAGCGGTTTTGGGTTGCTGTATTCGGGGCGGTAGCGGCGGGTTGCGGTGCGGAGCCATTCCGGCTGCGCAGCACCGCATCACGTCGCGGGTTGATTGTCTGAGCGAACTCGGCAGGCGTCATCCAGCCAAGTCCAGAGTGTGGTCGATGATCGTTGTAATCGCTGCGCCAGTTTAAAAGTGCTGATCGAGCGTGGGTCAGTGACGAGAAGAGCGTTTCATTCAGGAACTCATCTCGCAGCCGCCCATTGAAGCTTTCGATGAAGGCGTTCTGGATCGGCTTGCCGGGTGCRATGTAGTGCCATTCGACTGTCGTCCGSTCGGCCCATTGCAGGATCGCGTTGCTGGTGAACTCACTGCCATTGTCGCTGACGATCATCTTCGGCTTACCTCGTCCCTCAATGATCCGGTCCAGCTCACGGGCAACCCGCAGGCCGGAAAGGGACGTATCGGCGACTGCCATTGTCGCTGACGATCATCTTCGGCTTACCTCGTCCCTCAATGATCCGGTCCAGCTCACGGGCAACCCGCAGGCCGGAAAGGGACGTATCGGCGACGAGAGCCAGGCACTCCCTGGTGCAATCGTCCACGACCGTAAGCACCCGGAACCTGCGACCATCGGTGAGTTGATCCGATACGAAGTCCAGCGACCAGCGATCATTGGCGGTAAGCGGGATCAGCATCGGTGCTCGTGTGCCTATCGCTCGTTTCCGTCCGCCGCGCTTGCGCACCGTCAGCTTCTCTGAAGTCCAGCGACCAGCGATCATTGGCGGTAAGCGGGATCAGCATCGGTGCTCGTGTGCCTATCGCTCGTTTCCGTCCGCCGCGCTTGCGCACCGTCAGCTTCTCTTCCCGATAGAGCCGGAAGAGCCGCTTGTGGTTCACAAGGTGCCCCTCACGCCTGAGCAGCACATGAAGGCGTCGATATCCAAAGCGGCGACGTTCATGCGCCAGCGCCTTCATCCGCTCGCGAAGGTCATGGTCATCGCTGCGCCTGGTTTCGAAGCAGCACATGAAGGCGTCGATATCCAAAGCGGCGACGTTCATGCGCCAGCGCCTTCATCCGCTCGCGAAGGTCATGGTCATCGCTGCGCCTGGTTTCGTAACGGATCGTCATCCGGCAAAAGTCCATGGCTTTACACGCCCGCCGTTCGCTCATCTGGTGGTGATCCATCAGATGAGTGACAGCTTTCCGCCTTGCTGCGGGCGTCACCACTTCTTTCCCAAAAGGTCTTTCAAAGCGGCATTGTCGAGCATCGCATCTGCCAGGAGCCGTTTCAGCTTCGTGTTTTCGTCTTCCAGCGTCTTCAACCGCTTGGCCTCGGACACGTCCATGCCGCCAAACTTGGCTTTCCATTTATAGATACTGGCATCGCTCACGCCGTGCTTGCGACAAAGCTCCGCGACAGGCGTGCCCGCCTCGTGCTCCCTCAGAATGCCGATGATCTGTTCGTCTGTGAAACGGTTGCGCTTCATTCTCTGGTCCTCTCAATGGGCCAGAGCTTACTTCAAAATGGATTATTTCAACGGGGCAAGGTCANTCCCTCAGAATGCCGATGATCTGTTCGTCTGTGAAACGGTTGCGCTTCATTCTCTGGTCCTCTCAATGGGCCAGAGCTTACTTCAAAATGGATTATTTCAACGGGGCAAGGTCAGCAGCAGAGTTAGAAAGAATTTCACATGGCTTTCTTTCGGAATGGATCTCGTTGATCGGACGAAGGAAGCAAATAACGGCTCTCGCGTTGGCCGTGTCTTTTGACGAAACTGGCCGCTATTATTCGAACTCTGGACTGCAAATTGAAGAATTTGCCAGTTTGGTGCACTTCGGAAAAGGCCGTGACGTAGTTAGGAAACTTGGGCTCCCTCCCCTCGCCTTTGAACTTCTGAATAAGGAGACACACTTCGTACGCGAGAAGGCCTTCTACGACGACTTGGTAGCGTATCTACTGACCAATCCCCCAGAGCGGCAAATCCAAGCCCTTAAAGGCACAGTAATTTTCACAAGCGGGTCCCTGAATGCCGTGCGTGTTATCGATCCGGCAGTACTAGGAGCATCGGTACTCTCTTTTATCCCCGACACACATTCGGCGCGTATTCTCAATTCCCACATTGATTTGATGAAGGCCCTTGGTGCTTCAAGTGCCAAGCTTAGGAGCTACGTCGATCGGTGTCGCAACTCTATAGTGTGGCTATCGAAAAGATTTATCAGCCCGAGGAGGTTTTCTTCTCAGCTCCCTTTGATATTGATCCGAGTTTATTTGGAAGACTTCCGCTCCCCGGTCCGCCGGCAGAGGACAGCGATAAGATCACCTTCCTCAAAACGGACGAGGAAATGAGACTGGCTGGCAAAAGACTAGGGAACTGTCTTGACGATATGATTTTCGACGTGGCGAACGGCGAACGGTATTATTGCGTTTGGACAGGCACCCCTGAAGTCGTAATCGAACTATTCAACGACGCACCAACCGGCTTTAAAATTGGGCCCATGAAGTTGGCACGCAATAAGGAGGTTCCCGAGCATCTTCTACGTGAGATCGCAAATGAACTCGTGCTACTCGGAATCAAAGATTTGCCTTCATGGCGATTGCCACTGACCGACCTGTTGCGATCGCCACACGTGGATGACGCAAAGGCCTATTGGGCTGGCCTCAGGGTGGCTTAGCTCTTAGTTCTTGTTCAGTTTCGCGAGAAGAGAAATTTGCTCCAGGGCGATCGCAAGGTGATTGTCAGGCAGGGTCGCCAGTATCGAATTTGCGCGTGAGAGCAACCGGGCGCGCTCATCAGAAATCATTCCATCATCAGCGTGCATTAGTTGGTCAAGTGAGACACCCAGCGCGGAGCTAATCGATGCCAACGTTTCTATCGTTGGTATATTAACCCCGCGTTCTATTTGCGAGATCGCGTCTTCTGACCTGTCGACTAACTCACCAAGGCTTCGTTGCGTCAGGCGTCTCGCCTTCCGCAATTCTCTTATCGACTTCCCTATGTCCCTGCTTGACGCCATCGCCGAACATCGCTTCGCGACAGTCAAAAAAGAACCCATATACGCTACGGCTAAATTCCGTAGTTTACTACGTTTTTTGATGGACGAATACTGTGATGTGGTCTATAAGCGCTGCACCGCGAGGGTTTGAAGAGAGGGATAACATGAGACTAGTTGGAAATATAATCTGGTTTGTCTTTGGGGGCATTTGGCTGGCCGGAATCTGGCTTATAGGTGCAGCGCTCTTTGCAGTTTCAATTATTGGTTTGCCTATCTCAAGAGCAGCTGTCGAAATGGCTAAGCTTTCGGCGTTTCCGTTTGGGAAAGACGTTGTTCATATTCGTGAAATCGATGCGAAAGGCGTGACCGCGCTAACCGCAGCGACTGGTACTATTGGGTTCGTCGCCAATGTCGCCTGGCTTTGCTCATTCGGCTGGATTCTCTTTCTGGCTTATCTCGTTGCCGGGGTGATCAACTGCTTCTTTATCATTACGATCCCCTTTGGAATTCAATCATTCAAGCTCGCTGGCCTTTCACTTTGGCCAGTCGGGCGCCGAGTTGTGTCCAAGGAATTTGCACACGAGGTTCGCCGTCTCAACGCATCCAATAGGCTTTCAAAGCTACGTGGCGGCGCCGTCGCATAGACAGATAAATCGAAGCCATCGCGGGCAGAGAACAGCGCGCGATGGGAATTCCCCAAGATCGCCTACCTGGATCATAACCGGGGCGGTATTAATATCCCAATTTATGCTTGCGCAAGTATACAAGTCTGATCCAAGCTGGCCCCTTCTATAAACGGGCGGGGTACGCAGTTGACGCAGCAGTATACGGTTATTGTCGAAAACGATCTAACTCAGTGGGAGGACGATACCGGTTCTCGGTACCATTTCCCTCGCCGATATTCGCGATTGCTGACGCCTGGCACGCTTCTGCTACATTACAAAGGGAGATTGCGCGACAAAGAGTTTGCCTCTAGGCGCATGTCACCGGATCCTCATTATTTTGCCTTTTCAATCGCTGGCTCTCACTCTCCTGATCCCAAGAGCGAGAAGGGTGATCTGTTTGTTACTATTGAAAAGTACACACCTTTTTCACAGGCCGTTCCACATCGACTTGCCGGAGAGACACTGGAGACAATCCCAGACGCGCGTAAGGACAATTTTTGGCGTGATGGTGTTCGCCAGTCGAGTTACGATGTCTTCCGGGCCGTAGCGGGGATTGCAGGCATGGATGTTATCGATGCCGTCGAGGACATTGGATCTGATGATGGTTTGACAACGGTTGGTGAAGAAGGCGGCAAGAAAGTTGTCTACGGTACTCGATTTGAACGTGATCCCAAACTGCGCAACGAGGCCGTCCGAATTCACGGCACGCAATGCCTGGCCTGCGAAATGGACCTCAAATCTGTTTACGGTGAAGTTGCGAATGGCTTTGTCCACATCCACCATCGCAAGCCCCTTTCAGCGACAGGCAGGACCATTGTGAATCCAAAAACTGACCTCGTGCCGCTTTGCCCAAACTGCCACAGTATCGCACATCTTGGAAACTCGCTTAGGTCGGTCAATGTCATAAGGGCGCTTCTCGGCAAATCGGCGATAACGCTTGGAGATTAGCCGCCCCCTGCTTTCAGGAGCTCGATCTCAGTCCAGGCAGGTGCTCCTCCCTTATTCGCTTAGCAAGCCTAGACAACGTCGAGGTCGAAACCCCCGTCGCATTCACGATTTGCGACCAGGTCTGTCCGCCCTTGAGCATACCTATTAGAGCTGCATTTCGCTTCGTATCCTCTGGTCTTCCTTTAAACGCACCGCGGGCTTTGGCCTTCTCGATACCTTGGTTTTGGCGGCGTCTGCGATCCTCGTAATCCTTGCGCGCAATTGCGGCCAACATATCGAGCATCATTCCATTGATGGCATCGAGCATTCGCGACGAGAATTCATCACCGGCGTGAATTAGTTGATAGGATGTCGGAAGATCGAGAGAAACCACCCGAACGCGCTTCGCAGCAATCGCAGCCTTGAGATTGGCCCAGTCATCGCCGTTCAATCGGCTCAGGCGATCTACCTGCTCCACAAGAAGCACGTCACCTGCCTGGCAATCCGCCAGGAGCCGAAACAGCTCAGGACGCTTCAGCGAAGTCCCGCTCTCGTTCTCTATGTATCTCGCGGCAATTTTAAACCCGCGTTCCTCAGCGAAATTTTGGAGTTGTGATCCCGCTCGGGTAGCGTCCTGTTCTTTGGTCGACGCGCGCAAATAAGCCCGAATGAACATATGAACACGACCCTCACTTCGTTTTTTCTACTTCGATAGATATCGCTTCGTTTTATATAGTCAATGCGGCTTATCGAAGTACTCGTCCGGCATCCTATCAAGACTTCGTTTTAAGCATACCTTTTCAAAGTGGCATCACACACGCGCGTGGGATGGATATCCTACACCTGGTTGAACCGGGAAGGTGAAAGAACCCTATTGCCGCTGTGAGGGCGGTGCGCCGGCTAAAGGGTTGCGGCGACTTGTGGGCCGCGACGGCCGACGTCGATATAATCTTGCTTCGAGAAAGCGGCTGTTGCCGGCCTAGAAGCCTCGCCCGGTATCACGACTGGCGCTCGACCATCGTGGGGACCCAATCTTTTATGCTGACCAGCACTCAAATCACAGCCGCGGTTCGTCCGGTTTTTTTGCGTTTCAGCAATACGTTCTAATTTTTCATAGGCGGTCGCGATCCGGGCTTCCCCTGGACCTTTCGACAACACCTTTAGTAACCAGCTCTACGCCATCCAGCAGCACGCGCTTCGGCTTCCGAGCAAAACCAGCGCTCGCCATACTCCGGCGAAATCTTTGTGACGTCGTAGTGCTGGCCGGGAACCTGATAGATGCGCTCGCGACTGATGATGCTGACATTGCCCTTGATACTGCAAGTCGAGCCCCTTTGGACGATTACGCCGTTTTCAATGATCATCGGGCGTGGCGAAACAGAAAATAAATTTGCAATCGGTGCACTCATAGAATCTGGCAACACGGTGTAGCCATCGGCCCCCAAGAATGCTGCTACCGAACCGAATGCTACAACCGCTGGAAATTTCATGTTGCACCCTCAATGACCTCTCAAGGTTGTAGCATTCGGGGTTTGCTGTTGGATTTAAGGTTTCGCTAAAATTCGGGATATCGGCGCACCGCTTTATCATTTCCGACGGAAATCAATGATCCCAACAACTCCAACCAGCGTCACCGCTCATCGGAATAAGTACAGTAGGAAATCGTCGGCCAGGTCAATTAGGCATCGCGTTCCTTCATGTACAGGGTACAGCATACCTTTTCCTCATCGAGAATGAGCATGCGTTGTTCCCGCATCACGCCTTGAACCATTGCGACCGCATTCTGTCTACGCCTCGCCGACTGAAGAGTTACTATCACGCACATTCAACTTATGATACGTCCAATAGAGCTGAGTCTAACGGGTGAATTCATGGGCGAGCGTAGTTACTCCGATTTTAAATCGCGAAGCGTTGAGGGGTACGAGCTGTTCTTTGAGATAGAGGTAGTGCTAAGGGAGCTCATCACAAGAAACCTGGAGCAGCAGTTCGGCAAGAAGTGGTTAAAGCAAGCACTGCCACCCGACATTAGAAAGCGCATATCTGACGGGTTGGAATACGAGCGATCTATTCCTTGGGCGAAACTTGTCCCGCATTCTCCCCTCTATTATTCGGATTTTCCGCACCTGCGTATTCTTATTGAAATGGGCGGGAACTGGACTTTGTTCGCGGAAACCTTTCGCAACAAAGATGGCGTACGAGTCCACCTGGGCGAACTGGAGGCAATTCGAAACAAGATTGCCCACCTAAGATATCTCACAGACCGCGATCTAGCTTACCTCAGGACTGCTCGTGATAGAATAGTCGGGTGCATCCCGCCGACAGACCTTAAGCGGTTGATGCAATCTGCCGCAGCCCACGTACCTATCACCGCTTACCTCGCTCGTCTCGTTGACGCAATCGAAGGCGCGCTTGTCGCAATGAGGTTGGGTAAGACATACACGGACTATCAATCCGAAATTTTCGATGCTCTCGACCAATGGTGGTTCGAAGACGCCTATCTAGGGCGGTCGACAGAGAGAATCAGAGCTTTTTCTATGCTGTTAGAAGGTTACCAAGGACTTCCCTCGGGCTTGGGCCAAGCCCTCAAAAAGCGCCAATGGATAGAGGAGCGAGAAGCCGTGCAATTCGGAATACATGCCGTCGACGACCTTAGGCAAATGCTAACCACTGCGGAACGGTTCGATGCTTGAGAAACTTAGAGACCTGCCAAATCCCTATGATTTCGCCAACCCGGTTTCAGAGGAGAGGTCATTTTATGGGCGATCCTCTGAAACCTCGGACGTTATCTATTATTTAAATCACGCAAAGAACACGAACCGACCAATCCATTTAGCTCTGGTGGGCGCCCGCGCATCTGGAAAAACCAGCTTTCTAAACATGGCCGAATTAGAGGCAAAGCGCCGAGATTTTTGCCCGGTGCGGATCAATCTCAACGAAGGTGACGTCCTTACAGATCTCGATTTTTTTAGAAAAGTATTGAGCGCTATAATTATGGCGGCGTTTGCTGCTGGAGCGTTCGGAGGTCGGAAAGGCGCTGCATTTTTCCACTACCTCGAGCTGACCGCGTCAGGTGAAGTTAAAGACGTTGAGCAAATTCCTTTTGTGAGCGCGATCCTGATTGCCCAAGCATTAAGAGCGGGCAATAAACTTCTCAACGTACCGGATGAAATTGTTACGGATGACCTTATTACCATTTCTGCAGAGGTAAAAAAACCAATAATATTACTGATTGATGAGTGCAATGTCTTAAAAAACAATCGAATAATACTCGAGAAACTCAGAAACATATTTATGAATCTACCTGGGTATATGCTTATGTTCGCAGCAACCGAGGACTTCTTTCCAATTATGGACGACGTCTTCTCTCCGATCATGAGACAATTCAAGAGGATTGATATTGGCCCGTTTAAAGGCGATGACGACGTTCGCCAATGCGTTCAACGACCCCTTGAAAGATTTGCTCTCACGCCACGAGACATTAGAACGCTTGCGTCTTCCTCCTTTATAAAAGAGGTCGAGGCTCTCTCAGCCAGAAAGCCCTATGAAATACAACTCATCTGTCATGAACTGTTTCGACGTTGCCAGGAGGGTAAGGCAAAGCGATTTAGCCTCAACTTGACTACCATAGAGGGTATTCAGGCTGAGCTTGCGCGGGGTCAAAATGTCAATGATCGTTCTGTAATCAAATCCGCCAGGAAGCTTAGAGCAAACTTTTTGCAGGCGCTTGAGGCCTTGTGCGGCGGCACGGAAGAACTCTCGGTCTCCGACAGTTGGCGACTAGAATATTTACTGCATGGCGAAACGCGTTGGAAGCAAGAGCAGTTTGTTCAAATAAGTGAAGAACTGGAGACCCTCGGACTTATTGTTATCGATGGTCACTCGACGAGGTTCTGCGGCGACCAATTCGACAGAGTTTATCTCAAGTACATTGCACGAAGCAAAAATACGCGAGTCACTTTGGCCGAGCTACCGGTCGAAAACTACATATTCACCTTGTTCGCCTTGGTAGCTCCAGACATTGAGGCAATGATTCCCATTGGAGGAATCACAACCGAAAGTGGTGCGCAAGACATCGCGCCTACCATTGATCTGTTGGCCGGCAAACCTGTTCCCACTGACTATGAAACAACACCACTCTTGGAAAACATGCTTACGAGTATCTTGTACCAAGGACCGGGGAAGGCTGTTCGCCTGATTGAACTACAGTTCAAATCAGACATGGCCCAGGGGCAAGCCTGGTACATCTGGCGCGAACCAGAGCATCTTGCTGGCCTGAAGAAAATAAGACGCAGATTTGACGATCTGACGGCCCGAGGGCTTGAAGTTGGCTTCGAAATCAATATCCAATCTTGGGATATAGTCGTACCGACCGCAAAGGCCGCCGCAGACACAATTCAGCTTTTAGGCGATGAGCATTTGTCAACGCGAGTCGCGAATGAATTCATGGACATGGTCACACACTATTATGTCACCCACAAAGATGGCACTAGGGCCAAAGAATTCGCGGAGGCAGCCTTCAGTCTCCAACAGAGCCGGTTGCATCAAAACGCAAACAATGTTGGGTACCTTTACATAGGCGATGGCAACTACAAGGAGGCACGGCTGTGGTTGCAAGCAGCCCTACAGTACGCTGATGAAGATGCAATTCAGCTGCACTGGTACAACAGCGGAGTGCTGCATGCACTTGTGGGCGATATACCTGCGGCCCGATTTGATTTTCTAAGAGCTAAGGATTCCAAGGGCACCAGCGCTGCGTGCTTGTATCAACTAACTATCAACGAGCAGGGAGAATTGGACAAATTCGAGGTTCTTGATCCCCTTGATGTCACACCATTTGTCGATAAAGCAATTTCCGTGCTCAATGGTTTCGGGGCAATCGGCGCCGGCGGACAGATGGCAAATCTACATTGAATGGCACACTTGTATGTCTTGCGGCTTCTCGCTGTTCACAAAATAGCTTTGGCGCCAGGAAAGCGGCGTTGACTCGAAGGCATCACCTACCCTATCCAGAGCGCGAATTTCTGCGCACGCGCAGTGCTCTCAGGCATGAAGTGTCCACCAAAATAGGTGGACACCAAATCATCGAAGAAGATGAGCAAAGACTGCTGTCGTTTCCCCACATAGCATGTCACCATCCTTCCTCACAAAACGAAACGGCTCCCTGGGGAAAGGCTCGCGAGGGTGCATCAGCTCCCAACTGTTTCAGTGGACGTCAGGAGCAGATGAATTTTTTATGGACGCCCCTCCGGTAGCGCTTCCCGTTTCGATTCTTACGCCAAATAACATCTCAAATATCGTTCCAACCAAGCCTCCGAAAGCGGTCTCAACTACTCCCAATATGAGTTTGAACTGTTGCGGCTCTGAAAACGAGAAAAAGGTGTAACCGATGGATACTAACAACAAAGCAATGCAGAAGACCATGATAACCGACGACATTGTCGCAACAGCAAGGACATTGTAGGTTTCCGCTTCGTTATTTAAGTCAGCGGATGCATGCTGCGTCGAGAACCTCAAAAAGGCGACTACGTACGCTAGGGTCACCGGGATCGCTATGAGTACTATTCCAATACGGTCCTCAATCTTAGGAGATCGATCGGAGAGAAATAGTATTGTTATGACTACCGTATGTGTTCCCAACAGAAGTGCGCCGGCAAAATACCGGAAGTAGTCCGCCCTGTAACGATCGGTCATCGCGCGCCCACTTTCTCGTTTACTAAAGTATGAAACCGGGACCATATCGATGCCTTGATTCCTTCCTGGAAAGTCTCGACCTGACCCGACAGATCGCGGTCCATCAATATGTATTTGTCATCGTCTGACCCGTCCAAATATGGTGTCGACTTTATAAGGCTCTCGAAGTCGTACACCAAAATAATTGGCCGAAGCGATCCGTCGAAACCGCAGAGAACGAATACCTTATGTTGCTCAGTGCTTCCCTTCCTCCCCACCGCAAGTGCAGTGCTTAGCCCTGAAATAACAATCTGAAAACTCTTCTGGGCTTCGTTATCTACCAGGAGTTTAGCCCGTATACTCTTCTTCCCATTTGACATCGAACCGCTACATTCACCGTCGACTGCAAACTCCGCCTTCACGGCATCGCAAATTACTCGGATCGGATCGCCCTGAAGGACCTCAGCATAAGCCCTCGCGCGCTCGTTCAACTCTGAATGTTCACTCGGCCCAGCAACGGCAACTTTAACCACGCTGCACGCGAGAACGGAAATTGCACAAGCGAAAAACAGCCTTAAGGAGAATTTCGGACCGTTGAATTCTCTCCAAGCCGCCCGCTCGTCCAATGCAGATGGTATGTCCATAACACATCCCGATATGGTTCAAACAAGCTTTCCATGAATGATCTGACGTTTCACTTCAGTTATCGTCGGCTTAACGTACTCATTTGTCTTGTCTTTATCTGGTCTCGCCACCAACAAATGCGGTGCAAGAATTATCACGAGAGTCAGTAACGCGATCTGAATCATCCTGCTCGATAGGTGTACCATCCTACTCCTCCATAAAATCGGAAATCCAATAATACTTGGCTAGGCGCATGCTAAACCATACATAAGTTCCGCAGTCGCCCGTTTGCATTAGTAAACTTGATCGTTTTACGACAAACCGTTGCCTAATCTTTTACCGAAGACATCAAACAAAGAGTTCCTCGATCCAACCAATGGCCTCGTCATTGCCCCCACAATCAACGCGTAAATAGATATTTCCACTTGGTGCAACCGATACAGAGGTGGGCTTTCTATCAACCATCCGCTGAGGAGCGACGAATTCAGCGAACGTCGAATCAAAGGCGCACGGGATTGCATGAGACCGCTGCTGGGCAAGTTCGTCAGCGGTTGCAAATTCCATTACCGCGGGGAACGCTACGGTACGAAATTGTCGCTCAACGAGTGGACGATATGCCGCCTTCAGCTTAGAACGCAAATCACTTGGCGTGGCTTGCGCGAAGTAGAGCAAGGAGTGTGCGGTGTCTATCCCCCCGAGGAACGGGCGCGGAAAGATACTACCACCAACGCCGGAAAACTCTTGTCTAACGAAGCCGTTGCGATTCCCAGACTGGGGCTTGGCCTCTTCGTCCACCCATTCGAAGCTTCGGGAAAATGCCCCCGGTGCGGGCCGTAAGGCCGCGATTCCAAACCTGGACGGCTCGCGCGCGACAATCGCACCAGGCGTAAGTACGAAATCCCCAATGCCTGCAAAAGTCCAAGATTGTTGTGTCGCGACCAAAAAACGAAACGTTTCTCGGGCTTCGTCTATTGTCTCAGTCGGGAACCCAACAAATCCCATCAATTGACAATGGATCCCAACAGCGGTTAGGGATTCCAACAGCGGTCGCACGGCGTCGATTCGAACCCCCTTGTCGATGAGATCTAAAACCCTTTGAACGGCCGACTCAAGCCCAAACGAAAGAGCCACACACCCGCCACTTTTTAGTAAAAGCGCGTCGACGATGGAAGTAGTTCTGCGCTCCAGCCGAACCTCGGCGCTCCAGTTTAGTTCTATATTTGCATCTGCAATTTGCTGCGCAATCTTGCGCAATATAGACGGTGCAATAGCGTCAACGGCCAAATAGACGTGACGTGTGAGCCCACTAAGATAATCGAGGTCGGATGCGATTAACTCTTGGCGACGTTGCCGAGAAGGCGATGTAGGTGAATTGAAGTTCAGGCCGTAATCGCAAAATGTGCATTTATTCCAGTAACAACCTCTCGTCGGGGAGTACAACAGCACTGGTTCCGGAGACCAATATCTATCAAGTGAATAGATGTCATACGCCGGGTCTCCAATTGCGTTTATATCCTCGATAGACGCATCGGTCACACGGTTTCCGTCGCTTTCGCTTGCAATATTTGGGTGGAGGGACTTGAAGTCGGACCGACCATCCCTCACTGCTGACAAGATTTTCACGAAGGCTGTTTCGCCTTCGCCTACCACTAAGATGACGCCACGCGGAAATAGGCGCCATAGCAGGTTTAGTGAATCGGCACTTTTGTATAGCTCAGTAATTTCCGTGCCACCAAGAATTATCCTTGCACCCGGAAACCGAATTTCCAGCTGCTTAGCAATCCCTATCGTAGCCAAAAGTTGAGATTGGTAATTGCATGAGATACCAAATACTTTCGGGGGGTTGTCCAAATGTGATTGAATAAATTTTTCAACAACGCCACCGATCGATGACATGACAGCATGAAGCAATACGTCACTCTGTAGATCTTCAAAAAAATTATAAGTGGTATACGGCGCAGCGTGTAAAGTCCCAAACCCAATGAGGGATGGAAGATTACCGGCTCCAATACATCTCATATATCTCAGTATAAGTGAAGCGGCAGCTTTATACCGTTGAATATCGTAGAATTCCGACGGGGACTTCATTATGAGCTCCGCAAGGTGCAAAGCCTCCCACGAGATTCCCTCCGCTGACAGTGCCGCCCTGTATCTTGCTTGATCAAGTTTATGGGGCGCCCGCATCTGCCCCACGCGATCCAACACGTCAGCGCATTCTGACTTGACGCCAGCATAAAATTCCTGCTCAAAAAAATGATTATACACTTCGACGTTAAGGTCTGCGAATACGACATCACTGATGCCGTTATTCCTGGCGCAACCAATTAGATACGCTGCAAAGTGAGGTGGGCAGGTTGGGTCAACGAACGGCGGATTTACAATAACAGCGATCATCCTCGCCCCCCACCTTCAAATTGCTCCCTCTGAAGCTATAGATTGTTGTTTACGTCCAATATCAGCATTTTATTCAGAGCTTTATTTGCGTCCTGAAGATTCTTAAGAGTGGTTTTGATTTGGGCAGGCGTAAGTCGCCGCAATTGAGCCTTCTCGGTATCGCTTAAAGACGCACCGTGCTTCGCGATCGCAGCTTCCACGTCTCCGTTCGAAGCCTCTTCCAAAACCTGAATTAACATCTCCGCGTCAACGGACATAGCTTCCTCCATAGTACTTTTGCGAGGGAAAGGTCGACGTATGTGAACACTTGAAGTGATATTAAGCCTGGACGTCAGCAACGTGGGGCTTATAGATTTAACAAAAGCACATATTAGCTCTGAATGCAACTTCTGTTTGGATCTCGTCGTCTACTCGCGCCTATTTATCTTGGGTTACTCTCTGAACCAATCAATGCAGCACGAAAAAACACTACACGCGCGGTGTAAAAGTCATCTCCAAATTGCGACGGAGTTCTGGGTGAACGTTCCCGCACGCGATTGCAGCCATAGAGCCTTGAGACACGCCATCTAGGCCCAATGCCACGTTTGCGTTGGCATCGGATATTGCAGCCGTGAAGGTCATCCCAATGCCCATATCAGTTGTCAAAAGATATAGCGTTTGACTGATATGGCCAATATCCGCCCATGACGCCGCGTACGCTTTCGCATGATCCGAATACTTCCAGAATAGCCTGTCGAACCGAGTAGCTAATATGAGGCAGATAGCGGCGCTTCGAAAATAGTACTGTCCAGACGCGATTTCCTGGGCATCTTTCACGGCCTCTTCACAGGTAAGACCACGAAGCAGATCCAAACTGTGCTCTGCAACGTTATAGTGATAATATCCTGGCGAGATGCCTTCCACGTTCATGACCAAAACATAGCATTCAGTTGGATGAAGGCAGCCGCCCGAAGGGCTAGACTTTCTCACAACAGTTAGCGTAGGCATCGGTTTTCTGGTCGCGAGCCAGCCAAATGCATTCTCCAGGAGTTCTGAAAGATGCTTTCGCTTTAGGGATTCGTCCGTGAACCACCGCCTACTACGCCGTTTGCGCAGCAAGTTCGTTAAATGCCCCTGCGTAGTTTCGGATTTAAGCTGCACGCGCGATAAAGCGTCCTCTCGACGGTAAAGTGCGGGGGGAGCGGGGCACAGCGCGGGAAGTATGCTCCTTGGGTCTTTTTCGTTCGGTAAAAATTCGTCAAACGCATCTAGGCGACCATAGTCCCCAAGCGATTGGCTCATGTCCTGCCACATGTTGGCGACATGACACATGTAGGAACTGCTTTTCCATCCAGTATTCGTTATCAGCTCTTCCTTGGATCTAAGAAAGACACTCCATTCGCTAACATCGTCGAAATAGGCAAATCCTTTCTCCACAAGTTGGGAGATCGTCTTTTCCCCTATTCCAGAACGCAGCAGCCCGTAGACGGAGATCCATTCAATTGAACTCAATTCCGCAAACGCCATCAACTTCTCAGTATCAAAATTAATAAGTACGTTTGTTAAACCGGAGAACCCGACAACTTTGTTCCCCAGAGATTTGACCCGTACGTCTGATGGAACGAACTCACTCCAATCGGAGGAAATAAAGTGGAATTGAGCGTATTGTGTACGTTTGATCCGCGTGGCCTGACCTAGTCTGGAAGTCGCCTCAGACCGTTTGCCCCCTTTGGGTTTGCCTTGCTTCATTTTCCAAACCTATGCAACTGGGTCATTAGGCGAGGAAATGGCGTCCTCACGTGCTACAAGCCAATCCGACCCCACTTCCTTAGTAACCGCTTCAACTTGTTCGTCTGGCATCTCCACAAGCATCGCCCTTTTGCTTTCCCCATCGATCAACTGAACCCCCGGAAGCGCTTGGATGCGAAGCCGCTCGGCTTCTTCAGGCTGACCGGTTCGGTGAAACAAGACAAATCTACTCATGCTATGTTTCCACTGTACGGTTCAGGCATCCCAAAACCCTCGTATTCGGCTCCGAAGCCTTGCTTGATTGCTCCTAACTGTAGGAGCTTTAGGATAGCGTCGGATCGCGCGCGGTCCCGAGGTGAACTAAATATGGCTTCGTTTTGAGAAAGCGCACACGCCGCCCATCCGGTAACGACGGGTGCCGCCATTGAAGTACCGGTCTCGGCGCCAAATCGGTCACCTGGGAGTGTCGATACAATCCCAACTCCCGGAGCCGTAAAGGCTATCTGCGTTCCAATATTCGACGCTGCGGCAATAAACTCCTGTGGCAATGTAGCTTTGGGGGGAAACAACACTTGCAACGACTCGCAGGCACTCGATGGGAATGTCCCCAAGCGGCCCATCGCAGAAACAGCCACGGCATCTGGATACGCAGCGGGGTACCGAACAGGCGCCCTGCTGTCGTTTCCAGCCGCAAGAACCACAAGCATCCCGTTTTCCCGGGCATCGCGTATCGCTTCCTTCACGACATCGTCTTCGGCCCCCCCGCCAACACTTAGATTTACCACATCACATCTAGTTTCTGCAGCAAACACTAATGCCTTCAAAATAGAGTAATTACTTGCACTGTCTTGGCCGAGGCCGAAGATGCGATATGGCACAATCTGTACTGCCGGGGCCATTCCGGAAATTGAGTCCGGTGATGTTCGACGAGCACCTACAATGCCTGCAACGTGAGTTCCATGAAAATGCCAGTCGTCGAACGCACCTGGATCTTCACCCGTAACGGTGTTGCGTCCACTTATTAGGTTTAGCGACGTGTGTGGACCGCAACCAGTATCTAGAACCCCCACGCGCACACCAAGTTTCTCGTTGAAACTTGAGTTTCCGTAGTAAAAATGAAGCGCATCACTGTACGGCAACGTTATGGGATCAAGTTGTATAGTGAAGGCCTCAGAAAAGCTGACGTTGGTCAGAGAACGGCTCCAATAAGTTCCCTCAGGCAATAAGAGGAGCTGCTCTATTCTCAGCTGTTTGACAAAAAGGCGAACAGTGCCGTCAGCACTGGTAACTCCTTTTGCCCCGGCTTTTTGGCTAACATCCCAGTATGCCACGACCGTTACACCTTTAAGCGGTCGGTCTGACGTACTATCCCTGACGGTAAATACCACCTCGCGCCGATCCATTGGAAGGGCATCTCCCTCCAGCAATGCAGGCTGAGAGTTTAGTCGTTCGAGACGTGGGAGAAATGCCTCCTTCACTGCGACGATAGGAGACCGCGAACTGTTTAGCGCTGCCACATCACTATCGGCAATGGTGGCTAGGCGGGGACCTGAGGGTGACACATTATCGATAATGTGCACGTTCACCCCGAGGCCCCCAATATCGTGGAAAGCTCCGCCTCCACCGTTCACGACGGGGAGCGTTGCGAGAAGATTGACTGCTTCAAATGACCTAGTGTTGGTCGGTCTTTCCATTAAAATGTAACGGTCGGCCACGGAAAGAATATCCCTTGTGGTTTTCTAATAGACCTACAAGTAAAAGTACTCTTAATCCGCAAGAGCGCAAGGTGCTTTGGGAGATTCGAAAGCCGCTGCCCTTTTGAACCCCTGTGTCAAGTTCCGTAGCCGCTTTTCAGAAGTTGGTCCACACCTCGTTGGATATGAGGTCTCGCTGGAGCGGTCTGAGGGATCTGCTCTAACAATAACATCATTTGCAACCGCGAGGTTGATTGCGAGAACGACCGCCGCCCAGGAATTGCGTCACGAAGACCTGTGACATTTTTCGTGACAACCTCCATGACAGTAGCTCGTACAAGGCATTGTTTTTTTTAACTTTTACCTCCTGGTCGAATCCTGTCGGGTGCGCCATTTATTTTGTTGTCCGATCGCTCAGCCAGCTTGCCTTTGCGGCGTCGGGACCGTGAAGAGTTCGATTGCGTCTTCGAACCCTTTCAGGTGGTGGAATTTCGCGGAGACGACATTCTCGGCCCCTGCTCGGCGTCGGAATGCGTCCGACATCAGCACGGATTTCCCGAGCGTGCCGCAGGCCGTCTGGATGCGGCTGAGAAGGTTGACGTCGGAGCCGATCACGGTGAAGTCGAGGCGGCTTCCGGAACCGACATTGCCGTAACTGACCCTCCCGTAGTGAAGAGCCACGGCGGCCTCGACGCGGACGCCCTCGAGTTCGAAGCGCGACAGGGTGTCGAGGATCGTGTCCGTGGCCGCGAGCGCCTGCTCGCTTGCCATTTCGGCGTCCGAGCTCGGAAAGAATGCGAGCACGGCGTCACCCATGAACTTCAAAACCTCTCCGCCCTGGCCGGTGATCGCCGGAACGACGATGTCGAAGTAGGCGTTCAGCAGTTCGAGGACTTTTTCCTCGGGCAGCCTGTTTGAAAGCTCGGTGAAGCCACGGAGATCGCATAGCAGGAGCGCGGCCTCCATGGTCTCGATCTCGCCCTGCCTGATCCTTCCCGCGAGAATGCGCTGGGTGGTCATCGGCCCGATGTAGACGTCGAGCAGCGAGAGTTCGGCCTGCCGCATCACGCGCAGTTCGCAGGTGTTTCGAAGTGCGGGAAGAATTCGCTCGAGAACGCGGATTTCCGACGCCGTGAACCCTCCGGGTCGCCTGGTGCCGAACCCCGCAGCGCTGACGGGGCCATCGGCATTGCAGAGCGGCGCGATGACGAGCTGCACCAGGCCGCGATCCCTGAAAACGTCGATATGCTTCCATGGCCATTTCTCGTCATTGGCGTCGACGATCATCGGTTCGCGGCTGTCCATCACCTTGCGCAGGGGGCTGGTGGCGAAAGCGAGCTTCATCCCGTGTTCGCGGTCATGGATCTCGATCGGTTCGGCTGGCGCCCATGCAAGCGTCCGTCCGAGGATCTCAGGATGAAGGGTCATCAGGTGCAGGGTCAGCCTGTCGACCGGAAGACCTATCTGGCGAAGTCTGCGCCCAAGGCCGGCGATCAGTCCGGCTTCGTCGATTGCGTGGCATTCGTCTCCCGACAACCATTCGAGGACCGAGAGGATCGAGCCGGTGTCTGCGTTCCGGTTTCTTTCCGTGCGCTGGCGACGGGACATTGGCCGCTGCATGATCGTGTTCATCCTCGTGCCTTTCGATTGCGGGATCAGTGAGCGCCGCCGCCAGAGAGCTTGCCGGGCTTTTTCAGGAGCAGCGTGGCGAGCAGCGCGATGACGAGTGCCACGCCGAGCAGGAAGAACGTATCGCTGAAGGCCATGATGTTGGCCTGCTTCCTGAGGTTCAGCGCAATCGCAACCATGGCCTTGTGTGTTGCCGCCGCCTGGTCGCTGATGCCGTGGTTCATGAAGTAGGCGGTCAGCTTGGCGACGCGAACGCGGGTGGCCTCCTCGAACACGCTGACGGAATTCGTCAGAATGTTCGAATGGAACTGCTCCCGCTTCGACAGGAAGGTCTGCAGCGAGGCAATGCCCACGGCACCGCCGAGATTGCGCATCATGTTGAAGAGTGCCGACGCCGAACCTGCATTCTCCTCCTCGATGCCTGCGGTTGCGATGGCCGAGAGCGGCGTGAAGACCAGGGCCTGGCCGATGGCACGCACGACGTTCGGCCAGAAGAGCTGGTCGCTCGCATAATCCGAAGTCATGTAGACGTTCATGAAGTTGGAGGCGGCGAAAAGGGCGAAGCCGACGATGATCAGGAGGCGGACGTCGAAGCGTTTCATCAGACGGGGCACGAGCGGGATCAGCAGGAGCTGCGGAATGCCCGTCCAGGCGAGCACCACGCCGATCTGTTCGGAGTTGTAGCCCTGAATGCGGGACAGGTAGATCGGCAGGACGAACGCCGAGCCATAGAGCGCGATGCCGAGGAGGAAGTTGGCAAGGATGCCAAAGCCGAAATTGCGCCGGAGCAGCAGCCGCAGGTTCAACAGCGGATGGGCGGTCTTGAGTTCGATGATCAGGAAGAGCACCAGGGACACCGCCGCGATGACCGACAGGCGAACGATGAAATCCGAACCGAACCAGTCTTCCTTGTTGCCTTCTTCAAGGACGGTCTGGAGCGCGGCGAGACCGATGGACATGGTCACGATACCGGGCCAATCGCCCTTCGCCAGCAGGCCGAGATTCATCGGAGCGCGGTCGAGCGACGCCCACAGCATCGCAATCATCAGCGAACCAGGTACGAGGTTGACGTAGAAGATGAACTCCCAGCCGTAGTTCTCAGTCAGATAGCCGCCGATGGTGGGGCCGATCGCGGGCGCGAAGGTCGCCGACAGCGCAAACAGTGCAAGACCGATCGGCTGCTTGGGTTTGGGAAGCAGCGTGATGATGATGGTGAAGGCCATCGGGATCAGCACGCCGCCGGAAAAGCCCTGGATGGCGCGCAGCACGATCATCTGCTGCAGGTTCACGGCAAAGGCACAGGCGATCGAGAAGATCAGGAACAGGACGGCGTTGACCAGCAGATAGTTCCTGACCGAGAAGACGCGGGCCAGCCATCCGCTGAGAGGAATGACGACGATCTCGGCGATCAGATAGGAGGTCGAGATCCAGCCGCCGTCGTCCTTCCCGGCGCCGATCGCGCCCTGGATGTCGGCGAGCGAGGCGTTGACGATCTGGATGTTCAGCACGGCCATGAATGCGCCGAGCGTTGAACCGACAACGGCGGTCCACATGCGAAGCGAACTCATCTCGGATTTCGCGCGCTGCGCCAAAGCTTCGGGCCGAGGCTGTGGATTGCTGTTTGCTGCGATCTGAAGGGTAGCCATGACTTGTCTCCTTCCGGCTTGCGCGGAATGTCTCATGACGCGGGATTGTCGATAATCGGGGAAGAAGCGGAAGGATTATCCGGTCTCGCCGGATAATCGCCCATCGCCTTACCTGCCTTCCGATAGCTGTGCAGCCTTGGTGTCGATTGCTGGTTCGACGGACATGCCCGAGCGAAGACGGCCGGCAAGGCTCTCGTCGTCGATGACGATCTTCACCGGGATACGCTGGACGATCTTCGTGAAGTTGCCGGTCGCGTTGTCAGGAGGCAGCAGCGAGAACTCCAGGCCGCTGGCAGGCGATACGCTGTCGACGTGGCCATTCACCTCGAGATCGGGGAAGCTGTCGACCTTGATCTCGACCTTCTGGCCCTGACGTACGTAGGTGAGCTGCGTTTCCTTGAAATTGGCGACGATGTAGACCGCGTGAAGCGGCACGACCGCCATCAATTGGGTGCCCGATGTCACGAACTGACCGACACGGATCGAGCGGGCCCCGACGGTTCCATCCACGGCTGCCAGGATATTCGTGTAGGACAGGTTGAGCTCTGCCTGGCCGGCGGCTGCCGCGGCGCGGTCTCTTTGCGCCACGGCCTGGTTGCGCTGCGTCTTCAGGACCGGAACCTTGTTCTGAGCCGCCACCAGTGCCGCCAGGTCGCGCTCGACCGCTGCGGCCGCCTGATCCATGAGAGACTGGCTCTGTTCGGCACGGGACTGGGTACCGGCACCGCTTGTGATGAGGCGCGCGTTTCTTGCGGCATCGGACTTCGCGAACACCAGCGAGGCATTCGAGGCATCGATAGAAGCCTTTGCCTGACCGATCACCGATTGCTGCAGCTCGATCTGTGCGTCGATGTTGGTGATGGCGGCTTCCGCAGCCTTCACATCGGCCTTTGCCTGTGACAGCGCCGCCTGAAAATCGCGATCGTCGATGCGGGCAATGACCTGCCCGGCCTTGACCGTGTCGTTGTCGTTGACAAGGACTTCCTTGATATATCCGGCGACCTTTGGAGCGACGGTCGTGTAATCGGCCTTCACATAGGCGTCGTCAGTGGATTCGATGAAGCGGCCTACGGTCCAGTAATGATGGCCGAAGTCGACGCCGTATGCGGCACCGGCAAGCAAGGCGACGATCAGCACACCTTTCTTGACGATGCTCTTGCGCGGCTTGGGAGCAGCTTCCGGCGCCGAGGCCGCCTGCACTTCGGGGGTGGAGGGAATGTCCCTGATCGTCGTGTCGGCTTCGGCGGAGGTCTCGAAGACTTCCTTTCGGGGCAGCTCAACCATTTCGATTCTCCTGTTGACTGGCGCGATCAAGCGCCGTTTCGTCCGTTGGGTTGAAAAATGCCCTTCCCTTTGCTGTTTGATAATCCGCTGATATCGGTAAGGATCATACGCTCAGAGCGGATAATGAGGATACGACGATGGATCGTCTGACCAGTCTTGCGGTGTTCGGAAAAGTCGTCGAATGCGGCGGGTTCAGTGCCGCGGCGCGACGTCTCAACATGTCGGTGACGATGGTGGCGACCCACGTACAGTCACTGGAGGAAAGGCTCGGCGTTCGGCTGCTGAACCGAACGACGCGAAAGGTCAGCCTCACCGAGACGGGGAAATTCTACTACGACCGATCGGCGCAGGTTCTTGCCGACCTTGAGGACGCCGACCGGGCGGCAGCGGCCCTGACGACGACTCCGCGCGGTGTCCTGAAATTCAATTCAACAGCCGCGATCGTCAGGTTTCTGCTGCCCGTCATGGACGAGTACATGCAGCTCTATCCATCGGTTTCGCTTGACCTGAGCATCAGCGAGCGCATGGTCGACATGATCGAAGACGGGTACGATCTTTCCATACGAACGGTCCCGCTCTCGGATTCCAGCCTGATCGTCCGCAAGCTGACGCCGTGGCGGCACATCCTCGTCTGCTCTCCGTCCTATCTCGAGGCGCATAGCGCGCCGTCCACTCTCGCGGACCTGGCGGGCCACGACTGCACGCGCTACACCTACTATCCCTTTGGAGACGAATGGACCTTCGAGAGCGAGGCGGGCGAGCGGAGCCGGGTCAAAGTCGGTGGTTCCGTCCTCACCAACAGCGCCGAGACGCTTCGCCACCTTGTCATCAACGGGCGCGCGGTCACTCTCGCACCCAGCTTTCTGGTCGCGGATGACCTTGCCGAAGGACGGCTCGTACAGCTGCTTCCGGAATACCGGGGCGTCGAATTCGCGATCAACGCGGTCTATCCGAACAGAAGCCATCTGCCGACGAAGGTGCGTCTGTTCATCGACCTGCTCGCCGAACGCTTCGCCGAGCACCGCAAGTGGATGACGTAGTCGTTTCAGGCAGCCACCGGATTCGTGCCGCGGGAGCGACGGCGCCTGCCTGAATTCGGCAGTTACTCAACCAATTGCAGCTTCAGCGCCGCAACGCCCAGCGCGACATTGACACCGACTTCTTCTTCCAGCGAAACGGGCTGAAGCGAAACGCTGTCCTGGCTCCCGCCGACCAAGACCTTCGCGCCGCCGCCGAGACCAAGGCTGGCGTCCGCCTCGACACCACGATAGGTGCCTTGCAGTCCGGCCAGCGGCTTGCCGCTGACGCTGGAAACGAGCCAGACCATCCGCCCCTTCTTGACGTCGCCTATGGCGAGGCCGAACTCATCGATGGAACCCTTGTAGACCTGCGGCGAACCGGCGATGGAGGGCGAAGGTGTGAACGTGCATGATACGGCCTGTTTCGATTCTATGATCATCCCAACGCCTGCGGATATGTCGCAGTCCAGCTTTCCGACCTCGAGCTGCGCCGCGCCTGCCGCGACTGGAGCGAGAAACACCGAGCATGCCAGGGAAGCAATTATGTGTCTGAGCATTGTCGTTCCTTTCGGGTTGGGGTCGTAGATAGTCTGCCCATGAGTGTTCTGTAATCGGCGCCGAAAATGCGCCGCGTATTTGCAGGCCTCGTTCGAGGGGAATGGCCGTGAATGTCCGAAGCTCTCCGGCGCGCATCAGGGTCCCGCGCCGAGTGCCTTGTTCACGGCTGCAATCAACACGGATCCCGCGAAGGGCTTTCGCAGATAGGCGATGCACCCTGCCCGCTCTGCCTCGGTTTTCAGGCGATTGTTTTCGAGCCCCGTAATAAAAATTATCGGCAGTTCCACGCCGGCGTCTTTCAGCCTTCGCTGCAATTCGATGCCCGAGATGCCATCGAGATCGATGTCCAGAATGAGACCGTCGATCGTTGCATCCGGATCTCGTGCAAGGAAAGCCTCCGCTGATGCATACTCGATGGCGGCAAACCCGTACGCATTGAGCAGTCGCCCGACGCTTCGACGTAGGCTTGCATCATCGTCGATGACAGCGATCGTGCGGCGCAGATCCCCCACCTCAAGCCCCTCTCGTGACTATACGCGGTTCCCTGTCACACTAGGCTGATCGGGCCCTGTTTGATATTGTCCTAAGGGGAGGGTCGCCCCGATCGACTTCCGGACGTCAGCGCGTCCCGGTTGGTGAAATCGATGCCGGCCGCTATGGACACCGCCTCCGCCACTGATCGTACGCCGAGCTTCTCCATAACACGATGGCGGTGCACCTTCACGGTTCGCTCCGATATGCCAAGCACGTGAGCGATCTGCTTGTTGAGCTTGCCTCGGACGATCAGCCTGAAGACTTCGGCTTCGCGCGCACTCAAGCTCGCCACCAATGTCCGCTGCTCCTGAAGACGCTTGTGCTCGAGGCGCTGCCTTTCATATTGTGCCAAGGCTTGCTCGATCGCCGGTATCAGCACCGCCACCGAGCTGGGTTTTTCCAGAAAATCCGTTGCCCCCGCCTTCATGGCATCTACGCCGGCCCTTATGTCTCCTTCGCCGGTGAGGAACACGATCGGCAACAGCGGCGCCAATTCGCACAGCTCGCGTTGGATTTGCAGGCCGGATAGACCGGGCATCTGCAGGTCAAGGAGAACGCAGCCGGGCTCGCAGTATGGGAGGCGGGCGAGAAACTGATCCCCGGATTCATAGGCTTCGACCCTCAGGCCGTACGCCGAGAGCAGCCTTGCTGTTGCTGTTCGGCAGGATTTGTCGTCGTCGACGATGTGGATCACCGGCTGCATTTGCCTCACTCCTCCCTCGCGGCCAGAGGCAGGATCACGCGAAAGATCGCTCCCCCTTCGGGCCGGTTATACGCGGAAATCGTGCCGCCATATGTCTCGACGATGGCACGCGCTATGGAAAGTCCCAAGCCGGTCCCCGCCTGCTTGGTCGTGTAGAACGGTTCGAAGATGCTGGACAGGCGCTCTTCCGGAATGCCGTTGCCTGTGTCCGAGACACATAGCTCCGCCTTCTGATTGGCCAGTCCTGTCGCAAAGGTAAGCGTTCGCTTGGTTGGGCCGGCATCCATCATGGCGTCCATCGCATTGGTCGCCAGATTGAGGACGACCTGTTGCACATGGACCTTGTCTGCCAACACCGGCAGCTCCGACGTCGGCTGATTTGTGTGGAGCGTGATCCCTCTGCGTTCGGCCTCACTGTGAAGGATATGAATTGCGCTGGACGTGATGTCGTTCAAGTCGAACTCCTGCCAATCGATCTCGCGTCTTCTCTTGAGTAAACCTCTCATGCGGCCAATGATGTCGCCCGCACGCTGATCGTCCTCCTGAATGTCGAGAAGAATCTGCTTTATCAACTCCAGATCGGGGTTGCCGCTTCGAAGGAGTTCGGACGCAGCCTCGGCATTGTTTCGAATGGCAGACAGGGGCTGGTTCAGCTCGTGGGCGATCGACGAGGATAAAGCGCCGGCGGTTGCCGACTGGTTGAGATGGACGGCTTCGAGCAGGTGAATTCGCGACCTGCGCTCCGCGTCATAGCGGCGGCGTCGCTCGAGCAGAAGGAGTGCGATGACGCCAGCCTGCATCAGGACGACACCGAATGCTCCCGTCACTGCCAACCAGTGTTCTTCCCAAAGGCTCCGTTCCCTGTACATCTGGATGGTGCCTGGAGGCAGGTCCTTGTCCGCCAGGCCCCAACGTCGGAGCTGCCGGGCGTCTGCGATAAATGTCTGGGGTGCCTCGATATCCGCGACTGGCTTGCCGGCGATGGCATCGAGGACAAGATTGCCGACGGTCCTCCCCAAGGTATCGAAGGTAACCGTATTTCCGCCGACGACGCCATAGCCGATGTATGTCTGGTACGGACCATAGATAGGTGCGCCGGCAGTAGCCGCGATTTGCCTCAGCGCTTCACGCGGGATGAAATTACGTCCTGTCCCATCCTTGAAAATCGTCAACGCAAGGATGATGCTGTCGGAGGGCACATCTGACGCCCTTTCAACGAATTCGTCGATCGTCAGACCTTCGAGATACGTCGTGTCGTATAGTTTGGAGAACGCGCCGAGATCGGCGCGTGCCGTCGCGAGCCATTCCCGGTCGAAGTCGGACGATCCGCCGATGATGTAGAGATGACGTGCGTTCGGCTGGAGATCGCGGGCCATTTCAGCCGTCTTCAGTATGTCGAATGTCGTGAAAGCACCGATCACATCGTCAGGCAAGTCGAGATTATCAGCGGTGGAATTGCCGAAACCAGCCGCGACGATTTTCGCGGTCGGTGCGATCGAGCTGCGGTTCGCCGAGATGAAGCTGGCAGACTCCCTGCCTAGAGCGACGACCACATCCGGACGATGGGCAGCATATTTCTCGGCAAGATATCGAGCCATGCGTGCGACATGCTCGGCTTCGGGGAACCTCGACAAATCCAGGAACTCTGAAAAAAGGTCGATTTTGCCATCTTTCGCTTCCAGCAGGCGGCTTCGCAACGCTTCTCCAACGGTGGTCGTTGCCGCTATCCTCTCATCGTAAGGATAGAGGATGAGGACGCGCGGAACCCGATCGGCGATCGCAACCAACGTGTCCGAGGCGACTGCATGGCTCCCCCAGACGAGGAAGACAGCCGTCATCAGGGCGGCTCGGAGCAAAATAGCTGCACGCCTGCTTCCCCAGTTCATCGGGCCGCTCCCGTTCCGGCGGCCATAATACCAGTTTCGCACTTCAGCGTCATCTAATCAAAGGTACCACTAATGATTGTCTCGAGTGGATTCCCCAAAGTCCAATATCGAGACGTGCGCACATTCTGTAAGGTTGTTCCTCACCGCCGCGGGGGTGGATCTGCAACGTGCGCCGTTGCCTCCTATGGAGCCGGGGACATTTTCAGCGCTTTCGCACAAGGACCTGGAGGACGCCCAATGCATGCTTTTCGCCAATTCCTCAAATTGTCACGCGACGCGATGCTGGCGTTCAGCGTTGCACTCCTCTTTGCGGCCTCCGCGCAGGCGCAGAGCGATCCGCTGCCTTCATGGAACGACACCGCGCCGAAGCAGGCAATCGTTTCCTTCGTCGAGAAGGTGACCAAGCAAGGTTCGCCCGACTTCGTCCCGGAACCGGAGCGCATCGCGGTGTTCGACAATGACGGCACGCTGTGGGTCGAGCACCCCATGTACACCCAGCTCGCCTTCGATGGTCGAGCTGCTTGCCTACCTGCGCGCCAATGGCTTCAAGACCTTTATCGTGTCGGGTGGCGGCGTGGAGTTCATGCGGCCGTGGACGGAAAAGGTCTACGGCGTTCCGCCCGAACAGGTGGTGGGCTCCTCGATCAAGACCGAGTTCAAGATGCAGGACGACACGCCGACCCTGCGACGCCTGCCGGAAGTTAACTTCATCGACGACAAGGCCGGCAAGCCGGTCGGCATCAATCAGGAGATCGGTCGTCGGCCGATTGCCGCCTTCGGCAATTCCGATGGTGACCTCGAAATGCTCCAGTGGACGACGATGGCAGGCGCGCCCGCGCGTCTTGGCATGCTGGTCCATCATACCGATGCGGAACGCGAATACGCCTACGACCGCGATACGGAATTCGGCCGTCTCGACAAGGCGCTCGATGCAGCCCCCATCATGGGCTGGCCGGTCATCGACATGAAAGCCGACTGGAAGAAAATCTTCAAGGATTAGGAACGTTGTACCTCACGGTTGGGGCGCAACGAAGGCTTGTGACATCAGAATGGGTTCATCAGGCGACGGGCATCCCGCCTGTCTCCACTGGGAGGACATCTCCATGAAAATCGATCACGTCGCCCTTTTGTTCTTTGCCGGCGGCTTCACGCTGGCGACCGCTGCCTTTGCGCAGGACGCCCCGAAGAAGCCGCACGTGCCGCTCGAAAAGTCCATCGGCGAAATCACGCCGACAGGCCCGGTGCCGTCGCTGGCGGTCCTCAATTCGGCCGGAGCCAAAATCGAAAACGGCAAGCTCGTTCTGACCGGCGTCTCGGCCAATTCGATCGTCTTTGTCGATTCCGTCAATCGGACCNTCATAGCGCAGCAGCCCGTCGACCTTGTCGGATACCGAATGCGCGATCAGCGTCCAGCCCTCTTCATCGATCATTTTGGCGGCAGTTTCGGCGGCGGTGGTGGCTTCGGCGGTGGCAGCTTCGGTGGCGGTGGTTTCCGTGGCGGAGACTTCGCTGGGGGCGATTTCCGAGGAAACGACGTCCATATCGGCGAAACCAATTTCAACCGCGTGGGAGGCAGCTACTGGCATGCGCCGGTCTATCACGGCGCCTGGTATCGGGGGGCTCCTGTTGCGGCAGGCGTCGTGGCAGGTGCAGCCATCGGCGCGGCGGCGGCCCGTCCCTACTATTACAACTCCTACTACAACAACAATCGGCAGTGCGGCTACTACCCCTTCCCGCCCTGCTATTGACCCTGCTTCGTTGGTCACGCCGCGAAGGCGGCGTGACGCTCCATTTGCAATCCCGCGGCAGGCAGCCGCGGCAGCGTTTGTCGATCACCTCTTCCGGTGATCGTCATGCTCGCCTTGCGACAGCCGGATGTCCTGCAGCAGTCGGAAAAGCGACCCCGCCAGGAAGCATAGCGCCGCAATGAAGAGGACGGCTGCGCCCGGTTCGTGACGGTATCCCAAAAAGGCCACGACGAATCCGAACAGGAGCAGAAACGTCACGCCAATTCCTGCCAGCACGGCAAGGTGCAACGCACTGTTCAACAGCAGTTCCCGTCGCCTCAGCTCCCCGATTTCCGTCTTCAGCCAAACTCGTGCGACGTCGTTTTCGTCGATCTCGCGGAGATCTCTGATCCGTTGCGTGACCCCGGAGATCCGATTGACCAGGACTGCAACCATTGCCGCAACACCGTTGAGCATGAATGCAGGAGCAACCGCATGATTGATCATGGTTGAAAGCTGATCGGCTTCGACTGACATCAGGCACCTTCGATCGCAATGCGGCCGGCACCAACAGCTGGCCGCGACGCAGTGGAAACTACGGAATGACATTGACCGCACGCGCGGCCACGAGCACGAGTGTCAGCAGCGAAATAGCGCTTTCGAGCATCATCAGCACTTTCGCACGCGGCGTGAGCGGCAGCGCGTCGGTGGGGCTGAAGGCGGTCGCCGTGTTGAACGCCAAGGCAAGATAATCGATGTAACGCGGCCGCCAGTCTGGCGACGTCAATTCGGGGACCGATGCCTGGGGAAAGAGCCAGTCGGGTTTCCTTGCTATTCCCCGCGCGATGCGCGACGGACCACCGGCATCAACCTGCCAGTAGAGCAGGGAAAAGGTGAGAACGTTGGTGACCCAGATGGTGAATGACGACGTCAACAGCGATACCGACCGCAACTCGGGCGGGTGAAGCGTGATGACCCCGATCATATCTCCGAGTTCCGCCGCCGTATTGCACGCGTACACACTGGCAAGCACCATGATCGCGACGCGCTCGACACGCAGCCACACAGTTTTGTCGGCCGACACCGTCACCATGACCATTGGAACGATAGCCAGCATTAGAACCGCGTATGACATCCACCGCGGCATCGCATAGACGTGATGCGGCAGCACCTCCAGAAAGGCGAATACCGCAAGGATCGCCAACACCGGAGGCCAGCGTGCTTCGTCGCGACCTGTTTGAATGACATCGCTCATCGTCCGCCCTCTGCAGCCCTCACGCCAATTGTGGACGAGACGGACGCCGACCCGCGGCGTCCGTTGTCGGTTCAGGACCGAGCTATTCGCTTGGGTGATGCTGTTGCTTCATCGCCTGAACCTGTTGGATGACCTGTTCCAGATTGTAGCTGGCCGGGTCTTGCATCGGTGGATAGTCGATGTAGCTCTGGAGTTCCTTGAGCCACAGCGCCTGGCCGATCGGCAGCATGTTCCAGTCGTAGACATAGGCAGTCGCCGGAGCCGAGATCGCGCCGCCCATACCTGTAAGGGTCTTTACCTGCTCCCCTATCGAGGTTTCGAACGGATCGCGCTTGATGTTGACCACTTGCGTCCAGTGGAAAGGAAGAACGCCCGCAAGGAAGCCCGTGGGGGCATCCGATACCATCGCGAAATACATCTTCCAGTTCTTGTAGCGTACGGCCGACGGGTCCTTGCCGGAATAGTAGAAGAACGTATCCCGGGCTGACTTATCCGAATCCCCTTCGAGATACGCCCGCTGGTTGACGCCATCGAGCGTGGTCTTGGCAATTCCGGGATAGGCGCCTTTCTCGATTTCGGCCTTCAGTTCGTTGCCCTTGGGGCCGCCAGCGATGTCGACCAGGGTCGGCAGCCAGTCGAGGGACGCGAAGATGTCGTTCTTCACCGTGCCAGGTTTGATGTGGCCGGGCCACCGAACGACCAGCGGCGCGCGCATGCCGCCTTCCCATGTCGATAGCTTGCCACCTTTGAACGGCGTCGTGCCGCCGTCGGGATAGGTAATCGTCTCGGCTCCATTGTCGGTGGTGAACGCGACGATGGTATTGTCCAGTTCTCCCATATCTTCGAGTTTCTTGAGCACGTAGCCGATGTTGTCATCCATCTGCTTCATGCCGGCTTCGTTGACACCCCAGTCCTTACCACCGGGTTCGCCGACCATCCTCTGGTACTTGTCCGGAAGCACGGTGGTGATGTGCATGCGGGCGGGGTTGTACCAGACGAAGAACGGCCTGTTGGTTTTCTCGGGATCGTTGCGATCGAGAAAATCGATCACGTGGCTCGATATTTCCTCGTCGACCGTCTTCGAACGCTCCAGCGTCAACGGCCCCTCGTCCGAGCAGGTCTGGTTGGCGGCGGTACCGTCTGAAGACTTGCAGGCCAGCACCGGCCGCGGAGGCATCAGGCACAGCGTCGTCTTCGGGTCGACAGCCGCGGGGTCGTCCTTGAGGCCCGGGATTGGTGTATTTCTGCACGGAGGGGCAACGGTCTGCTCGGTCGGCGTCCTGTTGATATCCGGGAAGCTCACGCCCTGCATGGCGTCGAGGTGATAGAGATAGCCCCAGAACTCATGAAAGCCGTGGGCGGTCGGCAACGCGTCGGTGTGATCGCCAAGATGGTTCTTGCCGAACTCGCCGGTGTTGTAGCCGAGGTCGCGCAGGAACCATGCGAGCGCCGGCGTTCCCGGTTTGAGGTAGGACGGACTACCCGGCAGCTGGGGCGGGATCATACCGGTGCGAAGCGGATGCATTCCGGTGAAAAAGGCGTTGCGCCCCGCCGTGCAGCTCTGCTCGGCGTAGTAGGTCGTAAACATTGCGCCTTCTTCGCCGATCCGATCGATGTTCGGAGTTTCCCCGACCATCAGCCCTTTATGATAGATACCAGGCTGCATCCAGCCGATGTCGTCGCCCATGATGAAGAGAATGTTGGGCTTTTTGGCTGTGTCCTGCGCATGCATTGTCGCCGTGCTCGCCAACAGACTTCCCGCGACGGCAAACGCTGCTGTAAAGAACTTTGTGGTCCGTCTCATTTCGAATGCCTCCCTGAAGGGCCTCCACGTGGATGGCCAAGGTTGATTGAAAGGCGAGTCAAAGCAAAACGACGGGTGATATTTTCTGCGGCCGAGTTAAACGCAGAACGTGAAAGAATATTCGATCGGAATGCATGCTCTGCGGGCGCGCATATTCACCATCGACTTGCGGAAGGGGAAAATATCCGCCCCTTCGACGGTGTTTTACATCGAATTTGCAATTGCGGATACTGACCTTTGGGGAATCAGATGGCTGTTGCGGCAGGTCATCACTGCGCGCTACTCCGGAAGACCGGCCTTGCGGTAGCCATCGACAAAATGCGCAAGCGTCGCTGCGTCCCGGAATGGTTCCGTCGCCGCCCAGTGGCGGGTTGTGAAATGCGGGTTGCCGACGAGAAACAGCTCGACCTCTGCGCGTGCCTCCTCAAGCCGGCCCAGTTGGGCAAGGCTCGCCGCCAGGAAACGGCGTGAGCTCGTCCGGTACGTCTCGTCCCTGCGCAGCGTCTCCACAGCGGCGGCGTATTCGCCCGCCGCGTACTGCGCCTGACCGAGCGTCAGATAATACCAACTTGCCGGAAATGGGTTCAGCCGGAACGCCTTGCGGATATGCTCGGTGCCCTCGCCGACGCGCCCGGCCAGGACCGCGATGTCGGACAATGCCGCCCATGCGTCGGCCTCGTTCGGGTCAAGTTCGATCGCCCTGACGAATTCCGCATCCGCCTCGTCGAAGCTGCGGTCGTAGGCAAGCAGATAAGCCAGGATCCAGCGGCAGCCGGCATCGTTGGGATCGATCGCCACTGCTTTGCGCGCCAGTTCCAAAGCGACGCTGCGGGAAGATTCGGTCGGGCCTCCGGAATGGACCCATCCCATCCAGTGGTTCATCGCAAGCCAGCGATAGGCCTCGGCATATTCCGGATCGAGCGAAACCGCGCGCGTCAGCATGAGGTGCGCTTCCTGCGCCGTCTGCGGTGAATCGTCCATCAGCTTGCGCGCCCGCACGCAGAGATCGTAAGCCTCGATGTTCCTGGGGCGATTGCGTGGCGGCGGTGCGCTCAGCCGGCCGGTCAGCGCCTCCACGATCTTGCCGGTGACCTCGTCCTGAACGGCAAATATATCGTCGAGGCTGCGGTCGAAGCGTTCCGCCCACAGATGGTCGCCACTCACCGCGTCGACCAGTTGGGCGTTGATGCGCACGCGCCCCTCGGCGCGCCTTGCGCTACCCTCCAGCAGGTAGCGCACGCCAAGGTCTTCGGCGATTGCGCGCACGTCCATCGCCTTCCCTTTGTAGGCGAAAGCCGAGTTGCGCGCGATGACAAACAGGCCGGAGATCCGGGACAAGTCCGTGATCAGGTCTTCGGTCAATCCATCCGCGAAGGACTCCTGCTCGGGATCGTTGCTGACGTTGACGAAAGGCAGCACGGCGATCGACGGTTTGCCGGGAAGCGGCAAAGGTTTTCGCTTCACGCCGAGGGGTTCGATGGCGCCTGTGAAGCGGTAGCCGACGCGCGTGACCGTGGCGATCCATTGACCGCCGTCGGCGGCCGGACCCAGCAGCTTCCTGAGGAGCGCGATTTGGACCGTGAGGTTGCCCTCCTCGACGGCCGTGTCCGGCCACGCCGCGTCCATCAACTCGGCCTTGCCGAGGATTTCACCGGGCCGGCTGACGAGCGCCGCAAGCAGCTTTAGCCCGCGGTAGCCAACGGCAACTGGCTCCTTGTCCCGAAGGAGCGTTCCCGCATCCGGATCAAGCACGAACGGACCAAAGGCAAAACGCGATCCCTGCATAGGGCGCATCTATAGTCCGTTTGGAAGATATTGAGAACTATTTGGGAGAGCTTAATTACGGCGCCGTTCGTGTCCTGCAGAATGCATACTCTTTCAGGGCGAGGATCCCCGAGGTTTGCATGACTGCGGAAAGCACGACATCACAACGAGAAGATCGGATTCCACGGGCCGCGATGGCTGGCATCATCGCGACCGTCACGGTATTCGCCCTGGCACAGGGGCTGACCTATCCGCTGCTGAGCTTCGTCCTGGAGCGGCAAGGCACATCACCAGGCCTGATCGGCTTGTCGGCAGCGATGACGCCGCTGGGTTTCATTGTCTCCGCGCCCTTCATTCCAGCGCTGGTGCGGCGCGTGGGCGGCGCGCGCCTTGCGATCCTGTGTTCGGTCCTGGCCGCGCTCAGCCTGATCGCGATTGGCTGGACACAGGAAGTCTGGGCCTGGATGCCGCTGCGTTTCCTGCTCGGTTTCTTTGCCAATCCGCTTTACGTGATCAGCGAAACCTGGCTGCTCACGATCGCGCCCGCGCCACGGCGGGGCCGCATCATGGGCCTCTATTCATCGGTCGTTTCCGGTGGCTTCGCCCTTGGACCGCTATCGCTCGGCCTGGTCGGCACCGAGGACTGGCCGCCATTCGTGATCGGCGTCGTGGCCTTCCTTCTCTGCGGCCTGATCGTGCTTGCTGTCGTGCCGCGCCTGCCCGACATGCCGCAGGAAGGCGAGGCAACATCCGTCGGCGGGTTCTTCGCGCTGGCGCCGCTCCTGTTGTTTTCGGTTTTCGCCGCAGCCGCCTTCGAGCAGATTATGCTTTCCTTGTTCGCTGTCTACGGCGCCGCGCTCGGCAGCGCCGAGGAGCGCATCGCTTCGCTCATCACCTGCTTCATCGCAGGCAACGCCATGCTGCAGATTTTGCTCGGGCGGGTGGCCGAACGGTTTGGCTCGACTCCGACCCTGCTATTCTGTGCCCTCGCTTCGCTGGCCGGCTGCCTGCTGTTGCCATCGATCTTCAACTCGTGGCTCATCTGGCCGCTCGTTTTCGTCTGGGGCGGGGTCTCGTTCGGGATATACACCTTGTCGCTGATCCAGCTTGGCGAGCGCTTCACCGGTCAGGCCCTGATCGCCGGCAACGCGGCCTTCGCGGTCGTGTGGGGTATCGGCGGCATTGTGGGCTCACCCTCGACAGGTCTGACAATGCAATTGATCGGACATCAGGGGCTGCCATTGTCCCTTGGCCTGCAGTGCTGTGTCCTCCTGGTGTTTTTATTGGGGGAAAAACGGCGGGGGTGATCGAGGCAGCCGCGTGTCTCGCTTCATTTCGCCGGGATGTACCGGAGGGTTCCCGCGAGCCGGGGACCGGTCGAACCCTTGGTGTCCAGAGGATGGTTGATGCCGTCGTTGACGGGCACTTCCTCGAAGTCGAAAGGGCTGATCCCCTCCAGACATGCCGCATTGACACCGTAGAAATCCGGGTTCGAGCGTGGCTTGTGGAAGGTGTAGATGCCGCACTTCGAGCAGAAATAGTGTTCGGCTGCGTTTGTATTGAACTGATACTTGGTCAGCAACTCGCCTCCGGAAACGACGGCGACCCCGTCCTTGGCAGCGGAGACAGCAACAGCGCCCTTCAGCTGGCAGTATGAGCAGGTGCAGCGACGGGCGGTATGAAGACCATTCTTCAATTTGACATTGAAGCGAACGGTTCCGCAGTGGCAGGCTCCGTTTAGCTGCTGTACGTCGAGATTCATGGGACTATCCATCTGATTTGCGGCGCGATTGACGCTCTTCATAGTGGTCGGATTGCCCGCGCTCAAGGATTTCTCCTGCGGCCCGCCGATAATCGGATGAGGAGGAACACGTTCGCGAAATGATCGCTGGCCCGGTATCTGTAACATCTGGCGGTAAGCCCTATGGTCTCTTCGCACGCAAGCAGCTAGCTTCGCGTCCAGACTGCCTGCTGCGATACACTCAGGGACGGAGACGAGATTGCGTCGACTGATTTGGCTCATTTTGACCGCTGCGCTGGCAATTGTCGTCGCTTTGGCGGCGGCGTGGTCTTCACTGGCGATATGGTACCGCCTGCCCGTTGCGGAGTTCGCAAGAGGCTTCACTGCCGGTCTGTTCGGCCTTTTCGGGCTCTGCGTGATCACGATGCTCTTCGGTCGTGGGCGTCTTTGGGCAATACTCGCGTTTACAATCGCGTTTATCGCGGTCTTGGCCTGGTGGGCGACGATCAAGCCCATCGGGCAGGCCAACTGGGCCCCGGATGTCGCCCGGCAGGTCACGGGCGAAATCGACGGTGACATGCTGACATTGACCAATGTCCGCGACTTCGAATGGCATGGCAAAGACGAATTTACCGAGCGATGGACAACCCGGACCTACGACCTTGACAAGCTGCGCACGATCGACCTGTTCATGTCATACTGGGCGGGACCGAAAATCGCCCATGTCATCATGAGCTTCGGCTTCGAGGATGGCGAGCAGCTCGCCTGGTCGGTTGAGGTGCGCCGTCGGGTCGGCGGAGCATTTTCACCGCTCGCCGATCTGTTCAAGAGCAATCCCCTTGTGATCATCGCTGCCGATGAGCGCGATGTCGTCGGCGTTCGGTCAAACTTTCGCGGCGAAGACGTGCAGATCTATCGGCTAAGAGCGTCTCCGGCGGCAATCCGGCTCCTGCTCCGCCAATACGTCGCCGATGCCAATGAGCTCGCCGGAACTCCGGCCTTCTACAACTCGATTACGACCAACTGCACGACGACTGTCGTAAGGATGATACGCCTGGTGGGCGACGTTGTTCCGCTCGACTGGCGGCTCATCGTCAACGGGTACCTCCCCGACTACGCTTACGATCGCGGCGCCCTGGACACATCGATTCCGTTGGCGGAACTCAGATCCGTTTCCCACATCGACCAGCGTGCGCGGGACGATGGCCTGTCACCGAACTTCTCAAAGGCGATCCGTATCGGTGTGCCGTCGCCAACCCTTCCGGGTGGACAGTAAAACGGCCTGGCATCAAACGAAAAAAGGGGCTCGCAGCAGGTGACGGCGAACCCCTTTTTTTAGCAAAGTCAATGCACTGCCATGTCTTACATGCGTGCTGCACATATGCCCTTGCAGCACGATGAAGATGCGCTCTTTTAATTAAGCAACAGTTAATATGATAAAGTTCTTCATCCGCGCTGTATCGTTCCGGCGAACACCCCGGCGAAATCCGCAAGCTCAGTCGAAACGAAGCTTGGTTTTCTGCTGCCCGCCCGCGTCGAAATTGGCAGGCCCCAGCCACGCCTCGTAACCCGCCTTCAACCGGGGCCAGTCCGCGTCGATCATGGCAAACCATGCGGTGTCGCGGTTCTTTCCCTTGGCGACCATATGCTGCCGGAAGACCCCTTCGAACGTGAAGCCGAAACGCAGGGCGGCCTTCTTGGAAGGTTCGTTGAGATTGTTGCACTTCCATTCAAAGCGTCGATACCCCAGCGTATCGAAGGCATAGCTCGCGAACAGGAAGAGTGCTTCGGTCGAAATGCGCGTACGCGCGATGGCGGGACCCCACAGAATGTTGCCGATCTCGATCACCCCGTTCGCCGTATCGATGCGCATCAGCGCCTGGCGTCCCTCGGCCCGCCCGGTCGTCTTGTCGATCACCGCAAAAAACAGCGGATCCAGCGATGCAGCCGCCTTTTCGAGCCACGGCGAAAAGGCCGGCAGATCGGCGGGCACGTCCTCGAACAGGTAACGGAACCGGTCGTCAGCACCCGGTTGCTGGGCCGAGGCCAGCAGGTTGTTGCCGTGCCGCGCCGGGTCCAGAGGTTCAAGCCTGGTATAGCGGCCATCCAGGGGTGCGCGGTCTGGACGCGCTACGCCCTTCCAATCTGAGAGGTCCATCAAAAATCCTTGTCGTCGCTGTTCAGAATATCACGTGACAAAACAGTTCCCTGAACAGTTTTGCGGCGTGTCTGTTTTTCGCTTAAAGAGGTCTGGCGTAAACCTCCACTTTGATCATTCGCGACAGACCAGTTTGAAAGCGCCTTATGTCCGCTCCTTCCTCGACGTGGCTTCCCATCGAGCGTGCTGCCGGCGACCTCGAGGGTCAGATTTACCGGGCAATGCGCGACCGCATTCTTTCCGGGCATACCGCGGCAGGCCAGCGCCTGCCGTCAACGCGGGCGCTCGCAGCATCGCTCGGCGTCGCACGCTCGACGATCGTGAACGCCTATGAACGTTTGAAGGCAGAAGGCTATCTCGAATCGACGGCCGGCGCGGCAAGCCGTGTCGCCTTGCTTTCCATGTCGCCTATCGGCGGAGGCCGCACACCTAGCCTGCCGCCATCGGCAGCGCCGCCGCCGGCCAATGAGATGCTGCTGGAACCCGGAGTGCCCGATCTTTCCGATTTTCCCCACGCGGTCTGGGCGCGCTACCTCGCCTCGCGGGCCCGCGCGCTACGCATCCACGACCTGGGCTATGGCGATGCGTGCGGAATTCATGATCTCCGGGAAGCCATCGTCCAGCATCTCGCCGCCACGCGCGGCGTCGCGGCTCTGCCCGAGCAAGTGCTGATCGTGCCGTCCACGAGGGTGGCGATCGATCTGCTCGCTTCCTTCAGACTGCGCACCCACGGCAACGATATCGCCTGGGTGGAAGAACCAGGATATCCCGCCGCAAAGTCCCTGCTGCGTGCTGCCGGCGCACGCGTCGTACCGGTTCCCTGCGACGAAAGCGGCATTGACGTCAGTCGGGCAGAAGGTCCCAAGCCCCGATTGATATATGTGACGCCGTCCCACCAATACCCTACAGGCGCGACCATGAGCCTCCAGCGCCGGCTCGCCTTGCTGGAGATGGCGCATGCATGTGGCGCACTGGTCCTCGAGGACGATTACGACAGCGACTTTCAATATGGTTCGCGTCCGATCGCGGCGCTTCAGGGCATAGACCGCCATGATGTGGTCGCCTATCTCGGCACCTTCTCGAAGATTCTGGCGCCTGGCCTGCGCGTCGCCTATGTCATCGTCCCGTTTTGGTTGGTCGCGGACGCATCGTCGGCGCTCCGGATGCGCGGGGCCGCGGTCTCGATCCATATACAGGCAGCACTCGCCGACTTCATCCGCGATGGCCGTCTGCGAGTGCATCTGAGGCAGATGAATGCCAAGTATGCAGAACGAATGATGGCAACCGTCCAGGCGCTGACAAGGCACTGCGGCTCAATCCTTGAGGTCGGCAGCGGCTCCGGGGGCTTGCAGCTCGCGACCTGGTTCCGTGACGCCGCGGCTGAAGACGAGACGATTGCCGCCGCTCTGCGTCTGCATGGATTGGCGCCGCAATCCATGTCGCGCTTTCACCTCAACGCGCCGCGGCCCGGACTGCTGTTCGGGATCGCGCGCGTTGCGCCCGACGGTATTGACGGCGTGATATCAAAGCTGGGCAGGCTGCTCACCGAACATCATCGGGGAAGCGCCGGTGGCCGTTCGCGACCGGCCCGATGATGTCGTCGCTACGATGGCCTACGTCTCCAGTTTGCGAAACTGTTCGTAGTATTGATCCGCCATCTTCCTCAACGCCTTTCCGATCGCCGCATATTCGTACTCGTTGAGATTGGCGAGCGAAACGCGGCCGGAAGGCTGCTGCGTGCCGAAACCACGTCCGGGCAAGAGGACGATACCGGTCTGATCGGCAATGCGAAACAGCAGGTCGCCTGCGCTCGATTGCTCCTTGATCCAGGCGGCGAAAGCATCGCCGTAGAGCTTGCGCGATATCTCCTCCAGGTCGAGGAGGGTGTAGTAGTCGACACCGTTCGGATCTTCGCTCACCGGGACGCCGAGCTCGCGATAGAGCACCGATTCGCGTCTGCGGATTACCTTCTTCAGCGTCGCCTTGTAGCTGTCGGTTTCGTCCATGAGGGCGAAGAGCGAGAACAGCACCATCTGCACCTGTTGCGGCGTGGAAAGGCCGGCCGTGTGATTCAAGGCGACAGTACGGCTGTCCGCAACGAGACGGTCGATGAATTTGAGCGAGCGCACGTCCGGCAACAGGGAACCGTAGCGCTTGTCCAGCGACACCTTCACCGGTTCAGGAAGTGCCGCCAGCGCTTTGTCGAGAACGTTGTCGCGATGTGTGGCGATAACGCCCAGTCGCCACCCGGTCGCTCCGAAATATTTGGAGAACGAATAGACCAGGATCGTGTTGCTTGGGCATGTCGCAAAGAGCGAACGAAAATCGTCGGCGAATGTGCCGTAGACGTCGTCGGTGAGGACGATGAGATCGGACCTGTCCTTGTCGATGATGTCGGCAATCTTCCGCAGGCTCCTGTCGTCCAGCTTCACCGATGGCGGGTTGCTGGGATTGATGCAGAAGAACACCTTGATGGCGGGATCCTTGAGCTTCTCCAGCTCCGAGTCCGGATACTGCCAGTTCATCGACGGATCGGCATTGATCGGCACTTCGACCAGACCATATTCGTCGAGCTCGGGGATTTCGATATAGGGCGTGAAAACCGGCATGCCGATGGCGACCTTGTCGCCTCGCTTGACGATCCCGTTCTGCTTCAAACTATTGAAAATGTAGGTCATCGCCGCCGTGCCGCCCTCGACGGCGAAAACGTCGATCGTGTCCGCCGGCAACTGCCCGCCGATCATCTCCTTGACGACGTAGTGGCGGACAATCTCCTCGCTGACCTGCAGCATGCGGGGCGGAACGGGATAGTTGCAGCCGAGAATACCCTCGACCATCTCGTGAAGAAAAGCCGACGCGGATAGCCCGAGCTGATCGCGGACATAGCTCAACGCGCGCTGCAGGAAGGCGACGCCCTCCAGGTCCAGGTTCTCGCTGGTGAACCGCTCGAAGCGACCTTCGATACCGTCGATGTTGGGCAGGCCGCCGATTCCCGTGTTCATGTAGGAGTACGAAAGCTCGGCTTCGGCCGTGGCAAACAGGCCCAAGCGGAAAAACGCCCGCCGCGGCAGGGTGGCCAGAAAATTCGGGTTGCCACGCCCGGCATTCAGCATCGTCCTGTTTTCCTTGCCCGAGGCGAGCTTGATCAACTCGTCCTTGAGTTCGAAGGGGCTGAGTTTTGCATAGCGGCTGTAGTCGACAGTCATGTCAGTTGCTCCGGATGTTTCAGACGAAGGCTACGACGAGGGGACCGAGAAGCGTGAGAAAGACGTTCGCCAGCGCATAGGTGATGGCAAACGGAACGGTCGGCACCGAATTGCCGGCCTTGTCGAGAATCTCGCCGAAGGCGGGATTGGCGCTTCGCGAGCCCGACAGTGCGCCCGCAAAAATCGCGACGTTTTCGTATTTCAGGACATAGCGGCCGACGAGCATGGTGATCAGCATGGGCACGATTGTCACGGCAACGCCGATGAGGAAGATCGATAGCCCGCTGCTGACGATCGTCGTTACGGCCTGCTGTCCGGATTGCAGCCCGACGACCGCGACGAAACCGGCAAGGCCGAGGTCGCGCAGCAGCGTCGAGGCCGCTGTTGGCAAGTTGCCGATCGTCATGTTGCGGCTGCGGTACCAGCCGAAGGCCAGACCCGCGAGCAACGCGCCCCCTCCGCTGCCGAGCGTCAGCGGAATGGACCCGATCCGGATCACCAGCAACCCGACAAGCAGGCCGACCACGATACCGAAGCCATGGAAGACGAAATCGGTCTTGTCGCTCTGGACGATGACGGGCCCGACCCGTTTTGCCACCCGTTGCACGTCCTCCGCGGTACCGTACAGGCTGACGACGTCTCCCGACTGGATTTTCGTGTCCTCCGCCAGCGTGAGCTTCTGTCCGCCGCGTTTTACCTCGATGACAAAAACACCGTGGCGCACGCCGTCGTTCGTCGCCTTGCGTATCTCTCCAACAGTACGCCCTGCAAAATCCGGATTGGTGATCGCGACATCGCGGGTAACGACGATGACATCCATCCCTTCGGAAGATTGGATCTCCGGTCCGATCCTCTCGCTAACCTCCACGACGCCGCCGCGCCGCCCGACGACGAGGACAACGTCGCCCGTCTCGAGCGCCAGATCGGGTTGAATGCCGAGCAGCGCGTTGTGACGCTTGACGCGTTCGATGGAGACCGCCGCCGTCTCTATCTCGGACAGCCTGCGTCCCGCCGCCTGCTCCACTCGGAACAGGCGGCCGACGATATCCGGCAGCGCGGCTGTTTCGCCGGGCCCGTAGGCATGCCCGCCCGCCAGCATCTCCGCTTCCGCCTTGATCGCATCGTCCCGAATCTCGCGCTTCATGAACCACGGCAGGATGTTCACGCAGACGATGATCGCGCCGAAGGAGCCGAAGATGTAGGTGACGGCATAGCCGATCGCGACATTGGCCTGCAGCCGCTGCACCTCGTCGGCGGCCAGGCCGAGCTTGGCGATTGCCGAACTCGCTGTGCCGATGATTGCCGACTGGGTGAGCCCGCCGGCCGCAATGCCGGCCGCAAGCCCCTTGTCGAGGCCGAAGACCCGTGCCAGCACGATGACCGTGACGAGACCGGTGATCGCCAACACCGCCGCCATGACGATTTCACGCAGCGATTGACGTCCCAGGGACCGGAAGAACTGGGGTCCGCTCTCGAAGCCGACGGCATAGATGAACAGCGCAAACAGCACCGCCTTTATGCCGCTGTCGATGGTGACGCCGATCTGGCTGATGAGGACCGCAACAAGCAGCGAACCTGCGACGCCGCCGAGCTGAAACCTTCCGAACTGAAATTTGCCGATCCAGTAACCGCCGGCCAATGAGAGAAAAAGAGCAACTTCGGGAGCTTGATGCAGGATGGACTGCAGGAAGTTCATTCAAATCTCCATGCCGACTACAGCGCGAACTATTCCCCCATACATTTCCGGAGTTGAGTATTCGTCAAGCGCATGAGCGCGACTTCAGCTTCGAAACCCTGCTCTGCGACATTTTGGCAAGGGCAGCGCAAGCAAGCCTGAAGGCGGCGTCGCCCTGATGTGCCGTTTCAAGGCAGGTGCATTTCAGACTAGAGGGCCGGGATCAGCGTAAAGAGTTCCTGCGCCCGATTGACGCCGCGCAGCGCATGCTGGCCGATCGACAGCAGGTCATCGAGTTGCGCCTGCGGAACGATTGCCGCGAAGCTTGCCGACATCAGCACCTTGCGCTGCAACGACCGGCAGAGCGATACGATGCGGCTGACCTCATTCACCGCCGGCCCGATCACGGTGAAGTCGAGACGGTCCCTGCTGCCGATATTGCCGTAGAAGACATCTCCCATGTGCAGGCCGAGGTAGACGTCGGTGATCGGGCGTCCCTCGATGCGGCGCTGGGCGTTCAGATCGGCCAGGCGCTTGTCGAGCATCGCGCGAGCGCTCAACGCTGCGGCGCAGGCCTCCGTCGGTTTCCTGCCCCTGAAGATGGCGAGCGTTCCGTCGCCCATCAGCTTCAGCACCTCGCCGCCAGCCTCCTGAACGGAGGATATCACCGCATCGGCATAGTCGTTCAGCATCGGGATGATCTCTTCCGGGTCGACCGTGTCCGATATGTGTGTGAAGTTGGCGAGGTCGGAAAACCAGAGTGCCGCCGAGATGCGATCGCTCCGCCCCCTTGTGATCTTGCCGTGCAGGACCTGGTTGGCCGCATCCTCGCCGAGATAGACCCTGGCGATCGTTCCGGCCACGCCACTGACGGTCACGCATTTTACGGCGAGCGCAAGGCAAGGAAGCAGTTCGCGCAACGCCGCGAGATCGCTCTCGGAAAATCCTTCCCTCGCCCGGGTTGCAAAATGCGAGAAGAAGCAATCGATCTCGCCGATCGTCCCCCCGTCGCCGAAGCGATGGGCCATGGCGATAAAATCCGTGAACCCCGATGCTTTCAGATCGTCCAGAAGATAAAAATCGACCGGATCGCCACGATGAAAACACCGCCGCACCTCGTTCGCGTCCCCGGTTTCCAGATGGTGGAAAGCGGAACGGAGCCAGTTGTCCGAGAAATTTCCCGGGCCGGCGACGCCATATTCCGAAACCCGCTCGATGTCCTGCCGCGCATCCCAGCGAAAAGCACGCCCCTCGTAGATCGGATGAAGCGTATCCATGACCGCGACGGACCGCTCGACAGGCATCCCGATGGCGCGGCACCGCTCGCAGAAACCGGCAAGCAGATCGGCTTCCGACATGCCTTTCAGCCCGCTCTGCATCAGCCAAGCAGTAATTTCGATGACGTGGCGATCGTCCACGGCTGTCTCCTGGTCGCTGGGCGTCCGCTATTGCGTCACAGAGAGGGCCGACCGGGCGCTGCCTCGCGTCGAGCCCCTGCTCACCGCCCGTCCACGGGACGCCTGGACCGGTGAACTTCGGCATTGCGAGCACGGCCCCTGCCTGGGTCGCTCCCGGTGTTCGTTGAGGGGTCAGTCGACGATGGTCACTCGATGATCGTCACGCTGGCGGTTCGGCCGGCGACCAGTGCCGTGCCGTCAGGCAGGTCATCGAGTGCGACCCGGACGGGGACGCGCTGCGCCAGCCGCACCCAGGTAAACGTCGGAGTGACATTGGCAAGTTGAGCGCTGGTATCGCTGCGCTCGCGATCTTCGATACCGCCGGCGACACCGTCCACATGGCCCTTCAGCGGGGTCTTGCTGCCCATGAGGTAGACGACCGCTTCGTCGCCGACTTTGATGCGATCGAGCTTGTTCTCCTCGAAATACCCGGAAATATAGTAGGAATCGCTGTCGATCAGCGCTGTAACCGCGCTTCCGGCCGTGACGTAGTTGCCGGGACGCATCGAAAAGTTCGTCAGAACGCCGTTGACGGGAGCCCGTACCACGGAGCGATCGAGATTGAGCTGCGCCGTGTCGCGGCTGATGACGGCCTGATCATAAGTCGCTTCATCCTGCTGCACGGTCGTCTCCGCCTGCTGGATCTTCTGGCGAGTGACCGAGCTTTCGCCGAGTTTGCGGTAAAGCTCCAGATCGCTCTTGGCCATGTCGAGTGCGGCCTTGCTGCTCTCCATCTGGGTTTCGGCCTGGCGTAGCGCGAGCGTGAACCGCGCCTGATCGATACGGAAGATGACGTCGCCCTTGTGGATTGTCTGGTTGTCCCGCGCGTCGACCTCGCTGACGATGCCGGAGACATCGGATGCAATGCGAACGACGTCGGCGCGAACCTTGCCGTCGCGCGTCCACGGCTCGTCCATGTAGTAGTCCCAGAGATGCCAGCCGAGCACACCCGCGAGCGCCACGACGGCGCCGGTCAGCAGGAAGCGGCCGGAGTAAGCGAGAAGCGATTTCATAACGACACCTTGTTGAGAGACAGCGCGAGAGCACCGAGCAAGCAGAAGTACATGGCCGTATCGAAGAGCGGCCTGTGCCAGACGAGGCGGTAGAAGCCGGTGAATGCCAGCGCCCGCCGCAGGATTGCGTTGAGAATGAATGCGACGACGGCGATCGCGCCGAGCGTGGGTACGAAAACACCGTAGAGATCGATTTCCGGTCTCATGCTGCGTTCTCCTTTGCTGGTTGGCGACTGGCGTTGCCGGTCGCGGCCGGCAGCGCCGAAGCGGCGTCCGGATAGAGGCTGTATCGGAGTGCGGTCACGGCGCGGCATGCTCCCTCGACCGCCGATGACCGGGTGACATCGACCAGCTGCTGCAGGGCATTATCGAGGGTCTTGAGCAGGCCGTCGTTCGGTTGGGCATCGCGCCTGCGCTGCTTTTCCTGATAGTGATCGGCAACGCCGGCAAGCACGCTGTCGATCGCATCGCGCTTGTCGCGAGCCAGCAGCTGCCTGTGTCGCTGCAGCTCCATCGTGTTCAGCCCGTTGCGCAGATCGCGCAGGATATCGGTCTGGGCGACGGCTGATTCCGCAGGGATCATTGCAAGCCTTGGCGCCACCAGCCCGAACCGGTCGACCATGCGGTAAAGCAACCGCGTAAAGTCCGGCCCGTCCCGCTTGCGCGCCACGGCCACGATATCGGCCCAGCCCGATCGAAGAACCCGATAGGCGCTCCACTCGGCGCCGACGGAGCGGACGAGCACCGTCGTGCCGCAGGCGACCACCATCCCGACGATCATCGCCATGTTCGAGTTCAGGAAGGATGCCAGATCGAGGTTCAACCGATCCTGCAAGGCAAGCATGTTCGGAAAGTTGACGCAAAAGCCCAAGCCGTAGAGCGAGAGCGACGGCCGCGTCATCATCAGGCCCGCAGGGATGAGAACCAGCCCCAGCGCCGCTGCAAGCGGCACATAGCCGTGGATCAACGGCATCAAACCGAACTGGAAGACGAAGGCGGCCATCACCGTGACGATCGCGACGTTCAGGAATTTCAGCATCATCGGAGCAGGATCGTCCATCGTCGAGAAGATGCAGCAGAGCACGCCGGCCATCATCGCGGCGGCACTTCCCTGGGGCCAGCCCGTAAAGATCCAGATCGCCGTCGCGATGAAGGTCGCCAGCATGACCGACAGGCCGGAGTGTATGGCCATGCCGTAGTCCTTGTGGATCGGAGCGCGGTCGAACAGCGTGCCGAAACGCTTCCAGCGCAAGTCATGTCGCGTGCCGGATTCGATGTCCTGGCGCAGGGCCAGGCAGTCGCCCCAGATCTGCAGGAGGTCGCGCACGCGAGCCGTAAAGTTGTGGGCAAGAAGCCCGGTCCACTCTTGCTGCGCGCGCCCCTCCTGTTCAGCCCGCTCCATCAGGACGAGAAGCTCCAGTCTCTCCTCGTCGCCATAAGACACCTTGGCTGCGAGCATTCCGGTCACTCTGTCGATCAACGCATTGACCGCAGGCGGGAACTTTCCCTCCGTTGCGCTGTCGAGGGCGTGCAGAACGTCGGCAAGGCCCGAGACGATTGGCAGCATCGCGACCATCCGCTGCTGGAGGGTCCTGGTGCGGCCGACCATGTCGCGGAGGCCAGACGTATCGTAGGCGACGTGGGTGGTGAAACTGTGCAGATCGACCGCATCGGCGGCAAGCTTGCGTGCAGCCGCCTGGAGCGATGCGTCCCGCCCCTTGCCATCAAGTGTTCCAATCGCAAGGTCCGCCCCATCTTTCAGCCAGGCGTCGATGCGGGCAGCGAGGACCGGTCCGGCATGGCGCGGAAAGGCGATGCGGTTGACGACTGCGGCGCAGATGATGCCGAGCGCAATCTCCTCGACCCGAGCCGTCGCATAGGTGAAGGCGGTATCCGGGTTGGCAACGATCGGAAATCCCGTCAACGCCGTCGTATAGCCGGCCAGCATGAACGAATAGCTGCGCGGCGTGCGGTCCAGCAGGCTGACACCAAGGCAGAACGCCATCCAGAGGGCGATCGCCAGCGTCAGAAGTTCCGGCGAATTTACCAGGTTGGGAATCAGGATGACGGTAACGGTGCCGCCGAGCGCCGTGCCGATCAGTCGGTAGATCGCCTTCGACGTGCTCGCGCCCGACAAGGGGTGCGCCACGATGTAGACCGTGCCGACTGCCCAATAGGGATTGGTCAGGTCGAAGCACAGCGCGATCAGCAGCGCCAGCATGGCTGCGGCGAAGGTCTTGATGGAAAAAACGACGTCCGCGAGGCTCGGGCCGATCGTATTATGGCTGCTCGTCATTGTCCTGTGTTCCGGTTAGGGCCGCGGTCTTCTCCGCGATCGCGCGCAAGACGGCCAGGGCGGCATCGACCTGTTCCGGCTCGATATCGCCCAGGATCTGTTCTCGCAGCTCGGCCGCACAGCTTTCGGCGCGCTCCGCGATCGCTGTGCCCCCTTCGGTGAGTTGCACCAGCTTGATGCGTCGGTCCGCCTCATCGGGCACCCGGCAGATCAAGCCGTCATTCTCCAGACTGTCGAGCACGCGAACGAGTGTCGGCCCCTCCACGCCGACCCGCTCGGCAAGCACATTCTGCGGGATCCGGTCACCATGGCGCAGCAGCGTGATCAACGGCGCGGCGCTTGCATCGGAAAGCTTGTGCTCTGTCAAAACGGTGTTCAACGCCCGGCGCCATCCGCGCCCGCAAATCATCAGCAAGGGTGCGAACTCAGCCCACGTTTTGTTCATCTTTTTGGTCATGGAATTAGATAACATCCTATCGATTAGAATTCAATGGTATTCGGCATGCGCAGCGGCCTTGGTTACCGAATTTCTCCAGGGACTCTTCCCGCGACACAAAACATCGCATCGGGATCCGTGGCCCGGCATGAAAAATTAACTATGATCGACAATGCTTTGTTAGCGAATCGCTCAGTGCCCGTTGTTGAATGGAGACCCCATGCGCCGCCTTGCAGTCCTCGCCGCGTTGTCGCTTCTCGCGGGCTGCGTGAGTGGTCCGGATCACGTCCCTCCGGAGATGCCGCTACCGGCCAAGTTCAACGAGGGCGCGGGGAAGGTCGGCGACGTTTCGACGGTTGCCTGGTGGACGGCCTATCGCGATCCGCGGCTGAACTCGCTGGTGGGTGAAGGCCTGAGCGAGAACCTGACGATCCAGC
>NZ_LMCW01000029.1 GCF_001424945.1 Rhizobium sp. Root1203
TCGAACGCCAGATCACGGCCGTGGACGACGCCATCATGGCTTTGATTGGCAAGGACGCATCCCTCAAGGCCAGGCTCGATATCCTTTCTCATCGAGATGCCCGAACTGGGTGAACTGGATGAGAAAGCCGCGGCCGCACTCTCCGGTCTTGCACCGATGTGCCGACAGTCCGGACGATGGACCGGACGCGCATCAATAGCCGGCGGAAGGGCCATCGTCCGGCAGGCGCTCTATATGCCCGCACTGGTCGCAAGCCGCTTCAACCCCGACCTCAAGGCCAAATACGACGTCCTCACAAAAGCGGGCAAGCCGCCAAAGGTCGCCATCACAGCCATCATGCGAAAGCTCATCGTGCTCGCAAACGCACTGCTCCGAAACAATCGAAAATGGACCCCAAAACCTGCTTGATCAAAACGGATACTCTAGNACAGCCATCATGCGAAAGCTCATCGTGCTCGCAAACGCACTGCTCCGAAACAATCGAAAATGGACCCCAAAACCTGCTTGATCAAAACGGATACTCTAGTTTTTACCCCTAGCGTATCCATTACGCAGAATTCCGCCGCGATGTCTGATGTAGGTCGCATTCACCGTGAACGCGACTACAATTCTTAGCCCTCATGGCTTTGACCGTCAAATGGATGGATCTACGGCTTAGGCTCGTTTCCCAAAAGGAGGGGAACTAAACTCCGGTGATTGCGCCACTCTCCAGCTTGTCAGAGTCGCCGAACCCCCGCAAATCGGGGACAATGACGGTGTGATTTCTGGCAAGAAGTGGAACGACCACTACTTTGGCTAGAACAATTCGATCAGATGGTCCAGGAAGGCGCGAACAGCCGGGTTGGTGCGGCGGCTTTCAGGCCAGACTGCCGTGATATTATGCCGCTCCACCGCGAAATCGGCCAAAACCGGGATCAACTCGCCGCGCTTAACCCAGGGGCCGGCCATGAAGTCCGTAGCCATCCCGATACCCGCCCCTGCGGCGACCGTTGCTATGACGGCCTCACTTGCATCGACGACGATGCCGGAGGGCGGCACGATTTCGACGTCCCGATTTCCGATGTAGAAAGGCCAACGGAACATCTGGCCAGTGTTCTGGTACCTCAGGTTGACCGTCTCGTGTTTGAGCAGTTCATCCGGATGCCTCGGGGTGCCACTCCTGGAAAGATAATCCGGAGAAGCGTAGCAAGACAGCCGATGGGGCGAGAGCCGACGCGACAGAAGGCGCGAGTCCGAAAGTTCGCCAATCCGGACGGCCAAATCGATCCCTTCTTTGGTGAGATCGATCAATTGGTCGCTTAATCGCAGGTCGATCGTCACCTTGGGGTGGAGTTTACGGAACCGAGGGAGTGCAGGCGCAATGACATATACGCCGATCGGCAATGAGGCCGCGATTCGCAAAGTGCCCATAGGCTCCGCACGGGCGCTCTTCGCTGCTTGTTCTATTTCCTCCGCATCGCGCAACAGTCGCAGAGCTCGCCCATGCAGGTCTCGTCCCTCGTCCGTAAGGCTGAGCGAGCGTGTCGTGCGGATGAAGAGCGACACGCCGAGACGCCGCTCCAGTCGTTGAATGCTTTTACTAATCGCGGAAGGCGAGACAGACAGTGACTGAGCGGCGGCTGTATAGCTGCCGAGAGAGCCGGCGCGAGCAAACGCGATTAGTCCGGTCAAGCGATCAAAGCCGATTTGTTCCTTCATGGCACTACTAAAGCGAACCGCAGCTTAATTATCAACCCAGTCGGAAGTTCATATGTCTAGCCCATAAATTTTCATGCGAGGCTACGATGAGTGAGATAATGAAAGCAGTGCAACTGCACGAATTCGGTGGCCCGGAGGTTCTACGTTACGAAGATGCTCCACGGCCCGGAGCGTCGGTTGGCGAAGTGCTTGTCCGGGTGCACGCGGCCGGTCTCAACCCGCCGGATCTTTATCTGCGGGACGGCTATCGGGCGCTGCCACCCGAATGGCAGCCCGAGGCGACTTTTCCAATGATCCTGGGGACGGATGTGTCGGGAATAGTCGCCGCAGTCGGGGACGACGTCACAGGATTCAGCGTCGGCGACGAGGTCTACTCAATGGTGCGGTTTCCGGATGACCTGATGAAAGGTAGCAGCGCGTATGCGGAATATGTCTGCGTCCCCGCGTCGGAGCTGGCATTGAAGCCTGCGGGGATCGATCATACGCAGGCCGCCGGTGCGCCGATGTCGCTGCTTACAGCTTGGCAGTTTCTGGTCGAACTTGGCCATGACGGAGCCAACCCGTTCCAGCCGTTCCCCCATGCGCCTGTGCCGCTCGACGGGAAGACGGTGCTGGTCAACGGAGCCGGTGGCGGTGTGGGACACCTGTTGGTTCAGGTGGCCAAGTGGAGAGGAGCACGTGTGATCGCAGTGGCCTCAGGCAAGCACGAGGCCCTTCTGCGCGACCTGGGCGCTGATCAATTCATCGACTATACGACGACTTCTCTTGAGACGATAGCACAGGCCGCGGACGTTGTGGTCGAAGCTGCGGGCGGCCCTAAGATGGAACGCTTCTTGGGTACCATTAAGCAGGGCGGAGCGCTCTTTCTGGTCAATCCTCTGGGTTTCTCGGGCCATGATGAAGCTGCGAGACGTGGGATCACCGTCTCATCGACACAGGTCCGGTCTAATGGGGGACAATTGGCTATTGTTGGTGGACTTCTCAACAACGGCACAATTCGCGTAGCAATCGATAGCACCTATCCACTGGCGGAGGCTGCAGCTGCTCATCAGCGGGCTTCCCAAGGCAGCATCCAGGGCAAGATTGTCCTCATCGTCGACTGATCACCCATGGCTATGATGCACTGGCAGCCCAGCCATCGAGCCAACAACTGAAGGAATGCGTTTTGCTCATCGTCACAGGGTACATGCAAGTCGACCGTGCTGATCTGGCGCAATTTCTACGCGATCTGCAAGCGCTTGCGACGGCCACACGACAGCGTGTCGGGAACATCTCCTATTACGCTGCAGTGGATGATCCACAAGCCGGACGGTTGCTCATATCGGAGCGTTGGTCAGACCAATCCGCTCTTAGTGCGCATCTTGATGCTCCCGACACCGTCGCGTTCGTCCGTCGATGGCAGGGGCGGATGCGGGGAGAAATCCGAAAGTATGACGCCTCGAACGAACGCGACCTGACAGAGGTCTAGGTTGAGCCGTCCGGCTTCTCTATCCAACAGTCCGCGCTTTAAGCCGCCTGCGCGGCGGTGCACTCGGCGGGCGCGGGACTGCTGATCCGTGCTCAGTCCGAAGGTACGGCGCGTCCCGACATGAACGGAGACGACCTGTTTCGCTCGATTACGGCTCTGGGCTGGGCGGTCGACCAGCCCTCCTTCGCTCCGCGGGCCGATCATCTTGAAGGTCGGCAAGGCAGGGGCGTCGCCGGAGCGTTTTGATCCGACCGGAACCGCGTACGAAATCCTCAGGACTCGTGCCTGCTTGGAGCCGGCACATTCAAGAACGTGACGACTGCTTCAATCCAGCGGACATTTCCGATCCGATGATGTCCGTACCGTGCCATAGCGCCTTCACCCGGTCTACGAACCATTTGCCAGCGGGTCCGGGAGGCTGCGCGGGCTGGTGGAACGCCGACATCGTCAGCATGTAGCCTGAGGGTGGCATGTCGTCGACATCGAGGACAGAAAGGGTGCCTTCGGAAAGATCTCTCTCGATCATGTGCAGCGGCATGCCGCCCCATCCGACGCCGTCCTTGAGGAAGGCGTGCTTGGTGGACAGGTCCGCCAGCCGCCAGGTCGCAGGCGATGCGACCGCGAAGTCTCGTCCGGATGTGAGGTCGGACCGATCCGTCAGTACGAGCTGGATATGCTTCGTCAGTTCCTGTCGGGGAATGCGGCCTTGAAACAGCGCAAGCGGATGCCGCGGCGAGGCGACCGCGATTAGCGGCAGTTCACCCAGACGCTCGCTGACGAGGGACGGAAACGGCTGAGGCAGCGGCGGCAGGATGCCGAGGCTGCAGCGACCGTCCAAAACCGGCTGGTAGGCCGCGCCCAGACCTTCGACGAACAGCCGCAGCGGCGTCAGTGGAAACTGGTTCGCGAACTCCTTCGCGACCGCGCTGATGACTGAGGTCGGAAAGAAGACGTCGATGACCACTGAAAGCTCCGTTTCGACGCCCGAGGTCATCGACCGTGCCCTCGCCTTCAGCGTGCCCACCCCGGCGACGATATTTCGGGCGTCGGCGAGCAGCAGCACGCCCTGCGGCGTCAGGGCCGGGTATCGGCCCGATCGATCAAAGAGTGCGACGCCGATCTGATCCTCCAGCGCCCCGATCCATCCGCTGACAGCAGACTGCGCGCGGTTGAGCTTTCTGGCTGCGGCAGAGAAGCTGCCCTCATCCACTGCGGCGATGAACGTCCGCAACTGGTCAAGCGAAACACCCTCAATCATTGCCAACGCTCCATCTCAAAAACAGATATATTCCATCGCACTATATCACCTTCTCAGATGCATGGCCAAGGCCTATGTTGTGAGCACCGACCGACGCCGCGGATCCTCCCCGGCATCTCGGTCAAGGAAAACGAAGTCGTCCAGGAGCAATTATGACTTACGCGATTATTGGAAGTGGCAGTGTCGGCAGAGCTCTCGCGAGCCAGTTCGACCGCAGCGGCATTACCGTCGGCGTCGCAAACTCTCGTGGACGGGACGCGGCGGCGGCAGCACTCGCTGGATTGGGTAATGCGGTTTGTCCGCTTGGCCTCAAGGAAGCACTGGCCGCCGACGTCGTCATTCTCGCCATCCCCTTCCGGGCGCATCTCGAAGTCGCCAAAGCCGCTGCTGACTGGGAAGGCAAGATCGTCATCGATGTCACCAATGCATACGGCGTGCCGCTGTCCGACCTCGGCAACGAGCCTTCGTCTGCCGTGGTGGCGAAGTCGATGCCTGACGCGCATCTCGTCAAGGCGTTCAATCACCTGCCCGCCCATCTTCTCGGAGAGGATCCGCGGACGGCCGCAGGCCGCCGGGTCATCTTTCTGTCGGGCGACGACGACCAGGCGGTGTCGACGGTTTCCGACATCGTTCATAGGCTCGGCTTCGCTCCCATAAACCTCGGAAGGATTGCGGAAGGCGGACGCCTCGTGCAGGCGCAGGACAGGAGCTGGGCCCCGCTCATCTTCCAGGATCTGTTCAAGGCGGAGGCCTGAGCCGTGTACGATCATGTCATCTGGCCGGATCGCTATGATCCCAAGATCTCGGCAATCTACGCGCTCAACGACATCGACGTGAAGGCGCCTGCCGAGGTGGTGTGGAAGCTGCTGATCGATGCCAGGAACTGGTATCGTTACTTCCCCGCCGAAGACCAGGTCGAAATCCTGTCAGGAGAGCAGGGTCTGGCGATGGGTACCCGATACAGCCGCGTGACTGTCGGCTACCCGATGAGCCTGTTCGTGACGGAGTTCGTAGAAAACCGGAGGCTGGCCTGGGCGACCACGGTCGATGGCGACACGACAGGGTCCACCGCCTACCACGGCTGGGTCATCACGCCCACGCAGGACGGCTGCCACGTCCTGACCGAGGAGACACAGCAGGGCGAGTGGTTCCTCGACATGCTCGGACGTCGCCACCCCGGCGGTCTCTACCGCTACCACCAGGTTTGGGTCGAACGTCTTGCAGGCGCCGCGGAAGCGGCCATCGCCTGATATCAACGCAGGAAACATACGGGATAGGTCCGTCGTGACCTCACCCGGATCAATCTGAAAGGAAAAACGACATCATGAAGATAGAACTCAAAGGCCGCAGAGCCGTCGTCACCGGCTCCACCGCCGGCATAGGATTCGCGATCGCGGAAGGACTTGCACGTGCGGGCGCGTCGGTTGTGATCAACGGGCGTGGAGAAGAACGCGTCACCGCAGCGTTAAAGGAGCTCCGACTCCGTCTCCCGGAAGCAGAATTCACAGGCGTCGCCGCCGACCTGTCGACATTCGAAGGATCGTCTATTCTGGCGGGTCGGATCGCAGATGCCGACATCCTCGTAAACAATCTCGGGACGGCTCACATCAACGACTTCTTTGACCAGTCGGATGCCGAATGGCTTGACCTGTTCCAGCTCAACGTCATGAGCGGCGTTCGTGCCGCCCGGCACTACATGCCAGGGATGGTCCAGCGCCGCTGGGGTCGCGTCGTGTTCATCAGCAGCGAATCCGCCGTCAACATCCCGAGGGAGATGATCGACTACGGGATGACGAAGACGGCGCAGCTCTCCGTGTCTCGCGGCCTCGCCGAACTGGTCGGCGGGACCGGGGTGACGGTCAACTCGGTCCTGCCTGGTCCGACCCGCTCCGAGATCCTGGGCAACTGGATGGCCGCGACGGCGAGCGAGCAAGGGATCACCCAGGACGAGGCCGAACAGAACTTCCTGAAGACGATGCGGCCCACGACGCTCATCAACCGGTTCACCACGACCGACGAAGTCGCGAACATGGTCGTCTACGTCTGTTCGGAACAAGCATCCGGAACAACCGGGGCAGCGCTGCGCGTCGATGGCGGCGTAGTTCGGTCGATCGTCTGATCCAACCTGCGACCCTCCTATCGGCCATGACCATATGGCCGATAGGAGGGTGAATGCTCAAAAACCTGAGGATATGGAATGTTCGAAGTCATCAACTGGCCGGCGGATATGGCCCCCAGCCGCTCTCCGATCCACTTCACCAACGAGCTCGAGGTGGCGGTGTCGCCCACCACAATCTGGTGTCTCCTGACCGATCCGCTGTCCTGGCCGACCTACTATCCGGGCGTCTCCCACGTCGAACTCCTCGACGGACACGCAACCCTGCAGCTTGGCAGCCGCTTCGAGACCAATCTTGCGGGCCAGGACGTCGCGGCGTCGGTCGTCGAGTTCGAGCCGATGACGCGCATCGCGTGGGCTGGCGGTCCAAAGGCATCGCCGTCATCCAGAGCCCACCACGCGTGGATCATCACGCCGACCGAGCGAGGATGCCATCTCTGGACCGAAGAAACCATGCAGGGGCCGCTTTGGATCGATCTTGCGAAGGAGGCACCGGACATCTTTTGGCGAACGCACGAGAAGCTGCTTCGGGACCTCGCGGACGTCGCGGTCAGGCGGGAAGCTTCGGGGCAGAGCTAGAATGACACCTGAACTCACTCGCCACCTCATTGTCGAAGCCATTGGCTGATCGCAGTCATTGCGACGGTCTGTCGGCGCCACCGTCGGACGGCAAGTGCAACCGTTCCAGCCCGTCCCGCCGCCAGTTGAAGCCATCTGCTTCGAACTGTTCAAGGAGACGTTCTAAGAAAGCATCGCCTTGTGAACGCGACCATGAGTCGGCCTCGATTCTCGACACTCGATCGTTGCAGGACAGTCCACAGAAAACGGCGGATTATTTAAATAGCGCTCCCAAAACGGACAGGGCCATTTCCACCCCGAGCTGGACTTGGCTTGATATGGCAACCGGCAGCTTTCAGCGCTTACCGCAGGCTAAACCGTCGAGGTGGAGCCTTGCTCGTGGTCAACTGACAGATCTGACAAGCTATCTCGGGGAAATTGGATGGAAACGGATGGATAAATAGTGCATGACAGTGCTTCAGGAATTATCCTCGCCGACATGCCGGAATTATCCGTCACATTGCTCGAGTTGGCCCGCGAGCACGGACGGATTACGGTCGCGGAGGCTGCCTGGATCACCGATGCAAGCCGTCACACGATCAAGGATCATCTCAAGGCACTCGTGGATCACGGGCACCTCATCCTGCACGGTGCCGGCCGCGGCGCCTGGTACGGTCTTTCCTGATGAATCGGATGTCAGGCCATTTGAATGGGTCGCCTTGAAGGGATGTAAACCTCCAACCTATGCACTTATTCATTACAGAGCATGACTAAGTCTCCGTATTGATTGGATGGGCGCTCATCTTCATCTCATTCGGGTGCCGTCTTGGAAACGCTCTTTCGACCTTGCCACTGCCGCGCGCCCGCTCGGTGAACGCGTCTGGTTCGCCACCGAACGCGACGAGAACGGTGGTTGGCGAACGCGGCGGGGCCGAGTACGTTCTTCACGACGTTCATGACGCAGCAGGTGGACGTGTGACCGACGAACGTTGCAGCGTAAGCTTGTTCGCAACGCGACCGAGCGGATGAACAGCCCGACTATCTTAACCGCACGACCACCGTAGGCTGCGTCGCTAGCCGGTTCAAATCGCGTAAAGCTTCAACAGGGTTCGCGGACGTAATACCGCCGGCCCTCGTCGATTTGCTCGAGAACGCACGGGGGATTTTGCGGAAGCACGGAAGCCGTTCCAGGCAGTCTTGCGAATCGCATAAGTGTGTGCTTATGTGTAGTCATGATCGAGCATGATATTTTCCGCGCTCTGGCGGATCCGACCCGCCGTACGATTTTCGAAAAGCTGGCGAACGGCAGCATGAATGCCAGCGCGCTGCGCGAGGGCATGGATATCAGCCAGCCGGCGATGTCCCAGCATCTCGCCGTATTGCGAGCGGCAAGGCTGGTGCATGAACAAAAGGAGGGCCGCTTCGTGAACTATGAAGTCGATCCGAACGGGCTGGCCCTTATCGCGCAATGGCTGGCGAAATACCGCGCCTACTGGCCGGCTCGCATCGAGGATCTCAAGCTCTTGCTGAAGGATATGGATCAATGAACGACGTGAAGGCCGAGGTGCAGGCGAAAGTGCACGAAAGCGGTTTCGAGCAGAAATACGAACTGGACGCGTCGCCGGAGAAGGTCTGGCGGGCGATCAGCATCGCGGAATTCCGGGAGAAGTGGCTGCCCAGGAAGGCGCTTGCCGATTCGCAGTCACTGTCCGAAACGCCGGGCAAGGAAATCCGCTACAAGTTGCGCGACGATACCCCGCCCCATCTCGAAAGCACCGTCACCTTCACGATCGCCCCGAATGGATCGGGCGGAACCAGCCTGCGGATCGTCCACGAGCTGACCGGCGCGACGTTCGAGCGGCTGGCGAAAACAGTCGCCAACGGCAATAGCCCGACTCTCATGCTCGCCGCCTAACGCGGCAAGCCCTCCCGAAAATCTCGAATGATTGGAGTTCGCCGATGCGCGAAGCAATGCAACTCGTCCCTATGGTCGTCGAACAATCCAGTAGAGGAGAGCGTTCTTTCGACATCTATTCCCGCCTGCTTCGTGAGAGGATCATCTTCCTCAACGGGGAGGTAAACGACACGGTCTCGGCGCTTGTATGCGCACAATTGCTGTTTCTCGAAGCCGAAAACCCCAAAAGGCCGATCCATCTCTACATCAATTCGCCAGGCGGCGTCGTAACCAGCGGTCTCGCGATGTACGATACGATGCGTTATATTCACGCCCCTGTGCATACTCTGTGCATGGGAACCGCCCGTTCGATGGGCTCGTTCCTGTTGATGTCCGGCCAGCCGGGCGAACGCACTGCGCTTCCCAATGCCAGCATCCATATTCACCAGCCGCTGGGCGGATTCCAAGGACAGGCATCGGACATGCTGATCCATGCCGAGGAAATGCAGAAGACCAAGCATCGCATGACACGGCTCTACGCCGAGCATTGCGGCCGAACCTACGAAGAATTCGAGCAAGCGATGGATCGCGACCGATTCATGACGGCGGAAGAGGCATTGGAATGGGGCCTTATCGACCGCGTTCTGCAGGTTCGGGAAGGTGCCACCAACCACGCCGGCGCGACGTGAAACGAGCCCGGCGCAATGCCGAACTTGGTCATCTGGAGCGACGACCGCTCGGCGACTGGCCGAAGCTTTCCCTGTAGCGCCGGGCAAAATGCGAGCGTGAGGCATAACCGGCAGCCTCGGCGGCGGCATGACTCGATGCGCCGGCGGCGAGAGCGGTTTGGCCAGCTCGCAGGCGCTCGGTTCGAAGGACGTTGCGGAAGGACGTGCCCTTCGCCGCAAGCCGACGGCGCAGCGTCGAAGCCCCGAGGCCGAGACGGTCGGCGACGCGCTCGACTGTCCAGTCCTCGGACGGCGCGCTTCCGATGAGCCAGGCCACCTCCTCGGGCAGGCTGGCCTCGAACAGCGGACGGGCGGCAGCGATTGGCCGCAAAAGCGTCAGGACCTCCATCAGCCGCACCGCCTTGACCGCTTCGCCCAGCGCTTCGCTGGCGATCGCCCTCGCCGCATGAACAAGCGTATGGACGAGATCGGGATAGAGCGGCACGCGGAACTGCCGGTCGCCCTCGCGCATGCTTGTCTTCTCTCCACCCATAAGCGGTGCCATACCGCCCGGCAGCGCCGGCACCTCCAGCAACAGCGATTCGTAAGACGAGGTTGGTCCGGCAGGAATGTTGACAACATCCATCGGCACGCGCGCCGGCAGGACGAAGACAGCGCCGGGCTCGAAGAAATGCGCGGTATCGCCTAGCCAAACTTCCTTACGCCCTCTCAACATGATGCCGACGAGGGGATAAGGCAGCTCGATCGCCTTCAGACGTTCTCTGTCTAGCGAACAGTAGGAAAAGAGCTGGTTGCCGTGCGCATATCGCCCGGCCGTGCCGTCCGGCGCCATCATCGGTCGCAGGCGCTCCAAGAGCATAGATCGAAGATGGGCGTCGTCGCTGCTTTTGTAGTGAACGTTCATGCTCGAAACGATAACGCAGGACGCGGCAATAAAAAACCGTACAGTTGAGCGTTTCGGGCTCGAAATTGATCTAACCGGACCCTCCATAACAAGCGGGATGCGTCAAAAGCGGTCTCCACATCCAAGGAGACCGCCATGAACCCGATTGCAACGATCGTCTTTTCCGCCGCTGCCCTGATGGCATCCACGGCCTATTCCACCGAGGTCGAACTCTGGCGGCTCGACTGCGGCGAAATCGAAGTCCGCGACCTTTCGCTGTTTTCCGACACCTACAATCACGTCGGCGAGAAGCGAACGCTGACCGACAGCTGCTACGTGATCCACCACGACCAGGACTACATGCTCTGGGACGCCGGATTGCCGGCCGGTCTTCTCGGGGCAAAGCTTGATCCGAGCGCGGTGCTTGCGCCAACGCTGGTAAAGGACATACCGACCCAGCTCGCGGAAATCGGCCTCAAGCCCGAGCAGATCAGCCGCCTTGGCATCAGCCACAATCATTTCGACCATGTCGGACAGGCCGCGTCCTTTCCGCAGGCGACATTGATGATCGGCGCGGCCGATCTCGCCCAGTTCAAGGCCGATCCCCTGCCCTTCGCCGTCGATCCGACCTTCATCAAGCCGTGGCTTGACGGCGGCGCGAAGGTTGACGCCATTTCGGGCGACCGCGACATTTTCGGCGACGGAACGGTGATCATTCTCTCGACGCCGGGTCACACACCGGGCGAAGCAAGTCTGCTGGTGCGCCTTGCAGAAACCGGACCGATCGTACTTTCCGGCGACGTCGCGCATTTCGAGGAGCAGTTCGAGAACCGTGGCGTACCAGGTTTCAACTTCGATCGCGCCGAAACGTTGGCGTCGATGGAGCGGCTAACGGGAATCGCCAAGGCGCTTAATGCTACCCTTATCGTGCAGCATGACGCCAAGGATATCGCCAAACTGCCGGCTTTCCCGAAAAGTGCCAGGTAGCCACGTCCTAACAACCCGGCCGTTCGATATTTCGGCCGGGCTTTGCCTTAGGCTCCTGCTACAGTAGGAAAGGCGTACCGTGCTCCAAACTATCTCGATGACGTCAGGCGCAACACGGCAATCAGGCATGGATGGTCCTGATGGGAATCGAACCGGCACACCCCAAGCCTTTCACGCTTGGCTTCAATCCATCGGCTAACAGCACGGGGGAGGCTGGCGCTGTCGGCGATCACGCTCGAATTCACAAACACTGCTGCCGGAAGACAATCGCCTCGCGACATGATCATGCTTGCATGCCAGACGCTCGAGACCTAAATTGGCTGAATGCTTGATCATTCGTCTCGACCGTTGTCGCCGTCAAATATTCCAATGGATGCACTAAGCGAAGTTCTACAAGACTTTCGCTTGAGTGGCGTCAACTATGGGCGCTGCGAACTCAGACATCCATGGAGCATCGCCTTTCCGCAACAACAGCTACTTCGTTTTCACTTCGTGAGCCAGGGACCGTGCTGGATCCATACCGAAGCTCAAGGGTGGCAGGAGTTGAACGATGGAGATCTCGTACTGCTGCCGCAAGGTATCGCGCATCGATTAGCCAGCGCGCCGGATGTTGAGGGCGACTCCCTCAAAACCTGCCAGATTACAAGGTTGGGGAGCAACGTCTGCGACGTGGTGCGAGAAGGAACGGGTGCTACCAGCACCCTCTTCTGCGGCTCCATGGCTTTGAGCGCGTATGCGCTTAATCCTTTGATCGCCTTGATGCCTCCAATCATCAAGGGCTGCGATGTTGCCGGCAGTGACCCGATCATTGGTCCCCTGCTGGCGGCGATGACGGCGGAGGCTTCACAGCCCCAGATGGGCAGCGCGACCGTCCTATCGCGAATGGCAGACTTGCTCGCAGCGCGGCTAATCCGCTGCTGGGTGAACTGCAGCGGAGCCTCGACCACCGGCTGGCTCGCCGCCATCCGCGACCCCCACATCGGTCGTGTGTTGGCAGCCATGCACCGTGATCCCGGCTATAACTGGACCCTCGAACGCCTCGCGGCCGTGGCAGGCCAGTCGCGCTCCATCTTCGCCGAGCGCTTCAGCGCTATCTTAGGAGAGGGAGCGGCACGTTATCTTGGCCGCCTGCGGATGCAGCTTGCCCGCGAGTTGCTGGGCCAAAGCGGTATGTCAGTTGCCGAAGTTGCTTCCCGCTTAGGTTATGAGTCGGAGGCATCCTTCGCTCGCGCCTTCAAGCGCATCACCAGCGTGTCACCAGGCATTGTGCGTCGCACAAGTTCTGGACGAATGGACACGAATTTCGGATTTTAAGACACATATCATCCAAAGAAGTTCGTCTATGAAATCTCTTAACTGGAGATAATTCAATGACGGATACAACATCAAAACTCGACGATACAGCGATAGACTTTGATGCCGATGGGCCAGCCGCCTGGAGCATTACGACTTGGTTTGCCGTTCTTTCTATGGCCGCAACCAGCTTTGCGCTGGTATCGGCCGAGTTCCTGCCGGCGGGCATGTTGACGCCGATGGCGCGCGATCTCGGGATTACCGAGGGAACAGCCGGACAGGTCGTAACGGCTACCGCTTCAGTCGGCGCCGTGACGGCCCTATTGAGCAATGTTCTCATCGGCAGGCTGAACCGCAAGGCAGTGCTGGTCGGTCTTAGTGCGTTGGCGATCGGATCCAATATTCTTGCAGCGCTAGCGCCCGATTTTTGGCTGTTGTTGTTGGGACGGGCTGGGCTGGGCATCGCGCTTAGCGGTTTCTGGGCGCTTTCAGTCGCGGTCGTGGCGAGGTTGGTTGGCTCCAATGCGACAGGTCGGGGCATGGCTATTGTCACCCTCGGCGTCTCGCTCGCCACCATAGCTGCTCCATCGATGGGCGCTTTGATCAGCGATTGGCTGGGATGGCGCGTCGCCATGGCGATGACCGCCGGACTTGCCGCGCTTGCGATGCTGCTGCAGGCGCTCAGCTTGCCATCACTGCCCGCAAGCGCAAGCAACAGCCTAGCCGACGTATTCCGGCTGACAGGCCGGCGTGGTGTTCAACTGGGAATGCTTGCCATCCTTTTGCTGATGACAGGGCATTTTGCCGGCTCGGTTTACCTTCGTCCTTTCCTGGAACACGTGACGCACCTTGAAACCGAATGGATTGCCTTAGCGCTGCTTGGATTTGGCATCGCCTCTGTGATCGGCAACGTCGCTGGTGGCCGAATGGCCGACACAAGTATCCACCTGGCGCTTGGTGTCACCGCCGCGCTGATGGCGGTCGCGGCCCTCGCCTTGGTGCTTTCGGGTGCTCAAATCGTTTTTGCGTTTGCCTTCGTTTCGCTTTGGGGCTTCGCGTTCGGCATGGCACCGGTGGTGCTGCCGACCAATCTGTCCCGCGAAGCACCCGACGCTCTGGAGGCAGCGGGGAGCCTGATGGTCGTCTCCTTTCAGGTCGCCATCAGTATCGGCGCGGTTTTCGGCGGCTATGTCGTCGATCACTACGGCGCTGCAGGTCCCTTGACCGTTACCGCGGTCCTAGCCGCATCGACAGTCGCCTTGGCGCTGCTGCAGCCTCGCAGCTGATCTTCGCTTTACAGGTTGAACAAGTCCGACCTCTCGTTGACTGGCCAGCGTCCCCGAGAGCTGGACGCTCGTATGCTTAGGTCGCCTTGATGAGATAGGAACCGTCAGCCCCTTCACTCTGGAGGCATCTGAGCGACAGTGCTCGAATCACCTGCACCGGAACCGCACATCCCCAGTCATCCACCTGAAAGATTTCAAGACGATAGAGACAGCGATGACTTGGCCCGAATACAGCAAGATGCTGGGCGATGCGTCATGGGCGGCGGAGCGCACCGCCTCAGAGCCTAAGAGTGAGACGACCAGTTCACTCGATGGCCGGACGAAGACGATCCGCTACGACTATGACGGCTACGGCATCTTCGAGGTAGCGATGCAGTCGGTGCGGCGGATCGACGGCTCGGTCACCGATGTGGATTATCTGTTCACTCAGGTTCGCATCGATCAGCACTTCGTCGATACCTCGCCCAACTGCGGAAATATATGCTGGCGTCATGATCCGCCACTTGTGGCAATGAACGCATGAAGGGCTGCCGCCATGGGCGTGCCGGCGGCAGCGAGATCGCGTACCGTGCTCATGTGATGCCCGTCTGCGACTTGCGATGCTCGCACATCAAGCCTTTGGGAGGCAAGAATGTCCCTGAACGCATTTGCCTGGATTTTGAACGGATCAGTTTCCAGTTCGCCAGTCACGATAGCGACACGCGTTGCAGAATCGTGCTCGTGATGCATGGGTGTAAACCGTTGCACCTCCTCGTCGCTCAAGGCGATCTCGTCACGCAGGAAAGACATCTGCAGGGGTTCGAGATCGTACAGCCCGCCAAGCAGGAAGGCAGCAACCACGCCCGAAGGCGCCGGCGAGCGATGGAAGAGAAAGGTCGCAAGATGGGCACCGGCGGAGTGGCCACTGACGGAGAACCGCTTTGACGTGGCGCCAAAACGATCGGCATGCGTCAAAAGGAAAGCCTTGGCTTTCAGGACCTGACCAACCAAGACGTCCATCCTCGCTCCGGGCATTAACGAATAATCGACGATGGCTGCGACCGCGCCAGCGCCGGTGATGGTCTCAGCGACGCAGGAATAGTCCTCTTTGGAAAACATCCGCCAATAACCACCATGAATGAACATGTGGATCGGCATGTCCGAGCCGGCACTATTTGGCAGGAAGATATCGAGCGCCTCGTGTGGCCCAGTCCCGTAGGCGATGTTGGCCTCCATGGGGACAGTGCGCCGCGTTGCGAGGCTGCGAGCACGGATATCGGCGACGATCTCGTCGAAATCTGCGACATGGTCACGAATGCGGAACGGATCGGCGGCCACAGGTTCCTCCCTCAGAAACTTGTCGCAATATACTTGGCTTCCATGAACTCCGCGATACCGTGGTGCTGCCCTCCTTCACGTCCAAGGCCGCTCTGTTTCACACCGCCAAAGGGGGCAGCGGGATCGGAAACCAGTCCACGATTAAGCGCAATCATGCCCGCCTCGACCTTGGCGGCGACCCGCATGCCGCGACCAATGTCGCGGGTATAGATGTAGGCAGCGAGACCATAATCCGTATCGTTGGCGGCAGCGATGACTTCTGCCTCGGTCTCGAAACGGTAGAGCGGCGCGACGGGACCGAAAATCTCCTCGCATCCCATGTCAGAGGCCGGGGAAACATTGACAAGCACCGTCGGCGGGTAAAAAAAGCCGCGTCCTGCCAATGTTCGTCCGCCGCAGAGGGCCCGCGCGCCGCGCGACATGGCGTCCGTAACAAGGCGCTCGATCTTATCCACCGCCTTGCGCGTGATCATCGGACCGCATTCCGTATCCAGGTCCACACCCGGGCCGACCCTGAGGTCGGCCATGCGTCGGGTAAATTTTTCCGCGAAGGCATCGTGGATACCGGACTGGACATAAATGCGGTTTGCAGCCGTGCATGCCTCACCCGCATTGCGCATTTTCGCGACCATCAGACCCTCGATGGCCGCGTCAATATCCGCATCGTCGAAAACGATGAACGGAGCGTTGCCGCCGAGTTCCATGGAGCAGGAGATGACATTTTTGGCCGCTTCCGCCAGAAGCGTGCGGCCGACGCCCGTCGAGCCTGTGAAGGAGAGTTTTCGCACGCGCGGGTCGGCCAGCATGGCGGCGATGACAGGGCCCGGTGTCGATGTTGTCATCACGTTAACGACGCCCGGCGGCACGCCAGCCTCCTCGTAGAGAGCCGCAAGCGCATAGGCCGTCAGGGGCGTCTCGCTCGCAGGCTTCAGAATGACGGTGCAGCCTGCGGCAAGGGCAGGCGCGATCTTGCGGGTTGCCATCGCGGCCGGGAAATTCCACGGTGTTATGAGAACGCAGATGCCGATAGGCTGGTAATCGACGACGATCCGGTTTCCACCGGCGGGGGCAATGCCGAACTCACCAGAGGAGCGCACCGCCTCCTCGGCGTTCCAACGAAAGAACTCCGCCGCATAGGCCACCTCGCCGCGGGCGTCGTGCAACGCCTTCCCGTTCTCGAGCGAAATGAGCCTGGCAAGCATTTCGGAGCGCTCCACCATAAGTTCGAAGCAGCGGCGCAGGATCTCGGAACGCTTTCTCGGCGGCGTCTCGCGCCAGCCTTCCGCGGCACTTGCGGCAGCCTCCACGGCCGCCGCCGCATCCGCAAGGGTCGCATCGGGCACGGAGGCAATGACTGCCTCCGTCGAGGGATCGATCACCTCGATCCGACCTTCGCCAGCCGCAGGCCGCCAGGCGCCGCCAATATAGAGGCCGCGGGAGAACGTGCTGAGCCCGAAGGGATCGTGGTCTGGATTCGAAGAATGCTGGTTGACGTTCATGATGGTTTCCAAGTCAGAGGGCGGAAGCGGCCAGGTCGCCGTCATAGGCGGCGCGCACCAGGCCGCGCATGGCGGCCGCATCGAAAGAGCGGGGATTATTCTTGATCAGGCGGCCTATGCCGAGCGCCTGCTCTGCGGCCCAGTCGATCCGGTCTTCCGGCAGGCCAAGCCCGGCAAGCGTCGGAGGGATGCCGAGCGCGGCGAAGAGGCGGCAGACCTCGCCAATCGCGGCATCCGCAACCGTTTCTTCGTTCTCCACTCCGGTGGGATCGAGACCGAGAGCCCTACCGACAATGGCGATTTCCGCTGTGGCGACCTCGCGATTATAAGTCATCACATAAGGCAGCATGGTCGCAACCCCCAGGCCGTGCGGCGTATGGGTCAAGGCACCGACCGGATATTGCACGGCATGGGCCGCAGCGGTCCCCGCTGTTCCGAAGGCGCAGCCGGCTGCGAGCGCACCCATCATCACATCAGCGCGCGCATCGATGTCGGCGCCGTCGACGAAGGCCTTTTCCAGGCTCCGGCTGAGGAGCCGGATGGCATGAAGCGCGAACTGGTCGGAGAGATCGCTCTTACCGATGAAGACATGCTGCTGCGCGAGTTCAGGATCGCCGGGGCGGCGCATGGCCGTGAAGGCTTCGATGGCATGCGTTAGCGCATCCGCACCGGCAATCGCCGTGAGCCCTGGCGGGCAGGAGAATGTGAGTTCCGGATCGCAGATTGCCGCTGCGGCAACAAGATATGGGCTCGAAATGCCAACCTTCAGAATACGGTCGGGATCGGAAACAACCGCGACCGGCGTCACTTCGGAACCGGTGCCTGCCGTCGTCGGCACGGCGATGACCGGCAGGACGGGCGCCGGCACCTTGAACTCACCGTAATAATCGGCGAGCGCGCCGCCGTGAGCCAGCAGGAGCGAGGCGCATTTCGCCATGTCGAGGCAGCTGCCCCCACCGATCCCGATCACCATGTCGGGCTCAAAGCCGCGCGCGCTCTCAACGCAAACCGCGACCGTAGCTTGCGGCACGTCCGGCAGCGTCCGGTCATGCACCAGGACGATGATGCCGGCCGCTTCGAGCGCGGCGATCATTTCCGCGAACACCGGCGTTGCGGCAAAACGCGCATCCGTGCAAACGAGTGCGCGCCGGCCGATCCTGCTGGCGACGCTCGCGAGCGCATGGCGCTGGCCGACGCCAAACAGGATTTCCCGCGGCAGCCTCAAGGCGGCGAACAGGCTCATGATCTTTGTCCTTCGAAGGCCAGAATGCGGGGGCGCGAAAGCGCGTTGAGGTCTTCCCAGAGGCGCTGGTCGATCTCGAACCCGTTGCGCCTTGCCGCCGCCCGCCGACCGCGGGCACGATCGCCCGGGACGAGAACCGGTTCACCGATCCCCGCGGGTGGTGAAGCGCGCACCGCTTCGAGATAGGTCGACAGTCGCGCCGGCAATCCCGGTGCCAAACTGGGCTCGATTAAGATGAAGACGTCGCCCTTGTTGCATGGCGACTGGCTGTCGAGCGTGCCGCGCACATCTGGCGCGAGCGCCGAGCCTGCAAGAGCCGCCACCAGCAGCTCCATAGCGATGCCGAGGCCGTAGCCCTTCGCGTCGCCGAAGGGCGCAATCGCGCCGGCCTTGGCACGCCCCGGATCGGTCGTCGGGTTGCCGGCCGCATCGCGCGCCCATCCCCCGGGAATGGGCCTGCCGGTCGCCGCGTAATGATGGATCTTGCCCATCGGCACGAGGCTGGTGGCAAGGTCGAGCACGAGCGGTTCCTCGGCGGTCGGCACGGCGATGGCTATGGGGTTGGTGCCGAGCATGGCCCGGGTACCGCCGAAAGGATGGACCAGCGCCTCGCTCGACGAGAGCGCGATGCCGACGAAGCCCATTGCGGCAATGGCCTCCACATAATGAGCGAGCATGCCGAGATGGTTCGCATTGCGTATGGCGACAAGGCCGATGCCAAGATCCGGAATGTGAGGGGCCAGCCGCTCGATCGCGGCCATGGCGACGACCGGGCCAAATCCCGACGAACCCTCCACCTCCAGCGCCGCATCCGCGCGCCAGCGCTGCGTGCCCTTCGTCTGCGGGTCAATGACACCGCGCTCAATGCGCTCGACCAGCCGCGGAAGCCGGTACAGGCCATGCGAGGGGTGCCCCTTCATTTCCGCCGTTACCAGGACGCGAGCCTGCAGGGCCGCATTGTCACGCGGTGCGCCATGCTCTTCCAGCAGGCGGGTGGCAAGCGCAAGCGCTGCCGCTTCAGAAATGCGCATGATCTCCCCCTATATAAAATCGTATAGGATATAGGATTGTCTTGGACGCAGCATCGTGCTAGCGATTGAACCTGTCAAGAGGCAAGGCAGCAGATGATTTCGACGAGACCGAAGGGACACTTAGCGGGCACAACCCAGATACCGCGTGCCAACAGCCTGGCGGGTGACGTCTACGAGGCAATCTTCAACCAGCTCATGTCGCTGAAGATCGCACCCGGCGAACGCATCACCGTCGACAACCTGGTCAGGGAGTTCAACGTCTCGCACACGCCGATCCGCGAAGCCCTTGGTCGGCTTGAAGGCGAAGGTCTTGTCGTCAAGCAGCATCTCGTCGGCTATCGTGCCGCGCCGCAGATCACGCGCCACCGCTTCGACGAGCTCTATGAACTGCGTTTGCTGCTGGAACCTGCCGGCGCGGCAAAGGCGGCCGAGGCGATGACCGACGAAAAGCTGGCCATCCTGACGGAGGCCGCAGGGGTGATGACACGCAGCGACAACCGGGACGAACGAGCGAACTATTCGGCCTTCGCCCGCAAGGACGCCATTTTCCATGACCGCATTATGGAATTTGCGGGCAACGAGTTGATCCGCGAGATGCTGACCTTCCAGCATACGCATTTCCACATCTTCCGTCTGATGTTTCATCGCCGTGTCACCGAGGAGGCACTGGGCGAGCATCAGATGCTGCTTGATGCCTTCGCGGCGCGCGAGCCCGGCGCGGCTGCGAAGGCAATGCGCATTCATATCGAGCATTCGCGCGACCGGTTGTTACCGGCCTTCGACGAAATCTGAGCAACCCTGGCAGGCAAGTTGAGCCTGTCGGATCTGACAATGAGGAGGAGAACCCATGCCAGGCAAGAAAATCCTGATGCTCACCGGCGATTTCACCGAGGAGTACGAAATCTTCGTCTATCAGCAGGCGATGGAGGCGGTCGGCCACACGGTGCACGTCGTGTGTCCGGATAAAAAGGCCGGTGACATCCTCAGGACGTCGCTGCACGATTTCGAGGGGGACCAGACCTACACCGAAAAACTCGGGCACAACGTCACCATCAACAAGACGTTTTCAGAGGCCGAGAACCAGCTCGACCAGTATCATGCCGTCTACTGCGCCGGCGGGCGCGGGCCGGAATATATCCGCACCGACAAGCGGGTGCAGGCGATGGTGCGCCATTTCCACGAGGAGAAGAAGCCGATCTTCACCATCTGCCACGGGGTCCAGATCCTGATCGCGGTCGACGGTGTCGTTCGCGGTAAGAAGGTGGGTGCACTTGGGGCCTGCGAACCGGAGGTCACCCTGGCGGGCGGGACCTATATCGACCTCTCGCCAACCGAAGCCTATGTCGATGGCACGATGGTTTCGGCCAAGGGCTGGACGGCGCTCGCCGCCTTTATCCGCGAATGCCTGAAGGTGTTGGGAACGGAGATCCACCACACCTGAGACGACGGTGCAAGCAACGAAAACGCCCGGGAGATGACAATCTGCCGGGCCTTCTTTGCGGGGCCTGCAATCACGCTCCCCCGCGGTTCCAGCCGCGGCCACGGTCGCCGAACATTTCATAGCCCCCATCGGTGACGGCAAGCGTATCTTCCAGCTTGATGAATCCGCGCTTTGGGTGAAGCATCGTCGTCTCGACCGAGATCACACTCCCGACTTCCAGCGGCCGGACGGCGTCGATGCCATCATAGGTGACGGGGTGGTTCGTCATGAGGAATGGCGCTTCGTGGCTGATGAGGCCCATGCCATGGCAGAAAAAGTCGGTGAAGGCCGCCGACGGCGAGGCCTTGAGCTCGGCCTCCGCTGCCACGATCATCTCCCTGCCCGCAGCCCCTGCCCTGACCTTGGTGAAGGCCGCTTGCTGGACGCATTCGACTTCCTCCAGAAGGTCCTCCAGTTCCGCGTCCGGCTCGCCGAGCACACCCACGCGGCAGAGGTCACCGATATATCCGTGATAGTTGCCGCCGGAATCGATCGACAGGATCTCGCCCTCGGCCCAGGCTTGCGGCGACCCCGCGCGGTTGTGGCTGGAGCCGAGCGTCAGCAGGCAATATTCGAAGTGCAGGCCGCGGTTCGTTTCCTCCCGGCGCAGCTGCTCGATGATCTCCATCTTCGTCGAGCCGGCGCGGGCCGCCGCGATCGTCGCCAGCATAGAGTCGGTAATCAGTTCGGAGGCGCGTCGCAGCTTTGCCAGTTCGTCCAGCGTTTTGACGGCCCTTAGGCGCTCCAACACATGCGTGGCATCGACAAATCGAGCGCCATCCAGCCGAGAGGCAAGCAGGTCGCGGGCGTCGGATGGCAGAAAAGCTGGCTCGATGCCAATGCGCCCACCGACCTTGCCTATTTTCTTCAGGTGCTCGACGGCGAGCCCGGCGGCATCCTGCGTGCCCCAGCTCGCCGTATACACGGCGGGCGTCCAGAATGGATTGTTCTGGTGCTCTGCGCCCTCCATGCGGTTCCCCACATAGGCGGAGTGATCAGGCGCGCCTTTCTCATAAATCACCACAGGCAGGTACCGGCTATGCCCGATCGCATCCATGGCGGCGAAGAAGATGAACTTATAGCCGCCCATGAGATACTGCGTGTTGTGTTTGGAGGTGGCGACGATGACGTCGATACCGGCTTCCTCCATGAGACGGTCGAGCTTGGCCGTATCGAACGGCGTCACGGCGGCCTGCTTTGTTTGCCCTGCATTGTCGTTCATTGTCTTTCCTCCCAGAAAATGGATGCGCCGCCTCAGGAGCCCGGCTGCAGCAGGCGGAAGTCCGGCAAATCGCGAAGCGCAAGCTCCGGCCCCGCCGGTGAGTAGACCACGAAGAGGAGCATCGGCCCCCCGCCAGTGTTCTTTGTTGAATGGAAGCGACTTTCGGGAACATAGATCGTGCAGCCGCTGGTGACCTTCTGCGTGATCGGATGATCCGTCTCGTCCTCAACCATCTGCTCGCCCTCGCCGGAAATTACAAAAATGATTTCCTCCGCGCCAGGGTGATTGTGGCGGGAATGGCCCTCGCCGCTTGGCAGTTCGACGACACCGCCGGAAAACCGGCTGGCGCCGTTGACCTCGGGCGCCACAGTCAGCGACAGCTTGCCCCAGTCGAAGCCGAAGGCGCTCACGTCCGTAGGATAGATGAAGTACTTGTCCTTTGTCATAAAACGGCCTCCTCAATTCAGGCTACCGCGCCGATGGCGAGCGCCTTGAAATCTTCCGTCTGCTTGCGGATCGCCGCCTCTGCCGGCAGGCGCTCCATCGAGCTTGCGCCATAAAAGCCGTGGCAGCCAGGGCAACGCTCCAGGACGTAGCGCGCATCCTCTGGCATGGAGATCGGGCCGCCGTGGCAGAGCACGATGACGTCGTCGCGTACGGAACGTGCCGCCTTGGTGATTGCGGCGATCTCGTCGATGCAGTCATCGAGCGACTTGCCGGATGTGGCGCCGATCGTGCCGCCAGTCGTCACCCCCATATGCGCCACGACGACGTCGGCGCCGGCGACCGTCATGGCGATAGCCTCGCTCTCATTGAAGACATAGGGCGTCGTCAGCAGGTCGAGCTCGTGGGCGGTGGCGATCATCTCGACCTCCAGCTTGTAGCTCATGCCTGTCTCCTCGAAACTCTGCCGCATCCGGCCGTCGAAAAGACCGATTGTGGGGAAATTCTGTACCCCGGAAAATCCCATTGCCTTCAGGTCGGCGAGGAAGCGCGGCATCAACACGAAAGGGTCCGTGCCATTGACGCCGGCGAGCACCGGCGTCTTTTTCACGACCGGCAACACTTCCAGCGCCATGTCCTTCACAATCTCGTTGGCATTGCCATAGGCCAGCAGTCCGGCCGCCGAACCGCGCCCCGCCATGCGGTAGCGCCCAGAGTTGTAGATAATGATAAGGTCGATGCCGCCTGCCTCCTCGGCCTTGGCGGAGATGCCGGTGCCGGCACCGCCGCCGACGATCGGCAAGCCGGCTGCGATCATGCCGTGAAATTTTTCGAGGATGGTCTTGCGCGGTATGACTGGCATCGATTTGTCTCTCAGGGGTTGGCGATGTCACGATAGGCCGCGACGGCGGCCTCGGCGAAATCTGGGTCGTTGATATGGAGCGGCAGGCGAATAATACGACGCGACGCCGCCGGCTTCACCGTCGCCTCGAGCGCGGCGAAAAGCGCGGCGTCGGCTTGCGGATCGAAGAACGCACCGCCTTCGATGTCGAGGGCCGAAACGCCCTTTTCGGGAATGAGGAAGCGTACGGGGCCGTGGCAGAGATTGAGCTTGTCGCCGATCCAGCGGCCAATTTGCGCGCATTCGGCCGACGTCGTGCGCATCAAGGTGACGTTCGGGTTGTGCCGGTAAAACAGCCGGCCGGCATAACGCTCCGGGACAGTCTCCGGCGCCCAGAAGTTCACCATATCGAGCGCACCGACCGAACCGACATACGGCAAGCCTTTGCGAGCAATGGCGCCGAAACGGTCCGAGGTGGCAGGCAGGACGCCGCCGAAAAGCAGGTCGCTGACCTCGGTCGTCGTGATGTCGAGCACGCCAGAGACCAGTTCGCTGTCGGCAAGCTTCTCCATCGCCCGCCCGCCCGTGCCTGTCGCGTGGAAGACCAGGCAATCATAGTCCGCTCGCAGGCGTTCGACCATGGCGGATACGGCAGGGGTGGTAACGCCAAACATGGTAAGCCCGAGGGCCGGTTTGGATGCAGTGACCTCAGCCGGCCGGCGGGCCATCGCGCTGATCGCCTGGGCGGCGTTGTGAAGAATGATCCGGCTCAACCGGTTCAGGCCGGCCATGTCCGTGACCGAGGGCATCATCACGATGTCTGAAACATCGACAAAGGGAGACACATCGCCGGATGCAAGCGTCGAGACCATGATCTTTGGCAAACCGAGCGGCAATTGGCGCATGCCTGCGGTAATGATCGAAGTGCCCCCGCCTCCACCGATACCGATGACGCCGGCGATGTCCTGGCGTTCCACGAGGAAGCGCACGAAGGCAATGCCCATCGCCTCGACCGCCTTTCCGCGGTCCCCGCTGGCAAGAACGGCTCCAGCCCCGTCCGGATGGCACGCCGCCACTGCGTCGGCCTTCACATCGACGGCGGTGGCAGGCTCGCCTGTACCGACGTCGACGCGTACAACACTCCCGCCCGCCGCTTCAATGCAAGCGGCCAGATACGCAAGCTCCTCACCCTTCGTGTCGGCCGTGCCGACCACGTAGATTTGCTTCATTTCCCCTCCGCAACCGGGTGGATTTCCTCCCGGCATATCTCACGTTCGGGGCAATGCGACGGGCCCTTGCAAAATTGTGAGACGTGCGTATCATAAAGATATGGATGTCTCACGTCAACAGAACGAAACCGCCAGGACCGAGCGAGGTCCGCGTGCCCGAACGCGAAAACTGATGCTTGAAACGGCAACGCGGCTCATGCAGTCCGGTATCACTCCGTCGGTAAGTGAAGTCGCAGAGGCCGCCGAAGTCTCGCGCGCTACGGCCTACCGTTACTTTCCGAGCCAGGCCGCGCTCGTGCATGCCGTGGTGGATGAGGCTCTGGGGCCGATACTCCGTTGGTCGTCGGACAGTCCGGATGCATGCACCCGCGTTGCCGACCTCTTGGCGACCGCAATGCCGCGCATCGACGAGTTCGAGGCCACCTTCAAGGCAGCCCTGAAACTTTCGCTGGACCAGTGGGCGCAGCGCCAGGCGGGCACGCTCGGCAACGAACCGATATTCACCCGCGGCCACCGGGTCGACCTGCTGAAGAGCGTGACCGCCCCCTTGCAGGACACTGTGCCGCCCGAATCCCGGGAACGCCTTGCACAAGCGCTTTCTCTTGTCTTCGGCGTCGAAGTGCTGATCGTATTGAAGGATATCTGGGGCCTGACCTCCGAAAGCGCGCAGTCTGTTGCCGAGTGGGCCGCCAAGGCGCTCGTTGATACCGCATTGCGGCAGGCAGAGCGCGAAGCATGACGTGACACGCGCCGAATTGGAGCGCACCAACTGGTTCGACCAATAACGGCAAATATATTCTTGTATTGCGGGCCAAATCGGCGATGATGAACGTAAAACGGCCCGACATGACAGCATCAACAGGCCTTAAATTGCGGGGGAAGGATGCCGCAAATTCGAAGATGCATCTTCGATGAGAGCTCTCCGAGGTTGCGCTTGACGATAATGGCATTTGGTACTACCAGATCAGGGAAACGACATTCAGGCTTGAGATCTGAAACGAGCGAAGGGTCGAGGAGGACCCCCAGCACGAACACCACCCAGGAGGATCGGGAAGCCAGATCGGGAGGCCCGCGATGAAGCGGGAGGCGTGCATAAATGGGAGGAAACGTTATGCGCAAAACTATGACTGGCCTGTTGGCCGGTGTCGGATTGATGTGGGCCTGCGGAACATCCGTACAGGCCCAGGAACTGACCATCTTCTGGGCCGAGTGGGACCCGGCAAACTACCTTCAGGAACTCGCGAACGAATACGAGGCTCAAACCGGCGTCAAGGTAACGGTCGAGACCACACCATGGGCCGACTTCCAGACCAAGGCCTTCACCGAGTTCAACGCCAAGGGTTCAGCCTATGACATGGTCGTCGGCGACAGTCAGTGGATCGGGGCAGCGTCAGAAGCCGGCCATTACGTCGATCTGACCGAATTCTTCACCAAGCACAATCTGACCAAGGTGATGGCCCCCGCAACAGTGAAATACTACTCCGAGTATCCATCGAACTCGAAAAAGTACTGGTCAATTCCAGCCGAAGGCGACGCTGTCGGTTGGTCCTACCGCAAGGACTGGTTCGAAGATCCCAAGGAGATGGAGACGTTCAAGGCCAAATACGGCTACGACCTCGCCCCGCCGAAGACATGGGCCCAGATGCGTGACATTGCTGAGTTCTTCCACCGTCCAGACCAGAAGCGATACGGAATCGCCATATACACCGACAACTCTTACGACGGTCTCGTCATGGGTGTCGAGAACGCGATCTTCTCGTTTGGAGGCGAACTTGGCGACTACCAGAGCTACAAGGTCGACGGCATCATCAATTCCGAGAAGAACGTCAAGGCGCTCGAGCTGTATCGCGAGCTCTACGGCTTTACGCCTCCGGGCTGGGCCAAGTCATTCTTCGTCGAGAACAACCAGGCAATCACCGAGAACCTGGCGGCGATGAGCATGAATTACTTCGCCTTCTTCCCGGCACTGGTGAACGAGGCGTCCAACCCGAACGCCAAGGTTACCGGCTTCTTTGCCAATCCGGCAGGCCCGAACGGCGAGCAATTCGCAGCGCTCGGCGGGCAGGGCATATCGGTCATCTCCTACTCAAAAAACCAGGAAGAGGCGATGAAATTCCTCGAATGGTTCGTCAAGGACGAGACCCAGAAGCGCTGGGCCGAACTCGGCGGCTACACGGCAAGCGCCAAGGTGCTTGAATCGCCGGAGTTTCAGAACGCGACACCCTATAACAAAGCCTTCTACGAGACGATGTTCAAGGTGAAGGACTTCTGGGCAACGCCTGAATACGCCGAACTGCTGATCCAGATGAACCAGCGCATTTATCCCTTCGTCACCGCCGGCCAAGGCACGGCGAAGGACGCGCTCGAATCCCTGGCAGCGGACTGGAACGCGACGTTCGCGAAATACGGACGCAACAAGTAGTAAGCGCGTTCGGCGGAGGGGCAGCAGCCCCTCCCGTTTTATTCTGCATCTCCGCGCCGAAGGCGCGGCTCGAGAGGGCGCGGCGCCCGGCATCAACTTCGCGCATCGTGATGCAATTCCGGCATCCGGCGCGCCGAACTCTCGAAGGAGGAGAGGATTGGCCACCGCAGTCATGACATCGCTCGACACGAAATCGCGTGCCGCATCCCGCGGCATGAGCGACGTTCGAATTCGCAATCTCTTCATCATTCCGACGATCCTATTCCTGATCGTCTTCAACATCTTTCCGTTGATCTATTCGCTCGGCTATTCGTTCACCGACTTTCGCGCTTCATCGAACGCGCCGGCCACCTTCGTCGGCCTGCAGAACTACCGGGAATTGCTGAACGATGCTTTCATCTGGTCGAATTTCGCCATCACCGCGAAATATGTGATCGTCTCTGTTACAGGCCAGGTGATCGTCGGCTTCGGCACCGCAATGCTGCTCAACCGCGATATCCCACTCAAGGGTCTTCTGACGACGCTGCTGCTGCTGCCGATGATGCTCTCCATGGCAGTGGTCGGCCTCTTCTGGAAGCTGCTCTACGATCCGTCCTTCGGCATCATCAACTACGCACTCGGCCTCGGCTCCTTCGAGTGGCTGTCGAATCCCGACATGGCGCTTTATGCGGTCGCAATCACGGACATCTGGATGTGGTCGCCCTTCGTAATGCTGCTGTCGCTTGCCGGCCTTTCGGCCGTGCCAAAGCATCTCTACGAGGCAGCGGCGATCGACCGGGCGGGGCCGTTCTATACCTTCTTCCGCATTACGCTGCCGTTGGTGGCGCCAATCCTCATGATCGCAATCATCTTCCGTACGATGGAAGCCTTCAAGACCTTCGACCTCGCCTACATCCTGACCAGCCAACCGACGACCGAGGTGATCTCCATCCGGCTCTACAAGATGGCCTTCCAGGAATGGCAGACGGGGCGCTCCTGCGCACTCGCCTACATCGTGCTCATCATGGTTCTCGCCATCACCAACATCTACGTCAAATACCTAAACAAAGTGAAGGAGCGCTGAGATGGCTGCCGTCCAAACCCGCTCCGAACGCGCGCTGAACCGGGTGGCGATCGCCTCCGTACTCGTCATCACGCTAATCTTCCTGGCGCCGATCTACTGGATCACCTCGACGGCCTTCAAGCCGCGCAACCTCGCCACCACCATTCCGCCGACGGTGCTCTTCGAGCCGGAACTCTCGCCCTTCGTGAAGCTCTTCACCAAGCGCTCGCAGTTGCGCGGGGCGCCGACTGCTGAAGAATATGCCGCCGCCCCCTGGTGGGAGCGGATGGTGTTCGACGGCGGCGAGAAGATCGTTCGCTCCGGCCGCGGAGAGGTACAGCCTTCCGGCTATCCGAACCGCTTCATGAACTCGCTGATTGTCGCCATCACGTCCACGGTGCTGGCCGTCGGCATGGGAACCTTCACAGCCTACGGCTTCTCGCGCTTCAAAGTGAAAGGGGAGGCAGATCTTCTCTTCTTCATCCTATCGACGCGCATGCTGCCGCCCGTCGTCGTGGCGATCCCGATGTTCCTTATGTACCGCGCCGTCGGTCTCAACGACACGCATTGGGGCCTAATAATACTCTACACTGCCTTCAACCTTTCCTTTTCCGTTTGGCTGATGAAAGGCTTCATCGACGAGATCCCGAGGGAGTACGAGGAGGCCGCACTCGTGGACGGCTACACACGGATGGAGGCCTTTTTCAAGATCGTCATCCCGGAAGCGGCGACCGGCATCGCCGCGACCGCCGTCTTCTGCTTCATCACGGCTTGGAACGAATATGCATTTGCGCTGATCATGACGAACCGGCGCGCGCAAACGGCTCCACCCTTCATTCCGAGCCAGGTCGGCTCAGGCCTGCCGGACTGGACGGTAATCGCCTCGGGCACGTTCCTGTTCCTCCTACCGGTCGCCATCTTCACCTTCCTGCTCAGGAACCACCTCCTGCGCGGCATGAGCTTCGGAGCAATCCGCAAATGACCTTCCGCGCCTTGAACCAGAAATATCTCGAACCCGGTTCGCAGTATCTGATGATCCTCGGCATCATCGCGCTCTGTCAGCCATGGAACCTGTTTCTGCATCGCTACGGCATGACGATGACGCTCGTCGGACTGATCGCCTTCATGGTGACGACCAAGATCCCGCGGGACGCGCAACCAGACGAAGGCAGCCATTCATGACGCAAATCGAACTTCGCGGGATTCAGAAATATTTCGGGGCCGTCCAGGTCATCAAAGACCTCAATCTCGCCATCGCCGACAACGAATTCATCGTGCTGCTTGGACAATCGGGCTGCGGCAAGACGACGACATTGCGCGCCGTCGCAGGCCTGGAGACCATCGACGAAGGCGACATTCTGATCGACGGGCAGCCGGTGCAGCACATCAAGGCATCCGGCCGGGACATCGCCATGGTGTTCCAATCGTTCTCGCTCTATCCGCACATGACGGTCTACGAGAACATCGCCTTCCCGCTCCGCGCCACCCGGATGAGCCGCGCCGACGTCGATACGTCGGTCCGCGAGATCGCCGGTGTGCTGCGCATCACAGGTCTGCTGGCCCGCAAGCCTTCGGCGCTGTCGGGCGGCGACATGCAACGGGTCGCAATCGGCCGCGCGCTCGTGAGACGCCCAAAGGCCATGCTGATGGATGAGCCGATCGGTGCGCTGGACGCGAAGCTGCGCGAGGAGATGCGGGCGGAAATCAAGCGTTTGCATATCAAGCAGGGTTCGACCACCATCTACGTGACCCACGACCAGGTGGAGGCGATGTCGCTCGCCGACCGCATCGTGATCATGCACGAGGGCATCCTCCAACAGATCGGCACGCCTGAAGAGGTTTACGCGCAACCCGCCAACATGTTCGTCGCACAGTTCGTCGGAAGCCCGGTCATGAACATGGCGCCGGCGACCATCAGCGAAACGGGCGGCCATACCAGCGTGCAGGTCGGCGACGGGGTGACGGGCTTCGAATTCCCCGCCGTGCTGGCCAGCCGCCTCTCTGATGCGAGGGCCGAGAACGGCAAGCTCACACTCGGAGTCCGGCCTGAGAGCGTGCTCGTTTCGCGGGAGGCCCGCGAGGGCTTCCTGCCGGTCGAGGCGCACATCATCGAGCCTCTCGGCTCGCACGACATCGTGGACCTAAAGGTCGGCCACCAAATGATCAGGGCACGCACCAAGAGCGGTTTCGTGCCCGGTCCCGGCGAAGCCGTATGGGCACGCATCGACCCCGCCCAGGCACATTTCTTCAACACGGCGACCGGCGCGTCGCTGAGGATCAGACTCTAATGGCGCATATCGAACTCAATGGCATCACCAAGACCTTCGGCAACCACACGGCGCTGAAAAACTTGAACATCGACATTGCGGACGGCGAATTCTTCGTGCTGCTCGGGCAGACCGGCGCCGGCAAGACGACAACGCTGCGCCTGATCGCCGGTCTCGAGAAGCCGACCGCAGGCCAGATCTTCATCGACGGCGAGGACGTCGCTGACTGGGGTGCTGCCGAACGTGACGTGGCGCTGGTGCTCCAGCAATACTCGCTCTATCCGCGCTATACGGTGCGTGAGAACCTGGAATTTCCATTGAAATCGCGTATCCGTCGTGTTGAACCCGGGGAAATCAAGGAGCGTGTCGAACGCGTTGCCAAGACCCTGCGCATCGAGCACTTGCTCGACCGCAAGACGGATCGGCTGTCGGGAGGCGAGATGCAGCGCGTATCGATCGGCCGGGCCATCGTGCGCAAGCCGCGGGTCTTCTTGATGGACGAACCGCTTTCAGCGCTCGACGCGAAGCTTCGCGAAGCGCTCCGCACCGAGCTGAAAAACCTGCAGATGAACCTCGGCGCCACCTTCCTTTTCGTGACCCACGACCAGATAGAGGCCATGTCGATGGGCGACAAGATCGGCGTCCTGAACAACGGTAAGCTGGTGCAGACGGGTACGCCGCAGGAGATCTACCGAAACCCGGTCAACACCTTCGTCGCGCGCGCGGTCGGTTCGCCGCCGATGAACCTGATCGCCGGTACGCTTGCCGCCGGCGAGGCAGTGGCCAGCGAGGGCTACCGGCTGCCTCTCGGCAACGGGCACGGGATCGCGACAGACGGTCGCCCGCTCACCTTCGGTATCCGCCCCGAGGACATCTTCCTCGACAGTGGTGCGCCGGGTGTAGGACGGGTCCACGACGTGGAAAACCACGGCGTCGAAAAGATCGTGACGTTACGCACTGGCGACAAGTTCATCCACGCGACCGTGCCGACGCAGACGGTGCTTCGGATCGAGGATACGGTTCGCTTTTCGTGGAATCCGGGAAAGGTCGTGCTGTTTGACGCCGAAAGCGGGATGAGCCTGCGGCACTCGGGCTGACCTGATCGGTCCGAAAGATGCGAGCGTCCCGGCGGTGCGGCAGCGGCTGGGGCAGCCGCCGTTTCGAGGTGTCGCGACGGGGCGCTATGCGGGAAAACGCCGGCGGTAGTGTTCTACCACTTCGGGATTGCGCAAATTAACGGGCAAGTCACCCTTGATGACACGCAGCGCTTCGCTGGCCGCGCCTGTTCCCATGCGCATCATGCTCTCTTCTGTCAGACCAGCCAGATGCGGAGTGACGATGACGTTGGCAAAGCCGAAATAGAGATGGTCGAGCGGAAGCGGCTGCGTTGCGAAGACATCGAGCGCCGCTCCGCCGATGCGGCCATCGCGCAGTGCCTCGATCAGCGCCGCGTCATCGATCACGGGGCCGCGCGAGACGTTAACCAGAATGGCCCCCGGCTTCATGCGATCGATGCGCCCGGCATTGAGCAAGCCGGTCGTCTCCGGCGTCAGCGGGCAGCAGAGCACGACGATGTCGGCCGTCGCAACAAGCTCATCGATCGACAGGAAGCGCGCACCCTCCGGCACACTTTCCGGCGACCGGCTCGTGGCGACCACCTCCAGGCCGAAACCGAACTTCGCGATCTTGAAGATCGCCTTGCCGACATTGCCCATACCGACGATGCCCATGGTGCGGCCGGCAAGGTCGAGGGCCGTGTCCGACTGGGCGCGGCCCGCCACCCAGCCGTTCTGACGCAGTTCGCGGTCCATCAGGCGGAAGCGCCGAAGCAGGGCCAATGTCACAAGGAAGACGTGCTCGGCGACAGTCGACGCATTGACAGCCGGCACGTTGGCGACAAGCACGCCGGCACGGGTCGCCGCATCCATCGGCACCATGTCGAGCCCGGCACCATGGCGGATCGCCGCGCGAAGCGCCGGCGCATCCTCGAAGAAGGCCGGTGGGATTGGCGCGCGTATAACGACGATGCCCGCGCCGCGGCCTTCTCGCAGCAACGTTTCGGGATCGGTCGCCGAAGCGACGCGCAGATCACCCGCAGCCTCAAGCATGGCCTTGGCCGCGGGATGCAGGGGATGTGTGGAAAAGATGAAGCTCATCGGCCCTCCCGCCGGCTACGCCTATCCGGCCATCGTCGCTGGACCGCCGATGAGGCCCTTCCAATAGCTTTCCGCTCCTTGAAGATGCGCGCTCATCAGCGCCTGGGCGAGATTGCCGTCTCGGGCAAGCAGCGCCTCGTAGATGCGGATGTGCTCCTCATGCGAGCGCCGGCTGCGGGCGGCGTCGGCAAAATAGATCGGCAGGCGGTGCTCGCCCATGACGTAATAAACGCTGCACACCCGATGGAAGACGCTATTTTTGGTGGCCCGGACGATCTCTAAATGAAAATCCCGGTCCTCGCGCGCCAGCCCCTCGCCGGCGGCAAGCTTCGCCTCGGACGCGGCGAGGATATCGCGCAAGTGCTGGTAGTTCTCCTCCGTCGCGCGATTGCAGGCGAGTTCCGCGGCCTTGATCTCATGGATCTTGCGCAGCTCCACAGTCTCGTAGATCAGGATAGGATCAAGCGGCACGCCGGCGCGAGCAAAAAGCGCCATTGCCTCCACGCTCGCCTCCGTGGTCGTCAGATAGATGCCCGACTTGGCACGCCGCTCGACGATGCGCATTGCCTCCAGAATGGCCAGTGCCTCGCGAACCTGGCCGCGGCTGACTCCGAAATGCTCTGCAAGCTCTCGCTCGGAAGGCGTGCGGCCATTGCCGCTCGAGTTCGAGAAAAGATGTGCCGCGAGATCGGAGAGGAGGGAGTTTTCTTTCATCGTCACTGTCTTTGCGCGTGAGTCTCCAGGACCCGCTGATTGATCGTGAAGCCCAAGCCAGGCCTGTCCGGGATCTCTACCATACCGTCCTTCACCGACACAGTATCCTCAACAAGATCATGGATCATCGGATTTGCGCCGAGCGAATATTCGATGATGAAGCTTGCAGGGGAAGCCGCGCACAAGTGCAGGCCAGAGAAGAAGCAGGGCGCACCGGCCCAAAGATGCGGTGCGAAACGGAGATTGAAGGCGCTGGCGAGAGAACTGATGCGCATCGCTTCCGTAATGCCTCCGCAGAAGGCGGGATCCGGCTGGAATATGTCGGCGGCCCGAAGCATGGCAAGATCTCTGAAGGCAAAACGCGTCGCCTCGCTCTCGCCCGCAGCGATTGGCACATTCCCAGCCGCGCGCACCTCCGCCATGCCCGGCTTGTCATCCGCTGTCACCGGCTCCTCGAACCAAGCGAGGTCGCAATCGGCGACCATCTGGATGAACCGCTTCGCTTCGGCAACAGTATACGTGCCATGCGCATCGACCATGAGGTCGACGTCGGGGCCGATTGCCTTGCGAGCCTCCCGCACGCGCGATGCCGAGACATGCAGCGCACGATCCATCGCGCCGACGCGCATCTTGACTGACTTGAAACCGCCGGCGGCGACATAGGACCGCAGCTGTTCGCCGATCCGGTCCACGCTCTCCCAACCGCCCGAGGCATAGGCGGGCAACCTGTCCGCCTTGCGCCCACCGAGCAGCTTCCAGACGGGGACGTCGAGGGACTTGCCGAGGATGTCCCAGAGCGCTATGTCGACCGCGCTGATCGCCGCGACGGAAAGGCCGCGACGCGCGATCTCGGGCATTGCGTGACCCGACCTCGCCGCTGTCTCGTGGCGTACGCCGTTGTAGAGCATCTCCCATATGGTGGAGATGTCGGCAGGATCGCGATCGATGAGCTTCGGCCCAATCTCATGATTAAGCATGTGTACCAGCGTGCCATAGGTGCCTGCACTGCCCGCAGCATTCTTGCCCTCTCCCCAGCCGACGATGCCGTCGTTCGTTTCGATCCGCAGGATCGCACTATCGAAGGTCGTCAGTCGGCCGAAGTCGCTGCGGTGCTGACGGCTCGCCTCAATGGGAATTTTTATCCACCAGGCCTCTACGGTTTTGATACGCATGTCTCGGATCCCCGCCCCTCACGGTCGGCAGACCGCAGGGCATATGTTCTGTCCGTTCGTTACCTGATCAGCGGTAGGATCGTCTCGGCGGTGATCCGCATCTGATCGTCGTAGAATTTCTCCGTGAGAAGGCTCGAGCCGTGGTCCTGGATAAACTTCAGTTGTTCCGGGGGGATGTCGACGGGGTTGCGCTCTACCATGTCCGGATACTTTGCGGCCGGCGTGCGGTCGACCGGAGCGACGAATTCGTTGGTGACGGCGCCGTCGTAACCGATCTCCTTCAGCGTGCCGATGATCTTCGGCCAGTCGAGCTGGCCGAGGCCGGCGGCGAAACGATTGTTATCGGCGACGTGGAAATCGAACAGGCGCTTTCCGGCGAGCCGGATCGCCTCATACATGTCTTCCTCCTCGATGTTCAGGTGGAAGGCATCCAGGCAGACCCCGCATTCGGGGCTGACGGCATCGGCGAGCGCCAGCGCTTGGGCGGCACGGTTGAAGAAATAGGTCTCGAAACGGTTGAGCGGCTCGACAGCAATGCGCACGCCCCTCTTCTGCGCATGGGCAAAACACTCCCTGGTCGCGTCCACCACCCATGTCCACTCTTCCTCTTCGGTGCCATCCGGCACCACCTTGCCGACGGTCGCCGGCACCAGGGTGACGATCTCGCCCTGGAGTTCGCTGACCATGGTGATGACGCTCTTGACATAGTCCACCGACTTGGCGCGCTGGGCTTCATTCCTGGCGGCAAGATTTCGTTCGCCGAGCGTCAGCGTAACGGCGCCCCAGCAGCGGATACCATGCTCTTTCAGCAGGGCACGCGTCTCCTTGACGTCGTACTGCGCAGGCTCGCCGGATATCTCGATGCTTTCGTAGCCATATCTCTTGATGCGCTTCAGCGTGACGGCGAGCGGTTCGGCCCGCATCCAGTTGTGTGTCGAAAGATGCATGAGGTCCTCCCAGACAGTTGCAGCACGCTCGACCGCCGATTGGTCGGCAGGATGTCACCTTATCCTTGACCAACCTCGCTGCCTTCTGCAATCTGGTTCGGCCAATCAGTGTTGTTTGAAAGCTCTAGCTCAATTCTAGATCCTCTGCAAGACGGACCCGAAAGGTCGATATTTCTTTATTCAATCGACATTTAATGCCGCATCTCCTGCTAAGACGCGCACCCGCCACCCCAAGCGTGTTATGAACTAGCTTGACCAGATTCCAATATTTGGTATGACCAGATTTGAAAAAAGCGATAGGGCGTTGAAACCGCCGCGCTGTGGCCGCGGGCCCAAAAGGGAGGAACGATGAAGATCGGCATGTGCATGTTCCTCTGGACGACAAGTGTCGGCCGGAAACACGAGGCACTGTTACGCGACATCAAGGACACGGGGTTTGACGGCGTCGAGATTCCGATCTTTTCGGGCACACCCGACGACTACCGGCGGCTGGGGGCCTTGCTCGACAGGCTCGGCCTGGAACGGACCGCCGTGTCCGCCATGGGCGACCCGCAGATGAACCTGATCGCCCCCGACGCTGCAACCCGCAGACGCGGCATCGACTACGTGAAATGGGCAATCGACTGCAGCGACGCACTCGGCGCGACGATGCTGAGCGGGCCGCTGCATTCGACGCTCGGCAAATTTTCGGGAAGCGGGCCGTCCGCGGCGGAACTCAAGCGCTCAGTTTCCGCGCAACTGGCGATCGGTGATCATGCAGCAAAGCACCGCGTCACAATCGGGCTTGAGGCGCTCAACCGCTTCGAATGTTACCTGTTCAACACGATGGACCTCCTTGCGGAGCATATCGATGCGATCGGACACCCGAATATCCGGGCCATGTACGACACCTTTCACAGCAATATCGAAGAGGCCGACCCCATCGGCGCCTTCACGCGAAATAGTGACCGCATCGTGCATGTCCACATTTCGGAGAACGACCGCGGCGTACCGGGGCGCGGCAACATTCCCTGGGCAGACACGTTCACTGCGCTACGCGCGAGCGGCTACGACGGGTGGCTGACAATCGAGGCCTTCGGTCGAGGCCTCAAGGACCTTGCCGCCGCGACAAAGGTCTGGCGCGACTTTTCCGAGACACCGGAATCGGTCTATCGCGAAGGCTACCGCCATATCCGCGATGGATGGCACGCGGCTGTGTGACCACCAACCGACCAGTCTGAATTTCTATCCGATCAACAGTTTCTGGCGGGCGTTTCGACAAGCGCTATCGCCGAGCCACGCTGGCATAGCGGAACGACAAATCCCATCACCGCCCTGCTCGTCCCTTCCCTGTCCGGAACGCGCGCTCGGTTGCTGAAGCGTTCGGACGCGCGCCCGCCCTCGATCACTTCGCCCGCGTACCACAATGCCGCAGCTAGATCGTGGGCTTTTTTGGTCGTCTTGTGCGTCTTCGATAATTCCTGCAGATCGTTTGTGTCGGCAGCAAGGGATCCACGTGAACCTGCGTGGCCGCGATCCTCATCACCTTCTGACGGCATAGGAGGATTGGGCGGTCATCGGCAATGAGTGCACCAAACTGTGTTTAAGCGTGGAACTTTGACCCCTTCGGCTCCGAAGGTTGACCCCGTCGTTCGACGGGTGACGCGGACTTCCGATCGATCGCTCCGCGCTTCCAGGGCGACAACTTTGCAGTCAATCTCGAACTGGTCGCAAGCCTGAGAAAGTTGCCGAAAGGATTGGTGGTTCCACAACGCAATTAGCGATCGCCTGGGTCCTTGCTCAAGGCACGGATATCGTGCCGGTCATCGGGGCACGGCGGCCCGGTCATCTCATCGACGTCCTCGCTTCCTGGAACCTTAATCTGACGCCGATGATATCGCCGCCGTGGAGGCTGCCGTACTGAAGAACGCGGTGCACGGCTCGCGATATCCTGATGCTTTCCTTGCCCACCTTGATAGCGAGCGCTGACAGGAGCTGGCACCTGTGACCATGATGTGCGTTGCCAGGTGAAAACCATAATTCTTCTGGCGACGCGCCATGACCGCACGCACTGCGGAACTAAAATGGATGTGGCGTATAATGGAAGCAAATCACGCGTGGGTTTGCGAGCGGGGATGGTCATCGCTGCCACGCCTGCGATGACGCAAGCGAGCCCACCCCAAGCGGTAGAAGTCATGGTTTCCCTAAGAAACAAAACTCCTATCCCTACGCCGATCGGAACGCGCAGGTAGGCCTGAGCAGTCGTGCCGACGGAACCGAGTGTGTGAACCAACCGGAAATAGATGACGAACGCCAGAGCCGTCGAAAACACCGAGAGGCCGATCAAAGCAAGGATAGACGCCTGTGAGGGTACCAACCCCCACGGCCGATCGACTGCTAGACTGACGGGAATGAGGATGACAGCACCGCAGACCAGTGATCCGGCTGCCGGCATGATCGGATCCAGCCCTTTGAAACCCCGGCCGAAAATGGCGGCGCCAGCATAGCAGACCGTAGCGGCCACGATGGCAAGTTGTGCCGGTAGTTCGTCCCCGAGCCCATGAAATGCCTCGATGCCGATGATGAGGCAAGTGCCGGTAATGCCGGCAACAACGCCGAATACCCTGCGCGCACCCACTGGCTCATGGCGTGTAATGAGGACCGTTAGCAGGAACGCAAAGATCGGCGTGGTCGAATTCAAAATCGCAGCAAGCCCGGCATCCACGGTACGCTCCGCCCATGCGATCAAGGTAAAAGGGACTACGCTATTGAGGCATGCCTGCACCAGGAACCGCCGCCATGTTGCAAGGCCCTTTGGCAACACCAGTCCGCGCCACTTGATGATGCCAAGAAGGATTGAACCAGCGATCAATGTGCGCGCCGCGATCAACGTGACCGGCGGGATTGTCTCCACACCAAGCTTGATGAAGGTGTAAGACGCCCCCCAAAGTGTTGCAAGTGCGAGAAGAAGCGCGAGTTCTATTCTGATGTCCGGCTTTTGCATGATCATGATCGTCTTGGGTGCGAGGGTATGAGATATCCTCTCTCTACCGTGAAACTGCCTGACCATGCTTCGACCAAGACCGAACTATGAAACCCTGACAAAGGGGCCCGCGTTGCGGATGAGCTAGCCTGGCGTGCCGGCGTCAGTGCCCAGACGACAAGCGGTCATGATGAGATTAAGCGGTAAGCGCCGTCTCCGCCCCATTGGATTGGCTATATTTTGAGGCTTGCTGCGTGTGCGAGAAGGTTTCCAGGACTAACTGGAGATTTGCATGGCAGAAGATGG
>NZ_LMCW01000030.1 GCF_001424945.1 Rhizobium sp. Root1203
CCAAACCCAAAATCAGCAAATCAAAGCCAATCAGGAAACCATGAACAAAAGACATCGTCGCCAGCAGCGCCGCCGCCCTCGTTCAGTGAGGGGGCTTATACGGCGATCCCCTTTTCCAAGTCAACAGCCGTTTTCGAAAAAACTGAGATTTCGATCATCTCGTTGAATTCAAAGCGAGATTTCCAGACGCTGGCTTTTGCCGCCTGAAATCCTCGTTTTCAATGTTCGTTTTTATATAAATAGGACAGTAAAATCGCGCCGCCAGCCCTTTCGCCCTCACATCTTCACAATCGAATGATCTCAAGAGCAGATGGTTTGGGTGCGCTTACGCCGCCCATTTGACTTACATCGCCAAACTATGCACTTTTCGGGCCGCCGGAACGGGCACCGAAGAACCCACCGAAAGGACGCGAACCCAACTGCCATGATGACGGAGAAGATGATGATCCGCTCGTTCGGCAACGAGCCGCCGCTTCTCGCCGATGGCAGGCGCGCGCCCGACCGCCGCGAGGTTTCGCTGCGCTGGCTTTCGGGCACGTTCCTCACCGGCATCACATCGAGCGTCCTGATGGGGGTCGCCCTGTTTGCCGCCCTCGACGGCCGCCAGCAGCTGGCCATTCCGGCTGAAGCCTACGCCAGCATCCATGCCGACGCGCACGCCGATACCGACGTCACCCGCGGCGGCCGGCTGATCGCGCCTGCAATCGCCGCAAAGCCCTCCGACCGCAAGATCATGGAAGTCTCGACCGTGGTTCACGAGGGCGACAAGGAGGTCGTTCGCCGCCAGCCTTTCGCGCGCGTGAAGATGACGCTTGCAGCCAACCATGTCGCCACCGAGGACTATCCGGGCTTCAATCCGCTGACCATCTTCTCCGCCGACGAGCCGGAGCCGTCGCCCGCCGCCCGCACCGGCCAGATCTACGGTTCCGACGTCGAATCCGAAGTCAGCCTGAAGACGGTTCCCTACCTCACCGGCAAGTCCGGGTTTCAGGTGGCCGCCGGCATGTCGCTCGACGAAATCGAGGAGAACGTCCGGTCCAACGGGTCGGTGCTCACCGACGGCGCTGCCCAGATCGCCGCTCTTTACTACGTCGATCCCCGCCGCTTTTCCAACGATGACAACGACGTCGACCTGACGGCCGGGCTCACCGCCCGCGTCCTCGAGCAGAACATGACGGTCTCCGCACCGGAATCGATCACGCCGCAGACCGAGGAGTTTGCCGACGATATCATACCGGTGCGCCAGGACACGCCGATCGTCAAGGCGATGATGGATTCGGGCTACCCCGAACCGCAGGCCAAGGGACTTGCGAGCTACCTGTCGCCGCTCACCGGATCGGACCTCCTCTCGAAGGGCGACGTCCTGCGCATCGGTATCCTGCAGCGGGGCGAACAGGCCAAGATCATCCGCGCCAGCCTCTATCGCGGCGTCAGGCACCTTTTCACCGTGTCCCTCGACGACCACGACCGCTACGTCACCGGACGAGAGCCGCCGAAGCTCGATGCGGTCACCACCGCTTTCGACGACAGCGCGATGACGGCCCCGTCCAACCAGAACCTGCCGCGCGTCTACGACGGCATCTATCGCGCCGCCCTCTCCTACGGCATGACCAAGGACATGACGGCGCTCATCATCAAGCTGCTCGCCAGCAGCGTCGACTTCCAGGCGGAACTCCGCCCGACCGACAGCCTCGAGGCCTTCTTCTCGGTGGCCGACTCCAGCGGCCAGGCGACGGAGGATTCCGATCTCCTCTACGTCAACGCCCGTTTCGGCGACACGCAGACGCGCTTCTACCGCTTCCAGGATCCCGAGGACGGCTCGATCGACTACTTCGACCAGGACGGCAAGAGCATCCGTCAGTTCCTGTTGCGCAACCCGGTGCCGAACGGCATCTTCAAATCGGGCTTCGGCATGCGGCGGCACCCGATTCTCGGTTTCGCCCGCATGCATACCGGCGTCGACTGGGCTGCCCCCCGCGGCACGGCGATCATCGCCGTCGGCAACGGCACGGTCGAGAAGGCCGGTTGGGATTCCGGCGGCTACGGCAACCAGACGATCGTCCGCCACGCCAACGGCTACGAATCCTCCTACAATCACCAGAGCGCGATCGCCAAGGGTGTCGTTCCCGGCTCCAAGGTGCGCCAGGGACAGGTGATCGGCTGGGTGGGCACGACAGGCGAATCGACCGGCCCGCACCTGCACTACGAAATGATCGTCAACGGCACCAAGGTCGACCCGCTCCGGGTTCGCCTGCCCGGTGGAAAGTCGTTGAAGGGCGAGGCGCTGGTGAAGTTCGAGGACGAGCGCAAGCGCATCGATACGCTGCTTGGCAACGAGCCGCCGCCGCAGGTGGCAAGCAAGTAGGCTGGCGTCGTCAGGAAACCGGCTGCAACGCTGTCGTCCGCGCCATGAAAATCTCGGTATGGGCGACATCCGGCGAGACCGCCCGGAAGCCGTCGCAACGGCGGAAGCCGAAGGCTTCGTAAACCGCGATCGCGCTGCTCATGTAGACCGTTGTATGAATGAGGATCCTCCGGCGCCCGCTTTTCCCTATTTCCGCGAGCACCGCATCCATCAGGGCGCGACCGATCCCCCTGCCGCGAAACCTCGTATCGACGTAGAACTTGTGCAGTTCCGCACTCGCCGGATCGAAGGAATTGAAGGCGAGGCATCCGGCAGGCGTACCGTGCCATCGGGCGATGAATAGCCCGGCACCCGCAAGGCTGTATTTGGCGGCCAGGGTTTCCGCAGTTTCCCGATGGTAGAGGCTGATGACCAACTGGGGATCGACGCCATAGGCGGCGACCTCCTCGGCGTCCCATGCACCCAGCGCGCGGCAGAGCGCGGCGGCGGTCTCGAACTCTTCGACGTCATTTGCGACGGACAACGAAATCATGGGCGCACCCTCTCGATCGCCGGATGACGCGCCATCCTACCGCGCAAGAGCTGGTCTTTCCAGCAGGCGGCGGCGACGGCTGGCCGACCCATTTCTGTGATCAAACAAAAATGGCGGCCGAAGCCGCCATCCCTATGCGCCTTGACGAAACGTCTACGCCGCTTCGCTGACGGCCGGATTGCGTGTCCTGAACAGCAGCCGATCGGTACCGCCGGTGATCTTGACAGTCGATCCGTCCGGCACCTGACCGGAAAGGATCTGCTCGGCCAGCGGGTCCTGGACAAACTTCTGGATCACCCGCTTCAGCGGCCGCGCGCCGTAGACCGGATCGTACCCCTTGTTGGCAAGCCAGTGCCGGGCTTCGTCGTCGAGTTCGATGACGATCTTGCGTTCGGCAAGCAGGACCACCAGGCGCTTCAGCTGGATATCGACGATCGCACCCATCTCGTCCCGCTTGAGACGATGGAACAGGATGATCTCGTCGACGCGGTTGAGGAACTCCGGCCGGAAGTGACCGCGCACGACCTCCATCACCTGATCGCGAACCACATCGCTTTCTTCCCCCTCGCCCAGCTGGGTGAGGTAGTCGGCGCCGAGGTTCGACGTCATGATGATCATCGTGTTGCGGAAATCGACCGTGCGGCCCTGACCGTCCGTCAGACGTCCGTCGTCCAGCACCTGAAGCAGGACATTGAACACATCGGGGTGTGCCTTTTCGATCTCGTCGAACAACACGACCTGGTAGGGCCGACGGCGGACGGCTTCCGTCAGCGAGCCGCCTTCCTCATAGCCGACATAGCCGGGAGGCGCGCCGATCAGCCGGGCGACGGAGTGCTTCTCCATGTACTCGGACATATCCATGCGCACCATCGCAGTCTCGTCGTCGAACAGGAAGCGGGCAAGCGCCTTGGTCAGCTCCGTCTTGCCGACGCCGGTCGGGCCGAGGAAGATGAACGAGCCGAGCGGCCGGTTCGGATCCTGAAGCCCGGCGCGCGCACGGCGAACCGCCCGCGACACGGCCTGAACCGCATCGCCCTGGCCGATCACCGACTTCGCCAGCTCGTCTTCCATCCGCAGAAGCTTCTCGCGGTCGCCTTCCAGCATCTTGTCGACAGGAATGCCGGTCCAGCGGGAAACGACATGCGCGATGTTGTCAGGCGTAACGACCTCCTGCACCATTGCGCTGCGATCGCCGTCCTGCTGTTCGGCATCCGTCAGCTTCTTTTCGAGCTCGGGAATGACGCCGTAGGTCAATTCGCCGGCGCGCTGGAATTCACCTTTGCGCTGGGCGATCGCCAGTTCGTTGCGCGCTTCGTCGAGCTGTTTCTTCAGGTCGGCGGCAAGGCCGAGCTTCTGCTTTTCCGCCTGCCAGCGGGCCGTCAGCGCATCGGCTTCCTCTTCGAGCCCCGTCAGTTCGGTTTCGAGCCGAACCAGCCTGTCGGCGGAGGCAACGTCGGTTTCCTTCTTCAAAGCTTCGCGCTCGATCTTCAGCTGCATGATGCGGCGATCGAGTTCGTCGAGCTCCTCGGGCTTGGAATCCACCTGCATGCGCAGCCGGGCAGCCGCCTCGTCCATCAGGTCGATGGCTTTGTCGGGAAGGAAGCGGTCGGCGATGTAGCGGTTCGACAGGGTCGCGGCCGCAACCAGGGACGAATCCGAGATGCGCACCTTGTGGTGCTGCTCGTATTTTTCCTTGAGGCCGCGAAGGATCGAGATCGTATCCTCGACCGTCGGCTCCTCCACCATGACCGGCTGGAAGCGGCGGGCAAGAGCCGGATCCTTCTCGACATGCTTGCGATACTCGTCGAGCGTGGTCGCGCCGACGCAGTGCAGCTCGCCGCGGGCAAGTGCAGGCTTGAGCAGGTTCGAGGCATCCATCGCCCCGTCCGCCTTGCCGGCACCGACGAGCGTGTGCATTTCATCGATGAAGAGGATGATCTCGCCGTTTTCCGACTGCACCTCGTTGAGCACGGCCTTCAGCCGCTCTTCGAACTCGCCGCGATATTTCGCGCCGGCAATCAGCGCGCCCATGTCGAGCGCCATCAGTTTCTTGTCCTTCAGGGACTCCGGCACGTCGCCGTTGACGATGCGCAGCGCCAGGCCCTCGACGATCGCCGTCTTGCCGACGCCGGGTTCGCCGATCAGCACGGGATTGTTCTTGGTGCGGCGCGAGAGCACCTGGATCGTGCGGCGGATCTCGTCGTCGCGGCCGATGACCGGGTCGAGTTTGCCGTCGCGTGCCTCGGCGGTGAGATCGCGCGCGTATTTCTTCAAGGAGTCGAAACCCTGTTCGGCATTCGAGCTGTCGGCCGTGCGGCCCTTGCGGATGTCGTTGATCACCTGATTGAGCGCGAGCGCGGTGATGCCGGCGTTCTTCAGCGTGTTTGATGTGGAGGCCGACGATTCGATCGCCAACGCCTGCAGCAATCGCTCAACGGTGACGAAGCTGTCGCCGGCCTTCTTCGCGGCCTCTTCAGCCGTCGACAGAACCTTGGCGAGCGGCGCCGCGAGATAGATCTGGCCGTTGCCGCCGGCAACCTTCGGCAGCTTTGCAAGGGCGGCATCGTTGGCGAGGCGGGCGGCCTTCGGGTCGCCGCCGGCGCGCTCGATCAGCGACGCGGCCATGCCCTGGTCGTCGTCGAGCAGAACCTTCAGAACGTGCTCCGGCGTGAATTGCTGATGACCCTGCGCAAGCGCATAGGTCTGGGCCGACTGGATGAAACCGCGCACCCGTTCGGAGTATTTTTCGATATTCATTGTATACCTCCATGAATCGCCCTGCCCTCATAAGGCACAGGCCGATGACTGAGATTGAGCTCCCTCAAAGGCAAGCCCTGTCTCTTCGCCGCCTATGTGATTCGCAGCGAAGAACTTGGGCTGGATATGGTGGAGGATTTGAAAACTTTAAAGAGGCGGCGAAGCGAAAAAACATGAGTCGGAGGCTGTCGCTCGAGCACACGTCGGCACCGTCCTGTCCGGGGCAAGTCCAGCTTGTTCACGACGACGCGCCCTTCGCGGCGCGTCGCTCAAGCTGTCGTGCGTGCAGACTGCAACACGGACGCGTATTCGCTGGGCGGGCAGCCGACCCTGTGGCTGAAGGCGGTGCTGAACGCGCTTGCCGAACGATAGCCGACTGCTCCGGCGATTTCTTCCAACGAACCGCGGCCGCTGAGCAACGCATCCTTGGCAAGCGCCATCCGCCAGCTCAGAAGATATTCGACAGGTGCAACACCCACCGCCTCGGAAAACCGCCGCGCAAAGACCGAACGCGACATGCCGACCCGGCGGGCCAGCTCGCCGACCGTCCAGCCGCGGGTCACATCGGCATGGATGTGCGTGAGCGCCTGCGCGAGCTGTGGATGCGCAAGCCCGCCGAGCAGGCCGACATTGGGTGACCATGCAGCCGCCTCTCGCCGCAGGGTCTCGATCAGCATCACCTCGATCAGGCGACAAAGGACGGCGTCCCGTCCTGGCCTGGTATCGTCTGCTTCCTCCCCGATGATGGACACGAGGGCTCGCAGCCGCGCGCCACTCTGTTCCGAAGCTGGCACGTAGACGATGCGCGGCAACAATCCGATCAGCAGATCGGCATTGGCGGCGTCGCATTGAATGAGACCACCGAGGATCCGGGTAGTGGTTCCCGTTTCCGGATCGCCAACCCGCACTTCGCCCTCGACCGAATGGAGAGCCTTGAAGGCCTCGTCTGACAGTACTGTCTCCGCCCCCGGCCTGCTCGAGAAAGTATCGGTCGTCGGCCTGGCGGAAAGGATGTAGTCGCCCTCCTTCAGTTCGCGGACGCCCGCGCCTTCCGCCTGGAACCAGCAGCGGCCCTCGGTGACGAAGTAGAATGTGGGACCCGGCTGTTCGGGTACCTGCACGCCCCAGCCCCCGGAGCCGGACATTCTGCCGAGCAGCACCGTCTTGGGCCGCAGCAGCCGTATGACATCGGTCAATGCATCCATTGGGACGATCCGTAACAAAATTAGGATTTCACATTATAGAATACCCAACAAGTAGAGGCTAGTCCTTGGCCATCAACTTATGGAGCCAGGAAAAATGACCAATACTGTTCTCATCACCGGCTGCTCGTCGGGCCTCGGCAAGATGACAGCCAGACACTTCGCCGCCGAAGGTTGGAATGTCATCGCCACCATGCGAAAGCCGGAGCCGGATCTGGCCAACGAATATCCTGAGCGAGTCCTGGTCCACGCACTCGACGTGTCAGACCCCGCGAGCATCGACGCGGCAATTCGGGCAGGCATCGAGCGCTTTGGTGGCCTCGATGCCGTCGTCAACAATGCGGGGATTACCATGGTGTCGGTCTTCGAAGCGACGCCGGCGGAAGCCATCCGTCGGATCTTCGAGACCAATGTCGTCGGCCTGATGAATGTCACCCAGGCCGCCTTGCCTCATCTTCGCCAACGCGGCAGCGGCACGATCGTCAATGTCAGCTCGGGGGTAGGTATTGTTGGGATACCGCTTCTGTCGATTTACGTCGCCTCCAAGCAGGCGGTCGAAGGCCTCTCCGAGTCGCTGTCCTACGAACTGGAGTCTCAGAACATCCGGATAAAGCTGGTCGAACCGGGTGCGATGCGGAACACCAATTTCGCAGCCACCGGCATGGCGGCGTCGCAGGCGGCGGCGGTTCCCGATGACTACAAAGCCTATTTTGACCATGCCTTGCGATCGATGATCGACTATCCGTTTCCATCGACCGAAGAGCAATCGGTGGTGCACGCGATCCATGCCGCCGCAACCGATCCATCTCATCGCCTGCGTTATATCGTCGGGCCGGACGTCGAAGAATATGCTCGGCTGCGCTGGTCAACCTCGGAAGACCAGTATCTGGAGGGAATGAGCCGCTTGGTGGGCCAGCTGGCATGGCGCGAAACGGCGAAGTGACTGTCCTGACCGTCGCAACGCTTGGGATGCACTCCTTCGTGCAAGGTCGCTGAACGCCGCGTTTTCAGTCCCATGATGACGAAGGATCGGAGGGCGTTGCCATGGCATCGGACAATGCAGCGGCGCCAAAAAGCCGGCCCGCAGGAGCGACATGCGCTCCTGCGGGCCGGCTTGATATCTTGAAAGCGGGTGCGCGCTTATGCGGCGACCAAATCGTCCGTTTCGTTTTCCTTGAACATCTTCGCAAGGTTCAGGAAACAGATCATTCCGTTCTCGGAAGCGATGATGCCCTCGCAGAAAGCGCGGTCGAACGATGCCGTCACTTCCGGCACCGGCTGGACCTGGCTGGAGGAGATGGTGAGGATATCGGAAACGCGGTCGACCAGCATGCCGATGACCATGTTGTGGACTTCGGCGACGACAATCGCGCTGCGCTCGTTGGCCACGGTGCTCTTCATGCCGAGCTTGAAGGCGAGGTCGATGATCGGGATGACCGAGCCGCGCAGGTTCATGACGCCGATGACGTCGGCCGGCGAATGCGGGATCGGCGTCGAAGGCGCCCATCCTCGGATTTCGCGGATCGTCGTCGTCTTAACGCAGAATTCCTGGTCATGCAGTCTGAAGGCAATGATTTCCAGCATATCGCCGCTGAAGTTCGTGGAATTGATCGTGGCCATTAAGAATTGTCCCAACTGTCGAAAGCCAGGGCAGAAGCAACCGCACCACCATTGGCGCGGATGGACTTTGCCTTCAAACCGCCTGTCCACTCTGGTTGCGAGAGAACCGGTACGATTGCGGTCGACATTAGTGAAAGAGTGTTGCTCAATTCTAAATCGGCACAAACGATTTTTCGCCCGGCTCACGCTTCGCCCGTGGATATTGTGTTCAGGACACAGCGCCTTGGGTCATCAGCCGTGGATCGTCGAGGAGAATTGCATCAGGGGCGATGGCGGCGATTTTTGCAAGCCCGTCGGAATCCACCACGCCTACTGGAAACGGCGGGTAGTCGGGAAGCGGCGCCACCCGCGGCTGACCGACCATAACGGCAAGCCGCATCCCGGCTTTCCGGACCGCATCAACCCTTTTGGCCGACACCGAGCCTTGCCAAAGCCTGAACCAATCGGCGCCAACGGCCCGAGCTGCCGTAGCCGCATCCGGATCATCAAGGAACGCAAGAATGGCGATATCCGCCGTCCTTGCGCGAGCAGCCGAGATCAGAATCAGGCTGCGCAGACCAATTATTGCGCGCCGACCTGCGTCTGCCTGCTGGATCTGATCAATGATTCGCGCAACACCGCACTCGTCATTCAACTTTACGTCCAGCAGAATACCGAGCGGGTTCGAGGCAACCAGCGCCTCGCGCAATGTCATCATGCCGGGTAACAGTCGGCGAAGAGTTGGCAGCTCGAGATCCGCTATGGCTCGCGGATCATTGCAGAGCCGCATCAGATCGGCATCGTGCACGCAAACCAGAATGCCGTCCCGCGTCAAGCGGACATCTGTCTCGATCGCGTCAGCCCCGGCTGCAGTTGCTGCCTCCAGCGCCGCGATGGTATTCTCTGCGGCAAGCGCGGCGCCTCCGCGATGGGCGATCACGAGCGGTCCGCGGCACGACGAACCTTTCCATAAGTCGACCATCGCGTTTTCCGTAGCTGGCGAAACCGGGTTCTCCAGAAGAGTTACTACGGGCGATACGAGTCGGGCAACATCTTCTCCAAGCCGTTGCCTGCGCCAGCGCCTAACGCGACAATCAGGCGATCGTCTTCTCGATCTGCTCCACCGCCCATTCGACCTGCTCCTTGGTAATGACCAGCGGCGGTGCAAGGCGGATGGTGTTTTCGTGCGTATCCTTTGCCAGCAGGCCTCGCTCCTTGAGCGAATAGCAATACTGCCGCGCGCCACCCGCTTCCGGTACCAGTTCCACAGCCATCATCAAGCCGCGGCCGCGGACGTCCTTGACGATGTTGGACCGGATCGACCGCAGGCCCTCGAGGAAATAATCGCCCATCTTGGCGGCGTTCTCGATCATGCCTTCCTCGGTCAGAACCCTCAGAGCCGCGCGCGCCACCGCGCAGGCGAGCGGATTGCCGCCAAAGGTCGAACCATGCTGGCCGGGCTTGAGGACGCCGAGCACTTCGCTATTCGAAAGCACGGCCGAGACCGGATAGAAACCGCCGGAGAGCGCCTTGCCGATCAGCGTCACATCCGCTTCGATGCCTTCGTGCTCCTCTGCAAGCAGCTTCCCCGTGCGGCCAAGACCGGTCTGGATCTCGTCGAGAATGAGGGTGACGTTGTGCTCGGTGCAGAGCTCGCGCATCCGCTTGAAATAGCCGGGCTGGGGGATGATCACACCGGCTTCGCCCTGGATGGGCTCTATCAGCACGGCGACGGTATTCTCGTTGATTGCAGCAGCGAACGCGTCCGCATCTCCGAAGGGAACGGTTCGGAAGCCCGGGGTATAGGGGCCGAAGCCGGTGCGCGCGTCCGGGTCGGTCGAGAAGCTGATGATGCTGAGCGTCCGGCCGTGGAAATTGTCCGAACAGACGATGATCTCGGCTTTGCCTTCCGGCACCCCCTTGACCTCGTAGCCCCATTTGCGCACCGCCTTGATGGCGGTCTCCACCGCTTCCGCGCCGGAGTTCATCGGCAGGATTTTGTGCGACCCCGTGAGTGCTGCCAGCTCCTCGTAAAGGTGGGCGAGCTGATCGTTGCGGAAGGCGCGCGAGGTCAGCGTCAGCTTGCCGGCCTGCTCGACCATCGCCGCCAGGATCTTCGGATGGCAGTGGCCCTGGTTGACCGCCGAATAGGCCGAAAGACAGTCGAGGTAGCGCTTGCCGTCCGTGTCCCAGACGTAAACCCCCTCGCCGCGCGTCAGCACGACGTCGAGCGGCTTGTAGTTGTGGGCCCCGAGACGCTGTTCGGTATCGATCAGGTTGGCTGTCGTGCTCATGTCGGTCGCTTCCTTATGCTGCGCGCGTCGGGCGGTCGAAGATGCGGCGGCCGAAGAGGCTTGCCGTGAGTTCCACGAGAACGCGGGCGCTCTTGCCGCGATCGTCGAGGAACGGATTGAGTTCGACAAGATCGAGCGAAGACACGAGGCCGCTGTCGCACAGCATCTCCATGATGAGGTGCGCTTCGCGGAAGGTTGCTCCGCCCGGAACGGTCGTGCCGACGCCCGGTGCGAGGTCCGGATCGAGAAAATCCACGTCGAGGCTGACATGCAAAAGACCGTTTGCAGCAGCCACCGTACCGAGAATGCCGTTCATGATCGAAGCGACACCCTGCTCGTCGATCGAGCGCATGTCGAATACGTTGACGCCGTGCTGCTTGATCAATTCCCGCTCCGGTGCGTCCACGGAGCGGATGCCGACCTGGAAGACATTGCGCGGATCGACGATGGGGCGATCACGCGGCAGGATGTCGGCAAGTTCCGCCTGCCCGCAGAAGAAGGCGACCGGCATGCCATGAATGTTGCCCGAGGGAGACGTCGCCGGCGTGTTGAAGTCCGAATGCGCGTCGAGCCACAATACGAAGAGGGGCCTGCCCTGCTTGGCCGCGTGGCGCGCCATGCCCGAAACGGTTCCCATGGAAAGGCTGTGATCGCCCCCGAGAATGAGCGGAAAGCGACCTGCGGCGGCGGCCTCGTAGGTGCTTGCTTCCAGAGCGCGGGTAAAGGCCCCGACGGTTCGCAAATGATGCGCCTTCGGATGGTTCGGCAGATCGCGTGCGGGCACCACCTGGACGTCGCCCGCATCGGCAACGTCGTAGCCGAGATCGATCAGCGTCTGGTCGACGCCGGCGATCCGCAGTGCGGCGGGACCCATGGCAGCACCCCTGCGGCCAGAGCCCTCTTCCAGCGGCGCGCCGATTAGCGTTACCGACCTCGTTGGTGTCTGCATGGATGTCTCTCCTGATCGCTGCTTCGCGATGAATATCGATTATCGCCGTGACGACAAATAGATGAAAAAGTGTCAGTATCGAACTATGATTTGACACTTTGCCAAGTCGACTTTTACAAAGTGAACACCATGGACGATCTAGACCAACAGCTTCTGAGCGCCTTGCGCCACAATGCCCGGACGCCGGTCTCCTCGCTCGCCGCCATGACCGGGGCTTCGCGGGCAACGGTCGCTGCCCGGATCGAGCGCCTTGTCGCCAACGGCACCATTGCAGCATTCACGGTCCGCACCGGCCATGAAACCCGCGCCGCAGGCGTGCGGGCCATCGTCTTGATCGAAGTTCTCGGCAAACTTGCCGACAAGGTTGCCGATCAGCTCCGCGGCCTGCCGCAGGTTCGCGCCCTCCACAGCACCAATGGCAAATGGGACTTCATCGCGGAACTGGAAGACCGCGACCTCGTCTCATTCGACGAAACCTTGCGGCGGATCCGCCTCATCAACGGCATCAACACCACCGAGACCAACATCCTTCTGAAAACCAGAAAATCCAGCTTCTGACACAGACGGCAGCCGTATTTCAGCGAAGCCCGTCAATACTCGTGTTCGTAGACGATCCCGGCTTCGCCGGCGCCATTGGCCCCGGCGGCGCCCCTCAGCTTGACGCCCCGGCCGACGTCGAGGTTGATGATCGCTTTGGCGCCATCCTTGGCGTTCTGCTGCAATTCGAGATAGGTCCGCTCATTGAGATAGCGCCCCACGCCAACATTCGTCCGGCCGTTCGCGTCGGTGCTGATGTCGAAGTCGTCGACGCCGAGCTGATTGCGCAGCCCCTGGAACAGAGAGGTCGAGCGGCCGCCCGCCAACTGACTGACGGCATCGGCCAGTTGCGCGATCTGGATCGCCGAGAGCCTCGACATCGATTGACCGAAGATCAGCTGTGCGAGCACCTCGTCCTGCGGCAGCGCCGGGGAGGACGAGAAGGTGATCGAGGGATCCGTCGCAAGTCCGGTAACGCCGACGGTGAGCGTCGTGGTCCCGGACGTCGCGTTCGCTTCCATCTGCAGCGCCGGCGTCAGGTCGCCGGCAAAAGTGATGCGGCTCTTGTCGGAAAAGTCGAGACGGCGATTGAGAATGGTGAGGCGCCCGCGCCGCATGGTGAATCCGCCGGAGACGGCCGGTGCAGCGGCTGTGCCCCTGATCGTCACGCTGCCGCCCAGCTCCGCATCGATGCCGCGGCCGCGCACGAAGATCTGAGAGGGAGCATCGAGCTGCAGATCGAGATTGATCGTGTTCGACTTCCCGCTGGCGCCCCTCGCCGCGGTGTCGCGCAACTGGGCGAGAACCGCCTTCGGAGCGTTCCGGTGCTTGATGTCGATTTCCCTGAGCGATGTCGGCAGCTTTTCCGGAACGGTGATCGAAGCCTTCTCGAGTCGAAGCTTGCCGCTGAGCGTCGGGCTGGCGAGCAGCGGACCTCGCAGTGCGATCGTACCGTCCACGGTCGCCACGACGAGCGTGCCGTCGACATAGACGGCACGGTCGAGCTTCACGTCGATATTGGCTGGAAAGTTCGCCGCCGGTTGAATGCCGACGCTGCCTGTGACCGAAACGCTTCCGCCGCTGGCGAGCTGACCTGTCAGCCGCGAGATGACGGCCTGTTGCCCATTGAGCCGGATCTCGGCTGTCAGATTGTTGATCGCAAGGTTGCGCCGAACATCGACGATCCCGGCTCCGCTGGTCGTCACCGTCCCGTTGACGACGGGCGCTGCCGCCGTGCCGCCCACCTGAACATTGAAATTGGCGTTCCCGCTGGCAACAAACCCCTGCGTCGCAAGCTGCGTACCGAGTACTGCAAAGGGCAAATTGCCCGAAAAGCGCATATCGAGCGCACGCACGCCGGATATGACGACGCTGCCGCCGCCTTTCAGCGACAGCCCGCCATCGCCGGTTACGTCCGTATCGACGGTGAGTTTGCCGCCGGCAAGCCTTCCGTTGGCGCCGATGGCAAGCGGCGAAAGACCCGCGCCTCGTGTCTGGCTGGTCGCCGCATTCCGCCAGTCGAGTTTGAAATCCACGTTGGGCATCGGCAGCCTGCCTGATGCCGCCACCGTTCCGGTAATATTGCCCGATGCGGCCAAGCCGGGCACGAAGGCATTTGCCAGCCCGGCAGGCAGGTTCGAAATGTCGGCATTGACCGAAAGCGATTGTGCGTTGGGACCGGCAACCGTGTAATTTCCGCCGGCCTTCAGCGAGACGCCGGTGCCGCTCAAGTTGGTATTGAAGTCGAGCCTGTTGTCCGCAAGCTTGCCGCTGGCATTGGCCGAGAGCAGCCCGATACCGGATGCCCTCGTCTGGGTGGTTGCGGCATTCCTCCAGTCCAGCTTGAAATCGATGATCGGATTGGCTGGCGTGCCCGAGGTTTTGGCAGTGCCTGAAATCGTTCCTTCAGCGCCGAGGCCTGCAACGAAGCCGTTTGCAAGGCTTGCCGGCAGATCAGTGATATCGGCGTCGATCGAAAGGCCCTGGACGCCGGCGCCGTTCAGAGCAGCCGTTCCCTTCGCCTTCAGCATCGCCGTGCTGTTGCTCGCGAGGTTTGCATCGAAGTCTATTCTCTTGTCGGCAAACTTTCCCGTCGCATTCAGGCTGAGTGCCGAAAGCCCTGCGCTCCGTGTCTGACGGGTCGCCACATTCGCCCATATGAGCTTGAAATCCACAGCCGGCAGCGGCAGCGTACCTGTTGCGGTTGCCGTTCCGGAGATCATGCCGCCGGCATCGAGATCAGGGACGAAGCTGCCGATCAACGCTGCGGGAAGATTGTTGAGGGTGGCACTGGCCTGCAGGTTGGTAGGCTTGAAACCCTCCATTCCGACCTTGCCAGAGGCCTGCAGTGCAGCGCCTGCATCGCCGTCGAGCTTTGTCTGGAAGTCGAGCACTTTGTCCGCAAGCGTCCCCTGGACCGACAACGCCATGGCGGGAAGCTTTGCGGCCTTTGTCTGTGTGGTGGCGACGTCCTTCCAGGCAAGGTCGAACTTGGCCCCCGGCTGCTGCAGGGTGCCCGACGCCGACGCTGTGCCTGAGATCGTGCCGCTCGCACCCAGTCCCGGAACGAAACCGTTGGCAAGGCTCGCCGGAAGCTGGGCGATGGTGGCGTCGACGGCAAGATCCCGCACGACCGCGCCATCAAGCGAAACCTTGCCTGTAGCCTTCAGTCCCATTCCGCCGTTTGCCGACACCGTCGTGTCGAAATCCAGCTTGCCATCGGCAAATCTGCCGCCTGCCGTGAGCTTGACGCCCGACAGACCGGCGGCCTTCGTCTGGCTCGTCGCCGCATTCTTCCAGTCGAGTTTGAAATCGGCTGCCGGCATCGGCAGCTTCCCGGAAGCTGCAAACGTCCCGGAGATCATACCTTCGGCCGCAAGATCCGGAACGAAGCCGTTGGCAAGTGACGCGGGAACATTGGCAAGCGTTCCGTCGAGCTTAAGGGTCCGCGCATCCGCACCGGCCGTCACGACATTGCCGCCGGCCTTGATCGAAAGGCCGCCGCTGCCGGTGGCATTGGCATTGAAATCGAGAACATTGCCTTCGAGTTTGCCGCTCGCGGTAAGGCCAAGCGACGAGAGCTTGGCCAATCGCGTCTGCCGGGTGGCAGCGTTCTTCCAGTTCAGCTTGAAATCCATTGCCGGCGCCGGGAGCTTGCCGGACGCGGTGACTTCCCCGGTGATCGACCCCTCGGCCGCCAGCTCAGGAACGAATGCATTCGCGAGCCCGGCCGGGATGTTGACGATATCGGCATCGACATCCAGCGACTGCGCGTTCGGCCCGGCCGTTACGAAATTGCCGGCCGCTTTCAGCGACACGCCGCCCTTGCCGCTGAGGTCCGTCTGGAAGTCCAGTCTGTTGTCCGCAAATTTGCCGTCCGCGCCAATGGCAAGCGGCGACAGTCCGGCGCCTCTGGTGTGACTTGTCGCGGCATCGTTCCAATCCAGCTTGAAATTGGCAATCGGCGCGGCTGGCGTGCCGGTCACGGAAACCTTGCCTGAAATCGTCCCTTGGGCGTCCAGCTTGGGCACGAAGCTGTTTGCAAGGCTGGCCGGCAGTTCCTTGATGTCAGCAGCGATATCAAGCGTTTCACCGGCCGAACCCGTGACACTCACCGTGCCGGCCCCGGCTTTCAGCGCCAATCCGTTCAGCGTGACGGTGCCGCCGGCAATCGACAGCTCCGACGGCGCAGAAAGGTCGACCGGGATATCGTGCGGCTTCGCCGAAAAGCGCTCCAGCTGGACCAGAGTGGTGCCGGCATTGGTTTCGACGCCGCCGGCGGCCACCAGCGGATGGCCGTCGTGGATCGCATCGAGGTTGAAATTCGTCCGGTTCTGGTGCTGCGTGAAATTCAGCGCCAGCCGCTCGATCTTGTTGGAACCGGCTGCCAGTTGCTCAGCCTTGATCGCGCCGGTCGCCGCAAAGGCCCTGAGATCGCTGACGGTGACGTCGATGTCCGGTTTGACGATCGTCAGCGTATCGCGTTTCAGGCCGCTGCCGGCGGCGGCTATCTTGAGCGCGATCCTGCCCGCATCGTCGGCTATGCCAAGCGAACCCTTGAGATCGCCTTCCGCCTTCTGGCCGCCCAACGCCGCCAGCAGGCCGACATCGGGAAAGTCGAAAGTCAGCGCGCCGGTCGGCGCAAAGCTATTGGAGAGCTCGACATGACCGGTCAGCCTGTTGTTGCCGACATTGGCGACGATCGAGGGAAGCAGCGTCCGTCCATCCGCGGACTGAACATTCGTACTGATATTGATTGCCTGGCCATCGATCTTGCCGGTGGCGGTGACTTCGGCCTGAGGCGCCTTGCCGGCCGTTCCGGAAAGAGTGGCATCGAGGTCGCTGAGCCTGCGTCCTGCCATGTCCAGCGCGGGTGCCTTGACGTTGGCTGATACCGCTAGCGCGGTGAGATCGCCCTGCGCCTTAATGGAGTAGTTCAGTTCACCGGTCGCAGTTTCGAGCAATTTGCGGACGTCGGGCAGTCGGCCCGACAATGCCGCGTCCAGCGTGCCGTCGTCGAGAACGACGTTCCCAGCCGCTTCGAGCGTGCCTGATTTGATGGTGAGGTTCGACAGATTGATCTTCGAAGGAATGGTACCGCCGACCTGCGTCTCGATCGCAATCGGCGTGTCGAAGCGCCCGGCGACAGCAGGCGGCAATGCCGCGGGCTCGATGGAGAGCTTGGCATTGCCGGTGAGGCCGCTGTCGGACAGCTTGTAGGAACCGTTCAGGCTGGCGTTCGCGGATGCACTTTCGATGGTCGTGCCGTTGAAACCGATCGCGTCGGGCGAGATCTGCAGCGGCGCCGCGATCGCCACCGGTCCCTGGACCGCGCGATTGACGTCCGGATTGGCGAAAGTCATCTCCCCGGCGACGAGCCGGATCTGCACTGCACCCGAGCGGCCAGCCAGATTGAAGCTGTCGCTCTTGGCCGTCAGCTTGACGTTGCTGATCGTCGCCTGCGGCAGAACCGCGGAATCGAGCGAGGCGCTCGCATTCAGCCGCGATGCCTTGGCGTCGCCCGTCAAGGCGAGGTTGACGCCCGATATCATGAAGCGAGCGTCGCCGTCGGCCAGGGGCCAGCGGAAATCGACGGGTCCCGACGTCCCGAGAAGGTTGGCGTTCAGGCTGTTCTTGCCCTTGGGATCCAGCGTGCCCGATGCGGCGATGACGACCGCGCCGGTGGCAATGTTGCCTGTCTGGATATCGATCTTGCCCCTGTTGTCGAAGGTTGCGGCAACGTCGATGTTTGTCTGTCCGGCAAAGAGAGGACGGAAAGCCGCAGGCAGCAGCGAACTCAGGTCGCCACCGCCCTTGAGGTCGACATGGTGCAGGCTGTCGGGCGTCAGCGTGTGGCGGGCCTCGATCGAGGCGCGTTGCTGGCCGTCGAGCGATGCCTGCAGCTTGCCCTTCCAATCGGTGACGGGCCCGTCGCCATCGAGATTGATTTCGAGCGCCGGGCTGCCCGGCAACGCAAGCAGGCCGGCGAGAAGACCACCCTTGGGTTCGCTGAGTTTTGCCTTGACCCGCAACTGGCGCTGATCAGGCATGAAGGCGACGTCAGCCGTCAGCTTGGCGTCCGGGGCGTCGTGTCGGCGTACCGTGATGTCAGCCTCGCCGCCGGTGTTGTCCGCGCGCATGCTGCCATCGGCCGAGAGCGTAAACGCGCGGCCAATCAGCGACTGGGAAAGGCCGATCTCGGGCAGCGTGATGGTATCTATATCGACCTTCACCGGCAGGGAGAATCCGCTCCCTTGGGTTTCATCGGCCCGCGACGGCAGGGTGCGCACCGGCTTGCGCAGCACGCGAATGGACGACGCCTCGACGCGGGTGGCGTGGAACCTGCCGGTCAGCAGCGCCAGCGGGTTCCAGTTGATCGAAAGCCCGTTGATGTCCGCGAAGGTGCCCCTCGTATCCGAAAGCACGATACGGCTGGCGCGCAGGCCTCCGGTCAGAAGGCCCTGAGGCTCCAGAACCCGGATCGTCATATCCCTGTTCGAAACGATCGAAGCTACCTTGTCGACGACGATGCGCGCGCCGAAGGATGTAAAGCCGAAGATACCGATCGCCAGGGCAACGAGGATCACCGCGACGCCGGCAGAGTAGCCCAGCACCCGCGCAATCCACTTTGCGATTTTGGTCAGTATGAGCATGAGGGCGGATACCATCCCGTTTGTTTTCCACAGCTCTCAGCATGGTATCGCTGCGAGCGTAGACCTGGTTAGAACGACTGACCGATGCCAGCATAGATGCCGTAGTCCGCCCCACCCTCGTACTTGTTGAGCGGGACGGCAAAATCAAGCCGGAGCGGACCGAATGGCGTCGCGTAGCGGATACCGATGCCGACGCCGGTGCGTATATCGGAGAAATCGGGCGCAACATCGGCGGCAACCGCTCCGACATCGATAAACGGAACCACGCCGATCTTCTCGGTGACCCTCACGCGCGTCTCCAATGACGCGGTCATGTAGGATGCGCCGCCTGTCGCCTCGTTGGCGGCGTTGTAAGGCGAGATTTCCTGATATCCATAGCCGCGCACGGAACCGCCGCCACCGGCGAAGAACCGGCGCGTCGCCGGTATGTTTTCCAGGTTGTCCGCACCCAAGAGGACGCCGGCGGAAACCTTGCCGGCGAGGACGATGCGGTCCTCCGCGCCGAAGCCGTGATATCCGGCAACAAAGCCCTCGAAGCCCGAGAAGAAGGTGCCGTTGTAGGCCTCGTAGCTCGGCGTCACCCTGGCCATCGCCCTGTAGCCTTCCGTCGGATCCAGCTTGTTGTCGCGCGCGTCCCTGTCGTATTGCAGCGGCAGGGAGAACGTCAGGTAGCTGTTGTTGCCGAAGGCGTCGTCATCCTTTTCCCAGCTCACCTGGCCGCTGCCGGTGATGGTATCCAGATCGTTCAGTTCGTAGGCGATGCCGAGCGATGCGGTCACCAGTTTCGCATTGTAGGCATCGGGATTGTCGGTCTTCGCAAGGATGCTCGCAATCAAGGTTGCCGACGGGACAAAGGCGCCCGGCTTGGTGAAGGTAACGCCGGCCGAAAAGTCGAGGTCGCCGATGCTGGTCGCATCGCCGAGACGGCCGACCGCCCCTTCGATCCGCAGCCCTTCGGCAGCGCCGAAAAGATTGCGATGGCCCCAATAACCGTTGACGCCGAAGCCGTCGATCGTCGAATACTGGGCGCCGATACCGAGATAGCGTTGCTTGCCCTCGGAGACTTCGATCGTCATCGGCAGGCTGCCGTCACCGGCGAGTTCTTCGGCCTCGTGAATGGTCACGCTTGAGAACACCCCGAGCGCACGCAGCCGTTCGCCGGCCTTTCGCAGCGCCTCCGGCGAATAGCGGTCTCCCTTGTTCAGCCGCGAATAGCGCTCGATGAAATCGGGCCGCACGGCCTTGGCGCCCGAGACGCCGACGGTGCCGACCGGTGCGATAGGGCCGCCTTCGGCCGCCACGACGACGTCGACCGTGTCCGTTCGATGATCGGCGACGACTTTTCGCGTCGTCAGCTTCGCCAGCGGGCGGCCCTCGCTCTTCAATTGCTCGACGATCTTGTCGCCGGCCTTGATGATCGTCAGAGAGCCCGCCGTGTCGCCCGGCGCCAGGTCGTAATCGGCAGGATTGCGGTTTGCGGCATCGCCGCCGAATTGCACCTCGCGTACCTTGAAGACGGGACCGGCAGCGACGTTGACCGTCACCGGCACCGGACCCTTGCGGCTGAAGGTGGGATTGGGCGGCAGGTCGTCGATGTTCCGGCCGTCGACGGTGATGGTCACGACGCCGCCGTACCGCGCCTTTTCGTAGAGCGCCGCGATCAGGCGCTCGCGGTCGTCCCTTGCCTTCACGACGACGCCGAGGTCGCCCGAGACGGGCCGTTCCTTGTCGGCAACGAGGCGGGAACTGTTTTCGAGAGCTTCCTTGAGATCGGGGTCGACGGCATCGGTCGTCAACGTCACGTCATAGCGCACGGGGTCGGGCACCTGGTCGGCGGCCGTGTCGTCCTTGCCGAAGATATTGATACCGAAAATCTTGAAGGCGAAAGCATCAGCCACCAGCGCCGGTGAAAATGCGGTCGCAACTGCGACCACCATCACGGTGCCTGCCCGCCGATACGCAATACCCGCTTTCGGTGCCTTCCCTCTGATCTGCATCCGCCGCTTTTGTTACATTCGAATTGAGCTCTGCGCCCCCCGGCCGGCGGCAACCTTAGCGGCAAAATTCCGCTTCGTGTACCATTTTAAATCGCTTGCCGGCCGAAATGGCAGAAAAAGAATGAAAAATCCCGGGAGGACCCGGGATTTCAATGGGTTTGGCCGAGGGTCAATAGCCGCCGCGGCAATCGTCGATGTAGCGGCGACCGTACTGGTCGCGATAGTAGCATTGGCCCGGCTGCTCGGCGACGCGGCCGATGAGTGCCCCCGAGACGCCGCCGATGGCGGCGCCAACGGCTGCTCCGCGAACGTTACCTGTGACCGCGCCTCCGATAATGGCACCGGACGCCGCACCGATGCCGGCCCCTTGTTGTGTCGGGGTGCAGCCTGCAATCGAAAGGCCAATTATGGCGAGGGCAATAATCTTCTTCATCAATAACTCCGTTGATCGCCCGTCGGGCGGTGGCCGTCCCTGATTCTTGTTTTTGGCAGGCTAGCCCGCAAACTATGGCGCAAAAAGGGGCAGGCCGCCTCCTTTGCCATTATTTGAGGAAGCTGTGCCCCGGAATCGTCTCGAAAAGCGGCGCTGCGGAGGGCGCTCTGCAAACACGCCGAATTTAACATACCTCCCTAAAGTAGCTGTTGATCCCAAATCGAAAACGTCAAATGATGCCCTCCGTGCCTGGAGGAGGCACGAGGAGGAAATCATGGCGAAAGTGAAACTGACGGTGAATGGCCGGGCAGCCAGCGGCGACTGTGAAGAACGCACGCTTCTTGTCCATTTCATTCGCGAACAGCTTGGCCTGACGGGCACCCACGTCGGGTGCGACACGACCCAATGCGGCGCCTGCGTCGTCCACATGGACGGCAAATCGGTCAAGAGCTGCACCATCCTTGCAGTCCAGGCTTCCGGCTCGGCGATCACCACGATCGAAGGACTTGCCGTCAACGGCGAACTGCATCCGGTTCAGGCAGCATTCAAGGAACACCACGGCCTGCAATGCGGCTTCTGCACGCCCGGCATGGTAATGACCGCCGTCGACATGATCGGTCGCCACGCCGGTCATCTCGACGAGCAAACCGTGCGCCACGAGCTCGACGGCAATATCTGTCGTTGCACCGGCTATCACAACATCGTCAAGGCCGTGCTGTCGGCCAACGCAGAGATGCACGGCACTGCCAAGCAGGCGGCCGAATAACGCTCAGGAATCGTCTGGCTGACTGCCGAGCACCGCTGTTTTGGCAGAATGCCAGGCCCGAAACCCCATTGGGAGGAAATCATGGGTGTTGAAGGAATTGGTGCGCGCGTCGCGCGCAAGGAAGACAAACGGTTCCTGACCGGCAAGGGCCGCTATACCGACGACATGGTCGTACCAGGTATGAAATTCGCATTTTTCATCCGCAGCCCGCATGCGCACGCGAAGATCAGGAGTATCGACGCCTCCTCCGCCAAGGCAATGCCTGGGGTTATCGACGTGCTGGACGGCAAGCAACTGCTCGCCGACGGCATCGGAAATCTGATTTGCGGCTGGATGATCCATTCGAAAGACGGCTCGCCGATGAAGATGGGCGCCTGGCGCCCGCTGGCGGTCGACACGGTCCGGTATGTCGGCGACGCCGTCGCCGTTGTTGTCGCCGACACGCTGGCCGAGGCCCGGGACGCAGCCGAAGCCGTGGAGATCGACTACGAGCAACTGACGGCCGTGGTCCAGGCTGTCGACGCGCTGAAATCCGGTGCGCCGCAGATCCATCCCGAAGCGGAAGGAAACCTGATCTTCGACTGGCAGCTCGGCGATCCCGCCGCGACCGACCAGGCCCTTGCGGATGCCGCGCACGTGACGGAGATCGAGCTCCACAACAACCGGCTCTCTCCAAATCCCATGGAACCGCGTGCAGCGCTCGGCATCTACGATTCCGCCGAGGACCACTACACCTGCTACACGACCAGCCAGAACCCGCATGTCGCGCGGCTGGTGATGAGCGCTTTCTACAACGTCGCCCCCGAAAACAAGCTGCGCGTAATCGCGCCGGATGTCGGCGGCGGCTTCGGATCGAAGATCTATATCTACCCGGAGGAGATCGTCTGCCTCTGGGCGTCCAAGAAGACCGGCGTACCGGTGAAATGGAACTCCGACCGGACCGAGGCCTTCTTGACAGACGCGCATGGCCGCGACCACGTCTCCAAGGTCCGGATGGCCTTCGACAAGGACCACCGCATTATCGGTTTGAAGGTCGACACGATTGCCAATCTCGGCGCCTACATGTCGCTCTTTTCCTCGGCGGTGCCGACCTACCTCTATGCGACGCTGCTGTCGGGCCAATACGACATCCCGGCAATCCACGCCAATGTCCGCACCGTCTACACCAACACCGCACCCGTCGACGCCTATCGCGGTGCCGGGCGTCCGGAGGCGACCTATCTGCTCGAACGCACGATGGAAACCGCGGCGCGCGAACTCGGCGTATCCCCAGCGGAACTTCGGCGGAAAAACTTCATCCGCGAGTTCCCGCATCAGACCCCTGTTATCATGAACTACGACGCCGGCGATTACGAAGCGTCGCTGAATGCCGCGATGCAGACGTCCGACTGGAACGGTTTTGCGGCTCGCAGGGCCGAGGCTGCCGGCCGCGGCAAGAAACGCGGTATCGGCATGAGCTGTTACATCGAGGCCTGCGGCATCGCACCGTCACAGGCGGTCGGCTCGCTCGGCGCCGGTGTCGGGCTTTGGGAATCGGCCGAGGTGCGCGTCAATGCCGTCGGCACGATCGAGGTGCTGACCGGCTCCCACAGCCATGGGCAGGGGCATGAGACCACCTTTGCGCAGCTTGTCTCCGACAGGCTCGGCGTGCCGATCGACAGCGTTTCGATCGTGCACGGCGACACCGATAAGGTGCAGATGGGGATGGGCACATACGGCTCGCGCTCGGGAGCCGTCGGCATGTCGGCCGTCGTAAAGGCGCTCGACAAGGTCGAGGCGAAGGCGAAGAAGATCGCTGCGCACCTCATGGAAGCCGACGAGAGCGATATCGTCATCGAGAACGGCGAGGTGAAAGTGGCCGGTACCGACAAGATGCTGCCCTGGTTCCAGGTGGCGCTCGCTGCCTACACGGCTCATAACCTGCCCAGCGGCATGGAGCCGGGCCTGAAGGAAACCGCCTTCTACGATCCGTCCAACTTCACCTTCCCCGCCGGCTGCTACATCTGCGAAGTCGAGGTCGATCCGGAAACGGGCAAGACCGACATCATCCAGTTCGTCGCAGCGGACGATTTCGGCAACATCATCAACCCGATGATCGTCGAAGGACAGGTGCATGGCGGCATTGCCCAGGGCATCGGCCAGGCGCTGCTCGAAGCCGTGCATTATGATGAGAACGGCCAGCTCCTGACGGCAAGCTTCATGGATTATGCCATGCCGCGCGCCGACGATCTGCCGTCGTTCCAGGTATCGCACCAGGTCACGCCGTCACCCAGCAACCCGCTCGGCATCAAGGGTTGCGGCGAGGCCGGCGCCATCGGCTCACCGCCGGCGCTGATCAACGCCATCACCGATGCCATCGGCAACAATATGCTCACCATGCCCGCCACGCCGCAGAAGGTGTGGATGGCGGCCCGTGCGGTGAATTGAGGAGGAACGAGGATGTATCAGACGAACTATCACCGCGCTTCCTCGATCGACGAAGCCGCCAGAATGATCTCTGGCACGTCGGAGGGCAAATACGTTTCCGGCGGTATGACGCTGATCGCCACGATGAAGCAGCGGCTCGCCGCGCCAAGCGATCTCGTTGACCTCAGGCACATCCCGGCAATGAAGGGGATCAACGTCGACGGCCGCAAGGCGACGATCGGCGCAGCCACCCCCCATGCCGAGGTGGCGGCCTCATCTGCCCTGCGAGCGATCTGCCCCGCGATCTGCAACCTCGCCGGCATGATCGGCGATCCCCATGTGCGCCACATGGGAACGATCGGCGGCTCCGTTGCCAACAACGACCCGGCGGCCGACTATCCGTCGGCGATGCTGGCGCTCGGAGCACGGATCATCACCAACAAGCGGGAGATTTCGGCCGATGACTTCTTCACCGGCCTGTTCGAAACGGCGCTTCAGGACGGTGAGCTGATCACCGCGATCAGCTTCGAAGCACCCGAGAAGGCAGGCTACGCAAAGTTCCCCAATCCGGCGTCGCGCTATGCGATGACAGGTGTCTTCGTCGCGAGGACCGGCGGTGGTGTACGCGTCGCCGTCACCGGCGCCGGTTCGAATGGTGTCTTCCGCCAGCGCGACATGGAGACGGCGCTTGCCGCCAACTGGTCCCCGTCGGCCATTGCCGCTGTCGACGTCGACCCCTCGGGCCTGATGTCGGACCTGCATGCGAGCGCGGAGTATCGGGCGAACCTCGTCAAGGTGATGGCCAGGCGCGCCGTTGCCGGGGCCGGCTGAGGGATCGACTGTGGTCGCGAGGCGGCACCGCTGCCTCGCGACCATCGCCTCTCGCATCCCTCACTTGGCATGGTCGGCATTTTTGAATTAAAACAATTCAAGACTATGGGCCTTTTGCCGCACTTGGTGCTAAAGCGAAGGCAAAGGGTTGACGTGTGCGCGTCCGTTCGCAAAAACGCTCGCACGATACTGGAGCATATGATGGATTTCGAAGCATTCTTCAAAAACGAGCTGGACGGCCTGCATACGGAAGGCCGCTATCGCGTTTTTGCCGATCTTGAGCGTCATCGCGGCAGCTTTCCGCGGGCCACCCGTCACACGGCCGATGGCCCGAAGGACGTGACCGTCTGGTGTTCCAACGACTATCTCGGCATGGGCCAGAACCCGAAGGTGATCGAGGCGATGAAGAACGCCATCGACCACTGTGGCGCGGGNCCGAAGGACGTGACCGTCTGGTGTTCCAACGACTATCTCGGCATGGGCCAGAACCCGAAGGTGATCGAGGCGATGAAGAACGCCATCGACCACTGTGGCGCGGGTGCGGGAGGCACCCGGAATATCTCTGGCACCACCCACTACCACGTTCTGCTCGAGCGCGAGCTTGCCGATCTGCACGGCAAGGAAGCGGCGCTGGTCTTCACCTCGGGCTACGTCTCCAACTGGGCGGCCCTCGGCACGCTCGGCGCCAGGATTCCCGGCCTCGTGATCTTCTCGGATGCGCTGAACCACGCCTCGATGATCGAGGGCATTCGCTATGCCAAATGCGACAAGGTGATCTGGAAGCACAACGACATCCAGGACCTCGAAGCCAAGCTGGCGGCCGCCGATCCGAAGGCGCCGAAGCTGATCGCGTTCGAGAGCGTCTATTCGATGGACGGCGATATCGCCCCGATCAAGGAGATCTGCGATCTCGCCGACAGGTATGGCGCGATGACCTATCTCGACGAAGTCCATGCCGTCGGCATGTACGGCCCGCGCGGCGGCGGCATTGCCGAGCGCGAAGGGCTGATGGATCGCCTCACCGTCATCGAGGGCACGCTCGGCAAGGCCTTCGGCGTCATGGGCGGCTATATCGCCGCGTCGACGGCGCTCTGCGACTTCATCCGCTCGTTCGCCTCGGGCTTCATCTTCACCACGGCGCTGCCGCCGGCGCTCGCTGCCGGTGCGGTCGCTTCGATCCAGCACCTGAAGGTCAGCCCCTTCGAGCGCGCCCGTCATCAGGAGCGCGTGCGCACGCTGCGCGCCCTCCTCGACAAGCGCGGCATTCCGCACATGCCGAACCCCAGCCACATCGTGCCCGTCATGGTCGGCGATGCGGCCAAGTGCAAATGGATCTCGGACCTGTTGCTCGACAATTGCGGCGTCTACGTCCAGCCGATCAACTATCCGACGGTGCCGAAGAAGACCGAGCGCCTGCGCATCACGCCGACGCCGCTGCACACCNTGCTCGACAATTGCGGCGTCTACGTCCAGCCGATCAACTATCCGACGGTGCCGAAGAAGACCGAGCGCCTGCGCATCACGCCGACGCCGCTGCACACCGATGCCGACATCGAGCATCTGGTCGAAGCGCTGCACTCGCTCTGGGCGCGCTGCGCGCTGGCAAGGCATGTCGCCTGAGGACCACGAATTTCCTGTCTAGTTTATGAGCCCGGCAGCCCGCTGCCGGGCTTCCTTGTCGACGGCGAAGACATCATCCATCGTTGCCGCGGGCGGCAGACCGGAAAGCTGATCCATGACGGTTTCCGTGACCTCGGCCATCGACAGGAAGGACAGCCGTCCCGCGATGAAGGCCTCCAGCGCCACCTCCTTGGCCGCATTCAGCACCGCACCCTGAACGCCGCCGCGCGTCATCGCGAGCCGGGCAAGGCGAAGCGCCGGAAAGCGGCTTTCGTCTGGCGCTTCGAAGTCGAGGCGCGCAAGCTTGGCGAAATCGAGCCGCTCGATCGGCAGGTTGGGCCGCAGCGGATGGGAGAGCGCATAGCCGATGGCAGTTCGCATGTCTGGAGCCCCGAGTTGGGCCAGAACCGAACCGTCGGTGTAGCCGACCATCGAGTGAATTACCGATTGAGGATGCACGATCACTTCGATCTGCTCCGGCGACAAACCGAAGAGATGCCGAGCCTCGATCATCTCCAGCGCCTTGTTGAACATCGAAGCGCTGTCGATGGAGATCTTCAGTCCCATCGACCAGTTCGGATGGGCGCGGGCCGTCTCGACGGTCACACCGGCCATCTCTTCGACGGTCGCATTGCGGAAAGGGCCGCCGGAAGCCGTTAGTATGACGCGCTCGACGGCATGGCGCTGGTTTTCCTCCAGCACCTGAAAGATCGCGTTGTGCTCGCTATCGACCGGCAACAGCTTGCCGCCGCCACGGCGCACGGAATCGACGAAAAGTCCGCCGGCGGAAACGAGACACTCCTTGTTGGCAAGTGCGATATCCGCACCCCTGCGCGCTGCCGCCAGCGTCGGCGCGAGCCCGGCCGTTCCGACAATCGCCGCCATCACCCAATCGGCATCGCGGTCTGCGGCTTCCATGAGACCGGATTGCCCGGCCGCGACCGATATCCCGCTGCCGGCAAGCGCACTCTTCAGCGGTCCGTAGTGGGATTCACTGGCGGTTACAGCCAGCTTTGCGCCGGCAGTCCGAGCCTGACCGGCAAGCAGCTCGATATTCTCGTTGCCCGTAAGCACCGAGATCTCGAAATTGTCACGGCCGCCCAGATGCTTCACGACGTCGAGCGTGTTTTGCCCGATCGACCCCGTCGAACCAAAGATACTGAGGCGCCGCGGCGCGTTTCTGCCCGTTGTCATACGCTGATTTGCCAGATTTTTCTCATTTGCACCCGGCTCTACAGGGGATTGGAAACACCGGCAAGTGTGCACTGCAGCAGATTTCTGACGCCAGGGGGTTTACACGGCCGGCCTTAGATGTGAATCTCCTAACATTCCTTCGGGATAGGAGCTGCGGCGATCCATCGGGTTGCAAGGTATCGCTCTCCGGCTGCGCAGGGCGCAGATATCGGCAGTCTGGCCATGGTCGGGAGACTGCCAGATCAGAACGAGACATCGGGTTTGCCAAGCGGATACCCTGCGCTGCGCGCATCGTCGCTTTGCCCTGAACGTCGACCAAGGGACGACAGGTTTGATGAGACCGACAAGCAAGCTATTGCTTCTGTCTGCCGCGCTCATATCGCTTGCGGCGAGAGCGGATGCCGAGAATCTGGTGATCTGGACGCCAGTGAAGGTGTCCGAGAATTCCTACAAGGCGACAATGGGCTTTCGCCTGCCTGCCGAATGGGAGACGAGCGCCGGCGCGGACCTCGGGTTGGCATCGACGCACGGCGGCGCCCTGCAGGCGGAGTCCCAGCAGGCTTCGCTCTGGGGCAAGATCAGCAAGGTGAGCGTCACTCCGGCCACCCGCGCAGAGCAGGCAGCCAGTGTTCGCGTCGACACGCTGCGGGGAAGCGGATCGCTGCTGCTCAGCCGCTCGCGAAGCTGGATCCTCTCGGATTCGCTCGACCTGCAATCGACGCGTTTCGTCAGCCTCAACTACGAAGCGCTCGAGACGCGCCAGGCATCCGTCGATGGCTCGCAGGCATTGAAACTCATCCATCCCTGGACCGGAACGTCGATATCAGCCGCGGCAACCCTGAGCGGTCTTGCCGGCCTCACCGGTTCGGTTGCGGTGAACCAGACAATTCTGCCGGACCTCGATCTCAGCGCAACGGTCGCCAACCCGGGATCCTCGACGCAGACGGGCAGCATCCGGCTCAACTATCAGGTCACGTGGTGAGGTGGGTGAACCAACCCGTCGACAGCGCGTTCTTCTCGGTTAGCGAAGGAGGAAATTGCGATGATCTTCAAGCAGGGTACGTTTTTCGGCGAGATGCCGGAAATTGAGATCGAGTTCAAGAACCACGCTGTTCTCGAGGAAGGGGTCGCCAATGCCCTTGCGGTCGCTGGCGGGCTCGATGCGTCTGATCTCACCGTCACGGTGGATGACAATGCCGTCGTTCTCAGCGGCACGGTCGCAACAGCGGCCGAGATAGAGCGCGCGACGGCGGTCGCTCAAGCCGCCGCAGGCAAGCATCCGGTCCGCAACGAAATCGGATTGGGATAGCCGCGCATCGCCAAAGTGCCGACGTCGATCAGCCGGCGAACCTCTCGACAAGGAATGAATATCCGGCGACGCGGTCTGTCTTCGGCGTGGTGATTGGGCCGCTGGCCGTGTATGTCGTCGCCAGCATGAGGCCGGTCACCACGAGATATGCGACCGCCAGCAAAATAAGCTTGATACGCATAACACATTCTCCTCTTTCTGCATCAATGCTGAAAGAGGTCGAAAGTTCCTTCGATCGGTCGTGCGACGTCAAGGCGAAAGAGCCGCCTTTGAGGGCGGCTTTCCGAGGCAGGGGATCGGGACTGTTCAGCCGGGCGTGAGGGTCACGGACGTGCCGGTCGCGGCGACGTTCAGTCCGAGCTGGCCGGTCAGGCTGATGACCTGAAGATGGACGGAGCCGGACGTGCCGCCGAAGAGAATGTTGGTGCCGATGCCGCCCGCCAGCGTCGCTTCGGCCGTAGCACCCTGATAGAGCCCGCCGAGCGAACCACGGTGATAACCTGCCGTCGGTGCGAAGACCGCCCAGACCAGCCTGCCGCGCGTGGTGAAGCCGAGGTCGACACCAAACTTGCGGATCGCGCCGGTATAGTGATCCAGCGCGGCCCCGTTTGAGGGACTGAACGCGCAATCGAGCGTCTTGGCCGATCCAAGGAGGTACCCGATGCCGCCGCCGATATCGCAGGCCAGGATGCCGATCCTGACGCCGTCACGCGCATCCGGCTGACGGTAGGTGGTGGCGAGGTCGGCAGCCATCACACCTGTTGCAAGCGTTTGAGCCAGAGATGCCGCAGCAAGAAACGTAGCGATAGTGTTCTTCATGGTGGTCTCCTTGTTTTGCTGTCGTGAAGATAGCGCCTTGTTATGATTTACCAAGCCCGACGCAATGATCAAAATCAACAAACGGACAAACAGCCGGCGCCCGCTGCTCCGAAAGGAGTAGGGCGGCGCTGAAAAGGCGGACGCCGTCGGCCCTGACGTTTTCCAACGGAGCAAGAAAGCAGACGTTATCGGACTCCGATCAGCCGGTACTTGCCGAGGCGCCAGGCGCGTGAAGCAACCCGCCCGATCTCGAGCACGGCCCGGAACGGATAGACGCCGAGGCGCTGTTGCAGGGGAAGTCGGAATTTCCCTCCCTGCTGAATATCGGATGGAAAATCCGTCTCCTGTGAAATCGGCTCGGGGGAGATGAACATTCCCCGAAGGCCGGCGAAGAATTCCAAGTCGAACGCAATATCGTAGGGCAACCGCATCGGCACGAGTCTTGTGCAGATCCATTCCGCTGCATGACGGTTGATCAGATAGGCTCCCGAGCCCTTTTCGCGCGTAAGGGCAATCGCAAGCGCCCTGTCGCCGGACATCGCCACGATAGGAAACTTCCGGCCGCTGTTGACCGTCGAAAGGCGCAGAACGTCCCAATGGGCATGGGCGGCGAGCGCTTCTGCGATCACGACGGGCAGATCGCCGGGAAGCGTCAGGTCGTCCTCGAGGATCAATGCAAACGCCTCGGTGGAATCCAGCAGCTTTTGAGCGCATGCCACATGACTGAGATAGCAGCCGACCTCTGCCGGATTGGTCAGCCGCCCGTGAAGGCGCCTGAATGCCGCTTCGTCATAGTGTGCGTGGGGCAGGTCGATCATCGCGCCGTCGATCGCCGCCACGCGTTCAAAACCCATCCCGAGCTGCTGAAACTGCCGTTGCATCGCCTCCAAGCGGCTCTCTGCCCTATCCAGATTGATGAGAAACGTTCGAAGCGAAGGCGCTTGTTCTGATGCAGCAAATCCGTCAGCACGCTCGACGCCGCTGTGCAGGGCCATATTCATGTATCTAGTCCCGGAGTGAAATGGATTTTGAGTTACTGTTTGCCCGCCGAAAATTGTGGCTGGATTACAACCCCACGGTATTTCGCTCGTTGCGTGGTCCGCGCGTCGCCTTCGGCCGCATTATTATTCAAAGCAAGTATTATTAATGATATTCTATATTAGATAAGTTTATTCTGCATAAAATGCGATTCCGAGGGCTTGTTACACTATCGTTTGAGCGCACACAAACGACTTATGTCGAAAATTTTACAATTTCAGGTCGATTTTGCATGGGAAAATGCCATCGAATCACTGATTTTCGACAGAAACAGACCGCACGCGATGAATTATATTCATTTAATTCAAATATTGATGAGAACATCTAAAGTAATTCTGCCAGCGCCGATCTCCCGAGCACGGGCGTCGACGCGCCCACCCATGGGCACGCGGTCAATGGGAAAGGGAGCGACCCACCAAGGCCTGCGTAGCCTTTCCGATCGGTAGCAAGCTGAAAAACAGATGCCCGACCTGAGAGATAGGTGACGTTTTGTACCGGAGACATGGGTAACACTTTTTCGCTTTCGGCGGGAGGTGTTGATGCCGTGGAGAGAGACTTCGGTTATG
>NZ_LMCW01000031.1 GCF_001424945.1 Rhizobium sp. Root1203
AAAAGCCAATCCCTTGACCAAACCCTGATCAGAAAACCATACTTAGAGGTGGCTCACTTCTCGGTGGAAAAACCGGCTCAGTTCCGCGTGGAAACCAACACGCAGTCCCATGTAGCGCGTGTCTTCCTTCCACGACAGCATCGCCATGTACCAGTCGAGGTACTTCGTCGAAAAGCGGTGGTTGATTCCCTTGTAGGCCTTCTCGACACGGCTGAAGAAGCTCTCGATCACGTTCGAGTTCGTTCCGTCGTCCTCCTGATACTGCAGGCTGTGGTTCACGCGGGTCAACTGCACGAGGCCGATGAGATCGTCATACGCCTTGTGCTCGTCGGCGATCAGGAGCGCCTTCGGGTCGACATGCTTGGCGACAGCCGCCCAGGCGTCCTTGCCGTTCTCGTCCATGATCACTCGCGTCAATGTCCTGTCCGGAGCGTGTCGGTTGGCCTCTCTGAGCGCCAGAACGCACAAGCGCTTGCCGTTCTGGTTTTCCTTCTTACGCCCGTCCTTGCGCTCTTCCTTCTTGTTCGCCTTGCGAAGCACGCCGCCGACATACTTGCCGTCGAGCTGCACGGTGCCCTGAAGCTTGATCGCACCGCGACGAAGGCCGACAGCCTCGCGGAGCTTATGCAGCAGGACATAGGCAGTCTTGTACTGGACGTTTAGCTTGCGGCTCAAATGGAGCGCTGCCATGCCCTTGGCAGCCGTGATCTCCTCCCAGATCGCCATGATGATCTTCTTGAACGGCAGCTTTCGATTGGCGAAGACCGTTCCGGATGTCACCGAGAACTCGGCGCGGCATTCCGGCTCCGAGCAGCGGAAGCGGCGACGCCGGACGCTGTAGGGCTCCAGGCGGAAGTCGACGAACAGACCGTAGGCATCGTCTTCGGTGAGAGACCAGACCTTCTCGGGATCGAGATCGCGGCCATCCGGGCGCAGTAGCGGATGCTGTCCGAAACCATCCTTTGGATCAGGCCAAGCGCAACGGTCGTATTTCGAACCTCCGGTCTCCTGCAGAGAAGGGGTCGTAGGAGTTCGGCCTCAGGATAGGAATTCGCTTCTGGAGCATGTTCAGATTTCCGGTCGATACGCAGGACATAGGCGGACAACCCCGTCGAAGGACGGAAGCAAAGGTCAGCGCTCTATTCGTATCGATCTGAACATGCTGGACCAATACCAGGCCCTCTACCGGGAGTCGAGTCGCTTTGACCGCTCCATGAGGAAGTGGGTTGAAGTGCGCCCTATCTCAACGAAGTCATTTCGTCGGTAGAGGCTACCAACTGGGTTCCACAGAAGATATTCAAGGCGAACGGGGATGTCTTCGTTGTCCGCAAGTTCGAGGCAGTGGGCAAGAATTTTCGAGCCGATGCCGAGTCCTCGAAATGAGTCGATCAAATAGAATTCACCGAAGCGGACGAACTCCGGTAGCAATTGAAGCGAGAGAGTTCCAATTGGCCGTCCATTTTGCTCGATCTGACAGAATGGCTTCTCGCGCAATCGCTGCTCATGGACTTGGCGTTGGAACTTTTCATTCCATCCCCACCGCTGAATGATGTGAGGACCGAGGGCCTGCTTCTTCGCCTGGAATGAGAACTCAAGCTCGTCATCCGTTGGGGTGAGCATCCGAAATTTCAAATCGGGGGGAAGGTCAGGAACTTTCATAGGATCGAGCCTACCCTCAAGCGATCAGCCCGTCACCTCCGTTTTCGCTCGACGACTTCGCGGCAAGTGACACCGCCAAATGCTTTGTGGCACTTGCTCCATAATGCTGCATGTTTCCCTAGCCACTCTTTCGAGTATTTCACGCATTCGTCGGGACGCCAATGTTATATTGGTTACCGGAAATATGGATAGCTTTTCACGCTTTACCGTGCCGACCTTACGACTCGACCAGCACTTTGATGCGGTCAGCAACTCGTTTTACGAGGGACGGTTGAAGACCGACGATGGTGGCGCCTTGTTCATAAAATACGCTGACCGATTGGGCGCCTGCATTGAGGATTGCGTTCTAATCGACGATTCCAAGGAAGTCTGCTCTATCTTCTCTGACCTGGGTGGAACGCCCTTCCAAGTAACTGCAGAGCGCACGACAGATGCCATCCTGGACGGTTTGCTTAGGTCTTGACGACCAATGAAGTTGCGTTTTTGCCAATGACAGCTGTTGACGCTTTGTTGCCATCGCTGACACGGCATTTTCCGAGGCGGCAAGACACGCTTGGTCAAGGTGCGACTGGGACACCGCTCTTACCCGGCACCGTCATCCAGGCTGCAATGACCAGGCTGAGGGCAAAGCCATAAGTGGCTATAATTTGAGTTCTGGACTACCGTTTGTATGGCGTCCACGAAGGGATAGACACGGATCGCAATGTCGCGACGCGACTCCGCTCCCTGGCCAATATATGGTGGTCGCAAAATGATCCATCCCCCGGCAAAATGCTCGCCATACTGGAAATATTATCATAGATTGCAATTTGACAGTATGGCCCGCCAAAATGGGGATCTCACCTTGGCTCATTGGCTTGATAAATTACTCGATGTCACTATCATCGCGCGCGACCAGAAGACTCTCCAGTCCGCACTTTCTGATGTGGCTGAGCGCTTCGAATTTTCGGGTTACGCCTACATAAATCTTCGTTTCGGTCAGACTTTCGCGATTTCGAACTATCATTCTGACTGGCAAGACCACTATTTCAAGAGCGATCTAAAATTGCTGGATCCGGTCATCCAGCGAGCAAAGAAGCTGTGTCGTGCTTTCTCATGGTCAGGAGAGACCGATATGGGATCCATGTCCAAAGGCGAGTTGGCTTTCTTTGCCGATGCAGCTGACTTTGACATCCGATCAGGAATATCAGTTCCGATTACGCTTCCGAACCGGGGAACTGCGATGCTCACTTTCGCTTCCAGCAAGCCACAACTGGCGTCGGACCACGAGATCGACGCAGTAACCGCGGCTTCTACTGTCGCGCAGATCCATGCGCGCATTGAGTTGCTGCAAGCGACGCCGTCGGTCGAGGAACCGTTCTATCTCAGTCCGAAGGAAGTGATTTTCGCACGTTGGCTCGGGCTCGGCAAAACGGTGCAGGATGTCGCCGATGTCGAAGAAGTGAAGTACAATACGGTCCGCAAGACAATGGAGGAGCTGAGAGGCCGATACGACCTCTGCAACAACACGCAACTTGTGGCGTTGGCTATCAGACGCGGCTTGATTTGATCGGTCGTCAGACTTCCGGTGTCCTGCCGAGAATATCCAGGAGTGTGGTAAGCGCCGACATTTGCGAATGCATTTCGATTGCAGCGTCGAGGTATTCAACATGGGCGAGCGCTGCGGGTTCATGGCCTGCTTTAATATTGGGAGGAAGCTTGTGAAACAGCTTATCGGCTTTGTTCAGGAGATCGCGATGTCTTTTGATCGCCGTCACCGTCAGGTGTTCAACCACGGGTTCCGGCACACCGTTAAGGAGGCCGACAACCGCTCTCAAATTCAGATCGCGTAATTCAGTACGTTCGGTCATCATCATTCCATTTCCGTGAATTTAGCGCGATACGCGCCCAACTTCGGTGAATGGGCAAACGCCCTGCAGTTCGGCCGACGTGCCAATGAAGGCGAGCGCCAATTCACACTATTGCCATCAATACCACGACCGTAGAAGCTTTCCGTTGTTGCTTACCTTTATGGGCATAGAAATGATCGCATTTCCAATGCAGATTTGCACTCAACCCATTGGGTTCATTGAGTTGGGAGGCGCTCAAGCTCTGTTGCGTCCTTTTCCTCTCTCACGGCAGGTACCAATCAAAGCACGTCACCCTCGCCGGACCAGCGACTTCGCGATCTCGACGATATCATCACGAGATGCGGTGGGATCCTCCTTCGACCAGGCAATGCCAAGCCCGATCTTGAAGTCGATCCCCCTCACCTTCTTGAGCACGAAGCTGCGGTTCGGGATATCGGTTGTCCACTCCGGTGCAAAGCCGATACCGAGACCGGCAGAAACGAGAGAGACCAGCGAATAGGTGTCGTCACAGCTGTAGGCGACGTTCTTCGTCAGATCGTATTCCTCGAACTTTTCATTGAAGTATCGCTCGGTGAAGGAGAGGTTCTGCCGGTTGAAGGCAATGATCTTCTGATCGCGCAGATCCTCGATCGAGATCTCGTTGAGTGAAGCCAGAGGATTGCTCCCGGCAACTGCCAGCAGATAGCGCTCATGCGCAACGGAGAAGAAGCGCAGCGATCCGATGTTTTCGACCGGCCTGATGAAACCGAGGTTCAGCTGCCCGGTCTCCAGCCCGCGGATGATGTCTCCGGTATTGCCTGAGGCTATGTGGATGCGGACATCGGGAAACTTGCGGGCGATCTTGCCAAGGAACTGGGGCAGCATGCCCATGGTGGCTGGATAGACGGTGCCGATCTTGATCTGGCGGATGCGGCTTCCACCGGCCGCCCGCGTCAGCTCGGTCGTGAGCTCCATCTCGCTGAGGATGCGGACCGCCCGGTCATAGAAGGTCTCCCCTGCCCTTGTCAGCTCGACCCGACGAGTAGAACGGATGAACAACGGGCAGCCAAGCTCCCGCTCCAGCGCCATGACATGATTGCTGAGCGCAGGCTGGGCGATGTTCATCTTGATAGCAGCCCGACCGAAGTGAAGCTCCTCGGCGACAGCTCTGAAAAGAGATAATTGGCGCAGTTCCATCGAACCGATCTACGAGAAGAGTGGAGAACGAGGCCAAGCCACCGTGACGATAGGTAAAGTTCTGCTATGGTCGGAATCAGCCATGATCCGAGCTCCTGACAGCTTAGGTTGTGGCAGGCTGCATCTGGTGGCTCAAACACCGATGCGGCCGCTTTGAACCTAAATATTGCATGTGAACCAAAAAGTTTCAATGAGAAATCGTAAAAAATGAGCGAAATCACCGGGGCTCAAATTCGAGCGGCGAGAGCTCTTCTTAAATGGACGGCCGAAACCCTCGCTGAGACAGCGAGTGTAGGCCTGTCGACGATAAGGCGCGCAGAAGCCGAGAACGGAGCGCCGTCGATAACAGCCGCAAACCTGAAACTCATCCGGATGGTATTAGAGAGCGCTGGGATCCAATTTCTTCCAAGCAACGGTGGTGGGGTGGGGGTCCGATTCAAACAACCAAGCTAAACTTGTCCTCACTCAAGTGGCGGAAGTCGAAAACAACGCAGCCAGTTCATCAATCGCATAATCTAAACGCGCAGGTAGAGTTGGAAGCGCTAGACCAGTGCAATATCGATTTCATACTGGCGGGTGGGTGAACTCTAACGAGCGGGCATCGTCAACTTAACGAAACGTGGATACCGATGTGCGATGACGGGATATGACAGACCGTGACCCGCTCTATCGCCGCCATCGTTTTCCCGCTGAGGTGATTGCCCACGCCGTGTGGCTCTATTTCCGTTTTCCTCTCAGCCCGCGAATGGTCGAGGACTTGCTGGCTGCCCGTGGGATTATTGTCTCGCATCAAACGATCCGGCTTTGGGCGGAAAAATTCGGGCGAACGTTCGCCAACGAGATACGTCGTCGATCATCCGGTCGGCTTGGGGACAATTGGCACCTCGATGAAGCCGTTGTTTCGATCCGTGGCAAGAAGCATTGGCTGTGGCGCGCTGTTGATCAGGACGGTTTCGTCTTGGACGTTCTTGTGCAAAGCCGCCGAAATGCCAAGGCGGCCAAGCGTCTGATGCGCAAGCTCTTGAAGGCCCAGGGCCGAGCGCCGCGGGTAACGATCACCGATACGCTTCGATCTTACCACGCCGCAAAGCGGGAGATCATGCCCGGTGTTGAGCATCGTTCCCACAAAGGGTTGAACAATCGGGCGGAGAATCCCCATCGGCCAATCCGACGACGAGAACGGATCATGAAGCGCTTCAAGTCTCAGCGCCATCTGCAACGCTTTGTCTCCATCCATGACCCGATTGCCAACCTGTTCCATATCCCGCGCCACGACATCCCAACCAGCCATCATCGCGAACTGCGTTCGGTGGCGATGAACCTGTGGGCGAAAATCGCCCGGACATGAACCGCCATGGCGCAAGCGGGCTACGACTGCCTCGCGCCCTTTAAGTTTACGATGCCCTCAGACGTCGCTTGTTCCCACAGGATCAGTGGGCGAACCCGGCTTACTAAACGCCCATTTCAAGATCCTCATCCCCAAGCTTAGCCACACCGCGACCTTCTGACCCTCAGTGTATCCGACGAGCCCTAGCATCGTCAGCTTCGGCAAGCAGGAGGGGATTGATTGCTTCTCGCAAAACGCCACGACTACTAGCCGTATCGAAGAATAATGCATCCATGGATTGGTTTTTTTGGCTTGTCGGATTGGAAGATGTCCACTAACTAAAACTTCACCGTGTTTTTATGACCGCGTTGCACCAAACTGGGAATGTGAGACTAATGCCGAAATCACACACAGAAACTTCCTCAAGTTGCATTTTGCAATGATTTTATTTCAGCATAAGTCAACCGCGAGAGCATTCGCTCTGATCATTTGCAGTGCATCCGCAGCGTTTCCATCGCAGGCACAGAACGTCGCTCCCAAGGGCCAATTCATCGCTCAGAAATTCGATGACTGGTACTATCGTTGCAGCGGACAACCTAGCGACAACTGTGAGGTTGCGCAAATCGCGCAAGTGCAGAACGGCGGCAAAAACGTCAGCGTCCTCACGCTTGCCATCGCACCGAAATCCGTAGGCACCGGCAAAAAGGCAAAGACAGCTCTGACATTGACCGCGCTGCTGCCTCTGAACGTCTTTCTGCCTGCCGGTTTTTCGATCAACAGGAATGGCAAACCCTTAGCCAAGCTAGCCTACCGAAATTGCAATCAGGCTGGCTGCTGGGCACAGCAGGCGCTCGAGCCTCGCGACATATCGTCACTCGGCGGGAGTGAATCTGCAGAAGGTGTCGTGCGTCTGATGAATGGGCAGGACGTCAACATTCGCTTTTCCCTGAAGGGACTGAAGCAGGCTCTGGAGAAACTCCAAAGCACCAAAGTCAACTAGTCGAGCTGCATCATGATGATGACAGTTCGGTATGCCCCGGCGACGGGCATGGTTCTCCTATTGGGCATGACATTTGCGAGCCCACTCCAAGCACAATCTCCTGCAGACGAGTTCTCTCGTCGGCAAGAGCAACAAACGGAAACCCAGCGGTTGGACGCGCTGAAACGCATCACCCCGAACGCGGCGCCTGCTGCCAATGGTCGGCAGATACCCGTCGCCAGGACCCCCAACGGTCCTTGTTTCGACATCGAAGGCGTCGATGTCGACGGTGTTACGCAAATCTCATTGGCCTCGATCGCGAAGATCACCCGGCGCTACCAGGATCGCTGCATTGGACTTGGCGATATCAATGATCTCTTGCGGGCCGTGACCCATCTCTACCTCGATCATGGCTTCGTCACCTCCCGGGCATACGTGCCCGAGCAGGATGTCAGGGCCAGCAAGCGGCTTCGCGTGATCGTGATCGAGGGAACGATCGACGACATCTACGTGAATGGAAAGCCGGCTCCAAACAACGGCACGGTTGCGACGGCATTTCCACACATGATCGGCAGGATTGCGAACATTCGCGATGTTGAGCAGGGGCTTGATCAAATCAACCGTCTCTCGTCCAACAATGCCAAGACATCAATGTTGCCCGGCGCGAAAGTCGGCACGTCTGTTCTCAACCTCGAAAACAACCCGACGAAGCGCTGGCATGCATCCGCCGCCAACGACAACCTCGGCCAGGAAAGCACTGGGTACGCGCAAAGCTCGCTGCGTCTCGGTCTGGACGATGTGCTCGGCATAAACGATCAGCTTGGGTTGTCTTATCAACGCAGCGGCCCGGACTACCCCTGGGGTGGCGACGGACAAGGCAGCAGCAACAGCTATTCCGTCAATGCCAGCATCCCCTACGGTTATTGGACCTTTTCGGCCAACGGCTCCTGGTATGACTACGAGAGCGCCATTCCGGGGATTTTCGAGGCGATCGAGACATCGGGTGATTCCGGTCAGTTTGGCGTCGGGGCCGGCCGTGTGGTGCTGCGCGACAAGGATTCGATTACAACGGTCCGGAGTGGCCTCACCTACAAGCAGACCGACAACTTTCTCCTCGGCAACCGGATTGAGGTCGGCAGCCGCCGCTATAGCGTCGGCAGCCTCGGCCTGTCCCATTCACGTCGTATGCTGGGCGGTGTATGGGCTTTCGATGCGAGCTACGATCAAGGCCTCGATCTCTTCGGCGCGGTGGATGCCGGTGAGCCCGGCGCCGGCAGCGCCGATCCACGTTTCTCCAAATTCAGCGTCACCCTCAGTATAACCGAACCCTTCGAGATCGCTGGCGCGCACCTGGAGGCGACCTCGCTCCTCAGCGGTCAGTACTCACCAGATAATCTTTTCGGCGCAGAGCAAATATCGCTCGGTGGCTACAGCAATGTTCGCGGCCTGAGGGAGAGCGTGCTTTTCGGCAATAACGGAATGTTCACCCACAACGAGTTCGCCTGGCGCACCATGCCTTGGGCCAATGATGGGACGATCGCCAAAATACTAGGAGAGCTGAGGCCCTACATCGGTCTCGACTATGGCCGTGTCTTCTCCCAGGGCCGCTTCGACATTACCGGTGGCGATCTTTCCAGCTGGACCGCTGGTGCTCGTCTGGTCGGCGGCAGCCTCAACGTCGATCTGGGCTACTCCGACATTCTTTCAAGCAGTACCGCTACCGATGACGCCGGCTTCTTCTACGTCAGCGCGTCAGTCCATTGGTAGCGCCCTGCAAGGACAAAACAGAGCCAGAGAACTGAATTCGCGCGACGCTGTCGGCCGATTGTAATGCGTAAGGAGGCAAAGCAGATATGGAACGAGCAAGCAAAATTGCCTTTCAAGACATGAACGGCAATCGTCAGCAGAACCGAGAGTGCCAATATTTGGCCACTGGGCGCGTCGCAAAGCGATTGCTGGCGTCTGTTCTCAGTCTGGTTCTTGCGCTTCAACCAGTGCTTGTCCAGGCGCAGCAGGTCGCTCCTGACACCACGGCACCATCCGCCAATCAGCCGGGTATCAGTGTGGCTCCAAACGGTGTGCCGCTGGTCAACATAGCCACGCCGAACAGCCAGGGCTTGTCCCACAACAAATACGACAGCTTCAACGTCGGCGCACCAGGACTGATCCTCAACAACTATAATGGCGAAGTCGGAACCTCAAATCTTGGAGGCGTCCTTCCAGGCAACCCAAATCTTCGCAACGCCGGCTCGGCAGGCGTCATCCTCAATGAAGTTACCCGCGGTAGCCGTAGCGCCCTGAATGGGCCAACGGAAGTGTTCGGAGGGCGCGCGGACGTCATCATTGCCAATCCGAAAGGCATTACCTGCAACGGCTGTGGCTTCATCAACACGCCTCATGCGACCTTGACCACTGGCGTACCTGATCTCACAGCCGACGGCCGCCTAAACGGCTTCATTGTCCGTGGTGGCGATGTCACTTTCGGCTCCAATGGTACTAACCTTGCAGCAGGGGTCGGCGCGGTCGACCTTTTCGACGTCGTCTCCCGAACTATCAGCGTCAACGGTCCTATCTTCGGCAAAGATTTGCGACTGACGGCCGGAAAAGCGAAGTTCGATTACGCAACGGGTAAAGCAACAGATCTTGATACAACGACGGGCACACCGGAATACGCCATAGATGGCTCGGCGCTGGGCGCCATGCAGGGCGACCGCATCAAGATGGTCGTTACGGAAAAAGGAGCCGGCGTGCGGATGCATGCCGACATGGCCGCCAATGCCGGCGAACTATCCCTGTCGGCCGACGGGCGTATTTCCATCGGCAATGCATCCGGCAGCCAAGGTGTAGCAATTACCTCGCATCGTCGCGTCGATGCCGGAAACCTGACGTCAAAGGCACATGTCGTCGTTAAGGCAAAGGAGGGCATTACACTTCACTCGATCGCAGCGGACCGCGATGTGTCACTCGATGGGGGCACAGGCTTGATTTCGCTCTCCGGCGACACGTCGAGCCTAGGCAGCATCCAGATATCGGCCGGTGACGTTGCAACCGGCGACCTCAGATCCGGAAGCTCCGTTGCGGTGGCCGCGGTGTCGGGCGACATATTCATCGGGGACGTATCGGCAGCAGCAGGCGACCTCACCCTTTCCGCCATCAGTGGCGCGATTGCAGCCGGCACGTTGATCAGTACCGACAACCTCGCAATCACAGCCGGGCTCGATATTGCGCTCTCCGGGGATGCCATGGCAGGCGGAAATGTCGCCATGTCTGGCAGAAGTGTGAGCGTCGGCGGCATCACTTCGGGTTTTGATGTCGCTGCGACCGCTGCCGCGACCTTGGGTGCGGTTGTGCTATCGGGCACCGGCGACCTGACCCTTTCTGCGACCGCCGGCAACATCGAGGCACGTCAACTCCTCTCGGCGGGAGAGCTCAAGGCTACGGCGTCTCGAGACATCAGCGCAAACGCTATCAGCCACAAGTCCCTCAAGCTTGATGCCGGCAATGTGATTACACTGACCGGTCAATCGTTGGCTGCGTCCGATGTATCCGTCCAGGCAAACCAGTTGAACATCGATACGCTCATCTCCGGTGTCGATTTCGATGCGACGACGCTTTCATCGTCCGGAAGCATCGTTGTCGGGACCGACGGCACGCTTCTTCTTGTCGCCACGCAAGGGTCGATTGCGGCAAGGAGTCTGTTCAGCGCCGGAGACCTATCAGCGCATGCAAGCCAGGATATCACCTACGACAGTCTTCAAAGTTACGCCGATGCAAATCTTGCAGCCGACTTGGGCATCATCAGCCTCGAAAATATCACGCGCGCCGCAGGCGACATATCCGTGGCCGAGCGGGTTGTTGACCTTAGCGACGGACAAAGCGGAATAAGCACCGCCGGGACGCTTAGGATTAAGGCAAACAGCGCGAATTTCTCCGGTAGCACGTTAACCTTTGGCGGTCTCGACATCACGGTCGGTGGAACAGCCAACGTCAAGGATGCCACGCTGAATGCAACCTCGTCATCGGGGGGTAGCGGCGATCTGTTGATTTCCGCCACAACCCTCGCAGCCAACATGTCGACGAACCTGCGGGCAGCGGGCGATCTTGATCTGACGCTACCATTCTTCACCAATTCAGGAGAGCTTGCAGCAGGCCACGATGTGACGATCACGACTTCTGGCGATCTGACCAACGCAGCCACCGGCCTGATTTATGCCGGACATGACGCCAACATCTTTGTCCTCGGTGACATGCTCAATGATCAGGGCGCCATCTTGGCAGGGCATGATCTATCCATTGCGGGAGATGCCGGCGGCACCAGAAGCGGATCTATCACCAATCGTGCCGGGCTGCTGCAGGCTGGCAATGATGCCGCCCTTGTCACGAGCAACCTCGTCAATGAGCGGTCGAGCGTGCCGGCGCTCACCAATGTCCTCGTCTCCTCAGGAGTGGTGTCCAGATTTTCGCTCAATCCGACCGCCGCCGGACTGCCTTTTGCCTATATGGAATCGGCAGACCAGAATATGTACCAACTCTATCCGGGCATGAACCCGCCGCAGTTCGCCGACTACCAGCCGCTTCTCTGGTCGGTTGCGACGCTTCCTGATGGCACGACTTACCACGCCTGGACCTGGATTAGCGGGAACGGCCCGACGGCCGTCGCACCGATCTTCAACTGGATCAAGGATCGAGTGCCGAAAGATGCGAATGGCAATCCGATCCTCGATCCAAACAACCCGTCGCAATATTTCATCGTCGACCAGGTGATGCTTGGAGGTGTAGCCGACACCAGTACCACGTACACATTCGACGGCGGTGCCAATCTCAGCCAGTCGGTCTATGAGGACAGGTTTGCGTGGCCGCTGGGTGCACAGGGCCTAATCCAAGCCGGCGGAAACCTGACGGTCGATGCAACCACCCTTACCAACAGCTACAGCGCAATTGAGGCGGGCGGAAACGCGACGCTGAAAGGCAATGTCCTCAACAACCGGGGCGTCTCCCTCACCCGCACCACCACCACGACCTGCCATGCCGACGGCGCATGCGAAGGCTATGACGCGTCGGGCACGCGCAATCCCTCCAAGGACATTGCCAACGGCACGACAATCATCAACAAGACCGAATCGATCGGGGGTGCGTCGGCGACAATCAAGGCCGGCGGCGCCGTTAACATCTCCGGCTTTGCTGCGATCAACAACACGTCGGTGGCGGGATCGATCGCTGGAGCGAGCAACGTCGCTCCGTCCAACAGCCACGCGGACCCAACCGCCGTCCTGTCAGGCATATCGGCTGGAGGTGCGCTATTTACACTCAACGCCGCAGCCGGTGGTGCTTCCGGGGCAGCCCTGCAGCTCGCTCTCGCAAATTCGACGCCCAAGCCGCAGTCGGGCGGCTTTGGCGGCACTATTCCTGGCCAGACCTTCCTGTTTGAAACGCGTGCACAATTCCTGGATGTCGGTGCGTTCTACGGGTCCAGCTATTTCATCAGCCATCTCGGGTACCAACCCGACACCGAACGACCTTTCCTCGGGGATGCCTATTTCGAGAACCAGTATATCGACCAACTCCTGAGGCAGACGACCGGCCAAGGACTCGGCACCGCCTCGTTTATTCCCGGCAGCGATGCTGTCGAGCAGGTCAAGACGCTCCTGGACAACGGTCTGCAATATGCCACGGATCATGGCCTCAACATCGGGCAGACCCTCACGGCCGATCAAGTGGCCTCCTTGACCGAACCGCTGGTGTGGTACGAAACGCAGACCATCGATGGCGTGTCTGTCCTTGCACCTGTGGTTTACATTCCGAACACCGACATGGCGCAACTGACTGCTGCCGGTGCTCTGATTTCCGGTGGTTCCGTGCGTGTCGACGATGGTACCATCAGCAATTCCGGTGCGATGGTTGCCGACAGCCGTCTGTCAGTTTCCGGATCGACGATTTCCACCAACGGCGGCACCTTCAAAGCGAGCGGCGACGTCACGCTTGCCGCTTCTGGGACCATTACACTTCAAGCGCAATCTTTGGATCTCGGAGTCGAAGCGGTCGTCAATTCGAATGCCGCGGTTGTCGCGGGCGCTGATGCGACACTTACCGCCGGTTCGGATCTCGCGCTCAAAGGTGCGGCTGTCAAAGCCGGCGGCGACCTGGCGGTAGTGGGTCGGGACGTTACGCTGGATTCGCTGAAGGTCGCAGTCGGCGCCCAGCAGAATGCCTCGGGAACGCAATTGGCGAGCGGTGGGGCACTGACGATCGCTGCGGCCAACGACGTCAATGTCATCGGCAGCTCGGCAAAAGCCGGAACGACGCTTGATGTCACTGCCGGGCGTGGTTCGGTCAACGTCATTACCACCAGCCTCGATCGAAACACCGACGACGGATACAGCAGGACGTCCTCGACCGATCAGCAAAAGTCACAACTGGGTGCCGGCACCGATGCGACGATCAAAGCCGGAGACAGCATTCTCCTCTCCGGCTCATCGGTCAACTCTGGCGGCGACGCTGTACTTCAGGCTGCAAACACGATCAACGTTACCGTATCTCAGGGCGAATCCGACCCCCGTTTCGGCAAGAATACGTCCTCGACCTTTAGCCACAGCGGCTCCGAGATTGCGGCCGGAGGGGCGATCAGCGCAACAGCAGGCCAGGATCTCAGCATCGTCGGTAGCAAACTGACAGCCGAAGACACGGTCGACCTCAAGGCCGGCGGCGATGTGACGATCGCTCAGGCGACCGATTCGAGTACGCTCGATCTGCAGTCCTCGACGAAGAAGGGTGGTTTGTTCGGCTCTAAATCAGCCTCGACCAGCCATCTGGAGACAGAAACAGCGGTTGGGTCCGCAATCAGCGGCGCTGCTGGCGTCACGATCGTGTCTGGAGAGAACACCCAGATATCCGCCTCAACGATTCAGGCGGGGACGGACCAGACGAAGGCCAACCTGACTGTCACCACCGGTGGTGATCTGATCGTCGCGGCGGCTGAGGACATGGCCACTCGTGACGATCAGAAGAACAAAAGCGGCTTCCTCAGCAAGGGTGGATCTTCTTATCAAAGCTACGACGAATCCACCGTCGCCTCCAAGCTCGGTGCTTCCGGCAACGTCACCCTGAACGCAGGTGGCAACGCTGTCATTGCCGGCTCAATGGTGACGGCCGGCGATGCCATCACCGCCTCCGCCGACAGCATCTCTGTGATCGGCGCTCAGGAACGGCATCAGCTCGAGATCGAACGCAAGAAGTCCGGTCTGTTCGCCGGATCAGGAGACGGCTTTCTTTCGCTTTGGGGCAAAGAGCAGAAGGATCTCAGTCAAGCGTCGGAGTTGAATATTGCCTCTCTGCTGTCGGCTGGTACCGATCTGACGCTCAAGGCGCGCGAAAGCGACATCAACATTATCGGCTCCGGTATAACCGCAGGACAGGATATCGCCCTCGAAGCTGCCCGCGATGTCAACATCACGCCGGGTGCGGAAAGCGCGTCCTCGGCAGAGAAAGAGAAGCGCTCAGGCTTCGGCATCGCTTACAGTTCAGGCGACGGCAGTGCCTCGATTGGCATTGGGTTCGGCAAGTCGGTCGATCAGACCGCCCAGTCCTCAGCGACCAACGCAGTGTCCTCCCTGTCTGCCGGTCGCGATTTGACGATATCGGCCGCACGCGACGTCAACTTGCAGGCGGCACAGGTTTCGGGTGAGCGGGATGTCGCCATCCTGGCAGAGCGCGATGTCAATCTTCTATCGGCCCAGGACCAGACGAACTACGAGCAATTGCATGAAGAGTTTTTCGCAGGCATCAGTCTCTCCGTGTCAACTTCACTGCTAACCACGGCTCAAAGTGTCGGTAGTGCGGCCAAGAAGATCGGCGAAATCTCAGATGGGTACTCCACTGCAAATGCGGCCTTTGCCTCACTCAAGGCCTACGATGCGCTCGACAAGATCGCAAAGGGTGGCAACGTCGTGTCGGCGTCACTCACAGTGGGATTCACCTACGAAAAGGAAAAGGAGGCGGCTCAATCCTCTGTTTCAGTCCTGACCGACATACGCGGAGGACAGTCTGTAACGATCGAGGCCGTCTCTGGGAATCTTACGAGCCACGGAGCGCAAATCGCAGCGGGTTACGATGCCGATGGCGCGGTTGTCATCTCGGATAATGGCAAAGCTGGCGATATTGCGCTGAAGGCTGGCAAGGATATCATTCTCGAGATCGCACAGGCGACCACCAGTTCATCGACGAGCAACACGTCAGGAGGTGCAAGCCTCGGCGTTTCCGCGGGCGTAGGCATCAAGGGTGTCAATGCCGGACTGACGGATAGCGCCAATGCGTCGGTTGGAAGATCCAACGCCGATGGTACCACTCAGGTCAATAGTCACGTCAACGGTACCGGTGACATCACCGTGGAGTCGGGACACGATACGCGTCTCGCGGGCGCGGTTGTCTCCGGCGACACCGTGACAGCAAATGTCGGTGGTAATCTTACAATTCTCTCCGTACCCGACACCGGTGCAAATTCAAACCGCTCCGTTTCCGGTGGCTTTAGCCTCGGCGGCGGACAGGTTTTGTCCGGCGTGCGGATTGGCGGCGGCAGCGGCTCCGGCCAAACGAACTGGATCGCGGAGCAATCGAGCCTGATCTCCACTGGGGCGATGGACGTCGCGGTTGGCGGAAATACCCATCTCGGCGCTGGCAAGATCGTCTCTGAGTCAGGCAATCTCCTACTCGACACTGGCACGCTGACTTACGACAACTTCGAAGGCCGGATTGGATACGAAGGTTTCAGTGCCGATCTCGGCGTCGATCTCTCCAGTGGCAAAGACCAGAACGGCGAGTCTACCACCAACCACACGCTAGAAGGCTCCTATCGGCTCGACGATACTCGCCAAACGGTGCGCGCAACCGTCGGTCCCGGCGACATCATCATTCGCGATGAGGAAAAACAGGCCGCTCTCGCAAAGGACGGTAGCACCACACGCCCGCTCAATGAACTCAACCGCGATCCCGACAAGGCCTACGAGCTTACCAAGGACAAGCATGTCGAGCTCGACTTCTACCTATCCAGCAACAGCTTGCGGGCCGTCGGGAACGGTATCAAGGAGGCAATCGAGCCGGGCGGCTTCATCGACACTTATCTCCTTGGCAAGAAACTGACCCAGGAAGAAGTCGCGAACATCAAGTCGGGTCTTGCCGCGCTTGCTAATGGAGGATCCCTTGGAGGCTGCACTCAGCAACAAGGGTTCAATCTTTTCGACCTAATCGTGGCACCAGCCTATGCTGATGACTTCTTGACGGATTGCACAATTCGTCAGCGGGACGGCGAGCTCATTCATCTCGGCATAAAGTCTTATCAGGATTGCCAAGATGCCATCTACGCCTACCTGAACACAATCGACCCTAAAACCCGTTCGAACATCCTTCAAAACGCCGGCTTTGCCTTCGTCGTTGATCATCCTCTAGATGTAGAAAGTTGGATAAAAGGTGACTGGTTACTAGACGCAATCAGGAAACTCGATAGCGATGACCCCAATGGCGCGAATGCGAAGGCGTATGCGCAAGGGCAGAACGCCGCCGCCCTCGTCGGCGAGCAGCTTCGCGGAAAACGCTGGGAGATTTGGCAAGACACGTCGATTTCCTGGAGCGTCAAAATCGATCGCCTTGAGGCTACCGGTCTTGATGTGAACACGATCATCGCGATGGCGATGATCGGAGTCGCCACGAGCGGCGGAAAAATGTTGGGTGCGAACGGGGCGCAATTTGCCAGTAAGACAATTTGGAAGGGCGGCGGGAGAGAGCGTATTGACGTAGAAAACCCCAATCCCGGACAAAGGCCGGGACAAATTCACTATCAAGACAACAACGGCAACAAATATCTTTATGATCCGGCGTCGAATTCGTTCCCCGGAGCGCCGAAATCAGTGAACAATTTGCTGACAAATCCAAGCTTTAGCGCAGCCATCCAAAAGGGCCTCAAGAGCTATCTAGGTGAAATGTGATCAAGACAAACGAACAAATGCGAAAGCTGCTTAGTGAGGTAGCCGGCCGCCCCCCCCTTCATCCGGAATTGAAGGCACTCGCGGCCGGCGGCTTTACTGCCAAGTCCGGTTGCCAGTTCCTCTCCGCGCTCCTTCAGAACTCCAAGAGCGTTACTCGGAAGGATTTTCCCGACGCGGTGGGCCTGGAGTGCTTCGTCAACTCGGTCCACATCGACGACTACGATGTGACTGATCCTCTTTTGCAAGCGATAGTCTTTGTGGAGGAGGTTCTCAGAGCTTGGAAGGCCACCGGATCCGATTATATTCTAGTCGCGATAATCTCCTCCGAGGAAAACAATGTTGTTGTTAAATTTCACCTGAAGCGCGACGGGCAGAGATGGCTAGCCGAAGATCTCGATCGCTATCTGGATGCAATTCTTGTCGCCGAGATATCATCGAAGGAGCCATTAAACGCCTTGTTTTAGTAACGCCCGGATCATCAGCGTATTTGATCAAGCGACCGGAAAAGCGGTACAGCTATCCGAAGTCGAACTATCTGCACCAGGGGAGACGATCAGGACGCCTGGCGGCACGGCAAACGCCACCACCGGCATAAAATTGAATATGGCACCTGGAAGACATCCTTGATCACTCCTTTTACAGGGCGAGTTCTCCGGCCTTGGCATCAGAACGTCGGCGCAATTCCGTGCACATGTGGAGAACGTAATTTTGCATCCCAGCGAGATCCGGTATTATGCGAGCGGAAGAGAAGTCTATCTTCAGGAAGCCGCAGGCACCGTCGTCGTGGTCAATCGGACGGGTTCGGGACAAAGCACTGCATTTCAACCGCAAAATTGGTCCGAGTACATCTCATCCTTGCCAAAGCGAACCACTCCTTATCAGTGAAAGAGATCATGCAACTAATTGAGAGATCTAAGAATATTGTTTCCGTGGCTATGACATCAAGAAGCGTTAATGATCGTGGCAATTATCAGGGAGGCGGTATTCGGAACGTGTATTTCCAATTTCCACACTACAGTTGGCTATCCTCCAGAAGAGGTCGGGAAGATCGCCACTGATCTGGTCGCAATCTTGGACAGCTTGGGAGTGCACGAATAAGCAGCGGCGTAGCTCACCAACGGCGGTGATCTCCTCACCGCGCCGCTGCGATCTTCCTGTAGTTCTAGCACCGCGCGATCTACGAATTGTGTTTCTGTCGGTGCGACTTTTGTTGGCCGCGCGTGAAAGTTGAACCGTGAAAGCAAAAGTTACAAAGATACGGCCACTCAATTTCTCTTTCGACGGCTATACGCCGGAAAACGTCAGTCATTTTTATTTCCCAGCAGAGGCGTTAATTGGGCCAGAGGACAATGATGGTGCCGAGATATTCTCCTTCGAAGTAAGTTCCCCAAGCTGGTTTGCGGAAAATCAGTTGGATCGCCCTCGGTTTGCACGCCATTGGATCTTTATGGATTGCTATGATGAAATTGCTCTCAAAGCGCTTATTGTCGAAACTGTCGAAACTGTCGAAAGTATCGAAGGTGAGTGCTGGGAGGACATTGCGACAAAGCTGTCCCGCTTTATGTTTTGGGAATTCGAGGATTATCAACCTTACAACCCGTAACGATCAGAACGGATCAGCATTTCCAGTTGACAGGACCGGCCCTTCCAGCCGCCCAGGATCAACAGTTTTGCGAAGACCAATCCGATATACGCGAGCTCTCTGCGAAGAGCAAAGTCTCTTTTAAACTCAATTAAATAGCCGGTTTTCCAGTATGCGTTAAGAAACAAGAATATGGGCTCGCTAAATCGAATACTGCCCGGCATCTATCCGAAAGACCACCGAACATGGCGTCGCTCGTTGAACGTTCGGCAAACTTCTGGGTGTTTTTCCCGGTTGGCGCGGCTTTGAGGAGGAAGCTGATACGAAAAGTTGGATCTTGCGACAATGATGGCCCTGGCGGACGTAAGCGGAATAAAGATGTCTAACAGATCACGGCGTTTTAGTATTGTATGCCCACTTTCGATAGTCCTCGTTTCGCTTTTACTTGGCGGCTGCAATGCGGAAAAGACCGTGGGGCCAACGTAAATAGGGCCTTAAGCACCGGTCTTGCCAAGCCCTACAACAAGCTCAACGACCAATGGATGGGCAGGTCAAGCGCGGAATTCCATAGGAGGTTTGGTGCTGCCGTTGAGAATGCGGAAACGCCCAATGGCGTTTTGTCGACGTGGCGTCATGAACGCACGGTTCGTGTTCCCGGCCGTTGGTCACAGGACAGCTATCCCGGCGCCACGATGAAATATTATGTGCCACAACACGATGAGCCGAGGCTATGCGTGATCGCCGTTTCCATCGACAAGAACGTGATCTCGAAAATAAAAACGCTGGAGGATAATGCCGTTCCTGGCGCAAACTCCCTCTGCCAGAGCGCCTTCGGCCTATAAGGCAAGAGTGACATTCTAAGGAGAACCTTCTTGCCAAGTTCAGGCTCCGGCACGATTGGCATTGAGTACCGCAAGTCGGTGGATGAGACGTGCAGTGCTAACGTGGTCTCCTCCCTCATGATTACGACAAAGCCGGCGATATTACCCTGAGGGCTGGCAAGGAGATCATTCTCGAAAGCGCACAGGCGACTACCAGTTCATCGATGAGCAGCGCGTCAGGAGGTGCAAGCTTCGGCCTTTCCGCGGGCGTCGGCATCAAGGGTGTCAATGCCGGACTGACGGGTAGCGCCAATGCGTCGGTTGGAAAATCCAACGCCGCTGGTACCACTCAGGTCAATAGTCACGTCAACGGTACCGGTGACATCACCGTGGAGTCGGGAAACGATACGCGTCTCGCGGGTGCGGTTGTCTCCGGCGACACGGTGACAGCAAATGTCGGTGGTAATCTTACAATTCTCTCCGTACCCGACACCGGTGCAAATTCAAACCACTCGCTTTCGGGCGGCTTTAGCCTCGGCGGCGGACAGGTTCTGTCGGGCGTGCAGATCGGCGGCGACAACGGCTCTGGCCAAACGAACTGGATCACGGAGCAATCTGGCCTGAACTCCACTTGGACAATGGACGTCACGGTCGGCGGCAATACCCATCTCGGCGCCGGCAAGATCGTCTCGAGTCAGGCGATCTCATACTCGATACCGGCACGCTGACTTACGACAACTTCGAAGGTAGGAAGGGTTATGAAAGCTTCGGTATAGATCTCGGCATCGATCTATCCAGTGGCAAAGACGAGAACGGCAATTCCACTACCAACCACGCACTGGAGGGTTCCTACCAGCTCGACGACACGCGCCAAACGGTTCGAGCCACCGTCGGTCCAGGCGACATTGTCATTCGCGACAGGGAACAGCAAGCCGCTCTCGAACGGGACGGCAGTCCTACTCGCCCTCTCGATGAACTCAACCGCGATCCCGACAAGGCCTACGAGATCACCAAGGACAAGCATGTCGAGCTTGACGTGTATCTGTCGACAAACAGCCTGAAGGCGGCGGTCGAGGCAGGAAAGACCATAACACAGGCACTCGGCGAGGCCTTCGACCGGATGTCTACGGGGCAGGACCGGATTTCGGCGCAGGAGATTGCTCTCTACTGGAACGATCCGAATGTGCGCGCGCAGCTTGCTGCCTGCGGTCAACACGGCGCGGCCGACTTCCGCCTGTTTGATTGGCTGATCACGCCAGCCTATGCCGATGATGACGGCAGCTGCCCCGTTTCTCTACCCAACGGCCACAGGGTCGTAATGACAAGAGACGGGGCAAAGACCTTAATTTTCCTGACTACTAAGGTCGCAACTTTAATGCGCTTTCCGACATGCTATCGGATCTATCTTGGATCCCAAAACCCTCATATCTGATCTTGATTGGTGATGCGGACGACATCCTTTCACTCGAGCCAGATCAAGCGTTACAGGGATTTCTGGAACTGCTGACAGATATCGGGGAAGAATGGAGTAACCCGGTCGAAGGGAGCGACGGGTGGGATAGACCCTGTGTTCCCTTCCATGCAGTTCTTGAGGTAAATTCACGGAAGCCCGTCGGACGCCTAGATAGGCTGCCCGTTGCGGTATCTAGGCCAAGTTGAAAATTCAAATAGGCAATGCGATTAGCTTGCAAATCTGTATCTGGTGCAGACCTGCCTCAGGATGCCCGCGTACGTGGCGAAACGGATCAATTCGAGGCGCGGAATATTCTGATGAATCGACTCTGAAGTCAGCGACGGCGAAAATCCGGAGGTAATGATCGACTGCATGAGGCTTTGGAACGCCTGAGAAATGTGACGGTTGACGATCTAATCCGACCGTGCGTGGTGGATTAAACTCCACGCCGAAATGATTGGCGCCGTGCTTGTCTGCCAGCCACTGGCCGGCGCCGTAGACTTCGAGCCCCGTGCTGTCGATGAGGACGTGAACGGGCTCCTTTCTCGGAAGGCTGNTTGGCGCCGTGCTTGTCTGCCAGCCACTGGCCGGCGCCGTAGACTTCGAGCCCCGTGCTGTCGATGAGGACGTGAASGGGCTCCTTTCTCGGAAGGCTGCGGCCATTCCGCCTGTTCTCCGTTTGCCTTTTCCGCGCCCGGCGGCTCAATGTGGTGTGATCGGGCACGGCGAGATCCAATCCCATCAGCTTCAGCACAGATGCCAGCAAGCCCTCNCCATTCCGCCTGTTCTCCGTTTGCCTTTTCCGCGCCCGGCGGCTCAATGTGGTGTGATCGGGCACGGCGAGATCCAATCCCATCAGCTTCAGCACAGATGCCAGCAAGCCCTCCGTCTGGCSTAATCGCAGGCCGAACACCAGACCAAGCGTCAGGGCGGTCTCGATAGCCAGATCGCAATAGCGTGGCTGGCCACCGCGTGTTGTCCGCTTCGGCGCCKGCCAGGACGACAGCGCTTCTGGTGTTATCCAAAGCGTCAGGCTGCCACGGCGGCGCAGGCCAGCCTCATATTCCGGCCAGTTCGTCACCCTGAACTTCATCTTGCCGATACGATGACGGCGGGCGGCATTGTGTTTGAAAGGCATCGGGGAAGAGACCAGTTATCGCGTTCGCCAACTACCTAAGACCACCCGATTAATGATCCACGCAACAACGTCATGTTGATTTGCACGCGGAGCTAACGCGCCGAAGCCCCCTACCCTCCAACGATTTCGCTGAGCTGCACGATGGGCGCGATATCGGTATAGTTGGCGACGTCTGCGACGATCTCCGCGCGGTAGGGACCGAACGCCTCCTGGAGTGTCCCCAGGGTCGGCGAGTAGATGTGGCACGCCGCGACGAACTCCGGCGCGCTTCCAGGTTCGCGACCCGCAAGGCCCTTATCGATCTCGTAGCGCAGGCAGGCACCGCCGAGCCGTTCCTGGATCAGTGGCATGTGGCGGGTGCGGTAGTAGTCGTGATCGAATTTCGAGCCGCCATCGGCCGGATAGTAGACGCTCATCTTGATCATAGTCGGGCTCCTGTCTGAACGCCTCTCCGAGCGTCCGGGGGCCGTTTCTAGGTCACAGACTCGTAAAGCGCAACCAGATTCTGGCTGAAGCGAGTTTGACGAGAGCAAGGTAGTTCCGCGGAGCGTTGGTGCAGCGATCAGCTAATTTGCGGAATCTGGTTTTTGGTGGGTCCGCTTATTTGGTTGCTCCCGTCGAGGCTTGGCAGCGAACGGATTTCGGGCGTCCGCAGTCGAGCATTCGGTTAAGGATGGCCACGCCGATCGCTTCAGCCGGCCCTCTATCTGCATGGAGGCGATGTGATCGTCTCTCTGGCAGGATGCTGCTTGCGCGTTGGGCTGTTCAACCGCGTTCGATCGCGGTGGAATGACGACCCTCGCGCCTGCGCTGTGACGCAGAACTCCGTCGTAGGTTGGAGTGCCATCATAGGCTCCATCGGCAGTGAGCTGGCCGATCTCATCATCGATCTGATCAAGCAATGGCTCCACCTGCGAGGCGTCGCCTGTTTCCTGATCTGTCAGGCTATGGGCAATAATCTCGCCACTGTCGGCGTCAACCGCCAGATGCAGTTTTCTCCAGCCACGCCGGGACTTTGCCCCATGCTTTTCTCCCAGCCATTGGCCGGCGCCATAGATCTTCAGCCCGGTACTGTAGACCAGAACGTGAATGGGGCCATCCGCCACATGCTGCCGGTCGTTGGTTCTGGCCCTACGGCTCAGTGTCGTGTGATCAGGCACAGCCAAATCCAGCGCCATCAATTCCAAAACAGAGTTCAAGAAGCCCTCGCTCTGGCGCAGCCGCAATCCGAATACCATGCCCAGCATCAGCGTGGTTTCGATCGCCAGATCAGAATAAAGCGACTGACCTCCGCGCGGTGTTCGACGCGGGGCGGCCCCGTACTCCGCCCAGTTCGTCATTTTGAACTTCATCTTGCTGATACGGTGTCGCCGGGAGGCGTTGTGCTTATGCGGCACGCTGGACCAATCAAAAGAGTTTCGATCCTGGCCGCATAGATGCAAAATGTTGAAATTTGGTCCGTGCACCATCCGGCCCCCAGCCAAATATCATCTCGTTGACAGGAGATTAAGTCCGCAATATGGATTTGATGTCTGCATATCGGATAAATGCGCGCTGAAGGTTAAGAGGGCTTCAAGGCACTCTTTCCCCTCTGCTATGCGATGTCTCGCCAAGGTGGCGCTCGCTCCGCAAACTCCTTGAACTACAGGAAGACGATGGCTCAAAAACAATCTGCTGACTCCGCGCAGTGCTTCCTCGCTTCCATTGTAAAGGCTGTGGGCGCGGCTCACGTGCTTTTGGAACCCAAGGCCATGCGCCGTTATGTCTATGGCTATAGGTTCGGGAGCGGAGCAGCCCTGGCGGTCGTAAGACCGGGAACCCTACTTCAATTGTGGCATGTTCTCCAGGCATGTATCGCCGCAGGGAAAATCGTTGTTGCGCAAGCGTCGAACACCGGTTTGACTGGCGGCTCCACTCCCTTCGGCGATGACTATGATCGCGATGTCGTCATCATAAATATGATGCGGGTTAAAAACCTCTATCTCATAAAAGACGGCACGCAGGTGGTATGTTTCCCTGGTACGACACTCGATGAGCTTGAAAAAGCACTTAAGCCTCTAGGTCGCGAACCCCATTCCGTCATTGGATCATCTTGTCTCGGGGCTTCGGCGCTTGGCGGCGTCTGCAACAATTCCGGTGGCTCCCTCATTCACCGCGGTCCTGCCTACACCGAGCTGGCCCTGTTTGCGCAAGTCGACGGAGATGGCCGTCTGCATCTCATCAATCAACTCGGCATTGATCTTGGACGGACGCCGGAAGAAATTCTGAAGCGGCTCGATAATGGGAGGTTCTCCGACGCAGACATCGAAACAACGGATAGACTCGCCTCAGATCCAGATTATGCTAGGTATGTCCGCGACATAGATGCTGATACTCCTGCCCGCTTCAACGGGGATTCGCGCAGGCTTTATGGCGCGTCCGGTTCGGCTGGCAAGGTCATCGTGTTTGCTGTTCGGCTTGATACGTTCAAGGCGGAACTCAACACCAAGACGTTTTATATTGGGAGTAACAGCGCGGGCGACCTGACAAAAATTCGGCGCACGATGCTCGCAACTTTCGCGTCCCTACCCATTGCAGCCGAGTATGTGCACCGGGACGCTTTCGACATCGCTGAGCGATATGGAAAAGACACGTTCCTACTGATCAAGCATCTTGGAACAGCGCGGTTGCCGAGACTTTTCGCCATCAAAAGCCGTATCGACGCCTTCGCCGGAAGTCTTCCGTTCTTTCCGCGCGATCTCACTGATCGGACGCTACAATTTATTAGCCGATTTTTCCCGCCCCACCTTCCAGCCCGGCTGAAGGAGTTTCGAGACAAGTATGAGCATCATCTTCTGCTCAAAGTGTCAAACGATGGAGTTGGGGAGACAAGCGCTTTTCTAAAGACCCTTTTCTCTACCGGCGCCGGCGACTTCTTCGAGTGCACAAACGGAGAAGGCGTTGCAGCTTTTTTGCATCGATTTGCGGTGGCTGGTGCCGCCGTCCGCTACCGAGCGGTCCATCGGGCAAAGGTCGGGGAGATCGTTGCGCTCGACATCGCTTTGCCGCGAAATACTATTGAGTGGCAGGAAAGGCTACCTGAATCGCTTGGCAGCGTCGTCCTAAAGCGCTTGTATTATGGGCATTTTTTCTGCCAGGTTTTCCATCAGGACTACATCATCAGCAAGGGCGCCCACTGGTCGGCAGTCGAGCACTCTATCCTTGAAACGGTGCAAAAGCGCGGCGGCAAATATCCGGCCGAGCACAATTTCGGCCATCTATACCCTGCTGGTGAGGCGGTCGCCGAACATTACCGGAAACTCGATCCTTGCAACTGTTTCAATCCAGGCATTGGTCAGACGTCGAAGCGGCTGAGATGGCGGGGGGCGTGATGGACGTGCAGGACAGGTTTTTAGGCAGCAAGGCTTGACTCCTCCATATGTCCGCCATATGGACGGACAATCCGGTATGTGGATAATGGAGGAGATTGCAGAAATGAATGAAAACGTAGGGCCGCAACCCGTCTCGTACTTTTCCCCGATGCCTTCACGCTTGGAAGGCAAGCGCGCCCTCGTCACCGCGGCGGCGCAGGGTATCGGTACTGCGGTAGCGCAGCGTCTCACTGCCGAAGGCGCTGAAGTCATTGCCGGCGACATCAATGGCGAGGGGTTGTCAGTGCTCAAGCACACCGTATTCAGCACCGAGGTGTTCGACGGATCCGATCCCATCGCCCTTGCCGCAGTCGTTGCCGCGCAGGATCGCCCCATTGATATTCTGGTGAATTGCGTTGGCTGGGTTCATCAGGGCACTATTCTTGATTGCGATCTCGACGCCTGGAAGCGGAGTTTCACGCTGAATATCGACTCGGTTTACCACGCGATACAGGCAGTGCTGCCCGGCATGATCGCCCAAGGGCGAGGCAGTATCATCAATATTGCCTCGATAGCATCTTCAGTAAAAGCGGTCGCGAACCGAGCAGCATACTCGGCAACCAAGGCCGCTGTCATCGGGCTTACAAAATCTGTCAGCATTGACTACGTCGGCAAGGGCATCCGCTGCAACGCGATCTGCCCCGGGACCATCGAGTCGCCCTCGCTCCAAGATCGCATCAACTCATTCGCGGATCCCGTAAAGGCAAGGGGCGACTTCATCTCCCGCCAGCCGATGGGGCGCCTTGGAAAACCCGACGAAATCGCCGGCCTTTCCGCCTACCTCGCCTCGGATGAGAGCGCGTTCATGACGGGTTCTGTCGTGATCATCGACGGTGGCATGGCCGCCTAAATATACCAGCAATCCGGAGCAATCCATTGAAACTGTTCAGATATGGTCCGCACGGCGCCGAAAAGCCGGCACTCCTCGACAACAGTGGCACCGCACGCGATATCTCGCGCATTGTCGCAGATATAACGCCCGACACGATCGAGCGGATCTCGCTTTTAAAAGATGTCGATCCCGAAACTTTGCCGGAATTACACGATGTGGGTCGCATCGGCCCATGCATCGGCAAAGTCGGCAAGATGATCTGCATCGGGCTGAACTATATCGACCACGCAAAGGAAACCAACAGCCCCATCCCAGAGGAGCCGATCGTCTTCATGAAAGCAACCTCGGCAATCTGCGGACCGGATGACGACGTCATCATTCCTCCCGGTTCGGAAAAGACGGACTGGGAGGTAGAACTCGGCGTCGTCATCGGTAGGGCGGCAAGATACGTTTCGGAAGCCGACGCGGAAGACTACGTCCTTGGATATTGCGTGGTGAACGACGTGTCGGAGCGCGCCTATCAGCTGGAGCGCGGCGGCCAATGGGACAAAGGGAAAAGCGCGGATACGTTCGGCCCCACAGGCCCGTGGCTTGTCACCAAGGACGAAATACCCAACCCGCAGAATCTCGGCATGTGGTTGGATGTGGACGGAAAGCGCGTTCAGAATGGCAACACTAAGACGATGATCTTCACGGTTCGCCAGATCCTCAGTTACGTCAGCCAGTTTATGTCGCTGCAACCGGGCGATATCATTAGTACCGGCACCCCGCCCGGGGTCGGCTTGGGACAAAAGCCACCCCAGTTCCTGCGTGCCGGACAGGTGATGGAACTGGGTATCGACGGGTTGGGAAAGCAGAAGCAACGTCTCGTTTCCGCTTAACCAAAACTTCCATCTCAATGAATGTCAGCTCTTATGGAGGAACCGATGAGCGCATTGGAAAAACTGCAGGTGGGCGCACAAGTGGCCCGGATGTCCAACGAAGAATGGGAGGCTCGCGTCAATCTGGCGGCCTGCTACCGCCTTGTCCATCATTTCGGGCTAACCGATCTTATCTACAATCACATCACCCTGAATGTTCCAGGCGAACCGGGTGTTTTCCTGACGAACCCGTTTGGCCTTGCCTATGACGAGGTTACCGCATCCAGCCTTGTTAAGATCGATGTCGATGGAAATATCATGAGCGATACACCGTATCGCATCAATCGCGCAGGCTTCATCATTCACAGCGCCATCCACATCGCGCGGGAGGATGCCAAATGCGTTTTGCATACCCATAGCCGCTACAGTGTCGCGCTTGCCTGCATGGAAGGTGGTCTGGTGCCGATGACGCAAGGCGGCCTGCAGTTCTACAACCGCCTGTCCTACCACGACTACGAAGGCTTCAACGTCAATGCCGATGAGCGGGCTCGTCTCGTCGAAAGCCTTGGTTCTAACAATGCGATGGTGCTTCGCAATCACGGCGTCCTCACTGTGGGTGAGACCGTCGGCAAGGCTTTCCAGCGAATGTATTTTCTTGAGCAGGCGGCAATGGTGCAACTCGATGTTTTGAAATCGGGAAAGAGCCCGTATCTGCCGAGCGTCGAGGTTTGCGAGGCTACGGCAAAGCGCTGGGCCGACGGCACGTCCGATGCAAGTGCGAATGACGATATCGAATGGGCAGCACTTGTCCGTCAGATGGACCGATGCCATCCAGGCTTTAGAGCCTGATCTTTTGCAATCTTTGGCTTGAACTGGTGCCGCATTTGCACTGTGGCCGCGCGAGGAGGTGTGCGTGTCAGTTCAAGCCGTCCTTTAGGGAGGAATTCAATGTCGGAATTCAATTCATCACTCGCCGAGACGAAGCTCGTTATGAGTTCGGACATGGCGGATCAGTCCTTAAGTCCGAATGCGCGCCGGGCAGTCGTGGCTTCCACGGTGGGCACCGTGATCGAATGGTACGACTATGCCATATACGGAGCCGCATCCGGACTGGTCATCAATAAGCTCTTCTTCAGCAGCCTTTCGCCCGCCGCCGGTGTTCTGGCAGCATTTGCAACCTTTGCAGTTGGCTTTTTCGTCCGTCCTCTCGGCGGTATTGGTATCGCCCATATCGGCGACCGGTTTGGACGCAAGCCTGCTCTCATGTTGACGATCATTCTCATGGCGGCCGCAACTGTCGGAATGGGACTTTTGCCGACCTACCAACAAGTGGGCCTTCTTGCGCCAATATTGCTCGTTTTCCTGCGATTGGTGCAGGGTCTCGGAGCAGGCGCGGAACTGGCTGGAGCTATCACGATCGTCGCTGAATACGCACCGCCAAACCGTCGCTGCTTTTACACCGCCATTCCGAGCGCCGCGACAGTGATTGGCATTCTGATGGCGAGCCTCGCTTTCCTCACCGTCTCCTATGTTCCCGAAGAAACGTTGTTGGGATGGGCATGGCGTATCCCGTTTCTTTTCTCCGGTGTTCTGTTTCTTGTTGCGGTTTACATCCGCCAGCATCTCAACGAGACGCCCGAATATGTCGAGGCTATGGAGAAAGCCAAGATGCGTAGAGAATCCCAGGCAGTTCCGATTGGAGAGCTTTTTCGTAAAAGTCCGCGAGAACTCCTATTCGGCTTCCTTTCAGTGACCGGTCATAACGCCAATGCCTACATTTTGAGTGCATTCGCGTTGAGCTACATGACGAACACCCTTGGCATGGCGCGGTCGGATGGCTTGATTGTCGTGGTCATCTCCTCGATCTGCGGTTTTTTCGGCGTCTTGCTCTTCGGGCGCCTCGCCGACAGGATCGGCAGCGCTCAGGTGTACATGATTGGCGCGGCTGCCGTTATCATACTTGCATTTCCGATGTTCGCGCTTTTTGAAACAAAGAACGTGCTCTACTGCGCAATCGGCATGGGCCTATGTTACACGATCGGTTATGGGGCGATGGCCGGCGGCCAAGGCGCTTTTCTTGCGAATCTGTTCCCAACGAAATATCGGTTCACTGGAATTGCGATGTCACGCGAACTCAGTGGCTTGGCCCTTGCCGGTCCGACACCGTTCATCGCTGCCAGCCTTGTCGAATATTCGAACGGCAAACCAACGCTCGTGGCCATCTATCTCATTGTATGTTCGATTGTTACCATTGCCGCTGTTTTGGCTGGCAGGCGGCTGTCAGTGCACACGTGATTGTGCTCGACACTTAAAGCTAATGAGCGCGCGCTGCCAATACATACGGGCTTGGCAGCGCCCAACGCCCGCCCCGGTTGACGAGCAGATTGGCGGCCGCGTCGCAATCTCGACGCCGAAGCTTAGACGGCTGATCAACCGGCGCAAGCAATGATTACCCATCGTGGACGTTAGGACTGTCGGCATTGATGAGCAAAAGATCCACCCCGATCATAACGCTCATCTGCCGACCCCTCTCTTTTGTGGCTTACACCACATCACCTTGGCATATTGCGATGCCGTTGGAGGACGACGCCCCCCCATCTTAGACGCCTCGACGTTTGCCCGCTCGCTATCATTTTCCGCTGTCATGGGGCGGTAGAGAGCTTTCGGCAGACAGACAAGGACTCAATAACTGAGCATTATGCCCAGTGCCGCCGATCCGGAGGGCTTTGGCGGCGTTTGGCAGCTACCTTTTGGTTGGCAATTCGGCCGATTCCCCATATCAAACTACTATCGATCGAAAATGCAGCTTGAAGGTTAGGTAGATGCAACAAGAGAACCGCAATCCCGCTGCGGCCGAAGGAACGACGAGACAAAGTTCTGCAGATAAAGCCTTCGGTGTGCTGATGGCTTTAGGTGATCTGGGCGTGGGATCTGCAGGTGGTGTCAGGCTCTCCGATCTCGTGGCCTATCTTGAATATCCCCATCCAACAGTCCATCGACTGCTCGGAGATCTTAAGAAAGCTGGCTTCGTCGCGCAGGATCCTGACAGCAACCGCTATCGGCTTGGGCCGAAGATCTTGCTTCTCAGTGCACAATGCCTCGGCGGTATGGACCTGAGACGGATAGCCCAGCCAATCGTTTCGAACCTGGTGGAGGAATTGGGCAGTACAACCCATATCGGCATTCGCGAGGGGTCGTCCATCATCTACATCGACAAGTTCGAGTCTCTTCGTTCAACCCGCCTCGGCTCTTCAATCGGACAGCGGCGCAAAGCGACGACGACCGCACTCGGAAAAGCAATACTCGCCTTCACGGATGGGGATGAAGTCGAAGCGGTGCTAGCGGACGGATTGGAAAAACTGACACCGCATTCAGTTACGAATGCCGATGAGTTTCGCAAACAGCTTGAGCGAGTTCACGCACGGGGCTGGGCCATCGACGACGAGGAATGTGAAATCGGCATACGCTGCGCGGCAGCGCCCATTTTCGATTATTCCTCCGCGGTCGTCGCGGCGCTCAGCATGTCGTTCATAGCGAGCCAGGTCTCTCGAAAAGAACTGGAAAAGCACGCAAAGCGTGTGGCAGCCGTTGCCTCACAAATCTCCTCAGAGCTTGGATACGCCGCTCGACCGCCCCGTTCATTCAGGTCAGGTTCGTAGCCCAGGCTTGCTTTATTGCCAACGCTTTTGCCAACATCGGTGTTCGAACATTCCGGCGGAACCACTGGCGGTTCTGTCGCAAGTTTTTGGAAAGGCCGCAGAACGGCTATCGCTGGACACACTTATGCAGCGAGTGCGGCAAATTGCTGAATGCCGATTGGCCACTGGTTGAAAATTGGCGCTTGCGGATCATGTGAGCTACCTCGATACCATCCAGTGTTGCTGACGCAGACTGAAAAGATTTGAAGCCCTTCATGGGGCGGGTCAGCTTCTTGATAAACCGGTGGTCCTGCTCAATCATGTTGTTGAGGTATTTGATTGAAGCCCTTCATGGGGCGGGTCAGCTTCTTGATAAACCGGTGGTCCTGCTCAATCATGTTGTTGAGGTATTTGACCTGCAGGATCTCGATCAGCCAGAACCATCCACGCAACAGCAGTAGCCAGTTGATGTTGTGTAATCCTGCCAGRTTCGCGCCGCTCTTGTCGAGGACGACCTTTTCGGGCCAGCCATTGTTCTTAATCGTGCGGGCGAAGAAGGCGCTGGCTGCGGCCTCATCGCGGTGCTCAGACAGCATGAAATCAAGGGTTTTGCCGAATTTATCGAGCGCGGTAGAAATGGAATCTCATGTAAAACGTCGNGACCTTTTCGGGCCAGCCATTGTTCTTAATCGTGCGGGCGAAGAAGGCGCTGGCTGCGGCCTCATCGCGGTGCTCAGACAGCATGAAATCAAGGGTTTTGCCGAATTTATCGAGCGCGGTAGAAATAGGTCCCCTTGCCTTTGAGCCGGATATAGGTCTCGTCCATCCGCCAGGAGCTGCTGGTTGCGGATTTGCGGCGCTGGGCCTAGCAGGCAATCAGGGGCGAATATTTAACGACCCATCTGTTCAGCGTCGCCTGGTCAACGGCAACGCCGCGCTCAGCCATAATCTCTTCCAGATCATGATAGGAGACCGCATGCCTGACGTAGAAAAATACCGCGTATAAAATCACGTCTTTCGGGTAATGACCGCCTTTGAATCGACCATGATTGGGAAACTCAATCTGCCTGCTCATCTTCAACCCGGATCTACGCCTACCATACTGGTTGCAAACCCGGTGAAAAGTTTGCGACAGAACCAGCGCAACCAGCCCGCCTCTCTGAACGGACTGCTACTCTGCACCACGCTGGCCAGTGTTTTGGGGCACCTCGTACGGCCAGTTCGTTATCTGATTTCATCTTCCATGCGATGGAGGTGAGCGCTGTTTTATTTGAAAAACATGTAAACTCAGCTGATGAGTTGCCGCACGCCCACTCCAATAGTGATGCACTTAGCTGGGCGGCATCCGATCGAATGTCTGGAGCGAGGGATCCATCGCGTCCCATGGGTAGCCGCTAGAGCTGTAGGTCACCGCCTGCGGGGTAAACTCGCTAGGCTCATCCAGACTGGTGGCGTGGATCACAATTAAATCCGACATCGCCGCGAATGCGAGATAGACCGGCGCCCCGCAGGTCGGACAGAAGGAGTGGATCTTTTCGTTCCCGCTGTCGCCCGCGACCCGCCAGCTCGCAGCTTGGCCCTCGATATGCATGTCGGATCGGTTTGCAAAGGTAAGGTAGGACCCGTGTCCGGTACCACTGCGTTTCTGACAATCCGTGCACTGGCAGTGATTCTGGAAGATTGGTTCACTTTTCGTATGGTAGCGGATTGCGCCACAGGCACATCCGCCCTTATAGGTCTTGGTCATAGCTTCTTACCTTTTAATATATCGTCGTCGATTGATAATCGTAATATGCACGGCCCACATTGATCCCCACCGAGTTGTTTAGAGTGGGTTGAGCGAGCGGTTCAGCGCAATGACATGCGGGTGGACATTTGCGTAGGCAGGTCGGTCGGCGAAAAGCCTAACGTATTTCTCCCTCCACTCGCCGTCGCGTATATTCTCTGCCTTACCCTTGATTGCTGCATCGAGCCCCTTGCGCGTCATTTCCGCTCCATAGTCGCAACAATAGGCGGGCGTTGAGGGTTGCTGGCGCCAGGAGTCTGCGAGATTGCCGCCATCGACGGGGTCAAACCCCGTCTCATTTACCAGCCGCATGACAAGCTGTTTGCCCTTCGCGTCGTCACCTGCGACTGGAATTGCCAATCGGTCTAATGCGCCCTCTGGCTTATCCAATTCAGAAAGAGCGTAGAACATGATGCTATTGAACGCCTTNCGCGTCGTCACCTGCGACTGGAATTGCCAATCGGTCTAATGCGCCCTCTGGCTTATCCAATTCAGAAAGAGCGTAGAACATGATGCTATTGAACGCCTTGAATATGGGACGACCAAGCTGCTGCGAAACCCAGACGCTTTCCGGCATCCCGGCATCGATCTCCGGAATGCGAGGGTCGCGCACTTCAGGGTAATAGTTCGCTGTATCAATGATAGTAGTACTCGCGCGCGCGCGGCCAAACAGGTCCTTTGGCAACGTCCCCACGCTCGGAAATGGCATCGACAGTAGTACGACATCCGCCCCCTCTATGGCGCCGTAGATATCAACTGCAACAGCGCCTATACTATCTGCAAAGCTCTTCACCGCTTCTGGACCGCGTGAGTTCGCGACGCGAATACTATGGTTTTTGCTGGACAGCCTGGTGGCGAGAGTGCCGCCAATCTCACCAACACCAATAATACCAATCTTCATAGTTTGTCTTTCCTGCGATAGTTCAGATCGGTGATAGTGATCGATCAAGCCGACTTTGGTTTTGCGAAGACGTCGAGCCCGCGGCCGGTTTCCAAGAACGATTTCAGGCTGGAGAGGACGACAGGCCAGCCTTTGCTGATCCCGGTGGCCATGCCACTTCCGGCGATCAGGTCGTCGTGACTTACGGTTAGACGGACCATGTCGCCGCTATAGGGCTCGATTGCAAAGGTCACGCGGCTGTGGGCACTCGGGTCGGCGGNAGGTCGTCGTGACTTACGGTTAGACGGACCATGTCGCCGCTATAGGGCTCGATTGCAAAGGTCACGCGGCTGTGGGCACTCGGGTCGGCGGCCTCGGACCTATTAGCCCATGTGATCACGAGGCGCGAGGGTGGTTCAATTTCGACGACCCTACCCGTGAGTTCAACCGTCCGTTCGTCATTCGCACGAATATGTTCCCACGTTGATCCCGGCGTCCAATCCGATACATTCTCGTGTCCCCAATATCGGCTCGCGAGTTCTGGCTTGGTTATCGCCTCAAACACTTTCGCAGGGGTTGAGGCAATGTAGGTCACATAAACAAAACTGGTTTTTTCTGCACTCATTATTACTCTCCTTCGAGTTCCTTTTTTAGATCGTGCAGCAGTGTGAGCCGCTGCATCTCAAATTTTCGCACCCATCGCATATAGACGTCGTGGAGCGGGACGGGGTTTATGAAATGCAGCTTCTCGCGGCCGCGTTTCACAGTGGTAATCAATTGGGCGTCCTCCAGGAGCCCCAAATGCTGTGTCGCCGATTGTCGCGTCATCTCCAGATGCTCGCACAGTTGCCCCAAGGTCTGTCCGTTCTTCTCGTAGAGAAGATCGAGTAATTTTNCCCAAATGCTGTGTCGCCGATTGTCGCGTCATCTCCAGATGCTCGCACAGTTGCCCCAAGGTCTGTCCGTTCTTCTCGTAGAGAAGATCGAGTAATTTTCGACGGCTCGGGTCAGCAAGCGACTTAAATAATTTGTCTGAATCCATCGAGCCCTCTTGTTGGTTGAACCATATGCAGGCAAATACCTGCATGTCAAGACTGAAGCATTACTCAGCGTGGTTATAGGTGGATGATGCCGCTCAGCGCACCACTAGCTTCTCCTCCCGGTAGATCTGGAACAGGCCTTGTGATTCATCGATAGGTTCAACGCCACAATCGGACGTCTCGTAACGCGCCAACTAGAGCTGATGTCCCGCGTGCCATCGGGAAAGCGGCGCTCGCCTTGACGACGCAGCCACGCTGCGGCGCGCGGTAACCCCTGCGGATCGAGAGCCGGGCCGCGCAGGAACTCCAGCTGTCAAACAGCCGGTTTGGATTTCTCGAACTGTGGCTGTCCTGGCATCCATCGGCGGCAGGGATGCTCGTCACGCTTAATGAAAGCTTGGCCTATAGTTTCAAATCCCGAACGCTATTCTCGGCACCCGTCGGGTACTCCAGCAACCCTTCGGCTAGCATATTAGCGGCAACGCGGATCCACGCATCTGCGGAAAGTTCGGTCGACTGGCGCTTAATGCACGTTCCGCTACCCCAGAAAGCTAGATGCCAAAGTAACATCAAGATCGAAGCGACGAATGTAGGCCGAGGATCGCAAGGATCCGCATTGGATTGCTCAGCAAGAAGCGCCGCTAATTCGCGCTCCGTCTCCCATGTCCGGATGCGCAAGCGCTCGCCAATAGAGGGCGATGCCGCAAGCACGCGGCGGAAGCGTTCACGCTGTTCGCGGGGCATTGTCTCGAGCTCCCGCAGCACCGTCAGCGTACACTCCAGCACAGTATGCAAAACACCCTCATTGCCCTGCCGATCCGCGATCGAACGCAGCAACACATCTTCGTGCCTGCGGCGGCCCACCAGCACCAAATCTTCCTTGACCGGGAAATAATTGAAAACTGTCTTGGTTGAGACTCCCGCGGCTTTGGCAATCTCTGCAACCGTTACCGCCTGAAAACCGCGGGCGTCGAATAACGCCATCGCCGCATCCGCGATCGCACGACGTGCCGCCCGCTTCTTTTGTTCACGCAACCCCGTCGTTGGCATTGACGATGCACCTTATATATTTATATTAACTATAATTATTTAGTGAGTGGAAGTTTTAGCATCGAAACCATCGGAGTGGAAGTCCATGCCCCGCGTCGTCGTGTTTAGTGAATATGGACCGCCGGATGTTCTGCATGTCGTTGACCGCCAAGAGCCGGTTCCAGCACCCAACGAAGTCTTGATAAGGGTCGAAGCGGCCGGTGTTCAGCCTTTTGACGCGATGTTCAGGGCCGGCTATGCCCGACAATGGGCACCCGCACATTTCCCACAACCTCTGGGCAACGAGTTCGCGGGTACAATTGTTGGAATCGGCGAAAACCTGCGCGAGTTCAAGATCGGAGATCGGGTGCTCGGCTGGTCGCGAGGGGATGCTTATGCCGACGTGATCACCGTTCCGGCAAACCAAATGGTTATTAAACCGGAACACATGAGCTGGCCAGAGGCAGGAGCTCTGTCGGCGTCCGGTCAGACTGCGAGCACGGCACTCGGCGCCCTCGACCTCGCAAAAGGGGAGACGCTTCTGGTGCATGCCGCGGCCGGCGGTGTGGGAAGCTTTGCCGTGCAGATCGCGGTAGAGCACGGAATACGAGTCATCGGCACCGCCAGCGAGGTAAACCATGACTATCTGCGGGAGCTTGGCGCGATTCCGGTCGACTATCATGGAGATCTCGTTGCCAACGTGCGCGCTGTCGCGCCGAGTGGAATCGACGCTTCATTGATCGCCGTCGGTGGCGAGCCGCCGCTTGAGGCGTCAGTTGCGCTGGTCAGCAACCGCACGAGGATCGTCACCGTCGCCTTCGAGGCGAGTACGGAACGCTATGGCATCACCCGGGTGGGCACCCAGCGCTCACAGGAGCGGCTTTTATCCCTGACCGCGCTCTATGACGCAGGAAAACTGCACGTGCCGGTCGGCCAGGTCTTTGCACTTACCGAGGCCGCCGATGCACACCGGCTCATCGAGACCGGACATTCACGCGGCAAGGCGGTTATCGTTACCCAATGAGGAAGAACAGCCCATGGCGCTTCTTTAGCGCCACGGTTGACATACGGCAGGCGCCACTAGCCCGCCAGCCAATAGCGATGCGGATCGCTCGCACACGTATCTATCTCGGGCTCTGATAGCGGCCGAAATGCATTCACGCCTCATTCAAATACGCCGCGTTGTCACCGGCGACTCGGAAACCTCGTAGCCTTGGCCGTGACGTGTCTGGCGGACTTCGCCGCTGCTGGTACCGGTCACGGCATCCGTGTTGATGCGCCGCCCCGAGCTCAGCCGATGACTGAGCAACCTGCATCTCGCATTTCGAGGTCATCACGCTCGCATTCATCGGCGCTGACCGGTGGAGAACTCGCACTGACGGCGTTTCGCCCGCAAAACGGCATCTTTGCCTACCGAGGCGAAGTGATTGCCCACGCCGCGTCGGCAAGCGGTCCTTGGTCGAGGCCGCGATCGGCCGCTACAAGTCGATCATCGGACACCGGCTGCGAGCACGCTCCTTCCGCGCGCAACAGACCGAAGTTGCCATCGACTGCGCGTCCTCAACCGAATGCTGGCATGTGCACGCCCGAAGTCCGTCAATCCACTCACGCCGGGAGCGATGCACCAAAGCCATGCTCCATGGCTCTCTAACGTCGCAGACGAGTGCAAGCTTCTTTCCGTGCCGGTCCGCGAGGGCAGAAGTGCCGTGGCGTCGTCTTTGTCGCTCACCACCACGTTGGCGCCATCCCCCGAAAGGCGCTCACAGTAGGCCCAACCGATGCCGCGGGCGCCGCCGGTGACCACAGCAGTCTTTCCTTGAAGTGACATCACAGAACGTCCTTCATTTCGGCGCGATAAAAAACCGCCGGTGGCAAGCCATTGATCGGGCGCAGAGGACCGTCGTCACCTTCTCCACGGGCGACGCGGTCTTGTCGGATCCTTGCAAGGCCCTCCTGCCACCGAGGGTCAGCATGGAACCGATCCCAGTTGTTCTGGACGTCTTCCAGACTTGTATGGCGCGATATCTGATACAGCTTGTTCGCCTCCTCCTCCGCCCACAAGCCGAGCGAGTCGATTCCGAAATCTGGCATCATCGGAAGAGCGAGTTCGTTCAGGACTTTGGAAGGCATTGCTATATCGCCTGGCGCGACGTTGTAGACCCTCAGGTCGTAGGTAGCCTCTCGACGGATGGTTTGACTGCGTTCATCGTCATATCCTTCAATTTGGTGCGGGGCCGCGTTGGCTGACGCGAAACGCCTACGGCTTGTGGCGTAATATCCTGCGCGTTGAAGATCCTCGAGATAGGCTAACCTCTCGCGGTCTCCATTCGAGGATTGCTCGCGTCTTTTCACTCGACGCCGCCATGTCGGCCCCCGCGAAGTGGGCGAACCAGCCGAAATGTTCGCTCGGTCGGGATTCGACCGGAAGATCAAGCGCGGCGCCGATGGCTTCGGCGATCTGTTTGAAGGGCACGGTTTCGTCTGCCACCGCATGATAGGCCGCTTGGGTGACGCCTGTTTCGAGGGCGAGTCGATACTCGGACCCCGCAACTCGTATCGGCAAACAGCAGGGCCCGAAATGAAGATCGCCGCCTTTCGTGGCAGGTTGAGCCCGAGGCCCGCCCCGATGAGCGCGTATTCAACCTGTAAAACGGCTCCAATACGCGGGTGCGTTCTGCAGAGGAATGCTGGGGACCTTCATCGCAGACGTCTATGAAGCCGCCTACATCGGCGCTAACAGCAATGGTACCCTGTAGCCGGCACGATCTACCGCATTGCTGGTCAGATTGGTCACCGCAAGCTCGATCTTTGAGGGGACCGTCACTATTACAAGCATGTCAATGGTTCTCCGATAGTTTGACCCATCCGGTGCCCGCCGCGCACTTGCGTATTGAACAAATGCAGGTCCTGCCTATCGCCGCGCTGTCGTCTAATGCCCTGGCGACATGCCGTAGGTGCGAACCAAGAGCCGAGTCATATGACTCTGATCCGCAAAGCCGTTGTTGCAACAGCCAGTGCCGTATCAACTCAGGATTTTGCGAAGATCCCGATTGCGCGATCAGTCGTTTCGCCGTCGCGAATGATCTTGTTGATTTCATTGGCGATTCACAAAAACACATCCCGTTGTGTACTTTTGACAAAATGAGTCCCGAGCGGGATCAGACGTTTCTGTCGACCCCTGACAACGCCACGAGCCGCTCAACGAGCAAGCGAACCGCGTGGCGTTTTGGGCCTCGCTCGGTGATCGCATAGAACCTGAGTGGACTGCTCACGGGTTCATTTGACAAAGGGATAAGCCGGTCGCCTCGAACAAAAGATTCCCCGTAGGGCATACGCAAGAGGGCTATCCCGCAACTGGCCGCAGCCGCATGCAGACAGAGGTCATAATCCGGAAACCGGCGATCTTGAGCGCGCGGACGGTAGCGTTGTCCGCGTTCGCCAAGCCAGGTGCTCCAGGAATCCGGATAGGCATCATGGATCAATGGGTAGCGAAGAATCGCGTCGGCCTTCGGATTCTCTCCAAGCGCATCGGCAATTTGCGGCGAGGCTGCCGGAACGAGATCCTCGTCAAAAAGCGGCGCTGCAACACCATCGCTCCAATTTCCCCTGCCATAGCGAATTGCCATATCCACTTCGTTCAACTGCGCAAACCGGCGATCAAGCTCCAATTCAATGCGCAGATCAGATCTCTCCAAAGCAAGAAGGTTTGGAAGAATCCATAGGCGAGCAAACGACGGCAAGACACTGACCCTGACCGTTTCCGGTTGACGGTTTTCCCTCCAGTCAGCCGCGCCGCTCTCGATCAGTTCGAAGGCTTGCCCAAACAACCGCACCAAACGCTGACCTTCAATTGTCAAGCGGACGCCGCGTCCGTGCCGCTCGAACAAGGGCGTGCCTGCCCATGTCTCAACGGAGGTAACCCGCCGGCTGACAGCACCATGCGTGATATCAAGCTCTTCGGCTGCGCTGGAGAACGACCCCGTCCGGCTAGCCGAAAGTACGGCCTGAAGAGAATTAAAAGATGGGAATGATGAGCTGTGATCCATTATCACAGCTCATCGCATCTCGGCGCTCTATGTCAAGGCTGAAATCTGTTCTACTCTCATCGTCATGATCCACACCCGCGCTACATTCATGCCATCCCTAGCCATTGCCACGACAATACTTGTCTGGGCGACAGCGTTCCCCGCAATCAAGCTCGCGCTGACCGAACTGGAGCCATTGCCATTGGCGTCAATCCGCTTTGCGATAGCTGCATTGCTGGCCGTGATATGGTTGATCTGGAAACGACCCGCCCGAATGCCCTTCAATGACACCCTCCTATGTGCAGTTTGCGGGATCATCGGGGGGGCGGGATACAGCGTACTCCTGAATTTCGGTGAACAAACCGTAGCAGCTGGCGCCGCGAGTTTCCTCATCAAGACCGAGTCCCTTTGGATGGCGACATTTGCAGTCCTGCTTCTCAAGGAAAGATTTTCAGCCCTGGCATGGGGCGGGACTGCCCTGTGCATTATTGGGATCGCTTTGATAGCAAGCGCACAGTCGGGAGGATTGAGTTGGAGTTCGGGAGCCACTTTTGTGCTGGCGGCAGCATTGTGCTCGGCGGGTGGCTTTACGATGCAACGCCGAATGGTTGCACGCTATGGAGCACTCCATGTGGCCGCAATCATGTTTATCGCAGGGGCTGTCGCCTTGCTTCCGTGGTTGCCGCGGGCCCTGGCCGAAACGGGCAGTGCCTCCCTCGAGGTGCGCGGCTGGAGCTTTTTTCTGGGTGTGTTTCCAACGGCCATCGGCCTTGTCTGCTGGGCCTACGCGCTTGGGCACTTTGGCGTGGCCCGTGCCGGAAATTTTCTCTACCTAATTGCGCCCCTTGCCACATTGATTGCCTGGATTGTTGCGGGCGAAACACCTAAGCCAAGCACAATCCTCGGCGGGCTTCTGATCCTTACCGGAGTCATTATCGTCAACGCACGCGCGAAGAAAGCCACGCCCGCAACAGCTGCTATCAGCGAAGCACCTTTGGGTGCAGGCAAATAGCGATTACCTGACACAGTCCCCGCCCAGAATTACTCGATCACTGTCTTGGCAGTTCTGACCCGTTCTCCTTTCATCAAATAGACAATGGACAGGCAACATGGCTGAACGGGAAGCTCTAGCGAACTCGCTTCATATTGCCCAAAGTCATCATGAGGATGGAATCGACCGGCTTTTTGAATTCCTCCGCATTGCATCGGTGTCGTCGCAGAAGGAACGGGCTCACGACTGCATGGAAGCTGCGGTCTGGTTGCTTGAAGAATTGATCTCCATCGGTTTCAAAGGATCCCTTATGGAGACCACGGGCTTCCCCATTGTTCTGGCAAAATGGCCGAGCACGACGCTGCATGCACCTCATGTTCTGTTCTACTGCCACTATGACGTGCAGCCCGCAGGACCGCTTGAACAATGGACCTCGCCCCCATTCGATCCGCATCTTGAGCGAGGAAGCACCGGCAAGGAACAGATTGTCGCGAGAGGAGCAAGCGACGACAAAGGGCAGTTGATGACGTTCATTGAGGCCTGCCGATCCATCATCCATGCCACAGGGAATTTGCCGGTCAACTTGACCATCGTTGCTGAAGGGGAGGAAGAAGTCGGTTCACCATCACTATCGGCATTTCTTTCCAAACATGCATCGCTGTTAAGGTCGGATGTTGCATTTGTTTGCGATGGCGAAATGTGGGACCCCGTAACGCCAGCGATTGCCACGTCCTTGCGAGGTATTTTATCGGAGGAAGTCACCATCACAGGTGCAGAAGCAGACCTTCATTCCGGCTTGTATGGCGGCGCCGTTGCCAACCCGTTAAACATCCTATCCAAATTGCTCGCGTCTATGCACGACGGCGACCTGCGCGTAACGATCCCGGGTTTTTATGAACAGGTTGCAGAGCCGGGCAAGGATCGGCTCGAGACCTGGAACAAGCTCGAGTTCGATGAAGATGATTTCTTTGCCGAAGCCGGACGCCCGGTGAAATTTGGCGAATCTCAAAGGACAACATTGGAGCGCATTTGGGCCCGTCCGACAGCCGATATAGTGAGTATCTCTGGAGGATATACCGCCGAAAATTTCCGAACCAGCATCCCTTCACAAGCGAAAGCGATCGTCTCGTTTCGGCTCGTGGGTGATCAGAGTCCCGCCACCATTCGGCAAGCCTTTCAGAATTTTTGCTGTTCGCACCTGCCAGTAGGGATGCAAGTGAGTTACAAATCACTCGGTGAGGCTATGCCCTATGCGACAACTTCTGGCACACCGCTGTTTGATAAGGTTGAACGAGCATTACAAGATGAGTGGCTCAAAAAGCCGGCTTTGATTGGTTCTGGTGGATCTATTCCAGCTGTTGTCACTTTCAAAGAAATTCTTGGAATAGATGCGCTGCTGATCGGTTTTGGCTTGGTGGATGACGGAGCCCACTCACCAAACGAAAAACTTGCATGTGAAAACTACAAGCGCGGAATACGTAGCTGGATTCGAATAATAATGGCATTGGGTGAAACTGCATGAATATCGGGGAAAGCCGTCACGCTCGTGCCGCCGGAGGGACTGGCGGGATGGGCGAGCTCCGCAACGCAAGACCCGCGGCCGCCAAGCACGGTATTCCGTTCTCACTCTTGAAACGTTGTTGACGCTTGGTTACGCCTTCGAGGCGGCCCGCTGCATGTGGTCGTTGATAGCGCTGGGCAGTGTGGCTGGAGCGGAAATATGGAGCTAGATCACGTCGCGACTTACGCACGGTGCATCTGGCATTAGATGCCAAGAGTGGAGCTATCATTGCCCATGGGCTTTTGACCAGAACAGGGGGTTCCTCTCCAGGTGGCGTCATAGAGGCGACCGAGCCTATGACAGCGTCGATCCCGGGCCCAATGGGTGGCGCGAAATTACTTTACGTCGACCTCTTCACTGATCGAGCCGCGGCTGCGCCTAGATTTTGATCATCGCCGACGACGCTGACAACTGCTCGAACAATCTCGCCTGCATCCACTCGCTCCCCGGCAGCAACGTACCGCTCTCGCCAACGCCCAAGGCCGGGTGCCTCGGCCCTTCGGCGACCTGCGGCGAAGGCGTAGAGATCATATGATTGCTCGCATAAACCTGAACTACAAGCGAGCGATGCACTAACGCAAACCCTCTAAATTTGAAACCGGTTCAGTTGACTTAGGGATATTGCCGCTCGATATCGCGCTGCGCCGTAATGACCGGGACTGGTTCGAGCATCGGCCAGAAGAGGTCGAGTCGCAAATCGAAAAGAAGATCTACTACGGCCATTTTCTATGCCAGTAAAAAAGGCATCGATCCGTTGAGCCTCAAGGCGAGGTGCGGGTTCTGCTCGACGCCCGCGGCGCAGAATACCCTGCGGAACACAACGTGGGCCATATCTATCGGGCAAAACCCGCCTTGGCTTCTCATTACACATCGCTCGATCCGACCAATACTTTCAATCCAGGGATTGGAAAGACGTCGCGTGAGCGAATTCACGTCGAAAATTGCGATTGCTCCAGGCTGTGGCCGGGGGCTTGAATTAGCCCAGCCGTAAAACGGATTTGCGGCGCTGAGCCGCTCGAAATGGCCGTTTCTGCTAATCGGCTTGGGTCGCCTGATTCGTAAAATGGTAAAAAACGATGGCGGCGGAGGGCGACAAAGCCCGGTCCTTTAATTTCACGATCCCAAACTCGGGTAGAGTGATGTCAGGGCCCGTCGGGACGGCACGCAGCATTCCGTGTCGATCCAATAAATCGGCTACTGGCCTCGCAAAGATGCCGATCATCCCAGACCCCATTACCAATGCAATCATGAGAAGCAAGGACGGCGTCGAAATAATATTGCCTCGTGGAATATTATGGAGCGTTGCAAACTCATCAATGGCCCTGCGAAGATAGGATCCCTCTGGCTCAAGCACCCAATCGTAGCCTGCCAGATCTTCGATAGGCACGTATGTACGCTCGGCAAGCGGATGGCCACGGCCGACGACGAGCTTGAGTGGATCGTGGCCCAGATAATGGTAATCAAACATCCCCGGGTTAAAATCGTCCGTAATGCGACAGATGGCGAAATCGAGCCGCCTTGACAGGACACTCTCCAATAATTCCGCGCTGCTGGCGACATCGGCTTTTATGTCCAGTCTTGGATGGGTGGCGAACACGCGCCGCAACGTCGGTGCGACAATCTCCGCCGCGGCAGTCATAATGCTTCCGAAAGTCACGACGCCGCCGTGACCCGCTGCGACAGAGCGCATCTCGAACTCGGCGCGCCGAGTGTCTGCAAGCACGATTTTGGCATGGCGAATGACGATCTCGCCTTGCGGAGTAATGACCATCCCCCGCCGGTGGCGTTCAAACAGCTTCTGCCCGACCATATTCTCCAAATCGGAAAGCGTCCTAGAAAATGCAGGTTGGGAAACGCCGAACAACTCGGCAACCATCCCCAGTTTCCCGTGTTCGCTTAGGGCCAGCAGCATTTTCATGTGCCGCACTTTCAGATTGTCCAAACTCATACAACCTCCTTCGGATACCGATTTAGTTATGGCAGACTGCAATTTCTCGATTTTACTGCGTTTGTGAAATGCGATATTTGCATTTTTATACCAACGTGGACAAAGGAAAACTCACGAATACGCCCGACCGATGATGAGCGGTTGGTTCAACGGCAAAAGGACGGGATCACGGACGATATCTGGCAGGCAAGAGAAATGACTGCGCGTGGCGAGGTTCGACCGCGAAGGCTTTCTCAAGCTTTTCGCGTCCGCGTCACCTTCGACGGTTTCTGCAACACCAGGGGCCCGGCATCGACGATGAACAGGCGTTGGGAGGCAGCCCCAAGATGCACTGCCGGCGCTGTTCTTGAAAACACCGTAGGCTACTAGCGCATTTCCCAGACGATGGGAATTCCACGAGATAATCACTGGCGACGCGGCAGTTCGCTCGCCCTCGAACCGATTTCTGAAGGAATAGAATTATGGACAAGCTTGCTATTGTTACCGGTGGCAGCACTGGCATCGGCGCACATGTCGTCGAAGCATTTTCGCTCGCGGGATTTAAGGTGGCGTTCAGCTTTCTATCGAGCAGGGAAGCTGCCGACGCCTTAGTCAGTGGTTTGACTACTCGTAGCGGTTACGTCGCTGGTTTCGAATGTGATGTGGGATTCAGCGGTGAAGTCTCGCTGTTTTACGACGAGGCAGTCAAATGGGCAGGCACAGAGCCTCATGTTCTCGTCAACAATGCCGCAGTTCAGACATGGTCGCCACTGCTCGACCTCGAAGAGGATTCCTGGGACAAGGTTATCAGGACAAATCTTAAGGGGACTTTTCTGAATACCAAGGAGGCCGCCCGGCGCATGATCGCCGCAGGCATAAAGGGAAGCATAGTCAATATCGGTTCAGGCTGTAACAAGCTGGGATTCCCGAACCTTGTTGATTATACGGCCTCGAAGGGAGGCATCGAGCAATTTACCAAGGTCGCGGCTATCGAACTCGGACCACATGGTATTCGTGTGAATTGCATAGCACCCGGCTCCGTAGCCACGGAACGCACGAATCGTGAATCGCCCGACTACGGCGCAACATGGTCGAAGATCACACCATTAAGACGCGTTGGCACTCCGGAAGATATTGCGGGTCCAGTCTTGTTTCTGACAACTGAACAATCTTCTTTCATAACCGGGCAGACAATCTGGGTCGACGGCGGTCTCTTCTCCCAACCCAACTGGCCTTATTAGCACACGGATTTGGAACTGGAATATCGAGGGCGCCTTCCCGGGGCTCGGTACTCCCTCAACGCCGGCTCTTGCAAATGCGTGGGACGGATTCGGCTCGTCGACCTCTTCTAGCAAGCCGTGGCAGACCAGCAGGTCCTTCTCCGGGGCATGGACCGGCCGCGCCTTCATCCGCGGCGGCCGGGCCAATGTCCGGCAGCCCTATACATGCCGGCACTCGTCGCCATGCGCTTCAATCCCGATCTCAAAGCAAAATACGACCAACTAAACGCGGCCGGAAAAGCACCCAAGGTTGCCATCACAGCAATTATGCGACAACTCATAGTCCTGGCAAATACGCTGCAAGCAGGGCAGAAAATGGGTGCCATCCTTTACTTGACCAACGCAGATACTCTGGCTCGGGAATCGTCCACGATCGAAGGGGTGTCCTAAGCGATACCGCTGGATAATAGTCCAACAGGGGGTCTTTGTGCTCTCCCAGACGCCGAAGCTCGAGCGGGCGGCAGTGAGCCGTATGCGCCGCCCCCTTCCCCACTACGCAACATAGAGATCGCCAGCCGTATCAAAGGCCATGCCGAGCAGAGAAACGAAACCGTCCCAGAGTTTTCAGGGGCGGCTAGTTTGGCCTATGTAGCGTCCGGAGCCAAGAGCGGGACGCGGGAAGAGGACGACAGCGCAAGCCGCTCCTATGGCTTCGCCGCCTGCTCGGGATCCTTGTTAAACGTCCGGGACAGGTCTCCTTGGGCGTTGTTCGATCAGCGCCCGATAACGTGACAACTCCCCGGCCCCGTAGGTCAACAGCGAGCCACTCTTCAATCGCGGCTTTGGGAAACAGCGATAATGAAGATGGTTCCTCTTCAGCGAGTGCCGGGCTCACCGAGCGCCATCTACGGATATACCCTTTTGGCGAGCTAAGTCGCCGCACCATGCGAGGTGTTGGACGCGCGCATGTGTCATAGTCGCAATAGCGGGCGCAGGGACTCCTCGAATTTTGCCTAGACCCGCGGAACCAGCTCATGCCAACGCCTCTTGGGCTTTGATAGATAACTTGGAAGCGCGAGGTCTCTCACCGCAACAGTTTGAGTGATCCAGTGAGCGATTTGACCCATTTCGATGGGCCAGCGATGCCAAGACCATCGATGACTTCCTCGACCAAGTCATGGCCCGGAAAAACAGCTTCATAGTCTGCATAGTCGTGTAGCGATCGCGCGAAAGAAGGGAATGGAACCACCATGCGATCATCTGCCTGAGAAATAGCTTTCAACAACAGGCGTGCGATTTCCTCAGTTGTAGCCTGAAGGATAGGCACCGGTCGGTTAGAGCTGACATCGATCGTGCGACCCCTCAGATCGGTTAGCCTGCCTCCGCCGAGACTGGGTAGTTTTGCCCCGAGCCCGATTGAAACCGCGCCAATAGTGTTTGCCATAAGTCCGATTGGCAAATGAGGATTAACAATGATTGCAATATAGAGGTGGCTCGGTTTGTCTGAACAGCTTCGGGCGTTTCGCTAAGTGGATTTCCGCCTCGATTATGCCGCCACCATCATTGGTGCCAGCGCGTTGAAGTCAGAGGTGGCTCGGTTTGTCTGAACAGCTTCGGGCGTTTCGCTAAGTGGATTTCCGCCTCGATTATGCCGCCACCATCATTGGTGCCAGCGCGTTGAAGTAGGCCTGATCCGGCGTCTGCCGGTCAAGGGATGAATGTGGGCGTCGGCTATTGTAAAAGGTCAGATATCGGCCAATGCCGACGCGGGCTTCGGACACGGTCTTGTAGGCGTGGAGGTAGACCTCCTCGTATTTGATCGAACGCCAAAGGCGTTCCACGAAGACATTGTCCCGCCAAGCGCCCTTGCCATCCATCGAGATGGCGATTTCGGCTTTCTTCAACACTGCCGTGAAGTCCATCGAGGTGAACTGCGATCCCTGGTCAGTATTGAATATGTCGGGTTTGCCGTAACGGGCCAGCGCTTCCTCGACTGCTTCGATGCAGAAGGCTGCTTCCATCGTGATCGACAGCCGCCACGACAGAACAAAGCCGCGTGCCATCGGAATATATGTCAGGTCCATTGCCCACACCTGGTTGGGTCGGGTGACCGCCAGCTTTCGCAGGAGGTAGGGATAAATCTTGTGCCCAGGCGCTGGTTTGGAGGTGTTCGGCCGACGGTAAATCGCTTCGATGCCCATCTTCTTCATCAGCGTGGCGACATGAAGCCGCCCGGTTTCCAGCCCTTCTCCTCTCAAAAGCCCCTGCAACATACGACTTCCGGCAAATGGGTAATCCAGATGCAGCTCGTCGATCCGCCGCATCAAGGCCAGATCGCCGTCGGACACTGGACGCGGTAGATAATAGACGCTTCCACGGCTGAAGCCGAGAAGCTTCGCCTGGCGTGCGACCGACAATTTGTGCTCGCGGTCGATCATTTCTTTCCGCCCAGCAATCCCGCCTTGCCGAGCGCACCGGATAAAAAATCGTTCTCCAGTGTCAGTTCGCCGATCTTGGCGTGCAGCGTTTTGACATCGACGGTCGGACCCGTTGGCTCCGCCTTCGTTTCATCGCCGAACACACCCGTCGCCCCCTCAAGGAGCTGGTCTTTCCACTGTTTGATCTGGTTGGCATGCACATCGAACTGCTGGGACAATTCCACCAGCGTCTGCTCACCTCGGATGGCGGCGAGCGCCACCTTTGCCTTGAAAGCCGGGCTGTGGTTCCGGCGCGGTCGTCTCGTCATGGTATCTCCTGTTCCCGGCATCTAAGMTTTCCCGAGCCAGCTTTTATGAACTTTTTCTTTCACATTTCCACCTGAAGCTGGAACGACGACAGCGAAGAGATTAGTCGATCTTGGCCGGTCAATCCTGTCTATTTCACCTCACGGTAACCTTTTTTTGGTATGGTCTGCCTCCTATTTTGTGTTTATAGGAAGGTTGCACCATCTTGGAACTTGAAGCGATTGACAAGCGAATCCTCCGCGCATTGCAAGAGGATGGTCGCTTAACCAACCAATCATTAGCTGCTGAAGTTGGCCTTTCCGCCTCACCATGCTGGCGCCGTGTCCGACAGTTAGAGGATCGCGGTGTCATCAAGGGCTACAAGGCCACACTAGACCGACGTGAAATCGGTCTTGGTGTTTTAGCCTTCGTGCGGATCAAAATCGACAGTCACAGCGAGGCAGAGGCCGACGAATTCTCCCACGGCATCACGAAGCTCGCGGAGGTCGTGGCGTGCTATTCGATAGCTGGAGATGCGGACTTTATGCTGCACGTTGTCGCACGCGACTTGGATACATATGCAGATTTCGCAATGACTGTCATCCGACGGTTGCCGCGGATTAAAGAAATGCAGACGACCTTTGTGCTAAAGGAGATTAAGCCATTCAACGGCTTTCCACTTGATTTTATCAAGACATAATTGAAGCCGGACGGATGGAGAGAATTGCGAGTGGGACAAACCCCTCAGATTGCTGGTTCGATCCCTTATGTCTCGCGCTCGCCACGCAAGAGCGATCACCGCGTGTGCCGTCCCGTTGACTGTGAATTGTAAGCACCTCGCTTTCCGCCACAGGTTATCGCTGGCAGTCTGGCTGCATTTCCGGTTTCGGCTTAGCATGCGATTGGTCGAGGAGATGCTGCTGGAACGCGGCATCTTGGTTTCCTATGAAACCATGGCCGATAGGGCCGGAAATTCAGCCCGAACAGTCCTGGACATTGTTGAAGGCCGGAGCGTGGTAAGCGTTGCACGATGGTTGAAGCGGCACCCGTCTATTGAGGTCGTCAGCAGAGATCGATCGGGCTCTACGCGCAGGCCGCTCGTGAAGGTGCCCCACAAGCGACTCAGGTGGCAGACCGCTCTCATCTCATCCGCAATCTTCGTCTTGCTATCGAGGAACAGATGAGCCTCTCCGGCCGAGCTACAGGCCGGGCACTGCTACCAGACGAGGACATGGAGAACGATCCCGACGATCGGGCTTTGCATTAGGGGACGCCTGAGACTCCTTGGCGCAATCAGCTTCGTCGGGCGCATCGACAGTCTCGGAAGGATGTGTTCGAAACAGTACACGCCTTGAGCAAAGAAGGCCTGACNCCCAGAAGCGGCAGACCGCATAGTCCCGACGATCGGGCTTTGCATTAGGGGACGCCTGAGACTCCTTGGCGCAATCAGCTTCGTCGGGCGCATCGACAGTCTCGGAAGGATGTGTTCGAAACAGTACACGCCTTGAGCAAAGAAGGCCTGACCTGCTCGGACATTGCACGTGGCACAGGATATGGCCGACGAAGCATCACGAAATGGCTGACGTTCGAAATCCCACCCGATCGACGCAGGGGCACGCTACAGCCGACATCTCCTCTATACTTCGAAGCGTTCCTCACCCAGTGTTGGAAGGATGGCAACCGCCGTGGTCGNCCACCCGATCGACGCAGGGGCACGCTACAGCCGACATCTCCTCTATACTTCGAAGCGTTCCTCACCCAGTGTTGGAAGGATGGCAACCGCCGTGGTCGACATTTGTTCCATGACCTCAAGCACCGAGGATACACCGGCAGCTTTTCTAATCTTGAACGTCTCCTGGCAACATGGCACCGTGCCGAGAGGTCGGAAACGGATGAGGATAAGGATGATGCGGCGTCGGCTCGAACTGGGCTCTCGGACAGAGTACCTGGCAATTTGCCTGTCCGTGATCCGCAAACCGGTCATTTGATATCACCCATTGTCGCCGCTACTCTTTGCATCAAGCCGCGCGGCGCACTGACAATCAATCAGTCATTTGATATCACCCATTGTCGCCGCTACTCTYTGCATCAAGCCGCGCGGCGCACTGACAATCAATCAGGCGCGGAAAGTCGATGCCCTCAAACAGGGATCACGGACGTTTGCTGTATTGCGCAGCTTCGCCATGCGATTTCGCGGCATATTTCGTGGCCGAACGTCGGCGAAACTTGACCAATGGATCGAGGATGCCATTCATTCTGGGTTTGCCTTCTTAGCCCGTTTTGCCCGTGTACTTCGCCGTGACATCGACGCAGTCTGTAACGCCATCGACATGCCTTGGAGCAACGGTCAGGCAGAAGGCCAGATAAACCGACTGAAGACCATCAAGCGCGCAATGTACGGCAGGGCGGGATCAGAGCTTCTCAGAGCGCGGATGATGCCAATCAAATTGACCGATCTCCATACAAATTGAGGAAGACCCCGGCAAAGCCGGAATATGTGATCGGGCGGCGGGTGGCTTCTGTAAAAATTTCTTCCAGCTCGCGGCCGGTGATGGTATCGCTGGCCAGTCTTACGGTCCTCCCACCGAACCGCATTTTGTCCGCGAAGATCACCGCTGCGAATTTCCCAATATCGTCCACCGCGACGAGTTGCATTGACTGATCCGGTCTTGGAAAGAATACATAACGACCCTCGTTCAGTTCGAAACCGGGCCTCGCAAGCATCTCCATAAAGATCACGGGCCTGACAACGGTCGCAGTTACTGGCAGCGCGCGGATGTGTGCCTCGATACGAGGCTTGGCGTCGAAACGCGGTACACCGGTCGGCTTCTCTCCTACACTAGCCCCCGAGGAATAAACGAGATGTGCGACGCCACTCTCGGCAGCCAGATTCGCGATAGCAGTCCCAAAATTGACTTCCTCGTCGTGCAGTTGGCAAAACGCTAAAAACGCCGTGTGTGTCTTTCATCGCGACACGTACGGCGTCGATGTCAGCGAACGACCCCTCCACGAGTTCGACGCCGCTGTTGCGGAGCTTGATTGATTTGGGTGAAGAAGGATCGCGTACCAGTGCGCGTACCGTCCAACCCGCCTTCAATAATGCAGTGGCTACCGATCCGCCCTGCTGGCCTGTCGCACCAGATACCAAGATCGGAAGTCTATCGTTCGTTATATGAAGACCCTCGTGTTGAACGAAGGCAATCCATACGAATGGAGGGCTGACGGAAGACAGCACATTTTTCAGCCTCGAGCGCAAGGATGATACCCTTGAAAAAATCTATTCACGTCAGGTCTGATGAGCGGGCACACGATGATCACGAGTTCAGACCGATTCCTTCGAATGGTATATGCACGCGTCTCGGCGACAAATGGACGGTCCAGGTCATTTGGCGCCTATCCGTTGCTAGTGGGCGTCGGCTCCGATCTTCCGCGCTTTGGAAGGAGATCGACGGGATCACCCAGCGGATGCCGACGCTGACGGTGCGCAACCTGGAGCGTGACGGCTTGGTGATGCGACATTACTTTCCCGAAGTTCCACCACGAGTAGAATACGAGTTGACGGAGATGGGAGCCGGCATCTTGCGTGCCCTTCAAGATATCAATTTCTGGCTTCGCGACAACTTGTCCCGTGTTGAGGAAAGCCGGCGCGCTTACGACGAGGCCGAGCTCGAGATCTCCCGGCGGCTTTAGGTTTAACGCGGCTTTCGCCAACAAACTGATCCTAAGTGAAAGCGTTGGCTAGCCGAAGGCGCCCCTCCTCTGCATTCAACATTAGCCAGAAAGCTGGAGTTTCGCATTCGAGTTGTCTTCGGATGATGTCCCCATTTGGCGCTTCGGCGGCACGGTCCATAGCGGCAATACCATCGCACCGCCCACAAAATCACTTCACCCTGAAAATGGCGCCAGTTGAAATCGCTCATCAAAGTCTCGCTGAAAGTCTTCGGCGCTCTTTCGGACATCAACGGGATTTTTGCATGTATGGATGCCCCCGTTGGTGCAAGTAGTTTTTTGAACGGCTCGGGTGTGTGATCGGGTGCGGTCATGTATCAGGCCTCTCGATGCGGCGCTGATAGGACCGCGGGCCGGTATGGCGATGCGCGGATTAGAGGCATATCAACAGATCGAGCTCATTGGCTCCTGCAAAAATACTGCGTTCTCTAACCCGGATCTGGTCGATCCTTTGCCCTTACTGTCCAGTGACCTCCTCTATAGCGCGGCGATCTGGATGAGAGGCGCGCGACAATCTGGATGAGAATCCTGTGTGTCGCTGGCTGGGTGAGTTTATCTGTTTGATTGACGCTCGCA
>NZ_LMCW01000032.1 GCF_001424945.1 Rhizobium sp. Root1203
CCCCCGTCGCTCACCGCGTTGGGGGGAAGGTTCACATGGCTCAATTCTCAATGGAAATTATGCGCCCAACCGGCTCAGTTCTGCGTGGAAACCAACAACTGCGCTGGCAGTTCGCCGATCTCCTGCGAACCATCACCTCCAGGCCGACCTCGAGAAACCTCTGCGGCTACTGGCAGTGTGCCGCACAAAACATCGTTGACCAGGTCTGGCTGCAGGGCGAGCCGCCGGACTAGCGGCTGACCTCCCAGAGGTGGCGACGGCCGTCTGTGGTGCCAGCCTGTCGAACCAGACCCTGTCTTACCAGGCCGTTCAGCGTTGCAGAGAACCTGCTGGTGAGGGCGGACTCCAGCCGTGCAGCTTCGCTTCCAAGGTCCGCCTCGCTTGCGAACTTCTCGGCAATCTCCGCTGTCGTCGTCGGGCGCTCGGAGCGGCGCAGGATGTCGAGCACGATGTGACGGTTGTTTCTGCCCTTGAGAAGTTCCGTGACTCGACCGCTTGCCGTTTCGCGTGAGGAAGCGCGGCGGGTCTTCGAGGGCGACGCAGCTAGTTCGAAGCCAGGTTGGTAGACCTTGATCACCGTCTCGAACGCCACCCTCTGATCATCGAGAACGACGATCTCGCGCCGCAGTTCTTCCATCTTGGAATTGATCTCGGCCAATTTCGCCTTCAATCCGTCAACCACATCCACCATACGCAACACTCCTGAGGTACCCTCAGGAGATAGCATCAGCCCTTATCGGAATCTTGTGGCAACTGCTCCACAATGCCGGAAACATGCATGGACTGGCAATCGGTCACGAAAATATCCCAAACTTGTTCATAGGGCATCTCGAGTGCCACAGCGACCAGAGTGTTTATTTCCTCAGCACTATGAAGTCCCCGCATCCACTCGAGATCAAGATGGCGGTTCCTCCCAAACAAATGAGTTTGCAAAGTTTCCTGCTTGATGTGAGGAAGGCTGCGCCAGTATCGATCGTGGCAGATTGTGCCGTCGAAATCGATAAAGAGAATGGGCTTTCTTTGGTTTCGTTTCAATTTTGAACCCAATCCCACAGGAAATCTGGGATCGCAGTGATAGGGTTAAAAGCTTGCAGTCGCAAGATAGCACCGGAAGCCAAGCAGCGGGCGAATTCACAACCAGCATGCTCAGCCTTCTTCAAAGGAGACCCATTGATATATTGCTCATCTGCGGCAAGCAACAGCCGACAGCCGTGTGTTCACTTTGCATAATTCCGTATGTGGACGGCTCCGCGTTGCAAGGGTTTTGATCGGGTCGCTTGCTTCCATATGTACGGCCTTTGTGTGTGGTCGCACATGACCTCCGGTGGTTTTCGCAACGCGAGTTCCCAACACGGCAACTACCTTAAAAGGCCACTGGAATTGGCGGAGTGTCACGCGTCTTGGATCGATCGATCGCACCATCTGTTTTCCCTTGCCAGTTCACACCGCGACGGAAAAGATGAAGCGCTGCATCGATAACTGCCTGGAATGCTACCGGTAGTGTCTTTCGATGGCGATGACCCAATGCCTGGAGATTGGGGGCGAGCATACCAAGCCCGACCACTTCCGTCTTGTGATGGCTTGCGCGTACAGGACCTCCGCTCATCTCATGTTGACCGCAGCATAAGCATACCTGCAGGGAATGTTCCGAGTCTGCCGCGATTGCGCTGCTGCTGCGAACGCGTTGGAGACATGGAAAGCGGCGTGGACGCCTGCCGCAGCTGCGCCGAGAGCTGTGAGAATATGGCGGCCTAAGTTCGGCTGCCGCACCGGCTTCCTCGTTGCTTGTCGCTCTGCCAAAAATGAACGACCTCAGGGTCCGCGTTAAAGTGTCATCCTTGGCGCCTAGCCCGCCAATTTGCCCTTTTGCGGGAATCCATGTAATAAAGTGCCAGCTCAGGAGGGCCTCGACGATGACAGACATCCAACTGGAGGCGCTCATCGCGCTCATGGAAAAGCGGGCAGAAGACGCCGCGAAATCCCCGGACGATGCACGCCGTCATCTGATGGACGCTGGCATTGTGTCTGCTGATGGCAAACTGGCTCCAGAATATGCGCGCGACGACGAGGCTGAGGAAGCGGCTGCCGCTTGAGTTCAAATTATCCCGCATACGTTCTCGGCTACCACGGCTGTGACAAGGCCGTGGGGATGGCTGCGTTAACTGGCGCATCGCCGCTTCTTCCGAGCGAAAAGGCCTATGATTGGCTTGGTTCCGGCATTTACTTTTGGGAAAACGATCCCGAGCGTGCGCTCGAATGGGCGACGCTGAAAGCTCACTCCGGCGCTTATAAAGAACCCTTCGTGCTCGGCGCAATTATCGACCTCGGCAACTGCCTAGACCTCATTACCCGGAAGTACGTCCCTTTGATCCAAACCAGCTACCGCATGCTGAAAAGCCAGATCGAAGCCACTGGCGGCAAAATGCCGGTGAATTCCGATGCCAAAGGTGACAAAAACTCGGACAAACTGGTTCGGAAGCTGGATTGCGCCGTTATCAACTCCCTTCACGAGATCACTAAAGAAGCCACCCTGCCGGCATTCGACACGGTTCGGGGGCTGTTCCCAGAAGGTGATGAAATCTACGATGGCGCTCGCTTCCACGAGCGTACCCATACGCAGATCGCCGTTCGCAATGACGCATGTATCAAGGGCTTCTTCCTTCCGCGAGGCGAAACGCCAGCGCTTACCTCTCCGGTTTCTCCCTAGGCTGGCCGGTGCGCAGCGCTCGTTATTTTTGTCCGCCAATCCTCGAAAGATCGATCCTCATTCCTGCTTCCGTAGCCTTATCCGGATCGGTCGATTGTGAGGCATCTTCGCTTTCCGAGGGAGGCGCCACGGAATCCGCACCTTCAGTAGGCTGTTCTGAGCGTGTACCAATAAAAATCGGGCCACCAGGATCTTGGGTACGGAACACGTTGTCGCCCTCGAAACTGCCCGTCTTCCAAGCGTAGATCGTATCGTCGACCAACTGCGGAAGAAGCTCCTTATTTGTCGGGTGGCCATACCATTTGGTGACGATCCGAGCGACCTTTGCAAATATGCCCGTCCCTGTTCGCAAATTCGCGCACGCGTCGAACATGTCTGGTTGAAGCTGTGATGCGTCGACGACACCAACACCCGCCGGAAACTGGGTGATGCCGACCCGTACGACGGCATGACCGACATAGTCTCTGACCACCCCCATCGCCTCGTCGGTCGAGCGCGGTTTGGGGATGAGAATCAACCGACCGTCAGCCTTCACGGTGACGGCGAGTGGATCGTCGGAACCGACGGCCGAAACGAACTGCGCGACGATAGCGGGGGTAAGGCTTGGATCGGCGCATTTGGCAATGAGGGCAGCGTCCATGGTCTTTGCTCCAGATCAGGTGTTGAAGGACATCACGAGAGTTTTGTTGAACAGCCGTGCCCAAGCCACGGCGCTGGCGCGCTGTATACCGATGATTGGCGTCCCTTTGGTCCACCAGTCGTTTCCGACGGCGACGACGAGGTCTGGATCGTGAAACATGGACTGCAAGATTGGCCAGACGATGAGTTGCTCGTAGCAAATCAGCGGAGCGACGCGGAGCTCGCCGACAGTAACGACGGGATTGGCGAAGAAGCTCGCCCGCGCACCACCGCTCCTGCCAAGAAACGGAAGCCACGGCTGCCACATCGAGCCAGGCACTGGCATGCGTTCCCGATAGAGGATCTCACTTTCGGTGGCCGAGACGCGAACCAGCACATTGTCATAGCCGTCCGGGTCGACGACCGCCGCACCGGCGATGACGCTCAGATCGGCCTCGGCGAGCTGCTGCCGCCACAGGCGTTCGACCGACGGCGTCCAAAACCCCAGAGCGCTTTCAGGCAAGAGCATGTAGGCGGTGTCGGGTCGACGCTGTAAGCGCAGCGTTGCAACAAGATCACGATGCCGAGCAAGACTGTTATCGCGCCCCAGACTATTTCCGAGCTGCAGGTCGACGCCCTGCCAACCCCGCCCTATGTCCGGAGCGGTCCATGATGCGGCGGACCAGAGCCAGAAGCCTACGAGGGTCATGGCTGCAGCCGGTCTATATCGCGTCGTCATGATTGCGAGACCCGCTGCCACTGCAGCAAGCCCGATCCAACCCCACCCGGGAAAGAGAATGCCGGCCGCTGTGAGCGGATGTGCCCATCCGACGATCCCGAACGGCGGAATAGCCATGAGGATCATCGCGATCAAATAACGCAGGGCTTTCCAGCGGTCGGAACGAGGCGACCAGAGCACAGTGTGAACAAGCACGAAGCCGCTAGAAGCGACCAGCCACAATATCAGCCCCGGCCAGATGTCGGATTGGTAGAAAGCCGCAACGCCTTGCGGCAATCCTCGCGACGCCGCCAGAAAATAGGCGGCCGAAACCAGGCCAGCGGTCCCCCGACTGCGCGCCAGCGACCACAGCGCGGGGAAGGCAATCGCCGCAGGCAGAGACAGGGCATAGCCGCTCCAGCCGAGATAACCTGACGCGGCGGATGCTAGAACGAGGACGAACCGAATCAGGCATTCAGGGCGCATAGGTCAGCACCGGCCTCGCGAGGCCGAGGACGCCGGATACTGGGACCGGCCCGAAATATCGGGAGTCCCAGGATCCAACGAAAGGGGAGTGGAGAAAGACCTCGTCAGCCGGGACGGTCCCGCCTCGATAGGGTCGAAGGGGTCGCCCTTGACCATCTCGACCGACGAGGCGCGAGTGTTCGATTTTGCGTCCATCGACGACCACCTCAGCGGCGATATCGACCCGCTGGCCACCGACCGCGGCCACCGCCTTGATTAGCGGTCCAAAGCCGCCCGGGCATGATCCCGAGCGCAGGTAGCCTCTGGCTTTGCCCTCAAGGATCTGCGGCGTGGGCGGTGGGCAGACGAATACGATGTCGCCTGGCTGAACGGAACGATCGAGAGACACGACACGCCAGATCCCGAGCGGCTCGCTGGGAGTGGTGTTGATCCGCAACCCGCCGGCAAGTCCTGCGACGGCCGTGGCAAGCACGGCGAAGCCAGAGGCGCCGAGAAGGAGAATGGCCGATTGCCGTTGGCGGACTAAACGCGGAACGCTGTGCGTGGGAGAGATCATTTCAGCGACATCCCTTTCGTCTGGGTCTGCCGCATCGCTTCGGCCTGCGTCAGCCCCATCGCAGTCCGCTCGTGAGCGGCCAACTGCTGGACGGTCCGGATCGTGTCCCATGCAGATCGCAGCTCATTCTTCTGCGTCGGCTTCATACCGGCAGATATCGCTTCGAATGCCTTCCCTTCCGCGGTCTTGGCAGCAAGCGGGAGGAAGGTTCGTTCCCCGAAGCGCTCAGCCACGACCTTAGCGAAACCTTCGAGCTCGGCCTTCACTTGTCTGTCGGCCAAGGCGTATTCGAGCCCAGCCGGGATATCGTTGCGATCGATGGCATCGCGCACGCGTTCAAGCACCTGCATTGCGGATGCGGAGAGGGCGGGGATGTCGAGCGAGAGCTTGGTGCGGATCGCGCATTCCTCGTCCTCAAAACGGCTCGCGACCTCCGATCTTTTCGAGATGAAGGCCTGAAGGTCGCGAGCGAGCGCGGGGGCGTTGACCAGGGCTATATCGCGGGCCTGCTTCTCGACGCTCCCTGCAAATAGACCGGTCTTCCCCTTCAGCGCGCCAAAGCTGTCCGGCTGCTCGGCAATCCGGGCAATCGTGGTTCCGGCCGACACCTCATTCGCCAGCATGGCATCGACGTTGACCGCTTTGAAGGCCGCCTGCGGGTCGGCATAGACGTGGTGGAAACGCGCGGAGATCTCCTGCCAATCGGCTTTCAGCGCAGGGTCGGCGGAGAGCTTGTCTTCGACCGTTTGGCCAATCGAGTTTGGGAAAGTGGTCGTGCCTGAAACCATGGGTTTTACCTCCTTGGCGGACGATGATAGGGATGCGGTTGGCTTGGCCGTGCTGAGGCCGAGCTTCTCTGCGACCGCGGCAAGACGTGCGCCGAGTTCGACAAGCTTTGCGGCTTGTCGAACGGTCCATTGAAGGTGATCGTGGGCGATGGTGCGGGCGACGTTGACGAGGTTCAGACCACGGGCTTGCGCAAAGCGAAGTGCCTGCGCGTAGAAGCGCGCGCCGGTATAGTCCAGTGTCGTCTCCTTCGCATTGGAGCGGGAGAGTAGCTTGATCAGCCCGCCGGCCTTGGCGAAGGACCGAGCGCCGTAATAGACGGCGAGGTCCTCGCGATGGCGGGTCATTGCGACATAGGTCAGGTGCCGGTCGAGGGAGAGGGAAGCGAGGACCTTGACCTGATCGACGGTCGCTCCCTGGCTGCGATGCACTGTGATGGCGTAGCCATGATCGACATTGTTGTAGAAGCGCTGCTCGACGCTCACTTGACGTACATGCTCGCCGTCACCGATCTCAGCCACAAGCCGACCAGACGATACTTGAACGACCTTGGCCAGCATGCCGTTCTTGACCCCGAGCGAGCTTTCGTTCTTCAGGAACACAATCTGGTCGCCGGCTGCAAACGTCCTGTCGCCGTCGGCCGTCTTGAAGGCATGACCGCCGTCGAGAAGTCCTCGCTCGATCAGTTTCTCGCGGGCACGCTCGTTGAGCATCCGAACGTCTCGGCGCAGGTGCGCGAGGATGAGGGAGGACTTGGCCGGATCGTAGTCCCGGCTCCAATCGGCGATCAGGTCACTGACGGCTTCCTCCTTGAGATCCGAGCCTACAAACCTGCCGGCCGCTTGATAGGCTTCTACAGCCGCGCCGATATTTCCGCGGGCCAAGTCGAGCGATGCATCGCGCATCCATTGTTCGCGCTGGCGATAGATCGTCTCCAGTTCCGCGTAGCCGATACGATCGGCAATGGCTCGAAACGCTGCTCCCGCTTCGATCGGCTGCAGCTGTTCTGGATCGCCGACAAGGACGAGTTTTGCCCCAGCCTTTGTGACCGTCTCGACCAAAAGCGCCATCTGTCTGGAAGAGACCATGCCAGCCTCGTCGAGTACGAAGATCGTCTTGTCGTCCAGCTGGTTGCGGCCCTGGCTCCAGCGAAGTTCCCAGGACGACAAGGTGCGAGAGCCGATACCGGCTTCCTCCTCGAGACCCTCGGCCGCTTTGCCGGCAAGTGCCCCACCGACAACGCGATAGCCGGCCGCTTCCCAGGCTTCGCGTGCCGCCTTCATCATCGTCGTCTTGCCGGCGCCGGCACGGCCGATCACAGCGGCGATCCGCTCCGGACCTGCGACATGTTCGATAGCGGTTCGCTGCTCATCCGACAGGCGATCATGCCGCGTGAATACGCTGCTCAGACCTGCTTTGCTGACACCGTGAGAGGCGCGCTTGGACAGTGAGACCGCACGGTTGGCCATCTCGGCTTCAAGCCGGATAAGCTCCCGCGTTGTGTACTTCGGCGGCGCCCTGACGCCTGTGACGAGATCCATGCGCTCGCGATCGAGCCGGAGCGTTTGCCGGCTCTGCAGGATTTGCGCCATCAGGTTCTGGAAGAGCGCCGCATCGTCGATGTAGCGATAGAGGATCTTGGCGATATCGCGTTCGTCGAAGACGCTCTTCTCGCGGGTCATCAGGTCCAGAACGGTCTCCGGATTGCGCTGGATCCGCCGGGCGTTCTCGGCGCGGCGCTCCTCCTGCAGCTCCAGCCGCTCGAGCGCGACCTTCTCCTCCTCCCATCCGGCTGTATTGGCGCCCTTCCGCTCGATCGCCTTCGTCCCAACGCCAAGATGAATGGTCGGCGTCAGTTCTATCCCCTGCTTCTCGAAGGAGCGGCCATCGATGCGGATGTCGAGGCCGGCGAGCGCCAGGTGCCGGTTCTGGCAGGCGAACCAGCCGTCGCGAAACGCGTTGAAGTCGTCGGCGCTTCCCGCCCATAGCTCATAGACGATCTTGCCAGCTTCGTTGCGAACCGGTTTGCCGTTTGGCCCCAGAACCGCGACCTTCTTAGCGCCGAACCCGTCTTGGGTTAGCGGCCGCAAGGTTGTCATCAGGTGAATATGCGGATTGCCCGGCGCATCATGAAACACCCAGTCGGCGACCATGCCTTTGGCGGTGATGTGGCGCTCGACGAAGTCGCGGACCAACGCAATGTTCTGTTCGTTCGAAAGCTCGATCGGCAGGGCGATGGTCACGTCCTTGGCGAGCTGCGCATCGGCGCGCTTCTCGAAGGCCTCGACCTCGTTCCAGAAGGCTTCCGACGCACCCGAGACCGAACGATCTGACATCATCGACCGTAGCCAGTCGGGTGCGTCTTCGGGAATGACGAACTCCTCATGCAGCAGCCCTTGCTTACTGACGTAGTCGATCGTCCGGGCTTCCCGCTCGAACTCCATCTTGGCGCAGTGCCGGTAGGCCGCCGACAGCACCGCGCTGCGGCCGGAACCGCGAGCTACGATGCTGACTGAGAAATGCGGGACGGCCACGGCGAGAACGAGCTCCTAGATCGAACAATTTCAATGCGTTCGTCGAGAGCGGCTGGCCCAATGCAGTCCATTGGCAGGGCCCTTGAGCAGGGCGTCGCGTCAGCGACGTATAATTGCGCCCTTGGATCCGCTCCTTCGGAACGGCGGGATCATTCGCCAAAAGCTGACGCTTTGGCGAGGTGCAACATTGCACCTTTCCAGCGGGAGAAAATTCGGGGCAGGGTTCGTCTTCATCGAACCATTGGCAACGAGGAAGCGACGCCCATGAAGAAGCCAACTGCCAAGATCCGGGAGGAGATTGCTCGCCTGCAAGAGCAGCTCAAGCAGGCGGAAACACGTGACGCCGAGCGCATCGGGCGTATCGCGATACGGGCAGGGCTCGGAGAGATCGAGATCGAAGAGGCTGAACTTCTGTCGGCGTTCGAAGAGGTCGCCAACCGGTTTCGCGGAGAAACGAAACCCGCTCACCGGCGCAAGTCTGCGACCACGCCGCCGAACGGCGCTGGCGAGGCTGCGGGCCAATCTGCGGAGGCGTGAGCGAATGCAGAAGATGACGGCGACCGAAGCCCGCAAGAAGGACGCGCGGGAAAAGATCGAGCTTGGCGGCCTGATCGTCAAGGCAGGCTTGCGTTACGAGAAACGCGCGCTCCTGCTCGGGCTTCTGATCGATGCCGGCGCGCGGATCAAGGCTGACGAGGCGGAGCGCACTCGTCTGAGTGAACTCGGCGCAAAGGCATTCGCGGATGACGCCTAAGAGGATCTTTGTCGGTGGTATCCCACCCGTAGCCATGCTGGCAATCGCCGTGGCTGTCCCGGGCATCGAACGCTGGCTCTCGGCATTTGGAACGACGGATCAGTCGAAGCTGATGCTCGGGCGGATCGGGCTCGCACTGCCCTATGCGCTCGCCGGGGCATGTGGGCTCATGTTTCTGTTCGGCATGAGGGGATCGATCAATGTCAAGACCGCGGGCTGGAGCGTTGCCGCGGGCGGTCTCGGTGTCATCGCCGTCGCAGCGCTTAGGGAGGGATCGCGCCTGCTGGCTTTTGCCGGTCAAGTCCCAACGGGAAGGACGCTTCTGTCCTTTGCCGATCCTTCGACCATCGCAGGAGCGAGCACCGCGCTGCTCGCGACATTCTTCGCGCTGCGTGTTGCGAGGATGGGCAATGCGGCGTTTTCGCGAAGCGAGCCAAGGCGCATTCAGGGCAAACGCGCCCTGCACGGAGAAGCGGACTGGATGACGATGCAAGATGCCGAAAAGCTCTTTCCTCAAACAGGAGGCATCGTCATAGGCGAGCGATATCGCGTCGATCGCGACGATCCGGCGGCCACGTCGTTTCGGCCAGGCGAGCCGACGACCTGGGGCAGGGGCGGTTCCGCACCGCTGCTCTGCTTCGACGGCTCGTTCGGCTCATCGCATGGGATCGTTTTCGCCGGTTCAGGTGGTTTCAAGACCACGTCTGTCACGATCCCGACGGCGCTCAAGTGGGGCGGCTCTCTTGTCGTGCTCGATCCGTCCAATGAGGTGGCGCCGATGGTGATGGAGCACCGGCGCAAGGCAGGCCGGCGTGTGATCGTCCTCGATCCGAAGAACGCCGGCTCGGGCTTCAACGCGCTCGACTGGATCGGTCGCCACGGCGGCACCAAGGAAGAGGATATCGCAGCCGTCGCGTCATGGATCATGAGCGACAGCGGCCGCGCGACTGGCGTCCGCGACGACTTCTTTCGCGCATCCGGTCTTCAGCTTCTGATCGCGATGATTGCCGACGTTTGTCTGTCCGGACATACGGACGCGAAGCACCAGACATTACGTCAGGTTCGATCCAATCTTTCAGAGCCGGAGCCAAAGCTCCGCGCGCGCCTGCAGGAGATCTACGACAATTCAGCGTCCGACTTCGTGAAGGAGAATGTCGCCGCCTTCGTCAACATGACGCCCGAGACCTTTTCCGGCGTCTATGCCAATGCGATCAAGGAAACACATTGGCTGAGCTATACGAACTACGGCGCACTGGTGTCCGGCTCGAGCTTCTCCACCGAGGCGCTGGCCGACGGCGAAACCGACGTCTTCATCAACATCGACCTCAAGACCCTGGAGACGCATTCCGGGCTGGCACGCGTCATCATCGGCTCCTTCCTCAACGCGATCTACAACCGCGACGGCGCGATCAAGGGGAGGGCCTTGTTCCTCCTCGATGAGGTCGCAAGGCTCGGCTACATGCGGGTGCTGGAGACGGCGCGCGACGCCGGCCGGAAATATGGCATTACGCTGACCATGATCTATCAGTCGATCGGCCAACTGCGGGAAACCTATGGTGGGCGCGACGCATCCAGCAAGTGGTTCGAGAGTGCCAGCTGGATCTCGTTTGCGGCAATCAACGATCCTGAAACGGCCGACTATATCTCGCGCCGATGCGGCACCACGACAGTCGAGATCGATCAGGTCAGCCGCAGTTTCCAATCGCGCGGGTCGTCACGAACCCGCTCGAAACAGCTCGCCTCCAGGCAGCTGATCCAGCCGCACGAAGTCCTGCGCATGCGTGCGGACGAGCAGATCGTCTTCACCGCCGGCAACGCACCATTGCGATGCGGCCGCGCGATCTGGTTCCGTCGACCGGACATGAAGGCCTGCGTCGGCGAAAACAGGTTTCAACAGCGCGCTGAGCGTACCGAAGCCCCGGCTTCGTCCGAGCCAAACTGAACGCGGAAGGATCATAATGCGATATTGGGAGGCCTGTGAGGCGCAGGTTTCGGCTGAAGACGCAATCGAAGAATGCCGAATCCACGACGTGACAGCCGCCGTCCGAGAAGATGACAAGGCATTGGTCGATGAAGCCACTGGCGAGGTCATTGCTCATGCCGATGGGGAGGGAGAATATTATGGCGCAGATATCCTCGGCTATCTCGGGTACTGATCAATGCCGCCGCGACCGCGAGAGGATCGTGACCCGAATGGGCGGAGATCGCTTGCGGGCTTCGTTCGCCGTGGCGAATAGAGCCGTACGCCAAAGGCGGATCGCCCAAGACGTGACGCTTGGAAAGCTTCACCAGATTGAATCGATAGCCCGAAACCGATTCATAATTGTCGTTGGACCGCAGACTCTGAACGCGCGATTCTCGGCCATGATCGCACAGCCTTACCAGCTCTATGTCGAACGCAAAGACCGCGCCAAGAATATGGCTCGCTTCTATTCGATGTCGATCGACGCCAACCTGTTTGGTGAACTCTGCCTGACGCGACGGTGGGGCAGGATCGGCGCAAAAGGGCAGACGTTGATCCATCACTTCGAGCGGGAACAGGATGCCGTTGCCCTCTTCCTGGACCTGACTCGACAGAAGCGCGCCCGAGGCTATCGAACAACGTCAGCCGCCGCCCGCGAATCTGATAGTTCCGCTCCTTCTATCGTCACCAACTGTGCCCCGCTGTGAGATTTTCTTTCACAACATGTGGAAATCACCATTTTGAAGGCGCTCTGCCGCATTGCGTCGATGACATCTCCTGACTCGTCTGCCACCAATTCCCTATTTGGAACACACAAGGAAATGGCATGACCACCACCAACGAGATTGCAGACAAGATCGCAGCCGGCAACGGCCTGACAAAAGCCGAGGCAAAAGGCATCGTCGAGGCCGTGTTCAAGGCGATAGCCGACGCGGCAGCCTCCGACGCTGAAACATCCATTCCTGGATTTGGAAAGTTCAAAGTCAAAGCCTCGCCGGAGCGTGAGGGCCGAAATCCCGCGACCGGCGAAGCGATGAAAATCGCCGCTTCCAAGAAACTAGCTTTCACGCCCGCAAAAGCGCTCAAGGATGCTCTGAACAAGTAAGCGGCAGCCGCCGGTTTCCAACAGAGCTGCTCGGCTTTTTGCAATTGGCGCGGGAGGGCGGTTGCTCGCTGGCTCGTAAAAAGAACGCGGCCGTCCGGCCGCGCCGGTTATCAACAGGCTCCGCCGCCACTACAGCGCTGTGTGGGCGCGTTCTGGCTCCGCCTGCTTCGACAGATTTCTTCTGAATTCTGCCTTTGCCCCTTTGGGGTTGATAACCGGAAGGCGCTACGCGCCAGATTCTGAGGGACGGTCGTTCGTCGGCCGTAAAAGACCAACCCGCCACTCGACACCGGGCCTTCTCGATCGGCGTCGGCATGAAAATTCCCCGTCTCGTGCCCAGGAAACCTATTGGACCGGCCACTGATGGCCGGTCCAATAGCCATAGAACAGGCGTCACTCAGCTTGCCCTGCTCGCTCGTCTCGTTTTGGCTGGAGATCGTGGAGATAGGTGACGGCCTTTTCCGCAAACGATGCCGCCTGAAAAATTGCGCGCTTGTCATTCTTCAGAACCGACAACCATGACTTGATGTAAGCGGCGTGATCGTCGCGTGGTTCAATGGAGAGGCCGAGGTCTGCCGCAAAGAAACCGCTTCCAAGTTCGGCGACCAACTCCTCGCGTGCATAACCTTCATCGCCCCATGACTTGCGGCCGAAATCCCGGTCAAGTCGAGACTTTGCCTTGGTCCAATGGATTGCTTCGTGAGCGAGCGTGGTCGCATGGGCTTCCGCTGATACGAAAGCATTGAAGTGCGGCATCTGGATGAAGTCGCCTGTGGGGCTATAGAATGCATTGTTACCACCTTCGCGGATATCCGCTCCCAGGTTAGAAAAGAAGGCGTCTGCTTTCTTAAGACGATCTTTCTTGTCGGAGGCGTCGGGTCCGGGCTTTGCATAGAAGTGCTCTGGCAAGCCTTCGATTTGGTCAGCACAAAAAACGCTATATCCCTTTAGAAACGGAATACGCCGTTCCTTTTCCCTACCCTCTTCGTGGTCCTCCTTCTTTTCAATTGCGCCCGAATAGACGACAAGGCTGGATTTCTCACCCTTCCTGACCTGTGCACCAAGCTCTTGAGCCTGACTGTATGTCATCCAGTATACCGACTGAAGGCCGCGCTCCGCCGCCGTCATCCACAAAAGCACCGTATTGATTCCGCGATAGGCAACGCCACTGTAACGAAGCGGCCGGATGGGTGATTGACCCGCGCCCCACGGCTGCATCCAAGGCCGCGTTCCTTGTTCCAGCTTCGCCACGATGGCAGCCGTAACGCGCTCATACACATCGCTACGTGGTGCTGTAGTCTTCGTTGAACTCTTCGACATGTCGCTTCTCCGTTTTTCGCGAAGCGGCCTAGCTCTGCCAATCGGGCAGGAGCCCCGCTCCTGTTCCCGAGCAACCGGCGATCCGGTCGGGAGAGAGGGGGACAAACGGAAAATCGGGAGGGGGATCACCCGCCGGAACGGACTGCCCTGGTCCGCGCGCGGATCCAGGTCTGATCCTGCACGAATGTGCCATCGGCTCAGTCGGAAGGACGGGGAAACCCGATTATGTGATTGTGGGGGAGAGAGCGGCGGCCGGTCTTTTCCCGCTGTAAGAACAGTGACTGCATGAAGTGCAGACCGCACTATCTTGAGGTCTAGTTGCCACGAGAGACCGTCCCAGCCACCCTGGACGCGTGATAACATACTCTTCCTTGCGCGGATTTTCAGATTGTCTCGCCGCAGGGATATCCGGCACAGTGATGACTTAGGGTCAACACTTCGGTAAAGGTGGCCAAACTCTCATCTTGTTGCCAGGCATCCCCTACAGATAATAAAGGCCATGCCCACTCGGCGGACAAACGCGAAGGACTAAACTTTATGAAAAAGCCACAGAGGAACTTCGTGGTCGAGTTCAAATCAGGCAGCCGGCGACAGGCCCCGAAGCCAACCTCCATCTGGGGAAACGTTGACCTCAAGGCCATTTCGCTCGAGGTCGAAACAGATGCATCGGGTCAGGTTCTTCAAGCGACGGCGAAAAGCGCGAATAGTGCTCCGTCTAGCCTGCGAATACGCGAGCAGATGTTGACTAAAACCATCGAGCAGCCAAAAACTGTGCTGCCACCACAGGAGGAACGTATGGCCGAAGAAACCGCCCCAATGCCAAGTGCCGACAACACAAGCATCGAGACCGCGACACCGATAGCCGAACCTAGAAAGCGCCGCGGACGTCAGGCCAAAACTGTTGCTCCGAAAATGGCCGCGGGCGATGAGAAGACCACACCCGCAAAACCTGCAAGGAAACCACGCGTAGCAAAGCCTGTTACAGTGGCAGAGGCAAAGGTTGCGACAAAGCAACCGCGTAAGACGCGCGTGCCTAAGGAGGTACCTGCGGCCGGGAGTACTCTTGCAGCACACGAGCTGGCCGATCTGCTTCAGCTTGAAGAAGAAAACCAGGAGCTGAGAAAGCAGTTAGCGGAAAAGCTGCGCACCGAGAACGCTGATCTTCGCAAACGCCTCGGCCATTCGTAACCTCTTCAAACGCCGGTTTGCCGGCGCTTAATCGATCCGTCCTGGCAATGCGCGATCATTGCCGGATGGACATGCTGTTTGACGGCCGTGTTGCACGGATCGGGTCGTAATCAGCATTAAGCTTTTCAGCAGATGATCAGCTGACACGCTCGTAGTTTGCGCGTCCGAAGGCGGATATGCGGTTCAGCGCGCTAGCGGCGATGTGCGTTTCGGTGGTCTGGTTTTCGATGTTCTTGGCGTGCAGCCGGTCTCGGCCTGCCAGGCCATCCGGCCGTGTTTTGCGATATGCTCGATATGCTGGTTCCGCTGGCAATTGCCGCCGGGAACAGCGTACTTCGGAGGCGGGACGGTCCGCAGATTGCGAGATTGTCGTGAGCATCGATCCAGTCGCACGGCGCTCCACCATCATCACAAGTCAACTTCCCGTATCGACCTGGCATGGTCATCGGCAATCCAACCTACGCTGATGCCGTCCTCGATCGCCTTGTTCACAACGCACACCGTATCGATCTGTCAGGGGAAAGCTTGCGGCGAAATCAAACTCGAAAATCTTGACTCCTGACGATCAACGACTGACAACAATCAAGACGAGCAGGACCCGGCCTCAAGGGGGCGGCTAATTCTCGGAATCCGGGGGCGCAATCATCTCGGAATGAAGGGGCGGCTTCATCGGAATCTGCACATCAGCTTCGCAATCGACCGCATGAAGCCTGAGTCGGCCCCTGAAGAATTAAAGGGGCACAGATATACGGTAGAGGGCTTGGCCTTCCGAAAGACCGTTTTTGTATCATAGTGACGGATAATCTGATTGCACCTGTGGTGCCGCCCGAATGAACTCATTGAGTTTTCGGCATTCACTATCGACGGCAAGCAAGCGAGGATACGCTGATAAGTCGCACTCGAACCTGCGTGCATTGTCCATCTGAGGGACGAGGCATGCCTCGGCCAACCCCGGACGATCTGCAAAACAGAATTGGAATCGTGTCGGCTGTCGCGAGAGTTGGAGTTCCAAACTCGTCAGGGCTTCGCTAAGCCAATGGCGATACCACATTCGAATTTCTGTCTCGTCAGCTTTGAGAACGTCTCCTAAATATCGCCGTATGCGGTTGTTATTGATTGGATGCAGATCAGATGTGATGACGTTGGCAAACGCTCTCACGTTAGCCTTAAGTACCGGATCGGTAGGCAAAATACTGGGTTCTGGGAAGAGTTCTTCGAGCAACTCCATGATCGCCATCGACTGCGTGACTACGCATCCATCAATTTCCAGAGCAGGCATCAGCCCTTGCGGATTGATTTTGCGATAGTCTGGCGAGGACAGGGAAGGTATCGCCACGTATTCATACTGTAGGCCCTTGAGGTTGAGCACGATCCGAACACGTTGACCGGCGGAGTTTTGATATCGAGTGTATAAGCGCAACATCGTCATTTTGGACTACTTTGCCCCCAGACGCGGCTCTGTCCCAGACAATAGCCGTTGAATGTTGGCACGATGGCGAGCAATCACGTAAATAGCGCCGGCGATCACCAGCAATCGATAGGGTAGCGGTTGCTCGATCCCGAAAACGAGAGCTATTGCCGCCAACGCTGCAAGCATCGAACTGAGGGAAACGATTCTATCGATAGCCAGCGTGGCACCAAACACTACCGCCGTACCTACACCTACTTGCCAGGACATAGCCAATAACACCCCCAGCCCGGTTGCGGCGGATTTCCCCCCTGTAAAATTCAGCCAAATTGAACGACTATGCCCCAACAATGCAGTAAGTCCGGCCAGACAAACAGCCCAAGGCTCCCAGGCTTGCAGTTCCAGAGCTGGCGGCGGCGCGCTCGACAACCAGCGAGCAACGGCGACAGCTACGGCACCTTTCAGCAAATCTGTTGCGAGGACCACCGCAGCAGGGAGCTTGCCAAGTGTCCGCAATACATTCGTTGCACCGGTGGATTTGGAGCCGTGCTCCCGAATATCGATACCCTTGAGCAGCTTCCCCGCCAGATATCCCGTTGGAATAGAGCCTAAAAGATAGGCGATCACCAGCCCAGCCGCATTTGCTATCCAAAAAGCCATGGGAGTCCCTTCAACATTTTGATTTCAAACAAACGCTCTTCGTCGTCTATGTCGTTGACCGCTTGCCGCGGTCGAGCAGCAGTTTTTGGGCTCTGTTGCAAATTTCCATTTTGGTTATAGTGGCCGTTGGTTGGGATGTCGATTACCTGGCAGCCTGGCGGTTTTCGATTATGAGCGAGCAGTGCTACCGCTTCCGTCAGCGCGCTTGGTCCGATGCCGAAAGCACGTTCAACAATGCGTGCTTCTCCAAGGACGTCGCCCGTCAGGTTGAAAATCGCAGCCTGTCCTTTGCGCAAAGCGCGCATGACCTCGAAACCTTTGATCGTCGCATAGGCCGTTTTCAGCGTCTTGAACCCTCTCACCGGTTTGATCCGTTGCTTCAGCTTGCCGTGATCGGCCTCAATGACGTTGTTTAGATATTGACCTGCCGGTGCACAAGGTCTCCGGGACATTTGCCTTCGGCCTTCAATTGCGCAATGGCAATGCCATAAGTCGGAGCCCTGTCGGTGTTGATGACAGTTGGCTTTTCCCAGTCCTTCAGGCCATTCAAGGCCTTGCTGAGAAAGCGCTTGGCCGCTTTGGCATTGCGGGTCGGTGACAGATAGAAATCGATCGTGTTGCCGAATTTGACGACGGCCCGGTAAAGATACGTCCATTGTCCGCGAACTCTCACATAGGTTTCATCAACGCGCCAACTCGTTGAATGCGGCCGGCGCCAGTGCCATCGAAACCGCTTTTCAATCTCCGGCGCATATCTTTGAACCCAACGATAAATCGTGGAATGATCGACGGGCACACCCCGTTCGCCCATCACCTGCTCAAGATCGCGGTAGCTGACCCCGTAGCGGCAATACCATCGCACCGCCCACAAAATCACTTCACCCTGAAATTGACGCCACTTGAAATCGCTCATCAAAAATCTCGCTGAAAATCCTCGGCGTTCTTTCTGACATCAACGGGATTTTTGCAACATAGCCCGCTGATTTCTATGCCGCCGCCTTTGGCGCGCAGGAAGAGAACACCAATGACATTGATGGCGCTCTGGCGGCTGGCGAAATGCGGTTCGGAAATCTGCCGGTATGGGTCGCCGGCTCCAACCCCAATCGCGAAAAGTCCCCATCCTACGGCGGCCCATTCTTTCCGAAAGAAACCGGGGGCGGTCAGCACGATTTTCCAGCTCAAAGTTGGCGACATTGAAGGTGTGATGCAGCACGCCCTTGCGGCCGGAGCTGTGATCCGCGACGAAATCCAGACTGACATGATGGGTCGCGGCGTGGCCACGATCCTCGATCCGTTCAACCACATTTGGGCGCTCGTGGAACGTAAAGCCGAGGGCATGTCACTCGCGGCGTGATTTCGTCGCAAATGTCTGTCGCGAAACTTTGACTTTTGCGAGTGAGTTTCGCGACAGAAATTCCCTTTACTTTTCAGGGGCGGAGGATCGGATCAACGCCAAGTGCGGGCCTTCGCTTTTTAATCCCCAAGCTTTGGACCCATTCGTCGATTTTGGCCGCCGCATCCATAGGGGACAAGTTCGTAACATCAAGCTGGAGTAAGTCGGACTCGTTGATACCGGCAAGGACTTTGCCATGTTCATGGTTCCTTCTCGCCATCTCAGCATCGCGAGGCGTGCGTTTGGCAGCGCGCCCGGCCACCTCGATGCGTCGAATGTTTTCATCAAGGTCGCAATGAAGATGCACCACCAACAGCGGCGCTCGGTCCCGGCCGAGATTCACAATGCGTTCCCATTCCGCGTCTCCCCAGTCGCTGCTTCCCGCAAGCACGGTTGTTAGGACGACGGGGATTTCCAAAGGAAGCTTACGGATCAAGTCATGCGCAATCGCTTCGATCTTCTCGACAGCTTCGATGAATGCCGGGGATTTAAACTCCGTCAGAGCAAACGCGACATTATAAACGCTGTGAATATCCAGCAAGCGACCAGAGACTCTGGGGGCAAGTTCCTGGCCGATTGTGAGCTTGCCCACCCCAGGGTAACCGTTCAAGACGATGATCAAAACATTCTCCTATCAAGGACAAAGCATACGCGCGAATTTTGCGGTGCCTCTCCTTAGGTGGGGGCGCGGCAGTTATGTTCCGATATCGACGATGTTACTCATCTAACGCTGGCATCTCGGAAAGCTCGACGCCGTGGGTGTCGAACCACCATTCCGGGCTCATCTGAGGATATTTATCGCGCAGCCGTAGATACTTGGCGAGCAACCGTTCCTGCCGATCGACCTCTTCCAAGAAGAAGCGATGGTCGAGCGTCCCGCCAATCCGGTGCAGGCGGCGGAGCAGCTTGCGAAGAACATAGCCCTGCTCCTTATTACCCGGTCGGTAGCCGCTCTCGATGATGGTGAGGATCGCATCACGCAGGATTTCTATCTCGCTTTCCGGCGGCATGCCATAAGCGAGCATGGCAAGCCGATCGGCGCCGAAACCGACGTCAATACAAGTGCCAAGCGGATTAACGATATTGCCGATCTCGACGCCATCCTTATGGAACTCGGTGCAGTATCCGGTAGTGCTGCCGTCGCTCCAGGTGCATTCTGGCTCCGGGACAATCCGGAGGCGATCGCGGTAAAGCGGCGTCCATTCGGCCAGGCGATCGGGATGGATGGTGACATAGTCCGGCTTCAGCCCCAGCGTTTCCAGAAATTCCAGCCAGAAGTCTATCGCTTCGCCGACGCTCATCTCGCGAAACGAGAAAAGCCCAAGCATAGTGAAATGCAAGAAGTGGGTGCCGTCTCCGATTTCATCGAGATCGCCCAGGCGGAGACAGGCCTGGCTGTTTGCGACTGTTCCCACATGGTAGGGATCGGAGAAGAGGGGTTTGTATTGCTGCATACCAGCGCTGCAGAAGAGCGTGGTGTCATCATGCGGCCTTACGGATTGAAAACATGTGAAGTCGATGCCTTTTAAAAGGCAGAAGTCTCGGTAGTGCTGGATCAGGCGTCCCGCAGTGACATATGCAACCTCCTTTGTTTTATGTGCCTCTAAGGAATATAGCTATAATCGCCACGATCGACAATGGGCGAGACGCCGTATTAAACTCAGGATACGCGACATGAACATGTTGTCGGGGCCGAAGGCCGGCCCCGATAGCTGATGATCAACTAAAATACGTTTCGGCCATCACTTCTTGGATCACCCTCTATGTGGTGAGGAGTGTAGAGATCGCCGCGAGCCTTTCTCCGCCACGTCCGCGCAAGACTCTCCGGGTTGGTTTTGATATCCGCTACAGCGATAGCGGGTAACCCGTTCATGGGGCACTGCACTGCCCACTGACCATCCGCCGAAGCGATGCCCGAGGGAGCGGCTGTGCTCTGGGGTGCGAGGGTGGAAAAGCTGACCCAGTAGGCATTGCTCGCGGCATGCCCCAGTGCCTCTGCTGCAAATGTCGGAGCATTAGAAGGAGTCTCTCCTGCAGTCGAAAACAAGACACAATCGACGTCAAGGTTCTCGTATTCGACGAATATCTCCGGATAGTGCACCTCCATGCCCAGCGCGCAGCCGAAGCGCAGTCCATCCACCTCGAAAGTCACGGGGTTTTTCCCCGGCGAGTACATGAACGAGGTTTTCGTGTTCGATAGCAGGCGCTCATCGTAACGAGTCAACAACTCACCGCGATCGGTGACAACGTAGAGGCTGTTGTGTGGCCGGTGCGGCGAGGTGAGCTGATGAACGGAACCGAATACCGTCCAAAGTTTAAGCTCGCTTGCAAGTCTTCTGGTCGCTTCCAGTTCTTCGCGCAAAGCGCCCCATTCGAAGCGCGTCCAATCGGAAGGCCCGATTTCTCTAGGTCCGGTTTCGGATATGATCCGTTTATGTGGCCAGCAGGTTGTCCCTTCCGGGAAATGTAAGAGGCGAGCCCCGGCCTGATGGGCGTCACGCATGAGGCGACGCATCTCCGTTCCACTGGCATGAAGCGCCGAAACGTCACGAGGATCATTGAACAGGGATGTTTGGGCTACAGCCATCCGTATTGAGCGGATCGCAGGCTCGTCCGGAGGTTGACGGATATGTTGAAGAGCTGCGGTGTAAGATTCGCCGGTTTTGGCAGCACGGGCACGCACACGGCGTTTAAGATTTCCGTTTTGGGTCATGATCTGGCCTTTCACGTCCCGGACGCAGTTCCCCAGCAACCCATCCGGCACGATTGGACCAAGTCAAGCGGCCCGAGACAGGAGTCCCTTTGCCTCCGTTCAAGACCATGCTGGGGAAGGTCTGGGAGGTTGGGCGAAGGCCACGCCGAAACGAAGATGTCCAGCGGACCTTGATTCGTCAAGCGGTCTCCAAAACTTGGCGAATAATCGAATTGATCGCCTCAGGCTGTTCCATCGGCACGTAGTGACCGCATTCCGGGATAACATGCAGACGGCCGTGTTGAGCCATCTTTGCCTGTTTTCTGCTGGTCTCGAGCCCCGGAGCAACATCCTCCGATCCGGTGACAACAACCACTGGTCCCGGGAAACTCGAAAGAATGTCATCTCGGCTTGGGCGTGTATGAAAAATCGTGACTCCCTGCGCCACGTCTTCCAAAGGCTGGCGCATCGTAATGCGCCTCGCCATCTCGATTGTTCCAGGCAAAGCCTCGTTCGCGAATAGAGGCTTCCAAAACTCGCACCACGCGGCCTCAAGTCCTTTTTCCCGCAGCGTCTGAAGCGCTGAAGCATGATGCACGGGGTCTAATCGCCGCCATGCCTTGGTTCCGATTAGAACGAGGGCGGCGACACGATCGGGCGCTAGGGCGGCAACCTCCAGCGCGCAAGACCCGCCGACAGAGCAGCCGACGACGATAAGGCGCTCGGCCGTCGTCAGCGCCAGCGCTTTTTCCGCCCAAGATTCAATACGGTCCCCGAACGAATAGAGAGTTGGGGCTAGGTTGCTCCCGATAGGAGTTCCATCTGCCCGGCCCACATGGTTCCATCCAGAGGGAGCGCATGCGGCAGCAACAGTTCTAGCTTACTGTCGACCATCACCATCCTAGCGATCAAGATCCGCAAAAACCCCAACATTTGCTCGAATTCTATAGCTGACTTTTGCAGCGTCCAAAATTCAGCGTTTATGCGACTTGAGCATCTTTTACTTTTTAGATGCAGTGAGCGATCGAGGGATCAAAGCAATGTCATGATCTTTCGCCAAGCTGCCTCGCCGAGCCTTGCGTCTGCCTCATCGCTTCCACCATGGGCATGAAGGGTCGATCGAGGAGTGTTCTCACCTGGCAGTAAAATCCTGTGCCCCGCCTGCCGGTCGACTACGAGAGATACCGGCATGCCATATTCCTTCCGGCGGCGGGACAGCTGCTGGGCAAACATGTCCGACGGCCAGAGCGCGTCATCCCCACCTGCAACGAGGACAATATCTGCCGCTGTTTTCTCTATCGGGATTTGCGCTCGCTGAACCGCCTCAGGATTGGCGGTCAGACTCTGCTCAAAGAGGGGTCGGTAAGAAATAAGCCCATTGCCGGGTGACTGTCCGACTGCCCCAAACCAACGCAGCGCGAGCGCGTTCGCGCCGGCCTTCGCAAAGAGCGCCGCTCGATGAGTATCGACCCGACTACTTGAGCCGCTCAAGACAATGACGCCCGTCTCACGGCCATGCCGCGCAGGAATAAATGCTCCCTTCACTTGACTATCGATCTGCTCGATTTCAGGTGTAGACACGGGGATGGCTTCTCCTTCCGGTCAAATATTAGGGTTTTAGCGACTGTCTAAACGACCTCAAACAACTCCGGTCGCAGCTTTCCGGCCTTCATGAGGTGTTGCAGGGTGTACGAGACCGAAAGCGCATCATCGAGTGCATCATGGCCCTGCAGGGGTGGATGCTCGACGTTGTAGTAATCGGCGAGCTTGTTGCTCGGCGTCTTTGCCAAGTCCTCGACCGGCATTCCGGCCGCGAGCAGGAGCTTGACGGCGTTATCGAAACGCCGGGCCGGGATCGGACCATCAACGCCGGCGATATAGCAGCTGATAGCCACCATATTGAGTTCGTCCTTGCCCCAGGACCAAAGTCGCGCCCCGCCGGAAAAAGTCGAGATGCCGGATAGTGCATCCACCAACGACACGCCTTCGGTTCCGATTGCTTCTTCGGTGATACCGGTCAGCTTCGTGAAAAAGGGGTCGAGCGCGTATCGGTTGCCAAATCGATCGATCGGTTGGACATAGGCCTTGTAGGTGCCAAGGATCGGAAAGTCACCTTCAAGCCCAAGCTTCACCGCGCCGATCTGGGCAATGACTGGATCTGGATCGTGAGCAGCACACCAGAACCTGCGTTGCGACCCTTCAATGCAGAGGAATTCACAGTCAAATATGATTGCAGTTTTCAATGGTCCCTTCCTCTTTTGCGAAGCTTTCGTGTTTTGCGCGAAGCACATCAGTTTATCATTTTTCGCAGTTGCACACTTTCGAAAGTGCCAGCTTCGAATTCATAAGGTGAAAAGCCAAGTTTCTGATAGAACCCCACCGCATCCGGCGCGGAATGCACGAGAAGCTCCCTGATGCGGAGTGAAAGCGCTAGGCGCTCAAGCCGCTCCAGCATGGCAGTTCCGTGACGCTGCCGCTGAAAATCGGGCGCTATCGCTACAAGACGCACGATCGCCGTTCTATCTGGGTTCTGATCGAGGCGAACGGTCCCGATTGCCTGCCCGTCAAATTTGAAAAGCAAAGACAGATTTTGTTCTTTGATCTCCTCAGGCCCATCTTGGATATAATCGAAGCGGCCTCTGGCTTCAAAGAGCACCGTCCGCCGCAGCCGATGATAGGCTGACTGATCTTCGGAGCTCTCGGCAACAGAGAGATCGTAGCGACCTATCGCCGGCAGTCGATCGAGCATCTCTCCCGAGCCAAGGTCAAGGCGCGCCCGTGCGAGCGCGATGTCGATCCAGAAAAACCGGAACAAAATAGGTGCCCCGCCGCCGGACGGCGTGGTCTCAAAATGGTTCCAGGTCTCAGGAAGGGTTTCTTCAAGTGGCAAATGAAAGTAGGTGCGGTGAAGGTCATGATGCACCCCGTCTCGCTCGAAGGACCGATGGCTGTCTCCCAAGAGCCGAAACCCCGTTCGGCCCAACAGCCCGGTTTCCTCGCCGAATTCACGACGGGCGGCATCCATCACCTGCTCCCCCGCTTCGACTGTGCCTCCCGGCACTTGGATAGGAACTTCGGGAAAATCGGGTTCATCGAACACCAGAAGACCGCGAGACGTGGTGCCGTAGACCAAAGCTTTCTCAATCAAAACGTTCCCTCCATGGAGCATCAGCCTTAATCGACTGAAAAGTCAGAAATTTGATGACATCTGTAACAAACTGGGCCATCTCCCGGTGGGAACGGAGGACCGCCACCGGGACATTTGGCCCATGCCGGTCGATACTTTGAATGAAGAGCGGTGCGTACTTATTCTCGAAATTCCGGATATAGGAAAGAAACTCCCGGTCTGGCAGCCGCTCAGGGCAACCTGGCGCCATGGCTGGTCGCACTGAGCCGTAGAAGCGGGCAACGCGTTTTGCCAGTCCAAATAGGGCGACACGCCGGGGAACACGCACCCACAGAACCAGATCAGTGTGCGGTAGTCTGAGATCGAAAGACGATGCCCCGCTGCCGTCCATGATCCATCGGCTACGCTGCGCCATTTCGGCGATGAGAGGGCATCGTAAACTTAACGAACCGTGGAATTTGATATGCGATGAAGGGCCATGACTGACCATGACCCGCTATATCGCCGCCATCGCTTTCCCGCTGAGGTGATTGCCCACGCCGTGTGGCTCTATTTCCGTTTTCCTCTCAGCCTGCGAATGGTCGAGGACTTGCTGGCTGCCCGTGGGATTATTGTCTCGCATCAAACGGTCCGGCTTTGGGCGGAAAAATTCGGGCGAACGTTCGCCAACGAGATACGTCGTCGATCATCCGGTCGGCTTGGGGACAAGTCGCATCAAACGGTCCGGCTTTGGGCGGAAAAATTCGGGCGAACGTTCGCCAACGAGATACGTCGTCGATCATCCGGTCGGCTTGGGGACAAGTGGCACCTCGATGAGGTCGTTGTTTCGATCCGTAGCAAGAAGCATTGGCTGTGGCGCGCTGTGGATCAGGACGGTTTTGTCTTGGAGGTTCTCGTGCAAAGCCGCCGGAATGCCAACGCCGCCAAGCGCCTGATGCGCAAGCTCTTGAAGGGCCAGGGACGATTGCCGCGGGTGATGATCACAGACAAGCTGCGATCCTACGGCGCTGCAAGGCGAGAGATCATGCCGGGTGTCGAGCATCGCTCCCACAAAGGGTTGAACAATCGGGCGGAGAATCCCCATCGGCCAATCCGACGACGAGAACGGATCATGAAGCGCTTCAAGTCTCAGCGCCATCTGCAACGCTTTGTCTCCATCCATGACCCGATTGCCAACCTGTTCCATATCCCGCGCCACGACATCCCAACCAGCCATCATCGCAAACTGCGTTCGGCGGCGATGAACCTGTGGGCGAAAATCGCCCGGACATGAACCGCCATGGCGCAAGCGGGCCACGACTGCCTCGCGCCCTTTAAGTTTACGATGCCGTGCCGAGACATTGAGGATCGAATGGTGGTGTCCGCTTGCGGTGAGCACCGTTCCGGCTGCTATATCGGCATCGGCATGCGCGACCAGATCGATGACCGGGCGGGGCTCGGCGGAGCCGCTCGATACTCCGCGCAGACCGACTTGCGACCGAATAAACACCAGCGTCAGGAGCGTCGAAGAAATCAAGCCACCGGTGACGGCACGGGCCATAGCGGCTCGCTGGTCGCCTCCGTCTCCGAGACCGAGCGCCATCGGTAGCACGCCGAAGATCTTGGCAAGCGCTGTCATAACGATCGGCCGCAGCCGGACTGTGCCGGCATCGACGGCGGAGGATCTTGCTGCGGGTCTGACGCCGGCTGTCAGCTGGTGATGCGCGGCATCCGGATCACCTTCAGAAACAGTGCCTTCATSGCCTCGGCGATGCCCTGTGTCGGTGTGACCTCGAAGTAGAGCCCGGGTGTGGCACACTCCTGCATTTTCGTGGGAATTTCGCTCTGGAAGGGCCTGATCCAGCCTGTGTCGGTGTGACCTCGAAGTAGAGCCCGGGTGTGGCACACTCCTGCATTTTCGTGGGAATTTCGCTCTGGAAGGGCCTGATCCAGGTGGTGTACCAGCTGTTCTTGGGAAGTGGCAGATAGGTSGTGTAAAGCACCGCGATCTTGACGCCCTTGTCCTTCAGCGGTTTGCAGAAGGACGTGTCGATCGGCTCCTGGCAGCGGTCGCCGGTCTTGGCTTTSGTGCAGTTCGCCTTCTTGCTGTCGCCTACGCCGTCCGAGACGAAAAACAGGATTTTCTGCGGCTGGGATTCGATGTTGCCGTCGCCAGGGTTCACGATGATCTTGTTCATTTGCGTCAGMGCACTGTCGAAGCTGGTTTGCTGGTCGTTGTTGTAGCCCTGCTTGGGGATCGACATGAGAGTGACGGCACTCGTATAGGCGGCGACCTGATCGAGGTTGGTGATCGGCTTCGAGATCGTTGTCAGATTGGCATCCTCGGCCTTCTTGCCAAAGGTATAGACGCCCATCTTGAACTGATTGTCCGACGCACGCTCGGCCTTGGCCGTTTCGGTCAGCTTAGATCGTGGTCAGATTGGCATCCTCGGCCTTCTTGCCAAAGGTATAGACGCCCATCTTGAACTGATTGTCCGACGCACGCTCGGCCTTGGCCGTTTCGGTCAGCTTCTGGGTTGCCTGACGCACGACGTCTACGCGCAGCGTGACGTTGTTGTTGCGAGCGATATTGTAATAGCTGTTCTTATCCTCAACACCCGCTTCCGAAACGATATGGCACGCGAAGGCGCAGGTATCGGACGTCTTCCTTTCCATCGTMGCGACGTCCGCCGGCGTTGCGCCGACGCCCATGGACGGCGTGTTATCGAGCAGGATGTAGAAATCGATGAACGAGGCCGTCTGGAACGTCGCCGTGGCGGTACCGGCGATCTTGACGTCCNCGTCCGCCGGCGTTGCGCCGACGCCCATGGACGGCGTGTTATCGAGCAGGATGTAGAAATCGATGAACGAGGCCGTCTGGAACGTCGCCGTGGCGGTACCGGCGATCTTGACGTCCYGTCGACCGAAGATYCGCATGAACGTGGTTGGAACCGACGCGTTGAATGAAACGGAGGAGGTGAGCTTGTTCGCGGTTCTGTTCACCGCTACGTCGACCGCCACCTGGCCAGCGGTCAACTCGCCTTGCATCTGGGCGCTGAAAATGCTGCGTGCGTCGTCCTTGCCGACCGAAATAGGGCCATCGCCGGTCATTTTCATCGCTGCCGCGGCGGCGCTCGACTTTTCCGCGATCGCGCCGACTGCGGCCGCGTCCGCAGCGGCATAAAGCTGCGTCCGAAGGCTCAGAGCGTGTGCGAAATCTATCGCCATGCCTGCGGAACCGATGAGCGGCGCCGACTGCGGCCGCGTCCGCAGCGGCATAAAGCTGCGTCCGAAGGCTCAGAGCGTGTGCGAAATCTATCGCCATGCCTGCGGAACCGATGAGCGGCACCATAAGGATGGCGGTCAGGATGCCGAAATTTCCGGAGCGGTCGGCGAGGAAGCTTTCTAATCTGCGCACGAAATAGTCCCACGATTCCACCATAGCATTGGTGTGCGAAGCGGGGTCTTCATGACCGCACGATTTGAAGGTGAACGGGATTTCTATGCGAGAAACATAAATTTGATGCAAATGGTCTTGGTATACCGAACATAAATGTTGACGGTAAAAGCTCCCCTGCCGGAAGGAGGCCCTGGATAACCGCCGTCGTGCCGCAAGCCGGCGCCCGATGAACGCCATCCTGTCGCTCCACATGGCTTGCGATCGATGATGGATCGCAGCGGTTGGAGGCCACCTCCCACAACACCAGGCTTGCAGCCGAAACATCACAAGCGGCAATCCGCGCGAACACCAACAATCCAGTATCAAGTCAAAATGGGCTATTGCTTGTTCGAAGGAATGGTAAGTTTTGGATCCCGTCCGGGACACAAGCATGCGGGCAGTACTTCCTAACCCTGTTGCGCACAACGCGCAGGGCAGGCGGTGAGCTGAGGCCGGCGAGGTTGATCCTAACCCGTTGCTGAAACTCCAGGCAAGCATTCCGCCCCTGATGTAGATGGCAATCTCAGGGGCGTATTGCACGTTCCTCATGGTTAGACGTTACGGTGCCAGTCCAAATTATCCGCTAGCGCCTAAAACATATTGTAAGATAGGTTGTACGATTGTCGTGTAATATGATTTATGGAACTTTGACAATCGTTTCGCACTTTACTCAGCCGCCTGGCGCATTTCGTGGCTCAACATGTGCAGCGCGGTTCGAACCTATGAAGGTGTTGAGTTTCAGTAAGATTTGTCCCACTTTTTCATTTCGCATTATACCACCGAATTTCATTTAGGGCGTCGCGACGCCGCGTCCACGATCATCCGTTTAAGTTCAGTCGAACGATCACCTCTGTCAAACAGCACGCACATCCCGACAGCCTTCTCGGCGATACGGGCGATCAGAACATAAGTGTTAGTCTTTCCCAGAGACTCGGCATTGATCGGCCGTCGATATTCACCTGGATAAAGCCGAGCGGCGACGGCATCCGATTGCTGCAGGAGGTATGACACCTCCGACTGCACCGGGCATTCAAGCATAATGGAAACTATGTTCGTCACAGCAAAGCTCATGTCGCGGACAAAGGTCAACGCACGAGACTACGGCCAATGCGCCTTGTCAACGGGATTGAATAATGCTGGCAATCCAACGGCCGGTTATGGCGCGAGGGAGACCATCGGCTATCGCCGATGGTCATTACCTACAGCTCAATCTGCTCGGCAATCCTGAGAGCGTCGTCCACCTCCACGCCAAGATATTGGACGGTGCTTTCGAGCTTCGTGTGACCTAGCAGAATCTGAACAGCCCGGAGATTGTCGGTCTTCTTGTATATCTGCGCTGCCTTCGTTCTCCTCATTGAATGGGTGCCATAAGCGCTTGCTTCCAGCCCGACGGAGGCTACCCATCGATGGACGATCCGAGCGTACTGCCTTGTGGAAAGATGCTGCGATGTTTTCCTGCGGCTGGGGAACAGATCGCTGCTACCGTTCCTTTGAACGAAAGGAAGCCAAGCTGCGAGCGCGTTTTTCGTCTGCTCGGTGACTTCAAATTGTACGGGCCGCTTCGTCTTCTTCTGGATGATTGGTATGCGACGTCCACGCCCCATAGATTTTTCGGTTGATCTACGGGCCGTCAAATGAGCTCACCGAAGAGTATCTGACGAGCTCATTGTGAGGCTCTG
>NZ_LMCW01000033.1 GCF_001424945.1 Rhizobium sp. Root1203
AACGAACGGCCCAATATGGGCATCGGCGGCATAACACCCGCACAGAAACTGAAAATGGCCGCGTGAATTCTACTGCGGAGCCCCGTTAAAAACGGGGGGATTACCGCTTGACCCCGCATTGCCTCACGTTGATTGCTACCGATAAGGTCCCCATACTCCGCCAATTGCGACACCAGCTGAATCATCTATAAAAGACGTACCGACATTCCTCCATCGACGATCATAGGACTGCCGGTCATGAATTGAGACCGATCCGAGAGCAGGAAAAGTGCGGCCTGAGCAATCTCCAGGGCAGAAGCCATCCTCTTCATCGGGTGCAGGCCAGAAACGAATTTCAAAGCATCCGGATTTCCTTCGCCACCCGCAGGGGTAACCGTACCTCCAGGCAAGAGCGCGTTGATCCGGATGCCATCAGCGGCATGTTCAGATGCAAGCGATTGCACAAGCCCATTCAGCCCCGCCTTAGAGGCCGCGTAGGCTCCCATACCGGGCAGCCCACCGTTGCTGAACCCTACGAAGGAGGAGGTGAAGACAATGGAACCGCCGCCCTGTTCCTTCAGAACCGGTACTTGCGTCTTGGCGGCCCAGAATGCACTGGTCAGGTTTGTCGCGATTACCTTATTCCAGTTGTCGATCGACATGTCAGGCACTGCGATCATGTCGCCGACTACCCCGACGTTGTTGAACGCACCGTGCAGGCTGCCGAAGCTCTGAAGAGCCAACTCAGTTAACACGCCGGGATAGGCTCCATCAAGCACATCGCCTGAGCGCCAGACTACTCGACCGCCGCTTCGGGCGATATCCTCAGCCACTGAGCGGAGTTCGTCAGACCGTCTGGCCGCTAATACGACGTTCGCACCCTCAGATGCGAATAATCTCGCGGCAGCAGCTCCAATCCCGCTACTCGCTCCGGTGACTATGATTGTCTTGTTTGTCAATTCCATCTTTATCTCCTGGTTATGATGCAGGAGATTTGCTATAGCGCCCTACGATCTGGCGCCACCCGTTTCCTGTCAGTGCGAAAGTCCGCTTAGGGCGGCAGAAACTTTTCATGTGGGCCCCTATCGCCGTGATGATCAACTGAAAATGGACGGGAGGGCCGTCGGCGAATTGACCGAAAAGGGATCGCCGGCGTTCGACATTCCCACCCTGTCGCAGCTTCTGAAGACGGAAACGGCAGTACGAGAGGTTCGGTCGACCGCGTAGCAGCCCACGACCGCACGGCCTTCCCGCCTACCTACCGCGAACTGACGGCATCGACTTCGCCAGCAGCGAGATCAATGAGCCGCTCGTTAAACAGCTCCATCGCTGCGATTTCCTTTACGACGCCGACAACATCGGCCTGGTCGGCGGCCCCGGGACGAGCAAGTCGCATGTTGCCACAGCAACCGGTGTCCAAGCCATCGTGCATCATCAGAAACGCGTTCGGTTTCTCCACTGTCGAGCTCGTCAACACGTTGGAACAGGAGAAGCGCAGGGACGTTCTGGCCAAATTGCCAATCGCACTGTCCATTCCGGTCTCGTCATCTTCGACGAGCTGGGGCGCCTGTCGTTCAGCCTGCACACGACTTCAGCGGTCGAGCGGCTCTCCATTTCCCAGCCGATCACCCGGCGGGAATAGAGATCGACGACGGCGAGATAGGCGAAACCCTCGGGATCGTACCGGAATGGTGCTGACCCACCAAATCGAGACCGGTAACTTCTCTGGGGTCGCATACAGGTTGTTAAGTCCGAGCGGTCCATGACCATCGCTTTGTTCAAGGAGGCGACAGTGGCGGTGGAATGGACGATTACGATTGAGGGAAGAACGAGTTCGGTGACACCTGCCGGAAAGAACTTCGTGTCGACAAAAGCTCGGAGCGCCTGTTCGACGGAGAAATTGGCTTCTCGATCAATGACAGCAAAAAGATACTCGCGACGCTGCAGAGCGCGGTCGTCGCCCACAAGGCGGAGACTTTTTGTCTCTTTCGTCGAGTCTGCCCGGATTGCCATACGTTCCGGCCAGTCAAGGATTACACGACGCGCCGCCTCCGAACCGTATTTGGCACGGTAGAGGTGCGCAATCCTCGCTGGATGTTGTGTCGGGATTGCTATCCGGGCATGATTGCTGCCTTCGCGCCGCTGAAGGAAATTTGTCCCGATCGAGCTACGCCAGAGTTGATGGAGCTGACGGCGCGGCTGGGGAGCACAATGCCATATCGGCAGGCGGCGAAGGTGCTTACCGATTTTTTGCCTTGAACCTACCGAGATGCACGCGACCGTGCGCAAGCGCACTAGCAAGATTGGGGAGCGCCTCGATGACGAGGCCGTCCAGGAAATAGGGCGCGCGAGGGCGCCTTTGACGACGACGGTGTGCCTGGAGCCGGCGCGTTCGGCCATGAAGCCTTGTGCCTCGGCCGGGATGTTCTTGTCGCCATCCCCATAGATGAAGTAGGAGGGCAGCGCCTTCCAAGCCGGATCTCCGGACTTCTCCGTCAAAGCGGCTTCGGTGATCGGGCGTTGGCCCGCGGCCATCAAGGCAGCGTCGTCGGCTGCGACATCATGGGCGAACTGATCGTGGAACTTGGCTTGGTCGATGGAGAGATCCACGCCACCATCGGCAAGCTTGACAGGGGCAGCAAGGGCCTGGCCGAGCGTGCCACCAGGGACCTTGCCTGCGAGGTCTGCTGCAGCTTCACCCGCTTCTGGAGCAAAGGCTGCCACATAGACCAGCGATTTCACATTCTCGCCGCCTCTCGCGGCGTTCGTGATGACCTGGCCCCGATAGGAGTGCCCGACCAGCACCACCGGCCCCTCGATCCTTCCAACAATAGCGGAAACATAAGCAGCATCACCTGACACAGTGCGTAGCGGATTGGCGGCGGCAATGACGGTATAGCCATCCTTCTGCAGGATCCTGGTGACGCCCTTCCAGCTTGAGGAGTCCGCAAAGGCGCCGTGAACCAGGACGACCGTGGGCTTGGCGGGTTGGGCAACCGCGCTACCCGAAAGCAGCGTTTCTAAATATAAACTCGGCGCTCGACATTACGGTCGACAGCGTCGCGGGTAGCGGCATCCGCGTCGACCGCTACGATTAACGCGAATGGTGGACCGACGGTCAAGCTGACCACCGCAACGAATGTTGGCATCAACAATGTCAACGAGGCGGCCGCCTTCTATGCTCCAATCGTTGCTCAAGAGCGTCGAAGCCGACCTCACGAGCAAACAGGGCCTCATGACACCGCCCCGTTTCCTTCATTCCGATGTGAAAATGAGAAGGTCCAGGTGGGCGATCCAATCCGTCGCGGACCGCCAGTCCGTTTACTTAGCGTCGGCCCATCAGGTTTACGACCGCGACACCCACGATGGCCATCACGCCGCCAATGGCTCCGATGACGGATGGCACTTCGCCGAGGCATGCGAATCCGATCAAGGTGGCGGTGGGTGGAACGCCGTAAAGGAAGTTGGTGGCGCGTGCGGCGGAGAGTCGCTTCAAGGCAATCGCCCAGGTGACGTAACCGACCAGAGTCGGAAATACGATGAGATAGGCGAGGCACCAGTTCACGGCGGCAGGTGTTGAGGCGATAGCAGTAATCGTCGAGGGAACTGCGGGAACTAGCGGTAAAGCACCGATCAGCAAAATCCACGCGGTGACGGTCAAAGCGGGCATCCGCGCCAAGACTGGCTTTTGAAGGACGCTTGCGGTTGCGGAGCACATCGCCGCACCAAGGATTAGAAGGGCATTGATGTCCGGACCGAAACCGCCGCCTGATCCCACGGCGATCAGGGCGACCCCGCCGAATGAAACCGCGGTACCAATCCAGCCCCAAAGCCCGAAGCGTTCCCCAAGTACGAAGGTTGCAATCACTGCGGTGACCACAGGCATCGTATTGATGATAAAGCTCGCCGGCCCGGCGGCGATCGTCTGCTCGCCCGTGTTCAGGAGGACGGCGTAGACCGCGATGAACAGAACAGCCGCAACGCCGATCCTGGGAATATCCTTCCTGTCGAGCGGCACCCACTGAAACCCAAGATACACGGCCGCGACCAAGGCAGCCGCGACGTACCGCGCAGTGGCGAGTTCGATGGGACTCATTGAACCTAGACAGACGCGGATGGCGACGAAGGAGGACGCCCAGGCGACAATGGTAACGACGACGGCGGCCAGCGCCCCTAGATCAAGTACGCGCCGATTGGTCGGCGCGGCAGTAACGATAGTCATTTCTTTCTCCGTGGGTTTTAGCCACGCTATCCTTTGTAAGGGCGGCTTGAAAAGCACCGCAATCGATGAGATGATGTGACTATGGTTCACAGCTCGCAGACACTTCCACCGCTCGACACTCTCGAGACCTTCGCCCGCGCAGCCAGGCTTGGTTCATTCTCCGCAGCCGCGGAAGAGGGCGGCGTCACCCATGGAGCAGTTTCGCGGCAAATCTCGCGGTTGGAGCGTTGGCTTGGGGTGCGATTGTTCGCGAGGCAGGCACGAGGTGTTAGCCTCACGCCCGAGGGCATCAGGTTCTTCGGAAGGACCCAAGAGGCACTTTCGCTTCTAACCGACAGCGAAGACCGCTGGCTTCCGCGGCGAACAAAGGCGACCGTGCGCCTTTCAGTCACGCCGTCTGTGGCTTCGCTATGGCTTTTCGCCCGCCTGCCGCAGATTGAGCGGGACGACATCCAAGTTGACCTCCTGCTCGAGCATCGCCTCGCCGACTTCGGAGAGGGAACTGAACTTGCCATCCGTTGCGGTCGTGGACCGTGGGCCGGAGTGAAGGCCATGCCGCTCTGGCGGGAAAAGTCCTACCCGCTTGCTTCGCTGACCATGGCGGAACGTCTTGGAGAAAACCCCAGCGCCGAAAAGATCCTTTCGATGTCGATCATCCACGACTCCAACGCAGAGGGCTGGCGCCGCTGGCTCGCACCAGACGGGATCGAATACAAACCTCGGGGACAGGATCGACGCTTCGAGGACTACAATCTAGTGATCGACGCCTGCATGCAAGGCGTGGGCGTTGCCCTCGCGCGCCCTCCTCTTTCAGATGCCGCGATCGCTTCGGGCGCGCTGGTTCCGGTGTCGCAGCGTTCGGTCGATTACCATGTCTCTTACCACCTCGTTCGCCAAGATGGGATGCTGAGCGGCCCGGCCATGGAAATCGCTCGCCGCGTTCTTCAGGCGGTCGGTCACGACGCAGTCGGGATCGCAAGTTTCACCGCTCCGACCAAAGTCAAAGGCTAGAGCCACCACACCTGAGGCCGGTGTCACTCCGCCCTCTCGACTTGGGGCGACTTCCATTTGCCGCCCCGCTCACTGACAGCAGGTTTATGTGACAATACCGCGCTGAGACCTCAATCGCGATTGAGAAGCCGTGCAGAGCGCGCACACGATCCAATCATGCACGCTCACCGCCCCGGCCGTGCGAGTGACCGGGCGATATCGATGATGTCGTCGCGCGATGCGGTTGGATCGTCCTTGCTCCAGGCAACACCGAGCCCGATCCGGAAGTCGATCCCCCGCACCTTCTTCAGCTCGAAGGCGCGGTTGGGAAGATCAAGTGTCCATTCCGGCGCAAAGCCAATGCCCAGCCCGGCAGAGACCAGTGACACCAGCGAATAGGTGTCGTCGCAGCTGTAGGCGATGTTTGCCGTCAGATCGTATTCCTCGAACTTCTCATTGAAGTAGCGTTCTGTGAACGACAGGTTCTGCCTGTTGAAGGCGATGATCTTCTGGTCGCGCAGATCNGCCGGTGCGACCGCTGCCCGTATCTCCTTCGGCAACACGTAGGCGATGTTTGCCGTCAGATCGTATTCCTCGAACTTCTCATTGAAGTAGCGTTCTGTGAACGACAGGTTCTGCCTGTTGAAGGCGATGATCTTCTGGTCGCGCAGATCATCGATGGTGATCTCCTCACGGCTCGCCAGCGGATTGGAACGGGCCACCGCCAGATGGTAGCGCTCATGGGCAATCGAGCAGAACCGGAGGCAACCGATATTTTCCACCGGGCGGATGAAGCCAAGATTGATCTGGCCGCTCTCCAGGCTGCGGATGATGTCACCGGTGTTGCCGGAGGAGATATGGATGCGGACATCGGGAAACTTGCGGGCGATCTTTGCCAGGAATGTCGGCAGCATGCCCATGGTGGCGGGATAGACGGTGCCGATGCGGATCTGGCGGATGCGACTGCCGCCGGCAGCCCGGGTCAGCTCGGTGGTCAGGTCGACCTCGCTCAAGATCCTGACGCAGCGCTCGTAGAAGGTCTCCCCTGCCCTTGTCAGTTCCACTTTCCGGGTGGAGCGGATGAACAGGGCGCAACCGAGCTCCTTCTCCAGCGAGATCACATGGTTGCTCAGCGCCGGCTGGGCGATCCTCATCTTCGTTGCCGCCCTGCCGAAGTGCAGTTCCTCGGCTTCTCCAGCGAGATCACATGGTTGCTCAGCGCCGGCTGGGCGATCCTCATCTTCGTTGCCGCCCTGCCGAAGTGCAGTTCCTCGGCCACTGCCTTGAAGTAGGAGAGTTGGCGTAGTTCCATCGTGAGCATCTCCCCGCAAAATCCAAATTATCTGAATTTAAGATAGCTGAAAATCAGATATAATGAAAGCCCCATCTAGCTTGGATGGGCGACAGCCGTGGCAAAAACCCTCGGAAGTGAACGACACAAAGCGCTGATTGCGCTGCTGATTGCCAAGCGTGAGGATGCAAGTCTCACGCAGACGGAGCTCGCGTCAAAACTGGGAGAATACCAGTCTTTCGTTGCACGTCTGGAAAGCGGTCAACGACGGGTCGACGTCGTAGAGTTTCTGGAACTGTCGCGAATACTAAATTTCGATGCGATGGAAGCGCTTGCCACCATATTGCGGGTCGGATAGCCAATACTTGGAGATTCCAATTGAGTTCTATATCGATGGTGTCGATCAAACAGGCTTCGTTTCCGATGACGGCCGGATGCATAGTACAATGGTCGAGCTTCTAGCCATTATTTCTCTCTGCGCCGAAGGCTGCCAACGATGGTGCTGATCTCTTCCTCCAAATGTCGCCCGCGATAAACAAACGACGTCTCGTGACGAGCGTATTGGCCATGTCGATCGGCGCTCAGCCAGTTGTAGGAGCCGATACAAAGAATATCCGTGTCTATCGCCACTATCTTGCTATGGAGCTTTGGTAGCTTGTGCAATCGAACCCCAATCTTAGAAAAAGCCCGCTCGACCGCTTCCATCTGAGTCAAACCATCAGCAGCCTGGCCCAAGTTGAGCAGTGGATCAGCGAATACGTCGATCTCGGCGCCTCGCTGGACAGCGGCTTTGAATGCGGCCAGCAGCCCAACACGTTCCATTGTGGATGCGATCACCCACGGGCTGACGATAGTGTAGCGGCGGCCAGCGCCGGATAGCGCATCCAGAAGGAAAGCATCGTGCCCAGCCGCATCCCGCAGCATCTGAATCTGACCGTTCCCTTGCGTCAGGTCCGCGCGCGGCTCAGCCGCAAACTCAAGCGCATTCAGCTCGGATGCGAACAAGAAGTCGCCGAGGATTGCCCTTGGCGACCCGGTTTTCGCTGCCGCCATAACATCCATATCGCCAAACACTAGGCAACTGTCCTTTGCGCGCGAGACCATCACGTTCAGCATGCTTGGCGAGACGTCGATAAACCCTCCGTCAGCGTGTTTCGAATAGACGGGCGAGAAGATCACGACGGGTCGTTCGGCGCCTTGCAGCGCGTGCACTGTTCCGATGGTCATGCCTTCGCGCCCTTCGACCGCGATCTTGCGGCTGATACAGGCTTCGCGAATTTCGCGAACCTGTCGGCCAAAGGGGGTTACGATGGCGACAATCTGTTCCAACGGTCTGCCATAGCGCGCTTCTAGTCGAGCCCGGTTGGCATCAAGCCAGGCAGCGATGGTTTGCGCCTCGAGGGGATTGCCGCGGCTGCTTCCCGAGGTAAGTGCACGGCCGTCTACGTGCAGATATCCAAGGGCTGGAAGGGCAGCTTCTGTCGGCACCTTTCCCCGTAGCGGTCGCAGCTTTCCCTGGTAGCACAAAGCATTGCTGAAGCTGATGATTTCGTCGTAGCACCGCCGGTGTTCGAACAGGTAAAGGCCCTTCTCTAGATCCGGATACGGCGACACTTGGCAGGCTTGCTGAGCAAGGCGCATGGCGCTGCCATTGGTCGAGCAGATCCCGCGGTCGATAAGGGTGTCAATGCCGGCTTCGCTCAGGAGAAGGCCACAGTGTCGAAGATTGCTTACATCCACAGGCCGGGGTACCGATGAAATCGGTTCGATCTGTTGGGTGTCACCAATCACCAGGGCGCGCTTCGCTAAAGAGAAAGACGCCCCAGCAACTTCGGGCAAGACTTGACCGGCTTCGTCGACGATCAAAAGGTCGATGAAATTAAAGAGATACTCGGTCGTCCATTTGCCACCGTCGCGGCGGGTGTACGTCATCTTGCCTGGCAGGCTGGCAAACGTCGCCACGGCGCAGGGGGTCAACATCATGCGGCGGCGCCAGCGCGGGATGACTGTCGCCTTTCCGTTCTTGCCTTTGGAGGCGACGATCCCGGCCAGGTCAGCCTCCATTGCCAGAAGCCAGCGACCTTCCCAGTAGTGCGTTGCGAGAAGGAAGAGCGAGAACCGAACTTCCAGGTCTGCCCGACGTTCCAGCTCTGCAAGGTCGTCGGCTCCGCCTAGGAACTCTCTCGCCTCGACCCAAACTTTTTCCGCCTCATGGAAATCAAGGCGCAGGGCTCGCGCCGTTGCCAGTGCCTGTTCGGCGGATTGCAGCACCTCATCCGCCGCCCGAAGATCGGTTCGAAGCCTGTCCTCGATATCTGAAACCCGTCTGGCAGTCTCCAACCCTGCCATAAGCTCGCTGATAGCAAGGCGGGCCTGCGCGGCGCGCTTCTCCTTGACAGAGGTCAGGAAGCGACCGTGGCAAGCGAGGATTCCGACGCCAGATGCTTGTCCAGGGCAGCCCTCGCCGCACGGAGTTTTTCGACAGCAGCTGTTCGTTTCGCTGCTTCTTCGAGGAGTAGCGCCTCAGTGAGGTCTGGATCGGGGCCCAGGCTTGTTTCAAGACCAGATCGCGCCGCGCGGTATGCGCTGTTGGCGCGGTCGATCTGCGCCAGCTTGTCTACCTCACCCGCCATCCGCTTCTGCAGTGCCGCCACCACGGACGCCAGATCGGGCTTGTCGAGTTCGGGAAATGCTACCCCCGCCGCCTGAAGATAGATATCCTTGGCGCGCTAGACATAGACGACTGTCTCGCGCTCGAATTGAAACTCTTCGGTCTGATAGCGACGGGCCGCTTCAAGACGTCGGGAATGCGATGCGAGGAACATCCCGAAGCTTTTCACCTCAGGCATCCACCGCCCTGCAAACGGGCCCACTCCTTTGTCGAAATCCTTTCCGAAGGCGTCAATAATGTTCGTCACCGCTTGGTTGTTGGAAGACGCCGCCACGATCACCGGCGGGTCTTCACCACGAAGCGCTGCACGCACCCAGAGGCCCGCGACGGCCGATAGCAGCATGGTGGTTTTGCCAGTCCCTGGCGGGCCGTTCACAGCGATCACCTCTCCCGGCGCTGAGGCATCCAGCCAGGCCAGAACCTGCCTTTGGTGTTGAGCCAGCGCGAAGTTCGGGTTCGAATGGCCAAGCCGCCGGGAAAACTCCTGTTCAATCCGATGGTCCGGGTCCGCGGCGGCCCGCTTCGGCTGCGCCACCTGCATCAGCAAGGGCGCCTCGGGTGCCTCGGCCAGAAGCTTGTCATACAGGTCGAGGATTCCCCGCACTGTCGCATTCGCATCCTCGGCCAGTTCCAAAAAGCCGGAACCGATCGGTTGATAATCTGTATCTCCGCGTGGCCACCCCTGCGAAACGGCATCCACCATCTTGCGGCAATGGCCAAGATAATCCTCCCAGGCGGCAGTGCCCGACATATCAGGGAGAGGCGTTTCGGTTAGGAATGTATCCAAGGCATCGACAGAACCGATGGCAAACTCGCCAGATGGTAGGGGCGTTAGTAGATCCCGAGCAAGCGCGTTACGCATCGGTGTGAGATGCCCATCTCGATCGACTGTCGCCTCTGTCACCACGGGCGCCACGATTTCCGGCAACCCGCCGGTTCGTGCCGCCCCGTGTGACGACTGTCGCCCCGTAACCAGAGGCCAGAACCGAACGGCGACTGTCCTGGATGATGTCTGTCCCCGGAACACCTGATCCACGACCTCTTGTGGCAGCACTCCGGTCTTCAGCGTGCCCGAAGGAACGTCGACGAAGCGGTTGCGGTCAGACTGCGTGAATTTTCCTTCACCCAGCGCGCCGTCGGCCAGCGAAGTTCGCCAGTAACGCAGATTGTCTTGGATGCTTGCGGTCATGAAATCTGCGCTACTCCGTTTGCCTACGATGCAGACATACAAGACAAAAAGCGCAATGTAATCTATCCACTGGACCTCTCGACGCTGAGGATCGACCATATCGGGCCATAGGGCCAAGATTTCCTCAAACTCGTTAACACCCACGATCCAAACTGACGCTTCGTTTTCGCTCGGTACAGATCAGCTAAGGGTGGTAAATTTGGCGCCTGGGCGGAGTTCGCAGTCCGCTTTTCGTTAGTAGGAAAGGGGCTTTTTACGGAGACGAACGTTGCCTACCTGTCCTGCAAATCTCGCTCTTGGATCTCACCCGATGCCTTGAACGCGCGAGGCGAAGCTCACCGTGCATGGTGCCCGATTCGAGAATAGTTTCTTGCTTGGAGTTTTTTGTGAACTCGTCAGCGAAGTGCCAATAGGCGCCCGTACCGTTCAAGACTGCGGAGTGACGTATTTAGAATACGTCGTCTTGTGCTAGTAATCCTCCCAACTGAGGGGTGGCCGTACCGGTCACTGCACGTCCGCTTCAGCAATGAAGCAAAAAAGGACGTGGACTCATGCCATCAAGAAACAAACTCAAAAAACTGAGAAAACAGGCGGCACAGCAACAAGGCTGGCTCTGTTTCTATTGTCAAACGCCGATGTGGGATTCCTGCAGGAAGGCGACTCTCAAGCCAAGCGCAACGGTTGCTCAGGCAAAGGGCTTGCGATGTACCGCCGAGCACGTGGTAGCCCGTTGTGACGACGGCAATCCGCCCGAAGTGAGGGCAGCCTTCGACACGGCGAGCAGGGAGTTTCCATAAAGGGATACGGCGAAATCCAGATGAATGCAACATACGTAGCCGGCTACCTATGTGGCGGCAAGGTTGAAGTGTCCGCCGGTTTGCAAAGTAGAAATGTCACTTTGGTCTGCCGCTCGGCACCACGACCAGCCCCGATCTGACCGGCTGATCCGGTTGCAAGATCAGATCGGGGCGGGTGAGGAACACCCCTTCGGCTTTAGCTCTGAGACTATGCGACGACGGGTTACTCCGTGGCATCGAGCCTGGCCAGGGCAGCCTTGCGGCGTTCGATCACAGCCGGATCGTTCATGAAATCCTTACCTCGCCCCGGCTTACGGCCGCGGGGCGTGTAACCCCGCTTCTCGCTGTTGGTCTTCACCTTTGGCACAGGCATCTGGTCCTGCCGTTCCTTGATGTAGCTCAGCACATCAGAAAGCCGCTTGTTCTCGGTGATCGCCGCATGCGTCACCCGCTGGTCCTTGTCGAAGACTTTGTAGGGCAGGGAATACCCCTTCCAACGCACGTCCAGGCGACCGTCCGCATAGGCATAGGTCTCGACGTAGCGACCGGCCAGACTACGCGTCACCTCGGTCTCCTCCAGCATGATCCGCTGGCGCTCGAACGAAACCGTCAGCTGCGATCCGACATAGCGCTGCTCGCGCTTGCACAGGATCTCGGCCAGTCGGTCCGGCGCCAGATTCATCGGCCGATGCAGGTCATCGGACCGGGCAGGGACAATGGCAAATCGCGCGTTGTAGTGCTCTGTGAAGCTCGGCAGAAATGCGTTGCCAGCCTCCATGTCGTCGATACCCGCCAGTCTTAACTCCTTGACCAGCCGATCTTGCAGCGTCCGGTTCATCCGTTCGACGCGACCTTTGGCCTGACTGGTGTTTGCGCAAAGAATCTCGATGCTTAGCTCGCAAAGCGCACGCCCGAACTGCGTCACGCCCTGGCCACCCCTGGCATCCTTCTTCGCCACCCGGAACACCGAATGCTTGTCGGAGTAAAAGGCGACCGGTGCCCCGTGATGTCTGAGGTACAGCGCCAGCGCTTCAAAATAGCTGAAGGCGCTTTCCGAGCGCACAAATCGCAACTGCATCAACTTGCCCGTCGCATCATCGACGAAAACCAAAAGCGAGCACGGCGGCCCGCGATCCTCAAACCATCGATGCTCCGACCCGTCGAGCTGCACCAGCTCGCCATAGGCCTCGCGTCGCAATCGTGGCTGATGAAACGTCCGTCGCTGCTTGCGCGACAGCCACACGCCGGCCTCCGACATCCATTGGCGCAACGTCTCGCGCGACACCGTCAGACCATCACGCTCGGCAAGCTTCTCGGCCGCCAAGGTCGGGCCGAAGTCCACATAGCGTTCCCGAACAAGCGTCACCGCATAATCTCGAACGCCGTCGCTGATCCGATTGTTCGATGGCTGGCCGATCGCCTTGTGCCGGATCGACGCCGCACCGCCAGCGCTGATCCGATCCAGCAGACGACGGACCTGGCGGGTGCTCAGCTCAAGCACATGTGCCGCCGACACCAGCGTCATCCGGCCGGCGATCACTTTCGACAAAATCTCGATCCGCTGTAGATCGCCCTCGCTCATCGTGATCAATCCCATCCGCAATCTCCCACGTCCTCAAAACGCGGGGAGAGTGAAATTTTAACTTTGCAGGATCAGGACATTTCATGGTGGGGAACGATCCGAGGAATCGCCATTGGCGCGCCAGCGAAACCAGTTCTGGCTTTGATATCGGTCGGGTTAACGCCTGAAATCGCGACCTTTACGCGGACCTCTCCGAAACCAGGTCCCGGATCGGCAAGTTGTCCGACCACAAGAACGTCGTCGGCAGATCCCTGGCGGTCGTAATAGGCTGCTAGCATGGTGTGCACTCACTTTTTGCGGATGGTCAGTTATCAAACAGCACTGGCAATCCGGGCCGAACGCCCCAATGCGGTGGACCAGTCCTGTGCTCCAAAGCCCAGCTCCTGCGCTCGAGAGAGGCTGTCGCAGAGAGCCTTCAGAAGCCGGGAGCTTGACTGAGATTGGGCGGCGATCGTTGTGAGCAGACCCATGTCCTTGATCGGCAGTGCAAGTCCGCTCGCAGGAAGCGGTCGAGCACCGGTGACCGAAGGCGCATAGTTCTTGTAGATCGGCGACGCGAACAGGGTTTCCGTCATCAAGTTCATGAAGGCGTCGGCATCTGCATTCTCCGCACTCAAGATGCTCGTCGCTTCCGCCATGGCGGCAACCGCAGCGCCGATCAGGAAATTGCCGCAGAGCTTCGCGACGTTGGCTTGGCGAGGCTCATCGCCGACCGCCCAAACGCGACCGAAGCTTTCGAGACAGGCGCGCGCCCTTTCGATGAGGATGGGATCTCCGGCGACGCATATGTTTGCCGCCTTTTGCTCAACGGCCTCGGGCCGGCCGAACAGCGGAGCAGACAGGTAGCCGAGGCCTGCGCTCCGATGCGCCATGGCAAGCTCGTCGGCAAGACTTGGGCTCAGCGTTGACAGGCAGACGTGCAGCGTGTCTCGACCGGTCGCCGAAGCAATTGCCTCGTGCGTAATGACCTCGCGAACGGCCGCATCGTCGAACAGGATGGACAGAACCAGCTCTGAAGTGAACGCGTCGCGGACGTCACTCAGCGGAACGGCCCCCAGCGCTACCATCGTCTCGACCGCGGCAGGTGAGCGGTTCCAGACCCTCACCTCTTCGCCGAGAACCAGAAGATGGGAGATAATTGCAGTCCCGATCTTTCCGAGGCCGATAATGGAAACCGACATAAACTTCTCCCTGTTGCGTTGCCAAGACAGTATCGGGGGGGTTAAGCTGTTACCATATGACTTTTATCCTGTTACTAAAGTATAGCTAAGGATCCCTGCATGACCGTGGAGCGATTGGCACGACCAGCGGCGCGGAACGAACTGTCGGAGTTCGTTCGCTATTGTCGCGAGCAAGCCTCTCTTGAAGAACTCGGCATAAACCCTGGCCCGCGCAGACGGACAAAGGGTCTGCGCCGCGAGGAGGTCGCGACCTTGGCCGGCGTTGGCATCACTTGGTACACATGGTTCGAGCAAGGGCGCGATATCCAGGTTTCCGATGATTTTCTCAATCGTCTCGTGCGTGGACTTCGCCTCGATCGCGCCAAGCAGGAACATCTTTACGCTTTGGCGGGTCGGGTGGCCCGGCGGTCACAAGCTCAGGTCTCGGAGTTGCCTGTCGGGCTTTTGGCGATGATCAACGCTCTTCCAAACCCTGCCTACATCCTCGACAGGCGGTGGGATGTCCTTGCCTTCAACAACGCAGCATCCGAGCTGTTTCCGATGCTCGGCGACCAAAACCCCAATATCCTTCGAATCGTATTTTTTTCTGACGTTTATCGAAAGAGCGTGCGGGACTGGCAGTCGACGGCACGTCTCATGTTCCTCAAAGCCCGTCACGACTATCTCACCGCTGGTTCGGACCCCATCCTTCGCGGTCTGCTGGATGAGATCGTGGACGCGGATCCGCTCGCGAGGAACTGGTGGAGCGACCCCGAAATCGTCCGGATTGGCGATAGCCGGAAGGAACTCTATTCGGCAGGCATTGGTTGGCGGACCTTTCATCTCAGCGTTCTCGTTTATGAGGACAGGCCCGATATACGGATCATCGTCTACGGGCAGGACAGTACATCGGTTAGCGAGGAAAGGACGCCCCGTGCCAGAGACTGACACCACCAACATTCCCGCGCCCACGGGAGCGCCGAGCTTTCAACGGGTGTCCGCCTCCTAATGACATCGGCATGATGGTGGCTTATGCGTTCGGCAGTGAATTCCCCGACCGTGTCGAACGCCTGGTCCTGATGGAAGCCGTCTTGCCTGGAAGCGCTGGTTACGATCGAGCAGTGGCAACGTCGAAGCTTGTCGGCGCGCACATGTGGCATTCACAATGCCGGCGACGGACTGGCGGAAATGCTGACAGCGGGGCGTGAGCGACTTTACCTGCGTCGCTTTTACGATCGTCACGCATTCAATCCTGAAGCCATCGGCCCGGCTGATCTCGATCGCTACGCCGACGATTTCTCCGCCGCTGGCGCCATGCGCGCCGGGTTCGAAATTTATCGGGCCTTCGATCAGGATGTCATCGACAACAGAGCGAAGTTGGAACGCTCCGGCAAGTTGCAAGTGCCTGTCTTGGCGCTCGGCGGCGAGGCCAGCTTTTTCCCATCCACCGCCGCCGAGATGGTCGGCGAGTTCGTCGAACAGGTACAGACTGCTGCTATTCCGCGCTGCGGCCACTGGATCCCGGAGGAAAACCCAAAGGCTTTAATCGAGCATATTATGCAGTTCACCGGGCGCTCCTGACACCCGAGACAATAGCGCACGGACGAGATCTCGCCGAACGCGGATAGTGCGACCTTTATGTTGGATGCGGTGCACTTGGCCGAGCCATCACCCAGAAATTCGAACCGGTGACTGTATCGATCCCCGGCCCCACAGTGGAAAAATCGAGTGCCTCAAAGAATGGAACGCTCCGCCCATTGCAGGTTTCGAGAAAGCAGCGCTTCTTCGCGTGGTCTGCCCTAGCAGCCCGTCCTGCAATAGCATCCTGCCCAGCCCTTCGCCTTGACAGTCGGGATCGACTCCGAGAATTGACACATACCAGGCTTCTGGGCCGAGGGCTGTTGGCGTCGCATCGCGAAGCCTCTCGTTCCGCCCTTCTTCCGGCCGTCGTCTGCTTGCAATGCCCGGCGCAATACTAAAGCGGCAGCGCCAACCGAATTCTGCTGCGATGAAATTGTCACGTTTGGTCCTTCGATGACTTCCCGTCGTTGATTTGTCCGGTCCGCCAGGCCAGCGGTCGGCGAAACAGTCTCAGGGCTTCTGCCGCGCCTCATCCAGCGCGTTGGTCCTCGACAGCATCGCTGTGCTCGTTGGTCAGGATCGCGCTTGCGACGATGTCGACCAGATGACCTGCTCTGGGGGCGAACGAGGGTAGGTCGACGAGCCAGCCGAGCGCCGACATCAGGCCGAACAGGTCATCTCCCGTTATGTCGATGCGGGCAGTTCCCTTACCCTGAGCGGCGAGCAACAGTCGCGCGCTCGCTGCGTGCAGCGCCGCGCACGACGCGTAAAGAGCGGAGTCCGGGTTCGTATGGGCCGCCGCCATCAGGGCGACGACACCCTTGTGGCTTTTGGTGAACGCGATCCATTCGTGAAACCAGGTGAGGAGCGCTTCGGCGGGTGGCGTAGACGCTTCGAGCTCGCCTGCCCTCTGCGTCAGGGCGTCCAGGTTCGTCCGCAACAGCGCTTCGAACAGCGCTTCTCGCGTTGGGAAATGACGAAGCAGCGTGGCCAACCCTACCTCGGCACGGCGGGCAATATCGCGCATCGATACGTCGGTACCGTGCTCAGCCACGACATCGCGCGCGACCGTGAGGAGATGATCATAGTTCTTTTTTGCGTCGGATCGCATGAAGTCGCCTTGATAAATGGATCGGCGAACCGTATATGTGGACCAGCGATCCATTAAAACGGGTCGATGATCCAATAGATATAGTGCGCGCGCGTCGATGGCAACAGGCCTTTCCCGCACAACAAACGCCACGACGAAACCGGCGAGGAACACAAACATGAGCACCATCAGCATTATCGGCTCGGGCGGCATGGCCGCAGCAATTGCAAGTCTTGCCATCAAAGCCGGACACACGATCGAGGTGATGGCTCGTGACGGAGCCAAGGCACAAACGCTGGCCGAGGAGCGCGGAGCCGGCACGATGACACGGGCCTTCGGCGCCGTCCCGGCCGGCGACATTGTCATCCTGGCGGTACCCTATTCCGCCGTTCTCGATGTGGTGAAGCAATACGGCGAAGCGCTGGCCGGTAAGCTCCTCATTGATATTACCAACCCTATCAAGTCCGATTTCTCTGGCTTCTTGACCCCTGTGGACAGCTTTGGTGCGCAGGAGATCGCCAATGTCGCGCCTGCCGATGCCGATATCGTCAAAGCGTTCAACACCCAGAACGCCAGCGTGCTGGCTGTTGGTCCTATCGAGGGCCACCCTTTGGACGTGTATATTGCCGGGGACGATGCGCAGGCAAAGGCACGCGTCTCTGCATTCATCGAAAGCCTCGGACTGCGCCCGATGGATGCCGGAAAACTGTTCATGGCCCGAACGCTAGAGCACGCTTGCATGCTGTGGCTCGGCCTTATGACCCACTCCGTCAAACACGGCAACTTTTCAATCGGTGTCAACCTTCCCGGCTGAGCCCACGGGCAACCCGCTCTTAAATCAACCCACTCGCGAGGAGAATCTACATGCACGTTTTTGTTACCGGCGGGACCGGCCATATCGGCTCGTACGTCATTCCCGAACTTATCTCCGCCGGTCACGTGGTCACCGGCTTGGCCCGGTCGGACAAATCTGGGGCGGCCCTGAGCGCGCTTGGCGCGAACGTGCGTCTTGGTGAGCTCGAAGATCTTGACGGGCTCAAACGGGCAGCAGCTGGCTCCGAGGGCGTCATACACCTTGCGCACAGGCAGGACCTTCTTCCCTCTGGCGGACTTAACGCCGTCGCCGCAGCAGAGCGCCAAATCATGCTTGCATACGGCGAGGCGCTTGCTGGCAGCGGAAAGCCGCTGGTCGCGTCGGGGAGCATTGGCTCGCCCGGATGGGAAGGGCTAGGCCGCCCGGCCACTGAGGTCGATCTAGCGCTTCCTGCCAGCGACAAGCACAAGGGGACCCTGAGGATTCGAAACGTCGTGGAGACAACAGTGATCGGCCTCGCCGAGCAGGGCGTGAGAACCTCGGTCGTCCGCATCCCTCCTATCGCCCACAGCACATCCGATGTCGGTTTCCTGCCCCTACTGATCGGGCTTGCAAAGGAAAAGGGCATTATTGGCTACCCCGGAGACGGCGCCAACCTTTGGCCTGCCGTACACGCACAAGACCTTGCCGCCCTGTTCCGTTTGGCGCTGGAGAAGGGCCCGGCTGGCAAGGTCTGGCACGGGACCGAAGGCCTGGGCATCCCGTTCCGCGAGATCGCTGAGGCGATCGGCAGCCGTATGGGCGTACCCGCCGTATCCATCCCCGCAGACGTACTGATGCTGCCGGGATACTTTGGCTTCCTTGCCAATCTGGTCACGCTAGACCTCCCTGCGTCCAACACCATTACCCGGCAGGCTCTCGGCTGGGAGCCTTCTCAGCCCGGCCTGCTCAAGGATCTGGACAACGGCCATTACTTTCCGGCCGGCTGAGCTTTTTCAGCATTCCCACTCAACCGAACCATCTAGGAGACTGAACATGAGCACTATCAGCATCATCGGCTCAGGAAAAATGGCGGCGGCGATCGCCGGCCGTATCGCAAAAGCCGGTCACACGGTCGAGGTTGTCGGCCGTAACCAAGCCAAGGTAAAGGCGCTCGCCGAGCAACTCGGAGCTGGAGCGACCGCGGGAACCTACGGCGCAGCGCCTGCGGGCGATATCGTCATCCTCGCTGTGCCCTATGCCGGTGCGGCAGCCGCAGTGGCCGACTTCGGGTCAGCGCTCGGCGGCAAGGTCATCATCGACATCGCCAACCCTGTCGCTCCCGACCTTTCGGGCCTCGTCACCCCTCCCGGCAGCTCAGGCACCCAGGAGATCGCCAAGGGCCTGCCAGCCGGGGTACATATCGTCAAGGCGTTCAACACAATCTTCGGTCATGTTCTCGCCAAGGGTGAATCCCTCGACGCGTTCATTGCAGCAGACGATGCGGAGGCAAAGAAGCGCGTCGCGACCTTCCTCGAGAGCCTTGGACTGCGTCCACTCGATGTCGGCGGCCTGCACATGGCCCAGACACTTGAGGCGCTCGGCCTAATGATGATTGGCCTTGCCAAAAACGGAGCAGGCACCTGGGACTTCGCGATGAAGGTCGATATCGGCTGAACCATTTACACGACGTCCTTCGCCGGCTGGTCGATGATATTACGACCAGTCGGCGCGTGGCATTGAAGGGATGCCGCGCTCAGCCAGCAGATCTTCTACATGACGCAGGCTAAGCGGAAAGCGGAAGTAGAGCCACACCGCATGTGCTATGATCTCAGCGGCAAAACGATGACGCTTGTAGCGGTGCGTCGTAACATCGGTCCGCAGGTTCGAGCTCATGCCCGTAAATACCGCCGCAAATGTTAAGGCGACGCTGCACGTGGGAGTGGTCATCGTGCTTTGTCAGGAACGCCCCAAGAGCGGGCACGACATTTCGAGCGACAGCGGGTGTTGTCGAAGACCGCTGTCGCTCAATAGGGTCAAATGCCTCCACATGGAGACCTATACTAGAACTTGATCAGGTTCTGGAACACGAGGGCGTTGCGCGCCTGTATCAGGCGACCGCCTTCGGCGATCCTTCCAACTTCAATTGGTGCGAAGCCGAGGTTCTCGGTGAGCGAGGCAACGGCCGCGCTCGCATCGGCATGATCGCTGGAAATGAACACCACGCGACGTCCGCCAGCGGGCACGGGCGCGGTCAGGCCCTGCATCGGAAGCTGGTTAAACGCCTTAACCAGCTTTGCACCAGGAACGCGGTCTGCGTTCACTTCCGATGACAGACGGCCCTTGAGTTCGCGTTCCTGGACCTCCGGCGGAAGAAATGCCGAATTCGTCACGTCGACGACGATCTTTCCGGACCAGTCCGAGCGAAGCTTGCCTACGTCCTTGAAGTTCAGGAACTGGACCGCGAGGAAGATGATGTCGGCGTCCAGCGCCTCTTCGACGGTCGACGGCCTGACGCTGTCGCCGAGGCACTTTGATCGAGGAGGCTACGGCCGACGGTCCTCGCGTGTTTGCGACGGCGACCGGGATCGAGTTCTTCGCGAAGAACCCTGCGAGCGTGATGCCGACACTGCCAGTTCCGATGATGCTGTATTTCATGACCTTCTCCCTCACTATGCTGCTGCGAGCGATGCGGCGTTCTTGTTCGCAGCCGCCGAGACGACTGCACAGAATTCCTGGACTGCCTGCTCGCCATAGTCACCCGCGCGGGCACGTTCGGCGAGGACTAAATCGACGTCGACAATGCCGATCCATCCGAGGACCTGACGGAGGTACCCGCTGGCCAGGTTGTACTGCTCGACTGGAGAACCTGGAGAGAAATCTCCGCCGGTTGCAAGGATGATGTTCGCCTTCTTGCCGGTCAAAAGGCCCTTGTTGTCGGCGGACACCGTCACGCCCACGCGGACAATATGGTCGCTGTAGGCCTTGAGAACGGCGGGAATGGAAAAGTTGAACATCGGCGTGCCGATGAGAATCTGGTCCGCTGACTTCAGCTCGGCGACAAGATCGTCCGACACCTTGATGGCCGCGGTAGCCTCCGGAGAATGCGTTTCGGCGGGCGTGAACGCACCCATGATCCACGGAAGGTCAACGAATGGGAGGTGAGTCTTCATCAGATCGCGGACGATAACGTCGCCGCCTGGATTCTCGGCTTTCCAGTGGTCGACGAAGACTGCAGTCAGCTTGCGGGAGGTGGAATAGTCATATCGAGGGCTGGCCTCAATCACGAGGAGAGTGGGCATGTTAGACCTTTGCTGTGGAAGTTTTGACACGACTGCGGTCGCTGGAGGTTGAGGCTCCGGCCTGAACAGATGGACTACCTTGTCGATCCATCGGCTCGATGATGCTTTTGTGTGTTCTCGCTCAGCCATGAACCGACCTTTGGAGATGGCCTTGTCAGTTGAACTCTTCGAGCGTGGCACCAGGCGGGCGGCGCTCACTCCGGCTGGCCGAAGCCTTCTTCCCGACGCGCGGGCGGTAATCGCACGCACAGAGGAGATGAAGACCCGTGCCCGCTCGATTTCCACGTCAGGTGCTGAACAGCTCTCGATCGCCGTGGACGTCTATTATCCGCGCAGGCAGCTCATCGCCTGCCTGCAGCAGTTCGGCCTAGATGCGCCGACAGCCGTCGTAAATCTGCGTATGACGACGATGCAGGGGGGAGAGGCACTGGTTCTGGATGGGGAGTGCGTGTTCGCAATCACCGCTGCCGACGTGCCTGAACTGAAGCCGAGCGCGCTTGAGAGGCACTGGCTGTGCGACACGCGGATGGTCACCGTCTGTGCTCCTTCCCATCCGCTCGCCAACCTCGGGCGGGCGGCGGCGCGCGACGAGTTCAGCCGACATATCCAGATCGTCGTCACCGACAACCAACCCTATGCTGAGAAGTCAACCGTGGCGGTCGCCGGGGAGCGTCGGTGGCTTGTGAACGAACTCGGCGCGAAGCACGACTTGCTCAAAGCAGGACTGGGCTGGGGACATATGCCTGAAGACCTCGTCTCCGGTGATCTTGCCAACGGAGTCCTCGTGGAACTCACGCGGCATGCATGGCACCTTCGTCCGCTGACATTTATGATCTCGCAGCGTAGAGGTCTTGACCCATTAGAGTGCGAAGCTCACCTGATCGCGATGCTCGCTAGCGGGCATCGGTCAAAAAGCTCTGCCATCGCAGACAAGTCGGCAATGTGAGGGGAATTGCCGAGCCCCGTTCAAAACACTCGTTCCGGACTGCCGTAGAGGTTGAGACCAAGGCTTGCGCGAGAAACTGACCCGCGATGGGGCGGCTCGCGGCCGTGGGCATCGCCTGTATCGCCACCAGACGGCAGTCGATCTCTCCTTGAGAATTAACCATTTGGACCTCTTCCGATCGACTTTTGCAGGAAGTGTCGTTTTGCATTTAAGCGTAAGATTCCTGATTAGCAGTTTCAACAAGAGGGAGCGGAAAAATCGCAGTCTTTGCATTTACGATCCTGCTGGCCGGCCTGGGCGGCCTGAAACTGGGTCAACCCGATTTGTAGACGCCGCTGTATCTCCTTGCCTTCTTNNNCCCAGATGTTCATCTTCAATTGCGCTGACAACGAGTGCCCTTTCCAAAAAGCTCTCGACTATCCGAAGATTCTTACCCCCACGTTTTTCCCGCTCCCCGAAGGAGGCGCGTTTATGTGACATCACCGGAATCCGTTATCTCGCACGCTCTACGAGAAGCCTCGCGAAATGATGTTTGGCATTTGGATGAGTCGTGATCTCAATTGCCGGCAAGAAACACTGGTAGTGGAGGGCGATAGAAGCATCGCTCGAAACCCGGATCCCGCCGTGGTCATTGTTATATCGCATGCACGGTGAGCAGGAACCATGGACGTTGCGCGACGTTCACTGCACGTACACACACACGACGTACAAAGATCCGCATACCAACTTGACTGGTACGTCATTTTGACGTACAAGAAGCCGCATTGTACACCCGGATAGGAGGCGACTATGCTTGCTTTCGAAGACATGACTGCCGAAATCGATGAACCAAACGACGCACGTATGGGCTTCCGTACGAAAGCGCGCATCAAGACGGCAATCCAACGCGCTGCTGCGCTGTCCGGTGTAGACGACTCCGCTTTTACGATCAACGCCGCTTATCAATCCGCCATGATGACGATTGCCGCTCATGAACGGACCCTTTTGCAGCCAGCCGATCATGCTGCGTTTTTTGCTGCACTGGACAACCCGCCAGAGCCGACAGATAGACTTAAGGCTGCTTTCAAGCGTCACAGCGAGACTGTCGTTTCAAAATAATGCCGCAAAACGAAGCGCCAAGGCCAATCATCGAGCCGCTCGATCCGTCAAAACATGATCGGGCGGCTTTTTCGTGCGGCATTGAGCAGGTCGACAACTTCTTTCAGAAGACCGCAAACAAACTTCAGAAGAGTGACAATCTTCGTGTTTTCGTGATGACGCAAGACGGAGGCCGCCCGGTGATGGGCTTCTACGCCATCAACAGTCACGCTGTTGATTATGCGGAGCTTCCGAAAAGGTTCGCCCGCGACCGGCCCGGACATGGCTCAATTCCCGCGGCCTACATCTCAATGATCGGTCGCGACTTGAAATTCGCTGGCAGCGGATACGGCGGCGACCTGCTGATCGATTGCTTGACGCGAATAGCGCGTATCTCGGATGACATAGGTACGGCAATTGTCATGCTCGATGTCCTGGATTGCGGTGATGCAGCGCGGACCGATAGACGAGTAGAGCTTTACAAGGAATACGGCTTCCAGCCTCTGCCGACGAACGCGATGCGGATGTTCATCCCAATCACGACGATCAAAAAGATGTTCGACTAAACCCCTGCAGCTCATGGAGTTCTCGACGGATTTGTCGTAAGGATTTTGCCATGAGTTTAGAAGGTGGGGTCTCGTCGACTTTAATGTGCAAATCTCTTGCACGAAGCCAAGCCATTCCGGATTGAGTTCAAGGTGAAGGAGGGTTGGCTCCGCCTCGGTGCACGTGAAGGTTCTGTCGCAAGTTTTTGGAAAGGCCGCAGAACGGCTATCGCTGGACAGACGGCATCGTAAACTCAAAGAGCGCGAGGCAGTCGTAGCCCGCTTGCGCCATGGCGGTTCATGTCCGGGCGATTTTCGCCCACAGGCTCATCGCCGCCGAACGCAGTTCGCGATGATGGCTGGTTGGGATGTCGTCGCGCGGGATATGGAACAGGTTGGCAATCGGGTCATGGATGGAGACAAAGCGTTGCAGATGGCGCTGAGACTTGAAGCGCTTCATGATCCGTTCTCGTCGTCGNGCGGGATATGGAACAGGTTGGCAATCGGGTCATGGATGGAGACAAAGCGTTGCAGATGGCGCTGAGACTTGAAGCGCTTCATGATCCGTTCTCGTCGTCGGATTGGCTGATGGGAATTCTCCGCCCGATTGTTCAACCCTTTGTGGGAACGATGCTCAACACCGGGCATGATCTCCCGCTTTGCGGCGTGGTAAGATCGAAGCTTATAGGTGATCGTTACCCGCGGCGCTCGGCCCTGGGCCTTCAAGAGTTTGCGCATCAAACGCTTGGCCGCCTTGGCATTTCGGCGGCTTTGCACAAGACCGTCCAAGACGAAACCGTCCTCATCAACAGCGCGCCACAGCCAATGCTTCTTGCCACGGATCGCAACAACGGCTTCATCGAGGTGCCACTTGTCCCCAAGCCGACCGGATGATCGACGACGTATCTCGTTGGCGAACGTTCGCCCGAATTTTTCCGCCCAAAGCCGGACCGTTTGATGCGACTTGTCCCCAAGCCGACCGGATGATCGACGACGTATCTCGTTGGCGAACGTTCGCCCGAATTTTTCCGCCCAAAGCCGGACCGTTTGATGCGAGACAATAATCCCACGGGCAGACAGCAAGTCCTCGACCATTCGCAGGCTGAGAGGAAAACGGAAATAGAGCCACACGGCGTGGGCAATCACCTCAGCGGGAAAACGATGGCGGCGATAGAGCGGGTCACGGTCTGTCATAGCCCGTCATCGCACATCGGTATCCACGTTTCGTTAAGTTGACGATGCTCTTCGGATTCCTTTCCGACTGCCAGAACCGAACGTGCCACCAATTTTCAAGCCGAAGCCGCCCCTCCTGCGTGCCGCCTGACCCCAGAGAAATTCCCGGTCTCACCAACTCTTGGTGGCGGCGGCCCGCCGCAAGTGCCAAATCAGTATCACACGGCAACACCGAGGCTCGGCCGACGAGGGCGCAGGCTGGTCGAATCTTCACTGCCGACTAAGAACACGCTATTGAGTCAGCCCCGCAAGCGGCTCAGAAGGATGCCTAAGCGCGCTTCCGGTGGGCAATCGCAATCGGCTTCGTGGCGAATTGGCATCCCCAGTCTTCGGTGGTTTCTAACCTCGCTTGGGCTCTGGCCGAACGCCCGTCTGAAGGCGCGGCTGAACTCCGCACCGTCATTGAAGAAGCGCTCCTCGGCGATCTGGAAAATGAGAGGGAGCGGGAAAAACGTGGGGGTAAGAATCTTCGGATAGTCGAGAGCTTTTTGGAAAGGGCACTCGTTGTCAGCGCAATTGAAGATGAACATCTGGGTNCGACTCGGCGATTTTGGTCTTTCTCTGGAAGAAGGCAAGGAGATACAGCGGCGTCTACAAAYCGGGTTGACCCAGTTTCAGGCCGCCCAGGCCGGCCAGCACGATCGTAAATGCAAAGACTGCGATGGCCTCCGGAGGGTTCATGATTACAGATCCCGTACGATAGACTCGCTCCTCGGCCCTTGTTGTGTGCGCGTGCCACGGTGGCGCAGCTGTGCATGCGGAAAGGCGCAGATTCGCGCACATCCAGCCTCGAGACATTGCTGAATGGAAGAGCAACACCAGAATTGGAGCGAATTCAGGCGGAACTGGGCTCTCGGCTATCCTTTC
>NZ_LMCW01000034.1 GCF_001424945.1 Rhizobium sp. Root1203
TCATTCGCATTCGAGCTTCGGCTTGCGGAAATTCGTGACGATCCATCGCGTCCCGGCTGCGCGCGCATAGAATGTGTAGAAGCACTCGGTCTCCTTGACGTAACCCGGTGACTCCGAGACCTCGTAGCGTTCGCCATGGCGCGTCTGGCGGACTTCACCGCTGGTGGTCCCGGTCACGGCTTCGGTGTTGACACGCCGCCATTGATACGCYCTTTCGCCGGCACCGATTTCGATGACATTGTCGGGTGGCCCGTAGTCCAGCATCACGACCTCCAGCGGCCCGCCGACATAGTTTTTCATCACTTGGGAGGCACAGCTCGCAAGCAGCGCAGTCCCCACCAACGCGAAGGCGGCACCTGCAAAAGCAAGACGTGAACGCCATTGATACGCCCTTTCGCCGGCACCGATTTCGATGACATTGTCGGGTGGCCCGTAGTCCAGCATCACGACCTCCAGCGGCCCGCCGACATAGTTTTTCATCACTTGGGAGGCACAGCTCGCAAGCAGCGCAGTCCCCACCAACGCGAAGGCGGCACCTGCAAAAGCAAGACGTGAAYGCGTTCGGTATGTYTTCCGGGGTGATTCGTTGCGCAACGCAGCCGCTCCAGTTGGTTTTGCAGCTTGCTACGAGGCAGAGATTGCAGGCGCATTACCGACTGCCCGAGAGCGCGACTAACCGCAACGAAAGCGCGCGAGGCGTGATCAGGCCTGAGTTGCCAGGGGGCCTTCACGGCCGGCGCCGAATGCCCCGATCTCGAGCCTCACGCGGAAGCCGCAACTTGTATCGGCAAACGACAAACGCCCGAAATGAAGATCCGCCGCCTTTTGTGCCAGGTTGAGCCCGAGGCCCGCACCCGACGAATGCGTATTCAGCCTGTAGAAGGGCTCCAGCACACGCGTACGTTCCGCAGGCGGAATGCCGGGACCTTCATCGCAGACATCGATGAAGCCCTTTGCATCAACGCTGACCGCAATAGTGCCCTTGTAGCCGGCATGGTCGACCGCATTGCGGATCAGGTTGGTGACGGCAAGCTCTATTGTCGAGGGGTAAATCATGAAAGATGCCTCGACGGCGCCTGGTTCGAACAGGAAATCATAGCCTGCATCGATTACCCCGGGTGCAAGATCGGCTGCGATCCGGCCGACAAGCATATTCAGGTCGACCATCTGCGGGGCCTGCGATCCAGCACCGATCGCCTGCATGTCGAGCAGCTGATGCGCGACCCTGGAGAGCCGGTCTATATCATGCAGGAGTTGGCGACTGTCCGCACTTTCCGGCAGCAGATCGGCCCGCGTGCGCACGATGGCGATTGGTGTGCGCAGTTCGTGCGCGGCATCCGCGAGAAAACGGCTGTGCTGCTTGTAGCCGTGGTCAAGTTTTGAAAGCGTATGATTGAAGGCATCGACAAGCGGCACGATTTCGCTCGGCACCTTGGAGACTTCAATGCGCGCCGATCGTGTTTCGAATTCGATCGCCTTTGCCTGGTTTGCCGTATCGACCAGACCGGTCAGCGACCGTCCGATGGAATAGGGCGTGACGAGCAGCGTTGCCGCACCCGTGACGAGCAAGATCGGAAGCACGAGGATGGCAAGAATAAGGCCGGTCGCCGGAACGACGTTCAGCCAGAACGTCCTGGCATCGCTACCCTCGGGGAGGTCGATATCGAGAGCGATCCAGATGTTGACATCCTTGCTTTTCGCACCGATCCGGTCGATCGATGCCATGAACTGAAGCCGACCAATTGGCGTCTCGCGATTACTGACCGCAACGTGGGCAGTCGTGCCGCCTTTCAACGTCGCCCTGTCGATAGTCATCGGAAAGACCGCCGCCAGCAGTTCTGGCGGAAAGACACCGCGATGGTAGAGATTGCTCCGGTCGTCGCGGATGATGAACCACAAATCCGGATACTGGCGCGTCAGTTCAGCGATCTCCGGCGCTTCGGCGACCCCGAGCAAACCATCGGCGTTGCGTTCAACGTGCTTTGCGAGCACATGGATGATCGATGCATTTGTGTCCTCCAGTTCAGGATCGATGATCCACACCCAGCCGGCGAGCAGGACGAAGAAGAGCAGGAGGAGGCAGGCCTGCAGGCCGATCAGGCGACGTGTCAGTACCCATTTGAGCGAGCGGCTGCTGCGCTTTTTTTTCATGTGCTCACCCGCAAGAGATAGCCTACGTTGCGGACGGCGCGGATTTCCACCGAGGCACCGGCGAGGCCGAGCTTGCGGCGGACCCGCGACACATGCGCATCCAGGGCGTTCGACTCGATTTGATCATCGATCGTATAAACCGCTTCCACTAGCATCGATCGCGTGACGATGCGGTTTGCGCGCCGGATCAGCGCCTCGACGACCAAATATTCCCGTCGTGCCAGATCGACAAAACCGCCAGCAACCGCCACTTCGTTGCTGCGTGGATCGAGCGTCAGATTGCCGAGCGAAAAACGCTCGGCCGAGACCGTCGGCGAACGCCTCTGCAGTGCGCGCAGCCGCGCGAGAAGCTCCTCAATCGCGAAGGGTTTGCTGAGATAGTCGTCGGCGCCGCCATCGAGCCCTTCGACACGATGATCGACGCCGCCGAGCGCTGTCAGCATCAGGACCGGCGCGGTGATCTTCTGGCCACGAAGCACCGGGATCAGATCGAGGCCCTCACCATCCGGCAGGCGGCGATCGAGCACGAGTACGTCGTAAGTCCCCACCCGCGCCATCAGTTCGGCATCGGCAAGCGTGCGCACATGGTCGATGATGATATCACGGCGGCGGAGCGCCGCGATAAGCGCTGCTGCCATTTCCGGCTCGTCCTCAAGCAACAGTATGCGCAATGCATGTCTCCAAGTCCTGATCGGCGCTGCCGCTCGTCCACTGATATACTGGAGATTGCCGCTACGTTACAAAACCGGGCCGACCCACGGGCTTGTCGCAAAAAAATCCACCCATATTCAGCAAGGCAAGCGCTCCGTTTACCGAAACCCGGGCAGCCTCCCCTCTCAGTGCCTCTCGCCGAGATATCGAAACAGGACCTGCTTCCAGTTGTCGTCGTGGACGGCTTCGAGGATGGCGACGTCGATGGCCTTGCGATAGCCGCTGCCGGCAGGCATCGCAATACCGTAGTTCTGTGGATCGAAGACGGCATCGAGCACCTGCACGCTGGATGAAAACTGCTGTTCGGCCATCCAAGAAAGCAGCGGTTTGTCATATACAAAAGCATCGATAGAACCGGCAACAAGGGCCTTGAAGCCGTCCTGTACCGTGGCAAAATTCCGATGCCTGATGCGCTCGCCGTCGAGAAAGCCGACGGTGGCGGACCCCGTCACCGTGCCGACGCGTACTGTGGGCAGGTCCTCAACGCCATTCACAAGTCCCCTGATCTGACGGGTCGTCAGGGCCGAGGTGACGCTCGCGGTAAAGACCGCGATAGTGATGATCGATACGACCATCCAGATGATGGCGAGGATGCGCCCAGCCAGCGTCTTTGGCCCCCGATGTCCGGTGCTTGCCTGCGTCATCGCTTCTGCAGACCACCAGATGCTGGCTCCCAGTCCCTTGGCCGCCCCGCCGCCGAAATCCTCGTTGTGGCGATGCTCGAACAACCAGATCAACGACCCTACCGCGAGCGAGATGCCGATCAGAGCGCCGGCCGCCTGCAGGAATCCGAACGAGATCATCGTCCTGATGATCTCGTGCCAGACGGAGACGCTCGTGACGGAGACGGCGATGCCGAGTCCCGTGTCGTAGAAGGGCTGCGAGAAGTCGACGCTGCGTTCCCGCTCGGCGGTGATTGTGATCGCCGCGACCGATAGGTCAAAATCGCCTCGCGACGTCGCGTCGATCAGGCTTTGTACGGAGGGCTCTTCGACAAACCGGAACTTCGTACCGAATTTGCCTGCGATCTGCCGCCAGAGATCGATCGAGATGCCTGTCCAGGTCCCATCCGCCGCCTTCATGGAAAACGGGGGCGCCTCCTTGGTTCCCACGAGAAGTTCCCGATCCGGAAATCCGGAAGGCGGCGATGGCGAAGTCTGTGCGGATGTTTGCGCGATATGGCGTTCGCTGCCTGGCGTCGCCGCCGCCTTGACGACGTCCGAACTGCTGGTCTTCGTGGCGAGATTGTCCGACGGTTGTCGTGGTTCTCCGGCGGCGAAAGAGGGGTCGACCATACACGCCAACAAAAGGACGAGGCCCACCAGCAGGCAAGCGAGAATGGTATCGGGGACGTGAGAGCGTGTTCTCATCCGGCTTCTCGTTCGCGGCCTGCAACGATCGCGTTCTTCCTGGGAAGAGTCGGACCCATTGTCGTGGGGTGAGAGGTTAAAATATAGTTGGACCTAGGACCTAGGCATCGCCGGGTGACATGACGAACGGCGACGTTTCATCGCAGCCCTCATCCACTCCTGTCGGCTCGCTTCCCAGCAGGAATCCAATCGAAGCCCCGGCTCAAACCCTCTCCTTCTTCTTGGCCTTTTCCTTGGGTTTCGTCGGCTCGACGGGCGCATCGGGCGTCGGCGCGAGCAGTTTGCGCAGCGATGAAATCCTGTCTTTGACGAGCGGGCGGAACCGTGTCGCGCGGAACGGCATGTCTGCGGCCCCGTAGCCCTCCGGGCCGTCATCGTTGCCGCGGTGCAACTCTTCGAGCTTCACACCAAAGAATGTGCCATCGATGTAGTGCGTGTACTCGCCGACCCATCGCAGTGTGTAGATCTCGCCCTTGCGGATTCCCTGGTCGATGCTGACATGCTTGAACCTGTCGTCAATGCAGACGACTTTCTGGCCAACGTGAAATTCGTAGCTCATGTCAGAATCTCCTCAACCGCCCGCGCCCGGAGGTGCATCATTCTCCAGATACTCGGGATACTGAACGACTTCCTGTTCGATCGTGTCGAACGATCTCGTCGCCGCCTTTGCAAGTCTCACGCCCGGACCTCCGTCACTCTGGCCCTCATCGACCAGGACAACGCCCGCCGCGCCCAAAGCATCCACGACGGCATCCATTGTATCGGTTCTGACCCGTATTCGATCGGCCCCGGCACCTTCCATGTTCCGAACGGTGTTGATTCCAATGCCAGCCTTGTCGGCAAGCGTTTGCTGGTCCATCCCGACGAGTGAACGGGCAGCCCTGATTTGATTGCCACTTATAGCCAAAGCGATCTCCCAAGGAACCGAACTTGGATAAAATACACATCTAACTGTCGCCAGCAAATCAAAACGCCGAGAAAAGGCCAGAATGCGCGCGACCGGAACTGAGCGTTTTGACGCGTCTGCTCTGTATCGCGGCGCTTACTTTCGCATTGACCACCGAAGTCCCGCGACGACGGCGATGCCGAAGAGCGGCCACGTCGCCCAGAATATTCCATGCCATGACAGGAGGTTTATGCCGACAAGGCCCAGCGCCACGATGGCAAGCGCCGCAATTGAAGGGTCCACGCGGCGCTGCTTCCGAGCCCAGCCCAGTGCCGACAGCACGGCAAGCGCAAGGATCGGCCAACCAGCCCAGAAGACCCCTTGCCAGGACAGCACATTGATGGCGATCAGGGCTGCGGCCACGACGGCGAGGAATCCCATTCGACGATCCCTCCGTGTCGCCGCTTGCGGGGCAGGCTTTGCCGCCGCTACGATCGACGGCGACGGCTCGATCATCTGCTGCGGCGCACCGTGGGTATCCTCACCGATCCTGATGGCATAGCTCGGTACGGTATCCGCGATATTCTTGATCGCGAGGGGGCCGAGGAAATCGAAGCCGACGGGCACTTTGTTGCGAACCTGGTCATAGACGGTACTGGAGATCACGATACCGCCCGCCGTCGCCGACGTCTGAAGCCGCGCGGCAATATTGACCCCGTCGCCGTAGATATCATCGCCTTCTACGATCACGTCTCCGAGGTTGATGCCGATGCGAAACAGCATGCGCCCGTCGGCCGGGCGTGTGGCGTTCAGACCGGCCAACTCGTTCTGGATGTCCACGGCCGTCCGCACCGCCTCGACGACGCTCGGGAACTCGGCGATCAGGCCGTCGCCCCAGGTGTTGATGACGCGCCCGCCATGCGCACCGATCAAGCGCGACATCGCATCGCGATAGCGTTTCAGAGTGGCAAGCGTGCCTTCCTCATCCATCCCCATCAAGCGGGTATAGTCCTGAACGTCGGCGGAGAAGATGGTAGTCAGCTTGCGTTGCGTCTCGCTCATCATGCCTCGACCCTAACTCAACTTCAGCCCGCGACGACCTCCGAAGCGCGATCGAGACATATGTGAAATGTATGCTGCCACAATGCAACCCGGTTCCGGTCGCATCGGGCGAACCAGAAGCGGGCGGAACTGTGAAATTTGGATCGTCTGCTCTTCGACACCCGATGTTTCAAGAGTTTGCTTCAACCGTTGGATGGCTCGTGCGCAATCTCCCCTTCCGCATGACAGCGGCATCGATGGCAGCTCGGTATCGCCTGAACAGCCCGAAGGTCGGGAACATGACGGCAAGCATAAGGGACCAGGCAATCATGACATCGGAGAGGAAGTGGGCGCCCATCGCCACCCTGTTCAAGGAGAACAGCACGATGAAGGGCAACAGAATGGCGACGCAGGTCCGACGGAACTGCTTGGGGACGAGGACAACGAAGGCCAGCAGGGCGGTTGCGGAGGCGCTTTCGCCTGAGGGGAACGAGCAGTTGCGGAGGCAGCCGCCATCGAAAGAGAGAACGGGGGTGAAGAACAGGTCTCCACCGAAATCCACGATGTGTCTCGGCCGGGGCCGGCCGAACAGGCTTTTCAGAATCTGGACGAGTGCCCCGGGCGCAAGCGCGTAAAACGCGAGCACGAATGCGACCTTGTAAGGACGGACGAACCACGGCACGTCGAAGACCAGCGGGATGGCAACGAACAAAACGACGATCCCTGACAACAGGAAAGCGGGAAGCGCGCGATTGAGCTCCCGCACGGCAAGAAGGAAATCGTCGTCGGTCAGCCGGAAGCCGTCCGTCCAGAACCAGCGACTGGCGTCAAGATCGAGATGCGGCATGGCACTGAAGAGCGCCATCATTGCAAGCACCGACAGCAAAGCAAGCGAGGACGGATGAAACGCGCACCTGGCAAGGACGCGCCGGAGCGGATCGGTGATGGCCGAGCGGACCTTGGACCTTTCGGCCCTTGAGCAATCCACCTGTTTGAGCTTGTCGGAGAGAAACTGTCGCATGGCAGCGTCTCTCGACCGGGAATGTCAAGATTTCGGGGAGAATGGTCCAAGACTGTGCGGAAAGCGGTGTCCGTCAGGCCCGTTTCACGCACCTGCCCTCGTCTGCCCCTTGGCAAGACCCTGCCCTCCCGATATCGACAGATCCAACGCAAAAGCAACTACAGGGTGCACCGTGGACAAGGGGCTCATTCTTATCGTCGAAGACGATCCCGACATCATTCAGATCCAGGACGCCTACCTTGTTCGTGAGGGATATCGGACGGTCCGCGCAGCCGATGGAGAAACGGCTATGACGCATTTCTCCATGCTCAGGCCAGATCTGGTTCTCCTGGACATCCGGCTTCCCAGGATAGACGGCATCGAGGTCCTGACCCGCATTCGGCGCGAGCACGACACGCCCACGATCATGGTCACGGCGCTTGCAGAAGACCTGGACAGACTGACGGGCCTGCGCCTTGGTGCGGATGACTATATCGTCAAGCCATTCAACCCGCAGGAAATGGTCGCGCGCGTGAACGCAGTGCTGAAACGCACGCGTCAGCGGGCCGGGAGCGGAATGCTGCGCTTCGGTGCAATAGAAATGGATACCGAAGCTTATGTCGCTGCTATCAGGGGCCATACGGGCCGCGCTATTCTTCCTCTGACTCTCAGCGAGTTTCGTATCCTCGCGCACATGATGCGCCGCCCCACCCATGCATTCCAACGGGCTGATATCCTCGATGCCTGCCTGCCGGAAAGCGATGCATTGGCTCGCACCATCGACACGCATATCGCCAACCTGCGGAAAAAGCTCGAGGACCACGGAGCCGGCGGCTATCTCGTCTCGGTACGAGGCATCGGCTATCGACTGGCACAAGGGGAATGATCGTGAGCCCTCGGCGCATCCGCCTGAGCACCATGACGGCGATTGCGATTGCAGCAATGCTGCTCTTTGCAGTCGCGATGATCTACGGCGGCGTTGCATGGTATGCCGGCGACGTTCAGGAACGGATGATTGCCAGCCTATCTCCCGATGCCGCAAAGGCATTTTCCGATCTTGACCATGGCGTGATGCCGGACCAAAAGCAATTGCAGGCGCTTGTCGAGGTTGTGCCGTCAGTGCAGGGCGCTGGGGACAAGGAACTCGTGGCGTCCGTGCTCGCCTTCGGCCTTGCGGGGGCACTTCTCTGCAGCCTGATCGGTTTTTTCATCGCGCGGCGCATCACCGCCCCGCTGCGGGAACTCACGGAAGCGGCGCGGCGGATGGCGAATGGTGACTTCAGCGTGCGCATGGGCATCAAAGCGAACCGCGTCGCCGAAATTGCTGTTCTCGTGGACAGTGTCGACAGGTTGGCGAATGAGCTTCACTTGATGGAGCGACGGCTGAAATTCAACACGATGGCGGTCGCGCATGAGCTGCGCACGCCGCTCACGATCCTCCAGGGCCGGTTGCAGGGAATTGCTGACGGCGTCTTTCAGCTCGACAGGGAGGCCATCGGTCATCTGATCGTCCATGTCGAAGGATTGGCACGCCTGGTCGACGATCTCAGGACACTCTCGCTCGCCGAAACCAACAGTCTCGTCAGGGATCCGCGACCGCTCGATCTTGCCGCAGAATGCGCAGCGGTAGCGGAAACCGCGCGGCCTCTTCTTGATGAGGAGGGAATCTGCCTCGACGTGTCGCTGGCACCCGCCACGATCTGCGGAGACCGCCAGCGCATCCGACAACTGTTGCTCGTCCTCCTCGACAATGCGCGCCGCTATGCGGCAGCCGGCAGGAGCGTCCGCTGCACGACAGGAACGCAGGACGAGCGATCGTTCATCGCCATCGAGGACAGGGGACCCGGGTTTCCCTCCGGCATCGAAGCGCACGGCATTGATCTCTTCTGGCGGGCAGAACCGTCCCGCGCCCGCACGACAGGCGGCACCGGTCTCGGCCTCTCCATCGCCAAGGCGATCGCACGCGCCCATGACGGCGACATGGAAATCACCGCGCGCGAGGGCGGCGGGGCCGTTGTGACGATCCGCTTCCGAACTGTTTGAGAAACCCTCGTGCCGCGATCCCAGGCTCCGCATGAAGTCGTGACCCGCGGGGCCTGGATGGCTATCTGCCAGCTCCTGCAAAAATCGTTCCCGCAGCGAGCGTAGGGTATGGATGTTAAGAGGCGTGTCTTACGTCGACCTTCATCTCCATCCTCGTCAGGTTATGGGTCGGCAGCCCCGATTGCGGCAAGGTTTAGCACTCCAGCGGCGATTTCCTTGATCCCACAAACAACGCGGCGGTATGATTCCGCATCGCCGTCGAGACACAGCGCGAGTCGACTGGTACTGCTCGACCGTTGGAATAAAAGACGCCGACCCGTGACTTCAAGACAGAAACTCCCGGGGATAAGCGGTATTGTCTTTCATGAGGACGAGTAGTGTTGCATAACGTGAGTCGACTTCACTCGAGGTAATACTGGACGTTACTACAAGCTTCGAAACGGCATGGAGCGCACATGGTCGAGAGCAGACTGCCGAGGCTCGCTACCCCGGAGCTGTCGGAGGCGGGTATTTTCACCTGGAACATCGAGACCGATACGGTCTTTGGTGACAGCGCGATTGCACATCTGTTCGGTATGACCGTGGACGACGCATTGAGCGGCCAGACGATTGCCGCGTACCTGAAGCAAATTCATCCTGACGATCTTGCCAATGTAGCCGGAGAAATCCGCGAAGCCATTGCGACGGGGGCCCCGTACCAATGTCAGTACCGGGTACTTGGTGACGGGGATATCTACCGCAATGTCGAAGCATTCGGGCGCTGTTTCCGCAGCCGGGACGGCCAGCCAGTCCAATATGCTGGCATCGTGTTTCCGTTCGACCCCTCCGAAGTGGCTTCCGATCCCCTGCTCGACGCCTGCGCGGCGGCATTGCGCATTGCCGTCGGCACCGGAAGGGATGATGTCGCCGCCAAGTTGAGCGCCCTCGTCCGCGATCTGCAAGGAATGCCGCCCCTGCTCAACTGAGCGTCCTGATGCCGGCTGCGCACCTCTTCCCCCAGGCAGACCCACACTGAAACCCCACCGGTGGGACGATTCACGACGTGAATAAAAACGTTTTTATTTTCATTGAAATCGTTTTTATTGTTTGATACGAATCCGATGTGTCGATTGAAGGGCCTGAGGAAAGCATGTCTGAAAACGAACCCGCACCGCGCCGCTCGCCTCCCACGATCAAGACGCTGGCGGAACTGACCGGCTATTCCATCGCCACAATCTCCAAGGCTCTGCGCGACTCGCCTGTCGTCGCCCAGGCGACCAAAGACGCGATTTTCAAGGCAGCCCAGGAAATCGGCTACCAGGCAAACGCCCGCGGCATGGCGCTAAGAACCGGCAAGACCTATCAGGCGGCCATCCTCATGCCGGTGACGGCGGTACGGGACTACGAATGGGACGGCGTCGAATACACCCAGATCCTGAGCGGCATCAGCCAGGCACTTGAAGGCTCAGACTACCGACTATCCGTGCATGTCATTCGCGATGTCCAGGATGGCTGCGAGACGGCGCGCCGTATCATGGATCAGGGCCTTGCGGACGGCATAATCTTTTCGGGCATTCTGGCAGACGACCCGCGCATCGACCTCCTCGTAGAAAGCCAGTTTCCTTTCGTCTCACTCGGCCGCTGCCGCAAGCCGCTGGTCTATGCACATGTCGACATCGACAATGAATGGGCAGCGTTCGCAGCGACGGCGCGCCTGATTGCCGGCGGCCACCGCCGCATCGCTCTGATCAATCCGCAACGCCCGCTTTCCTATGCCATGGACAGGATCGACGGCTTCAGCCGCGCGTTCAGCGAGGCCGGGATCGAAGCGTCCGGCGATCTCGTTGCGGAAGGCGATCTATCGACACGCTTCGGTCGAGAAAGCGCCATCGACCTGCTGCGGAGAGCCAAGCCGCCGACGGCCTTCATCTGCATCAACGAATCCACGACGCTGGGCGTCCTGTCGGGCCTTGGCAGCCTCGGACGACAGGTCGGAACCGACATTGACGTTATCGCCTACGACGACATCAACGTCAGCGCTTATTTCACCCCGCCGATTACCACCTTCTACCAACCCATCGAAGTCCTCGGGAGGACGCTCGGACAATTCCTGCTGCAGCGCATGGCGGGCGAAGATCCGCAGACGCTGAGGCAGGTTTTCAGGCCAACTTTGATCGAAAGGCAGTCCGACAATCTCGGCGGACGGCCGGCCTGACATCCATTCACAAACGGAGGAAATGAACGTGAAGACATTGCTGATTGCCTTTGCCGTGGCTGCTCTTGCATCCGGCGTTTCTCAGGCGGCCGATCTCGGCGGCAAGCTGGTGAAAGTCGGATCCGATACCACCTCGCCCCCGATGGAAAGCGTCGACCCGGCCAGCGGCCAGATCGTCGGCTTCGATGTCGACGTGGTGAACGCCATCTGCGCCAAGATCAACTGCCAGGCGGAATTCGTCACGACCGGTTGGGACGGCATCTTTGCCGCGCTCGACCAGGGCAGCTTCGATCTGGTGGCCTCCGGCGTTTCGATCACCGACGAGCGCAAGAAGGCCATGGATTTTTCCGATCCTTACATCGTCAACAGCCAGGCCGTGCTGATGCGCATCGAGAACCAGGGAATATCGCTCGACGACTTCAAGGCCAAGGGCAAGAAACTCTCGGCTCAGGCCAACACGACCGATGCGCAAGTTGCAGAAGGAATCGTCGGTAAGGAAAACGTCATCGCCTATGACAGCTTCAGCGCCTCGGTCATCGCCCTGAAAAACAAGGATGTCGATGGCGTCGTGATCAACGGCGCCAATGCAGCCGCCTATGAACGCGAATTTGCCGGGGAACTGGTGGTGGCCATCAAGGATCTTCAATCGGATCCGCTCGGCCTCGTCTTCCGCAAGGACGACGCCAACATCACGGCCTTCAACGAAGGCCTGAAGCTGATCAAGGACGACGGCACGCTCGACAAGCTGGTCGGCAAGTACTGGGGTCTCAAATAGTTCTCCACTTGGAGACCGCCCGGAGCGGCGCATGTTCGCTCCGGGCGATGCACCTGGACCTTCCTGAACCCATTACCGCGGAGGAATGAATGTCGTTCCTGAAACGCGTGCGGCCCAGCAATCTCATTATTGTCACCGCGCTGCCATTCATCATCTACCTCTTTATCTCCTCAGCAGACTACCAGCGCTCGCTTCGAGCCATTCTCGGCGTCGAAAACGGCTCATCCGCCCTCGTGCCCGGTTTTCTGGCGTTGGCAATCGCCTTTTCGTCGGGGATTGCAGTGCTTGTCCTTTCGCGTACCAAAGCCCATCGGCCACAGTTGGCTCTGGCGGCGGCCGCGCTCAATCTGTTTTCAGCCGCGGCGATCTGTTCCAGCGGCGTCGTACATCCTTTTGTCGCTTCCGTTGTCGCCAATTCCGTCGACCCGTTTACCTCATCGCTCGTGGCCAAAGGCGTTACGCCACGTCAGTTGACGGAAGCGGCCGATCTTGCGATGCGCGGCGTCGAAGCGGTGCTCTATCCCCTCTATCTCGGCCTGACGCTAATCGGATTTGGCCTATTCGTTGCAACGCGCCACAGCGGCGCAGACAGCCGTCTGCGGACGATCGGCAGATGGTTGACCGGCATCACCAACGGCGCTGGAGCAATCTTCATCTTCTTCTTCGCGCACATCGCCTTTGCGGCGGGCGTCGCCACGACCATCCGCGCGGCCCTTGCCGCCTATGTTCTCGCTGCGTGCCTCGGGCTCTTTTGGGTCGGGTTGCTCCAGCTGAACTACTCAAAGCGGACCGGACTTATCTTTGGGTCGGTCACGCTGGTTCTTGCGCTCGCTGCCGCCTCGTTCCTGATGCAACCTCGCGACACCTATGTGCTGGCGGGTACGCTTAGCGGCAAAGTGGCGATCGTCAGCAGGACGCCGTCGTCGTTGATTGGAGCCGTACGCTACGGGCAGTATCCGGGCGGCCCCGTGAGCGAGACGCCCGTTCGAACGTTCCTCGGTCCCAACGAGGCAATCGTTGCCCTCGAAAGGAACGAGGATGTCAGCGCCGTGCTCGTCCCGGCAGCATCGGCCCCGGCCGACCGGCCAATTCTTTGGCAGGTCGACACGCTCAACGATCGCGACCGGTCTGCGGGAATTACGGTCGCCGTCCTGGCCATCATACTCGGGCTGCTTACCTTCGGCGGCTTTCTCCACCACAGGCACCCGCTGGCTGTCGGGTCGGAATTCGTCGTCGACACGATCCGGGGCATCCCCATGCTGGTTATCGTCCTTTACATCGGCCTGCCGCTCAGCGGCGCCCTGAAGGATGCCACGCAAGGCGTCATCGATCCACCCAACATCGTCCGCGGGATCGTCGCCATGGCGGTCGCATATTCCGCCTATCTCGCAGAGATTTTCCGCTCCGGTATCAATGCCGTTCCGGCCGGCCAGGTCGAGGCGGCGCGCAGCATCGGTCTCAACCGCTGGCAGACAGCGCGCCTCATCGTTCTGCCACAGGCGTTCCGGATCATCATCCCGCCGCTCGGCAACGAACTCATCGCCATATTGAAGGACACATCGCTTCTGTCCATCCTGTCGATCCGGGATATCACCCAGCGAATGCGCGAATTCCAGTCGGCGAGCTTCCTGCCCTTCGCGCCCTATAACTCCGCTGCCATCTTCTACATCTTCCTGACGCTTGCCGCGGCGAGCCTCGTCAACACCATCGAGAGAAAATATGACGTCAAACACCGATAACAACCGGAAGGTCCTTGAAGCTCGCGCTAAAGAGCTCGTTTTCCCGCCAGGTTTCGTCTTCGGCGCGGCAACCGCTGCCTACCAGATCGAGGGCGCTCCTGATGCAGACGGAAAGGGCGAAAGTATCTGGGACCGTTTCTGCAAGGTGCCGGGCGTCATCGCAGATGCCAGCAGTGGCGATATTGCGTGCGACCACTATCATCGCTGGCGCGACGATATCGCCGTCCTGAATGCAATGGGTCTCAGCGCATACCGGTTCTCGTTTGCCTGGACGCGCCTCATTCCGGATGGCAAGGGTGCGATCAACGACAACGGCATCGCCTTCTACGACAGGCTGATCGACGATCTCCTGTCCGCCGGCATCGAACCCTATGCAACACTCTATCACTGGGATCTTCCACAGGCGCTTCAGGATCGCGGCGGATGGTATAACAGGGAAACCGCGGAGCATTTCGCAGCCTATGCCGCCGTTGCAACGCGCGCCTTTGGCGACCGTGTCAAAAAATGGACGACACTCAATGAACCCTGGACGTTTTGCTGGTCTGGATATGCGAGCGGCGAGGATGCCCCGGGATTTAAGGACGGCACGAAGGGTGGTGTGATCGCCAGCCATCACGCGTTGCTCGCCCACGGTCTCGCCGTCCCGGTCATTCGCCAGACTGTACCGGATGCTGCAGTCGGCATCGTCTTCGATCTCAACGTGACGGAGCCCGCGAGCGAGGATCCGCGCGACATTGCCGCTGCAAGGCGCTTCGACGGTGCGCAGAACCGCTGGTTCCTCGACGCAGTCTTCAAGGGCAGCTATCCGCAGGATATGCTGGAACTCTATGCCGACCTGCTGCCGCCAATCCATGCCGATGACAATGCCACAATCGCTGCGCCGATCGACTATCTGGGTGTCAACATCTATCGCCGATCCGTCATGGCCGAGGGAGAAGAACTGGCACCGCTGAATTTTCAAAGAGTGTCGCCGGAAGGAACCTACTCCGCCGTCAACTACGAGATATGGCCGCGCTGCATCTACGACATTCTGCATTATGTGAATGACAACTATGCGCCAAAGGAGATTGTCATTTCCGAAAACGGCGTTGCGACCGCTCCGGAAACTGTTTCCGAGGACGGCCATGTGTGGGACGACCAGCGCGCAACCTACTATGTCGATCATCTCGAGCAGGTCGCCAAGGCAGCCTCCGAGGGCGTTCCCGTCAACGGGTACTTCGCCTGGACGCTGACCGACAATTTCGAGTGGGCCTACGGCTATTCGACCCCCTTCGGGATCACCCATGTCGACTTTCACACGCAGGTGCGGACGATAAAATACTCAGGCGAAATCTATGGCCAGATCGCCCAGCAGGCGCGGTCGATACCGATGATGAAGACCGGCCTTGGCCGGTGAACTTCCGTGGTAAGAAGGTAAGCAGACGATGACAGGGCGTGAAGCAAAGACCGATCTGGAGCTGACGAGCATCCGGGCGTTTCTCTTGGAAAAATACGGCATCGAAGGAACGGTCGATCCCCTGCCCGGCGAACACGATCTCAACTATCGCATCCGCGGCGCCGACGGCGGCGAATTTCTCCTGAAGCTGCACGCGGACGAAGATGCCGAAAGCCTCAATATGCAGGTCGCCGTTCTTGAGCATCTTGCAGGCACGGCAGCCGATCTTCCCGTCTCGAGATCGCTTCGGGACCGCGCCGGGCTGCTGCTAACCCAAGCCGACATCCGCGGCCCTCGCAAGGGTCGCCTCCTGACCTGGCTGCCAGGAGGGATCTGGGCACGGGCAGACCGGAACGCGGCCAGCGCCGAAACCCTCGGCCACCTCCTCGGTCGACTCGACCGGAGCCTGGAAACATTCAGCCACTCCGGCGCGGATCGGATTTATGCCTGGGATATCGGACGGGCAGCAATGCACCTTCCCGACATCGACCTCATCGACAATCCGGAGAAGCGCGCGGTCGTGAGGGCGATCCTCGAGCATTTCGTGTCCGACGTTCTTCCACGCCTCGATACCTGCCGGCGTCAGGTAATCCACAACGACGCCAACGACTACAACGTTCTCCTCGATGCCGATGGCGGAGTAAGCGGTCTGCTCGATTTTGGCGACATGGTCGAGACCTGGCGCGTCATTGAGATTGCAGTTGCAGCTGCCTATGCGCTTATCGGCTCGCAGGATGCCGTTGGCACCATCGGCATCCTTGCGGCCGCCTACCATGAGGTCAATCCCATCAGCCAGACTGAAGCGTCCCTCATCTTCGATCTTGTCCGCACCCGCTACGCCGTCAGCATGTGCATGGCTGCAAAACAGATCCGCGAATTCCCCGAGAACCTGTATTTGCTCGTCAGCCAGGAGGACGTCTGGCGCGAACTTCAACGAATAGAGCGCGAGAATCGCGCTGTCGCAATCGCCCGAATTCGCGATGCCTGCGGCTTCCTCCCGATCCCACATGCACCGGACGTGGTGCGCTGGCTGGAGAACAACGCGCATGATTTCGCCGCGATCATCAGGCCGACGGTCAAGCAGCCGAAGGTCGCGACTTTCGATTTTTCCGAGGCGGCTATCGAGACCGAAGGCTGGGAAGGCCTCAACAGTGCTGCTGCCGAGAACCTGATCTCGGCCCGTATCCTGAAGGAAGGCGCCGATTTCGGCATTGGTCTCTACGGGGAGAACCGGGCAATCTACAAGGGCGACGCCTTCGAGACGACAGTGGCGAGCCAGCGCCGCAGCGTCCATCTCGGCATCGATATATTTGCACCGGCACATGAGCCCATCCATGCTCCGTTCGGCGGCACCGTTGCCTTCCTGAATGACGACGCTGTTCAATTTGGCTTCGGACCGACAGTCTTGCTGGAGCACAAAACCAACGGCGGTGACATTTTCTGGACACTCTACGGTCACCTGTCGCGGGACAGGTGGGCGACGCTGTCAATCGGCCAGGCCATTGCCAAAGGCGAAGCCTTTGCCGCATTCGGTACGCCGGAGGAGAACGGGCAGTGGTCGCCGCACCTGCATTTCCAGATCGTTACCGACCACCTGGGGCTGGAGGCCCGAATGCATGGCGTCGGCGTTGCCGCGCAGTGGCAGATCTGGCGCGAGATCAGCCCGGATCCGAGTGTTGTTTTCGGCCTGTCGGTGCCTGCTTCCGTCATTGTCGCCCGGGACAAGGACTTTCTCGTGCGGGAACGCCACCGGCACATCGGCAGGTCGCTCAGCATCGCCTATAGTTCGGCGCCGCTCAAGATCGTCGGCGGCGAAGGCGCTCATCTCGTCGACGAGACCGGCACACGATGGCTCGACATGGTCAACAATGTTTGCCATGTCGGTCATTGCCACCCCCGCGTCGTCAAGGCGGCGCAGACGCAGATGGCGCATCTCAACACGAACTCCCGCTATCTGCACGACAGTCTCGTCGAATATGCGCGCCGGCTGACCGCGCTCTTCCCCGATCCACTGAACGTCTGCTTCCTTGTCAACTCGGGTAGTGAAGCCAATGATCTGGCCATCCGGCTGGCACGCGCCTATACGGGCAATCGAGGCGTCCTGACGGTCGATCACGCCTATCACGGCCATTTGACGAGTCTGATCGACGTCAGTCCTTATAAATTTGCTGGACGTGGCGGCGAAGGACGACCGGCCCATGTTCGCGTGGCCGAGATGCCAGACCTCTATCGGGGCGCCTACCGTTATGGGGATCCTGACGCCGGCGGCAAGTATGCCCTCGACGTCAAACGGCAGGTCGAAGCGCTGCAGGAAGAAGGACGCAACCCGGCACTGTTCTTCAGCGAAGGCATTCTGGGAACCGGCGGCCAGCTTGTCCTGCCGGAAAACTATCTTCGCGAGGCCTACGCTTATGTGCGCGCCGCAGGGGGCCTCTGCCTTGCAGATGAGGTGCAGGTCGGTTTCGGCCGGGTCGGCAGCCACATGTGGGCACATGAGACGCAAGGAGTCGTCCCTGATATCGTCACGCTCGGCAAACCGATCGGCAATGGCCATCCGATGGCCGCCGTCGTGACGACAGAGGCGATCGCCGGCTCCTTCGCCAACGGGATGGAATATTTCAACACGTTCGGCGGAAATCCTGTTTCCGCCGAGATCGGTCTTGCGGTCCTTGATGTCATTCGCGACGAGAGATTGGTGCATCATTGCAGGACGGTCGGCGATCGGCTGATGGACGGTGCTCGTGCACTGGCCGGCAGGCATGCGATCATTGGGGATGTCAGGGGCTACGGCCTCTTCAACGGTATCGAGCTGGTACGCGACCGCCGGTCACTGGAGCCTGCAGCCCACGAGCTGGAGGTTCTGATCACAGACATGAAGCAACGCCACAGGATTCTCCTCAGCAGCGAAGGGCCGCATCACAATGTGCTGAAGATCAAGCCGCCCGCGGCCTTCAGCTATAACGACTGCGACACCTTCCTCGACGCGCTCGACGACACGCTGACCCGCCTAGCGACGCCCTGAGATCGGAGACCCGACGAGGCCTGGCACGATGTGCCGGGTTCGATGGAATTGGCGTTTTCGTTGGCACGCTATCGGCGCGCGGCCCAGCTGAGGCCGCGGCGCAAGATAAGCGGCATAAAGGGATGGTCGAATTCGGCAGCGCGGTGGCCGAGTGCCGAATAAAAAACGCGACCGGCGCCGAAATGACGCTTGAAGACGACGGGCATCGTGACGTTGCGTGCCGCCATATCGTACTCGCCGGTAAAGGTGGTGGTGGCGAGGATTTCGACTGACGGGTCGTAATGGAGATAGTATTGCTCCGAGCGATAGTCGAAATCCGCAATGCCCTCCATCACCGGGTCGTCCTGACGGGTGACCGCGACACGAAAGTCGATGATATTGCCGGGATGGGCCACCCAGGTGACGCCCGAGACATAGCGGAAGGAAGCGCTTTCCTTGAACGAGGTGGCAAGCGCGCCATGGTGGCCGCCGAGGCCGAGGCCGCTTCGCACGGCTTCGACGAGCGCAGCGGCCTGGGCCTTTTCCAGGGTTTCGCCGGTGATGACAGGCACAAGCAGATCGGCTTCAGCCAGCATCGCGGAACCAAGGATGCCGAGATCGTTGGTGACCTCGGTCTGGAAGCCGTCTTTTGCCAGAAGTTCACCAACGATGCGCGCGCATTGGTCCGGCTCATGTCCTTGCCATCCACCCCAAACGATGATCGCTTTGCGCATGGTGTATCCTTCCTGGGTTGTCGATGTGATGCCGTAGCGGGGCTCTACCACGCAGCGCGGCAAGACGAATTGAAGCCCGCGCGAATTCGGCGGCCGGGGCAACTCGCTTCCCCGGCCCTTGTGTCGAGAGTTTTCCCGTTCGGCATGGAGCGCTCTTGCCGAACCGGGGTGTCGGCGGTGCGAGCCCGCAGCACGCGCGCTCCTTGCCGTTCAGCAACGTGCAGCGAACGTCAGCTGCGGATCGTGGCCTTGCCTTCCTGAACGAGGCGCGCGGCGGCCTCAGCAGGTGTCGTCTGCTCGAAGGCCAGTTCGTCGGCAATCGGGCGGAACAAACGCTGGTCGAACTCCGTCGATCCCAATGGCGCAGGAGCGGGATAGTCCCCAACCTGATCCTTCAGAAGGTTGACGTATTGGACCGTTGCCTGCTCCGTCGGGTTGAGGTTCGGCAATATGGCCTCGCGCACCGCCGGCGACATCGGAACGCCGCGCTCCACCCCAAGGATCTTGCCGGCCTCCGGATCATTGACGAAGAAGTTGATGAATTTTGCGGCCGCCTCGCCGTTCTTCGTCGTCGCGCCAACGCTCCAGATCAGTGCGGGGCGATAATAATGGCCCGAGGGGCCGCCCTTCTTCTCGCGTGGTAGCATGGTGATGGCCAGCTTGTCTTTGGAGATCAGCTGGTAGCCGACGAGCTGATTGGAATAGGCCATGCCCATTGCCGACTTGCCGAGCGCGAGAGCATTGGTGTCGATGGTGTTCTGGTCCAGCGTCTGGACGTCGGCAGCCACGGTCCCGCCCTTCTTGCGCAGTTCCTCCCAGAAGCTGTACCACTCCTTGGCATCCTCGACGTCGAAGCCGAGCGTGCCGTTGTTGTAGAGGCTCTTTCCACGCTGGCGCAGCCAGGCATCGAACACATAGGTGTAGCGGGCGCCGTAAGGGCCGCCCCAGTAATTGTCCTTGCCACCTGCCTTCGTCAGTTCGACGGCCAGCTTGGCATATTCGTCCCAGGTCAGGTCAGGCGTTGGCAAGGGAAGACCGGCCTTCTCGAAGGCCGTCTGATCGAAGAACAGCGCAAAGGAATTGAGGCCGAGGCCAATCCCGTAAAGCTTTTCGTCAACCGTCGTCAGCTTCAGCATGTCCTTGCCGAAAGCATCGACCTTCAGGGTCGACGGCACAAATTCATCGAGCGGCAGGCAGGCGCCCCGCTTGGAGTAATCGGAGATCGTTCCGGGCTCGAGCTGGAAGACGTCGGCGATCGCGCGACCCGCCATCTGCGTCGCCAGCTTCGTCCAGTACCCGTCACCGCTGAGGGATTCGCCGACGATCGTCACGCCTGGCGTCTTGCCCTGATAGAGCTTGGCCACGTCGAGCGTGCGCTTTGCGCGGTCGTTCGAGCCCCACCACATGGCGCGGAGCTGGGCGTCATCGGCCAAGGCCGGCATGCTGCTTGCGGCGCCGAATGCAAGGCCGCTTGCTACGCCGGCCGAACCCATCAGAAATGAACGTCGATTGATCTGCATGATGATCCTCCTTTTTACATGCCCTTTGCGTCCTCCAACGTCTTTCGGGCATTTTCACGTATCAGACTACGCAAAAAATTCCCGTTTGCAACAGAATATCTTTTTCTTGCAAATTTGCATTGTTTTGCATAACGTTGCGCTATGAACGAAATTAAATCAAAGCGTCCTCGCCAAGCCGACATCGCTGCCACCGCAGGCGTCTCCGTAGCAACCGTATCGCGGGTCCTTGCCAATGAGCCAGGCATCAGCGGGAGCGTAAGGGAGCATATTCTGCGTGTTGCTGCCGAGCATGGCTATCAGGCGAAGGCAACATCCGAAGCCGTCCTCGGCGGGCTTGCGCTGATCGCCAGCGACGGCATGACAGGCGGCCTTAGCGTCTTTTATGAAGCGATCGTCGACGGCTTGCGCACGGGTGCATTGGAACGAGCTATGCCCTTCGAAGTCAGGCTGGTTCGGGAGGATCGCGCAACGCCTGACGTCATTCGCGACTATATGACGACAGCCAAGGCAGAAGGACTGTTTCTGGTCGGCATCGATCCGAATCCAGCGTTGCGGCAATGGATCGAGGCAGAGAGAATTCCCGTCGTCCTCGTGAACGGCACCGATCCGCAGCTTCGCCTTGATGGCGTTTCGCCGGCGAATTTCTTCGGGGCCTTCCAGGCGGCCGATCGATTGCTCGCCGCTGGGCATCGCAGGATCCTGCATTTCACCGGCTCGCATCGCCACACCATTCGCGAACGCGTCAGGGGCTTCGACGCGGCAATCGACGCCGTGGAGGGTGCCGAGAGCAGGATCGTTTCGATGAGCTTCAACGGGAGTGCCAGCCGGGAGGCGCATGAGCTGGCGGCCGCCATCCTCGCCCAGAATGCGGGCTTTACCGCTGCCTTTTGCATGAACGACTTCGTTGCGGTCGGTGTGCTCGAGGCAGTTACCGAGGCGGGGCTTCGAGTACCCGAAGACTTCGCAATCGTCGGCTTCGACGATTTGCCTTGTGCGCTGATGACAGATCCGCCGCTATCCACCATGCGCGTCGATCGCGCCGCGCTTGGCCGCGAGGCGATCGGACTGATGCTTGCCCGTTTCCGGGACCGGGCGGCACCTGTCCGCCATGTATGCCATGCGGTCGTCCCCGTCGCCGGGGGTACCGTGCCCATGCCGAAACCGATGAGTGATACCGATGACCTATGATCCGGCCAGCGCCAATCCGCTAGCAGGCAATCCGCTGGAAACGCGCGAGGACATGAGCCGCGCCCTCCTCGACCTCTTCGATCCGCTGCTTGCCTATTTCTCCGACGGCAATGCCCGCGTTCGGCTGGACGGTGCCGGCGCCCATTTCGATCGCGCGGCCGCCGACCTGGAAGGTTTTGCCCGTCCTCTCTGGGGGCTTGCGCCGTTGGGTGCAGGAAAGGGCGATTTTGCCCACTGGCACCGCTTTGCAGAGGGCCTCGCCAACGGAACCGATCCCGATCACCCGGAATATTGGGGCACCGTTTACGGCCGTGACCAGCGCATGGTCGAACTGGCGGCGCTCGGCTTTGCACTCGCGCTTGTTCCGGACAAGATCTGGGAGCCGCTTGGCGACAGGGCGCGCGCCAATGTCGTGGCCTACCTCAAGCATGCGCGGCAGTTCGACTATGCCGACAACAACTGGAAATTTTTCCGCATCTTCGTTGATATCGCGCTTGATCGTGTCGGCGCCGAGTTCGACCGCAGCCTGACGAAACAGTATCTCGAGGAGCTTGAGGGATTCTATGTCGGCGATGGCTGGTATCGCGACGGGAATGTCCGCCGCGTCGACCACTACATTCCCTTCGCTATGCATTTCTACGGGCTGATCTACTCCAAGCTCATCGATGATGACTACGCCAAGCGCTATCGGGAGCGCGCCGTCCTGTTCGCCAAGGACTTCCGCAACTGGTTCGCGCCGGATGGTGCCACGATTCCGTTCGGTCGCAGCCTGACCTATCGGTTCGCCTGCGCGGGGTTCTGGTCGGCGCTCGCCTTTGCCGATCTGGAGGCGCTCCCCTGGGGAGAGGTCAAGCATCTTTGCCTCCAGCATCTGCGCTGGTGGAGGGATAAGCCGATCACCAGCCGGGACGGTATCCTGTCGATCGGCTTCGGCTATCCGAACCTGCTGATGTCGGAGAGCTATAATTCCGCGGGTTCGCCCTATTGGGCATTCAAGGCCTTCCTGCCGCTGGCTATTGCAGAGGATCATCCGTTCTGGACGGTCGAGGAAAAGGCGCCGGCCACGGCCGACGAGGTCGCACCGCAGCGTCATCCCGGCATGGTTTTGATGCGAGCCGGAGGCGATGTCGTGGCGCTCTCGTCTGGACAGGAGAACCTACAGATGCGGTTTGGCACGGAGAAATACGCCAAATTCGCCTATTCGGCCCGATATGGCTTCAGCGTCGAAGCCGATGAGCGGAGTTTCGCGGGCGGGGCTTTCGATTCCGCGCTCGCCTTCAGCGATGACGGATTGCATTATCGCGTACGCGAGACGAACACGGAAGCGCAGCTCGCGGGCGATATCCTCTATTCGAAGTGGTCGCCTTTCAAGGACGTGTCGGTGGAGACGTGGCTCGTTCCCGCCGCGCCGTGGCACGTCCGCGTGCACCGGATAAAGTCGACGCGTGCCCTGCAGACCGCCGAAGGCGGCTTCGCGATCGCCAAGCGCGATTTCGACCTCGATACGCTCGTTGCTGAGCAGGGCAGCGCTCATGTGACCGGGGAAGCAGATTTCTCCGGCATTGCCGATCTTGGCTCCAGCGTGACACGCATGGGTCTGGCGCAAAAGGCGTTGCCGAACACCAACATGATCGTTGCAAAGACCCTGGTGCCGCAGTTGCGCGGCGAGATCCCTGCGGGCGAAACAGTCCTGGTCACGGCCGTGCTTGCACTCGACGATCCGGCAGCCGCTTCCGGCGCCTGGACGAAGCGCCCGGCAGCACCGGATATCGCAGCACTTGAAGCCAGGGTAGTCAAGGAAGGCAGCACCGTCAGCGCGATAAAAGCGCCGGGGCAGATGCCATGAGCCGTCCGGGCATAGTGCTTGCCATGCAGCCTGACCGCACCGAGCACGTCCTGCCGGATCGCCTGCTTGATCGTCTGGACACGCTCGGCCGATTGCTGGACCGCGAACCCTTGCAGACCTTTGACGACAAGCGCGCCAGGCGGCTCCTGCCGGAAACGGACATCCTGATCACCGGCTGGGGGGCTCCCTATGTCGGTCGGGACGTGCTGTCGGCCGCCGCAAGTCTGAAGATCGTTGCCCATGCAGCGGGAACGGTGAAAGGCATTGTCGGCGACGAGGTGTTCGAGGCGGGCATCGCTGTCAGCCATGCGGCGGAAGCCAATTCCGTGCCGGTTGCCGAGTTTGCGCTGGCGGCCATACTTTTTGCCGGCAAACAGGTCTTCCGCTTTCGCGATTACTACTCGGCAGATCGCAATCGAGACCGTACCTACGCGATGCAGCGGCTTGCGATCGGCAACTACGGCAGGACCGTCGGCATCGTCGGCGCTTCCCGTATCGGTCGCCGCGTCATCGAGCTGCTGAAGCCCTTCGATTTCAAGGTTCTGCTCTTCGACCCCACCCTCGGCGTTGCGGACTGCGCGGCGATCGGCGCGGAGAAAGTCGATCTCGATACGCTCATGCGCAGCGCGGACATCGTATCGCTGCACGCGCCGTCCCTTCCCTCGACACGCCATATGATAGATGCCCAAAAACTTTCACTGATGAAGGACGGAGCGACGCTCATCAACACCGCGCGGGGCGCCATCGTCGACGAGGCAGCACTTCTCTCGACACTGTCGACGGGCCGGATCGATGCGATCATCGATGTGACCGATCCGGAGATACCGGACCCGCCATCTGCCTTCTACGATCTCCCGAACGTCTTCCTGACCCCGCATATCGCGGGCGCCGTGGGGCTCGAGCGCACGCGGCTGGGAGAAATGGCGATTGACGAAATCGAGCGCTTCTTGAAGGGCGAGCCGCTCAGGTACGGTATAACATTGACGGATCTTGCAAGAATGGCTTGATCCTAAACCGGCGTTCTGCTTTTCGTTGAAGCCGGTGCTGCTATGGGTGACGGAGCAGCCAAGGAGCGAGCATGAAGCAAGACCCACAGGCGAACGGCAACGTCGTCAAGTTCCGCAAACGCAAGCCACAGAAGACACCCCGACCGGGCTTGCGCAAATTTCTGACAGCCATGTGCGTCGTCATGGCGTTGGTTGCAGTGTGGGCTTACTTTGCCTCGGTTGGAAAACCTCTCTAGGACCACGCGTTGCCAAAGCAGACACGACCAACAATCGCGGCCGTGTCCCTTTCACGCCCTGGCTACACGCCCGTAATCATCGAGACGATCTCGTTCTTGTCGGTCTCCGACGTCTTGCGGATACCGATCTGCTTGCCTCGGCGCAGGACGCAGATGCGATCGGAGAGCTTGAAGACCTGGTCGAGACTGTGGCTGATGATCAGCACGCCGATATTGCGTGACTTCAGCGACTGTACGATTGCCTCGACCTTCGCCGTTTCGGCAACGCCAAGCGCCGCTGTCGGCTCGTCGAGCAGAATCAGCTTGCTCGCCCATCGGGTCGCGCGGGCAATCGCCACGCCCTGGCGCTGGCCGCCGGAGAGATCGCGGATGGTCGCAAACGGTGATGGAATTCGCACATCCAGCTCATCGACAAGTTTCTGGGTCTCCGAGATCATGGTCTTGCGATCGAGAAGCCCGAACGAATTTGTGAGTTCCCGACCGAGAAACATGTTCATGTAGACGGTCTGCTGGTCGGCCAGCGCCAAGTCCTGATAGACGACCTCGATGCCGTGGGAACGCGCCATCGTGGCGCTCGACATCGAAACCGTTTCACCCTCGATGGTGATCGAGCCGGAGGACGGCGCGTAAACGCCGGATACGATCTTGATGAGCGTCGACTTGCCGGCGCCGTTATCGCCGACAAGCGCGACAATCTCGCCCGGATAGATATCGAGCGAAAAATTTTCGATCGCAACGACGGCGTCGAAATGCTTGCGGATGTCCGTGAGCTGCAGGACGGGTGTGGAGGCGGTCATTTGCTGTACTCCTATACCGGCCAGGATTCGGGTTCGCCGAAGCTATTCTCGATGGTTTCAACCTTGGGCATCCCCTTGGAAATGCCGGAAACGCCGACCACGTAGGCGCGGGTTACGAACGCCTGTCCGCGGAAGCCGAAAACGGCCGTATCGCCCGGCTTCGGCGCCTTCGGCCCCGAAGCGTCGATCATCGCGTAATAATCGATGGCGGACGGAGGCGGGATTTCGACGCTGCGCAATGCCGTGGCGGCGACTGTCGGCTCGCCGGAAACGATCGCTTGCACATCATAGTCCGGGAAGATCGGATCGATATAGAAACCGCCGCCCAAGCAATAGGCCTTGCCGCCCGAGAGATGGGAGACTTCGGTGAGGTAGCATACCGCGGGCAGTTCCGGCAGGTCGTCCACGGCATGGAGCGCCGTCGTCCCGTGCAGGCCATTGCCCGGCTCGCACTGCGAGGCGCCGGCCTCGGCTAGTGCCGGCAACATCACGGCAGAGGTCGTTCCCGGCGCATTGATCTCGATCCCGTTGCGCCCGGATTTCGCCAACGCTTCGGCTGCCTTGGCGAGCGTCGTCAGGTTATGCGTCGGCAGCACCTTGCGGGTTGCATGATCGAAGAGCAACGCCGGGAAGGTGGTGATGCCGGCAAAGCGGCCACCCTTCAATCGGTCGAAGGCATCGGCGACAGCGGCAACGTCATCGGCGTCGAAGCCGCCTTCATGGCCGCGATAGAAGGTGTCGCCCTCGGCGCGTATGCGTGCCAGCAAGTTCTGGACATAGCCTGCGGCGGCGGCTCCGGCAGCTGCCTCGCCAGCCTTGGTTTCGTTGAAAACGGTCCAGAAGTCCGGCTGAAAGGCAGCGGCGGCGGCATTGGCCTCGTGTCGCGCAACCTGCTGGAGATGACCGAGATGGCCGACCTTGAGCCCCGCCCTGTGGGTCGCACGGGCGCAGGCCATGTCAACGGCGACCGAGCGGTCGATGCCGCCGCGCATCACGGCCTTGCTGAATGAACTTGCGCGGCCAACCTGTTTGGTCATCGCAAAAATCTTCATGCCGAGCCGTTCTGCCTCCGTCTTCAGCAGGCGGGCATTGGCCTCGACCGTATCAAGATCGAGCACATAGGCATTCGCCGGGATCTTGCCTTCGCGATGCAGCGCAATGGCAGCTTCGATGAATTTGGGATTGCGGCGACGGAGCACATCGAGAAACATAGGGAACCCTTTCTTCAGCGCAGCTTTTCGCGCAGCGAGACGGCGACAGCGGCAAGAATGATGAGACCGCGCACGATCATCTGGTCGGAAACGGAAAGCCCCATCAGGATGAGGCCATTGTTCAGCATGCCCATCATCAGCGAGCCCACCAGCGCACCCACGATCGAGCCCTTGCCGCCGTTGAGCATCGTCCCGCCGACGATGACGGCCGCAATGACCGTCATCAGGTCGGTTTCGCCAAGCGTATACTTCGCCGCCTGCAGGCGACCGGCATAGAGCAACCCGGCCAGCCCGGCGAGTGCGCCGCTCAGGACCAGTACCGTCAGCCGGATGCGCGGCACCTTGATGCCGGAAACGCTGGCCGCCCGGCCGTTATCCCCCGTTGCGAGCACGTGCGCGCCGAACCGGGTCTCACGATAGATGACGTGGCCAACAGCGATCGCCGCAACAGTCCACCAGACCAGCGAGGGGACGCCGAAGAGCGAACCGGAACCGAAGAAGCCGGTAAAGACGCTGTCGGTGACGGGGATGGACCGCAGATTGGTGAGGGAACGGGCGACGCCGGCAAAGAGCCCCATCGTCGCAAGCGTCACCAGGAAGGAGGGCAGCCTGACATAGGCGACGAGCACGCCGTTGATCAGGCCTATGGCAATACCCGCGCCGAGACCCGCAGCAATGCCCGTCATCATGCCGTAGTCGGCCATGACGACTGCGGCGCATAAGGCCGAGACTGCGACCGCAGAACCGATCGACAGATCGATTTCGCCGGCGGAAAGCACAAAGACGAGGCCGATCGCCATGATGGTCACCGGGGCTGTCTGGAGCACTATGTTGGAAAGATTGCGCACCGTCAGGAAGCCGCTGTCTTTCAATACGATAGCAAAAAAGAGAAAGATCGCGAGAAAGCCGAAATAGACGACGTATTGCTGCAGGTTGATGCGCTTGGCGAAGCTCCTTCTCGGCTGGAGGGCGTTCGATTGAGCAGTGGACATTGCGTTTCCTCCGAAGTGCGGGAATTTGAAGCGGGAGGGCTCCCTGCCCACCCGCAGGCAGATCACTTCATCGCATCAGCGATGCTGGCAGGGACGTCCCTGTTCAGCGACGTTTTCCAGCCCTCCTTGACCGTATCCTTGGTCACAGCCAGGGAATCGACGACGAGGAAGGGTGCGGCGCTTTTGCCGACCAGGGAGCCGGCCGCGGCACGGGCGACAGTGACGCCGATATTGTAGGCTTCGTCGGCAACGAGGGCGCTGACATTTCCGCCCTTGACCATATCGAGGGCCGCCGGCTCGTTCAGATCGAGCGTGACGATCTTCGTATGGCTGTTTCCGGCCGAGCGCAGTGTCGACAGGACGCTCAGCGCCGGCTCCGCCCAGGTGACGTAAATGCCGTCGAGGTCCGGGTTCTGGGTGACCATGGCTTGGGCGATTTCCTCGGCGCGGGCCGGATCAGCCATGCCGGCCTCCGCCGTGATCTTCATATTGGGATAATCCTGCTCGATCGTCGACTTGAAGGCGCCGTCGCGCTGGTTGGTCACGTAGAAATCGGCATCGTGGAAGATGTAGCCGACCTTGCCCTTCTTGCCGAGTGCCTCGGCCATTGCGACGCCCGCTTTGTGGCCCATCTGGTAGAGGTCGTCGGAGACGATCGTCACGTAGTCCTTGCCCTGCACATAGCCCTGCGGAGAATTGTCGACGAAAGCGAGCTTGACGCCGGCTTTGAGGGCCGGTTCATAGACCGAAGCCGCTGTGGCCGGATCGACCGGCAGAGACAGGATGATCGACGGCTTCTTTGCAAGAACCGTCTCGACGTCGGCCTTCTGTCGCGCGCCGTCGAAGCCTGCATCCGTCTGTGCGATCACCGTCACGCCGATGCGCTTGAACTCGTCCTGCGCGCCGCTGTTGACGGCGTTGGTATATTCGCTCATCTCGTGCCAGACGAGGGCTGCGGTGAACTTGCCGTCCTTGATCTTCTGTTCTTCGTCAGAGGTCAGCACCACGCTCGAGGCCGGTGTTGGCTTTTCGCCGTGCGGACCGCTGGTGGCGCCCTCGGCGGCGAAGGCATGGGTGGTAAAGAATGTCGCGGCCAGCAGCGCCGGCACCGTCAGAAATCTGGGCATCACATTGCTCCTGAGACTGTGTTTGCAAACGGTTGGCAGCGACCGCTGCCAACCGTTGCGCATGACGTATGCCTGCCGATCACTTGGCAGCGTCGAGGATCGACTTCGGCGCGTCGCGATTGAGGGAGTCCTTCCAGCCCGTCGAGACATTGTCCTTGGTGACGGTCAGTGCCGGAGCGACGATGAAGGCAGGGGTTTCCTGGCCAAGCAGCGACTTCATGCCTGTCGCGGCCATCACGCGGCCGAGTTCATATGCCTTGTCGGCGACGAGCGCCGTGACGTTGCCGCCCTTGACCATATCGAGGCCGACAGGTTCGGAAAGGTCGAGCGTGACGACCTTCGTCTTGCTGTTGCCGGCTGAGCGAAGGGCAGCGAGCACGCCTTCGGCCGGTTCTGCCCAAGTGACGTAGATACCGTCCAGATCCGGGTTCTGCAGCAGCATGGCACTGGCCAGTTCCTCGGCACGGGCCGGGTCCGAGATGCCTTGTTCGGCAACAATCTTGATGCCGGGATAGTCCTTCTCGATCGTCGTCTTGAAAGCCTGGTCGCGCTGGTTGGTCACGTAGTAGGTGGCATCATGGAAGATGTAGCCGACGTTGCCCTTGCCACCGATCGACTTGGCGAGCGCATCGGCTGCCTGCTTGCCCATCTGGAACAGGTCGTCCGTGACGATCGCGGCATACTCGGTGCCATGCTTGTAGCCAGTCGGCAGGTTGGAAAGGAAAACGAGTTTCGTGCCGTCCTTGACTGCCTGGCGGAAGGCTTCTGCCGACGTCGTCGGGTCGAGCGGCAATGAGAGAACGACATTCGGCTTGGCGGCGAGCGCCGTTTCGATATCGCTGCGCTGGCGGGCGGCGTCAAAGCCGGCATCCGTCTGCACCACGACATCGACGCCGGCCTTGGCGAACTCATCCTTTGCGCCGGCCGAAACGGCATTGGTGAAATCCGACGATGTGTGCCAGAGAAGCGCAGCCTTGTAACCCTTGCCCTTCAGTGCTGCCAGGTCGGCATCGGATAGCTTGACTTCGGCGCTCGGTACCGCCGTCTCGCCCTGGGGGCCCACAGTCTGCGCGTGCGCGGGGGCGGCAGTCATTACAACGCCGGCCAGCAAGGCGGCATTCAACAGTTTTTTCATCAGCATCGTCATGTTCCCTTTTTCCATTATTGATGGTTCGGCAGTCTATTCCTCGACGCCGCAATAGCGCGCCATGAAGGTGGCGAAAGCCACGATCCCGGCGAAATATTCCTCGACGTCGACATGCTCCTCGAAGGTGTGGCAGTTGCGGATATCCCCGGGCGCGCAGTAGACGGCGGGCACCCCCAGTCGATTGACGAAGAAGGGCGATTCCGACCAGAAGGGCGCGCCCCTGATCTCGCCGCGGCCGATGAACGCTTCCGATACGGCTCCCGCGAGCAGCGATACTTCAGGCAGGTCCGACCGGATCTCTGCCGCCGAACCGCCGAGCGTGTGGTCGCGGCCGGCAGGATAGGAAATCTCGATGGCGATCTCGGGATCTGCGACTGCGCCTCGAATGACCGTCTCAAGGGCTGCGGCGGCCTCATCCAGAGATTCGCCAGGCAGAAGCTTTCGGATCAAGGAAAGGCTGCATTCTTCCGGCACGGCGATGAAGCCGCCGCCGGCAAGTCCCGTAATCAACAGGAAGCCTCGTCCGACCAAATCATGGTTGGCGCGCGCCGAGATCTCGTCGGAATGCTTCCAGAGCGCCGACATGACCGCATGGCTTGCCTTCAGCGCATCCTTGCCGAGCTCCGGCACGCCGAAATAGGCGGATTTCCCGGTGATCTTGATGTCGGCGATGAAAAAACCGATCTGTGCCGTGTAGACCGCAAGCTGGGTGGGCTCGACATAAACAGTAAAATCCGGCTTGGCGACGTCGCCCGCTTCGATCAGCGCTGTATAGGCCTTGATGCCGGCGGAGACGCCGGTATCGGGTTGGCCGCTTTCCTCGTCGCCAACGAAGGCAAAGGCGACATCGCCCTTCAGTCTGATGCCCGCCCGGTCCAGAAGCGTCAGAGCGGCGAGCGAGCTGCAGATGCCGGCCTTCAGATCGCCTGAACCGCGACCCCAGATCTGTCCGTCGATGACGGCGCCGCCGAAGGGATCCTCTCGCTCGGTGCCGGCCCAGTGCTCGCGCCAGCCATCGACATGAACTGTATCGGTGTGGCCGATGAAGAGCAGCCGCGGACCGCCGCCGGTTCCCTTGCGCTCACCCCAGATGTTGGGACGACCGGGGCGGAAATCGGCGAGCACGACATTCTCGACAGCGCGCGACGCCATTTCATCCTTCAGCATCGCGACGAAGTTGGCTTCGTTTCCCGTGATGCTCTCCCGGGCAATCGCGCCTCTGAGCAACTCAAGGGCATCGTCGCGATCAAGCGTTTCGGCAAGCCGTATTGCGAACGTATTGGAAACCGTCATCGTCCTGCCTCCTTCAAGGCGATCATCTCGGCGGGCGGCAGAGACATGCGGCTATCAGGCGTATCGGCGCCGAAAAGCGCGTTGTGGAGATGCTCCAGACCGATCGCAGCCGCGCCGATGATGGCGGCACGCGCGCCGAGCACGCTTGCCTCGATCTCAACAGGATAGGGAAAGCACATCGGCAGGAAGGTCTTGATGCGCTCGATCAGCTCCGGCCGCAGTCCGATGGAGCCGCCCATAATGACCTTTTGAGGATTGGCGATCGCCGCGATGGCACCGATGCCGCGCGCGAGGTACTTGGCTGTTTCATCGAGCACGGCCATCGCATGCCGCTCACCTGCAACGGCACGTTCAAAGATGGCAGGAACTGTCGCATCGTGACCGGAAAGGGCTCTGTAGCGCTCCATGATACCGATCGAAGCGACCACCCGCTCGAAGGCGCCGGAGCGCAGGGATTCCGGATCGTAAGGATCGGCACCGAAGGGCAGGAAGCCAAGTTCGCCCGCCGCATTCGTCGCGCCTCGAACGAGCTGGCCGCCGACCATCAGGCCGCCGCCGATACCTGTGCCGACAGCGATATAGGCAAGATTGTCGATGCCCTGTCCCTGGCCAAGCCAGTTCTCGCCGAGCACGGCGAGATTGACGTCGTTTTCCAGCATGACGTCGACGCCGAAAGTCTTTTCGAAAGCGGCGACGACATCCATCTTGTCGAACCCGGCAATGTTCGGCGCGAGATAGACCGCGCCGGTCTTCTCGCTCGGTGCCCCCGGCACGCCGATCACAGCCATCCGGATGCGCTCGCGCGGAATGTCGAGATGGCTGGCTGCCTGCCAGCAGAGGGCCACGATCTGGTCGATGACAAACTGGCCGCCGCGCTGGTCTGTCGGCACCACCTCTTCGGCATAGACCTGAAATGCGAGGTCGGCGATCGCCACTCGGATCTTCGTGCCGCCGAGATCGACGGTGGCGATATAGGCGGCATCCGGGATGAGTTCGTAGGTAACAGCGGTGCGGCCGACATGGCCGCTGGTGCGCCCGGTTTCCTGCACCCAGCCGTTGATTTCGAGCTGCCGGACGATCTCGGAGATCGTTTGCTTCGAAAGTCCCGTCTGCTTGGCGATGGATGCCCGCGAGATCGGGCCGTTTTGAACGATAGCCTCCATTACGTCGCGCTGCGAGAATTTTCGGGAGATGCGAAGGGGTTCGCTCACGTTCACCTCATTAATTCGTTCTGTCACCGAACTATTATTCAGAGTTGCCGCATTGTCAATCCGAAATTATGAATTGAACCGCGATCCGGTGATCCAGTGACGGCATTCGCTTGGCAACACTCGTGCGAAGGGCTAACTTGCGCTGGTGCATGGAGGCGTCGATGACATCAACCTTCACCATCCACGATGCGGGCGGCTATGAGCAGCTTATGGGCCGTTGGAGCCAAAAACTCGCGCCTCTGTTCATTGACTTCACAGGACTTTCCGACGGCGAAAGGATTCTTGACGTTGGCTGCGGCACGGGGAGCCTGACCTTCGCACTTGCGGCGGCCGCAGATCTGAGCGAGATCGCGGCAATCGACTACTCTCCCGTTTTTGTCGACGAGACCGTCAGGCGCAATACCGACCCGCGCATAAAAGTCCGGCAGGCCGATGCCTGCGCCCTGCCTTTCGACGACGGCGCGTTCGACCGTGCACTGGCGCTGCTCGTGCTGCACTTCGTGCCGGGGGCCGAGAAGGCAATCGCCGAGATGTGCCGCGTCGTGCGGCCGGGTGGCGTGGTCGCCGCAGCCGTTTGGGATCACCTCGGCGGCATGCCCGCGATGCGCATGATGGTTGATACCGTCGCGGCGCTCAGCGACAGTGGCCGGCAGCTGCGTGCCCGCTACTGCTTCCAGCCGATGATGCAACCCGGTGAAATGAGACGGAGTTTTCTCGACCACAATCTCGCCGATGTCTCCGAAACGGAACTGATGGTGCGGATGGACTACCGGAACTTCAATGATTTCTGGGCGCCGATCGCCGCGGGCGAAGGCCCCCTCGGAAAATTTATGGAGACCCTCGACGCCAGCGAGCGTGCACGGACGGACGCCGCAGTACGTGACGCCTACGAAGCCGGGAGACCCGATGGGCCACGGTCTTTCGTGAACGTTGCCTGGGCCTGCCGCGGCGTCGTCCCCTGACGAACAAATTGTCCCTGCCATTCCGGCCGGCGATCTCCTTCAGCTTGACGCTGCCGGCGAAATGGCCACCTGATATCGCTGATCCACTATCCCAAGCCACGTACATGTTGCAGACGACGCTATCGAGCTATAGGTATTGCGTCGCGGCACTTTGCCGCGCAAGCAACGAGGATGAGTTATGGCCACTGGTACCGTTAAGTTTTTCAACGACGACAAGGGATTCGGCTTCATTACGCCTGAAAATGGTGGCGCTGACGTGTTCGTGCACGTGTCCGCGTTGCAGGGCGCAAGTTCGCTCCGGGACGGGCAACGCGTAAGCTACGACCTCGGCCAGGATCGCAAGACAGGGAAGTCGAAGGCTGAAAACGTCAGCGTGCTTTGATCGGGCAACTGCCTGATCCTGGGGGTCAGCCGCGAACCTGAACCGGTCGTTGGTGTCGGAAGGGCAAAAATCCTTCCCCCCTCACAGCAAAAACCGCATTGCACGGTAGCATTGCTATGTCTGGTCACCTGGCGCGGTATCGGAGCCCTGCCCGCATGCCTCGCTCGTCCGAGCAAAATGCATGACGAAGTCGCCCTGTCATCCCGTCCAGATGCCGATCAGAGGACCTTTACTGGTGCAGGCGACTGTATTGTCTGTTCCAACTCGGGACTTTGGTTCGAATTTCCGGCAGCCATAAACGGTCCGTTAGGGATCTGTTGACCATAATCGGGACCATGCGACGTCGCCGATACGACGGTCCTGATTTCCGCTGCCCTTCATCAATGACGAGAACCGTGTTCGTGCACCAAGCCATCGTTTCCATTCCGACGACCACGTTGGCGTTGCTCTTTTCGTTCGTCGCCCACCGAACGGTGCTGGTTGTCCTGTTGATGTTTGCCGCCATGACGGGAGCTGCGCAGGCAGCGGCCGACGACCGGGCGCTCAAGCTCTTCTTTACCCACACGGGCGAAAGAGCCACTATCGTCTACAAGCGGAATGGCAAATTCGACCCCAAGGGTCTTATGCAGATCAACCGCTTCCTGCGCGATTGGCGAAAGAACGAGCCCACCAGGATCGATCCGCGGTTGCTCGATCTCGTCTGGGAAGTGTACCGCCGCAGCGGCGCGAACGAGCCTATTCACGTTGTGTCTGCCTATCGCTCTCCGTCGACCAACAATATGTTGCGAAACCGTTCGCGCAGTACCGGTGTCGCGAAGAAAAGCCAGCACATGCTTGGAAAGGCGATGGACTTCTACATACCCGGCGTGAAACTCGCGACGCTGCGGGGGCTTGCAATGCAGATGCAGGTAGGCGGCGTCGGCTACTATCCGACGTCCGGATCGCCGTTTGTCCACCTGGATGTCGGCAACGTTCGCGCATGGCCCCGAATGTCGCGGCAGGAGCTGGCGCGGCTGTTTCCGGGTGGCCGGACACTCCACCTCCCGGCCGATGGCCGGCCGCTACCGGGCTATGAGGTGGCAGTGGCGGATCAGAAGAAACGCGTGCGCCCCTTGGCCATCCAGAGCGCTCGCACTGACGATGACGACGATGCCGGGTCGGGCGCCATCGCGCCCGACGAGGTGACGGGCAGCCTCGTCGCTGCTCTTCTGCCGATCCCTCGAAGCCGGGCCGAGAACGGACTGGCGCGACAGCTCGGTCGACAGGCCGACGAAAACAACGACGATCGCCCCGTACCCGCAATCGTCTCGATGAGGGTCCCACGTCCGACATTGCGGCCGGAGAGAAGCGACGGATCCGTTGCGTCCACTCCGAGCGACGTCGCTCCTGTCGTATTTGCCAGCATTGTCGTGGGCAGGAGCATGGCCGGCGAGCTGCACGTGACCGACCGGGCGAAGAACTCGATAACCAATCGGATTGCGACGATGCAGCCTGTGCCCTCCGTGCCCGGCGCCGCGTTGCGGCAGCTGTCAGCTGGCGTCGGCGCCATCTCCACCAGGGCGCTTGTCGCATGGTCGCTGCAACCGCCTGGCATCGCGATCGACATGACGGCGCCCAGCCTTCCCGGCGTCCACCGCCCTGAAGAGCATGCTGAAAGCGAAGACGACGACAGCGTTGTCAAACTTTCCGAAGACAGGTTCAACGACGAAAGGTTCGGCATCGAAGGTTGAGGCGTATGGCAGCAGCTGTTTTGAGGCACTGCGCGATACGTCAGGGATCGTCAATGCTAGTAAGCCGGCGTGCCGCTACCCGATGCGGTCGCGGCACCGGCAATACCGGCCCTCAATGCCTGGCACGCGGCCACCATCTCACGCTCGCGCAGAAGCGCCCCGCCGATCAGATAGATCACGTGGTCTCCGTAGGCGCGCTGCATGTCCGGTATTCGCTCGAATGTCATGCCGCCTCCCGGAGCAGGAAAGATCGGCTTCGGTCCGCCGAGATCTTCCGTGCAACCTTGGAGGATCGAGAGGCATTCCTCGCGTGAGAACCCGAACCTGCCACCGAAATTCGGAAAAACCACGGCATCCACTCCCATCAACCGCTGCAGCGTGCCGAAGAAGAAGCGGTGTGAGAAGCCGGTCGTGGGCGTGATGATGTTGGCCCCGGCAAACGTTGGGTGGGAGACGACAGGCAAGCCGAAATCGGGATCCGCGGCAAGGCTGCGCGACACGTCGAAGCCAACCAGAGAGGGCGCCAGCATGACGGCGCCCGCCCCGGCTTCCCTTGCCATGAAGGCTCTCTCGAAGATCTGCGAAGCCGAGCCGGTAATGTTCGGCACGTAGGCGCATCGATAGCCGGTTTTGTCGTTTGCCTCTTCGACGGCTGCCACACAGGCTGCAAGTCGCTCTGCGTAGGGCGACGTTGGCTGGTCGACCAGGCCGTGATCGTCCTTGATCAGATGCATGCCGCCGAGCGCGAACTTGTGGGCGAGATTGGCAAGCTCGCCTGTCGACAGACCGACCGGCTTGATCGCCGACATGATGAGCGGTCCGGAGGAAATTCCGGTTCGAGCCCGCAATCCCGCTGCACCAAAGCGTGGCCCGGGGCAAAGTGCGCGCAAGCCGTCGGACAGCTGGATCGCCTCGACACGCGTGCCCGTCTTGATCGAAGAGTTGCCGAACACGATGTTTAGCAGCTGCAGGAAATCGCCGCCAACATCGTCTTCGCTGTAGGAGATGTCTGCCAGGAATCCGCCGCGCTCGTCGCTGCCAGGCAGAAGAGCTTCGAGCCTGCCGAGGATTTCGTCCTCGACATAGCCCACAGGGACGATATCGCGGGGGATTTCGACCGTCTGCTCGACGCAGATGTCCAACGCCCGCGCGTACGCTTCTCGTTCATCGGCAGCGGCCAGCCAATAGGCGACTGAAAATCGCTGTGCCATCAGAGTGCTTCTGCTTTCTGCGCCGAATGCACCGTGTCAAGGCGCACGGCCTCCAGTTCGGCGTCGGCGATGTCGAGGTCTCGGTCGAGCAACTTGCCGATCGCGCGCACCAGCGCCCCGGCATCAAGCGCATACTTCTTCATGAGATACGCCTTCGATGCGCCGTGGGCGAAGGTGTCCTCCAGCCCCAGTCTGCGAAGGCGGATGCCGAGCCCTTCCTCCGCAAGGATCTCGGCGACCAGCGAACCGAGCCCGCCATTGATCGTATGGTTCTCCAGCGTCACCACGCCTTTCTTGCCGCGCGCCGCCGCGACAAGGCCGTTGCGATCGAAAGGCTTCAACGTCGAGGCATGCAGGTGGTGAATGCCGATCCCACGATCCCCCAGGGGACCCGCAGCCCGCAGCGCCTCTTCCGTGCAGACCCCTGAGGTAACCACAAGGATATCGTCTCCTTCGCTCAGCGTGCGCAGCCGATTGAATTCGAACGGCGTCGAAAACAGCCGCGGCACCTCGCCACGCAAGACCCGGACATAGACAGGCCCATCGATGCTGTCGGCTACATCCAGCACGCTTTCCACTTCGGTGGCATCGCCCGTTTCGAGCACCGTCATGTTCGGAATGGCACGCATGACGGAAATGTCTTCGATCGCCTGGTGGGTGATACCGCCAGGCGTGGTGATACCCGGCAGGAAACCCATCATCCTGACCTTGCGGTTGGAATAGGCGATGGAATTGATCAGCTGATCGTAGGGACGGCGATAAAGGAAGACGGAGAACGTATGGATAAAGGGGCGATATCCCTGCATCGCAAGCCCCCCGGCAAAGGAAAGCATATTCTGCTCGGCCATTCCGAGCGACAGGAACTGATCAGGATAACGATCGCGAAAGCCGTCGACCTCGCATGATGACGTCAGATCGGCCGACAGGCACAAGACCTCCGGGCGCGCAGACGCGAATGTCTCGAACGCTCTGGCATAGGGGCGGTTGACGATTTCGACCATGCTCAGGCCCTCGCAATTTCTGCCGGTTCAACGCCGAGCTCGGCGCCGATGGCTGCCTGCATTTCCTGACGCTCATCGGCTGTTTTAAAACGGACATAGTGAAGGCGCGGAAAGCGCCTCTTCAGAAATGGCATGCCTTCGAAGGGCGACGTGTTGGCAAGGATGACCAGCGGCTTGCCGGCCTCCGCGCTACCGGCCGCGTTTCGGAATGCCTGCAGATCATGACCGTCGATCGAGCGGCAGGCGGCGCCAAAGGCAGCAACGCGGGCTGGCAGATCACCCAGATCGAGAACAGATGACATGGCGCCATCGCATTGCTGCCTGTTGACGTCGACGACGACGCGAATGTTGTCGATGGCGTGGAAGCGCATCGCCGCAAGGCATTCCCAGGTCTGCCCCTCCTGGAACTCGCCGTCCGACATGTAGACCCAGACCTTGCCGGGTTCGCCGCGGCGTTTGCGTGCCCAGGCTATACCCGATGCCATGGACAGGCCCTGAGCGAGCGACCCCGTGGTCACTTCCATGCCCGGGCTGTGCTCGGCGCCGATCATTTCGACAGAACCGCCATCCCGGTTGAAGTGATCCAGCGCATGTTCATCCATGCGCCCAACTTCGATCAGCGCAGAATAGATGACCAGTGCATAGTGAGCGGGAGAGACAATGAAACGGTCGTATTGTGGCCCAAACGGGCCGTGATAGCCGGCACCGGTGAATGCGTCGGGATTGCTGGAAGACGGAACGCCAGCGAAGGGGAGCGGCACCTTCGGCAGCGTCGGCTCACCCAGATTGAGTGCCTCATTGTAGAGAAATGCCAGGCTTTCCGCGGCCGAGCAGGCCTGGCTCAAATAGCCTCCATTGTTGCGCATCGTATGAAGGAAGACACGCTTGCGAATGCCGGCCGCGACATCCTCGGTACGTTGATTGTTCGGTATCGTCATGGATTATCTCCGCTCCGGAAAGAGCGCTTGCAGGCCCGCGGGCGAGGCTTCTGCAATGCCGCGCTCTGTAATGAGACCCGTGATCAGGCGCGCAGGCGTCACGTCGAACGCTGGATTGGCGGCCGGGCTCCCCTCCGGGGAAACGCGCACAGTCACGATCGCGCCGTCCGCGCCCCGGCCCTGCACGAACGTCACCTCGTCGCCACTGCGTTCCTCGATCGGAATGTCGCGTATGCCGTCGTGCACGGTCCAGTCGATCGTCGGTGACGGAAGGGCGACATAGAAGGGGACGTTGTTGTCCCTGGCTGCAAGCGCCTTCAGGTAGGTGCCGATCTTGTTGCAGACGTCTCCGTTCGCGGTCGTCCTGTCGGTGCCGACAATCACCATGTCGACGTCGCCATGCTGCATGAGGTGGCCGCCGGCGTTGTCGACGATCAGCGTATGGGGAACGCCGTGGCCGTTCAGCTCCCATGCGGTAAGCTGTGCTCCCTGGTTGCGCGGCCGTGTCTCGTCGACATAGACATGCACGGCAATGCCCTCTTCCGCCGCAAGATAAATAGGCGCGGTCGCCGTGCCGTAGTCGACGGTGGCAAGCCAGCCGGCATTGCAATGGGTAAGGATATTGACCGGCTCCCCCGGCTTCTTGCCGGCGGCAATTTCCCGGATGATTGCAAGCCCGTTCATGCCGATGCTGCGGTTCAGCTCTACATCTTCTTCTGCAATCTCGGCCGCGCGCTTGTAGGCAGCTTCGGCACGTTCGCCGTCCGGAAGCTCGCGAAGGAGACCGCGCATTGCATCCAGCGCCCAGCGCAGGTTGATTGCCGTCGGCCGCGTCTCATGAAGTTTCTCCCATACGGCGTCAAGGGATGCATCGCTGCTGTCTGCCGCCATGGCGAGCGCGACGCCATAGGCCGCCGTCACGCCGATCAGCGGTGCACCACGGACCCACATGTCGCGAATGGCGACGGCCACGTCTTCGACTGTCCTCAGAGTCACGATACGAAACTCATGCGGCAGCCACCGCTGGTCGATGATATCGACGGATGCGCTGTCTTCATTCAGCCAGATGGTGTGGTAGTGATGCGCTCCGACTTTCAACTGACTGTCTCCTTCTCGAGCAGTTTGGCCAGGGAGTTGATTTCTGCGAGGCCGTGGATATGCCGGCGATTGACGACGAGGTGGCGACCGAGCTTCAGCGCATTCGTCTCGCAGCGGGCACGCAGGTCCAAATCCGCGATGGTTTCGAAATCGGCATTGTGGGCAAGGCCGAGGATACGGCGGTGGATCTCGACTCCGGCAAAGCCCAGCATATCTGTCCAGATGTCGTGCAGGACATGATCGAGGGCCTGTTCGGCACCCAGCGGATCGCCGCGATCTTCGAACAAGGAGCGCTGGTAGAGGATGCCGTTGCGTTCGCAACGCCAAAGTTGGGAGAATTCCTCGCAGAAGGTCGTCCAGATCTCGACAACGACCGCAAGCAGGTAGTCCCGCATGCCCTGGCGGCTTCCTTGCGCCTCGTGACCACTCTGGGAAAAGTAGCTCATCCAGAAGTTGGCGATCATCATGCCGACATCAAAGGCGATCGGGCCGTAGAAAGCAAACTCGGGGTCGATGACGCGCGTTTCATCCGCCGTCACCATTACGGACCCCGTATGGAGATCGCCATGCAGCAACGTCTCGGCTTTGGAAGTAAAAGTGTGCTTGAGCTTCTGCGCCTCAACCTTCAGATCGCGGTCGGCCCTCAGTTGGGCGACTGTGCCGTCAAGCTGGGGCGAGGTGTGACGATTGAGCGGTGCTTCGAAATAGGGATCGGAAAAGACGAGGTTCTCCGTAATGTCGCAGAGTTCGACGTTGTCGGAAAAAAGGGCCAGATCCTCCTTGCGTCTGCGCGCAGTCATAGCAAGGTCCGAGCCGCGGAAGAGCGTGCGCGCGGCAAATCGGCCAAGGTCGCGACCGATCCTCGGCAACTGCCGTCCTTCGATCAGGGCACGCCTCAATATGACGTGCGGTGACAAGAACTCCATGACGATAATGGCCTGCTCGGCGTCGAAATGAAATATCTGCGGCACCGTACCGGGATCGCGCTCCGACTGGCGCATCAGGGCGTGATATTCGAAGAACGAGCGCTTGAGCGGCAGTGGCCAGCTCTCTCCGACGAGACGAACATAGGGCAGCGCCTGTTTGACGATGGCCTTTCCTTGCTCACCCTCGACGATAAAGACCAGGTTGAGATTGCCGTCGCCAACCTCTTTCACGCGCCAGGAATTGTTGTTTGCGCCAAGTCTTTCTTTAAGTCCCGGCAGGGCGCCCAGCCGCTGCGGCAGCGTTTCGGGGCATAGCGCCACGAACGGTTTCGTATCCGTCATTTCTTCCTCCCGGATCGCTTTTGCGCGGGTTCGTGTTCCCCCGGGCGCGGCCGACTTTCCTTCCTCTTCGGTAAGTCGGCGATCTCCCAATCAACGATCATGATGTCATTTGATAGGGACCACTTTGTCAAATGTCAACGCACTTGACATTTGATGAGATCCCGTCCTAGCATCGTGGTCGGGAGGATGGAGATGAACGAAGAACCTGTGTTCCGCGTCGAAGGGCTGCGGAAGTCGTTTGGTCGCATCCAGGTGCTGGGCGGCATCGACCTTTCGCTGCGCGCCGGCTCTGTTACTGCCCTTATGGGCGCAAATGGCGCCGGCAAGTCGACGCTCGTGCGTATTGTCAGCGGTGTCTATGCGCGCGATGCCGGTCATATCTCGCTCGCAGGCAAGGATTTCTTTCCAACCTCGCCAGCCGAAGCCATTCGCGCCGGTGTCGTCACCGTTCACCAGAATATAAACGACGGGGTGGTTGCAGATCTTGACGTTGCAACCAACCTGACGCTCGACCGGTTGAATGGCCGCGCCGCCCGCTGGTTCTTCAATCCGAGGCGTGTGCGGCGCGAGGCGAAGGCCGTCGCCGACCGTATGGGGCTTTCGATCGATCTCAATGCGAGCATCGCCGGTCTCTCCCTGGCAGACCGGCAGATGGTGGCCATCGCCCGCGCCATGGCCCATGAACCGAAAGTGCTTATCCTCGACGAACCGACCTCTTCGCTGTCGAGTGTCGAAGCCGAGCGGCTCTTCCAGCTTGTCGATCGCCTGCGTGCCCGCGGCGTCGCCATCCTTTACATCTCACACCGCATGTCGGATATCCGGCGCCTTGCAGACAGTATCGTCAGTCTGCGCGACGGGCGCATCACCGGCACCTTCACAGGCCCCGAACTGGACTACGAGGGCGCCGTCAACGCCATGCTCGGCAAGACGATCAGCTATGGCGAGATCAACGTCCGCGAAGGTGGCTCCGCGATCCTTCGCGCAGAGAAACTACAGCTCGCCGCCGGTACGCGACCTTTCTCCTTTGTGCTTCGCGAAGGAGAGGTCGTCGCAATCACTGGCCTCGTTGGTGTCGGCAAGACTGCTCTTGCCGAGACGCTTTTCGGCGCCAGACACCCGGTTTCAGGTCACATGTCCCTCGACGGCAGGCCGTATCGGCCACGCACACCGCAGCAGGCGATCGACGAGGGCGGTGTTTTCCTCGTTGCCAAGGATCGCACGGACAGTGGCATCGTTCCCGATTTCAACATCTATGAGAACATCAGTTTGCCGTTCCTGAGACGGCTTGCCCGTCTCGGTGGCGTTTCAAGCCGAGGCTCGGAGCGCGGTGAGGCGAGACGACAAATTTCGGCGCTTGGTATCGTCTGCCGGTCAGAGCGCGACGAGATGCACACATTGTCCGGTGGCAATCAGCAGAAGGTGATGGTGGCCCGCTGGCTGAGCCAGCCCTGCCGCCTGCTGATTCTCGACGAGCCGTTCCAGGGTGTCGACATCGCCGCGCGCCGCGACATCGCCGCCAAGCTGCGCGCCTCAGCAGAGGGACGCGCCACCGTCGTCTTCCTGACCGAACTCGACGAAGCCTTCGAAATCGCCGACCGCATCCTGGTGATGTCGGAACAGACGCTGGTTGGCGAGCATCGCAACGCGGATATCGACGTCAACAAGCTTCTGGCCGAGATCGCCGGCCAGCATGAAATGGTGAATTGAATGACTGATCACGACACGCCGATCGCCGCGGCGCAACCCGCAAAAATGGTTCCGCCGCAGGCGACGGCGGCAAGCATCCGCGAGCTCGCAATCCGCTACGGCTTTCTACTGCTGCTTGCGGGCATGCTTGTCTACTTCTCTATTGTCACGAGCGGATTTGCATCGCCGCAGAGCGCTGTCTTCATCCTGCAATCCGTTTCGATCACCGGCATTCTGGCGCTCGGTGTCACGGCAACCATGGTCGTCGGAGGGTTCGACCTTTCTATCGGCTCGGTTGCAACAACCGCGATGATGGCCTCTTCCTACATCATGGTCATCATGAACGGCGACGCGCTCACAGCCATCGCCGTATGCCTCCTGATTGGGGTGGCGATCGGGCTGATCAATGGTTTCCTTATCGTCTACATGCGCGTGCCGGACCTTCTGGCAACGCTCGGCATGATGTTTCTGCTTGTCGGGTTGCAGCGCATCCCGACCGAAGGCCGCTCGATCGCAACCGGGATGAGCATGCCGGACGGCAGCACCGCCACCGGCACCTTCAGCCCGGCCTTCCTGGCACTGGGACGGCACCGGTTCGATTTTGTGCTCCCTAATCTGCTGCCGGTCTCCGTCGTCGTGCTGATTGCACTCGCGGTGCTGATCTGGTTCTTTCTGGAATACACCCGCTTCGGCCGGATGATGTATGCCGTCGGGTCCAATGAACGGGCAGCTCAGCTGGCTGGTGCGCCGGTCAATGCCTACAAGATGTTTGCCTATGTCATCTCAGGTGTTTTCGCCTCCATCGGCGGGATCCTGCTCGCTGCACGTCTCGGCCGGGGCGACATCGCATCGGGCAACAATCTCCTGCTCGATGCGGTCGCTGCCGCGCTCATCGGTTTCGCGGTGCTCGGCGTTGCCAGGCCGAACGCCTTCGGTACGGCTGTCGGCGCGCTTTTCGTCGGTGTTCTCCTGCAGGGCCTGACCATGATGAACGCGCCTTACTACACGCAGGATTTCGTCAAGGGCGCGGTGCTGGTCATCGCGCTGGTCTTTACCTTTGCTCTATCGGGGAGAGGCAAACGATAGGGCTGGGAGGCCCTTCGCGCATATGCATGAACAACAAACGATCAACTGTGGAGGAGACAGGAATGAACATTACGCGCAGAACACTCGGTAAACTCACAATGGGCCTTATGGGAGCGACGGCCTTCTGCGGCATCTCCCTTGCTGCCGACATGCCTAAGCCCTTCGACAATCCCGGTCAGGTCAAGATCGCGCTGGTACGCTACCTGTCGACTGGCGATTTCTTCCAGTCCTATCTGTCCGGCGTCGAAGCACAGGCCAAGGCCCTTGGCGTAGACCTGCGGGTCCTGGACAGCCGTCAGGACGCGGCCTTGCAGGCCGATATGGTCGATCAGGCCATCGCGCTTAAGGTCGATGGCATTATCATCCAACACGGCCTGACGGAATCCATGAAGGAAGCGGCCAAGCGGGCAGTCGATGCCGGCATCAAGGTCGTCGCCTTCGACGTCAACGTCGAGAATCCGAAGATCCCTCAGATCGAGCAATCGGACCGCGATCTGGCACGCCTCGCGCTCGAACAGTCCATCAAGGACAACGGCGAAAGCTGGAAGGCGGGCTATGTCTACGTTGCCGGCATTGCGCCGCTGGATCGCCGCGACGAGACCTGGAAGGAATTCAAGACGAAGTATCCGGGCATCAAGGAAGCGGCAATGTTCGGCACGATGGACAACCCCATCGCAAACTCGGTTGCCAATCAGGCGCGTTCCGTCCTGTCGGCCAATCCCGACATCCAGGTGATGTTCGCACCCTATGACGAGTTCGCCAAGGGAGTGAAGATCGCGGTCGACGAAGCAGGGCTCTCCACGAGTGTGAAGATCTATTCGGCGGATATCTCGACGTCAGATATCGCTGCCATGCGCGAACCCGACAGCGCCTGGGCAGCGACTGCGGCGACCAATCCGGCCGTTGTCGGACAGGTCTCGGTCCGCGCCCTTGCGATGCTCCTTGCCGGCGAGGACCCTGGTCACAACGTCATCGTGCCTCCGACGCTGATCACCCAGCAACAGCTGAAGGATGCCGACATCAAGAACATGGAGGAACTCGGCTCCAAGCTGCCACAGTTCGCCCATGCCGACGTCGCTGTTCCGGCCTGGATGCCGACTCCGAACAAGAAATAATCCCTAGGTCTTCCGAAGAAAAATCGAGGCGGCTTTCGGGCCGCCTTTTTCATGCTCTCGACAGGCGCAACCCCGCCGGGGCGGGCTCCTCCGATCAGTCGACCGGAGGAGAAAATGCGGGCGCTCAGGTCAGCGCAATGCAGCCGCGATGTTGCCACCGTCGACTGTGGTTACATCGGCCGTCGTGCGTTCGGCCAGCGCGTGATGGAGGAACGCCTGTGCCACATCCTCGGCCGTTACCTCCTGTCCAAGCAAGTTGCCTCCCATGTAGTCCTTGACCGAAAGGCCGCGCGCCGCCGCGCGCTTGGAGATCATTTCGTCGTCCAGCAGGCCGGAGCGGATGCGATCGGCGTTGACGGCATTCGAACGAATGCCGTCAACGCCGTGTTCCAGAGCGTATTGCCGCGACAAAAACAGTGTCGCAGCTTTTGGAAGACCATAGGCGCCGAATTTTGCACCTGGGTTGACCGCCTGCTTGCTGGCATTGAAGAGCAAGGCGCCGCCGGTGCGCTGTTGCTTCATGATCCGCACAGCATTCTGGGCGACCAGCTGATGCGAAAAGAAATTAAGTTCGAAGCTCTTGCGCAGCAGGCCATCGTCAAGCGTCGCGATAGCACCCTCCCAGGCAGCGCCGGCGTTGGAGACAAGGATATCGACGCCACCGAACGTCGCCACGGCTCTGTCAAAGGCCGCGCGAACTGAGGCTGGATCCGTCACATTGCATTCAACGCCGATGGAGTGGTTGCCGATCGCCCTCGCGATATCGCCGGCTCTGCCAGGATCCAGATCCGCCACGACGACATGCGCGCCTTCACGCGCGAAGAGCTTTGCCGTGGCAGCCCCTATGGCGCCGGCACCGCCGGTTACAAATGCCACCTGTCCCGTCAGGGGCTTTGGCTTGGCCCCGGCGAGCTTTGCCTGCTCCAGCGACCAATATTCGAGATCAAACAGGTCCGGTCGGCTGACGGGCTCGAAACGTCCGACTGATTCAGCGTCCCGCGCGGCCTCTATCCACATCTCCCCTACGTCAACCGCAATCCTTGCGTCCTTGAGCGTACGGCCATGGCCGAACATGCCGAGACCGGGAACCAGGGTCAGACGGGGCATGGGATCGAGCATCGTCCGCTTTACGTCGTCGCGCGCATCGTTTGCGCGAAAATATTCGGTATAGTCGGCTATGAAGGCTGCCACACGTTCGTCGATGACCCCGCGGAAATCCTGGATCGTTTCGGCATCGGGCGCCGGCAGTACCAAAGGGCCGGTTTTGATCCGGATAGACAGGTCCGGTGTCGATACACCCCTTGAGGCCAGATCCTCGACCTCGGCGGCGTTGACGAATTCGAGAATTTCCGGCGACGTTCGGAATTCCCCTACCATGCGGTCGTACCGCCCTTCCCCGCGGGCAACGGCGACGGCACCGCGCAACATCGCCGCAATATCGCCGGACGCCGCGATCGTCTGCGGCAGCGATGCCGCCTTGTACGGCTTTCTCCCATGCTGTCTGACATAATCCTCAGCCAGCGTCACATAGTGGATCATTCTGTCGTAGGCTTCCTTTGCCGTATCGCCAAAGGTGAAAATGCCGTGCTTGTCGAGAATAAGGCCGTCCACGCCGGGGTCGCGATCGAAAACCTCCGCTGCAGCCTTCGCCAGGGCAAAGCCCGGCATGATATAAGGCACGAAACCCATCTTCGTGCCAAATACCGCAGCGCTCATCTGCTTGCTGCTTGACTGATCGGCAATCGCAAGAATTGCTGTCGAATGGGTATGATCGACGAATTTATGCGGCAAGAATGCATGCAGAAGTGCCTCGACCGAAGGGTTCGGCGAGGCAGGATCGATAAGATTGGCGCGTTGCAGCGTGACCATGTCCTCGTCCGACAGCGTTTGGAGTTTGCGGGCCTTGAGCAGCGGCGCAATCTTGACGGCAGGCAGGCCTTGGGGCTCGATCGTGCCCATGTCCCAACCGCTGCCCTTGACGCAGAGTACTTCCCACTCGTCGCCGACCAGATCGCTGACCACAGTCTTTACCGAGGTGTTGCCGCCGCCATGCAGCACCAGCCGCGGTTCCCCACCGAGCAGCCGGGTTGTATAGGTCCTCAAAGCCAGATCACGATTGATGCCCTTGCCGGCATAGGCTTCGACCGTCGCTTCCGCATCGCTGTCGCGCCAGAGATTTTCCATATTGTCCTCCTCCACTCATGGCAAAGCCGGCAACGCAACGGTCGCTGCGCACCGGCTTGCTGAAATTTTTTTCACTGTGGCTGCGCCGCGCCGCTCCAGCGGTCGAGCAGGCGACGTGCCATCGAGGCGGTTATGACGAGATGCGAAGCAAATCCGCCCTTGATGGCAGCAACCAGGGGCTCCAGTTTCTCGTCTTCCTGCACGACCATCATCCGCTTCGGAATGGAGCGGATGGAATCGAGATCGGCAGAGATACACCGGCGGTTGTGTGCGCAATCCATCAACTGCCCTTCGCGATCGATGACCTGGCCGGCGATGACACCGGCCGCACCCGCTTCGCCCAGAGCCTTCATCTCCTCGGCTGTCAATGCGCCGCATTTCACCAGGTGGCTGTCGGCTTCGATTCCGCCAACCGAATAGAGCGCAAGGGTGCAGTCGGGTATTGTCGCCAGCTGCTCCTGGATGACCGGCTCCTGGCGCAGTTCCTGCGCAAGCCGTTCCGAACTCAAAACGAGCGGCGCATAGAAGTTGATACCCTCGGCGTTCAGCCGTCTTGCAATTTCCGTGGTGCACTGATCAGGCCGATAGGAGTAAGGTGCGCCAAGGTTGCCGCAGAGCTGCACGACCGTCACCCCCTGGAGATCGGCGAACGGCATGACATCAGCGATGTGATAAACGGTACGGCCCCAGGCAACCCCGACCCTGTCTCCCTTGCCGATCAACTCCAGAAAAACTGCCGCAGCAACCACCGGCATTTCCGCCGTGGGGTCGATCGCCTGCCGATCTTCGGGAACGATCCACACTGCTTTGAGCTTTGCCGCGTCCTCGAGCTGCCGGGCAAGCACGTCGTCGGCGAAGAGCTGCGTGGAGGTCGCAATGTTCACGATGCCTGTTTCCCTGGCGCGACGCAGGTACATCGCAACCGAGGCCCGGGAAATATCAAGATGCTTCGCCACCTCATCCTGTCGCATGCCATGTGTGTAATAGAGCCAGGCGGCCTTGTGTAAAACCTGGTCGGTGGAGCGGATGGGCATACGATTTATTCCAGAAATGAGCTCTCTCGACATTATTCACGCTCGCTGACAAAAGTCAAATTGTGCCTTTCTGTCTTCCCTTTAGCGGATCAGCCCGAGCTCGGTCGAAAGCCACAGAGTGATCGCCGGCGGCCACCCGCCGCCTCCGTCGGCGTAAACCAGCCCATCGTCATGCCGCCGATCAGGTGATCGGGATCATCAACGCCATGACAGTCGAGAAATCGAAATACCAGTAGACCGCAAGCAAGGCGACAAGCGCCTTGCCGACGGCAAGATTCGTCGTCACCCCAGCCGACATCAGGAGGAATACCAGGAGTGGGACGCAAAACACGACCACGACCTCAAGCGAGGCCGACATCAGACGTTCCATCATTTTTGACCTATCCGATTTGGGGCAGTCGAGCAGGTCAGCAAATCCAGTGAACAGAGCGTTCAATCGTCTTTTCATGGCTGACATCCGTTCCCATGTTATGCCAACCACACGTCAACGTCGCACAGCGACATTCAACGGGCAAAATCATGAAGAAAATCGGCTTTCTTTCCTTCGGTCATTGGGCACCTTCGCCGCAATCCCAAACCCGGTCAGCGGGCGACGCGCTCCTGCAATCGATTGATCTAGCCGTCGCCGCGGAAGAACTCGGCGCCGATGGCGCCTATTTCCGCGTCCATCACTTCGCCCGGCAACTCGCCTCCCCCTTTCCCCTCCTGGCCGCTGTGGGCGCGAAAACCAAGTCCATAGAGATCGGCACCGCTGTCATCGACATGCGCTATGAAAACCCTCTCTACATGGCAGAAGACGCGGGTGCTGCCGACCTGATCGCCGGCGGTCGCCTGCAGCTCGGCCTCAGTCGAGGTTCCCCCGAGCAGGTCATCGATGGCTGGCGCTACTTCGGCTACCAGCCGGACGAGGGTGCCAGCGACGCCGATCTCGGCCGTGCCCATGGCGAAGTATTCCTGCAGGCGCTGAAAGGTGATGGATTTGCACAGCCCAATCCTCGGCCGATGTTCCCGAATCCCCCCGGGCTCCTGCGTCTCGAACCCCATTCCGAGGGTCTACGCGAGCGTATCTGGTGGGGAGCAGGATCGAACGCGACTGCCGTCTGGGCAGCCAAGCTTGGCATGAATCTCCAGAGCTCGACCCTGAAGGATGACGAAACCGGCGAGCCCTTCCACGTCCAGCAGGCAGCACAGATACGCGCCTATCGGGATGCCTGGAAGGAAGCCGGCCACAGCCGCACACCTCGCGTGTCGGTCAGCCGCAGCATCTTCGCACTGGTGGACGATCGCGACCGGGCTTACTTCGGTCGTGGCGGCAAGGAACAGGATTCGATCGGCTACATTGACGAGAATACCCGGGCAATCTTCGGTCGTTCCTACGCCGCCGAGCCGGAAGCGCTGATCGCGCAGCTCACCGAGGACGAGGCCGTCGCCGAAGCCGATACCCTGCTTCTCACTGTCCCCAATCAGCTTGGCGTCGAGTACAACGCGCACGTGATCGAGGCGATCCTGAAGCATGTTGCGCCGGCGCTCGGCTGGCGTTGATGGGGGAAGCCGTTGGCGCCGTTAACGGCGCCAACCCAAGTAGCGGAGGCTAGAAACCGGCTAGGACGATCTTGCCCTTGGACTTGCCGGATTCGATCAATGCATGCGCCCGCTTGAGGTTGGCAGCGTTGATGACGCCGAAGTTCTCGGCAAGAGTGGACTTTATTGTACCGGCATCGACCATTTCGCCGACACGGGTCAAAAGGTCATGCTGCTTTTCCATGTCAGCGGTGTTGAACAGCGAACGCGTAAACATCAGCTCCCAATGGAGCGAAATCGACTTGCGTTTCAGCGATAGAGCGCTCAATTCCCTTGGATCGTCTATAAGACCGAAGCGGCCCTGCGGGGCGATAAGCTCGACAATTTGAGCTAGGTGATCGTCGGTATTGGTCGTCGAGAAAACGAAAGCCGGCTGCCCGATGCCGAGCGCTTCGACCTGTAGCGCAATCGGTTGACGGTGATCGATCACATGGTGGGCGCCCAACGACTTCACCCATTCCTGCGTTGCCGGGCGGGATGCCGTGGCGATGATGGTAAGGTCGGCCATGGCGCGTGCGATCTGGATGGCGATCGAGCCTACACCTCCCGCACCTCCGACAATCACAAGCGCGTTGGCCGCACCCGGCACCGCGCGGGTCACCTCAAGCCGATCAAAGAGCATTTCCCAAGCCGTGATCGAGGTTAGCGGCAAGGCTGCGGCAGCAGCGAAGTCTATCGACTTCGGCTTCATGCCGACGATCCGCTCATCGACCAGGTGAAATTCGGCATTGGTGCCGGAACGGTTGATAGCGCCCGCATAGAAGACCTGGTCGCCGGGTTTGAACAGCGTTGCATCCGGACCGACGGCGTCCACTACCCCCGCGGCGTCCCACCCCAGGACTTTCCACTCCCCTGAGGCAGGCTGGGCTGAGCGGCGGATTTTGGTATCGACGGGATTGACCGAGACGGCTTTGACTTCGACGAGAATGTCGCGGCCGGTTGGCACAGGCTTTGGCAGTTCGATATCGACCAGCGAGGTTTCTGCTTCGACAGGCTGTGGGGTTTGATAGGCGACGGCACGCATCTGCTGGTTCCTTCTGTTGATCGGTACGAACATGGCCTCTATGGTTAATTTTCGCAAGAACGCACACAGAGTGCACATAGTGTCGAAAAGGATACTGTTGGATGGGACGCTCGCGCCACAATACCTACGATTGTACCCCTGGCTGCTCCGTGGAGGCCACGCTGAGCATGATCGATGGCAAGTGGAAAGGTGTGATCCTCTTCCATCTGATGTCCGGGACGATGCGCTTCAACGAAATCCGCAGAAAGCTGCCCAGCGTCACGCAGAGAATGCTCACGAACCAATTGCGAGAGCTGGAAGCCGATGGGCTTATCGTCCGCACGGTTTTCGCTCAAGTTCCACCGCGCGTGGACTATTCGCTTTCGGAGCGAGGTCGAAGCCTTGAACCCGTCGTACAGGTGCTGAAGACCTGGGGGGATCAGAACATGCATCTTTTCACAATCAGCGCCCCGCAAGTCGCATAGCCACCACACTCCCGCCGACTGAAATCGACCTTGGGTAGTTCATGCGGGAACGGACGATAGCTGCTAAAGCAACGCAGTCCGTTCGGAAGACACAAGCACTACTCCGGCAATCCCGCTTTCCTAAGTGCCTCCACGTATCTGTTCCGATCGTCCAGACGCCGGAACGGCGGCAGTACATCGGCAAGGTTCGAAAGCCGAAGCGCGGGATCGAATTCGCACAAGCGCGCAATCATTTCGCGCGCGTGCGCCAGCCGACCCCCCAAGGCATGACCCGCCGCCACGACACGCATCGCGCTCGGGTAGTTCGGCTGGTAGCGCAACGACTTTCCTGCCCAGGCAACAGCGTCGTCATACTGGCCAGCACAAAAATGGGCGAGCCCAGTATTGAACTGCCAAGCGAACAGCCTCGGATCCAAGGGACTTAGGCGCATGGCAAGCGCGGCGTGCTCGACGGCCTTGTGTGGCTCGCCCAAACAACAATTCACCCAACTGCTAACGCCCAATGCAGCAGCAAAGTTCGGATTGAGGGCCAGCGCCCGGTCGATGCACGCCGCGCTGTCATCGAGGTCGCCGCCGACGTAACCAAGGACATATCCACCGTAGGAAAGCGCAACCGCATCGTCCCACCCGAGTTCGACCGCTTTCCTGGCCAGTCGGGTAGCCTCTGCAACCTCTTCTGCAGGGTCGACCATCCAGCCGTTGCTCTTTCGGGTAGCATAGCATCGCGCGGCGCGGGCATGGGCCGTAGCGAACTCGGGGTCAAGCTCGATCGCCTTCATGAACAGCCGCAATGCATCGTCAACGACTGCCCTGTTCGTGGTCGTCCTATCAAAGGCCGCCAGCCCGCGGAGATAATAGTCGTAGGCGTCAAGGCTCTCTGTCGGCTTGCGTTTGGCGCGCTCGATCTCCGCTTCCTCCAGTTTCGGCGCAATTGCGCCGACTATGCTCGAGGCGAGCTGATCTTGAAGATCGAAGACATTCGCCAGGGTCCCATCAAACCGTTCTGCCCAGAGATGGGCGCCCGTCGAAGTGTCGATAAGCTGCCCAGCAATGCGCAGACGGTCTCCCGTCCGACGTACGCTTCCCTCGACAACATACCGAACGTCCAACTCGCGACCCACCTGCTTTATGTCGACGACCTTTCCCTTGTATGTGGAACTCGAATACCGTGCGATGACATAGAGGTGCCTGAAGTGAGCCAAGGCGACGATGATGTCCTCGATCATGCCGTCGGCAAAGTAATCCTGTTCCGGATCGCCGCTTAAATTCTGAAACGGCAATACTGCAACCGATGCCCGATCGTGATGTTTCGCCGGATCCGAGAAGACCTGCGGCTGCGACATGACCTCGGGACCCGGTGCAGTTAGTTTGCGGGCGGCTCCCGCTGGCGCTTGCAGCGAGGCCGCCAGCGCGGTCGTCTGTGCCTCCGGTTCTGCGCCCAGGTGCTTTCTCAACAGCGCCCGACAAGACTCGAACTGACGCAAAGCTGCGTTTTCGTGACCCCGGAGAAGGTGGATCCGCATCAAGGTCCGATGAGCTTCCTCCGCTGTTGGATCCGAAGCGAGCAGTCTCTCTGCGAGCCCTTCGCAAGCTATTTCTTCCGCAGTGTCGGGCTCGGAGAGGTCGAGGCTCAGTCGCTCTGCCAACTGCTGGGCCTTGCGTTGATATTTGCTCCGATACGGTCCAAACCAATCATCCAGTCCGTCCGGGAAGGCAATACCCGCAAGGAGCTCGCCCCGGTATAGATCTGCAGCGCATGCAAGTTCGGCCGTCCGGCCCTCCGCCAGTTTACGCTCGAATATCGAAATATCCGCTTCGTCAGGACCTCCAATCAGCGCGATTGTCTCCTGATCCCCATCGACATATAGCATTGCATCGTTGCTTGCCGGGAATGACCGCCGGATGTCGACCAGCGCTTGCCGCAAACTGTTGCGGGCATGGCCGTTGCTCCGTCCTGGCCAGAATGCCTCGGACAGCTGTTCGCGACGATAGCCACGGCGGCCCGCGAGGACCAGGGCAGCAAAGAGAAGCGAAGTCTTGCGCGTGGTGAAGCGGACCGGCCGGTTTTCCTGGGACGTAACTTCGAAGCCGCCTAGCAATCTGATGCGCACAGATCGTCTCCAGATTATGACCGCCGCCGCAGAATAGCATTTCGACGAATGAATTTAACACCGATTTAGCGCCGACTTGTCGATGTTGTCACTTTTGTTCACGCGCAGCAGCACAGCGCCAAAGCGCCCACGGGGCACGCTTCCATCCGCAAACTCTCAAGATGGAGACTAAAGATGGCTCATACGGACACTCGCGCCCGCCGCAGCGTGGCGAACATTCAGTCTTTTGGATCCGCTCTGAATGCCGCAGCAATAGTGATCACTGCCATCAGCCAGTGGCGGCGGACCGCCGCCACGCAGGCGGCACTCGCAGACCTCACGCCCGATCAGCTGAACGACATAGGCCTTCCGGGTGCACATCGGCCCGTGCTCGAAATCAAGGCGGGCCTGATGACGAACTTGATGTCGATGCGATGAGATCCGCAACTTGAACTGGCGGCGCCTGGAATGGGTGGCGTGGGCGGTCGGCCCCGCTCCTTACCGAGTTTCCGAGCAATCGCGCTGCTGTTGACGGACCTTACGTATCGAGTTCGATCCAGGCGGGGGCATGATCGCTTGCGTGCTCCCACCCCCGCACATGCGAGTCGACCGCCGCCGTCTGAAGCTGGCCAGCCAAGGCCGGGCTCAGTAGGAAATGATCGAGCCGCAGGCCCGCGTTTCGCCCCCAGGCATTCCGAAAATAGTCCCAGAAGGTATAGATCACCTCGTCCGGATGCAGATGGCGGATGGCATCGGTCCAGCCTTGTGCCGCCAGCTTGCGGAACGCTGCGCGGATTTCCGGCCGGAACAGCGCATCGTCTCTCCAACGCTCCGGCCTGTAGACGTCGAGATCGGTTGGAATCACGTTGTAATCGCCCGCAAGCACGACAGGAATGTCCAGTTCGATGAGCTCGGCGGCATAGGACGACAGTCGCGCAAACCAACGACGCTTGTAGTCGAACTTGGGACCTGGCGCGGGATTGCCGTTCGGCAGATAGAGGCATCCGAACAGGATGCCATCGACAGCCGCTTCGACGTAGCGGCTATGGGTATCGTCCGGGTCGCCCGGAAGTCCCTTCCTTGTTTCCAATGGCTGTTGACCTCGCGCCAGGATCGCTACCCCGTTCCAGGACTTCTGCCCGTGCCAAACCGCACCATAGCCCGCCTTTTCAAGCCGGCTGCGCGGAAACCTGTCATCGGGTGCCTTCAACTCCTGCAGGCATACGACATCGGGCTCTGCCTCCTTCAGCCATTGAAGGAGAACGGACAGACGCCCGTTTATGCCGTTGACGTTGTATGTCGCCACCTTCAAGTCAGCACGCCCGGCTGCTCATCCCAGCCTCTCCACCATGATCACCTGAATGATGCCGCCTTTGGAGCCTGGCATAACATCCTGCACGCTGGTGACGGCAGCAATCCTTGCGCCGACCGACAGAACTCCTTCCAGAACGCCATCGATCCAGGCTGCGTTCTCGTCCTCGTTCACGAAGTCACTCTGATGCCGTTGAACTTCGACACCTCTTCTCCCGGCACGGATACCTTGATCCTTGCCGATGTCGTACCAGTCCTTTGGACGTGTGGCGTGTGTCATAACAGTTCCGATATCTGTCGTTTGCGACCTGCATCGTGGCATGTCTTTAAGATTGCGCCAAGCTTTCAGTGGTGCTGAACCAGCTTGAACAATCGAAGCTTTGCCATCTCTGGCCGGAACATTGGAGATGGTGGGACGTTGGAACGTGGTCATTTAGAAACGCAGACTCCTCTTTCCGAAGCGCCCGGAAAATCCCTTGATTACAGGAGAGCATGCCATGCCTGATAACAGCAAGCCAACATCGCCAGCCGTCATTTCCATGAAACGGGAACAAGCGACCCAGCGCGATAAGGCACGAAGGACGAACTGGACAAAGGTCTTGAAGACACTTTCCCGGCGTCTGATCCGATCTCCATCACCCGCAGCAGCGTGCCCGCCGGGCGAACCGACATCGACGAGGCTGAGCGCGTGAGGACGGGGCCGGCCCCAGACAGCGGCGCAAGCGCCCCGGAGGTTGCCCCTCCGCGCCATCGGGCTCCGCGCCATCGGTCCCCACTGCGCTCGCCCGCCAAGAACGTCGTCCGCGAGATTGCGACTGTCAAGCCGACGGCCGGAAGGTCAAAACACGCGGCGGCGATCACGCCGCGTTCGGAACATACGGCATATGAGCAAGCGCCCGGGCTCCTGTCCGATATCAAGGACCGTGTCAGGGAGAGCCCGCTTCTGGCTGTCGGCATCGTTGCGGCAATTGCGTTTGCGCTGGGCGCGAGCCGTTAGGCGGGATCCGATCTCGGATCAATCCGCGACGGCGCGTCGATGCCGACAGAAAAGCTCGGCTTCCCCTCGGGAGCGCCAGTGAAATTACCTAGTTTTGCGGTCTTGAATTCGCTCTCCAATCACCCAAAGTCTATTGTCGATACGGAGGGCTAAAATCTTGCGCTACAAAGAGACCAAGCGTTTTTGTTGCCAGGGGGATGCCGGCAAAAACTGCGTCATCATCGAGCAGATAAGGGTATCGGATTCCTTTCTGGGGAACGCATCGCCCAAGGCGGACTATATCACCGAGGATGGCGAGGTCGTCAGCCGCCTCGACGACGAAAACTTTCTTATCCTGATCAAGGGTGAAGTTGTTCACTGGTCCGGTAGCGATCGCCTCCAACGCAACAACTAGAAGCGCCTTCTGTTCGTGTCGTGGGTACCTGTGCAATACAAGCTGACATCTGCAAGACATATACAGCTGGCATGGTACAGTGTGGCATGGCGGGCCGATCTCGTGGATCGACGTCCATAGAATTCGGAATATGGAGTAACGATGATCCACACCAACGGCACGCCTTCAACCGATTGGCTCGAAGCCGAATTGGCCGATACACTCGACGAGGATTACGAACTTGAGTTGTCGGAGCCTGCTCTATCCGAAGAGATCCGGAAGATCTACCGAAAGTCGCATCCGCCTTCGATGCCGCGTATCGAGTATTTCCGCGCGCTGATTGCCCTTCAGGCTGAGCTGATCCGGCTGCAGGACTGGGTCACCTATCACAAAGAGAAAGTCGTTGTGATCTTCGAGGGCCGCGACTCCGCCGGCAAGGGCGGCGTTATCAAGCGCATTACCCAAAGACTCAATCCTCGCGTGGCCCGCGTCGTCGCATTGCCTGCGCCATCCGACCGCGAGAAGTCGCAGTGGTATTTCCAACGCTATGTCCCGCATCTACCGGCGGGCGGCGAGATCGTGCTTTTCGATCGGTCGTGGTACAACCGCTCCGGCGTTGAACGGGTGATGGGATTTGCCAGCGAAGATCAGGTTTCGCAATTCTTCAACGACGTTCCGGAGTTCGAGCGAATGCTCGTGCGCTCGGGTATTCGGCTTATCAAGTACTGGTTTTCGATCACCGATGAGGAGCAGCAGCTTCGCTTCCTCGTACGCATTCACGACCCGCTGAAGCAATGGAAGCTTTCGCCGATGGATCTGGAGTCGCGTGTCCGCTGGGAGGCATATACCAAGGCGAAAGAGGAGACTTTTGCCCGCACGAACATTCCGGAAGCGCCTTGGCATATCGTAGAAGGCAATGACAAGAAGCGTGCCCGCCTGAACTGCATGGATCACCTGTTGAAGCAGGTACCATACGAAGACGTTCCGCATGAAAACATTGCCCTCCCGGATCGCGTTTTCAATCCAGACTATGAGCGAAAAGTCCTCCCGCCCGAACTCTACGTGCCCTCCAAGTATTGAACGTTCGCGCAGCCGCGCGAACGCGAGGCAAGGAAATGTTGCGGACGACGCGATCGAGCTATAGGTTCTGCGTCGCGGCACACAGCCGCGTAAGCGACGAGGATGAGTTATGGCCACCGGCACTGTTAAGTTTTTCAATGAAGACAAGGGATTTGGCTTCATTACTCCCGAAAATGGTGGCACGGACGTGTTCGTGCACGTCTCTGCGTTGCAGGGAGCCAGTTCGCTCCGCGAAGGTCAACGAGTGAGCTACGACCTGGGCCAGGATCGCAAGACCGGGAAGTCGAAGGCCGAAAACGTCAGCCTTCTCTGAACAGAGACTGTTTGATCCAGGGCTAGCGAACCGGAACAGGTCGTTGGGTCGGAATTGGCGGTAGCGCTTCGCCCCGAAGGGGCGAACGGCGCCCGTCGGGGCTGAACTGTGTCAGCGCCGACGGCCACCGCCCGCGGCGGTTCCAGCGACCGAATCGACAGCGCCTGGACTCCTGCCTTTCGTCCCGAACCCCCGATCCGCGAACCGACCTCCGCTCTCGGTTCAGGAACTTGTCCCGGACCTTATGTATAGCCTGCGGCGAGACCTTGGCATCACCTTTCTATTCACACGATTGCGGATATTTTCGACGACCGCCAAACGACTATACGTGAAATGCTGCTCGCCTGACATTTTTGGAGATTGCATGACCTTCGATACCCCTCTCGTCCGCTCATCTCTCGATGAAGTGGCCGATGAAGCGAAAGACTGGCGCCGGACCATCCACCAGTATCCCGAACTTCTATTCGACCTGCCGAAGACCGCAGCACTGGTGACAGAGAAACTCACAGAGTTCGGTTGCGACGAGATCGTGGGCGGGATCGCCAAGTCGGGCGTCGTCGCAGTCATCAACGGGACAAAGGGGCGGGGTCGGACGATAGCATTGCGCTGCGATATGGACGCGCTGCCGATGGCAGAGCAGACGAACCTGCAGCATGCCTCGAAGGTGGAAAACATGATGCATGCCTGCGGCCATGACGGCCATACCGCCATGCTCTTGGCGACAGCAAAGCAGCTTTCCGCCAACCGCGATTTCGCCGGCAAGGTGGTTCTTATCTTCCAACCCGCCGAGGAAGGTGGCGCAGGCGCGCGAGTGATGATCGAGGAAGGCGTGCTCGAACGGTTCGGCATCGATGAAGTCTATGGCATGCACAACCAGCCGGGGCTCGATATCGGATCCTTTGCGATCCGCAGCGGTCCGATGATGGCTGCGGGTGACCGTTTCGTCGTCACCATCAACGGCAAGGGTGGCCATGCCGCCTACCCGCATCTTTCCCACGACCCGGTGCTTGCCGGAGCGCAAGTGATCGTGGCACTGCAGGCGATCGCCTCGCGCTTCACCAATCCATTTGACCCTGTCGTCGTGTCGGTCACCTATCTCGAAGGCGGCAATCCGGGCGCGCTCAACGTCATTCCGGCAGCAATCCGTATCGGCGGCACGATCCGCACCATGCAAACCGCCACCCGCGAGATGGTGGAGCAGCATTTTCGCGAGGTGGTCGCCAACACCGCGAGGTCCTTTGGCTCACAAGCCGAGATCGACTGGCGGCCGGGTTATCCGGTCACCGTCAACGACCCCGTCAAGGCGAGGGCCGCAGCAAAGGCCGCAACTTTTGCCGCCGGTGCCGACAATGTCGACACAGACTGGCCGCCGACGATGGGCTCGGAGGACTTTTCCTACATGCTGGACAAACGCCCAGGCGCGATGATCTGGCTCGGCAACGGCAACAGTGCCGATCTGCACAGTCCGGCCTATGATTTCAACGACGATGCGATCGTTCACGGTGTGCGCTATTGGCTGACGCTGGTCGATCAACGCCTCAACGATTCCGCAGGAGAGTAATTTGACCGCCGGCACTGATGTCCACCTCGCCTACAACGATCTCGTAACCCTTGTTCAGCGCATCTTCGTGAAAAACGGCGCATCGGAACACAACGCCAGAATTCTTTCGGAAAACTGTGCGTCCTGCGAACGCGATGGTTCGCTGAGCCATGGCGTCTTCCGCATACCGGGCTACATCTCGTCGCTGAACAGCGGTTGGGTCGATGGCCAGGCGGTGCCCGAGGTCGAGGACTGTGGGCCAGCCTTCGTTCGCATCAATGCCAATGGCGGCTTTACCCAGCCGGCTTTCATGGCCGGTCGGCCGCTGTTGATCGAAAAGGTCAAGGCCAGCGGCGTAGCGATTCTAGCCATCCGTCGCTCGCATCATTTCAGCGCCCTGTGGCCGGACGTCGAACCGTTCGCCGATGAAGGCCTGGTGGCGTTCAGTGTCGTCAACAGCATGGCCTGCGTCGTGCCGCATGGCGGCAATAAGGCAGTGTTTGGCACCAATCCGATCGCCTTCGCCTCGCCGCGCGAGGGCGCAGCCCCGTTCGTCTTCGACCAGGCGTCCAGTGCCATTGCCCATGGCGACGTGCAGATCGCTGCCCGCGCCGGCCATGATCTGAAGCCGGGCATGGGTGTCGATCGCGACGGAGAGCCGACCACCGATCCCAAAGCCATCCTCGACGGAGGCGCGCTCCTGCCGTTCGGCGGCCACAAGGGAAATTCGATCGCGCTGATGGTCGAGATCCTCGGCGCTGCGCTGACCGGCGGCTATTTCTCAGGCGAATTCGACTGGAGCGGCCACAAGGGCGCGCAGACGCCGTTCACCGGACAATTCTTCGTCGTCATCGATCCGGAGCGTGGCGGCAACAATACCTTTGCCCACCGAGTCGCCGAAATATGCGATCTCGTTCTGGAGGCAGGGCAGGACCGCCTGCCGGGGGACCGCCGGCATGCCACCCGCGCCAAGGCGGCAACCGCCGGCATTCCGCTCTCGGCTCAAAACTACCAAATGTTGACAGCGCTGGCCAAAGCCTGACGCTCGTCACGGGAGGGATGGAATGCACACGTCGAAGCTCATTCATGTCGTCAGCTGTCACGCGGAAGGCGAAGTCGGCGATGTCATCGTGGGCGGCGTGCTGCCGCCGCCGGGCGAGACGATCTGGGAGCAGTCCCGATTTATCGCGAAGGACGAGACACTGCGCAATTTCGTCCTGAACGAGCCTCGCGGCGGCGTTTTCCGCCACGTCAACCTTCTTGTGCCACCAAAGGATCCGCGAGCACAAATGGGCTGGATCATCATGGAGCCGGCCGACACGCCGCCGATGTCCGGCTCGAACTCGATCTGCGTTTCCACCGTCCTGCTCGACAGCGGCATCATCCCAATGACCGAACCGGTTACCAGGATTACGCTGGAGGCGCCCGGCGGGTTGGTCGAGGTAACGGCCGAGTGCAGGAACGGCAAGGCGGAGCGCATCACCGTCCGCAACGTTCCCTCGTTCGCCGACAGGCTCGGCGTATCGCTGGAGGTGGCGGGGCTCTGCACATTGACCGTGGATACGGCCTACGGCGGCGACAGTTTTGTCATCGTTGATGCCGAGGCGCTGGGTTTCGAGGTAAAGCCCGATGAAGCGCGCGAGATCGCCGAGGCCGGCGTGCGGATCACCGCTGCGGCAAACGAACAGCTCGGCTTTGCGCATCCCGAAAATGCCGGCTGGGACCATATTTCGTTTTGCCAGGTCGCCGGCCCGATGACGCGCAAAGACGGCGTACTGACCGGCGCAAATGCCGTCGTCATCCAACCGGGCAAGATCGACCGATCGCCGACCGGCACCGGCTGCTCGGCCCGCATGGCGGTGCTGCACGCGCGCGGTGAAATGGCAATCGGCGAGACCTATGTCGCGAAATCGATCATTGGCTCCGAATTCCGCTGTAGCATCGATTCGACAACGAAGATCGGCGCGCTCGATGCGATCTATCCACTGATTTCGGGCCGCGCCTGGATCACCGGCACCCACCAGCTGATGCTCGAACCTTCAGATCCGTGGCCGGGAGGCTACCGGCTGTCGGATACGTGGCCAAAGATAGACACCAAGAGCTGACCCCGGACTGGCGACGGGCACTTCAGCCCCAGGAGCGGGGCGGACGAGGAGCTCAAGGAGAGCTCCTTCAAGCGCCAGCACCGAGGATCAACGGCAAACTCTCATGCTCTCCATGTGCCATCCGCCATCGTAGGCATTGGGTACTCGTCGGTCTTCAAACCAGCAACGCGGCGGCGGCGGTGGCGGGGGATCGAAATAACGGGGACCGCTATTGTTGACGATTGCACCACCGATGAGCCCGCCGATGACGCCGGCCGCCAGGCCGCCAACAATGGCGTCGCGATTGCCGTGGTCATGGTGCCGGCGTGGGGGTGGTGGCGGGTAGCGGTCGTAATGCGGTCGGCGCCACTCCTGGGCGGCAACGGTGTCTGCCGTGGCGACCACGCCACTCGCTGCTATGACTGCCGCAAGCGCGGACAGGACGATCTTCTTCATTGCGTCTCCAGTTGAGAACGAGCTCATAAGGTTTCCCAACCCGTTGGAGACATATGGAGCCACTATGCTTAACGCCACATGAACGTATTTGGCTTGTCCCCGGGCACGCGACAGCCGTCGCCTGCTTGCGTGGACTGAGCCATGTTCCGGCAGACGCGGAAGTCAGGTGAGGAGATGCAGGACAAGTATAAGAGCGCTAGCCTGCCTTCTTCGCTTCTTCCATATCATCGGGGAGCACATGCATGCCCGCCGCATGTGCCGCGGCGACGAACGCCGCGCGAGCGGTTTTAGCGTCGGTGTAAAACTCAAGGGCCTCCAACGATGTCACGAGAGCACGATTAAACGACGGGCCCTTTGGGCCTGTCCAGGTGGCGCTTAGAAGCATTGCAGCAAGGTCCTCGACGGTTTCAGCTTGCCGATACCTGGCGATGCCTTCGATCTCAACGTGAAGAGGGGCAATGGGAATACGAGTACCATCCATGACGCTTTGCCTTCTTGACATGCCGCGAATCACTAGATGGCGGGTGATTCGCTTTCGTCCAGATTGACTTTGCGAAATGGGAGGAACAAAAATCGAACGTTAGCGAGACGACCGGAAAGTCACTCTGGATGTCGATTGAGAGTCACACAAAAGCGCCTGGCGCAAATGTCCACATCGAACATCTGTGCTGCATTGAGGGGTGCGACAAGTGGGGAGGCTTCGGCTTCGCTTCGGCGACCACGGGGGAGACGCTCTGGTGGTGCTGGGAGCATTATCCGCACAAGCCGGCGAAAAGAAAAGCTGGCTGATCCCCGATCAGGAAATGGGTCCGTCGCGCGGTGCTGGCACACGTCACGGCGAGGGGAACCAACCTTCTCGACATGGGTTTTCCTTCTAAGGAGAACCAAATGTTCGTCACGGTCTTTCAATACGAGGCAGGATCCTTTGCCAGAGTCGACGACGGCTCGGCTGCGAACGGTGCGCGGCTCTCCTTGAAGAGGAGATTTCTGATGGCCGAACGCAAAAACTACCTCGATACCGACGAGATGCCAGGGGACGACCTCCTGCCGCCGCCATCTATCGATACCGACCCGGGAGAAGACGAGCATTCAGAGCCCGGCATCGATGAGCGGAGTAAGCGCCCGAAGAGTGATGCAAAAGCTCGCGAAGGCGTTGAGGGCGTGCCGGATCTGGATCTGCCGGAGAGTGCCCACCCGGACGATCTACTGCCCCCGGTCGTCACGAGCCCGACTGAGGGTACGTGATGCATACGAAGAAATGGAGCAGGCCGATCTCGTATGCGTCTCCGCAAACAGGCGAGTTCAAAACAATTGGAAGCGCTAACGAAGCTATCGCGGTCCTGCGTGAGAAATGGCCTGTCGCCAAAGGAAGACACCTCCAGGACGCTCAAAAAATATGCCTCGAAGTTCTTGAGGGAAAGCGACCGCCCGCTGAAGCAAGGCGAGCATTCATTGCTGCAGCGGTGGAAGCCAATCTCTTCGTCAAGGAGAAATAGCATGCCACCTCGAGCCACAGGTGATGAATGGTTAAATCCCCTCCCCTCAGAAATGAATTGAATCCACAATCGGCACAGAGGGCGAGTTTATCAGTCGCACCTGCCACACCACCCAGCAAGCGGGTCCGCACTAGGCGGTTCGAGAAGTTGAGTTACGAGAGCCGGGGTAGGCCCCCTGATCAAACCCTGACAGGGTCAGTACGACATTGAGGAGAATGCCGCTATCGCGCCACCACCCTTTGGTCACAACAGCTTCGCGGTTACATGCCCGCTCGCGCTGGAAGCTCCGGTTCCTGTTCATCAGCCCGCAGTTTCGATCCACGCTTCCTCCCCACGGTCAGTCACCCTTCCGCGGTTGCGCTTCACTTCGTTCGCAGTGACCAGCTTACGGTGGGACTTGCGCCCACAAGACCGCGCCCATGGCGGACGCACATATGAAAAGCGGCGACCAGACGGTCGCCGCTTTGACAGGTTAACGCACGCGCTGAAGCTGCAGACGAGACACGCCTGCCGCGATGTTCAGGCCGGTGCCCGCTTCGGTGCTGAGGGGCTGCAGGGCGAAGTTCTTGCTGTTGCCACCCACCAGCGCGTTTGCTCCAAGTCCAACGCCGACCGAGGCAGCGGCAGAAGCACCGACATAGGTGCCGGCAAGAGCGCCGTCACCGACGCGGGTGGGTGCGTTATTCAGGACCACCCAGCTCAGATAGGTCTTGCCTGTAACGCCGACGTCAACTCCGAGTTTGCCGATCTTGCCAGCATAGCGCTCGATCCTTCCGGACCGCTGCTTGAAGGTGCAATCTACCGACTTGCTCGAACCGATGATGAGCCCGACGCCCCCGGCGACCTCACAGGACAATGTCCCAAGACGCTGCCTGGGTTCAGCGACGACCTGGGTGGAACGCATGCTCTGCTTATGGGTGGTGGCAGCGTTGGCAACCGGGATCACGGCGACAGAGAGGGCCGCAGCCAGGAGAAAAATCTTGTTCATGGAGTTTCCTTTTTTTAGTTCGGGGCTGATCTTTAACGCGCCCAAAGCCAGTTCGTTCATTCCGGAGAGCCACGCGGCCGCTGGGTGGCGCCAACCTGACCGCAAAAGGCGTATACGTCCGAACGGGACCCGCCTGAAAACTTGGGTCCACTGAATGTGAAGCTTTGCGACCGCCCTCGGGACCGCGCGAGCGCGCTTTGGAAGTCATGCATTTCCCGCAATCGAAAGCCCGCCGGCAAAGCGGGCCTCCATTCGTTTTAACAATCCGGTGCGGAGATAGCGTCCGTCAAGGACGTTCAACAGTTAGTGCCAGGTCTGCCTGCCGTACCAGTCGTCAATATCTGTTCTGGCCCGGTCTCTCTCCAAGCCATAGCGCTCCTGGATCTTGCCTTCCAGTTGTTCGCGCTTGCCGTTGATCTGGTCAAGGTCGTCATCGGTGAGTTTGCCCCACTGCTCCTTGACCTTGCCCTTCATCTGCTTCCAGTTCCCTTCAACGCGATTCCAGTCCATTGGTTTTGCTCCTTTATTCGCTGCCATACGAGAATAACGACTGGAGAAGACCGGAGTTCCGAACATAAATCTGGCAGCGTCGATGGAACCAATTCGCGTGTGTCGCTTCGCAAATTCGTCGCCTCGACCACGCTGGTCGGGACCGTCTTATCGATGCTGCAGCCTCCAGGTGCGAATTTCAAACGGCATGATCTCGGCCGGACCTTGTCTCTGCATGGGCTCTTCGAGAATGTTCAGAGGATCCGAGAGCGTCCAGCCGTCCGGTCCCTTAAGGACCAGGTCGCCCCGACGTCCCGCGGGTTCGTAGAGACGCGCGACCAGGCCATTGCCCTCCTCCGCAGGTTTCAGACCGGAAAGCGCGACAGGAACACCTTCAACGACAATCGGCTGGACTGAGCCCGGAGCGAGCCCCGTTGCCTCACTGCAGACGAGCGGCTGGTTGAGATCGATTGCCTCACCGAGAACCCCTCCCTCGTGCCACGTGCCTTCATGCGGCATCAGGGCGTAGGTGAAACTCTGCTCGCCTTCGTCGGCCAGAGGATCCGGATAAATAGGTGCACGCACCAGGCTCATGCCAATCTCGTTGCCGCGAGCGCTGTGTCCGTATTTCGCGTTGTTCAGCAGTGCGACACCGAAACCGGGCTCACTCAGATCGACGAAGCGATGAGCCACCGCCTCAAACATCGCCTGGTCCCACGATGTGTTCGTGTGCGTCGTCCGCTCGATTACCCCAAAGGCGCATTCGAACGTGGCTGTCCGAGACTTCACGGCAACTGGATTGAGAGTGCGGAGCATTGTGCGTCGGTCATGCCAGTCGATTGTCGTCTCGATGTCGAGGCGCCTGGCATTGGCGGTCAGTACATAGGTCTGGGTCACGCTCGAGTCTCGGTAGCGGTAGGTCACGCGGATTGCCGCGCGATGAAGCCCACTTTCGACGAGCGCTATGCTTTCAGGCCTGTCCAAACGAATGCCTTTCTCGGCATAGTCGGCGTCGACATCCCAGGCGTCCCAGTTGCGCGGTTTGTCGATTGGATACACCCAGAGCTGGTTTGCCGAGCCGTCCAGCGCTTCGCGGCCGGTGGCCTTGTGAACCAGACTGGATACTGCGCCATCCTTGCCGATTTCCACCGAAAGATAGGCGTTCTCAAGAGAATACGCTCCCGCTTTCAATTCGCTTGCGGGCCGGAGCGTGGCGCGGTCGAAAACCGCAACCGAAAGCGGCGCGACCGTATCCCCCGTCGAGAGCACTGTGCCATCCGCCAGCTTGACGTTTAGCGGCTGGCCGCAAAGCGACGGATTCACGGCTACCACGGCATTGGCGATGCTCCCCCTGGAAAGCTTCGATATCAGCGCTGCCAAGGCCCTGTCCTGTTCGGCCCCGGCGTTTTCGAGCACGCCTCCAAGCTCCCGCTCGGCGTCCACATAAACCTCGCGGATACTGGAGCCCGGCAGGATGTCATGGAACTCGTTCTTCAGGACGATGCGCCAATCCGCCTCAAGGCTCCGTGGCGCATCGCCACCGATCAGATGGGCCAGAGAAGCGAGCGTTTCCGCGGTGATCAACCCGCGCTCTGCCTGGCGATGCATTCGCTTGACGCCGCTCTGCGTGGTCAACGTCGCACGGTGCAGTTCGAGATAGATTTCGCCGTCCCACACAGGCAGGTCCTTCTCGGCAGCCGTCCTATGCGCGGTTTCATAATACGTCTTGACGGTGCCCCAGCGCGCCTGCGGAATGGCCGGGAAGTCGCGAAGCTGCACTTCGCGCTCGACCATCTCCGGTGTCACGCCCCCGCCGCCATCACCGTACCCAACCGCAAGCAGCGATGTCTGGTGTTGCGTCTTTCCGCGGAAATTCTTCCAGGTCGGCACGAAGCAATCCGGCCGCACGAAGCCGTTGTAGCCCTGCATCGGATTGTCGAATGTGTGGGTCAGAACCTTGCTGCCGTCGAGACCCTTCCACCAGAAGAGATCCGACGGAAAGCGGTTCGTCTCGCTCCAATTCACCTTGATGGTAAAGAAGCTGTCGATACCACCGAGACGGAGGATCTGCGGAAGTGCTCCGGAAAACCCGAAGCAATCCGGCAGCCAGCAAACGGTATGTCGCGTGCCGAACATCTTCTCGAAGTAGCGCTGACCGTAGAGCACCTGGCGGGCGAGGCTCTCGCCGGTCGGCATATTGGTGTCGGGCTCGACCCACATGCCACCGACCGTTTCCCATCTGCCCTTTTCAACCTGCTTCTTGATGCGCTCCAGAAGCTCGGGATCGTCTTCCTCCATTTGTGCGTAATAGTGTGCCGTCGACTGGTTGAACCGGAAGTGGTCGGACCGCTCCATCAGGGACAACGCCGTATTGAAGGTGCGCCGCATTTTCCGACGTGTCTCGTCGTAAGGCCAGAGCCAGGCGAGGTCGATATGCGCATGGCCTGACAGCATCAATTCGCCATTCGGGGGGAACCGCTTCTGCAATTCCCGCAACTGCGCCGTCAGTGTCTCGAAGGCAGCGCCGGCCAATGCGCTCTGCCCGCTTGTCAGGCCAGCGGGGCGTTCCTCAAGCTCTGGCAGCTGCCAGATTTTCTGCTGATATTCTGCGCCGGATGTGCGGGAGATATACGCCGGCGTGGCCGATGGCCAGTCGAGGCTGCGAAGCGCAGATTCCGCCACCTCCAACAGATGCGGAATCACCTCATGGTCGCCCAGGGCTTCGATTGTCTCGGCGACCTGACGCAGGAGGAGGTGCAGGCGGTGCACCGGCAGGTCCAGCCACGCCAGCCTTGCGCGGTTGAGCTTCGGATAACGATTGGGTTCGCCGAAGGGAAACCGTGCCACGCTGTCGGTCGTGATCGAGAAATCACGGTCTTTTACCTCGAACTCCTGGTGATAGGGATCCAGACCGAAGGTCTCGGACCGACCGTCCTGATAGGAAAGTGTGATCAGGCTTTCGCCGCCGAGATCCAGCTGAAGACGGATATCCTCGAGTGGCCACTCTTCAGGCGCCTGGGCCATCACGGCAAAATGCACAACGCCCTCTTTGCGCGGCCAATCCTCTCGATGGGCGATAGGCTTGCCGTTGAAGGTCCAGCCGTCGATCTCGATAGTGTCCCTGTTTCGCCAGTGGGCAAGTTCAGCGGTACGAACCTTAAGGCGATCGAGACGCTGAGAAATTGTCAAATGCTGCATGACGGGTGTCCTGTCTTTGCATATTGCGGCCATTGACCGTCTCAGCGGTCGTGACCTTCAAGGGTTAGGCGTTGTGCGACGATATCGGAGGCCACCAACTGGTGCCGGCTGTTGCCGCATCCGCAATGTCAGTGGCTGTTTCCCGGCACGATCCGATCACCTTTCTCATCGAAGAGATGAATGGCCGAGGTGATTGGGGAAACGCGCAGCGTATCCCCGGGATTGAGGCTGATCCTTTCGCGAAACACGCAGGAAAGCGTCTGCTCGCCAAGGCGTGCAATCACGAATGTTTCAGAACCCGTTGGCTCCAATACGACGATATCGACCTCGATACCTTCAGGATCCAGAAGGAGGTGCTCTGGCCTTATTCCGTATATGTCCGCGTTTGCCGGCTTGAAACCGGCCGGAAGGACGGCTCCGTGCTCCGTCCGGAAACCATCCGGCGTCATGTGTCCCTTGATGAAATTCATCGCTGGCGAACCGATGAAGCCGGCAACGAAAAGGTTCTTCGGCCGGTCGTAGAGATCGAGCGGCGATCCCGATTGTTCGATGCGGCCGTCGCGCATGACAACGATCTTGTCTGCCATCGTCATTGCCTCGATCTGGTCGTGCGTCACATAAATCGTCGTCGTTTTCAGCCGCTGGTGCAGCTCCTTGATTTCGGAGCGCATCTGCACGCGCAACTTCGCATCGAGATTGGACAGGGGTTCGTCAAACAGGAAGACCGCCGGGTCGCGCACGATCGCCCTGCCCATCGCGACACGCTGGCGCTGGCCGCCGGACAGCTGCTTGGGATATCGCTCCAAAAGGCTTTCGAGACCAAGAATGCGAGCCGCCCTGTCGACCCGCGCGGCTATATCGGTCTTGGGCATGCGTTTCAGGCGCAAGGAAAACCCCATATTCTGGGCGACGGTCATATGCGGATAGAGCGCGTAGTTCTGAAAGACCATGGCAATGTCGCGATCCTTCGGGGCAAGTTCATTGACGACATGCTTGCCGATCCGGATCTCACCGTCGGTTATGCCCTCCAGCCCGGCGATCATCCTTAGGAGGGTAGATTTGCCGCAACCGGAAGGGCCAACCAAAATGACGAACTCGCCGTCTCCGATGTCGACCGAGACGCCCTTGATCGCCTTGAAGGCGCCGTAGTTCTTGCGCGCATTGCTAACCGATACATTCGCCATTGCAGTTCTCCCTGATTGCCCTGTCAGATCGCCTTCAGCACGTCGCGCAGATAGGCAAGGCCAAGCCGTTCGCCTTCCTTGCGTGCGTCGAGATCCTTGCCCGGCCACCCGTAGGCCGCGTCCTCGTGTTCGATCGAAACCGTGCCGTCGAAGCCGTATGAGCTTGCCTGGCGCAGAAATCTCTGCCAGTCGAGCAAGCCCTTGCCGGGCAATTTGTATTGCCACCATCCCTTTCCGTGATAGCCGACCGCCTGCTGAATCCGAGGGTCGATCGCCGTATCCTTCGCATGCAGGATGGCGATGCGGTCTTTCACATCCTCCAGCGCCTTGTAAGGATCTATGCCGAGGCGGATCAGATGTGAGGGGTCGAATTCCAGTCCGAAGCGCGGGCTCGCAATACGTTTGAAGAGCTCCTGCCACCCCTGAGGGGTGGTACCGACAAAATTGTCTTTCGGGCCTGGCCAGTTCTCTATGGCGAAAATCAATCCGTTCGCCTCAGTTTTGGCAATCAGGCGATTGGCGTAGTCGGCAAAATCGTCGTAGTTGGCCTCGTCGCTCACCGTGTCGTCGCGCCCCGGGAAAATGACGAACACCGGCACCTCGGCCTCGCCTATCGCATGCGCGAAATCGGCGGTTTTGCGTCGCAATTCCTCCCGCCGGCCGGGCTCTGAATCGAGCTGGTTGCCGAAAAAAGTAATCGACGAGACGAACAGACCGCGTTCGCGCGCGATTGCGACGGCGCCAGCCACGCGCTCGGGCGACTTGATATGGCCGCCCACGTCGATCTCGATCGCGTCAAAGCCCTCAGCGGCAGCGAAATCCGCCACCTCCTCGAAAGGCCGGTCGTTGAAGGTCGACGTATAGAATCCAACTTTCATATCAGTTTCTCCTCAATCCGGTCGCCGGCTGGGTCAGGCATTCATCCTGTCCATGAATTTGAGCGGTGAGCGGGTGCGTTGTTCGGGATTGGCGGATGCGAGCATCAACGCGGCGGCCATCGGCATGACCGCGCCGCCGAGTGCCGAGGCATCCTCCATGAGGGATGCGCGGTGGATCGACGGCAGATCGGGATCCGTGCCTTGAAGATGCTCGTGGGTGTAGCGCAGCAGTTCGTCGATCATGCGCACCGGAAGCCGGCCGCCGACAAGCACTGCATCGGGATCGACGATCATGCCGATATGCGTCACCGCTTCGGCGACATAGACGCTCATTTGCTTCAGCCACCGTGAAACGAGGGCCCTGCCGGTTGCGTCTAGGGCAAGCAGGTCCTGCGGACGGGATGCCCGAACGCCGTTCTTGCCAAGATAGTCGTAGAGGAAAAATAGAGAGAATATTTCCCCGAAGAGTTCCACTCTGGTGGCTTCCGGTTTCGCGGGGTCAACGGTGGGAAGCCAGCCGATCTCCCCACTCAGACCCATGGCACCGCGATGACCGTTGCCGTCCAGGACGAGGCCACCACCCATGCAGGCGTTGATCGCAATGTAGAAGAAACTGCTGCTCTCCGTGCCAAGGCCGTATTCCAACTCCGCCAATGCCGCGGCATTGGTCTCGTTTTCGATGTAGACCGGATGGTCGGTCAGGCTCTCGAGCGCCGCACGTACGTCGAATGTGGTCCAGGCCTGATATCCTGGGGGCTTTCCGAGGAACGCGATCTCCCCCAACCAGTCTGGAACCGCCAGGCCGATGCCAGCAAGCCGGGCATCGTCGATCAGCCGGCTGCGCTGGAAATGCGAAATGGCGTCCGAGGTCAGCTCGATGAACTCATCCGGCAGTATGAACGGTTTCTCGTGGTGGACCCGACCGCGGACATTGCCGACCGCATCGACCGCCACAATCGTCAGATGGTCACGGTCGATGTTCACGCCAATCGAAAAACAGGCGTCCGGATTGATTTCCAGCTCGATTGCCGGCTGACCCCTGAGGCCATGACGGCGGCGCGCCTCGATGATGAGGCCCGCATCCAGGAGCCTGTCGACGATACGCGCGATCGCTGGCTTGGTGAAACCCGTCTGCCGGGCGACCTCGGCCCTTGAGATCGGCGCCTGACGATGGATGCACCGCAAGACGATGGCACGGTTGTGCTCGCCTGCATCCTCGACATTTGCCCCTGACAGATCTGCAAAATCATGATTGTCGCGTGGTTGCCGCGTCATTGAAACCTCGTGCCGTTTTTCCATCCTGTCCTCAATGTCAGCCTTTGACGGCTCCGCTCGTCATGGCGCTCAGAATGAGCCGCTGCAAGGACAGGAAGGCGACAATCGCAGGTACCACGGAGATCAGACAAGCCGCCGCCAGCAATTGCACCGATGAATCCGTCTGCATCCCCCTGAAGTTGAAGATGCCGACACCGATCGGCATCAGGTTGTTCTGGGTGAGGAGGAGGAAGGGAACGAGGAACTGGGACCAGCCGGCGATCACGGTGATAATGAACACCGAAGCAATGCCCGGTGCTGACAATGGAAGCACGATCCGCCAGAACACCGAGAAGCGGTTGCATCCATCGATCATTGCAGCCTCGTCGAGGCTGCGCGGGATACCGTCGACCGTGCTCTTCAAAAGCCAGGTCGCCAATGGCACACCGAGCGCCACGTAAACCATCACCACCGAAAAATGAGTGTCGAGCAGTCCAAGGCGGTTCATGTAGCGGTAAAGGGGAACCATGATGACAAGCGGCGAAATCATCTGGAAGAGCAGCAGACCCATCATCGAGAGTCCCTTGCCGCGGAAGTGAAAGCGGGAGAAGGCGTAGGCGGCCGGCAGGGCTACGATCAGCACGCCGAAGCCACTGAGCGCTGCGAGCTTCAGGCCGTTCCAGAGATAAATCGGGAAGTAGCTGTTGGTGAGTACCGTGATGAAATTGTCGAAGGTCGGGTTGTTCGGAATGTAGCGTGCCACACCACGATAGATTTCCCGCCGGTCGCGCATCGCCAGCGACAGAAGATAGGATAATGGGCCTGCGAAGAAGACAAACATCACGACCATGAAAAGGTAGCTGAGGAGGTCTCCGAAACGGCTTCCTGTTCTGGCACTCATTGTTCTTCCTCCTTGGGCAGAAACGAGGCATAGACGAAGGCGAGACCGAGGCTGATCAGCAGCATCAGCACTGACAAGACGCTGCCCCCGGAGAGATCGTAGTTCCTGAAGACAATGTTGAAGACGTAGAGCGAAATCACCTCTGTTGCCCGCCCCGGTCCGCCGCCCGTCAGCGTGATGATGGCGTCGAAGGTGTTGAGCGTCATGATGGTGATGAGGATCATGTTGACGAGAATCGCCGCGCGCAGCTGCGGCAGTGTGACGAAGGCAAACTGCTGCGAGGACGTGGCGCCGTCCACTTCTGCAGCTTCGTAGAGCGAGGGATCGATGGCTTTCAGCGCCGCATACATCACGACCATGGAAAAAGCCGTTCCGCGCCAGATGTTGGATATCAGCGCCGACCAGGGCGCGATAGAAGGGTCGGAGAGCCACGCGACGGTCGGCATATGCATGAGGCGAAGGATGCTGTTGAGCGCGCCGTAAGGGGCTTCGGAAAACAGCATCTGCCAGATGATGCCGCCGGCAATCCCTGGCACGACCCAGGCGACGAGTGCAGTCGTGCGTAGGATCGTCGTGCCGAACAGGCCACGCTTTTCGCCGCGGACCACGACGACGGCCACGGCAAGTCCGAGTATCTGCTGGCCGACGACGCTGCCGCCGACGAAAATCAGTGTCGCCCAGAGAATATCGGGCAGCTGCGGAGAGGTCAGCGCATTGTATATCGAACTGAACGTATATTGCTGATTGTCACCGATCAGCGTGGCGTTTGTGAAGGACAGGCGGAAGACGTCGAGCACGGGATAAAGATAGAAAATCCCGATAACGACGATGGCGGGCAGCATCCACGGCAGCGGGGCGCCTGCGAAACTGCGCATGAACGATCTGCGATGAGGCGAACTCGCGGCCTCCATTGCGATTGGGCTCATAAGGCTTCTCTATCCGGATTTTGATGGTCATTGGCGGCGCCTTTCGGCGCCGCCGCGATCGCAAGGACTAGAGCCGCTTGTAGGCCTCCATTGTCGCATTGAATGCGGCATTCAGTGCCTCTTCAGGCTGTTTGGTGCCTGACAGGACATCACCCATCATAATCTGGATCTGATTGGATATCTCCGGATAGATGGGAGCACCGGGACGCGCCTGGCCATCGGTGAGCGCTTGGGCAAAGACCTTGTTGGCGTCCGTGGCAAAGACCGGATACTTGTCAAAGAGCGACTTGCGTGTCGGCAGCTGCTGCTGCAGGGCGTTGGCCGGGCCCATGTAGACTTCGCGTGCAAGGTTGGCGCACATCTCGACTTTCTCCTTGTCCTTGCTGAACGAGGCGATTGTCCAGCCACCCGTGCCAGTCGAACGCTGGTCTGCGGTCGGCCCAGGAATCGGTGAGAAGGTCCAGTTGTTGAAATCGTTCTCATCGAGGGTAGCTTTGAGCTGGGCATATTGCCAATTGCCGCCGATGAATAGGGCCGACGTGCCCGCCGCGGCCGCGGCATTGAGGTCGTCGTAGTTGGCGATGGTAGTCACGCGTTTCGGGGCGGCGCCGGAATCGACTAGATCCTTGTAATAGCTGAGAGCCTTGAGGAATTTCTCCTTGTTCTCGCCTTCGCCAAAGACCGGCTTGCCGGAATCGTCGACCAGCTTGCCGCCGAGGGCCCAGTAATTGGCAAGCCAATCGAACGTTGCCCCCTCATACCGGCCGCCATTGAAAAGCACGCCCTCCATGCCCTGTTGGACGGAGGACAAAGCCGCCTTTTTCAGATCGTCCCAGGTCTGCGGCGCATCGGGAACGATCGACTTGTTGCGATAGAGGACACGCAGGTCGGTATCCCACCACCAGGCGCGGACCGTGCCATCCTTATCGGTAATGCCGTCGCGGATGAAGGGAAAGAGATCGGCGACTTCGTCCTTGGTGAAATAGGGGGTGAAGTCGGCGAGCACATGATTGACCATGAACTGGGACAGCACGAAGGAATCCACGGCTGCGCAATCGGGCGCATTTCCGGCCTTGGCCTGCTCGAGCATCTTCGCCTGCTCGGTCCCGATATCGGCGGACATGAACTGAAGCTGCAGCTTCCAATCCGGATATTTCTTGATGAAGTCGACGAAGATCTTCTGATAGCCCTCGGCAATCGCCGGATCGGCATTATTCGGGCTGTCGTTTGTCAGCCTGACGACAAGCGACTTTGGCGCTTCCGCTAGGCCGATCCTGTCCTTTGCAGCCAGTTCCTGAGCTGACGCGGTGTGCATTGAGAATAACGCAGTGCTCAGCGCAAGTGCGCTGACAATAGCTCTGATCATGATGGGTCTCCTCCCCATTTTGAACGAATGCAGCCTGGCAGTCTGTTGACCTATCCTCATTTCCATGCTGCAGTGATTAGATTAAGTAACTTTGATTTCCTGTCAAGCATGAACGTGGAGGAGCGGATCATGGCGGTTTCCAACACCAGCTAACCGGGGCAGACAGATCCGGATTTCCAGTTTGAAATGAGGGTGCCGCGACTTCCGCGGCGGCTGCGAATAGCTGCGCCGTCGCGTCGCGGCGGCCGATTTCCAACGTCCATGGAGGATTTCATGCGTTTACTAATTCTCGGTACCGGCGGCATGGCCAACCAGCATGCGGCAAATTTCAAAGCCATCGAAGGCGTGAGCGTCGTTGGTGGCGTGGATGTCGAACCTGAGCGTCTTGCAGCTTTCTGCACGGAGCACGGCATTGCTCATCAGTTCGGTTCTCTTGAGGATGCGCTCGCTTGGGGCGAATTCGATGCCGTCGCCAACGTTACGCCGGATCGAATCCACCATCCGACAACTCTTCAGGCAATCGCTGCCGGCAAGCACGTATTCTGCGAAAAGCCCCTGGCGACCGATGCGTCGAAAGCAATGGAGATGACCGAAGCAATCGAGCGCTCCGGCAAGGTCGGAATGGTGAATTTCACCTACCGGAACTCGCCTGCCCTGCAGAAGGGACGTCAAATGGTGCTGGCAGGCGAGATCGGCGCGGTGCGCCACGTCGAAGCCTCTCATCTGCAAAGCTGGCTCGTCGGCAATCACTGGGGCGACTGGAAGACCGAAAGCAAATGGCTGTGGCGCCTCAGCAAGAAACACGGCTCGAACGGCGCGCTGGGCGATATCGGCATCCACATCGTCGATTTCGCGTCATACGGTTCAGGGCTTGACGTCGCCCACGTCTTCGCGCGGCTCAAGACCTTCGACAAGGCGCCTGGGCATAGGATCGGGGAATACGATCTCGATGCGAATGACAGCTTCACGATGAATGTCGATTTCACCACCGGCGCAATCGGAACGATCCAGGCAACACGCACCGCGGCCGGCCAATTCGACCAGTTGCGGCTGCGTTGTTACGGTGAAACCGGCTCCATCGAGATGATCTACGACACAGGCAAATCAACCTTGCGCGCCTGCCTTGGCGAAGACGTGCACACCCGCACGTGGCGCGACATCCCCTTCGATCCGGTCGAAACGAATTATCAGCGCTTCGTCCAGGCCGTCAGGGCCGGGAAAACCCAAGAGCCATCGTTCCGCCGGGCCGCAAACATCCAGAAAGTCCTCGACAAGGCACTTGCCTCGGACGCGAGCCACAAGGACGAGGAATTGATTTAGAAAGTCTGCCTCGCGCTAATGGCAGGGACGCCCTAACCTGCCACCGGCGGCGGCAGCAACGTGTCGAGGAATGGCAGCAATGCCGCTCCGAGAGCGATGCCGCCGCCGCTGAAGCTTGCCGGTTTTATCGGCGAAATCCAAGGCGTGAGAAATGGCCGGGTGGTCGTGTCGCGGCGCTCGATCGACAACTGGTGGATCAAGGCTTCGACGATCCCCCGTGGTAGGCGTCCTCCGATCATGATTGTGCTGGGTGCCATGAAGCCAGCAATGGCGAGGATGGGATCGAGCAAGTGACCCGCCGCATCCTTGACCCACTTGCCCAGTGCCGGAGAAAACGCGATCTCTTCATCGGCGAGAACACGCATGAATTCGTCCTCGCCAATGATCGCCCTCAATGCCTGGAGGCCAACGACGCTGTCCAGACGAACATGGTCGGGGCCGGTCCGCATCGCACCGATGCTCCCTGCCCTTCCATGAACGCCCGAAAAAGGCACGCCGCGCACGAGGAACCCCGCCTGTATGTCGTCATCGATGATGATCATCGCCAAACCGCCCGCCGGAACGCCGGCACCGATCGTCCGCTCGGCAAGAACCGCCGCAACGCATTCGTTCTCGACCAGCACCCGCGTTCCCAAAGTATCGGCAACCGTGCGATCCAGCCCGACGTCCCATCCGTTGGCCGCAATGCCGACCCCGATGATCGGCTTTTTGGGCCGCCCGGCCTCCAAAATGCGGCCAACGGCCTCGGAAACCGCATCGACGGTCGAGCTCCCAACCGCCAAGTCAAGCCGTTTGCGAACCTGTCCGCTGAGATCGACGAGGACTGCCTCGACGCGGCCCGGCCGAAGGCGAAGCCCAACCGATAAAGCGCCGTCCGGTATCAGGGCAAACTCCGTCGAGGACGCCCCGCCACCGACGACACCGTTGCGGCGACACGAGCTGACCAACCCCTCTTTTGTCAGCCTGCCGAGGACATTGGTTATGCCGGGGCCCGTCAGGCCACAATGCACGCCAAGCTCCAGACGTGTCAGGGGCCCGTGACGGCGAATGGCCTCCAGGATGACGCGAAAATTCCGATCGGCAATTTCAAGCGAGCGCAGGCCGACCTTCTTGCCGAAGGCAGGTTCGGACGTCATAGTAACGGTGCGCCCCGGTCTCGATCGCAGGTGCCGCATGGTCTACTTTCTTCGATAGCGATCATGCGCTTTTGAACGATGCGGCCATCGACCACAATACCATTCTTCGATCCAAGAGCCTTCGCTGCGCCAAACATGCTGCCAAGGGACATGGAATATCGACGATGCCGCGCGTCCGGCCTAGCCTTTGACTGCGCCGGCGGTCATCGAGCCTGAGATCTGCCGGTACATCAGCAATCCAAGGACAGCGGGGGGTAGAGCGCTCAGGATCATCACTGCCGAGGCCGTGCCCCATTGAACGCCGCCACCGCTTGCAGCGAAGAAGAATGATGCGCCGACGGTGACGGGAACGGCCTTGTTGGTCGTCAGCATCAGCCCGAAGAGGAATTCATTCCACGCTGTTATGAAGCCGAAGATGAAAGTGGTCACCAGCGCCGGCCGCACGACCGGCCGAATGATGCTGATCATGATCTGCCACGAACTCGCGCCATCGACCCTAGCCGCCTCGTCCAACTCCAACGGCACATCTGAAATCGCATTGACGAGAATGACCAGAGCCAGCGGCGTGTTGACAATTGTAAGGATCAGGCCGAGCCCAAGCTGTGTGTCGAGCAGGCCTAGCCACTGATACATCATGTAGAGCGGGATCGCGAAAATGATCAGCGGGACGGCGCGCAGATTAACGACGATCGGCAGCAAGGTATGCTTGCCCGCCTCGCTTCTCGCGATCGCATAGGCCGCAGGAAATGCGAGCACGATCGCAAGCGCGGTGCCGATGAACGCGGCGACGGTACTGTTCCAGAGGTAGGAATAGATGTTGAAGCGATCGGTCTGCGTCAGAACGCGAAGGTAGTTTTCGAGTGTCGGCTGGCTGACCCACAAACCGGGATTGACTGAAAGCTCGCGCGCACTCTTGAACGAGGTAACGATCGTGACGATGATCGGAAAATTCATCGCAATTGCGGCGACGGCAAAGACGATCCAGCGGAGCGTGTTGATCATGCCTCCTTCCTCCTGAGGCCGGCCAGCCAGTTGAGGCCGTAGAGCACGGCGAGTGAAGCAAGGAAGAGGATAACCGATGCCGCGACAGCCTTGCCGATTGCGCCTTCCTTGAAGAACGCTTGATAGATGTAGATCGACAGCGACGTAGTCGACCCGCCGGCGCCGCTGCCGGTGAGCGCGTAGACATTGTCAAAGACGCGGAACCCATCGATGAAGCGGATGAAGAAGGCAATCACGAGCGTTGGCAGCATTAATGGCAATTCAATGAACCAAAGAACCTTCATCGCGGAGGCGCCGTCGAGCGCAGCTGCTTCGCGGACGTCCCCCGGGACGGCGACGTAGGCCATGTAGAACAGCAGGAAAGCAAATGGCGTCCATTGCAGCGTTTCGACGACGATCAGCGTCCAGAATGCGTGACCGATGTCCAGAAATGCCGGGCTGTCACCGAACCATTCGAAGAGATAATAGGGCACCGGCCCGGCAAACTCGTGCAGCACCAGGCGATACATCAGGCCGATCATTGCGGGCGCCACCATAAGCGGCAGCATCAGCGGCGCCATAAGCGCCGATCGCTTGGACAGGAGCGGCGCCAGGAAGATGGCGAGGAACAGGCCGACCAGGCACTCGATGAGCGCCGTCAGAACTCCAAATTGCAGGGAGAAGGAGATTGCCTGCCAGAAACCACGATCGGTGACCACCGCGAGGTAGTTTCCGACGCCACTCAAAGTCGGGCTTCGCAGCGTCTGGAAACTGACGGTGGAAACCGAATAGATGAGGTTGATGATCGCAGGAAATCCGAGGAACAGCAGCAGGAACCCCACGAGCGGCGTCAGATAGGCTCGTCCCTCGGCACGTTGTACAATAGCCATTTCAATCCGCCCAATGGGCCGGATGCCTTGCCGCAAGCAAGGCATCCGGCTGGTATCACTTCTTCAGAAGGTCCTGCATGCCAGCTTTGGTATGCGACAGCGCATCCTCGAGGCTCTGCTGGCCCGACCAGTAGCCGGTGAATTCCTTGGCCTGTAGGTCGTACACCGAGAGAGCGTTGGCTGAGGTCGCTCCATTCATGACGTAGCCGTATTTGCCGGCGAACTCGCCGAGCTTGACCAGGTCGGGGCGTTCCTTGGCGACCTTCGTGACTACTTCGGGCGCAAGGGCTGGAGAGCCGCCGCTGCGAGCATAAAGCAATGCGGCATCCTCGGTTGCCAGCCACTTCAGGAACTTGACGGCACCCTCCTTGTTCTTGGCATTCTTGTTGAGGCCGAGGCCAAGGCCGTGAATATGGTCGGCGCGGCCGTTCGGACCGGCCGGCGGTGCGACGACGCCGGTGACCTCCGCAACCGCGGGGGACTTCTCGGCATTGGTGAGGTCGGCGGCGGCAGCATTCCACTGCAGCGCTGTGGCGGCCTGGCCGGAACCGTATGCGGCGTTGGTCTCGGGATATTCGTAGCTCAGCGAATCCTTCGGCGAAGCGCCGGCGTCGTAGAGTTTCTTGTAGAGTTCCAGGCCGGTCTTGTAGGCGGCGGAATCGACCGTGACGTTGCCGTCCTTGTCCAGCCAGTCCGCGCCATAGGAACGTGGCAACGACTGGAACACCATCATGTTGAACAGGAGGTTCTTCATCTGCAGCACAGTGCCATAGCGCGTGGGGCTTTCGGAGTTGACCTGCTTTGAGAAGTAAAGCGCGGTCGCGGCCCAGTCGTCCCAGGTCCAGCTATCGGGGTCCTTGGGCTGTAGTTCCTTGCCGAGATATTGCTTCGATATCTCCGCATACTTCGCCTTCGCCGCCTCGTCCTTCATCAGGGCGTCGATAAGATCCTTGCGATAATACATGAAGTGCAATGACAAATCGGTCGGCACGCCATACTGCTTGCCGTCGAACTGCATCGTTTTCAGGACGGACTGGCCAAATGTCTTTTCGGCGTCGCTGCCGAGATCGATTGGCTCCATGTAGGCCGCATAACGGCCGATCGTGTATGTGGCGACCAGATTGATGTCGAAGGCGGTCGAGCCGGCGGCCATGTCGGCTTGCAGCTTGTCGTAAAAACCCTCGCGGTTGAAGAACAGAAGCTCGACCTTGTCGGCATCTGAAATGCCCGAAGTCGCATTGTATGCCTCGACGGTGGCGCGAAGCGCCGTTTCCTCCGAGCCACCCGGCCAGCCGAGAACGGTCACCGTCGCGTTCGAGGTCCCCGGAAGAGCAACGCTCGCGAGGAGCAACGCAAGGGCAGATAAAGACGTCCTGTTCAGTGTCATCGTAGTTCCCTCTCTCTTATTGTTACGCCAGTATGCATGTCTTCCGAACTATTCGGAGGCAAGACTTGCCACACCCACGATCCCCGCGTGACGGCCTAGCTTGGCGGCGACGAGGACGGGTGTCAGTCGGGCGTCGATGCCTTCAAGGCACTGACGCATCCGTTCGAGATAGCCGGCCGCAAGGCCGATGCCGCCGCCAATGACGATCTGCTTCGGATCGATCATCATCTGGATGTCGCGGCAAAGCGTTGCAGCACGGAACGCAGATTGCGAAACGATCGCTGTGGCCCATGCCTCGCCCTGGTTCGCTTGATCGAAGACTTCGGCAGCGGTCGCCTCATGTCCAGCCTTCCGGGCTTCCGCGGCGATCCAGCGGCCCGATGTCTGGTCCTCCAGAGGGGATTGACCCGCGGACGGGCCACGGATCAGGCCGAAATGGCCGGCGAGCCCTGCAAGCGGGCGACCATTGACCACAATGCCGCCGCCGATCCCCGTGGAGATTGTGAGGAACACCAGATCGCCGCCATCGCCTGCGCCGTACCTGTATTCTCCCCAGGCAGCCGCCTGTGCATCGTTGATCGCAAAGACCGGCTTGTCGAAAGCCGCGGTCGCCCTTTCGACGAGCGGATAAGCATCTGGAATGCCGAGCGTCGCGGGATTGAGTGCCGACCAGAGGCCATCCTGAACAAAGCCCGTCACCGCAATGCCGACACGAGAATAACGATCGGCCCATGGGCGAACTGCGTCGGCGATCAGGGCAAGCCATGTATCGGGACCGGTCTCCCGCACGGTCGGCACAGTGATCTCTTCGAGCACGTCGCGGCCCCTGACAAGCGCCGCCATCGTCTTCGTGCCGCCGATATCGACCGCAAGCACCGTTTGCAGGCCGAAGGCACCGTAGGCTTCGGCGATGGCATCGCGAAACCAGGAGGTCACATGTTCCGTACGGGTGATCGCCGAGCCGATGACGACTGCAAAGGCGCCGGCCCTGACGGCGGCGGCGGCCTGTTCCGTGGTGCGGATGCGGCCCTCAGCGATCACGTAGGGCGTCAGTGCCTGCATCGCAGATATCAAGGCGACATCCGGATCGACCGGCTCAGGTCCTCCGACATATCCGGAAAGCGTGGTCCCGACGAAGTCGGCTCCGGCCGCCAATGCATTGCGTGCATCATCGATGCTCGAGCAGTCGGCCATCGTCAGCTTGCCCTTGGCCTTGACGGCCTTCACCAGCTCCTCGATGGAAGCAGGGCGAACGCGATCCGTGGCATCAAAAGCAACGACATCGGCACCCGCGTCGGCCAAGGCTTCCGCATCGGCAATGAACGGTGTGATGCGCACGGGACTGTCGTCGAGATCGCGCTTGACGATGCCGATGATCGGTACGCTCACGAACGGGCGGACCGCCTTCACATAGCCTATGGATTCGATCCGCAATGCCTTTGCCCCGGCATCGACGGCGGCTCGGGCAAATCCGATGACGAATTCCGCCGTATCAGTCGGCCCCTCGGGAACCGGCTGGCATGAAACGATAAGGCGGTTCTTGATGTCGTCGCGCTGCAATGGTGGCACTCCATTTCAGCTTCACGATAAATGGAAAATACCAGATTACAACCAGTTTATAACTGGTATCATCGCTGCAACTCGAATACGAAGTCGTATACATCTCCCTTGTAACGGGTCTCGCAGTATTCCACGATCTGGCCGTCGCCAAGAAAGCATCGGCGCTCCGTCGTCAGCAACGGCGCCCCGGGCTCACAATGGAGATGCTGCCCATCCTCCGCCGAGGCTGCGCGCGATCGCATGCGCTGGATAGCTCGCTGCGGCAGAAAGCCTCGACCGTCCAACGCTTCGTAAAGCGAATTCTTGACCATATCGGGCGACGGCAGGAAACGAACAGGTACGGCTGAGATCTCAATGGCAATTGGCGCACCGTCAGCCGTGCGGATACGTTTCATGCGCAGGACACCGCTGTTGCCGGAAACGCCGAGAGCCATCATTTCGGTGGGCGACGGGCGGACTATCTGCTTGGAAAGCCATACACATCCCGGAACGAGCCCACGCGCGAGGAGGTCTTCAGAAAAGCTGGTAAGCGTGGCGAGCGACTTCTCGACGCGTGATCCGATTTCTGTTTTGAAGCCCTGGCGGCGATGGAGGAAACCCTCTTCCTCGAGCAGCGCGAATGCTTTGCGCACCGTCACCCTGGAAACAGAGAGCGTCTCGGCCAGCACGCGTTCACCAGGCAGGACAGCACCGGCCTTGACAGCATTCGACAGGATTGCCGCTTCGATTGCCGTCTTCAACCGCTTGTAGAGCGGCAGACCGGATCCTGTCCCTCCCAACTCCTTGCCGATCAAATCAATCAGCTCGCCCATTGCATGCCTCTCCTATGCTGACTTGCGGCCTAGCCTATTTTCTGCCAATCTGCCTGGACTTGTACTGGTATTATCGGCAAACGGCAAACTGTCTCTTCGCCAGCTGGATTTCCGGCCGGTCATCCTGATAAACCGCCAACTGGATGAAAGCGCAAATTTGGCCCAGTGTCGTGGGGATGGGTTTCAACATAGGTCGCCAACCGATCTCCCCCGGCATCCAGGCCCTTGGTCACGACCACCCACCGGCAAGAGATCGATCATCAGACCATTCAGGACATCGATGACCCATCCTATTCCAGGGCGGCTGCCGAAATCGGAACTCCTCAATCGATAACGCCGTTACAAGGCTGGAACTGGGCTTGTCGAGCTTCGGATGCGTGCCACCGGCGCGATCCATTTCCGCCAGGACGGCGCGGTCGAGCGGCGTACCGACCAAAAGAACGCCATGACCGCTATCCGTTGCCGGCACACCAAACGAAGTGCCCGCAACACCCGCAGCGAATGACTATTTCCTCGACGATCCCAATCCTTCGGCTATCTATAAAGGGGGAGGCAGAACGGGACTCGTAGCAGCAACATTGCCGCCATCGACGTTGATCACTGCGCTCGTGCATATCAATGGAACACAAGGGTCTTGTCGTACAAACCTGCGGACAATCAGTGGTCGGCCCTAGGGGACAACCCTTTCCTGCCCAACTGTGATTCAGCCATCGCAAAAAAGGATGACAATTTCGCGGTTGTCAGCGGCGAGATCAAGCCGGGCCTTCGAACGCCTGACGTGAAGTCACTTTGAGATAGACCAGGCGCGGGCAACCTGGGCACGCCTTGCCGACACCATCGGCGCACACCCGCCAGGAAGGGGTTTCAGGAGCATTCGCCGGGCAGATCGGTGAAACCTTGCTGGTTGCCGGCGGCGCCAATTTTGTCGGCGCCCAGGCGAATGCGGCTGCGGGAAAGTGGTTCGCTCATGAGGGGCTGCAAAAAAAGTGGCGCGATGAAATTTACGCGCTGAGAGAAGGACACTGGGATGAAATCGGTCGACTGCCGACTGGCATTGCCTATGGAGCGGCATTTGAGCTGCCGACGGGACTTCTGATCGTTGGCAGTGAAGATAGCTCTGGCAAGGCACGGGCCGACGTATTCCAGCTCAGCTTGATGGTGCAAACGGTCGCTCTCGAAGACTGAGAACGGAAAGGGCGGCGGCGTGGAGTAGCCGGTCGAACTGCTTTGATGCGCAATAGTTACGTCCCTAGGCGCTGAAGCAGCTCTATCAGTTCGGGTGCCATCTCGCGGATTTCCCTGAGATGGATCGAACTCAGCCTGACGAGGACCGCTTCTGCCTGGGCCGTCAGCTCCAACGTCTGCCTCCTCTTGTCCAGCGGATCGGTCCGTCGCTCGATCAGGCCCGCGGCGTTCAGTCGTCCGACGAGTTCGGTGGCACTGTGCGGCGCTATCATGAGACGATCGGCAAGTGCGCCTATCGTCATCGGCCCGGGACCGGGATGTCCCTTGACGGCGAGGAGCGCCTGATGCTGCTGTGTCGGAAGTCCTTCATTCTGGGCAGCGGATGTACTGAAGTCCATGAACCGTCGCAGCGTGAATCGCAGGTTTGCCAGGGTCTCATAGTCGCTCTGGCTCAATGGGTTCTTTTCTACCATTCGGGAAGAAACTCACTCAATTTTTGGCTTCCGCGGAGAGGCCGATCTTCGGGACTTCTGCAACTACGCCATCCAGGCGATCTTCTCCAGCTTTTGTCTGTCCCGAAGCATTCTAAGCGCCTGCATGAGTTCCGGAGCCATTTCCCGTATCTCATGCAGATGGGCACCGCTCAATTTCTCGAGAATCTCGTTCGCCTTGTGGCTTCCGGAGGCGTTCCTTTCGACCAACCCGGTTTGCGCCAATCGGTTGACCAGCGCTGTCGCGGAGAAGCCGATCCGCCAACATCCCAATCGTCATGCGCTTCATCGCCGGCAACCCTTTGATTGCAAGTAGCGCCTGATGTGTTGCTGGAGCGTTATGCCGAGCCTCTGCACCTCGATCGTGCTGAATTCCGTGAACTTGCGGAGCGCAAATCGCAAGTTGGCGAGGGCTTCGTAGTCGCCTGCGGAGAGGGTCTCGGTCTCCTCTTTCATCGTCATGGAAAGCTCCTCAGGAACGTTGTTGATTTATATCGTTATACGATATAATTGGATTGCGATCCTGCCATTTCAATCCAGACGGAGCGAGAATTGAACAAGCCTTCGATCGAGCGGAGATATCCGCAGCACGACTTCACCGGCGGCCTCGCCCGCAGGGAAGCCGGCGACTTCACGACAGACAAGCGCGTGCTGCTTCTGATGGGAATGGCGGCGATCGTCGGCACCGGCGGCGCGCTGGCCGCCTGGATTTTAGTCAGCCTCATCTCGCTGGTGACAAATGTCGTGTGGTTCGGAAATGTCAGTATCGAACCTTCATCGCTGGCCAACGCGCCGAGATCCGTCTGGATGGTCGCAATCCCGGCCATTGGTGGACTGGTCATCGGACTTATGGCGCGCTTCGGTTCGGAGAAGATCCGCGGACACGGGATTCCGGAGGCTATTGAGGCGATCCTGATCGGCGGCAGCCGGATGTCGCCGAAGGTCGCATTGCTGAAGCCGTTATCGTCGGCAATCTCGATCGGGACAGGCGGACCTTTCGGGGCAGAGGGTCCGATTATCATGACCGGCGGCGCAATCGGTTCACTTTTCGCGCAATTTTTCCACATGAGTTCCGCGGAGCGCAAAACTCTTCTGGTTGCTGGCGCTGCCGCCGGAATGACGGCGATATTCGGAACCCCCATTGCGGCGGTGATGCTCGCCGTCGAACTGCTGCTATTCGAATGGAAGCCACGCAGCTTTATCCCTGTCGCAGTTGCCGCCGCGGTTTCCATATGCTGGCGACCATTCCTCTTTGGCGACGGGCTTCTCTTCCCCACGAGCTTTCACGTTCATCTGTCGTGGTGGGGGATCCTTCTTTGTGCTTTGATGGGCATCGTCTCAGGTCTTCAGTCCGGACTGCTGACGACGTTGCTCTATAAGATCGAGGACGCGTTCGAACAGCTTCCCATCCATTGGATGTGGTGGCCGGCGCTCGGCGGCATCGTTGTCGGGCTAGGAGGACTGATCGAACCGCGGGCACTCGGCGTCGGATACGACATAATCTCGGACCTGCTCGGCAATCACATCGTCGCCAAGGCTGTGGTCGCAGTTCTCCTCGTCAAGGCAGGCATCTGGCTTGTTGCGCTGTCGTCGGGAACATCCGGCGGCGTGTTGGCGCCGCTACTCATTCTGGGCGGGGCACTTGGCTGGCTGGTCGGCCTCGTATTTCCTGGCGAACCGGGATTCTGGGCGCTGCTTGGCATGGCTGCGATGATGGGCGGCACGATGCGCGCACCCCTCACCGGCACCTTCTTCGCGTTCGAGGTTACCGGCGATTCAAGCACCCTAGTACCCTTGCTCGCTGCGACAGTCGCGGCGTACGCCGTCACGGTCCTTCTTCTTCGGCGCTCCATTCTTACCGAAAAAATCGCACGCCGCGGCCAGCACATCACCCGCGAATACGGCGTCGATCCGTTCGAACTCACGCGCGCGGGCGAAATCATGATCGAGGCGGTCGATACGCTGGCGTCGTCGATGACGGTTGCCGAAACCTGCGCCTTCTTCACCGGGCAGTCGAAAACTCATCGTCTTTACCCTGTAGTCGAGGACGACGGCAGGTTGTCAGGGGTCGTCTCCCGCGGCGACGTGCTCCGCTGGCAAGGCGACAGGGAACTGGCCGGCCAGAGTTTGGGGGAACGGGTATCCGATGCGTCGATCCCGGTTGGCCACCCCGGCGATACAGTCGGCTATATCGCCGATCTGATGCTCTCTGCCGACACCGGCCGGATCCCGATTGTCGATCCTGCGTCCGGCAAGCTGGTGGGGCTGATCGCCCGCAAGGATCTGTTGCGGTTGAGAAGCTCATTCAGGTCAACAGAGACGGACCGCCGTCCGTTCCTTGGAACTCGCCCTGCCGAGGCCAGATAGGTGCCACTCACGCTAAGGCGCGACAGGCCATCATGTCGGGAGGCCCATCCGCCGTCAGAGACGACTGGTCTTTCCGCTCGCCGCTTCTCGTTTCTGCGCCCGTTGGAAGATCGGCACAAGATCTCCTGAAATCAGGGGATCCGGTGCGGCCACCCAACGGTCGGACGAAAAATACGCCCTGGTCCGTGTCTGCGGGCCTGACGTCGCCGCAAGAACCAGCATGAAATTGAAGCTGTTTTCGCCGGCGGCTTGGCGCGTGAAGCTGAAATATGCGCCAAAGCGTTCGTATTCGACGTCGCGGAGGCTTCGGACCGAGACGAGTGTATCCTGGAAATCGCTCCAGCGCGCCTGGTCAACCAGGGTCTCGAAGATCCGCATGAGCGCGGGATCGAGGCGCCCCTCGCCATCTGTGCTGGGTCCGTTGATCTTGCCTCGAACCTCAAGGATATCGCCCCTCGCATTTCCTCGGATTTTGAGGAAGATCGAACTGAGGGGACGCGCCTCGTCCTGTGTGTAGATGCGCTGAAAATAGCATTCATGGCTGGTGCTGCGCATCGATGGGGCACGCCATTCCGTCATTTCGATGCCGGCCTCCCGGAGAGCCTTGCACATGTTCGGCCCCGTGACCCGCCAAATGCGCAAAAACTGACCTGCCAATTCAAACTTCGGAGCTTCGATGAGGCGGCGCGGTATCGAGAGTTCCGGCGTTGGAGAAGCAGGAGGCAACCCAGATGGCCGGACGGGAAGGCGAGATGTTCGGGCCTGTTCACTGGCGAACTGGTGTTCGAAGTGTCCGATGAGTTTTCGAAGATGGTCCATATCGTTTGAAAGCAGGGTGGTCCCCACAGCAATTGACAGAGACAAAGACAACACTATCCAGAGGACACCGCGAGAACTTCGCCCCAGTCGCGGCGTCTTCGCAAGCTTTTCGGTAGTCTCACCCACCAAATCCATCACCTTCGTGGCTTGATGCGAAGTTCACACTGCGACGAATAATGCTTCAATGGCTGCAGATAAGCAATCTGTTCACGAAACCGGCAGATTATGACTATGACGGCGCCAACATTTTCTGGTGCTATGTCCCCCGCGATTTTGTAACCACGATATCTGTGCTTGGCAGCCTGCGCTTCTTGCAACTTGACGATGTCTCCTGTGACGGGAGTTTTGATTATCGAAGGTGAAGGTCTGATGCGACTGGCTCTGATGGGGAGATGACAGTGGCCGGGCGGTAATCCTATATTGCCGCAGCCCGAGCTGTGGTTCCGCATAGGGCTATCGTGACGAGCGGAGCAATCAGGAAGGACATTTATGTACATCGAACGCCTTATCGACCAGGGAACCGGCCGCGAGCCGGCCGATATCGTTCTGAAGGGCGGGCGGTTCTTCGATCTTGTGACCGGCGAACTGGTGCAATCGGATATTGCCATCTGCGGCGACCGCATCGTCGGCACCTGCGGCGATTACCAGGGCGAAACCGAGATCGATATTGCGGGCCGCATCGTCGTCCCCGGCTTCATCGACACGCATCTGCACATCGAAAGCTCACTGGTGACCCCGCACGAATTCGACCGCTGCGTCCTGCCCTATGGTGTCACCACCGTCATTTGTGATCCGCACGAGATCGCCAACGTGCTCGGCACCGAGGGCATCCAGTTCTTCCTGGATTCGGCGCTGGAGACGATCATGGACATCCGCGTCCAGCTCTCTTCCTGCGTCCCCGCCACCCATCTTGAGACGTCGGGCGCGGACCTGCCGATCGAAAAGCTATTGCCGTTCCGCGATCACCCCAAAGTCATCGGCCTGGCAGAGTTCATGAATTTCCCCGGCGTGATCCACAAGGATCCGATCTGCATGGCCAAGCTCGCGGCCTTCCAGGGCGATCACATCGACGGCCATGCACCGCTGCTGTCGGGCAACGACCTCAACGGCTACCTCTCAGCCGGCATTCGTACCGAGCATGAATGCACCACCGCCGAAGAGGCATTGGAGAAGATCCGCAAGGGCATGCACATCCTCGTGCGCGAAGGTTCCGTCTCCAAGGACCTGGAAGCCCTGATCCCCATCATCACCGAGCGCCTTTCGCCTTTCATTTCCCTTTGCACAGACGACCGCAATCCGCTCGACATCGCCGAACAGGGGCATCTCGACTACGTGATCCGCACGGCAATCCGACAGGGCGTCGCGCCGCTTGCCCTCTACCGCGCCGCCTCGATCTCGGCCGCTCGCGCTTTCCACCTCAGCGACCGCGGCCTCGTCGCGCCGGGCTGGCGTGCCGACCTCGTCGTCGTCGACAGCCTGGAGAACTGCAAGGCCGAGATGGTCTTCTCGGCCGGACGCAACGTAAATGCCGAGCTCTTTGCTACCCGCAGGCCGGTCGCGCCCGTCGGCCTTGACAGCGTCAAGGCGAGGCCTGTCAACGCCGCCCATTTCGGCGTGCCGGTCGCCGATGGTGAAACGCCCGTCATCGGTGTCATGCCTGGCAAGATTATCACCGAACACCGCCGTTACCTGCTGCCGGTCGAGGGCAACCAGACATCCGTCGACCTTGCCAACGACATCATCAAGGTCGCGGTCATCGAGCGCCACGGCAAGAACGGCAATCACGCCAACGGCTTCGTCCAGGGCTTTGGACTGAAGAAGGGCGCAATCGCCTCGACGGTCGGCCATGACAGCCACAACATCTGCGTTGTCGGTGTCAGTGAAGACGACATGGCGCTCGCCGCCAACCGTCTTGGCGAGATCAAGGGCGGCTTCGTGGTGGTCGAAGATGGCAAGGTCACCGGCGAGATCGCACTGCCCGTCGCCGGGCTGATGAGCCTCGAACCCTATGAGACCGTCCGCGACACGCTCCATCACCTCCGACAGGCTGCCTATGCGCTCGGCACGACGCTGGAGGAGCCTTTCCTGCAAGTCGCATTCCTGCCGCTGCCCGTCATTCCGCATCTCAAGATCTCGGACAAGGGCATGGTGGACGTCGATCGTTTCTGTCTGTTGTAGGAGGTCCCTCCAGCGAGCCGTACGTCGATCGTTGGCGACCATGGATACTGATTGATCCTGCCCCCGCGAGCTACCAGGCCGGAAACGGATCAGCGAGGTCGCGCCAGTCGCTCGGATCCGCGCTGGCCAGGCAGTCGTCCAGCGCAGCGCGGACGACGGCCTCGTCCATGCTGACCCCGATGAATACGAGTTCCTGCCGACGGTCGCCCCATGCGCTGTCCCAACGGCTCTGCAGATACTCCTGAAACTCCGGGTGCGGTGGCCAATCCTGTCGGGGAACGACCGCCCACCAAAGCCCCATCGGCTCGCAGCGACGCTGGACCCCTGCGGCCGACATCAGACCCACATGCTGCGGACGAGTGGCAAGCCAGAAATGGCCCTTGGCACGAAGCACTCCCGGCCAGGGCTTGTCGAGGAACGACCTGAACCGTGCTGGATCGAACGGACGCCTTTCGCGATAAACGAAGCTTAATACGCCATATTCCTCGGTCTCCGGAACGTGGGAGCCCGGACTATAAAGCTCCTTGTGCCACAAGGGATGAGCGGATGCCTTTGCTTCGTCGAAGAGGCCGGTATCGAGGACAGCTGTAAGAGGAACATCGCCGAAATCCGTTTCTATCAGGCGCGCATCGGGGTTGAGCGCAGCAACCACCTTGCGGACTTCGGCGCGCGTTGGCTCGGTCGCATCCGCGATCTTGTTGATCACGATCACGTCGGCAAATTCGATCTGGTCGACCAGGAGGTCGATCAGCGTCCGCTGGTCTTGTCCGTCGCTCTGCAGGCCGCGGTCGCGCAAAAGGTCGGCGCTGCTATAGTCGGCCAGGAGGCTCGCCGCGTCGACGATGGTTACCATCGTGTCGAGCCTCGCAAAATCGGATAGGGAAATCCCGTTCTCGTCACGAAAGGAAAAGGTAGCCGCGATTGGGCGCGGCTCTGCGATGCCTGTCCCCTCGATCAGCAGATAGTCATACCGCTTTTCTTCGGCCAGACGCCGCACTTCGGTGAGCAGGTCGTCGCGAAGGGTGCAGCATATGCAGCCGTTGCTGAGTTCAACGAGCGTCTCCGTCGTATGCGATAGATTGGCGCCACCGTCGCGAATGAGGCTTGCGTCGATGTTCACCTCGCTCATGTCGTTGACGATGACCGCGACCCGCAAGCCCTCGCGATTTGTCAGGATGTGGCTGAGCAGCGTCGTTTTGCCCGCGCCCAGAAATCCGGCGAGCACGGTCACCGGTAGCCGATCGGTCATGTCCTCTTTTCCCCTCGTCCACATCCCTTGCCTGCGAAAATCAGCCGGTGCCCATTCAGATCGGCCGGTGCCGCACAAACCATTTGTTTTCCTATCGGCCTCATCGGATCGTTCAGGTTACAAGCTGCGGCCGGAAGACAACGTCGGCATAGTAGTTGGCGGAAGCGAAGGTATTGGTCGGGAATAGGCCTGCTGTGGCGGACCCGCCGTAGGCATAGACCCCGTTGCCTCCCGCAGTGGCGCTCGACGGGGCCGTCAGCGGGCCGTTGGAGGCGGCATTGGCAAAGAAGTTGTCGGTGGCCACGTAGGCGCCGGTCGTGTGGTACGACGCGACATAGGTGGTGTTGGCGGTGATGGAGACGGGTGTCGCCAGGGCCACCGTCTGCCAGCCACTGGTGCCGGTCGCGGTCCACAGGTCCAGCACATCCTGGCCGGTGTCGTTGGCGCTGCGGTAGAACTTGAGGGCCGTAATTTCACCGGCGACATTCGACTGGAACTTGACGCCGACCTCCAGTTGCTGACCGTCGTTTAGGTTGGTCTGGGCCGGTGTGCTGGTCGCACCGAAGAGGCTGTAGGTCACGGGCGGTGCCGTCGACACGGCGATGYTGAAGGTCTCGCTGGCCGCGAGGCTGCCGAGGTCGGTCGCCGTCACCCGGACGCTGAGCGTGCCGGCATTGGCCGCCGTCGGCGTGCCGGTGAAGGTCGCCGAGCCGTCGGCGGACAGGGCCGTGTAGGCGAGCGCGTCGCTGGCGTCGACATCGGTGAACGTGCCSGCAGGCAGCGCAAGCGAGAAGGCGGTGCCGACCGTGGCGCTCTGGTTGGATGTCTGGACGGCGAGCACCGGCGCGTCATTGGCGCCGTGAACGGTGACGGTGAGCGTCGCCGTGGCGGTGGCGCCGGCAGCGTCGCGCATCGTGTAGCTGAAGGCGTCGGTCAGCGTGTTGGTCGACTGRCGCAACGCCTGCACGGCGGCAGCGCTCTCGTTGACGGTGTAGGTATAGGCGCCCGCAGCATTCAGCACGAGGCTGCCGTAGGTACCGTTGAGCGCCGTGCCCAGTGTGCCCGCGGTCGCACCGAAGCTGACGGCGGTGACGGCCTTGGTGTCGCCGCTRTCCGGATCGGTGTCGTTGGTCAGCACGTTGCCGACGGCAGCCACGCCGCCCGAGCCGTTGGCGATACCGCCCTTCTCGGTGGCGTCGCCCGTGTCGGCAACCGCCGTCGGTACTGTGTTGCCTAGTTCGTCCCCTGGTAGGTGCTGGTCGGAATGCTGCTGTTGCCATAGCTGTAGACGCCATTTCCGCTGGCCGGCGCCGTCAACGAACCGCTCGTCACATCCGAAGTGAAATAATTGACCGTGGAGGAATAGTGGCCTGTGTCGGTGTGGTAGGAGGCCGTGTAGGTCGCGCCCGGCGTCAGGGTGATCGGGCTGGAGAAATACGCTGTTTGCCAGCCACTTGCGGTTTCGCCGCTGAACGTGAGGGTGGCGAGCCTCGTTCCGGTGCTCGACCACAGCGAGCCGGTATGGGTGCCGATGTCCTGACTACCCTTGTAGAAGCGGATGCCACTGACGGTGCCGGCAGCCGAGGTCTGGAATTTGACCCCGAGTTCGACCGCGCTTGCATCGTCGGTGTTCACGATCGCAGGCGTCGCACCCGCCGGGAATAGCGAGACATAGCTTTGCCCGCTGACAGTGACCGTGCGCCCGGCCGATGGTGTTTCGAGGTTGATGCTGTCGTCCACTGCGCGCGAGCGAATGACAAAGGCGCCGGCAGCCTGAGGTGTCCAGGTGTAGGTCCAGTTCTCATCGCCGGTCGCGGGATGCCAACTGGCGCCGTTGTCTGTCGAAACCTCCACGCCAGCGATCACGCCACCGACGTCCGAAGCGGTGCCAGAAATTGTCACGCTTGCGCCAAGGGCAGCGGTCGCCGGCGCCGTGAGGGTGGAGGTTGGCGCCGTGTGGTCGGTCGAAGCCGTCGCGGTGACGAGCCCGGACTGCAATGTCCCGGGCTGGATGCCCATGTCCGCAAGCAGATTTACCATTGCCTGCTGCACCCGTGGATCGGTCGGCGTCACCTGAAGGTCGTGATTGTCACTCAGACCCCAGGCCCAGTAGACGGTTCCGGCGCCGAAAACGAGTGCGCCGCTCGGAGCGCGGTAAAGGGTAAGATTGTGGGTCGAGACGCCGGCGCCGGTCGTATTCCCGTAGTCGAGGAGATAGGTGCTGACCGGAAGTGTCGTCGACGACAATTTGACGAGGCCCGCAGGATCGAAGCCGTTATCGGTCGCTTCGTCCCATTCATAACCGAGGTAATTCTTCGTCAGCGTCGCCGTCTGTCCGGCCTGGAGATTGGCAACGCTCGTGTTGCGCCAAAAGCGGAGGTTGGCATCATCATAGGGGACGGTGATCGACTGCAGATTGTTGCCGACGTCATCGACCTTGAACAACTGCCCGGTCAGAGAATTCTCCGGATTTCCTCCGCCGACCGCCGGCGGGCTGAGCCGTGGATCGCGGAACGTCCCAGTCCACTCGCTGGAAGGATCGATGCTGGCCCCCGGCGACCAGGTCTCCTTATAGGAAATCAGCGTGCGGTAGGCCGTGGCGTCGGCGCTCAGGCTGTTGCCCCAGCGGGTGCGCCAGTAGACTTCGTTACCGCTCCAGAACTGCAGGTTGACGCCCGCATCGCGGGCGGCCTCGACATTCGCCCGCTGCTGACCCGACCAGTATTCGTCGTGACCGACATCGAGGTACATTTTGTGATTGAGAAGAAGGCTGCCGTAGCGGTCCGCATCGACGCCTGCCATGTAGGAGACGTCGTAGCCGTTCTGTTCCAGCCAGTAGATACCGGCATACTCCGCGCCGAAGAGATAGTCCTGCGGACCGGCGAATGTGCCGATGCCACCGCGCGTCACGATCGGCCTGTTGTAGCTCACGGCGTAGGCGCGACCTGCGCCCTGCCCCGTCGCCGGGCCGTTGCCGCCATAGAAGTTGGCGCCGCCCCAACCGTTATAGGCCTGCCAGGTCTCATCCGAGGTCTGGAAAACGATGTCGCTGTGGCTGGCGTCGTCGCGCACGATGAACGGGATCTGGTTCTCGCCGAAGGTGCCGTCCTGACGCACGAGCTTGGCGATATAAACGCCGGAAACGGCGTCCTCGGGCACGGCCCAGGACGCAGAGACCGCCCAGTTGCCGGCGTCGACAAGTCCGGTCGCGGCATCGCGCAAGGGGTCTGGCTGTGCCTGAAATCCCGTGTGTTGCATCGTTGCGACCTTGCGGGCACCCATGCCGCCATAGTAGCCGAGGCGGTAGATGTCGATACGGTAATTGTTGGAATCCGTATCAATCTTGAAGCTTATCGTCTTGCCGTTGTCGACGCTGATGTCGGTCGCGAATCCCTCGATGTTGGAGCTTCCCGCACCGTCGATCCCCCACTCGCTCTCGGGGTTGCCCAGCTTTTCGTTTTCCGCCACGATCACATTGACGGCTGCCGCCGCCGCCGCCAGGCTCTGCGTCGCACCTTTCTGGGTCACCGTCGGCGGTGGATTGGTGACCGAGCCGGAAAGGATGCCGCTACCCTTCGACGTGCTGCTCCCTGTTCCCGACTCTCCGCCACCGGGCAGCGATCCCATCCAAGCAGCCGATTCGGCCCCATTTGCCGTACCGGTCCACCCCGAGAGCTGGGACACGTTCCGGCCGAGGAGCGGGTCGCTGATCGAAGCGCCCATCTTGCTTTTGCCGGCAGAAATGTAGTCCGGTCCTTCGATCAGCCGGGTCCCGGGCAATTGACCGTCCGGTTGCAGCAGGCTGCTTCCGGGGGCCCAATCGAGAAGGTGCGTTGGAGAGGTGTAGTAGCCGCACCCGCAAACGCCATAGGGCAAGCCAAACGCCAGAAACGATGGATGTCCGACAAGGTGCGCCGTCGTCTTCGCCGTCGGCGCCGAGTCGAGAATGACGACATTGCCTGAAGAGGCCGGTTCGACCGTCACAGTGGGCGCTCCCTGCCCTGCAGCGGTCGGGCCGCGGCTTTGCAGAGCGGGGCTGTGCAGAAGTAATGGTGCCAAAGGATCGCCATCGCCGGCTATGCGGCCGAGGCCCGCCCCAACCGCAGGCAGCGGCGATGCGGCCCACAATGAGGCCACGTCCCTCGTATACGGCGCGAGGCCAGCTACACGGTTCTCAAGCAGCGGCGCGGCATCGACGTGCACGTCGGCGACAACATCTTCATTGTCGTCCTGATCACCCGGGTGCTCGTTGAGCGTGGCGTTGTTGATCGTCAGGTCGACACGCGTGTCGATCTTAGTCCAATCGGCAATGGTCGAAGCGGGCTGCGAATACTCCACGCGTTTGTGAACAAATTTGCGTGGCTCGGCCTTTTGGCCAGTGGCCAGCCACCTCGGAGCCAATGCGTCTGGCAACAGCGACCTTGAAGTCCACCGACGGGCATTGCGATACATGGGGTGACCCTCTCGCGAAAAATTTGCGGGACTCAAGATACCGGGGAACTATGTGTGATCGCCAGAAGCATAGCCGAAATGGCGGGAAATGCATTGTACCCACTTCGGCGTAGGTCAAACGACTAGTCGACGTTTATGGAATGCCTACGAGCCCGATTTATCGACCGTTGGTCATGTGACATCGCACCGGTTATTTCATTTCTGTTTCACGTCGCGGAAGGTTTGATGCAATGGCAAGCCTGGATGGCCGCTTGCCGGTCCATGATCCAAGTCATTGCAGCGACTTGCTTATCGCCTTCGTGATGTGCGAATGGAAAGCGAAAACACGGCAATGGTGACCTTTGTCTGTCTGATCGTGATTGGACTTCATCGCCTGTCGGAGTCACGCTCACCTCGGAAGTTCTCGAAGGATGAACCAGCTGTTTGAACAGGAGGTTTCCATGAAACACCATGCCCTTGAACAACTCCAGATCGTCGCCAATGTAAATCTTGACTATCCGCGGCCAGCCATGTCACGCCGTGAACGCCTCGAGCGCTGGGCCGATCTCTTGGACCGCAGTCCTCGCCGCTCGCTCTCGACCCTGCACGAGACCGAATATCAAGCGACCGACGAGCGTGCGGTCATGCACGTCGATCATTCACCGATCTCGGTGGCGTTTGCCGATCCGGTCTTGCGGTCGGCCGGACTTGAGAGCGACCACTACGGCGAGGCAAGACGATTTTTCGAGCTAAGCGATCATCAGTTGCACCGAGTGGTCTGTTTTTGCCACTTCGGAACAAGCGTCAGCGCCGTGGCGGCCGCCCATCAGGTCCGCGCACTGATTGCCGCAGGCGACCGACGCGGGATAGTGGGCAGACTACGCAATATGCTCGGGTGGTAGGGACGTCGAGGTAGGGACGCCGAAGCAACGAATTATTGATCGCACCGGGTCAGGAGGCGGCGGCCGTGCCCAGTCTGTCTTTGGACTTCCGGGGGGAACTTCGGTTGCTCAACTGACACCAAAAGCGGGAAGCGAATGAAGGTCGCTCCCAACCGGTGCAGCGAAATGCTCGGAACAAAAGGACTGCTCTCGTGTTTCTGCCGCGCCAACAGTGACGGGGACAGGGATGAGCAATCGTGGCGGACTTGACATTCAATCGGGCGACTGGACTACACTTGGCGCAGTGTCCGATGGGGACGGTGTCAATTTCGCGATTTTCAGCGCACACGCCGAACGCGTCGAACTATGCCTGTTCGACGAAAGCGGGAAGAACGAGACGGATCGCGTCGTGCTTCCGGAATTCACAAACGAGATATGGCACGGCTATGTGCCGGGTCTGAAACCTGGTGCTCTTTACGGCTATCGTGTCCACGGCCCCTATGATCCGAAGAATGGACATCGTTTCAACCCGAACAAGCTGCTGATCGATCCCTATGCTCGCGAACTCGCCGGCCACGTCGAATGGTCAGACGCTCTTTTCTCGTACGACATGAAGAGCGAAGACAAGGACCTCACTTTCGAGACAAGCAACAGCGCGTCGGTGATGCCCAAGTGCCGCGTCATCGATCCCGCCGGATACGATTGGAAGAAGGATCGAAAACCAGTGGTTCCCTGGCCACAAACGATCTTCTACGAGGCGCATGTCAAAGGATTCACGAAACTCCATCCAGCAGTCCCGGAAAAACACCGCGGCACCTTCGAAGGTTTGAGCGAAAAGGCAATCGTAAGCTATCTGAAGAGCCTCGGCGTCACATCGATCGAACTGCTGCCCATCCATTTCTTTCCCGACGACAGCCATCTGCTCGACAAGGGCCTGAAGAATTATTGGGGCTACAATTCTCTCGCCTTCTTCGCCCCTGCCTCCCGCTATTACGGGCCCCGCGGCATGACAGGGTTGCGGGATATGGTGCGCGCCTTCCATGACAGCGGCATCGAAGTGATCCTCGATGTGGTCTACAATCACACCGCCGAAGGCAACGAGCTGGGGCCGACCCTGTCGTTCAAGGGTATCGACAATTTCTCCTACTACCGCACAATGCCTGACAATGCCCGCTACTATGTCAACGACACGGGCACCGGGAACACCGTCAACACCTCGCATCCCCGCGTCCTGCAACTGATAACCGACAGCCTTCGCTATTGGGCCGAGGACATGCACGTCGATGGATTTCGCTTCGATCTCGGCACCATTCTCGGGCGCGAGCCGGAAGGGTTCGATCAGCGTGGCGGCTTCTTCGATGCCGTTGGCCAGGATCCGGTGCTTTCGAAACTCAAACTAGTCGGCGAACCTTGGGACATCGGCCCCGGCGGCTATCAGGTCGGAGGCTTCCCACCAGGCTGGTCGGAATGGAACGACAAGTATCGCGACACCGTGCGCGACTATTGGAAAGACACCGACGGAGCGACGCAAGACTTCGCAGCCCGCGTCCTCGGCTCCGGTGACGTATACGACCTGCGCGGCCGCCGCCCTTGGGCGAGCGTTAATTTCATTGCCGCCCACGACGGCTTCACCCTCAACGATCTCGTCTCCTACAGCGACAAGCACAATGACGCGAACGGGGAGGGCAACGAGGATGGCCACAGCGACAATCGAAGCGACAATTACGGTGTCGAGGGTGCTACGGACGACGAAGCCATTAATGCGGTTCGCGATCGTCAAAAGCGGAACTTCCTTGCTACCTTGTTCCTTTCGCATGGAACGCCAATGCTGCTCGCAGGAGACGAGTTCGGACGCAGCCAGATGGGCAATAACAACGGTTACTGCCAGGACAACGATTTAAGCTGGGTGCATTGGGAGGACCTTCCGGACTCCGCGGAGGCGCTCCGACAGTTCACCATGAGACTGATCGCTATGCGCCGTGACAACGAGATCCTTCGCCGTGAAAGCTGGAGAGATGGCATGGCCGTGACCTGGCTCAATCCAGTCGGGGGCGAACAGACGGAAGAACAGTGGCAGGATGTCGGCAGCACGACGATCGGCTTGCGGCTTTCAGGAGACTGCGAGGGAATGAAGGACGTACTCGTGCTGTTTAATCCGCATGACGGTAATGTCGAGTTCAAACTTCCTGACAGCTCATGCGGTAATTGGGTGCTCGAGTTGACGACAGACGACGCGGACATACAGGGAGAGGATATCGGCCGCCCTGAAGCCTATCGCCTGGAAGCCCGAAGCCTGGTCGTTCTCAGGGGCAGTTGAGATCATCCCTCGACCGGTGTCGGATTTGCGGCTGTCGGGCAACGCTCTACCGAGGATCCAGGCGCGCGGCCCATTGCGGCACGACGCGGAACGAAGCGCTCGTCCATCCGTTTGTCCCCAAAAGATGGGAAATGAACATGCGCTTTTATTTCAATGTCCGCTCGGACGAAGGGGTCGACAGAGACGCGGAGGGGATCGACCTGCCTTCGCTCAATCACGCGAAAGGCGAAGCGGAGAAAGCATCGCGCGAAATGGTCGCCGAACTCGTATTGCAGCGGCAGACGATCGATAACATGCGGTTCGAGATCACCGACGAAGAGGGCAGGGTTCTTGCGACCCTCCCGTTTAAGGACGCAGTGCGATTCGACTGAGTTGCATACAGCAGGAAGGAGAACGAAGAATGGCCCCCACAGCAAAGTATACGTCCGCGAACGAGCAACTGCGCCCGATACCCAACGCGGATGACCGCGCCGAAGAGATCCATCGAATCCGCAAGCGTGCCTACGAACTATGGGAACAGGAAGGATCGCCAGCGGGCCGTCATGACGACCATTGGCTTCAGGCAGAGCGAGAAATAAGCCACGGTGGTGACGTGATCGAAGGCGATGATTTGCCGCGATTGGATGCATTGCGTGAAGCCGCCAGACAGCACACAGACACCTTCCTGGTGGAAACCGACCTTGAGGACGCAGATCAACGCGAAGCGACGCCGGGTGTACGCGAGCAGCCTTAAGGACGGCCCCGGAGCTGGCCGGCCAACCCGATCATCACCGATCGCCGATGTAGAGGTGAGTCGACCACGGGTCCAGGACACCGGCGACAGTCTGGCCTCGTCCCGGATAGCGCATGTCGACGGGACGCAGGTCAAGCCTGTAAGTGCGCGGACTGGCGTTTGCGCGAAGGGATAGGATGCTGCCAGCCAACTTCCAGTCGATGAAGACGGCACCGTCCTCTGAAGGCAGCACCGTTCCCGAATACCTCGCCTTGTTCGAAAGGAGCGGAACGATCCATTGTCGCCGGACGGAAATCAAGTCGCGCAGCCATTCCGCCCAGGCGACATTGGCTCTTTCGTTCGCCTCGCTCCAATGCAGCTTACACCGCAGGAACGTCGAACTCTCGTTCGGATCCGAAACATCCGAAGCGTCGGTTCCATCAGGAAATCCGCCAAAGTTCAGTGCCTCCTTTGGCCTTGAACGTCTGATGGCGTCGGCCAGCTCGCCGTCATAATCTGCGAAAAAATGAAAGGGTTTGGAGCTACGATGATCATCGCCCATGAACATCAGCGGGATCTGCGGCGAAAACACCAACAGCTCGGTCAGGACCGAATGGCATCGTCGATCGATCATGGCATGCAGACGTTCGCCGAGTGCGCGATTGCCGACCTGGTCGTGATTCTGGAGAAAATGAACGAATGACGTGGGCGGTAGGGAGGCGCCGTCGGGCAAGGGCCGGCCAAGCATGCTCCTGCCTTGCCGTAGATATCCCCCGGCAAGGGTCTTCCGGAGTTTTCCCCAAGAGTCATGCTTGAAAGGTTCGTAGTATCCAGTTGCCTCACCCGTCACCGCGACGTGCAGTGCGTGGTGGAAATCGTCATTCCAATCGGCGGTGAACAGGCCTTCACCACTTTCATCGGACGCCAACAGGTCTGCGCCATTGGCAGGGTTCTCGATGATCAGGTGAACCGTTCGATCCGGGATCTGCCTGCGCACCGTTTCGGACATTTCCCGCAGGATGTGCCTGCTGCTGGGGTCTTCGATCTGATCGATCGCGTCCAGCCGCAAACCGTCCAGGCGAAATTCCTGCAGCCAGTACAAGACATTATCGACAAAGAACCGCCGAACCGGATCCCGCGCGAAGGCGATTTTTGGTCCCCAGGGGGTTGGATCGTCTGCGAGAAAGAAATCCGGCGCGTAGTTTTTGATGTAATTTCCGGCCGGCCCGAAGTGATTGTAGACGACGTCGAGAATGACCATCATTCCATGACGATGGGCTGCATCGACAAGGGCTTTGAAATCATCGGGCGAACCGTAGGCGTGGTGCGGCGCGTATTGATAGACGCCGTCGTATCCCCATCCTCGTTCACCAGGAAACTCGGCGAGCGGCATCAACTCGATCGCGGTAAAGCCGATCTCGGCCAATCGTCGAAGATGCGGTATCGCTGAGCGGAATGTGCCCTCCTGCGTGAAGGTTCCGAGGTGAAGCTCGTACATTACTGCCTCTTCCCACGGCCGGCCGGTCCAGCGGAGATTCTGCCATCGGTAGCTGTTTTCATCGAGGAGCACGGAGGGCGCGTCAACGCCACTCGGCTGATAGCGCGATGCCGGGTCGGGGATAGGAGGTTGACCCTGCAAAACGAAGCCATACTCGGCCCCAAACGGTTGACGATCGATCCTGCACTGGAACCAGCCTTCCGTCGACCTGCTCATCGGGATGGTTTCGCTCCCGATCTCCAGCGATACCTGCGCTTGGGAGGGAGCCCAGAGGCGAAATGTCGTCGAGCCGTCCAGCGCAAAGGACGGCCCCCACGAATAACTTCGTTCCCCGCTCATCGAATCAAGTCCTGGTCGACATCAACTCTTCGCCCGCTCATCAGTTTTCGCTCGCCGGGGGCTGGGTCTTGAGCCACCGGAGAACCCGTATCTCCTCGTCGTCCATCCAGTTCAGAAGGCGCTCGCTTGTCGTCTTCCGCAGACGCAGGACATCACCCAGCCGCCCTGCGCGAAAGTCTTCGAAGACGGCGGGGTGTATGTAGGACGATCGGCAGACGGCTCGCGTATTGACGAGCTTTGCAGCAACGGCATCAATCGCGCCGTTGAGCTGGACGGCCAAGGCACGTTGCGAACCAGGGACCTCCAGCGGAGCGAGGATTGAAACGGCCATGCATGTCGCCCCCCATGTGCGGAACTGCCGTGAGCTGCTGCCATCGTCACCGGCCGCCTCGCGAATGTAGGCATTGACATCCTGAGACGATATCTGGCGGCAATCGTTCTCGTTGCAGACATATTTGAAGAGTTGCTGGCCCGGTAACTCCTGGAGCTTCCGAACGACGTTTGCGATACGCCGGTCGCAATGCATCAGATTCCATTCCTTTCCGGATTTGCCTTTAAACCGAAACTGAACATTCGACCCCTCGATCTTCACGTGGCGATTTCGAAGCGTCGTCAGTCCATAGGACCGGTTGTTCTCGGCATAGCTCGCATTGCCGATCCGGATATATAAATTGTCCAGCATCCAGACGACAGTCGCCAGCGCCTTCTCCATCGTCATTCCCCTGGACCGGAGATCCAGATCCACGCGCTCGCGTATGTCGGGAAGCCGCGCACCGAACTCGACGAGACGTTCGAACTTGGCTCGACCGCGGTCGGCGTGCCAGCCGGGATGGTATCGGTATTGCTTGCGACCGCGGGCGTCGATGCCCACAGCCTGCAGATGCGATAGCGGGTTTGTGGAAATCAAGACATCGCGATAGGCTGGAGGGATCGCCAAAGCGTTCAGACGCGCGATCTCGCCGCTGTCGGTGATCCGTCTCCCGTCTGGCCTGTAGTAGAGGAAGCCCCTTTTGCCTTCCTTGCGGGTGATCCCCGTTTCCAGACCCTGAACGTAGACGAGCCCGCACGATAGTTTTGCTTCCGCTGCGGTCGCGAGGATGTCGGTTTGAAGTATCTGGTTCATGTCAGCAGAACACTTTGGACGCTCGCGGGTTCCGCCCTATGTAAAGATGGGCGCGGCTTCCCGGCATTAGAAGCGAATGTGGAAGGTCGTCACCTGGCCCTGTTTTTTGACGTTCAATGAAACCGTCGGGCGGCGTTGCGCGTTTCTTGCCAGGAGGAGAATCCATGTCACATTCCAAGGACAACCGCCAAGTTCGCATCCCGGGCCCCACTGACCGGAGCATCGCCGAGCATTGCAAAAAGTTCGGCATCGGTCCGGCAGAAGAGCGCAAACTCCAGAGATTGCTCGGAAAGCATGCTCCGCTCCATGAACTTCAGGCCAATGCGCCCCCAAAACCCCCGAAATTCCGATGAGCTGCGCGGGCAAGCAGCTGAAAATCTGAAGTCAAGAGACGGCTCGAGCGGTTCGGCTGGAGACTCTCCAGCTGGACCGCTCGAGCCTGACGGCACAGACAATTAAATCTCCGGACAGCCTCGCACATTCGCAAATACGATTCGATCCGGCCCACCGCGAGTGAACCCTTCGACTACAATATTGCGTGCACTTGCACGCACGATATGAGCACGACGGAATCCCGCATCCCGGGCTGCGTCGAGGGCTTCATCCGGGTCGCAGCCGCCTCTGCCGTAACGGTTATGGCCGTATTCCCGATCCTGGTTCCTGTCGTAAACGCCGACGCCTCCAGGCCCGACTCGAAGTTCCAGGTCCTGAGCATTGGCCAGTGTGTTGCTGGATGCGAGGCTGCAAGCGGCCAAGCCCACGACCAGCGCGGATTTCAGGATGTTGCGCATGGCTCTCTCCTTCCTGCGATAACTGTTCCTGGAGAATGAACAGTCTGGAGGTGCCTTTGGTTCCTTGGAGCGTTTCGCGCATTTCGCCTCGCAGTGTCGCTGGAACAAGACTTGTCCCCTCCCGTTTATGCTTGGCAAACGGAAATTCGAGGAATGTAAAAATGGCAGAACGACCGCCACCGGCAGCGACACCCGCACTCGAACTCGCGAGGGAATACATCAGACTCGGTGGAAAACGCCGATCCGCAAACGATGACAACAAGGCTTCCACACGAGAATGGGAGCCGGACAGTCCGGAAGCAAAATCCTTCTGGAGGAACCGTATCGAAACCCTTCCCGAAGAGAAAAGGAATGAAGTCATCTCACACCTTCCTACAATAAGCGTAATTTGATCGCGCCAACACCCGTCACTTGGTCCTAAGCGCACTTCGCAGGGGGCGGACTGCAAAACCCCAAAGATTTTTGCCGTGACGCGCTCCTCGCTCTTGATCGTGGATATTGAATGGATCTATGAGGGCGTTGGTGACCCAAGGAGCATAAATTGCAAGTTCTGGTACGTGACAACAACGTTGAGCAAGCGCTCCGTGTTTTGAAGAAAAAGATGCAGCGTGAGGGCGTTTTCCGGGATATGCGACTCCGGGAGCATTATGAAAAGCCTTCTGAGAAACGTGCTCGCGAGAAGGCCGAAGGCATAAGGCGCGTTCGCAAGCTCGCCCGCAAGAAGCTTGAGCGGGAAAGCGGTGTTTCGGCCCCCAAGAAGATCAGAGCGCCAGGCCGCTAGAGAACAAGCTACGTCAAGGCGCGATGTTTGGCACCTGACGACGTAGAGCTCGAAAACCATCTCCGCCGCGGATCGGGAGTGCAGAGTTGATCTGGCCCCGCTCTCGTTTTGCGTTCGGCAACGGAAATGGCGACGTTCCCACGCGGCTGGCTTCAGCAGCATTGCGGCACATTGTCGAAAAGCTTGCATTTTAAGCATCACACAGAGATGCTTGGCGCGTCATAAAACGGGATTGCGGCAGTGACATTGGACGACTTGATGCCTGTGACGCCAAGTTGGACTGACATAGCGATCCGAGTCGCAGCGATCCTTGTTGCGGGTAGCCTCATCGGGATGAACAGGGAGCGAGGCGGGCATTCCGCCGGACTGCGTACCACGATCCTGGTTGGCCTTGCGGCGTGTATTTCCATGATTCAGGCAAATTTATTGCTGTCGACAAGCCAAAGCACCAACGGCTCTATGGATATCCTTCGATTCCCGCTCGGCGTACTGACCGGTGTCGGCTTTATCGGCGGCGGTGCCATCCTGCGCCGAGGCGACATTGCGACCGGGGTTACAACGGCTGCCACCCTCTGGCTGATTACCGCCATCGGCCTGTGTGTCGGCGGCGGACAGCTTGTCCTCGGAACCATCGCCACCGTTGTCGCCTTCGTTGTCCTGTCGCCATTCAAGAGGATCGGGCTTAAAGTCCCGTCCGAGCAGAAGGGAGCCGTCGGCATAAAGGTGCCCAAAGGCACTGACATCCCCGAAATTGTTTCCTGCCTGCCGCCAGGATCGCAAGCGCGGTTCACGACCATGATAAATGGGCTGGACGACCATCATGACGAGTTTATCTACGAATTGCGGTGGTTTGCGACGGATGGAGCGCCTTCCGCTGCCGACATTGCCAGGGATATCAAGGCGAAGTTCCATGTGACGAAGTTCGAACATCGCGCCAGTATCACCTGATATCACCGGTCTGTTGTTTTAGGGTGTTCTCCCAACAATGCAGGCAGCTGCCTGTCTCCCCAATCGAATGTTTCGCGACGCTCAGAGAATGGAACTTTTTTTCCGCTGGATAGTTGGAGGACATACGGCTCGCTCTGGCCGAAAGGAGGGTTCCATGTCTTTCGATTTGACGTCCCGCTGCCTGACTACAGACGACCTCCGCCTCCTCCAGCAAGTCCTAATCGATTGCGGCTACACGGGTAATATTGCAAGTGGGCAATCAGCCTCTCCCAACCTCGCTGGCAGATTGCTCATTCACCTCTACCAAGACGGCATGACCGATCCGTCGGAGCTCTGCGATGAGCTCACGCGCCGGTTTGGGCGGACGAAAAAAGACGTGCCGATTGCGGAAAGCCAACTGCACAAGGATGCCATTCGCGGATTATTTTCGCCTAGTCACGCCGGAAGAGGGTCGAGGTATCATCATGAAGCTCCGAACCGTTCCCGATGACCCTATCCGATCCACGTGAACACACGTTTGTGTCCTGCGATTGACCTAGCCGGAACGCGCCGGGTATTCGACTTCGGCCAGAACCGGCAAATGATCGGACGCTTGCCGTGCGGCTGCCGTCGAGATCACTTCCGAACGGACATTGCCAAACTCCTTCGAAACAAAGATATGATCCAGTCGAAGCAATGGAAAACGGGAGGGGAACGTCCGCGCCGCCCTTGCCGGTGCAACGTCGCGAAAGCAGGCGGCGAGAGCCTTGTAGGCTGCCGAGGAGGGGACGGCATTGAGGTCGCCACAGATGATCGCGGGGAGAGCCTGAAACTCGGGACTTCCCATCCAATCGCGACCCAGCAACGTTTCGACCTGCCGCAAGCGATCAAGATTTCTCAGCCCCAGATGGGTGTTCAGCACGTTCAACGCGCCCCACGGCAGATCGACTAGGATCCATAGGGCTCCCCGCAGTTCCCCAAGAGACGGCAGTGGCGACGCCTTCATAAGTCGCGTTGGAAGTGCCGTCAGGATTGCATCGCCGTATTTTTCTTCTTCGACGTGGAGCGCCGGATGAAAGTGCGCTTCCATCTTCAAAAGCGAGGCTATGACGTGCGCTTGGTCGATTCTGCCGGTTCGCTTTCGCCCGACGTCCAGTTCCTGCAGAGCGATTATATCTGCGCCCGTTTGTGCGATCACATCGGCAATCCGATGCGGATCGATCTTGCGGTCCGTGCCGATGCAGCTGTGAACATTGTACGTCAATATTGAGACTGTGGGCGAACGCTGGCGGGGGGAACTGTCGCGATTTGAGCTCATTGTAAAGGAACCTCGATCGGCACCGTTCGTTCCATCTGGGAGTTTCCTTTCACCGTACACAAAACGGAATACCGATGATTCTGAAACGCCTGCTGGTTAACATCGTCCTTGTCGCAAGTCTCATGCTGGCGAGCTACCTGCTGTACAGGGTCTTTCATCGCTATTCGCTTGATGAGGTTGTGGCGTCAATCCGCGCCATCCCGACCGTCCGACTCGTGACGAGCGCCGCTTTTGCTGCCGCCTCCTATGCCTGTTTGACCGGCTTCGACTGGCTCGGGCTGCGCTATGCAGGCAAGCCGCTCAGCTATTCCAAGGCTGCGATCGCCTCGTTCACCGCCTTGTCTATCGGTCACAATCTCGGAGTAGCAGCGCTGAGCAGCGGCGCTGTGCGGTATCGTTTCTACAGCCGTTGGGGCCTGACGACGGAAGAAGTTGCAAAGGTTGTCCTGTTTTGCGGCGTGACGGTAGGATTGGGTCTGACTTCGCTCGCTGCTATCGCCCTTCTCGCCAATCCCGATGATGCCAGAAAGGCACTGAACATGACTGCCGGGCATGTCTTTTTCCTCGGCATCGGATGTGCGGTAATTCCGGTGGCCTACCTCGTTCTCGCGGCCACGGTTCGCGCTCCTCTCAAAATCCGGCGATGGGGCTTCCAGATTCCGAGCGTATCCGCAAGCCTTGCGCAGATCGCGCTTGGGACCCTCAATTTCGTGTTCGTGTCCGCATGCCTTCACCAGCTCATATCAGCTGATACAGACGCCGGCTTCGTTCAGACGGTGACGGCTTTCGTGTTGGCAAACATCGCAGTGCTCGTGACCCACGTGCCGGGCGGCCTGGGAGTTCTGGAAGCGACCGTGAGGCATGTCTTGCCGGACTCCGCTTCAATCGGTGCCTTGGTTGCCTTTCGAGCCATCTATTTCCTTCTGCCTCTTGCTTTGGGCCTTGCGCTTCTCGCGATCAGTGAAATGTGGAGCCGGCTAAAGGATGGGCGTCGGTCAAAAGATGGCGGCCAACCTCATCCTGAGGTTTGCGAACAAGGCGCGCATTCTGCGTAAGGGCCGAAAGGGAATTTGCGGATCGATGACGGAGGTACCGGGAAGCGGCGAAATCCCGCCGCGCGTCAGATCGACGGAAAACTCCCGCAGGCCACGGGAACCTGTATTGAGCGCATCGAGCGACTTCACGAGGGAGCCCGATTGTCGAAGCATTTGGCCCACCGTTTCGGGGTTTGCGTCGAGATGTTCGGCTAGAAGCTTGCTTCTGAGGGCGAAGATTGCATTGCGATGCGCTGCTTCGCCCGCTTCCAGTGCCAAATCGCATTCCGTATCGAGGCCCTCTGATCGATTGTTGAGATTGGAGGAGCCAATGCGGACGAACCGATCGTCGATTATAATAACCTTTGAATGGATCGTAACTTCCTGCTCGCCGCCTGCGGGATTTGGGACGACAGGATAAAGAATCCGGAGCCTGTCGTGTCGGTCCATTCGTTTTAGCCGCCGTATGACGCGATCGCGGTTGCCCCCCATCGTCAGCTTTTCGATCAGGCCGTGCGAACTCCTGGTGACGAGTACGACGATCTCCGGCCCGTCCGCCTCTCTTAATCGGCGCCCCAGCCTGCGAGCGATCCCAAATGAGGCGAGGTATTGCGTCTCGATATAAATCGACCTCCTGGCTGCGCGGATCGCATCGCGGGTCAACTTTATGGCTTCGTGGCGACCACGCTTTCCGACAAGGCCGGGCTCAGTCAGCGCGACACCAGAAGCGGCCCCGCGCATGTCTGCGACAATCGACTCGGGCCAGGACGCCGCAATATCAGTTTGACGGTCGATTGGCTCTCCTGTCGCCCTGCTCCAGCGTCGACGTGCGACATCTCCGATGAGGAGCGCTGCCTCACCTGAAACCATCGCCTGAATATCGTGGACGGGACCGTAAGGTTGCCCGTCCGGAGCGGCTCTCAATGGATTGTCGACGCGATGGTCCGGCTCGTCCCAGCGGCGCGCCGTGAGATCGATACCCCCGAGAAATGCAAGCGCATCGTCAATAACCACCAGCTTTTGATGGTGACTGCCTCTCAAGGGATGTCTCAGATCGAACCGCAAGTTGATTTGCGGATGCCTCGAAAAAGCGCTTTCACGGAAAATCTTCAGGGACTTGCCCGAATAGACAGGACCCATCCCCCAGACAAGGATCCGAACCTGCAGTTCCGGGGCGTCATCGGTCAGACGAAGTAGCAGCTCCCCAAGGGTTTCGGAACTGACGCGCGGTCGCAGGCAGATATCCGGGTTGAAATCCCAGCCGACGATCCAGATCGTGCGTCGCGCACCGCGAAGAGCCGCATCGAGGGCGGAGAAATAAGCAGATCCATCGATCAGGAACGACGCCTTTTCCGCTTTCGCGACGTTCCAGACATTGCGCCCCGGCTCGACGATTGCAGATACCGACGACACTTCTCCCATCGCCCACCTCATAGTAGCCATCGAAACTCCGATATTTAAGACCGCACTTTTTTCGTGCCCAACCCCAGGAACGCGTGACGTTGATCATCCGTTCCAGAGGGGCTCTGGATTTGCATAAATCCGGATCGCATCTCGGGTAACCTTACCGAATAACCATCGAACGAGGTTCGAGTTGTCTATTACCGGGCCACTGCTACCTTCCTTCGTAGCGGTAAGAAGGCAGCCGTGGTCCGAGGGGTCGGATCGGTACGAGCCCGCCCCAGTTGGGCCGGGGCGGGCTTTTTGATCATCCCTGGGAGCGTGTGTTCGGGGAACAACTTTCGGTGAACACTGACCGCCTCTCTTAATAGCCGCCAACGATGGGAAGGATCTCACCCGTGATGTAGCTCGACACCTGCGGGGAAGCGAGGAAGACGTAGGCGGGAGCGATCTCTTCGGGCTGCGCGGCGCGTTTCATCGGCGTCTTGCTGCCGAATGTCGCGACGTCGTCGGCTTCCTTGTCCGATGGATTGAGCGGCGTCCATACGGGGCCCGGAGCGACCGCGTTGACGCGGATCCCTCTCGGTACCAGTTGGCTAGAAAGGGCCTTCGTGAAGGCATGGATCCCGCCTTTGGTCATCGAATAATCGAGCAGCCCTTTCGATCCTTCCAGGCCGGTGACGGACCCCGTGTTGATGATGGCGGAGCCATTGTTCAGATGCGGGATGGCTGCCTTGGCCATGTAGAAGTAGCCGTACAGATTGGTCTTGAGTGTCTCGTCGAAGTGCTCGTCGGTCAGGTCTTCGATGTCGGCTGTGTGGACCTGGAAAGCGGCGTTGTTGACCAGGACGTCGAGGCGGGAAAACCGGGTCATTGTCTTCTCGACAGCCTTTTTGCAGAAGCTCGCGTCCTTAACGTCGCCACGGATAATCAAGCACTCCCGTCCTTCTTTTTCGATGGCGGCCTTCGTGTCTCCGGCATCCTGGACTTCATCGAGATGGACGATCGCGACATCGGCACCTTCGCGGGCGAACAGGATCGCCACCGAACGTCCGATACCAGAGTCACCACCTGTGATCAGCGCCACCTTGTCCTTCAATTTCCCGGAGCCCTGGTAGAAAGGCGCATCGTACATCGGAGCCAAGGGAAGGTCCGCTTTCCCTTGGATCGTGGGAGTACAACGTCGCTGGAACGAAAAGGTTTTAGGTGACCGGATAAAAGCGGGGCCGCGCTCATTCGGACAGAACCTCGGTCTTGCCCCACCGCTACACGCGGATATCCTAGTCTCGACTCGTATAAAGAGCACTCGATCGCTCAAGATGCTTGAGAACGGCCGCTTCGGCGCCATCGGCGTCATGCGCTGCCAGCCGCTCGAGTATTTCCTGGTGTTCGACAAGGGTAAACTTCTCCTTGCCCGTCCAGATCAGCATTTCGGTATGGTACGCCTTCAGCCATGCGAGCATGGCTTCGCTTACGGCAACGAATATCGGGTTGCCTGAGATCTGTGCAATTCGGGTATGAAACTGCATGTCGGCCGCGATAAATTCCTGGGCATTGCCAAGGGCGCTGCGCTGATTGTCCAGAATCTCTCTAAGGTCGCGGATATCAGCTTCCGTTGTTTTGGCGGCCGCTTCACGCGCCATTCCGCGCTCAAAGAAAATGCGCGAGCTTTTCAGATGCTCCAGGGAATCGGATGATTGTGACAACATGATCTTTGCAGTCAAGTCGACCTGCCGCAAAATCGACTTGGCGGTCAATCGGAGGACCTTCGCACGTTCTCCATGGGAGATGCTGACCAATCCCATATTCGCTAGCGATTGCATTGCTTCGCGAATGGCGGGGCGTCCCACGCCAAACCTTTCCATGAGAACGCGCTCGGAAGGCATTTCATCGCCAGGCTGAAGTTCGCCCGACGTTATCATCCGCTCCAGCCGGTCAAAGACCTCATCGGACAATTTACGACGGACGATCTGTTCGATTGGCTGGTTCATGGTCTCTCGCTGGCTCAAAATGTTCCCCTCTCCTTATGCATCTTCGAACGCCTGCAAGAAAGTCCGACATTTCGAATAGCTCGGGATGGAAATTTATCGTTGCAGAAAATGGAATACTCATTATACCAGATCACAAGTTGATGCCATGGCAAAGATGTCCGCGGCAGGAGGAACAACGGGCTCGAAATGATGATTACGCTGACCTACCGCATCGAAACCCCTAGCAGCGTCGAGGCCATGGCGGCCAAGATCGCCAGCGACCAGTCAACTGGCACCTTCGTTGCTGTTCCCGGCGAAACCGAAGAGCTGAAGGCCCGCGTCGCCGCACGCGTTTTGGACATACGACATCTGCCGGACACGGATTTCCCGACCTGGCCAGAAGTCGCTCCTGGACATGGTCCACTTCGCCGCGCTGACGTCGACATCGCCTTTCCGCTCGATGCGATCGGGACCGACCTGTCGGCTTTGATGACGATCGCGATTGGCGGCGTGTTTTCGATCAAGGGCATGACTGGCATCCGTGTCGTGGACATGAAACTGCCGGCGGCGTTTAGATCAGCGCACCCTGGCCCGCAGTTTGGACTTCCTGGCACCCGTCGCCTGACTGGCGTCGATGATCGGCCAATCATCGGAACGATCGTCAAGCCCGCCCTTGGCCTTCGACCGAAGGAGACTGCTGCCCTCGTCGGCGAGCTCATTCAATCCGGCGTGGATTTCATCAAGGACGACGAGAAGCTGATGAGCCCCGCTTATTCGCCTCTCAAGGAACGCGTCGAGGCAATCATGCCCATGATCCTCGATCATGAGCAGAAGACCGGTAAAAAGGTGATGTATGCCTTCGGCATCTCACATGCCGATCCCGATGAAATGATGCGCAACCATGATCTCGTTCTCAATGCGGGCGGGAATTGCGCTGTCGTCAACATCAACTCCATCGGCTTTGGCGGCATGAGTTTCCTCAGGAAGCGGTCCGGCCTGGTGTTGCATGCCCATCGGAACGGATGGGATGTTCTCACCCGCGATCCGGGGGCTGGCCTCGATTTCAGGGTTTACCAGCAATTCTGGCGTCTTCTGGGTGTCGACCAGTTCCAGATCAATGGCATTCGCGTGAAATACTGGGAGCCTGACGAAAGCTTCGTCCAGTCCTTCAAGGCAGTCAGCACGCCGTTGTTCGACATGGTCGATTGCCTGCCGGTTGCCGGCTCCGGACAATGGGGCGGACAGGCAGCCGACACATATCAGCGCACCGGCCGGACGACGGACCTGCTCTATCTCTGTGGCGGCGGGATCGTCAGTCATCCGGATGGCCCTGCTGCCGGCGTGCGCGCCGTGCAGCAAGCCTGGCAGGCGGCCGTCGCCGACATCCCACTCGAGGAATATGCCAGAGATCATCCCGAGCTTGCAGCCTCGATTGCGAAATTCGGCGATGGCAAGGCTGCGTGACGCCATGGCAAAGCCTCTTCTCAGCTACTACGGCGATGACTTTACCGGCTCCACGGACGTCATGGAGGCCCTCGCATCGAGCGGCGTATCGACGGTCCTGTTTCTCGGACTTCCCACGGACGCCACGGCCGAGCGTTTTGCGGACTACCGGGCCTTCGGAATTGCCGGGACCAGCCGGAGTGAAACCCCTGACTGGATGGACGAGCACCTGCCCGCAATCTTCGAGTGGCTAAAGTCGCGCGGTGCCGACATTTGCCACTACAAGGTCTGCTCGACCTTCGATTCCAGCCCTGAGATCGGCAATATCGGCAAGGCGATCGAGATCGGCAGGACCGTCTTTGGTGATCAGCCGATCGTTCCGGTAATCGTCGGTGCGCCGCAATTGAAGCGCTACACGGCCTTCGGGCATCTCTTCGCAGCCTATCAGGATCAGGTCTATCGCATTGATCGTCATCCGGTCATGAGCCGCCACCCGGTGACGCCGATGGACGAAGCCGATCTTGCCGTGCATTTGGCGAAACAGACAACGCTTCCCGTTGCCCTTGCAGACCTTGCCACCATAGCCGCATCCGATGCGGATCAGCGCATGGACAAAATCACCGCCGCAATCTCCGGTATCATGCTGATCGACGTCGACAGCGCACAGTCGCAGGCGTCCGCCGGCCGGCAACTTTGGCGGGCTAAACGTCAGCCTGGCTTGTTTACCGCAGGCTCGTCCGGTGTCGAATACGCGCTGCTTCAAGCGTGGAAGGCGGAGGGCATACTCGGTAAGCAGCCGGAATTTCGCACGCCCGGAAAAGTCGAGCGGCTTGCCGTCGTCTCGGGAAGCGTCTCTCCGACGACGGAACGCCAGATCCGCGATGCGACCAAAAACGGCTTCGACGGCATCGGCGTCGATCCCCTCGAGTTGGTGGGCGAGAACCGTGATCGGTCGATCGATGCAGCCGTCGAAGAAGGTGTCACCCGGCTGAAAGCGGGGCGCAGCGTCGTTCTGCACACCGCCCTTGGACCGGAAGCAGACCGCGGCAGCGAGATTGATCGGCTCCCAGGAGCTCGCCATCAGCTTGGATCGGCCCTTGGGATCATTCTCAGGCGCCTCGTGGAGAGGGAAACCCTCAACCGCGCTGTCGTCGCCGGTGGGGATACCTCGAGCCACGCCCTGAAAGAGTTGCGCATCGACGCGCTGACAACATTGCTTCCCCTACCCCAAACACCCGGCTCACCCCTCTGCACGGCTCATGGTAACTACACGCCGACCAATGGATTGCAGGTGGCATTGAAGGGCGGACAGGTTGGTAGCGATGGATATTTTTCGCAGATCCGTGACGGAAGCCAATAGTCGTCATCTATCGGCCGGCACCCCTAGTGTATGATGACATGGTGATTGACTCATCATACCAGTTAAGCTAGGAATTCAAAAAACGTACGAGGTGAGGAAACATGACTTCAATTGCTCTCTTTGGGGCCGGCGGCAAAATGGGCTACCGGCTCGCAAAAAACCTCAAGGGTTCCCGGTTCGACGTGCGCCATGTCGAGGTCAGCGACGCCGGGAAAGCGCGGCTGAAGAACGATCTGGGGCTGGAATGCCTGGCGACTGACACGGCTCTTGATGGTGCTGATGTTGTTATCCTGGCTGTGCCGGATACGGCCATCGGCAAGGTTGCTTCCAGCATCGTTGACAAGCTGAAGCCCGGCACCATGGTCGTGGCTCTCGATGCCGCCGCACCTTTTGCCGATCACCTGCCCAAGCGTGCCGATCTCACCTATTTCGTCACCCACCCCTGCCACCCGCCGATCTTCAACGACGAGACGGAAATGTCGGCAAAGAAGGACCATTTTGGTGGCCTCTTTGCCAAGCAGCATATCGTCTCGGCGCTGATGCAGGGTCCGGAGGACGCCTATGGGCTCGGCGAGGAAATCGCGAAGGTGATCTGGGCACCCGTCATGCGCTCGCATCGGGTGACCGTGGAACAGATGGCGATGCTTGAGCCCGGTCTTTCGGAGACGGTCTGTGCCTCGCTTCTGGTTGTCATGCGTCAGGCAATGGACGAATGCGTTGCACGTGGCGTGCCGGCGGAAGCTGCCCGCGACTTCCTGCTCGGGCACATGAACGTGCTGGGCGCGGTCATCTTCAAGGAAGTCGATGGTGTGTTTTCCGACGCCTGCAACAAGGCGATCGAATTTGGCATCCCTGCTTTGATGCGGGATGACTGGAAAAAGGTCTTCGAACCTCAGGAGATTGCCGAAAGCATCCGGCGGATCACCTGACAACACATCCCGGGAGGGGAACACCCCTCCCTTTGCCGCCCTGCTGGGAACAGGGCTTGTTTCATATTGGGAGGAAACCATGAGACTGACACGCAGACTGACTGTCGCTGCCTTCGTAAGCGCACTTGCACTGGGGACTGCAATGCCCGCCTTTTCGGCCGACCTGATCGCCATTATCACGCCGGCCCACGACAACCCGTTCTTCAAAGCTGAAGCCGTCGGAGCCGAAGCCAAGGCGAAGGAACTGGGCTACGAGGCGCTTGTCATGACCCATGACGATGACGCCAACAAGCAGTCTCAGATGATCGATACCGCAATCGGTCGCGGTGCCAAAGCCATCATCCTCGACAACGCCGGCGCCGATGCGACCGTCGCGGCTGTCAAGAAGGCCAAGGACGCGGGCATTCCGTCGTTCCTCATCGACCGAGAGATCAATGCGACAGGCGTCGCCGTTGCGCAGATCGTTTCCAACAACTACCAGGGCGCTCAGCTCGGCGCGCAGGAGTTCGTCAAGCTGATGGGTGAGAGGGGCAATTATGTCGAACTCGTCGGCAAGGAATCCGACACCAATGCTGGCATCCGGTCGCAGGGCTACCATGACGTCATTGACGACTACCCCGACCTGAAGAGTGTCGCCAAGCAGTCCGCCAACTGGAGCCAGACAGAAGCCTACGCAAAGATGGAAACCATCTTGCAAGCCAATCCCGACATCAAGGGCGTGATCTCTGGCAATGATACGATGGCCATGGGCGCGATCGCTGCATTGCAGGCCGCTGGCCGCAAGGACGTAATCGTGGTCGGCTTCGATGGCTCCAACGATGTGCGCGACTCGATCAAGGCAGGCGGCATCAAGGCAACCGTATTGCAGCCTGCATACGCGCAGGCTCAAATGGCTGTCGAACAGGCCGACGCCTACATCAAGACCAAGGCGACACCCAAGGAAGAAAAGCAGCTGATGGATTGCGTTCTTATCAACACAGACAACGCAGGCGCGCTCGAAACCTTCGCTGTCACCAACTAAAGACGGTTCAGGCCAATGGCGAAGAGCGCGAATGGCGTTCTTCGCTTTTTATCCTATCCCACGGAGTTTCTTGGATGGCGAGGGTGAAGAGCGCGGTTGTGATCGCATTGCTTGCGATGACACTGCCGGGCTGCAAAATTATCAAGACGCCGACGGCAGAGGAAAAGGCAGCCGAGATTGCAAAGGGCGCCTTTGATCCTACAGCAAAAGTCGAAGCCATCTGGCAGTCGCAGGCTATCCCCTATCTGGAAAAGCGCGCCGGCGACCTTAAGGACGTCGTGGCATTGGCCGCGTCCGCTCCCGACCAGGCCGGTGAGAAATATGGCAACACACACAAGCAGAGCAGCGCCCCCTGGACGTATGCGGTCAAGCTTACCGGGAAAATCGTAGCGGCAGACACCGCGTCGCGCGCCGCAACGATCGATATCGATACCGATGGCGACCGGAAAGCCGATGCGAAGGTGCAGATCGGTCCGGCGATCCGAGGCACTGCCCTGCGCGACACGCTGGAGTTCGTGAATTTCAACGAGTTCAAGAACCAAATCGAGTGGGCGCAGTTCGGCAAGGCCTTCAATGAGAAGGTCGACACCGCCGTTCTGGCGTCTCTTCCGCGTGATGGACTGGACGGCAAGCCGGTGAGCGTGACGGGCGCCTTTCCGCTGCCCGCGTCCGGTCAATTGCCCTTGATCACCCCTTCGCAACTGACGGTGGGGCAATGAGGGATCCAATCCAACAGGACGTCATCCTGCGTCTCGACGACGTGTCCAAGGTCTATTCGGGCATCGTCGCCGTCAAGCGCGCCAATCTCGAACTGCGGCGCGGCGCGGTCAACGTGCTCGTTGGGGAAAACGGTGCCGGCAAGTCGACCTTGATGAAGATCATTGCTGGCGTCGAGCGTCCGACACTTGGCCGCATCGTCCTCGATGGTAAACAGGTCTCTTTCGACAACCCGGCCGACGCGCAGGCGAGCGGCATCGGAATGATTTTCCAGGAGCTCAATCTCTTCGCCAACATGACGGTTGCCGAAAATATCTTTGCGACCCGCGAGATTACCCGGGGCATTAGGGGTATTGACCACAGGGCGCAGATCGAACAGGCCAACGCGTTTCTGCGACGGCTGGATGCCGGCATCAATGCCAAGACAATGGTCGAGGATCTGCCGATCGGCCAGCAGCAGCTGGTCGAGATTGCCAAGGCGATGTCGCTGAACGCACGGATCCTGATCATGGACGAGCCGACGTCCGCTCTGTCCGCGGCCGAAGTCGAGATCCTCTTCAAGGTTATTTCGGAATTAAAGGCGCAGGGCGTCGCCATCGTCTATATCTCCCACCGGCTCGAAGAACTGATGCGGATCGGCGACTACATCACGGTACTTCGCGACGGTCAGATCACCGGCCAGGCGATGGTGCGCGACATCGATACCAAATGGATCGTGCGCTCGATGATCGGATCGGACGCCAAGGATTTCGCCAAGGCGGTCGATCATCCCCTTGGAGCGGAGGCATTTCGGGCCGAGGAGATCAGCCTGCCGCGAAGAACAGGCGGCCTCGCCGTTGATCATGTCTCTCTCTCGGTCCGCGCAGGCGAGATCCTTGGCATCTATGGATTGATGGGTGCCGGTCGAAGCGAGTTCTTCGAGTGCGTCATCGGCAGGCATCGGCATTCCACAGGAAAGATCTTCATCGACGGCTCGGAGGTTCCGGAACGCGACACCACCCGCCGGATTCGGCGTGGGCTCGCCCTGATCCCGGAAGATCGCCAGCGTGAAGGCCTTGTTCAGGTGTTGTCGATCGCAAGCAATCTGACGCTCGCGAGCCTGCGGCGCTTTACCCGGATATTCCATATCAAGGCCAGCGCCGAAAAGCAGGCAATCGGTGAGATGATCCGCGACCTCTCGATCAAGGCTCCCAATCCCGATTTCGAAGTCACATCGATGTCGGGCGGCAATCAGCAAAAGGTTGTGATCGGGAAAGCCTTGATGACGAACCCCAAGGTCCTCTTGATGGATGAGCCAAGCCGCGGCATCGACGTCGGCGCCAAGGCGGATGTGTTTCGCACCATGCGTAGGTTGGCCGGCAAGGGCCTCGCAATACTATTTTCAACCTCCGACCTTGAAGAGGTCATGGCTCTCTCCGACCGTATCGCCGTGCTGAGCAACGGCAAGCTGGTCGCTGTCTTCGACAGACACGAAGCGACGGAAGAAGCCATCATCGCGGCATCCGCCAAAGGCCACGGACAAACAGGAAAGCTCGCGTCATGACGGCGGACACCTCTTCCACATTCGGAGCCAAGCGGTCGAACGGCTCCGTCCTTCTGACCCTGATGAAGCTCAGAACCTTCATCGCGCTTTTTGCCGTGATCATCTTCTTTGCGATATTCGCACCGAATTTCACCTCGACCGCCAACATGATCCTGATGTCGAAGCACGTCGCACTCAACGCCTTCCTGGCAATGGGCATGACCTTCGTCATCATCACAGGCGGCATAGACCTTTCGGCCGGCTCGATCGTAGGACTATGCGGCATGGTCGCCGGCGCCCTCATATTGAACGGGGTCGAATTGCCGATCGGCTACACCATCTTCTTCAACATGTACGAGATCGTGCTGATCACTCTGGCCGTGGGTCTGGCGATCGGCCTGATCAATGGGCTTTTGATCACCAAGCTCAACGTCGCGCCGTTCATCGCAACACTTGGCACGCTTTACATAGCCAGAGGTCTCGCCCTCCTATCATCCGATGGCCAGACCTTCCCCAATCTCGTCGGGCGGCCCGAATATGCGACCACCGGCTTCGACGTCTTCGGCGCCGGACGCATATTTGGCCTGCCCGTATCGATCTGGATCCTGATCGTGCTTGCGTTGATCGCTGCATATGTTGCACGTTCGACCCCGATCGGAAGGCATATTTTTGCAGTCGGCGGCAATGAACGGGCTGCGCGCATGTCCGGCATTCGAGTGGATGTCGTCAAGATCTTCGTCTACATGTTCTCAGGGCTTTGTGCTGCGATCGTTGGCCTTGTGATCTCGTCCGAACTGATGGCCTCACATCCGGCCACCGGCGAAAGCTTCGAGCTGAACGCAATCGCCGCGGCTGTGCTTGGTGGGACATCGATGTCCGGCGGGCGCGGAACAATCGGGGGTACGATCATCGGTGCCTTTGTCATCGGCATTCTTTCTGACGGCTTGGTTATGATGGGCGTTTCATCGTTCTGGCAGATGGTCATCAAGGGGTTGGTGATCATCATCGCGGTGGTCGTCGACCAAGCGCAGCGGCGGCTTCAGCAGCGCGTGACCCTGATGCAAATGGCAAAGGCAGGCTAGGCATGGCGGATTTGAATGGTGCGCTCATCGGCTGCGGCTTTTTTGCAGTCAACCAGATGCATGCATGGCAGGACGTTGCGGGCGCAAAGATCGTTGCGATTTGCGACCGCGATCCCCAGCGTCTGAAGATCGTCGGTGATCAGTTCGGTATCGAGCGCCGCTACAGCGATGCCGCGCAGATGTTTGCCGATGGTGGCTTTGATTTCGTGGATATCGCGACCACGGTTCAGAGCCACCGCGCTTTGGTGGAGATGGCCGCCGCGCACAAGATCCCTGCGATCTGCCAGAAACCCTTTGCCAAGACGCTTGATGACGCCAAGGCCATGGTGAAGGTTTGCGCGGATGCCGACATTCCACTCATGGTGCATGAGAATTTCCGCTGGCAGACGCCAATACAGCACGTCAAGAAAGTGCTGGAGGACGGGATTGTCGGCGATCCCTTCTGGGGTCGCTTCTCATTCCGGTCCGGCTACGATGTCTTTTCCGGCCAGCCCTATCTCGCCGAAAGCGAACGCTTCATCATCGAAGATCTCGGCATCCATACGCTCGATATCGCGCGGTATATCCTCGGCGATGTCACGCAGCTCAGCGCACGCACGAGGCGCATCAACCAGTCGATCAAAGGCGAGGATGTCGCGACCATTCTGCTCGATCATGGAAGCGGCGCGACCTCGATAGTCGACGTCAGTTATGCGTCGAAACTCTCGACGGAGCCCTTCCCGGAAACCCTGATCGAACTGGATGGAACCGAGGGCAGCATAAGGCTCACGCAGGGTTACCGCCTTGAGGTCAATGGCAGGAATGGCACCGAGGTGTCGGACGTTTCGCCAAGGATGCTCTCATGGGCATCGCGTCCCTGGCACAACATCCAGGAAAGCGTGTTTGCCATCCAGCAGCATTGGGCCGATTGTCTTTCCGTGGGCGGCGAGACATCGACATCGGGTGCGGACAACCTCAAGACCTTTGCTCTTGTCGAAGCGGCCTATGAGAGCGCGGCCAGCGGCCAGGCAGTCGATATCGGATCGATGCTGCGATGAGCGCGGCTGTCGATGCAGTCCTGATCTATGGAACAAACGAGGTCGAGCCGCAGCCAGTGAGCCTGAAGGCCGGCAGGCTGACCGCCGATCTGAGTGGCGGCAATCTTCGCACCATTGCCTATGACGGTGTCGAAGTGCTGCGAGCCGTGTCCTATCTCGTGCGCGACCGCGACTGGGGTACCTATGCCCCAGAGATCGCCGACCTGAAGATCGACCAGCGGGATAATGCTTTTGCGGTCAGCTATGTCGCGCACTGCCACGGGCCGGGTGCGACCGAGCTTATGATAACCGTCCGCATTTCGGCGGAAGCCGGTGCGCCCTTGATCTTCGAGGCTGAGGCACTCTCAAAAGGCGGCTTCGAGACCAACCGGTGCGGTTTTTGTATTCTTCATCCGATCGTGGGCGTTGCGGGAACGCCTGTCCTGGTCGAGCATTCCAACGGGGAGCGCGAGGAGACACGATTTCCCGATCTGATCGAGCCGTGGCAACCGTTCAAGGACATCAACGCCATCACCCATACTGTGATCCCGGGCCTTACAGCCAAGTGTTGTATGGAGGGAGATGTCTTCGAGATGGAGGACCAGCGGAACTGGTCGGATGCGTCCTACAAAACCTATGTCCGCCCTCTCGCGCTCCCATGGCCCTATTGGATACCGGCGGGCGACCCTGTTGTCCAACGCATCGTTCTCGAGATTGTCGACGCCCGCCCCCATACGGCTGAGGCAGGGGCAGTATTGCGCCCGGTCGAGCTTGCCAGGGGAGAACGGCGCGGCCGGATGCCTCCGATTGGGATTATCGTGACCCCGGAGGAAGCGGAGGCTGTCCTAGACGCGACTACAGCGCTTGCCGAAATCGGTCCGCAGGAATTGCTTTTCCATTTTGACCCCGCAGCTGGGCATGATGCGCATGCGTTCAAGCTGTTTGCAGGCGTCCTGGAGCATCATGCGGGCAAGTCGACCCTCGAAATTGCATTGGCATGCAAACGACCCGTTGATCTCGAGACCAGCGAAATTGCCGCGGCGATGCGTGGTGCCGGGTTCAAGCCCGACGCGGTTGTCGTTTCTCCATCCGTCGACCGGCAATCAACGCCGCCCGGGAGCAAATGGCCTGAATGCCCTTCCCTCAGCGAAGTCTACGCTGCTGCCCAGGCCGCCTTTGGGGGAATTTGCCTAGGAGGAGGCATGCTGAGTTACTTCACCGAACTCAATCGCAAGCGCGTACCGCCGGAACCGCTCGACTTCATCAGCCATTGCACGAATCCGATTGTGCATGCCGCCGACGACCTGAGCGTGATGCAAACGCTCGAAGCCCTTCCCTTCATCACACGTTCGGTTCGCGCGATTTATGGCAACAAGCGGTACCGGATCGGACCCTCGACCATTCCGATGCGCCAAAACCCCTACGGCAGCCGCACAATGGACAATCCGGATGGCGTCCGCATGCCGATGGCCAATAGCGATCCGCGTCACAATGGTCTTTTCGCCGAGGCCTTTGCATTCGGTTATGCGGCGAAGGTGCTGGATGCCGACCTGGAATGTCTGACGCTTTCAGCATTGACCGGCAAGTTCGGCCTTCTGGCAGGCCCGTCCGAGCCCGCCGGCGAGGGTGCCCGGCGCCCCCTTTTCAGGGCCGTGAAAACCCTGGCCAGGCTCGCTGGCTGCGAATGGGTAGAATGCACGTCGTCGAATTCCTCGCGGATCCTGGCGTTCATCACGACGGCGCCGACCGCTACGATTTTGTGGATGGTCAACGTGACGAATAGCGCGCAACAGGTCGACCTCGGGCCGTTCCGACGCGCTGATGGGACAATCGGCGGCATGCTTGGCCTGTCGCCCTATGAAGTCACATCGATTGCGCTTGCGGATAGATATTGTACCGAGGAGGCGTAGGGGCAGCCTGCGGAACCCGCGTCGAAATCATTTTGACATGATGGCCGAAAGGGACCAAATTTGTCGTCTGGATGGGCACCCAAACGCCTGAGCGGGCCTCGCTTGAGGATACCTCTCGATGGCGCGGTGCGCTGGGCCCGTCGACGGGCCACGCGGGCAATCACTTTGGCGTGACCGTGATCCAAGGGGGCACAAAACACCGTCTCAGCCGTTTGTCTTGTGAAAGCACAGGGTGATCAAAATGAGCAAGCTCATAGTCTTTTGCCTGTCTCTGGTGGCGGCATTGTCGAGCGTGATGCCAGCGCACGCATTCCCATCCTTCAACGCCCCGACGGTACAGGCTTCGGACCGCCAGCTGATCCAATATCGTGGGCACTACGGCCGTTATTACGGCGGCGGATGGGGCGGTTACCGAAATTATGGTCGCGGCTATTACGGTGGCTATCGACCGTATGGCGGGTATCGCTACGGGCGATATGGAGGCTACTATGGCCGTGGCTTCTATGGTGGCGGGTATTATGGCGGCGGCTACAATGATTACGGACTGCTGTTCGGCGGCTTGGCGACAGGCGCGATCATTGGCGGTGCGCTCGCCCAGCCACGGTATTATTATGATCAGCCACGATATTACGGCAACTCGCATGCCGACTGGTGCTACTCCCGATATCGTTCCTACAGGGCCTACGACAACACCTTCCAGCCGTATTACGGTCCTCGGCGCCAGTGCATCGGTCCCTATTAGGATCACGGTGCCGAAGCCGGAACACCGAGGTCTCGCGGAAGAGCTTGAAACTGCACCATTGTTTTGGGTATTGCTCCCAGAAGCCCGACGACCGGGAGGGCGACGGACGTGGGACAACACTGTTGGTTCCAAAGCCAATCAAAGCCGGAGGCAAATGGCCGCCCGCCAGCTTCGCCACTGCTCGGGGCCCCGGCAGAAATGTACGGTTTATGACAGTTCACGCGTTTCTCGCATTCAATATCTAAACCAGCTGGGCGGGCGTAGGAGACTGCGCCCAACACCGCCATTGGGTGGGTTCCTGCTCCCTCACCGCCGTCGAACAAATACCGGTGAACTTGCCTCCGTTCAATATGCATTGGCCAAACTCGAGGCGGCGGGCATCCACGCCTCTCCACAGGATGCCGAGTAACGCCGGGAAGATGCGCATCGGGCGATGGTCCTTATATCGGCGGTCCGCAACCTCATCCTGCCCGATTTTTCTGCTTACCGCTAAACGGAAATCAACGCGGCAGCCGCGGACTACACATTCGCGCGTATATAAGTCATAACTCATATACGCGCACAGCCTGTCCGTGACCGAATTACATGCGCATGGAGGGGGTTGGCAGAGCCGGTAGAAATTGAACCATGCGAGGTAGCTCCGATGCAGAGCAGTGAACGACTGCGCTTTAGAATGGCTATGACGAACGCACATTTGGGCGAGGCACTCCAGACACTCTGGAGAAGCCCTGATCTTGCACAGCTCTTTCCGGAATATCTGATTCTGCTTCACCAAATCATCCGCGCGAGCGTTCCGATGATGGAAGTGGCGCGGTCGGAAGCACTGAAGCTTTCTCCTTCCGATCCACTCCGCCAGCCGCTTGCCGACTACCTTGCTCAGCATATCGACGAGGAAAAAGACCACGATGAATGGACTCTTGAGGACCTGGGTGCGATTGGCCTGTCGCGGCAGCAGATTCTCGATCGCATCCCCTTGCCGACAACGGCAGCGTTCGTCGGATCGCAATACTACTGGATTTTTCACCATCACCCGGTCGGGCTGCTCGGATACATTTCCGTGCTGGAAAGCGATCCGGGGACCACAGACGTCTATGATGACCTCGAGCGCCGGACAGGACTTCCAAAACCACTGTTTCGTACCTATCGGATGCATGGCGAACTCGACCCCCAGCACGTCAAGGAATTGGATGACTTTATCGATTCCCTGCCGTTGTCCGAAAACCAGATGTCCTTGATGGGCATCTCCGCCATGAGCGCGAGCATCGGTTTGGCGGAATGCGTTTCCCGGCTCACCTCCTGAGAGGCGGGCGGTGGATTGCGGACTATGATATGATAGAATTGTGGTGGGCATTGCGCAAATGGCTGCTTGATCGAGATTGGCAAAAGGCGATATATCCGATGATACCGGAAATATCAGAGACCCTTGATGTCGCAGCAGATCCTGAGTGAGACGATTGCGGAGAGCAGTTATCGGCGAATTCGGGCCGACATCATTTTCGGACGTCTGGCTCCCCGGCAGAAGCTGAAGCTCGAAAGCCTGAAGGATTCCTACGAAACCAGTATCAGCACGCTGCGGGAGGTGTTGAACCGGCTATCTTCCGAGGGCCTTGTCCTTGCTGAGGGACAAAAAGGGTTCGAAGTGTCTCCAGTGTCCGTTGCCGACCTCAAGGAGACGGCGGCACTCAGGCTTCTGCTCGAAACGCATGCGCTGGAGCAGTCCTTCATGTACGGCGACGTGGAATGGGAGGCTCCGCTGGTTTCCGCCCATTATAAGCTGGCGCGGATGGAAAAGGTGATGGCATCCGGCGACACCAGCAAGGCGGAAGACTGGAAGCGCTACGACTGGGAGTTCCACCAGGCGCTGATATCCGCGTGTGGATCGAAGCTACTCATGGAGACGCACTCGGTGATCTTCGACAGATATCTCAGATATCAGATGATCGCCCTATCCTATCGTGGCGAAGTCGCAGCGAACGAACACCAACAACTACTCGACGCGGCGTTGCGGCGCGATGGCGAGACAGCCAAGCAAGTGCTTGCCCTGCATATCCAAGGCGGCGTCGAACACGCGCTGGCGAAGGGCACGCTGAAATAGACACGATACGCGCATGTCTCGTCGTGCTCTGGGCTACCACCCCATCGACGACAGTCCGGTAACAAGGAAAACCATGCTCAAGCACGTCCAAGACCCTGCTGAAACAGTAAGCGATGTCGTTTTCCGGCAAATACGCCAGGACATCATTTCCGGGACATTGCCCCCGGGAACCAAGATCAAGCTGGAACAGGCAAAGGAGCGCTATTCCATCGGCATCTCCTCGCTGCGCGAAATACTGAGCCGTTTGACAACGGAAAATCTCGTTGTCGCCGAAGGGCAGCGCGGGTTTGAGGTCAGTCCCGCGTCGCGACGGGAACTCCTCGAGCTCGCCGATCTCAGGATTGTTCTTGAGACGTATGCGATCGGGCTTGCCTTCGGGGCGGGAAACCTCGAATGGGAAGGGCGGATCGTCGCCGCGCACCACAGGCTGGCTGCTGCTGAACGCAAGCTCCTCGCAGGCGATGTCTCTCGTACCGTCGACTGGGTGCGATATGATTGGGAATTCCATCAGGCGATCGTCTCGGCCTGCAACTCCTCGACGCTGATGGCGACGTTGTCGTCCGTCTTCGACCGCTTCCTTCGCTATCACATGCTGGCTGAAAGCTTTCGCGGAAAGCCTGTAGTCGACGACCACAGGCTTCTGTTTGACCTTGCCATTCAACGTGACGTCGCCGGAGCGACGGACGTTGTCAGACGGCACGTCCAAAGCGGCGTGGAGCATGTGCTGAAGAGCGGCCGTATCCTGTAGGCCGAGAGATCAAAGCGCGTCTTTCGGAATCCCTTCAGGACGCATCTGCTTCTTGAGTGCAGCAATCCGGAAAATCGCGTTGGGCGCGCCGTATCCGCGGTAGCCGCGGCGCTCGACGATCTCGAAAAAGAACCCCTCGCCATACGTTCCGCTGTAGAGCTGGAAATACTCGCCGTGCTCGTCGCGGTCATAGAGGATGTTCTCCGCCTTCAGCCGCTCGGTGAGGGCAGGATCCAGGCCAAAGCGCGCCTCGACGTCGTCGTAGTAATTCGGCGAGATGTGCAGGGATTTGAAACCGCAGGCCCGCAAATTCCCCGCTGTCGCAAAGATATCGTCCGTCGCAAACGCCAGGTGCTGGATTCCCGATCCGAACTTTTCTGCAATAAAGTGCCCTGCCAGGGTGCGGCGATTTTCCGCTCCGTTCATGGTGATCCGGAGTTGCCCGGTCTCGTTTTCGACGACTTGGCTGCGGACCACCCCGGCCGGATCGATGATATCGACCATCGGGGTTTTGCTTGTTTCGAAGATCGACGTGTAGAACAGCAGCCAGGTAAGCATTTCATCATAGGCCACGGTCTGGGCGATATGATCGATACGCAGAAGGCCGGCCGACGCCGCGCAGCTCTCCTGCGCGACCGGCTTGAAGTCGATCTCCGGGAAGCGACCCGACGCGCTCTTGTCGTCAATGAGATAGACGACCCCGCCACCGACGCCGCGGATGGCAGGCAACTCCAGCTCCCCCTCCGAGACAGGCTGAAGGAAGGGTTCCGCATCAAGCGCAAGGGCTCGAGCATACGCCTTTGCGGCATCGTCGACGACAAGGGCGATGGCATAGGCGAATGTGCCATGCACCGCGTAGGCTGCATTCGCAAATCCCGCCTGATCGACATTGACGAGGATCCGGATATCACCCTGCTCGAAGATCGAGACTTTCTTCGTTCGGTGGACCGCGGTCTTGCGAAATCCGAGGGTGTGCAGCAATGCAACCAGCTCGATGGCGTCTTCCTCGTCGGTGGCAAACTCGACGAAGCCGACGCCGTCGACGGATGCCCTCTTCGGCATCGCCGCTCCGGTCAGATATTTATCCCCGAGATCGCGACGCACCTGGTCGCCAAGATAGATCAGGGAACGATGGCCATCGGCGGCGATCGCACGCGAGGAACCGCCCCGAAACTGGTCGTTGAATATCTCGAGCGAAAAATAGCCGTCATAGCCTGTCGCAGCGACGGCTTCCGTAAACGCGGTGACGGGGAGGTCGCCCTCGCCCGGCATGTTTCTGAAGTGACGGCTCCAGTACAGCAGATCCATGTCGATCAGCGGGGCATCGGCGAGTTGGACGATGAATATCTTCTCCTTGGGGATGGAGCGGATGGAGTTGACGTCGATCTTGCGCGATAGCGTGTGAAAGCTATCGAGGATAAGACCCACATTCTGATGATCGGTTCGGCGGACAATTTCCCAGGCATCCCTGTGATCGTTGATATGGCGCCCCCATGCGAGCGCCTCATAACCAACCCTCAGTCCACGCTTGGCGGCGCGTTCGCCGAGTTCCCTGAAGTCGGCTGCCGCGCGGTCGATTCCGCCGATCGAAGCTGGCGAGACGTTTGAACACACGAGCACCAGATCCGTTCCAAGCTCCTGCATCACGTCGAACTTCCGTTCCGCGCGGTCGAACGTGCGGCTTCGAAGCGGTTCGGGCATGCCCTCGAAATCGCGAAACGGCTGAAACAGAGTGATCTCCAAGCCATGATCGCGAACGAGCTTTCCGACGTCTGCCGGACTCCCGTCGAACGCCAGGAAATCGTTTTCAAAGATCTCGACGCCCTCGAAACCGGCGCGGGCGATCGCCTCTAGCTTCTCCGGCAGTTCGCCGCTGATCGTGACAGTCGCAATCGAGGTCTTCATTTCAAAGCCTTTCGCTGTACGTGCGAGGGATTCAATCGGCGCTGGCGCCCGACATTTGCGGCAGCCCCCATCTCGTCCTCTACTATTATTGCAAATGTAGTGAGAATTTCAATTAGATTGGTATATCATAAATTCTCATAGGATTTCGAAAAACTCGGTTGATTTGACGCTCTGTCTCTGGCAATCATTTCTCTCACAGCCAAAGGTGAGGGTGGCTGTCCGGTCGAACGACCGCCAAAGGAGGAGGAATTACATGTTCAAGTCTATGTTGACCCGCCGAAATGTCATGCTTGGAGCCGCAGCCCTGGTGACCGCCGTCACTCTGGCCCAGCCGGCGGCCGCAATTACGCCGGATGAAATCAAGGCCAAGGGAAAGCTCATCGTCGGAATTCAGGGCGACAACCCGCCATGGGGCTTTGTCACCAGCGGCGGCAAGCAGGACGGTCTCGATGCCGATATCGCGACCCTGTTCGGCAAGGAGCTGGGCGTACCCGTCGAATTCGTGCCGCTTGAAGTCAACAACCGCATTCCCGCGCTGACCGCTGGCCGCGTTGACGTTCTCTTTGCAACGATGGCCATGCTGCCGGATCGCGCTAAGGCCGTGCAGTTCAGCAAGCCCTATGTTGCCAATGCCATCGTCCTGATCGGGCCTAAATCGGCCGAGATCAAGACCAATGCCGACATGGCGAAATTCACAGTCGGTGTAGCGAAGGGAGCTGCGCAGGATACGCAGGTGACCAAGAACGCGCCGGCGAACACGACCATCCGGCGCTACGATGGCGACGCAGCGAGCGTCCAGGCTCTTGTTTCCGGCCAGGTCGATACGCTCGGCGGCAATATTTTCTACATGGACCGCGTTGAGAAGGCTCGTCCGGGCGAATTCGAAAACAAGCTTGAATTCCAGAAACTTTACAACGGTGCCTGCACCCGTCTCGGAGAAAAGGAAATCAACGCCGCGCTCAACACCTTCATCGACAAGATCAAGGCGAACGGTGAGCTGAAGGCGGTCTACGACAAGTGGATGAAGGTCCCGGTTCCGACGTTCCCGGAAAGCCTTGACGGCATCCCGTTCGCGGCAAACTGACAGCTCCAACCATCCAAAACTCTATCCAGACGGTGGGCGTCCCGGCGATGCCCACCAATGCCACCACCATGTCGAGAGGCGGCTTGCCCCGCGTCCGGGAGCGCGATCATGAACAAACCAATCTTTGTGCTCAACGGGCCGAACCTCAATCTTCTCGGCCAGCGCGAGCCCACCATCTATGGCACCACTACGCTCGCCGACATCCGCGAGCGATGCATGGCGAAGGCCGAATCCCTGGGATTTACGCTCGAGTTTCGGCAGACCAATTTCGAGGGCGAGCTGGTTGAGAGTGTGCACCAGGCCCGCACGGACGCCTGTGGCATCATCATTAATCCGGCGGCTTATACGTTTACCTCGATCGCGCTTCTCGATGCGCTGAAGACGTTTGATCCGCCCAAGATCGAACTGCATATTTCGAACGTCCATGCGCGCGAGAGCATCTATCACAATTCGCTGATCTCGCGCATCGCAACAGCCATCATGATCGGCTTTGGCGCCGACGGATATGAGCTCGCCGTCCAGGCAATGGCAGGAATGGTCAGGCGGGATTGAACTTCAGGAAAGACCGACCGGAAAGATCGCGATGAACTATAAGTTGGACTTCACTCCTGTCATCGATGGCCTGCCGAGTCTCCTCTTCGGCTGTCTCGGAACATTCCTGCTTGCGATTTGCGGAATGCTGCTCGCAATCGTCATCGGAATTGGCGGGGTTGCGCTGCGAGACTCTCCTCTCAAGCCGGTGCGATGGCTGATCATCTCCTTTGTCGAGCTGATCCGCAACACGCCGTTTCTGGTCCAGATATTCTTCATCTATTTTGCCCTTCCCCTTGCCGGTATCAGGCTCGACCCGACCCCGACGGCGATTATCGCACTCGGCATCAACGGCGGCGCCTACGCAATCGAGATCATTCGCGGTGGCGTCCAGTCCATCCCGAAGGGGCAGATGGAAGCCGGTCTCGCCCTTGGCCTGCACAAGGCTCAGGTCTTCAGGCTCATCATCCTCAAGCCGGCGCTGCGGGCGATCTATCCGTCCCTGACCAGCCAGTTCGTGCTCTTGACGCTGTCCACCAGCATTGCTTCCGCGATCTCCGCCTATGAGCTGACATCCGTTTCCCAGCGTATTGAATCGGAGAGCTTCCGGAGCTTCGAGGTCTACTTCACCGTCACGGTCTTCTATCTCGTGATCTCCTGGCTGATGATGCGCATCTTTGCGCTCTTTTCAGCGCGCTACTTCAAGTATCCCGTCAAGTAGGAGGGTCTCATGGGTCCAGAAGAATTCGTCTTCCTCCTGATCGGCTTGAAATGGACCGTTGTCCTGTCGGTGGTCGGCTTCGTCTGCGGCGGCGTTGCGGGTCTCTGCGTCGCGCTCGCACGAACCTCCGGCATATCTCTTCTCGAGCGCGTGACGGCCGGCTACATTGCGGTCTTCCAGGGAACACCGCTTCTGATGCAGCTCTTCGTCGTCTATTACGGGCTGGCGCTGGTGGGTTTGAGGCTCGACGCCTGGATTGCCGTCGCCGTCGGCTTGACGCTTCATGCCAGCGCCTACCTCGGCGAGATCTGGCGGGGAGCAATCGAGGCGGTTCCGCGCGGCCAGACGGAGGCCGCAAAGGCCCTCAGCCTCAGATACGTATCGCGCACGAAGGACGTTATCCTGCCGCAGGCGCTCCGTATCTCGCTGCCCGCGACAGTCGGCTTCCTGGTGCAGTTGATCAAGGGCACCTCGCTGGCATCGATCGTGGGTTTCACCGAACTCACGCGCGCCGGCAACATCATCTCCAATCAGATCTTCGAACCGCTGACGGTCTTCGGGATCGTCGGAGCGCTGTACTTCGTGATGTGCCTGCCTTTGACCATCCTGGGTGCGCGCCTGGAACGACGATTTGCCGTGTCAGCGCGCTGATCCGCGCGGACTTATGCGCCTTGCCAATATACGTGGAGCTCTACCATGACCGATCTCACTCCTGCGATGAGCGTAGATACCATGATCACGATGGAACGGGTCGAAAAGTGGTTTGGTGCGTTTCAAGCCCTGCATGATATCAACCTGTCGGTGCGCAGGGGCGAAAGGATCGTCTTGTGCGGCCCCTCGGGCAGTGGAAAGTCGACACTCATTCGATGCATCAATCATCTCGAGACCTATAGCAAGGGCGAAATCCGCGTCGGCGGCATGCTTCTCGGCAACCAGGCCAAGACAATCGATGCGATCAGGCGCGAAGTCGGCATGGTCTTCCAGCAATTCAACCTGTTCCCGCATCTGACCGTGCTGCAGAACTGCATGCTTGCGCCGATGCGGGCACTCGGCCTTGGCAAGGCAGAGGCCGAGGAGCGGGCGCGCGGGCTTCTCGAACGTGTCAAAATCCTGGAGCAGGCCGACAAATACCCGGTGCAACTCTCCGGCGGCCAGCAGCAGCGTGTGGCAATCGCCCGCGCCCTTTGCATGCGGCCGAAAGTGATGCTGTTCGACGAGCCGACATCGGCGCTCGATCCGGAGATGGTCAAGGAAGTCCTCGATACGATGATGGGCTTGGCCGATGAGGGCATGACGATGATCTGCGTCACCCACGAGATGGGCTTTGCCCGTCAGGTGGCGGATCGCGTGATCTTCATGGCCAGCGGCGCGATCGTCGAGGAAGCCCCGCCTGCCGAGTTTTTCACCAACCCACGGCATGAACGAACCAGGAAGTTCCTCGGGGAGATCCTTCGGAAGTGAACAGGCCTGGAGGTTGGCAAGTCGCCGCATTCTTCGCAAATCTCGGGAGCCGGCCATGAAGCCGCTAGCGATTGCAGTCATGGGAGCCGGCCTCATTGGGAAACGCCATGCCGAGCGAATTATGTCGGAGCCCGGAACTGTCCTATCGGCTGTTATTGACCCATCCCCTGCCGGGCGCGACTTCGCAGAGAGTGTCGGCGTCCGGTGGAGCCGGAGCTTCGCAGACATCAGTCCCGAGGACAGGCCGGACGGGATCATCGTCGCAACGCCGAACCAGCTGCATGTCGAGAACGGCATGGAGGTCATAGCCGCGGGCATTCCTGTTCTCGTCGAGAAGCCTATCGCCGACGATGTCGATGCGGCAGCAATACTCGTTGCAGCCTGCGAAAAGGCGGGAGTACCGCTTCTGGTCGGTCATCACAGGCGATACAATCCGATGATCCAGACGGCCAAGGAGATCGTCGCCAGCGGACGACTGGGCCGGATCGTTACAATGCACGGCACTTTCTGGGTTGCCAAGCCCGCCGCGTATTTCGAAACTCCTTGGCGGCGGGAGGCGGGTGCCGGCCCGATCTTCGTGAACCTGATCCACGATGTCGACCTCTTCCGATATCTCTTCGGCGAAATCGAAGCCGTCTCCGCCATGGAATCGCACTCCGTCAGACTTCATCCTGTCGAGGATACCGCCGTCGTCGCGCTGCGCTTTGCAAGCGGCGTCCTCGGGACGATCGGCGTGAGTGACGCCGTGGCCGCGCCATGGAGCTGGGAGATGACGGCGGGCGAGAACCCGGCTTTTCCCCGTCAGGATCAATCCTGCTACCAGGTCGGCGGCACGCAGGCTTCCCTTGACATCCCGCATCTGACGCTCTGGAGAAATCCTTCCGCCCCCGATTGGATGCAGCCACTTGTCCGTGAGCGCATTCCGTTCGTCCCGGCCGATCCCCTGCAGGTTCAGCTCCGCCACTTCTGCGATGTCATTCGCGGCGACGCCACGCCCCTTGTGAGCGGACGCGAGGGGCTCGCTTCCCTCAAGGTCATCGAAGCGATCAAGACATCGGCGCGCTCAGGCCAGACCGTCCATCTCTCCCACGTTCGGAGCGCTTCCGACCATCAGAAAGTCTAGAACATGATTACCGGGACAACCAAGCTCATCGCTCACCTCGGCTATCCCACGGAGGCATTCAAGGCGCCGCTGATTTACAATCCGTACTTCGAGAAAAACGGAATTGATGCAGTTGTGGTGCCGATGGGCTGCAGACCGGAAGACTATTCAGCGTTTCTGAAGCTTCTTTTCCGCCTCTCCAACATCCACGGCGCTCTTATCACGATGCCGCACAAAATCTCGACCATGGGGTTGCTGGACGAAGCGTCGACGAACGCCAAGGTCGCTGGCTCATGCAATGCCGTTCGCCTCGGTGCGGATGGACGGCTGATCGGTGACATGTTCGATGGCGAGGGTTTTGTCCGGGGCGTGCTGCGCAAAGGCACACAGGTTGCGGGCGCACGCGCGCTCGTCGTCGGTGCCGGTGGCGTCGGCTCGGCAATCGCTGCCTCACTGGCCCAGGCAGGTGTTGAACGTCTCGCAATCTTCGACGCCGTCGAGACGACAACGATGGCGCTGCTTGGCCGACTGACGAAGTACTACCCGCACCTGGCGGTAACGAGCGGCTCTGCCGATCCCGCAGGCTTTGACATCGTCGTCAACGCAACGCCCCTTGGAATGCGGCGGGGTGACCCGCTACCGATCGATGTTGACCGCATTTCGCCGTCGACCTTCGTCGGCGAAGTCGTGATGACAAAGGACATGACACCTTTTCTCGAGGCGGTTCGCGCACGCGGCTGTGCCTTTCAGGTCGGGACGGACATGTTGTTCGAACAGATCCCGGCCTATCTCGAATTCTTCGAATTCCCGACGACGACGGCTGTCAATCTGCGCGCCATCGCCAAACTTGGTCGGTGAGACGCTGCGGAAGCGGTAGCCAAATGTCCGGAGAAAGTCCCTAGACCCTTCCCCTGAACCGTCGCTGATAGGCGGGATCGTAGAGCGAACTCTCGCGGAAGTCGCTGGTTGCGAGCGAAGGCCCGACGAAGATGATTGCAGTGCGCTCGATCGGTTCGTTGATAAGCTTGGCCTCGATATCCGCAAGCGTGCCGCGCACGATCCGCTCGTCGGGCCAGGAGGCCTTGGCGACGATCGCCACCGGGCATTCCGCGCCGTAGAGCGGCGTGAGCTCGTCGACGACCTGTTTCAATGCGTGGATGGCAAGATGGATGGCGAGGGTTGAGCCGGTCGAGCCGAATTTCGCCAGCGTTTCGCCACCTGGCATCGGTGACGCGCGACCGGAAACGCGGGTCAGCACGAGGCTCTGCGCAACCGTCGGGATCGTCAGCTCGCGCCCAAGTGCGGAGGCCGCGGCGGCAAACGCGGGAACACCCGGCGTCATCGTGTAGTCAATGCCATGCCTTTCAAGGCGGCGGATCTGCTCGGCAACCGCGCTCCATACGGAAAGATCGCCCGAATGCAGTCGTGCGACGTCCTCGCGGGCGTTTGAGGCGCTGACGTATTCCTGCTCAATCTCGTCAAGCGACATCGGCGCCGTATCGACGATGCGGGCGCCCTGTGGGCAATACCTCAGCAGTTCCGGCGACACGATCGAGCCGGCATAGAGGCAGACCGGACAGCGCTCGATGAGAGCGCGGCCACGCACGGTAATGAGGTCTGCAGCCCCCGGGCCGGCTCCTATGAAATGCACAGTCATGTCTTCACCTTCAGTTCTTGGTCCAGCGCCATTGGGTCACGGGCATCGCGGGCCGCCACCCGGTCATGCCGCCGATGGGTGTGGCCTGACCAATCTCGATTCGCCTCAGCGACCCTCCGAGTTCATCATAAACGGCGATCAACTTTGCCTCCATCTCCAGGGTCACGGCGTTTGCGACAAGTCGCCCTCCCCTTTTCAGGCCCGAGATTAAGGCGCTGAGCACACCGCCTTCGCTGCCGCCACCACCGATGAAGATGGCGTCGGGCTCTGGGAGAGCACCGAGCACATTGGGCGCGATTCCTTCGACAACCGCCAGCCCCGGCACGCCGAAAGCCATCGCGTTGCGCGCAATGCGCAGCGCCCTGTCGGCCGATTGCTCGATTGCGATTGCGCGCATGGAAGGATCGCAGAGCATCCATTCAATGCCGATGGAGCCGGATCCCGCGCCAATGTCCCAGAGGAGTTCTCCATGGCGGGGTGCGAGCGCCGAGAGCGTTATCGCGCGGATGTCCTGCTTGGTGATCTGGCCGTCGTGCTCAAACAGAGCATCGTCAAGGCCGGTGGTGAAAGGCAGCGTTCTCGCTCCCTCCCCGGCAATGACCGTGATTGCGCATAGGTTCAGCGGATCGACGTCCGTCAGCCGGAAGCCGTCGGCTCGGCAGTGTCTCAACCGTTCGCCCTCGCCACCGAGCGCCTCAAGGACCGACAGCTGCGACTGGCCGAAGCCCGTCGCGCTCAACAGTGCTGCAAGTTGACCTGGCGTATCGGCATCCGACGTCAGGGCGACGATGCGCCGACCGTGATGGAGATGCGGACGAACGAGATCGAGCGGTCGACCGTGAAGCGATAGGCATGTCGTCTCCTGCAGCGGCCAGCCTAGCCGCGAGGCGGCAAGACTGAACGAGGACGGCGCCGGAATGGTCCGCATCTCGGAGGGGTCCACTCGTCGGGACAATGTGGCTCCGACGCCATAAAGGAACGGGTCGCCCGAGGCGAGCACGACGACGGGCGAACCCCGGCGAGACATGATCGCCTCGATCGAATGTTCAAAGGGACTGTCCCAGGCCCGGCATTCGCCGGCGATGAGATCGGCCACCAGCGCGTGATGCCGGGCACCGCCAAACACGACAGGCGCGGCGGCGATCAGTCGCTTTGCCTCCTCGCCGAGCCCGTCTGGACCATTCTCGCCGATGCCGATAATAGTCAGCCAGGGTTTTTCGGAGGCGCAAGAGATATCAGGCATGGGCAAGATCCGCATTCTGATGCTCGGCGGCACCACCGAGGCAACCGCCACGGCGCAGGTGCTGACCGGCCACGAACGATACGACGTCGTGATATCGCTGGCTGGACGCACGGCCAAACCGTCCGTTCAGCCTGTTCCGACGAGAATTGGTGGTTTTGGCGGAGCGGAGGGCCTTGCGGCGTTCCTGCGCGATGGCGGATTCAATCTGTTGATCGATGCCACGCATCCCTTCGCCGCCAGAATTTCCCAAAATGCAAGCAAGGCAGTCGCGACGGTTGGCATCCCCGCCTTTGCCCTTCGTCGCGCTGCGTGGACTGTGGAACCCGGAGACAACTGGACGCATGTCGCCAACGTTCCCGAAGCGATCTCGGCGCTCGGCTCCGCCCCGCGTCGGGTGTTCCTGGCAATCGGGCGGCAGGAGGCTTACCACGCGCAGGCTGCCCCGCAGCACTTCTATCTCGCTCGCAGCATCGACCCCGTCGAGCCGCCGATCGTCTTGCCTGACGTGTGCTTTATCCTCGACCGCGGCCCCTTCGACATTGAAAGCGAGACCCGATTGCTTGCAACCCATCGCATCGACGCCGTCATTGCGAAGAATAGCGGCGGCTCCGCGACCTACGCCAAGATCGCGGCGGCGCGGCACGGCGGCATCGAGGTGCTGATGATAGCGCGGGCACCAGCTCCCTCGATGCGGACGGTCACGACTGCCGAGGCGGCGGTAGCGGAGATAGATCACCTGTTTCCTCCCGACATGAAACGCGGCGTATAGACAAGATCGCCCTTTTCGCCACGGACGACGACCCGCGTTTCCGCCGAACCGATGATCACGCAGGTGGCCATATCCGCAATCGCGGCATCGGCCTGCGCAAGAGGCTGGACCGTGATCCGCTCGTCCGGACGTCCGGCAGCGCGTCCGAAAATAACGGGCGTGGCATGTGGAAGATGGGCGCGCAGTACCTCGAACGCCTTGCCCAGCTGCCACGGTCGGGCCTTGCTGATCGGATTATAGAGAGCGATCACAAATCCGGCGCTCGCCGCGCCTTCAAGACGCTTTTCTATTATATTCCAGGGCTTCAGATTGTCTGACAGTGATATTGCACAAAAATCGTGGCCAAGCGGCGCCCCGGTACGGGCTGCCACCGCGAGCATCGCCGTGATGCCAGGCAGGACAACCAGGTCAATGTCACGCCACTCGACGGGTCCGCTGTCTATCGCCTCGCAAACGGCTGCAGCCATGGCGAAAACACCGGGATCTCCACCAGAAACGACACAGACGATCGCTCCTGAGGCCGCCGCCCGCAACGCGGCGCCGGCGCGGTCGAGCTCCTCTCTGTTCTCGGATGCCTGCCGCCGCTGATCATCTCTCAATGTCAGCCGGTTTAGATACGGCCCATACCCAAAGAATTCCGTGGCCTGGGAGACTGCGCTCAGTGCTTCCGGCGTCATCTGGTCCGGATTGCCCGGACCCGTTCCAATCACGAACAGCGTACCGGTCATCGACTGCTCTCCCAACCCGGGACGAGCACAAGCGAGAAATAGGGCGCCTCGACATCCGGCCTGTCGGCAAGCTTCACCATGGTAGCATTGGCCATCGTACCACGTTCCACATAGACCGCCTCGCAAAGGCGCCCGGATGCCTCCAGCGCGCGGCGAATTTTCGGCAGATTGCGCCCGACCTTCATGATGACGGCGGCCTGGGTGTCGGACAGCCGACGTTGCAACTCGGCCTCTGCCATCGTGCCGGGAAGCACCGACAAGACGTCGTCGCCTTGAACGATCGGTATGCCCGCGACCGACCAGCATCCCGACATGGCGGTTATGCCAGGAATGACCTCGGTCGGGTAGCGATGGGCCAGCCGGACATGCAGGTGCATGTAGGAGCCGTAAAACAGCGGGTCGCCTTCGCTGAGCACGACGACTGTTCGGCCGGTCTCCAGGTAAGTCGCCACCGCATCTGACGACTGGTCGTAAAATGCGGTGATCTGGCTTCGGTATTCGTCTTCGGTCTTTTCGATCTCCGTCGTAACGGGATAATAAAGTGGCAGTAGCGTGGTGTCGCCGGTCAGCAGGTGCTCGACGATAGCCTTGCCGTTGCCGCCCCTGCCCCGCTTGGCGAAATAGGCGACAACATCGGCGGATGCGATTGCCTTGACGGCTTTGACGGTGAGGAGTTCAGGGTCACCTGGCCCCGTCCCGACCCCGATAAGACGGCCGCTGCTGGTCATAGGCCCGGCCTTGCAATGGCGTTCACGGCCGCTGCCGTCATCGCGCTGCCGCCGAGGCGGCCGCGCACGATCGCAAACGGCACGCCATAGGAGTTTTCCGCCAGCGCGTCCTTGGATTCAGCCGCGCCGACGAAGCCGACCGGCATCCCGATGATCGCGGCCGGTTTGGGCGCACCGTCGCGAAGAAGTTCCAACAGATGGAACAGAGCCGTCGGCGCGTTGCCGATCGCAATGACGCTGCCGGCCAATCGATCCAACCAGAGATGAATCGCGGCCGCAGAGCGGGTGTTGCCGGTCTGCTTGGCCAGGTTTGGCGTACGAAGATCATGGAGAGTGCACAGCACCTCGTTCTTCGCCGGCAATCTTGTCCGGGTGATCCCGTGAGCAACCATTTCCGCGTCGCAGAAGATTGGCGCACCGTGTTGCAAAGCGGAGCGTGCGGCACCGACGACGTGCGGAGAAAATTCGAAATGCTCTGCCGCCTCGACAAGACCACATGCATGGATCATGCGCACCGCGACCTCGGCCTCCTCGACAGTGAACCGAGACAGGTCGGCCTCGCTGCGGATGATCGCAAAGGAGCGTTCGTAAATGGCGTCACCGCTGTGAATGTAATCGTATTCTGGCATTCCTATCCCTGTCGCAGCGCTCTTGTGGCGTGGCATTTGCCGAGCCGTCTAAGGCAGGCGGCAGCCGATTCGCCAGCGTTTCCCTCGTCCTTGATGAGGCAAGCGAGCTTCTCTATAGCGGATTCGATGTCGCCGCCAGTAATCTGTGCATCAGGCGCATCCGAGGCCCGCCCATCGAAAATGAGATCGTAACCATCGGCTGTGCCAACGATGGTAAGCGCCTGTCGCGAATGCGCGCAACCCTTTGAACAACCCGACAGATGGACGGTCAAGGTCCCGTCCAGCAGCGCGGGTGAGCCGGCTACGATCGTTTCCGCCAGGGTCTTGGTGGCGTAGTGACCGGATGCGCAAGCCCCTGCCCCGGAGCAGGCGGCAATGTGATCGGAGGGCTCGTAAAGGTCGGCTGACAATCCATGCTGCGGAGCCAACTTTTGCACCGATGTGGCATCGAGCGGCGTCAGCCCGGTGATGAACAAGCAGCGCCCCGGAGCAGGCCGTATGTCCCGAACGCCGAGGCTTTCGATCGCGTTCAGAAAGCCTGCGATCTCCCTTGCGCGCATCTGCCCAAATCGCGGTTTCAGTCCGACGGTAATGGTGCCGTCAGGGGCGGCGTGAACCCCGACTGGGGCGGCTTGTCCGCCCGGCGGGCAGGCCGTTGGCAAGGCGTCCATGCGAGGTGTGGAGGGCCGCCAAACGCTTGCGATATCGCGACAGCGCTTGTACCGCCCCATCGATATGAGCAACCGCAGAACGTCGCCGACCGCATGTACGGCTTGATCTGCTGTGCCCTGCGCGATCGGGCGGGCGCTGCGCCCGTCTCCGGCGATTGCGACCACCCATATCCCTGGCGCGAGAGCCACAAGACGGATATCGGCGCTGATCGCGGCAAGACCAAAAACGCCGCCGCCATCGACAATAATCGACAGTTTCGGCGCAAGCGCGGCCGATCGCAGAAGCTCTGCCAGTTGTATCCGGATGAGCTGTTCCATCGCGACCGTGTCCACGACCTCATCGGCGAAAATCCCATGCAGTGGCGGCAGCTCGATCACGGGCCCTGCCGGAACAGAAATGCCGGCCGCATCGATTTCGGATGCCATCGGATCGACCGTGTCGGCGGCCAGTCCACGGATCTGGACACTGCCACGGGCGCTGAGCTCCAGGATGCCGTTTCCGTATTGCTGCGCGGCCTGGGTGAGCTGCCTGAGCTGATGAAGCGTGAAGGTGCCGCCCGCCGGTCGGAGGCGCGCGAGCAGTCCGTCGCCGGTCTGCATGGGCCTGTCCAATGTGGGGCAGGCGCCGCGCCGCGCCGACGGCAAACTCTGTGCGTCGATTGCTTGCTCTGCTGTCAGTTCGCCGTGCGCCATGTCCGCCAATTCCTTCGACGATCTCCTTATATGATCGAAACATTGAGAGCAAAATGATCCGGCAATCAAAGATCGTCGAAGTCGCGTCCTTTGCGCAGCAGGTAGATGTCCATGATCCAGCCATGACGGGCCCTGGCTTCCGCTCGCATCCTGACAATATCCGCAGCGACATCGCCCAACCTTCCAGAGGTCACGATTTCGTCCTTCGTTCCGAGATAGGCTCCCCAGAAGATTTCAGCATCGGGATCCTCGATCTTCGAAAACGCCTGCTCACCGTCCAGCATCACGATCGTGCTGTCCGCACGATTGCCGTTTTCAACGAGTCGACGGCCCGTCGTGATCTCCAGCGGTTTCCCGACGAGATTGACAGGAATGCGATGACTGGCGGCGAGCGCCTGAATGCTGGTGATGCCTGGGACGACCGTGTACTCGAACTTCTCGGCACCGATCCGCCTGGCGCGCTCGATTATGCGGAGCGTGCTGTCATAGAGGCTTGGATCCCCCCAGACGAGAACTGCCCCGGTACCGTCCCCGGGAAGCCCGTTGATCAAACGCACGTAGGTCTGCGCGAGCGCGGCATGCCATTCGTCGACGCTTTCGACATATGACCGTTCGGCCGTCGCGCGCGTTGGAACGGCAAATTCGGCAATCGCCGTGCGCGGGTTGGTCAGGTAGCGCCCGCAGATATCGCGACGGACCGAAGCAAGACCTTCCTTGTCCTTCCCCTTCGTCGGCACGAAGATTACATCGGCGGCATTCATGCTGTTGATAGCCTGGACGGTGACGTGCTCCGGATTTCCAGTTCCGATGCCGATGATATGGATGTGGCGCACGACTGCTCCTCTGGTCGGTTGAGCTCGTTTTGCAGCAGTCAGCCGGTCTCCGCAAGGTCTCTCGCCCAAGTTGGCCGCGGCCAACTTGGGCGAGGCCGGCCGGCGCTGTCATTGCCGCGAATCGCGAATCGTGCCATCCTCGATACGCTTTTCAGCGAAGAATCGACCAAAAAGCGCATTTCTGGAGATCGGTTGTTTTGGACAACATTAGCGTATCGACGACGGATATCCGAATCGAGCGACATGCCCACCAACTTTCGCGGCAGTTGAAGCTTCTGCGCGAAAAGCTGTTTCCGCCGCTGTCGCAAAAGACGCTGCGGACCTTCACCTCGGGCGAAGCGGCACAGATGATCGGCGTATCGGACGGCTACCTGCGGCAGCTCTCCCTTGACGGAAAAGGGCCGCAGCCAGATGTGACGGCAAGTGGGCGGCGATCATACACGCTCGGGCAGATCAACGCGCTTCGCCTGCATATGGCGACGATAAAGCCGAAGGATGCGCTGTCCTATCTTCCGCGTCGCCGGCCAGGCGAGAAACTCCAGACTGTGGCTGTGACCAACTTCAAGGGCGGCTCGGCGAAGACGACGACCTCGCTCTATCTTGCGCAATACCTGGCGCTCAGCGGATATCGCGTCCTGGCGATCGATCTCGATCCGCAGGCGTCCCTGTCATCCATGCTTGGTGTTCAGCCGGAATTCGATCTCGGCGACGGCGATACTCTTTATGGCGCGATCCGCTACGACGAGAGCCGCCGGTCGCTGAAGGACATCGTGCGCAAGACCTATTTTGACGGGTTGGACCTCGTCCCCGGCAATCTTGAACTTATGGAGTTCGAACATGAGACGCCTCGCGCGCTCAGCGACCGCCATCGAACGGGGGAGGTGTTCTTTCGCCGCCTCGGTGTGGCAATCTCCGAAGTGGAAGCCGACTACGACGTCGTCGTCATCGATTGCCCGCCACAGCTGGGCTATCTCACCCTGGGCGCGGTATGCGCGGCAACCTCGCTTCTGATCACGATCCATCCACAGATGGTTGATGTCGCCTCCATGTCGCAGTTCCTGCTGATGACGTCTGACCTTCTTTCCGTGGTGCGCAAGGCCGGCGGCGACCTGCAGCACGACTTCATAAAATATGTGGTGACCCGCCATGAGCCCTTCGATGCGCCCCAGTCCCAGATCGTTGCGTTGCTGCGAAGCCTTTTCGCCGATGACGTGCTGACGGCGACTATCCTCAAATCAACGGCGATTGCGGATGCGGGGCTGACCAAACAATCTCTCTATGAAATCGAACGAGGTCAGGTGCGTCGGTCGACCTACGACCGGGCGCTGGAATCGGTCAATGCGGCAAACAGTGAAGTGCTTGCGGAAATCCATAAGGCGTGGGGTCGGAAATGAGCAGACGCGATCGGCTGAAGGGACTTTTTGACGACACTGCGCAGGAGTTGGCCGCGGCCAACCTGGAGGATCAGTCCCCTGTACGAGGACCGGCAGGGCCCGTGCGCTCGATGGCACTGACGCTTGGCCGCATGGAGGAAGACAGCAAGGCAATGCAGGAGGCGCTCCTCTCGGGTGAGCGCATTGTCGAGCTGGACCCATCTTTGATCGACGTCTCCTTCATCCGCGATCGGCTTGGCGACCTGCCGGTCGATACGGATGACGAACTGGTGCGGTCGATCGCCGAGAACGGGCAGGAAGTGCCCATTCTGGTCCGCCCGCATCCGAAGGACGTAACTCGCTATCAGGTTGCTTATGGCCATCGTCGCCTGCAGGCAATCCGGCTGCTGGGCGGCAAGGTGCAGGCAGTCGTCCGCAAGCTCGACGACACGGATGTCGTGATCGCTCAGGGGATCGAGAACTCTGCAAGGCGAGACCTTTCCTATATCGAACGGGCTGTTTTCGCCTTCAATCTTGAATGCAGAGGGTTCGATCGGCCGGTGATCATGAAGGCATTGTCGACCGACAAGACAGAACTTTCCAAGTTGATCTCCGTTGCAAAAACAGTGCCGATCGAGGTCATCGGGGCTATCGGCGCAGCCCCGGGCACGGGACGGCGCAAGTGGCTGGCGCTTTCGCAGGGCTGGAGTGCGGCAGCAACGGCCAGGGTTCAGACGCTGATCCGCTCGAAGGCTTTCGGAGGCCTTGAAAGCGATCGCCGCTTCGAACTGGTGGTCGCCGAACTTGCCAGGAAGCCGGAAAAGCCTGATGCCGTTGAATATGATTGGACCCCCTCACTGGATGGCAGGATCAAGGGCCGCGTCAGGAAGCTGCGAAATGCATTTACGCTCGCATTGAAGTTGGAGGATGCGCCGGAGTTCGGTGAATATCTCTCCGAGAGGCTCGACGCGCTCTACGAAGCCTATCGAGCAGACAAATAGACTTAACGATGGCATATGACATTGACCCCTCCCTGCTGAAGAATTTATTGCCTGGCCTTGTTCACGCCGAGGACGGGCTGGCGAGGCTGGATGAGAGAGCGCAACGCTCCTCGGTCGGTGAGGGTTTCGCCGAACGCGGTCATTTCTTCGATGCCGTTGGCGCCATGTGGGTCGCAGGCGAGCTTGTGCACCTCGAAGACCTCGTTCTCCACGATGCGCATATGGATGCGCGGGCGCCGAGCCATGAGCTGACCATCGCACACGGGATCCTGCGCGCGCGGAGACGAATATGGATGAGTGCGCCGGCCTGGGCGCTCAGCAGTGCAGGCCTCGCGGTCCTCGCCGGAATCGGAGGCGAGGAGGAGCGGGCTCCCGAAAGCAAGAGTGCCGCGCCGGTTGTCGAGGAAGACGGCGAGGGGTTGGACGAGCCCCTGTCTGCCGAACTGGCAGAGATTGACGCCGTGCTGGAGCGCTCCCAGCGCTTGCTGGACAGCCATTTGGGCAGGCCAGCAGCGGGCGCTGTGACACGGCCGGTGATGGAAGCCCGTACTGACGATCCTCTCGGCCTCTTTGACGACGAGGAGTGGGACGAAAAAGAGCGGCTGCGCGAATGGCGAAACCTTATCGTCGTCGCAGACGAACTGCCGCCGACGGTTGGAGCGGCACTGCTCTTCGAAGCATGGGAGAAAATCGAGCCGTTGCGACGCCAGCACTGGCTTGGCGGCCTGCTTGTTGCAAGCTACCTGCGGGCGCGCGGCAAGGTCACGTCACACCTGTTTTCGTTCTACGCGGGTCTGAAGACCATTCGTCACGAACGGCGGCGATCCCGAGACCGATCTGTGCGCCTGCAGTCTTTTCTTGAAGCCATGGCGGAGAGCGCCGGCCTTGGTCTGAGGGAGATGGACCGCCTTCTCCTTGCCCAGACACAGATGGAGATGCGTTTCAAGGATCGGCGTTCCAACAGCAGCCTGCCGGAACTCGCGAGCTTCGTGCTGTCGCGTCCGATGGTCTCCTCGACCATGGTGGCCCGCGAACTGCGGGTCAGCAGCCGGGGTGCTCTCAATTTGCTCAACGATATCGGTATCCGCGAAATCACCGGGCGAGGACGCTACCGCGCCTGGGGCATCATCTGAACTGCAGACAAAAAGAAAAGTGGCCGGGCATGACCCGGCCACTTCCCTTTGGTGAACACCCGATCCACGCATCCTGTCACAGAGTGCGGACCGGGCGCTCGAGCGCTTCCATTGCCCCCAGAAGCGCTTGTTCCTATTCCCGCTCGCCCGTGAAGTTGAGCAGCAGCTGGAAGATGTTGACGAAGTTCAGGTAGAGCGACAGCGCGCCGAAGACGGCAAGCTTCTGGTTCGATTCCTGGTCGTAATTTTCCCCGTACTGTTCCTTGATGTTCTGCGTGTCGTAGGCAGTCAAACCGACGAAGACGAGAATGCCGATGACGGAAATCGCAAACTGCAGTGCACTTGAGCCGAGGAAGATGTTGACCACGCTGGCGATCACGACACCGATGAGGCCCATCATCAGGAATGAGCCCATGCGCGAAAGATCGCGCTTCGTCACATAGCCGTAAAGGCTCGTCGTGCCGAACATCGTTGCGGCGATGAAAAACGTGCGCGCAATGCTCGTGCCGGTGAAAACCAGGAAGACAGAAGCGAGGGACAGTCCCATGACGGCGCAGAACGCCCAGAACATCGTCTGAGCCGCACTTGCCGACATCGTCTGAATCTTGAACGAGAAGAAAAAGACGAAGGCGAGCGGCGCCAGCATGACCACCCACTTCAGCGGGGACTGGAAGATCGGCACGTAGAGGGCCGGCGTGCTGCCGACGACGAATGCGACAATACCTGTTATGACAAGGCCTATGCCCATGTAGTTGTAGACGCGCAGCATGTGCTGGCGAAGACCCTCGTCAAAGAGTGCCTGCGAGCCAACGGCAGAGCCGTAGCGCTGATTGATCGGGTTCATACAGATCTCCTCGATTGAACTAGTAAAGGGTACGGGCGAGCTGGTCGGCTGCTCGGTCCAGGGGGATGGTGCGGTCGGCGGTCACAAGCGCGTAGGCCACATCGCCGATCTGCCAATAGGCAGCCTCGGCATTGTCCAAAGCGATATGCTTTACCGACTGAACGGAAAACGCGCCCGGCCGGACGGCAAACAGAGAAATCTGTTTCGAGTCTTCGGTGCGGATTGCCATTTCGACGCTAGGGCCGAACTCCGAGGGGAAAATCTGTACATCGGAGATCGTCCAGTCCTTCGGAATCTGCGGCATCACGATGGCCGTTGCAGCGCGGATATCCTCCGCCTTGTAGCTTGCAACGACCTGTGACGGCACGGATTGCCGCAGGATTGCGGTATGATACGCCCGAACAGCATCCTCTACATAGGCCGGGGCAGGGACGGAGGCCGCGACCTCCGTTGCGGTAAATGCGCCGAACGACGTATGCGCCACCCATCCAGCCGCAACGAGAACTCCAACGGCGGCGATCCGCTGGACCGTCTGAAATATGCGACCGTAAGCGAGACCGCGCTCAAGACGCCGCGCGGCGTCGCGCGTCTCCGCACGGCCAAACGTGCTATCGTTCGCCAACGCCAGGCGCAGCTCGCCCCGGATGCTGAGATCAGCCATCACCTTGGCCGCGGTCGCCGGGTTCTCCGACAGGTAGGATTCGACCTGGATGCGGCGCGCAACGTCGAGTTCGCCGTCCACATAGGCGTCGAGATCGGCGTCGATGATCGGATCAACTGTGTTCATTGCCGCCCCCTTCGATCAATCTCAAATGCGAGCTACGTGGTGTCTTTTCTTCGAACTCGCGCAACTGCGCACGTGCACGCGAAATCCGCGACATCAATGTGCCGAGCGGAATACCGAGCGCAGCGGCGGCCTCCTGATAGGAGAGATCCTCGATCGCCACGAGATGAAGCGCCTCGCGCTGCTCTTCCGGAAGGCGGAAGAAGGCGCCGCGCACCTGCTGCAATCGCACGGCATGCTCCTGGCCGGCCGGAAGAGACTGATCGGCCTCGGCTGCCGCTTCATCGTGCCGCCGCGTCAGCGATCGGCTCTGCCGGACGCGGTCAATGTGAGCGTTGTGTAAAATGGAGAGGAGCCATGTGCGCAGGTTGCGTCCATGACGGAAGCTCTGTTTCTTTTCGAATGCCCGAACCAGGGCATCATGGACCAGATCCTCGGCGTCATCCGAATTGCGCACAAGCGAGCGGGCGTAGCGCCGAAGCGCTGCGAGCTGGCCAATGACATCGAATGGGCGTTCTTTCCGTTCCATGAATGAGTATACGAACCTGCGCGCGGTTTTATTCCCGGGAAACTGAAAAAATCGCACTTTCGCGCATGTCGGGACGCGAGCATGGTTCGCCTCGCAAATTCACCTGCCGGGCGTCCGGAATCATGGATCCCCCGCTTGCGGCAAGCGTGCTAGGCGTCACGTTCACCCGACAGCTCGCCCAGGATCGGGCAATCCGGGCGTTCGTTGCCATGGCAGGCGTGAACGAGATGCTCAAGGGTTCGGCGCAATTCCGTCAACTCGCGGATCTTGCGGTCAATTTCCGAGAGCTTGGTCTGCGTGATTTCCTTGACGTCGGCGCTTGCGCGGCTCTTGTCTTCGTACAGCGCCAGCAACTGCCGACACTCCTCGACCGAAAAACCAAGGCCGCGGGACCTCTGGAGAAATCGTAGCTTGTGAACGTCCGTCATCGCGTAGTCGCGATAGCCGTTTCCGCCCCGGTCGGGACGGATCAGGCCGATGTCCTCATAATAGCGGATGGTTTTCGACGGCAGGCCGGAGCGTTCCGATGCTTCACCGATATTCATCATCGTCTCCTATAGCCTGGCGAACCTAAGTCTCAGTGCATTGCTGATGACCGATACGGATGACAGGCTCATAGCGGCGGCCGCGATCATCGGCGACAGCAGCAGCCCGAAGACCGGATAGAGCACGCCTGCGGCAAGCGGTACGCCGAGCGCATTGTAGCCGAACGCGAAGCCGAGGTTCTGGCGAATGTTGCGCATCGTTGCTTCCGCAAGCCCCCGCGCCCGCACAATGCCGTTGAGGTCGCCTTTCACCAGGGTGATCCCCGCGCTTTCCATCGCAACGTCAGCGCCCGTGCCCATGGCGATCCCGACATCGGCAGCAGCAAGCGCCGGCGCATCGTTGACGCCGTCGCCTGCCATGGCGATTACCGCGCCCGTGGAACGAAGTCCATCGATCAGCGCCTTCTTACCTTCGGGCAGGATATCGGCACGAACGTCATCGATCCCGAGGCTCCTTGCAACGGCACGCGCAGTCCGCTCGTTGTCGCCCGTCGCCATGATGATCCTCAAGCCGCGATCGTGGAGCGCCTTGATGGCAGCGGCCGTCGTCGGCTTGATCCGGTCGGCAACTGCCACGAAGCCGGCAAGTTCGGCGTCCGCCGCAACGAACATCACGGTCTTGCCCTCATCCCGCAGCGACTGAAGCCGGGCGGAAAGCGGTGCGACGTCGATGCCGAGATCCTCCATCATCGCGGCATTTCCGAGTGCGATCGTTGCATCTGCGACCCTGCCAAAGACACCCTTGCCGGTTCTGGCCTCGAACGCGCTGACGTCGGTCAGCGCGACGCCGCGTTCCCTGGCGCCCGAAAGGATGGCTTCGGCAAGCGGGTGCTCGGATCCGCGCTCGAGGCTGGCGGCCAGCCTCAGGAGCTGCTCTTCGTCCAGCCGGCCGAGCGTCACGACATCGGTCAGCCTCGGCTTACCTTCTGTGAGTGTGCCCGTCTTGTCGACGATCAGGGTGTCGACCTTGGCGAAACGCTCAAGCGCCTCGGCATCCTTGATCAACACGCCCTCATGAGCGCCGCGGCCCGTGGCGATCATGATCGACATCGGCGTTGCAAGGCCCAGCGCGCATGGGCAGGCGATGATCAGGACGGCGACGGCGGCAAGAAGCGCATGCGCCATGCGTGGCTCAGGGCCGACAAAAGCCCAGACGACGAACGCGAGCAGGGCGGCGGCCACGACGGCGGGAACGAAGACCGCCGAAACGCGATCCACCGCACCTTGTATGGGCGCCCGCGAACGTTGGGCCTTGGCGACCATGTCGACGATGCGCGACAAAGTCGTTTCTACGCCAACCTTTTCGGCAGTCATGATAAGCATGCCGTTCTTGTTGATGGTCCCTCCGGTGACACCGTCGCCCGTTTCCTTTTCGACTGGCATCGCCTCGCCGGTAATCATGGATTCATCGACAGTGGATTCCCCTTCGATGATCGATCCGTCGACGGGGATACGTTCACCGGGGCGCACGCGAAGGCGGTCTCCGACTGCAATGTCATCGACCGGAACGTCGGTTTCCGCGCCGTCCGCCCCAAGCCGTCTCGCCGTCTTTGGCGCAAGGTCGAGAAGGGCGCGGATGGCGGAGCCTGTCTTCTCGCGTGCTTTCAGCTCGAGCACCTGGCCGACGAAGACGAGCGCGACGATGACCGCAGCCGCCTCGAAATAGACCGGAACGGCGTCGCCATGACCGCGGAACGTATGCGGAAAGAGGCCCGGAGCGAGTGTCGCCACCACACTATAGAGGTATGCGGTGCCGACGCCGAGGCCGATCAATGACCACATGTTCGGGCTGCGGTTGACGAGCGATGCCCATGCGCGGCGGAAGAAGGGAAGGGCGGCCCAGACGACCACGGGCGTGGCAAGAAGCAGCTCAATAAAGGACGACAGCCGTTCACCGATCAGGTCGCGCAACGGCAATCCGACCATCGGTGCCATGCTGATGAACAGCAGCGGGATCGACAACGCAGCGCTGACCCACAGCCGGTGCGTGAAGTCGACAAGTTCGGGGTTCGGGCCTTCGTCCGCAGGCGGAATGCCCATCGGTTCCAGCGCCATGCCGCACTTCGGGCAATCGCCCGGGCGATCGCTGACCACGTCCGGATGCATCGGGCAGGTGTAGAGAGTGCCCTCAGGCATTGCCTTTGCAACCGGCCTGCTTCCGTCGCGATAGACCGCAGGATCCGTTTCGAACTTCGTCTTGCATCCGGCCGAGCAGAAATAGAACTTTTCGCCCTTGAATTTCAGGAAATGCTCTGCAGTGGCGCGATCAACGTTCATGCCGCAGACCGGGTCTATCCCCGTCAGGTATTCCTCGGGTGCCGCCTCGAACTTATTCCGGCACCCGTCGGAGCAGAACCGATAGTTCCGGCCCCCATGGTCGAGCGAGGGCTTGCCCCCAGTCGGATCGACGGTCATGCCACAGACCGGATCGCGCACCAGACCTTCATCAGCCTCGTCACGGTGATGATCTTGGTGATCGTGATGGCAGTGGGTGTGATCCATAAGATTCTCCTTCGCCCACGGGGGCGGTGGATAGGCTTATGAACCTTCCAGCGACTGGAAGGTCAAGAAGAAAATGATCCTCTGGCGGAATTGTTGGTCGCGGGTACCGCCGGGCAGGCGAGACGTCGCCGTAGGCTGCCCTTGTAGACGTCAAAGCCCTCAGATGAGATTTCCGTCTCTCGCCACGAGTTTGCCGCCCTTATAGACGGAACGCTGCTTTGGAAGCTCGACTACCGCGTGCGGAATGTGTTCGGCCTCGAGCACGACGAAATCGGCTTTTGCGCCTTCGACAAGGCCGTAGCCCTCAATCCCCAGTGCCTTGGCCCCTGCGGCTGTCACGACGTCGAACGCGGCCTCCAGTTCTTCATCCGTATAGAATCCGGAACGATAGCCGATCATCATCGCCCGGCTCAACATGTCGCCATCGCCATACGGCCACCAGGAATCGCGGATATTGTCGCTGCCGGAGAACACCGTAACCCCAGCCGATCGGAGGAGCACGACCGGTGGAAAACTGTGTGCACCGGGTGCATTGGTCATGATGGATACGCCCGAGCCCGCAAGTTTCTCCGCTGTCCGTTTCGCCATATCGGCTGACACGTCACCAAGCCCGTAGGCATGACTGACGGCGACGCGCCCCTGCATGCCGAGCGCCGACGCCCGGTCGCATATCTGCTCGATGGTGAAGACCCCGAGCGTACCCGCGTCGTGCAGATGAATGTCGACCCCCACGCCGCGCCGCTCAGCGATACCGAAGACAACGTTCAAGTGACCCTCCACGTCGCGGTCGAAGCTTGCCGGATCGAGGCCGCCGACGAGATCGGCACCGAGACCGATCGCTGCGTCCATCAGGTCAGCCGTGCCTGGGCTTTTCAGGATACCGCTTTGCGGGAAGGCAACGAGCTGAATATCGATCAGATTGCGATATTCCTCGCGGACCTTGAGGATAGTCTCGAGCGACGTCAGCCCGACCGAGGCATCGACCATCACATGGCTGCGCATGATCGTGGCCCCATGTGCGATGCAAAGCTCCAGCTGCTTGCGCGCGCGGACGTCCATCGGCTCGGCGATCGCCATGTTCTGGCGCTGAAACGCGACCCGCTCGTGCACGTCGAAACCGTTGGTGCAAGGCTTGTGCGAAATCCATTTGCCGCCGTAAAAACTCGTATCGAGGTGGATGTGACCTTCTACGAAGCCAGGCAGCAGCAGCGCGCCGGCGAGGTCTATGATCTCCTGCCCATCCCCTGCATCGTTTCCGCCAGTGCTGATCGCGGTGATGCGTCCACCGGACATCGTGACGTTCCGGAGCTTTCCATCAGGGAATTTCGCGCGTGTGAAGAGGGTCTGGCTGAAGGTCAACGTCTTGCTCCGATTTTTCTATTGCTATCAGTCGACGAAAACGCCGACGCTCGCGGCCCGGCCCATGGCATCGATGACGGTGAGCTTGGAGTAGCCGCCTCCGTCCGGCACCCATTGATTGGTTCGGCGGCGAGAGAGATCCGGTAGCGGCTTGCCGTTGGCAAGCCAGCGAAACGGCGCCCGCCCGCCTTGCAGCTTCAGCATCAGCGGCGACAGATCGCCCCTCTTGGCACCGAGGTCAACGTGTGCGCCCTCGGGCGGATAGACGATCTGAGGTGCTGCCTCACGGCCGGACGTCGCGAGAAGCCCGCTTGGATTGATCGCGAACCGGCGTTGGCTGATCGGCAGTTGTGCCTGGGCGATCCGCATTGCGCCCGATGGAGGACGGGGAAGGGGTGTCGTCGCAATACCCGACTTCGCGAATCCTTCGAACAGAATGGGGGCGGCCGTGCCGTAACCGGTCAAACCCGGTGCAGCTCCGTTGTCGGGACGACCGACCCAGACGCCGAGAACATAGCGCCCGTCATATCCGACGGACCAGGCGTCGCGGTAGCCGTAGCTCGTGCCCGTCTTGTAGGCGATGCCGCGCTGCGGGGCTCCCGCCGGCGCAACGACGCCCGACAGGATATCGGCAACGTTCCAGACTGCGACGGCATCGAGCAGCGCTTCGCCATCGATCTTGCCGGGCTGACTGTTGATTCCGTCACCGATCCTGACCGCGTGGCCGCGATTGGCCAGCGCCGTATAGAGCTGCACCAGATCCTTGAGCGTGATGCCGAGGCCGCCAAGGCCGATGGCCAAGCCGGGCGTCTCGTTCGGTGGCAGAACGGGGTGCACGTCCGCGCGCCGGAAACGGATCAGAAGCTTCGCCGGGTTGACGGCGTCGAGCAGCTTGACGGCAGGAACGTTGAGCGACAGCTGCAGGGCCTCTCGCACCGTGACATCGCCCTGATAGCTCATGTCGAAGTTGCGCGGCCGGTAACCGAAGAAATCGGCAGGGCGATCCTCGATGATCGTTTCCTGGCTGACCAGCCCCTCTTCGAAGGCAAGGCCGTAAATGAATGGCTTAAGCGTGGAGCCCGGTGAGCGGTTGACGCGCGTCATATCGATCCAGCCCGACCGGCTGGCGTCGAAATAGTCGGCTGAACCGACTTCCCCGACAATCTCGCCGGTCTGCGCATCCGCCATGACCATCGCAAGGGAGAGCTTCGGTCCAAGCCTGAGGGCCGCAGCGCGCGCAACAGATTCGAGCCCGTCCTGTACCTGCTTCTTCAGGGTCGTGCGATGCTGCGAGACAGCTGGCTCCTTGCGCAACGCGGCTTCCGCAACATGGGCGGCGAGCGCGGGAAGCTGCATGCGCCTTTCCTGGACCGGCACCGCCTCGGCGCGTTCCGCCTCGCCGTCTCCCACGACGTCGACAACCGCGACCCGCTCCAGTACGCGCTTGCGGGCCGCTTCCGCCGACGTGAGATTGCGGTCGGGGCGGCGCCGTTCGGGCAGTTGCGGAAGGGCTACCAGAAGGGCAGCCTGTGCCACGGTCAGGCGCCTCGGCTCCTTGCCGAAATAGGCGAGGCTCGCAGCCCGCACCCCTTCGAGATTGCCGCCATACGGCGCGTGGGTGAGGTACAGATCGAGAATCTGCTGCTTGGAAAGCCTTCGCTCGATCTGGATGGCGCGCACAACCTGCAGCAGTTTGGCAGACAGCGAGCGGCCCTGACGCGGCTCGATCAGTCGTGCCACTTGCATCGAAAGAGTGGACGCACCTGAAACGATGCGACCGTTGGTGAGGAGCTGGACGGCTGCCCGCCCAATTGCCCAGGGGTCGACGCCGCCATGCTCGTAGAAGCGGCGATCTTCATAGGCGACGAGGATCCGCAGAAACTGAGGATCGACATCGGCGACGCTTGTCTTCAGCCGCCACCGACCTTCCGGCGTCGCAAAGGCGCGCAGCAGCTTGCCGTCTGCGTCCAGCACTTCAGAGGAGACCGTATCGGCCTTGTCGAGTGGCGGCGGGAAAGCCCTGTCCGCCGCGTCGAGCGCAACGAGCGCTGCGCCGGTCAGGACGACGCCGCTCGCAGCACCAATCGCAAGTTTCCGGCTCAGTCTCATGGCTGCGCTGCAACGACCTCCATCTTGCCGGTCGCCGTGCGTGCCGACAGCTGCGGACGATACATGTCCTCGACGCTCGCAGCAGGATGATCGTAGATGCCGGGCGTCACGGCGCGAACGACATAGGCGACGTTGATCTCGCGGTTGTCGTCTGCCGAACGGTTGAATGCCGCCACGAACCGATCGTTGCGAAATTCCGTGTGGGCGGCCGTGATATCGCCGATCCAGTCGAAGTTGGTCAGCTGCGCGCTGTCGACGAGGCTCGGATTGTCGATCTGGAAGCCCGCCGGCAACAGGTCCGTAACGACGATGCGTGACGGCCAGTTGTTGCTCTCTGCCACGTGCACCACGACCACGTAGCGTTCGTTCTGCTTGGCTTCGGTCACGTTCGCCTGTTCGCCATCCAGTGTGTAGTAGGTCCGATCGATGGCAAAGCCGTCACCACCGGCCGGCAGCGGGACAGCCGGGGCGGCAACAGTCGTCACGACGGCCGATACCGGATCGCCCGTCCGGTTGGCAAGCGTCAGCGGATTGCCCATCAGGGCGTCGCCCGACATTGTCGCCATATAGGCACCGCTGTGGAGCGCACCGTTGACGTCGATCTTGAGCGAATCGTCGCCGCCCTGGATCGCCCGCGCGGCAAGCAGCATCCATGCCTGTTCCTGCGTGCTGGTGTACTTGGCTCGATCCCACTCCTTGGCGACTGCCTTCGCGAGTTCCGGCACCACGGGGGGTACGGGACGGCTTTCTGCTGCAAGCGCGAGAATGGCCGCGCCGTCCCGGAGAACCGAGCCGTAGTCGGTGCGAGACAGGTTGACCCTCGTGACCATCGACTGCTCCGACATCTGCAGAGCGTCGACGAAGATATTCTTCGAGCGTGTCGCGTCACCGTAGAGCGCAAGGGCCGCGGCGATATGGGCCTTGGCAAGCGGGGTGGGGAAGTCGTTGATCATCGTATCGGCGTAATAGCGCAGATCGCTGATCGCGGCCTTCTTGTTGCGCGCAAGAACGTAAAGTGCGTAGGCGATCTGGTCGCCCTGATCCTTGACGTTGACATCGTAGCTGAGGGCATTCTGAAGATTTTCGAGTGCCTGCGCGAGCGCACGGTCGGGCACGTCGTACTTCTGCTCGCGGGCCCGCGTCAGAAAGTCGGAAACGTAGGAATCGAGCCAGAGGTCGCCGCTGTCCGGGGCCCAGAGACCGAAGCTGCCAGCGGATGCCTGATAGGAGAGCACGCGATAGATTGCATCCTGAACCCGCTTTTTCACATCCGCATCGTCTTCCAGGCCGGATTGCTTGGCGAGTTCGCTGAGATAGAGCAGGGGCAGAGCCCGGCTCGTCGTCTGCTCCGCGCAACCGAACGGATAACGGTCGAGCGACATCAAGAGCGCCGGAATGTCGAACGCGGCAGACCTGGTGACGCTGACGCTCACGGATGCACCCGGCAAGACGCTGTCTGCGAGCAGTGCCTTGTCGACCGTCAGCGTGGCGCCCGGCTTCAGCGCCAGCACGCGACGCTCGGTCACCGGCAGGACCGCGGGCCGAACGGGCACATCCACGGTCTGGTCCAGCGAGAGCCCGGCCGCGTCGGAAAGATTGATCGAAACGCTGCCGTTGCCTGGTTGCCCGCCGGTGACCGCGAGCGTCAAGGCCGACTTGGCCCCTTCCTCAAGACGGATCGTCTGGGAGCCGTTGGTGACCGCAATGGCATCATTGCCTGTGACCGCAAGCTTGTAGTCGCCTGCCGGCGCGTCCGTGTTGGCGATATCGAGACGAAGTTCCGATGTGTCTCCCGGCGCCAGAAAGCGCGGAAGGCTGGCAGTGACGACAACGGGATCGCGGATGATCACATCGCTGGTCGCCTGGCCGACGCCCGACTTCGACCATGCCACCGCCATGACGCGCGCGGTGCCGTTGAACTGCGGGATGTCGAAGCTCACATGCGCTTTCCCCTCGGCGTCCAGTTTCACCGGACCGGAGAAAAATGCGACGAGTTTCTGTGTGGGAGGGCTGCCTTGTAGCGCGACTGCGCCGCCGTCGCCACCGGTTCTGAGCTTGCCGGCCGCACCCAGCGAGCCGTCGATGAGGCGGCCGTAGAGATCGCGGATTTCAAGGCCGAGCTGACGCTGCCCGAAATACCAGTCCCCCGGATTCGGAGGCTCGTAGCGGGTCAGATTGAGAATGCCGACATCGACAGCGGCAACCGTCACATAGGCGTCCTCGTTGGTACCGGCGCCTGCAACAGCAAGAGTGATGGGCAGCGGTCCGCGCGGCAGCATCTTTTCAGGCGCGCCGATTTTGACCTGCAGCGCGCGGTCGGCCGGATCGACCTTCAGCCATTTGACGCCGATCGCGCGCATCGGCATGTGGCTGTCCTGGGCATTGCCCGGGCGAAACAGGGTCGCCGTGACGTAAGCGCCGGCACCCCAGTCCGCGGTGACCGGGATATCCACCTCGCCGCCCTTGTCTCCGATCGCAGCATTCTGGACGGCAACGAGTGTCTCCGTGCCCGCCACGATCATTAGTTCGCCGGCATATCGCGACGAAACCTTCAGCTTCGCCGTCTCACCCACCTTGTAGCTTTCCTTGTCGAGCGCGATCTCCAGCCCGTCGGGCGTTTCCGTCGACGTTGCCTGGACGAACCAGCCGGCATCGAATTCGACGCTCGACGTCGGGCCGTCGGCCTCGGTGCTTTCGACCTCCAGCCGGTAGCGACCCCATCCGACGGGCGAAGAGATCTTGCCTCCGTCCATGCTCAAGTCGACATTGCCGTTCGCAACCTGCTCTGCAGTGTAGACCGGCTCGTATTTCCACGCTGTCCCGTCGCGATACCATTGGTAATCGCGGTTGAGTTTGTAGAGCTTCCAGCGAAGCCCTTTCATCTCTTCCTTCTGACCGTCTGCGCTGACGCCGATGGCTGTGAACTTGGCGATCGAGTTTTCGCCGAGATCGCCGGCAAACTCTGGCTTGATTCCAATCATCGGTCCCTGGTTCTTCACCGGAATGACCAGCGAACGCTCGATGGCACGGCCGCCTGTTTCCTGCATCCTGATATAGACAGTGGCGTTGAGAAGCTGCGTCGTCGCCGGCAGATCGCCGACTGTCAGGTCGGTGACGCCCTCACCGTTCTCGTCGAGTTCCGGCAGTCCTTCGATCGACTGGCGCGAATCCTCGCTTGCCTCTTCATCGGCAAGACCGAAGAAATATCCCGGAAAGGCCTCGCTCTGGCGCGTTGGCTTGATGACCACGTCGCCTTCAAGGGTCAGGCCGGCGGCTGGCGCACCGTAGAGATATTTCCCGCTGATATTGACCGTCGCCGGTGTCTCAGGGCCGATGACTTTGGCCTCGGTCTTGAGTTCCATATCAGTACGATCCGGCACAAAATCGTCGACGAGGAAGCTCTTCGTCGCGATCGGAGAGCTCTTCGGATCGGTATGGACGTTCATCGTCCAGGTGCCGCGCATCGCATTGGCCTGAACGTCGAAATCGAACGCGTAGCCGCCGATGTTACTGGTCTGCCGCACGATCCGACGATCCTCGACGCCGTCCGGACGCAGGAAGATGAAGGTGAGCGGAAGGTTGTCAATCGCATTGCCATCGGTGTCGCGGGCAAGGGCGGCTGCATGAACCGTCTCGCCCGCGCGGTATATGCCACGCTCGGTCCAGGTCAGAACGTCGATTGCTCCAGGCGAGCTGCGGCCGGTAACGCCGCGGTCCGAAAGGTCGAAGCCGGCGCGGGTCATGTCGAGGAAGACGTAGTCGGACGCCCCGTTCCTTGCCGTGATCACGGCCGGCGTCAGCGCCGAGGTGCCGCGGATCAGCCCCGCCGTGAAGGTCGCGCGGCCGTCTTCGTCCGTCGTGGCCGTTCCAAGCACCTCATTGTTCTTTGCCAGCAGCTGAAGCTCTACGCCGGCCATCGGCTTGGCCGAAGCCAGCGAACGCGCAAACACGTTGAGGCCATCCGTACCGGCGTAGGTCGTGACGCCGATGTCCGACACGACGAACCATTGGGTTGCCTGGGCGTTCCAATCCTGATCCGGCGCGTTCGGTGCGGTTGCCGTCAGCACATAAACGCCGGGCTTTCGCTCCGGCAGCGCCTCGTCCACCGGGAAGCTGGTGACCACATCCTTGTTCAGGTCGTTGGCGATATCGATCGTGCCCTGCCAGACCAGCTCGCCGCTGTCATCCTCGATGCGTTGCGCACTGTAGCCGTCGAGCTGGGTGAGAAACTGCGAGCTCGTCAGCAACGGGGCGATACCCCGATCGCCAATGCGGTAAAGCTTGAGATTGGATGACGCCATATTGACGGAAACGATCGGAATTCCACGCCTGGCCGTCGACGGCAGGACAAAGCTGTCGCCGGTGAAACGCACGCTCGCAGTGCGATCCTTGACATAAATATCGAGGCTAACCGGAGCTTCCAGAACTTCATCGACGGAAGAAGGCAGGCCGGTGCGGAAGGCTATCTTGTAGTTTTCCCCGTGCGTCAGGCCCTCGACGCAGATCTGCTTGTCCTTGGTTTCAAGGGCTTTTGGAGCGGCACCGTTGAGGGTCACGAACGGCGTGTAGTCGGTCGTCTTGACGAGCGAATCGGAGAACGTGACACAGGCACGGGGCGTTGCGCTGTCAGCGTCGACCGTATGCTCCGTAATGCGAAAACCCTGCGTGGATTTCAGCTGGAGGAAAGCGGCCTGGACTTCCCTGTAGTTCACAAGTGCGAGGCTTGCCTTGTAGGAATTGAGGGCCGCACGATAGTTCGTATTCTTCTCAAGGGCAGCCGCAAGCACTGCGAGCGCGTCGGCGCGACTGGTCGCAGTTCGGGTTAGATCGTAGCCATTGAGCGCAGCAAGCACGGCCTGAGCGTAGATGTCACTGCCGCTGTTGGCGTCGGTTTTGACAAAGCTGTCGCCCGCGCGCGCCGTTTCCAGCCACAGGTCGGCACTCTCCGGCGTCAGCGCCAGTGCGCTGCGGAACGATTTCAACGCATCGACAACATTGCCGGCAGTCAGATCGATACGCGCGTTGGCAATGAGGCTGTCGGCACTCTGGCCCTGCTGGTCCTCGGCAACTTCGAGGTTCGCCTTGTCGTCGCGCGCCTGCTGGAGGACATCGCCTGAGAGGAACGCAACACGCGGGGCGGCGCCGATATCCGGCTCCTGCTCCTTCGCGGTCGAAATAATTTTACCAGCAATCGCGCCGGGGAAAGCGTTCATCGTCTTGAAATCGGACTTCAGAAAACACCATTTTGCGGTCGGATTGTAGGTGAATGCCTTGCAGACCTTGTCGCCGATGCAGCTCGCCTTGCACTGCTCCAGCGTCACGTTTTGCTCGGTGCGCAGATCGAAGCCGAAATAATCGGCATCCCGTACGGTCTGGATCTCCCGTTTCGTCTCTGCTGCGTGAGCCGCAACCCCTGCAAACAAGGTCGAAAGAGTAACGGCGACAGCCGCGAAAAACACGCGTGCAGACATAGTGCCCCCCAAGATGCTGGCGCTGGATCACGTCACTCTCCGGTCTCCCGTTCCGCTTGTCAACTCGGCGCATGAGCTGCGCGGCAACTAACCCTGTTCCTTATCGGAACGCCAGGAAACAACCTCGTGACAGGTACCGCATCACCTGGAGGCAATCCGTTGACGTTAAACATTTTTTAATGTTAACAACACCTTACGTCGAAACAAATCTGCATCGCGGTGGAACATATCTGCTACGGACCCGTTATGTGATCGAGTTCTTTCGAATGAAAGGCGAGAACTGTGATTGGTACGAGCGTAGAGCGTAATCCAGCGGATAGGGCTGCCGAAAAGCACCGGGTCTTGATCGTCGAGGACGAGCTGTTCATCGCCCTCGATCTTGAGGCGACGGTCAAGGCCATGGGCTTTGATGTCGCCGGGCTTGCATCGGGAAAGGACCAGGCGTTGGAACTGGCACCGGCAGCCGACATCGCATTTGTCGACGTCAATCTTTCCGATGGTCCGACGGGTCCGGAGATCGGCCGCCGTCTGGTGGAGGAATACGGCGTTACCGTCGTCTTCATGACCGGCAATCCGGAGGCGGTTGCCGGCCAGCTGCAAGGGGCATTGGGGGTCGTCACAAAGCCGGCAATGCCGTCGGTCGTGGAGAGATCGCTGAAGCGCGCCGCGGAAGCACGCCGCAGGTGCGGCTAAGAGATCGCTTCTCCCCCGAGCTGAAAAGCCCGCCTTTTCGCGGACCGCCCGTTTCAGATGAGGCCTGCCAGAAGGCTGACGCCTGCCAGCGCTGCTATGCCGCCTGCCGCGCGCGTGGCAAATGTGCCAGAGCGACCGCCGACTTTGCCGATCAGAGAGCCGATCGCAAGACCCGCAACATGAAGCGCTGCGGTCGCCATCATGAAGCCGGCCGCATACGCCAGGCCGGCTGCGGCTGCTGGCATTTCAGCACCGTGAGCGTGACCGTGAGCGATCGCGAACAACCCGACGATGCCTGCAGCAATTGCGACGGGAGCCCTGATACCAAGCGCGACGATCGCCCCCAAAATGATGACCGACAGCGCGATGCCAATCTCGACAAAAGGAATGGCGACACCCGTCATGCCGAGTACGCCGCCTCCGGCCATCACCAGAACAAAGGTCGTCGGCACAACCCAGACGGCGCGGCCGCCAAGCTGCCAGGCAAGAACGCCGACCATGACCATGGCGAGCACATGGTCCAGGCCGGAAAGCGGATGGCTGAAACCATGAACGAAGCCGAATGTATCCCCAACGCCGGTGTGGGCAAAAGCAAGCGACGGAGCAAGGAAAAGAGCCGCGAGCGCGGCGCCGAATTTAACGCTTTTTGTAAACATGTGGGCCCCTTTAAATGTGCAATGTCGCCTCGGAACGTGACACGGCAGACCGGCCCGATAAAGAGAAAAAGTGCGCACTACCGTCATTTGACGTAGGTGCTGTGGGTACGGAAATTGGGTCAGACCGGCGCCAACGTGCCGAACCATGCAACGAGCGCGACGACAGCTACGCCGAGGCATAGCTCGGCTATGGTTGCGAGCTTCAGCGCAAGCAGAGACCGACTGAGGCCAAGGCGAGGCACAATCACGTATCGGTTGACGATCGCGAGGGTCACCATGACGCCGACCAGCCCGATCTTTGCGGCAAGCAGCACCTGATAGGTGCGAGACCAATCCGACGGGACGCCTCCGACGATCAGCATCGTATTGGCGGTCCCCGACAGAAGGACAAGCGCGACAGCAACGTGCCCCGCTGTGGAAAATCGTGTCAACGCCGGCCGGGCTTCATGTTGCCACTTGGTATCGTGAAGCAATGGCAGAACGGCGAGAACCGGCACAAGAGCGCCAAGCCATGCACCGCCCGACAGCAGATGAAGGGCATCGTTCGCCCGATGGAGGACCCGCAACCAGCCACTGTTCATCGCCGCATGGCCGCTTATCGCGAGCGTGAGCACCAGTAGCCCGGCGCAAACGGCTCGCGCCGGCGGCCGGTGCCTGCCTGGCAGTGCAAACGTAGCGATGAGCAGGGCACTGAGACAGGCCTGTGCCAGCCACGCCCGACCCACACCGGTATCAAGCACAACGGTTTGCAGCACGCTTGACGAAAGGGCATCGCGCCATCCGTCGCCTATCGCCGCCGCCCGCAATGGAAGCATCCCGGCCGTCGTCGCGATAACCGTCAAGACCGCAACGTTGCGCGACACGCGAAGCCGGTGATCCAACAGCTGCGACAACCGTGCCGGCACGAGGCAGGCGAGATAGACCGACACACCCCACAGGAAGAGACCTGCGCCGTCGAACAGGAAGCGGCACAGGATCAGGCCATGGTCCCCATCAAAGGTCACGGTCAACGTCAGGGCTTGACGACAAAATCAAGGGCGCCCTTGGTCTTGTGGCCATCGGTCGAAAGCACGTGCCACTCCACCGTGTAGCGGCCGGCATCGAGCTTCTCAGTCACGGGTAGTGTCAGCGTCTTGCCCTCGTCCAGCAGTCTTGCGTCGCCGACTTTGACCGCAGCCTTGCCGGGCCCAACGATGGAAATTCCTGAGAATTTGAGTTCCAGTTCCTCGGAAAAGCGCAAATCGATCTCGGTCGGTGCGATTGCGACCGTCGCCTTGTCGGCAGGAACGCTGGCGGTGAGGTGTGCGTGTGCCAGCGCCTGGCCGCAAAGGCCGAGGGATATCGCAGCGCAGATGACGGAAAGGCGGGTGAATTCATGCATGAGGATGTCTCCTGGGGATACGGGAAACGCGCGGAACGTCCGGTGGACGGGAATGGTCCTATTGCGGCTTGGACATATCCATGCCGCCCATGTCCGTGTGATCCATATTCTTGTGATCCATGGTCGAGTGGTCACCGCCCCCGCTTGGTCCGCCTGCGTTGCCGACGGAAAATTCCACGTCGACGGCACCTGCCTTTTCGAAGGTCAACGTTGCCTTGATCATCTCGCCTGCCTTGAAGGGCTGCGTCACGCTCATGAACATGATGTGATAACCGCCTGGCTTGAGCTCGACCGTCTTGCCGGCGGGAACCACGAGGCCGCCACTCACCGGCCGCATCGTCATGACGCCACCATCGACGCTCATCAGGTGAACCTCGGCCGACGCTGCCCGATCGGAGGACACGCTGACCAGCCTGTCGTCTGTCGACCCGTTGTTGGTGATGTTCATGTAGCCGCCACCGACTTTTGCACCGGGGACCATAGCGCGCGCATGCGGGTGGCCGATCTCGATGTCACCCGCCTTGAAGCCGTGAGCGGTTGAGAACGTGGCAAACAGACCTGCAAACAACAGGCTGGCTATTGGGATAATGAACTTTTTCATCATGGTTGCTCCTTGCGGGGACGACGCTTCGTCTGACCGCGCACGACGTCGTGCCAGCGTGGCGACGGCCTTCGGTGCGGGACGAGATTTGACATGACTATGATCTGAATTGGGCCGAACGCGACACAGCAAGGCGAAGCGCTGGAATGGCGACAAGCGTCACGACATCTGTCGGAACGCAGGTTCAAGCAAAAGCGGGATTTCGCGGGGGCGCCCTTGCGCCTCTGCTGCGAGGAAATAATTGCCGGTGAAAGACAAGGACCTCGACCCGTGACGCATCGGTTGCCTTGATCAGAAGACGCTCGATGCCGCCGGAACCGGGAGCATGCAACAGGACCGAGGAACTTATCCGGCAGGCTTCGCACTTGGCGGCATGGAATTGATCATGCGTGTGCTTTCCATCGACCTTGCCGGCAATGCAGATGACGGGCAACGTGCCGTCGGGAAGAACGTATTCTGCAAACTCGGGAGCGATGAAAGTGCCGTTGGCGAAGGCGGGGGCCTGATGAGCAAAGCCGACGAACAGCAGAGCGATGGCGCAAGTCATGCGCACCAGCCACTGAGCTGCGTTCGTTCTTCCGGCTGTCACCTTGTCCTCACCGTCTCTCGGTTCCGCTGTCTGTACGGAGGATTCCACTAAACTGCAATGCGGCAATTTAGGCAACTCGCACAAGCCAGACCAACCCTGCAACGACGAGATGTGGCACGGCGTACCCACAGGCGCGGCAGCCGATCGGGGGTTCCGGTTTCATTAGTGGAACCCGCGAAAACGTTTATTGGGCCACCATTACCGACCCGTCCTCCCAAACGTTTCCGCTCCAGACATTGCCTTCGCCGCCCGGATCGAACGACGTCGTGGGGCCGTATGACCCACATTTTCCATTGGGGCCCCGTGTCCAGACATTGCCTGTCACGACGATAAACGTTGGATTGCTGCCAAAGGGCTTTCCCGGGTTGTATCCGAATGATGTGCAATAGCCACCCGGTGTGGCGAGAAACAGGTTGCGCTCAAACGTGAACCGCGTGAGCACGGCAAAGTCGCCATAAATCTGGGCACTGCCCGAGCAGCCACCTTCCTTGTCGTCTTCAACGTCGCAAACAATGGTATTGTGCCGAAGTGTCACATCATGCCAGCCGTTGGACAAGAAACCGCCGAGATGCTGCGGCTGGCCGGGTTGAAGATATTGTCCGTGGAGCCAGGAATCCTCGATGAGGCAATTGGGCGTGCACTGGATGCTCGTTTGCCCGCCCCTCACGTCGACGCGCCGCGCGGTGACGTCTGAAAAGCCTATGGCTGGTCCCTTCCATCTGCCCCCGTCGACAAGGCTGTCTTCAATCGTAAGCGAAGCGCCCGGAGTGTCGACTTCGATCCGTCCCGTGGTGCTACGCGTAATCCGCACGCCCGGTGCCTTCACAAACAGGTCGCACTCTACCGAACGGGCATCAATGACCGTGTTCGGCTCGGTTATATCGCATGGTCCGTCATATGGCGCGAGAACGGTTCCCTTCGGGACGCCGGTATTGCCGGGTCCAGGGAAGCTGCTCAAGTCAACAGGTATCGGGGGAACCTCGCTTGACTGAACGGCATCCGGACCCAGCGCAATCAACAGCGAAGCCGCGACGGCCGGCCAGCTCGAAAGTGCGGTCAATGGTCTGGCCTCCTACCCGGTAAGGCGCTTGTCGCATTTTCTATGATCGCTTGGCTGCTCATCGGGAAGACGCATCCCCATCGGGGCCAAGCGGCAGCATCTCCCGGTTCCACCGGCCGCTTAAACTCGCGGCGTCCGCACCAAATGCCAGCGCGAGCATGATCCAGGCTCTGTAACTACGAACAAGCACTACCCCTGCAAACGCGAGTGCGCGAGCGCGCAAGCCCTTCAGCCGATCCGAACGGCCAATTCGGATCACCTCTGCAGCAGGCGAGACGGCAACCGCCCCGGCGCGCAAAATCCAAAGTGGCCACCAGCCCCGCCGCGCCTGAATGCGCGCAAAATCGTGCGCTGTATGCCGGTCCCATTTTCGAGCAAGTTCGCCAAGGGTCCTGCGAGCCGGGTGATAGACGACCATCGTCGGGCAATAATGTGTTCGAAAACCTTGCCGCAGTGCCCGCTGGCCCCAATCCCGATCCTCGGCGACGTCGATTCCGCCAAATGGACCGACTGCGCCAAAAACCTTTGCACGCATCGCAAGGTTGCCGGTGCCCGTAAATCCCTGCTTGGCGATATACTCCTTCATGCGATAGGCGAATACACTCTCATAGGCTTCCAGCAGTGTCAGCCGGCCAGGGTTTTCACATGCGATCCGTACATCGCCTCCCAGGACATCCGTTTCGGCATCCGCCGTAAATCGATGCTCGATTTCAGACAGCCAGCCCTTGCCCGCAACGCAGTCGGCGTCGATGAACGCCAGGATATCACCGGACGCATGCGCTACCCCGCGATTGCGTGCCGGCCCCGGACCTGGAACCGGCTCGGACAAAAGAGCGACGGCGGGAAACTTGGAGCAAATCTCGAACGGTGGAGCTTTGGAACCGTTGTCGACGACGATGATTTCCGCTGCCTGCTGCGTCCCTGTCTGGGAAGCCAGGGATGTCAGGCACACTCTCAGCGCCTCTGCCTGATCAAGATGCGGGATAATGACGCTGATCATTGACGTCCAATCTCCGTCGAAATAGATCGCGGTAAGCACCGAGATACCGATGAGCTTCGCCCGTCCAGCGAAATTTTCGCTCGGCCACCGCACGCCCGGCCGAGCCCATCTGCAGGCGTCGTTCCGGATCGTCGACGAGTTCCAGAATGCCATCCGCGAGCGCTTGGGGCGAATGCTCGGAGACGACGAGGGCGGCGTTTCCGGCATCGCTGGTTGCCTGGCGCAGATTGAACTGAACGAACGGCAGGCCCAGCATCATGTACTCGAACACCTTGTTCATGGAGAGCTTGTCGTTGAAGTCGTTCGGCGGATCGGGAATGATCCCGAGATTGAGCGCCGAAAGATGGGCCATAAGCGGCTGGCCGCTGAGATAGCCGGTGAAACGCACCGTGTCGCCAAGTTTGAGGTCTTCGGCCATCGCCTTCAGGCGCCCGAACTCCGGCCCGTCGCCGATAATCAGGCAATTGATGTCGTTGCGCTTTCGCACATGCACGATGTCTGCGACCGCCTTCACCAGGGTCTCGACGCCGTCCTGCGCGCCCATGATCCCGATGTAACCGATGAGATGCTTTCCCGGTACAATCAGGGACTGATCCGCGTCGGTCAGCCGAAATCGGGATGCCTCCGGGTAGCTCTTGACCACAACGACACGGTCCGGATCCATGCCCCCGCGGGCGACGGCAATGTCGCGAAAGGTTTCATTGGTGGCTATGCTGGTGTCTGCAGCGCGAAAAGTCTGGCGTTCGAAGAACTGAAGCAGCTTGTGAAAGAAGTCCTTTCGCCCGAACTTGCTGACATAGAGCTCTGGGCTCAGGTCGTGGTGATCGAATACAAAGTAAGTTCCAAACAGCAATTTGTGGACCAGGGCCACCAGGAACATCAGGTCCGGCGGGTTGCATGCCTGGATCGCGTCGATCGGCTGCCGGCGCCGAACGCGAAACGAGAGATGGAGTTGGTGAAACAGCGCGAAACAATACTCTCGGAAGTACCCAGCAGCGGAATCGGCCTCCCGGAGGGGATGCCGATAGATATGAATGCCGTTCAATACTTCGTAAGCCTGATCGTGTCCTTTTCCCATAGGGCAAATGACCGAAACCTCGTAGCCACCCTCATTCAGCGCCTGTGCTTCCTGCCAGACCCGACGATCGAAGGGGACGGGCAGGTTCTCAACCAAAATTAGAATGTGATTTCTCATAGAAATGGCCGCCTCCCAAGCTCGTGTATTCGACACGAAGAGGCCTGACCATACGACCGCGCAATCGTAACCCTCAAGTTAGCAAACGGGATAAGCAATAGACCTTTTGTGTAACTACCTTCCAATCGCAATTATGGCTAAAGATACCTACACTAATACTTGTGCCAATGCTTGCGAGCATATGTTTTAGCGTGATTGCGAAGGAATTGGTGGGCTGTGTCAAACTCTGATTTCAAAGCGACAGACGGGGCTGTCGTGATCCGGCCGATTGCTCCCGGCGACGTTCCCGCGGTTGCGAATTTTCTTCATGCCGAGTTGAACGGCAGGCTTTCGCCGTCGACCTGGGCGGCCGCGATCCAGCCGTCCTGGCAATCGATTTCCCCCAATCATGGCTTCATGCTTGTGGGCGAGAACCGCATTCTCGGCGTCTATGTCGCGTTCTATTCAAAGCGCCGTATCGGCGACCAGGAAGAGAATTTCTGCAACCTCGCCGCATGGTGTGTTCTCGAGGCTTACCGTTTCCACGGACTGAAGCTTCTGAAAGCTCTGCTCGACCAGCACGGCTACACTTTCACCGACCTGTCGCCAAGCGGCAGCGTGGTTCCACTGAACGCACGCCTGAACTTCCAGCATCTGGACACCGCGGCAGCGCTGGTACCCAATTTGCCGCTGCCGCGATGGGGAAGCGGAGTTCGCATCGTTTCCGAGGCGTCAACGATCGGCTCTTGCCTCAAGGGGCGCGATCTCGAGATCTATCGGGATCACGCGCGCGCCCCGGCAGCACATCATCTTGTCGCACTTCGGGGCGACCAGCACTGCTACGTCATGTTTCGAAGGGACCGACGCAAGCAGTTGCCCCTGTTTGCGTCTATCCTGCATATCGGCAATCCTGAATTTTTCCAGGCGATTGCAGGCCATGTCTACAGTTGCCTGCTGACCCGCTTTGGAATTATGGCGACTTTGATCGAGAACCGTCAGGGCGTTTCACCTCCAGGTCTGTCGATCGCACTTCGGTCTCCGCGACCAAAGATGTTTCGCAGCAGCCGGCTTGTCCCGGGCGACGTAGACTATCTCTACAGTGAACTGACGTGCGTGCCTTGGTAGTAGGGAGTAAGGTGTTCATGCGATCAGCAACCAGGACAAATCTGTCACATCTGCTTCGTCACGGGGCATTGCAGCATCCTGCCGCGCCTGCATTGACATACAAGGACACGACATGCAGCTACATCGAACTGTGGCAGCGGGTTTGTGGGTTTGCATCGGCTCTTGCGGCAATCGGGCTGCAGCGCGACGATCGCGTCGCCATTTTTCTTGAAAAGCGTATCGAGACCGTCGTCGCGATATTCGGCACGACGGCGGCGGATTGCGTCACGGTTCCGGTGAACCCGTTACTTCGGCCTCAGCAGGTCGCCTACATCCTCGCCGACTGCAATGTCCGCCTGTTGGTGACGTCGACGGATCGTTGGGCACAGCTGCGCGAGTACCTTGCCGGCAACGACGGGCTTGAGCACGTTGTGCTGGTGGATCAGGAGACGGCCGAGACTGACCGGCCTGATGGCGGCGTTCGTCAGACGCGTGGCTGGACTCCGATGTTCTCCGGCGCCACTGGAGAAATTCCCAAAATTGCTTCCGTCGATTGCGATATGGCGGCAATTCTCTACACCTCAGGAAGCACAGGCAAGCCGAAGGGCGTTGTGCTTAGCCACCGGAACATGATCGTCGGCGCGGAAAGCGTCAGCGACTATCTCGAAAACGGTCCGCACGATACAATCCTTTCCGTATTGCCATTGAGCTTCGATGCGGGCCTGAGCCAACTGACGACCGGGTTCAATTCGGGCGCGCATGTCGTATTGCTCAATTATCTCTTGCCCGGCGACGTCGTACGATTGTGCGAGAAACATCGCGTCACAGGCATTACCGGCGTGCCTCCTTTCTGGATTCAGATCGCAGCCCTGACCTGGCCCCCAGAGGTGGCAGCAAGATTGCGCTATTTCGCAAATACAGGCGGAAGAATGCCGAAGGCAACGCTTGAACGTCTGCGGGTCCAGTTCCCACAGGCAATGCCATTTCTCATGTACGGGCTGACCGAAGCCTTTCGCTCGACCTATCTCGATCCCGCGGAAATCGACCGTCGTCCGGATTCGATCGGCAAGGCCATCCCGAATGCCGAGGTCCTGGTTGTCAGGCCAGACGGTACGCGATGCGATCCGGGCGAACCCGGCGAGCTTGTGCATCGGGGGCCCCTGGTCGCAATGGGCTACTGGAACGACCCCCTGCGAACGGCCGAACGTTTCCGACCGCTGCCTGGAGCCAACGCGAGCTGGAGGCCGCCCGAGATTGCAGTTTTCTCCGGCGATACCGTCGTCGCCGACGATGAAGGGTTCCTGTTCTTCGTCGGGCGCCGCGACGAGATGATCAAGACCTCCGGCTATCGGGTGAGCCCGACCGAGATCGAAGAGGTAGCCTACGCCAGCGGTCTTACGCGCGACGCCGTTGCTCTCGGGATAGACGACGAAGCATTGGGCCAACGCATTGTGCTCATTGCCAGTCCGATGACGAATTCGCTCGACGTCGGCGCTTTGCTGACGGCGTTCAAGCGACGTCTGCCGCAATACATGGTGCCGTCCCAGGTTATCGAGATGACGGCAATTCCAACCAATCCGAACGGGAAATTCGATCGGGTTCTTTTACGGGAGCAATTGAGGTCGTGAGTTCGCACCCATCCATTGCCATGTTCGAGGCGGTGCAAAGCTGCCTGGCCGTCGGCGGCATTTCCCTCGATCGACTTGCGGAGCGTGTCGGCAGCACGCCGTTCTTCGCCTACGATCGCAGGCTTATCACCTCGCGGGTGGGCTACCTCCGCTCCATGCTGCCTGCCGACGTCAAGTTGAGTTACGCGGTCAAGGCCAATCCCATGCCTGCAGTCGTCCAGCATCTGGCCGGTCTTGTCGATGCCCTTGACGTTGCTTCGGCCTTTGAGATGAAGACCGCACTCGATACACCGATGACGGCCTCGCACGTGAGCTTCGCAGGGCCCGGAAAGACAACTTCGGAACTCATTCAAGCCGTCGCGGCCGGCGTGACCATCGAGATGGAATCGTCCAACGAAGCCGCCCGCGTCGCCGCAATCGGACACCGGCTTGGCATCCGGCCAAGAGTGGCCTTGCGGGTCAATCCCGATTTTCAAGTCAAGGGCTCCGGCATGCGCATGGGGGGAGGCCCCCAGCAATTCGGCATCGACGTCGAGGAAATTCCGGCGCTCCTGGGGGAACTCGCCGCTGCGGACCTGGAGCTTCTCGGGTTTCACGTCTTTGCCGGCTCCCAGAACCTCCACGCCGATATCCTGTGCGAAGCCCTATCGAGGAACGTCGCCCTTCTGCAGCGGCTCGCCGGTGACTGCAAGTGGCCGGTTCGTTATCTCAATCTCGGAGGCGGATTTGGAATTCCCTATTTCGAGAAAGACCATCCTCTGGATCTCCTTCCGGTCGGTCAAAGGCTCGAAGCGCTGATGGAGACCGAGATTCGTCCCAATCTGCCCGACGCCCGCGTCGTCATCGAGCTCGGTCGATATATCGTCGGCGAATCCGGTGTCTATGTAACGCGCGTCGTCGACCGCAAGGTGTCCCGTGGACGCATCTATCTGGTGGTCGACGGAGGACTTCATCATCAGTTGGCCGCTTCGGGCAATTTCGGCCAGGTCATTCGCCGCAACTATCCGATTGTGGTTGGGAATAGGATAGGCGAGACCGAGCTGGAAAACGTCTCCGTAGTCGGCTGCCTATGTACGCCACTCGACCTGCTGGGGGACAACGTGATGCTTCCACACGCAGAAATCGGGGATTTTATCGTCATCTTTCAAGCCGGCGCTTACGGTCTGACCGCCAGCCCGACCGCATTTCTTGGACATCCGCTGCCGCCGGAAGTCCTGGTGTAGAGCGTGAGCGGCGAAGGTTCCGTGTTTCAACATATTGGGAATATTGAGAGGGGTATCATGAATTCGTCAACACTCGAAGCTGTGAAAGATGTCATCGTAGAAACGCTCGGGATCGAGGATCGGGGCCGGATCGAAGGGGCCGCAACACCGCTGTTCGGCAACATACCCGAACTCGATTCCTTTGCTGTGTTGAGCCTGGCCGCCGCCATTGAATCGCGCTTCGGATTTCAGATCGACGACAGCGATTTCACCGGCGAACTCTTCGAAACCGTGGGCTCTCTGGCTCAGTTCGTAGATCGAAACCGGCTTCACTAGAAATCGCTTCGAAATGCATGCAAGGCGCCGAATTCCAGCAGGGGGCTGCAGATGGTGAACAGTCAAAAGGACGGGCAGGATCCGCTTGAGGCGGAGGTCGGTCAGGCGGCCGGAGTGGCGGTCGTCATTGTTGCATTCAACAGCGCAAGTGCCTTGCCGCCGCTGCTGGATTCGCTGCCGGCGGGTTTGAACGGTGTCGAGCGCTTTGAGGTGATCGTCGTCGACAACGATTCTCGGGACGGGTCCGCCGAGATCGCCGAGGCCCATTTCCTCAACCCAACCGTTATCCGGATGGGTCGCAATGCAGGATACGCCGCAGCCATCAACGCGGCCGCGGCGACAGTACAGCCTGATTGCCATCTTCTTATCCTCAATCCCGACCTCCGGCTGTATCCCGATGCGGCAAGACCGCTGCTGGAGCGCGCGGCCACGCCATCGACCGGCGTCGCCGTTCCCTTGAACTACACCGAGGATGGACACATCGATCCTACCCTGCGACGCGAACCTTCCGTGCTCACTGCTTGGGCAGATGCCCTGTTGGGCGGGCCGCTAGCGGGACGGATCGGTCTGGGAGAGGTCATAACCGGTGCCGAGCGATATGATCGCCGCGGTTCGGTGGAGTGGGCAACCGGTTCGGCCCTGCTCGTTTCCGCCCGGGCGCGACGCATTGTTGGCGAATGGGACGAAACGTTCTTCCTCTACAGCGAGGAGGTGGATTATCTCCGACGCGTCCGGGAAGCAGGCTTCGATGTCATCTACGAGCCCCTATCTCACGTCATGCATGAAAGCGGGGGAAGCGGCAGGAACGCCCGACTTTACGCGCTGATGACCGCCAACAGGATCCGCTACTTTGGCCGTCACCACGGCGTAGTGCAGACGGCATTGTTCAGGCTCGCGATTGCTGTCGGTCAGGCTATGCGGTGCTGGCGGGGATCGTGGCATCGGGCAGCGTTGTCATGTGCCTTGAAACCGCTGAGACCAGCTGCAGATTTTATGATGGGTTCGCGGAGTTGAACGATGCAGACGACGAAACGCCGGATAATCAACTTCCACGGGATCGGAGAGCACACGCAGCCACTTGAACCGGGCGAAGCGGACTATTGGCTCGGTCTGGATCGGTTTTGCTATGTCCTCGATCGTATCGCAGCTCATCCCGACCGCGAACTGCTGTCCATAACGTTCGATGACGGCAATATCTCCGACATTCTCCTTGCTGCCCCACAGCTCATGAAACGGGGTCTTGATGCAGAGTTCTTCGTGCTGACAGGCCGCATAGGTCGGGCCGGATCGGTGGGAGCGGACGATATCCGTTCACTCATGTCCATGGGAATGCGCATCGGCAGCCATGGCATCGATCATCGTGATTGGTCCAAACTTCCTGCGAAAGACCTGGACAATGAACTAAACACCTCCAAAAAGGTGGTTGAGGAGATATGCGGGTGCACCGTTCGATCCGCCGCGATCCCCTTCGGGCGGTACAACGCAAGGGTCCTGTCGATGCTGCGCAACGCCGGCTATGAAGCCGCCTATTCAAGCGACAAGGGAAGCGCCGATACTCTTTCGTTCCTGAAGCCGCGCACGTCGATCAGGCACGACACGACGGACGGCATGCTCGGACGGATACTCGCCGGGCATATGCCTGCCCTGAGCCGAATTCGCAGGGCTGCAGGCATGACGATGAAGGTTTCGACCTAGGCACGGCCCGTCTGGAACCATCGTCGGGATTGTTGCCAATCGACGTTGCGCCGCCCTTATCTCCAGGTACCGACGATCTGCATGACCTTTCTGGATGCCCGCCTCGGATTTCTGATCGCCTCTCTGGCAGGGCGCAAAAGGTCCCGGTAGTTGCCGTACTTGTTTATCGGGATCTCCGATATTTCCTTCCACAGAGTTTCAATTGCCTTGAAGTACACCTCGCCTTTCCGCCTCATCGCAGGCGGCAGCGAAAGCATATCGACGTAGTTCGCTCTGGATATCATGGGATGTATCTCGTGTTGCTCCGGCTTCACATAGGAATCGCAGAAGCCCCATGCGCTCATTCGCAGTTCGAGATAGGCAAGGTCCAATATAAACAAAGCGTCGAAATGCGAAATGGGCGCAAGCCAGGCTTCCACCGCCTGTATCACCTCGTCATTCTGCGGCAGCTTCAACCTGGTTACCAGACCTTTCGCGTCGATCGCCGTGTCATGCTCCGCATTCAACCAAAGGAAACCTCGGCCGACTTCCCCCCCAAGGCCGCCTATGAAGTATCGTCCTTCCAGAGGCTTGACGCTTGGATGCATCTTGACGTTGTTGCCGCCAACACAATGCCCGGCTCTAAATCTCCAGAGGTCAGCTTCCTCCGGCGTGGCTTCGCGGTAGGGGAGAAGCTCGTGCCGCAAGCCAAACTGGCGTGCCAGCCGGGTCGCGCAGGCGACATCCACATCGGCGGTCGGTGCTGCAACTGTTACAAAGGAAAGATTGGCAAGCAGATGCCGCGAGCACGCCAGCAGCAGGCGGGAGTCGTTGCCTGCTGTCAGGGCAACACTGGTTTTTCCTGCACCGGCGAGGATCGCAATCGTTTGAGAGACGCGCTCGCAAATCCGCGCGCAAGACGCCGTGGGATCCGCGGAAATCTCGACTGGGGCGAGGGGCCAGTGACGTTTCGCAGTCCAGGTGTCCAAGTCTAGATAGTGATTGCAGAGGAGCCGGGAGATTCCTTCGTGCGCCGTCAGGCCCGCCGTAAACCAGCCGGCATTGTCGACGTCGAGCGATTTGTAGAGCTTTGCCCGAAATCGCTCCTGATATCCGACTGCGTCAAGCAGAACCGCAGCAGTCGCACCGGCAACCTTCGCCTGCTGATCGTAGACGACGGAGAGGGTGCCGTCTGCATCGAGATAGATGCGGCGTAATCCAAGAGCGCTGAGGACGAACAGAAAGCTTCCCGTCAGGCGGTAGATGCACGTCTCGATGAGACCATCGAGTGCTTGCACGTCATCGAGTTTTCGATCGATGCGATATTGACCCTCGACGATAGCGCCTCGGTCGACATCGATAGGAGTTCCGAAAAGGAGACCGATCGACGTTCCGTCCTTGTCCAGAACGGGGACGACATTTATTCCCGGGGCCAGGTTCAGGACGAGACCATCGAGCTGCCGTTGTCGCCAGCCGCTGGGGCATGGCCCGGCGCCGGTAGAAATGACGAATTGCCCATCACGGTTGTCAAGTCCCGACAGCATTTCTTGTTCCTTGGACGAGGATTGCCTTGGCGGCTTGACGGCACCCAAAGCGAGCCTGTCAAGCTTATCCGATAGTATTCAAGTAAGTAAGCGCCGCCAGGATCGTCTATTTGGACGAAACCAGGTATGTCGGAAGGATTAATCGCAGTTCGAGCTGGTTTTGGATATTGTCGCCTGGAACCATTTCTTTCGAGTCTCTCTGAGAGAGGTTGGAGAATTATGAAATAGGGCAATTCCGCCAGCGTGTCCGGACATGACGATGTCTAAGTATCAGGCAGCCAGCAGACAACCGCTCTATCGAGCCGCGGCTGGCGGACGTGCAGCTTCAAGCCTGCCGAACGCCAGGAGCGATCGACGACGCCTTGACCCGGGCAAGCAATCGGTCATTGCGCCATCCGGTGGTCTACCCATTGCAATCAAGTTGTTTCTGATCGGACTGGTGATCCCGTGGATCGTGCCTTTGGGCCCACTCAATCTCTCGGCCTATCGGATTGTCCTCATCGTCGCTCTGTTGCCTTGCATCACGATGTGGGCCCAGGGGAAGATCGGGCCCGTCCGGATCGCCGACATCGGACTCCATCTCTACAGTATCTGGGCGGCCCTCGCGCTCGCCGTCATTCACGGGATAGGACCTGCGCTTCAATCGGGTGGTATGCTGTTTATCGAAGGGACGGGCGCGTATTTGCTGGCGCGCTGCTACATTCGCACCGCCAGCGATTTTCGCAGCATGATCATATTTGTCATCAAGCTGATGATGTGTCTTCTGCCATTTGCCCTCTATGAATGGATGACTGGCGAAAAGCCTTTGCTGGCAGCGTTCGGGACGATCTTTCCAACCGTCGAAGTGACGAAAATGGTTCCGCGAATGGGCCTCTGGCGGGTACAGGGCCCATTCAGTCATTCCATTCTGTTCGGTGTCTTTTGCGGCAGCATGCTTTCCTTGACCAGCCTTGTGGCCAGCAAGAAGTCGTCCACACGCGCACTCCTCGTTTGCCTGGTCGGCGGGACCGCTGTTCTATCGATGTCGTCGGCCCCGATAGCCGGCGTGGCTTTCCAGATCGCGCTGCTAACGTGGAACAGGATCCTCCGCAACTTTAGGGGTCGATGGAAACTGCTGTGGATATTGGCGTTCATCGGTTACCTTGTCGTCGAATTCGGATCCAATCAGACGCCGGTCCAGTTTTATGTTTCGCACTTCACCTTCGAACAACAGACCGGGTGGTATCGTATCTGGATCTGGGACTACGGTTCCGCGTCCGTTTCCAACCATCCGCTCTTTGGAATCGGACTTGGAGACTGGGCGCGCCCGAACTGGATGGCGAGTGACAGTGTCGACAATTTCTGGCTGCTCACCGCCATGCGGTACGGGCTCCCCGCCTTCCTGCTGATGTCTCTGTCCTGGCTCTCCCTGTGGATCGCCGTAGCGCGAAGGAAGGGCCTCGATCGTACCCTCCGCTCCTACCGGACCGCCTATCTCATTTGTATGGCAACCTTCGTGTTCGTCGGCTCGACCGTGCATTTCTGGGGCGCCACCTATGCATGGTTTTTCTTCCTGGGAGGCTCGGGTGTCTGGCTGCTGGACGCCGATGCTGGTCGGAAGGAGGATCCAGTGCCATCGGGTTCGATCCGCGACCGCCTGTCCGCGAAGCCCGCATCGAGGCGCCAAGGTCGGGCCGCGCTGCCGCAGGCGGGCGGATTGTCGGCTTGACCCGACCCGACATGACCAGGCTGCTTCAAACTCCTTCCGAAGATTCAAGATTACTGGCGTCGCCGCCAAGTGTTGCAAGTAAGTAATCATAACGGTGTACGAAATACTCCAGCGCATACCACTGTTTGCCGTCGTTCCCTCCGCCGCGAAAGCTGGCAGAATGAATATTCTCGAATGGTGATGAGTGTTGATGATGTTTAAGATGCGCGTCAAGGATAACAAGTTTCTCGGAGTTTTCGGTGGTGCGAGCAGCGTTTATGTCACCTCCGATGCTTGGCGTAGCAATGCAGTGCCGGTCGTTTCGACGCCCGGGGGCGACGGGTTCAAAGCAACAAACTCCGTATTTCAAGCGTCGGGGAGTATTGAACCAACGACACCTGCAACAATACTTCGCCAGGACGCGCAATCCTCCTATGCGGCAGCCGATTTTACAACAACAGCCATGCTTCCGTCCGCCGCGACTGCGACGACGCCTGCGCCCACGCCGGCACGAAAGGTCCTTTCCGTGGAGGAGCCCTCGATCCCGGTCCAATCGAGCGCGTTGACGGGTAGCAGCACCGTCGGCGGGGTTGAGGCCGTGCAATCCGTCAACGTCGGTTCGTCGCTCGACGCCCCGGCGCCAACCGTTTCGTCGGTCATGCGGCTCGCCTCAGCCGGGACGGCCGAAGCCGCGTTGGATGCAACTGTAACGGAGCCTGAGGCCCCGGTGTTTACGACGGCCGCGGCCCCCGCGACGGCCCCTGCAGCCGCCCTCGCGGCGACGCCCAACAAGATTGCCGACGAAAACAAAAAAAAGGGCAACCCGCGCAGCGAGTGGGCTATCGAGGGCGACGGCGACGGCAGCATTCAGGGCTTTGCAACCGAAATCAGCACCAACATTGGCCAGACCGTCGATTTCAAGATTGCGACGGATTCGACACATTATCGCATAGACATATACCGTATGGGTTACTACGGCGGCGACGGTGCGCGCAAGGTCGCCTCGATCGACAAGTCGTTGACAACAGCGCAGATCCAGCCACATCCAATCGTCGATATGTCGCTCGGGCTGATCGACTGCGGCAACTGGTCGGTGTCCGCGAGCTGGGAAATTCCGGGGGATGCGGTTTCAGGCGTCTACTTTGCCAAGCTCGTTCGCGAGGACGGCACGGAGGGAGCCAGTATCATCCCGTTTGTCGTGCGTGACGATGCTTCGACGAGCGATATCGTCTTCCAGACGTCGGATACGACCTGGCAGGCCTACAATGCCTGGGGCGGAGCCAGCCTCTACTATGGTGAGGTCCCTGTAGACCCCGCCGACATGATCGGTTACCTGCCGCCCAACTGCAGTTGTGGATTGACGGCGATCGGACGCGCCTCCGCCGTCAGCTACAACCGCCCGATCATCACCAACACAAGCCCCATCGGAGGGACGCACGATTTCATTTTCGGCGCGGAACAGCCTGCAATCGAGTGGCTTGAGCAGAATGGGTATGACGTTTCCTATATATCCGGCGTCGATGCGACCCGGAGCGGGAATCTGTTGCTCAACCATCAAGCCTACCTTTCGGTGGGACATGACGAGTACTGGTCCGCCGAGCAAAGAAGCAACGTCGAAGCAGCGCGCGACAGCGGCGTCAACCTTGCGTTCTGGAGCGGCAACGAAGTCTATTGGAAGGTTCGCTGGGAAACCAGCATCGACGGCAACGGTACGCCCTATCGCACCATGGTTTGCTACAAGGAAACCTGGGGCACCAGCAGTGATCCGAGCGCAATCGGCACGGGCACATGGCGTGACCCCCGCTACGCGGATCCGGGACAGCAGCCCGAGAACGCGCTGACCGGAACGATGTTTACGGTGGACAGCTATCGTGCCGACAGCATTTCCATTCCCTACGACTATTCCAACCTTCGGTTCTGGCGGAATACCGACGTCGCAAACCTGCAGCCCGGCGAATCCTACAATCTGGTGAAGAACCTCCTCGGCTACGAATGGGATTCCGACGTCGAGAACGGCTTCAGGCCTGCCGGGCTTATCAATCTGTCGCTCTCGACAATAGCGGTCGACAGCTATCTGTTCGACTACGGCACCACAGTTGGAAGCAACACCGCGACACATAGTCTGACCATGTACCGTGCAGAAAGCGGCGCGCTTGTTTTCGGCGCCGGAACCGTATTCTGGTCATGGGGATTGAGTTCGAACCACGAAGGAGCCGAAACGCCCACGGACCCGAACGTTCAGCAAGCCATGGTCAACATGTTCGCCGACATGGGCATCCAGCCGACCACGCTGGTTGCCAGTCTTGCCCTTGCCGCCCAATCGACGGACACGCTCAAGCCGACGTCGAGCATTACATCACCCACGGTCGGCGGCAGCTTTCTCGAAGGGCAGCACGTCACGATAACCGGCACGGCCCAGGATTTCGGTGGCGGCATTATCGCGGGCGTCGAAATCTCGACCGACGGTGGTCAACGCTGGTACAAGGCAACAGGCAAGGAGACCTGGAGCTACAACTGGGTCGTTCAGGCAAGCGGTACCTACACGATCATGTCGCGCGCCGTCGACGACAGCGTCAACATGGAAACGCCATCCACAGGCAAGCAGGTTACCGTCAACCTGCCCACAACGGCCAGCCTTTGGACGCTCGCTGCGACGCCCGCCACTGAGACCGCGATCGATCGCGATGGCGTGGAACTCGGCGTTCGCTTTCAGTCCACAACCGGCGGCTCTGTTCAGGGAATTCGCTTCTACAAGGGATTCTACAATATCGGGGAGCACGTCGTCAGTCTTTGGAAGGCGGACGGAACGCTGCTCGCGACCGGCATTTCCACCGGCGAGTCCCTTTCAGGCTGGCAGACCGTCATGTTCTCCAGCCCGATCGCAATTACCGCCGGAACGACCTATGTCGCTTCCTATCACAGCAACGGCTTCTACTCGGTGACCGACAACTACTTCGGCGCCACCTACAGCAACGGCCCCCTTAAGGCTGTCGACGGCGGCGGCGCGTATATCTACAGCGCCAACGCCGGCACGTTCCCGGGCAACAGCCCCGCGGGCGCCAATTACTGGGTCGACGTCGTTTTCGACGCCGGGGTGAACAATGCGCCGGTTGCAACAGATGACAGCGGCTACACGGTCGCCCGCAACGGGACGTTTACGATATCGGTTGCGGCGCTTGTCGCCAACGATACAGATGCCAATGGCGACGCCCTGACGATTACTGCCGTCGGAAACGCGCTGCACGGTTCGGTAACGTTGAATGCGCAGACCGGGGCTGTCATCTTCACTCCGGATGCAAGTTATGCCGGCCCGGCGAATTTCAGCTATACGCTCTCCGACGGTCGCGGCGGCACCGCTCAGGGCAATGTCAGCCTGTCGGTAGAAGAGGGCCCCTCAGGTGTAAGCCTGTTTCAGCCGGACGACGGGCCAGCCAATGCCGGCTTCAACGAGAATGCTCCGCTGGAACTTGGCATGAAGTTCGTTTCGTCCGCCAGCGGCGCGGTCACCGGCATCCGTTTCTACAAGGCCGCAGGCGACACCGGTGCGCACACCGGCTCCATCTGGACGTCCGATGGCTCCCTGCTGGGCACGGTCGCATTTTCAAGCGAATCCCTCAATGGATGGCAGACTGCGACGTTCACCAGCCCCATCCAGCTCACGGCCGGCGTAACCTACGTCGCTTCCTATCATACGACTGGTTCCTACGTCGCGACGGCAAACTACTTCACGACCGCGCATGCAAACGGTCCGCTGACTGCCCTCTCTGCCGCCTCCAGTGGCGGCAACGGCGTGTTTTCCTATGGGTCCAATACAACGTTCCCGACATCCAACTATCAGGCAGCGAACTACTGGGTGGACGTCGTCTTCAATCAGTCGACCGTCAACGCGGTTCCGGTCGCGGCCAATGACAACGGGTTTGTTGCATATTCCAACACCGCTCTGTCGATCGCTGCCTCTGCCCTCCTTGCAAACGATACAGATGCGGACGGCGATGTTCTTTCCATTACAGGGGCCAGCGGCGCAACGCACGGCACGGTGACGTTCGACAGCCAGACCAATACGGTCATCTTCACGCCGACGAACGGCTATACCGGCGTCGCCAATTTTTCCTATAGCGTTTCGGATGGCCGTGGCGGCACGTCGTCAGCTTCCGTGAGCCTGACCGTCGGCTCGCAGGCAAGCGGCGCGGGCCTGTTTTCGTCCTCCGACGCGCCCAGCGTACCATCCGGGAGCGATTCCAGTTCGGTCGAGCTCGGCGTGAAGTTCTTGGCCTCTGCCGGCGGTGCCATCACAGGGCTTCGATACTACAAGAGCGCGCTGGATACGGGCGCACATGTCGGTTCTCTATGGAGCAGCACGGGGCAGCTGCTAACATCCGCGACATTTTCGAACGAGACGGCCAGCGGTTGGCAGACAGTGACCTTCTCACAGCCAATCACGATCACGGCGGGAGCGACCTATGTCGCGAGCTATCATTCCAACGGCTTCTACGCCGCAACGCCGAACTACTTCACCAGCGATCATTCGAGCGGGGCATTGACCGCGCCGAGTGGGGCGAACGGTGTCTACGCGTATGGAGCCGGAAGCCTGTTTCCAAGCGCGAGCTACAATTCGACCAACTACTGGGTCGACGTGCTCTACCAGGGCGGCTCGCAAAACACTGCACCGGTTGCGGCCAACGATCCAGGCTATTCCACCGCCATTGGAACGCCGATATCCATTCAGGCTTCGGCATTGCTTGCCAATGACAGCGATCCCGATGGTGACACCATCTCGATCACCGGCGTCAGCGGCGGTGTCAACGGCACTGCAACCTTTGACAGCCAGTCGAACACGATCACGTTCACGCCGACGGCTGGCTATTCCGGCGCTGCGAGCTTCTCCTATACAATCGCCGATGCGGCGGGAGCGACGGCCTCGGCCCAGGTTTCCGTGGCGGTCAACAACCAGGGCGGCGAGCAGAACGTCTTTGCTGCCGGCTCGACCCCGACGATCGTCTCGGTCAACGACAACTCGCCTGTCAATCTCGGGATGAAATTTGAGGCCGACACGGCAGGCTGGATCACCGGCATTCGCTTCTACAAGGGCGATACCAACACAGGTTCGCATACCGGATACCTCTGGACATCGACCGGGACACTGCTTGCAAGCGCCACCTTCTCGAACGAAACGACGAGCGGCTGGCAGTCGGTCAATCTGTCTACGCAGGTCGAGATCGATGCCGACACGACGTATGTCGTCTCCTATAGCACCAACGGCAACTACTCGGCGACGGCTGGCTACTTCGATGCCGAAACATCCAACGGCAATTTGCAGGCTCTGTCGTCAGCCCTGAGCGGCGGCAACGGTGTCTATGCCTATGGCTCGAGCGGGCTCTTCCCGACCAGCACCTACAACAACACGAACTACTACGTAGACGTGGCCTTCAAGCCGCAACTCGCAGCCTAATGGATTGAGCATGGAACGGACGATGGGCGATGGAAGGCTTCCGGTAACCGTCTTGGCGGGTTTTCTCGGCGCCGGCAAGACGACGATCCTCAACCACGTGCTGCGCAATCGCGAGGGACGTCGCGTCGCGGTGATCGTCAACGACATGAGTGAGATCAACATCGATGCAGACCTTGTCCGGGACGGCGGCGCCAATCTGTCGCGGACAGACGAGACGCTGGTAGAGTTCACCAACGGCTGCATCTGTTGTACGCTTCGCGACGATCTTCTCGGCGAAGTCCGACGGCTCTCTGCCGAGGGACGCTTCGACTACCTGCTCATCGAGGGAACGGGGATCGCCGAACCGCTGCCGATCGCGGCGACCTTTTCGTTCCGCGACGAGAGGGGCGCAGCGCTCTGCGACATCGCCCGACTGGATACGATGGTTTCCGTCGTCGATGCCGCAAATCTGCTGTCCGACTTCTCCAGCGCGGATTTTCTCAGAGATCGGGGCGAGACGCGAGACGCCGATGACCGGCGTACCCTGGTCGACCTCCTCGTCGAGCAGATCGAGTTCGCCGATGTCGTCGTCATCAACAAGATCTCGGACGTAAACGCCGATATGCGATCCGCCGTCCGTCGGATCGTTGCCGCACTCAATCCCGATGCCCGCGTCGTCGAGACTGATTTCGGCCATCTGCCGCTCGCCTCCATTCTCGACACGCACCTGTTCAGCGAGGCAAAGGCCGCCAGGCATCCGTTGTGGCACAAGGAACTGTACGGTTGGGGGGACCATGTCCCCGAGACGGAGGAGTACGGCATTGCCAGCTTCGTCTACCGCGCCCGGCGGCCGTTCGACCCTTGGAAGCTCGAGATGGTACTTTCGCTGGATTGGCCCGGTCTCATTCGCGCCAAGGGCCACTTCTGGCTCGCAACCCGACCGGACGAAATAGGCCTGTTGTCGATTGCGGGCGTCCAACGCACCCTCGGAACCAAGGGATTCTGGTGGGCGACCGTTCCCAAGGCACAGTGGCCCCGATATCCGCAGTTCCGGCAGCAGCTTGATCGGCACTGGCACGAGGTCTGGGGCGATCGCCGGCAGGAACTCGTATTCATCGGCGCCGGGCTCGATGAGCAGGCGATCTGTGCGGCTCTGGACGATTGCCTCATCGGCGAAGAGGCGCGCTTCGATCGGCAGCTGGCGCAAGGCCTGCACGATCCGTTTCCGGCGTGGCAACACGCGCACACGGCATGACTGACTTTGAACCCAGAAAGCAGAGGGGCCTATTATGAGCAATGAACTCTACGCAGACGGCATCGGCGAAATCACGGTAACCGGCACAATCGTCAGGATCGATATGATGTCGCTCTCCGCCACCGAACGCGATGCGGGCAACAATCCCGTCCCGGTGTTTCGCCAACGCATAATCATGCCGGTGGACGCTTTCGCCAATGCGGTCGACCTGATGCAGAAGGCTCTTGTCGGGTTGGTCGAAGCGGGAGCCGTACGCCGCATCGGCGATATTCAGCCGCCGATCAATGATGCAGCTCAACCGGCCAATGCGCCTGCCAACGCATCGCCGAATTTCAACTAGCCACACGTTATCGCAAGGGTGGGCCACGCGTATGTTTTTGCACACCAATCTACACTGCCTTGCTCTCGTCGCCCGTCATCACGGTGTCGATCTCTCACCCGAGCGGCTCCAGCATGATTATGCCGTTTCGGACGAGCCGGTTGCCGTGCGCCAGCTTCTGCGGATGGCCAAGGACGCCGGCCTGCGCGCCAGGCACGTCGACCTGACGTGGCGATCCCTGTTTGAACTGGGCAATGCCTACCCAGTGCTGGCCGAACTCGAAAACGGCAACTGGATCGTCATTGCCGGCACAGCTGCCGGCGATGACGGCGAGCGGGTCCGTGTGCTCGATCCGCTGGCCCAGCGCCCGGATTTCATCTTCTTGGACGAAGAGCAATTCTCCAGATCATGGCGCGGCTCCGTGATCCTCATGAAGCGCAACTACAAGATGAAGGACGACGACCAGCCCTTTGGCTTTCGCTGGTTCATTCCCGAAGTCATCCGGCAGCGCAGCTTCTTCCGCGACGTCGCACTGGCCGCCTTCGTTCTCTACGGGCTCGGCCTGACGACGCCGATGTTTTTCCAGCTCGTGATCGACAAGGTTCTGGTGCACCAGAGCTACGCGACACTGACGGTTCTGACGATCGGCATTGCCATTGCCCTGATCTTTGACGCCACCTTCAGCTTTCTGCGCCGCTATCTCCTGCTCTACGCAACAAACAGGATCGACATCAGAATAGCCACGCGGACATTCGGGCATCTCCTGAACCTGCCGATCTCGCTGTTCGAGCAGGCGTCGGCAGGGGTTATCGTCAAGCATATGCAGCAAACCGGCCGCATTCGCGAGTTCTTGACGGGTCGCCTGTTCCTGACGCTTCTCGACGGTCTGTCACTTCTGGTCTTCATTCCGATCCTGCTGCTCTACAGTGTCAAACTTACGCTCGTCGTGCTCGGCTTCGCCGCCCTTGTCGGGCTCGTGGTCATGATGCTCGTTGGCCCTTTCCAGCGGCGCTTGCAGGCGCTCTACCTGGCTGAGGGAGACAAGCAGGCGCTGCTCGTGGAAACCGTTCACGGCATGCGCACCGTCAAGTCGCTCGCCCTGGAGCCGCGCCAGCGCAAGGTGTGGGACGATTGTTCCGCCCAGGCAATTTCCGTGCGTTTCCGTGTTGAAAAGATCTCGACCGTCGCACAATCACTGACCGGGCTCCTCGAGAAGCTGATGAGCGTTGCAATCATCGGCCTGGGCGCCCTTGACGTCTTTAGCGGCGCCATGACGGTCGGTGCCCTCGTTGCCTTCAACATGTTGGCCGGCCGGGTATCCGGGCCGCTGGTCCAGATCGTCACCATGGTCCACGAATATCAGGAGGTGGCGCTTTCCGTTCGCATGCTGGGCGAAATCATGAACCAGCGCCCGGAACAATTTGGTCGCGGCAGAGGCATCCGGCCACAGCTCAAAGGGCGCATCGAGTTCGACAAAGTGAGCTTCCGCTACGGTCCCGACGGCCCGCCGGCTCTCGACGACGTCTCCTTCGCAGTTCCAGCAGGATCGGTCTTCGGGATCGTCGGCAAGAGCGGTTCGGGCAAGACGACGATCACCAGGCTTATCCAGGGGCTCTACCAAAGCCAGCAGGGGCTGGTGCGGATCGACGGATACGACAGCCGCGAGATCGACCTCGTTCATCTCCGGAGCAGCATCGGCGTCGTGCTCCAGGACAGCTTTCTCTTCCGCGGCACGGTGCGCGAAAACATAGCGGCGGCAAAGCCGGATGCCAGTATCGAGGAGATCGTCGAAGCCGCACGCATCGCCGGCGCCGAAGAGTTCATCGAGCGTCTTCCGCGCGGCTTCGAAACCATGCTGGAAGAGAACGCGTCCAACCTCTCCGGCGGTCAGAAACAGCGCCTGGCAATCGCACGTGCGCTCATAACCGACCCCAAGCTTCTAATCTTTGACGAGGCTACAAGCGCACTCGATCCGGATAGCGAAGCGATCATACGGCAAAATCTCAGCCAGATCGCGGCGGGCCGGACGGTTGTCATCGTTTCGCATCGCCTGTCGACACTCGTCGATTCCGACGCGATCCTCGTCGTGGAACGTGGGAAAATCGCTGATATCGGTCGCCATGACCAGCTCGTGTCGCGCTGCATGACGTATCGACACCTCTGGTCGCAGCAGATGAGGCAGGTAGCATGACCGCGCGCGCCGAAAAACCAAGGGAAAACCTGCCGGTCCCGGCCACGCGGCAGCGAACCGACCTCACGGCCAGACGCTCGTTCTCGCCCGTGATCGCCGAGTTCCAATCGGATGCGGTCGAACTCGAAGAGCGTGCACCGCCCAGAATAGCGCGCATGACCCTATACTGTGTCACGGCTTTGATCGTTTCGGCGGTCGTATGGGCTTCAGTATCGTCCATCGATGAGGTTGTGATCGCGCCGGGCAAACTGGTCACCACCCAGCCCACGATTGTCGTTCAGCCTCTCGAGACATCGATCATTCGAACGATCGACGTAACCGCAGGTGAAGTGGTTCGCGCCGGCCAGACGCTTGCGACCCTTGACGCGACGTTCAGCCAGGCGGACGTCGACCAGCTGGCTGCGAAATTCGCAGCTCTCGACGCACAGGTGAAGCGCATCGAAGCGGAGCTCGCTGGCTCCGACTATTCAACAATGGCAGGCGCCACCTCGAACGAGATACTGCAGGTGCAGTTGTTCGCGCAACGCCGCGCGTTCTACATGGCACAGCTGCAGAATTTCGAGCAGCAGATCGCCGGCCAGGCGGCGTCGCTTGCGGCCAGCAAGAGCCAGGAGGCAGTGCTGGTCGACCGCCGGGAAAACCTGTCGCGAATTGAGAGCGCGCGCGAGCGCCTCTACAATCGCGAGAGCGGATCTCTGATCACCCTGCTCGGGTCTCGCGATGCGCGTCTCGACGTCGAAGCGGCGCTGACGGCGGTAAAGGGCCGGGCGGACGAGGCCGAGCACGCCCACGCAAAGCTGCAGGCCGACCGCCAGGCGTTTATCGAGGACTTTCGCCGCGCCCTGATGGAGCAGCTCGTGGATCTTCGCAGCCAGCGCGATACAGCCGGGGAAGAACTGAAGAAAATGGAACTTCGGCGCAACATGGTTGCTCTTACTGCGCCGGCCGATGCTGTTGTCCTCGACCTTGCCCAACGCTCTGTTGGATCGGTCGTAAAGGAAGCGGAACCGATCGTAACCCTTGTGCCCCTCAACGTTCCGCTGGAAGCGGAGGTCTCGATCAATTCACGCGACATCGGGCGAATTGCGAACGACAAGGAGGCGCGGGTCAAGTTCGACGCCTATCCCTTCCAGAAGTATGGCACCGCTTCGGGCACGGTCCGGACCGTCAGCCGCGATACGTTCACCCCGTCGCAACAGGATGCAGCGGCGAACCAATCCAGTTCCCCGTACTTCAAGGCCCGAATCCTGCTCTCTGACACGCGGCTCGGCACGGCAAGCGACCCGGTTCGACTGCTTCCGGGGATGGCAGTCTCGGCCGAGATCATGGTCGGACGCCGGACGGTGATGTCCTATTTCCTTTATCCGCTGCTGAAGGGCCTGGACACGGCAATCCGGGAACCGTAGCCAGCCGGCTTTGTGAACGCCCGCGAATTCGGCTCCGTGAGCATTTCGAAAGCTGACGGCTTGCATCCCGTTCGAGCCGAGCCGCCGGCTTCCGATCACCCTCAAATGGGGTCGGCGTTTCAACACCGGGACGCAGAGTATGTTTTCCGATACGCCACGCGCGCCGGCCCTCTGGATATCGGGGTTCGGGATGCTCAGATCACTCTGGCAGCGCCCAGCGCGGACCGCAGAAGGCGCCACGCGCGCGGTCCTATCGTTCTGTTGAGCAGAAGCCTGACCCAGGAACTGGTGTGCCAAACGCCAGGGTAGAGTTCCTTTGCGAGTTCCGCCAATCGACGGGAGGTCTCCATATCCCCTTCGTTAAACGCTTCACTCGCCTGATAGGCCGCGTTGCGTCCGAGGGATTGAAACAGGATTTGCTGGAAGGGAGCGGCGTTTGGCAGCTTTGCCGCGCTATGCTCGAGAAAATGCTCGATGGCGGCGCGTCTTTGCTGCACATCCGGGAGACGCGCGGACGAATAGGATCGTGACATATTCTGCGAATGCATCCGATAGACCGCCTGCGTGGCATTTACGAAGCCAGCGGGACCTTCCGCCGCCAGGCGCAGCCACATCGCCATGTCGCCGGCATGGGGCAGGGCGTGACAATATCCCCCAACTTGCTTCTGGGCGCTCGTCCGGACCACTGCTGTCGGCGTGGGAACAATGTTCTGGCCCCTCATCGCCTTTACAAAATCCAGACATGGCAGAACGGCAGTCTCTGCCGAAAAGCTGCTGCCGAAAGGCTCGAGCGCCTGCCGCACGTTATCGTCGGAGAGCAAGACGGCATTTCCAAAGACGAAGCTCATCTCTGGATTCGTCTTGAAGAGCTGCGAGGCGCGCGCCAAAGCTCCGGGGGCCAGATAGTCGTCGGCGGACAACAGCAGGAAGAGATCTCCGGATGCCCATTCGATCCCTTCGTTATAGGTCGTGATATGTCCCTGGTTGGCTGCATGCCGCCGGAATTCAATCCTCTCATCCTGTGCCGCGAGTTGTTTTCCAACTTCAGCCGTGTTGTCGGGTGAACAATCGTCCAGAATCAAGACGCGGACATCCACGTTCTCCTGCGAAAGAACGCTTTCGACGCACTCTCTCAGGAAGTTCCCGTACCGATAACATGGAATTGCTACATCGACGGTTGTTGTCACGGTTTCCTCGGGAGTTGGTCGGTGGAACACATGCCTGTCCAAGCTAGGTTTGCTGTTGCGTCTTCAGGGCGCGACGCAGCGCCGAGTCGATTGCTGCCCCCGCGACGTCCCAGGAGGTGGAGGCAACGCTTTCGGCTGCTTGCCTGGATTCCGTTTCGAAGTCCGGCATGGTCACAACAGCCTCCAATGCATCGGCAAGCGCATGGGGAAGCAGGGGAGCGTATCGCACGTGTGGGTTGTCCAACACCAGGCGGTTGTGATCGGCGTCATTGACGACCGGTATGCAACCGCATGCAAGCATTTCGTGTGGAACCAGCGACACGTTGGTAAGAGACAGAGTCAAACCCGCAAAGCACTGATTGTAGATATCCGCCAGCTTCTCCGGGGAGACCAACCCATGGTTCGTGAACTTGAAGGGAAGGGCGCCAAGTTCCTCCCCGAAGAGATGAAGTTCGATATGCGGGCAACGCTTGGCGAAAAGCTCAAGAGCGAGCAGACCGAGCTCGACCGCCCGGCGCGGTGTTCCCGCACGCGCATAAAACGCCACACCCTTTCGCTTGGAAGATGCGTCAAAGCGGTATCGGCTGGTATCGCATCCAAACGGAAACCAATCCGATGTCATGCCGAACTCACAGGCGAGCTTCTCGGTCAGCCAACGACCTGCCGTGATCCCGTGAAAGCCCATTCGATACGTATTTTCGGCCAGCACGCTGTTGGTGCCGACCGGATAAAAAGACGGTTCGTAATCCTGGACAAAATAGAAACGCTTTCCGGCTGAGCGCATATTGAACACCGCATAGGCCGACGGCCAGTGGGTCGCGACCACGGCGTGCGCGTCTTCGATCTCGGGTCCGACCTTTCCGATCTTGCAGGTGATACCATAATGGAGCCGGGCAACCTTTTCATAATACTGGTGATCGCCGCCATACGGATCGTAGAAATACACCCGGTTATCGTAGCCTATCTGCTGAAGGTACTGAATCATCCGGAATATGGTCGTGTGGCCGCCCGATCCGGGGCCTGCGGGCCCCACTATCCAGTTGATTGAAATGGGTGAGCCCTCTGCGAGCGCCGGAATATTGGTCATTGCCGGCTGCGTAAAATCCGCCCGCAGCACGTCCTCCGGGAAGACATGCCAGGTAAAGCCTTTCGGCTTTATCCAGTCGGACAATTTTGATCTCACCCGCGTCGCAAAGACGCCGGACCCGTCCCGCAACAGAATGTGCCTGAGCTGTCGAGCGCGGCGATCGAGCTGGATGTAAACTCGCCCCAGGGTCATTGCTACCCGCATTGGCTGCCTCGCACGTTTATCGGGCGCCGCAGCAGCCATGGTCTTGATCGGCAACAGATCCATCCCCTTCATGTCGGAGGCTCAGCGTTTGTCGCTGGTCCACACCGGCGGCATGAGTTCCTTCTCCTGCCACAGTAAGCCGTCGCGCTGCGACCACCACAAGAGAAACTCTTACCTTTCGACAAATATAACTTCATAAAATACTTTAGCAATGCAGTAGGAAGCCGCAAATCTACAAAGACGAATACGCCTTTCGATTGATTGTCTACCGCATTTTGATTCCTTTACTCTCACACCAAAAAGCTTTCTTTTGAACTCGAAAGAAAGTTTGGGAGCCGTGTTTTAGCTCACCAAGTCTAACCGACAGTGCGTCGACTAGGAACAGGGGCGTTACAGTATGATCGCGCAAAGCGTTACATTGGGCGACGGCGTCGTAATCCACCATCCGGATCTTGTAAATCTCTATGGCTGCTCGATCGGCGCTGGAACGCGCGTCGGCACTTTCGTCGAAATACAGAAGAACGCGACGATAGGGCAAAACTGCAAGATTTCCAGCCACTCGTTCGTTTGCGAAGGCGTGACGATTGAGGACGGTGTCTTTGTCGGCCATGGCGTCATGTTTACCAATGATCTCAATCCCCGCGCGGTCACTCCGGACGGATCCCTGCAAGCCGATGGCGATTGGGCTGTCGTGCCGACGCTCGTCAAGCGCTTCGCCTCCATCGGCAGCAACGCCACGATCGTCGCGGGTGTGACGATCGGTGAGGGCGCGCAAGTCGGCGCCGGGGCGGTGGTCACCAAGGACGTTCCTGCCTACGCAATCGTCGTTGGCGTGCCGGCAGTGGTTATCGGGCGCGCCAAGGATGCGCCGGTCGAAGTTTTATCATCTGGGAGAGCACGATGATTGGAGTTGCCGTCGTTGGCTATGGTTATTGGGGGCCGAACCTGGTCCGCAATTTTGCAGAAACGCCCGGCTCTCAGCTGGTCTGGGTCTGCGATCTCAAAAAGGATCGGCTTGGTGCCGTCCAGTTGCGCTATCCCACAGTCCAGATCACGGACGACTTCGACGAAGTCCTGCGCGATCCGCGCGTCCATGCGATCGCGATCGCGACGCCCGTCTCGGCACATTACAGGCTTGCGATGAAGGCGATGATGGCCGGCAAACATGTCTTCGTTGAAAAACCGATGGCCTCGACTTCGGAAGAAGCCCGCCGAATGGTGGAGGAAGCCGCGCGCAGGGGCCTCATCCTGGCGGTGGACCACACCTTCATCCACACCGGTGCCGTGCGCAAGATGCGCGAGATCATCGAAAACGGTCTTGGCGACGTCTACTACTACGACTCGGTGCGCGTGAACCTCGGCCTCTTCCAGCATGACGTCAGTGTCGTCTGGGACCTCGCAGTGCATGACCTGTCCATCATGGATTATGTCCTGCCGGAAAAGCCGGTGGCCGTCTCGGCAACCGGCATGGGCCACGTGGTCGGCGAACCCGAGAACATCGCCTATCTTACGCTCTTCTTCGAAAGCAAGTTGATCGCGCATATCCACGTGAACTGGCTGGCGCCCGTGAAGGTCCGCCGAACCCTCGTCGGCGGAAGCAACAAGATGATCGTTTATGACGATCTCGAGCCGAGCGAAAAGATCAAGGTCTACGACAAGGGCATAACCTTGACCGGCGACGCCGAACAGAACGGCGAAAAGGTGTTCGAGATGCGCGTCGGCTACCGCACCGGAGACATGTACGCTCCACAGCTCGATATGACCGAAGCGCTCGGTCGCGAATTGAAGCAGTTCATCGATTGCGTCGCCACGAACACGCAGCCGCTCGCGGACGGCCATGCCGGGCTGCGGGTCGTGCGAATTCTTGAGGCAGCGACGCAATCGCTGGCCCAGCGCGGCCGCGTGGTCGAACTGGAACAGGCGAGGTTGATTGCATGATTCCGCTGCTCGACTTGAAGGCCCAATATGCGTCGATCAAGGACGATGTGGACGCCGCCGTTCTTCGCGTGCTCGCTTCAGGCCACTATGTTCTCGGCGAGGAAGTCGCTCGGTTCGAGGAGGAGTTCGCTGCGTACTGCGGGACCAAACACGCGATCGCCGTCAACACCGGCACGAGCGCCTTGCATCTTTCCCTGCTTGCTGCAGGCGTCGGCGCGGGCGACGAAGTCGTCACTGTTTCGCTCACCTTCGTCGCAACCACAGCGGCGATCTGCTACACCGGTGCACGACCCGTTTTCGTGGACGTGGAGCCAACGACGCTCACCATGGATCCGGCCAAGCTCGAAGCTGCGATAACGCGCAAGACCAAGGCTATCGTACCCGTGCATCTCTACGGTCAGATGGCCGATATGGATGCAATCAAGGCGATTGCAGACAAGTACAGTCTTCCGATCATCGAGGATGCGTGCCAGGCCCACGGCGCCGAATATAAGGGACGACGGGCGGGAAGCATCGGGCTGTCCGGCAGCTTCAGCTTCTACCCAGGCAAGAACCTGGGCGCTTGCGGCGAAGGCGGCATCATTGTGACGAACGATGACGAGCAGGCGAAAACCATGCGCATGCTGCGCGATTGGGGCCAGCAACAGCGCTATCACCACGTCATGAAAGGCTTCAACTACCGGATGGATGAGATCCAGGGCGCAATCCTTCGGATCAAGCTCCGGCATCTGGAGGACTGGACGGAGGCTCGGCGCGTTCGCGCGGCGCGCTATTCTGCTTTGTTGGCCGGCTCCAGAAGCGTGCGGGCGCCGACGGCCGCGAACGATCGCCGTCACGTGTACCATGTGTATGCGGTGAGAAGTCGAGACCGCGACCAACTTCAGCAATCGCTCCGCGCCGATGGCATTCACACCGGGTTGCACTACCCCGTCCCGGTTCATCTTCAGGAGGCTCATGCGGATCTCGGCTACAAGATTGGCGATTTCCCGGTCTCCGAAGCCGCCGCGCTCGAGGTGCTATCGCTTCCGATCTATCCGGAGCTGACGATGCGGCAGGTCGAACAGGTCGTCGCCGCCGTGGAGCAGGATGCCTATGTCAATTGATGTCACGTCTGCCGCCCGGCTTGTCAAAGCCATGCACGGTCGCCAGGACCTTCCATCCGATCCGGACTATCAGCTCGCGTTGGCCAACGAGCTCAAACAGTCCTATGGGCCTGCCGGCCTCATCGAGCTCTACGCCCGTTTCACCACCGGCGACGGCTTTGTCGACGCATTCATGCGTAAAGTCATCTGGAAAAGTCTGGCGCGCGCATGCGGCTCCGGGCTGCAGGTCGGGAGTGGCGTTGGGTTCAAGCATCCCGAAACCTTTGAGATCGGCAGCGGTGTCTTCATCGGCGCCCAAGCATACATTCAAGGCAGATACGATGGGACGTGCAGGATCGGCGACAATGTCTGGATCGGTCCGCAGGCCTATTTCGACGCCCGCAACCTGATCCTGGAGGAATGCGTCGGCTGGGGACCCGGGGCAAAGATCCTTGGATCAAGCCACACCGCCCTGCCGGTCGATGTGCCGATCATCCGCACGGATCTGGAGATCAAGCCGGTTCGCGTCGGCGCGTGGGCAGACATCGGCACAAACGCCACGATCCTGCCGGGCGTTACGATCGGCAAGGGTGCGATCGTCGGCGCCGGAGCCGTGGTCACGTCTGACGTCGAACCTTTTTCCGTCGTCGCCGGCGTGCCGGCCAGATTCATCCGGTGGCGCGAAGATTGCGACCCGTCAACAGCGGAGAGGCCTGAAAAGCCATGAAAGACAAGCGTATTCTGATCACCGGTGGCGCCGGCCTGATCGGCTCACACATAGCCGATCTCGTTGCACAGGAAGGACCACGCGAAATCGTGGTTCTTGACAACTTCGTGCGTGGCCGACGCGAAAACCTGGCTCAGGCCATCCAGTCGGCGCCGGTGACGATCGTCGAAGGGGACATCCGCGACAGACCGCTTCTCAAGGACGTGGTCCAGGGCATCGATGTCGTCTTTCATCAGGCAGCCATCAGAATCACACAATGTGCCGAAGAACCGCGCCTCGCCTTCGACGTTCTGGCGGGCGGTACCTTCGATGTGCTCGAGGCTTCCGTGCAGGCGGGCGTTTCAAAGATCGTGGCGGCCTCGTCTGCCTCCGTGCTGGGTCTTGCTGAAACGTTCCCGACGACCGAGGACCATCATCCCTACAACAACCGCACGATCTACGGCGCCGCCAAGGCTTTCAACGAAGGTCTGCTGCGCAGTTTTGCCGAGATGTACGGCCTGCGTTACGTCGCGCTCCGCTACTTCAATGTCTACGGACCGCGTATGGACGTACACGGGGCCTACACAGAGGTCCTGATCCGCTGGATGGAGCGCATTGCCAGCGGCTTGCCGCCCATCATCCTCGGCGACGGTACCCAGACCATGGATTTCGTTCACGTCCGCGACATCGCCCGCGCCAACCTGCTCGCGGCAAAGTCGGATGCCACTGACGAAGTTTTCAATGTCGCAAGCGGCGAGGAAACAAGCCTGCGCCAGCTGGCAGAGTTGCTGACCCATGTCATGGGCGCATCCTTGGAACCCCAATTCGGCCCCGCACGGAAGGTGAATGCCGTGCCACGTCGTCTGGCGTCAACGGCCAAGGCAGAGGCGCTTCTCGGTTTCAAGTCTGAGATCACCATGGAAGAGGGGCTTCGCGATCTCGTCGCGTGGTGGCGACAGGAGAAGGTTCTGAACGCGGGAGAGGCGGCATGAGCCAGATTCCCGTCGCCAGGCCCGTTCTTGACGAACGGGAGGTCGAAGCGGTCCGCCGCGTGATCCTGTCCGGCTGGGTCACGCAAGGCCCGGAAGTCGCAGCCTTCGAAGAAGAGTTTGCCGATTTTGTCGGTGCGGCACACGCCTGTGCTGTTTCCAACTGCACGACCGCGCTTCACCTTGCCTTGATGGCCGTGGGCGTCTCCGCCGGCGACGAAGTGATCACCGTCAGTCACTCGTTCATCGCAACGGCAAATGCGATCCGCTATTGCGGCGCGATCCCGGTGTTCGTCGATATCGAACGGGACGGCTTCAACATCGATCCCGATCTGATCGAGGCGGCGATCACGCCGAGGACGAAGGCAATCCTGTGCGTGCATCAGCTCGGCATGCCTTGCGATCTGTCCCGCATCGTCGAGATAGGCAGCCGTCGCTCGATACCGGTTATCGAGGATGCGGCCTGCGCCACCGGCAGCGAGATACTCTGGAAGGGCCGGTGGGAAAAAATAGGCAAGCCGCATGGCGACATCGCCTGCTTCTCCTTCCATCCGCGCAAGGTCGTAACAACCGGTGACGGCGGTATGCTGACAACGGCGAATCCGGATTACGATCGAAAGTTTCGGCTGTGGCGGCAGCATAGCATGAGCGTCAACGATACGGTTCGGCATGGCTCGAAGCAGGTGATTTTCGAAAGCTACCCCGAACTCGGCTACAACTACCGCCTGACCGACATGCAGGCCGCGGTGGGCCGAGAGCAGTTGAAGCGTCTGCCGGAGATCGTTGCACGCAGGCGCGAGATTGCCGAGCAGTATGGCAGACATCTCTCCGCGATCGCGGGCATGAGGTCGCCCGTGGAGCCACACTGGGCACGCAGCAATTGGCAGAGCTATTGCATCGGGTTGCCTGATCGATGGGAACAGCCGGCATTCATGCAGGCGATGCTGGATCGTGGCGTTTCGACCCGACGGGGCATCATGAACAGCCACCTCGAGAAAGCCTACACTGGAACAACCTCGCACCGGATCGCGAGCGGCCTTGTGAACAGCGTCAGGGCTCAGAATGAGACTGTCATCCTTCCCCTTTTCATGCAGATGACCGATGTCGAGATCTTGCAGATCGTCGAGGCCATCCAGGAGGGGCCCGGCTTTGCTGATCTCGCGACGGCCGCGGTGGGATGACTGACCCATGCGCAGTCGGCTCGAACCCTGCCCGGCGCCTGCGCTGGTCCCGGAGAAACGCATCGATTGCATCCAAAACATACAGGTATTGGCACGGAATCTTCCGATTTTGACGGTCTCACAGCCGAAACGCGGTCAACATCGGCTCGTCGGCGAGCCGAGGCTTCACCAAATGGAATTTTGGTTTTCTCAAATCATGCAACCTGGACTCAGTATTCCCCAAAAAAATGAGGCTTCTCGTGCCTACCGCTTTTTGAGTAGGCACCGAACTATTAGGGCGAGTTTATTGGGGTGCAACTTGCTGTAGGATGGTTAACAGCGATTGGAAGTGGTTAGACATAACCCAAACGACGGAGAGCGACATGTCATCGATGGATCGGCAAGAAATACCCCTTAACCGTGCACGGCGGCATTTCCTTGGCGCGGCGGCTGCCGCTGGCGCGCGATGTGCAGGTATTGCGGCTGTAACGATGGCCGTTGCCTCTTCGCCCGCGCACGCCTTGGGACACAACTGGGGCCGGCGCGGCGGCCGTGGCGGTGGCGGTGGTGGAAGTAGTGGCGGCGGTGGTGGTGGCGGTGGCCACAGCGGAGGCGGCGGTGGCGGTGGCTATGACAGCGGCGGAGGCGCGAACTGCCTCCTCGGCGGGACGTTGATTATGACCCCGACGGGTGAGATGTCGATCGAAAACCTTCGCATTGGCGACCTTGTTGACACCGTGTCCGGTGGACCCAAACCGATCCGCTGGATCGGCCGCCAAACCTTCAGGACGAGCCGTGCTTCGTGGTCCGATAGCGTCATGTCGATCCGCATTTCGCGGAACGCTCTGGACGACGGCATGCCGAGCAGGGATCTGTATGTTTCGCCTGGCCACTCCCTTTATCTCGACGGCGTCCTGATCCGTGCCAACGACCTCGTGAATGGCAGGTCGATCGAGCGTGCGCTGCCGGCAGGCAGGGAAACAATCGAATATTACAATATTCTGCTCGACAGCCATGATGTCGTTATAGCTGAGGCTACGCCAGTGGAGACATTCCAACTTCGTGGCGACGACTACGAGAAGTTTGAAAACTTTGTCGAGCTTGAGCGCCTCTACCCCGCTGCCAAACCCCGCATGGCACCGTTCGCACCGGTTGTGGGCGAAGAAAGCGGCCGGCAGCACCTGAAAGCCCTGTTGTTGCTCAGTGTCTCACGGATCATTCCAGCACGAGATCCCTTCAAGGATGTCACCAACCGAATTGCGGCTCGCATTGGAGAAATGGCTGAGATCTAGGGTACGGAACCCGATCGGCCGCAGTAGCCTGACAACTCAATCCTTCTTGTGAAAGGAGGATTGAATTACTTTTCCTCGTTTGGAACCTCATCGCCGCGCCCAGGTCGCTCTGGTGCGCGGTGCTTTCGTGTTCGTGTTCGTGTTGCGCAATGGGCTCGCGTGTCACGATCCAGCGTCGGCCTGCGCGGATCGAAACAGCCACACTCGGACGAATGCCGGAAAAACTTCCCGCGGCAACAGCTCAATCAGCATCTTGAGGGAATAGAGCCCAGTTGCCGCGGTCGCCAGCGAACCGATCGCAACTGCCTGCCACAGCTGTAGACACTGGAAGGCCAGGAAGACCAACGCCGAGACGGGAAGGTAGATCAGTATGAGGACTCGATTGGTCGTGGACCAACGGAAACCCGTATAACGTCGGGCAATCCAATAGATCAGAAGACCATGCCATACATAGAGCCCGAAAAACGCAGCGCCGGCGCCGACGGACCCGAATGTCTTTACGAACAGCCAAGCTAGCCCCACATGCACTAAGCTCGCTGCCACTTCCGTCCAGAAGAAGATCTTCTGCGCGCCCTTTGCCAACACGATGAAACCGATCGGCCACGCAATGATCCGGAGCATCATTCCAAGGCAGATCCAGCGCAAAAGGTCGACGGCGGCGTAGAACTCGGACGAATAAAAGACGTGCATCACCACCGGAGCAAGCGTGAGCGTGGCAAGCAAACCGGGGCCAGCGAGCAAGACACTGACCTGCGTTTGCTCGTTGACGAGCCGGTTGCATTCGACGTTGTCGCTGATTATGCCGGTCAGGCGCGGATAGAAATCTGTGCCCATTGCCTGGAGAATGAAGCCTGCATACAGCCCTCCGAGCGACCAGGCGGCTTGATATAGACCGGCGGCCGCGATGCCTTCCGCATCCAATACGATGATGCGTATGGCGTAGGCGCTGCCGAACGTCAGAAATGCGCTTGCCATGAATGTGAAGCCGAGCCTGAACAGCCCCCGGGCTTCCGTGCCGAGTTGCCGGAGCGATATCCGGCATGGCTCAATCATGATCTTGCGGCTGTACCACCATGAGGTCAGGAGCGTCGTCGCCGCCACGCAGACAAGGGAGGGGACGATGCCTTTTTCGCCATAGACGTAGATGATCGGGATGCCGATTGCCGTGCTGACGAACGCGCCGATGACGTTGATGCGAGCAAGGCTGGCAATGTCCCGCATACCTTGCAGGAGGGCCGCTTGCCCCCCGGACATGACCTGAAAAAAGATCATTGCCGACAGCAACACGATGGCACCGGTATGCTGATCGTCGCCAAACGTCAGTCTCGCGATCGGCGCGGCCAGGCACGCCATCAAAACCGTGCCCAGTATGCCGAGGAGCACCGACAGTCGCCGCAGCGCCGTAGCCGTACGCGCTATCGCGCCGGCATCTTTCGTACCCGCGGCTTCGGCGACCTGGCGCACGCCACTGGCATTCAACCCCATGCCGGCAATGGTATGGCCGATATCGGCAGTCGCGCTGTACAGCCCCATCAGTCCGACGCCTTCGGGCCCCAAAAGAACTGCCATCGCCTTGCTGCGGACGATAGCAAACCCGACGTTCACGATCGACGATCCGCCGATCACCATCGTTGACTTGAGGATCTGAGTATAACTCTGTCTGCTCGCTGGGTTTGGCTGTGAGACCATCGGTTCCTGCTAAACTGGAGGCTGGTGAGATCTGCGGATCTGTTCTGCAGCCAGGATCAACGCCTCGTCTGTCGCTGGCCTCGTGGTACAACGGCAATCTCGACCTATCATTGGCTGGCCTGATCCGTATGCGTGGCGCCTGGGGGCGCAGCCTGGCCGATGGGCGTGGCGTCTTGTGTCGCCTTCCGTGATACCTTGATGACATCGCCCGGCAGCAAAGCGGTGGTCTCGGAAGCGCCGATCTCCTCCATGTTTCCGCCGTCTCGCCGCACTATGGTAAAGGTGAGGGCGGGCTTTTCACCCTGGCGCTGCGAACCTGCGAGAGCGGACAGGTTGTCCAGCATCAGTTTCTGGCTGGTCTCCCGTTTTACCTTCAATTGCACAAGCAGGGCCCGTTCGGATTGCAGCTCGGATGCGACCTGGGTTTGACGTTCGTCGTAGAGGGCCTGGAGGTCTCGTGTCGTCTGGCTGATGCTTTGCCGGGCCCGCATGATGGCCGTCGTTATATCCAGCTTGTCATCCTGATAGCTTCGCAGAGAGCGCTCGACCTCGCCTTGTCGCGTTGCGACAACCGCACCCTTGGCAACCAGCATGGCGGTGCTGTCGACCTGCTGCTGTATGGATTTTATGTTCGCGTCCATGCTCTTTGTCTTCTCATCGAGGACATGGATTTCTTCGCCCAGAAGATCGCGAAGTTCCATCAGCGACTTGGACTTTCGCTCCAGCAAGTTCGCCCGCGCCGCAAAGATCACCTGCTCCTGGCTGTAGATGGCGGCGGTAAACTGGTCGGTGCTGGCCGGCTGCTTCACAAATTCGAGTGCTTTGGCCCCGGACATCTCTGCCTGCAGCCGCTCGATCTTGGTGCTGCTCCGTATAATGGAATCGTCCAGTTCCTTCAGTTCACCCAGCAGCTTTGTAACATCTGCCGAATTCTCGAACGCGACGGTCGGCCGAAGCTCGCCGCCGCTCATTGCGAAGGCCTGCAGGACGGTTAGCCCGGTGCTGAATTTGTATTCCCCGGGCCGGGTGACCTCACCCACGACGTACACCGGCGAATACTCGAGAATTTCAACCGCGGCCATCGGCGCATCGACCAAGCCTATCTTGTCCTTGAGGCGCTTGGCGATTTCGGCGGCAAGTCCGGTGTTGTCAAGGTCGCCGACCGGAACACTTCCCAGAACCGGCATGGACAGCGTACCGGCGTCGGACACTGTAAATTCGCCGCCGAGGGATCCCCACTGCTCGTAGAGGCCCTTCGTGGGCATCCACTGCACAACTGTCAGCTTGATTTTGGTGTGCGGAGGGAGGGGGGCACTATCGGCGGTCCCCGGTACCACCGTGGCTCCAAGTGCAATCAATCCCAGCCACCCTGGATGCAAGGTACGCCGACGGACACCGAGTGATACGCGCATATATGTCTCCAGCACGCCGATTTACTTGCCGATCGCTAGCGTCATAATGAGACCCGTAATAAAAACAAAACTACAACCAGACTACACTAGTATCAACTGCGGAAAGATCGTCATATATTACATCATCGATGACCAATTATCGAATATTGTATGGTGCAAAGGCAAGTACACTGACCCTAGCAAAATTGATGAGGCGCGTGGAATGCGCCGGCAATTTGCGGCAGATTCGCTTCGTAGCGATCTGAAGCACGTTCATAAGGGGTTTTCCGAGGATCTCGGGCGGTTGCGGGAGCCGCCGGAGGCTTGACGCCGCCGCCGGCAACCGCTGCGCGATATTCGGCGATAGTCTCAAAGCAAAGCGCGCAGGCAACGCACGATGTACTTAGCCAAATGTACTAGCAATCCCTGCTTCACATCCACTATCGATGAACTACCCTCCTCGCGCGAACTCAATATAGATGGCAGCTTAGAAACACACCCTCAGGGTCTTAATTTCGGTGATCGCGTAATGGGCGCCATGGATGTCAGCTTCTACCTGTCACTATTTCTTCGGAGGCTTCCATATTTTGTGGCGATCGTCTGCCTGTCGACGACAGTTGCGATCGTCGTCGCGTTGTTGCTGCCGCGCGAGTATCAGTCTACTGCCAAGATCCTGGTCGAGGCCCCGCAAATCCCCGCCGAGTTGGTCAGATCGACGGTGTCCACAAGCTCATTGCAGCAGCTACAGATCATTCAGCAGCAGATAACGACGCGGGAGAACCTGCTGGCGCTGGCTGCGAAACTCAACATATATGCCGACGACAAATCACAGCCGTCGGGAGATGCGATCGTCAGGGATATGCAGTCCCGTATCACGTTCACCGAATTGCCGTTGGGCACCGGCGACGGTGCAACGGTTTTCAGCGTCTCGTTCGACGCCGGCACGCCTGCGCTGGCCGCGAAAGCTGCCAATGAGCTCGCCTCGTTGATCCTCTCGCGCAACCAGCGTCAGCGAACGGACCGATCAGGCGATACGCTGCAGTTTTTCAACGACGAAGTGAAGAGGCTTGATTCCGAGTTGAATCGGACGGAGGCAGGCCTTCTCAAGTTCAAGAACGAAAACAGAGACAGCCTGCCGGAAAGCCTTGGATTTCGGCGTCAACAACAGAGCAGCCAACAAGAGCGGCTGATATCGCTGGAGCGTGAAGAAGCAGATCTTCGCGCCAGGCGCAGCATGCTCATCGAGAGCTATCGAGCAACCGGTCAGTATGCGAATGCTCCGATCAGTGCCGAACAGCAAATGCTGCAGGACTTGAACAAAGCACTGGCCGAGCAACTTGCAATATTCTCGGAAACGAGCCCGAACATTGTTGCTCTTCGGGCTCGAATTGCGGCGTTGCGCGCGAAAGACGGATCGATGAAGAGCGATCGCTCCGCTGAAAAGTCCATTTCCACCGGGTTCGACATGCAGCTGGCCGACATCAATGAGCGCCTTGAGATCATCGGCCGCGAGAGGACGTCACTGATGCAGAGCATCGCCGACCTCACCAAATCCGTCAGCGAAACGCCAGCGACCGACATTCAATTGAATGCGATCGAGCGAACCCTCGCAAACATCCAGACGCAATATAACACTGCCATTGCCAGACGCGCTGAAGCCTCGCTCGGAAACCAGATCGAAGTACGCTCGGATGGCGGGCGATTTTCGCTGCTGGAACCTGCCACACCGCCGGAGAACGCACTGCGTTCGCGCCGTCGCTTGATCGTCGGTGTGGGCGCGGTGGGGGGAATTGCCCTTGGCCTCGCGTTCATTGCTCTTTTGGAAATGCTGAACAAGACCATTCGCCGGCCTTCGGAGCTGACTCAACTCCTGCAGCGCCAGCCTCTGGCCGTGATCCCTTACGTTGTTGCGCCCTTCGAAGCACGGGCGGCTCCGGTCAAGCGAGGGCTTGCGGCAGCGTTATCGGCAACGGCCATTCCCGCCTCGTTGCTCGTCGTCCATTATTTCTACATGCCATTGGGTACGGCATTCCAAAAGCTGCTGTCGGGCTTCACGAGGAGCGGCTAGTTGAGGCGGTGTGCTATGATGAATAGGAACTTTCTTGGGACAACAGTGGAGGCGTGAACAGTGGAACACTTTCCCTTACCGGCTCGGAGTCTGGATACGCCGCGGGATAGAGATCGGACGCAAGCCATGCGGTCAAGGGAGGAGGAGAACCAGATAACCTGGACGGAACTGCCGCCGCTCAAGATCGATCCCGATGCCATAGCTCGAAACCGCATCGTTACCGCGAACCGTTCGGACATAGCTCACGTTGCATTCGACATGATGCGAACGAAACTATTGCAGAGTCTGAGACAGAACAACTGGAAATCCGTTGCCATCACGTCACCGACGCCTGCCTGCGGGAAGACGTTCACGGCCGTGAACCTCGCATTCAGTCTCGCCAACCAACCGGATTGCCGAACATTGTTGCTCGATCTCGATTTGAGGCGACCGCAGGTCGGCAAAACGCTCGGTATCAAGAACGCAGGATCGATGGAGAGTTTCCTGCGCAGGGAGATCGAGTGCGATGACGTCTTTATGCGCTACGGGGATAACCTGGCCATTGCGCCAAACAGGCAGCCTGCCCAGTATTCGGCGGAACTCCTGCAAAGTACGACGACCGCCGAGGCGCTGCTGGAAATGCGGCAGAGAATGAGCCCGGACATCATCCTTTTCGATCTTCCACCAATGCTTTCAACGGACGATGTATTGGCATTCCTGCCGAATGTGGACTGCGTGGTCCTGGTTGCCGCAGCCGAACACAGCACCCTCAGCGAAGTGGATGTGTGTGAGCAAAGCCTGGCGGAAAAGACCAATGTCCTTGGTGTTGTTCTGAACAGATGCCAGTACAGCGCGGAGAAGTATGGCTACTGACTACAGGCTTTGTGGCCATTCGCTATTGCCTGCGCAGATTGATCTCGCTCGTCACGACCTGCCGGCCGGATTCGGGATCCCTGTCCACGGTCCTGATACGGATGGAATTGTCGCCGACGCGCTGGATCGTCATGTTCGCGGTGCGATCGCCATTGATGAGCTTGGACCACCGCACGGCAAGATTGATCGCGTCGCCGCTACGCCCTCCGCTAAGAGCCGAAACGCCGCCTGACGGACCAATGTAGCGCCCGGCATACTGGTTGCCAGCCGCCGTCAGCTGTGCCGAGACCTCCCGCGACAGAACGATCATTCCACGGCATATGCCGGTCATCGACAGTGCTTCGCCGTTCGATTTCGACTGAAAACTGCAGTCGAGATTAATGGGGGACGAGCTGGTGGTCCGCTTCATCATGCCGCCGCCGGCCCACTGGCCGGCAAGCGATTTCAGAAAAGGCGCCTCGTTTGCACCCGCATTGGTCACGCCAGCGAGGAATGCCGCGAGCGCAGTCACGCATAAGCTCTTCATGACATCCTCCAGATGGCGCATCTGGCAAGAATGCATAACACAGCATAAAGTTCCCGGAGGTGAACTGAGCCGGCACTGTTTCGTCAGGCGACGGTGAGGTCGAGACGAGATTTTCCGTCGAGGACAATTTCGATGGTGCCCGGTGAAGCCAGTTCGATGGCTCCGCAAAGCGTACCGGTGGTGATCAGGGCACCGCTCTTCAGCGACGTGTGAGGGCGGAGCCTGTCATTGGCGTAGTCCAGCAGCCATTCCATCACATCGCCCTTCGGATGCTGCGCCGGGCCATCATAGATCGATTGACCGTTGAACGTGACGCTGAGCGGCGTGTTCGTGATGGTCTCAATAACTCTCTTCGGCAAAACCGGACCGAGGACGTAACCCCTGTTGCCGAGGCGGTCTGCAAGAAAGAGCAGGAAGGAGAGCTTGCCGCTTTCTGCGACGCTGCTCGCCAGGAGCTCGGCGCCGAGATACGCCTCGGAGATCGCCTCCGTAATGTCGGCGCGCGTATAATTTCCGTCAACGCGCACCGGCAGGTCCTTGCCGAGGCGCACTGCTATTTCCGCCTCGAACTTCATGCCCGGCCTCCAGGCGATGGTTGCTCCGGACGAGGCCTCAACATATGGATTGAGCGGCGCGGTCACCGGCTGGCCGTCGGGCGACGCCGTCACTTTCCAGGCAGGCACGGAGATCCGCTCTTCCGCCACCAGAAAGTTTTGTGCGTCCATCGCGTCCTGCAACGTCGGTGGCAACGCAAAGTCCGCCGTGGGTGCCGTCTTGTCGGCCTTCTGGAGACTATGAAGGCGTGCTGCCAGAGCCCGCGGATCGAAATCCTTGGCCGAAGAAACTCCCATGTCGTATTTTCCTCACCTGAACTTAAAACACCACACTATCGGCATTCGTAGATCGGGCAAAGTCTAGATCGGGAAAGACTGCTATGCCATCCCCACATACCACCGATCCCGGTAGAGCCGGAGGCCGGCTATGTCGGAAGGGGCGAAGTACTTCTCGGCACCGGGTACAGGCCTGACGCCGGCCAGAAGTGCCGCACCGGCGCTGGTGCCTGTCGAGCCCGGAACGGCAATCACGTCACGGCTCGTGAGGGAAGCGAGGCTGGTGAGGTAGGTCTCGTTGAGGGAAAAAGGGCCTTCGACGATGATCGGCCCCTTGGCCCCGATCAGGTCAAGACACGCTTCGGTCATCAGTGCGAGATAGAGGCAGGCGGCTCCATATCGCTCTTGCGACGTCGCTGCGTCAGCGTTGATCCAACGCCGCTCCCTGCCAGGGAACGGACCGGAGCCTGGGGCGACGTTCGGCAGCAGCATGATGCCTTTTTCGATCGCCGGCGCGATCGTTGCAGTCGCTTCATCCTTCGGCACGGGCCCGATCTCGGCGGACAGAATTTCAAATTCGCGCCCCCCCATAAAGCGTGACGAGGGCACCGCGCGGCCGTAGGCGTCGACGTTCGCCAGCGTATCACGCTTTGGATCGAGATGATCGAGATCGCCGCCGACGCCGAAATTGATCACCCAGGTACCGGTCGAGACAACGGCGAAGGGCGCCTCCCGATTGACGAGGTGCGGCAACAGAGACGCGTTGGAATCGTGGATGCCGCAATAGACCGGTACCGGCGCTGCAAGGCCGATCTCCGTGGCGATCGTGGGCAGGAGCGGACCGAGAGCGTCGAAGGCCGAGCGTATCGGTGCCATCAGCCCGCGAATGTCGAGCCTGTCGACAAGGCTCGAATATGTCGACGCCCGAGGGTTCCAGAGATCGGTATGGCAGCCGAGCGACGTCAGCTCGTTGGCCGGAACGCCGGTCAGCCGCGCCGCCCAGTATTGTGGATAGGTGACGATGGTCGCGACCTTGGCGAACTGTTCCGGGAATACTGTCTGCTGGTAGTGCAGCTGGGCGCCGATATTCAGTCCCATCGACTGGCGCGGCGAGTAGGTCTCCTCAAACGGCGGACGCAGATCAGTGTAGGCGTCGACGATCGACTGCGGGTACTCATGCTCGTAGTCCAGGACCGGCATCGCCAACGCGCCGCTCGCGTCAAGCAATGCCGCAGAGGCGCCGTGCGTGGTAATCGAGATGGCATCGAAGCCTGGCAATGCAGCAAAGCGCTTGAATGCGTCGAGCGCAAACGCCCATAGCGCATCGATGTCGTAGTGAGGGTAGGGCTGTGCCGCGACGACAGTGTTCGGCGTCTTGACGACGGCGATTTCCGCTCCGGTCGCACCATCAAGCACGACCACCTTGGCGTTTGTCTTGCCGATGTCGAGAACGGCGATGCGGCGATGCTGCGAGGTCATGGCATGTGAAAGACGGTAACGAGATCGCTCTGCACAGGAGATTGATCCGGGTTGGTCACCATGATGTCGGCCATATGGGCCCACCATTTCTTCATGACGGGATGCTCCGGCAGGCTGGCCATCGTGTTGTCGGTCGTGCGCGTCAACACACCGAACAAGGTGTTGGTTTCGCGGTCCAGATGGATCGAGTAGTCGCTGGCGCCGGCCTGGTGCAGGAGGTCGACCAGTTCCGGCCAGATCTCGTCGTGCCGCTTCCTGTACTCGGCCTCCATGCCGGGATTGAGCCTCATCTTGAAGGCGTGTTTTTCGACTGTCATTTTGCGCTCATGGCTTTGATACGGCGGGCGATGATCGGGATCGCAATGGTAACGATCAGAAGCAAGCCGATGAAGATCGACATCACGATGCCCGGGACGTTCAAGAGACCGAGCCCGAAGGTGACGAGGCCCATCACGAAGGCTGCGATGACCACCCCGCCGATCTTGCCGGACCCGCCGAGGATCGAGACCCCGCCGAGAACCACCATGGTGACGACCTCGAGTTCCCACCCCTGGGCGATCGAGGGACGCGTGGACCCGAGACGCGATGTCAGGCAGACCGCGGCGATACCGCTCATCACCCCGGTCAGCATGAAGAGAATGAACTTAACGCGCTCGACAGGGATGCCAGAGAACCGTGCGGCAAAGTCATTGTTGCCGATCGTATAGACCTGGCGGCCGAAATTGGTAGCGTGCAGCAGGATCGCAAAAAGGATCGCCAGCACGATGAAAAGGACGAACTCGAACGAGAAGACCCAGACGACATAGCCCTGGCCGAAGAACGCGAAGTCTTCGGGATAGCCGCCATAGGCCTGATCGCCGAGCACGATGTAGGAGATGCCCCGGAAAAGGCTCATCGTACCGATCGTGACGACGATCGACGGAAGCTTCAGCACGGATACGAGGAAACCGTTGAACATGCCGCAGAGAAGTCCGACGCCGATCCCGATGGCGACGAGGCCCGGAGCCCCGACGCCGACCTGAGCCGCCGCACCCATCGCCGTGGAGGCAAGTGCGATGATGGCTGCGACCGAAAGGTCGATTTCACCTGCAATGACGAGCAGCGCCATGGCAAAGGCGATCATCGCCTTTTCGGTGAAGTTGAAGGTCGCGTCCGAAAGGTTCCAGGCATCGAGAAAGTACGGAGATGCGAAGGAGTTGAAGATGAAGATAACGACGGCGACGCCGAACAGCAGGACTTCCCAGCTCGCCATGATGCGCTTGAACGGCGTGCCAAGGCGATCCGGTATGACGCGCTTTTCGCTCAGTGTGGAAACGATGGGACTCATGCGGCCACCTCTGCTTGGGTCTCTGTGGCGGCCTTGTCGCGCAGGATGATGCGGCCGCGGTTGCGCTCGCGCCTGGCATTGAAGACGACGGCCAGAATGATGACAGTGCCCGAGATTGCCATCTGGGTGAACGGCGAGATACCGATCACCGGAAGAGCATTCTTGATCACGCCGAGGAACAGCGCCCCGAGAACGGTGCCGATCACCGAGCCGACGCCGCCGGCAATCGAAATTCCGCCGATCACGCACGCCGCGACGCTGTCGAGTTCGAAGCCATTGGCAATATCGACATAGGCGACGGCATAGCGCGAGACCCAGAGATAGCTCGCAAGCCCGGCGAGTGCGCCCGACAGGACGAAAGCGAGAAACTTCGTCCAGCCGACATCGATGCCGGCATAGACGGCAGCCGTCGGGTTACCGCCCGCCGCATAGGTCGAGCGGCCGAACTGGGTATACTTCAACAGCACGTAGATCAGTGCGACGATGATGATCGCGGCCCAGCTGAGCACCGGCATGCCAAGGACGACAGTGCGCGGCACGTTGAGGAAGATCGGCGTCATCTGGTGTGCATTGACCCATTCGCCGCCCGACAGCACGAAGGCCATGCCGCGGTAGATGGTGAGCGTTCCGAGCGTGACGACGATAGGCGGGATTTCCAGCGCCCAGACGAGGAAGCCGTTGATCGCGCCGAGAAAGGCGCCGATCAAAACGGCTGCGAGGATCAAAACGACGAGCGGAAGGTCTGGATAGTGCGCGTTCATCATGGCAATCGCCATGCCGGTAAATGCAAGGTTTGCCGCCACCGAAAGGTCGATCGATTTCGTCAGGATGACGGTCATCTGCGCCAGCGCCAGGATGATCAGGATCGAGGTATCGTTGAAGATGCCGGCGAGATTTCCGGGCGTTGCAAAGCCCTGGGCGCGCGTCGAAAAGACCGCGATCATCACCGCGATGATGATGAAGAGCAGCGTTTCGCGTTTTTTCAGGAGTCTGGACATCGGGGATACCTCAAGCATTGCCGGTTGCGGCGCGAACTAGCGTTTCCGGCGTCAGTGTCTCGCGCTCGAAAAGACCGGCGGAAAGTCCCTCCTTCATCACCAGCACCCGATCCGACATGCCGATGATCTCGGGCAGTTCGGAGGAGATCATGATGATCGAGAGGCCCTCGGCGGCAAGTTCGCTGATGAAGCCGTGGACGGCGGCCTTGGAACCGATGTCTATGCCCTTGGTCGGTTCGTCGAGAATGATGACCTTGGGCATCGTCGCCAGCCACTTTCCGATGACGACCTTCTGCTGGTTGCCGCCCGAAAGCGTACCGACCGGAACCGAGAGGGCTGCCGCGCGCAGGTCGAGGCGCTCGGCATATTTGCGGGCGAGCGCGAATTCGTTGGCCGCCTTCAGGAAACCCTTGCGCGACGTACGCCCGAGCGATGGCAGCGTCATGTTCTGGTAGATCGGCATCGGAAGCGCCAGCCCGTGGCGGCCGCGCTCTTCAGGCACATAAACGATGCCGGCCCGGATCGCGTCGAGCGGCGAGTTGATGGCGATGTGCTTCCCGTCCAGCGTCAGTTTGCCCGAAAGCGGCTTGGTGATGCCGAAGAGGGACTGGCAGAGCTCGGATCGGCCGGCGCCGATGAGGCCGTAAATGCCGAGGATCTCACCCTTGCGCAGCGTCAGGGAGATGTCACGGAATTCGGTCTGGTGACAGTATTTCTCGACCTGAAGCACCGGCGCACCGATGGCAACGTCGACTTTCGGGAAGGCGTTCTCGACGTCGCGACCGACCATCATGCGGACGATTTCGTCCTGCGGTGTCGACTTGAGGTTACCGTGACCTACGGCGCGGCCGTCGCGGAAGACTGCGAAATTGTCAGCAATCTCGTAGAGCTCGTCGAACTTATGGCTGATGAACAGGATCGCCTTTCCCTGGGCCTTCAACCCTTCGACGATGCGGAAGAGATCGTCGATTTCCTTCCGAGAAAGGGCTGCGGTCGGCTCATCCATGATGACGATGCGGGCCTCGATCGAAAGGGCGCGGGAAATCGCCACGAGGTGGCGCTGCGCTATCGAGAGGTCCTTCAGGCGGATCGTCGGGTCGATATTGCTTTCAAGCGATGTCAGGAGTGACTTGGCACGGCTGTTCATCAGCGCCCAGTCGATGGTGCGGAATTTGGTGCGTGGCGCATGACCGAGGAAAATATTCTCGGCGACCGTCAGCTCGTCGAAGAGGACCGTCTCCTGGTGTATCGCCGTCACGCCCGCGTCGATTGCCGCTTGCGCGCTGGAGAACGTCGTCGGCTTGCCATCAACGATGATCTCGCCCTCGTTTGGGCGGTAGATACCGGTCAGGATCTTAACAAGCGTCGATTTGCCCGCGCCGTTTTCGCCGATCAGCGCGGTGACTTTGCCCGGATAGAGAGCGATGCTGACGTTGTCGAGCGCCTTCACACCGGGGAAGATCTGTGAAATGCCACGCATTTCCAGAATGGCGGGCGCATCGTCGGTATGAGTGCCCGCGACGGGTTGTTGAAGGGCAGTGTTCATCAGCGTTTACCAGCGTTCATTGGAAATCCCCGGCGGCCTGAACCGCCGGGTTTTGCTTGGATGAGCCAGGCTCAGAACACCTTCGAGAACTGGTCGATGTTCGAAGCGTTGTAGACGAAGGGGTCGGACATGGCGGCTTCGCCCTTGTCGTCGATCTTGATCTTGCCCATGCGGCCGGCTTCGATTTCGGTGCCGGGTTCGCCGGTCGCGTCACCCGTTACGAGATGGTAGGCGATCTGCGTTGCGGAGTAGCCGAGATCGATCGGGTTCCAGATGGCGAATTCCTTCGTCGCGCCGGACTTGATCGCACCGGCCATTTCAGACGGCAGGCCGAGACCCGTCACGTAGACCTTGCCGACGAGGCCCTTGTCCTCGACGACCTTGGACGCTGCCAGAACGCCCACCGTCGTCGGAGCGACGATGACCTTGACATTGGGGTTCGACTTCAGGAGGCCTTCAGCTTCGCGATAGGACTTGTCCGATAGGTCGTCGCCGTACACTGTCGTGACGAGGTTCAGACCCGGGAAATCCGTGAGCTGCTTCTTCATCTGGTCGATCCAGATGTTCTGGTTCGTCGAGGTCGTCGTTGCCGACAGGATGGCGAAGTCGCCCTTGCCGCCTTCGAGATGATCCTTGGCGAGCGTCAGGCACATCTTGCCGATCAGTTCGTTGGACGACGGGTTCAGCTGCAGGATGCGGCCGTCCTTGTTGACGCCAGAATCCCAGGAGATGACCTTGATGCCGCGCTGCTTGGCCTTCTTCAGAGCCGGAATGACGGCGTCCGGGTCGTTGGCAGAGATGGCAATGGCGTCAACGCCCTGGGCGATCAGCGAGTTGATGACTTCGATCTGGCCCTCGGCCGTCGTCGAGGTCGGACCCGTGTAGATCACTTCGACGCCGCCGAGTTCTTTGGCAGCTTCCTGTGCGCCCTTGTTGGCGGCTTCAAAGAAGCCGTTGCCGAGAGACTTCACGACCAGGCCGATCTTGATGTCCTTGGCGCTTGCAGCGCCCGCCATCAAGGCGACGGCAAACGCGACGCCTACTGCCAGTGTCTTTGCGAGTTTCATTGTATCATCCTCCCACGTTGATAAGACTTGACTACATCCTGCCGACGCCACTCAGGCGACCGACGAGGAATCCTCCTTCGCTTGCGAGACCGTGCTCGCAATCACGAGCTTGATGCCCGCATCTTCGATCATCCGGACGGAATCCTCGGGAATTCCGTCGTCTGTGATGATTGCAGAAACGCGGTCGAGCGGACACAGAATGAGGCTCGACCGCCGGCGAAACTTGCTGGAATCGACCATGACGACCAGTTCGTCGGCCTGATGCATCAGCTTCTGTTCGCTTTGAATGATCTGCGCGTCGGCTTCCATGATGCCGAGCGGACCGACGCCCTGCGCGCCGATGAAGAAGCGGCGGGCGTAGAAATTGCGGATCGCGTCATTGTCGAAAGGCGACAGGATCAGGCTCTGCTCGCGATAGATCACACCGCCTGGAACCGTCACCGTATTCTTGGAATGCTTGACGAGATGCTCGGCGATGGCAAACGAGTTTGTCATCACCTGCATCCGGTGCGCGGCCATGAAATGTACCATCTGGAAGGTGGTGGTTCCACCGTTGATGATGATCGCATCGCCCGGATCGCAAAGATCGACGGCTGCTCGCGCGATTGATCGTTTCTTGTCGATGTTGACGGATTCTGAAACCCGGAACGGGCGACCTGCAAGATTGCCGAGCTGCGGCGGATGCACGGCTTCCGCCCCGCCGCGGACGCGCCGGATCTTTCCCTGCACATGGAGGGCCGCGATGTCACGCCGGATCGTCGCCTCGGAAGCCTCTGTCAGTTCGGAAATATCCTGAATCGTGACGACAGACTTTTCCTGAACGGCGCTCAATATGATGCGATGGCGTTCACGTTCGTGCATGGGGTTCCTCCTAATTTGCTTATTTCGCAGTTGCTACAATGTGTCAATCAAAAACGATCAAGAAACCTCATATTGCGCTGCACAATTATTGATTTTGATCGTTTTCGATTGACAATGTTCGTTTTGATGAGCGATACCGTCATCACAAAGGGGCGCAATCCGTTCGCGCTTCCAAGAAATCTACATGGGAGGATGACATGGCGGCAACCGTCCGGCTTCTGGAAAATCGTTGGGACGATTCATACGCGGCAGGCCTCGATGAGCCTGGCAAGCTGCTCTATCGCTCGAATCTGCTGGGCGCGGACAAGCGCATCACCAACTATGGCGGCGGCAACACCTCCGCAAAGGTCATGGAGATCGATCCGCTGAACGGCGAAAAGGTCAAGGTCCTCTGGGTTAAGGGTTCGGGCGGCGATGTCGGCACGATCAAGCTCGACGGGTTTGCGACGCTCTACCAGGACAAGCTCGATTCTCTGAAGGGCATCTACAAGGGCGTCGAAGACGAGGACCGCATGGTCGGTTTCCTCCCGCATTGCACATATAATCTCAACGGCCGCGCCGCATCGATCGACACGCCGCTGCATGGCTTCGTGCCCTTCACACATGTCGACCATATGCATCCGGATGCAATCATCGCGATTGCCGCCTCGAGAAATTCGAAGGAATTGACCCAGCAGATCTTCGGAGACGATATCGGCTGGCTGCCGTGGCGGCGTCCCGGCTTCCAGCTCGGTCTCGATCTCGAAGCGTTCGTCAAGGCAAATCCTGCCGCAAAGGGCGTCGTGCTCGAAAGCCACGGTCTCTTCACCTGGGCGAACGATGCCAAGGCCTGCTACGAGCTGACGCTCGACATCATCAACAAGGCGATCATCTGGTTTGCGGAGAAGACCGAAGGCAAGACAATCTTCGGCGGCGCCATCAAACAGAGCCTGGCCGCTTCCGAACGTCGTGCAATCGCTGCCCGCCTGATGCCTGAGATCCGCGGCCGCATCGGCAAGGCGGAGCGCAAGCTCGGCCACTTCGACGACCAGGACGCCGTTCTCGAATTCGTCAATTCCAGGGACCTGCAGCCGCTGGGTGCGCTCGGCACCAGCTGCCCGGACCACTTCCTGCGCACCAAGATTCGCCCGCTGATCGTCGATTTCGACCCGGCGAAGCCGGATGTCGATGCAATCGTCGCCGGTCTCGACAAGGCGCTCGAGGATTATCGCGCCGACTACGCTCGCTACTACAACGACTGCAAGCATGCAAACTCACCTGCCATGCGAGACGCGAACCCGGTCATCTTCCTTGTTCCGGGCGTCGGCATGCTGTCGTTCGCCCGCGACAAGGCCACCGCCCGCATCGCCAGCGAGTTCTATGTCAACGCCATCAACGTCATGCGCGGTGCCTCGACGGTTTCCGAATATCAGGGCCTGCCTGAGCAGGAAGCCTTCGACATCGAGTATTGGCTGCTCGAAGAAGCAAAGCTGCAGCGCATGCCCAGGCCGAAGAGCCTTGCGGGCAAGGTCGCCTTGGTCACCGGCGGTGCCGGCGGCATCGGTCGCGCAACGGCGGCCCGACTGATCGGCGAGGGTGCATGCGTGGTCCTGGCCGATATCGACCAGGATGCACTGAACGCCACGCAACAGGACTTCGCCAAGCAGTTCGGCGCCGACGCCGTTCGCAGTGTCAAGCTCGACGTCACCAAGGAAGACGCGGTGATTTCGTCCTTCGCGGAAGCCTGCGTCGAATTCGGGGGTGTCGATATCCTCGTGTCGAACGCCGGCATTGCCTCCTCGGCTCCGATCGAAAGCACCGAGCTTTCCATGTGGAACAAGAACATGGACATTCTGGCAACCGGCTACTTCCTCGTGTCGCGCGAAGCGTTCCGCCTGTTTCGAAAGCAGAATCTCGGCGGCAACGTCGTTTTCGTCGCCTCCAAGAACGGTCTCGCCTCCTCGCCGAACGCCGCAGCCTATTGCACGGCCAAGGCTGCCGAAATCCATCTGGCCCGTTGCCTGGCACTCGAGGGTGCCGAAGCAGGCATTCGCGTCAACACCGTCAATCCGGATGCGGTTCTTCGCGGCTCGAAGATCTGGAGCGGCGAGTGGCGCGAACAGCGTGCGGCATCGTCCAAGATCGAGATCGACGAGCTGGAGGAGCATTACCGGAAGCGTTCGATGCTGAAGCTCAATGTCTTCCCCGAGGACATCGCCGAAGCGATCTACTTCCTGGCATCGGACCTGTCGGCAAAGTCCACCGGCAACATCATCAATGTCGATGCCGGCAACGCGCAAAGTTTCCCCCGGTAATGCACGGCTTTTCCGGCTGAAGCGCGGGCGCGCCCAGCAACGATTGGAGACCTCATTCCTGTGCTTGTCACAGGGATGAGGTAACGACATAGCCAAGCAGGCTCTGGAGCCGCGGGCGAACGTTTATACGGGAGGAACAAATGACCGAATTCAAAATCGCGCAGGACCTGATTGCGCAGGAAAACGACAAGCGCGCATCTGCCCAGAAATCCGACTACGAAGCGCTCGGCGCAAATCTGTCGCGCCGCGGTGTCGATATCGAGGCGATCACGCGCAGGGTCTCGGAATTCTTCGTCGCTGTACCCTCATGGGGCGTCGGAACGGGTGGGACGCGTTTTGCTCGCTTCCCCGCCAGCGGCGAGCCGCGCGGTATTTTCGACAAGCTGGACGACTGCTCCGTCATCAACGAGCTGACGCGTGCGACCCCGAATGTCTCGCTGCATATTCCGTGGGACAAGATGGACCCCCGGGAGCTCAAGGCGAAGGGCGATGCACTCGGCCTCGGCTTTGACGCTATGAACTCCAACACCTTCTCGGACGCACCGGGCCAAGCGCACTCCTACAAGTACGGCTCGCTCAGCCACACCGACGCGGCGACGCGGGCTCAGGCTGTCGAACACAACATCGAATGCATCGAGATCGGCAAGGCGATCGGCTCGAAGGCGCTGACCGTCTGGGTCGGCGATGGCTCGAACTTCCCCGGCCAGACCAACTTCACGAGGTCCTTCGAACGTTATCTCGCGGCAATGGGCGACATCTACAAAGCGCTCCCGGATGACTGGAAGCTGTTTTCCGAGCACAAGATGTACGAGCCGGCATTTTATTCGACCGTCGTTCAGGACTGGGGCACGAACTACCTGATCGCCCAGACGCTTGGACCCAAGGCGCACTGCCTTGTCGACCTCGGCCATCATGCTCCCAACACCAACATCGAAATGATCGTCGCCCGGCTGATCCAGTTCGGCAAGCTCGGCGGCTTCCACTTCAACGATTCGAAGTATGGCGACGACGACCTCGATGCCGGATCCATCGATCCCTACCGGCTGTTCCTGGTATTCAACGAGCTGGTCGACGCCGAACAGCGCGGTGTCAACGACTTCAATCCGGCCCACATGATAGACCAGTCGCACAACGTGACCGACCCAATCGAAAGCCTGATCAACAGCGCCAACGAAATCCGCCGCGCCTACGCGCAGGCGTTGATCGTCGATCGAAAGACGCTCGCGGGCCACCAGGACGGAAACGACGCGCTGATGGCGACCGAGACGTTGAAGCGTGCCTACCGCACCGACGTCGAGCCGATCCTCGCCGAAGCCCGTCGCAGGGCCGGGGGCGCGATCGATCCGGTTGCGACGTACCGAGCAAGCGGCTACCGCGCAAAGGTGTCGGCGGAGCGTCCGGCATCGGTCGCAGGGAGCGGCGGCATCATCTGAGCCTCCCAAGGCACATTCCGCAGGGCCGCTGCTGACACGCAGCGGCCCTTTGCGTTCCTACGGCCTCCATTCGCCGGCGATCTGCCGCGTTGCGATGTTCAGCCTGTTCCAGACATTGATGTTGGCGATGGCGATGACCAGGGCAGCGAGGCTCTTGCCGTCGAAATGCCGCGTTGCCTCGTCCCAGACGTCGTCCGGTACCGGATCGGCCCGATCGTTGACGCGTGTCACCGCCTCCGTCAGCGCCAATGCCGCCCGCTCTGCCTCGGTGAAGTAGGGCGTGTCGCGCCAGGCGCTGACGGCAAACAGCCGCTCGTCCGTCTCGCCTGCCTTCCTGGCAATGCGCGGGTGCCCGTCGATGCAGACGCTGCAGCCGTTGATCTGGCTGGCGCGCAAATTGACCAGCTCCAGAAGGAGCGGCGAGAGACCAGTCTTGGCAGGTACGCTACCCAACGCCATCAGCGCCTGCATCGCTTCTGGAATGACGACGGCCGGATTGCCCATTCTTGCTTGCATCGTGTGTCTCCTTGAGGTTTTTTCCAAAATGACGCCACCGGCGGTGCTTTGTCACATCGGCTGGCTTTCGTTCGTCATCCAGTTGACGGATCAGATTGGAGGAATGTGACGGGATGAACGAGAAAGATTGGCTTGCCCTCGAATTCGAGACAAAGAGGCAGCACCTCGCGGCGGTCGCCTACCGCATGCTGGGATCGCGCGCCGAGGCAGATGACGCCGTGCAGGAGGCGTGGCTGCGGCTCGGCCGCTCGGACATTGCTGAGATCGACAATATCGGCGGCTGGCTGACGACCGTCGTTGCACGTATCTGCCTGGACATGCTGCGGTCCAGGAAGAGCCGGCGCGAGGAGCCGCTCGATCTGCCTGTTCATGGCAGGATCGCCGACACCGCAAGGAGCATGGATCCGGAGCGCGAGCTAACCCTCGCCGACTCGGTCGGCGTGGCACTGCTCGTCGTGCTTCAGACGCTGGCGCCCGCCGAGCGGGTCGCCTTCGTGCTGCACGACATGTTCGATCTGCCTTTCGATGAAATCGCGCCGATCATTCGCCGGTCATCCGCCGCAACCCGGCAGCTCGCCAGCCGGGCGCGTAGAAGAGTACAGGGTAAAAGCGAGATGCCGGAAGCCGAGCTCGCCCAGAAGCGCAAGGTCGTGAGCGCCTTCCTGGCCGCCTCGCGCACCGGCGATCTCCAGGCGCTGCTTGCCGTGCTCGATCCGCAGGTCGTCTTCACCCCGGACGCAACCGCCATGGGCCTGGGGGCAACCGGGGCGCTTCGCGGCGCGCCTGCTGTGGCCGAGACTTTCAAGGGGAGGGCGCAGGGCGCCCGGCCGGCCCTGGTGGACGGCGAATTGGGCCTCGTCGTCTCCCTCCACGGGAAACTGCGGGTTGTCCTGCTGCTTGCATTCGATGGCAACCGGATTTCCGCCATCGATGCCGTCGCCGATCCTGAACACCTGGGCGGGATGACCTTCGCACTGCTTGAGGGTTGATCCGATCGATGTTGCGGTGGCTGATACAGGAAGAGCCGCCGCTTATGTCAGCGGCGGCTCTTACAGGGGCAGGGAAATGCCTAAAAGCTCAGCAGAAGCTGCAGGTCGCACCTGGATTGCCGGTAACTGCGTTTATGAACTTGCCCACGGGCGAAATACGCTGTTCGCGTTTGACCGCAGCCGTCTCGAGGAGTCGCTTGAAATCGTCAAGCTTCACGCCGTCGGCGCGCATCACCATGGCGATCAGGGGGTCGCGAAGCGCTTCGGATATCGTCAGGTCGTCTCTGGTCTTGCTCATGGCTCTTTCCTCCTTTCGTGGGCAGAAGCCCGTGTTCCGCTCCCGCTGCACTGCTCTCTCGGCATTGACTTTCGCAAGGAGTGGTGTTACCGGTAAGTAACAATGCATTTGTTACCGATCGGTCACATGGATGTCAAGGACATTGTCCTCAAAAAAATCAGAAACTTCGAACGCGCTCCTCCCTGCGAATACAGACGAAAAGATTCCCCCGCGGGAGCGAATTGTCTCGACCGCTGCGGAGCTGTTTCGCGAGCACGGCATTCGCGGGATTGGCGTTGACGCCATTGCGGATGCGGCGCTGACCAACAAGATGACGCTTTACCGTCACTTCGGTTCCAAGGACGAACTCGTGTGCGAGACGTTGCGCCGGGCCTCGGAAAAAGCCGAGGCGATCTGGCGTGACCTGGAGACCGCCCATCCGGGCGAGCCGCGCGCGCAGTTGATAGCCTGGGTGGACGCCCGTACGCAAAGCCTTTGCGGCCAGCATGTCGGCTGCGACCTCGCAAACGCTGCCATCGAGCTCAAGGGCGAGGGGCATCCGGCCTACAGTGTCATCGAGCACCACAAGGCCGAGCAACGCGACAAGCTGGAGGCTCTCTGTCTCGCGGCCGGTGCGCGCGAACCCCAGCTCCTTGCCGATACTTTGACACTGCTCCTGGAAGGAGCACGCGTGACGCGGCAGGCAATGGGCAATGACAACTGCTGCAACCATTTTTCCAAGGCCTGCAGCGCCGCAATCACGGCTTTTGCCTGAGGCCACCCCCTCCCCGCGGGGAACCTTACCGCTTCGGACTCGTTTGCCCATCATGTGGACGCAAGATTGAAGCACTGACATGAACTACGTCTATCTCCACCGGCTATATGCCAAGCGCGCTGAACTCGAAGCAAAGCTCGAACTTTACGATGCACGCGATTGCTTCGGCGACGAAGATGTCAACGACGGCACCGACCGTGAGATTCGCGAGCGGATCAACGAGATTTCGGCGGAGATCGAAGTGCTCGAGCATTCTTCTGCCAGCTAGTTGGAAGCGTCGAGCAACTGAATCGTGCGGGCGTCGAACTGTCCTTCGTAGAACTGATCGATCACCTTGTGAAAGGGTGATCCGTAGTCGCTGATCGCCGAAAAGAGCGTCATCGACGATCGCAGCTTGAGGTCGTCGGGTGAACCGAAAATCTCGTTCGCAGATCGATCCCTGACGGCCAGCACCGCGTCGACGCATCGCCGAAGGCGACTGCCGAGAATGGGGTCGGCAAGGTAGCGCGAGGCCTCTTCCACCGAGCGAATGGCATATTTTTCTGCCATAACGGACGAACCGAGGCCGGCGATCTGGGGAAAGATGAACCACATCCAGTGGGACCGTTTGCGGCCAGCCGCCAATTCTGCGAGGGCCTTGTCATAGATGACGTTCTGGGCATCAATGAAACGATCAAGTTCATAGTCGATGTCAGCAGACATGGCTGTACCTCCGCTGCGTCAACTATATCGGCAAAGGAATTTGTCCATGCCCCCGATTGGCGGAGTGCACACTCAGCAGGATTTGTCGGCGTAGGGACTATGTTCCCGGCAATAGTCAAGCGCGGGAAGCGATTGCGAGATCGAACTCACCGTTTCGGTGTCCACCCCCGTTGGCATCGAGCCACCGATATGGGCGGTCAAACCTGCAATGCCCAGGAGGAGCAAAGCGCCGACGACCAGGAACCGCTCGGAGACGGATGGTCGGTGCGCGCTGACATGTTCGGCGTATTCGCGTTCGCCCATGCCGTTCAATTCTTCGTCCGTCGCGTGATGCTGCACCGTGTCGCCGCGGGCAACGCTCCAAGTGTCGTCATGTGTCATTGTCCTACTCCTGCAAGCTGCGTGCGCGCGGCGAAGGCAAATCTTTGCACCGGCGGCTCCTGCACGCCAGCAGCATGTGTGTTTGCGTTCGCTCAAGTTGAAGGCCGGATGCGCAAACGCAGTGTTCATAAAATCGAACCAATCGGTTTGATGTGACTTTAAGGGCTTGGCTCTTCGATAAAATTCGGCTTAGGTCGAACACCATCCAGATCGCGGTTACCCCATGAAAAAATCATTCGGCGTGATGTCCGTCGCGCAACTTTCCGTCCTCATCCAGACTGCAGCCGTCGATCCTGTTGATGTGGTCGAAGACGTTCTCGGCGGGATCGAAGCCTATGCCGACCAGACCGTCTTCACCGCACTCTTCAAGGAGCGGGCGATCGAAGAGGCGAAAGCATCCTCCGCCCGGCTGAAAGCGGGCCGTTCACGCGGCATGCTGGACGGTATTCCGATCGCCTGGAAGGACCTTTTCGATATCGAAGGGCGCGCCACGACGGCCGGCTCCACAGTGCTCGTCAAAGACCCGCCGGCAAAGGCGGATGCGGATGTCGTCGCTGCCCTGCAGCAGGCCGGGATGGTCTCCATCGGCTGCACCAGCATGAGCGAATTCGCCTTTTCAGGTCTCGGGATAAACCCACACTACGGCACGCCGCATAATCCGCACGGCACGGACGCGCCTCGCATTCCCGGCGGCTCGTCCTCCGGCGCAGGCGCCGCTGTCGCAGCGGGCCTGGTGCCGGTGGCCATGGGGACGGATACCGGCGGTTCCGTGCGCATTCCTGCCGCCTTCAACGGTATCATCGGCTACAAGGCGACGCGTGGACGTTACCCCATGGGAGGTGTCTATCCGCTCGCAAAAAGCCTCGATTCGCTCGGTCCGCTCTGCCGGACAGTTCAGGATGCCGTCTGGATCGATGCCGCGATGCGCGGATTGACGGCTCCGAGCATTGCGCGTGGCACCATCAGTGGGCTCGACGTTGTGATCCCTGACAACGTCGTATTCGACGGTGCGGAGGCCGGCGTCGTTGCGGCCTTCGAGACGGCGGTCGAATGGCTGATCGCCGAAGGCGTCTCCGTGAGCCGCGTCACCATGCCCGCCTTCGACGAGATTCTCGCATTGATGGCGAAGCACGGCTCACTGGTGACCGCAGAGGCCTTCGCCCTGCATCGCGAACGGCTGGCGGGACCCGAGGCTGCAGAAATGGACCGTCGGGTCGTGGTCCGGACACGGCTCGGCGAAAAGATCACCCTGTCCGACTACCTCGCAATTCTCGACGCGCGCGAGCGACTGACCGCAGACGTCGAGCGCATTGTCGGAGACAGTTTCGTCGCCTTTCCGTCGGTTGCCCATGTGGCGCCGCCGATCGCGCCGCTTGAGGCTGACGACGAGCTCTTCTTCGCGACCAACGGCAAGACGCTGCGCAATACGATGCTCGGCAATTTTCTCGATTGGTGCGGGGTGTCGATCCCTTGCGGTACGGGTGACGCGGATATGCCGGTCGGCTTCCTGCTTTCGGCCTCGCGGGGGCGCGACGAAGCGCTGCTCAGTGCGGCGCTTTCGACAGAGGCCACCATTCGGGGAGATTTCGTTTGAAGTTCCAAGGCGTTGTTGCCTAGATAGCTGCGCCGCGAGGAGGAGTCTGGCATGACTGAGATTTTGGAAAACGGACGGTTCGCTGTCTCGACGTGGTCGTTGCACCGGCTTCTGGGCGCGACCTATCCCTATAGTCCCGATCCCGACAAAAGCGCCGAGCGCAAGGAGCCCTACGGCAAGGGCAGCGCCGCACTTCTCGAGGTTCCGGCGCAGCTCTGCGATCGCGGTATCGGCCGCCTCGAAATCTGCTCGTTCCACCTGCCTGAGCTCGATCGCGGATACCTCGCGGAGCTGCGTTTGGCGCTCGACACTGCAGGCATCATGCTCCAGACGCTGCTTGTCGAGGACGGCGATCCGAGCCATCAGCCGAACGCCGAGCGCGACACCCACTGGATCGCCGGCTGGGTGGAGATTGCCGCGGCACTCGGCGCCAGAAACATGCGCGTCATCGCAGGAAAGCAGCAGCCGACCGAGGAAAACCTGGCACGCTCGGCCGGACATCTTTCTTGGCTGGCGGATCGGGCTGAAGGAAGCGGCGTGCGCGTCGTCACCGAAAACTGGTTCGATCTGCTGCCGTCGCCGAAGGAGACGAACTGGCTGCTCGACCGGATGGACGGAAAAATCGGTCTTAACGGCGATCTCGGCAATTGGGCGGCGCCCGAGAAATATGCCGGTCTGGCTGATATCATGAGCCGCGCCGAGATTTGCCACGCCAAGGCAAACTACACGGCATCCGGTATCGACGCCGACGACTATCGCAAGTCGCTCGAGGCGTGTCGGCAGGCAGGCTACGGCGGACCCTATACGCTGATCTACGATTCGCACTTCTTTGCCGACGAGTGGGACGGCATCCTGCTGCAGAAGGCTTTCATCGAGGAATTTTATCAGGAAAAGCAGCGCGCCGCGGGCTGAGCTGCAAGAGGAGACTGGCATGAGCGGTTCAACCACGATCGATGGCTTTGCAAAGCGCATCAGAAGCGGCGAGGGCGGCGGGATCATTTCGGCATGGATCGGAATTCCCGATCCGCTGTTCGTCAACCATCTGGCCCAGGAAGCGTTCGACGCGGTCGTGCTCGATATGCAGCATGGCGTCTGGGACATGGCATCGGCAGCCAACGGCATCGGCCAGGGGAGACTGGCCGGCAAGCCGGTGGTAGCGCGCATTCCGGTTGGCGATTTCGCCCTCGCGTCCCGTTTGCTCGATGCCGGCGCCTCGGGGGTTATCGCCCCGATGATCAATTCCGCCGCCGACGCCGAGGCTTTTGCCAGGGCGACAAAATATCCGCCGCTCGGCGAACGCAGCTGGGGACCGACGCTTGCGATCAACCACAGAGGGCAGTCGGCCGGCGACTATCTTGCGACAGCCAACGAGCAGACGGTTGCCATCGCCATGATCGAGACGCGTGCAGCACTGGACGCTGCCGATGAAATCCTGCGCGTCGCAGGCATCGACGGCATTTTCGTCGGGCCTGCCGACCTCTCGATCGCGCTTTCGAATGGCGCAAGGCTTGCTCCCGATACTCCCGAGATCGATGGCGTTCTGAAGCACCTCGTTGCCCGTTGCCGCGCGCATGGCAAGTTTGCCTGCGTCTTCGGCAGCAATGGAGAGCGGGCAGGAGAGCTCCTGAAAATGGGCTTCGATTTCGTGATCGCGGGGGCAGATACGCAACAGCTGCGTCTCGGTGCTGCGAGCGCCATTGCCGCGGCCCGCAAGGTGCAGGCCGGCTGAACCTATCTCACGGCGAGCCAGATGACGTGGCGCGCGCCGCCACGTTTGCCATTTGCCCGCATGTTGATTGCCTCGACCGAAAAACCGCTGTCGCGCACGCGCCGGGTGAAGCTCGTATCCGGGCCGGACGACCAGACCGCCAATACGCCGCCCGGCCGCAGCGCATCGCGGGCCGCGCGCAAACCCTTGAGATCGTAGAGACCGTCGTTTGACTGGCGGGTCAGGCCATCGGGGCCGTTGTCGACGTCGAGCAGGATTGCGTCATACGCGGCCCTGCTCACGCCGATGAGTTCGCCGACGTCGCACTGGTGAACAGCCACGCGCGGATCGTCGAGGCATCCCTTGAACACCTCCGCCATCGGCCCTTTCGCCCAGTTGACGACAGCGGGCACCAGTTCCGCGACGACCACCCGGGCATCCTTAGGGACAGCGGCAAGGGCAGCGCGCAGGGTAAAGCCCATGCCGAGCCCACCGATCAGGATAGCAGGCCGGGGGCGACCCTTGATCTTCTCGTAGGATAGCGTCGCGAGCGCCTCTTCGGAACCACTCAAGCGACTGTTCATCAGTTCGTTGGATCCCAGCATGATCGAAAACTCGCTCCCGCGCTGCTTCAGGCGCAGTTCGCCGGCTTCACCGGGGATGGGAGCGGAATCGAGCTGGATCCAAGGGAGCATTGTAAACCGGGCCTCACGTTGAGCGGGCCTCGTAGCACAAAAGACCGCGCCCGCGAACCTGAAACGAGGATCGCGGGTTCGTTCGGCCGCCTGCGCCGTTTGTTAGTTGTCCACACACACCGGGTTCGTCGTGCGGGCCGAGAGGCGCTGATTCGGCGGGCACTTCCACTGGATGGATCCGGAGGTGGTACTGCTGGTCTCGAACGAATCAAACGGGATGGAAAAACCGCCGCTCGGCGCCTGGTCAGAACGGCCCGTTCCAAGCGGGGCCGAACCATCGAAGCGGCCGCTGCTGTCCATGCCCATGCTGGCCTGTGCAAACACACTTCCTGCAAAGCCGAGGATAACGATGGAGGTCATTGCGATAAGCCTGTACATGATCGAAATTCCTTCCGTGTTGGAACACCTGAGAAGATAGCGCGCTCGCCCGGTTTGTTCCAGACGTGCGCGGTACCTATTTGGTAGATTTCAACGCGCCGCCCAGTTGGCGCCACGACGGAAGATGGTCTTCATTTCAGGCACGGAAAATTCATTTGCCTGGTGTCCGAGGGAAGAATAGAAAACGCGGCCCTTGCCGTATTTGCGTTTCCAGGCAACCGGCATGACGACGCCATCGATCCAGTCGGCATGGTCGCCCGTGAAGGTCGTCGTTGCCAGCACTTCGTTCGAAGGATCGACGTGCATGTAGTATTGCTCGGACGTATAGGGGAAATCGGCAATTCCCTCCATGATGGGATCGTCCGGCCGGGTGATGTTGACCTTGTAGTCTATGATGTTGCCGGGATGAGCGACCCATTGGCCGCCGACGATGAACTGGTATTCGACGCATTCGCGAAAACTGTCCCCCGCGCCGCCATGATATCCAGCGAGCCCGACCCCGCCTTCGATCGCCTCGGCGAGGTTCTTGATTTCTTCCTTTTCGATCTTCGACATCGTCACGATCGGCACCACAAGCGACAGATCATGCACGGACGGATCGGCAAACGCTTCCGTCGTATGCTCGACATAGACCTTGAAGCCATCCTCTTCGAGAATGTCCTTGACGATTGCCGCGCATTCCTGCGGTTCGTGGCCGCTCCATCCGCCCCAGACGATCAGTGCTTCACGCATATTCATTCCTCCTGATAATTACTTGCCCAACCGTCCGTCGACGAGGGAATCCGAGAGCGGCGCCGGCCGTTCCGTCTGAGTGGTGATGGCAACCGTCCGGCCTGTTTCGGATGCGGTGTGGAACGCCTCCATGACTTCGAGGACGTGCAGTGCGAGGCTGCCGTTTGCCCGGTGCTTCCGGTTGGAGCGGATGGCGTGCGCGAGATCCGCTACGCCGATCGAGCGGTAGTTTCCGTCCGCATAAGGCGCTGTCAGCGGTTGCGGTTCGAACGCGCCACCCTTCTTCAAGAGCTCCACCTCGCCGCCGAAATGATTTGGATCCGGCACGATGAGCGTGCCTTCGGTTCCGTAGATCTCCAGCGGTACATGTTTGTGGCCGGCGACGTCGAAGCTCATTCCGATCTGCACGACGGCTCCGTTGGCAAAGGCCATGAGGCCCGAAACATGCGTTGGTACATGAACCGGGATGCGCTCGCCGTTTCGGGGCTCGCTTGTGATGACACGCTCGGTGCGCGGCGTGATCGCGAAACCTGCGACCTGCGAAACGGGGCCGAACAGGTTGACAAGGTCGGTGATGTAGTAAGGCCCCATGTCGAGCATCGGACCACCGCCGACCTCATAGTAGAATGCAGGATTGGGATGCCACCGCTCGTGGCCAGGGCACATGAAGGTCGCTGTGCCACCGACCGCCTGGCCTATGATGCCCTGGTCTATGAGCGTGCGCGCCGTCTGGTGGCCACCGCCGAGGAACGTGTCGGGCGCTGCCCCGATGCGCAAGCCCTTCGCCTTGGCGGCATCCGCAAGCGTCTTGCCTTCCGAAAAATTGATGCCGAGCGGCTTTTCCGAATAGGTATGCTTTCCCGCAGCGAGCGCCTGCAGGCCCACAGTCACATGTGCCTTTGGCACCGTCAGATTGACGATGATCTCGATCGCCGGATCGGAAAGGAGCTGATCGATGGTCTTGGCAGGCACATTGAATTCGGCGGCCTTCGCATCCGCGAGCGCCTGATTGAGATCTGCCACGCCCCTGACGTCGAGAATGGGGAAAGAGGCCATCGCCTTCAGATAGGCACCGGAAATATTACCGCACCCGATGATGCCTATGCCGACTTTCTCCATGATTTCCTCCCGATGTATTTTGTGATGCTAGTGTCAGAGCGCCGGTCCGGTGGTGTTCCAGGGCGACTCGTAGAGTTCGTAGAGGGCGACGGCGGCGGCGCCCTGGGCCCAGAAATCGTCCGTCGAATCGTCGAAGACTAGTTCGGCGACGCCTTTCAGCGATGGTGGAACGGCGAGCGCGTATGCGTTGCGCAGGCTTTCCAGGAAGGGCTCGCCAAGCGCGAGGCTGGAGCCGACCAGAATGACGCGGGGCGGTGCGAAAATAGTAACGATGTTGGCAACCGCGACGCCAACCGCTTCGCCTGCGCGGATGGCGGCGGCGATCAGCATATTGTCTTCTGCCTTGATGAGCGCTTGAGCGTGCGTCATGCCGCGGCCGAGACGAATTGCCTCGGCGAAACGGCCGCCGGCCGGCTGGTCACCGAGGATCTCGCTTTCGCCGGCCTGGCTGGACAGCCTCACGATGCCGCGAGGCCCCATGCCGAGAACGAGGTCACCGAGATTGTGGCTCAGACCGCCTGCACCACGGAAAAGCTCATTGCCGTGGAGGACACCCAGACCCAGCGTCTGCTCCAGTGAAATCAGCACCATGTCCTCGAGGTCCCGCGCCTTGCCGAACCAGTGGTGCGCGAGCGTGATGGCATGCGCATCGCTTTCCACGATGGTCGGCGTGTGGAGCCGGGCCGTCATCTCGCCTGCGAAATTAACATTGGTGTCACGAAAGATGGGGCTACTGCGGACGTGACCCGTGCGATGTTCGATGACGCCCGGAAGGCCGAGGCAGACGGTGTCGACGTCCTCAAGTGAGAGACCCGCGTCAACGACGCAGCGTCGCACGCCGTCCTCGACAAGATCGGCAATGACGCCGATAGGCTGGCGATCGATGCGGATCGGCAGTGCCAGCTTCGACAGCACGTCGCCGCGAAAATCGGTGACCACGAATACCAGCCGGTTGGCCGCGATCTTGGCACCGACGACACGCGCCGCGTCCGGATTGAGTTCCAGCATGACCCGCGGTCGGCCGCGGGCGGCCTCGTTGCGAATATCGCCCTCATGGCGCGGCAGGATCAGCCCGTCGTCGAGCAGCGAGGCGGTAATGGCCGACACTGTGGTCGTCGATAGCTGGGTGCGCTCGCTTATCTCAACACGCGCTATCGGCCCATGGCGACGGATCGTGTCCAGCACGTTCAAGCGATTGATCGCACGCATCAATTCCGGATCTGCAGTCTTCATATGGTCTGACCGTGCTCGTCCTGCGTCTGCCGAAACAGGCAATTAATTTCATCGGTATGCGAATTAAATAGCGCGAGTCAGCGGTGCGCTGTCAAGGCAAATCTACCATTTTCAATGAGGGGAGTTGACTTTCCGCCAAACCTCCCGATGATTTAATCCGCATAAGGGAAAAATTGAAGAGGACGCTTTTTCCCTTGAGGAGGAGAATCCATGTTTGATCATCTGAGGGCGAAAGCCCAGCTTCGCAGACGTTTCATCGCCCGTTCCGCGGCCACCGGACTGGCACTTCTGATCGCGGCAGGCGGCGCCGCTGCCGACACCACCATCAAGTGGCTGCATCTTGAGCTCGATCCCAACTATGTGGCGATTTGGCGCAAGATTGCCGACAAATACCAGGCCGAACATCCCGGCGTGAAGGTCGAGATGCAGTTCCTGGAAAACGAGGCGTTCAAGGCGAAGCTTCCGACGTTGCTCCAGTCGAGCGACGCGCCGGACTTTTTCTACAGCTGGGGCGGCGGCGTGCTGAAGCAGCAGCTTGCGACCGGCACGCTCATGGACCTGACCGAAGCGATGAATGCCAAGGACGGCGCCTGGGTCAAGACCTATAACCCGGCCGCGATCAAGGGGCTTTCCTATGACGGAAAGGTTGGCGCCGTTCCGTTCAAGATGGGCACCGTCTCCTTCTTCTACAACAAGGCGCTGTTCGCCAAGGCCGGCGTCGACGCCGCCAGCATCAAGTCCTGGGACGATTATCTCGGGGCCGTGAAGAAACTCAAGGGTGCCGGCATCGTACCGATTGCCGGGGGTGGTGGCGAGAAGTGGCCGATCCATTTCTACTGGAGCTACCTGGTGATGCGCAACGGCGGCCAGAAGGTCTTCGATGCAGCCAAGACCGGCGAAGGGGAAGGTTTCAACGACCCGGCGATCATTAAGGCCGGAGAACAGCTGGCCGAGCTCGGCAAGTTGGAGCCGTTCCAGCCGGGCTATCTCGGCGCGACCTGGCCGCAAACGCTCGGCGTCTTCGGCGACGGCAAGGCTGCGATGATCCTGGCGTTCGAAAACACCGCGGCCAACCAGCGCACCAATGCCGGCGACGGCAAAGGGCTGGATCCCGACAATATTGGCCGCTTTGCCTTCCCGGCCGTGACCGGGGGCGCAGGTGCGGCGACCGACACGCTCGGCGGATTGAACGGCTGGGCGGTGACGAAGAAGGCGCCGCCCGAAACGCTCGACTTCCTCGCCTATCTGACCAACGCGGAAAACGAGCGCGAGATGGCGAAAGCCGGCATGATCATACCTGTCGCGGTCAAAGCGCTGGATGGTGTAACGAACCCGCTGCTGCACGAGTCCGCGGAACAGCTGGCGCAATCCACGTGGCACCAGAATTTCTTCGACCAGGATCTGGGACCATCCGTCGGTCGCGTCGTCAACGACGTGTCTGTTGCTGTTGTGTCCGGGCAGATGAGCCCTGCGGACGGCGCACAACAGATCCAGGATGCTTTCGAGCAGGACCAGCTTTAACGAAGATCATCGCGGCGCGGGCCCGGCCCGCGCCGCTATTTTCATTTCCAGCGAGGCTGGCATGCCATGACCCATATCAGCGTAGCGACCCCTGTTCGCCCGCGTACGACGACCGCGCGATCGGTTCGGCACAAGGATCCGGCTGTCTCCGGACGACTGCCCCTGTTGGTTTTGTTCCTCCCGCCGGCGCTGCTGCTCTTCACGATCTTCGTCATTCTGCCCATGGGGGAAGCCGCCTGGTACAGTCTCTACAAATGGGATGGATACGGCCTGCCTACGCAATTCGTCGGTATGAGGAATTTCGAGGTTCTGTTCAAGAACAGCGCCTTTCTTACAGCCCTGAAGAACAACGGGCTCATCATCGTCGTCTCTATCGCGATCCAGATACCGCTGGCGATCTGGCTGTCGATGATGCTGGCCCATCGCATCGCGGGCGTCGTGCTGTTTCGTCTGATCTTTTTTCTGCCCTACGTCCTGGCCGAGGTGGCAGCAGGCCTCATCTGGCGCTTCGTCTATGATGGCGACTACGGCCTGTTTGCGTCGATAGCGCATCTCGTCGGCGTCGAGACCCCCTATGTGCTGGCTGACAAGGATCTGGCCATGTACGCGGTGCTGGCGGTGATCGTGTGGAAATACTTCGGCTTCCACATGATGCTGTTCATCGCGGGCCTGCAGTCGCTTGACAAGAGCGTGCTGGAGGCCGCCGAGATCGACGGCGCCAGCGGCTGGCAGCGCTTCCGGTATATCACCCTTCCGCTGCTGGGTTCGACCGTGCGGCTTTCGGTGTTCTTTGCCGTTGTCGGCTCGCTGCAGCTGTTCGACCTGATCATGCCGCTCACAGGCGGCGGGCCGTTCAACGCGACGCAGACGATGGTCACCTTCCTGTTCAACTTCGGGGTCACCCGCATGCAGGTCGGCCTCGGCAGCGCAGTCGGCGTTGTCCTCTTCGTGATCTGCATCACGCTCGCCTTCGGCTACAAACGGATATTCATGCGCCATGACTGATGTGGTTTCACCCGCCCGGCTGCCCGCCGGCACGAAAATCTATCTCTACGCGTCGCTGACGATCATCGCCGCCATCGTCCTGATACCGCTGTTGACGACAGCCTTGGGCGGCTTCAAGGAACTCGGCGATCTGCGCACCAATCCCTTCGGCCTGCCGATCGAGTGGCATTTCGAGAACTACACCGACATCCTGTTCGGTGACCGCTATTGGCGACAGATGATGAATTCGCTGATCATCGCCGTCCTCACGGTCTTCCTGACGGTTTCGGTGTCGGCGATGGCAGCCTTTACGTTCGCCCATGTCAAATTCTTCGGCTCGGGCTTCCTGCTCAACTATTTCCTGATCGGCCTGATGTTCCCAGCCGCCACGGCAATTCTGCCGCTGTTCATCCGCATCCGTGATCTGGGATTGTTGAATTCCTACTGGGGCGTGGTGTTGCCACAGGTCGCTTTCGGCCTTGGGATGAGTATCCTGCTGTTCAGGAATTATTTTCGCAACCTTCCGGAAGAATTGTTCCAGGCGGCAATCGTCGATGGCTGCGGCTATATGCGCTTCTTCTGGCATATCTCGCTGCCGCTCTCACGTCCGATCATCGCCACCGTCAGCATCATCTCGTTCGTGGGCAGCTGGAACAGCTACATCCTGCCGCTGATCATGCTGAACTCGGAGGCGATGTATCCCTGGCCGCTCGGCGTCATGGTCTATCGCGGCGAATTCGGCACCGCCTGGCAGCTGGTGCTGGCCTTCATTACCCTCACCATCCTTCCGACGATCATCGTGTTCTTCCTGGCGCAAAAGCATATCATCGCCGGTTTGACCGCAGGCGCGGTCAAGTCGTGATCGATGCCGGTCCGAAGCTCAGCCGAAGACAAGGCCGCCATCGACGATGAGGTTCTGGCCGGTGACGGCGCGCGCCCACGGGCTCGCGAAGAAGAGAACCGCGTCGGCCGCTTCCTCCGGTGTCGTTACCCGGCGAAGCGGCGTGCTTGCCGCTATCAGATCGAACACGGCTTCCGGGGTAGCGCTGCTGGCCTGCGTGGTTCGCAGCAGACCGCCCGAAACCATGTTCACGGTAATCCCGAGAGGGCCGAGTTCAGCCGCTGCCGTGCGAGTCAAGGACAGCAGGGCACCCTTGGCCGCCGTATAGTCGTGATACGGCACGACCGGATTCTGAAACAGATTGGTACCGATGGTCACGATCCGTCCGAAGCCCACCGATGCCATGGCCGGGCGAACGGCCTGGATGAGGTTCAGCGCGCCTTTGACCGCAGTGTCGAGTTGCGAGGCCATCTCCTCCCAGGTCAGCCGGTCGAGTTTTGGACGGGCATCGCCGTTGAAGCTGAAATCGGCGAGCGCGTTGTGAACGACGGTGGTCGGCGCACCGAAGATGTGCGTCACCTCTGCGACCATCTTCCTAACGGCCTCCGCGTCACGGACATCCGCCTTGAACGCTCCCGTGCGGTCACCAAGTGCGGCAGCGAGCGCCTCGGCCTCTTGGCTGCTCGCCCGATAATTGATCGCGACCTTCGCCCCTTCGCGGGCAAATGCGGTGGCGATGGCCGCTCCCAGGCCGCGGGCGGCACCGGTGACGATAACCGTCTGTTGGCTGAGCGTCGTTGTCATTTCGCGTATCCTTCATTCGTCTGCCAAAGCTCATGGAAATGCTGGACGGGACCGTGCCCGGAACCTACCTCGAGCGTGTCGGCCTGTGCGACGGCACCGGCGAGATAGGATTTTGCGGCGGCAACCGCTTGAAACAGAGTTGCGCCTCTTGCCAGTTCGGCAGCCAGCGCGCTCGACAGCGTGCAGCCCGTCCCGTGGGTGTTCGCGGTCTTAATCCGCGCAGCCTCGAACCAACTCAACCCAGCGGATGTTGCGAGCACATCGGGGCTCTCGTCACCGGCGAGGTGGCCGCCCTTAACGAGGACAGCCGCCGGCCCAAGTGCGCGCAGACGCTGCGCGTGATCCGCCATCTCTTCGCGGCTTTCCGCTGCGGTCCCATGAAGAAGTGCCGCGGCTTCCGGCAGGTTCGGCGTCAACACCGTTGCCAATGGCAAAAGCCGGCGGGTCAGGATGTCGACGGCTGCGGGATCCAGGAGGTTGGCGCCGCCCTTGGCGACCATGACGGGATCGAGCACGACCGGAACGCCGCTGTGCTGCTGGAGTGCGTCCGCCACCGCATTGGCGATCTCGGCGTTGGCAATCATGCCGATCTTGACGGCATCGACACGCACATCGGCAAAGACCGCTCGGATCTGGTCGGCGACGAAGGCAGCGGGAACGAGATGCACGCCTGAAACACCCTGCGTGTTCTGCGCCGTCAGTGCCGTCAGCACTGCCATGCCGTAGACGCCCCCGGCCGAGAATGTCTTGAGGTCGGCCTGGATGCCGGCACCTCCAGATGGGTCGGATCCTGCGATCGCGAGGACATTGCGGATCATCTTGCTGCCTTTCGGATGGCGTTGACGAAGCTGCGTGCCGCAACTTCCGGATCGGGCGTGCCGCAGATAGCCGAAACGACAGCCAGCCCGTCGGCCCCGGCTGCGAAAACGTCCCGGACATGCGTGTTTTTGAGACCGCCGATCGCGACGGCCGGCACGGGGCAGGCCTCGATGAGGCGCGCCAGACCGGCAAAGCCGATCGGCTGCTTGTGGTCGAGCTTGGTCGGGGTCGAGAATACCGGCCCGATGCCTGCATAGTTGACGAGCGCCGGATCGACTGCCGCCGCCAGCCTCTGCGTCTCGACAGAGAGACCAAGGATCATCTTTGGCCCGATCCGTTGCCTTGCAGCATATGCGTCCGTATCGTCCTGGCCAATGTGGAGCCCGTCGGCGCCGATGGCGATGGCCGCCTCCACGTCATCGTTGATGATGACAAGCGCGCCCGTGCCCGCAAGCGCTGCCTTCAGAGCCTTGCCCGTCTCTATCATCCGCCCCGTGTCCGCATGCTTGTCGCGCAGCTGCACCACGGTCGCACCGCCGGCAACGGCCGCGCGAGCGGTCTTGATCATGCCGACGTCGGCGCAGAGATCCGGGTCAAGGACGAGATAGAGCGACAGATCGAGGTGCGTCATGCTGCAAGGATCCTTGAATGACGATCCAGGAAAGCGCCGTCGACCGCTGCAAGGCAATCGAGGAATCGCCATGAAAACGAACCGGGACCATCCGCCTTTCGAGCCGCTTCTTCGCCGGCAACGGCGAAGGTGGCAAGCGCTGCAACAGTTGCATCGAAAGGAGCATTCGTCGCGGCGAAGGCGCCGACAAGGCAGGTGAGTGAGCATCCGAGCGCCGTTATCTGCGGCATCAGCGGCGACCCGCCTTCGATTCGAACGGCTCTTTCACCATCGGTGACGAAGTCAGTCACCCCCGTGACGGCAACAACCGTCTCATGCGTGCTCGCAAGGTAGCGGGCAGAGGTTTCCGCTTGCTCGACAGCGTCCCGACTGTCAACGCCCTGGCCGCGGCTGGCTCCGCCAGAAAGGGCAATGATTTCGGAGGCGTTTCCGCGAATGATCGTGGGACGCAGTTCGAGGAGCGCCGCAACCGCCTTCCGCCGGAAGCCGGTCGCGTAGTGGGCAACCGGATCGAGAACCCAGGGCGCGCCGCTCTCGTTGGCCGCTTCCGCAGCAGCGCGCATTCCCTTCATCCAAGCCGACGAAATGGTGCCAATGTTGATCGTCAGCGCCCCGGCAATGCGGGCAAATTCGCCGGCCTCTTCCTCGGCATGCACCATGGCAGGGGAGGCGCCGGCAGCCAGCAGCACATTGGCGGCAATGTTCATCGCGACAAAATTGGTAATGCATTGCACGAGCGGCGTCTGTTTGCGCATCGCAATGAGAGCCGCACCCGGCGAGGTCATATCTTGCATATTGCCCTTTCACGCGGGGCAAGACGCAGGGACAAAACGCAAGATTGCGGAAAAGTCCCGAGCGACTCCCTCCGCCAGCATTATCTGGTTCAGGTTCCAAGGGTACTTCTCAGTCCGCCTTCCGGCGAACGCCCCTGTCTCTCAATGAACCATCTTGTTGCAGAGAACAGGCCGCCTGTCACTTCAAATGTCTGTCACAGCCGCGAGATACCGGCTGTGACATTTGCTCGATGACACGGTCCACATCAGCCGAGCTATTCGGCTGCCTGATAGACGTCTTCCGGGCGAGCCGATGTTCTCGGTCCCAAGGCAGCGACGAGCGTTACTGCGACAGAGACGGTCGCAACGAAAGTGATACCCGCAAAATACGGATCCCAACCAAAGCCTGGGGCGGCCGCGAAGACCGCCGACGCCGCCGCGAGCACGATGCCGCCACCGATCTGGAACGAGGCGAAGAGCAATCCGGAAGCCAGTCCGGACTTGTCCTCCTCGACATCGGACAGCGCCGCCACCTGCACCGAAGGATAGGTCATGGCATAGCCGACGCCGAGCGGAATTTGCGAGAGCGCCACGAGCAGGACCGGATGGATGTGGCCGACCGCGGAGATCCAGAGGATGTAGCTGGCCGCCTGCAACGCAACGCCCGCTGTCATCAGGGCCGTGGTGCCACGGCTTTGTCCGATTGCGGCAAAGCGTGGCGCGAGAAACATCACGCAGACCCCTCCGAAGGCGAAGCAGAATCCCGTCGCGAAGGCCGACCAGCCAAAGACGTTTTGATAGTAGAGCGTTGCGATGAACTGGAACCCGACATAGACGCCCTGGAACAGCGCGGCGACGGCATTGGCATGGCTGAGTTTGGCTCGGCGGAAGATCGCGAGCGGCACCATCGGATCGGCATGGCGCATCTCGACGACCAGGAAGAGGCCGATCAGGACGACGGCGGCGAAGAGCGAGCCCCATGTGGGCAGCGTATCCCAGCCGGCGGCGGCGGCATGGGTGATGCCGAACACGAAGAGCAGGAGACCGGGCGTGATCGTCAGGGCCCCAGCCCAATCAAACGTGGGCCGAGGGCCAGTCCGCGGTTGATCCGCAGGCAATACGAAGGGGGCGATTGCCAGCGCTATCAAAGCTACCGGCGCCCCCATCACGAGCGTTGCGCGCCAGCTGATGATGGTCGCCGCCCCACCCAGGACCATACCGAGCACAAATCCGGTGGCCCCCGTCGAGGCAAACACTCCGAGCGCCTTTGCGCGCGCGTTGCCCTCACCGAATACGGAAAGCAGCAGGGCGAGAGCGGCGGGCGCCGTGAAGGCGGCGGCAATCCCCTTCACCAGGCGCGCGGCAATCAGCGTCGGTCCGCTGTCGACGAAACCGCCGGCAATGCTGGCAGCGGCGAAAATTCCGAGGGACCAGAGGAAGGTGCGGCGATGCCCGAAAACATCGGCAACACGCCCCCCAAGCAGCAGGAAGCCCCCGTAGCCAAGAACGTAGGCGCTCACCGCCCATTGCAGGGACGTGGCCTTCATGCCGAGCTCCGCCTGGATGGCCGGAAGCGCAACGCCGATGGTCGAGACATCCATGGCGTCGAGAAAATTGGCAGCACAGAGGAGCAGCAACGCGAGGCCGGCTCCGCCTTTCCGTTTGGAAATAGTCATCGATGATCGTTCCTTTCGTGCTGGCGCCGCGGGAGGATCGGGCGCCAGAGGAACGAGAAAATGTACAGCTTCAGGATCTATTGCAAATTGATAGTACCTATGTCAGGTATTACTGGCGATGATGAATGATGCGATCCTCCGCAAGATAGACCTGAACCTGCTGCTGGCATTTTCCGTGCTCATGCAGGAACGGAACGTCAGTCGTGCCGCCGAGCGCCTGTTGCTCGGCCAACCTGGCTTGTCGGCTGCGTTGAAGCGGTTGCGCGAGTCGCTCGACGACGAGCTGTTCGTCAGGGTGGGACGAGGGCTGCAGCCGACGCCGAGAGCTCTTGCAATCGCGCCGACGATTGAGGACGCGCTGTCTGGCATCGAACGCGCCATTCGTCCGCCGACGGCCTTCGATCCCGCAAGCTGGCAGGGCGAATTCCGGATCGGCATGTGCGACAATCTGGAATCGGCTTTTTTCGGCCCATTGGTGGCGCGGCTGCGCGAGTTGTCTCCCGGATCCCGGCTGGTGGGCGTGGCGTCCGACAAACGCGACGCTGCGCGGATGCTTGATGAAGGCGCCTATGACTTCAGCGTCTCGGTGCATGACGATCCCGCGTCCTGGCACATCCGTGCACCGCTTTTCAACCAGTCTTCGATCTGCGTCTTCGACCCTGCGCGGGTTGGGCTGAAGGCTCCCTTGAAGCTCGAAGACTTCGTCAGGACGCCTCATGTCACCGTTTCTTTCGAAGGCAACAGTGCCAACAACCTCGATGTGGCGCTTGGCCGTGTCGGCCTGCGCCGTCAGATCGTTGCGACGGTACCGCGCTTTTCTGCCCTGCCGACGGCCCTCAGGGCAATGCCTGCAATCGCGACGATCCCGGAATCGATTGCCCGATGCATGGCGCAACTGCATGGACTCGCGATTTCCGTGCCGCCGCTGGAGCTGCCGGCAGAGCCGGTCACGATGCTCTATCGGCGCGTCGACCGCGCTGACGGCCGATCGATGTGGTTCCGCAGATTGTTTGTAGACATCGTCGTTGCGGCACTTAAGGCTTCTGGTTGCACGTCAACAGTCTCCCAAGCTGCTTAGCGACGCCGGCCTTAAACGCCGGCTTCCTTGATGGCTTCCATGGCTACAAAGGTCGACGTGTTGGCAACGAACGGCAGGCTGGAGATCTTTTCGCCGAGGACGAGCCGATAGTTTGCGATGTCCGACGTCCGGATCTTGAGCAGATAATCGAAGGCGCCTGCGATCATGTGGCACTCCTCGACCTCCTGCAGCTTCCTGACCGCGATGTTAAATGCGTTGAGCGCATTCTCACGTGTGTCTGAAAGCTTGACCTCGGTAAACGCAACATGGTTCCTGCCGAGCTTGTTGACATCGACGATGGCGCGAAAGCCCAGTATGTAGCCGTCTTCGATCAATCTCTTGAGCCTGACCTGGCAAGGGGTATTCGAAAGCCCGACGCGCTTTGCAAGGTCCGTCACCGACATACGGCCATCTGCCATCAGCGCTTCGATTATCTTGTTATCGAACAAGTCGATTTCTCTGCCATGATTTGACATAGTCACAATAATTCCCTCTTAAGCGACCAAGAATTGGCGAAATATAGATTTATTCGCCAGAAATCAAGTGAAATTGACCTTGGGGAATCTGCTAGGTTGTCCGCCTGTCCCGATAGGAGCTGACATGACGAGCATCAATGGCGCGGTAGCGGACGAAGCCACCGTAAAGCAGGTGGGTGGAACTGGAAATCACTTTGACGGATTTGCCCCGGCCATCCGCCCTCAGAGCGATCTGAGGAAGGCGATCACGGCGGCCTACCGCACGCCCGAAACAGTGTGCGTTCCCCGTCTCGTCGAGGCTGCGGCTCTACCCGATCCGATCCGGCAGGCAGCCGCAAAGACAGCTCGAAAGCTGATTGAAGCACTGCGTGCGAAGCACAAGGGCACTGGGGTGGAGGGGCTGGTACACGAGTACTCGCTTTCCAGCCAGGAAGGCGTGGCGCTGATGTGTCTTGCCGAAGCCCTGCTGCGCATTCCCGATGCCGCGACGCGTGACGCCCTGATCCGCGACAAGGTCTCCGAAGGCGACTGGAAGGCTCATCTCGGCGGCGGTCGCTCGCTCTTCGTCAATGCTGCAACCTGGGGCCTTGTCGTCACCGGCAAGCTGACATCCACGGTCAACGACCGCAGTCTTTCCGCGGCCCTTACGCGCCTCATCGCGCGCTGCGGCGAGCCGGTCATCCGCCGCGGTGTCGACATGGCGATGCGCATGATGGGTGAGCAGTTCGTCACCGGCGAAACCATCGACGAGGCGCTGCAGCGTGCAAAGACACTCGAGCAGCGCGGCTTCCGATATTCCTACGACATGCTCGGCGAAGCGGCAACGACCGGCGCCGATGCGGAGCGATACTACAGGGACTACGAGACGGCGATCCACGCAATCGGCAAGGCCTCCGACCGTCGCGGCATATATGAAGGTCCAGGCATATCCATCAAGCTCTCGGCCCTTCATCCGCGCTATGCTCGTGCACAGAGCGCCCGCGTGATGGATGAACTGTTGCCCAAGGTGAAAGCACTCGCGCTGATCGCCAAATCCTACGACATCGGCTTGAACATCGATGCCGAAGAGGCCGACCGGCTGGAATTGTCACTCGATATCCTGGAGAGCCTGTGTCTCGACCAGGATCTCGCAAACTGGAACGGCATGGGATTTGTGGTGCAGGCCTACGGCAAGCGTTGCCCATTCGTGCTCGATTTCATCATCGATCTTGCCCGTCGCGCCGGGCGACGCATCATGGTGCGGCTCGTCAAGGGCGCCTATTGGGATGCGGAAATCAAACGCGCACAGGTCGACGGTCTCGATGATTTTCCGGTCTTCACGCGCAAAATCTACACGGACGTTTCCTATATCGCCTGCGCGAAAAAACTGCTCGCGGCAACGGACGCTGTTTTCCCGCAGTTTGCCACGCACAACGCACAGACACTGGCGACGATCTATCAGATGGCAGGGTCCGACTACTATGTCGGCAAATACGAATTCCAGTGCCTGCACGGCATGGGCGAACCGCTTTACGACGAGGTCGTCGGACGCCAGAACCTGAACCGGCCATGCCGCATCTATGCACCCGTCGGCACGCATGAAACGCTGCTCGCCTATCTGGTGCGCCGTCTCCTTGAAAACGGTGCCAACTCATCTTTCGTCAACAGGATCGCCGACCCCAGCGTCTCGATCGACGAACTCGTCGCCGACCCGGTCGACATCGTGTCGGCGATGGCTGTTGTCGGCCAGAAGCACGACAAGATTTCCCTTCCCGCCGATCTCTACGACCGGCGGCGGAATTCGGGCGGCCCTGATCTTTCAAACGAGGACGTGCTTTCAGGCTTGACCCACGCGCTGGAAGCAAGCGCCGCCCGGAGCTGGGAAGCGGTTCCAAGCCGGGCAACGACGACCCTGGCAGGCAAGCCGCGCGACGTTCTTAATCCCGCCGACGGTCGCGACGCCGTCGGCACTGTGCGCGAGGCAACGGAGGGGGAGGCGGCGGTGGCCGCTGCCGCAGCCCTGCAAATCGCCCCAAGCTGGGCTTCCGTGTCGCCCGCCGAACGGGCTGATATGCTCGACCGCGCCGCAGACATCATGCAGACCCGAATCGAGACCCTGCTCGGGCTGATCATTCGCGAAGCCGGAAAATCCGTGCAGAATGCCATCGCCGAGGTCCGCGAGGCGATCGACTTCCTGCGCTACTACGCCGAGCAGGCCCGTCGCACACTCGGTCCCTCGCACGCGCCTCTTGGTCCTGTCGTCTGCATCAGCCCGTGGAATTTTCCGCTGGCGATCTTCACAGGTCAGGTTGCGGCGGCCTTGGTGGCTGGCAATCCCGTTCTGGCAAAACCTGCCGAAGAGACGCCGCTGATTGCCGCCGAGGCCGTTCGCATTCTCCATGAGGCCGGCATCCCCCTCGATGTCGCCCAGCTCGTCCCCGGCGACGGCCGGATCGGAGCTGCGCTCGTTGCTGCGCCCGAAACCGCGGCGGTAATGTTCACGGGATCGACCGACGTCGCCCGGCTCATTCAAGCGGAACTGGCAAAGCGCCTGTCCGCGAGCGAAGAGCCCATTCCGCTCATCGCCGAGACCGGCGGCCAGAACGCCATGATCGTCGATTCGTCGGCGCTCGCCGAACAGGTTGTCGGTGACGTCATCGCCTCGGCCTTTGACAGCGCCGGGCAGCGTTGCTCGGCACTGCGCATCCTGTGCCTGCAGGAAGACGTGGCGGACCGAACGCTGGCCATGCTGAAGGGTGCGCTGCGCGAACTTACTATTGCCAACACCAATCGCTTGTCTTCCGATATTGGCCCCGTCATTACCGCCGAGGCGAAGGAAATCATCGAAGCCCATGTTCAGGCGATGCGCGACCTTGGCTGCGCGGTCGAGCGGGTCGAACTACCTGAAGGGACCCAACACGGCACCTTCGTTTCCCCCACCATCGTCGAATTGCGCAACATTTCAGATCTCAAACGGGAAGTCTTCGGTCCGGTCCTCCACGTGATCCGGTGGCGCCGCCAAAACCTCGACCGGCTGATCGACGACATCAATGCGACCGGCTATGGCCTGACTTTCGGCCTGCATACGCGCCTGGACGAAACCATCGCGCATGTCACGTCGCGCATCAAGGTCGGCAATCTCTACGTCAACCGCAACGTCATCGGCGCGGTCGTCGGCGTACAGCCGTTTGGCGGCCGGGGCCTGTCGGGTACCGGACCCAAGGCTGGCGGGCCGCTCTATCTCGGCCGCCTCGTCAGGACGCCGCCCATCCCGCCGCAGCACAGCTCGGTCTATAGCGATCCGGCACTGTCCGACTTCGCCAAGTGGCTCGATAGGGAGGGGCTGCAGGACGAGGCCGAAATGGCGCGCAATCTCGGCGGTCAATCGGCGCTCGGCCTCGAAACCGAGCTTCCCGGTCCCGTCGGGGAACGCAATATCTACGCGCTGCACGCGCGCGGCACGATCTACTGCGCACCGGCTTCGGCTGTCGGCCTGCGCCGGCAGGTGTCCTCGGTGCTTGCCACCGGCAATAGCGCGCTCATCGATTGCGACGATGGTCTTCGTTCGAGCCTGGATGGTATTCCGGCGAGCGTTGCCCAACGTGTCGCCTTCGGGAGCGGTGTGGGCGGCGGCCTGCTTATGTCCGGGGCCCTCATCGAAGGCGATGCCGATCGCGTCTCGGCAATGCTGAAAAAGGTTGCCGCAATGCCCGGTCCGCTGTTGCTGACACAATCGGCTTCCACGCTGGAGCTCGAAAACGATCCTGACGCCTATTGCCTCAACTGGCTGCTGGAAGAGGTGTCGACGTCGATCAACACGGCGGCGGCGGGCGGAAACGCCAGCCTGATGTCGATCGGCTGATCGCCGCTGAGGGATGTTCGAACGAAGAAAGGCCGAGCGGCGACCGCTCGGCCTTTTTACTTGTTCGGGAGATGCGGGCGAGTGCGGGCGTTGTGGCAAACGCGCAGAATGTACTTGCGCAACGGATAGCGACGATCCAATTTCGCGACCGAAGCAAAAGCCCGACAGGACAGAGCAATGAACGAGACTTTCCACCAGCCGATCGACGCCGCCGACATTCCGCGCTTTGCCGGACACGCCACCTTCATGCGGATGCCGGTTGCCAAAACCGCCGAAGGACTCGATATCGCGCTGGTGGGAATTCCGTGGGACGGCGGCACGACGAACCGGGCGGGAGCCAGGCATGGGCCACGAGAGGTGCGCAGCCAGTCCAGCCTGATGCGCCGCGTGCATCACGTCTCCGGCACCGAGCCATTCAGCATTGCAAACGTTGCCGATGTCGGCGACCTGTCGGTCAACCCGATAAACCTTGTCGACGGGCTCACCCGCATCGAAAAGGGGATGGCGGAGATCGTCGCTGCGGGCGCTATTCCGCTTTCGGTCGGCGGCGACCACCTGACGACGCTTCCGGTGCTGCGCGCAATCGCCAGGGACCGGCCTGTCGGCCTCATCCATTTCGATGCCCATTCCGACACCAACGACCGATATTTCGGCGACAATCCCTATACCCACGGTACGCCATTCCGCCGCGCCATCGAAGAAGGCCTCCTGGATCCGAAGCGAATCGTGCAGATCGGAATTCGCGGTTCGATCTATGAGCCCGACGAACATGACTGGGCACGGCAACAAGGCGTGCGCATCATCTACATGGAGGAGTTTGTCGACCGGGGCGTCAAAGCCGTCATGGGAGAGGCCAGGGAGATTGCCGGCAATCAGCCGACCTACGTCACCTTCGATATCGACAGCATCGATCCATCGATGGCACCGGGAACAGGCACGCCGGAAGCCGGCGGTTTCACGACCCGTGAGGCACAGCAGATGATCAGGCTGCTGGAAGGCGTTGATATCGTCGGCGCTGACGTCGTTGAGGTTTCCCCGCCCTTCGACCTCGCTGGAATGACCGCACTGGCGGGGGCGACGATGATGTTCGAACTTCTATGTGTGATCGCCAGGCAGGTCGGTGATCGCCGCCGTGCCCTGACAACTGGCTGATGGCTGTGGCGGACGACGATCGGCCCTGGCCGCGTCGTCCTCATGTCGGAGAATCCGCCATGGCGTCGGTCGACAGGCGGCGGTAACCGCCCCGCCAGTAAAGCAGCGGCTCGACGTCCTCACGGGTGTCGATCGCGCATATGCGGCCAATCAAGACCGCATGCGAATGGTGGTTGAAGACCGTTTCCAGTTCGCAGTCGAGAACCGTCAGCGCATTCCTGAGCGCGGCCGTTCCTGTCGCCAGGCAATACCATTGGGCGTCGGCATAACGGGCAATGCCCTTCCGCCCGCCGAAGCCTGCAAAGGACTGCGCCACATGCTGCTGGTCGGCGGCCAGGACATTGATGCAGAAGCGGCGGTATTTTTCGACGATCGGCCAGGAGGAGGATGTCCGGTTGACGCTGACGATCACCGATGGCACGTCAGCCGAAAGCGACGACACCGACGTTGCGGTAAAGCCCGTGCGGTCCTCGCGCTCGCCAACCGTCACCACGCTGACCGCACCGGCCAGCTGGCGCATCGACAGCTTGAACGCAGATTGATCGACCACCATCCTCGCCCTCATGCCCGTGTCCATCTGTGTGCCTCCATATTCATGCCGTGACGGGAACCTTGGCAAAACGATTTACCGGCATCGAAATCCCCAGGTTCTCGCGAAGCGTGGTCCCTTCATATTCCTCGCGGAAAAGCCCACGCCGGCGCAGTTCCGGCAGGACCAGCCTGACGAAATCGTCGAGGCTCGAGGGCAGCGTCGGGAACATCAGAATGAAGCCGTCGGCGGCACGTGTCTCGAACCATTCCTCCATGAAATCTGCGATCTCTGCCGGTGTGCCGGTGATGCCATTGCCGGTGTGCTTTTCGGCATAGTGGCGAACGAGTTCGCCGACCGTGCGCCCGCTTTTGACGAAATCGACGAGTTCGTCGAACAGCGCGCGCGAGCCCTTCGGCGCTTCCGGCAGCCGGTCCATCGGAAACGGCTTGTCGAGCGGCACGCCACGCAGATCGGCTTCGAGAAATTCCGAAAGCATGAGCCGTCCGACGTCGGGGTGCATCTTGTCGATCAGATAATCGACCTTGGCTTTTGCCTCTGCTTGTGTCTCGCCGACATTCAGCACGACACCCGGCATGATTTTCAGATCGTCCGGATTGCGCCCATAGGCTGGCATGCGAGCTTTGACATTCTCGTAGAAAGCACGGTTGCGATCGATGTTGGAGGCAAGGCTGAAGACGATTTCGGCCGTGCGCGCGGCCATGTCCATGCCGGGTTCTGAACCGCCGGCCTGCGCAATGATTGGCCGTCCCTGCGGCGTACGGGCAATATTGAGCGGCCCGCGAACCTGGAAGTGCTTGCCCTTATGATTGAGCGTGTGATGCTTCGACTTGTCGTAGTAGACGCCGCTTTCGCGGTCGAGAAGCAATGCGCCTTCTTCGAAACTGTCCCAGAGACCGAACACGACATCGACGAACTCGTTGCCGCGCTCGTAGCGTAGCGCATGCGGATCAAGTCCCTCGCGATTGAAGTTATAGCCGGTCTCGTCGTGGTCCGAGGTCACAACGTTCCAGCACGCGCGGCCGCCGCTCAGATGATCGATAGAGGCAAAGAGACGGGCGACATTGTACGGCTCGTAGTAACTCGTCGACACGGTGGCGACGAGTCCGAGCTTCTCGGTGGTCACCGACAGCGCGGAAAGAAGCGACAGCGGCTCGAAGCGGTTCATCTTGGTGGGGATGCGCGACAGGGCGTCCGGGTCACCAACCGCTGCGGCCGGGGAGTCAGCCATGAACATGAAGTCGAGTTTGGCAGCCTCGGAGCGCTTCGCGACATCGAGGAGATGACTGAAATCGTTGGCGCCATGGACATTGCTGGCCGGATGCAGCCACGAGGCCGGATGAAAGCCGAACGTGTAGACAAACGTACCAAGTTTCATCTTGTCGGCCCGTGCCATCATTTTCTCCCGCAGGCTGGTCGTTTCGATCGTGCAAAATAGCGCCATGCGATTTTTTTCATCAATATCACCAGGCTGATTTCCGTTTTAGTTTTTCTAAAGGATCACAGGGGCAGAGATCAGCGCCTGCTGTCTTGATATGGCGATGACCCAGTCGCGGAATTCCCGCCCATAGGGCTTTTGAAGAGCGGACCGGTCCCAGGCCAGGAAATAGCTCTCCTGCAGCGCGATCCTGATATCGACCGGCACAACGAGTGTCTGCGCTTCGAGTTCGTCGGCAATCATCGACATTTGTGCAAGCACGATGCCGCGCTTGTTGACGGCTGCGTCGATGGCGCTGCTCGATAATGTGAAGGACAGCCCCGGTGACGTCTCCTTCAGCTGAACTCCGACTTTTGCGGCGAACTCCGCCCAACTGGGATAGGGGGTGAAGTGTCGTTCCCATTCGACATGCAAGAGGGGATGATGAAACAGCGCGGCGGGTGCGAGCGCGCGGCCTTCGAGCAGCGCCGGCGAGCAGGCGGGAACGACCCAATCACGAAAGAGCTCCACGTAGTGATCATGCTGAAGAACGTCGGATCCGTAGCTGACGCGAAAATCGACCTCGTCGAACCCCATGCGCGGCTCCTTGTCTCGCCCGGTCACCCTCACATGAGCATCGGGATGAAGCGCCTGCCAGTCGAAGATGCGCCGGCCGATCCACTTGTTGACGACGGATGACAACGCACTCAACACCAACGCATTCTCGTTGCGGGCACGCTCGAGAAGCTGTTCGGCGATGGCAAACTGCTCGAAGCCTTTGGAAATCTCCCTGTGATATAGCCGTCCCCACACCGTCAGCTCCGCCGTGCGGCCGCTACGCTCCAAAAGGGTGACGCCGAGAAAACTCTCGATCTTGCGGATCTGCTGGCTGATTGCGCCCGGTGACACGTTGAGTTCGGTCGCCGCGGCCGTCACGCCGCCACAGCGCCCCACCGCCTCGAAGGCCTGAAGCGACTTGAGCGGAAGGGCCCTGACATTTTGGTTCTGACTCAATCGATGTCTCGCTAGGGTTGGCGGCGCGATGGGCGTTTTTCCGCCGGATGAAACACGCCGGCGAACTGGAAGCGATCGCCGGGGTGCGTAATCTCCACATAGGTCACCAGGCGTTCGTTCTGCCACGTCTGGCGGATCAGATTGAGGCAAGGTTCCCCACGCTCGATCTGAAGGATGCGGGCGGTCGCCGCATCCGCCGAGACGGCGCGGATGACGTGCCGGGCCTTTGACCAGGGCACCTGCGACAGAAGCCACTTTGCCGGCGGCGCCTCTGCAAAACTCTCGTGCCTTGCAAGCGGCACCGTATCCAACAGAATAATGCGGCGCTCGATAGCGGTGGGCGTGCCATCGACGATGTGCAGGCACTGAAGCCTCAGCACGTCTTCCCCCACGGAGCTGCGCAATCGGGCAGCCTCTCCGGGGCTCAGCCTGTCTACCTTGCGCGCCAGGATTTCGTAGCGATGCTCGTGGCCCGCCAGCACCGCTTCGGTGCCGATGTCCTGAATATCCATGACCGTGCGATCGATCTGGGGACTGGCGACAAAAGAACCGGTTTTGCGCCTGCGCACGATGAGGCCGCGTTCCACCAGAGTGGTCAGTGCCTTGCTGACAGTCATGCGGGAGCAGCCATATTGCTCCACAAGGTCGTGCTCTATCGGAATCCGTTCGCCCGGCCGCCAGTCGCCGCTCAGGATCTTTGTCTCTATGTCTTTGAAAATTCTCTGATGAATCGGCACCAAGAACGCCACCTCTTCCAGCGACACAAACAACCGATCGGAGGCAACCTGGCGATCCTGCCCGATCGCAACCTTTTCCCTGCGGCACAAAATTTGCATGTTTCGACTTTGACGTTGACACCTTAGGCCAGCCTATATCTATTTGTATAGTCAAAACGGATCACAGAAATCCGTTGAGCGGGCTAAAAATCGGGAACTCGAACTCCTCTGCCGGGGGAGTGAAAACTGGAGATGATCATGATTGCGAATTCATTGCTCAAGGGCCTCGTCGGCGCCGCATTCCTGTTCGGAGCGACGCTGACGGCGCACGCGGCCGACACCCTTGCAGCCGTCAAGGCGGCCGGCACATTGAAGGTCGGCACCGAGACGGCATTCGCGCCGTTCGACTTCATCGACGCCGGCGAGCACGCCGGCCTGAACGTCGACCTCTTCGCCGAGATTGGCAAGGAACTCGGCGTGAAGATCGAGTGGGTGGCGCTTCCGTGGGATGGCGTTTTCCCTGCACTCGAAGCCGGCAAGTTTGACGTTGTTGCAGGACCGGCAACAATCACCAAGAAGCGCATGGAGCGCTATCGCTTTACCCCTCCGATTGCCGAAGCGACGATTGCCGTGCTGAAGAAGGCCGGCGACACGTCGATCAGCAAGCCGGCAGACATTGCCGGCAAGAAGATCGGCGTCGGCAAGGCCACCTCACAGCTCGACCAGCTCAAGGAATTCTCTGAAACGCTGCCGTCCAAGGTCGATATTCGCGAGTATCCCGCTTTTACCGAATCCTACGCCGATCTGGCGGCGGGTCGTATCGCGGGCGTTGCCAACTCGTTGCCGAACATTGCGTTCGTCGCCAAGCAGCGCGAAGGCACTTTCGAAGTCGTCCTGCCTCCCTTCGGCAAGAAGTCCTATTTCGGTTTCATCGGCCTGAAGGACGCCGATCATGCTCCACTGATGGACGCGATCGATGCGGCGTTGCTGAAGATCAAGGCTGATGGGCGCATGGCCGAGCTCCAGAAGAAGTGGTTCGGTGCATCCTTCGACACCCCGGATGCTGTCAAGGACCCGGCATTCTGATCAATCCAGATCGATAATCGATTGCGCTCGGGATATCCGGGCGCGATCAGGTCTCTCCGACGCCCAGGCGGAACAAGCCGGACATGTCCATCAAACTATTCGAGTTGCTGCTGCAGGCGTCAATTTATACGGTGACGATCAGCGTCGTATCGATCCTGATCGGCTTTGCGATCGCGATCCTTCTTTCAGGCATGCTTCTCTCGAAGAAGAAGCTCCTCGTCACGCCTGCCCAGATTTTCATCAGCTTCTTTCGCGGGGTGCCTCTGCTGGTGCAGTTGCTGCTCATCTACAACATGCTTCCGGCGATCGGGCTGAACGTGCCGAGCATCGTTGCGGCGATTGTTGGCCTGTCGCTCTGCACCGCAGCCTATCAGGCGGAGAACCTGCGCGGCGGCTTTGCGAGCGTCCCGGACGGGCTGATTGAATCGGCGGAAATGGTCGGTCTGACGCCGAGCCAGATATTTCGCCGCATCAAGGCCCCGATCGCCCTCAGGCTGACGTTTCCAGCGCTTGTCAACGAGGCGATCCTCATCCTCAAAGCATCTTCGCTGGTATCGGTCGTCGGCATCGTCGAGCTGACCCGGATGGCGCAGGACCTGGCGGGCAGCACGTTCCTGCCGCTGCAGATCTTCGCCTCCGCCGGGCTGATCTACCTTGCGATCAACTGGATCGTGGCGCTGGCCGGCGGCATGATAGAGCGCTCTCTCCCCGGAGTTCCCCGATGAGCTTCGACGTCAACGTCCTTTTCGATGCGTGGCCGGCCATTCTGAGCGGCGCGGGGGTGACGATCCTGATCTGGATCGTCGGTACGATTGCCGCCGCCGTCCTTGGCTTTTTCGTCGCCGTTGGCAGACGATTTGGCGGAGTGCTGCTGGACAGACTGCTCGGTTTCGTGGTCGCCATCTTGCGCGGTACACCGTTCCTGATCCAAATATTCCTGGTCTATTATGGCGGTCCGTTCATCGGCCTGTCACTCGACCCGCTGCCTGCCGGCCTCCTGGGCATCTCGATCTACGGTGCAGCCTACTATAGCGAGATCTTCCGATCCGGCTTTTTGGCCGTCCCGACTGGACATATCGAGGCCGGCGAATGCGTCGGCCTGACGCAGGGTCAGATTATCCGTCGCATCCTGCTTCCCGAGATGACCATGCTGGTTCTGCCCCCATCGCTCAATATGGCAGTCCTCCTGATGAAGGAGACGGCCGTGTTGTCGATCATCACCGTCCCAGAGCTGACCGCGACGCTGAGCGCGATCGGTGCCCAACAATACGCCTTCGTCGAAGCACTGTCGGTGCTGGCGTTGTTTTATTGGGTTATCGTCGAAATTACCGGCCGGCTCGGCCACCTCGTCGAAACGAAACTCACCAGATTCAGGTTTTCCAACGCATGAGCCTCCCCGCTATCGCCGTCAGAAATCTCGTCAAGAAGTTCGGGGACTCGACCGTCCTGCAGGGTATCGACCTGGAGATCCCACAGGGACAGGTTTCGTGCCTGATCGGTCCGTCCGGTTCAGGCAAAAGCACGCTTTTACGCTGCATGGCTTTTCTGGAGGAGGCGACATCCGGCACAATTGCGGTCAACGGCGAAGTTCTCGGTTTCACCGAGAACGCACGGGGGGTCCGTGAACGCATAGCGCCCGCCGCCAACCGCGCGATCAGGGCCCAGATCGGCATGGTGTTCCAGCAATTCAATCTCTGGCCGCACATGACGGCGCTCGGCAACGTCAGCGAAGCGCTCAAGACAGTTCACAAAATGAGCCGCAAGGATGCCGAGGAGCGCGCCATGGCGCAGCTGATCAAGGTGGGCCTGGAAAGCCGCGCGGGGCACTACCCCTCGCAGCTGTCCGGCGGACAGCAGCAGCGCGTCGCCATCGCCCGCGCCCTGGCGCTGAAGCCGAAGATCATGCTGTTCGACGAGCCGACCTCCTCGCTCGACCCGGAACTGACCGGCGAGGTGCTCAACGTCATGCGTGATCTCGCCGCCGAAGGAATGACGATGGTGGTCGTCTCCCACGAGATCGGCTTTGCCGCGACGGTCGGCCAGCAGATCACGTTCCTCGATCACGGCAGGTTGCTGTTCACCGGCGCGCCGCAGGACGTCTTCAGGAAACCGAGAAACCCACGTCTCGAGCAATTCCTCGACACCTATCTCGATCGCGGCGCCTCGATGCTGCTGTAGACGATTTCGGCGCAATCTGAGGGTTCATGCCCGTCTAGTGAGGCATGAGCAGTCGCGAAGCGCCCTCAGCGCCGCTTTCTGCGCTCGAAGAACAGCATGAGTCCGAGGCCGCACATGCCGGCGACCGCGCCGATGACGGCTGTTCCGGAGTAGTTGCTGATGCCGGTGCCGATCGCAAACAGCAGTGCGCTCAGGCCGGCACTGAGGAAGATGTTGACCGAGATCAGGGCGCTGCCAAGGCCGGGACGCTCGGCTATCAAATCCTGCAGATAGGTGATCGGGATGCTGATCAGGGCGGCGGCGCCAATGCCACTTACCACAGTTAGTGCGTAGACATGCCAGGGCGCCGAGGCAAAGCCGAGCATGAGGAGATAGGCGACGTAGATCATGGTGCCGATCGCAAGCGCCGTCACATGGCTCATCACCCGCTGCGCACGACCCCAGACGACGATGAAGACGACTTCGAGAAGGGCGACGATGCCGACGATGATGCCGATATCGGCGACGGTCCCGTGCGCGGCGCCGGTCACGATAAGCGGCAGAATTGCCCCGTTGACATGCAATGTGCTGCTGATCAGCGCCACGGCAATCACCCTGAAGAAGACAGGCGGCGAGACGACTTCCCCGAGAGCCGCCAGATGCGACAGATGGCGGGTTGCGGCCTTGTCGGTGCCGCTCTGGCGCGGCAGGAAGACGGCGATCAGGGCGAGGCAGACGACACATGCGAGGCCTGCGAAGAGATAGGCCGGCAGCATGGTCGACGATCGCGACAGGAGTGCGCCGGTGATGCCGGGTACCAGCACCCAGGACAGCGAAATCATGGCCCGAACGCCTGAATTCACCGTCGCTACGTCGTTGCGCGGCATGCCTTTGGTCGTCGCGCGCACGTTGGCGAAAAGCAGCGAGTTCATGGAGCCATAGATCGGCAACAACAAAAGCGCGCTGACGACGAACGTCACCTGCGTGGGGATGACGTAAATGGCGCCATAGCCGAGAATACCGAAGACGGCGACCGAGAGCATCATGGTGCGGTATTCGCCGAGCCGGTCGGCGAGGTTGCCGAGCAAGATGCTGACGATGACATTGACGGCCGCGGCACAGAAGATCAGCGCTGAGTAAAGCCCATTGCTGAGGCCAAGCTCGCGAATTCCCACGACGGATTGATAGGGCGAGGTTGCCGCGCCGGCAAAGCCGAAGGCAAAGATCGCAAGCATGCTGACCCGGATTGTCGGGTTGCGGAAAACATCGGGGAGGAGACGGGTCATGATGGGTATCGAGGAGCTCGCAAATCACCCGGCGCTGCGGGCGATTGCGCCTTGGCAGGTTCGGCGGAGAGCCGAAACCTTGCCAAGGCAAGATAATGTCAGTCCTGCCAGCGCGCCGAGAAGCGCACTTGCGGTTGGTAATCGAAATCCCGGTCGAAGGGGAAAACCGGCCGGGCGCGGCGCTTGCTTACCAGTCCCTCTATATCCTGGTTCACCACGCCCTGCGTCAACGCCATCAGGTTCGGATTGGCGATGGGCGCAAGCTCGGGCGAGAGATAGCCCGATTTCACCACGAGGAGGCGCACCGACTTCGGATCCAGTCCGAGGCGGGTGAAATCGGCGATGTTGTGGTATGGACGGCGACGCGCGGCAAGGACGACGGTGATGCCTCCGAACTCGACCACCGCCTGGCGTTCGGCTGCAGGCCCCGGATCGTCGAGCATGACCACCTCGCCGGCAACCTTGGCAGGCGTGCTCGCCGGATCGAGGCTGCCCCCGATCGTCAGCGCGACCTTCGCACCCTTGCCGGCAGCAAAGCAGGCCTCGACGGCCGGCCTATCGGTAATGCCGGCAATCAGCGCACCGTCAAAGCGGCGATCGATCAGCTCGTTCAGGACATCCGCCCGATCGCCGACGCCACCCCCTGTCGGGTTATCTGCAGAGTCAGCCAGGATGACAGGCGTGGTCCCCGCCGCTTCCGCGATGTCGAGCATGTCGGAGAGCGGACCGGTGACGGGTCCGAAAACACATTCCTCCCGTGCATTCCAATAGGAGAGCGCGATCTCTGCCGCGGCCTCGGCGGCCTCTGCCTTGCTGGCGGCCGTCACCACGGCACAGGCCGTTGCCCTCGGTTCGTCGGCCCAGACGTAGCCAATCATCAGGTTGGCGTCGAGGATGCCGTCGCGACGATCGACGCCGGGCAGGACGTCATAGAGGCTCTTCGTCGGTTCGTCTTCTGTGGAGGTGCGCTCCCCGGGCCACAGAACCGGTACCGGCGCCCAGGCAATGCCCGGCCGCGTGCCGCTCTTCAAGGCGTCGATGAGCATCGACCAGGCGCGCACCATCGTTTCCCGGACGTCGATATGCGGTGCCGTACGATAGGCGGCAAAGATATCGAGCTGATCGATGATCTTCTGGCTGACATTTCCGTGCAGGTCGTAGCTTGCGGACACAACGCAATCCGGACCGACGACGGCGCGGGCCGCCGAGATCCAGTCGCCCTCCGCGTCCTCCATCCCCTCGACGTTGACCGCGCCATGCATCGCGAGATAAAGCCCGTCGAGCGGCAGTGCTGCCCGCAGGAGGTGGAGAAACTCGGTCTTGAACGCCTCGTAGGCGACGCGCGAGACCGGGCCGCCTGGAACGGCCCGGGCATGGAGAAGCGGAAGGTGTTCGACACCCTCCGCGTTGAGGAAATTGAAATAATCGGCGCCGAGAAGCTCCGCGCCGCGCAGGACCCGGAAATCCTCGACCGCCATCAGCACCGGAGAATAGGTGCTGCATTCCGTGTGAATTCCACCCACTGCAATCCGCATGGTCATTCTCCTACAGTTTCGGGCTCAGCGGCACGATGGCGGCAAAGCGATCCCAGTCCTTCTTTGCCTTCGGCGTCCACGCGGCTTCGGCAATGGCCGGAAGACGCGGGAAGACGAGGCGGTTGAAGTAACCGCGCGAGAGGAAGTGCTCCGACCAGATGCAGGCCTGCACTCCCTTCATCTTGTCCTTCAGCTCCTCGGGAAAGTCGCCTTCGGCCTCGTAACCATAGGTGTGCGCCGGCGGCACGGTGCCAGCCCAGCTCGCGCCCGGCTCCTGGAACTGTTCCGCCTGGACCATATCGAGATAGTAGGCCTGACCGGGGGTCATGACGACCTCGTAGCCTTCCTTCGCGAGATCGATGCCGACCTGCGGATTTTCCCAGGCCATCAGCAAACTATTTTCCGCCGCAACGCCACCGCCATGGGCAACCTCATTCCATCCGGCAAGCTTGCGGCCGCGCGCCGTCAGCATGTCCTTGATGCGCTTCAGGAAGTAGGACTGCAGGGCAAACGTGCCGGATATGCCCTCCTGCTCCATCAGCTTCTTGGCAAGCGGCGAGGCGAGCCAGGATCCATTCGCGACTTCGTCTCCCCCGATATGAAGGTAGGGGGAGGGGAAGAGCTCCACCATCTCGTCGAACACCTTTTCCAGGAATTCGTAGGTCAACGGAACGGCCGGGTTCAGCGCATTGTTGGGATAGCCCTGGACCGAGTGATAGCTCTCCGGTGCCTCCTGGCCATCGGTGAGGTCCGGTAAGGCCGAAAGCGTTGCGGAATTGTGGCCGGGAATGTCGATCTCCGGAACGACTTCAACCGCGAGGGAACCGGCATGGGCAACGATGTCGCGGACATCGTCCTGCGAATAGTACCCGCCGACAGGCTCGGCACCATTGCCGAGCTGCGGCAACAAGGGTTCGTCCGGTCCGCGCAGAACACCCGTGGTCGTCAGCTGCGGATAGGCCCTGATCTCAAGGCGCCATGCTTCATCGTCTGTCAGGTGCCAATGGAAGATGTTGAGCTTGAACCAGGCCAGGATATCGATCAGCCGCTTGATGTCGGCCACCGGATAGAACTGGCGCGACACGTCGAGATGGCAGCCGCGCCAGCCATAGCGCGGCTGGTCCGCAATCGCGCCGGAAACAGGAAAACGAAATTTGCCCGGCTGGCTTCGCGCCCCTTCCAGCAACTGTGCCAGAGAGGTCAGGCCGTACTGCCGGCCGGCATCGTCGCTGTAGGAGAGGGTAATTTCATCAGCCGAGAAGTTGAGCCTGTAGCCTTCGCTGGCAACCGACGCGTCGGCGAGAAAGCGCAGAGTGCGGCCTTGTGGCGACGGCGACAGATGGTACGGCGCATGCGCGCTTTCGAAGAGACGACGGACGAGCGCGAGGACTGTCGAGATCGCCCGAAGCTCGTCCGGAGACGACCCTTCTGCCGGATAGAGCACGACCGGGAAACCTTCGCCTGGCTTGGCGTCGATCTCGGCTGGCCAGGGCTGCAGCGCGAACGGCTGGTCGAGCCTGCCTTCCGGTAGGAGCACCGGCGGCGGCTCGTTGACGCGCCCCTCCAAAAGGAGGTCCGACACCGCGACCGCGACGTGCTTTCCGTCTGCAAGTGTCAGATAGGCGGACTTGGCGCCATCGGTGCAGTGCTTGGCCGGCCGATGCAGGCCACTGACCGTGAACGTCCAGCTCCCACCTGGCGCGATCGACAGGCCGGCCGGAGGCGCGAATTCGTGGAAATTCGCATTGCGGCGCAGGAAGGTGGCGTTCTCGCATGCCTTCTTGTCGATCACGCGCGTCAACGACGTATAGACCAGCTTGAAACCGGCGAGCGGTGCGTCCGACAGGTTGAACAAGGTGAACGTGAAGCGACCATTCGGGCCACCGTCCGGTTGCCACGCGCTTTCAAGGCGATAGGAAGCCGTTTCCATAACTGTAACTCTCTTTATATCACGTATGTCAGTAGTCGGAGGATTGGGAGAAGGTGCGGGCAAGCTCGGCCTGACCTGCCGTCAGGCCGCAGTCGACGGGCAGGCAGACGCCGGTGATACCTGTCGCCTGGGGACCGGCGAAGAAGCCGACGGCATTGGCGACATCCTTTGGATCGACGACGCGCTGCAGCGGATACCAGCGACGTGCTTCCTCGAAGACATTCGGGTTTGCGGCCGCACGCGCCTCCCAGGCCTGAGTGCGCACCGTGCCGGGCGCGACAGCATTGGAGCGGATGCCGAACTTGCCGTATTCCACCGCAACCAGCTTGGTGAAATGCAGGAGCCCCGCCTTGGCAGCGCTATAGGCGGGGTGACCGAATACGCCCATGCCATTGACCGATGCGATGTTCACGACCGAGCCCTGGGAGGCCTTCAGGAGGTCCGCAACTGCGTGGAAGCAGAGAAACGGGGCTTCCAGGTTCAACGCATTGTCGGCGCGCCAATCCTCCGGCGTGGTCGTCTGGAGGCTGACGGCGCGGGCAGCACCCGCATTGTTGATAAGCGTCTTGACGCTGCCGAGGGCGGCTGCACGCTTGGCCATTTCGCCAACGCTTTGCGCATTCGTGACGTCGCAACTCAACGCAACGAAACGCTCGGCCGGGCCGAGACCGCGGGCAGCCTTTTCAGCAGCGGCCAAGTCGATGTCGACAAGCAGTATGATATCGTGATCGTCCGCAAGCCGGCCTGCGATGGCCCGACCTATGTCACCTGCAGCGCCGGTCACGATCGCTACCGTTTGTGTCATTCTAAGTCCTTTCCTGGCATGGAATTCTCAGTCCCCCAGAAGCTGGCGGTCATCGCCATCCCGGTGGGCCACGAGTTGTTGTTTGATACGGCGAAGCGTCACGGCCGCCTGCGGCTGTACATTGTATGCGACCAGGCTGGCGAGGACGTCCACGGCCGCAAGATAGGCAATCCGCGTCGAGGTGGGCCGGAAGATATTGTTGCCTTCCGCAAGGTCGATCGGCACGACGATATCGGCGGCATGCGCGACAGGGCTGTTTGCCTGTGTGAGGGCGATCGAAGTGACCTTGGTTTCGCGCGCAAGCGTGAACGAACGCACAAGCTCGGCATTGCGTCCGGAAAAGGACGACCCGATCAGCACGTCCCCGGGCTTTGCCGCGGCCGTCATCATCAGCTGCATGCTGTGGTCGGAACTTGCCGTTACGCGTAGGCCGAAGCGGAACAGGCGGTTCTGAAGTTCGCTTGCGATCATCGACGAATTGCCGCCGGAGCCGAAGGCATAGATCATGTCGGCCTTGGCCAAATGCTCCGCCGCCTGCTCGACGGCTGCAAGGTCAAGCGAGCGGTGGAGAAGAAATAGGGCGTTCTGTGCCTTGGTGATGATGTCCTGGGCGACATCGGCCGGATTTCTGCTTTTCGGCTCCGGCCGGAGATAGCGCATCCCGACATAGGCGGTACGGGCGAGCTGGACCTTGAAATCCGAAAAGCTCTCGCAGCCGACGCGCCGGCAAAAACGAGTGACCGTAGGCGGTGAGACATCTGCCCTTTCGGCAAGCTCGATGATCGAGGCGTTCACAGCGAATTCAAAGTCATTGAGCAGAATGTCGGCAATACGATTTTCCGATGGCGAAAGCCGGGCCTTCTCTTCCTGCAGTGTCGAGAAAATATCCATGTCCGGCTCCCCCTCGGCTACTCGTGCTATTTGTCTTTCGCTTTATAGGCGACGCAGTCAATCTCCACTTTGCAATCCACCATCATCGATGACTGCACGCAGGCCCGCGCCGGCGGGTGCTCACCGAAGTATTGCTGATAGATGCCGTTGAAGGTCCAGAAGTCGCGCGGATCATCGAGCCAGACGCCGCAGCGAACGACATGCTCAAGGCCGTAGCCGGCCTCGTCAAGGATGGCCAGCACGTTCTGTATTGTCTTATGAGTCTGGGCAACGATATTGCCGTCGATAATTTCGCCATTTTCCATGGCAACCTGGCCCGACACGTAGAGCCAGCCGTCGGCTTCGACAGCACGCGCGAAAGGGAGAGGCTTGCCTCCCGCACCCTTTTGAACCGTGCCATAACGCTTGATGGACATTGACCGATCCTTGCAAATTATTTTCGTGATAAGTTGACAAGTGACCATATAAAGGGGAATTTGACCAGCGAAAAACGTCAATCATGAAAAGAATTTCAATCGGGAACCCCATGCGCGATCCTTTCAAGAACCCTTTCCCCTCGTCCGACATCGCTCGCCACTCGATATGGGAGATGCTTGTCCACCGCGACATCGACGCTTTCCTGGCGGCGGACTGGTCGATGGTCGAACAGGATTTCGTCGAAGACGGCTTCATCGGCATTGACGGCCGCAAGGAAACGAGCCCGGACAAGTGGCGATTGGCATTTCCGACATTGGCGGCTTACCGTGACGAATGGGTCCGCCAGGCAAAGGATTTCGCCACCCAGTCGTTCGCCGAGGACACGCGCACTGCCATCTTCACGACCACGACGCTCGAGGACATCGAGATCGAGGGCGACATGGCGCTCGTTCGCAAGAAGTTCGACGGCGGCATTGCAAAGCCTGACGGCAGCCGCGATATCATGCAGTGGCAGACACTCTACTACTGCCGCCTGCACGAGGGCCGCTGGAAGATCAGCGGCTTCACCGGCTATCTGCCGAACCCTATGGGCTGATCAACACAAAGGCCGAAACCTTGCGGATTTTCACGGCGGCACTCGCAACCGAGACCAATACCTTCTCACCCATATGCGTAGATCGTCGCGCGTTTGAAGCGTCGCTCTACGCTCCCCCGGGCCAACATCCCGATACGCCGACGCTCTGCTCGGCACCGATTACCGTCGGTCGTCAGGTTTGCGCGGCAAAAGGGTGGGAACTGATCGAGGGAACCGCTGCCTGGGCCGATCCGGCCGGGCTTGTCAACAAGGCAACCTATGAAGGACTGCGCGATGAAGTCCTGGACCAGCTGAAGGCCGCAATGCCGGTCGATGCCGTGGTGCTCGGCCTGCACGGAGCGATGGTGGCAGCCGGCTACGAAGATACCGAAGGCGACATTCTTGCGCGCGTGCGCGGGATCGTAGGCCCCGATATCCTTGTTTTTGCCGAGCTGGATCCGCACAGCCATTTGACCGCCAAGCGGCTTTCGGCGGCCGACGTCTTCGTCTATTTCAAGGAATTCCCCCACACCGATTTCGTCGACCGGGCCGGAGATCTATGGCGGATCGCCGTTGACACCATCGAAGGTCGGGTGAAACCCGTCATGTCCGTCTTCGATTGCCGGATGATCGACGTCTTTCCGACGTCCCGCGACCCCATGCGGTCCTTTGTCGACAAGCTCATGCAGATCGAACGAGACGACGACGATATCCTGTCGATTTCGGTGATCCACGGCTTTATGGCCGGCGATGTGCCGGAAATGGGCACGAAGCTTCTGGTCGTGACGAACGACAAGCGCGAAAAGGGTGACGCGCTGGCGCGCGATCTGGGCCTCGAACTCTTTTCGAAGCGCGGCACCTTCATCATGCCGCAGATCGACGAGAAGCAGGCCGTGGACGAGGCGCTTGCTGCGACTGCATGGCCGGTGGTGATCGCCGACATGTGGGACAATCCCGGCGGCGGCACCGCGGGCGACGCGACGGTCCTCCTGCAGGAGCTGCTGGCCCGCGGCGTCACCGACACCGCGATCGGCACCATCTGGGATCCGATGGCGGTGCAGATATGCATCGCAGCCGGAGAGGGGGCTGAGATTCCCTTGCGCTTCGGCGCCAAGTCAGCGCCCGGCACCGGAAATCCGGTCGATGGTCTCGTCAAAATCGTGAAGATCGTTCTCAACGCCGAGATGCGTTTCGGCGAAAGCTTCGCACCGTTTGGCGATTCCGTTCATATCGTTCTCAATGGCATCGACATCATTTTGAACTCGACGCGTGCACAGAGCTTCGACCCGAGCCTTTTTGCCGTCATGGGTATCGACCCGATGTCGAAGAAGGTCCTTGTCATCAAGTCGACCAATCACTTCTTCGCTTCCTTTTCGAAAATCGCGTCGGAGATCATTTACTGCGCGGCCGGTACGCCCTATCCCAACAATCCGGCCAAGACGCCCTATCGTCGGGCGCGAAAGGACATCTGGCCAATGATCGCCGATCCGCACGGCACCGAACGGGGAGCTGCCTGACATGCACGAGAATCCGTTTGCCGTCGTCGCCAAGCCAGGAGACAAGGTCGCAGACCTTTCGACACCACGGCCGATCATCGACGAGGACCGCCTGGCCGCGAACATCGCGCGCGTCCAGGCATACATGGACGAGCACCGGCTGAATTTCCGCCCGCATATCAAGACGCACAAGATTCCGGCGCTTGCCGCTGAACAGGTCGCGGCCGGCGCAAAGGGCATCAACTGCCAAAAGATCAGCGAAGCCGAAGTCTTTGCGACCGCGGGCTTCGAAGACATCCTCATCACCTTCAATATCCTGGGATCGCAGAAGCTCGAACGCCTCGCTGCGCTCAACGAGCGCATCTCCGGTCTGAAAGTCGTGGCGGACAGCGCAGCGACAGTCGACGGGCTTTCAGAGTATTTCGCCACGCACAAGCCGCTGGAGGTCCTTGTCGAATGCGACACCGGCGGCGGTCGCTGCGGCGTCCAGACACCGACTGAAGCAATAGCCCTTGCCGGTCGAATAAACGACGCAGAGGGGCTTACATTTGTGGGTCTCCTGAACTACCCCAAACCCGGTGCCGCAGCCGAGGTACAGGCATTTCTGAGCGAGACGCTGTCATCGCTCAAGGCTGCGGGAATCGACTGCCCTATCGTCAGCAATGGCGGCAGTCCGAGCCTGTTTGAAGCCCACCTCGTGACGGCGGCAACCGAACATCGCGCCGGCACCTATATCTACAACGACCGCTCGATGGTGCGGGCCGGTCATTGCAGCGAAGACGAATGCGCCATGTACGTGTTGGCCACCGTGGTGTCGCGGCCGACCGCGGACCGCGCGGTGATCGACGCAGGCTCGAAAGCGCTCACCTCGGATCTGCTCGGCTTTTCCGACTATGGCACCGTGATCAGCTATCCCGATGCGGTTATCACTGGACTTTCAGAAGAGCACGGTGTGATCGATCTGTCGAAGTGCACCGGCCGCCGGCCGGAGATCGGCGAGAAGATCCGCATCATCCCCAATCATACCTGCGTCGTCTCCAACCTCTTCGACACGATGGTCTTCCATCGCGATGGCGTCGTCACGCGCGTCGAAGAGGTCGCGGCCCGCGGCCTCGTCTGGTAGGTCGCTCGGTCGATGGATGCGTTCACCGACCGATACGTCTAACGGCGCTATCTCCCGTTACCCACTTCGAGCGAATCATCTTGACGATCAGCGTCAGGACTGCATTTCATTGATGCGGCGCAATTTTCTGTGACGCTGGGGAGATCCGTCAATGAGAGTCTGTGTGGCATTGGGAATAGTCGCGAGCCTGGCATGCATATCGGCGGCCGAGCCTCCGCAGCAGTGGCAGACATATGGCGGCGTCAGGGTCGATTCCGACCAGCGTCTCCTGGAGCGTTACGACCGCACCTACCGCTATTGCGCACCGGAAGCAATCCGTCGGGGCTCAACCGACACAAACAGCCTGCTGTACGTTACCGCCTTGAGAGGCTGCATGTACCGGTTCGGCATCACTGACCGGGGCGCTTACGCCTACTCGGCCAACGCGCCGTTCCTTCACTTCCTCGATCGCTGACGACAGTGATTGCGGCTACCCACAGCTAGGCGGCAGCCGTGGGGTTCAGCAGGTTGATGTCGATGTCGGTCAGCTCGACGTGCCGCTCGAAAGCGATGCCGGCGTCATCGAACAGATGGCAGTCTGCGACGTTGATCCCGGCAGCCAGCGGCTGTTCGGGTCTGACGCCGATGCTGCCCGGAAGGGTGGCGCAGAAATTCTCGCCCTCACCATCGAGCGAGGCATAGGCGACCGTCTGGGCGCCTAGCCGCTCGATCACGCTTGGAACGACAGTCAGCGAGATATCGCCGGAGCTGAGATGGATATGTTCCGGCCGCACGCCGAGCGTCAGCGCCTTGCCGACAGCGCCGTCTCGCGGCGTGACCGGGATCGTCACGCTCTGTCCCTTGTAGCTAACTGTCACACCGGCATCGCTGACTGCCGTGCAGGTCACCGGCAGGAAGTTCATCTTCGGATTGCCGATAAAGCCGGCAACGAAGAGGTTGGCAGGCTTATGATAGAGTTCCAGCGGTGCACCCGTCTGGGCGATGTCGCCGGCATTCAGCACCACAATCCGGTCTGCCATCGTCATGGCTTCGACCTGGTCATGTGTGACGTAAATCATTGTCGCCTTCAACTGGCGATGCAGCTTGGCAAGTTCGATGCGCATGTCGGCGCGCAACGCGGCGTCAAGGTTGGAGAGCGGCTCGTCAAACAGGAAGATCTTCGGTTCGCGCACGATGGCGCGGCCGATGGCGACGCGCTGCCGCTGACCGCCCGAGAGCATGCCCGGCTTCTGTTGCAGGCGCTGATCCAGATGAAGGATGCGCGCGGCATGCTCCACCTTGGCCTTCAGCTTTTCCTCTTGCATTTTTTCGACGCGCAGAGGGAAGGCGATATTCTCGAAAACGCTCATATGGGGATAGAGCGCATATGACTGGAACACCATGGCGATGCCACGCTTGACAGGCGGAAGATCGTTGACCCTCAGCCCGTCGATGACGATATCACCGGCGGACGTTGCATCCAGGCCGGCAATCATTCGTAGCAGCGTGGACTTGCCGCAGCCGGAGGGGCCCACGAAAACAACGAATTCGCCGTTCTTCACATCGAGCTGAACGCTCTTGAGAACCTCGAAGTCGCCGTAGAATTTCTGAACCTTGTTGAGAAGAAGCTGTCCCAAAACCTGTCTCCGGTCGCCGGCGCGCGCGGCGCGTACACTCAATAATAGAAAGGATCGCGGGTGTTGCGCCCGCGATCCCGATAAAGGCTTACTTGAACGCTTCGATCTCGCCGGCAGCCTTCTTGAGGGCATCAGCCGGTTGGGCCTTGCCTGTCACGACGGACTGGACCATTTCGATGATCGAGTTCTGGAACCCCTTGTAATCGGTAAAGAGCGGCTCGGGACCGCCAAAAGCGATACCGTCGATGAACGGCTTCCACGACGGGTCGGCCTTGACGAATTCATCGACCTTTGCCGACGGACGCAGCGGCGTGAGGCCTGCTCCGCCCTGAAGCTCGTACTCGCCCTGCGGGCCCGGAGAGGTGATGAACTTGGCGAATTCAGCCGCCTTTTCTTCAACGCCCGTGCCCTTGAAGACCGCAAGGCTGTCGGTGATGAGCAGCGTGCCTTCGCCCTTGGCGGAAGGACCGAGCGGCAGCGGCGCGACGCCCCAGTTGATCTTGGTGTCCTTGAGGCGTGCAGCAGCACCCGAGCCTGCCTGGATCATGCCGACCTTGCCATCAAGGAAGATGGCGCGGATTTCGTTCTGTTCGTAGGCCGTTGCGCCTTCGACGGAATAAGGCGTGATGTCCTTGTAGGCCTGCAATGCTGCAAGCACTTCAGGGCTGTCAATGACGATCTTCTCGCCATCGATGACCTTGCCGTTGTTGGTGTAAACCCAATGCATGAACTGGTGCATGGTGTTGTCGAAGGTCTTGGCCGGCAGGCCGTAGCCTGCAATGCCGGTCTTTTCCTTGATCTGCTTGGCGTCGGCGATTTCTTCAGCCCAGGTCTTCGGCGGAGTTTCCGGGTCGAGGCCGGCCTGCTTGAAGATGTCCTTGTTCCAGTAGAGTGCCTTGGTCGAGAAAGCGACCGGCACGCCCCACTGGGTGTTTTCGAAAGTGACGGTGTCGACGATGTTGGGGTAGTAGGCCTTCTTCTCTTCATCGGTCATCGGCACCGGAACGATCAGGTCGTTCTGGGCAAATTCCTTGAGTGTGCGCGAGCCGACATAGGCCATGCCGACGGGGGTGCCAGCAGCGGCGAGCGTCGTGGCCTTGTCCTGGCACTGTTCCCAGCCGACAACCTCAGGCGTGACCTTCCAGCCCGGATTCTTGCCTTCCCACTCCTTGATGTACTTCTCGTGAATAGGATCGATCTTGTCGCCGCAATAGATCCAGCTGATCTCCTTGTCAGCGGCATGGGCGGTCATGGTGCCGAGCGCGGTGGAGCCGAGCAGGGCAAGGGCAATCAGCCCGGTCTTCAATTGAATCGTCACTTTTTTAGCTCCCGTTTTTCTCTGGTGGTTGGCTTACTGTTTCACCGCGCCCGCGGTCAGACCGCTGACGAGATACTTTTGAAGGAAGAAGATCACGATCATGGCAGGCGCAATGCCGACGAAGCTTGCGGCCATCAGCTCGTTCCAGACAACTTCCTGCCGCCCGAAGTAGGCGAAGAGCCCAACCGGTAACGGCGCAAATTCACTCTTGGAATTGAAGGTCAGTGCAAAGATGAACTGCTGGGCGTAGGAGCCGATAAAGGTCGTGATCGCAACCACGGTGATGCCGGGCATGGCGATCGGAAGAATGACACGGCGCAGCGTGTAGAAATGGCTGGCGCCATCGACGAACGCGGCCTCGTCCAATTCCCTCGGAATGCGCATCATGTAGGTGCGGAGCAGCCAGATCGCGGAGGGGATCAGGAAGGCAACACCGGGAACCATGATCGCGAAATAGGTATTGAGAAGGCCGAGCGTGCGCATCAACCGGAAAAGCGGAATGAGCAGCACGGCTCCCGAAAACATGTTGACCGCAAGAAACGCACCGAGCAACAGCCCTGCACCTTTGAACTCGAAACGCGCGAAGGCGTAGGAGGCGGGGATGACGAGAACCAGGACGACCGCAGTCACGATGGTGGAGATGAAGAAGGAATTGAAGATATAGCGCGCGAATCCCGGCACGCTCACCCACATGGTCCGGTAGGCCTCGAAGGAGCCGTTCTCGGGAATGAAGCGATAGGGCGAGGAAAACAGCTGGCTGAGCGGCTTCAGCGAGACGAGGAAGCCCTCGACAAACGGCGCAAGCACGAAGGTGAGGAACAGCAGGATACCGGCATAGATCCCGATGATCTCATACCATTTGTACCGATTGATCAGCATGGGAGGCTGTTTCATCGCTTGTCTCCGGAAGCAAGGCGGCTGGTCAGACGGAAGTAGCAGACGCAGAAGATCGAGAGGAAGATGCAGATCAGCACTGCCCGAGCGGCGCCTTCGCCATATTTGTTCGAACCGATCGCCGTGCGGTAGGTATCGATGATCATCGTCGTCGTTTCGCCGCTCGGACCACCGCGCGTGAGAATCCAGATGATATCGAAGGAGTTGAAGGTGGATATCAGCGACAGCATCGACATGGTGATCATCGAAGGAACGATCAGCGGCATCGTAATGCGGCGGAAACGATAAAAACGGCCAGCGCCATCTGTCCAGGCCGCTTCATAGAGATCCTGCGGGATCGCCTGCATGGCCGCCAGCATATAAAGCGTCACCATCGGGACGCCGATCCAGACGTCTGTAATAACAGTCGCCCAGAATGCCGTCGAGCCTTGGGCAAGGAACGCAACAGGTCCGTCGGCCAGCCCGACGCGCTGCAGCATGCCGGAAATCATGCCGAACTGGCCGTTGTACATCCAGCCCCACATGAAAATGCCAATCGCCATGGGGACAATCCAGGGCGGCATCGTGAGGACACGAAACAGCGCCCTGCCAGGCACTGCCGAATTCAGCATCGTTGCGCCGAACACGCCGATGATCATCTTGATGGACACGGAGAAGAACGTCCAGACGAAGGTCCGGATGATCACCTCGGCAAACGTCGAGTTGAATATCTTCCCGTAGTTGACCCAGCCGACCCAGTTCGTCGTCTTCTTCAGCGACGCATCTGTAAAGGAAAGGATGAAAGTATCGACCAGCGGGTAGGCAACGATCACCGCGACATAGAGAACAGCCGGGAGAAGCAGTAACCAGGCGAAGATGACCGTGCTTCGTTGAACATTCATCCTGCCGCCCTCCTCAAGCCGCCCTTGCGTGGAGCGCCTCGTCGAAACTGTCCCACACCGGGCGCAGGTCGACGATCGTCTTCTTGATCCGGGCTTCGTCCATTGAAAGGGCAAGTATGCCGGCCTCAAGGGCGTTGAGCGTCGAGACGGGAAGCTCCGTCCCGGTGCGCACGCTGTCGAGCAAATCGGCGGCCATTTGTTCGTCGGCGCCGTAGTGCTGGGAAAGCTCCGTCGCAACGTACTTGTTCTCGACGACCTTCTTGCCGGTCAGTTGCTCGTGCACATCGAGATAGCCGCGAACGAAATCGCCCTCTGCCATGCCACGAGAGCCCATGACGGCAAAGCGACGGAACTGATCCGGAACATTCAGATTGGTGTGGAAGTTCATTCCGACGCCGTTGGCATATTCGACGATAGCGACCTGGTAGTCGATGATGTCGGCGTCGCTGTCGAAAACCTTCTCCGAACCCATCCAGCCGCTTGGCTTGCGATGGAAAAGTTCCAGGTCGTTGATGCCCTCGCGGGCAGGGTCGTTGACCGGCGTGAAGCTCTTGCGGCCGCCGAAACTTGCAACGCGCTCGGGCCGCGCTCCGACGACGCCGTTATAGAGGTCGAGATCGTGGCAGCACTTTTCCAGCATGAAGCTGCCGGAATACCGCTCGTAGCGACGCCAGTCCCGCATGAAGAAAGCGCCATGGTAGGGCTCGATATGTTCCGACGCCTCGATGGAGACGATCTGGCCCAGCGTGCCGGCGCCCTGAATGGCGCGCAGATCCTTATAGAGCGGCGAATAGCGCAGCACGAGGCCAACCATTAGTCGCTCCTGCCCGAACTTCGCCATCAGGCGTGCAAGCTCGATGCTCTCAGCAACCGTCGTGACGATCGGCTTCTCGCAAAACACCTTCAGGCCAGCCTCAAGGCCGATCCGGATATGGTCGAGATGCATGTGGTTCGGCGACCCGATCATCAAGAGATCGAGTTTTTCATTTGCGATCAGTTCTTTGGGGGATGCATAGGCCTTGCCCGCGGAAATTCCCTTTTCAATCAGGTCTGGAAGACCCGCCGGCGCGGGATCGACATAGCCGACGATCTCGAAGCTTTCGTCGACAGACTTGAAAACATAGCCAAGGTAGCCGAGCCGAAAACCTAGCCCGATAATTCCCACTTTCATGCTGTTCTCGTTCCCATTACGTAATTTATTTTCGTCAAGTTGGGACAAAAATTCGAACTCGTCAACACGAATCACGCAAAAAGTTGAAACTATGAAATTAATTTTCATAAGCGCCTGTTTTGACGAGCCCCTTCGATTTTCGTCGATCGGCAGCGCCCATGACACTGTCGGCACACAAGGGCCCCGCGCCAAACGAGGAGGTCATTCGCGCTCACCGTACCACCCCGCGCCCTGTCGAGGCTTCGTGGTTCACGATACCAGTTTATCCTAATTTAAATCGGACTAAGCAAGGGAGATGTGCTCGATTTCGCGTGGCATCCACGGATGGAATGCCTGCCACCGGCAGCAACAACCGAACGTCAGTTGTTCCGCCGTTTTCCCTCCAGTAGATCCAGCACCGAATTTGCCGCCTCGATGACATTTGTTCCGGGTCCGAAGACCGCGGCGACGCCATGGTCAGTCAGAAATTGATAGTCCTGGCGCGGGATAACTCCGCCGACGACGACGATGATGTCCTCGGCGCCGCTGGCCTTCAGTGCCTCGATCAACTGCGGCGCCAAGGTCTTGTGGCCGGCGGCAAGCGACGAGATACCGACGACGTTGACCTTGCTGGCAACGGCCAGATCGGCAGCCTCCTGCGGCGTCTGGAACAGCGGGCCGGCAAGCACGTCAAACCCAATATCGCCGAAGGCCGAAGCGATGACTTTGGCGCCTCTGTCGTGGCCGTCCTGTCCGAGTTTGGCGACCATGATCTTCGGTCGGCGGCCAAGCGTCGCGCCGAGGTCCGAGAGACGGCTCTTCAGCACCGCCAGTTCCGGTTCGTCACGGTAGGCCTCGCCGTAAACATCCTTGATGACCTCCGGCGTCGCGGTATGATCGCCAAAGGCGCTCCGCATCGCGTCGGAAATCTCGCCCACCGTCGCCCGGGCGCGGGCCGCCTCGACGGCCGCCTCAAGGAGGTTGCCTTTACCGCTGGCTGCCACCCGCGCAAGCGCGTCCAGGGTCTGGCGGACCGTTTCGCCGTCGCGACGGCGTTTCGTGTCTTCCAGCCGCCTGATCTGGGCTGCTCTGACCGCGGTGTTGTCGATCTCCAAAGTGTCGATCGACTGTTCGTTCTCCAGTCGGTACTTGTTGACACCGACAATCACTTCTTCGCCTTTGTCGACTGCCGCCTGCCGGCGCGTCGCCGCCTCCTCGATCAGTCGTTTCGGCAGACCGTCGTTGACAGCCTTTGTCATGCCCCCAAGCGCTTCGACCTCTTCGATCAGCGCCCATGCCTTTGCGGCGAGCTCGGCAGTCAGGCTCTCGACGTAGTAGGAGCCCGCCAGCGGATCGACGACGTTGGTGACGCCCGTCTCGTGCTGGAGAATGAGCTGTGTGTTTCGGGCGATGCGGGCTGAAAATTCAGTCGGCAGCGCGATTGCCTCGTCGAAGGAATTGGTATGCAGCGACTGCGTGCCGCCAAGCACGGCCGACATCGCCTCGAAGGCGGTACGGACGATGTTGTTGTAGGGGTCCTGCTCCTGCAGCGACACGCCTGAGGTCTGGCAGTGCGTTCGCAGCATCAGCGACGAGGGTTTCTTCGGCTGGAACTCCTCCATGATGCGCGTCCATAGCAAACGTGCCGCACGCAGCTTGGCGGCCTCCATGAAGAAGTTCATGCCGATGGCAAAGAAGAAAGAGAGGCGGCCGGCAAATTCGTCGACGTCAAGCCCCTTGGCAATCGCGGCGCGCACGTACTCCCGTCCATCGGCAAGGGTGAAGGCCAATTCCTGGGTAAGCGTCGCACCGGCTTCCTGCATGTGGTAGCCTGAGATCGATATTGAGTTGAACTTCGGCATTTCCCGCGCGGTGTACTCGATGATGTCGGCAACGATCCGCATCGAAGGCTCGGGCGGGTAGATGTAGGTGTTGCGGACCATGAACTCCTTGAGGATGTCGTTCTGGATGGTGCCGGAAAGGGCGGCACGTGGCACCCCTTGTTCTTCACCGGCAACGATGAAGCTCGCCAGGATAGGGATCACGGCGCCGTTCATCGTCATGGATACCGAAACCTTGTCGAGCGGAATGCCGTCGAACAGGATCTTCATGTCCTCGACGCTATCGATCGCCACGCCTGCCTTGCCGACATCGCCGACCACCCGGGGATGGTCGCTGTCATAACCGCGGTGAGTGGCCAGATCGAAGGCAACCGACACGCCCTGTTGGCCGGCCAGGAGCGCCTTGCGATAAAAGGCATTGGAGGCTTCCGCGGTTGAGAAGCCGGCATATTGGCGGATGGTCCAGGGACGACCGGCATACATTGTAGCGCGGGGGCCGCGCGTGAACGGCGCAAGGCCAGGCATCGACCCCAAGTGATCGAGACCCGCTACATCGCTTTCTGTATAGAGCGGCTTGACGTCGATGCCCTCTGGGGTGTTCCAGACGAGCATCTCGGGTGAAGAGCGCAGCTCTCTTTCGGCAAGCATCTGCCAATCGCCAAGCGTTCTCTTCGTCATGTTTTCCTCCGGCTCTCTGCTTTTTCCACAGGCTATCACCTTAACGGCGTGCGGCGCGAGAGAGACCAGAGATAATTTGCGAGGGTAGATCGCGCGTTATGTCACCGGCGTCGGCGTGTCATTCGGCAGCAGCAAGAACCGCCCGTTTTACCGGAAAGAATGCTGCCAGCTCGCCGACGACCTCGTCGATGCGTTTGGAGAGAGGTTCGGACGACACCTTGTGGTCGGTGAAATCCCGGTCCGACGCATAGACTGCGGTGGGCAGGGTGTGAGCCATGAAGAAACCGAATAGCGGTCGCAGCTGATGCTCGACCATGAGGGCATGGCGATCGCCTCCGCCTGTCGCGGTGATGATGATCGGTTTGGCGCGAAGCTCGTGCGGATCGATCAGGTCGATCACGTGCTTGAACAGACCGGGATAGGATCCCTTGTAGGTAGGGGATCCTATGATCAAGGCATCTGCGCTAACGATGTCGTCGATGACCCGACTTGCCGTGTGGTCAAGGTCCTTGCGCCACTGCGCCTGGCCGAGCGACGCGCCGAGATCGGCAAGGTCGTAGATCGTGTTGTCGAAGCCATACTGACCAGCGGCGAGGTCTGCCACGTGTTGCACCAAGGCATAGGTCTTAGACGGGCGATTGAAGCTACCTGCAAGGCCAACGAGTTTCGGAGCCGACATTTCATTTCCTTTCCAGCGAACCGTTCCATGTCGGCAATATTGTCTATAAAGATTGTAGATTAAAGGAAAGCCGGTTCTCCTTTTGACCGTTTGCGAAAAAATCAGTGCGGACCCGCTGTTGCATGGCATTTAAACCTGTCGTATCCTTCCTCTAGTGCACTTTTGGCACGGTGCTTGGCGAGATCGATACGGTTAAACCGACCGAAGATACGGCAAAGGCGCGAATTGGAGATCCTAAACTCCTTTGGGGTAAGGCCATGATCCCACAACATCTTCGCCTTACAGTGAAGCAAACACTGGGTTTGCTTTGGTTGGTTCGCATCCTGATAGTCGGTTGTGACGCATCTGCCCGCACCGGTCGGTCTTTTCGGCTGCAAATCCCCGCTTGTAGGCGCCGGTCTTAGGCAGGAAAATGGCGTCGGTTGCCACTGCCGACCAGTGCCTTTCCGCTACTCAGCCGGTACGTTTCTCCTTGACCACATTCGCTCGGACCAGCGACATGATCATCGGGCGGATGGCAAACTCGCCTCGTTCAGCGCGACGCGTGAGATCGCGCAGGTAACCGCCAGCCGAGTTGATCTGCTCAGTGCGTTCCAGGATGCAGGCCATGACGGTTGCCGCATTGTCCGGACCCATGACTGCGCAGGCTTCCTGGTAGGCCGAGGGGCTGACGCCGAGCATGGACTTGACGACAATCGCGGCGGTCATCAGGTCTCGCCAGTTTCGGATGATCCCTCCCGGCCCATAGGCTGCAACTTCAGGGCATGCCTGTAGAACAAGTCCCAGTGGGAAAGATTTCAGTTCACGTTCGCCAGCGGCCACGGATCCTGGCGCTGGGTGCACCTTTGGGATGCTCTCATCAGATGTTTCAAGCAGCTCATCGGCGGTTGATAGAGGTGGTTGATCCGATGTTTCCTGCAACAGTGGGTCGTTCTTCGTTTCCAGCCCCGGTCCAAGATCAAAGATAGATTCGGGATTAGAATTCTGTATGTGGCGCTCATTCTGACAGGGATTGGCGCTCGTATTTCGAAAATTAAGTTGAAGCTCCAACTGGTTAAGCACTTCCAGGCGAAAGTTGGTGATAGCATCCAGTGTATCTTCCAGCTGAGCGGTCGTCGGAGATCGTGGGACGCCCTCCACGAGGTCACGAAAGCGATTGAATGCAAGCATCCAGTCACCTGGGAGGCGCTCCGCAACAGCAGCGTCGATCAGCTTGGATATGTCGCGGCGGCAAAGGCTGATGCGTTCACGCAGATCCTGTACGTGCAATCGTTCGGCTACGACCTCAGCTGCAAGGCGCTCAATTTCTTCGGCACGTGCCAAAAGCGGTGCCAGGGAGAAGCCGAATGCTTCGCGGATCTCGCCGGCCCTGTCCTTGCGGGCATATCGCTTGCCGTTCGGGCTGTCCTTACGGGTCAGCAGACCAGCGTTCACCAGTGCTGCCAGATGCCGTCGGATTGTCTGCTCAGCCATCCCGTGCGATCGCATCGACAGCTGAGCGTTTGAGGGAAATACCACCAGCCCCGCTGCTTCCGAAAGCTCGGCAGTCGGATAGAAGCTCAGCAGCGCGTTCAAGACCGCGAGGCCACGATCGGTTACCCCGAGGAGTGGTTTGGCTTCACACAGTGCGCGATACAATTTCCATTTGTCGATAGTACGACCCGGCTTGATATCCCGGGCTCTTACCTGAGCTGCGAGCATGCCAAACGTCATCGCTCGCCGCCCGAACGGCGTCGTTACAACTTGACCTTCCATCACCTTCACCTTCTACAAGGCAAAAGAACTCTACTCGCCAAAACGACGCCAAGACTCTTGACAGTGATTCCCGGAAGTGCGATTCTCTAGCTGCTAAACCAATGAGAAGGGCTTCCGCGACGGCAACGTTCGGGAGCTTTTTTCTTTTGCGGCATTATCCTTTGCGTTTGTGGTCTACCGACTGCAGGAACTCGCCGTGTAGCGTCTCCATGCGATCATTCAGAAATTCGACGAAACTTGTCGGCACCGACTTGGTAAAGTTGATGCGTGGACCCGATTTCGGATAGCTGACAGTGGCCAGCAGGAAGCCGTTTGCCCGGATTTCGGCCGTTTGCGCAGCGGCAGTCGGTGCCTGAGGCACTTCGGTTTTCAGGGCTGCCAGGGCGATTGCAAAGCGATCCGTAGCAACGGCTGGAGGAACGGTCTCCAGCGCGTGCTGGATACAGTCAGCGCCGTCAGTGCGCGCCTCAAAAACCTCAACGAAGTCGATCCATCGGCGTCGGCCAATCTCAGGTGCAGGTCCGATTGCCAGCAATGTTGCGCGTGGAACCGTTGAGGCGATACGCAACATTTCCGAGATGTGCGACTTGCCGGTCGAAAGCGATGCACATATGACGTCGCGCTTATACCCGGCCTGCTCTTGCGAGAACGCGAAAGCGCACTTTTCGATAAACGTAAGATCGTTCCTGTTGGTATTTTCTTCGCCTTGGAAAACGATGGCTTGTTCGTCACTGAGCTCGCGAACGATTGCGCGAAACTTGACGCCAAGGGCCCTTGCGGCTGCAAGCCTGCGGCGTCCGAAAACGATCTGATAGGACTGGCCACCGGCGACCAGTGGTCTGATCAATCCCGGCACGATCTGTCCGCGCTCCTTGATCGAGGCGACGATGTCTTCGATCGCGGCATCGTCATAAGATCCATCAAAGCGATCGGGTATTGGCGATGGAGCTACGTCGTTCGGATCGACTTCGACGATGTGGTCGCCGTCCTTCAACAGGCGGTCGAGAACTTCGCCCTTCTCCTGTATCTGTCGCACGCCAGCGGCGACTTTCAACAGGTGCGGCGATGTCGTCTTGGCCGGCTGAGTAGTGGTCGCCTGTTGGTCAAGCTGGCCGAGTACATTGGCAAACATACCACGTGAGTCTTTGCGGCTCATTCACGCCCCCATGCTGCACAGAGTAACTTTTCAATCTCCGCATTGGACGCATTGATCGATTCCATCGCGCGGTCGTAGGTCTTGGGCGCCGAGAACCGTGAGCGCTGAACCTCATAGAGGCTTTGCTTCCAGGTCAGCGCGTCAGCGACAGCGGTGGACTTTGCGACCATGTTCAAAAGTAGGTCTTCACCGAACACCTGTCGCATCAACGCGGTCATATTGGCCTGCGGATGGTCGTTCGGTTCGAACTTAGTGACCAGGAACTTGGCAAAGTCCCACTCTGCCGCCGCGCCCATGTCGCTTAGGATCTGCATGTAGGAGGAAGCGAGCTCGAGGAACTTTCCTGTGGAATCGACGTCCAGCATGTGGGCCGGCACCGGTATGATGACGCCGGTCGCCGCTGTCAGGGAGGAGAGAGTGAGGAAGTTGAGCGATGGCGCAGAATCCATCAGGATCACGTCGTAATCGCCGGACACCTGCTCCAGGGCTTGCGAGACCCGCAACAGAAAGCTCGTGCCGCCGTGCTTGCGCATCTCCAACGCCACGGCTGTCTCGAATTCAGTGAGGTCGAGACCGGCACAGATCACGTCTAGGCCGGCAATATGGGTATTGTGGATGAGCGACCTGGTTGGCTTCGGTTCGTCGAACCGGATCGCCGCGTAGAGCGTCTCGTCTTCCCGTGGATTGAAATCCGGCAGGCTGCCGTGGAGGCTGGTCAGAGACGCCTGAGGGTCGAGATCCACAGCGAGCACGCGGTAGCCCCTGAGGGCGAGATAATGAGCGAGATGGATCGTCGTCGACGTCTTGCTCGATCCACCTTTGAAATTGGTGACCGCGATGATCTGGCATTCCTCGCCTTCGATCCGGCGGGGGTTCATCCACTTCTTGCGACCTTTTTCGGCAAGCATCATCCGGAGTTCGAGTATCTGGTCGAGCGTGTACATTCGACGGCCGTTGGATGTGGTTTCCGGCGCCGGCCCCTTCTCTTTCACGACAATCTGCCTGATGTAGGCTTCTGAGACATCAAGGAGTGCCGCGACTTCCGATGAGGCGAATTTGCGCATTTCCCTGCGGGCGTCGGGCGGGTATTGTGCCATGGACAGATTTTGCAAGGCGAGCTCGAGTTTGCTGGAGAAACTCTGCATGAAGTCGAGGCTGCTTAAGTGCCGGGTCACGATTCTTCCCTCAATTCGTTTCAATAACCTAAGCGCCGAGTTGGTTAACACGGGATTAACGGGCATGTTGTTTCGACAAAAACCGATAATTCGCTTTTTTTGCGTAGTTAAAGAAGTATCCCGATTCGGATCCGGCGGCAAATGGGCGAGTTCCCCGCGGGGAACTGCGATCGGGGCGTCGACGGGAGCGGATGACTTGCCATGCAAGGCGTTCTCACTGGAATGCAACTGGGCCTCCCCCGCGGGCCGAGGGCGACGCGTGTCAGGGCACCGTCAGGGCTGCTATTTTCGGCTTGAGCGGATCCGGTGCTGAGCCCCCAATCTGGGCCGCGTTCAGGCATGAGTGTAGTCGTTCGGCAGGCTTTCCACGCGATCGTAGTATGCCTCCATCAGAGCGTATTTGAATGTATCGGGTGGAAACCAATCGGCAGCGAAGGCGCCAGTGCGATCGGCAGGCGCAGCGAGATCGTAGCGTCCACGCCTCGGAAGCCGGCGCGCGTCGAACTGGCACGTCTGCGACGCGTTGAATCGGCTTGAGGAAGTCGTCCCTCTATCTGAGCGCCTCGCTTGAAGCAGGCAAACTTCCTTTCAGCATGATGTAACGGGATCGGAGTCATGCGGCGGCAAATTGACGAGTTCCCCGCGGGGAACAACCCCGAGACGCGAAAAAATAGGCTGTAGGGAATTGGACGCGGCATCCGGGCGTCGTCCGAAGCGGACGGTCGCCGGCTCGTCAGCGAGGCTCAGAATCGATCTATGCTAGGCAAGGCAAGTCAACTGCGCGGCACGCTCCTTCAAGAAGGCTGCGACGGCATCTCGATATTCGTCCTTCGCGAACAGATCGGGCGATGACGATCTGGAGCCTCTCGGCTGCATTTGCAAACGATGTAGCAGTGGCTGCTACATCGCGCGACAGGCGCTGGCCGAAGTTGACCCAGGCTCCTTGCGTCCTGCAAGGCAAGCGAGCCAGGGGCGCCGAGCACGCATCGAGAGTATCCCGAACGTCGCCGCCGCGCCTTGTCTTCCTCCGCCTTGGGTGTTTTATGGCCGCCCGTGACGGCAGACCTTCGCAGATGCGACAGGTGCATGGCGCCGCTTCCGAGGGTACAGGTCGGCCCGCGCCGCAAGGCATGGACGTCCTGAAGCTGTTGCGCGACCAGGGCCGCTCATCACCGCCTCCCGCTATGCGCCGCGAAATGAAAAAGGCGCTCGACCCTTTCGGGGAGCGCCTTTTCTTCCCGGACAGCAAACGCTGGCCGACCAAGGGCCGACACCGCAGGCTATCGATACGGGTAGTGAGCGCTAAATGTCCCCTACGCCGCCGCATTTCAAGGGTGGCTCGATAATTTTCTTTCGCCCGGTGGTTCAGTACGGGGGGCGAGATTTGCCAGGGGCTGCATTTCTGCGGGCCTGGGTGATGTCAGAAAGCAATGTGGCGAATGGCAATTCAATCGTAGCGGCGCCTTATTTCACCGAACCGTGAAACCGTTGTATCGCCATACTTTTATATAAACTGGGTTTGCGCGCAGCTTTCGCTGGAAGCATTCTAGTGCGAACGTCCGCGGCGCCAGTCGAGAATATCTTCCGAAGTGATCCAGATGCTACCGTCGAACGCCAGGTCACCCCGATCGAACTTGTGGCTCGCAACCTGCTCTATAAGTTCCAGCTGAACGATGAGATGGTCGCGTGACAGCACTTCCCCGCTGTTGCTCAGTGCGTCTTCCGTAATATGGACGGCCTGATGCGCCGTGCCCGCGTCCATGACAATAATGGTGTCTGCGCCGATCAACTTGATTTTGCCGGGTATGGCAACGAGTGGCATCTCGATCTCCTCCGAAACGCTCTGGACTAATCCGCGCATAGCGAGCGAATCAAATCATGTCCCAATGGTACACTGATGGCGCCCGTGAGAGGAGGCACCTTACCATGAGAGAAAGCAGTACGGAGGCTAGGCCGTCATAGTTAACGGAAGGTTAATTTCTATACCTATGAAGGATGCCCTTCACGCGTAATGTCGTGGCCATCATCGATCATGCAACGCGATCCATGCGTTCACCGACCTCCCGGCGGGGCATGTCGTCGGCGCGTAGCTCCGCCGATATCCCAATTGCAATATGGCGGCTTCATCATCCCGAGGGGTGCGAGGTCGCTAGGGGCGTTGAAATTGGGTAAGCCTGAATCTGCGATGACTGAATTGAATACCGATATTGCTTCTATTATCAGCCGTTCCTGTGGTCATCGCAACGACTTATATCGAGCCTAGGCAACGACAGAAGGTTAACTCAACGGGTAAGTGGGGCAGATTCGGTGGCACTGGTCGTGGGTTGGGCAATTTCGCTGAATGGAGGCCGAGCCGCGCGGCTCCGGTGTCAGGCCCGAGCGAGAATGATTGCCGGCAGCGGCGGGACCGGGGGACCTATGTTGCCAATGCCGAGCCGGTCACCGAGGAAGTGGTAAAAGGAAAGCCCCAACTTNGGGTAAGTGGGGCAGATTCGGTGGCACTGGTCGTGGGTTGGGCAATTTCGCTGAATGGAGGCCGAGCCGCGCGGCTCCGGTGTCAGGCCCGAGCGAGAATGATTGCCGGCAGCGGCGGGACCGGGTGACCTATGTTGCCAATGCCGAGCCGGTCACCGAGGAAGTGGTAAAAGGAAAGCCCCAACTTCTGGCACGTCTTCATCAAACCGAGCATGACATCGCGCGCAACACGGCCATCCTGGCTCATCGTGCCGCCGGAGATCTTCCGCTTCGTGACAAACGTTCGTAGGTCATTCTCCGATGCGTTGGTGTGCAACGGAATATCAGGATGTTCGAGCACCTTCAGCAGCTCGTTCTTTCGTCGATGCAGCCGTTCGAGCAACTTGTCGAGGGCCTCATAACCGGTGTGTAGGGTGAAGATCCTGTCGAACCGTCGTCGGAACGCGGGAGCGGACTGAGGGGAAGGATTCTGCTTGTAGCCTTTCAGCGCCTTATAAAAGCGCCACACGAGATCGCGGACCATCGTGAGCAGCCGCTCCTCCTTCGCGGTCGCCGGCATCAGCTTCTGCAGTAGGCGCTCGGCATGCACCCAGCACAGGGCGTGGTTGCCGACGCGGAACTGGCCGGCGTCGTCGGACACGATCACCATGTTGCCGACCAGGCCATGATGGCGGATGGCGCCCCACAGGCCGGCCTCGGCAAGCGTGCCAATCTCCTGCCGGTCAAAGATATCGATACCCTTGTCGGCCAAATGCGTCATGAATGGCACCTGGTTGCAGAAGCGCTGCGGCTCAGGGGTCCGAAGACCTGCGACAATGGCCGGATCCCCGCGGCGTTCCTTCAGATAATCGAATGCCGCATCGTTGAGCACGTAATCCTGGTAGTTGCCGCGCAACAGCGACAGAAAATTCAGCCGTGACTTCGATTTCGAGGTGCGGAAAGCAGTAAAATTCGGGCCGCCGATATTTGTGGTGTAATAGTTATTATGGGCGTGTCGGGCACCAGTGTCGTCGACCGTGACATAGTGGGACGACACAAGACCGGCGTGCAACACCGCCGCATCCTCGGCGACAAAGCCGGCCAACTGCGTGGTCAGAAGCCGCACCATCTGACGCTTCGAGACTTCGAGACCGATATCGTTTAGCAATGTCGTCAGCCGGCCGGCTGTCACCTGACCCTGTGTATGCAGCATCAGGCAAAATCGGCGCAGGTTGGCGCCGTATCCACCCACGATCCCCGCGGGTAACGCTGCCTGCATCGTCCGTCCATCCGGCGTCACCTAGCATTCGCGACGGTAGTGCACGAGCTCTGCCCTGAGCACCAGATCCCGCACGAAACAGCTTCTGTATCCCTTGAAGCGTGAGCCGGCTGGAGCAGCGACGCGCAGGATTTCCTGCCGGCTCACCCGCTTTACGTCGAGCTTCGGGCCACGTGGTTTTTTCTTCGATGGCTGCTTGTCGCCGGGGTTGCTGTCGGTTGCCTTGTCCATGCCGGAGGCCCGAAACGGCGGCCGCGGTGGCAGGTTCTTCAGTCGGGCGATCTCGTCGCGCAACAGCTGGTTCTCGAGTTTCAGGCGGGTGTTGTCCAGCCGAAGGGCGGCGTTTTCCTCCCGCAGCTGGATGTTGTCGGCCTCAAGCTTCTCAAGTCGGGCTTCCGCCTGCTGCGACCGCTCCAGCAATCCCGTCACCAGACTGCGCAACGCATTCAGTGAAAGCGTGTCGGCATGCTCGGGGGAGGGGAGCCGTTTCTTTGCCATCCCCGGACCGAATCATGATTTGCCCCGTCTTAGGAATCCC
>NZ_LMCW01000035.1 GCF_001424945.1 Rhizobium sp. Root1203
TCTCAATCGCATGCTCGATTGTGCACACCCGAAATCCGTCCGCTGCAAGACAGAAACGGCATAACCTCGCCATCAAAGTTCGAAATCCGCTCAAACCGCGATCGCTGCACCAACGTCCTCCCTCGTAGCCAGCGGTAAGCGCCTCGCTTCCTCCCTGCGACACGTTGGCGTCGTAGTGCTTTTTGTTTGTGGCGATGGACGCGTCGACAAATCGCCTGAAGCCATCGCCACGCCGGGATTGGCGAGGTCACTGTCGGCCGAGGGCTGTGCAGCGGTGATCGCATCGCCTTATGGAACACGCTTACCATGACTGATATGGCGGTTGGCATTGCATCAAACCGTGTTGGCCGGGTGAAGCTAATATAGTTGCTTGCAGCAGAACTCGCGCACTCGAGCGACCACCACGATTATCGCCGAACTTTTTAGACCGTCGGCGTAGCGGGCAGGATCCCGAGGCAATTCGGTGTCTGAAAAAACCACACGACTAAAGGGCAACGTGAGAATTATACAATCTTCACTATTGACAATGGCTTTGCTCGCTGGAAATAGTGACGCCGAAACGAGGTTCATAATTCTTAAATATTATGGGGAGGCGGTTGGATCGTGGTGGTGCTTCGTGCCAAGCAAGAACACGTCACACCGATGCTGAATTGATCATTTCACCTGAACCCGACAGCCGTAAGACGTTTATCCGGCTGCGATTTCTACTAAAGAATATATGTCTCGTTCAACAAAGTAGATTTACGGGAAGGATGTCCTATGGCTAGTGGCGTCTAGTACTAGTAGATCGCGAGATATGACCCTTAGCACGGCAAACCGCCAGCGACCGCAGTGATCCCGCGTTATTGGTGCGTCGGCTCATATGACAGATTTTCATTAGAATAGTTGCGGAGTTAGACTATTGACCGTAGGTCCGGTACCTATCCTGCTCAGCATTGTCGGTGGGGTCCTATATTTTAGGCTCATTGCCCGGCGAGAAAATATCGAAGGGCAGTCTATTCTTGCAGCGCTATTCGTCTCCACATTCCTTTGTGCTGCCGTCTTTGCGCTTTTCCTAAAAGCCAATGCCTTTACCGTATTTCTCGCTCAATGCGTCGGTAGCGCAGTTTTCATCGCCTTACTAAATCTGGCCTTCAAGCATGCGGTGATTGGGCGACGAAACTTCACGGAGCGAAGCCCGTTAGGTAGACGCCAGCTAATACATCTTCTCGTGATGTCGCCTATTATTATAGCAGTTATTATCTACTTCAGGTTCGGCTTTCATACGCCAACTGCCTGCGAGTCTGCTCGGTGCAATTTCTTTAGGTTTGCAATCGGATCTGACCAAGACTTTCGCGACTACTATCTCTTTGTGTGGGGCGGAATTCTCCTGATTTCGGGGATGATCAATTGTGCACTGCAACTAATAAGGTTTGAGAAATAGAGGCAATTATGAGGTCCATAATTTACACATTGCGAAAGCGCTTGAACGTCGTCGTCCCGCTATGCCGAGCCAGCAAACCATACGTCAAAGCGTTAGATCCGACAGCATCTCCAAAAAAACGGGCTACCCTTTGCTGATTGCAGAGGAGCATGCCGATAACTAGCTTGGAGACTGACGAGCGCGTGGGGTCGCCGATTAAGGAAACGTCTAGATGAACGTACTTTTATTCTTTTTCGGGCGCCACGCGACGCTGTATAAAAATGTCAGATCACATGGTGGGTCCTAATGCCTGCAAGCATAGGGCCGGTTCCAATAGCGCTAACTGCTGTTAGTATATCATTGTATTTAACTCATGCGATAAAGAGGAAAAACGATGTGTGGATCAATATCGCATCTTCATTCTTTTTAGGGTCCTTCATTGCGGCTGCACTATTTTACCTAAGCGATCAATTCTCGGCTCTTAGTCTCCTTGCATCCCAGACCTTGGCGACTGGTTTGTTCTTCCTGTTCATGAACATTGCGGTGAGGCGGTCGATCGTTGGTCCAAAGCAGATACTGGTGGAATCTGTACAGCCACCGATGCAGCTTTTTGTATTTGTCGTCTGCATTCCCATCGCAATTGTCGCCTTCGACTACATGCTGGCCTACCTTCCCAATAAATGTGTGGGATCGAAATGCGAAGTATTCGAGTGGATATTCGGCTCAGACAAGCTGTTCATTCGCTATTATATGTTCAACCTAGGCGCTTCAATTTTTTTTATCTGCGCTACAATCTCTGTTAGAAACTTTCTGCTGCGTTTTAACAAAGTAGATTAAGTAAAGGACGTCCCATGGCAGGCCCAAAACAGCTTTCGCACGAAGACATTCGTTCCACGCTCAACAACATGGCAACGTACCTTTCAACATCAATAGACGTGCTCAAGGTAGGCCTCGCCTATAGCATCGCGTATTCGTACAAAATCGGGCCCGGAAGCAGGCTGCCATCCGTTCAGCAGAAAGCTGCTCGTATCGGACAACAGACTTTCGCACAGGATTTTGATCAGATGGCAAAGTCAATGACGCCAAATACTGGCGTTTATTTGCGAACTAATCTCGCCCGGAATTTGAAATGGCTCGGGGGAACGGTCATAGCGCTTGACGCTCTGTCAGATCTTGGAAGCTATGAGGGACCTTCTTATGCGACCCGGTCGATCGGCATCGCTGTCGATGACCTATTTGGAATGGGCATTGGTCTTGGTATTGGCGCGGCTGCGACGTACTTTTCGACTTCTGCATTTATTGCAGGTGCTGCTTTGTCGGGACCGCCAGGCTGGGCGCTTATCGGCTTCTGGGGAGTAGGCGCCGCAGTATCGTTCACCTACTCATATTTTCTGGGATCAGACGTGCGCGACGGTGTAACCGGTATTCTTGACTCTGTGGGTGCAGAACTCTCCGCTTCTCTTCCTATATCGATGTCGTCGTTGCCCGTGACCCCGACGCTCACCACACAGGTTCCCAATGCCGAGGGGATTGCCCAACCGCCCACAATTAACTCACCTGCAATAGGCACTTTTACCTCACCCTCCGGACCATTCGTTGCTACACCTATGCCCGCGCCGCTGGTTCAGAGTTTTCAGAGTCTCTCCAATCCTTGGGGCTCACAGCTCGACTGGGACAACGCGGTGAATGACGGCGGCCACGGCTCCGCTGCCGGCGGGTATACAAGTGGCGGCTCTTATAGTCCTTCACCGAAATCGTCGAATAGTAAGGGAAGGTCGAGCGGCTCTAGCAATTCCGGTGGCCCTAGCAAATCGAGTGGCGGACGGTCCTATCGCAGCAATCAAGATTTCATTTCAGACCCAGGGCCCGAGAATCGCATTGGCTGGAGCGTATATCATCCGATCGTCCTCGACCTCTCCGGCAACGGGTTGGATATCAACGACCTGTCATCGTCATCAAAATTTATCGATCTCGACGGCAGCAGCTATCAGAGCCGCACCGCCTGGGCCGGTCAGGGCACGGGTGTACTGGTGCTCGACGCCGACGGCGACGGCAGGATCAGCCGCTCGAGCGAGTTCGCCTTCACCGACTGGGACTCCTCAGCCACCACCGACTTCGAAGCGCTAAGGCATGTCTTCGACACCAATGGCAACGGCAAGCTCGACGCAGGAGACGCACGCTGGTCCGAGTTCAAGGTCGAGGTCAACGGACAGCTGGTATCGCTCGACAGCCTCGGCATCACCTCGATCGACCTGACACCTGTTGGTAGCGGCCAAAGTTTCGCCGACGGTTCGGCAATCACCGGGACGACGACGTTCACGCGCGCCGACGGCACGACTGGAACAGCCGGCGACGCTGTTCTCGCGGCCGACAGCAACAAATACCTGGTCCAGACGACAAGCACGACCGTTGCCGGTGGCTCGATCCAGAAAGACATCCTCGGATATAATCCCGACGGCAGCCTCGCCTTCCGCAACCTTGTCACCACGAGTGCCGATGGCAACAACGTGCAGACCAGCTTTGACGACGACGGCAACGGCACCTTCGACCGCTCACAGACCACCGTTATCTCCGTTGATGCCGATGGCGTTCGCACCAAGACCGTGTCCAATTTTAATGCCGACGGCTCGCTGGCCGACCGCACAACGACAGTGACCAGTGAAGACCGCCTGACGATCACCACAACACTCGACCAGGACGGAGACGGCGCCGCCGATGAGCGACAGACCTTCGTCAGACAGGCCAACGGCTCGTCCACCACGACAACGCAATCCCTGAGCGCCGACGGAACGGTTCTCACCCAGATTGTGATCGAAGCGACGGCCGACGGCCTGTCGAAAACCAGCACCATCGATCTCAATGGCGATGGCACGAATGACGAGATCGTCACAGATACTACTACTGTCGCCGCCGATGGTAGCCGGACGACGACCATCGCCGATCACGGTGCGGACGGTACGCTGCTCGCGAGAACGGTGACACTGACCATCGCCGACAACAAAACCAAGACGGTGTCCGAGGATGCCGACGGAAACGGCACAGTCGATACCCGCACCGTGACAGTGACCACGATCGCGGCCTCTGGCGATATTACCGCGCATACTGATGTTTTCAACGGCGATGGCACGGTGCGCACGACGACGTCGTCGGTCACCTCAGCCAGCGGCCTGTCGAAGACAGTCTCTTCAGATCTGACCGGCGATGGCGTAGTTGACCTGATCGACAGCGACATCACGATGGTAGCGGCCGACGGTGTGCGAACGCAGACCGTTCAGGAAACCAGCGGCGACGGCACGCTGCTGTCGAAGACGGTGACGACAACGAGCGGCGATCGCAAGACAATCACCCTTGCTGCCGACGCCAACGGCGATGGCGCAACCGACAACCTGACCCGCATCACCGTGGCGACCGACGGCACGACGACGAAGACGGTGAGTGCATTTAATGCCGATGGCTCGTTGATCGCCAGGAGTGTCGCGGTCACATCGGCCGATGGCCTGTCGAAGACCACCCGCACTGACGCCGACGGCAACGGCGTCGATGACCGGATCGTCACCGATATCATTGTGACCAATGCCAACGGCAGCCGGACGGAGACGGTCACCACCACTGATGCCAGCGGCGCGATCCTCGGCAAGACGGTGACGACGACCACGGCCGACAGCCTCTCGCAAACCCTGCAATCCGACCTCGATGGTGATGGCACCTTTGACCAGGTCGCCACCGACGTCATCACGCTGGGCGCCGATGGAACCCGAACCGAAGCCGTCGCTGTGCGCAGTGCCGATGGCACCCTCAAGGGACAGTCGATAACCACTGTCAGTGCTGACCGCAGGACGACCAGCGTCACCACAGATTCTGATGGTGACGGCAACACCGATCGCGTTCAGTCCAGGACAGTCTACGCCGACGGTCGTTCCGAGACTGTGCGTACCGACTACGCCGCCAATGGCGCAACGCTTGCGACGCGCCGGGACACAGTCAGCGCCGACACGCTAACGACGACCTCGATTGTTGATGTCAATGGCGACGGCATCGGCGATCGCGTTATCAGCGACCAGACGGTCATCAACGCCGATGGCAGTCGCACCAGGACGATGTCGCTTGCTACCGGCAATGGGACACTCCTCGATCGCCAGACCATCGTCACGTCAGGCAACGGCCTTTCTGTTGTCGCTAGTGAGGATCTCAACGGCGACGCCGTAATCGATGTCAAGACGATTGAGCTCACCACTCTCAACAGCGACGGCTCCATTACCAAAACCGTTTCCCATAGCGGCGGAACCACGCTCACCGATCGTCAAACCACGACGGTCAGTGCCAATGGACTGTCGACCCAGACCGGCATCGATGCCGATGGCGATGGCACAGTCGATAGAAGCCTGACATCGACGCATGTCCTCAACGCCAATGGCTCGACCGAGACAACCGAAGCGACCAAGGCCGCTAACGGAACCCTGGTCTCGACGGCCACGACCGGCATCAGCGCCGACGGCAAGACGGCAACGAAGACGATCGATCTCGACGGCAATGGCGCGATCGATGTCGAAGAAACCATCGCGATAAATGCGGCCGGTCTGACGACGGATACGGTCGAGACCTACAGGGCAAACGGCACCCTCGACAGCCGTTCAGTCGTGACCACGGCAGCCAATGGCCTCTCCAAAACTGCAAGCTCCGATCTCGACGGCGATGGCGTGTTCGAACGTGTCGTTACCGACACCACATCGCTCGATAGCAATGGCGGGCAGACGCGCACCGTGTCGCAGTTCTCCACCGGCAACGTGCTCGTCTCGCGGACGACCACGACGGTCAGTGCTGACGGCCTGACCAAGACCGCCGTGTGGGCCGACGCCAGCGGCACGACCGTCCGCTCGACGAGTGATGTGACCGTGCTCAATCCAGACGGCGGAACAACGGAAACGCTTAGCTACTTCAAGGCGGACGGATCGCTGGAAAGCAGGACAGTGACCACGGTCGCTGCCCATGGACTGTCGACCTCGGTGGCCGCCGATCTCGATGGCGACGGTATTCTCGATCAGCAGTCGACAACGACCAAAAAAGCGAATGGCTCGGTGGAGCAACGCTTGGTCGATCTCACGGCCGCCGGTGTTGCCAGGGATACAAAGACCATCACCGTCACGGCAGATGGCCTGCAGAAGACCATCGACTACGACATCGACGGCGATGGCACCGTGGACAAGGAAACCACCAGCGTCACCGTCCTCAATGCCAATGGCAGCACGTCCACGACATCGCAGGATCTGGCAACCGGACCAAGCGGCCTCGTCGTCAAGGCTACCACTGTCGTCGACACCTCCGCCGATGGCCTGTCGATATCCACCAGGTGGGACACGACGGGGTCCGGCAGCTTTGACAAGAGCCAGACCGATATCACGACGCTGAATGCTGACGGTTCGCGCAGCCGCACCATCAGCACGTTCAATGGATCAGCACTTGCCAGCCGCCAGCTGACTACCACAAGCGCCAACGGCCGGTCGGTGACCGAGCAATGGGACCTGACGGGTTCGGGCTCCTATAGCCAGACCGCGACCGACGTCACTGCTCTGAATGCAGACGGCACCACCACGCGGACGATCACGTCAAGCAAGTTCGACGGCACGACGATCTCAAAGACAACAGTGACGTCCGATGCCAGCGGCAAGGTCGTTGCATCGAGCGAGGAGCGGACCGGCTTCAGCAACCAGATACGGACCAGCACGCGAGAGGTACTTGCTGATGGTGCTGTCCGCGAGTCCGTGTCAACCACCGATGTGAGCGGTCATCTCGTCGACAAGACGACGACACTCATCAGCGCCGACAAACTGACGACAACGGTCGAGCGCGATGCGAATGGCGATGGCATCGTCGACCAGCGCCAGCAGAGTGTGACTGCCAACTCCGGCATCCTGACCTCGACCACCACCGACTTCAATGCCGACGGCACAATCAGGGATCGCTCTGTTCGGACCGTGTCGGCGGATGGCCGTCATACAACCATCAGCTGGGATTTCGACGGCAATGGCAGCATTGAGCGCCAGCGCAGCGTCGATGATACCGTTCATGCCGACGGCAGCCGCACGACCGTCACCATCGACACCGATCTGCCAAGCGGAATCGTCGCGGCCAGGACCACGGTAGAGGCATCCGCAGACGGCAGGACGATCACCACCTCCAGGGACGTCAATGGCGACGGCACGGTCGATCAGATCGAGATCGTCACGACAGATACGACCGGGGCAAATGTGTCCGTCGTCACCAACAATTCGACGGCGCGCAACGCGTCCTACCTCGGCCAGGGCGGCATCTACTGGACGCAGGCGATTGCCGCCAAGAGCGAAACGACGAGTTCGCTCGATGGCCGGACGAAGACGATCCGCTACGACTATGACGGCGACGGCATCTTCGAGGTGACCATGCAGTCGGTGCGGCAGATCGATGGCTCTGTCGTTACTGCCGTGACCGAGACTCTTTCCGGTGGCGTGATCAAGGCGACGGGTACGATCTCGACCAGTGCCGACGGCCGGATCACCAGGCTGTCGAAAGATTCAGACAACAACGGCACCGTCGATCACACCGAGACATCCGTCACCCATGCCGACGGCTCGGTGACGTTGACCAAGGTTGATTTGAACGGCAGTGGATCGGCGACCCAGAGCGTCGTCGATACCGTCAATGCGCTCGGTTCCCTCACCTCCCGGATCACTTCCGACGGACTTGGCCGCAAGACATCCCAGATCGCCATTGCCGTGGATGGTAGTTCGGTGACGACGGCCTTCGATGCGGCGAGCGGCCAGGCGCTCAGCGTCAGCCGCGCCAGCAAGGCCGGCCTGCTGACATCGGCCACGCTTTACGATCCGTTGAATGCCCAGCCGTGGACCAGGGTCGAGCAGCAGTTCGACGCAGCCGGAAAGAAGACGTCGGAGATCCAGTACAACGACGATGGCACGCGGGCGGAGATCAGTTTCACCGCAAGCGGCGCCCAGCAGCAGATCAAGTACTATAGTGCGACCAATGCGCTGACCGGCACCACGGACTTCGATACCGGCAATGCCAACATCTGGTCGCAGGTCAGCAAGACCTACAACGCATCGGGCCAGCTGACGGCACAGACCACATCCAATGACGACGGCACGAAGCTCCAGGTGAACTACGATCCGGCTAACACCGCCACCTGGTCGACCTACCAGCAGACCTTCAACGCGGCAGGTCAGCTGACCTTCGTTGACCAGACGAATGACAATGGTACCCATAACACGGTGACCTATGACGTTGCCAACGCAGCAACATGGTCGCGCTATGAGCAAACCAAGGACGCCAACGGCAAGGTCCTCAACCAGACAAACTTCTACGACAACGGGACCCAGGGCATATACGTCTATGATGTCGCCAACGCAGCGACCTGGTCGTATTACGAGCAGATCAAGGACGCCAGCGGCAGGGTTACGGCGCAGACCAACTACAACGACAATGGGACCAGGGACGCCTTCGCCTTCGACGTCGCGAACACGGCAACGTGGTCGAACTACCAGCAGACTTTCAACGCAGCCGGCCAGCGCACCTGGTTCTACCAGATCAACGACAATGGAACGCGGTATGGGGTATCCTATGACCCGGCAAACGCGGCAGATTGGTCGTATTTAGAATACACCTATGATGCCAGTGCCCGGCTGACGAACCAGACGAACCACTACGACAATGGCAGTAACGCTTACTACACCTGGGACGTCACCAACGCGCAGTCATGGTCGTCCGTTGTGAGTGTGTACAATGCCGCCGGTCAGATTACGGCGCAGTATGTCTACAACGATGATCCAAGCAATTACACCGTCACGACATATGATACGACAGGTCGCGCTAATCAGTGGGACAGGACCGTGGCCGAATATGTCGGCGGCATAATCAAGAAGAGCACGTTGTACTATGATGACGCCTGGTACGACCTAACCTTTTACAGCAAGTGGGGTGGGGTGACCGGAACATCCTCCTACAATCCCCAAGGGGTGCCATACAACCATCACAATGGCTCCCCGATGCGTTATGGATCTCAGCATCCGGTGCTACTTGATCTCGATGGAAACGGCCATGTGGATTTGCGGCCCTTTGATCTGGCGAATACGCAAACATCGCCGCAGTTCGACTGGGACGGGGACGGCATTGCCGATGCGAGCGCGTGGGTCGGTGCCAACGACGGGTTCCTTGCCATCGATCTCAGCGCCAACGGCGACGCCGGCGCGGACGGGCTGATCGACCAGGCGCGCGAGCTCTCCTTCTCCGGTTGGGCAAGTGACGAGCAGATCGCCGCCAACGGCGGTTCGGTCTCGGACCTCGACGGCTTGCGCCTCGTCTTCGACAGCAACCATGACAACATCCTCGATGCCCAGGACGATCGCTGGAGCGAGTTCAGGGTCTGGCGCGACGGCAACCAGAACGGCATCACCGACCAGGGCGAACTCCAGACCATGTCCGAGGCTGGCATCAAGCTCGTCAACCTGTTGCATACGCCGGATGGTGCCCAGGCCTTTGCCGATGGCTCGGCCATAACAGGCACCAGTACTTACGAAACGGAAGCCGGCGGAAAGTTCCTGGTCGGCGATGCCACCCTGGCGTATCGAGCAGCATAGTGGCTTGCCTCACGAGCGCCTGGGGACATTGCCCCCAGGCAGCAGGCCTCCGATCTGAGGCGCCTGGTTTATGAGCGTCGCAGTTCTTGAGGAAGAACAGGACCAGCAGGCCGAGGCCGCTGGCGCGAGGGATTCCGGCCTTGCGGCTATTGCCGCAATCGCCGGATACTTCCGCATATCGTCGCGACCGGACACGCTGGCCAGGGAGCTGGCGCTCGATCGAGTGTCGCAGCCCGACGATATCCTGCGTGCCGCTAAGATCGCCGGCCTCAAGGCGCGCGCCATCCGTGGCGTTGGCAAGGACCGCCTGACGACGTTGCCCGTGCCGGCGATCGCCTGCCTTCGCGACAGTACCTTCGCGATCCTCGGAACCCCCAATCACGACGGTCTCTACCAGCTGATCAATCCGATCGACTTCTCGACCCGCACGATCACGCCAGAGGATTTGCTCGCGGAGACCGATCGCACCTTTATCCTTGTCCAGCGGCGCTTTGCCGGCCCTGGCGCGGCTGGGGCGACGTTCGGGTTCCGCTGGTTCCTGCCGTCGATCTGGCGCTATCGCCGTGCCTTCGGCCACGTGTTGCTGGCATCGCTCATCGTGCAGATCTTTGCGCTGATCACGCCGCTGTTCTTCCAGGTCGTGGTCGACAAGGTGCTGGCACATAGGAGCTATTCGACCCTGATCGTTCTGGTCGTCGGCCTCGTTGCCGTTGGCCTGTTCGACGTGCTCTTGCAGTACATGCGCACCTACGCGCTTTCCCACACCACCAACCGCATCGACGTCGAGCTCGGACGGCGGTTGTTCCGGCATCTATTAAACCTGCCGCTCAGCTATTTCGAGACGCGCCCAACCGGACAAACGATCGCCCGTGTGCGCGAGCTGGAAACCATCCGCAACTTCCTCACCGGCCAGGGGCTCTTTTCCGGATTGGACCTGATCTTTACCTTTGTCTTCATTTTCGTGCTGTTTTCCTATTCGTCGCGGCTGGCGTGGATTGTCGTCGCATCGATCCCGTTCTACCTGGCGATCGGCTTCCTGATCCGGCCCCTGCTCAAGGACAGGATCGACGAGAAGTTCGAGCGGGGAGCCTACAGCCAGCAATTCCTGGTCGAAACCGTCGTCGGCGTCCAGACCCTGAAGGCGTCGGCCGTCGAGCCGGTGGTGGCCTCGCAATGGGAGGAGCGATTGGCGGCTTACGTCCAGTCCTCCTTCGCCACGACCATGTTGGCTGCCAAGGGCCAGAATGCAATCCAGTACATCAATAAGATCACCTCGGCAGCGCTCCTGCTGTTCGGCGCCCAGGCGGTGATCGACGGCGAGCTGACGGTGGGAGCCCTGGTTGCCTTCAACATGATCGCAGGGCAGGTTTCGCAGCCGATCCTGAGGCTGTCGCAGCTCTGGCAGGATTTCCAGCAGGTGCAGGTCTCCGTCGCGCGTCTGGCGGATATTCTGAATGCGCCGGCCGAACCGCGCCCTTCCGTTGCCGTCAGCCTGCCGCCCCCGCGCGGTGCGATTGCCTTCAAACACGTCAACTTCCGTTATTCACCGGATGGACCGGAGGTCCTGAAGGATATCAGCTTCGGCATTCGCCCCGGCGAGGTCATCGGCATTGTCGGCCCCTCAGGGTCCGGCAAGTCGACGCTCACTAAGCTTGTCCAACGCTTCTATGTGCCGGGCAGTGGACAGGTCTTCGTCGACGGCCAGGACATCGCGCAAGTCGACCCAGCCTGGCTCCGCTCGAACATCGGCGTCGTCCTGCAGGAGAACATGCTGTTCAACCGCACCATCCACGACAATATCTGCCTGGTGAACCCATCGATGTCGCGTGCGGCGGCCATCAGGATGGCGCGTCTGTCGGGAGCCGACGAGTTTATCGCCAGGCTTCCACGCGGCTACGACACGCTGATCGAGGAGCGCGGCGCCAACCTGTCCGGCGGTCAGCGGCAGCGCCTTGCGATCGCCCGCGCACTGGCGACCAATCCTCCGATGTTGATCCTCGACGAAGCGACCAGCGCGCTCGACTACGAGAGCGAACGGATCATCCTTGGAAATATGCGCGAGATCGTCAAAGGCCGCACCGTCATCATCATCGCGCACCGGTTGGCGACCGTGCGTCATTGCGACCGCATCATCGGCATGAAGGACGGTCGCATCGTCGAGGAAGGCACGCACGAAACGCTGCTGGCTCGAACGAATGGCCTCTACGCGCACCTGTGGGAGTTGCAGACGGGATTCAATCAGGCATGAACATGCTCGTGCGTCCCCGCCGGCCAGGCAAACGACCGCCGAAGCGGACCCGCGCCGACAATGCATTCCTGCCGGCCGCCTTGGAAATCCTCGAGACGCCTGCTTCCCCCATTCGGGCGGCGTTCATGTGGTTCATAGCCGTGGTCGTATTCAGCGCGCTGCTTTGGAGCTATCTCGGAACCTTCGACATCGTTGCCACAGCCCAGGGGAAAATCCAGCCAACCGGCCGGGTGAAGATCATTCAGTCAATCGAAACCGGCAAGACAACCTCAGTCCCGGTTGCGAACGGCTCGCGAGTCAAGGCGGGCGATGTTCTCGTTCAACTGGACGGCACAGAGCTCAGATCCGATGAGGATGGCGTGCTGACGGAGCTCGAGGCATCGAGCGCAGAAGCCAAGCGTCGCCAGGCGGCGGTTGATGCCGCGAGGCAATGGCAAACCAAGGGATTATGGTCAAGCGAGCGGCATGTCGCGGCCGATCTCGATTTGCCCGACACCGTCACAGCAGACGTCCGCGAGCGCGAGGCTGGCATCTATCGGGCTGATCTTCAGCAATTGGATGCGGCGCTCGCCAACATCGCGGCACAACGCATTCAGCAACAGGCAGCGATCGACAGGTTGGACCAGACGATTGCCGCGCAGTCCACGCTGGTGAAGACACTGGCCGAACGCGTCGCGATCCACAACAACCTGATCGATCAATCGGTCGGAACGCGAGCCGGTCTTATCGACGCCATGGAGACCCAGCAAAAGGAAATGGCCGTCCTTGCCACGGAAAACGGGCAGCTTGCCGAAGCCCGGGCGTCGCTTGCGGTGGCGACCAGCGACGGCGAGAAGACGATTGCCACGTTCATCGCCGACAACGTCAGCCGGCAGGGGGAAGCCTCCCGTCGCGCCGATGGCTTGAAACAACAGCTTATAAAGGCTCGTAAGCGGCGCCAATCGATGACCATTTCCAGTCCGATCGACGGCAGCGTTCAGGCGTCGGCGATCACCACCATCGGCCAAGTGGTCAGTGCCGGTGCCGAGCTGATGCGGATCATTCCTGGCGACAGCGCGCTCGAAGTCGAGGCCTACCTGCCGAACCGCGACTTCGGCTTTGTCGCCATCGGTCAGCCCGTCGTCGTCAAGGTCGAGGCGTTTCCGTTTACCCGCTACGGCATTGTCCATGGACGCGTCACCGGTGTCGCGCGCGATGCCATTCCCGAACCCGACGCCGGACAGCTCGAAGGCGACCCGGCAAAGGCGCTGCAGAGCGCCGTGCCGATCGCCAATGCCCAGCGTGTCCAGAACCTTGTGTTCCCGGTGACCGTCAAGCTGGATACGGGCGACATCGATGTCGAGGGGCAGAGAGTATCATTATCGCCGGGCATGTCGGTGACCGTGGAGATCAAGACCGGCAAGCGCCGTATTCTCGAATATCTATTCTCACCGCTGGCCGAGATCGCGTCGGGGGCGATGAAGGAGCGATGAAACAATCACCAAATGTTTGCCAGAGATCGGCAGTGGCACCGAGCTTGAGCAAGTCATTCTCAATATACGGCGTTAATATAAGAGAGCTTGATGACAGCTTGGTTTTATAAATTCGAGGGCCAACAAATGGGCCCAGTTTCCGCTCTCGAAATCACTATTCTGATTGAATCAAGACAACTCGCCCCGAACACACTCGTTTGGCATGAGGGGCTCATTGATTGGTGCCGGGCGAGCGAGCTCGATGAGCTTCGCAACAGGAGCAATGATGACCTTGCCGAGCATGCTGCCCTGCCGACAGCCCGCAATGGGGGCAGTCCAACGGCCTCGGTCTGGGCGAGGAGCACCCCGAAGGTATCCGGAGCAATGCGCGGAGAACTGGTCGGAACGGAATATCACTACGACAAGAACAAACTCCTCCGGGTGCTCTTCGGTGCCATCGCATTCGTCATTTTGATTGCAGCCATGGCCTCCATGCCTGGCAAGGCAGGCGATGATCATCCGAGCCTATACATCGAGCTGTTGGGAGGTCTGTTCTTTGCCGTCATTGCGGCGACTGCCTTGCTCAAGCTGTTCAACAGGAACCCGGGCCTGACCATTTCCAGGCGTGGTATTCACCTGCCAAGCTATGGTCCGAAACCAATATCCTGGCCCGCTATCCGAAATCTTCAACGCGTTCAAACCAGGCACATCGACAGCATCAATTTCGAACTTGATCCCATCATCGCTGACGCAACCCGTCGGCCTGATTTCAGGGGTTTGCTTTACTCTGTGCTGCATGGCTCCAAAGCCAAGGCTAGCATCAATATGAAGGCGCTTCGGGGCGATCCAGATCTGATCTACCAGCAGTGCTCCGGCCTTTGGGAAAAGGCCAAAGAAGATACCAGTCAAACATTGAGCGAGACGGGCTCGACCAGAGGCCTGGACGGGGATGAAGGGGAGGATCCTGACATCCTTGTCGGTCGACAGACCTTCACCTACATACTGATCGCCATACTTGCCATCGTATACGCCGCCGAACTTGCCTTTAGCATGGATATGTCCAAGGCGGGCTCTCTCAGTACGGAAGCGTTATTTGTGCTGGGCGGGACATTCCAAAGAAGCATGGTGGAGTATCATCAATGGTGGCGCCTCTTCACGGCACCGTTCATGCACGGTGGTCCCCTGCACATTGGTTTCAACTGCCTGTCCTTATGGTTCGCCGGGAAACTTCTTGAGCGACTGATCGGTTGGCGCTGGTTTTCCGCGATTTTCTTCGCCAGCGCTCTCGGCGGTTCTGCCGCTTCCGTGTGGATAAACCCGGCGAATGTTGTCGGCGTCGGTGCCTCTGGCGGCATCGTCGGGCTTTTTGTAGCAACGATCGTCATCAGTTTTCGGTCCTCGTTCTCACATATCGCGCTGGCGCTGCGGATGGGCGCCGGTCAATTGTTGCTGCCGGCTCTGATGCCATTTGTGTCGGCTGCCAAGAATGGAGAAAATATCGACTATGCCGCACACTTCGGGGGAGCTGCGGCTGGAGGTATTTTGGCCCTCATGCTCTTCGTATCTTGGCCGCGGGAACGGCCCGCACCGCGCTTCGGGTGGGCGGCCGCCATGTTCACTTTCTTCTTTGTGGCAATTGCAATTGGATCCCTTTGGCCCATCAGTCGGATATACGAAACCTGGATAGGGGATCCGATGGCAGATTATTTTGCGGATCGATATGAGAGCGCTGCGAAAGGGTTCACCGCCAAAGCTCAGGAGACTGGTACGAACGCTGCCTATTACTACCTGTGGCGTTTCCTGGCGCAGAAGCGAGGCGGTGATGCCCAGGCGCTTACCGCCCTTCGAGATGCAGCCACTAAAGTGGACGCGGGCAAATGGCCCTATTCGGTATACGAACTGTTTTTCGGCAAACTCAGTCCTGCCGATCTCGTGGCCAAGGCTGGGAACGCCGACGAACGCTGCGAAGCGACATTCTACTCCGCTGAATGGTACCTGCAGCATGGAGATCACGCACAGGCCCAGCAACGATTCCAAACCGCTTTGTCGTCGTGCCCAACCACATTCCTGGAGTATGACGGCGCTAAGGGGGAACTGGGGCGCCTTGTGAGTTCTGGTGGGCCTGCCCCTGCAATGAACTCGGTCCAAACCACAACGGACGGACGAGGTCGCAGAACTAGCCAAATCAGTCGTGCCCCCGACGGCAGCTCGGTAACGACAGCCTTTGATGCGGCAACAGGAAAGACACTGAGCGTCACCCGCAAAAACAGAGCTGGAATTTTAACCGGTGCCACCTTTTTCGATCCCTTGGACGCCCAACCATGGTTGGGTGTCGAACAGCGGTTTGATGCTGGAGGTAGAAAGGTATCGGAGACGCAGTATCTCGACGCCGGCGGTCGTGCAGACGTTAATTTCGCCGTTTCCGGCGCCCGAACGCAGATCAAGTACTACACGGCCATAGGCATTTTGGCCGCTGTCACCGACTTCGACATTGCGAATGCAACCGCATGGAGGGAGATCAGCAAGTCATTTGATCCCACCGGCAAGACAACATCCCAGGTCACTCTCAACGACGCCGGCACCAAGGTCCAGGTGAACTACGATCCGGCCAACACCCAGACCTGGGCGAGCCACCAGGAGACGTTCAACACTGCCGGCCAACTGCTTGCTATTGAGCAAGCTAACGATGACGACACGCAAAACCTGGTCACCTTTGATGTCGCCAACACTTTGCCCTGGACGCGCCACGAACAGTACAAGGACAGCGCCGGGCGGCTCTTGAACCAGTCCCACTTCTACGACGATAATACGAAGGATGTTGTCAGCTACAACGTGACGAACACAGCGACTTGGAGGATTTATCGGCAGACCTACAATGCCGCTGGTCTGCTCGTGCAGATTGATCAGACGAACGATGACAGCACACACTACACTTTCACATATGACGTCGATGAAGAAGAGCCTTGGACCCGGTGTGAGCAGATCAAAGATAGCATGAATCACACGCTTACTCGCAGTAATTTCAACGACGACGGCACCAGGGACATCATCAGGTATGACGTGGCAAATACCGAGCGATGGGCTTCCAAGACGGACCATTATAGCGCTGCGGGGGATCTGCTGTCGTCAACTCAGCTTGATGACAAGCCATTATAGGCCGCCATGCTCGCGACGCTAGATCGTGCAATATCATTCAATCGCTTATGGCAATGGAAGGTAATCCCACAATCGATCGTTCATGCGGAACAACAACCAATCGTCCTTCAAGGTCGCTAAAGTGATACGTTTTACTCTCCACTTTTTGATCGTCGCCATTTTAACGATACTCACGCAGATTGGTGGTCTCGCATATCTCATGGCTGTCGGGGCCACGCATGTTTGGAGAACACGGCGATTCATCACAAAGCTCGCGGTGTTCCTGCTCTGCTATGCTTGTTCAGCATTTGCATCGAACGTCATCGCGCCGATATTTGGGCGTGTGGCTCTATCCTGCATTGCACACCCGACGACAAGCTCGTGGTTCGGTCCCCGATCTATTGCCTGCTCAACCGCAACTACGCAACGCCGCGTATGCGCGATCTGGCAACCGCGCTGGCGGAACACATGGACAAAGAATTTCCAGGAACTGTGACAGTGGCCTTGGACGGGAATTTTCCGTTCATCGACGGTTTCCCGCTGTTTCCGCATTTGTCTCATGCGGACGGAAAGAAGCTCGACCTGGCGTTCTACTACCAGGATGTGGACGGTAAGTTCTTGAATGGCACAACACGGTCTCCGATCGGCTATTTTGCATTTGAACAGCCTGCGGATGGCGACGAACAGCCGTGTAAAGGACGACGCGACTGGCTCACCACACGCTGGGACCTCGATGCGCTGCAGCGTCTCTTCCCAGCTTATCGAATTGAAGAGCAGCGAACTGCTTCCGCCATCCGTTGGCTAACCACAGAAGGGGTGAGCAAGTTCGGCTTGGAGAAGGTCTTCGTAGAGCCTCATATCAAGAATGCGCTGGGTGCCACCGACAGCCATATTCGGTTTCAAGGATGTCGTGCGGCTCGTCACGACGACCATGTCCATATCCAAGTTGAATGACAAACCCGACGGCAACGAGGCGGATGACCAGAACGATCAGGGTCGAATAGCTGCGACGTGCCAGCACCTTGTCAACCGCGACCCGGAAAAACAGCGGGGTGATCAGCGCGAAGATCTGGACGATGAGAGAGGCGAGCAACACGTGGCCGAAGGCGTGGCGGTAGCGCAAGATAGAGGGGGCAGGAACCAGGGGAACTCGAACGCCGCCCCAGCTGCGCCAGGGCCGACGAAGCGTCGCTGCACAAGGATGAAGGATCGATCGGGCGATGTCACGTTGTCGTTGGCTTAACGGTTGATGGCTAATTCGGCTGACATGAACTCGCCCGCGATCAGCTACAAGAACCACCGCTTTCCGCCGCAGATTATCGCGCGCGCTGTGTGGCTGTATTTTCGCTTCCCTTTGAGCCTGCGGCTGGTCGAGGAAATGCTGTTGGAGCGTGGTATTGTTGTGTCTTATGAAACGATCCGGCGATGGGCTCGCAAATTCGGCCGGCTTACACAAAGCACTTGTGCCGAAAGACGCCGCTGCGAAAGGAGATCACCGGCCGTTATATGGGCATCAACGGCTCACATAAGTCGGTTGAAACGGCATGCCTGTATCTAAGGGCCAGGTTCCCTCACTCCCTGCAGGTGTTCATTTGAAGCCTAGCCATTAGCCGCATCTGGTATGCGCCGCCGCACCAGTGATTGCTCCAACTCGTCCCCAAGCCATTGGTCAGGATACGGCGCTTCCAAAACTGTCCGCCTCAAGTCTTGGACCGCGAGCCCGCTATAGCCTAGTTCTTCAAGACGCATCAGAAGCAGGCTCGCGTCTATTTGAACGATGAAGCGGGCAGACCCAGTCACCTGCTGCAACACTCCGCGCATAGCTGCATAGGTTCTGAAACCGAAAGATGCTGCGATAGCCTCATCAGCATGCGACAAGCCAATAGCTGGGTATCGCTTGCGTAGCGCCTTTTTGAAAGCTGCTTATCCTCGTCGAAGTCTGCCGATTACACTTCGACCTCCGGACAGGGGACGTCATCGATTTGAATACCCTTCAACCCGGCAGCAGGTTCGGTAAGGTTCCCTCGGAAAGCTAACATCTGTAACTCAGACGATCAAGGAACCCATTCGGCCGCCCTTCGTTGGACGCTCTTGCACCAACCCGTACGGATGATCTGTGCCAAGCCGATAGCATCGTTGCGGTCTGTCTTGGCAGGCGTTTCTGCTGTTACGGTCTTCGCGATCGAAGCGGTATTGAAGGCCGTATCCTCGGTCACTGGAACGCCAGGCTTTGCTCACCATAATGGCCCCGCCCGAATGATGCGTCCCTCTCGGATCACAACGATACCGATGCCCCCGATCCGTTCTGCGTACTATGACGGGCATCCACCGCTCCATGGCGGCATCAAGCCGGAGCGCGTCCGGCACCACGTCGTGCCCATCGGCTGCGAACGTGGTCAAACTGGCGAGTATCAATGCAACGGCACCGGGTAATGTCTCGCATACTTATATCCACGTTGGCGATCAGATCCCGGGCTCTTATTGGCAGTGGCACGTCCATCCCGCCAGGCTTCAGGGGGGCGTCGAGACGACGAGCCTGCTATGAGACCAGCTACCCCGCGGACATTTTTGCAGATGGGACGCTCGGCGTAATCTGCCCACAATCCTCACAAGCAGGATGAGAGGCGTTCGTCGGTCAGAGTCCCGAAGGGCACGCGGGAGCCTGCATCCAAGCTCTCATGAAATAATTTCATGCCGCGCTGAAGAGCGCCGCACCTCTGTCTGGAGTAATTTGATGCCTTCGATGAGAACAAGACTCGCGCTGTCTGCCATCCTAGCCGGGCTTCTGTCCCACACTGCCTCGGCAGCCGATTTCGACAATTCCTACGCGGTCAGCCCTCCCGCGCCGACCACCTTCGATTGGAGCGGCGCCTATGTCGGCGGCCATGCGGGAGTTGCCTCCAGCCGTCTCAATCCCTTTGCCGACGGCAAGGGCCTCGCTGCGGGCGCGCAAGCAGGCTACAATTTCCAGGTCGGTTCCGCCGTCCTGGGCGCCGAGCTTGAAGGCACATACATGGGCGGGACCGAGCAGACGGTGCGTGGCGGCAGCCTGGACGAGCAATGGCGTCTGGCCGCCAAGGCAAAGGCCGGGGTCGGCCTCGACAGGACACTCGTCTATGGCACCGCCGGCTACGCGATGACCAAATTCGACAATGGCAGCAACATCCGGAGCGGTCCGGGTTGGGAGGGCGGCTATCTCGTCGGCGGCGGGATCGAGCAGGCCTTCGGAAACGGTCTTTCCGCCAGGGTCGAATATAATTACGTCATGACCCCGGACGTGAAAACGACGACCAGTGCCGGAACCACAAGTACCGACATTGACAGCCATGTGATCAAGGCAGGTGTCAACCTTCGCTTCTAACTGTTCGACAGATACGCTCCGCACCATCGGAGCGTGGCAGGGCGCAACCGAGACCCCACGCACGCGCCCTGTGGGAGAGTGGCGGCCGAACCGTGAGGCATGGCTCACGGGCAATTCGGCCGCTGCCTCTTGCGAACATAAACGGTTCCGATCGCGAGCTGAAGGTGGCTACTGCCAGCTGGCGACCGACGTGGTCGAAATTGCCGCGATCAATCCGGTCAAGAACGAGGAATATCGGACGTCGCCCAAAATCATCAAACTGTATCCTAGGTCACCTCATGTCAGCTTTTAGCGTTATTGTCATTTTTGTGATTGCGAGTATGGCGTACGTATACCGTTTCCGGGGTCGAGTCCGTTACGAAAACTTGACCGAGTACTTCCGAAAAGGTTGGCCGATCTTCACGCCCCTCAATTGCGTGCTCTACTTAACCACGCTTCCGCGCGGATCAAAAACCGTTCTCGACCCCGCCGATTTCCCGGAACTCGACCTGCTGAAGGAGAACTGGCAGACCATCCGAGACGAAGGACTGGAGCTTGTGCGCCAGAGCTATTTCGATGCCGCCAAACGTCCCGGGACAGGAGGTTGCTACGACGTCGGTTTTCGGACATTCTTCAAGTATGGTTGGAGTCGTTTCTATCTCAACTGGTACGGCTACACGCATCGTTCCGCACAGCGGCTCTGTCCCAGGACTGTCGAAATATTGCGGAAGGTGCCTGCAGTGCAAGGTGCGATGTTCACAGTTCTACCCGGGCGCTCTCAACTCACCAGGCACGCCGACCCTATCGCGGTATCGCTGCGCTACCACCTTGGCCTTGCAACTCCCAACTCGGATGCCTGCTTTATCAATGTCGATGGCCGCAACCTGAGTTGGCGCGATGGCGAAGTGCTCATGTTCGACGAGACCTACCTTCACTATGTCCGCAACGACACCGATTCAGATCGCCTCATTCTGATGTGCGACATTAAACGGCCCTTGAACCCAGCCGGGTTGCTGTTCAACCTCTTCTATCAGAGAATAACACGGATCTCGGTCGTCCCGAACACACCGGAAGATCGTCGCGGCCTGGCTAACAGGGTTTTCGCCGGGCTTGCACCCCTGCTAGAGCGCACCAAAGCGCTGAAATCAACGAAACGCCCACTCTACCTAGCCATTAAGTGGTCGGTGAATATCCTGCTTTTATTGTTGCTGCTTGGGGTCGTTGCGGGCGCGGTCGAACTGCTGAGCCGACTGGTTTGAGAAACCAGCATTTGCTGAAGATCCGGTGGCCTGCCATGGAACTTTCATCCAGCTGCGACTAAAGCCCCGGCGGTTCTGAATACGCCAAGTGGCGCGGTGGGAGCAACCGGCGGAGACGCGAAGCTTTCAACTTGCGCAGCGTTTGGGGCCGGAGGCGACAACATCTGCACCATTGTGGACCGCCCGATCGGTCACGAAGGAACCGATCATGATCTTCCTGTGCGTGAGTCGAACCGCGTGGCTTTCCCTAAGGTCGTACCCAGAAACTTCATCTAGGGTGACGACCACGAAAAGGTCGTCCTCCTTCACGAAGGCCTTGGGTATTCGAACTTTTTCGCCAGAGCTTGCGTCTCTTTCCCTAATAGCCGCCCCCATCACGGCCCTTCCCGTCGAGCGCAGTTAGCTCTCATGGGCTTCGGCCCAGTGCGGATACGTCACGTAAGCCGTGAGCGCCCCCTCGCCTTCCGTCGTGATCGTTACCGATGCGCCTTTGGGC
>NZ_LMCW01000036.1 GCF_001424945.1 Rhizobium sp. Root1203
TCTCGCTCGGGCCTGACACCGGAGCCGCGCGGCTCGGCCTCCATTCAGCGAAATTGCCCAACCCACGACCAGTGCCACCGAATCTGCCCCACTTACCCCCCGGAGCCGCGCGGCTCGGCCTCTCCCCGGCACGCGTAATACATTGAATTACCCCACGCTTTGCACGTAATAAAAGCAAACGGCGAGTTTATTTCCGCTGCTTAGACGTTAACTATGCTGTGTTTCCGAAAATGACGGCCGGAAGATATCTTTACCTGACGACTCTCGCGGGATTCGAGAGGCTTCTATCATCATCGCAACCTGTTAACGGCCTTGAGAGCTCGTTTTTGGGGGAGCGTGCCGCGGCCGACGCTTTCTCGCATGATCCGCCGATATCATAAAAGCTCGTCCTGGAAGTCGATTGAACTTTCTCCCACCGCGGACAATGACGCAGAGCTGGGCGATAGTGACACCAGACAATCTCAACCAGATGGCTCAGTACAACAAAACGCTCGTTGTAGGCCGGGAGCGGATCAATCAAGCCTTGGTGCCGACTCTAGCCGATCTTCCTGCGCGAGCTGCCGCAATTTGCACGAACGAGAGACATCAACATAGGTCCAATAGCGAACTCGCCTTTCTCCGCTCGTCTGGAAAGGTCACGCAAATACCCTCCGGCCGAGTTGATTAGCCCTCCCCTCTCCAGGATGCAGGCGATAACGGTTGCAGCGTTCTCGGGGCCCATAAGACTGCAAGCCTCCTGGTATGCAGACGGACTGACGCCCAACATCGAGCGAACGACCACAGACGCCACCATCAGGTCACGCCAACTGTTAATAACACCGCCCGGGCCATACGGTGCAATCTCCGGGCAAGCCTGGAGGACAAGCGCCAGTGGGAAGGACTTTTGCCGCAAATCGCTGTTATTGCCAAAGCGGGAGGCTTTCATAGTTGTCGCTGGTAGCGGAGGTTCTGGCGCAGGTTCTTCACCCTTGCTTGGGTCAAAAACGGGTTCAGATTCATAAATGGATTCTGGATGTGAATTCTGTATGTGCCGCTCATTCTGGGACTCATTGGTGCCCATTTTTTGGTCTTTAATGTTCTTTTTCAGCTGGTTGACGATCTCATGGCGAAGAAGTTGCATGTTATCCAGAATCGGCGAAAGGTTTTCGACTGTTGCCGCCCGCGGTACCCCATCAACCAAGATACGGAACCTGGCATAGATTGTTTCCCAGTCGCCTGGGAGGCCGGCGTCGGTTGCTGTCTCAATCAACTTCGCCACATCCCGTCGGCAGAGAGTTAGGCGTTCCTTTGTCACCCGCAAAAGTTCCCTGTCTGCGATTGCCTGGGCTGCCAGAGCCTCGATTTCGGTCAAGCGTGCCAAGAGAGGCGCAAGACTGAACCCGAATGCCTCATCCACCTCCCCTGCCCTGTCACGGCGTACATAGCGTTTGCCATTCGGACTGTCTTTACGGAGAACCAGTCCCGCATCGACGAGAACGGCCAGATGCCGCCTGAGTGTCGCAGCAGCCATTCCTCGTGCACGCAGTGAAAGCTGCGCGTTGGACGGGAAAACCACCAGGCCTCGCTCCTCAGCGAGCTCGTCACTCGGATAAAAGGTCAACAGCGCATCGAGCACCGTCAAGGCGCGATCGGTCACACCCAGCGACCGGCGCGCTTCGCATATCGCCCTGAAGAGCTTCCACTTGTTTTTCGTTGTTCCCGGCTCGATCGTCTCGGCAAGCTGCTGATTTGCGAGCATGCCAAGCGACATCGGCCGCCGCCCGAAGGGCGTCGTTACACATCCACTGTCCATTTGCCTTCACCGCAGTTAGGCAAAAGAAATCAACTCACCAAAATCGGTGCCAAGACTCTTGACTGTGATTCGTGGAAATGCGATTCTCGATCTTGCTAGAAATACGAGGAAGGCTTCCACGACTTGGTCGTTTGGGGGCCTTTTTCTTTTGCGGTCTACTCTCCTTGTTGAACGTTGCGGCTTCGATAAGCATTGTAGAGATCCGTCAGGTTCTCGGAGAGATAATCTCCAAAGCCAACGGCGTCTTTTGCCTTCAAAGCAAGTGTATAGGTGCGCCCGTCGCTCCTCAGGTCAGCGGCGACAGATTTATCGTCAGAAGCCCATTTGCTCGCGCGGATCTGTTTCGGCGTGATCGTTCGGCCCGACGCCTTGATATGGCTCAACAGCGCGTTGAAACGGTCATCACCGGCCAGTGATTGAAAGGCCTCCCCGTCAATGAAGGCTATCGCCTTTTCAAGGTTCGACGGCCGTTCCAATAGGGTTTTGAGCTCGTACCAACGATCACGCCCGATGCCCTTGGCGGCGCCGATCGTGTTGAGAACTTCATTTGGCATGCTCGCTACTGCAAGCATCTTCGACAGGGTTGCCTTATCTACCGACAGCGCCGACAGGACGATCGCGTTGTCGCCATCGAATTGAAGCCGTGCGATCTCGCGGGCAAACATCGCCTTCTCAAAGAAGGAGAGATTTGCTCGTGCCGAGTTCTCTTGTCCTTGAGCTACAAGATGGTCGCTGTCCTTGAGGTCTTTGACGACAGCGCGGACCTTTCGTTTCAGGACATCTGCCGCCCGCAGTCTGCGGTGGCCGAAGACGACCATGTACCGTCCGCTGGATTTCGGATGCGGGCGTACGAGGATGGGACTATCCTGTCCTCGCTCGCTGATAGCATTCAGGAGTTCGGCAAACTCCTGCTCGTCATCCTCCAGGCGATCGCGAATAAAGGACCCGTCTATTAGATTCGGCTCTAGCTCGACGACTGTCTCACCCTCGAGCAACCTGTCCGCCCTTGCCGCCATCTCGTCGATAGAACTCAAAATCGACTTTGAAGCGCCCTTCATCGAATAATCAAGCGCAGCACGGCTGTTGCCTGCCGGTGCATCGCTCATCACGCTCATAAACGGATTTTTTCGTGCCATTTCGCTATCCTCGAACCGTAGACATCGCTTTGGTTTGATTGGGCAATTTGTCGGTTTTGACGGCAGTCAACATCGTCACAACCTGCCCCATGCCCTGTGAATCAAGGCCTGTATCTCGAAATTGACTGCATCCATACAATCAATCGCGCGATCGTAGGTCTCCCGCGTAAAATTCGAGCGGTCCAGCTCATAAAGCGTGCGTTTCGTCAGCCCTGCATCGGAGATTGCAGTCGTCTTGACCATCTGCGCCTTTAGAATTTCTTCGGCCAGCATCGATTGCATGAAGCCAAGCATTTGCACCTGCGGCACATCAGTTGGTTCAAAGCGCGTGATCAAGTAGCGCAGCCAATCCATACGCACATTTGCGCCGGCCTTCTTGATCGTCTTGGTAATGTTGCCGAGCATTAGCAGGAACTGCGACATCGACATCAGGTCAAGCATCTGCGGATGAACGGTGATCAACACGGACGTCGCTGCGGTAAGTGCCGTCAAGGTGAGATAACCAAGCTGGGGCGGGCAGTCGACCACCACGACGTCGTATCGGCTATCCACATCCTCAAGCGCCTTACCAAGCCGGGTAAAGAATCTCTTTCCCTCGGTTCCGGACTGCATCGCCAGTGGCGTGTCGTACTCGTATTCCTGGAGTTCCAGGTTTGCCGGTATGATGTCGAGGCCGGGAAAATTGGTTGGCAGAATAATCTCGGCGATGGGCTTGCGCTCGTCATCATAGCGGATGGCATCATAAAGCGATGGATTTTGATCGAGCTCCGGCTGAAAACCGTGCAGGGCCGACAGCGACGCCTGGGGATCGAGGTCGATCGCCAGAACACGATGCCCGGTCAATGCCAGATGCTGAGCGAGATGAGCGGCCGTAGTTGTCTTCCCAGATCCACCCTTGAAATTCACAACGGCAATGATCTGGAGTTTGTCACCGGCTTTGCGATGCGGGACATATCGCTTCGCTTCGGTCTTGCCCGTCTTGTCGAGAAACAAGCGTAACTCCAGCATCTGCTCCGCGGTGTAGTACTTGCGATTTCCCGACATCGTTGTCGGAATAGGTCCCTTGCCGTCGAGATACAGGCGCTTCAGGTTGCTTGGTGAGACCCCAAGGTAGTGGGCGACCTCTGCGACGGAGAACGGGCGAAGCGTTTTGCGTGCGTTCGGGGGAAAGTTCTCCATCCGCAACTGATCGAGCTTGCGCGAAATCTCCGCACCCTGCATCAGGATCTTGTCGTCAAATTCAAATGACGGTAGCGAGCTGAACGCGTTCATTGTGCCTCTGGCCATTATGTCGATAAAATCACCGAAATAGGTGAAATGCCGTCATTATCCCCGATTCTCTTATTCTGACAAGGAAAATAGAATTAACAAAAGGTTAACGGGCTATTGTCGTCCACAGGAGGGCGATTCTCTGTTCGAGGGAAGATGCTTTCTAGTGTTTTGCACATCTCATGTTGACTGCCGTCAAAACATCGATTTTCTGCAATAAACGCAATGACTTGAGAAAAACGTCCCACGCGGAGGAAGCAAAACTGCGAGGAAGGAGAGTGTTTCGACGTCATCGAAGCGTCGTACTGAGACTGGGGTCCTGCGAGAAGCTTGGGGCGCGACTCACCCGGAAACGGCTCGCCGGGAAGGAGCCCACGCTAACTGGGGTAGAGAAGTCTAGCCCAAGCGAGGCGCTGCATCGGAAGAGGTGTAGCCCAATTCTGTGCGACAGCGCGGACCGCCTCGATATCGTCGCCGCGGCCCGACGAGCTTCAATGGCCGCCCACGGAAACGCGCCAGCGCCGAATGGTCGAGGTTGTCAGAAATCCGAGCTCACCATCGCACTTCTCGGATTGACGCGTCTCGCATGACTTTTTGAGGAGGTCGATGGAAGCCGAGCCGAGCAGCAAGAACTGGCCGGTGTGCCGTCCGGCCCGGCGGTGGCGAACGATCAAGCCATGAAGCACTTGGAACAAATCCGGCAGGCGGTGAACCTCATCGAGGATGACCAGCGTTTCGTCATGACTTGCAAGACAGAGTTCCGGTTCCGACAACTTGGCCCGATCTGCCTTCGATTCCAGATCGCGATAGGTTGAAGGGCGGGTTTGCCGATATCGATGGCAAGCGTCGTCTTGCCTGCCTGACGAGGGCCGAGTAGGGCATCAGCAGCATTGTCGTCAACAAGAGCCTGGAGTTTGGCTTCAACTCTGCCTTCAATCATCCTTGCATTTATCGGTCATTATTCCAGAATTGCGTGGATGTTTTGACTCATGTGATAAGTCGGGCTGCCCTACCGGTACGCCGTGTGGCGTTGTTGTAGTAGTTGGAGGCCTGCTGAACGGATCGGTGCCGCGACTGTTCCATGGCCTCGGGGAGGGGAATGCCCCGAGTGGCAGCCTCAGTCAGATAACCGGAGCGCAACCCGTGCGCCGAAAACTCCCCGGGCTCAAGCCCAGCGAGGCTAGCCCGATGTTTGACGATATCATTGACCGACTTCGGATCGAGCGGTCGGCGCGACACATTTCCCCAGCGATCGATGGCGCGGAAGACGCTGCCCTTGTCGATCCTGGCCGCGCCCAGCCAGGTATTGAGGGCGTCGACCGGCCGACCGGTGAGATAGACGATCTCGTCGTCGTCGGCACCCGAGGTCTTGGTCCGACCGAGATGGATCGCGAGTGACGGCAGGGAAACGCCGCTTTCAACGGCCACTGGTGGCTCGACCGTGAGCTGCTCTTTGCGCAGGACGGCAATTTCGCTACGGCGCCGGCCGCCGGAGGCGAAGGCGACCATCAGGATCGCGCGATCTCGAATATCGCGCAAGCTGTCGCTCCCGCACGTTGCCAGCAGCTTGGCCAGCACATCACCGGTAATTGCCTTTGCGCTCTTGCGACGGCGAGGCCGCATAGTGGCTCTGACAGCGAGACGGATCGCTGATTTGAGGGCAGGAGAGGAGAAGGCGCCGGCCAGGCCACGCCATTTCGTCAGCGTCGACCAACTGGCAAGACGCCGACGCACCGTGTCGGGCGCATGCGGGCCGGTGGACCGCAGAAAACCTTGGGTGCGGAGCTGCCCGTCGACGGCGTCGGGCATGCCGTGCTTCGGATCGGTTTCCCGCTGTTGCGGGTCCCACAGATGCTGGGCGACGAATTTCAGCAACATCGCTTCCGGCGCCGGCCAGGGCAGGGGACTGCGTGTGGCGGCAAGCGACCAGGCCTGCAGATAGGCAAGGTCGGAGGCCAGGGCCCGCAGTGTGTTGGCACCCATGCCTTCGTTGACCAGATGCCGCAGGGTTTCGATGTCCTGGTCGGTCAGCAGTTCGGCGAGTTCGTCGCGCCGGTCGATCGGCAGCACGGCGGCGATGGTGTCGAGTTCATGGGCACGGCGTTCGACTGCACTCATTTTGGTAAACCGTGCTCGTCATAGAAATGACCGTGATCGGACGTGGTGCCATCCGGCACGCTTTCCCGACCTTCGGCTGCAAGCTTCAGAAACGCATCCATCGATGCTTCCACTTTTGTGATATAGGTTAAAGCCGCACCCGGGCTGCCGTTGCGGCAGATCAAGATCTCATCACCGCGTGATGCCAGCTCAATCATCTCCTCGAACCGCTCGGCGGCCTCGCCCACATCGATCAAAATACGCATTCTCGTTTCCCTAACTTATGAGACCGCTGCAAACAGGAGAGGCCGCGGTCCAGATAACTGTAGTATGAGACTGTCGACGTCCCGACAGGTCGCAACGCGGATTGTAAAACTTCCGTAAAATCCGCATACGCCGCAAGAAAAGAGTTTTGACATGACCTCCACAGTGACGGCCGCCGCAGTTTCGAAAAATTTCGGCGCCTATCAGGACGCCGCCGTTCGCGATCCGGTGATCATCACCAAGAACGGCCGACCGCGCACGGTACTGATCGCCTATGAGGATTACCTGCGGCTGACAAAACGCGACCGGCGCGTCGAACTGACTGCGGCGCTCAGTGACGATGAACTGGCCGAGATCGAGGCATCGAGCATGGATCAGGGCCGCGATCATTTCAATTCCGAGCTGTTGACGGGCAAGCATGCTGCCGACTGAACCGAAGGTTGGCTGGGTATTTCGCTATTCCTATCTCTGGCACTGGCACCACCTCGAGGGCAGGGACGAGCGGATCGCCCGGCGGTGGTGTTGGCGATCGTCGCCATCTCGACGCCGACAGGCCGACGGTGCGCGTGCTGCCGATAACCCATAGCCAGCCCAGCCATGCCGACGATGCCATCGAGATTCCGTCGGCGACCAAACGGCGACTGGGGCTCGACGACGAGCGGTCGTGGCTTGTGCTCACCGAAAGCAACCGCTTTGTGCCGGGACCGGATGTTCGTCCTCACGAAAGCGACACGGGCTATTTTGGCCCTCTGCCGCCGGCATTCTTCAATGAAGTGAAACGGCGGTTTGTCGAACTGGCGCGAGCGCAGCGGCATTTGGCGACAGCCAGGAGCGAATAGCAGCACGGAGCGATCCTCGAAAACTGGGCCTATCGGCCCGACGGCAATGATTTTGCTGCGATTCTCGCTGATCTGCGACTCGAAATCAATGACTTCCGATAAGGGATACTTATCGATGGTTATAATGCTAACCGGCAATCATACGATGTGGCGAACCACAATATTTAAATAGAGTTCCTTTAAGGAATCATTTACCATGATTTCAATGGCTTACGATATCGCCAACATCAGTATGACTGCCCTGATGCGGCCGGCTTTCGACGCCGGTGTCGCGCTCACGCGTCTCGACGAGCGCGTGGCCCGCTCGCCGGTCGGGCAGGGCTGGATCGAGCGCACCCACTTCACCGACGCCTGCGCCTCGCTGTGGATCGACGGCGAACTCGTGCATCTCGAAGACCTCGTCCTCCATGACGACACCCGCGATATTCGCACACCCACCCACGAGCTGACGATCGCCCGCGACGTTCTGCGCAGCCGCCGGCGCATTGCCGCCCATCTTCCCGGCTGGGCGTTATCGGCAGAGGGTATCCGAACTTTGCGACAGACGTCGGACATCACTCCTTTCAGCGCTGACGCGGTGGAGCCGGCTGGCGTCATCCGGCCCGCGGTCGTGGCAGAAGTTCCGGAAGGGGAGGCGGATGACGCCGACCACGTGGAAAATCTACCCGGCGTCGACTATGCCGCCATTGATGCGGTGTTGGCCCGATCGGAGGCTGCGATCGAGAACGCAACACGTCCCGGCCGCGCCAGCGCGGCAGACAGAGACGCACTGGTCTATGATCTTGACTGGGACGAGGATGCCCGGCTGGAGGAATGGCGCGGCGTGATGCGCCAGGCGGAAAACCTGCCGGCGGTGCTGCAGGCGATCGTCGCGCTCGATGCCTGGAACGAACTTTCCGTCCTGCAGCATGCGCCCTGGCTCGGTCGGCTATTTGCCGCCTCCATCCTGCGCCAGGCCGGCATCACCACCGGCCCCCACCTCGCCGCCATTAATCTCGGACTCAAAACCATCCCCGTCGATCGCCGCCGGCATCGCGATCGCGAGACACGGCTGGTTTCGATTGCCCACGGGCTGATAGCGGCCGCCGAAATCGGTCTGAAAGAGCATGACCGCCTAGCACTGGCGAGAACGATGATGAACCGAAAACTGGAGGGGCGCCGCACCTCGTCGAAATTGCCGGAGCTGGTCGATCTGGTGATGGCAAAACCGCTGGTGTCGGCAAAAATGGTGGCGAAAACGCTCGAGGTGACGCCGCAGGCGGCGCGGCGGATTGTTTTGGAGCTCGGCTTGAGGGAGATGACCGGGAGGGGGAGGTTTCGGGCGTGGGGCGTGTTGTAAACAAAAGTGTGGTGATCAAGCGAAAGATCAAAGCAATGTCACGATCTCTCGCCAAGCTGCCTCTCCCAGCCTAGCATCTGCCTCATCGCTTCCACCATGGGCATGAAGGGTTGATCGCGATGTGTGCTCCCCGGGCAGCAAAATCCTGTGCCCCGCCTCGCTGTCGATTATAAAGGATACCGGCATGCAATATTCCTTCCGGCGACGGGACAACTGCTCGGCAAACACGTCCGACGGCCAGAGCGCGTCATCCCCACCTGCAACAACGATGATATCTGCCGCTGTTTTCTCTATCGGAATTTGCGCTCGTTGAACCGCTTCGGGATTGGCGTTGAGACTCTGAGTAAAGAAACGTCGATAAGAAATGAGCCCATCCCGGTTGCCGCGCTCCCAGGCAGAGGCGGCCGGAACGAAATCGAGGGGCACGCCTTTCAAAGACCACGACGACCGTTCGGGCCAGGCCACTCCATCTTTGCCAGGACCGATGTTGCCCCACACGACGGACGTCGGGCTAATCGCAATCACCGCGCTTACACGCTGGTCATTAACTGCTGCAAGCAATGCTGCCTCAGCTCCTTTCGATGTGCCCACGAAAATTATCCGCTGGCACCCTCTGGAAATGAGATAGTCGGTAGCGCTGAAAAACGTCTCCAACGGGATCTCGCAGATGCCCGGGGACTGTCCGGGCGCCCCAAACCAGCGCAGCGCAAGCGCGTTTGCGCCGGCCTTCGCAAAGAGCGCGGCCCTGTCGACATCGACCCTGCCGCTGGAGCCGCTCAAGACAATGACGCCCGTCTCCCCGCCATGCCTTGCCGCAATGAATGCCCCATTCAGCTGGCCATCGATCTGCTCGATTTCAGGCATGGACATAGAACGGTCTCTCTTGCTGTTTCCTCATTGGACTTCGCAACTTTTCAAACGGACTCAAAAAGTTCCGGCTGCAGTTTCCCAGCCTTCAGGAGGTATTGAAGGGTATACGACACCGAGAGCGCGTCATCCAGCGCATCATGACTTTGCAAGGGTGGATGCTCGACGTTGTAGTAGTCTGCAAGCTTGTTGCTTGGCGTCTTGGCCAGATCTTCGACCGGCATTCCGGCGGCAAGCAGAAGTTTGACGGCATTGTCAAAGCGATGAGCCGGGATTGGCGCCTCAATGCCAGCGATATAGCAGCTGATTGCCATCATGTTCAGTTCGTCTTTGCCCCATGACCAGAACCTCGTGCCGCCCGAGAAGCTGTCGAGGCTGGACAATGCATCCTGCAACATCACGCCTTGCGTTTCGACAACCGCGTCGGTGATGCCGGTCAGGTCCGTGAAATAGGGATCAAGCGCATATTGATTTCCGAACCGGTCGATCGGCCGGACATAGGCCTTGTACATGTCAAGAATAGGAAATTCATCTTCTAACCCAAGTTTTACAGCGCCGATCTGAGCAATGACCGGGTCCGGATCGTGGGCTGCACACCAAAACCGGCGTTGCGACCCCTCAATGCAAAGAAATTCACAGTCAAACATGATTGCAGTTTTCAAAGGCATGCTCCATTTTGAAGTGGCGCGTTTCAACGTCGGAATACATCATTCGATCATTTTGTGCAGCTGTACACTGTTGAAATCACCAGCTTCGAAGTCAAAACGCGCAAAACCGAATTTCTGATAGAAACCAACGGCATCCGGGGCGGAATGCACGAGAAGTTCTCTGGCTCCGAGTGAAAGCGCCAAGTGCTCGACGTGCCGCAGAAGTGCCGCTCCGTGGCCGCGCCTCTGGACGTCACTTGCGATCGCCACAAGACGCACGATCGCCCTTCCACCGGACCTTTGATCAAGACGAACTGTCCCAATCGGCTCACCGTCCAGCTTGAAGATCAAAGACAGATTTTGCTCTTTGATCTCTTCCGGCCCCTCGGGAATGTAGTCGGAGCGGCCTCTGGCCTCGAACAGCACCGTCCGCCGTATCCTGTGATAAGCGGATTGGTCGCCGGCGTTTTCAATCAAAACCAGATCGTACCTCCCAATCGGCGGTAATCGATGGAGCATCTCTCCGCTGCCAAGGTCGAGGCGCGCCCGTGCAAGCGCGACGTCGATCCAGAAGAACCGGAACAAGATAGGCGCGCCACCACCCGACGGCTTGGTCTCGAAATGGGTCCAGGTCTCAGGGAGATCGTCTTCAAGCGGCAAATGAAAGTAGGTGCGGTGGAGATCATGATGCCCTCCGTTTCGCTCGAAGGTGCGATGGCTGTCGCCCAGGAGCCGGAAACCCGTTCGGCCCAACAACCCGGTTTCCTCGCCAAATTCTCGACGGGCGGCATCAACTACTTGTTCCCCTGGTTCGACCGTGCCTCCAGGCACTTGTATGGGGACTTCAGGAAAATTAGGCTCATCGAACACCAAAAGGCCGCGGGATGTGGTGCCGTAAATCAAGGCCTTCTCCATCAAAACGTTTCCTCCAAGCGGTCTGGCTTAATTGGCCCAAATTCAAATTTTGATGACATTCGCAATAGCTGTGTCATCTCCCGATGGGAGCTGAGCACCGCCACCGGGACATCCGGATCATGCCTGTCGATGGATTGAATGAAGATCGGCGCGTATTTCCTCTCGAAACTCCAGATATAGGAGAGGAACTCCCGGTCCGGCAGCCGTTCAGGACAACCTGGCGCCATTGCTGGTCGCACCGAACCGTAGAAGCGGGCAACTCGTCTCGCCAATCCAAATAAGGCAACGCGCCGGGGGACACGGACCCACAGAACCAGATCAGTTCGCGGTAGTCTCAGATCGAAAGATGATGCGCCACTGCCATCCATGATCCATCGGCTCCGCTGCGTCAGTTCAGCGATGAGAGCCCTTTGTTCCTCACGGGCACGCTCTCTCCATCCGGGCAGCCACCTGACATCGCGATCGAGTGACTGAAACTCCAGCCCGAACGTAGTCGCAATGCTCTGGGACAGGGTCGTCTTCCCGCCTCCGGAGCAGCCGATTACGAGAACTCGATTGGCTCTCGCCAGTGTCGACGCCGCTTCGGTTAAAGCCACGTATCGAGGCATTGCAACGTCTCCATCTCGTTCAGGGCTTTGGGGAAGCCGCCTTGATCAAAAGGTGCCGAACCGGCTCACGCCTTACAAATTCGGCCTCTACATGCCTCAGCACATTACGTTGTCCTGCGAATGGCACCATTCCCACGGCGGTTTCGAATGACACCCATCGAAATTCGCTGTGCTCGTGATTGATGATGACGGTCGCATCGGCATCCACAAAGCCGACAAAAACCGGGAAGATGCTGATGGCATTACGATCGGCTTAGTAGAAGTGCTCACAGATGTCTGCGGAATAAAGACTCTCGCAGGTGAGATTTGTCTCCTCGTTGACTTCGCGAAGCGCTGCTTCTCATGCTTTTTCGCCCTCCTCGATCGCGCCAGCGATCTGGCACCATTCGCCAACCAGCGTATGGTTCCGCCGAAGAAGAAGCACTTCGCATCCGGTGGGTCTACGTAGAATGACGATTGATAAGCGCCGAGCATCGGATCGGAATTTCAGTGATAGGCGCCCTTTCTGATCGGTATGCGTCAAACTATGTCTTCTGGAATAAAGCCGCCCGTCTGGCGCTGCCAAAGGCGTGCGAACAATCCGTCCCCTTCGATCAGTCGCTCCGGGCTGCCTTCCTCGACGATGCGGCCGTGGTCGAGGACGACGATCCGCTCCATGCTCGATATAGTCGACAGGCGATGGGCGATTGCGATCACTGTCTTTCCCTCCATGACGAGATTGAGCCGCTCCTGGATGGCGGCTTCGGACTCGCTGTCGAGCGCCGAGGTTGCTTCGTCCAAGACTAGAATTGGCGCATCCTTCAACATGACGCGAGCGATGGCGACGCGCTGACGCTGGCCGCCTGACAGCTTGATGCCGCGGTCGCCGACGAAAGCGTCATAGCCAGTGCGGCCTTCACTGTCGACGAGGTCGGCGATGAAGGTGTCGGCCGCAGCCATTTTCGCGACAGTCTCGATCTCTTCTCGTGTCGCTTCGGGTCGACCGTAGCGGATGTTATCGCCAACCGACCGGTGCAGCAGCGCGACATCCTGGGCGATGACGCCGATGGCGCGGCGCAGGCTCGACTGGGTGACGGAGCGAATATCCTGGCCGTCGATCAGGATCGCACCGTCCTTGATGTCGTAGAAGCGCAGCAGCAAGTTGGAGAGGGTGGTCTTGCCCGCGCCCGAGAGGCCGACGAGGCCAACCTTCTCGCCCGGGCGGATGGTCAGCGAGAGATCGTCGATGACCGGCTTACCGGTCTTGTAGGAAAAGCGTACTTTCTCGAAGCGAATCTCGCCGCCCGTTGCTACGAGTTCCGTCGCGTCCGGTCGGTCGATGATGGTGGGCGGGGTGGTCATGACGGGCATGGCGTCCTTGATCGTGCCGATTGCCTGGAAGATCTGCTGCCCCATCTGCAGGAACGTAAAGATCTGCGTCGACAGCCGGTTCAAGACATAGACGGCGCCAACGAATTCGCCGACCGTCAGGAAGCCCTTGACGAGGCCGGAAAACCCGATCGTCATCATGCTCAGCCACAGGAGCGTATTTAGGACCACGACGGTTAGCTCGGAGCTGCGATAGAGGCGCTGCTCGGTCTGCTGCGTCTTGACCGACTTGCCGATGACATTGCGGATGGCGCCGGCTTCGCTGTCTTCGGCGGCAAACTGCTTGATCATCTGCATGTTGGTGTAGAGATCTGTGATGGCGCCCGCAACCAGGCTGCGCTGCTTTGCGGTGCGGCGTGAGCGCTCGACGAAGGTCGGCACGATCCCGATGGTGAATGCGACATTCAACGCGATCCAGATGATGACAGGCAAGGCGAGCTGCCAGGAAAGCGCGCTGAGCAGGATCACTGAACCTACCAGCTGCACCGCGAAGCGCGGGATGGACTGGAAGGCCGCGATGATTTGCTGCTGGACTGCGGCCGCAACCTGCTGCAACCGTGAGGAAACCTGACCGGCGAAGAGATCGTGGAAAAAAGCAAGATCCTGCCGCTCTACCGCCTTGTGACCTTGCCATTGGATGGCGGCGGGCATTCCGATGCCGAGCGTGTGTGAGGTCAGCGTGTTCAGCACGAAGGACACGATCGGCATGACGGGGAAGATCAGCAGGCCGAGGATGGTGAGCAGCGGCCACTCGTTCAGCAAGAAGGCGGCCGCACCTTGCTGCGTCACGCCATCGACGATAACCGAGAGGCCCCAGACGATGAGCAGGTTGATCGCCTCGAACAGCATGGATGAAAGCGCCAGCGCGATCAGCACGCCACGGAACATTGAGATGAAATGCAGGAGAACGCTGATTGGCCCCTTCGATGGCAGCAGCCGGTAAGGGATATCAAGCGGCTGGATCAATCTTTCGAACGGGCGGTAAATCGTATCTGAAATCGACATGGGTGCTCGAACTCCAAATGAAAAGCGAGGAGATCCTCGTGAACGGTGCTTGGCGGCCACGGCCAGGGTCGAAAGCGCCTCAACACCGCTCGTACGTGAAAGCGTTCGGATAAGTGGGCAGGATTAAGGGAGAGGCATCTCGAGCGAGGTCTGCAACCGATGGAGAGACGCAAAACATCATCTCGATTGCGATCACCGTGAGGGTAAGCTCTTGCGCTGGTTCCGGAGGCACCTCGCTTGAGCCATGGGTTGCCTAACTTGATAGCCTCCTACGTTTCGGTGATTGCCATGCGAAAATGTCGCTCATCAGCTTGATGTCGGCAAGGGTTTCGTGGCCGCGGACACGCCGGTCAAGAGACCTCCATCAGCATCACCCCAAGTGAGTGGTCTGCTGACCTCCTCATGACTGTCATCCCATCGCGCATCACTGCCGATAATTCCGCTCTTAAGGTTCCCCCGGCTACCGTCGCGCGATTGCAATCGATCGCGGCCGAACGTAGACGGAGGGTTTGACTGAGAGCATGTCAGGGGCCGCGTATTGGTTGATCCCGGCAGCGATGGTGAAACTGTTGAGCACGCCGTGTGTGAAGACTGAAGGGATAGCCTAGGTGTAGAAATATCTAGCCAGCTAATTACTCTGGATGGGGGTCTCTTAAGGCCATGAGCGCAAGTTACATGCCTGATAATGCAACATTATCGGACACTTCAGTTGCCTGACGTCCCGCAGCAAGCACTCATTAAGCCCTTGCCTCCGCGTTCAACGCAATCTATATTCCGTTCAACACAGGAGGTTCTTATGGCTGCGCAAACACGGACGGCTGTAGACAGCGAAGCAATGATCGCTTCCACCCGCAATAAGCTTGTGCTGGAACAAGCGAAAGCCGCCGGTCTGCTTGGCGCCGCGAAGAATACCCGGGTTTCGGGGCGCGTTCCCTCCGAATTGATCGAGGCGGCCAAGAAGCGCGCCCATGTCACTTCTGACACGGAGCTGTTGGAACTGGCGCTGTCGCGGCTGGCCCTAGAAGACGACTTTGGCGTCCGTCTGGTCGCACGCAAGGGCAGCATCCCGTCGGACATTGATCTTGGGGTTTGATCTTCCCGAAGCTCTCCGATCGTTAAAGCCTCAAAAACACGCCGGAACGTTGGAACGCAGGCGCGACGGCGATCTCCCATGGGTTGCTGACGAGCCCGCGATTGGGGGGGCGCTGTTTCTGGATACCAGCGTCTACCTGGACGTGCTGCAGGGGCGATCGCCCGTGGAAGTGGACACGCTGCTCACATATCGCCTCTGCCACCATTCGGTGGTGTGTCTGTCCGAGCTGACCCACGCTTTTGGTCGGCTCGACCCAAAACATGCTTCCACGAAAACGGTGCTCGAAACGGTCGCAGCGACGATAGAGGACATTCCAGACCATCGGCTCCACGCGCCAGACGCGGCCATCTGGGGTCAGGCCGGCATGTTGGCGGGTCTTCTATTTCGGCTGAGTAATCTGCCGAAAGGGGAGGGGCACGAGCGTCGCTTCATCAATGACGCCCTCGTGTTCCTGCAGGCGCGTCAGCTGGGCGCCAGCGTACTGACTGGCAACGTCCGCGATTTTGATTTCCTAACCCAGATCGTGCCAACCGGCCGGATCGTTCTTTATCGAAATTTACCGGGACAGCGATCGTCATGAACGACCAGGCCGCTCCTCCCCTCGACTTTCTCCACGAACTCGAACAACTGGCCCAGGTGCCTGAAACAGATATCAATCACCTGCAGAACTTGCCGGCCTTTCTGCAATTTGTGGAGCTGTGCCAAACCCGATATCCACACGTCAGACCCGGCTCGATGTTACGATTTTCGCTTGCCTCGGCATTGCGGCAGCTCGGCTTGGCCTGCCTCGTCGGTGGCCAGGGTTCTAAGTTGGCAGCGACTGCGGCCGAGATACTGGATGGTCTCGACAAGGCCATCCGGAGCACCGCATCGAGGCGGATGCACCTGTGCCCGCTCGATCTGGCATCGCGCCTTCCGGCGATCTCGTTTGGCCCAAACCAAGTGCGGCGGTTTTCTGCGGCCGAGCTTGAGCAGCTCTTCAACGTTAGTATCCTTCAACGCGTGAACGAAAACTGGTCGCTCGATAGTGGACGTTTCTCCCAGTTCAACTGGCTCGTCGTCAGCGAGGAGGTTCGGCACGACGACATGGGGCCGGAGGGCAGAAGACTGCCCGGTCTGTTCGTGGATCTCAGTCAGGATTTTGGAAGGATTGAACCCTACAAGACAGGCCTTCCACCGGCGGTCGAAGCTGCCCTTTTCGGCCTTCTCACGATCCCATGGGAAAACATCGCCGACCTTATGGAGACGGAGTGGCGAGGATTTGTATTGCCTTGGGTTTACACCGTCGATTCCGATGTCTTTGCTCGGCGGCTTCCCCCACCGACCCCTGATAGCCTGACTTGGGAGCCAGCAGGGTATGTTGATAACAATGGCGAACACCATGAGTACGAAAGGCCGCTCCTCTATCCGCTGGATGAAGGTAGCGATCATGAAATCACCTGGCTGAACGATAGTGCTTGGGATGACATTGTATCCGCACGCAAAGCGTCCTTGTTCGCGCGGCCTATAGCGCACTTTTTCATTAGGGGCTTCCAGGCGGACGGAATCGACGAGTTCCTCGCTCATATTTCGACCATTGAAGCAGCTTTGGGCTCACCCATAGATCATGATACCAAAAAACGTCCCCGGCTTGGCGGGGTGAAACAGGGCGCGACCCACCGTGTGTGCCTTCGAATTTCCGGGCTGTTGGGCGACGCCGCGACCGGTACGGCCTATGGAGACCTCTTCAAGCTCAGAAGTGACTTTCTCCATGGCAAGCCGATGGGAGACATCTCCGGTCGGGACAAGCGCGCGGCCAGAGAGATCGCTCGAAAAGTGGTGTGTGCATTGATCGGTTCTGCCGTTTCGACGCCAAGTGTCGAACGCGAACAATTTCTGGCCGGTCTGTTGGGCAGTGGGGCAAGCATAGACGCGCAGAAAAACAGTGTGTCCAGGTCGAGGGAAGGCGCCAATGGTCGTTAATATATTGCTTCCAAGCCGAAAAGGCGTGCAGTCGTTTCCGACGAAGTTCGCACTCCAGCAGGACCACTGGAACGATTATTCATTCAAGACTCAGTATCACCTCTACCATCAAGAGGAAGGGCAACCTCCGACGCTTTTAGGGCCGGTAAAGATATTGCGACGCGGCCAGTCCGAGCAAGACGACATCCAGATCACAGAATCTTTCGAACGGCTATCGCCCGAATTTGGATCGGTTGGTGGCTCCCTGGACTACTACCAGCGGCTCAACGAGATTCCGTCGACCGATCGCGATGAGATACTGTCCATCCTCAATGACGTCGTCGCCAACCCCCAGCTCGAACAGGCGTTCAACCAGGAAAAGGGTTGGCGCATATCTCTCTTTCGAGACAACATCGATCCCGATGGCTTTCTTGCCGACGCCGGCGCTATCCACTCGCGCAGCGCAAACGAGCTTCCAGACTTGCACTTCTCATTCAAATTCCATCCCGGCGGGTGGTCGTCTCCCGTCCAACTCTATTTCGACGCCCCTGGTCCCATTTTCTATTCCGGCCCCAAACGCAAGCTCGGACCCAGCCAGCGCGAGGTCTTGTTGCCGCGACGCGTTATGGTGCTCATCGGGCGGAACGGATCGGGCAAAAGCACACTGCTCGCGCGAATTGCTCGCGTCGCTTTTGCTTCCCCGTCCGACAGGGCTTGGCCTCAGTTGATGTCGGTTGGCGTGTTTGATCCACCTTCGGTTGGGTTTATGCGCATTATCGCCGTCTCCTACAGTGCTTTTGAAAACTTTTCCGTCCCCGGTCTCTACGAGACTGAACTGGAGCAGATTGCAGCAGATATCGAGAAGGGGGGAGGGCGGTACGTCTATGCCGGTCTGCGCGACGTCGTTGCCGAAGTGCGCGAACAATTGGCGACAGCAAGGTCCCGGCCTCGGGCGGATAACGAGAGAGCAACGGTCGACGCCGTCGATCGCAGACCCACCACAAAGCTGAAATCGCTCGAGCAACTGGCGGACGAGTTCGTTCGTCTGGTCGGGCAGATCACTGCCAATGGAGATGGCGCGCTGTTCGAAGCTGCCCTGCAGCCAGTGCTGGCAGACGCCTCATTCGTCGATGTGGCGAGTTCCGATTGGCAGGTGCTGATCGGCGCTGATCCCCGATCGAGCTTCCTGAGCTGGAGTACCGGACACAAGATTACGCTTCATGCAATCGCCTCGCTGGTCGCTCACACGACGAGGAAGTCGCTGGTGCTGTTCGATGAGCCGGAGACGCATCTGCATCCACCCCTCATTGCAGGGGTCCTGCACGCGCTGCGATTGGTCCTTGAGGAGAAAAATGCGTTTGCAATCGTCGCAACGCATTCGCCGGTAATCCTGCAGGAGACCCTGTCCCAACATGTGCGCGTCATTCGCCGAGTTGGAGATCAGTTCGACGTCATGGTGCCGTCCAGGCAGACTTTCGGAGAGAACGTCGGCACGCTGACCCACGACACTTTCGGCTTGACCGCATCCACGACGGATTTCCACGGGGTTCTCGACATTCTCGTGCAGGCTCACACCAGCGTCGAGCAGGTGAATGAGCACTTCACGCCCCCGTTAAGCGGTCAAGCGCTTGCCTATGTTCTCTCGGGTCTTGCACGAAAGTCACTCCAATGAGGTCACTGGCATGTCCTTCTCGCGACGAGGCGCGAGACTACCTCGCGGACGCGGTCGAACCCTATACTCATGCGGGCTTGTCAAAGGGTTACGCGGCGACCGGAGCCGAACTCGACAGCGTCGTTGCGCTCTACGACGCCTACGATGCCGGGTTTGGCGCGCCGGCAGAACCGCTCAAGGGGGCGGGTCTGACCGTCGAGCTCCGCAACGCAATCCACAATGGTTATGAATTTACGCAAGCCGGGAGGAAGTTGGCCGCTATTCGAGCCAACCTCATGGCAGGTGTCGAACTTTGCCCAGTTTGCGGCATCGCTCCGCCGCGCGAATTGGACCATCATCTGCCCCGGTCAACTTACCACGCTCTTGCCGTGTATCCTCGAAATTTGGTGCCGCTCTGCCACGACTGCAATCATTCCAAAAGCAAATCGGTTGCCGATGATCCAGCCGAACGCTTTTTCCATCCGTATCTTGAGGAACTTCCCAATGTTCCATTTCTGCGGGCAACCATCATCATTCACGAGGGTGGTCTCGTCGCAGATTACGACATCGATCCGAACGCGGCCATCGACGCCGTCGTGAGAGCACGTCTCGCCTATGTGATTGAACGACTGAAACTCAATGAGCGCTATGCCAGAGAGATCAACATTTATCTGACAAGCCAGGTTACGGCGATCAGAATGTCATTCGCATGGGCCGGCCCAAACGGAGTTCGGGACTATCTGCTTGCCCAGGCGGACGTGGAAAGCGCGAGGTTCCATCTCAACCACTGGCAGCCGGTGCTTCTGCGCTCTCTGGCAGAAAATGTGGATTTCTGTGATGGCGCCTTTGCCGATGTATTGCCCGCATAATTGGGTGGCCCGGGGGATCATCACCAAGGCAAGGGTTTCGGCGAGACGCATAGGCATAGGGAGTGGCTCCTATAGCGTCTTCCTTCGGAAGCGGGCTTCGGCGAAGCTGAAGCCCCATGCGGGTCTTCACCCGCAAGGGCATATCCGGCGCTAAAGCTCTAGACTTCGCAAGGCGGACATCTAGCAGGTACGGTGAGAGGTAAGCGCCAAGACGCATAGCTGCACAGCAAAGCCACTTTGACTGTCATCTGGTTTCGGTGGCCTGGCCGAAGCCGAAATCGAGGATGGAATGCAAAATGGTTACATCGGCATCTAAATCTGCCTGCGTTCTCGGATGATCTGAGGCCAGCGATTGTTTTCCATCCAAACCCACCGAGACGGATCGATATCTTCGGGTCTCTGGGAAAGTCCTAAGGGCGGAACTCAGATCTGGCTCCCAAGTCGATGGGTTTGACATAGCGTAACCCAGCATACCGGCCAGTTGCGGGTTTCACAAAGTCGCGGACAGACATTTCAGTAAGTCGCGGACACCGATTTCACTAAGTACGGGACAGTGATTTCACAAAGTCGCGGACAGGCACAGCGACAGATTTTGATCGATTTTCGTGTGCGCCGATCTGGCACTTTGCCCTCGTGGTTTGAGCGAGGACAAGATGCCCAGGCGGAAGCAAGCGAGACATACTGACGTGAAGGATATCCGATCGATCCTGCGGCTTACGTTCGAGCAGGGATTATCGATACGTGCCGTTTCCGAGCGGCTGAAGATCAGCAAGACGTCGGTTTCGACGTATGTGCTGCGGGCAAAGGAAGCCGGGCTTGCGGTCTGGCCGTTACCTCCGGGCCTGGACGAGGACGACGTTCTTGAGCATCGACTATTCCGGCGAATGGGACGGCCTCCACGCGATACCGTCGAGCCGAATTGGCCGAAGATGGCCAGCGAACTGAAGCGCAAGGGCGTCACGCTCCATTTGCTGTGGCAGGAATACCGGGAAGCTCACCCGGACGGCTATGGCTATACATGGTTTTGCGGCCGGTTTGCCGATCACGAAAGCCGCGCTAGGCCCACCTACCGCAGCCGTCACGTTGCTGGTGTCGCGATGGAATGCGACTATGCCGGCCATACGATCCCGATCATCGATCCATCTACCGGCGAGATCCGCTCGGCACAAATCTATGTGGCGGTGCTGAGCGCATCGCAACTGACGTTCGCCTATGCCAGCTTCAGCCAAAAGCTACCCGACTGGATCGAGGCCAACCAGCGGGCCTTTAGTTACTTCGGAGGCGAGACGAAGACGACGATCTGCGACAACCTCAAGTCTGCGGTTGCCAAGGCTCTTTGGTTCGAGCCGACATTGAATGCGACGTTTGACGCTTTCGCTGAGCACTACGACACGACGGTGGTTCCGGCACGCCCGCGACATCCTCGGGATAAACCGTCCGCCGAAGGGACGGTTTTAATCGTTGAGAGATGGGTCCTGGCCAGGCTCCGAAACGAACGGTTCTTCAGCCTTGTCGATCTCAATATCCGCATCAGCGCTTTGATCGAAGACCTCAACACGGGAGCGGGAAAAACGTGGGGGTAAGAATCTTCGGATAGTCGAGAGCTTTTTGGAAAGGGCACTCGTTGTCAGCGCAATTGAAGATGAACATCTGGGTCGAGCTTGTTGGCGTCCGGGTTGACCCAGTTTCAGGCCGCCCAGGCCGGCCAGCAGGATCGTAAATGCAAAGACTGTGATGGCCTCCGGAGAGTTCATGATTATAGATCCCGTACGATCGACTCGCTCCTYGGCGCTTGTTGTGTGCGCGTGCCACGGTGGCGCAGTTGTGCATGCGGAAAGGCGCAAGATTCGCGCACATCCAGCCTCGATACATTACTGAATGGAAGAGCAACACCAGAATTGGAGCGAATTCAGGCGGAACTGGGCTCT
>NZ_LMCW01000037.1 GCF_001424945.1 Rhizobium sp. Root1203
GGTTACGTCAAGGAGACCGAGTGCTTCTACACATTCTATGCGCGCGCAGCCGGGACGCGATGGATCGTCACGAATTTCCGCAAGCCGAAGCTCGAATGCGAATGATGGTCCTGTTCTGGCGCGACGATTGTCGCAAACGCTCTGCTTTCAAGGGGAGAGACGCATGCTCACTCATTTGTCCAGATTGCTGGGCGCATTCCGTTTGATGCGCCCTGATCCGGCCCGATCGGACCGACTTCTCGGTGCAGTGCTGATCTTTTTGATGTGCCTGATGCTGGTGCTTTTTGCACGTCATGCGATAGCGGGCGATGCGGGCGGCGTTTTGGACGCTCGGCTCTTCCTTTGATCTAGGGATCAGAGGCGCGAGCAGTGCGCTCGCCGCACCCCGTATTCAACGTTCCAGAATGGATTATGCATGTCGTCTCTCGCGGGATGGCCGCACGGTCTTGCACGCAAATTTGCAGGAGGCAGCGGCCGAAAGGCCGATGAGCCATCGGGGGCGTTTTCGGATCCCGGTTGGGCCGCCACTCTCCCGCAGGGCGCATGCGTGGGGTCTCGGTTGCGCCCTGCCACGCTCCGATGCTGCGGAGCGTATCTGTCGAACAGTTAGAAGCGGAGGTTGACGCCCGCCTTGATCACATGGCTGTCAATGTCGGTACTTGTGGTTCCGGCACTGGTGGTCGTTTTCACATCCGGGGTCATGACGTAATTATACTCGACCCTGGCGGAAAGGCCGTTTCCAAAGGCCTGCTCGATCCCGCCGCCGACGAGATAGCCGCCTTCCCAACCGGGACCGCTCCGGATGTTGCTGCCATTGTCGAATTTGGTCATCGCGTAGCCGGCGGTGCCATAGACGAGTGTCCTGTCGAGCCCCACCCCGGCCTTGGCCTTGGCTGCCAGCCGCCATTGCTCGTCGAGGCTGCCGTCATGCACGGTCTGCTCGGTGCCGCCCATGTAAGTGCCCTCAAGCTCGGCGCCCAGGACGGCGGAACCGACCTGGAAATTGTAGCCTGCTTGCGCGCCGGCAGCGAGGCCCTTGCCGTCGGCAAAGGGATTGAGACGGCTGGAGGCAACTCCCGCATGGCCGCCGACATAGGCGCCGCTCCAATCGAAGGTTGACGGGGCGGGAGGGCTGACCGCGTAGGAATGGTCGAAATCGGCTGCCGTGGCTTCCTGGGCCAGAAACACGGCAAGAATTGCCAGCAGCACGAGTCGTATACATTTCGAAGGCATCGAATTACTCCAGACAGAAGCGCGGCGTTCTTCAGCGCGGCGCGAAAATGATCATGAGAGCCTGGAAGGGAGGCTCCCCGCGAGTCCCCCGAGACCTTCGTCGGAGGATGCAGGTCATTTTGCTCGCGAGGATTGTGGGCAGATTACGCAGCGCCCAGCATCTGGATAAATAACTTTGTATTTTCAGTTGGTTTTAGTGAATTGTTAATGTGGTGTTCAGATTGCGGCAGGATATCGCGCGAAGCCGTCCGTCTTTGGTCCTCGGGCTATCCACGATCCTGGCGAAGGCAGGGTTTTCTGAGAATCCTGGAAGTGTGCACACAGTCCATATGTGTCCCGAAGGCGTGCCTGGGTGTTTGCCCTGTCCGATCCTTCCGATATCCTGAATAGCTCGTTCGCATCTTGTCTATCTCAGGGACGCAAGACTGCATGAAGGTCACCTTTCGGAAGTATCTTATTCTTTTGAGCTATATGGCAATCCTAGGCGGTACGCCCGCTTTGGTCTCGGCACAGGAAGGCACCGGTCGACCTCCTCCGTCGGTAACCATCGAGACGGTCGTCGAGGAGCCGGTCGAACCGCCGACAGAGCACATCGGCCGTGTCGAAGCACTGGAAGCCGTGGATCTCAGAGCCCGCGTGCCGGGGTTTATCGAGGAAATAGCCTTCACGCCGGGATCCTCCGTCAAGGCCGGAGATCTCCTTTTCATCGTTGAACCTGCACGGTATGAAGCCGCCGTTGCCGCTGCCAGAGCTCAGGTCGCGCGCGCCGGCGCGGTCCTGCGGCAAGCGACGATCAGCCGGGATCGCAATGCCGAACTTGTTCGGCGCAACACTGCGGCCCGCGCCGTTCTGGACGATGCGCAGGCGGCCTACGATATAGCAAACGCTGACGTGGCCGCTGCCGAGGCAAGCCTTTCCAAAGCTGAACTGGATCTATCCTACACGCGCATAACTGCGCCGATTTCCGGTCGTATCGGCCAGCCGCTTCTGACCAGGGGCAACCTGGTTGCATCGGACGCCACGGTCCTTGCCCGTCTGGTGCAGACCGACCCCGTCCGCGTGGCGTTTTCCGTCGCCGAAGCCGACATCATTACCGTTCGTCAGGCACAGCTTGCAGGCAGCGGATCCGGCCGCGATGTCTTTCGGCTCAGTCTGAAGCTTCCAAACGGTACGACATATGGTCAGGAGGGGACGATCGAATTTCTCTCGCCGGAAGTCGATCCCCAGACCGGGACGGTCGCGGTTCGTACGATTTTTCCGAACCCCGATGGTATCCTGATGCCCGGCCAGTTCGTCAATCTTGCCTTCGCAAGCACGAACGAGAAGATGGGACCGGTCATCGCGCAATGGGCAGTGCTACAGGATCGTGACGGACGCTTTGTTTACGTCCTCAACGAGGACAACACCGTTCACCAGCGTCGCATCGAAACTGGTGCAAAAATTGGCGAACGCTGGGCTGTCGCCCTGGGCATAAAGCCAGGCGAGCGAGTGGTTGTGCAAGGCACCCAGCGCCTCTCCGACGGTATCGCCGTGCAACCGGTAAGCTCGAGCGGCGGTTCACTCTGATGATATCGGGCTTCTTCATCTCCCGGCCGCGTTTTGCCAGCGTCGTTGCAATCATCCTATGCGTCGCCGGTGCGTTGAGCCTGTTCGGGCTTCCCATTGCGCAGTATCCCAACATAACGCCGCCGACCGTTTCGGTGTCCGCATTTTATCCCGGTGCCAACGCCGAAGTGATCGCCAATGTGGTCGGCGCCCCCCTGGAGGCGGCGATCAATGGCGTCGACGACATGATTTACATGTCGTCCTCCAGCTCTGATGCGGGAAGTTACTCGCTGACCGTGACTTTCAAGGTTGCCACGGATCCCGATCTGGCCCAGATCAACGTCCAGAACCGCGCGCAACTGGCAATGGCCCAGCTTCCCTCCGCGGTCACCCAGCGGGGCGTGACGGTACGGGCGCGCTCGCCCGATTTCCTGATTGCCTTCGGCTTCCACTCGCCTGATGGCACGATGAGCGACCTGCAGATTGCCAACTACCTCTCGACCAATGTGATCGATCCGCTTTCGCGGGTGGAGGGTATCGGCGAAGCCTCCGTGATGGGCTCGTCGCAATACAGCATGCGCATCTGGATGGACCCGGTGCGTATGGCAGCACTTGAGATCACGCCGGATGACGTTGCCGCGGCGGTCCAAGCCCAAAACATACAGGCATCGATCGGTCAGGTCGGAGCACCGCCGGCCCAAAGCAAAGTACAAATCCAATACACCTTGATCGCTGAGGGGAGGCTCACGGATCCGGAAGCCTTTGGCAATATCGTCATCAGGACCGGTCAAAGCGGCGCCCTCGTGCGGGTACGGGATATAGGACGCGTCGAATTGGGGGCACAGAGCTATAGTGCGAATGTGCGGGTCAATGGCGCGCCAGGTGCGATGCTTGTCATCAACCAGGCGCCGGGGGCCAACGCCCTTGGAACGGTCGATCGGGTGAAAGGCGAGCTGGATAGCCTCTCCCGGCATTTCCCGGCAGGGCTTTCCTATGAGCCCGTCTATGACTCCACGACATTTGTCCGCGCTTCCATCGAGGAAATCCTCGTTACGCTTGCCCTGACCTTCGGCATCGTCGTTGCGGTCACCTTTCTGTTCCTCGGAGACTGGCGCGCAACGCTCATCCCGTCACTTGCGATGCCGGTGTCGCTCGTTGCGACCTTTGCAGTGCTCTATGTCGCCGGTTTTTCCATAAACCTCATCACTCTCCTTGCGCTCATCCTGGCGACCGGGCTTGTGGTCGACGATGCCATTCTCGTCGTCGAAAACGTTCAACGCCTGATGAAGGACGAGGGCCTGGATTCGGTGAGCGCCAGTCGCGAGGCGATGGTCCAGGTGACCGGGCCGATTGTATCGACGACGATGGTTTTGCTCGGCGTGTTCATCCCCACGGCCTTTTTGCCTGGTATCAACGGGCAGCTCTACCAGCAATTTGCCGTCACCGTTTCCGCATCCCTCGTCCTGTCCTCCCTGACAGCGTTGACCTTGAGCCCGGCTCTGTGCGCAACGTTTCTCTCCAAGCCTACGGAGCTTAGCGGGATTCTGGCAAGAGTGGAGGCGGGTCTCGACAAGGCGCGGCGAGGATACGTCCACCTCGTGGAAGCGATTGTTCGGCGTTTCGTCGTTGTGATCGGAATTGTCTTCGCCGTCGCGGCGGCAGCAGTGTTGCTCTTTGCCGTAGTTCCGGGATCGTTCCTGCCGGATGAAGACCAGGGCTTTCTCTTTCTTGACGTTCAGCTGCCGAACGCCTCGGCGCTCTCCCGGACAGAAGCGACCATGCAACAGGTAGAAGATATCTTGAAAAACACCGAAGGCGTGGCTGGCGTCATCTCGATTGCCGGCTCGAGCCTCCTCCAGGGCGGGAACGCTCCGAATGGCGGGTTTGCGATCATTTCCCTCGACCCCTGGGAGAAGAGGCGTTCGCCTGCACTCTCCACAGCGGGATTGCTCGCGTCGCTGAACGCCCGCTTCGCGACAATCCCGCAAGCCAACATCGGTGTATTCGCCCCGCCGGCAATTCCTGGCGTCGGGCAGGTCGGCGGCCTCGACTTCCGCTTGCAGGCCCAGGCGGGTCAGTCGTCTGACGACCTCGTCCAGGTCGCAAGAGCGCTCGTTGCCGCAGCGGGCAGAACGCCTGAAATCGCGTTTGCCTCGAGTTCCTTTTCTGCGGATGTTCCAAGAATATTCGTGAACATAAACCGCAGCCGCGCGGAAACGCTCGGTTTGAGCGTCGGTCAAATCTATTCCGCATTGGGCGCCAATTTTGGTGGCCGCTATGTCAACGACTTTACTTATCTGGGCCGGTCCTTCCAGGTCAATCTTCAAGCCGACAGTGCGTTTCGCGCGGTACCGGAAGATCTTTACAACATCCACGTCAGAAACCGCAGCGGCGCCATGGTGCCGCTCCGCACGGTCGTCACGCTGAAACCCGATCTCGGGCCGTTTGCGCTATCGCGCTACAATCTATTCCCGACCGCACCGATCAATGCCCTTGCGCAACCCGGTGTCAGCTCCGGAACAGCGATGATTGCACTGGAACGAGTAGCAGCGCAGACGCTGCCCGAAGGGTTTGGTTACGAATGGTCTGGTCTTTCATTCCAGGAACGGCAATCGTCCGCGCAGGCTCCGATGATCTTCGGCCTGGCTCTGTTGTTTGCATTTCTTTTCCTCGTTGCCCAGTACGAGAGCTGGACGCTGCCGATTTCGATCATGCTGTCCCTTGTGTTTGCGGCTTTCGGAGCGGTTTTCGCCCTTTTTATATCGGGCACGGACAATTCGCTTTACGCTCAGATCGGTATTGTCCTTCTGATCGGGCTCGCATCAAAGAACGCGATCCTTATCGTCGAATTCGCGCGCGTGCAGCGGGAGGAGCAAGGCCTCTCGATTGTTGATGCCGCGGTCGCTGCTGCCGGCCAACGCTTCCGCGCGGTGATGATGACCGCCGTGTCATTCATCCTTGGCATGATCCCGCTCGTGCTGGCAGCAGGTGCGGGTGCCAATGCGCGCCAGGCGCTCGGGGTGACAATCCTCGGCGGCATGACAGCGGCAACGACGATAGGTCTCGTGCTTATTCCAGGATTGTACGTCGTCGTGCAGCGACTGGCAGAGTGGGCAATCCCGATCCCGCAAAAGGCCGCTCGATTCGCCCGCGAAAGCGCCTCGCGAAGCGAAGATTAGCCAGCTCATACAAATCGCAGCCAGGCGAGCGGCGCTCGATCACGAAGCGGGAAGACGGTTGTGTTTGCTGCAGCTATGAGCCTATGCTGACGTATCATTAGTCGATTAGGAAACGCGCCATGGAATATCGTCGTCTTGGAAAATCGGGCCTGAAGGTCAGCGAGTTTTCGTTCGGATCCTGGGTTACCTTCGGGCGACAGGTCGAAGGTAACGATGCCGTGAGTCTGATGGCATACGCCTACGACAACGGTATCAACTTCTTCGACAATGCCGAGGGCTATGAGAGCGGGAAATCCGAGGTCGTAATGGGCGAAGCCCTGAGGGCCCTCGGCTGGAGCCGAGACAGCTTCATCGTATCCAGCAAAGTGTTCTGGGGCGGTCAAAAACCCACACAGAGGGGCCTGTCGCGCAAGCACGTTACCGACGCCGCGCACGCTGCGCTCAAGCGCCTGCAGGTCGAGTATCTTGATCTCTATTTCTGCCACCGTCCCGACATCGACACTCCGATCGAGGAGACGGTTCGTGCCATGCACGATCTCGTGGCACAGGGCAAGATCCTCTACTGGGGCACGTCGGAATGGTCAGCCCAGCAATTGACCGAGGCCTATGCGGTTGCCCGTGACTTACGCATCACGCCGCCGACGATGGAGCAGCCGCAGTACAACCTTTTCGAACGTCAGAAAGTCGAAGGCGACTACCTGCCTCTCTACGATCTGATGGGTTTGGGAACCACGATTTGGTCGCCACTTGCGTCCGGCGTTCTCACCGGCAAGTACAACAAGGGAACGCCCAACGATAGCCGCATGAATCTTCCTGGTTACGAATGGCTGAAGGAGAAATGGTCGAGCGACGCCGGGCGTGCTCAGCTTGCCAAAGTGGCGGAATTGGCTGATTTTGCCGATGAACTGGGCATCTCGATCACGCATCTTGCGCTGCTCTGGTGCCTCGCCAACCGCAACGTGTCGACGGTTATCCTCGGCGCATCGCGAATGAGCCAGCTTGAGGACAATCTTGCCGCGCTCGCACACAAGGACAAGCTGACGCCTGACGCGTTGGCCCGTATCGACGCCATCGTTGGAAACAAGCCGGCTGCCCCGCAGCGATTCTGATCGTCGGGCGGGCCATTTTTTCCGTGTTTGAAGCCGCTTTCCGGCCGGCTTCAAACACCGTGGCCGGTAACCCGCGTCGCTGCCTATGATGTCGCCTCCGCCGAAATTCGGTAGTGCGTGATGAAAACCGCGTTGGGATCGAATTGCATGGATGTGGGGCAACCTGCCGTCTGAATTGGGTTGACACCCGCCGAGACCGCTGGACCGAGGTCGAAAGCCGAACAGATCGGTTCGACGCCAAGGGCGAGGTGCCTCCCGTCCCATGGATATGTCTGGCGGCCGCCATTGCTGTACCAAAGCAGCAGGCTGGGGAAATGCTCTTTCTGCCACCTTAGCCGCGCACGAAAACCTTCGTGTCGATAGTGCAGGGCGAAGGTGCCATCACTTCCGACAAGTTGCAGCAGTTCCTCGGTCGATTGGGCGAGGGGAACCCGTGCAGCGTCGATGTCGGCGCCATCGCGCGCTTGTATTTCCTGAAGCGTGCCCCAACGTCGATCGGACTGAAACAGTGCGGCTCCCGGCTCCACATCACCCGGATAGCTTCGCACATGGTCGTAGGCGCCGGTCTCCAGCTCCACCGATCCGGGCTCGGGGGAGAGCCGGAAGGTGGGATGCAGTCCAATGGGCAGCTTGCATGGCCTGTCGACCCGGATTTCCAGCGTGATGTCGATCGCCGCGGCACGTGGATCCGGCACGATGCGCCGTCGCAATTCCCGCACCGGGTGATGCTGCGGGTAGATGCAATGGAGATTGGCTTCTCCGTCGTCGCACGTGCCCCAGGACCAATGCACATTCGAGCTGTGGCCGTGAGGCACTTCCGCTCCTTCGAAACTGTCGCCTGTGGCCGACCAGCCTTCCGGAAGGGAGCGCAGCCCGTCGCTGCCAAAAGGAACGCACGGCCATTCTCCGCGCAATTCCTGCAGGATGGTTGGCAACGTCGCGCGGTTCGGGTCCTGCCCCCATGGTGCGACGTGCAGTGGGCTGACCTCTCTTCCGTCGGGCAGCTTGAAATGCACCGGTCCAAGCATGCCGCCCAGCGACTGCAGGGACAGGCGTCCATGTTCCCAGACCAACTCGCGTCTTGTTGTTTCGGCCATACCTAGACCGCCTTCCCATAGCGGTTTTCCGGTAGTCCGGGTACGTCGACGTGAAGAGCAAAGAGGCTGCCGGCCAGCCGCTCGCCGGGCTTTGAGAGAATGCTCGCCGTCGTGACATAGAGAGTCTTCAGATCGGCGCCGCCGAAGGTGCAGGTCGTGATGTTGGTCACCGGCATTTCGATGATTTCGGCCAGATGACCCTCTGGCGATAGGCGGGCTATGCAGCCGCCGCCAAATCGGCAGTTCCAGAGATGGCCTTCGCTGTCCATCGCCGAGCCGTCCGGGGAGCCGCGGTTGAAGTCGGCAAAGAATGGTCGCTCATTCGAGATCGAAGCTTTCGTTGTTGAGTAGTCGAAAGCATGGATCGTGTTTTCAAGCGTGTCCGCGAAATAGAAAGTGCTGCGATCAGGACTCCAACAAAGCGTATTGGATATCCCGAGATCCCGCCGCCATTCCGCAACCGCGCCGTCTGGCGCGATACGGTAAAGGATGCCATCGCCCTTGCCCGCCTCTCCGAGTTCGCCATCCGCAAGAACGTTGTTCTTCATCGACCCGACCCAGAAATTCCCCATCGGATCGGCGCGCCCGTCGTTCAACCTGACGCGAGGATATCCCGGCAGCCGGAATCCATGATCCTCTCGTCGATCACTCTCCGGCCACCACCAGATGAGCTTCGACGCCAGAGCGAGGAGCAGCCGTCCTCTCTCGTCGGTAAGCGATACCGCGACAACCGGCTCGTCGAAAATCCAGGATCGCACCGAGCTGGTTTCCTCATCATAGCGATGAACGAGAAAACGATTGATATCGCTCCAATAGAGCGCTCTTTCTGGTGCCGACCAGACGGCTCCTTCGCCGCATTTGTCGCCAACCGGCGCGACACAGATAACGGATCTGCCCATCCTGCATCCTACTCCGCAGCAACGTCGACAGGGTAGGATCGCGAAGGTCCGAGCGCGTCGGCATTCTGCACGAGCGCGCGCATGTATCCGAGCGCAAATGCCTTGCCGGCATGCCAAGAGGCAGCACAGCTCATCGCCGGCGTGTGGTCGGGGATCATTACGCCCTGAAAATTTTCGTCCCGCAGGATGCGAACGATCTCCGCCATATCGATATCGCCCTCGTCGACGAAGGTTTCGACATAGCGCGGCATCTTGCCCCTGACATTGCGGAAGTGGACATAGCCGATGCGCCCCGAGCGGGCAAAACGGCGGACATGTTCATAGATATCGCCGCCCGGCATCTCCTGGAGAGAGCCGAGGCATAGCTCGAGGCCATTTGAAGGAGAATCGATAACCGACATCAGACGGTCATACTTCTCGGGCCGGTTGACGAGCCGCGCCGTACCCCGCAACGCGTCGGCCGGTGGATCGTCGGGATGCGCTCCGAGCATCACTCCGGCTTCTTCGGCAACCGGGACCACGTCTTTCAGAAAGCGCGAGAGGCGATCCCAGATCTCGTCGTTGCTGGCCGATACCGATTGGGCACCAGCCACGCCTTTACGGTAGCGCATGTTCCAGATCATGCCATCGGGGATAGGTGCGTCGGGATCTGGAACGGTGCCGGGAGCACTTTCGACGCCGAAGCCGACCGATACAGCGCCGCCGCGTGCGTAGGGTCCGCGTGTCCAGCCGTAGACGCCAGCAAGCGAGAAATTGTATCCGATGCAGGAAATGCCCGCGCGCCCGGCGTCGCGGATCAGCTGCTTCAAAGCCTCGATCTGGGCGTCGCGTTGCGGGCCGTCGAGAAGAATATCATGCCAGAAGCGCGGCGAAAAATTCTCGATTGCGGCGAGCTCCAGGCCGGCCGCGCGAACGTCCTTAACCAGAGCCGACAGCTCCTCGTAGGTCCACAGATGGTCGGCCGAACAATCTCCCCATCCACCATTGTCGCCGCTGTCGATCTTCGGATCCTTGCCGGCGAAATAATTCGTCAGGTGGGCGACGATGTGTGTCGCGCCCGACTGCAAAGCGAACTGATAGTTGTCCGACGTAAGCTGCTCTCGGTAGAGCCCAAGGCCGATCTTCATTGTATTATTCCCTATTCGATTACTTGACGCCGATACCGGCGGTAAGACCGCCGTCGATGCGGAAATCCGATCCTGTAATGAAGCCGGCGCGATCGGACGCAAGATAGGCGACAAGCTCGGCGACTTCCTCCGGTTCGCCTATCCTTCCAATTGGGTGGGCGGCGCCGAAACGGGAGAAGGCTTCTTCTTCACTGACGCCATCGCCGCCATACGTGCGGGCGGCAAGCGACAGGAGAGGCGTTCGCACGGAGCCTGGGCTCACGGAATTCACCCGTACCTTGGAGCCGGCATGATCGAGCGCCATGGCTCGTGTCAGCGCGTGTATCGCACCCTTCGTTGCAACATAGGCTGCAACGTTTTGCTGGCAGCTGTGGCCCTGGACCGAGGAAATGTTGACGATTGAACCAGCGCCTCGTTTGATCATTTCCGGGATGCCGAAACGCCCTGTGAGATAAATGGAGCCGACATTGACGGCGAGGCATCTGTTCCAGGTCTCGAAGCTGGTGTCGAGGACCGTGCCGAAAGGATGAACCGCTGCCGCGTTGACGACGATATCGAGCCCACCGTGCCGCGAGACCACGTCACGGACCGCCTCTGCCACCTCGGCTTCGACGGATACGTCGCAAGTCCTCGCAGCCATAGAGAGGCCACGTTCTGTCGCGAGGTGGTCAAACGTCTTGTTGGCGTTGGTGTCGTTGCCGCAAGCCACCACCTTGGCACCCTGTGCGGCAAGGCGGATCGCCGTAGCAAGGCCGATGCCGGAGGTGCCGGTGACCAGTGCAACTTTTCCCGAGAATTCAGTCATATTCATCTCCAGCCTGCCTGCTAGCGCACACGTTCGAGGACTTGATTGAGAAGGACGGCGCCGAGGATGATCCCGCCGCGCACGACGTACTGCCAGTACTCGCTGACATTCATCAGGGTCATGCCGTTTGAGATGCAGCCAAGGAACAGGACGCCGATGAGCGTGCCCCAGATGCGGCCCTTGCCACCGAAGAGCGACGTGCCGCCGATGATGACGGCAGCGATGACGTCGAGTTCCATTCCGGTCGCCGTGGTGCCGGTGCCGGCACCGATCTGGGAAGCGATGAGCGTTCCCGAAATCGCGGTGAGCGCGCCGGTCAGCCCGAGCGTCAGGGACTTCACCTTCCAGATGTCGATGCCTGAAAGCCGCGCGGCTTCCATGTTGCCGCCGACAGCATAGACCTCTCGACCGAAGCTCGAATATTTCATCAGGAAATGCATGCCGCCGAACGTCAGCACGAAGATGTAGACGGGTACGGGAATGCCCAAGAGATAGCCGCCGCCGAAGAAATCGAAGCCACTGGGAAAGGTCGACAGCGGGAAGCCGCCGGTAATGAGGTTGGCGACGCCCCGCAGCGCGGCAAACAGAGCCAACGTCGTTATGAACGTTGGCACGTTGAACCACTGGCGAAACCGGCCGGTCAGATAGCCAAGCGAGAAACCCACCACCAGCGCGACCACAAAGCCGAGGACGACTGCGTTCCAGCCCCCGATCGCATCTGCGAAATTCTCGGCGAACCAGGCGACGATACAACCCGCCAAGGCGGCGCCTGCACCGACGGACAGATCGATCTCGCCCGAAATGATAACGGCAGTCATGCCGAAGGCAATGATTCCGAGCATGGCCACCGTTCGCAACACGTTGAGAATGTTGCCTGTCGTGGCAAATCCCGGCGCCATGACGATGAGGAATAGCACGAGCGCCGCAAGGATGATCTCCATGGGGTAGGTCTTGAGGACACGGAGCGCAATGCCCTGTCCGCCGCCTTCGGTGGTCTGGGTAACGAGTGTCATTTGGGGGCACCTTCCATGCAAAGGCTGTAGAGCTGGGTGAGATCGGTCTGGGTCGGGTCGACTTCAGCCACGACGCTGCCGTGGTGCATCACCAGAATTCGGTCCGCAACTTCGAGGACTTCCTCAAGCTCGGTCGAGACGAAAATGCTCGCAAGTCCCTCGGCGGCCTTGTGCCAGATGATGTCGAAGATTTGCCGCTTTGCCTGGACGTCGACGCCACGGCTCGGCTCGTCGAAGAACATCACAGAAGGGCTTGTGTTCAGCCACTTGCCGATCACCACCTTTTGCTGGTTACCGCCCGACAACGAAGAAACCGGCAATTCCGGATCGCCACATTTGATATGCAGGTCCGCTATCTGGCGATCTATATACGGGCGTTCCAGGCGACGGGAGACGAACCCTTTGCGGGCGATGGGGCCAAGGCTTGCCATACACAGATTGTCGGCTGTCGGTAAAGCCTGCACGAGGCCGACTTCCTTGCGGTTTTCGGGGGTATATCCGAGCCCTGCTTTGCGCATCTCGCGCGGAGACGCACCGGTCATTTCGCGCCCGTCAAAGTGAACAGTGCCGCTGTCGGCGCGGTCGGCGCCGTAGATCGCGCGCATCAACTCGGTTCTTCCCGAGCCGAGCAACCCGGCTATGCCAAGAATTTCGCCGCGATAGAGGTTGAAGGAGATGTCGTTGAAGTGGCCTGGGCGGCTTAATCCGCGCACTTCGAGCAACGGAGCGCTCCTGGCGATTTCTTGTCGTGGCGGCCGCGTGGTTCGGGCGGCGCTGCCAAACATCATGCCGACGATTTCGGAAGGAGACGTCGCCTTCATTTCGACGGCGCCGATATAGTGTCCATCGCGAATGACGGTGCAGGTATCGGCGATGTCGAACAATTCGCTCATGCGATGCGTGATGTAGATCATCGTGACGCCGCGTTCCCGCAGTCGTTCCATGAGCGCGAAGAGCAGCTTGACTTCCTTGGAGGCCAGCGCGGATGTCGGCTCGTCGAGCAAAAGGATCGATGGGTTGAAGGACATTGCCTTGACGATTTCGACGACCTGCTGCTGTCCGACGCTGAGGGCGGAAACCGGCTGGCGGGAATCCATCGAAAGTCCCATGTCGGACAGGAGTTCGGCCGCTCTTTGATGGAGGCCTTTCCAGTTGACCATGCGGAAGCCGGCTCGCCGCTTGTGAGGCAGGCGCCCGAGGAAAATGTTCTCACCCACCGACAGCTCGGGAACCAGCGACAGTTCCTGGTGCACGGTGACAATGCCGGCCTCGAAGGCGTCGTGCGGTGAGGTGAAGTGCCGATCCTTGCCGTTGACGTTGATCGTGCCCGAGGTGGGGTCGGTTGCGCCGGCGAGAAGTTTGACCAGCGTCGACTTGCCGGAGCCGTTCTTTCCCATCAGGGCATGAACGCGGCCGGGCTCGAAGCAATGGGTGAACTCCGACAACGCGATTGTCGGGCCATACCTTTTCGTCACGGATTGGAACTCGATGCGCCCGTTGGTGGCGTCGGTTCGGGGGGGCTCAATATGTATCATCCGTATGTCCCGGTTGCTGCGGCAAACGTGTGGGCAGGGCCGATGGCCCTGCCCACCGACCTTACTTCAGAGCCTTCAGGCCTTCCTTGAACGCGGCCACGCCTTCGGTGTTCGCACGGGTCAGAGGCAGCACCGGAACATTGATCTTTGTCTCGACGGTCTTACCTGCCAGAAGGTTCTGGGCGACTTCGATTGCCTGTTTGCCCACTTCCAGAGGCTGCTGGGCCGTCGTAGCCTGTAGGACGTTGTCCTTGTCGAGGAGCATGTTGGCGAGCTGTTCGGACCCGTCGGTGCCGAACACGAATACCTTGCCTTCGAGGCCAGCCTTCTTGACTGCCTGAACGGCCCCAATCGTACCGCCTTCGTTCGCGGAATAGATGACCTGGATGTCCGGATTGGCCGTCAGCATGTCGCTTGCCACGGCCAGTGCCTTTTCTGCCAGCCAGGCATCCTGCTGCGTGACGATGTCGACCTGATCCGACACGACGCTAAGGAAACCTTCGACACGGGCATTGGACTGTTCAGGCAGGAGCGCCTTAAACGCGAGCGTGCCGATCTTTACCTTCTTGCCATTGCCGAGTTTCTTGAGAAATTCGGTGGCGGCCTGACCGGTGCCGATGCCGATGTCCCGATCCGAGCTGGTCACTGTCGCCTGAGCGATGTCGCCCTTTACCGAGGTTCCATAAGTAACGACCGTGATGCCGGCATCACGTGCCTTCTTGAGGGCCGGGACCGAGGCGTCGGCCGACAGCGGCGCGACCACGATCGAATTCACGCCGCGAGCGATGTAGGTATCGATCAGCTGTGCTTCTTTCTCGATCTTGCTTTCGCTGTTGCTGGCCAGCAGTTCGTCACCTGCTGCATCGGCAGCTTTCTTCATGCCGATCTGAATGCCGCGGAAATATTGGTCTTGCTGAAATACGATGCCGGCGATTGCCTTGCCTTCGGCAAAAACGGTGCTGGGTGAAAAGCTGACGCTTACCAGAAGCGCAGCGAGCGTAAGCATATGGCGGCGTTTTGCATTGATCATAAGGTTCTCCTCCTCTTGGCCCTGGGTACTGCTTGCCGGACCAGCGGGCAAAAAGGTCCGGTATCCGGCTGCTTCGTTGGAACTTATGTTTTGGCGGCAACGTCCTGACCGACAGAGGGTGCCCCGACGAACTTGAGGCCAAATTCAAGATGGCGGCTCATAAGATAGGCGTATGCGATCCGGTCGCGCGCCCTCAGAGCGTTGATGATCTCGGCGTGCGCTTCGTAGGTGGCAGATTGCACGGGTCGTTCCGCCTTGCCCAGCCGCATCACCTCCTGGATGACGGTGCGCATCATGCGGTAGGCGGCAAGCGTGGTTCTGTTTCCCGACAGTTCGACAATGGCTTCATGAAACTCGTAGTCGTATCGTGCGGCTTCCTCGACCGTCTGGGCTGTCCGGATCCGACCGTTGGTAGCTTCCAGCCGATCAAGGTCGGCATCGCTGGCATTGAGAAAAATGTGATCGCCAACGCCGATCTCCACGATCCTTCGAAATCCCTGCAGATCAAGGAATGAATCGGGGGAAATTCCGTTGTGAAAGGCAAACAATCGGCGGATCGCCTCGCCGTGACCGCCACTTATGACCGCGCCGACCTTGGGGCGGGTTTCAACAAGGCCATAAGCCCGAAGGACCTGTAGTGCTTCGCGCACGGTGTTTCGGCCGGCCTGAAACTGTTCGCCGAGATCCCGCTCGGTCGGCAACGCGTCACCTATGCCAAGGCCGCGTTCAGCAATCAGGTTTCTGATCTGATCGACCAGCCTGTCGACTGCAGACGTCTTGCCAACTTCTGCGGACTCCGCAGTCGGCATGTCATGGTTCGTCGCGTTGTGTCCCAAGCTCTCCTCCGATCTTGTGGCTCTATTTGTTGGTCCAAGATTGTCTTTATGTCAATGGGTCGAGCAAACTATGGCATCCAAATTGCCATTTCAGCATGAAGTGCGGATATTTTCCATTTCAGCCTTGAATTTTCACGGGCATCGCGGTTAGCTTGGGCAATCTGGTCCAACAATAAGACTTGCCTTATAAGACGGAGGATTTGGGATGGAGATGATGGAGCAATGCTTTCGCTGGTACGGACCGGACGATCCGGTGACGCTCAGCCACATCAGGCAAGCAGGAGCGACGGGAGTGGTTTCCGCGCTCCACGGGATCTATGACGGCTCACCATGGCCCGAGGAGAAGATCCTCGCGCATAAGTCCTTGATCGAGGCTGCCGGCCTGCGCTGGAGCGTCGTCGAGAGCATTCCCGTGCACAATTCGATCAAGCTCGCATCGTCCGACAGCGCCCGCTACATCGGCTGGTATAAGGATACGATGCGCGCGCTTGCGCGATGCGGTATCGAAATTGTCTGCTATAACTTCATGCCGGTCGTCGACTGGACACGCACCGATCTCCTGCACCCCTTGCCGACCGGGGGATACGCGCTTCGTTTCGATGCGGTAGATTTCGCCGCCTACGATCTCTTCGTTTTGAAACGGCCTCGCGTTGAGGACAGTTATTCGGCGGCTCAGATCGAAGCCGCACGCGCGCGCTTTGCCAGCCTGGACAATGCGAAAATCGAACGTATCGAACGCAATCTGATTGCGGGTCTGCCGGCGTCCGAACGCAAGTTCGATCGCGCCGGCTTCCTGGAGGCCCTCGCTGAATACGACGGCGTGAGCGCAGACGACCTTCACCGCAATCTGGCACGCTTCCTCGGTGAAATCGTGCCGGTCGCCGAAGAGTTCGGGCTGAGGCTGTGTATCCACCCGGATGATCCGGCATTTCCGCTCTACGGTTTGCCCCGGATCGTTTCCACGGCTGTCGATGCCAGACGCATTCTGGCCGCCGCGGATAGTCCCGCAAACGGACTCACATTCTGCACGGGCTCATACGGAACGCGCGCCGAAAACGACTTGCCGGATATGGTTCGGGAGTTTGGCCCGCGCATCCACTTCGCCCATTTGCGCAATGTCCAGCGGGAGACCGATGGATCGTTCCACGAGGCAGATCATCTGGGCGGCTCGAGCGACATACCGGCGGTTATTCTTGCCCTGCTCAACGAGCAGGAGCGTAGGCGGAAGGAAGGCAGAGCCGATTGGCAAATCCCTGTTCGTCCGGATCACGGGCATCTGCTCGCCGATGACATCGGCAAGGAGCGGATCAATCCCGGCTACTCCCTCATCGGCCGTCTGAAGGGGCTGGCGGAAATCCGCGGCGTGATGCACGGCATCTCGACCGCAACAGCAGCAAAGGAACGAGCGATACGATGACTATGTTTCAAGACGATGCCGAGCTTTTCGCCGCCATGCGCAACAGGCTGTTTACCGCAGTTGTTGGTGACATTCTGGACACGATGGGACTGCAGCACCAGTTCCTGCCGCCAAAAATCCGGGCCATGCGCGACGACATGGTGGCGATAGGCAGGGCGATGCCGGTGCTGGAAGCCGACTTCTTTGCAACGCCGGGAGCCAGTGGGCATTCAGAGATCGGCGCAAAGCCGTTCGGGTTGATGTTCCACGCACTCGACAGCCTCAAGCCAAACGAGATCTATGTCTGCTCCGGCTCTTCGCCGCGTTACGCGGTGTGGGGGGAGCTGATGTCGACCCGCGCGATGCATCTCAAAGCGGCGGGGGCAATCTGCGACGGCTACTGCCGTGACAGCAGCGGTATCCTTGCACTCAACTTTCCGACATTCTGCTACGGCTCCTATGCGCAGGATCAGGGTCCCCGTGGAAAGGTGGTCGACTATGGACTTCCGATCGAAATCGGCGGCATTCGAATTCGTCCGGGCGATATCCTCTTTGGCGATAGAGATGGCGTTCTCGTCATTCCGCGGGAGGCAGAGCACGAGGCAATCAGGCTTGGCCTTGAAAAAGCGGAGACAGAAAACAAGGTTCGCCTTGCGATCGAAGCCGGGATGAGCACCGTGGATGCCTTCGAACGCTTTGGCGTCATGTGAGGCAAACGGAGCCAGGGTGCTGTTGGTCGGGGTGTCTTCGTGCTCACGATCTTCGCAGCTTGGTGCCAATACCCGCTACCGTGTAAGGACTGATGGCTCGACGACGGGGTTTCAGATCTGTCACCCCGTCGCTCCAAGACTGCGGCGTTCGTTCTAAAGCTGCATCAAGAGTGCCTGTGCCGCGGCAGTCGACGACGCCGGGTTCTGTCCGGTGATCAGGCGGCCATCCGTGACGGCGAAGCTTTGCCAGTCAGCCACTTTCTCATATTGGCCGCCGAGACGCTTCAATTCGTCCTCCACGAGAAAGGGAACCACCGCCGTCAGGTGAACGGCCTCTTCCTCGGAATTTGCAAACCCGGTCACTCGCTTTCCCTTGACCAGAGGAGCGCCCCGGTACTTGGCATGATGCAGCACGCCGGGGGCATGGCAAACGGCCGCAACGGGCTTGCCGGAATTGTAGAAATCCTCGATGAGAGAGATGGACTTCTTGTCTTCTGCCAGGTCCCACATCGGCCCATGGCCTCCGGAATAGAAGACGGTGTCGAAATCCGCGGCATTTATATCCGAAAGCTTCACGGTGCTGGCCAGGACATGCTGGGCCGCCTTGTCCGATTTGAAGCGGGTCATTGCCGGCGTCTGGTTTTCCGGCTCATCGCTCTTTGGATCGATGGGGGGCTGGCCGCCCTTGGGCGAAGCAACGGTAATCTCGGCGCCGGCGTCCTTGAATACATAATAAGGGGCTGCAAACTCCTCCAGCCAAAAGCCGGTCTTCCTTCCCGTGTTGCCAAGCCTATCATGTGACGTCAAAACCATCAGGATTTTTGAACTCATTGCTCTTCCTCCTAGCTGGGCCTGCCGCAGCGCAAGCGACAGACCTCCGGTGCAGATTCGGTTTGGCGATGACAAATGCCATTGCACCACGACCTCGCCGTATCAGGACGGGAGCGGCCTGCCGGCCTGTTCGCAGACAATGTATTCCGCATACCAATCCGGCCAACCCTCGTCGTGCTCACCCGTCAGTTTTTCATGCTCGCCGTGCGCTGTAGCCGCCGCGCCCCTCCTCGCCAGCGCGGTGGAATACACCGCCCGCATCGTGGAACGGGTCGCTGACATCTATGCCGCGATCGACCAGTGCCGCGTGTGCCGCCTCGATGTTGGATACGATCAGGTGAAGACCCTGTGCAGAGCCCGGCGCAGCCGCGGTGACCCCTTTGCCGAAAATGATCGAACAGGGCGACCCTGGCGGAGTAAACTGCAGGACCCGGAACGTCTCACCAGCGGCGAAATCAGCGTCGAGCCTCCAGCCCAGGTTGCTATAGAAATGCTTGGCGCGATCGACATCCGATACCGGAATGACGACGACCTCAAGTTTCATGTCGACCATGCTGCCCTCCCTTATGTTCTGATGAAGCGTCCATGTTCTTCTCCTGTGTCTCTGATCCGTACACATGCGACACCCGTAAGATTGGTCACCGGCGGGATAAATCTATGGCATCATCGCATCGGCTGCATCACGATGCCGGCCGGACGCGCTGCAAGACTGGGGAGCCAAGGAAAACCGCACGTGGTGCCGCCGCCTATTGCGGACGGCGGCGCAATTTCAGGAACGTGAAGCTGCGGCGCGCTGTTTGCGATATTGTGTGGTCGGAAGACCGCCCCAGCCCCAATTGTCAAGATCGACTTCCTCTATGACGACATAGGTGGATTCAAGCGGCTTGTTGAGGACGTCGAGCAGGACCTGGCTGACGCCCTGGATGATTGCCGCCTTTTCCTCGGCGGACACCGATTTGCGATCGGGCGTGGTCCCTTCACGGGTAACCTGAACGGTAACGATTGGCATTGTACTCTCCTTTCGAGAGTTCGAATTGCAGGATCGTGCGGTAGTGAGCATCGGGCTCGCCGGTGCCCATCGTGGCGCCGGTCCGGACCATGGTCAGGACCGGCATCGTCGAAACCTACCAGCGGCCTGCGTTCTGGCCGCCGTCGACGTGGAGGATCTCTCCGGTGACGAAGCTCGCCCCCTCGAGATAGAGGACGGCATCGACGACATCGCGAATCTCGCCCATTCTTCCCATAGGATGCAGGGTCGAAAGCGCCTCATGCGTTTCCGGCAGATGCATCGGCGTTTTGATAATCCCCGGCGAGACGGCGTTGACGCGAACACCAGTCTTTGCAAACTCAATCGCGAGTTCCTGGGTGACGGCGTTCAGACCACCTTTGGTAAGCGAGGCGAGGGCAGCGGGCACGCCGGCGATCGGCTGATTGACCAGGCTCGTTGTGATGCTGACGATGTGGCCCGAGCCCTGCTTCAGCATCTCGGCGGACGCCCGTTGCGTTATATAGAAGAAGCCTGCGACATTCACACCCATGTTGTGATCGTAGTCTTCCTGCGTGAATTCGTTGAACGGTTTTGCCACGAAGACGCCGGCATTGTTGACCAGCGTGTCGATACGGCCGAAGCGCTCCAGCGCTTCGCGCACAACGCGCTCGGCAGTCTCCGGCTTGCTGATGTCGCCGGGCACCGCAAGGACACCCGCGTCGGAGCCGGCCTCGATGGAACGCGAGGTGGCGACGACGCGATAATTCCGGTCGCGGTATCCGCGAACCAATGCTGCCCCGATGCCTTGCGATGCGCCTGTGACGATGGCGACCTTCTGTTCGGTAGTCATGATGAGATCCTTTCAAGTGCAGCGGCCTCGAAGTGAGCGACCGCCCTACGCCCTCGGCGTTGGTGCAATTGATCTAGATCATTCCGATCCTCGAGAGAATTGTCACGGTTTGGAGAACAATCATCCGAATTTCGGCACAATCACGTCAGCACGCCTGCTTCTGCTGCGAGGCGCGCGAATTCCGAGCGCAGTCGCGGAGCGGCGAAGTCGACAAAAGCGCGGACTTTCGGCACCGACATGCGGCCATGCGGTGCGAGCAGATGCGCCGGCAGGGGCGGGTGCTCGGCATCCGCGAGCACGATCTTCAGCCGTCCGTCTCTCACATAGTCAGCGACGTGGTAGGAGTAGAGCCTTGTCAAACCGCTGCCGGCCGCAGCCGAAGCGGCGGCAGCGCGAACGCTGTTGACGATACACCGCGGCGTGAAGTGGACCGTGCGGGGGATTGACGAGCCCTGCGCCGGCGTGAAGCTCCAGGAGTCGAGGCCGAAATTGCTGAAGGCCACGATCTGATGCTTCGTCAGGTCGGCCGGTTCCTCTACGCGTGGATTTCTGGCCAGGTAGCGAGGCGAGGCGACGACGATGCGCCTGACGTCGCCACCGAGACGGGTGGAGACATGCGATGAATCCGACAGATGACCGATGCGCAGGGCCAGGTCGACGCCCTCGTCCACGAGGTTGACGAACCGGTCCAACATGAGAAACCTGACCGAAACGGCCGGGTGGAGCTCGAGGAAGTCGTCAAGGATGGGGCGCAGCACCTCTTCTCCAAGGATTGGCGGCGCGGAAATGGTCAGCATTCCACGTGGCGCCGCACGCTCGCCGCCGGCGAGCATGTCGGCCTCCTCAAGGTCGACAAGCATGCGGCGGCAGGCCGCAGCATAGCGTTGGCCGGCTTCGCTCAGCTTCAGCGTGCGGGTCGTGCGATGCAGCAGCTCGACGCCAACATGCGTCTCCAAAAAGTTCAATGCCCGGCTGACAGCTGTCGGCGATCGCTTCAACCTGCGGGCCGCGCCGGCGAGGCTACCCTCGTCGATTGCTGCGATGAAGACTCTCATTGCGTCGATGCGATCCATTCTGCCGGTTCCCGAAATAGTGATGCCTTGCCTGCGAGTATTCGCCCGAGATTGGGCGGAAGTAAATGAATCGTCGACAAATCGCATCCGATTAAATCGCAATGGTGTTGACACCACAATTTTGGTGGCGTATTTAAAGCGCATCCGATTGAAGCGGATGCGATTTAAAGCGAGCAGAAAGGATT
>NZ_LMCW01000038.1 GCF_001424945.1 Rhizobium sp. Root1203
CGGGACGCGGAGATTGTGGAACGGGTTCGGGGAGCGGGGATGATCTGGCGCGATATTTCGGCTAAGCGATTGATTATGCTCAGCCGATAGTGCAGAATCGTCCTCCTTGTTTCTGTGCTTTCCACGTCGTTCCTTCGCCCATGCCAACCTCATTCCTGTGCTCGTCACAGGAATCCAGTGCGCCCAAGTCCTTGGGCGCGCGGAAAACTCTTCCTCCGACGACAAAAGGACGAGTCATTCATGGCGCCGACGCGCCGTGGCTGGGTGACAAGCACAGGAGTGAGGGAGGGGTCGCGGCCGGGCGCATGGGGAATCCCGGCAATGGCCATGCCTAAGTCAAGGACGCTGTTGCGCGCACATCCCCATCTCATTTCCCTGGCGCCCAGAGGGCGACGCGATGACGCATTCCGTGGTTGCCTGCGGCGACGCTTTGGTCTTCACCCGGCGGCATCGGCTGCCTATATGAGAGGCGGCCGCGACACGCGGCATGCCGGAGTGGACGATGAACACCGAAATACAGGGCCGGGCGGCGCATGTGGCTGCCATTCGCGAACGCGCCGAAGCGGAGATGAAGGCGATGGGTGTCGATGACGCGTTCATCGACAGGCTGGTCGAGACCTTTTACGGCCGGGTGCTGAAGCACCCTGCCCTCGGCCCGGTGTTCGACGCCAGGCTGTCGGGACGCTGGCCGGAGCACATGGCGAAGATGAAGAGCTTCTGGTCGGCCGTCGCCTTTCGCAGCGGCGCCTATGGCGGCAAGCCGGTGCAGGCGCATACCGGCGTCGCCGACCTGACGCCGTCGCTCTTCCCGCAATGGCTGGCGCTATTTTCTGAAACGCTCGACGATATCGCGCCGAATGCCGAGGCGAAGGCCTGGTTCGTGGCAACCGCCGAGCGGATCGCCAAGAGCCTGACGCTGTCGCTCTTCTACAATCCGGCGCTGGACGACCCGCAACGCAAACCGGCCTGATGCCGCTCAGGCAATACGTTTGTAGAAGAAGGTGGAGGCGCAGAAGCCGCCTTCCGGCCAGAGCGCATAGTCCGGAATGACGCCGACGCGTTCCCAACCCAGACGCGGATAGATCGCTTCGGCATCGCTGCCGGTCGCGGTGTCGAGCACGAGGATGCTCTTGCCACGGCTGGCGGCCTCGCGTTCGGCTGCATCCATCAACAGACGCGCCAGGCCCCGGCCGCGGGCGGAACGATGGACCAGCAGCTTCTTCAGGTCGGCGCGATGCGGCTGGTTCGGCATCTGCGCGGCACCGATCTGCACGGTGCCGACGATCTTTCCTCCCACCTCGGCAACGAGAAGCAGCGTCGCGCCGGCATCGACGGCATCGACGACACCCTGCCAGTAGGTCCGGGCATCCTCCGGGCCATAGGGTTGCATGAAGCCGACGGACGCGCCGCCGTCGACGCAGTCGGCAAGCACGTCGCACAGATCGGGAACGGCCGCGCTGGCTTCTGCCGGGCCGAGAAGGCGGATTGTGGTCATGGGGTTCTCCTGAAGCGAAATTAGCGCCCGCGACGGTCGAGGACGACGCAATAGCGGGCCGGTTTGTTGCCGGGATTGTGGAAGACGTGGCCCTCTGCCACCGGCATGAAAAGGCAATCTCCGGGAAGCAGGCGGTGGACGGTCTTGCCCGTGGTCATCTCCAGTTCGCCGTCGAAGAGCCAGATATGCTGGTTCATGCCGCTGCTTGCGGCGTGCGGCGGAAAGCTGACGCGGGCGCCTGCCGGAAATTCGACATCGACGATATCGACATCCGAGGCGGTGCCGGGGGGAGAGACGGAGCGCCTGAGGTAGCCGGTTTCGGGGTCGCGCCACACCTGCTGCTCCTGGCGTCGGGAGAGCGGCGAGGCTGCGCCCTCTTCGGCAAAGAAAGCCGAGAGGGACAGGCCCAGGGCCGCACAGACCCTCGCCAGCAGAGAGGCGGTCGGGCTCGCCTCGCCGCGCTCGATCCGCGAGATCATTGCCCGGCTAACACCCGAGGCGCCGGCGAGGTCGTCCAGCGTCAGGCTCTTTTCGATCCGGAGTTTGCGAATGCGGGTGCCGATCGCCTTTTCGAGTTCCTGTTCCATCATTCGTTCCATTATTCCACTATAATAGAAATACATAGTCCGATGATGGAATCAAGTACAATTCCTGCGGGGCCCGACCTGCGACCTATCGTAAACAAAACCCTGCTTTTCCGCTTTGCGGCAGGGGGATGCGCTGCTATATGGCGCGCATGAGCACCAATCCGAACCGCACCGCCCTTGACCATATCCGCAACTTCTCGATCGTGGCCCATATCGACCACGGCAAGTCGACGCTGGCCGACCGTCTGATTCAATCGACCGGCGGCCTTGCCGAGCGCGACATGTCGGAGCAGGTGCTGGATTCGATGGATATCGAGCGCGAGCGCGGCATCACCATCAAGGCGCAGACCGTTCGCCTGCACTACAAGGCCAACAACGGCGAGACCTACATCCTCAACCTGATCGACACGCCCGGCCACGTCGACTTCGCCTATGAAGTCTCGCGTTCCCTGTCGGCCTGCGAGGGCTCTCTTCTGGTCGTCGACGCTTCACAGGGCGTGGAAGCGCAGACGCTTGCCAACGTCTATCAGGCGATCGACAACAACCACGAGATCGTCACCGTTCTCAACAAGATCGACCTGCCGGCGGCGGAGCCAGACCGCATCCGCGAACAGATCGAGGAAGTCATCGGCATCGACGCTTCGCAGGCGGTGCTGATCTCGGCAAAGACCGGCCTCGGCATTCCCGATGTCCTCGAAGCGATCGTCCATCAGTTGCCGGCGCCGAAAAGCCCCGGCGGCGAAACCGCGCCCCTGAAGGCGCTGCTGGTCGACAGCTGGTACGACACCTATCTCGGTGTCATGGTTCTCGTGCGCGTCATCGATGGCGTGCTGAGCAAGGGCCAGACCATCCGCATGATGGGCACGGACGCGAAGTATCAGGTTGAGCGCGTCGGCGTGCTGACGCCGAAGATGCTGGCCGTGGACAGCCTCGGCCCGGGCGAGATCGGCTTTTTCACCGGCTCGATCAAGGAAGTGGCCGACACCCGCGTCGGCGACACGATCACCGATGACAAGAAGCCGACGGCGCAGGCGCTGCCGGGCTTCAAGCCGGCCCAGCCGGTGGTGTTCTGCGGCCTCTTCCCCGTCGATGCTGCCGATTTCGAGGACCTGCGCGCCGCAATGGGCAAGCTGCGCCTCAACGACGCGTCGTTCTCCTTCGAAATGGAATCGTCCGCCGCTCTGGGCTTCGGCTTCCGCTGCGGCTTCCTCGGCCTGCTGCATCTTGAAATCATCCAGGAACGCCTGGAGCGCGAATTCGACCTCGACCTGATCGCGACCGCCCCTTCGGTCGTCTACAAGCTGCACATGACCGACGGCAGCGAGCGCGAGCTGCACAATCCGGCCGACATGCCTGACGTGGTGAGGATCTCGGAAATTCATGAACCGTGGATCAAGGCGACGATCCTGACGCCGGACGATTATCTCGGCGGCATCCTCAAGCTCTGCCAGGACCGCCGCGGCATCCAGACGGAACTCACCTATGTCGGCAAGCGTGCGATGCTGACCTACGAATTGCCGCTCAACGAAGTGGTGTTCGACTTCTACGACCGCCTGAAGTCGATCTCGAAGGGCTATGCCTCGTTCGACTATCATCTCGACACCTATCGCGAGGGCAACCTCGTCAAGATGTCGATCATGGTCAACGGCGAGCCGGTCGATGCGCTGTCGATGCTGGTGCACCGCACGGCTGCCGAAAAGCGCGGCCGCGACATGTGCGAGAAGCTGAAGGACCTGATCCCGCGGCATATGTTCAAGATCCCGATCCAGGCGGCGATCGGCGGCAACGTGATTGCCCGCGAAACGATCTCTGCGATGCGCAAGGACGTGACCGCAAAGTGCTACGGCGGCGACGCCAGCCGCAAACGCAAGCTGCTCGACAAGCAGAAGGCCGGCAAGAAGCGCATGCGCCAGTTCGGCAAGGTGGAGATACCGCAGGAAGCCTTTATCGCAGCATTGAAGATGAGCGACGAGTAGCCGTTTTCTTTCTCCTGATATGCGCATATGATTTGCGCATATCAGGAGATCGACCATGTCGCATGCCCCCCGCAAGGCCGCCAACCTGTCGCTCGACAGCGGACTCATGGCACAGGCGCGCGAACTGAACATCAACATCTCGCGGGCCGCCGAAGATGGCATCGAACGCGCCATCAGGAGCGAGCGCGAACGCTTGTGGCGTCTGGAAAACGTCGAAGCGATCCGGCAGGAAAACGAGTATGTCGAGAAGAACGGCCTGCCGTTTGCCAAATATCGGCAATTTTGATGGGCCGATTCCAGGTCTACCGATTGAAGTCCGGAGACACTCTGGCGTTAGACGTCCAGGCGGATCTGCTTCGTGATCTGCCGTCGCGCATGATGGCGCCGCTCTATGCCGCAGAAGATATGTCGTGGTCGATCCTGCAACTCAATCCGCGCTTCCTGATCAACGGGAGGCTCTATGCGCTGGCAACCCAGCGCATGGCAGCCGTCCAGACCCGAGAAATCGGCGATGCGGTTGCCGACCTTTCCCCGCGCAGCGACGAGATCACCGCCGCCCTGGATTTCCTGTTTCGGGGTTTTTAAGCCGAAGCCCGCGCCATGTATTCTTTCACCAGGCCCTCGTAGGCGTCCATCTCCGGCAGCGCCTCGTAGCTGTAGACGGCACCGGTTTGCGCGAAGGGCAGCTTTTCATTCGTCCAGGTCTCGATGAAGGGCGTGAACCAGCGCGGGTCGTCCAGCATCGTCGGCCGCAGGTTGACGAACCAGTCCATGCCTTCCGGGCGGGTGAACATCCAGGTCATGCAGTAGGGGCAGAAATAGTGGCGCGCGCCGCCGTGCAGGCCGCCGACGACAGGCTCGCCGTGCGTCACCTCGAAGCCTTCTGCGGGAATGGCGGCGCTCAGCGAATAGGCGCTGGACGACATTTTCTGGCAGCCGGTGCAGTGGCACGCCATCGTCAGCAACGGTTTGGCGGTGATCTTCAGCCGCACCTGACCGCACCGGCATCCACCTTCCCAAGGCAGGTCTTGCTTGCTCATGTCGCTTTCCCTCGTTCAGCGCCAATATCTAGCGGCCGACAGGCCAGTGTCAAATCGCGACATGGAAGGGGCTTGCAACGGCTTTTCTTTGCGTTAACTTGCGCTTTGACCTGGACGTAACAGGTCAAACACGGGAACAAAACGACTAAAAAAGGCGAAAAGCCTAGAAAGGTGGCCCCCATCATGAACTTCCTTACGAAAAAATTTCTAGCCTCCGCAGTGTTTGGCTCACTGCTGGCGGTGTCGGCCCATGCGGCCACGCTGAATATCCACAATGGCGGCGACCCCCAGTCCCTCGATCCCCAGAAGCTCTCCAGCGACTATGAGAACCGGATCGCGGGCGACATATTCGAAGGCCTCGTAACGGAAGATCCGAAGGACGATCCCATCCCCGCGCAAGCCGAAAGCTGGACGGTTTCTCCCGACGGCAAGGTCTACACCTTCAAGCTTCGCGACGGCATCAAGTGGTCTGACGGCCAGCCTGTTACGGCAGAAGACTTCGTCTTCTCCTTCCAGCGCCTCCTCGACCCGAAGAACGCCGCCGAATACGCCTACCTGCAGTTCACCATCAAGAACGCGGAAAAGATCAACAAGGGCGAGATTACCGATTTCAGCCAGCTCGGCGTCAAGGCGATCGACGACAAGACGCTCGAGATCACGCTTGAAAACCCGACCCCCTATTTCATCAATTCACTGATGCATTACACCGCCTATCCGCTACCGAAGCATGTGGTCGAGGCCAAGGGCGAAGACTGGGTCAAGATCGGCAACATCGTCACCAATGGCCCCTACAAGCCGACCGAATGGATCCCGGGCGCATCCGTGACCACCGTCAAGAACGACACCTACTACGGCGTCAAGGACCTGAAGATCGACGGCGTCAAGTTCTTCACGCTGGAAGACCAGGAAGCGGCGCTGAAGCGCTACCGAGCCGGCGAGTTCGACATCATGACGGACTTCCCGACCGACCAGTACGAATGGATGAAGACGAACCTGCCGGGGCAGGCGCATGTCGCGCCGTTCCTTGCCAGCTATTACTACGTGTTGAACGCCCAGAAGCCGCCGTTCAGCGACAAGCGCGTGCGCCAGGCGCTTTCCATGGCCGTGAACCGCGAAGTGATCGGCCCGAAGATTCTCGGTACCGGTGAACTGCCGGCCTATTCCTGGGTTCCGCCGGGCACCGCCAACTACGGCGAGCCCGCCTATGTCAGCTGGAAGGATATGCCGTACAAGGAGAGGCTCGCCGAGGCGAAAAAGCTGCTGGCGGAGGCCGGCTTCGGTCCAGATCACCCGCTGAAGGCACAGCTTCGCTACAACACCAACGACAACCACAAGCGAGTTGCCGTCGCGATCGCATCGATGTGGAAGCCGCTCGGTGTCCAGGTCGAGCTCTACAACACCGAAACCAAGGTGCACTACGACGAGATGCAGCGCGGCCAGGTCGAAATCGGCCGTGCCGGCTGGATCGCCGACTACAACGACCCGGACAACTTCCTGGGCCTCCTGGTCTCCGATGTGTCGATGAACTACGGCCGCTGGAGCAACGCGGACTATGACAAGCTCGTCAAGGAAGCGAACGCCCAGACGGACCTGAAGAAGCGTGCCGAGATCTTCAAGCAGGCCGAACAGCTGGCGCTCGACGACAGCGCGGCCATCCCGCTCTACTACTACGTCTCCAAGAACGTGGTATCGCCGAAGGTCCAGGGCTTCGAAGACAATATTCAGGACATCCATCGCACGCGCTGGCTGTCTGTCAAAGAATAGGGATATCGGCCCTTCCTCACCCGGGGAAGGGCCGGTCCACGATCATGATCAAATACGCACTCCGTCGTCTGCTCTCGACGATTCCCGTCCTGTGGATCGCCGTGACGCTCAGCTTTTTTGTCTTGCGCCTTGCACCCGGCGGCCCATTCGATGGCGAACGGCCATTGCCGCCGGTGATCCTCAAGAACCTCGCGGCCCACTACAACCTCGACAAGCCGCTGATCGAGCAATACCTGATCTATATGTTCGATGTGCTGAAGGGAGATCTCGGTCCTTCTTTCGCGAACCAGGATTTCAGCGTTACCCAGCAGCTCATGCTCGGCCTGCCCTATACATTCACGATCGGCGGGGCGGCGTTCGTACTGGCTATCGTCATCGGCGTGACGGTCGGCTGTCTTGGGGCGCTTTATCAAAACAAGGCGCCCGATTACCTGCTTGGCCTGCTTATCCTCATCGGGCTGGTTCTTCCGAACTTCCTGATTGCGCCTATCCTGCAGCTGGTCTTCGGTATCCGTCTCGGCTGGCTTCCCGTAGGCGGCTGGGGTAACGGCTCGATCCGATACCTGATCCTGCCGGTGCTGGTGCTCGCCTTGCCGCATGCCGGCCGGATCTCGCGCATGACCCGCGGATCGATGATCGAGGTGATGAACCAGAACTATATCCGAACCGCGAAAGCCAAGGGCATCGGTCCGCGGCTCACCGTGATGCGTCACGCCCTGAAGCCCGCCATCATGCCCGTCGTCTCATATCTCGGGCCGGCGGCAAGCTACCTGCTCACCGGCTCTCTGGTTGTTGAAAGCATCTTCGGACTGCCCGGCATCGGTCGCTATTTCATCAACGCGGCGCTCAACCGCGACTACGGCATGGTTCTGGGGACGGTCATCTTCTACATGGTGCTGATCGTCGTTCTGAACCTCATTGTCGACATCGCCTATGCGTGGCTCGACCCGAAAGTGAGAAGCCGATGATCCTCAATCCTGCAAAGCGCGAACTGCTCGCGGCCGAGCTTCTCGAGGCCGAGGGCCTCTCCCAAAAGAGCCGTTCGCTGACCGGCGACGCGCTGCGCCGTCTCTCGCGCAACAAGGCAGCGGTTGTTGCCATCGTGGTGCTGGCGCTTCTCATCCTTGTCGCCTTCATCGGCCCCTATCTGATCCCATTCGACTACGAGGAGCCGGATTGGGAGGCCTTCCGGATGGCGCCGGATTTCGCGAGCGGCCACTATTTCGGGACCGATCCGAACGGCCGCGACCTGCTTGCCCGCGTTCTCTACGGGACCAGGGTGTCACTGGCAGTCGCCGCGACGGCGACACTCGTCTCCGTCGTCATCGGCGTGCTCTACGGGGCGATCTCCGGCTATATCGGCGGCAGGCTCGACGCCATCATGATGCGCTTCGTCGACATCATGTACGCGCTCCCCTACATCCTCTTCGTCATTCTCCTGATGGTGGTCTTCGGCCGCAACGTCTATCTGCTGTTTGCAGCGATCGGCGCACTGGAGTGGCTGACAATGGCGCGAATCGTGCGTGGACAGACGCTGTCGATCAAGCAGAGGGAATTCATCGAAGCGGCTCGCGCGTCCGGTCAGAGGCCGTTCAAGATCATCCTCAAGCACATCATCCCGAACCTTATCGGCCCGGTTGTGATCTTTGCAGCGCTGACCGTCCCCGAGATCATCGCAACCGAGAGCTTTCTCTCCTACCTCGGATTCGGCGTCCAGGAACCGCTGACTTCGCTCGGCACGCTGATCGCCGAAGGCACCGATGCAATGGAAAGCATGCCCTGGCTGTTGATCTTTCCCGCCTGTTTCCTCGTTGCCCTGCTGATGAGCCTGCTGTTCATCGGCGACGGCCTGCGCGATGCATTCGACCCGAAGGATCGCTGAGATGCACCCCGAAACAAAGAACGACACCCTTCTCGAACTCCGGGACTATTCGATCACCTTCCGGACACCGGACGGCGAGGTCAAGGCAGTCTCCAACATGAATCTCTCGGTCAGGCGTGGCGAGAGGATTGCGATCGTCGGGGAATCCGGCTCGGGCAAGAGCCAGACCTTCCTTGGCATCATGGGTCTTCTGGCCAAGAACGGCCAGACCAGCGGCCAGGCACTGCTGGAGGGCCGGGACGTGCTCGCCCTGAAGTCACGCGAACTCGACCACGTGCGCGGCAAGGACATGGCAATGGTGTTCCAGGACCCGATGACCGCGCTCAATCCGTCGCTGAAGATCTCGCGCCAGTTGACGGAACAGCTGGAGGTGCACCGCGGCTTTACTGCGCGGGCGGCTTCCGCCGAGGCGCTCGAGATGCTGAAGCGCGTCGGTATTCCCGATCCCACGCGGCGCTTCAATCTCTACCCGCACGAGCTTTCGGGCGGCATGCGCCAGCGCATCGTGATCGCAATGGCACTGCTCACCAAGCCGAAGCTCCTGATCGCCGACGAGCCGACGACGGCGCTCGACGTGACGATCCAGGCGCAGATTCTCGATCTCTTCAACGACCTGACGGCCGAGATGAACACCGCCCTTGTGATGATTACCCACGATCTCGGCGTCGTGGCTGGGCTCGCCGACCGTGTCGCGGTCATGTATGCGGGACGGATCGTCGAGGAGGCGCCTGTGGATGAGCTGTTCGACAATCCGGCGCACCCCTACACGGCAGCCCTGCATGCCTCCATCCCGCGGCCAGATCAGGATGTCGACCGGCTGGCCGTCATTCCCGGCCGGCCGCCGAATCTGCAGCACCTGCCGAAGGGCTGCAGCTTCTCGCCGCGCTGTCCAATGGTCCAAAACGACTGCATCGATGCGTCGCCAAGGCTTGCCATGGTGGCAGAACGGCATTCGGCGGCGTGCTTCCATCCCTTCCCGCGGCTTGAGGAGGTCCTGAACCATGGCTGAGCGTTCACTTCTGAGAGTCGAGAACCTGACGACCCAGTTCGAGCTGCCCTCGAAAAGCTTCTTCAAGCCGCCGCTGGTGCTCACGGCAGTCAACAATGTCAGCTTCGATCTCAGCGAGGGCCGCACGCTCGGGATAGTCGGCGAATCCGGCTGCGGCAAGTCGACGCTCGGGCGGTCGATCCTGCGCCTCCTGAAATCGCAGAAAGGCCGGATCCTCTGGCAGGGCCGCAATCTGCTCGACCTGTCGGACGAGGACATGCGCGCCGCACGCCGCGACATGCAGATCATCTTCCAGGATCCGATCGCCTCCCTCAACCCGCGCATGACCGTCGGCGACATCATCGCCGAACCGCTGACCGTCTTCGAGCCGAAGCTCACCAGGGCTCAGCGCACGGAGCGCGTGCGCGAGATCATGACGGCCGTCGGCCTGGTGCCGGAGATGATAAACCGCTATCCGCACGAATTCTCGGGCGGCCAGGCGCAGCGCATCGGCATCGCCCGCGCAGTGGTGACACGGCCGAAGCTGATCATCTGCGACGAGCCGGTTTCGGCTCTCGACGTGTCGATCCAGGGCCAGGTCATCACGCTGCTGCGCAAGCTCCGGAAGGAGTTCGGCCTGACACTGATCTTCATCAGCCACGATCTATCCGTCGTGCGGCTGATCTCGGATGATGTGCTGGTGCTCTATCTCGGCAAGGTCGTCGAAGCCGGCGACTGCGCCACCGTGTTCGACAATCCGGCGCACCCCTATACGCAGGCGCTGTTTTCGGCGGCACCGATCCCCGATCCGAAACGCGCCCGCAACCGTCAGCGCATCCGCCTTCAGGGCGACCCTCCCTCGCCGCTCAACCCGCCAAAGGGCTGCGTCTTCTCGCCGCGCTGCTGGAAGGCGACGGACATCTGTCGCACGGAGATGCCGCCTATCGAACAGGTGCGCCCCGACCAGAAGGCTGCCTGCTATCATATCGAGCGATAGCGTCGGCTTCGCGCCGCAGGGCAGCGGATGCCGGACATTTTACAGGACGAACACGCCATTTGGCGGGTTCGTCCTGTAAATCGTGCTTTGGCGGCAACGGAACAGCATGTCGTTGCGTAAAATTCACGGGTTTTACTGTAAAGTACTTCCCCGGATGAAGAGGATTTGTAGTGTGCTCCCGAATGGTTTGACGGAGTGCCTATGCTAAGGAAGAGTCTTCTCGCAGCCCTGCTCATTCTGTCGGGTTGTGGCCACCCAAGCGGCGTTATGACGCCTATTGCAGTGAACGCGAACACACGGGTGACGACTGAGGTCGATATGCTGGTTGCAACGACCAGACAGCCGTCCGGCGATCCGGCAACGCTCTTCAACGGTGAACGCAGCCCCAAACCCTATCTCACCGCCATCGCGGTCTCCATCCCGCCCAAACGCGAACCCGGCACCGTACAATGGCCGCAACGGCTTCCGCCCAACCCGGCCACGGACTTTGCCGTGACGCGCGTGAAGGAGATCAACTCTGTTCCGGAAGGTCGCGCCTGGTTCGGGCAACATATCCAGGGCGGGCATGCCCTCGTCTTTATCCACGGCTTCAACAACAAGTACGAGGATTCCGTCTTCCGGCTTGCCCAGATCGTTCACGACAGCGACATGCATGCGACGCCGATCCTCTTTACGTGGCCCTCGCGCGCGCAGCTGACTGCCTATGAGTACGACAAGGAAAGCACGAACTACTCCCGCACGGCGCTGGAGCAGGCGCTGCGCACGCTGGCCGAGGATCCGTCGGTCAAGGACATTACGATCCTTGCGCATTCCATGGGCACCTGGCTGGCGATGGAATCGCTTCGGCAGATGGGCATTCGCGACGGCCACGTGAATTCCAAAATCCACAATGTCATCCTTGCCTCGCCCGATATCGACATCCAGGTGTTCGCCAAGCAATTCGCCGAAATGGGAACTCCGCGGCCGAAATTCACGATCTTCGTATCCCAGGACGACCGTGCGCTCGCCGCCTCCAGTTTCATCACCGGGCGGGTGTCGCGGCTCGGTGCCATCAATCCGGCTGCCGAACCCTACCGTTCCCGTCTCGAGCAGGCAGGAATTACCGCGATCGACCTGACGAAGGTGAAAAGTGACGATAGCCTGAACCACGGCAAATTCGCCGAAAGTCCCGAGATCGTGCAACTGATCGGACAGAGGCTGATGACCGGCCAGACGCTGACGGATTCCAACGTATCGCTCGGACAGGGGATCACGGCCGTGGTCGGCGGCACGGTCACCAATATCGGCACCGTCGCCGCAACGGCGGTGGCAGCGCCAGCGACGATCCTCGAGCAACCGATGATCAACCGGAAAAAGCCGGCTGGCGCCGACACCACCCTGCAGGGCGATCTGACACCGCAGCCGCTGACCCAGTAAACCAGAAGCATCAGCCGGCGCTGGCGATATATCTTGCCGGCGCCATATATCGCTCGTTTACGCCGCAGTTTACGTTGAACGCAGATGTGGTTTTACCGTTGCGTACTTCCTGTTTACGCATTGAATCGTCAAACTTGCTGCCAACCTTGGAGGTCGCGATGACTTTGGCTTTCGAAACCGAACATGGACCATCGACAACGCCCGACGGCATGGTGTGGATTCCCGGTCGCACCTTCAGCATGGGATCGAACGATCATTATCCGGAGGAGGCTCCGGCTCATCCGGTCGAGGTCGAGGGGTTCTGGATCGATGAAACGCCGGTCACCAATCGCAAGTTCATGGAGTTCGTGAAGGCGACACACTATGTGACCTTCGCCGAGAAGACACCTGAAGCGAAGGACTATCCCGGGGCACTACCCGAGATGCTGAAGGCGGGATCGCTGGTTTTCACCCAGCCCAAGAAGGTGAGCGGCCCGGATATTTCCCAATGGTGGACGTTCAAATTCGGCGCAAACTGGCGGCGTCCGCTGGGAGGCTTGAGCGACATCCGCGGCAAGCTCGATCATCCGGTCGTGCATGTGGCCTATTGCGACGCCAAGGCCTATGCCGATTGGGCCGGGCTCGATCTCCCTACCGAAGCCGAGTGGGAATTGGCCGCGCGAGGCGGCTTCGACGACACGGAATACGCCTGGGGCGGGGAGCTCATGCCGGGCGGGGTCGCGATGGCGAATACCTGGCAAGGTACCTTCCCGACGCATTCGACAAAGCCGGCGGGCAAGGAGCGAACGTCCGCCGTGCGCTCGTTTCCCGCGAACGGCTACGGCGCCTACGACATGATCGGTAACGTCTGGGAGTGGACCTCCGACTACTGGTCGATGCGCCATCCCGAGCCTGCCGCGAAATCCTGCTGCATTCCTCACAACCCGCGCGGGGGCGACATCGATGCGAGCTACGATCCCCGCCAACCGGAGATCCGCATCCCGCGACGCGTTCTCAAGGGCGGCTCGCATCTCTGCGCGCCGAACTATTGCCGGCGCTATCGCCCGGCCGCGCGTCATGCCGAACCCGAGGATACATCGACAAGCCATGTCGGCTTTCGCTGCGTGAAGCGAACGGCGGGCTGAACTGACGCACCAATCGGGGAAATCGATGCGAATGCACGCACACCGTTCCGATACTCGACTTGCCTCGCTCGTTCTGGCTTTTCTGCTTCTGATCGCAGCGGCGAATTCCGTTTTCGCCCAGGAGGTCTTGTCATCATGGAGCGACGGTGCGGCGAAAACGCGGATCATGGCGTTCGTGAAAGCGACCACGACGGAAGGAACCGATCGATATGTCGCGCCGGACGACCGGATTGCCGTCTTCGATAACGACGGAACCCTCTGGTCCGAGCAGCCGTTCTACTTCCAACTCGGCTTCATGCTCGACCGCGTCAAGGTGCTTGCGCCGCAGCATCCCGAATGGAAAGCGAAGGAACCGTTCAAATCAATCCTGGCCGGCGATCTCGCGGGCGTCGCCAAGAGCGGCGAAAAGGGCATCGTCGAACTCGGCATGGCCACACACGCCGGCATGACGACCGACGAATTCGCCAAGATCGTCACCGACTGGTTCGCGACGGCGAGACATCCCAAAACCGGCAAGCCCTACAACGAGATGACCTTCGTGCCGATGCGGGAACTGCTCGACTATCTGCGCGCCAACGGCTTCAGGACCTACATCGTCTCAGGCGGCGGCGTGGAGTTCATGCGGCCGATGACGGAGAAGGCATACGGGATCCCGGCGGAACAGGTCATCGGGAGCACAATCGTCACTCAATACGACCTCGTCGACGACGTGCCGGTGCTGAGACGCCTTCCGAAGATCGACTTCATCGACGACGGCCCAGGCAAGCCTTCAGGCATCAACAAGTTCATCGGCCGGCGCCCGATCTTCGTGGCGGGGAATTCCGACGGCGACTATGAGATGCTGCGCTGGGTGACAGCGGGCAAAGGTCCGTCGTTCGCGATGATCGTCCACCACACCGATGCCACGCGGGAATACGCCTACGATCGCAAATCCGCATTCGGCAAACTCGACAAGGCGCTCGACGAAGCCGCGCAGCGAAACTGGCTGGTTGTCGACATGAAGGACGACTGGAAGAAGATCTACCCCTTCGAGCAATAACCGCAGATGCGGATCGCTCTGGTGCCCACGATGGTCGGCCGCTGACCTTCGTCGTGCAACCTTCTGATTTTTCGCGCGTTCGGGTGTCATGCCATGACTCCGAGGAGGTACCCGATGTCCAAGCGCACAATGCCCGATACAGACCCCCTTCCGGAATGGGTGGAGGAACCCTTCGGCGAGGGAATGGGCGACGAGAAGCCGCAAGGGTTGACCTCACAAGCTGAAATCCGGTCCCATATCGCTGAACTGGAAGACGAAGCCCCGGCCGAGGACGAGTTCCTCCCTCCGGCTGACTATGAGCTGAGGGACAGGCGAACGTTGCAGGATGTCAGCGACGACGTCGAGCGGCTGCGTAACGAGATCGATCATCTCCGCGCGCGGCTGTCGATCATCCAGCATCAGGCGGCGACAGTCGTCAGGTCAAATGTCGCGTGGGCCGATGCCAGTGCCCACGCTCAACTCGGGCCTTATCCGTGGGCGAAGCTGGCAGGCGCGATGGCCGCAACGTTCATCGGCGCACGAATGCTGGGACGTGCCGCAGGTTTTGCGGCAATGGTACTGCCCCTGATCGCGAGGCCGCCAAACCGGGCACAAGATAGGTGAGGCTGCGCGCCTCCTCTACATGGCGCTTGCAAGCGCGCTGCTCTTGAGCCCCGCCTTTACCAGACCCTCATTGAGGGAGGCTGACAACGCCGGCTTGAAATGGCGCCGCTCCATTTCTTCGCGGAACGTCCTCTCGAATTCAGGGGCCAGAAGCCCGGCCTCGTCCAGCCGCGCAGCCGCTTGATCGGAACCGAGCTGGCCAAGTGCGGCGGCACGAAGCACCCGGATCACGAAGTCGCTACTGTTCACCTGTTCGGCGAGGAGCGACGCCTCGGCCCAATCGCCACGGCGATATGCGTCGAGGGCAAGCACCAGAACGGCATCGCGCGGGACGGCGTCCACCGATCGGCCGGCATCCTGCGCCAGGGAAACGGCGGCATCCCAATAACCTGCGCTGAACAGCACCATGGCCAGCTTGGCGCTGACCTCCGGATTGTTCGGGTTGAGCACGAGCGCACGGTTGCCGGCGCTGATCGCAGCATCCGTTCTTCCGCTGTCGAATTGCGCCAGCATCAGGGCGATCTGTGCGCGATCGGACAGGGGCGCAAGCGATGCCGCTCGATTTGCAAGACCGATGGACCGGCCAATCGTTTCAGTGTCCCCGCCTGTCCGCCCGGCAATCAGCACCCTCGCCAGGGTTGCGCTTGCATCGGCATTGTTCGGCTCGGCAAGGAGCGTTTTTTCAAGGCATGCACCGGATTCTGCGACAGCGTCAGGACTGCCGTCGTCGAGGGCGTATTCCGCTCTCAGGACGCAGGCGTTGCCGATCGAATTGGCAGCGCCGTTGTGAGTCTCGATGTTGTTGATCGCGCCACGGACTGCGGCAAATCTCCGCGAAAGCGTCGTGACAAGCTCGTCCCTTACCGTCGCCTCGGCTTTTCCTTTCGTATCGATGCGTTCCAGGCCGGAGCTCAGCAAGTCGCCCGAACGGGTATCGACGATCTGCCACCAGACGCTGCGGTCATCGCCGTCGCCGTAGTACTTCATCGCTATTTCGTAGGCACTGCCCTTGGGCTCCCGAAGGCTGTCCGCGAGGCGTCTCCCGGTCGTTGTCGCGGTGGCCAGCCGCAAAGTCTGGAATTGTGCCAGCGCGGTCAGCAGCATGTCCCGCGTTACGCTCGCGTCCCCGGCCCACCTGGCCTCGGCGGCCGTCATCCTCACCGATACCGTGGGTTTTTCGGTATATGAGGGCCGCAGCCCGTAAAAAATCAACCCGGCTGAAACCGCGACGACAGCCGCGGTCGCGACAGCGAGCGGCAGTTTCCAGCCTCTGAACTGCCGGGCGTCCTGACGCGTGGCAACCTGAGGCTCTTCGCCATGCGCCGGCTGCGACAAAGCCCGTGGTATTTCGGTGCCTGCGCCGGCGTCGTCGAGGATCTCGCGCGGCGCAGCGCTCGAAGGCAGGAAAACCGCCAGATATCTGCCCTTGGGGAGCTGCAGCTCGACGCTGGTCTCTGCGCCATATGCCTCGTAGTACTGGTTAAGTGCGGACCGCAGGCGACTGACTTCGATACGAACGATCGGATCGATCGCCGGATCGAAATTCGTGGGCCGCCCTAGGACATCCACAGCGATGGCATATGCCTTTACGCCTTCTCGTTGCCCTTGGAACAGGTGCTCGGCGAGATAGCGAAGTATGCTCACGGCGCGATCGGTAACATGAAATCTGCTGTCGGACAGCAGCCGCTCGAGCTCGGCTTTGGCCTCGCACATTGCGACCGCGCCGGATGCATCGTATTGTTCTTCCACACTCATGGCTGCCTCTCGCATGCAAAGATTGACGCTTGAGTAGAACAACTGACGTTATCTCTTGCATTACGAAAGGTTGCAACAACAAACTCTAACAAAACCGAGACTCGCCAGATTTCAATCGTGGCGCGCGGTGTTTCGACACTCATGAGGAATTGTGAAGACAGAGCTTGATGACATCGGACTCGATCTCGCGACAGATGGCCTCGTACTCTTCGATCAACGGGTCGCGCGACGTACCAACACGATTTCGGAACCGGTCGAGCGCGGTGCAGGCATCCTCGTAGGCCTCACTCAAACTTTCCAAGGAAGACGACTTTTGGGCGAGAACCTGCAGGCTCCCGCGTAGCGCAGGGAGTTTCAGCATGAGCCTCCAAAGACCCCGCTGTGCAGCGCCGGCCGGCGAATTCTCTGTCGTACGTCTCCCGTTCATCAGCCTATCCGGCCTTGCAAAGATCCCACCGGAAGAACCTACTCCGATCGAAAAAGGCGGGAAGTACGTAACGGTAAACGCCCGCCCGCATTTACGCGCGAGATCGGCGGCGTTTACATTCTTCCGAGGACATTTACACTCGCATTTACCGTTGCGTACTCGTACTGAACGCCGTTTCGTGATCTCGGTTACAGCTGAGCTGGAGGGTGAGCGTGAAAAAAATCAATTTGATGAACAGGCGAGGTGATATCGGTCTGCGGGCGCCACGCCTGCTGATTTTTCCACGCATGAACTTTCAGTTTTCCAACCAGGAAGCCACCGGATGAAATGGCTGGTCACTCTCCTTTTCGTATTGTTGACGGCCGCCAGCGCCGGCGCACAGACGCAGCCGGTTCCGGGCAAAATCGACGATCTTGTCCGGCTTCTCCAGGATCCCGAGGTCCGAACCTGGCTGGAGAGCCAGAAGCCAGCGGCGGCGGTGCAACCGGCGGCGCCCAGCGGTCTACCCGCCTGGGAACTGGCGACGCGCAAGCGGATCAACGCGATTGTTTCGGCCGTCCCTCGCATCCCGACCGAGGTCGCGTCGGCCTCGACGCGGGTGAGGCAGGATGCGATCTCCCATGGCTATGCGCCTGTCATGCTGATCTTCGCCGGCCTGGTTGTCGTCGGGGCAGTTGCCGAGACGCTGTTCCGGCGTTTGCGGCCGAACATGGCCGTCCCCGGCAGTCCGCCGCGCGTCCTCTCCGAGCTCCTGCCCCTTGCCGTTTTCGCAGCAGCCATGGCCGTCATATTCTTTGCGGTCGAGTGGCCGCCGCTTGCCCGGATCGTCCTTCTTACCTACCTGATCGCATTCGTCGTCTATCGTTTCGCATCGGCGCTGGCGGATATCGCGTGTCTCGGTCGCAAGGATTTGCTGCGGCGCGTGCGAATCGTCCTGGGGATCGCGGTTTTCGCCGCCGCCTGTGCCGGCCTGGCGGAACCCGTCGGACTCGACCCTGCCGTTGCAACCGCGATCGCCTATTGCTTCTCCGTCGTGTTGCTCCTGCTGGCGATCGAAATGGTCTGGCGAACGTCCCGAAAGGGGCGCACTGCCAAACTCGGACTGACCGCATTTCTTGTCGCGGCCTGGGTCCTCTGGTGCCTCGATCTTCGCGGCCTGTTCTGGATATGCATCTATGCACTGATTTTGCCGGGAATACTTCGAAGCGTCGGGCGCAGCGTGGAGGCAGCAATTCCCTCTCCGCCGAACAGTCGCCGGAGCGTGCTGCTCGTTCGGGGCAGCCGGGCCATTGTCGTCGCCCTCGCGGCGGCGTGGATCGGCCTCATCTGGCAGGTGAACCCGAATTCGCTGGCGCATCAGAATCCGGCACTGACCAGGATCCTCTATGGCTTGCTGAAAAGTGTCATCGTCCTCCTTCTTGCCGATCTGGTATGGCACCTTGCACGGGCCCACATTGATCGCACGCTTGCGACGTCGGCGGACACGAGCGGACTGTCACCGGCCGACATGGCGCGCCGCAGCCGGCTTCGGACATTGCTGCCGATCATCCGCAACGGGCTCGCAGCGATGGTGGCTGTGATGGCCGGGCTGATCGTGCTGTCGGAACTCGGCGTCGAGATCGGACCGCTGATCGCCGGCGCCGGTATCTTCGGTGTCGCCATCGGCTTCGGCTCGCAGACGCTGGTCAAGGACGTCATCAGCGGCGTCTTCTATATGCTGGACGACGCGTTCAGGGTTGGCGAGTACATCCAGGCAAAGAACTACAAGGGGACGGTCGAGGGCTTCAGCCTGCGGTCGGTCCGCCTGCGGCATCATCGCGGCCCGGTGTTCACCATCCCGTTCGGCGAGCTGGGGGCGGTCGAGAACATGAGCCGCGACTGGGTCATCGACAAGTTCCGGATTTCCGTCGGCTACAACACCGACATCGCCAAGGCACGCAAGATCACCAAGGCGATCGGTGCAGAACTGCAAGCGGATCCCGAGGTCGGTCCGCTGTTCATCGAACCGCTGAAGATGAAGGGTGTCGAGGAGTTCGGCGACTACGGCATCGTCCTGAGTTTCGCAATGACAACCGTGCCCGGTCAGCAGACCTACATTCGTCGCAAGGCATACGCGATGATCCGCGATGCCTTCAAGACGAACGGCATCGAGTTCGCGCAGCCGACGGTTCAGGTCGGGGGAGAGGACAAAGGCGGCGGAGCCGCCGCCGCAACCGCGGTGCGAGCGACCCAGCTCAAACAGCAGGCGCCGGAAGGCGAGTGATGCGAACGTCCGGGACGTCAAGGCGAATTGAATCCGTCACGTAACAAGCGGTCGATTCTTCACTGTCGGAGCCCCTCGCGGCTTACCATCGCAACACATGCCGACCGAGGATGAAACCGGCAAATATCACGACCATGATTGCAATCGAGTACCACACAGCCAGGAAAAGCGGACTGTCGTCGGGGCAGTGCCAGGCATAGACCGACGCGGCAATAGCGCCGGCCGCAAGGCCGGCGACGGCGCCGGCGAGGCCCGGCTTATCGGGTGCAGCCTCCTTCAATGCCAAAAGCAGGCACGCAAGCGGCGCAAGCGAAAGAATAGGAACGAAAAGGATGCAGTAAACGGCATAGTTGCCTGTCATGCTCGTCATCCAATTCCGTTCCGGCACGACGACGAGTTCCATCGTGACGCCGACAGCCAGCAGCGCCACCGGCAAGACAAGTGCCAGCGCACGAGTTTTCAACGAAACGCCCGGACAGCCCATCGGAAACACGAGGGCGGCAGCGACGACAGCCAATATCAGCGTCTGGCAGATTTTGAAGCAGACGCGCGGCGTGTCGACGACAGCCAGTATATCGGGCCGGATGCCGACGAACAGAACCATGTAGGCAATGGAGATCGCCGCACCGACGAACAGTGCCGCAGCCATCGTGCGGCCGTGCCGCATGCGTACCGGAGCGTCCTCTGCCAGAAGCGCGATCAGCCTATGCGTTTTCACGTTCATCTCTCCGATAGTAGGCGGCCAGCGACTTCAGCGCCCGGTGAAGCGCCACGCGAACCGCTCCCTCGCTCATTTTCAGGCGGGCAGCGGTCTCTCGAACGCCCGCCCCCTGGACCGAGATGGAGCGCACGATGTCACGCCCCGGGTCCTTCAGTTGCTCAAGCAGACGTTCGACATCGAGCCGGTCGAAACCGTCCGCCTGCTCTTCGGCCCCCAGTGTCGCCATCACATCCTCGATCGGCACGTTCACATGCCGGCCGCGCCGCCGCATGCTGTCCACCAGCTTATTGCGCACAATGGTCGACAGCCACGGACCGATCGGCCGCCGCGGATCCCAGGTTCCACGCTTCAAGTGGACGGCAAGCAGTACGTCCTGCACGACATCCTCCGCCTCGCTGACAGGCGCGCCGAATTGGTCGCAGCGCCGGCGTGCCATTGCGCGCAGATGAGGCGTCACAGCCGAAAGGAAGTGGTGATAGGCGCGCGCATCGCCTTCGATGGCTTGGCGCATCCAGCCGGACCATTCCCGTTCACGCGCCGAATGTTTCACCCGACATCATCCTCTACGCAGCCGCACCAGGTTTTGTTACCACCCTTTGCGATATATTCTTAGAGGCGCGCAAGACATGGTCGCAAACATGCCCTATTCTTGTCCAACTGCGACAGGGGGCTCGCCTGAAACACACGAACCCGGCCGCGGCGCCTCCATCGAGCCGGCAACGGCATTCTAACATCGTTCCGGCGGGAATCGCAGGCTCGGCTGCGGTCGTCAAGCGGCCGTTCGGCGGTGTTGCCGACAGGCGGCACGACGCTAGGCTGGCGACTTCACTGGAGCAGGGCCCACGTCCTGGTGATATTGAAGCGGTCGAGGTGCCCCGGAGGGGAAACGCAAAAAGCTCCTCGACGGTTAGGCGGAGGAGCTTTGTTTTGGGTGTCTTTGAAGATTCTGGTTGCGGGGGCAGGATTTGAACCTGCGGCCTTCAG
>NZ_LMCW01000039.1 GCF_001424945.1 Rhizobium sp. Root1203
AGGAAAAAATCGAAGTCACCGGCGGCTGCAAATTCCATGCAAATATCGACCTCATTGAGGCCAACCCCGATAGCCTTGATAACGCCTTGGGAGCGCAAATCATCAAGAACGCGATAGCAGCCTTCCATCGCTTCTTTGAATTTCTCCTCGTAGATTGCTCGCGTCCCGTGTGTCCATACGTCCACGTCATGAATGGTCAGGCAATCGATGCTTGATATACCGAGCCGTGCCATGCTCTGATCGATGGAGCGGAGAGTTCCTTCACGCGTATAGTCGAAGACGTGATTGAAGTCGAAGCCTCCGACATACGGAGTTCGATCCAGAGGCTTGTCACCCGGAGGAACAAGGTAACGGCCGACTTTTGTTGACAACACGAAGCTACTTCGGGGCTTGCGATTGAGAACCGACCCAATGAGATGTTCTGACATGCCATGGCCATAGAATGGCGAGGTGTCAAAGAGTGTCATACCCCCGTCGTAAGCCGCTTCAACCGTTCCAACTGCAGCATCATGGTCTATCTTGGCGTAAAGCTCACCTAACGGACCGCCACCGCAACCGATTATGGTGACGTCTATGCCGCTCTTTCCCAACTTGCGTTTCGATTTTGGATTCATGATAATTCCTCCTTATAAACCAGATCTGGCTAGACCACCTTCACCTTGGGTGGCGTATGAGGCTCTTCGTGTCGCGTTTCTGCTTTTTGGCGCCGAATGGCACCACCAAACGACACGCCTGCTGGGCAGCAGCCTTGCCTCAGCCGAACGCAGGCTCAAGAGCGGGAAGAGTGTCAAACGCCAGAGGCTGATCTACGGCGGTAGGAAACTGCAGCTCGCCGCGAGCTTCCATGGTTACGCCGGAACAGCTTGGAAAGGCGGGTACTTTCGTCCACGCTGAGATCAATTCACTGGTGTGCTAGCAGTGTTTCCTTCCAGCACGGAGACGACGTTGCGAACTGCCAATGCGAGCATTGCTGTTCGCGTTTGCAGCGTCCCGCTACCAATATGGGGCGTCAGCACGACATTGGGCAGATCGACCAGACCAGGGGCGAGTTTTGGCTCCTGCTCAAATACATCGAGACCTGCGCCGGCAATCGTGTTCTTGCGCAAGGCGTCAACGAGAGCCAGTTCATCGACAACCGGGCCGCGCGCGATATTGATCAGATGCGCATCCGGCTTCATCAGTGCCAAAGTCCGGGCATTGACAGTATGCCGGGTTCCGGCATTGAGCGGAACACAAAGCACAAGAAAGTCGGCCACGCGGAACACATCGTCCAACGCCAGCCACTTTGCCTCAAGACTTTGCTCCAGGCCCGGGGTGACCGGTTTGCGGTTATTGTAGACAACCTTCATGTTGAACCCCCTCGCCCGTCGCGCTAGCGCTTGACCAATACGCCCCATGCCAATGATGCCGATTGTGCGCCCGCTGATTTCGGCGCCCCAGAAAAGCCTGAACTTGTCTTTCGTGTAGAGACCAGCGCGGATGAAACGATCTGCTTCCGCAATGCGCCGGGCGGATGCCAATAGCAAGGCAATGCCCATATCGGCAGTGGCTTCAGACAGGATGTCGGGGGTATTGGTAACGACGATGCCAAGTTCCGAGGCGGCGTCTACATCGATGTTGTCGTAGCCAACGCCGACATTGGCGATCACCCTGAGGCTGGGGCCGGCTGCTTGCATCATCTGCCGCCCTACCGCCATGCCATTGACGACAACGCCGTGTTTGCCCGCCAGCCGGCGGCCAAAGTCTTCCGGAGTTAGCGCTGCCACAGAGGAGTCATGATGGTCGACTGAAATGTCGGTTGGGATGGCTTCGCGCACCGTTTGCGGCAGCCAAGAGTAAACGAATAAAGACGGATGCATATGTGATTGATCCTTTTTAGAAGTCGGCAAAGGCCTGTATGATTGATTTGGACGGTTAAGACAGTGCATCGACCACTCGGTTGAGGTAGCGCAGACCGTTGCCGCTGGCGGCGAGACCATCACCGCCATAATGTTCGATGACAACAGGACCGGAATAGCCACTGTGCAAGGCGTAGGTCAGTAATTTGCGATAGTTGATAACACCAGCATCGAGGCCTGCCGGAAGTGTGAGATTGAGGCCCGATTGGGGATGCTCCAGATAGGCATAGTTCTTGACATGCCAGTAATTGGTGACTGACAACAACCTCAGCGCCATCAACTCCCAATCGATGATGTCCGACTGCAATCGCACAAAGTTGCCAAGATCGGGATTAAGCCCAAAGTTGGAGCGATCGACATCCGCGAACAGGCGCAGGGCATCATCCGTCGAGCCGGCAAAGGTATTGGGGAAAAGTTCCAGCGATAATGACACGCCCAGATCCTGTGCAAAGACGCACAACTGTCGAAGAGCCGAGGCAGTCGCGTTCCATTGCTGTGGATCGGGCACGGCGTGCTTTTGATTCCAGAACCAGAACGGCCCACCCGGCTGGCTCGGCTTCATGCCATGCAGACCGACGCAAACAAACGGAATGTCGAGATAGGCGGCACTTGTAATGACCGCTTTGGTATAATCGAGATGTGATTGACGGTTCACGACATCGGCAACTGAACGGTTGGCAACCACACAGCCGACCGCGGTCAGATCAAGATCCGCAAGGACACCCGCAAGATCATTGCGGCGACCGCCATCAAGCCTGCCCAGGTTTAGCCAACTGTTGGCGATTTCCAGAGCCTTGAACCCTTCGACTGCGATCGGTTTCAGCATCCGGTACCATTGGTCTGGCGTCGCTGCGGCGATGTCAGCACAGTTGCTGTATGATGACGGAAACTGCAGCATCGCGGCGGCAAAGACCGGTCTTTGGGGCATTGCTCCTTCGGCGGGACCGGGCACAATATCAACGGTTGGGAAATGGGGACTGATCATGGAATATCCTTAGGGAGGTAGTGGGCGGCAAACGTTGCCGCCCAGGATCAGGCGAGGCTCATTTCCTGCCCCAGACCTTCATGTACTCCTCACGATAGCCATTTTCCGGATCGAAGGAATTTTTCGGCCCGCCATCGAATTCGATATTGGCCGTGGTGACGACATGCAGGGGCGCGACATAGCCAGACCATTCCTGACCCGACAACGCCCTGTTCATTTCGTCAATTGCCTGCCAGCCTTGCAAGGTCAGGGGCTCGGCCACTGTGACGGTCTGGTACTGCTTGGCGCGGATGCGCTGATAGGCGGATTCGGATCCATCACCGGCAGACACGTTAACAGGTGCGTCGGTGCCGCCCAGGCCCGCAGAACTGAGCGAAGGGGCAATGAAGTCAAAATACAGGTCATTGACAGCCAGTGAATGGGTCCATTTCGTTCCGTACCGTTGCAGCAACGTCGATGTCAGTTGCGGCATACGGGTGGATGTATCGGCCATTGGCGTGTCGACATATTCCAGAACTGTGCCGCCAAGATCTTCAATGACTTTTTTCAGCCGATCTGCCTTTGCGATAGCCATCTGATAGGTGGAGTCAGTGAAAATGACGACGCCCGGCTTGCCCTTTGCATCGGCAAATGCCCAATAGGCAGCAGCATCGGCGACCTGCATCGCATCCGTGGTGATATTGGCGAAAATGCCGTCTTCCTTCAAAGGCCCGACCTTGGAACTGGCATGCCAGGAAACAATGGGAATACCAGCCTTGTTGGCGGCTTCCACACTCTGCTTCTGTTCCACCGAATCGACGCCTGCGATGATGATCCCATTCGGCGATGTAGCAAGAGCCTGGCTCATGGCAGCGGCCCGGCCGGAAACGGAACCTTGCCCGTCAAGAACGCGGATCTTCCAGCCGATCCCATCTGCCGCAGCCTTCATGCCTTCTACAGCACCAAGGACGCCACCATTGCGCAGATCGCCTGCGACGATCACGATCGACTGGTCAGCTTTGGCGGCAGGGCCCGTGGTCGGTCCGTCCCATTTCTCAACTTTGGTCGCAAATTTTTCGACGAAAGCCTTCGCGTCTCCTATGGGGTCGGCCATTGCCGCCGGCATGGATATCGACATGGCGAGCATCGACAATACGACTGTTCTTCTCAGCATTTTCATTCCTCCCGAGAGTTTCGATTACTTGCGTGCAGCGCCCTTGCGTCGCTGCGCGTACCCAGCAAATCCAATGGCCACGAGAAGGGTCACGCCGTTGAACATCGGCTCTACCCAAAATGAACCACCAATCTGCTGAATTCCTGAAATCCCGACCGCCAGAATGGTGACACCAGTGATGGTGCCCCAGACATTGACGCGGCCGGGACGAATTGTTGTTGAGCCAAGAAACGCACCGACGAGCGCTGGCAGGAGATATTCAAGACCCACACTGGCCTGGCCAATGCGCAGTTTCGAAGCCAGGATCACACCAGCAAGGGCTGTTAGCACTCCCGATGACAGGAAAGCTCCCATGACAAATTTGCGGGTGGGAATTCCGTTCAGCGTTGCTGCACGCGCATTCGCACCGATGGCATATAGGTACCGGCCGACGGGCGTGTATTCGAGCACCAGCCACAAGATCAGCGTGATGATCACGACATAGAAACCGGTTATCGGCACACCGAACAGAAAGGTGCTGTTGATGGCGTAAAAACCCTCGGGCAGCGCACCCATAATCTGGCGCCCTCCGGTATGAGCAAGCGCCAGCGCATAAAGCACGGTTCCGGTACCAAGCGTCGCGATGAAGGCGTCGATCTTGGCAACCTCCACCAAGAGGCCATTGATCAGGCCGGTGATCGCTCCAAGTGCCAGGACCACAAGGACAACGACTGGCCACGGCAGACCGAGCATTGTCTGCAGCGAAATCGCCAGGATGTGCCAAAGTACGATGCCATAACCAACAGTCAGATCGATGCGACCGGCGGCCATCGGGATCATTGCCGCCAAGCTCAGTATCGCAATGATCGATTTGTCGGCGACAATCGAACGGAAGTTCAACAGGGTCGGAAAAGTGTCCGGCATCATCAGCGAAAATGTGATGATCAGGGCAATTGTCAGAATAACCAGCCCGTAGACCGGGGCAAGCCGTGTGACCTTCTGGGACAGCGACAGGCCGCGCAATTCGGCGGCAGTAGGCTCGAGGGCATCAGATTGAAGAGATTGCATAGAGGGTATCCTTGCAGGAATGGGAGGAGGTCTACTCGCTGGCAGACGCCGCCCTTATCAGAGACTCGGTTGTGAGAGCGCTGCCGGAGAGCTCGCCGACCACCTTGCCGCGGCTGAAAACCAGTGCTCGATGGCAGATATGGGCGATTTCCTCGAAATCCGTTGAAACCACCAGAACCGCCATTCCTTTGGCAACGGCCTCGAAGAGCAGTGCATAGATTTCAGCCTTGGCGCCAACATCGACACCAGCCGTCGGATCTTCGGCAATCAGCAGTTTCCGCTTCGTGGCCAGCCAGCGACCGACGACGACCTTTTGCTGATTTCCGCCCGACAGGGCTTCGATCGGCAAAGTGGGATCATTCGGTACCAGGCCCAGCGCACGGCCAAGCGACAAGGCATCGTCGTCCTCGTTGTCGTGCGTGCGGAACGAAAGCATGGCTCGACCGTTCGCAATGGGATTGATGAAGATGTTTTCCCGCACGGTCAGCGCTGTAGCCAGTGACTCCACAGTCCGGTCGCGGGCAACCAGGCCTACCCCCGACTTCACAGCCGTGAGCGGATTTGACAGGTCAGGAATGTCGCTGCCCAGAACCACTTTGCCAGCATGGGGCGTTTCACCAAACAGACACCGACCAATCTCCTCATGCCCAGCACCACGCAACCCGACCAGGCCGACCAGTTCGCCTTGCAGCATTTCCAGATCAACCGGTCCGACCGACCCGGTCATCAGCCTGTCGAGCTGCAGCACCCGTTTTCCAGGGAGGACTTGCGGACGCTGGAAATCGCGGGGTTTGCGACCGACAATCAGATTGACGAGTTCCTGTGGTTCTGTCTCGGCGACATCGCGGGTGCCGGCAACAATGCCATCGCGCAAAACGACCACGCGGTCCGCAATACGGAAGATCTCATCGAGGCGGTGCGAGACGTAGATCATGCCCACGCCCTTGTCTCGTATGGTCCGCATGACCCTGAACAGGCGCTCCACTTCATCAGCCGGCAGGCTAGCCGTTGGTTCGTCGAGTACGAGAAAATCACATTCAATAGCCAGCGCCCGCGCAATCGCCACAAGCGCCTTTTCCGTATGGCCGAGATCGGAAATCCGCGTGGATGGATCAATCTCGCAATCCACGGTCTTCAGCGCAGCCCGCGATACCTCGTCAACCGCTTTCCAGTCCACGAGGCCCAGTTTGCGGGGGTAGCCGAGTGCGAGAGCCATGTTTTCCGCCACACTCATCCATTCGATCAGACCAAGATCCTGATGAATGAAGGCGACAGACTGTGCCTGATTGATGCGGCCCGGGGAATGACTATAGAGCTTTCCATCAATGCGCACCTGGCCCAGATCCGGCGTGTGGATGCCGCCGAGGATTTTGATCAGAGTGGACTTTCCCGCGCCGTTCTCCCCTAGCAACGCGACAATCTCGCCGCGTCTGACGCTCATCGAGACGCCTTTCAGGGCTCGCGTACCGCCAAAAGATTTTTCGATATTGGAAAACACCAGTCCGGATTGCTCGTGCATCAGATCGTGGACGGGATCGATTGCGAGGTTCATAGCAAACGTGCTCCTTGGCGATTTAGCGATACGGCGTAGAGGCTCGTCGATGCGGTGATGAACAGTTGGTGGCGGGCGCGGCCACCGAAGCAGAGATTGGACACTGTCTCCGGCACCAGTATCTTGCCGAGCAGCTCCCCTTCGGGCGAAATACAATGAACACCATCGGCGGCCGACGACCAGATATTGCCATCGGTGTCGACACGCAGGCCATCTGCCATTCCAGGCGCGATGCTATGCAACACATCGCCGCCACGCAGTACACCGCTACTGCTGCAATCAAACGCTCTGATATGAGTGGGGTCATCGCCGAACATCCGACCCGTGTCAGCGAGATAGAGCCGGTCTTCATTGGGGGAAAATGCCAGGCCATTGGGGCCGAGGACATCTGTGACAACCGCTTCGATCCTGCCCGTTTGCGGGTCGGTACGATAGACGTTGCAGGGCAACTCCTGTTCGGCGCGCGCACCTTCATAGTCGGTCATGATCCCGTAGTGCGGATCAGAAAACCAGATCGTGCCGTCAGATTTGACGATTACATCGTTTGGGGAATTGAGCCGCTTGCCCTCAAAACGGTCAGCAATCACCGTAATGCTGCCGTCGAGTTCTGTCCTCGTCACGCGACGTGTACCGTGCTCGCAGCTGATCAGCCGACCCTGGCGGTCGCGAGCGTGGCCATTGGAAAAATTCGAGGGGCTGCGAAATGTCGAAACACCGGCCCCGCCTGGTGACCAACGCAGAACCTTGTTGTTGGGAATATCGGAAAACAGCAGGCACCCAGCGTCGCCAAACCATACCGGCCCCTCCACCCACGCAAAACCGGACGCGAGTTGTTTTACCGGCGCATTCCCGAGCACGTAGCTCCGGAAAACCGGATTATAGACTTCAAAAAACGACAAGATGACCTCCCAGCCGACCCTTGCAAGCGAATTGCAGAGGGCCTATGGTAGCGCTACCATTTTACTTGTCAAGTGGGGCATCGTGATATGAAGGAGACATGATTGAGGCAGATACCTAGCGCAGAGCGGCGGCCTCAATTGGAAGGTGTTTGGGCTGGCTAGTCGACGAGCGCAACGGACGTGTGGTCGCCTCATCACTCATTCCGGCGTGATGCAGAGGGCTTGCTTGCAAAAGGATTTGACGCAATATCTTACCTTTCAAGAATATAGCACGGGACGAGAATGACGGAAAAAAAGCCAAGCAAACAGCCGCGAATCGGTACTCGTAGCACCGTCACTTTGCAGCAGGTTGCTGAACGCGCCGGTGTAGGCGTTATGACTGCATCGCGAGCGATCAACTCTCCGGATCTGGTTTCGGAAAAGTTGCGGCTGAGGGTCCAGGCCGCCATCCGCGACCTTGGCTACCTGCCGAATGAATATGCCGGTCGACTGGCCTCAAATCGTTCGAAAATCGTCGTCTTCATATTGCCCTCGGTTTCCAGTGGAGTTTTCCGGTTCATCGTGCAGGGCGCTGAAGAAGTGCTGAGCCCTTTGGGTTATCAGGTGATGGTCACTGCCGCATCGCATTCGCTGGAAGAGGAAGAGGCTGCATGCTGGAAAATTCTGGGCTGGAAACCAGAAGGTGTCGTTTTGTCCGGCACAGACCATACGGACGCAATGCGCGCAATGTTGCTGGCGGCCGAAATACCGGTTGTGGAAGCGCTGGAGCTGGGAGATCAAACAATCGATATCAATATCGGACTGTCGCATCAGGACGCCGGTCGTGCGGCAGCGCATCATTTGCTCGAACGCGGGTACAAACGCCTTGGATTTCTTAGCTCCAATATTGATAACGACTATCGCGCTCAGCGACGACGGCACGGCTTTGTAAGTGTCATAAAGGAAGCCGGACTTTCGGTTGTCTGCGACATCAATCAGTCCGGAAAGGTCGTGTTCGAAAGTGGGGCGCTGGCGGCGAAGCAGGTCATGGCATCGGGGTTCGATGTCGACGCGATTTTCTGCTCTTCCGATGAACTTGCCGTCGGTGCTGTCAGCGCGGCCTTGAGGGCCGGACGCAAAATTCCGCAAGATTTGGCGATCATGGGCTTCAACGATCTGGACATCAGCGCGCATATGGTGCCGGCGATCAGCTCTATTCGCACCCCGCGTGTCGAGATCGGCCGGCTGGCCGCAGAGGCAATTCTTACCCGCATTGCCGGGGATCCCTACCCCGCCCGCATTGATGTAGGGTTCGAAATAGTCGCTCGGGAAACAACCTAGCGGCGGTGGCGAGCCCCGCATGGCGTTGTTGGTCACTGCGTGTTGGGAAACGGATGATGAGCATAAGATCACAAGGTTCAGTTGCCGCTGGCCCAGCTTTCGCTATGCTCTTTGCAGCAGCCGCATATCTGCGGCACAATAAAGAGAGCGCGCAATGTCGGACGGTTCACATTCTTCTGATCCATCATCATGGGATCCAGCACTCGACGCCGTGGCGGCGGCACCAGAAAATCATATCGTTTTGCACGAAGATGAATCCATCCGGGTCCTTTCAGTACGCATGGCACCCGGTGAAACTGGCAAGGTTCATCATCACCGGTTCCCATCCGTGGTGATTTTGACCAATGCCGCGCATACGCGCGACTTTGATGGGGTGACGGGTGAGGCATGGCAGTCAACCGGACCTGGCCACAACGAACAAGCCCTTCCGTTTGTTGTCGTTCTGGAGCCTCAACCCGTACACTACGTAGAAAACGTCGACACGAAACCATCTCACGGGATCCGAATTGAGTTTAAAAATGGCTTTCCGACGCGATGACCTAAAAGGCCCGCGGCTCGGACAACTGGTGAGCCTGGCCACTGTTGGAATTTTGTGATCAGTCCACGGAAGGAGCGCCGCGCGGCTTGGTCAGCATGCCATGCGCAAGCCAACTGGAGAAACGTCCCCAGCCAACCGGAAGTGGCTAACGAGCACCTTCAGCGCTTCCGCTTCGCTGGCAAGCCGTCCAGCGGCTGCGGTGGATTCCTCTACCATGGCCGCGTTCTGCTGCGTGGCCTGATCTAGTTGGTTGACCGCTTGGCTGACCGCGAGGAGGCCGTCCGACTGCTCCTTAGCCGCGGTCGCGATTGCGTCGAGATGAATGTTGACGTCAGCCACGAAGGTCTCGATCACGTTCAACGCCTTGCCCGTTTCGGATACCAGCCGTACTCCACTACCTACTTCTGCCGTCGAACTGCGGATGAGTCCCTTGATTTCCTTCGCGGCGCTTGCCGCCCGCTGGGCGAGCTCGCGCACTTCCTGGGCAACGACCGCGAAGCCCTTTCCGGCATCGCCTGCACGGGCGGCTTCGACGCCGGCGTTGAGGGCCAGGAGATTGGTCTGGAAGGCAATTTCGTCAATCACGGCGATGATGTTTGTGATCTGCGAGGAGGAGCGCTCGATGCGGTGCATGGCATCCACTGCATCTGCCACGACGGTCGCGGAGGTACGGGCGGCCTCGTTGGCCTGGCTTGCCTGGAGGCGTGCCTTCTCGGTGCGTTGCGAGGAGGACACCACGTTGATGGTAATCTCCTCAAGCGCCGCTGCGGCCTCCTCGATGGCGGCAGCCTGCTTTTCGGTGCGGCGAGAGAGCTCCATCGCCCCGTCTGACATTTCGTGGGAGCCTGATTCAATCGAGCCTATGCTACCGGACACCCGCTGCAGCGTATCGCCGAGCTGGTGCACAGAGGTGTTAAAATCCCGACGCAGCGCCTCGAACTCAGGTGCGAACGCCTCCGTGAGCTGGAAGTCAAGATCACCTGATGCCAGTCTGGCCAGACCCGCGGCCAGCCCGCTAGTCGCGGTCCGCAACCGGTCGTCCGCCTCGGCCTCGGCCCTTTCTTGCGTGAGGCGGCGGTCACTTTCTGCCTGTTGGCGCTGGGTTTCTGTGTTCTTCTCCAGTTCACGGTTGCGGATCGCCGAGTTGCGGAAAATCTCAACAGCGGCGGCCATCTTGCCGATTTCGTCCGTGCGTGTGGCATATCCCACTGCAACGGCGGTGTTGCCCCCGGCCAGCATGCCCATGCTTCGCGTGATCGAAAGGATCGGATTGGCAATGCCGCGAACGGCAAAGATGGCGGCGGCAATGATGATGGAAAAGATCAGAAGGCCAATGCCAAGGGCAATCGTCTGCACCAGATCATAGACGCGGCCAGCCTCGGTACCGGCCTCAGCAGTGCCCTTCAGGTTCGTCTCGACCAGCGCCTGCAGCTTGTCCATCATCTGCGCGCCCTGTGGCGTCAAAACGCGGTTGAAAATATCTGTCGCCTCATCCCTCTTGCCAAGCTTCACCTTCTGCATCACCTCTTGTGTGGCGGTGGCATAGCGGCCGAACTGAAGATCCACCTCAGCGAGCAGGGCACGCTCTTCCCCGGTCACAGGAAGCGCACGATAGGTCTGGATTCCGGCGGCGACATTGCTGACGGCCTTCTTCATAATGCCGTCCTGGCCGAGCAAGCCCGCCGCCTTTGACGCGAGAATGGCGCGGGAAATTGCCAGTCGAAGCATCATGAAGTCGGTCTGCAACCGCGACGCTGTCCTAAGGCCGGGAACCCAAGTGTTGGTCAGCGTCTGGGTGGCGCCATAAAGGTCTCGCGTACCCTTAAGGGTGGTGAGGCTGGAGCCTGCCACCGAGCATCCGACAACAAGCAGCATGGAAATCAGGGTGATCTTGATGGAAGGTCTGCGCATGGTCTCTCCTGACGTCGCTCGCATCGGGCGGTGGTTTCGCGCAGCCTGGCGTCAAGATCCTAAAAATATATAAACATAATAAAATTACGTTATATATTCATATAATGAATACTTCACATAGCTGTGGGCTCGCATCTAACTTAGCGCGGGGCCAAATGCCGAAATCGGTGAAAGGCCGGCTCAAGGGAAAATGGAGGCGAAATGATCCGACAAGGCTCCTTAGGCGCCAACATCGGATGCTTGTAAAAGTATTCCCGCATCAGGAATCGCGCCTTCCTGTCGCTTGCACCAAGCTCTTTGCCTTTCCTTCGCGCAAATCGACGATCAGCGATCGACGGCGCAATCGCCGACCGCTCGCCGGTTCGCACAACGGGACGCAGAACACCGGATCCCGCTTCGAATGGCGCAACGGTTGTTGATGCGGAGTAGGTCCCTTGTTGCGACGTCGCGCAGGATTTCGTAACTGTGGTCCATCCGCCTTGGAACCAACCGGGATCGTCATGGCCATCAGTCTCGCTCACCTTCGTGCCATCGATGCACTCGCCCGAACCGGACAATTCTCCCGGGCGGCCCAGGATCTTGGCGTCAGCCAACCTACGATTTCCACACAGGTCAGCGCCTTTGAAAGCCTGAGCTCGGTGCGGATCTTCATCCGCGATGGCCATGTGATCCGCCCGGCGCCCGGCGCGCAGTCCATTCTTGGAAAAATCCGCCTTGCGCTTGCCTCCATCGATGAGATCGAACGGGCAATCACCGATCCCGAACAGGTAATGGCCGGACGCGTCTCGCTGGGGTTCAGCGCCCACCGGCTGATCATGCCAATCTTGACGACTTTCGTCGCCCGCTACCCCAACATGCATATAAATACCCGCGGCGGCCCCTCGCTTGAGCTTGCCGAAGCGGTCGTGAAAGGTGAACTCGACCTCGCCTTCATATCGCAGGCCAAGCCTGATCCGCGACTGCTAAACCGGGAATTGCGCCGATGCCGGATCGTGGTCTATGGTCCGAAGGGCCATTCCGCTCTGCAGAGCGGCCAGATCGGTATCAAGGACCTGGCCGGGCAGAAGCTAGTGCTCTGGAACCGCCTTTCGGCCACCCGATGCCTCATTGAGACCATGGCATGCAATGCCGGGATCACATTATCGACGGTCATGGAAGTGGGAACCCACGATGTCGCCTATGCCGCGGCGGCCTCGGGCATCGGTCTCTCCATCGCTATTGAAGGCGAACTGCCAGAAGATTCAGCCGTTGATATGGCTATCTTGGCCGATCCTCTGTCGGATATTGGCCATTACCTCGTGACCTTACCGGAGTCGGGCCACCATGCGGCAGTCAACGGTTTCCTCGACATCTGCGAAGCCCTCGAAAGCCCCTAAACGCAAGACAAGTTTTTTCCAGAGAGGCGCGTCCACGACCTATCGATTCCATCTATGTATATAGAAGTTTTTAATTATTTGACACGAATTATAATACTTATATATAATTCCTGCACCCATTGGGATGACGCGATCAGCATTGCGTGTGGGACAAAAACGCGAGGCAAGGCCCGCGGGCATGAGGGCAAGACAGCATAGTGATTGACCGATCCGGTGGGCCGGAGGTCAGACGCTGAATCGTGGATGGATTCATCCCGCGAAGCAGCACCGCTTTGTCTCGCGGAATGCCTGCGCGGCCATCGCCCTCGCTAATGGACGGCGCTGGTGCCGTTCACGGTAAAAAAGAAGGGAACAAAATAATGAGCAAAAATTTGTTGGGCATGGAAATCAATCGGAGGCGGTTCATGGCGGGATCCGCCATGTTGACAGCCGGAACCTATCTGGCGGGCGGGGCCCGCGGGGCGATAGCCGCGTCCATAGAAGACTGGGCCGCGCCCGTAGACATTGAAAAAGGCAGGTTGGAAGCCGCCGAGTTCTCCAGCTACGGCATGCCAGAGAGCTGGGCAAATTACGGCGAAGTGCTGCAGAAAATGGCCGAGAAATATGGCTTCAAGCTGAACCATACCGATACCGACATGGGATCGCTCGAAGAAATCACAAAGTTTGACGCGGAAAAGGACAATCCTGTCGCCATTTCTGCCGATATCGGCATTCTCTACGGCCGCGTCGCGGTCGATACCGGTGTTGTGCCGGACTACATCCCGCCAAATGCCGCCAGACTTCCGGATGGCCTGAGGGGCAGCGCCGGCGGCTGGGTCGCCACCTACACCGGTGTTCCTGCCATGGTTGTTAATACCGACGTGATTAAAAACGTCCCGCGCACTTGGCAGGACCTGCTGAAGCCTGAATATACGGGCAAAGTCGGCTCAGTGGATGCCAGTGGCACCTCGGGCACGGACATCGCGATTTTCATTGCTTGGGCCTACGCCAACGGCGGCAGCGAAATCGACCTGAAGCCGGGCGCGGATTTCGCCCGGCAGATACTGGCCCAATTCTCCTCCGGGCAGAAGAACAGCCAGACGCTGGAACGCGGTGAAGTGCCAATCCAGATCAAATATGATTTCAACTGCCTCGCCGCAGCCGCCGCGCTGAAGGAAAAAGGCGTCAATGCGGAAGTGATCATTCCCGACGTATCGATCTATGCGCCATCGGCGCTGATGATCAACAAGTACAACATAGCGAAGATGAACGCCGGCAAGCTGCTGCTTGATTTCGTCCTGAGCGACGAGGCGCAGATCGCCTTTGCCAAGTTCGGCGCCCGTCCAATCCGATGGGTTCTCGGCGATCTCCAATTGCCAGACGATGCACGCAAGGGCTGGCTACCGGATAGCGCCTATGCCGGCGTGAAGCAGATCCCCAACTGGGCTCTCGTCGACGTGGCCGCCGTGGCCGGCGTGTGGCAAGAACAGGTCGCGGGAGGCTGAGTTGTCGGAAGCACATACTGTGCCGGGCGAGGCTGGAGGGGGCAGCAAGATCGCCTCCAGCACCCAGCCGCTTACCTCGTTTTGGGCTGACTGGTCGTTGGCGATACCCCTGATCGTACTGGCGACGTGCGCCCTGGTTCTCCCCTGCGTCGTGCTCATCCGCGCAAGCTTTGCTGGCCCCGGAGGAGCCGGCTTCACCCTCGCTAACTGGGCGGCAGTTCTCGCTTCCGGCGGCATGCGCCGCGCAATCGTTAACAGCCTTCTCCTCGGATTTGCCGTTGCTACGATCTCCATGATCGTCGGAACGCCGCTCGCCTGGGCCGTGTCGCGCATGCCGCGTGTCAGACGATCTCTCCACCTCGGCATGCTCAACGTCGCCACCAATTTCAGTGGCATCGGGCTTGGCTTTGCCTATTTCGCGGCGCTCGGCACCTACGGCATGATCACACTGTCGCTGCAACGGTTCGGCCTGAATTTCCAGCCTCCAGCGGCGAACGGCTTCTCGGGCCTTATCGTTGCTTATATCTATGGAAATGTGCCGCTGTTCGTGTTGTTTTCGCTGCCCGCGATGAGCCTGGTCAAGGATGAGTGGCAGGAAGCGGCCAAGACCTGCGGGGCATCGGCGTGGCAGTTCTGGCAAAGGGTCGGTTTTCCTGTCATCCGTCCTTTCGTCCTCGCCTCTTGGCTGCTGATTTTCACATGGTCTGTGGGTCTCTACGGTCTGCCGGTCGCGCTGGTCGGCGAGGCGCCGCTGGCAACCAAGCTGATAACCGTTGAAATGAACCGGTCTCTCCTTGGGTCGCTGTTTGGTAGCCAGCGCATGCCCGTGCTTGCGGTCATCTTGATGATCCTGGCTCTGGCCAGCCTCATTCTTTACCGGATCATTGTAAGAAGGGGAACGAAATGGCTGTCATGACGACCTCCTCGGCGGCACCGGGGAAATCCCCGACATTCAGCATGTCGCGCCGCCTAAGCAAAGTCCCCGGTAAGGCTCTACTGGTCGCTGTCTCGGCCTACATCCTGCTACCCATGATGGCGGTGTTGCTCTACTCGCTGGCAACACGCTGGACAAGCAATGTGCTTCCGGACGGTTACACGCTTTCGCACTGGGCCGAATCCTTCGCTGACGAGCGTTTCAGGACGGTTCTCCTGCGCTCGCTCCTGCTGGCCGTCGGGGTGGCACTCGCCGATATCCTCCTCGTCGCACCCGCCGTCTATTGGCAGCATGTGCGCAACCCAATGATCCGTCCTGTGCTGGAAACACTGGCGGCCATCCCCTTCGCCATGCCGCTGGTTGTTCTCGCCTTCGGCATGTTGGAAATCACGGGAGACTATCTGCCTTGGGCACAGGGCACTGTCGGTCTTGTCGTTGTTATGCACATGGCGGTCGCTTTTTCCTTTGTCTACTGGGCGCTAGATGGGTCCATGTCGGCGGCCGATGTTCGAACCCTTACAGAAGCCTCCCGTACCTGCGGCGCCAGCCTCAGAACCACGATCGTCAAGGTCATCCTACCGAATATTGGCCCGGGCCTCACCTCGGGCGCAATCATGGCTTTCGGCATCTCGTTCAACGAGATCGCCCTGGTGCAGATCCTGGTCGGCAGCCGCTTCGAAACCGTACAGCTCTACCTCCTGAACATGCTGAAGAGCGCTGATGCGGATTTCAACATTCTCGCAGTCATGACCTCGATTAACTTCTTCGTCACGCTCGCCCTGTCGATCGGCGTCGTCTACTTCAATGACGGCGCTTCAAAGCGGCTCGCGAATTCCGGCCAGGGAGGCCACTGATGAGCAGTTCCATCACTATATCCAATCTGGTGAAGACCTATGGCGGCAAGCGGGCGCTCGATCACGTTAACCTTGAGGTCCGGGAGAGCGAGCTCATCGCGCTTCTCGGCAGCTCAGGCTGCGGGAAGACCACGCTTCTGCGCTGTGTTGCCGGGCTAACCACGCCGGATAGCGGGCGCATCCTGTTTGGCGGCGAGGACGTCACCCGCATGCCGACTCAGAAACGGCCGATCGGGATGGTTTTCCAATCTTATTCGCTGTTTCCGAACATGACCGTGCGGGACAATATCGGCTTTCCGCTCTCAATCCGCGGCGAACAGCCGAAGGCTGTCGCTCGACGAGTGGACGAGTTACTGGTGTTGGTGGGCCTGGAGGACCGGGCGGAGCATCACCCCAACCAGCTGTCGGGCGGTCAGCAACAGCGCACCGCCCTGGCCCGGGCGCTTGCGCCCGATCCAAAGGTGCTGCTGCTCGACGAGCCGCTTTCGGCGCTCGATGCGGTGGTACGCGACTACCTACGCGATGAAATCCGCCGGATCCAGCAATCGATCCGCACGACCGCCATTCTCGTGACCCACGACCAGTCGGAAGCGCTTGCCGTTGCCGACCGCGTGGTGGTGATGCGGGCGGGAGGAATCGAACAGGTCGCTAAGCCGGACGAGCTCTATGAAAAGCCGAGCACCGCCTTCAGTGCCCGCTTCATCGGTGGCCGCAACGAGCTCGACCTGAAGGTGGATAATGGTCATGTTGCGCTTGGTCGGGCGCTGGTCGTTCCGGTTTCGGCCAATCTCGAGCGAGCCCGGGTCTTCGTGCGCGCCGAAGACATAATTCGCGCGACGGATGGCGAACCTGCCCGCGTCGAGGCAAAACTCTTTCAGGGGCAAACAACGCGCTTCTATTTGAGCCTTGAGTGTGGCCAGGCGCCGGTGCGCCTGCGCGTCGACTGGGCAAGCCGTGATGCCGCCGACATCGAGGTCGGCCAGTCCGTGCGCGTGACCATCAGGCCCGAGAATGTGCATGTCTTCGAAGCCTGAGGAGCGTCTCAACATCCTGCTGATCACCGCGGACCAGTGGCGCGGTGATTGCCTCCCCGGAGCGGTCGAGGGGCTGAAGCCTCTGACCCCTGCGCTGGACGCCTTTGCCACTGATAGTACCCGTTTTGCTCGGCATTACTGCCAGGCCTATCCTTGCGGCCCCGCCCGGGCCGGGCTAGTTACCGGCCTCTATCCACACAAGCATCGCTCGATCCGTAATGGAACGCCACTCGATGTCCGGCACCGGACACTCTTTCAAGAAGCGCGCCGCGCGGGCTATCGGCCCTGGCTGTTCGGCTATACCGATACGACCGCCGACCCGCGCCACCTGGACGTCCGCGACCCCGCCCGCGGAGATTACGAAGGCGTGGCAGCGGGTCTCGACGTAGGTCTGCTCCTCACGGAATCCGCCCGTCCGTGGCTCGCTCATCTAAAACGGAAAGGCTACGCCGTTCCAGATCCCGATGGGGGCCGGGCCGGCATTTTCCGCCAGTGCCGCTTCGGCGAACCGGCGGTGTTTTCTGCCGAAGACAGCGAGGCTGCCTTTCTGACCGACCGCTTCCTGGATCATCTCTCCGTGACGGGCGACGCCCCTTTCTTTGCCCATCTGTCCTATATCGCACCGCATCCGCCCTTTGCTGCTGCGGAACCCTATTTCAGCGCAGCCGATCCAGGCGCGCAGGAACTGCCAATTCCCTCAAGGGACGCCGCCAAACAGCACACGCTTTTGCGACATATTCTGGCGAACCAGGATCTCTCCGGTTTCGTGCCCGGCCTCTCCGGCCCGGTCGCAAGCGCCCCGGAACCGGTTATCCGTCAGGTACGTGCCATCTACGCTGCACTCTGTGCGGAAGTGGACTTTCAGTTCGGAAGGATCGTTGCGGCGCTGCAGAAATCCGGCTTATACGACCGCACTCTGATCATCCTGTCCGGTGACCATGGTGAGCAGCTCTTCGATCACGGCCTACTCGGAAAGCTCGCTTATTTCGACCAGTCGGCCCATATTCCGCTGATGATTCGGGACCCGAGACCCGCGACCAAGGCGGGCCGCGGACGGCTCGTGCGGGCCTTCACCCAATCGATCGACATCCTGCCGACGGTTCTCCAGGCCACCGGCCTGTCCATTCCTCCCAACGCAGATGGCGAGAGCCTCCTTCCCTGGCTGAGCGGGGAGTCGCCATCTGGCTGGCGCGATGCCGCCCACTGGAGCACTGACTTTGCCGACCTGAAGACCTGCTCAACGCAAAAGGCTTTCGGTCTTCTGCCCGATCGCTGCAGCCTGCATGTGGTGCGCACAGAGCGCTTCAAATATGTGCGCTTCGCAGGCATGGAGCCCGTGCTGTTCGATCTCCGGGACGACCCTTTCGAACTGGTGAACCGTGCCGGGGACCCCGGCCTCGCCGCGCTCGAACGGGAAGGAACAGACCGCCTCCTTGATCTGCGGATACGGCATGAGGACCGCACTTTGAGCGGTGTCCAGGCGGTGGACGGAGGACTGTACGGCACCTTCTGAAACGGCCTGGCGCTGCCATCGTCGATGAAGGATTCCTGGTGCGGGTCTTATTCCCGCTGTCAGCTGGTGATGCGCGGCATCCGGATCACCTTCAGAAACAGTGCCTTCATGGCCTCGGCGATGCCCTGTGTCGGTGTGACCTCGAAGTAGAGCCCGGGTGTGGCACACTCCTGCATTTTCGTGGGAATTTCGCTCTGGAAGGGCCTGATCCAG
>NZ_LMCW01000040.1 GCF_001424945.1 Rhizobium sp. Root1203
TCCCTCAGAATGCCGATGATCTGTTCGTCTGTGAAACGGTTGCGCTTCATTCTCTGGTCCTCTCAATGGGCCAGAGCTTACTTCAAAATGGATTATTTCAACGGGGCAAGGTCATCAGCGCTCCAGTTCGCGATATCGTTCGTAATTAGTTGAAGGTGGAAAATCGCGGCAGGCAGATCGCCTTCGAACTGAAGCGATCCGATGCTGTGCACGGATTTTACGGACTTCAGTTCAACCGGGACATCGATAGTGATTGCGTGATTGGCCTGAAGGAAAATCCGATGCCCTTTGTGAATATCAAACTCGTGGATGGTGTATTTACAAGCACGCAAAAACACGCCCTGGCGAAGGCGATCACCGATGTCATGGTAAAGTTCGAAGGCTCAGAGGCGTTTCGTTCGGTGACCTGGGTTCTGATAGAGGAGCTTCACACCGACGGCTGGCATATTGGCGGGCAACCCTTCGCGGGGCCATCCTCACTCATGGACACGCTCGGGCGCTCCAAAGCAGTCTATGAGATGATCGACGGGAATCCCACGTCTCGTGACGAATTTACAGCGGTGTTGCCACCCAAGGCCGAGGCCAGCTAGACTTCTCCGCATTCAGCGTGATTTCGATGGCAAGGGAACAGACACATGACCATCGAGTACAACGAGACTACCAATCCTGCGCTCACTGGGTTCAAAGGGCGGTGTCCACGCTGTCAACGCGGACATTTGTTTAACGGGCTCCTGTCGTTGGCTCCTGCTTGCGACGTCTGTGGCCTGGATTACGCGTTCGCCGACCCGGCGGATGGCCCAGCGTTCTTCGCCATGAGCATCGTTGCTGTTCCGGCACTCGCTTTTGCTTTGTGGCTCCAACTGACATTCGAGCCACAGCTCTGGGTACATCTCGTTTCGACTCTCCCTTTGACTACTGCAGCGTGCGTTGCGCTGTTGAGGCCGTTGAAAGGCTGGCTAGTGTGCTCCCAATACTTTCATAAAGCCGAAGAGGGTCGCATTGATCGGGACTGGCGAGGGTGAACCGCGGCGGGCTGAAACAGGCTTGCTCTCGAACGGGATGGGGCCTAGCGGAGAGCAAGTCCCTCTGGTGACCAGCCTCTCTTTGCCTCCCCGGCCGTCGCAGAGGCTGTCTTCCACCCGCATCGCAAGATGTTTGCGAGCGAGTCAAAGACGGTGGCAGCCTCGCGCCAGGTATGCGGGAAATCAATAGGATTGCGGGGCTAGGCCGCTACGCGATGTCTACGACGAGCTTTCCCTCGACGTTGCCAGCTTCAATCAATTCGTGTGCCGCCATCACATTATCAAGTGTGAATGACCGACCATCGAGACGCGGCATCAACTGGCCTTTTTCTGCAAGGCGCGTTGCCTCCCGCATGATGTCTCCATGATGCTCGCGACCTTCGCCAGTGAGCAGCGGCAGCAGTGTGAACACTCCGGAGTATGTCGCCGCCTTGAATGAAAGCGGGGCGAGGGCATGCGAGCCCCAGCCCAGGCAGCTAACCACATGCCCAAAGCCCCTGACCGCCTTGAACGCGGCGTCCAGGCCAGCGCCGCCGAGGGTGTCGTAGACGACGTCAAATCCATGTCCTTGCGTATACCTGGCGACGTATTCTTCCACGGTTTCCGTGCGGTAGTCGATCGGCGTGGCATTGAGGCTCTTGATGTAGTCAGCCTTGCGGGCTCCATCGACGGCATAGACATCCGCACCAAGAGATTTGCCAATCTGAACTGCTACGTGTCCGACACCGCCCCCGCCACCGAGGACGAGCAACTTCTGGCCTGCCCGGATGCCGACGCGGTCCACGAGGCCTTCCCACGCGGTGATGAAGATGAGCGGTAGAGCAGCCGCTTCACGCATGGAAAGGCGAGATGGCTTGATGGCCAGCAGCCGTGCATCGACGGCCGCAAATTCTGCCAGCGAACCTTGAACGCCAGCCACACCGCCTGTCATTCCGTAGACTTCATCTCCGCGGCGAAAGCCAGTCACGCCTGCGCCGACTTCTTCGACGACCCCAGCAAGGTCGATACCCAGGATTGCGGGAAGAGGATGTTGGGCGTGCGGGGCTGCTCCTTGGCGGATTTTCGTGTCCAGTGGATTTACGCCGCTCGCCTTTACGCGGACGAGCACCTGGCCTTCGCCCGCAGCCGGTCGCGCGATCTGCGCGACGCGGAATTCAGTACCGTGATTTTCAAGAACTGATGCTTTCATCGTGCTCATAGGACTGGCTCCTTTCAGTTGAGTTGATGTCGGCACTTTGCTCTGGAACAATCTGAATGGACATCATATATATCGCATGAAGATCATGCATTTTTGAATGGGCGGTTTGTCATTATGGAATGGAGCGACATCCGTCTTTTCCTCGCAATCGCGAGGGAAGGTACGCTGGGTGCGGCCGGGAGAAAACTGGGCCTGACGCAGCCGACGATGGGAAGACGCCTAAAGGCCCTTGAAGCGGCGGTCGGCCATTCGCTGTTCCAGCGCACACCGGACGGGTTTGTCCTCACAGATGAGGGCACCGTCGCAATGGGGCACGCCGAACGGATGGAGGAGGAGGCGGTGGCACTCCAGCGCCAACTTTCGGGCACCGAGAACACGTTGTCCGGAACCTTGCGGATATCCTGCTCTGACTGGTTCGGGGTTCATGTTCTCGCACCCATCTTTGCCGACTTCCGGCGGGTGCATCCAGATGTAATCATTGAGGTTCTTACTGATTCCAGGCTTTTGAACCTCTCGCGGCGCGAAGCCGATCTGGTTTTCCGCATAAAGCCCTTCACGGAGCCGGAGGTCATCTCACGCAAGCTGCTTCACATACCGTACGGCCTATATGTCGCAACTGAATCGGACGACCCTTCGCCCGGCACTGGAGCGGGGTTAAGTATGATCATCATGGACGAGGCATTTGGAGGCATGCCCGACGTAGCTTGGCTTAAGGGCCGGTTCCCGGATGCGAGGGTTTCAATGCGAAGCAACAATCGCGATGTTCAGGCAAGGTTATGCGCGGGTGGCGCCGGGATGGCCGTTCTTCCGAGACCGCTGGGGGAATCGATGGACGGATTGAAACGTATCGAAGTGTCCGAGGCGCCTCCTGGTAGGGATACCTGGCTAGGATATCACAAGGATCTCCGACGCCTTCCACGGCTACGAGCTCTTATTCAGTTTGTTGGTGAGCAAGCACAATTAAAACACCGACACTATCGCTAAGCCTTTCCGTTAAAAATGCAAAACAGCCGTAATGTCCAAGCCCCTTTTCCAATCCCGCGCGCCGTCGAGATGACGGGGCGACGGTTTGACTCCCTTCATGGCGTTCGCGATGACGCCACCCGCACTTACGGCGCGCGAACGCTGCGCAGGGCATATGAAAGCGCTCGAGCCGCCGGCGGCCGCCTGTAAGTTGGAACAGACGATGCAATGTCGCTCGCGCAACCTGCTGCTTATTATTATCCCGCCGGGACAGGTCTACAACCGCGTCGCATAGTCAGTTTGAATATTTGAGGATGCGGCGGCGAGCCGGAGGAGATGTTATGCAGATTTCTACACAAACTGACCTTTTCATAGCACGCACAGCGTCGTGACGGACCGGAACGACTACCTATGTCTGGCAGGACTATGATCTGGCGCCGGTGTTTCCGAGATGAGAAAATTTCTGGATTTCTGGCAGAAGACGCTCGACGGGCCGCTGCATTCGATCCGTTATTCGCACAAACGGCTCATCGGCCCCAACAAATGGCAGCAGATCGATGGGGAATTCAACCTGCACTGACGCTTCAAAGGTCGTCGCGCCGTGCAGCACATCAGCACTCAGGCTCCCGGGCGAATTAAGGGCGTCGAGGAAGGCATTTTGCACGTCCGCAGCTTGTGCGGGACTCCCTAGTTGGGAACCCAGCAGCAGCAACTGGACACCGCTACCCCAGGTTATCCGCCAAAAAACGGCCGAGAAACTTTGCTTCGTTGGACAAGCTTGCCCGACCTTTGACCAATGCCATCTCGGACGCGGGCTGATCATCAAAGCCATCTGTTGGCCCGAGCTGCCGATGTTCGGAAAGTACTGCATCGGACGGCAACAGACTGATTCCCAGACCGGAAGCGACCGCTGCCTGCACCCCCATCAGTCCTTGGCTGGTGTAGGCAATGCGCCAACGACGACCGCTGCGCTCGATCGCACGGATGGCGCGATCCCGATAGATACACCCGATGGGAAACACCGCGAGTGGCACCGGATCCGTCTCGACCGACCGGGTGGCGCTTTCCACCCAAAACAGGTCTTCCTTCCAGCTCGCGAGACAGGGCCCGTCTCCCGGCTCGCGCTTGATCAGCGCGAGATCGATCTCGCCCGTATCCAGCAGACGGCGAAGCTCGGTGCTCCAGCCGCTTACCGTGTCGAGCCTGATATGAGGCGATGCGGCCGAAAATCCCGACAGCAGGTCGATCAGGCGCCGCCCGGCAAAATCCTCCGGCACGCCAAGCCGAACGGTCCGCGGCGCGAGTGGTTTGCGCATCACCTCGGCAGCTTCCTCGGCCGTCGCTAGTATTCTCCGGGCATAGCTCAGCAACAGTTCACCGGCTTCGGTCGTCTCGACGGTTCCGGTCGATTTATCCCGGCGCAACAGCGAGGTGCCGAAGTTGACCTCCAGCTTCTTGATCTGTTGGCTCACCGTCGATTGCGTGAGGTGCACGCGCTCGGCCGCCTTGGTGAAGCCGCTGCAATCGACCACTGCGGCAAACGTTCTAAGGAGATCTAAATCGAAGCCAAAGCTCATTTGTTTTCTTAATGACGAATATAGGAAGATTTAATTTCTCACTGACATCCGGTTTTGTCAATGTGCGGAAAACCAAGGAGACGAGACATGACGCTTGCCGGTCCCAAGCCCGCCTGGCTGACTTTCGATTGCTACGGAACCCTGATCCAATGGGATGAGGGGCTGCTTGCGGCAATGGACAGGATACTGTCCGCAAAAGGTGGCAATATCGATCAGAAGGCCTTCATCGCGGTCTATGACCGCCATGAACATGCGCTGGAAGAAGAGCGCCCTCACCGAACCTTTGCCGAAGTCAGTGCCCTTGCCCTGGAACGGGCCATGGTTGAATTCGGCCTGCCGTTCGAGCTTGAGGATGCCGAAATCCTCACGTCCTCCATCGGCAAGATGCCGCCGTTTCCGGAAGTCGTAGCAACGCTGGAAAGGTTGAAGGCGGCGGGCTTCCGCCTTGCGATCATCTCGAACACCGACGACGCGATCATTGCCGGCAATGTTGCCCAACTTGGCGGTTTTATCGACCGCGTCATCACTGCCGAACAGGCTGGTGCCTACAAGCCTTCCAGCCAGATCTTCCACCATGCCTGGAAAAGTCTCGAAATCGGTATGGACGACCTAGTGCATATCTGTGCCAGTCCGCATCTCGATCTTGCCGCGGCGCGGGAACTTGGCTTTCGTGCCGTTTGGGTCGATCGTGGCACGGGCCGCAAACCACTCGCTGACTACCGCCCGAATAAAATCGTCCCGACGCTCGACAAGGTGCCTGCCATCCTTGCCGCCACAGGGTGGATGGAGCAATAAGGAGAAAAGCATGGCGCATGAATTGAATGTTTCGAAGACGAACCACACACTTCGGCACAATCTTCCGCTGGATAGCGAGGAGATCTGGCAGGCACGGCGCGATCTTGCCGCTTGCCTTCGCATGGCGGCCCGTCTTGGCCTTGAAGAGGGGATCTGCAATCATTTCTCGGCCGTCGTGCCCGGTCATCACGACCTTTTCATTGTCAACCGCCTCGGCTGGGCCTTTCAAGAGGCGACCGCCTCGTCGCTGCTGATTTGTGATTTCGAGGGCAATGTGATTGACGGTGATGGCGTTCCGGAGGCGACCGCCTTTTACATCCATGCGCGACTCCACAAGATGGCCCCGCGAGTGGGGGCTGCGTTTCACACCCATATGCCGAACGCCACCGCGCTCAGCATGGTGGAAGGCGAACCGCTGGTCTGGGCAGGCCAGACGGCGCTCAAGTTCTACGGCCGTGTCGCGGTCGACGAGAATTACAACGGTCTCGCGCTTGACGAAAGAGAGGGCGACAGGATCGCAGCAGCCCTCGGCGACAAGGATATCCTGTTCATGAAAAACCACGGCGTGATGATCTGTGCACCCAATATTGCCGAAGCCTGGGATGATCTCTACTATCTCGAACGTGCTGCCGAAGTTCAGTTGAAGGCAATGGGTTCAGGCCGCAAACTTCTGCCAGTCGTGCCTGCTGTCGCGGCGGAAGCAGCGCGGCAGATGCGGGAAGGGGACCCGGAAAGTGCCCGGTTGCATCTGGAAAGCATCCGGCGGGTGCTCGATCGACAGGCTCCGGAATACCGAGATTGAGCACATAGGATAGGTGACGCGTTTCGGAGCCCGCGCGCCATCAGGCCATAGATGCAGACCATGCTGACCAGTCCTTTGGCATCGGGATAGCAAATATACCTTTCGAATTTTCACGTCACGCCTTTCGCCGATGTCACCACGCCAATGATGAAGCCGATACCAATGATGATTGCGAGGTAGGAGCCGAACGGCTGGGACATGACCCACTGTGCAAGCCCTTGCGGCGTAGTTTGACCTGGCGAGGACCTCGAAGTTGGGTTTTTGGGGCATGGAGGCTTCCTGACGATGCTGTGTATCAGGAAACGCGTGGCGGCGGAAAAGCTTGTCGGTGATATCTCGATGGATGGCGATCCTCGTGACTAGACACGCCAAGATCTACGGGTCAGCGACGAAGCTCTTCAGGGCGGGTTCGCAAGGAATGGAATTCAGGCGAGGAGTTGGCTGGACAAATCCAGTCAATCGTTCGCCCGCAGATTATTTCGTTGGACGCGACATTGTCGCGTCCATTCAAATAAGCTCCCACGGAGGTAAACGACAATTGATTTCATTTAGTTTTTAAAAATCGTATCCAGCTATTGTTCTCCCGTGCATCGATAAGCTTCTACCAAAAAGCCAAAAAAAGCCTGGCGATTGCCAAGCTTCCAAACGCTACTCCCAATGCTTTTATAAATCACACCTTCGAAAGAAGGTCATCCCGACCTCACCTATTGTGATCGCAGCTTGCACGGCCCCGCGCTTCAGATCGTCCCCTACCTTTTTGGCAGGCAATCCCCGTTAGCGCCCGAGTCGCAGAGAGGAGACATATTGGGCCTCAAACGTCACGATCTGCTTGATTCTTATTTCATCGTTTTCTGCGAGATATGCCCGCGATCGATCAGTTTCATTAGCACGCCAACCCTGAACTGTAACATCTTGCTTGCTTCCCTGAGAACGACACTCGCTTCGGGATTCCGCATCATGGCCAGTCGGCTGATTTCATCGGGATGGAGCCTGGCAGCCAATTGGCCAATTTCGCTGGCATCAAACCGCATTGAGCATGCTTGGCGATCAAGTCGAAGGCGGGCGGCTTTTGTCTCGCGCTTGGAATCGCTGCCAGTGCTGCCAATCTGACCCTTTCGAAAGTTCTGCAACAGCAATACCTGCCAAAGGAGCGAAGCGATGACCGCAAGCAATCTGATTCAGCCGAACGTCTTCGCTCGCTTTGACGGAGACCGCGGAAAAGCGCGGGTTATCGACGCCCTGAAGGAACAGCGAATAATATTGGGCAACAAGGATGCGTCCGAAGAGCTGCTGACCAGAGGGCACCTTTTGACCTTCATGCCCGGGGATCCCCTCATCATGGAGGGAGACTGGTCGAACTCATTATTCTTTATCCTGGCAGGAGCGGTGAAAATTGAGATCAAGGGCTCGCTCGTCAACCAGAGGGTCGCAGGCCAGCATGTCGGAGAGATGGCGATGATCGATCCGGGAAAACCGCGATCGGCACAGGTGACCGCGACCTCGCCAACCGTGGCGCTGGTGATTTCAGAGGAGGACTTTTCAGCTGTTGCCGGCAATCATCCCGATCTCTGGCGTCAGCTTGCCAAAGAACTGGCAGAAAGGCTTCGCGAGCGCTCGAAGGGAATCCGTCAATCACATACCGACCCACACGTGTTCATCGCCTCGGCATCGGAGTCTTGCCGGGTCACCGAGGCTTTCAAAGCAAAGCTTGAGTCTACGGGAGCTAAAGTCACAATCTGGACCGAAGGGGTATTTAGCCCGGGCGACCACACAATGGAGAGTTTGTCCATCCAACTCGACCTTATGGATTTCGCGGTCGCAATCTTTAGCCCGGACGATAAGGTGAAGAGCCGCGGCAAGGAAAAGTCCGCTCCGCGAGACAATACAATCTTTGAACTTGGCCTGTTCGCCGGCAAAATCGGCCGAGACCGATCTTTCTTTGCCGTTCCGGCGAAGGAGCAGGTGAAGATACCCTCCGATCTGGCAGGTATAACCTCCGTGCGATACAAAACCGATCCGATATCAGGATTGGATGTCGACGATGCTTGTGCAGCCATTGCTTCCAGGATCAAGGAGAAAGGCTGCCGGTAGGAGATCGCTTATGACTTTCTTGGCAGATGATGCGCTCGTTTTCGAGAGATGATCGACCGGTCCGACCGTGCTCGGCTCATGATCAGCTTTCAGTACTTTCCTCGGGGGCGTGCGACGATGCATCTCTATTGCTCGCCCGGTTTCTCAAGGAGAACGGCCATGGGATGTTCCAACGAATGTCAGGCAAGCGTGGCGATGATACCCACGTCTGGCTCGAGCAGGGCGGTTTCGTCATTGACATAACTGGAGACCAGTTTCCTACGTAGGCTACGATCGATCCTGGTACAAAGCGTTCGCAGGCAGAGATACCGGGCCTGCGGGACACGGAAGTCTCGATGGTCAGATACTGACCGATCTGAACAGGACCTACTCTACTATCATAAGTCATAAATGACCCGCTGACTGTAAGAGATGCGAGACAATCAGCGACCTACCTACCGGGCGGAAGCAGCGGCACCCACCCGGCAGATCAGAGCGTCAGTTGTTAGACGCTCAGATGCTGATCAAAGAACGACTGCAGCTTGTCAAACGGGATCACATCAACCTTGTCATAAAGATCCGTGTGGCTCGCGCCGGGGATGATCATCAGCTCCTTAGGCTCGGCCGCCGCAGCGAACGCAGTTTCGCTGAAGTAGCGAGAGTGGGCGTTCTCGCCGTGGATGAACAGGACGGGACGCGGCGATATCTCTTTAATATAGCTCAGGATTGGCATGTTCATAAACGACAGCGGGGTGGTTTGCGTCCAGGCGTTGCCGGAGTTGACGGCGCGCTTATGATAGCCACGAGGAGTGCTGTAGTAGTCATGATAATCGACCAGGAACTGCGCTTCACCACCCTTGAGCACGTTGTACGGCGGCTGATAGGCCGGAGTTCCCTTTTCGGCATCTGCCCAGCGTTGGCGGCTCATCTGTTCAAGAGCCTGCGTGCGTTGTTCGAGGGTCACGCTGTCATTGTAACCCTTGGACATGACGCGCGTCATGTCATACATCGTGCTGGCAACCACCGCCTTGACGCGCTTGTCCACCGCGACAGCATTCAATGCCATGCCGCCCCAACCGCATACACCGATCACACCAATCCGCTCACGATCGACCTCAGGGCGAAGACCGATGAAGTCCACCGCGGCGCTGAAGTCTTCGGTGTTGATATCGGGAGATGCAACATTCCGCGGCTCCCCGCTGCTTTCGCCCGTGTATGACGGATCGAACGCGATCGTGACAAAACCCCGCTCTGCCATGGTCTGGGCGTAGAGACCCGAGGATTGCTCCTTGACCGCGCCAAAAGGACCGCTGACCACGATAGCCGGAAGTGCGCCGGCATTCCGGTTTTTCGGCAGATAGAGATCGCCGACGAGCGTGATGCCATACCGGTTCTTGAAGCTGACCTTTTCGTGGTCGACCTTTTCGCTCTTGGGGAAGACCTTGTCCCATTCAGATGTGGTTTGCGCAAAGGCTGGTGCGCCCGCCATGGACGCCACGCTAAGTGCTGCCACACCTACGCCAGTCATCTTCAGCAGGTTGCGTCGCCCGGCGTCGAGGTCGTCGCGGGTGGTGTTCTCGTGGGTATTGCTCATTCTTGTCTCCATCTCAGTTGCGTTCCTAGAAAAGGTAATAGGTGTGGGATCGCTCGATTAGGGCCTCTACTTCGCAAGCGGCTATGAGAAAGTTTCATTAATTGGCGTAGTGGGAAGCCGCTATCCAGTCCAACTGGGCGGAGAAACTACCCGCAGTTGCCCCGCACCAAGCGGTTCGGGGCGTTCGTCCACTCATCTTCCTTGCAGCGGCGGGAGACGATGCTGCGTCAGCTTCGTGCCTTATCAGGTAGCTTCAAAGATATCCGGCCCGGTCACACTGCTTCGATCCGGAGAGGGAATTCGCCACGGGTGAGCAGCGGGTCGAAGCCGCCCTCGAAACGGCCTAAGCGGATCAGTCCCGGCGAATAGCGATAGCTGTCATAGTAGAAGACCAGGTTGCCCCATGGCGCATAATAGCCAATGTCGCCCGGACGGGCGTCGTTGAAGGGATCATCCTTTATTCTCTTCAACTTGCGGGGTAGGTAAGCGATTTTTTCATTCGTGGAATGGTCCTCGATCTTGAGGTCGAGGGGCAGCATTGCCAAAAGATCAGTTGCTGCCGGTTTGTCTTCCAGGGTTCCTGTCAGGCTCATGCCGTTGAAAGTGATCTTGAACTTCATATTGCCAGACTCCGAGCTTTTCGGTTGACCGCGGGAAACGGTTGGAAGGCAAAGCCCCGCAAAGAATGAGGCTGCCAGCATATTGCGGCGGGTAATCATGCGGACCTCCGTGATGAGCGCCATGCAAAGCCGGCAGCGATCGACGAGGCTACAAGGAGGAGGGCGGCGGAAAGGAAAGTAGTCTGCCATCCGGCCTGGTCGAATAGAATGCCGCCGATAGACGCGCCGATCGTGATCGCAAGTTGAATGGTGGCAACTTGCAGGCCACCTCCGGCCTCTGCGTCGTCAGACATTGTCCGGCTTAGCCACGTTCCCCAACCAACCGGAGCGGCTGTGCTGAACAGCCCCCAGCCGAACAGCAGTGCAGCTGTTGCGAAAGTAGACGATCCAAAACCGACGAGGCTGAGGGCGATTGCAGCCATGATCAACGGAATCACGGTCAAGATGATGAACATTCTTCTCTGGAGTAGATTGCTAACCAGGTATGTCCCGACGACGCCAGCGAGGCCCATCACCAATAGAAGCAACGAAAGCGTTGATACGGACACCAACGTGACTGTTTCGAGGAACGGTCGGAGGTACGTGAACAGGGCGAACTGACCCATAAATAGGAAGGCGATGGACGTCATGCCGACTGCGACGTCGGGGCGGAGAAGGAGCCTGAAGACATTGGGCGACCCGACGGCCCGCTCGGGGGGTAGCGACGGGAGGCTTATCCATTGCCAGATGAGAGCGAGAAGGGCCAGCGGAACGACGGCAAAGAAAGCGCCACGCCACCCAATGTAGCTGCCAAGCAGGCTGCCGAGCGGCGCGGCAATGGTGGCTGAAATTGCGTTGCCCGCACTTAACATTGCGAGACCTTTAGGCACCGCATCTTGGGGGACGAGTCGCATCACCACCGCGGTGGACATCGACCAGAAACCGCCGATCGCGACTCCCAGCATAGCTCGCCCGATCATCAACACCGGGTAGGTGGGCGCGAGCGTGACCACTAAACCCGAGATGATGAGAAACACCGAGAACGAGGTAACGACTAGCCGCCGGTCAAGTCGGCGTGTGACGCTGGCGACGAAAAGGCTGGTAAGGACTGCAAAAACGCCGGATATCGATATCGCCTGGCCCGCGTGTCCCTCCGTGACGCCAAGATCGGCGGCTATCGGAGAGAGAAGCGCAACCGGCATGAATTCCGAGGCGATCAGCACCGCCACGCACAGAGCGAGCGAAAACACCGCTCCCCATGCGGCGACGGGTGATACATCTTCAATGTCGGTGAGATCGGATTCTTTGCGTAGTGCAACAGCTTGATTTGTCATGGTCCGAACATAGGCCTTGGCGACCACGATGATTAGCCGTTGCAATTCGCTTGAACTTATCGATGATTGACATCAATCGGATTCGACCGGAACGGCCCATGAAGCGTGAAGACTTGAACGATATGCTGTGGTTTCTGGCGGTTGCCGAGGAACGCAGCTTCACCAAAGCGGCGGCCAAGCTCGGCACATCCCAGTCTACGATGAGCCATACCATCAAGAAGTTGGAGGCCCGAATGGGTTTGCGTCTTCTGACTCGAACGACCCGGAGCGTCACACCGACAGATGCCGGCGAACGCCTGATACGCTCGCTTGCACCGCGCATCGAAGAGCTGGAAAACGAGATTGATGAACTCATGGAGATCAGAGACAAGCCTTCCGGGACGGTTCGGATCACGCTGTCCGATCACGCGTCGGAAACCGTCGTCTGGCCTAAGCTACGCCCCGTGCTGCGCGACTATCCTGACGTTAAGGTCGAACTGAACAACGACAATGGCTTCCGGAACATCGTGGAAGAAAAGTTTGACGCTGGCGTCAGGCTTGGCGAAAGCCTGGACAAAGACATGATTGCCGTGAGGATCGGGCCGGACTGGCGGCTTGTGGCCGTTGGCTCACCTGAGTATTTCGCGTCCCGGACCGTGCCTGTGACGCCCCAGGACTTGGTGAGCCACAGCTGCATTAACCACCGACAATCTCGTTCGGGTGGTCTTTACGCCTGGGAATTCGAAAAGGAGGGTAGGGAGTTACGCGTTCGTGTTGAGGGACAGTTGGTGTTCAATACATCCTATGCCATGATCGATGCCGCGATCGCTTCTTATGGGATCGCTTTCGTGCCTGAAGATCTTGTCAAGGAACACATCGTCGCCGGGACCTTGGTGCAGGTGCTCACTGATTGGTCGCCGTCGTTCGCAGGCTATTACCTATACTATCCTAGCCGGCGGCAGAACTCGCCGGCATTTAGGATCATTGTGGACACGCTCCGTATTTGACAGGCTCGATACCTAAGCGCCGATGACTTTGCCTGTCATTAGGAGCGGCACCGTGTCCCTCGCGACGCCAGCTCACCGAACTTTTCGCCACCGACGTAAATGGATGTCAGGCGTCCGAGGGTCGGCAAATCTGTACTCGGCGCTCGAGTGCGGTAATAACAATTTCTTATAACCAGCCTCCCGGGCCCAGTGACGCGAGCGTGCTAAACGGTGGTGATCTGTTAAAACAGTGTCGAACAGATCCCGGAAAACCAAATGAAACGAATATCCTCGGTCACGAAAGACCTACGAGCAGCAGGACTCAGGCCAACAGAACAGCGCGTGGCGCTTTACGAAATCCTCTTCGGTAATGGCCACCGCCACGTTACAGCCGAGGAGCTTCACGCTGAGGCGCTCGCTAGAGGCATCGTTCTCTCGGTTGCTACCGTATACAACGCTTTGAACGATTTCACCCGAGCGGGGCTGGTCCGCGTTCTCTCAGTGGAAGGCGCTCGCACCTGGTTCGATACCAACACGGCGGACCATCAGCATTTTTATTTTGAGGGCAACGGAGATGTTCGCGACATCGACAGTGACGGTGTCACGATAAGCAACATTCCAGACGCACCCGACGGCTTTGAAATAGCCAATGTGGACGTTGTCGTTCGGCTCCGCCCGATCTCACGCTCGTAGCCTGCAGCTCTGGGCATGCCAACAATTCCAGCCGACTGATTGCAGCTTGGTTCAGTCAATCGGACAAACGGCGATGGGCCACGCGCATAATTGCGCTTACTCTAAACGGCAGTTCCTGTGACCAAAGAGATTTCGTTAATCCCCCTTCTTGCTCCCAAGATGGCAGTAGTTTTTATTGGTTTTCTTGTCGCGGGCATGGCGTTGCCGGTACTGCCGATTCACGTGCACAACGACCTTGGCTTTGGATCGTTCATCGTCGGACTCATCACGGGGAGCCAGTTCCTGAGTTCACTCATAACCAGGGTGTGGGCCGGAGATTTCGCCGACAGAAGTGGCCCAAAGAAAGCGGTTGTCATGGGCTTATGGGGCGCAGCCGCTGCTGGCGTCCTTTACTGGATATCGGCACTCGCCGTTTCAAAGCCGGCCGTATCGGCCGCTGTTCTCATTGCTGGCCGCGGGGTACTTGGAGGCGCAGAAGGCTTGGTTCTCACCGGGGCGGTCGCTTGGGGCCTGGCCACGGCGGGCCCTGCTAACGCGGGTAGGGTGATTGCTTGGGTGGGTACGGCCATGTTCGGTGCGCTGGCCGTTGGGGCTCCACTAGGCACCGCGCTTTTCTCCATTTTTGGGTTCTCGGCGATCGCCGCGGCCACGGCACTCCTCCCATTTGCTACGGTCCTTCTCGTCCTGCCGATGACAGCTGTCGCTGGTCGGGGCAAAAGCTTCACGTCTCGCAAAACCGTGATAGCCGCAGTCTGGTTGCCTGGTCTAGGCTCGGCGCTTTGCAGTGTGGGATACGGCGCAATCCTAACGTTCTCGGTGCTACTGTTCGCCAGCCACGGGTGGACGAACGGCTGGATGGCTGTCACCGCGTTCGCTATCGCTCTGGTAGGTTCGCGGCTTTTCATCGGCCATTTGCCCGACACACTCGGCGGCCCCGTAACTGCGTTCGCTTTCGCACTTGTCGAGGTATTGGGACTACTGCTACTCGCGATCGCTCCCATTCCTGTCGTCGGGATGATTGGAGCGGCGTTTGTGGGACTGGGATACTCATTGGTCTTCCCCGGCTTCGGGGTGGCTGTCGTGCGCGCCGCACCGCCGGAGAGTCGGGGAATGGCAATGGGACTTTACTCTGCCTGCCTAGATTTTGCGTTGGCAGGAAGCGGCCCGTTGCTGGGACTTATCGGCGATAGCGCGGGGTTGCAGATGGCATTCTTCGTGGCGGCGTTCATAGTGTTGTTATCCACGCCTGTGGCCGCCGTGATAATGCGCCAAAGCGCGATACGATAGCCTTGCGTCTTCGATGCCAATCGCGATGTCCGCGTATTCAAACAAGCACTAACACGGGCCGAGTCCTCGAATTGGCCGGCTAGCATAGCGCGTTAGTCGAAGTCTACGCCTTTGGTGAAGCTATATAATTTCAGGCTATGGCTACCGTTGAGCGTAAAGCTTTTGGATTGTGGCTGCCCTCTCAAGCGGCTAGCGTTTCGAGCGCCGGGGAGGACTCGGAGAACATTTTTTGCACGAGAAATGAGCGTGTCGTCCCGTACGTTGCGGCGTCTACCGCAACTCGGCTACGGTCGGCACGCCGTTCGGCTCAAACTTTGGGAGCGGCTATGGGTATCCTTGTTGAAAGACTTGTCTCGTTTGCTTATGGCACAGCGTTTGATCAATTGCCTGGCGAGGTAGTGAGTGAGTCTAGGCGCTTACTGCTGGACTCGATCGGCTGTGCACTCGCGGCAGTCTCGGGAGAAAAGGGGCGGCGGGCGATTGCTGTCGCACGGACTATGACAGGGCCTGCAGAAGTAACTGTTTTCGGTACGAAGGAAAAAATGTCCGCAGCGGCAGCAGTCTTTGCCAACGGGGAACTTATCAACGCACTGGATTATGACTCGCTGATCACTCCGCCGGGGCATGTGGTGCCGTATGTTCTTCCGGCCATCATCGGAACCGCGGAACTAAAGAACCGAACGGGTCGTGAGTTGATCACAGCCGTCGCAATTGCCCACGAGGTATCCGCGCGGTTCGGTAAGGCGATGGGATACTATCGAGACGTCAAACCTGGCGAGAAAATCGACTTTCCCGCGGTGAGTGGCTTCAGTAGCACCATTTTTGGCGGTACGCTCGGTGCGGCAATGCTGCACGGGCTCGACCGTCAGGCAGCTGCCGATGCACTTGGTTTGGCCGGCCACATAGCGCCCGTGCAGACATTGGGGAAATGGGGACGTACGCTACCTGGCAGCGACGACAAATACCTGCTCTCCGGTTGGATAGGCCAAGCGGAACTTCTCGCAGTGATCATGGCCGAACAAGGGTACCGCGGCGATGTCTCGGTATTGGAGGGCGAACACGGTTTCTGGCGATTCATCGGAGCGGGCGGTTGGAAGCCTGACGCGCTTACGGACCGTTTGGGCTCCAGCTGGGTGTTCCCGCAGAACACGATCTACAAGCCTTGGCCTCACTGCAGAAATTCGAACACAGTGCTCGACTGTCTTCAACATATTCTCGCGGAGAACCACCTCCAGCCTGACGAAATAGAAAAGATCGATACCTACTGGGACTCCCATACGGCAACGCTACCCTTGTGGACGACCAAGACTATCGAAACGTTCAGCGATGCCCAGATGAGTACGGCCTATGCAGTCTCCATGGTCGTGCATGGCGTAGAAATCGGTCCGAAGTGGTACGAGAAAGAGACCTTGCAGAACGCGCGATACCTGGCGTTCCTCGAGAAAGTGGTCCTCAACCCACACCCACAGTTCGAAGAGGCACTGCTCGAAGATCCCCAGTCGCGGATCGGGCGCGTCGAGGTGTCTGCCAGGGGCAGAAAGTTCGTTGAGGAACGCAAATATCGCCGGGGGTCACCAGCGACTCCCGCCACGCGGATGTCTGACGATGATCTGGCTGGGAAATTCCGGCAAAACGCCGAGACCGTAATTTCGCCGGTGGCCATAGACCGCGCGATCGAGATGTTGCTGAATCTACAAGATGTCGGCGATGTTTCGGAGATGTGCCGTTTTCTGTGAACCCACATCAAGTTCTAAATTCCGGAGCAATCGATGGGACGAAAAGTTGTGATCACCTGTGCCTTGAACGGCGGGCATGATCCGAGGGTGAATCCGGCGATCCCGATAACGCCAAGCGAAATAGCAAAAGCCGCAGTCGATGCGGCCAAGGCGGGCGCGGCAATGGTTCATCTGCATGTCCGCGACCCCAGTACCGGGCTAGGAAGCATGGAACCGGCGCTTTACAGAGAGACCGTGATGAGAATCCGGGATAGTGGATGCGACGCGATCTTGAACTTGACCGCCGGAGCGGGCGCTCTCTTTTTTCCCTCAGAGACCGATCCTCGTTCGGCAACCTCGAAGTCAACCTTGGTCGGGACGGAAAAAAGGATTTGTCACGTGGAAGAACTGCGACCCGACATGGCCAGCCTACCGATGGGAACGGTGAATCGCGGGGGGCCGATCTATCTGAATTCGGAGAAGTTCATCGAGGATTCCTTGGTGCGCTTTCGTGCCGCCGGGGTAAAGCCAGAGCTTGATGTCATGGACGCGGGTCAGATCGTGTATGCGAGTGGCTTAATCGAAAAGGGTCTGATCGACTCGCCCCCGGTTTTTCAGTTTTGCCTGGGCTGGCCATCGTCTGCCCCGGCTGTTCCCGAATCCCTGATTTATCTAAAAGGCTTGCTACCCAAGAACGCCACTTGGCAAGCCTTTGGGCGAGACCTCGGTTCCTTTCCAGTTGCGGCAATGTCGATTCTTTTCGGCGGGAACGTAAGGGTCGGCTTGGAAGATTCCCCATGGCTGTCCGAGGGTGTGCTTGCCTCCAGCAACACGGTGCTGATCGAAAGGATATTGGAATTGATGGCCACTTTAGATGCTGAGCCAGCCACATCCAGGGAAGCACGAGAGATGCTAGGTTTGCCGCGCAACGCCCCTTAGGAGCGCTTGTTCTGCAAGTATCGCGGGTCTTCATATGAAGCAGGCCGCAGTAATTGCGGCCTGCTCTGAATGATCAAGTCAGCTTCGGCTGGAACTAACGTGCACCCTTGCGGACCTCTTCCTCCATGTTGATCCCATTGAGCTCACCGACGATGTCACTGAGCATGGGCACGAAGTCGTCGCCGTGTCCAATCGCTGTTGGTTTCCACGCAGAACTGAGCCGGTTGGGCGCATAATTTCCATTGAGAATTGAGCCATGTGAACCTTCCCCCCAACGCGGTGAGCGACGGGGG
>NZ_LMCW01000041.1 GCF_001424945.1 Rhizobium sp. Root1203
CATCAGAGCCTCACAATGAGCTCGTCAGATACTCTTCGGTGAGCTCATTTGACGGCCCGTAGATCAACCGAAAAATCTATGGGGCGTGGACGTCGCATACGGCGCAGCGATAAAAACTGCTTGTGAAGTTCCGCGATTTGACCAGGATCGGTGATCGGCTACCTTTCACAGCAAGTCGCTCGCCTGCTGAAGCAAGGAAAGTACGGCGGTTCCTCGTTAAACCAGGGAGAGAACGTCATCGCTCCAATGTTCCCACCCCGCCGGATCCGACCCATGCGGATGCCGTCGATGGACCCCGGTTGCCAAGTCAGTTCCTGTTCAATTGAGAACGTGTTTTCGCCAGGTGGTTGGAGTAACGCCCACAATGGACGCGAAGACGCGTGACAAATGCTCCGAGCTCACGAAGCCGCACGCCGTCGCAATTTGCGAAACCGGCAATGACGTCCTGCGCAACATGATCTTGGCATGTTCGACGCGCTGATGCCGCATCCATCTGTCCGGCGCGCTGCCGGTCGTCCTTCGGAAGGCCTGAGCGAACTGCCGGGCCGTCAGGTCGATTTCGGAAGCCAGCACTGATAGGGACAGATCGGCATCCAGTTGATCGTGCATCAGGTCGAAGGCGCGATTGACCTGCCGATGCGACAGACTGTGTCGAGCCGCCGTAGCCTGGCGCATCCCGCCGAAACCTTGGGCGAAGTACGTGGTGCTCGCCAGCAAGACACGCTCTGCATACATGGATCCCACCTCGTCGGGGCGTTCGAGCGCGGGCAGGAGGGACTGGGCAAGGCTCCAGCTCGTCTCGTCAAGACGCCCTTCATTCTCGCATAACAGCATCGGGACTGGCCGGACGCCCTGCTCGTATGCGACCTCGTCTAGAGCCGTCTGCGGGACGGTGAAGATGATCGTATCGAACGCGCTCAACAAGTTTGCCTTGGGGCTTTGCCAGTGGTTTACGACCGAGACCGTGCGTTTTGGAAAGGACCCCTGATGTACCAGCCGGTCGTTCAGATAGAGCTCGCGACGCTCCTGCTGGCGAAGTTGGACAAGGATTGAGAATACTGAATCCGGCCTGGCGGGCGTGGCGAAGCCGTGGCCCGGCGTGTCGCGCCTGACGCGCGAAACGAGGAGTTTTGAATTTCCAAGCCCTGACGCGACGATCTGAGAAAGGGAATCGGCCTTGAACTGCCGCACTTGCCGCTGCGCGTAATGCTGGTTCGATTCCAAGTTGAGCTCCTTTTATCGAGCGGTTCCCCTAAAGCCTCAGGACTTCACTGCTCGTCTCCAGGCCGCCGGCGTGACGCCGACAAACGACCTGAACATTCGGGTGAAGTGGCTTTGATCGGCGAAGCCGCAGTTTGCCGCTATTTCCACGAGGTTCGTGTCGCTGTGCGCAAGCATCGACTTGGCGCACTCGATGCGGTGGCGCAGGATCCAACGATGCGGCGAGTCGCCCGTGGTGGATTTGAAGGCGCGCACAAAATAGCTCACGGAGAGCCCGCATTGCGACGCGAGTTCCTTGAGAGAAAGATCGTCATCCGCAAGGGACGTCATCGCCTCGATCGCTCGCTTCACCTGCCAAGGGGCAAGCGTTCCGGCTTTATCCTTCACCTGCCGCAGGCCGCCGAAGGTCTGAGCAAAATACGTGTTGATGGCGAGCATGAGCTGCTGGGCATAAAGCGACCCGATCTCGTTGGGACGGTCCAAGGCCGGAAGAAGCGCATTTCCCAGATGCCACACCGTTTCGTCGAAGACGCCGCCGGCCCTGCAGTGAAGCTGGCTCACCCTTGCTACGCCGCGTTCGTCGGCGATCTCGTCGAGAGCGAGCTGGGGAACGGTGAACATGAGGTTGTCGAATGGGCTCAGCAGGTTTGCCACTGGTCGCTCGAGATGATTTACAATGCTTGTCGTGCGAGCTGCGTAGGAGCCGCGGTGAACGCACTTGTCGGCGACGAAGAGCTCCCGACTGATTTGCTCCCGAAGCTGCAGAAGGACGGAGTAGACCGGGCCACCTTCCTGTTGGGGAGCCATGACCAATCCGTGCCCCGGCGTATCCCTGCGCAGCCGAGAGACCAGCAGGCGCGACTTCTTCGGGCCGGATACAGCAAGCTGCGACACCGAGTCCACTCTAAACGGACTGACGAACTTCTGACCGTAGGCAGGATCGGATTGCACGTATCGTCCTCGCCACGCGGCCTCGAAGCCGTAATTTTCTCGTCTGTCACGCTAGTATAATGTCTCGTGGCTGTCTTGGATATTCTGACCGTCTTAGTCGCAATTTGAAGTGAAGCGACGGGACCGCGGCTGGGCTTCACGAGCTCACCACGGCAATTTCGCGCTAAGAAAGCTCATATTGCGCAAGATGGCCGGGAGCCACTCGTAATAGAAGCCTTCCATCGATGGAGGCTTGTTCGTGAAACAGATGTTGATGACGATAGCAGCGTGTCTTGTACTTGGTGGCGAAGCGGCCGCGGAATCTTTCGACTTTCCCACCTCCTTCCGGACGGAGGAGATCAAGACCAACGGCACGACGGTGCACGTCAGGATTGGCGGGCAAGGTCCGGCCGTACTCCTGATCCATGGGTACGGAGACACAGGCGACATGTGGGCGCCGCTCGCCGCCGAACTGATGGGCGACCACACCGTCATCGCCCCGGACCTGAGAGGGATGGGTCTCTCGGCGGTGGCAACGGATGGGTTCACAAAGATGAACGAAGCCAAGGATCTCGCAGGTGTCCTCGATGCGTTGAAGGTTCGTGAAGCCGACGTCGTCGGCCACGACATCGGCAACATGGTCGCCTACTCCTTTGCCAAAGCGTATCCCGACCGCACCACGCGTCTGGTCATGATGGATGCTCCCGTTCCAGGCATTGGACCCTGGGAAGAAATTCTCAAGGGCCCGTTGCTCTGGCATTTCCGCTTCGGCGGACCGGATATGGAGCGCCTGGTGCACGGTAGAGAGCGTATCTATCTCGACCGGTTCTGGAATGAGTTCGCTGCCGATCCATCCAGGTTTACCGAAGCCTCCTGCGTACACTATGCGGAACTTTACTCGAAGCCGGGCCGCATGCACGCCGGCTTCATGCAGTTCGCCGCATTCGACCAGGATGCAATCGACAACCGCGCAGCATTAGACAAGGGCGGCCTACAGATGCCCGTCCTGGCAATCGGGGGAGAGCGTTCATTTGGAGCGACGATGGCTCACGTCATGCGTTTCGCCGCCGATGACGTGCACCAGGTCGTGGTCGCCAACTCCGGTCACTGGCTGATGGAAGAGCAGCCCGAGGCGACGGTCGCGGCAATCCGCGCCTTCCTCGGCACCTCGGATCCGAGCGTGTTGAAGCCCATGCGACTTAGCGCCGACGAAGTCGCTGCGCTGAACCCTAGTCGGGGCGGAGCGGGGACCTCCGGACTGCCGGGGGTGAAGATGGTCGTCCTGTCAGGTGATCCAAAAAAACCGGGGCCGTACGCGATCGAGCTTCGAGTGCCTGCACATACCCGCATCGCCTCGCACAGCCATCGCGATGATCGGACGGCGCTCGTCGTCTCAGGCGAATGGCATTTCGGATACGGAGCGAAGGCAAGCGACGCCACCACGTCGGTGCTGGGACGAGGCGCCTTCTATACCGAGCCTGCGAACACGGCGCATTTCGCGTTCACGGGAGACAAGGCAGCGACGGTATTCATCACCGGCGTAGGTCCGACAGACACCCAGTACGTCGACGCCGCCGACGCCCATTCCGGCGAGTAGGAGGAGCCAGACATGACTTCCTTTGTCCACCGCAGAGATCCGGTATGCGACCACCTGCTGACGCCGCAGAACGCCGCGGTCGTTATCATCGACTTCCAGCCCGTCCAGGTTTCCTCCATCGCCTCGCGGTCCAAGCGTGAGCTGGTCTCCAACATCACCGCGCTTGCCCGGATTGCGAAGCTCTACGAGATGCCGATCATACTCTCGACCGTCAACGTGCAGACCGGTCGCAACCAGCCGACCATCCACCAGATCACCGATGTTCTGGGCGACCTTCAACCGATCGATCGGACCTCGATAAACGCATGGGAAGACGAGGACTTCAACCGCGCCGTGAAGGCGACGGACCGCAACAAGCTCGTGATGGCGGCGTTATGGACGGAGGTGTGCCTTGTGCATCCGGCTCTCGACGCGATAAATGAGGGTTTCGACGTCTATCCGGTCGTCGACTGCATCGGCGGCACGTCGCTCGAAGCGCATGAGGCAGGCCTCGCGCGGCTCGTCCAGGCTGGCGGCAAACCCGTCTCGTGGGTGCAGTTGATCTGCGAACTGCAGCGGGACTGGAACCGGGAAGAGACTGTTCCAGGTTTCGCTGACATTCTTTTCAAAGTCGAAGGCCACTGAACTCAGACAGGAGCAGAGGAAATGCAGATCGATCTCACTGGCAAGACCGCCTTGGTGACAGGCTCAACCGAAGGCATCGGCTACGCGATCGCCCGGCAGCTCGCACGAGCCGGGGCGGACACGGTCGTCAACGGCCGGTCGGAAGACAAGACCGCGAGGGCTGTCGAACGGCTGAAGAGTGAGGGCGTCACCAGCAGCATAAGAGCCGCCGCCGCCGACCTGTCGACGGCCGACGGCTGTGCGTCACTGGTCGCTCAGGTTCCGCATGCCGACATCCTGATCAACAATGCCGGCATCTTCCAGCCGATCGACTTCTTCGATGCCGATGACGAGGTCTGGGATCGACACTGGCAGGTTAACGTTATGTCCGCCGTCCGACTGTCTCGCGCCTATCTTCCCGGGATGCAGAAACTGAACTGGGGCCGGGTGATTTTCCTGGCGTCCGAATCCGGCTTCAACATTCCAGTCGAGATGATCCATTATGGGGTCAGCAAGACTGCCGATATCGCGGTCGCCCGCGGCCTGGCCAAGCGCATGTCCGGCACCGGCGTGACCGTCAACTCCGTTCTTCCCGGCCCAACTCTGTCCGAGGGCGTCCAAGCGATGCTTGCAGAAGAACAGGAGAAGACGGGGCTTCCGATCGAAGAGCTAGCGGCCTCTTTCGTCAAGCAGCATCGCAGCAGTTCAATTATCCAGAGGCCTGCAAGCGGTCCGACTCCGTGCCGTCGCTCCAGCAGGTATCGACGCGCGCCTCAACACGCGGTCGGGCCGGGCAGGGCGGCAGGGGCGACGGGAGCGTTGATGCGCTCCCGTCGGCAAGTTGAGCCTCGTCGCACCGACCTACCCTGGTTAGGACTCTGAAATTTTGCGGTCCAAGATAGAAACAGGCGCGGGCGAAGTTTGGGCGCCAGGCTTTCAATGCTTCGATAGTGAATGCCCAGACCATACCTTCGCGCAAGCGGCGCCGATGACGATAAGCTTCTTATTAGCCTGAAGCTCCTTCAGATTTCTACTATCCTCCTTGGCGGCCCTCGCTGCATGGGCTGGCGGACAAAAGCATGTCTCACTTTTCCCATCATTACTGAAGCAGACATGGCCTCGACCTCTCGGCGGCCGTCGCTCGTTTGGAATAGCGGAGACGATCGCGACAAGCGCTGGCGCCGTATCCGTGTAGGTCGGCACAGACAAGCAGAGGAGCGATGTCGCGCCACATGAAATGGATCTGTGGGAAGCCCGCTCGGATTGACGCCGGAGGATGTCGAAAGGCTCAAAACATTCGAGACCAACCAAATCCAATAGCTCAGTCGAGCCGCTGTCGAGCCAGCCATTGCCGCGGTGTCATCCCTAGAGACGCACGGAATGCGATCCGCAATGCGGGCGCATCGGGAAAGCCGGAGATTGTGGCGACCTCTTCAAGGCCGCGCGCTCCCGATGCTAGCAGTTCCTGAGCCCGTGCCAGCCGGACCTGCCTCATCCAGCCTCCAAGGCTTCCGCCGGTTCTTTCCCGTATATGCCGGGTGACGCTGCGCCTGCTCATGCCTGCCTGTTTCGCTAGTTCGTCCAAATTCGGCTTTGAAGCGGGATGCGCCCGCAAGGACTCAAGTATCACATTGATCCTCTGATCGGACGATGATCCTAGCGCTGGTCGTTCGATTAGTTGCGGCTGGCTTCCGGAACGCTGGGGCGCGACCACTAAGTGGCGGGCTACGCGGTTGGCCTCGGCGACGCCTGAAACCCGCGCCAGAAGGTGGAGACAGCAATCGAGACCGGAAGCGACCCCGGCGGATGTCAGCACCGGTCCTTCATCGACAAATAGAGCGCCAGCGTCGACCTTGACCTCCGGATATCGGATCGCGAATGTTTCGGCCCGCGCCCAGTGTGTGGTGGCTCGGCGACCGTCGAGCAGCCCTGCCTCCGCCAGCCCGAAAGCCCCGAGACATAGACCGACGACAATCGCCCCACGAGACTGCGCAAAGCGAAGCTCGGAGACGATCTCACCCGGCACAGGTTCGTCGGCATTTCTCCAGCCCGGAAGTATGAGCACGTCGGCATCGCGGCAGGACTCGAACGAGTGCGTCGTCTCGATCGACAGGCCGCCGTTGGCGGAAAACCTCCGGTCGTACGCACAGACGTCGATCCTATGCCCACTCGCGACAAAAGGCTCGCCGAATACGGCAAGCGGCGTCGAAAGCATGAACGGACTAATTCCGTCGTAGGCGAGAACGGCAAAGTGCATTGGCCCATTTTGCACGAAACATGGCTTTAGGGCCACTTAAATCCGGGCAGGCAGAGCGGTACAAGCGATGACCATCAATAGTCACCGGAGTTCAAATGCCCCGCGCCCTTCTCGTCATCGACGTGCAAAACGAATATTTCCCGGGCGGCGGCCTGCCGTTGTGGGAACCCGAAGAGGTAGAGAGCCGGATCCTTGCCGCCATTGGCAATGCACGCGCCAAAGGGGACAAGATCATTCTCGTTCGTCACCTGTCGCGCGATGGCTCCGGCCTCTTCGCAGAGGGAAGCCACGGGGCCTCGATTAGGCCGGGAATCCTCGCCGTGTCCAATGCTGCGCCAATTGTGGCAAAACATTTCGCAGACGCCTTTCAGGACACTGATCTCAGCGGCCATCTGGCCGGGATCGACGAGCTGCTGGTGTGCGGGATGATGACGCAGAACTGCGTCGTCTTCACGGCGCTGTCCCGGTTGTCGGATCCGCTGCGCGTTCGCGTCGTCAGCGATCTCTGCACAGCCCCGTCCGAGATCGTCCATCGCATTGCTCTCGGTGCGCTGGGTTCCAAGTTGCCACTCATGAGCTCCACTGAGATTTGAGGATGGTCGGCGGGGCGGGCAGCCCCGCCTTCCTGTGGACGGCAGATCATGCACTCGCGGGGTCTTTTTCCAATTGTTCTAGCCGCACCCCTACGTGTGCAGCTCTCGCGAGCTTGACGATACGCGGGGTTGCCGCCACTTTGCGGTCCGACCCGTCCTGAGCGGAGCCCGGGAATGCCCATAGACAGTACGGGAGCGAAGCCCAGAAAGGTACCCACATCAACATCGGCTGTTTTAAAGGAAGCCGGCGTCGCACGCCATCCGTCCGCAATCGCATGTAGAGCTTCTGCCACCCTATTGAAATATACATTTTCCCTTGAACGGGGATTAGGGTGTCCAATGCAATTCAACGCGATCCGGAATTTTAGCTCTATGATGCGACCGGAGGGGCAAAGCAATCCTCGCGGCTTCCGAAACCCATGGCTACTCTGCGGACTGGGCAGCTGGTTTGATTCCACGCCGCACCGTGAGAGCTGGCGTGACGTCACATGGGACATATGCCCCACTAAGACGCTGGAACACAGCCGGCCCCAGGCACCGATCAGGGCGATCATCGGAACAGACTCCAGCGGTTCCCAACGCCTTCATCGTTGAGCTCCAATTGCAAAGTAGGATAACGTGTGCTTAATATGAAACCGGTTTTATAATGCAATTAGATGGGGCAATCCGTGTCGAAGGTTCGCGTTGCAGCATTTTCGCTCTCGATCGATGGCTTTGGGGCTGGACCGGAGCAAAGCATGATCGCGCCCCTCGGCAAGCGGGGGCCGGAATTGTTTGAGTGGTTTTTCCCGACTCGGACTTTCCAGGCGATGTTCGGCAAGGAGGGCGAATCGGAAGGTGTCGACGCGAAATACGCATCGTCTGGAAATACCGGTTTTGGTGCCTTTATCCTCGGTCGCAACATGTTCGGCCCTGTTCGCGGCGAATGGCCTGATGAAAACTGGAAAGGCTGGTGGGGCGACAATCCGCCTTATCATGCACCGACGTTCATCCTAACCCACTACCCCCGCGCGCCCGTTGTCATGGAAGGTGGCACGACCTTCCATTTCGTCTCCGACGGGATCGAGGCTGCGCTAATGCAGGCCAAGGCCGTCGCCGGTGGCAGGGATATCAAGATCGGCGGCGGTGTCAGCACGGTGCGCCAATATCTTCAGGCTGGCCTCGTCGACGAACTACACTTTGCCATTTCGCCAGTTGTGCTCGGGAGAGGCGAAGCAATGTTTGCCGGTATCGACCTGCCTTCGCTCGGCTTTCGGATCGCCGCTCAGGAGGCGACGGAGAAAGCTACTCACATCGTTTTGAAGAAATAAGGTGGCGCGGACTGCACCCATCCGAATGAGCAACGTTTGGCGAATAATCGCCTACCGCGCTCGACTACTCGGCGAGCGCTGCGATGCGATAGGGCCATTGCGCACCCAAGAACATCGGCCAGATGATCTGCCAAAGTCGATGGAAATCCCCTCAACGTGCTGAGTTGTCGTAGCAAATTGAATGTTGAATATCGACCACGACGGCCAGTCAGACGGCCTGTATGTGGAATATGTCGTGGTTTCATTTCAATGATGAGAGCACGTCGTTGATGTAACGCTGGGACCGTCTACAATCTCGACTTTCATTTTATTCTCGGCGCAAATGCATGCCCAACAATGTGAATGTCCTATTCTATGCTCGGCCGGAATCCGACGGTATGAATCGATTGCGACTTCGGTGATGAACGATGCCGTAATCCACACGATTGCTATCGCTGCATTAGCGATTGGATGCTTTCCGCCAGCGTTCGAATTCGACCCCGGTTTCGGGGTCTGTGGGCGGATAGAGGCCGAGAATGGAGCGGCCGCCATTCACCTGTTCGAGCACGAAATCCTCAAATGCTGTCATCTCGACGGACTCGTCGGCTATGTCGTCGGCGATATCGATCGGGATGACGATCACACCTTCGCCGTCACCGACGACCACATCGCCGGGAAATACTGCAACGTCGCCGCAGCCGATCGGCACGTTGATGTCAACGGCCTGGTGGAGGGTAAGGTTAGTCGGCGCGGAGGGGCGGTTATGATAGGCGTGAAACGGCAGTTCTGCGATTTCCGGAGAGTCGCGGAAGCCGCCGTCCGTTACGACACCTTCGGCGCCTCGCAGCATTAGCCGGGTGATGAGTATGGATCCTGCTGAGGCCGCGCGAGGATCCTTACGACTGTCGATGACGAATACTGCGCCCTGCGGGCATTCCTCCACGGCCTTGCGCTGCGGATGGGCACGGTCACGAAAGACCGTCAGCGGGTTGAGATCTTCGCGGGCGGGAATGTAGCGCAGCGTATAGGCTTCTCCGACCATGTTCCGGACTGTCTTGCCGACAGGGCGAACATCTTGGATGAACTGGTTGCGGAGGCCGCGTTTGAAAAGTGCTGTGCAAAGAGTTGCGGTACTCACTTGGAGGAGTTTCTCGCGGGTTTTGGCGGAAAGCTTTGGCGTCATGTCGGGAATCCTTTCGATGTTGTCGGTGACGAGCGCGGCACGCGAGCTCCTAGCCGGGGTCTAAGAGTTGCGTCGCGCCTGAATCTTTTCTTTCGCTGAAGCCCGCGACATTGCAGAGTGCGGTGAATTCGTCGCGCTTGTGGCCGGCGCCAGGTCTGGCATTGATGCAGCGACCTTTGCGACGTACTTTCAGCACGCCTTTGTGAAGATCCTTCACTTGAAACTGGTCAACTCTGTTCACCATAGATCCTCCAAGACATTGATGCTGCCGTAGCAAGCAGTGAATCCGACAGCTCCGTGTTGGCAGAAAAATTCGATCGATGTCCTGAGCGCGAAGGGCTGATGGACGCCCGAAGGGTAGGGGTGCTGTGCCGGAAATGGCGGCAGGAATGAGAGTTAGATATTCGATCCTCATGGTTTCATCCGCGCTGTAATATTTGAACCTATATCACTTGTGCATAAGAACGCAATCTGATATCTTAGATTCATACTGGAGATATAAGATGGCTTTGGAATTATCGTCCGACATTACGGAAGTCTTGTCGCCCGCGTCGCTGGACGTAGAGGGCTACCTGGTAGAGCGGGTGCATAAGGCCCTCCGCGCCGTCATCGTGGAGATGCGGCTGCGGCCTGGCAGCGCGTTGTCAGAGAATGAAATTGCCGCCTGCCTCAAGGTAAGTAAGACGCCGATCCGTGAGGCCTTGATCCGGCTCGTCGAAGAGCGCCTGGTTACCGTCGTTCCGAAAAGTGGCACGCGAGTGGCGCTGATCGATATAGAGCGGTTCCGGGAAGGCTGTTTCGTGAGGCTGCACCTGGAGGTGGCGGCAGTCGCCCAGGCTGCGACACTTCGCAACGACGGACATATCATTCAGATGAAGGCTAATCTCTCACGCCAGCGAGAAGCGCTCGAGAAGGAGGCCTACTGGGATTTTTTCCTTTGTGACGAACAGTTTCACGCTCTGATCCTTAAGGCCGCCGGCCTAGCTGGGTTGATCCAAATTATTGAGGTCGCAAAAGTGGAGGTGGATCGAATACGAAGCCTGAGGAACCGCCTTGGGGTTCGCCGCACCGAGATCGTCCTTCGTGAGCATGAGGCTATCGTTTCGGCGATCGCCGATCGAGATCCAGGTCGCGCGTCGCAGGCCATGCGCGATCATCTCGGCGAGGTGGATCAGCGCACCTGGGCACTCGGCGAGGACCATGTGCTCTGGAGTTTCATCGAATCCGTCAGCAAGGTGCCGACAAAAAAGCAGTTCGGCTTTACAGGCTAACGCCAAATGCCGTCCAGCCTCATCGGGCGCCGAAGACCATTCAAACTAACGATGTCGCCACAGCCCGGGAACGGCAAAGACAGCGAGTAGCGTTTGCACGTGCCCTGATCCTTAGGCCTGAAGTCGTCTTGCTCGACGAGCCCACTTCGGCGCTGGACGTATCGGTGCAGGCTGAAATTCTCAACGTGCTTGCCAATTTGCGTGCCCAGATGGGACTGACTTACCTTGTAAGCCATGACCTGGCGGTTGTGGCGCATATGTGCAGCCGTATTGCAATAATGCAATCCGACAAAGTGCTTGAGGAATTGACTGCGACAGATCATGGCCGAGCGAAACAAGATGATACATTCGAACTCATCGAAAGCAGCAAGCTTGACACTGCTGCCTGAACTGGAACTCCACAGCCACAAAGTCACTGCCACGCATTGACGGTCCTAAGGATCTACCACTCCCGAGAGTGATTTCGGGGGTCGGCGCACATTTTAACGGAGACGGTCCCCATGAAGATTACCGATGCCAAAGTGTTCGTCGGCGGTCCTGCTAAGAATTACGTGACTTTGAAGATCATGACCGACCAGGGCGTCTACGGGCTAGGTGACGCAACGCTGAACAATCGCGAAACCTTGCCGGCTGCCTATTTAAAGGACTACCTCGTTCCAAACCTGATCGGGATGGATCCACGCAACAGTGAAGACATCTGGCAGTATTTGTATCGCGGCGCCTATTTCCGGCGCGGACCGATCGCCATGGCAGCGTTTGGCGCAATTGATATGGCCCTATGGGACATTAAGGGCAAGCTCGCGAACATGCCACTCTATCAGCTGTTTGGTGGCAAAAGCCGTGAGGGCGCCCTTCTCTATGCCCATGCCACCGGGGCCGATCTCGAAGACCTGATGGACTCCATTTCCTGGTATGTGGAGCAGGGATACAAGGCAATTCGTGTGCAGTGTGGCATTCCCGGCATGCCGACGGCAGGCTACGCTGTGCCAGAAAACAAGGGAGAGGCGAAAAATTACATTACTGACTACACCGGCATCCGACCTAAGGTTGAGATCTGGGATACCGGACGCTACATGCGTTACATGCCCGGGGCACTCGCCGAAGTCCGTGAGCGGTTCGGCCCGGAGTTGAAGATCCTGCACGACATCCATCACAGGCTGACGCCACGGGAGGCCGCGGAATTCGCAAAGGCAGTCGAGCCCGTGGACCTCTTCTGGCTTGAGGATCCGACCCCGGCCGACGATCAGGATGCGCTGAAGTTACTGCGGCATCACTCAACCGTGCCCATCGCCATCGGAGAAGTCTTCAACTCGATCTGGGACTGCAACAAGTTGATCGAAAACGAGTTGATCGACTTCATACGTGTCGCCGTTACCTATGCCGGCGGCATTACCCACGTCAAACGCATTGTCGACCTGGCTGGACTGCATCATGTGCGTACCGGGTTCCATGGCGCGCCAAGCCATTCGCCGCTCTCAATGGCGGCCCAGGCGCACCTGAACGCGTGGGCGCCAAATTTCGGCATCCAGGAATACCTAGTGCTGGGCACGCCCGAATGCGACGCGCTGTACCCGTCGGAACACCGATTTGAGAACGGCTTTTTTCATGTCAGCGACGCGCCAGGACTTGGCGTCGATTTCGATGAGAAGGAAGCGGCGCACTACAGTTACAAGGCCGGTAGCCACCCGGTCGTGCGGTTGGAGGATGGGACACTTTGGAATTACTGACATCATCCTTGCTGCTCATGCCCGACAAACTCGTTCTGATCGAGGCACCAGGTCCCCGCTTTCGGCTGCAGGTCCTCAAGGATCGTGCAGCCGAAACGGGTTAGGAGGTGCGGCTGTCGTCGCTGGCTCGCGCGCGCGAACCCTTGAGGCCTTGCACAACGGTTTGAACAAGAACGATACCAAAGACGCGCAGGTAATCCTCCACATGCTCCGGATCTAGGCGACGCAGCGCCGTCACGACCGCTTTGCGCCGGAGGGCCCCCTTTAGAAGATCGACCGGCATGCCTCGCCATTCAATCAAGATGGGACACACATGTTGTATGGCGGTGGCGACGGACGGGCTCCAGTCTACACCCAGGACGCTCCAGGGTTTCGATTACGAGCCCTGCACGATCGCGATTATCGAGGCGGCCCACGGGCGGTTCTCTGAGGGAGCCACCGAAATTCGGTCGCCGACACGTCGGCTACCTTTCCCACGATCTCAAAATGATCCTAGACGCTACCATATCGCAGATGCCGGTGGTTGAGATCGGTTGCTAGGCTACGTTGTCAACATAACCTTGGACTGGCATCCCTCGATTCGCTCCATCATCCCTGTATTCCCCGCCCTGCCTTGATTTCGCCAGCCTCCATTTTCAGAACGCGTTGCCTCGCCGAAAGACGAGTTGTCATATGAAAGGAAGTGCTCATGTTCAAGACTATCGCAGCCACAACTCTCCTAATTCTTGCAGTCACCGTTGGCGCCAATGCATCCAGCGGCAAGTCGTGGGACGCTCTTTTTGCGAAAGCAAATGGAACCTGCATCGGCAAGTCTGGCATGGTCACGCCTGAGGCCAGCAGCCCGATCGTCTTTGAAGACTCCGTTGGGAAGGTCGCTATACTACTCCGGGAGTCTGCTGGCAAAGGAAAGGCTACGAAGAACCTGCTCTGCCTCTATGACAAGCAAACCGGGCGCGCTTCCATTCAGGAATACCGCTGGCTCGGAAACTGATCCAGGGGAAGCCGGTGTGCTCGGATGCCGCCTCCCTCACTGGGTGGAGACGAGGAAAGCGTGAACGGTGGGTTGCGCGGTTGTCCGTTGTGGCTCTTCAGGGGTGATTGCAAATTGCTTTCTGTCACTGTCGCTGCGCGCTCAACCGTAAAACACGCGTGTACAAATGTAAAACGGCAGCTCCGCCACAGGAATGCATCTGTCATGTCCGGCTTCGCCTCCTCCAGCCACCGAAGCAGTAGGTTGAGACGGCCCTTGATGCCGTTTGACGTTGTAGGTGGGCGGGCTTCAACGGCTTCAGCGCCTGTGGACATCCTTGCCATCCTGACCGCGCCATGCCTCATTCCTCACGGCTCGGAGCGAGCCGGCGTCCCATAGTTAAAACATCCTTTCATGACAGTCTCACCGCCGAAAGCCCTTTGGAGGCAGCGGAGGCGGACTTGAACGACCGACCGGAAGACGACGGGCAAAGGCCAACCACAGCCTACGATGCGGGCCAACGTCCCGTGCCCGAAGGCCAGAATGCTCGCTCCTGGTGGACGTTGATTTCAGTCGGGCTGTTGCTTCTCGCGATAATCACAAGTGGCTTTCTGCTAATGCCCTTCAGTCGTCCTGCTCCTTCAACAGTGGGGTCGCCTGGCTCCGGCATCATCAATACGCCGAGCCCAGCCCAACCCAACTGATCGCGTTTTGATCCTGGTCGTCGCGACGGAGGTCGAAGTAGAAGAGGGGGTGAGAGCCCGATACGGAGAGTCCAGCGCCGGCTTGCCTGCTGTGAAGACAGTACTGTCATCGAACTCACGGAATGGTTCCCGCCATGTGATGTATCAAACAGGCCTCGTTGCATCCTTCATCATGGTCGCGCGTTTAAACAAAGGCCTTCGGCAAGGACGTAATGATGCACAGACCTTTCATTTCCACATCTGCTATATTGGTCGCGACGCTCGCTGCCGCTGTCGGTACAGTGTTGTTGAGTTCGGCAGGGCAAGGTGGTGAAAACTCGACGAAGACTGTGTCAGACAACAACGGCGACAATCGAGGACGGCAGGCAAATACGCCTGAGTCGATTCCAGCCAAGGGGCTGAAGGACGTCTTCTGGCGAATTTACGAGAAGCTGTTCGCTCATCGGGTGACCCTCATTGCAGCCGGCGTCGCGTTCTATCTGCTGCTGTCAGTCTTCCCGGCACTTGGTGCTCTCGTTTCACTCTACGGTATCGTGGCTGATCCAGCCACGATCTCGGATCATTTGCGCGACCTGTCGTCTGTTCTCCCACCAGGTGCGTTTGAGATGATCGAGGAGCAGATCAAAAGCATTGTGGAACGTCGAAACAGCACTCTGGGCATCGCGTTCTTCCTTGGGCTGGGCATCGCGATATGGAGCACGCACAATGCCACTCTGGCGATCTTCGATGCCATGAACGTGGCCTATGAGGAGAAAGAAAAACGGGGCCTGATAAAGCTGAACTTAGTCGGCCTCTGTTTCACGATATGCGCGATCCTGGTGGCCACCGCAATGGTCTTTCTGGTCGGGTTGATGCCAGTGATATTGAAATTTCTCTGGCTGGACACTTTCAAAGAGCAGACTGCACTTTTCGTGCGGTGGCCGCTCATGTTGGTTGTCGTTGTTGTGGCCGCGGCGACTGTTTACAGGTTCGGCCCTAGTCGCGAGCCTGCCAAAGTTCGGTGGATGACCTGGGGGGCGGGCTTCACAGCTATAGGGTGGTTCTCGATGTCGTTTGGTTTTGCGTTCTACTTGAACCATTTCGCGGATTACAGCGCGTCCTACGGGACGCTAGGCGCGCTGATCGGCTTCCTTATGTGGACGTGGCTATCCGTCGTCATACTTATTTTGGGCGCGGCTCTGAACGCGGAATTGGAGCACCAGACTGAGCGAGACACGACCACCGGGACGCCAGTTCCTATGGGTGTGCGCGGGGCCTATGTAGCGGACACCGTCGGCAAAGCAGCTGACTAGGCCATCGCGGAGTTTTGTCCCGCTCCCGAAGACATCAGTCCTGAAGGGGCCGCGCGTCGTCCTTGGACCGGCGGCACATCAACCATCGGTCACATGGCCGATTGCGTGCCCGAGGACCGTACACCGTGCTTGCCGGACGAGGAGGGGCGTTCAGGATCACATTTTGATGGAGGCGATATACCAAACAGCCGAAAAGGCAGGCCGGCACGTCTTAATCCAACCGATCACCTGGATGCCTACCGTGGACCGCCAGCCGCCGTGTATCTTCACTAAGTCGTTCGGATTTCCTTGGTGGCGGGCCGCGCCGCACCTGATATTTAAGGCCCTTAGAAAGTCGCATCGTGAGGCCCAAATGATTCTGTCCCTGTCTGAGTAAGTCCTACACGACCGCCGAAGGGACGATCGAAATACTAAAGGGAATCGACCTGGACGTCGCACCGCACAAAAGCGTCGCCCTGACAGGTGAATCTGGTAGCGGCAAGAGCACGCTTCTTCATCTGGCGGGCGGGCTTGACCATCCCGATGGCGGGTCGGTGGTGATGGATGGGCAGGACGTCGCAGCACTTAATGATCGCGAACGAGCCAGATATCGGCGAACGCGAGTTGGCCTGGTCTTTCAGCAGTTCAATCTGATCCCGTCGTTGAACGTTGCCGCGAACATCTCCTTTCACGCCAACCTTGCCGGTAGATATGACGCAGCGTGGGAGGCAGAATTGACGAGCAAGCTGGGCTTGGAGGCTTTTCTTGGTCGATATCCCGAGCAATTATCCGGCGGCCAACAGTAGCGGGTGGCGATCGGCCGAGCGCGAGTAAAAGGACGCCGATATGCCGAACGCCTGTGGAGATGGAGCGGAGGTCGCCATGTTTCAGAACTTGGTTCCCGTCTACTGTTGTGGATCGACGTGCAGCGAGAGGCCGGAAGACACAGATACCGCAAGAGATCTTCTAAAATAGGTCCAGGCAGAGTTTTTTTAACGGCCATTGCTGCAATCGACCATGGCGTGCGTCCGGTTCTTTTCCTATTTCTGGCATTGTTTCCAAAACGCGTTCAACAACGGCCTGGACGATTTTCCATTCCTGTAAATCCGGATCTCTACTGTGAGATCCCATGAGGGATCGCTGGCGGCCGGCACCAAAGCGCCGGTTGCCAATTCGTCTACGATCAAGCTTTCCGGAAGCCAGGCGACGCCCCAGCCTGACAGCGCCATGGCCTTGAGGCCGATGGAAATCGTGTTCTCGTGATAGATGTATCGGGCTACCCGACGAGTAGATCACGTCAATTGGTTCGAATGGGAGAGGGGGAGATCATGGCTGAATTCGTGTCCCTCGTGCCCTCTCTCGCCCGAACTTTCTGATGAGCGCGGACCGAGACGTGGTGCTGATCACCGGCCTCGCGGCCGTCGTTCCCACGGTTTATTCTGCGCTGTTCGGCGTCACCGTCTGGATCGTCATCGTCGGAGCGCTTGGGATGATACCTGCGGCGGCGACCGCTGTCTTGATCAACGGTGCGACTCGTCCGGGGAGGAATCAGACCGGAGATACCCTCCTGCCGTCGCTGCCCGCATCGCAACTGTTTCCGGAGTGTAGATGAACACCAGGTCGTCGATTGCCACCGGACGATGAGGCGGAACGATGCGCCGCAGGCCCAGTGGTTTGCTCGGTGTTAGATTGATGCGGTAACCGCCGGCGAGGTCAGTGACAATCGCCAGGATGGCGCCGGCGCAGCCACCGAAATCATCCGTGCCGCTTGTCGTTGGTGCGCGGTCAGCGCGCCCAAAGTGTTCCTGGCCCTGTTGTTATATCAGAGAGAACCCCTCGCTCCTGGTCTGCCGCAACGTCTCGGCTTGCTTGAGCTCCTCGGTCGTTCGTTCTTGGGCAGCAAGTTGCTGAACCGTCCGCATGGCGTGCCACGCGGTTTCGACGTCAGCCTTTTGTCCAGCCGTCATGCCCGATGTGACGGTCCCGAAGGTCTTGCCGCTCGTGTCTTTCGCCGCAAGCGGCAGAAAGGTCCGTTCTCCAAAGCGCTCGGATACCGCCTTGGCAAAGCCTTCGAGCTCGGCTTTTACCATTTTGTCCGCCCGCGCATATTCCAGCACTGCCGGATCAT
>NZ_LMCW01000042.1 GCF_001424945.1 Rhizobium sp. Root1203
TCGGTGGCGCTGCTGAGGAGATGCAGCGACAACAGCATCAATCCGATGCCGATCAGCGCCGTGCCGCCGCCCTGGCGGCCGGTCGAGCCGCTGCGGTAGAGCACGATTCCGGTGAGGATGACGAGCGGCGACAGCCATTCGATGCCGGTCGCGACGATCCAGGCAGTGACCGCCGTTCCGACATTGGCGCCAAGGAGCACGATCTGCGCCATGCGCGGCTTCACCAGCTCGCGTTCGACAAAGGACGAGACCATCAGCGCGGTCGCGGTCGAACTCTGCAGCGCAACGGTGGCCACGAAACCCGACAGAAACGAGCGCAGGCCGCTGCGCGTTCCCGATGCAAGACCGGTCCTCAGCCTCGCGCCAAAGGCCCGCGACACACCATCCTTGACCTGAGCCAGGCCGAACAGCAGCAACGCCACCGCGCCGACGAGGTTGATCATCACGATTGTGGATTCCATGCGGCCTTCCTCCCGATCAGCGCGATAGCGCCTTGGTGGACATCCGCGACAGCGACAGCAGGATCAACAGCGTAACAAAACCCAGGATGACAGTCAGCGCTGCGGCATCAAAGATCGCTCCGCGGTCTGTCAGTGCGAAGATGTCGACCGGGAGCGTCACCCAGCCCGGAGGATAGACCATGATGGTTGCTCCCAGTTCGCCCATGGACAGCGCGAAGCTCAGGCTGAATGCGGCGAGGAGATAGGGAGCGAGCAATGGAAGCGTTACCCGGCGAAGCCGGTAGAACGGCTTTGCACCGAGGCTTTCGGCAACCTTCTCGCAATCGGCCGGTATCCGTGCCAGCCCGGCAGAGATGTTCCCGTAGGTGAACGCCGAGATCAGAACGAAATGGGCCGCCAAAACGATGAACCGCGTACCGTTCAACAGGATTGGAGGATGGCTGAAGGCGACAAGCAATCCAAGTCCCACTGACACAGAGGGCACGGCGCTCGGAATGAAGAACAGGACGCTCAGGATCTGCCGGGGTACCGGACGGATCGTTCTCAGGGCGATCGCCGCCCATGTCCCGCATAAAAGCGACAGTGCGCTTGCCAGTGCACCCGTCAGGACGCTGACGACGAGGCTGTCCAGCGCGTCGCCCTTGGCCGCATTCTGGAAGTGCGAAAGGCCGAGGCTGCTTGGAAGCGCGCCATTCCACTGACCGGTGAAACTGGCCAGCACCAGGACGGAGATGGGAAGACCATAGATGATGACATACAGAGGGACGACACCTGCCCAGAGGGCGAGCCGTCCGGATTTAGACCAAACCAGCACGGGAACCTCCGAAGTATGCAACAATCCAGCGATAGAGGCCGTAGAGGCCAAGCGAGAGAACGACGTTGACGACCGCGATCACACATGCCGTTACATAGTCGAATTCCTGGATCGCCTTGCCGTAGACCAGCATCGGAAGGGTGATGACGTCCCTGGCTCCAATGAAGAGGACAATGCCGAACTCGTTCACCGTCAGCAGCAGGCAGAGGCTTCCGCCGGCGACGAGCGCCGGCAGCGCTGCGGGAAGGATCACCTGCCGGACGATGCGCGCCGGTCGCGCGCCAAGGCTGCTTGCGACCTCGATCTGCGAGTGCTCGATCAGCGAGAAGGCAGCCAGGAGCGGGCGCATGACGAACGGCGTGTACACGGTGATTTCCGCCAGCATGACGCCCCATCTCGAATAGAGGAAGTCCAGGGGTGGGAGGTCGGTTCCAAACAGTGCCATCAGGGATTCGTTCACGATCCCGGCCGAGCCATAGATGAACGTGAAGGCAAGTGTTACCAGGAACGTCGGCAGCGCGATGAAGGTATCAATCAGCCGTCCTGCAAAGCGCGAACCCGGGAACGGCACAAATGCGATCGTCAGCGAAAGAATAAAACCGAGGACGAGGCATCCGGCGGTCGACCCCACTGCAATCATCAGCGTGTTGTAGACGCCGCGGTGGAACTCACGCGAGCCGAACACCTCGACGAAATAGCGAATGGTGATCGTTCCATCATCGCCCAGCGATTGCCTCACAATGAGCGCCAGGGGATAGAAGAACAGGGCGGCGAGGACCAGAAGCGGCGGAACCGCCCAGAGCGCGCCCGATCCTGCTCGTCCGGCCGGGGCAATCGATAGCTCAGCCATGGCGTCCATCCTCCGGAACCAGGGTGACGTCTGAGGGGTCGAAGTGGATTTCGATCTTGTCCCCCGGCGCCGGCGGCTCCTTGATCGGGGCGGACGAAAGCCGCACCTCGACGCCGTCAACGTCCACGGTGACATTGTGGACATCGCCCTGCCACTGGACGCTCAGGACCCTGCCGCGCATGGTGTTGGTGGTCCGGTCCGTCTTCTCCAGCTTGAAATCGTGCGGGCGGATGCACAGTAGGCAATCGGTGCCTCCAGCGATCCCATAATGGTTGACGGCAACCATCGGGCCACTCTGGTGACGGACGCTGGCCATCCCGTCGGAAGAGCGGTGTAAGGTGGTCACCGGAACGAGGTTTGCCCTGCCGAGAAACTCGGCGGCGAACCGGTTCGGCGGGTGGCGGAAAAGCGAACGCGAGTCCCCGAATGCGCGCAGCTTCCCGTCCCGCATGATGCCGATATGATTGGCAAGCGTGAGGGCCTCCGACTGGTCGTGCGTGACATAGAGGACGGTGAGCGAAGGGAGTTCGCGGTGCAGCTTGGCGAGCTCGTCGAGCATCGACCGCCGAATTTGTGCATCGAGGGCGGACAACGGCTCGTCGAGGAGCAGTACCTGGGGCTTGGGCGCTATCGCACGGGCGATCGCCACGCGTTGCTGCTGGCCCCCGGACAATTCCCGGGGGTAGCGGCGGGCATAGGCACCCATGCCGACCATCGCCAGACACTCGGGAACTCTGGCCCTTATCACGTCCTGCGGGACACCTTTGGCCCGTAGCCCGAAGGCAACGTTCTCATCAACCCGCATGTGCGGAAACAGGGCGTAATTCTGCACCACCATGCCGATATTGCGCTCGTAGGGAGGAACGTCGGTAACGTCCCGGGCTCCAATCGTTATCCTGCCTGCCGAAGGGCGGACGAAGCCCGCGACCGCCCTTAGCGCTGTCGTCTTGCCGGAGCCGGACGGTCCGATGAGGGAGACGATTTCGCCAGCCTTGACGGTCAGCGAAAGCGAGTCGAGGACGACGGTCCCGCCATAGGTCACAGAGACGTCGTCAAAGCCAATCGTTCCGCCCTGCTGGGCGGCGACGGCCCCGGAGACCGCCGCGTAGTCCGTCTGGTGGAGTGCCATCGTCCTGGTCATCAGTTGCTCACCGTAACGTCTTTGTAGCGGGCGATATCATCCTTCAGCTCCCCAAGGACCTTCGACCAGTCGGGCGCCCAGATCTCGACGCCTTCGAGCATCCCGTGGAGCCTCTTGAAGTTTTCGTCCTGCGGCTTGACGTCGGTGCGCACCGGCAACCCCATGGCAACCGTGGAGACTTCCTTTTGAGCGGCCTCGCTTAGGAGGAAATCTATGAGCTTTTTGCCGTTTTCGGCCTCCGGAGCGTTCTTGACCAGACCGATCTCATAGGGCAGCGCAAAAACGCTCTTCTTTCCGTCGGGTCCGGCAGGAAGAAAGATCTTGATATTGGGGTTGTCAGGGGACTGAGCGAGGTTCATCTGCATGTCGCCGTTCGCGACATAGAGCTCACCCTTATTGACGAGCGCCGTCAGCTTTCCCGTCGATGCCGAAGGGCCGAGATTGTTGGCCTGAAGCTTCTGCAGGTATTCGAAGCCGGCCTCCTTGCTGCCGAAAGACTTGAAGGTCTGCAGCATGAACGCGGTGCCGTCGCCTGCCTGGCCGGGTGTGGAATACTGGATCTTGCGTTTGAACTTGGGATCGAGAAGGTCCGCATAGGTGGCAGGAGCGGTTTTCAGGACTTCGGAATTGTAGATGAAGTTCGGAAAGTTGTTGACGACCGCCACGAACATGCCGCCCGGATCACGGTCGTGGTCGCCGAGCTTGTCGGCGTCCTTGGGAGTGTAGGGCTGCAGCAGCCCGTCGCCCGCGGCCTTCTGGATGAACGGGGGAATCGACATCAGGACGTCGGCTTGCGTGTTGGACTTTTCCTTGGCAACGCGATCGACGACGCCGCTCGATCCCGCCTCGACGTACTGTACCTTGATGCCGGTCGCCTTTGTGAAGGCCTCGAACTGGTTTCCGAGCCAGCTCGGATTTCCGTCGTGCAATCCATCGACGCTGTAGACCGTCACGACGTCGCCCGCGTAGGCGGAGGCTGAAAACGTCGCTGCAACTATGCAGGCGGCGGACAGCATAAGGGTGGCTTTCATGGAAATGCTCCTGTCGTTGATGCGTTTACTGTTCCCGTTTGGCATTTCGGTCGGAGACTTTGCGTCCCTCTGTTGGGTCGCATTTTGTTGACCACTTAACGATAAGTAAAATCTATTCTTGTTATAACCCTATAGATTATACTTATCATTGGAGAGCTGCGCCTAAACGGTCGGCACCTGCGTTCGTCGGTGCACATTCGCGCTCACGAAAACAACATGACCGGCCATCGAGGAGATGGCGTCCGTGTTGATCGGAGACATGCTTGATGACTATCAAAAGCCGTTTGGCGGCTTTCGCGGGTCAATGAAACCTGGGGTAACTGCTGAGACCTAGGTGAATCGTTGGGATCGGCCCTGTGCCGGATCCCCCTCTTCCGCGACGGGGTCGGCCTCCACCCGATTTCGGCCGGACCGCTTGGCGGAATAGAGCGCGCGGTCGGCTCGTTCCAAGAGACCGGTTACGTCTGTTGTCTGCGATGTCGTGAACGACACGCCAATACTTCCTGTAAATCGCACGATCGCGCCGTCGATGCTTTCCGTTTCAAGCTGCTCGATCTTCCTGCACAGAAACCGGGCATACTCCAGTGCGTGATCGGCGGATGGCGCATCGTAAACCAGGACAAACTCCTCGCCGCCAAATCTGGCCGGGAGAGCGTTCGCCAAATCCGGAATGTTGGCAAGAAGGAAGGCAAGCGATTTCAGGCAGCGATCTCCCGTGGGATGACCGAACCTGTCGTTGATCGCTTTGAAATGGTCGATATCGATGAGGAGAACCGCCGGCCCGGCGCCGGGAGACGCCCGCTGGATGGCGGCGATCAGGAATTTCTCGAACGTCCGACGATTTGCGAGCTCTGTCAGCGGATCTGTTTCTGCGAGTGCCTGCAGCACGACATTCGTGCGTCGAAGCTCGCTAGCAGTACTTCCGTAGGAAACAATCGCATCGCCGATCAACGCCAGCTCCCTGAGCATCGGTCTGTTCTTCGCCAACTCCAAGGTCTCGTCATTGCCGACCCGGTCAAGATTTCTGATCGCAGCTACGATTGGAGCCGCAAGATGGCGACGTGCGAGCAACAAGAGTACCGCGACCAATAGCGCCGGCACGCTGAGAACGACGATGACAAGGTAACGAACGGCAACAGCTCTTTTTTGAATGCCTCCCGCTATGTCGTCTGCAACCAAGGCAGAATTTCCGCTGACCTCTTTACCCATGGAATCAATGATCCGCATCGCGCTCTCGTAGGCGATCAGGTCCTTTGTCGACTGGTCGGGCGCGCCTTCGCCCGGTTGCTCGATGGATTGATTGGCGAGGAGGTCCCGCTGACCCTGATGTGCGTTCACGATCACTTTCGCGAGGTTTGCGACCTCGCGGGACCCATCGACGAGAGATACCGCTCCTTCAAATCCAAATCCCTGTGCAAGTGCCTGAATTTGCAGTTGGAGCTGGCGCTCCAGGCGCCTGTCCTTCGTGAGGAAGATCGCCCGCACAAGAGACGACAGCCGCTCGACTTTGACGGCATTCCGGGTCTGTGAAAGGATTTGCGGGATTTGGTGTTCCCGGGTGGCGATAGCCTCCTGTTCGATTCTGGTCATCAAAAGCGCCGCGCCGGCCGCAGCAATGGCACAATAGACGACCACGACGAACAGCAGGATCCGCCCCGCCGATCGGAGCGAAATTTCACGGGGCATCGATAGGCGAGGTTCTTTCAACAGCTTGCCCTAGTAGATACTGAAGGGAAAGTACTGGTCATTGATCTTGTCGTACACGCCGTTGAGCTTGATCTGCTTCAGACCATCGTTCACCTTTTGAACGAGGGCGGTGTTGCCTTTTCTTGCCGTAATGTGGGCAGAACTCTGCAGGAACTCGCTGGATATCGGATCCCCGACGTAGCCGTATTCGGAACCTTCCGGTGTTTGCATGAAACTCAGAAGCTCGATTGCGTCACCGATCAGCAAGTCGGCCTTCTTCCCGGTCAGCAGTTTTTGAGCCGATGGCTGGTCTTTGGCGAGAACCGTGATGCTTTCCTTGTAGGCCTTCATTGCGTAGTCGGCCTGAATAGTCCCTTCGGCAGCAGCGATACGTACCCCCGCAAGTGCTGCAGGCGCACTGTCGCTAAACTTCTCTGAGTCACCGATCAACACGGAATGCGATCTATAGTAGGGTGCCGAAAATTCAATCCGTTGGGCACGTTCCTTGGTGTAGGCCATGCTGGCGACGACCAGGTCGTACTTGTCAGCCTCCAGGCCCTCGATTATCTGATCCCAGGCGACGGTTTGGAAGGTGCACTCGGCTTGAAGCTGACTGCAAAGCGCCTTGGCGATATCGACGTCAAATCCTTTCAGGGCTCCACTGTCGTCGATGAAGTTGAAAGGCGGATAGGCGCCCTCGGTCGCGATCCGCAGGCGCTCTGTCGAGTACGCAGCCGACGCAGCGACCAGCAGAAGACCTACGGCAAGGATAGTGGATCGCATCATCGCAGTTTCTCCATTTGAAACCATGATCGCGCCAAATGACTAAGGAAATCCTCAAATAACCCCGCGAAGTCTTGCTAACCGCAAGAATTGGCCGTGGCTGCTTTGGCGTGAACAGGGGTCTGTCCGAAAAAGCGACTTTTGGAGCTGTGCTACCGCAACCGGAACTGCAGTCGACCCACAATTCCGGTTGGCTGCTCGGGGATTACGGCAGCGTGTAGCCTGCCGCTGTGAACAGCCGGTACCATTCCTGTCGAGACAAAGCGACATCCGCACCAGCTGCCGAACTCTTCACACGCTCCGGATTGGTCGTGCCGAGAACAGTCTGGATGTTCGCCGGATGGCGTGCGATCCATGCCACTGCGATCGCGGACGGCGACACGTCGTATTTTGCCGCCAGTTCATCGAGTACAACGTTCAGCTCCTTGAAATTCTCCCTGTCGTCGATGAAGACGCCTCCGAAGAACCCCTGCTGGAACGGAGACCAGGCCTGCAGGGTCATGGTGTTGATGCGGCTGTAGTTGATGAGTTCGCCATCTCGATCGACCGATTGATCAAAGCCCGCCATGTTTGCGGCAACACCAAATGCGATCGACGGTGCGTGAGCAACGCTCAACTGGATCTGGTTTGCCACAAGTGGGCGGCTGACAGCCGTTTTTAGAAGCTGAACCTGCCCCGGCGTGTGGTTGGATACGCCAAAATGCCGGACCTTGCCTGCACTGTGCAACATCTCGAACGCTTCCGCGACCTCTTCCGGCTCGACCAGGGCATCCGGCCGATGCAGGAGGAGAACATCGAGATACTCGGTCTTGAGCGCAGCCAACGACCCGTCGACACGCTGCAGGATATGGTCCTTTGAAAAATCGAAGAAGCCAGGGCGAATTCCAACTTTGCTCTGCACCACGATTTCTTCGCGTTCGGCGGCAGACATCGTGACCGCCGCTCCGAAACGCGCCTCGCACCTGTGTGGCTCGCTGCCGTATATGTCGGCGTGATCAAAGACGTTAATCCCGCTTTCTCGCGCCGTCCTGTAGAGTGATCTGATATGACCATCTTCCAGCGAAGCGATACGCATCAGGCCGAGGATGACGCTCGAGACCTGAATTCCGGATTTGGCAAGCTCGAATGTCTTCATTTTGGCGGCTCCACTATTTGAGACAATTGAGGCGAAAGGCCGAGTTCAAGTTGTTTCGATTCGGCGGTCGCAAGATAACCCAATGCCTTTTGGTAACAAGAATTTACCTCCAACCGCACCATGCAAAAAGCGCTGTTGCGCGCCAATGGCTGCGATCTGCGGCTGTGCGGCCGCTGTCGCTTCGTCACCCGACACCAACTTCCGGCCGAACCACCAAATTGACGAATTGCTGAGCGGCTCGACATATCGTTTTCTAGCTGTGCATCAACTCCGGGGGGAAAACGAGATGAGTTGGATCAGCCAGACCTGTCCCGTATGCATGGGAAAATGCGGCGAAGCGTTGCCGAGGATCGGCGACCAACGCGAAATCAGCTGCGCCGATTGCGGCCGATACCGCATTACGGGAATGGCCGAGGTCGGTCTTCAGAACGAAGCCGTCCCCGCTCGCCGTGCTCTCCTTCGCCGAGCCGCCGCTATCGCGGCCAGAAGTGCCGACGTACCTCTGATCGCAAACTCCCTCCGAGAGCAGTAGAAAGAGCGACGTAGCGTCGAGGCCACTCGAAGCCGGCATCGGTGATCCGCCTCGACTGCGCGGCCGGCGCACGTCAACGGGGCAGGCCGCGAGGCGGCTGAAGCGGACCAAGGTGTTGACCGGCTGGAAACCATGGAAATCAATTGATTTCCATGGAATTGAGTTTTCACTCCGAAAGTCGTTAGGCTAAAATTCGCCTGACCCTCATCGCTTCGCTCTTTACGACGCGGCGAGCCAAATCGCGACGTACAAACAGATCCCCAATATCACCAGCAGTCCGGGTCTAAGCATCGGCACTCCATTCTATCTGGGCAGACATGGCAGCATGGGCCGGACGGCCCACTGATCGAGTTGACAGAAGCGTATCTCAGGCTCCGTCCGATCGGGCATCGCGGTCTCCTTTGCCCTCCATCCGCTCCCAGAGCCGTTCCTTCCGCGTCTTCGGCTTCAGCCTGCGGAATGTCCGGTCAACAAAGCGAAGGAAACGTGTCACATGCATCAGCCGATCCACCACCGAGCTCAAATTCTCCAGGCGCTCGGACAGCACCTGATTTGCCGTCAGCGCGATCTCGGCCGCAGAGTATTCCGGAAAGTGCGCCGCAAGATCGGCATATGGATTGGCCAGCGCGCCCTCGATGATGTCAATCTTTCCGCTACGATAAAGCAGACGCAGAAGCACTCGCTCGAAAGTCCAATCGTGGACGTCCAGAACCTTGTAGCGTTCGCCCCGCTTCGAGGAGAAACCAGCAAGGGTTATCTTTGCGCCGAGGTCCAGCTTGGTGAGCCAATAGCAGACCGCAAAACCTGTTGTCGCGATTTTGGTGCGCGGGTAAAAAGGAGCGAACAGCTCCTCCAGGTCCACATGCATGACTTTGACGTCGCCAAATGCAGAAGCAGGGCTGAACTGCTCCCTGCTTCCAATCGTCAGATTGAGAACACCGAGGAAGCTGTCCTTTTCAAAATACTGGAGAACCTTTGGCACCTTGCCACTTTTCACAAGGTTTGCTCCCAGCGTTCCGCTTCGTGTAACGAGAAGCGAACTGCGTGTGAACGGCTCGTGCAGAACCTTGTACACTTTGTTGAAGAAGATGAAGAGCGTGGTTTCAGGCAAGCGGGACGTAAGGTCGACAATGTCGACTTCCTCGCTGTTGGCGACCAGCACGATATCGCTGTAGCCTGTGAAGAGCGATCTCCATTCCTCGGAACAAACGTTCGACATCGTAGTATCCATCGCATCATGAACCCTGTTGGCGGAGATGTTCGCGTTCTGAACGTCGCGCGTTCGAACATCGTTTCCTGTAGTGATCTACAAAACCTCTTTGCTTTCCATCCTTGGCGCTTTCTCCGCAGCGGAAACTACGAAACCTGTCGGCCGCCATGGTCGGTTCTCGATTTGACCAGCCGGGCAGGTGCGCCGACGTAGACGCCGAAAGGGACCGTCTTGCCTTTCACGACACTGTTGGCGCCAACGACGCAACCATGTGCAATATGGCTGCCCGCCAGGACCTTGGTGCCCGCCCCGATCCAGACGTCATCTTCAATGATCACCGCCGCTTTCGTGATGCCTTGATGCCGAATCTGAACGGCAGAATCGTCGTAGACGTGTTCAAACGAGGAGATAGCCACATGGGCGGCAATACGGACATTGTTGCCGATCGTGATGCCACCATGCCCGAGCAGGACCGAGTAGTCGTTTATGGAGACATCATTTCCGATTTTGATCTCACCGCTCTGGGCGTCGATGACTATGCCGCACCTAGTCCAGATACGGTCGCCGATCACGATTTTACCCTGCTCCCAACGGAGCCGGGGCCAATAGCGCATGTTCGGTCTACTCCCGATCGTCAGCGATCCGCTCGACAAAAGCGAACGGAACTTGACCAGAAATCCAAGGTTCACGCTTCACACAGGTACAAACTGGGGATCAATCGCGCGCGCCTTATCCAGCCACACCTGAGAATACTCGACGTCTTGCCAGTTGTGAAACCAAGGGCCGCCGTTTGTATAGTGAACACCTTTGGGGTAGCCGGACGAAGGCTTCGTGTTCCAGCCTTCAAGCCAGTTCCATTCTTCCGGAATTTGCCCGATCTCGCTGTCGTCGGCCCATTGGAGACGATGCAGAAACGCTCCGGTCTGGCTATTTATGAGCTCCGGGGTCAGCGTTCTGGTCGATGGGTGCTCGCAGTTGAAGAGCATGAAAGACGACCAGTTTTTTCTTGGGTAGGTCGTTTGCACTTTGCCATCCATCTTCACGCCCTCTTTCGGAACGTAGTCGTGATGGACGCAGCACACCGCTTTTGACGGATCTTGGAACGCAACGAGCTCAGCGACGTCGCCAAAGAACAGAAAATCGCAATCGCAAAACAGCGCCCAGCCTTTATAGCCCGCAAGCCAGGGTGTGAAAAAGCGAGAATAGGTGAATTCCGTCGACGCCAGCGGATCAACCGGACGGGTGTAAACACCCTGGTCTATCAGATCTTGCAGTTTGATCGGATGCACGTCGACATCGATAGAGGCATTCTCGAGCAGGGTAGTCTTGGCGACCTGGTATGCAATGTCTTCGCGGGAATCCCATCCGATATAGACTGACAAATCTGGCATTAAATCACGTCTCCTCGTCGCAATGATCCGGGCAATTTGGACGGCGGAACACCGATATGTCAATACGCTACTTTAGCAAAGTAGCACAACCACAGATCGCACATTCGAGACAGCCGCGGTGCCGGAGCTGCTATTCCACCGGGCGCAAACAAGCCTCCGGTTCACCTGTTGACATCGCGCCGGCTGTCATATCCCTTGTCGGAAAGGGAGATCGGAACATGTTCGACCACATATCAATCGGCGTCGCCGATCTAGACCGTTCACAAAGATTCTACGATGCCGCTCTTGGAGCGATCGGGTATGAGAGACTGTCCAAATCGGAGCAGATGTTGGGCTACGGCCCCGAACGGGTTGCATTCTGGGTTGCGCGGGCGCCGCGACCGGTCGTTCCGGATATGGATTCCGGACTTCATTTCTGTTTTGTCGCACCCAGCGAAGACGCTGTAAGGGAATTTCACACCAAGGCACTTGCCGCCGGCGGCAGCGACAATGGAGCGCCGGGGGTGCGTCCGGAATACGGACAAACCTACTATGCAGCCTTCGTTATAGACCCCGACGGATACAGACTGGAAGCCTATTTCAGGATGCCGGACTGAACCTCGCCACCCTCCTTTCAGAAAGCCTCTCGCAATGCCCGAAATACCCTCATCTTTCGACAGGCCTTACGCGGCGTTCCTGTTCGATATGGATGGGACAATCCTCAACTCCCTCGCTTCAGCCGAACGCGTATGGGGCGCCTGGGCCAAGCGGCAGGGGCTGGATGTCGATGCCTTCCTTCCGACCATGCACGGATCGCGCGGCATCGACACCATTGCCCGGCTGGGGCTACCGGGCGTGGATCCGGAACGCGAGGCGGCAGCGATAACCGAGGCGGAAATTAACGACGTCGAAGGAGTTGTTGCATTGCCTGGCGCTCGGGCTTTCCTCGCCGCCCTTCCGCCGGACAGGTGGACCATTGTTACGTCTTCGCCCCTGCGTCTCGCTCAGCGTCGGCTGGAGGCTGCGGGCTTGCCCATACCAACCTCCATCGTAACCGCCGAGGATGTTGCGATCGGCAAGCCTGACCCGAGCGGCTACATTCTCGCGGCGGAGCGCCTGGGCGCCCATCCCAGCGCCTGCCTTGTCTTTGAGGACGTTCATGCGGGTATTCTGGCTGGCGAGGCAGCTGGAGCCGATGTCATGGTCGTAACGGCCACGCAACATCATCAGATCGAGACCGCTCACCCGACGCTGTCATCCTATAATGATGTCAGCCTCATCGTTTATGTCGACGGGAAGATCGGAATGGGGCGAGCTTAGCCGAAGGATCGCTGCTGGCAAGAATGTCATGTCCGTGGCGCGGGCCGTTGCCTTTCTCGCATCGCCGCCTACTCCTATGTGCAGGCTGCGAATCTCATGTCGCGCCAGTCTAGTCGTTTCGATGGGGGAAGAGCGTTTGGCGGAAGATTTCGACTTCATCATCGCAGGCGGCGGATCGGCGGCATGCGTCGCGGCGATGAGACTGGTGCGCGATTTCGGATTCTCCGTCCTGATCGTCGAGCGTGGGCCTCGCCAGACCGCCCGTTTGATGGACTTCCCTGCCGGCTACATGAAATATCTGGCCCGCGACGATTTTCTGGAGATGCACCATACCGTGCCCCAGCCACAGCTGGGCGGGCGCGGCCCCATCGTCCCTGTCGCCAGAGCCCTTGGTGGCGGCAGTGCCGCCAATGCAATGGTTTACATGCGCGGCCAGAAGGCTGACTACGATGGTTGGGCAGCCTATCTCGGCGGCGATGGCGAATGGTCCTACGCCGACATGCTTGCGCATTTCAAACATATCGAGGCAAACACTCGCTTCAACAACGAATATCACGGCATATCGGGCAATCTGCGTATTTCAGAGCCGCGCCATATCTCGGATACGACCGAAGACTTCATCCTCGCCGCACAGGGGCTCGGCCATCCCTATAACCCGGATTTCAATGGCGCCAGGCAAAATGGCGTCGGCATCATGCAACATACATTCGCGACCTGGGGCGGCCGGACGGCCCGATCGGATGCGAAGAAGGCATTCCTCGATCCTCTCTCCAACGACAAGCGACTGACAATCGAAACGGACGCGCGCGTCGATCGCATTCTTGTTGAAAACGGACGCGCCGTCGGCCTGACCTACAAAAAGAACGGAGAGGACCGTACGGTTCGCTGCCGCCGCGAAGTTCTCATCGCTGCCGGGACCTATAATAGCGCCAAGCTGATGATGTTATCGGGCCTCGGCCCGGCCGATCACCTGCGGGAGCATGGCATCGATGTCCACGCCGATCTCAAGGGCGCGGGCGCAAACCTGCAGGATCATCACGAGGTTCCGGTCATAGCGACCACAAAGGCCAAATCAGGGTACTTCGGGGAGGACAAGGGGTGGCCGATGATCCGCAATGGCCTGCAGTACCTGCTCTTCAATTCCGGCCCGGTAACAACGACAGGCATCGAGGCCTGCCTTTTCTACGACCCGGACGGTGGCGAGCGGCCGACGATCCAGCTGTACTGCGCACCGATCGTCTATCTCGATCGTGACGTTTCCTCCGCAAAACCGACATATGGCGTCACGTTTACCTCCTGCCTTCTGCGGCCAAAGGCTCGCGGGACCGTCAGGCTACGCTCGTCGGACCCAGCCGCTCAACCCGTGATCGACTGTAATTTCTTCGGCGATCCCGACGATCTCCGCCTGACGCTTGCCTCGTTGAAGACTGCGAGAGCTCTTCTGGAGACGGAGCCGTTCAAATCGAAGATCGACGTCGAACTCCTGCCAGGCAGAGCGATACAAGACGAAGGAGCACTGGCCACATTCGCCGGCCAGACCGTCAAGACGAACTACCATCCCTCGGGCAGTCTTCGGATGGGGCCTGACACCGACCCCATGGCAGTCGTCGATGCGCGTTTGCGGGTACGCGGCATAGACGGACTGCGGGTCATCGACTGCTCCATCATCCCTTTCATTCCCTCCGGCAATACCAACGCGCCTGCGATGGCAATCGGGTCCAAAGCTGCAGAATTGATCGCGGATGACCATCAACCCGCCTCGGGATCTCTTTCCCGGAGTTGAAGCGCCCTTGCGGGCAGTGTGAGACGGCAAACAGTCCCGTCTCACACAGATCGGTCTTCAGGCCGCAGCATCCCAGACTGGCGCAAGACCGTCCGGGCTCACGATACGACCGTCCGGCTTGGCAAGGGCGTGAACCGCCGCCATCTCCTCGTCGGTGAGGGTGAAGTCAAAGATCGCGATGTTCTCGGAAGCTCGGGCCTCGCCAACTGTCTTGGACAGGGCGACGATGCCATCCTGTTGCACCAGCCATCGCAGTACCACCTGGGCAATCGATCGGTTGTGCGCGGCCGCAATCTCCTTGAGAACCGGATCGGAGAAGACCATCCCATCAGCCATTCCGTAGTAGCCGGTGACAGCCAAACCCGCCTTCCCTGCGGCATGGATGACGGGCGTTTGATCAAGATAGGGATGATACTCGATCTGATTTGTGACGAGCGGCGACCTGCTGAGTTCGATTGCTTCGGCCATCAGCGCAGTATTGAAATTGGATACGCCAATGTGGCGAACCTTGCCTGCATCTTTCACGGCGTTCAGCGCTCCGATCTGGTCTGCGAGTGGAACGCCATCATTCGGCCAGTGGAGGAGCAGCAGATCGACATAGTCGGTCTTCAACTTCGCCAGGCTCTCTTCGACCGACTGGACGAAGGCTGCAGGCCGGTAGTTTTCGACCCAGACCTTGGTGGTCAGGAAGATGTCACCACGGGCAACAGCCGAAATCTTGATGGCATCGCCCACCTCCGCTTCATTGCCGTAGATCTGCGCGGTGTCGATGTGGCGAAAGCCGACGTTCAGGGCATGCGGCAGGATTCTCAGGACATCCGGGCCAGGCATGCGGAAGGTGCCGAAGCCAAGGGCCGGGATGGAAGCGCCCTTGGCGTTTACGTCGTGCATTACGTTTCTCCTTGCTGTTCCGCAGCCAAACGCGCAGCGGATAATTGGTGTTCGAGGTCAGATGGGATGTGCTGCCTGCAGCAGTCTAGGTGTCAAGCGGCCTTGAGTTCCGGCGTCGCGCTCCTGTCGAGTGAGCCGCTCCAGAGCGTCAGAAGGAGAGCGCCGGCGACCAGGATGGCACCGATCCACGGCGTTCCGGTCAGGCCAATCGGAGAGTCCACAACCAGACCGCCGAGCCAGGCGCCAATCGCGATCCCGAGATTGAAGGCGGCAATGTTGAATGCCGAGGCTACATCGACGGCGCCGGGGCGATATTGCTTCGCAAGCTGGACGACATAGAGCTGTAGGCCAGGCACATTGGCGAACTGGAGGAAGCCAAGCGCAGCGAGCGTGACGACCGTCAGCACAGGCGACACGGACGTGAAGCTGAAGACGACGAGTACAATTGCCTGAAGCGCAAACAGGATGATCAGCGCCCTCACCGGATCGTTGTTGGCGATCTTGCCGCCAGCGATATTGCCGATTGCGATGGCGATGCCGTAGACCACGAGGATCAGGCTGACGCTTCCTTCGGAAAAGCCCGTCACCTGCTGCAGGATGGGCGCAAGGTAGGTGAACGCCACGAACGTGCCACCGTACCCAAGGGCGGTCATTGCAAAGACAATCAGAAGGCGCCCAGACCCCAACACCCGGACTTGATCGAGAAGTCTCGCAGGGTCGGCTTTGCTGAGGTTGCCGGGCAGCAGCGCGGCGATACTGACAAAGGCGACGACGCCCAAGGCGGTAACGGCCCAGAATGTCATCCGCCAACCGAACGTCTGACCGATGAGCGTGCCGATCGGAACTCCGGTCACGATTGCCACGGTCAAACCCATGAACATCATTGCGATCGCCGAGGCACGGCGATCCTCCGGCACGAGATCGGCAGCGATGGTGGAACCCACAGAGAAGAAGACACCGTGCGCAAAGGCTGCAAGGATGCGCGCGACAAGCAGGACCTCATAGTTTGGCGAAAGCGCTGCGATCATGTTCCCGGCGATAAAGAGCGCCATCAGGCCCAGGAGGAGAGGCTTTCGCTCCACCCGACTGGTCAAAGCCGTCAACACCGGCGCGCCGAAGGTAACGCCAAGTGCGTAGACACTGACGATCAATCCAGCGAGTGGAAGTGTGATGTGGAGATCTGATGCGACGGTCGGCAATAGGCCGACGATCACGAATTCCGTGGTTCCTATCGCATAGGCTGCGACGGTCAGTGCAAAAAGGGCGATTGGCATAGCGTGAATCCGCTTGAACAAGCCGATGGTCGGCGGTTGAAATGTCGGATTGATATATGCGGGGCATTCACTATCGCGATAAGGCGATATATCGTCCAAATAGTTATGAAACAACTTCACAGGAGGGGCCGCCGTGGACAATCGGGCGGGCGAGATGGAAGTCTTTATCCACGCCGCAAGATTGCAGAGCTTTTCGGCCGCGGGACGCCAGCTCCGACTGTCGCCGTCCGCGGTCAGCAAGCTCGTCACCAGGCTCGAGGAAAGGCTTGGGACGCGGCTGGTCGTTCGCACGACCCGCCAGTTGCGGCTGACCCCGGAAGGAGAAGTCTACTTCGCGCGCGCCAAGCGCATTCTCGAAGATATCCACGAGGCAGAACAGGTCGTGTCGGCAGGTGGAGTGGTGGTGCCGCGGGGTCGGCTCCGGGTCAGCGTCTCCGTGGCGTTCGGGGTGCGCTTCGTGGTCCCCATCGTTAAGGACTTTCTTGACCGATATCCGGAGGTCCAGCTGGAATTGTCATTGACGGACGGCCTCATCGACATTGTAGGCGAAGGAGCCGACGTGGCGATACGGTCGGGCGACCTCAGGGATACCTCGATGAAAGCCCGAAAGCTCCTGGAGAGCCGGCGGGTCATCGTCGCCTCCCCGGCCTATCTCTCTGCGGCCGGCATGCCTTCAAGTCCGGATGAATTGGACCATCACAATTGCCTTACTTTCAGTTTCAGGCCGACCTGGGAGGAATGGCCGTTTCGAGATCCGGCTTCAGGAGCCGGGTTCGTAAAGCTTGTTCATGGAAATTTCGAAAGCAACAACGGCCCCACCGTTCGAGCGCTATGCCTTCAAGGCGCCGGCTTGGCCCGTGTGGGCCGGTTTCATGTTCAGCCCGACATCGATGCCGGAACGCTTGTTCCCGTGCTTGAAGAATTCAATGCCGAAGACATCGAACGTATCCATGCCGTCTACCCCGGACATGAGCATCTGGCGACCCGAATCCGCGCTTTCATCGACTTCCTTGTCGAGCGCATCAGATAGCATCGGTTATGCCGCCGGGCAGGAACAAGTGGGACTCCAGGGTCCCCAGGCAAGTCGTTTTTTGACTGATTTTTTGATCCAAACTGGCTGACCTTGCCCCGTTGAAATAATCCATTTTGAAGTAAGCTCTGGCCCATTGAGAGGACCAGAGAATGAAGCGCAACCGTTTCACAGACGAACAGATCATCGGCATTCTGAGGGA
>NZ_LMCW01000043.1 GCF_001424945.1 Rhizobium sp. Root1203
AAAAGCCAATCCCTTGACCAAACCCTGATCAGAAAACCATACTTAGAGGTGGCTCACTTCTCGGTGGAAAAACCGGCTCAGTTCCGCGTGGAAACCAACAGATGGCGTTCAGGCGGAAATATGCCCGCTTTGATAGCCCCATACGGTCAGCGACGTGTTGCGAAAAGCCGCCGCTTTCGGCCTCGGCCTCAAACAATAGTGCCAAGTTGACACTATTACCGGGGCGGCCGGCTTCAACCTTTCCATGCTTGGTTTCCCAAACATCGCGATAAGACTGGACGAAGATGGCTCGGTCCATCACCGAGAGGTCGTTCCGGAAGAGGTTTTCTGTGATCTCAATCAACTGAGCCTCGGACTTATCACCCTCGACGAGCATTGCCTCGATCTCCGGTTCGCCGTTCAGTTCGAATGCACGAAGGCGATGCGCACCGGCGACAAGCGTCCACTTCCCACCCTTCGCTGCGGGAGTGGGACGAACGGTGATCGGGTTGATGAGGCCGTGCTCGACGATGCTCTGTGCAATCGCGATTGCGTGTTCCTCCTCGACCGCCCGCAGGCGTTCGGGAACAACAATCTGGTCTATGGGAATAAGCTTGAACTCGGCCATTACGCGGCCTCCTGATCGCGATGAAGTTCGCGCATGAATAGGTCGCCGGCGCGTGCTGCGACCCGGCGATAGGTGCGCTCGAAAACAGGGTCCAGCCGGCGCTCGTCGATGACGCGAACCGCCATCAACATCGTCGAGCGGGCGATGCCCAAGATCTTGACAATGCGACGGCGTGGCACGTCGAATTCCGTATGGAAAACGTAGAGGGCAACCTGTCGAGCAAGCGCCGCGTCCAGCATGTGGTTCGGCGGGTTAATCAGACAGCGGATTGGCAGGTGCGAGAAGTGCGACTGCGAGGCCTTGTAGCAGCAGGCCAGCATCGTCGAGAGGCGCTCGGGTGCGGAGTAAGGGTTCATCAGAACGCTCCGATCTGACGTGCGATGGCGGCGAGGCCGCCAACAAGCCCGGAGAGAACAACGCTGCTGAGGAGCAGCCAATCGGCCAGCTGGCAAACCGGCGAGTATGAGGGAATGAAAGGATTTCGGGCGCCAATTTTCGTGTGTGTTTTCGTCATTGTGGCATCCAGCGGAAATATGGATTGTTTGGGGTGTGGCGCGGGCGGTAGCGGGACTGGACAGCCGGGGTGGCGTGGCTGCCTTGCCGACCAGCTTCAGTAAGCTGGCACCGGACAAAAAGGGCTAGAACAGTCATCCGTCCGCGCCGCGTCATGCGACAGCTCTTCGGCTGTCGGTGGACTCTCCACGGTACTCGTGCGAAAGAATTGTAGTGGTTTTTTTGGGGTAGCGATCAGGGAAGAGATCGGCTGCGGGGATATCGAGGAACGCTGAAATTATAGCCTCGTTACCCTCGTTCGGCCGGGTCCAGATCGTCCGGAAGCCGCCGGGTGACTTGTTGTTCATCTCCGCAAGGCGCGTCAGGGTCATACCCCTGCGGCGCAGTTCGGCGAGGATGAGATGACGATCCCAGCGCTTTAGCTTCGTCATTGGAACCTCCTGCATCAGGCGGGTGTGCAGCACCCGCCTTTTGTTGAAACATTAGTGAGCAATCGCAGCCCGCCGAAGCAGGCTGCATATGATGAGAGATAAGCATATTTGTGCTTGTTTACAAGCATAAAAGTGCTTGTCCTTTGAGGCGTGTCTTTTGGTTGAAGGTCAAACGATCGGCGATCGTGTGAAAATGGTCCGGAGCGATAAGGGGATGTCGCAGCAGGAGGCTGCTGACGTGCTCGGAATTTCGTTGCGTGCCTGGCAAAAGATGGAACGGGACGAGGGCATCCCGAGCGGCGAAACGCTGATGCAGTTCACAAAACTCGGGATAAATCCTGGGTGGGTTTTGGGCGGATTGGGTCCGCAATCTGTGGAGGGAACCAGTTTTGTGGCACCGCGCCTCGATATCGTGTTGCTTCAGAAATTGGGCGACACCGTTGAGGCCGTCTTCATTGAGTGTAAGCAGACGGCTCCAAAACGCGCCATCATGGCCGAGGCGGCAGCCCTATATAACGAGCTTCTCTCGCTGGTCGCGGACATACGCGATGATCGGGTAGTTGAGGCGCTAATCCCCGTTTTGAGATCTCGTTTCAAGGAGCGCCTGGTCAGTGCGAAACCCGGTGACGGCAAACGCTCGGCTTCATGATCGTCAAGCCAAGCCTGGATCACGTCGAAATGGAGCAAAGGTCGGTCATCCCTGGACCCCGAGGTCAGGCGCACTGCATCGACAATGTTTGTTGAGGTGGATCGAGCGAAGGCTCGGTATCCTAGAATTCGCTAAAATAACTCACGTCTGAAAACGCATTACAATCCCCACGCCACTAATAGTTTACGATGCTAGGTAGGCTTGTATTCGCGCACAAGGCCATGCTGCATCAAAACGAGAAATAGTTCGGAAAAATATTTTAGGCAGAAATCCCGTCGCTAGGCGTGGTCAGAATGTGATCCGAAGTTCCGTCCGGTAAATGCAAATACGCTGGGCAAACCTTTCGCGGGCGCTCGAGGTCGCGGAGAGCTTGAATTTCTCGGGCGATCAGCAGGTTTGCCCGAGGTTTTCCTCGGCGGGCAAACCTAAAATTGGCTTTCTCGCCGTGGCGCGGGCCGAATGGCGGCCGTCAGACTTTTGGAGTGGATTTGCGCCACCTCAACAAAATCAACAATTTGAAGGTCTCTATTGGGGTTTTTTATGCCGCTTTAAAGGCTTCCCTCAAATTCAGCGACGCCGCTGGCGCCGAGCCAGGCTTTCGTGGATTTTAGGCCGACCAGCTGTCAAAAACTGCGGTCAGCCAGGCGGGCCTGCGGTCGCCAAATCCCTTTGTTTTCAGTATGTTCCCGCTGTATCCCGGTTCTTCCCACCTAATCCCGGATATTCCGGTTACTGGTGGCGGACAACAACGGGTTGTCGATGGTTTGCAATGTCTTCTGCTCCAGGTCGATATATCCCAGATCATAGTGCATGAAGCTGACAAGCCAAATACCGTCATCGACCTCTTTCAGTCCCAGTTTCTGTCCAGCGAGCACGATCGAGATGTTGGGATATCCAGTCGGCGATCGGCAGTCTGGTCTGGGGTTGGTCGGAAGACAATTTGATCACCGACGAATTCGTCGAAGCGTACCTGCTGCTGAAGAAACGTCCGTCCGGGTGGTCGGGTTGTTTCCTTCTTCAGTGTCAGATGCATGCGCTCATGCCGGCCGTTAGAACGTCTCACGAAGCTCACGGCTTCAGATCGCTTTCGGGCGCCAGCCATCGCGTCGATCTCACCTACGGCATCTATGCTGCCGGTGACGCTGTCGCGGGCATGCTCCGTGCCCTGCGCCTTCGCCGCATGTTCTGCCTCGGCGTGGCTTCCGCCTACTTGGTGGGGCTGATTGCCTGCCGAACCTCGTCGGCCGTGCCGATTGCCTGACGACGGCGTTCTATTGTTGAATGAGCCCTTTGGCGCAAAGCGGCCACTCAGCCGACACCGCGACGACCTATCGTAAAGCCGGGACGTGTGTAAGCGGTCCTCCGCCACCACTTCCTTTCTCGCCCGACCCGGATACATATGTAGCATGATCTACCCGTGACATGGGTGACAACCTCGTAGGGAACGGTCGATGGTTTGCGAGATTTCCAGTTTCAGGTCGCGATATCTTCCGTCATGTCCCGGCACTATTGGCATGGCGCTCGCGCTGAAGGAGACGTCCAGATGAACCACTTTCGAAAGCTTGTGACTGCTGGAGCGCTGATCGCTGTCGCGCTGGCTGCCGCCGCCTGCACATCGACAACCTCGCAACGGGACGCAAATGCTCCGCTGAACTCAGCCTGCGCGCTTGGATTCAACAACGACCGCCCCTGCAGCTATTAGAGTCAGCGCGATTTGATGGTCCACGGTGCCAGCAGCGGCCGGATGACGTGGTTCGGGCGTGGGATTCATAGAGGTTTCGTTTTCGGATTGGCGGTCGGGGGCGATCTTGGCTGCGGCTGTCTGATCTGCGCTCCCCGGCGGCCCGCCTAAAAGAGAAAAGCCCGGGACCTCCGGGCTTTTCCGCACTCCACCGATCTGGATTGGCGTATCGGCTGCGGTCAGAATTTGACACCGATGCCGACGCCCACGACATTCTGGTTGAAGTCGGTGTCGACGCCCATGAGGTCCTTGCTGCCATAGTCGTTATAGCGGTATTCGACCCGGCCGAAGACGTTGTCGGTAAAGGCGTAGTCGAGACCGGCGCCGACGGTCCAGCCCGAAAACGTCGCGCTGTCGCTGCCGACGGGCGTGTCCACATGCCCCTTTGCGCCGGTCCAGCCGGCGGCGCCGTAGAAGAGGGCGCGGTCGAAGGCATAGCCGACGCGGGCACGAACAGACCCTGTCGTGTCGAACTTGTAGTCGTTGACGCCGACAGTCTGCTCATTCCAGTTGTAGGAGGCGTCGCCTTCGACACCGAGGACGATGCTGTTGTCGAGCTGCCAGTTATAGCCCACGAATCCGCCGAGGAGGCCGCCGTTGAGGTTTTCCGACCCTATGCCGGAGAAGTCGCCGCTACCCCAGGCGCCGCCGCCCTGCAGGCCGAGATAGGGGCCACTCCAGGTGAAGACCGGGGCGACCTGTTCGACCGGTGCGGGAGGCGTCTCGGCGACAAGGTCGGCGGCCGACACGGTGCCTGCCAGCATGAAAAATGCTGCTGAGGCAGCTGAGATACGGACATTCATGATGTAGATCCCTCTCCTGTGACTAGGATACAGACTGCTAATTTGACGATCGGGAGGTGAATACGCCGACCATCGGATCGCAGCGCCGGCGTCAAGCCAAAGCGCTTCCTGGGACGGTTTCGTCCTCAGGACCCGACGGCAGAACGTCGTCGCTTTGGAAAAGGTTCCATCACGAATAGCTGATCGGAAATGCGGGGAGGTAGGAATCCTGCCCGGGATCGTCAGCCTGCGGCCAGAGCCAGGTCGCGGTTTGCAAGGAAGGAGAGGGTTTCCTCGGCCGGCATGGGTCTGCCGAATAGATAGCCCTGGCCGATGTCGCAGCCCAGCTGAATCAAATGGCTGAGCTGCCGCTGCTCCTCAATGCCTTCCGCCGTCGTCTGGATATTGAGGCTGCGGCCGAGGCCCAGCATGGCGCGCACGATTTTTTCCTGACGCTCGTCGTCACGGTAGGTCGCTATGAAACTCCTATCGATCTTGATCTTGTCAAAGCGATAGCGGGCAAGCTGGGCGAGACTGGAATAGCCCGTGCCGAAATCGTCAAGCGCGATCTGGACGCCTGCGCGGTGAAGTTCCTCCAGGATTGCGGCGGCGCTCGCCGGATCCTGGATCAGCGCATTCTCGGTAATTTCGATCTCGAGGCGGTGGGCGGGCAGGCCGGTTGCGGCGAGCGCCCTGAAGATACGCGTCGTCAGCAGCCGATCCTCCATCTGGACCGGCGACACATTGAAAGACAGCGTCAGGTGGTCGTCCCAGGCCAGGGCGTCACGACAGGCCTGGGCCAGCAGATCTTCGAAAAGGGCGGTGATCAGCCCGGTCTCCTCCGCAATTGCGATGAAGACCAGCGGCGAGATATTTGCCCCGTCGTCATCCGTCCAGCGGGCGAGGGCCTCGAAGCCGCACACGTTGCTGGTTTTCAGGTCGATGAGCGGCTGGTAAAACGGAAGAATCGACTTCTTCTGGATCGCAACCCGCAGCTTGGCTTCCAGCGACGCACGCAGCGCCACCTTGTCCCGCATGGAGGACTGGAATGCCAGGTAGTGGTTCGGTCCGCGTGACTTGGCCTCGTACATGGCGAGATCGGACCGGTGTGCAGCATGTTCGAGCGGCTCGCTGTCCTGCGCCCACCGGTCGTAACCGACGCTTGCGCCGACCTCGACGGCGGAGCCGTCTATATAAACGGGGCGGGTCACCGCCTGGATCAGCAGGCGGGCAAAGCGCTCCTCGTGCTGCTCCGAAAGGCCCGTTGCGACAATAATGAACTCGTCGCCCCCGAAGCGATAGACACAGTCGGCGCGGCCGATCGCGCAGATCCGCTTGGAGACTTCGATCAACAGCGCGTCACCGCCATTGTGGCCGATGAGGTCGTTGACCTTCTTGAAGCCGTCGAGGTCGACGCAGAAGATGGTGACGTTGCGTTCCCAGTCTTCGCTGATCGCGTCGGGATCCGCGGGCGCCTTGCGCACGACCTTCCGCTCGAAAGCATAGCGGTTCGGGAGTTTGGTCAGATGGTCGTGCGTGGCAGTCCAGTCGGCCCGGGCTTCTGCCCTGGCGCGCAACTCCATCTCCCTGCGGAGGTCGGCGATACGGAGCACCGAATAGACGAAGCTCATGGTTCCGCCGACTGCGAGCGCAAGCACGAGCTTGTCGGCGCCGTAGCTATCGAACGCACTGACGAACGCTGCCAGCCGGTCTCCGAACTCCAGCATCGCTCCAATCGCCCACAGCGCCACTCCTAGCGCTACGAGCAAGAGGCATTGCCGCCCAGCCCTGCTCCGGAAGAATACCGGCATGCTTCACTCCATCTCCACCCGGAGCTGGATATAGCAGCGAAGTCTGAAATGTTCGTTGAAACCACAGGGCGATTTCTTGGTATCGCGGCCCACTTATAAGCGTATTCTTATATTCTAGAAGAAGACGGGCAAGCGTCGAACGCTCGCCCGTTCCTTAGCGTCGCATCAGCAGGGAAGCGCTGACGACGAGGAGGAGAATGACGGCGCTTGTCAACCGCATGAGGCGTATGCGCCTCGTTCGTGCGCCACTCCAGTCGTATCGCATTGTCGAACCTCCTTTACGAAGGAATGCTGGCTGGACGAGCCGGACAAATTAGATATCGCGCAATTAGCTTGCGCAAGGCTGGCCTAATATATCGCCCTACAAAACGCGCGGTTGTCTAGCTGTGGTCGAAGCGCAGCGACCAGCGGGAGCCGTTGCCGGTCATGCGGACGACTGCCAGTGGTTCGATGTCGATCTGCCAGAATGATGAAATCGGAGCCTGCAGGGCCGAAACGATCGCTGCCCTGATAACGGCAGCGTGGCTTACGGCGATCGTGTGTCCGGCGAGGCGGTCCTGGTCCTTCATCCAGAGCGACACACGCTCGCACATCGCCGCGATGGTCTCTCCGCCGTGCGGCGCTTCGCCCGGCCGGGTCATCCAGGCGACAAGCGCATCCGGTTCGGATTGCTGGAGGGCGACGATCGACAGGCCGGCCCAGCGGCCATAGTCGCAATCGGCGAGGAGCGGGGCGGGTTCGAAGGCGAGGTTGAGCGCCCGGGCTGTCTCCAGGGCGCGGAGGGCAGGGCTGGAGAAAACCCTGTCGGCGCGCGGCAGGCCCGCTGCGAGCACCTTCGCTTCGGCGACGGCATTCTCTTCCAGCGGTTCGTCGAGCGGAAAGCGCGCCTGACGATTGGCGGCGGTTGCGCCGTGGCAGATCCAGGTGAGGCGGGTCATCGCGTTGGTCGTCTCCGGATCCGGCGGGGGATAAGCCGGCGGTTTATGAAGTCTCGTTGACAGGTCGAAGACCGCAGCTATAACGGTGATGTTGTGGGTTTGGAAGCCGGTGAAATTCCGGTGCGGTCGCGCCACTGTGACCAGAATGAGGATACCTCAAACTGGAAGTCAGACCCTACCACGCAACAATTCTCGACTGAACGCGTCATTCCAGGAGGAATACATGTCTGATACCACTTTCGCGCCCGTCGCAGCACCGTCCCCGATTCCCGTTGGCGAGATTTTGCCGTGGGCGATCTTCGGCGGCCTGCTGATGCTCATCGCCATCTATTTCGTCGGCACCGAAGAAGGCGCGATGGCGCTCTTCAACGGCATGTATGTGCATGAGTTCGTGCATGACGGCCGGCATCTCCTCGGCTTCCCCTGCCACTAAGGAGTTCACGACATGGTTGGAAAACTTTTGCTTCGCGGCATGCTTGCGGGCCTGATTGCTGGCGTCCTGGTGTTCGCCTTTGCACACACCTTCGGCGAGCCGCTCGTGGATCAGGCGATTGGATTTGAGGAAGCCGCCGCCCTCGCAGCCGGCGAGGCGGCCGAACCCGAGCTGGTCAGCCGTGCGACCCAGGCCGGCATCGGCCTCCTCACTGGTGTCCTGGCCTACAGCATCGCCATCGGCGGTCTTTTCGCGCTGGTCTTCGCGTTCGTCCAGGGGCGGTACAGCAGCCTGAGCGCACGGGGAACCTCCGCCGTTATTGCGATCGCTGCTTTCGTGGCCGTCGTGCTGGTGCCCAATATCAAGTACCCGGCCAATCCGCCGGCAGTCGGCAACCCGGATACGATCGGCGTGAGGACCGAGCTCTTCTTCCTGATGATCGTTGTTTCGCTTGCAGCGCTGGTTGCGGCGATCGTGCTCGCACGCCGGCTTGCGCCGCGCCTGGGTGCATGGAACGGTGCCATCGCTGCAGGGCTTGCCTATGTCGTGTTCATCGGGCTGGTCCAGTACCTGCTGCCGCCGATCAACGAAGTGCCGGAGAATTATTCGGCGATGGTGCTGTGGCGCTTCCGCACGACCTCGATCGGGATGCACGTGCTTCTCTGGGCCGTGGTCGGGCTGGTGTTCGGCGCCCTTGCCGAGCGCAGGCTCGGTGCCAGGGCACAGGCTCGCACACACGCTCCCGCCTTCCGCTGATTTTGAAAGGAAGGCCCCGGCACTGCCCGGGGCCTTGCGCCACGATGTTCATGCGAAACGCAATCCTGGCTCTGGCCACCAGCATCATCCTGCTTCCGGTTGCAGCGGCCGATGCCGCCGCCCATCAGCGAACGGCCGGCGGGCGGCATACGGGGATCGCGGTTCCGGAAATCTCGCATGGCGAAATGATCATGATGTCGGAGTACCGCGACCGGATCATCGACCTCGCTTCTACCGCGACCGACACAAACGAGAGGTTTCGGCGCGTTCTAAACTACGCCCAGATTCAATATGCCTATTGCTTCTGGGGGAAGATGCCGGGCGGCGTGACGGATGAGGCGAGCCCATTCAACGAGTGTTCCCACGCCTATCTCGCTGCAACCAAGGCTGCATTGCTGCAGATGCGGGAGATGCCGCGCGAGGCCGCGGCGGCAGGCGACATCGTTTCGTCGATCGATGCCGGCATGGTCCTGCGAGGGCTGGCGCTGATCACCTGCGAGTTCAGCGGCGAGGCTTTCAACACCGCCGACGTCGTTCGTCCGCGTTGGAGCGATGTTCCGACGCACGCTGCGAGCATGGCGACGTTGACGGCGCTCGGCGCGCTTTTGGGCTTCGGGCTGCTCGGCCTTCGATGGGCGACCCGCAGGGCGGCGCCGTTATCCAGATCCTAAAGCCGGGCGGATTGAGCGTTCAGTCGTCGGAATAGCGCTGTTCGCGCCAGGGGTCGCCGTACATGTGATAGCCGTTCTTCTCCCAGAAGCCGGCAGCATCCCCAGCAATGAGATCGATGCGGCGCAGCCATTTCGCACTCTTCCAGAAGTAGAGATGCGGTACGACCAGGCGCATCGGTCCGCCATGGTCGCGTGTCAGTGGATTGCCCTCCCAGGCGGTGGCAAGGATGGCATCTTCGGCAGCGAAATCGGCGAGTGGGAGGTTCGTGGTGTAGCCGTCATAGCTGGTCAGCATGACGTGCGTTGCGTCCGGCTTCGGCATCGCGTGATCGAGAAGATCGCGGGTCGATACGCCCTTCCATCTGTTTTCGTAGCGCGACCATGTCGTGACGCAGTGAATGTCGGAGATCCTGTCGCTCTGCTCGAGAGCCTGAAAGTCATCCCAGGTGAGATCGAGCGACGTATCGACCAGCCCGCGAACCTCCAGCCGCCAGCTGTCGGTGGAAATGACCGGCTGCTGGCCGAGGTCGAGGACCGGCCAGTTGTTGACGAGATGCTGCCCCGGCGGCAGCCGGTCTGCCTCCGGGCGGCCGATGCGTCCGGTCAGGAACTTGCCCTCGGTGGCCCAGCGGCGCTTCGACGTCGTCAGTTTGCTGTCGGCGGGGATCTGTTCGTCGCTCATGGAAAGCTCTCTCGTGTTGCGCCGATTACGCCATTCGGATGTGACCGGAGTCAAGGACAGCGTGGACGATGCCGGGCGGCGCGGACCTTCGCAATTGCGGACAAGGGCATGCCGTCCCGTGGCGAAGGTTGAATTCCAAGCACATTTGCTGGATAAACGAGGGTAGATTTCGGGCGTCGTTCTGGCGCCCGCTTGCATTTACAGGACCTCCAGGCTCATGCGCATTCCCGCCGGGATCGAGATCGATCTGCCCTTCCTCACCTCGCTACGACGCGATCTGCATGCGCACCCCGAGCTCGGTTTCGAGGAAGAACGCACGAGCGGTATCGTCGCCCGGCTTCTGGAGGACGCGGGACTGAAGGTGCACCGCGGGCTCGGCGGCACTGGAGTCGTCGGCACGCTGCAGGTCGGCAACGGAACGCGCACGATCGGCCTTCGCGCCGATATGGATGCGCTCGCGATGCCCGAGATGGCGGACCGGCCTTACAAATCCAAGGTGGCAGGCAAGATGCATGCCTGCGGCCATGACGGCCATACGGCGATGCTTCTCGGCGCTGCGCGCCACCTGGCCGCGACGCGCGGATTTTCGGGCACCGTGCACTTCATTTTCCAGCCCGCCGAGGAAGGCAGGGGCGGGGCGAAGCGGATGGTCGAGGATGGATTGTTTCGCCTCTTTCCCTGCGACGCCGTCTACGGACTGCACAACATGCCGGGACTTGCAGTCGACGAGATCGCGGTCGTCGAGGGGCCACAGCTTGCCTCCTCCGATAGCTGGCGGCTGACGTTTCGCGGCACGGGCACGCACGGCGCAAAGCCGCATCTGGGCCGGGATCCGATCACGGCGGCGGGGACATTCCTGTCGTCGCTGCAGACGATCGTCGGCCGCGTCGTCGACCCGCTGCAGCCTGCAGTCGTCAGCGCCTGCTCGGTGCAGGCGGGCGATCCGAAGGCGCTGAACGTCATTCCCGACACTGTCGAGATCGGCGGTACGGCGCGTGCATACTCGCCCGAGGTGCGCGACCAGCTGGAAGAGGAGATCGGCCGGCTTGCGCACGGCACGGCTGCGATGTTCGGCATTGCCGCCGACTATCGGTTCGAGCGGCGGATTCCGCCTGTCGTTAACGATCGGGATGCGACGGAGCGGGCGCTACGCGCTGCGGTCGGCGTGTTTGGCGAGAGGGCTCGGACAAGTTTTCCGCCTTCGACGGCGGGCGACGATTTCGCCTACTTCGGCCAGAATATCCCGGGGTGCTACGTCTGGCTTGGCAACGGGCCGGCGGTCGACGGCGCCTTGCATCACAATACGGCGTACGATTTCAACGACGAGGCTATCGGCCCGGGCGTGGCATTCTGGACTTCGCTTGTGGAGCGGGAATTGCGGTCGGAAGACTGAGCCGCGGCGTTGGCGTGAGCCGCGCCCCTCATCTGGCTGCCGGTATCTTCTCCCCGAAGGGAGAATATACTCACGGCACGGATTTGTTGCTGTTCAATTTGGTTCCAGGCCACTCACCAAGCCCCAAACTACAAAACCTCCAGAACAGGGCTCTCCAGCACTCGCCCCGTCAGGACATCGGCGATGCCCCGGTCCGTCTGGTGCGGGCCGACGTTGCAGGCGAGCGTCGCACCGAAGCAGGCCTTGAACACCAGGTATGGCGGTTTCCAGTCGACGATCGTTTCCATCGCCTTGCGGATTTCGCGAAAACCGGCTGCCGTGTCCTCGAGCGTCGCCTCGGTGACGAGACCGGAGAGCGGCAAAGGCAGAATTGCCTCGATCGTTCCATTCCTTGCGACGGCCATCCCGCCTCCCGCCGATATGACGGCGTTTGCGGCAACGGCCATGTCGCGGGCGTTGCCGCCGAAGACGGTGAGGTTGTGGCTGTCATGCGAAACGGTGGTGCAGAAGGCGCCGCGCCACTGACCCCACCCCGTCAGGAAGCCCACGCGCGGTCGCCCGTCGGCCTTTCCATGGCGATGGGCAACGGCAATCATGGCGCTGCCCGCGGGCGGTACGACGAACCCGTCTTCAACAACCGTTTCCGCTTCGCCCCATCTTGTGAAGCGCGGGCGGTCGATGGTCGCTACACGTACGCGGTCACCTTTCGACGGAACGCGGAAGTCGTTTTCGACAAGCGCCGCGAGCTTGACCGAGTCGCGGAGCGGTGTGCTGTCGAACGAGGGGATCTCGATGTCCACCTTGCCATGGCGCGACACGGCGCGGCCGTTGGCAAAGACCGCGCGCGATTCGAAGTCGGCGAGGTCCTTGAAGAGCACGATGTCGGCGCGGCGGCCGGCGGCGACGAGGCCGAGGTCGGAGCGCTTCAATCGCTGAGCCGCGTTGAAGGTTGCGGCGCGGACGGCCCATTCCGGTTTCATGCCGTAGCGCACCAGGCGGCGCATGACGTCGTCAAGGCCGCCGCCGTCCTGGAGTTCATCGGGAAAGACGTCGTCGGTGCAGAGCGTGACCGTCGACGGCAGATGGCCGATGCCGTTCAACGCCGCCACGAATTCCTGAAGCAGGTGATCGTGCGATCCGCGAAGCTCGATCGTCAGGCCGGCAGCGAGCTTCTGAAGCAGGTCCGCGCTCGAGGTCAGCTCGTGGTCGGAGGAGACGCCGGCCGTCATGAAGGCGTTGAGATCTGAGCCATCGAGGCCGCGTGCGTGTCCGCAGACGAGTTTGCCGGCGGCAAGGCCCGCATTGACGATCGTCGTCATGCGCGGATCGCCGTCGATGACGCCCCGCATGTTCATGACCTCAGCCACGCCGCCGATTTCGGGCCATCGCAGCATTTCGGCGACGACGGCTGCATCGAAATCGGCGCCGGCGATTTCAAGTCCGGGCGCTGATGGCACGCAGGAAGGAGCAAGCAGGATCATGCGGAGAGGCAGGCAACGCGACGCCCCGATTGCCCAGCGCACGCCTTCGAGCCCATGTACGTTGCCGAACTCATGCGGATCCCAGACGATCGTGGTGACGCCGCGCGGCAGCACGGCTGCTGCATATTCCGCAGGGGTTACCATCGAGCTTTCGATGTGCATATGCGTGTCGATCAGGCCCGGCGTGACGATCGTGCCCTCGGCATCGACAATTTCCGTCGCGTCGATGCGGGTTGCCGGCGGATGGACGCTGGCGATCAGGGGGCCGACAAGCCCGATGTCTGCCTCGCGGACGAGACCGGTGACGACGTCGAGCAGCCGGCCGCCGGCGATCAGGACGTCAAACGGGGCATCGCCTCGCGCAGCGGCGACGGCACGGGCGCGAAGAATCGGATCGTCGAGGTCCATTGGCTGCGCTCCGTTCATTTGCCGGCCTCGCTGATCAATGCATCGAGGATCATGCCGTGGACTGCGGCGACGTCGACATCGACGGCGTATTCCGCGTTGAAGACGGCGTGGCTGGCCCGGGTCTCGACGACCGTGCGGCCGCGTGTCAAGCGGCCCTGCAGCTCGACGTCGATCCGCGCAGCCCGGAAACCGACGAGATCGGGTGCCACGAAAGCGACGGCAGCGGAGGGATCGTAGATCGCCATGCCGGCCCGGCCACGACTGGTGCCGATCCTGACGTAGCCGGCGAAGATATCGGCCAGCAATGCGGCATTGGGACCACCGGCCTGGCGCAGCGGATCGATATCCTCAGGCGTTGCAATCACCTTGCGGCAAAGATCGAGATCGACCATGCGCAGCGGCAGGCCGTGGGCGATGACGATCGCCAGGGCCTCCGGATCCGCAAGTGCGTTGAACTCTGCCGACGCGGTATGGTTGCCTGCCGTCACGCCTCCGCCCATCCACGTGAGTTCGGAGATTCGCGATGCGAGGTCGGGCCGCGCGAGGGCAAGCGCGGCGATGTTGGTCAAAGGGCCGAGCGCCAGCATGCGGTGATGGCCGTCTTCTTCGAGCCAGCGGCAAAGGGCTGCAAAGGCGTCGCTTTCTGGGAGAGGAGGCGCCTCGGGAAGGCGTCGTCCCGTCGTGGGAATGCCGGTCTCGCCGAGGATCGCCTGCGCGGTTTCAAGGTCTCCCAGCACCGGCATGGAGCGGCCCGTGTGGAGCGGAAAAGTCCAGCCGAATGCCTCGGCCGCTCCAGCGGCGTTCGCCCGCACCTGCGGAAGCGGTGTGTTGCCGAAAACCAGCGAGACGCCTGATATGTCGAGCTTCGCGTGGATCACCACCAGGATGGCGGCGATGTCGTCGAAGCCCATATCGGTGTCGATCCAGACGCCCATGATGTTACCTGTAACGAGAGAGGGGAGCTGCGGCGGAAAGCGGCAGATCGAAGCTGAGCTCCGAGCCGATCGGATGCGTCGGCAGGTCGGCGTCGACCTCCGCCTTGATCGCCCCGAGCGGCGTGGCGAGCAGATATTCGCGGGAGCTGCCGGCAAACGAGGTGCCGCGCACGGTGCCTTGGAAAGGACCTGAACCAAGTGTCACCATGCGCGGACGCCAAGCCAGGCCCTTTGCGGCCTGCGGCGCCGGGGTGGAGAGCTCGACGAGGCCGTTGGCCGTCGCGAGCTTTCCGTTCTCCAGCGCAAAGATGTTTTCGAAACCGACGAAATCGGCGACGAAGGCCGAGACGGGCTTGTTGTAGATTTCTTCGGGCGTGCCAATCTGCTCGATGCCGCCGTCGAGCATCACGACGATCCGGTCGGCGAGCGCCAGGGCCTCGATCTGGTCGTGGGTGACGAAGATCATGGTGACGCCGGTCTCCTTCTGGACGCGCTGCAGTTCCGCGCGCATTTCGAGGCGGAGGCGGGCGTCAAGGTTGGAGAGCGGCTCGTCGAGCAGCAGCACCTTCGGTTCCATCACCATGGAGCGGGCGAGCGCGACGCGCTGCTGCTGGCCGCCGGAGAGCTCGGCCGGCTTCCGGGAGGCGAAGCTGGCGAGACCGACCGACTTGATGCCGGCGTTCACCCTGGCATCGAGGTCCTGCCCGCCGACACCTTTCAGGCGCAGGCCAAAAGCTACGTTTTCGTAGACGCTCAGGTGCGGGAACAGCGCGTAGGACTGGAAGACGAGGCCAACATTGCGCTTGTTGGCCGCTACCCGTGTGATGTCAGCGGAGTCGAGCGTGATGCGGCCGGAGGTAGGCGCCAGCAGGCCGGCGATCGAGCGCATCGTCGTCGTCTTGCCGCAACCGGAGGGGCCGAGGAGGGCGACCAGCTCGCCCTTGGCGATCGACAAGTCGAGATCCTTCACCGCGACCGTATCGCCGTAAGCGAGCGTCAGCTTGTCGAGTTGGAGATAGCGGTCAGACATAGCGAGAGAATCCCAGGAAGCGTTCGGCAACGAAGACGATGCCGATGGACAGAAAGGCGAGCAGCGCCGAGAGCGCAGCGATCGACGGATCGTAGGTGGTCTCCATGTAGCCCAGCATGTCGATCGGCAGCGTGCGGACGCCGGGGCCGGACAGGAAGAGAGAGACGGGGACCTGATTGAAGCTGGTGACGAAGCCGAGGATGAAGGCGGCGAGAATGCCGCCGCGGATGTTCGGCATGACGACCCGGAAGAACGCGCCGAGGCGCGAGGATCCGAGCAGCACCGCCGCTTCTTCTATGTCGGAGCGCAGGTTGTTCAGGCTCGCGGAGACGACACGGACGGCATAGGGCAGCACAAGCGCAGTGTGGGCGAAAAAGAGCGCCACCGTTATGTTGAAACCGAAGGGTACGACGAGATAACGCAGCAGTGCCAGGCCGACGATGATGCCCGGGACGATGATCGGCAGGGAGACGATGGTGCGGACGGTCTCGCCGAAGGGGAGCTTGTAGCGCGACAGGGCGTAGGCTGCAGGGATGCCGAGGATCAGCGCTGCGACCGTGCCGCCGATGGCCAGAAACATCGACATGGCGAAGCTGTCGCGGAAGCTCTCGATGGTGAAGACCTTAAAGACCCAGCGCAGCGACAGGCCCTGCGGCGGAAAGGCCAGCGTGTCGCCAGCCGACAGCGAGGCGGCGATGATGATGAGGAAGGGGCCGATGAGAAAGAGAAGCAGCAGGCCGAGGACGAAGGGCGAGAGGATACGGGCGGTCATCGCTTGTTCCTCGCGGTCGCCAGGCGTTTGAGCAGGATGTTGGCAGCAAAGCTCATTGCGATCAGCATGAAGGCGATGACGCTGGCCGCGACGAAATCGTTGGCGACGGACACCTGCTGGTAAAGCAGGGTTTCCAGCATCAGTACCTTGGAGCCGCCGAGAACCGCCGGCGTGATGTAGGCCGTCAGCGATCCGGTGAAGACCAGCGTACCACCGACGACAAGACCCTCGCGGGTCAGCGGCAGGATGACTTTCCAGAACACCTGGAACCAGTTGGCGCCAAGCACTCGGGCAGCGGGAATCGCGTCCTTCGGCATGTTTTCCAGCGCACTGATCAGCGACAGGATCATCAGCGGCAGGAAGAGCTGCAGCAAACCGATGAAGACGGCGGTTTCGGTGAAGAGCAGGCGCACCGGACTATCGCTGAGGCCCAGCCCTGTTATCGCCTGGTTGACGATGCCGGTTCGGCCGAGGATGACGATCCAGGCATAGGTGCGTGCGACAGGCGAGATCATCAGCGGCAGGGTGATGAGGCCGATCATGCGGCCCTTTCCTTTGGGTGGCAGGTTGACGATCGCAAAAGCCGCGGCATAGCCGATCACGGCGGAAACCGCCGTGACCTCAAGGCCGAGCTTGAAGGTACGCAGGAAGACCGTGCGGTTCAGCTGCTCGGAGAAGAAGCCGGTATAGGCGCTGAGCGTCCAGCCGCCGTCGATGTGGAAACCTTCCGACAGAAGGACGATGACGGGCAGCAGGAACACCATCGCGGCGAACAGGGCCGCGGGCAGGGCAAGCGCCAGGGCTTCTGCGCGGTTTTGAAACATGAGGCGCCTTTCGGAGCGGTCGCGTGGAGCGGCCCCGGCCAAGCCGGAGCCGGAGAGGGCTTATTGTCCGACCTTTTCGTTCCATTCCTTGAGCCAGCCGGCGCGGTTGTCCAGCGCTGCCGCGGAAGGGATGAGCTTCAGGCTCCTGGCGGTGTCTTCACCGTAAGTGAGATTGTTGGCCGCTTCCTCGGAAAGCCTGACCTCCTTGTTGGCAGGGCTGTCCACCAGCTTTTCGGCAAGCTTGGTCTGGATGTCGGTCGACAGCCAGAAGTCCATGAATTGCAGCGCAAGGTCCTGGTTCTTCGAGCCCTTGGTCATGACCATGACGTTCATGCCGCCCGTCTGGCCTTCCTTCGGCGTTGCCCAGGCAACGGGAATGTCGAGCTTGGTGAAGCCAGCCCAGGAGAAGCGGCCGATGGGAGCCGCCCAGATTTCCTCCTGCTGCATCAGTTGCACCAGTTGGGAGGATTTTTCGTAGAAGGTGACGATGTCGTCCTTCTTTTCGCCGAGCGCCTCGATCGGAGCCTTCAGGTCAGGCGTATCCTTGCCAAGCGCAAGGCCGAGCATATAGAGCGCCGGCGGCCCCTGGTTTGTGGTGACGTTCGGGAAGGCTACATGGCCGATGTATTCGGGCTTCAGCAGATCGGCCCAGGATTCGATCTTCATCTTGTCGGAGCGATAGGCGATCGAGGTGGCATAGAAGGTGTAGCCGACGCTCATGCCATCGCCGTTGGGGTCCTTCGCGAGATCGTACAGCTTGCCGAAGTTGCCGAGCTTGGTGGTGTCGACCTTGTCGATCAGGTCCTTGCGCGCGGCAGACAGCGCGTCCGCCATGGAAACCACCGCCATGTCGACGACGGGGCTGGCCTTGTTGGCTTCCATCTTGGCCAGGCGCTCGACGCTGTTGCCGGTCTCGACGACAAGCTTGCAGCCGCATTTCGCTTCAAAGGGATCGTAGACGATCGTCTTGAAATCGTCCTGCGCGAAGGCATAGACGGAAACCGTCAGCGTCCTTTCCTCGGCCCTTGCTGCGAGGGGCGATAGCGCGAGAAGCGCTGCCGAAGCGATGAGAGCCTTTTGCATGTCAGGAATTCTCCGTCTGAGTGTGGATCTGCACCGGGCTTGCCGGGCCTGAGGATTGGCGGACGATCAACTGCATCGGTACACGGTCCATCTCTGCCGTCACGAGCGTACCTACGCGGCTGCCGTTGGTCTGAATGGTTTTCAGAAGGGATGAGATCGCTATCTCGGCGATGGTGACCATGTCCATTGCTGTGGTCGTCAGGGCCGGCGTGACGACCGGCGACCAGATCAAATCGTCGAAGCCGGTAACGCTTGCCATGTCGGGGACCACAATGCCGTCGCGCTGGAGTTCGGTCAGTGCCCTGAGCGCCTGCAGGTCGGAAAGGGCTGCGAAGGCGGTAAAGCCCTCGCGGACCTTCTCGGCTAGCCCAAGGCTGCAGCCACCGCCGCGATCCCGCTCAAGCCGCTCGATCCAGAGCGTTGCAGACTGCATCCCGGCTCGGAGTCCGGAGCGGATTCCCCCGGCGCGATCGTTCTGGACGTTCGATTCGGGATTGTTGCCGATGATCAGAATGCGCTTGTGACCGAGTTCAGCCAGATGCGCCGCGATGTCCCGCCCGCCCTGCCAATGGTCGGCGGCAACCGTGTTGCCGGGTGTCGATGCAGTATCGATGACCGCGACGGGGCAACTCGCCGAGGAAATGCGCGTGGCCCGCCGCGGTACGATCACCATGCCTTCGACACCGCGTTCGATCAGCCTGTTGATAGCTTGCGTCTGCGCGGCAACATCGCCGCGCGAATCCGCAATGAGTACGCCGTACCCGGCAGCGGTGGCTGCGAATTCGATCGCCTGCGCGAGTTTGGGGAAGAGAGGATTGGCAATGTCCGGCAAGACCAGGCCCAGCACGCCGCTTCGGCCGGTTCTGAGCGCCCGCCCGGCCTGGCTCGGGACATAGCCCAGTTCGCTGGCATGCTCGCGGATCTTTTCGGCAAGGCTTTCCGAAACCCGCCCCTTGCCGGAGAGCGCGTTCGAAACTGTCGCGACGGATACGCCGAGCGACGTCGCTATCCTGCTCAGATTCGGTCCCGGTCGCGCTGGAGGCATGATTTCCGACATGCAAAGATTAATCGTTTAATCGGGCTACATCACCCTATCCGCGTTGTCGAATCCAATTTTGCGATCGAGATCGATTTATCTGCTTTCGCTTGCGGACGGCGGAAACAAAAAAGCCCGGCAGGTTGGCCGGGCTTTGTCTCTGGTGTTTTCAGCTCGCCTTTGGCGGTGCGACGGTCTGTCTTCCGTCCGGATTGTATCCGCCGCCGATGGCGACGTTGAGGGAGACGAAGTCCTTGGCCATCTGCTGGACGGATGCT
>NZ_LMCW01000044.1 GCF_001424945.1 Rhizobium sp. Root1203
CCGAAGGGCAAAAAGGAAACCGGCCTCAGCTAGCCTTGTCCACTTCTACCGAAGGGCAAAAAGGAAACCGGCCTCAGCTAGCCTTGTCCACTTCTAGCTTGCGCCCCCTGAAGTAGGAGACGAGCTTAGCGCCCTGCGGCACGATCAGAAGGGCCGGTGGTCTCGATCCGTAAAAACGGATAGGGGGTTCAGTGGCGTAAATCAAGTCGTCCGAATTCTGTATACAAAATTTTGCGGACGATAGCTGTTGCTGATACAAACGCCAGTCTGTGCGACTTGATCGATTTGGCGGCGAAGTTCACCCCATTCGGCTCGTGGTCCCGGTGTTGTGTACGCAGTATTTTTTGTCGAGCAGGGCCTTTTGCCCGAGCGAATGCCAGCGCTTTATTTCAACCCGCGGCCGACCGCCAACCCCATCCCTCTGCACCGCAAACATTTAAAGTGAGTGACCACCAAGATGTTCGCGCGACCGCCATGGTGATTGGGCACCTAGCGGCGTTGTCGACCGCTATTTGAAGCGAGCCCATCCTCAGCTGCGCTGTTGGAAGTTTCAATGCGACGCTACCGCAGCGCGTGGCTATCGGGAAATCGAAAACGGAAGGTGGCGCGACGCCCGGACAAAGACCGGTCCTTCCGCCATCGCAACGCAAGCCCACGAGGACGTCTGGCACAATGAGTTCCTGAAGAGCTCGTCGTGCATTTCGAACCACTCGGTGTATCCCGATATCTTACTCTCTATAGCGATTGCGATCAGGCGTGATTCAAAGCCTTGAGCCAGCCGAGGCCTTCCTCCGTCGTGGTCGCAGGCCGATATTCGCAGCCCACATATCCCTGATATCCGATAGCATCGATCTCCGCGAAAATACGAGCGGCACAGCAGCGATCTGGATATGGCCGATATGGGGGGCCATCCTTCTCAGGGCCATCACCACGTCACCATGCAGAATCTGGCGATGGTAGATATCGAACTGCAGCTGCACATGCGGTTGATCGAGAGCGACAACGAAGTCCAGCGCCCTGTCAAAGTCATTCAGGAAATAATGGGGCATGTCGCGACGGTTGATAGGCTCGATCACAAGGCCGACGCCGACCTCGCCCGTTGCGTCCGCCGCCCGTTTGAGATTGTCGCGGAAGGTCGCAACAGCAAGCGGATCCGTACTGTCGGAATTGCCGGCCATCATATGGAGAAGGGGGCTACCGATGACTTTAGCATAGGACGTCGCCGTCTTCAGCCCTCTATCGAATTCCTCCTGCCGCGACGGAAGCGACGCAAGGCCGCGGTCTCCGCGCTCCCAATCCCCGGGCGGCATGTTGAAGAGCGCCTGCTTCAAGCCCGCAAGAGAAAGTTGCTCGAACACTTCGGCCGCCGGATAGTCGTACGGAAACAGGTATTCGACAGCTGGGAAGCCGGCGTTAGCGGCGGCTTGAAATCGATCCAGGAAGGAACGCTCGCCAAACATCATGGATAGGTTTGCAGCAAATGTTGGCATTTCCTCCTGGGAAGCCGGCGTTAGCGGCGGCTTGAAATCGATCCAGGAAGGAACGCTCGCCAAACATCATGGATAGGTTTGCAGCAAATGTTGGCATTTCCTTAGTCCTCAGTTGCCATGCCAGGAAGTGTCAGACCAGCAATCCGCGCCAGGAGACGCGCAAAATCAAGGAGATCGAGATCGAAGCCGGCGATATCGTGCGCTCAAGGTTGGTCGACCATCCTAAGGAACGGTGACAATGAAGACGGTGTTCGACAGGCGTTGTCTCACCCAGTTCGGCGCTCGGCCGAACTGGGTGAGATCGTATCTATACAGATGAGTTTTTACAAAACCACGCAACAATCGGGTTCCAGCTGAGTTGGGAACGACGATACTTGCTCTAAAGTCGAAATTTTGTACTCCAGGCTCACGTTGCTATCGAGCGATATGAAGAACCGATCGTTTTCCGCATCAATCGCAGCTGCAGCCGCCCCGCCGTCCAACGGCCGATAGGCGATCTCCTCGAGCGTTGCGGCATCGACGATCGACATGCAACGTCCCGAGAAATGGGTGACAAGGAGTCGTCCATCTCTTAGATCGTATATTCGTGTGGGATCCGTACGTGCAGGAATGCTGCGGCGAACAACCATTTTCTCCGTATCAATATCACTGATCGTGTTTGAGCCGCGATTGCCCACATAGAGGGTCCGCTCATCCTGGCTCAGGCAAAGGCCCTCGGGCTTAATTCCAGGCATGAGAGAGACCGGCTGAATAGTCGCATCCTGCGGATTGATCCGGGTCACGGTGTGGGTCAAGATGTTCAGGCAAAGCGCTGTTCGTCCGTCGCCACTCAGCGCGAACAAATGGCTCTTGATGCCTCCAGCAGGAACAGCCCTTGATGGAGCGAGAGCTGTACTCGGCGACTCGATGACCAACATCACAGCTGCGCCTTCGCTTAAGCCATACAGGCGGCCTTGCTTGTCCATAGCCATGCCATGAATACGGTTGAAAGGGCGGCAATCAATCGTGTTTACGATTTTCCGAGCCGCAATGTCGATCACGATGATCGATGTCCCCCCAAAAGAGGGGTCCGCCGACGTACGAATTCCATAGTGCCCGACATATGCGAACTTCCGTTCTGCGTCGACAACGAATTCGTGAGGGTAATCAGGCAGCGCAATTTCAGCTAACCGACTGCCAGACGCTATGTCGTAGTACGACAAGCAGTGACTACTTTTTTCGATCAGTAACAAAATCCCGCGGTTGTTATCAGGCATGAGAACTCCATTTAGATGTTTGTGGTATGGCTATCATACCATGAATGGCACCTTCATCTTCGTTTGTCAAAGCCTGATTCATTCTCCCCAAGTCTCTTGGCTCACGATCTGGTGCCATGCGTCAGAATTCTCTTGTCAGAGCTATACACCTATCATACAGTAGCCTAGTAGCAAACGTTGTGGCACCGAGGGCTGAAAGCATGGGTAGTGAAACTCTAAGCGTGACGACTGAAAGTGGGAGCTTGCTTGGCGACGCCGGCGAAGCGATCATTCTCCAGATGATGCCAATCGTGGAGGTAGGTGCCGCGGAATTGAATCGTCGCTATCGGGTTTGTCGCTTCTATGAGGTTGACGACACCCGGTCATGGCTCGAAAAATATGGCCCGAAAGTGCGCGTGGTTGTTACAGCCGGGCACATAGGTGTTCCCAATGACCTGATCGACCGCCTTCCGGCTTTAGAACTCATCGCCATCGCGGGTGTAGGATATGAGAAGGTCGATCTCGCATTGACGAGGAGGCGAGCAATTCGTGTGTCAAACACGCCAGACGTCCTCACCGAGGACGTTGCCGACTGTGCCATCGGCCTGATGATCGCTGCGATGCGTCGGTTGACGACCTCCGATGCGTTTGTCCGAACTGGACAGTGGCGCGGCGGTGATATGCCCCTTAGTCGCCGTGTATCTGGTCTGCGCTATGGCATTTTTGGCCTTGGCCGAATCGGACAGGCCGTCGCCCGCCGACTGGAAGGTTTCGGCGGTACAATTGGATATTGTGCAAGGTCCGCCAAAGACGTTCCCTACCGCCATTACTCCTCAGTACTGGATTTGGCTCTGAACAGCGATGTCATGATCCTGACAGCGGCCGCCAGCGAAGCGCTCGTGGGCTGTATCGATGAACAGGTACTGACGGCACTTGGCCCACAAGGATATCTTGTGAATGTAGCGCGCGGATCGTTGGTTGACGAAGACGCTTTGATCTCCTGCCTATCGACAGGACGCCTATGCGGGGCGGGCATCGACGTTTACGCGAACGAGCCGAACGTGCCCGAGACACTCATCGCCCTCTCCAACGTCGTACTTTCTCCACATATTGGCAGCGCGACGGCTCAGGCGAGGGAAGCGATGGCAGAACTCATGCTTGACAATATCGCCGCGCTCTTCGCCGGCCGACCACTACCAAGCCAAGTATCGTAAATGCCAAAAAGCAGAAACGCGACAGGCTCATACGCCACCCAAAGTGAGGGTGGTCTAGTCAGATCTGATTTTTATAAAGGAGGAACTATCATGAATCCAAAATCGAAACGCAAGTTGGGAAAGAGCGGCGTAGACGTCACCATAATCGGTTGCGGTGGCGGTCCGTTAGGCGAGCTTTACGCCAAGATAGACCATGATGTTGCAGTTGGAACGGTTGAAGCGGCTTACGACGGGGGTATGACACTTTTTGACACCTCGCCATTCTATGGTCATGGGATGTCAGAACATCTCATTGGGTCGGTTCTCAATCGCAAGCCGCGCAACAGCTTTGTTTTGTCGACAAAGGTTGGCCGTTATCTTGTTCCTCCGGGTGACAAGCCTCTGGATCGAACCCCGTATGTCGGCGGCTTCGACTTCAATCACGTCTTCGACTATACCCGTGAAGGCACTCTCCGCTCCATCGATCAGAGCATGGCGCGGCTCGGTATCTCAAGCATCGATTGCCTGACCATTCATGACGTGGACGTATGGACACACGGGACGCGAGCAATCTACGAGGAGAAATTCAAGGAGACGATGGAAGGCTGCTATCGTGTTCTAGATGATTTGCGCTCCCAAGGCGTTATCAAGGCTATCGGGGTTGGCCTCAATGAGGTCGATATTTGCATGGAATTTGCAGCCGCCGGTGACTTCGATTTTTTCCTTAAACGGAACATCGACTTGATGGCTCACAAGATTTCTCCAGGTGAAGTTAAACGGAACATCGACTTGATGGCTCACAAGATTCCGCAGGATCTATGGGCGGAACTCAAGCACGAAGGGCTCATCTTCCCCGACTCTCCGACCCCTGTCTGAGTGGGCTCATTGACGCGGAAGATCGTCGTCAAAAATCAATCTTGCGTCACTCCGTCTCGACGCAGTGACGCGCCTATGACGCACCCTGGGGGAGAGCTACGTCATGAAAACAGATTCTGAATCAACCAAGTTAGATCGAACGAACTGGCCCATTGCCGCGGCGATGATCCAATATCCGAATGTGCTTGCCGACGGTCGTTCAGTACAAGAGCAATCGGACTTGGAGTGGCATGCTACACTTTCGGACGTTTCGGACGCTGGTTTCACCGAGTTGGATCCTACTGATTCCTGGCTGCGCATCGCCGATCTCAGCCCCGATCGCCTTCGCGGATTTCTAGACGTTGCCCGTTCTCTTAACCTCAGCATTCCTGCAATTTCAACGGCGAGGAGAAGTGTAATCGATCCCGAACGAGGTGATGAGTTCCTCAAGTATAGTCACAAGGTGATCGACACCGCTTGCGAGGTCGGCGCCAAGGCTGTTTCGTTCGGCTTTTTCGGTCCGCTCACTGAAAAGCAGAAGGCTGCCTTGTGGTTTTGGACCGTCGATGGTCATCGCAACCCGGATGATCCTGCCGTGTGGGCAAAGGCGGTGAAGCGAATTCGGGAACTCAGCATACATGCGTCGGAGGTTGGAATCGAGCTTTCATTGGAGATGTATGAGGATACATATCTCGGCTCAGCCGATAGCGCTGTCCGCTTCGTCACTGACGTGGATCGTCCAAACGTTGGTCTCAATCCCGATCTGGGTAATTTGGTTCGCCTTCATCGGCCAATGGAACATTGGCTCTCGATGATCGAAAAGACCGCTCCTTTTGCGAAATACTGGCATGTCAAAAATTACTTCCGTTCAGAAGACTCCGCAACGGGTTTTGTTGCGACCAGCCCGGCACCTTTGGAACTCGGCGTTATAAATTATCGCCTTGCGATTAGGACGGCTCTCGCGCACGGCTTCAACAGCGCGTTTCTCGTGGAGCACTATGGCGGTGACGGGCTGAGCGTCAGCGCAACGAACCGCGAATATCTGCGCCGAATTCTTCCATTAAAACCGCATTAGGCAAATCGGGCCGGGAACTGGTTCGGCAATTCGTGAGGAACGGATTTTGTGGGAGTTTGGTTCGTCCACGGACAAACCGGCAACAATCGTGTTCTGCAAAAAGTGAGAAGCACCACAGGGAGACATGGATTGACAACCAAGAAAATCATCAATCAACCGACTGATATTGTCGAGGAGATGCTGGAAGGGGTACTGTTTGCCCATTCAGACCGACTCCGGCAGTTGCCAGAAAACACGCGCTCGATCATCAGTACTGATGGTCCCCGCAAAGGTAAGGTTGGACTAGTCATTGGCGGCGGGTCCGGTCATGAGCCGAGTTTCCTGGGCTTCGTGGGAAAAGGCCTCGCAGACGCGGCGGCGATCGGCAATATTTTTGCCTCGCCACCTCCAGACCCGATTTATCAATGCGCCAAGGCCGTGGATGGGGGCGCTGGTATTTTGTTCATGTACGGAAACTATGCTGGCGATGTCATGAATTTTGATATGGCGGCCGAACTCGCGGCGATGGATGACATCGAGGTGCGGACGGTGCTTACTACGGATGACATCGCGTCCGCCCCTCTTGGTCAAAGAGCTAAAAGACGGGGAGTGGCCGGGAATTTCTTCATTTTCAAAGTTGCTGGGGCGGCGTGCGATCAGATGTGGCCACTCGATGAATGTGAAAGAGTGGCGAGAAAGGCGAATGATCATACCTTCACGATCGGAGTTGCGTTAGCGCCTTGTTCCCTTCCGCATACACTCAAGCACAATTTCGAACTCGGCGAGACCGAAATGGAAATTGGCATGGGCATCCATGGAGAACCTGGCATCTCAAGAGGTCAGGTGAAAAGTGCGGATGCCATTGCCGACGACATGATGGACCATCTCCTGTCAGAGCTCCCGGCTGCAAAAGGTGAAAAGGTCGCGGTTTTGGTGAATTCCCTCGGCTCTACGACGCTTATGGAGCTGTACGTGCTCACCAGGAGGGTTCACCAAAGGTTGCGTGCGGCCGGGATCGATATCTATCAGACCTGGGTCGGAAATTATTGCACCTCGCTTGAGATGGCGGGCGCCTCCATTTCGCTGATGCATCTCGATGAGGAACTCACTCGACTATTGGAGCACCCCTGCAACTGCGCCATGTTTCGTAGCGGGTGACTGCTAATGCTTGAAACTTTTTTAACTTCTCTCTCCAGGACGCGTCAATGAACAATATCTCGTCGGAAAATCTCATCCAAATGTTTCGCTATATCGCGGAAGCGATCGAAACCGAAAAGGACCGTCTTTGCGAACTCGATGGCATCATTGGCGATGGTGACCATGGCATTGCCATGAGCGTTGGTATGTCCGCGGTCACTGTGGCACTCGACGCCGTGGATAGTAAAATCACTGTGCCGACAGAGATCTTCAACCTGGCGGCCAAGTCGTTTCTAAATGCGGTTGGAGCATCATCGGGGCCTCTTTATGCAACCGGGTTTATCCGCGCAGGGGCGTGCATAAGAGGTAAGACGGTACTTGAGCGCGATGAAATGGTTGCAATTATCGATAATATTGCTCAAGGGATCCGCGAGCGAGGCAAAGGGGAACTTGGTGAAAAGACCATGCTCGATGCCTGGTTGCCAGCTGCCGCCGCTTGCAAAGATGCTGCGTCAAACGACGAAGATCTTTCGGGCTGCCTCCGTGCTGCTGTAAAGGCGGCAGTTGCTGGAGCCGAAGAGACCAAGGGGATGCTCGCATCCAAAGGGCGGGCGTCCCGTCTAGGGGAGCGAGCTATCGGTCAAGTTGATCCAGGTGCGGTTTCAGCCGTTGTAATTCTCAAGGCGATTGCGCGATTTGACGTAGCGGAACGTGACGGGAGGGGAATTAGAGATGAACCATTGGGCCACGTTTTCAATTGAACAGCCTTCTGCGGCTGATTCCTAGGCGATGTCACGTTGTCGTTGGCTTAACGGTTGATGGCTAATTCGGCTGACATGAACTCGCCCGCGATCAGTTACAAGAACCACCGCTTTCCGCCGCAGATTATCGCCCGCGCTGTGTGGCTGTATTTTCGCTTCCTTTGAGCCTGCGGCTGGTCGAGGAAATGCTGTTGGAGCGTGGTATTGTTGTGTCTTATGAAACGATCCGGCGATGGGCTCGCAAATTCGGCCCAGCTTACACAAAGCACTTGCGCCGAAAGACGCCACTGCGAAAGGATATATGGCATCTGGACGAGCTTCGTCATTTCCATCGGCGGACGAAACCATTGGCTTTGGCGTGCCGTTGACCAGGACGGTTGCGTTCTCGATGAAATCGTCCAACCCCCCGCGACACCAAAGCTGCCAAGCGATTGCTGGTCAGACTGCTGAAGAAGCTATGCCTGGCGCCTCAGATGAATTCGCGAACAGTGAGCTTCTATGTCTGCGCCTAGTTCTGAACCTAGAACCTTCCACATGATCGAGGCCGTGCCGGAACGGCTTGAGGGTGCTCCGCGACAGTTTCGGCGGCGTTGGTCTGATGAGTTCAAAGAGCGGGCGGTAGCTGAAGCGATGGAGCCCGGTGCAAGCGTGTCAGCGATTGCGCATCGCCTCGGGATACATCCGTCGCAGCTATTCAGTTGGCGTCGTGATGCTCAGGACGGGCAACGCCGTTGGGCGCGAGATCCGGCTATAAAGGTTGATAGAGGGTCGGTTGGCACCATTGAGGTGGTGGTTGGCGACGTCGTTATCCGTGCAAGTGGCGACTTCGATGAGGCCCATCTGCAGCGGGTGATCCGAGCGGTGCGGTCGGCATGATCCCATCGGGCGTGAAGGTCTTTCGTAAGCGGTGTCCCCCTGGCACGTTGACCGGAAGTTTTGTGTCTGCGTAGAGAACCAGTGGCCCAGACATTCACGGCAACTCTACGCCACAAGCAGTCATTGCAGATGTATTAACTGATTATGCATTTCTGTTTGCCAACGTCCGAGATATTCCCTGTCCAAGTGGTCAAAGAAAGCAACCGACGTTGATTGAAACAATAGGAATTGTGCTGAGGATACACGACATCGCCACCTCTCAGGAGATAATCGAAAGCAATTTGGGTTGCCCTGTTCAATGGGGAACGATGCGCGACGGTTCACAATCTGCCGTAGTAAACCTGAATGACGATAGATACATCAATTGGGATATCCTGACGCAGTCTGTCCGCGAAATCAGCGGCGGCATTGCGGAAATGATCGACAACGGTGCCGTTGGGATAGCTAAGCTTGATATTGGAATGCCATTTTACTTTCCACGGAATTACGCCTCCTCCATCACCATTCCTGCTGAACTGTGTGAACTGGCCGGGAAAAGCAGTATTGCGATTGAAGTGACCTATTATGCAACGTCCGAGGACGACGAGGTGTCTAGCAAGGCCTAGAATTGCCAAAGCGTACGAATGTCCGCGTTGGTCTAACTGCGGGTTCTGTGCCCGCGCTACTCTACAGGATAGTTCCAAGGCAGCAGTTCCTCGATCCGGCTCAGCTTATGGCCGTTGACGATGGCGGCGAGGGTATGTGTCACGAAGGAACACCCGGCGGAACAGGGACGTCGCGCCGACGTTGTAGTTTCAGCCAGGAGGCTTCACCATGAAATATGTACGTTCGCAGCCGCCCATCTTCGTCAATGGGGGGACACAAGCCGTCGTGGATTACCGAGTAAAAGCAGTTCTTTACTCGATGGTGGCAGGTATGGTGTAAGCGCTGTTTCGCTCGCACGTAGACACAACCGTTGTGTTTCAGCTTGTGAGGTGGCGACTAAACGGCAGTCTTTTGGATTAGCTTGGTAGGCGGATTCGGCAAGCCCTCATTTCCGAGGGGTCGCCATCTGCGATGAGCGAACCTTTTTCAACCAAAGAAATAACGCGCTCATGCAAGGCCATGTCGCCAACCTGCAAATATGGGTCGCGGCTCAGGCCGAGAGCATTTCCGACGATAGCGGCAACCATTTTCCATTCCGAAGTGGCTTGCGCGAGTAGCAACGCATCAAAGTGATCAATAGGTGCGGACGCGAGACCATCTGCCGTTACAATGCGGAATGGCGCATTATCGGCCATAAGCTTTTCCCATCTCCGCTTGTTCAGAATGTCTTCATCAGCGGAAACGCTTCTTTCGCGACCTAAAAGCGTTGCGAGGCCGTTGCCGGGTATAATCGAAACGGCTTGTGCCGACTGGATTACTCCATCAATGCCATTACCCCATCTGACAGGCACACGGAGGCCTGTAACATCGATGACACTGTAAGAGCGCCCCGCCATTCTCCATGCCCAAGCCAGGCGAAAGGCGATTTCTCTGGCTGAATGTTGCCCAAACCATACGATTGGCCGGTCTGCCCTGTCCGCGTTCAACCAAAAGGCATGAAGACTGTTCTCAATGTCCCAATCGTCCATCTGCCACCACGCTGCGCGTGCAGATGGGGCCATGTCTGCGATGGGGCCGCAACTCAGATCATCCTGAAACACCAGTAAGTCGTCATCACGGCCTGCAATGCGAAGAGCCTCTCGCAACGATCCTGCGGCTGAATCCCCTGGAATAATATGTGTTGTCTTCATCGGAAGCTCCACGCAAAGGCATGAAATTTGAGGATGAAATCAATACCAGTAAACTCGAAGCATATGAACTGTTCGGTTCGCCAGACATGAGGGCGTCTATGTCGCGTTATCGGGGTGGCCGATGGTTCCACGGCAGGAGTTCTTTGATTTCACCTTGCTTGTGGCCGTTGACGATGGCGGCGAGCGTGGCGCTCAGATACGAAAACGGATCGACCGCATTTAGTTTGCAGGTCTCTATAAGCGAGGCAATGGTCGCCCAGTTCTCCGCTCCGGCATCATGCCCCGCGAAAAGCGCGTTCTTGCGATTGAGGGCTATCGGTCTGATGGTTCGCTCGACGGTGTTGTTGTCGATCTCGATCCGACCGTCACCCAGGAATATGCAGAGGCCGTCCCAGTATTTGGCGATATAGGCGAGTGCTTCGCCAAGCGGCGACTTGCCAGCGACGCGGGCACGATGATGCGTAAGCCAGGTCCGCATGTCGGCAATCAATGAATCTGATCGTGCCTGCCGCTGAGCGAGACGAGCGTCTGCGGGAAGGCCGCGCAGCTCCGCCTCGATCCGATAGAGTTCACCGATCCGCCTCACGCCTTCCTCCGCAATCGGCGCTGATCCGTTCCGGGTGATCTCGACCAGTTTGCGACGAGCATGCGCCCAGCAATACGCAAGTTGGATGTTCCGCCCAACACGATCCGGCGCGATCAGCCGATTATATCCGGCGTAGCCATCCACCTGAAGGATGCCCGTAAATCCTTGCAATATCCGCTCGGCATGGAGACCGCCCCGGCCGGGTGCATAGGTGAAGGCTACCCCCGGCGGCGCACCTCCGTCCCACGGTCGGTCATCACGGGCCAGCGCCCAGAAGTATCCGGTCTTGGTTTTGCGGGAACCGGGATCGAGGACCGGCGCACGGGTCTCGTCCATGAACAGCTTCGTTGACCGCTTCAGGTCGGAAAGCAAGGCGTCGACGACCGGGCGCAGTTCGAAAGCAGCCCGACCGACCCAGTCGGCGAGTGTTGACCGGTCGAGATCAACGCCCTGGCGGCTCATGATCTGCGCCTGGCGATAGAGCGGCAGATGATCAGCATATTTAGAGACCAGCACATGCGCGATGGTCGCCTCTGTCGGCAACCCGGCCTGGATCAATCGGGCGGGCGCTGGAGCCTGGGCAACCCCGTCTGTGCAGGCACGACAGGCATATTTGGGACGGCGCGTGACGATGACGCGGAACTGTGCAGGAATAACATCCAACCGCTCGGATACGTCCTCACCGATGCAATGCAGGCCGCCACCACATGTGCAGATCAAGCTCTCCGGCTCGATGATCTCTTCGAAGCGAGGAAGGTGGGCGGGAAGAGAGCCCCGATTGGCGGAGCGAGATTTGGGGCTCGGTTTGCCCGAGGTGCTATCGGCTTCATCTTCGGCATGGAGGGCCGCTGTGGCTGTCTCCAGGTCCTCCAGTGCGAGATCGAATTGCTCGGGATCGGCCTTCTCGGATTTGCGGCCGAAGGCTGCCTGCTTGAAAGCTGCAACCAGCTTCTCCAGGCGCTTGATCCGGTCGTCCTTGCGAACTTCACGCTCTTGCGCAGCAATCAGCATCGCCTTCAGGGCATCAATGTCATCTGGGAGAGCGGCGGCATCCAACATGCTCGAAGTCTATCAAACCCCGTCACGCCTCGCCGGAAGAATCCGCCGCCCGAGTCATCATGCCGCATCTATTCGATGGCCCCAGGCGGTCTCGCCTCCACGGACCGAACCCGACGCCAGTCAAGGCCTGCAAACAAAGCCTCGAACTGGGCATGGGCCAGCGTCATCAGGCCATCCTTGATACCCGGCCAGGTGAAGGTGTGTTCCTCCAGCCGCTTGTAGGCCATCACCAATCCGCTGCCATCCCAGTAGATCAGCTTCAATCGGTCTGCTTTGCGAGATCGGAATACAAAGACCGTGCCCGTGAAAGGGTCTTTGTGCAGCTCGTTTTTGACCAGAGCCGCCAGCCCATCGTGACCCTTGCGGAAATCGACCGGCTTGGTGGCCACCATGATCCGAACCCGGTTAGACGGAAAGATCATGCCGGAACCGCGCATGCGCGGGCGACAGCGGCGATCCGGTCGGCAGACGCTCCTTCTTCCAGCCGAATGGTAACGGACCCGACGATGATCTCCGGACGGCTGGTCTTTTTGATCGGTGGTTCCAAAACAGGTGGTTCGACGATCACCGATGCGAACTCCACCGCATCCTCAAGTGCAGGCAGAATAAGCTTGCCCTGCCGCGCCATCGTCCGCCAAGTCGACAGCCGGTTCGCCCGCAATCCAAAGCGTTCGGCGACCTCATTCACCTTCGCACCGGGTCGAAGACTTTCCGATACGATCTGCGCCTTGACCTTATCAGGCCAATGTCGGTGGCTCTCACGTCCAGACTTCCTGGTTGTGAGAAACTCCAATGTAGTCTCCATGGAGAAACTCCCGTTGCGTGTCCATGGAAAGCCGATCACAGATTAGGGCGGCGAGAACAACGTGGGAGGGGGACACCGGTTACGGTCTTTCTCGCGAGCCATCCCCCAATGAAATGCATGGCCCAGCAGCGAAATCGCGGCGCTGATGCCGTGGAACTACACCGCCTGAACGGCCTCAGCTTGCCGCTTACCGACGGAGGCCGATCACGGCAAGCTGAAGCAACGGATCAAACCGGTGAGAGGGTTCAAGGCGTTGACAACGGCCTATGCGACGATCAAAGGTTTCGAGGTCATGCGCGCGTTGCGCAAAGGACAGGCTGCGATTTTCAACCTGACGGGCGACATCCGTGGAGAAGCACGCATCGTTGAACGTCCTTTCGGCGCCGGGCCGAGCGCGCTGACGGAAGCGGTAGCACTGCTCGGTCAACATATCGAAAATCGCAAGCCTGCCAGGGAATCGACGTCCCAACCAACGGCCATCCTAACCAAAATGGAAGTTTGCAACAGAGCCCCATATTGCATAGGCAATCACCTCCGCTGGAAAGCGGCGACGATAAAGAGGATCACGAGTAAATCTGGTCATGCCACCAGATCCCACATTCTGATCGATGCTCGGTGAACTTTACGGTCCCCGCACGGCCCAACATAGGAACCGGCGGCATCACACCAGCACAGAAATTGAAAATGGCCGCGCGAATTCTACGAATGAGCCCGTTCGATCAATCCTTTGTGGTATTTTCATCCATGGCCTTCCAATAAAAAGCCGCAACCTGCGAAAGATGTTCACGCATGGCCTCGCCCGCCTCCACTGGATCTTTGTTGGAAACTGCTTTGAAGATGCGTTCATGTGCGCGAAATGCCGCTTCAGCCGAACCAGTTGCCCTTATTGAAATGGTCCGCTGTTCCGTCAACCAGTCAACTACGGCAACATGCAAAGCGGTGAAAATCGGATTCTTAGGAATCTGCGCAAGGCCATAGTGGAATGCCACGTCGGTCGCTTGAAACTCTTGTTCGTTGCCAACCGCCAGCCGGTTTTTCTCAAGCAAGTCCCTTAATTGAGAAATGTCGTCTTCAACCGCAATCATCGCTGCCAACTGCGCCAAACCCACTTCAAACAGAGTTCTTGCCTGTTGAAAGTACGAAACGCCATTAGATTGAGATAGGAGATGGCGTGCCACTCCTGAAAGATCGTTGACCAGAATGGTCGGCGTCACAATGGAAACCTTGGCGCGCTCGCCATTGCTGATGGACACCAGACCCATACGTTGTAAGGCAAACAACGCCTCGCGGACTGATGTACGTCCTACTCCAAAAGCTTCGCCCAACTCTCGTTCCGGGGGCAATGCATCCCCCGGAGCATATTCTCCCGATAAGATCGCGTGCTCAATCCGCTCGACGATTTCCTCATACAATTTTCGACGCCGAATGGGCGTTACGTCCTTCATTGTTTTCCCGTTCATTTCAATTGACCAGAAGTCCCCGATCTTGAGCGACACTATCAAGCTTCGCCAACCGGCTAACTGGGTGGACTTTCCTCTTTTTAGTACCGGCCTGTGCTCATAGTCGTTACCGACCTCCGGTTGGTCCGCGTAACATCGACATAGCGCTAATTACAATCAAAATCACGCCCCATATTGCCAGTGTCAAAAATTGGGAGAATCCCAACTGATTAAATGCAGATGACACGACTTGCAATACAATCAGGGACAGAACGACGCCGCCCACCTTGCCGAAGCCACCATACGGGTCGACACCGCCTAGTACAGTCACAAGGATTGTAGCGAGCAAATAAGCCTCCCCGTAGGACGCATTGGCCGAGTTGAAGCGTGCCATCATGATGATGCCTGCGATTGCGGCCAGGACACTGGAGGTGACGTATATCTTGACGAGAACCAACCGAGTGTCCACCCCGGAAAATCGCGTCGCCTCTTCGTTGGAGCCCATCAGATATATGGTCGCGCCAAACGCCGTTCGGTTCAAGAGAACACTCACCACGGCACAACAACCGGCAAATACAATAATTCCGAATGGAACCCCGAACACAAAGCCGCTGCCTATAAACTGGACAGAGTCTGGGAACCCGGAAATTACGGTGCCTCGAGTAAGGCCTACTGCAAGGCCCTTGACCATGATCATGGTGCCGAGCGTTGCCAGAATAGGGGACACCTTGAAATAGGCGATCACTATTCCGTTCAAAACCCCGATCAGCACCGCCACGCTCAGACCGGCGGCAATCGCGATAATTTGCCAGCCCAAACCTGCTCCTGCTGCAGGCGCAATATTGGTCAGCACGTACGCGACGGTTATCGCGGAGATATTGGCTGTTGATATGATAGAAAGATTGACGCCACCATGGAGCATCGACACCATCATCGCGAGCGATAGAACACCAAGCTCGGGCAACTGCACGGCCATTGAAGTCACATTGTCAACAGCCAAAAACCGCGGACCGATGAGAAGAAGAAATGTGACAAGCATTGCGGAAAGAAGAACGAACAGTCCGCTATGCGATGAATTCCTGAGATTTCTCCAAGAACCCCATCCGTATGGTCGCGGAGAGGGCCTGAGAGAGACGGGCAAACGAAAGGATCTCATGCGTTAAGTCTCCGCAATTGCTTGGACCGTTGTAGTTGAACGGCTGTGATGGACATGGCCACGACGATGACCAATCCGCTAAAAAACTGAAGCCAATAGGACGATACGCCAACCATCAGGAGGCCGGTTTGCATAACCGCTAACAAGCTGACCCCCAAAATCGTCCCAAATATCGTGCCGACTCCGCCAATGAGACTTGCGCCGCCCAAGACGACCGCGGCCAGAACGTCCAGTTCTTTTCCCACCAGGGCACTGGGCATCACTTGCAAAGCAAGTTGTGACTGGGCAATCGATGCCAGGCCAGCCGTGAACCCCATATAGCCATAGACGATCAGATGGAGGCGGAATACTCCGAACCCCATCCGGCGCGCCGCTTCGGGGTTGCCTCCCATAGCATAGATTTGTCGGCCCACGTTGCTTCGGCGCAGAAGGACCCAGGTGAATCCGAAACTCAACAGCAGGAGCGCAATTTGCAAATTGATGGAATAGGTTATCCCATCAACATCGGAAAGTTCAAACCAGCTGACTCCGTCTTCAAACCACGGTGGCAGCAGAGAGATATACCTGCCATCGGTTACTGCGATAAGTAAGCCATAAAGGACATTGAGCATCGCGATGGTGGCGATGATACTCTTTATTCTAAAACGATAAATGAGAACTGCGTTCATCATACCGCAAAGCACGCCAATGAGACATGCGATGACGATCAGCAGGAACCAGTCTCCGCCGAACCTGTTGACGAAAGTCAATGCTGCATACTGCGCGATAGAAGCGCTGGCAGTAAATGATACATCGATCCCACCAGCGATCAGCACAACAAGGAGACCGGAGCAGAGAATACCGACATATGCAGTCGATACAACCATATCCGAGGTGTTACGGAGCGTAAGAAAGTCACCATTGAGAGAGGTGAAACAGACAATTACAACAATCAGAAGCACAAGCAGCCAGAACTCATGGCTGTTTCGCAATTCAAGAATGAATCTAGGCATTTATCAGATCTCCAAGCGTATTTTCAGACAAAGTATGGGGGAGATGTCCGCCGGATAATCTTCCTTTATTCATAACACATATTCGGTGACTGTGAAAAAGCACTTCAGGAATTTCATCGGATATCATGATCACGGCAACGCCGCGCGCCGCCAGTGACCTGATGATTTCGTAGATTCCATCTTTTGCGTTGATATCGACGCCGACGGTTGGACTGTCCAATATGAGAACGAGGGGTTCTCGCGCCATCCATTTGGCAAGTACAACGCGCTGCTGGTTTCCGCCGGAGAGTGTGTTTACCGGGTTTTCAGGATTGGAGACCTTAATCGCAAGGTCACGTATCCACCTGCCAACCGTCTTGTTGCGTTTTGCCTGGTCAACCAAGCCAAGCGAATTCTGCAGCATATCCTGTACGGTCACAACAATGTTGGAAGAAATGGATTGTTCCTGAACAAGACCCAGGGTTAGCCGGTCCTCGGAAACGTAAGCTATGCCATGTTGTATCGCATCTCGATTCGATTTCATCCTTATCTGTTTGCCGGACAGCCGGATTTTCCCGGAATCCGGAGGGTTCATGCCGAAGAGGGAAAGGGCCAACTCGGTTCGACCCGACCCCAGCATTCCGACGATTCCAAGAATTTCGCCTGTTTTCACCTCGAAGGAAATATCTTTGTAGTCGCCACGGCGACTAAGGTTCGAGACCGAAAGAACGACAGGTGCATCGGTCAAATCGTAAGAGAGGATTCTGTAGTCGAAGGCTTTGCCCGTCATGAGGTATCCAAGCTTTTGACTGCTCATACCTTCTGTTGAAAACGTACCGACCTGTTCGCCGTCCCTTAGCACTGTAACGCGATCGCATACCCGCAATACCTCTTCAAGCTTATGGCTAACGAACAGGATCGAAATCCCTTTCGATTTGAGTGACGAGATTAGGTGAAGTAGTGACTCTATTTCGGTTCGCGTAAGGGACGCCGTGGGCTCATCCATGATGAGAAGGCGCGCTTCCGCAGCCAAGGCGCGGCAAATGGCGACGAGCTGTCTGCTGGCGATCGACAGGTCAGAAACCTTAGCCCTCAAAGGAAGAGAGATCCCTATGGTCGCCATAGCTCGCTCGGCCCTGGCCATTATGCTCTTCCAGTCCACCAGATGAGGGCGACCGAGATGTTCCCCGACAGCGATGTTTTCAGCCACGGTCAAGTTCGGGAACAGGCACAAATCCTGGTAAATAACCTGGATCCCCGCCATTGTGCTCATCTGCGGGGTAAGGTGGGTAAACTCGGTTTCGTTGATCTCGACTTTTCCTCCGGCTTCGGGTGCCTGAAGGCCGGATATTATCTTTATTAACGTCGATTTCCCTGAACCGTTTTCCCCGGCTAGGCAGTGGACTTCGCCAACTTCAATTTCCAGGTTCACGTCGTTCAACGCGCGGACGCCGCCGAACTGCTTGGAGATATTTGTTAGACGCAAGAAACTCATGATTGATGCCTCCTCGTGCTACAGTCGCGCTGATCGTGGATACAGTTGGAAGCTGACCGGCCAGGTCAACTTCCTTTTCGTGTATCTGTCTCAGTTCATCAGAGACCGCGCGCAACCAGTCCGTCTACGTTCTCCGAAGTAATATGGAGGATCTTGTTGAATTGAATCGATTTCTTTGTCGGGTCGATAGTCGCTTTGCCCAGCGATCCGATTTGCATGCCATCGGTAAACGTGGCGCCGTCGAGCAACAGTTTTGCGACTGCAACGACCGAGTATCCGGAAACGACAGGATCCCACAGCATGCATTCACGAATGGTGCCGTTTTTCAGCATGGCCTGCGCTTGACTTGCAACGCATGTGCCGACAATTGCGACCTTCTTCTGCATCCGGGTTTGCCGCAATGCATTACCGGCGCCGATTGGTCCAGCTGATCCCTCAGCTAGGATTCCAGTCACGTTTGGATATGCCTTGAGGATATCAAGCGTCGTGCGTTGCGCGACATCAACTTCGTCGCCTCCCGGAAAGCGATCAGCGACCTGCTTCATGTTGGGATAGTTTTTCTTCTGATATGCCACCGCCGCGTCAGCCCATTGCATATGGGACGGAGTCGTCAAAGCACCGACAAAAATGACATATTCACCCTTCTCGCCCATCTCCTTGGCGAGGCGTTGCATCTGGACCTCCCCGAAATTCAGCGTACCAACCAGGTCGACATTCCAGTCTCGCCCCTCCTGGTTCGGTCCTTCGAACGTCACAACTTTAATGCCCGCGCCTTGAGCGCGTTTGAGGACTGCTGCGGTCACTTTTTCATCAATTGGTACGACACCAATGGCTTCCACACCCTGAGCGATGACATCTTCAATCAGTTTGACCTGTTGAGCTGCATCCTGAGTAGCCGGACCAATCAGCTTGGCATCAATACCGAACTCCTTTCCAGCGTTGACGACACCGTCGGCCATTTGGTTCACGGCAGGAATGCCTGCGTTTTTGTGAACGACGACGAGTTTTTTAATTCCGTCGGCTGCCATCCCATATGGGATCGCGGACGAAGAAACGAGAACAAGTGCAATTGAAATAACTCGAGTAAGATGGCTCATAATTCCCCTCCCAAGGGCTATCAGACTGTTGAGCTGTCTGATAGGTGCCATTTAGACAAATTTTTTTGCTTATGTCAATTGTATTAGCGTCGGGTATGGACCGATTTCAGCGACCGGTGGGTACGCTATCTTGCGGAAGTATGGTCCTTGCCAACGAGAGTGGAATTTCCTCGGGGATAGCATGGATGCTCGGCACGCGAATGCCGCCTTTAAGATGATGCCTGCCAAGACAGACCGCAACGATGCTATCGGCTTGGCACAGATCATCCGTACGGGTTGGTGCAAGAGCGTCCAACGAAGGGCGGCCGAATGGGTTCATTGATCGTCTGAGTTACAGATGTTAGCTTTCGACCGCAACGATGCTATCGGCTTGGCACAGATCATCCGTACCAAGACAGACCGCAACGATGCTATCGGCTTGGCACAGATCATCCGTACGGGTTGGTGCAAGAGCGTCCAACGAAGGGCGGCCGAATGGGTTCATTGATCGTCTGAGTTACAGATGTTAGCTTTCCGAGGACGTTGGTGCAGCGATCGCGGTTTGAGCGGATTTCGAACTTTGATGGCGAGGTTATGCCGTTTCTGTCTTGCAGCGGACGGATTTCGGGTGTGCACAATCGAGCATGCGATTGAGAGACG
>NZ_LMCW01000045.1 GCF_001424945.1 Rhizobium sp. Root1203
TCCGTGCCCGGTATATAGAAGTAAGTCGTGCCGTAGGCGTCGCAGACGCGCACATACTCTGCCGGCTCCGGCTCAGCGGCGACGATCGCATCCGCTGCGTTCGCAAACGAAGGACTGGCCAGCGCAATGGCCGATCCAAGAAATGCGTACCTGAGATTCACCATGCGCTCCCCACATTGCAGCCTCTGATTCGCAATGATCTTCTTATGCAGCGAAAACGCAAGTGCCTTGCGCGCCACAGGGAATGACGGCGCGGGTGGGCTTGAGACGCCTTCGGTCAGCTACCCTGTCGATCTATTGGCGCAGGAAGTCCAAAATTTATGCAGAAAAATATTTGCTTGATTTTAAGGCTCGCTTCGCGCATTTCCAGAAACACGACAGACGCTATCTAGCTTCGCGATGCGTTCAACAAAGAATGGATGCCGGTAAATCCGTGGCCACTCAACCCTTGAAGTCCAGTTTGAACGTACTGGTCATCGATGAGAACAGCATCCGGGCATCTATCATCGAGGTAGGGCTCCGGGAGGCCGGTTACGACCGCGTGACTGTAGCCGATGACATGAACGGTCTGGCGCGGCGGATCGAGGAGATCAATCCCGACGTCATTGTCATCGATCTGGAGAACCCGAACCGCGACATGCTGGAAAGCATCTTCCAGATCTCGCGTGCGGTTAAACGCCCGATCGCCATGTTCGTGGACAAATCGGACGAGGACTCGATCGTGGCAGCCGTCGAGGCGGGCGTGTCGGCCTATATCGTCGACGGCCTCAAGAAGGAGCGCGTCAAGCCGATCCTGGAAATGGCCGTCAGCCGCTTCAACGCCTTCAGCCGCCTGCAGCGCGAGCTTGCCGACGCCAAATCGGCGCTTGAGGAGCGCAAGATTATCGATCGGGCCAAGGGCATACTGATGAAAATGCGGGGCCTGTCGGAGGAGGAGGCTTTCGCCCTCCTGCGGCAGACAGCGATGAATGAGAAGAAGAAGATCGCCGAGATCGCCCAGAGCGTGGTGACCGCCGCTGGACTGCTGATGTGATCGCGGACGCTCGGCGTTTGCCTGGCATCCGGAGGAAACCGGAATGGATATGACGATGACCGAAAGTGCCACCGGCGGCCTTGCCGCCCCTGCCCGCGCCTCGACCGAGGGTCCGAAGACATTGAGGGCAGGCTTCATCCCGCTCGTCGACGCCTCCGTCTTGATCGCGGCAGTGGAATTCGGCTTTGCAGGAAAGGAAGGTCTGACCCTTGACCTCGTCAAGGATGTCTCGTGGGCCAACGTCCGCGATCGCCTCGCCTTCCGCCAGTTCGACATCGCCCATATGCTCTCGCCGATGCCGGTTGCCTCCATGCTGGGCCTCGGATCCAACCCGTCGCCGACGATCACGCCCTTTTCGCTCGGCCGCGGCGGCAACGCCATCACTCTGTCGACGCGCCTGTTCGACAGGATGCGGGAAGACGCCGGCCTTGCGGAGACCGCAGGCGCGCTCGAGAGCGCCCGCGCGCTCGCCATGGTCCTGCGCGACATCAAGACACGCGGCGAAGCGCTGCCGACGCTCGCCATGACCTACCCTTTCTCGTCGCACAATTACGAATTCCGCTATTGGCTGGCCGCCGGCGGCATCGACCCCGACAACGACGTCAGGCTTGTCGTCGTGCCACCGCCGCTGACCTCGGACGCGTTGGCCGCAGGCGCCATCGACGGCTTCTGCGTCGGTGCGCCCTGGAACATGATCGCCTCCGAACGCGGGGTCGGGCGAATCGTCGCCGCCAAGCAGGACATCTGGCCCTCGGCGCCGGAAAAGGTGATCGGCATGCGGCCCGACTGGGCCGAAAGCCACCCGGACACCGTCTCCCGGCTGATCGTCGCGCTCGATGCTGCGGCGCGCTGGTGCGACCGTGTCGAAAACCACGACGCGCTTGCCGAAGCGCTGGCGGATGCACGCTACATCGCCGCCCCGGTGCAGATCATCCGCCATGTCCTGGCCGGCGAATTCAACCTCGACGCCAGGGGCAACCGGCGTGTCATCGACGACTACTTCCTGTTCCACGGCCGCTTTGCCAACTATCCGCGCCCGAGCCACGCATTGTGGATCTACAGCCAGATGGTTCGCTGGGGACAGGCCGATATGACGCTTAACAATGCAAGGATCGCTACATCCGCCTATCGCCCCGATCTCTATCGTGCCGCCCTGGGCGAGGTCAACACTCCGCCCGATGCGGACATCCGCATCGAGGGCACCGAGGACGGCGACCGCTTCATGGACGGGCATGTGTTCGATCCCTCCCACTTCGTCGAATACGTCTCCGGCTTTGCCGTCAGGAGCAATAGGGCAAAACCCGGTGCCGACGACGTGTGAACCCATGCTGTGATGCACAATTTGATTGCACTGCGAATGCAGCAGCACCGGCAACAGCTCAAAACAGCAGCAGACGAGATCGACGCCTCAAAAATAGGCATCAACTGATCTCCAGCTATTACGCTGCCATTTCAATGCATTATTAGGAATGAGCAAAACTGGCATGCTGCTTGCATCGCCCTTAGCGCACCGGTCAACGGCGACCGGAGCAAGATGAACGCGCGATTGGCGTTCACAAAAGACATCGACGTCGCAAGGTTTTTGCTGTCCGGGACCTCCCTCCCGACGACGCAATCTCCGAGCGGCGTTTTTTTATTCCCGAAATTCCGGCCATCACCAGCAGAGGGGACCTCGGAATGAACAAGACAGTAACGACCGGCATCACCCGCCGCAGCATCCTGAAGACGACGGCTACCGCAGCATTGATCACCGCAGTCCGCACCGCCTTTCCCTCGGGCGCCTTCGCCGCCGCCGCGGGTCCCGAGGTCACCGGCGCCAAGCTCGGCTTCATTGCGCTTACCGACGCCGCCCCGCTGATCGTCGCCAAGGAAAAGGGCCTCTTCGGAAAGCACGGCCTTCCTGACGTCGACGTCGCCAAGCAGGCTTCCTGGGGTGCCACGCGGGACAATCTTGTGCTCGGCGGCGCTGCCAACGGTATCGACGGCGCCCACATCCTCTCGCCGCTTCCCTACCTCATGCAGACAGGCAAGGTGACGCAGAACAATCAGCCGGTGCCGATGTCTGTCCTCGCCCGACTGAACTACGACAGCCAGGGCATCTCGGTCGCCAAGGAATATGCCGATACCGGCGTGCAGCTCGACTCCTCCAAGCTGAAAGCCGCCTTCGAGAAGAAGAAGGCTGAAGGCAAGGAAATCAAGGCAGCCATGACCTTCCCCGGCGGGACTCACGACCTCTGGGTCCGCTATTGGCTCGCCGCCGGCGGCATCGACCCGGACAAGGACATCTCGACCATCGTCGTGCCGCCGCCGCAGATGGTGGCGAACATGAAGGTCGGCAACATGGACGTCTTCTGTGTCGGCGAACCCTGGAACGAGCAGCTCGTCAACCAGGGCATCGGCTTCACGGCGGCGACGACCGGCGAGCTCTGGAAGGGTCACCCGGAAAAGGCGCTGGGCATGCGGACCGATTGGGTCGAGAAAAACCCGAACGCCGCCAAGGCCCTGCTGATGGCCGTGATGGAAGCTCAGCAATGGTGCGACAGCATGGACAACAAGGAGGAAATGTCGACCATTCTCGGCAGGCGCCAGTGGTTCAACGTTCCGCCGAAGGACGTCCTCGGCCGCCTCAAGGGCGACATCAACTACGGCAACGGCCGCGTCGTCCACGGCACCGATCTCTACATGAAATTCTGGGCCGGCGGCGTCTCCTATCCGTTCAAGAGCCACGACACGTGGTTTCTCGCCGAGAACATCCGCTGGGGCAAGCTCGCGCCGGATACCGATATCAAGACGCTGGTCGACAAGGTGAACCGCGAGGACATCTGGCGCGAAGCGGCCAAGGACCTCGGCGTTGCAGCAGCCGACATTCCGGCATCCTCCTCTCGCGGCAAGGAAACCTTCTTCGACGGCAAGGTCTTCGACCCGGAAAACCCGTCCGCCTATCTCGATAGCCTGGCCATCAAGGCCGCGTCCTGATCGCGTCTCCGGCGCGCAAGGGGCGCGTCGGTCCTTTCTTGAATTCGTATGAGGAGCGTTCCATGCCGGCCCTGGCCAAGAAACAAACAATCGCGACAGCCGCAGCCGCGTCGACGACAGCAACCATTCTGCCGCTTTCAAAGCGGCCTGCAGCCAGGTTCGACGCGAGGAAGATCGCAGCCGCGGTCGCACGCAACGTCGTCCCGCCCCTCGTGGTGCTGGTGATCCTGCTTGCCGTCTGGCAGGTGCTCTGTTCGTCGCCCACCGCCTCCCTGCCGTCGCCGCACCAGGTCTGGCAGGAAAGCTACGATCTGATCGCCTACCCCTTCTTCAACTACGGCTCGCAGGACATCGGGCTTGGCTGGCGCGTCCTGATCTCGCTGCAGCGCGTCGCCTACGGCTTCGGCCTCGCCGCAATTGCCGGTGTCGTCGTCGGCGCCGTCATCGGCCAATCGGTCTGGGCGATGCGCGGCCTCGACCCGATCTTTCAGGTGCTGCGTACCGTGCCGCCCCTCGCCTGGCTGCCGCTTTCGCTCGCGGCATTCCAGAACGCCAACCCATCGGCGATCTTCGTGATCTTCATCACCTCGATCTGGCCGGTGATCATCAACACCGCCGTCGGGGTGCGCAACATTCCCCAGGACTACCGCAACGTCGCCAAGGTGCTGCGTCTCAATCAGATCGAGTTCTTCTTCAAGATCATGCTGCCCTCGGCCGCACCCTACATCTTCACCGGTCTTCGCATCGGCGTCGGCCTCTCCTGGCTCGCGATCGTCGCAGCCGAGATGCTGACGGGTGGCGTCGGCATCGGCTTCTTCATCTGGGATGCCTGGAACTCGTCGCGCCTGCCCGACATCATCGTCGCCCTTGCCTACATCGGCGTCGTCGGCTTCGCGCTCGACAAGCTGGTTGCAGCCGTCGGCAAGCTGATCACGCGCGGCGCTTCGGCCAATTGAGAGGAACGATCATGAACGCCTATCTCAAACTCGACCACATCGACAAGTATTTCGACCGCGCAGGAACGCGCGCAGAGGTGCTGAAGGGCATCAACCTGACGATCTCCAAGGGAGAGTTCGTCTCGATCATCGGCCACTCCGGCTGCGGCAAGTCCACGCTGCTGAACCTCATCGCCGGGTTGACGCCGGTCTCGGCGGGCGCCGTGCTTCTCGAAAACCGCGAGGTCAACGCCCCCGGCCCGGAGCGCGCCGTCGTGTTCCAGAACCACAGCCTGCTTCCCTGGCTGACAGTCTATGAAAACGTCAACCTCGCCGTCTCCAAGGTCTTCAGCAGTTCGAAGGGCAAGGCCGAGCGTCATGAATGGGTCATGGCCAATCTCGACCTCGTCCAGATGGCCCACGCCAGGGACAAGCGCCCCTCCGAAATCTCCGGCGGCATGAAGCAGCGCGTCGGCATTGCCCGCGCGCTGTCGATGGAACCGAAGATCCTGCTTCTCGACGAGCCCTTCGGCGCGCTCGACGCGCTCACCCGCGCTCACCTGCAGGACGCGGTGATGGAGATCCACGCCCGGCTCGGAAACACGATGGTGATGATCACTCACGATGTCGACGAGGCCGTTCTGCTCTCCGACCGTATCGTGATGATGACCAACGGCCCGGCGGCCAGGATCGGCGAGGTCCTCGAGGTCCCGATCGACCGCCCACGCAACCGCATCGAACTCGCCTCCGACCGAACCTACCTCAAATGCCGCGAAGCCGTGCTGAAGTTCCTCTACGAACGCCACCGCTTCGTCGAAGCCGCGGAGTAACCGACATGACCGAGAAACTCGTTATCATCGGCAACGGCATGGCGCCCGGGCGCATGCTCGAGCACCTGTTCGAAAAGGCGCCCGGCCACTATCAGGTCACCATTTTCAACGCCGAGCCGCGCGTCAACTACGATCGCATCATGCTCTCGCCGGTTCTGTCGGGCGAAAAGACCTACGAGCAGATCGTGATCCATGGCGATGGCTGGTACATCGACCACGGTATTACGCTCTACAAGGGCCACAGGATCGTTGCGATCGACCGGCACGCCAAGACCGTGACCTCGGACCACGGCGTTACGGAGAGCTACGACAGGCTGGTGATTGCCACCGGCTCCGTGCCCTTTATCATCCCCGTTCCCGGCAAGGACCTGCCCGGCGTCATCACCTACCGCGACCTCGACGACGTGCAGGCCATGCTGCTGGCGGCCCAGTCGCGCGAAAAGGCAATCGTCATCGGCGGCGGCCTTCTGGGCCTCGAAGCAGCGGCCGGCCTCGCCCAGCGCGGCATGGACGTGACAGTGCTGCATGTGATGCCAACGCTGATGGAGCGCCAGCTCGATCCAGCTGCCGGCTATCTCCTGCAGAAGGCCGTCGAGGAACGCGGCATCAAGGTCATCACCAAGGCCAACACCAAGGCGATAACAGGCAATGGCAAGGTCGAGGGCATCGAGCTCGACGACGGCCGCATCATCCCGGCAAGCCTTGTCGTCATGGCGGTCGGCATCCGTCCGAACGTCGGCCTCGCAAAGGACGCGGGCCTCGCCGTCAACCGCGGCATCGTCGTCGACGACGGCATGCGGACCTCGGACGGCAGCATTCTGTCGCTGGGCGAATGCGCCGAAGTCGGCGGCATGGTCTACGGCCTCGTCGCGCCGCTCTACGAAATGGCCCGTGTCGCCGCCTCGCACCTTTCCGGCGACACGTCGGCCGCCTTCGTCCATTCCGACACGCCGACCAAGCTCAAGGTGACGGGCATCGATCTCTATTCGCTCGGCGATTTTGCCGATGGCGACGACCGTGAGGAGATCGTCCTGCGCGATGCGACAGCCGGCGTCTACAAGCGTCTCGTCCTGAAGGACAACAGGATCATCGGCACCGTGCTCTACGGAGAGACCGCCGATGGCGCCTGGTTCAACGATCTCAAGAAGAAGGCGACGGACATCTCGCAGATGCGCGAGACGCTGATCTTCGGACAGGCCTACCAGGGAGGGTCGCCGCTGGACCCTATGGCGGCCGTTGCAGCCTTGCCGGATGATGCGGAAATCTGCGGCTGCAACGGCGTGTGCAAGGGCAAGATCACCTCGACGATCTCGGGCAAGGGCCTGACGTCGCTCGACGATGTGCGAGCCCACACAAAGGCCTCCGCCTCCTGCGGCTCCTGCACCGGCCTGGTCGAGCAGCTGATGGCCCTGACGCTGGGCGACGGCTACAACCCGGCCGCCGTACAGCCGATGTGCACCTGCACCGAGCTTGGCCACGATGATGTCCGCCGCCTGATCAAGGCCAAGGGTCTGAAGAGCATTCCTGCCGTGATGCAGGAGCTGGAGTGGAAGACCTCCTGCGGCTGCGCCAAATGTCGGCCGGCGCTCAACTACTACCTCGTCTGCGACTGGCCGGACGAATATGCCGACGATTACCAGTCCCGTTTCATCAACGAGCGTGTCCACGCCAACATCCAGAAGGACGGCACCTACTCCGTCGTGCCGCGCATGTGGGGCGGCGTGACCAATTCCAACGAGCTGCGCGCCATTGCCGATGTCGTCGACAAGTTCGAAATCCCCATGGTGAAGGTGACGGGCGGCCAGCGCATCGACCTGCTCGGCATCGAGAAGGAAGATCTGCCGGCGGTCTGGGCCGATCTCGGCAAGGCCGGCTTCGTCTCCGGCCAGGCCTATGCCAAGGGCCTGCGCACCGTGAAAACCTGCGTCGGCTCCGACTGGTGCCGCTTCGGCACGCAGGATTCGACCGGCCTCGGCATCCGCATCGAGAAGTTCATGTGGGGCTCCTGGACGCCGGCGAAGCTGAAGCTCGCCGTCTCGGGATGTCCGCGAAACTGCGCCGAGGCAACCTGCAAGGACATCGGCGTCGTCTGCGTCGATTCGGGCTTCGAGATCCATTTCGCCGGCGCCGCCGGCCTCGACATCAAGGGCACCGAGATCCTCGGGCTCGTCAGGACCGAAGACGAGGCGCTGGAGCATATCGTGGCGCTGACGCAGATGTACCGCGAGCAGGCCCGCTATCTCGAGCGTATCTACAAATGGGCCAAGCGCGTCGGCCTGGAGGAGATCCGCCGACAGATCGTCGGCGATGCCGAAAAACGCCAGGGCTACTACGGGCGTTTCGTCTTCAGCCAATCCTTCGCCCAGGTCGACCCCTGGTCGGAGCGCGTCTCCGGCAAGGACAAGCACGAGTTCAAGCCGATGGCGACCGTCGGGTATTCAGAAGCTGCGGAGTGAGGGGATAGATATGAACTGGCATCCAATCGGCGACATCTCCGATATTCCGCTGCGTGGCGCACGCTGCGTAAAGACGCCACAGGGCAAGATCGCCGTCTTCCGCACGGCCGAGAACGAGGTCTTCGCCATCGAGGATCACTGCCCGCACAAAGGCGGCCCGCTCAGCCAGGGCATCGTCCACGCCAGGGCGGTCACCTGCCCGCTGCACAATTGGGTGATTTCGCTGGAAACCGGCAAGGCACTCGGCGCCGACGAGGGCGCGGTCCGCACGATTGCCGTCCGCAACGAGAACGGTGCCCTCTCGATCGCCCTTGAAAGTCTGATGATGGCGGCAGAATAGATGGCGGAAGAGGTCAAGACCACCTGTCCCTACTGCGGCGTCGGCTGCGGCGTGATCGCCAGGATCGCCGACGACGGCGTCGTGTCCGTCAACGGCGACCCCGAGCACCCCGCAAACTTCGGGCGCTTGTGCTCGAAGGGCTCGGCGCTCGCCGAAACCATCGACCTCGACGGACGCGTTCTGCATCCGGAGATCGCCGGCCGGCCGGCCGGTTGGGACGACGCTCTGGACCTCGTTGCCAACCGCTTCTCGCGAACCATCGAAGAGCACGGGCCGGACGCCGTCGCCTTCTACGTCTCCGGACAGCTGCTGACCGAAGACTACTATGTCGCCAACAAGCTGATGAAGGGCTTCATCGGCTCGGCCAACATCGACACCAATTCGAGGCTCTGCATGTCGTCGTCCGTCGCCGGCCACCGCCGCGCCTTCGGTGCCGACACGGTGCCCGGCGCCTACGAGGACATCGAGCTCGCCGATCTGGTGATCCTGACCGGCTCCAACCTCGCCTGGTGTCACCCTGTCATCTATCAGAGGTTGGCGGCGGCCAAGGCTGCGCGCCCGGGTATGAAGGTCGTGGTCATCGATCCGCGCCGCACGATGACAGCCGATATCGCCGACCTGCATCTGGCGATCCGCCCGGACAGCGATGTCGCCCTCTTCGTCGGCCTTTTCGCGCATCTGATCTCGCACGATGCCGTCAATCAGAACTATGTGGCCGAATACACCAACGGCTTTGCCGAAGCGTTCGCATCGGCCTCCGCGTCGTCCTTCAACGGGATCCTGGGGTGCACGGGCCTGCCCGCCATGCAGCTCCGCGAATTCTACCGTCTGTTCGCAACGACGGAGAAGGTCGTCACCTGCTACAGCCAGGGTGTGAACCAGTCCGTCTCGGGCACGGACAAGGTCAACGCCATCATCAACTGCCACCTCGCAACCGGCCGCATCGGCCGCCCCGGCATGGGGCCTTTCTCGCTGACCGGCCAGCCGAATGCCATGGGCGGCCGCGAGGTCGGCGGGCTGGCAAACATGCTCGCCGCCCACATGGCGTTGGAGAGCGCCGATGACCGCGACCGCGTCCAGCGCTTCTGGCAATCTCCCGGCGTGGCGACGAAGCCCGGCCTGAAAGCCGTCGACATGTTCGAGGCCGTCTCAGGGGGGCGTATCAAGGCACTGTGGATCATGGCGACCAACCCCGTCGTCTCGATGCCGAATGCCGATGCCGTGGAGGCAGCCATCAAGGCCTGCCCGTTCGTGGTCGTGTCCGACATCCTCAAGCAAACCGACACGACCCGGCACGCCCACGTGCTGCTGCCCTCGCTCGGCTGGGGAGAAAAGAGCGGCACAGTCACGAACTCCGAACGCCGCATTTCCCGCCAGCGGCCGTTCCTCGACGCACCCGGCGAAGCGCGCGCGGACTGGTGGCAGCTGACCGAAGTCGCGCGCCGCATGGGCTTTGCTGAAGCATTCCCGTTCGCATCCCCGGCAGGCATCTTCGAGGAGCACGCAGCGCTCTCCGCCTTCGAAAACGACGGCAGCCGCGATTTCGACATCGGTGCCTGTTCCGGCATCGACGAGACGGACTATGACGCGATGTCCCCGTTCCAGTGGCCGAGGTCCGCAGGCGACGTGAAGGCCGACACCCGCTTTTTCGCCAAGGGCGACTTCTTCCACGCCGACCGCAAGGCACGCTTCGTCGCGGTGGAACCCGCCGCTTCGGACCGGACCAACGCCGACTACCCCTTCACGCTCAACACCGGCCGCATCCGCGACCAGTGGCACACGATGACCCGATCGGGCAAAAGCGCCCGCCTGTCCTCCCATATCGCCGAACCCTTTGCCGAACTGCATCCCCGCGATGCGATCGAGATCGGCGTCGGCAACGCCGGCCTCGTGGAGATCGAAAGTCCGCATGGCAAGTCGATCGTTCGCGCGTTGATCACCGACCGGCAGGCGCGCGGCAGCATCTTCGTGCCGATGCACTGGAACGATCAGTTCGCGGCCCGCGCCCGTATCGATGTGGTCGTTGCCCCCATCACCGATCCGTTCTCCGGCCAGCCGGCCTCCAAGAACGTTGCGGTCGCAGCACGGCCCTTCAAGGCGGCGCGATATGGATTTGCCGTCTCGGCCGGCAAGCCGCAGAGCCTCGACGCCGCCTATTGGGCAGTGGCAAAGGCCGACGGCGGCTGGCGCCTGGAACTTGGCTTCGATCGTGCTGTCGACGACTGGTGCAGCTGGTGCCGCGAGACGTTCGCCATCCCCGCGGGCATTGAACCGCTCGGTTACGCCGACCAGCAATCCGGCGATCTCAGGCTGGCCTTCTTCGACGGCAAGCGGCTGCTCGCGGCGCTGTTCCTCGCGCGCCAGCCGGTGGCGGTGGCCCGCAACTGGGCCATCTCGCAGCTTGCCGCCTGTCACGACGACCTGCGCAAGCGCTTCGCGCTGGTCGCCGGCCGCCCCGGCGCCGACCAGCCGGATCCAGGGGCAACCGTCTGCTCCTGCTTCAGCATCGGCGTCAACCAGATCGTCGAGGCAGTCCGCAGCGGCTGTCACAGCGTCGAGGCCGTCGGCAAGGCAACCAATGCCGGAACGAACTGCGGCTCCTGCCGCTCCGAAATCAGGGGGATCATCGATGGATGTCTTGCAGCCGCCGCGGAATGACAATCCGGCCCGCCTGGAACCTCTCGCCAAGCTTCCGGTCTTCTGGGCACTGGAAGGGAAGCGCGTTGTCGTCGCTGGCGGTTCGGATGCGGCAGCCTGGAAGGCCGAGCTTCTCGCGGCCTGCGGCGCCGAGGTGCACGTCTATGCAGAGAGGCTGTCCGACACCTTCGAAAAGCTCGTTCTGCGCGGTGCAGAACATCCACGAGGCTCATTCGCTCACCACCCGCAGGCGTGGGACGCATCTATCGTCGCCGGCTCGGCGATCGCCATCGCCGACTGCGGGGACGACGGCGAAGCGCGGGCATTTTTTGATGCCGCCCATGCGGCCGGTGTACCCGTAAACGTCATCGACAGGCCTGCCTTCTGCCAATTCCAGTTCGGCTCGATCGTCAACCGGTCGCCGGTCGTGGTGGCGATATCAACCGATGGCGCTGCACCCATCCTGGCCCAGGCAATCCGCCGGCGGATCGAGACATTGTTGCCGCGGGCGTTGAAAGGCTGGGCCGAACTTGCCCAATCGCTGCGGGAAACCATCAACGAGCGGCTCGTGCCCGGACCGCTGCGCCGCGTCTTCTGGGAAGGTTTCGTCGACCGCGCGTTTTCAAGTTCCGATACGCCGGAGGAGGGCGTCGGCGGGCTGCTTCTCAAGGAGGCCGAGCGGCTTCGGGAAGCGCCCGCCCACTCGTCCGGAGGTGGCCGCGTCACACTGGTCGGCGCCGGCCCCGGCGACGCGGAGCTGCTGACGCTGAAGGCGGTTCGCGCCCTGCAGGCCGCGGATGTGATCCTGTTCGACGACCTCGTCTCATCGGAGGTCCTGGAGCTTGCCCGCCGCGAAGCGAAGCGGATGCTGGTGGGAAAACGTGGCGGCCGCACCAGTTGCCGCCAGGAAGACATCAACGAGACCATGGTGAAGCTCGCCAAGGCAGGCAAGCGGGTCGTGCGCCTGAAATCCGGCGACCCGATGATCTTCGGCAGGGCCGGCGAGGAGATCGCCCATCTCGATCGCGAGAACATTCCGGTCGATGTGATCCCCGGCATCACGGCTGCAAGCGCCATGGCCTCGCGCCTCGGCATCTCGCTGACCCATCGCGACCACGCCCAGTCGGTGCGTTTCATCACCGGCCATTCCCGCTACGGCGGATTGCCCACTGATGTGAACTGGGCAACCGTTGCCGATCAGCAGACGACGACGGTCTTCTACATGGGAGGCCGGACGGCCCCTGCGATCGCCGGGAAACTGATTGCCGAAGGCCTCCCGCCCGCCACGCCCGCCGTGATCGTCAGCGACGTGAGCCGTACGACGGAGCGCGCATGGCGCGGCAGCCTTGCAACTCTCTCCGACGGCATCGTTCAGATCGGCTACGACAATCCCGTCCTGATCGCCGTCGGAAGCGCGCTCGCCGCGCGTCGAAGCGAGCAGGACGACAACGACCTCACGCAGATCGCAATCGCATTCGAAAGGGCAGGATGATGCAGTTTCAGGCGATGGCCCCGGCTCTCCTCGTCCTGTCGATTGCGTTCAGCGCATGCCGCTTCGCGACCATATTTCGTGCCCGGCAGGATTCGTCCGTCGCAGTCTCGCCTCAGACGATATTCGCAAGTGCTGTCAGTATCGGTTCGCTCGGCCTGGCTTTCGCCGGCAACGGCTTTTGGATCGCCCTGCTCATCGTCCTCACCGGCGCGCTTGCCGCGGCGGCAAGGAGGACGTCGGCCCATGATGGGGATCTCTGGCTCTCGATGGCCAGCCTCGCAGCCTACCTCCAGTTCGTCCCGGCGGCTGCTCTCTAGCGCAAACGTCGAAAGCGTGACGAACGAAAAAACCGCCGGGACGATCCGGCGGTTTTTCTTTGTTCCATCAACGGGTGGCTCAGTTCGATTCGAACTTGCGCACTTCCATGAAGTTTACGGCAGTACCGCTGAACCGGCCCGGATCGATGGAGGCCGTCTTGGTGAAGCCTTCCGCGTAGACCGAGGTCGGCTGGGCGCGAAGTGTCTGGCTGACAAACCGCGGTGCCTTCACCGGCTTGGTTACCATCTCCATGCGCGAATTGGTGAGCGCCCACTTCGAGATAATCTTCTCGGTCAGCTTCGGCTCGGTCCTGACCGTAGCCCGGCTGGCATCGGCTTCTGCCGCCTCATGCTTGGTCGGGCGGCCGCCCTTGGCGGGCACGCCCTGCGCTACGCCGGCGTCGTCGGATGTCCGGGGCGCGTCGAAGCCATCCCCGAAGCCTGCCGACCGGGTCGACGGAGCGAGGGCGGCCATTTGCACCGGTGTCTTCTGGGCGGGAACCTTTTGCGGCATTGCCGCGTTGATAGCCTGTTCGACGCTCGAAACCGGCGGTTGGCTCGATGCGACCTGACGGTCGCCGGCCGTGTCCTGCTGGTTGAGCGCGTCGGCAACAGCCGGAGAAAGCGTATCCTCCTGGTCTGCCACATCGTCGTCCGCTTCCGCATCGGCATTCGTCGCGGCGAGAAGCTTTTCGGCAAGGGCCGGGCGTTCACCCGGCGTCGGAACCGCTGCGAGATTCCCCGTCATCGCAGTCGGATCTGCCGAAGCGACTTCCGCATCGCCCACAGAGCGGCGCGGTCCGAGCAGCGAAGGAACCGGTACGCTGTAGGCGCTGAGATCTGCAAACTGCTGCGGACCTTGATCGGTCACGGCAGAGAGGGCCTGTTGCGCGGCATTTCCGGACTGCGGAGCGACGAGGGCGCTGGCCACTTCGCTGCCGCCTGGTTGATTGGCGAACGCCGGCCGCACCTGCGGAATCGGCGCATTGACGCTTGCGACCTCGGTCGGCTGGGCGGGAGCCTGCTGGCCGGGATCGGCTGCGTTCGGAATATCGGCGGCCTTTGGCGGTGTCGCCCTGGCGATTGCCACCGACGTTGCGCCGCTATCGTCGTCAGACGTGTCTTCTGCCTCGTCCGCTCCACCGCCGAACAGCGCTGCAAACAGAGTCTTGTGCTTGCGCGGCTCCTCGGACGAGCCGGAATAGGCGCCCGAGCTTGCCATCTGCACCTGGCTGGAGCTGACGCGGCGCTTGTAGTCGGCAACGGCCTGTTCATACCCAGGCAGCGGACGCCCGTCTGCGGGGATATGCATCGTGTTGCCGTTCGGGAAAAGCCTGACCAGTTCGTCACGGCTCATGCGCGGCCAGGCACGAACGCCGCCGACATCCATGTGCACGAAGGGCGAACCGGATTTCGGATAGAATCCAACGCCGCCGACCTGCATTTTCATGCCTATGCCACGCAAAGTGGCCAGTTTGACGTCAGGGATGAAGAAATCCATCGCCTTGCCGAGCATATGCTGGCTCTTCTCGGCAACGCCGGAATTGCGCGAACGGCCCTTCAGCATCGCGTTGGTAGCAGGCGAACGGAATCCGCAGACGACGTTGATATAGTCGCGTGAGCCGCTCTGGCGGTAGACTTCCCAGATCAGGTCGAAAAGGCGCGGGTCCATCTTGGTTGGCTGGTTCTTGCGCCAGTCGCGCAGAAAGCGGTTCAGCTGCTCGAGACCCTTGGGGTCGAACCTGCCGTTGCGCTTGTAGGTGATGACGGCTTTCTCGCCGGTGTGGACGAAGTAGAGCTTGAGACTACGCGTATCGCCAGCCGCCTGGGAAGGCGTGCTCACCGTCACAGGTGACGAAACAGCAACTGCGAGAAGGGCGGCCATAGCCGTCCTAACCACCTTTCCGCAAAGGTCTGCGCACCTCTTGCGCCATGTCGGGCGCGAAGGCTTCGTGTTCCAATTCAGATCCGGCAAACTCAATCCCCGTCAGACAGCCGATGGTCCTCTACCCGACCCTTGACTGTGAAATGCGGTCACACGATGGCAAAAATGCCACACGTGATCAACCTTTTCTTTACATAGTGAACAGCCCGCTAACAAGTGGTTTATGAATGGTAACAAAAGATGATTGCCGGATTCTTAATTTAGCGGGCTATGCGGCGTCCTTCTGGGGATTGTCCGGATCGATGCCGTAATCCTTGAGTTTTCTGTAGAGTGTGGACCGTCCGATACCCAGTTTTCGAGCCACTTGACTCATCTGGCCCCTATAGAATTTAAGAGCGAATCTGATCAATTCCTCTTCGACATCGGCGAGCTTGCGAACCTCGCCGGCGGGGTTCGTGCTGGCAATTGCGTTGTCCGGCGCGTCGGTGATTCGCGAGACCGCTGGATCGGCCGCCGAATGCGAGGCCGAGTATTCCACCTCAACAAGTTCGCTCAGGCGCGCACTGCTGCTGTTGTCGGCGACCAGTGCGAGGTGGTCCACCACGTCGTATTCGGGCAACTGCGCCGCGATCTGCGGAAAATCCGCTTCCGTCAGCTCCGGTCCGTCGGCAAGAACCACGGCACGGAAGATGGCGTTCTCGAGCTGGCGGATGTTACCCGGCCAGTCATAGGCCGTCAGCAGCGCAAGCGCGCCCGAACTGACCGTCATGCGATGGCCGTTCTTCTGCTCTGTCGAGAACCGCTCGGTGAAAACGCGCACCAGATGAGGGATGTCTTCCTTGCGCTTGCGCAGAGCCGGGATGGTGATCGGGAACACGTTCAGGCGATAGTACAGGTCTTCGCGGAAGTGGCCGTTCTTGACCTCTTCGATCAGATCCTTGTTGGTCGCCGAGATCAGACGGACATTGACCTTGTGGGCGGCACGCGCGCCCACTGTCTCGATCTCGCCCTGCTGCACGGCGCGAAGAAGCTTGACCTGGACGTCGAGCGGAAGGTCGCCGATCTCGTCGAGGAAGATGGTGCCGCCGTCGGCCTCCATGAACTTGCCGACATGGCGCTCCGTGGCGCCGGTGAAGGCTCCCTTCTCGTGACCGAAGAGAATGCTCTCCACGAGATTGTGCGGAATGGCACCGCAGTTGACCGTGACGAACGGCTTGCCGGAGCGGTCGCTGCCGGACTGGATGGCGCGCGCCACGAGTTCCTTCCCGACACCGGATTCGCCTTCCAGCACCACCGGGATGTTGGACTGTGCCCCGCGCTGGGCAAGATCGATGACGCGTAGCATTGCGGGACTGGCCGAGACAATATCGTCGAACCCGACTGCCCCGGAACGGGACCGGCGACCGGTGCGCGCCTTGATTTCGCGCTGGTCGAGCTTCAAGGCATTCGAAATCGAGTTGGCAATGCGTTCCGGAGACACCGGCTTGACGACGAAATCGAACGCACCGGCGCGCATCGCCTGGACCACCGTCTCGATTCCGCCCTGCCCTGTCTGAACGATGACCGGGATTTGTGTGCCGAATTCGTGCACTGCTTCGAGAAATTCGAGGCCGGTCATCTCGGGCATCATGAGGTCGAGCACGATGACGTTGTAGAGGCCGCTGGCCCTCTTCACCATCTCCAGACCGATGCGTCCGTTCTCCGCCTGATGGACGACGTGCCCATGACGCTCGATCGCGTTCTTCAGCAGTCGCCGCTGTACTGGATCGTCCTCGACGACAAGTATCTGCGCTGCACCCTTGAGCTCATTGTAACCGGTCATTGCCGCCTCACTTCATGCGAAACCTGCAAGCACTCTCGCAGAAAGGCTTGAACATCCAGTTTTGAGAAATAATCGCATTTTAACGTTTGTGACGGAGCCAAAATCGCCTCGAAACGAAGCTTCTCGGCTACCTAAAGCCCCTTGATGCCGGGGCTTTAGGCGCATAGACAGTCAAGCCTGTCGCAAAAGAGGAAGAGGAACCCTGCTCATGAAAAACACGCTCGCCGGCGCCGATCTTAATTTTTCGGCAAGCTCCGCCGCCTCCGCGACCGATACCGCGCTGGGCGATCTGCCGACCTGGAAATTGCAGGACCTCTACCCATCCGCCACTTCCACCGCCTTCGTCGCCGACATGGACAAGGCCGGCAAGCTTGCGGTTGCCTTCGAAGAAAAGTGGAAGGGCAGGCTTGCCGAGGCCGTGACCAAGACGGGCGCCGAAGGCATCGGCCAGGCGCTCAAGGAATATGAGGCGCTGGACGACATCATTGGCCGCCTCGGCTCGTTTGCGAGCCTCACCTACTTCTCCGACACCAGCAACCCGGTGAATGGCAAGCTCTACGGCGACGTGCAGGCTAAGATCACCGATTTCTCGGGCCACCTCCTGTTCTTCGCGCTCGAACTCAACCGCATCGATGATGCTGTCATCGATGCGTCGATGGCGAACGACCCCGACGCCGGCCACTATCGCCCCTGGCTGGTCGACCTGCGCCAGGACAAGCCCTACCAGCTCGACGACAAGCTGGAGCAGCTCTTCCTCGAAAAGTCGATGACATCGGCCGCCGCCTTCAATCGCCTGTTCGACGAAACGATGTCGGAGCTGCGCTTCGACGTCGACGGCGAGAAGCTGCCGCTCGAAGTGACGCTCAACATGTTGCAGGACAAGGACCCCGAGGTTCGTCGCAAGGCCGCCATGGCGCTCGCCGCAACCTTCAGGGCGAACCTGCGCACTTTTACCCTCATCACCAACACGCTCGCCAAGGACAAGGACATCTCCGACCGCTGGCGCGGCTTCGAGGACATCGCCGATTCCAGGCATCTGGCAAACCGCGTCGAACGCGACGTCGTCGATGCTCTGGCCGCCGCCGTCAAGCAGGCTTATCCGCGCCTCTCGCACCGCTATTACAAGATGAAGGCCAAGTGGCTCGGCATGGAGCAGATGGAGTTCTGGGACCGCAATGCGCCGCTCCCGGAGACGTCGAACGCCGTGATTTCCTGGGACGAAGCCAGGGACACGGTGTTGTCCGCCTATGGCAACTTTGCCCCGGAGATGGCCGCAATCGCCAAGCGTTTCTTCGACGAGCATTGGATCGACGCGCCGGTGCGACCGGGCAAGGCGCCAGGCGCGTTTGCCCATCCCACGGTGCCCTCCGCTCATCCCTATGTGCTGGTCAACTACCTCGGCAAGCCGCGCGACGTGATGACGCTTGCCCATGAACTCGGCCACGGCGTCCATCAGGTACTGGCCGGTGCCCAGGGCGCCCTGATGTGCCAGACGCCGCTGACGCTTGCCGAAACCGCATCCGTCTTCGGCGAAATGCTGACCTTCCGGGCGCTGCTCGACAAGACAAAGGACAGGCGCGAGCGCAAGGCGATGCTGGCCCAGAAGGTCGAGGACATGATCAACACGGTCGTGCGCCAGATCGCCTTCTACGAATTCGAGCGGAAGATCCATACGGCCAGGAAAGCCGGCGAACTGACGTCGGACGACATCGGCGAACTGTGGCTTTCGGTGCAGTCGGAAAGCCTTGGACCGGCGATCAGGATTTCCGAGGGTTACGAGACCTACTGGGCCTATATCCCCCACTTCATCCATTCACCCTTCTACGTCTACGCCTACGCCTTCGGCGACTGCCTGGTGAATTCGCTCTATGCGGTCTACCAGAAAGCCGACAAGGGCTTCCAGGAAAAGTATTTCGAGCTCCTGAAGGCAGGCGGCACCAAGCACCACGCCGAACTTCTGAAGCCTTTCGGCCTGGACGCGACCGATCCGTCGTTCTGGAGCAAGGGACTGTCGATGATCGAGGGGCTGATCGACGAGCTGGAAGCGCTAGATAAGGCCTGAGCAACGGTTGTCTCCCAAAGTTGGAGACGGCGCGAACGACCGCGCCTTGCGTAACGTTCAAGAGGAACAATGAAGGCACCCCCTTCTCCCTCATTCCTGTGCGCGTCACAGGAATCCAGTGCGCCCAGGTCCCTGGGCGCGGGAGACACTGTGCGGCGAATGACATCGTTCACGGCGCAGAAGCGCCGTGGCTGGATTCCTGTGACAAGCACAGGAATGCGGGATACTGGAATGAGGCGAGGCCCAGACGGCACACCTTCTCCGCCGAACAGGCTGCTGCTCGTCGTTCCGCTCCGCCCCCTCACCTGTCCGACGGGCAGCAGAGGAACACTGCGAACCTCGCCGCACGGGGCGCAAGCATCGCTATGACCGACAGACAGCCCTACGCCCTCTTCAGGGACGACACCACCGGGCAGGTGATGCTCTTCGCCAACCCGGCGGAGATCATCGTCGCTCGCACGCGCACCGAGTTCTTCGCAGCGCTCGCCGGAATGGAGGAAGCCCGGGCCGCGGGCAAATGGTTGGCTGGCTACATGGCCTACGAGGCCGGGTACCTCTTCGAGGACAAGCTCTCCGCCTTGGCCATGGCGGACAGGCAGACTCCGCTCCTCTGCTTCGGCGTCTTCGACGCGCCGCAACCCGATGACCATCCGCTTGCCCAGCCGGCGCAGCGTCTCGAAAACGAGGAATTCGTCACCGCCCCGAAAGCCGCGTGGGATTTCCCGACCTATAAGGAGCGCTTCGACCGCCTGCACTGGCATCTGAGGCAGGGCAATTGCTATCAGGCCAATCTCACCATGCCGGTGGCTGCCCGCTGGAGCGGCGAGCCCCGTGCGGCCTTCTGGGCCCTGATCGAGCGCCAGCCGGTAAAATACGGTGCCCTCGTCGATCTCGGCGGCCCTGTGATCCTTTCCCGCTCGCCCGAGCTCTTCTTCCGCACCGACAGCAACGGCTGGATCGAGACTCATCCGATGAAGGGCACCGCCAAGCGCGGCGCCAGCGTCGCCGAAGACGCCGAGATCGTCGCGGCGATGCGTCACGACATCAAGACGCAGGCCGAAAACCGCATGATCGTCGATCTCCTGCGCAACGACATCTCCCGCATTACCAGGGTCGGGACGCTCGACGTACCGAAACTCTTCGACATCGAGACCTATCCGACGGTCCACCAGATGGTGAGCCACGTCCAGGCACGGCTTCTCCCCGACCTCTCGATCCGCGATATCTTCGCCGCCCTCTTCCCCTGCGGTTCGGTAACCGGCGCGCCGAAGATCAGCGCGATGCAGATCCTGCACGAATTGGAGGGCACTCCACGAGACGCCTATTGCGGCGCGATCGGCATGATTTCGCCCGATGGCGCCATGCGCTTTTCCGTCGCCATCCGCACCCTCAGCCTGTTCGAGGGCGGCAAGGCGATCTTCAACGTCGGCGGCGGCATCGTGTTCGATTCGACCGCCGAAGCCGAATATGAAGAGTGCCTGCTGAAAGCGCGCTTCGCCGTCGGCGATCAGCAGATCGCGGGCGATAAAGACGACCGGGAGATCGCGGGTGACTGACTTCTCGCTGATCGAAACGCTGCGCTTCGACCCGGACGCCGGCTTTGTCAGGCTGCGTCTTCATCTCGCGCGCCTTTCCCGTTCTGCCCGCCGGGTCGGTTTTCCCGAACCTGCGGCGGCGGCGGCGAAGCTCGATGAGGCCGTCGCCGGCGCCTCCCGGGGTTTGCGCGTGCGCCTGACGCTGGATCGACAGGGGCTGATGGAGGTCACCACCGCGCCCTTCACGCCGCTTCCCGCCGATACGCCTTGGACGGTGCGCATCGCAACCTCCCGACTTGATTCGAACGACAAGATTTTGCGGTTGAAAACGACCAATCGGGCTGTCTACGACACTGCCCGTGCCGAATATGCTTCTTCGGACGCGGACGAAGTCGTCATGCTCAACGAGCGCGGCGAGGTTTGCGAGGGGACCATTACCTCGGTCTTCCTGGATGACGGATCCGGCATCCTCCGTACGCCCCCCATTTCATGCGGCCTGCTCGCCGGCGTGCTTCGCACCGAACTCATCTGTCAGCGGAAAGCGCGCGTCGGCCGCATCTCGCTGGAAGAGTTGAGGGCAGGCAGGCTGTACGTGGGCAACTCCCTGCGAGGCCTGATCCCGGCCATCCTCATCGCGTAGATCGGGATAAACCCTCCCGCTCTATGCGACGATCCTCAGGCGGTCGCGACCGCTCTGCTTGGCATGATAGAGCGCTTCATCGGCCCGCGCGTAAAATTCGCGCGCCGTCTCGCCGGCGTGCAACTCCGCGAGCCCGGCAGAGCAGGTATACGAAAAGGTCGGCACCGTGCGGATCGGCCGCGCATCGCGCACGGTCGTCAGGATGCGATCGATGATCAGCTCGCCTTGCGACAACGTCGTGTCCGGCAGGATCAGCATGAACTCCTCGCCCCCGATGCGGCCGAAGCTGTCTCGGCGCCGGACGAGCGGATGCACCCGGCGGGCGAAATCGACCAGCACGTCGTCACCCGCCTGATGGCCGTACAGGTCGTTGATGCGTTTGAAGAAATCCAGGTCGATAATGCAGATGCAGCCTCTCGACGCTTCCTCCGATGCCTGGCGTTGAACCATGCTCTCCAGCGCGGCCATCATGAAGCGGCGGTTGGATATACTGGTCAGCTCGTCTGTCTGGGAGGCCCGCAGCGCGAAATCGCGGTCCTGCCTGATGTCGCGCTCGCTCGCCTTCAGATGCGTGATGTCGCTGGCGATGCACAGCATCCACCCGTCGCGCTGGACGGTCTCCGTCATCCACAGCCATCGACCGTCTGTCACGTCGGTCTCGAACGCGCGAAACGGCAGCTTGCCACGGCGTGATTGCGCGGAGATAAGCCATGTCTCGAAGTCGGCCGCACGAATGATCGTGCCTTTTCCCGCCTTGGTATTGCGGCGCATCAGTTCTGCCCAAAAAGGGCACTCGTCTGGCTCTAGCGCGAAGGTGGAGCGGAACGCTGCGTTTGCATAACGCAGCCTGTCGTCCTGATCGTAAAGCGCGATCAGGACGGCACTATCCTCCTGCAACTCCGCAAGCCGCTCCGATATCTGGGTCATCCGATTGTTCCGGGCGTGCTGAATAACGATTCGCACTTTGGAGCGGAAACCTAAAAAGAAGATGGATGGTTCGGGGACAATTGAATACTCAGGTGTATCGGAACGAAACGCCCTGAAAGGAAACACCGGATGTTCATCCTTGCCCTGACCTATGTGAAACCGAACGAGGAAGCCGACAAGCACATGGAGCCGCACATGGCGTGGGTCAGGGAAGGCTATGCAAAAGGCTGGTTCCTCGCCTCCGGCCGCAAGGTCCCGCGCACCGGCGGCGTGGTTTTCGCCGTGGGCGACCGCGCCGAAATCGAAGCCTATGTGGCGGCCGACCCCTTCACCATCCACGGCATTGCAAGATACGACATCACTGAGGTCGCCATCACAACGACGGCAACGGGATTGGATGTTTTGAAAGGCTGAGCGACTTCCATCGGAGGGATTTGACCCACTAAGGAACCAGATCTGTCCGCGATGCGCTTTGCCTGCCGTCGAAAACTTCGATAATCTCGATATTTCCGTCGCGAATACGGTAGATGAGCGAATAAACCGAATTGCCGACGATCAGTCGACGAATATCGTCCCTATGTGTCCGGAGTCCAAGCTGGGGTCGATCGCACAGCAGATTGGCGGCGTAGACCAGGCGCGCAGAAACAGCCTTGGCAGCAGTTGGATTATGCTCGGCAATAAAGTGTCGAATGGAAATCAAATCGTCTCGCGCTGATGACGACCAAAGAAGCTTCATCGCCGGGTTTTACGCACATCGATCTCCGGGGGCTGTCGTTCCTCGTCGCTTCCCCAGGACCCCAACCACTCCGACATCGCTTCATGCGAAACAAAGTCGCCCTTGTCGGCAGCATCAGCGGCGGCGTCAATCGCCGCCATCTGGGCTTCCTGACGCGCCAGATAGTCGGCAATGGCTTCCTGCGCCAGACTGGAGGTATCGCGCCTTGTCACTTGCGCAAGCTTGTCCAACCTCCGGAGGAGAGGATCAGACACCCGAAATGAAACGACATTGCCGGCCATGGCGGCCTCCAGCTTGCTCTTGCGAAGAGGCTAACAAATCGGCACTTTGCTGGCAATGACGCTTCCGACCTACACGCCCTATGACGGCTCTGCCAAGCCCTTTACCATCGGCCTGTTGCCGCTCGATCTAGCACGTTGGATCGAGCCGGACGCCGATTAGGCGCGCTATGTCGGCGAAAAGCAGATACTCGTCGACACCCGCCGCAATGAGGTCTTCGTCGCCGAGGACGGCACCGAAGCCGCGCAGCAGGAGGCCCTCGATCTGCTGGACTCGTATCTTGCGGAACGCCATCCGAACCTCCGGCGCGACACGAGGGACGATGTCGCCGGTCTTCCTCCGCTGCTCAGGGCCGGCCTGCTCGTGCAGGACGATCTCGTCATCATGCGACGCAGGGAGGACGGCTGGCATCTGGTCGCGGGTTTCGTGGCCTTCCCTTCCTCGTGGTCGCTGCAGGAGAAGTTCGGCCGGCCGATGCAGGCGATCCACGCCGAGGTGCCGGGCTTCGGCGAAGGCAGCCGCAACGCCGCCTTGATCACCCGCATCTTCGACAATCTCCAACCCGCCCAGCCGGTCGAGCGACTGAATTGGTCCGTCAACACGACCGGCGACCTCTTCCTGCCGCTTTCCAAGCACCGCCGTCCATCGCATGCAGGCGCCTTCACGCTCGCCGAACGCTTCGCCCGCGTCGAACGGCAGACGTTGCGCAAGCTGCCCGGATCGGGCGACATCCTCTTCACCATCCGCGTCTATGTCGACCCGATTGCGGCGATCGCGCACCACCCGAATGCTGCAGCCCTCGCCGCAAGCTTCGCAGCCCAACTCGAAGGTCTAAATTGGGACCAGACCGCCTACAAGGGTCTCACAGTGCAGAAAACCGAGCTTGCGGCCAAGCTGCGGGCGCTCGCCAATGCCCTCTCGCCTGCCTGATATTTGCGTTCTCGGACCGATCGCTCTTTATTGTGACGCCGATTTGTGGTTAGAGCCGGTCACCCCTTCGCAATATATGCGCCATTTCACATAAATTCTTAAGGCCCATCGCCTTCGTCGCCTTCCACAGGAGAAAAGAATGACGGAACAGACCCACCCGGTATACGCCGAAATTACCGGCCCGATCGTGATGATCGGCTTTGGCTCCATCGGCCGCGGCACGCTGCCCCTGATCGAGCGCCACTTCAAATTCGACAAGAGCCGGATGGTCGTCATCGACCCGCGCGAAGAGCCCGCGGACATGGAGATCCTGAAGAAGCACGGAGTCCGTCACATCAAGGAATATGTGACCAAGGACAACTACAAGGATCTGCTGAAGCCGCTCCTGACCGAAGGCGAAGGCCAGGGCTTCTGCGTCAACCTGTCCGTCGACACCGGCTCGCTCGACCTGATGAAGCTCTGCCGCAAGCTGGACGTTCTCTACATCGACACCGTCGTCGAGCCCTGGCTCGGCTTCTATTTCGACAAGACCATGAAGAACGCCGACCGCACCAACTACGCGCTGCGCGAAACCGTTCGCCATGAGAAGAAGAAGAACCCGGGCGGCGCAACCGCCGTTTCCACCTGCGGCGCAAACCCCGGCATGGTCTCCTGGTTCGTCAAGCAGGCGCTCGTCAACCTCGCCAACGAGATCGGCGTGAAGTTCGAGGAGCCGGATCAGCACGACCGCGAAGGCTGGGCGAAGCTGATGAAGAAGGTCGGCGTCAAGGGCGTCCACATCGCCGAGCGCGACACGCAGCGCACCATCCATCCGAAGCCGCTCGACGTCTTCTGGAATACGTGGTCCGTCGAAGGCTTCATCTCCGAAGGCCTGCAGCCGGCCGAACTCGGCTGGGGCACGCACGAAGAGTGGATGCCGAAGAACGCCAAGAAGCACAAGAAAGGCAACAAGGCGGCCATCTATCTGGAACAGCCGGGCGCCAACACCCGCGTTCGCACCTGGTGCCCGACCCCCGGCCCGCAATACGGCTTCCTCGTCACCCACAACGAATCCATCTCGATCGCCGACTACTTCACGGTCCGCGACAAGGACGGCGAAGTTACCTTCCGCCCGACCTGCCACTACGCCTACCATCCGGCCAACGACGCGGTCCTGTCGTTGCATGAGATGTTCGGCAACGGCGGCACGGCGCAGCCGGTCCACCATGTTCTCAACGAGGACGAACTGGAAGACGGCGTCGATGAACTCGGCGTCCTCCTCTACGGCCACGAAAAGAACGCCTACTGGTTCGGCTCGCGCCTCTCTCTGGAAGAGACCCGCCGCATCGCGCCTTACCAGAACGCAACCGGCCTGCAGGTGACTTCCGCCGTCCTCGCCGGCATGGTATGGGCGCTCGAGAACCCGAAGGCCGGCATCGTCGAAGCCGATGAGATCGACTACAAGCGCTGCCTCGAAGTGCAGACGCCGTATCTCGGCCCGGTCGAAGGCCACTACACCGACTGGACCCCGCTCGACGGCCGTCCCGGCCTGTTCCCCGAAGACATCGACACCAAGGATCCGTGGCAGTTCAAGAACATCCTGGTTCGCTGAATTCTGCCAGAACCGACCTCGAGGATGCCCGCCGCAAGGCGGGCATTTTTGTAACGCTTGCTGTATAAAATGCCGCCTCCCTCCCCTGGAGCCTTGCCTTCCCCGACAGCCCGCGCCATGTTTTTCGCAACCACACGGATAGTTTTCGTTCCGAAATCCCCGGGAGAAGCTCATGAAGATCAAAACCCTCGTTGTCCTCGTCGGCGCTTGCGCGGCTCTTGCAGCCTGTGTTTCGCCGTCGCCACGCCCGATGCCGGTCGCCGCAAACCCGGCACCATCAGGTGTGGAAGGCTCCTGGGCGGATCCGAATGGCATCATTTCCACATTCCAGGCCGGAACCTTCACGACCCGGACCACCGACAGCAACCAGCTGCTTGCCTCCGGTACCTACGTGAACACATCGCCGTCGCTGGTTGAGATCAACATGACGTCGCTGGTGCGCAAGACACAGTCGAAGGTCAATTGCGCTCTGGTGACGCAGTCCCAGCTGAACTGCACCTCGGATGCCGGATCGCAGTTTACGCTGACCCGCCATATGTGAGAGCGTCAGCTTCACTCGAAAAGCTCCCTCCCGGGAGCTTTTTTTATGGGCACCCTTGGAAAGGACGGCCGCTGTCACAGCTTTTTCTCTTGCAGCCACTAGTGCTTAGTGGAAACATCGGTTGCAGAGGTACGGCGGAGCGCGGGGGTCCAGGCTTCGCCCGTAAAACCAGGAGAACAATATGACGAGGTCATTTCAATTCGGTCTTCTGACCGCGTCGCTGCTGGCGCTGTCGAGCGGCGCCGCCTTTGCCGACTACCAGCTCAATTTATTGCACATCAACGATTTCCATTCGCGCATCGAACCGATCAACAAGTTCGATTCCACCTGCTCGGCCGAGGAGGAAGGCAAGAAGGAATGCTTCGGCGGCGCTGCCCGCCTGAAGACCGCGATCGACCAGCGCCGGGCAGCGCTCTCCGGCCAGAATGTCCTGCTTCTCAATGCCGGCGACAACTTCCAGGGCTCGCTCTTCTACACGACCTACAAGGGTGCCGCCGAAGCCGAATTCCTGAACGACATGAAGTTCGACGTGATGACCGTGGGCAACCACGAGTTCGATGACAGCGAAGACGGCCTGGCGACCTTCCTCGACAAGGTCAAATTCCCGGTCATCTCGGCTAACGTGCTTGCCGCCGACGGCTCCAAGCTCGGAGATCGCATCAAGCCCTCGCTCGTGCTCGATGTCGGCGGCCAGAAGATCGGCATCGTCGGTGCGGTGACCAACGACACCGAAGAGATTTCCTCGCCCGGCCCCAAAATCCTGATCGCCGATGACGTCCAGACCATCACGGCGGCGGTGGAAGACCTGAAGAAGCAGGGTGTCAACAAGATCATCGCGCTGACCCATGTCGGCTACCCGCGCGATCTCGCCGCCATCGCCAAGATCCCGGATGTCGATGTCGTCGTCGGCGGCCACTCGCACAGCCTGCTCTCCAACACCGACCCGAAGGCCGAAGGCCCCTATCCGACCTGGGTGGACAATCCCGGCGGCTACAAAGTGCCGGTCGTCCAGGCCGCCTCCTACAGCAAGTATCTCGGCGATCTCGTCGTCGACTTCGACGATAACGGTGTCGTCAAGACCGCCAAGGGCGACCCGATCCTGATCGATTCCTCCTTCGCGCCCGACCCGGCCATCACCGCCCGCGTCGCCGAGCTGGCCAAGCCGATCGAGGAGCTCCGCAAGAAGGTCATAGGCTCGTCCGATGGACCGATCGACGGCGACCGCCTGGTATGCCGTGTCAAGGAATGCTCCATGGGCAATCTCGTCGCCGACGCCATGCTCGACCGCGGCAAAAGCCAGGGCATGAGCATCGCCATCCAGAATGGCGGCGGCCTGCGCGCCTCGATCGACGGCGGCGACGTCACCCAAGGCGAGGTCATCACCGTCCTCCCCTTCCAGAACACGCTGGCGACCTTCCAGCTGTCGGGCGCCGATATCCGCAAGGCTCTGGAGAACGGCCTCGGCAAGATCGAGGAAGGCGCAGGCCGTTTCCCGCAAGTCTCGGGCCTGAAATACAGCTACGACAAGAGCAAGCCGGCCGGTAGTCGCCTGGTTACCGTCGAGGCCCGCGAAGGCGATGCCTTCGTGCCGCTCGACGACGCGAAGACCTATGGCGTCGTCACCAACAACTACATGCGCGCCGGCGGCGACGGCTATTCGATCTTCGCGACAGCAGGCAAGAATGCCTACGACTTCGGCCCGGATCTGGCCGACGTGACGGCGGACTATCTGGCCGCGCATTCACCCTACAAGCCTTATACCGATGGTCGCGTGAGCGAAGTTGCGGCATCCGGAGCCAGCGCACCTGCAACGGCCGCTCCTGCAACGGCCGCTCCTGCAGCGCCTGCGACCCCGGCTGCTCCAGCCGCCCCGGCGGCAGCGCCCGCGACGGAAGCACCGGCAGCGCTCGCGCCAAACACGCCGACCAGCCATGTCATCGCATCCGGCGACACCCTCTGGGATCTCGCCAAGCAATTCTACGGCGACGGCACCCTCTGGAAGAAGATCTCCGAAGCGAACGGCACGCCCACGCCACGTCACCTGACGATCGGCAAGGAGCTGCAGATTCCGTCCAAGTAAGACGATTTGTCTCGATGACCTGAGCCGGCCCGGGCTTTCCCGGGCCGGCTTTTGTTCTTATAGGGTGAACCAGCCGCGCTTGGCTTCGTATGAGCCGGGCAGAGACGACAAGCATCTGGGGTATAAATGACGATCACCGACACTGCGCACCTCCCGCCGGACCATCCGACTGTGAAATCAGGCAAGGTGGGCGTCCTGCTCGTCAATCTCGGAACCCCCGACGGCACCGACTACGCCTCCATGCGCCGCTACCTCAGGGAGTTCCTGACCGACAAGCGCGTCATCGAGTGGTCGCCCTGGAAGTGGTACCCCATCCTGTTCGGCATCGTGCTCAACACCCGTCCGGGCAAGGTCGGAAAGGCCTACGAGCTGATCTGGAACAAGGACAGGGACGAAAGCTACCTGCGCACCCACACGCGCAGCCAGTCGGAGCTGATGGCGGAGCGCCTGAAGGACCTGCCTGATGTCACGGTCGACTGGGCGATGCGCTACGGCAACCCCTCGATCCCCTCGCGCATCCAGGCGCTGAAGGAGGACGGCTGCGACCGGATCGTACTCTTTCCGCTCTATCCGCAATATGCCGCGGCAACGACTGCGACCGTCAACGACAAGGCCTTCCAGCATCTCCTGAAGATGCGCTGGCAGCCGGCGCTGCGCACCGTGCCCGACTACCACGACGACGAGACCTACATCGAGGCGCTGGCAAACTCGATCACGACGCACCTGGCGACGCTGGACTGGGAACCGGAGATGATCCTCGCCTCCTTCCACGGCATCCCAATGTCCTACTTCAAGAAGGGCGACCCCTACTACTGTCAGTGCCAAAAGACGGGCCGGCTGCTGCGCGAAAGGCTCAGCCTGTCCGAGGAGAAATTCATGGTCACCTTCCAGTCCCGCTTCGGCCCGGAAGAGTGGCTGCAGCCCTATACCGACAAGACGGTGGAAAAGCTGGCGCAGGATGGCGTCAAGAAGATTGCGGTACTCAACCCCGGCTTCGTCTCGGACTGTCTGGAAACGCTGGAAGAAATCGCCGAACAGGCCGCCCATTCGTTCCACGAGAACGGCGGCGACAAGTTCACGCACATCCCCTGCCTCAATGACAGCGAGGACGGGATGCGCGTTCTGGAGAAGGTCGTCCGCCGGGAGTTGCTCGGCTGGGCCTGATTGAGCGTGTTGCCGCGCCGGCCTCGTCCGATCCTTCGGGCCACCTTCGCATGCCACAAGTCCCTTCTCCCCTCGGGGAGCAGGTGGCGGCAGCCGGATGAGGGGGCTGCATGGCGAGACGCGCTACACGTCACACCCCGCGCTTGTTACCCCACAAAAGCACATGCAGTTGCGGCAATACCCGCGCCGCGAACCACCTGTCGTCCGTCACCTTGCCGACAAGCCACAGCATCCGATCCATGATCCCGTCGATGTCGATCCTGGCATCGTCATCGTCCGGCGGGGGCGGCGTGTGGTTGCCGGGCTGCAGATAGACCGGCAGGTGTGGATAACGGGCAGCCGCCTCGCGCGCAAAGACATAATCGCGGTCGTCGAAGACCACGATCTTCAACGCGATCTGCGGCCCGGCGGCCGCCATGCGCAGACAGTCGTCGAAGGCGGCCCAATCGGTCTCCATGCCGCTTGAGGGCGGCTTCGGGCTGAGCACAAGCGTGTCGAGGTCGGCAAACCACTCCTTGGCGACACTGCCCTGCGTCTCCAGCGCGAATGTATAGCCTTCAGAGTGCCCGTGCGCGATGAGAGCGCCAAGCGGCTGGATCGCGGGATTGCCGCCGGAAAGCGACACCGTCAGCGGCATGTCGCCGGAAAGCCGGCGAACTTCCCGCCAGATCTCGTCCACCGACATCGGCAGCCATTGATCGCGGTAGTCGCTGTCGACCGCATGCAGCGTATCGCACCAGGAACAGCGGTAGTCGCAGCCTCCGGTCCTGACGAACACCGTCGGCAGGCCGATCAGCACGCCTTCTCCCTGGATCGTCGGTCCGAAGATTTCGCTGACGCGGATGGGCGCCTCGCGAGCCCCGCTCATGGCCGGTATTCCGCCCACGTCTTGGGCGTCTCGCTGACGCGCACTGCCGACGTCTCCGGCAATCGCTCCTTGCACCAGTCGTAGAAGTGCCTCGCCAGATACTCCGACGTCACCCGTTCATGGCCGAGCACGTCGTTCAGGTGGCGGTGGTCGAAGCTGTCATCGATGTAGCGCTTCAGCGGCGCCAGCTCGTGATAGTCGCGAACGAACCCGTTGTCGTCCAGCTCGACGGCCGACAGCTCCACTTCGACGATGTAGTTGTGCCCGTGCAGCCGCGCGCACTGATGATCGGCGGGCAGGTGTGTCAGCTGATGGGAGGCAGAGAAGTGGAATTCCTTGGTGATGCGAAACATCACTTCACCTCCTCGGCCGAAAAGCCGCTCGTCGCAGCGACCCAGAAATCCGCGTCGTCGTACTCCGTCGGATCGTCGACACCGGCCAGATGGAAAGCCTCTCGCCGTTCGACACAGGTGCCGCACCGCCCACAATGGCGCGCGCCGCCCTTGTAGCAGGACCACGTCTTCGCAAAGGGCGTGCCGCTCTTTACTCCGTCGGTCACGATGTCCGCCTTCGAGATGTTGACGTAGGGCGCGTAGAGCGAAACGCTGGCGTAGCCGTCGAGCGCCTGGTCCTGCATCGCCTGGAACGCGTCGATGAAGCCGGGACGGCAATCGGGATAGATGAAGTGATCGCCGCCATGCACGGCCACTGCAACGGAATCCGCTTTTTGCGCGGCGGCCAGGCCGAAGGCGATCGCCAGCATGATCGCATTGCGGTTCGGAACGACGGTCGCCTTCATCGTTTCCTCGGCATAGTGACCGTCGGGAACGTCGATATCGTCGGTCAGCGCCGAGCCGCTCAGGTGGCGGCCGATGGTGCGAATGTCGATGATCTGGTGCGGGACGCCGAGCCGTTTGGCGCAGGCGGTGGCGAAATCCAGCTCCTTGCGATGCCGCTGACCGTAGTCGAAGGAGAGGAGGCCGATGAGGTGTCGTTCCGCTGCGACCTTATGGGCAAGCGAAACAGAATCCAATCCGCCGGAGCAGATGACGATAGTCTTCATGATGGGGTCCCTTGTTTTGACCGGGTGGGCTGCGACCGGATACAGGCGCCTTTTACGCCACGTCACTGCCGTTGTGAATAGCCAATCGAAAACCCATATATCAAGCATGATCCATTGGCGGCGGCGCTACGGACTGGCGTTTGAAATCGTCTACGCTAAGGTGCAATCAATCGATTCTATCGCGGGGGAGTTTCATGGTTTTGGGCGGCTTCGACATTGTCGTGATCGCATTGGTGGTCTTTGTCATTCTGGTGCTCTTCGCCGGGATCAAGACCGTGCCGCAGGGGTATCGCTATACGGTCGAGCGTTTCGGCCGCTACACCCGGACGTTGGAACCGGGCCTCAATATCATCACGCCCTTTGTCGAGCGCGTCGGCGCCCGGTTGAACGTCATGGAGCAGGTCCTGAATGTTCCGACCCAGGAGGTCATCACCAGGGACAACGCCTCAGTCTCCGCCGATGCCGTCTCCTTCTATCAGATCCTCAACGCCGCCCAGGCCGCCTATCAGGTCTCCAACCTCGAGAACGCCATCCTCAACCTGACCATGACCAACATCCGTTCCGTCATGGGCTCGATGGATCTCGACGAACTGTTGTCGAACCGCGACGCGATCAACGATCGCCTGCTGCGCGTCGTCGATGACGCCGTCCAGCCATGGGGCATCAAGGTCACCCGCGTCGAGATCAAGGATATCCAGCCGCCGAGAGACCTCGTCGACGCGATGGCACGTCAGATGAAGGCGGAGCGTGAAAAGCGCGCCCAGGTTCTCGAAGCGGAAGGCTCCCGAAACGCCCAGATCCTGCGTGCCGAGGGCGCCAAGCAGTCGGCGATCCTGCAGGCCGAGGGTCAGCGCGAAGCCGCATTCCGCAATGCGGAAGCCCGCGAGCGCCTCGCCGAAGCTGAAGCCAAGGCGACGACGATGGTGTCGCAGGCGATCGCCGCCGGCGACGTCCAGGCCATCAACTACTTCGTGGCACAGAAATACACCGAGGCACTGACGGCAATTGGTTCGGCGAGCAATTCCAAGGTCGTTCTGATGCCCATCGAGGCCTCGTCCATCCTGAGCTCGCTAAGCGGAATCGGCGCGATCGCCAGGGAAGTCTTCGGCGATCCGTCCACGCCGCCAGCCCCGCCGCGCCCGCGGCAGGTGCCGGCGCGCACGACGCCCCCGGTCAATCCGTTCAACACCAATCAGGAGACCTGAGCGATGATCGCCGCCATAGTCGCGGAGCTCGGACCCTGGAGCTGGTGGATCGCCGGACTGGTGCTGCTTGCGGCCGAAATGATTGCCCCCGGCTTCTTCCTGGTCTGGATCGGCCTTGCGGCGCTTGCCGTGGGCGTGCTCTCGCTGCTGTTCTGGAACGAGACCTTCTGGCTGTGGCAGGTGCAGGCGATCCTGTTTGCCGCGCTTGCCGTCGCAGCCACCTTCATCGGCCGGCGATTGACCCGCCGCCACGACACCACAGACGAACCCTTCCTGAACCAGCGCGGCGCCAGCCTCGTCGGCCGCACCGCAACGCTTGCCGAACCCATCCACGAGGGACGCGGCCGCATCCGCCTGGACGATACGCAGTGGCGCGTCAGCGGCCCCGATCTACCGGTGGGCGCACGGGTGAAGGTCGTCGCGAGCAACGGCCGCGACCTGACGGTCGAAGAGGCCTGATCAGGCGACGCCGATCCTGAGCAGATCGTGGAAATGAATGAGCCCGATCGGCCGGTTGTCGTCGTCGACGACGATCAGTGCACCGATGCTGTGCTCGTTGAGCAGCGCCAGGGCGGCGGTCGCAAGCACCGTCGGTTTCACTGTCTTCGGCGTCCGCGTCATGATGTCGTCGACTGCCAGTTCCGAGAGATTGCGCGTCAGATTGCGCGCCAGATCGCCTTCGGTGACGATCCCGCACAGCCGCCCCTCTCCGTCGACGATACCGACGCAGCCGAAATGCTTGCGCGAAAGCGTCGAGATCGCCTCCGACAGCGGCGTACCCTGCGGCGCCAGCGGCACGCGTTCACCGGTGTGCATGATGTCGGCGACGTGGCTGAGGCTCGCGCCCAATTTTCCGCCCGGATGGAAAACGTGAAAATCGCGCGCCGTGAAGCCGCGGGCTTCGAGCAACGCAATCGCCAGCGCATCGCCCATGGCAAGCTGCATCAACGTCGACGTCGTCGGCGCCAGGCCGTGCGGACATGCCTCCACGACGTTCGGCATCAGCAGAACCACATCCGAGGCAGAGGCAAGCGAGGATTTTTCCGAGGAGGTCAGTGCAATCAGGGGAATGGAAAAACGCCGCGTATAGACGATGATGTTGCGAAGCTCGGCACTTTCGCCGCCCTTCGAAAGAGCAAGCACCACATCGCCCCTGCCGACCATGCCGAGATCGCCGTGATTGGCCTCGGCGGCGTGCATGAAGAAGGCCGGCGTCCCTGTCGAGGCCAGCGTCGCGGCGATCTTCACGCCGATATGACCGCTCTTGCCGACACCGGTGACGATCACCCGCCCCGAAATGGCACCCGCGACCGCGACCGCCCGCGCAAAGGGTTCGGCAAGAGGGCCGTCCAACGCCTTCTCCAGAGCCTCGAGAGCCTGCCTCTCGGTTCCGATCGTGCGCTTGGCCGAGTCGACCACCCCATTTTCGATGAGATTTTCCGCTCTTCTGATCATGCCAATGCGTTAGCGGTTTTCGGCGGTCAAGTCCATTGCCTCGTCGCAGCTTCAGAATGCGCCTTGGCAACGAATGGTTAACCACGAGGCTTTACGTTCGGGTAACACTTCGAAGCATGCCGGGCGCGGACAGATGGGCCAATGGAAATACACGAGCAGTCTGACGCCGCTCTGCGCGGCGGGCCTTGCCGTGTGCTCGGTTCTGTCAGGCTTGACGCTTGTGCCTTCTCATTCGCTCGCGCAATCCGCACAGCTGCGTGCGACAGATCGTGCCGCCACGCCAGCGTCCGCCTCCGCAAGTGAAAGCGGCGACAACGCCGGCGCGCAGCCGCAAGAGCCGGCATCGCCGCTGGAACCCGTCGACGCTGCGCCAAGACAGGCACCGTCTGCCGATCGACAACCGATATCTGCCGATCTGCCGCCGAGCGACGAGACCACAGGCGCGATTCTCGATGAAGACATGCTGCGCCTGAACACGCGCGAGGCCCCGCTCGACCTCCGATCGAACCGCCGGCTGGAGCCGAACCTAGCGACCGAGGAAACGCCAGGTATTCCCATAGGCACCTTCGTTCTGCGCCCCACCGTGACGCAGAGCATAAACACCGAAACGCAGCGGGATGGCGGCACCAAGGAGACCCGAGCGTTCCTCGAAACCGACATGCTGGCGACGCTGACATCCGACTGGGCCCTGCATCAGCTCGTCGTGACGACGCAGGGTGCCTGGCAGCAGAACGTCAGCGGCGAAGGCGAGGAGCAGCCGGAGTTCCGGATAGGTGGCGATCTGCGGCTCGACCTGCCGGAGGATACCACCGCCCGCATCCTCGGCGGCTATCGTTTCTATCGCGAAGACACGGACGATCCGAATGCCATCCAGAACGCGGACAAGCAGTCTGACGTGCAGGAATTCACGGCCGGCGGCTCGATCGAGCGCGATTTCGGTATACTGCGCGGCAGGACCGGCATCGATGTGACGCGGACCCTCTACTCGGATGCAACGCTTTCCGACGGTACGACGGTTTCGCTCAGCGACCGCAACCAGACGAGCGGCACGCTTCGCGGCCGCATCGGCTACGAGCTGTCGCCTGCCCTCGTTCCCTTCATCGAGGCGAATATCGGGAAGACCCACTATGACGACACCGTGGACCGTGCCGGCTATCGCCGCTCGGGCCAGTCCTATGGCGCCATTGCCGGGGTCGAAGTGGACATGGGAGAGAAGCTTCGTGGCGAAATCGGGCTCGGCTACGAAACCGCCACCTTCGACGACGATCGCCTTGCCGATATCGACACGGCGGTGGTCGATGTCCGGCTGCTCTGGTCGCCACTCCGCGGAACGGATGTCGACTTCGGCATCCAGACCAGCATTCAGCCGTCTACCAATGCAGGCGACTCGGGTTACGTCTCGCATGCGTTGACGACAGCCGTCACGCATCAGCTGCGCGACAATCTGGTCGGAACTTTCCTGGGTGGTATCACGCTGCGCGACTATCCGTCGGGGATAAGCGACGAGACGGTCTACACCACGAGCGCCGGCCTGACCTGGAACATCAACCGCTATCTCGACCTGACGAGCACGCTCGGATACGAACTGACGTCCCGCAAGACGGGCACCGACTCGCAGCAATGGCGAGCCGGCGTTGGTCTCAAATTGAAGCGCTAGCCTCGATCAGAGGGTCTTCAGCAGCGCCTTGAAGCCTTCCTCGACAGTGGGACGGATGTCCGCACGCTCCAGCGCAAACGCTACGTTGGCGAGAATGAAGCCATCCTTGGCACCGCAGTCATACGTCGTGCCGCGGAAGTGATAGCCCGCAAAATCCTGGTCCCTGAGCAGCTTCAGCATGCCATCGGTCAGCTGGATTTCGTTGCCGGCACCGCGTTCCTGGGTTTCCAGGATCTTGAAGATCTCCGGCTGCAGGATATAGCGACCGTTGATGAAGTAGTTCGACGGCGCGGTTCCCTTGGCAGGCTTTTCGACCATGTCGGTGATATGGAAACCGTCGCCGATGGCTTCGCCAACGCCGACGATACCGTATTTGTGGGCCTGATCGGGCGCGCACTCTTCGACCGCAACGATGTTGCCGCCGCTCTGGGCATAAAGGTCGATCATGCCCTTCATGCAGCCTTTCGTGTCGCTCTTCATGATCATGTCGGGAAGCAGCAGGGCGAAAGGCTCGCTGCCGACGATCTCGCGGGCGCACCACACCGCGTGGCCGAGGCCGAGCGGTTCCTGTTGTCGGGTAAAGCTGACCGTGCCGGCCTTGGGAAGCTGGCCGGCAAGCAGAGTGATCTCTGCCTTCTTGCTGCGCTCGCGCAGCGTCTGTTCGAGTTCGAAGTGAATATCGAAATAGTCTTCGATGATGTGCTTGTTACGGCCGGTGACGAAGACGAAATGCTCGATACCGGCTTCCAGCGCTTCGTCGACGACGTACTGGATAATCGGCTTGTCGACGACCGTCAGCATCTCCTTCGGAACGGCTTTCGTGGCCGGGAGAAAGCGGGTGCCGAGGCCGGCGACCGGGAATACAGCTTTGCGAACTTTTTTATGCTCTGCCACACAATCCTCCTGCGATGATTTCATCGCTTGAAATAAAAGGCATTTTTGATTGGACTAGATGAGATTTGCTACCGTTTTGCAAATGGTGACTGTGTTCGTCCGTCATGGTAAAGAATTTGTTGACTCCGTTCGGGTAGTCTCGGGCCTGAGCGGAACTTCGTGTTCTGCTGCGCCTGAAACGAAAGGACGGATGACCGCCGATGACTCAAAATCACAGAAACTCCCTTCGTGGTCTTGCTCTAGCACTCATCGTGACCGCGTCCGCCGGTCTGGCTCCCCTTAACGCGAAAGCCGATCAGCGGTTCCAGAAATGGATCGCGGACTTTTATCAAACAGCCGCTCAAAGTGGCATCAGCAAGGCAACCTATAGCAAAGCCTTTTCCGGCGTGACGGATCCAGACCCGACGGTGCTCGAAAAGGCGGCCTATCAGCCTGAATTTACAACGAAAATTTGGGACTATATCGATTCTCGTGTAAATCCCTACACGGTCCAGATCGGCCGCAAAATGGCCGCCAAGCACGCCGCCACGCTCAACGCGATCGAGCGCCACTTCGGCGTCGACAAAACGATTCTCCTCGCCATCTGGTCGATGGAATCCAATTACGGCGCAGTTCTCGACAAGGACGACAGGCTGCACTACGTGCCGCGCGCGCTGGCAACGCTTGCCTACGCCGACGAGCGCCGCGCCAAATTTGCCAAGAAGCAGCTGATCGCGGCGCTGAAAATCCTTCAGAACGGTGACATCTCACCTGACGGCATGACCGGTTCCTGGGCGGGCGCCATGGGCCATACGCAGTTCATACCGACGAGCTATCTGCTTTACGCCGTCGATGCCGACAACAACGGCCACCGCGACATCTGGAATTCCGTGCCCGATGCCCTGGCGACGTCGGCCAATCTGCTGATGAAGAACGGCTGGGATGCCGGCAAGACCTGGGGATACGAAGTGGCGGTCCCGCAGGGCGCCCTGAAGCAGGTGGGCAAGACCCACACGCTGTCGCAATGGGCGGCCCTCGGCGTGACCCGGCCAAGCGGCAAAGGCTTCAAGGACGGCGGCAGCAAGGCCGTCCTGAAGATGCCGGCCGGCGCGAGCGGCCCCGGCTTCCTCATGACCGCCAACTTCTTCACCATCAAGAAGTACAATGCATCGGACAGCTACGCCATTGCCGTCGGGCTGCTCGCCGACGAGATCGCCGGCTACGGCGGCATGAAACAGCGCTGGCCCCGGCCGGATGGTGTGCTCGACGTCAAGGAGAAGTTCGAGCTTCAGACCCGGCTGAAAGCACTCGGCTACTATGACGGCGAAGTCGATGGCAACTTCGGCAGCGGATCAAAGGCCGCCATCGCTGTGGTTCAGGGCAGAATCGGCATGCAGGCGGACGGCGAACCATCGTTGCCGCTGCTGAATGCACTTCGCAAATAGTGCTATCAAATAGTGCTATAGAGTGGCGCCATGCGTATTGGGGTGTGGACGCATGTCCCGCTCCATGAGAAAATACCGGCAGATGCGAGGCTGCTGACGATGCGTAAACGAGTAAAACGGGGCACGGCCCGCTGGGGCGCCCTCTGCGCTGCCGCGCTGGTGTTTTCATCAGGCGCGCTGCCTCCCGTGAATGTTGCAGAAGCCCAGGAGCGCTACTACCAGCGCCGATCCATCCTCGATTTCTTCTTCGGCCGCCGTTACGTCGACCAATATCCGCCCGCTCCCAACGAGTATGCCCCGGCACCCCGGGTCATTCCGCGAAAGAAGAAGGCGCCGCCGAAGGCTGTGGTTGCAGCTCCCCGCGCCGCACCGGTGATCGCGCCCGAGGAGAAAGTCGTTCAGAAGCTCGACAACGCCCAGAAGATCCTGGTCGTCGGAGACTTCCTGGCCGGCGGGCTCGGTGTTGGAATGGAAGCGGCATTTCAGGACTCGCCCGGCATCCTCATCGAGACGCACAGCAACGTCGCCTCCGGCCTGGTTCGCGACGACTACTACAATTGGCCGGTACAGCTCACCAAATTCATGGACGAGGCAAAGCCCGCCATGGTGGTGGTCATGCTCGGCGCCAACGACCGCCAGCAGATGGTGACTGACGGCGGCAAGGAGAAGTTTCGAACCGACGGCTGGTACGCCGAATACCAGCGCAGGGTGATGAACTTCGGCAAGGATGTCACCAGCCGCAAGATCCCGCTTCTCTGGGTCGGATTGCCGGCCTTCGATTCACCTGGCATGACCGCCGACGCGGTCCAGATGAACCTCCTTTACCGCAAGCAGGTCGAAAGCATCGGCGGCGAATTCGTCGACGTATGGGACGGCTTCGTCAGCGAAAACGGCGACTTCATCATCACCGGCTCCGACATCAACGGCCAGCAGGTGCGATTGCGAACGTCCGACGGCATCAACCTCACCGAGGCGGGACGCCGCAAGCTTGCCTTCTACGTCGAAAAGCCTGCCCGGCGCATCCTGGGCACGCAGGCAAGCCCGGACCTCGTCCGTCTCGACAGCAGCATGCCGAGCCTCGACCTGTCGTCGAACCCCGCCGACCACACCGATCCGATCAGCCTTTCCGATCCCAACCTCGACGGCGGAATGGCTCTCCTCGGTGGCGCGGCGCTGCCCGTCAGCACCGGCAAGTCGCCGCGCGACAAACTCGTCCAGGACGGCGAGATGGCCCCTCCGCCGGCCGGCCGCGTCGATGATTATCGCATACCGGCCAAGAAGTCCGCGGCCGAAGTCTCGGCGAAATGAAACTCCGAGGATCTGGCGCGAATGTCAGGCGCACGAGTGCGAAGCGCGAGGCGGATCAACCGTGCGGACGCTAGCTTCTTTGCAGCACGAGGTGAGCTCCCAGGCCGACCAGCATCGTGCCACCCGCACGTTGGACAAGACGCTGAGTGGAGGTGGATTGCCGAAGCCTTGAGACGACAGCACCGGCCAGCATCACGCAAACTAAGTCGGCGGACGAGAAAATCACGTTGACGATCGTTCCAAGAAAAACGAACTGCAACCAGACCGGAAAGCCGCCTGACGGATCGATGAACTGCGGCAGGAACGCCAGGAAGAAGATCGCGGTCTTTGGGTTAAGCACCTCGATGGAAATGCTTTCAAAAAACGCGCGCCGTTCCGACTTCGGGTCCGCTGCGGCAAGAGCGGGTTCCCCTTGCGCCTTTGCGCGGAACAACGAAATGCCGAGCCAGACCAGATAGCCGGCGCCTATCAGCTTGACTGCCGTGTAGAGCACCGGTACCGCATGGAAGATAATCGACAGGCCTGCCGCAGCAGCGGTCACGTGCACGTAGCAGCCCAAATGAATCCCAAGCGTTGCCATCAGCCCCGCTCGCCGGCCGCGCGCCAGAGTCTGAGCCGCCGCGTAAAGCATCGCGGGGCCAGGAATGTACGCGAAGAGAGCCGTCGTGATGAAAAACGTGATCAATAGCTCGGTTGATGGCATCGCGTATTCCCCCTTACGCCCCGGCAGGATCAGCCAGCGGCGCATGGAGAAGCCTAGATGGTTGTGCTGCACTTTGCCATGAGGATCTGGTGGACGCAGAACACACAGTCAGCCCATCGCCGCGCGCAACAATTTGATCGCGCGGGGAACGGATGGTGCCTTGACCGGTGGCGGTTCTGCCCGCTCACAAAATTCACGCCAAACGAAAAGCGTCAGTTCGGCACCATCGGTTTCGTCTTTGTCGCCCGGCTCCGCAAAATTCTGCAGCGCCCGATATCGGCTGTCCCGCCAGAAAAGCTCCTCCACCCAATCGTAAATGGGTATCACGTGGAAATGGATTGGGTAGCCCGGAGAATGCCCGTAGCGTCCGATATAGACACGTTGCGCATTCAACGTGTGGGTCAAGGCGTGCTGAGCCTTCGCCAGCAACGGACCTAGTTCAGCCAGGGCCTCCTCCGACAGCTCCGACAAATCGGTGCTGAACCGTTTGGAGCCAACCATCAGGTAGCCGGGGAGTGCCGAGTTCACGCGATGATTTACAAGCCAGCCGACAGTTTCGCATACATGGAACTGCTGAGGAATTTCCAGGGAATCGCCTCGTCTTGTTGTCTCGATCACCGGTCATCGCGGCAACGGTCGGGTGTTTCGCTGCGCAAAAAAGCTCGGAACCGCATAGCGCCGTCCCGAGCTCATTGATCAATCCCGGCGCTTATCGCGGCAGAACCGTTGAGCCCATCAGGGCTTCGTCGATGGCGCGCGCCGCCTGTCGGCCTTCGCGGATCGCCCAGACGACCAGCGACTGGCCGCGGCGCACGTCGCCGGCCGTCCAGAACTTGTCGATCGAGGTCTTGTAGTCCTTGTCGTTGGCAACGACGTTGGTCGAGCCGCGGCGGTCGGTGTTGAGCGTCAGCTTGCCGTCGAGTTCCTTCAGAACGCTGCCGGTAAACGGGCCGCTGAAGCCGATGGCGATGAAGGCGAGGTCGGCCTTGATGATGAACTCCGTGCCGGCGATAGGCTTGCGGCGTTCGTCGACTTCGCAGCACTTGACCCCCGTCAGCACGCCGTCTTCGCCGACGAATTCGAGCGTCGCGACCTGGAACTCGCGCACGGCACCTTCAGCCTGCGAGGAGGAGGTGCGCATCTTCGTTGCCCAGAACGGCCAGACGGCGAGCTTGTCTTCCTTTTCCGGCGGTTGCGGGCGGATGTCGAGCTGCGTGACCTTCACGGCACCCTGGCGGAACGCCGTGCCGACGCAGTCGGACGCCGTATCGCCGCCGCCGACGACGACCACATGCTTGGCGCCGGCGAGGATCGGATCGGAAGCCCAGCCGACGCTGTCGATGTTTTCGCGGCCGACGCGCTTGTTCTGCTGGACGAGGTAGGGCATCGCGTCGTGGACGCCGGCAAGCTCGATGCCGGGAATGCCCGCTTCGCGCGGCGTTTCGGAACCGCCGCAGTAAAGCACAGCATCATGGTCGGCGAGCAGCTGCTCGACCTTCAGGTCGACGCCGACGTTGACGCCGCAATGGAAGGTAACGCCCTCGCCGCTCATCTGTTCGACACGGCGGTCGATGAAGTTCTTCTCCATCTTGAAGTCGGGAATGCCGTAGCGCAGCAGGCCGCCCGGCTTGCTCTCGCGTTCGTAGACATGGACGTCGTGACCCGCGCGGCCGAGTTGCTGCGCAGCCGCCATCCCGGCCGGGCCGGAACCGATCACCGCCACCTTCTTGCCGGTGTGGACCGTTGCCGGCTGCGGGCGAATGAAGCCGAGCTCGTAGGCCTTGTCGGCGATCGCCTGTTCGACCGTCTTGATCGCGACCGGCGCATCCTCCAGGTTCAGCGTGCAGGCTTCCTCGCAAGGCGCAGGGCAGACTCGGCCGGTGAACTCCGGGAAGTTGTTGGTGGAATGCAGGTTCTGGATCGCCGCTTCCCAGTTGTTGTTGTAGACGAGGTCGTTCCAGTCGGGGATCTGGTTGTGCACAGGGCAGCCGGTCGGACCATGGCAATAAGGGATGCCACAGTCCATGCAGCGCGCGGCCTGTTTCTGCACTTCCGGGTCCGACATCGGGATCGTGAATTCGCGGAAATGACGGATGCGATCCGAGGCCGGCTGATACTTCGCTACCTGCCGGTCGATTTCCAGAAACCCTGTTACCTTACCCATACTGCTGTCTTCCCTTACACTCATGACCGCCTCACCGCAGCCAGTTGTCTATTGTCAGTCCCGGTATCCGGGGCAAGTTGATTGACCGTCATTGGACCATATCCCCTGAAAAGCATCATGCGACTGGGGACGGCATCTTGCCGTCGACGCGATCGTCATGGTCATCGAGATATTTCGGTCACCCATCACATGCGCGCTCGCTTGTGACGGATGTGTCGGCACATTTTACTCGGCGGCGATCCCCATCCGGCTCCGCTCCATTTCCTCCAGCGCACGGCGGTACTCGACCGGCATGACCTTGCGGAATTTCGGACGGTAGTCGATCCAGTTGTCCAGAATCTGCTTGGCGCGGGTGGATCCCGTGTAATGCAGGTGGTTGGAGATCAGCTGGTAGAGGCGCTCCTCGTCGTGGCGGGTCATGTCGCCGGAAACGTCGACGCGTCCCTTGTGCATGAGGTCGCCGCCGTGATGATGCAGCTTTTCCAGCATGTCGTCCTCCTCCGGAACCGGCTCGAGCTCGACCATGGCCATGTTGCAGCGCTTGGCGAAATCGCCGCTTTCGTCGAGAACGTAGGCCACGCCGCCGGACATGCCGGCTGCGAAGTTGCGGCCCGTTTCGCCAAGCACGACCACCACGCCGCCCGTCATGTATTCGCAGCCGTGGTCGCCCACGCCCTCTACGATGGCGATGGCGCCGGAGTTGCGGACCGCGAAGCGCTCGCCCGCGATACCGCGGAAATAGCACTCGCCCTCGGTCGCACCGTAGAGAACGGTGTTGCCGACGATGATCGAGTCTTCCGCGAGGATCTTCGAGTTCTCTGGCGGGCGGACGATGATCTTGCCGCCCGACAGTCCCTTGCCGACATAGTCGTTGCCGTCGCCGATCAGGTTGAAGGTGATGCCGCGTGCCAGGAACGCGCCGAACGACTGGCCCGCCGTGCCCCTGAGCGTCACGCTGATCGTGTCCTCCTTCAGGCCGCGATGATTGTACCGCTTGGCCACTTCGCCGGACAGCATCGCGCCAGCCGAACGGTCGACGTTCTTGATATCGACTTCGAAGGCGACAGGTGTCTTCGATGTCAGTGCGGGCTGCGCCTGCTCGATCAGCTTGCGGTCGAGGATGTCGTCGATCGGGTGCTTCTGCCGCATCGTCCAGTAGGTCTCTTCCTTGTCGGCATCGACCTTGTGGAAGATCCGGCTGAAGTCGAGCCCCTTGGCCTTCCAGTGCGAGAGCATCTCGTCCTTCTCCAGGAGCTCGGAAGCGCCGATGATGTCATCGAGCTTGGTGAAGCCGAGGGAGGCCAGGATTTCGCGCACTTCGTTGGCGACGAAGAAGAAGTAGTTGACGACGTGCTCCGGCGTGCCCTTGAAGCGCTTGCGCAGAACCGGGTCCTGCGTCGCAACCCCTACCGGACAGGTGTTGAGATGGCACTTGCGCATCATGATGCAGCCGGCGGCAATCAGCGGCGCGGTCGCAAAGCCGAACTCGTCGGCACCGAGAAGGGCACCGATGATGACGTCGCGGCCGGTCTTCAGGCCGCCGTCGACCTGCAGGGCGACGCGCGAGCGAAGCCCGTTCAGCACCAGTGTCTGCTGGGTTTCCGCAAGGCCGATTTCCCACGGGCTGCCGGCATGCTTCAGCGAGGTAAGCGGCGATGCGCCGGTACCGCCGTCGAAGCCGGAGACGGTGATGTGGTCGGCGCGCGCCTTGGCGACGCCGGCGGCAACCGTGCCGACGCCGACTTCCGAGACGAGCTTCACCGAGACATCCGCCGCCGGGTTGACGTTCTTCAGGTCGTAGATCAGCTGTGCCAGATCCTCGATCGAGTAGATGTCGTGATGTGGCGGCGGCGAAATCAGGCCGACGCCCGGCGTTGAGTGACGGGTCTTGGCGACGGTCGCATCGACCTTGTGGCCGGGCAGCTGACCGCCTTCGCCGGGCTTTGCGCCCTGCGCGACCTTGATCTGCAGCATGTCGGCGTTGACGAGATACTCGGTCGTCACGCCGAAGCGTCCCGACGCGATCTGCTTGATCGCCGAGCGTTCCGGGTTCGATGAGCCGTCCGAAAGCGGCATGTAGCGGTCGGATTCCTCGCCGCCCTCACCGGTGTTGGACTTGCCGCCGATCTGGTTCATGGCGATCGCAAGCGTCGTGTGCGCCTCGCGGCTGATCGAGCCGAACGACATGGCGCCGGTCGAGAAGCGCTTGACGATATCGATCGCCGGCTCGACGTCGTCGACCGAGACCGGTGTGCGGCCCAGCTGTTCGGCGCTCTTGACGTTGAACAGGCCGCGGATCGTGTTCATGCGCAGCGCCGACGTATTCACCATCTCGGCAAACTCGCGGTAGCGATCCTCGGCATTGCCGCGAACGGCATGCTGGAGCGTCGCGACCGCATCCGGCGTCCAGGCGTGGCTTTCGCCGCGCATGCGGTATGCATATTCACCGCCGATATCGAGCGTCGTGGCGAGCAGCGGATCCTTGCCGAAGGCCGACGTGTGGCGGGCTACGGTTTCCTCGGCGATCGCTTCGAGGCCGACACCTTCGATCATCGTCGCGGTGCCGAAGAAGTACTTGTCGACCAGCGTCTGCTGCAGGCCGATTGCGTCGAAGATCTGGCCGCCGCAATAGGACTGGTAGGTCGAGATGCCCATCTTCGACATGACCTTGAGGATGCCCTTTCCGACCGCCTTGATGTAGCGGTAGACGACTTCGGTGGCGTCCACTTCCTTGGGGAATTCGCCCTTGGCATGCATGTCGAGCAGCGTGTCGAAGGCAAGGTAGGGGTTGATCGCTTCGGCGCCATAGCCTGCGAGCAGGCAGAAATGATGCACTTCGCGCGGCTCGCCGGTTTCGACGACCAGCCCGACCGAGGTGCGGAGCCCCTTGCGGATCAGGTGATGGTGCACGGCAGCCGTCGCCAGCAGCGCCGGGATCGCGATGCGGTCCGGCCCGACCTGGCGGTCGGAAAGCACGATGATGTTGTAGCCGCCCTTGACGGCCGCTTCCGCCCGCTCGCAGAGGCGGTCGAGCATTTCGGGCATGCCTCCGGCGCCACGCTCGACATCATAGGTGAAATCGAGCGTCTTGGTGTCGAAACGATCTTCCGTATGGCCGATGGAGCGGATCTTCTCGAGATCGCCATTGGTCAGGATCGGCTGGCGCACTTCCAGGCGCTTTGCGTTTGCAGCACCTTCGTGGTCGAGGATGTTCGGCCGTGGTCCGATGAAGGACACCAGGCTCATGACCAGCTCTTCGCGGATGGGGTCGATCGGCGGGTTGGTGACCTGCGCGAAGTTCTGTTTGAAATAGGTGTAGAGCAGCTTCGACTTCTCGGACATCGCCGAGATCGGCGTATCCGTGCCCATCGAGCCGATCGCTTCCTGACCGGTCGTCGCCATCGGCGACATCAGGATTTTGGTGTCCTCGGTGGTGTAGCCGAATGCCTGCTGGCGGTTCAGCAGCGACACGTCGCGGCGAAGCGCGCGGGGCTCGACAGGCTTCAGGTCTTCGAGGATCAACTGCGTGCGGTTCAGCCAGTTGCGATAGGGGTGCTTGGTCGCGAGCTCGGACTTCACTTCCTCGTCGGAAACGATGCGGCCCTTTTCCATATCGATCAGCAGCATCTTGCCCGGCTGCAGGCGCCACTTCTGAACGATGCTCTCTTCGGGAACCGGCAGCGTGCCGGCTTCCGACGCGAGGATCACACGGTCGTCGTTGGTGACGAGATAGCGGGCCGGACGCAGGCCGTTGCGGTCGAGCGTCGCGCCGATCTGCTTGCCGTCGGTAAAGGCAACAGCCGCCGGCCCGTCCCACGGCTCCATCAGAGCGGCATGATATTCGTAGAACGCCTTGCGCTCGGCGGTCATCGACTGGTTGCCGGCCCAGGCTTCCGGGATCAGCATCATCACGGCATGCGCCATGGAGTAGCCGCCGCGCACGAGGAATTCGAGCGCGTTATCGAAACAGGCCGTGTCCGACTGGCCTTCGTAGGAGATCGGCCAGAGCTTGGAGATATCGTCGCCGAACAGCGGCGAGGACACCGAAGCCTGGCGTGCCGCCATCCAGTTGACGTTCGAACGCAGCGTGTTGATTTCGCCGTTGTGGGCGACCATGCGATACGGATGGGCAAGCTTCCACGACGGGAAGGTGTTGGTGGAGAAGCGCTGGTGCACGAGGGCGACCGCGCTTTCGAAACGCGGGTCAGACAGGTCCTTGTAATAGGCTCCGACCTGGTAGGCGAGGAACATCCCCTTGTAGACGACGGTCGCCGACGACAGCGAGACCGGATAGAAGTTGCTCTCCTCACCATCGAACTCGTCGTAGATGCGGTTTGAGATCACCTTGCGCAGCGTGAACAGGCGGCGTTCGAACTCGTCGTTCGTCGCGGCATCTTCGCCTGCACCGATGAAGACCTGCACGTGGTGCGGCTCGGTGGCGGCGATGTCGGGCGCCTTGGAAAGCGAGGAATTGTCAACGGGCACATCGCGGAAGCCGATAAAGACCTGGCCTTCCTCGGTGATGACGTCCTTGATCACCTTCTTGAAGTGCTCGATCTGCTTCTCGTCGCGCGGCATGAAGATATGGCCCATGCCGTACTCGCCGGCCTTCGGCAGGGTAATGCCCTGCTTGGCCATTTCCTCGCGGAAGAAGCGGTCGGGAATCTGCACGAGAATGCCCGCGCCGTCACCCATCAGCGGATCGGCGCCGACGGCGCCGCGATGCGTCAGGTTTTCGAGAATGAACAGGCCGTCCTTGACGATCTGGTGAGACTTCTGACCCTTCATATGCGCGACAAAGCCAACGCCGCAGGCGTCGTGTTCATTGCGCGGATCATAGAGGCCTTGTTTTCGCGGCAGACCGGAGGCGAATTTACGTGCATTGGCCGTCGCGCGCGCATCTGCTGCTGCGAACTGGTCGATACCCGTGGATGGCGTGTTCTTCGTCATCTTTTTCCTCCTGTCTGAGCCCGCGACCGCGGGCGGCTCTTCGTCGCACACCGCCCCCTATGTTAGGTTCGGCGCGTGACAGCGCTGTTGCATTGTCGAAGATCCGGTCGCCGGCGGCAGGCTTTCCGGGGAAAGCAACCGTTGCGCTCCGCGCCTGCCATGCGTTCCCTGCGGGAGCTTTCGCCCGCGCTCGGTGAACTATAGCGTGAAACCCAACGAGTGTAAGGTTTTTTGGCGCCTCTTCGGCCATAGCGGCCAAAATAGGACAGCAACCCTGTCCTAATTCAATGGTTCTATGCCAGAAAGACCGAACTTTCGCAAGAGCGACGGATTAAAAAATCGTCAATTAACGACGGAAGATTGCCAAACCGACCGAAACCGCGAAATTTAATTACGCAGTCGCGTATCATTTTGTATATTGATTGCGGAATTCAATTTCCGTGATGGGTTCGAACGCAGACGCTTGATCGGGTGAAACTTTGGCTTAGTGTCCCGCACGCACACCATTTCCACACACATTTCCACACGGTTTTTCCATGTTCTTTGCATCCGATAACTGGGCTGGCGCCCATCCTGCCATTGCCGAACGCCTGCTCAAGGAATCCACAGGTTTTGCGGCTGCCTACGGAGCCAGCGATCTCGATCGCCGCGTCGAGGCCCGCTTCGCCGAAGTCTTCGAACGCGACGTCGCGGTCTTCTTCGTCGGCACCGGCACGGCCGCCAATTCGCTCGGTCTCGCCAGCGTCCAGCGTCCGGGCGGCATCACCTTCTGCCATGCAGGCGCGCACGTGATCGAAGACGAAGGCGGCGCGCCCGATTTCTTCAGCGGTGCGCGCCTCATGCCCGTTCCCGGAGAAACCGGCAAGATCGACCCCTCGAGGCTTGCGAAACGGATCGCTGCCTTTCCGGAAGACGCCGTGCAGCATGGTCGCGCGACGGCCGTCACGATCACACAGGCAACCGAGGTCGGCACCGTCTATTCCCTGGCCGAAATCGACGCGATCGCCGCAATTGCCGGCAGGAGAAACCTGCCGCTGCACATGGACGGCGCACGCTTTGCAAATGCCCTCGTGGCGCTGGACGCCACGCCCGCCGAGATGACGTGGAAGCGCGGCATCGACATTCTCTCCTTTGGAGGCACGAAGAACGGCTGCTGGTGTGCCGAGGCGATTGTCTTCTTCAATCCGGATCAGGCGAGAGAGATGCCTTTCATCCGCAAGCGCGCGGCGCAGCTCTTCTCGAAGTCGCGCTTCATCGCGGCACAGTTTGACGGTTATTTCGAAGACAATCTCTGGCTCGATCTGGCCAGCCACGCCAACGCCACGGCAGACCGGTTGCGGGCCGGCATCGAAGCGAGCAACACCGCGCGCTTGGCGTGGGCAACCACGGCAAACGAAGTCTTCGCCATCGTCAAGAAGACGGCGGCCAACATTGCTGACGACAGGGGCGCGAAGTTTTACGAATGGCCGGTGCCGTCCGAAACGCCCGAACTGGTGGGCGCCGATGAAGCCCTGATCCGCCTCGTGACGAGCTTTGCCACGACCGAGGCGGATGTGGACCGGTTCCTGGACTGCCTTGCGGCCCAGAGCTAGTTCTGATGCACGATGACGGCGGACGGCGGTGCACCGTTGTCCGTCGTTTTCGCGTCGTGAGCGGCCACTGCGATGAGCATCACACAGGCAACCAGCCCGGATATGAAGAGTGCTCCGTAAATCATCGGTCCGTTCTCCTTGTTGCCCCGAACGTCGACCAGACGGCATGGGCAAGCTAGGCCCTGAACCTGACCAGATACCTAAGTTTCAGGGTTGAGAGATGCTTAAAATGCCGCGAAAAGCGTTAACCGCACGCTGTTCGAACGTGATGGGCGGCTGGCTCTCAATTCGAGCGGAGGCTCCTGACCTTCGCCAGAATATCCTCGGATAGTGCCGAAACCAGCGCTTGATCCGCCCCTTTGCGCGGCACCAGCACGAATTCGACATCCTCCAGTACCGGCAGCTTCCCCTTGCCGATCTCCCTCAATCCCGAGGGCGCCATGCTGCGCGGCTGCACCAGCACGCCCATGCCGGCGCGGGCGGCTGCGGTCAGACCGCTGAGGCTCCCGCAGGTGCAGACGATCCGCCATGCAATCTGATGGCGCCCCAGCGCTTCGAGCGCGATGCTGCGCGTCACGCTCGGCGGCGGAAAGGCAATCAGCGGCAACGGTCCGCCACTCAGGATGTGGTCCGGATCGCGCGCCAGCCAGACCAGCGGCTCGCGATAGACAAGCCGTCCACGCGCATCTCCCAAACGCCGCTTGGCGAGCACCAGATCGATCTCGCCGCTGTCCTGCATCTCATAGAGCGTGCCTGACAGGGCCACCGTCAGTTCGAGATCGACGGACGGATGCGACCGGACGAAATCCTCGAGCACGGCCGGAAGCTGGCTGGTCACGAAATCCTCGGAGACGCCGAGCCGCAGATTGCCGCGCAGGCTGTGCCCCCTGAAGAGCGACTGCACCTGCCCTTCGATCGACAACATCGCGCGGGCGTGCGACAGCAGCGCCTCGCCATCCGTGGTCAGCACGACCTTGTGGGTGTCGCGCGCGAGCAGACGGCGACCGATCGCCGCCTCCAGGCGCTGGATGTGCTGGCTGACGGTCGACTGGCCGAGACCCAGTCTTTCGGCGGCCAGCGTGAAGCTCCCCATCTGCTCGACGGCGACGAAACTGCGCAATTGGGTCAGGTCGAGCATCGTCATCTCATTTCGTGATAACTGTTATTCCTTGCATCCTGTATTGTAATGGAAGAAACAGGATTGATCCATCCCGACCCGAGTAAAGCAAATGCGCCGTTTTCTGCCCGATACCTTCACCATCCTGCTCGTCGGCACGGTCATCCTCGCGTCGCTGCTGCCGGCCAGCGGCACCTTTGCGGGCTACTTCGGCATCGCGACGGATTGCGCAATCGCATTGCTCTTCTTCCTGCACGGCGCGCGTCTCTCGCGCGATGTGGTGATTGCGGGCCTGCTGCACTGGCGTCTGCACCTGGTGATCCTGCTCACGACCTTCGGCGTCTTCCCGCTGCTCGGCATGGGCCTCGGCTTCCTGCCGGAGACGATCCTGCCGCACCCGCTCTATCTCGGCATTCTCTTTCTCTGCGTCCTGCCCTCGACGGTGCAGTCCTCGATCGCCTTCACCTCGATGGCCGGAGGCAACGTGCCGGCGGCCATCTGCTCGGCCTCGGCCTCCAATATCTTCGGCATGTTCCTGACACCGCTGCTTGTCGGACTGCTGTTTTCGGTCGGCGGCCACGGCGGATTTTCCTGGGATGCGTTTCTGCAGATCTGTATCCAGCTGCTCCTGCCGTTCATCGTCGGCCAGGTCCTGCAGCCCTGGATCGGCAGTTGGATCCGCACCAGGAAGAAGCTGTTGATGCCGGTCGACCGCGGATCGATCCTGATGGTCGTCTATCTCGCTTTCAGCAAGGCCGTCGTCGAGGGGCTGTGGCACACCTTCTCGCTCGCCGATATCGCGGTCGTCATCGTCGCCGATATGCTGCTTCTCGCCATCGTTCTCTGCGCCACCATGTACGGCAGCCGTTGGCTCGGCTTCAACAAGGCAGATGAGATCACCATCACCTTTTGCGGCTCGAAGAAGAGCCTCGCAAGCGGCGTGCCGATGGCCAATGTCATCTTTGCTGGCCAGTCGATCGGCGCGATCGTCCTGCCGCTGATGCTTTTCCATCAGATCCAGTTGATGGTTTGCGCCGTCATCGCCCAGAAATATGCAGCCGCCGCCCGCCGGCAGGCCACCGAGGCGGAAATCGAAGAAGCGGCCAGCCCGGCCTGATCGGCCCCGGCCGAGCAGCGCACAGAATAAAGGCGGCGCCCCCGTGGAGCGCCGCCCGCCTTGCCTCATCCTGGGAGGGATAGGTTAGTTGGTGACCTGAGCCTCGATCGCCTTCGGCGCGCTCACCGGCTCTGCGGCGATCGCGATCTTGCGCGGCTTCATGGCTTCGGGAATGCTGCGCAGAAGGTCGATGTGAAGCAGTCCGTTCTTCAGGGACGCAGCGGTCACCTCGACATGGTCGGCAAGCTGGAAGCGCCGCTCGAAGGTGCGCTTGGCAATGCCGCGATAGAGATATTCGCTGCCTTCCGCATGATCGTCGCCCTTTTCACCCTTGACGGTGAGAGCGTGGGCCTGCGCCTCGATCGAGATTTCGGTCTCGTCGAAACCGGCGACGGCCATGGTGATGCGATAGGTGTTCTCACCGGTGCGCTCGATGTTGTAGGGCGGATACGTCTGCCCCTGGTCCGGCTGACCGAGGCTGTCGAGCATGGTGAAGAGGCGGTCGAAACCGACCGTGGAACGATAAAGGGGAGAGAAGTCTACGTGACGCATGATGTCCTCCATGGGAAGCGACGTGTTGCGATAATTTGCCCCGCAAGCCCCTGCTCAGGCAGCTCCGGAACGGTTCCGCGGACCCGTTTGGCGTCCGCAGAAATGAGATGGTGACGCGTCTTGCGGAGTTCAAGACCCCTTCGAAGCACCCGCCCCTGGAACGCACACCACGTGGCGTGAACCGCATATGAACGCTCGGTTCGGCATGCGTTCAGGAGCGTTCGGATATCAATGTGGTCATCGGATCGCACTGGCCCGATGGCTGAAGTGTATCGTCCCTTCGTCTTCAGCCCGACCTCCGGCCGGCATCGCGCAACCTCGGGTTTCGCATGCCGGCTTCTTTTTCTTCCATGTCAGAACGCTGCTTTTTTCTTGATTTGACACTGCAATCGCCTATCCGCTTTACTGGCTATCCGAACATGCACGAAGGACGCGATCGAGCTGCCATGGACCAGGTCCTTTTTTCGACACCGGGCAATCCTATTCCGGAAAACCGGACGGAAGGCTTCTTCGAGACGCATGACGGACTGCAGCTGCGTTATGCGGTTTTTCGGTCGAGCGCTTCGGTCGCCAAGGGCACCGTCGTCCTGCTGCATGGGCGCAACGAATATATCGAGAAGTACTACGAAACGATCCGCGATCTGACGGACAAGGGTCTCTGGGTCGCGACGTTCGATCTGCGCGGTCAGGGCAATTCGGCTCGTCTTCTCAAGACGCGCCACTATGGTCATGTTCGGCGATTCGTCGATTACGAGCACGACCTCGACACCTTCCTCGAAAAGATCGTCCTGCCCGATACCCGCCTGCCGTTCTACATCCTTGCGCATTCCACCGGTGCGCTCATTGCGCTGTCGGCAGCACCGTATCTTTCGAGCCGCATCGAACGCATGGTATTGACGGCACCGTTCATCGGCCTTTCAGGCCAGGCGGCATCTTCAGGTACGATCAGGCGCCTGGCGACCATTGCCTGTTCACTCGGGCTCGGCTCGTTTCCACTTGCCCGCAAGCTCAGGGACATGCCGTTCACGGACAATCCGCTGACCTCCGATGAAGTTCGCTTCGAACGCAACCAGGCGATTTCCGCCGCTTACCCCGATCTGTTGCTCGGCCTGCCGACAGCGCGCTGGCTGCTCGAATCCTTCATTACGATCGACCGCGTCACCTCGCCCAACCACCTGTTCTCGATCACCATTCCGACTGTTGTCATCGCCCCGACGCGCGACACGATCGTGCCGTATATCGCTCAGGAGCGACTGTCGCGCTACTTCCGTGCCGGCCAGCTGGTGCCGATCAACGGCGCCCGCCATGAAGTGCTGCAGGAGCGCGACGTCTATCGCAAGGCGGCGCTTGCCGCCTTCCATGCCTTCATCCCCGGCAGCGATGCGGAAGCAGCCGAGGCGGTCGAAGGCTTCGGCACCTGAACGCACGCTTCGGGCCTGCCCGAAGCGTGCTACTGCCCTCGCACGAGGGCTTCAGGGGCCATCGCCGGCGTAGCGCGCGGTTTTTGAACGCTATGCGTTTGAATTTCTCGGGAATCTCATGTAAAACGTCGCCACTGATCGATAAGGGCTGCACTAATCACATAGGAGGCACCTGGCGTTGAGGGCGCGAAACGTCTTGGGAAGATCCCTTTCAGGGATCCTATTCGTCGGCTTGGCGACTGCGGGCTGCACAACTGCGCCCAAGTCAACGCCTGCCTCGGCCACGCATTCCACGAAGCGGATTGAACCGGCAAAGGTTACCTACAATTATACCTCCGAAGACCGCTCTTGTCTGAAGCGCGCCATGTATTTCGAGTCCGAGCGTTCAAGCCACGATGGCTACATGGCCGTCGGAACGGTCATCATGAACAGGCTGACCTCCGGAGCCTATCCCGACTCGATTTGCGGTGTCGTCGCGCAGGAACGGCAATTTGCGCCGGGTGTGATGACACGAGAGGTGAAGGAGGAGGCGCAATCCGATCTCGACCTCGCCGCCGACGCCATTCTGCACGGGGAACGCAACCCCGAAGTCAAGGAAGCGATGTTCTTCCACACCGACGGCCTGAAGTTTCCCTATGACAACATGCACTATGTTGCCGTGGCGGGTGGCAACGCATTCTACGAGAAGCGCGGAGCGGACGGAGCGCTTCAAACACCGTCGCCGCTGCCCGCCTACGAAGTCGCGATGAACTACCTGCCGGCCCACAGCGCCTCGTCGGCGCAGTTCGAGCTGCTCATTCCGGCCGCCGTCCCCATTCCCACCCCGATGCCCCTGCCCGATGCAGTCATGGACACCGGCTTCGAGCTGCCGGCGACCGTGGCGGTACCCTTGCCTCGTCCGGCGCTCGATAGCGCCGGGATGAGAGCGGGCTTCGACCTGGCAGGAGGATAGCCGGAAACCTGCGCCTGCGGGCGCATGTCAAAGGCTGATACCGTCAGGCGACCTTCGCCAGGCCAACCGCACCGCGGTCGTTCTCGACCTCACCAACTTTGACCCCGCCAACCTTGAATTGCCCGACAAGCTCGAAAAGCGCTTCCGCCTCCAAGGCAAGTCGTCGGCTGGCGGCGGCGGTTTGCTCGACCATCGCGGCGTTGCGCTGCGTATCCTGATCCATCGACATCACCGCGCCGTTGATCTGGTTAAGGCTGGAAGACTGCTCCTTGGCAGCCTCCACGATCCCGGTGACGTTGTCGTGGACCTGCAGCACCTGCGCCGCGATCGCTTCGAGCGCTGACCCCGTCTTGCCCACCAGCGCCACGCCGTCGCGCACGGAACTCTCGGAGTCACGGATCAGCGCCTTGATCTCCTTTGCCGCGCCGGCAGAGCGCTGCGCCAGTTCCCGGACCTCATGGGCGACGACCGCAAAACCTTTGCCCGCCTCGCCTGCCCGCGCCGCTTCGACGCCGGCATTGAGCGCCAGCAGGTTGGTCTGGAAAGCAATGTCGTCGATCACCCCGACGATGCCCGCAATTTGCCTGGACGATTGCTCGATCTTGGACATCGCCTCGACCGTTTGCCGAACGACGCCAGCCGACTCCTGCGCGCTGCGCGACGTGTCGGCAACCAGGCGGCCCGCATCGGATGCGCGTCGCGCTGAATCGGACACGGTCGTCGAGATCTCCAGGACAGCAGACGCAGTTTCCTCGACCGAAGCAGCCTGCGTTTCCGAACGCTTGGCCAGGTCGTCGGAAGCGATACGAATGTCCCGCGTCCCTGAAGCGATCAGCGTCGCGTTCCTGGAAATGGCCTGCATCGCAGCGCGCAATCGGGCTGCCGATGCATTGTAGTCGGTCCGCAGGTTGTCGAGCGTTGCAATGAACGGCTGATCGATCGCCTGCTCCAGGTCACCCTCGGCCATTGCCTGCAGGCCCTGCGCGAGTTCGTTCACCGCACGCACGCGCTCGGTCACGTCGCTTGCGAACTTGACGACCTTGAAGACCTTGCCGTTCATGTCGACGATCGGGTTGTAGGACGCCTGGATGAAGACCTTCCGTCCGCCCTTGCCGATACGCATGAACTCGTCCGCTGCAAAACGACCTTCGCCGAGGTTGCGCCAGAACGCCGTGTAGTCCGTACTGTCCACGTAATCGCGATCGCAGAACATCGAGTGATGCTTGCCGCGGATCTCCTCGATCGTATAGCCGAGCGTCTCGAGGAAATTCGCGTTGGCGGTGAGAATGTGGCCGTCCGGGGTGAATTCTATCGTCGCTTGCGCACGCGACAGCGCGTCGAGCTTTCCCGCATCTTCGGCGCTCTTGAGCTTGCTCTCGGTGATATCGGTCGCGAACTTGACGACCTTGTACGGTGTCGAACCCTTGAACACGGGATTGTAGGATGCCTCGATCCAGACCTCGCGTCCGGCCTTGCCGATGCGCTTGTACTGCCTGCGATCGAATTTGCCTTCTGCCAGCCGCGCCCAGAACGCGCGGTAGTCTTCGCTCCGCGCTTCGGCGGGATCGACGAACATGCGGTGATGCCGGCCGACGATCTCGCCAAGGTTATAGCCCATGGCGCTGCAGAAATTCTGGTTGGCCGAGAGAATCTTGCCCGTGAGATCGAATTCGATGACTGCCTGGGAGCGGTTGACGGCATCCAGAACTGCCTTGGCATCAGCCCCGGCGGTGAAAGGTAAAATATGCATTTCGAGATGCCTTTTACGTAAAATGCGGGATGCCGATAATCCGCCGCGTGTCTTTGCTGAGTCTCCTATGCAGGATTTGCAGCGAAACGTTACATGTCTGTTAACGCTCTTCTTTTGCGAGCAAGAATGTCCGCAAATCGTTGAAACAAACAATCATTGCGGATCTATACGCTAAGACTTTCAATCTTTGAGAGAGTAATGTGACTAAGCCGAACTGCCTTCTGCAACGCGGCATGCCGGTGCTAGCGAACGAGAGGAGAACTGCGCCAAGCTCAATCAGCAAACTCCTCGATCCGCTCCGCAAAAATCCTGAACCCGATTCGTTCGTAGGTCGCCTTCGCTTTCGGATGGTCATTCGTGTCGGTGTGGAGCCAGACGCGGCGCGGTTGGCGCGCCCATATTGCCCGCAGGGCCCAATCCAGAAGATAGGGGCCGAGACGTTTGCCCTGTGAGTCGGGAGTCAAACCGAAGTGCTTCAGCTCGACATCCTGTCTGCCGACGCCTTCGAACTCGCAAAGCCCTATGGGCTGCACTTCGTCGCGCAAAATGTAGAGGGCGGTCGAAGGCCGGAGCAGAAATGCGCCAAGCTCCACTTTCGGCTGTCGAAGGCGGTCGTCCCAGTGCAGCGGATCGCCGACGGATCGGTAGAGCGAAAGGTAGTCGTCCGGTTCAAGGCGCTCCCTGGCAATATGCATGCCCGGAAGCGGCGACGACAGGATCGGCCCGGCCGGTGGCTGGAGTTGTTCCAGATAGCTGACGAGAAGTTGGACCATCACCCGCCGTGCGCTTTGATGGCCATTGCGGAAACCGGGCTTCCCGCACAACCCTCCGGCCTACCGCCGAAGAACGGCGACCGCCTGGTCGTAGACCGCACGGCTTCCGGCGGCGATGATCGAGCCGCCGTTTTCCGGTCGCCCACCGTCCCAGGTGGTGATGATGCCGCCGGCCTTCTCGATGACGGGGATGATACCGCCTACATCGTAGGGCTTCAGGCTGTTCTCGATCACCAGGTCGACATGGCCCGCCGCCAGCAGCGCGTACGCATAGCAGTCCGTGCCATAGCGGAAAAGCCGCACCTGGCTTTCGATCTCGCGATACTTTTCCATCTCGTCTCCCACGAAAAGATGTGGCGACGTCGTGAAGAGAATGGCGTCGGAAAGCTGTCCGCAGTCCCGCACCTTGAGCTGCCGCTCGCCTTCGGGCCCGGTGTAGTACGAACCGCTCTCGTCGGCGAAATATCTCTCGCCTGTAAACGGCTGCTCGATCATCCCCATAATCGCGCGGCCGTTCCGCTGCAGGCCGATCAGCGTCCCCCAGACGGGAACGCCTGAGATGAAGGCCCGCGTGCCGTCGATCGGATCGATCACCCATACATATTCGCGGTCGAGGCCGATATTGCCATGCTCCTCGCCGAGAATACCGTGCCCGGGAAAATGCTCTTCGATCAGAGCGCGGATGGCCAGCTCCGCGGCCCGGTCCCCTTCGGTTACCGGGTCGAAACCGCCCGACAGCTTGTTCACGATATCCAGGCCCGAGCGAAAGCGCGGCAGCGTTTCTGCTCTTGCGGCTTCTGCGAGGCGATTGAAGAACGAGCGGTCAGGAAACATGGTGCAATCCATCCGGTGGCGGGCAATGGCGTTTTTCTTAGCGGAAATGCGCTCGGTTGCAAACGCAAGCGGCAGCTTTTAGCCGGCTGCCCAATATTTTTGCACCGCAATATAATGCTTGACAATTGTGCATCGCAGCAGTAGTGTCTTCATACAGTCTCTGACTGTAAATACCCTCCTTGGGTGTTTCCTCCCTAGACTTGGACCGCCGCAAGGCGGTCTTTTTTTGATGGTTGGTTTTTTGATCGCAGGGACCGTTATTCTGCGGCGAGCGCCGTATCGCTGGCGAACTTGGCCACATAGTCGGCCATCTGCCGCATGAACGACGTGATCGCCGCCGCAACGAGCGCAAAGTCGGGACGTTTCTCCAGCGTGATCTCGTCTACGTAGATCGAACGGTTCACCTCGATCTGCAGCGCGTGCAGGCCACGCGATGGCCGGCCATAATGCTCCGTGATGAAGCCACCGGCATAGGGCTTGTTGCGGATCGCCGCAAAGCCCATTTCCTCGAATATACCGACCGCCGTTCGTGACAGTTCGGCCGATGCGCTGGTGCCGTAGCGATCGCCGATGATGAAATCCGGCCGCGTGTTGGCGCCGGCAACGCGGACATTTCCGGGCATCGAGTGGCAGTCGATCAGCACGCCGAACCCGAACTGGACATGCGTGCGGGCAATAAGCCGGCGCAGCGCAGCATGATAGGGCTTGTAGACGGCCTCGATGCGGTCGAGGCCTTCCTGCACCGACAGGCGCCTGCCGTAGATTTCCATGTTTTCTGCGACGATGCGCGGGATCGTGCCGAGACCGCCCGCAACCCTCAACGAGTTGACGTTCGCATAGGGCGGCAACAACCCGTCGAACATCCGCGGATCGAGCTCGTAGGGCTCGCGGTTCACATCGAGGTAGGCCCGCGGAAAATTGGCAACGAGCAACGGCGCACCGAGCGCGCTTGCCTCGGCAAACAACTCGTCCACGTAGTGATCTTCCGAGCGGCGGATCGAAATGCCCTGGAGCCGCGATTGCGCGATAAACTCCGGTGGATAGACGCGACCGCTGTGGGGGGAGTTATAAACGAAGGGAATTGCATGCGACACAGGCTCCCGGATCTCAAAAAGCTCGTATTCGGGGATTTCGTGCACCTTTTTCCCTCTTAACCATGCCAGGAGGCCGCCGCTTTGCCCATGTTGCCAGTTGCCGGGCTCCAAGTCCATACTATCTCATGGGGATGACGGTTCACGCAGGCAGTTCACCGGTTGTTTACTGGCCGAACTCTAGTGTAAATGGCTCAAGCCTCACGCGTAAATTCCCACTGATCAGCGGTCTGGATAATGACTCAGAAGATACTTCTTGCAGAAGACGACAACGACATGCGCCGCTTCCTCGTGAAGGCGCTCGAAAAGGCCGGCTACAAGGTGCTGTCCTATGACAACGGCGCCAGCGCCTACGACCGGCTTCGCGAAGAACCCTTCTCTCTTTTGCTGACCGATATCGTCATGCCCGAAATGGACGGTATCGAGCTCGCACGCCGCGCGACCGAACTCGATCCGGACCTCAAGGTCATGTTCATCACCGGTTTCGCGGCTGTGGCTCTGAACCCTGATTCGAAGGCGCCGAAGGATGCGAAGGTCCTTTCCAAGCCTTTCCACCTGCGCGACCTGGTCGACGAAGTGAACAAAATGCTTGCCGCATAAGGGTTCGCGCGGCGCGTGTCACAAATCCGAAAAAAGCCTATTGACGGCAAAAAGGGTTTGTGGTCTATGCGCCGCCATCGGATGGGCGTGTAGCTCAGCGGGAGAGCACTACGTTGACATCGTAGGGGTCACAGGTTCAATCCCTGTCACGCCCACCATCCGAAATCCTCCTTTAAGTCAAAGACTTATCGGAGCGGCGGTCGCCAGAAAAAACCATCGCAATTCATCGCTGTCACACCACGGTCACAGCACGAGGTTTTGCAATGGCGACAATTCGCAAGCGTAACGGCAAGTATCAGGTCCAGGTCCGCATTCAGGGCTGCACCCCCATCTCCAAAACATTCACCCGATTAGACGACGCGAAGACGTGGGCACGGCTCACCGAGGTCGAGGCCGAACAAACCGGCCTACCCGCAGATCCCCGCGCCCTCACCCGCATCACAGTAGGCAAAATCCTTGAGCGCTACCGGGACGAGGTCATCCCGAAAAAGCGCGGGCGCGAAATTGAGACGATCATCGTCAACGCGATGCTCCGTCAGCCTTGGTGCAACCGATCCCTCGCCCAGATCGACGGGGCCGCATTTGCCGAGTACCGGGACGCCCGGCTCCAAGTCGTCCAGCCCTGCACGATCAAGCGCGAACTCGGCATCCTCCAGCACGCTTTCGACATCGCCGCCCGGGAATGGGCAATCCCCCTCAGGAGCAACCCCCTCAAAGCAATCGCCAAGCCGGGGGCGTCAATGAGGCGGGAGCGGCGCATCCGACAGGGGGAACGGGCTCGCCTCTATCGGGCGGCGAGGCAGTGCCGGGTCAAGAACATGCGGGCCCTGATCTTGGTCGCCCTTGAGACGGCGATGCGACAGGGGGAATTGCTCGCGGCGAAGTGGCACGACATCGATCTCGCCGCCCGCCTGTGGCTCATCCCCCTCACCAAGAACGGCGAACGTCGGACGATCCCGCTAACGCGGCAGTGCGTTCGGTTGCTCCGCGTCTTGAAGGCCGGGGCGGTGGAGGACGGCGCTCGCGTGTTCGACCTATCGCGGGAAGCCGTGAAGTGCTCGTGGAGGCGGATCATGAAGCGCAGCGCCCTCGATGACCTCAACTTCCACGACCTCCGCCACGAGGCCATCAGTCGGTTCTTCGAGCGCGGTTTGTCGGTGCCGGAGGTCAGCCTGATCAGCGGCCACAAGGATGCCCGGATGCTGTTCCGCTACACCCACATGACCGCCGCGCATGTGCTGGCGAAACTGGACTAAGCGGCAAAGAAAAGGGCGGCGGTTCACCAACCCGAACCGCCGTCCGATTGCTAATCCGCCCGCAGATGAACATTGTCCTTCTTGAGGACGATTCGTCTACGGGACGACTTGATGGGGGCGAGGATGAGAAAAGCAATAACGATTGGGACGGCACTGTTCTTAGTTGCGGCCACAGCCAGCAGCGCGGGTTTAATGGACCGGTCAGATTGTTTGAATGGACCGACGAGCTTCTACAGTGGGGTGGACGGCGCTTTGTCCTCCCTACAAAAGCGTCTTGTCGCGTGCTTCAATTACGGCAACGAAGTCGAGGTCGAGAACCACAATGCGCAAGCCCGAGAGATCGGGTTGCTCCATGCCAAGATCGATCGACTTGAACAGCAACTGGCAATTCAAGAAAGTAAGCTTTCGATACTGGAAACGAGATTGCTTGCGGCAGCGGATAAGTAGCCCAACCAACGACAGCCAAGAGTCCCAAAAATCCCACACAATTTGCGAGGGACGTCTTGGGGGGTCGGGGGTACCCGGTATCGGCGAAAGCCCTCCCGCGCGGTCCTGAAACTGCATGGGGGGGGTAGGGGCCGAGGGGGAGCCATACGCTTTGCGCGCCGCGAGGATGATCATGTGCGGGGGCGGATGGGCGGGCCGGGCGATTGACCATCCGACCGATTGAATGCCCCAAGTGCCGCCCGGTGTGGCGCGCCGCCCCGTTCCCCCGCCCCGCTTCGGCTCAGGTCCGATATGGTCCGTGTCTCCGGGCCACGAGCCATACCATGCTCCGCTTCGCTTACCGTTTCGGAGGTGGGTATGGCTCGTTTACTTATTAAACGATATGGCCCAAGGCTGGTATGGTTGCGTCCAATTTGGACAGATATGGCCGAGGTGGGTATGGCCCTACAATTCAATTGTGGGTATGGCTCCCGCCGCTCCGGTATGGCTGTGCAACGTGGTTTACAAGCCATACCATGCTCGGCCCTCTTCCCCCCTTCCCGAGCCTCGTATGGTTGTGTGCCTTAAGCACAGGTACGTATCGGAGGGCGGTATGGTCCGTTCACCAAGTGAGCGAGCCATATCCCCACTCGGCTTTTCTTTCCCCACCTGAGGGTCGGTATGGTCGGTAAACTTAGTTTACGATATGGCCCCAACCTCCCCGCCAGTATCACATGGGCAAGCCCGAGTGATCCCCAGCCAACCCCCGCATTCCCAGTATCACAAGAGTGGTTATTGACATTTTGAGCCTACAGTATCACAGTGTCCTTAATGTCGTTGAGCCCCGGAGTTCCTCCCCATGTCACAGCTTGTCGGATACGCCCGCACCTCCACCACCGATCAGAAGGCCGGGCTCGAAGCCCAACTCCGCGACCTCCGCGCCGCAGGCTGCACCAAGATATTCCACGAGGAACTCTCCGCCCTCGCCACCAAGCGCCCCGAGCTCGACCGCATGCTGGATTACGTCCGGGAGAGGGATACCCTGATTGTGACGAAGCCCGACCGCCTTGCGCGATCAACTGCCGACCTGCTCGCAATCGCCAAGGGCCTCGAAACCGAGGGCGTGACGCTCCGCATCCTCTCCATGAACGTGAACACCGCCACCCCCACCGGCAAGCTCATGTTGACCATCCTCGGGGGCATCGCCGCGTTCGAGCGGGATTTGATGCTGGAGCGCCAGCGGGAGGGCATTGCGAAGGCGAAGAGCGAGGGGAAGTACAAGGGGCGCGCACCGACCGCGAGGGCTAAGGCGGGTGAGGTGAAAGCGCTGAAGGCGGAGGGGCTGACGGGCGATGCGATTGCCGCGCGGCTGGGGATCGGGCGGGCGAGTGTGTTTCGGATCTTGCGGGCCGATTAACTCAGCCCGTAGTATCCAAACAATGCCTTCTGCGCGACCGCGCTCCCGACTTCGAGGCCAACGCCCCAGACCCCGCTCGCTGCTTTGCCTGCCATCTTCCCGAGCCAGCCAGACACCTTCGGGCCAAACTTCTTGTCTTCCCCGATCTTCGGCTCCTCCGCCAGCGCCGCTTCCAACTCCGCAACATCCGCCGCGTCAACTCCATGTGTGGTGAGTTGATTGCGAAGGTCCTGGAGATTGCCGTGATTCACCGTGAAGTTAACGGTCGAGTGGTTCGCGTTTCCGACCACACCGGCGTTGCCGTTGATAGTCGTGTGGAAGATGTGCTGCACCGTGCCCACGGCTAGCTCTTTGGTCGTCATTCCGTCTACCTCCCCCGCGTTCGGATATTTTTTCTTGAGCGTTAAAACAAAATCTAGGACCCGGTTGCGCACGGCGTCTATGATCCCAAGCACTTGAGACGCGGAAAACTCTCCCCAGAAACTATGGATGTCGTAGCTTTCGTCGACTACCTTGCCGGGCAATAAATGGCTGTAATTGTTCATGCTTACGGTCATCGGCTTCGTGGCATCGATGTCGACCGCAATAATTGTGCCGATGGGCTGGCGGCATTGAAAGATATGAATGTCTTCGATACCGGTCGCAGCGGCCACTAGTCTCGTAGGAACGGGCATAGCGGTAGCCTTATAAGCGATGTTCGCACCGCTGGCTTTGAAAGCCATCTTTATTCGACGGTACTCGGGAACCTCAACTTCCGGGGGATACCCGTTCATCTCCAGTTTGACCCAATCCTCAAGCACGCCGCTGTCGAGATTGGAGGCAAGTACCAGCACCTTCCGCAACAGCGTCGCAACCGGCGTAGTATCGTTCACTGCGTCGTTCTGTATTTCGGCAAGTAGCCCCATTTGCGCACCCGTTTTGATGCGTGTAAATGTAGCTGTCCGCTTACTTCCCCGCTAGTGCCTAGGAGAGTTATCCGCAACTCTCAGGTCTACACTAGGAAGTCACCACTACCTTAGAACGCGATCATTCCGGTCCGATCAGAAGAAGTGTTCCACGGGTGGGTACCGAACTCAATGAAACGTCGCCACCCAATCCGTAGTGAGATCGGCGGCATCGCTTGAGGCGCACAGGCGGCAAATTATTTACGTGGACAGCAACTAATTCCTCCAACTACCCAATAGAAAAACCCGCGAAAGTTGCCAAGATCGACTTCCAAAAGCAACCGAGTAGGAAACCGGAAATGGCGCGCACGCCGACAAGAAGTATGGTCAACTTGGCTGCAATAGGGGCGGGTGCGACTATAGCGTACTTCGTCATCGTCTCAGTTCTCGCGTGGGCGGGAAATCATTGGCTCGCCACTAATGAAAATACCCAGCCGGTTAAGACGATGGTTGAGAGTACCGGCCTGAATAGTCTGGGAGATTTCTTGTCCGGCTTTTTCGCACCTGCAACGTTCCTTCTTGTCCTGGTGTCCACCTATATCCAAGGATATCTGGGAGAACGCAGCGGCGCTCTGGCGAAGGTAACTGCGAACGCGAACTACAAATTTGCGCTCCACGACAAACGTTTGTCGGTATATCGCGGGCTAAAAGAGATGAGTTGGGAGTTGATGCGAAACGGGACGTTCACCGGAGACGACTTTCCGCGCCTCGGCATACTGTTCGCTGAAGGCCAGTTTGTCTTCGGCGTAGAGGTCAACGACTGGCTGACACAAGTCAAGGAGCAGGGCGACAGGCTTCGTCTCGCAAATTGGCACCGCGATACCCTGAACTCTAGACTATCGGCTACGGGCGAATTGAGCCCGATAGATGTGACACGACTGGATGAGAGCATCGATACAGCAATAGAGATCGATCAGTGGATGTATCTCCATCTTTCCGAAGCAAGGATTGACGAGGTCATGATCCCATACCTGCGCCTCCCCGCAAATATCGACGCCTAGGGGGAGGATATGGCTAGGAAGAATGGCTGGCTGTGGTTCGGCTTTGCTGCGACGTTTTTCTATTTCTTGCTGGTTGGGCTATTCAACCAGTATGAGAGCGACTTAATTCGAGACTTTCCAAAATTGCCATTGAACGAGAAGGGCGACGCCCTGGCTGGCTTCTTCGCCCCGCTGGCGTTCCTCTGGCTGTTTGTAGCAACGATGATCCAGTCGCAAGAACTTGCCGCACAACGTCTGGAGATCGAAGAGAACCGCAAGGTAATGCAGGAGCAGGCGAACGCAGCACAAGACCAAGCATCTTTCCTAAAGGCCCAGACCGACGCGATGGGAGCGCAGACGCTACTGCTTACAAGGCAAGTAGCAATAACCGAACGAACTGCAGAAAGAGGCCACAAACTCGCGTTGTTTGAAAAACGTATCGAGACCTACAATGCGTTGATTTCGTTCGGTGCGCGGGATTGGTCAAGTATGTTATTCTCGGAACCAGACGAAGATCACCTTCTGGAGATAGCGAACAAAGCAGAATTTCTATTCGATGATGAAATAGTCAGTTGGATAAAAAGCATCATGGAAACGATCGACTACATCGGCGTTGAAACCCGGAAGGTCAATCGCGAAGAGCGAAATCGGGAGGTGGGTGGGCCGAGCTACAGAAAGCAAATTAGCGATGAAGATCTGCGAGATATCAAAAACCATCGAGACGACGCGATAGGCTGGTTCTATGAACAGCTGAGCGACTTCGTCCTGAAAAGTAAGCTCGGACACTACCTTACTCTCTACGAGCCGGAGACCCAAGTTTAGAAAAATTACTGTGGATCGACAATTGCGCACCCCTTTGGGTTGAACAAAACGTCCATGGTACAGCTTCCAATTTTGAAATTTCTCAGTAAAGCTCAACAAAACGATATCCACCTTGGGGGTGAGCAATGGCAGGGCGTTCGAAAACAGCGAGTGGAGATGCGCCTGAGAAATCGCCGATAGTCGAAGCGGAGTTGCGTCGTCGACGATCTCAGCGTTCGTTTCCGGCTTCGACTTTCGAAGAACCGCTGGAATTTGCGAAGGCAGTTTTTCGAATTGGTAGCGGCCAGCCAGTCAAGCGCCTCACCTTGTTCGACCAGTTGGGAAAGTCGCCAGAAAGCGGCGGATCGAGACAGTTGATCATAAATTCAAGCCGATACGGTCTCACCCGCGGAGGCGTGCAAGCCGAGAACATCGACCTGACGCCAGAGGGTTTGCGAGTAGTTGATGAGCAGACCAGCGCCAGAGAGCGCGCTATCTTGAGTGCCCAACTAGCGATTTCCAATATCGAGCCGTTTCAAAAACTCTACGACAAATTTGTGGGCAATAAACTTCCGGCTCACGCGGTTCTGATCGACGCAGCTAGGGACGTTGGTATCGAGTCCAACCATGCCGCCGAGGCGGTCGACACTTTTGTTGTCAATTTGCGCTTTGTGGGTCTCCTGAAAACTTTGTCGGGTGCGGAGCGAATTATCTCCCAGGATTTGCTACTCAGCGAACTTCCTAGCAGCCCAATAGGCACGTTGTCGGCGCATAGGGCATTGCCGAATGCTGGAACCAGCATCGTCACCTCGGATCATGCTCAATACCAGAGCACGTGTTTCTACATTGCTCCAAATTGGCGAAGAGCATTCCGAAGCCCGAAAACATTCTGATTTGTTCCTAGGTACCATTATCGAACCGGCACTCGAGCCTTTTCAATTAAAGGTCGTACGTGCCGATGCCATAGACAAACCGGGCGTCATTACGCGCCAAATACTTGAGTATATAATGCGATCGAGGTTGGTGATCGCGGATCTCTCCTTTCACAACCCCAATGTTTTCTATGAACTGGCTCTCCGGCATTCGGTAAAGCTACCAATCGTGCAGATCATTCGCAGTTCTGACAAAATCCCCTTTGATGTCAATCAGATGCGCACGGTAGCGATTGACACCAGCGATATTTACTCATTTGCCCCGAGGATTGACTCATATCGATCAGAAGTCGCGAACCAAGTTAGGCGAGCACTCGAAGCCGATCATATTGTAGACACACCGATATCGGTCTACTTTCCTGACATGAAGGTCACTTTTTAGTCCTCACGTTCCATCCGTTCTTAATCGGGCGGGGTATCGCGTCATCAAGCGCTATCCCTTGGGTAGATCTAAAACGATGACGTCCTTAGTTCCCGACCCGAATCCGCGCCGCCTCCAGCGCAACCGCAGCCCCTTCCCCTTCGACGACCATCCCGCGAACCGGGTCTACTTCTTCCTGCCACCCCTCCCGCGCTGGCCACTGCCCACCCCGCATCAACTCAACCCGCCGCTTCGCTATCGCCAGCCTCCTGCCAAGCGCCATCGCCGCCACCGAGTCCACCGCCGTCGCGGTCCCCGGCATCACCCGCTTTGCCTCGACCTTCCGCAGCAACTTCAGGACCTCCAGCCGCAGCTTCACGTCCTGTCCCTTGTCCTCCGCCACCCCCACGAGGTAATCCCGGGTTATGTCGAAGACCTCCACCGGGGCCTCGTATTCGATGATCGCCCCCGCCGCCTCGACGCACCGGGCCTCCGCGATGTCAGAGGAGAGCATGATGTCCAGGAGTGCCCCGAGGGCGGGGGAAATGATTTCGGCCTCAGCCATGTGTTGGTCTCCGATGATGGTTTGTTACCGTAACTAGGGGCGAAGGCCGATTGATCGGTAACGGGAATTTCTCTTGTTTTTCAATGGTGTTACCGTAGTTACCGTAGTTACCCATCTTTTCTAAGAAATCATTCAAACGGTGTCTTTGGGAAACACGGTGAGAAACGTACGGTAACTACGGTAACGGTAACACGGCCATTCGGTCATTCCCCAGCCATACCAACCTCCCGCACATACCCTTTCACCAGCGCCCCATCGATCCGCATCGCCTTCGGCCCCGTCCAGCCCAGCCGCCGCATGCAATCCGCCAGCCGCACCGTGTCATGTCGGCGTACGAGCTTCGGTTCCATCTTCAGGACCTTCTCGAACACCGTCCCCGCCGTAATACGCAACTCGTCCTCGACCGGCTTCGCGACCTTCGATAACTCGGGTTCCAGCAGTTCGTCCCACAGGTCGCCCGCCACCCTCTCCGCTTGCCGCTTCGCCGCCTCGCCCCACAGGTCCTCCGGGATCGTGATCGGATCAGCCGCCTCCGGTTCTTCCGCCGCCGCCTCCGCCCACAGTTGGTCCCGCACCTCCCGCAGCCCCGCGAGGTCGATCTTCCCCACCGCGACCGGCCAGAACCTCCGGTTCCCCGTCTGGTCCTTCAGGTACTCGGAGTCGTTCGTCGTGCCGATCATGATGCACCGTCTCGGGGCCTCCTCGACCGACCGCTGAAAGGCCCCGCGAGCCCGATCATGCGTCTTCGAGACAAAGGCCTTCACCTTCCGCACCTCGGCACCGCTGAGGCCCGCCAACTCGGGGATCTCGACAATCCACTTGCCCCGCAGCAGCTCCTGTTGCGCCTTGTAGTCCTCCCCCACCAGGATCTCGTCCGAGAAGTACTCCTCGCCCCCCGCCAGCACCTTCAACAGCGTTGACTTGCCCCCGCCCTGCGGCCCCTCCAGCACCATCACGAAATCGAACTTGCAGCCCGGCCTCCGCACCCGCCGCACGCCCGCCACCAGCACCGCCCGGCCAATCGCCCTCGTCAGCCCATCATCCGCCGCCCCGACGTAATCCCGCAGCCACGTGTCGAGCCGCTTCACCCCGTCCCATTTCAGCCCATTGAGATAGTCCTTCACCGGATCGTAGGCATTCTGCATCGCAAGCAGCCGGATCGCGTCTCGGGTGTATTTCGGCTCGGGGTCGAACCCGAGTTCCTCATTCACGAGGTCCCGCACCTTGAGCTCGATGTCATCAAGCGTCTCACCGAGACCCTCCTCGTACCCCTCGATCTCGACCCGTTGCCGGAACAGGTTGAAGCGGAACTTGATCCCGAAACGCTGGATCGCCCGTTTCGCATTGTCGAGGCTCGCCACGATCCCGCTCGGGTTTTTGATCCGCGTGAGTTCGTTGGGGTCCTTAGCGGCCTTCACCGGCACCGCCTGTTCTTTCCCCTGCTTGCGCTTCAGCGCCTCCCAGTGACCGAGCGTGACCACGTTCTTCCCTGCATCATCGGCCATGCCGCACTCCTTCCTCTCTCATCAAGAGCATCTCGACACCGTCGTAAACGGCCTGCCGAGCCAGCGCCCCGCCCTCAACCTCGTCCAGCAGGTCAAGCGCAACAAAGAACCGCTCAACCAACACGTCGAACGAGGGGACCGGCGCGGGCCTCTTCCTCGCCCGCACTCTCTCTAGCGAAACAACATCACCCATCGCGCAGCGCCTCCGTGTCAGCATGTGTAAATTCATACGCCCCGACGTGCCCGATCTCCCGGCTCAGGTCATGGTCGATGAGAACGGGATAGGGCACGGTTAGGCAGAAATGGCTGTCCTCCCCCGTGAAGCTTTCGCGTTTGGCATCCCAGCCGTCGCAGAACCACGGCCTCGACATCGCCCGGAACACGTCCACCTCGATCAGGCAAAAGCCCAAGCCAATGCCCCGCACCCGTTCCAGCCCCTGCTGATCAGTCTCGTAAATCAGTCGGCCTTCCATACCCACCGCCGTAGGCCTCACCGGACGGCGGCGGGTTGGGTAATTTGTTCCGACAAGCGACTCTCCGTGTGCAAGTAATCGCTTTAGGCCGTCACTGGGAAAGGTCATGTCCGAGTCCACAAAGAGAATGTGCGTGGCGTCCTGCGCCATGGCCTCATCGACAATGTGATTGCGGGAGACGGAAAGCAGACTTCCTCTGGGATTGATGAAACCGAAAGTTTCTCCCCTTGCCACCTCATACGCGGCGAGTGCTGCAAGGCAGAACGCCGTGTCTGTCACCATCTCGTCTCGGGTCGGAATGCCCACGACCACACGGTTCATGGCTCACCCCCATCCCGTCGCGCCAATTCCCTCTCGGCCATCACGGCGACCCGGCACACCCCAGCGGGGTCAGGCAAGCCCATCGCCCGAAGCGTCTGCACCGAGCCCACGGCCCGCTCCACGGCAGGCAGGCTGTTGAGTTCCCCCGTCCACAACTCCGGGAACAGCTGGACATACAGCCGGAAGTACTTGGCCGAGCCGGGCCACTCCGCCGCGCTCAAAACGTAGAACGCGGCGATGACGTCGAGGATCTCATCATCCGAAGGGTCCCGCCGCATGCGCGAGACCAGCTGGCGATTGATGTCTTCGGAGTTCTCGCCAAAGGTGAGGCCGAAGATCAGTTCTTGAGTACCGCGCCGACGCATCTTACGCCCCATCCGGCTTCATGGTCGGGCGGAAAATCGAGTCTGCCGCCGTACCGCCCGAGGTAGAGGGGGCCTCGTGTGCCACGCCCTGTCCAAAGGCCCCGGCGTAGGACGTGTCCTTGTACAGTTCGATGACCGAAAGCTCGCGGGCCGAGATCGGCATCTTGTGGCTGGCGTAGTACGAGGCTACCTCGCGATGACCGGCAAGGCCCTTCGCCGTGATGAGGGCAACCGCCTCGGCGTGCTCAGCCGGGAACCGCTTTGCGCCGTAGGCGAAGTTCTCTCCGGCCCGTCGGATTTCTTCGTCCGTCAGCGTTGCCCGCGCCGCCTCGGCATACTTCTGGTTCTTGTTCATCGTTCTTGCTCCATTGGTTTTCGGGGCCGCGCCCCGGTCGTGGTTCAGGCTGCGGTCGTCCGAGCGGTCTCGCATTCGGACACGGAGAAGCCGTAGGGCGAGGACCGCTTTTCGGCCCACTCCATCAGGTCTCCCTTCCGATAAAGAGGCACGCGCCCGAACCGCTTAAATTGAGGCCCAGTGCCTCGGCTCGCCATCGTCGCCAGTGTTGTCGCAACGATGGGATATCCCGCCGCATTCAACAGGGCGGCTGCTTCCGATCTGCGAAGTAGCGTCTCACTATCTGCATCTTGAGTTGAGTTCATGTATGGCTCCATGTAACGCGGTAAGATGTCAAAGTATTTCCCGCATGTGTTTGAATATATTGGGATTTATACATCAAAACAACACGCTTTTTACGTGAATTACTTAGGTGAATTATAGGCATACAAAATAAGGCACTTCAATCAGGACGCGAGTTTACACTGGAGCCAGTCAGGTATTATCTGCCATCAGCGACGATGTTCGTGGTGGGGGCTGGAATGCTGGATATCTTTCAGGGATTGGGTGCACTGGCGGGCGTGGCCAGTTTTATCTTCGTTATTTGGGAGAAGTGGTTCCGCTTCTATCCCTCGGCATTTTTGGTTGCTCATCCGCTCATAGAAGGCGGCGCGGCAAAGAGCCCGTTTCTTCGCGTGCAAAATCGAAGTGATAGACCGATCATTCTAACTTGGGCGGATGGGCCGTCGAGGACCGCATTTCGCATCGGGAAAGATCAAACGACCCGCGCACTCGTTCGGTCGCTGGTGGCAACCGAAACATCAACTCCGGTAGAGGGCCTCGCAGTAAGGGTGTTTCCCGTCTACCGGCCCGAGGGCTTTGACGATCTTGACGCGGAGGCCGTAATTGAGTTGGAGTTCTTGTGGCGCTTCGCTCAGCCTATGATTTACAAACGCGACCGACGGGTACGGATGCAAATTGACAAGCGCTCCGTGCTTACCCTTACAGACTCCGAGGACGGCGACCTCCTGTAGCGCTGCGCTCTTAGTCCAGCTGAGAGTCGGAAGGATGAAAACAGGGACTCATCAACGAACGGCCTCCGGCCTGCTCGGTCATGTTGGGTTCCTTTGAGGTGGGTATGGCTCTGTAATTCAATTGAAAGTATGGCTCACAACTCGATGAAGTATGCGGCGGTGGAGCGCTCGAAGAACTCTTGAGCAGCCCTCCCCGCCCCACAATTTCGGTCACACTACGGTCACAGTGACCGAGGGCAAAGCTTGCAAGACCGCCGCCCGCCCATTATGGTCCCGGCTGTGAAGCGTATGAATTAGCAATAGTTTTTTATGCGCCGCCATCGGATGGGCGTGTAGCTCAGCGGGAGAGCACTACGTTGACATCGTAGGGGTCACAGGTTCAATCCCTGTCACGCCCACCATCCTTTTCAAGGGCTTAGCGGGAAACCGCCGAGCCCTTTGTCGTTTCGCCGCCGGCGAACCTTCGGCCGCGGCTCGTTCCGATTGAAAATCCCCACGTGGCTTCCATTCGCCATCGAGCCTTGCCAGAAGTGAGCCGGCCAACCCGGTGATTCGACCCATTTCGGACACAGAAGAATGGCATGGCACTGCTCATGAGAGGCGCTGCCCGTACGGTGCGCCGCAACTGGATCGCTTGCGAGGTATGAAGGTGAAACTGCTAACTCTGGCAACGGCTTCGCTGTTTGCAACGGCGCTTGCTACGGCCGCCAACGCCGCACCCCAGAATTTCCCCGGCGCGCCGGGCGCGCTGACGCTTGCCGGCAAATGCGCCAAGCTCGTGGTCGGCAAGGTCGATGCGACGAAGGAGTGCCAGGGCGAAATCGCCAGCGTGACGTTGATCAACGGCCAGGTCACCTTCATTTTCACGTCCGGCGGCAAGATGCTCGGCTTCCAGGGCGACGGCACCAAGATCAAGCCGGCGTCCGCCGGCAATGTCAGCCTGCCGCTCAGCCTCATCGTCACCGGCGTCGGCCAGAAGATGACCGGCCAGGTGAAGGTGACGGGATCCTGCACGATGGGCAACCCCTACGGCGGCAAGCCGGTCGCCATCGAATGCACGGCCAAAAGCGCCGACACCGCATTCGCAGGCAATTTCCGCACCAACGGCAAGGCCCCGAAACAGAAGTAGTTTCACCGGCGAAGGAGCCTGCCGTCTATGATGAGCAGACTGGAGACGATCAACGCCATTCCAGCGAATTCGAACGGCTCCAGCCTTTCTCCCAGAAAGACCGCGCCAAGTAGGATGGCACTCACAGGCACCAGAAGCGTCACCAGGGATGCGTTTGTCGCTCCGGCGGAAGCGATGATGTTGAAATAGAGAATGAATGCGAGCGCCGTGGTGAAGACCGCAAGAACACCGACCGCTGCCCAAATTGGCACGCTTGATGTCGCGAGCGCCGCCGGACTGTAAAGAACGAAGACGATTGGCGCCATGATTGCAGTGGAGGCCGTGAGCTGACCGGTTGCCACGACTGATGGCGTGATGTCCTTGAACCGCTTCGCGTAGACGACGCCGAAAGCGTATGAGATGGCGGCACCGGTCACCGCGAGCTTCGCCCAGACCGGGCCGCCAAGATTGGACAGAAGGCCGGGGCCGATCATGATGGCGGCTCCCGAAATTCCGAGCCCTACTCCCACGAGCTTGGTCGCCGACAGCTTCTCATCCGCCGTCAGCAAGTTTGCGACGAGGATCGTCCAGAGAGGTGTCGTTGCATAAAAGATGGAGGCGAGACCGGCGCCGATCTGCGTTTGCCCGGTGAAGATCAGGGAGAACGGAATCACGTTGTTGAGCAGTGCGAGGCACAGGAACGAGCCTGGCCGTGCAAGAGCAGGCGCAAAGGGAACGCCGCGTATCCTCAGCCATAAGTGCAGAACGAATGCGGCAATGGACACACGGTATAGGACGAGGGCGAGCGGTGGAATTTCAGCCACCGCGATACGGGCAAAGAAGAACGAGCCGCCCCACAGAAGGCCGAGAAGCAGCAGTTGCCCCCAGTCGCTTGCCGACATGGACCTTGTCAACGCTGTCGCTCTCAACGGTTTGCCTATGGGATTCTGTGGCCGTCTGGACAGTCTAGCGATGCAGCGTTTCACTTGGGTGGAACGGCGATCCAATGTTCTCAGCCAATCGAAACGAGATTTCTCCTAAATCCACGCAGCTTCGAAACTGCCGCTATCGCTCCCGGTCACGATGCTGCCCGCTGCTGTATGGGTGCGCCTGATCAGGCGCACCACGCGCCGCTGCCCGGCTTGCGTGCGAGGCCTTCGTCGATGAGCTGCACGCCGATCGACCGCCCGTCGCGGGAGATGACACGCGGCGCTCCGGCCTTGCCCGGTTGCCCGGCGGGGTTCATCGCGAAGGATCCGGCATTGAGGATGTTCAAGAGCCGCAGTTTGGCGGCAAATCCGACGCGTCGTTCGCCGTCGCAGCGCGCGTCGTCGATGCCCGGGCTGACGATATCGGCAATGACGATTTTCTCGCCCTTGTACCAGAAGGTGCCGCCATCAGCGACGCAGTTGATGTGTTCTCCCTGCCCGCAGTAGCCGAAGGCCGCCTTTGCGGCCTGCGTCTGCGCCGGCGAGATCGAAACGGGTACGGCCTTTTCAGGCACGACCGGCGCCTTTGCCGGAATAGGCACGGCCGCGGGAGGCACCATGCGCGAGACGGCGGAAATCGAGGCGGTCTGCTTCGGCCCGGCATCGCGCGCCGGCTCGCTTTTTGCGACAGAGACCGCGCGCGCCGCAACAGGCGCGGGCGCATGCGCCGCCAGGATGGGCTTCACGCTCTTCCAGTTGTCGTAGACCGCGATGCCGCCAACGGCGATCGCGCCGATGATGGCCCAGGGCAATGCGCTTCCGCCTCCCCTGCCTTTTGCGCGTGTCGATGATCTGCGGCGGCGTGTCGCTGTCTTGGCCATGTGTCCGAATCCCGTGAGCGCCGGATTATCGCCGCGCAATCCTTTCGGAAAGGTTGGCGAACGACATTTGGTACCAAGCAAGTTTTTGCAGTGTCGGCCGCTATGCGGTCTGCCGCTTCTGGGATGCATCCGAGGAAATGATCGGTTTCCAATCTGCGAGCCCACTCTGTCTCGACTCCGGCCTGAGGGCGGCGGCGTTGAAATGAAAATCGTCCGATCTTTTCGCCCGACCGACCTCGATCCGGCTTTCGGCGGACTGGCGCAGCGCCTGCCACTCGTTCTCGTGTTTCATATAGACGTCCTGCGGCACTAAATCTGTCTTCATGTATCCCTCACCGACATGTTGATAACGCTGACCGCCCCTGTCAGCGGCGGGGCTTTGCAATCGTTCTCTTCTCGTCTACCGCAGGCTCTGGACCGCCGCGCGACAGGTCCGCGCCGCTCACATGGGCGGGGACATGGACATCGTGCAGCACGCCGGGGGGCAACGTCAGGTCGACCTGATGCGGCGGCATTACCTGCGCTTTTTTCATGCGGTTCGGCCGTGCCTTTTTCATTCGGTCCGGCGCTTCGGTGCGTTTGTCGGGAACGTGGGTCGAAGTGTGCATCATCGGCCTCCTTTTTTCAGCTCAACCGAATCGTAACGGCCCGGTGGTTCGATGGTTCCAAAGAAAAGCGCCATGCCACAGACCGCCCAGCCTTGACTGGCAGCGGAAGTTCACTACCTTTGCCTCATCCGTCGGCCTCAGACATCGGCTGACGGGCAACCTGGTGCCGGGCCCCTCTGGCGAGAGTTTTTACGGCGCTCTCGTGATGTCGGTACCGCCTGCAAATGAGCCGGCGGATTTTCTTCTATGAAAAAACACACCATGCCTCACGCGCATGCCCGTTGTGGTATGTCGCGTTTCTCCTGCGTATCCCTTTATCCCGAGAGTGTTCCTGGCTGCGGGGTGCGGCCATGAACCAGACCTCCACCCAGAAATCCTCGCTCAGCTATTTCCGCTGGGCATTCATCGTCACCGTCCTCGGCCTGATCCTGGGTGCTGCCCTCGGCTGGCAGACCACCGGAACGATCGGCGGCATGGCGACGGTCTTCTTCGTCTGTACGGTCCTTGCCGTGCTGGAGATTTCGCTCTCCTTCGACAACGCCATCGTCAATGCAAACAAGCTCAAGGAAATGACGCCGGTTTGGCAGCATCGGTTTCTGACCTGGGGCATCGTCATCGCCGTCTTCGGCATGCGCATCGTCTTCCCGCTGGCGATCGTCGCGATCGCGGCAAAGATCGGCCCCTGGGAGGCCCTTGTGCTTGCGGCGCGCGAACCGGCCGAATACGCCCGCATCATGAACGACGCGCATCTCCCGATCGCCGCCTTTGGCGGCACCTTCCTGATGATGGTCGGCCTCAACTACTTCTTCAATCACGAGAAAGACGTCCACTGGATCGCCGGGCTGGAAAAGCTGATGGCGCGCTCCGCCACGATCAAGGGCATTGAGATAGCGCTCGTACTGGCCCTCGTGCTGGTCTTCTCGTCCTTCCTTGAGGCAGAGGAAGCCACCACCTTCGTCCACTGCGCCATCTACGGCCTGCTGACCTTCCTCGCTGTCGAGGTTGTCGGCGGTCTGCTCGATGCCTCGCAGCAGACGATGAGCGCCGCCGCCAAGGGCGGTCTCGGCGCCTTCATCTATCTCGAAGTGCTGGACGCCAGCTTCTCCTTCGACGGCGTCATCGGCGCCTTCGCGTTGACGCAGAACCTCTTCGTCATCGCCATCGGTCTCGGCATCGGCGCCATGTACGTGCGCTCGATGACGATCATGCTGGTGGAAAAGGGAACGCTTGCCGAATACCGCTATCTCGAGCACGGCGCCTTCTATGCCATCCTGATCCTTTCGGTGATCATGTATGTCCAGACGATGGTGCACATCCCCGAGGTCATCACCGGCCTTGGCGGCGCCACGCTGATCGGCATCTCGCTCTGGTCCTCCATCCGTCACAACCGGAAGGAACAGGCAGAGGAGCATGCCGCGGCACGCGAGCAGCTGCAGTCCTGACGCAGCTGAAGCCGCAGCACCCGCTGCGGCTCGCCTCCGGCAAAAATAAAGCCCGCGACCATCCGGTTGCGGGCTGTTTCGTCGCTGCTGATCTGTCGGAGCGCCTGTTCGGGCAGGAGCGTTACAGGTTGATCTTGCCGAACATGTTCGGATCGATGCCGAGTTCGCGCAGATCGCGATGCTTCGGACGGCGTCCGGATTCGATGGTGGCGCTGACGGCATTGGCAGCACCGATCATCGCAAAGGCGCGACCAAGGAAGCCGTCGCGGATAGCCTGACGGAAGGACATTTCTTTCTCTCTTGCTCTATGATTGACTACTTACATATGTGTCTCCGCACGCCCGGCCACAAGCGACGGAAATTCAGCCCTGCCATGCAAGAACGTGTGAGCCGGCGTCTGTTGTGCTTGGCACCATCGCTGACGGAAAACGGCCGGCTGATGTTTCCATCGCCGGCCGCAAGCTGTGGGATCGTTTAGTCTTTTTATTTTAGTCTTCGTTGGCCGCCAATTGCGCGAGCATCTGGCCGCGACCGCGGATTCTGAGGATCAGCGGGACGAGGAACGCGGCGGCGGCGACGATCAGCAAGCCTGCGGCGATCGGCGACATCACCAGCGTGGTCACGTCACCCTGGCTGATCGCGAGCGCCCGGCGCAACTGCTGCTCGGCAAGCGGCCCGAGGATCAGGCCGACGACCGCTGGCGCGATCGGATAGCCGAACAGGCGCATGATGTAGCCGAGGATGCCGAAGGCGAGCAGCATGCCGAGTTCGAACACCGACGGGTTGGCGCCGATGGTGCCGAGGGTCGCGAACAGCAAAATGCCGGCATAGAGCCAGGGCTTCGGGATCGTCAGCAGGCGCACCCAGAGGCCGATCATCGGCAGGTTGAGCACGAGCAGCATCGCGTTGGCGATGAGCAGGCTGGCGATCAGGCCCCAGACGAGCTGCGGATTGGTCGCAAACAGCAGCGGACCGGGCTGCAGGCCGTATTGCTGAAAACCGGCCAGCATGATCGCAGCCGTCGCCGTCGTCGGCAGGCCGAGCGTCAGCAGCGGCACCAACGTGCCGGCAGCCGAGGCATTGTTGGCCGCTTCCGGGCCGGCGACGCCCTCGATGGCGCCATGGCCGAACTCTTCCGGGTTCTTCGCCAGCCGCTTTTCTGTGGCATAGGAGAGGAAAGTGCCGATCTCGGCGCCGCCTGCCGGCATCGCGCCGATCGGGAAGCCGATCAATGTGCCGCGCAGCCAGGGCTTCCATGAACGCGACCAGTCCTGCGCCGTCATCCACAGAGACCCCTTGACCGCCTCGATCTTGTCCTCGATGCGATTGCCCTGAGCCGCGATATAGAGCGTCTCCCCGATCGCGAACATGGCAACCGCAAGCGTCGTCACTTCGACGCCGTCGAGAAGATCGGGAATGCCAAAGGAAAGCCGCGCCTGCCCCGTCTGCTGGTCGATACCGACCATGGCGAGCGCGAAGCCGATGAACAGCGAGGTCAGCCCGCGCAACGCCGAATCCCCGAAGGCCGATGAGACCGTCACGAAGGCAAGAACCATGAGGGCGAAATACTCGCGCGGCCCGAAGACCAGCGCCAGCTTGACGATGAAGGGCGCGATGAAGGCAAGTCCGAGCGTGGCGATCAGGCCGGCCACGAACGAGCCGATCGCCGCCGTTGCCAGCGCGGGGCCGCCACGGCCCGCACGCGCCATCTTGTTGCCCTCGAGCGCGGTGACGATCGACGCGCTTTCACCCGGCGTATTGAGCAGGATCGAGGTCGTCGAGCCGCCGTACATGCCGCCGTAGTAGATGCCGGCAAACATGATCAGCGAACCGGCCGGATCGAGCTGGTAGGTCACGGGCAGGAGAAGGGCCACGGTCAGCGCCGGACCGATGCCCGGAAGGACGCCGACGGCCGTGCCGAGGGTGACGCCGACGAAGGCATAGAGCAGGTTCATCGGCTGCATGGCGACCAGGATGCCCTGGAAGAGGAATTCGAAGGTGCTCATCGCATCCAATCCTAGAAGAAGAGTCTTTCAAGCGGCCCTGCTGGCAGGGTGAGCTGCAGCAGCTGCGAAAAGATAGCCCAGACGACAAAACTGAAGACGATGCCGAAGGGGATCGAGAACCAGAGCTTGCGGCGACCAAACCCGCGCGCCGTGAAGGCGAACAGGATTCCGGTCGCAATCGAGAAGCCGGCGGTCTTCAGAAGCAGCATCTGCGCGGCAAGGCCGGCGATGACCCAGACGACGGGTGCGATTTCCTGATGCTCGCGCTCCGGGAACTCGCCCCGAAAGGCCTCGAAGACCGTCCAGATGCCAAGACCGATCAGCCCGACGGCGACGGCCTTGGGTGCGGTGGCCGGTCCGATGCGGGCATACTGCGCGATTGTCTTGAGATGCATTGCGTCCCACAGCATCACCGCAGCGACGATGAAAAGACAGATGGCAATGATCAGCGCCGCCCAATCCGGGCGGCGCTTCGTTGCCAAGGGTGCGTTACCCTGGCTCATTGAACAAGTCCGATCTCTTTGAGGATGCCTTCGGTCGCCGAGACATCCTTTTCAAGCTGCGCCTTGAAGGCGTCGCCGGCAAGGTACGTGTCTGCCCAGCCCTTGGTCTTCAGGATTTCCTGCCAGCTTGCGGACTTGGACAGCTTGTCGAAATCGGCAGTCACGGCTGCCGTCTGCTCGGGCGTCAGGCCCGGAGCGGCGGCGACCATCCGCCAGTTCTGCACGCTGACATCCACCCCGGCTTCTTTCAGCGTCGGGGCGTCGACGCCCTCGATTCGCTTGTCGCTGGAGACCGCGAGCAGACGGAGCTGGCCGGCCTTGACCTGCGATTCGAATTCGCCGTAACCGGAGATGCCGGCCGTGACCTGCCCACCAAGGATGGCTGCAAGCGCCTCGCCGCCGCCGGAGAAGGCGACGTAGTTGATCTTTGTCGGGTCGACGCCGGAAGCTTTGGCGATCAGGCCGACCGCGATATGGTCGGTGCCGCCGGCCGAACCGCCGCCCCAGGAGACAGAGCCCGGATCCTGCTTCAGCTTGGCCACGAGGTCGCCCATCGTCTTGATGTCGGAGGCCGCCGGAACGACGATGGCTTCATACTCGCCGGTAAGGCGGGCGATCGGCGTGACGTCCTTCAGTGTCACGGGCGACTGGTTGGTGAGGATCGCGCCGACCATGACATAGCCGCCGACGATCAACGCGTTCTGATTGCCGCCGTTCTGGCTGGCGAACTGCGCCAGGCCGATGGTGCCGCCTGCGCCTGGAACGTTCTGAACCTGAACGTTGCCGCCGATGCCTTCCTTCTGCATGACGGCCTGCAGCGAGCGTGCCGTCTGGTCCCAGCCGCCGCCGGGCGCCGCCGGTGCCATGATGGTGTAGTCGCCCGCATAGACGGGAAGCGCCATCGCGGCTGCAAAAATGGTCGCAAGGAAAGTATGCTTCATAATGTGTCCTCCGTGGCGCGGCTGAGGACCGCGCAATTGTTCTCGATGGAATCGGGAAGGACACACCGCAGACGGACCCGAGGTCCGATAAAACAAGTGAAAATTCCTCCCGAAACTTCCGCTCTCCGCCTCCACGGATCAGAAGTTATGTGAACGGACCACAACAAGCTGTCATTTAGCTGACATCGGCCGGTTATCCAGTGACGCCGACACCTTTTTGCCGCATTTGGCGCAGGCGGCCCGGTTTGTCGGAGCATCGCCGCCGGACCAAACAGTCTTTGTCGAAGGCAACTTGTTTGCCCTGCCGGCGTTACAGGACTGAATGAGAGAGGTGGTGCCTTGAGTTCACATCTCGACACACGGAGAATCGACAATGACCGCCTGCGGGAGGTGTGGAGCGTGCGGGACTTCGCCCGACGCCGTCGATTGGACGAGGCAGAGGAGAAGCGCCTGCTGATCGTGTTCGGATCGTTTGCGACGAAACAGGAGCTGTTCGACAACGCGCAGCGCCCCTGCCTCTTCCGCTAGATGTCATCAAGGGGAGATGGTCGCCGGGTCACTCGGCGGCTTGGCTTTTTGACGCGACGGCCGGAATGCGAAGCGTGAAACGTGTCTCTCCTTCGTTGGAGACGACCGACAGGGTACCGCCGTGAGCCTTGGCGATCTGGGCCGCAATGTAGAGCCCGAGCCCGAGGCCTTCAGCGCGCAATCCTCGACGCTTGAACGGCTGAAAAATGCCCGAAATCATGTCCGCGGAAATTGGCGCTCCGCAGTTTGCGACCCACAGTTCGAATGCACCGGCGCTCACCTCCGCGCCGACACGGATCCGGCCGGCCTTGTCTCCGTGTACGATGGCGTTGGACAGAAGGTTCGCAAAGAGCTGGCCCAGGCGATTGCTGTCGGCGTAGACGTCGCTGTCGATCGCGAAATTCGTCTCGATCCGGCGATCCGGATATACCTGCGAAAATTCGGCCACGATCGCTTCGAGTTCCCGAGTGAGCCGTGTGAATTCAGGCTTCAAAACCATGCCGCCGCCCAGGCCTCGCGCGAAGTCCATGACGTTTTCGACGATGTTCGACACGCGCGTGATCGTCTGCTCCATCAGCCCCAGGACGGCACTGCCCTGCGAATCGGCCACCGAATTGCGCAGCAGCCTTGTACCGGCGGCCATCGAAGCAATCGGGTTCTTGATGTCGTGGCCCAGGATGGCAATGAACTGATCGCGGAGCTGCGAAGTCTCGAGCTCAGCAACGAGCCGCTGCTCGACCGCGATGAGCTCTCGGCGGGCATCGATGTGTCGGGCAATGAGATCGGCAAAGAGCTTCGTGGTGCTGAGAACCCTGGGATTGTCAACCTGCGCCGGATTGGGATCTATCGCGCACAACGTGCCGAAAAACGAACCGTCGCCGAGAATGATTGGAACCGAGATGTAGCTCTGGAAGCCGTATTGCAGCGGCGTGTGGTGGCCGACCCAGGTCGAGCTCTGGCTGACGTCGTCGATGGCGACGGCCGTGTGGTGCTGCCGGATTTCGTGACAGATCGTTGTCTCGACCGCAAGTTCACCGCCGGGCTGCAGACCGAAATCGATGGTGTCGAGCACCGCACAGGCAACCCAGCGTTCCGACGTCACGCGCGCGACGGCGGCAAAGCCCATAAGCGTGGTGGCCTGCATCACCTGCAGGATCGTCGGAACGACGTCGATGGATGCGACTGTATCGAGATCGTCCTGGAAGTCGTGCGTCACCGCAGGTCTCCTACCCCCAAGAGGTGCTTGGGGCGATTGGTATCGCGTTTTCGGTCCTGCGTCATTTCACTAAGACGTATGTCGTCGGATGGCATCGGCGGCAGGGCTCTCGATCAGGACGCAAGGGGCGTTAGAAAATGCGGGGATGACAAAGGAGAACCCCTTCGAACCGCCGCGGCGTATTCGAGGGCTTCGGATACTTTTGCCGGCCAGTGCGGCTTGGAGACGATGCCCACCGCGCTGCCGCTGTCACGCACCAATTCCGGATTGCCGGTCATGAAAACCACAGTCACTCCGTAGGCGCTGGCCAGGCGTTCCGCAATCGAGGGGCCCGTGATGCCATCGGCAAGGTGCACGTCCACCAGTGCCACCTCGGCCTCCCGTGCAAGCTCCATCGCTTCACCGAAGTTGCGTGCCGGACCGATCACCTCGTGACCGAGATCCAGAACGGTGGATTCGAGATCGAGCGCTATCAGCAACTCGTCTTCGACAATGAGAACTTTCATGCGGAAATTGCCCGTTTCGCTGTCGCGGTCTTATGCGCGAGAACAAGAAACGCCTAACCCCGACATTGGTTCCCCGCCGCCGAAAATATCTTCGCAGGGCTGCAGCCCTTCCATGTCGCCTGAATCACTGCGTGCGCAGTACTTCGTTCCAGCGGGCAATCAGACGGGCGCGCTTGACCTGATCGAGATAGACCATCAGGCCCGGGCTCACCGGCACTGGCCGCAACTGTGCGCCAAGCAGTTCCTGCATCGTGTTGGCCGTATTCTCGCCGGTCACTTCAGGGCTAACGGCCGGAATCTGCAATTCACGCGCCATGATGGTCTGCCCTTCCTTCGACATGAAAAAGGAGAGGTAGCGGCGCCCGAGTTCCGGATCGCCGGCGGCTTGCGGCACGAGGCCGATCCGCGACATTACCACCGTATAGTCCTTCGGCAGAACGATCCCGACATCCGGGTGCCGTTTCGCCCAATCGGCAGCGTAGGAGCCGAGAATATTGTAGCCCAGCACGAAGCGCCCGTCGGCGACGCGCTCAAGAATCGCCGAGCTTGTCGAATAGAGTTTGACGCCCGCCGCTCCCATCGCTCCGATCACCGACCAGATATCTCCGAACTGCTCCTGATCGCGCGCCATGAACAGGAAGCCCACGCCCGACCGTTCGATGTCGTAGGTGCCGATCCGCCCGTGCACGGCATCGCCCTTGCGTTTCAGGTAGTCGATGAACTCGGCCCGCGTACTCGGTGGCGGTTCGCTGACGAAACTCGGCTTGTGATAGACGAACACCGCAGGCTCGAAGGTCAGCGCATAGGCAGTGTTCCGCCAGTTCGCCCACTTCGGCCAGCGTCCACTCATCGGCAGGTTGCTCGGCTGCGCGTAGCCGTCATTGGAGAGCTTCACCTGCAGGTCCATGGCCGAGGAAAAAGCAAAATCCGCCGTCCGCTGGCCCGCATCGGTTTCCCTGACGATGCGATCATAGATCTCCCCGGTGAGCATGTCCTCGTATTTGACCGCTACATCCGGGTTGGCATCCTGAAATCCCCGGATCATTGGCTGCGCCAGCGGCTCGTCGAGCGACGAATAGACCACCAGCGCCGGCGCATTCGCACTGGCAGATTTCGCCGGGTAGAAGACCTCGTCCGCCAGCGCCATGCACGGACAGAGCGTCAAAAATAAAAGTAAAGTCAGTGTCCTCATCCGCCTAGAATGCATGACCGCGAAGGGCGGCACAAGAGACGGACAGACAGGGATGCGATCGCGGCACGCCCCTCCAAAGGCGTAACGGCGACGCAGGACAAAGCCCGCCAAAACCGCTAGTGTTTGCAAAACCTATCCCGGAGGATGCATTGGAGCGACGACTGACCGCCATTCTCGCCGCCGACGTTGTCGGGTACTCCAGGCTGATGGGCGTCGATGAAGCGGGAACGCTGGCAGCCGTCAATCGTCATCGCAGCGAACTGCTCGGGCCGGCGATCGTCAAGCACAGCGGTCGGCTGGTGAAGCTCCTCGGCGACGGTCTGCTCGCGGAATTCGCAAGCGTCGTCAATGCGGTTGCCTGCGCCGTCGAAATCCAGCGCGGCATGGCGCAACGAAGCGAAGGCGTCGCCGAGGAGCGCCGCATTCAGTTGCGGATCGGCGTTAATTTTGGAGACGTCATCGTCGAGAACGGCGATATTTTCGGTGACGGCGTGAACCTTGCGGCACGGCTGGAGGCAGTAGCCGAGCCCGGCGGCATCGCCGTCCCGCAGACGGTCTGCGACCAGATCGGCACACGCCTGGATCTGCGTTTCGAAGACCGCGGCCAGCAATCGCTGAAGAACATCCAGCACCTCGTTCGCGTCTACGCCGTGCGCTTCGATGGACCTGTCGAGACCGCCGGGACGCCTGCCGGCGCCGGAATTCCCGACCAGCGGTCGATCGTGGTGCTGCCGTTTACCAACATGAGCGGCGACCCCGATCAGGAATATTTCTCCGACGGACTGACGGAAGACATCATCACGGACCTGTCGAAGATCTCCGGTCTTCTGGTGACGCCGCGCAACACCACATTCACCTACAAGGGCCGGCACGCGAAGATCGGCCAGATCGCCCGCGAGCTGTCGGTACGCTATGTCCTGCAGGGCAGCGTCCGCAAATCGGGCGAGCGCGTCAGGATCAGCGCGCAGATGATCGACGCCGACAACGAGGATCATCTTTGGGCCGATCGCTACGACCGGGACCTGACCGATATCTTCGCGATCCAGGACGAAATTGCCCACGCCATCGTTGGCCAGCTGAAAATCCAGCTCAGGCCGGAAGAGATACGGGCGATCGAAACCGAGCCGACCCGCAACGTCGAGGCCTATACCTACTACCTCCGCGGACGCAAATTCGCCCGCTCGATGACGATGTCCTATCTCAGCCTCGCGAGACGGATGTTCTCGAAGGCCATCGAACTCGACCCGGACTATGCGCGCGCCTACGCAGGGATTGCCGATTGCGATGCTGCCCTTCACATCTGGTACGCGGCCGAGCTGCCGATCCAGGAGATTCTCGAAACGAGCGCCAAGGCGCTGACGCTGGACCCCGACCTTGCCGAGGCCCACGCGGCGCGGGCCATCGCCCTGCACCACAATGGAAGGGACGACGAGGCCGATCCGTACTTTGAGCGCGCTCTTGCTCTGGACCCCAACCTCTTCGAGGCGAATTTCCATTTCGCACACCGGCTTTTCAAGCGGGGACAGTTCGAAGAAGCGATCGTCTATTTCGAGCGCTCTGCGTCCCTCTATACCGACGACTACGTCTCCCCGATCCTTTTGGCGGCCGCCTGCCGTTCTCTCGGCCGCATGGAAGAGAGGCGAAAATGGGCTATCGAAGGAATTGCCCGTGCCGAGCGGGCGTCCGAGCAGAACCCCGGCAATTCCGCACCCGTCCATCGCGCAGCGCTCGCCTATGCACAGCTCGGAGACCGGAACCGCGCGTTGTCCTGGATCACGCGTGCGCTGGCCATGGATCCGAGCGATGTCATAACGCGCTACAACGCAGTCTGCGTTCACGCCGTACTCGGCGACGTCGACCACGCCATCTATCTGCTCGAGCGCCTGGTGCCGAACAGTTCGTCCTATCAGCTCGGCTGGTTCACCAACGATTCCGACCTCGACAACATCCGCTCCGACCCGCGTTTCGACAAGCTGATGGCCGTCATTGCACAACAGTAGGGATCTTGCTGCGCGCTCCCAAAACAACGGACGGTGACAGCGTTTCCGCTGCCCTGTAATCTGCTTCGAAAATCAAGGGAACATCCGTGCGCATTCTACTGGTCGAGGACAACATCGCGCTTGCCGACGGGCTGTCGGCCATTCTGCGCGACACCGGCCATGCAGTCGATGTCGTCCACGACGGCGCCTCGGCGAATGCAGTCACGGCCGCCGAGGCCTTCGATCTCGTTGTGCTCGATCTCAACCTTCCCGAGGTGGACGGCCTCGATGTGCTGCGCGCCATGCGGGCTCGCAAAAACCAGGCTGCCGTGTTGATCCTCACCGCCCGCGGCACGCCGGAAGAGCGCGTGAAGGGGCTCGATCTGGGCGCCGACGACTACCTCATCAAGCCCTTCGATATTGCGGAGTTCGAGGCACGCGTGCGGGTGCTGCTACGCCGCCAGGCCGGCCTGCATTCGGCAACAGTGAGTTTCGGGGGCGTCTCGTTCGATCTCAGATCCCGCGCCTTCTTCGCCGGATCGACGCCGATCGACATCCCCGCCCGCGAACTCGGCCTTCTCGAAATCCTCTTCATGCGCGCTGGAAAGGTCGTCGCCAAGAATGCGATCATCCAGTCGCTGACCGCCTTCGACGACGACATCTCCGCCAATGCCATCGAGCAATATGTCAGCCGCCTGAGAAAACGCCTGTCGCCTTACGGGCTGACCGTAAAGACCGCGCGGGGCATCGGCTATTACCTCGACAAGCTGCCAGAGGCTTCATGACGGCAGCTTATTCGCTTCGACGCAGGCTGCTGTTCTGGTTGCTGATATCGACCGCGATTATCGGCATGGTGGCGCTGGCCGATACCTATCGCGAGGCGGTGCAGACCTCCAACATCGTCTCCGACCGCGTTCTTGCCGGCTCAGCACTGGCGATTGCCGAACGCGTCGTGGTCGCGGAGGACGGCTCGCTGCAGGTCGATATTCCCTATGTCGCGCTGGAGATGCTGACCTCGGCGGCACAGGACCGCGTCTTCTACCGGGTCGACGGACCGCCCGGAAACTTCATCACCGGTTATCAGGCGCTCCCGGTTCTCAAGGAAACGCAGGGCGACAGCGCAGCTTTTGCAGACGATACCTTCCGCGACGAACCGATCCGCGTCGCGACGCTCAGGCGCTCCGCCTCGACAGGTATCCGTTCCGTACCGTTCACCGTGACCGTCGCCGAGACGACGATAGCCCGGCGTCATCTCGCACGAGCAATCCTTTTCCGTTCGGCGCTGCGCCTCTCGCTGATGATAGCAGGTGCGGCCATCATCGTCTGGATATCCGTCACCGTGGCGCTGCGCCCGCTCTACGAGCTGCGCGACGCGATCGGGGAACGCAGCCCCGACGACCTGCACCCCATTCAGCAGTCCGTTCCAAGCGAGGTCCAGCCACTGGTCGATACGGTCAACGGCTTCATGGTCCGCCTGCAATCGGCACTCGACGCGCTTCGCAATTTCACCGGCAATGCCAGCCACCAGCTGCGCACCCCGCTTGCGATCATCCGCACCCAGCTTGCCCTGTCGGCCCGCGCCACGTCGCTCCCGGATGCGCAGATAGCCGCCCTGAAAGGCGACCATGCGGTTGCTCACGCGGAGAGAATTCTGGCGCAGCTGCTTCTGATGGCCAAGATAGACGCTGCGGCCGCAAGGGAGGCTTTGACGGCCACGTCGATCGATCTGGCGGCGATCGCGCAGGACATTACCGGCGAACTCATTCCCGCCGCAGGTGCCGCCGGGATCGACCTCGGCTTCGAAGGCGACGGCCCGCAGACTATCCGGGCCGAGCCGCTTTTGATCGGCGAGCTCCTGCGCAATCTCGTCGGCAACGCCATCGCCTATGCCGGCAAGGGAGCCGAGGTGACAGTCCGCATCCGCCGCAGCGACGATTCCGTTTGCCTCGAGGTCGAAGACAACGGTCCCGGAATTCCGCCGGAGAAACTGGCGGCCGTGCGCCAACGCTTTTCCCGCGGCAACCAGTCCGGAGCGCCCGGTGCCGGGCTTGGATTGCCGATCGTCGAAGAGATCGCAGGCCTCTTCGACGCCGTCCTGAACCTGGAGCCGGCCGCCGCCGGCCAAGGGCTCCGGGCGACGGTCACGTTTGCAGCCGCTGTCTAAACGCTTAGCGGCATTAACCTTTCCGCCTTGCATTCTTTCGCTGCATTGCACACACTACCCTCGGGAACAGCAAATGCCGCACAAAGTCGTGGCGCCGGATAAGGCAAGATATGTCAATCAAAGCCAGCATCTATCACCTGACGCACTACAAATACGACAAGCCGGTTCGTCTCGGCCCACAGGTCATCCGCCTGAAGCCGGCGTCGCATTCGAAAACCAGGGTGATCAGTCACTCGCTGAAGGTCACGCCCTCCAACCATTTCGTGAACCTGCAGCAGGATCCCTACGGCAACTATCTCGCCCGCTACGTGTTTCCGGACCCCGTCACCGAGTTCAAGATCGAGGTCGATCTCGTTGCCGATATGACGGTCTACAACCCCTTCGACTTCTTTATCGAGGAAAGCGCCGAAACCTGGCCTTTCGCCTATCCGGAGGACATCAGCGACGACTTGAAAATCTACATGCAGCCACAGCCGATGGAGCCGGCTCTCGCGGCCTATGTTGCCGGCATCGACCGCACGCCGGTGCGCACCATCGATTTCATCGTCGGCCTCAACGCGCGCCTCAAGCAGGACATCGAATACGTCATCCGCATGGAACCCGGCGTCCAGACGCCCGAGGAAACGCTGCGGCTTGCCCTCGGATCCTGTCGCGATTCGAGCTGGCTGCTGGTCGAAATCCTGCGCAACCTCGGGCTCGCCGCCCGCTTCGTGTCGGGCTATCTTATCCAGCTGACACCCGATCTGAAGGCGCTCGACGGACCTTCCGGCACGGATGTCGATTTCACGGACCTGCATGCATGGTGCGAAGTCTACCTGCCCGGCGCCGGCTGGGTCGGCCTCGACCCGACCTCCGGTCTGCTGACCGGCGAAAGCCATATCCCGCTCGCCGCCACCCCGCACTACCGCAACGCCGCGCCGATCTCGGGCGCCCTCTTCGGCCAGGCCAACACAGAATTCGACTTCGACATGAAGGTGTCGCGCGTCGCCGAGCATCCGCGCATCACCAAGCCTTTTTCCGACGAGAGCTGGGATGAACTCAATGAGCTCGGCGCCAAAATCGATCGCATTCTCGCGGCCGAGGACGTCCGCCTGACCATGGGCGGCGAACCGACCTTCGTCTCCATCGACGACTTCGAGTCCGAAGAGTGGAACACCGAGGCCGTCGGCCCGACCAAGCGCGAAAAAGCCGACCAACTGATACGCAAGTTGCGCGAGCGCTTCGCGCCCGGCGGCTTCCTGCACTACGGCCAGGGCAAGTGGTATCCCGGCGAAAGCCTGCCGCGCTGGACCTTCTCGCTCTACTGGCGCAAGGACGGCAAGCCGATCTGGCAGAATCCGGAGCTGATAGCAGGTGAGGGCACGGACACCGGCGTCAAGGCGGAAGACGCCTCCAGTCTCCTCAACGCGATTGCCAGGGAATTGGCGATCGAACCCGAGATGGTGCTGCCGGCCTACGAGGACCCGGCCGAATGGATCATCAAGGAAGGCAGCCTCCCCGAGAACGTCGATCCTTCCAACTCCAAGCTGAAGGACCCGGAGGAGCGCAGCCGCATCGCCCGCGTCTTCGAACGCGGCCTGACCGCCCCGACAGGCTATATCCTTCCGGTACAGGCCTGGAACGCCAAGGCCTCGGGCCAGCGCTGGGTCAGCGAAAAATGGAAGACGCGCCGCGGCAAGATCTTCCTCGTGCCCGGCGACAGCCCGGTCGGCTACCGCCTGCCGCTCGGCACGCTGCCCCATGTCCCGCCGGCGCGATATCCCTACATCCACACCGCGGACCCCTCGATCCCCCGTCAGCCGTTACCTGAGGTGTTTGTTCCGGCGGGTCGTACCATGCCGGAAGCGTCCCGCCAGGCGGATGACAGCAGCCAGAACCGCGTCGAACAGACGGTCGGCGAAATCGGCGGCGCCGTGCGAACCGCGATCTCCGTCGAACCGCGTGACGGCAGGCTCTGCGTCTTCATGCCGCCTGTCGAACGTATCGAGGATTATCTCGAACTGATCGCGGCCGCCGAAAACGCCGCCGCCGAACTTGGCCTCCCCGTCCACATCGAAGGCTACTCGCCGCCGCAGGACGAGCGCATCAATGTCATCCGCGTCGCCCCGGATCCCGGTGTCATCGAGGTCAATATTCATCCCGCCTCCAACTGGCAGGATTGTGTCGACATCACCACTGTCATCTACGAGGAAGCGCGCCAGACCCGCCTCGGTGCCGACAAGTTCATGATCGACGGCCGCCACACCGGCACCGGCGGCGGCAACCACGTGGTCGTCGGCGGTGCGAACCCCGGCGACAGCCCGTTCCTGCGCCGCCCGGATCTGCTGAAGAGCCTGGTGCTGCACTGGCAGCGCCATCCGGCCCTCTCCTATATGTTCTCCGGCATGTTCATCGGCCCGACAAGCCAGGCGCCGCGCATCGATGAAGCCCGTCACGACAGCCTCTACGAACTCGAAATCGCGATGGCACAGGTGCCGCAGCCAGGCCGCGGTGCACCGCCGCTGCCCTGGCTGACCGACCGCCTGTTCCGCAACCTCCTGATCGACGTGACGGGCAACACCCACCGCGCCGAGATCTGCATCGACAAGCTGTTTTCGCCCGATGGGCCGACGGGCCGTCTCGGTCTGGTCGAATTCCGCGGCTTTGAAATGCCGCCGAACGCGCGCATGTCGCTTGCCCAGCAGCTTCTCGTCCGCGCCCTCGTCGCCCGCTTCTGGACCAACCCGGCAGACGGAACATTCGTACGCTGGGGAACCTCGCTCCACGATCGCTTCATGCTGCCGCATTTCGTCTGGCAGGACTTCCTGGACGTGCTGGCAGATCTCCGTCAGAACGGCTTCGATCTCAGCCCGGAATGGTTCAAGGCGCAGCTCGAATTCCGCTTCCCCTTCTGCGGCGAGGTCGAATACGAGGGCTCCAGGCTCGAACTGCGCCAGGCGCTGGAGCCCTGGCACGTCATGGGCGAGGAAGGTGCCATCGGCGGCACCGTGCGCTATGTCGACAGCTCGGTCGAGCGCCTGCAGGTGCGGCTCGAAACCAGCAATTCGTCACGCTATACGGTCACCTGCAACGGCCGCACCGTACCGCTCAAGCCGACCGGCACGTCCGGCGTTTCCGTCGCCGGCGTTCGCTTCAAGGCATGGCAGCCGGCGTCGGGATTGCATCCCGTTCTGCCGGTCAACACGCCGCTGACCTTCGATATTTATGATACATGGTCGAAGCGTTCGATCGGCGGCTGCATCTATCATGTTGCCCATCCGGGCGGGCGAACCTATGACACCTTCCCGGTCAATGGTAACGAAGCGGAAGCACGGCGCCTTGCGCGATTCGAACCGTGGGGACATATGGCGGGCAGCTACACACCGGCCGCCGAAACGGGTTCCCCGGAGTTCCCGCTGACGCTGGACCTGAGACGACCGGCAGGACTTTAGACTTAGGGCTTTATGGGCAAGAAACCGGCAAGAGAGCTGAGGACTGACACCAAGGACCGTATCGGCAACGATGCGGCGAGCGGATATGCGCCGCTTCCCGGCATCGCGGACGAGATGGTCGACACCAACGGGGCGATCCGCCCCGTGTGGCAGCGTTTCATCTCCCATCTCAATCGCATTCCGGAAAAGGATCTGACCGAGCGTTTCGCCCGCGCCGAACGCTATCTGCGCGATGCCGGCGTGTTCTACCGCGCCTATGGCAGCACCGGCAGTGCCGAGCGATCCTGGCCACTCTCACACGTTCCCGTGCTGATCGACGAGCGCGAGTGGGAGACGCTGTCGGCGGGCCTCGTTCAGCGCGCCGACCTGCTCGAGGCGATCGTCGCCGACCTCTATGGCGCCAACAGGCTGGTGGAGGAAGGCGTCCTGCCGCCCGCGCTCATCGCCGCCAACCCTGAATTCCAGCGTCCGCTCGTCGGCATCACCCCGGCCGGCGGCCACTACCTTCACTTCTGCGCCTTCGAGATCGGCCGTGGTCCAGACGGCAACTGGTGGGTCCTCGCCGACCGCACCCAGGCACCATCCGGCGCCGGCTTCGCGCTCGAAAACCGTGTGGCGACGACGCGTGCCTTTTCCGACATCTACGCCGAAACCCCGGTCCATCGGCTTGCCTCATTCTTCGGCGCGTTTCGCGACGCCCTGCAGGGCATGAAGCACAGCGGCGACGACCGCATCGCCGTCATGACGCCGGGACCGGCCAACGAAACCTACTACGAACACGCCTATATCGCCCGCTATCTCGGCTTCATGCTGCTCGAAGGCGAGGATCTTGCGGTCGTCAACGGCAAGGTCATGGTGCGCACCGTCGCCGGCCTGAAGCCGATCAGCGTGCTCTGGCGCCGCCTCGATTCGGGCTATGCCGACCCGCTGGAGCTGAACCAGAATTCGCACATTGGCACGCCGGGCCTTGTCGCGGCGTTGCGCGCCGAGAACGTCACCATCGTCAATGCGCTCGGCACCGGTATTCTGGAGACGCGCGCCCTCCTCGCCTTCATGCCGACGATCTGTCGCGAACTCTTCGGCGAGGAGCTGAAGCTGCCTTCGATCGCGACATGGTGGTGCGGCCAGAAGAGCGAGCGCGAGCACGTCGCCGCAAACATCGAGAAGATGGTAATCGGCCCTGCTTATTCCCGTGCGCCGTTCTTCGACGACAACGGCGAATCCGTGCTCGGGTCGTCCCTGCGAGCCAATGCGCGGGACTCGATCGGCGAATGGCTGAATTCCGACGGTCCGAAACTCGTCGGCCAGGAAACGGTGACGCTTTCCACCACGCCGGCCTGGGTCGGCGGCAAGCTGACGCCGCGGCCGATGAGCCTGCGCGTCTTTGCCGCCCGCACCGCCAACGGCTGGCAGATCATGCCGGGCGGCTTTGCCCGCATCGGCGCCGGCGACGATGTCGCGGCAATCGCCATGCAATCGGGTGGGGCTGCAGCCGACGTCTGGATCGTCAGCGACAAGCCGGTGGAGCGCCACACGCTGCTTCCGGCCGAAGGCAGCTTCACCCGCAACATGCCCGGCAGCCTCCCGAGCCGGGCCGCTGACAACCTTTTCTGGCTGGGGCGCTACATCGAGCGGGCCGAAGGCGCATTGCGCATCCTGCGCGCCTGGCACGCCCGCTTCGCAGAAGCCGCCGACCCGAGCCAGCCGCTGCTGGCTGACGTTTCGGAGTATCTTGCCGCAGTCGACATCGACACCGAGGACGCGGTGCCGGAAACCCTGCTGCGCAACATCGACAGCGCCGTCTATTCGGCAAGCAACATCCGCGACCGCTTCTCGCCGGACGGCTGGCTCGCGCTGACCGATCTCGCCAAGACGGCGCGGCGTTTCCACGCGACCGTTTCTCCGGGCGACGACGCCAGCCATGCGATGACGATCCTGCTGCGCAAGCTTGCCGGCTTTGCCGGTCTCGTGCACGAAAACATGTACCGCTTCACCGGCTGGCGCTTCCTGTCGCTCGGCCGCCACATCGAGCGCGCCCTTCACATGACGCGCCTGCTCGGCCACATGTCCGGCACCGACGCCCCCGACGGCGCGCTCGACATGCTGCTGGAGATCGGCGACAGCGTGATGACCCACCGCCGGCGTTACAACGTCAATACGGCGCGCCTGACAGTGACCGATTTGCTGGCGCTCGATCCGCTCAACCCGCGCTCGATCCTGTTCCAGATGAACGAGATCCACCGCGAGGTCGAGCAACTGCCGAACGCGCTCGTCAACGGCCAGATGTCCCCCTTCTACCGCGAGGCCATGCGCCTCCACTCCGGCCTCGCCGTGATGACGCCCGAAGCCATGAGCGACGAGGTCTATCACCGTTTCGAACGCGAGCTGGAGCATCTGTCCGATCTCCTGGCGCAGACCTACCTGGGGTAACGCCGGTGCTCTACGATCTCTCGCTGCACATGGGCTACATCTACGACACGCCGGCCTCGGGCGCGCGCCACATCATGCGGCTCATGCCACTGTCGCTGCCCGATCGCCAGCGCCTGGTCGCCGGCTCGATCAAGGTCTCTCCGACGCCGGACGAGCAGTCGAACTTCGTCGACTTCTTCGAGCATCCGGCAACCGCCTTCATGGTGCGCGCACCGCACGAAAAGCTCGACATCCGCATGCAGGCCCGCGTGCAGGTGGATAGCCATTCGATTGCCGCGGACTTCTCGCCCTTGCTGACGCGCATGCCGGACGAGATCGCAGGCGTCTGGTCGCTGAAGCCGGGATCCCCGCATCATTTCCTCGGCAACAGCCCCCGGCTGACCGAGACGCGGGCGATCTCCGACTACGCGAAACAGGCGCTGGAGCCCTCACGCACCGTCCTGCAGATCGCCGATGCGCTCTGTGCCCGCATCCACAAGGACTTCACCTACGATCCAGACGCCACCAGCGTCGATACCTCACCGCTCGAAGCCTTCCAGCTGAAGCGCGGCGTCTGCCAGGATTTCGCGCACGTCATGATCCTGGCATTGCGAAGCCTCGGTATTCCCGCGGGCTACGTCTCCGGCTTCCTGCGCACCATCCCGCCGCCGGGCAAGGAGCGGCTGGAAGGTGCCGATGCCATGCATGCCTGGGTGCGCGTATGGTGCGGCGCGACGCTCGGCTGGGTCGAACTCGATCCGACCAACAACATCCCCGCCGGCTCCGACCATATCGTCGTCGCCTACGGCCGCGACTATTCGGACGTCGCGCCCGTCATCGGGGTGCTGAAAAGCTACGGCAGCCAGCGCTCCGTTCAGGCCGTGGATGTTATTCCGTTGAAGTAAGCAAACGCCAGGCGCTGCCCCCTATGCGATATCGGCGCCTTTTTACCCTCATAGATAGCGCATCAGCCACAAATCCGCGCAGGAAAGCGACAATTCGTTAGGATTGTAGCGAATCCTTAAATTTGGCTTCAAGACATGCGGCGCAAGAGTGGTTGCATTAATGGGGCAACCAACTCAGGTGAACATGATGCGCACCTCGCATTCGCTGAAGACCAGCATGCTTAATCTATGGAACGATCGCGGCGGCAATTTCGCGATGCTGACTGCAATCGCACTGCCGGTGCTGATCGGTTCGGCCAGCGTGGCGATCGATATTTCCAACGCAGCGCGATCCAAGGGGGAGTTACAGGAAGCATCGGACTCCGCTGCCCTCGCTACGGCATCAGCACTGGCCGACGGCAAGATCAATACTGCTGGCGCCTCCGCGTTTGCCAAGGACTTCGTGGCCGGCCAGATGGCAAACTACTTGGGCGACACAACCGCTCTCAAGGACGCAACGACCGCAAGCGCCACCCAAACTACCTCGGGTAAGGCCACGAGCTACAGCGTCAGCGTTTCATCCTCGTACAACCTTGAGCTGAGCGGTCTCGCGCATGTGCTCGGTTTCACGACCACGACCATCGGCGCATCAAGCCAGACGGCCAGCGGTTACTCCGAGACGCAGGGTTCTGTCTCGATGTTCCTCGCATTGGACAAATCAGGATCGATGGGAGATCCGACCACCACGATCAACGCCTCGCAGCCGACGATAAGCTGCGGAACCACGAAGAAGCCGAAGACGTGCGACAACTACTATACAAAAATTGAAGCGCTAAAACTTGCGGTCGGCAGCATGACGGCGCAGCTGAACACCGCCGATCCTACGCATATCTATGCCCGCACCGGTGCTGTTTCCTACGATCTTGTCGAGTACGCTGCAAGCAAGCTTGCCTGGGGCACCAGCGCCGTCACAAGCTACGTCAACGCACTGGTGGCAGCCAACGGTACGAACTCCAGCGGCGCCATGAACACGGCCTATACGTCCTTGATGGCCAAGAACAGCGCCGGAAACGACAACGAGGATGCACTGCACAAGGCTAAGACTGGACAGACGCCCAAGAAATACATCGTCTTCATGACCGACGGCGATAACAACAACGACAAGAACGGCGGCCGTTCGTACGACACATTGACCAAGGCGACATGCGACACCGCCAAGAACGCCGGTATTGAAATTTACACCGTCGCCTTTATGGCGCCTTCAACCGGCCAGGCGTTGCTGAAATACTGCGCCACGGACGCGTCGCACTACTTCGCTGCGGAAAGCATGAACGATCTGCTCGACGCCTTCAAGAAGATCGGCGCAAAGGCCGCCAACCAGACAACCCGTCTGACAAACTAGCAATGGCATGATTGCCCAAAACGAAAAGCCGCTCCGGAACAAACCGGAGCGGCTTATCGTTGTGTCGTAAATCCTGCCCATCAAAGTCGGAAAACCGATTGAAATCAAGTTCTTTCCGTAGCCGGATGCGAGGCTTCGTCAATTTTCTCGTTTGCACAATTCACTTGTTGCAACTGCGTAATAACGGTGCATAAACTGTGCTTTAGTGCGTGAGACTAATCGATTGAAGCTAGCATAACATACTGAAACCCAATCAGAATTGGCGAGGATTGACGATGAACACCGTTGCGAAGCCGACTATCCCCTCCCCCGCGCCGCGCAGTTCAAAGCCCGACATCCTCGCAGAAGAAATCATCGAACGCCTGACCTACCGCATCGGCAAGGATGCCAAGGTCGCCAAGCCGCACGACTGGCTGACCGCCACCATTCTCGTGGTGCGCGACCGGATCATCGACAAGTGGATGGAATCGACCCGCAAGGTCTATGCGACCGGTGACAAGCGCGTCTATTACCTCTCGCTGGAATTCCTGATCGGCCGCCTGATGCGCGATGCCGTCTCGAACCTCGGCCTCATGGAGCAGGTTCGCGATGCACTCGCTTCGCTCGGCGTCGATGTCGCCGTCATCGCCGGCCTCGAACCGGACGCAGCGCTCGGCAACGGCGGCCTCGGTCGTCTCGCCGCCTGCTTCATGGAAAGCATGGCGACGGTGGAGGTCCCCGCCTATGGCTACGGTATCCGCTATGTGCACGGCCTCTTCCGCCAGCAGCTCGCCGACGGCTGGCAGGTCGAGCTGCCCGAAAGCTGGCTTGCCCACGGCAATCCCTGGGAATTCGAGCGTCGCGAGAGTGCCTACGAAATCGGCTTCGGCGGCACCGTGGACGTCGCCAACAGCGCCGAAGGCGAGCCGCGCTACGTCTGGAAGCCGGCCGAGCGGGTCATTGCCGCCGCCTTCGACACCCCGGTCGTCGGCTGGCGCGGAAACCGCGTCAACACGCTGCGCCTCTGGTCGGCGCAGCCGATCGACCCGATCCTGCTCGCCGCCTTCAATGCCGGCGACCACATTGGTGCCCTGCGCGAAAGCAACAAGGCCGAAAGCCTGACCCGCGTTCTCTATCCTGCGGATGCGACGCCGGCCGGTCAGGAGTTGCGCCTGCGGCAGGAGTTCTTCTTTTCCTCGGCCTCCCTGCAGGACATCCTGCGCCGCCACCTGCAGCAGTACGACGACTTCACCTCGCTTCCGGACAAGGTCGCGATCCAGCTCAACGACACCCATCCGGCCGTGTCCGTGGCCGAACTCATCCGCCTGCTCTGCGACGTGCATGGGCTGGAGTTCGATCAGGCGTGGGATATCACCCGCGGCACGATCGCCTACACCAACCACACGCTTCTGCCGGAAGCGCTGGAAAGCTGGCCTGTCCCGCTCTTCGAGCGGCTGCTGCCGCGCCACATGCAGATCATCTATGCGATCAACGCCAAGGTCCTGCTCGAAGCCCGCAAGAGCAAGAACTTCTCCGACACGGAGATCCGCTCCTTGTCGCTGATCGAGGAAAGCGGCGAGCGCCGCGTGCGCATGGGCAACCTTGCCTTCGTCGGCTCTCATTCGATCAACGGCGTGTCGGCGCTGCACACCGAGCTGATGAAGGTCACAGTGTTTGCCGACTTGCACAAGCTCTATCCCGACCGCATCAACAACAAGACCAACGGCATCACGCCGCGCCGCTGGCTGCAGCAATGTAATCCGGGGCTTACGGGCCTCATCCGCGAGGCGATTGGCGACGACTTTCTGGATGACGCCGAAAAGCTGAAGCCCCTCGACAAGTTCGCGACCGATGCGAGCTTCCAGGATAAGTTTGCCGCCGTTAAGCGGGCCAACAAGGTGGCACTCGCCAATCTTGTCGCCAGCCGCATGGGCGTCAAGATCGACCCGTCGGCGATGTTCGACATCCAGATCAAGCGTATCCACGAATACAAGCGCCAGCTCTTGAACGTCATCGAGGCGGTCGCCCTGTACGACCAGATCCGCTCGCATCCCGAGCTCGATTGGGTGCCCCGCGTCAAGCTTTTCGCGGGCAAGGCAGCGCCGAGCTATCACAACGCCAAGCTGATCATCAAACTGATCAACGATGTTGCCCGCACCATCAACAACGACCCCTCCGTGCGTGGCTTGCTGAAGATCGTCTTCGTGCCGAACTACAACGTCTCGCTGGCGGAAATCATGGTTCCTGCCGCCGACCTGTCCGAGCAGATCTCGACGGCCGGGATGGAGGCATCCGGAACCGGCAACATGAAATTCGGGCTGAACGGTGCGCTCACGATCGGAACGCTCGACGGCGCCAATGTCGAGATGCGCGACAATGTCGGCGACGACAACATCAAGATCTTCGGACTGCGGGCCGACGAGGTGACGAACCTGCGCGCCGACGGCCACAACCCGCGCGCTATCATAGAGAGTTCCCGGGAACTGTCGCAGGCACTGTCGGCCATCAGCTCCGGCGTGTTCTCCCCCGACGACCGCAACCGATACTCGGAGCTGATCGACGGGATCTACGCCCACGACTGGTTCATGGTCGCGGCCGATTTCGACGCCTACGCCCAGGCGCAACGTGAAGTCGACCAGCTGTGGATCGACACGGGTTCGTGGTACCAAAAGACGATCTGCAATACGGCTCGGATGGGCTGGTTCTCGTCCGACCGCACGATACGTCAATACGCCAAGGAAATTTGGAGAGCCGGATGAAGACGCCGAAGGCTGCCCCTGACGTCAAGCTTCCCTGGGAAATTTCGGCAGACGAGATAGCGGCAATCCTCGCCGGTTCGCATTCCAACCCTTTTGCCGTTCTCGGCATTCACAAATCGGGCAACGTCTACGTCGCGCGATGCTTCATTCCGGGCGCCGAGGAAGTGACCGCCATGTCGCTCGACGGCAGCGTCGTCGGCGAATTGACGCTGCAGCATCCGGACGGCTTCTTCGCAGGAACCGTATCCGTGACCAAGCAGCAGCCGGTGCGTTATCGCGCCCGCCGCGGCGATGCGGAATGGGCGGTGACCGATCCCTACAGCTTCGGGCCGGTTCTCGGGCCGATGGACGATTATTATGCGCGAGAAGGTTCGGACCTGCGCCTCTTCGACAAGATGGGCGCGCACTGGATCAGGCATGAGGGCGCGCAGGGCATCCATTTCGCTGTCTGGGCGCCGAATGCACAACGCGTCTCCGTCGTCGGCGATTTCAACAACTGGGATGGTCGCCGCCACGTGATGCGCCTGCGCGCCGGAGCCGGTATCTGGGAGATCTTCGCACCCGACGTCCCGACGGGCGTCGGCTACAAGTTCGAGATCCGCGGCCAGAACGGCGTATTGCTGCCGCTGAAGGCGGACCCCTTCGCAAGGCGCAGCGAATTGCGTCCGAAGACAGCCTCGGTCACCGCGCCCGAATTGCTGCAGGAATGGGAGGATGAAGCCCACCTCAAGCACTGGAGCGAAACCGACAAGCGACGTCAGCCGATCTCGATCTACGAGGTTCACGCCGGCTCCTGGCAGCGCCGCAATGACGGCTCGTTCCTCTCCTGGGACGAAATGGCTTCCAGGCTCATCCCCTACTGTGTCGACATGGGTTTTACCCATATCGAGTTCCTGCCGATCACCGAACACCCCTACGATCCGTCCTGGGGCTACCAGACGACCGGTCTCTATGCGCCCACCGCCCGTTTCGGCGAGCCGGAAGGCTTTGCCCGTTTCGTCAACGGCGCCCACAAGGTCGGCATCGGCGTCATCCTCGACTGGGTACCGGCCCACTTCCCGACCGACGAGCACGGTCTCGGCTGGTTCGACGGCACGGCGCTCTATGAGCACGAGGATCCGCGCAAGGGCTTCCATCCCGACTGGAACACCGCGATCTACAATTTCGGGCGCACCGAGGTCGTTTCCTACCTCGTCAACAACGCGCTCTACTGGTCCGAGAAATTCCATCTCGACGGTCTGCGCGTCGATGCCGTCGCCTCGATGCTCTACCTCGACTATTCCCGCAAGCACGGCGAATGGATCCCGAACGAATACGGCGGCAACGAGAACCTGGAAGCCGTGCGTTTCCTTCAGAGCATGAACACCCGCATCTACGCCGAGCATCCGGGCGTCATGACAATCGCCGAGGAATCCACCTCCTGGCCCAAGGTCTCGCAGCCCGTCCACGAAGGCGGCCTCGGCTTCGGCTTCAAATGGAACATGGGCTTCATGCACGACACGCTGAGCTACATGAGCCGCGAGCCGATTCACCGCAAGCATCACCACAACGAGCTGACTTTCGGCCTGCTCTATGCCTACTCGGAAAATTTCGTGCTGCCGCTTTCGCACGACGAGGTTGTGCACGGAAAAGGCTCGCTGATCGCCAAGATGCCCGGAGACGATTGGCAGAAGTTCGCCAATCTTCGGGCCTACTACGCCTTCATGTGGGGCTACCCCGGCAAGAAACTGCTCTTCATGGGCCAGGAGTTCGCCCAGTGGAGCGAATGGAACGAGGCCGGCTCGCTCGACTGGAACCTCCTGCAGTACCGTATGCACGAAGGCATGCGCCGGCTGGTTCGCGATCTCAACTTTACCTACCGCAGCAAGGCGGCACTGCATGCCCGCGACTGCGAAGGCGAAGGCTTCGAGTGGCTGATTGCCGACGACCACGAAAACTCCGTCCTCGCGTGGTTGCGCAAGGCTCCCGGCGAGAAGCCGATTGCCGTCATCAGCAACCTGACGCCGGTCTATCGCGAGAACTACGCCGTACGCCTGCCGTCGGAGGGCCGCTGGCGGGAAATCCTGAACACGGATGCCGATATCTACGGCGGCAGCGGCAAGGGCAACGGCGGCCGCGTGCAGGCCGTCAACGCCGGCGGCACCATCGCCGCTTCTCTGACCTTGCCGCCGCTGGCGACGATTATGCTTGAACCTGAGACTTGAAGACTGGTGGGAGGAAAGTCATGGTAGAAAAACGCATTCAGCCACTTGCCCGCGATGCAATGGCTTATGTTCTTGCCGGCGGCCGGGGGAGCCGCCTCAAGGAACTCACGGACCGCCGCGCCAAGCCGGCTGTCTATTTCGGCGGCAAATCGCGCATCATCGATTTCGCCCTCTCCAACGCCCTGAATTCCGGTATCCGCCGCATCGGCGTGGCCACCCAATACAAGGCGCACTCGCTGATCCGCCATATGCAGCGCGGCTGGAACTTCTTCCGCCCCGAGCGAAACGAGAGCTTCGACATTCTGCCGGCCTCCCAGCGCGTCTCGGAAACGCAGTGGTACGAAGGCACCGCCGACGCCGTCTACCAGAACATCGACATCATCGAGGATTACGGTGTCGAGTACATGGTTATCCTTGCCGGCGACCACATCTACAAGATGGACTACGAGTACATGCTGCAGCAGCATGTGGATTCCGGCGCCGACGTCACCATCGGTTGCCTGGAAGTGCCGCGCATGGAGGCTGTCGGCTTCGGCGTCATGCATGTCGACAAGACCGACCGGATCATCGACTTCATCGAAAAGCCCGCCAACCCGCCGGGTATCCCCGACAAGCCGGAGTTCGCGCTGGCGTCGATGGGGATCTACGTCTTCCACACGAAATTCCTGATCGAGGCGCTGCGTCGCGATGCTGCCGACCCGAACTCCAGCAAGGACTTCGGCAAGGACATCATCCCCTATATCGTCAAGAACGGTAAGGCGATCGCCCATCGCTTCGCCAACTCCTGCGTCCGCTCCGATTTCGAGCGCGAGCCCTACTGGCGCGACGTCGGAACGATCGACGCCTACTGGCAGGCCAATATCGACCTGACGGCAATCGTTCCGGAACTCGACATCTACGACAAGTCCTGGCCGATCTGGACCTACGCGGAAATCTCGCCGCCCGCAAAATTCGTCCACGACGACGAAGATCGGCGAGGCTCGGCCACGTCGTCCGTCGTTGCCGGTGATTGCATCATCTCCGGTGCGACGCTCAACAACAGCCTCCTGTTTACGGGTGTGCGCGCCAATTCCTATTCCAAGCTGGAGGGCGCCGTCGTTCTGCCGAGCGTGAAGGTCGGTCGGCACGCGCAGCTCCGGAACGTGGTGATCGACCACGGTGTCATCATTCCGGAAGGGCTCATCGTCGGCGAGGATCCGATACTCGACGCGAAGCGGTTCCGGCGAAGCGAAGGCGGCATTTGCCTCATCACGCAGCCCATGATCGACAAGCTGGATTTGTAACAGATGAAAGTTCTTTCGGTTTCGTCCGAAGTCTTCCCGCTGGTCAAGACAGGGGGCCTTGCCGATGTGGCGGGCGCCCTGCCGATCGCGCTGAAGCCCTTCGGGATTGAGATGAAGACACTCATGCCCGGTTATCCCGCGGTCATGAAGCTCATTCGCGATCCTGTCGTCAGGCTGCAGTTCGACGATCTCCTGGGAGAACCCGCGACGGTTCTGGAAGCCAGGCACGAGGGCCTGGATATCCTGGTCCTCGACGCCCCCGCCTACTATGACAGGGCTGGTGGCCCCTATCTCGATTCAACCGGCAAGGACTATCCCGACAACTGGCGCCGCTTCGCAGCCCTTTCGCTGGCCGGCGCCGAGATCGCTGCCGGACTGATGCCGGACTGGCGGCCCGATATCGTGCATGCCCACGACTGGCAGGGTGCGATGACACCGGTCTATATGCGCTACTACCCGACGCCGGAACTGCCGAGCGTTCTGACCATTCACAACATCGCCTTCCAGGGCCAGTTCGGCGCGGAGATTTTTCCCGGCCTGCGGCTTCCGCCACAAGCCTTCTCCGTCGAAGCCATAGAGTATTATGGCCATATCGGCTTCCTCAAGGGCGGATTGCAGACCGCCCATGCAATCACCACCGTCAGTCCTTCCTACGCAGGCGAAATATTGACTGCAGAGTTCGGCATGGGGCTGGAAGGCGTGATCGGCACCCGTATCGATTCTCTGCACGGCATCGTCAACGGCATCGATGACGATGTCTGGAATCCCGCGACCGATCCGGTTGTCCACACCCACTACACCGGAACGTCACTGAAAAACCGGGTGGCAAACCGTGCTGCCATCTGCGAGTTCTTCGGCCTTCACGATGACAATGCACCGATCTTCTGCATCATCAGCCGGCTGACATGGCAAAAAGGCATGGACCTCATCGCCGCCACCGCCGACGAAATCGTTGCGATGGGCGGCAAGCTTGCGATCCTCGGCTCCGGCGATCCGGCCCTGGAAGGCTCGCTGCTGGCCGCAGCCGCCCGCCATCCCGGCCGCATCGGCGTCTCCATCGGCTACAACGAACCGATGTCGCACCTCATGCAGGCCGGCTGCGATGCGATCATCATCCCATCGCGATTCGAGCCCTGCGGCCTCACCCAGCTCTATGGCCTGCGCTACGGATGCGTGCCGATCGTCGCCCACACCGGGGGTCTCGCCGACACCGTGATCGATGCCAATCACGCGGCACTTGCGGCCAAAGTGGCAACGGGCATACAATTCTCGCCGGTGACCGCCTCCGGTCTGTTGCAGGCAATCCGCCGTGCGCTACATCTCTACGCTGATCAAAAAGTCTGGACCCAATTGCAAAAGCAGGGCATGAAATCGGATGTTTCGTGGGAGAAGAGCGCCGAGCGCTATGCTGCCCTCTATTCAAGCCTCGCCCCGAAAGGCAAGTGACAGAAAATGAACAAGTCCGTACCCACTACGCCCTATCAGGATCAGAAACCCGGCACCTCCGGTCTTCGCAAGAAAGTTCCCGTATTCCAGCAGCCGAACTACGCCGAGAACTTCATCCAGTCGATCTTCGATTCGCTGGAAGGCTACCAGGGCAAGTGCCTCGTCATCGGCGGCGACGGACGCTATTACAACCGCGAAGTCATCCAGAAGGCGATCAAGATGGCCGCCGCCAATGGCTTCGGCAAGGTCATCGTCGGCAAGGGCGGCATCCTGTCGACCCCGGCGGCATCCCACATCATTCGCAAATACAAGGCCTTCGGCGGCATCATTCTGTCCGCCAGCCATAATCCCGGCGGTCCGACCGAAGATTTCGGCATCAAGTACAACATCGGCAATGGCGGTCCTGCCCCGGAAAAGATCACCGACGCGATCTACGCCCGCAGCAAGGTGATCGACAGCTACAAGATCGCCGACTTCCCCGACGTCAACCTCGACCGCATCGGCAAGGACGAAATGCCGGGCGGCATGATGCTCGCGGTTCTGGACTCGGTCGAGGACTACACGGCTCTCATGGAAGAGCTCTTCGATTTCGGCGCCATCCGCAACCTCGTGAGCCTCGGCTTCCGCATCGCCTTCGACGCCATGAGTGCCGTTACCGGCCCCTACGCCAAGGAAATCTTCGAAAATCGCCTGGGTGCGCCGTCGGGCTCGGTTCGCAACTTCATGCCGTTGCCTGATTTCGGCGGTCATCACCCGGATCCGAACCCGGTTCACTGCAAGGAACTCTACGACGAGATGATGGGCGACGACGCGCCCGATTTCGGTGCAGCCTCCGACGGCGACGGCGACCGCAACCTCATCATCGGCCGCGGCATCTTCGTCACGCCCTCCGACAGCCTGGCGATCCTGGCTGCAAACGCCCATCTCGCACCCGGTTATTCCGGCGGTCTTGCCGGCATCGCCCGCTCGATGCCGACATCGGGCGCCGCCGACCGCGTCGCAGAAAAACGCGGCATCGGCATGTACGAAACGCCGACCGGCTGGAAATTCTTCGGAAACCTCCTCGACGCCGGGATGGCGACGATCTGCGGCGAGGAAAGTGCCGGCACAGGCTCCAACCATGTCCGCGAAAAGGACGGTCTCTGGGCTGTTCTGCTCTGGCTGAACATCCTTGCCGTACGCGGCGAGAGCGTCCAGGACATCGTCACCCAGCACTGGCAGACCTACGGACGCAACTACTATTCGCGTCACGACTACGAAGGCGTCGACACCGACGCAGCCAACGGCCTGGTGGACAATCTTCGCAGCCAGCTGCCCACGCTGCCAGGCCGGTCTTTCGGCCCGCTGACGGTCGAGGCGGCCGACGATTTCGCCTATCACGATCCGATCGACAAGTCGGTCAGCGAGCACCAGGGCATCCGCGTCCTGTTCGAAGGCGGCTCGCGCGTCGTTTTCCGGCTCTCCGGCACGGGTACGTCGGGAGCCACGCTGCGCGTCTATATCGAGCGCTACGAGGCGGATTCCAGCCGGCACAACATCGAGACCCAGGAAGCGCTTGCCGATCTGATCGCCGCGGCTGAAGCCATTGCCGATATTCGCAGCCGCACCGGGCGCGACGCTCCGTCCGTCATAACCTGACCGGAGCGACATGGCGGCGAAACAATCGGGGCAAGGCGGAGCGGTCATCTTCGAAACCGGCGTCGATTTCGCCGTCTGGTCGCACCATGCCGGACAGATCGAGCTTTGCCTGTTCGACCGGGACGACAAGGAGTTCACCCGACTGCCGATGGCGCGCGGCGATGACCATGTGCATCGCCTCTTCGTCGACGGCCTGAAGGAGGGCGCGCGCTACGGCTATCGCGCCGACGGTATCTACGCCCCCGACAACGGGCTCTGGTTCGATCCCTCGAAGCTGCTCGTCGATCCCTATGCCAAGGAACTCGACCGGCCGTTCCATCACGACCCGCTGCTCGGCACCTTTGGCGCCGACACCCGGCATCTCATGCCGAAGGCAATCGTGACCCGCGATGTCTACGCGAAGCCCCAAAGGCCGCTCTTCCGGCCGGGAGGCTTCATCTACGAAGTTGCTGTCAAACCCTTCACGATGCTGCATCCCGAGGTGCCGAAGGCACAGCGGGGCACCGTCGCGGCACTCGCCCACCCATCCGTCATCGCACATCTGAAACGGATCGGCGTCGATGCCGTCGAACTGATGCCTGTGACCGCCTGGATCGACGAGCGCCACCTGCCCCCGCTTGGCCTGAGCAACGGCTGGGGCTACAACCCCGTCGCCTTCATGGCACTCGATCCGCGTATCGTTCCCGGCGGCATGGTGGAACTGCGCGAGACGGTTGCCAGGCTTCGCGCCGAAGGTATCGGTGTCATCCTCGATCTGGTCTTCAACCATACCGGCGAAAGCGATCGCTACGGCACCACGCTGTCGCTGCGCGGCCTCGACAATCTCTCCTTTTATCGTCACCTGCCCGGTCGTCCGGGCGAACTCGTCAACGACACCGGCACCGGCAACACGGTTGCCTGCGATCATCCATATGTCAGGCAGCTGATTATCGACAGCCTCCGCCATTTCGTGCTTGGCGCGGGCATCGACGGCTTCCGCTTCGATCTGGCGCCGGTCCTTGGCCGCACCGCCGGCGGCTTCGAGGCGCATGGCGAAACGCTGGCGGCCATTCTCGCCGACGACGTGCTCGCCGACCGCGTCGTGATTGCCGAACCCTGGGACATCGGCCCGGGCGGCTACCAGCTGGGCAACTTTCCGGAGCCTTTCCTGGAGTGGAACGACCGCGTGCGCGACGATCTGCGCTGCTACTGGCGCGGCGACGCTTACAAGACCGGGCCGCTCGCCTCCGCCCTCGCCGGCTCCTCGGATGTCTTTTCGCGCAACGGCGGCGTCTCGACACGCAGCGTCAATTTCCTCGCTGCCCACGACGGCTTCACGCTCAACGACCTCGTCTCCTACGGCGGCAAGCACAATGAGGCGAACGGCGAGGAGAACCGCGACGGTCACAACGAGAACCACTCGTGGAACAACGGCGTCGAGGGCGCAACCCGCTATCCCGACATCGTCAGAAAACGCCGCGACGACGTGGAGGCCCTGCTGTCGACGCTCTTTGTCACCCGCGGCAGCGTCATGCTCACGGCAGGCGACGAAGGCGGCCGCACCCAGCGCGGGAACAACAATGCCTATTGCCAGGACAACGATATCACCTGGCTCGACTGGGGAGCGCTCGATGACGAGTTGATCGCTCATGCAGCGTTCGTATCGGCACTGCGCAAACGCTTCGACGTGTTTTCGCAAGCCTCGTTCTTCTCTGGAAACGGCGACGTCGAATGGATTTCGCCATCCGGCCAGCCGATGACGGTGTCCGACTGGGAGACCCCCGATTTCGCGACGCTTGGCATGCTTCTCTCGACTGTCGACGGCAGCAATCGCAGGAAGGCGCGGCTCGCAGTCCTTTTCAATCGCTCCTGGACCAGTCAGGCATTCTTGCTGCCCGGGGAGCCTGCATCCTGGCGTCGGCTCACCGCCGGCGGGACTGAGAAAATCGAGACGCAGGTCATCGTGCCGCAACGCTCCGTCGTATTCTATCTCGAAACCTAGCCCGCTTCATGGTTGCAACAAAATCCTTGTCGCAATCGTCACAAAGCCGTTGTAAGGCTTTGAACAGCAGCCTTTTCATGAGGAATCAATGGTCAAGGAAATCTCGCTCGCGGACGTACGTGGGCTGATCGGCACTGAAACCGGCCTCTCGGACTGGATTGTCGTCGACCAGACCATGATCGACGCGTTTGCCCATGCGACGGACGATCATCAGTTCATCCATGTCGACCCGGTGCGCGCTGCGGGAAGCCCTTTCGGCGGCACGATCGCTCATGGCTTCCTGACGCTGTCGCTGCTGTCGACCATGAATTTCAATTGCCTGCCCAGGGTGCGCGAGCAGACGATGGGCATCAATTACGGCTTCGACACCGTGCGCTTCGTCGCCCCCGTCAAGGCAGGCGCGCGCATCCGCGGTCACTTCATCCTCGCCGAAGCCCGCTTTCGCGGCGCCGGCATGCTGATGACGACCTACGACGTTTCGATCGAGATCGAAAACGAGAGAAAGCCGGCGCTGACGGCAAAATGGATCACGATCATCCAGTTCGACCCGAAGGACCGGCCGGAAAACGTCTGAGGCCAGGCTTTTCCGCGGTCAAGATTCCGTTTCGAAATCGATCCCATGACGGATGATGCGCCGGTCGCCGGGCGCGTCGACACGACATCGCCAGGCAGCGCATGCCCCGCGGTCGTTCAGGGCGCGCCGTTCACTTCGATGATGTTCCAATCGGGATCGAGCAGGTAGGCCTGCGGGAAGCCCGCGACGCCATCGCGGACGAGCAGCCGCTTGGGGTCGCCTTCGACGGCATCCTCGCGAAATCCCTTCGCGATCAGCTGGCGGATCGAGCCCTCGAAATCATCCATTCGAAAGGCGAAATGGGTATCGGCGCTGTCGATGGTCGCCGTTTTCCGGAACGTTCCATTGGGGTTGAGGATGATGTGGACTTGAAGCGCGCCGCAAGCGAACCAGGCACCGGAAGTCGAGAAAGGCGGCCGCTCGATCCGCCGGAGACCGAAGACGTCGCTGTAGAAAGCGATGGACCGCGGGAGATCCGCGGTGACGATGGAAACGTGATGCAGCATCATCGGTATACCCCCGGATCGGTGGCGGCACATGCGCAACCGCAAGCACCCGAGAGTAAGGCCGGCAACCCGCTGTGACAAGCCGGCGATGGCGAGCCTTGGCCGCCTGGGGTTGCGAAGGCCACGCCGAGAAACCGCGCCGCGGCCGCCGATCGTCAGCAGATCGGCTTGTCCGTCAGTGAGCGGCGTCTTCCGCGCCTTCGGCGAGCAGCCCGAACACGAAGTCGGCAAACGACCGCCAGCATTCGACGCGGAACGTATCGTCTTCCGTCCGGAACAGGACGATCTCGGCCTTGCCGAAAAGCGTGCGCGTGCAGCCACCGACCGGGAAGGCGCCGAGCGACAGATCCTGCGGGCAGCCTGCCGAAATCGTCGCTTCGGCGCCGGGGCCGGATACGACGATCGCGACATTGCGGTGGGAAACGTCCGTTGCCGAATGCAGCACGCCGCTCTTGGCCAGCGCCGTCATCGGGTCGCCGCCGGTCTCGTCGATGACCAGCCATTCGTCCGGTCCGAGCCAGAGAACCGAACGGCCATCCTTGCGGCCGGAGGTCTTGGGAGTAGCCGGGATCGTCACGCCGAGAGCGGAGGAAAGAGCCTTGAGCGAGCCCTCCGGAGCACGAAGCGCCACGCGGCTTGCGTTTGGCGCAGGCGTCAGCCTTACGCTGGCAGAACCGCCGTGGCGGCCGGAAAGAGCAGATTTGCGAACCGCCGTGTCAGCCATTGATGCGGCCTCCTTCCTTGTCAAAGAACACCATGTCAGTCACCTCGACTGCAATCGTCTTGTCGGGCATCGGCACGAAGAGCGTTTGGCCCATCCTGGCCCGTCCACCCGCAACCACCGCAAACGCAATCGACTTGCCGAGGTTTTCCGACCAGTAGGATGAAGTCACATGCCCCAGCATGGTCATCGGCTTCGGCTCGTTCGGATTGGCGACGATTTGCGCGCCCTCCTCGAGCACCAGCTGCGGATCCTTGGTGACGAGGCCGACGAGTTGCTTGCGGCCTTCCTTGACGAGATCGGGACGCTTCAGCCCGCGAATGCCGACGAAATCGGTCTTCTTCTTGGAAACCGCCCATGAAAGACCGGCATCGTCAGGCGTCACCGTTCCGTCGGTATCCTGGCCGACAATGATGTAGCCCTTCTCGGCGCGAAGGACGTGCATCGTTTCCGTGCCGTAGACGCAGGCGCCGAGCGGCTCGGCATTGGCCCAGACCGCTTCCAGAACCGACTGGCCGTAATCGGCGGGCACGTTGATTTCAAACCCGACCTCGCCGGTGAACGATACGCGGAACAGACGCGCCGGCACGCCCATGACCGTGCACTCGGCAACGCTCATATGCGGGAAGGCCTCGTTCGAAATGTTGACGCCGTCCACCAGGGGCGCGACGATCTCGCGCGCCTTCGGACCCTGCACCGCAATGACCGCCCACTGCTCGGTGACCGATGTCAGCCAGACGTTGAGGTGCGGGAATTCCGTCTGCAGATAGTCTTCCATGTGGTTCAGAACGCGCGGCGCGCCGCCGGTCGTCGTCGTCACGTGGAAACGATCGTCGCTGAGGCGCCCAACGACGCCGTCGTCATAGACGAAGCCGTCTTCGCGGGTCATGATGCCGTAGCGGCACTTGCCGGGCTTCAGCGTGTCCCAGGCGTTGGTGTACATCAGGTTCATGAACTCGGCGGCGTCAGGGCCGACGATCTCGATCTTGCCGAGCGTCGAGGCATCGAACACGCCGGCGACATCGCGCGCCGTCTTGCATTCGCGCGCAACCGCCTGGTGCATCGTTTCGCCTGCACGCGGATAGAACCATGCACGCTTCCAGTTGCCGACATCCTCGAATACCGCGCCGTGGGCTTCCTCCCATTGGTGCAGCGGCGTCTTGCGCGTCGGGTCGAACAGCTCGCCGCGCGAATGTGCGATCAGGGTGCCGTAGGTCACCGGCGTATACGGCGCGCGGAAGGTGGTGAGCCCGACCTGCGGGATTTCCTTGCCCAGCATCTCGGCCGCGATCGCCAACCCATGCATGTTGGAGAGTTTGCCCTGGTCGGATGCCATGCCGTTGGTGGTGAAGCGCTTGATGTGCTCGATCGAGTGCATTCCCTCGCGCACCGCAAGGCGGATATCCTTGGCGCAGACGTCATGCTGGAAATCGATAAACGCCTTGGCGCTTGCCTCGGGACCGGCCCCCTCGGCGGCGCCGATCATGCCGCCCGTCCATTGATGCGCCTGTTCTGCGGAAAGGCTGATCTTGCCGCTGGCGGACTTGCCGGCCGCCTGGGCCATGAGCTCGCCGGCAGCCAGCGATTCCTCGATCGTCTGCTGCAGGTCGTCCGTGCCGTTGCAGGCCCCGACCGAAAGGCAATCCTGCGCGTAGGTGCCGGGCAGGAAGCGTTGGGTTTCCGGCTCGAAGGCAACCTTGCCTCGCGACTGCGAGAAAAGGTGCACCGATGGCGTCCAGCCGGCCGAAACCAGCAAGGCATCGACCGCGATCTTGCGCGGCGAGCCGCCGCCGTTGCGGGCGACCGTCATCGTGGAGATACGCAGCTTGCCGGAGGTGTTGACCACCGACTGGCCGGCGAGAACGTCGATGCCGAGCAAACGGGCTTCCGCCAGAACGGCGGCGCCCGGCGTCTGGCGGCAATCGACGATCGCCGCAATCTCGACACCGGCGCGCTTCAGGTCGAAAGCTGCTTCGTAAGCCGAGTCATGCGCCGTGTAGACGCCGACCTTCTGACCCACGGCAACACCGTACTGGTTGAGATACATGCGCGCGGCCGACGCAAGCATGATGCCCGGACGGTCGTTGTTCGGAAACACCATATGGCGCTCGATCGCACCATTGGCGAGGATGACGCGCTTGGCGCGCAACTGCCACAGGCGCTCGCGCGGAAGGTGGCGACCGGGGTTTGCAATATGATCGGTGACGCGTTCCACGAGACCGACAAAGTTGTGGTTGTAATAACCGAAAGCCGTCGTGCGGGTCAGGACCTGCACATTCTCCATGGCCTTGAGCGCGGCGACGGTCTTCTGCGCCCATTCGTAGCCATCGATCCCGTCGATCCTGACGCCGCTGTCGAAGCGGAGCGCTCCGCCTGCGTCCGCCTGCTCGTCGCAGAGAACAACCTTGGCACCGGCCTGTGCCGCCGCAAGGGCCGCCGAAAGGCCGGCAACGCCGGCGCCGACCACCAGCACGTCGCAATGAGCGTAGCGGCCGGCATAGTGATCCGGATCGGCTTCCGTCGGCGCGACGCCGAGACCGGCCGCACGGCGGATCATCGGCTCGTAAATGTGCTTCCATGCCGCTTTCGGCCACATGAAGGTCTTGTAGTAGAAGCCGGCCGCAAAGAATGGCGACATCAGGTTGTTGATGGCGCCGATATCGAAGGCGAGCGACGGGAACCGGTTCTGCGACTGCACGATCATGCCGTCGAAGACCTCCTGCACCGTCGCGCGCACGTTCGGCTGCCTGCGGGCGCTGTCGCGGGCAACGTCGATCAGCGCGTTCGGCTCTTCGGCGCCGGCCGAAAGAATGCCGCGCGGGCGGTGATACTTGAACGAGCGGCCGACCAGATGGATGTTGTTGGCGATCAGCGCCGAAGCGACGGTGTCGCCTTCCAGCGCCGTATAGCTCTTCCCGTCGAAGGTGAAGCGCGCCGTTCTGGCGGGCGTCAGGCGACCCTTGCCCGGTATACGGTTCGTGCCGCTCATGATGCTTCTCCCTCCGTCGCTTCATAGGTTTCGACGGGAGCATGCGGAACGGACGCCGCACCGATCTCGGGCTTTGGCTCGCCTGCCTTGTAGGTCACGATGAACTTGTCGCTGATGGTGTCGCGGGCCGCATTGAAGAAGCGGCCGCAGCCGTGCTGGTGGCGCCAGCGTTCGAAGATCAGCCCCTTCGGGTTGTCGCGCAGGAAGAAATACTGCTCGAATTCCTCGTCGGAAACCGTGGCGATGTTCTGTGGGCGCGCAATATGGGCGTCGCCGGCACCGCGGAACTCGAGTTCCGAGCGCTCTTCCTGACAGTATGGGCAATAGATCAGAAGCATGATGTCCTCGTGTCAGTGCGCGACAGCGGCGGCGGCGGCTTCGTCGATCAGGCGTCCGGTGCGGAAGCGATCGAGCGTCAGCCCTGCATTGAACTTGTGCGCCTCATCGCGAGCCATCAGATGCGCGAAGAGGTTTGCCGAACCCGGCGTCGCCTTGAAGCCGCCGGTGCCCCAGCCGCAGTTGACGTAGAGTCCCGGCACCGGTGTCTTCGACTGGATTGCCGAACGGTCCGGCGTATTGTCGACGATTCCACCCCACTGACGCATCATCTTGACGCGGCGGAACATCGGGAACAATTCGCAGATGGCATCGAGCGTATGCGTGATGATCTGCAGGCCGCCGGTCTGGCTGTAGGAATTGTACTGGTCGGTGCCCGCGCCGATCACCAGTTCGCCCTTGTCGGACTGCGAGATATAGGCGTGCACCGTGTTCGACATGACCACGCAGGGGAAGATCGGCTTCAGCGGTTCGGAAACCAGCGCCTGCAGCGGGCTCGATTGCAGCGGCACGCGCACATCGGCCATCTTCATGATGGTCGTCGTATGGCCCGCGGCCGATACGCCGATCTTCTTGGCGCCGATGAAGCCGCGATTGGTCTCGACGCCCGTGACGCGCCCATCAGGGCCGCGGCGGATGCCGGTCACTTCACAGTTCTGGATGATGTGAACGCCGCGATCCGACGCCGCACGGGCATATCCCCAGGCAACCGCATCGTGACGCGCCGTGCCGCCGCGACGCTGCAGGGCAGCACCGTTGATCGGGTAGCGGGCGCTGGCGGAGATATCGAGCGGCGGACAATAGGCCTTGGCCTGCTCCGGTGTCAGCCATTCGTTGTCGATGCCGTAGAGCCGGTTTGCGTGGATATGGCGCTTAAAGGACTGCTGATCGTGAACGTTGTGAGACAACATCATCACGCCGCGCGGCGAGTACATCACATTGTAGTTGAGATCCTGAGACAGGTTCTCCCAGAGCTTCATCGAATGCTCGTAGATGTGCATGCTCTCTTCGTAGAGATAGTTCGAGCGGATGATGGTCGTGTTGCGGCCCGTGTTGCCGCCGCCGAGCCAGCCTTTTTCCAGGACGGCGACATTGGTGATGCCGTGCTCCTTGGCGAGGTAGTAGGCAGCACCAAGACCATGCCCGCCGCCGCCGATGATGATGACGTCGTATTCGGCGCGAGGTTCCGGCGAAGTCCATTGCCTTTCCCAGCCCTTGTGACCCCTCAGAGCCTCCCGTGCCACGGCAAAAACCGAGTATCTGCGCATCCGCCTTCATCTCCTTCGGGGGAACGATCCCGTGTCGTCGGCCATACAAATCGCAAATCCAAAAGCGGCACAACGTTTCTTTTGCGACGTGAATGGGCTTTTGTTTTGACACCGTGCGAGATCGGTCGCGCCACGCGCGTCATTTTCACGCAATGTTGGAAGAGCATCGACAATGGCGAGGGAACCGGATGCGCATACTGCTGGCGGAAGATGAGACCGAGCTTGCTGCCATTCTGATGACGGCACTGCGGAGCTATGACCTGATCATCGATCATGTCGCAACGCTTGCCGACGGTAGCGAGGCCCTCAAGCTGACCAGGTATGACGCGCTGCTGCTGGATCGCAGCCTGCCCGACGGCGACGGACTGACGCTTCTTGGCATTGCCCGCACCACCGGCAACGCCAGCACGCCCGCCATCATGCTGACGGCACGCAGCGACCTGAAGGACAGGATAGAAGGACTGGACAGGGGCGCCGACGACTATCTGGCCAAGCCCTTTGCCGTCGAGGAATTGATGGCGCGCCTGCGTGCGGTGCTCCGCCGTCCGGGGACGGTTGATGCCACCCCGTTGCGCCTCGGCATTCTCTCGTTCGATGTGCTCAATCGCGAAGCCAGCCTTTCCGGCGAGCCGATTCCCATGCCGCGCCGCGAACTTCTTGTCCTCGAGGCCCTGATGCGGCGCAGCGGGCGAACGGTGGAACGCTCCACGCTGGAAAACGCCGTCTATGGAATGGACGACGAGATTCAGTCGAACGCGCTCGACACGCACGTCTCCCGCCTCCGCCGCAGGCTCGACGCGGCAAAAGCAGGGGTCGAAATCCATGCCATCCGCGGCATTGGTTACCTGCTCAGGCAAGCCCGGCAATGAAGCGGCAATTTCCATCTCTGAAGTGGCGCCTGATCCGCCGCCTGTTTGCGCTGCAGGCGCTGACGATCCTCTCGCTTGGCGCCGCCTTCGTTCTCGGTCTCTGGAGCCTGGGCTTTGTGGGGATCGTCGCACCGGGCGAAGATTCCATCGCCAGTGTCGCATCCGCCGTCACCCGGACGGACGACGGCGGCATCGTCGTCACTGAAACCAGCGAGCTCGCGGAGGAGCGCGCGGCACCCGGTTTCTGGTTCGTTATCCGGGACAGGAACGGCCGCGTTGCGACGGAGGGACCTGTACCGGCCGAATTCATGACGATTGCGGCACTGGGCAGCGGGATCGCCGAAGCCCGCTTCAATGGGGATGAAAGCCGGCCAGATGCGGTTGGCGCCAGAATGCAGGTCGTCGACGGCAAGGACGGACCGCTGACGATCATTGTCGGTCGCCGCGGGATACTGCCGCCGACGCTTCTGTTGCTGACGTTGACAGCGTTTGCATCGAGTGCGGTTTTCCCGGCCATTCTGTTGACGGGTTTGATCACGCTCGCGGTGACGCCTTTCATCATGCGCGGGATCACCCGCGATCTCGAGACTGTTGCGGCAGCGGCCGGACGCATCGACGCGGAACACCGCGACTATCGGCTGCCGTTCGACGCCGTTCCGGCGGAAATCGCACCGCTGGTGATTGCCATGAACGAGACCCTGGCGCGGTTGGAGCAAGCCTACCACAGGCAGAAACGCTTCATGCTCGCTGCAGCACACGAGTTGCGAACCCCCATCGCGATCCTGCAGGCGCGAATAGAAACGATGGTAAAGAACGAGGTATCCGGGCGGCTCCTGGAAGACGTTGCCCGCCTTGCGACGCTGGCGGAACAGCTTCTCGATCTGCAAAGGCTGAACAACGAACCGGAACAGCTCAAGCCGCTGGATCTGGTGGCTGTCGCAAGGCGCCAGGTCGCAGACCTCGCGCCGCTGATCGTTGCCGCGGGCTACGAGACGGATTTCCAGATTGCTTCCCTGCCGAAGGCGATCCTCGCGGACGCCTCTTCAATCGAGCGCGCTCTTGCCAACCTCGTGCAAAATGCCGTCAGGCATGGCGGGAGAACAGGGACGATCACCATACGTGTTCAGGCGCCGGCACAGATTTCCGTCGTCGACAACGGTCCGGGCATCGCTGCGGCAGACCGCGAACGGATATTCGAGCCGTTCCAGCGCCTCGTTTCCGATCGCAACGGCATCGGGCTTGGCCTCCACCTCGTCCGCGACATTGTCGAATTTCACGGGGGGCGCGTGTGGGTCAGCGACTCGCCCGGCGGCGGCGCAAGCTTCAACATGAGTTTCCCCACCACATAGACCGGCTGCGTCTGAAAAGCGCAATGCTAACATCATTTGACGTCCTCAGGATGGCTTCACAAGACCTTCCTGGAGATACCGCTCATGCACCCTTCCGTCACCTCTGCTTTTCTCAAGGCCCTGCTCGCGGCTCCGCGAACGGTTGGCGCGATCGCACCGTCGGGAAGGCAGCTCGCCCGGCTGATGACCAGCGAGATAGATCCCGGAGGTGGACGCGTTCTCGAACTCGGACCCGGAACCGGTATCTTCACAAGAGCGCTGCTCGCACGCGGCGTGTCGCCGGCGAATCTGACGCTGATCGAAATTGAAAAGAGCTTTGTCGCACTGCTTCGGCGCCGATTTCCGCAGATCACCGTGCTCCAGCACGATGCCCGCCGTTTGCCGGAGCTCGGCTGCGAGGGTTTCAGTTCGGTCGTCAGCGGCTTGCCGCTACGCAACATGAGCCAGGAGACCGTTCACGCAATCATGGCCGGCGCCTTTTCCCTGATGCCTCCCAGTGGCACCTTCTATCAGTTCACCTATGGTCATAGATGCTCGGTTCCGGACCCGGTCCTTCGATCGCTCGGTTTGCGGGTTGCCAGTCTGGGGCGCATCCGGCTCAACCTGCCGCCTGCTACCGTGTTCAGGTTTTCGCGATGAGGCGAGCGCGGGCCCGCCGCCAACGGAAAGACTCTCGCCGGAAGCTGCCGTTCGGAAAATAGTCGCGGCGTTTTGATCCGCGCCAACGCGCAGAAAAGCGTCCCCGCCGGAAGGCGGGACGCTTGCTGTCGTGTGATGACAAAGTGGAAAATCGAGCTTTGCACGTCCCGGCGGACGTGCGACCCCCTAGGACGAGGAAGCCGACTTGGACGCCGCCCGCCGTTTTTTGGCAGGGGCGGCGGCCGGTGGCGCTTCGGCCGCCTGCTGCAAGCGCAGGGCCTTCAGCTTTTCCGTTTTCTTTTCGCGAGCGGCGGCCTCGGCAGACACGATTGCTCTCGCAGTCGTATCGGTCGCCGCCGCTTTATCGCGTGATGAGAGCTTGGCCGGATTGAAGAATTCGCTTTTTGAAGTCATCTGCACTCTCTCTATCTAGACGAAGCCTGCCGGATGGGCAGATCAGCGTGCCGGACGCACAGCCTTCTTCGGGGCCGGCAGAAGACCTTCGCGCTGAAGCTTCTTCCGCGCGAGCTTGCGCTGGCGGCGGACTGCTTCGGCCTTTTCGCGAACGCGCTTCTCAGACGGCTTTTCATAAGCGCTGCGCGCCTTGAATTCGCGGAAGAGACCTTCGCGCTGCATCTTCTTCTTCAGGACGCGAAGCGCCTGATCGACATTGTTATCCCTGACGAGAACCTGCAAACTCTTTCCTTTCATGCGGCAATCGTGATTGCCAGTTAGACGGCGAAGCCAGAAATTACTTCCTGACCTTGATGCTGGAAGACTTCAGCCAGGAGCCAGTCTCCGCACTCGCCACGGTTTCAATGTTTGGCACCGAAGATGCCGACTGAATAACGTCGATGTCGCTTTCGACGATCCGACGTTCAAAATTTTCGGTCTCGAAGCGGACCCGGTATTGCGCACGACTGCCGTCGAACGGAAGAACGCCGGCGATCGTGCATGTTCTTCCGGCTGTGTCCGTGCGGACGAATCCGTCCTTCAGGACTATTTTGTCTCCGACAGCGAATCTGGGAGTGCGTGCCATAATGTTCTCACCGAGTCATCGTCGTGATTCTTGAAAAGCATAAAAGGCCGGGTGTAACCCCGACCTCTTCCGTCATTGCCCGCAGCCGCCAGTACATCCGTGGTCGGCCAAGGCGAATGACAATTACGCGGCGCGCAGATTGTCTGCAGAGTTCTTGCCGGACTTCTGATCGCGCACGAGGTCGTAGCTAATCTTCTGACCGTCGGCCAGACCGCGCATGCCAGCGCGCTCAACCGCCGAAATGTGAACGAAAACGTCAGCAGCGCCGTCGTCCGGCTGAATGAAGCCGAAGCCTTTGGTGCTGTTGAACCACTTTACGGTACCTGAATTCATAACGATCGCCTTTCAATGGTCGTTAGTACCCGGCGAGGATTCGCTGGGTTTGATCGATTTTGAGAGGAGATCTGACGGAGCGATTTGGCTCTTTGACAAAGGTCACAAGCAATGGTCGATGGGCCTACTATAGAGCAAATGGCGGCCGATGCAAGGAACGAACCCGAATTAGGGGCTTCGACACCGTGGTTGGCAGCGTCCTGCATGCAAACGATCAGGCCGGCAGCTGCGCCTCGAAACGGCCGCCGAAAGCGTCCGGACCGGGCCATCCCGGATTTTTCCCTCCAAATCCGCCGCTCCATATGGACTTATGCGCCATGATCTGTTATCCCGCACCCAATCGCAAGGCCACAGCCGCGCGAATAGAATATTTTTGCCTCTGGCGCCATGCTGATGCAGGCCGCAACCAAACCAAAGGAACGTGACTCTCGTGCAGGTACTTGTCCGCGATAATAATGTTGACCAGGCTCTCCGCGCTCTCAAGAAGAAGATGCAGCGCGAAGGCATCTTCCGCGAAATGAAGATGCGCGACTACTACGAGAAGCCTTCGGAAAAGCGCGCTCGCGAAAAAGCCGAAGCCGTTCGTCGCGTTCGCAAGTTGGCTCGCAAGCGGGCACAGCGCGAAGGCGGCGTTGCAGCGCGCTAAGTGTCGCTGTCGTTATTTCGACGTTTTCAAATGTATGTTGGCGGGGGCGATTATGTCGCCACCGCTTTTTTAATTTGCTGTTGAAGCTTGCCCGTCCCTCGCCGGACCGGCTGCACTGGGGGAAAACGAGCCCGCATGGCTGATTTCATGTCGAATACCCGTTCCTTGCGTTTGCCGAAGATTGCCGCTCTGCCGGCATTGGCTGTCGTCACCGCACTCGGCCTGGCCGGCTGCACGACCAACAACACCTCGGATGCCGTTATCAGCATCGACAAGGCGCAGGGTTCGCAGGAAAATATCGCCTCGCTGACCTCGGTTATCAATGCCAACCCGAGAGATCCCGAAGGCTATAACGTACGCGGTTCGGCCTATGGGCGCGGCGGCGATTTCCGCCAGGCGCTGAATGACTTCAACACGGCGCTGCAGATCAATCCGAAGTTCTACCAGGCCTATGCCAACCGCGCGCTGGTCTACCGCAACATGGGGCAGCAGCAGCAGGCTATCCAGGACTACAACGCAGCGCTGCAGATCAATCCGAACTACGACGTGGCGCTCATCGGCCGCGGCAACGTCTACCGCGCCGCCGGCCAGGACGACGCCGCCTTCAACGATTTCAACAAGGCGATCCAGCTCGGGACGACCGACGGCCGCGCCTACCACAATCGTGGCCTGATCTATCAAAAGCGCAATCAGCAGGATAAGGCGATCGACGACTTCTCGAAGGCGATCTCGCTCTCTCCGAATTCGCCCGAGCCCTACAACGGCCGCGGCATCTCCTACATTGCGCTCAACGACGACGACAACGCGTTTGCCGATTTCAACCATGCGATCGAGCTCAACGGCAATGTCGCCGAATCCTGGGCCAACCAGGCGCTTGTCTACGAGCGCAAGGGCGACAAGCAGAAGGCTGCCCGCTCCTACCGTCACGCAATCGGCCTGGATGCGAAGTACCAGCCGGCGAAAGATGGACTTTCGCGCGTAGGCGTTCCAACCGCCGGCTAACGACAGGCAGATCGGGGCGGCAAGGATGACAACCAAACAGCATGTGGTCGTCGTCGGCTCGGGGATCGTCGGCGCTTCGATCGCCTGGCATCTGGCTCGCCAGGGTGCAAGCGTCACCGTCGTCGCCGAAAACAGCGGCGGTGTCGCCACGCCCTGTTCCTTTGCCTGGATCAATGCCAGCTGGGGCAATCCGAAATTCTACTTTCATTTCCGCCGTCGCTCGATGGGCGAATGGAGAAGGCTGGCCGGGGAACTGCCGGGCCTGCCGCTATCCTGGAACGGCAGCATCGGCTGGGACCTGCCGCCGGACCGGCTGGAGGCTTTCGCTGCAGAGCACGGCAGCTGGGGTTACGGAATAGAGCGCATCGGCCGCGAACAGATCAGTGTCCGCGAGCCTTATCTGAAGATCGTCCCCGAGCTTGCGCTTTCGGTTGCCGAGGAAGGCGCCGTCGAGCCGGTCGCGGCCGCCCGCCTGATGCTCGCGGATGCCGAGGCACGTGGTGCAAAATCCGTGACCGCGGCGGTCAGCGGACTGATCCGGAGCGGCGACCGGATCTCCGGCGTCGTCACGTCCGCCGGCATGATCGAGGCCGATCATGTTGTCCTGGCATGCGGCGCCGGCAGCCCGCCGCTGGCCGCTTCCATCGGCATCGTACTCCCCATCGAAACGCCGCCGGGCCTCATCGTCCATTCCCGGCCTTGCGAAAAACGCCTGAACGGCCTGGTCATGTCACCCGAGCTGCACATGCGCCAGACGGCGGAGGGCCGCATTGTCGCCGGTGGTGATTTCGGTGGGGCCGAGCCCGGGGCAGACCAGCAGGCGACGGCATCTGCACTCTTCGCCAAGCTGCGAGAAAGCCTGACCGACGGCCAGTCGCTTGCGATGGACTTCTTCACGGTCGGATACCGCCCGACCCCTAAGGACGGCCTGCCCATCATCGGCAACGCCTGCGACGGGCTTTATATCGCCGTCATGCACTCCGGGATAACCTTGGCACCGCTTGCGGGGCTACTCGCGTCAAGCGAGATTCTGGGCGGCAATGAGGACGCTGTTCTCGCGCCATACAGGCTTTCCAGATTCGGCTGAACATCTTCGCCACAGAAGCCCGTTAAATGCCGGCGAGGTGTTTTAGCAGGTTGCAAGGATTCGGACCTGTCCCTAACATGCGACTGCTTCGATAGCAGGCTATCGGCAGGATGAGGGTGCATTGAGGGCAATCGCGGTGATCCAATTCTTTGCTTTCGAGCTCGCAGGAGCAGAGGGCGCAAGCGTTTGCGCCTCCGGCACGGCGAGAATGCGCCGATGAAGATGTCCGCACGGATCTTTCCCAAGGCATCGATCGGCACCTATCTGATCGCCATGGCATTGGCGACCTCGCTGCCGATATTTGCGCTGGTCGCGTTGCTGCTCGGGCAGCTGGAGGACAACCAGCGCTCGATCCTGAGGCGGGAAACGGCACAGGACGCCACAGCCCTCGCCCGGTCCGTCGACCGCCAGCTGCAGGACATGGCCACAACTTTGAGGTTGCTGTCGACCTCGCCGGAACTCGAGAGCAACGACTTCGCCGCCTTTCACACCCGCACCGAAACCGCACTGCGCGCAAATACGCTTTTCGTCATCGCCGTGGACGCGAGCGGTCAGCAGCTGCTGAACACACGCGTCGACTACGGCACGACCCTTGGCCGGACCACCAACATGGCGGCCGTGAAAGCGGCGATCGCTTCGGGACGCATCGAGGCGTCCGACGTGTTTCAGGGCCGAACCAGCGGCGAATGGGTCTATAACGTCACCATGCCCTTGCAGCTCGGTCGCGTTGCTGCGCTGATCATCACCCAGAATGCCAAGGACCTTGCAAAACTTGTCTCGACGGAAGGCCTTCCCGCCGGCTGGTCCGCCGCAATCGTCGATCAGGGCGGCCACGTGGTCGCCTCGGCAGGCGCGAGCAGCATCGGCTTCGGCCAGCCGTTCGACCCGCGCATCCTGCCGTCGTTGATCGAATCGAGTGGCGTCTACGAAAACCGCGCCGTGTTGCCGAATACCATGCTCGGCTACGCCCAGATTCCGGGCTGGTCCTGGAAGGCAGTCATATGGGGACCTGTCGCCAGCGCCCAGGCCTCGATCCTCACGACCTGGCGCTTCCTGATCATCGGCGGCATCGCCCTCCTGTCCGTGGCGATCCTGGCGGCCTATGCCGTCGCCCGTCAGGTCAGAACCACCATACGATCCATTGCCGACATGGCGAACCGGTTGGGTCGGGGCCACATCGTAGCGCCGATCGACACCAGCGTGATCGAGGCGAACCAGGTCGCCGTCGCGCTTTCCAATGCCTCCTTTGACCGCAGCCAGACGGAAGACCGGCTGCATTTCGTCATGAACGAGCTTGTCCATCGCACCAAGAACCTGCTGGCCCTCGCCCAGGCAATGATGCGTCAGCTGGCGAAGCAGGCCGGGACCGTCGAGGAGTTCCAGGCAGCGGTCGCCGATCGCCTCGACGGCCTGTCGCGCTCGATCGAGCTTTTGACCAGCGAGCAATGGGCTGGCGCATCGCTTCGGCGCGTGATCGATATCCACCTTCAGGCCTTCCCCCAGGCCGCCCAGCAGATCGACATCATCGGCAAGGATTTCATGCTGAAGCCCGAAGCCGTCCAGAACCTCGGTCTCACCCTGCATGAGCTTGCCACCAATTCGATCAAGTACGGTGCACTCTCGGTGCCGCAGGGACGTGTCCGGCTTTACTGGCAGAACTTCCAGGAAGGCGATCGCAGCGAAGAAATGCTGCGCGTCACATGGGAAGAGCAGAACGGACCGCCGGTTAAAACCCCGGAGCGGTCTGGCTTCGGCACTACGGTCATCAAGAACCACGCAGCGGCCGCCTTCAGCGGCAGTGTGCAGGTTGATTTTTTGCCGCGGGGCCTGCGCTGGGAACTGACGGCACCACGCCGGGCACTCGAACGCACGGCATCGACGTCCGGCACGGCCTGACAGAGATCTCGCGGGCTTCGCCTGCGATGACCATTGCCCTGCAGGGCATGAAAAAAGGGCGCGGTGTCCGCGCCCTCAATCTGGTCGAAGCCTCAAGCTCGGCGATGCCTCAATGGTTGATCGCCTTGTTGATTTCTTCGGTCACCTTTTTGGCGTCGCCGAGCAGCATCATCGTGCCGTCCTTGTAGAACAGCGTGTTGTCGATGCCGGCGTAACCGGAGCCGAGCGAACGCTTGACGAAGATGCAGGTCTTGGCCTTGTCGACGTCGAGGATCGGCATGCCGTAGATCGGCGAGGTCTTGTCGTCGCGCGCCGCCGGATTGGTGACATCGTTGGCGCCGATGACGTAGGCAACGTCAGCCTGGGCGAATTCCGAGTTGATGTCCTCGAGTTCGAAGACTTCGTCATAGGGAACGTTGGCTTCGGCGAGCAGCACGTTCATGTGGCCCGGCATGCGGCCTGCCACCGGGTGGATCGCGTATTTCACCTCGACGCCGTTCTTCTTCAGATTGTCTGCGAGTTCACGAAGGGCGTGCTGTGCCTGCGCCACCGCCATGCCGTAGCCCGGCACGATGATGACCTTGGACGCGTTCGCCATCAGGTATCCCGCGTCCTCTGCCGAGCCGAGCTTCACAGTCCTGTCGGAGGTGTCGGTGGCGCCGGACGACGTCTCGCCGCCAAAGCCGCCGAGAATGACTGACACGAAAGAGCGGTTCATGCCCTTGCACATGATGTACGAGAGAATCGCGCCCGACGAGCCGACCAGCGCGCCGGTGATGATCAGCGCCAGATTGCCGAGCGTGAAGCCGATACCGGCGGCTGCCCATCCAGAATAGGAGTTCAGCATCGACACGACGACAGGCATGTCGGCGCCGCCGATCGGAACGATCAGGAGGACGCCGAGCGCCAGCGAAAGCACGACGATTGCCCAGAAGTCGAAATGGCTTTCCGAAGCCCCCAATCCGACGATGAAGAACACGATCAGCGCCAGCAACACTGCGTTGATCAGGTGCCGGAACGGCAGCATGATGGGCTTGCCCGACATGCGTCCGTCGAGTTTCAGGAAGGCGATGATCGAACCGGTGAAGGTCAGCGCACCGATCGCCGCGCCAAGCGCCAATTCGATGCGCGCTTCGGTGTGGATTTCCCCGATGTTGCCGATGCCGAAGGAGGCCGGTGTATAGAGTGCCGAGGCGGCGACGAGGACAGCGGCAAGGCCGACCAGCGAGTGGAAGCCGGCCACGAGCTGCGGCATCGAGGTCATCGGAATAACGCGAGCGATATAGGCGCCCGCGCCGCCGCCGATCGAGAGACCGAGAACGATGAGCACAAGACCGCCGAAGGACGGGGTGGCAAGCGTCAGCGTTGTGAGGATGGCAATCCCCATGCCGGCCATGCCGTAGAGATTGCCCTTGCGGCTCGTCGCCGGGTGGGAAAGCCCACGTAGCGCCAGGATGAAGAGCACGCCGGAGACGAGATAGAGAAAAGCTGCGATACTGGTCATGCGATTCTCACTTGTCCTTCTTCTTGTACATCGCCAGCATTCGCTGGGTGACAAGGAAGCCGCCGAAGATGTTCACCGACACGAGGACGAGCGCGACGAAGCCGAAGCCGGTCGCCAGCCCGCTCGTCGAGATGCCGACCGCAAGCAGCGCGCCGACGACGATGACGGATGAAATTGCGTTGGTCACGGCCATCAGCGGCGTATGCAGCGCCGGCGTCACCGACCAGACGACGTAGTAGCCGACGAAGATCGCCAGCACGAAGATCGCGAACTGGAAGACGAAGGGGTCGATCACGCCACCGGTCGCAGCACTCGCCACTTCGGGTGCGTTGGCAGCAGCCGAGGCAACCGCGCTCACGGCCTGGTTCAGCTGATCAAGCGCCCGGTCCATTTGGTCTGTAGCCATTACTTGTCCCCCTTCTTCGCGCCGCCGAATGCCGGGTGCACGACATCGCCCGCATGGGTCAGCATGGTCGCCTTGATCAGTTCGTCCTCGAGATTGAGGACGATCGCCTTCGATTCCTTGTCGATCATGGTCTCGAGGAAGGTGACGAGGTTCTTGGCGTAGAGCGCCGAGGCGCTGGCCGCGATGCGCCCTGCCATGTTGGCAAAGCCGATCACCCGGACGCCATCGACATCGGCAACCTTGCCCGGCTTGACGCCCTCGATATTGCCGCCGCGCTCAACCGCGAGATCGACCGCGACCGCACCCGGCTTCATCGATTTCAGCATGTCGCGCGAGACGAGCTTTGGCGCCGGGCGTCCTGGAATGAGCGCCGTGGTGATGACGATATCCTGCTTGGCGATGTGCTCGGCGACGAGCGCTGCCTGCTTGGCCCGGTATTCCGCAGACATTTCCTTGGCATAGCCGCCTGCCGTCTCTGCCGCCTTGAACTCTTCGTCCTCGACGGCGATGAACTTTGCGCCGAGCGAAGCGACCTGCTCCTTGGCAGCGGGACGAACATCGGTAGCCGACACCGCCGCACCGAGGCGCCGTGCGGTGGCGATCGCCTGCAGGCCGGCAACGCCCGCCCCCATGACGAACACCTTGGCGGCCGGAACGGTACCGGCGGCCGTCATCATCATCGGCATGGCACGGTCATAGACCGCTGCCGCCTCGATGACCGCCTGATAGCCGGCAAGATTGGCCTGCGACGACAGAACGTCCATCGACTGCGCCCGCGTGATGCGCGGCATCAGTTCCATGGCGAACGTGGAGAGACCGGCTTTCGCCATTCCCGCGATCGCCTCGTCGTTGCCATAGGGATCCATGATGGCGATGACCACGGCGCCGCGCTTGTAGCCGCCGATTTCCACTTCGGTAGGGCGTCGCACCTTGAGAACGACATCGGCGGATGCCGCCTCTCCCGCCGACCCGATCAGAGCCCCGACGGCCTCGTAATCGCTGTCGGGTATCCTGGAAAGCTTGCCCGCGCCCGCCTCGACGACAACGTCGAGCCCGAGGCCCTTGATCTTCTTTACGGTTTCAGGAGACGCGGAAACACGCGTCTCGTCCCCCGTGGTTTCCTTGGCCACGAAAATAATATTGCCCAACCGCCCCCTCCTCCGGGTCAGCAAGACCGCAGCAGGTCTCCCTGCTCAGCTCAAGCGTCATTAAAAAGTTTTTTTGAAAACTTGCCTCTCTCCCCTGCGGCGCTTAGCGCAGCAGGGCGATACCGGCGATAAATACGATCAGAAGGACGACAAGGCCGCCGAGGAAGCCCGCACCGGCGAAGAAACCAGCCGTCATGCCGAGCAACAGGGCTACGAGAAACAGCGTCCCGTATTTCGTGGCCGAGAGGAACATGTTGTAGGTGTTCTCGTGTTCCTTGTAGTCCATCGGCGCGCCGACTTCGGCAGGTCCGGTGTGATGTTCGGCCATGATATCGTCTCCCTCAAAAATCCTGGCCTGCATGATGGTGCGGCCACGCGACTGGCATGCTTCCCTCGGTCCCACGAGGAAAATTCCCTTGAGAGGCCATACACAAAGCGCGAAGAAAGCGCAATGCATGAGAATGCCGCAGGCGAGCGGCCTTCTCGTGCAATTCAGCGCATTGGATCAAAGCGGCAGATCGGTTCCGAATTCACCCTCCGGCACGAAGCGTGCAGTCGGAATGATGGTGAGCGGCGGCAAGGTATCGTCCGGCTTGCGGGAGAACATCAGGCGCTGTTCGCTGGCGCTGGAGATGAAGAACGGATAGCGCGTCAACAGCTTGCGGCCGACTTCGATCACATTCGTCGCCATGAGCGTCATGTCGATGCCGTAGTTCTTCGCCAGTCGGCCCGGAACGATCGTATCGGCATAGAAGACCCGCTTGTAGAACGCAGCGTGCGGCGGGCGGCAGAACTGAAGAACGCGGTCGGCACGGAAATACGCCGCCGCGACGATGCTCGGCCTCAGCGTCAGGTACGGAAGCCACGGCAGATCGACGGTCAGTTCCGGATCGGCGGCGAAACGCGCCGGATCGATCAGCGTAAGCCCGGCATCCAGGAGCGCATCCATCGCCTCGGGAAACGCACCGGCGGACTGACTGACCCGATGCTCGGGTGTTACATAATGGAGCCGTATCGTACTGACGAGTTCCCCATAATAGTACAGGCCGAAGACATGGGCATGGCTGTCGAAATCGCTGGCGTCCAAGAGGCCTTTCGGTGCGAGCGCCAACGTGTCGCGGGCCTTGTAAGCCTTGTAGCGCAGCCGTTCTATCTCGACCATGTCCTCGTTGCTTTCGATGCGCCGATACTCGACATGGTCCAGAATTTCGAGAAGCTTATTGCTGAAATCGCTTGTCGTCACAGGAGTACTCACAACGTTGCTCCGCTCGTCAGTTAACGAAGCATTAATCATATGAAAACGGGGTGCGGAGCAAGGAACTAAGACAATTTGCGTTATATTTGAATTATTAAGGTTAACGGCACCTCGTCCGCGGCTAGGGAGAGCAGGCGGTCAGGTCGATGTGATTGTGGAGGATCAGGCGACCCTGGGCCGGCGTTTCGACGACGCGCGGCGGCTCAGGTTCTGGGACAGGATCGTGATGTTCTGCGATGGGACCGGCTGCGAGAACACATAGCCCTGGACGAGATCGGCACTGCGGTGCTTGTTGAGAACCGCGAGCTGTTCCTGCGTTTCAACGYCCTCGACGACGATCTTCAGACCGAGTTCGCGAGCAAGATTGACGGTCCCGCGCAAGAGCTTCAGGCGCCGCGAATCCTCGACGATGTTGCGCACGAAGGACCGGTCGATCTTGACGATGTCGAGCGGCAGCGTATCGAGATAGCTGAGACTGGAGAAGCCGGTGCCGAAATCGTCGATGGCAATGGTGATGCCGCGCGAACGCAATTCGGCAAGGATCGTCCGGACGGCGGCCGGCTCGTCGATGAGGCAGCTTTCGGTGACTTCCAGATGGAGCCGGCGCGCGTCCAGTCCCGAATGCGCAAGCGCCTCCAGGACGACGGACAGGATATCGGCATCGCGCAGGTCGCGCGCGGAGAGATTGACTGAAACGCCGATATGCTCCGGCCAGGTCACGCAATCGCTGCAGGCCTTGAAGAGGATGAACCGGGTGATATCGGAGATGATGCCCATGTCTTCGGCAAGCCGGATGAAAACATCCGGCGGGATGGAACCCTTCTCGGGATGCACCCAGCGGGCCAGCGCCTCGGCGCATTCGATGGATGAGCCGTCCGCCTTGAACATCGGCTGGTAGGCGACGCCGAGGCTCTGGTTGTCGACAGCCTCGCGCAGATCAGCCTTCAGCTTCTGCTGCTCGATGTAGCGTCCGTCCATCTCGCGTTCGAAGCCGGTAATCCCGCCGCGCAGCCGCGACTTGCTTTCGAAGAGCGCAAGATCCGCCTTGATGCTCCACTCGTCCATCGCGAAGGCGTCGCTTTCGAGGATGGCGTAACCGGCGCTCAAAGATACGAGGAACTTGACCTCGTCGGCCTCGTAGTTGCCTTGGAGATCGGCATGCACGCGGCGGATCTCGGCCTCGAGCACATCGACGTCTTTGGCATGCTGGAAGAACAGGATGAACTGGTCGCCCATCAGCCTGCCGACGATGGCCTTGCCCGAAACGTCCTTGACCTGGGCGGCAATCGCGCACAGCAGATGATCGCCGGTGATGTGGCCGCGCATGTCGTTGACGTGTTTGAACTCGTCGATATCGAGCACCATGAAGCCGAGCGGTCCGCGTTTCTTCGGGTTCCTGTCGAGATACTCCTGCACGAGGTGGCCGAAATACTGCCGGTTCGGCAAGCCCGTCAGCGCATCGAAACGCACCATGTGCAGGATCTTCTGCTCCGCCTTCACGCGGCTTGACACGTCTTCGAAGATCAGCACCGCACCACCGTCGGCGCGGCGGCTGGCCGAAAACTCGAGCGACAGATCCTCGGGGAAATGAATGAGCGTGCGCGACAGCTTGCCTTCGGCAACATGCGTCATCTGACGAAGGATAAGCTCCGGCTGCGTCGAATCCATGAAGCTGTAACGTGCCCCGTAGCGCAGCACGGCGCCGAGATCGCGCTCCTTCAGCCGCTCAGGATCGCCGATCTTCAGGAGCTCGCAGGCCTTGCGGTTAATCACCTGGATCCGGTTTTCCGGATCGACCATGACCAGGCCATGCGGCATGTTGTTGAGAGCAGTATCGAAACGGTCGGCGATCGACGTGATTTCCCTGCGCGCAATGACATTCTCGTACAAGAACTCACGCACGCCGTTCGCCATGGCCCGCGTGGTCAGCCAGAAGGGAATGAGGAAAATCGACAGAATGCCGCGATAGAAATCCAGCGCCATCAGGCTGCAGATGATCATCGGCAGGCAGCAGGAAAACGTCTGCAGGTCGACGGCAATGCGCGACCCATAGTTGCGGCCGACGACGGAGACCATGGTCGCCATGGTGACTGAAATACAGGCAAGCTCCGCGAAGGAATCGCGCAGGATGAAGATCGCGTAGCCGCTGGCAAAGCCGAGAAGGGTGGTCGTACAGGCGGCACCGGCAACCAGGATCCGCTCCCAGCGCTCTATTCCGGCGCGCGACAGCGTCTCCTTGTCCACGCGATCGAACTGCCGGAAGATGGCCATGCGGGCACAGAACACCGCGGAAATGGCAATAGACAGAAGGACATAAAGGAAAGACTGCGTTTTGGCTGCGACAGCGAGGAAAGTGGCCACATGCACGATGACGCCAGCCAAAAGCGTCATGCGGTTCCCGGAAAGAGAACTTACAAACGACAGATACACATCAGTGGGGACCCTATCCGGGCTATGTGGCTTCATCCATACTTTCCCTGTGCGGCGAAACCATACCGCCAACCCTTTAAAATTTGATTTCGGGTAAACCACGGATTTTGTGGAATTTTTTGAAACCATAACGCGAATATCGTAGTATTATAAGAAATTTGCGCATCTTAAAGGGGATGTTTTGTCCCGATCCGGGCATGGTACTGTGCCGCGATGAATATCGGGCAGCAAGTCGACCCCGCGCGCTCCTCGCCGGTGAATAAAGGCCTCCTCCAACTTTGGGGGCATTTCCTTCCAACCTGAAAATCCCTAGTCTGACCACTACCAAAGGGAGAACGTGCCGCAAAAGGCGCGTCAGATAGGGGGGAAGGGCATGCCGGCATTCTTGACCGTCAGCCGGCTGATCGACTCGATCAGCCAATTCGTGGGCAGGCTCGCCGAATACATGGTGCTGTTCTGTTGCCTGATCAGTGCCGCCAACGCATTGATCCGCTACTCGTTCAACTACAGTTCAAACGGCTGGCTCGAAATCCAGTGGTATCTCTTCGCCTTCGTCGTCGTGCTGGGCGCGGCTCACACCTTGCGCATGAACGAGCACGTGCGCGTCGATCTCATCTACGGCGCGGTCTCCGATAGGGCAAAGCTCTGGATCGATACGATTGGCCTCGTCGCATTCCTGATCCCGGCCTGCATCTTCCTCACCTGGCTCTGCTGGCCCTTCTTCTGGGTGTCTTTCCAACAGCAGGAAGTATCGGCCAACGCCGGCGGCCTCATCCGCTGGCCGGTCAAGCTCATCCTTGTGCTGGGCTTCGGTCTCCTGACCCTGCAAGGCATTTCGGAGCTGATCAAACGGATCGCCGGTCTGACCGGCCACATCCGGATCGACACAAAATACGAAAAGCCGCTCCAGTAAGCCTTCCCGGGAGGAACACTTTTGTTTGATTTCGGCATTATTCCGCCGGCAATGTTCGTGGGCATGGTTGTCTTCATGCTCTACGGCTTTCCCGTCGCCTTCTCGCTCGCGGCCGTCGGCCTGTTCTTCGCCCTGATCGGCATCGCCACCGGCCATTTCAGCGAAGCCTTCCTGCAGGCCCTGCCGCTGCGCTTCTTCGGCATCGTTTCCAACGACCTGCTGCTCGCCATTCCCTTCTTCACTTTCATGGGTGCCATCCTTGAGCGCTGCGGACTGGCAGAGGACCTGCTCGAAGGAATGGGCAAGCTCTTCGGCCGCATTCCCGGCGGCCTGGCCTATGCGGTGATCCTCGTCGGCGCCGTGCTTGGCGCGATTACCGGCACTGTTGCCGCCTCGGTCATCACCATGGGCGTGATTTCGCTGCCGATCATGCTGCGTTACGGCTACAGTCCAAGGCTCGCCACCGGCGTGATCGCCGCCTCCGGCACGATTACGCAGGTCATTCCGCCCTCCCTGGTGCTCGTCGTCCTCGCCGACCAACTCGGCAAATCCGTCGGCGACATGTATCTCGGCGCCATCGGCCCCTCGATCCTGCAGGTGGCGATCTTCATGGGATACATCCTTGTCCTGTCGATCGTAAAACCCCGCTCGATGCCGCCACTGCCGAAAGACGTGCGCGGCGAATTCACCTGGGCGTTGATCCTCAAGGTGCTGGCTGGCATGGTACCGTCGATCGTGCTGATCTTCCTTGTGCTGGGCACCATCTTCATGGGGCTTGCCACGCCGACGGAAGCCGGAGCGCTGGGCGTCGTCGGCGCCATGGTGCTGGCCGCCATGCACCGCCGCCTCACCTGGCCGCTCGTTCAGGAAGCGATGCGCTCTACCACGCACATCACGTCCATGGTGGTGATGATCCTCATCGGCTCGACCTGCTTCAGCCTCGTCTTCCAGGGCATGGACGGTTCGCGCTGGATCGAGCACATGCTGTCGGGCATTCCCGGCGGTCCCGTCGGCTTCCTGATCTTCGTCAACATTTTCATCTTCGTGCTGGCCTTCTTTCTCGATTTCTTCGAGATCGCCTTCATCGTCATTCCGATGCTGGCCCCGGTCGCCTCCGCCCTTGGCATCGACCTCATCTGGTTCGGCGTGCTGATCTGCGTGAACATGCAGACGAGCTTCATGCATCCGCCCTTCGGCTTCGCCTTGTTTTACCTGCGCTCGATCGCCAGCCGCGACGTGAAGACCTCCGATATCTACATGGGCGCTCTGCCGTGGGTCGGCATGCAGCTGATCCTCGTCGCGATCGTGATCTTCTGGCCCCAGTCGGTAACCTATTGGCTAAACAAGGGTCCGCAGGTCGACCCGAACTCGATCAAGATCGAGGTACCGGGCTTCGGCGGCAACGGCCTGTCGCTGCCTCCCATGACCGCGCCGGGTGGCGCCTCCGGTATCCCGGGTCTCACCCTGCCCCCGATGAACGGCCTGCCGAACGAGGCCAAGCCCGCAACCCGGCCGACGGATCTCAGCCAGCCGCCCTTGATCAAGTGACAAGCAAAAAAAGAGCCGCGCGGCGTGACCGCGCGGCTCCCGTATCGCAGATTTGAAGGAACCCTTCTCGCCCTACAGCTTGCCGGCTCGCTGCTGAATCATCATGAAGGTGTCGAAGGTATATTCCGAGAGCTGCATCCAGAGATAGGCGTCACGCTTGAACGCGGTCTGATCCTCGTAGATCTTCTTGAAAGAGGGATTCGACGCCGAAATCTCGGCATAGATTCCGAGTGAGGCCTGGAAGCAGGCTTCCATGATCTCCTGGCTGAAGGGGCGCAGCGAGGCGCCTTCCGCGACCAGCTGCTTCAACGCCGGCGGGTTCTTCATGTCGTATTTTGCCAGCATATTGGTATTGGCAAAGGCACACGCGTCGTTGAGCGCCGCCTGATAGTGCTTCGGCAGGCTGTTCCACTTCTCCAGATTGAAGAAGGCGTGGACGGTCGGGCCACCCTCCCACCAGCCGGGATAGTAGTAATACTTGGCGACCTTGTGCAGGCCGAGCTTCAGATCGTCATAGGGACCGACGAATTCGGAGGCATCGATGGTGCCCTTTTCCAGAGCCGGATAGATGTCGCCGCCGGCGATCTGCTGCGGGATGACGCCGAGCTTGCTGATCACCTGGCCTGCAAGGCCCGCGATACGCATCTTGACGCCCTTCAGGTCGTCGAGCGTATTGATCTCCTTGCGGAACCAGCCGCCCATCTGGGCGCCGGTGTTGCCGGCCGGCAGACCATAGATCCCCTGTGTCGCGTAGAATTCGTTCATCAGCGTATTGCCGTTGCCCTGGTAGAACCAGGCGTTGGTCAGACGCCCGTTCAAACCGAAGGGAATGGCGGTGCCGATCGCGTAGGTCGGATCCTTGCCGACGAAATAATAGGAGCAGGTGTGAGCCGCCTCGACGGTGCCCGTGCTGACCGCATCCGCAGCCTGCAGGCCGGGAACGATTTCGCCGGCGGCAAAAGGCTGGATGGTGAAATTGCCGTCCGTCGACGCGGCAAGATGCTTGGAAATATCGTCCGCCGCGCCGTAGATCGTATCGAGGCTCTTCGGAAACGACGAGGTCATGCGCCACGAAATCTTCGGATTTTCCTGTGCGATGGCGGGAGCCGCCAGCGCGGTTGCAGCCACCGCACCGGCGCCGGCGGTTCCTGCCTTCTTCATAAATGAACGACGATCCATCAAAAACCTCCAATCAGATGGGAACTGCGGGCACACCCTGTCCCTACCCGCAGCGTGACAATGAACTAAGCATGCTGACGCAAATGCGTCTACCTATCAATGTTGAGAGATCAAGGCGCCAATTTGAAGACGGAGGCATATCCATCCAAATCAGAAGCTTAGCGACGCTTTCAGGGAAGGCGCCGCCGGCTGCCGCAATTGGCGCCGCCATTGCATCGAAACGTTGACTCCGGAGCCTTTCTGGTCTTTCACAGTAGCCGACACCATCTTTTCCCGGGGTGAAAATGACGAAACCGATCGTCGCCGTTCCTGCCGATATCCGCACCTTCGACGGTGCCAGCTGGCATGCCGTTCAGCATCAATATGTCCGTGCCGCGTTGAACGCCGCGGGCGTCATGGCTTTCATCGTCCCAGCCTTCGAAGAAGGCTACGAGACAGATGCGATCCTCGACCGGGTCGACGGCGTTCTCGTGTCCGGTTCGGCGAGCAACGTACATCCGTCCTTCTACGGCAGGCAGGCCACCGACGCCGACGGACCGTTCGACACCGCACGCGACGCGACGACACTGCCGCTGATCCGCCGGGCGATCGACCGCGCCATACCGCTGCTTGCCATATGCCGCGGCATCCAGGAGCTGAACGTCGCACTCGGCGGCACGCTGGCCAGCGAAATCCAGGAGCAGCCCGGCACCTGGGACCACCGCAAGCCGGCTGACGTCGACCGTGACGGCATGTACGCCATCCGCCAGAGCGTTTTCGTCAAGGAAGGCTCCTGCATCGCCCGCATTATCGGGGCCGGCGAGGTCCAGGTAAATTCGCTGCATCGCCAGGCCATCGCGAAAACAGCGCCGCGCCTGCAGATCGAAGCCGTGGCGGAAGATGGAACCATCGAAGCCGTCTCCGTGATCGGCGCCGAAGCCTTTGCCGTCGGCGTGCAGTGGCACCCCGAATACTGGGCCGAGACCGACAAGCCGTCGAACCAGATCTTCGCAGCATTCGGCGACGCTGTCCGGGACTATGCGGGCAAAATCCCGGCGGCGCGGCCCCCGAAGGTTGTGGCCTGAACCCGAGCGTTGATACCCGCACCTCGCACGAGGCTGGTCATTCCCGGCTTGGCCGGTTGACCTTGCCGTACCCGCCCGACTCGGCCCCGGGGTCCGCCATCACGGGGCGCTGAACCATGGAACAGCCATCCCCGCCAAAACGTTTTACTGGGTTCGATCGGGCGCTACCGGCATCCCGCCGGCACTCCCGAACGGGAGGTACTCATGAAAACGCTCCTACTCTCTTTAGGCTTGCTGGCAGCGACCGCCTTTTCGGCAGTTGCGGCAGAGCCGGCCATGATGGTCGATACCAAGATGGGCAAGGTCATGGCCGACGCAAAAGGCATGACCCTCTACACCTTCGACAAGGACACCATGGGCAAATCGAACTGTGACAAGGACTGCCTGAAGAAATGGCCTGCCTTCCATGCCGCAGCGAAAGCCAAGGCAGAGGGCGAATGGTCGATGGTCAAGGCCGCCGACGGCAAGGAAATGTGGGCCTATGACGGCAAGCCGCTCTACACGTTCGCCGGAGACAAGAAAGCCGGCGAAACAAACGGTGACGGCATGGGCGGCGTTTGGCATGTCGCCAAGTAGCCGATCCGCATGACCGGCGAGCGCACGAGGGATTGCTTCCGCTCGCGCGCCTCGTCGGTAGACAGTCAGCCCTTCACGGGCGCTTCCGGAACCGGCGTGAGGGCCTTGCCGTTCCCGAACCACTCGATCAGATTGTCCACGACCAGATCCGCCATCGCATTGCGCGTCGGCACCGAGCCGGATGCCATATGCGGCAGGAGAACGGCGTTCGGCAAGGCGAGAAGTGCCTCGGGTACGTTCGGTTCGTCGTAGAAGACATCGAGGCCAGCCGCACCCAGTGCGCCTGAAGACAATGCTGCTGCAAGCGCGTCCTCGTCAACAATCCAGCCGCGGCCGACGTTGATCAGAACGCCGCCGGGCCCGAGCGCCGCCAGGATCTCCGCATTCACCGTCTTGTGCGTCTGCGGGGTCTTCGGAACAATGGCGATCATCGTATCGACGGCCTCAGCCAGGGCCTTCAACGTCGGATAGTAGTCGTACGACGCATCGGCGTGGCGCGAACGGGTGTGATAGCTGATCTTCACCTTGAACGGCTCGAGGCGGTTGGCGATTTCCCGGCCGATACGGCCAAGGCCATAGAGCCCGACATGTCTGCCCTTCAGCGAAAACCGCGACAGCGGATAGTTTTGCCCCGGCTTCCAGTTTCCGTCTCGCAGCCAGCTTTCGGCGCGGGGAAATTCGCGGATCGTGTTCAAAAGCAGGCCGATTGCCGTATCCGCGACGTCGTCGTTCAAGACCTCCGGCGTATTCGTCACCACGACGCCCTTCGAGCCCGCATGCTTGGCATCGACCCCGTCATAGCCGACACCGAAACTGGAAATCAGCTCGACGTTCGGAAGGCTGTCGATCGCCTGAGCCCCGAACGTGCCGGAGACCGCCACGCCGCGAATGCGCCCGGCAGTCTCGGAGTCGAGCGCCGACGCATCGGCCTCGATGATATCGAAGCATTCCTTCAGGCGCGCGAGAACGCGTTCGTGTATCTTCCCGGGGACGAGAACCGCGATGCGAGACATGGCATTTCCTCTTTGATTATGTCCGCGCCCGATAAGGGCTTGTCGATTGACGGATACGCATCTCGGGTTTGATGAGATGGATGCCGTCAGGTTCGTGACTGCCGGCCAGGCGGTCAAGAAGGGCGCGGGCGGCAAGCCGCCCGACTTCCGCCTGACCGTTCCACACGGTAGTCAAAGCCGGCATGGAGATTGATGCCTCCTCGAGGTCGTCGTAGCCGGTGACGGAAATGTCGCTGCCCGGGACGAGGCCCGCACGCGCAATCCCGTTCATCAGCCCGATGGCGACGAGATCGTTCCAGCAGACTGCCGCGGTCGGCTTCTGCGGCAGGGACAGGAAATGCACCGCCGCCTCGAATCCGCCCTGCATCGAGCGGGGGCCGGGAATGCGGAGGCCGGGATCGACTTCGATCTCTGCCTTGCGAAGCGCATTGACGTAACCCTGGTAGCGATCGCGGCCGGTCGAGGTCTGGTCCGTGCCGCCGATCATGGCAATCGAGCGATGCCCGAGACCGATCAGGTGGTTGGTGGCAAGCGAGATGCCGTAGCTGTCGTCGCCGCGATAAGTCGGCAGGGCAGAGCCTTCCATCGAACGGGCAACCAGGATTGCCGGCATGCCGTTGTCCTCGGCAAGCTGCATATCCTCCGGCGGCGTACCGATGGCCGGCGACATGATCACGCCGTCGCCCCCGAGCTGCAGCAGCGTCTCGATGAAGGTGCGCTGCTTTTCGACCGAGTCGTAGTGATTGGACAGAATAAAGGTATGACGGCTGCGGTCGAGCTCGCTCTCGATGGCCTTCAGGATCTCGCCGTAGAACGGGTTCATGATGTCGTGCACGACGACGCCGATGATGCCGGAGCGCGAGGTGCGCAGGCTGGCGGCGCGCCTGTTGTAGATATAGCCGAGTGCCCGCGCCTGCTCTTTGATTTTGTCTCGGGTCGTCCCTGCGACCAGCGGACTGTCGCGTAAGGCAAGAGATACGGTAGCAGTGGAAATGCCGAGCGTTTCGGCGATCGTCGACAGCTTGATCTTCTGAGCCACGTGTCCTCCCCAGGCAACGCGCGGGTTTATCCTGGCGCCCGGGCCGTATGACACGCCGAGCGCCTCTTAAAATGTTTAATTAAAAGATTAAATCCGCAGAGGCAATTCTAAATTTCACAAATCTGTCAGTTTTCATCGGGCTCATCGAGGGGAACGGCTTCTGCCTGGAGATTGGCATCGATCGCCTTGAGAAGGCGCACGAGGTTGCGGATTTCCTTCTCGGTGAATGCCTGCGTGGCGAGCGCATCGCATGCTGCAGACCCCATTTCGATGGCCTTGACGCTGCCGCGGCCGAGCTCGGTCAGGTATACCTTGGTAAGGCGCGCATCGTCGGCATCCGCTTTGCGCTCCAGAAAACCCTGGGCTTCCATGCGCCCGATGGTGCGTGTCATCGTCGGCGCCTTGACGCCGAGCTTCTGCGCCAATCCGCCGGCCGTCATGCCGTCGGCCTCGGCAAGGGACAGGATCACGCCGTCCTGGCCGGCATACAGCCCGCTGTCGAGCAGATTGCGGGACAGAACGGTGCGCATGGAGCGCGCGGCCTGAGTCAGAGCCGGCGAAAGATCGGCCACCGTATACTCGGTCTGGTCCTTCTTCTTGGACTTCTGCTTCTTGCCGTCCTTGTGCTTCTTGCCCATCGCCATCCCTTTGATCTTTAAGCCTTGAAAGCGCTGCGCTATGACATTGCGCATGATCTCGTCATAAACAAGGGGCTTAGCCGGATGATCGCGCCTTCACTTGACTTCGAGGACAACGATCCGAACCTCTCGCCCGATGACCGCAGGCGCTGGATCGCCGTCCTTCCGCTCGGCGCGCACGAACAGCACGGGCCGCACCTGCCCTTCGACACGGACACGCTGATCGCCAAAGGCATCGTTGCCCGGCTCAGGGTTGCCGTCCCCGCCGAACTGCCCGTGACGTTTCTGCCGGCCGAAGCCGTTGGTTACTCGGTCGAGCATATGGACGTGACCGGCACGCAGACCCTGGGCTACAACGAGGCGATCGCTCGCTGGCTGGGGATCGCCGGGCGGCTGTCCGAACAGGGTATCCGCAAATTCGTAATGCTCAATGCCCACGGCGGCAATTCGCCGCTGATGACGATCGTGGCGACTGAGGCGCGCGTCCGCTTCGACATGTTGGCTGTCGCCACCAGCTGGACCCGCTTCGGCATCCCCCCCGATATCATTTCGCCGGAGGAGAAGGCAATCGACATCCACGGCGGCGACATCGAAACGTCGGTCATGCTGGCGCTCTATCCGAGCAACGTCGACATGACGAAGGCTGCGAATTTCCCCTCCCGGCAGACCGAACTTGCAGCCCGTTTCAAGCATCTGCGCGCCTACGGCCCGCATGCTTTCGGCTGGAAGATGTCGGACCTCAACACGCAGGGCGTTGCCGGAAATGCCGCCGCAGCCACGGCGGCAAAGGGCGAGGCACTGATCGCGCATGCGGTGAACGGCCTGGTGGAGTTGCTAAAGGACGTGGATACGTTTGATGCAGGAACGCTCACCTAGTGGGTCGCCTTAGTCTGTCGCTTGGATTATCCTCGATGAAATATTCAGGAGCGGTCCCGTCTCGCCGGTAATGTGATCTTATAACATACAAAACCCTTTGAACTGCTGCGCTCAACTCCTTATATGAGACCGACGAAATTACAGAGCCCTTGGCCTCCTGGCTTTGGGCGAGCTCCCATCTTCGAGGTTCTCATGACCGACGCAATCTCCACGCAGCCAAAGCCAATTCCCGTTACCGTTCTCACCGGCTATCTCGGCGCCGGGAAGACGACATTGCTCAACCGCATCCTGTCGGAGAACCACGGCAAGAAATATGCGGTCATCGTCAACGAGTTCGGCGAGATCGGCATCGACAACGACCTCATCGTCGAGTCGGACGAAGAGATCTACGAGATGAACAACGGCTGTGTCTGTTGCACGGTGCGCGGCGACCTGATCCGCGTTGTCGAAGGCCTGATGCGTCGCCCCGGCCGCTTCGACGGTATCATCGTCGAGACGACAGGCCTTGCCGATCCGGTGCCCGTGGCCCAGACCTTCTTCATGGATGACGACGTGCGCGCCAAGACCGAGCTCGACGCCGTCGTTGCCCTCGTCGACGCCAAGCATCTGCCGCTGCGCCTCAAGGACAGCCGCGAGGCAGAAGACCAGATCGCATTTGCCGACGTCGTACTCATCAACAAGACCGATCTCGTATCGCCGGAGGAACTGGCGCAGATCGAGGATATCGTCCGCGCCATCAATCCTTCGGCCCGCGTCTACAAGACCAGTCGCTCCGGCGTCGATCTCACCCGCGTTCTCGACCAGGGCGCATTCAATCTGGAGCGTGCACTGGAAAACGACCCGCATTTCCTCGATCATGACCATGACGATCATGTCTGCGGCCCGGATTGCGATCACGACCATGGCCACGACCACCATCATCACGACCATGATCATGACCATGATCATCACGGACACGACCATCATCACCACGGCGCCGTATCGCCGATCCATGACGTGACGGTACAGTCGGTGTCGCTGCGCGGCGGTGAGATGAACCCGGAACGTTTCTTCCCCTGGATCCAGAAGATCACCCAGACGCAGGGGCCGAACATCCTGCGCCTCAAGGGCATCATCGCCTTCAAGGAGGACGCCGAGCGCTATGTCGTTCAGGGCGTGCACATGATCGTCGAAGGCGATCACCAGCGCGCGTGGAAGGATGGCGAGAAGCGCGAGACCCGTCTCGTCTTTATCGGCCGCGAACTTGACCGCGAAAAGCTCGAAGCCTCCTTCAAGGCGTGTGAGGCCTCCGCCTGATGCCCACAGTTGCCCCGTTCGATCTCGACGGCCATATCCTGGCCGTCGAATTTTTAGGTGATGTCCCCTTCTTCGCAAACGCCAGCGGCAGCTTTCACCGGCTGGACGGCGGCGAAAGGGTCTCGGAAGCCCACCAGGGTATGATCGCCTGTATCCGGGATCCCTATAGCGAAAGCCTGATTTCAGGCGGCGAGGACGGCAAGGTGCTGCGCATATCGGCGGACGCCGGTGTCACCGAACTTGCCAGCGCACCGCGCAAATGGATTTCGCAGGTCGCAGCCGGCCCGCAGGGCGCCGTCGCCTTTTCCTACGGCAAAAGCTCGTTCGTCCGTCTGTCCGACGGCACGACCAAGGAATTTCCCGAAGAACGCACCGTGGAAGGCCTCGCCTTCGCACCCAAGGGGCTGCGGATCGCCGCCGCGCGCTACAACGGCGTCTCCATGCATTGGGTCGGCACCGCGGCAAAGCCCGTCGATCTCGAATGGAAAGGCGCCCACACCGGCGTCACCTTCTCGCCGGACGGCAATTTTCTGGTCACGACCATGCAGGAAAATGCCCTGCACGGCTGGAAGCTGGACGCCAAGCCGGGCGCTGAAGCCCGCCACATGCGCATGACCGGTTATCCCGCCAAGGTGAAGTCGCTGTCCTGGTCCGCCAAAGGCAAGTGGCTCGCTTCGTCGGGCGCCCCGGCTGCCATCGTCTGGCCGTTCCAGGGCAAGGACGGCCCGATGGGCAAGGCACCGCTCGAACTGGGGACGCGTGCGAACATCATGGCGACCTCGGTAAAATTCCATCCGGCCGAAGATATCCTCGCGATCGGCTTCATCGACGGCATGATCCTGGCGGTTCGGCTCGCGGACAACAAGGAAGCCCTGCTTCGCCGCCCCGGTAAGGGCGCGATCACCTCGATGAGCTGGAACAAGGACGGAAAGCTGCTGGCCTTTGCCTCGGAAGCGGGCGATTGCGGCGTCGTCGATATCGCAGCATAGGATAAAGACATGCCGCAATTCGGAAACGCCATCACCGAAACCATTCCTGCCGTTGCCGAAGAACCGTCGGCGTGGGCGGCGATTCGCACGGAAGCGGCTGCATTGGCAGTGCGCGAGCCCGTCCTGAGGCATCTCCTGCAATCGCAAGTCATCGACGCTGACAGTAATGCCGCCATCGTCGCGCGCGTGCTCGCCTCTCGGCTTTCCGTGGCCGAGGTCGAAACGGCAGCCCTGATCGATCTGCTGGCCGGCACCCTGACGCCGGATATCCTGGCCAGCGTTGAAGCCGATCTGATGGCCGTGCGGCAGCGCGATCCCGCTTGCACCACCTACCTGCATGCCCTGCTGAATTTGAAGGGCTTTCATGCCCTGCAGATCCACCGCATCGCCCATGCGCTCTGGAATGCCGGGCGCGTCGAAATGGCAAGCTGGCTCGCCAACCTTGCCTCGCTGGCATTCGGCCCGGATATCCACCCCGCGGCGCGCATCGGCTCAGGCATCATGCTCGATCATGGTTCCGGCATCGTCATCGGCGAAACGGCCGTCATCGAGGACGAGGTCTCCATCCTGCAGAACGTCACGCTCGGCGGCACCGGCAAGGAAAGCGGCGACCGGCATCCCAAGATCCGCCGCGGCGTCATGATCGGCGCCGGCGCCAAGATCCTCGGCAACATCGAGATCGGCGCCTATAGCAAGGTCGCCGCCGGCAGCGTCGTGGTGAAACCCGTTCCGGCCCACTGCACCGTTGCGGGTGTGCCGGCGGAAGTCGTGCGCATCCACCGCGCCGACGAAATCCCGGCGGAGACGATGGACCAGAACATTTAAGCCCTAGGCAGCGTGTTCCTGCTCCAGGAACGCTTCGACCCGGTCCCTGCCCTGGCGTTTTGAGGAGTATAGCGCCTCATCCGCTTGCTTCAGGAGCCGTTTGAAATCGACAGCCGCCTCCTTGCTGGTCGCAACCCCGATGCTGAGTGTGGGAGACATGGCCAGCCCGGGCGCTTGCGAAGCGGCAGCCGAGAAGGTCAGCCTTATGCGTTCGGCTACGGCCACCGCTCCGTCACCGGAGATATTGTTCAGCACCGCCAGGAACTCGTCCCCGCCCTGGCGCGACAGAAGATCGCCAGGGCGTAGCGCAGCCTGTGCCACCTGGGCGAAGAGCCGAAGTATGTCGTCACCGACGACGTGGCCATGCCGGTCGTTCAATTGCTTGAAATGATCGATGTCGATGACCAGCAGGGCGAGCGATAGCGACCGTGGAAAGGTCAGGCGCTGCATCAGGCCACTGCGGTTCAGCACGCCGGTCAGCGGATCGTGATGTGCCATCTCGACGAGTCTGTTTCTGCTGCGCTCAGCTGCCATGAGAACGATGACCATGCTGCGTAGCGCGATGAAGACCACCGCCGTTGCCCCCATCCAGCCGTGCGCCGGGCTGTTTCCGAAAGAATCCGGCCCGGCAATGTCCCCGGTTGCCGCCAGAGCCGCACGAACGAGAAAAATTGCTGCCGTCAGCGCATAAAGGAAGGCAAGCAGACCGGCCGAGAAGAGTTTTTCGCGCCTGAAGATGCCGACCCCTTCCCGCAAAATTGCAAGATCGCAGAGGCAGCAAACGATGGAAACATAGAAAATCCGCGCGGACACCGCCGTGGGATCGATCGTGAAGATCAGGACGGGCAGGCTGATACCGCAAACGGCGAGCCCGCACAAACGCTTGTCGACGGGCCGGTCGGCAAAGATGCGAACGGCGAAGACCATCAGGAGGTAGCCGGCAATCGTCGTGACGTTGCCGGCATCGAAGGACACGAACGACGGAACCGCGCCGCGCAGGGAGACGAAGAAGGATCCGATGCCGACAAGCAGATTGCTCGCTCCCCACCACGCGGGCCAGCGTCCGAAACGCCCGGTGTGATAGGCCGCGAGGTGAACGCTGCCCAGCACGAAGCATGTCATTGCAGAAACGACGTAGATCGTCCGCAGATCCAGTATCATCGAAATCCCCGAGAAGATGTGGTCCTCTTATACGCGGGGACGTTTGCAATTTTATTGGGGGCACGTTTAAGATTTTAACGGTCGATCGGCGGCCGTCCCGCGATCCCTGCCGCCGGTCTTTCGTTCAGGCAAGGCGGCTGCTGTTGCTATTGGTGAACACAGGCCCGCTTCATCTGGCTTTTTTTCGGTGCCTTGGTGAACTTGGCAATCATGCCTGCCGGACAACGCTTGTCGTCGTAGTACACAGACTCGCCCGGCGCCAGCGTTGCCAACGTGGGCTGAGCAGTGACAACCTGCGTCGCGCCGGCGGCCGCTGCCGGAGTGATGGGGAACGCGGAAAGCAACAATACGCCCGAAGAGAGAATGATGATCGCACGCGTCATTGGAACACCTCTCAATTATGGATTGCTGCTTTACGATCCTACAGCATGGGGACATGCGCAAGCTGGCCGAATTGATACGGCGGTTGGACTTCTGCGAACGACAGCCCGCGTCCATCGCCAGCACGAAACGCCGCGCCGGAGAGGTCTCCGCGACGGTCTGCAAAGGCGGGAAAGGGCAGGCGGCATGCTGGTAGAAATATGGTGTCAGGCTGTTCCGCCTGCCCGATCACATCAGATTTTCCGGCTTCTCCAGTCCGGCAGGAGGGGCTCCCGGCTTGGTCGTGCCGGTGAATCATCGGCCCCTGACAGCATCCGATTCACCTGTTGCGACCGTCATCGCGCGCCGAAATATGAACGGTAGGCGTACCGGTTCGTGAACCCGGCTCCCTGCTCGATGACCAGCCGACTATAGGCGGTCTCACACAGGAGGAGGAAAATTACTGCCTAAAAATTTTGCTACATGCTTGATTTTATTGCAATATAAGCGGAACAAACCATGAAATTCATCCCCGCCAGGCCGTGGCTGAGGTGTTGCTAAAATATCGTTAATTTTTGCTCTCACAGTTTTTTGTTCATCTGGCGTTCAGAAAACTCTTGGGAAAGCCGTTTTTTGAGCCCACATTGAACTCCTGAGAATAGGAGTGCATTGATGATTCTAAAAGCCACAGGGGCAGTGACGATCTTCGCAGTCTATGCTTTCACGATGTTTTTCATTGCTGCCATACCTGAAAATGTCGTTCAGACCGCCGGTACCCAATTGGTTGACGCGAGCGTCGTCAAGTAGCCGGGGTATCCCAAGAGGTACGCGGCCTGCAAACATCCACGGGATTTGCCTGCCGGCTCTTCCGGCACCGCTGAGATCTGATTTCCCACAATGGGAAACTATGAGACGCCCCTCCCCGCCGGGGAGAGGCTTGGCCGCTCAGGCGGCTCTGCGGATCAGCGCGGTGGTCAGCATCCGCCCCGACGCTACGATCATGCCGGCTGCTCCATCAAGCCAACCCTCGACAAGCTCGAGCGCCAGAAAGCGGGACCGTTCGAACGGACCCGGCATGACAAGGTGCTGGGCCTTCTCCCCGAAGAAGCCGAAACGCTCGTAGTACGGCGCATCGCCGACAAGCAGGATGGCGCCATGGCCGCGGTTCTTCGATTCCAGGATTGCCGCCCGCATCAGCGCCGAACCGACACCCTTGCCTTCATAGGTCTCATCGACGGCCAGTGGCCCGAGCAGCAGCGCGTTGATCGGCGTGCCCTCGGCATTGACGCCGGCTTCGATGTTCCAGAGGCGCACCGTGCCGATGACATGGCCGTCGTGGTCGCGCGCCACGATCGCAAGGCCCTCCGCCGGAATACGGCCGCGGCGGATCTTTTCAGACGACTTCCTGCGGCGGTTCGGACCCATGGCGCGATCGAGCAGATTCTCTCGCGCCACGACATCGCCGGGATTTTCGGCGTCGATGGTGAAGACAGAGGGCGCAAAGAATGCGCGGACAGAATCAAGAACAGCGGCCATCGTGGCCTCCCGTACCCAAAACCGTTATCAGCGGCGGTGAATGGAAATTGTGAAGGTGCCGCCCCGCCTGTGTTGCGGGGCCGGCGCTATTAGATGACGTAGGCCTTCAGCGGCTCGAAGCCGTTGAACGCGACCGCCGAATAGGTGGTCGTGTAGGCGCCGGTGCCTTCGATCAGGATCTCGTCGCCGATCGAAAGGGAGATCGGCAGCGGGTAGAGATTCTTTTCGTACAGCACGTCAGCCGAATCGCAGGTCGGGCCGGCAATGATGCAGGGCTCCATGTCGTCGCCGTCACGCTCGGTGCGGATCGGGTAGCGAATGGCTTCGTCCATCGTTTCAGCGAGACCGCCGAACTTGCCGATGTCGAGGAACACCCAGCGGGCAGCATCGTTGTCGGACTTCTTCGAGATCAGCACGACTTCCGTCTTGATGACGCCGGCGTTTCCGACCATGCCGCGGCCCGGCTCGATGATCGTCTTCGGAATCTGGTTGCCGAAGTGATCGCGAAGGCTCTGGTAGATCGCACGACCGTAAGCTTCCGCCGACGGAACGTCGCGCAGGTACTTGGTCGGGAAGCCGCCGCCCATGTTGACCATCTGCAGGTGGATTCCCTGCTTGGCCAGCTGGACGAAGACGCGCTTGGCATCGGCGAGAGCCGAATCCCAGGCATCGACCTTGGTCATCTGTGAACCGACATGGAAGGACACGCCGTAGGACTCCAGACCGAGCTGATGAGCGTAGACGAGAACGTCGACAGCCATCTGCGGCACGCAGCCGAACTTGCGCGACAGCGGCCATTCGGCGCCTTCGCCATCTGTGAGAACGCGGCAGAACACGCGGGCGCCGGGAGCGGCACGCGAGATCTTCTCGACTTCCTCGTGGCTGTCGACCGCAAACAGGCTGACGCCGAGCGCATGCGCGCGGGCGACGTCGCGTTCCTTCTTGATCGTGTTGCCGAAGGAGATACGGGCAGCGGTCGCACCGGCATTGAGCGCCATTTCGATTTCAGCGACGGACGCGCAATCGAAGCTGGAACCCATGTTGGCGAGCAGCTTCAGGACTTCCGGAGCCGGGTTTGCCTTGACGGCATAATAGATGGCACTGTCCGGCATCGCATGACGGAAGGCGGAGAAGTTGTCACGCACGACGTCGAGGTCGACCACGAGGCAGGGACCATCGGGACGTCGGGTTGCGAGAAAGTCGCGGATGCGCTGAGTGGTCATATCAATCCCTCTTCCAATTCCAGAGCTCCGGAAAACACCGGAGGACAAAGGGCAACCAGTCACCTGCGCAGGAACCAGCCGGTGGAGACCCCGGAACCTTTGCAAGCGCTTGGATGCGCGAATGATGAATCAACGCCGCGAAAGCGACATGGATCCGGCTTTGTCTGCCATGGATTGGAGGGAGTTCCCTACCGCACTTCCGGCAATGAAGGTGTGCCTCTTCAGTAACCCCCGCTGATGGAAAGCAGGGAGAGAACAAAAAGGCCCGCACCGTCGTTGCTTCAGGCGTCCTCGCATTTTCCGGTTGGCCGGAATAGCGACTGGAGGGGTTAATTCCAGGTACCTTACCGATTTCCTCACCAATTCGAGGGTTCGGCGGACACCCATGGGCACGTGCGACTTTGGGCTGATGTCGAGATAAGAATATTCGACGTCATAATCAAGAAATTTTTTGCCTCACCCTCAAAAAAATAAATTGAACAGCGGGACGTAATTTGTTCAATATTCTTTAACGACGGAGGACAGCCATGGATACCCTGACCCGCATTCGCGCCTTCATCGATGTCGTTGAAGCGGAAGGCTTTTCGGCCGCTGCCCGGCGCACCGGCCGCTCCAAGGCGTTGCTGTCCAAATACGTGCGCGAGTTGGAGGACGAACTGGGCGCTCTGCTGCTCAACCGCACCACCCGCCAGTTTTCCATGACCGAAGCCGGCCACACATATTTCCGCACCGCCTCCGACATCCTGAAGGAGATAGACAACCTCGCCGATCTGGTGCGCGAGAACAATGCCCAGCTGAAGGGCCGGTTGAAGATCTCCGTGCCGCGCACCTTCGTCGATGCCGAGGTCGGCCAGTCGCTGATCGATTTCGCCAGGGAGAACCCGGATCTGTCGCTGGAGATCGCCGCCGACGACCGGTTCGTCGACCTGATCGAGGAGGGTTTCGACGTCGCGGTGCGGGTCACCAAGCTCGAGGACTCCGGCATGATCGCCCGCAAGATCTCGGATTTTCGCATCCATCTCTGCGCGACGCCGGAGTTCCTGGAGCGTTATCCGGATCTCCAGCATCCCTCGGATATTTCCAACGTGCCCTTCGTCATCGATACCAACTCACGCACCCAGGGGAGCATCCGCTTCCACAATCCGGACAATACCTCCTTTGCGGTTGCCGTCTCGGGTCCGCTGGAGGTCAACAGCCCACACGCGACGTTGCGCGCGGCGCTTGCCGGGATCGGCATCGCCTTCATCCCGGACTTCATCGCCCGCAAGCCGATCGAGAGGGGCGAACTGGTAACGCTGTTCAACGACTACATGCCGACCGATCGCGGCATCTATGCCGTCTACCCGCACCGGCGCTACCTGCCTGCCAAGGTGCGCATCTTCGTCGACTATCTTCACAACTGGTTCAAGAAGCATCCCTGACCGGTCTGTTGCGGGGAGCCGGTCCCAATTCCGTCCCAATTTCTGGCAAGGAATCAAATTGAACAACGGGATCGCGCGGTAACCGGACGCATGAGAAAATCGATACTCCTGATGGCGTCACTGCTGTCGCTGCTGCCCGCCGCCGCCTTCGCGCATCCGCATGTCTTTGTCGAGGCCCGGCTGGAAGTCGTTGCCGGCGACGACGGCACCATTTCGGAGCTGCGAAACGTCTGGCGCTTCGACGAGGTCTTTTCCTCCTCCGTCGTCATGGACTTCGACAAGAACACCGACCTGAAGCTGGATCCGAACGAACTTGCCGAAGTGGGGAAGACGGTCCGGGATTCGCTGGTCGATTACGACTACTACATGAACCTCACGATCGACGGGAAGAACGTCAAGGTTCAGAAGCCCGATCTCATCCATGTCGACTACAAGCAGGGACAGCTTCTGATGTTTTTTGCCGTCAAGCCGGCGGAACCGATGCCGCTCAAGGGACGCCTGACCTTCGGCGTCTACGATCCCACCCTCTACACATCGATCGACTTCCCGACCGACGATGAGCTCGTCCTGGTCGGCGACGCCCTGAAGAGCTGCAAGCACCAGGTCGTCCGACCGGACGCCGACCAGGTGATTGCCGACAACAAGCAGTCGCTGACAGATGCCTTCTTCAACGACCCGACCGGCACCAACATGTCCAAACTGTTCGCCACGAGGCTGGACGTCACATGCTGAAACACCGGCTTCAGGCGATCCTGTGGGGTGCCGCCCTGATGCTGGTGGCGGGCGTTGCCGCCGCGCATGCGCAATCGCCGCTCGGCATCGGAAGCTCGGAGCCGAGCATTCAGCCGACCGGCGGCCCGCTCGCTCCGCTTCTGCTCTACGTCAATGCCGAGCAGCAGTCCTTCTACCGCGCTTTGACCGGCGCGCTGAAAGCCATGCGCGAGGACCCCCGGCAGCTGGCGGCGCTCATCGGGCTTTCCTTCGCCTATGGTATCTTCCACGCTGCCGGTCCCGGCCACGGCAAGGCGGTGATTTCCTCCTACATGATCGCCAACGAGATCGAATTGAAGCGCGGCGTCGCGATCTCCTTCGTGTCCGCCTTTGTTCAGGGGATCGTTGCGATCCTGCTCGTCGGCGTCGCCTGGGTGGCGCTACGCGGCACCGGCATAACGCTGACAGCGGCAACGCAGGCGATGGAGATCGCCAGCTTCGTGATGGTCATTCTCTTCGGTATCTGGCTGCTCGTCCGCAAACTCCGCCCGATGATCACAGGCATGGCGCGCCGCGATGTGGTGGCGACATCGGCCGGTCCCGTCAGCATGATGCTCGACTGGCAGGACGCCGACGCCCGCACGGACGGCGACGCCTATGCCTTCGGCGAAACGCAGGCGCTGCAGGCGGGGCACCGGTTCATTTCGGGCATGGCTTGCGAGACCTGCGGCCAGTCGCATATGCCCAACCCGGCCATGCTCGGTGCGGAGACGTTCAGCATTCGCGAGGCCTGGTCGGCCATCGTCGCCGTCGGCCTTCGCCCCTGCTCGGGCGCACTTCTGGTGCTCACCTTCTCCATGCTGAACGGACTCTATCTCGGCGGCATCCTGTCGGTCTTCGCCATGTCGCTCGGAACGGCCGTCACGGTTGCCATCCTCGCGACCCTCGCCGTCACCGCCAAGGGTACCGCCATGCGCCTCGCCGGCCGCGGCTCCCGTGCCTCGGTCTGGATCGGCAACGCGATCGAGATCCTCGGCGCCGTCCTGGTGATCGCAATGGGTGCCCTGCTGCTCGGCGCCTCCCTGCAGGGGTAACGGAGACCCGATCGGACAGCCGCCACGAGTCTCTTCTCCCCAACGGGGACAAGGTGCCGGCAGGCGGCTGAGGGGCGCCGCAGACGTCGAACGTCGAAACCTACCGCCCCTTGCTGCGCTGATACCGCGCCCGCAGCCAGAAGACGGCGAAAAAGGCCATCACCAGACAGATGCCGACTGCAGTTGCGAGCCATGGGGAATAGTTGCCGATCCAGAGAACGATCGTCGGCATGAAGTAAATGACGAGGCCGGCGCAGACGAGAATGACGGCCGCGGCAATGGCCTGCGAACGACTTTCGGATTTCGGATCTGCCATGCACTGCACTCCTCTCGATGAAGAGAAGGCCTTAGGCCAGCCGCCTGCGAAAGGCAACCGGCCCTGTCACAATGCTCAAAGGCTGATCTTGGCCGAGGACACGGTAGCGTCGATGTGGTCGACCAGCGCGTCGGGAAGACCGAGACGCCCGGCAAGCAGGTCGAGATAACCGCGCTCGGACCGCGAATCCGGATCGATCGTCAGCCGGGAAGCAGTGTAGAGCTCGACACGCTGCTCTTCAGTGACCGCTGCGGCAATCAACGCATCGAGATCGGTCGGCTGCGATAGTTCGCGCTCGATGAAAGCCGCCGCTTCGCCGCTGATGTCGGCCGCCTTGATCTTGTCGAAGATCAGCGCCCGTTCAGCGTCGTCGATATGGCCATCGGCCTTGGCGGCGCCGATCATTGCCCGGATCAGCACCAGGACGAATTCGTTGCTCTGGGCAGGGGATGCGGCGCCGAACCCGGAATCGGAAGGCGGCGGCAGAACCGCGGCCGTCTTGGTCAGGGCATCCGCGGGCGTGGCTGGTGCCTGAGTTGGCGCCTGGCCGCTCTGGTAGTTCTTGTAGGCCTGGTAGCCGAGGCCGGCGATCGCAGCCAGCCCGCCGATGGCCAGTGCATTGCCGGCGATGTTGCGGCCCGTCTTCGTGCCGAGGATGGCGGTCGCGAGCGCGCTGGCCTTCCACGGATTGTCCTTTGCCATCTGGATCGCGTCGCCGGCCCTGGCTCGGACGCTGCCTCCCACACCCGGCACCTGCAAACCCAGAAACTGCTCAAGAAGTTTCTTAGCGTCGAACATTCCTCATCGTCTCCCTGTCTGTAAAAGCAAAAGAAAGATAGGAAGCGAACGCGCAAATACAACTACGGGCGGCAAGCCGCCCGTATGCGTAACTGGCAGACGGTGAGCTTCAGGCCGCGAGCGCAGCGGCCTCGGCAGCAAGCTTGGTGATGCCGGCCCAGTCGCCGGCGGCGATCAATTCCTTGGGAGCGACCCACGAGCCGCCGACGCAGATCACGTTCGGCAGCGACAGGTAGTCGCGCGCGTTCTTCAGCGAGATGCTGCCGGTCGGGCAGAAGAGCGTGCCGGCGAGCGGTGAGGAAAGCGCCTTGAGATAGGCGGCGCCGCCTGCCTGCTCGGCCGGAAAGAACTTCAGGACCTGATAGCCCTCTTCGCGCAGCGCCATGACTTCGCTCGCAGTCGCGGCACCCGGCAGAAGCGGCACGGACGAACCGCGCGCAGCGTCAAGCAATTCCTGTGTCGTGCCCGGGCTGACGATGAACTTGGAACCTGCAGCAACGGCAGCTTCCCAATGGGCGACGTTGAGAATGGTGCCGGCACCGACCTCAGCGCCTTCGACTTCGTTCGCCACGGCGCGAACGGCATCGAGGGCGGCTGGCGTACGCATGGTGATCTCGATTGCCCGCAGGCCGCCGGCCACCAGCGCGCGCGAGAGCAGCACGGCCGACTTGACGTCGTCTACCACGAGAACCGGAACGACAGGCTGAAGTTTCAGGATTGAAAGGAGCTTTTCTGTCTTCTCGCCCATGACCGTTGTTTCCTTTTAAACGATTGAAATCCGGGGTTCGGAATAGCGCCAAGGGTAGACTTTGTCGAGACCGAAGCCATGTTTGGAATAGAATGGGTATCAACGCCGAGAGAATTGCGCTAGCGTGTTGCGGTCGTCACAGAAGGTACACCAGACATGGCGAAAGAGATCGAGCGGAAATTCCTGGTACGCAACGATAGCTGGCGCGCCGGAGCCGAAGGCAAAGCCCTCCTGCGGCAGGGTTACATCGCGTCGATGGATGATCGCTCGGTCCGCGTGCGCGTGCTCGACGAAACGAAAGCACGGCTGACCATCAAAATCGGCCGTACGAGCATCACCCGCGAAGAGTTCGAATACGACATCCCGGTTGCCGATGCCGAGCAGCTTCTCGACGATGCGATCGGCGTGGTGATCGAAAAGACGCGGTATCGCGTCCCGCACAAAGGCTTTGTTTGGGAAGTCGATGTGTTCGCTGGTCGGCATGGCGGTCTGGTGATCGCCGAGGTCGAAATGCGGTCCGAAAGCGACAAGCCGGACCTGCCGGCATGGCTGGGCCGCGAGGTAACCGGCGATTTTCGCTATTCGAACCAGGCGCTTGCAACGGAATTCGAGCGCGACCGGCATGCCATTCAGCATACGGCCTGACCGCGCCTTCACGGTTCAGTTTCGCAAGGCCGCGCGGCGCCAGCTACGCCACGCGACGAAAATTCTCGATGAACGGCCGGAAGGCCTGGACGAAGCGATCCACGAGGCCCGCAAGCGGCTGAAACGCGTTCGCTCGCTCTACCGCCTCGTTTCCAGGGAAACGCCGAAATTCCATGCGCGGGAAAATGCACGCTTGCGCGATATTGCAGCATCGCTCTCGACGCTGCGTGACGCCTCGGCACTCGTGGAAACGGCGACCTATCTGCAAGACCGCGCGCGAGATGCCGAAGAGGCTGAGGCAATTGGCCGCATCGTCGCGGTGCTGGCCGCGCGGCGCGATCAGATTGCCGCCGCCGACACCGATATCGAAGCGATGGTGCCTGACACGATCGTGGCGTTGAAGGCGGCAATCAACGCTGTCGGCGAGATCGATTTCGCCGGCGGCCACCGAAAGCATGGACGGGTGCTTGCGAGGGGCTGGAGCGACACGATCCGCAAGGCGCGCAAAGCGTTGGCGGCGTGCGAGGAAAAAGTGTCGGCGGAAGCATTTCACACGCTGCGCAAGCGGACCCAGGACTACAGGGCCTATCACAAACTGCTGAGCCCGCTCTGGCCGGCCGCCATGGCTGCGAAATACGACGTCGCCAGCCGCCTTATCGACCTGCTCGGCCGGGTCAACGATCTCGAACTGCTCTGCGACCTCGTTGAAACCGAGCATCACCATTTCGACAATGCCGATGATCTCGCTCATCTGCTCTACGCCATCATCTTCCACCAACAACAGGACCGCCAGGCCGCACTCGACGCCGCAGAGGAAATTTTCGGCGACGACGGGTGGGACGAAGCAAGCCGCATCGAATTGCTCTGGATCGCCTTCGGCGACTGAGTGCCGTTCGAAACGCGGGACGATTGCGCTTGCGCGCCGAAAGCTGTATTTCCAGCCGCATGACAGACACTCTGACCCAACCGACGTCTGTGGCGAGCCCATTCCTCGTCGCGGCCCTTTATCATTTCGTCTCCGTGCCGCGGTTCGAGAGCCTGCGTGAGCCGTTGCAGGCGCTATGCGAGACCAACGGTGTCAAGGGCACACTCCTGCTCGCCCACGAAGGCATCAACGGCACCATCGGCGGCCCCGACGACGGCATCAGGACGGTGCTTGCCTATCTGCGGGCGCAGCCCGAATTTGCCGGCCTGGAGCACAAGGAAAGCCGCGCATCGAAGATGCCGTTCCTGCGCATGAAGGTGAAGCTCAAGAAAGAGATCGTCACCATCGGCATCGAGAACATCGATCCCAACAAGGTTGTCGGCACCTATGTCGCTCCGCAGGACTGGAATACGCTGATCTCCGATCCCGACACGATCGTCATCGATACCCGGAACGACTACGAAACGGCGATCGGCACCTTCCGTGGCGCCCTCGACCCGAAGACGAAGACCTTCCGCGAATTTCCCGAATGGGTGCGCCAGAATACCGGCCTGCACAACAAGCCGAAGATCGCGATGTACTGCACCGGCGGCATCCGTTGCGAAAAGGCGACCGCCTTCATGAAGGACCAGGGTTTCGACGAGGTCTACCACCTCAAGGGCGGCATCCTGAAGTACCTAGAGGAAGTGCCGCGGGAAGAAAGCCTCTGGGATGGTGCCTGCTTCGTCTTCGACGAGCGGGTATCGGTCGAACATGGGCTGAAGGAAGGCGAGCACAAGCTCTGCCACGCCTGCCGCAACCCGATCACCTCTGAAGAAATCACCTCTCCCCATTACGAGGAAGGCGTTTCCTGCAGCCATTGCTACGGTACGCGCAGCGAAGAGGACCGGTTGCGCTATCGCCAGCGCCAGCATCAGATTGCGCTCGCCCGGCGGCGCGGGCAGAAGCATATCGGAACTTAGAGCGCCTGACCTTACGGTAGAGCGGCGTTCGGATATCAGGTCCATTGGACCTGATATCAACCCGATCTAGGCTGCGTTGGTGCGATGGCTCTTCATTTTGCGGGCGCGCGCTTCGTGCAGTCTTTCGGTGATCTGCTCGGCCGGCATCGGCTTGCCGAAGAAATAGCCTTGCAGGGTGTCGCAGCCGAAGAGGCTGACGATGACTGCCTGCTCTTCGGTTTCAATGCCTTCGGCCGTTACCGGGATATCCAGTGAACGCGCGAGCGCGACCGTCGCCTGCAGCATCTCGCGCTGGCTGTCGCTTTCCTGAATTTCCATCACAAGCGAACGATCGATCTTGATGCGGTCGAAGCCGAACTGGCGAAGATAGCCGATGGATGAGAAGCCTGAACCGAAGTCGTCGAGCGCAATCGTGACCCCGAGCGTCTTCAACCGCTCGATCGACTGGCGCGTGCGCTGGGGATTCTGGATCATGTATCCTTCGGTCACTTCAAGCGTAACGCGCTTTGCGGCGATATCGGTCTGCCGCAGGACATAACGTACATAGTCGGTGAACGCGGGGTTGCGGAACTGGCCTGGCGACACGTTGACCGAAATGCGCAGTTCCGGCCATTGCTTGGCCGTTTCGCACGCCTTGCGCAGCACGAAGAGGCCGAGTGCCTCGATCAGTCCGCTGGTTTCGGCAATGGGAATGAAGACCTCCGGCGATACCGGCCCATGTCCGGGACGGTTCCAGCGCACCAGCGCCTCGACGCCGGTCATTTCATGGCTCGAAGCATCGATCAGCGGCTGGTAGGCGAGCGCCAGGTCGCCGCCTTCTATCGCCATCCGCAGGTCCAGCTCAAGGGCGTTGCGCTCCTCGCGATCCGCGTCCATGGCCGGATCGTAAAGCGTCATGCGGGCCCGGCCGGCCTCCTTGGCCTTGTACATCGCCAGGTCGGCGCGACGCACCAGCTCTTCGCGTCCGACAGTGCCGCCGGCCGAGACCGCGATCCCGATGCTTGCGCCGATCACCACCACGCGGCGGCCGATTTCCAGCGGCTCGGCGAGGAAGTCAAGGATATGTTCGGAGAGCTGCAGTGCCGCTGCCTCCGCGTCGTTGGAGGCAAAGGCGATCGCGAACTCGTCGCCGCCGATGCGTGCCAGCACCGCACCATCGGGAATGAGAACCTTGAGACCTGCCGCCACGGCCCGGATCAGCTGGTCACCCGTACCGTGGCCGTAAGCATCGTTGACCTCCTTGAAGCCATCGAGATCGAGGTAGAGAACCAGCACGTTCTGCTTCGACTGCGTCGAAGCTGCGACAAGCGCGTCCACAGCCAGCCGCAGCCCGTCCCGGTTCAAAAGCCCACTCAAACGGTCACGAAGCGCGTCCTCGCGCGCATTGACTTCCTCGGCCTTGAGCCGCCGGCCGGCCATCCAGCCAATGATGAGAAGGACCAGGAAGAACAAGCCGACAAGGCAGAGGGCCTGAACGACCTTCGGCCGCACCTCGCTGTATCCGATGTCGCCAGGCGCCCGCGGCGTCCAGATAAGCTTGCCGAGGGATTTGCCCTGCGCATCACCGATATCGACGAAGTAACGCGCGGCAAAATCAGGCGCGACCTTCCTCAAGCCTGCGATCACATAGGTCGTCCCGAGCTCATCGATCCGATGAGCGTCGAGATGGCGGGCAAATATGAGATATCGATGACGGCCAGCCGGGACGCTGAGGGCCCCTGACTTTTCGCGCACGAGCGCTACGCCGACAACGGCGATACCGGATTGCGTTCCCACGAAACCGGTCGCTTCCGGTATGTCCTGCGTGCCTGCCGCCTTCACCCTGTCGAACAGCGCCCAGAGCGACGGGGCAAAGAAATCATCAAGCGAACCGTCCATCGGCTTGCCGTCGCGATAGGCCATGATCGGCTTTTTGTCGTCGCCGATCACGATCGCCACGTCGAAGAGCGAACTGTTGACCGACATTTCGCCGTAGTTGGAGATGGTCCAGGGCATGCCGTCGGCGGCATAGACGTTGGTGGCGGCGTCGTCCCAGGCTGCATAGTCGTTGAGCGTGGCCGCCAGCTGCGCAGCGAACGTCTGCAGGGCGCCCGACATCGTCTCCCGCGAGCGTTCGTCGTCCAGCACATTGGATTTCTGCGCGACGTGATCCAAAGCGTTCAGTACCATCATTGTGACAACGGCCACGACGATGGCGAACGAAAAAAGCACGCCCGTCACGGTTGTATGACGACCCGTACCCCAGACCTTTCCATTTACGCTGGAAATCGGCTCCATGCATTCTCCCCAATCGGGAAATACTGGCCGGCAACACTTCAAAAAACTGTTAAGGCAGCGCTACAAGGAGTCATCATTCAGCGTTTTTTTCAATGCATATGCAATTGAGGGAAACACTCTAGCTGTCGCCAAAGCGGTCAGCGCACGACCGGCTGGATCGCATCGCAGAATTTTGCAAGCGCTGCGGCCAGAATGCCCCTTTCAGAGCATTCACGCAGGCAGGCTGCCCGCGCATCGTCGGCCTTGCCGAGGAGACCGACACGCAAAAATGCAGCCGGGACGAGCGAAAATGACATGGCGCGGAGCACCTCGGTCAATTGCTCCAGCACAAGCTCGCCGCGGTGCGAGGCATGGGCGATCATAACAGGCTTGAAGGGAACCTCGTCTCCCGAAACCAGCCAGTCAAGCGCGTTCTTGAGCCCGCCCGGCAAGCCGTGCGCATATTCCGGGCACGCGATGATGATACCGTCTGCAGCGCGGACGCTTGCGGCGAACTGGCGGACGAGTGCCGGCGCATGCTCCCCTTCCCGATCCGGATTGAAGATCGGCAGATCGCCGATCAGCTCGCAGATTTCAACGGTTACACCCTCGGGCGCATGATCCCTGAGGGCCTCGAGGAGCTGGCGATTGGTCGAGACCTTTCGCTGGCTGCCGCAGAGCGCATAGAGGAAGAGAGGTTTTCGATCCATGTGCCCGGTTTAGAACACGGCGCCGATTCGCGCCATCCGTTGTGTCTCAGGCGCCCTTGTGGTTGCCCTTCGGGAATTGTTCCGCAAGGTCGGCGTACCACTTGCCGCTTTTCTTCACCGTACGGACCTGCGTCTCGTAATCGACGTGGACGAGGCCGAAGCGCATCCGATAGCCTTCCGCCCATTCGAAATTGTCCATAAGGCTCCAGGCAAAATAGCCGCGCATCGGATAGCCGTCCTTGATCAGGTCGGCGACAACGGCGAGATGGTCGCAGTAGTAGTCGAGACGCGGCTGGTCGTCCACCGCCCCGTCGACGACGTCCATGTTGTAGCAGGCGCCGTTTTCGGTGATGTAGCACGCCGGCAGCTCGTAGCGACGGTAGAGATCTTCGACGAGAAGCTTCAGCCCCGGCGCATAGACCTCCCAGCCGATATCCGTCTTCACGTCGCTGACCCGCGGCGCATCGACGGTCCAGGGGAATTCGCCGCTTCTTGCCGAATCGTCGGCAACGCGCAACGGCGTATAGTAGTTGAGGCCCCACCAATCCAGCTTCTGGCCGATGATCTCAAGGTCGCCATCCTCGACAGCAGGCATCCGGTCGCCGAGCGCTTCCAGGAACTCCGCGGGGTACTCTCCCTTGAACACCGGATCGAAGAAGGCGCCGTTGTGGAACTGGTGCGCCCGCTCGCCGGCGGCCTTGTCGGCAGCGCTGTCGGAGCCTGGAACGACGGACATGGCATTGAGCACGAGACCGACAGGTACCGCAGGCGCTTCCGAACGGATCGCCTCGACACCGAGGCCATGGGCAAGGTTCATGTGGTGCATGGCATGGAGGGCGGCCTGCATGTTGCGCTCGCCCGGCGCGTGAATGCCGTAGAGATGGCTGAGCCAGACGATGCACCACGGCTCATTGAATGTCGCGACACTGTCGAGACGGTCGCCGAGGCGAGCCATCACTGTCTTGGCATAGCGCTGGTAGGCATAGGCCGTCGAGCGGGCCGTCCAGCCTCCCTCGCCCATCAGCGTCAGCGGCAGGTCCCAATGGTAGAGTGTCGCATAGGTCTTGATGCCGCGTGCCTTGCAGCCGTCGACCAGGCGGTCGTAGAAATCCAGCCCCCGTTCGTTCACCGGCCCCGTGCCGTCGGGAATGATGCGCGGCCAGGCGATCGAGAAGCGATAAGCATCCACGCCCATGGACTTGATGAGGTCGAGATCCTGATCGAGCCGATTGTAGTGGTCGCAGGCGACATCGCCATTATGCCGGCCATAGACGCGACCCGGCATGTTGCAGAACGCATCCCATATGGACGGCTTGCGGCCATCGGCTTTGCTGGCGCCTTCGATCTGGAAGGCGGCCGTTGCAACGCCAAAGGTAAAATCGCCGGGAAAACGGGCGGCAAGGGTCTTCGGATCGATCATCTGGAATCCCGTCTATTCTGGTTTCGGGGGCGGTTTAGCCAAGCGAGGTCGGCTTGTACAGATAAAACTGCAACGTTGCAGGAAGGTGAATGCCCGCCTGTTTGCCAATCATCATTCGGCACATGGACGCTCCGGGTCAGGCCGTCGAAATCCGACAACGCCGAAGCCGGGGCGTCAACGCGCGACCCGGCCCTTATGTCCTGGGAGAGCCGTATCAGGGCTTCTGCGAATCACCCTTGAGCTTGACGGCCATCGTGACCGTACCGCGAACGATGATATCGTTCCGCGCACCGCGGTTGAGATCGGCAGTGTTGGTGAGGTTGGTGATCTGGCACGTCTCGGCCAGCGTCTGCAGGATGAGATCGCATTGCCCGCCTGCCAGGAGGTAAAACGCCTTCTGCGCCGCCTTGATCTGATCGCCGGGCTCCTGTGCCGGATCGACGGAAACCGACATCGAGACCGTGGTCTGCACGCTGATCGTTCCTGGAACCTTTTGGCCGTAGAAATTAGACACGCGAACGGGAGGCTGTTGCGAGAACGCGGGGAATGCAACAGACGTCAGCGTGAGCGCATAGGTCAAAACTCTGCCGGCAAAGATCATGGGGTCTCTCCATTCGTGGACCCCATTTCTCTCACGCAGCCGTTAAATGCGGGTGGGCGCATTCCCTAAGATTGTAGGAAATGCGCTCACTGGTTGCGATTTCTTGAGGCTTAAACCTTGACCCAGGCGCCGTTCTTCTTTGAAGACGCGACGCAGGCATCAACGAATGCCACGCCCTTTACGCCGTCGTCGACCGTCGGGTAGACAACGGCCTTGTCGACTGCCTTGCCCTTCTTGTGAGCGTTGATGGCATGAGCCGCTTCCGTGTAGATCGTCGCGAACGCTTCGAGATACCCTTCCGGGTGCCCCGACGGAATGCGTGAGACACGGGCTGCAGCCGGCCCGGAACCGGCGCCGTTGCGGGTGATCAGCCGCTTCGACTCGCCGAACGGCGTGTACCAGAGGTAGTTCGGATCCGCCTGAACCCATTCGAGGCCGCCCTTGGTGCCGTAGACGCGGACCTTCAGGCCGTTCTCGTGGCCGGGCGCCACCTGGCTGCACCAGAGCATGCCCTTCGCCGGCTTTTCGCTGCCCTTCGCCTTGAAGCGAAGCATCACGTGAGCGTTGTCGTCGAGACGACGGCCTTCGACGAAGCTGTCGAGATCGGCGGCAAGGCTGTCGAGTTCGAGGCCGGAAACGAAGGAGGCGAGGTTATAGGCATGCGTGCCGATATCGCCCGTCGAACCGCCCGCGCCCGATTGCGCCGGATCGGTACGCCAGACTGCCTGCTTGGCGCCGCTCTGCTCCACCGCTTCCGTCAGCCAGTCCTGCGGATACTCGGCCTGCACGATGCGGATATCGCCGAGATCGCCGTTGGCGATCATCTCGCGCGCCTGGCGGACCATCGGGTAGCCCGTGTAGTTGTGCGTCAGGATGAAGAGAGCGCCGCTTTCGTCCGCCACCTTTTTCAGCTTCTTGGCATCGGCCAGATTGGACGTCAGCGGCTTGTCGCAGATGACATGGATGCCGCGGCGCAGGAATTCCTTGGCGGCATCGTAGTGCACATGGTTCGGCGTAACGATCGAGACCGCCTCGATGCCGTTCTTCAGCTTGGCTTCGCGGATCGCCATTTCGCGGTAGCTGGAATAGGTGCGCGACGGGTCGAGACCGAGATCGCGGCCCGAAGCGATCGCCTTTTCGGGCGTGGACGACAGCGCGCCCGCGATGAGTTCATACTGATCGTCGATACGGGCGGCGATCCGGTGAACCGCCCCGATGAATGCGCCGGCGCCGCCGCCGACCATGCCGAGGCGGATGCGCGGCTCGCGCGTCTGTTCCGTTGATGCTTCGATTGCCATTGGTTCCTCCTGAAAAAATAAGGTCTTGCGCTGAACGGCGCCACAAGTCCCTTCTCCCCTCGGGGAGAAGGCGGCGGCGGAACGAGGGGGCCACCGCGAATCGACAGGATGCCCTTCGCTTGCGCTCACGGCGTCGCTCGCTCCTCCCCCTCATCTGCCCTGTCGGGCATCTTCTCCCCGCGGGGGAGAAGATGAAATCAGAGCCCGAGCATCCGGCGGTTCGCCGCCTGGTCCGTGCCGCTGCCGGCGAAGTCGTCGAACGCCTTCTCGGTGACGCGGATGATATGCGCCTTGACGAACTCGGCGCCCTCGCGCGCACCGTCCTCCGGATGCTTCAGCGCGCACTCCCACTCGACCACGGCCCAGCCGTCGAAATTGTTGGCGGTCATCTTCGAGAACACCGCCCCGAAATCGACCTGGCCGTCGCCGAGCGAGCGGAACCGGCCGGCGCGCTCGACCCAGCCCTGATAACCGCCATAGACGCCCTGGCGGCCGGTCGGATTGAACTCGGCATCCTTGACGTGGAACATCTTGATCCGGTCCTTGTAGATGTCGATGTTGTCGAGATAGTCGAGGCACTGCAGGACATAGTGGGACGGATCGTAGAGCATGTTGGCGCGCGGATGGTTGCCGACGCGCTCCAGGAACATCTCGAAGGTGATGCCGTCGTGCAGGTCTTCACCCGGATGGATTTCGTAGCAGACGTCGACACCGTTGGCATCGGCATGATCGAGGATCGGCTTCCAGCGGCGGGCGAGTTCGTCGAAGGCGGTCTCGACGAGACCAGCCGGGCGCTGTGGCCACGGATAGATGAACGGCCAGGCAAGCGCGCCCGAAAAGGTCGCATGCGCCTTGATGCCGAGGTGCTTGGAGGCAGTCAGCGCCATCTTCACCTGCTCGACCGCCCATTCCTGCCGCGCCTTCGGGTTGCCGCGCACTTCAGGTGCGGCAAAACCGTCGAAAGCTTCGTCATATGCCGGATGCACGGCAACCAGCTGGCCCTGCAGATGGGTCGAAAGCTCGGTGATCTCGACGCCGTTCTCACGCGCCTTGCCGGCAAATTCGTCGCAATAATCTTTCGAAGACGCGGCCTTCTTGAGGTCGATCAGCTGGCTCGCCCAGGTGGGAACCTGCACGCCCTTGTAGCCGATGTCGGCAGCCCATTTGGTGATCGAATCCCAGGAGTTGAAAGGTGCGGCGTCGCCCGCGAACTGCCCGAGGAACAAGCCGGGGCCTTTGATCGTCTTCATGTCAGATTCCTCCCTGAACAATGACCGTAAACGTTTCTGGTAGAGTTCTACCACTTAGTTTGCCGTCCGCAAGCCGATTCGGGCTCAACGACAAATTTGCCCGACGGGCGAAAATCGAAGGGCCGGACTTAACCACGGCATGCCCTCCCCCGCAAGACGTACGTACCGCATTTCTTGCATCCGCCGGCTGGTGTCCCGCCACCGCATGCCTGGGCCTGAACAGGTCCGTTAATGGAACTTCCGGTCGTGCCGTGATACTCTCTGCGGACCAGGAGGTTGGCGGATGACGCGGCGACTGGCAGCAATCATGGATGCCGATGTTGTTGGCTTCTCCCGGCTGATGGGCCTCGATGAAGCAGGCACCTTTGCGACGTTGAAGGCTCACAACGCCGAGCTCATCGTGCCTGCGATCGCACGGCACCACGGACATGTCGTGAAATTCGTCGGCGATGGGACGCTTGCGGAGTTCGCCAGCGTTGTCGATGCCCTGAGTTGTGCGATGGAAATTCAAAAGGCAATTCTCCTGCGCAACGAGGACGTCGCCCCCGAGCGTCGGATGATTTGGCGCATCGGCGTCCACCTCGACGACATTCTGGCCGAAGACGACGACATCTACGGCGACGGCGTCAACGTCGCCGCACGGCTGCAGGGCCTGGCCCCTCCGGGCGGGATTTGTGTCTCGCAACAGGTTTGCGATCAGATCGGCTCGAAGCTTGACTTCAAGGCCACCGATTTCGGCAACCGCCGGCTCAAGAATATCGATCATCTGGTGCGCGTCTGGCGGTGGTTGCCGGCCGGACAGGACGAGACCGCCCAGGAAGTGCCGCCTGCCGCTCCATTGCCGATCCAGAAGCGCCCGTCGATTGCGGTCCTGCCGTTTGCCAACATGTCGAGCGTGGAAGGGCAGGAGCACTTCTCGGACGGCTTTACGGACGAGTTGATCGCAACGCTTGCGCGCTGTCGCTGGCTGCTCGTTGCCGCACGCAATTCGTCCTTCAGCTACAAGGGACGATCGATCGATGCCCGCAGGGTCGCGGAGGAACTCGGCGTGAAATACGTGCTGGAAGGCAGCGTCAGGCGGTCGAACACCAAGATCCGCATCACGGCGCAGCTGCTCAACGGCAGCGACGGCACGCTGCTCTGGGCAGAGCGCTACGACCGCACGCTGGCTGACATTTTCGACGTTCAGGACGAAATCGCTTCCGAGATTACCGGCACCATCGAGCCGGAACTCGGCGCCATCGAATTCGCTGCGCTTCGAGGACGTTCGGCTGTCGATATGACCGCCTGGGAAATCTATCTCAAGGGCCTGTGGCACCTCTACAAGTTCACCCTCGTCGATCTCAATATGTCCAGGGATCTGTTCGAGCAGGCAATCCGCATCGATCCGACGTTTGCGCAGGCTCAGGCGCGGCTGGCCTATGTGCATATCCAGCTCGGCTGGTATGGCTCCATCGATGAGCGGGCAGGACGCATATGCGAGGCGATCGATCTTGCCGAGCGTGCGATCGCGCTCGACCAGAAGGAGCCCGCCGCACATCTGGCGCTTGGCCGGGCGCTCGCGCTCGACGGCGCGACCGCGGCAGGCATCGCCCATCTTCGCAATGCGATAGAACTGGATCACAGTTTCGCTCAGGCACATTTCGCGCTCGGTCAGGCACTGTGCTACATCCAGCGCCCCGAAGAGGGTATGCCGGAAATCAAGGAAGCCTTTCGCCTCAGTCCCCGTGATCCGCATTTGTGGACTTTCTACAATATGCTTGCGATCGCCCATTATCAGATGGGCAATATGGAGGAGGCTGCCGGGGCCGCCCGCGCATCGCTGCGTTCACCGAACGTAACCTTCTGGCCGGCGATGATACTGGTGGCAATTCTTGGGCGGCAGGGCAAGGTGGACGAGGCAAGGGAGGCGATCGGGACGCTTCATCGCTTCCGCCCGGGCATGAACCTCTCTGCCGCACGGCGCGAATTCTACTTCGGCGACAATGCCACCATGACGGAGGCTTTCGTCGATCAGTTCATCGCCGATCTCGCAAGCGCCGGTCTTCCTCAGTAGCAGTCGGGAAAGGCGCTCACCCGTTCGGATGAGCGCCTCCATTTCGCAAGGATCAGAACGGAGAATCCGGGAAGTAGAAGTCCTTCGCGTTGTCCTTCGTCACCAGCGTCGCGTCGAGGATGTAGGTGCCGCGGACCGGAACCTGATCGTAGAGCGAAGCAGCGGTCAGTTCCATCGCAGTACCCACCATCGCCGGCGGATAGAGGACGTCGACCGGGATCAGCTTGTCGCCGTCCATGACCTTCTTGACCATGTCCTTGGAGCCGGCGCCGGCGACGACATACTGGATGTCGGTACGCTTGGCCTGCTCGATCGCCTGCAGCACGCCGACGGCCATGTCGTCGTCCTGGCACCAGACCACGTCGATCTTCGGGTACTTGGTCAGATAGTCCTGCATCACCTTGAAGGCGTCGTCGCGGTTCCAGTTGCCGAACTGGCGGTCGAGAACCTTGACGTTGGAGCCGGCGATGCCCTTGTCGAAGCCGTCCTGACGCTGCTGGTCGATCGGGATCGGCAGGCCGCGGATGACGACGACCTGTGCATCAGGGGTGGTGTCCTTGATGTACTTGCCGGCGACTTCGCCGAGCGCCGGGTTGTTGCCGGCGACGTAGAGGTCACGCACGGAATCGTCGTTGGCGCTCGGGGCGCGGTCGACGAGCGCGACGAACGTGCCCTTGCCCTTCACTTCCTTGATGGCGTTGACCAACGGATCCGGATCGGACGGCAGGATGACGAGGGCGTCCATGCCCTGCGTTGCAAGGTCCTGCACGGCGTTCGCCTGGCTGGCAGCGTCAGGGGACGTCTTGACGATGACGTTGAGGCCCGGATGCTCGGCCATGAGCAGCTTGGCGACACGCTCCGCGTGGAACACCACGCCCGAGGTCCAGCCGTGGTCGGCCGCCGGAATGGAAACGCCGATCGTCACTTTCTTGTCTTGGGCTTGGGCAACGCCGGCGAGCAAAGCCGCCGCAACCGCCAAACCATACATTGTCTTACGCATGTTTATTCTCCTCCCAACGAACTTCAGGGCTTGCAGACTTCCGACCGGGCGCCCCGTTGACCCAATCAATTCCTTATCTGCGTGCCAGCGACCGCTGCACGAGCATGGCGATGATGATGATGGAGCCCTGGATGGCGCCGATCAGGTACTCGCTGATGAAATTCGACAACAGCATGATATTGCCGACGAGCTCCAGGATGAACGCGCCGCAGATCGTGCCCCATACCCGGCCCGCACCCCCCTTGAGCGCAGTTCCGCCGACGACGACGGCCGTGATGGCTTGCAGCTCCCACAATATGCCTGTGGTCGCCGAGGTCGACCCGAGACGCGGCACATAGAGCAGCACCGCAATGGCGACGCAGAGGCCCTGGATGACGAAGGCGATGGTGCGAACGCGGTTGACGGCAATACCGGAATAGCGCGCGACATCGCTGTTCGAACCGACTGCCACGACATGCCGGCCATAGCGGGTGCGATAGAGGATGAACGCCGCAACGGCGGTCACCGCGAGGATCACGACGATGGGCACAGGCACGCCGGCGATAGAGCCGAAATAAACTGGGCGGTAGAGCGCCTGCTGTTCGGCAGAGCGCAACGTGATCGCACCGCCTTGGGACAGCCAGGTCGTCAAGCCGCGATAGATGCCCATGGTGCCGAGCGTCGCGATAAAGGGTTCGATTCTGCCCAGGGTCGTGATCAGGCCGTTGGCCAGGCCGCAGAGGGCGCCGGCAACGACAGTGAAGACCACTGCGACGACAAGCATCAGCACAGGATTGGCAATGATCCCGGAATTCATCAGCAGGATCATCAGGCTGGCGACGAAGGCCACCATCGAGCCGACCGACAGATCAAGGTCGCCCGACGAAATCACGAAGGTCGCGCCGACCGCTATGATGGCGATGAATGCGCTGCGGGTGGCGACGTTGGCAAGATTGGTAATGCCGATGAAATTCGGGTTCACCAGCGCACCGACAACGAGCAGCAGCGCGAGCGCTGCAAAGGGCGCGACCGCCCTGAGGTCGATATCCCGCCAGGAGCGCCGTCTGATCTCCCTGGTCTCCTCGTTTACACTCATCTCCAAAACCAACCTCCCGTCCCATCCCTGCTGGGCATTCTGTCTGGCCACCTGAACGGCGGCTGTTGTTATTCAACGGTCCGCGTCAGGCAGCCTTCTTCTTCAGGCCCGCCGCGTAGCGCATGATTTCCTGCTCGGAGATCTCGTCTCCCTCGAGCACGCCAACGATACGCCCCTCGCGCATGACGGCCACCCTCGTACAAAGGCCTATGACCTCCGGCATTTCGGATGAAACGACGATGATCGAGCGTCCGTCGCGTGCCAGCGCCGAAATGAAATGATAGATCTGCTGCTTGGTGCCGACATCGATGCCGCGTGTGGGCTCGTCGATGATGATGATCTCAGGCTCGGTCTCCATGACCTTGGCGAGCAGCAGCTTCTGCTGGTTTCCGCCCGACATGCGACCAGCCACGATATTGCTGTCACGAACGCGGATATCGAAGCGGCGCGTTGCCTTCGACAAGGCCGCCGCTTCGCTCCTTGGGTTCAGGTATCCGTGATACGAATGCTGCCCGAGCGACTGCAGGGTCAGATTGGCCATCATGCCCGATCCCAGCAGAAGACCTTTCGACTTGCGGTCTTTGGTCATGTAGGCGAGCCCGCTGCGATTGGCGGCATGCGCGTCGCCGGCCGGGATCGCTTGATCCTTGATGGTCACCTCGCCCGACGTGCGCGCGCGCAACCCCGCGATCGCCTCCATGAGCTCGGTGCGGCCGGACCCGATCATGCCGGAGAAACCGATGATCTCGCCCTTGCGAAGCTCGAAACTGGCATCCTGGACATAACCCGTCGAAACGGAATCGACACGGAGCACGACCTCCTCGTCGACATCAGGCTCGATCTTGGTCGGATACAGGCTGGAGAGCTCGCGACCCACCATCAGCTGCGCAATCGATTCGCCGTCGAGGATCGCCGTCGGCGACGTCTTGACCCACTGCCCGTCCCTCAGCACGGTGATCCGGTCGGTCAGCTCCATGACCTCGTCGAGCTTGTGCGACACGAAGACAAAGCTTGTGCCCTTGTCGCGAAGCTTTCGAACCTGCTTGAAGAGGAAATTGGTCTCCTCGCGCGACAGCACCGCCGTCGGCTCGTCCATAAAGACGACTCGCGCGTCGCGGCTGATCGCCTTGGCGATTTCGACCATTTGCTTGTCGGCGATCGAGAGCGTGCTGATCAACGCATTCTCGTCGACATGCGAGCCCAGCAGATCGAGCGCCTTGCGGGTTTCCGCGCGCATATACTTGCGGTCCAGCATGCCGAAACGCGTGACTTCGCGACCGAGAAACAGGCTCTCGGTGACGGTCAGATGCTCGGCGAGATTGAATTCCTGATGGATGATGACGATACCGAGCGCCTCTGCGGCACCGTTCGGCGGCAAGGCCACCGGCTTGCCGTCAAGCAGGATTTCGCCGGAGGTCGGCTGCTCGAAGCCGGACATGACCTTGACGAGCGTCGATTTGCCCGCACCATTTTCTCCCATCAGCGCGTGGATTTCCCCGGCGCGAAGATCGAAGTTGACGCTGAAGAGGACCTGCACTCCGTTGAAGGATTTGCATATACGCCTGGCGGACAACACCACGGGCGCCGCCTCGGCAGTCTCCACACTCATGATTTCCTCCCTGCGGGCTCCCAGCCGCTTTAACCCCTATGTAAACCTTTACATACGCGATGTAAAGGTTTACATCATGGCTTTACACAGTTCTGTCGCCGTCAGCCTTTGACGTATCGCTCAGTCTGTGTAGTGTCGCCGCGAATGCAGCCCCAAGGCAGAACGCAGTGTCGAATTCCGCACCCGCCACAATCGAAGACGTTGCCAGAATCGCCGAGGTCTCCATCGCGACGGTCTCCCGGGCGATCCATACGCCGGAGAAGGTCGCCAATTCTACGCGGCTCAAGGTAAACCAGGCAATCGCCATCACAGGCTACACGACCAACGCCATGGCGCGCAGCCTGAGGCTCGGTCGCTCCAACATGATTCTGGTCGTGGCGCCCGATATCGGCGACCCCAATTTCTCCAATATTCTTGTCGGCCTGGAAAACGAAGCACGTGCGCATGGCTACGGCGTCCTGATCGGCCACACGCAGAACGACGCCCAGCGCGGTCTGGAATATCTAAAGTTCCTCAATTCCAATCAGGCCGCCGGCTTGATCCTGTTCACCGGCATCCTGCCGTTCGGCCACCAGACGATGACAGCCAGGCTGCCGCCGAGCGTCGGCGTGTTCGAACCCGTCTTCAACGGCGGTATTCCCTATGTCGGCGTCGACGACACCGAAGGCGCACGCAAGGCAGTGGATCTTCTGCTCGCCGAAGGACATCGCAAGATCGCCTTCATCGGCGATTCGCGCACGAGGCTTGCCTACAGCAGACGGCGTCAGGGCTACGACGAAGGTCTGGATGCTGCCGGTGTGCCCACAGATCTCCGCATCGTACTCGAAGGCGACGGCACCCTCGAAAGCGGACGCCACGCCGTCGAGCAGCTTTTCATGCGCGACACGCTGCCGACCGCCTTCATGTGCGTCAACGACCAGACCGCGATCGGCGTGATGATCGGGCTCAATGCACGCGGCTACGACATCCCGCGCGATTTCTCCGTAACGGGCTTCGACGACGTGCCGCAGGCTGTCTTCATATCCCCGCCCCTGACGACGATCCGCCAGCCGCGAACAGCAATCGGCAAGCAGGCCATGGCGCTCCTGCTGGAACTCCTGTCGGACGGCCAGCCCGCCGAGACGGAAATCCTGCTCCGACCCGATCTGGTGGTCCGAAACTCGGTCTCCGCGCCATCGCGCAGGTGGACGAAACGCTGATTTTGCGGGATGGCGGAGCGAAGGTTCCGAGGATCGGGCACTCCCTCACGACATCAGACAAACAAAAAAGCCGGGAAACTCTCGCTCCCCGGCTCGCCTCCGCAGAAATCAAATCCGCATCAGACGTAGCGGTTGACGACGTTTTCCAGCAGTTCCTGCTTGCCGGACTTCGGCTGCGGGTTGATGTCCTTGCTTTCGACCCACTCGGCGATCTGCTCGAGCGAATATTCGCCGCGCAGCAGCTTCTGGCCGTCGGCCGAGTTCCAGCCTGCGTAACGATCCTCGAGCGGCTGCGACAGGGCCTTGTCCTCGATCATCTTGGCGGCAGCCTTCAGACCGCGGGCGCAGCAATCCATGCCGCCGATGTGGCCGATGAGCAGATCCGCCGGGTCGAGCGACTGGCGGCGCAGCTTCGAATCGAAGTTGGTGCCACCGGTCTTGAAGCCGCCGCCTGCCAGAACGTGATAATAGGCCAGCGCCATCTCCGGAACGTTGTTCGGGAACTGGTCGGTGTCCCAGCCGGACTGGTAGTCGTTGCGGTTCATGTCGATCGAGCCGAAGATGCCGAGCGCGTTGGCAAGCGCCAGTTCGTGCTCGAAGGAGTGGCCGGCGAGGATCGCGTGGCCCTGCTCGATATTGACCTTCACTTCGTTTTCGAGGCCGTTCTTCTTCAGGAAGCCGTAGACCGTCGCGACGTCATAGTCGTACTGGTGCTTGGTCGGCTCCTGCGGCTTCGGCTCGATCAGGATCGTGCCCTTGTAGCCGATCTTGTGCTTGTACTCGACGACGAGGTTGAGGAAGCGGCCGAGCTGGTCGAGCTCGCGCTTCAGGTCGGTGTTCAGCAGGGTTTCATAGCCTTCGCGGCCGCCCCAGAGAACGTAGTTCTCGCCACCGAGCTTCTGCGTGGCATCCATGCAGGTTTTCACGGTCGCGGCGGAGAATGCGAAGACATCCGGATCCGGATTGGTGGCTGCACCCGACATGAAGCGGCGGTTGGAGAACAGGTTCGCCGTTCCCCACAGCAGCTTGACGCCGGTTGAGGCCTGCTTCTCGGCGAAATAGTCGACGATCTCGTTGAGGTTCCTGGTGTTCTCCGCGAAGTTCTTGCCTTCCGGGCGCACGTCGGCGTCGTGGAAGCAGTAGTAGGGCGAGCCGAGCAGTTGGAAGAATTCGAAGGCAACGTCCGCCTTCAGCTTCGCAGCCTTCATCGTGTCTTCGAACCACGGGCGCAGGAACGTCTGGCCGCCGAAGGGGTCGCCGCCCGGCCAGGTGAAGGTGTGCCAGTAGGCAACGGCAAAGCGCAGGTGGTCTTCCATGCGCTTGCCCATGACGATTTCGTCAGGCTGGTAGTAGCGGAAGGCCAGCGGGTTGGTGCTGTCGGGGCCTTCGTACTTTACTTTCTGGATATCGCCGAAAAATCCGGTGCTCATGATCTGTCTCCTTGTGTTGGTCATTCAGGTATTTTCGTTCCGCCCAGCCCTGTGCGGCAGTTTCGCGAACCTCCACGCCCGCTCTGCCTGCCGGCATCTCCCCCACAAGGGGGGAGAAAGCTGGTGGCCACCGCCTCGCCGTGCGGAAGGGCGGCACTGGGTCACGGAAGCCCCCTTGTGCGGAGGGTTGGGGAGGGATCTTTAAGATCTTCCCGGTTCGTGTCCCCTAGTGCACGGCCCCCAGCGACTTGATCGCCGGATAGAGCGCGCGGTAGCGCCGGTACGCATCCTCGTAGGCGGCGCTCAAGGCCTTGTCGGGTTCGATCGTGCCGTCCGTTTCCGGCGGCGTGCAGACGGCAACGGGGTCCGCACCCGTGGCGGCGATCAGGCCGAGGCGGGCGGCACCGAAGGCCGCGCCGAAATCGCCATCGGCCGGCAGATCGACGGGGACGCCGAGCGCCGTCGCGATCGAGGCCAGCCAGTAGCGCGAGCGCGAGCCGCCGCCGATGGCGGTGACGCGGCCGATATTGGTGCCGGCGGAACGCAGCGCCTCGAGATTGTCGCGGATCGCGAACGATACGCCTTCCAGCACCGCCTGTGTCAGCACGACGCGGCTGCTCTCGTGCTCGAGGCCGATGAAGGCGCCACGGATGACGGCATCGTTATGGGGTGTACGCTCGCCCGAGAGATAGGGCAGGAAGGTGACTCCCGAAGGCGTCTTCAGCGTTTCGCCGAGTTCGGCGGTGAGGTCCGCCGGCGATTTGCCGGTCACGTCGGAATGCCAGTTCAGTGCATCCGTGGCCGACAGGATCACGCCCATCTGGTGCCAGGTGTTCGGTAGTGCGTGGCAGAATGCATGCACCGCGCTTTCCGGCTTCGGCAGATAGGCGCCGTTTGCAGCAAACAGAACGCCCGAGGTTCCTAGCGAGACAAAGGCCGCACCATGGCTGACCGTACCCATGCCGCAGGCCGATGCCGCATTGTCCCCTGCCCCGCCGGCGACGACGGGAGCACCGGAAATGCCCCATTTGGCGGCGAGTTCCGACCGCAGCTTCCCGCCCTGCTCGGTGCCTTCGATGAGCGTCGGCATCTGCTTTTCATCAAGGCCGGTCGCAGCCAGAAGCTCGGACGACCATTTGCGCTTGCCGGTATCCAGCCAGGAGGTGCCTGCCGAATCAGACATCTCGGATATGTGCTCGCCGGTCAGCCAGAGGCGCAGGTAATCCTTCGGCAGCAGCACCTTGGCGACCTTGGCAAAAATATCAGGCTCATGCTTGGCGACCCAGGCGAGCTTCGGCGCGGTGAAGCCGGGGAAAACGATATTGCCGGTCAGCTTGCGGAATTTCGGATCGGCATCGAGCGCGGCCGCCTCGACATAGCTGCGCGTGTCGTTCCAGAGGATGCAGGGGCGCAGCACCCTGTCGTCGGCATCGAGCAGCGTGGCACCGTGCATCTGGCCCGAGAGGCCGATGCCCTTGACGGCAGCGAGTTCCTTGGGGTGCTTCGCCTTCAGCCCGGCAACAGCCTCCTCGGTGGCGCGAACCCAGTGCGACGGCTCCTGTTCCGACCAGCCGGAATGCGGACGCGAGACATCGAGCGACCCATTGGCCGAACCGACGATCCTCTGATCGCCGTCGATCAGCATCGCTTTGACGCCGGAGGTTCCGAGATCGAGACCCAGATACATGTGTTTCTCCCTTTGCCGTTACGGCAGATTGTCTTTCAGGAATATGTCGAGGCGGATGCGCTCCTGGCCGTCGATGACGGCAAGCCCGTCGGCCTTCGCCTTGAGGACGCGAATGGCGCTGCGCACCTCGTGCCCGGCGTCCTGATTGAGGATCGCGTCGATCGTGCCATCCAGAAGAGCGGCCCGGGTATGCGTGGTTAATTCATGGGCGATAACGGTCAGCGCCCGATCGCCCGCCTTTTCCTTCAGCGCCCTGATCAAACCGCGGTTGCCGGCACCCAGGCTGTAGACGCCGATTATTCCGCGCTGCTTCGAGAGCGCATCGGCAACCAGCATATGCGCCAACTCCGGATCGTCACGACCCTCGATCACAGGCAGGAGCGACAGAGACGGAAATTCCTTGGCGATGACGGTAGCAAACCCTTCAAGACGTTCCCGATGGTCGCGCACCAGCATCGAACCGGCAAGAACGGCGACATCGCCGCTGGCACCACCGAGAAACCGGCCAAGCAGGCGCGCGGCAGTACGGCCCGCCGCGATATTGTCGACCCCCGCATAATGATGACGCTGTGAACCGGTGAGATCGGACACCACGGTGACAACCGGAATACCCTCCTTCACCAAGCGGTCGACGGCATCGCGCACGTCGGGTGCATCCGTCGCGACGAGAGCGATCCCGGCTGGCCGCTCCTCGCCGAGCTTTTCAAGGACGGCGACAAGCGCTGCGGGATCGAAGGCCGGAACTTCGATCGTACGGATTTCGGTGCGGTCGACCGGCGAGCGCGCGACAGCGGCGCGCACTTCGGCATTCAGCGCGTGCATGAAGGAATTGTCGCTGGCGGGAAGGATGAAGACGAAAGGATACGTGCGGCCCTTCGCCAGGTTGGCGGCTGCCACGTCCCTGACGTAGCCGAGTTCGCGGATGGCTCTCTCGACCTTCTCGCGCGTCACGTGCCGTACGCCCGGGCGCTGGTTCAGAACCCGGTCGACGGTGGCAAGGCTGACACCCGCGACCGCGGCGATATCGTGAACTGTTGGTCTCATCGCTCCTCCTGCGAGACCTTTAACTCCAAATTTGATGTACGTAAATCAAAATCTGCACGCGGCTGTTTTCATACAAAAAAACGCCGGCTTTGGTTTCCCGAAGCCGGCGATATTATGAGTTGGTCATAGAAATTAGTGGCCGCCGCCGCCCCCGCCGCCGCCTTGCGGCGCGGGCTTGTCGATCAGCACGATGCCGACGATCATCGCGACGAAAAGCACGGTCAGCATCAGGAAGATGTCGCTGAACGACAGCACCATCGCCTGCTTGGTCACCAGCCCGACCATCTGCTTGACCGCAACCGCCGCCCCGTCCATGCCATAGGCATCGAATTTCGCCGCCATGTTCTTCATCTGGTCGACCGCCGCCGGATTTCCCCAATCGAAGCCCTCGCGAAGCCGCTGGAAATGCACGTCCTGACGGTTCGTAAGCACGGTGTTGATGACCGCCAGCCCGACGGCACCGCCAAGGTTACGCGTCAGGTTGAAGAGGCCTGACGCACCGCGCATGCGCGCCGGCGGCATCGTGCCGAGCGCGATGTTGTTGATCGGCACCATGCACATCATCAGGCCGAAGCCGCGCAGGATCTGCGGAATGAAGAGCTCGTAGAAATCCCAGTCCGTCGTCACGCCAGTCATGATATACGTGCCGGCCGCGAAGCTCATGAAGCCGAGCACCATCATCATGCGCAGGTCCATCTTGGTCGACAGCTTGCCGGCGATCGGCGCGGTGACGAACATCGCAAGGCCGGAGACGAACATCGTCTGGCCGATCATCAGCGAGTCGTAACCCCGGATGCGCCCGAGATAGAGCGGGTAGATATAGGTCAGCCCATAGAGGCCGATGCCCATGACGAAGGAAAACAGCGAGCCGACGGAAAAATTCCGGTTGCTGAAGGCCCTGAGGTCGACGACAGGGAAGTCGACCTTGAACGCGCGGTAGAAAAACACCACGCAGCCGATCGCCGAGGCAATGGCAGCCATGGTGATATGGTCATCGTTGAACCAGTCGTTGGAATTGCCCTCTTCCAGAACGTATTCCAACGCGCCCAGGAAGACGCCCATCGAGAGCAGGCCCCACCAGTCGAACTTCTTGAAAAGCGAAAATTCCGGCTTGTCGAAGTCGATGAAGTTCCAGGTCACCAGCGTCACGATGATGCCGGGTATAATGTTGACCAGGAACAACCAATGCCAGGAGAAGGCGTGGCTGAGATAGCCGCCCACTGTCGGACCAATGGTCGGCGCCAGCGTCGCGATCAGGCCGATGATCGGTGAAACGATGCTGCGCTTGGACGGCGGGAAAATCGTGAAGGCCGCAGCGAAAACCGACGGGATCATGCCGCCGCCGATGAAGCCCTGTATGGCACGGTAGACGATCATCTGGTCGATGTTCGTCGCCGTCGCGCAGAGCGCGCTCGCCATCGTGAAGCCGGCAGCGGAGAGAGCAAAAAGATATCGGGTGGAGATGATGCGCGCGAGTGTGCCCGACAGCGGAATCATGATGACTTCGGCAATCAGGTACGATGTCTGCACCCAGCCGATTTCGTCCGAGCCGGCGCTGAGGCCCGCCTGGATCTCAGCGAGCGATGCCGAGACGATCTGAATGTCGAGGATCGACATGAACATGCCGAGCACCATCGCGAAGAACGCGATGAGCTTGCGGGGATCCATATGGTCCACCGCAGCCGGTGCGGCCGGAACGGTTCCGATTGTTGCGCTCGCGGCCATTGGCCTACCTCGTCAGACGATGTTACTTGCCGGCTTCCGGCGCGGTGCGCGTGTCGACGTCGACCACGACGCTGAGACCGGCGCGCAGGCGGCCGCTGTCGAGCGCATCCTGCGGAAGCGCGATGCGAACGGGAACGCGCTGGATGATCTTGGTGAAGTTACCGGTCGCGTTCTCCGGCGGCAGCAGCGAAAAGACCGAGCCCGACGCGGGCGAGATCGATTCGACCGTGCCGACGATCGGATGCTGGTCATAGGCATCGACGTGCACGTTGACCTTTGACCCCGGAACCAGATGCTGAATCTGCGTTTCCTTGAAGTTCGCGTCGATAAAGAGCTGGCGCACGGGAACGAGGGCCATCAGCCGCTGCCCCGGAGACACGAGGTCGCCTTCCTGAACGGAACGATTGCCGACGACGCCGTCATAGGGCGCCTTCAGAATGGTAAAGGACAGATCGCGCGCGGCCTTGTCGCGAGCAAGCTCGAGTTGGCGGATCGTGCCCTCGGCTTCGCGTCGCTGGGCGTGCAGAAGCGTGACATTCGCTTCGGCCGAAGCGATGGCCGCATCGCCGCCGACGAGATTGGCGCGAGCCTGATCGAGCGAGATGTTGGCGCTGTCGAGAGATGCGGTCGTGCCGACGGACTTCGCCTGCAGGTCGCTGGCGCGGGTCTGTGTGATCTGGGCGCCGCGAACGGTCGCCTCGAGGGCAACCTTCTGCGCCTTCGCCTGGTCGAGGCTGGCTTCGCCGCCGGCGATCTGGGCGTCGATCCGCTGCAGCGAAAGTCTTTCGGTGTCGAGCGAGGCTTCCGCCTGCGCCAGCGCGATCTTGTAGTCACCGTCGTCGAGCGTCGCGAGGACGTCGCCGGCCTTGACCTGCTGGTTGGCGACGGCATTCACCTTTGCCACGTAGCCGGTCACCTTCGGTGAGATCGTAGCGATATCACCTCCGACATAGGCGTCGTCAGTGGAAACCATGAAGCGGCCGGTGGTCCACCAGTCGTAGCCATACCAGGTGCCGCCGGCCAGAAGAGCGAGGCCGATGATCGGCAGCGCGAGGCCGCGCTTCTTCTTTTTCTCGCCAACTGCTTCCTGCGTGTTGGCAGGAGTCTGCGACGCGCGCGGAGCTTCCGCTGTTGTGACAGCTGCTTTCTCAGCCCGGCCCTCGGCGTCAGCGGGTTCGCTGACAATGCGGGCGACATTGGCATTTTGGCTGGACGACATGTGCGACTACCGGTAAAACGAGTGAAACCAATCGAACTGAACGGTTCGGTTCAGTTGACATAGAACCTTTTTACGTTCATATCAAGATGTATCGAACCACCCGGTTCGATTTTGTTAACGAAACATTCGCAGTTGCGAATATGGTTAAGGAGCGATGACAGACCTTTCCGACACGCACGCAGACGAACTCCCCGCAACCGGCGGCAGATGGGCCGCTGGCGAAGACCCTGCGAAGCGCAAGCAAATTCTCGACGGCGCACGGCTTGTCTTCATGAAACTCGGCTTCGACGCCGCGAGCATGAACGATGTAACGCGCGAGGCTGGAGTTTCAAAGGGAACGCTCTACGTTTACTTCGCCAACAAGGAAGAATTGTTTACGGCCTTGATCGAAAGCGAACGGGCTGCTTTCGTTGCGTCGATGCGCACGGCGCTCGCCGAACATGACGATGTCGAAGCTGGCCTCCACGATTTCGGAATGAGCTTCATCTCTCACATGACCGAGGAAAAGGTCATCAACGCGATGCGCACCGTGCTCGGTGTACGCGACCGCATGCCGGTTCTCTGTCAGCGCTTCTTCAAGGGGCCGGAAAATCTCCGAACTATCCTGCACGACTACCTCGAGCAATATGTCGAGGCCGACAAGCTCGAGATCGACGACATCGATCTGGCCGCGGGGCAATTCCTGGATCTCGCCGGCGGCAGCTTCTTCAAGTTTCGCCTTTTCGGCAGCATGGAGCAGCCGCCGTCGATGGCCGAGATGGAGCGCGTGATCACTGGGGCCATCCGCGTTTTCATGGCGGCGTATGGCGTCGACAAGGCCGACCGCGCCTGACCCTTTGATTTTTCTCGCCCGCCGCGCCAGAATCCCGCAACAGCGATCAAACCCGGTTGCCTCCGCTTCTCTATGAAGAAAGTGCAACCAAGGGAGCGGACATGAGTTCCATCGGACGGGCGATCTGGTTTATCGAGAGCCATTTCGAAAGCGATATCTCGCTTGATCAGATATCCGACGCCGCCGGGCTTTCGCGCTACCACCTGTCGCGGGTTTTCGGGCTCGTGACCGGTCATTCGATCAGCGGCTATATCCGCGGCCGTCGCCTGAGCCGCGCCGCGCTGGCGCTGATCGGTAGTTCGTCCTCCATTCTCGAGGTTGCCCTCGATGCCGGCTACGGCTCGCACGAGGCCTTCACCCGTGCCTTTCGCGACCAGTTCGGCATCACGCCGGATGCGGTGCGCAAACAGGGGCACGCCCGCAACCTCGCACTCCTGGAGCCGATCAGAATGGACCCCGCACGCCTTACCGAGCTAGAGCCGCCCCGCTTCGAAACCATGCCGCCGATCACCTTTGCCGGTCTGCAGGAAACCTATGCCTATGGCGGCAACGCTGCGATCCCGTCGCTGTGGCAGAGGTTCAATACTTACTCGGGCAGCATTCCGGGCCAGCGCGGCAGCGCGGCCTACGGTATCTGCACGCATGTGGGCGGTGAAACTGAAACGTTCCACTACATGGCCGCGGTCGCCGTCGACGACACCAGCGACCTGCCGGACGGCTTCGCGACGCTGAAGATCCCAGGTCAACGCTATGCGGTCTTTGCCCATCACGGGCACGTCTCGGGCATCCCTGCAACGATGCATCAGATATTCGGCACCTGGATGCCGAACTCCGGCGTCGAATGCGGAGACATGCCCGACATGTTCGAGCGCTACGACGACCGTTTCGACCCCTATACCGGCACGGGTCTGACGGAAATCTGGATTCCGTTAAAGGAATAAAAGCCGCGCGGCTTTCGTATACCCCCTTGCGCGCTTGCCAAGGCAGGCCGCGTCCTTACATTGCGGGCGTCAGCTTATGTGGCGCAAGGGGATATATGCCGATGCAAGACATCATGATGCTCGTTCAGGACCCGGCCGCCTGGGTGGCGCTCGTTACCCTGGTGGTGATGGAAGTGGTCCTCGGGATCGACAACCTCATATTCATTTCCATTCTGACCAACAAGTTGCCGCCTGAGCATCGAGAAAAGGCCCGCAAGCTCGGTATCGGCCTTGCCCTGGTCATGCGCCTGGCGCTGCTTGGCACCGTCGCCTGGATCGTCAAGCTGACCACACCGGTCTTCGAAGTCTTCGGCCACGGCTTCTCGTGGAAGGACATGATCCTGATTGCCGGCGGTCTCTTCCTGTTGTGGAAGGCCACCAAGGAAATCCATCACAGCGTCGATCCTGCCGACCACGAGGAGGATTTTATCGCCAGCTCGGCAACGACGGGCTTTGCCGCCGCGATCGGCCAGATCCTTATTCTCGACCTCGTCTTCTCGGTCGACAGCATCATCACCGCCGTGGGCATGACGCCGCATCTGCCGATCATGGTCGTCGCCGTCATTGCTGCCGTCACGGTAATGCTGGTCGCGGCCACGCCGCTCGCCAACTTCATCGAGCGGAACCCGACCATCGTCATGCTTGCCCTCGGCTTCCTGATGATGATCGGTACGACGCTGATTGCGGAAGGCATGGGCTTCCATGTGCCAAAGGGCTACGTCTACGCGGCAATGGCCTTCTCGGCGCTTGTCGAAGTGCTCAACATGATGGCACGCAACGCGCGGAAGAGAAAAAAGGCCGGCGGGCACTGAGGTGACTTGGCCGAGTCACAATGTCGAAGTGCCCGCAGCGAGCCGTTGCGGGCACTTCAGGCGCTCAGAGATCGAGCCTCATGCGGAGGCAGAAACCGCTGGAATCCTCTGCAGCCACGCGCGTCCCGATTTCCCGGAATCCCGCGTTTTCATAGAGGCGAACAGCAGCCTTGTTCGACCCATAAACCCAAAGTGAAAGCCATCCGGCACCTTTCGAACGAGCGAGACCGGCTATGTCTGTGATCATCGCTCTCCCTGCACCCCTGCCGCGCAGGATAGGCGCAACTGCAAAGCGCCGGAGATGAATGGCTTCCTCATCGATCCGTTTGAGGCTGTATATCGCGACAACCTCATCCTTGCTGTCGACGCAGACGAAATAGGTACCGTCCGCGATTTCGCTCTCCAGCCAGGCTGCAGTCAGCGGGTTTGGAATGTCAGGACCGCCCCAGCGGGTCGCATCCCCATGGCCCGCAAACCACCCGGCGACGATCGGGGCGTCGTTCGCGCGTGCGGGTCGTTGGCTGACATCGCCGATGTCGAATGCAGAAAACTCCATCATCAATATCCGGCTTTGAAGAAGCGGGCGGATACTTGTCTAGAGCATGTCCCCGAGACTCCAGTGATTGCCCCATCGCGCGTCGATCTCGTCGTCGACGTTCTGGTAGCGAATGTCTGTCGATAACCTGATTCGGTTGTCGGCGCTCTGGTTCGTTGTCGATGCATGGATCATGTAGGGACTATGCAGAACCACATCGCCCGCCTCATAGTCGGCGACCAGCCATCGCGTGTCGAAACGCTCTGCCATCTCTGGCAGGTCCTTGGAAACCCAGCCCCCCTCGGTCATGTTGCGATTGAAGGCGCTGATGCGCTCGTCGGGCGTGAGTCCCGTGTTGTTCTCCTGAAACGCCGCTTCCATGCGGGTACCGATGGCATGCGAGCCCTCGAGATAGACCAGCCCACCCATATCGACCGGCGTATCGCCGAGCGGAATCCACGCGGTCACGATCCGGCTGGTGCCGCCGCGCAGATAGACGAGGTCGTAGTGGGCCGGCGTGGCGGTGGTCGTGTCCGGCTGGGTAAAGCGCATGATCTTGCGCTTGTGCAGGTAGGAGATCCCGGACAGGAACTCGTCCATGAAGCGGGCCAGCCGCGGCTGCGCGCAAAATCCTTCGAAGGCGACCGAGCGGACGAGCGACATCAGGATACGGTCGACCAATGCCTTGTTCAATGCACCGCTGGAGTTCAGTCCCAATGCAGGGTCGGAGCCGGCCTCGATAAGACCGGCAGCCGCCAGATGCGAGAACACCCAACCGCGAAACTCGACGACGTCGCTGCGTTTCAGAAATCCCTTGAGCCAGACGTAGCCGTGCTCTTCATAGCGGGCGCGGATCGCGTTCAGGCCAACGTCGGGATCCGTCGGCACCAGCTGCCCAAGCCGATCCGGCGCTGCCGAGAGAACCTTGCCGTTGGCGACCAGCTGGACCATCGGCGCCTCGTTGGATTGCATATTCAGGACAAGACTTGACATTTCGATCACTCCCAAAGCGAAATAGCATGTGACAGTCTTGCTTGCTGGAAGGCATTTTTCCATGGATGGAAAGAGTATCTGGACTTTTCGCTCATGACCGGCGCCCCGATTGCACTCTATCGATCGGAGCCTTCCGTAGGCGCCGCCCTCGCGGTCATTGGCTTTGGCCGCCAACGCGTTTCAATGCGCATCGTCAACCGGCGCTTACCTGTGCACGCCGTCGTGCTGATCGAGTCAGGGAACGGCACGCTGTCCACCACGAAGGCAGGCGTCCAGGAGATCACCGGCCCATCCCTGTTCTGGCTGCCGGCCGGCACGCTGCATAGCTATGGACCGCAGCGCGGCGGGAGCTGGGAAGAGCGCTGGGTGCTGTTCACCGGGTCGTTTGCCAGCGAACTCCTTCGCCAGCGCCTGGTGGTCGAGACCGCGCCGCTGGTGGCTCTTCGCAATCTTCGCGAGATGCAGCACCTCTTCGCCACCCTTCATTCCGACTTTGCCGAGGACAATTCCCTCAGTCTCGCCTCGTCGGCTGCGACGCTGCATCGCATTGCGGTGCAGTCCGCCCGGCAAGCCGCGGTGCCCAGCGATGAGGCCCCGGATGCGACCATCGAGTTCGCGATCGACGCGCTGCAACAACGGGCATTCCAACAGGTCGACATGCGCGCTTTCGCCGAAGAGTTCGCCATGTCGCCGGCGACACTGCGCCGGCGCTTTGCAGCAGCGACAGGCCAGTCACCGAAGACCTTCCAGCTGCGCTTGCGTATCGACCGCGCCAAGCAGCTGCTCACCACGTCCGACCTCTCCGTCGAAGCGATCGCGGCGAATGTCGGCGTTGACGACGCCTTCTACTTTTCCAGGCTGTTTCAGGATCGCGAGCGGTGCTCGCCGAGCGAATTTCGCCAGCGGCACCGCCGTTTCTAAACAATTCAGTCAAAAGCGCGTGCAGCGTCAGGCCGCGGAGAGCTCCCTGTCGATCGCCGACACCAGCCTCTGATCGTCAGCAGTCACATCCGGCGCAAACCGCGCGACGACCTTGCCGTCGCGCCCGATCAGGAATTTCTCGAAGTTCCAGAGGATATCGGTGTTTTTGCCGGCTTCGATGCCGTGGCCGCGCAGCCTCTCCCGCATCGGTCCATCGCCGGTCGTGGGCACGCCCACTTCCGTCAGCAGCTTGTAGAGCGGATGCTGGTCTGCGCCTTTGACGGAAATCTTCGAGAAGATCGGGAATTTCACGTCGTAGGTCAGCGTGCAGAATTCGACGATCTCTGCATCCGTTCCCGGCTCCTGGCCCTTGAAGTTGTTGGCAGGGAAGGCCGCGACCACGAAGCCGCGCTCGCGCTTGTCCTCGTAAAGCTTTTCGAGGCCGTCATATTGCACCGTCAACCCGCATTTCGACGCCACGTTGACGACAAGCACCACCTTGCCGCGATACTCGTCCAACGTCGTTTCGCGACCGTCGGCCAGCTTGACGGGAACATTCAAAAGATCGGTCATTGCGTTTCTCCAGCACAAAATTGCGATGCGGAAGCTATACTCGCGCCCTCGTTTGTCCAGCAGATACATGGCCGCACGCTGGCAAAATCTTTCAAAGCAGCTGGATTGCGTTGGAATCACGTTTTGGCTATCGCGCGCCAAACAATTTGATCGTCATCGCCATGTTCGTCGTCTCGGCGCTGCTGATGTCCGCTTCGCTACAACCTCGTGCTCGACCTGGATCTCCGGTTTGCCGGGCTGATCCAGATTTCCGACGCACCGCTTCAGCGTGGGCAATCCGGCAATAGCGACCGATCTAAACTTTGATTGCCCTCGGCATTGATAAGTCGTGCCCTCGTCACACTTATTCGCTGAAGGCGGAGGTCCCTCCTCCTTCAGCCCCTGGCATTCGGAGCAGCATGACAACCCCGCAGATTCTCGCCTTCAGCGTCATCGGTCTCATGATGGCAGTCTTCATCTGGGATCGGTTCCGCTACGACCTCGTGGCCTGCTGCGCCCTGGTTCTCGCCGTCTGCGTCGGCATCGTTCCCCTCGACAAGGCGTTTTCCGGGTTCAGCGACGATATCGTGATCATCGTCGGCAGCGCGCTGGTGGTCAGCGCCGGTGTCGCGCGGTCCGGCATCGTCGACACGATGATCAAGCGCTTCTTTCCGAACCTGAATACGGTTCATACGCAGCTTGCGCTTTTGCTGGTGGTGGTTGCGGTCCTTTCCGCTTTCATCAAGAACATCGGTGCACTGGCAATCATGATCCCCGTCGCTTTCCAGTTCGCCAGAAAGAGCGGCAAGTCGCCCTCGCTCTATCTGATGCCGATGAGCTTTGCTGCCCTTCTCGGCGGTCTGATGACCCAGATCGGCACCTCGCCCAACATTGTCGTATCCCGCCTGCGCGGCGAAATCACCGGGACCCCCTTTACGATGTTCGACTTCACCCCGGTCGGCGCGACGCTGACGCTGGTCGGCGTGATGTTCCTGATCGTTTTCCACTGGCTGGTGCCCGAACGCCGGAACGAAAATCCGTCCCTGGAGGAGGCGCTGGACGTCAAAGCGTATTTCTCTGAAGCAACCGTTATCGAGGGGTCGGGGATCGAAGGCCGACAGCTGCACGATCTCCTGCAGCACGGCGATGGAGACGCCGTCGCAACAGCAATCTTGCGCGGCCACACCCGCCTTTCGCCGTTTCCCGATGTCGAACTGCGCAGCGGGGATACCGTCCTCCTCGAAGGCAGCCCGGAGGCGCTCGATCGCATCGTCTCCCATGGCAAGCTTCAGCTGTCGGGCAGGCCGATCGCCGATCCGGCGGAGCGCAGCGACATCATCTCCATCGAGGCAGTCGTCACATCGGAATCGCAGCTGATCGGCGCCTCGGCGCGCCAGCTCTCGCTCTCCAATCGCCGCAACGTCAACCTGCTCGCCGTTTCCAGGCAAGGGCACCGGCTAAGCGAACGGCTGAGCGAGGTGACGCTCCGCGCCGGCGACGTGCTGGTGTTGCAGGGCAGCCGCAGGAACCTGCCCGCATTCCTGCAGGAATTCACCTGCCTGCCGCTTGCCCAGCGTGAAATCATGCTCGGCACGCCGCGCCGGGCCTATGTGCCGTTGCTGATCCTCTTTGCCGCCATGGGCGCCACGGCGGTGGGCGTCGCGCCGGTCTCCATCGCCTTCTTCTGCGCTGCCCTAGCCATGGTCGTCTTTCGCGTGATCCCGCTCGCCGACATCTACAAGGCCGTCGACGGACCGATCATCATCATGCTCGCCGCCCTCATCCCGGTATCGGACACGCTGCGGACCACCGGCGGCAGCGAGCTGATCGCCGGTTGGCTTGGCCACCTCGCCGCACAGATGCCGCACTACGGCGCCCTGGCGCTGATCCTGATCACGGCGATGGCGGTCACGCCTTTCCTCAACAACGCGGCGACGGTGCTCGTCATGGCGCCGATCGCCGCGAGTTTCGCCGAGACGCTCGGCTACAAGCCGGATGCCTTCCTGATGGCAGTAGCAATCGGAGCCGGCTGCGATTTCCTGACGCCGATCGGCCATCAGTGCAACACGCTCGTGTTCGGCCCTGGCGGTTACCGTTTCAGCGATTATCCGAGGCTTGGCCTGCCGTTGTCCTTCATCATCGTCCTCGTCAGCGTGCCGATGCTCCTCTACGTCTGGCCGGTGACCTGATCCCGTCAGGCGCCATTTTCCTTGACGCGCACCGATGAATATGGCCTAAGGCCAGCCAAATGGATAATTGGCCGCAAAAGCGCGCAAAATGCCCTTTTCCGGCCGGTTTCCTGATCCAGTTATCTGCATTCCTTCCGGCCGAGCGTCGCTTTCTCAGGAAAGCCGTCCGGCATTCATTTGACGGGCACATAAAATGACAGCTTCCGGCGTCCGCGTCCGCATCGCTCCCTCGCCGACTGGCGAGCCGCATGTCGGTACTGCTTACATCGCTCTTTTCAACTACCTTTTCGCCAAGAAGCACGGCGGCGAGTTCATCCTGCGCATCGAAGACACCGATGCCACGCGCTCGACCCCGGAATTCGAGACGAAGGTGCTGGACGCGCTGAAATGGTGCGGCCTGCAGTGGTCGGAAGGCCCCGACATCGGCGGCCCTTACGGCCCCTACCGCCAGAGCGACCGCAAGGACATGTACCAGCCTTACGCTCAGCAATTGCTCGACAAGGGCCATGCCTTCCGCTGCTTCTGCACGCCCGAGCGCCTGACCGAGATGCGTGAAGCCCAGCGCGCCGCCGGCAAGCCGCCGAAGTATGACGGTCTCTGCCTCAACCTGACGGCCGAGGAAGTCACCTCCAAGATGGCGGCCGGCGAAAGCTCCGTCATCCGCATGAAGGTCCCGACCGAAGGCTCGTGCGACTTCACCGACGGTGTCTATGGCGATGTCTCCATACCTTGGGACAGCGTCGACATGCAGGTGCTGATCAAGGGCGACGGCATGCCGACCTACCATATGGCAAACGTCATCGACGACCATCTGATGAAGATCACCCATGTGGCGCGCGGCGAGGAATGGCTGGCATCGGTACCGAAGCACATCCTGCTCTATCGCTATTTCGAGTGGGACCAGCCTGTCTTCATGCACCTGTCGCTGATGCGAAATGCCGACAAGTCGAAGCTGTCGAAGCGCAAGAACCCGACGTCGATCTCTTATTACACCGCTCTCGGCTACATCCCCGAAGCGCTGATGAACTTCCTCGGCCTGTTCTTCGTCCAGATCGCCGAAGGCGAAGAGCTGATGACGATGGACGAGCTGGCCGAGAAATTCGATCCCGAGAACCTCTCAAAGGCCGGAGCGATCTTCGATATCCAGAAGCTCGACTGGCTGAACGGCCGCTGGATCCGCGAGAAGATGTCGGAGGAAGAATTCCGGAATCGGGTTCTCACCTGGGCGATGGAGAACGACCGCCTGAAGGCCGGCCTCGCGCTGTCGCAGTCGCGCATCTCCAAGCTCGGGGAACTGCCTGATCTGATGGGTTTCCTCTTGAAGTCGGACCTTAACCTCGACCCTGCCGCCTTCGCCAGGATCAAGTCGCCGCCGGAAGAGATCCTCGAGATTCTCAACACGGTGCAGCCCGATCTCGAAAAGATCATCGAGTGGAATGTCGAGGCGATCGAAGCCGAACTGCGCGCCATTGCCGAACGCATGGACAAGAAGCTGAAGGTGATCGTGGCACCGCTGTTCGTTGCCGTCTCCGGCTCGTCGCGCTCGCTGCCGCTGTTCGATTCGATGGCGATCCTCGGCCGTTCGGTCGTGCGCCAGCGGCTGAAGCTGGCCGCGCAGGCAGTCGCCGCGCTGGTTGGCCCAAGGAGCTGACCCGAGGAACTGACTGGTGTCCGAGGGATGCGAAGTGCTCGCCCCTCTGAGAAGAACGGAAGCGAAGCCCGCCGCGGCGATGCCGTCACAGGATTTGAAACGATGACTGAGAAGACCGAAACAGCCGCCCTTTCCTCCGACGCAACGGAAGTCCGCGCCCAGAAGCTGAAGCTGCTGCGCGAGCAGATCGGCGACGTCTATCCGGCGCATTTCCACCGGACGATGACCAATGCCGAGCTCGCCGCGAAGTACGAAGCCCTGGAGCCCGACGTCGAGACGCAGGACGTTGTGACCGTTGCCGGCCGCGTCTATTCCTCGCGAAACTCCGGCATGTTCATGGACATCCATGACGCAGGCGGCAAGATCCAGATCTTCAGCCACAAGGATACCACCCCGGAAGAAGCCCGCGCCCTGCTGCCGATGATCGACATCGGCGACATCGTTGGCGTCACCGGCATCGTGCGCCGCACCAAGCGTGGCGAACTGACGATCAACGCGCAGCAGATCACCATGCTGACGAAGTCGCTGCTGCCGATGCCCGAGAAGTGGCACGGCCTTTCGGACATCGAGACGCGCTACCGCAAGCGCCACCTCGACATCATGACCAACGAAGAGTCCAAGCTCCGCTTCCAGCAACGTTCGAAGATCGTTTCCGGCATCCGCCGCTTCATGGAAAGCGACGGCTTCATGGAAGTCGAGACACCGATGCTGCACTCGGTCTATGGCGGCGCGACCGCCGAGCCCTTCAAGACCCACCACAACACGCTGAAGCTCGACATGTATCTGCGCATCGCGCCGGAACTGTTCTTGAAGCGCACGCTGGTCTCCGGCCTTACGGACAAGGTTTTCGAGATCAACCGCAACTTTCGCAACGAAGGCGTCTCGACCCGGCACAATCCTGAATTCACGATGATGGAATGCTACTGGGCCTATGCCGACTACGAGGACATCATGGACCTCGTCGAGCGCCTGTTCTCGACGCTCGCCATGTCGATCCACGGCACGACCGAATTCATGTTCGGCGACAAGCAGATTTCCTTCAAGGGTCCGTTCAGGCGCGTGCCGATGCCAGACGCCGTCATGGAGGCGACCGGCATCGACTTCCTCGCGATGAAAACCGACGAAGAGGCCCGCACGGCCGCCAAGGCCGCCGGTTTCGCCGTCGAAAAGGACTGGACCTGGGGCGAATGCCTCGCCTTCATCTTCGAGGAGAAGGTCGAGAGCACGCTCATCCAGCCGTCGCACGTCACGCACTTCCCGAAGGACATCTCGCCCTTCGCCAAGGAAGTGCCGGGCGAGCCACGCCTCGTCGAACGCTTCGAGACCTACTGCAACGCCTGGGAACTCGGTAACGCCTTCTCGGAACTGAACGATCCGGAAGAGCAGCGCAAGCGTATGGTCGAGCAGCTTGAGCAGGCCCATGCCCGTGGCGAGAAGGAAAAGCAGCTCGACGACGAATTTCTCGATGCGATCGACCAGGGCATGCCGCCCGCCGGCGGTCTCGGCATCGGGGTGGACCGGCTGATCATGCTCTTGACCAATGCCCCGTCGATCCGCGACATCATCCTCTTCCCCGCCCGCCGCGCCAAGGCGGACTGAGGAGGGGCCTCTTCAAAAGAGTGCGGCGGAACCGACGCGTCGTGTCGAGCCCACCGCCTCCTCATCCGCCTGTCGGCACCTTCTGCCCGCTGGGGAGAAGAGACTTGCGGCACGACCGTTGCCACGCCTTATGTCGGAATCCGTCAGCGTGACGGACGAAGCACGACGAACACTCCCTCCCACTTCTCCCCAGCGGGGGAAGTGCCGGAGCGCCAGCCAGGCGATGGGGGTGAGCGACGCGAGGAGCGAACGACCGGAGTTTCAGACGACGGGCGTGTGGCCTATGCCTCCTGGTAGCCCGTAAATTCAGTGCCCTGCCGCGGGAGCTGCCTCTGCGGAGGCAGATTCAGCCCCGGCGCCCTCTTCGGCAGACTTCTTTTCTTTTGCCGTACCCTTGGCAGCCTTGGCTCCGCCCTCGGTCGCGGCGACCGCGATCGGATCGATGCAATCCGAGTAGTCCTTGAACGACGCGTTCAATGCGCTGATCTCGTCTTCGGGCAGATCGATCCGCTCGCCGAAAAACAGCCCGTTCGACGCCGCCGTTCCGTCGTAGTAGCGCGCCGTGTAGGTCTTTCCTTCCAGGCTTTCGACAACCGGATCGGGATGCGGGATGTAGACGACGTCGGCGCCGATCGCGCGACCCCTGATGTCGGAGCGCAAGGTCGGCCCGTTGGCATCCAGAACGACGACCTGGACGAGGTCCGGCTTCTGCGCATCGTAAATGGCCTTCGCCACCCTCAGCGCGGTCTTCACGCGGGTCACGCCATCCGTCGGCTCGGTCTTGATATACTTACGGACCCAGGTCCGGTTCTGCTTTTTGATGGTGACGAGGTTGACGTCAGTGCACGCGGCTCCGTTCACGGTCTCTGCTGAGGGACCGAGGATATTGTCCTTGCCGATATACAGCGCAGCACCGCCGGAAACGCCCGTAAGAAGGGCAACTCCGCCGATGATCAACACCAATTTCCGGGAAGGCCGGAAGATGCGCAGTAAGGCCTTCACGCCAACTGCTCCGCCATCAAGAAACTCCAACGCGATACAATTGCGTTCGACGCTAGAGAAATGACGTTTCTGAATACTTAAATCGCGACCTCAACTTTGTGTCAGTGTGGGATAGTACCAAAAAAGGTCCAGTCTTTCCGGATGCTTGCCATTGCGCTTGCGGCCATGCTCTAACAGCCCATGGCCTTCACCCTGCGTCAGATTCAGTATTTCATTGCCGTCGCCGAACAGGGCTCCGTAACGCGTGCCGCCCAGAACCTTTCGATCTCGCAATCCTCGGTTACAGAAGCCCTGAAGGAGCTTGAAACCGACCTGGGCGTCGAGCTTTTCGACCGGCACCCGCGTGGGCTGACGATCACGCACAACGGCCACCAGTTTCTGCGCCACGCCACAAAAATTCTGGCGAGCGTTTCAGATGCGCGCGGCAGCTTTTCCGGCAAGCAGAACGAACTTTCGGGCAAGCTCAACATCGGCGTTACCTCGCTGGTCGCCGGCTACGTGCTCTCCGATCTCCTGGCCCGCTACCGCCGCGCCTGCCCTGGGGTGGAGGTCAGCGCCATCGAGGACAATGGCGGATACCTCGAACACCTGCTGGTCGGTGGCGAACTGGATGTGGCTGTCATGGTCATATCGAACCTTCGCGACCGAATGGCCCTGCAGGCTGAAATCCTCGAGACATCGCCCTATCGCCTCTGGCTGCCGATGGGCCATCCCCTGGTGTCGGCCGACATCATCTCGGTTGCCGACATCGGCCGCGAGCCGCTGATTATGCTGACGGTCGATGAAATCGAGGAGAATACCGGCAAGCTGCTTTCTGCGCTCGGCGCCCGCCCGCATGTCGCCTTCCGGACCCGATCCGTCGAAGCGGTGCGCAGCCTTGTCGCGACTGGCGCCGGCGTGGCACTGCTGCCGGATCTCGTCTATCGGCCCTGGTCGCTGGAAGGCGACCGCATCGAAAGCCGCGACGTCTCCGGCTCCCTGCCGGTCGTCCAGGTCGGCATGGTATGGCGCAAAGGCTCCAGCCTGCCGCAGGCCGCGCGTGATTTCGTCGGCATTGCCGAAGCGATGCGTTCGGGTCGTCCGCGCTAGTGTCATCGAAAGGCGATATCGGAATTTCCGATATCGCCTTTCTGATAAATGAATTTGCGAAACCGACCATTTCGCGTCACCTTTTCTGCCGGGAACAAAACGCCACACAAGTGGCATCCAACCGGGAGACAGTCGATGAAGCATCTTCTGAAATCGTGCACGGTTGCGCTCGCGAGCTTGAGCTTCGTGACGCAGGTTGCAGCGGCAGAGCCGCTGAAGGCATTGGGCAAAGGCGAAGGTGCGGTCAGCATCGTGGCTTGGGCCGGCTATATCGAGCGCGGCGAGAGCGACAAGAACTACGACTGGGTCACTTCCTTCGAAAAGGAAACCGGCTGCAAGGTCTCCGTCAAGACCGCGGCGACCTCCGACGAAATGGTTTCGCTGATGAACGAAGGGGGTTTCGACCTTGTTACCGCCTCCGGTGACGCCTCGCTCCGGCTCGTTGCCGGCAAGCGGGTCCAGCCGATCAACACCGATCTGATCCCGAGCTTCAAGAATGTCGACCCGCGCCTGCAGAATGCGCCTTGGTACACTGTATCAGGCGTTCACTACGGCGTTCCCTACCTCTGGGGACCGAACGTCCTGATGTACAACACCGACGCGTTCAAGGATAAGGCGCCGACCAGCTGGAACGTCGTCTTCGAAGAGCAGTCGCTGCCGGACGGCAAGTCCAACAAGGGCCGCGTCCAGGCCTATGACGGCCCGATCTACATCGCCGACGCCGCGCTTTACCTCATGGCCCACAAGCCGGAACTCGGCATCAAGGACCCTTACGAACTCAACGAAGACCAGTACAAGGCAGCGCTCGACCTGCTGCGCGGCCAGCGCAAGCTGGTGTCGCGCTACTGGCACGATGCGATGATCCAGATCGACGACTTCAAGAACGAAGGCGTGGTCGCCTCCGGCTCCTGGCCCTTCCAGGTCAACCTGATGCAGGTCGACAAGCAGAAGATCGCCTCGACCTTCCCCGAGGAAGGGGTGACCGGCTGGGCCGACACCACCATGCTGCACGCCGACAGCGAGCATCCGAACTGCGCCTACATGTGGATGGAGCATTCGCTGCAGTCCAAGGTGCAGGGCGACGCCGCCGCCTGGTTCGGTGCCGTTCCATCGGTCCCGGCCGGCTGCAAGGGCAACGAACTGATGACCGACACCGGCTGCGCAACGAACGGCTACGACCACTTCGACAAGATCAAGTTCTGGAGAACGCCGACGGCGAAGTGCACGACGCAGAGCGAATGCGTGCCCTATCATCGCTGGGTGTCGGACTATATCGGCGTGATCGGCGGCAGATAACCTGGCGTTTCCCCTTCTCCCTTCGGGGAGAAGGTGGCCCCGAAGGGGTCGGATGAGGGGCGGTAGATGCTGTCCTTCGCTTGCCGCTCAGACATGCGTCGCTGCCGCTCCTCGTCCCCCTCCTCTGCCCTGTCGGGCATCTTCTCCCCGCCGGGGAGAAGCGAGAACCCGACAGCAAACAATACCGGAGCTCCCAAAATGACCCCCGCCGTCCGTTTTCAAAAGGTCTCGCGCCATTTCGGCCAGGTTCGCGCCGTCGACGGCGTCGACCTCGAAATCGCGCCGGGCGAATTCTTCGCGATGCTCGGCCCCTCCGGCTCCGGCAAGACCACGTGCCTGCGCCTGATCGCCGGCTTCGAGCAGCCGACCTCGGGCCATATCCAGATTTTCGGCGAGACGGCCGAGGGCGTCCCACCCTATCGCCGCAACGTCAATACGGTCTTCCAGGACTATGCCCTCTTCCCCCACCTGAACATCGTCGACAACGTCGCCTACGGCCTGATGGTCAAGGGCATCGGTAAGGCCGAGCGCACCAAGGAAGCCGAACAGGCGCTTGAGCTGGTGAAGCTCCCCGGCTACGGCATCCGCAAGCCGGGCCAGCTCTCCGGCGGACAGCGGCAGCGCGTTGCACTCGCCCGGGCGCTGGTCAACAAGCCGAAGGTACTGCTGCTCGACGAACCGCTCGGCGCGCTGGATCTGAAGCTGCGCGAGCAGATGCAGGAGGAATTGAAGGGTCTGCAGCGCGCGCTCGGCATCACCTTCGTCTTCGTCACCCACGACCAGGGCGAGGCGCTCTCCATGGCAGACCGTGTCGCCGTGTTCAACGATGGCGGGATCGTCCAGGAAGGCACGCCGCAGGATATCTACCGCCGCCCGAAGACCCGCTTCGTCGCCGATTTCGTCGGCTCCTCGAATGTGATTGCGCCCGAGACGATGGGCTCGCTCGGTGGTGAAAAGCGCTGGGCCAGCCTGCGCCCCGAAGCCATCCGGCTCGTCGGCGACGGCATCGAATCGATGGTCGAGAACGCAAGCTTCCTGGGTGCCGCCACGCGCCTGACCGTCGCCATCAAGGGCAATCGTCTGCACGTCATGCTGCCGGCCGGCGCCGAGGTACCTGACGTCGGCGCCAGCGTGCGCCTCGCCTGGCAGCCTCTCGACGTGCACTACATGGACGATGCGGCATGACGACCCTGGCGCTCACCAAACCCGACATCGCCACGTCGATTCTGCCGGGCCGCGGCGGTTTCTTCGGCGGGCTTTCCGATGCCTTCTGGCGCCATCCGAAGCTGTTGCTGTTCCTGATGCTGACGCCGCCACTGCTCTGGCTCGGCATCATCTACATAGGCTCGCTGATCGCGCTTCTGCTGCAGAGCTTCTTCTCGATCGACGATTTCTCCGGCCTCGTGAACTACGAGTTCACGCTGGCCACCTATGCCCAACTCCTGAGCCCGACGAACTTCGACATCATCGTCCGCACCGTTTTGATGGCCGCGCTCGTGACGCTCGCCTCCGCTGTCGTTGCCTTTCCGATCGCCTATTACGCCGCACGCTACGCCCAGGGAAAATGGAAGGCGCTGTTCTATCTCGGCATCATGCTGCCGCTCTGGTCGAGCTATCTCGTCAAGATCTACGCCTGGAAGCTGATTCTCGCCAAGGAAGGCATCCTCACCTGGATCTTCGGAAAGCTGCACCTCTCCTGGCTACTCGAGGGCATTCTCAACCTGCCCGTCATCGGCGGCAGCTCGCTGTCGGTGAGCTATATCGGCACCTTCCTCGTGTTCGTCTATGTCTGGCTGCCCTACATGATCCTGCCGACACAGGCAGCGCTGGAACGCGTGCAGGGAAACCTGATCGAGGCCTCCGCCGACCTCGGCGCAACGCCAAGCCAGACCTTCCGGACCGTGCTCTTCCCGCTTGCACTCCCCGGCATTGTCGCGGGCTCGATCTTCACCTTCTCGCTGACACTGGGCGACTACATTATCCCGCAGATCATCGGTTCGTCCCGTCTCTTCATCGGCCAGGCCGTCTATGCGCAACAAGGAACGGCCGGCAACGTGCCGCTCGCCGCCGCCTTCTCCGTGGTGCCGATCGTCATCATGGCCGTCTATCTCTGGCTCGCCAAAAAACAGGGAGCCTTCGATGCGCTCTGACCGCGGACAACGCTCCCCTCTCCTCTTGAAGACGGCTGCCGCCGGCGGCCTGCTCTTCCTGCACCTGCCGATCCTGCTGATCTTCGTCTATGCCTTCACGACGGAGGAGAAGAGCTATCAGTGGCCGCCGCCGGGCCTGACGTTGCAGTGGTTCCCCATCGCCTGGAACCGGCCGGACGTCTGGGCGGCGCTCGGCCTCTCGGTCCAGGTCGCCGTCATCGCCACTGCCATCGCTCTGGTTCTCGGCACGCTCTGCGCAGCTGCCGTCAGCCAGACAAAATTCTTCGGCCGCGAGGCCATTTCGCTGCTCGTCATCCTGCCGATCGCCCTTCCCGGCATCATCACTGGCATTGCACTGCGCTCTGCCTTCAGCCTCTTCGACATTCCGTTCTCGGTCTGGACGATCGTGCTCGGCCACGCCACCTTCTGCGTTGTGGTCGTCTACAACAACGCCGTCGCCCGCTTCCGACGCACCTCCGGATCGCTGATCGAAGCCTCCATGGACCTCGGCGCAGACGGCTTCCAGACCTTCCGGCATGTCATCCTGCCGAACATCGGGACGGCGCTTCTGGCCGGCGGCATGCTTGCCTTTGCACTTTCGTTCGACGAGGTGATCGTCACCACTTTCACCGGCGGCCAGCAATCCACTTTGCCGATCTGGATGCTGGAAGAGCTCATCCGCCCGCGCCAGCGCCCCGTCACCAACGTGGTCGCCATGGTCGTCGTGCTCGTGACTTTCCTGCCGATCCTCGCAGCCTACTACCTCACGCGCGACGGCGACCAGATCGCCGGAGCCGGCAAATAACCCGGAATGGGATGCGGAAAATTGTGAAACGGTTTTCCGCCCACATCCCACTCGAACAATGACAAGGGAGAACGTCATGGACACCGCTATGCTGATTGGATCCCGCTTCGAAGCGGGTACGGAGATGGAGGAGCTCGTCCTGAACCCGAAGACGGGCGAAACGGTGCTGAAGCTGCCGGAAGCCTCTCTCGCTCAGATCGACAATGCCGTCGACGCGGCCGAAAAGGCCTTCAGGAGCTGGTCGCAGACCACACCCGGGGAACGCTCCGCTTATCTCCTGAAGATCGCCGATGCGATCGAGAAGGACGCGGCAGGCTTCGCAGCGCTCGAAGCGCTCAACTGCGGCAAGCCGATCAACGCCGTGCTGAACGACGAAATCCCGGCAATCGTCGATTGCTACCGCTTTTTTGCCGGCGCCGTCCGCAATCTGCACGGCCCTGTCGCCGGCGAGTATCTGCCTGGCCACACCTCGATGATCAGACGTGACGCCATCGGCATCGTCGGTTCGATCGCGCCCTGGAACTACCCGCTGATGATGATGGCCTGGAAGCTTGCGCCTGCGATTGCCGGCGGCAACACGGTCGTCTTCAAGCCCTCCGAACAGACGCCGCTGACGGCGCTGAAGATGGCGAAGCTGCTGTCCGAAATCCTGCCCGAGGGCGTCGTCAACGTCATTCTCGGGCGCGGCGAGAGCGTCGGCAATGCGCTGATCAACCATCCGAAGATCGGTATGCTCTCGATCACCGGCGATGTCGCCACCGGCAAGAAGGTGCTGCAGGCAGCCGCCAAGACCGTCAAGCGCACCCATCTGGAACTCGGCGGCAAGGCCCCGGTCATCATCTTCGACGACGCCGACATCGATGCTGTCGTCGCGGGCATCCGCACTTTCGGCTACTACAATGCCGGCCAGGACTGCACGGCCGCATGCCGCGTCTATGCCGACGCCAAGGTCTACGACAAATTCGTCGCCGACCTCTCCTCGGCGGTCTCGTCCATCAGGTTCAACCAGGCAGACGACACAGAAAACGAGATCGGCCCGCTGATCTCCAAGCGCCAGCGCGACCGCGTCGAAAGCTTCGTCGCCCGCGCCTCCGAACACAAGCACATGGAAATCACGACAGGCGGCAAGGTCTCCGGCGACAAGGGCTTCTTCTATGCGCCGACCGTTGTTGCCGGCGCAACGCAGGACGACGAAATCGTCCGCCGCGAGGTCTTCGGCCCCGTTGTATCTGTCACCCGTTTCACCGATGTCGAGGATGCCGTCACCTGGGCGAACGACAGCGACTACGGCCTTGCATCCTCCGTCTGGACGAAGGACATCAGCCGCGGAATGAAGACGGCCGCTCGCCTGCAATATGGCTGCACCTGGATCAACACCCACTTCATGCTCACCAACGAAATGCCGCACGGCGGCCTGAAGCAATCAGGCTACGGCAAGGACATGTCTGTCTACGCACTGGAAGACTACACGGCCGTGAGGCACGTGATGATCAATCACGGTTAAAGCCGACCGGCCGTCTTGAAATCCGGCGTCGCCGCCAACCGCGGCGGCGCCTCTCACGACATGACATCCGCCCCTGTGTCATTTGACATGGAACAATTTGCCCTGCGCCGCGTCTTCATAGGCATTCAACACAGGGGAAAATGCCATGCTGAAGTGGGCACTCATATTTTTCGTGATTTCCTTGATCGCCGGCTTCCTGGGTTTCTCGGGCGTATCAGCCGCGACGGCGACGATTGCGCGCATCCTGTTCTTCATCGCTCTGGTGATCTTCGTGATCTTCCTGGTGCTCGCCCTGATGGCCGGCCAGGCGGTTCTGTGACCTGATCCGGCGGCTCGCGACAAATGCGCTCCCGACGGCCTAAAGCAGGCTCGCCCCGACGTTGATCGCCAGCGCCAGGATCGTGGTATTGAAAAGGAACGACAGCACCGAATGCAGGAGCGTCAGCTTTCGCATGGTCGTTGTCGTGGTCGACACGTCGGCGGTCTGCGAAGCGACGCCGATGGTGAAGGAATAGTAGAGAAAATCCCAGTAGATGGGCTCATCGACCGCATCGGGAAACTTCAGCCCTCCCGCCGTGTCCTCTCCGCCATAGTATCGATGCGCGTAATGCACCGTGAAGAGCGTGTGCAGGAAAACCCATGAAATCAGGATGGTGACGATCGCAGCACCTGCTCTTGCGAGCGCCTCGGCCGGCGCGGCCTCCTTGACCGAATGCAATTCGAGCCCGATGCCGGCGATGCTGGCAAGTGCCGCGGCAATCGATAGCGACAACAGCAGGGAATCGGAGAAATCGAGGTCTGCGGCACGCCTCCTGATCCTGTCCACGCTTGCCCGCAGCATTCGCCGCCACGTGATGGCGACAAAGGCGAGCGCTGCCACATTCCACCCGGCGAGCAGGTTGCTGGCGTTGAACTCTCGCGTCGTCAGGAGCAGATAGACGAGCAGCCCGGCCGCCAGCGCCACGATAAACACCGCGTGCTTTCGCGCTAATTGGATGAAGCGGCTCTGCTCGCCGTTCGTATCGTCCGCCATCGATTGCTCCGCCGGTGCGAGATCGCCTTTGATATCAGCTCGCTACCGGCAAGAGCAACATGAACTCAGCCTGTCCAGCCGCCGTCGACGACGTGGATCTGGCCAGTGGTGAAGCCCGCTTCGTCTCCGGCAAGGTAGGTGACAAGCGCGGCGATCTCTTCCGGCGTTGCAATCCGGCCCATCGGTTGGCGACCGATGAAATCTTTCAGCGCCTTCTCGTAGTCGCCAGTTGCCCGAAGCCGGTCATGCAGCGACGGACTATCCACGGTGCCGGGGCAGATTGCGTTGGCACGGATGCCCCTGGCCACGAAATCGGCAGCGATCGATTTGGTAAGGCCGATGACGGCGGCCTTGGAAGCGCTGTAGGCAAACCGGTTCGGCACGCCCTTCACGCTGGAGGCGACCGATGCCATGTTGACGATCGAGCCCTTTCCCTTGTCCAGCATGCCCGGCAGGAAAGTGCGGCAGGTCGTGTACATTGCCTTGGCGTTGAGATTGAACGAAAAGTCCCAGTCCTTTTCCTCGCACTCGAGGATCGTCCCGGCATGGACGAAGCCGGCGCAATTGAACAGAACGTCGATCGGTCCGATCTCCGCCGCGAAAGCCCGCACCGCGTCGCCGTCCAGCGCATTCAGGACATGCTTTTCGGCGCCATCGAGCGTGGAAAGCGTCGCCTCGTTGATATCGGTCGCATAAACATGCGCGCCGAGTGAGATGAATCGCTCCGCGCTGGCGCGACCGATGCCCTGGCCCGCCGCCGTTATGACGACCTTCTTGCCCTCCAAACCGTGACCCATGATTCCTCCTCGCGATTCAAGCGCTTGCGGCGCATCCATTCATATGCAAACATTATATTCAGAATGCCGTCAATCATATTGTCCGAACCACTTGTGCAGTCCGACGCCCCGGCCGCGCGTTGATGGCCCCTGACATGATAGCCGGCTTCATTGGGAGGAACCGCATGCTTTTCGATACACACCTGCATATCGTCGACAGGAAGAGGCTCGACTACCCCTGGCTCTCCGATGCCGGCGCGCTAAATCGCGACAACCTCTACGAAGACTATGCGCGCGATGCGCTCCGCTGCGGCATTTCCAATGTCTTTCACATGGAGGTAGACGTCGCGCCCGGGTGCATCGACGACGAAACCGCCTACATCAAGGAGATCAGCCGCAGGCCGGGCAGCCTGGTGCGCGGCGCGATCGCCGCCTGCCGGCCGGAGGAGGATGGCTTTGCCGCGCATCTCGAACGCTCGCTCGCCGATCCCTTCGTCAAGGGCTTTCGCCGCGTACTGCATGTCGCCCCCGACGACACCGCCGAGCAGCCGCTGTTTCGCGAGAACATCAAGCGCCTTTCCGGGACGCGCATGACCTTCGATCTCTGCGTCCTGCCGCACCAGTTCGAACGAATCTTGACGCTGGTCGACCTCAACCCCGACGTCCGATTCATCCTCGATCACTGCGCAAACCCGCCGATCAAGGATGGCATGAACGACGTCTGGCGCAAGGGCATTACCGACTTCGCCCGCCGCACGAACGTGACGGCAAAAATCTCCGGCGTCATCGCCTACGGCGATCTCGACGGCTGGACCGTGGAGAGCCTGCGACCCTATGTCGAGCACACCATCGGGAGCTTCGGGTGGGATCGCGTCGTCTGGGGCAGCGATTGGCCGGTCTGCACGCTGGGCGGTGGACTGACGCCCTGGGTCGCCGCCACCCATGCGCTGACGGCAGGCTGCAGCGCAGAAGAGCGCGACAAGCTCTACCAGGCAAACGCCAAGCGCATCTGGTCCATCTGAGAGGTAGGAGCGGGCGATGGTCCGCTCCCGCCCCGTCCCTCCCTCATTCTCGTGTCGGCGCGCGTCTGCGCGGCGAGAGACTCTTCTCTTCTGCCGCGTGTTGGGAAGGACCATTCACGGCACCGACGCGCCGTAGCTGGATGCCTGTGTCAAGCACAGGCATGAGGGGTGGAGGAGGTCTCGCGCTCAATTCAAGCGAGCCGGATATCAGCAAAGCAAAAAGGGCGGCGCCATCGGCACCGCCCTTTCCTCATTCCAGCTGGAAAGCCTCAGGCGGCTGCGAGCTGCAGTTCCTTCTGAACCATCGTCCGCAGCGTGCCGAGGTCCTTGGCGAAAGCGCGGATGCCTTCGGCAAGCTTTTCGGTCGCCATTGCATCTTCGTTCATCATCCAGCGGAAGGTCTTTTCGTCGACCGTGATCTTCGCGGCAGGCTTGCTGATTTCGGGCGAAAGCTTCCGCTCGAGTTTGCCCTGATCGTTGGCGAGCTCGTCGAGCAGGTTGGGCGCGATCGTCAGGCGGTCGCAACCGGCCAGCGCTTCGATCTCGCCGGCGCTGCGGAACGAAGCACCCATGACGATCGTCTTGATATCGTTCGCCTTGTAGTAGTTGTAGATATCGCGGACGGAGATAACGCCCGGATCTTCTTCAGGCGTGAAATCCTTGCCGGTCGACTTCTTGTACCAGTCGAGGATACGGCCGACGAAGGGCGAGATCAGGAACACCTTCGCATCGGCGCAGGCGACGGCCTGGGCTTTCGAGAAGAGAAGCGTCAGGTTGCAGTCGATGCCTTCCTTCTGCAGCACTTCGGCAGCACGAATGCCTTCCCATGTGGAAGCGAGCTTGATGAGGATGCGATCCTTCTCGATGCCGCGATCCTTGTAGGCCGCGATGATGGCCCGCGCCTTGGCAAGCGAGGCTTCGGTATCGAAGGAGAGATCCGCGTCGACTTCGGTCGAGACGCGACCTGGAACAAGCTTCACGAGAGCAGCACCGACAGAGATCGCCAGACGGTCGGCGACTGCCGACGATACGGCTTCCGGATTGCCGCCCTGCTTCTTGCCCCAGGCAACGGCTTCCTTGACTGTGTCGGCAAACATCGGCGTGCCGAGTGCCTTGAGGACGATGCTGGGGTTGGTTGTGCAATCGACCGGCTTCAGGCGGGCAACGGCTTCGATGTCGCCGGTGTCGGCGACGACCGTGGTAATCTCGCGGAGTTGGTCAAGCTTGGATGTCATGATCGATAGTCCTTTTGACTTGAGCTGCGAACCGGTGCGAATTTCGCCCGGGAAAAGAGGTGATCTACGGACGGTCAGTCCGTATGCTGCACGTGAAATCGAGGCCGACGTTTACGGGCCGACCACGCAAAGAGACGGCAGTGTCATTCTCGCCTCGGGCATGCAATGGCCGGGCGAGCGCGGGCTTCCAGCCCACTGCGCACACGCCGGTGCTAACATCCCGTATGCCCGCACACTTCCTCCTCGTGGCACGAGAGCGACTTCTCGATGAGACTATCGCTACTCCGACCCGGATATGTCAAGGACATTTGTGCATTTCAATTGACATAAGTGTCACACCCGTCATTATCTGCGGACCAATCAACCTGTCCTGACTTCAAAGTAGATCTAGGGCGCAATTCGCTTCGGAGGAGATGTGGCAAAGCTCAAACGGGGCACGCATACGGCTTATTCCGAAGCGTCGTCTCTCAGGCTGCGGGCGGCATGGCTCTACTACAATCAGGGCCTCACCCAGAAAGATGTCGCCGAGCAGCTCGGCATCAGCCGCACCACCGTCATCCGTCTGCTCGACGAGGCGATGAAGCGCAGCGAAGTTCAGATCTGGATCAACGATTCGGTCGACGACTGCGTCGAGCTTTCCGTCAGGCTCGAGCGCGCCTATGGCCTGGACGAGGCGATCGTCGTACCGGCGCCGCCAAGCACCGATGCCAACGCACTCGCAAAAGGCGTAGGCCTGGCGCTCGGCCAGTTCCTTTCCGAAGCCATCCCCGATAATTATACCATCGGCGTCGGCTGGGGCCGTACGATGACGGCGTCGCTGTCCAGCTTCCGGCCTCCACGTCGCGACAACTGCAAAATCGTCTCCCTGCTCGGCGGCATCGTCGCCGTCCACCAGACCAATCCGATCGACTACACCTGGCGGCTGGCAAATCAGCTCGGTGCCGAATGCTATATGTTTCTGGCGCCGCTGCTGGTCGATTCGGTCGAGACCAAGCGCAACCTCATCGAGAAGTGCGGGCTGGATGCGATCTATCGGCTTGCCGAAACGCTCGATCTCGCGATCGTCAGCTGCGGCGACATCGGCCCCCACTCGACCTCTCTCTCCGAGGGCTGGATCTCGAAGGCTGAACTGCAGCAGCTGATCGACGCCGGCTGCGTTTGCGATACCATGTTCAACTTCCTCGACAAGGACGGCAACACGGTCGACCACTCGATCAACAGCCGCGTCATGTCGGTCGATCTCGATACGCTGAAGAAGGCAAAGCACATCGTGCTCTCGTCCGGCGGCGCCCACCGCGCCGTCGCCATCCGCGCGACCATACGGCGCATCGGCTGCAACACGCTGATCACCGACGAGAGTGCGGCCAAGGCATTGCTGGAACTGGCGGAGGCGGCTTAGCAACTTCGGCGTAGGCCACTTGCCCCTGGAACAAAGTTTGGTCGGGCAGCACGAGGACGAGTGTGCCCGGGAGCGCGAGCGCATCGAAGAGAATCGTCATTTGCGGTTGACCCGGTCGTCTGGCGCTGGCAGGCAGTCCATGGGACGCTTAAGGACACTGGAGCAAAACGATGGATCAGATTCTCTTTCTCAGCCTGTGCAAGGCGGGTAAGTTCAAGGACGCGCTCGCCCTTGCCGTCCATGGCCGCGAGCAGGAAAAGTTTACGCCGAGCCGCTTCTCGATGGACAAGAAAACCGGATTGCCAATCTTCTATCGCGGCAACAAGCGGGTGGAACCGGATGCGACGGGCGAGTGGCAACTGGCAAAAAACACCAAACTATAGGGAATATGTCTCGCACGTGACCCTGCTGACCCCGGATCGGGGGGCTGCCCACGCCCGCCCGTAACCTCTTGTTCCTTGTCTCAGCGATTGACCCACGCCGACTGTTTCGCCGCATAGCGTTCGCCCTGAACTGTAATTCCTGAAAGGGCGCTGTCTATGCTCCGCAGATCATCCGCGCTCAGCTCGACATCGACCGCTGCGATGTTCTCCTCAAGGCGAGGAAGTTTCGTCGTGCCGGGGATTGGAACAATCCAGGGCTTTTGGGCCAATAGCCACGCCAGGGCGACTTGCGCTGTCGAGACGCCCTTCCCAAGGCGGCACTGGAAACGGCGTCGACGATCGCTTGGTTGGCCTTTCGCGCTTCCGGGGCGAAGCGAGGTACGGTATTGCGGAAATCGTCGCTGTCGAATGTCGTGCCCTGGTTGATCGTCCCCGTGAGGAACCCCCGGCCCAGAGGGCTGAATGGAACGAAACCGATCCCCAGCTCTTCGACAACGGGAAGGACAGTATGCTCCGGTTCTCGCCACCATAGCGAATACTCGCTTTGCAGGACCGCCACGGGCTGAACCGCATGGGCACGCCGAATGCTGTCCTCGCCTGCTTCGGACATCCCGAAATACTTTACCTTGCCCTGCTCGATCAGATCTTTGACCGTCCCCGCGACGTCCTCGATCGGCACGGTGGGGTCGACACGGTGTTGATAGAAGATATCGATGCAATCGGTCCTCAGCCGCTTGAGGGATGCCTCGGCAACCGCGCGGATGTGTTCCGGGCGGCTGTTCGTCCCGCTTTTCCCACCGGCCGCATCGATGTTGATGCCGAACTTGGTGGCAATCACCACCTGGTCTCGAACGGGCTGCAGAGCCTCGCCGATGACCTCTTCATTCTTGAAGGGCCCATAAGCTTCTGCAGTGTCGAAGAAAGTAATCCCCCGCTCCACGGCGCTGCGCAGGAACGTGATGGCATCGCCCGTTTCCATGGGCTGACCGTAGGATTGGCTGATGCCCATGCAGCCAAGGCCAATCGCTGAGACTTCGAGGCCACTCTTGCCGAGCTTTCGCTTCTGCATCCGGATATCCTTTCGGCGCTTCGTTGAGTGGGGCGTGCGGCCAAAGAACTCCGGAACGCCTGTCAGGTGTTTAGCCGGTTTCGACCCGTTCGATTACCCTGCAAATTCCGCTAGGACCTATAGTCGCCATTCATGAATGGCTCTGGGCGCGATCCACTCCGGTCACGCCTGTCCCGATTCCCAGCCGAGCATCGCCCGCTTGCGCGTCAATCCCCAGTGGTAGCCCGTCAGCGCGCCGCTCTTGCCGAGCGCCCGGTGGCAGGGCACCACGAAGGAAATCGGGTTTGCCCCGACCGCGGCGCCGACCGCACGCATCGCCGTCGGCTTTCCGATATCGTTCGCGATGTCGCTGTACGTCACCGCCTTGCCGAACGGAATCTTCAACAGACTTTCCCAGACCCGAACCTGAAAATCCGTGCCGATCAGGACGACGCGCAACGGCCTGTCCGACGTCCATTTGCCGGGCTCGAAGATCCTCTCGGCGTAGGAAGCCGTCGCCTGCCGGTCCTCGACGTAGCACGCATTCGGCCAGCGGCAGGTCATGTCTTCGAGGCAGGCAGCTTCGTCGCCGGTATCGCTGAAGGCAAGGCCCGCAAGACCGCGATCGGTCACCATCACGAGCGCCACGCCGAAGGGGGATTGATGGAAGCCGTAGCGGATGGTGAGGCCGCCCCCGCGCGCCTTCCACTCGCCGGGCGACATCGCCTCGTGCGTGACGAACAGGTCGTGCAACCGGCTCGGACCGGACAGGCCGACTTCGATCGAGGTCTCGAGCAACGGCAACTCCTCCTGCCGCAGCAGCCGCTTGGCGTGGTCGAGCGTCACCGCCTGAAGGAATGCCTTGGGAGAGAGCCCGGCCCACCGCGTGAACGTCTTCTGAAGCTGCGTCGGCGACTGATTCAGCCGCGCGGCGATCGTCTCCAGCGAGGGCTGGTCGCGGTAGTCCTCGGTAATCAGCTCGATGACCTGGCGAACGGTCTCGTAGTCGGGACCTTCAGGCGTGATGTCGTTGTCCAGCTTGGCTATCATGTTCATGATCTTTCTCCTTGTACCAAGGAGATAGTCAAGTGGCCTGCCGCAAACCACCCGATTCTTGCCGGTGGTCAGAGCAGGATCATATCCGCTGCTTGACCGTGGCCAGAGCACCCCTGAACGCCTTCGCAAAGCTCTCGCGATCATCGGGATTGAGGAAGGAGCCGACGTCGGTGCCGCGTCCCTCGCCCGATATGTGCATCGACAGGATGCCGATTTCCTGATGGCGGCGGACGAAAAAGCGGGTCCAGAAGGGATTGAAATGATGCTCGATCATGCGGCCCGAAGGCGCGAACTTGCGCACGGAAATATCGGTCCGAGACACCGTCACTTCCTCCCGCGCCCGCGCGGAGCGGTAGTTCAGCCAGAAAGCACCGTAGAGCAGCAGGAAATCCAGCCCGAAGAAGAAGCCGATCGGCCAGGCGCCGGTCGCGACGAAGAACAGTCCGTACATCAGGCACACGGCGCCCGTCAGCAGCAGAAGCACCTTGAAACCCTTCCGGCCCAGCGACCGGTAGGGAAAGAGTTCGGCTGCGAAAACAGGCTGTTCCTTGGCACTGTCGGCGTTGCTTTCCATCATGGCTGCCGAGTATAGATTTTCCATGCCCAATCCGAAACTCAAATCCGCCGCCACATTGTCGCAGAACTCAGAAGTGATCGTGCGCCGCAAGAAGCCGGCAACGGTGCGCTCGATCTATTCCGAGGCCGAGCGCGAAGAGATCTTCCGCCGCTTCTCCGTTCAGCGTCCGGAACCGAAGGGCGAGCTGGAACACTCCAATCCCTTCACGCTTGTCGTGGCCGTTGCTCTTTCCGCGCAGGCGACGGATGCCGGCGTCAACAAGGCGACGCGGGCGCTGTTCAAGGTTGCCGACACGCCCGAAAAAATGCTGGCTCTCGGCGAGGAGCGGGTGCGCGACTACATCAAGACGATCGGCCTCTACCGCAACAAGGCGAAGAACTTGATTGCGCTCTCGCGGATGCTGGTCGAAGTGTTCGGCGGCGTAGTGCCGCAAACCCGCGACGAACTGGTCATGCTCCCGGGCGTTGGGCGCAAGACCGCCAACGTCGTGCTTTCCATGGCCTTCGGCCAGGCGACCATGGCCGTCGATACCCATATCTTCCGCATCGCCAACCGCATCAAGCTTGCCCCCGGCAAGACGCCCGACGAAGTCGAGGAGCGCCTGATGAAGGTGATCCCCAGGCACTACCTCTACCATGCCCACCACTGGCTGATCCTGCACGGGCGCTACACCTGCAAGGCCCGTCGGCCCGAATGCGAGCGCTGCGTTATCGCCGACATCTGCAAGTCGCCGGAAAAGAGCTGCGACGTGCCCGCCCCGCTGGTCGAACTACCGCCGCAGCTGATCGGCGAGGCCGTCGAGTAGCACCGCAATCGCCTGCTCGAACCGATCGCGGCGCCCGCCGACGGCAATTGCGCTTGCAGCCCGGTCGAAGGCGGCCGACAGCAGAACGGTCAACGGCTCCAGCATCGGCCCGGCACCGGGCAGATAGTCCTCCAGGCCGCGGCGCAACGTTGCCTCGGCATTTTCCTGATCGATCCATCCCGCCTCGGCCGGGCCGAGCACGGCCGGTGCTTCGAGAAGCAGCAGTTGCGTGCGGCCATGTTCTGCCATCGCATCGAAATAGGCGCTCGCACCGTCGATCAGCGCCTGCCGTGGCGACGCGGAAGCCGAGGAGCGAGTCTCGATCGCCTCTGCGACTGCGGCGGCCTCTCGATCGACGACAGCTCGAAAGAGCGCCTTCTTGTCCTCGAAATGATGATAGAGCGCACCGCGGGTGACGCCCGCCGCCGCCACGATGTCGGGCGTGGCGGTCGCGGCGTATCCTTTCTCGACGAAAAGCCGCCGTGCCGCGTCGATCAGCGCCTGTCTGGTTTGTTCCGTCCGCTCTCGGTTGCTTCTGCTCATGACTTCACCTTTACATACATACTGTACGTATGATAGCGATCAAAAACATACAGTCTGTATGTAAATTTACGACGGAGGGAAGAGATGAAATCGACAAGCTACTATCCGGTCATCATGACAGGCGATGTTGCGGGCACCGCGGCCTTCTATTGTGCGCATTTCCGCTTCGCGCCCCTGTTCACCAGCGACTGGTATGTCCATTTGCAATCCAGGGAGGACGAGCATGTCACCCTGGCGATTCTCGATGGCAACCATGAGACGATCCCGGAAATCGCCCGTGGCAAGGTTTCGGGATTGCTGTTGAACTTCGAGGTGGAGGACGTCGACAGTGTATATGAAGCCTGCCGTATCGGCGGGTTGCCTATCCTCAAGGAGATCTGCGACGAAGACTTCGGCCAGCGACACTTCATCGCCGCCGACCCGAACGGTGTCCTGATCGACGTCATCAAGCCGATCCCACCGAGTGCCGACTATGCTCCACTGTACGAAGGCTCGGCTTTGCCGGCCTGAACGTCAGCCGTGAAAGACGGGATCCCCTCGCGAAACCAGCTTGTGAAGATGAACCATCATCCCGGCTGCAAAAAGCGGGGTGAGCAGATTGACGATCGGAACCGCCAGAAAGGCGGCGATCACCAACCCGGCAAGGAAGACGGTCGAGGCGTGCCTGGCCCGAAACAGCCGCGCCTCCTGCGGCGAGCGAAATCGCATGGCGGCGAACTCGAAGAATTCTCGGCCGAGCAAGTATCCGTTCACGACGAAGAATGCGATCAGATTGACCCCCGGAATGAACAGCAGGAAGAGCGCGACGATATTTCCGACAATGACGACGCCCAGAAATTTGAGGGAGCTTGCGATGGCCGGCCCCAGAGGCATTGCCGTGCCGGGCGGATCCGAGGGGTAGTCTCGTTTCTCGACCACCTCGGCCACGTCGTCCAGAAAGAGGCCCGCAATCAGCGCGGTGACCGGCGAAAGCAGCAACGCCAATGCGAGCGCGAGCCCGATACCCGCGCCGATCGCAAGGACGAAGCCCAGCCAGCCAGCCCAATCCGGCATGGCCGGAAAGAAACCGGCAATCCAGGGAAACACGAGCGACAGAAACACGCTGCGCAACGCCAGCCAGAGTGCGAGCAGGACCAGCAGCGTTAATCCCAATACCTTCCAGAAGACCGAACGCGTCTCCGGCGCAAACAGATTGGCAGCAGAGAGGCGGGCAGCGTGAAAGATCATTTAGCGTCTCCGGTTGTATCCCCCATGTAGGAACATGAAGTTTGAACGGCAAGGCTGAAATAAAATGAAGGAATGAACGCAAATCTTGTCGGAAAATCTATATTAATATATACTCATCTATCATGTGAAATTGCTTGAGCCTGAGACGCAGCTTCCGGAATAGTTGCAAACGGCAGGATTGCCCTCGCGGATCCGAGAAACTCTTCCGGGAAGATCAGGACGGCTGTCGTGGAAGACTTTGTTCACAAGCTTCGACAATATGCGAAGTCCGGCACACCGGCCGAACGGCGCATCGCAAAATATTTCACCGAACATCTGAACGACCTGCCGTTCGAAACGGCGGCATCGGTTGCCGACCGGTTGGACCTCAGCCCGATGACGGTCGGACGTTTTCTGCGGGCTCTCGGCTACCAGGGCCTCGACAGCGTCAAGTTTCAGATTCGCGAGACCTCCGCTGTTTCGGCAACCCAGATGCAGGCATCGATGACCGAACTGCAGACCGATGCTTCGGAGGGCAAGCCGCTGGCCGTTCTGGTGTCGGAACAGATCCAGGGCTTGCACCACATCTACCATCTGACCGGCCAGCCACAGTGGAGTGAAGCCGTCGCGATGATCGGATCGGCCCGCGAGATTTTCGTTGCGACGCACGCAGCCCTTTCGGGCTTTGCTGCGCATTTCTGCCAGCAATTGACCCAGGCCCGCGACGGCGTCCATGCGCTGAACGGCACCGGCAGCCGCTTTGCGGAGCTCTTCGCGCGGTTGAACGGCAACGAGGCACTGGTGATCATCATTGACAGCCGCCGCTTCGGCAAGGCTCGCCTGCTCGCACGCACCGCAAGACGCTACGGATACAAGGTCATTTTGATAACGGCCCAAAGCGCCAACTGGATGCCCGATCAGGCCAATCTCATGCTTCCCTTGCCCGCCCCCCGGGCGGGAGATACCGACAACCTGCCGCCGTTGATGGCTCTGCTCGACTGCCTGTCCACGGCCGCCGTTGCCGCCGCGGGAGAAGAGGCATCGCTGCGGACGCGCCGGATGGCCGAATTCGGCATCATGCTCGGCGAAGGCGTCGGCGGCTGAGGCAAGTGCAGCACCGATGCCTGGTCAAATAAGCCATATCCCTTCCAGTTCTGCCAATCGACAGCCTCCTTGACGAATGCATACCTCACTGGCTATACGTAAATCGATAGCCAACAGGGTATGGATCCCGAATGCCGAACGCTCATGACGTGCTTTTCAGGACGCTCGCCGATCCGACTCGCAGGGCTCTGTTCGAACGACTGTGCCGCGAAGGTGAAAAGACTGTTGGGGCCCTGACGGCTCGGGCCGGGGTCTCGCAACCGGTTGTCTCCAAGCATCTCGGGCTTCTGAAGCAGGCGGGCTTGGTGCGCGACCGTCATGAAGGCCGCAATACGCACTACAGCGCGCAGCTCGGCGCCCTTGGCCCGCTGGTCGACTGGACAAGCCAGATGGCGGGTTTCTGGGAGAACCGGTTCGACGATCTGGAAGACCTACTGAAAAGGATGGACAAATGACCGATACCGCGACCGAAACCCTCTCCGTCGTCGTAGAACGGGAAATCGCGTACCCACCGGAAAAGATCTGGCGCGCACTCACGCAACCACATCTGATCGAGGAATGGCTGATGAAGAACGACTTCAAGCCTGCCGTGGACCACCGTTTCAATCTCAGCGCGGAATGGGGCGCCGTCGAGTGTCAGGTTCTGGAAGTCGAGCCGACCAGAACGCTGTCCTACACCTGGGGCGACTCTCGTCTCAAGAGTGTCGTCACTTGGACCCTTACCGCGACCGGCAACGGAACGCGCCTGCGCATGGAGCAGTCCGGATTCCGCCCCGATCAGCCGCGGTACTATGAGGGAGCCAAGGCTGGATGGCCGCAGTTCTTCGCCAATCTGGAGCGGGTCCTGGCCCGCGTCGACTGAAATCCGCCACCAGGCATCTCACCCGATCCCTTGCAGCCCGGTGCACAGGAGTGAAGACAATGACCGGTAGGACACCTAGGGAGATGGCGAAGGTCGCCACGATTCCGAGCGCTTCCAACCCAACCCTTCTCGCGGGGGGCAATCCCCAGGTCGCAAAGTCCGACGGCGACGCCCCGGTGCAGGCCTACATCGCCGCGATGCCGGGCTGGAAGAGCGACCTCGGGAGGCGCCTCGACGCACTCGTCGTGCGCAACGTGCCCAACGTGCGCAAGGCGGTGAGGTGGAATTCACCGTTTTACGGCGTCGGAGACCGGGGATGGATCATGACGTTCCATGTCTTCACTCGCTACGTCAAGGTAACCTTTTTCCAGGGCATGTCGCTGCAACCGCTCCCGCCCGGTGGAACGGCGCGCAGCAAGGACTCGCGCTGGATCGACCTTCGGGAGGACGACCCGCTCGACGAGGCGCAGATGGTGGATTGGATCAGGCAGGCCGCCGCATTGCCGGGCTGGGTTCCCTAGCCAATCATGTCGACACCGTCCGGATCATGCGGCGTTTCGGTTGACCGGCGGTCGATACCTTCGCAGGACACAAAACCAGGCAGTTGAGGTGCAGAGAAAATGAAGAAGAGCGAAACCAGCAACGTCGAGTCCCCTTCCCGGCTGATCGACGCACGGATCGAGGAACTGGGCGATTGGAGGGGCAAGACGCTCTCCCATGTCCGCGCGCTGATCAAGCAGGCCATCCCGGAAGTGGTCGAGGAGTGGAAATGGAGAGGGGTTCCGGTCTGGTATCACAATGGAATGATCTGCACCGGCGAGACCTACAAGAGTGCCGTGAAGCTGACTTTCGCCAAGGGCGCTTCCCTCAAGGACCCCTCGGGATTGTTCAATTCAAGCCTTGACGGCAACACCCGGCGCGCCATCGATATCCATGAGGATGACTCCATAGACGAAGAAGCCTTGAAAGCGCTCATAGGCGCCGCCGCAGCGCTGAACAGTTCATCGGCCCGATAGACGACGGATTGCGTTGCGCTCACGCCATCGCTTCCAGTTCGGCGCGGTGGCGGTACATTGCCAGAAGCCGGCGGTAGTCCCGATCGTAAACGGCCCGCTTTCGCTCGTCCGGCGCGCGCACCTCGCCGCCGGGGTACATGGCCAGGCCAGCGGCAGGCAGATCCTTGTGCAGGCCGCACGCCACCGATGCGGCCATTGCCGTGCCGAGCAGAACCGCCTCGTTCATCTTCGGCACCACCACCTTGCATCCAGTCGCGTCCGAATAAAGTTCCATCAGGACGGGGTTCTTCACATGCCCGCCTGCGACATGAAGCGTGTCGGGGACATAGCCGTATTCCTTCATCTGCTCGAGGATGTGTCGAACCCCGAGCGCGATCGCAACAGCGGTACGCCAGTAGAGCGCGCACAGCCCCTCGAAGGACGTGTCGAGCGTCAGTCCGCTGATGGCGCCGACAGCATGCGGGTCGGCAAGCGGTGAGCGGTTGCCGTGAAAATCCGGCAGCACGAAGATGCGCGCACCGAACTCGTCCCCTTCCTCGGCGCGAAGCTGTGCAATGCGGGAAACGATTTTCTGATGCAGCGCAGCCGTCGGCTCGCCGCCGGCGGCATGCATGCGAACGATGTGATCGAGCAGCGCGCCGGTTGCCGACTGACCGGCCTCGACAAGCCAGGAGCCGGGAAAGACCGCTTCGTAGTATGGCCCCCACATGCCGTGACTTGGCTTTCGCTCGCGTGAAAACGATACGATACAGCTCGACGTGCCGGCAATGAGCGCCAATTGGCGCTCCAGTCTGCGTGGATCGTGCGCATCGCCGCCAAGCGCGCCGAGCGCGCCGGCATAGGCATCGACCATCCCCGCCGACACGTGGCAGGCAGTCGTCAGTCCCAGCGCCGAGGCGGCCTCCTGCGTCAGCGTCCCGACGCTGTCGCCGACCGGCACGGTATCGTCGGGCAGTCGTCCGCGAAGCTGCAGATCGGCAAGCCCGATCTGTTCAAGAAAATCCGGCTGCCAGCCTTTTTCCAGGTGCGCCAGATAATTCCACTTTGCCGTCAGCGTGCAGCGCGAGCGTGCAAGCGCCCCGGTTGCTTTCCAGGTCATGAAATCGGCGAGATCGAAGAGATAACCGGTATTCATCCACGTACCCGGCAGCTTCGTCTTCAGCCACATCAGCTTCGGCATTTCCATTTCCGGCGACATGAAATGCCCCGAATGCTCCAGCACGGGATGCTTCGTCGCGGTACAGAAATCGGCTTCCTTGAGCGCTCGGTGATCGAGCCAGACGATGGTGTCGAAACGCCGCTCGCCCCCGGTCGAGACGCTGATCTGGCCGCCGTCGACGTCGCGAACGACGAGCGAGCATGTCGCATCGAAGCCCACCGCGCCGACCGACTCGGGCGCGGCACCCGACTGCTCCATCGCCTTGCGCACCGCAATACAGACGGCCGACCAGATGTCTTCGGAATCGTGCTCCGCGTGATTCTCGCGCGGCCGGTTCATGATGATTGCGTGCTCGGCCTTGCCTAACAGCTGACCGTCGGCGTCGAACACGCCGGCGCGCGCGCTGCCCGTGCCGATATCGACCGCGACCACATGCTTCGGCATTAAAGGTGCATCCCGTCCTGCTTGTGTTTTCGGACAAGGTGTATCAAATCCGGCATTGCGTCAAACACGGCTTCGGGCGAAAGCCGGTCAAGCTCAGCGCGATAGCCGGCAAAGTTGGCGTGCGAGCCGCCGGTGAAGGCAAAGACCCTCATCCCGGCCGCCTTGGCAGCTTCGATCCCGGCGGGACTGTCTTCGATGACCACGCAGTTGGCCGGCTCGACACGCATTTCGCGCGCCGCATGCAGGAAGAGGTCCGGTGCCGGCTTGCCGTTCTTGACCATCGTTGCGCTGAAAATGTCAGGCAGCCGGTCGATCAGGCCGGTCACCGTCAGCGACAGGCGGATGCGTTCCACCTGGCTGGACGATGCGACGCAACAGGGGATACCGATCCCGTCGATCGTCGCGGCGATCCCCTCGATCGGCTTTAACTCCTTGCGGAAGCGGGCATAGAGATCGGTGCGGATCTGATCGAGAAATGCCTGGCCCGGATGAACATTGAACTCGTTCTTCATCGTGTCGATGACTGTCGTCAGGCTGCGCCCGAGGAAGCGACCATAGACCTCCTCCTCGCTGATCGGCACACCGAGATCGTTCATCGCCTTCACGAGAACGCTGACCGAAATCGGCTCGCTATCGACCAGGACGCCATCGCAATCGAAAATAACCAGCCGTGTTTCAGCGTCAGCCATGGCAGACCCAATCGGAATTTGTACGAAAGAACGCGCCGCACAAGGGTGGGCGTGTGCCGGCAAGGAATGCCGCATCCAATACTTACACCGCGAGCTTGTTGTCGAGATAGCGTTGCAGGGTCTCGCGCGTGCCCTTTTCCCACAGGGTTTTCAGCGCATGCGCGAAACGTTTGCGGAACAGGTCCGATGTCGACACCTCGCCGAAGATATCGTCGAAGGCGAGGAAAGCCATCGGATCGTCCTTTGCCTTCAGTGCGGCCGCATGCAGCCGATCGGCGCTGGCGTCGTTAAACGCGATTTCTGCGCCGCTGTCGGTCGTGCCTGCGAAGTAACGGCACCATAGCGCCGACACCAGCGAAAGGCCGACGACGTCCCTGCCCTGGCGCAAATTGTCCAGCGTCGAGGGCAGGATGAATTTCGGCTGCCGGTTAGACCCGTCCTGCGCCAGGCGCGGGATCGTGTCGGCGATCTTGGGGTTCAGCAGGCGATGCTCGATGAGGCCAAAATAGTCCGCCAGCGACGTGTTCGGGACCGGCGGCACGATCGGAATGATCTCGTCATTCTCGAGTTTGGCGAGAAACGCCCGGATCAGCGGGTCCATCATTGCATCGTGCACGAAATGGATGTCCATTAGCGCCGCCGGATAGGCGATTGCCGCATGGCCGCCGTTCAGGATGCGGATCTTCATATGCTCGTATGGCGTCACATCTGGAACGAAGGTCACGCCTACCTTTTCCAGCGCCGGGCGACCGGCGGTGAACTTGTCCTCCAGCACCCATTGCTTGAACTCTTCGCAATAGACCGGCCAGTTGTCCTCGATACCGAACGCATCCTTCAGGAGATCAATTTCACGCTGGCCCGTCGCCGGTGTAATGCGGTCCACCATCGCGTTCGGGAAAGAGACATTCACCTTTATCCAATCTGCGAAGGTCGGATCCGACAGCTGGGCGACGCCGACGACGGCATTCGAAGTGACGATGCCGTTGTGGGGAATATTGTCGCAGGACATGACGGTAAAGGGGACAAGGCCCTTGTCCCGGCGCGCCTTCAACCCGGCCACGATAAGACCGAAGACCGTCTTCGGCTTGGTCGGATTCTGGCCATCGGCGGCAATCGCCGGATGCGCCGGATTGAACTTGCCCGACGCATCGATGAAATAGCCGCCCTCGGTGATCGTCATCGACACGATGCGGATATCGGGATCGGTGAGTTTGGCGATGATCGCCTCGGAATCGCCGATTGGCAGGATGTCGGTCATCGGCCCGGTGACGCGGGCCGTTGTCTTGTTGTTGTCCTGCTCGACGACCGTCGTCAGGAAATCCTGCGCGGTGAGCTTGTCGCGCATCGCGGCATCGGAGGGCAGCATACCTGCTCCGACGATCGCCCAGTCGTGGTCCTGGCCTTCGTTGAAAAGGTCATCGAGATAGATCGCCTGGTGGGCGCGATGGAAATTCCCCACGCCGAAGTGCACGATGCCGGCCCTCAGCGACGCCCGCTCGTAGGCTGGTATGGCGGCGGTCTTTGCCGCTTCGGAAAGCGTAGCCAGCGATAGTTTGCACGTCATGTCTCAGTCCTCTTGAAGGTCTTCGGGATCGCGGATGACCCCTGGGATCACTGACGATCCCGGTACCGTGCGTCGGGCACCTTGTCCGGCGCACGCTGTCGTCCCCAACCCGGCAAGCGGCCCTCTAGATGGCGAGGCCGCCTTCGCCAAACTTGTGAATGCGCGACTTGTCCGGTGTCAGGTAGACGGTGTCGCCCGCCCGTGCCGGGAAATTGCCGTCGCCGCGCGCCGTCATCTGGCCGATGCCGCCGACGTCGACGTGCAGGAACGTGTCGGAGCCGAGATGCTCGGCGACGATGACCTTGCCCTTCCACTCGCCGCTTTCGGTCGAAAGCTGCATGTGCTCGGGGCGCACGCCGATGGTATGGGCACTGTGCGCGGCAGCGTTCTGGCCGGTGATGAAATTCATCTTCGGCGAGCCGATGAAGCCGGCGACGAAGAGATTGCGCGGTCTGCTGTAGAGTTCCAGCGGCGAGCCGACCTGCTCGATGTTGCCGCGGTTCAGCACCACGATCTTGTCGGCCATGGTCATGGCCTCCACCTGGTCGTGGGTGACGTAGATCATCGTCGTCTTCAGCTGTTGATGAAGCTCGCTGATCTCGAGGCGCATGTTGACGCGCAGCGCCGCATCGAGGTTCGACAGGGGTTCGTCGAACAGGAAGGCCGACGGCTGCCGCACGATGGCGCGCCCGATGGCGACGCGCTGACGCTGTCCTCCCGAGAGCTGGCGAGGCTTGCGCTCAAGATAGTCCGTGAGGTTCAGCACGCGCGCTGCATCGGCAACCTTGCGATCGATCTCGGCCTTGTCCATGCCCGCCATCTTCAGCGGAAAGGCGATGTTGTTGCGCACGCTCATATGCGGGTAGAGCGCATAGGACTGGAACACCATCGCAAGGCCGCGCTCGGAAGGAATGGTTTCCGTCGCATTCTTGCCGTCGATGACGATATTTCCGGCGGTCACGTCCTCAAGCCCGGCGATCAGCCTGAGCAGTGTGGACTTGCCGCAGCCGGATGGACCAACGAAGACGACGAACTCGCCGTCCTTGATCTCGAGGTCGATCGAAGGGATGACCTTGGCCTCGCCGAAGACCTTCGAAACTTTCTGAAGGGTAATGCTGCCCATGTTTCTCTCCCTTAGTCTTATTTCACCGCGCCGAAGGTCAGGCCGCGGACGAGTTGTTTCTGGCTGAACCAGCCGAGGATCAGGATCGGAGCGATCGCCATTGTAGAGGCGGCCGAAAGCTTGGCGTAGAACAGGCCCTCGGGGCTGGAATAGGAAGCGATGAACGCCGTCAGCGGTGCCGCTTTCGAAGCGGTGAGATTCAGCGTCCAGAAGGCTTCGTTCCATGCCAGGATGATATTGAGGAGCAATGTCGAGGCAATGCCCGGCACCGCCATCGGCGTCAGCACGTAGATGATTTCCTTGGCCAGCGAGGCGCCGTCCATGCGCGCCGCCTCCAGAATCTCCCCGGGGATTTCCTTGAAGTAGGTGTAGAGCATCCACACGATGATCGGCAGGTTGATGAGCGTCAGGATGATCACCAGGCCGAGGCGGCTGTCCAGCAGACCTGTGTTCCGGAACATCAGGTAGATGGGGATCAGCGCGCCGACCGGCGGCATCATCTTGGTCGACAGCATCCACATCAGGACATCCTTGGTGCGCTTGGTCGGCGAAAACGCCATGGCCCAGGCGGCCGGGATCGCGATGATCAGCCCGATCAGCGTCGAGCCGAAGGAGATGATCACCGAGTTCATGAAGTGGTTCAGATAGTTCGACCGGGACTGCACCTCGGCGTAGTTCTCCGTGGTCCAGTGGAAGAAGAGGAATTGCGGCGGAGAGGCGATCGCATCGGCCTCCGTCTTGAAGCTCGTCAGGAACGTCCAGAGGATCGGGAAGAAGATCAGGATGCCGATCGTCCAGGCGATCGCGGTCATGACGACCTTGCGCTGAGTGGTGACTTTTCTGGCCATCTCAAGTCTCCAGATTCTTGCCGACGAGGCGGACAAGGAAGATCGCGACGATGTTGGCAAGGATGACGGCAACGATACCGCCCGCCGAAGCGCCGCCGATATCGAACTGCAGAAGCGCTTGCACATAGACGAGGTAGGTAAGGTTCGTGCTCTGCGTGCCGGGGCCGCCATTGGTGGTGACCAGGATTTCGGCAAAGACGGAAAGCAGGAAGATCGTCTGGATCAGGATCACCACCGTGATGGCGCGGGCCATATGCGGCAGGATGATGTAGATGAACTTCGAGATCGCGCGCGCGCCGTCCATTTCGGCGGCTTCCTTCTGCTCTTCGTCGAGCGACTGCAACGCCGTCAGCATGATGAGAGTCGCAAAAGGCAACCACTGCCAGGCGACGATCAGGATGATCGAAAACAGCGGCGCATTCGCCAGCCAGTCATAGGGCTGCAGGCCGACGGCCTTGGCGAGATGTGCGAACAGCCCGTTGACGGGGTTCATGAACATGTTCTTCCACACGAGTGCCGCAACCGTCGGCATCACGAAGAAGGGCGCGATCACCAGAATGCGGACGATCCCCTGACCATAAATGTCCTGGTCGAGCAGCAGTGCAAAGAGGATGCCGCCGACGACAGTGATCAGAAGAACGCCGAGCACCAGCAGCAGCGTGTTGAGCAGCGCTGCGAAGAAGGCCGGATCGGTCAGGAAGTACTTGTAGTTCAGAAAGCCGACGAAACTCTCCATTCCCGGGCTGAGCAGATTATAATTCAAAAGAGAAAAATAGATCGTCATCGCAAGGGGGACGATCATCCACAGGAAGAGAAGCACGACGGAGGGTGCTATCATCAGCCGGGCTGCGGAGCGGGTATGTAACGTTGCCATGGCGACGACCGATCATGTCTGGAGGGGCGAACGGCTGCAGGGCAGCTAGGTAAAAAAGGCCGCCGACGCAATTCGGGCATCCGGCGGCCTAGAGGGGCGGGAGGTCAACGATCCCACCGTTCTCAGGAGGTTATTATTTGATGTAACCGGCCTTGGTCATTTCGCGGGTCGTCAGCTGCTGGGCGCTCTGCAGAGCCTGGTCGACCGATACCTGGCCGGCGAGAGCTGCGGAGAACTGCTGGCCGACGGCCGTGCCGATGCCCTGGAATTCCGGGATCGCCACGAACTGGACACCGACATAGGGGACCGGCTTGACGGTCGGCTTCGTCGGGTCAGCCGCGTTGATGCTGTCGAGCGTCATCTTCGCGAAAGGAGCTGCCTTCTGGTAATCCGCGTTCGCATAGAGCGAAGAGCGTGTACCGGGAGGTGCGTTCAGCCAGCCTTCCTTTTCGGCGACGAGGTTGGTGTAGTCCTTGCTCGTTGCCCATGCGACGAACTTCTCTGCCGCTTCGACCTTCTGCGAGCCTGCCGGAATGGCGAGGTTCCAGGCCCAGAGCCAGTTGCCGCGCTTGCCGAGCCCCTTGTCCGGAGCCAGTGCGAAGCCGACCTTGTCGGCAACCTGCGACTGCTTCGGATCGGAGACGAAGGATGCAGCAACCGTTGCGTCGATCCACATGCCGCACTTGCCGGTCTGGAAGAGCGCCAGGTTTTCGTTGAACCCGTTCGAAGAAGCGCCCGGAGGTCCGGCGTCCTTCATCAGGTTGACGTAGAAGTCCAGCGTGTCTTTCCACTCCGGCTGATCGAACTGCGGCTTCCACTGCTCATCGAACCAGCGTGCGCCGAAGGAGTTCGACATAGCCGTCAGGAAGGCCATGTTCTCGCCCCAGCCGGCCTTGCCGCGCAGGCAGATGCCGTAGATTTCCTTGTCCTTGTCGGTGATCTTCTTCGCGGCGTCCGCGATGAAGTCCCAGGTCGGCGCGTCGGGCATCTTCAGCCCGGCAGCCTCGAACAGGTCCTTGCGGTACATGACCATCGAGCTTTCGCCGTAGAAGGGAGCCGCATAGAGCTTGCCGTCGGCGGTAAGACCGCTCCGGATCGCCGGCAGCAGGTCGTCGGCGTCGTAGTCCTTGCCGAGGTTGTCGAGCGGAAGCAGCCAACCCTGCTTGGCCCAGATCGGAACTTCGTACGTGCCGATCGTCAGAACGTCGTACTGACCGCCCTTGGTCGCGATGTCGGTCGTAACCTTCTGACGCAGGACGTTTTCTTCGAGCGTTACCCACTCGAGGTCGATGTCGGGGTTCTTTTTCTTGAAGTCATCCGTCAGCTTCTGCATCCGGATCATGTCGCCGTTGTTCACGGTCGCGATCGTCAGCGTTTCAGCCGAAGCCATGCCAGCAAACGCCAGTGCCGAGCATGCGCCCAGCAGGAAAGTTTTCAATGTCATATCTTCCTCCCAGAAGATGATTGCGAGCATTCGCTTTGCTCATGGGCAATTACTCACCGCGACGCAAAAAATGTCAATCACCAATCGTTGCTGCAACAGCGAAGGAACGAGTTATCTATTTGATTTTTCTAAAAAATATTTTTGCTCACGGCTTGAGCAAATACTCAGCAACCTCTTCATCCGTGATCAGACCGTTGATCTGATGTCCGGTAACGGCAGCCTTGATCGCCCTGAATTTCCGCTTTCCCTTGCCGATACCGATCACCGTCGACGAATCGCGCGAGGGAATGGACGCAGAGGCGACACGCTCATTGATGGGATTGTCGAGAAGCTTGCCATCCGCGTCGAAAATCCAACCGCAAATCTCGCCGACCGCGCCGTTGCGCATCAGCTCCATCATCTCGTCCTTCTCAAGGAACCCGTCGACGCAGAGCGGTCCGTCGATGCCGAGTTCGCCGATGCCGACGAAGGTAACGTCGGCCTGCGCACTCATCTCCAGCGTCGCCCGCACCAATTGCTGCGCGTGCAGCGTTTCCCGCTCTTCCGCCGAGGTAACAAGGACCGGCAGCGGCATTGGGAAATGCCGCGCCTTGACCGCATCGGCCATGCTGAAGATCACGTTGTAATAGGCTGCCGAGCCATCCGGCGCGATATTGCCGGTCAGGGACACGATTCGATGCTTGGGACATTCGATGGCCGGAAGCTGATCGACGGCAGCTTTTAGCGTACGGCCCGTTCCGACCGCGAGCACGATCGGATCTGGCTTTTTCAGCCAGCGTTCGATCTCGGCCGCCGCCGACTCGGCGATGCCGACCGTCGTCGAACCCGAAACCGGATCACTGGGCACCACCTCGACATGCTTGAGATCGTATTTCTTGCGAACGGCATCCGCCAGTTCCAGGCACGCAGCGATCGGGTGGTCAAGGCGCACCTTGATCAGCCGCTCTGCAACGGCCAGCGACACCAGACGCTGTGCCGACTGCCGCGAAATGCCCATCGCGGCAGCAATCTCATCCTGGGTTCGTCCGGCAACATAATACAGCCAGCCGGCGCGCGCCGCATCGTCCAGCCTTCCGGGTGTCTCTGATCGTTTTACCATCAACTCTATCTGCCGCGCGGCCTGGACCGGCGTCTTGCCGGAGAACACTCTTGAGTCTGTATTAAACCAGATCAAAACAAAATTCGGACAAATGTCGAGTGCGTCGCGAAAATGTGCAACCCATTTTGATGCTGTGCGAATCCGGATGGGTGCCATCTCAACGTCATCTTTCGCTTTCGAAGCGTCGCTTGACCGCATACCGAACTGCAAGCTAACTGGGGTGGAGAGGGAAAATCCGTGCGAATTCTGCTGGTTGAAGACGACAGGATGATTGGCGAGGCGGTGCGCGACCACGTCGCTGCCTCAAATCACGCTGTCGATTGGGTCACGAATCTTGCCGATGCCGACGCAGCGGCGGGGCCTGTCGAGTACGGCCTGATGTTGCTCGATCTCCAGCTTCCGGATGGAAGTGGCATCGATTTCCTCCGAAGCATTCGCAGCCGCGATCTGCGGACCCCGGTCATCATTCTCACCGCGCGCGACCAGATATCGGACCGAATCGAAGGCCTTAACGCCGGGGCCGACGACTATCTCGTGAAGCCCTTCAATCTGGACGAGCTGGAGGCGCGCATCATGGCCGTCGCGCGCCGCTACGACGCCAATCCGCATCCGGTCATTCGCATCACCGATATCGAGATCGACCGCCCGCAGCACAGGATGTCGGTGGCGGGCGTGCCGATCATCCTGACCAGCCGCGAATGGGCAGTGCTGGATCTGCTGACGGCGCGTCCCGGAGCCATCGTTTCCAAACACCGCATCGAAGAAGCGCTTTACGCATTCGGTTCGGAGATCGAGAGCAACACGGTTGAAGTCTACGTCAGCCGGCTGCGCAAGAAAATCGGCAAGGATCGCATCCGGACCGCACGCGGCATTGGCTACACGCTTGGATGAACATGAAACCTGAACGCAGCATCACCCGCCCGCTTATTCTAGCGTTGACAACGGTTATGGTCCTCTTCTGGCTGCTGGCCATCGGAATGAGCGTCCGTGTGATGCAGCACGAATTCGACGAGATCTTCGACAGCGCCCAGCAGGAGACGACCGAACGTCTGCTCGCGCTGATCCTCGACGACATGGATCAGCGTACGACCACGGACCCGCATGGAATAGCCATGCTGAGCACGGCCGCAAGCCGTGAGTACCTGACCTATCAGGTGCGGGACGCAAACGGAAAGGTCGTCCTTCGCTCCAACGACGCACCGGCCGAACCGTTCCAGGCGCCTCTCGTCGCGGGCTTCCATGATACGGACACGGCGCGCATCTACACCGAAAAAACCACCGACGGTGCGCTTTTCATTCAGGTCGCCGATCGCTTCAAGAACCGCCACGAAGCCGTTCGCGAAAGCGCTGTCACCTTACTGATACCACTGATCGCGCTCATTCCCGCGAGCATCTTCGCGATCTGGTTCATTGTCGGCCGCGCGCTGAAGCCACTGGATACGCTTCGCCAGGATATCGCCACCAAGGATGGCGGCAATCTGGCTGCGGTCGAAGGCGGCAGCCTGCCGAAAGAGCTGAAACCGATCGCCCGCTCCGTGAACCTCTTGCTCGGACGGCTGCGGCAGGCGTTGGAGGCCGAACGCGAATTCACCGCCAACGGCGCCCATGAACTCCGGACGCCGATTGCCGGCGCACTGGCACAGACACAGCGCCTTGCAGACGAGCTTCCGCCGGGACCGGCGCGCGTTCGGGCGCACCAGGTCGAAATCTCGCTCATCAATCTCGGACGCCTCGCGGAGAAACTGCTGCAATTGTCGCGCGCCGAAGCCGGCATCGGTGGCAGCGCAATCGCCACCGATCTCCGCCCCGTGCTCGACATGATCGTGGCCGACTTCGAACGCGACAGTCGGTCGAGTGGCCGGCTGCTTTATTCGGCGGAGCCCGACGCAACGCTGGTCCGCAACGCCGACATGGACGCCTTCGGCATCGTTATCCGCAACCTCGTTGAGAACGCGCTCATTCATGGTGACCCGGAAATGCCGGTGAGCGTCACGCTGCAGCCCAACGGGATCATCAGGGTCGTCAATGGCGGGCCTGTGGTGCAAGAGGCGGACATGGCAACGCTCAAGAAACGCTTTCGCCGCGGCAAGACAAACGCCGCCGGCTCTGGCCTCGGCCTGGCGATTGCCGATCGAATCGTCTCGCAGATGGGTGGCACGCTGGAGTTGCTGTCTCCCGCAGCCGGCGAGGTATCGGGATTCGAGGTGCGCATGACCCTGCCCGCGTGAGCGTTGATTTTGGCTTGCAAATCGTCCGGAACGGTGCGAGCAGACGCAGAGCTTCTTCGAACAAGCAGAATCCGAATGATCATCTCTTTCGACATCGGCGGCTCGGCCATCAAGGGTGGGATCGCCCGTTCCGAAGCCGACATCACGCCGCTCGGCCGATACCCCACGCCCACCGACGATTTTACCGCCTTCGTCGATACGCTGAGAACCATCATCGCCAAGGCCGGCGAACAGCCGGTGCGCCTTGCCTTTTCGATCGCCGGCGTGGTCGATCCGGACACGCAGCAACTGACCTGCGCCAACATTCCCTGCATCCATGGACGAAATTTGGCTGCAGATATCGAGGCCGAGCTTGGCGTGCCGGTGCTGGTCGCCAATGATGCGGATTGCTTCGCCATGGCGGAAGCAGGCCTCGGAGCCGGCCGTGGACATCGCATCGTTCTCGGCGCGATCCTGGGCACCGGCGTCGGCGGCGGCGTAATCGTCAACGGGCGCCTGATCAACGAGGCCGGCGGCTTTGCCGGCGAATGGGGCCACGGCCCGATCGTTGCCTTGCGAGCCGGCAACCCGCCGGTAGAGATTCCCCACTACGCCTGCGGTTGCGGCCAGAAAGGCTGTGTCGACACCGTCGGCGGCGCCCGTGGTCTGGAACGCCTGCACAAGACCCTCCATGACCTCGACCTCTCGAGCCAGGAGATCATCGACGACTGGCTAAGGGGTGAGGAAAAGGCGACACGGACGATCGACGTCTTTATCGATCTCGTGGCCTCGCCTCTGGCACTGACCATCAACATCACCGGTGCGACCATCGTCCCTGTCGGTGGCGGACTTTCCAACGTGGAACCATTGCTGGCGGAACTCGACAAGGCTGTGCGGCAGCGCATCCTGCGCAAGTTCGATCGTCCGCTCGTCGTGCCCAGCCAATGCCGGGTCGAGCCCGGCCTGATCGGCGCGGCCTTGCTGGGACTGAAGGCAGAAGCCGAACCCGCAGCATGAAACCGTCTCTCGGGTAGATACACTTTGTAGGACGACTTGTGGCACCTCTCACCCTACCCTCTCCCCGAGGGGAGAGGGGACGCTGGGATCGCCACCGCGAGCCCTATCTCCCCTCGGGGAGACGGTGGCGGCAGCCGGTTGAGGGGCTGCTCGCCAAAACGCTGACTGCTTCGACGCACCTTCATATCGCTGCGACAGCTTCCCGGCTTCCTGAATGAAAAACGCTACTCCGCAGCCATCACGGGCGGCTGTCGGCGATCGATCTCTTCGTCGTTGCTGTTGGAGGGGAGGCTCGTGTCGTCTTCCTCCTCCTTCGGCTCCTTGCCGAAGAACAGCGCGTAGGCGGCCGGCAGCACAAGGATGGTCAGCACTGTCGCGACCAGGATGCCGCCCATCATGGCGTAGGCGAGCGGCCCCCAGAAAACGCCGCGCGAGATCGGGATCAGCGCCAGGACAGCCGTCAAGGCCGTCAGCATGATCGGCCGGAAACGCCGCACGGCTGCCCCCACGATCGCCTCCTGGCGATGCATCCCCGCCTTGATGTCCTGATCGATCTGGTCGACGAGGATGATCGAGTTGCGGATGATGATGCCGAGCAATGCGATGACGCCAAGGATGGCCACAAAGCCGAACGGCGCGCCGCTGATCAAAAGCGCCGCGGCGGCGCCGATGATGCCCAGCGGTCCCGTGGCCAGAACCAGCATCGCCTTGCCGAAGTGCTGCAGCTGCACCATCAGGAGCAGGACGATCACGAGGAGCATGATCGGCGCCTTGGCGGCGATCGAGGCCTGGCTTTCGGCTGCGTCTTCTGCACCGCCCTGGATCTCGATGTTATAGCCGGCCGGCAGGCTGTCGCGCAGCGGCTTCATGTCGGCATACATCTTCATCGCCACGTCGTTCGGCTGCACTTCATCCGGCAGCGTCGCGCGCACCGTTATCGTCGGCAGGCGGTCGCGCCGCCACTCGATACCCTGCTCCAGCACCGGCACGACCTTGGCGATCTGCGAGACCGGCACGAAGCCGCCGAAGTCGGTGGGTACGTAGACCGAGTTTACGGCCGACAGCAGGGAGCGGTTGCCGTCCGGCTCGCGGGCGACGATCGACACCGTCTCTTCGCCATCACGGAAGTCGTCGAGGGGTGCGCCGGACATTGCCGTCTGCAGCATCTGGCGGACTCGCTGCGAGGTCACGCCGAGCGCGCGGGCACGGTCCTGGTCGATCACCAGCTTCATCGCCGGGACCGGCTCGAGCCAGTCGTCGTGGATGGCGCCAAGCATCGGATTTGCGTGGAACTGCGCCTTCACCTGGTCGGCGATCTTGCGGACCTCCTGGCGGTCCGGTCCCATGACGCGCATCTGCACCGGCCACCCGGTCGGCGGGCCGAGGAACAGCCGGTCGACCTTGCCGCGGATGTCGGGGAAATCTTCCGCCAGGATGGCGCGCAGCTTGACGATCAGCCGTTCGCGGGCCGGCTCATCGTTTGCCATGACGAGAAGCTGCGCGTAGTTCGGGTTGCGAAGCTGCTGGTCGAGCGGCAGGAAGAAGCGCGGTGCGCCTTCGCCGATATACGTGGCGATGAACTTCTTGTCCGTGTCATCCATGATCTTGGCTTCGAGGGCCTTGGCCTGCGTTTCGACCTCCGCGATGCTGGTGCCCTCGGGCAGCCAGAGATCGACCAGGATCTCGGGACGCGAGGATTGCGGGAAGAAGTTCTGCGGAATGAACTGGAACGCCCAGAGACTGGTGACGAAGGTCACCAAAGTCATCGCAACCACAATGATCCGATGGCGCACGGCCCAGCCGACTGTCGCCCGAAGCCGCCTGTAGAAGCGGGTATCGAAAGCGTCACGATGTTCGCCGGCATGATGGCGCTGCTTCAGGATCATGTAGCCGAGCCATGGCGTGAAATAGACCGCCACGAACCAGGAGACGACGAGCGCAATCCCGACGACGTAGAACAGCGTGCGTACATATTCGCCGGCAGTGGACGCTGCAAAGCCGACGGGGATAAACCCGGCCGTCGTGATCAGAGTGCCGGTGAGCATGGGAAAGGCGGTCGAGGAATAGGCGAAGCTCGCCGCCTCGATCTTCACAAGGCCTTCCTCGAGCTTTCGCTCCATCAATTCGACCACGATCATTGCATCGTCGACGAGTAGCCCGAGTGCGATGATCAACGCACCGAGCGAAATGCGCTGCAGATCGATCCCCAGCTCGTACATGATCGCAAACGTGGCGGCCAATACTAGCGGAATGGCGATTGCAATCACCAGACCCGAGCGCCAGCCGATCGAGAGGAAGGACACGATCAGCACGATCACCAGCGCTTCGCCGAGGGCATGCATGAATTCGCTGACCGCGTCGGTCACGACGTCGGGCTGGTTGGAAATCTGGTCGACGGCAACGCCATAGGGGAGCGCTTCCTCGAAACGCTGGTAGGTTGCCTCGACCTCCTTGCCGACATCCGTGACCTTGAAGCCCTTGGCCATGACGACGCCGACCTGGACACTTTCGTGGCCGTTGAAGCGATACTTGCGCTGGTATGGATCCTCGAGGCCGGAATAGACGGTGGCGATATCGCCGAGCCGCGTAACCTGGTTGCCGGCCCGTAGGCGCAACTCTCGGATATCGTTCGCCCTGGTGACGTCGCCTTCGACCGAGATCCGCACCGAGCGCATGCCGGTCTCGACCGAGCCGGCGGAATCGACATTGTTCTGACCCTTGATGGCATTCTGCAGGTCGACGACGGTGAGCCCACGCTCCGCCAGCGCCTTCGAGGAAACGTCGACGTAGAGCTTCTCCGGCTGGTCGCCGAGAATGACGGCCTTTTCGACGCCCGGCGTCGTCAGGAGCATGTCACGTGCCTGAATGGCGAATTTCTTCAGTTCCGGATAACTGTAGCCGTCGCCGCTGATCGAATGCAGCGTAATGTAGGTATCGCCGAATTCATCGTTGAAGTAGGGGCCGAGCAAACCTTGCGGCAGCTCGTTGGATATGTCGCCGACCTTCTTGCGCACCTGATAGAAGGCATCCGCAACGTCGGCCGAATTCGTATCGCCTTTCACCTGCAGCGTGATGATGGCACTCCCGGCCCGCGTGTAGGATTTGACCCAATCGATATGAGGCGTTTCCTGCAGCTTGCGTTCGATCTTGTTGACGACCTGGTCTTCCATCTCCTGTATGGAAGAGCCCGGCCAGATGGCCTGCACGACCATGACGCGGAAGGTGAAATCGGGGTCTTCCTTCTGGCCCATCCGCATCAGCCCGAGCACGCCGGTGATCAGGATCAGGCCGAACAGGAAGCGCGCGATGCTTGGATGGCCAATGGCCCAGCGCGACAGGTTGAAGGGTCGCTTTTCGGTGGAATTGTCCATGGTCCCGTTCCCACTCCTGATCGCGGTTAGCGAACGACGCCGCTGGTTTCGACAGACGCCGACTGCTGGCCCGGCAGCTTGACCTTGAGATTTTCGGTCATGAACTGCGTGCCGGCGGCGACAACGAGGTCCCCGCTCTTGAGGCCGTCGGAGACGTGGACACCATCGCCCGTGAAGTCTTCGACTGTGACGTCACGCGCATGCACTGTCGCCGCATCTCGATCGACGACCCACACGATCGTCTTGCCATCCGTCTCGGCAAGCGCCGCGAGCGGAACGGCGACATAGGCGCTGGCATTGCCGACATTGGCTTCGATCGTCGCCGTCATGCCGAGCAGAACCCGGTCATCGTTCGGAAGGCTGACGCGCACTGCAAACGTCCGCGACTGCGCATCTGCGCTGCCAGAAACCTCCCGCACCTTGCCGTCGAGTACGAGCTTGTTGTCGGACCAGAAGCCGGCCTTGACCGTCTTGCCCGGCTTGAATTCGGCAATGTCGTTTTCCGGGACAGCGATCTGCACTTCCTTCTCGCCGTCCAGCGCGACGGTGGCCACAGGCGCACCCGACGCGACGACCGTACCGGCATCGGCGCTGATTGCAGTAACGATGCCGGTATGATCGGACTTGAGCTCTGCGTAGTTCACCTGGTTCCTGGCCTGGTCGAGCGAGGATGCCGCCGCGTCGCGCGTTGAAACGGCCTGATCGTAGCCCAACGATGCCTGTTCCATCTGCGATCGTGCGGTGACGCTCTTGTCGTAGAGCTGCTGGGCACGCTTGTTTGCGAGATCCGCGGTAGCGACGCCCTTCTCGGCGGCGGTAAGATTGGCCGCGGCTGTCTTGGCGGCCAGTTGGTAGTCGGTCGGATCGATGCGGGCGATCACGTCGCCCGGCTTGACGCGATCGCCGATATTGACGAGCCGCTCGGTGATCTTGCCGGCGACCCGGAAACCGAGATTCATCTCGACACGCGCCTTGACGGCCCCCGAATAATTGAGCGCACGGGTGTCGTCAGCCTTGGCGATCTCCACCACCTTCACCGGCCGCAGGATCTCCTTCGTCTCGGCTTTTTTCTCGTCGCTGCAGCTCGATACGGCAAGCGCTGCGGCGCCGAGAAGCGCAAGACTGGCAATGGACGGCAACTTGACTGTCTTCAGCGAAATCATCTTTCGCGCTCCTGAAATCGTTTTAATGTTGAGAGGCGCGACGGCTTTGTCGTCGCGCTATTTCTTCAGTGCCCTGATCGCGAAGTCGACAAGTTCGTCCACCGTCGCGCGGTTGGTCTTGGCAAGGCATTGGGCCACCATTTGCGGGTGGCAGAGGTTTATGGTCGCGGCGCCGAAGCATCGCGACGCCACGTCCGCGTCCTGATCGAGAAACTCGCCATCGGCGATCCCTTCGCGGATCACATCGGCGATCAACGCGTGGATGCTGTCGACATGCTTTTCGATCACATGCCAATCCCGCTCGATGGCAACGATGACCATCTCATGTACCTTTTCCTGGTCGAGCATGGTGTCGAGCGTCATCTGGTACTGCCCCCGTACGAAACGGCCCAGACGCTCGGAGGCACTGACAGGGAGGTGGCAGATGTCATAGGCCTGCTGATAGCTCGCAGCGAGCATCCGGCCACAGATCGCCTGGTGGATATCCACCTTGGAGGCAAAGAACCGATAGACGTTGGCCGGCGACATGCCGAGATCGCGGGCGATGTCTGCAACGGTGGTCTTCGAATAGCCATAGTGGCGGAAAAGCCGTTCCGCAGCGTCGAGAATGCGTGTCACATTCTCTTGCCGCGTTGTTTCCAGGAGATTTTCCGCGATGTCGTTCATGGATTTCGTACACCTGACTTACGACTGACGATTTTTGAATTTCGTCAGTCGTAAAACATCAAGCGTCATAAGTCAATCGGCAGCGCTGCGACAAGAGCGCTCAATAGCGGACTGCCGTCGGCCTGAAACGCCGAAGGCTGAGGTATCCGATCGCGAGGAAGGCGACGACGACGATGGCTTGGACGATGCCGACGATCGGCTCGCCGCCCGTCGGTGCCAGTGCGTTGAGCGTTGGGACTTTCTGGAACGACTGAACGACGAGCACGAGACAGTTGAAATAGAAGAGGGCCAGCGCCCCGACGACGAAGACCGGTCGCCATATGCCGGCCAGCGCAAACCGGTAACGGGCAAGCGCCGTCGGCACGAAGATCAGCACGCAGACGATACCGACTCCGATCCCCGGCGTGAACCCGTTGTAGGGAAAGACGAAACCCGTAAGCACGGTGACCGCGGTGGTCAGCATGAACAGAAGTGTCCACCGGTCGTAGCGCTTTCCGGTGACCAGGCCGTAGGCGAGCGCGACGCCCGCTACGATGGCAATCAGACTGACGATGACATGAAATAAGGTAAGAGCTGTTATCCCCGACATGGTTTAACTCCCTCGATGAAGGCGGGTCAAAAGAACAGGCAATGAAAATACGGGATGGGAACAGGACCAAATACAGACCTGCAATGCGGATGCTGCAGTGCAATCCTCTCAAAGGAAAGAGAAATCTGAAATACCGGCAAAATGAAGCGCCGCAGCCCAGCGGACCGCGGCGCGCGATTGGGTCATTGACCGTCGATCAGGCGAGCTTGACGTCGAGCGTGACAGGAACAGCCGAAAGCGCCTTGGAAACCGGGCAGCCGGCCTTGGCCTTGTTGGCGAGTTCGGTAAAATTCCTCTCGTCGGTGCCGGGAACGCTGGCAGTCAGCGAAAGATGGATCGCCGTGATGGCGAAGCCCGCCTCGACGCTCTCCAGCGTAACCTTCGCCGTCGTCTCCATGTTTGTGGCCTTCAGCCCTGCTTCCTCAAGGACCAGGGACAGCGCCATCGTGAAGCAGCCGGCATGCGCCGCTCCGATCAGTTCTTCCGGATTGGTGCCGGGGATACCCTCGAAGCGGCTGGCAAAACCATAGGGATATGATTTGAGCGCACCGCTCTGTGTCGAGATCTGCCCCTTGCCATCCTTGAGACCGCCTGACCACTGCGCCGAACCAGTACGATTGATCTGCATTCCGTCCTCCTGTTGGATCGAGTTTTCCATGAACGCCGTGTGCACGACGCGCCGCTCGTCAAGAGGCGCAACGTGCCCCTCCGTCGCTGGATATAATCCTCTAACGGCGGAAGGCGACAATCTTGCAAAATCTCTTCGACCAAATCCGCATCCCGCTCGAATCATCATACTATGGGATTGCAATTGTATGATGATTAAAGTATTGAACCGCCGCCGAAGAAACCGCGGGGAGCACGATATGGACGAATCGACGCCAATCGCCGAACGCCGCCCCCGCGTGCGCCGCTGCGTCGCGGCCGCCATTGGCAGGGATATCAGCTCTGAAGGCTATCCGGCCGGGTCGGCCCTCGCCGGCGAAAACGATCCCGGCGTCATTCGCGAGTCGTCTAAGGCGCTGGAATCGATGAGATTGGTCCGCGGCAGGCCTGCTGTACGCCTTCTCGACGCCGCGCCCAACCTGACGGCCGCCGGAAAGCCGGCCCGGACAACCGAACAACACGGGCAAATGCGGCGGAGCCGCGGATACGCAAACGAGGAACACCCATGAAGATCACGAAACTGACCACCTATATCGTCCCGCCGCGCTGGCTGTTCCTGAAGATCGAGACCGATGAGGGCATTGTCGGCTGGGGCGAACCCGTTGTTGAAGGCAGGGCGCTGACCGTCCAGGCCGCCGTCCACGAGCTGGAAGACTACCTGATCGGCAAGGATCCGTTCCTCATCGAGGATCACTGGAACGTCATGTATCGCGGCGGTTTCTATCGCGGCGGCGCGATCCACATGAGCGCGATCTCGGGTATCGACCAGGCCCTGTGGGACATCAAGGGCAAGGCCCTCGGCCAGCCGGTCCACTCACTCCTCGGCGGCCAGGTCCGCGACAAGATCAAGGTTTATTCCTGGATCGGCGGTGACCGTCCGTCTGACGTCGCCAACAATGCCAAGGAGGTCGTCGCCCGCGGCTTCAAGGCGATCAAGCTCAACGGCTGCGAAGAGATGCAGATCGTCGATACCTACGAAAAGGTGGAAAAGGCCGTCGAAACCATCGCCACCATCCGTGATGCGATCGGCCCCTACATCGGCATAGGCGTCGATTTCCACGGCCGCGTTCACAAGCCGATGGCCAAGGTCCTCGCCAAGGAACTCGAACCCTACAAGCTGCTCTTCATCGAGGAGCCGGTCCTGTCGGAAAACTATGAAGCGCTGAAGGAGATCGCCAACCACTCCTCGACGCCGATCGCGCTCGGCGAGCGGCTGTTTTCGCGATGGGATTTCAAGCGCATTCTCTCCGAAGGCTATGTCGATATCCTCCAGCCCGACCTGTCGCATGCCGGCGGCATTACCGAGTGCCGCAAGATCGCCACGATGGCCGAGGCCTACGACGTCGCGCTGGCGCCGCATTGCCCGCTCGGGCCCATCGCCCTTGCCGCATGCCTCCAGGTTGACGCCGTCAGCTACAACGCCTTCATCCAGGAACAGAGCTTGGGCATCCACTACAACAAGGGCAACGACATCCTGGATTACATCTCCAACAAGGAAGTCTTCCACTATGCTGACGGCTTTGTCAGCATTCCGCAGGGTCCCGGCCTCGGCGTCGAGGTGGACGAGGCATACGTCATCGAACGCGCCAAGGAGGGCCACCGCTGGCGCAACCCGATCTGGCGCCACGAAGACGGCAGCGTTGCCGAGTGGTGAGGGACATCATCGACATCGATGGGAGAAGGGCTGCGAAAGCGGCCCTTTTTGTTTGAGCAGAGCGGTTTTCCCAACGGGATGACACCGCTCGTCGGAACCAACGACAGGCTTCCGCATTGCCCCTGCAGAATCGCAGCGGGGAAAGATCATGGACCTCAAGGGAAAAGTTGCACTGGTGACAGGCGCCGGATCAGGCATCGGCAAGGCGACGGCATTTGCCCTTGCCGCCGAGGGCGCCAAGGTCGCTGTCCTCAGCCGTACCCAAAGCGAAGTGGTTCAGACCTGCGATGAGATAGCGGCAGCAGGCGGAGACGCGATCGAACTGACGGCTGACACCAGCGATGAAGCCCAAATGCGCCATGCCGTCGATACCCTGGTCCAGACATACGGAGGCGTCGATATCGTCGTCGCCAATGCCGGCATCAACGGTGTGTGGGCGCCGATTGACGATCTGACGCCGGACGAGTGGGACAGGACCATGGCCGTCAATCTGCGCGGCACATATATGACCCTGCACCTGACGGTTCCGCATCTGAAGGCGGGTGGCGGTGGCTCGATCATCGTCGTCTCCTCGATCAACGGCACCCGTACCTTCACCTCGCCTGGTGCCACCGCCTACACCGCGACGAAAGCCGGCCAGGTCGCGATGGTGCAGCAGCTCGCGCTCGAACTCGGAAAATACGGCATTCGGGTCAATGCCGTCTGCCCCGGCGCGATCGACACCAGCATCGGCGACAACACCGCCTCCAGGCACCGCGAAGAGACGGAGATCCCGGTCGTGTGGCCGGAGGGTCAGATTCCGATCAGCGGAGGAGAGGCCGGGCACAGCGAGGATGTTGCCGAAGCGATCCTCTTTCTCGCCAGCGATCGCTCTCGCCACATTACCGGCACGCCGCTATGGGTCGATGGCGGCCAGGGGCTGTTGCGCTGATCACGCCATCCTCGCCGTATCGAGCGTGAAAAGCTCCTGCGGCCGTTGCACGCCGCGCAGCGCGTAGCGTCCGATGCAAGCCAATGCCCCGCGCTCCCGCTTCGGAATGGCGGCCGCGAAATCCGAAGAGATCAGCACGTTGAAATCGACGGACCGGCAAAGCGATGCAATGCGGGAGACCTCGTTGACCGCAGGCCCGATGACGGTGAAATCGAGTCGCTCCTGGCTGCCGATATTGCCGTAGAAGACATCGCCGATATGCAGTCCGATATAGACGTCGGTCGTCGGCCGCTCCTCGAGGGCTCGTTCGTCATTCAACGTGACGAGTTTTTCGCGCAGAAGCCGCTCGCCCTTGAGCGCCGCGCAACACGCGTCCGAAGGCTCGTCCGCCTTGAAGATCGCCAGCACCCCGTCGCCGATCAGTTTCAGCACGTTGCCGCCGGCCTCATGAACCGCTGAAATCACGACATCGCTGTAGGCGTTGAGCATCGGCAGGATTTCTTCCGGCGGCGCGCTGTCGGAAATCTTGGTGTAGTTGACCAGATCCGAGAACCACAGAACGGCAGAAATCCGCTCGGATTTGCCGCGCGTGATCTTGCCCTCCAGCACCTGCCGCGCCGCGTCCTCACCGAGATAGACTTCGGCGATGGTTCGGGCGATTCGGCCGAGCGCGATGCATTTGATCGCAAGGGCCAACACCGGCACGAGCTTGCGCAGGATGATGAGATCGTGGTCGGAAAAGCCCTCGGCATGGCGTGTCGTGAAATGCGAGAAAAAGCAGTCCATCTCCCCGATCGTTCCCGCCTTGGCAAAGCGATGCACCATTGCGATATAATCGGTGTGGCCATCGGTCCGCATCTTTTCGAGCATCCCGAAATCGATCGGATCGCCGAAGCCGATCCGACGTCGAACCTCGTTGTCGTTACCGGCCCAAAGGTAATAGAAGGCTGACTTCTGCCAGCTCTCGAGCGAGCTCCCTTCGCCGGTCGGACCGTATTCGAACTCGGTCTCGATGTCCTCCTGGCTATCCCAGCGGAATGCGCGGCCCTCGTGCACCGGATGAAGCGTATCCATCAGCGCCATGCCGCGATCAAGCGGCAGTCCGAACTCGCGGCAGGTGTTGCAGAAACCTGTCAACAGTTCGGATTCGGAGGCACCTTTGAGCCCCTGTTCCGTCAGCCATGCCGCAACCGTTCCGATATCGCTGTATTCCATGCCGCATATCCTCGCTCGTCAGAAATCTCTATCGCGATTTTGCCGGCAAGGGAAAGCCAAACCTTCAGCCCGCGGATGGCAAGTTGTAGGGCGTAATGATCTCCACGGCAGACAGGGACGCCGGCGCGATCCGGCCAGGCAGGGCGCGGCTCATGACTGTACGAAAAGCCGAACGGGCGTCTGATCGCAGGTCGTGGTGCAGGACGAACCCGATCCTGCGCTCTGCAAGAAGCGCACGATTTTCCGCGTCGAGATCGTGCGCGACGAAAATGCGGATCGGTCGCCCCGCCGCTTCGAATGCAGCAAGCACCGCCCGGTTTCCGCCGCCGATCGAATAGACCGCGTTGATCGTTTCATCGGCGGCGATTGCTCGGGCCGCAAGGGTACCCGTCGCCGCGTCGGTGCCATGCCCGTCGCTGATCTCGGTCACGCCGATCTCGTGATAGCGCTCCCGAATGATACGGCGAAAGCCGATCTCGCGCTCCTCCTCGCCCCGGAAGCGGCCGCTCGATAGAGTGACCAGCACCCTGCCCGGCATCCCTGAAATGCACTCCCCGATCAGGTAGGCGGCGGTCTCTCCGGCCGCACGGTTGTCGGCGCCCGCATAAGCGGCACGCGCCGAGTTCGGCAGATCGGTCACCAGCGTCACTACGGGTATGCCGGCCCGATCCGCGCGGGCGACAGCAGCGGCAATCTCCGGCACGTCAGGCGCCTTGAGTACGATGCCGTTCGTTCCGCGAAGCCGGATGCGATCCAGAAGCTGAACGAGTTCTGCCGGCTTCATGACCTCGGCAAAGTGGAAACGGCACCGGAATATTGTCGGCAGGAATGTCGCGACCTCCGCCTCGAACGCGGCACGCACGGCGGTGCTGAAACGCTCTGGCGTTTCCATGACGATATCGATGGCGAACACTCGCCCGCTGGTCGCGGCATCCGTCTGCTGCTTTTCGAGTTCCGCAATGGCTGCCCGAACGCGCATTTCGGTCTGCCGTCTGACACCGGAACGGCCGTTCAGGACGCGATCGACCGTCGCGGTGCTCAAGCCCGCCTGAAAAGCTATATCCTTGACGAGAAAAATATGCGCCATCGCTGCCTGCTCTGATGGTTTTTTGATGGATTATTGATCTATAACACCTCGGTCGCGTGCGTATAGTGCCTTCGTAGGAATGGAGGATCACCTGATGAAAACCGACGATCTGCAGAAGCTGCGGGCCGACCGCGTCTGGCTCACCGAAGGGGTCTGCGACCTCGACGAGTTTCGTACGCTCGTCGAAAAGGCGACGGACCTTGCCGACTATCCGACCGCGGACGCCGTCGAGAAGAACGTACTGATCTACGACAGCAGGAAAGTGAAGTCGGCAATCGCCAACCCAGCGGGTCGCCGCGCCGTGCTGACCGAAATCTGCGAAGCTTTCGCGGACGGCCCCGGCGTTCTGGTCTTCAAGCGTGCCTATCCGGACACCACCGTTATCGACCGCGCCAGCGCGATTTTCAATGAGATTATCGCCGAGCAGCATCGCACCGCAACGGGGGGCGGCGACCACTTCGCCAAGCCCGGCGCGAACGACCGCATCTGGAACTCGCTGGAAAAACACTGCCTTGCCGATCCCGCGAATTTCGCCGAATACTACGGCAATGTCATCATCGCGCTTGCCAGCGAAGCGTGGCTCGGCCCCAGCTATCAGATGACGGCGCAGGTCAACCGGGTCAATCCCGGCGGCGCAGCGCAGTCGGCCCACCGGGACTATCATCTCGGCTTCCAGTCTTCCGAGGTGATCGAACAGTTCCCGGCGCATGTCCACAGGCTCTCGCCGGTGCTGACGCTGCAGGGTGCGGTTGCGCATTGCGACATGCCGCTCGAAAGCGGCCCGACGCTGTTCTTGCCGAACAGCCAGACCTATGTGCCGGGGTACCTCGCATTGAAGCGTCAGGAATTCCGAGACTACTTCGAGACGAACCATATCCAGCTGCCGCTGGAGAAAGGCGACGTCGTCTTCTTCAACCCGGCTCTCTTCCATGCGGCGGGCACCAACCGGTCGGCAGGCATCAAGCGTGTCGCCAATCTCCTGCAGGTTTCCTCCGCATTCGGCCGCGCGATGGAAACCGTCAACCGAACACGCATGAGCGCCAGGTTGTTTCCGGCGCTGAAGAGCCTGAAAGGCAACCTCTCGCAGGCCGAAATCGCGAACGCCGTCGCCGCATGCGCCGAGGGCTACTCCTTCCCCACCAACCTGGACCGCGACCCGCCGGTCGGCGGCCTCGCGCCGAAGACGCAAGCCCAACTCATGCACGAGGCGCTCGGAGAAGGCTGGAGCGACGACGCCTTTGCCGCCGCCTTGGCGGAGCAGGCAGAGAAGAAGCTCAGCTGACCGTGGGCGCTAGCCGCCTCCCTCTGAGGGAGGCAGGAAGATCGGCCCACCTGCCAACCACGAACCCCGGGAGATTGCGGCATCAGCCTCACAACAATCGGCCGGGATGACTGACGTCACGACTAAAAAAGGCCGCTCGCGAGTGAGGGGCCGTTCGCACATCACCATAGGACACATCGGAGGAGGAAAATCATGACCACAGACCACAGCCGTCTTGACGGCAAGATTGCGATCGTGACCGGCGGCACGCAGGGACTCGGCGCCACGATCGCGCGGTTGTTTGCCGAGCGTGGTGCCGCGGGCATCGTCATCTGCGGCCGCAACGAGCAAAAGGGCGGGGCCAAGGCAGCGGAGATCTCGTCCACGACGGGTGCAAAGGTCGTTTACGTCAAGGCCGATCTCGGCAAGGTCGAAGATGCCTGCCATGTCGTGCGCGCCTGCGACGAAGCGTTCGGTCGCGTCGACGCTCTCGTCAATGCCGCAGCGATCACCGATCGCGGCACGATCCTCGACACCAGCCCCGAACTCTTCGACTCCATGTTTGCGATCAACGTCCGCGCGCCTTTCTTCCTCATGCAGGAGACGATCAAGATCATGCGCCGCGAAAAGATCGAGGGCACGATCGTCAACATCGGTTCGATGTCCGCCAAGGCGGGCCAACCCTTCATCGCCGCCTATTGCGCTTCAAAGGGTGCCATCGAAACACTGACGAAGAACACCGCGTACGCGCTGCTGCGCAACCGAATCCGTGTCAACGGCCTCAATATCGGCTGGATGGCCTCGGAGGGCGAGGACAGGATCCAGCGCGAGCATCACGGCGCTGCTGCCGATTGGCTGGAAAAGGCGGCGGCCGGCCAGCCTTTCGGCCGCCTCGTCGATCCGGAAGAAGTGGCTCGTGCCTGCGCCTATCTGTCGTCTGCCGAATCCGGCCTGATGACAGGATCCATGATCTGCTTCGACCAGTCAGTCTGGGGTGGATACGACGGATCGCCCCACCCCACCGCACCCCTTTGAAATCGCCTGAGCCCGTCGGCTTTTGCCGCGGCGGGCTCTGGCACACTCTACGGTTTGCATTTACGAAGGACGTCAAAACGATTTGGGAGGAGCCAATCTGTGCCGCAAGATGCGCCTTACGATATCCGTGACGACCGTTTCCGCAGCCTGATCGCCGGCAGCGCCAGGCTTGAGGAGCTCTATTCCGGCTGCCGCTGGGCAGAAGGCCCCGTTTGGTTTTCGGATCTGAACTGCCTCCTCTGGAGCGACATTCCCAACGAGCGGATCATGCGCTGGGTGCCGGATGGCGGTGCCTCGGTGTTCCGCTCTGCGTCGAACTATGCCAACGGCAATACCCGCGACCGCCAAGGCCGGCTCGTCTCCTGCGAACATGGCGGCCGCCGGGTGACCCGCACCGAGCCAGATGGCCGGATCACCGTGCTGGCCGACTGCTTTGCGGGCAAGCGCCTGAACTCGCCGAACGACGTCGTCGTCAGATCCGACGGCTCGATCTGGTTCACCGACCCCAGCTACGGCATCATGTCGGACTACGAGGGACATAAGGCCGTGCCAGAGCAGGAAACCCGCAACGTCTACCGCATCGATGCAGCGACAGGCGAGATCGATGCTGTCGCAACCGACTTCATTCAGCCGAATGGCCTGGCCTTCTCGCCTGATGAGAAGCAGCTCTACATCGCCGACTCCGGCTCATCGGGTCACGAGGTGCCGCGCCACATCCGCGTCTTCGACGTCATCGACGGGCGCACGCTGACGAACAGCCGTTATTTCTGCTCGATCGAAAACGGCGTTCCGGACGGTTTTCGCTTCGATGTCGACGGCAATCTGTGGAGCAGCGCGGCCGACGGCGTGCATTGCTTCGCACCCGACGGCACGCTGCTCGGCAAGATCAAGGTTCCGCAGACGGTCTCCAACCTTACCTTCGGCGGACCGAAGAAGAACCGTCTGTTCATCACCGCATCTCAATCGGTCTATTCGATCTATACGACGACCAACGGTGCCCAGTATCCGTAAGCAGGCCAGTCTACGCGGTTCACGTTACGGGCGTCACCGAACGGACTGTGCCGTTGTTGTCGACGATGCAGGAAAACTTGCGGCCGGTCGCATCGAGATCCACTGCAAAGGTGCCGTCCGGCATCAATCGTGAACCTGTGGGCAGGACCTTTGCGTTCGCGCCCGCAACGCCGGCGGCCGAGTTCGCACACAGCAACTGCAGGTCGGCTGGTGCCGTTTGAAGCGTCGTGCGCGCCATGGATTCCGGTGGCGGTGGCGGTGGCGCCGTCGTACAGGCGCCAAGCAGCGAAACGCCCGCCACAACAAGCACAGGCCAGCCGCCCGACTTCCGCTTCACATCGCTTTTCGACACGTGTCCCACCCTCCGGACGTTGTTGATCCCCCTCCGGCTTGCGCCGGCATCTGCCTTTAAATGCCCTTGTAGAGCGCTGCACCCTGCATCAGCACGATCACCTTGGCGCCGACCTGGATGCGAGAGTGCAAATCGACGATGTCGTCGTTGTTCATGCGGATGCAGCCGGACGACACGTCAAGGCCAATGGTCCACGGCTCAGCAGTGCCGTGAATCCGGTAGATCGTGTCCTGACCGCCGTCATAGAGATAGAGCGCCCTGGCGCCGAGCGGGTTTTCAGGCCCGCCGGGCATGCCGGCCGCCCATTTCGCGGCGTTGGGATCGCGCGCCACCATCTCGGCAGGAGGCGTCCATATCGGCCATTCCGCTGTGCGCCCGACCCGCACGATACCGGCCCAGCCGAAGCCATCGCGCCCGACACCGATGCCATAGCGGATCGCCTGCCCGCCGGGTTGGACGAGATAGAGAAAATGCTGGTTGCCGTCGATGATGATCGTGCCGGGCGGCTCTGCCGTTCGGAATGTGACGATCTGCCGGCGGAACGCTTCCGGCGGCTGATTGTTGCGGGCGTAGTACTGCCGCGCCTTCTTCTTGTCGTAGTCCACCCATGTGCGCGTCTTCGCATCGTAGATCTGCGTTTGCGCCAGCGCGGCCAAAGGGCCGACGCAGCAGGCGACGGCCGCAAGGAGGACGAGCCCGAGGCGCCGCGCACCGGCCGGACGAGCCTTGGCTGAACGTTCGAACCCTGCCGTCATCGCTTTGCCCACCCGTCGATTCGTGCAGTATGGTCCTCGACCCATTTCTTTGCGTAGTCGGCTGCCGGTTGCCGTTCCACTTCAAGCGCATAGCTCATTGCCGTCACCTCCTCGGGCGAGAAGTCCACTCGCTCCAGGAATGCAGCTATATCGGGATGCTTTTTGCCGAATGCCGCTGCATAGGCGATGTGGAAGTGCGCGGCGTCCCAGGCCGTCGAGGCACTGGATTTGCTGATCCAAAGCGGATCGGACGCGCCGACGAGCTTCCACTTGCTGGCGTCATGTGCCGGCTCGGTGATGCGCACGATCTTATGAAGATCGAAGATGAAATGCGGCGCGTAGCAGGCAAAGACCATCGGCTGGTTGGTAGCCACCGCCGCATCGAGCCCGGCCATGGCCACTTCCTCCTCGGCCTCGACGAGCGTCAGGTTCTTTGCATAGCCGTAAGTGTTTGCACGCACCCGCTCGATGCCGGTCGACGACCAGGTTGGCGCACCAATCCACATCTCGCCCTTGCCGTCGCCATCCGTGTCGAGAACCTTGGTCTTTTCGGGATCGCTGAGATCGGCAATCGTCTTCAGGCCCTTTTCGGCCGCCGCCGGTGTCGCGCAGATGCCCTGCCAGGCCGGCACGCCGCGTGGGCTGAGAACAACCACGCCCTTGTCGGTAACGAACTTCTTGATGACATCGTCGAGATTCGGCCGCCATACTTCCGGGTGAATATCGACGGTGCCGCCCTCCAGGCCGACAAAGGCATTGAGCGCACCCAATTCCTGCACCTCGGCGGATACACCGAACTCCTTGGCAATAGCGATTTTCAGGATGTTGGCGGTCGCCTGTCCCGAAGGCCAGTTCGGCATTGCGATCCGAAGATCCTCGGCTTTGGCCGGCAAGGCGAACAACAGAACTGAAGAAAGAAAGGCGACGAGAAAGCCTGAACCTGTGCAGTATCTCACAATGTTTCCCCACTAAAAGGCACTGATCGGATCGCATGCAGATACTTCAACGCAAGGATGCATAAACGGTTTCTAATAGTCAAGCAGGGAACGACCGGCGCCGTTTCTAAGCCTGTATTAAGCCTTCGCTCCAGGTCTTCACGGCCATCGCCATCGTTGTCAGGTGATCGGCGGCGGAAATGCCCGAAACCGCCTTGCGAGGCTTGAGGTCGTGGTCACCGTCCTCCAGCCAGAGAATGGAAATCGCCGCCGAAAGATGGTAGCCGGCGACCTCGTCTCTCGTCCCGAACGGATCGCGCGTTCCCTGGCAGATGAGTGTGGACGTTGACAGATCGCGCAGATGCGCCGTGCGCAACTGCTCCGGCTTGCCGACGGGATGAAACGGGTAGCCAAGGCAAAGCAACCCCTCGATCTCGCCGCGCCGATAGAGATCGTCGGCCACCATGCTGCCGACCCGACCGCCCATCGACTTACCGCCGATGATTAATGGCCCGCTTGACGCAAGCGCGCTTACTGCGGCCCGGTATTCTTCGATCAGGGTGTCGGCTCSCGGCGCCGGCGGTCGGCGACCGGAGCGTCGGCGTTCGGCCATGTATCCGAACTCGAAACGCGCCACTCGAAGACCGGTCGCCGTCAGCGCGTCAGTGGCCGCCGTCATGGATTGTGAATCCATCGCACCGCCGGCACCGTGTGCCAGCAGAAGTGTGACGGAGGCGTCCTCCGGACCAGTGATCAGAAACCCATCGCTCATTGCCGCAGTCTTAAACCATCCGTGCCCATATGCGATATCGCTGTTTAGCCTCGGCGCCGCCGGGCGCCCAATTTCCCCACCGCAGCCGGCGCTGGACTATCCCTGCAGCCTGCGCAGAAGAACGCCAAGCCGCTCTTGAGACCGGCAATCCTCCATGCTTGCCCGATTTGGCACCCCGCCTCCGCCTCGTTTCCTGATATCGCTCGGGCTGTCGCCGAACGCGCGTTTGAATGCGCGGCTGAACTCCGCGCCGTCGCTGAACCCGCGTTCTTCGGCGATCTGGAATATGAGACGCCGGTCGTTCGGATCCGTCAGAGCGGAATAGGCACTGAGGAGCCGGCGGTGCTGAATATAGTGCATCACCCCGCCAAAGGGCTCGAACAGATTGTAAAGCCGCGTCCGAGAGATGCCGAGCTCGCGCCGGACCATGTCGGATCCGAGTTTCGGATCGAGAAGCCTGCTTTGCACCAGTTGCCGCGCCCTTTCGAGAAGAACCGTGGCAATCGGGCCTTCCGCAGCCTCCAGATGATCGGGAGAAGGAGACACGCAGGCGAGAATCATGGCCCGTGTTGCTGCTGCGAGCCCGGGCAGATCCGTCGGAGTCAGCAACGGCAGTCGATTGGCGACGTCGATCAAATAGTCCGAGAACAATCGTCCCATGCCCGTACCAAGGGTAGAGAATTCTGCTGCCCCCAGAGTCGCCGCCGTTTCCAACGAAAAATCCCGTGGCACGAACAGCATCAGCATGTCGCTTGTCTTGGAAACCGCACCATCGAAGGTCCGCCCGAGCGAATGGATCTGCACGTCGCCCGGATGGGTGGTGAACGCATGTCGTGCCGTCTCGGTATGGATGGATCCGGATTTGAGGAGCGTGACTGCCCAGTGATCGACCGGATCGCGCCTTACATGTCCGGGCAAACTGGAAAAAGCCAGGCTGTCGGTACGGATGTGGGCCAGAACAAGACTGCCAAGGTCCCAGAGCGTCTGGCGACCGCTGAACTCGGTTGTTGTCGGGTCGATATCGACCAGTTCAAGCATCGGCGCGAAGCTGTCTTGCCACGCAGCGAACTGTTCGCATCGCTCCAGTCCCGCGGTCGAAAACTCGAAGAACGGCAAGGGCGACGCCTTCTCCTTCTCTCTCTCCCCCACAATGATCGCATCAACCGTTTCGTCATCCAAGATCGCGAACCGCTCGTCGTTCGCCCGCCCCTCGAGAAGCGTGGCGTGCGCTAAAGCTTCTTCGGTTGTCATCGTCCTGCCTCCAGTCGAGCGATTTCACCACCCGATCCATAGTTGCTTGCCGATATGTTCTTCGTTGACGAAATGGCACCGCCGCCTGAGCGTGCGCGGCTCCTCCGCCGCTTCAGTTGGGCACTCGCCGAAATATCGATCTTTGCGAGCGCTGCGGCGGGAACCACCCCCGTCGCTGCGCAAGCGGTAATTGCGAGAATGGAAAAAGACACGCATTGCATTCGTACTTCTCCTAACGGGCCAACAACGGAAGGCCGGGTGATCTCTGAATGATGCTAGTGATATGTTTGCCGACGACCGCGAGAGTACAGTCTTTCACCCTCGACGGACGACACCGCTGGGCAGCCTAACCATCGTCTGTGTATGTGTTGCGACTTGCCTCCCCGAAAAGTCGTTTGGTTACCCGGCTGAAACCTAACCCCTTTCGCAATTATTCTCAACTTCAGGTGCGCAAAGAGTTCGCTAATGCAAGAAGCGATTGGCGCGCGCTGCAACGCCGCCCCTTGGTGCCGGATCGATCGGATACCGCAATCCGGGTCATGGCCCGCCCTCTGTCTCGATCCTCGAGCCGCCCGACAACAGGGTGGCGACCCACTTTCCGGACGGTGTGCCGGCGCAATAGACGATGAATGCGATCAGCATCGGAACGCCGATGAATGCTCCTGAAACGCCCCACATGAAACTCCAGAAAAACACTGCAAAAATAACGGCAAAGGGCGATATCGCCAGGGAAGCTCCCGTCAACCGCGGCTCCAGATAGCTGCCGATGATGAACTGGATGACGTTCAGGCTGGTGAAGATGATGATCGCCGTCTGCCAGGAATCGAATTGGGCGATGGCGAACATGGTCGGAAGCGCCGTGGCGACAAACGGCCCCAGAAACGGGATGTAGTTCAGGGCAAAGGCGATCGCGCCCCACGCCGCCGCAAGCTCCAGTCCGGCGCCGAGCGCGAAGAGCCACACCACGAGCCCCGTAAGGATGCTGGCGAACGTTCGCACGATCATGAAGCGGCGAAGCTTGGCGCCGATCACGCGATTGGCAGCCAGGATACGCTCGCCGTAAGGCTGGGCCGCGGGCATCAGGAGACGCGCGTTGAAATCCTCGACCTCCAGCAGGCCGAGCATGATGAAGATGAATACCAGCAAGGTGAAACCGGCGAAGCTATTGAGGCGCCCGGCCATTCCCTGCACGAAACGCACCAGCCAGGTCACATCGAAGCGGTCCGCCAAAGGACCGGCGACCGCCACACCCTGACCCTCCAGCCAGTCTGTCCAGTTGACATAGATCGCCTGGAACCGGTCGGCATTGAGAAACAACCATTGGGCGAGTTTTCCGAATCCCCACGCCACGGAGGAACCTATCGCGACGATGACGACCATGGTCACGACAAGCGTGATGAGCAATGCGAGGAGCTTCGGCATCCAGCGCTGCAAGGCCGCCTGACAGGGCCAGACCAGTGCGATGACGAACAGGGAAAAGATCAATGGAGCGAAAATGGATTGCGCCACATAGAGCAGCGCCAGCACGAGGATACCGGTCGCTACCGACCCGATCATTCGACTGTCACCCATCCCCGCCATGCATGCCCCTCGAACACTCTTCGGTCTCGCTCGCTCCACAGGGAGCCGGCCGTCTGTCGCCGCATAGGCGCGACCTGCCTGTGCGTCGATCTCCTGATTTCACGCGGGACGGCCAGAAGCCGGCCCGATCCCGCGCGGTCGCTTGATGTGGTCGATGGCTGTGTCTACCCCGCTGCAGTTGCCTTCTGCAGCGCGTCGCGCAGGACCTGTTCCTTCGTCTCGTCGAGGGAAGTCTTGAGAACCACACCGCCGTAAGACGAGATTTCCTTCAGCACCTTGTCGGCGGTCATCTCCTGCACCAGAACGAACAACGCTCCGTTGCCCGGCTGAAGATTGCCGGCAAGATCCTTCATGAAGGCGTCGTTGATGCCGACGTCGGTCAAGGCGCCACCGATCGCGCCCGAAGCCGCGCCCACGGCCACGCCGATCAGCGGATTGAGAAACAGAACGCCAATCAGCAGGCCCCAGAAACTACCCGACGCGGCACCCGCTGCAGTGGTATTGACCAACTGATTGAGTTTGACTTTGCCGGCCTCGGTCTTGGTGGCAATGACTGCATCTCCGACTTTGATCAGGTACTCCTTCTGCAGTTCGAACAGACGCTGACGCACCTCCTCGGCTTTGGCTTCCGTAGGATAGACAATCGCAATCAAATCAGACATGGCTACTCCCGTGAACAAAGCTCGCACGCGCAATTGCGTAGACGCTAAATCATAGCCATCAATGCACCGAAGAAATTAGCAGGGAATCCCGCGGCTGTGCATTGCGTCTCTTTCTTCCACAATCTCGCCCCCGCATAGGCGATCCCTCTCACTGCCGTGCGGACGTCTTGACGCCCCTGCGGATAAGAAAAAACCCCGCGCGCCTGACAGATCGTGATCTGCCGTAGCCCGCGGAGCGATCCCTCAATCGCTTCCGTCACCGCGGTCGCGCGACGTTCTTAGCCACCGGCGGCAACCGGCTCCGGCTCACCTGCCTCGACCTCGGTCCGCTCGGCCGCAGCCGGAATACGGAACCACAGGACGTAGAGTACAGGCAGAAAGATCAGCGTCAGCGCCGCCGCCACCACCAGGCCGCCAATGACGGTAAAGGCAAGCGGCGACCAGAAGGGATCGCGGATGATCGGCAGCATGCCGAGCACTGTCGATCCGGCGGTGAGGAACACAGGCCGAAGCCGCTGGGCCGTCACGTCGATGACGCTCTGCCACGTTCGCCCTTTCTCCTCGATCGCGATATCGATCTGGTCGATCAGCACCACGGAGTTTCGCGTGATCATACCGATAAGGGCGATCATCCCGAGAACTGCGATGAAGCCGACCGGCGTATTGGTGATCAGCATGATCAGCACGACGCCGATCAACCCCAGCGGCACCACGCTGATGACGAGCAGCAGGCGCTGGACGCTCTGCAATTGGAACATCAGAACGATCAGGATGATGATCCCCATCACCGGCAGCATCTCGACGACCGAGGCAAGCCCCTCCTCGGCCCCTTCCACCGCACCGCCGACTTCGATCTGGTAGTTCGGATGGGTTCGCCGCAGCTCGTCGATCTTGCCGGCCGCCGCCTCCACCACGCTGGCAGCCATCACGCCTTCGGCCGTGTCCGCCTGAACGGTGATGGTCGTGGAGCCGTCGTGCCGCCAGATGACGGGCTGGGTCGTCTGGTACTCGATCGCGGCGATGCTGGAGAGGGGCACTGTGTGATTGGGTCCGACCGGGATCTGCAGCGAACGCAGGGTACCGATATCGACGCGCTCCTCTGCCGTTGCGCGGGCTACGACGTTGATGAGGTAGATCGAGTCCTTGACCTGCGTGATCGGCAGGCCGGACGCCGTCGCAAACAGCGTCTGAGCGATCACCGAAGAGTTGAGCCCCACCAGTCGGGCGCGATCCTGGTCGACATTGATGACAACTTTGCGGACCGGTTCGTTCCAATCCAGGTTGGGCTGGACGACGCCGGGGACCTTGTTGATGGCATCGGCCACCTGCCAGGCAACGTCGCGGACGCCGGCGATATCCCGCCCGCTGACGCGGTACTGTATAGGCCAGCCGACCGGCGGTCCCATTTCGAGCGGCGAGACGCGCACGACGATCTCGGGCATTTTTTCGTCGAGCGCCTGCTGCAGGCGCGCCTGCAGCGCTTCACGCGCACCGACGCTCTTGGCGATCACCACGGCCTGGGCGCGAGAAGGCGCCGGAGCCTGAAGGTCCATCGACAGGTAGAAGCGAACCGGATCGGAGCCGACATAGAAACTCCAGTCGGCCACATCCTCATCGGCCGCGAGCACCTCTTCCGCCTTCGTCACGTACACGCCGGTGGCGGCCTGCGATGCACCCTGCGGCAAGGTCAGCTGCAAGATGAGTTCCGGGCGGTCGGACGGGGGGAAGAACTGCCGCTTCATCAGCGACGATCCGACAAGCGCCAGTGCAAACAATGCGACGGTGGCAAGGACCACCACGAGGCGCATGCGCATGCAGGCATACAGCAAATTCTTGAAGCCTCGGATCAGCGCACTATCCGGCTTAGCACCCGTCGCCGGGCTCGATTTGAGGACGGCGAGACCGATGATCGGCGTCAGCAGCACGGCAACCAGCCAGGATACGATCAGCGCGAAACCGATCACCAGAAACAGCGAGCGCGCATACTCGCCCGAAGAACTGCTCGCAAAACCGACAGGGATGAAGCCTGCGATCGTCACCAGCGTCCCGGCAAGCATGGGAAAGGCCGTCGAGGTGTAGGCATGCGATGCCGCCTGGACGCGCTCATAGCCTTGCTCGAGCTTCGCCATCATCGTCTCGACGGTCACCATCGTGTCGTCGATCATCAAGGTCAGCGCAATGATCAAGGCGCCGAGCGAGACACGCTGCAACGCAATCCCGGTGATGTCCATGAACAGGAAAGTCAGCGCCAGGACAAGCGGGATGGAAACGGCGACGGCAAGGCCGGCGCGCAACCCGAGCGCCAGAAAGCTGACGCCGAGAACGATGACGACGGCCTGCCCCAGCGATGTGGTGAAACTGCGGATCGCGGTCTTCACGACCGCCGGCTGGCTGGCCACATGCGTCATGCTGATGCCGATCGGCAGGTCGTCCTCCAGCCTTTGCATCGTCGCATCGATGTTTTGTCCGAGTTGGAGGATGTCGCCGCCCGACGCCATGGAAATGGCGATACCGATCGCCGGCTTGCCCTTGATGCGGAATCGCGGCTGGGGTGGGTCGACGGTGCCGCGCACGACGCTGGCGATATCGCCGAGCCGCACGAAGCCGGACGAGGTCGGGACGTTCAACTGGCGGATGGCGTTCTCGTCGGTGAGACTGCCGGAGACCTGCAGGACGGTCCGATCCTGCTCGGACGTAATAAGGCCGGCGGGCATGACGGCGTTCTGCGCCTGTATCGTGCCGATCACCGTTGCGGCGCTGAGGCCGAGGCTTGCCAGGCGCTCGGTCGAGAACTCGATGTAGATCGTCTCGTCCTGCGTACCGATCAGCTGAACCTTGCCGATGTTGTCGAGTTTCAGCAGTCGGGTTCGCGCTTCATAGGCCCAATCACGCACTTCGCGATCGCTGAAGCCTTCCGAGGTAAAGCCATAGATGATCCCGAACGTGTCGCCGAAATCGTCGTTGAAGAATGGCCCGCGCACGCCAGCGGGCAACGTCGCCTGCATGTCGCCGACCTTCTTGCGAGCCTGATACCAGGATTCGCCCACCTGGTCCGGCGGCGTCGCATCGTCCAGGGTGACATAGACGATCGACTGTCCGGCCGTCGTCACGCTTCGCAGGTTGTCGAGATGCGGCACCTCTTCAAGAGTCCGCTCGAGCCGGTCGGTAATCTGGTCGACGGTCTGCTCGATCGTGCCGCCCGGCCATCCGGCCGAAACGATCATCGTCTTGAAGGTGAACTCCGGATCTTCGTCGCGGCCGAGGTTGATATAGGCAAGAATGCCGGCGATGGCGCTGAGAAGCACCAGGAAGATGATAAGGCTCTGGCGCTTGATCGCCCATCCCGAAAGGTTGAAGCCCTCGTTCATTCGGCGCTTCCTTCAAGCAGGCGGACTGGCATGCCCGGACGAAGCTGCTGAACGCCGGCGACGACGACATTGTCGCCGCTCGCCAGACCTTTGGTAACAAGGAAATCCTTGGTATCGAAGCGATGAACCTCGACCGGCACCAGCTTGGTGGTTTTGCTGGCCGCATCGACGACCCATACGGCGCTCTTGTTGTCCAGGTTGAACAACGCCCCGATCGGCAGCCGCGCTGCCGGCTCGCCCGAGAGACGGATCGTGCCGCGCACGGCGCTGCCGAAGCGGAAATCGTCGGGCGCGCTGTCCAGTCCGACGCGCACCGTGAAATTGCGGGTGATGGGATCGGCCGTCGGCGAGATCTCGCGAACTGTTCCCGTCGCCTTTGCGTTGGGGTTGCTCAGCAGCTGCACGTCGACGCGCGCATTGCCGCCGGTTGTCTGGATGGTGGCTTCCGGCACCTGGAAGACGGCGTCACGTGTTCCGAGCTGGGCGACGCGGACGACCATCTGGCCGCCACCGACGACCTGCCCGACCTCACCGCCGATTGCCGTTACGACACCGGCGGCGTTCGCTTTCAAAACCCGGTTGTCGACATTGGTCTGGGCGATCCGAAGCCCTGCTTGCGCAGCATCGACGCCGGCCTTTGCCATGTCTGCGAGTGCCATCGCCGATTCGAATGCCTGTCGGGTCGAGGTGCGCGGATAAAGCTGCTGCTGCCGCGCGCGCTCGGTTTCGGCATTCTGTGACTGAGCCTGTGCCGAAAACAGGTTTGCCTCGGCCTTGCGAAGCGCATCCTGGGCATCCTCGGTGTCGAGACGGGCGAGAACCGCTCCCACCTCGACAAGATCGCCGACGTCGACGTCTCGTTCCCGGATTTCGCCGCCCTGGCGGAAGCTGAAACTTGTCTCGGTGCGCGGCCTTATCTCGCCGACCAGCGATCCATAGGTATCCTCGGGATTGAAGGAGACGGCAACCGTCCTGACCGGTCTCGGCGGACGATCCCCTGCGTCGTTCTCTTCCTGGCAACCGGCCAGGAAAAAGACAGTCAGAACTGCGGCCGACAAGCCGAATGTTGCACTGGATCTGGGTACGGCAAGGCGTTTTTTCATCTGCGATTTCCCCGAAGCTTACCGGCGCGACAAATCCAAGCCACGCATGAATGAAAGCAAAAAACGACTATTATCAATGGCATTGTCATGCGATGGCCGGCCCGGCGCCGGGCTCGCGTCTGGTCGCGTGAACGACGCTGACCACGCTGGGACGAGGTCAGCGTCCCTCATTCGTGCAATCCGCATTCCAGCCGGCAAGAGGCAAGCAAGGAGCGCGCCGGGCAGCCACGGGAAGCGCCCGTCAATCATCATCCCGTCTGTCATGGTGGTGAGCGCGAACGATAGAAGTCCTGAGTAGGAACCCAAGTGGTGATGCTCCCTTAAACGCCCGGATCAGCTTACGCATTGTCTCGGACACCCGAAGGCGCGGTGCTCCGTTCAGAACTATAGTGCTGTTCAAGACGCGAAGTGATCAGCATAGAATCCCGCAATCAGGCCTACCGTCCAGATTTTCGTAGTCGATTTCAGGCCAGCTCAAGGGCTGTGCTGGAGTCAACCACACAAGATATTCTCTCCCGCTCGCATACACGGAATTCATCTTTCGCCCGGGCCACGGATAGCCTAGAACTGTCGACAAACGTCCAACCGATTGTCTTGCGAGGCGCTTTGCCGTTCATGGATTTGAAGAGCGTGCCAGGATCTTGAGCCGAGACATGTTCCCAAAGCGATTGTGCGTTATCCTGATCATGCTGCTGGGTCTGATCGGCTGTGGCGGGCCGCGTGCCGTTCTCGGTCTTGGCGCGACATCGACGCAAGGCGAGCCTGCGGCAATCGTTCCGATCTATGTCGCAACCACGCGCGCTCGCTCCGACAACCTGTCACTGCCCTATTCTGCGGAGCGGTCAAAAACGCTGAATTTTGCAAAATTCGACATTGGGATCCCCCAGAATCATAGTCTGGGGAACGTCGAGAAAACCGGCCGCGTCCCCGATGCGAGCAGGCATTTCACCGCACGGACGTATCAGCCGATCGCCCAGCGGCAGGAGTTCGTCAGGCAGCTGAACGTGGCGCTGGCGCAGCGCGCGCCCGAGGACCGCGAAATCTTCATTTTCGTCCACGGATACAACAACAACTTCGCCGACAGCATTTTCCGCAACGCCCAGATCATCCACGACTACAACATCAAGGCCGTGGCTCTTCATTACGCCTGGCCGTCCGGCGGCGCTGTCCCGCTCTACGTCTTCGACCGCGACAGCGCCCTCGTCGGCCGGCGGGGACTTGCCGAGACGATCGAAATCGCGGCGCAGACCAATGCCCGGAAAGTCGTGATCGTCGGTCATTCGATGGGTGCCTATGTGTTGACCGAGGCATTGCGGGATCTGGCCATCAGTGGCCGCCGGAGCACCTTCGACCGCCTCGGTGGCGTTGTGCTCGCCGCACCCGACATCGACGTCGACGTGTTCCAGAGCCAGATGGACGACATCGGCGATATTCCGCGACCCTTTACGATCGTCGTTTCGCGGCGGGATCGCGCCCTCGGCATTTCGCGGTTCATTGCCGGTGGCCATCCGCGTGTCGGCAGCGGTTCCGACATCGCCATGCTGCAGGCAAAGGACATTGCGGTCGTTGATGTCTCGGACGTCGACGGCGGACGGCACAACGTCTTTGCCAGTTCGAAGACGCTGATAGAGGTGGTCAACAATGACGCACTCATGCGCAGCGTCCTCAGGGACGATCGGCCGCCTGCCGGCCAGACCATGCTTGCCGACGGCGCGTCGGCGATCGAGGGAGCGGCTTCGCTGATCATCTTCCTGCCGGCGCGCATCCTGGGCGGGATGGCGCAAGCGGTCGCCGGACAATAGGCGCGCTGCCGCTCCTCGCTATCCGTCGCGGCAGATGTTTGCGTCAGCCTGCAGCGAAACCAAGCATGCTGAGCACATACAAGACGATCACGTAGTACAGCATATGCAACGCATATGTCTGACCGTTGCCGGTGTAGATCCTTCGCACCAATCCGCCTGCGTCGACGGTCAGATCGCACAAGCCGTCCCAGAACCAGTTGGCGACCGGCGTAACGAGCGGCGCAAAGGCAGCGCGATAAAACCTGTAGAAGTGTGCAGCACCGGTCGGAACGGAACGGCCGGGTCTCCTCCGGTAGATCACCAGGAACAACCCGAGCAGGAAGACCGCCGCCGCCACCGTAGCCGCCATGACGGGCACGGGGTTCCAGTAGCCGTAGATGGTCTCCAGCGACATCCCCTCCCAAACCAGGGTCGAGGCGAAATAGGGGTCGATCGCCGCGGAAACAGGATCCATCAGGAGTTTGGGATAGAAGGAGAGCACGAAAATGGCCGCAACCAGAACGAACTGCGGCAGAAGCAACGGCAAGGGTGCCTCGCGAACCTCCCGATGCGCCGTCTTTCGTGGTCCCAGGAAGACGGCGTAAGCCAGCCGGAACATGTAGAGGAAACCGATGAAGGTGGCGAGGACGGCAAGGATCGCAAGCCCGTACCATCCCCTGTCCATCATCGCGCTGAGGAGCAGCCATTTGCCGCCAAAGCCGGCCAGCGGCGGCAGGCCGGACATCGAAATCAGCGCCACGACGACAGTGGCTAAGGTGAATGGCATCTTCCCGGCAAGACCGCCCGTCTGGTCGAGAAGCCTGGTACCGGTTCGCAGGATGATGCCGGCCGCAGCCAGGAACAGAATGCCCTTCACCATCAGGTGGTTGGCGACGAGGTAGAAGGCCGTAACCCAGCCAAGGTGGCTCATCAGCGCGATCGCCGTGATGATATATCCGATCTGGCTCATACTCGAGTAACCGAGCATCCGCTTGATATCGCGCTGTTGAAGCGCCATGACGGCACCCGCGATCGTCGTCAGCAGCCCGATCCAACCCATCACGTGCGCCATCTCAAGCCCGACTTCGGAGCGTATGGCGAGATAGGTGACCATGAACAGGCCGAAGACTGCGACCTTGCTGATGACGGCGGACAGCATCGCTGACAGGTCGTCATCCGCCTCCGCATAGGCACCCGGCAACCAGACATGAACACCGACGGCGCCTGCCTTGATGAGGAAGCCGATCGCCAGGAATGCAAACGCCGGGGCCGCATCGGGACCCGCCGTCGCAAATGCTGCAAGCACCGTGCTTCCGTTTGTTGTTGCGGCGATACCGAATCCCGCCAGCAGCGAAAACGCCGATACCAGCGAAAACAGCAGGAACTGCAACACGTAGGGATGGGCTCCCCGCCGCTGCGCGATCAGGAAATAGGACGAAAGGGTTATGATCTCCCAGTGGAAGAAGAATTCAAGGCTGGTGCTGGCGCGCAGCAGACTGGCGATCGACAGAAGCAGGATCGCCATCATCGGGTAGAAGCCGCGGCGCGCATCGGAGCGGTAGAAGCCGGCGAAGGCGATGACCAGCCCGCCGGCGAGTAGCAGCACCCCAAACAGCCGCGGCACCCCCTCGATATCGCGAGTGATCCATGATCCGGCGAGCGCGACCGCGGTCAGCATCAGCACGCATTTGACCCGCCCCGGCAGCCCGTCGAGAAGGCAGAGGCAGCCGCCGACCACAAGCGGGGCGACAAGCAGTGACGAAGCTGCACCGGCAAGACTGGCCGCCACGAACCCGCCTGCAAACAGCAGGAATGCGCAGGCCAGCACGGGTACCAGCTTCACGAGCGCCGGGCGTATCGCAAGTCCGTCCGGCATCGGGCGCGTCGCATGCTTGAACCAGCGGAACATGTAGGCTGCCTCAAGCAGTGACCCGATCAGGATCACGGCGATCCAGATATATTGTCCGCCCGCGGCAGCCCGCATGACCAGCTCCCATTTCGCCCAGAACCCGGGAAATGGCGGCAGGCCGGCGATCGCCACGAGAAAGACGGCAAGGATGGCGAGCAGGAACGGATTGCCTGAAATATCGGACCACCCGTCGATTTCCGCGCGCTCCACGATGCCCGCCAGCCAGAACAACCCCGCCTTGGCGAAGAGATGGTTGACGAAAAGGCCACCGACGACCAGCGGCAGCGCCTCCTCTGCCTGAAGCTGGTGCAACAGTGAAAGCGCAAGCATCAGCAGCCCCATCTGCGCTATCGAGGAATAGCCGAGCATCCGTTGAACGCTCGTCTGCTTCAGGCCCACCAGATTGGAGAAGAGAAAGGTGACGCCGCCGGAAACCGCAAGCATGCCAAGGTGGCCTTCGAACAGCGGCAGCAGTTTGAAAAGGGCGAAGAACACGCCCGCGGACACCCCGACCGAAACAAGCGCCGCGGTCCCGCTGCTTGCGGTCTCGTAGACGTCGAGCCCCCAGCCGTTTGCCGGAAATGGCTTCAGTTCGAGCACGAGGCAGGCCAGCACCAGGAGAAGCGCCGTTGCACCGATCGGACCGGTGATCAGCGCCCGGTTGGCGATCATGTCGTCGATGTTGAGCGTTCCGGTCACATGATAGAGAAGACCGGCGCCGAGCAGGAAGAAGGACGAGGCGAGCACCGTCGCCACGATGTATTTGAAGCCGGCGGCAAGCGCTGCAGGCGCGCGTTCAAAGCCCAGGAGACCGTAGGTGCCGATCGACACGATCTCGAGGAACACGAACTGATTGAACAGATCTCGCGTCATGACCATGCCGTTGATGCCCATGATCAGGATCAGATACAGCAGCAGGGCTGCGTAGCTCGAGCGCAGCCGGTCCCAAATATGCCATGCACCAAACAGCCCGATGACGTTGACGCAGAGCGAGAAGAAGCCCTCCCACAGGCCGAAGCGCAGGTTGATTGAATAAGGCGGCACGCTGCCGGCGGTGAACACCTCGATGGTCGAGCCGCCGTGGTGAAGTTTCCAAAGGCAGGCCGCCGATATCGCTGTCATCCCCGACAGCGCGACGACGAAACCGGCGGCAGGCAACGGCTTGGCGATGCGATAGAGCAAGGGGATGAGAAACCCGCCGCCGAGACCGAGCAGAAAGATATTCAGCGGCTGGAGCAAGCTGTCTACCATTTCGACTCCGTCAGTGCGTCGATCGAAAGGGTTTTTCGGGTCGCATGCAGCCTGATCGCAAAGGACAACATGATTGCGGTGACCGAAAAGCCGATGACGATGGCGGTCACGACAAGTGCTGCCGGAATGGGGTCGACTGCGCGTGTGGCGGCGTCCGCGGCACCGAGTGCATCGTCTATGATCGGCGCAGTTCCGCCGGTGATGTAGCCCGTCGCCACCAGAACGATGTGCATGCCGGTGTCGATCAGCGAAAACCCGATGATGATGCGCAGGATGTTGCGATGCGTCAGCATGCCCCACAGGCCGATGAGAATGAGCACAAATCCCGTTGTGAGTAGTATCTGTGAAATCGGCAGTCCCATGGCTCGTCTCCTATGCTCAGCTGCGGAACCGGTCGATAATGACGCTCAGCTCCGCACCGACCTTGATACCGAGGAGTGCCGATATCAGCGGGATGGCGCCGGCGCTGAGCAGCGTCCCGAAATTGCCGCGCGGCAGGATGTGGCTGTCGAGAAAGCCGCCGGCGAAGACCAGCCCCAGAATGCCAAGGGAAACATAGAGAACGCCGGCAAGCGATTCCGTGATGCTGAGAAAACCATGGTCGATCTGCCCCGAGGGATAGGCAAGCATCAGCAGCATGACACCGGAGGCGACAATCGCGCCGCCCTGGAAACCCCCACCTGCCGAAAGGTGGCCGTTCATGATCACATAGGCGCCGAACAGGAAGATGAGTGGCAGCACCACCTCCGCGCCGTTGCGCACCAGTTCGCTCGGCTCCTGCTGACCTCGACCTGATGCAGGCAGGGAAAGCGGCTTCTCCTCCGGTCCGCTAGCAAGGAGCACGCCGACGCTCGCCGCCACCATGAACAGCACAGCGACCTCGCCCAGTGTGTCGAAGCCGCGAAATGAGATCAGGATGCCGGTGACGACATTCGGCGCGCCGAGATCCGCCGGGACCTGTCTCAGGTAGTGCACTGCGAGTGCCGACACCACCTGGCGCTCGCTGTAGCCGGAAACAAGTCCGGCGAAGATGACGCCGAACATCGCCACCGCCAACAGGCTGAACAACCGCTTCATGAGGAACCCTCTTCGGTGGTGGCGTTGTTCTCATCCCTGAGCGCATCGACAATGGTCGTTTTCGCCATCGGCGTGCGGATCGCGTGTGCCGCCCGCGACAGCGCATGCGACGACAGCGGATTTGTCATCAGAACGAAGTATGCGACGATGAGCAGCTTCAGCGACCAGTCGGGATGATAGATGCCGAGGCCTGCAAGCACCAGGATATTGCCCAAGGTGGAGGCTTTTGTGCCCGCCTGAATGCGGGTGAAAACGTCGGGCATCCGCAGCAGGCCGACGCCCGCGGAAAACAGGAAGAACGCCCCGGCAAGGATGACGATGCTGCCGATCAGTTCACTCATCTGCGTTTCCTCCGCCTCTTGTCTTGCGGATCGCATAGAGGAAAATCAGCGTTGCCAGGCCGGAGCCGATCGCGGCCTCCGCCATGGCCACATCCGGTGCCGCCAGGAGAACATAGGAGGCCGCCGCAAACAGGCTCGCAAGCCCCGCGCTCACCATCGCAGCCATGAGGTTGCTGAGCACCACGGCCAGCACGCCGCTCACCAGGATGCTGCCGCAGACCAGAAGGATCAGCAATTCGAGCATGACGGTTACGGCCCCCTTTCCAGAAAACGGGCGATGGCGAGAACCGCCAGGAAGCTCAGAAGCCCATAGACCAGCGCCACGTCGAGATAGACGAAGCGTCCGGAGATATGAGCGTAGAGCGCAATCAGCGAGATCGTCACGACAGTCAGCATGTCGATCGCCACGACCCGATCGATCGCAGTCTTGCCGATGACCAGCCGCAGCACGCCGAACACGATGCTGAGAAAGATCAGGACAACGGCGATCTGCAGGATGATGTCAGCCAAAAACCGCCCCCAGGTGTCTCTCGAAGGGGCCAACGATCATGCGGGTCGCTTCCTCGGTGTCCGTCGTCCTGACGTCGAGCCAATGGATGAACAGCGCGTCGCCCCGGAGGTCCATGACCAGCGACCCGGGTGTGAGCGCGATGGAATTGGCGAGCGCCAGCCGGCCGATCGGCGATTTCAGCGGCATGTTGACCTTGACGATGCCTGGGCTGATATCGATGCGCGGCGCGTAGACGTAGCGCAGCATGTTGATGTTCGCCTTCACCAGTTCGACGAAGAAGACAGAGGTGTAGGCCAGGAAATGGTAGGCTTTGCGGGGCGTGATTTCGATCCGCCAGACGTCCCCGCGACGAGCGAATATAGCAGCCATGACCAGGGAGACGAGCGCGCCGGTGGCGACGATCGGCAGTTCCACGGAGGCGTTGATCACCAGCCAGACGATGAACAGCAGGCCCCAGAGAACGAACATGCCCTGCGGCAATCCCGATACGTGTCGTTGCTTCGTTCCGTGGTCTTCTGGCATCGCGCAGGCTTTCGACAGGGGATGATGGAATGGTAGCGCGGATGGAACTCGATGCATCGTGCGGTCACACTAGCATCGGCTGTATCGGGCTGTGATCGGCATTGAATCCAGAAACTATGCTCATGGTCCGATATGCCGGCGGGTTGCCGCGCTTTTCGGTACCGGAATGCCCTGCGGCGGGCGGCGCCCCTTGACCCGCACTGAAAACGGAGAAATCAATCACTTACGATACCCTCCATGCAGGATTTCGATGAGCGCCTTGGCGAAGGGAGAGATGGCATGAGCAGACGCGCCTCTATTGTCTGCCGCAGCGCGCAGAGATCCGCGGAACCTGCCGGCCGGCACCACCTGCAAGCGAAGGCAAGCGGATGTCAGACCTATGAATGAGAAGGCTCCTGGGACGGGATCCTCTGAGCCGGTCGCGGCCAGCCTCGCCAGCTTCCACCCCCTCAGCGCGGCCGAGGCAAAGGTTGTCGCCTATCTGAGCCAGGGCGATTTCGACAGATTGGGCGACGGCTTGCGCCCGGAGACGGCGGACCCGGCGCGCATCGTGCGCGCCGAGCTTCTGCGTGTGCTGATCCTCGGCAGCGAAGGCCACCGCTCGCACGAGAAGGGGCTAAGGTTGAGCGGAGCCTGGATCACCGGCATTCTCGATCTGGAGGGTTGCCGTATTCCGCGCGATATCGGCCTCAAGGACTGCCACTTCGAAGCGTCGCCCGTGCTGCGCTCCGCGATCATCGACAATCTGTTTCTGGACGGCTCGGTTTTACCCGGCTTGCAGGCCGACAGGCTCGAGGCACGCGGTTGCCTTTCCATTCGCGGCGCAACCGTAACCGGCGAAATTCGGCTGGCCGGCGCGCGCACCGGCGGCAGCATCGAGGCGGACGGAGTGTCGATCACCTCGCCCGGCGGAATTGCGCTCGATGCCGATGGATTGGAAACACGGGGCGGTGTGCTGCTGCGCGGCGCCACCGTGCGTGGCGGAGTCGATCTTTCCGCCGTTCGCCTCAGCGGCGACGTCAACGCGGTCGGCGCAAGGATCGAGCGCCCGGGCGAGGTCGCTTTCAACGGCGACGCCATCGTGGCCGGTGGCGACCTGGCACTGCGTGGCGCCACCATCATCGGCGAGGCCCGCTTCCATGGCGCCCGCTTCGGCGGAGACATTGATTGCACCTCGGCGACGCTCTCGCAACCGGGCGGCTACGCGCTGAGGCTCAACCGCGCCACGATCGACGGCGCATTCTTCCTGCGGCAGGGAGCAGCGGTCGACGGCACGCTCGATCTGACGGCCACGACCATCGGCGCGATCGATGACGAGAAGGAAAGCTGGCCGCCGAAGGGCGATCTGTTGCTGAACCGTTGCCAATACGGCGCTTTCATCGGTGGGCCCGTCGATGCCGAAAGCAGGCTGGACTGGTTGTCGCGACAGACCCCGGAGCGCTGGAAGTCCGATTTCTGGCCGCAACCCTACGAGCATCTCTCGATGGTGTTGCGGGAGATGGGACATGACGAGGACGCCCGCGCCGTCCTGATTACCAAGGAACGCCTGCAGCGGCGAGCCCGCCGGGCGCGTGCCAAGAACCCCGTATTGCGCGGTGCACTCGCTTCGCTGGATGCCATTCTTGCGATCACCCTGCGTTATGGACGCCAACCTCTTCTGGCGCTGGTTTGGCTGATCCTCTTCTGGACGATTGGCACGGGCGTATTTGCCGTTGCCTACCACAAGGGCGCAATGAAGCCGAACAGTCCTGTCGTCCTGCGCTCGCCGGAATGGACGATGTGCGATCTCGAGCGGACCGAAAGCCGCTACATGCCGACGAGCGGACAGGTCCTGGCGGGACGTGCCGAGGCCGGACAGAACCAGCTTTCCTGCTTCCGCAGCCAGCCGGAGGCTGCCAGCTACCCCGAGTTCAATCCCCTGATGTATTCGCTCGACGTTCTCCTGCCGGTACTGCTGGTCGGACAGAAGGATTACTGGAGACCGGACTCGATGAAGCCCACGGGGAGATTCACGCTGAGATACTACTTCTTCCAGTCGATCATCGGCTGGGCCCTGAGCCTCCTGGCGGTAGCCGGCTTCTCCGGGTTGGTGAAATCGAAATAGTCTGCGGCTCGGGCGTCCGCAGACAGCCTTGTCCCGGCTTCAGAAGCGCCAGATCAGGGGCACGAGGAACACGGAGACGACGAAGAACCAAAGCAGCAGCGGCAACCCAAGCTTCCAATAGTCGCTGAAAGCATATCCGCCGGGACCCATCACCATCAGGTTGGTCGGCGTCGCTATCGGCGTCAGGAAGGCCGCTGCCGCCGCCACTGCCGTGCTCATCAGCACCGGACGCGGAGAGACGCCCATGGCTGTCGCCGCGGCAACCCCGATCGGGATAACGATCAATGCGGTTGCGGTGTTGCTGATGAGCTGGCCCATGATGGCCGTCAGAATGAAGAGACCGGCCAGCAGTGCGACAGGACCAGCATCGCCGACAAGATTGACGAGATGGTCGGCCATGAGCTTCGCAGCCCCGGTCTCCACCATCGCCGTTGAAAGCGGCATCATCGCACCGACAAGGATCACGGTCGTCCACCCAACGGCGCGGTACGCTTGCTCGACGCTCATGATTCCCGACAGGATGATCGCACCTGCTGCAAGCAGGCCCGCCACTGCGGGCGGTACGATGCCGGTTGCGAGCAAAAGAACCATCGCAATCAGGATGACGATGGCCTGGCGCGCTCCCGGACCCATCGGAACGGCCTGCCGCCGGACCAGTTCGGGCGAATTGACAACGAGAACGTCTGGGTCGTCGAGGCGAACGTCGAGGGCTTTCCAGGTTCCCTGCAGAAGCATCGTGTCGCCGGCCTGCAGGACGATGCCGCCAGCGTCCCTTGTTGCGTTGGCGGCGGCGATTTCGGCACCCGCGCGCTGCACTGCCAGAATGATCAGATCGCCGCTTTCGGTGACCATGCCCGGAAAGACATTTTCTCCGATGAGACCGGACCTCGGCGGGATGACCACCTCGGCGAGGCCCGAGCTGCGATTGAACAGCGTGTCCTGCCCCTGGCCGGCCGCCTTATCGTCCCGGAACGCCAGGTGCATCTGGGCAGCAAATGCGGCAGCCGTGTCCGCGTCGCCACGCACCAGCAGATGATCCCCCTCGGCAACGGCGGGCCTGCGGAGCGGTCCGGCCGTTTCTCCCTCCTGCATGGCGACAAGCTGCAGCCCCGGATGAGCGGAGAGGTCGATTCCCGACGGCGACACGCCCACGTACGGCGAACTTGCACGGACGCGCATCTGGTAGATACCGCTTGCAAGGCCGTATTGCTCCACCAGCGTCTTGGCGTGGTGGCTGAAATCGGCAGGCATGGTCGCGCCGTTGCGTTCAGGCAGAAGCTGCTTTCCGAAGAGCACGATGATCACCATGGACCCGGCCAGAAGAGGCACGCCGACAAGTGCGAATTCGAAGAAACCGAAACCGCCCACGCCGGCTTCCGCCCCGGCTTCCGAAACCAGCACGTTCACCGGGGTTCCCGTCAGCGCGAGCATCGAACCGGCATGTGCGGCAAAGACCAGCGGCATGAGGAGCTGCGACGAGTTCCGCCGGAGGCGGACGGCAATGACCACCACGACCGGCAGGAGCGCGGCTACCGCGCCATTGACGCTGATCAGTGCGGTGAGCAGCGCGACCAGCCCCATGGTCAGGACCAGAAGGCGTGTGCGGCTCTCTTCGCCCGCGCCGCGGATCAGAAGCTGGCCGGCCCAGGCGGTGACGCCGGTGACCTCAAGCCCGGAGCTGACGACAAACAGCGAAGCAATGAAGATGACAGCCGGATCGCCGAAGCCGCCAAGCGCCTGACCGATCGTCAGCACGCCGCTCCCCCACAACGCCAATGCGGTGAGCATGGCGACAAAGACGACAGGTAACTTGTTCCACACGAACAGGACGACGGCGACGGCGATGATGGTGGCCGTGTATGCTATGGGACTCAATCGCTCCGCTCCTCATTTGGCCTCGCTCAGGCCGTCCAAATCGTTCAGCCGCGTCCCCACCACGCAGCTTCAGGCTGCCCGCACTGCATTGGATTCACAGGGGGAGGTGTGAGGCCTCATGACTGCAGGCACGCCGGGGATCGACCGCCGCGGGCTTCCGGGCAGGCGATCCCTGGAGGGGCTAGTCATCGAGTGTCGCCATCAGCAGGCCGATGCGGCAGCCTTTTTCGTATTCCTTGAGGTTCACATATTCCTTGATCGTATGGATTTCAGCCTGGCCGGCACCGATGGTGACGGTGGGCACGCCGTGCTTGTCGAGCCAATTGGCGTCCAGTCCGCCATTGGAGAAGACGTAGACCGGCTCGATTCCGAGGATCCCCAGCGCCTTGGTGGCACGCTTCACGACCGGAGTGTCCTTGCTGAGTTCGAACGGCGGATAGGACGCGACATGACTGAATTTTACCTCGGCCTTGTCGCCGTCGTCAGTCGTCACCTCGCTCTGCGCCTTGGCGAAGGCTTCCTTGTAACCATTGGCGATCTTCGTCGCGAAGGCCGCCTCTGGGCTCCGCGCCTCGCCCTTGAGGTAGGCGTAGTCGGTGACGACATTGGTGGCGTCGCCTGCGGGCTTGTTGTCCTTGCCGCCGAAAATGCCGATATTGCTCGTGCCCCGGCCGTCCGGTTTGACGATCTTGCCGAACCAGCCGGCTTTCCGTGCTTCGGCAAGAGCCATCGCACCAACCATGGTCGCCGAAATGCCCTTCTCGGGTGCGACGCCGGCATGCGACGCCCGACCGGTGATTTCGACCTCCCAGTTTTCCTGTCCCACCGCACCTATGATCAGGTCCGCGGCGCTCTGGCCGTCGACATTGATACACATGACCGCGCCGCCCAGATCCGCCGGATTGAGTTCGCGCGCGCCATGCAGCCCGCTCTCCTCGCGAACCGTAAACAGCAGAGTGATCGGTGGATGCGGCAGCTTGTGCTTGATCAGCGTCTCGGCGACCACGACAAGGAGCGCGACGCCAGTGCGGGCGTCGCCGCCAAGCGCGGTGGTGCCGTCGGAAACGATACGGTCGCCCTCGCGCCGCGGCTTGGCCCCCGCGCAGAGCGGCACCGTGTCCAGGTGCGTGGAAAAGAGCAGCCTCGGCCCCGGCCGTGTTCCCGGAATATCCACGATCAGATTGCCCGTTTCGGTCGGCAGCGGAATGCGCTTGTTGACGTCATCGAAGCGAATGGCAGACTCCGGCACGCCGATTTTCTTCAGGGCGTCGCAAACCGCAAGGCCGATGTTCTTCTCCTGTCCGGTGACGCCTTCCACGGAGAGGAACCGCATCAGATGTTCTTCCGCCGCGGCGACGTCGAGAGGAATAGAGGTGTTGCTCATGATATCCATCCGATTGTTTGCACGTTGTTTCGTTCGGGCTTGCGCGTCGACCTTCACAGGCCCCACGGCAGACCCAGTGCCTTCCAGACTGCAAAGAGGCCTGTCCACAGCACGAACATCAGCACGACATAAGGCAGCATCAGGGAGACGATCGTGCCGACGCCTGCATTCTTGTCGTACTTCTGGGCGAAGCCGACCACGAGCGCGAAATAGGCGTTGAGTGGCGTGATCGCGTTCATCGGCGAGTCCCCGACGCGATAGGCGGCCAACACGGCTTCGGGCTCGACACCGAGCTTCATCAGGAGCGGTACGAAGACGGGAGCGAAAATCGCCCATTTCGCAATCGCACCAGTCAGCAGCAGGTCGATGATCGCAACCACCACGATGAAGCCGATCAACAGCGGAAGTGCGCCGATGTTGGCGGCCTGAAGGACGCCCGAAAGGCTGAGCGCCATGACGGTGCCGATATTGGTGTAGGTGAAATAGGCGACGAACTGGCTGAGCACGAAGAACAGGAAGATGGTGCCGCCCATGTTCTTGATCGACTTTTCGATCGCGGCGATCACTTCAGCAAGCGTCTTCAGCGTACCGGCGCCTATGCCGTATGTCCACCCGGTCACCAGGAAGATCAGCATGATGAGCGCGATCAGACCATTCATGAAGGGCGAGTTGCCGATCAGTTCACCGGTATCGGGGTTGCGCAGCGGCGCGCCGCTTGGAAGCGTCAGGAGGAGGAAGACGACCAGCAGGCCGATGAGCCCGTAGAGCGCAAACCGCAAGCCGCGCGATTCCTGTTCGGAGAGCGTCGCGCCCTGACTCTGAACGCCGCCTTCGGCGTTTTCCGGATTGTACGTCCCAAGTCGCGGCGCAATGATCCGATCGGTGATCAAGGCAACCACGACTGTCAGGAACAGAACCGATGCTATGGAGAACCAGACGTTGGACGCCAGGCCGATCGATCGGCCGGGATCGACGAGATGCGCCGCATCGTTGGTGAATTCGACGAGCACGGCGTCGAGTGGTTTGATGAGCATGTTGACGGTGAAGGCACCCGCCACGGCAGCGAAGCCTAGCGCGAGGCCTGCTAGCGGATGCCGCCCGACAGCCAGGTAGGCGACGCCGGCAAGCGGGATCAGAACCAGATAACCCGCGTCTGCCGCAATACTTGCAAGGATGCCGACAAAGGCCAGGATGTAGGTCAGCGCCCAGCTCGGCGAGACAATGACGAGCTTGCGGATCAGCGCCGTGACCAGGCCGGATTCCTCCGCAACGCCCGCACCGATCATCGCGGCGATCATCAGCCCTACGGCGGTGAAGCTCATGAAGTTGGGAATGAGCGAGGAGTACAGGAAGCGAATGCCTTCGACGTTCAACAGGCTGCGGATGGCCGTCGACGCCTGCTCGATCTCATGTGTATCGGGATTGATACGCTCATAGCTCACGGCTGCTCCAAAAGCGCCGAGCACCGCCGAGAGGACGATAACGATGCCGATCAGAATCAGGAAGATGACCACAGGGTGGGGAACCATGTTTCCCACTTTCTCGACGCCGTCGAGAAATCTCTGCATCGTGGTCTTTGATGCGGCATTGGCAGTGGCCATATCGTGCCTCCGTTGAGCCAAAGGGTCGCGTCCCGAAGGGCGCTGGAATTGGGGTCAGGCTGGCTCGTTTGCTTTAAAGTCGAGAGTGCCGGATCGGCTTAACCCCAATTTCCGATCCGCGGCTCTCATCAATGGATGTTTGAAATCTGAAAGTGCCTGCACGGCTGATCGTGGCAGAAAGCGGGACTTGCCTGCGCAGAGGAATCCGCAGCACGCGATCCGCGTGAGCAGCCGTTGGCATGTATGCCGCGACCACGGTTGCGTCGCGGTCACCCGTCAGCGTGGGCAAGCTGCAACATAGCGCCGGCCATAGCGATCCTGATAGTAGCATTGCCCAGGTCGTCCGGCCACGTTGCCGATGACAGCGCCCGAAACGCCACCGATCGCCGCACCGACAGCCGCACCGCGGACATCGCCGGTTACCGCGCCACCGACGACGGCACCGGTTGCAGCGCCGATGCCGGCGCCCTGCTGAGTCGGCGTGCAACTTGCCAGCGCCAGACCAGCCAACGAAAATAGCAGCAACTTCTTCATCACTCTCCCCTTACGTGACACTCGACAGGCTCAAAGGTGGCAACAGAAGCCATGCGCCATCCTCTCAAGTATAGTGTCGCCGGAGACTGTCTGTGATCGGCATAGAATCCCGAAACCAAGCTCTAAGTTCAAATCTGCCCGCTGAGCGGAGCGGCATCGACGGTGCAAGCGGGGAGAATCGCTCAAGAATTCAGTTTCTTGGCAAGCAGCCGGCAGATACCTGGGCAATCGTTGGCAGGGCACGGACTTAAAGCACGCCGGCGTCGGCAAGCCTCACGCCGACAGGGACTGTATTGTCGCAAAAACCGTCTCCCGCTCGACCGGCTTGATCAGATACGCCGCCGCTCCTGCCTTCAGGCAGCGCTCGCGCATCTTGGGCTCATCGCCCCCGGTAATGACAATCGCGGGAACATCCAGGCCATCTCGCCGCATTCTGACGACGACGTCGATCCCATTGAGATCCGGCATGTGCAGGTCGATCAGGGCGCAGCTGAATGTTGACCTGGCGAGCTCGGCCAGAAATGCTTCGCCGGACGCAAATTCGACCGGGATATAGGCCAGCGATGCGATCAACCGGCGCAACGCGCGACGGACGGTCTCATCGTCATCGACAATAGCGACTCTGAGGTTCGGGCTCTTCATATCGCCACTTCTACAGCAAGCACGCCCCACCGGTAATTGGCCTTGGGTCCAATACCGGGTTCAAGCTCCCGCCAGCGAGCCGAGACGAACGAGATCGGCGACAGTGCGGACCCCCATCTTCTCCATCATTCGCGCGCGATGCACTTTCACGGTCTTTTCTACCGTCCCTAGCTCGGCGGCGATCTGCTTGTTCAGGCGCCCGGCCACCACACAGCGGAACACTTCGCGCTCACGAGGCGTCAGCGAAGCCAATCGCCGTTCGGCTGTGTAGCGCCGCGCATTTGCCTGGCGGGCCTGCGCATCGATTTCGAGTGCCTTGGAAACCGCGGCAAGAAGACTGTCGGCATCGACGGGCTTGGTCAGAAAATCGACAGCTCCGGCTTTCATGGCGCGAACCGTGGCTGGGACATCTGCCTGTCCCGTCAGGAATATGACGGGGCACTGCGCATGTTCTGCCGCAAGGATATCCTGGACGTCCAGTCCGTTCATACCCGGCAGGCCAAGGTCGACGATCGCGCAGCCGGGTGCGTTCCGATCATGCCTTTCCAGGAAGGATTCGGCGCTTTGATGCGCCTCGACGCGATGGCCAACAGTGATCAGAAGCCGTTTCAGCGCCTTCAGTATCGCGGCGTCGTCGTCGATTAAATGAACAATTGCTGTCGAGTCGCTCATCATGCATCCCCTGTGCGGGCGGGCAGAATGAATATCGCGCGCGCGCCCTCGTCGAAGCTCTCATCGAAACGCAGGGTCCCACCATGGGCCTGCGCGATCGACCTGCTGATAGCCAATCCGAGCCCAAGGCTCGTCTTCTTGGTGCTCACAAATGGCTTGAACACCTCCGAGCGGCGTTGGGGTGCAATCCCCACTCCCCGGTCGGTCACCGTGAGCTCGCTCACGCCACGTTCGCGCTTTCGTGTCCGAATGACAATCTCGCGCTGCGAAGGCGGCAGGTGCGCCATGGCATCGGAGGCGTTCAGCAGCAGATTGAGGATCACTTGCTGCAACTGCGGGAGATTGCCGCGGATGGGGACATCGGGCATGTCGAGGACGACATCGACACGTGTCTGCCGCGCAAGGAGCTCGCTGCGAGCCAGAGCCAGCGTTGTCGTTACCGCATGATTGAAATCCATTGGCTCAAGGCTGGTCTCCCCCCTGATCATCAGGCGCCGCAACTGCGTGATCACGGTGGCGGCCCTCTTGTTGTCGAGCACGATGTCCCCCAAGATGTCGCGAAGCTCATTCACGTCGATAGGATCGTTGTCGAGTAGCCGCACTCCCGACTCCGCATTCGCCAGGATTGACGTCAGCGGCTGGTTGAGTTCGTGCGCCAATGCCCCGGAAAGCTCTCCGAGCTGGGACGTTCTCGAGAGATAGGCAAGTTCGAGCCGTTCGAGATTGAGCTCTGCCTGAAGCCGGATCTTGCGTCGCCGTTGAACGAAGAGCGCTATGACGGTTGCACTCTGCAGCAGAACGACCGCGAGCATGGTCAGGATCTCTGTGCGGTACCTTTTCCATGGCGGCGTCACATCGCTTTGAGCCTGTGAGTCCTTCACGGCCGCCGCTGTGTTCCTGTTGTCGTAGACCGCCAAAACGCGATTGACGTCGGCAGTCGGGCTTTGCGCTAAGGATTGCGCTGCCGAAAGGCATAGGATCGACAAAAGCCACGCCCAGTGCCGAGTTTCGAATTTCATTCGCGCGCTGCATCCAGTTGTCGACGGTCGAGCTCTGCATGCACTATCTCAATGAGCATTTGCGCAAGTACGTTACGGTTAAATCCGGCGTAAATTACAATGCCTTGCTGCGCATTCCCGAGGGATCGGGGCGCGCGGCATAGGAATCTGCAAGCTATCGCCGCCGCTAGTTTTTGGGAGGAACCGCTGTTTCGGCCGAACTTCTATGCGTGGCGATTTGCTGCTCCAGGAGGCTGTAGGCGATGTAGTATTTGAAGATGTTGCTGACGTATTGCACGGTTTCGCGCCCGACGATCGCGGCGGCACCATTCTCGACGTTGCCGAACCAGATATCGGGGCTGAGCCCGAGGTCACTCGCCTTCTTCCTGAACTTCCGCAGGTTCCCCGGTCCGGCATTGTAGGCGGCGAACGCCATGAGCTGACGATCGCGCGGCGTTACGGCTGGCTCGTCGATGTAGACGTCCATCAGATGGCGGAGGTATTTCGCCCCCGCCTCGACATTGCGATCCTCGCTTTTGGCGATATCCTTGATGCCGATATCCTTGTCTGCGGCAGTCGCCGGAAGCAGCTGCATCACGCCGACGGCTCCGCGCGGGCTCCGACGCTTCTGGTTGAGCTGGGATTCCTGATAGCCTTGAGCGATGAGCATCAGATAGTCGAACGAGTATTCGCCCGCATGCTTGCGGAAAATGCCGACGAGCGTCTGGAAGCGCTCCACATCGTCAGGCGAATAGGCCTTCTTCAGCATCTTGTCGTTCTTGAAGAACTTTGTACGCAGCATGTTGCCGAAAGCCGTGCCGACCTGATGCTCGCCTGCAAACCTGTCGAGGACGGCTTTCAGCTGCGGGCTGTCCTTGCGGATTGCCCAGGCGATCTGCCCGTTGGTCGCCACTGCGATGTCGGGGTGCACCTTTATGTCCTTGAACACCTTCGTCCAGATCTCGGCCTTGTACCGGTCGACGATCGTCCAGGGCAGCAGCCCCGCGTTGACCATCTCCATGAGATCCTCGTCTTCGAGGTTCTCATCGATCGGCTTGATCTGGATCTCGGGCTTTCCGTCCTTTTTCATCTGTTCGTTCACGGCGACGATGTGCTCATAGTAGCTGCTCGTCTGCCGAACGGACACTTCCTTGCCGGAGAGATCGTCGAGACTGGTGACTGCGGGAGCTGAAGGTCCCGACACCAGAACCTCGCTTGCCTCGCCATAGAGCGGCGCACTGAAATCGACCTGTTCCAGCCGTTTGGGCGTAATTGTCAGATTGGCCATGACGATGTCGCCCAGGCCCTCGTTCAGAGCAGGTATGAGGCGGTCGCGCGACGTCGGGACGAAGGCAATCCGGATGCGGTCGATCTCTTTCTTCTTGTCCTTGTTCAACTCGGCTTCGAGCGCGGTGCCGAACTCAACTGCCGTGCCGAACTGGCGCCCCATGTCGATGAAGTATATCGTTTTGCTGTATGGCACCAGAATGCGGATCAGCCGCAACTTCCTCATGGTGTCGAGATCGCCGGTATGCGGCTTCACCAGAATTTGAGAAAACGGCACACTCTCCGCCGCGACGCAGAGTTGCTGACCCATGAGCAATGCGGCGGCCGCAACGATCACTCTGAAAAAGCGAAGATAGCGCATCGATCGACCTCGGGAGATGTTCGAATTTCATATCATACCGGTACCGCCTAAAGCAGCAGCAACTTCTTGACGAGCGACAGGACTTCCTTGAACGGCACTCTGGACGAGGCAACGATGACGAACGGCAACAGGGCAGCCGCCGAGACCGGTAGCAGTGCCGAACGGCTCAAGAGCATGGGCGACAGCTTGCGCGTCGTTTCGAATTGCTTGGAAGGGTCTGCCACCTCCTGTGGCTGCTCGGCGTCCGGGTTGCTTTCCGCGACGACGTTGGAGCCGATCAGCTTGCGTTCGGCCCAGCGATGATACTGCGTCGCCTGCGCGCTCAGCCTCATCAGCGTGGCTTTCTTGAGCTCCGCAAGAGGCCTGGAGAAAGCCGATAGCGGATAGGCGAACAGCCCGAGAACGATCAGCAGCCATCCTGCCATCAGGATCGTGATGTTTGTGATCGTTGCCGTCTCATGAAGGAGATTCTGGGCAACCGCTGCGGCGACGGCGCAGCTCACCCCGAAGACGGCGGTCATGTAGGCGTTCGGGTAGTCCGCAAGGAAGCCTATGCCACCTTTTCCGTCAGGATGCGTCGAGACAAGCCGAAGGTCCAGTCGTGCCACTTTGCGCAACAGGAGCGACCAGACGAAATGCCGCCATAGGCCGCGCAGCGCGAGGAACCAGAACAACGGCACGCTGACCAGGATGCACCACCATCCCGCAAGTGTCACGGCATTGCCCGAAGGTGATGCCTGGACGACCCAAGACGACGTATCGACGGCGTACTGATGACGGAGCACGATCCCGGCCGCCAGAGCCGCGAACGCCAGACAGGCAATCTCGGCCAAATGCGAATTGCGCCGCCGCAAGGCATGATTGACGGCGTGGGCCGCATCAGCAAGCGACGACGGCGCCACGATCGGGGCAGAGATCACCTGGCGAAGCTTGTCACGCAGCCGCTGTTCGACCTGTTGCTCGGCGAGGACGAAAGCGCCGATCGCGACGACAAATCTCGCCCACACGCTGACGTCCGCGAGGTAGGTCATGCCACCTGACGTATCGAACGACAGGCTGCGGGGAAGTCCCAGGAGGAAAGGAACACCCCAGGCGAGCCCGACGAAGATTACCGCACGCTGCCCGGATTTCAGTGCATGCTCATGGAGCAGATGGAGTCGGCGCTGCAGTTCATAAAATGGACCACCGTGAGACGCAAGAAACTCCTTGGTGAGCTGGGCTGAACCCGCATGTGCATCGTTCATGCAAACGCCTCTCGTCTGGGGATGTCGCCGATCCGAAAACGCCAGTGCGAGGGCCTCAGTCGTCCGTGATCTCCCATTTGTCACCAGGATTGAACTGCTTGATCCCTGCTGCAATCGCATCGGTATTCTTGCCGAGATCGGCCTGGTAGACGATACCGTTGGCGTTGACGACAAACGTATGAACACCCGTCTCGTCGTAGCGGACCGGCCAGGCGATCAGCCCAAAACCGGCAATCATGTTGCCATTGATGATATAGTCAAACTTTCCCCCGGCGATATTCGGTCCTTGGCTCGTCAGGATGCGGTAATGATAGCCGAAATAGCCCGCACCCGCCTTGGCCTTCTTGATTGTGGCGGCATCGCTTTCAAAGGCGGCACCTGCAGGGCTGTCGCCGGCCCCGAGATCGGGTGGCCAGTAAAGTCCATCGGTCTTGCCTTCGCTGCTGATCAGCTTCTGGGCGTATTCCAGGACACCGTCCCCGTCATGGTCGGCGGAGGCATACTCCTTCTGCGCATCGACATAGGCGCGCATTGTCGCTATCGCCTGGAGTTCGTTTTCGCCGACGCGGCGATTGATGATCTCCTCGAACCCGGCATAGGTATCGAAAGACCATTTTCCGTCCGCGCCCTTGACGATCGGGAACGGCAGCGGCCACAGCTTGTCGCCAATGTCGAGGATCTTGTCGTCACCGTCGTCGCGGACGACCAGCTGCTTCTTGGCGCCGTCCCGGATCTGGGCATAAGTGTCCATCACACCGTCCCCCGCCCTCGCCTTCTTGGGGTCGAGACCGAGCAACGTTGCAAGCTTGTCGAAGTCGTCTGCGGCGAGCGCCGCCTTGAACGCATCGACGACCTGCTCGGGCGTGTCGAATACCGGCGGATCGGTCGGCGACGCAAAGCCGGCAATAAGTGTTCCCTCGGCCGGCTCCGCGGCCTGGAGGCTGATCGGAGAGGCCGCAAATCCCAGGAGTGCCACGGTAAAGACCGAGCTCAGGATCATGGTTCTGACTGACGTTGTCATGACTGTCTTCCTTTGCTCCAGGGGTTACCGACGACGTCCGCCGCCGCGCTGCGGAACGGATCGATGTCCGCCGCCGCCACCGCCGCGCATGGCGTGCCCGCCGCCACGATTGCCGCCGCCCAGACTTTGACCACCGCCGCCACGATGACTGCCGCCACCCATCGCCTCACGCCCGCGATTGGACTGCAGCTGCGCGCGGCGTCCGTTATCGACATGCCCAAGGGCAGATGGCTTCTTTGGCCTGTTGTCCGCTCTGGCTGCAGGCTTTGGCTTCCCGGCCGGACGGTCGAAGTTGGCTTTGGACGCCCTGTTGCCTGCGGCAGGCCTGTCCGGGCGCGCATTCGGCGTGCGGTTCTGAATCCCCTGGCCCGCCTTGTTGCGCGCGTTGGCGGCGCCCCCGTCACGATTGATTTTGTCACGATTGATCCGGTCTGCATCGATCTTGCTGTTGCGAACGTCCTTGACGCTGATATTGCCCGGCTTGTTGCGGATCGCGTTGTTGCGATCGTTGCCGATCGCGTTGGTCTTGGCCTTGATGCTGTTGCGGTCGTTCGACTTGATGCTGTTCTTGATGGAATTGCGATCGATATTGTTGAACTGGTTGCTGTCGAACTTGATCTTGCTGCGATCGACGTTTTTCCAGTCGACATCGTTGAAGTTGACCTTGCCGTTGATGTTGTTGAAGCAATGGTCGCAATCGATGTCGACGTCGCCGCCCCAACGACCGCCCCACACGCCCCAGTCGTCCCAATCGACGGCTGCCGCCCAGATTGCGCCGGTTACGGCGGCGGCAAAGAACGGTGCGGTCGGATAGGTGTAGTTCGGATAATAGTCTGGATAATAGCTGATCGGCGCCGCTGCATAGTTGGGCTCGTAGAGCATCTCGGGCGCATACTGCGGCACGTAGATCTTTTCGGGGTTGGCCGCCTGGATGACGACGTTTTCGTTTTCCTGCACCACCTTGATCTTGTCGTCGGTCTTGATGATGCCATCGGCGACCGCCTTGTCGCGGAGCTGCTGGATGGCGATAAGGACATCCTTCTGCTGGTTGGACAGAGCCTCGCCCAGCTGCTGGGTCCAGTCGAGATCGTCGCTCATCATCTTGACGATGTCAGGGTAGTTGAGAAGCGAGATCACGCTCCCGTCCCACGTATCCTTGGGCTTGAGCTTAGGGTCCTTTTTCGCATCCTCCAGATATCTCGCGGCCTCGACGATCTGCAGGGGATAGAGCGATGCAGATGTGACGAGGGCAACGAGTTCGTCCGGATAGAGCGCGATACGTGCAACGAGCACTTCGAGCTCGTCGTCCGTCAACGGCGCTGGCGCGTCGTCGGCAGCTCCGGAGGCGTCAGCAGCCGCGGTCGCCTGCGCGTGGGCCACGGTGAGGAGGTCCGGAGCTAGGGAAAACCCTGTGAGGGCCAGCAGGAACGCCAGGCCGGTTGCCAGACGTAATTCATGAATTCGAGGCATTTCGCAAATCCCCCATCTCGATCGGAACTGAGTTGTCTCATGGCACCACATCCCGCCGCCACAGATCCGGCGGCCTTGCGGACGCGACGACAGTGGCGTTCGCGGCATTCTCCTAGGCTGTTCAGCCGAAGTATAGTTGGACCTAGGGCCAACATTGCAGGTTCCAAGCCGGCCGCACGAGAATATGCGCTTCGACTGCTTCCGCCGCTGCCGGAAAACAACGAATGGAGAATGCTGGACCACGAAGGTCGTCTCCGCAACCTAGCCGATTGGCTGACGACGCACACCCGGAGCCGACGGCTGTCGCCTCGTTGAACGGGCGGTCAGGGCTTTGTCAGGCCTTGTCGCCGACAAGTTCGAATATCTCGATCTGCTCGAGGCGGCCCTTCGCCTCCGCCAGCCCCAGGGCGCGAAAATGAAACGTCTCACGGACACTGTCTTCGACCGCACGGCTGGCAAGGATCGATGTTCCGAACTGCTTGTTCATGCCCTCGAGGCGGGAGGCTACGTTGACGGTATCGCCCATTGCCGTGTACTGGCGTCGTGACTGGGCGCCGACGCTGCCGACCACCGCCACGCCGGTGTGCAACCCGAACCGCGTCACCAGTTCGGCGCTGCCCGCCGCCCGGTTGGCCGCATTCCAGTCGTCGATCGCGGCCTTCAGGGCGAGCGCACACCGACAGCCGTTTTCCACGTGGTTGGGATCGGCGAGCGGCGCGTTCCACATGCCGAAGATCGAGTCTCCCAGATACTGGATGATTACGCCGTTGTGACGTTCGACGATCTCGTTCATCAACTGAAAATACTCAGACAGCATGTCGACCACGTCTTCCGGCGAGTGTTGCTCCGAAATTGTCGTGAAGTCGCGAATGTCGGTGAAAAGCAGCGTCACGTTCTGGCGTGTGGCGGTTCCGACAGCCTGCTTGCCGGAGTTGACGATCCGGCGCACGAGTTCGCGCGGCACGTAGAGCGCGAAATTGTGAATGGCGTCACGCGCCGATGCCAGGGCATTCGCCAGAACGTTGATCTCGGCGATCCACGAATGCGTCGCCGGATTGCCGTCGAGTTCTTCCAGGCTGCCGATCTGGCGCGCTTCGTTCGCTAGCGAAAACAATGCATTGCTGACAAGCCGTGCGACAACCAGCGCAGCGGCGATCCCGACGAGGACAAGAATGCCGGCAATCCACAATGTCTTGTTCAGCAGGCGATCGCTCGGTCCGACGAAATCGTCCAGCGGAGCTGCCAGCACGACGACATTGCCCTTCAACAGTCCGGAGAACTCGACGGGTGAGATTTGGGCAAGATACGGTTCGGCTCCGACCATGAATTGAACCGCACCGACATGGTTGCCACTGCCCGCCAGCAGAGCCTTGATGGGCTCGACCGCCGGATCGTCCATGCCCGTTGCCTGTGCACGACCTGTCGGATTGTAGGACAGGGTGTCCAGGATCTCAGCCATGATCTCCGGGTCGGAGTGAACGATGAGCTGCCCGTCGCTGTCGAAGACATAACCGCGTCCATGCTGCGATATCGCCTCGCGATTGAGAAGCCGGCTGATCGCTTCCAGCAGCACGTCGGCGCCCACGATCACGCCGTTGCCCCTGGCCATCGGCATGGCGAGCGTCAGGCTGAGCGACCTCGTTGTGGCGCTGACGTAGGGTCCAACCGAAACCTGCCCGCCTGCCGTCATCGCTGCGCTGTACCAGGGGCGCGCGCGGGGATCGAACGCGACCTTTCCGTCTGATCGTTCCGCCACCAGAACGCCGTCCCGATTGAGAAAGCGCCAGCTGGACAGGGCCTCATCGCCGCGCTTCTCGATGGTACGGAGGGCAAAGATCGTTCCGCTCGGCGTCCGGAGCACGTCATGCCATCGGGAATTGCGCTCGACATTGACCGCCTGAACGAACGCTCCATCGGGGTAGCCCACATAGATCCCGTCGATATAGGGCGAACTCTGCAGAACCTTGATGAAATACTCCTGCTTCGCATCCAGATCGGCCGGCGGCGGCGTCAGCAGCGGCGCGAGCACCGAGGCGGTTGCAACGGCGGAATACCCGTCTCCGAAGACGTTCCGATAGCGATCGATGGCACGAAGTCCCAGCTGGCGCATCAGGTCTTCGCCCGCTGTGACGGCCGCCTCCCGCCCTTTCGTGTAGGTTAGCCACATCAGGGGCGCGGAAATGCAGACGAGCAACGTCACGATGACGACACTGAGATGCAGCCTCAGTGGCCTTACCCAAGGCGATCCTGGCGACTTCGTCGGCAGGCGGTCGTCCGCCGCCCCGGCACTCTCGCTGCCCTGCTCCCCATTCGTTGCCATTGGTCTTCCACCGCAGCTTGTGCAAATCCACCCGAGGCCTTTTGCCCCGCCACGATATCGCGGCATCTATTTATGATTCCGCAATCATACCTGTTTCAACGAAAAATTGCGTCATCTGCCCGGAACCCGGAGGATGCCGACAGGCGGCGCGACGCTAGGCTGGCGATTTCACTGGAGCAGGGCCCACGTCCTGGTGATATTGAAGCGGTCGAGATTGCCCCGGAGGAGAAACGCAAAAAGCTCCTCGACGGTTAGGCGGAGGAGCTTTGTTTTGGGTGTCTTTGAAGATTCTGGTTGCGGGGGCAGGATTTGA
>NZ_LMCW01000046.1 GCF_001424945.1 Rhizobium sp. Root1203
GTGCACACCCGAAATCCGTCCGCTGCAAGACAGAAACGGCATAACCTCGCCATCAAAGTTCGAAATCCGCTCAAACCGCGATCGCTGCACCAACGTCCCATTTATCGGGAACAGACCGCTCGCAGATGCTGCTTCTTCCGGAGGCGGTGGATGATTATGTCGGTACCGAGAATCCTGCACGCTTCATCGAAGCCTTCGTTGATGGGCTGGATCTACAGGCGGCGGGGTTCAGCCGCGTGATACCGAAAGCGACCGGCCGCCCCGGCTACGATCCGGCCGATCTGCTGAAGCTCTACATCGACGGCTATCTCAACCGGGTGCTGCTTCGGCATCTGAAGCCTGACTTCAAGACGATCGCTGATTTCCGTCGCGACAACCGCACCGCCTTCCGTCAGGTGTTTCGCGAATTCGTGCTGCTGTGCCGTCAACTCGACCTGTTCGGGCGGGAGTTGCTGGCAGTGGATGGCACGCGCATCAAGGCGGTGAACAACAAGGATAGGAACTTCACGCGAGGTGCGCTTTCAAAGTTCATCCGAGAGGCCGACGAGAAGCTGGACGGCTATATGACGCGGCTCGACGAGGGCGATGCCGACGAAGATCGTTCCGGTAATGGTGGTTCCGGCCGCGGCGATGGCAAACTCGCGGAGAAGATCGCCGCGATCAAAGGCAAAAGGGACCGGCACAAGGCGCTTCTGGACGAACTGGATCGCGCTGGCGGCAACCAGATATCGATGACCGATCCAGACAGCCGGGCGATGGCGCGCATGACGAAAGTAGGCGTGGGTTACAACGTCCAGCTTGCTGTTGATGTGAAGCACAAGCTGATCGCCGAGCAGGAGGTCGAAGCGGTAGTTGATCGCATGGCGGCAAGACTTGCCGCCCGACCCGAAGTTCTCGATCGGCGGCGCGAGAGCGTCGAGCATCCGTTCGGCACCATCAAACAATGGATGAACCAGGGCGCCTTCCTCATGCGGCGGCTGGAGAACGTCCGAGGCGAGTTCAGCCTGACCGCGCTCGCCTATAATATCAGGCGGGTCATCACCCTTATCGGTGTTGCGGGCCTGATCGCGGCTGTCCGGGCGTGAGAGGCCGTACTTCCTCGCCAAAATCCACCCATTGCCGATGAAAATCGCCTCAAGAAACTCTATAGCGGCGCCATGAAGTGTCGGTTTGCATTTAACCGTGAGATTCCGCCCCAACACTTTCAACAATTTAGCCCGGCACTTAAGCTGAGACTTGGCACTTAATTTGAGACTGCCTCTTGGATTTTAGCACTTAATGTGAGATTCATTCGTTGATGAAATCTGCGGTGCTTTAGTATGGATGATCGGTTTCCAGACGAGATTGATGAAACGCTTTGGGAAGAGGCGTGTCGACGCGCCGAGGCAATCCGAGAGTTTCTGAAGCGCCGATCTGGCGATGTGATTTCCGGGGATATGGCGCTGCTTGCTGTCGAACTTGGAGTCAGTCGAGCGACTGCATTCCGTCTTATCAAGCTATTTCGGGCTAGGGGAACGGTGATGTCGCTGGTGGAGCGGAAACCTGGCCGTCCTGACGGCCGACGGGTGCTCGACGAAGGCCGGGAAGAAATCATCCGCGCCACGATACATCGGTATCACCTGACAAAAAACCGACCAGGCATCTCTCAATTGGTTCGCGAAATCCGAACGAGCTGCCTCTCGGCGGGGCTGAAGCCGCCACATCGGCGGACGATCGAAACTCGTCTCCAGGACATCGACCTTCACCAACGCGCCAAACGACGGGGCGAATCCGAAATCGTGAAGCGGACAATGGCCGTGCCGGGAGGGCTCACCGCCTCGCGCCCACTCCAGATCGTCCAAGTCGACCATACGAAGGCAGATATCTTTGTCGTCGACGAGGAGACGCGTCTACCCATTGGCAGGCCTTGGCTAACTCTGGCAATGGATGTCTGCAGTCGGATGGTGACGGGGTTCTACCTCACGATGGACGCACCCTCCCGACTGTCGACAAGTTTGTGCTTACTACACTCCGTCTTTGACAAATCGCCTTGGTTACGGGAGCGCGAGATCATTGAGCCGTGGCCGGTCGCCGGCCTCCCTGAGACACTACACGTCGACAACGGCAGCGACTTTAGGAGCCGCGCTTTTAAGAGGGGGTGCGATGATGCTGGGGTTGCGATCGACTGGCGACCACCGGGCGAACCGCGCTTCGGCGGGCATATTGAGCGGCTGATCGGCACACAAATGGGAAGACTCCACCTGCTACCCGGCACTACTTTCAGCAATCCACAGGAGCTTGGCGAATACGATTCGAAGCAGCATTCGGCGCTGACGCTCCGCGAACTCGAGCGATACATCGCCCTCGACATTGTCGGTAACTACCATCAGTCAATCCACCGCACTTTGGGCCGCCCGCCCATCGCGGTGTGGCGTGAACAAGAGGGGGAAATTCCGCTCCGGCTGCCGCAGGACCGAATGCAATTTTGGCTGACATTCCTGCCCGAGCAGGAGCGTACATTGCAGCCTACCGGGATCCATCTCTTTGGAATGCGCTATTGGTCGGCAGCCCTGAGTGCCGACGTCGGGACTGCAAATCGCCGGCTGCTCGTCAAATACGACCCAAGGGATATGTCTCGTGTCTTCGTGCGACGACCATCAGGCAGCTTCGTGGAAGCTCGTTACGCCGATCTCACCTTGGCTTCGGTCACGCTACACGAAGCCTTGGCTGCGAGGCGTACTCTGCTGGCGAAAGGGCGACGAGAGGTCAACACCCGCGCGATCGTTGGTACGGCGATTGAGCAACGCCAACTGGTGGATGCAGCGGTGAAGACGACAGCAACAGTACGACGAGGCCGCACTTCCAGCTCAAAAACGAAAGTGGATGACAGCGGTTGGGGCTCGCTTCGGGGGATCGACTCCAGCAAACCTGTGGCTTTCGACGAGGATATGGAGTGAGCTGGCATGAACACAGAAATCTCCCACCTGACTGTGACCGCAGCGGCGCTGCTCGGTGAAGCAGACAACCAGCGCATCCGCGCCATTAGATCACGTCGCTGGCTCGTTTACCCGCGTGCCAAGCAGGTACTCGATCGCCTGAACCTCCTGGTGGATCATCCACGCGGGACGCGAATGCCGTCGCTCGCCATTTATGGCGACAGCGGCATGGGCAAGACAATGATCATGAAGCGCTTCCGTGACCAGCACCCACCAAGCTTCAACCCGATTACCGGCAGGCTGAAGACACCGGTTCTGGCGATGGAGATGACCAGCCGGCCTGGCGAACGGCGGTTCTACGCCGAGCTTTTGACCCTGCTCGGTGCACCACAGCGACCGCGTGCCGATATTGCCCAGATGGAGCAAGCGGCACTGCGCATCATGGAAGCGATTGGCGTTCAGGTTTTTGTGATCGACGAGGTGCACAACATTCTCGCCGGGACCTATCGCGAGCAGCGCATCGTATTAAATACCTTACGATTTCTCAGCAACCGCCTCCAGATCTCCCTCGTCTGTTTCGGCGTCAACGACGCCCGGGAGGCCATTGGTGGCGATGTCCAGTTGGCGCGTCGCTTCGACCAGTTCACGCTGAGCCGCTGGGCCGCAAATGAGCAGTTCGAAATGTTGGTCGCCTTGATACTGCGCAATACTCCATTGCGGCACCCATCGGTGCTAACCGCGAAATCATTGCGGCGAATACTTCAAGTCACCGAGGGCATCACCGCCAACATCTTTCACATAGTCAACTCACTGGCCATCGATTCAATCGAAAGCGGAAGAGAGCGGATTACCGACGAAGCCATTGAGAAATGGGAGCCAGAATTCGACGCCGACGCAGCATTCGCGTGAAGACGAACTTATGCGAACGGCCACTGCCGGTAAGGCTGGCTCCGTGCGCCGATGAGCTTTTGTCGTCGTGGATCGCCCGACATGCCGCATTCTATGCGATCTCTCCCTTGGCCATGCTTCAGCATTGCCTCCCCGAATTGCTATCATTACGCGCCGCCGATTTGAATCTTACCGAGGATCAGGTCGTCCGCATCGCCCACATATTCTCGATCGAGCCCACTACGGTCCGCCGCATGACGTTCTCGAATATTCCGCAATCATCACGGCGAATGATCGCAAGCGAGCCTCGACAATCGTGCTCTACCTGCCGCCGAACGGCCGACGGATTGCCCGTCATCCTTCGAAGCCAATTCTTAGGCTGGCGGATCACCTGCCCGCTTTGCGGAGGCACATTACAGACAATTGGCGGGAATGACGGCCCCACCCCCTTCGGCGGCTATCACCATGCAGCGCTGATGGGGGAAGAAATGCTCGACAACGAGGCTGAGCATGGTATCCCAAACTGGGTATCGCCGAATGAGATTGCCCGTCTCCTGCTAATGCGGCGCGTTCCAAAGTCGGTGCCCGGTTACGAACCGTCGGGCTATAGGCTGCTCGGTGTCATCATTCCTGATCTCGACGACGTCATGCAGATGGAAACCAGCAAACTTCCGAGTCCAGCAAGCCCGATCTTGCCCATGTATTTGCGCCCTGCCCTCTTGGCAGGTGTCGCCATTGTCCAGCATGCCGGGCCCGAAATGCTTCGCATGCTGAGTGGCCATATGATGGGTGAGAACAAAGCCCGCTTCGACAGCGCTATAGAAGAGATCTTAGACTGTTCGCGTCAGTCGCTTGGGTCGTCACAGTTGCACTTAATTTGAGATTCTCGGCCGACAGAATCTCTAATTAAGTGCCAAATGGGAAAACAACGGCCGCAATCTCACGGTTAACTGCCAAACGACAGATATCGAAAACGATCATGACGATCGGGCTTTGCAAGAGCAGGCGCCTGAAACGCCTTGGCGCAATCAGCTTCGCCGGGCGCATCGACAGTCCCGGAAGGATGTGTTCGAGACAGTGCACGCCTTGAGCAAAGAAGGCCTGACCTGCTCGGACATTGCACGTCGCACAGGATATGGCCGACGAAGCATCACGAAATGGCTGACGTTCGAAACCCGACCCGATCGACGCAGGAGCACGCTACAGCCGACATCTCCTCTATACTTCGAAGCGTTCCTCACCCAGTGTTGGAAGGATGGCAACCGCCGTGGTCGGCATTTGTTTCATGATATAAAGCACCGAGGATACACCGGCAGCTTTCCAATCTTGAACGCCTCCTGGCAACATGGCGTCGCGCCGAGAGGCCGGAAACGGAGGAGGATAAGGATGATGCGGCGTCGGCTCGAACTGGGCTCTCGGACAGAGTACCTGACAATTTGCCTGTCCGTGATCCGCAAACCGGTCATTTGATATCACCCATTGTCGCCGCTACTCTTTGCATCAAGCCGCGCGGCGCACTGACAATCAATCAGGCGCGGAAAGTCGATGCCCTCAAACAGGGATCACGGACGTTTGCTGTATTGCGCAGCTTCGCCATGCGATTTCGCGGCATATTTCGTGGCCGAACGTCGGCGNTGCATCAAGCCGCGCGGCGCACTGACAATCAATCAGGCGCGGAAAGTCGATGCCCTCAAACAGGGATCACGGACGTTTGCTGTATTGCGCAGCTTCGCCATGCGATTTCGCGGCATATTTCGTGGCCGAACCTCGGCGAAACTGGACCAGTGGATGCTGCAGCGCCGACAGCTCGTTTCAGGCACAGAGGGCGACGATCGCCTGTTGACAGGCCCACGATGTTTTAGCATGTTTGAGGTCATTCCGAGGGGAGCATCGCACGATGCTGAGATGGCGGTGAGCCGGACCCTTGAACCTGATCCGGGTTATGCCGGCGTAGGAACGGGACGGCGCGAGTTTACGCGACGGTGCTTTCTCTTCTTCGCTCAACCCGTATCTCCTTGATTGGTAACTGGAGATTACCCATGGCACTTGAGCGCCTCCCGGCTGCGAAAATTGCGCACCGTTATCGCCCGATAGTTCCCAGTTCGCGCGCCGGATGCAAAAGGCTTCATCGTTCAATACCTTCGCAGCAAAGGACCGCTTCCAATAGGCGCCGAAAGTGGCCGCGGAATAAGATCGATCACCTGAAGAGTACGGGGTGAGCGGTGAGCGATAGCGTATTTCCTCAGATTTTTCGGATCGCCGCATGTCACCCCGACATCTACATGGCTCGCCGGGCGATTTGTCAGCGCGACGAGGACGCGCTACTTCCATCAGAATTGGCGCAAATGGCAAATTCCGTAGCAGCAGTTAGACGACAGAGTGGCGCAGCCCGCATTATAGCTCGATCACTCTTGCAACAGTTTGATCTTCCTCCGAATGCGATAAACAAATGCTCGAGCGGCGCTCCGATTTGGCCCCCCGGGATCGTTGGCTCATTAGCGCACAGTTCAACAACAGCAGTGGCGGCGGTTGCTACCCACGCAAGATTCCAGGCGGTTGGCGTGGATGTCGAGCCAGCTGAACCCCTGCCAGAAGAAATTATGGATATCGTTATTTCCGCCGAAGAGCGGGTGTTTCTTGGCATGTCGCCTCTGATGTGCCGGTGTTTGTTCGTTCTCAAAGAGGCTGTCTACAAAGCTGCGTTCCAGGTAAGTTCCGTCAAATTCATCGACTTTAGTGACATCAGCATAAATATCGGAGAAAAATCGGCGAAAGTGGCCGGTATTTCTCGCCCATTTGCAATCGACTACCAGATAAGCGACGTGATCATTGGTATAGCGTATATCAAGAATGACACATTCAAACGCGGAATGCGGTGCAATACAAAGACCGAATTGCGTGGCCCGCGCTGAACCCAACTTTAACACCAGGTACCGAGGTTGATACTCGGCCAAGTCAAGGCATTCCTCAAACGTGAGCGCCAGCTGGTCGGGAAAGGCGATATCGCCGAAACCTACGCCGAGCGACGACCAACCGAATCGTGACAACGTGCGCCGGGCAGAATTCCAGTAGACCGGCGCGCAATTTAATTTGAAAAATGAACCCAAACTTAATGTTGGCCCCATGAGCAACAACCGTACGCCTAGCCTATCAATCCTCATTTTTCTGGCGGCGCTGTCGGCCGTACCAGTCAATATGTTTACGCCGTCCATTCCGAAAATAGCGGATGAGTTGCACGCTGATTTCGCCTTGATCAGCCTTACGATCGCCGGATTCTCTGCCGTGAGCGCGATCGCAGGTCTCGTCATGGGCGCTCTTTCCGACAGATTCGGACGCCGTCCTATAATCCTCGTTTCACTTGGAATTTTTGCAGCCGCGTCGGCAGGATGTAGCTTGACGACGAATATATGGCCATTCCTGATTTGCAGGCTAGTGCAAGGCATCATTATCGTAAGCTACCGTGTACCTTTGGCACTGCTTCGCGACACATCGGATGAGAGAACGACCGCGAGCAAAATCGGGTATATTTCGACAGCATGGGCGATAGCTCCGCTCATCGCTCCAACTATCGGAGGAGCGATGGACGAACTATTTGGCTGGCGCTCTATTTTCACTCTCTTTACGGCTCTTGGTGTTATAGGTCTGATGGCAACGTATTTTTTTATACCTGAGACCAATGCCCGCCGATCTACATCGATCGCTGTACAGATTAGGAATTATCGTGATCTCGTCCAATCCGGACGCTTTTGGGCGTACGCTCTTTGCTTGTCATTTTCTCTCGGAACCTTTTACGGTTTTCTCGCGGGCGCGCCGCTGGTAGCGGAAAAACTCCTAGGTGGATCGACGGTTACCTTGGGATTATATATGGGCGTGACGCCCGCCGGGTTTATCCTCGGGAGTTATTTGGCTGGCCGTTGCGGACCACGTTTTGCACCGAATTCTATATTGATTTTTGCGAGGAGCCTGACCTCTGTGAGCCTCTTTGCCGGCCTGGCTCTATACCTCTGCGGTGTCATTCACCCGGTCGCATTTTTTGGGCCCTGCGTATTTATCGGTGTCGGAAACGGCTTAACCATGCCTGCAGCTAACGCCGTTATTTTATCAATCCGTCCCGATCTTGCCGGCAGCGCGTCGGGCTTGGCAGGAGCACTTGCCTCCGCTGGTGGGGCAATTGTAGCATTTAGCGCAGGGCTTTTAATTACCAACGACAACGCGTCAATCGCGGTATTTGGCGTGATGATCGCTTCCTCGGCACTGGCGCTGTTCTTCGCTTTGGCCGCGACAGTTTTGGATCGCCGCAAGGGGCTTCTCATACAGTAGCGCGAAGTCTACGCGACGAAAAGCAACTGCGGAGGACATGCTGTGGCAAATTTGGCGGAGCGGGTTACAAGAGCGCTCTGTGATCTTAGGCGGGAAGCTGTAAACTCATCCTGGTTACCGCAAGAGCGGGACGATCTGGCAAACCGGATGCGGCGTGACAGTATTCCAGGCGTCGCATTGGCTGTCGTAAACGATGCCGAAGTTGTTTGGAAAGGCGGTTTCGGTGTCAGCGGCATCGATTGTCCGCTGCCGGTCACTTCAAGCACGCTGTTTCAAGCGGGATCCATCAGCAAGCCGGTTTTCGCAATCGCTGTGATGTGTCTTGTTGAAGCGGGTCTCCTCGACCTCGATGAGGACGTAAATTCCTATCTCACGTCCTGGAAAGTTCCCGCAAATGGAGCGTGGCAGCCTCGAATTACGCTCCGTCAGTTGTTAAGTCATTCGGCCGCTACCAGTGTGAAAGGCTTTCCCGGATATCCCTCCGCCGGTCCGCGACCAACGCTGCTGGAGGTTCTGAATGGCAGGTGGCCTGCAAATTCGCTACCTATTGCCGTCGAAGGAATACCTGGTCTTACCTGTCGCTACTCGGGCGGCGGAACAACTATCGCACAGCAGGTTATAATGGACGTCCTTGGGCGACCTTTCCCGGAGTTGATGAAGGAACTAGTGCTCGATCCTTTGGGCATGGTCACAAGTACTTATGATCAGCCGCTTTCAGCGGATAAGGCAGCGAGCGCAGCGAGAGGACACCGCTGGAACGCAGATCCGGTTTCAGGAGGTGCTTACATCTATCCAGAAATGGCAGCGGCGGGACTGTGGACCTCGGCGGAGGAGTTGGCGGAACTCGGGGCGCGGCTAATTCGGCTGTTGCAAGGGGGGCCATCACGCCTTTCGTTGAAGAAGCAGAATCTAGAAGCAATGCTACGGCCCCAGCTAACAGGTGAGGAAATCGGGCAATCTTTCGCGGGTATCGGCTGGTTCTGCGAAGGGAAAGGGGACGCTTTCAGTTTCGGGCACAATGGTGAAGATAACGGGTTCTTATCAAGGATACGTTTGTTTCCGGAAGTGGGTGCTGGCGCCGCTGTTTTGGTCAATTCGATACAGGGTGGCCCGCTCATCTCGCACATCTTTTCGGCGCTGGCGCGCGAATTCGATTGGCCCTCGGCCCACGAGAATTTATCTGCGGTGGTGCCCCTTGACTATGATAACTTCGTTGGAAATTACACGGACCGCAACGGCATCAGTGCTCAGATAACTGGAGAAGACGGTACACTGAACCTCGAAATTGGCTCGCAGCCCCCTATGTCACTGACGCTGGTCGGCTATCGTCTCTTCAGCTCAAGGGTGGCGGACATGCAGGTGGCTTTCGAGGAGCTTGATAAAAGCGGCCGTTTCAGCCTCGTCCTCATTCAGTTCGGTGTTCGCGTGGTGTTGCAGCCCGCACTATGACCATCAGACAATCAGAAATATTCGTAGGGCTACGGCAGGCAGAGTTCGAAGTTCACATTTTGATTAGTATGTTCTTTCTCTGCACATAACCTTGCAAGGCTTCTCGGCCCTTCAAGCTACCGTAGCCGGCTCTTGCGAAACCGCCGAATGGTATTTCGGCACCCCCTATAGCGGATTGATTTGAGACGATGTGGCCCGCGCGGATTTTGTTTGCCGACCGCATCATTCGGCCCATATCTTGAGTGAATATGTTGCACATTAATCCGCTATGCCGCGCGCTGTTCGCTATCTTGATGGCGTCGGCCTCTTCATGAAACTTCATAATCGCCATCACGGGACCGAAAATTTCTTCCTGTGCAGCGCGCATTGACGGCGTCACGTCTGCGAGCACTGTGGGTCGCATGAAAGATCCGTCTCCCTTCAAGCGTGACCCTCCAATCAGGCATCTGGCATCTTGCGTTGTTGCGTCCTTTACGATGCCCAGCACTTTCTGCAGCTGCCTATCGCTGTCTAGCGGGCCCATGTAGGGGCTGAATTCACTACTCTCGATTCCTGGTCCGACTTGCATCAATTCAGCTAATGCGACAGCTCTATCAACGAGTTCATCATGTCGAGATTCATGAACGATGATTCTGTACATTCCACAGCAAAACTGGCCGGCGTTCCAGTACGATCCACGCCTCGCTGCATCGATGAATTCATCCAGATCGCCGTCCTCGTAAATAATCGTTGGAGACGTGCCTCCCACTTCAACGATACTTGGCACTAAATTCCTAGAAGCTTTAGAAATGACGTCAGCAGCCGAGTCGGGATTACCCACGAAAACGATGTGATCTATGTCTGGGTGTCCGGCCAACGCCGCGCCCGCCTCCTGTCTTCGGCCGCACAAGATATTGACTGTCCCAGCAGGAAATCCGGCTGCTTCAGCGGCTCGCGCCAACCATCCCGCAGATAAGGGTGCGGTCTCGGACGTTTTCATGACACATGAATTGCCAGTCACCAGAGCAGGCGCCAGAGCGCGAGCCAAGATGTAGATAGGGTAATGACAAGGCATAAATTGCGCTGACACACCAAGCGGCTTATAGATCGTAAAATCGAAGCGACTAGCGTCGCCAGGCACGGTTTTCCCCTCGATGGATTCCGCCATAGCGCCAAAATATTCAAAGAAGCGGATCGACGCCTTCAATTCGGCATCCGCTTCGAACAAGGGTTTCCCTTGTTCCAATGTAATAGTGCGTTTGATCTCATCCGCATTCTCGGCAAGGAACTGCCCCATCGCACGCACCATCCGGCCGCGTTCCATCGGGTGTAGATCCGCGAACTCGCCGGACAGGTAAACCCGTTGCGCTGCTTTAACAGCTCGATCAATATCCTCAACGCTCGCTAGAGCCTGTTCCGCGAGCTTCTCACCCGTGCTTGGATCTTGTACCTCTATGCGGCCCGCGCCACCGTCACAAAAGATTCCATCAATGTAATTTTGCCAATAGGCGTCAATGAGATTGCTCAAGGCCGTCTCCCACGGTTTTTCACTTTTTAAAGGTTGGCACTGGATGCTCGCATGTTACGTGAACAGTGCGGGATCCACGTTCTGAAACTTGCTCTAGGTTTGTTTTGGCTAGGTAATGAGCGTCTTCAGGCGGACTCTTTGCGGGCGAACCGATTATCCCCCGCCTGCCCGACAGGTTTTGCTCGGATATTAGTCCACTCACGATCGATGTATTCGAGGCACACCTGCTTGCTGTCCGGACCAAAAACTTTGCCCCAGCCACCTGGCATATCCGCGCCTTGAGGCCAGAGAGAGAATTGACCAGCGTTGTTGGCAAGCACCAGAAACCTGCCTGCCTCTAAATCGAACGGATTAGACATTGCGCTTTCTCCTCTTTGATCGAATCTTTTCAACCGGCTAACGCCGCGGCGATGTGTGGCCCGATGTGAAAAAGGGCCCCCGGAGTCATCATGTCGTCGTGTTCGAAAAGGGTTGAGCGAATGCTTATTTCGCCGTCGACATAGGGTTCCCAGCCGCAATCTTCACGACGTTCTGTATGAGGACTTTGCTGGTCCGACCTCGCTCGAACGAAGAGAAGATCTCCACGAAACAGGTCGGGTTGAAACCCGTCAATCAGACGCGGAGCTCCATGCAATCCCGCAATAATCGATTCTTTAATCGCTTGATCAAGGAGGCCAATGCGGTGGTCCGCCGCTTCCCAGTTTCCGAAGATCTCGTTCGCAGTTTTTTCAACCAATGCAGGTTGAGCAACGCTGACATTACAGTCTTCTTGACTAGATTCCATTCCCGAAACAAGCCGTGGATAGCCGTCCAAAAAGATCAACTGTTGGACATGCTCGCCCTCACTTTGAAGCTGGGTCGCAATGGCGTGAGCGATATGACAGCCCAGGGACCAGCCTAACAAAGTGTAGGGCCCGCCAGACTTTACCGCGCGCATTCTACTCGAATAGTCTCGAGCGATTTCTCGAATACTGCCGGGGCTATAGGCCGTCTCCAGCAGACTCCGGGATTGTAGCGCATAGATGGGCTGTTCCGCGGGGAGATGTTGAAGAAGGGCGGCGTAAGGCCAGCCCAGGCCACCTCCTGGATGAATGCAGAAAAGAGGTGTCCGGCTACCAGTAGCCCTGAGTGGCATAACGACATCAAGAGCTCGCTTTTCACGCTCGGCGGACGGCTGGTTCAACCTCGCCGCCAGCGCAGCGACGGTCGGCGCCTCGAAGACGGCCCGAATGGACARTTCGGCTCCCAGGACGGAGCGGATCTTGCTCGTCAACCGTGTCGCCAGCAAGGAGTGACCACCGAGTTCGAAGAAGTTGTCGTCGATGCCGACCTTGTCGACGCCGAGCAGTTCGACGAACAGGCCGGCGATGATCTCCTCCTGCGGGGGACCACCGAGTTCGAAGAAGTTGTCGTCGATGCCGACCTTGTCGACGCCGAGCAGTTCGACGAACAGGCCGGCGATGATCTCCTCCTGCGGGGTTCGCGGCTGGCGGCTGGACTGCGAGGCAAACACCGGGGCGGGAAGMGCCCGTCGATCGAGCTTGCCGTTCGGCGTGAGYGGCAGGGCTGTCAGCTCCAGGATCGCCGAAGGAACCATATGCTCGGGAAGAGCCGTGGCGGCATGCCGGCGAAGCTCTGCCAGATCGATGGTCTGCCCGGGTTTGGGCACGACATATCCGACGAGCCGCTTCTCGCCCGGCTCGTCCTCCCGGGCGATYACGGCCGCCTGTGCAATGGCAGGGTGAGCGGCCAACACCGCCTCGATCTCGCCGGGCTCGATGCGGAAGCCGCGGATCTTGACCTGCTGGTCGGCACGGCCGAGATATTCCAGCACTCCGTCGGGGCGCCATCTCGCCAGATCCCCGGTGCGGTACATGCGGCTTCCAGGGGCTCCGAACGGATCGGCGATAAAGCGTTCGGCCGTCAGTGCGGGGCGGTTAAGATAACCACGCGCCAGGCCGCCGCCTGCTATGTAGAGTTCGCCGGAAACACCGGCGGCAACCGGCCGCAGATTTGCATCCAGGATGTAGATCCGCGTGTTCCAGATCGGCCGGCCGATCGGC
>NZ_LMCW01000047.1 GCF_001424945.1 Rhizobium sp. Root1203
CATCAGAGCCTCACAATGAGCTCGTCAGATACTCTTCGGTGAGCTCATTTGACGGCCCGTAGATCAACCGAAAAATCTATGGGGCGTGGACGTCGCATACCCTGAGCCATTATGCGGCTGTTCAAGACCTGCTTCCGGCAAGTTTTCTCAGGGTGGAACGCTGTGCTCGCTTTCTAACTGTGTTTGTATGCTCTCAACAAGACGCGATGAACCCAGAGGGGTGACGGCAGACCAGATCAGGATGGACTTCGAGAAGCGAACAGCGAACGGGGCTTTAACGACTTCGTTAGCGATGAAAACCGGAATTCCGGTTTCGCCCCCTGAATTGATCTCGAACACCAGCTATGTTCCTTTCAACGCAACACAACCGGACGAACCAATGACTAAAAGGATTGATATCTGGCATAAGGCGGCGGCCCCATCGCCTGCACCTCGTGACCTGCGCCGTTCGAGCGACGTCGGAAAGCCCTTGAACGGCGCTACCGACAATTGCCGAATATTTTGACGACGCGCCAGGTTACCTACTGAACCCTGACAGTCTAACGGAGTTAGCTGCCATGTTGCAGAACCCTTTCGCGCGCCTTGTCGGTGCCGCACTGCATCTGCGTCGGCGAACCCCGACGGCGTTCCGGCGCGGACTGGCTGACGCTCAGCGATAACTTGGGGCACCCGTCCCGGCTGCCCTGATCTCATACCAAAGAACAACCAGCAATCTCGTGGCTCAGCTTTCGGGAAACGACGAGGTGCGCCTCAGAACGGAGATAATGATGACGAAACAAAGTTCAACCGAACCGATCATGACAGTCGAGGAACTGACCGCCATGATGATGGCGATTATCAGCAAGCATTGCCGCGATATTCGACCGAAGCTCGCTCCCACCGCTTCCCATGACGTGACCCCGCAAGAAATGTGGGAGGCGGATTGTATCCGACGAAGCATTGGATCGTCCAAGCGTCCCACGAAACAGCATTCAGGAGCCTCTAGCGATTTCGTCAGAGGAAACGGGCACGTGCGCCCGGCGAGGAGAAAGTTATGAACGAAGAAAAGACAGGTGACATTTGTTTCACCCATAGAAGACCTGTGGGCGAATTGGTCGACAACATCATGCAATCGGTCCTGGGAAATGGAAGGATCGCCCAGATCGAAGACGTCGGACCCAGTGCGCTTTGGCGCGACGCGCGTCTGCTCGTCCACCCTGTCTACGTTGACAACGGCTCTGACTTCGTCAGCGAAAGAGTAATCAGTTCGCTAGCCGACCGCTAACCAAGGTCCCTCCCCTCCCATCAACTTATTCCGCGATCAGCGCACCGGGCCGCAACCCGGTCGACGGCGGAGCTATGCCAAAAGGAAATGACTATGAGTGACATCTTTCACAACGATGCCATCACCTCCCAATGGCAGGATCGCCTTTGGGAACATGCCGATGACGGTTGGTACGACGACCACGATCTTCATCCCGGCCCGTCTTCGCACGGTCAACGCCTGCCTGAGCCCGTTTTGCAGCACCAATCGGTAGCTAGCGAGTTTGTCCAGGCGGACATGGCAGTCTGGAGCGCCGTGGCAAGGGACGCCGCTCTTCGCGATCTCAATTGGGGCCTCGCATATTTCTGGCTGCGTCTTCGCGTCAGTGCGCTCAACTCGGCGAAAGCACCCGGGGAAGTCCGTTTGCTTATGCCGTCTCAAAGCGTCTTCAAGAGGATGCTGAAATCGGCTCGTGAAAAGCTGAGGAACTAAGCACCCATTCGGCTGGGCTACACGCCCGCATTCCCCTGCTGTTTCAACACAGCCCGCGTTCGTCACCTGAACGATGATTTCGTGCGGCCATAATCAAGAGCATTCCATGCGAACAGAGCATTTCATCCTCAACCGCCTTCTCGACGAGCGAGCGGGTATCAAGCGAGTAGTCAACACGTCTTCAGAGCCGATCTATCACTATCCCACCGTCATCCCCCAATATGGCCAGGTCCAGCCTTCGCTGGGTACGCGAAAGTCCGGCTTGAAATCACCCAAGAACTATCGTGGCACGCAGCCAAACCAGGATGGCACGCGGGAAATGACATTCGATAGTGGTGTCGAACTTGGTATCGGCCACAAGCTGCGTGTCGACCGAGACGTTATTGAACTGCGCGAACAATATCCGACGGCGAAATACTTTGCCGCCGGAGGCAAGCTTCATAAGCATACGTTCGACTATTGGGTGCGGCTAAGGAACGGCAAGACTGTTGCTATCGCCGTCAAGCCAATGGAACTGATAATTCGCACCGGTTTGCTCCGTATTCTCAAGCGAATCCATCGGCAGTCCCCGGGCAAATACGCTGACATCGTCACATGGATCGATGAAGACCATTGGTCTGACGAGGACGACGAGAACGCAAAGACAATTCTCTGGGCACGTCGCCGACGCAACGAAGCCGAGTGTGCGTCGCTTCTGAAAACACTCGAATGCGTAACAGGCCTCGTCCGCTTCTGGGACCTGATCGCTATAGCGCCGGTCGAGGCACATCGCCGTGTTGCCATTTGGAACCTGATTGGCGACGGCGTCCTAGCAGCAGTGCAGCCGGGCCTCGTGACAGACACCACTCTCCTTCAAGTCAACCTTTGAAAGGTCCATCAATGAACCAGCTCATTGCCCCCCTTAACTTTGCCCAACCGTCGATCCCCATCTACCACTACGACGCAACGGACAGGATCATCATTGATGACAAGCTGAACACCACCATTCACGAGCAAACGACCGAGGGCTCTGTCTTCAAGGGCGAGGATGGGCTCCTTCATCGTTATACTCATGAACAAATCTACCTGATGGTCGTTATGGGCCGCGTTCGTAGGCTGCGTGGATACCACAGCGACAACGGTACGAAAATCAGTCTCGCATTCGGCGGCCTCAACCTCCTTGATTTCGGACAAGCGCGAGCGACCAAGGCGCTCTACCTGCAAGACGTAATTGAAGAATACATCCGTTTTGAAACCGTTGGTCGCAAGCACCCTGTCCTGCAAAACGAGGGCTTTAAGCAACGTAAGGTAAGCCTCGGCAAGGAATGCTTGAAACATCTCTTGCCGATTTTGAAGCGGGTTGTGTCCGAGCGTTGGAGCGCGAAAAACGGTGGCGCTGAGGTCTCCTACACGCTGGTCGGTCCCCGCCACTTCCGGCGTCTTTACAACATCTACGTAGATAGCGGATGCAATCCTCTTGCTCTCGTGAGCCTCAAGACGGGTCCACGGTCACGAAGTTGTTTCGAGCGCGACGATGTCGAGCTTTGGTGGCAGTACGCTCACATGTACTGCGACAAGAAGCGCCCATCGATGCGTCAATGCCAACTCGCGCTAGAAGCGGAGGTATGGCGACGCAACGAAGTTCGCGAAAGCGGGCGGCATTGGCATATGCCGTCGCGCAAGACTTTTGAAACCATGATCAAGAGCCTTGGCGTCTATCACCTGACCGCCAAACGCTATGGCGAGGAGTTTGCTCGCAAGAAATTTGCCATCGTGATGAGCGGCTCCGCGCTCACCCGGCTGGGGCAGCGCGTGGAAATGGACGAATGGCTCGTCGACCTTTCCATCCTGCTCACGCACATGCGGGTGTGGGACACCCTTACGCAAGAACAACGTAATGCTTTGGAGAAGGTGCGGGTATGGATCACGGTCGCCATCGACTGTGCTAGCAAATGCATTCTGGCAATGCATTTCAGCCACCGCAAGCCCTCGCATAAGTCGTCAATGGCCGCTCTTGAAATGGCGGTGACCGACAAAACGCTGATTTCGGCGCTGGTAGGCACAGGTGACCCCTGGAACTATACGCTAGTTCCTGAGGCTGTCTACACCGACGCTGGGCCGGGGTTCATCCACTGGCGTTTCCGTGCAGCGGTCGCCGCTCTGCACTGCGAGCACGTGATCCCGCCAAGCGGACATCCGGCAGCACGCGGCACGGTTGAGTCGTTCTTCCACACCTGCGAACTCCGCTTCATGCACTACTTCGAAGGGCGGACTTTCTCCAACATTATCGAGAAAGGTAAGAACTCCCCAAAGGCAAGCCTGAACCTTGACGAATTCAATCGTCTGTTCGTACGCGCAATCGTGGACGTCTATCACAACACTCCGCACTCCGGCTTGGGCTTCGAAACGCCGAAGGCGGCATGGCAACGGCTGTCGCAACGCAGCGGGATCAATCAGCCGATCAATTCCGATGAGCGAAGAGTGATCTTCGGAACGGAAGTAGAGCGTACAATCACGGACAAGGGCGTCGTCTTCATGGGCATCCACTATAACTCCACAGAGATGCAGCGGGCTCGCTTCGAACATCAAGCACTCCCGAATTCCGCGCACCCGAAGGCAACCCTCCGCTTTGGACGCCTGTGCATCAGTGCAATCGGGTACAATCACAAAGGCAAGTGGATTGACATTCCTTCCTCCATCGGAATTCCCAAGAACACCACTGTTTTCGAATGGGTAGGCGCAAAGGCGCTCCACATGAAGGAAAAAGGAGAAACGGCCGAGCCGGGCCTGTCCACCATGCTTGCGGGCGTGAGGGAACTCAAGGAGTCGGGGGCCGCTGCTGCAGCCCAGGTCGGCCTCGGAGCAGAAGTCATCACCGCAACCGACTACGAGTCCATCGAGAAGCGCTACTTCAAGAAGCCGATTAACGATGACACTCTCGCTCGAACTGTTGAGGCCTCAATCCTCAAGGTTCCGCGCAACCCTCTCGAAGTGGGCATTGAAGCCTTCGATCACCTTATTGGAACGGACGACCCCGAAGACGATGATCAGATGCAGGTGGTGACTGTTCAGCATGCAAGCCCCTCTGGTTCGGCATTTGAGGGCATGTCGCCAGGGATCGACGATGGCATCTTCTACGAGGAGGGAGAATGAAATGATCTCCAACAACCACGGCGCGTTCTTCACCGAAGCTGCGAATGCATTGTACACCTCACTTACCCCCGCTCAGCAAAGCCTTACGCGGACCCTGGGTAAGATGCACACAGGTTATATCGGAAGCCACAGAGACCGTCGGCTCAACTACGCCTTCGAAGCAATGATTCTTAATTCCGCTGCCGAGCTTTTCGGACGCGCAGGCAAGCGCAGGATTCTGTTGGTGGTGGGAGCTGCAGGCTCTGGAAAGACAACCGCAGTCCGACGCCATATCGCAAAGCGTCCGCAGTTCGGATCAAGAACCACAGTCAACGGCGAATTGCGGCTCCCCTTCGTGCATTTTGAATCGCCAAAACCTATGACGCTCAAAGGCTTGGCGAAGGCTGGGCTTGCGGCGCTAGACTACGAAGTTGATCTCAAGTCCGTTAATGAGCAGGAAATCTTCGACCTGTGGAAAGAGCAACTGCGGGAAAACCGAGTTTTGTTTCTCTGGATCGATGAATTCCAACACAGCTTGCAGGGCAATACAACGAAGGCCGTGCAGAACGTTTCAGATGTCCTTAAGAGTCTGACACAGATGGAAGGCTACCCGCTGCATCTTGTCGTGTCAGGTGTGCCAGAGCTTGCAAATTTGCTGCACCAGTCAGGCGATAGCGATGGGCAACTCAAAGAGCGGAGCAGGTGTATCGAGCTTCGCCCAATGAGTGCTTCCGACGACGCAAAGACGATCAAAAAAATCGTCAAGAAAATCGTTACGGCCGATGCTGGCTTGAAGGCCTTAGACCTTGGTGAAGACGATTTTACCCGCCGTCTGCTCCATGCATGCAATTATGCCTTCGGCTCAACGATCCAGATGGTACGCAGCGCATGCGAGTACGCCCTGACTATGGGCATGGAAACTGTCAGCAGTGCTGAATTCGCCGAGTGCTATGCATTAGCAACTGGCTGCAGACCTTCTGAGAACGTCTTTACCGAGCCTCAGTGGAGCGCCATCGTTCCAAACAACGCACTTGGCAAGCTGCTCTCAGAGTTTGCTCCTCATCTTGAAGAGCGCGCTCGTCGACACCGCAAGACTCCGGGAGAGCCAAAATGAGCCGTCCTCTCCCTATCCGCCCCTACGAGCCTCTGCGTGGTTTTTTGAGTCGTTATGCCCGGTTCCGGGGCGTGCGACAGCACGACTTCATTAGACACCAGGGATTCAATTTCTGGCATGCCGCTGAGCTTTCTCGAAGCATCGAAAAACTGGCGAATATGTCGGGAAACGCCGCATCGGTCTTAAATGAACACCACATTGCGAGGGATGAGAGTAAGTTTGTTCGGGTATTTGGCCAAAGCTTGCTGTCGGAACAATTCCTATTCGCGGCTACACGCTTCTGCCCCCAATGCATCGCCGCAGATCACGCGCTCCGTCCAGACGCGCCGTTTGCTCAGGTCGCTTTGCGCGCCTCCTGGCTCAATTGCTTCATCAGCACGTGCCCTGCGCATGCTGTTTCACTCGTCGAACTCGACGAACGCTACCCAAATCCCGCTCGGACCGACTTCGTTGGCGCAATAATGAGAAATTGGAAGGCGATTGAGGGCAAGCGTTTGACGCGTGAAGCGGTCTCCGTCAGCTACTTCGACAGGTATTTCAGTGATCGGCTTCATCGGGTGGACGTTCACAACGACTTCCTCGACCCGTTGCCATACCACGGCGCTATGCGGCTTTGCGAAATTGTAGGTGCGATGGCGGAACACGGTCCTAAAGTCCAGATGAACCGTCTCGGGTTCGATTCTCGCATCCGCTTGTCGCAAAAAGGAGCCGATATCTTTGCCGAGGGTGACAATCTCTTCGAAGCCTTCCTGAAGGAGATTGACCATCACCATGCCATCAACACCGCCAAAGGCATTCGCAGGGGGCTCTACGGTCCCTTGTACACTTTCCTTCATGAGCGCAGGGATGATCCCCAGTACGAGCCACTGGTGCTGTTTGTTCTGAATCACGCCTATGATGCTCATGCTCTCGGACCAGAGGATCGTTTTCTCGGTCGCTCCCTGCCCCGTCGTTATCACAGCGTGCGCAGCGCGGCGGTCGAACATGGCGTGAACCAGCAAACCCTCCGGAAACTCGCCCGGTCGCACGGTCTCGTCGGCCCTGGCGACAAAATGGACATGAAATCGCTCGCCACCTCCGCCGCGATGATGGAAATGGTTGATCGATACCGAGACAACATGACGACGTCGGACGTCAGTCGAAGGTTGGGCGTGTCGTACGCGGTCGTCGATCAGTTTCGTCGAGCAAACCTTATAGCGGCGTCGGATCGTGATCGAGACAATCACCTGAAGCGGTTTTATTCGTCATCCAGCATCGACAAGATGTTCGAGGCTGTGTCGAATAAGGCTAGACCCTGGGACAGCTCGCTGACGCTGACCCCATTGACCGAAAGCCGTCACGTCGTTGGATATTGCGAAACGATCAGGCGGATTCTGCTTGGGGAACTCGATTGCTTCGTCTCGACCACGGCACCGAGAACGCTGAGAGATTTCTACGTTGACGTGCGGCACCTTCGGCATATGCGGCCCCTTAGGCAGGGCGACTATTTGAGCCGGTCACAAGTGGCAGATAAGGTCAGATTAAGCGCGAAAGCAATCCAACGACTTAGCGACTTGAACATGCTTGAGACCATGTATTCTGAAGAAGGCTCTTTGAGGACAGCCAGTTACTCGACTGCTTCAGTGCTCAGATTCGCTAAGGAATTCATCTCACTTCGATCACTTCGGAAGTTGTCACGATATCGCCAGGACGACGAGGAGAAGCTGGCAACCATCGCCCCGGCTTTCGATTTTGATGGCGATGATCGTCTTTACAGGAGAAAAGACGTTTAACCCACCCTGCAAAATCCGTTACCTTTTTTCACCCGCTTCGGCGGGTTTTTTCGTGCCCTCAGACAGGCGGGATAATCATCTGCGCAGAGAACGTAACCGACCTGTGACTTCTTTAAGAGCGCAACAGACCCACTTTTCGAGATATCCGGAAAATGGGCCATTGATTTCGGGCAGCTTTTAGAAGTTAAGTGACTTTAGTTACGGGCCCATTCAGCGGCGTGAATGGGTGCGTAACAAATGTCACGGAACCAGGGGTTAGGAGGCTTGTTGCTCCCTAAGAAATGTCACGGCAGCTAAAACCCCATGAACGAAGGCCGAAATGACACCCTCCTGAGAAATCGAAGCTAATTCTGGCCAAGCACCTCTGAAACTGGCCATTTCCGACGAGAAAACTGGCTAACACCAGATAGTCATCATTCCGGGCACTTTCCAGTGCCCGGAAAATGCCTCAAGGAACAAATGGTGAAACAATCGCAGTAGTAGCCACCGACAATGCATCGCTACCATTCAACATTCAGGTAAGCCCGCTGGGCGATTTAAGAGGAAGTTGTAATGAGTTGGTCACGACAGACGAGCCTGCAGCGTATCCGGTCCTTCAGGGCTACGGCCCCGGCGGCGTCCATCAATCTGAGAACTTTCGACCAGGGCTTCGTCGTCGCGCGACAGACTGCCAACCAAGCGAAGATGAGACTCGGCGGCAAAAGCGAGCCACTAATCTTTGACGTGCCCCCAGACGCCGCCGTCCTCGTCGAAGGCGTTCACGTCTACATTCAGATGCTCGACTTCGGCGACGTGATGATCGAGCGCGAACGGGAGACCGAAGCGAGCCACCGCCGAGTTCTCTCCATGCTCCACCTGAACTATGCGGCCTGCGATCAGGTGGCAGAGGAATTCGAAGCCCAACGGGTCGACTTCCACGGTGCAAGAATGCACGCGGTCATCGTTTCTCCGCCTGGCCCCGAGAACGCGAAGGAGCGAGCAGAGCGGTCGCTCGCATTCGCGGACGCTGTCAAGCGAGCAATAGAGGAAGTCGGCAGAACAACCGAAAACGGACGCTACTCGACCCGCGTCCGCGTGGGCGTAGACAGCGGTGCAGCGGTCGCTGTCAACAGCGGCACCAAGGACGAGCGCGAACCGCTTTTCCTGGGAGCTCCCGCCAATTATGCCGCGAAGCTGGCGGAAGGTGATGACGAAGGCATCTTCATGTCGAACCGAGTTCGCCGAGACCTCGGCCTGCAGCAGATCGTATCCCATGACATCCTCTTTTCGGAACGTCATAGTGCTGCGCCCACGAGCGGAGGCTTTACGACGAACCTAACCTATCTTGCCAAGCGATTTTCAGGCGCTGACGTCACGAAAGCGGCGCTGAACGCTAGGAACAAGTTCGTGCTCGATGTAGGGACCGACGCCAGTTTCTCGTTCCATCGACATACGCCTCCATTGAAGAGCATCGACTTCGCCTCGCTGATGCCGTCGCATTCAATCCGGATGGGCCTGATGTCGATCTTCGGCGATATCGATGGGTTCACGGCGTACGTCGACGAATGCATCGCGCAGGGTCGCATTGGCGAGATGGTCTCGAACCTGCACGTGATTCGCAGCGAGTTGGCGGCGACGCTGACCGAGGACTTCGATGGCCGTAAGGTTCGCTTTATCGGGGACTGCATCCACGGACTGCTGGCCGCGGGAACGGCCTTTGAAACGGACGCTTCGGCATCGGTAGTATCGGCAGTAAAGGCCGCGGGCGGAATCCGATCGAGCTTCGAACTTTGCCAGCAGGAGCTCGATGGCATCGAAGGTCTCGGTATCGCGATCGGCCTCGAGTATGGCGAGACCCCTATAACGCGAATCGGGATCCGCGGTGACCGCAGCGTTCGCTGCTCTGTCAGTCGCGCGGTCTCCAAGTCGGAGGAACTTCAGCGGGATTGCACTGGCGAACAGACGGCGTTAGGACCGACCGCCATTGGCCACGCACCGGCGGGTGTGCGCCGACTGTTCGAAGGCGGAATCGCCTGGAACCTTGATGCGTCCTCTTCAGTCGAACACCTGAGCGCTCCTCCAACTGTAAAGAGTGGCGATGTAAGCGCTACGGCGGCTCCCTATAGTTCCGGAGGACGGTGAATGCCGCTCTCCCATATCCTCGATGCCTGTCCCACTTGGTTTCAAGTTTCTTCCGCCGCCCTGGATGAGATCTTGGGGTCGGTATGCCTTGAGATTGATGGGGCAGCGGACACGATCAACATCGACCTTCGGATCCGGGACCAATCGGGAGCCATCTCGGTCCAGGAGCAGGTTCCGGGGACGAAATATCCCAAGACCTGTCACGAGCGGCATCTGCAGTCAGACGAACATTTCTGCCTGGGCATGCACGCAGGAAATAACATCGTTTCCGGAGATCACGCCAATGTCTGGTGGGGTCTGCTCAAGCACTTTCTCGAGCTTCAGCGCGTAGCCGATCGAACCAAGCGGTGGCCCCCGCAACAGCAGATGTCGCACGGTGACGCCGGACCGCACCAGATCGCGGCGGCCGTCGCCGCTAAGGAGCTCGGCATCGAATACGAATATATGAGAATGCTGGAGGGCGAGGAATTTTGGTTCTCGACGGGAACCTACAAGGTTAGCAGCCGCGGCAAACTGGCGAACGGTTGGCTTCCCTGCCCGGCTGGATGCAAAAGGCAGGGAAAGGCCATTCCCCGATCACGCTGCTGCAATTCCAGAGCGGTCGTAACGCTGCTCTATCAAGAGAAGCTTCGCCGCATGAAGGTGGACTTGTTTTACGCCCTCTCCCGGCTTTCCGGCGAGGTCTGCTGTGGCACGATGCTGAACTGCCCGCTGCGTGAAAGCTCCTCGTCCGCAGCCGCCCGCGTTACCGCATCCGTGTAGGTGTCCCGTGCCGAAGAATGATCAACAGGAAGCCTATGAGAAATTGATGTCGGCCAATCACGGCCGAATGATCGATTTCGTAAAGTTCGCAGAGACGAAGAATGCTGCGCTACTAACGTTTTCGTCCGTGTGGATCGGAGCCATAATTAACCTTCTAAAATCACCGGGCGATCTCCCCTTTGGCTACAAGTATGCGTTCGAAGCCGCGCTTCCGCTGCTCGCGCTCGCTGCCATTGTTTGTCTCAAGTCGCTTCTGCCAAGGCTCCTCAACCAAGTGTACAAACGCGACGACGATGTCGTGAACCTTCTCTATTTCGGCGACATCATCAAAGGAGGGGTCAAGGACTATCCGGACATGGCGAAGAAGGAATACATGCCATCCGAAGGTGAGTCCGCGACGGTGACCTATCTGCACGACCTTGGCGTCCAGACCGCTATTCAAGCCTCGATCGCGCATCGGAAGTTCAGGTTCTTCCACTGGGCGGGGACGCTCGTTCTACTCGCCTTCGTGGTGATGGCGCTTCCCCCGGCCATTGCATGTGGTCGCTGGGTCATCGCCCAGTTTCCCTGCTGAGGAGGCTGATCAATGACCATAGGGGACGACATCAAAAGTAATTCGAGTTCGACCTTCGGGAGTGCCTGGACGACGCGCGATGGGACGGTTGTGCCCGAGCCGAAGGATCTCAAGCTCACAAATGACGCAGTACGTTTCGAAAAGGCCGCTATTTTGTACGCCGATCTCGATGGGTCAACGGGCTTGGTCGAAACAAAGAAATGGCAGTTCTCGGGTGAAGTCTACAAGACTTTCCTCTACGCCGCCTCACGTCTGATCAAGCACCAGGGGGGATCGATCGTGTCGTACGACGGCGATCGGGTCATGGGTATCTTCATCTCCAACAGCAAATGTAACGATGCGGTATTCTGCGCCCTTCAACTGAATTATGCCGTAAAGAACATCGTTCAGGGCGAACTCAACAAGGGATGGACGACAGATTTCAAGATCCGCCACGTCGTCGGCATCGACCTTTCCGAAATCAGGGCTGCAAGAACGGGCGTCCGCGGCGACAACGATATCGTTTGGATCGGCAATGCCGCCAATCTGGCAGCCAAGCTCACGGCGCTGAGTGCAGACAGAACGACCTACATAACGAAGCGCGTCTACGATCTCCTCAACGACCCTCAAAAGCTTGGTCCGAACGGCGAGAACATGTGGCAGCGATCCGTGTGGGCGCAGCATGGCAACGAAGAGATCTATTCAACCACTTACTGGAGAACAGTCACGTGAGTAAGATGCTTGAACGGTTCCAGGGAGATGCGGGCAGAGAACTCAGGATCGAGTCCTTCGCCGCTCAGTCGATCGTGGGACGTGACATAACGCTCGCTGAAGAACTCGCGGACCAAGCCGAGTTGCAGGAGTGTGCATCCGGACAGGTGCTCATCGAACAGAATGCGGAGGACGATGACATCTTCTTCATCATCTCCGGCTCGTTCAGTATACGCGTCAACGGGCGTCGGCTCGGGGCCCGTGGACGCAATGATCATCTTGGTGAGATGGCAGCGATCGAACCGACGCAGCGCCGTTCCGCCACGGTAATTGCGGATGAGCCATCGATTGTGGGCAAGCTGACAGCACATCAGTTTTCCTCGTTGGCCAAGAGGTATCCGGACGTTTACAAGCATATCGCGAGAGCCCTCTCCCGCCGCCTGTTGGAGCGCAACAAGCACGTGGGGACCTACCGGGAGAAGGTGAGCGTCCGGCGAAGGCATTTTCGTTTGGTGGAGAGGCCGATATTATAGGCCGCGTTTCATCTCGTCTGCCATAACGCGTTCGACCACATCCGGAT
>NZ_LMCW01000048.1 GCF_001424945.1 Rhizobium sp. Root1203
GCTGGATCGTCAGGTTCTCGCTCAGGCCTTCACCCACCAGCGAGTTCAGCCGCGGATCGCGATAGGCCGTCCACCAGGCAACCGTCGAAACGTCGCCGCCGACCTTCCCCGCGCCCTCGTTGAACTTGGCCGGTAGCGGCATCTCCGGAGGGACGTGATCCGGACCACTCACGCAGCCCGCGAGAAGGAGCAGCAGTGCCGGAGAGGCGAAGCGAAACGATACCATTAACAATCTTCCTGTAACTCGACCAAATTCATTCATGTCTGAAGCCGTCATGCTTCGCTATCGGCCGCGCTTCGCTCGTACGAGAAACACCATCCCGAAGCAGTTGGCGGCAATGTATCAATGAGTTCGCATTTATCACAGTGCATTTATATCACACTCCCGCCTCATTTTTTCGGCGCCGCGAGAAGATGCGGCGGATCACGACGAAGAAGGACGGCACGAAAAAGATGCCGAGAGCCGTCGCGGAGAGCATTCCGCCGAGGACGCCGATGCCGATCGCGTTCTGCGCGGCGGAGCCTGCACCGGTTGCAATCGCCAGCGGAACGACGCCCAGGATGAAGGCCAGCGAGGTCATGACGATGGGGCGCAGCCGCAGCCGCGCCGCCTCGAGGGTGGCCTCGATCAGCCCCATCCCGGTCTCCATTCGGTCCTTGGCGAATTCCACGATCAGGATCGCGTTCTTCGCCGCAAGACCTATGGTCGTCAGCAGGCCCACCTTGAAGTAGACGTCGTTGGCCTGGCCGAAGACGGTGGCGGCCGTCAGCGCACCGAGAACACCGACAGGCACCGCCATGATGACCGAGAACGGGATCGACCAGCTTTCATAAAGCGCCGCGAGGCAGAGGAAGACGACGAGAACCGAGATCGCGTAGAGCATCGGGGCCTGCGAGCCGGAAAGGCGCTCCTGGTAGGAAATACCCTGCCAGGCAACTGTATAGCCCCCGCCGAGCTGCTCGGTCAGTGCTTCCATTTCGTTCATCGCATCGCCGGAACTGACGCCCGGCGCCGAGGCACCGTCGAGCGGGATTGCGCTCACGGCGTTGAAGCGCGCCAGCGTCGGCGCTCCCTTGACCCACTCCGTGCGGGTGAAGGCAGAGAAGGGCACCATCTCGCCGTTCGAATTGCGGGCATACCAATGGTCGAGATCGCTCGGCTGCATCCGGAACGGCGCGTCGCCCTGCACATAGACCGGCTTGATTTCGCCGTTGAGCGTAAAGTCGTTCACGTCGCGGCCGGTGAAGATGACGGAGAGCATCGAATTGACCGCGGCGATGTCGACACCCATGGCGCCGATCTTCTCCTGGTCGATGACGATCTTCATCTGCGGCTCGACTTCCTTGTTGTTGCTGCGCAGCGCCACGACCTTGCCGCTGGCATTGGCCGCCTGAATCAGGCGTTTGGAAGCGGCATCCAGGGCATCCGTTCCGTGGCCGCCGGTATCGACCAGATACATCGAGAAGCCGCTCGATACGCCGAGACCCTGGATCGCGGGCGGAAGCAGGGCAAAGACCTGGGCTTCCCGGAAAGTGAAGAAGGTCTTCAGCGCGCGCGTGACGACGGCCTGCGCATGCAGGTTCGGGTCCGTGCGCTCGGAGAAGTCCTTGAGCTTGGTGAAGACGATGGCGCTGTTCTGGCCGGAGCCGTTGAAACCGAAGCCGAGGGCTCCGAAGACGGACTGGACGGCATCCTTTTCGTTTTCGCGATAATACTTCTCGACCTTCTCGACGACAGCCTGCGTCTGCTGGGTGGTGGAGCCGGGAGGAGTCGTGACGATCGTCAACAGGACGCCCTGGTCTTCCTGCGGCAGGAACGAAGTCGGCAGACGCGTGAAGAGATAGGCGCAGCCCACGCCAACGAGGAGGAAGACGAGCATGACGCGGATCGGACGCTTCAGGAGATAGCCGATGGTGCTGACATAGCCGTTTGTCGAACGCGTGAAGTTGCGGTTGAACCAGTCGCCGACGCGGTGCTTCTTGTGCTCGCCAACCGGCTTCAGCATGGTCGCGCACAGCGCAGGCGTCAGCACGATGGCGACGAGCGCGGAGAGGAGCATCGCCGAAACGATGGTGACCGAGAACTGGCGGTAGATGATGCCGGTCGAGCCGCCGAAGAAGGCCATCGGAATGAAGACGGCGGTGAGAACGAGCGCTATGCCCACGATCGCGCCGGTGATTTCACCCATGGATTTCTCAGTCGCCTCCAGCGGCGAGAGCTTCTCCTCGGTCATGATGCGTTCGACGTTTTCGACGACAACGATGGCGTCGTCGACCAGCAGGCCGATCGCAAGGACCATGGCGAACATGGTCAGGGTGTTGATCGAATAGCCCGTGATCGCCAGGATGCCGAAGGTTCCGAGCAGCACGACGGGAACGGCGATCGTCGGGATCAATGTCGCCCGCAGGTTCTGCAGGAAGATGAGAAGGACGACGAAGACGAGGACGATCGCTTCGATCAGCGTGTGCACGACCTTTTCGATCGAGAGTTCGACGAAGGGCGTCGTATCGTAGGGGTAGGTGATCTCGACGCCTTCCGGCAGGCCGCGGCTGATTGTGTCGAGCGCGCCGCGGACGCGGGCAGCCGTGTCGATGGCGTTCGCGCCGATCGCCAGGTTGACGGCGAAGCCGCTTGACGGCTGAGCGTTGTAGCGGGACGAGCCGCCGTAGCTTTCCTGTCCGATCTCGATGCGCGCAACGTCGCTCAGGCGAACGGTCGAACCGTCCTTCTCGACCTTCAGGATGATGTGCTCGAAGTCCGAAACAGTGGTCAGCTGGCTCTGCGCGGTGATCGTCACGTTGAGCTGCTGTCCGTCAACGGCTGGCTGGGCGCCGAGCGAACCGACGGACACCTGCGTGTTCTGCGCTTCGATTGCCGACGTCACGTCGCCGGTGGTCAGCTGGTACTTGACGAGCTTGAAGGGATCGAGCCAGACGCGCATCGCGTAGCCGGAGCCGAAGATGTTGATGCTGCCGACGCCCTCGATCCGCTGAATCTGGTCTTCGATCGAGGTCGACATGATGTTGCCGAGATCGACGGAGCTGCGCTTGCCGTCGGTGGAAACCAGCGAGCCGACGAGCAGGATGCTCGACGTCGACCGCGTCACGCTGATGCCGGCGTCGATGACGTCGCCGGGGAGCTTCGACTGGACGAGCTGGAGCTTGTTCTGGACCTGAACCTGGGCGATGTCGGGATCGGCGCTGGTGCCGAAGGTCAGCGAGATGCTGGCGGACCCGGTCGATGAGGTCGACGTCATGTAGGTTAGGTCGTCGAGGCCGGTCATGCCGTCTTCGATGATCGTCGTCACGGATTTCTCGACGGTCTCCGCGCTGGCGCCGCGATAGGTGGCGTTAATGCGTACCGTCGTCGGGGCGATGTCTGGGTATTGCGAGATCGACAGCGTGAAGATCGCGAGCAGGCCCGCAAGCATGATCGTAATCGCTATGACCCACGCGAAGATGGGGCGTCGGATAAAATACTTGGCCATTGGGCTATTCCTGTACGGCTCGGATCAATGTGCGTCGCATTATTTCGCGGCGGGCTTCTGCGCGTCGCCGGACGCGGCTTGTTCCGCAGGCACGACGATGCCCTTCTCATTGATCTGCATTGGCATCGGCTTCACGGGCATGCCCGAGGTGATCGACTGCAGGCCGGAAACGATCAGCTGATCGCCGTCCTTTATGCCGTCGGTCACCAGCCAGGCGTTGTTGGAAGGCGATGCGTTTTCGAAGATGCGCGTCTCGACCTTGCCGTCGGCGGAGACGAACTGGGCCGTCAACTCGCCGTTGGCGTTGCGGCTGGTGGCAAGCTGCGGCAGGGCGAAGCCGCTTTCGGTGCCAAGTTCCAGCGTTGCGCGGACATACATGCCCGGCAGGATGATGCGGTCCGGATTGGGGAAGCGCACGCGGATGGTGAAGGTGCCGGTCGTCTCGCTGACAACCGACTTCGACATGTCGAGCGTGCCCTTCTGGTCATACTCCTTGCCGTTCTCCAGGATCAGCCGGAAGGCGCCATTTCCGCTCGTACCCTTGATTTCGCCCGACGCGATCGCGTTGCGAAGCCGCAGCAGGTTGGTGCTCGATTCCGTCAGGAGGATGTAGACCGGATCGAGCTGGCGGACCGTGGTCAGCGCGGTCGTCTGGTTGGCGGCAACGACGTTGCCGACATTGTAGGCCGTTTGATCGATGACACCGTCGAAGGGAGCCGTTATTTGCGTGTGATCGAGGTCGATCTCGGCAGCCGTCAACGCAGCTTTCGCGGCCTCGACCTCGGCCTGGGCCTGAAGGAGGTTCGTCTTGGCGGTTTCGAATTCGATCTGCGTGGCGCCCGATCCAACCAGACGCTGGTAGCGGTCGAAGTTGCTCTGTGCGCTCGGGACGCTCGCTTCTGCCTTGGCAATGGCGGCTTTGGCCTGGGCGACAGTCGCGCGGTAGGGAGCGTCCTCGATCTGGTAGAGGATGTCGTCTTTCTTGACCTCGCCGCCTTCGCGGAACGGGATTTCACGAATGATGCCGCTTACCTGCGGGCGTATGTCTGCCGTCTGAAACGCTTCGGCGCGACCGGGCAGGATGGTCGTGACAGGGAAGTCGGCCTTCTTCAGCGCGACGACACCGACGGGCGCGGCCTGCTGTGCGGCTCCCGCCGCGCCTGCTGCGCCTTGCTTGTTGCCGCTATCGCTGCAGGCTGCCAGCGCGGCGCCGATTGCCAGAGCCGAGGAAACGAGGAGGAAGCGACGTATCATATTGAATTCCCTGTGCGGTGGCAGTCGGAATCAATGGCCTCTTGGGAGAAGGCCGCTCATCGATCCAGAATCAAATGCCACTGATCTTGAATTTAAGAAAGACTTTACGAAGTGACGTAAGTTATGAATCGTCACTTAGCAAGCGCTATTTTGCAGTGCGGCATCGACGAAATTGACGATGTGCTGCGCGCGGCGAACAAGTGTGTCTTTGTCGTCACGGGCGATGAGAACGGGATGCAGGACGCTTGCGAGGACATCGGCGACAGTGCCTGCGGCTTCCTCGGGGTGGGAGCAATGGTAGCGGCCGCCGGCGATGCCTTCCCTTATGATGTCGTCCAGCTTCTGGACAATACGCTCCCGGTATCGAACGGCTGCGTCGAGCTTCGCCTCGACCGTCATCAGCACCATTTCGAAGAGGTAAGGGTTCTGCTGGATGTCCTCCAGGTGGCTGTCCAGCAAGCGCAATACAAAGCGTAGCAGCTGTTCCTTTGGCGGGATGTCGCCGTCAAAGGACGCGAAACGATCCGCCACATCGCCGAGGTGGCGCTCGGCAATGGCGTCGACGAGGGCGGATTTGGAACGGAAATGCTTGAACACGTTGGCCGGCGACATGCCCAGCGAGGCCGCGATGTCGGCGATCGACACTGCGACGAAGCCACGCTGCCGAAACAGCAGTTCCGCCATTGTCAGAATGTCTTCGCGCGTCTCTTCGGCCTTGCGTCGTGGCCTGCGTGCCATGCCTTCCCCCGCCGGCTCAATCCGGCGCCCCATCTTTGCCAACCTAACGCCAGTTGAGGAAAGCCTGCAAGTCAATGTTGCACGCGCTCCCCTCTCTGCGGCCGGATCGATTTCCTAGAAATAGGACGAGAGATTGCGGCGAACGCGCTCGGCCGGGGTGGCTTCACTGTCGTCGGGCACGAAGGGCTGTGCGGTGATCGCCTCGTAGGCCTTGATGTAGACCTTGGAGGTCTGTTCGACGAGTTCGGCCGGAATTTCCGGAATATCGTCCTTGTAAGGGTCGCATCGCTCGGCAACCCAAGCACGGACGAAGTCCTTGTCGAAGCTTGCAGGGCGCGTGCCGGCGTCGAAGCTTGCCTGGTAACTGTCCGCCAGCCAGTAGCGGCTGCTGTCCGGTGTGTGGATTTCATCGGCAAGGATGATGGTGCCGTTCTCGTCCGTGCCGAATTCATATTTCGTATCGACGAGGATCAGTCCACGCCTGGCGGCGAGTTCCTGCCCCCGGGCGAACAGGGCGAGCGCGTATTTTGACAGCGTCTCCCACTGCTCCCCCGTCAGCAGGCCACGATCGACGATCTCGGCCGGTGTCAGCGGCTCGTCGTGTCCGCCGTCGAATTCCTTGCTTGTCGGGGTGATGACCGGCGACGGAAGCTTCTGATTGTCGCGCAGGCCATCCGGCAGGCGCATGCCGTACATCTCGCGTTCGCCCTTCTTGTAGAGCGTCAGGATCGAGGTGCCGGTCGTGCCGGCGAGATAGCCGCGCACGACGATTTCGACCGGCAGGATATCGAGACGCTTGCCGATGACGACGTTCGGGTCCGGATACTCGATGACATGGTTCGGGCAGATGTCCTTCGTCGCCTCGAACCAATAGCGCGCGGTCTGTGTCAGAACCTGCCCCTTGTAGGGAATGCAGGTGAGAATGCGATCGAAGGCGCTCAGCCTGTCCGTGCTGATGATGATGCGACGCCCGTCGGGAAGGTCGTAGTTCTCGCGCACCTTGCCGCGGTAGTAGTTCGGCAGCTCTGGAAAATGGGCTTCGGAGAGGATTCGCACGTGCTCGACCGTCCTTGTAGTTTGTCGGGGTCAATTTATCGGGGCTTCCCCTTGCTCTAGTTCCATCGTCGGCGATGTCAAGCAATCCGGGTCTAAAGCCAGACGACATATATGAGAAGCAGGCTCAAAATGTAGCTTGCCAGCGCTACCGGTGCCCCGGCCTTCAGGAAGTCGGCGAAGCGATAGCTGCCGATGCCCATGGCGAGCGTGTTGTTGTGGTGGCCGAAGGGTGTGAGGAAATCCAGTGAGGCGCCGGCCGCAACAGCGATCAGATACGCTTCCGGTGCATGATGGCCGACCGACGCAAACTCCATCGCGATGGGACTGAGGATGATGGCGACCGTGGCGTTGTTGACGAATGGCGTCAGCGCCATGGCCAGGAACAGAATGAGCGCGAGCCCGGCCAGCGGCTTGTCGACGGGCACGACGAGACTGAGGGTGGCCGCGATCATTTCCCCGGTGCCGGTGGTTGCGACCGCCGAACCTATGGGGATCATCGCGGCGAGCATGATGATGATCGGCCAGTTGAGATCGGCCATCGCCTGGCGAATGTTCAGATAATTGAAGAGCGCGAGCGCCAGGACGACGCCGGCCAGGGCAATGTCCGGCCGCACGATCCCAAACGCGGTCGCGGCGATGCCGCAGGCGAAGATCGCGAAAGGCTGCCATGTGCCCGCGGCGTGAGAGGGCGCTGCAGGCGAGGCGAGGGGAAGGCATTCGCACTCGTCCAGAGCGTCCATGATCGCCTCGCGCGCGCCCTCCAGCACGACGACATCGCCGATCGAGAGCTGCAGATCGTGGAAGCGTCCTTCGACGCGCGGGGATCGCATCGACAGCGCGGTGACGGAAACATCGCGGCTGGCGAAGACGTCCAGCGAGCGCAGCCGCGAACCGACCAGCGTGCTTTCGGGCATGACCACGGCCTCGATCCGGGTCGTTTCGGTCTGCCATCGACCGGGATGCGCGGCCGCCAGGGCGCCGGATGCAGCAAGCTCGTCCAGGAGCGTATCGTCAGCCTCCGCAAAGAGTAGATCGCTCGCTTCGACCATGGATTTGCCCGGCGCTCCGAACACGAAGACGTCATTGCGGATCAGGGCGTACGGACGCAGCGAGAAACGATCCGGCAGCTCCGACAGGTGTGTTCCGATGAGCGGCGAGTTGGCCGGAACGCGACGCTCTGCCACCATGCGGCGTCCCGGAGGTGCGGCAGCTGTCAAGTCCTGGCTGCCGGGAAAAAGCCGGGGCGCCAGCCATGCGGTCAGGGCGATCCCGGCGATCGCGACCGGCAGGCCGACATAGGCGAAATCGAAGAGCGGCAGACCCACTCCGGTCGCTTTGGAAAGGGCATCGCTGACGATCAGGTTCGCCGGCGTTCCGATCAGAGACACCAGGCCGCCGAGAAGGGCGGCGAAGGAAATCGGCATGACCAGTTGCCGCTTTGGAATTCCCACGATGGCGCTGACGCGGAGCGCGACGGGAAGGGCGATCGAGAAGGCGCCGATATTGTTCATGAAGATGGAGATGAAGCCGGTCGCTGCTGACAGGATCGCGATGATGCCCGAGTTCGATAGGCGCGCCTTTGCCAGGATGCCCGAGAGCCGATCGAAAAGCCGCGTACGGGCCAACACCTGCACGACGAGCAGGATTTCCACCACCGTTATGACGACGGGGCTGGCGGCACCCGCAAAGACCTGGTCGACGGGGTAGAGGCCGAGCGCATAGCCGGCCAGCAAGCCTGCGATCGCCACCACCTCGATGCGGAAACGGTCCATAAGAAAGAGAGCAAGCATCGCGACCAGCAGGATCAACAGCGATGCTTGTTCGAACGTCATGAAACCTTCCGAAACTTATCCGATCGCGACGACTTTAGCCGTTCGGTGGGCCCTGTACAGGGCCAGCAGTTGCGAAACGCGTATGCTCGGTGAGTTCGGGCGGCGCGGGATCAGGTGCCGGGCCGGCGCCAGCCGCCTCCGTCGGTTCTCTCGAGCAACGGCGTCGAAAAGACGCCGACGGTCCGGTCCAGCCATTGCGGACCGGCGGTCGGAAGTGCTTCCCGCCAGCGGTCCGATTGCAGCATGGCGGCACCGATTGCGGCAGGTTCGATGGATGAGGCGGAAAGAAGCGCCAATCCCGACAGGATCGAGGCGCCGCTGGAGATGACATCATCGATCAGCGCCACCCTGCGACCTTCGAGAAGCGGCAACATGCGCGGGTCTATATAAAGACGCTTCTGCTGCGTCGGCGTCGTGATCGAGGACAGCGGGACGGACAGATCGTCGCGATACCAGAATTTCCGCGAGGTCCCGAGCGGCACGTATCTTTTGTGTCCGAGCTTCTGCGCGACAGCGGAAGCGAGTGTCAGGCCGAGGGTCGGCAGGCCGACGACGACGTCGATATCGAAGGGGCCGAGCTTGTCGGCGAGACGCTCGGCTAGACCATCGAGGACGTCGAAGCTTGCCTGGTTGACGATCAGCGAGGCAAGAGCGTGCCGGCCGTCCGCCAAAACGCGCAAGGGAAGGCGAAGCTGGCTGCCATCGTCGAGCTCGGCCACATAGAAGGAGGTGGCCTCGGCATGCAGCGGGAAGCTGCCAGCCGGATGGATTTCCTGCCAGAAGTCGTGTTGTGCAGCCAGGTCTCTCACGTCGTGAAGTCTCTCATGTCGTCAAATCCGTCGCTTCATGGCACATGCTGTCAAATCAGGGATGGCGTCAGTTCCGTTTCGTCGCTTCCATGCCGGTGCGCCGGCGCAACCCCTTGAGCTCGGCTTCGGTGAGCGTCCGCACTGCGCCTTTCGGCAGGTCGCCCAGCTGCACGCCGCCGATCGCAACGCGCACCAGGCGCAGGCATTCCGTCCCCAGCGCCTCCAGCATGCGGCGGATCTGCCGGTTGCGGCCCTCGTCGAGTTCGACCTCGATCCATGAGTTCCGACCGCCGCTTCTGAGCAACGTCGCCGACACGGCTTTCAGCACCTCGCCGTCATGGCGGAGGCCGTAGGTCATCTCGGCCAGCACCTGCGGATCCATGATCCTGTCGACCTGGACGTGATAGGTCTTCGTCACATGCGTGATCGGGTCCAGTAGCGCCTGGGCGAAAACCGTGTCGTTGGTAAAGAGGAGCAAGCCCTCGCTCGCCTTGTCCAGCCGTCCGACCGGCGACAGATGCGGCGTGTCGACGTCCTTCAGGCAGTCATAAACAGTGGGGCGGCCCTCGGGATCGTGGCGGGTCGTCACCAGGCCGCGAGGCTTGTTGAGCATAAGGTAGGTCATCGGCTCGGCTGCGATGCCGACACCGTCGACCTCGATCTTGGCGGTGACCAGATCCACCCAGGCGGATGTCTCCGACACGATGCGTCCGTCCACGGTGACGCGGCCATCGGCAATCAGCCGCTCGGCCTGCGTTCGCGAGCAGTGGCCGAGCTTGGAGAGCGCACGCGGCAGGGTGACACGCTTGCCGGACGGCTCGCCGCCGGATCTTGCGCCGTCGCGTGGTTTTTGGTCGCGTTGTCTTTGCGGTGCGCGCCGCTCCCTCACTCTGCTGCCCCTATCCGATGTCGCGTGTATGGGACGCGTTTCTGGCATGAACGCGGCGATGACGCCAGCGAAGCTGTTCAAAAACGCAGGGATAAAACCTGTGAGAATGATGGGTATGACATGGCTGGAGGTGAGGGGGCGGCGCATTGCGCGCCACCGGTCATGTCTTCCATCGGCGATCAGCCACCAGCGACTGTGCCGACCGGTTTGCCGCGCTATCAGTGATGGCCCAAGAAACCTGCAAGCTCGGTCCGGTTCAGGACGACACCAGCCGCTGCCTTATCCGGATCCGGATGAGTGTATGACCAGCTCGGCATTTCGGGCAGTTCAAGAGCTTGTCGCATGTTCATAATGCCGACCGCGAGGCGACCTTGCGCGCCGTCCACGCTGACTTCGACGATGCAGTTTGATCTCTTGGCATCCATCAGCAGTCCTCCCTCTTGTTATGGTCTCGTCCGTAGCCCGGAAAATTGGTTTTTCTAAGACCTAAGTATAACGAGCCGTATGCTACGTCGGATGAGCGCGGCTCGCAACAGAGAGAGGATACCCAATTAGACGGGCGCTATCGCCACCATTGGCGCGGTGGCGCCTGATGGCTGCTGAGCAGGTAGCCGGCGAGGAAGCCGATGGCGCCCGCAAGCGCAAGTGCGGTTGTGGTGGCCGTCGGGTGTTCGCGGGCTGCGCCTGCCGCAGCGGCGCCCTCCGCCTTGATCTGGGCGACAGCGGTCTTGGCGCGCGGGGCGATGTCGTCGTAAGCCTTGCCCGCACGATCGCGCACCTCGTAGTAGGCCTCGGCTCCCTGTGCCGAGATCATCTTCTGAAGACGCGAGACTTCCTGCTGCAGGGCCGCAATGTCCTTGCTGACGGAGGCTCTGATATCGTCGGTGTTGGCAGCCATGTCGTTTCTCCTTTGTTACGGAAGTAGAAACACCGGAAGTGCGCGTCGGGTTCCGTCACAAGAGGATTTGAACCATTTGGCAGACCGAATGACGGCCGTCGAGCATGCCGACGGCCGGTTTTGAGCGTTCGATAAGGAGTTTCTGAGGGCAACCCGTGGCTCGGGGCGGCCTGTGGAAAGCCTCGAATAAAATCGGTGTTATGAATCAGTATGTTACAAAATTGTGAAAAAACATTGTTTGGGTGTGTTGACTTGGAAAAGGGGATCGCCGTATAAGC
>NZ_LMCW01000049.1 GCF_001424945.1 Rhizobium sp. Root1203
ACTTCAACGCGCTGGCACCAATGATGGTGGCGGCATAATCGAGGCGGAAATCCACTTAGCGAAACGCCCGAAGCTGTTCAGACAAACCGAGCCACCTCTGATTGAATCACGACATCGATACTCCAGCAATGCCGATCTTCAATCCAGCGACCAGCACTCGCTCATTTTGAGGGCGATGGATTTGAACCTTATCCTGTGTAATGGTCTGCCAAAATCCTGTAATTTTCTGATTTAGCCGAGTTTCAATTTGATGCCCGAGAACAACAATCAAGTCCGCCTGGAAAGCTGCCTTCAGGTACTCTTAGGGCTGCCATTGAGCATTGTCCGCAACGCTGCGGACATGAAGGTTTTCCATTTTGGAAAGGTCGTACCGCATCATTCAGGTAGAGGAACTGTCGGTGCTTATGCACTACATGTTCAATGCCCGTGGCGCTTCGTTGATGAGAGGACGGTAGTCACAGGGACATCAGATCGTTTCATCGAGCCGACTGATGGAACGAAGGTAAACGATGCAGACCCTAAATCGGGAAATCTGCAGCTCATCAAAATTGCATCTTTGCTGAAAGGCTACGACGCGGAGACAAAATCCTTCGTGAACGCAACAAAGCAACTCGTCGTAAGAGCCGTAAACACAGACAACTATGGCGGGGCTGACTTGTCGCTGTCAGGCGGTTACCACCTGCAGATTTTCCCGGATGGTTCACTTGGCGAGGATTGGCGATTTGTCGAATTCCAAGGCCGTCATGTCGTTATCGAAGGTGGCCACGTACAGTTTGACGGATAGAGAGCCGGTCACAACAGCCGCTCGCCGGACTTTTTCAACGGTATCGGCGCAAAGCGGCCTACTCAGCCGACGTTGAGGCGACCTATCGTAAAGCGGGGGGATGTGTGTAAACGGTCCAGCGTTTTGCCCACCCACACGACCGCAACTTTCCGTGGAACCTGATAATGACATATACGTTGCCGCTGTAGGAAAAGCAGCGAGTATTTAACATGCCATACGAAGATGGGATGCAACTGGTGTTCGATCTGGTCGAGCGCACGGTTGTCGTGAGTTTTCGAAACAATGTGATAATGCTCGGCCCCTTCCGTAACCAAAAGGCCGCAGTCCGCGCTGGTGAACAATATTGCCGTGAGCACGGCTGGGACGACAGCGAACCGGGACCAAATCAGCGTCAACTATAATCTAGCCAACTATGTCTTAGTTAATTGCGTCCTCGCGAATAAAGCGTACAATTTTCTCTATCGGCCCCACTCTCTGATGATAAAGGTCGCTTGGGAGTTATCACTTGCTCTTGTCGTTCAACGGAGGAGCACGATGATGCTGCAATCCCTTATTTCCCTTTCCGATTCCGAAGTCGAACTCGTGACTAGGGCTGTCCGCCAGTGGTGCCATTCACATCATTGCGACATCGATAGCGCCGAGGGGCGTAGGGCTCTCACCTTGGCGGTTGAATTGGTTCAGTCGAAGCACGTCGAGGAATCCCTGCTCTCGGAATTGACCCGCCGACTTGGACCGCTCGGGGATACGGTGAAAGTGGCGCGATGAGGCAATCCATGAAAAGAAGCGAACGCCTCGCCAAGTTCGAAGAAACCAACCAAGTCGCCGCTGCACTCATCGCTGCTCAACGCGCCGCGCGCAACGCGAAGACAGCTCGTCTCCGTGGAATCAGGCTGGCGGCGGTGGCCAGTGACGCTGCCCCTAGTGATCTTGTCGAGGAGCTCGGCCGCGATCCTGTGTGTCGTTGTCGTGATCGATGAGGTGGACACCTTGGGGTAGAACTGGTCTATCGCTGAGCGACTTGTGGCAACAGGCAAAGACGCGCGACACAGTCCGTTTCTAGTAACTCACGCAAAATGTCCTAAAATTCCACATAAAAAACAATAAAAACAATCGCTTGTATTTAGGAATTCATGTTATAGTTCCTAAAGGAACAGAAAATATCCTCGGAATAAGCATTTAAAACACCGCGTTTTTTTGGCGCGGTTGTCGGCTGCGCTTGACGTGCAAATCGGTGTTCTGCCGGGCTATTGGCACGATCGCTGCGAAGCGGACTTTTCTTAGAGGGCGCCAATACGCCATGCAGCGGACGAAAGGGTGGCATCGACCACTACCAAGGCGCGACCTTTATTTGCCGGGACGGCTCAGTCAGTCCAAGCAAGATATCCTGCGACACCATAGGCGTGGCCGGCTTGTCGGGAAAGGAAGACGCACGAGTGGAGCCGACGATGTGCGGGGAATGCTCGTGTCGCGGCGAAAGCTCTTGCATCGGGCCAAGGGGAGGCCGTATGACCGACAGCGGTGCCAAGAGCTACCTTCGAAAATAAGGCGTCGGGATCTACCTGGCCAGACGAACATCTTGTTGCACTTTGGCGCTGATGGGGTGTCCAAATCGTCGTGCGTCTCTAAATAGACGCCAGATACGCGAAAAGATTATGAGCCAAGGTGCATTGACCGACCGTCCCAACTTCAGGTTTGAGGCACATGACCTCGACATTATCCATCGGGCCGTTAGCACATGGTCTCTCGAAAACGGCCTTGGTGTTGGACACGAGGATACGATGGTGGCCGCGAGGAGAGCGTTCTTCGTCTACCGAGAAGGAATGAACGAGGGAGAGTTGCTCGACATGTTGCACACCCTGCTCAGCAGGCGACATTGAACAGTTCCTGTCAAATTGCGCAAGCGGCCGCGAATTGGGAGTGATCCTTCGCGCGAAGCAAGAGGTAGGGGGTAGTTGCAGCTTGGACCCAGGCTGCAGTCTTTCTTTCCGTCGGCCCGCTACTAACTCATTCAGATCGCTGGGACGGCGGCCGTATTTATCGATGGTATCTGGGGGTGAGAAATGGCGGATCGAATGGCAGAACGGGCGAAATTCGACATCGACCGCATCCTGCAACAGCTGAACGCCGTTGCGCCTGACATCGACCGGATCGCCCGGGCCTGCGAGGTTGCCTTGAGAGTTAATTTGGAGGCTGAAGGAGACTACATTTCTCCACGGACAGTGAAGGCGGTTTCTGAGATGCGGAGTGCCGTCGCAGCGCTTTATACGGCAGGTCAGAGTTTGATGGTGGAGCGCGACCGCTTTTTCGGGCGGCAACAGCGACCCAAATAGTTCCGCTCTGCGCCGTGCGCCCGTCCTCTCATTCGGCATGGGGCCAATTGGAAACCTCTTTCAAACAGACCTGGACCGAGATTGGCGACGGATAGGTCCCCCGACCTGCCCTAGGCTCTGGTGCGCCCTGCTGAAGCACGAGTATAGCCTCACCGATAACCTCACGCGGTCGCAGCGACCGAGCGTCTATGGCGCGCGTCCATTCGTTCTCTGACATCGTGGTTGCGTCGGCAAGCGAAGACCCTTTTCCACCGTGTGGGTCAGTAGGTTGCGCGTCACTTTTCACTCTCCGCATCCGGTCGATAACAGAATGTTGAAGATAAGAAAGGTTCTCCCAAAAGCTGCAGGGACTATGTTTTTGATATCGGTCGAACGGATTCGGGAGGGTAGCATGCGCAATCTTAGGCACGGTTGGGCGGTTGCTGTGCTTGCTGCAGCAACTGTCGTTTCAGCCTGTACCACAAGTTCAGATAGTTCGTTGACGACCGGTTCCGTGGGCTACGGGGCGCACAGTGCGGATTATTCACTCCGGCCCGCCTGCGCGAGTGGATTTGGCAATGACCGTCCTTGTAGCTACTGACACTTCAATCAGAGTGAATTCTGATGGTGCGCATGCGCAAATTGGCTTTTGAAATGCGCGACCCGTTTTCATCGGTCAGCCGTTTTGGCTTACGAAACACACCCTTTGTTGTTCACGCTCCCTCGGCAAAATTGGGCCCGCGAAACGCCCACCGCCACGCACCCTTGAACTGGTGAGGCGCTGATCTCACATTATTGAGCAACACTAGTAATTCGCTGACAGCTCCTTGCAACGCAGCTGCTGCCGGTCCTCAGCCAAGACGCCTGACGACGTCGGGAAAGCAAATATGGGTATCATTGATGGAAATATCGTCCCCGCCGATGAGGCGGAGCTGACGGACATCTATTCGAAGACGATCGCCGGTGCGGTCGATCTTGTCGGTCCGGCGGTCAGCCGCATAGAGCGGATGGAGGGCCGGGGTGGACACGGCTCGGGATTTGCCATTTCTCCCGACGGGCTCATCGTTACCAATAACCATGTGATCGATGATGCCAAAACCGTCCGGATCAAGACAGCGGAGGGATTGACAACGGAAGGTCGTGTTTTAGGTCGCGATCCCGACACAGACATCGCCCTCATTCGTGCGAATACGAGCGTTGGTTCGTGGGCACGGCTTGGCGACTCCAAACGACTGCGGCGTGGGCATGTCGCTGTTGCCATCGGCAATCCTCTGGGTTTCGAATGGACAGTGACCGCCGGCATCGTATCCGCACTCGGCCGCTCAATGAGGGCGTCCAATGGCAGATTGATCGACGACGTTATCCAGACCGATGCCGCCCTCAATCCGGGGAACTCCGGCGGCCCGCTGGTATCCTCGTCGGGTGAAGTCATCGGCGTGAACACAGCAGTCATTCGCGGTGCGCAGAGCATCGCGTTTGCAGTAGCATCCAATACAGCAAACTACGTGGTCTCGGAACTGCTGCGGTTTGGTCGCGTCCGCCGTGGGTATATTGGCATCGCCGCCGACACGATCGATCTGCATCGAAAGATAGCGTTGAACGCAGGGCTCCAACAGACGACGTCGGTGCGGATCAGACGCATCGAACCAGGCAGCCCGGCGGAGCATGGTGGGTTGCAAGAGGGCGATCTGGTGCTGGCGATCAACGGAACAGCGGTCGCAGGAATAGACGATGTCGTCAGATTGCTCAATGGCGACCAGATCGATCAGGAGACACAGTTTCTTATATTCTCAGTTCACGGCACACTGGACCGGAAAGTACTGATTCCGTCTGCGCGTCCTTGATGCGATCCACATCTCCTACCTCACGAGGTGACTTTTGACGCAGTTCTTCGAATCCACCCCAGCCATCATGGCAATGGGTGCACTGATCGGATGTGCCTGCTTCGCGCTCGGGGCATTTACACTCGCCGCGATTGAGAGGACCAAAAGGTCGAGAAACAGGCACTCCAGGACCGAAGCTAGAAGTCTGGCGATGCTCACGGCACTGGCTTTAGACGATTTTGTCGGGGCCAGCTACGCTGCGGTCCATGATAGCCCGGAGTTCAATCCGATGGACGACGGGGAGTTTGCATTCCACACACCGGACCCCGTCTTCACCTTGCCCAAGGATGTCGACTGGTCCTTGCTTGACGACCAGCTGTCCGACGAGATCATGTGGCTCTCGAACCGAATCAAAAATCTCTCGTACGCCCTGGATTCCCTTGACCTTTCGGGCCCTGGTTACGACAGCTTCTTCGAAAGACGCCAGCGAGGTTATTCAGAGCTGGCGAGCAAAGCTCTCGATATTATCGACCATCTCCTTGAAGAATTCGATCTGAATTTACCCGCCAAGCCCGAATACTATCGCCAGCGCGAGGGGTTTGCTGCCATCCTACAGAGAGGGGATGAAAGCAACCTTCGCGCCATCAAGACATCGATCGTGTCAAATGGTTCGAACATCACTCAACTCTTCCCTAAGACAGGTGTGGAAGCTGAGTGAGTGGCTAGGCGGCTAAGGAAGGTTGAGCTTTTGCAACCCGACCCTACCGGAAAAAACCGGTGACCACCGACACTTCGCTGGCCTGCCACGCGAGCGTCTCATTCGCGTCGGATTCTCCGGATTGGCTACGATTGGGTTGATAGCCCGATCAACTCGTAAACCACCTTCGCCTCGTCTGCGGCTTCCAGAAAAGCAATCTTTGCATCTTCGGGCGTTGCCGTCCCCGTCGTGACAGCTTCACATACTTCCAGCGCATTGACGAAGGCTTTACCGTCGGCAACCGGCCAGGTTGTCGTCAACATGTTCAACGCGTCTGCCGTTGTGGCAACTGTATAAACTTGGCCGCTGCGCGGGCACGCGATCATGACGGGGAAATTCCAATGTCGAGTAGCCAACACAATACCTCCAGCCTCAGGAGATTTTGACGCCCACGTGCCAACCCACGAGATGTTGATCAATCTCTGTAAGATGTGGACGCTCCCTGCTGGGCCGCCAAGCGGGCCTTGAGCAGACGTTCACTCTTTTCTCTTCTTGCCGCCGCGGCCGCCTCGATCAATTCCTTTGCGGTCTTATCCGTTTCTTCGAACCGCTTCTCCCGCATGGCTTTGTTTATTTTCTCCCGCTCTCGTGTCATTGCCATCAATCCGAAAAAAGGGCCCCGGGGTGTTGCCGGGGCGAAATCTGGAACATTGAAAGCCGCGTCGGCGACGCGGATGCGAGGAAGGTGAACCTCGCCACGTGATAATATCCGCCGTAGACCGCGCCAGGCATTTAACTATTTTAATTCACGCTCTCAAAAATGCGGTTAGGAGCGGTATTTTAGTGCCTTCTTAATATTGTCGCTCGACTGACGATATTTGAATGGTCATCTGGTTCGTCCTTGGGAAGATTCCGATGAGCGTGAACATACCAATCCGAGGGGTTCTGGTCGCTGTGGAGCGGCGCAAGGGTATTACCCTACGCAGGCATGCTACGCTTGAGGACCTGGCGACAAGCCTGCTTTACCGTTGGCCCGAAGACGACCGTGGCAAGGAATGGCTGCTTGCGCAAAAGATTTGCCTTGAGGCAATGGAGGGCGTCCGCGCTCCAGAGCAGGTGCGGGCGGCCTTTGTCGCCGCAGCCAAGGCAGCAGAAATGATCATGGTCAGGGAAGAGTACGTCGATGAGCGGGCAGAGCGCCGTCCACGGCAGGCCAGGCGCGGCCAATCGCCAACGCCTCACTAGCGACCAACGATCGTCGGCGCCTTGTGCGGATAGTGCTCCCAACACCACCAGCGCGTTTCGACGCGGGCTGCTGACGCGAAGCCGAAGCCGCCCCACCTGCCGCAGTCTTCCGTCGAGCAATTGTGCACGTGCGGGCCGGAGGTCGGTTGCCGAGGTCTATCGAGATCGCTCAAGCCAACTTCTCCAAAACCCAGCCCCGGGGTGAAGTTCTCCATCCCTTCAATGCAGCGCGGGCATCCGTCTCCATGATCGCTGTTTTCCTTGCTCGGTTGCGCTCTCTGCCCACACCGTGAACGGAAGCGGCCCGCTCGGTAGGTGAAGCGGCGCACGGCCTTTTTGTGACGCCAGTGTATCCCGTTTGAAACCCGTCCACGCGGCGAGATCGTCGACGCGAGAACGGAATTCGCTCGATTGAGCATTCCACCAGTCGTCGAACGAGGTCCGAAACGATCTCTCGGGCGTAGGGCGGCCAAGCATGTCATTGGTCCAGTGGAAATCGTTATCAGTCGCGATCGAAACGCGGTACCCATCCGCGTGCCATCCCACGGCTCATTGCCCCCTCAGCCAGTGCGAGTTGTTGGCGCAGATGCCTGACGTCCTCGAGCAGCGTAGCAATCGTCGCATGCACATCGTCATCGTGCCAGGCAAGCGCCGCCTGAACTTCGAAATCGACGTCTTCATTCTTCATGGGCAACATCAGTGAAGGTCCAAGCTTAGCTGCATACCCTTGACCACCGGAAGGGGGCGACCAATGTCGATTCTTCCGAAAACCTGCTTCCGGCGCTCAGCATCGCGCTCGCGTTCAGCACGGCACGTGGCGACGACGGCAAGTGCGTTTGCGATGACTTCCTCTGTCCTTGTCATGTGTGAACCTCATCATTTGTTCTTGTTATGTTCGCATTTTGTAAGAAAGAGTCAAGACCTGCGTTTTGAGTATCTGGACGAAATCGATCCCGGGCCAGTTATTGAATTATGGCATGCCAAAAAGGGATCACCGCGTAGCCTCGCGAACCTCTCCTTCGACAAGCGCGCGCTGTTCCAACACGTCGGGACCTGCTGCGATCGTTGAAGGGTACCCAGATGATCTTCCATTGCGGCGGTGAACCTCTTGTACTGTCTGCTTCCGAGCTTGTTTTCAAAGCGAAGCAAAGAACAAATCCGCGTAGCGCAGTTTCTGTGCATCCTTGCGAAGCTCGTGAAGATGTTCGTCGTCGATGGCCGCCAGAGCGCGGCCATCCGGAGGCGGGCCTCAATCGTTGCGGGGTTTCGGACGACAAGACTAATTCCGGCCGCTGAGGAACAATCTCAACGCTGCCCAGGTTGTCATGGTTCGGTGCTAAAGCGATCTGATGTAGGACAGGAAGAAATCGAACGGCCATGCTCGTGAGCAATCTGAAATCCTCTTCGGTTGGAGCCGTGGGCCGCGATGTCCAGCAGGCAGGCGCGATCTGTTACCGTCGCAGCGGAAACGGGGAGCTTAGCGTCCTTCTGGTGGGAAGCCGAAGGAACGGCAGGTGGGGAGTTCCAAAGGGCCACTTCGATCCTGGCGAGTCCAGCTCCGCCGCCGCCCGACGGGAGGCGTTCGAAGAGGCAGGAGTGATTGGAACGGTGGACACCGATGTCTTCGGTTCTTTCAGCTACCGGAAGGACAGCTCGACGCACCGCTACCATGTCGCCGTCCATCTGCTTCGCGTTTACGAGATCGCGGCTGAGTTTCCGGAGAAGACGATCCGGAAGCAGAAGTGGTTTCCCTTGAAGGTGGCCATCCGGGACGCCGCACAGCCCGGCCTACGAGTCCTGCTTTCCCAACTTGAGGCCGCGCCCCTTTGAGGTTTGGCATATCCAAAACACTGGCGAGAGCCCTCAGGGAACAGAGGAAGGTCGTCAAGCTTCTGGAAGCTGCGCTAAGACCCCCTCGTCGCACGCGATCTCGCAAGGTTCCGCCGGGCCTCGAAACGACCGCGGCGTTCAACACCAATCCGGGGCGGCTGGCTATGAAAACCTTCGCGCCCGCCAGATTGCCGAAGAAACCACCGCTGGTCGTCGTGCTGCACGGGTGTGGTCAGTCTCCAGAAAGTCTCGATGCCGCTGCAGGCTTTTCCAAGTTGGCCAAGGAGAGGGGTTTCGTCCTCCTCTATCCGGAGCAGACAAGAAGCAACAATTCACAGAGGTGCTTTAACTGGTTTAGGCCAAGCGCCGTTGCGCGCGATCGCGGCGAGGTGCTGTCGATCAAGCAGATGGTCGAACATGCCTGCAAGCGGTACCGGGTGGACCGCCAGCGCATCTACCTCGTCGGTCTTTCGGCCGGCGGTGCAATGACCGCGGCCTTGGTCGCAAACTTTCCAGAACTGTTCGCGGGGGCGGCCATTGTCGCTGGAATGCCGGTCGGAGCCGCTCGCGACGTCATGTCGGCTGTCCGCGCAATGAAGTCAGGAGCTCCCACGCCCGCTGCCGGATGGGGAAGCCGGATAGCTGATATATCTCCTGCGCGACGGTCATGGCCTCCGATCAGCATCTGGCACGGAACAGCTGATCGCGTCGTGAACCCGACGAACGCAGCGGCAAGTGTCGACCAGTGGCTGGAAGCAACCGGCCTTGATCGGGGTTCCGGCCGTATTCAAAAGAGGCCGTGGGGAGAACTGCATTCCTGGAAGGGTGCGGATGGAGCCGAACTCGCATTCTATTCCATTGCCGGTTTAGGACATGGCCTTCCGGTCAAGGTACGGGGAGATCTGAGATCCAAAGATCCGTTCGTGCTGCCCGCGGACATCTCCGCTCCCGCCGAGCTGATGCGCGCCTGGGGACTGTCTCGCCTTTGAAGCGTATCTCGCGCTCAAGCCGTCAGCCGGGGGTAAGAAAAAGATAGTCGGCAGATCATGATCCCGCCGGAATCGTCTCATCCGCCCAGTTCTGGAATGAAGGGATCGTCAGAGCTGTCTTCGGATGCTGAAGGAGTCTTGCCGCCGCCATTGAGCGAACGCGTCAGGTTTACATTAATGAAGACTCACTAACTGATTGAAGGAGAATGGTTTTTGTTGGTCTACCACGTCAAACCGATCAGCTCATCGCCGGAGCTAAAAAGGGCGGCGGCACTTCGATCAACCTCCAATACTATCGCCGCCGTTTAATCGGCGCGAAAAGACCACCCAGTTTTGGAACGGGGTGGTCCTCGATACGAACGCTAGAGTATCCGTTTTGATCAAGCAGGTTTTGGGGTCCATTTTCGATTGTTTCGGAGCAGTGCGTTTGCGAGCACGATGAGCTTTCGCATGATGGCTGTGGTCCATCGTCCGGACTGTCGGCACATCGGTGCAAGACCGGAGAGTGCGGCCGCGGCTTTCTCATCCAGTTCACCCAGTTCGGGCATCTCGATGAGAAGCGTGAAGGCCGTGATCTCCGACACACCCGGAATCGAGACGAGGATATCGAGCCTGGCCTTGAGGGATGCGTCCTTGCCAATCAAAGCCATGATGGCGTCGTCCACGGCCGTGATCTGGCGTTCGATCTGCCTAAGCCTG
>NZ_LMCW01000050.1 GCF_001424945.1 Rhizobium sp. Root1203
TCATAAACATCCTCCTATCAGCGTCAGCCCCAGAACGATGTCCTCACTGCAGAATCCGCTTCAGATCGCCAAAATACATTCTGCCAAAGTAGTGCTAGAGCAATTCCAGTAAAAGTACGTAGCGGTTTTGCGTCCGGAAATTGCGTAAAATCAAAAAGATAGAGCGTTTTGCGATTCGAAGAAAAGCGGACATGCTCTAGTGGCTTGATTTCGCGACGGTCACTTCGCCGAACTCGTCGATGATCACAGTCCAGCTATCGGCGTCAGCATCGGGGTCTGTCTTCAGGTAGACCATTGCGAACAGCCCCGGTTCCTTCAGCATGCCGGCCGAGTTTTCCGGGCGGATGTCGGTCACGTAGGGCTTGAGATCGTTCAGTTCCTGCAATTCCACAGTGGACACAATGCTCGGTCCGTCATCGCTTTGAGCAATCTGCTGGAGATAGATCTTGGCGGTCCGATCGGGTTGGCGGACGGCGAAAAGCTTGTAGTAGCCGTGGCGAGCCTTCTGCTGCACGCCGGTTGTCGTCGCGGGTTGCGTTGCAGTCGTCGGAGCGTGCTGAACTGCCGGAGCGCTGCCGTCGTCTTCCCAATAGCCTGTGCTTGTTGCAAAGGTGATGGCGGCGGGAAGGATCGCATCCGGGGTCTCGCCCGCCAGCACGGCCATCGGCCACCCGGCGAGCAGTACTCCGCAGACTACTATTCGTTTCATGTCCATCGCCTCAATCCTCGAATTGTTCGGCGAGGATGCGATCGGACCAGGATCGGTCGGGATCGGAGAGGATGCGCGCCGTCATGTGCTCGGATTGCGCGATGCGGATATGGAGGACCGACTTGACTTCCGTATTGTCCGCGACCGCATTGACCGGCCGTTTTTCGGCTTCAAGAATATGGATGTCCACCGTCACCTTGTTGGGCAGCAGCGCGCCGCGCCAGCGCCGGGGGCGGAAGGCGCTCACCGGGGTCATCGCTAGCAGCGGTGCGTCGAGAGGCAGGATCGGTCCGTGGGCCGACAGATTGTATGCGGTGGAGCCTGCGGGTGTCGCAACCATCAGTCCGTCGCAAATGAGCTCTTCGAGGCGTATCACGCCATCGACCTCGACCCGTAGCTTGGCGGCCTGGTAGGACTGCCGAAACAGCGAGACCTCGTTGATGGCAAGTGCCGTGGAATTCGTCCCGTCCGAATTTGCAGTCGTCATCTCCAGGGGACGAAACGCGTTTTCCACCGCGGCGTTTATTCGTTCCTGCAGGTTCTCGGTCCGATAGTCGTTCATCAGAAAACCGATGGAACCTCGGTTCATACCATAGACGAGCTTACCTGAATTCATTCTGCCATGGAGCGTCTGCAGCATAAAGCCATCGCCGCCGAGCGCCACGATGACATCGGCTTCATCGGCGGGAACGTTGCCGTAAATGCGAATCAGCTCGTCCCGCGCTTCAAGCGCCTCGGTCGTCGGAGAAGCCAGAAAACTCAGCGTCTGAAAGGAGATGCTCATGCAAGGCCCTTTGTGGTGTCCGCCTAGCTAAATGATAATAGGTTCGCGCCACAAGGCAATTTAAGGCGCTAGCCGTTCGCCGGGGCCAGTCAAGCGAGACATCTCGACAATTCGGAGCAAGCGGAGGCAAGGTCGCGTGTCCGCCAGGTGAGCGGCACGCCTCCGCCAGCCGGTGTCGTCGTCGGCCGGGTATCGAGTGATATTGATCTTGTGCCGCCCTAATGGAGATCGGCGCCGGCCCAGTCGCATTGAAAGGCCAGCACCGGCTTGGAAAAACCCTTCAACCGTCGGCGCGTCGCCTGGGCGAAGAGATCGGCGGCGCCGTACTCCCGAAAAATCTTCTCCGACACGAGGATCTGGTCCGTCGACGCTGCCGCGCACAATCGCGCCGCAAGCTGCACGGTGGTGCCGAACAGGTCGTTGCTGTCCTCGACGGGCTCGCCGCAATCGAGTCCGATGCGAACGTGGATCGGCTCGGGGTTCCCGCGGTTGTAGCCCTGGAACTCCTGCTGGATCTCGATTGCACAATCGACGGCCGCCGCTGTCGATGCGAACGTCGCCATGATGCCGTCGCCCGTGTGCTTCACCTCGCGGCCCATGTGATGTCCGAGGGATCGGCGGACCACAGAGTCATGCGCTCGGACCATCTCGGTCGCCATGCGGTCTCCAAGCCGCGATGTCATTTCAGTGGAGCCGACGATATCGGTAAAGAGGATGGCACGGTGGCCGGAATCCACTTCGCCCAAGGATTGTTCTGACGCCGGCTCTGGATCGTGAATTCGTCCTAGAAACGCTTCCACCGCCGACAATGCGACCTCGACAACTTCGCCGGCAACGAAGCCGTGCGCCTCCCGATGTACGCATTGCGCCGTTTCCGCGTCGGGCGCATCCATGAGGCAAAAGGCGTTTCCCCGTCGCTGGTCGAACCAGTAGGTGAGGAATTTGACCCCATAGCGATCCTGAATGCCTAGATCCTTGAGGTGCGCCTCAGCAACTTCGGCTGCGGACGTTCCCGCGAGATCATGCCGGTCCATGAAGATGGGCATCTGCACTCCTCCCCGGGGGTGCCCCGTTCGGAATGCCATTCTACGACCAGGATCGTGCCCCGTCCACTTCTCAGGGAATGCCTGCTCGGCTTCCGCCAATTCTTCGCCATCGACATTCCGGGGGAACAGGTGTCCATAGGTGTCCGTCGTCATGGCGATGGTGCTGCTGGCGAGGCGCTCTTGAACGATTTTGGAAGGCAGTTCTAGGCCACCGTCCTTCCACCCGTTGATGCACCACGACGCATGGAAGTGACGCAAGGCATGCAACCGGTGTTTTCGGAGCGAGCACCAAGTCGCCCTCCTGGTCGACCTCTCCAGTCTCAAAAGCGACGCCCGCGAAAATCCACGAGGGGTTCAGGTGCAGAATGTTGTCGAGCTGCTCGACCTTGCCAGCCCCGTTGGGGAACGCCAACTCCAGCACCAGGATCCGCTCGCCCTCAGCGTCCTACTTGCCGGTGTCTCTTTTGGAGCACGCGAGCTTCCATTCCTTTCGTGCGTTGATCAGCCCTGGATGTTGATCTCGACCGTCTCGCCGGTGGTCAAGTTGAAGCGCACCATATTTGGCTCAAATCCAACAAAATTAACAAGCGGATGTCCAATGAGCACGCTTCCGATTACCGATTGGCTCAGACCTGCGGCATTTGCGCGAACAGGTCGCATGCCAACTTGGCTTCATCTGCCGCAGCTAAAAACGAAGGGGCGGCACTTGGCGCCGCCCCTACTGAAATCAGTTGCCGGTCGGCATCGGAATGGAAAATCCGTCCTTGCCGAGTTCGTCCCGCAGCCATTGGAATTCCTGATATTTCGATATCTCGATCGGACCAGTGTAACTTTGGCTCTGCAGCTTGCGAGGCGGATACTTCACGTAAGTCGCCATGAGCTCCTTTATCGCAGCGCTGATGGTTACCATGGTCCAGGTGCGCTCCGTGTAGTTGTTCATGAAGATATCGTAGCGCTCCTGCGGATCCTGCCACAGGTCGAAGACTTGAGGTACGGTGGCGACGTATTTTTCCGCACCCTTCCATCCGAGGTTTGAATCCACGGCCAATCCTCCGGTTGCCTGGCCGTCATCGCCGCGCAGGTTGAACACGGCCTTGTAATTGCCGACGCGGGCAGCGCCGGGAGAGAGTTCGTTCTCCGTGAAGTAGAACCAGGAGGTACGCTCCGACTTGCCTGTGCCCAAAAGGATGGGCGACATGTCATAGCTGTCGAAGATGATCGGCTGTCCTTCACGATCCTTATCAGGAAGTGCGACGCCTGCGACAGACGCGAACGTCGCCATCAGATCGAGGCCGCCCACGATGTCGTGGTTCTTGCTATAAGGCTTGATCTTGCCTGGCCAGACGGCGATGGCAGGAACACGATTGCCGCCTTCGCGGACCGTGCCTTTTGTACCTCGAAACGGCGTATACCCGGCATCCGGGTATACGTCCTGCCAAGCGCCATTATCGGTGGTGTAAAACACGAGCGTGTTCTTGTCCAAACCGGTCTCGCGGAGTTTATCCATGATGCGGCCGATACGGGTGTCCAGTTCGACGATGCTGTCGGCATATTTCGATTTCGATAGCGACTTATGCTCGAACTCTGGGGCCGGCATATTTGGCTGATGCACCTTCATGAAATTGACGTCGATGAAAAACGGCTTGTCTGACTTCGCCGCGTCATCGAGGAAGCTCAGGGCCGCCTTCTCGACGTAGCTGTCGAAGAACGGAATTCCGACGACGCCTTCGCCGCCGTTGACTGTCGGCGTATCCACATACTGGCCATTGATCTTGAACTCTTCGACAGGCTTTTCACCAGCCTTGCCGGAAAGCGCGCCCTTGGTTACCTTTTGGAACATTGCCCGCAACTTCGGATCCATATCTGGAAACCAGGTCGGGTCGCCGTAGGTATAGGCATTGAGGTGATAGAGTCCGCAGTACTTCATTACGTCGAAACCCTGGGCGTTCGGCAACGCGTAGTCGGCCTCGCCCAAATGCCATTTTCCGGTGAAATAGGTGTCGTATCCACCAAGTTTCAGGACCGATGCAAGGGTCCATTCTGCGGCAGGCAGCCCGCCGCCTTCACCTTGGAATGCCACGGTGGTCATCCCGCTGGGGTTTGGAATCCGCCCCGTTATCATCGCGGCACGGCCTGGCGTGCAGCTTGGCTGAGCATAGAAATCGAAGAACGTCATTCCGCTGTTTGCCAACTTGTCGATATTGGGCGTCGGCATCCCGCGCCCTTCGCCACCACCGTAAGGACCAAGGTCTCCGTAGCCGGTGTCGTCGGATACTATCAGCAGAATGTTCGGCTTCGCTTGCGGCGCGCCTTGCGCCATCGCGAGGCTGGCCGGCACGGCGGCGAACGCAATCAAGGCAGCAGTGGATGCGAGCAGGCTTCTCCGCGTGGCGCTTGCCAGCCCGCTTGTCGGTATTATTTTTGATTCATCGGCCATGTTCAGTATCCTCATCGTTGTGTAACTGACGTTTGGATGACTTGCCTGTGGCTGATCTGTTGCTTTGCGCGTTGACCCATCCGCCATCGCGAACAGCGCCTGATCGTCAGCAGCGGAATACTCAGCCGAAATCAGAGAATGGGATAGCTGAACTAAAGGTCAACCTCAGGGCGAGATTTTTGCGAACACAGGGCGGCGCGTGTAGGGGTGTCGTGGCCACCCAGCAGACAAGGTCGCCTAGTGGCAAAGTGCCTGGACCCATGACGGAAAGCTGCGGCGGGACAATGCGGCAATCTATTCGCTCGATCAATGACCTCAGTCACCGGGCGCCGAGACGACCTGTCTTAGGAGAGTGTATCTCTGGCCACTTCGCAGAGTTGTAACGCTCGCTTCCGCTGGCATAAACAGCGGTCAGTATTCCGGCACTCAAGGCGACGATCGCAGCAATTTTGCAAACCATTCCTGAGGTCTCGCTGATAATCGGTCCGGTGAATAGTCGCGATTTTATGAATAGTCTGTTAACATCGGGTCAACGCACCGAGTGCGCCGACCGGCAGCAGCCCTGTACACGGTTGCATCACCTTCAGAGAAAGAAAAAGGCCGGGACGAAACCTCGTACCGACCTTCCTCGACCCGTCTCGACAACGGCTGCCAGTACATCCGTGGTCAGCAGTCAGAGACGAATTCAATGAGGAAAATGTAACGCATGCAGCGGGGGCGTCAAATGGCCATGGGGCGCCAACGATGGTCCTCGGATCCCGGTTCAGATCGGCACCTCTCCCTGTGGAAATAAACTCTCGCTTCACCACTTTGCCGATTCGACGATAGGCGCCGAGTTGTCGAGCTCGCTCCCGCAATGTCAGCGCTGAAATGTAGATGCCGGCTTCCCCGAACTTAGCGAGGAGGGTGCTGGCGTCAGTGCTGCACCGAGATCGTTCCCATGATTCCCTGTCAATGAAAGCCCTCCTGCGGCTGGACGCGAAATATCCCTGCAGACGGCATGTCGCAATCCTTGTTGCATGGACTAGCCGAAACCTCTTTGAAATCGTTGGAAATCAAAGGGCGTAGCTGCAACACGTTGCGGCACGAAAACGCCGTTTAAGCTATGGTGGAGACTGATTAAGTCTTTGGTTCTGTGGAGAAAATTGTGGTGCCCCCGGCAGGGTTCGAACCCGCGACCCCCTGATTACAAATCAGGTGCTCTACCAACTGAGCTACAAGGGCAATGCCTGCCAAGTAGCAGATTCTGCCGTCCTGTAAAGAAAAAATCAGCGCGGCGTTGATTTCGTTCGTGGAAAACGGAAACCAGATATGCGGAACAGAGACGTGGGTCTAGTTCTGTGACGTCGCGGGTACGCGTGCTTGCAACTGGTCGCCGGCGGCCTGTGCTCCGTTGTCCGACGGAGACATTGCGGCAATGCTCAGCACCGAAACGACCATGACGGCAATGACTGCGATCATTATGCGCACGCGATTTCTCCTTGTTGAACGCCTATCAACGCCACAGGAGAAATTCGGTTCCGATACGTCGCCGAGAACGGTCACTGCGCAGGAGTGGGGATTGGCTCCGTGGGAACCGTTGAGGGCGCAAGCGGATCGCGTTGGTGAAGGGGTTGTGTCTTGTCGATCCAGATGATGCTGAGAGCGATACCGACCAGTATGATGACGAAGAAGATACCAATAAGAAGGGGGCGGACTGCCATATCGGGATCTTCTCTTCGTTGCTCGGAGTGTGAGGGAACGCTAGCGGCCAGTGGCGTCAAATCGGAGGCATCTCATGGCTTCCTGACCATCAGCAGGGGCTTCCCGCCTTCTTCCGGGCTCTTTTGGAAGGAGCCGTCGGGCAGCATGTCCAGGGATATAGAGGCGCCGTCCCTGCTCATAAGGACGATGCCGAAACCCTCGACGTGGAAGACGGCAAGCTTCAGTTTGGCAACGGCAGAGGTGCAGTCTCCGGATGGTGACAGGGGTGCATTGCCGTCCTCGTCTATGTCATCCCCAAGAACCAGCATGCAGAGCTTTTCGCCAGCCGGACGCTGCAGTGTCCAGTTGCCGGCAAGGCTTTTGACGGTTGGCAGTCGATCGACGCCTTTCGGTGCTTCGATCAGAAGCAGCGGTTCGTCGCCTTCCGTCTTCAGCGGCGATCCTTCGTTTTCGATGAACCGCGCAAGAACCTTGCGTGCCGCATCGATGATGATCACACCGCCGTTCTCGTCGAAATTCCAGGAATAGGCTTCCGCAAAGGCTGGCAGCGGCTTGGTGCAGTTTTCTTCGCCGGTGAGCGAATATCCGCCGGTCGCGTTGTCGGTTCCCAGCGCAATGCGACAGCCCGGTGCACCGCTGGCCGGTGCGATCAGGTAGGTTCCTGCCTGCGCCTTGACGATGTCGGCATCGACGTCGTCGGCAAAGGCTGAGCCGCAGGCTAGCAGACCGACGGCGGCCATCGCCGCCGGTGGAAGCGCAAAACGGATCATGACAACTCCCCTCTGTCGCGGCCCGTTCCCGAACCGCCCTATCCCTTCAAATGCAATCTCGCCGCATACATGGCGATGGCCGCTGCATTCGATACATTCAACGACTTGATGGCACCCGGCATGTCGAGCCTTGCGAGGGCGTTGACGGTGTCGCGGGTCTTCTGCCGCAACCCCTTGCCTTCCGAGCCGAGCACCAGCGCAACCTTTTCGCCCGAAAATGCGCTTTCGAGCGGTGCCGGACCGTCCGAATCGAGCCCGATCGTCAAAAAGCCGAGCTTGTGCAGTTCGCCGAGCGCATCTGCGAGGTTGGTGACCTGTATATAAGGAATAAGCTCCAGCGCGCCCGACGCCGATTTTGCCATCACGCCTGATTCCGTCGGGCTGTGACGTTGCGTGGTAATGACGGCGCCGGCATTGAAGGCGACCGCCGACCGCATGATGGCGCCGACATTGTGCGGATCCGTAACCTGATCGAGCACCAGGAGCAGCGGGCTGTTCTTCAGTGCTTCCAGACGGCGGACGGGCAGGGGACGCGTTTCCAGCATCACCCCCTGATGGATCGCCTCGGGACCGAGCACCTTATCGATATCCTGCGGCGACACGATCTCGACGGGAATGCCGAGCGCCTCCGCATCGACCTCAAGCCGGGCAAGCGCGTTCAGTGTCACCGACAGCTTGATCTTCTTCCGCTCTTTGTTTTCGATTGCGGCGCGAACCGTATGGAGGCCGTAGAGATAGACCTGGTCGGGGGCGAGCCCTGGCGGTTTCCAGTCATCGCCACCGCGCTTGCGCTTCTGCTGCAACGGCGTCGGAATTTCGCCGCGTTCGCGCTTTCCGTCACGGTGGGCACGACGCAGGGTAGCATAATGCGTATCCTTGGCGGATTTATCGTCGGCGGCCGTGCCGCCTGTTTTGTTATCTTTGCTCATACCGCTTTATAACGAGGGCGGTTCTTCCCGCATAGGATTTCTTTCGAGGCGGGGCTTTCAACAGCTAATGAATTTTTTCGCGTTTTTTCCATTGTCTTCGTGTTGACATGAGGAAATCGTCCGGTCATATACGCGGCGCAGACCGAGGGGCGGCAACGCTTCGAAGGTCTCGAGCTTGGTCTCACGATCCGGACGAAAAACTGGAGAGATGCCCGAGTGGTTAAAGGGGACGGACTGTAAATCCGTTGGCTCAGCCTACGTTGGTTCAAATCCAACTCTCTCCACCATTCGTCATTGGATCGGACCACCCCGCGGGTATAGCTCAATGGTAGAGCAGCAGCCTTCCAAGCTGAATACGCGGGTTCGATTCCCGCTACCCGCTCCAAGCACCTCAATCAATGTTGCGGAGAACGAATCGACCGCACTGATTCAAGCCGATCGGCTTTGGCAATCCGTTTCACCCCCACAGAAGTACGAAGGGTGATGCGAGGGCAATGATGCCGGCCACCGTCCATCTTGTGCGGCCGTATGTCCTGAGCTCTTCTCTTGAGAGCCACTTTCGGACAGCGAAGAAGCCGATCGCAATGATCGCGCTGTAGATGAGCGCGCGCACGAGGATGGACCAGCCTCCGCCGAAAAGCCCGATGGCAATTCCGAAGCCCGCCAGTGCCCCGAGAATGCCGTATCCGACGTCGAACATCAGTGTCGTCGTGGTTGAAAGCGGAGTAAGCATTTTCGGGAAGGCGATCGCCACCGCCGCGGTCAGGAGCCATATGGCGACGATGGCCTGCAGCGTCGACGAACTGACGATCGATGCTGCAAGCGCCGGAAGACGCTCAGGGGTCGAAAGCCGCAGGAGCTGGGCAACCCAGTCTATCCCTGCCGCGAGTATCCATAGTATAAATGCGCAGGCGGCGAAGATCAGAAAGTTGCTGGCCGACCGTTTTGCGATTTCCTTATGTTCCATTGCGTTCTCCCCATTAACCGCGCTCCACGCGCGACCGAGACAAGTTGTACCATATAATCAGACGGTTGTGCCCTGCCACAGGCAAAGTCGCCAGCGTGCCTTTTGGAGCCGAGGTTGTCGATTGAACGGTTCGTTCCCATATGCGGCTGCAGCAAGGAATAGTGTCCGCAATTAGGTCTTGCGCAATCTCGCCGAAAGCCTTAAACGGCGGCACTAAACCGGTTCGCCGGGGTCACCCATTTCGTTCACAGGAAGCATTCAAATGGCAAAGAGTAAGTTTGAGCGCAACAAGCCGCACGTTAACATCGGCACGATCGGCCACGTTGACCACGGCAAGACGTCTCTGACGGCAGCGATC
>NZ_LMCW01000051.1 GCF_001424945.1 Rhizobium sp. Root1203
CAGAACCATCCACGCAACAGCAGTAGCCAGTTGATGTTGTGTAATCCTGCCAGATTCGCGCCGCTCTTGTCGAGGACGACCTTTTCGGGCCAGCCATTGTTCTTAATCGTGCGGGCGAAGAAGGCGCTGGCTGCGGCCTCATCGCGGTGCTCAGACAGCATGAAATCAAGGGTTTTACCGAATTTATCGACAGCGCGGTAGAAATAGGTCCACTTGCCTTTGAGCCGGATATAGGTCTCGTCCATCCGCCAGGAGCTGCTGGTTGCGGATTTGCGGCGCTGGGCCTGGCAGGCAATCAGGGGCGAATATTTAACGACCCATCTGTTCAGCGTCGCGTGGTCAACGGCAACGCCGCGCTCAGCCATAATCTCTTCCAGATCACGATAGGAGACCGCATACCTGACGTAGAAAAATACCGCGTATAAAATCACGTCTTTTGGGTAATGACTGCCTTTGAAATCGACCATGATCGGGAAACTCAATCTGCCTGCTCATCTTCAACCCGGATCTACGCCTACCATACTGGTTGCAAACCCGGTGAAAAGTTTGCGACAGAACCGGCCTTGGGCAGATGCCCCCGGCTCGGGCGACGCCAGTGCTTGTTAAGATCCTGCTACGAAACGGTCGCAGCTTAGAGGTTCCGGTAGACCTTGAGCGCAAAACGTTGTCATCGTTGATCGCCTGTGTTGAGGCCGCATGATCGGGCTACGGGGAGTGTGCGGATCTATCTCCCCTGCGGCGTGACCGATATGCGGCAGCCGCACGGGTTAAAAGCTATATTTTACAGGGGCATCAGGGGCAACCGATGCGAGTAGCCCTACATCTGGTTTAGAGTTCTAATATCGCCATCGCAAGGCATTTAAAGTACAATTTTAACGTTTATATGTTCTTTTTTGTTCATATTCCCGCTCTAACGTAAAGAACCAACGGAGCGTTCTATGACTTGGAAGATATTTGCGGTAATCGTTGGCCTGATCAATTTTCTGGGGGCCATAGTCGTGGTCACTCGCCCAGAAGCCACATCGATTCTCGAAGTATTGGGCTATGTCCCTGGGGCAGTCGCCGGGGTCCTTCTGGGATTGTACGCATTCGACATCGCCGTGCTCGACCTCCGCGTATTGAAAGCTCTCTTTCCTCTTCTGTCCGGGTATTTCGTTATTTGCTTCGCTTACACTTTTTGGGGTGCTTACACGATGCTCGTTACGGATGACCCAAAAGTGCCAGCCATTTATGTCATGGGCGCGGTCCCGTTCGCGCTCACGTTTAATGCGCTGATCTGGCTCGCGGTGTGGCGTTATTGCCGGGGACAAACTTGCAATATTTCAGCCGTGGCCTCAAGCCGATGAAAAGACTTTGCAGTCCGGCAGAGACCATGGTGGAGACGCTAAGTATGAGATATTTCGGAGCGGCTTTAGTATTCGTTCTTGGCTGCGGCCTACTTGCAACATGCGGCGGAAAAGATTCCGAACTCGCTCGGCGGATAAGGGCTTCGGAACTGCATCCCTTAGGAATTGGCTGTGAAGGATCGTACTACGAACTAGCGGATGGAAAGTTGCTTGGGTTTGTCGATGGCAAGCAACTCGAAAACTTTAGCCCCCCTGCAACTTTAAGCGAGGTAAACGGATCCGCGGTCATTGACTTTGGAACGAAACCTCTCTTCTACCGGTGGATTTTGACGCCAACCCCGTCTCCTGACATTTTTAGGGTCGCTTCGCAGCTGACAACGCCGCTATCAGAAAATCAGCAAGCTTACTATCGGAAGGCAAACCGGAAATCTCCTGAAGAAATAAACGCGATATGGAACAGCTTCGAGGCCTTCACCCTATGCCCCCGCAAGTAAATGAAATTATAAAATATTTCGCATAATTATGTATCACTGGTTGCATTTTAATTTGTCTGCGATATTGGTTGTTTAGCTAACCTCGGAGACATCGATGAGTGAGACGGATCCCGTAAAGTATGGCGCCGAGCAGGCACCTGGTGTAAAGGAAGGCAAGGCCGCTTTTGGAACGGTGCGGGATGCGATAGACGATGCGCTGAGCGATGCAGGCACCGCCCACTCTCCCGAGGCCATGCGTGCACTCAATGAGGCAGCCAAGAAAATCAAAGATACGAGTACTGCGTTCGACAATGCTGTAGAAGCTGGCGATCAAGCGGCAGACGGTATTGACAAGAAGGGAATGCACGGCCTGGCTCGTTTAGCAGACGCTGGCGGTTACGCTGGCGACGCGGCGGGCGGCGTTCTTTTGGGGTTCCCTGGCCAAGTGGCAAAACAGGCAGCCGACCTTCTCCATAAAGCCGCTGAGGCTCTCGACTGGTTTGCGGACCACGTGCTGGACCCCATTATAGCGGGTTTAACTTGGCCTGAAGAATTGCGTATTGGGCTTCCAAGTTTCGGAGATCCGCTAATTCTCGATTTAGATGGCCTGGGAGTGAACCTGACGCCCCTGTCGGGCTCCACTGCATTTTTCGATTTTACTGGCAGTGGTTTCGCCACTCAAACAGGTTGGGTTGGTTTGGGCGACGGATTGCTCGTAACCGCTCCAGTTGATGGTTCAACTATCACGGCAGATAATGTGTTGGGCGCCCACAGCGGAAATGCGTTCGCAGACCTTGCACGCTTCGATGAGAACGGCGACGGTATCGTTGACAGTAGTGACACAGCGTTCGCTTCCCTGAGGGTTTGGATCGACAACGGCAATGCTTCCTCCAACTCAGGCGAGCTTCATACGCTGACCGATCTTGGAATTACCTCGATTTCTTTGTCATTCGATCCTGTGGGCGAAACTCGTGACGGAAATATAGTTGTCGCATCCGCAACCTTTACTCGCATCGTAGACGGTCAAACGCATACGAATGTGATTGCGGAGGTGGATTTCGCGACAAACCCCCAAACAACCAGGTTCCAGCTTCCTAGTGAATTTGTCTATGCCACAACGGCTATGAGCCTACCTGAATTGATCGGCTATGGGCATTTCGCAAATCTGTGGGCGGCGATGACGCTCGATCCGATCCTTCAAGAGTTGGTAAAGTCTCTTGTTCTTAATTCGGGTACGATGGATGGGGCGGATTTCCACAACGCGTTCGAAAACATTATTTTCAAATGGGCTGGGGTGGAAGACCTCGACCCCGCCGATCGCGGCCCATACATCGATGCGCGCCACCTTGAGGTTGTTCTTTCTTTCTATGGTGTCGATCAAACTCAGAACCCAGAATATTCCGGCGATCCCAGCATGCTTGCGGGCCCAAGAGTCTGGGAGCCGCTTTATCAAGATATTGTTAGAATGTTCGAGGCTCGATTCGTTACGCAAATCAGTCTCGGTCAGCTCGGGAACGGTGTTGCTTTTAATGATATAATGGCAAACCCGTACTCAATTTTTGGCGGAATCTCGTACGATCGTGGAACGGATCGTCTAGTAGTTGACGCCGGCGGGCTTGCAGCAGATACGCTATCGTTTATCCAATCGCACCCTGAGAATAGTGCCTTAGTATGGGAAAAGATTGCTCCGATTTTTGCCGATCTAAAGATCCAATGGAACCATGGCTCTTCCTTGGCAGACCACATCGGTTCGGCGGCGGAGCCTTTTCAGGGCAAATCTATTTACCAGCTTGGGGGTGGGGACGACACCTTGTTCGCGAAAAGCGATGCGGGAAGCGCAATCGTCTACAGCCTTGGCGACGGAAGCGATACGCTTGATCTGCGGGGAACAACAGCAACAAATACCACGCTTTTGCTTTCGAATTTGAAGCCATCTGACGTCTCGTTCGAATATTCTGCTTTAGACCTACTCGTGAAAATTAGGGCGGATGGCTCAGTAATTTCTGTCGTAAGTCAGTTCCAGTCGGCCTCTACAGGCATAAGCGAGATCGAGTTCGGCGATGGGGCGAAGTGGAGCGTCGAGCGAGTTCTAGCAAACCTCACTATCCCCGTGCTCCAAAATGGCGGGCAAACATTAATCGGTACACCTTTCGCGGATGTTATCGTAGGGGGGACGGGAAATGACGTTCTTAGGGGTGGATTTGGCGATGATATTTACCTTTGGCTCCGTGGAGCCGGCGATGACTTCGTGGAAGAAGATCCGTGGTCGAGCACAGCCGACAGGCTCGCATTAGTCGGAATTACGCCTGCCGACGTCACCCTTGTCCGCAATGGTAACGATGTCAGGCTGGTCATCGCTGAGAGTGCGGCGGGTGCCGGTGACGGCGGTTCTGTACTGCTGAAAGACAGCCTCGACGACAACAACGGYCAGGGTGTCGACCGGGTCGTTTTCGCAGATGGGACCGTATGGACGCGCACTGATATCCGGACCAAACTGCTCGACCAGGCGGGTACATCCGGCAATGACACGATCGTGGGCTTCAATACGGCGGACACCCTCTWTGGYCGSCACGGCGAYGACAGTCTWAACGGYGGCATTGGTAACGATACGTACGTCTATGCCCGAGGTGATGGAAATGACACGATCACCCGACGTCACCCTTGTCCGCAATGGCAACGATGTCAGGATACTCATTGCTGAGAGTGCGGCGGGTGCCGGCGACGGCGGTTCTGTACTGCTGGAAGACAGCCTCGACGACAACAACGGCCAGGGTGTCGACCGGGTCGTTTTCGCAGATGGGACCGTATGGACGCGGGCAACTTTGCGGGACTTGCTGGTAAGTAACGCTGGCACTGCAGGAAACGATATCATAAATGGCTCCAATGCCCCAGATATTTTGGCCGGCCGCCACGGCGACGACAGTCTAAACGGTGGCATTGGTAACGATACGTACGTCTATGCCCGAGGTGATGGAAATGACACGATCACGGAAGGCKCCTGGTACGGGACACGATCACGGAAGGCKCCTGGTACGGCACATCAGACACACTGAGCTTCAGCGATCTCAACCCCACCGACGTCACCCTTGTYCGCAATGGCAACGATGTCACTGTCGTAATCGCCGAGAGTGTTRCCGGTGCTGGCGACGGGGGATCGGTGTTACTCAAGGACTCGCTCGACGACGGCATCCAACTGGGTGTGGAGAAGGTCAGTTTCACCGATGGTACGGTCTGGACGCGGGCAGATATGAGATCACACATCGCTTACGTTGGGGGCACCTCAGGGAACGAAACCATCACAGGGACGACAGGTGTCGATACGATCCACGCGGGTCCGGGTAACGACACGCTGGTCGGATTGGCGGGAAATGATACCTTCCTGTTCCGACAGAATTTTGGTCACGACATCATCACCGATTTTGTCGCTGGTGCTGGCTCCGTGGATGTTATCGATCTCACCTCGGATATCTTCGTTGACTTTGCTTCAGTGATGGCAGCAGCCGCGCAAGTTGGATCCGATACGATGATCACTCACGACGCAAATACTTCGCTTCTGCTGAAGAACGTCACTCGGACGAACCTGCATCAGGACGACTTCCACTTTACGCCAGCGTGAGCGGAGCCTGATATTGCAATCGAATAGCTCCAAGCCGCCGCAAGTGTTTCTTGTGGCGGTGCTTTCTTCGCTGAAGAAGGCTCTCCTTGGCATTGGCGTGACCAGTGCCATCGTCAATATTCTGGCCTTAACGGGCTCGTTCTTCATGCTGCAGGTCTACGATCGGGTCATTCCCGGTCGCAGCCTGCCGACGCTAATTGGTCTGGGCGTCGTTGCAGCCACGCTCTATGCGTTTCAGGGAATCCTCGAACTTATTCGTTCGATGCTCCTCGTGCGTGTCGGCCTTTCCGTCGACGAGCGCTTCGGCGAAGCAGTCTACGATTCGCTCATCTTATTCCCATCGCGCATGCAGCTACCCGGTGACGGTCTGCAGTCCGTGCGTGATCTCGACACCGTACGGGGCTTCCTTTCCGGCCCCGGACCGACCGCTCTGTTTGATATCCCATGGATGCCGTTTTACCTCGGCCTATGCTTCCTGTTCCATGTCTGGATCGGCGTCACGGCGCTCGCTGGCGCCCTTATGCTCGTTGGACTCACTATCCTTGCCGAACACAAGTCACGTCAACCGGCGAAAGATGGGGCAAAGATTGCCTCGGAACGCACGGCGCTCGCGGAAGCGACACGACGAAATTCCGAAGCGGTGCTCGCGATGGGGTTCGGTCACCTCCTTGGCACAAGGTGGAAGGAGATCAATTCCCGTTACCTCACTAATCATTTGCGCTCATCAAGAGTGACCGGCACTCTCGCCACACTGTCCCGAATTCTGCGAATGATGTTGCAATCCGCCGTGCTGGCAGTTGGAGCGATTTTGGTCATTCGCCAAGAAGCCACGGGCGGCATCATGATCGCCAGTTCCATCCTCGTCAGCCGAGCTCTCGCACCTGTCGAACTTGTGATTGGGCAATGGAAGGGGTTCTCCGCCGCACGCGATAGCTGGTCGCGCCTCATCAAGCTTACGCAACTGATGCCACCCGGTGAACGCGAGGTCTCGTTGCCGAGCCCGAGTAGGGTGCTGAAAGCGGAGAATATTCACCTTGCCTCACCCGGTTCCAAAGCGGCGATCGTGCGGGGAGTTTCGTTTGAATTGGGTGCTGGGGAGGCCGTAGGCGTGATCGGCCCAAGCGCTTCGGGAAAGTCGTCGCTCGCAAGGGGCCTCGTCGGGCTGTGGCTACCTGTTGCTGGCACTGTGCGGTTGGATGGAGCGGCGCTAACGCAATGGGATCCGCGTGCGCTTGGCCGGCATATTGGGTATCTGCCGCAAGACGTCTCATTGTTGGGTGGCTCGATCGCCGAGAATATTTCACGGTTTGATCCAGATGCGCCCTCCGGGAAGATCATCGAAGCGGCAAAGGCGGCTGGTGTCTACGATATGATTGTTCAGTTTCCAGATGGTTTCGAAACCAAGATTGGCGAGCAAGGGTCGGCTCTCTCCGGCGGGCAGAGGCAGCGCATCGCCTTGGCGCGAGCGCTCTACGACGATCCTTTCCTCGTGGTCCTTGATGAGCCGAACTCGAATCTCGATTCCGATGGGGAGGCGGCATTGTCACGGGCGATCCTTGGCATTCGCGCTCGAGGCGGCGTAGCCGTCGTCATCGCTCATCGGCCGAGCGCACTTGCGGCCGTCGACAAGGTGCTCGTCCTCGCAAACGGTCAGGTACAGGCGTTTGGTCCGAAGGATGAGGTGCTGAAGAAGGCAACGCAGCCATCGCCGCCCGTTAGGCTGATGATCGCAGGCGAAGAGGCAGCACAATGAAACACGATCATGCCCCGCTGGCAGAGCAGGCAATTCGGCGCTTGACGTTGCTTGCACTGACTGCGGTGGTTCTTCTAGTAGGTGTTCTCGGCGGTCTCGCTGCGACCATCCATTTGCAGGGTGCAGTCATCGCGTCAGGGACGCTAGTGGTCGACAGTTACGTCAAGCCTGTTCAACATCAGAAGGGCGGCACCGTGGGCGAGGTGTTCGTCAAGAATGGCGACCGTGTCGAAGCAGGGCAGATCCTGGTGCACCTCGATGACACCCAAACGCGGGCAAACTTGGCGATTGTTTCCAAGAGGCTGAAGGAGCTTGCTGCCCGTACAGCTCGGCTCTCCGCTGAGCGCGACGCCAAGGCGACGATTCATTTCCCAGAGGTTTTAATGAACTCACGCGACCTGTTGGAAGTGTCTGCGATGCTTGATGGTGAACAACGTCTCTTTGAGGATCGCCGCTCTTCAAGGAGCGGTCGCAAGGCACAGCTAAAGGAAAGAATACGGCAGCTCGGCAAACAAGCGGAGGGGTTATCCGCACAGGAGGATGGCAAACGCCAGGCAATCGCCATTATACAAAAGGAACTCGCCAGTCTGCAGCCATTGCTCGATCAAGGAATCATACCTGCCACAAGAGTCTACGCATTACAGCGCGACGCCGCCGATCTGACGGGAGAACTTGGCAGTCTCATCGCTTCCGCGGCCGAAACTAATGGCAAGATAGCCGAGACAGAACTGCAGATCATTCAGGTTGATGATGATCAACGGACTGAAGTGTCCGACCAGCTGCGTCAGGCTGAAAGCGAAATTGGCGAGTTCTCGGAACGCTTGGTAGCCGCAGAGGACGAGCTGAAGCATATTGATATTCGCGCTCCGCAAACCGGACTCGTTCATCAGCTTTCTGTACATGCCGCAGGTGCAGTTGTGACACCCGGTGCGGAAATCATGCTGATCGTCCCAGCGTCTGACGTTCTAATACCCGAGTTGAAACTCTCACCTCAGGACATCGATCAGGTGGAAGTGGGACAGGGTGTCACCCTGCGATTTTCCGCATTCAGTCAGAGAACAACGCCCGAGCTGAATGGACGTATCAGCAGGATCGCCGCCGATCTCACGACCGATCAGCGCACCGGACAGAGCTACTACAGCATTCGCGTTTCCGTACCAGTGGGCGAGTGGACGAAATTGGGGACGTTGACCCCGCTTGCTGGCATGCCAGTCGAGGCATTTGTGCAGACCGGCGAGCGAACTGCCCTCGCGTATCTCGCCAAGCCATTCACCGATCAGATGGCGCGGGCGTTCCGAGAGGAATGAGAAGGAGGCAGGCCATTGGCCTTGATGCTATGGGCCCGCGCAGACGAACGCCTCGCCCGCAAAGTGGCCGATAGCCGTCTTCCGCTGCGCGCCCGCCAGTTGCGGTCATCAGGCCTTCATGATTACGATGCATCTCAAACGGTGTGGCTCACTGAGGCGTTTCCTGTGACAGATAATACATTAGGCTTTTACAATGCGAATGCGGAACAATACGCAGCCGATGAAGGGATACCCAACCCGAGGCTGTCCAGCTTTCTCGACCGCTGCACGCCGAACGGTAAGATCTTAGAATTAGGAACTGGCGGCGGCGTCGATGGAGCAGCCATCATTGAAAGAGGTTTCGATCTCGACGCGACTGACGGGTCGCCCGAACTCGCAGCTATTGCATCCCGACGTATCGGATTGACTGTCAGGACAATGCTCTTCAACGAGTTGGATGCCGTGGATTTGTACGATGGCGTGTATGCTTGCGCTTCGTTGACCCATGCGCCTCGATCCGAGCTTGTTCCTATCATCGGAAGAATTCACCGTGCATTAAATGATGCAGGGCTTGTCTGGGCCAGCTTTAAGGCAGGGGCTGAAGAGGGCACAGACGCGCTCGGTCGCTATTACAGCTATCTGTCAAAGGAGGAGTTGATGGTGACCTGGGAGAATGCTGGACCTTGGCGGAGCCTTGAGGCCGAAATCTGGGTGGGCGGCGCATACGACCGCAAGCCAACCACATGGGTTGCCATCACTGCGGCAAAGTTGGACCGCTTCGGGCCGAGTAGCGACAGTTATGGTACCATTTGACTTGCCCAATGCGGGCGACGAGGTGGGAGGCGTGGCAGAGGCTTTGTCATGGACACTGTTCTGCGTACTCGACGTCCTTGGAACAAGGGAATTTTAATTGGTCAGAAGCGGCCGCTTCAGCCCAAGCACGTTTGGTCGATCCGCGTTCTACTTGAAATAAGTGGGGCGCACCGAGAACTGGCGCTCTTCAATCTTGCCATCGACAGCAACCTCCGCGCTTGCGACCTCGTCAAGCTTCGGGTCGAGGACTTGTGGTCAGGTAGTTCAATCCGAGACCGCGCCACAATCATCGTAAGCGCCGTCTCCGCCCCATTGGATTGGCTATATTTTGAGGCTTGCTGCGTGTGCGAGAAGGTTTCCAGGACTAACTGGAGATTTGCATGGCAGA
>NZ_LMCW01000052.1 GCF_001424945.1 Rhizobium sp. Root1203
AAAAGCCAATCCCTTGACCAAACCCTGATCAGAAAACCATACTTAGAGGTGGCTCACTTCTCGGTGGAAAAACCGGCTCAGTTCCGCGTGGAAACCAACAGAGAGGCTCGGTCTTTTCCCGCCCAGGACAGTCGATAACGAGACGTGTGGCAATGATCGCGGTATTTCGGAGCTGGCGCGTCTTTACGACGGGAGCTTCGTCGGAACCGCAGATCGCCGCCATTTTCCTTCCATATGATCCGGAAGCCATGCAGTCCTCCTACTTCTTCACGTCGGATCGAAAATTTTCCGGCGAGACGGACATCTTCAGCCGGAACTGCTGTTCGAACCGATGCCCGGCTGGAAACCCCGCGGCGATTGCGATGTCGTCGATCGACATGTCGGTCCGTGCCAGAAGGACCGTTGCCAGTTCAAGCCTGTATTGGTCGAGCCATTCGTGAGGATCCGCTCCCGTACTCAACTTGAACGCCGCGACAAAATGCGTGGGCGTCATCTGCACTTCGCCTGCGAGCATCTTGATCGTGAGGTCGCGATCGACAGATGCGCAGAGAAGCTCCTTCGAGCGCTCGAGTTCCCCCCTGGAGAGCTTCCGGGGCGGCGTTCCCCGGGCCTTCGCACCACCATATTGCCGAAGCACGTGAGCACAGGCAGCCATCGTGACGTGATCTACAAAAAGGGGATTCGCTTCCGAGGGGGCGGCGAACGAGGGCAGAAGCATGCGTGCCAAGCTCGACAAGGTCTGATCCCGATTGCCGCCGCAATAGTCGTTCGGAAACTCGTCCGGCAGCGCAGCATCCTCAAGTTCGGCGACCTCGGAGAGCGCCGCCTGGGGGAGATAGAAGCAGACGTAATGGATCGGCGTGAACCTCACCCCGGTCCAAACCTTCCTGAGGTCGAAAAGTGTCACCGTCCCAGCCGACAATGGCTGCGCGCTCACCAGGCGGCCGTCTTCGATGAGAACCCTTTTCGGCCAGTCCGCCATTTGCGCCATCGCCAGAATGCCGTTTTCCGGTGCGAGCGGAAGCGTGACCTGCTTCTCCATGCGTGGGGAGCGAATTTCAGTCACCGCGATCTTCGACGAACTCAATGTCGAACGGGAAACGAAGCTGGCGGCTTTTCCGACACGCATCGCGTCCGCCAGTTTTCGCCCATATGCCCCCGTCGCCTTCATATCACCCTCGTCCGTGCAGGAACCGAAAGTCTAGCGGCTGTTCCGGTAGGCTATAGCGAGCCCAAGCCAGCTTTTGTCTGAAAAGGACATAATGTGGGAGACGGACAGCCTCGTGAACGGTGGACGGTTGACGAAGAAACCGTCCTCTGGAAAGAGCCACAGACTACAGTTCAGTGTCAACGGTTTTCAAACGCAAGTCGAATTATATGCCGCGTTCGCTGTATGCGCGAAGTCTGTCCGAGACGCTGAAGATCAAATCGGCCTCGGCCATGGCGTCGAGAAGTTTTCATTCAGGTGCATTTACTGCGACGCTAGTCGAGCGTCCAGCGCCCGGTCCCGACCCGACGGAGCCGTCCGCGATCGAGGATGCGTTCGTCTTCGCCGTGTGGCAGGGCGAAATGTTCAGACGCGAATTATGGATCGACGGGCGGCCGATCCCCACCGAGCAACCGCTTTCTGCCGGCGCTTTTAGTTTCCTCGACCTAAGACAACGCAGCAGCGCCTTGTTTCGAGCTCCTGTCCGAACTGTGCTTTTCCACCTTCCAAAGGCAATCTTCAAAGAAATCAGCGACGAGAGCGGAGGTCCTCAAATCGACGAGCTGATGCTGCGGCCCGGCCGGCCGTACCAAGACAAAGTCGTTGCGGCTCTGGCCCAGGCCTTTCTGCCCGCCCTTGAGCAGCCAGACCACGCAAGCCGGTTGTTCGTGGATCATGTCGCCCGAGCGCTCGCGGTGCATGCATTGCAAACATACGGGGGCTTAGCTGTTCCTCGATGTCGTGGTGGACTGGCGCCTTGGCAGCGCAGGAGGCTTCTGGAGCTTCTGGATGCGAATCTCGGGGGAGATCTGACGCTGGCGGACATGGCAGGAGCATGCGACCTGTCCACGCGACACCTGGTCCGAGCGTTCGGTGAAAGTTTTGGAATGCCACCATATCGGTGGCTGATGATGCGTCGGATCGAGCGAGCAAGGGCTCTTCTCGGCGATGGTCGCATGTCCATCGCCGAGATCGCCTTGGCTTGCGGCTTCGCTGATCAGAGCCATTTCACCCGGGCTTTTACGAAGGCGACCAACCTCAGTCCGGCGGCTTGGCGTCGCCAGATGCGATTCTAGCCAAAACGGCTAATCGCTGTGGGCGCCGCTAGGTCACCTACTCATTAAGCGCATCCGGATTTTGGTCCATGCATCGCTTACTCTCTACTTATTTGCGGGCTTGGAAGTCTCTTTCTTCAGAGTCTCTCTCCGTGTTCCCTGGCCTACTATCTTCCTCCCTGCCTTTGCTGAGCTAAAGCCGGCTTTTGAGAGTGCCTCGCCAAACGTTTCGATGCTCACTTCCAGTTGTTTTGGCTGGTCGAGGTCGACGGCTTTGCCCCCGCCGTTCTTTCCACGATCTGGCATGCCACTCTCCCAACTACGACGGTCCGCTCTCGCGATCCCGCCGCTAACCAGGACCGCTTTGACTGCCTGTTGATATGTATCGATGTCCGCGTCGGGCGGCAGAACCAAGCCTACGGCCTTGTCGCCCTTCAGAAAGATCCCGCATCGCCTCAATGCGATGCGCAGCGAATTGGCATAGGTGGTCACTTCGAGCGAGTTCTTCGGCTCGTCGGAATTTCTCCATTTCATCGACGCCTCCTAGGAGCAAGCGCGGCGGACGATAGTGTCCGGCCCGAGTAGTTTCTCGTCTAGGTCGACCTCGATCAGACCACGCAAGATCATGCTCGCGACCGAGCCCATCGCCCTGCCCTCCCGCACCGTCGCGAGCCACTGCTCCCGCATCGCCGCCGCATGCGGCTATGAAAACGCAAAGACATTTGCGTCGCAACACGGCTACCGCTTCCAGGGATTGGCTGTTGGCAACGAGAATGATCTGGCAGCGTTCGCGTCCTTGCTGGGTGCGTCGCGCCAGTCGTTGTCTCGCGGCGTTGTTCGCACTGAAGTCAGGATCACTACGCTCTCAGGCGTGGCATTTTCCTACTCGATAGCCCACCGAAGTTGTCTCCGGTTCTGCCCGGAATGCGTCCTTCAAGATGAGCAGCAGGCTTCTGGTCGACGCGGCCATCGCGCCTACGGTCGAATGGAGTGGCTGGGCGGGGCCGATCCGGGTTTGCCGGGAGCATGGCGTTATGCTTGTGGGACTCAAACCTCATCCTGCGCCCGAACTCACGCATGACTTCGCCTCGAAGCTAGCCTTCGAGCGGCAAATTATCCCCAACCTTGCCGAGACCGCCTTCGGGATGGAGCCGGACAGTCTTCAGGGGTATGTCGAGGGCCGCATGCGGTGCGGCCCGAACGGGAACTGCTGGTTGGACGCGTTCCCGATGTATGTCGCCGTCTGCCTTTGCGAGTCGGTCGGTGTTGTCGCCCGCTATGGAATCCGGGTCCGGCACTCGGAAGTCAGCGACGAGGGGTGGTCGGAGTGCGCAGGAACTGGCTTTGATATCCTCCGTGGCGGTGCTCAGAGAAACGATGAGGGGCCGAATTGGTGAGTTCGGATTCGCGTCCTTCATGGAAGTGTCGCGAGCAACCAGTTCGTCGGCCTGCGACCGCGGGCGACGACACGGTTCACCATCTCCGCACTTCCATCAATCGTGCGTCTTCATCGTATCGACCACATAGCGAACGATGTCGGATTCTATCTCGGCGCATACCGTCTCGTACTCGGCGATCAAAGGGCAGTCATTTCTGCCGCGGTCTCTAAGGAAGCGTTCCAGCGTAGCGTTCGCTTCCTCGTAGGCCTCAAGGAGGTCGTTTAGACGGCCGGATCTGGCGACCAATACCTGCAGTTCCCCGCGTATCGCAGGCAACTTGAGCATCAGTCGCCACAGGCCTCGCCGTGCGGCTTCAGTGCCATTCGATGCGGACCCGTGGTTCTTGCTCATCGGACCATCCCGCCTCCGGCCGAGCCAATACCGCAACAATGCGCCATCCGCGTGCAAGCGGAAGTACGTTACGGTAAATGTCGCTACGGGGAGACCCCGTTGGGGCTCGCGGCCGCTAGTTCGCGAGCGATGACGCCAATGCCACGACAACCGGTCCCATCAAGGGTAAAAGAACGTTTGAGATCGCATAGGTCACCGTATAGCCAAGAACCGGAACTGAATTTCCGGCCTGCGACACGAGGGTGCTGATCGTCGGCGTGCTGCAGTGCTGACCTGCGATTATGCCGAGAAGGATCGGGGCTTCGATCTTCATAAGGCGCGACCCTACAAACAGCGACACCAGGGCGGGCACGCATGAGACGAGCAATCCCAGCAGCGGCAGAATGAGCCCGTACTCCATGATCAGGCCGATGGCATGTGACCCGGCGTCCAGACCGATAGCCGCGATGAACACCGCCAGTCCGAGATCCTTGGCGAATTCCGCCGCAGGCGCCGGAAAGCCCCCGCGGACAGAGTAGCGCATGTTAAGCCAGCCAAAAATCAGGCCCGAGATGAGGGCGCCGCCGCCGGAACCGAGCGTAAGGTTTAGGCGACCTATCTCCAAACTGTAGTGGCCGACGAGGAGGCCCAAAACGATGCCGGCTCCGAGAAACGTGAAATCGGTCTTTTTGCCCACGGGCAAAACCTTTCCGAGAGCACTCGCAGCCCGTGTCACCGCCTTTTCTGAACCGTAAAGAGTAATGACGTCACCTCGCTGGAGGATCGTTCCGGACAGCGACGGTATCAGCTGCCCCATTCGCCGAACATTCGAGATAAACACGCCGCGTTGCAGTTCAGGCGACGCCAGTTGCCTGAGCTGGCGTATCTGTCGACCGAATACCTCCTTTCGCCCAAGAACCACATCACGGCTGACGAGCGTGATGCTCGTTCCATCGGGAACGGGCACTTCGTCTCCCAGCCGGTCGCGTACGGCAATGACGGCGTTACGGCGCCCACGAACGAAGATGACGTCGTCCGCATGAAGAAGGACGTCAGGCGAGCCTTCCAGCACCTCGCCGCAGCGCTGCACGCCTTCGATCGCAATCGCCCAATTTCTGCTTCGTTCGAAGTCCGCGATCGTCATCCCCGCTGCGGCGCCGGTGCGGAAGGCGCGGCCGACCAATATAGGGAGACCTTCGGCCTGATCATCCTCTTCTTCCCCAGAGCCCAGTTTCCGCGCCAGTTCCTGGGCTTGCGTTCTTAAATCGATCTTGAGAAGCAATGGCGCTATCTGCGTCGTGAAGACCACGATGCCGATCAGGCCGAACAGATAGGTGAGGCTGTAAGCCGTCGCGATGTTGGCCTGAAGCTGCTGGATCTCGTCGCCCGGCACCGAGAGCCGCGCAATGGCCTCCGATGCCGTGCCCAGCACGGCTGACTCCGTCGCCGCTCCCGCAAATAGTCCGGCCGCCGAGCCGACGTCGAGGCGAAAGATGACAACCGCAATCGATACCAGCAGCAGCACGCAGACGACTTCGATGATCGAGAAAATGCCGTAGCGCCATCCACCGCGGATGTTGGCGATGAACTGCGGGCCTGCAGAAAATCCGAGCGCGAAAATGAAAAGCGCGAAGGCGGTTTCCTTGAGATCGGGACTGACTTCAACTCCCTGCTGGCCAAGCGCCAACGCGACGAGAAGCGTTCCGCAGATCCCGCCCAATTGAACAGCTCCAACGCGCAATTGCCCCAGGAGGTAGCCGAGAGCGAGGGACAGAAAGATAGCGATGACGGGGTCCGCAAGAAACCACATAGGAAATCCTCTGCGTACGCTGGGAAGAATCAAATGCAGTATTTGCTGCGGCAGAGGGTCGCGCCAATGCCGCAGCGCAGTGCAACGTATCGAGTTGTCAAATGGCCGGCGGCGCCACGATACCCCTTTCGTCACCTGAGCGAAATACCGCGCATATCAACCTTTAGATGCGGTAGTTCGAGTTTAGCGGCAAGGAGGCGCATCTGTCTTTACGGGGCTGTTACAGTGAATTTACCGTTACGTACTTCCCTCAGGGCGAATAGCGCGCAAAGTCTGGCCACCTTGCATCGGCAGTTGCAAGCAGCCGATCTCAGTTTCGCAACACGATGCGGCTGTGAGCCGCCCGGTATGGGAGAAGGTAATAGTGACGGCACGTGACGACATCATCGATCTCGGCAAGCGCATCGGCCAGTCGATCATCGGCCAGGAGACCATGGTTGAGAGATTGCTGCTCGGCCTTCTTGCGAACGGTCATCTCCTCGTCGAGGGTCTTCCGGGTCTCGCGAAGACAAGGGCGATCAAAAGCCTGGCAAAAAATCTCGAGGCTGAGCTGTCACGCGTGCAGTTTACTCCTGATCTTCTACGGTAATCCCCCCGCAAATTAACGGGCTTCAAAAGTAGAATTTTCTCGGGCTTTATGATCGAGGAGATTTTGATGAAGACGAGCAGATTTAGCGAACCCCAAATCC
>NZ_LMCW01000053.1 GCF_001424945.1 Rhizobium sp. Root1203
TCATCAGATGCTGGCCTCCATCCAGCCAACACCAAGGAATCAGAATAAAACTGATTTGGGAATCACATTCGATTCAGAAAAACACGGAAACGCTCTAGATCCGCATCCCGGGGATTGCCAGCGGATTGTCGGAGAGAGCGGTGCGATCCGGCGTATCGATGCGCGGCTTGCCGAGGAACGCGTCGAACAGGTCCTTCACGAACGCTTCCGGCAGATCCTTGGTGATCAGCACCATGCGGGTGCGCCTGTCTGCTGGGTCCGGCCATGCCGGCAGGCGGGTCGGCGGATGAAAGATGCTCTGGACGCCGTGCAGCACGAGCGGGCGTTCCGGCCGGTCAGACACGGCAACGATCGCCTTCATGCGCAAGAGCTTCTCGCCATGCGCCGATCGCAGCAGGTCGATGAACATATCGAGCGCCATTGGATCGATCGGCTTGTCCTCGACGATCGAGAAGGATCGGATCGAGGCATCGTGGCGGTTCACGTCATGCGGATCCTGATGATCATGCCCATGGTCATGGTGATCGTGTCCGTGATGATCATGATGGTGGTCGTGAGCATGATTATGATGATGATGCGCAGCGTGCGCGTCCTCGTCCCGCAACCAGCGGCCCACATCGGTAATCTTCGTCGCCGGATCGTAAAGGCCGTTGACGAGCGTTGCCGACGTCCCGCTGGCGGGATCGTCCGCATCCATCAGTGCAGCGCGCGGATTGAGCGCGCGCAGGCGCGATTCAAGGCCCGCCAGCGCCTCGGGCGACGCCATGGTTTTCTTCGAGACGATCAGGCGGTCGGCAACGGCCACCTGCTTCACCGCCTCTTCGTGGTTGTCGAGCGTCTGCACGCCATTGACCGCATCGATGACGGTTACGACGCCCTCGAGCTCGAAATTCGTGGCAATGATCGGGTTGCCCATGATCGCCTGCATAACGGGCGCGGGATCGGCAAGCCCCGTCGTCTCGATGACGACGCGCCTGACCGGCTTGACGCGGCCGGTCTGGACCGCATCCATCAGGTTGGCGAGCGTATCCACCAGCTCGCCGCGCACCGTGCAGCACAGGCAGCCGTCGGAGAGCTCGATGATCGAATCTCCCGAGCTTTCCACCAGCAAGTGGTCGATCCCGACATCGCCGAACTCGTTGATAATGACGGCCGCGTCGTTCATCGCCGGATCCTTCAGGATGCGGTTCAGCAACGTCGACTTGCCGGCGCCGAGAAAGCCGGTGAGGATGGTGACCGGAATCCGGTCCGATTGAACGCTCATGTCAAATGGACCTTAGAACGCGGCCGGGCGCGGCATCGGCACCGGAACGTTGGCGATCGCGCCTGCGGTCTCAGCGGTTGCGAGCTTGTCCGGCTGCGGTTCGTTCTGGCCCGGAATCAGGCCCGCATACGAGAAATTCGGTTCGTGATCCATTTCCTGGATATAGGGCGAGTGGATCTTCATCCGGCCGACTTCGTCGCGCGTCTCACTGCGAACCTTGGCGCCCTTTGCGCTGCAGATCTCGGCGGTGATGTCAGCGACCTGATCCTGGCCAGGTCCGTAAGGCTTCAGCGAGCCGAGCGTATCGGTGCCGGGGAACTGGGAGGTGAAACCCTTCTGCAGGAGGTCGGCCGAGGCATCGGCGCGCGCCGCCAGGCTGTCCGTCCCAAGCACGACGGATACCAGCGTGCGGCCGCTGCGGGTGGCCGAACCGATCTGGTTGAAGCCTGATGCGCAGATGAAACCGGTCTTCATGCCATCGGCCCCGGCGAAGCGGCCAATCAGCATATTGATGCTCGGCACGTTCTTGGTCCCGGTCGTGATGCCTTCCAGCGAGAAATAGCCGGCATATTGCGGGAAATCACGGCGCAGCGCCACAGACAGGATCGCGAGGTCGCGCGCCGTCGTATACTGCCCCTTGCCCGGCAACCCGTTCGGATTGACGAAATGCGAATCCGACATGCCGAGCTTGATCGCCTCTGCATTCATCTTCACGACGAACGCCTCCTGCGTGCCGCCCACGGCTTCTGCAACGGCAACGGCGATATCGTTGGCGGATTTGACCATGAGAATCTTCAACGCACTGTCCAGCGTCAGCTTCTGGCCGGGTTTGAAATACATCTTGGCCGGCGGCTGGGCCGCTGCCCGCTTGCTCATCACGACAGGCGTATCGAGGCTGATCTGGCCCGAGCGAACCGCGTCGAACACGGTATAAACCGTCATCAGCTTCGTCAGAGAGGCCGGATACCATTTGCGAAAGGCGTCCTCGTGCTCGAGCACGCGCCCGGTTTGCACGTCGACCAGGATATGCGGATTGGCATAGGCCTGGGAGGTGACGGAAACAGCAATGGCGGCTGCGGAAGCTGCGATTGAGAGCGGCCGCAAAGCGGCAAGCAAGCGGTTCTGGCGCGTCGACACGGTTTGTCCTTAAAGATATCCGGATGTCTCGAAAGTTTCCCCTATTTAACGTATATGGCCATGACATGGCAAAGGTCATTGTCTAACTTATTTCCGCGGCATCGTGTCTCTATCGCCTCATGCCGCGTTTTCGATTTCATCAAGGAAAGCAAGCATGCCGATTTTGAACAGAGCCGCCGAGCTTCAGAACGAAGTCACCGAATGGCGCCGGCATATCCACGAGCGCCCTGAGCTTCTCTTCGCGGTTGAAAGCACCGCAGCCTTCGTGGCCGAGAAGCTCAAGGAATTCGGCGTCGATGAAATCGTAACCGGCATCGGTCGCACAGGTGTCGTCGGCCTGATCAGGGGCAACGGCGAGGGAACACGCACGGTCGGCCTGCGCGCCGACATGGACGCCCTGCCGCTCACCGAAATTTCCGGCAAGCCCTGGGCGTCCAAGACATCAGGCAAGATGCATGCCTGCGGCCACGACGGTCACACGGCAATGCTGCTCGGCGCTGCCAAGTATCTCGCGGAGACGCGCAACTTCAACGGCAACGTGGCGGTTATCTTCCAACCCGCCGAAGAAGGCGGCGGCGGCGGCAACCTGATGGTGCAGGACGGCATGATGGAGCGCTTCGGCATAGAAGAGGTCTATGGCATGCACAATTTGCCCGGCCTTGCCGTCGGCCAGTTCGCCATCCGCAAGGGAGCGATCATGGCGGCGACCGATGAATTCACCATCACCATTAAGGGCCGTGGCGGCCATGCGGCGCAGCCGCACCGCACGATCGACCCAATCGCGATCGGCGCGCAGATCGTCACGAACCTGCAGATGATCGCATCGCGCAGCGTCGATCCGCTTGCATCTGTCGTGGTCTCCGTCACCAAGTTCAATGCCGGCTTTGCCCACAATGTCATCCCCAACGATGCGACGATCGCCGGCACGGTGCGCACGCTCGACGCCGAGGTGCGTACGCTTGCGGAAACGCGCCTGAAGGAGGTCGTCAACGGCCTCGCCGCGGCCCATGGCGCCGAAGTCGATATCGCCTTCCACCGCAACTACCCGGTCACCTTCAACCATGCGACCGAGACCGGTCACGCGATCCAGATCGCCACCGACATCGCCGGCGCGGCCAACGTCAACGCCGACATCGATCCGATGATGGGCGGCGAGGACTTTTCCTACATGCTGAACGCCCGTCCCGGCGCCTTCATCTTCATCGGCAACGGCGATACGGCGGGTCTGCACAACCCCGCCTACGACTTCAACGACGAGGCGATCAGCCACGGCATTTCATACTGGGTGCGCCTTGCCGAGCAGCGCCTCGGCGCATAGCCGCCGGGGGTCTCTCTCAGGATAAAATCAAATTGAAGTTCGTTGCTGCGGCATTCCCACGGGACTAGCGTCGAATTCCAACGTCCAGGTCTCGTGACAGGACGGCGCATCGCAGATTCTTCGTTCATTGCTGCAACAAAATGCTCCGCGGACTCGTACCCATACCATAGGATCGTTTCGAACGCGGAGCATGACACCATGTTGAGCCGACGCAGCCTAATTCTCAATGCCGGACTGACTGCGCTTGGAATGCAGTTCGGTCTTTGCGAAGCGAGCGCAGACACCGGCGGTCAGTTCGCTGTCAGCCACACGGATAGCGAATGGAAGAAACTGCTGACGGCTGACCAGTTTGCCGTTCTTCGACGGGAGGGAACCGAGAGACCGTTCACCAGCCCGCTGCTGCACGAGGAACGAAAGGGCAATTTCGCCTGCGCAGGCTGCGAACAGGACGCGTTCGCGTCGAGCACGAAGTTTGACAGCGGCACGGGCTGGCCGAGTTTCTGGGCGCCGCTTGACGGCAAGGTCATCGGCACGACGCGGGATACGACACTTGGAATGGTACGGGAGGCAGTCCATTGCGGCCGCTGCGGCGGCCATCTCGGCCACGTCTTCGATGACGGGCCGAAGCCGACCGGGCTGCGTTACTGCCTGAACGGCGTTGCACTGAAATTTCATCCGTCTTCGGCCTGATTTGCGGACGGCGCGCGCCGATCCCCGGTGTTCAGGCTTCGGCGTTCACCTTCGGCAGAGGGGAGGTCAGCCCTTCCTGCGGGATGCGCTGGTCGGCTCGGGTGACTGATGCTGCAAAGCAGCCGCCGGAGCCGACCAGCGCCGGAATTTCGCAAAAGAGCAGTTGCTCGCCCGGTTAAGCTGAGCTATTGGAGCCTGCGTTAGTACGCATTTGTCCACGTAGCTCAGTAGGATAGAGCACAGGATTCCTGGTTGCATAAAATTGGGGGCTGCATCTTAAAGGGTGTAGTCGATCTGCTCAAAGTCGGGGAACGCTTCGCTGGACTTCCAGCATGCCAATCCCGAGCCAAGCTTCGGAGAAATCCGTTGAAGGTGTAGAGACTGGATGGGCAGCACCTAAAAGCCGAAAGGCTCATGGTGAAGGGACAGTCCAGACCACGAACGCCAAAGGCGGCGGCGAAAGTCGAAGTGGTATGAATCCTGGGGTCGGAGGTTCGAATCCTCTCGTGGACGCCAACAACTTCATTGTCCGACCCGGATACATAGGGAACAGTTCGTTCCTAAGACATGGGTGACAACCTCGTGCCGAACGGGTTGTCGATGGTTTGCAATGTCTTCTGCTCCAGGTCGATATATCCCAGATCATAGTGCATGAAGCTGACAAGCCAAATACCGTCATCGACCTCTTTCAGTCCCAGTTTCTGTCCAGCGAGCACGATCGAGATGTT
>NZ_LMCW01000054.1:0-338 GCF_001424945.1 Rhizobium sp. Root1203
AATGCCCGCATGAATAAGAAGCGACAGATGCGTTGGTCGCCGATTGGCGCTCATCGGGTCCTGCAGGTTCGAGCCGCCGTCGCCGACGGCCGTCTCAAAAAWGCAAAGCTCGACCTGGCAGCGTGACCCCCGGCTTTTTCCCGCTCTCAAAACAACGGCCGCAATCTCACGGTTAACAGCCAAACGACACAGACATTTTTTTCCGCCCTGCAAGTGCAGCGTAACGTCATGTTCATGATTCTGACGCTGATCGTGCTTGTTGCGGCGCTGAACATCATCTCCGGTCTCATTATGCTTGTGAAAGACAAGGGCCGCGATATCGCCATCCTTCGAACCAT
>NZ_LMCW01000054.1:355-5423 GCF_001424945.1 Rhizobium sp. Root1203
CCGGCAATTCTTTTCGTGGCTGTCCGGCACAACTATATTCGATCCGAAGCTATATTTCCTGAACACACTGCCAGCCAAGATGGATCTCAGCGCAACCTGGGCGTGTTGCAAAGATTTTCGGGGGCCGCAATTATCCCGTGAACGGCCTCCTTTTCACACCTTGTTGACTTTTTGAAGTCCGAACAGGCGGGCAAGCAGATCGTTCTGGTCGTTGACCGACCAGCCGCCAGAAAAGCCGAATCCCTTCCGTAACCACAGCATGGCTTCGAAGCCCGCGATTGTTCGTCGGGCCGTGTTGAATGACCGGAACCCGCCGACTTTCGGCATGTTCTTCTTGACCCGGAAATGGTCGCTTTCGATGCCTTGCTGGAGATGCTTGGTGACATAATGCACGGGATCGGGATGGAGCAGCCCCTCTTCGACCGATGTTTTGATCGTGGAAGGAAAGGTATTGGCGCCGTCGGTGCCGATCTTGCCGGGCGAAAGCAAAGGCTCATCCTTCAGCATCTTGCGGAAGAAGCGCTTGGCAGCGTCGAGGTCGCGCTTTGCGGTGAGCAGGAAATCCACCGGATTGCCGTGCTTATCGATGGCCCGATACAGATAGCGCCATTGACCCCGAATTTTTACGTATGTTTCATCGACGCGGATCGAACCACAATGTGGCTTCCGGAACCGGCGCAACCGCTTCTCGATCATCGGGGCATAGGCCAAAACCCAACGATTGATGCTGCTATGATCCACCTCGAAGCCGCGTTCCCTGAACATTTCTTCCAGATTGCGGTAGCTCAGGGGATAGCGCAAATACCAGGAAACCGCCTGAATGATCAGCCACGCTTCAAACTGACGTCCCTTGAAATCGTCCTTCGACTGGCGTTTCAGCTTTTCGGCAATGGTGTTGAGAATCATGATCCGGCGCTCCAACAAATTGGAGCACCGTTTCACCATCCAGATCTCAAATCCGCGTTAACAGAGAAACTTTGCGACACGCCCGCCGGATGCTCCCTAGTCGCGCCACGCTCCGCAAGAAAGCTGACAAAGCGCTTCATCATAAAATTTGCATAGGTCTCTCGGGACTCTATCCACCCCATGGCCAAGACGAGTTCGGCGGCTCGCGCTTGATCCAGATCGTCTGCCGCAATCCCGGCAATATGCATTGCCTTGGCAACATCATTGATACAGCTCAGGTAGAGTTTGACCGTGCTCTCTGCGTGGTCGAGTTCGACCATCTCATCGACAAAGGCCACGAGATGGCTCTCGAATTTCGAGAAGGCACAGGTGTAGAAGTAGCGATACCGGCTAATTGTCATGACATTCTCCTTGTTTCAAACAAGGAAAGACGGCGATCAATTCGAATGTCGCGCAAGGTGTCAGTCTACGGATGATGAGATCGTCGTCGTGCGCTTAACACTGAACGTTGCGGTTGTCGCAGAAGTCCCTATTCTCCGACGCAACAAAATTCAGGCGCAAAACCCGAACAAAAATTGGGATTTTTGCGACAGAGAATCGAGCGCGAGCGTCAATGAAGTTTGAGAAGTCTTTCATACCCTCCGGCCAAGCGGACGCGCGATTAGAAGTCGTCCTAGCCAAACCTCAGTCGGATGGGCCGCATCCGACGGTGGTTTTCAATCATGGCTCTACCGGAAGGGGCGATAATAAGTCCCTCTATTCAAGGACGGTATGCCCGGCCGCCGCAGCAAACTATTTTGTTGAGAAAGGCTGGATGATCCTCTTTCCGCAGCGCCGGGGAAGAGGGAAGTCAGGCGGGGGCTATGGGGAAGGTCTAGCTCCAGACGGTTCCGGCTACTCCTGCAATGTCGAAATTGCGGTTGCGGGTTTCGAGCGGGCCGTCGAGGATGTGGATGCTGTTGTTCGCCATTTGCGGGAACGATCCGATGTGGATCAAGATCGGCTTGTCATCGGGGGTGTCTCGCGCGGCGGCATCCTGTCGGTAGCATATGCCGGTATGCGGCCGAATACGTTTCGCGGCGCTATTAATTTCAACGGTGGCTGGCTCGGCAGAGGTTGCCCCTGCCATGAAATCGTCAACCCATCCCTCTTCGAACGCGGCGCGCCCGCCGAAGCTCCGACGCTTTGGCTACATGGCATTCGTGATCTGTACTATTCGATAGAGCACTGCAGAGCAAATTTCGAAACCTACCTGTCCGCGGGAGGTAAGGGAAACTTCGTTGCCGCCCAGATGGGCCACGCCTTACTATTCAAGCCAGCATTGTGGGAACGGCATCTCGATCAGTACCTTAGCGACATTGACATGCCGCATGACCCCAAAACCTCTGCATTGTAGGCCCGACAATTTCACCGAAAAGGAGACCATTTTTGGAACACGACCTGTCACCAAGAAGATATCCCGAAATGAGCGGCAAGATTGCTCTTGTGACGGGCGGCAGCACTGGAATTGGTCTGGCGACAGCCCAAGCATTTGCTCATGAGGGGGCGACCGTCATCATCGCTAGCCGCAATGAAAAGCGAGCAAACCAGGCTTTGGCAATGCTCTCGGACGATGGCCGTGGAAGATGGATGCAGTGCGATGTGACAGACGGTCGTGATGTCGATAGGCTGGTATCCTCAATACTGAAAGAGCATGGACCGATTGATTACGCCTTTAACAATGCTGGCAGCGGAGGAAAGATGTCTCCGATAGCGAGCATGAGCGAAGATGCATGGGGTAAGACAATCAACGGTTATCTTACGTCCGTTTTTTTGTGCATGCGCTATCAGTTGCCCGCCATGCTCAAAGCCGGGCGCGGTGTCATCGTCAATAATTCATCTGTCGATGGACTGCGAGGTTATCCGCTTCCGGGAGGGGCCGCATATGCCGCAGCCAAGCACGGAGTGTTGGGCTTGACACGGAGCGCGGCACTTGAGCATGCCAAAGATGGCGTTCGTATTACAGCAATTTGCCCTGGCTGGATCGGCACGCCGCCTGTCGAGAATTGGATAAAAAAGAACAAGGAAATTGGCGCTCAGATCATGGCGCAAGAGCCGATTGGTCGGCTTGGAACGTCTGCTGAAGTCGCAGGCGGCGTTCTCTGGCTTTGCTCGGATGCGGCATCCTTCATGCTCGGAAGTCCGCTAGTTCTTGATGGCGGTTACATGGCGTAATGCCGCAAAAATCCTGAGTTTTTGTAGCAAAACCGGCTCCGTTGATCTTTGGGAACAATCACTATCGCAAGAATCTCTCGCAAAGGTCGGCATTTTGCGAGGATTTCTGCGACACGCTCCTTTTCCCCAACCGGCCAAATTGAGCGTAAGCGCGATTTTCGATGCGCCTTGACGGCTTCTTCAGGGGTAATCACGCACGGATGCTAGCGGTACCCAGCTTTATTGGGCATTTGTCTTGGAGTAGTTGAACGGCAAAAGGTCGCCGATTTCGGCCGCTTCTTTGCGCTGCGGCAACTCAGTGAGCACGTGGCGTAGCCAGGCGAGCGGGTCGACGCCACAGGCACGGCAAGTCAGCATGAGACTGTAGATCACGGCGCTGGCCTTGGCTCCGTCGACGGTATCGCTGAACAGCCACGATTTCCTGCCGGTGGCAAAAACTCTGATCTCGCGTTCCAGAATGTTGTTATCGATCGGCATCCTGCCGTCGTTGGTGTAACGCGTCAGGTAATCCCATTGGTTCAGGGTGTAGGACACGGCATCGCCGAGCTTGGTATCCGGCACGATCTTCGGCGCGATGTTGTCGAGCCACGTCTTTAGGGCATTCAGGACAGGCAAGCTATGCTGTTGGCGGAAACGGCGAATGCAGTCGACCTTCGTTTCCCCAGCATCTGGGGTTTTGTCTCTTGCCTGCTTTTCGATCCGGTAGAGCTGCTCGAAGAACCGGAGTGCCTGTTCCGGCGGGCCGCCTCCATTCTTCCTGGTTTTGAGGGCTTCGACGAAGCGCCGCCTGGAATGGGCCATGCATCCCACATGGGTTGCACCATTCAAGGTGCGCCAGGCGGTGTAGCCATCGCTCATCAAGATGCCGCGGTAGTCGCCAAGGAAGGCCTGCGGGTGGATCTGGCCGCGGCCGGGCTGATAATCGAGAAGCACGATCGGCTGGTCACTGTCCTCGCCGCTCCGATAAGCCCACATGTACGATGTGCTGGTCGCTTCCTTGTCCTTTTCCTTCAGGACCTGAACCGTGGTCTCATCACCATGAATGAGAGGCTGCGACTGAAGCTGCAGTTTCAGCGCATCATAGATGCGGTGCAGATGCTTCTCGCTTGAGCCGATCACCCAGTGAGCGAGAGCGCCACGGCTGATCGGAACACCAGCACGCTCGAATGTCTGAGCCACGCGGTAGAGCGGTGTGCCGTCGACGTATTTATGGACGAGCGCGAAGGCTAACGTCGAGGCGGTAGCGATACTGCCCGGCAGGGGCTGCGTCAAAATCGGTGCGATAACGACGGGCGTTGTCGGTTTGCATTTAACCGTGAGATTCCGCCCCAACACTTTCAAAAATTTAGCCCGGCACTTAAGCTGAGAGCGGGAAAAAGCCGGGGGTCACGCTGCCAGGTCGAGCTTTGCATTTTTGAGACGGCCGTCGGCGACGGCGGCTCGAACCTGCAGGACCCGATGANNNNAACGCATCTGTCGCTTCTTATTCATGCGGGCATTRACGAGACTGTTTGCTGCGCTTTCAGCGGGGGAACTGGATATGGGCTTGCCTGACCAATATCGCTGGCAGYWGTTGACAATCGAAGTCTTGTTCTGGACCAGATAGGTGCGAAGATTGGTGATCAGCTCATATAGGCGCCTAAGCTTGTTGCTGGTGTCGCGCAAACCGGNGTTGACAATCGAAGTCTTGTTCTGGACCAGATAGGTGCGAAGATTGGTGATCAGCTCATATAGGCGCCTAAGCTTGTTGCTGGTGTCGCGCAAACCGGGATACTGGTCCAATTGGGCGAGCAGATGCTTTACCGTTCTGGTCGCCTCCCTGACATACCCGCTCCAAAGGAGWTGCCGCATCCTCGGCACATGAACCGCGACGTCGCGAAGGTAGACGTTCAGRTCTTGCCGATGTCTGATGCCCTCCCAGGCCTGTTCGATGTGCCGAAGCCGCATC
>NZ_LMCW01000055.1 GCF_001424945.1 Rhizobium sp. Root1203
CTGCCATGCAAATCTCCAGTTAGCTGCCATGCAAATCTCCAGTTAGTCCTGGAAACCTTCTCGCACACGCAGCAAGCCTCAAAATATAGCCAATCCAATGGGGCGGAGACGGCGCTTACACATTACTCCTACCCACTTAGCTAAGTGGTGGAGCATGTCCGGGCCTTTCGGGGGCTAATTCACTTTTTGTTGCCGCATGCGTTGGGGCTATCGGCCGGCGCATAGTGGACAGTAAAGCCCACCCTCGTGCCAATGTCGTCGCTGCCCTTATCGCTTCAATTGGCATTTCAACCGCTTTCGTCGCTTCCGGTGTGATAAATCCCGTCATCGCCCATGCTAACGGCGAGCTTCGTCGTTTTCAGATGAGCCCTAAAGAGCTGGTTCGCGTCGAAACATTAACTGCCGACGACCGTTCAAAGGCACTACGCCAACGATGGTCCCTTTATCGCGCAATAGAAAAAATCCCTAGTTTAGTGGGGGATGGGTGTGTCTTGACAATGAGGTACGCAGACCTCGTCTACTACGGCAAGGTCTGCACCATAAATTACCTCGACCCGAGACTAATAGAGGCATACCAGGCGCCTGACGCCGCCACCGCCACGCGCGCGCTCAAGGGAGCTGGGGTAGATTTTGTGCTTTTTAATTATTCGAACCGGCACCTGATCGACCATACGCAAATCGGGAAAGCCCTTTTCGACGACGGCGAGCTGGTGTTCTTCGCAGCGGACGAAATCGAAACTTGGTATCTGTACAAGCTGGACTCACGAACGCAGCACTTAAGTCAATTAGTTGCCGATTTGGCGTGTGAGCCGATTACCGCCTGCAAAACCAGCAAATCGGGAGACGAGTTACAGCTGCCTCTACGGGCTACAAGTAAACAATCGTCACTCAACCTAATAGGTGGTGGTAAACCTTACCGTATCGACGCGAAACTGAGCGGTAACGGGCTTGCTACACTGCGCTTTATTCGCCGCGACGGAGGGTTTTCTAATCCATTTTGGAGGGGGCTCCTGAAACCAGGGGCGTCTAATAGGATAACGATCGACGTAGCGCTACCCGCAGATGCCGCATACCTGCCCGTGGTTGCCGTTGGATCCTCCCCTCAATCGGAGTTGACCGTGCAAAGCCTCAATATCTCCCGCTAACAGCGTCCATCGGCAGCGCCCTTGGTGAAAGCGACTGTCTTTCCGTTCCCGTCACTTGACGATGGCACGAGGGGCCTGGGTCGGAAGGCTTACGCCTCGAGCTTCCACGTCACGATCATGTCCATGTTTATCCAGGTGCCGCCGGCAAATCTCACCCACCCATCCTCCACGCGTTCCACCACCCCGTGGAGTCTGCGACCGTCCACCACCCATACCTCGACCTTAGGCTTCTTCCCCTCATCGAGGAACGACTGTGCCTCGGCCCATAAATTCCCGTCCCTGCGCATGTCTGTTCTACCTCTTTCACGTTCATAAGATGTCAGATTTAGGCCAAGTATTTTGGTTTGTGCACGGGTAGATTCAAGGCCGATCGCGGGGGGCGTTAGGGGCGGGCGGCCACACTCAGACTTGGTTCCCATGCCGGCGTGCTGGTCGGTGAAGCAACGGTCATGAAGGCTCGGTTGGCAGTTCGCCAACCGACGATCCGCGCAAATCGTTCAATCTGAGTAATTCGCTCATCAAATAGGTCACTGAGCAGCTGAACGAACACCAGCATTGGTTACTTGTGGTTGCGGCGGTGAACATTATTCTCCCAGTCTCGCGCGATCCAGACACGGGAGGTCTCGATGCAGCTTTCTAAGCGTGAGTTTTTTCAGGTTGGTGGCCTTGCCATGGTTCCCAGCTTACTGGCGCTGCCGGCCTACGCTCAGTCCGAAGGCACGGCATTGGCGGCACCAACAACCGCCTCCGTGCAATCGGTTCACTCGGAACTCGTTGCTTCGGCTAGAAACGAGACGCCAGGCCATGATCCGTGGGCCGCTGACGCGCTTAAGGGGGTAATTGTAATTCTGCTCGAGACAAAGGTCATTACGGAACCCGAAAGCCAGTTCTTGAACCGTCTCGTCGAGGCATTGATCACTTCAGAAAATCTTGAGATTTTGGCCCGAGCAGTTCGGACACTTATTGCCGAAGCCGAACAAGAGTTGACGCAACTGGCGAAAAATGTCGGTGCCATCGTTCAAAGCAGTCTGGAGAGCGCAGGGAATATTCTTAAAGACGTCGACTGGGAAATTGTCCGTGGGGTAATTCTGAGAGATGCCCGTGGAACGCTTGATGGCGCGAGAATGGGCTATCGGCTATACGGCGTACCAGGCGCCGTGATTGGAGCGGCGATCGGAGGCGGTGCCACTTCTATGCCGGCGTTTGCTGCTGTACCCGCGGCCTAATCAGCGAGACTAGTGCGTTAGTCAGGGATGGTGGATCGCGTCATCAACAAGTGGGCTTGCGACGGAGCTTTGGGGGTTCCGCTCGACGCGATCCGACGTGTGAACGGCGCGTTTGGTTCCCCACGATGCAGAAAAAAGCCCCGCCAAGAGTGGCGAGGCAGTGTACGTGCTGAACATCGCGCTAGAGTGCTTCGATGAGAATGAGATAGGGCGCTGTTCCACTCTTTTCATCCTCGAAGGAACACGGACCTGTAAGGAGAGATTCTTAGAGCCGTGACGCTGGCGCTTCAATAATGACAGCTAGCAGGGTGTTGAAAAAGCCCTAGCGCCCGGGCTCTGGTCATGATTCACTCGCTGTATTGCGATTTGGAGCTGATGGATGCGCGGCGGCGATGTGAGGACAGGCGAACTCTTCAGCTATGTCGATCTTGAGGATCGGGTTCGAAAAGATCATCCTTTACAGGCCATCCGGCAGATCGTGAACGAAGCGCTTCTTTTATTGGAACGAGATTTTTCGGCGCTTTATTCGCCGATCGGACGGCCGTCGATCGCGCCTGAGAAGCTTCTACGTGCCATGCTTTTGCAAGCCTTCTATTCGATCCGTTCTGAACGGCTTTTAATGGAGCGGCTGGAATACGACCTTCTTTTCCGCTGGTTTGTTGACATCGGCATTGACGATCCGGCTTGGGACCACTCGGTGTTTTCGAAGAACCGCGACCGGTTGCTTGATGGCGACATCGCTGCGAAGTTCCTGGGTGCAATCCTTTCCCAGCCCAAGGTAAAGCGGCTGCTGTCAACAGACCATTTCTCCGTCGATGGCACACTGATCGAGGCCTGGGCGTCGATGAAGAGCTTCAAGCCGAAGGACGGCCCAAGGGGCGATAATGGCGAACCACCATCAGATAGCGGCGGTCGGAATGCGGAAGCAGACTTCCACGGCGAAAGGCGTTCCAACGAGACGCATGCTTCAACGACCGACCCGGATGCAAGGCTTTATAAGAAAGGCAAAGGCAAGGAGGCCAAGCTGTGCTTTATGGGCCATGGGCTGATGGAGAACCGCCATGGCCTACTGGTCGATGCCTGCCTAACAGAGGCCAGCGGATATGCCGAACGTGTCGCGGCGCTTGCCATGATAGAACCCTTCGCTGAGCGGCCACAAGCGATCACGCTGGGTGCCGACAAAGCATATGACACAAAAGACTTCGTCAAAGATTTGCGATCGATGAAGGTGACACCCCACGTGACGCAGAACATCAACGGTCGCCGTTCGGCCATTGATGGACGCACGACGCGTCATTGCGGCTATAAGGCCAGCTTGCGTATCCGCAAGCGCATCGAAGAGGCGTTCGGCTGGATCAAAACCGTCGCGGGGCAGGATAAGACGAAGTTCCGCGGGCGCGACCGCGTCGGATGGGCCTTCACCTTCGCGGCCACCGCCTACAATCTGGTGCGGCTGCCGAAGCTCATGACGGAGACAGGCTGATGGCGAGAGTTTCCACCTTCGCCAAGGCCTTCGCCGGTCGTTGGCGCATCGTCGAGATGGACAACTGGGACAACGACGTCCTCGATCTCGTCGAAGAGGCGCATCTGACATTCCAGGGCACAGCGGACGGCGAAATCGCATTCGTCGCGCTCAAGGGCTTTCTCGATGTTCGCTATGGCGCACGCGATGGATCAGCCTGTGCAGAGTTCTCATGGGAAGGACAAGACGAGAGCGACCCGGTCTGTGGCCGTGGATGGGCAGCTCTCGGCTCCGCTGGACGCCTTGTCGGACACATCTACGTCCACAACGGAGACGATTCCGGTTTCGTGTGCGAACGCGACTGACTTCTTCAACAGCCTGCTAGACGGGGCGCGCGGCTTAAAGCCCTGGGCACAGATTGGATTCATCGGACGCTTGCGATCCATCATTCGGGGGGTAGGCATGCCACTAGTCGTTGAGGTCGTCGACGCTGTGTGTTGCTTACTTACTGCCATTCGGCTGGATTGCGGTGTCGATGAAACTGAGGCAGCCTTAGCTGGCTCAAAAGTTGAAAGATTGAGAAGCGCAGCGACTGCTGCAGCTAAGTAGAGTGTACGGTCCACTGGCATTGTCCTTCGGATGGCGGTGGCAGCGAGAGTATAGCGCGGCGATCTGGATGAGAGGCGCGCGACAATCTGGATGAGAATCCTGTGTGTCGCTGGCTGGGTGAGTTTATCTGTTTGATTGACGCTCGCAAGCGTCATTCATTGGTCTGATTGACA
>NZ_LMCW01000056.1 GCF_001424945.1 Rhizobium sp. Root1203
AACGCATTCAGTGAAAGCGTGTCGGCATGCTCGGGGGAGGGGAGCCGTTTCTTTGCCATCCCCGGACCGAATCATGATTTGCCCCGTCTTAGGAATCCCCGCACCGACCAACAGGATTCTACGCGCCGGGTTATGCACACTTTCTATGGGCGGTCGCCGAATGCTGCCACCGATTTTGCCCCACGTACAACTCAACTACTCAACTCGGTGCCCCAGGCGGCAAAAGCGCTGCCTGAATTGCGGGACGTTTTCCGCACGAGACGTAGGTAACAGTCTCAGCTTGCTACGGACGGTGTCTATTGGCGGTTGAGCGTCTATTCGTCCCCGGTTCACGATGCCTTGGCTTCGAAAGCGGGCGCGAAGTCACCCAGCGACTTCGCCGAGAGGATCAAGCTTTCGATATCCTGCTCGACGATCGCCTCAAGGTCGGCGAAGCTGTCGATCACGTAGTAGATCGGCTGGACGATATCGATCCGGTAAGCCGTCCTCAGCACACTCAGCAGATCGAAAGGCCGGAATTCGCACGCACGGCCTTCCATTGCTGCCATTGCTTCGCTTGGCGACGAGACGATGCCCGCGCCGTAGCAGCGGCGGCCTTGCGTCGTATTGATCAGCCCGAACTCGACGGTAAACCAGAAGATGCGGAACAAATGCCACGAATACCCCTTGCCGAGGCGCACGGCGGTTTCGCCGAAACGTCGTACGAAGTTTGCATAGCTCTGGTTGGTGAGCAGCGGACAATGGCCGAACACCTCATGGAAGAGATCCGGCTCCTCGATATAGTCCATGTGCTCGCGGCGGCGCAGGAAGGTTGCGAGCGGGAATTTGCCTTGCGACAGGAGCTCGTAGAAACGCGATGGAGGAATAAGCGCTGGAACGCCTTCGACGCCGAAGCCGGTGGTTTCGTTCAGGCGCCGGTTCACGTCGAGAAGTTGGGGGACCTTATCCGGCTTTAGCCCCAGCGTTTTGACGCCGTCGAGATATTCGTGGCAGGCCATGTTGGCCAGCAGCTTCAGCTGACGCGTGTAGAGTTCTCCCCATATCGCATCTTCCTCGGGGGTATAGGCGTATAAACCATCCGGACCGGGAAGTTTGGCGGTGTAGCTGCTTTCCTTGGTCATACCGTTCCTCCGAGGCACTGCTGCTTTTTCACCAGTATGCTCCGGCCCTTATGGATATTCTTTCCTTTTCTTCCCGGGTTTGGTATAATTATGGAAGATAATTTCGAGAAAATGTTTTGGCATGAAAGAATCTGGGAATTTTCCGCGCAGGCTCCTTGAGCTCATTCAGTCCGATGGCAGCCTTTCGCTGTCAGAGTTGGCTGATAGGGCTGGCATGTCGCAAAGTTCGGCATGGCGGAAGATCCAGGAGCTGGAAGCGAGCGGCGTCATCCGCAAGCGTGTGACCCTGCTCGATCCGGGGAAACTTGATCTCAAGCTCTGTGTCGTCGCGCATGTCACGCTCGACGACCACCACGAAGAGGCAGTAGCGTCCTTCGCCTCGGTGGTTCTGGAGCGGCCGGAGATTATGGAGTGCTACGCATTGTCCGGTGCCTTCGACTACATGCTGAAGATCCGGACAAGGGATGTGGAAAGCTACGAGGCTTTCATGACCCGGTACCTCATGAGAAACCCCCATGTGCGCACGGTCGTATCGAGTTTTGTCCTGCGCGAGCTGAAATTCTCCACCGAACTGCCGATCTAGCGCGGATCGCCCAAAACGATGCAGCCGGCGTCCTCAGCCGCTCAGCATGTGCACCGGCAACCCTTCAAATGTCTTGAGCGTGTCGAGGACGATCGAAGTCTTCACGTGCTGCACCGACTCGTGAGGCAACAGGATGTCGTTGACGAACCGCGAAAGGTCGGTGAGCCCGCGTGTCGCGACCTTCAGGTGATAGTCCATTTCACCGGTCAGGGCATAGGCTTCCAGCACTTCCGGTAGTCCGTTGATGAGTTGGGAAAATCTGCGGGCATTGTCTCTGTTGTGCGTTGCAAGGGTGACGGAAATCACCACCAGCATGTCCAGGCCCAGCTTTTGCCGATCCAGGTTGGCCTGGTAACCCCTGATAAATCCCTCCGACTCCAGTCTCGTCCGTCGGCGAGAGCACTGCGAAGGTGAAAGCGCGATCCGCTCCCCCAATTCGTTGTTCGTCAACCTGCCGTCCCTTTGGAGCTCCTGGAGCAGACGCAAATCGAACATATCAAGCCGTTCATTCATTGCACGAAATCCTCAAATCTCTCACGATCCGTGCATAAATTCCTCCGCAGATGAGAAGAATGCAAGAACTTTGCGGGCGTTTTGGATCACACTTTGCATAACCAGAAGCAAATTTCCTTGGAGGAGAAAATGGGCCCCTTTCCGCATGACGCGCCGCCGCCGGACATCACCGCCACCAATCCCGCTGGCACCGACGGCTTCGAATTCGTTGAGTTCGCCCATCCGGAACCGGAGAAATTGCGCGAGCTCTTCTCGCGCATGGGCTACATTCCAGTCGCCAGGCACAAGACGAAGGACATCACCGTTTGGCGTCAGGGTGACATCAACTATATCCTGAACGCCGAGGCGGGCAGCCATGCCACTCGCTTCGTCGCTGAGCACGGTCCCTCTGCTCCATCGATGGCCTGGCGGGTCGTCGATGCCAAGCACGCCTTCGACCATGCGATATCAAAAGGTGCCGTTGCCTACGAGGGGAATGACAAGGCGCTCGACGTTCCGGCGATCGTTGGCATTGGTGGCTCGCTGCTCTATTTTGTCGAGACCTATGGTGCAAAGGGATCGGCTTATGACGTCGAATTCGATTGGCTGGGCGAGCGCAACCCGCATCCCGAAGGAATGGGCTTCTACTATCTCGACCATCTGACGCACAACGTCTTCCGGGGCAACATGGACAAGTGGTGGGATTTCTACCGTGAAATGTTCAATTTCAAGCAGATCCACTTCTTCGATATCGACGGACGCATCACCGGTCTGGTCAGCCGGGCCATCACGTCGCCTTGCGGAAAAATCCGTATTCCCCTGAATGAATCGAAGGACGAGACCAGCCAGATCGAAGAGTTTCTGAAGAAATACAAGGGCGAAGGTATCCAGCACATCGCCGTTGGAACAGAGAATATCTATGGGGCCACCGACAGGCTTGCCGAGAATGGTCTTCGCTTCATGCCGGGTCCTCCGGAGACCTATTACGACATGTCCCATGAACGGGTAAACGGCCATGACGAACCCATCGAACGCATGAAGAAGCATGGCATTCTTATCGACGGCGAAGGCGTGGTGAACGGTGGCATGACCAAAATCCTGCTGCAGATTTTCTCAAAGACGGTCATCGGGCCGATCTTCTTCGAATTCATCCAGCGCAAAGGTGACGAAGGCTTTGGTGAAGGCAATTTCCGCGCACTTTTCGAGTCGATAGAGGCGGATCAGATCAGGCGCGGCGTGATCGGGACGGCGGCAGAGTGATATCGTCTGGCGACCCCGGCATCGCGGGTCGCCCTGAGTTTTGGGGAGGAATTGGGCAATGGAACAAACGGCAACACAGGCTCGAGACGGTGTCTCGGCGGCAGGCACGCTCGAATATATGCCGGGGTTCGGCAACGACTTCGAGAGCGAGTCGCTTCCTGCCGCGTTGCCGCAAGGCCAGAACAGCCCACAGACATGCAATTACGGTCTTTACGCCGAGCAGCTCTCCGGCTCGCCTTTCACCGCCCCACGTGGGACGAATGAAAGATCCTGGCTCTATCGCATTCGCCCGAGCGTGCGCCACACCCGTCGCTTCTCGAACGCCAGCTTGCCGCTTTGGAAATCCGCGCCCTGCCTGGACGAGCATTCGCTTCCTCTGGGCCAGCTTCGCTGGGACCCGGTTGCCGCGCCGACCGAGACGCTGACGTTTATTGAGGGAGTGCGAACGATGACGGCGGCAGGCGATGTCCTGACCCAGGTTGGCATGGCCGCCCATCTCTATGTCTTCAACGAAGACATGATCGACGACTACGTCTTCAACGCGGATGGCGAGCTCTTGATCGTTCCCCAACTCGGGGCGATCCGGGTCTTCACCGAAATGGGCATGATGGATGTCGAGCCTCTCGAAATATGTCTCATTCCCCGTGGGATGATGTTCAAGGTGATGCGCAGCGGCGAGCATCCGGTATGGCGTGGATATATCTGCGAGAATTACGGCGCCAAATTCAGGCTGCCGGATCGGGGGCCAATCGGTGCGAACTGCCTGGCCAATCCACGCGACTTCAAGATACCCGTTGCGGCTTTCGAGGATAAGGAAACCCCTTGCCGCGTCCACGTCAAGTGGTGCGGAAAATTCTATGTCACAGAGATCGGCCACTCGCCCCTCGATGTGGTGGCCTGGCACGGCAACTACGCGCCCTTCAAATATGACTTGCGGACGTTTTCCCCGGTCGGCGCAATCCTGTTCGATCACCCCGACCCATCGATTTTCACGGTGTTGACGGCGCCTACCGAAGAGGCGGGGACCGCGAACGTCGATTTCGTGATCTTTCCGCCGCGCTGGCTCGTTGCCGAACACACCTTCCGCCCTCCGTGGTACCACCGGAACATCATGAGTGAATTCATGGGCCTGATCCATGGTCAGTATGATGCAAAGGAAGAAGGATTCGTCCCGGGTGGCATGAGCCTGCACAACATGATGCTCCCCCACGGGCCGGATGCGCTTGGCTTCGAGAAGGCCGCCAGGTCCGAACTCAAGCCTGTGAAACTTGATCACACCATGGCGTTCATGTTCGAGACACGGTACCCGCAGCAACTGACAAGGTACGCGGCGGAACTCGAAACGCTGCAGGACAACTACCTGGAATGCTGGGACGGCCTGGAACGCAAGTTCGATGGGACACCGGGCATCAAGTGAAGGCCGCTCACGCATCCTCCGCCACTGGAATTGGGACATGAAGCTCGCGACATTGAAAAACTCCACGAGGGATGGTCGGCTTGTCGTCGTCTCCCGCGATCTGACCCGCTTCTGCGAGGTCGGTCACGTTGCCCGGACGCTGCAGGCAGCTCTCGACGATTGGGAGCACGTGGCTCCGAGACTTGCACAGATCGCGCAAGGCGTCGAGACAGGCGCCCAGCCGACCGGCAGGTTCCATGAACATGACGCCACGTCGCCCTTGCCGCGCGCCTATCAGTGGGCCGACGGTTCGGCCTATGTCAATCATGTCGAGCTCGTGCGCAAGGCGCGCGAGGCAGAGATGCCGGCGAGCTTTTGGGTCGATCCGCTGATGTATCAAGGGGGGTCTGACGGTTTCCTGGCCCCGCGCGACCCGATCGTGATGGCCGACGAGGCTTATGGGATCGATATGGAAGGCGAGGTTGCCGTCGTCGTGGGCGACGTGCCCATGGGTTCCAGTCCGCAGGTCGCCCGTGCCGCCATCCGGCTGGTGATGCTCGTCAACGATGTGTCGCTACGCGGTCTCATACCGGGGGAGCTTGCAAAGGGATTTGGTTTTTTCCAGTCCAAACCCGCGTCTGCATTTTCTCCGGTTGCGGTAACGCCTGACGAGCTCGGAGACGACTGGGACGGCGGGAAAGTGCATCGTCCGCTACTCGTAAGCCTGAACGGCAAGGCGTTCGGCAAGGCGAATGCCGGCATCGACATGACGTTTGATTTTGGCCAGCTGATCGCCCATGCCGCCAAGACCCGCAACCTCGTAGCCGGAACGGTCATCGGTTCGGGAACGGTTTCGAACAAGCTGGACGGTGGAGCGGGCAGACCCGTCGAAGATGGAGGAGACGGCTACTCCTGCATCGCCGAGATACGGATGATTGAGACCATCCAGACCGGATCTCCGAGGACTCCGTTCCTGAAGTTCGGCGACATCGTCCGTATTGAGATGAAGGATCGAGCCGGACAATCGATCTTCGGGGCGATCGAGCAAACCGTCGAGAAATATGCCGGGGGCGAAACCCGATGACGCAGTTCGTTCTCTACGACTACTGGAGATCATCGGCGAGCTATCGCGTTCGCATCGCACTCAATATCGTGGGGATCGATTACACGACAGTGTCAATCAACCTGTTGGAGGGGGCGCACAAGAGCCCCGACTATCTCGCGTTGAACCCCCAGGGTCTCGTGCCGACATTGGTGATCGACGGAAGGACGCTGACGCAGTCGCTGGCGATCATCGAATATCTGACGGACATTCGGCCAGAATGCGGCTTGCTGCCAATGGACATTGCCGACCGACACCACGTCAGAGCACTTTCATACGCGATCGCCATGGACATTCATCCCATCTGCAACATGCATGTCGCAGCGCATGTCAGGACGATAGTGGGCAAAGCTGACGCGCGCGAGGAATGGATGAAGCACTTCATCTCAGATGGGCTACGCAAACTGGAAGCGATGCTCGATAAATTCGACGGAGACTTCAGTCTTGGAGATGCGCCGACGATGGTCGATCTCTGCCTTGTCCCCCAAGTCTACAACGCCCGCCGCTGGGGCGTTGATATGGCCGGCTTCAAGCGCATCGTTGATATCGATCGCAGGTGTGCGGCTTTGCCGGCGTTTCAGGCCGCACATCCCGACCGCGTGAAACCATAGTGGCAACGCGCGCGGTGCGCAGCCGAGACCGGACGTCTCATCCAGCTTATCATGGTCCAAACAGCCGTTTGTCCCAATAGACCGGTTGATGAAGGCTCACCGCAATTCTTGGGGACTCGGGATGCGCCGGGTTGATGATAATATTATTATCCAGCCGGGCCACAATGCTTGGCACAATCAAAATGACGCTTCGCCGTTGCAGGTGCCATTCCTCGCCAAATCGCTTGCTTGCGACTGCCGGCATCGAGTCCCAGCCCGGCAATGCTGCCGTCGACACGACCTCGTAGGTCAGTCCTCGGGGAATTGTAATCTGGACGTAGTGCTGGTTCGGCGGCAGACGCCCGCTTCCGTGAACAAGCCTTTCAAGAACCGCAGTCGAATAGTGCTCGCTGCTGTAGATGACCGGGCTGCCGGGAGTGTTCCAACGACCCGGCGCAATGGTCGAGCCGGTGGCATCAAATATGGGATAAGCGCCGTTCGGATCGCCTATTCGGAAAGAGGACAGCGTTCGGTCAAGAACCTGAGCCGTCACGCAGCGCTTCCATATTTCAGGCTTGCAAGGATCTCCAACACCAGTTCGGCCCCGATCTCGTTTTGAATGACCACATCGATCGGCGCTCTGTCCTCAAGCATTGGGTGGTTTCTGAACAGGAAGTAGCGGGCGGCTGCCGGGCTCTGCCAGACATCGACGGCAAGATTCCACACGCGCGCAACACGCGCTACCCTCATTCCTTCGTCGGGCGACAGACGAAGGCTGATCTTGCGCCGCTCCAAAGTAGCCTTGGGGACGAATCGGTACTTGAAATGTCCATCGTTCGGAGCCAACAGATGAGATATTCTCTCCAGAACGGCAATTGGAAGCCCCCCTTCAATTCGGGAGATGAGGCCAAGCGGCGACCGCGCCGCGGTCTCCCTGGCTGGAAGGCCGAGTACGTCCGCTACTCCTTCAAATGCCAACATCACGAATTCCTTACCTCATTTGAGACTAAAAATAGTCTCGTTCGGCACAAGATGCAATCGCACCTTTTGAAGCGATGGCAACCAGGGTTGCTTGCAGGGCAAAGGCCTAACTCAGCCATGCGGACCATGCGTTGGTCCTGGAACGATCTGACGCGCGAGGTGTTATTCAAAGCTGCAATTTTGCGTGCCGGATTCCCAAGATGACCGTTAAAGCCCTTGCCCTCAATGGCACTCTTAAATCCTCGAATTCCTCGGAGAAATCGTCAAGGGGCAAGCTGCTTCAGCTCATCGCCGAGGAATTCAAAAGGCACGGTGTTGAAACCGAGACGATCCGGCTTGCCGATTACGATATCAAGCCTGGCGTCACGTCGGATGAAGGCGGAGGTGATGCATGGCCGGAGATTCGCGAGAAGATCCTGAACGCGGACCTTCTCGTCCTGGGAACGCCAATCTGGCTCGGCCAACCCTCAAGCGTCTGCAAACGCGCGCTGGAGCGGATGGATACCTTTCTCGAGGAAACCGATGACGAAGGTAGGATGGTGTCCTATGGCAAGGTTGCTGCCGTCGCCGTGGTTGGAAACGAAGATGGTGCCCATCATGTGTCGGCGGAACTCTTCCAGGCATTGAACGATGTCGGTTTTACGGTTCCGGCCAATGCCGTGGCGTATCGGGTCGGTGAGGCGATGGGATCGACAAATTTTGTCGATCTTAAGCGGACGCCGAAGGCCGTTCAGGCGATGATATCGATGCTAGCCCGAAACACGGCGCATTTGGCTGGGCTGTTGAAACGATCTCAATATCCGGGCGAAGAAGGATAGTTTGCGTTGGCGGCATCCGCAAAAAGCAAAGTACGCGTGCCTCCTGCCTTTGTCGAACCACATGCGCAGGCAAAGTGCCTATCGGCGCTCCACAGACAGGCGAATTCCTGCGAGAGATGCGAACTGTATAAGAACGCCACACAGACGGTGTTTGGCGAGGGTCACTCTGGCGCACGCGTGGTCCTCGTTGGTGAGCAGCCCGGCGATAGAGAAGATATCGCAGGCATGCCATTTGTCGGTCCCGCTGGCAGGTTGCTCGACGAATGCCTGCATGAGGCAAGTATCGACAGGTCGCTCTGCTATGTTACGAATGCCGTCAAGCACTTCAAGTTCGAGCGGCGCGGAAAGCGTCGGCTGCATGCCAAGCCGAACGCCGGGGAGATACAGCGTTGTGCATGGTGGCTCGGCGGCGAAATCGATGTTGTGCGACCGCATCTCATTGTTGCGCTCGGCGCGACGGCACTCTACGCGTTGATGGGTCACTCTGTCGGTCTTACAAAGGAACGTGGCCAGATCCTGGCGACTCCCAACCAGGTGCCGCTCCTCGTGACGGTTCATCCGTCCTATTTGCTTCGGATCCGGAACCGCAACGATCGTGACAGCGAGCATCTCAAATTTGTCGACGACCTGCGCATGATCAGTCGCTATCTGTGATTGCTCGAAATTTCTACCAAAGTGGATGTCAGTGCTTCGGTTGCTTTCCGAAATCCTTGCGCAGTTCGTCTTTGGCGCGCTCAAGCGTTGAAAGGCGGGTTTTCGAGAGCTCTTTGCCGGCACGATTGATATAGAAGTTCAGCATCGACATGGCAGATTGAAACGGACCGGACTTGCGGCGGTCGCTTTGCTCTGCGGATTTCTTGAGTGAATCGGCGATCTTCTTGGCGCTGCGCTTCTTGAAGACGCCGCCTTCCAGATCCATCGCGTTGCTGCTGTCAGTTACGTCCTGCGACCATTTCCTCTTCGATTTTTTCGGCATCGGGAATCCTCCGAAAATACATGCGGCGCCATTCACGATGGCGCCGGTTAGGTTTCAGTGATGGGCATGGTGCTCGTTGCGTTTGCGGGTTGCTGCAGCCTTTTTGGCAGAAGCGGAACGCTCTTCCTTGGTTCGGGAAGCAGCCGCGGCCCCTCCCTTGCGCCCGCCTTTTTCGGAGGAGGCATGGTTCTCCGCATGACCGCGGCCAGAGCCGGATTTTTTGCCCCCGCCGCTTTCCTTGTTGACGGTGGCCCAGGAGCGACGCTCGGCCTCCTCCTCGGAAACCCCGCGGTCCTCGTATCCTTCCTCGATGTGCTCTGCCTTGCGCTTCTGCTTGTCGGTGTATGCAGACTTGTCACCCTGGGGCATGGAACGTCTCCTTTGCTGAATGTGAAGCAAGGAAAACTACGTTCTGGCTGCAAAGTTCCAGCGGGCTGGGCGGCCTACTTCCCTTCCAGCCACTCCTGCAATTCCACCTCTGCCCGCTCCAGCGCGCTGTAGTTCAGGAGTTTCCGCAGGAAGGCAACGGTGACGGCGCGAGCGCGGAGATTGAAGCGGCCTTCGTCGTGGTCGTCGCCGGCTGTGTGGTAGACGTCGAGCTTGTCGTAGAGTTGCTGCAAGCGGTTCTGCACGCTGCGCAGCGAGAGGTTGCGGCGGCGGGCGATCGCCCGATCCGTCATGCCGAGCGCGATATCGACGAGAATCTCGTATTCGGAGTCGGTGAAGCCGTTGGCCTGTCCCAGGCTTTTCTGCTGGAGGCCACGCACCTCGCGATCGATGACGCACTGGCTCTCGATGAAGATGGAACGCAGCGCCAGCTTCAGCCGTTCGTCGGAAGCCGATTTCAGCACGTAACCATAGGCGGCGCCGTCGGGCACGATGCGCGACACCCCGCGTACATAGGCCTCGTCGGAATAGTTGGACCAGAAGAGAATGCGTGTCTCCGGGCGCTCCTTCCAGATGGTGCGCGCGGCCTCGATTCCGTTGCGGTTCGGCATTTGCAGGTCCATGACGATATGCGCCGACTTGTGATTGCGGGCAAGCTTTTCGCACATCGTTCCATTTTCCGCTTCGATCACCGTGTCGCATTCGGGCAAGGCCGAACACACCGCCTCGTGCAGGTAGGAGCGGTGCAGTGGGTCATCCTCGACGATCAGAACCTTCATCGGAGCCGTCTCCATTTTCATACCGCGACACCCACGCCCGACGGGACGAGGGGCAGGTGCACCGTCACTGTCGTTCCGCGGTTCGCCTGGCCTGGGCCGATCGTGAAGCGGGCGGAGATCAGCCGCGCCCGCGTCTTCATATTATCGATGCCGCCGCCGAAGCGGCCGCGCGGATTGGCGAGCCCTTTGCCGTCATCGGATATGTCGATGGCAAATTGTCCATCTTCTGCCTTGAGGCGCACGGTAACCGACAGCGGCTGGGAGTGGCGCACGGCATTGTTGATCGCCTCCTGGGCGATCCGAAAAAGGGCCACGTTGACGGCAGGTTCCAGCGTCTCGAGTACACCGTCGGTTTCGTCCACGACTGCCCATTCGATCGGAATGCCGCTGTCGCGCACCGAACGGTCAAGATGGTTCTCCACTGCCTGCGCCAGTCCGAAGAGCTGCAGCACGGAGGGTTTCGCCTGCTCTATGATCTGCCTGAGATCCTGCATGCAGTGCTGCAGGCTGCGCGATACCGGCTCCAGCGCCTCGCCCGTCAGGTCGCCGTTGCGCGACAGGCGATCGATGCGGCGGACGAGGCGGGTGAGATCGGCGAGCGTCTGGTCGTGAAGGTCCATGCCGATGCGCTGGCGCTCCTGCTCCAGAGCTTCGGTCAATTTCAACGCACCCTGCCGGAGGCCTTCCTCGCGGGCGCGCGCCTCAGCTTCGACAATGGCGGAGCGCTGTGCCTGCTCGGCGGCACGCAAGGCAAAGAAGTAAGGCGTCAGAAGATCGGCGATGATGCGGGCGCGGTCGACGTCCTCCATCGCATAGACGCCGGGCGATTGGGAGGAACAGGAAAAGGCGGCGATGATCGTGCCCTGAACGTTCATGGGGACATGCAGGCGGCTTCGCAGCGACTGCTCGTTGATCGGCCGCTTGAAGGCGCCTTCGAAGTGGAAACGCGGATCGGTCATGGCATCGTCGGCCAGAATATAGTCGACCTCGCCCCACAGCAGGGAGCGGATTGGGCTGTTGACGACGGGTGCGCCGGCGAGCATGCCCCAGGCGGTTTCCATGCCTGTCTCGTAGGCAGTGTGGTAGTTGCCTCCCTCCAGGAGGACGCAGACGTCGAGATGATCGTGCGGAATGATGTGCGCGACTTCAGCCGCAACCGAGCGGATGGCCGAACGGAAATCCAGCTGGCCTGCGAGAAGCCGCGATATCCCGAGATAGTGTTCGAACAGCGCGGCGGGTGCGAGTTGCAACATGGCATTTCCTCCCGAAGGGGCAGGCACCGCCTCCGCCATCCTCGTTCGCACAAGTAAAGCGCTGCAAAGGCTCCCGCGTCTTGCACAAACCCGCAACTTCTTGCGCAAAACCCGCAAACTTATTGCCGCATCGCGTCTGTACAGGCCCTGCAATCTACCTCATCCTGCTCTTACTGAGAGGAGGATGCTCAGTGCAAGAACAATTTTCATTCGACTGCGCAAGCAGCGATGAAGCGATCCGCCGGGAGGGTGGATCTTGAGGGAGAGAGAGATGACAATCCGTAAGATGCTTCTGGCGTCGGTTGCAGTCGCGTGCGCCGCCATGCCGGTTTCCGCCTTTGCCGACACGTCTGGCAAGAAGATCGCGCTTTCCAATAACTATTCCGGCAACTCCTGGCGTCAGGCGATGCTGACCAGCTGGGGCAATGTGACGGGCGAAGCCGTAAAGGCGGGCGTCGTCGCCGCCGCCGATCCATTCACCACCGCTGAAAACCAGGCGACCGAGCAGGCCGCCCAGATCCAGAACATGATCCTGCAGGGCTATGACGCGATCGTCCTCAATGCCGCTTCGCCGACCGCGCTCAACGGCGCTGTCAAGGAAGCCTGCGACGCCGGCATCACGGTCGTCTCCTTTGACGGCATCGTGACAGAACCCTGCGCATGGCGCATCGCCGTCGACTTCAAGGAAATGGGCCGAGGGCAGGTTGAGTACCTTTCGAAGAAGATTCCGAAGGGCGGTAATCTGCTCGAAATCCGCGGCCTCGCCGGCGTCTTCGTCGATGACGAGATCTCGGCCGGTATCCACGCCGGTGTCGCGCAGTTCCCGCAGTTCAAGATCGTCGGCTCGGTTCATGGCGACTGGGCGCAGGACGTTGCCCAGAAGGCCGTTGCCGGCATTCTACCGAGCCTGCCGGAAATCGTCGGCGTCGTGACGCAGGGTGGCGACGGCTATGGCGCGGCGCAGGCCATCGCGGCTGCAAGCCGCAAGATGCCCATCATTGTCATGGGCAACCGCGAAGACGAACTGAAGTGGTGGAAGCAACAGAAGGACGCGAACGGCTACGAGACCATGTCCGTGTCGATTGCGCCCGGTGTTTCGACGCTCGCCTTCTGGGTCGCCCAGCAGATTCTGGATGGCAAGGAGGTCAAGAAGGACCTCGTGGTGCCATTCCTCAGCATCGAGCAGGCGAACCTCGAAACGAACCTCGCCAACACGCAGGCAGGCGGTGTCGCCAACGTCGAATACTCGCTCGACGACGCCAAGAAGGTGATCGAAGCAGCAAAGTAATTCCTCTCGAGGCGCCGCGCGGTTCGAACAGGGTCGCGCGGCTTTTTCTTTTCCCCAATAGAAGCGATGACAAATGACGGATGACACGCTGAAGGCAGTGGTCGAGGTCGATGATGCCAAGGTGAGTTTCGGTGCGGTCAAGGCGCTCGACGGCGTGACGATTGCAATCATGCCCGGTGAATGCGTTGGCCTCGTGGGCCACAACGGCGCCGGTAAATCGACCATCGTCAGCGTCATCAATGGCGGACTGACGCCGCACCAGGGCACGGTTTCCAGCGACGGCGAGATAATTTCGCGCTACGGCATCAACGCCGCACGCGCCCGCGGCGTGCGCTGCGTCTTTCAGGAACTATCGCTCTGCCCGAACCTGACCATCGTCGAGAACACGCGCATCATGCACCGCCATCTGGGCGGGTTCGGCTGGCGCAAAAGGGCCGAAAAGGTCATCGCGCACAGCCTCGATGCAGTGTTTCCCGGCCACGGCATAGCAAGCGACCGCACTGTCGGCGATCTTTCCATAGCCGAGCGGCAGATGGTCGAGATCGCGATGGCTTTTTCCAACGCCGGCATAGCGCCGCGTCTCGTCATTCTGGACGAGCCTACATCTTCGCTCGATGCGAGCCTTGCAAAGCAGATGCTCGCCCATGTCCGCCATTTCGTTGCAGGCGGCGGCGCCGTCATCTTCATCTCGCACATCCTTCACGAGATCCTCACTACCGCAAACCGCATCGTCGTCATGAAGGATGGCCGCATCGTTGCGGAGCGCCCGGCGGCCTATTTCTCGGAGCACAGCCTCGTCGAGACCATGGGCAGTGTCGTGAAAGGCGAGGTGCATCGTCGCGCAAACCGCGACCTGGACGCGGCCCCCGTCGCGCTCGAGCAGGTGGGCCGCGGGCTGGCATTTCAGGCGAAACGCGGCGAGATCGTCGGGCTCGCGGGGCTTGCCGGCCATGGCCAGACGGAGATGCTGATGAAACTTCATTCCCTGAGCAGCGGCGACTGGTTACCGAAGCGCGATCCGCTCGTCACCTTCGTTGCGGGTGACCGCCGGCTGAATGGCGTCTTCGAGCTCTGGAGCATCCTGAAGAACCTGTCCATCGCCTCACTCTGTGACCTCGCACAACGCGGCGTCGTCGATGCCGACAGTGAAGCGACGAAGGGCAGTGCCTGGAAACAGAAGATCGAGATCCGCACACAGGACATGTCGAACCGCATCCTGTCGCTCTCCGGCGGCAATCAGCAGAAAGTATTGTTTGCCCGCGCGCTTTCGACGCGCGCGCCGGTGGTGCTGATGGACGATCCGATGCGCGGCGTCGACGTCGGCACCAAGAAGGAAGTCTATGAGATCATCCGGCACGAGGCGGCAGGCGGCCGCACCTTCGTCTGGTATTCGACGGAAATGGAGGAAGTCTGCCTCTGCGACCGCGTCTATGTCTTCCGCGAGAGCGCGATTGTCGCCGAACTTGCCGGCGATGCGGTCAACGAGAAGAACATTCTCGCCGCCTCCTTCGAGGGAGCCGCCGCATGAGGCTTTCGACCGATACCGTCCGGCTGCTCATTCCGGCCCTGTCACTGACCGTTCTGCTTGCCGCCGTCTTCTGGCTGCAGCCGCGTGCCATGAGCTACGTGGGCCTGAACCTGCTCTTCAATCTCGCCGTCCCGATTGCGCTCGCCACCATCGCCCAGATGCTGATCATGTCGGTCAACGACCTCGATCTGTCGATGGGCACCTTCGTCAGCTTCGTCGCCTGCGTCACCGCGACGTTTCTGCGTGACGCGCCGCTCGTGGGCGTGCTGATACTTGCCGGCGCGATCGCAATTTACGCCGCGCTCGGAGTCTTCATCCATCTGCGCGGCCTGCCATCCATCGTCGTCACGCTGGGGATGAGCTTCGTCTGGGCCGGGCTCGCCGTACTGCTGCTGCCGGCTCCGGGCGGGCAGGCGCCCGACTGGGTGCGCTGGCTGATGACGGTCAAGCCGCCGCTGATGCCGATGGCGATCGTCGCGAGCATCATCGTTGCCCTGATCGCGCAGCTCATCGTGATGCGCTCGTCGCTCGGTGTGCTGATCCGCGGTGTCGGCGGCAACGAGCGCTCTGTCGAGCGGGCGGGCTGGTCGATCGTCGCCGCGCGCGCTGCCGCCTATGGGCTCGCCGGCCTCTTCGCCGTGGCCGCAGGTATTACGCTCGTCGGGCTCACGACCTCGGCCGATGCCAATATCGCACTTCGCTATACGTTGCTGTCCATTGCCGGCGTCATTCTCGGCGGCGGCGAGTTCATCGGCGGGCGCGTCTCGCCGATCGGCGCCGTCCTCGGCGCTCTGACGCTGACACTCGCAGGCTCGCTCCTGTCCTTCCTGCGGATCTCCCCCGACTGGCAGATCGGGGCACAAGGTGCGATCCTGATCGTCGTCCTCGCGCTCCGGCTCTTCCTCAACCGCCTCGAGAAACGGGAGAAACGCCGATGAGCACGCTCGCCGGACTTTCCCGCAAGCCGTGGATTTGGTCGTGGCTTGCCGCTTTCGCCGTCTGGTTCGCGACGATCATGGTCACGGGGGGCGCCAGCACGCTCGGCCTGTCGCAGGCGGCCTTCACGTTCGCCGCCTTCTCGATCATCGTCGGCATCGGCCAGATGTTCGTCATCACGCTCGGTCCTGGCAATATCGACCTTTCGGTTCCGGCCACCATGACGCTTGCCGGAACGGTGGCGCTGAAGCTGATGAACGTCGAGAACGGCCTTGTCCTGCCGGGCCTTGTCGTCGCGATCCTGATCGGCATCAGTGTCGGCATCTGCAATTATGCCCTTATCAAGGCGCTGCGTATCCCGCCGATCATCGCCACACTGTCGATGAGCTTCATCGTGCAGTCATCCGCGATCTGGACCAACCGCGGCCTGCGCATCAAGCCGCCGGCCTTTCTCGCCGACTTCACCACGTCGAGCACGCTCGGCGTGCCCAACGTTGCGATCATCGCTCTTGTCTTGTCGCTCGTCGCCTGGTTCCTGCTCGAAAAGACCATCTACGGACGGTGGATCTCGGCGATCGGGCAAAGCATGCCGGCCGCCAGGATGGCGGGAATTCCCGTCGATGGCGCCCGGTTCGTCACCTACATCTTCTGCGCGGTGCTGGCGTCGCTTGCGGGCTACCTGCTCGCCTGCTTCTCAGGGGGCGCGGCGCTTAACATGGGCTCGGAATATCTGCTCATGTCCATCGCGGTCGTCGTCATCGGCGGTACGGCGGTCGCGGGTGGAGATTCCAACGTCCCTGGCATATGGGGCGCCTCGCTCTTCATGTTCCTTGTTGTCTCCATGCTCAACACCTACGGTCTTGGAGCGGGCATCCGCCTCATCATGACCGGCCTCATCATCATCAGCGTTATCCTGCTTGCTGGCGGTCGCCAGTTGGGCGGGCGATAGTTTCGGGAACTCCACATGACCACCGGCTCTCTCTACGAAATCCACGATCGGCGCTTCGGTAACCTGATCGTCGGCAGTGCGCGGCTGGAAGAACTCCATTCGGGCTGCCGCTGGGCGGAAGGTCCGGTTTGGTTCAACGATGCCAACCAGCTCCTTTGGAGCGATATTCCCAACCAGCGCATCATGCGGTGGACACCCGAAGGCGGCGTCTCCGTCTATCGCCAGCCGTCCAACTTCAGCAACGGCCACACGCGCGACCGGCAGGGCCGCCTGGTCTCCTGCGAGCATGGCACGCGTCGCGTGACGCGAACGGAGATCGATGGTTCGGTGACCGTGCTCGCCGACAGTTTTGAGGGGAAACGGCTGAACTCGCCGAACGATGTCATCGTCCGCTCGGACGGCTCTGTGTGGTTCACGGACCCAACCTACGGCATTCTTTCGGATTACGAAGGCTATCGTTCCGAGCCCGAGCAGAAGACGCGCAACGTCTACCGCCTCGATCCGGAAAGCCGTGAGCTGACGGCGGTCGTTACGGATTTCAACCAGCCGAACGGCCTTGCCTTCTCGCCTGACGAAACCACCCTTTATATCGCCGATTCCGGCGCCAGCCATGACGCGACCCTGCCACGGCACATCCGCGCCTTCGACGTCGTCGACGGCTTGAGCTTGGCGCGGGGTCGCGTGTTCGCCCTTATTGACAAAGGCATCCCCGACGGCATCCGCACGGACATCGCCGGGAACCTTTGGTCAAGCGCTGCCGATGGCGTGCAGTGCTTTGCGCCGGACGGGACGCTACTCGGCAAGATCCTCGTGCCCCAGACGGTTGCGAACCTCACATTCGGTGGCCCCCGCCGCAACCGCCTCTTCATCGCGGCCACCAACTCGCTCTATTCCATCTACGTGACGGCAAAGGGCGCGCAGGTGCCGTGAGGAGGCCGCCGTCCCACTTGGGAGGCGGCGACTGAAATGGCCGGTTTAACGGCAACGTGCTTCATAGGTCCGGCCGTAGCGATCACGATAGACGCAATAGCCTCGCCGTTCCGTCGATCGGCCGATCAGCGCACCAGCGAGACCTCCCGCCACGGCGCCGACAGCTGCTCCGCCCCAACTGTTGGAAACGGCTCCGCCAATAATTGCGCCGGTGCCGGCCCCGATGGCTGTTCCTTGCTCTGTGGCTGTGCAGGATGCGAGTGCGCCAATTGTTGCACTGACGAGTACGATTTTTCTGAACATCTCAAAGTTCCCCCGGTTTGGGTTACAATCAGGAGCTGCAAGGTTACACGCCTTTGCAGAACTCCGGTGGCGGAGAACTCTCTAACAAGGGCTCTCCGCCGGGAGCGATCCCAGAGTGATGAAGATCCCTGTGATCGGTGGAGTAACACCAATCCGGGACTTTTGTTCCAAACCTCAAATCGGGAGGTTCGGCGAGAAAGCGATGTTTCAGAGCCAGTTCGATGCGATTCTGCCGTAGGTGTTCCGGTGCCGATTGCGGGCGAGCATATGGTAGTCGGAAACTTTTTTCCCGGCTCGCCTCCAATAAGCAAGCTGAAGCTTCGACCAGCTCCCGAAGAAGCACTATGTGATTCCACATCTTGCGCCACCGCGTTTCGCACCTACCTCTGTTCGCGGTTGCGCTCAATGCTCCCCTCAAAAAGGACAAGCTTCATGACTGAAAAATCCCCCGCTGACAATTTTCCCGCTGGTTACGAGCCGCCCAAGGTGTGGACGTGGGAAAAGGGAAATGGCGGCCAGTTTGCCAATATCAATCGCCCGATCGCAGGACCGACGCATGAGAAGGAATTGCCTGTCGGAAAGCACCCGTTGCAGCTTTACTCACTGGCGACGCCCAACGGCGTGAAGATCGGAATCATGCTTGAAGAGCTTCTGGCGGCTGGCCATGAGGGCGCCGAATACGATGCGTGGCTGATCAGGATCGGCGACGGCGAGCAATTCGGCTCCGGCTTCGTTGGCGTCAATCCGAACTCGAAAATCCCGGTTCTCGTCGATCGCTCCACGCCGGAGCCGACCCGTGTGTTCGAAAGTGGTGCGATCCTCTTGTATCTCGCCAACAAGTTCGACGCCTTTCTGCCGAAGGACCACGTTGCGCGCACCGAAGCGATGAACTGGCTGTTCTGGCAGATGGCATCGGCCCCCTATCTAGGCGGCGGTTTCGGTCATTTTTACGCCTACGCTCCGATGCACATTCAATACGCCGTTGACCGCTTCTCCATGGAAGTGAAACGTCAGCTTGACGTGCTCGACCGGCACCTTGCAGAGAACCAGTTCATGGCCGGCTCTGAATATTCAATCGCCGACATTGCGATCTGGCCCTGGTACGGCAATCTGGCGCAAGGCAAAGCCTATGGCGATGCCGGCGCGTTCCTCGACGTTCAGAGTTACAGGAATGTGCAGCGGTGGACTGCCGAGATCACAGCGCGACCGGCGGTCAAGCGTGGGCGCATGGTCAATCGTGTGGCCGGCGACCCTTCCGAGCAACTCCACGAACGCCACGATGCCTCCGACTTCGACAGGATGACGCAGGACAAGATCGGGGCGATCTGAGAAGGCTCGTTTCCCAATCTACCGATCGGTATGAAATTCGCCCATCATGTCTGGACAGGCGGGAAAGTATCTGGTTACATACCGATTGGTAGGAAACGGACATAGCGCATCATGGCCCGGCCAAAAGAGTTTGACGCAACAGAAGCCCTTGCATCTGCAGTGAGACTGTTCTGGGAAAAGGGCTATGACGGGACGTCTGTGTCGGATCTCACCGATGCAATGAGGATCACGCGTCCCAGTCTTTACGGAACTTTTGGCAACAAGGAGGAGCTGTTCCGTCGGGCCCTCCAGTTCTATGACGCCGAATATATGGGCTTCATTGAAGAGGCGCTGGCTGAGCCGTCCGTCGACGTCGCCGTTGCACGATTGGTCTATGGATATGTCGATGCGCAGACCCACGCGGAAACACCGACCGGCTGCCTCGCCCTAAATGGTGCCGTGGCCTGTTCGGAGGAGGCAGAGCCGATCCGAAAGACACTGATCGATCGGCGGGTCGGGATCGAAATCGCGTTGTGCGCAAGGTTGATCCGCGCCCGGGACGGCGGTGATTTGCCGATCGATTGCGATCCGGCCGATCTCGCACGCTTTGTCGTGACAGTGGCATTGGGAACGGCTTGCCAGGCCAAAGCAGGTCGCACCCGTGATGAACTCCGGCGCGTTGTCGAGATCGCATTGGCGGCACTTCCATTCCGTCGACCGCAGTCGGCTGCTTCTTCAAATGTGCTGTCTCGCCACCCTTCACCCGGCTTGGACGTTGCCTATGAGCGATGAATTCGTACTAGCGGCTACTGCATGGAGTGACCGTCGCAAAGACTGGGCCCGTCTGGGCGCCAGCCGGTGCGGGACGGGCTGAGTCCGCCCTGCGAGTGGCCGCCGACTTGACGTAGCCCGCGACCCCTCCAAATTTTTCCTAATATTGCCAGCATGACACGCAGCCAGCGTGAACGGTTGTTTGCGCTCAGACGATGAATAGGTATTGGAAATGTTGCTTGAGCTCGCGCTAAAACATTTGATCAAAATCGGAACCCTCACCGTTACGTTCCCCGACGGGCTGAAGCGGGTCTTTGGGACCGGCGAGGAACCGCACGCATCGCTCACCATACGCACGAAGAGGGCCGAACGCCGCCTGCTGCTCAACCCGGCGCTAGCGCTGGGCGAGGCCTATATGGACGGCGATCTCGAGCCGGCTCCCGGCAGCCTCTTCGAGACACTCGACTTTCTTGCAATGAACTCGATGGAGGGCGGCAGCCACCCCTTCGACAAGCTCATGGAAAAGCTGCGCTGGTTTCGGCGTCACTTTGACCAGCTGAACTTTGCATCAAGATCAAGGCGCAATGTTGCCCACCACTATGATCTCGACGCGCGTCTCTATTCGCTCATGCTGGACGAGGACCGTCAATATTCGTGTGCCTATTTTCCCGACGGAGGAGAAACGCTCGAGGAGGCGCAACTCAAGAAGAAGCAGCATATTGCTGCCAAGCTGAGACTCGATCGGCCCGATCTGGAAATCCTGGATATCGGATGTGGGTGGGGCGGAATGGCGCTCTACCTTGCCCGGGAATTCAATGCGCGTGTCACCGGTCTGACCTTGTCGACCGAACAGCTCGAGGCGGCCCGCGCCCGCGCCCGGGAGGCGGGGCTCGAACACAGGGTCAAGTTCGAGCTCATGGACTACAGATCGTGGTCCCGGCCTGTCGACAGGGTGGTCTCCGTCGGCATGTTCGAGCATGTCGGCATCAATCACTTCAGAACCTTCTTCGACAAGGTGCGCTCGATGCTGAAGGATGACGGTGTGGCCCTGATCCACGCCATCGGCCGTGCTGACGGTCCGGGGAGTACGAATCCGTGGATTGCGAAGTACATTTTCCCTGGGGGCTATTCCCCGGCCCTGTCGGAGGTCCTGTCCGTCGTTGAACGGTCCGGTTTATGGGCGACGGATATCGAGGTGTTGCGCCTCCACTATGCGAAAACACTGGCCCATTGGCGCGATCGGTTCGCGAAGCATCGGGCGACGCTCGCCAAGCTTTACGACGAGCGGTTCTGTCGTATGTTCGAGTTCTATCTGATCGGCTCGGAACTGGCTTTCCGTCGGATGGGCCACATGAACTGGCAGCTCCAACTGACGCGCAACGTCGATGCACTGCCGTTGGCACGCGACTACATGGTCGATGCAGAGCGTGGAGGCGGAACATTGGACGCCGGACGAAATCCGGTGCCGATGAGCGCCACAATGGCGGCAAAAGATCTCGCAATGTTGAGACGCTGACTGGGTTGGGTGATTTTCACGGGCCGGTCCCAAAGGACCGGTCCGATATAGAGCGGCGAGGACGCTGCTGCGCCGTTAGCTCCCCAACCTTGTTGGGGCAAGTCCTTGCCAAGCCTCATAGGCTGAAAGTACCGTCTCCATCTGCGCGGTGTGGCCGGTGATGAAATCATCGCCGTAGATCGTCTCGTCCGGATACTCCGTAATCAACGTCAGCGGCACGCTATGGCGGTCGTCGATAGACGACAGGCATGGGAAGCCGTTGATGATGCGGAAGCCGGTTTCGCCGGCATGGATTTCGTAAAGTGCGATCTGCCGGTCGTTGTAGTCGAGCAGGCCCGGAATGGCACCGAGATGGCGCGTGACGTGGTCCAGCATTGCCTCGGCTTGTTCGGTCCAGCCTGCATGATGCCGCATGACGAGGAAAAACCCCTTTGGCAGTGTCCACATGGGAAAATTGCGCGGTACATAGCCGGAAAGCGGCCGCGTCCATTCGTGCGAGGGATAGCCGTGGAGGTTGATATGCAGCTGGGCATTGCTCAACGTCTGCGCCTTGAAGCGGATTACCTTTTCGTTGAGATGCGCGCCGGCGTTTTCCTGCGTGCGATATTCGAGATCGTCGCCGAGTGCCGTGTAGCGGGCGGCATGGTGCATGTGACGCGGATTGTCGACGCGCAGCCGCTGGTGCAGAGCATATCCGTCCGGGTTCTCAAGCGGCGAGATCGTAAAATGGGCGTCCGGCCTTTGAGCAAGCCTGCGGCCGGCACGGATCGCGCCGACGATGCCAGTCGTCTCGTTGGGATGCTGGCCGGCGCTGATCATCACCGCAGCGTCGCTGCCTACTATATATCGCGCCGAGAGGTTGCGGCCCGACCGCGAGCGGGCATCGAATTCCTCGCCTCCTAGCTCAGCAAGCAGACGGGCGATTTGAGCTGCCGCCGGCGGCTCGACGGCCGTATCGACCGGCTGATCCCCACCGTCGAGGAAGCCCGTGGAAAGCGGGCGTGTCTCGATGTGAACGGAGATTTCGCCTTCGCTGCGCGCGACTTCCGGCACGATCTGACCTGGCTTCAAGCCGCGGTCTCCGAGCGGCCGGCCGGATTTCGTCTGGAAAAACTCGAGCAGCGAGAAGTAGAAATCCTCGTGCAGCGCTTCCCGCAAGCTGACGACCTCGTCGCCGACAGCGAGCGCCATATCCTCGGCAGGATGTGCAACACGGATGTTGAGTTCCTCGAAATAGGGTTCCTGCGCTCCCCACTCGTGGTTTGCCACGGCGCAGATGGCCTCGCCGAACAGGCGCTCGTAGTCCGTCTCAAGCCGCTCGCCACTTTCGCCCACAAGTCGCAGCCATCCGGTCGGAGATATATTGGTCTCGCCGACGACATCGGTATGAACGCGGTTCGGCGCAAGCACCTTCAAGTACTCGTTCTTGCCGGCACGTGTCAGCGTCACGTCGTAGAAGAAGCCGTCGTCTTCGCGGGCGACGAAATCGATCTTCGCATCGCCGACCAGCGACGCCAGCGGGTAGGCTTCAAGGCGGAACCGGTTGGCAGGCGCATCGCGATGCACCGGATAGCGAATTTCGATCGCCTCGACGCCGTCGAGGTTTACCTCTTCGAGGAAGACGTAGAGCAGCGGCTTGTAGGCGCTGCGGATGCGGGCGGTAACGCCCTTGTCCTTCAGGCGTTTCTCGGTGTCGCGACGGCTATTGGTATCGTCGAAGGTCCAGGCTTCGAGCGAGCAACCCGGAACGGCGTCCGCAACCAGCTGCTCGAGGCTGCGCTCGAAGGATTTCCGATATATCGTGGTCATGCGGGTCTACCTTGAGCTTCTGCCGGTCGGATCGAGACTGTCGCGCAGCCAGTCACCGAGAAGATTGAGGCCGAGGACGGTGAGGAGGATGGCAAGGCCGGGGAAGACGCTAACCCACCATGCGGTCTGCAGGTACGTACGGCCATCGGCAAGCATGCCGCCCCAGCTCGGAATGGTCGGATCGACACCGAGCCCGAGGAAGGTGAGGCTGCTTTCGAGGAGAATATTGTTGGCGACGTTCAGCGTCATCAGCACGATTACCGGACCGATCAGGTTTGGCAGGAGGTGCTGGACGATGATGCGCCAGTCCCTGACCCCGATCGCGCGAGCCGAGAGGATGAATTCGCGCTCGCGCAGCGTCAGCACCGAGCCACGCACCAGGCGGGCATATTGCACCCACTGCGAGACGATCAGCAGGATGATGGTGTTTGTCAGACTACCGCCGACGATGGCGATGAAGGTGATGGCGAGCAGGATGAACGGCATGGCGAGTTGCAGGTCGGCGAACCGCATGACCAGCATGTCCCAGAAGCCCCGGTAATAGCCGGCGATCAGGCCGACGATCACGCCGAAGAATACGGAGCCGATCACCGAGGTGAAGCCGACCAAAAGCGAGATCTTGCCGCCGGCAACCACGCGCGCCAGCACGTCGCGGCCGAGAGGGTCGGTCCCGAAAGGATGCGCCGCTGTCGCGAACGGCCTGGCAAGCCGCGCCATCAGGTCGATCCTGTCGGCGCCGCCCGGAAAGAGCACGTCGGAGAAAATCACGGCAAGGCAGATGACGGTAGTAAGCAGGGAACCAAGGATGAATTCAAGGCTCGCAAAGCGCGAGGAGGTTTTGGCAGCCATCGTCGATTACTCCGTCCGGATGCGCGGATCGACCAGCCCGTAGGCGATGTCGACCAGAAGGTTTATGCCGACGATCATCAGCGACAAAACGGTAATGACGGCCTGGAGTACGGGATAGTCGCGAGCGCCGACCGCGTCGAAGGCAAGCGTACCCATGCCCGGCCAGTTGAAGACGCGCTCGATGACGACGATGCCGCCGAGCAGACCGCCGAACTGCAGGCCGAAATAGGTGATCAGCGGAATGGCGCAGTTGCGCAGCGCATGCTTATAGAGAACCTTGCTTTCGCTCAGGCCTTTTGCGCGGGCTACCATGATGTATTGCGACTGCAGGGTTTCGAGCATCGACGTGCGCACCAGCCGAACGTTTGTTGCCGTCAGGATGATGCCCATCGTCACTGCCGGCATGATATAGCTTGCGACGCCCGACATGCCGCTCGGCGGCAGCCAGCCGAGCGTGATTGAGAACAGCAGGACAAGCATGGTGGCCAGCCAGAAATTCGGGAAGGAAAGGCCGACCAGTGAGAAGATGCGGATGATCTGATCCGCCGCCTTGCCGCGAGAGGTGGCAGCCTTGATGCCGAGCGGGATCGATAGCACGATCGACATCGCCATCGACAGGAAGGCGAGAAGCAAGGTCGCTGGCAGCGCATCGCCGACCAAGAGCGAAACGGACGTGCCGCCGGCAAAGCTGCGGCCGAAGTCGAGCGTGACGAGGCCCTTGATGAAGTTCCAGTACTGGATGAGGAACGGCTGATCGGTTCCCAGCGCTGCACGGATGCGCGCGAGATCTTCTTCCGTCATGCTGCCGCCGCCCTGGAACATCGTCACGGCGGGATCGCCAGTTAGTCGGATTGCGATGGAGACGACGAGCGTAATGGCGATGACAACGAAAATCGCCTGTAGCAATCGCTTGATGAGGAAACCGGCCACTTTGTTTTCCTTGAAGAGAAGTTCAGCCCCGCCCGCAGCGCCGCGGGCGGGGTGTTTGCCAGGTGATATTACTCGACTGTAACGTCGGTCAGCTTCAGGCGGTTGTCCGGAGGCGCGATGAAGCCCTTGACCCGCTTGTTGATGCCGAAGATGGCGTTGGAATTATAGAGGGGCAGTTCGAGCGCCCGCTCGGACGCGTAGGCTGCGACTTCCTTGAGGATGCGTTCGCGCTCGCTGCGGTCGGTCAGCGGACGCTGCGATTCCAGCAGCTTGTCCAGCTTCTCGTCCTTGTCGTACGGGTTCCACTTTTCACCCGAATGGTACATCGAGTAGGCCGTATTGTCGTAGTCGAACGTCCAGCCGCCCCACTTCTGCTGGAACATCGCGCCGGTCTTGCCCTGCGGTATGATGTCATTCAGCAGAACGTTGGTTTCGTAAGGCTTGATGGTGGCGGTGATGCCGACCATCGATAGGTAGCTGGAGACGATTTGCGCCACTTCGTTCATCGTCGCGTCGTTGCCACGGATGTCGATCTGCAGCGTTGCGCCCTGCTTCACGCCAGCCTCTGCCAGAAGCTTCTTTGCACCAGCCGGATCGTAGGGGAGCGCCTTCAGGTTCGCGTCGTAGCCGAACGACAGCGCGCTCTGGAAGCTGACGATCTCGGAAGCCTGGCCCGCGAGGATCGACTTGACGATCGTGGCGCGGTCGACAGCCATGATGATTGCCTGGCGGACCTTCGGATCGGCAGTGATGCCGTCGCGGGTGTTGAAGCGTAGCGCATCGACGGTCGGACCCGGAACGCTGACGATCTCGAGTTTGGAATCGCCTTGGATAACCGGGATCATGCCGATCGGAATGGTCGGCGGGATGACGAGATCGACGCGACCGGCCTGCAGTTCAGCAACGGCGGTCGATGGCTCGGCGATGAAGCGGAATTCGAGCTCAGACAGCTTCGGTGCGCCGCCCCAGTAGTCGGCATTGGCTTCAAGCGCGATGTTCACCTTCGGTGCGTAGGACACGAACTTGAAGGCACCGGTACCGACCGGATTGAGGTTGAAATTGTCTTCGCCCTTTTCCTGAATGTACTTCGGCGGGACGATCATGCCGCCATAGCCGGCCAGCTTGGTCAGAAGGACGGGGTCCGGCGCCTTCAGCTTCATATCCACCGTATAGTTATCGACGACTTCGACGCTTTCGATCGAGATGTAGTTGGAACGCTGCGGGCCTTTGGCACCCTGTTCGCCGAGAAGGCGCTCGAAGGTGAACTTTACGGCGTCGGCATTGAAGGCCTCGCCATTGTGGAACTTGACGTTGTGACGCAGCTTGAAGCGGATGCGCTTGCCTTCGTCGAGCTCTTCCCAGGATTCAGCAAGGCCCGGCACGACCTTGAGGTCGGGACCGCGGTACGTCAGGCCATCGAATATGTTGGTGGCGACAGCTGCCCACTGGACGAGAAAGGTATCGATCGGATCCCAGCTGCCCGGATCCTGTGGGCTCGAAATAGTCATCTTGCCGGCGGCGAAGGCCGGTCCTGCCGTGAGGGCCGTGCCCGACAGCGCGAGCGCCATGAAGGCCGTCGCCATTCCCGGTTTGAACGTTGTCATTTCCCTGTTCCTCTCTTCCGTTGTTCTGCGATTTTTCGCGGTTGCTCAGGCGCTCCTCGCGACGAAGTGGCCTGGATTGATTTCCTCGTGGGCGAGGAGGGCGGGCTCGTCGCCGACGCGCCGCACCGGATTGGGGATCTCGCCCTCGATCATTGCCGTGCGGCGCACGACGGTCGGATCGGCGACCGGAACCGCCGAGAGCAAGCGACGGGTATAGTCGTGCGTCGGCGTCTCGAACACCTGGCGGCGCGAGCCCATTTCCATGATCTGGCCAAGATAGAGAACTGCGACCCGGTGGCTCATTTTCTCCACCACGGCCATGTCGTGGCTGATGAAGAGATACGCCAGCCCACGCTCAGCCTGCAGGTCCATGAACAGGTTGATGATTTGCGCCTGGATCGACACGTCGAGCGCCGACAGCGCTTCGTCGGCAATGATCAGTTTCGGGTCTGAAGCAAGTGCGCGGGCGATGCAGACACGCTGGCGCTGGCCGCCGGAAAACTCGTGCGGATAACGCGTTGCAAACTCGGAACTCAGGCCGACGCGTTCCAGAAGCTCGTCGACGCGGCGGCGCACGGCCTTCTGGTTGGAGATCAGGCTGTGTGTGTTGATCGGCTCGGCAATCGAGAAGCCGACGGTCTTGCGCGGGTCGAGCGAGGCGAACGGATCCTGGAATATATACTGCACTTCCTGGCGCATGCGAAAGCGCTCGGCCGCCGACATCGATGAATAAGTGCGGCCGTTGAAGGCGATCTCGCCGCCCATCGACCCCTGCAGCTGCTGGATCGTGCGGCCGATCGTCGATTTTCCGGAACCGGATTCGCCGACCAGCGCCAGCGTCTCGCCGGGGTGGATGTCGAAGGTGACCTTCTGGACGGCGCTGCAGCGATGCGTCGCCTTGCCGAACAGGTTCTTGCGGATATCAAAGCGGACGAACAGGTCCTTTACCGACAGAAGGGGCCTCTCGTCGTATTTCGCCGTGTCCTGTACGCGTTCCTCGCCAACCACAGTCGGCTGCCCATCCTGCAACACGGTGAGCGGCAGCCGCTTCGGAAAGTCTTCCCCGGTCATGCTGCCAAGGCGTGGAACAGCTGCAAGAAGCGTGCGGGTGTAGGGGTGCTGCGGGTTCGCGAAGATCTCCCGAACCGGACCCTCCTCGACCTTCCTTCCCTTCCACATCACGACCACATAGTCGGCCATTTCGGCGACGACACCCATGTCATGGGTGATAAAGACCATGCCCATGCCGAGCGTTTTCTGCAGGTCGCGCATGATGTTGAGGATCTGCGCCTGGATAGTGACGTCGAGTGCGGTCGTCGGTTCGTCGGCAATCAAAAGCTTGGGACGACAGGCGAGAGCCATTGCAATCATCACGCGCTGGCGCATGCCGCCGGACAATTGATGCGGATAGCGCGTCAGCAGCTCGGTGGCGTCAGGCAGGCGCACCATGTCGAGAAGCCGCCCCGCCTCCGCCATGGCGGCAGTCTTGCCCATCTTCTCGTGCAGCATCAGCACTTCGCAAATCTGGTCGCCGATCGTGAAGACCGGGTTGAGCGACGTCATCGGTTCCTGGAAGATCATGGCGATCTCCTTGCCGCGGATCGAACGCATCTCCTTCTGCGGGGCCTTCAACAGGTCCTTGTCTTCGAACATGATGCGGCCGGAAGCAAACGTCGCGCCCATCATGTCGGCAAGTCGCATGGTCGAGAGTGAGGTCACCGACTTGCCGGAACCGGATTCGCCGACGACGGCCACCGTCTTGCCCGCCTCGACGGAAAACGACAGGTCGTCGACCACACGGCTTGCCCCGAATTCGACGCTCAGGCCTTCGACCGACAGCAGCGGCTTGCGATCCTTTATCGGGGTTATCATGTCAGGCTCTCCGGCTTGGCTTGCGCGGTGTCGGTCTTGGTCACGCCTGTCTTTGCATCGCCTGTCTGTGGCGCGATGCGGGCGATGATGGCGCCTGCGGTCTGGCTGGAACCGGCAACGGCAAGAAGGGTAATGACGCCGGCGACCGGCGCCATTACCGCCGTCTCCATCTTCATCACATCCATCATTGCCAGCAATTCACCCTTTTCCACGGTAGCGCCATCTGAAACATTCCAGTGCGCGAGCAGACCCGGAACCGGCGCACAAACGGCTCCACCCTCCGGTTCGGCTTTTGCCGTCTGTGGCTGCAAGGCCTGACCCGGTGCCTGCCCGAGCAGGCGCAGGAAGGCATCAGGAATGGCGATTTCAACACGCTTTCCGTCGATCTCGACATGGCCACGCATGAGGCCGCCTTCCGCAGGTGCAGGACGTGGAGCCGCTTCCAGCGTTTCGGCAAAATCGGTTTCGATCCAGCGGGTATGGACGCGAAAATCCTTGCCGGCAAAGTCTGCATGATCGAGCACGGCGCGATGAAATGGCAGAACGGACGGTACGCCTTCGATCCTGAACTCGCTCAGCGCACGACGTCCGCGGGCAATGGCCTGATCGCGGGTTGCACCCCAGACGATCAATTTCGCGGCAAGCGAATCGAACATCGGCGGAATGGCCGAGCCCCTGGTCACGCCCGAATCCAGCCGCACGCCGGGACCGGACGGCGCCGAAAATTCGGAAATCTCGCCGGCGGATGGCAGAAAGCCGCGGCCAGGATCCTCCATGTTGATACGGAATTCGATGGCGTGGCCGCGCGGTTCCGGCATCTCCGTAACACTGATCGGCAGGCCCTCGGCAATACGGAACTGCTCGATTACGAGATCCAGCCCGGTGGTCTCTTCGGTCACCGGATGTTCGACCTGCAAACGGGTATTCACCTCAAGGAAGGAGATCACGCCATCGGCGCTCAGCAGGAATTCCACCGTTCCGGCGCCGGTATAACCGGCCTCTGCACAGATATCGCGCGATGCCTCGTGGATTTTCTGGCGCTGCTCGGGCGAAAGGAAGGGCGCAGGAGCCTCCTCGACGAGCTTCTGGTTGCGTCGCTGCAGCGAGCAGTCGCGGGTTCCGACGACCAGAACATTGCCGAGGCGGTCCGCCAGCACCTGCGCCTCGATATGTCGCGGGCGATCGAGAAACTGCTCGACATAGCATTCGCCGCGACCGAACGCGGCGACCGCTTCGCGCGTGGCCGATAGGAAAAGTTCCTCGACCTCATCGAGATGGCGGGCGATCTTCAGCCCACGTCCGCCACCGCCATGCGCCGCCTTTATGGCGATCGGCATGCCGAATTTCCGCGCGAAGGTCAAAGCTTCCGCGGGAGAAGAAATCGCGTCGTCGCTGCCTGCAACCAGCGGTGCGCCGACCTTCTGGGCGATACGCCGGGCTTCCAGCTTGTCGCCAAGCGCGTCAATCACTTTTGGATCAGGACCGATCCAGGTCAGGCCGGCATCGGTAACCGCCTGCGCAAACTCGGCGCGTTCGGACAGGAAGCCATAACCTGGATGTACGGCATCGACGCCGGAACGCATGGCGACGGCAATCAGCTTTTCGATGTCGAGATAGCTGTCCTTTGCGCCAGCACCATTCAGCGCATAGGCCTCGTCGGCCTGCGCGACAAACAGCGCGTCGGCGTCTGCATCCGCGTAGACGGCGACGGATCTCAGACCGTAATCCTTGCAGGCCCGGATGATCCGCACCGCGATCTCACCGCGGTTGGCAATCAGAACCTTTTTCATGTGCATTTTCCTGGAATGATGCGGGGAGCAAAGGGGCTGATCGCATTGAAACGGATGCGGGCCCCGACGGGTACCTGGCCGGCAAGATCAAGATGGTGGCCGGCGACAGTGGCGATGACAGGATATCCGCCGGTCAGCGGATGATCGGCAAGGAAAAGGACCGGTTGGCCGCTCGCCGGCACCTGCAGAGCGCCGCGGACCGTGGCCTCGCTCGGCAATTCATTGTGGCTCTTGCGCTCCAGCGCTTCACCGGCGAGACGAATGCCGACGCGGCTTGATTGCGGCGTGACGGTCCACTCCTGTGACAGGAAGCTTTCGACAGATTGTTCTGTAAACCAGTCCGTGCGCGGACCCATGGCGACGTCCAAAATAACAGTCTCGTCGGTGCCCGGCATCTCGAAAGCGGGAAGTTCCGTCGTCGAGACAAGCGCCCCGGCGAGGGCAGTGCGGACTGCGACCACATCGCCCGGCGTCAATGCCGCAGGCCCGATCTGCGCAAGCGTGTCGGTAGCGGCACTGCCAAGGACTGGATTGACTTCGAAGCCGCCACGAAACGCCAGGTAGCTGCGCATGCCGGCCGAAGGCATCTCGAGCGAAACGGTGTCGCCATCGTCGAGCGCGATCGCGCTATGACGAGATGCCGGTATTTTCATTCCGGCTGCATTCATGATGGTGATCGCTGCCGTTGCACCGGTCACGGCGATGACGCCGCGCCCGCGCATGCGAAAACGCAGGCCACCAAGAACAATTTCGAGAGCGGCTGCATCGACCGGATTGCCTACCAGGCGATTGGCGGCCTTGAAGCTGGCGCGATCGGCAGCACCGGACATGCTTATACCTTGGCTTGCCTGGCCGACGCGTCCGAGATCTTGAAACAGCACCGGCAGTGCGGTCGCAACGATCTCGACTGCCGTCGATGCCGTGTCGAGCGTCTTGCGATCCTTGGCCTTGGCGGCAGCCATTTCAGCACCGGCAATCTCATAGGCTTTTTCTGCAGAGATCTCGTGAAAACGCACGCGGCTGCCGGGTTGCAGCAGGGAGGGCGGCGTCCGGTCGATATCAAACATGGAAAGCGGTGTGGTGCCGATCAGTTGCCAACCACCGGGGCTGGCCTTCGGGTAGATGCCGCTGAATTCTCCAGCCAGGCCGACTGCCCCTACGGGTACATGCGTGCGCGGCGATTTCCGGCGCGGGACCGTCAGACGCGCGTCGCCGCCGGCCAAATAGCCGAATCCGGGCGCAAAACCAGTAAAGGCGACGACATACTCGCTGCCGACATGCAGGCGCACGACGTCGTCGCGGCTGATGCCGAGAATGCCGGCGACCTCCTGGAGGTCTTCCCCATCGTACCAGACAGGAATTTCCACCAGCGGGCCAGTCGCCGTCTTGCGTTCGCTTCCGGCACAGGCCGAAACGATTTCCGTTATCGCGTCGTTCGAAATGATGCTCGGGTCGAACGATATCAACAGCGTGCGGGCAGCCGGAATGATCTCCCGGATGCCGTTGACGGGATTGCTTTCGAGAACGTCGAAGAGCGCCAGCGCGGCGCTGAGGTCGGCAAGTTCAAGCAGCACGCAATCTGCCCGCACCGGGAGGATGCGTATGATATCGCGGGTGGGGGTAGGGGGGACGCGCCGCATGATCGTTCAGCCCGCCGCGGTAAATGCGCGGATGGCGAGGCCGGATTGCTCGAGAAGCGTACGCAGGCGCTGCGCGATCGCCACGGCGCCTGGGCTGTCGCCATGGACGCAGATCGATTGGGCGTCGATCTTCGTCAGCGTGCCGTCGACGGCTTCGATGACGCCTTCGGTGACCATGCGAACCATCCGTGCTGCCACGAGATCGGGATGGTGCAGGACGGCTCCCTTTTCCCGGCGAGAGACGAGATTACCCGCGGCCGTATAGGCACGGTCGGCAAACGCTTCGGCGACCACCGTCAGACCGGCAGAACGCGCCCAGCCGACAAGTGGCGAGCCAGCAAGCGCCATAAGCACGAGCGATGGATCGACGGCGCAGATCGCGGAAATCACGTCCGTTGCCTGGCGTTCATCGATGGCGATTGTGTTGTAGAGCGCGCCATGCGGCTTCACATAGGTCACGCGCGTGCCAGCTGCCTGGGCCAGACCCTTCAGGGCGCCGATCTGATAGATCACGTCGCCCACGAGTTCTTCGCTGCTGGGATCCATGTTGCGCCGCCCGAAGCCGGCGAGGTCGCGGTAGCCGACATGGGCGCCGACTGCGACGCCGCGCTCGGCTGCCGCACGCAAGGTTTGTAACATGCCCGCCGGATCGCCGGCATGGAAGCCGCAAGCGACATTGGCGCTGCTGACTACGTCGAGCATGGCGGCGTCGTCGCCCATCTTCCAGGCGCCAAAGCTCTCGCCCAAGTCACTATTGATGTCGATGCTCAGCATGATGATTGCTCCAGCCATAAACCTGCCGAGAAAACTAACAAAAACGAACAATGCTGTCCATAGTGTTGAACAATCTTTATCTATTGCTTTACAAGAAGTCGGTTGCCTAATAGGTGAGAAAACCGGCTTTGGTTCACGTTAGCCGCTTTCCAGCGTCATTTCGCTTGTGACCGCCAGCGAAGCACTTTACCGGGAGGAAGATCTGGTCCGCAGGAAGGGGAGCCGCTTGGCTGCACGCAAATCGCAAGGTGTTGAAACAGAGTCTTCCGGCCTTGCCGAAGGCAGCGCCCCGTTTGCGGTGCGTTCGAATGAGCCTGCGCAGACCTTGGCCGAGACGGTGGCTGGGCGCATCCGCGACAAGGTCATTTCAGGCATCCTCACGCCGGGCAGCCATCTTTCCGAGCAGACGCTCAGTGATGAGCTGCAGGTTTCGCGCAATACGTTGCGCGAGGTTTTCCGGATCCTGACAAACGAAGGGCTTCTGCGCTACGAGGCCAATCGCGGCGTCTTCGTCTCGACGCCAAGCATGTCGACCATCATCGACATCTACCGGGTGCGGCGCTTCATCGCGTGTCCCGCGCTTGCGCAGGCCCATCCTCTCCATCCTGGGGTGAAACGCATGCGCGCTGCAGTGGAAAGCGCCTGCCGGTGCCGCGAAGCTCAAGACTGGCTCGGCGTCGGCAGCGCCGACATCGCCTTCCATACCGCAATCATCGAACTGGCCGACAGTCCGCGTCTGTCAAGCTTCTACGCGCATATCTCGCTGGAGCTCCGGCTCGTCTTTGGTCTCCTGCAGGATCCTGAATTTCTCCACGGTCCCTTTATCGACCAGAACCGCGAGATTCTCGCCCAACTCGAAAGCGGCAACGCAGCGGCGGCGGCCGAGATGCTCGAAGCCTATCTTCTCCGGGCCGAGCGTCTCATTCTGGGGGCGTATGCACGCGTAAGCTCTGAGAAGTGACAAACGGATAAATTCATGGTGATGCCCTCGAGGGACTGCAGACCACACGAAGCATCGTCCGCAGAAAGGACGGGTGATCAAGAGGTGCTGACGTACTGAAATCACAAGAGACGAATGTCGGCGGGTCCACATCAAATCTCCATGCCAATCGTCAATTGGGGTTGCGCCTGATCCCATTAAGGGCGATTATTTTTCATGCTGCGATGCCCCAGGTTCGGCTCGGCTGCTCTCAGCCATCGCGACGATGCATGCCGCGACCTTTGACTTGTCCAGGCCCCTAACGTCTTGCGTGCGGCTGAAAGCGGCTTGCATGATCGAAACGACATGCGGCTCGAGAGGGCCGCAAAAGGGGGATACGTCATGAAAATTGTTCTCATCGGCGGCACCGGGCTCATCGGATCCAAGACCGCGGCTCGTTTGCGCGACAAGGGCCACGATGTGATAGCGGCGTCGCCCAAAACTGGCGTCAACACCATCACGGGGGAAGGTCTGATGGAGGCACTAGCGGGTGCCGAAGTCGTTGTGGATCTTGCCAATGCACCGTCATGGGAAGACAAGGCGGTCCTTGAATTCTTTGAAACGTCGGGCCGCAATCTGCTGGCCGCGGAAGCCAGGGCAGGCGTAAAACACCATATAGCCCTATCCATCGTTGGAACGGAACGGCTGCCGAAAAACGGGTACTTCAGAGCCAAGCTTGCCCAGGAGAAGCTGATCAAGGCATCGCCGATCCCCTACACGATCGTCCATTCCACCCAATTCTTCGAATTCCTCAAGGGCATCGCCGATGAAGCCACCATTGGCACCGTCACTCGACTTTCCCCGGCGGCTTTCCAACCCATCGCCTCGGACGACGTTGCCGATGTGATCGCGGATGTCGCTCTCCGGCAACCGCTCAACGGCACGATCGAAATTGCAGGTCCCGAGCGCAGTGGCATGAACGAGTTCGTCGCCCGCTATCTGAAAGCGAGCAACGATCGACGGACGGTCGAAGCAGATGTTCACGCGCGCTATTTCGGGTCTGAGCTGGATGATCGGTCGCTTGTCCCCGGCGAGGGTGCGACGATTGGCAAGATCGGCTTCGACGATTGGTTTCGACAGCAGTCGAACTAGGGCGACATCCGATCAATCGTCTGGCGTTGACCTCGGCACGCCTACGCAGCACCATTCACCAACTGAGGGTTTACGGCAATGAAACCAACGCTTTCAATGTTCGTCGTGTCGGCTACCGTTTGCCTCCTTGGCGCGTTGCCCGCAGCCGCTGACAACACCGCAACCGTTACGCCCCTGATGAAGAAGGAACTTCCAAACTATCCCGGAAAGGAGGGGCTGATGATATCAGTCGACTGTGCGCCGGGAGGTTCCACCCCAATCCACAAACACGAGGCGAACGCATTCGTCTACGTGCTGGAAGGCTCGATCGTAATGCAGCTCAAAGGCGAAAAGGAAGTCACCTTGTCACCCGGCGAGACGTTTTACGAAGGTCCTTCCGACATTCACCTGGTTAGCCGCAATGCGAGCAAGTCGAAGCCCGCAAGGTTTATCGTTGTGCTGCTGAAGAACAAGGACGCTCCGGTTCTCATGCCGGTGAAGTGACATTTGTGTGCTCGGCGAAGAAACAGAGCGCCATAAACTGATAGCGGCTTGGCGACCAAGGCGAAATAGTGCTGCTACACAAATAGATGGAGCAAGCCGATGAAAATCACGGTCATGGGAGCGAGTGGCCGCATCGGGGCGCGCCTCGTTCAGAGCCTCCGACAGGCAGCCATAGAAGTGACTGCTGCATCGACATCTCTCGGGGTCAACAGCGTGACTGGAGAAGGCCTTAGGCCAGCCATCGCGGGAGCCGATGTCGTCATCGACGTTACAAACGCCGCGTCATTTGGCGACAACTCTGCGCTGGGATTTTTCACGGCCTCCACTCAGAATCTTTTGGCCGCTTCTGCTGATGCCGGCGTCAGACACTATGTCGCCCTTTCCGTGGTCGGAACGCCTCGCCTTGTTGAAAGTGATTATTTCCGCGCGAAGATGGTGCAAGAAAATCTCATTCGGGCGGCGCGGCGGCCTTATACCATTGTCCATTCCACGCAATTCTTCGAGTTTATCGGTGGCGTTGTCGACATGATGGGGATAGATGGCGCCGGTTTCCGCCTTCCGTCGGCGTCTATAATGCCCATCGCGGCTGATGACGTCGCCGAAATGCTGGTCCAACTGGCGATGGGAGCAGCAAGGAACGATACAGTGGAGATTGGCGGAAAGCGAGCAATTCGGTCTGGACGAAATTGCTCGCATGCACCTCGCGGCAAACGATGACATTCGCCAGGTAACGACGGACGACCGCGCGCGCTACTACGGAGTCGAGTTGAATGACGACACGTTGTTGCCGCTGAAGGGCGCACAGGTGGGTTCGCTGCGTTACGCCGATTGGCTGTCCCGCTCCATGGCCGATTGATCACCGACATCTTCCGTTACGCCTTCGTCTGCGTCTACCGCATACCAACAATGACAGTCGCGGTCGAACGCAGTCGAACCTTGCCCTCCTGGATTGACCGTCGCGCCAATGCCAGAACCTCGTGGTGGATTTGCGCCTGCGTCTCCGTGTCGGCTTTCGCAAGCCCCGCTACTACGGGTGCTGCGATGTCTGTCATGAAGTCCCAGTACCTTTCCGGCGACTCGTGGATCATGATGGAAGAAACTTCCTCCTCGCGTAGGTCAGTCAGACCGGCCTCTTCGAACGCGGTGCGCATCAGTCCAGACGGGGCGCAACGAAAAAGTCCCGGCGATCCGGGCGGCGGCGCAGGAATTTCCATATGCCGGGTGATCGTAGACATGACCGTCGTTGCCCAGGGGTTCTTGTCGGGGCCACTCCAGACCGCCGCGCAGACACGCGCCCCCGGTTTCGCCACCCGTGCAAATTCTCGAGCGGCGAGTGCGATATCGGGAAAGAACATGAAGCCGAAGCGGCACAGAACACTGTCGAAACACGCATCGGGAAAAGGCAGCGCGCCCGCATCGCAAACTCTGGTTTCGACATTCGACAGGCCACGTCTAGCCGCATTCTCGGCGGTAACCGCCAGCATACGCTCGGACAGATCGGTTACAGTTACTTTTCCACGCGGCGCCATAGCTGCCGCAGTGAGCCCGGGTTCGCCGGTCCCGGCGGCAACGTCGAGGATATGAGAGTGTTCTCCCAAATTCGAGAGCCGCAGCATCGCATCACCAAACGGGGCAAGCCAGCCTAGAACCAACTCGTCCCATTTCTTCCAGCCGGTGGAAAAACGATCCCAGGTCTCGCGTTGCTGTTCGCGGATCCGATCTAAGTTGCCAGGCATGCCCGTCGTTGCTCCCATGATAAGGGTCCTGTCGGCCGCGTGGCAACACTATGAACCGTTCGGATCAGGTTACAACTCAAATACAGGCTTCAAGTGGGCAGGGGTTCGTGGTTTGATTCCGATCAGGACCAAACGGTATTTGGTGCCGCGGTTGCCGGTCGCGCTTCGTCCGTGGAGACCTCTTTGGGGCAACCGGTTCCGTTCGATACGCTCAATGAAAAGAGTGTCGCTTCATTTCAAATTGGATAGATGCCAAGATTGAGATTAGCGATCCCTTTGAGATTGTGTTGACTCTGCCGGTTACTCAGTCGAAAACATCCTCAACGATAGAGGGAGACTACTGATGGCTGACGACATCAATCCGAGTTCGACGACAGAGACTGTGGAAACGATTGCCTCTGCAACGGCGCCGGCGCCCAAAAAGCAGCGTGCACCGCGCCGGCAGAAGGCTGCTGCAGAAACAGCGGCTGCTGACACCGTAAAGACAAAGAGGGCATACCGGAAGAAGCTTGGCGAACTAGCCGGTGAAGCCAAGCCGGTGCTCGCTGAGACCCCTGTCGCGGCAAAGTCCAAAGCGAAGGGCAGTGTCAGCAGCAGCGGAAAAGATACCGCAAAGCCAGCCAAACAGGTGGCAAAAGTGCCAGCGACTGCCATCGGGGAAATTGCCGATCTCGTTCAACTTGAAGAAGAGAACAAACGTCTTCGCAAGGCCCTGGCAGATAAGCTGCGGGCAGAAAATTCCGATCTTCGCAAGCGGCTCGGACTTGCTTGACCGCGAGGGGGGCAGTCGGTCGGGTGTGCTCTGGCCTCTGCCCTCTATTTCGCGGCAGTCGTGAATTTCCCGGGCTTATAGCTAAAAGCCGACTTGACTTCGCGGTGCGGGTCGCTTGAAGGTGACGCATCATGAAATCACCCTGGAAACTCCTTGTTCAATTAACGTCCCGGCGACGTCAGGAAGAATCGCGCGACAATCCGAGCGCCAGCGAGAGCAGTCTCGAAAAGATCGAGAGCGAACCCGAGTTCAATGAAAGTCCTGTAGCCAATTCCTCGGCGACAAATTCGAGTACGGTCGAACTCGATGGCACGCGGACAGCTCTATCCCCGGCCTTTGTCCACGAAAATCCGTCGCCGGTACGCGATGAGATCCTGCACTCTGGCGCCGAACCAAATGCGATTGTGCCGAAAGCCGGAGCTGGTAAAAGGTCCGCCAATGCGCCACGTGCAAACCGTCCAGCGCTTCCAGACAAACGCCGCGCCCAGTTGGTTGTGCCTCATCCCGTTGCCACGCAATTGGATCAAAGTGTCCAGCCATCTTCGCCGGAGGATACATTCTTTGCAAAGTCGGAAAGCCTGGACGATGAAATCAAGCAGCTGAGAGGCCAACTGGCTCAGAAGCTGAGTTTGCAGAATGCGCATCTCCGGAAAATGCTGGAGCGCTTCGATCGCTCATAGATCTCAATGAACATCTCAAGACTGGATACTTATGAAGACACAGAAGCGAAATTTCGTTGTCGAATTCAAATCGGCACGCCGGCGGTCACCAATGCCAGATTCGATCTGGGGTAACACTGACCTCAAAGCCCATGCGCGTGAAGCGGAGGCTGAAGCGCCACATTTGTTCGAAAGTAACGTTACCTCTGAGGACCTGCGTGAAGAGGCTGAGATGCCGGCGGATGCACAGCATCAAACGCAGTCTATTGAGGACAAAGGAGCCGAGAACCCGGAGCACGTTTCGGCTTCAATCGTCGAAGCCCAGCAAGTTTCCGCTAAGCCTGACGGCGCAACGTCCCATTCAATTGCAGTTTCCAAAGTAAGGAGAGAGGCTGCGGAACCGCGTTCGAAACGGATATCGAAGCAGCAGCCTACAACGAGCGCAAAACGTCACGACCTTTTTGTGAAAAATACATCTGAGGCGCGCTCAGACAGCTCCGATGTCGAGGCATCCTCCGACGAGCTCGTCGCGCTTGAAAGCGAAAATCAGCGGTTAAGAGGATTATTGGCTCGACAATTGAAGCAGGAGAATCTGGATCTGCTGAATATGCTTGCACGATTTTCCTAGCCGCAGGCGAGCGCGATATTGGCGGTTCGTCATTCACGTTTGCGAAAATCAGCTAAAAACCGCCTCACCAATTGATTCTTAATCAACCCATCGAATGCGCCTATGCCGAAAGCGAGTTAATAGCCGGACTGACCGGCAGGTGTTCCCGGATTGGATGCCCGACGCACTCGGCCGATTTTTAGGGGCGGCAGGATTGCGCAAAAAATCGGGATCCTTTGCCGCGCTCCCATAACATAGCGAATTGTGCGGTAGCGTGCTAGGTTTGGTGCCTGGATCAGGGCAAGCATTCACCTAGACGCCTAGCAGAGGACAGATGCCGTGCAAGGCCAGACACGCCCGATACAACCAGGGGAAAACGCGCCGGCCTTCACGCTTCCCGCGGCAAATCGAGAAGGTACCGTTTCTCTCGCCAACCTCCGCGGTCGGTCGTTTCTGATCGCCTTCTTCCGTGGACTGCATTGCCCGTTCTGTAGGCGTCAGGTGGGACAGCTCGGCGGCCTACAGCCGGCTCTGCGCGCTGCGGGGGTCGAAACTGTCGCCGTGATCAACACGCCTTTGGAGCGCGCCCGCATGTATTTTGGACACCGGCCAACACCGGCTCTGCTCCTGTGTGACGAAAATTGTACAACGCACCGGGCCTTTGGCGTACCGCACGCCGAATTCCTTGCCGAGAACAGTCGCGAGCAGCCAGTATGGCCTTATCGGGCAAGCAGGGCGCAATTTGAGGCAGCTCGCATTAACCCGACGGGCGAATTGCCCGAAGCTCTGCATCCAATGGCTGCCAATCCCGTGCTCAACGCCAAGGACGGCTTTGTGCTTAGCGAAGCCGATCATGCCATCTTCGCAAACCACCCCACACAGCTTGTCGGGCACTTCCTCATCGACGCGGACGGGATCGTTCGCTGGGTGCAAATTGAAGCGCGCGACGGGCCGAACAGCCTCTCCATCTTTCCAAACGCCGTGGAGATGCTTGCCGCTGCCGACAGCATCCGACATTGACGTCGTCGCAAATCTGGACATTAAGCCGCAGCCGCGTGTCTGTTGACTCGAAGTCAGATGCACTCCGCATTGGGCCGATAGGGTTGACCACTTCCGAATACGTGTCGCCAGTCGGCATGTTCCGTAAGCCACATGCCCCGGATCTCGACGTCCTTCCATTGATGGGCATGCGTGGGGCAGCCGGCCTCATTCTGCGTCCCCAAGGCAATACCATCACGTCTTGTCCTTCGTTCATCATCGATGAGGCGCAGGTGGACATGATCGCAGATGCGTTTGAGGCATCGCTTTCGAAGGTGGAAGATGAGTTGCGCCAGAATTGATTGTTGAGGAGAGGAAGATAATGTCGAGAAATCTGTTCGACTTGACCGGCCGAAGGGCTCTCGTAACCGGATCGGGTCAGGGAATCGGGCTCGGCTTGGCGCAAGGTCTCGCCGATGCCGGCGCCGAGGTCGTTCTGAACGGGCGCGATGCCGGCAAGCTGAAAGAGGCCGCGCGACTTCTGGGCGGCGGCGTGCGGACGCTCGCATTCGACGTCACTGATCATGCTGGAGTGAGAAAAGCTGTCGATGATTTCGAAATGGAGATCGGCGCGTTCGATATTCTGGTGAACAATGCCGGCATCCAGCACCGTTCTCCACTTGAGGATTTTCCGGCGGAAGCATTCGAGCAGCTGCTGCGGACCAACGTCTCCTCTGTCTTCAATGTGGGGCAGGCAGTCGCGCGCCATATGATCAAGCGGGGATCCGGCAAGATCATCAACATCGCCAGCGTGCAAACTGCGCTCGCAAGACCCGGCATTGCCCCCTATACAGCGACAAAGGGCGCTGTCGGCAACCTCACGAAAGGAATGGCGACGGACTGGGCGCGTTACGGTCTCCAGTGCAACGCCATCGCGCCCGGCTATTTTGACACGCCGCTGAACGCGGCTCTGGTTGCCGACACGGCCTTTTCAGACTGGCTTGAAAAACGCACGCCGGCGGGACGATGGGGCAAGCTAGAGGAGCTTGTCGGGGCTTGTGTGTTTCTCGCCTCCGATGCCTCCTCCTTCGTCAACGGTCATGTGCTCTATGTCGATGGTGGCATCACTGCGTCCCTCTGATGTTCTCCGACGCATCGTCGTCATGGCGTTTCCGGCCGCGGGAAGTCCACAATCGCAGATGAATCCGTACCGAATACGGACCAGGCAGCTATATCTACAACGATGTCGCTGCTGCGTGCATGCCCGAAGACCGCGCGCCGGCAATGTGGAGAACGGTCGTCAGGTCGGCGGTAAAAGATTGTCGATGCAGGCACGAAGGTACGGACGTTCGATCGTCTCGCTGAGTGAGAAGCATGGGCGGATCGAATACACCGGCGAGAAGCGGCCGTCGTTGGGGGAACTCCTGCGCATCGTTCCCAACCACGCTTGCGTCATCAGCAATATGGTTTGAGTACGACCATTTCGTCAGAGGAGAGCACTATGCCCGCGCAGATCTTGTGCCAGCACGCGGCCGGATCACTTGATTGCGTTGGTTGTGATGCCGGTTGCACCTGAAATCTGACCCATATTGGACGGCCCTCGCCTGCAAGTCTTGTTCGCATCTGCTCGAGCGGATGTGTTGGTAGAGGTCGACGCTCCGAAAGCGACAGCACCCTCCGACGACTGCTTCGGCGGTGCGCTTGCAGCTTCATGTCTGCCAGTCACCACCCGTTACGTGCGCACTTTGCGTGACGGGGCTGTCGGCAAGCGCGTAGGCATGGATGTAGTCTATCTGAAAATGGGCGCCGTTCGGCAATCCGTCGCCTGGTGATCCTGCGGCGCCGCCGATGGCGAGATTGACCAGCATATACATGGGGTCATGCATGTCGGCTGGCGTGTCCGCGTGTGCCACAGCTACGTCATCGAAATACCAAACGATCTGATCCTCGTTCCACAGTACGCCGTACTTATGAAACCCCTCAGTACTGGTGACCTTGACCGCAGTCGATTCCATCTGGTGCGACCCTGCATCCTGACTGTGGACAGTGACGTTCACCGTGTTCGGGTCCTGCCCACGCATCTCCACGATGTCGAGTTCCGGCGGCCAGGAGCCGTTTTCCGGCAGCAACCAGAAAGCAGGCCACGCGCCCTGCTGGGTCGGCATGTCTGCCCGAATTTCGAAGTAGCCGTAGGTTTGGGCAAACGAAGAGTGCGTCGTCAGTATGCCTGACGTGTAGTCGTAGCCGTCGATCTGTGGTTCGAGTGCCGTAGGCGTCCGGCTTGCGGTGATGGTCAGGACGCCGTTTTCAACCGAAAATGGTTTGACTGCCGAAGTCGCGGCGTAGGAAGGGTTGATGTACCATTGCTGCTCACCGTTCCCCGGAAGCGTGCTGCCTTTGTCGGGCGCCCACCAGAATTTGGTATCCCACGTGCCGTGATCGCCGTTGCGAACGGAAAGACTATTGAACTCGTCTGCAAATGTGAGCGTGAGCTTGGACCGGTCGAGCGCCAGTTGAAACTGGTCGGCGTGGAGATCGGCTGCTGTGCTGTTTGCAAAGACAAGGCTGTCGCCACCGCCGAGATCCAGGCGCAGATTGTTGCCTTCCTGCCTAGAGTGGCTGATGACCTGATCGAAAGTAGTCAAGCCGTAGCCGTTGAGACGGATCGTGTCGTCACTGCCGAAATCGACGATGAGGTCACTGCCATTGCCATGCGTGAAGATGAACGTATCGGCGCCGCCACCACCAATGAGGACATCGTTTCCTGCTCCGCCATCGATGGTCTGGCTACCAGATGCGCCTGAGATGATGTTGTCGCTATGATTGCCGAACGCGTAGCGACCGCTGCCGGTAACGGTCAGGTTCTCGAAGTTCTCGGGCAGGGTATAGCTCATCCACGTGTTGATGGTGTCAGTGCCACCGCCCGGTGCCTCAACTGCGCGATTGATGCTTGAGTAGAGGTAGTAGATATCGTCGCCCGTTCCGCCCTGCATCGTGACGTTGACCGAGCTGTCACCCCATATGGAGTCATTGCCGGCGGTACCCTTCAGCACTGGCCCCGAACCGGTTGCGGAAAACCAGGCGCTTGATCCACCACTGTAAAAGAGGCTTTTACCAACGGCGTTTTGAATCGACTGTGGCATGAGTCAGCTCCTGTTGTTTGCCTCCCACCAGAAGGCTATCATCGTGCATTGGGCAGCGGCACCCCGAGGGTGGAATTGTCTGGGTCAGCCGACCGCTCCTCCCGTCAAAATGGATGCCACCATTAACAAAGAGGTCTCCCTAGCGCTGGCATGTGTCAGTGCGGGGCATTGCGCCATCAAAAAGCTACTCCTCCCTGAACGCCCGGGCGGCCTGATCCATGAACGGCTTTGCGAGGTAGCCAAGGGCGGTTCGCTCGCCCGTTTCAATGAACGCTTCGACGGGCATGCCAGCGAGAGGCACCAATTTTCCAAGCCGGCGCCATTCTGTCCCCGACACACGAATACGGACACCGTAATAGCTTTGGCCGGTGCGTTGATCGGCTGTAAGATCCGCTGTCACACTGGCGACGCGGCCAGTTAGTTCGGATGTCGTGCGCTGATTAAAGGCAGACAGCCGAAGCGTCACGTTTTGCCCCACGATCACCTGGTCGATGTCCTGGGGCGACAGTCTCACCTCCGGGATCAAAGCATCGCCGTCGGGCACGATCTGCATGATCGGTTCGCCGGGCGCAACCACCGCGCCCGTCGCATGAACCGCCAGCTGATGGACCACTCCCGACTGCGGCGCACGGATGTCGACATGCTTCAATTCATCCTCCGCAGCAACAAGGCGCTCCGAATATTCTCCGATGTCGCCTTGAGCCTGTCGCAACTGTTCCGAAACTTCGCTGCGTCGATCATCACCCAACTGAATGATCTGCAACTCGGTCTCGGCAATCTTTCCCCTCACTTCGGCCGCTGACGCGACCAACCTGCCGAGCTCTCCTCTCAGGTCGGCTGCGTCGCGCTGGAGCGCGTAAACGCGGGTAGCGGGAATGATGCCTTGTCTGAGGAGCGGCTGAAGACTTGAAAGCTCCCGGCCGATGATCTCGATCGCCTCGCCCTTGCCTTTCTGTTGCGATATCAAACCCTGGGCTTCCTGACCGAGCTGCCGCACTCGCTCCTTGAGTTGTGCCTCGCGGCCCTTCTGTGAAGATCGGCGGTCGTCAAACAGTCTGCGTTCCCCGTCCACGAGCGCGGCCCGCTCATCGGTGTCTGCTCGGCTTACCACCTCAGGAAATTCGACGGTCTCAAGGCCATCGCGTTCAGCCGTCAGCCGTGCAGTTCGCGCCGCAAGCTGTCTCAGTCTCCGAGAGACGATCGCAAGTGTTGCCCGGGTCTGGGTGTCGTCGAGATGGACCAGAACCTGTCCAGGTTCGACGCGGTCGCCATTGAGGACGAAGACATGATCAACGGTGCCGCCTTTTTGATGTTGAACCGGCTTTACGTAACTGTCGACGACGAGTGTGCCTGTGGCGATCACCGCGCCGTTCAGACGGATTGTCGCAGCGAGACTGCCGAGAACGCCAACCAGAACCACGATGACGGACAGGGCAAGCAATGTCAGGCGCCGAATTGCGCGTTCGGCCGGAAGGAAAGCTCTATCCGTCATTGCGCGGCCGCTCCCTCGCTGCGAGAACGAAGGCGAGCGGAGAAGGACACCGGTGTGGATGCCGAGGCGGCCTGATTGAGAAAATCCTCCTTGGGGCCAAAGGCCTGTACCTGGCCGTTTGCAAGGACCATTACCTTGCCGACGCTCGCCAGGGCGCTTGGTCGGTGAGCAACGACGATTGCAATGCCACCCCGCTTGCTGACGCCTTGGATCGCGCGTGCGAGTGCGGCGTCCCCTTCGGCGTCGAGATTGGCATTGGGTTCGTCCAGAACAACTATAAAGGGCTCGCCGTAGAGCGCCCGCGCAAGCGCAACCCGTTGTCTCTGACCGGCAGACAATGCCGCTCCTTGGTCGCCGACCCGCGTATCGAAACCATCGGGAAACCGTACAACCATGTCGTATATGCCCGCCGCACGAGCCGCAGCGATGACCTTATCCGGCAAAGCCGAACGGTCAAAACGCGCAATGTTCTCGGCAATCGAGCCATCGAACAGGCCGATCTCCTGAGGAAGATAGCCGATATGCCTGCCGAGTTCCTCGCGATCCCATTGCGAAAGGCTCGCGCCGTCGAGGCGGATGGCGCCTGCAACGGGAGTCCAAAGTCCGACAAGCCCTCGTGCAAGCGAGGACTTTCCGGATGCGCTTGGACCAATCACGCCAATCGCTTCTCCAGCTTTGATGTCGAATGATACACCGCGGACGATCGGGGCCGTTGATCCCGGTGCGGCAAGATGAAGGTTCTCCACCCTGAGGTCCACAGTTGGGCTCGCAAGGCGAACCTCCGGCTTGTCCTCGTTGGTCATCTCCCCAAGCCTGATGAGGCGCGCCCAGCTCTGGCGTGCCGCAGCAAATCCTCGCCAATGCCCGATCGCAAGTTCCACCGGGGCGAGTGCGCGGCTGACCAGGATGGAACTGGCAATCATGATGCCTCCTGTCGCCTCCTGGCGGATGACGAGCGCGGCGCCAACGGCCAATACACCGGATTGCAGCATCAGCCGGACGATGCGAGACAAGGTCGCAAGCGCAGCAGTGATGCTCGTTGCACGCAGGTGGTTTTGCCGATAGCGCGCATTGATCTCGGCCCAGCGATCACCCAGCCGGTGCTCAAATCCCATCGAGGCGACCGCTTCGGCGTTGCGCTTCGTCGCCTCTGCCAGTGCCATACGCTCGATGCCGATTTCGGCAGCTTGTCGCGTCGGCTCCCTCGACTGTATGTCGGCGAGTACCGTCAGCGCAACCAGGAGCAACGCGCCCGTGAGCGCTGTGATCCCTATCCAGACATGGAACGAGAAGCAAAGACCAAGATAGAAGGGCATCCAGGGGAGATCGAAGAGTGCTGTCGGGCCCGGACCGGAGAGAAAGGCTCGCGCCGTGTCGATATCCCGCAGCGGCTGGAGGCCGTTCTCGGGTGTCTGCTTTCGCGACGGACCTGCGGCGAATGATCGGAAAACCATTTGACTGAAGCGCTCGTCAACGGATTGGCCAATGCGCGCAAGAAGCAGGGCACGGATGAGCTCAAGCACGCCCTGAAAGGCGAACAGCGTCGCGGTAATGATGATCAATCCGACAAGTGTCGGCAAGCTGCGGGCGGGAATGACCCTATCGTAGACCTGCAGCATAAAAAAAGAGCCCGTGAGCACGAGGACGTTGACGAAGGCGCTCGTCAATGCGACGCCCAAAAGAGCGCTCTGCAAGGACGAAACGGCTGCAAACAGAAAGGGGCGGGAGCGGGGTGGCTGCGACAGGGACAACGTGCCTCTCGGTAGGTCGTGTCGGGTGTACATAGAATGGACTAGATCATTGCTGCCGGCCAACCGGTTCAGCGGATTACTTGACGTTGTACCGGCCTCATGTGTTTTCAGCACTAACAAACGCTGACCGCCGCTCCATCGAACCGTACCACCTTGGAGCATGATGGCGCCGGACGCCGTGATCGAGCGCAGCTCCTTAAGGGCGGTGCTGTCGCGCGGCTACTCGGTCTTCCAGCGTCTGTCTTGCGGGTCGGGTCGTGCCAGAAAGTGCATTGTCTTGACCAAAGGGGAAATGATAGATGCCTCGGCCGAACGGTCAGGAGAGAGAGCGAGCGATATGGATGCTTCCGGCTTGGAGATACGCCACGATGGCCATTCTATCCGACTGAAATGGCATCGGCTGCGCCGCCAGATGCGTGACCCGCTGTTTTCGCGGGAGGTTATGACGGCAGGTTTCGAGGATGGTGCATCGATGGAGCTCGATCTGCGCGTGCGCGCAGACGGGGGTTTCGTCGTGCTGCACGATGCCGAGCTTGAAGGCGAGACGACCGGAAGCGGGGCGATCGCATCGACAACGATCAAGGATTTGCTCCCACTGCGGATGCAACAGGGCGAGCGCGCCCTCATCCTGAGCGAAAACCTTGCGGCCATGATGCAGAAGGCACATCCGAAAGCTCTGCTGCAGTTCGACATGAAGGACGATTATGCAACGATCGGCGAGAGGGGTATTGCGCATCTCACGGCGTATTTCAGCAACGCGGCCGCGTCGATCATCGTCAGCGGCGCATGCCTCGACCTCATCGTTGCGGTCAAGGAGCGCCTGCCCCATTTGAAACGAGGCATCGATCCGACCGAAAAATTGGTCGACATCTACCGGCATGACGGGCTGGCTGCCGTCGAGCGCAACCTGCTCGCCGACCTGCGCGGACCCACGGAGCCGGACACGGTCTATCTTCACTGGCCGCTTATTCTGCGCGCCAAGCGGGACGGTCTCGACATGATCGGCCTCTGCCATGCCGAAGGGCGGCTCGTCGATGCCTGGACTTTCACGTTGAAGAACCCCGACACCGGCTTCGATGATGAGGAGTGGGTGAATTTCTCGGCATTGATGGCGTTGAAACCCGATCAGGTCACCACCGACGAGGCGCCGGCGACCGAGCGTGCCTGGACAAAGCGTGTCGCGGGCTGATCAGCCCGCCGTCGGCTTCAGGCCTTCTATCTCGAGGATGAATTCGAATTCCTGGGCAAGGGCCGGCGAATAGGCAATGACAGGACCACCATCGGACAGGAGCGTCGGGAGAGCGGGCATAGCGACGTCTGCGCCCGCCTCGCGGGCGATCAGCGCACCCGCCAGCATATCCCACGCATTCAGATGCCGCTCGTAATAGAGATCGGCTGCGCCCTCGGCGACGCGCACGAGGTCGATCGCTGCCGCGCCCATGCGGCGGTAGTCCATGCCGCGCTCATGAAGGCGGCGGGAGACTGACAGATGCTCGTCGAAGCTTGTCTTGCGCGAATGGCCAAGGATGCACATCGCATTGGCCGGATCGCTCGTCAGCGCAGCATGAACGGCTACGCCTTCTCTGAAAGCCCCTTTCCCGTGCACTGCCGAGACGACCGAATCCTTGGCGGCGTCGTACACCACGCCGATTTCCAGGCGGCCCTCCGCGCAGAAGGCGATTGAAACGCCCCAGTGGGAGAACCCGCGGATGTAATTCGTCGTGCCGTCGATTGGATCGACGACCCAGCTTCCTGCGTCGCCAGGGCTGCCGCCCGACTCCTCCCCCATGAAGGTGTCTTGCGGAAACAGGGAAAGTAGTCCGTCGCGGATGGTCTGCTCGGCATTGCGGTCGGCCACAGTTACAAAATCCTGCAAGCCTTTGTTCTCGACCTTCAACCCCCAACCCATGTCCGCGCGGAAGCGAGCCGCCTCGCGGCCAACGCGGCGGGCGATCTCGATCGCGGCCGCGGCGCGGATATCGATGGCAGTGGCATCGAGTGGAGAGCTCATCATGCGGTCCTTCTCTTGATCAGTGATACGGGCGTGAATTCCACACGCGCCGTCATGTCTGGCTCTGCCATCCGGCTGATCAAGAGGTCGATCGTCTGTTCGGCCTGGATGTCGCAAGGCTGGCGAATGGTGGTGAGTTCGTAGGCGGCCCAGCTTGCCTGCGGGATGTCGTCATGGCCGATGACGCGGATAGCATGCCCGTCTTCGCGACGGCGGGAGGACATCAGTCTGTCGACGACGCCGCAGGCCGTGTAATCGTTGGCGCAGAACACGCCGTCGATCTCCATCGGGGAAAGTTTGGACGCGATCTCATAGCCAGATGGATAGTCGTTCACGGCAATGGTGAGCAATTGCACTTCGACACCGCGCTGACGGCAGCGACCGAGGAAGGCATCGCCGCGGCGACGTGCAGTATAGGAGACGGAGGGTGCTGCGATCACGGCGAGGCGCCCGGCGCCTGAATCGATCAGGTGATCGGCGGCCAGATGTCCCGCAGTGCGGTCATCGGAAACGATGCGGTCGACAAATGGAATGTCGTCGCCCTTGTTGATCAACACGATCGGTACGCCGTCGGCTGCACACTGCTCGCAGATTTCAGTCGGCGGAGCGTCCGATGTGACGATAACTCCCGACACGGCATAATGGAGCAACTGCCCGATGACGGCCGAGGTATCCGCCTCCTTCGAGGTCGGCAGCAGGATCGGGCGGAAATTGCGGGAAATGAGCGCGCGCGCCAGATGCTCGATCTGAAGCGTGCGAAACGGGTTGTCCAGCCCCGCCGCAACGACCCCGACAAGGTCAGAGCGCTTGTTTGTCAGGCTGCGAGCCAGATAGTTGACGCGGTAGCCCAGTTCCTTGGCGGCCTGATGGACCTTTTCGCGTGTTTTCGGCGAGACGCTCGCATCGGGCGTGAAAGCGCGCGAAACAGCAGCCCGCGAGACGCCCGCCACGCGCGCCACATCGAACGAGGTTACTCTGCGCGGTCCCTTATCCTTGTCTGCCAAGATTTCGTTCCCCACCCGAGGCCGTGCGCATCATGTCCGGCAGGTCCGTGCAGATGCCGAGTACCGGCAGTTTCATCATGTCGTCGAGGATCGACCGTCGTTCCTCGTGCCACAAGACGATCTCGCGCCCTTCCGCAAAGGCGCGGTCCATCAGGGCCGGGGCGACCAGATCCTGTGGCCGGTCGCCGCCGCGTTCCCAGCAAAGGTGCAGGATATCTGCATGCGCCTCGTCGCCCAAGACGTGCGGATCCTGGTCGACGCGGACCAGTACCGAGAGCGGATAGTCGCAGCCTGCCGCGCGGAGCTCGCGGATCTGCGCCGTATCGAAGGAGCCGAGGCAGGCAAAGCGCTGGTCTTGCTCCTGTAGGTGCCGCCAGCATCCAAGTCCGCTTCCCGGTGCCTTCAGCTCGACATAGAGCCCCGTGCCTGTCTCGCGTCCCAGGGCCGCGACCGCCTCGAACGTTGGTACCTCCACGCCGTCCAATCCAGCAAGCTCTGCCGCAGTCATCTCCGAGATGTGGCGGTCCACGCCGAAGACACGCTCGAGATGATCGTCATGGCAGACGACGACAACGCCGTCCTTCGTCATCTGCGTGTCGAGCTCCCACATTTCGGCGCCGAGTTCCGTCGCCAGGCGAAAGGCGGCGAGTGTGTTTTCACGCATACGGCCGCTGGCGCCTCGATGGCCAATACAGAAGGGAATTTGGCCTTTGCCTACCGGCCAGCCATGGCGCTCGAGGAAGGCCGTGAAGTCGTGTTTCATCAGAGCCTCCGTCCTTGTTCATCAAATACCAACACACTTCGGCTGTCGATGGCCCATGTCACCTCCTCACCGATCCGGATGTCTTGGCGGGCCGGCTGGATAGACCGCAGCAATGCGCCGTCGGTAAGACGCACGTCATAGAGGTTCTCGCGACCCTGGGTCTCTGCGAAGTTTATGGTGCCGGTCACGTGCACATCGCCTGTCGGACTGTAGTGTTCCGGTCGTACGCCGAGCAGCAGTTTTGTACCTTCGCCTGGATTGACCGAGACGGGCAACGGAACCTCGATTCGACTACCGGGAATGCAGAAGGCACCTTTTGACGCCACCCCGTGCAGGAAGGTGATCGGCGGACTACCAAGAAAGCCGGCGACGAAGGCGGTACGCGGGTCGCTGTACATTTTCGCCGGCGTCGCGATCTGCACGATCTCGCCATCCTTCATGATGGCAATGCGGTCACACATGCTCATGGCCTCCACCTGGTCGTGGGTCACCAGAATGGCGGTGATGCCTGTCTCACGCTGGATGCGGCGGATTTCGGATCGCATCTCCAGCCTGAGTTTCGCGTCGAGGTTGGCGAGCGGCTCATCGAGAAGCAGGACGTCAGGCTTCCGGATGAGTGCGCGGGCGAGCGCCACGCGTTGCTGTTGCCCCCCGGAAAGCTCGGAGGGGCGGCGGCGCAGGAGATTATCGATCTGGACGAGCCCAGCGATGTGGTCGACTTCCTTGTTGATCTCCGCGGAGGCCATTCCCTTGACCTTCAGTGGAAAGCCGATGTTTTCGGCCACCGTCATGTGGGGATAGAGCGCATAGGACTGGAAGACGACGCCGACATTGCGCGCCTGGCTCGGTAGATCAGTCACGTCACGGTCGCCAAAAAGAATGCGACCTCCGGTCGGACGATGGATACCGCAGACGGCAAAAAGTGTCGTCGATTTGCCGCAACCCGAAGGGCCAAGGAGCGCCAGCATCTCGCCATGCGCCACTTCGAGGTTCATGTTCTCGATCACCTTCGTGGAACCAAAGCTCTTCGAGAAATTGTCGAGGAGGATACGCATCAGCCTTTGCTCCCGCCGCCGTAGATATTCATCAGGTATTTGTGGAAGAAAACGTAAAGCAGCAGGACGGGCATGACATAGAACACGCCCACCGCCTTGAAGGTGCCGAAACTGAAGTTATTGTCGTCGGCGATCAGCCCCGAGAGATAGACCGAGAGAACCTGTACCTGCCCACCTGGCGCGAGCACCTGCGGAAGGATGAATTCGCCCCAGCTTGACAGGAAGGAGAAGAGCGCCAAAGCCATGATCGCCGGACGCACCTGGGGCAACACGAGGCTGCGCCAGACGCGGAAGCGCGAGGCCCCGTCGACGACGCCGGCCATTTCGATCTCCCAGGGAACGGCATCATAGAAGCCTTTCATCAGCCAGGTACCGAGGGGCAGGTCGATCGCGGCCTTCACGAGGATGACGCCGATGAGAGAATTATAGAGGCCGACCATCTGAAGCACGATGAAAATTGCAATGATGAGCGTCACCGACGGGAAGGCATGCAGCACCATGATGCCGGCAAGGAAGAAGCCGCGCGCGGGCACATTCAACCGCGAGAGGACGTATCCGGCCATCGACGAGACGAGGAGCACGACCGTTGTGGTGCTTGCCGTGAAGATCAGCGTGTTCAGCGTCACAAGCCAGATGTTCGGCCTTCCGGGCGGTGTCTGCCAAAGGAAGGACCAATGGCGAAACGTGATCGCATCTGGGATAAGCGAAGCAGGCTGCTTGTCGGTGATCGTGTCTATGAAGAGATAGATATACATCAGCACCAGCGGAAGACTGACGATCGTCAGCGCCAGGATCACCGGCCATGTGCGATAATTTGCAGACGGTCGCGATTTCTCCGCCATGTTCAGTCCTCGATGAGCGGCCGCGCAACAAGCGTGGCGTAGTTGAAGACGCGCAGATAGGCGAGCGACAGAATGATGCCGATCACCACGAGGACCAACGCCATCGCGGCGCCAAGTCCGTATTCCAGGTTGCCGGCATAGTTGTTGAGCGCCGTGTGATAGGCGGCGAGCGACCAGACTTCAGTCGCCTTGCCTGGCCCCCCGCGGGTCGACAGCAGGATTTCGTTGAAGGAGGCAAGCAGCGACAGTGTCTGGTAGCAGGTGACGAAAAGGATCGGCCAGCGCATCTGCGGCAGGATGATGTAGCGAATCTGCTGCCAGCGACTCGCACCATCCACCTCACTTGCAAAGAACTGGCTCTTGGGAATTGCCCTCAGTGCGGAAGAAAAGACCAGCATCCCCATGGAGGCACCGATAAAGCCGTTGATAAGCACCACGAAGAACCAGGCGTGGTAGGCGCTGTCGAGAAGATAGTTCTTCGGGGGATGGCCGAACTTGCCCATCAACACGGAGATAAAGCCGGTGTCCCAGGCAAGCCACTTCCACATCAGCACGTAGATGACGACGGGCGTGATGCGTGGCAGAAGCCAGATCGATCGAAAGATCGTCGCCGGCAGGTCCGGCATGTAGTGCGTCCAGATCGCCAGGAGCATTGCATAGGTCGTGTTGAACAACACGAGTACAAGGGCAACATAGAGGAGCGTGTTGAAGAGTATCTGCGTCATATCCGGAGAGGAGGCTATGTGCGAGAAGTTCTCGGTCGTCCAGCTCCAGCCGGTATAGGTCGCCTTGGCCAAACCCTCCTTCTGCTCGGCCGTCAGCTTGAATCCAAACTTGTCGAGGGAGGCGAATAGGTCGTCCTTGCTCGCAAAACGCAGATTGGCAACGGAGCGATTGAACTGCTCGGAGATCTGCTTGACGTCTCGGGTCGACGGCCGGTCCTGAAGATCCTTGATCATGCGTTCCGCCTCGCGTCGCGAGGGGAAGACGTCACCGAGATGTTTCTCGCGCAGCTCGACGGCAATGCCCGGCTCGAGCCCGAGGCCCTCAACGCTTCTGACGCCCTGCTCGTCAATCGCATAGCGCGGCTCGGTCAGCTGCAGCACGACGGCCGGCATTTCGTTCCTGAGCGCAGCGAGCGAATTCGGCGTGATCTGATAAGCGCCGCCTGAAATGCCCGTCGCAGTCGTCATGTTCGTGAAGGAGAAGACGGCGGTCAATACAACCGGCATCAGGAAGAACAACACGATCATGACCGCGGCAGGTGCGATCATCACGAGCCCCAGTGTTCTGGACGTTCTCATCGAAAGTCTCCGCGAAGGATCCGGGCGGCCCCGCCGCCCGGAAGGTTGCTTGGGCGCTTAGCGGATGACGATTTTGTCGCCGAGCGTGCTCTTCAGCTCGCTCTCGACGTCATTGACGGCCGCGTCGACAGGCTTGGCGCCCGTCCACGACGCTTCGAGGCCTTTCCACATGATGTTCCAGTAGGTGCCGAAATCGGCATTATTGGGCATCGCGTTGGCGTAGGGCAGCAGGCGCTCGGTGGCTTCACGCGTCCAGCGATCGGAGGAATAAAGCTCGATTTCGGTTTCTGACTTGGAAATGCCGAGATGGGCGGATTTGACCGCATGCAGCACGTTGATGCGCGGCTCGGAAGCTATCTTGATCAGCTGGGCGGCGATCTCGGTTGAATCCTTGTCGTGATCAGAGGTCAGCAGGTAAACCAGCGGATGCGTCAGCGTGTTGGCCTTGCCGCCTTCGCCGGCCGGGATCAACGTAAAGACGACGTTGCCGAAGAAATCCTTCAGACCTTCCTGGTTGACATAGCGGGCGTAGTGCCAGGTGCCGCCATGCCAGATGCCGGCCTTGCCTGAGGCAACTTCCTTCCACCATTGGTCGCCGGGCATGCCGATGTGATTCTTCTTGGTGACGCCCTCCTTCACGGCGTCGGCAAAGAACTGGTAAGTGCGTTGCATCGCCGCCTTGTCGAAGACAAGCTTGCCGTTTTCCTCCATCGTGCCGCCGAAGCTGGTATAGAATTGCCAGAAATCGGGGCCGTTGGTATTGCGCGGATAGAAGCCGTAGCCCGCCTGCACCAGGCCCTTGTCCTGCATCTTCTTGGCGTCTTCCAGCACGTTCTTCATCGTGTAGCCGCCGTCCTGGACCTTCTTCGGCAGCGCATCGAGATCGGCATCGCTATAGCCGATCGCCTTCATGTAGGGCTTCCAGAAGAACATCGGGCGGGACTCGGCGTCCTGCGGAATGCCATAGACCGTGCCATTGAAGGAGGCGATCTGCATCAGGTTTTCGTAAATATCGTTGAGAGGCCAGGAGTCGAGGTCAACGTAGTCCTCGATCGGCACGATCAGGCCGGACTGCGCCCAAGGGCCGATGTCTTCGTGGCCAGTGACGACGATGTTCGGAGCAGTCTTGGCTTCGGCGGCAAGCGTCATTGCCTGTTTGAAATCTTCCCAGCCGCTATAAGCCTTCTTCTCTACCGTGATCTTCAGGTCTTCACCCTTGATCGCAGCTTCCCGCTGCAGCTGCTCGGCGGCGATGTCGATAGCATCGAGGCGGTAGACATCGTTGGGTCCTGTACCGCCCGCCCACACCGTGATGGTCATATCCTTCGAAAAGGACAGGCCCGTTGTTGAAGCCAGGATGGCAGCTGCGGCGGTCATGCACTTCAATGTCGTCAGAATACTCATCTCTTCGTTTCCTCCGGAAGGTCGGGTGTATGCCTCTTGACGGGCCATCACCTGTGTTGAAGGCCATCGCGAGATCCCATGAAAAGCGCGAACAAGTTTCGCTCTACGGGGGGCGTGTGACGGCCGAATGACAAAATTGAGCACGTGTGCAATTTAACTATGACGCCGCGAAAAAACATTGCAAGCGGCATTTTCAGGGTCCCGCGATCGACGCAATGGGCTGGACTGAGCAGCGAGAGTCAGATCGGCTACGCGCGCGCCGCAGGCCCTGGAACCTTCCCGAATGCGATAGCGTGAGGCGGCCCGTCCACTATCTGCCATGACCGCATCTTGCGAGGCAGGCGTTAACTTTCTGTTAACCATACAGGCGGTAAACATGTGGAACGATTCATTAACATAGATGAAGAATGTGCTAACAGACGCTCGCTCGATCCGTATCAAGGGCCGCTCTTTCCTCGCGGTCATGCTATCTCCGGACCTGCCTTTCGACGACTGGCTTGTTCGGCTCGACGATCTTGCGGCGCGTTCGGCGGGCTTTTTCCTGGGACGACCGGTCGTGCTCGATTTGACCGATCTGGCGATCGACCGGTCTCAGCTGAAGGATCTCATCACAGAACTTGCTGCACGCAATGTCAGCATCATGGGAATCGAGGGTGGCAGGCCCTCCATTCTCGGACCCGGCATGCCTCCCGCGCTGAAGGGTGGCAGACCTGTTTCCGACCTTGCGATCGCCGAGAAGGATGATGCCGCCGGTTCGCAGAACCAGCAGGCGGTGAGGGAAGCGCGCCCTTCCCTGCAAGCATCGGCCATTCAAACTTCGACCACACAATCAATTGTCCTCAGGGAACCGGTAAGATCAGGCCAATCGGTGATCTTCCCAGAAGGTGACGTAACGGTCGTCGGGTCGGTTGCTTCGGGTGCAGAGATCATCGCCGGCGGCTCGATCCACATATACGGAACGTTGCGCGGAAGGGCGATGGCCGGGTCGATCGGCAATGCCTCCGCGCGCATCTTTTGCCGGAAACTCGAGGCCGAGCTGGTAGCGATCGATGGCATCTACAAAATGGCAGACGACATGACCCCCGACCTTCGAGGGCAAGCCGTCCAGCTATGGCTCGAAGACGACGCGATCATGGCAGAGAAACTTATCTAGGCCGCAAGCCGGCTAGGGCATAGGAGAGCAAGATGGGGAAAGTCATCGTAGTCACGTCAGGCAAGGGCGGCGTCGGGAAGACGACCTCGACTGCCGCACTTGGGGCAGCCCTGGCGCAGCGAAACGAAAAGGTCGTCGTCGTCGACTTTGACGTCGGCCTGCGTAATCTCGACCTGGTAATGGGTGCCGAGCGAAGGGTTGTCTACGACCTGATCAACGTCATACAGGGAGACGCGAAGCTTGCCCAGGCACTTATCCGCGATAAGCGGCTGGAAACGCTCTTCCTGCTGCCGGCCTCGCAAACGCGGGACAAGGACAATTTGACGGCAGAAGGCGTCGAGCGGGTCATAGCCGATTTGAAGCGACATTTCGACTGGATCATCTGCGATAGCCCGGCAGGTATCGAGCGCGGTGCCACCCTGGCAATGCGGCACGCCGATATTGCTGTTGTCGTGACCAACCCCGAGGTATCGTCGGTTCGCGATTCAGACCGTATCATCGGCCTGCTGGATGCAAAGACAGCAAAGGCGGAACGTGGCGAGCGTATGGAAAAGCACCTGTTGCTGACGCGCTATGACGCGAACCGCGCCGAGCGTGGCGATATGCTCAAGGTCGACGACGTTCTCGATATCCTGTCCATTCCGCTTCTCGGCATTATTCCGGAAAGCATGGATGTCTTGCGTGCATCCAATATCGGCGCGCCCGTCACGTTGGCCGATAGCCGCAGCGCTCCTGCAATGGCTTATTTCGATGCGGCTCGTAGGCTAGCCGGCGAGACGTTGCCAATCACAATTCCTGGAGAAAAGCGGGGCATTTTCGGCAAGATATTCGGACGGAGGGCCGCATGAACATTTTCCAGTTTTTTAGCAAACAGAGAACCGCTCCGGCGGCACGCGAGCGTCTGCAGGTGCTCCTGGCTCATGAACGCTCGTCGGCAGGCTCGGATCTTATCTCCATTTTGCGCGAGGAAATCCTTGCGGTGATCGCCAGGCATGTGCAGGTCGATAGTGACAGAGTCCACGTGAAGATGGATCGGGACGAGCACATGTCGATCCTGGAAATTGATGTCGAGATACCGCTTAATGCGGCCGTTCGAGCAGCCTAAGTCGGGGATCGTGCCAGGTTCCGAAGCTGATGGCTATGTCGCCCTTGGTCAGCCGGATCAGGCTCGCCCCTCAGAGGATGCTCCATCGTGAGACAAATATGGCGGTTCCCGCGATAGTCAGTATCGGGGAACCTTCGCCTTGCGGAGTAGCCACTGCAGGACGGTGCCGGGCTGTAATCGCGGCGGCCCGGGTTGCCGCCGCCGCGACCTTGAGCGTGAACCACATCTGCTTCCGGATCGTCTTCTCCGCAAAGTCATCAGCTCTGCCATGTACTTCGAGCAGATCGCCACCGGACCAGCTGTCCTCGAAAAGCTTGGCTTGAACGACCACGCTGCGCGAGGGACAGTTGTCTACCATACCGAAGCGCTTTGATCGACAAGGCACAGTCCTCGCTCGACGAAGTACTGGATACTAAGCGGTTCAGGAGATGAGGTCCGTGCTTTCAGTGCGCCCCTGCGCTACCGCCGGCATCCGACTTCCTGGTCAGGAGAAGAGCTAGCGCGGCAATGGCAAGCACAACGCCGATAACCGCAAAGGTATCGCTGAAGGCCATGATCAATGCCTGGCGTTTTACCACCCGACCTAATGCGACGACGGCCTGGCTGGCAGCCTTCGCGTGATCCGAAACGCCGTGAGCCATGAAGTATCCAGTTAGCTGGTTGAGGCGTTCGCTGACCTCGTCGCGGCTCGCGGTTACCGACTGACCGATGATGTTTGAGTGGAATTGCTCACGTTTTGTCAGAACGGTCCCGAGCGTTGCCGTTCCGACTGCGCCTCCGAGGTTGCGGAGCATGTTCGTGAGGCCGGAGGCCGCAGCGGCGTCGGAGGGAGCGATGCCACCGGTCGTGATGGCAGTGATCGGGGTGAGAACCAGTGCCTGACCGATGGCACGGATGATATTCGGAATCCAGAACTGGTCGCCCGCATTGTCGGCGGAAAGCATGACGTTCATGAAGCAGCTGATGGCAAAGATACTGATGCCGAGGAACCCGATGTAGCGGGCGTCGAACCGCTTCATCATCATTGGAACTAGAGGGATCAGCAGAAGCTGCGGCAGACCGGTCCATGCCAGCACGTTGCCGATCTGCTCGGCATTATAGCGCTGCACCTGGCCGAGATACTGCGGCAGGATATAAACGGTTCCGAAAAGCGCGACGCCGACGAGGACGTTGACCAGGACGCCGATGCCGAAATTGCGCTGGGTGAGAAGACGGAGCTTGACGAGGGGCTTGGCGACCTTGAGTTCGATCCAGATGAATGCGCCAAGGAAAAGGACCGCGACAATACTCAGCTTGACGATGAACGGCGACGAGAACCAGTCGTCCTTGTTTCCTTCTTCCAGCACGGTCTGGAGCGCCGAAAGACCGATGGCCATCGTGAAGATGCCGGCCCAGTCGCCCTCGCGCAGAAGGCCGAGCCGCATGGGCTGCTTGTCGAGCGTCGCGGCAAGCGCTACCGCCATGATGGCGCTCGGGATCGTGTTGATGAAGAAGATCGTCTGCCAGCCGTAGTTTTCCGTCAGGTATCCACCGATCGTGGGGCCGATGGCCGGAGCGAAGGTGACCGACAGTGCGAAGATCGCAAGGCCGATAGGCTGCTGGGATTTGGGCAGCTTCGTCAGCACCATCGTGAAGGCCATCGGGATCAAAATACCGCCAGCGAACCCTTGCAGGCCACGCAACACGATCATCGTGTTGAGATCGTGTGCGAACGCACAGGCCATCGAAAATAGCGGGAAGAGGATCGTGTTGACGATGATGTATTTCCGGAACGAAAAGACGTTGCTGAAGTATGCAGTCAGCGGGATGACGATGATTTCGCCGATCAGGTAGGAGGTCGAGATCCAGGCGCCGTTGTCGACGCCTGTCCCGATACCGCCCTCGATCTCCAGGAGCGAAGCGTTGGTGATCTGGATATTCAAGATTGCCATGAACGCGCCGATCATCCCGGCGAGAACCGCGATCCATTCCTTGGTTCCAGCATTTTGTGAGGAAGCAGCCGGCAGTATCGCTGTCGGTGTCGAAGCAACTGTAGACATGACCTGGCCCTCCTGGCCGTCGCGATCAGAGATCGCGGTCTTCCTTCGAACCCTTGGTATCGATGCTCGGCTGTACGGACATTCCGGGCCTTAGGTCACCGGACGCGGCACTGTGGGCGTCGAGGACGATCCGGACGGGAATCCTCTGCACCACCTTGGTGAAGTTCCCCGTCGCATTGTCCGGAGGAAGCAGCGCGAATTCCTGACCGCTTGCTGGGGCGATGCTTTCGACGCGGCCGTGATAAACCTGGCCAGGGAACGTGTCGACGTCGATGTCGACGGGCTGTCCGGCGTGGACGTCGGTGAGCTGCGTTTCCTTGAAGTTGGCGACGATGTACGCCGCGCTGGTCGGGACGACGGTCATCAACTGCGTTCCGGCCTGAACGTACTGGCCGACGCGCAACGTCCTGTTGCCGACGACGCCGTCGATCGGAGCGACGATTCTTGCGTATGAGAGATTGAGTTCAGCCTGCCGCTGGACAGCAAGATCTCGGGAAAGCATGGCCTTGGCCTGTGCAAGTTCGGCCTTCAGGATGTCGACGTGTCTGATTGCGCCCTCGAGGGCAGCGGTATCGCGGGCGGTCGTGGCACGGTTTGCGGTGATCTGCGCTGCGGCCTGTTGAGCGGATTGTACGGGGGCGTAGCCGCTAACGGCCAGACGCGAATAGCGCTTGTCGTTCTGCTCGGCGAAGGCTTCGTTGGCCTCGTCTATATCGATCGATGCCTGTGCCGCTGCGATCACTGACTTCTGCGTCTCAAGGGCGGCCTGTTTTCCGTCGACTGTGGCCTTCGCGGCCTCGACGTCGGCGCGGGCCTGATCGAGCAGCGTTGCATAGTCCCGGTCATCGATGGTGGCGAGCACCTGCCCTGCCTTCACCGGCTGGTTGTCGCCGACGAGCACCTTTGCCAAGTACCCAGAAACCTTCGGGGCGATGGCGCTGCTGTCGGCCTTGATGTAGGCGTCGTCAGTCGACACCTGGAACCGGCCGACTGTCCAGTAATGATGGCCGTAGTAAACGCCGCCTGCGACGAGCGCTATCGCCGCAGCGGCCATAAGTCCCTTCTTGAAAACCGACGTTCTGCCGGTAGGCACCTGCACTGGCGGTTGGACCGGCGCCGCGATCTCCTTGGGGAGGGTTTCAGCGGGCCTGTGATCTGCCTTCGGCAGGTTGATGATGTTCTCGTCCATGTTTGTTGCTCCGGACATCTCGTCGACGACGGATGCGTTTTAGGAAACGTAACGTTTTCCAAAATACGCTCGTTGTAATCGATGTCAACGACATTTTGGAAAATTCACATGTTCCTATTGTCAACGTATCGAAACATGGGATTGGATTGCGGCGCAAACGGCTGCGGAATGCAGCAGGCCATATTTTGGAAACTTGCTATTTTCCAAAGACTGCTTTAGTTTTGCTGGAAAGAGAAAATGGGGTGTCTGATTTGATGCAGGAGATTTGTGCGGAGAAACGTGGCCGCGGGCGTCCACAGGTTCGGTGCGACGACGATACGAAAGCCATCATCATCCAAGCGGCAAACGACCAGTTCAAAAAGGCCGGATATGCGTCGGCGAGTATCAGCACGATTGCCCAGACTGCGGGCATCTCGACCAAAACACTATATCGCCTCTTCCCGGCCAAGGCAGATCTGTTTTCCGAACTCATATCGGCCAAGATCGGCCAATATTTTCTCGGACTGGACGAGAACAGTTTGAGAGATATGGGCGTGCGCGAGGGACTGGAACGGCTCCTGCTCGCCTATGGTCGCCTCACTTTGTCCACCGACACAATTGCAATCACTCGCTTGGTGCTAAGCGAATCCGACCGGTTTCCCGAGATCGCAAGGGTTTTCTACGAACAGGCCATAACGCGCACGAGCGTGGCTATGGAGAAGTGGCTGTCGCTGCAAACCGAACGCGGTTTGATCACACTGCATGATCCCGCAATGGCAACGGGAATGCTGCGTGGAATGATGGTCATGGAACCTCAGCGTGCCGTCATGCTAGGACAGCTCTCCGGTGTTTCGGACGAGCGAATCTTAGAGCGATCGCAGATCTGCGCCTCGCTCTTTCTGAACGGCTGCATGACCGCACCGATGAACATGGGTGGCTAGAGCTGAGAAAAGTTGCAAGCGCCGACGGAATTGATCTCCGCCGCATGGTTCCTGTAGCTGTTAGTCGGCGGGTTCATCTCAGCCGGAACCATTGTAATTCGGCGCGAGTTTTAAATTCCGGACCCGTCGAGATGCTGGTTGTCGTCGCCTTCCCAGGGTGAGGGCATCGAGGCGCGACTGAGGTTGGCCGCGGGCATTGGCATCCAACACTTTAATTCCGGTTCGGCGTATTCGATGATCTGCCCGGGCGAGGAATCAGACGCGCGCCAGCCTTCTCCCCCAAACTGATCGCCATTCGACCAGTAAGCAAGATCAACTTCTGCCGAGCCCTGTTCGGACGGGCGGATCGTGACCAGGATCCGACTACCGTCTTTCGGCGCGTTTGCCATATGGCGCCAACGGTCTGGTTCTTCCATCGCTTTTCCTCCTGCTTTGCTACAGGTGCGAATGTCGCCTCGCCATCGAAGGCGGTCAACTCAAACTTTGCACATGACGCATTCCGGGATCGGTACAGGTCATGCTCCCGGCGGTCTACGGACTGGCCAAGGGATGGCGATTGCCAGCCGCGTCGGAAGGCGAAGCTGGTGAAAACGACAAGCAACCGCGCGGAGTGCAGGCAGCCGAATAGTTCAGGAGGACGGGCCTGCAAAAAGCCCGTTCTCCAAATCGGAAGAAGGAGAAAACAGATGAACAGGCAAGCTTTTCCAAGCGGCGCAGTCACATGGGCCGCAGTCATAGTGAGCGGGACGGCGAAAGCGGCTGGCGGGATCGCCGTCTACAAGGATCCGAATTGCGGATGCTGCCATGCCTGGGCCGATGTCCTAGCAAAGGCCGGCTTCTCAGTCGTCTTCGAGGACGTCACCGATCTCCCCGCGATCAAGGTGAGGTATAACGTGCCGGACGCCATGGTGAGCTCTCATACCGGCGTCGTTGAGGGGAAATACCTCGAAGCACATGTTCCGCTGGAGGCGCTGTAACGGATGCTCCGCGAGAAACCCGATATCGACGGCTTGGCGGTACCCGGCATGCCCTCCGGATCGCTCGGCACGGGCGATCATCCGGGAGCATCGTATGACGTGTTCGCAATTCCGAGGCGTGCCGGAACAACCCTTCGTCTATCAGTCGGTCCGCCCGATGAAGACGTAGCGGATTTTTCCTCCGGGCGAATCTCTGGCGCAGCACGCATTTTTGTGCTGCCGGCTTCGGTGCTGACGCATTTCTGCGGTGGCAGGTCGCCGACGATGCTGCGCCTTTGCTATTCACTTTGACGAAAGTTGCGGATCCTGTCGAACAGGACGGCGAGCACGATAGCGCCGCCGATGAATGTGCCTTGCCAGAAGGCATTGATGCCCAGCAGGCCGAGGCTGTTGCGGATCACCTCGATCAATGCCGCTCCGATTAACGCGCCGAAGGCCGTGCCGACCCCGCCGGCCAGATTGGCACCGCCGATGACGGCAGCAGCGATGACCTGAAGCTCCATTCCGGCCCCGATGTTGGTGGTCACGGCGCCAAGCCAGCCGGTCTGAATGATCCCGGCAATCCCCGCCGACAGGGCGGAAATCATGTAAACTGCGACTTTGATCCTTCGTACCGGGACGCCAGTGAGCGTCGCAGCGTGTTCATTGCCGCCGATGGCAAAGACATAGCGACCGAATCTGGTCCAGCGCAGCACGAAGCCGGTGACAATCGCCAGGGCGATCATGTAGAGCACCGGGTTCGCAATGCCGAAAAACCAGGCGCCACCGCCCAGCGCCAGCAATTTGTCGTGATCCGGCCCGAACTGGAAGACGACCGTGTTGTTGGAGGCCACCATCGCCAGGCTGCGAGCGATCGAGAGCATGCCGAGCGTGACGACAAAGGGTGGAAAACCCAGATATGCGATCAACACCCCGTTGAACGCCCCGATCACCAGAGCAGTGCTCACCGAGGCGACGATGCCGACTTCTATGCTGTAGCCGGCATGCATGACGACCGCGAGCACCATGCTGCACAGGCAAAGCACCGAGCCGACCGACAGGTCGATCCCCCCGGTGATGATGACGAGCGTCATCCCGAGCGCAATGATTGCGACGAAAGTAACGTTTCGGGTGATGTTGTAGAGGTTTTTCGCCGTCGCGAAGGAGTCGGTGGCAAAAGAGAGGAAAATGCAGGCCAGGATGACGGAGCACAGGACCCAGAACGTTTGACTGCCAAGGATTGCGGCAAACCAGCGTTGCTGCTTCTGCCTGATCGTCTGGTCAAGGGTAATCGTCATTGTCGACCTTCTCTTACATTCGATATCGGCCCTGCAATCATACCTGTTCGATCGCGCCGGTAATGAGCCCCGTCACTTCTTCGGGCGAACTCGACGCTATTGGCTTGTCCGCGACTTTTCTGCCTCGCCGCATCACAATGACCCGGTCTGCAACAGAAAACACATCTGGCATCCGGTGGCTGATGAGCACGACTGCAATGCCGCGATCGCGCAAGTGACAGATGAGGTTGAGAACTTCCGCTACCTGCCGCACCGATATGGCTGCTGTCGGCTCGTCCATCAGCACGATCTTTGCCTCAGACAGCATGGTTCGGGCGATCGCCACCGCCTGCCGCTGGCCGCCCGACATCTGCTTGACCAGACCCCGAGGACGGGTCTCTGATTTCAGTTCCTTGAAGATCTCCCCCGCGCGCCGGTACATCGCCCCGTAGTCTAGCACCTGCAGAGGGCCGAAGCCGCGGCGTAATTCGCGACCGAGAAATACGTTCGCAGCTGCTGTGAGATTGTCGCAAAGCGCAAGATCCTGGTGAACGATCTCGATACCGTGCTGACGGGCTTCAATAGGACGGTGAAGGACAAGTTCAGCACCGTTCATGCGCATGGTGCCGTGGCTCGGCCGAAAGTTGCCAGCGATTATCTTGACCAAGGTCGACTTGCCGGCGCCGTTGTCGCCCATCAGTCCGACCACCTGCCCCGCCTCGAGGGCAAACGAAACGTCATTGACCGCCTGGATGGCGCCGAAATGTTTGAAGATGTTGGTGAGTTCGAGAACTGACACCAGCCTTCTGACCTCCCAAGATCGCTCTTTCTCCCGACTTCCTCCGACGGAGAGCGATACGTCGCATTTATGCAAAGCTACGTGACAGCGTCAATCAATTGTACGAGCAACCTGATGTCAACTACTCATAAATATCCGTTGACGCGCCGAGCGCGCGGATATTAGCTGTTTGCTGGGAGGAGAGCATGCTTACCCTTGTCACCGGTGCTACGGGCAAGGTCGGGCGGCACTTCATTGCTGGGCTGCTTGACGATCCGCGATTTTCGAATGCGCGCATACGTGCCCTTTGTCATAACCGGCTGTTCGATGAGACAGACCGGGTCGAAGTGGTGCGGGGTTCGCTCGCCGATCGCGCCGTCGCGACCGCAGCCCTCGTCGATGTTACCCATGTTGTACACCTTGCCACGTGCAAGGAAACGCCCGCCGACGTCATGGACGTAACAGTCAAAGGACTGTTCTGGCTGCTGGAGGCGTTCCGGGCAAGCACGACCGGGCAACAGTTCATCCTCATTGGCGGCGATGCCGGGGTCGGTCATTTCTTCTATCGCCATGCGGGGCCGATCACCGAGCATACGCCGCACTCCGCCTATCCTGGAAGCTACGCTCTGTCCAAGGTGCTGGAAGAGGTGATGCTGGAGCAGTTCGGCATACAGTACGACATCAACACGTGCTGCCTGCGTGCACCCTGGATCATGGAAAAAGACGACTTCAAGCATACGCTGTCTTTCGGTGACGATGTGTTCGGTGGTCCCGATTGGAAAACGCTCGTCCCCCAAGCCGACGCGAAGGCCTATGCCAGAGACGGCACCGTACCGCTGCTGCGCGACGCCGACGGGCGCCCGCTGAAGCGCAATTTCGTGCACATCGATGATCTGGTCAGCGCCATCCTGGCGGCGATCGACAATCCGCGCGCGAAGCGGGAACTCTTCAACATTTGCATGGATAGGCCGGTCGACTATGGCGAAGTCGCCGGCTATCTCGCGCGAACCCGCGGCCTCGATTCAGTCGACATACCGAGCCGGTTCCATTCGAACTGGATGGACAACAGCAAGGCCAAGTACCTGCTGGATTGGCGACCCGACTACGATCTGGAATTGCTTATCGACTCGGCCTGGACCTACGAGCGTTCACAAGATGATCCTCGTATCGTCTGGTACCCGGGTTGATGTGTGGCGGACACGCCCGTGTCCGTCCGTTTCAAGGGAGGAAGCAATGAAGAAGATACTACTGGTGGGCGTGGCGCTTTTGGCTCTTACTGCTGGACAGGCTCTGGCAAAAAAACAGCTCGTCATCGTCGTGAAGGGCCTCGACAATCCATTCTTCGAAGCGATCAACCAGGGTTGCCAGAAATGGAACAAGGAAAATCCGGACTCGGAGTATGAATGCTTCTACACCGGTCCTGCATCGACCTCCGATGAGGCCGGTGAAGCGCAGATCGTACAGGACATGCTGGGCAAGGCCGACACCGCGGCGATCGCGATTTCGCCCTCAAACGCCAAGCTGATCGCCCAGACCCTGAAGACGGCCAATCCCACAGTTCCGGTGATGACACTGGATGCGGATCTTGCGGCCGAGGACGCGGCGCTGCGCAAGACTTATCTCGGCACTGACAACTACCTCATGGGAGCGCGCATCGGCGAGTATATCAAAAAAGCTATGCCGAAGGGCGGCAAGATCTGTACAATCGAAGGCAATCCTGGGGCTGACAACATTCTGCGCCGCGCTCAAGGGATGCGCGACACTCTTACCGGCCAGAAGGGCATTGCCGAGCTGAAGGGCGAGGGCGGATGGACGGAAGTCGCCGGATGCCCGGTGTTCACCAATGACGACGGTGCCAAGGGCGTGCAGGCGATGACAGACATCCTTGCGGCCAATCCTGACCTGGCTGCGTTCGGCATCATGGGCGGTTGGCCGCTGTTCGGTGCACCGCAGCCTTACCGCGACCTGTTCAAGCCGATGGCAGACAAGATAGCCAACAACACCTTCGTCATCGGCGCCGCCGACACGATCGGTGACGAAGTGGCGATTGCGCGCGAGGGTCTGGTCACAGCGCTTGTGGGCCAGAGGCCCTTCGAGATGGGCTACAAGGCGCCATCTGTTATGATGGATCTGATCGCCGGAAAGCCGGTAGAGGATCCGGTCTTCACAGGTCTCGATGAATGCACAAAGGACACCGTTGATACCTGCATTCAGAAGTAGTCACGCACATAAGAGCACGGTTGTTGTAACCGTCATAACGAAGCACGAAGCGAGCACTGCTGTCTTTCTAGTCTAGGGCAGCGGGCCGGTTATGGAGTGCTCGGCAAAGGTTGGGGTCGGGATGCAGATCATGCCGACCCTGTTTTCTTCTCATCTGTGAACCATTTCGCGCTGGCCAGACAGTCATGCCAGCGCCGCAGCCTTGTTTTTCGCAGTGCGGCAATTATCATATTTAATAGGAAGCTAAATATATATAAAAAGCAGTTGCTTGGACCGATTTTCGAGGCTATTTTCGGTCGAGATGAATTTGAGGTCGACGTCATCGGTTGTCCCAATTTGATCAGCCAGAGGGAACGGTCGCAAGGTTTGTCCAACTTCTTTCTTCCGCGAACGATGACGAAACTTCGAGCTGCGATTCGTAGGATCGTGAACCTAGCGCGTCGCAAATCGTTCATTCCAATTTGCTAATTATGATCCTGCATATGTGCGGGCGGAGTTTGTTATGCAAAGACAGGCTATTGTATTCAATGGGCAAGAGGTTGGAATTGTCGTTCCCGAAGAGAACCGCCTCAGGTTTATCGCTGTCCGGTTCCACGTTATTGACCTCGACAACAGGGTATTCGACACATTGACTGACATCCGCAGGGCAATTAGCGAACATCTTGCTGGTGGGGACCGACACATGCTCCTAACGCACTAGCACGAAGCTGGTCACCTTGAAGGATCGCACATCATCCGCTCAACGAACTTCGCCATGTGTGACCACACTGCGGTCCCGGCAGACGTTCGTCCGTCAGCCTTCTGTGTGGTCTTCAGCGCTGTCCAATCGAATGAGCCCGCACCAATCTATCGTAGGCCGATATTTCACATAGTTTGTTTCACCATATAGCCTAAAATTGGAAACCCCTGCCTCCCATGGATTGAAATCTATCGATTTGATAGACAACAGGCAATTCGGGAGCAGACACATGACGCGGACGATCAAACTTGGCGCATTTCTTCCTGGCGGAGGGCAGCATATCGCTGCCTGGCGACATCCCGGTTCTCCAGCGGATGGAGCAACGAACTTCGAGTTTCACAAACAGCTGGCGCTAACCGCCGAACGTGGGCTGTTTGATGCCTTCTTTCTCGCCGACAACTTGTCGGTCGGGTTGGGAGGACGGGAAGGCGGCAACGCAAAGATCGCGGGCTTCGAACCTGTCACGCTTTTCTCTGCTCTTGCACCGCTGACACAAAATATCGGCTTCATTGCAACGTCGTCGACCACCTACGAGGAGCCATACACCGTCGCTCGCAAGTTCGCGTCTCTCGACCTGTTGTCGAACGGCCGCGCCGGATGGAACGTCGTAACCTCAGCCGGCGACGAAACTGCCCGCAATTTCAATCTGGATGTGCAACCAGCTCATGCCGATCGGTACAGCCGAGCCCAGGAACACGTCGATGTCGTCAAGGCCTTGTGGGACAGCTGGGAGGACGACGCGTTTCTCAGGGACAAGGAAACCGGCAGATTTTACGATCCTTCGAAGCTCCACGATGCTGATTATCGCGGCAAGCATTTCAGCGTGAAGGGACCTTTGAATGCGCCCCGTTCGCTTCAGGGGCATCCCGTCATCGTCCAGGCTGGACAGTCCGAGGATGGACGAAAGCTCGCCACGACCTCGGCTGAAGTCATCTTTACGGCGCATCAGACCCTTGCGTCGGCGCAGGAATTCTACCGGGATATCAAGTCTCGCGTCAGGGCGGCAGGACGGTTGCCGGAACATGTCCTCATTATGCCGGGGGTCGCGCCCTTCGTGGGGCGCACGGAACAGGAAGCTCGAGAGAAGTACGATTACCTCAACAGCCTTATCCTCCCCGAGGACGGCGTCGCGTTGTTGAATGGCCTGACAGGAGGCACATTGGATCTCAGCGGCTATCCGCTCGACGGACCGTTGCCTCACAGTGACGAAACAGAGGGGCTGAAGAGCCGACAGACACTTATCCGCCAGATCGCCGACGAGCATGGATTTACAATTCGCCAACTCTATCAGTGGGTCGCGACAGCTCGCGGACACTATACAATCGTTGGCAGCGCCGAACAGATCGCCGATCAGCTTCAATCCTGGTTCGAAAACGAGGCCGCCGACGGATTTAACATCCTTCCGCCTTGGCTTCCCGGCGCTCTGGACGACTTCGTCGACCTTGTGATCCCGGAACTGCAAAAGCGCGGTCTGTTCAGAACGCGGTATGAGGGGCGAACCCTGAGAGAAAACCTGGGTTTGCCGCGTCCGGTCAACACCTGGACGACCCGGGCGCGCGTCATCGCCGACGCAGCCGAGTAGCCAATCAACCGGGAGACAACTCACATGACTCTTCAGGATGTCGAACGTCCGGCTGCAATCGAGCACCAAACAACTGCCGAAACCCGCTGGGCGAGTCCCCGTTTGCTGATCCGCGCGATATGTAGTTCCGCGTCAAGGCTCGTCGCCCAGTACGGGGCACTGGTTGTCTTTCTGGCCCTCTGGCAGATCTCCAGCCGCGCGGGCTGGATCAGCGCATCCCTGCTGCCGTCGCTGGACATGATCGCAGTGGCACTCTGGAAAGGTATAGCGGGTGGTGCGCTCATCGACGACATTGCCATAAGCCTTCAGCGCGCCGGCCTCGCCTTCGTGGCTTCCGTGGTCGTCGCGATACCGCTGGGGCTCGTCATGGGGCAGGTTCGCCCCATCGAGCGCGCACTTGATCCTATTCTTCAACTCTTCCGACAGACTTCGGCACTGGCCCTCTATCCCGTCTTCATCCTGTTTCTCGGACTCGGCGAGGCCTCCAAGGTATTCGTGATTTTCTGGGCGACACTCTTTCCTCTCCTGCTGAACACGATCAGCGGCGTGAAGGAAGTCGATCCGAAGCTGATCGAGATGGCGCGGGTCTATGGAGCCAAGGGCCCCACGATCTTTAAGCGCGTCATCCTGCCGGGCGCGGTCCCGTCGATCTTTGTAGGCCTTCGCCTCAGCGCTACCACCGCACTCCTTTTGCTCATTGCCGCGGAGATGATCGGAGCCAACAAGGGCGTGGGATTCCAGGTGCTCAATGCGCAGTACAACTTCCAGATTCCGCTGATGTTTGCCGCGATAACTATCCTGGCACTGCTTGGCCTCTCAACCAACTACGCCCTGGTGTTTCTGCAGCGCCGGCTTTGCCGCTGGAATGAGAAATTCCTCTGACTGCCTTCCAACGACCCATTGCAAAGGAACCATCCCATGGCATCTTCTTTCCACCTTCGCGCAGCCGCAGCGTTGCTTATCGGGGCCTCCTTGACTGCAGTTGCAGGTCCTGCACTTGCCCAAGAACCTGTGACACTGCGCTACCTTGCAAGCCGAGGCAGCATCAGCCCACACGAGCTTGCCGACGAACTCGGCTATTACAAGGATTTCGGTATCAAGCTCGAAGATGTCGGCTACGCAGCCGGGGGACCAGAATCCCTCTTCGCTTTGGCGTCCGGAAGCGTCGATATCGGATCTGCCGCAACCGCTGCTGTCATCAATTCAATTGCCGGCGGCAATGACTTCGTGGCCGCCTACCCATCAAATGGCATCAACGACGAGGTCAAGAGCACGTTCTATGTCCTTGACGGCAGCCCCATTCACTCTGTTGCCGATATTCAAGGCAAGACGATCGCCGTCAACACCCTCGGCGCGCACCTTGACTACGCGATCCGTGAGGCCTTGCATAAGGCCGGCCTCCCTCAGAATGCTGCCAACCTGGTGGTCGTACCCGGCCCGCAACTGGAGCCGACATTGCGATCGGGGCAGGTCGATATCGCGGCTCTGGGCTATTGGCAGGCCACCTTCGAAGGCATGCTGGTCAAAAACGGCGGCGTCAAGCCGGTCTTCAACGACACGGACGTGCTGGGCGATATCGCCGGCGGCTATACGGTCGTTCGACGAGATTTCGTCAACAGCCACCCCGATGCCGCCGCCAACTTCGTGAAGCAGGCAGCGCGAGCGGCTGACTGGTCACGCGAACATCCCGATGACGCGCGCAAGGTTCTTGCAGGCATCCTTGAGAAACGCGGCGAGAACCCAGAACTCGCCCAATTCTGGAAAGGCTTCGGCTTGCGCCCTGGCGCCGTATCCAATGAAAACGACCTGGGATTCTGGATCGGCGTGCTCGAGCGGGAAGGAAGTCTTCCGAAAGACAAACTGAAGCCGGCCGATATCCTTTTCCAAGCCTCAGCCAAAGTGAATTGAGCATGACAATGAGTGAGACGAACACCATCGGTGCGCAAGGCGGGGTATCGATCCGCGATCTCTCTAAGTCCTTCAGTATCAACGGTCGATCCGTCGATGTCCTGCGGGGCGTCAATTTCGACGTCCGCTCAGGCGAATGCCTGGCGATCGTTGGGGCTAGCGGTTCGGGGAAGACGACCCTCCTTCGGGTTCTCGCCGGCCTGGAGGCGGCGGACCGCGGGAGCGTCTTGGTCGACGGTCGCCCAATCGCCGGTGTGGGGCCGGAGAGGGCGGTCATCTTTCAGGAGCCACGGCTTCTCCCCTGGCTGAGTGTTCTGGAAAATGTCGCCTTCGGACTGGAGGTTCGCGGTATCGCGCGCAAAAAGGCCCAGGAGAGAGCCGCGCGATACGTTGCGCTCGTTGGTCTCAAGGACTTTACCGACGCCTATCCGAAGCAACTCTCCGGGGGGATGGCTCAGCGGGTCGGAATTGCCCGGGCGCTGACAATCCAACCGGAGATCCTGCTGCTGGACGAACCGTTTGGTGCGCTCGATGCCATGACCAAAATCACCATGCAGGAGGAGCTGACCCGTATCTGGCACGAGGAGAACGTGACGATGGTTGTCGTTACGCATGACCTCGAGGAAGCGATCTATCTTGCCGATCGGGTATTGATATTGCCGGTGAGCCGGACGGACAGGATGCGCACGATCGACATCGACCTTCCTCGGCCTCGCGACAGAAGCGAAGAACGCTTCGTGCGGTATCGGCAAGAGCTGCTTCGTGAGTTTGGGCTCCACTGAGAGCGGTTCCCGCTCTTCTTGGCTCACATCAGTATTCATCCGCTTCGCGACCGCTGTTCTCCTGGCTTTAAATTGGCGCTCCCTTCTCAATCCGGGCTCTTTCAAATAACGTGACAGCACCGTATAGTGACTTCGCTGCAGTTATTCTTTCTTGCTCGCAAGGAGAGGCGACAATGGCAAAATCCAACTATGACTTGCTCAAAGACGCGCAGATATTCGATGACGGCGCAGGGCTGACGGACGAGCAAAAGAAACAAGTCGAAGACCTGACCAAGGAAGAGGTTCAGGCCCTGATCGATATCAAGAAAAAGCTCACGAAATTCACCTGGCCTATTCAAACAGTCATCCTTCCGCGGATGTTATAGGCGGCACGTCGGCCGCAACCAACAGCATGATCGAAGAAAATGGGAGCTCTGCCTCGCAGATTTGACCATTCCGCGCCCCAGTGGGCCACCCTTATGTTCACGGACATAGAGGGGTCGACCTTGCTTGTGCAAAATCATACGGATGTATTCTTCGCGGTTGTGGACCGTCACTTTGAGATTCTCCGGCAAGAAACGCTGGCCAACGGAGGAGCCGTGGTCGTCGCGCATTCCGACGCACTCTTCGCCTCCTTCGACAAAGCCGGAGACGCCTTTCGCGCCGCTGTTGCCGTTCAGCGGTCGCTCGCCCAGGAAAAATGGCCGGATGACATCGTCCTGAAGGTCAGGATTGGCCTGCATACGGGCGAGGTGTATCCGGTTGCCGATGCAGGCATCGGATATGTTGGCATAGACGTGCATCGCGCTGCCCGCATCTCGGAAGCCGCCAATGGAGGCCAGATCCTGATCTCCAGCGCAACGATGGCAGAGCTGGACAAGGACAAAGTTGACGCCGGCACGAACTTTCGTTTCCTGGGCAGTCATCGGCTGAAGGATCTTTCGTTTCCGGAGCACCTCTACGAAGTCCGCGTGTCAGGTCTCGATCGAGATTTTCCACCGATAAAATCGATAGACAACCACCCCACCAATCTGCCGAAGGCGACCAACGCCTTCGTGGGCCGACAGAGTGACTTGTCCGCGATCTCGGAACTGTTGATGCGCGATAATAAACGGCTGGTAACGCTGGCAGGGCCTGGCGGCGCCGGCAAGACGCGGCTGGCAATCGAGGCGGCGCGAGCGCTGGTTCCCTTCTACGGTGACGGTGTCTTCCTCGTGGCCCTCGGCGCGGTTGCCAAACCAAATCTCGTCCTTCCGGTAATCGCGCAGACACTCGGCGTGCCGGAATACAGGGGACGTACGGTTCTGGAAGGACTGACGCATTTCATGGCCACGCGGCAGCTTCTGCTTGTCGTCGACAACTTCGAGCACCTCATCGAGGCGGCGCTCGATGTACAGATGTTGCAGGAGCGCTGTCCCAAACTGGCTCTGCTGGTCACCACGCGCGAGCCGCTTCGACTACCCGAAGAGGTTGTCTACTCCGTTGGGCCCCTTGATCTGCCAGAATCGCCACTGGAGGCTGTCCAGTGTGATTCCGTGCGATTGTTCGCGGACAGAGCGAGAATAGTTACCCGCGATTTTGTTCTCGACGAACGAACGACCGCCCTGGTCACCAACATCTGCAGGCGGCTGGACGGGCTGCCTCTGGCAATTGAACTGGCTGCTTCCAGGCTGCGAATACTGAGCCTGCCGGAGCTGTCAGATCGGCTCGAGGAGAGCCTGTCGATGATTGGAAAGGCCCGCTACGGCACTGACCTCAGATATTCCACATTGGATGAAGCTATCTCCTGGAGCTATCGGCTGCTGAATTCAGAAGAGCAGGATTGCCTCGCGAGAATGTCGGTCTTCAGGGGTGGTTTCAATCTGTCGGCAATCGAATGCCTGTGTGGCGCGCGGATGCCGTCTGGGGTGCCGTTGGTCGAAATTCTGATGTCGCTCTGCGAGAAGAGCCTGCTCATGACAAATACCGCAGGCGGAAGCTCCAGATTTACGATGCTTGAGACAATCCGTCAGTTCAGCATGGCCAAGCTTGAGGCTTCCGGAGATGCCCATGCATGCAAGGCCCTCCATGCCGACTACTATTTGCAGTTGGTGGAGAACCTGTCTCCGGGATTGGTGGGATCCGGTCAGCGGCGGCAGGTCAGTGAACTGCAGACCGAAATGGATAACGTCAGGGCGGCGCTAGGCTGGAGCATGGAGCAAGCGGACTTCGACCGCATCAGTCGCTATTTGCAAGCGTTGCTATGGTACCTGATCCCCAGGGCGCAATTCACCGAGGGGCTGCTGTGGACGGACCGAGCATTGACGATCGCCTCGGAGGTCAAGGCAACCCGAGAGGTCGCCGTGCTGAACGACGTCACTGGATGGCTGAAACTGATTTCCGGCGACTACGCCGGGGGACTGCCGCATTTCAAGGCTGCGCACGACATTTTCAAGGCATTGGGTTGCGGCCGGGAGGTGGCGGCGACGATGATTACCTTGGGTGCGACAACCGCAGCGACGATAGAAGGGGACGAAGGACCGAACCTGGTCATCACAGCCCTGGAGTTGTGCCGCGAGCAGAACGACCCGCATTCTGCCGGTATTGCTTTGATCGCCCTGGGTGAGGGCGCTCGCGGTGGCGGCGATATGGAGGCGGCAGCGCAATGCTATAGGGAGGCGCTGGTTCTGATGCGGCAATGCGACGACCAGTATTGGATGGGCGCATTGCTTCTGAACATGTGCCACGTTTCGCTTCGCAGCGACGACCTTGAAACCGCGCAGACATACCTGCGGGAGGCAATCCGGTTGGCGAACGAATATGACTACACGATGATGATCAACCTCTATGTTGCGCTCGCAGGCGAACTGGCGTTGAAAAAGTCGAACGCTGAAGATGCGGCAAGATTGTTCGGAGCCGCGACATCGATGCTGCGCGAAGTCGGTGTTTCCTTCGAGCCGGCGGATCAGGCAGAATTCGACAATGCGATTGCGTCGGCAAGATCGCAGCTCGGCGGCGCGCGGTATGGGGAGCTTGCCGCAGAGGGGATGTCCTGGGACAAAAACAGGGTTTTGGCCTTTGTGGCCGATGCGGCAGGATAAGGCTGACGCGCCCTGTACGCCTCTGAGGCGTCGCCTGCCCCTGCCATGGCGACCGCCGGCGTAGGCCAATTTTCCTGTTTAAATCCACAAATTAGATAAGGATTGTCTCCTGTTTTGTGGGCGCTCTGCTAGATTCCCGTCGTTGATGAGGAAATCAAACGCATGCTCGACAAGACTTCGCAGGTCGCCTTGACCGTTGTGCCGGCACGCCCGACAGAATGGCCAACCGTTATTCTTGCCCTGGTCATCCATGGCGGATTCCTGGCTCTTACCTGGTGGTGGCAATCATTGCCACTGTTCGTCCTTTGCATTCTGGGCGGGTGGCTGATCGCGTGGCATGGATCTCTCCAGCACGAAGTGATGCACAATCACCCGACCGGCAATCGGCGCATCAACGACGCCTTCGGATCCATTCCGCTGTCGCTCTGGTTGCCCTATCAGATCTACAAGACAAGCCATCTTGAACATCATCGTGACGAATTCCTCACGGATCCGATCGAGGATCCGGAATCCTCGTACTTCACCAAGGCTGCCTGGGAACGGCTCGGCGGTTTCGGTCGCCTTCTGGCGCGATGGAATTCGACGCTGCTTGGCCGCCTCATCATCGGTCCCGCGGTGATGATTTTCAGCTTTCTGGCGCAGGAGCGCCGAATGCTCGCGTCGAACGAGCCGCGGCGGCGGCGGATATGGGCCTTGCACGGCGCCTGCGTTCTGGCCGTTCTTGCTTGGGTCACGATCATCTGCGGTATGCCGCTCTGGCTCTACCTCTTCGGTTTTGTCTATGTCGGTGCGGCAATGACGCGCTTACGGTCCTTTGCCGAACATAGATACGCCGAGAGCCATGAGGAACGCACGGCGATCGTTGAAAACAGCCCGCTCTTCGGCCTGCTTTTTCTCTACAACAACCTGCACGTCCTCCATCATCGCAAGCCCGGCATATCCTGGTATCGCCTGCCATCGGTCTACCGCCAACAACGCGAGACGCTGGTGCGTTCGAATGGGGGATTGGTCTATGATGGGTATTGGGACATTGCCCGCCGCTTCCTGTTGAAGCCGCACGACAATCCAACCCATCCCCACCACTGAGGATCCGCCGGCGTCGCTGCACTCGCCCGTTGTTGTCGCTGTAGCCCCTGTTCTGCCACATGAAAGAGTCTTAGATGCGTCTCGCGAGCCTTGCCATGTACGTCAGTCCGCCCCCGCTCGCGGCTGCGACGATCTCGCTTTGGGACTTCTTGCGCGACGTCTTGCGGGAAGAGGGGCTTGTCGACGTTCCAGAAGCTTTGGACGAAGACCTGCGCTACGACGCTGCCTGGACGGATCCGGATCTTCTGCTCGCCCAGACCTGCGGCTATCCCTATGTGAAGCATCTGCGAACCAAGGTTCGGCTGGTTGCAACGCCTGTCTATTCGCACCCAGGCTGCGACGGGCCGGACAAATGCAGCTTCATCATCGTGCGCAAGGTGTCGCAAGCCCGATCGTTGGATGATTTGCGCGGGGTGAAGGCAGCCATCAACGAGCCGGGCAGCAACTCCGGGGCCAACCTTTTCCGCGCGAAGATTGCACCAATTGCCGGAGGCGCCCGCTTCTTTTCCTCGGTGGTCGAAACCGGCGGTCACGGAGGCAGCATCGATGCGGTGTCGACCGGCGTGGCCGATGTTGCAGCGATCGACTGCGTCACCTATGGCAACACGCTGCGCTTCGACCCCGCGCGGCTCTCGGGCGTTCGCGTGCTTGCCGAAACCGCGAAAGGCCCCGGACTGCCTTTCATCACACGGGGAAGCGCGTCTGACGACGAGGTCGCCGCGCTGCGGCGGGCGCTTGACAAGGCGATTGCCGAGCCGCGACTTGAGGCGGTGCGTGACACCTTGTCCCTCCGGGGTTTTGCGGCGCTCACTGACGCCGACTACGAGCCTCTGGCAGAGCTGGAGCGGGAGGCGCATCGCCTACACTATCCTGTCGTCGCCTGAGAGTTCGCCAGCAGTGGTCATATCGTCATTCTGAAGGCTCCGGGACTTCCTTCTCCAAATGAGTTTTTCTGCCCGGCGAGATCAGTCGACCTTTGTGGCTCGTCCCTGCATCAAGAGGGGTATCTGCCCCGCCGGCACAGGTCTGCTGAACAGGTATCCCTGGACTGCGAAACAGCCGGCGACCGACAGGAAATGCGCCTGTTCCTCCGTCTCGACGCCCTCTGCGATCACATCGAGTTCCAGCGTGCGTGCCAGGGAAATGATCGCCGAGGTGATTGCCATGTCGTCGGCATCGCCTGGAATATCCGTGATAAAGGAACGGTCGATCTTCAGTCGCGACAGCGGAAAGCTCTTGAGCGTGCTCAGGTTCGAGTAGCCCGTTCCGAAATCGTCGATGGCAAGGCTCACGCCGAGATCGTTCAGCTCGTTCATTTTCGCGACTGCGCCATGGACGTCCCGCATCAGAAGGCTTTCGGTGACTTCGATCTCAAGCCACCTGGGTTCGAGCCCGCTTTCGGCGAGAGCGGCGGCTACCTGCCGCGTCATGCCCGATTCCTGGAACTGCCGCGCCGACATGTTGACGCCGATCGTCACAGCAGGAAGGCCCATCGCCTGCCATTCCTCCGCCTGTTGGCACGCCTTTCGCAAGACAGCGTCGCCGATCGGAACGATGAGACCCGACTCTTCTGCGAGCGGGATGAAGTCTGCGGGGAACAGCAGCCCGTCCGTGGGATGGTTCCAGCGCACCAGCGCCTCCAAACCGATAACCTCGCCCGTTTGCATGTCCTTCTGGGGCTGGAAGTGCAGGACGAACTCGTCCAGCTCCACCGCCCTTCGCAGCTCCTCGGTTCTGCCAAGCTTCAGCCGGGCGTTCTCGGCCATGGCGGGCTCGAAAGTCCTGATTCCGTTGCGTCCGCTCTCCTTGACGCAGTACATCGCCATATCCGCATTAACGAACAATTCGGCGGCGGTTTTCCCGTGTGCGAGGAAGCGCGCCATGCCCATGCTGCAGGTAAGCTGCATCGCCATTCCGGCCAGTGTGAGCGGTTGCCCGATGGCGTTGCGGATGCGCGTCAGTCGTGGAAGGAAATCCTCGTCGGTCTGCTGCAAGGCGATGATGAATTCATCGCCGCCGACGCGGGAAACAAGACCGCCCTGTCCGACCGCCTCGGAGATCCGGTTGGCGACGACCTGGAGGAGCGTGTCGCCGACCGCGTGTCCCAAGCTGTCGTTGACGAGCTTGAAGTTATCGAGGTCCAGGAAGACGACCGCAACCTCGCTTGCAGATTCGATCGCGAGCTCCAGGATGCCGGCAAGCTTCCGGTCAAGCAGCGTTCGGTTCGGCAGCCCGGTCAGCGCATCGTGCTCGGCCAGGAAGGCGATCCGTTCGGCGTCGTGGTGGCGGTCGATTGCGATGCCAATCGTCTGTGCCACTCCCACAAGGAATTCGGAAAGACTTGCGTCCTGACCGAGCGATCCGTGGATCGCCAACAACCCGTGCTGCTCACCTTCGCCGGATGGAATTGCGAAGCAGCGCCACAATGCGGGGATGCCGACGATGTCCGATGGCAAAACGGACGCTGCGCGTGTGGTGGGCGATGCTGCCGCGAGATGTAGCGCCTCGCCGCCCCGGCGGTGCAGCAGGATGGCGGCGGCGGCGCCCTGGATGACCTCTTCGAGGAGGTCGGCAACCTCCTTCAGAAATGGGCTGAGATTTGCGCCCCGCGCCAGCGTTTGCAGGAGCCGCGCCTGCGCCTTCATCAGGAGTTCTGCCCGCTTTCGTGCGGAGATATCCCGCGATGCGCCCACCACGCCCATGACCTTGCCCGTCTTGTCCTTGAGCGGAACGCGCGACATCATGAGCCAGCGATTGCCTTTCAGACTGAGCTCCTCGACGCCAAGGTCCGGTTCGCCGCTATCCATAACGCGGCGTTCGATGGCAGCTATCTCCTCGGCCGCCTTGGACGGATGGAGGTCGAAGTCGGTCAGGCCGATGAGTTCCTGAACGCTGTCCAGTCCGTTGTTCGAGACAACCGCAGCGTTGGCGAACAGAAACCGACCGTCGAGATCCTTTGCGTAGATGTAATCCGGCACATGGTTGATCATGGCCTCCAGCCAATCGTAGCGATCGGCGAGGCCCGGCTCATGGGACCGCAGGAGGTCCCCCGCCCGACGCAGTCGCGAAGTCAGGTCGTCTGCCTCCGGAAGTGCCGGTGCTTTGTCGTCCGCTTCAACTGCTGCCTGCTGCATAGGTCCCTCGCCGTCCCGCGGTGCCAAGGTGTGACCAAACCCTTATGTATCTGTGAACAAGGGCACCTTCGAATCCGTCGCGAGCGATCTCTCTCCAACTACAGTAAACCGCTGGTTACGGAACGGTGGGAGGTGTCAAACTTGCGAGTCGATCGGCAGGAGTTTCACGAGGTCGGCGACAAGCCGCCGGCGGAATCCCGTTTCGGGCTCATCCCCGTAGCTGACGATCTCGCCGTCCCGCACCGTTTTCCAGACGATCCCGCCATTCGGATCGAGGAAGACGCGGTAGCTGTTGGCGGGCGCGACGCCGGTCGCCATATAGGCCGTTAGCCTCGAGGCAAGCTCCGGGCTCTCGATGTACAGGCCGGCTTCCGTGTTGATTACGGCTGATCGCGGGTCGAGGTTGAAGCTGCCGATAAACACGGCCTTGCTGTCGAAGACCATGGCCTTGGTGTGCAAGGCTGCCCGCGACCGCGCGGAACCGAGCGACCAACCTGTCCGGAAGGCGTCGGTGTCCGAGCGCAGCTCGTAGAGCTCCAGGCCGTTCTCGAGCAGGCGCCTGCGGGTTTTGGCATAGACAGAATGCGCGGCGAGCTGGTTGTTAGAAGCGAGCGAATTGGTTAGCACCCGTACGCGAACATGACGTTCGTGCAGCGCCTTGACGATCGCCTGCGCCCCGGCGGGCAGCACGAAATAAGGCGCCTCGGCGAGCAGCTCCTCCTTCAACTCGGAGACCCGTCCGCGAATGAAGGCGACCACGTCGTCGGCAGCCTTACCGCGGGCGATTGCTTCCGGGTCGTCTGCGATGATCCGGCCTGGCGCCCACACCAGACTGTCGCGCAGCTCGGCGCTCCGGGCCGCCAGCTCGTCGAGATCCTGGTTGATCGGATAGGGGTAGTCGGCTGCGGCAATCTCTTGGCGCAAGCGGGTCAGGATGGCATCGAGATCGGTGGCGTCGTAGGTGCGCCCCACGATTGTTGCGATTGGAACAGTCGAGGCGCTGTTCCAGTATCGGTCGAAAACCCCGGACAGATCGCCCACAACGGGTCCGACCGCCAGTACATCCAGGTCGCGAAAATTGGCGACGGTGTTCACCCCATAGTAATCGTCGCCGATATTGCGGCCCCCGACGATCGCCGCCGAATTGTCTGCGACCATCAGCTTGTTGTGCATGCGGCGATTGACCCGTCGGAAGTCAGTAAGGAAGTCCAGCCTGGACCACCTCCGACTTTTGGTCGGGTTGAACAGACGAATTTCGACATTGGAGTGGGCGTCGAGGGCAGCTTTGACCTGATCACTGGCCTTGTAATAGGGATCGTCGACGAGGAGCCGCACCCGGACCCCACGATCAGCCGCCCTCATCACGTGGTCGACAATGATCCGGCCAGTCGTGTCGCCGTCCCACACATAGTACTGCAAGTCGAGATATCGCTCGGCAAGGTCGGCCAGCGCCAAGCGCGTGATGAAGGCCTCTCGCGCTTCGCTTAAAAGGCTGAAGCCGGAGAGGCCAGGATGTGCGGCGGCGGCCGGGCTGAAGAACGTGTCCAACCGGGTTAGCGCGGTATGCTCGAACCCCGTCATGGCTTTTGTCTCGGGTTAGCGGCGGTGGCGCCTGGTCACTTCGAAAACTTCATGATCTCGGCCTACATCGTCGCGTCTTGGAGGCGAGAACTGGTTGATTTAGGCGGCTTTTGCGCAGATCCGATTTGACCAGTGCACGGCGCCAAACTGACCGATCTGGGGATCGTCCTGAGCGCACCCAAATTGGCGCCGGGGAAAAGGCACCAACGGACAGCGCTCCGGATGTTCCCTCTCTGTTGGGATAAAACGATAACACGGTTCACATGCAATGTCGTCACCGTTCAATCCGGACGGTGCGATGCCGTGGTCACTGCCCAGTGTCACTCGCAGGAATTGTCCGAGTGAAGGAAAATATGGTGGCAAAAATCGAGAGCGGCTATAGTATATGTCGTCAAAGTGGTGAATCGTTACCAAGAAATCTACTTATCGAGCAAAGCAATATGCTATTTTGATGATTTTATATTTACGATCGTGCCGATATGATTTATGAGCTTTCCAAATAAAACCAATGATCATATCGTGCGAGGCAGCGGAGACGGTTCTATTCGAATTCTTCGGGTCTAAAGACGATGAGTATTGAGCCGATAGGAATATTTACGGTATTGTTGGGGCTGTATAGTCTGGCGTCAGGCTATGCCTCGACGGCCACCGTCTTCGTGGTGATGACATTGTTCGGGTCGGCGGCGGCAATTCTCGCTGGCGCCGCGAATGTGCAGCCAGCCCATCTCTTTCTCCTCTTTCTTGCGATTGCCACTTTCGGCAACGGGACGCGCTGGCCGGTAGCGCTGAAGATGCTGCATTTCGGGCAGGCGGGTTTCTGGCTTGCCCTTCTCGCAGTCTATGGAGCGGCATCGGCCTATTTCCTGCCTCGGTTCTTTGCCGGCGAGAGCATGATCATCCCGTTGGGCGTATCTGAGTATCCTTCGAGTGGCGGAACCGTCCCCCTGGGGCCCGTTTCAAGCAATCTGACACAGACGATCTATATCGCCGCCGATGTCGTCTGCTTCCTGACGATCCTGGCCTTGGGCTCAACGCGAACCGGCTTCATGGCTGTTGTGAACGGTCTCATCGCGTATGCGGGCTTCAATGTCTTCTTCGCGATGCTTGACCTGGCGACAAGTGCGACAGGCACACAGGACCTCCTCCAGTTTATGCGAAACGCCTCGTACGCATTTCATGAAAACGAGACCGTCTACGGGATGAAGCGTATAGTCGGTTCCTGGCCGGAGACCTCAGCCTTTGCAGGCACGACACTCGGCGCTCTCGGATTCACCGGCACGATGTGGCTTTGCGCACGCAAGAGCGGATGGACGGGCCCGCTTGCCCTGGCCTCGCTGCTTCTGATCGTTCTGTCGACGTCGTCGACGGGGCTGGTGGCGGCACCCGTTTGCCTTGCCATCTTGTACATGACAGCATTGGTGCGGAGCGGTGTCACGCGAGGCAGCCGCCACAGCGCTGCCGTGGCGCTGCTCGCTCCGCCGTTTGTCGTCGTCTGCGTGCTTGTCGTGATCATCCAACAAAGTCTCTACAATCTGGTCCACGAGTATGTCGATCTACTCGTCCTGAGCAAAGCGACGTCGGATTCAGGATTGGAGAGGGGGTCCTGGAACACGTACGGCCTGCAGAATTTCTGGGATTCATGGGGTCTTGGCGTCGGATTGGGAACGGCGCGTACGTCGAGTTTTCCGGTGGCCGTCTTGTCGAATGTCGGGGTTCCCGGCGCGATCTTTTTCTCGCTGTTTGCCCTGTCGGCGTTGTGGCCTTCACACGACGCACGGCGGACCTTCGAGTCCGATGTCCGTCTAGCTGCCCGCAACGGCTGTTTGTGTCTTCTCGTCGGGGCAGTCGCGTCGGGAGCGACGATCGACCTCGGGTTGCTGTTTTTCATCCTTGCAGGCCTTGCGAGCAGCAAGCCATCACTGGACGAGGTGCCCACGTCGCCTTTATCAGCTGCAGGGAACATGGGACCGCGCCCGATCACGGAGGCGCTCGGCTCCCCCGACGGCGACATCAGCCGTGGACCCTCGGGCCGCTACTGATAGACCTGAAAATAATCGACGCGCATCTGCGTGAGCAATTCGTCCGGGTTTCGCTTCTGGGGAACGTCATTGTGTAGTGCAAGCGTCAACAGCGGCCAGAACACGTCGGCGTCCAGATCGAGGTCGGCAGAACGATTGATCGGCCAATTCGCCGGCAAGCCGGTCCGCGTGTCGATCACGGGTTTTCTTTCGAAATATGGCACGCACCGCGTTTCATCGACGAGGATGCCATAGCGGCAATAGCCCTGCGTCATGTCGAGCGTCGTGGACACACCGGTCCCCTCATGGTGCTCCCCAGGCTGACCCCACTCATGCAGATAGGCGCCATAGACGGTCGGTTCCCAGCCCTTGTGTTCAACGACGTCGAGTTCTATGCTGGTACTCGGGTTAAGAATGCTGCGGCCATTCAACATCCAGAATGCCGGCCAGCTGAGCGGGTGCTTGGGAAAAAGCATGCGTGCTTCGAAGTATCCCTGCCGCCAACCCTTGGTAACGATGCCGTCCCTTCTGGCCGTTTGAAGGCTGCCCGAGATCCACTGGTAGTCGCTGTGCGTATTTCCATAATAGTTGGGAACCGCCATCGTCCTGCCAATGTACTTGGCGGAGATCTGCAGCGACTTGCCGTTGGTCGTTCGATCATCGTCGACGATATCGTATGGATTGAACCCCTCTTCGCCTGTGCGTCGGGCGAATGCCGATGCTCCATAGAAGCCGGGTTCCGCTGACGTCGGCTTCGGACCAGCGTTCCAAATGGACCACTCAATCCTATCGAAATCGTCTTCAAAGACGAGCTTGCGACCGACGGTCGGATCGTCTGTCGACGCGTACGCGGAAGGTTCAGGTATCAGCGCGAAGCCAAGCCCGAGAACGCCGGCGGACGCCTCGATGAAGCACCGTCGTGAAAGGACTGCCTTGTTCATCGAAGTCTCCTGTCAGTGCGAAAAGACTTATCCCGCGGCGACGCGCAAGGCGTCGGCATGAATGTCGACGACGTTCTCGGCGCTATATCGATCGATAAAGTCTTTCCGAAAGCGCGCATTGAGCCTCTCGGCCGGGAGATTGTCACAATAGTAAATCATCGCGTCGACGAGGGTCTGGCCGCCATCGGCGGCCACCAGGCGTCCCAGCTGCCGGTCGACCAGAATATCGCTCGGGCCAAATTCGCAATCCGTCGCGATAACAGGAAGCCCGAACCGCAATGCCTCACATATGGCGAGCGACCACCCTTCCCAACGCGAGGTCGAAACATAGACATCGCTGGCCGAGAGTGCCGGTTGCGGATTGTCGGGATAGTGCTCGATCGTGACACTCGCCCCAAGGCCGAGACGGCTAATCTCACTTCGAAGCTTCGCCTCGCCATTGCCATGGCCGACAATTTTCAGCCGGACGTTCCTGCGAAGCTTCGAAAGATTGGAAAAGGCCTGAAGCAGGATGTCCTGACCTTTTTGGTATGAAAAGCGGCCAACGTTGACAAACGTTACGCACTCATCCTCCTCGCCGCCTTTTTGGATGTCTATGCCATCAAATCGTCTGACCGGATTTGGAACCCAATACTGCGGCGTGTAGCTGCCGAACATCGTCTTGAAGGACTCGAGCTGCCTCGGAGATGTTCCGAATACGCAGGAAGCGCGCCTCAGGAAATAAGCTTTCATCAGAAAGAACAGAATCCTTGCCTTCAGATGGCTCTGCTCACGCCACGGGTTGCCGTGCAGATGCACCACAAAGTTTCTCCGGATGCCGATGCATGAAGCCATAGCGATCACAGCCGGTTCGATCTGGGGAACGACGACGAGGTCATAGTCCTTGCTGCTGATGACCTCCCGAAAGGTCCGCATCAGCTCGATACGGCTGCGCGGACGCCGGTCGATCGAGCGATAGTTCTGCGCGGAAGGCCTGTTGCTGTGGGTCGTGGTGTAGAGAACGTCGATTTCGAAATCGGCTGAATATTTCTCCGTGAGTTTGCTGCAGATCGTGTCGACGACGTGCTCGATTCCCGCAAAGGAATGGGTCCCGGGTTGGACGTAAAGGATTTTGCGACGGTGTACCGCTGCATCCTTCTGTCCTGGTGGGCCCGACTTTACTTCCATTTTTCTACGTCCTCTTGAACGGAGAGATTTGCGTAGTATGGTATAGAAAACAAATTGCAGAAAATTCGTAGGAAACTCCCTTGCTCGATCCGGTGTCATTCGACTTTCGGTGCGAAGAAATATTGTTGCCCCGCCGGAATACTTATTCATGGCGGTGCGAAATGCAACAATAAAGGTGCGAATGCGATGACGATAATCGATTTACAGTCGGCCTCTGGCGAAACTGTACTTCCTTTGCTGCGGTGTGACTTATGTATCGTGGGCTCGGGGCCGGCGGGCAGCACGATTGCACAAGAGCTGTCAAACACCGGCCTGCAGGTGGTCCTGCTTGAAAGCGGCGGTTGGGCAAGAAATGCAGAGGTTGATACGCTCAATGAAATCGAGAACGTAGGTCGGCCGCGGGTTGAGGACCAATGGTCGGTTCGCAATCGGATATTGGGAGGCAGTTCTCACACCTGGGGCGGGCGATGCGCGGGGTTTGACGAAATCGATTTCGAGGAGAGGCACTGGGTTCCCTATTCCGGTTGGCCGATTGCCATGGAAGATATGATCCCGTATCTGGATCGAAGCGCCGTTCATCTGGGTTTGGCAGTCGGCAGCGGCTTCAGCGACCAGCGTTTCTGGGATATCGCCCGACGATCAGCTCCCCATGCGGAGGTGGATCCGTCCCTCCTGCTGCCATTCTTCTGGCAATTCAGCAGGGATAAGACCGAAACTTACCCCTTCGAGTACATGCGTTTTGGGCGGCATCTTCCCGGCCGTCTCGGCTCGAACCTCACGCTGGTGACAGGGGCGACCGTTGTGCGGGTGCTGACGGTTGACTCCCAAGCCGGCGTTCGAGGCCTTGAATTTGCAACACTCGACGGCCGCCGGCACACGCTTGCCGCGTCGACCGTCGTGCTTTGCGCGGGAGGAATCGAGAATGCGCGCATTCTCCTGAATTCTGGCACCGGCACTCACCCCGGCCTCGGCAACGATCGCGACCAGGCCGGCCGCTACCTGATGGACCATCTTCGGGGCCCGGCCGCCTTCTTCGACCTCGCCGGATCGGAGGTCCTGCAACGCCGGTTTGGTCGCTACAACGTCAGAAGCCATTTCTTCCGGGCGGGCCTGCGCCTAAGCCCGGACGTTCAGCGACGCGAAGAGCTGCTCAATTGCTCTGCTTGGCTGGGCGAGGTTCTCGCGCCCGATGATCCATGGGATGCATTGAGACGATTTGCCGCCCGCAAGCCGGCATTGCCACAGGATGCGATCAGCCTCGTGAAGAACAGCCCGCTCCTATTGCGCGGCGCCAGAGACTATTTTGGAGCCCGCAACGGCCTCCCGCGCAAACTGCGTGAGCTGACGCTGGACACCATGTGCGAGCAGGTTCCGGACGCCGACAGCCGCATCACGTTGTCGCAGCATCGCGATCGCCTGGGTCTGAGATTGCCGAAGGTCGATTGGCGCAGCCATCCCGATGAGGCGCGCACGATGCATCGGATGGCGGAACTGGTTTCTGACGAATTGCAAAGGATAGGTCTGCCAAAGCCGATCCTTGCCGACTGGGTGCGCGACAAGGCGGAGGTCCCGGCGAGCTTTGTCGATGTGGCGCATCCGACCGGAACGACACGCATGTCGAGCGATCGCGGCAAAGGGGTGGTCGATGCCGATTGCGAGGTTCACGGCGTCGAGGGTCTGTTCGTTTCGGGCAGTTCGGTGTTCCCGACGGCCGGCCATTGCAATCCGACCCAGATGATTGTTGCGATGGCTGTCCGGCTCGCCGATCATTTGAAAGTCCGACCTGTGAGGCAAACTCCAGTCAAGGTGATGACAAATGTCGAGTAAGACGGTTCTTGTTACCGGCGCGACCGGGCGGATCGGGCAGGTGGTCGTCGCCGACCTGCTGGAGCGCGGGTATCGGGTGCGAGCAACGACGTCGAGGCCGCGTGCCGGCATCCACGCCGATCGTGATGTCGTAGACTGGCGAATGGTCGATTTTTTGCGGGAAAACGACTTCGACGATCTGGTTTCCGGCTGCGACGGCATCCTCCATCTGGCCGCCGAACTCGGAAAAAAGGACCGGATGGTGCGCGTCAACGTCGAAGCGACGCGGGAACTCGCAAAGGCTGCCGAACGTGCGGGTGTTTCGGTCTTCTGCTATACGAGTTCGGTTTCGGTTTACGGCAGCGGCCGTTCGACGAACATCGCCGAGGATTCCGATGTTCTAACGCATGATCGTGACGTGCCGTCGGAATACTGGGCGCTCGATTACGTCCGGGAGTATGGCCGAACCAAGCTTGCCGGTGAGCTTCAGCTTCGAGAGGTTGCAGCAAGGGTGCGCTATGTCGTCTTCCGACCAGCCGTTGTCGTCGATATTTCGCAAATCATCGGCGTCCGCGACTGGCCCCTCGTGAAGCGAATGCTGGCGGCCCACCGACATGCGCATCATATCTACGTACAGGATGTCTCGGACGCACTGATTTGGTTCATGCAGCGCGGCCTGACAGGTCAAGGAGATCCCGGGAGCGTGAGCGTCTACAATCTTTCGGAGGACGACAGGCCCAATCCGCGCCATGCTGATTTCATGCGTAAGGCATTCGCCGCAAGCGGCGACCGGCGCTATCGCACGGTCGCGGTGCCTGGGATCGCTGATTGGCTTCACGACGCCCTGCGGTTTCGATCGCTTCCTTTCAGAAACCCGCTCTGGTGCATGAGGTTTTCAAACGAGCGGCTGCAGGCGTCGGGATACCGTTTCCGGTTTGGAATGGCAAAGGCCGAAGAGCTTGCGTTGGAGACGCTGCGGCAGGAAGTGCCGCAAAATCAACAGAACGGAGAAAAACTTGCTGAGACGCAGGCCTAATCCGCGGAATACTTGGATTGAATCTTCTGCCACACGCGTCGGCGGCCGCCTGCGGTGCGCCGCGAGTAGAGGCAATACAGGATGCCGTGGCCGAAAAGATAGCCGGCCTCGAGCACGACCGCAAATGCCACACTCCATGCAACTGACTGAAGAAGAGTGCTTCCGATCGAGTAGCTCGCGATTGCATAGGCAATCATCACGATGAGAACAGTAATTGTGAAAACAAGAACCGGCATGCGCAGTGCACAAGCCACGCCGATCAGGAAAGAAACAGCAGCTGCCCACTCCATTAGGTTGATTCGACCTCCTGTCCGGCACGACCCGTAGGTGTCTATCATCGGTCATCTGCAGGATGTAGGCAAGTCCAAATTAAATCGTCCACAGGACAGCCCGGGACGAGCGGCTGCCTGCTGCGTGTTCAACGCTACCCTATTTCCGGGTTTAATTGCTCGTGCGACTAGCGGGAGGAGGTATTTGCTCGCGCCGTTCGACGCGAATGACATCGCCGGGAGAGACCGGATCATTGTCGCTGACTATCACGCTCTCCACGCTGCCGCCAACGACCCGGTTGATCGTCGTTGAAAAGCTGTAGGTTTCCTTGTCCTCTTCCAACGCGGTGACTGCCATCGGCGCACGGATCTGCAAATTTCTCAAGAGATCCTTTGCCGTTTCGGTCTTCTCGGCGTTTGACGCAAATCGGTCGCGCAGTTCGGCGGCTTCTGTCAGCGCGTTGATGCGGTAGCGGTTGCGTACGTCGCCAATATCCTGGTCCACCTTCGCGACATCCTGCTGCGTCTTCAGGATGGCAAGTGACACATCGAGATTGCGGCTTTCCAGTTCGGCGACATTCTGGTTTGCACCGAGCTGCCGCGCTGAAACAGTCAATCCCTGGGTCACCAGCTTGTTGACGGAGCTGAGATCCTTGTTGGCGAGTTCAATCTGTTTCACGAGCGACGCGGCCTTGGCCTTGAGTGCCTCGATCTGATTTGTCGCCAGCACCCTGGCCTGGTTGAGAGCTTCGATTTCCGTATTCATGGAGCTCTCGCGAGTCTCGAAAAGCGCCTGCTCGTCCTGCATCATCCGGGTTACCCGAGGCTCGCTCGAATGCTCCAGGATATCGGGTGGAAACCGAATTTCCGTAGCATTGTTCAAAATTGCGTCGACACGCGCCTGTCGTGCGACGAGTTCAAGCCGCTCAGCCTCCAGCCCGCGCAGGTCACCGCGGCTGGACAGGGCGTCACGCTGCAGGCCGATCAGGTTCGGATCGACTGGCCCGATGCCTCCGGCCATGCTGAGCGCCTGGACGACGGTCAATCCGGGGCTGAAGCTGTATTTTCCGGGGTTGGTCACCATACCGGCCACAAAAATCGGGCGATAGGAGGCAATCTCCACCGATGCGTTGGGACGCTTCTGCATGCCCACCTGGTTCTGGAGCCGCTCACCGATGGAATCGGAAACCTGCTCCAGGGTCTTGCCTGCGGCCGGTATGATTCCGATGATGGGCAGGGACAGGTTGCCTGCGGCCGAAATGACAAAGTCGCCGGTCAATGGAACCCATTCGAACGCCGTCCCGGTGCTCGGCCGCCACTCGAAGACCCGAATCTTCAGGGTGTCCTGGGGTCCAAGGATATAATCCTGCGCAATCGCCTGGCACGGACCTGTCATCAGGGCCACGGCCGCCATAGCAACCCCGAGCGCTGCTTTCATATGTTGCCAGAGGCAAGCCATGGAATGCCCCATAGCAAAGGTGCGCCGACGCAAGACAAGGGATCGCATGCTGTTTCTCCCATCACACGGATTGCAGTGCGCCATCCGACGATTTTCCAGTTGGTTACGCGGGCAAGGCTAGCGCCGTCCCGGTTACCTGCTCGACGTGAGTGCGGAACCGGTCGACAAAGACGTCACGGCGAAACTCAGCGGCTCGCGAAACCGCATCGGCAGGATTAAAGTCCAGACGCTCCATGCGGTCAACGGCGTCTATTAATTCCTCCGTGGTCTGCGTCTGAAAGAACACGCCGGTCTTGTTGGCAACGACGGTCTCGGTTGCTCCGCCGCGCCCGAAGGCGATGACCGGTCGGCCGCTCGCCATTGCCTCGACAGGAACAATCCCGAAGTCTTCCTCGCCCGGAAAAACCAGTGCCTTGCAGTGTGCGTAGTGATGCTTGAGAACGTCGAATGGCTGCGAGCCCATGATCGTCACGGTGGGGCCGGCGATCTTCCTGAGTTGATTGAGCATCTCGCCGCCGCCGATCACGACCAGCTTGGCGTTAAGTCGATTGAACGCTTCTACTGCAAGGTCCGGCCTCTTGTAGCTGACGAGTTCGCCGGCCATCAGATAGTAGTCGCCGATCTCGGACGCCGGGACCGGGCGAAAGGAGGCTGTATCGACGGGCGGATGGATAACCGCTGCATCTCGCCGATAGTAGCTCTTTATGCGATGTGCGACCGTCGTCGAGTTTGCGACGAAATCGTCCACTCGGTTGGCCGTCGCCACATCCCAGGTTCGCAGATAGTGTGCCATCGGGGGCATCATCAGTCGTGTGACGAGCCGGGAACTGTCATAGTACCTGTTATACATGTTCCAGATGTAGCGCATCGGTGAGTGGCAATAGCAGATGTGCAAGGCCGGCGATGTTGGTATCACGCCCTTGGCCGGTCCGGATTCACTGCTGATGACAAGGTCGTAGGCGCCAAGGTCGATCTGTTCGAGCGCCATCGGCATGAGAGGCAGATACCTCTTGTACATCCTGCGGGCATAGGGCAGCGTCTGGATGAACGTCGTGCGGATCGTATGGGCCTTGATGGTCTCGGAAATGGCCGCAGGATCGCAGACATGCGTGTAGATATCCGCCGTCGGAAAAATATCACACAGGGCTTCCAGAACCTTCTCGCCCCCGCGCATGCCGACCAGCCAGTAATGTATGATTGCTACTCGCACACAATGCTCCAGGATCGGACATAATCGATATTACTGTAGCGGGTATGGCAGCAAAAATCACATAAGTTTCCATGATTTAATAGAAACGCGAGATATTTTTTTTCGCCAAGTTGAGATAATAGCTGCGTTTTACAGTGATGTCTCTCTCATACGTCGCATTGATGTAGTGTGCAGCGCAATAAACGCATTGTCAAACCGTTTAATACTTGTTAGCTTCCTTGTGCATGCCTGTTCGGCATTTCTCTGTACGTGTAGCAAACCTATCTATTATGTGGGGAGTACGCAGATGAGGGAAATTGATCTCGGTCTTGATTTCGACAGGTTCAATGAGACGCGGCTGCACGCTCGCCTTGCAGCTTCCCGGAACAGTGAAGCGATGAGCAAGACTTGGTCCTCCGCCGCCTCGGCGTCTCTTAAGTATGCGATTGATGCGGTACTGGCGGTCGTCGCCCTGCTCGTTCTGTCACCGATGATACTGATGCTCACAGCGATGCTGCTGGTATTGCAGGGCCGTCCCATTTTCGTTGCGCATCGGCGCATCGGCAAGAACGGTGCGACGTTCCCCTGTCTGAAGTTCCGGACGATGGTTCCGAATGCAGACGAGGTACTGGCCAGACATCTCGACGCCAATCCGCGCCAGAAGGAAGAATGGATGGCGACCCGCAAGCTCAAGGATGACCCGCGCGTCACGCCATTCGGAGCTTTGCTGCGAAAGAGCAGCATCGATGAAATCCCGCAGCTTGTGAACGTCTTGCGGGGGCAGATGAGCCTGGTCGGTCCTCGCCCCATTGTGGGCAGCGAGGCCGAACTCTACGGCGCCCATTTTGCCGACTACATCAGGGTTCGTCCGGGCCTTACGGGATTGTGGCAGGTAAGCGGGCGCAGCGACACGACCTATAGTGAGCGCGTGCAACTCGACGTCCTCTACGTGAGAGAACGCAGCTTTTTTGGCGATCTGGCGATCATGGTGAAGACGATCCCCGCGGTTCTGCGCTCGCGAGGCAGTTGTTGACGATCGCTTGTGCCCATGGTTGCGGCCGCCCATGCCTGAGGCTCCTCCCGGCAACGCGATCCGATTGCTCGATCGCGATGCGTCAGGTCGTGTTTGTGTCTGCCTTTCCTTGCGGCCTCCTTCGCGGGGTTTGCGAGAGGGTCTGGTAGGAGTTGGCGGTGCAGGACGCTTGTGAACGTCATCGATGTGTGGACTTGCGTTTGGCAGGCAAACGCTGCTCCATCGGAGACATGCCATGAGCGCTCTGTTGGCGATCAACGGTCGTTTCCTGACGCAGCCTGTCACCGGCGTGCAGCGCTACGCTCACAAAGTGGTCTCCGCGCTCGATGGACTTGCATCAGCCGAGGGGACGACCGTGTTCTCGCCGAAGACCGCGGAAGATGTCGAATTCGCGCGGCTGCACTTCGCCAAGGGCGGATATGCGACGGGTCATGCCTGGGAGCAATTCGAGCTTCCCCGCCTGAGCCGGGGTCGCCGGCTGCTCAACTTGTGCAACACGGCTCCCGCTTTGGTGCAGGACCAGATCGTGTGCATTCACGATGCCAACATTTTTGCCGCGCCCGGCAGCTACAGCTACGCTTTCCGGTTCCTTTATCACAGCCTGCAGCCGGTCCTTGCTCGGCGCTCGGCGCGCATAGCGACGGTCTCTCACGCCGCTGCGCGCCAGATCGCCCGTCATTTGCCGGTGTCGCTAAAAGATATCACCGTCTTGCCGAACGGGCATGAGCATGCCCTCGGTTGGAACCCTTGCCTGGCGAAGGCGGCGCCGGATCTGCTGGCGTCACGCAACGCGCAACGCCCCTTCGTGCTGGCTCTCGGCTCGCGCGCCCGCCACAAGAATATCTCCCTGGTGATCGATATCGCCCCCACTCTTCACGAACAGGGCATTGACGTCATCGTCGCCGGCGGCGGCGACGGGATCTTCACCGCGGAAGCGTTGAATGGCCAGCCCAATGTGCACTTCTGCGGCCGCGTGTCCGACGATGATCTCGCCTATTTGCTGGACCGTGCCCTCTGCCTGGTGTTTCCCTCGCTAACGGAGGGATTTGGACTTCCGATCGTCGAGGCGATGGCGCGAGGCTGCCCAGTCATTGCGTCAAATTGCGCCAGCATGCCGGAGGTCTGTGGCGACGCGGCTCTGCTGGCGTCGCCATTTGACCGGGCAGAATGGCTGCGTCACATCGACGCTCTTCGTCGCTCGGCGTCGTTACGCAATGATTTGATCGGCCGGGGACGGGAGCAGGTCCGTCAATTTTCCTGGCACAGCACGGCGGCAGGGTATCTCGATCTGCTCGGGCGACCTGGCGCAGATGTCGCGACCTATAGGCCGCCGGCGCCGGCGACGACGCGCATTGCGGTCATATTTGCCACCCGCGGAAGGCCGCCTGTGGTTGCGACCACAGTCAGGCACTTTCTTGCGACCCAGACCCTGAAGCCCTCCGCCGTCATCGTATCCTGCGTCGATGAAGCCGATGCCGGCGACCTCGTTTCGCATCCCGACGTGACGGTGGTAACCGGTCCTGCCGGGCTTGCAGCGCAGCGAAATACAGGTTTGGACCAACTTGATCGCGGAACGGAGATCGTGGTTTTCTTCGACGACGATTTTGTGGCCGACAGGAACTGGCTGGCTTCGGCTCAGCGGGTTTTCCGCGACGAGAGCCAGGTTGTCGGGTTTACGGGTCGCGTTGTTGCCGACGGGATCAAAGGACCGGGGATCGCTTTTGATGAGGCCGTGCGTCTCGTCCAGACGGCCGAGATCCCGCAACGGCCCGAATGGACCGAGCCCTACAGTCCGTATGGCTGCAACATGGCCTTCCGCCTGTCAGCCATCGGCGGCGCGAGATTTGACGAACGGCTCGTTCTCTATGGCTGGCTGGAGGATCGGGACTTCGCGTCTGGGCTTTCAAAGCGTGGTGGCCGGCTGGTGAAGTGGTCGTCCGCCTATGGCGTCCACATGGGCGTGAAAAGTGGCCGGGTGAGTGGTGAGCGCCTCGGATATTCGCAGATCGTCAATCCGCTCTACATGATGGGTAAAGGGACAATGCCGTTGGCGAAGGTTGTCGATCATATCTTCGGCAACGCGGCGAGCAATTTTGGCAGGGCCGTCTGGCCCGAACCCTTCATCGACAGGAAGGGGCGCGCAAAGGGAAATCTGATTGCAATTGCAGATGTCTTGCGGGGGCGCCTTGAGCCGGAGCGGGCAGCCGGGATTGCGATACGAAACACAGCGAAGAAAGCGGACGGCGGCAGGAGCCACAATGATGTTTAACAGACCACGTCCCCTCGATGTCACATCACGCCTCTGGCGACTGGACGAGGTGCAGACCGAGGGTGACGGACCGCTGGCGCTGCTTCGTTCCCTGATAGCACTTGGTTTTCGACACAAGAACAGCCTCGTCGCCTGCACGCTTGCAGGCCTGGTGATTGCCGGCCTTTACGCGCATTCATTGCCACCGATCTACGGTTCGACCGCAACGCTTTTGCTGGAGCCGCGCCAGTCCGCTGCCTCCGGCCAGGAATTTGGCTTCCAACAGAGCCTTGACCTCTATCGCGCTGACAGCGAGTTGCAGACCATCAAGTCGGAGCAGCTGCTCTCGGCGGTCTTCGAAAGTCTGAACCTCAAGGACAACCCGGAACTCGCTCCGCAACGGCCGGGTTGGGTTGCCAGGATGAAGACGGGCATTCGTTCATTCTTCTCGCTATTTGTCGGATCGGCGGAATCCAACACGGTCGCCCGCCTGCCTGACAATGCGCCGGGCAACCTTGCCAACGACACGACACGCGCCGCGTTCCTCAATTTTGCCAGGCGCCTCAATGCACGCCGCGTGGGCCAGTCATTTGTCATCGAAGTCGAGTATTCATCCTCGGACCCTTCGCTGCCTGCCCGCGTCGCCAATGCCGCTGTATCCGGCTACATTTTCCAGGCGGTGGCCTTCAAGGAGCAGACTGCCAGGGCAGGGACCGAGGCGTTGCAGGGACGCCTGGATTCGCTGGCCACGCAAGTGGAAGCCGCTCGTGCTGCCATGCACAATGGAACGCTGCCGGCTATTCCGACGCCGGACGCAGATGCTCGTGTCATCGGCGCCGCACTACCCCCTCTTGGCCCGTCGGCGCCGCGCACATCCCTGATAACTGCGCTGGGCGGCATACTGGGGCTAATCGGCGGCTTTGGACTTATCGTGTTCAATCTCGCGCTCGACCGAAGAATTCGCAATGCCAGGGAACTTGCACGCGATACCGGCATTGTCTGCCTTGGCTCCATTCCTGACTCGCCGGGTGTCGACGCGGTGCCGCTGCACGTCAACAGCATGCAGGAAAAGAGGTTCGTCGCTGCCATCCACGATCTTCGCACATCCGTGGAAATTGCCTGCACCGGCCTGCGCAGCGAACGAAGCATTGCCATCGCCATCGTTTCCTGGTCGCCGAACACGGGCGTTACTACACTCTGCTCGGCGCTTTCTCAGCTGATTATCAGGGGTGGCGGATATGTGACCCTGTTCCAGACATCGGAAGGGCGCAACCCGGCTGCCACGGAGAGCCGCCCGACCGCGCTGTCGCAATCACTGGCTGACGCGGCATTTACCGGCCTGCCACTCGAACAGATCTCCTTCGATCATGTGAACGGTGTCGCCGTCCTTCCCATCCACTCCCGCGACGCAAACGCAAACCTCTTTGCCGATTTCCGCAATCCGCGTGTCCGGCGAATCCTCGATGCAGCCCGCCTCAAAGGGGACGTACTCCTCGACCTCCCGCCTCTTCATGGTTCGATGGACGCCCTGGCGCTGGCGGCGTTCGCCGATGCAGTCATCATCGTGGTCCGCGCAGAGGAGACGACAATCGAGGAAGTGGTCGATTCCGCCCAGCTTCTGCGCCGAGCCGGCGCCAATGTCGTTGGCGCGGTCATCAACAGGGTTGCGTGATGACCTCACCGAAGCTCCCGCCAGGTCGAGGCGGACCTGTTACAGAACCACGTTTGACAATCATCATCCCCTGCTGGAACTACGCCGACTACGTGGCATCGGCCATACGAAGTGTGACAGCGCAGGGGCGCCGTGATTGCGAGCTTATTGTTATCGACGACGGCTCGACCGACTCATCTTGGGAGGTCATCCAGCGCGAGGGAGTGACTGCTTATCGAATAGTCAATTGCGGCCAGCGGGCGGCCTGTCTCTACGGGCTTGGCAAGGCACGGGCACCGTTTATCCTGTTCCTCGATGCAGATGACGAGCTGGAGCCGGGGTCGCTGGCGACTATCTTGAAGGAGCTCGACGACCGTGTCGCCAAGCTGCAGTTTCCACTGAGCCGCATCGATTGCAACGGAGAAGTCATCGGTGCGCCGGTTCCCCGACTGGACGCGTTTCGCGAGCACGGCACACTCGCCCGCCAAGTGCTGGAGACGGGTGTATACATGACGCCGCCTACCTCCGGTAACGTCTTCCGCCGCGATGTCTGCCAGCTCCTCGAGGAGGCCGAATACGACAAGGCGGTCGACGGCGTTATCCTTTTTGCGGCGCCTTTCTTCGGCGATGTCGTCAGCATGTCGCAAGCGCTCGGCCGTTACCGCGTCCACGATCGGAATGATTCCGGACTTGGGCGCGCGCCGGATCCCCAGTTACTGCGTCGGGAACTGAGCCGCTTCGTCGCTCGCATCGAACACTTGCGACAAGTGCTGGTCCGTTTCGGTAAATCCGAGCACCTCGTGGCAGCTGAAGAGACGTTCTACTATCTGGAGCGTTCTCTCTATCTCGCCATTGCGGAAGGCCGGCAGGTTCCCGTCGAAACGCTCCTCCGTCTCCTCAGGCGGGTGTGGGCGGGCAACACTTCGGTGGGGACGAGGAGCGCGTTGAGTGGCTTCCTGCTGTTGTCCGCCGTCCTGCCGAACCGACGCGCGCTCAGGGGGCTTGCATATCGACTGGCGCCCGGCGATCGTTCTGTTGTAGGCCTTTTCCGGGCATTGCTCTAAGTCGCAACGCGTCAACGGCGATCGACAAGTTCCAGGCGGCCGCGACCCGCGATCAGCCTGATGCCGAGAACGAGCAGCGTTCCCGTATAGGTGGCGGCGCCGGTCATCGTTACGAATACGAGTTCCAGAATATGGTTCAGATCCTTGGCGGCAAGCGCGTCGCGCAGGAACCACACCGATGTTGCCATCACGCCGCTCGCCACAGCAATTTTCCATAGGTTGCTGCACTGCTCACGAATCCCGAGATCCAGCAGTCGACGCACCTCAGCCAGATAGAATATGAACATGAGGGATGAAAGTCCGACACGGGCAAGGCTCGTGCCCATCACGGAACCCACGTAGAAGCCGATCGGAATCAGCACGACGCGAAAACACAGTTCGGTTGCATTCAGCCGGAATATGATGCTGGGCTTGTCAAGGGCGAGACTCACCGAGTAGAGGGTCTGGAAATAGGCGACGGGCGCCACGGAAAGGGCGAGAACACTCAGCAGCGGCGCGGCGCCTGCCCACTTCGGTCCGAGCAGAAAGTCGGTGACCAAGTCTGCGCTCAGCGATATCCCTATGCAGGCGGGCAGCGAGATGAGCATCGCGAACCGCGCCGCCTTGAGAAATGCAAGCTTCACGCGCTCGCGGTCCGTGTTGATCTGCGAGAAGGCCGCCATGACCGGCTGCAGAGCCGGGCCAATGATGCTCTGGGTCGGGATGACCGCGACATCGTTTGCCACCGCATAGCGACCAAGGGTCGGCCGATCGGCCAATGCGCCGACGAGGAAGCGATCGAATTGCCAGTTAAGCGCGGATACGAGCTGCGCGGAGCTGAACCAGCCTATAAAGCGTGCAAAGTCCGACATTCTCGCCAGTGAAAGCGCCGGTCGATAGGGTGCAAGCACGTAGGATACCGTGGTGGCACCGACCGAAGCGATTGCGTAGTTGACCGCGATTGCCCAGTAGGCGCCGCCGGACAGCACGACGATGGTGGCAACGATGCTGGCGCACAGTTTTCCCGAGACTTCCAGGATGAACGTCTGCTTGAAGCCAAGCTCGCGTGCGAAGTAGACCATTCCCGGGCTGGCGAAACCTCTGGCGATGGGGCCGAGCACAAGGACGGCAGTGAGGGGTACGAGCACCGGCTCACGATAGAACAGGGAATACGGCCAGGCGGCCGCCAGGACAATGATCGCCAGCAGACTGCCGCGTATGAGACCCAGCGTAAAGCCGGTGTCCAGATGACTCTTGTCAACGGAGGGAAGGCGTATAAGCGCCTGCGTCACCGGCACTTCGAGCACAGTGTCGAGGACCGCGACGAGCGAGGTGGCGAGTGCGGCAAGGCCAAAATCTGCGGGTGTCAGGATTCTGGCGAGAACCAGAAGAGTGCCGAAATCGATGAGACGCCCGACAACACGCGAGAATACGAGCCACCCGGCCCCTTGCACAGCCTTAAAAGCCAGCATTCCGTACTCCGACTCCTGCGCGCGTTGGCGGCGTGGTGGATCAGGCGCGACATGCACCAGGCTCTGCGACAACCTCCTCGTATGATTCCGGCCTTGCGACCGCATGACGCCTGGTGCTCGACGAATGCCAATGTGGCGGACTGGTGAGCAACCGAAGGCACTTTAACAGCACCAACTGACCTATATCAAGACCTAAGCGGGTACTGTTCTTCAATCAATAAGCTTAGGTCGTAAAGATAATCGTTAAATCGTTCGCAGGGCCGCCGGTTTATTTAAGATATCGACTTCTAGTGGAAGAAAATATACTATCGTCTCCTTCTGGGCGGGGAAGCTAGGGGCGTACTTCTATGGATGATGCGGGCCATCAAACCTACCAGCTGTCCACAGCCCAGACGTTTGACGTCATTATTCTCGGCGCAGGGATCTCCGGTCTGGTCGCCGCCTCAATTCTGGCGGGCCGGGGCAACAGCGTACTGATCATCGATGAATATGCTCACGTTGGCGGCAATCACATGGACTGGACGTCCAGCGAGGGGTACACCTTCGATGTCGGAAGCTTGATTTTCCAGGACGACTCCCCGCTGCTGAAACACTTTCCGGAGCTCTTGGCGCACTACGTGCCGATCGTTCCCACCTGGGGACGGCTCAATCCGCAGGGACAGATAACCGCTTATCCCATTTCAGTCCGTGACGACATTCTGGCTGCGGGTCCCATCGGGCTCTCGCGGATCTTCGCATCCGTCCTCTATGCCCGGTTCTTCCAGCGCCGAATGAGCAATGCGAAGGATTTTGCCCGCTATTGGATCGGCGCCTACCTGCTGCACCGCTCCGGTCTCGAAACCTACATGAAGCGGTTTTACGGGATCGCCGCGGAGGAAATCGACCTCGACCTGGCCAACAAACGTATGCGCTGGATCAGCGAGTACGCGTCATTGATCAGTCTGGGGCGACGTGCGCTGACACGCAAGCGAACCGCCGGACCGGTCAACCGTCAGATGGCGCGCCCGAAAGAGGGTTTTTCCGTCTTATACGGAGCGGCGGTCGACCGGCTTGTGCGAGAGGGCGTCACGTTCAAGCTCTCAGCCGGAACGCGCAGGATTGAAAAGACAGCGGACGGTTTCGAAGTGTCTTTGTCCGATGGGGTGCTATCGAGCGGGCGCGTCATTTCAACCATCCCGGTTGCAACGGCAGCGAGACTGTGCGGAACGACGCCGGTATGCGGGCTCGATACCATTACCCTCATAACGCTCTACTTCAGCTTCTCGGGAGCGCGCGGTTTCGAACAGTCGATAATTTACAACTTCTCGCACTTGGGCGCCTGGAAGCGACTGACCGTCTATTCGGATTTCTATGGACACGTAAATGCGCGGGAGTATTTTGCCGTCGAGGTCGTTGCCGGTCAGGTTCGATCGGTCGAGGAGGCCGAGGACGATTTCCGGCGGCACGCCTCTGCCAACGGCATGTTTGCAGGGGACCTGAAGTTGGAGAACAGCCAGATTCTCGAGAACGCCTATCCGATCTACAGCAAGGGAGCCGCGCAAAGTGCGGCGCAGGCAGTCTCGATGCTGAGTGCTTATGGAATTGAATCTCTTGGACGCCAGGGCGGCTTCAACTACCAACCGACAGCGAGGGTCTCGACCATCGAGATCGAGAATGCGATGCGCACAGAATAGGAGTGCCGTGGGTGCCGATGGATTGTGAAAGCGAATGACGAAAGGTCCCTGATGCGCATCCTGCATATCCTGAACCACACCCAACGCCTCAATGGCCACGTCCATGCCGCAGTTGATCTTGCCTGTGCCCAAGTCGCGCTCGGTCATCAGGTGTGCGTCGCGAGCGGAGGAGGAGATTTCGACGGCCTTCTGCGAGACAACGGCATCGAGACCGTGGTCGTCGATCATAGCCGAAAACTGCCCAGCCTGGCGAAGGCACTCATGGATCTACGACGCCATGTCCGCGAATACGAGCCAGACGTCGTCCACGCGCACATGATGACGAGTGCTGTCCTAGCCTTTCCGATCAGCAAGCTCGCGGGCATACCTTTGATTACGACTGTGCATAATGAATTTGAAAAGAGTGCGATCCTGATGGGGCTCGGCACGCGCGTGATCGCCGTCAGCGATGTTGTCGGCGCATCAATGCGCAAGCGCGGCGTGGCCGCGTCAAGGCTGAACGTCGTTCTCAATGGCACGATCGGATCCAGCAGGTCGCAAGGGCGTCTGACGGAACCGGCAGCATTGCAATCGCCCAGCATTGTGTTTGTCGGAGGGCTCCACCCCCGCAAGGGCCTGCCGGATTTGTTCCAAGCATTCGATACTGTGTACCGGAGCCTTCCCGCTGCACGTCTGTATATCGTTGGCGACGGTCCGTTTAGGCAGGCATACGACGAGATGGTTTCGTCTCTGGGGTGCGCCGATGCCGTCACCTTCGTCGGGGCGGTAAAAGATCCCTATCCATATATGCTGGCCGCAGACATCTTCGTGCTCCCATCCCACGCCGACCCGGCGCCGTTGGTCCTGTCGGAAGCGCGGGAGGCACGATGCGCCGTGATCGGTACTGCGGTGGACGGCATTCCTCAATTGCTTGAATATGGTGAAGCGGGAATTCTCGTGCCCCCGCGCGACCCGGCAGCACTTGCCGAAACGCTGTCTCACCTGTTGGAATCCCCCGAGCGGATCGCAACTTGGAAGGCAAACAGCCAGGTGCGGATCGACCATCTGACAATCGACCGTGTGGCGCGAGAGACGATGCAGGTGTACCTGGCAGCCACACCGAAAAGCAAAAAGCTGGTCGCGATCGCATAGCCGTGAGAAGGTTACGCTATCTCGGAGATCGCAAGGCCGGATTGCCTCGGCAGCCGACCGTTCAGCTCACGGGCCGGTCAACCGACGTCTTGTCTTCGCGGCAATTGCGGATCTGGGACGGGGGCATGCCGAAGCGCTTGCGAAACGTCCTGTTGAAATACGAAAGGTCGCCGAAGCCGACCTCGTAGGCGATTGTGCTGATCGCGCGACTATCATGGCGGTCCGTCAGCCGCTTCTTTGCCGTGAGGAGCCGTCGCTCCAGCAGATAGCGGGAAAAAGTCGTACCCTCCTGTTGAAACAGCTTCTGAACGTACCGCGGCGTCACCTCGATGACGCCGGCAACGGCACCGACGTCGAGTTCGCTGTTGCCAAGATTGTCTTCAATATAGGTCTTGACCGGCGAGAGGCGGCGTTGCGCCTCGCCTGCGGCCTTCGGCTCCTCCAGATAGGCGACGACGAGCGGCAGTATTGCGTTGAAATGCACGTTGGCCATTTCGGCCTCTTTCGACGAATGAGGTCCGCGCATCAGGAGATATGCGCCGTAGGTAACAAGCAGCTGTAGCGGCGGAAACGTTTTTGGAATTGGCCGCAGCATCAGGCCCGCAAGCCGTGTCATCGGCAGGCCGAAGGAATCGGCCTGCAGGCTGCCACAATCAAGTCTGCCGCCCTCGGGAAGCGCCCATTGGAACGGCCGCTCACCGGAAACGAACAGGAAATCGCCGGATGTCGCCTCCACACGCTGGCCATCCTGAACAACCACCAGGGGACCTTCCATGCTGCGCAGCATCAGGATGCGCGACGACGAAGGTTCGCCACAGCCCGCGATGCCAAGTGGCACGGCGGGAAAGAAGCAGGTCATGACTTTGAGACCGGGAAGCCGGCACAGGACGCCGCGCAGGCCGCGTAGCGTGTGTGCTACGTCGCCAATTCGGACGTCTCCGACAATGCTGGACAAAAGCTCGGCGCACAAACCGCTCCTGTCGGTGTCGTCGTCGAAGCCCTCGGTATCGAAGTGAAGCGGTTCTACCGCGCCAGGGACCGTGGCTTCGTTCCTGTGATATAATTGCAACTTTTCCAACTGTCCCTGCAGAAGTTCGTTTTCAGCAGTGCCGGCTTCGCTTCAATCCAAGCCCGCATCAGCTGCCAAACAGTAAACATGACTAAGAAAGACATGTTTAGACTTTTTGGGCGTCGGGAACCAGAGCTTTCGTAAATCAGCGAAGGCCTTGTTGGCGTCTGGGGGTATCAGGAGAATCCATGCGTCACGTTCTGCGTGCAGGCACCAGCCTTGCTTTGCTTCCACTGCTTTCATTCCCGCTCGCGGCATTCGCACAGGACGCGCAGACTGAGGATGAGCCAACCGCGCTCAAAACGCTGGTCATTACGGCGACACGAACCGATCGGCCGGTGTCAAGCATTCCGGGTTCGGTGATCGTCATCGATCAGACCGAAATTTCAGAGCAGCTGAAGATCACAAGCGACGCGGCAACCGTGGTGTCGAAGTTTGTGCCCGGATTCTCGATCTCCAACCAGACACTGTCCGGCGCATCGGAAACGTTCCGAGGGCGAAGCGTTCTCGTTCTCGTCGACGGAGTTCCGCGCAACACACCCCTTCGCGACGTCTCCAGAACCATGTCGTTGATCGATCTTTCCAGAGTGGAGCGGATCGAGGTCGTCAACGGCGCGAGCAGCCTCTACGGTTCAGGTGCCACGGGTGGCACGATCAATTTCATTACGAAGAAAGATGCCACGGAAAAGCCGGCGATCACGGTCGAAACCAGAGCCAAAGCCTTCACCCACGACATCGGAAAGTCTGCGGCGCCTGATGTCTCCGTGTCCGCAACCCAGAAGGTCGGCAATTTCGACTACCTGTTTTCTGCCACCGGCCGAAAGACCCGGCTGACTTATGACGGCTCGGGTCGCGAATTGCCGTCGGATGCTATGCTGGGGCAGGGCGGCGGCGATCGCACCGACTACGGAGACCTCTACGCACGCCTTGGATACGAGGTCGATTCGCGCCGCTTCGAGATATCAGGTGAGATCGTTCGTCTGTCTCAGGACCCCGATTGGTACACTGACCTCGCCTCCAATCCGGCATCGCCGAATTACGCTGCGCCCTACATCGGCCAGTCCGTCGAGGAAGACTCCAAGTACTTCAACGCTCGCTATGCGGACGGCGATTTTGCGCTCGGCTCCCTGGAAATCAAATCCTTCTACAATGATATGGCGAAGCGTTTCCCCTTCACGCCCTATCATGCTCTCTACAACAATCAGGTCTACTATTCCGGCAATCCGGCAAGCCCTCAGGCCGACTATTCGCAGACAACGCTCTTCAGCAAGCGAGCGGGCATCAATGCCACCGTCGAGACACCCCTCGATGAGTTTCGAGAGGGGTCGACCCTGACCTGGGGTGTGGATTTCGTTCACGACGATACGAGCCAGACCCTCCGCAACGGCTGGGACGTCATCAGCCCGATGGTTCAGAATTCGATCGCGGGCTTCGCCCAGCTGCAGGTTCCGGTGACCGAGCGATTCCAGCTGCAAGGCGGGCTGCGCTACGAGCGCTATCATCTCGATGTCGCCAATTTCAGGCGTCCATCCATCTTCTACATCAACCGTGTCTACCCGGCGATCAGCGTTCTCGGCGGGTCCTATGACTACGACAACTGGACGTTCAACCTTGGGGGCACGTTCGATCTGACGCCGGATCTGCAGGTTTTCGGCGGCTTCTCGCAAGGGTTTTCCTTGACGGATATCGGCGGCTTCACCCGGCGTGCCGGCGCCAACAGCACGGCCGAGCTTTGCGATGCCTACGGAAGCCTCGCATGCCCCGGTGCCGGGGCTCCCGACTTCACCGTCAGCTATGCCGACATCTCGCCCAATCCACAGATCGTCAACAACTACGAGGTCGGTTTGCGTGGCAATACGGCCGACTACGGCGGCTCCCTTTCTGCCTACGTTTCGACGTCGGATGACGGGGTAAACTACGACGTCGCGTCAAACCGCGTGTCGCAGCAGAAGGAGAAGATCTGGGGCGTCGAGGCGACCGGCTGGTGGCACGCGACCGACAATTTTACGCTCGGCGGCATCCTCGGTTATCGCGAGGGACGCTACGACACCGATCGCGATGGCAAGTTCGACGCCTGGTTGCCCAGCAATCGCATCGCCACTCCGGTTCACGGTACGGTATACGGAACCTACGCCTTCGAGAACGGGCTCAATCTGCGCGGCGAGGTGCAGTTCTTCAACGGCCGCAACAAGATCGTCACCGCGCCCGAAATCAAGGGCACGGCTCTGGTCAACGTCATTGCCAGCCGAAAGGTCGGAGCCGGTGAACTCAGTTTCGGCGTAGAGAACCTCTTCGACACCGACTACATGAACCCGACGGCCAGCGCGACGCGCAACAATGTGGTCAACGGCTTCGGCAGAACGGTCTCGATCGGCTACAAGGTCACGTTCTAGAATGGTCCGTTTCGAAGAAACAGGAGATGGCCTCGTCCATCTCCTCCTCTGTCCCCCGCATGCCGATACGGACGAGGCGGACTATTTCCGTGCACTCGGACTGATTGGCATGCTCGATAAACCCTATGCAATGGTGGTCGATATTGCAGGTCATTCACACCTCTCGCGCGAAGGCGAGATACGTCAGGCTGCATGGGCGAAGGAAACGCGTGCCCAGGTATCGCGTTTCTGCCAGGCGCTGGCCCTTGTTCGGGAGCATCCCAACCCGCGCTCTCAACAATCGTTTGCCCGGCTTTGGTCTATCCCCGTGCATGTGACCTCTGACCGCGATGACGCGATTGCTTTTGCCCTATCCCATCTCCTGAAGGAAAATGCTCGCCCATGAGTGCCACAATGGATACGCCGACGAGACCCAAGCGCTTTGTCGGTGCGCGCCGTTTCCGCCTGTTCGCGGTGCTGGCGGGGCTTTACCTTGCACAGGGGATACCCGGTTATCTCATCGTCGCGGCCATCCCGCCCATCATGCGCGAACTCGGCGTGTCCCGAACCGCGATCGGCATGCTGGCGTTGCTGATGATCCCGCTGACGATAAAGTTCCTTTGGGCTCCGCTCGTCGACCGTATCAAGCTTATGGCAATCGGCCATCGCCGCGGCTGGATCCTGCCGACGCAGATCGGGACGGCCGTCGCCATTGCGGCCCTGGCTCTGGTCGATCCGACAAACGTGCACGCCATTCTCGCGATCGGTTTTGTGGTCGCCATTCTGACCTCGACACAGGATATTGCCACGGACGGATACGCGACACTCGCACTTCGTGAGGGGGACAGGCCGGTTGGAAACGCTATCCAGGGCGCTGCGGTCGCCTTCAGCGTCATCATCGGCGGCACTCTTTCGTTGCTGCTCTACGGCTGGGTCGGCTGGAAACCGATGGTGTTGATCATCGCTGCCGTGTCGGCACTTCCGCTTGTCGCCATCGCCTTCATGCCAGAGGATGCCGACACGGCGAGCTTCATACCGACGCCAAAGCCCTCGTTGAAATCATTCCTGAGGAGACCCGAGGCGGTCACCGTTCTCGCGGTAGCGCTGACGTATCGCGCAAGCGAGGGCCTGGTCAAATCGATGGAGGGTTCATATCTCGTCGATGCGGGTTTGCCGTTGTCATCGATCGGCTACCTCAGCGGGATATCGGCGGCGACGGCCGGCATTGCCGGCTCCTTCATTGCCGCCCTTCTGGTGCGACGTTCGGGGGCGAGCGGCACCCTTTTGCTGCTCGGCATCCTGCGAACGGTATGCTTCTCGCTCTTCAGCCTGCATGCCATCGGGCACCTGACCGGGATATGGGTGCTACTCGGGGCGGCGGGCTTCCAGACCTTGATCCGCTACATGGAAATCGTTGCCCTTTACAGCCTTTTCATGTCCGTCTCATCAAAGGCGCAGCCGGGGACGGACTTTACCATTCTCTCCTGCGCCCAGATCATCGTCTATCTCATCGGTTCAATGGTCGCCGGAGCGATCGCCGACAGTTTGGGCTATCCGTTCCTCTTTGTCGTCGCGACCTCGATCTCGGGCCTGGCTGTCATCCTGACAGGAAAGTTGCTCTCGCGCCTGAAGAAGCAAGCCGCTTGACGCGTTCCCGGCAGACGCGGGAATGCACGGATGTGTGGCGGCCAATGTAACAAAATGCTGACTGGATTCGTAGCAGTTATGGAGACATGCTGATTTCGACTACGGAAGCGGGTGGGTATTGGACCGAGAGCCTGTCGTAGCCGCGCACTTTTGGCTGAGAGGAGATCTCATATGAGCGATCTGAACAAATCACGTCCGGTACACTCTCTTGCGTTGGGCGCGGCCATCATGCTGGCAGCCGTAGCCGCGTTTTCCTTCACCCCGTCCGCGGCAGAGGAGGCCCGCAACATCCCGGCTCCTGCAGCGGATGAGCAACCGGTGTTGGACAAGGAGACCGCCACCTTCGCGGGCGGTTGCTTCTGGGGTGTCCAGGGCGTGTTCCAGCATGTGAACGGCGTCCTCAGTGCAAAGTCAGGCTATTCCGGGGGGCGTGCAAATACGGCGCAGTACGAGATGGTCAGCAACGGCGATACCGGCCACGCGGAAGCGGTACAGGTCATCTTCGACCCGAAGCAAGTGAGCTACGGCCGGCTCCTGCAGATCTATTTCTCGGTCGCACACGATCCGACCGAGCTTGACCGGCAAGGGCCCGACACCGGCAGCCAGTACCGGTCTGCAATCTTTCCGACCAGTGACGAGCAAGCCAAGGTCGCCAAGGCATATATCGGCCAGCTCAATCAGGCTCACGTCTTCGATGCTGCGATCGTCACCAGGATCGAGCCGGGCAAGCCATTCTACGCAGCCGAGAATTATCATCAGGACTTCCTGACAAACAACCCGACCTATCCCTATATAGTGTTCAACGATCTGCCTAAGATCGAAAACCTCAAAAAGATGTTCCCCAGGGATTATCGCGCCAAGCCAGTTCTCGTTGCAAACGCCGGATCGAATTGACCGGAGGCAGAAACGGTTTGGCAAAGGTAGGACACCCGGGGCTTATCCTGGGCTAAATGGAAGGAAGTTCGATGACAAGTGAACGCGCAGTGCTCGCCGGTGGTTGCTTCTGGGGCATGCAGGACCTCATTCGTCGCTACGATGGCGTTATTTCCACTCGCGTCGGCTACACCGGCGGCGAGGTGGCCAACGCTACCTATCGCAACCACGGCAATCATGCCGAGGCCATCGAGATCGTCTTCGATCCCTCGAAAATCAGCTATCGCGATCTACTGGAGTTTTTCTTTCAGATCCACGATCCGACGACCATAGATCGGCAGGGCAACGATCGCGGCGCCAGCTATCGGTCGGCGATCTTCTATACCAGCGGCGAGCAAAAACGGGTGGCCGAAGAAACGATTGCGGACGTCGAAGCTTCAAATCTCTGGCCGGGCAAGGTCGTAACCGAAGTGACACCGGCAAGCGATTTCTGGGAAGCGGAACCAGAGCACCAGGACTATCTCGAGCGTATTCCCAACGGTTACACCTGCCATTTCGTTCGACCCGGCTGGAAACTGCCGAAGCGCACGGAATCGGGAACGGTACGTCAGGCATCGTAAGCTGCTGCAACGGGGAGGACGAGCCTATCGCCCTCCCTTTACTGGTGCTCAAGCAAGCTCAGTTTTCCCGGAAATCGATATCCTCGGCCCGACCTGACGTCGCTGAGCGGTAGGCAGCCTCGATCATCGCGAATGCTCTCAACCCGTCGGCAAGCGTGACGGGCATGTCCCGGCCGTTCTTCAGGGCGTCCACGAATGCCCAGGCGACATGCTCGTGGAACACACCTGTCTTGAAATGCGGGACCGTGGGGGAAGACGACCATCGGCCTTCATTCTCGCCTCTCATAAATATGCGCAGGAAATTCTGTTCAAGCGTCGGGCGGGAAGCGATATCGACCCCGCTCAGCAGGATTGTCCCTTCGGTTCCGTAGATTTCGATCGACGTATCGGCGGCGGCGAAACACCAGCTGGTCGCAACTTCGGCAATCATGCCGCTGTCGTAGCAGAACGTTGCCACGGCCGTATCGTCCACGGGAAGTCCGAGCATCGCGGTGGAAACGGTGGCGCTGACCGAGGCTGGCTCGCCAAACATCCATAGCAGAAAATCTGCCGCGTGGACGCCTTCGTCGAGCAGCGCGCCGCCGCCTGAGCGCGCAGGATCGACGAACCAGGCGGAGCGAAAGGCTTCATTCAGGCCGTGGCTATGACCGTGCCGGACCCGGCAAAGTACGACCCTGCCGATGGCGCTCTCTCGCAGCAGCGCTGCGATCTCGTGGTTTATCGGATCGAACCGTTTGGGAAAGCTCTGCATGAAGGCAACGCCTGACTTGGCGACGATGTCCCTGATGCGCAGGCAGTCCTGACGATTGGCGCCGAGCGGCTTCTCGCACAGTATCGGACGGTTGCGGGCGGCGGCCATTTCCACCAGCCGCGGATGTTCACTGGTTGCCGAGCAGATTGCCACGGCGTCGCTTTGATCGATCAGGGCATCGGGATTATCTGCAACCGCCAAGCCGTACTGGTCAGCGAAGCTTTTCGCGAGATTTCTGTCCGTATCCCAGACGCCCGAGACGGCGGCGTCCGGGCTTTGAACGAAGGCGCGCGCCCAGAAATTCGCGTGGTAGTGCTCGGCACCCAGCATGGCGATCTTCAGCGTCATTGGACCTGCTCCTGCGCGGTTTCCACCACGCTTCTCTTGCCTGAGCGGGCGGCGCGATAAATGGTTTCGGCCACGTCGATCGAGGCGAGCCCGGCATAGGCCGTGTCATCGGCCGGGGAAACGCCACGGACGATCGAAAGCCAATGCCGATGATGTGCCTGCCCGAGCGGCTGTTCGGAAAGAGCGGGCGCGACCCATTGTTGTTGTCTGGTCAGGGACGGCGCGTAAATCGCCGCCGTGCCACGCTCGGTCCGGAGCCATGCGGTCCCCAGTTCACCGTAGACCTCAAGCCGAAACCGATCACAGCCCTGAACCTCGGTATAGCTCATCTCATGGCTGCCCTGGATGCCATTCCGGAACCGATAGGTCGCCAACACATTGTCTTCGAGTTCGGATCGCACCACGCGTCCATCCGCCAGCTCGCGCTGTGGCCGGGCGGTCATCATCTGAGCAGATACCTCGGTGATCGGACCGAAGAGATGCTGGCAAAGATCGATGCCGTGGACGCCCAGTTGCATCACGACCCCCCCGGAAACATTGCCTGGCGTGTAGAACCATTCATTCCAGTTCGCGCCTGCGGTGGCGTTGCGGATCCGGATAGAATGTATGCTGCCGAGCGTGTTCGCCGCGAGCTGGGCGCGGAGCCATTCGACTTCCGCAAAATAGCGATGCATGAAGCTCACCGTGAGGCGGGAGGGGGCATTTTCTGCCGCATCGATAAGGTTTCGGCACTGCATGACATCGAGCGCCATCGGCTTTTGCAGAAGAACGGCCTTTCCGGCATCAAGCGCATCGATGGCGATACGCTCATGTGTGTCGTCGGGTGTGGCGATCACCACGGCGTCGATAGAGCGATCGTCGAGCACCTTGCGGTAGTCCGTCTCGCTGCGCGGTATCGCGAGCTCGCCTGCTCTTTCTGCCGTCGGCCCGGAGCGCCGGCCGACGAGCGCCGCGATATGCGCTCCGCCGGCAGAGCGTAGGCCGTTGACGTGGTATTCTGCGATAAAGCCCGCGCCGATGACGGCGACGGACACCTCGCTCAAAGCTGGAAGGTGCATGATCCAGTTCCCATCGGAAGGTCCCCGCCGGAGCGGGGCGTGGTTGGTGTGTGCTCAGGGTTTCCATTGCCCCTCGACCTCGACCAGCGCCGGGTCGACCGTCTTCAGCGGTTCAGTGTAGGTGTAGCTCAGGACGTCCTTGCGGTCCTGAATGCGATTGGTTTCCGTCAAGAAGTCCGCGATGGCATCCATGTCGTTGACATAGGTAGCGTCGACTGTCGGATCGAAGGTGTAGTTGTCGAGGAGCACTTCGTTCATCGCGATAGGCTGCTTCTGTGCGTCGGAATAGATCTTCAACACTTCGGCCCTGTTGGCGGGATCACGCACGTAAGCCTGTGCCTTGACCAGCACGCCGACGAGAGCCCGCGTCGCGATGGGGTTGCGCCTTACCCAGTCCTGTGATGCGACCCAGACGGTCCGGTTGTTGGAAACCTGGGCATCCGTGTTCTCGGTCCCGGAAAAGAAGCTCTTCGTGCCGGTGTGGACGACCTTGGTGTCCTGCTCGGCGAGCGCCTTGTAAGGCCAGGGTTCCCAGAAGACGATGCCCTGGATCTCGTTGTTGGCGAGAGCTGCCATGGCTTCCGGCGGCCCGAGATTGACGGTCTGGATCTTGTTCAGTTCGAGATGGTATTTCTTGGCAACGTTTCCGAGCAGGGCGCCCGACGTCGAGCTGACGAGCAGGCCCAGTTTGACCTTGTAGAGATCTTCGGGCTTCTCCACGCCTGCATCCTTGCGGACGACGATTTTCTCCAGTCCGTGGCTGACAGCGTTCGTCCCGAGGATGACGACAGGAACGCCGTTGTGAGCCATCGCCACGGGCGGAAGATTGCCAGGGGTCCAAAGCTGGATCTCATCGGCCAACAAGGCTTCGCCGGCGAGATTTCCGGAAGCGAAGCTCTTAAACTCCACGTTCTTGAAGCCAGCCTCGGCGAACCAGCCCTTTTCGCGCGCGACGATATGTACGATGAACGGCAGGTCCACGCCGGTGCTCATGGTCAGCGTGTCGGTTTCCGGCTGCTCTGCCCTGAGGGGTGTGCTCAAGAACGCGGCCGCCAGCAAACTTGCTGCGATCGTCGTCAGGGTTTTTCTGGCTCTCGTAATCATATGCGGATTCCTCCTGGTTGGCGGGGATGGATTTGGCATGAGGCGGTCAACTCCCTTGCCACCGGCCGATCCATCGTTGGATGGCGCTGCCGATCGCTGCGTCCGTGACAAGGTTCATGAAACCGATCAGCAGGATGCCGACAACGATGACGCCGACGGAGCCGCCGGTGTTTCGTTCGTTGATTATGAGGTAGCCGAGGCCGCGGTCGGCGGCGATGAGTTCCGCCGCTACAAGGACGCCGAAGCTCAGTCCCCAACCGATGCGGACACCGGTCGCAAGATCCGGCGAGGCCGCCGGCACCGCGACGCGCAACAGAAGCGGCATGCCCGTCAGTCCGAAGGTCCGGGCCGCGCGCAGAAGGATCGGATCGATATTGCTTATTCCGTGGTAGGCCGCGGTGACCACGGGAAAAAACGCCGCGAGAAAGATGATGAAGAACTTCGAAGGCTCACCCAGGCCGAACCAGATGATGGCCAGCGGGATCCATGCCAACGGCGGGATCGGGCGTAGAAGCTCGATCAGTGGCCGGGCAACGAGGCCGAAAAGCCGATACCATCCAGCAGCAATGCCGACGAACGCCCCCGCTGCAGCGCCGAGAAGAAAGCCCGATAGAACTCGGAGCAGACTCCAGCCCACGTGCTCAAGCACTGTTGCCGCGTCCAGCCGTTCTGCGGTTTCCCTGATAGCGATCGAGGGGCTTGGAAAGACCCGTGGATCGATGACGCCGCTTCGGGCGCTCAATTCCCATATCGCGAGCGCGGCGCATGTCCCCGCCAGTCCGAGCGCCGCATCCTTGGTCATCAGACGCGTCATCGAGACATCTCCTCAGATGTGGTCGCCCACGGCAGCAGGGCACGTTCGAGCCGCGCCAGACCGATGGAAATGGCGAAGCCGATGATGCCGATGATCAGCATGCCGACAATCGTGATCTCGCTGCGATAAAAGCTGCGGGCCTCCATGATCAGTGCACCCAGACCCTCGATGGTGCCGATCATTTCCGCGCCGACGATGACCATGAAGCCGACCCCGAGCGCCATGCGTGCCCCGTTGAAGATCCGGGGCAACGCGGCGGGAAGCACGATCCTCCGGTAGAGCTCCATGTTCCTCACGCCCAGGCTGCGGGCGGCGCGGATAAGCACGGGATCGATGTATTTGACGCCGGCAATGACATTCGAAAGCATGACCCAGAAGCAACCGTAGCCGATGAGGACGATCTTGGTCAGCTCGCCTGCGCCAAACCAGACGATGACGAGCGGCAGCAGGCTGAGGGTGGCGACCGATCGGCAGAAGACCACGATGGGCGCGGTCAGCTTGTCGAGAATGGGCAGGGCGCCGATGAGGAGCCCGAGCGGAATGGCCAACAGAAGTGCTGCCGCATAACCCTGCGCAACTCGGGAAATAGTCGTCAGAGTGTGGGACCAGATCGAAATTCCCGTCGGGAAACCGACTGTGGACGTCTCAACGAACCCGCGCCAGACCTTGCTTGCCGGCGGAAACTGATAGGGTTTCAGGTGTCCATATGCGACGCCAACTTCCAGTATCGCGAGAAGCGCGACGATCACAGCGCAAGCGATGACGATCTGGAGTGCTGCATTTTTCATGTCGCCAGCCCGTTCCAGATTTCCTCGTAGAGGGCGTTGAAGCCTGTCCCTGTTCTGGAGCGCGGACGCGGCAAGTCGACTGCGAACTCCTGCTTGACGCGGCCGGGATGAGGGGCGAGCAGCACGATACGGTCCGACAGGATGAGCGCCTCGTTGATGGAATGGGTGACGAAGACGACGGTCTTCTTGCGGACTTCCCAAATCCGCAGCAACTCCTGCTGAAGCTCAATGCGCGTCAGCTCGTCCAGTGCCCCGAAAGGTTCATCCATCAGCAGGATTTCGGGGTCCAACGCGAGGGCGCGGGCGATCGCCACGCGCTGTTGCATGCCCCCGGACATTTCCCTGGGATACCTGCCTGCCGCCGCTTCCAGCCCGACGAGTTGGAGAAGCTCGACGCTACGATCGCGTCGCTCCGCCTTGGAGAGCTTCTTCTTGCGCAATCCGAATGCGACGTTTTCGAGTGCCGTCAACCAGGGAAAAAGAGCATGTTGTTGAAACACCACGCCCTGACCTTGTCCCGGTCCGGTCACGGGCCTGCCGGAGATGGCGACCTCGCCGCTGCTGGCCGCCTCGAGACCGGCGATAATGTTGAGGAGCGTCGTCTTGCCGCAACCGCTTCGTCCGACCAGCGACACGAACACATTTTCAGGGATGGACAGGTTGATGTCGTTCAGGACTGAAATCGCGCCGCCTGTCCGTGTCGCGAAGGCCTTGTTGACACTACCGATCCGAATGATTGGACGGGCGGTCGCGTCCAGGGGCGACGTTCGCCCCTCGTCGGGGGTGGAAGTGCCGCTCGGCGCGGCGCCATACTTAGCCACCAAAGTCACCTCCACTCCCTCGACGAGGCGTCGTTCGCTTTCGTCCCTGGCGACTATATTGTATTTACTGGTATTGTAAAGTTCAATATAATATAATTTTGCAGATGGTTTGCCTCTGGCCTGATTGGAAATATCGAGGGGCTGCCAACAGAGAAAATGGGGTGGCCGAACGTTTGAGCCGTATTGCATCTCGCAGACCTGAATTGTATCTCGCATTGTCACGCCGCCAAGTTCCCGGCGCCGGAACAGGAAGGAAAGGGAAGTCATTGCGTACAGCATCATCAGATATCGTCTTGAGCGCTCTCTACGATCTTATCGAGCGTCTCGACGAGGGCGCGCGCTTGCCGACGATCCGCGATTTGATGAAGAGCTTTCGCGTGAGCCAGGCTTCGGTCCAGGAGGCGTTCAGCACGCTTCGTGACGAGGGGCTCGTTGCAGCGCAGGTAGGACGCGGAACCTATGTCCTGAAGGGGCGGGGCGTCTCCAGGAAGCCGGAGGTAGTGCATCCCGATCGGGAACGACTCGACAGTGTGCTGATCCTGTCCAATTCGAGCATGAACGAACGCTGCGCACTCGTGCAGAACCACATCGTGGGCGAGATGTCCGGGGCAGGCAGCAAAGTGGTGCAGATATCCTACCACCATACCGGGCACCTGCTCGACATTCTCAATTCGATTCCCAAGTTCGATGCCGCAATCCTGCAGTCCCACTATGAGAGCATCCCCATCAGTCTGCTCCATCTCCTGCAGGACAAGACGCGCGCGCTCGTGGTGGACGGACATTCACTCTCCGGCGTCGATATCGATCGCATCGGGACAGATTGGGAAGAGGCGCTGGAAATGGCGCTTCGTCACCTTTCGGACCTCGGGCACCGCGCTATCGGACTTGTCTCGCTCGATACGATGGCGCAGCCCATATTGGCGGTGCGCCGTGCCTATTCCCGGATCGGAATGCGCCGCGATCTCGATCTCGAACTGTCTTCACCCATTCTGCTTGAGGGCCTGCCGCATCCTACGCAAAGCGTCGGCAAGGCGCTTGAAGAGGCGCTGTCGGCCGTGCGGGATGGAGAGGGCAGGCTGCCTTTCTCGGCAATGATAACGGTCGGCTTCTCCGACACCACGGGGATCCGGCAGAGTCTTGAAAGGCTGGGTCTGCGCAGCCCCGACGATTTGAGTGTCTACGTGCTCGGCCACCACGATGTTCCGACGGAGCATTTCGGTTTGATGACCATGGCCGGGAGTACCTACCTCGAGGCGGCGCAGCAGTTGATTGGGTGCATCCGCCGCCGCCTTTCCTCTCCGGAGTTGCCTCCGCAAGTGGTCTATCTGGAGTGCCGGGAGGTAATACGTCATAGCACCGGCGCGGCTCCGTCTCTCAAAACGCCGTCGTGACGGCGGTAAAGCCTGGCTTTTGACCGGTCGCGTCAGACGCGCGTCATGCCGGGCCTGATTTCGATCTGCTAGCGCATTTTGTGCAAACCGCCCCAGGCTGATCGGCCGCCGGGCGGTTTTTGCATGCGCGTGCTTCACCACATATTGCAAAGCGATTTTTATCAACGAGCCGAAAAACAGCTTGCAATACGCTTGGCTTGCGCGTAGCAATACAATACATATTGTACTGGTAAATACGCAGGGGAGGCGTCATGCCGCAATTGTACTCGCTCATTGCCGCAGCATCAGCGCCATACTCGCTTGTGAGGCGGGCCTGCCATGCTCGGTGAGCGTCTTCCGCCGCGCCTGTCGCCGCTCGCCAGCGAGCTCGGCTTTCGTGCATACTACGGCGATATCCACAATCATTGTGACCTTTCGTATGGTCACGGACGGTTTGAAGATGCTTTGGTACGATCACGCCGGCAGCTTGACTTCGTATCTGTCACGCTGCACGCTTTCTGGCCGGACATGCCGGTCGACGATCCGCGTGTTGCCCATATTGTCGACTTTCACGTGAAGGGCTTTGCCAAGCTTGAGAAGACCTGGCCGGAGCATTTTCGCCAGATCGAGGCATTCGACGATCCTGGGAGCTTCACCGTTTTCCCTGGCTACGAGATCCATTCCTTCGCGCATGGCGACTACACCATTGTCTACCGGGATCTCGACCAGCGACAATTGATCGAAGCCGACACGCCGGGCTGTCTGCATGAGCGGCTCCGATCCGCCTATGGATCGCGCGCGATGGCCTTTCCCCACCACATCGGCTACCGTCTGGGTGCCCGCGGCATCAATTGGGGCAGTTTCAACGAGGACCTGTCGCCGGTTCTGGAGATCGTCTCCATGCACGGATGCTCCGAGACGTCGATGGTGGACCGGCCGTTTCTGCATTCAATGGGGCCAAGCGACGGCCATTCGACAGCGCGACACGGATTGAATCAAGGGCACATCTTCGGCTTCCTCGGCAACACCGACCATCACAGCGCGTACCCCGGTTCTTACGGTCACGGCCGCTCGGCGGTATACGCGGCGGAAAACGACCGGACAGCGCTTTGGGATGCAATCGGCAAGCGTCGGACGAATGCGCTGACCGGCGACAACACGCATCTCTTCACGGCCATCGGCGACATCGCCCAGGGCGGAACAGTATCGCCCTCGTCCAATGCGAGGCTGGATATCGAGGCCGTGGGCGGCAGCTTTATCGACTTCATAGATGTCATTAGAAGCGGCCGTATCGTCTCGCGCGTCACGCCGGATCTGCACCAGAGCCCTATCGCCACTGATACAGACGGAATGATCGAAACGATCTTCGTCATCGAGTTGGGCTGGGGCGCGCGCGGCACGGTCCATGATTGGAAGGGATCGATCAGCCTCTCGGGCGGGGAGATCCTGGCAGTCGAGCCACGTTTGCGCGGCGCGGAAATCGTCTCCCCACTCGAAGGCAGCGATCTCGCACGCGACCGGGATTCGGTGGAGCTGGACGGAAACGTCATCGATTTCGAAATCCAGTCGAGCGCCAATCCCAACAACTCGACAGTGGCGACGCAAGCGATTGCAGCGCGGGTTCGGATACGCCCGGATTCGACGTTCCACGCCGTGTTCAATGGAAAGGCAGTCGATGTGAGCGCCTCCCGATTGCTGGAGAGTGCGCTTTCAGGAAATCTCGGTCCGATCGACAGCCCAGCATACCGTTTCCATCCGCTGCCGCTGCCGCACCAATGGCAGTGGCGCGGTCACGTCGACTTGAACGATCTCAAGTCAGGCGAATGGCTCTACGTCCGCATGCGTCAGTCAAACGGTCAATGGAGCTGGGCAAGCCCGATCTTCTGCAGGTGAGCGCCACCGACGAATAACTCAACGGTTCGATCGAATTATAAAGGGAGAGCAAAGCAATGAGATCAAATTTCGAATATCGCAGACGCAGTGTCCTGAAGGGTATGGGAGCTGCGGGGCTCGGTGCGGCCGCGATGGCTGCAGGAATGCGTCCACTGTATGCATCCTCGGTTTCACCGATCACAATCGTCGTCAATCAATCGCCCTGGTTCGAGAGCTTCCGCAAGACCGTCGAACTCTACGAGACAGAAACCGGCAACAAGGTGGAACTCGACGTCAATCCGTTCGCGGGCTCGCTCGAGAAGCAGCGCAACTCGGTGCGCGCCAGCAGCGGCCAGTACGATCTGCTGATCATGAACTCGGGCTGGTTCACGGAAATGTATGCCGGCGGCTTCGTCGAAGCGATTACCGACATCGATCCGGGCTTCAAGCTGGATCCGGAGGTCTATACGCTCGGCAACACCATCTACTACAATGCGGACAAGAAAAGCCTCACGCCCGACGGCAAGCTGATGTCCATGCCGGTCTCGCCGCTAATTCCGATGCTTTACTATCGAGGCGACCTCTACAAGGAAAAGGGCCTGAAAGCGCCGGAGACGTTCGCGGAACTGGAAGCGAATGCCCGCGCCTTGCATTCGCCGCCAGGTATGTACGGCATTGTCCAACGCGGTGCACGCGGCCCTCACACGGTTGCCTACGACTTCTATCCGTATCTCTTCGGACATGGCGGCAACATCTTCAAGGATCAGGCGGCCGGCGACTATACGGTCATGATCAACAATGCCGAGGGCCTCGAGGCACTCGAATACTATGTGCGCCTTGCCAAGGAGGCGGGCCACCCGAAGACGGCGGCTCTCGATCAGGCAGAGGTGATCCAGAACATGGTGACCGGGCATGCGGGCCACATCATGATGGTCATTGCGGCATGGTCGCAGATGGACGACCCGGCCAAGTCGGCAGTCGTCGACAAGATCGAATGGGCACCGCCGCCATCGCTGCCGGGTCTTCCTACGGCACCGGCGCTGGGGCACTGGCTCGCGGGCATTTCGAAGAACGTTCCGGACGATCGCAAGCGCGGCGCGGTCGAATTCCTGCGTTGGTTCCAGACCAAGCAGGCGCAACTGGCGACTGCCCAGGCGGGTGGTATCCCGATCCATGCCGCAGTCTACAACGAGCCGATCGCCGACGAGCATCGCTATCGCTGGATGAAGCCCCTTGCGAAAGCCTTGCCCCACGCGGTCAACCCCTATCAGTTCCCGGAGGCGAGCGAGGTCATCGCGGTGCTGGAGCTCGGTCTGAACAGGGCTGTCGCCGGCGAGGTTGCACCTGCTGACTCACTGAACGGAATGGCCAAGGAAATCGAGACGGTCATGGCAGGCTACAAGTACAAAACCGGCGCTCTGCAGCCGTTGCGCTGAGGAGGGCATGCCCTGCGGTAGCGGTGCTGCGGCAATGCCCGCGCACCCTCGGCATGATCACTAACCTGTTCCGGCGGCTCGGCATGCCGCCGGAACCGCGTTTGAAGAGGGATGTTGGATGACCATTCATGAGCAATTGGGCGTGCAGACACTGGGCATCACGCCCCGAAAGGCCAGGCGACGCGATGACCAGCAACTTTGGCGGTGGCTGACGTTCGGTCCGGCGCTCGGCATGATGGTCGTTCTGAGCATCCTCCCACTCGCCAACCTCTTCCTTTCAAGTTTCCAGGACATTGCCTGGGTGAACGGCACTGCCGTGCGCACTGCGGCGGGGCTCCGTCACTACGCGGCGCTGCCCTCCGACGAGCTCTTCAGGGCCGGCCTGTCCAACACCTTCCTGTTCGCGTTCGGCGCCGTCGCCGGGCAGATGGTGCTCGGGTTCATGCTTGCATTGCTGTGCAGCGAGGTTACACGCGGCCGCGTGCTCTATCGCGCCATTTTCATTCTTCCCATTCTTATCCCGGGCATCGTGATCGGCGCGATCTGGAAGCTGATGCTCAATTTCGACTTCGGGCTGGTCAACAAGAGTCTGTCGCTGTTCGGCCTTATGCCGCATGACTGGCTCGGCACGCCTGAGACCGCGCTTCTCTCGGTCATCGCGGTCGATATCTGGCACTGGACGCCATTCTGCTTTCTGCTTTTTCTGGCGGGGCTGGAGTCATTGCCGCAGGACGTCTTCGAGGCCACGAAAATGGACGGTGCGAGCCCGTGGCAGGAGCTTCGCTACGTGACGCTTCCGCTGATGGTGCCGACGATCATCGTGACCTTTGCATTCCGCCTCGTGCTCGCCTTCAAGGTGTTCGACGAAGTGTACCTCCTGACGAGCGGCGGCCCCGGCACGTCAACCGAGGTGGTTAGCTTCACGCTCTACCAGAGGTTCTTCACGGAAGATCGCATCGGCTACGGATCCGCCATGTCGGTGGCCGTCATCTTCATCGTCTCGCTGATGCTGGTCGTCGCCCTGGCGACGCGACGTTCGGGAGCATCGTCATGAGCAGAAATCCTTCGAGTCCACGCGTGGCGCTGCTTCATCTCTCTCTCGCGGCGGCGGCCCTCGTCGTTATCGCTCCGGTCGTCTGGACCGTTGCGGCAGGTTTCCGCACCCAGATATCCCTCCTCATTGGCGATGTCCTCTTCACGCCCATATGGAGCAACTTTGCGGAAGTGCTATTCTCGAAGACATCGGACTTCCTGCTCAACTATCGCAACTCGCTGATCGTCGGCGTCACGAGCACGGCAATCTGCCTGACTGTCGCCACCCTTGCGGCCTGGTCGCTCCACCGCATGCGGTGGCCGTCCTGGGTCGTTCATATCTTTTTGGCGTGGACCCTGATCTTTCACATGATTCCGCCTGTCGCCCTTGCCGGAGCCTGGTTCTCCATGGCCCGCGCCGTTGGTCTCGACAACACGCTGACGGGCCTCATTCTGGCGCACGCAACGCTCAACCTGCCCATGGCTCTCTGGCTGATGGGCGTGTTCGTTCGCGATGTGCCTAAGGAACTCGAGGAGGCGGCGATCATGGACGGCGCGACAACCCCCATCCTGCTGCGCCATGTCGTGCTGCCGATCATCGCGCCCGGCCTTGCTGCCGCAGGTGTCCTGACGTTTGTCTTTTCGTGGAACGAATTCGCAGTGGCTCTGACCCTCACGATGAAGCAGACGGCAACGGTTCCCGTCGCGATCGCCAAGTTCGCGCAGGACTTCGAGATACAATACACGCAGATGGCGGCCAGCGCCGCGCTGTCGATCCTGCCCGCTCTGGTGTTGCTGCTGATCGCGCAACGCTACATCGTCAGCGGGCTGACCCAAGGAGCCGTGAAGTGAACGGCTCCGTCTCGTCCCTTGAGAACAACGAAATCGGGAGACAAGCGTGAAAGCTGTTTTTGTCCTGTTCGATTCCCTCAACCGGCACCTCCTGGGTTGCTACGGCGGAACGCGGGTGCCGACGCCCAACTTCGACCGGCTGGCTGCGCGGAGCGTCACGTTCGACCGGCACTACGCAGGCAGCCTTCCCTGCATGCCCGCCCGCCGCGACATGCTGACGGGGCGGCTGACGTTTCTCCACCGCAGCTGGGGCCCGCTTGAGCCGTTCGACAACGCCTTCCCGGAGATTCTCCACAAGGAAAAGGGGATTTACAGTCACCTGATCACCGACCATTTTCATTATTGGGAAGATGGCGGCGCCACCTACCACAATCGCTACGATTCCTACGAATTCGTGCGTGGCCAGGAGGGTGATCGCTGGAAAGCGATGGTGCAGCCGCACTGGGAACGCCTGCGCGAAAAATACCATGCCCGGCAATTCGGGACCGGCCGGCGCTCCTATTTCGCCCAGAATATCGTCAATCGCGAATTCATCCGCGAGGAGAAGGATTTTCCATCGCTCCAGTGTTTCGCCAAGGGCTTCGAGTTCCTCGACCAGAACCGCGACGCCTCCGACTGGCTGCTGCAGATCGAAACCTTCGATCCGCACGAGCCGTTTCACGCACCCGAGCGTTTCAAGGAGCCCTACGAGACAGGATGGAAGGGGCCGGTGCGCGATTGGCCGCGTTACGGGCGCGTCGACGAGCTTCCCGAGGAATGTGAGGAACTGCGCGCCAACTACTACGCCGTGGTGGCGATGTGCGATCATCTTCTCGGCGAACTCCTCGACTATTTCGATGAACACGACATGTGGAAGGACACGGCGCTCGTCGTCACGACAGATCACGGCTTTCTGCTCGGAGAACATGACTTCTGGGCAAAAAACCGCATGAACCTCTACGAGGAAGTCGCACATATTCCGTTGTTCATGCATGACCCGCGCCATCCCGAGAAAGCCGGAACGCGGTCGGAGTCGCTGACCCAATCCATCGACATTGCGCCGACGTTCCTGGATTTTTTCGGGGTAATGCCCGCACCGGAGATGGAGGGCATCTCACTCTGCCGAATGGCTGCCGGTGAAACCTGCCGGCCCGCGGCGCTCTACGGATACTTCGGCGGGGCGGTAAACGTGACCGATGGACGCTACACCTACCATCGTTTCCCGCACGACCTGTCGACGCAGGAGCTTTACCAATACACGCTCATGCCGACGCATATCTTCTCACCCTTTTCACCGGACGAATTGGCGGCGGCGGGTATTTCGGAGCCGTTCGATTTCACAAAGGGCGCCCGGGTGCTGAAGGTCCCGGTCACCGAGCGTTCGCCGATGTACAACAACTACGGTCCCGGCGCGCTGCTTGAATCCGAAACCCGGCTCTACGATCTTGCAAGCGACCCCGGCCAGGAAAGCCCGCTATCCGACAGCGACGAGGAGGGCAGGCTGATCGGGTTGATGGCCGATCTCATGCGGGCCAACGGAGCTCCGCCCGAAGCTTTCGCCCGCCTCGGCATCCACGAAAAATCGGGGGCCGTAGTTCCTGCTGTCTCGGGTAGCCGGGCATAACGCAGCGCTTGCAAGTCAAATACGATTGAAAAGACTGTCGGAGGAGAATGGCGATGGCCCCGGTCACGATACAAGGCATCAAAAAAGTATATGGCACGGTCAAGGTCGTTCACGGGGTGAACATCGAGGTCGCCAATGGCGAATTCGTGGTTCTGGTTGGGCCGTCCGGTTGTGGAAAGTCGACCCTGCTGCGGATGGTCGCGGGCCTTGAAGGCATCACGGAAGGCGAGATTCTCATCGGCGGCCGTGTCGTCAATTCGATCCCTCCAAAGGAGCGTGACGTCGCGATGGTATTCCAGAACTACGCGCTCTACCCGCACATGACGGTTGCCGAGAACATGGGATTTTCGCTGAAGCTCGCGGCGCGGCCGAAAGCCGATATTGACCGGCGTGTCGCGGGGGCGGCCAGCATTCTGGGCCTCGAAAAACTGCTCGATCGCCTGCCGAAGCAGCTATCCGGTGGCCAGCGGCAGCGTGTGGCAATGGGGCGCGCCATCGTTCGCGATCCCCAGGTCTTTCTGTTCGATGAACCGCTTTCGAACCTCGACGCGAAGCTGCGGGTGCAGATGCGCACCGAGATCAAGGCGCTCCACCAGCGCCTCGGCACCACGACGATCTACGTCACGCACGACCAGGTGGAAGCGATGACGATGGCCGACAAGATCGTCGTCATGCGTGACGGAGTGGTCGAACAGATCGGCAGCCCCCTCGACCTCTACGATCGCCCTCAGAACGTCTTCGTAGCTGCCTTCATCGGCTCTCCAGCAATGAACATGCTCTCGGGCAGGCTCATCGACGGTGGATTTGCAGCCGCCGATGGCGTTCGCTTCGCCTGCGACGCGCAGGGCCAGGCGCGAGAGGGCCAGAAGGTTGTTTTCGGCATTCGTCCTGAGCACATCGATCTTCACGAGGCTGGCGTCGAGGCAAGGGTGATCGTTGTCGAACAGACCGGTTCCGAGGTTCATGTGGCGACCCGCATCGGTGACAATGTGCTGAATTGCGTCTTCCGCGAGCGGATATCGCTTCAGCCGGGCGAAACTATCAAGGTTCTTCCGCGTGCAGGCCACGGCCATCTGTTCGACGAGGCCAGCGGTCAGCGGTGCAACGCCCAGACGTCGAGGAAAGCGCTTGACTCGTAGCCGCTCCGCCGCCGTCGTGCCGCTTACGTCAGAGTTGAGCCGTTGATCCGGGTGCGTGCCCATAGCGCTTGCGGAACGCGCTTGAAAAATATTGGCTGGAGTTGAAACCGCAGGAGAAAGCGATATCGGTGACGCTGCCGCGATCGGGCAAGCGCAGCATCGCCGCGGCTTGCTCAAGGCGCAGATGTTGAAGATACTGCACCGGGCTCATGTTGGTCAGGAGCTTGCAATAGTCCGCAAAGCGGGTCCTCGACAGACCGCATTCCTCGGCCATGACGTCCAGCGTCCAGTTCTCAGCGGCGCTCATCGACAGCCGTCGGAGAAAGATCTCGACAGTGTGTTTCGATGTGGAAAGATCCGGATCAAGGGTCGGGGCCTGTTCCGTCATCCGGTCCAGCAGCCCGAGCATGATCGTGTTGATCGCGACCTTCAGGCGTGTTTCGCCGTTTTCCGGCGTGCGGTTCAGGAGGATTTGCGGAAGGCTCTCGAAGGCGGTGTTGAGTTCGCTGCCGCCGTCCCAGACGGGCTGGTTGTTCTGGGTCAGCAGTTCCCCAAGCCTGCGGGTTTCCTCCTGCGAGAACACCATCCATTCCGGCCATTGCCACACTTCACTGGGGCGCCTCAGTCCTGCATCGAGGATCAACCATAAGAGGCGGCTCGGCCCTACCGTTGGATCGCCGATCGAGTGAAGCTGCCATGGACGGATGACGATGAACTGGCCCTGCTCCAGCAGGTAGCTCTCGTCATCGACGACCAGCCGCAGGTTTCCGCGCGACAGATATGCGATCTTGAAACCCTCGTTGCAGTGGCGTTTCAGGCCCCAGTTCTGCGAAAACCTCGCGTCCCAGTACCCCGTCGTGCAGATGCCGGGCAGGCGGTCCCCAAGTGCAATGCCCGGATAGCTTCCACGCGTCCAGGCGTGGAGCTCTACCTCTCCTCGTTGCGCCGCCGTCTGCAGGTCACGGCAGTTGTCGGCATACATCAGGGAACTCGGTTGGCGAAAAACCGAAGGCTTCATATCGCCGGGGCTATCGATTGCCGCGTGTTTATTCATCGGTGCGCCTCCCAACGCTGAAAATTTGATTAAGAAATTTACCAGTGTTCAATGACGCAAGCAATCGCTTTTGAAATGGGCCAGAGTCATTCACGACGAACGACCGCTCCTTGGAGGAGAGGCGGCACGAAAGCCGTCCTGAGGGTTTGGTTTATGGGGGAATGCATTGAAGGTCGGTTTCAACCTGCTGGTTCTCGGCGCGGATATCACCGTGGAGCATGCGCGCCAGCTCGAGCGCTTCAAGGCGCTTGGATATGATGGCGTAGAAGTGCCCGTCATGTCGGGCGATGTCGCGCGATATGCAGCACTCGGCAACCTGCTCAGAGAGATCGGTCTTGCCGCCGCAACTGCAGGAACGGTGCCGCCGGAAGCCAACCCTATCAGTACTGACCCCGCTGTCCGCGCCCGCGCCTACGACCATCATCGTTGGCTGGTCGACTGCACGCATGCGATGGGTGGAGAGATTATCGCCGGTCCCGTGCATTCTCCGGTCGGCGTATTCACCGGCTTCGGTCCTACCGCGGATGAGCGGGCACACTGCGTCGAAGCCATGCGCGCCCTTGCGGATTATGCCGTGCCGGCAGGCGTGAGGATTTCCGCCGAGGCGGTCAACCGTTTCGAGTGCTATGTCATGTCGACGACCGAACACGCCTCGGAGATATATCGTCAGGTGAACCACCCCAACTACGGCTATATGTTCGATACGTTCCATGCCAACATTGAGGAAAAGGATCCGGCGGCGACTTACGAACTTTACCACCGCGAGATCAACCACTACCATATTTCGGAGAACGACAGGGGCATCCCCGGCACCGGCCATGTGCCATTCGCGGCCCATTTCGACGCATTGCGGCGCTGCGACTATGACGGCTGGCTCACGGTTGAGGCCTTTGGCCGGGCAGTGCCCGAACTTGCGGGCGCCACGCGGGTATGGCGGAACCTCTTTGACGATGCGGACCGGCTGTTTTCCGAAAGCATCTCCTTCATCCGGCGGGAATGGGCGGCGGCCGGCGCGAGGGTGTCGGCATGATGGCAGACCCCGCCCTCGACATGCGCGCCATCAGCAAGTCTTTTCCGGGCGTCAAGGCACTGGACGCGGTGGACTTCGATTGCCGTGCCGGAGAGGTGCATGCGTTGTGCGGGGAAAACGGCGCCGGTAAATCGACGCTGATGAAAATACTGGGCGGCGTCTATCGCCCGGACGGCGGGCGGCTGCGGGTCGGCGGCGAGACCAAAGAATTCAAGCATCCCCGGGAAGCGCGGACCGCCGGCATCTCGATCATCCATCAGGAACTCAGCCTGATGCCGTTCCGCACCGTGACGGAGAATATCTTTGCCGGGCAGGAGCCGACGCGTCGCGGCCTGCTGGACCGGGCGCTGATGGAAAGACGCACCGGCGAACTGTTGCGGCGCCTGGGGTCGACCATTCCGCCGGCCACGCAGGTGTCCGCTCTATCCATTGCCGAGCAGCAGCTCGTGGAAATCGCCAAGGCGCTTCTGTTGGACGCCCGCGTTTTGGTCATGGACGAGCCGACCGCCGCGCTCGATGACCGCGACGCACGATCTTTGCTCGATTTGGTCGGCAAGCTGAAGGCCGAGGGCGTGGCGATCGTCTACATTTCCCATCGTATGCCTGAGGTCATGGCGATTGCCGACCGCGTTAGCGTGCTCAAGGACGGGCGCAAAGTCTGGACGCGGCCACGAGAGGAAGTTGACGTCGCTGCCGTCGTCACGGCGATGGTCGGCCGAGATATCGCCGAATTCTTCCCGAAACCGGGACGTGGCGGGACCGGAGAGGTTCTGCTGGAGATATCGGATGGTGCAAACCGGACCTTGCGGGGGATTGATCTGGCAGTGCGCGCAGGGGAAATCGTCGGGACCGCGGGCTTGGAAGATTCCGGCAAGACGGCGCTGGCGCAGGCCATCTTCGGCGATGATCCGCTGACAGAAGGTACGCTCCGCGTTGCCGGCAAGGTCGTTTCCGTGCAGTCGCCACGTCAGGCGATTGCTGCCGGGATCGGTTACCTCCCCGGCGACCGCAAGCGCGAAGGTCTCCTGCTGCGCCAATCCGTCCGCGACAATGCTCTTTTGACGCTCCAGGCTATGTCCAATGTATTCAGGCGGCCGCATCGCGCCGGGCTCTCCCGGGCCGAGACTGACCGCAAACTGAAGGCGATCGGGGTACGGGCCGCCGACTATGGTCAGGAGATCCGCACCCTGTCCGGAGGCAACCAGCAGAAAACCATCATCAGCCGATGGCTGGCGCAGGCACCCAAGATCCTGGTCTTTGCTGAACCGACCCGCGGTATCGACGTCGCCGCCAAAGCGGCGATCTACGAAACCATGCGCACGCTTGCCGATTCCGGTCGCGCCATCCTCATGGTGTCGTCGGATCTGCCCGAGGTCGTCGGCGTGAGCGATCGCATCGTCGTAATGCACGAGGGCCGCATCGCCGGAGAACTGGGCCGAGGCGCCAGTGAGGAAGCGGTCATCGGATTGGCACTCGGAATCCCGGCAGAACCGCAAATCAAGGCTGGAACAATATGACCCCGACATCCTCGCTCGCCCTAAAGCGAATTCCGCAGCGCTCTACGCTGCCCGTTCCCGCAATCGTCCTGGCTGTCGCAGCTTTCATCTATATGGGCGCGGCGGTCATCACCGGGCAGCTGGCACAACTGACCTTTGAAGGATTTGCCGGCTTGCTTCAACGCACAGTGGCACTTGGTATCGTCGGTCTCGGGCAGACCTTCGCCATTCTGGTAGGATCCATCGACCTCTCCGTTGCTGCCCTGATCAGTCTTGTCGCGGTCCTTGCCAGTTTTCTGATGCAGGGTGATCCGGCCATGATCCCGCCCGCCATCATCGTCTGCATCCTTGTTTCGCTCGGCGTCGGCGCCGTCAACGGCATCCTGGTTGCCTACTGGGGAATCAATCCGCTGATCGCTACACTCGGCAGCGGCCTGATCATTCAGGGCGGGCTATCGGCCGGCTTTACCCATCTTTCCGGAACCGTTGCACCGCAGTTTCAGGCCTTTGCGTATAGCAGCGTCCTCGGCGTGCCCTATCCGGTTTTGATGTTCGCAGCACTGACGTTCTGCGGCTGGTTCCTTTTGGCCAAAACCCGGTACGGCGCCGACATCTATTCCGTGGGGGGCAATCCGGACGGCGCAAAGCTCGCCGGCCTCCGCACCGAGCGCTTCGTCTTGTCGGCGCATATGCTTGCCAGCCTTTCTGCGGGGATCGCCGGCCTTTATCTGGCTGCTCGCCTGCAATCAGGCACTCCGTGGATCGGCCGCGACGGCATCTACGACCTGGAGTCCATTGCCATCGTCGTCATCGGCGGCACCATCCTTGCCGGCGGCAAGGGCGGGGTAATCGGAACGGCGGCAGGTGTGCTGCTGTTTGCCTCGCTCGACGCAAGCTTCAACATGTTCGGCGTCGATGCCTTCCTCAAGCAGGTGCTGCGCGGCGCGATCGTGATCGTGGCGGTAGCTATCTATACGGCGCGCAGCAAGGGGCATGTGGCATGATCGCAATTTCCGAAACAGCAACCGTGAAGCGCCGGATGCCATTGCAGGACATCAACATTGCGCTGCTCATCTTCCTTGTCCTTTATGCTGCCATCGCGCTGATCCAGCCCAACTATCTCGAGGCCGGCCTGTTCATGAACTTCCTGCGCCGCGCCGCGCCGCTGGTCATTCTCGCCTGCGGCCAGCTTTGCGTGATCCTCACCGGCGGTTTCGACCTGTCGATGGGCGCGCTCATCACGCTGGTCGTGTTGGCTGCATCGATCCTGATCGACGGCGATCCTGACATGACCTGGGCGGTGATCGCCGGTCTCTATGCCATGGGAGCAACGGTCGGGATTCTCAACGGTGCCATCGTTGCTTTCCTGAGGGTGCCTTCGATCATCACCACGCTTGGAACCTCGCTGCTTGTCACCGGGACCGCGCTCGCCTGGTCCGGTGGAGCGCCGCGCGGCGATTTGCCCGACAACTTTCGCGATGCCGGTCGGCTGGTCCTGCGTGACATTCCGTTGACCGGCACGCTGCCGCTGGCGGTCATCATTCTCGTCGTCGTCGTCGCGCTGGTCTGGTGGGGCCTGCAAGCGACGGTCTACGGAAAGCGTCTGCTGGCGTTGGGCGACAATCCTCGAGCAGCCGAGCTTGCAGGCGTTCCCGTCACCGCGACCCGCATTTCCGCCTTTGTCATCTCGGCGCTTGCCGCCGTGACGGCGGGTATTCTCGTGGGCGGCTTTTCCGGCGTTTCCGTCAATGCGGGCAAGGGCATGGAGCTTCAGGCGATTGCAGCCTGCGTAATCGGTGGGGCGCAGTTGCTCGGGGGACGCGGCACCGTCTGGGGAGCCGTCTTCGGCGCACTCAGCCTCTTTGCCTTGTTTACGCTTCTCAATCTGCTTGGTCTGCCGCAGGCACTCCGCGACAGCGTGCAGGGAATTATTCTTATTGCGGCAGTGGGGGCCAGTGTCTGGCGCCATCGCCGCTCCAACTGATTGCTGGCACTGGCAGCAATAATCGGCCGGGCTCACTGGCTTCTGTGGAGGAGATGAAGGCATGCGATACACGACGATTTTAACGGGAATGCTGATGCTGACGACCGCCGGCGCTGCGTTCGCACAGGAATTCAACGACCCGGCGGAATTCAAGCGCCAGCGCGACTTGCTGTCGATGACGGCGGAGGGGCCGGCAGGGCAGCCCTGGATCCAGCATCTGGGCGGGGCAATGGCCGATACCGCGAAATACAAGAAAGAGGGCGCTCACACGATCTGCTTCTCGAATGCCGGGATCTTCAATCCCTGGCGTGTCGTGGGCATGAACAATCTGACGGCAGAGGCCGAACTGCACAAGAACGAGATCAAGGAACTGATCGTTCTCGATGCCGAAGGCAAGGACGACAAGCAGATCTCCGATATTCAGTCGCTGGTGAGCGGCGGCAAATGCGATGTGCTGATCGTTTCGCCGAACACCACGGCGGCACTGACCCCGGCGGTGGAAGCCGCTTGCGAAAAGCTCCCGGTCATCGTCTTTGATCGCGGCGTCAATAGCAAGTGCCCGGTCACCTACATCCATCCGGTCGGCGGCTACGGCTTCGGCATTACATCGGGCGAGTTCATCGTGAGCAAGGTGCCGAAGGGCGCAAATGTACTGGCGCTTCGGATCGTGCCCGGCGTCGATGTTCTGGAAACCCGCTATTCGGCGGCCAAGACGATCTTCGATGAAGCCGGCCTGAAGGTTATCGGATCCGAATTCACCGGCAGCGACCGCGCCAAGACCAAGGCGATCGTCGAGGACTACATCAACCGCGGCGAAAAGATCGACGCCGTCTGGATGGATGCCGGCGACACCGCAACGGCGGCGCTTGAGGCGTTCGAGGATGCGGGCCAGCCCTATCCGGTGATCAGCGGCGAAGACCAGCAGGACTTCCTGCGCAAATGGCAGAAAGAAAAGCTCGTTGCTATCGGTCCATCCTATCCCACCTACCAGTGGCGTACGCCGATCATCGCCGCTCTGGATATCCTCGACGGCAAGCCGGTCCCTGGACCTGAATGGAACCTGCCACAGCCGGCCATTACTCAGGAAACGCTCGCAAGCTATATCGATGAAAAAATGCCTGCCCTGCACTATAGCCTGTGCGGATGCCAAGAACTGCCAGGATACCCCCAGCGCTGGGGTGGCAAATAGTCGCCTTTTTCTAGAAGTGATGCCGCGATTGGAAATTCGCGGCATCTTGCCGCTGGAAATCGACTGCAATGTGTTTCAGAAGACGTCACCTGAACGCAACGCCTGAGGGAGACGGAAACATGCGGTCTCAGCCGTTCAACGCTTTCAATCAGCGCGCAAGATCATCCGGCCGATGCGACAAGCCGGGTCGTGTGGTTTCATGAGCTTTCGGGTCGTCGAACTGGAAAACGGGTTTGCCCGCATCGGTGTCCGGCCGGATCTCGGGGCTGGCCTGACGTGCTACGACATTTTCCGGGACGGAGAGTTCGTGCCAGTCCTGCGGCGCGTCGATCCGCAAACCGCGCACCCGTTTTCTCTGTCCAATATCGTCCTCGTGCCGTTTTCCGGACGCGTATCCCGGGGAGGGTTTACATTCGGCAATAGCTTCCACGCGATCGAACCGAATATGCCTGGCCAGAAGCATCCTGTTCACGGAAGCGGCTTTTCATCGGCATGGGCGGTCACGCGGCAATCGTCCGTCGACATTTCCCTGGCCCTGAGCGGGGTAGGCCCCGGCCCGTTCGTGTACAATGCAGTGTTGAACTACCAGCTGGACGGCCGGTCACTGATCATGACGATGAACGTGACCAACAGGGCATCGGTCACGCTTCCCTACGGCAGCGGCTTTCATCCCTGGTTCGTGCGCGACGATGCCACCTATTTAACGGCCCCGGCGAAAGCTGTCTGGCTGGAAGACGAGGATCATCTGCCCGCCGGCTCCGTGCCGGTCGGTGACCGCCCTGACATGGACTTTACCCAAAGCCGGCGTCTGCCGGACCAGTGGATCAATAACTGTTTTTCAGGCTGGACCGGGCATGGCCAGATCGATTGGCCGAAGAGGCGGGTGTCCGCAGCGGTTTGGGCGAGCGCAGAGATTTCGCACTATGTTGTCTTCTCCCCATCCGCCGATGCCGATTTCTTCTGTTTCGAACCGGTCAACCATTCCGTCGATGCTTTTAACCTTCCAGGAGGGCCGCAGGCGCATGGCATGAAATTGCTTCCGCCAGGTGCTTCGTCCAGCGTTTCAATGGTTATTGCACCGGCAGCAACCTGAGATGCCTGAACTATGTCGGTTCGGGAGCTTGCCGGTCGTGACCCGCAATCCGCCTGCGCGCCCTCGCGCAGGCGTCGTCTCCAGATACGTCGACCGATCATTCCCCTCGGTTTCGCCGCATCAGTAGGCCGGCTTTACCGGAAACCAGTCGCTGCGTTCACCGTCAAGATATGCGCCGGCAATGCCGTCGACGCGATACTTTTCAAGCGCGCTTTCATCGACGTCGATGCCAAGGCCAGGACGTTCGGAGACCTCGAAACGGCCGTTTGAAAGTACGGGTGCGTTCGTACTGATGTCACCGCCGAGATAAGCACGCTCGGTGTCTATCGCGATCGAGAGGTTGGGTATCGAGGCCGCCAGATGGATGTATGCGGACTGGGAGAGTGCCAGTTCTGCACCGGAATGCAGCGTAACCGGGATGCCGACGGCCTCGCAGATCGCCGCCGCCTTGATCGTCTGCCAGAGCCCGCCTGCCTCATGTGGATCCAGCAGCACGACGTCGGCTGCCCGCGCCCGCACAATATTTCCGACATCCGACAGCGTATAGGCGCTTTCATCGAGGGCGATCGGGACGGGGCCGGCAGCAACGAGGGCCGCATGCCCAGCGAGATCGTCCAGTTCGAGGGGCTGTTCGACATAGGCGGGATCCAAGGCCCGGAGCTTTTCGAGCTGGCGTTTTGCCGTCGCAACATTCCATGCACCGTTGACGTCGAGGCGCAGCGCTCTGTCGCCAATCACCGTTCGTGCCGTCTCGGCAAGGCGAATGTCGCTGCGTTCGTCAAAGCCGATCTTCACCTTGAACGTCTCGTATCCGGAATCCAGGAACCGCTGCAGGCGGGGCTTCAGCGCTTCGGGATCGTTCGTGAAGAGATATGCGGCGGCTTCGACGTCCTTGCGCCAGCGACCACCCCAAAGCGCGTAAAGAGGCAGCTTGGCCTGTTTGCCCAGCGCATCCCACATTGCCATTTCCAGCGCTGCGATCGCCATGACCGCGGCGCGCTTATGGTGATAGAAGCCCGCGCCAAGCACGTGTCGGTGCAGGCGCTCGACGTCTGCGACAGGATAGCCGATCGCCAGTCTCGCAACGATATCGGTAAAAACCGCGGGCACGTTGGCAATCAGCGAAATGGTTTCGCCCCAGCCGGTAAATCCTGCGTCTGTCTCTATCCTGCAGACCAGCCGGGTCGTTCCGATCCTGCGTCCCGACCCCCATAGGATATCCTCGGTAAAGGGCATGCGGATCAGCCAATGACGTACTTTTACGATGCGCAACGTGTTCTCCTTGCGTAAGCGAAATTCAAGGTGCGGTTAGTTTGATATTGACATGGAACTTAGTTCCAAGATATCAGCTTGGTCAAGGGAGGCGACATTTTCGCTGCAGGGAGAGAGAATGACCAAGGCCCAATTGAGCATCGATGCGACGGACCGGGACGCTGCAGGAGCGGACGTCCACGGTGTTCCTGGCGTCCAGGCGTTGACCCGCGGGGTCCAGATCATCGAGGCGATTTCCGCCGAGCCGCGCGGCCTTCGTTTCACGGACCTTCTGGACCAGACGCAGTTGCCGAAGGGCACATTGCATCGCCTGCTGCAGGCGCTTGTCGAGGAGCGTCTTCTCGGTTTCGACAGTCGGAACCAAGTATACCGCCTTGCGCCGAGGCTCTTCCAGTGGGCTCACACGGTCTGGGACAATTTCGACCTTCGCGGCGCCGCCGAGCCAGAGCTTGAGCGCTTGCGCGACATGACCGGCGAGGCAATTCGCCTCGGGGTCCTTGACGGACCAATGGTGCTCTACATCGATCAGCGCGAAGTGCCGCAACCGCTGCGGCTGAACAATGGTGTGGGTGGCCGCGCTGCGCCGCATGCAAGCGGGATCGGAAAGGCAATTCTTGCCCATCTTTCGCTGGAAAAGCGTCGGGCACTCTTTGCCGACATCGAGTTGGAGCGGCTTACACCCAGCACCATCATCAATGCGGAGGAGCTGCAACACCAGCTCGACCTGACCAAGGCGCGCGGTTACGCCATCTCGGTTGACGAGCAGAACGCCGGCATTTCATCGGTCGCAGCCCCGGTCCTCAACCATCGGGGCGAGCCTATCGGCGCTATCGGCATCATCGGGCCGTCCTTCCGGCTTCCTGTGGACCGCCTGCACGCACTTGGCCGCGACGTGATCGAGGCTGCACGTCGCACATCGGGTAATTTCGGAGAATTCGCAATGTCGCTTGCCGTTAAGCCGCGTCCACTCGGACCTGATCGCGCCGATGTCCGCTGCGTCATTCCGGCCAGCGCCTTCCTGGGCGAGGGGCCGCATTGGTCTCAGGAGGATGGCAAGCTCTACTTCGTCGATATCTTGGCGCCTGCGGTCTATACCGGCGATACGATCAAGGGCACGTACAAAGCGATGCAGGTGCCGGAACTAATCGGCTTTGTCATTCCCCGCAAGCGAGGCGGCTTCATCGCAGCGATGCACGGTGAAATCCGAGGGCTGGACCTTGCGTCGGGCGCGCTCACGACGATCGCCAAGCCTGAGGCCGATCGGCCGGGCAATCGTTTCAACGATGGCAAGTGTGATCGTGCCGGGCGTCTTTGGGCCGGCACTCTGGCCATCGATACCGCACCGGACCAGGGGCGCCTGTGGCGTATTGATACTGACGGTCGCACCCGCGAGATGGATCGTGGTTTCCACGTATCGAACGGCCTCGGCTGGAGCCCGGACGACAAGATCTTTTACTTTACCGACACTGCAAAGCAGACGATCTATGCCTACGATTTCGATCTGGAGAGCGGCGCGATCAGCAATCGAAGGGTGTTTGTCACAGTGCCGGAGGCCGAAGGCAAGCCGGATGGCTTGACGGTCGATTCCGACGGTTTCGTCTGGGTTGCACACTGGGATGGCTGGTGCGTCACCAGATACGACCCCGAAGGCAAGGTAGAGCGCGTGATCAACCTGCCGATCCCGCGTCCGACCAGCTGCGTCTTCGGCGGTCCCAACATGCAGACATTGTTCGTAACATCGGCTCGCATCCGGCTGTCGGCTGCTCAGCTTGCCGACGCGCCGTTGTCCGGGAGCGTTTTTGCGATCGAGACCGGCATCAAGGGCCTGCCGGACGCTATGTTCGGCGGTTGAAATCGGGAGGAGGATTGGATGGCAAAACTCGAACTCAGCGGGATTAGAAAAACCTTCGGCAGCGTTGAGGTGCTCAAGGGAATTGATCTCACTGTCGATGATGGCGAGTTTGTCGCTTTTGTCGGTCCGTCGGGCTGCGGAAAGTCGACACTTTTGAGGCTGATCTGCGGGTTGGATGAAATCAGTGCCGGCCAGATGGCCATTGACGGGCAGCTCGTCAACGACGTGCCGCCGGCCAAACGCGGCATCGCCATGGTGTTCCAATCGTATGCGCTCTATCCGCATATGACGGTGGCCGACAATATGGGCTATGCGCTTCGACTGGCAGGGACTCCGAAGGAAGAAATCGTGAGCCGCGTTGCAGCCGCTGCAAAGGTTCTGCGGATCGACGACTATCTTCAGCGCAAGCCGCGCCAGCTCTCCGGGGGGCAACGCCAGCGCGTCGCGATTGGGCGGGCCATCGTACGCGAGCCGAAGATTTTCCTGTTCGACGAGCCGCTATCCAATCTCGACGCCGCGTTGCGCGTTGAGATGCGTATCGAGATCGCCCGGATGAAGGAAGAACTCGGCACGACGATGGTCTATGTCACCCATGATCAGATCGAAGCCATGACCCTCGCCGACAAGATTGTCGTTCTCAATGCGGGAAAGGTCGAGCAGATCGGCTCGCCGCTCGATCTCTACAACAAGCCGCTCAATCGCTTCGTCGCCGGCTTCATCGGCAGCCCGAGGATGAACTTCCTCAAGGCAGGCAGCCGAAAGGGCGACGGCATCTATCCTGTCTCCGGAGGCGAGGTGCGGCTGCCGCCAAACCTCAAGGAGGAACCGGCGGAAATCGGCATTCGACCGGAACATGTGTCGCTGACAGCGCGCGGTGCCCCCGACACGCTCGCCGGCAAGGTGACGATGACGGAACATCTCGGCAGTGACACCTACGCCTACGTCGCGCTCGATGGCGCGCAGGAAATGCTGGTCGTGCGTCTTTCCGGTGAAAAGGCAATCAAGCGCAATGAACCGATCGGCGTCCAGGTTGATCCTTCCATGCTGCATGTTTTCTCCGCGGGCGGCCTTTCACTGGCGTCGGCGCGTCCGGTCGCACTGGTGGCCGCATGACCGTTCATCCCGAACTCATCGCCAGGGTGGACGTCGAAGGTGCACGCTACCCGACCCTCATGGATAAAGGCATCATCATAACCGGCGGCGGTTCCGGCATCGGCGCCTCGCTGGTCGAGCACTTCGCGGATCAGGGCGCAAAGGTGGGCTTCATCGAGCGGGACGCAGGGGCAGCCGCCCAGAATGCCGAAGACGTAGCCCGCAGGACGGGCAACCGTCCGTCCTACAGAGTTGCGGATCTTCGCGATATCGAGGCGTTGCGGCAATGCATCACTGAACTTGCCGAGGAGGTCGGACCTGTCCGCATCCTTGTCAACAATGCAGGCAATGACGACCGCATGCCGCTTGAAGAGGTGACGCCCAACTACTGGGACGATCGTTTTGCGACCAACCTGCGCCACCAGTTCTTTGCCGCCCAGTCGGTCATCGGCGGCATGGCGAAATCGGGCGGCGGTTCCATCATCAACATGGGGTCGATTTCCTGGATGCGCGGTGCCCCGGGGCTGATTTTCTATACCGCGGCGAAGTCGGCCGTCATGGGCATGACCAAATCGCTCGCACGCGAGGTCGGTGACCGCAATATCCGCGTAAATTCCATCGCTCCCGGCTGGGTGCTGACGGAGCGTCAGGTGGAGCGCGCCAAACGCATCTACCAAGGCAAGTTCACGGAATATCTCGAAGCGCAGTGCATCAAGGAGCACCTGCTGCCGCCCGATATCGCTCGAATGGCCTTGTGGCTGGCGGCGGACGACTCACGGCTGGTAACGGCGCAAACCTTCATCGTCGACGGAGGCGTTGTCTGAAAGCAAGCGGGCCGGCACTCGCCGCATATCCTTTTTCGGATTGAAACAGAGTTCCATAATTGTTCTTTTGGGAGGAACCAGTGAACAAATTTGCAAAAATGGTGAGTGTCGCGGCCCTGGCCGTGGGCGGTACACTGGCAGCGGGAGCCGTTCAGGCCGCGGATGTCAGTTTCATGAGCTTCACCTACGCGGAGGAGGCAAATACAAAGACGGTTCAAGGCGTGCTCGACGCATTTAAGACGGCTGACGGTTTGACGGTGGAACCGCTTGGCTTTGCCTGGGGCGATATGCAGAAGAACATCTTTCTGCGTGCACGCTCGAAATCCTTGCCGGACATTGCGCAGCTTTCCGAACGCTGGCTGCCGACCTTTGTCAGCCTCGACACGCTCGTTGATCTCAACACGGTCTACGGCAAGGAAAAGCTGGAAGCAGCCTTCGCGCCGGATGCGCTTGCCATGGGCAACATCGATGGCAAGCAATATGCGCTGCCGCTGATATCGGGCACGATCGGCATGGTTGCCAACAAGGAGGTGCTGGAGAAGGCCGGCGTCTCCAAGGCGCCCGAAACGCTGCAGGAATTCAAGGACGCGCTGGTCGCTGTCCGCGACAAGGTTCCGAACTCCGTGCCTTATACCATGGCAACGAAGAACAACGGCTCGATTCTCATCGACTTCATGTTGTGGAACTGGGTGCATGGCGGCCGGATCATCAACGATGAGGGCAAGGTGGTCGTCGACAGCGATGCCGGACGCGCCGCGCTGCAGTTCATGGTCGATCTGGTGAAGGATCGGCTGGCCGCGCCCGAAATCGATCGCCCGGACTCTCGCCGCCTGATGGCACAGGGCGCTTCGGCCTTCTATTTCGATGCACCGCAGACCCGCACCTTCCTGCGTGACTTTTCCGGCAAGGGCGTCGACTTCGACAAGAACGTCTTGCCGATGACCACGCCGGTACTAAAGCAGGGCGACAAGCCGGTTTCGGTTCAATGGGGGCACCTCCTCGTGCAATTTGCGCCGGGCGCCACCGCTGCATCCGATGCTCCGGCCGACAAATTCCTTGCCTATCTGACCTCGGACGTGGTGCAGACCGACTATCCGTTGAAGATGAGTGCGCTGCCCGTCACCAAATCCGCACGCGAAGCGGTTTCAGGTGACGCCTATCTGGCCGCCTGGTCGAAGGCGACAGGCGACGCACGTCGCAACGAAGTCGGGATCTGGTCAAACGCCGCGGAGCTGACGCAGATCGTTGGGGAAGAGGCGCAGGCCGCCATGCTCGGACAGAAGAGCGCCGATGACGCCATCAAGACCATGCAAGGCCGCCTGACCGAGTCGATGGCGAGCGCCAAGAAGGCAAACTGATCTCCATCCCCCGGTCGGGCGAAACCGGCCGGAGCCATCCTCTCAAGGACGATTTCACCATGGCCGCCATCGACAGCGACATCAGGCAATATCCCGTCTCGCCATATGCGAACCGCCGCGGCTTGAAAGCCGGGCAGAACCGCGTGGGTCTGCTGCTGCTCCTGCCCGCAGCCGTGGCCTTTGCGGCGGTCATCCTCTATCCCTTTCTGCAGGCTCTAGGTCTCTCGCTCTTCGAATACACGATCGAGATGATGTCGCCGCGGTTCATCGGACTGGAGAATTTCGCCAAGATCGCGGCGTCGCCCGACGTGTGGGCCGCCTTCGTTACGACAGCCATCTATGTGGTGTTGACCACAACGGGCACGCTGGTCATGGGTCTCGGCTGGGCCTTGATCATGAACCAGCCCTTCCGGGGCAGGGGCGCGTTGCGATCGCTGTCATTGTTGCCGTGGGTGTTGCCGTCGACCGTCAGCGCCTTCATCTGGAGCTGGATCTTCAATGCCCGTTACGGCGTTCTCAACGCCTTGCTGATGGAGATCGGTCTTATCGACGTTCCGCAGGCCTGGCTGTCAACGCCGCAGGGGGCGATGCTTGCGGTCGTGCTCACCAAGATCTGGTTGTCGATCCCGCTCTTCATGGCGTTTTTCCTGGCCGGATTGCAGAACCTCGACCGCGAGCAGGTCGACGCTGCCCGCGTCGATGGTGCGGGCAACTGGGCGGTGTTTCGCGATCACATCCTGCCGCACCTGCGCCCGGTCCTGATCATCGTCGTGGTGCTTGGCGTGATCGGCAATCTGCAGCAGTTCGATACGATCTATGCGCTGACCGGCGGCGGCCCGGTGCGTGCGACAACGGTCCTTTCCGTCGAGGTCTATCGCCGTGCCTTCGAGCAATGGGATATCGGCTTTGCGTCCGCGATCGGCGTTCTCTGGGTTGCAACCCTATTGCCCCCCGCATTTCTCTATCTGCGCATGCTCGTGAAAGGAAACTGACATGTTTGACCTTTCAAGCCGTCAGGCCAAGACGGGGTTCGTCCTTGCCCTGCTTTTCATCGGCTTCTTCCTGTTCTTCCCACTCTATTGGCTGGTGATCTCGTCGCTTAAGGGCAACGCTGAACTCTACCGCGTCGTGCCGACACCGATACCCACCATGCCGACACTCGAGCACTTCATCACGGCGTTGACGAAAGGCAAGTTGCCGATGTACCTGATGAACAGCCTGATCACGTCGGGCGCCAGCGCCTGCCTGGTGACGGTTCTTGCACTTTATGCCGGCTTCAGTTTCGCCAAGTACCGGTATTTCGGCCGCCAGCCTGTCATGCTCTTCATGCTGTCTGCGCAGATGTTCCCGTTCGGCCTTCTGCTGATCTCGATCTATCCGTTGATGGGGCAGCTGAACCTGCTCGATACGCGCCTAGGCCTAATTCTCAGCTACATCGTTTTCGCGCTGCCGGTCTCCACCTACATGCTCTACAGCTATTTCTCGCAGGTTCCCGACGAGCTCATCGATGCGGCGCGTGCCGATGGCGCAAGCGACCTTCGCATCTTCCACACCATCGTCATTCCGATTTCGGTGCCTCCTATCGTGACGGTGTTCCTCTATTCGTTCATGTGGTCCTGGAACGACCTGCTCTACTCGATGACCATCATCGCCTCGGACGACAAACGCACCATCGGGCCGGGTCTCCTTCTCACCTACCTGAACGAGGTCAATTCCGACTGGGGAGGCGCCATGGCAGGGTCCCTCATCGCTTCGGTGCCTATCGTCCTCGCCTTCATGTTCCTTCAACGCTATTTCATTCAGGGCGTCACCGCCGGAGCTGTCAAATGACCAAGAAACTTGCCGGGGCGTTTCCGGTGCTTCCAACCCCCTTTCGCCATGACGGCGCGATCGACGAGAGCGACTTCTTCGCGATCATCGATTTCGCGATCGGAAGCGGAGCCGATGGCGTCGTCTATCCGGGCGTTGCCAGCGAAGTGGACACGTTGACGCCGGAAGAGCGTCGTCGCCAGGTGGCACTTCTCGCAGAGCGCGTCGCCGGCCGCATACCGATCGTCATCGGCGCCAGCGATCCGGATCCGAAGGCCTCCGCGCAGCACATCGCGCAGGCCGCCGAAATCGGCGCCGCCGCCGCCATGGTCATGGCGCCCTTCCATCTCGGCAACGACATCGCCGCGCAGACGGCCTATTTCAAGCAGGTATCGGACGGTGCCGGCGTACCTATCATGCTGCAGAACCAGCCGAAACCCATCGGCGCCGGGCTAACGCCGGAGGAGGTGGCCGATGTCGCCAAGGCGGTGCCCGCGATCCGTTACATCAAGGAAGAGACGCCACCCTGCGGCCAGCACCTCACGCGCATAAAGGCTGCAACAAACGGCTCAGTCGATGCAATCTTCGGCGGCGCCGGCGGACGCTACATCACCGACGAACTGGCGCGAGGGGCAGCGGGTACCATGCCGGCGGCAGAGTTGGCCGACATCCATGCAGCGCTCATCCATGCCTGGCAATCGGGCGACGTCAGGACAGCGCGCAAGCTCTATGTGGCTTCCCTGCCGCTGCTGAACTTCCAGGCGATCTTTCGCATGCACATGACAAAGGAAGTCCTGCGCCGGCGCGGGGTCATCAAGAACGTCTTCGTGCGCGGCAAGGGACCGAAGTTCGACGACGGCGACCGCGCCGAACTTGCGCTGCTTCTCGCCGAAGCCGACTTGCCCTACAAACATTTCGTTCCGAATTGAGGCGACACGCATGGGTCAAAACATCGTCGATGCGATCGTCTCGGTCGAAACCTTCATCATTTCGATCCCGCGCGAGGTGCCCTATCTCGGGCCACTCAAGCAAGGGGAGGTGATCAACGAGCGTGGCTATCTGGTGCGCAAGGGCAACCGGACGATCTATCCGTCGACGGACATGACACTACTCGTCAAGGTGAGCGGTGAAAGTGGCAGGGTCGGTTGGGGCGAATGCTACGGGATCGTTGCCCCGGAAGCGACGAAGGCGATCATCGACGACGTCGTCGGCCCCGTCATCCTCGGCCGCGACCCTGGCGATGCCGTCGTTATCCACGAGGATCTTTATGACCTGATGCGCGTGCGGGGCTTCTTCGGCGGCTATTATCTCGATGCGCTCGCGGGTGTCGACATCGCGCTCTGGGATCTGACCGGCAAGAATCTGGGCGTGCCCGTATCGACGCTGCTCGGCGGCCGCCGGCATGACAGACTTCCAGCCTATGTGTCAGGATTACCGCGTGCCACCATCAAGGAGCGTTGTGATCTGGCAGTCGAATGGATCGGCAAGGGATACAAGGGCATAAAGTTCGCAGCCGCCGTCTCCGATGAAGGCATCGTCAACGAAATGGCGGCGCTGCGCGAGGCGGTCGGGCCGGATATCGACCTCATGGTCGATCTGCACTGGAAATTCGAAGCCGCTGAAGCCATCCGGCTTGTCAGACGGCTCGAGCCTTACAACCTGTATTTCGCGGAGGCTCCGTGCCAGCCGGAGAATCTCGAGGGGCAGGTGCGTGTGGCGAGGGGTATCGGCGTCCCCCTGGCGCTCGGCGAGGAGCTTCGCACCGCTTACGAATACAGGCCGCGCTTTGAAGCAAGAGCCATGAGTATCGTCCAGCCGGAGATCGGCCACTCCGGCATCAGCGAATTCATTCAGATCGGCCGGATGGCGCAGGCGTTCCACATGAACGTCATTCCGCACGCTTCGATCAGCATCGGCATCTTCATGGCCGCGAGCCTTCAGGCCGCATCGGCGCTTCAAAACGTTCCCTATCACGAATATCAGCATTCCGTTTTTGACCGGAATCTCGATTTCGTCACCGGGGACATGGGATGCCGCGAGGGCTGCTACACGGTGCCGACCGGAGTTGGAATCGGCGTCGAGCCGCACGAGCGCATCTTCGAGTATGTGAAGTAGATGCTTGCGCGATTTTCAGCAGTGACAGGACCAGGGCAATTGTCGTTGCCAACCGAAGCGTGTACGGGTGAATTCGTGTTTCGTACCGCTATACAGCTCAGAGGCAACCACTCGCTGATCGGGACCCTCTTCAGGCATCCAAGCCAACAAGGAATATTCCATGCACGCGCCGGCCGAACTGAACCCTTATTTCAAGGGCAGAGAAATTCGACTTCAAAACAGGGAGAGCGGGACGGCCGGATCCGACGGCATTTTGACGATCGAAGCAAAGTCTCGCACGAACTACTTTGTAAATCCTGATGACGAGCCAGCGGAGTTGAATGCGCCGTTCCTCGAGTTCGACGTTCCCGACCGGATTTTCACGCTGCAAGCCAGAGTAAGAGCACCGCTTCGTTCGATGTATGACGCCGGCGGATTGATCGTCAGGGCAGGGGCGTCGTGGGCCAAACTGGTCGTGGAATTGTCGCCTTTTGAAAAGCCGACCATCGTTTCCGTCGTCACGAAGGGGACCTCCGACGACAGCAATGGCGAGGAGGTTGCCGACGATTGGATATTCCTTCGACTGCATCGCAACCACAGTGTCTACGCGTTCCATTGGTCGCTTGACGGGAAAGTTTGGAAGCTCGCGAGGTACTTCGGCCTCGGGTTGCCGGATGAGCAGGTTTCCATGGGCATGATCGCTCAAGCGCCCATGGGGCCGCCAATCCTCGTCGCGTTCGACGGGATCGAGCTTGTCGGCGGGGTCCCTCTCGATGTGCGAAATGGCAGTTAGCCTCCAGCGCATCCAGGATCGGCCGCGCTTTCACGAAAGCGGCTACTGAAGCGCTTGCACGTCGTTGAGCAAGTTCATCATATGGGCTCGCGCCGTTTCCGGTTCGCGTTGGGCGATGGCCTCGTAGACATCCTGGTGACGCCTGATCCAATGATCGTCGTCACGCGTCTTGTTGACGATATCGATGGTGAACACCTGTCGAAGTGCCGTGGAAATTAAGGCTCCAAGTGCCTGAAACAACGTATTTCCGGTCGCCGTCAGGATCGCCTTGTGAAATGCGAGGTCGTGTTCGAGAATTTCTTCCGAGTTCGAGGCGAGTGCCATGCCGAGGAGCGCGTGCTTCATGCGCTGGTGATCCTGTGGGCTTGAACGCCGTGCCGCAAGTTCGGCGGCGCTCGGCTCAAAGTAGGCCCGGAGTTCATGAAGGTCCTGCCGAGCCTTGCTGTTGTGCTGGGGGCTGTCCAGTCGCCATTCGAGGACCTGCGGATCAAGAAGGTGCCAGGAACTGAGCGGCATTACGCGTGTCCCGCTTCTCGGTATGCTTTCCAGAATACCCTTTGCGGACAGGATTTTGACGGCCTCCCGGATAACGGTTCGAGACGTTCCAAATTCGTCGCAAAGAACCTGCTCGGGCCCAATCAACGAGCCGGGAGCTGTCTCTCCGCTGACGATGCGCCGCCCCAGGGCGTCCACCACGACGTCATGAAAACGTTCACGGTGGGAGCTCTCGTCATCACGGGCCACATCTTCAGTCTTTTTCATTTCGGATTCCCCATCGCCGCCGCCTTACGCTCTAAAGGGCTATAGGCAGGGGTTCAAGATGTCGAAACGCTCATAAATTCGCGCAGACAGGGAATTCGCCGTCTCAAAACATCAGAAATACCGAACAGCATGTCCAGAAATGGAGGAAGGAACCGGACAGAAGCGACAGCTTGGAGACCATGGCCGGCATCGAAAATGCATAGCTAATAACCAAATTAATCATCATACAATAACTTGACTGATGAGATGAAATGCCATAGTCGAATTGACGTGACCTGGGAGGCAGGTCGATTGGCTTTTTGGGAGAAAAGAATGCGTGTATTCAAAGCAGCGATTCTTGCTGGCGCGCTTGCCGCCATGGCGGCAGGATCAGCGTTTGCTGAGGAAGTGAAGATCGGCTTCATCGTCAAGCAACCGGAGGAACCTTGGTTTCAGGACGAATGGAAGTTCGCGGATCAGGCAGGCAAGGAAAAGGGCTTTACCGTCGTCAAGATCGGCGCCGAAGACGGCGAGAAGGTGCAGTCTGCTATCGACAATCTAGGCGCGCAGGGCGTACAGGGCTTCATCGTTTGCACGCCCGATGTGAAGCTCGGACCCGGTATCGTTGCAAAGGCCGCAGCCAATCAGCTGAAGCTAATGACGGTTGATGACCGCCTCGTCGGCGCCGATGGCAAGCCGCTTGAAGATGTGCCTCACATGGGCATCTCAGCCACCAAGATCGGTGAGACCGTTGGACAGGCGATTGCCGATGAAATCAAAAAGCGGGGCTGGGACATGAAGAATGTCGGCGCGATCCGCGTCTCCTACGATCAGCTGCCGACGGCTGTCGATCGTGTCGACGGTGCGATCGCGGCGCTGACGGCTGCCGGCTTCCCGGCTGCCAACATTTACGACGCCCCGCAGGCGAAGACCGACACCGAAGCCGCGCTCAACGCCGCGACGACGGTTCTCAACAAGCATTCGGATGTTAAATACTGGGTCGCGTTCGGCCTGAACGACGAGGCAGCCCTTGGTGCCGTCCGGGCTTCCGAGAGTGTTGGAATTCCTGCAGACAACGTGATCGCCATCGGTATCGGCGGCGCGGAGTCGGCAATCAACGAGTTCAAGAAGCCGTCTGCGACGGGCTTCTTCGGCTCCGTGATCATCTCGCCGAAGCGTCACGGCTACGAAACCGCGCTCAACATGTATGACTGGATTGCCAACGACAAGGCGCCGGAAAAGCTGATCCTGACTTCGGGTTCGCTGGCGCTGCGCGGCGATTACGAGAAGGTTCGCAAGGACCTCGGAATTCAGTAAACATTTCCAGGATCATCTCACCCGGCGGCGCGCAACGTGCCGCCGGGTTTTCTCGGCGGAGTGATGATGGCTTTCCTCGAATTTAATGGCATTTCAAAAGGTTATCCTGGGGTCCAGGCGCTTTCAGACATTTCTTTCAGTGTCGAGAAGGGGGCCGTCCATGGGCTGATGGGCGAGAATGGCGCCGGCAAATCCACTCTTATCCGAATTCTCTCGGGCGACCAGGCAGCCGACAGCGGCGGCATCGTCATTGGTGGAGAGGAGCAGAAATATGGGTCGGTGCGCGATGCCTTCCATTCAGGCGTCGTCGTCATTCACCAAGAATTGCAGCTTGTGCCCGAGCTCACTGTTGCCGAAAACCTGTGGCTTGGCCGGTTCCCCGCCAAAGGCGGCATCATCAACGGAAAGGTGCTGATCGAAACCGTCAAAGCCAAGCTCGACGAAATCGGCATCGACGTTGATCCATCCGCAAAAGTCGCTTCTCTTTCCATCGGTGCGAGACAGATGGTCGAGATTGCCAAGGCGGTGATGCTCGACGCGCGCGTGATCGCGCTCGACGAACCGACCTCTTCGCTATCCTCCCGCGAAAGCGAGATCCTGTTTTCCCTGATCGGGATGCTGAAGGCCAAGGGAACGGTCATCCTCTACGTCTCCCACCGCCTCGATGAGATCTTCCGTCTCTGTGACAGCCTGACGGTGCTGCGCGACGGCAAGCTTGCCGCCCACCACGACCGGATCGCGGAGACGACGCGAGAGCAGATCATCTCCGAGATGGTCGGTCGCGAGATCGCCAACATATGGGGCTGGCGCGAGCGCCCGCTTGGCGACGTACGTTTGGACGTCAAGAACCTTTCCGGCTCAAGACTGACCAATCCCATAAGTTTCTCCGTCCGCAAGGGGGAAATCCTCGGCTTCTTCGGCCTTATCGGGGCCGGGCGAAGCGAAATGGCACGACTTCTCTATGGCGCCGATCACCGCCATCAGGGAACCGTCTCGATTGACGGTGTCGCCGTGGCTCCCAACAATCCAAAAGCGGCAATCAATGCAGGGATGGTGCTTTGCCCCGAAGACCGCAAATTTGACGGGATCATTCAGGGTCGATCGATCGAGGAGAATATCGCCATTTCCTCGCGGCGCCATTTCTCGCCCTTCGGCGTTTTAAGCCTGAAGAAGGAGGCAGCGGTCGCAGATCAATTCATCGCCAAGCTGCGGGTGCGGACACCGTCACGCAAGCAGGACATCATCAATCTCTCCGGCGGCAACCAGCAAAAGGTCATTCTCGGCCGCTGGCTGTCCGAGCAGGGCGTCAAGGTTCTCGTTATCGACGAGCCTACGCGCGGGATCGATGTCGGCGCCAAATCCGAGATCTATGAAATCCTCTACGAGCTTGCTTCCGGCGGCATGGCGATCGTCGTCATATCGAGCGAGTTGCCGGAGGTCATGGGCATCTCCGACCGCATCATGGTCATGTGTCAGGGCAAGGTCGTGGCGAATGTCGCCCGCCCCGAATTCGACGAGCGCAGCATTCTGACGGCGGCGCTGCCGGACAGAAACGCTGCAGGCATACTCTAATCAGGAACTGTAGTGATGAACTCGTTGAAAAAAATCCTTCTCGGCGAACAAGGTCTGGTTGTGATCTTCGCCCTTGCATTCGTCGTCGTCTCGCTTCTGGTGCCGAACTTTCTGACTGAGCGCAATATGCTCGGCCTGCTGCAATCTGTCGTGACGATCGGTATCGTCTCCTGCACGATGATGTTCTGCCTTGCTTCCCGTGACTTTGACCTTTCCGTCGGTTCGACCGTCGCCTTCTCCGGAATGGTGGCTGTCATGGTCTCGAACGCCACGGGTTCTATTCCGCTCGGCCTGCTGGCCGCGATCGTCTGTGGCGGCCTTGTCGGGTTCGTCAACGGCGTCGTGATTGCCAAGTTCCGCATCAATGCTCTGATCACTACGCTCGCGACCATGCAGATCGTCCGTGGGCTGGCGTTGATCGCTTCGGATGGCCGCGCCGTTGGAATCAATGATCCCGCCTTTTATCAGCTGGCGCTGTCGCGGCTGCTGACGGTTCCGACACCAATCTGGATCATGATCATTCTGTTCATCGTTTTCGGCTTCATTCTCAACCGCACGGTGTTCGGAAAGAACACGCTTGCGATCGGCGGCAACCCGGAAGCATCGCGTCTTGCCGGCGTCAACGTCGTCAACATGCGTATCTGGATCTTCGCGCTTCAGGGCATCGTCTGCGGCATCGCCGGCATCCTGCTCGCGTCGCGCATCACGTCAGGCCAGCCGAATGCGGCCACTGGACTGGAGCTTTCGGTCATCTCTGCCTGCGTTCTCGGGGGCGTTTCCCTGGCGGGCGGTAGAGCGGCAATGACTGGCGTGATCGTCGGCGTGCTGATCATGGGTATTGCGGAAAACGTCATGAATCTCCTCAATATTCAGGCCTTCTATCAGTATGTCGTGCGTGGCCTCATCCTGCTGGTCGCCGTCCTCCTGGACAATCTACGATCAACCGCAGCTGGACGGCGCGGGTGATCGCGGCTCGCCGCAAGGACCGGATCGGGATCTCGTCGTCTCGGTATATCGTTGAGCAGTGCTCGCCCGGCAGCGGCGGGCATCTGTCAAGCGGCAACCAGCTACAGAATGTTGGTGGGTTAAAGCGGCTTGTACCGGTGAGATTCTGACGGGAAGGACAGCGATTTAGCTGTCGTAAACATGAGCGTTAGCAACGGAGAATTGAAGATGGCCAATCGGCTGATCGGCAAACGCATCCTGATCACTGGGGCGGCACAGGGCATTGGTCTTGCCATAGCAAAGGCCTGCATCGGGGAGGGAGCCCGCCTGTTCCTCGTGGACAGGGATGCTGCGCTTCTGAAAGACACCGCGGACGCCCTGCGAGCAGATGGTGCCAAACTCGGGAGCATGACTGCCGATATCACCGATGCGGGGGCTATCTCGACAGCCGTCAAGCGCGCGGGCGATGAAATCGGTTCGCTGAACGCGCTGATCAACAATGCCGGGGTCAACGTCTTCGCGGAGCCTTTGAAGTCGTCCGACGAAGACTGGGATCGTTGCTTCGACGTCAACGTTCGGGGAGCGTGGAATTGCTGCAAGGCTGTGCTGCCGGGAATGATCGAACAAGGCGGCGGCGCAATCCTCAATATTGCGTCGACGCATGCTTTCACCATCATCCCGCACACGTTTCCGTACCCGTTGGCAAAGCACGCACTTCTCGGCCTCACGAAGTCGCTGGGGATCGAATATGCATCGAAGAACATTCGCGTAAACGCTCTCGCTCCCGGCTATGTGCTGACGCAGAAAGCAACCGAATACTGGAACAGCTTTCCGGACCCGAAAGCGGCCGAGGCTGAGACCATGAAGCTACACCCTGCGGGGCGTATCGCCACTGCGGATGAGATTGCGATGGCTGCGGTTTTCATGATTTCCGATGAGTGCCGGTTCATGAATGCCGCCTGCCTTACGGTTGATGGAGGCCTTAGCGTCCAACAGCATCAGTAAGGACGGCATCCCTGGGAATCTGCGCCTGACACTATGTCAGGCGCAGATTGTCGCGCGGATGAGCTTAGAAAGCACGCTGCAGGCGGAAATAGCCGCTCGTCACGTCTGCCCCCGTATTTGGCTTGAGGTGCTGAACCGAAGCCTTGGCGTATAGGTTTTCGGCGATCTGATAGTCGATCGTCACGCCCGCCTTCCAGGCGTCGTTGTTGTCCACGAACTCAGCACCACTGACACCGTAGTTGCCGTAGTACTGAACGCCAGGGGTGATCTTGAGCTTGTCGGTGGCCTTGATCGCAAACTCCGCTGCGACCGCCCATTCAGCAGCGTTGTAGTAGGCGTTTGGACCGCTGGCATAGACGGCGCCAAGGCCGAAAGTGCCCGGACCGATTGCAACGGTTCCCAGGGCGCGCAGGGCGCCTTCTTCGTTGTCGGTGTCGTAGCCGGCGGTCACCTGGTAGGTGAAGCCATCTGCCTTGCCGCCGATGCCGCCGGCCACGCCAATGTTGTTCGCACTATTGCCATTGTAGTATTTGCTATCCTCAAGCTCATCGACACTGACACCGGCGAAGAAGCCATCAACCTCGTACTGATATCTGAGGGAGTTGTGCAGCGTCGGGCCAGATGCCAGGTCGTCGGTTTCACCAGACAGCCCCGCGTCCCACCAGCTGTAAAACAGTCCGGCGCGTATTCCGGCAATGTCGAGATAGGCGGAGTCGAGCTTAGCGACCTGGCTGTTTGCGTTGTCGGCGTTGGTCTGAAGCACCATGACACCGGTTAGCGGACCATACTCGGTATCGCTCTTGGCAGTAAACTGGACCTGGCCGCGTGTTATTGCATCCCAGTCCGAGGAGACATCCGTCGGGCCGCCATTCACCTGGAAGCGCACGTATCCTTCGATCTTAAGGCAGGTCTCAGTGCCCGGTATATAGAAATAGCCGGTTCCAAACGCGTCGCAAACGCGCACGTATTCGACCGCCTCTGGCTCAGCGGAAACGACAGCGTTGGCAGCGAGAGCGCCGGAAATCGGTGCAAAAGCGGCAATGGAACCGAGTAAAACAAACTTAAATTTCATTGGTTTGACCTCCCAACTATGAAAACGCGGCCGGTAGAAGGATCTGTTGTGATAGATCCCCGATACCCAGCCGAAGTTGCTATAGAGCTGCGACGCACATGCGCCTCGGCTCCGGTGGCAAGATCATTTTCTGGGGAGAGGTCAGCAACCTATCTAATGTGTCACATCTAATCTGGCGTATGGCTCTCCGGACAAAGTCAGCGGTGCCCACTTCCATTCCTGCCGCAAAGATGCACATGGAATCCGACAAGCAATGGGATGGACAGTCGGTCAAATTCGACGCTGTATGTGGTAGGGCGAAATCATCAATGCTGCCAACGACATAGCATGCCCGGTCGAAGCTGTGACACGCCGCAATGGTTGGGAAACCGAGCAGCGAACCAGACATCGGTGCAGGCGGAGGACCTGGCGGGTGATGGACAAGTGCCGGGCCGCATGCAGCTTAACGTTGAGTTTCACTTGCCCGATACCCCTTCTGATCAGGTAGGGCCACGGTGAAAACGGCTAATCGATAGGACAGTTTTCGAGGAACTGTGTGGTTTCGCCCAACAAAACCTGCATGTGTGTGCGCGCGGCCACAGCATCGCCGCGCTCTATAGCGCTTGCGAGTTGCTTGTGATTTTCAAGATTATCCGCAAAGGCTCCGACGGTATGCGGAAACACGGCGTCGAGAATCGATTCGATCGCGTGGCGCAGGCTCTGCAAGACAGGGTTTTGAGTGGCCTCCAGAATGGCGAGGTGAAACTCCTTGTCAGCCGCGACGGCTCGCCCCGGATGCGCTTGTTCAACCTCCATTCGGCCATAGGCTGCAACGATCGCCTTTCGCTGCTCGACGCTGGCTCGCGTCGCCGCGAGTGCCGCGGCTCCGGGTTCGATGATCTCCCGTGCTTCCGCGAAAGCGAGCAACTCGGCCTTCGCAATCCGTCCATCCGACAGCCAATCGATCAGCTCACCGTCGAGCCATGTCCACTGCTGACGCGGATTGACGCGCGTGCCGTGGCGCTGGCGGACCGTGACGAGGCCTTTGGCCGACAGCATCTTCATTGCCTCGCGGATCACCGTCCTGCTTACAGAGAATTCCTGCTCCAGTTCGGTTTCCGACGGCAGCAGTGCACCGGGTGCGAGTTGGCCGCTCGCAACTCGGATGCCAAGCGCCTGGACCACTGTTTTCGTTCGGTTCGGCTTCCCGCTCTTCATATCGTTCCCTGTGGCTTCCGCTCGTGCGCTCTCACACGTTCTTCACGAATGGCAATAAAAAAGCAAAACGTAACTTGAGAATCAAACATCATATGTTAAACGTATGATGTTTGATGAGGCCGGATGCAAGGGGCGTTCGGCCGGGGAGGAGACACATGGCACACGACAACAATGCCGAGGCGATCCGGCGGATAAACTTTCGCATTCTACCTTTCCTGATGGTTCTCTACCTCGTCGCCTACATCGACCGGTCGAACATCTCGGTGGCCGCCCTTGGAATGAATGCGGAGCTGCAGCTCACCGCACAGATGTATGGACTTGCCGCGGGCCTTTTCTTCGCCACTTACATCGTCTTCGAAATTCCGAGCAATATTCTCCTTACCAAATTTGGCGCGCGCCGATGGATCGCGCGTATCATGATCACGTGGGGGATAGTGGCAGCCGGTATGGCATTCGTGACCTCCGCCCACCAGCTGTACGGGATGCGACTTCTCCTGGGTGCTGCGGAGGCGGGATTCACGCCGGGCATCATCTACTATCTGGCGAAGTGGTATCCGTCGCGCGACAGGGCGAACGCCATGTCGTTCTTTTATATCGGTGCGGCACTTGCATCCGTCATCGGGTTGCCGCTCTCCGGGCTGCTTCTGAACGCCCACGGCCTTCTGGGTATGTCCGGCTGGCGCTGGGTCTTCCTGATCGAAGGTATTCCCGCGATCGTGCTTGGCTTTGTCGTTCTTCGCTTTCTGCCCGACCGTCCGTCAGATGCGGCGTGGTTGACGCCTTCCCAACAGTCGGGTCTTGAAAGGACGATTGAACTGGAGCAGGCGTGGGCCCCGGTCTCACACAATGCTGCGTGGCATGCCGCCTTCACCAACGGCCGCGTGTGGCTCCTTGCGGTATTCTGGTTGCTGCAGGCCTTCGGAACGATCGGCATCACGCTCTTTATGCCGCTGATCGTCAAGAACCTTTCAGGGGGCGGAAATCTTGCCGTGAGCCTGCTCTCGGCCCTGCCGTTCCTTGTCGCCTGCGTCTTCATGTTCTTCAATAGCCGGCATTCCGATGCACGGGGCGAACGCGCGCTTCACATGGGTGTTCCGCTGGCTCTTGCCGGCATCATGCTGCTATGCGCCGTCTATGCCGGCAATGCTTATCTGTCATTTGCGCTCATCGTGCTGTCGGTCGGTTTGAACTGGGCTGTCATCCCGATCTTCTGGGCGGTGACGACCGAACACGTCTCCGGCGTCGCCGCGGCAGTTTCCATTGCGCTGATCAACGCTCTGGCGAATGTGGCCGGTCTGGCTTTGCCCCCGGTGATCGGCTGGATCAAGGACACGACCGGCAGCTTTGACGTGGCGCTGACACTGGTTGCGTCGGCGCTGATCGTCGGCGGTGTCCTGGGTATCGCGCTCGGACGGCATAGAACGAGCCAAGTCGCTCAATTTTCCGGTCGATGAGGGAGGGAAAGCCTGTGATTTCAGACGCAGCAAATCTTCACGGCATCCATGCAATCCTCTACGCATTCTTCGATCGGGACGAACGGCTCGACCGGAATGCGATGCGCCGGCAGACGGAGCTGGCGGTCGATGCCGGCGTACACGGCCTTGCGGCGCTGGGTCTTGCAACGGAAGTGGCGAAGCTCACCGAAGCCGAACGGCGCACGGTCATGGACTGGCTTGCCGAAGACAATGCCGGCCGGCTGCCGTTGGCGTTTACGATCTTCGGCACTTCGGTGGGCGAGCAGATAGGGCAGGTTCGTCATGCGGAGAAGAGCGGAGCCGATTGGATCATCATCCAGCCTCCGATCGCCGGCACCTTCGGCGCGCAGGAATACATCGACTTCTTCGGCCGCGTCGCGGATGCGACCCATCTTCCCGTGGCCATACAGAATGCCCCCGCCTTTCTCGGGCGGGGATTGAACGGCGCGGATATCGCTGCGCTGACTACAAAACACAGCAATATTCGCCTGCTCAAGGCCGAGGGCTCGGCAATCGACGTCAAGGCCCTGATGGATACGATCGGAGGCAGGGTGCCCGTCTTCAACGGAAGGGGCGGCCTTGAGCTTGTCGATGGCCTGCGGGCTGGATGCGGAGGCTTCATCCTCGCTCCCGATGTGATCGACTACGCCGTGCGTGCCTACAACGAATATCGCGCAGGAGACGTAGACAACGCCGAGTTGACCTACGCCATGATGTTGCCGGCGGTCACCGCGATCATGCAGGGGATCGAACATCTCATGTGCTATGGCAAGCGGCTGTTTGCAGCGCGCGCGGGACTCGAGGTTTTCGACCGCGCGCCGGCCATGCGTCCGACGTCATTTGGAGAGGAAATCGTGCGTATCCACGCCGAACGGCTGGGGCGTTTCGGGCGGTGAAGCTCGATCCGCTATTCTGGCATCGCGCCCCTCTTGGAGCGATCCCGGTGCAGTTTCTGCACTTCCTGCCCCTCGTTCAGAAGCTTGATCATCTGACGTCGCGCAGCGTCAGGCTGCCCGCTCGCGATCGCCTCGTAGACGTCCTGATGCCACTTGATCCAGCGTTCGTCATCAGCAGGCGTTCTCTCGAGGCCGACGTGAAAGATGTGTCTCAATGCAGCGGAAATCAGCGCTCCGAACGCCTGAAACAACACATTTCCTGTCGCTGCCAGGATCGCGTTGTGAAACGCCAGGTCGTGCTCGATCTTTTCCTCGATGGTGCTCGCAAGAGCCATGCCGAGAAGGGCGTGCTTCATGCGCTGAAGATCCTGAGGGCTCGAACGGTCGGCTGCAAGCTCGGCCGCAGTCGGCTCGAACGACGCTCTCAGCTCGTAGAGATCCGCACTCGCCTGCTCGGCCTGGTTCCGGCTACCCAATCTCCACGCGAGAACCTGGGGATCCAGCAGGTGCCAGGAACTGGGATGCGTGACGCGGGTGCCGCTACGCGGTCTGCTGTCGATAATGCCTTTGGCTGAGAGGATCTTTACTGCCTCCCGGATCACTGTCCGTGACGTGCCGAACTCCGCGCTCAAATCCTGCTCGGTTCCGATGGACGCGCCGAAGGTCAACGCACCTCCGACAATCCGTCTGCCCAGCGTTTCAACAACGGCGTCATGGAATCGTTCACGGCCAGGACCTGCACGGCCATCGCCCAATCCGGTGCTCGCGCTTGTCATTTTTGCAGTCCCCGTCTGTCCCGATAAACGCTCTAAGCTGTTGTGACAAACCAATCAAGACGGCTTGGCACTTGACGTCCGATCAATCCGTAAAATATATAACAAATAGCATAATCATCATACAAATAGGAATCAATGGTGTTGAAGGTCAAAATGCAGCGGCGGTCGCAAGCCTGGTTCGGAGGAATGGACAAGGACGCCTTCATACACCGGTCCTGGATGAAGAATCGTGGACTGCCTGATGACGCATTCGACGGGCGCCCGATTATCGGAATATGCAACACCTTCTCAGAGTTTACACCCTGCAACGCGCATTTCAGAGAACTCGTCACGGACATCAAAGCCGGCGTGCTTGAAGCGGGCGGGCTACCGCTGGAATTCCCGGCATTCTCCTGTGGCGAATCGAATCTGAGACCGACGGCGATGCTGTTCCGCAACCTGGCCTCGATGGATGTGGAGGAGGCAATCCGCGGAAATCCGATGGATGGCGTCATTCTGATGGCCGGTTGCGATAAGACGACGCCCTCGCTCCTCATGGGTGCCGCAAGCTGTGACCTCCCGACGATCGTGATTTCAGGCGGGCCTATGCTCAACGGGCACTACCGCGGCAAGACCATTGGATCCGGCACCGACGTATGGAAATTGTCTGAAGACGTTCGCGCGGGTGTGATGAGCCCGCAGGAATTTATGGAAGCCGAAAGCGCGATGTCGCGCTCGGCCGGCCACTGCATGACGATGGGAACTGCTTCAACGATGGCGTCCATGGTCGAAGCGCTCGGGGTTGCCCTGCCCACGAACGCGGCATGGCCGGCGGTGGACGCGCGCCGTGCAAGGCTCGCCCGCATGACGGGGCGTCGGGCGGTGGCAATGGTCGACGAAGACCTTCGCCTTTCGAAAATATTGACGAAGGAGGCGTTCGAGAACGCCATCCGCATCAACGGCGCGATCGGGGGTTCGACCAATGCCGTGGTTCACTTGCTGGCAATCGCCGGTCGCATCGGCGTCGATCTGACGCTGGAAGATTGGGACCGGCTCGGCAGGGACGTGCCGACCATTGTCGATCTGATGCCATCTGGCCGGTTCCTTATGGAGGATTTCTGTTACGCCGGAGGTATTCCAGTTGTCATGGCAGAGATTGCGGATCTGTTGAAACTCGATGCTTTGACGGTGACGGGGCGCTCCGTGGGCGCCAATATCGAGGGTGTCGTGAACTACGGTCCCGAAGTCATCCGCAGCCGCGACAATCCCCTCGTCGAAAGCGGCGGCATTGCTGTTCTCAGGGGCAATCTCGCGCCCGATGGAGCCGTACTGAAACCATCCGCCTCCTCCCCACATTTGCTTTCGCATCGTGGCCCGGCCGTCGTCTTCGAGAACATCGAAGATTTCCACGCGAGGATCGATGATCCCGAGCTCGACGTCGACGAGAACTCGATCCTTGTGCTGAAGGGGGCGGGGCCGCGTGGCTATCCCGGTATGGCGGAGGTCGGAAACATGGCTCTTCCGAAGAAATTGCTCGCGCGGGGCATTCGCGACATGGTGCGGATATCCGATGGCCGCATGAGCGGCACTGCCTATGGCACAGTCGTGCTGCATGTGTCGCCGGAGGCCGCGGCCGGCGGCCCACTCGCCCTCGTGAGAACCGGCGACATGGTTTGCCTCGATGTCGAAATGCGAACTCTGACGCTCGAAGTCTCGGACGACAAGTTGGCTGAGCGGCGGGCGAATTGGAAGGCGCCTGAACCGGCCATGGCCACCGGCTATCAGAGTCTCTACGTGAAGTCCGTCATGCAGGCAAACACGGGCGCAGATCTCGATTTTCTCGTCGGTTGCCGCGGTGCTGCCGTGCCGCGCGAGAGCCACTGACAGGCCGAGCCAAGTCAGAGTACCCAAGCGAAGTCAGCACTCCGAAACAACGGCTTCTGCTGGGCATGGCGAACGCTTTAGTTTGCCTCAGACTATTGCGGAGAATTCACTGGACGCCGTTCAGCCTTTGGACGAGCGTTGCCACGCACGGTAAGCCTCTCTGTGCCCCTCCCGAACGGGGTCGTTGCACATCCGTCTCTCCATCCAGCTCGAGAGACGGGTGGTTCGCTCTAAATGCCAAAAGCGGCACTTGGCAATCCTTGGGGAGATTGATGGGAGAAAAGGTCGAGCACGCAGCCACCCATTCATGGGTTGAGGTCCATATCCCTGGGGTCAGTTGGGTCGGTTTCGATCCTGTCGACAAGCGCTATCCCGATGTGCGTCATATGCGTGTCGCCGTGACCGAGGCACCGGGTTGCCGCGAGTTTAGGGACGGTTGTCAAAGGCTGTCGGTTCCACCAAGCTTCCGTTGAAGCAAAAGCCGGTGGATGAATTCGGACCCGTACTCCAGTCGCCTCTCGTCGGATCGCAACACGATACCCTCGCGCCTATCGCAAGCGCTGCCACATCACAAATGCTCAGCACGTCTACCTCGTTTACATCAGTTGACCCGAGATGGAGGCTCCGCCAGCTCAAGGACCCGGTGGATGGCATTCATCAGCAGCGCGGCTTCTATCGGTTTCGATATCCAACCGGTTGCTCCGGCGGAACGAGCTTTGAGCTTGTACTCCCGTTCCGTCTCGGTCGACAAAACCAGGATGGGCAATGCTTTGAACCGTGCCGAATTGCCGACGCTTCTATGAGCTGGAGCCCGTCTAGCCGCAGCATGTGGACGTCCGTTATCAAGAGGTCCGGATTGACTTCCCCCAATAAATCCAGCGCCTCCTGGCCGTCCTTTGCCTGATAGACACTGAATGAGGTCAAGCCGAGCGAAAGGAGAATGAGGTTTCGAATTGTTCGCGAGTCATCGACTATCAATATTCGTTTCATGAAATCGTCTTAGCTATATGATGCGCAACCGGCAGGCCAACGCCACGGCCTGGGTTCTATTCGTCACGTCGAGTTTTCTGATTGCGGACTTGATGTAGGCGTTGATCGTTGCGGCTGACAGGTCGAGGATCATGGAGATTTCCTCGCTGCTTTTTCCAGCCGCCGTCCATCTCAAGCATTCAACTTCCCGCCTCGAAAGCGGCCGCCCTTGGGATGCCTTGAGCTCGAAAAAAGTATTCACGGCTGCCAGTGATCGTACGAAGGCGGTATGAATATTCCACTCGCCCGACGAAGCGCCGCTGAAAATCACAAGATACCGTGACCCGCTTGGATCATGCAGAGTGAAACCGCAAATCTCAGTTCCAATTTGAGGCAGGTCTACATCGCGGTTCAATCCTGAGTACAATGCGCTTGAGGGCGAGACGACGGGTAACGTCGTCCGGCGGCACCGATCCATGAATGAGCTGGCAAAGAACTGGTCAGACTGCCTGTATTTTCTAATCAGGTCATCTGGCCAATTGGTGGCGATCATATTCTCGAAGAAGCTCGTCTTGTCAGCCTGAGGGAACTGAAGCGCGACATAATATTGAAAGTTTTCGGCAGCACAGATCTCCATCATCTCATCGCCGAGCCGTGAGGACCTGTCCTCTTGAATAGCCATTACTATCGCCAACGGCGGAACCCCTGAACGAAGCTGACCTGATGCGTTGTCAGCATGTATGTGATGAAGTCAGCGGACGTAGCGCGTCGGCAGTCGCTGCATCGTATGTTGAAGTCCAAGTGGTTCTCCTCCAGTTTGTCGAGTTCATCTCGGGAATGCTGATGTCAGTACACAATCCTGTGATACGAAGCTCAGTTGGATATTGTTACAGGCGATGTCGGTAATGTTCGTTCGATGTCAGCCACAAGGTGAAATGCGGGCAAAGCACCAAAAATACCGCAGTGCCGACCCGCGAGCGACGCGACGCGGGCCGGCACCAGAAGTGTCTGCTGGGTGACGATGGCATCCTTAGTGGATGGACAGGGCGCATGCGGCAATGCGACCTAAGCAGACACTTTTTCCGAACGTCTCAACGCGTATTTTCGATCGCGTACTTGAGGGGCACACCACTCGAACGCAAACGCATGGCGCATCGTTTTTGAGAGGAATCTCGGCTTGCAGAATCTCACCGTCAGGCTATTCCAGCTAGCAAACAACGCATTTCCCCCGGCGTTTTGAGCGATTGTGAGCGGTTGAAGGAATTCTAATTTGCGGTTGATGCGCTGCAATACATCAAATTTGACGAGACGTTTTGTGGCCCTGCATTCGCGGCCCCGGCCCATGTCGCCTATCGCGAAACATCCATTCCCATTGCGATACCTACAGGGTTGTGCCCAGTAGGGGCGACCAGCGATGCGATCAGTGTCGACGCGCCTGGACGCTACAAGAAAGACGGTTTGTGGGCCGTGGAAATTGGCCCACGACACAAACATTGCTCTCAATTTAATTGATAAGATGCAATGGGATAGGCCAAGCGAGCCATTTGCGGTTCCGAGCCCTCCCGTAACGCCAGAGGCATTCCGCGACGAGGTGACCGGTCAGTTTTTGCAACGTTGGGAGCTTACATATGGGCGATATAGCGCGAGCGTGCCGAGTGAAGGGCCTCGGATATATGGCGGCGAACAAGCATGAATAAAACTCATCCAATTGAGTTTTATTCATGGAAGGCGGACGGCGATTAGGCCGGGCGACAGATCTCGCTCGGGGCCCCTACTAAAAAGCCGTGATCTGCATCCGAAACGACAAGGAGGACGGAGCGCAGGGAGCTATTTGAGTACGGTCCGCTTTGTCGTTTTTGCAACCAGTCTAAGTCGAATGTTGCGCCAACCAACGCACCTGGGTGCAGGACATGGATGTGAGAATTTCTCACGGTATCTCTGGAAGGCGGAACAATTGTGAAACGGGCTGCACCCTCTATGCCATCCGGCCGCAGCGAGAGCTTCTGTGTCAAGTCTTCCCGACGATACACTAAGACGATGGAAGACCTGTCAACGTGGATGCATCACGAAAAGCAGGCCATGATCGCCTCAAAAGGGCTAACTAAAATTCCGGGCTAGCTGTTCTCTTCAAACCTACGAGAGAGCAGACAACAAAGCGGCGTTCGCGTCGTGTGCCTGCAAGCTCGGTTCATCTTGAACGCCCGCCTCCACCGGTATGATGTCGCCCAAGCGTCCTCTGACCTCAGCCAGCGTCGCGTGGTCCACCTCATAGAATACCGTTTGCGATTGACGGCGGCCTCTGACCAGCCGACTTTCGCGCAATATGGCAAGATGCTGGGAAAGGGCCGATTGGCTGAGGCCAACGCGCCCGGCGAGCACATTGACCGAGAGCTCCCCTCGGGCCAATTCGTTTAGAACCAGCAGACGATTGCCATTGGCAAGTGCGCGAAGCAGCCTGGCAAGACTAAGCGCATCCATGCGAAATTCAGAATAACGTTCCATCGGCCTCTCTCTTGGAATTTCATGTTTGTTGGTTTTCCCGGCAAGGACAATTGTTTAAATCTCGTCAACGTGAGCTCAACTCACGATGGCAATAGCCGTCTTTGGGGCATATCGATGCGTACGACTCCTTCACGCGCCCTGGCTCGCGGTCCGTCGCACCCAGGAGGCAAAGTCCCTGATCTGCGGCTCGTGTCTGCGGGCTTGCTTGATGTTCATGAAATAGGATCTGCCTGATGGCATCCTCCCTTGATGCCAAAGGACTACCCGTCGCTTTGCAACGGCGCCCTCAGCGAGAAAATGAGGGACAAGGCCGATGCCCAGACTGTGCTCAGCCATCTCCAGGGCGAAAATGTAATGACTGGCGCCAACGAAGGAGGCGCCTTGAAGCATCTCCTTCCGCTGTACGAAATCTGCAAATCTAACCCAGTCTTCGCCGATCTTGCGATGGTCGAGATTGGTAGAAATCAGCGTACATCGGGGTTCGCATTTTGCGGGTGATCGGTCAGGCCCAGTCACCGCCACGAGCTCCTCGTCGAGGAGTTTCGTGCTCCAGAAGCCATCCTTTAGCGGTTCGTTCGTAAAGAACACGTCTGCGGTCGCGTCGCCTAGATCGGGGTCGTACGGCTGCATCTTCAACTGGATATTGAGATCCGCCAGTTTCGTGCATTGCTTGATACGGCGGATGAGCCATCCCGAACCGAAGCAGCTGCAAGCGGCAACTCGCAATACGCCCTGAGCGTCGCCGACGCTCTGTGACACCGAGCTCTGGATGTGGGAAAAAGCGAAACTCAGCGATTGGGCAAGGCGAATCCCGCGTTGGGAAAAGATCAGCTTTCTCCCATTCTTTTCAATAAGCCCTTCTCCGACCTGTATCCTGAGGTGGCGCAATTGGTGACTAATGGCGCTTGGCGTGATCGCAAGCTCCATGGATGCGCCTATGATCGATCCATGCCGGTAGACACATTCGAAAATCTGCAATGCCCTGATATTATAGTGCATTTCCGCATCCTGCCCGGTTGGCGCAAGCGGTCGCTTACGTTTGCCCAGTCCCTGTCTGGTGGACACGGGGGCGGCGTGAACAGCGATCACGTGGCTTGGTGCATGGCCAAGCCTGCGTCTTCGGAGGTGCGATATAACAGCAGTTTTCGTGGTCGACAATTGGGAGCAATGGTAATATCTTTATATTAGCTGGTATTATGCTGAATTCCTCTGATACTTTGGTCTTAGCGTGCTGTATTTCACGGCAGCGCACCTCCCAATTGACCTGCAAATCGCCGAAATTAGCCCTCCTTCGGGGCGAGTGCGGAGGATGCTTGAGTTTGGTTCATGTGTTGCTCACTGCGCGCGCGATATGCATTGAGAATATAACTAGACAAAATCCTTGCTACCGAACGATTTGGCGGAGATACAATGGCCGGTCTTGATATTGAAAGCTGGGCTTTTGCAGCCCACAATATCGTTTTGCATCAAGGGCTGAATCTGGCCAAGGCGGCCCAGGACCTCGACCATACGCGGTCCAAGAGGGTTGTGGAGGAGCTTCGGACTGTCATTACCGAGGCCATTATCGAGGCCTGTTCGTTCTCCCGGCCCAGCCAGTCGGATGCCGCGTTCGAAAAGGTTTCCCCCCAGTTCCAGTGGGTTTAGCCCGCGCGCCTATGTCGGAAGCCGACCGGATATGCACGGAAGAGAGATTTTGGGCGCCGTCGCTGACGTTTTATGGGTTCAGTAGCTTTTGCTAAGGATCTTCTCAGCTATATTTTCAACCCATGCTTTATCTCATATCGACCTATTGGCCGCATATTCTCTTCGTAGTCTCATTCGCCATGGGAACGGTGGCGGCGATTCACGCCACCATGACCAAGGAAGAGGTGCGCGCTGCCATCGGCTGGGTCGGCGTGATCGTGCTGTCGCCCATCATTGGTGCGGTGCTCTATGCCATTGCCGGCATCAATCGCATGCGCCGGGCCTCCCTGAGCCTCCGGCGCGATGCCTTGATCTCCGAGGCCGATCTGGACGAGCTGGAAACGTTCGACGCCAACGCGGAGCTGGTCATCAGCGGCTTTGGACAACGCTTCGCGGCCCTTCAGACGCTCGGCGACCGGGTGGCCCGCAATCCACTTGCCACCGGCAACACGATCGACATGATCGAGACGGGCGACGACTGCTACGCCGCGATGAAGGCGGCGATTGATGCTGCCGAGCGCAGTGTGCTGCTCGAAACCTACATCTTCGATCGAGACAGGATCGGGCTGCGGATTGCCGATTCCTTGATCGCTGCTGCAAAACGTGGCGTTGAAGTGCGGGTGCTGATCGACGCCGTTGGCGCCCGTTACTCGGTGCCCAGCATTCTCGGGCATCTCAGCGACGGCGGCGTGACCGTCTCGGTGTTCAATGGCAACGTCATCATGGGGCTGCGCCTTCCCTATGCGAACCTGCGTACGCACCGCAAGATACTGATTGTCGACGGCCGTGTGGCGCTGACAGGCGGAATGAATATCAGAGAGGGATTTACTCGCGAGGTGGCGGGCGAAAAATTTGCGCGCGATACGCACTTCCTGGTCACCGGTCCCGTCGTTGCCGATCTCTTCGACGTAGCTGCTGAAGACTGGCGCTTCACCACCGACGAGGAACTTACAGGGGACGAATGGCGGATTGCCGCCCCGGAGCGGGAACCCGGTGACCCCGTATTCATGCGGGTTGTGGCTTCAGGCCCGGACAGGCGGATCGAAACGAACCATAAGATGCTGATGGGCGCATTTTCCGTCGCACGCAAATCGATCCGGATCATGTCTCCCTACTTCCTGCCGGACCGGGAGCTCATCAGTGCCCTGGCAACAGCGGCCAGACGCGGCGTCGACGTCGATATCGTGGTGCCCGCCCTCAACAACCTTGTCCTCGTCGATCGGGCGATGACGGCCCAGTTCGATCAGATCGTAAGCAACTATTGCCGCATCTGGCGCTCAAGCGGGGCATTCAGCCACTCCAAGCTGCTGTCTATCGATGGTGCTTGGTCCTATGTCGGATCCTCGAACCTCGATCCAAGGTCGCTGCGGCTGAATTTTGAGATCGATCTCGAAGTTCTGAACGAGGGCTTCGCCACTGAAATCGATGAGCATATCGACGAGGTGATCAAGTCGGCTTCGCCGGTGACGCTGAGCGCGCTTCGGTCCCGGCCCTTCGCCGTTCGGCTTCTCGATAAGATACTCTGGCTCGGTTCGCCCTATCTTTGATCGCCATTTCCGGCGCTTGGCCGTGGCAAGTTTCCTTGCAGCGCCTATAATTGCTAAGCAGTCGATTTCATTCAACGGAGCGCCGGCAAACAGCGATGCATGCCAGAAAAGATAACCTGCCCGCCAGCATCCTGGCGTCTATCAGGAACCGCAAGAGACGTCTGGATGCAACGCACCCCGAGATAAATGCGCGCGCCGAAGGCACGCTCATCGCGTCTTATAATGTCCACAAGGGTGTCGGAAACGATCGGCGCTTCGATCCAGAGCGCACGAGCCGCGTCATCCACGAGATCGACGCCGATGTCATTGCCCTGCAGGAGGCCGACACCCGTTTCGGCGAGCGAACCGGTATTCTCGATCTGGCCAGACTGGAGCGAGAAACGGGCCTGCTTCCCGTACCCGTCAGCGGCATGGCAAAAGCCCACGGCTGGCACGGCAATGTCGTCCTGTTCAAGAAGGGGCTGGTCCGTGACGTCCATCAGATCAATCTTCCCGGATTGGAGCCGCGCGGCGCCCTGGTGGCGGAACTTGAACTCGAGCGGGGAGGTGCGCTGCGTATCATCGCCGCGCATTTCGGTCTGCTGCGGCATTCGAGGGCACAACAGGTAAAGGTCCTGGTCGAGCTGATGGCCGACAAGTCGGATACGCCGACCATCCTGCTTGGCGATCTTAACGAGTGGCGGCTTGGTGACCGATCTTCGCTGCATACATTTCAATCCATCTTCGGCCCGCAACCAGCCGCCGTGCCGAGCTTTCCGGCCCGGCTTCCGGTCCTGGCACTGGACCGCATCATGTCGAACCGCAAGGGCGTGGTCTCGGCTGTGCGCGCCCACGACACGCCGCTTGCGCGCGTCGCGTCGGATCATTTGCCGATCAAAGCTATCGTCACCCTCGACCAGACATAAGGCCTGGCAAGGTCGCAGCCGCCCGACCTGCCAAAGTTCCGGGTCGACAGGAATTCGGTCATGTCGATCTTTCGTCGCAGCGGGCAATCGCTCTTGACTCCGTTTGCAGTCGTGGCACGTTCTGCTCATCACGTCGACTTGCAGGGGAGTGGCATCTGAGTGTTTTGGGCTGGTAATTTTCGACGACATGCGAGGCGCCCGGGCTTGGCCTGGGTCCTGTGTCGTTTGCTCGCCGGAGGCATTGCTGTCGGCCTATCCGTTGCCGTTTTCCTGTCGCCGGCTGTCGCAGTTGATCAAGCCACGCAAACTGAGGCGTCGAAACAGCAGGTCGAGAAACTCCTGGGTCTCTGGCACCAGCACTATGCCGATGCAGCCAGTCTGAACGAAAGACGATCCGCGTTCGAACGCTTGATGGAGGAAGCGCCTGGCCCGTCGCGCGTGCAGATCAGGCACGTCGATGCCGGCGGTGTGGACGCCGAATTGATCTGGCCGGCGCGCCTTCATCACCCGATCGGCCGGCGCGCCCTTCTTTATGTTCACGGGGGAGGCTTCTACAGCGGCTCGCCGGATACGCACCGTGCCCTGGCCGGATCGCTTGCCAAGGCTACGTCGGCGGACGTCCTCCTGATCGATTATCGGCTGGCGCCGGAGTATCCCTATCCCGCACAGATCGACGATACGCTGACGGCCTATGGCTGGCTGCTCGACTCCGGATACGAGAACGACAACATCGTTATCGTCGGGGACTCGACTGGCGGCAATCTGGCGATCGAAGCTGTGCTTCGACAAATGCAGCTGAAGGGTCCGTTGCCGGCCGCCGTCATAGCCATGAGCCCGATCACCGATCTGTCGGCAACCGACAAGAGAACAGAAACGAACGAAGTCGGTGATCCGGTGTTGGGCATCCTTGCACTCGATGCTGCGAGCAAGAGATACCTTAAAGGCCTCTCGCCGAAGGATCCGAGGGTTTCACCCTATTATGCAGACATGGCGGGATTTCCGCCGTTGCTGGTGCAGGTCGGCACCGCAGATGCCTTGGGGGACAACGCGTTGCATTTCGCCGACAAGGCGCGCGTGGCAGGCGTCGACGTGACGACGCAGGTATGGCCCGGCATGGTTCATCAGTGGCAGCTGTTTCCATTCTGGCTCGATGACGCTCGAAAGTCGAACCAGAGCGCTGCCGATTATGCCATGCGGCACTTTGCCGATAAACCCAAACAATAGGATCAACTCGGCATTGCCCACCGCGGCAGCGGGGCACGTTGGCTGATGTCAATGCCGATATCAGATGGCGGACAACGACGGGTCTGTTGTCTGGAGCGGTTCTTCACCATGAGGTTCCAGTGCCTTGCGATCGGCATAGTGCGCTCGTTTCTGCTCGTACATCGCGAGGTCGGCGCGTCTCACCATGGCCTCGATCGTTTCTCCCGGTTCGCTGGTGGCGAAGCCAAGCGCAATGCTCAAGGGAGCGTTGGAGTAGAACTGATTGTTTATCTTCAGCAGCTCGCCGATCGTCTCTACCATTGCCAGGGCGTTCTGTCGGTCGGCCCCGGGCATCAGTACCGCAAACTCGTCTCCGCCGATCCGCGCCGCGTGATTGGGCGCCGAGACGGCACCGTTTAGAACTTCGCCAAGCCGGCGCAGCAGCGCGTCGCCGGCGTCGTGCCCACGTTGATCATTGGCATCTTTCAAGCCATTGAGGTCGATGATGATCGCAGAAACCGGCCGCAGCGACTTGCGCTCCAACCTGTTCAGTTCGTCCATGTAGAAGGCGCGGTTATGCAGCTTGGTCAGCACGTCATGCTTGCCGAGATATTCGAGATAGGCTTCGGCCTTTTTGCGCGCCGTAATGTCGGTCAGGGCCACCTGCACCAGCGACCAGTCGCCTTCGTGTCCGGGCAGTATCGAGAACTGCAGCAGGACAAAGCGCTCGGAGCCGTCGAGAGCATAGTTTATCACCTCACGCTGGTGGAAGAAATTTCCGTTCCACAGCTCGATGAGCTGTTCCCGGAAGTGCTTCTCCATGTCGTCGCGGAAGATTTCTCCCAGGCGCTGCAGGAGGATGTGCCGGTCGGGCGCAGAGAAAAGATCAAGTGTTGCGTGGTTGACATCGATGACCCGGATCTCGCTCATGCACTGACGGACAAACTCCGGATGAACGTCGGTAAACACACGAAAGTCGACGATACCGCGGTTGCGCACGTCCTCAAGGAGAGACTTGATGCGGCTGAAATCCTCGACCCAGAGCGATACCGGCGAGTGCTCGAAGATGCCTTCCGCATAGCGCCGGTTCTCTTGCTCCCTGCGCCGCGCTTCTTCACGTGCCGTCACGTCTTCCGTCGTCAACAAGAGCCTGTCCAGCGTCTGCTCATGCCCCGGCAGGACGGCCCCGCGCAACTGGATATCCAGCCGGCGGCCGGACAACGTGTAGTTCACCGCGCTGCCGCTGAACTCCGTCTGTCCCTGCCAAAGGGCTGCCAGCTCGTTCACATGGCTCTCCAGCATCTCGTCACGAAAAACGCTGGACAGGTTGGCGACGAGGTGATCGAGGCTCTGCGCCTCGAAGAGGTCGAGCGTCTTGCGGTTGACGCGCAGGATTCGGATCTGCTGGGAGCACGCGGCAACGCGACTGACGTCTTCCTTCAAATAAGCGCGGATGTCCTCGATTCCGCATTCTCTCCAGCGATCGAATTGCTCTTTCACGCCGCTGAAATCTTCGATCCACATCGCGATGGGGGCCAGGTCGAAAACGTCGGTGTCGGAAGAATCGAGGGTCATGGGCTCATTTCCTGCTGATGCGTATGCGCGTCAAAGTCATTCCGATCGACCTTTTACAGCGATTCGAAAATTGTAATTTGACGTAGAATGAGCGATGCGCCAAGCAGATGCCCAGATGAAGGGCAGCCGCACGTGATGGCGGCTGCGGGAAAATGCGCAGACCTGACGAAAGTGAGCGTTGCGAGAGGCTTTTCAGGCGTTCCGAAACAGCTTCCAGCGCGTGGGACGGAAAGCAATCCGGCTACGATCGAGCCTGCCAGCCTGAGCCGGGGTCAGTTCGAGTTCGATCGAGGGGTGGCTCGCGCCGATATCGACCTCGATATGCCTCGTTCCGGCGACACGGCGGCTACTGGACAGCAGGCCCGCTATGCAGCCGTTGCCACTATCGCGCAGCTCGATGTCGTGTGGGCGGAAATAGAGCTGCGCATCGCCGTCCGGCTCACCGTCGGCCTTAAGATCAAGGGAACGATCCTCAAACCAGATCTCACCATCGGCGATCCTGACCTGCAGGCAGTTCGACTGACCGACAAAGCCGAACACGAACGGCGAATTCGGATTGTCGTAAACTTCATCAGGGGTGCCGACCTGTTCGATCGCCCCTTGGCTCATGACGACGACGCGGTCAGCGAGTTCCATCGCCTCGTCCTGGTCGTGCGTGACGAAAACCGTCGTATGTCCGGTCCGATCGTGAATCTCGCGCAGCCATCTGCGCAGATCCTTGCGCACTTGCGCGTCGAGCGCGCCGAACGGCTCGTCGAGCAACAGTACATTTGGTTCCACCGCCATGGCGCGCGCAAGCGCCACGCGTTGCCGCTGTCCGCCGGAGAGCTGCGCCGGATAGCGCTTCTCGAGACCTGAAAGTTGCACCAGGTCCAGCAGTTCGAGGGCACGCCTGCGGATTTCGGCCCTCGTCGGGCGGCGGGACGAATTGCGGACCTTGAGACCAAACGAAACATTGTCGAGCACGGTCATGTGCCGGAACAGCGCGTAGTGCTGGAACACGAAGCCGATATTGCGCTGCTGCACCGTCTTCTTCGATGCATCTTCCTCGCCGAAGTAGATCAGGCCCTCGGTCGGGCTTTCAAGCCCGGCGATCAACCTCAGCAGAGTCGTCTTGCCGGATCCTGAAGGCCCAAGCAAGGCGATGAGTTCACCGGAGTGGATGTCGAGCGAAACGTCGTGCAGAGCCGGAAACCGATCGAATTCCTTGCGTAGATTTTGAACGCGAACTTCCATTCTAATTCCTTCAGTGCCGCCGGCTGGCGGCGATTTCATCGCTGTATCGCATTTCGAGCAGCGTCTTCAAAACAAGGGTTACAAGGGCCAGGAAGGCAAGGAGGGTAGCAACGGCAAAGGCGCCGGTGAAATTATACTCGTTGTAGAGGATTTCCACCTGAAGCGGCATGGTGTTCGTCTGGCCGCGTATATGGCCGGAGACCACCGAGACTGCGCCGAACTCACCCATGGCGCGGGCGTTGCACAACAGCACGCCGTAGAGCAGGCCCCATTTGATGTTGGGCAAGGTTACGTGCCAGAAAGTTTGCCAACCGCTTGCGCCGAGCGAAATCGCTGCCTCCTCGTCGCCGGTGCCCTGTTCCTGCATCAGGGGGATCAATTCACGTGCGACAAAGGGAAAAGTCACGAACATGGTTGCGAGGATGAGGCCCGGAACAGCGAAGAGGATCTTGATGTCGTGGGCGCTAAGCCAGCTTCCAAGATGGGTGTTGGCGCCGAACAGGAGGACGAAGACGAGACCCGAGATCACCGGCGATACCGAGAAAGGCAGGTCGATCAATGTCGTCAGGAATGCCTTGCCCTTGAATTCGAACTTGGCGATTGCCCAGGCGGCGGCGACGCCGAAGATGAGGTTTAATGGCACGCTGACGCCTGCCACGATCAGCGTGAGCCTGATCGCAGAAAATGTCTCGGCATCCTGGAGAGCGTCGAAGAATGCCGGAGCGCCCTTGCGAAACGCCTCCACGAAGACCGCCGCCAGCGGCAGAAGCAGGATCAACGCCAGGAACACCAGCGACGCGACAATCAGCGTCCAGCGTGCAATTTTGTTTTCGGTCACGACGGAGCGGACCTTTGCTGATCGAAGACCAGTATCAAGCGCCATAGCCATACCTCCGTCTGCTCCAGCTCTGGATCAGGTTGATAACGAGCAGCATGGCGAAGGAGAGTACCAGCATGACAGCTGCGATTCCCGTCGCGGCGGCATAATTGTATTCTTCGAGCTTGATGACGATCAAGAGCGGCGCGATCTCCGACTTGAACGGCAGATTTCCGGCAATGAAAATCACCGAGCCGTATTCACCCACGCCGCGCGCGAAGGCAAGCGAAAAGCCGGTGAGGACCGCCGGCGCCAGCCCGGGTAGCAGCACCCGGAAGATCGTCTGGAATCGGTTCGCGCCGAGCGTGGCGGCTGCTTCCTCCACTTCCTTGTCGATCTCTTCCATCACCGGCTGCACGGTCCGCACGACGAAGGGAAGCCCGACGAAAACAAGCGCGATTACGATGCCGAGCGGCGTGAAGGCGATCTTGATGCCGAGCGGGGTCAGGAACTGCCCGATCCAACCGTTGGGAGCGTAAAGCGTCGCAAGCGCTATGCCCGCGACAGCCGTTGGCAGGGCGAAAGGCAGATCGACCATTGCGTCGATAACGCGCTTGCCCGGAAAACGGTAGCGCACCAGCACCCAGGCAAGAACGACTCCGAATATCGCGTTTGCGCATGCGGCGGCAAAGGCTGTCCCGAAACTGATGCGAAGAGCAGCCAGCGTGCGTGAATCGAACGCAATCGACCAGAATTTCTCCCAGCCGAGTTCGCTCGAGCGCCAGGCAAGGCCCGACAGAGGAATGAGGATCAGAAGGGTGAGCCAGATCAAGGTAAAGCCGAGTGTCATTCCAAATCCTGGAATGACACTCGGCCGCTTGAACCGCCACCGCGTGGGGCTATGTGCTTTCATGTGGTGTATTATTGGGCCGGCTTGTAGATTTGGTCAAATACACCGCCGTCGCCGAAGAATTTCGGCTGCGCTTCCTTCCAGCCTCCGAAGTCGTCGATGGTCGCAAGCGTCAGCTTCGGGAAGCGGGCGATATCCGCCGGATCGGCTGCCTCCGGCTTGATCGGGCGATAGAAGTGCTTGGCGGCGATCTTCTGGCCTTCATCGGCATAGAGGTAGTTGAGGTAGGCCTCGGCGACTTTGCGCGTTCCCTTCTTGTCGACGTTGCCGTCAACGATTGCAACCGGCGGATCCGCACGGATCGAGAAGGCAGGCGTTACGATTTCAAACTGATCGGGGCCAAGCTCTTCGAGCGAAAGATAAGCCTCGTTCTCCCAGGCAAGCAGAACATCGCCGAGACCACGCTGGACGAAGGTGGTCGTCGCGCCACGGGCGCCGGTGTCGAGGACCGGCACGTGCTGCAGCAGCTTCGTCACGTAATCCTGCGCCTTGGCTTCGTCGCCGCCGTTTGCCTGCTTGGCCCAGGCCCAGGCGGCGAGGAAGTTCCAACGCGCGCCGCCCGAAGTCTTCGGGTTCGGCGTGATGACCTGAACGTCGTCCTTGACGAGGTCGCCCCAGTCCTTGATGCCCTTGGGATTGCCCTTGCGGACAAGGAAAACGATGGTGGAGGTATAGGGTGTCGAATTGTTCGGGAACTTGGATTTCCAGTCGGCCGGGATTTTACCGGTCTTCTTGGCGATGGCGTCGATGTCGCCTTCGAGTGCCAGCGTTACGACGTCTGCTTCCAGTCCGTCGATGACGGACCGTGCCTGAGCGCCGGACCCACCATGCGAGGCCTGAATGGCCACGGTTTCACCGGTGTCCTTCTTCCACTTCGCAGCGAAAGCGGCGTTGAAATCCTTATACAGTTCTCTCGTCGGATCATAGGATACGTTGAGAAGCGTCTGATCCGCGAATGCGGGAGCGACAGCACCCAGGGCGACACTGCCCGCCAGAACCGCGGCCGCGAAAAGCCGGGTGATCCGTAATGACTGCATGGAAACCTCCTTCGTTTGTGACCGAAACTCTACCAACTTGGTCGTATAATGAAACGCAGATTGTTTCTGTTCCGTGCCCGGCTCCTAGAATGGAGTGCCATTTCCCGCCATATTTTGAAATGAATGTGCTCGGGCAGGCCGCGGCCAACCAGAGCATGGTGGCGGCCACGCGCGCAGCCACCTCCATCCCTATTCAGCGTCCGCGGTTCGCCGGATTACAACACGCGGGAATCGGCCAGGAAATCGGAATATAATTCTTCTGCTGTTTTTGCCTTGCGCATCGACGCTACAATCCCGGGCGATTGCAGTTGCCGGGCGATGGCAGCAAGGACATTGAGGTATTCCCCCCGGTGGTTTTCGCCGAACAACAGGACGAATGCGATGTCAGTCGGCACGTCGTCAACGGCCTCGAAATCGAGCGGACGGGCAAAGCGGATCAGCAACCCGCGTGGATGGGTCATGCCCAGGACGACCGCGTGCGGCACGGCAACGCCGTTACCGATGCCGGTTGATCCGAGACGTTCGCGGCTTTCCAGAGCCCGAAGAATTATTTTGGGGTCAATTTCGAAAGCCTCTGCCGCTTTCTCTGCGATTGCTTGCAGCCCTCGCCATTTTGTCGCTGCACCGACCCCGACAAACGTATGGTCGGGACGAATTACGGCCGAAAGGTTCATGTGGTCTCACTTGTCGTTCCTGCAACGCCGTCGCCGAACGCGACGCACTGCTATCATGCGCTTGGAGCCTCGAGGGCCAAGTCCACTGCACGTGTTCATAGGCCCAAGTGAGTAAGCGTTCCAGTAGGTCTTTGTGGGGTAAAAATAAGCATCTGATAAGGATTATGGTCGTTTTCAATGGGTGCTTTGTCAGGGCTCGCCTCCGGGGATACCCGCTGCCGTCGCTGAACCTCGTCAGGTTCGTTTGAGCATTTTACCATCTAGTGGGCAAAAGCCTTCGCAACAGAATTGAATTGCGGAGGCATCGAGTCCTATAGTTCTCTGAAGGTCTCGCCCGATTCAGGCGGCGAGGCGATAGGGAAGGAAACAGGCCAATGACCAAAGTCCGTGCGCTGGTGCTGGAGCGCCAGCATGAACTCGCTCTTCGCAGTATCGATCTGCCGCTGGACACGGGCCCTGGAGAGGTAAAAATCAAGATCCATACGGTCGGCGTCTGCGGTTCCGATGTCCATTATTATACGCACGGCAAGATCGGACCCTTCGTCGTTAACGAGCCGATGGTGCTGGGTCACGAAGCTGCCGGCACCGTCGTCGAGGTCGGCGAAGGCGTCACGCATCTGAAGGTCGGTGACCGCGTCTGCATGGAGCCGGGCATCCCAGATCCAAATTCCAAGGCGAGCCGGCTCGGCATGTACAATGTCGATCCCGCCGTCGCCTTCTGGGCGACGCCACCGATCCACGGCGTATTGACGCCCGAGGTCGTGCATCCCGCCAACTACACGTTCAAGCTGCCGGACAATGTCAGTTTCGCCGAAGGCGCAATGGTCGAGCCGTTCGCAGTCGGCATGCAGGCGGCAACCAAGGCGAAGATCGCGCCCGGCGATACCGCCGTCGTGCTTGGCGCTGGCCCGATCGGTACGATGGTGGCGATCGCGGCCCTTGCCGGCGGCTGCGCCCGGGTGATTGTCGCTGATCTCGCCCAGCCGAAACTCGATATCGCCGCTCAGTACCAGGGCGTCATTCCGGTCAATATTCGCGAGAAGAACCTTGCCGAACAAGTCTCTCGCCTGACGGATGGCTGGGGCGCAGATGTCATCTTCGAATGCTCCGGCTCGCCGAAAGCCTGGGAAACGATCATGGAACTGCCGCGCCCGGGGGGCGTCATCGTCGCTGTCGGCCTGCCCGTCAATCCGATCGGTTTCGACGTGTCGACCGCTTCCACAAAGGAAATCCGTATCGAGACCGTCTTCCGATATGCCCATCAGTATGAGCGTTCGATCGCCCTGCTCGGCTCTGGCCGCGTCGACTTGAAGCCGTTGATCTCGGCAACGTTCAAGTTCGAGGATTCGGTCAAAGCCTTCGACCGGGCCGTCGAGGCGCGTCCGAGCGACGTGAAGCTGCAGATCGTGATGGACTAGGACCGGCATTTTCCCATCCGACCTATGACTGCCCCACGCTCGGTTTCAGTCTGCGAAACGCAAGGGCCGCGACGGCAACGATGGCCGCGGCCCCTAGAGCGATGAGCAGACGGTGATGGATGGGAAGATTGCCCAAGGCCTGTTGGATGCCGTGCCCGAATACATAGCCGAGAGCGGTGAACAACTGCCCCCAGACGAGTGCCGCCGCGGCGTTCAGGACGAGGAACTTGCGGGTGGAAATTCCTGTCGTGCCTATGACAACGGGGCTGATTGTCCGCAATCCGACCAGAAAGCGAAACGCAAAGATAAAGCCGGTGGGATAGCGTTCGAGAAGCTGGGTTGCACGTGCAAGGGCCGGCCTTTCCATCAGGCGGCGGACAACCTTCCACTGCTCGGCGTAGCGCCCGGCATAAAACCAGATCTGGTCGCCGGCAAAAGACCCGGCAGACGCTGCCACAGAGGCTGACCAGTAGGTCAGCAGACCGTGATGCGAAATCACACCGCCCAGGAAGGCAGCGGTCTCTCCCTCGAATGCGGTGCCGAGAAATATCGCCAGCAAGCCGTAGTTTTCGATCAGCAGTTCGATGGACAAGAGGGCCACCTTTGCGGGTCTCGGTTTTGGCAGGGATCTCGCAAGCTAGACCGACTTCAGGTCTCCGAGCAATGTCGGGATCAACTCCGAAACCGTCGGATGGATAGGCATTGCCCGTTGCAGCACCGGGTAGGGCGACTTGGCGTTCATCGCGTCGATGAAGCCATGGATCGCCTCGTCGCCTTCGATGCCAAGGATGGCAGCGCCGAGAATCTGCTTGGTTTTTGCATCCGCGATTACCTTCATGAACCCCTTGGTCTCACCTCGCTCGTTGGCGCGCCCGACGCGGCTCATCGGCCGGGTGGAGATCAGGATCTCGCGTCCTGAGGCACGCGCCTCTTTCTCCGTCATGCCGACACGGCCGAGTGGCGGATCGATGTAGAGCGCATAGGCTGGAATGCGGTCGCTGAGCTTGCGATCCTCGCCGTCGAGCAGATTGGCGGCGGCGATCTCGAAGTCGTTGTAGGAGGTATGGGTAAAGGCACCCCGGCCATTGCAATCTCCAAGCGCCGAAATACCTTCAACGTTTGTCGCCAGCTTGTCGTCGACGATGATATAGCCGCGCTTGTCGGTTGCGACGCCGGCAAGATCGAGCCCGAGATCATCCGTATTGGGAGTGCGTCCGGTAGCGACGAGCACGTGGCTCGCCAGGACGTCCGGCCTGCCCGCGGCGACCGAGACGGCGATCCCGTTGCCGGATTTCGCAAAGGCGATCCCGTCTGCATCGGTCTGCACCGTGATTCCCTCCGCACGGAGAATATCGGCGATCGCATCCGAAATATCCGCATCTTCACGCGACGCGAGCTTCGGCCCACGCTCGATGACCGTCACGTCAGCACCGAAACGCCGATACATTTGCGCGAATTCGAGGCCAATATAGCTGCCGCCTATGACCGCCAGATGCTTCGGCAGCGTATCGAGCTGGATGATCGAGGTGCTGGTGAGGTAGTTGATGTCGGCAATGCCCGGCATATCGGGGATTGTCGGCCTTGCGCCGACATTGAGGAAGAAGCGGGGAGCCGTCAGCCTCTCCCCGTTGACGGTGACGGTTCGTGCATCTTCGAAGCTAGCATGTCCATAAATGACGGTCATGTCCTGCATCCCGTCGAACCAGCCGATCAGCCCGTTTCGCGCATTCATGGTGACGGTTCGGGCGCGGTCCCGTACCACACGCATGTCGATCCCGATTTCACCCGGGATCGTCACTCCATAGTCGCCGGCACCGCGAGCGACATGGGCCGCGCGTGCGCTTGCCACAAGCGTCTTGGTCGGCATGCAGCCGGAGTTTACGCAGGTGCCGCCCAGGAACTTGCGTTCGATCAGCGCGACCGTCATGCCCTTTTCGACCATGCGGGCAGCGAGAAACGGCCCGGATTGACCGGCGCCGATCACGATTGCGTCGAAGGTCCTCATGACGCCGCCACCACGATGATGATGGCGCCGACGATCGCGACCGCGTCCTCGATGAAGGCAGCAGGCGGGTCCTTGCCGAAGAGTGCGGCGAGCCTGCTGCGCGCTGCCGCGCCGCCAAGCGTGCCGACAACGGCGCCGAGAACGCCCGCAATCAATCCGCCGACAAGCACGCCGCCGGATGCGCCGATCGTCGCGCCGGCCAGCGCGCCCATGATAACGCGCGCGCTAAACTGTATCGGGACCTTTCGCGAAGGTGTCGAGGGCAACTGGTCGGTGACGAATTCCAGCAGCGCCAGCAGGGTAAAAATCCAGGGTGTCCAGGCGTTCGCCATGAATGCGAGCGGCGTCTGCGACACGCCGAGCCAGCCTTGAGCCGCGCCCCAGGCAACGGCCGCGGGTGCCGTCATGGCGCGCAGGCCCGCAATGATGCCGATCAGAAATGCAAGAACCAGAAGCATGTGAGGTCCCCCTTGCGACACGGGTTCGTCCCGAGGTCAACAGAGGCTTGCACATTGTAAGGCCGGTTTCAATTTGTCCGACGACGATTGTGTCCTAATTCGCAAAAGCCGCGATGCCGGTGATGGCTCGGCCGAGGATCAGCGCATGGATATCATGGGTGCCTTCGTATGTGTTCACGACCTCGAGATTGACGAGATGACGGGCGATGCCGAACTCATCGGAGATGCCGTTGCCGCCGAGCATGTCGCGTGCCGTCCGGGCGATATCCAGAGCCTTGCCGCAGGAATTGCGCTTGACGATGGAGGTCAGCTCCACCGGCGGATGGCCGTCTTCCTTCATGCGGCCAAGGCGCAGGCAGCCCTGCAATCCGAGCGTGATCTCGGTGGCCATATCCGCAAGTTTCTTCTGGATCAACTGGTTGGCGGCAAGCGGCCGGTCGAATTGCTTGCGGTCGAGCACATATTGGCGGGCCTTGGCATAGCAATCCTCGGCCGCACCAAGTGCGCCCCAGGCGATCCCGAAACGGGCAGAGTTCAAGCAGGTGAACGGACCTTTGAGGCCAGTAACATTGGGAAAAAGGTTCTCTTCCGGCACGAAGACATTGTCCATCACCACTTCACCGGTGATCGAAGAGCGGAGCCCGATCTTGCCGTGAATGGCGGGGGCAGACAGTCCCTTCCAACCTTTCTCAAGGATGAAGCCCCGGATGACGCCGTCCTCGGTCTTGGCCCAGACGACGAAGACATCGGCGATCGGGGCGTTGGAGATCCACGTCTTGGCGCCGGTCAGATGATAGCCACCGTCGACCTTCTTGGCTCGGGTTACCATCGAGCCGGGATCGGACCCGTGATTGGGTTCGGTCAGGCCGAAACAGCCGATCCATTCGCCCGTTGCAAGCTTCGGAAGGTATTTCTGTTTTTGGGCCTGCGACCCGAAAGCATCGATCGGGACCATGACGAGGGAAGATTGTACGCTCATCATCGAGCGGTAACCGCTGTCGACGCGCTCGACCTCGCGGGCGATCAGGCCGTATGCGACATAGCCGAGGCCGGCGCCGCCGTATTCGGGGGCAATGGTCGGGCCGAGGAGGCCGAGTTCGCCCATTTCACGGAAGATAGCAGGATCGGTCTTCTCGTGACGAAAGGCCTCCAGCACGCGGGGCGCGAGCTTCTCCTGGGCGTAGGCGTGAGCCGTATCAAGCACCATGCGCTCCTCGTCCGTCAGCTGCTCGACAAGCCGGAACGGATCGGCCCAGTCGAAGATCTCGCGGCTGTGCTGCATGGTTCATCCTCCTCGAATGTGTTGCCGGGTGCCGCCGGCACCTGTTTGGCATAGCTCCGCGGACATGGTGCGTCAACACGCCGGCGCAGGACGGTCGCGGAGCGCCTATCGCTTCGCCCAGGGCGGAACGAACCGTGCATCCTCGCCCGCAGCTGCTTCGCGCAGAAAGTCGAAGACGGCACGAACGCGCGGCGATTGCAGCAGGTCGCGATGACAGCTGATCCAATAGTGCCGCTTGAGGTCTATCTCGCCGGGCAGCACGATCTGAAGTTCCGGGTAACGGCTCGCGAAGAAATAGGGCAGAATACAGAGGCCCAGCCCATTTCTGGTCGCGGTCAGCTGCGCGAAAATGCTGGAGCTCTGAAACTTCGGCTTGATGCGCGGGTGCACGTCGCCGAGATAGTCCAGCCCGGGTGCGAAGATCATCTCCTCGATATAACTGATGAAGGGATGCATCAGAAGGTCGTCGCGAGTGGCAATGGGCGCGCTTCTCGCGAGATAGTCCCGCGAGCCGTAGACCTGCAGATGATAGTCCGTCAGCTTTTCCGCCAGATAAGGCCCGCCCTTCGGTTCATCGAGCACGACGGAGATATCCGCCTCCTTGCGCGATAGTGACATGATCTGCTGGATCGTCACCAGCTCGAGCGACAGGTGCGGATGTCGCGCCGCGAATTGCGCCAGCACCGTTGCGAAGAAGAAGTTGGAAAAGCCCTCCGGCGCGCTCAGCCGCACAACGCCCCGCTGGGTCATCGATCCATCGGCAAGATCGGTGCGCAGGCGCTCGGTCTCCTGCTCCATCTTTTCCGCGGTCTCGACGAAACGCGTGCCCATACCGGTCATCACATAGCCACGGGGGTTGCGCTCAAAGAGCTTGACGTTGAGGGCAGATTCGAGCCGGTCGATCCGTCGAGAAACCGTTGCATGGCTGCTGCGCAGCTGCCGGGCTGCCGTCGAAAGCTGTCCGGTGCGGGCGACAGCCAGAAAGAACTGAAGGTCGTCCCAGGTAAACTGCGGCCGGTTGCTCATCCATGCCTTCCCATTGGCCCAACGATAACGAGGGGTCGGCGATTGGTCTTTCGTCTAATGCCGTCCTGCCTGCACAATCATCTGGTCCGCCCTACTTCCACGACATGTCCCGCAACGCCCTGCATTCATTGGGGGCTGGGCGGCTCGGATCGGCAATCTGTTCAAAAACGAACAGATACTGTTTGGAATTGGTTGTAAAGCGGTCTTGCTTCGCCGATGCAATTCCGTGATCTTGAGGCATGGGCTGGTCGCTTTGAGGAGGGCAGCTGGCCAAATTTGAACAGATCTGTATTCCGGCCAATCTCTGGGAGGAGAGAGACATGCGAAAGAATTTGATTGCATCGATCGCGTTTTTGCTTGCGAGCAGCACTGCTGTGCTTGCCGACGGTGCATCCGACGGAAAGGTGAAGATCGGGATCCTGAACGACCAGTCGGGCGTCTATGCCGATTTCGGCGGAAAATCGTCGGTCGAGGCGGCAAAGATGGCGGTCGAGGATTTCGGCGGCAAGGTGTTGGGGGTGCCGGTCGAGATCGTTGATGCCGACCACCAGAACAAGGCCGATATCGCTTCGAATATTGCGCGCCAATGGTACGACACCGAACAGGTGGACGCGATCATGGAGCTGACGACCTCGTCGGTGGCGCTCGCGGTCCAAGCCGTCGCCAAGGAAAAGAAGAAAATCGACATCGTCACCGGTGCGGCGACCACGGATCTTACCGGCAAAGCCTGCTCGCCCTATGGCTTCCACTGGGCCTACGACACGCATGCACTTGCGGTCGGTACCGGCGGCGCACTCGTCAAGCAGGGCGGCGACACCTGGTTCTTCCTGACCGCCGACTATGCGTTCGGATATTCGTTGGAGCAGCAGACGAGCGATTTCGTCAAGGCCAATGGCGGCAAAGTCGTCGGCTCGGTCCGACATCCGCTGGCGAGCCAGGATTTCTCGTCCTTCCTCCTGCAGGCGCAGTCCTCAGGCGCCAAGGTGATCGGCCTTGCCAATGCCGGTCTCGATACCGCTAACGCCATCAAGCAGGCGGCCGAATTCGGCATTACCCAGGGCGGCCAGCATCTGGCGGCGCTGCTCTTTACGCTTGCCGAAGTGCATGGCCTAGGCCTCGAGGCGGCACAGGGACTGACGCTGACCGAGGGCTACTATTGGAATCGCGACGACGAAAGCCGGGAATTCGGCAAGAAATTCTTCGCCCGTACGGGCAAGATGCCGAACATGATCCATAGCGGCACATACTCGGCCGTGCTGCAATATCTCAAGGCGGTGCAGAAGGCAGGAACTGATGACACGGAGGCTGTTGCCAAGCAACTGCATGAGATGCCGGTCGACGACGTCTTCGGTCGCGGCGGTACCGTCGGCCCCAACGGACGCATGATCCACGACATGTACCTGCTTCAGGTCAAGAAACCTGCCGACAGCAAGGAACCCTGGGACTACTTCAACGTGCTGGCGACCATCCCGGGCAAGGAAGCCTACATCGATCCGGCAAAGAGCGGCTGCGATCTGGTAAAGTAGGCGTCCCATGGTGGTCTCCACGACAAGCACTCAATCAGAGCCGCGGGTGGTCCTTTCCGCCCGTGGCCTTCGGCGTGATTTTGGCGGCTTCACCGCCGTGAAGAACGTCGATCTCGACGTGTATGACGCCAGCGTGCATGCGCTGATCGGTCCGAACGGTGCCGGCAAGACGACGGTCTTCAACCTGCTGACCAAGTTTCTGCAGCCGAGCTCAGGCACGATCACGCTGATGGGAACCGACATCACCCGGACGCCGCCAGACAAGGTTGCGCGCATGGGCCTGGTGCGTTCCTTCCAGATCTCCGCAGTCTTTCCGCATCTGACGGTGCTCGACAATCTCCGGGTTGCCCTGCAGCGGCCGAACCACCTGTCGACCCAGTTCTGGCGCCCGGTCTCGGCGCTCGATCGGTTGAATGACCGCGCCGAGCAATTGCTTGCGAAGGTCGGTCTCTCCAAGGAGCGCGACAGCTTCGCCGCCGACCTCTCCTATGGCCGCAAGCGGGTACTCGAAATTGCCACGACGCTGGCGCTCGATCCAAAAGTGCTGCTGCTCGACGAGCCGATGGCCGGTATGGGGCAGGAGGACGTGAGCGTCGTCTCCGCCATCATCCGCGATGTCGCTCGCGACCGGGCCGTTCTGATGGTCGAGCACAATCTCTCCGTCGTCGCCAACATCTGTCAGCAGGTGACCGTGCTTCAGCGCGGCGAGATCCTTGCCGAGGGCGACTATGCAACGGTCAGCGCCGACCCACGGGTTCGCCGGGCCTACATGGGAACGGAGGACGGCTGATGACCACGCTTCTGGAGGTCCAGGGATTGAATGCCTGGTACGGCGAAAGCCACATCCTGCACGGCGTCGACATGCGGGTCGCCGAGGGTGAAACCATCACGATCCTTGGCCGCAACGGCGTCGGCAAGACCACGACCCTGCGCACGATCACCGGTATTGTGCGCGCCCGCAAAGGCAAGATCAGCTTCGGCGGTTCGGACATGATGCAAGTGCCGTTGCACAGGACGGCCCACAAGGGGATCGGCTTCGTTCCGGAGGAGCGCGGCATCTTCTCGACGCTGACCGTCTCTGAAAATCTGCTACTGCCACCCGTCGTGGCGGATGGTGGCATGACGCTGGAGGAGATCTACGAACTCTTTCCGAACCTATACGAACGGCGTAACAGTTCCGGCACAAAGCTGTCCGGCGGCGAGCAGCAGATGCTGGCGATAGCCCGCATCCTGCGCACTGGCGTTCGCATGCTGCTTCTCGACGAGCCAACCGAAGGCTTGGCACCGGTCATCGTCCAGCGCATCGGCGAAGTGCTGAAGAACCTCAAGCAGCGCGGCATGACAATCCTGCTTGTCGAACAGAATTTCCGTTTTGCTAGCCGGATCGCCGACCGTTTCTATCTAATGGATCACGGGCAGATGGTGTCGGAGTTCCCCGTCGGCGAGCTGCCGCAGCGAATGGATACGCTGCACAAGGTTCTGGGAGTGTGATCGTATGATGATGATCTTCGGCATTCCCCTGCAGGCATTCATGGGCCAGTTGCTGATCGGCTTGATCAACGGCTCGTTTTATGCGCTGCTCAGCCTCGGCCTCGCCATCATTTTTGGCCTGCTGCGCGTCATCAACTTCGCGCACGGCGCGCAATACATGTTGGGTGCGTTCGTCGCCTATCTGCTGCTTGCCTATCTCGGCATCGGTTACTGGCCGTCGTTGGTGCTTGCGCCTCTCATTGTCGGGCTTGCGGGCGCGGTGGTCGAGCGGCTGTTCCTGCGGCATCTCTACGATCTCGATCCCCTCTATGGCCTGCTTTTCACGTTCGGCCTGGCGCTCGCGGTCGAAGGGACGTTTCGCTATCTCTACGGCTCCTCGGGCCAGCCATATGCACAGCCGCCGGCCCTTGCCGGGGCGCTCAATCTCGGCTTCATGTTCCTGCCAATCTACCGCGGCTGGGTTGTGGTCATGTCGCTTGTCGTCTGTATCGGCACGTGGTTGCTGATCGAGAAGACGAAGCTCGGGGCATACCTGCGGGCGGCTACGGAGAACGCCACGCTGGTTCAGGCGTTCGGCGTCAATGTTCCACTGCTCCTGACGCTGACCTACGCGCTTGGCGCGGGTCTTGCTGCCTTCGCCGGCGTCCTTGCCGCGCCCATCTATCAGGTCTCGCCACTGATGGGCTCCAACATGATCATCGTGGTCTTTGCCGTGGTCGTCGTCGGTGGCATGGGGTCGATCATGGGTGCAATCGTCACCGGCTATATGCTTGGTATTGCGGAGGGCCTGACCAAGGTCTTCTATCCGGAAGCATCCAACATCGTGATCTTCGTGATCATGGCGATCGTGCTTCTCATCAGGCCCGCGGGCCTCTTTGGCCGGGATGCTTGAAATGACGGAGATCACCCAGACGATCCATGCAGAAAAGCGCCGCGCGGCCGCCTCGGTGAAGACCGGATTCCTCGTGATCGGCACGTTGCTTCTGCTGCTGGCTCCGTTCTTCTTCTACCCGATCTTTCTGATGAAGCTGCTTTGCTTCGCGCTCTTTGCCTGTGCCTTCAACTTGCTGCTCGGCTACACCGGTCTTCTCTCCTTCGGTCACGCCACCTTCTTCGGCGGTGCTGCCTACTTCACGGCATACACCGTGAAAGAATGGGGACTGTCGCCGGAACTCGGCATTCTCCTCGGCGTCGCGGGCGCCGCCTTCCTCGGGCTCGTCATGGGCTTCTTCGCGATCCGACGTCAGGGCATCTACTTCGCGATGATCACGCTGGCGCTCTCGCAGATGTTTTTCTTCTTCTGCCTTCAGGCCGAATTCACCCACGGCGAAGATGGGATCCAGTCCGTACCGCGCGGGCACCTGTTCGGCATTCTCGATCTAAACAGCTCGACCAATATGTATTACTTCGTGCTGGCGGTGTTTATCATCGGCTTGCTGATCATCTGGCGCTTCATCAATTCACCCTTCGGCATGATCCTGAAATCGATCCGTGAGAACGAGCAACGCGCCATTTCGCTTGGCTATTCCGTGGCGCGATACAAGCTCGGTGCCTTCGTCATGTCTGCTGCTCTGGCGGGATTGGCAGGCGCAGTCAAGTCGATCGTCTTCCAGTTTGCTACGCTGACGGATGTCGCGTGGCAGATGTCGGGGGAGGTGATCCTGATGACGCTCCTCGGCGGCATCGGGACGCTGATCGGTCCGCTGTTCGGCGCAGGGCTGGTCGTCACGCTGGAGAACTATCTGGCGACGTCGGAATTCCCGGTCACGATCATCACGGGCGTCGTTTTCATGGTCTGTGTGCTGGTCTTCCGGCGCGGCATCATCGGTGAATTGTATGCCTCGCGGATCGGCCGCAAGATGGGCTTCGTCTACCGCCGCTGAACTTGGGCGGCTGCATCACGTGGATCGCCGAAGAAGCGGCAGCATCCATCCCGGCAGACAAAAGTAGGAGAGCGACATGACAACCATCGCATTCATCGGTCTCGGCAACATGGGCGGGCCGATGGCGGCAAATCTCGTCAAAACGGGCCACCACGTGACCGGGTTCGATCTCGCGGCACCGATCCTGCAAGCCGCCGAAGCAAACGGTATTCAGCCGGCGAGCCACATCAGCCAGGCCGTGGCGGATGCGGAGGTCATCGTCACGATGTTGCCGCAGGGTAAGCATGTGTTGAGCGCCTGGACAGACATCCTGCGCTCGGCTGCATCGGGAACGCTTGTCATCGATTGCTCGACGATAGACGTCGACAGCGCGCGCAAGGCCCACGAGATGGCGACGGCAGCGAGTTGTCTGTCGGTCGACGCACCGGTCTCGGGCGGTACCGGCGGAGCTGCGGCGGGCACACTGACCTTCATGGCCGGCGGGTCGCCGGAAAGTTTTGCAAAGGCCAAGCCGATCCTCGAGGCGATGGGTAAGAAGATCGTCCACTGCGGCGAGGCCGGGGCGGGGCAGGCGGCGAAAATCTGCAACAACATGATCCTTGGCATATCGATGATCGGCGTCTGCGAAGCCTTCGTACTAGGAGAAAAGCTTGGGCTTTCGCACCAGGCGCTTTTCGATGTCGCCTCGACCTCGTCGGGGCAATGCTGGTCGATCAATACCTATTGCCCGGTGCCAGGCCCAGTCCCGGCATCCCCCGCCAACAATGATTACAAACCGGGCTTTGCGGCGGCCCTGATGCTGAAGGATCTGCGGCTATCGCAGGAGGCAGCCCTTTCGAGCGGAGCATCGACGCCGCTCGGCGCGGAGGCGGCGCAGCTATTCTCGCTGTTCGAAAAGCAGGGAAATGGCGGCCGCGATTTTTCGGCGATCATCGAAATGTTCCGGGACAACGCGGAGCTTAGGACAGACGAACGTTGAGCCCACCAACCCAAGTTGACGCGATATTCGGTTTGGAGGCGGTGTTGATGATCTTCTGCAGGATCTGCTCGCCGGCATCGAACTCGTCGAACAACCGAACGGATCCCTTTTGCGCCTTCGTGTCGATAACGATCGCGTCGAAGAGATAGCCGGGTTTGAACTGGCCGACAGGCAGGTCGAGGGCAACACCGCCGCCCGTCGTTGCGATGTAGAAGGCATCGCGAAAATCGATCTGTGCCGGACCGAAGGTGGCGCGCGCTCTATCATCGAGATTGGGATCGACGCCTGCCTCCAAAGCCCGCGACATCAGGATCGCGCCACGGCAATTCTCCAGCATCGAGGCGCTTGGACCACCGGAAATGTCGGTACCGAGGCCCACATGCAGCCCTTTTTCCAGCGCGGCCAGCAACGGAAAGACGGCATTGGCGAAGTAGACGTTCGACAGCGGGCAGTGCGCCACGGCGGCCTCGCGAACACGAACTCGCTCCATGTCGTCAGCCGTCAGGAAATTGGCGTGGGCAAGGACGCTGCGGCGCCCGAGCAAGCCGAAGCGATCAAGCATTTCGGCATCGGTGGCGCCGTGACGCGAGAGCACATAGCCATGTGCCCAGTCGCTTTCTGAGCAATGCGTCTGGACATGGCAGCCGCATTCCCTGGCGATCGCGCCGAGACCTTCAAGAGTTGCATCGGTGCAGGAAGGAATGAACCGGGGCGTAACTACGGGCAGAACGCGGGCTTCGCCGTTTTCCGGATGAACGGTGATATAGTCAATCAGTGCGCGCGTCCCCTCGATCGCCGCCTCCGGCGAGGCGTCGCGATAATAGTCCGGGCACTCGTCGGCATTGTCCATCGCCACTTTTCCGATCAGCGCGCGCTGACCTTTATCGAGGCAGATATCGACCAGCGCCCGCGTGGCCTCCTGATGGATGGTGGCAAAATAGAGCGCCGTCGTCGTGCCGTTCGCCAGCAGGTCCTCGACCAGCAGGCCGTAGCTGTGTCGCGCGAACGCCAGGTCTTCGTACCGGGCCTCGAGCGGGAAGGTGTATTTCTGCAGCCAGATCTCAAGTGGTACATCCAGCGCGCTGCCGAGCTGCGGATATTGCGGCGCGTGCACGTGCAGATCGACGAAACCCGGCAGCAGATACGAACCGGGCGCCAGGCTGACCAGTTCGCCCGTCTCCTCTCGCGCGTCACGTACGGCCCGGTAGTTCGGATCGCCGGGCCGATGGATCGCCTCGATCTTGCCGTCGGCGCCAATGGCGATCAGAGCATTGTCCAAAATGTCGATTTCTCCACGCTCCGGTGCATGAAAGCCGGAGGCGCAGAGGGTCTTATTACGCAAATCCACAAATATATCCCCGAGTTCAGTTGAGGCTTCGACACCTGAGGGCAAGTGCGCGCTCGCGAAATCTATGACGAATTTCCGTCTCGTCTATACCCGGCAGCACGCGGTCTTCCATCAGTATTTGTCCGTCGCAGATGGTGGTGACGACATCGTCTGCGCGCGCTGAATAGACGAGTGCTGCGGCCACGTCGTAGACCGGCATGCAATGCGGCTTGTCGAGATCGACGATGATCACGTCTGCCTTCCTGCCAACTGCAAGGCGACCGGTTTCCGGCCTGTTCATGGCGGCGGCAGCGCCCGTCGTTGCGAGCTCCAGAAGTTCGCTGGTCTTCATGAACTCGACGTCGCCAGTCTTGTCCTTGTGGATCATGCCGGCGAACTTCATTTCCTGGAACATGTCGAGCGCATTGTGGCTTGCAGGTCCATCGGTCGCCAGCCCGACCGGGATACCGGCCTCCCTGACACTGCGGAGACGAAGCGTGCCGGAATTGAGCTTGGCGTTGCAGCAGGGGCAATGAGCGATGCGGGTTCCGGTTTCCGCCAGAATGCGGATGTCGTCGTCATTGAGCTGGGTGGCGTGCGCTGCCGTCACATCAGGTCCAAGGAAGCCGAGCGACTGAACCCACTGAACCGGCGTGGTTCCGTAGGTTTCCTTCACATAGATGATCTCCTGCATGCCTTCCGACAGGTGCGTATGGATAACGACCTTGTGGGCGTCAGCCACCTGGCGCACGAGCTTGAACATCTCCGGACCGCACGAATAGGGTGCGTGCGGCGAGAGTGCGACGTGAACGCGGTCGTTGCGGGTTCGATGATGCAGGGAGACCTTGTCACCGAAGCGATGAAGCGCCTTCCACGACCAATCAGTGATTGGGGCATAAAGGCCGCGATCGGCAAGGCCGTAGCCGAGCGTGGCACGCAGCGGCATCTTGCAAAGTGCCGCGATCTGGGGCTCGACGCGATAGGCGTCGAAGTGCTCGTTGAAGGTCGTAATCCCGGATTTCGCCATCTCGACGAGGCCCATCAGGCTCGCCCAGTAAAGCGTCTCCTCGTCGAAATTGCGCTTAAGCTGCCACATCGTCTGCAGCCATTCAAAAAGCTGGACGTCTTCCAGCAGCCCACGCAAAAGCATGTTCGAAGCGATGTGGGTGTGGCAGTTGACGAAGCCTGGCATGACGACACGGTCGTTGGCATCGATCAGCTTCTTGGCTCCCGCCGTCGAAACGGAGGCCGCTGGCCCGACTGCGGTTATGCTGTCACCGGAGATTGTCAGGCTGCCATTTTCGATCTTTTCTGCGCCGCCCATCGGCAGAATAGTTGCGTTGATGATGGCGATATCGGGAATACTCATGCTGCCATCGCCATCGTACCGTAGGTGATGCCCTTTTCCTTCAGCCAGCGGCGGTAGGCAATCGAGCTTGCATCGGCGCGCGTCGGGATTTCGGCGCGTGCTTCCATCGGCAGCAGCGATGGACGCTGGTTTTCCAGGATGATGCGGTCCTGCAGGAAGATCAGCTGCTGGAAATGCACGAGTTCGGTCGTGGTCGAGACATCGTCGATCAAGAACATGACGGGATGGGCGATGCAGCGGTCCGGTTCCAGCGGCTGCACGAACAGGCAGATCACATCCCAGCGGTTGGTCGCATTCGGGCAGGTCTTGTAGAGCAGGGTCGTGAAAGGCGTCATCACCCGGTAAATGTAATCGGTCATGATGCCGTCGGTCGCCGAAAGCGCTGCCTGCGGCTGGAAGAACTGGCAGTTGGTTGCCCAGACCTCGTCAACGTCGCGACGGATTTCGGCGTTGTAGTGCATGACCTCCGTATGCGGCTCGGCACCCAGGATGTCGGTATGCACGAAAGGAAAATGGGCCATGTCGAGGAAGTTCTCGATGATGCGCAGCCCCGAGGCACGCACCAAGACAGCGCCGCAATTGACCACGCGGCGGTCGTCCTCGTCGGCTTCAGGCAACGCGAACAGGCCGCCCCTGGGCTCGCCGAGCGTTGCCCAGACAAGACCGAAGCGCTTGATGATCGGCAGCGGTTCGGAACGGCCCTCGGCCGTCACGGAGATCGTTCCGTTGGTCGCACTAGTCAGCGACAGATCGAAGCCCAGCAGGCGCGTCGCCGAGTGGCCGAACGCAATCTCCGTCTCGGTGCCAAGCGGATACCACTGGTCGAGGGCTGCCTTGTCCGAACACTGGCTCATGGGATGCTCGCTTTCATTGATCATAGATGCGGTCCATCACAGTCTGGTGGCTTGCCAGCAATCCGTCCACATCCAAATGCCGGAACTGACCGCCCGCGATGATTTCGCGGCCGTTGATAAAGGAATAGTCGACCTTGAACGGGCCGCACATCACGAGCGCGGCCAGCGGGTCACGCTGGGTGCCAGAGAGGCCGAGCTGGTTCAGCTTCACGGCGATGAAATCCGCGCTCATGCCGGGCGCGAGATAGCCGATGTCGTCACGGCCGAGGATCTTGGCACCGCCGCGCGTCGCCATCGTCAGCGCCTCGCGGGCCGAAAGCGCTTTTGGCGATCCGCCGAAGCCGCCGCGGCCGCCAGGGGTTTCGGAAAGATATTTATTGGGCGCGACACGCTGCAGCATCAGGGCAAGGCGGGCCTCCATGAACATGTTGGAGGTGTCGTTTGAGGCCGAACCATCGACGCCGAGGCCGACATTGACGCCCATGTCGAGCATCTCGCGGATCTTGGCGATGCCCTGGCCGCAGCGCATGTTGGCAGACGGGCAGTGGGCAACGCCGGTGCCGGTATCGGCAAAGAGCCTGATCTCGTCCGATGTCATAAAGATCGAATGCGCAAACCATACGTCCGACCCAAGCCAGCCGACGGCATCTGCAAAGCCGACCGAGCGTATGCCGTAGACGTCGTGGCAGTATTTTTCTTCGAAGAGGTCCTCGGCCAGATGCGAATGCAGGTGGACCCCCTTGTGGTTGCGCGCAAGGGCGGCCGCATCCTTCATCAGGCCCGGGGTCACCGAAAACGGCGAGCACGGCGCCAGGATGATACGGCTCATCGAGTGGCGGGAATTGTCGTGATAGCGGTGGATCAGCCGCTCGGCATCCTTGAGGATATCCGCTTCCTTCTCCACGCAGTTGTCCGGCGGCAGGCCGCCCTGGCTCTGGCCGCGCGACATTGCACCGCGCGCAGCGTGGAAACGAAGACCGAGATCGTTGGCAGCGTCGATCGTCGCGTCAAGCGTGCAGTTGTTCGGCAGGATGTAGAGGTGATCAGAACTCGTCGTGCAGCCTGACGCGATCAGCTCCGCCATGGCGACGCGCGCCGAGACGCCGATCGCGTGATCATCGAGCGCCGACCAGATTGGATAGAGCGTCTTCAGCCAAACCAGCAGCTCGTCGTCCTGCACCATCACACGGGTCAGATTCTGGTACATATGGTGGTGGATGTTGACCATTCCGGGCATGACGATATGGCCCGAAAGATCGAGCACCCGATCGGCAACAGCGCCCTCGATGTCGGCCATCGCGCCGACGGCTTCGATCACATTGTCGCGCACAAGCAATGCGCCGTCCTTTATCTCGCGGGCCTCGTCGTCGAAGGTTGCGAGATAGGAGATGTTCTTTACAAGCAGAGTGGTCATGTCATTTCCGGCATTTATCGGACGTCGCGGTAGTAGGGCACGCCGATCGCGGCGGGAGCCGCCATGATCCGACGCATGCGCTGCCAGGCAAGGACCGGCACGATGATGAAGGCCATGGTGCCGAGATAGGGCAGCATGGAGAGGAAGGCGGGCGCAATCGGCCAGCCGCGCGCCTGGCCGACGAAGCCAAGCGCAGTGATGAAGCCGAACAACAGACCCGAGAGGACGGCAGGGATCGGCCGGTATCCGGCGAAGATGACGAGCGCGACCGCAATCCAGCCGCGGCCCGCAACGACGCCGTCCGACCAGGACGGTACGAAGGTCAGCGTCAGATAACCGCCGGCGCCGGCCGCCAGCGCCGAGCCGGCGGTGACATAGGCAAAGCGGATGAGGTTGACGGGAATTCCAGCGGCGTCTGCCGCAGCCGGGTTTTCACCCACGGCACGCAGATTGAGCCCATGGCGCGTGTGGAACATGACATAGCTCAGTCCCACCGGAAGAATGATATAAATGAGGTAGACGAGGATGTTCTGCGAGAAAAAGGCCGGACCAAGGATCGGGATCTTGCTCAACAGCGGCACCTCGATCGGCGAGAAGACTGCCCGTGCAGGCATGCCCGAATAGGCGCGCCCGATCGTCGAGGCGATACCGCTGCCCATCAATGTCAGTGCCAGGCCGCAAAGCACCTGGTTGGCGCGCAAGATAACGGTCGCAAATGCAAAAAACGCGCCGAACAGGGCGCCGACGACGATTGCCGCCAGAAAGCCTATAGTCGGCGACGGGACGGCGGCGACGGTTGCGATTGCCGTCAACGCTCCCATCGCCATCAGGCCCTCGACGCCGAGATTGACGACACCGACGCGTTCGGCAAGGACCTCGCCAAGGGCTGCAAGCGCAAGAACGCCACCGGCAAGGAAGGCCGTAGTAAAGAGGCCTGTCAAAAGATCCATGGTCGCTCTCCTTCAAGCCTTGTCGCGGGCGATACGGTAATGGGCGAGTTCGTCGCCGATCGCTGTCAGGAACAGAATGAGGCCAGTAATCGCGAGCACCGTGGATGTGGTCAGCCCCTGCGTCTGCAGTATGATCCCGGAGTTCAAGATGAATGCCATGAGTGCTGCCGAGAAAATGACGCCGACGGCGGAACTTCGCGCAAGCACCGCGACCATAATACCGAGATAGCCATAGTTGTTGGAAATGCCGCCCTGCAGGCGATGCACCGTTCCGGCAATTTCCAGCATGCCCGCGAGGCCGGCGATGGCGCCGGAGAGCAGCATGACTGTGATCAGGTGGCGGCGGACTGGCATGCCGGCATACCTGGCGGCGGAAGGGTTGGAGCCGACGAGCCGGACTTCATAGCCCCAGCGTGAAAAGGCAAGGAGACAGGCGACCAGGAGCGCCACGATGATGGCGATCGGCAGGCCCCAGTGGATCGAACCCCAGAATTCTGGGATCTCCGCTGAAAGGCGTGGCGTCGCGGAGTTTGCCATCTTGTCGCGCCAGGCATTGGTGGAGACAAAATAGACGAGTAGGATTGCCACGAAGTTCAAAAGCAGCGTGGTGATCAACTCGTTGACGTTGGCATAGGCACGGGCAAGTGTCGGCACGAGGATCCAGAGAGCGCCACCGACAAGCCCCGCAAAGAACATCAGCACCAAGATGAGTGCGGGCGAGCCGGGCACGAAGAGACCAACAGCGGCAGCCGCAAAGGCGCCCGCGTAAAACTGCCCCTCGGCACCGATGTTCCAGGCACCGATCTGTTGGGCAACGGCGACCGACAGACCAGTCAGGATCAGCGGAATGACCAGGACGCCGAGGTCCTCCATGCCGAAGCTTGAGCCAAAACTGGCATCCACAACCTCCGAGGCAAGTTCGATCGGGTTGGCGCCGGTAGCCGAGAGAATAATGCCGGCGAAGACCAGGGCCACAACGATGGCGGCCGCACGGGCGGCAAACGCAATGCCTGGGGACGCTGAGGGCAGGCGCTGAAGACGGAACGAGGCTGCCATACTATGCGACCTCATGCGCCTGGGTGCGGCCGCCCATCAGCAGACCGATCTCGTCGATGTCGGTCTTTTCGTTGTCGACGATTCCCATGATCTTCCCTTCATAAAGTACGGCAATGCGGTCAGAGAGGTTCAGCAACTCTTCGAGTTCTTCGGAAATGAGAATGATGCCGGCGCCTGCATCGCGCAGTTCGACGATGTAGCGCAACATCGTGTTGATGGCGCCAACATCCAGCCCGCGGCTGGGATAGGCTGCAATGAGAACTTTGTCGGCAATGCGCATCTCGCGCCGGGCCACTAGGCGCTGTTGATTGCCTCCCGACAGGTTGCGGATCGGCATAGAGAAATCAGGAATGGCAACTTCGGCAGCGGAAGCGATCTCCCTGGCGAGCGCTGCGGCCGCGCCCGGCCTGTAGGTGCCGCCCGACGACACCGGCTTTTTTTTGTATTCCCGCATCACGGCGTTGACCGTGATACTCAGTGCTGGCGCAAGGCCGCTGTGAAGGCGATCTTCCGGAATGTGACCGATGCCTGCATCTGCAAACGTTGCGGCATTGCTCTTTTCGACCGGACTGCCTGCAATCAGGATCCGGCCGGTGCTCACGGGGCGGATTCCCGTCAGAACTTGGCTCAACTCGCGCTGGCCGTTACCCGCGACACCGGCAACGCCGACGATCTCGCCGGCGCGCACGTCAAGCGAAATCCCGTGCAGCGCCTCGTTGCCGTCGTCACCGATCGCCGAAACGTTCTCAAGCGAAAGCACCGGCATCGCCGACATCGGCGCCGCGCCCGCCGGCCGCTGCCGCATGTCTGCAAGAACGATGTCACGACCGACCATCAGCTTGGCGAGCATGCGCGGATGGCAGTCGGCTGTGTTTTCCGTGGCGATCTTCCGGCCGCCGCGCAGGATGCTGATGCGGTCCGAGATCTCAAGCACTTCGTCGAGCTTGTGGCTGATGAAGATAACGGCGTTGCCGGCGGCCACGAATTCGCGAAGCGCCTTGAACAGGTCGCGCGCTTCGGCCGGCGTCAGGACGGCGGTAGGCTCATCGAGGATCAGGACGCGCGCCTGCCGGGCGAGCACCCTAAGAATCTCGACACGCTGCTGCTCGCCCGTCGACAGGTCGCTGATACGGGCGCCCGGGTTTGTCTTGAGATTGAATTTCTGAGCGAGGGCACGAGTGCGCTGTTCCAGAACCTGTGCGGAGGCGCGGCGCGGCGTTTGCGACCAGCCGAGATGGATGTTTTCGGCAACAGTGAAGGCCTGGACGAGTTTGAAGTGCTGGTGCACCATGCCAATGCCGGATGCAATCGCCTGCAGCGGGGTAGAGAATTCCTTTGCGTAGCCGTCGATGATGATTTCGCCCGCATCCGCCCGGTAAATGCCCGTGAGGATGTTCATCAGTGTCGATTTCCCGGCGCCGTTTTCGCCGAGAAGGGCATGGATCTCGCCCGGCATCACTTCAAGATCGACATTCTCGTTGGCGATGACCCCCGGAAAGTACTTGGCGATGCCCTTCAGCTGGACAAGAGGCGGAGTACCCGGAGGGGGCAGATAGCGGGACGCATTTTCAGTCATGGAATGGCACCGGTGATTGAAGGCGGGAAGCCCGACCGATACTGGACGGCCGGGCTATTGGCTTGGGAGGCCAGATCAGGCGGACAGGCCGGTCACACCGTCGACCGACCAGTCCCAGTTGTAGAGGTCGAGCTCGGTCATCTTCTGCCCGGCCTCGACACGCACCTTGCCGGTTGCGTCCTTCAACTCGCCAACGAAGGGCGACCAGCCGCCTATGATCTTTTCGCGCACCGCGTCGGCGGCAGCGGCAACGTCGGCCGGAACCTTTTCGCCCCATTTGTCACGATCAACGCCCGCGCCCATCGCAAACAGCTGCTCGCTCGGTGTCCAGGTGCCGGCAAGACGCTTGCCGACCTGATCGACATAGAACTTGGTGAAGTCGATGAGGATCGACGAGACGTAGGAGTTCGGGCCGTAACGGCGGATGTCGGTGTTCCACATTGCAGCCCAAACCCCGCGCTTTTCGGCGACCTGGAGGTAGCCGGCTTCGTCCATGATGCCGAACAGGAAATCGCAGCCGTTATCGATCAGCGCCGTGCCGGCCTGCGTTGCCGCCTGCGGGTCGAACCAGGAGTTGATAACGATCGTCTGGACGGTTGCATTCGGGTTGACGGTGCGCGCTCCCATCAGGAAGGCGTTGGTGGATGCATAGACCGAGGCGACCGGGAAGGAAGCGACGTAGCCGAGCTTGCCCGTCTTAGAGAGGTGGCCGGCGGCAACGCCCAGAACATAGGTGGGATACCAGTGCGCGAGATAATACCAGCCGAGATTGTCCATCGTGACATGGCCGTTGCACTCCATGAATGCGACGTCCGTGGCGCGCTTGACGACTTCATGCAGGAAGTCGCCGTTCGACGAGGTGTCGAAAATAATGTTCGCGCCTTCCGAGACAAACTGGCGGTAGGTGCGGGTCGCGTCGGCGGAGTAGGGGATGTTCTCGACTTCGAGGACTTTCTTGAGTTTTGGGTAGGCTTGCTTGACGGCAAGCAGACCCTGATGGTGCGCCCATGTCCAGCCTTCGTCGGAAATCGGACCGACATGGCCGAAGCCGACGACGGCGTCTTCTTCCTTGACCGCCGGCAGCGGGGAGGCTGCAAGCGCCTGGCGGGCAAAGCCGGCAGGCAGCATCATGGCCGCTGCACCTACAGCGCTCATGTTCAGAAATCCGCGGCGGGAAAGCGTACGCAAGTCAATCATGGGATCCCCTTTTGGTTTTGGCGCGAAAGCCGCGTCTATGGTCTGTGACCGTTTCGGTTATGGTGTCTTCAACGCAACAATTATGCCAGTTGCCGCGCATCAACCGGTTCGTCGGACACGAAGCCGGTCAAACCGTTATGCCGTCGCGATCGCATGTCGAGAGGCCTTGGTCGAATTGCCCCGGCGATGCTGCGAATGCCTTTTGCGGAAAGCCCTGATGGGCCGGAAACAACGAGACGAGCCGACACTGGCAAATCGCCACTGTTCCGCATAGAGCGAAATTTCGGATGACGAAGTTGCGTAAAAGGCAACAAGCGGTGATGCAAAGTCTCTTGAAATCCGCTCCAGACAATGCCTAAAATGCCCAAAAGTAAAGCATGAGTAATTTTTATGCATTACGGCGAAGCTTTGGGCATGAGATTGAGGCAAGTGCAGGCGATGAGCGAACAATGTCGGGTGTGATCGAGACGGCGCGCTTCACTTTTCGGGGACAGATGGTGTGTGCGAGCTTCGTGGAGTTCGCGCACCACCGAGCCCGGCGGCTGGACCTGGAAATCGCTGTTGGCGCCTGTGACGCGGCGTCAGCGACGGTGTCGGTCAAGGGACAGGAAGATCTGGTCGACGCCTTCGAAATGGCCTGCAGCCTTGGGCCCTACGATTGCATCATACTCGATATCGAACGCGCAGCGGTGTGAACAGGAGTGAACTATGAAATTGAACGAGGGATGGGTGCCGGTCGCTCTGTCGGCGTCGATCGAGGCCGGGACATCGACAGGCGCCATCGTCGAAGGCAGCGAGATCGTCGTCTGGCGCGACAACAGCGGCAACGCCCATGTATGGGAAGATCGCTGTCCGCATCGCGGCATGCGCCTCAGCTTCGGCTTCGTGCGCGGCGATCACATCGCCTGCCTCTATCACGGCTGGCAATACGATACCGCCGGTCAATGCCGCTACATTCCGGCTCACCCGACGCTGGAGGTGCCTGAGACGATCAAGGTTCCGACATTTCAGGCGAAAGAAAAATACGGGATCGTCTGGACGACGACGGCATCCGAAAATCTGCTGCCGGATGCAGGCCCTTCGGCCGCGATAACACCGGTTAGAAGCGTTTACGTCGATCGTGCGAAGAGCGATGTCCAGGATGTATTCGAACAGGCCGGCATGACGATGCTGTGCGAACAGGTCGGCAAGCTCGTGTCCGGCGACGACGTGCTGCTGCTTGCCTTCCAGGCAAAGGCGGAAGCGAAAACTGCCGTGCACATCGTCATATCAGGCTCGCATGCGATCTATGGCGGCGCCAAGCAGAAGCACTATGCGCAGTGGGCGGAAAATCTCCGCTTCCACCTCGAGCAGGCAACGCCTAGCGCGGCGGAGGTGGCCTGATGTCTGAGATTGCGCTCTACAACTACGAACTCGATGAATCGAGCTACCGCGCCCGCCTGCTTCTCTCCATGCTCGGGCTTCAGTGGACGACGATCGCGGTCGACATGTTCCCCGGCGCCGAGCAGAAGAAGCCGCCGATGCTGGCGCTAAGCCCACTTGGGACGCTCCCGGTCATTCGTGACGGCGACCTCCTGCTGCATGGCACGGGGGCGATCCTGCTCTATCTCGCCAAGGCTCATGATCCCGCAAAGCACTGGCTTCCGGACAATGCTGTGGCCTTCGGACAGGTCTCGATGTGGCTGTTTTTCTCCGAAACTGCATTGGCACCCGCCATAGAGGCCCGGCTACAGGCGCTGTTCGATGTCGCTGGCGACGAAAAGGCGCTGCGTGCCAGCGCGCGCAACGCCTTCCGCATCATGGACGACCACATGACGGCGCGCCATTTCGACGGAAAGGAATGGTTCGTTGGCGACAGGGCAACACTTGCCGATGTCGCTCTGTTTCCGTCCTTTGCGCTCAGCCGCGACTTCGGGGTCGATCACGACGAGTATCCCGCGTTGCGCCGCTGGATCCGGCGTTTCCGCACGCTGAAGGGCTTCCACACAATGCCCGGCATTCCCGATTATCATTGATTTCCAGATTGGAGTTCTCATGAGCACTTTGACCCGTTTTTCCGTGAGGTCGTTGTCGACGCTGACGCGAACGCTGGCTGACGTCGCCTCGGGGCGAAAGGACCCCGATCTGGTAATCCAGGGAGCCCGCGTGCTTTCGACCTACTCCGAGCGTATTCTCCGCGACAGGGAAGTCTGGGTGTCCAACGGGCGCATCGCCGCCGTGAAGCCATCGGGCAGCTTCAAAAACGGCTCTGCCAGGCTTTATGACGCCCGCGGCGGCATCATAGCGCCAGGCCTCGTCGATCCGCATATCCATATTGAGTCCAGTATGGTGACGGCCTGCGCCTACGCGGAAGCAGCGCTTCTCAACGGCACAACCACGATCTTCTGCGACAGCCACGAGATCGGCAACGTCATGGACGTGGCCGGCGTCGAGGCGATGCTGGAGGATGCCCGCCAGGCGCCGCTCTCGATCTTCCTGACAGTGCCAAGCACCGTGCCGGCGACCTCGCCGCAACTTGAAACGGCCGGCGGCAACCTGACGCCGGAGAAGATTGCGGCCCTCTTCGACAAATGGCCCGAGGCCGTGGCGCTCGGCGAGAAGATGGATTTCGTGCAGGTGGCGATGGGCGACGAGCGCAGCCATGCCATCCTTGCCGCTGCCTTGCAACGCGGGCGACCAGTGTCAGGTCACGTCTATGGGCGCGAGTTCGTCTCGGCCTATGCCGCATCGGGTGTCACCGACACACACGAGGCGATCGACCGCGAAATTGCCGACGATATGCTCGAAGCCGGAATCTGGCTCTTCCTTCGAGGTGGTCCGCCGACGACGCCCTGGCACAGCCTGCCGCATGCGATCAAGACGATTACCGAGCTCGGCTCCTCACACAAGCGCATCGCGGTCTGCACAGACGACCGCGACGCCGACGATTTGCTTCTCTTCGGTCTCGACTGGGTGACCCGCGAAGCGGTGAAAGCGGGCATGACGCCGGAACAGGCCTGGGCGATGGGCTCTTTGCATGGAGCAACGCGCTTCGGTATGGAAAATGAAATCGGCGGCCTCGGCGGCGGGCGTCGTGCCGACCTCGTGTTGTTGACCGACGACCTGAAGCCGGTCAACACCTGGTACGGCGGCGAGCTGGTGGTGGAAGACCGGAAGGTGACGCCCATCCTGGAAGAGGCGCTCTCCAGGCCCTATCGCTATCCGCAGGCCGCCTACCACACCGTCAAGCTGCCGAAAAACCTCAAGCTGACGCCCAATCTCCCGACCGAAACCGTGATCGCTCACACGATCAAGACGGAGCTACCCGGCATCACGCTCGGCCACGCAAAGGTCGCCCTGGAGCCCGCCAACGACTGGCAGAGCCATTTCGACCGCCACGGCCTTTGCTTTGTCACCGTCGTCGAGCGCCACGGCAAATCCGCCGGCAATGTCGCGCACGGCCTGCTGAACAGCTTCGGCCTGAAAAAAGGCGCGGTCGCCTCATCCGTCGGCCACGACAGCCATAACATCATCGTTGCCGGCACCAACGAGCGCGATATGCAGATCGCGCTCGATGCGATCGAGGAGAAGCAGGGCGGCGTCTGCGTCGTCATGGATGGGAAAGTGACGGCCATGGTGCCGCTGCCGATTGCCGGCCTTATCTCCGACAAGCGCGTGCACGAGGTTGCCGAGGAGGTGAAGGCTCTGAAGGTCGAGTGGGAAAGGGCCGAGTGCACCATCGCCTACATGGGCTTCAACCTTATTCCGCTGTCGGTCATTCCGGAAATCCGCATCACCGACAAAGGTCTCGTGCTGGTCCCCGAGATGGAGATCCAGCAGCTGTTCGAGACGCTCTGATGGATCCTTACCGTCTGGGACTTGTCGCCACACGCATTCACTACTTTCAGCTGGTCGCAAGGCTAGGCTCGATAAGACAGGCCGCCCAGGCGCTCAACGTCGCGCCGTCCTCCATCAGTCGCATCCTGCGGCAGCTGGAGGATGAACTCGGCACATCCCTGTTCGAGCGCGTGCGCCAGCGCCTCAAGCTGACCAGCGCCGGCGAGTTGATGCTCTATCACGCCCGACTCAGTCTCTCCCAACTGAACCGAGCCTGCAGCGAGATCAACGACCTGCATGGCCTGCATCGCGGAACGGTGTCGGTGGCGGTGATCGAAAGCGTTTCACGCGGCGTGATGCCACAGGCTCTACAGGAATTCTGGCAGCGGCATCCGGCGATCACCGTCAATGTACGCGTCATGGGGTCGCAGCAGGCTGCCAATGCGGTTGCCGAAGGCGAATGCGATCTTGCTGTCGTCTTCGATATCCGGGTGCCACGCAACGTTCGGCGGATCGCTATCGTCTCCTTGCCACTGGGCGTTTTGGCTTTGCCCGACAGCCACTTTGCCGAGAAGAAGGAGCTCAAACTGTTCGATCTCGCCGGCCAGCGCGTCATCCTGTCGGATTCCAGCCTGACGCTCGGCACATGGATAGAGGAAGCCTTCAGCCGCTCCTTCATTGATCTGACGCAACGCGCCCGCACAAATTCTATCGGGCTGATGGTCGATCTCGCCAAGCGCAACCTCGGTACGGTGTTGCAGACGCGTGTCGGCATCGAACAGGAAATCGCCGACGGCGCGCTGAAATTCGTGCCCCTGCGCGACGCCAAGCTCAATCCGCGCAAGCTGATGCTTTTGTCTCGCTCGGAAAAGGAGATGTCGGATGCTGCTTCGGCTCTGGGCAAGCTTCTGGCAAAGTCCATCGAGCGTTCGGGTGAAGACGGCATTTAGGGTGTTGCGTTCGGCGCATCACTTCAATCAGAAAATAAGGACTATTGCGAACAACTGCAGTTTGTCAATTTCGCTCCGAAATGAGGACGCACAATGAAAAAAACTGCAGTTGACGCCGTCATCCGTGGTCTGAAGAAGGCCGGCGTGAGCATCGTTTGTTATCTTCCGGATTCCCTTTTCAAGGAACTTTACCCGGCGCTCGACGCGGATCCCGATATCCGTACCATTCGCGTCACCAATGAAGGCGAGGGCGCTGCCATCTGTGGCGGTGTTTTCCTTTCCGGCAAGCGCGCGGCGCTGATCATGGAAAACTCAGGCCTTCGGGCGTCTGTGGAGCCGCTTGCCCGCATGGGCCTCGGCGCAGGCATCCCTGTCGTCATGCTGATGAGCTATCGCGGCGAGATGGGCGAAAACAACTGGTGGGCCATTCCCCACGGCATCACGATGGAACCGGTCCTCAATGCGTTGCGCATCCCTTATCAGGTGGTTCGCGAAGAAGAGCGCATCGAACGGGCGATTGCCGATGCCTACAACTGGTCCTACGCCGCCTACTATCATTCGGCTGTGGCACTTGGCGGGGAGATCGTTCGATGAAGCGCTTCGATTGCATGACCGTCCTTTCGGCGCGCCTGAAGGACGAGTTGGTCATCCTCTCGCTCGGCGCCAGCGTCGACGAATGGTACAACGCCGCGCCCCATATGCGCCAGGCAAGCCTATTCCAGCAACAGCTCGGTTGCGTCACGCCGCAGGCGTTCGGGTTGGCAGCGGGACTGCCGCGCCGGCGCATCGTCTCGCTCGATACCGATGGCGGCATGATGTTCAACCTGGGCATCCTGGCGACGCTCGGCAACGAGCAGCCAAAGAACCTCTTTGTGGTGGTGTGGGACAACGAATGCTACCAGTCGATCGGCGGCCCCCCGACGCATACGGCCTTCGGCCGAGTGGATATCGCGGCGATCGCCCGCGGCGCCGGCGTCGAGCACGCCTATACCGCCCGCACGCTGGAGGAATTTGAAACTCATTGCAATGCCGCTCTCAAGGCCGACGTTCCCTATCTCGTCGTCGCCAAAGTGGCCGGCACGGTGCAGCCGGATATCAAGCGCAAGCAAAGCGATGGTCGCGAGGACAAGTACATTTTCGTCCGCCATGTTGAAGCAACGGAGGGCATCGTCATCATGGGCCCGAGTGAACACAACTGAGGAAATGCTGCATCCGATGCCTGCTTTGATGATCCCTAGGAGACCCATTTTCGCCGCCTACGACTATATCGTCGTCGGTGCCGGCTCGGGCGGTTGTGCGGTTGCCAGAAGGCTGATTGACGGCAGCGACGCCACCGTTCTGGTGATCGAGGCAGGCGGCCCGGGTATCGGAGTTCCCGAAATCGACGATCCAAAATCCTGGGTGCCGCTCGGGCGGAGCGCCTACGATTGGGGCTACGACTACGCGCCGACGCCGCGGATCAATGGCCGCACGATAGGCATTCCGCGCGGCAAGGTGCTCGGCGGTTCGAGCAGCATCAACGCGATGATGTGGTATCGCGGGCATCCCACGGACTACGACGGCTGGGAGGCAGCCGGCGCCAAAGGCTGGTCGTTCAGCGATGTCCTTCCTTATTTCAAACGGTGCGAAGACTGGCAGGATGGAGAGACGGCACTTCGTGGCGCCGGCGGACCCTTGCGGATAGAGCGCAGTTCATCTCCCCACCCCGTTGCCGAGGCGATGCTGGGCGGATCTGCAGATCTCGGCATTCCTGTGATCGACGATCCAAACGGCCCCAGCAACGAAGGGGCCGCGCTCTCGAACCTGAATATCTCTCAGGGAAAGCGCTGGAGTTCGGCAAAAGGCTATCTCTGGCCAATCCTCGACAACGAGCGGCTGACGATCCTGACCGATACTGTGGCAACCAGGCTCGGTATCGACAACGGGAGATGCGCTTCCGTCGAATACGTGCAAGAGGGAAAGCTGCATGCGGTCAGGGCCACCACCGGCGTGATCCTTTCGCTCGGCGCGATCGACACGCCGCGGCTTTTGATGATGTCGGGCATCGGCGATCCGTCGGAACTGAAGCGGCTGGACATCGATATCCGCCTCGGTCTTGCCGGCGTCGGGCAGAACCTGCAAGATCACCCGCTCGTCCAGGCCTGCGTCTTCCGATCAAGGCAGCCGCTTGGTCCGGTCCGCGACAATGGCGGCGGCACCGTCATCAACTGGAAATCCTCGGCCGCGCTCCCGCAGGCCGATCTTCATGCCTTCCCGGTGCAGGGCAACAGTGCCGAACCCCGCATTCGCGAACTCTACGATCTGTCCGGTGATGTTTTCTCCATCGGCTGCGGCCTGATGCGCTCGAAGAGCGTTGGATACATGCGGCTAATGTCTGCCGTTCCCGGCGGCGCTGTCGAAATCCAGCCGAACTACCTCGCCGAGCCTGGTGATCTCGATGCGCTGGTAATCGCGGTCGAGACCATGATGGAGCTTGCGGCGACGCAGAGCTATGCCGGCTGGTTCGGCGGCTACGCAGCGCCGGCGCGGCGTCTGTCGCGGACCGAGATCGTCGATTATGTGAGAAACGCCTGTTCGACCTTTTTCCACGTGAGCGGCACCTGCGCGATGGGAAGAGGCGATCAGGCCGTTGTCGACAACAGGCTGCGGGTGCGCGGAATCGAGGGTCTCACGATCGCCGATGCCTCTGTGATCCCCGTCATCCCCACCTGCCACACGCACGCGCCGGTCACGATGATCGGAGAACGCGCTGCCGATTTCCTGCTGTCGGCAGCATGACACGGAAAAGACAAACCCGAAGCGAACTGGACAAAGCATGACAGCGGACAAGCAGATTATCGCCGGCGACTACATTCTGACGATGGACCCGAGAAATCGCGTCATCAAGGACGGCGCCGTCCTCATCAATGGCGGTACGATCGAAGCCGTTGCCTCGCTTTCCGAGGTCACGGCCTCCAATCCCGGCGTCATCGTCAGGAAAACTGCCAACTCCGTGATCATGCCCGGCCTCGTCAATGCGCACGCCCACTCCGGATTTCTTCGCGGCACAGCCGAGCATCTGCCCGTCTGGGACTGGCTGACGCTGCACATCAATCCGATGCACCGCATGCTGCAACCGCATGAAGCAGAGGCCGCGTCCTTTCTTTGCTACGCCGAGTCGGTAGTCGGCGGCACGACGACCGTTGTCGACATGTGGCGCTTCATGGATGGCAGCGCCAAGGCCGCCAGCGCTATCGGCAACCGGCTGGTCGCTGTGCCCTATGTTGGCGAGCATCCCGAGTACAACTACTTCGATACGCTCGACATGAACGAGGCGATGATCGAAAACTGGCATCGAAAGGTCGATGGTCGGGTCAACGTCTGGGTCGGGCTTGAACATCTGTTCTACGCGGACGAGGCAGGCCAGCAGCGCGCGATTGCGCTCGCCAAGAAACATAGGACCGGCTTTCACACCCACTGCAGCGAGGCCGAGATCGAGCTTGCCGAATTCGACAAGCGCTACGGCAAGCGGCCGATGTATGCGCTTCACGACCTTGGCTTCTTCGAGGCGCCGCTTACGATGATCGCCCATGGCGTTTGGCTGGATTCGGCCGAAGTTGAGCTCATCTCGAAGTACAATGTATCGGTGGCGCACAATCCCGTCAGCAACATGAAGCTTGCGAGTGGCATCGCGCGGGTCGGCGAAATGCTCGCGGCCGGCGTGCCGGTCGGGATAGGCACCGATGGCGAGAAGGAAAACAACAACTTCGACATGTTCGAGGAGATGAAGGTTGCTTCCCTGCTGGGCAAGCTGAAGGATCTGGACGCCGCCGCCATGGACAGCTGGGATGTCCTGCGCATGGCGACCATCGAAGGCGCCAAGGCCATCGGCCTCGATCATGAGATCGGCTCGCTGGAAGCCGGCAAGCGCGCCGACCTCATCGCTGTGCGAACCGATACGCCGCGCATGACGCCGGTCTTTGGTGAGGGCGCCTATTTCAACCTGCAACACAATCTGGTCCACGCGGTTCGCGGCAGCGATGTCAGCCTGACCATGGTGGATGGCAGAATCCTGGTCGAAGACGGGGTGCTGAAGACAGCCGACCTCAAGGATATCATCGCCGAAATTCACCGCATTGCTCCGCCGCATTTTGCGCGCCGCGCCGCCTGGCTCGCCGACAACCGCGAGGGAACCCCGCAATGGACGAAAGGCTGAGGAGGAGATCATGTCAAAGACGACCGACAAGGCTGTGCTCAACGAATGGTACGCGGTCGAGACTTCAGCAGATCTGACCGGCCAGCCGATCCGCTCGCGCCTCCTTGGACAGGATATCGAACTCTTCCGTCGCAAGAACGGTGAGCCCGTCGTCCACGAAGTCGTGGCTGGCCGGCCTTCCGTCCCGGCCCTGGAGGTGCGGGAGAAATACGGATGCGTCTGGACGACGCTCGGTCACCCTAACAAGGACGTCTTCGAGATATCGGAAGCAGATGAAGCCGATCGCCGTTTCGTGCCCTGCGGCTGGGTAAAGATGCGTGCCTCTGGGCTCAGGGTCGTGGAAAACTTCCTCGACATGGCGCATTTTCCCTTCGTGCATGCCGACATACTCGGCTCCGAACCGCATACCGAAGTGCCAGGCTATCTCAGCGAAATCCGTCGGGACGTTGATGAGGTCTGGGCAACGAACTGCACATTCTTCCAGCCGCGCATCGCCGCGACCGAAAGCGAAGGCGGCTTCGTGCAACTCACCTACCGTGTTCCTGCTCCGTTTGTCGTGATGCTCTATCGCGTCTGTCCGACCGCCCCTGAGCGGCTGGACGCTATCGCACTCTTCATCCACCCGCTCGAGGAACACCTTTGCCGGGCTCAGCCCGTGATGTACCTGGTCGATACCGCATCGACCCAGACCTCGCTCCTCAACTTCGAACAGGTGATCTTCCTGCAGGATCGTATCATCGTCGAGAACCAGCGCCCCTTGCTCCTACCGCTTGAGCCGCGGCAGGAAATCCCGACGCGGGCCGACAGCTCTTCGGTTGCCTATCGCCGCTGGCTGAAGGAAAAGGGCGTGCGCTTCGGCACCACGATGGGGGAAGAAAGACGATGATCCCCGTCTATCCTTCCATCATGCGCAGTGCATCAAGCAAACGCATCGGATCTGGCAAGCGCGGCGCACCCGGCTCCGTAGAACGTTTTCGCGCCGCCAAACGTCCTGGAGATCTGGTGTCATGACACTGTCCATCCCCTTCATTCAACCAGCAACCGAAGGCGCCCTGCGCTTTCTGGCAAAGCAACGCAAGAAGCTGCTGATTGACGGCGAGTGGGTCGACGCGTCGTCGGGTTCGACCTTTACGACGCACGACCCCGCAAATGGGCTGCTGCTTGCAGTGCTGGCGGAGGCAAATGGGGCCGATGTCGACGCAGCAGTCGCTGCCGCGCGCCGCGCCTTCCAAGGTGATGCCTGGCGTGGCATGACGCCATCGGCGCGCGGCAAACTGCTTTGGCGGATCGCCGATCTGATCGATGCGCATGTGGACGAGCTGGCGGAACTGGAGACGCTCGATCAGGGCAAGTCTTTGAAGACCGGCCGTTTGGCCGAGATCCCCGCATCGGCCGAACAGTTCCGCTATTTCGCAGGCTTCGCCACGAAGATCCTCGGCACGACCATTCCGACTTCGATCGGCTACCAGCCTGCCGGCAAGAAAGTGTTCGCCTATACGACACGCGAACCGATCGGCGTCGTCGCTGCCATCACCCCGTGGAACTCGCCGATGCTGATGGCGGCGATGAAGCTTGCGCCGGCGCTTGCGGCGGGCTGCACTGTCGTGCTGAAACCCGCCGAGGAGACTTCGCTGACGGCCCTTCGGCTCGGCGAGCTGATGGTCGAGGCGGGATTGCCGGCCGGTGTGGTCAATATCCTCACCGGGCTCGGCGAATCTGTCGGCGCTGCACTGACCGGTCACGCGGGTGTCGACAAGGTCGCGTTCACCGGATCCACCGAGGTCGGCAAGCTGATCGTTGGCGCGGCGCGGGGCAACTTGAAAAAACTGACCCTGGAACTCGGTGGAAAGTCGCCGGCAATCGTCATGCCGGACGCCGATATGGACCTTGCCATCCCTGGCATTGCTCGCGGCATCTTCTCAAATGGTGGTCAGGTCTGCGTTGCCGGCTCGCGGATATACGCTCATCGCGCGGTCTACGAGCAGTTGCTGGAAGGGTTGGCAAGCGAGGCCGGCAAGCTCAGGCTCGGGCATGGCCTGGACCCGCAAACCGATCTCGGGCCGCTGGTTAACCGCAAGCAGGCGGATCGTGTCTCTGGCTATGTCAGCGAAGGCGTGGGGGAGGGCGCGGAGATTGTCGCCGGCGGCAGGCAGGCAGGCGATCAGCAGACATTCTTCGAGCCGACCGTTGTCACGGACGTGCGTCAGGATATGCGGATGATGCGGGAGGAGATCTTTGGGCCCGTCGTTGCAGTTACACCGTTCGACGATGTCGAGCAGGCAATTGCCTTTTCCAATGATTCTCCTTACGGGCTCGCTGCGAGCGTCTGGACCAGAGACCTCAGCGCTGCTCACCGGCTATCGGCCCGCATCCGCTCCGGTACCGTATGGATCAATTGCCATTCCTATTTTTCGCCGGAACTTCCGAAAGGTGGGCACAAGCAGTCGGGCTGGGGCTATGAGAATGGCGCTCCCGGCCTCGAAAACTATCTGGAGCTGAAGACCGTGTGCGCCGTCATTTGAGCTGATGGGTCGCTCTCAGGACGACGGTTCTTGATGACGCAACAGCCAGTCGCGTACCTTGGCAACCGATTGCGCATTTTGCGGCCGGCGCGGTGTGACCACGTAAAAGTCGGTGGTGGCGCGCATCGTTTGTTCGAAAGCGCGCACCAGTCGTCCGGCGGCGATATCCTCGTCGACAAAGACGCTGCTAGCCAATGCCAACCCCTGTCCGGCAATGGCCGCCTCGATTGCGTGGGAGGTGTGGTTGAAGCGCACGCTTTTGGATAGGTTGGACGCCGTACTGGCGAGCACCGTCTCGATGAATGCCGGCCACTGATCGTGCGTGTCGTGCAGCAGCACGAAGCGACTAAGCTCGGCTGGCGACAGGACGCCATCCAAGGGCATCAAATCCGGACTGCAGACCGCCACCAGATCCTGCTTGAACAAGAGGTCGGTGACAAGTCCGGTGTCGAACGGCGGTCGCGCCAAACGAACTGCGATATCGACAGCATCGGAGCGGAAGTTCGAAACCCTTTCGCTGGCAAGGATGCGTATGTCGAGTTCGGGATGGGTGGCCAGCAGGTTTGGCAGGCGAGGCATCAGCCATTTGGAGGCAAAGGTGGGTGTTACGCTGATGGTCAGCCGAAAGGGTTCGGGCCGGATCATGGCTGTCGCCTCGGCCACCAATTCGAGGGCACGTCTGACGCTGACCGCGTAGGTGTGGCCGCCATCGGTCAATGCGAGCATCCGCGGAAGGCGGTGAAACAGCTTGCAGCCCAGCTCGGCTTCCAGTCCGCGCACCTGTTGCGCGACAGCACCTTGCGTCACTCCGAGTTCCTCGGCGGCCAGCCGGAAATTCAGGTGACGTGCGGCTACTTCGAATGCACGCAGGGCGTTGAGAGGCGGAAGACGATGAAGCGGCTTGGTCATTCAATAGAATTTCTACTGTTAGATATCAACGGAATTGGCTCGAACAGGCCATGTTGCAATGATATCATGTTGGCGAACGACTGGAAACAATGCGCTGATTGCGCGCCACACTTAAGGGAAGGCAAGAATTATGGCAGTAGAAAAAGTAGCGCTCGTGACGGCCGGCGGCAGCGGCATGGGCGCCGATGCGGCGCGCCGCCTTGCGGCCGATGGGTTCAATGTCGCCATTCTTTCCTCATCCGGCAAGGGCGAAGCGCTGGCAAAAGAACTGAACGGCGTCGGTGTAACGGGCTCCAACCAGTCGAACGAAGATCTCCAGCGTCTGGTCAATCTGGCAATGCAGAGCTGGGGACGCATTGATGTGCTGGTCAACAGCGCCGGACACGGCCCCCGCGCGCCGATTCTCGATATCACCGACGAGGATTGGCACAAGGGCCTTGATGTCTATCTGATGAACGTCGTCCGCTCGGCCAGGCTGGTGACACCGATCATGCAGGCTCAGAAGTCAGGCACGATCATCAATATTTCCACCGCATGGGCCTTCGAACCCTCTGCCATGTTCCCGACGTCGGCCGTATTCCGGGCGGGGCTTGCCGCCTACACCAAGATCTTTGCCGACACCTACGGCGCCGACAATGTCCGCATGAACAACGTGCTGCCCGGCTGGATCGACAGCCTGCCGGCAACAGATGACCGCCGGCAGTCTGTTCCCATGCAGCGCTATGGCAAAAGCGAGGAGATCGCCGCAACAGTTGCCTTCCTTGCGTCGGAGGGTGCGGGCTACATTACCGGCCAGAACATCAAGGTCGACGGCGGTCTCGGTCGTTCGGTCTAACCTTGAAACATGGGGAAGTGCACGAGGGGACAAGCGCTCGTCGCATTTTCCCTTGTCGCCCTTCGCGACGCGGCAGATGGGACTGCGGCCGATAGACACCCCCTATCGAAATTTTAGGATTTATCTATTTCATTTATCGCCGGGCTCCATTTATGTTGCGGCGCGAAAGCGGTATTTCGCCTCGCAGCAATTTTACAGGAGCCTTCATGTCCCTTATCAACACATCCATTAAGCCCTTCAAAGCGCAGGCTTTCAGGCAGGGCAAATTCATTGAAGTGACCGACGTCGATACCAAGGGGAAGTGGGCTGTCTTCTTCTTCTACCCGGCTGACTTCACATTTGTGTGCCCGACAGAACTTGGCGATGTCGCCGATCACTACGCCGAACTGCAGCGCCTCGACGTCGAGGTCTACTCGGTCTCTACCGACACGCATTTCACCCACAAGGCCTGGCACGACAGCTCCGAGACGATCGGCAAGATCCAGTACACGATGATCGGTGATCCGACAGGCACGATCAGCCGCAACTTCGAGGTCATGCGAGAATCCGAGGGTCTTGCTGACCGCGGCACTTTCGTCGTCGATCCGGATGGCGTCATTCAGGCCATGGAAGTCACGGCCGAAGGCATCGGCCGCAACGCCGCAGACCTGATGCGCAAGATCAAGGCCGCCCAGTACGTTCGCTCGCATCCGGGCGAAGTGTGCCCTGCCAAGTGGGAAGAGGGCGAAAAGACGCTTGCCCCATCCTTGCACCTCGTCGGCAAGATTTGACCTGAAGTGAAAGGTTGCCCTTCTCCAAGCGGAAGGGCAACCGTCGCCTGCTGTATTGAGCACCCAAGCGGTGCTGCCATCTATTTTTTAGCGGAGTAGTTCATGCTCGACGAGAATCTGAAGTCCCAGCTCAAAGCCTACCTGGAACGGGTCGTGCGCCCGATCGAGATTACCGCCTCTGTCGACGACAGCGCGAAGTCGCAAGAGATGTCGGCGCTTCTCACCCAGCTGGTCGAGCTTTGCAGGCAGATTTCCGTCACCGAGCGTCGTGACGATGGCGAACGTGCGCCGTCCTTTGCGCTAAACAGCCCCGGCCATGACATCCAGCTTCGCTTTGCCGGCATTCCGATGGGCCATGAATTTACATCGCTCGTGCTCGCCCTGCTGCAGGTCGGCGGCCATCCGCCGCGCGTCGAACAGACAATCATCGACCAGATCAAGGATCTCGATGCCGACCTCAGCTTTGAGACCTATTTTTCGCTCTCCTGCCAGAACTGCCCTGACGTCGTACAGGCGCTGAACCTGATGGCGGTCCTCAATCCGCGCATCAGCCACGTCGCGATCGACGGCGGCGTCTTCCCGGCCGAGGTTGAAAGCCGTCAGGTGATGTCGGTGCCGACCGTCTACCTCAATGGTCAGATCTTCGGACAAGGCCGTATGGAGGTCGAGGAGGTTGTCGCCAAACTCGATACTACGTCGGCCGAGCGTGCCGCCGAACGGTTGAACAATCGCGAAGCCTACGACGTGCTCGTCATCGGCGGCGGACCGGCGGGTGCGGCAGCGGCGATCTATGCCGCGCGCAAGGGTATCCGCACGGGTCTCGCGTCCGAGCGATTCGGTGGTCAGGTGCTGGACACCATGGCGATCGAGAACTTCATTTCGGTACGCCACACCGAAGGCCCGCAATTCGCTGCCTCGCTTGAGGAACACGTCAGGGATTACGATATCGACGTGATGAACCTGCAACGAGCAGAGAAGCTGGTTGCGGGCAAGGAAATGATCTCCGTCGAGCTTGTCAACGGCGCGACGCTGCGCTCAAAGGCGGTCATCCTGTCCACCGGCGCCCGCTGGCGGCAGATGGGTGTCCCGGGCGAGGACCATTATCGCAACAAGGGTGTCGCCTATTGCCCGCATTGCGACGGCCCGCTCTTCAGGGGCAAGCGCGTGGCAGTGATCGGCGGCGGCAACTCAGGCGTCGAGGCGGCGATTGATCTCGCCAACATCGTGAGCCACGTGACGCTGATCGAATTCGACAGCATGCTGCGCGCAGACGACGTTTTGCAGCGCAAGCTTCGGAGCCTGCCCAACGTCGATGTCCTGCTGTCGGCCAGGACGACCGAAGTGCTTGGCGACGGCCAGAAGGTCACGGGTCTTGTCTATGAGAACCGCATTGCCGGCCAGCGCCACACGCTGGATCTGGATGGCATTTTCGTGCAGATTGGCCTCTTGCCGAATACGGAATGGCTGAAGGGTTCTGTCGACCTTTCGTCGCGCGGCGAAATCATCGTCGATCAGCACGGTCAGACGTCGGTTCCGGGCGTCTTTGCTGCTGGCGACTGCACGACGGTTCCCTACAAGCAGATCGTCATCGCGCTCGGCGAGGGAGCAAAGGCCTCGCTTGCTGCTTTCGACCACCTGATGCGCACGTCGGCGCCGGATACTGACGCCGTCAAGGCAGCATGACAAGCAGCGGCCCGATCGCATTGTGACGCTACGAGAGCTGGAGTATCTGATCGCGCTCGCAAACCACCGGCATTTTGGCCGGGCTGCGGAGGAGTGTCAGGTCGCCCAGCCGACGTTGTCGACGCAGATCAGAAAGCTGGAGGAGGATCTCGGCGCGCCGCTCATCGAGCGGACGTCGCGTTCGCTGATGTTGACGTCTTTCGGCCAGGATACCGTTGAGCGTGCCCGGCGCATCATGACCGAGGTCGAGGAGATGAAGGCGGCGGCCCGTCGCAGCCGCAACCCCGAGGCAGGCACGCTTCGCCTCGGCATTTTCCCGACGCTCGCACCGTATTTCCTGCCACATGCGGTGCCGCGCATCCGCGAGACGTTCCCCGGCCTGGAAATGCTGCTGATCGAGGAGAAAAGCGATGGCCTTCTGTCGCGTCTGCACAACGGCAATCTGGACGCAGCGATCCTCGCTCTGCCGGTTGGCGACGATCGCCTGACAACAGAGCTTCTGTTTTCGGAGCGTTTCCTGCTCGCCGTGCCGGCGTCCCATTCACTGGCAGAGCGAAAGGAACTCGCACTTGCCGACCTCAACGGCTATAATCTGATGCTGCTTGAAGAAGGCCATTGCCTGCGGGATCAGGCACTGGACGTCTGCCGGCTCGCGGGTGCGAGCCGAGCGTACATCGTTTCGCGCAACCAGCCTGGAGACGCTTCGCCAGATGGTTGGGGCCAAGGTCGGGATGACGTTGCTGCCGGAGCTCGCCACGCGTCACTCTCCTTCCAGCAACATCAGGCTTCTGAGTTTCACGGATTCACCGCCAAGTCGCCAGATCGGCATCTGTTGGCGGAAGGGCTCGGCGATGCGTCACTTCCTGCCGGAGATCGGCGTGTTGCTGCGTGGCGTCTCCAAAGCGTTGCTGGCTCCCCCGCCGACGCCTGCGCTCGACTAGGCGTTTCAACACGGGAAGTGCTTCATTTCCATTCCCACAGCACCGACGATGAAAATGGCCGGTCCTGAACCAGCAGATCCTGTCGCCCCAGCATGCGCTCATAGGTATCGGCATCGGCATCGCCATTCAGCCCGACGAAGAGCATTTTCATGGAGCTTGTCTCCGGCTGTCCCTTTTTCCGATAGCTAAAGTGCACCGCACAGGTAGGGTATTCCCAATCCGCCGTCAGGGTCTCGGCAAATCCGTTCTCGGCAAGCCCTCCGGTGCGTCCCGACGAGGCCAGAAACTGACCGAGGCCGAAGAAGCCTGCAAACAGCTTAAAGGCGGTCTGTTGCTGCATCTGCGCGCCCTGGTCGTTTGTCGTGTCTCGCCGATAGAACAGGCTGTCGGTCTGGCCGCGCTGTCTCGTCAGGCTGTAGCTGACGAGGTTGCGTTGCGCCAGCAGTTCCATCGACAGTACGTACGTCTGGTAGCTCTCTGGGTCGGTGTGAAGATCGTCGATCCTTGACCTCAGGTCGGCGATGTAGTCCCGATAGAATGCCGCGGTCATCTGAAATTCCTTCTTGCGATGGCGGCGTGTTAGCAGAAAACGCGAAGAGACCAAAGCGTGTCGGGTGGGTTGCGTCTTAGACGCCCGATGGTGTCGCATGGAGCAATAAGTCACGCGTTACGCGCATGGCGCATAGCTGCGCTGCAGAAATGTGCCTATCATTTGGGCGAACCATCTGTATATTCAGTTTCATCGAAGCGATGCACCTCCTCCCGCAGAGCTTCGTGTTTGCAAGCGGCCTTATCCTCCTCCCGAGGGCGCTTGCGGGAACAGCAGCAACCTCCTCCCAGCTGCTGTTCGGTGTTTTCGAAAGCCTGCCGCACCTCCTCCCGCGGCAGGCTTTTTTCGTTTTGCCGGACGGTTGTTCTCAGCCATTCTTGCGGCGGAAAAAGCGTGCCAGGTCCTATCCGTAAAGGTTCGCAGGAAAGAACTCTCATGGATTGGGATGGAAAGCGCGTATAGTTAACCGGTGCCGGAAAGGGCATAGGGAGGGCGACCGCCGTCATGCTCGCGCGGCGCGGCGCAAAAGTTGTTGCGCTAAGCCGCACGCCGGAAGACCTCGAGACGCTCGTCTCGGAGATCGGATGCGAGCCAATCTGCGTCGACCTTGCAAGGACAGACACCCTGGGGTCGGCGGTCAGCGTCGCGCTGCCAGTCGACTTCCTGGTCAATTGTGCGGGTACGACCGTATTGCAGTCTTTTGTTCGAGCGAGCTCTCGGACTTCCATCGTGTCCTGAACGTCAATACCGTCGCGCCGAAGGTGCTGTCGCAAATCGTCGTCCGCGAGTGGCTGCGGCTTGGCATTAAGGGTGCGATCGTCAACGTCTCCAGTGATGCCGCCCGTCGCGGCGTGGTAAACCACACGGCCTATTGCGCCTCGAAGGCCGCGCTCGATGCCATGACACGGGTGCTTGCCGCAGAGCTCGGGCCCTCCGGCATCCGCGTCAACAGCGTCAATCCGACCGTTACCTTGACGCCGATGGGCGAGCTGGCATGGAATGACCCCGCAAAGGCCAATCCCTTGAAGGCGCGCATACCACTCGGCCGGTTCATCGATCCCGATGAAGTGGCGGAAGCCATACTCTTCCTGCTGGGCGACGGCTCTTCCATGATCAACGGCGCTACACTGCCGGTCGATGGCGGGCTGTCGATTTCCCAAGGCGCCGATCTTGCCGTCAGCCACGCCTTCCGACTGTTTCTGCTGACGTGGGTTTCGTCGGCTCTTCAGCCAATCCCGCCCAGGCACACATATTTGATCTCGGTGAACTCCTCGATGCCGTACTTCGAGCCCTCGCGGCCGAGGCCTGACAGCTTGACGCCGCCAAACGGCGCCTCGGCCGTCGAGATCAGGCCGGTATTGACCCCGACCATGCCATATTCGAGCGCCTCGGCCACCCGGAAGACGCGCGCCAGATCCTTGGCGTAGAAGTAGGACGCAAGGCCGAATTCGGTGTCGTTGGCCTGTTCGATGACGTCGGCCTCGTCCTTGAAGCGGAAGAGCGGCGCCACCGGCCCGAAGGTCTCTTCGCGGGCAACCGCCATCTCCCGGGTCACATTCGCCAGCACCGTTGCCTCATAAAAGGTGCCGCCTAGTGCATGGCGCTTGCCGCCTTGCACCACGCTTGCCCCCTTTGCGAGTGCGTCCGCCACGTGTTCCTCGACCTTCTCCAGTGCAGGCCGGTCGATCAGGGGCCCGAGGATGATACCCTCATCGAAACCGTTGCCCGTCGTGAGCTTGCCGACCGCTGCGCCAAGCTTCTGGGAAAAGGCCTCGTAGACGCCCTCCTGGACGTAGAGCCGGTTGGCACAGACGCAGGTCTGGCCGTTGTTGCGGAACTTGGCGATCAGCGCGCCTTCGACGGCGGCGTCGAGATCGGCATCGTCAAAGACGATGAAGGGCGCATTGCCGCCGAGCTCCAGTCCCAGCTTCTTGATCGTCGGCGCGCTCTGTTTGTAGAGCTCGGCTCCCACCTCGGTGGAACCGGTGAAGGTGAGCTTGCGAACCATGGGGTTCCCCGTCATCTCTGCACCGATGGCCGCAGCCGAGCCTGTCACGACGGAAAACAGCCCCTTCGGCAGTCCCGCACGCTCGGCCAGAACCGCGATTGCGATTGCTGAGAACGGTGTCTGCGAGGCAGGCTTCAGCACCATGGCGCAGCCGGCCGCAAAGGCCGGCCCAGCCTTGCGGGTAATCATAGCATTGGGGAAATTCCACGGCGTGATTGCCGCAACGACGCCGATTGGCTGCTTCATAACCATGATGCGCTTGTCGGGCTGGTGGCCGGGGATGAGATCGCCATAGACGCGGCGGCCCTCTTCTGCGAACCACTCGATGAAGCTGGCACCGTAGACGATCTCGCCGGTCGCTTCGGCAAGCGGCTTGCCCTGTTCGAGCGTCAGGATGCGACCGAGATCATCCTTATTCTCGATCATCGCCTCGAACCACTTGCGAAGAATGCCGGCGCGCTCCTTGGCTGTGCGCGCCGCCCAACTCTTCTGGGCAAGCTGCGCGGCCTCGATCGCCGTCTTCGTCTCCTTGGCGCCGAGCTTCGGAACAAGGCCGATGATCTCGCCGGTCGCAGGATTGTTCACCTCGATCGCATTGGAGGGATCGGCTTCGATCCAGCTGCCGCCGATGAGGGCTGCCTGGCGAAAGAGCGAGGGGTCTTTGAGGTTCATTTTATCCATCCTGTGCGAGAATTCACCGGATACCGGCCCAGCGAGCAGGTCCCACGACGTCAAGGGGAAAACTGGCGCCCGTTTCCGTCATGTCAAATTGGCCCGCCTGAAAATAGAATACAACGCGTCGGCGTTAGCCAACGCATCGCAGGGCGCAAATCGATTGTCTGCACCCTGCATGTTCTCACCACAAAACAGGTCTTGACGGTCTAGGATCTTTTTGCGGGACGGCCGTGGATCGGCTCTGCCCGATGCCAGTTCTCCAGGATGCGGCCGTCGGTATGGGTCTGCTTTGCCCAGCGAATGCCGTTCGAGATGACCTTGTGAATGATCCTGTCATGATAGATGGGGTAGGTCTCGTGGCCAGGGCTGAAGAAGAAGATACGCCCGCGTCCGCGCTGGAAGGTGCAGCCGCTGCGGAACACTTCGCCGCCAGAATACCAGGAGATGAATACCAGTTCGTCGGGCTGGGGGATGTCAAAGGGTTCGCCGTACATCTCTGACGCGTTGACCTCGAAATAGGGCGGCAAGCCCTCGGCGATCGGATGCGAGGGATTGACCACCCAAACCCGTTCCAGGTCTCCATCCGGCGTCTCGCGCCAGGAGAGGTTGGCATTCGTGCCCATCAGGCGGCGAAAGAGCTTGGAGTGGTGTCCCGAGTGTAGAACCAGCAGCCCCATACCCTTGAGCACGCGCTGCTGGACACGGTCGATCAGGCCGTCGCTGACGTCGTCATGGGCCATATGGCCCCACCAGAGCAGCACGTCGGTATCGTTCAGGACGGAGTCAGGCAGGCCCTCGTCCGGATCGTCGAGCGTCCCGCGGCGAATCTCAAAGTCGGGGTGTTTGATGCCGGCGGCGATCGCGCCGTCGATACGGTCAGGGTAAATCTCCTGCACTTCCTTGTGCAGTTGCTCGTGGCGCCCCTCGTTCCAGATGGTAACCTTGATTGTCATGATGTCCTCGATGTTAAGAAGCTTGGGCCTGGCGGATAACCCGCCCGGCGGAGTCGAATAGATGGCAAGCAGCAGCATCCGCGTTGAGCGAGACGCGGTCGCCGGGCCGTACAGCAACGTCGCCCTCGGCGCGCACCACGATCGGCTGTTCGGGTGAGCCGACGGTCATGTATGTTTCGACCCCAAGGCGCTCGACGATGACGACGTCGGCGCTGAAGTTTCCTTGGCCCTCGGAGGCGATCTTGAAGTGCTCCGGTCGAATCCCGAGCGTGGCTGCGCCTTGCGGCACCGTGCCGTTCGCATCCGCAAGGTCCAACGCAAGGCCGATCGGGCTTTGCGCGCGCAGTTCGCCGGCCTTCGGCCTGGTGATTGCCACCGGAATGGTGTTCATCCTTGGTGAGCCGATAAAGGTCGCGACGAATTCGTTGTCGGGCTGATGGTAGAGGTTCATCGGCGCACCCTGCTGGGCAACCAGCCCCTTGTTCAGGACGACGATGCGGTCCGCCATGGTCATGGCTTCGACCTGATCGTGGGTGACATAGACGACTGTTGCTTTGAGCTCCCGGTGCAGGCGCTGTAACTCGGCGCGCATCTGGACGCGCAAGGCGGAGTCGAGATTGGAGAGCGGCTCGTCGAACAGGATCAGCGAGGGCTTTTTGATGATCGCCCGGCCGATCGCGACACGCTGTCTCTGGCCGCCGGAAAGGGCCGCCGGCCGGCGATCGAGATAGTCGGTCAGCTGCAGGATCTCGGCCACACCCTCAACCTGCTTTCGGATGTCGGCCTCCGGTACCTTCTTAAGGCTCAGCGAAAAGCCGATGTTCTGAGCAACCGTCATGTGCGGATAAAGGGCATAGGACTGGAACACCATGGCGATGCCGCGCTTGTCCGGCGGCACGTCGTTGATGCGCCGGCCGTCAAGAATGAGATCACCGCCGTCTATCCCCTCAAGGCCGGCGATCATGCGCAGCAACGTCGATTTTCCGCAGCCGGACGGGCCGACGAAAACTGCGAATTCGCCATCTTCGACGGTGATGTCGACGCCCTTGATGACCTCCAGAGCACCGTAGAATTTGCGAACGTTCTTGAGATTGATCATCTTTGAAACTCTTTCTGGATATCAGCCTTTGACGCCGCCTGCGAAGGTCTGGACGAGGAAGCGCCGCGCGAAGCCGAAGGCGACCACTGCCGGCAGGAGGTAGATGAAGGCAAGGGCGGCAAGCAGGCCGTAGTCGATCTCGTTGATGCGTAGAAAGGCACGAAAAAGACCGAGTGGCAGTGTTTGCAGCTCCGGTGACGACAGGAAGATCAGCGGCAGCAGGAAGTCGCCCCAGGCCGACATGAAGGCAAACAGCCCTGCGGCGGCCAGGCCCGGCAGCGCCAACGGGATCAGCACGCGGCGAATGCGTTGCATCAGCGTTGCTCCGTCCATCAATGCAGCTTCTTCATAGTCACGTGGGAGACCATCGAAGAAGGTCTTCATGATCCACAGCGCAAGTGGCAGCTGCATCGTCGCCAGCACCAGGATCAGTCCGAGATAGCCGTCGATGAACCCTGTCCAGCGCATGATCGGCCGGGCGTATCCGCCGAAGATTGGCCGAAGAATGGCGCCCTCGATGTTATTCAGCGTCAGCAGGAACTTGTAGAGCGGCACGACGAGGGCTGTCGGCGGCAGAACGCGGATCAGGAGGATGGCATAGAGAAACGGCAGCTTCCACCAGGCGCGGGTGCGCGACAGCGCATAACCGCCGAGACCGGCAAGCACCATGACCAGGACGGTCGCTCCGCCAACGACGAAGAGTGAGTTGAACAACCACCTTGCCCCGTCTTCCTTCGTGAATACCCTGACATAGTTGGCAAATGTCCACTGTTCCGGCCAGCGCAGGAACAGTTGGGCGTTGCCGTCGACCGATGCCAGCAATACCCAGAAGAAGGGGACGGCGCAGAAGATCGAGATCAGGGACAGGGTTGTGTAGGCCAGTAGATCCGAACGGGTCTTGTTGGCATTTTCCGTGGGGGACATTGCGGCCATGTCAGACCTCCACTTTCATGGCTCGGACATAACCGATGCCGAGGACCAGCGAGATCAAAAGGGCGACCACCGCGACGGCTGCTCCGTAGCCGAGCTGGAAAGCCGTGAACGACTGGTTATAGATGTAGATGCTGATTACCTCTGTCGCGCCACCCGGGCCGCCGCGCGTCAAGGCGTAGACGAGGCCAAACACGGCGATCGTGGAGACGGCAGAGATCAGCATGTAGAGCAGGATCGTCGGCATCATCAGCGGCAGCGTGATGCGGCGGAACATCTGCGACGGTGTCGCGCCATCCATTCGGGCGGCCTCATAGATTTCGTTGGGAATGGTGCTCAGGCCGGCGGTCAGCAGGATCATCGCGGTCGCGATGCCGCGCCAGGTGTTGACGATGATGACCATCGACAGCGGAAAGACCTGAAGCCAATCGGCAGGCGTGACGCCGAAGAAGCTCACGATACGACTGAGCGTTGCGTGCTCGCCGCCCGCCAGCATGGAAATCCACATGAAGCCGGCGACGACCTCGGGAGCCGCGTTCGGCAAGAGAATGATGGACGAGAATATCTGACGGAAGCGAATGTTCCGGCGCAGCGCAATCGCCGAGATCAGGCCGAGAACGAACTGGCCGATCACGGCTGAGCCGACCACGAAGAAAAAGGTGACGAGCAGTGCATTCCAGAATTTCGCGTCGTTGAGAAGACGCGTGTAATTGCGCAGACCGACGAAACGTGGCCGAAGCGCTGCAGCACCCGTCAGCGCCTCGTTGGTGAAGCTCAGATAGACAGAATAGAGAGCGGGATAGATCACGAAAGCCAGAAGCAGCACCAGCGATGGCAGCAGGATCACGAGAAGCTGACGCTCGACGCGTCTTTCGTGAGAATTGGGGACCATGAAGCTCACAACCTTGTCTGATGAGCGCAGACGCGGCGAAAGGGCCGCGCCTCCGTCTTGGCGGAAGTTGAAAAGCCTGAGGCTTACTTGACCGCGTCGTCGCCGAGCGTTTCCTTGACGTAGTCGACAAGGATTTTCTGGGCCCCGGCGGCATCGGTTTCCTTGCGCAGCAAGGCTTCCGTCGCGCGGGCGACACCCTCGGCGACCGTGCCGAAGCCGGAGGCCTGCTTGAGGAAGACGCCGTTGCCGGCGGCTGCGTGGATGGGAACCAGTTCGGTGAGTTTCTGGAATTCGGCGTTCTTTGCCGCATCCTTGCTGGCCGGAATATTGCCGATGCGCGCTGCATAGGAAACCTGGGTTTCCACCGAGCCGATTTCCATCAGCGCCTTCGTTGCAAGTTCGACATTCGCCGACTTGGCGTTGACGGCCCATGGAGCGGCAAGGTTGGCCAGAACGTACTGGCCGCTTTCCTGGCCAGGGACGGTCCAGGTGCCGACGATCTTCGTCACGTCAGGGATCGGGTTCTTACTCTCGCGACCCCAGTCGAAGATATAGCACCACGACCCGCAGGTGGTCGCCACAAGCTTGCCCTGGGGGAACATTTCGTATTTTGGCACGACCCAGGGCTCAGGTCCCAGCAGCGGCTGCGTCGGCATCAGGTCCTTGTCGATCAGTTCCTTGTAGACGCCGAACACATCCTTGATGCCTTCACCGCTGAGATCGAGCTTTCCCTCGGCATCGACCAACTGTGGCGTCTTGGAGCCAACGAGAAGATGCTGGAAGCCTTCGTCGAATGCGCCGCTACCCCAGGAAACGCCTGCAGGGAAAAGCAGGCCGTAGGCGCCGGTCTTCGCCTTGACTTCGGCGGCACGATCGAGGAGATCCTTCCAGGTCTTCGGCTGTTCCGTCGAGATGCCGGCTTTTTCGAGAACGTCCTTACGGAAATAGATCTCCTGGATGCCGAGCATGAACGGCATCACGTAGGTCTCGCCGTCGGGGCTGACGGCGAGCTGCTTGGCGACGTCATAGAAGTTGGCGTAGCCATCCCAGGCGTTGATCTCTTTGGTCACCGGCGCAAGGTAGCCGGCAGCGACCATATCGGCGACGGCTGCCGTTGTCGGAATGGAGAACAGATCCGGCGCGTTGCCGGCACCAAGCTCTGTCAGCAGCTTCGTCAGGTAATCCTTGTCCGGCGCGGGGTATTCGATGACCTCGACGGTCACACCGTATTTCTTTTCGATCGCCTCCACCGTCGACTTCATGGAGTCGATGCCGGCCTGGCCATGGTTTGCAATTCTGATTGTCTCGGCATGTGCCAGCGTCGACACAGCGCTGAGCAAAATGGCGCAAAGGCCACCTATGACCGTCTTCTTCAACGGAAGTCCTCCCTTTTGGTTCTACAGCGCCCTCCAGCACCGTGCGTAAAAATGTACACGCATTCTGAAATCAGGCAACAGAGAATTTGTCATGAATCAGATTCAACAATTAACATGTTGATATTGCGTAATTAAATAGAACTTGCCTTCATGTTTATGATTGTGTAACCGTATACACACCGCATTCGGGAGGAGTTTTCATGTCAAAGAAATTGCGGCTCGGCGTCATTGGCGCGGGCCTGAAGGCGGCTGAATATGCCGCGAGCTGGGCGATGATGCCCGAGATCGAATTCGTCGCGCTGGCGGACCCCGTTTTCTCCTCGCGCCAGCGCTTGATCGATGTCTGCGTCGCCGCCGGAGCTGCTGAGCCAAGAAGCTTCGACGACTATCGGGAGATGTTGTCTGCGTGCCGCGATGACCTCGATATCGTCTATGTCTCTACCCCGCACGCTTACCATGGCGAACAGGCTGCAGCGGTTGCAGAGGCCGGGCTCGACCTCTTTCTCGAAAAACCGATGGTCACCACCGTCGCGGAAGCCGAGAGGCTGATTGCCGCCCAGAAGAGAAGCGGCGTGACTGTTGTCACCGCATTCCAGGGCGGGCTTTCTCCACTGGTGATCGATACGCGCAAGCGCGCACTCGCTGGCGAGTTTGGCGATCTGATCGCGATCTCAGGGGTGATCTGGGAGAGTTGGGCAGACAATTACGACGGTCATTGGAAGCAGCGGCCCGAGATCTCCGGCGGCGGGTTCATGTTCGACACTGGCGCGCACATGATGAATACCGTCTGCCTTCTTGCAGATTCGGATTTTGACAGCGTCTCCGCCTATATGAACAATCACGGCAAGAAGGTGGATATTGCCACTGCCGTCTCCGCACGCTTGCACAATGGTGCCCTGGCGACGCTGACGGCGGCAGGTGAGGGGCCTCCCGGGTGCGCTTCCTACATCACCTTCTTCTACTCCAAGGCGATCGTGCGGATCGACGCATGGGGCGGATGGCGCGAAATCAGCGTGGGGCGCACCAGCGAGCCCCGTGAGGAGGCCGAGATTCTCGGCAACCCGATGAAGAACTTCCTCGCCATTCGCGCCGGTACCATGGAAAACACGGGTTCCGTTGAAATGGGCTTGCGATTCGCTAGGCTGTGGGATGCAATCAAGGAATCAGCCGCAGCAGACGGGGTGCCCGTCAGGATCGCCGGATAAACAGGTGGAATATCTGAAATGAGCAAGCGGCGGATCACCTCGAAGGAACTGGCAAAGCTCGCCGGGGTGTCTTCCGCAACGATTTCGCGCGCCTTCTCGCCCGATTCAAGGATCGGCAGCGCTACCCGCGACCGTATTCTCGCGGTTGCGCGCGAACACGGCTATCAGCCGAATGCGATTGCGCGTTCGTTGAACAACCAGCGCTCGCGTCTCGTCGCCCTCGTCGTCAACGCGATCGGGAACCCTTGCGAAGCCGAGGAGCAGCAGCTCCTCGTCCATCGCCTGCAGGCCCGGCAACTCCTGCCGATCATTCTTTGCTGCGCAGATCATGACGACAGGCTGCAATTGATGCGCCTCGCCTCCACCTATCAGGTCGACCATGTCGTGGTGTTCTCCGACATGGTCTCGATGCAGGATGCCATCGATATCTTTCACACGACGAAGCCGATCATCGTTTCCTTCGAGCCGCTGGAAAACGAAAACGTTTCCAGCATCCGCATCGACGGTTCTGGTGCTGCCGACGAGATCATCGACAAGATCGTCCGGGACGGCAAGAAACGCTTTGCGTACCTCTCGGGCACAAAGTCGAGCTGGATCGACAAGCTGCGCCGGAAGTGGTTCGCCGATGCGCTTGCAAAGCGCGGGTTGTCGTTTGAGGCCGAGGCATTCGGCGACTACAGCTACGATTCCGGTTTCAAGGAGGCGGTTCTGCTGCTGCACCGGTCAAAAGTCGACGCCATCATCTGCGGCAATGATGTCATGGCCATCGGCGCTCGGGACGCCGCACGCCGCGTGCTCGGCAAGAATACACCCGATGATCTGGCGATAGTCGGCCAGGACGGCATCGCAATGGCCGCCTGGGACTGCAACGACCTGACAACGCTGAGCCAGGACCATCCCGCATTCATGGATGCGGTCGTGGACCTGATCGAGCGCCACGACGCCGGTCTGGAAGGGCCGCACAGCATAACGCTCACCTGCACGGCACGCTGGGGCTCGACTGCTTAGGCAGAACGGTCTCCGGCGATGTCGCTTTGCAGGCAACCGATTGCGGATTGTCGCCGGATCAGCGACGATGTCTTGACTGCGGTCGGCAAAAGAAATGGTATAAGCGGCCAGGTGCTACTCGATGGCGGTGTTGCGGCAGCAGCAGCGGAACCACATGACGGCGGGAAATCGGCGCGACACTATTCACCTTCGGGCGGTTGAGGCATTGGCCTCCCTGCTCCTTTTTCTGTTTTCGGCCTCCCTCTCTCTTGCCGAGCCGCCTCAGAGCCCCGCTCCAGTCGCCTGCCTTTATACCCGGCCGGTTTCCTCGTCCGGGGAAATGCTTTGTATTCGAAAGGACAGTTTTGTCAGCGACCTCTGTGGCGCAATCGAGCGCACCGCCACAGATCACGACCTGCCTCCGGACTTTTTTGCACGCCTGATCTGGCGCGAGAGCAGGTTTCGTCCGGATGCGCTGAGCTACAAGGGCGCGCAGGGCATCGCACAATTCATGCCGGGAACGGCGAAGCTGCGAGGTCTCCAGGACAGCTACGATGTGCTTGAGGCATTGCAGAAGTCGGCGGAGTATCTCGATGAACTACGCCATCGTTTCGGCAATCTCGGACTGGCCGCTGCCGCCTACAATGCGGGTGAGAACGGACTGTCCAACTATCTTGGCGGCGGGAACCTGCCATCCGAGACGCGCAGCTATGTCATGGCAATCACCGCCCGCAGCGTCGATGATTGGAAATCCAACGATTCCGATGTGCCGGAGCGCGCGATGAACAAGGATCGCCCCTTCGTCGAAAGCTGTGTGGCACTTGCTGACAAACGCAGTTGGAGCCAGCCATCCTGGCAAACGGAGGGCACATGGGCGCCTTGGGGGGTGCAACTCGCGGCGCACGCCAATCCCGACGTTGCCCGCCGCCTTTTTTTGGAAGCGGTACAGGGGTTGCCTGCGCCACTCAACCAAGAGCAACCACTTATTCTGCGGCAACGCGACCGGAGTTTCGGCTTCCGCCCACGCTACGTGAGTCGGATCGCGCGTCAGACGAGGGCGGAGGCGAACGACGTCTGCGCTCAAATCCGCAAAAGCAAGAGGATCTGCCTCGTCTTCAAGAACTGAAGTCGCAGGTGGCGCCCCCTGCCGAGAGCCGACACGCCGGAATATTTCATCGATCAATCCGCGTCGACAATATGATCGAGGACAGGGTTCTGTCCACGCCTTCAATGTCGCCAATCTGATCGATGATCTTGTCGAGTTCGCTGATGGAACTCGCAGCGACGATGGCAATCAGATCGAAGCTTCCGCTAACGGAAAAGACCGATCGGACATGGGAAATGGCGTGGAGATCTCGTGTCACGCCCCCCAGCGATTTCGCAGCGAGCGTGATGAGGATGTGTGCTCTGACGAGCCCCCTTTCGAAATCATCAGACAGGCGCACGCCATAGCCTGAAATGACGCCGTCGCGTTCCAGCCGCTCGATCTTCGCCTGAACGGTCGTGCGCGACAGGCCGAGTTTGCGTGCTAGCAGGGCAACCGGCGTCCGTGCGTTTTCACTCAATAACGCCAGGAGGTCACGATCCTTCTCGTTCAACGTCATATTGTCTTATCCAGGCGTCAGTCTGTCCAAAGTCCTTAGTAGAATTAGTCATTCTGGCGCTTGGATTCAACAGGTGGAGGCTGAATAAAAAAACCATAAAGATTGGCCGACAGAGGAGGTTCAAATGCGAAGTGTGGTTGTGGTGGGCGCAGGCAAGATCGGATCGACGATTGCAAGATTGCTGGCCTATTCAGGGGACTACCAGGTCACCTTGGCGGACAGGAGCGCCGAGCAGCTCTCGCAGATCGAAAAGCACGACGCCATCTCCGTTGCCGAGATCGACATTTCCGACGGCGACGCCATGGTACTCTTGCTTGCCGGCAAATTTGCCGTTCTGAGCGCTGCGCCCTATCATCTTACGATCCCGATCGCAGAGGCGGCGGCCAAGGCTGGCGTGCATTATCTTGACCTGACGGAAGATGTTGAATCGACGCGTCAGGTAAAGGCGATCGCTGCCGCAGCCGACACTGCGTTCATTCCACAGTGCGGCCTTGCACCGGGGTTCATCTCGATTGTTGCCAACGACCTTGCCAGCCGCTTCGATACGCTCGACAGCGTGCGGATGCGCGTCGGCGCGCTGCCGCAGTATCCGTCCAACGCGCTCAACTACAACCTGACCTGGAGCACAGACGGCGTTATCAACGAATACATCGAGCCATGCGAGGCGATCGTCGAGGGGCAGCTGATCAAGGTTCCAGCGCTGGAAGAACGAGAAGAATTCTCACTCGATGGCGTAACGTACGAGGCCTTCAACACCTCCGGCGGGCTGGGCACGCTTTGCGAGACCTTGAAAGGCAAGGTTCGGACCCTGAATTACCGCACCATCCGCTACCCCGGCCATGCGGCGATCATGAAGGCGCTGCTGAACGATCTGGGGCTTCGTCATCGTCGCGAGGTGCTCAAGGATATCTTCGAAAACGCGCTTCCTTCGACCATGCAGGACGTCGTGATCATCTTCGTGACCGTCTCCGGTCGCAAAGAAGGACGACTGGTGCAGGAGACGTATGCCAACAAGGTCTATAGCGCTGTCATTGGCGGCCGGATGATGAGCGCAATTCAAATCACCACCGCCTGCAGCATATGTGCCGTCCTCGATATGCTGTCGCAGGGCGTCCTTCCTGCCAAGGGCTTTATCCGCCAGGAGGACATTGGCCTGGATGCTTTCCTGAAGAGCCGCTTTGGCCATCACTATGAGCAAAAGGCCTACTCCGAAAGGGTCGCAAGCTAGAAGTATCGCACCGGCAGTCTCGCCGACAGCGAGGCTGCACCGCCCTGAACGCGGAGCAATTCTGAAACGTCAAGTTCCTCCTATCGAGACACTTGGCGGATGCCTCTCGCCACCTCGTGCGGTCACTGCCTGTCTTCTTCTGCATGCCGCCGCCGGATGTTGCGCACGACCAGCCACATGCCCGCGACGACAAGAGGCACCGAGAGGCCCGTCAGCGCCTCGGGCGCGACGTCGAAGCCGATGATGTGGGCGCCCTTCGCCAGATATCCAAGCAGACCGACGACATAGTAGGAGATAGCGGCGACCGAGAGGCCTTCCACCGTCTGCTGCAGGCGCAGCTGCAGCTGGGCGCGCCGATCCATCGAGTTCAGCAGCGTCGAGTTGATGCGCTCCAGCTCGACATCGATCCAGCTTCGCAGCAATGCCGTGGCGCGGGCGAGCTTGCGCGACAGGTTGGCCTGCCGCTCCTCCACCGATTGACAGGTCCGCATCGCCGGCGCCAGGCGCCGGTCGAGAAACGAGCCCAAGGTTTCGTTCCCCGACGAAGCGGTCTCGGCAAGCGCCCGCACGCGCTCCTGCACAATTTCGTTGTAGGCGCGGCTTGCTCCGAAGCGGTATAGGCTGAGGGCAGCATTGGCCTCAAGGTCAGCCGCCAGGCGCGTGATTTCGGACAGCATTTGGTCGGCCTCGTCGCGGGCATGCTGCTTCATCCGCTGCGTGATTGCCGTCAATCCAGATTCGATGCGGCGGATTTCCGGCGAAAGCGATTGGGCCAGCGGCAGCCCCATCATCGCCAGCGTGCGGTAGGTCTCGATGTCGAGCAGCCGCTGAACGAGGGCGCCGCGCGCGCTGTCGGTCATGCCGCGGTCGATCACGAGGATCTTCGTCAGCCCATGGCCATCCTGACGAAAGTCGGTGAGGATCGTTGCCTGGCCGTTCTTGAGGTCGCTGCGGCACAGGCTGGTCGGATCGAAAACGACGATCTCGTCATCGGTCTCGGCAGTGTCCGGCCTGATTTCCAGTCGAATCCCCGAAATGAACGGTCCAGGCGCTGCAAAGCCGTCGCCAAAGGGATGCACCGGGATGTCCATCCCGAACCGCGCCGGCGCCGGGCTGTCCCAGAAATAGGTCGAGAATTCGGTATGGCGTTCCCATCGCAGCGTTCCCTGGCCCCAGCTTAGCGCGTGATGGCTCGTTTCAAGGGCAGGGGGCGCGACGCCACTCGAGCGCGAGAGGCCGGCAAGTGTTTCCTGGTCCGCGTCGGCTGCAGAGTCTGTCAGAAATGCGAGTTGGAAGATGACGCGCGGGGCTGTGACAAGCGCAAATGGTCGCGCATGTATTTCGCCGATCGCGCGTGCGCGCAGTTCGGCGGGAGGGAAGGCAAAGCTTCCTCGTGTCATCGATCATCCTTTCGAGGCCCGTTCCTTCGAGGCGTAAGAGCTCACGCGTCCCGACATTGGACAGATCGCACACAATAAATCCAACGTAAATCATGCACTTAGGGCGAGGGGGTCGCGAAAGGCAATTCAATCGATTAGCCGACAGAATGCCGCAGCGAAGGGGGCCCCCGGAGGCGTTGGGGTCGACAGCCTGTTATCGATGGCCAACCTGCGATAGTCATTGGGTTGCGGGCTGACGTCGGGCGATCGGGATACAGAGCAGCGCAAAGGCCGTGAGGATGGCAATGATCATCCATGCCTCATTGATGGCCTGAACGCTCGCAGCCGTCTGGACCAACGGATCGAGCATGGCCGTCGTATCCTCATCGAAGCTTCCCGCATGGCCCAAAATGACTTGCACCGGTGCGCCGACGAACGATGCGGCTGCGACGTCGCCGGCCTGTAAGCGGTTCCACAAATCCTGTCCCAGAGGCTCCGACCGTGTGTAGATGATGGTATCGATCAGGGCGATGCCGATCGCCCCGCCAAGATTTCGCATCAGGTTGAAGAGGCCGCTCGCATCGGGCACCTGCTCGGGCGAAAGCGTTCCCAGCGCCAGGCGTGTCGGCGGCAGCAGACAGAACATGATTGCAACCCCACGCACAACCTGTGGCCAAAACATTGCCTTGAAATCGGAAGTGGGGTCCTGGAAGGCACTCATGCCGACCCCGACTGCGAAGAGCGTGAAGCCTATCGCCGACAGCGGCCGCGCGTCCGTCCGTTTCTCCAGTGCAACGACGATCGGCGCAGTCAGAAGTTGGGCGATTCCTGTCACCAGCATGGTTTCTCCGATCTCCAGCGCGCTGTGACCCCTGACGAATGCGAGAAAGACCGGCATCAGATAGACTGAGCCGAACAGGCCGATTCCGAGAGCGAAACTAAGAATGGAGCCCACGAGAAAGTTTCGGTCGCCAAAATTTCGGAGATCGACCAGTGGCTGCGCCCCGCGGAGCGTTCGTGTAGCAAAGATCGCTCCGGATGTGAGGCTGAGCAGGAGCAATCCCGCAACATATGGCGAGCTCCAGCCGGCTGTCGGCGCCTCTTTCATCGCGATCTCCAGGGTGGTCAGGGCTGTTGCCATCATGAGTAGCGACAGGGCATCGAGGTGCCTGATATGCGACGCCTCCAGCCTTTTCCTCGGCAGGGACAGCGACGCCACGACGGCTGCAACAAGACCTGGCACAACGTTAATCAGGAAGAGCCAGTGCCATGAATAGGTTTCGGTGATCCAGCCTCCGACGATGGGTCCCACAGTCGGGGCGAGCACCGCGAGAACGCCGGCTATCGTCGTCGCCAAGGCCTGACGCCTGTTGGGAAACAGAATGAACACGGCTGAGAATACGGATGGAATGATGGTGCCGCCCGAGAAGCCTTGAAGCACCCGCCAGGCCACCAGTTCACCAAAGCTGCTGCTTGCCGCGCAGCCTGCCGAGGCTATGGCGAACAAGGTAATGGCGGTGACGAAGAGCCATCGCATCGTGAGGAGCCGCGTGAGGAAGCCCGTGAGCGGGATCGCAACAACCTCTGCGATCAGGTAGGCCGTTTGGATCCAGCTCATCTGATCGGGACTGATCTCAAGGGCGGATTGTATGGTAGGCAGGGATGTCGCGACGACCTGTATGTCGAGGATCGCCATGAACATGCCAGCGCACATGGCAATAAAGCCAATCCAGACGATGGCAGTTCTTTCGTCTGAGTAGCCTGCTTCAGATCTTCCCGACATTTGACGATCCTGAGCGCGCGGCTCGTATGCAATTGGAAAGGACAATCTGTGCGATCGAAATGACCAAGGCATCGACAGGCAAGCCGATACAGGAGAGCAGGACCGCGATCTCCCCTACACCGACAACATAGTTCGGATGGCGCGAGAAGCGATAGCGGCCGTTCGAGTCAGGTGATCAGGAGGGATCGTTCTGAATTGCACCCATTACCTGCGGAGTTCAGCGAGCACCCGTTCCAGTTCGGCAAGCAGCTCGGCCTGAACGGGAATGCCAAGCGCCTCGTTCCGGTCACGGGCTTCATAGCGCCGCTGCGATGGAAGTCTTGCGCCTTGGTCGGTGATGGAGTGGAACAAGCTCTCGGCTCGTTGAAGGTTTTCCGCTACACCTCCTCCCAGGAACGAGTGCGGATCGAGTGCGATGATAAGCTCGCCGTGACAGGGCGTAACGCCTGCGCCTTCGTCGAAGACCATCGACTCCGCGCTCATCATGTCACCGATCAGCGGTCCGGCAAGAAGTTCGATCATCGCCGACAGGGCTGAGCCCTTGTGCCCTCCAAACGTCAGCATTGCACCCTGCAGCGCTTCGGTGGGATCGGTCGTATCACGTCCCTCGCTATCCAGGGCCCACCCGATGGGGATTGGCTTTCCTGCGCGCCGGTGGAGCTCAATTTCACCGCGGGCAGATGCACTTGTGGCGAAGTCGAAGACAAACGGTCTTCTCTCCGGCCGCGGCCAGCCAAACGCCAGCGGATTGGTCCCAAATGCTGGCTTTGTGCCCCCCGCGGGTGCAACCCAACTGTGGCTCGGTGTGAAGGCCAAAGCCACCAGACCGGTTTCGGCGATAGCCTCCACCTCGGGCCAGAGAGCAGAAAAGTGATAACAGCGCGTGATGGCCATGGCGGCTATGCCCTGTTGCCGCGTCTTGCTGACCAGCTTCGGCAGACCGGTTTCGAACGCAAGCAAGGAATAGCCGTAGTTGGCATCGACCCGAACGATACCCGGCGCCGCATCGTCAACAACCGGGACCGCGTTCGGGTCGATCTTGCCGGCCTTGATGGTTTGGACGCAACCAAGCAGCCGATAGAGCCCATGCGAGTAGCATTCGTCCTGTTGCGCGGCCAATATGGAGCCCGTCACGGTGCGGGCGTGATCGGGTGTCAGACCTGCCGCCAGGAGAATTTCGGTGCTGAGCGTCTGCGCAGCCTCGCGCGTGAGATATATGCTGTTGGAAGACATGCGAGCGTGCCCTGTTGTCACACATGGAAAGAGGCGCGATAGAGCGCCTCTTTTCGATTTGCGTCCAGGGACACCATCCGGATTGCCCCGCGGAATGCAGGTGGAGACGTATGTATCCGTTACGCCGCTTTCTTGCTGAGCGAGGGGCGCGTGGCAGCGGCTTTTTCGACCATGGCAGTCACCTCGGCGCGGCGGGCACCCGTTAGCGGCATGCGCGGCATGCGCACACGTTCCGTGCCGCGGCCCATGATCTGTTCGGCGAGCTTGATCGACTGAACCAGATCGTGTTCCGCATCGAGATGGAGAAGCGGCATGAACCAGCGGTAGATGCGACGGGCTTCTTCCCAGTCACCGCGCTCGGCTGCAGCAATGAGCTGAACGGATTCCTGCGGGAAGGCGCTGGTGAGGCCCGAGACCCAGCCCTTGGCGCCGAGCATCATTCCCTCGAGAGCGACGTCGTCGAGACCGGCAAAAAGGTCGAAGCGATCGCCGAACTCATTGATGAGGTCGGTGAAGCGACGCGGATCCGGTGCGCTTTCCTTGACAGCCTTGATGTTCTTCACACCCTCGAGCTCGCGCAGCACGTCGACGCCGATATTGACGCGATAGGCGGGAGGATTGTTGTAGAGCATGATCGGCAGGGATGTCGCCTCGGCGACCGCCTTGAAATGGGCGACGAGTTCATTCGGCTTCGGCACATAGACCATGGCCGGCAACAGCATAAGGCCATCGGCTCCAAGCTTTTCTGCGTCCCTTGCGTAGGCAATAGCGCGGCGGGTGTCGAACTCGGAGACGCCGGTAACGACAGGCACGCGACCGTTGACGACCTCGACCGCGGCCTTGAGGATCGTGCGCTTCTCCTCGGGATCGAGCGAGTTGTTCTCGCCGCAGGTGCCCATCACGATCAGGCCGGTGACGCCGTCATTGACGAGCGCATCCTGCACACGTTGGGTGTTGTCGAGATCGACCGACAGATCTTCATGGAATTGCGTTGTTACAGCGGGAAAAACGCCGCGCCAGCCAGTGGTCATTTCAGCCTCCTATCGTGTTGGTGAAAACATCAGTATACAAACTGTCGACAAAATCAAGAGACTTGTCGAGCGGAACCGGGACGAGCCCGGCGAGGGTGGCTCGGGCTTGGCTCGTTTGCGCCTGAGACGAACGCAAACCGTTGCTGTGGAAAGAGGCGCGTCAACCAAACGGATCGATCGGGCTCGTCGCTGGGGTCGTGAACCATCGGGCACCGCTTTCCGTCATATAGATGTGGTCTTCCAGACGGATGCCGAACCGGTTCGGGAAGACGATCATCGGTTCATTCGAAAAGCACATGCCTGGTTTCAGATGCATCGCATTTCCACGAACGAGATAGGGCTCCTCATGAATTTCGAGACCCAGTCCGTGGCCGGCGCGGTGCGGTAGACCCGGCAGGTCGTAGTCCGGACCGAGGCCGTGCTTTCTCAAAACACGCCGCGCCGCATCGTCCACGCTGCCGCATAAAGCCCCCGGAACGGCCGCCTCGAAGACAGCCTGTTGCGCTTCCCGCTCGATTGCCCATGCCTCGGCAAAGGCCTCACTCGGCGTTTCCAGCACGTATGTACGGGTCAGATCCGAATGATAGCCATCGATGCGGCAACCGGTGTCCACCAGCACGACATCTCCCGGCTGATATACCTGATCGCCGTCGGCGCCGTGCGGAAGGGAGGTTGCTTCGCCGAAAGAAACGATGCTGAAGGAGGACCCGCCTTCCGCGCCGAGCGCGCGATGCTGTTGGTCGATATACTGGACCACGTCGGAGGCGCGGATGCCGGGCTTGATGAAGTCGCGGGTTCGACGCTGTACCTCGAGCGTCAGATCCATTGCATATTGGATAAGGTCGATTTCGGCCTGCGACTTGCAGAGGCGCAGATCGCGGATCGTCCGGCCGCCGTCAAGCAGTTGTTGGGGTCCCATCTGCGAGGCCAAGGCGTGATAGACGAAGAGGGGCAGGGCGTCGTCAAGAGCCAGCCGCTTCCTCGGGCCGAGAAGCGTTGCGACCAGGGCAGCACTGCTCTCGTCTTCCTCCCAGGTGAGGATCTCGCCGGCAAGTTTTGGCAGGCTTTCGACGCGACTGCGCTCGAAGCCGGGGACAATGTAGTAGAATTCCGAGGGTGTGATCAGAGCGCCCAGAAGGCGTTCGCTCTGATGCCAGACCAAGCCGGTGAAATATCGCAAACTCTCAGTCGGGCCAAGTAGAATGCCGCCTATACCGTCGTCCGAAAGCTTGGTCCTTAGGCGGGCGATGCGCTCCTGACGTTCTTTGTCGGTGATAGGCTGGACGGGATGAGGCCAGGACATTTCTCTGGTTCCAATCTTGAATATTTTGGACAGTGGCGACGAGGATTGACGGTTGGTCTGGAGCTTATAGTGAATGTCGTCAGTTTGTCGACATGGATTTTGGCTTGGCTATCGGCATGGAGATGACGCCGTCGGCGCGATCGCGACGGCATCAATGCGTTCACGGTGGATGATTTGACGGCCACCCGTTGCAATGACCAGTTTCGTGGCGAACAACGGCCTCCGGCGTTGCTCCCTTGTAAGTCCTGTCGACGGCAATGATCTCGCATCGGTTGGCACGTTGAGCGCTACAGCCCCGCATATCCCCGATTGCTTTGTCGGGTACGTCGTGTCGGGCGAAGAGTGCGTTGCACGCTGCCTTCAGCTGCAGCTGAGGGATCTTGTGGATCGTCAACCTGCCGGGATACGGGTGATCGTATCGAGCTGGAGGAATCCACTCGCCGTCGCGGGGGCCGGCAAAGGCTGGCTGGACAAAAATCCCCAGCATGCTCGATAAGACCAGGAAGCCGGCAACTCTCATTCATCTCTCCGTGGATCAATTCGCAAGGGACGTAGCTGAATGGCTGGTTGCGCCGACTGTCCGGCTTCAGAGGTTCTTTATTTCGCGCGCATTGCTGGTTTCGCGCGCGATATATTCCTGAATCTGCCGCACGATCTGGGCTGCGTGTTCGATTGCGAGGCGATCTGCCTTTTCGACGTCGCCGGCTTCGATGGCCGCAATGAGCTGCTCATGCTCCTCTACATATTGACGGGGCAGTCTGTCGTCGAAAGTTGAATAGTAAAGCCTGAGAATTCGGCGCCCTTCATCGAGGAGACGGGAGAAGAAGGCCGTATAGTACGGATTGCCACCTTGCTCGGCGATGGCAACGTGAAACTCCCTGTTCGCCTCGATCATCGCATAAGCATCTCTTGCGACGACGGCACGGGCAAAGTTCTCCTGATGCACGCGGATTTGCAGCATGGTCGCCGGATTCGTCTTTGTTGCTGCGCCTCGCGTGGTCACGCGGTACATGAGCGTCAGTGCATCGAAATAGGTCGGCAATGTCGCAAAGTCGATCGTCGCAACGATTGTGTTGCGGTTCGGCAGCGTCGTCACCAGCCCGTCCGCTGCCAGGCGCAACAGCGCTTCGCGAATAGGCGTTCTCGACATCCCAAAGCGTTCGGAAAGCCGCACCTCGTCGAGCGGGCTGCCGGGTTCCAACGACATCGAGAGAATTTCGCTACGGATTGTGGTATAGACTGATTGCGTGCCCGAGCCTCGGGCTCTATTGACATCGCGACTAGGCTCCGGGCTGGTAGTCGTCATTGACGCGTCCTTCTGCAAGCGGATGAGGCGACTGTCATTTCTGCACACAATTTGTCGACATATCAAGTGCGCGTTACCAGACGGGCGGCGGCTTTCGCGTCGGCCGTCGGTCTGCTCATGGCTGACCGACGGCTAATTTCGGACTTGTAAAAATAATCCATATGTGAACATTGTATTTACATGGGAAGAATTGGTATCGTTCGTGACCATCCGGGAGCCAACGGAACCCAGGCCTCGGCCGCGTGGTCGAGGGAGAGGAAGAGCCTATGACCGAGAGTGCGTCAATGAGGGGCGGTGCGTCTTCGAAGGGAGCGAAGACGATGCCTGCAGATCATGCCGAGATACCGGTTTGGAATGCCGAGAACTGGTTTTATGAAGATTGGCCCGTCGGACAGAAGATAAGATCGTTGCGCCGGACGCTCGGTGAGGGCGATAGCCATCTGTTCAACGCCTTGGTTACGGATATCCATCCCTATGTGCAGGATCAGATCTTCGCCGAGACGGAAGGTCTGTTCGGACGCAGGCTGGTGGCCGGTGCGTTCGTGTTTTCAGCCGGCCTCGGACTTGTCGCGACGAACTGCGTGAACGCGTTTTCGTATGGTTACGACAGGCTGCGCTTCATAAAGCCTGTCTTTATCGGGGACACGATCTACACCATCCGGACCAACCTCGACAAACGACCGCGCTATCAGGACCTCGGCCTGATCCGGGCAAGCTACGAGGTCTTCAAGAACGAAGGCGAATTGGTTCTCTACTGCGAGCACCTTCAGACCGTCAAATACGCAAATCCCGCCGACTTCGTCGGCAAGACAGAGAAATAGCAAAAATGTCGGAAGAGAATGTCTTGCCGCTCGATGGCCTTGTCGTCGTCGATATGAGCCAGTTCCTGTCGGGTCCCTATTGTTCGCTGCGTCTGCAGGATCTTGGCGCCCGGGTGATCAAGATCGAGCGTCCTGACGGAGGGGATCTGTCGAGACGCCTCTATCTCAGTGACACTGAGATCGGCGGCGACTCGACCATTTTCCACGCGATCAACCGCGCCAAGGAAAGCCTCGCCATCGACATGAAGAACGCCGCGGACATGCAGTCGTTGAAGACGCTGCTGGCGAAGGCCGATGTGGTAATCCAGAATTTCCGCCCCGGCGTCATCGAACGCCTCGGGCTCGATTACGCCGCGGTGAAGGCGATCAACCCGCGTATCGTCTATGGCTCGATCAGCGGCTATGGCGAGGAAGGGCCGTGGGTCAAGCGCCCCGGCCAGGATCTTCTGGCGCAATCGCGCTCCGGTGTGATGTGGTTGAATGGCGACGAAAGCCAGGGGCCGGTGCCCTTCGGTCTCGCCGTCGGCGATATGCTCGCTGGCGCGGCGCTTGCCCAGGGCCTCCTGGCGGCGCTCGTCCGGCGCGGCGTCACCGGCAAGGGCAGCCTTGTCGAAACCAGTCTTCTCGAGGCACTTGTCGACTTTCAGTTCGAGGTTCTGACGACGTTCCTGAACGACGGACGCCGCCTGCCCAAACGTGCCGATTTCCGCAGCGCCCATGCCTATCTTTCAGCGCCTTATGGGGTCTATCCCGCCAAGGACGGCTATCTCGCCATAGCCATGACCCCAATTCCGAAGCTGGCCGACCTGCTCGACATGCCGGAACTCGACAAGTACCGAGACGACTCTGCCTCCTGGTTTACCAGCCGCGACACCATCAAGGCCATGATCGCCGCGAAGATCGCGATGGGGTCGGTAGCGGATTGGCTCGCGGTGCTTGAGCCCGCCGATATCTGGTGCGCGAAGGTGTTGAACTGGAACGAACTTCTGGAGAGCGAAGGCTTCTCGGTCCTCGACATGCTCCAGACTGTTACCCGGGATGACAATGTCACCATTCATACCACCCGCTCTCCGCTGAGGGTGAACGGGCAGCGTCCAAAATTCGAGCGTGCCGCGCCTCGCATCGGCGAGCACAGCGCTGCCATCCGCGAGGAGTTCGGATTATGAGCATCACGCTGAAGGGTATGACCTGGAGCCATCCGCGCGGATATGACCCCTTGGTCGCCTGCTCGCATATCTGGCAGGAAAAGACCGGCGTCAACGTGATCTGGGAGAAGCGGTCGCTACAGGATTTCGAAACCTATCCTGTCGATGAGCTCGCGCGAGCCTTCGATCTGATCGTCATCGACCATCCCCATGTCGGCCAGATCACCGGCGAGGGTTGCCTTGCGCCGCTCGATGTTGCCGGACGAGAAGCTGAACGGTTGGCACTTCACGCGGAAAGCGTCGGCGGCTCCTACGAGAGTTACGAGTGGGATAGCCATCAATGGGCCTTTCCGATCGATGCGGCAACGCAGGTTCAGGCCGTGCGCCCCGACCTTGTCGCGCGGCCACCGTCGCGCTGGAGCGATGTTCTCGATCTCGCGGCGAAAGGTCTCGTGCTTTTACCCCTGCGGCCGCCGCACTCGCTGATGACTTTCTATACGCTTGCCGCCAACCTCGGCACGCCTTGCCGCAGCAACGGCAAGGGTACGCTTATCGACGCGGCTGCGGGAGCACGCGTGGTGAACCTGATGCGCGAGCTGGTCAGGCACCTCGATCCCGTCTGCTTCGACCTGGACCCAATCGCGGTTCTGGAGCGGATGTCGGCAGAAGGAGCGAGTGTTGCCTGCTCACCGCTGATCTATGGTTACGTCAGCTATTCAATCGCGGGCTTCAGGCACTATCCCTTGCGCTTCGGCAATATTCCCGCGGCAGGCAATCTCGGCCCTGTGGGCTCGGCGCTCGGCGGCACAGGCATCGCCGTGTCGGCGTTTTCCGGAGCGCGCGCCCAAGCAATCGACTTCGCCTATTGGGTGGCGAGCGGTGACGTTCAGAGCGGCCACTACGCTGCGGCTGGCGGTCAGCCTGGCAATGCCCGGGCTTGGGAAGAGGGCACGGTCAACGCGTCGACGGACGATTTCTATCGTGGGACACGCGACACTTTGGAATCCTCCTGGATCAGGCCGAGGCACAATGGCTACATGGCATTCCAGCAAGAGGGTTCGGACTGCATCAATAGCGGCTTGCTTGGCGGCGAACCAGCGGAGCAGATCGTCGCGAGCTTGAACGGGTTGTTCGTTGCCAGTTTCGGAGCGGGATAGAGCGTCCCGCACCGAAGCTCCTGTCCAGCGGGTCAGTCCGCCGAGGGCGTAACGTCGGATCCTGCCAGAAGCGACAGCTGTCTTGCGGTTTCGACCAACAGCGAGATTGTCTTCGTTATATCCGGCGCTGCAGGGCTGTTTACAAGCGTGATATAGGGAACGGTCAAGGCGGCAATTCCCTTGCCGTCGGGCCCGAGGACCGGCGCTGAGAGGTTATAGACGCCTGCAGTCTGGATGCTGGCCATCATTTCATAGCCGCGCTCGCGGATCTGATCCAGGCGCGCATAGAAGTCGTCAGACAGCACGACTTCACTTCGGCTTTTCACATGTTCCGAAATCATCATTTCCCGCTCTTCCGGGGAACGGAACGCGAGCAGGACGTGGCCCGACCCCGTGTCGAACAGGCTGATATGAGAACCGACGCGGATGGAAATCCCCCAATATTCCGGGGCTTCTTGCTGCGCGACCACCACTGCTGAACCGCGATCGAACACAGCGAGCTGGTTGGCTTGCCTGGAATTGTTCGCAAGCTCCCGCATGAGGGGGGTGGCGTAGGAGGCGAGCCGGCGAACAGGCGCATGCAGTTGCGCGAGGCCAAAAAGCTTCAACGTAAGCGAGTAGCGATCCCCGTCGATACGGGTGACGTAGCCGCGCCGTACAAGCCGGTCGAGCATCCGATAGAACTCGTTGGGGCTTCTATCTAGCCTTTTGGATATTTCCGCCTGCGTCAGCCCGCCATCGACGCTGGCAAGCAATTCCAGGATGTCCAGTCCCTTGTCGAGCGCGGGAGCGCGATAACGATCTGAATCGTCGTTTTCCATTTGTAGCGGTTTCTCCGTGAATACAGACATCCGTATACGAATAATGGCGCTTTTACAAACGAAGTTACCGCTTGACCTCCCGTGAAAATGTTGTTTGTATATAAATCAGTTTCTCACACATGAGGATGCCTTGGACCGGGAGAGGTCTGGGCAAGGGGAGGAGGAAGTACATGAACAAGCTGCTTTCCGGCGTATCGGTCGGGGTGATTGCACTTGCATTGGCATGTGGTGCGGCAAATGCCGCCGACCTGCCGGGCAAGTTTGAAGGGGTGACCATCGATGCCAAGTTGATCGGTGGCCAGCAGTACGAAAAGCTGTACCAGCGGATCGGCGAATGGGAGAAGGAGACCGGCGCCAAGGTCAATATCCTCTCCAAGAAGAACCACTTCGAACTCGACAAGGAGATCAAGTCGGATATCGCGACCGGCGGCATAAGCTGGTGCGTTGGTTCCAACCACTCGTCCTTCGCCCCGCAGTATCCGGACATCTACACGGATCTGTCGGCACTGCTGCCCGCTGAGGAGGTTGCCGCCTTCGTTCCCGCCGTCATCAAGGCGTCGACGCTGAACGGCAAGCTGGTAATGCTGCCGCGTGCGCAATTCGATGTGTCTGCGCTCTATTACCAGAAGAACCTCTACAGCGACGAAGCCAAGAAGACCGCATTCAAGGCAAAGTACGGCTATGACCTTGTGCCGCCGGACACCTGGCAGCAGGTAACCGACCAGGCGGAATTCTTCGCGTCCCCGCCGAATTTCTACGGTACGCAGTTTGCAGGAAAGGAAGAGGCCATCAACGGTCGCTTCTTCGAGATGCTGGTCGCCGAAGGCGGGGAATATCTCGACAAGGACGGCCGTCCGGCATTCAATTCCGACGCCGGCGTCAAGGCGCTCGACTGGTTCGTCAATCTCTACAAGGCAAAGGCAGTGCCTCCGGGCACGACCAATTATCTCTGGGACGATCTTGGCCAGGGCTTTGCCTCCGGCTCGATCGCGCTCAACCTTGACTGGCCGGGCTGGGCAAGCTTCTTCAACGATCCGAAGTCTTCCAAAGTTGCCGGCAATGTTGGCGTGAAGGTTCAGCCAGCCGGGTCCTCCGGCAAGCGTACCGGCTGGTCGGGCCATCACGGCTTCTCGGTCACCGAATCGTGCGCTCATAAAGATGCTGCCGCCTCGCTCGTTTGGTGGTTGACCAACGAGGACAGCCAGAAGCTGGAATCGGCCGCCGGGCCGTTGCCCACCCGCAGTGCGGTGTGGGACTTCAACATCAAGGCCGCCGAAGGAGACGCTTACAAGACTGAGGTTCTGCAAGCCTTCCAGGAAGCGGCGAAGCATGCCTTCCCGGTCCCGCAGACGCCTGAGTGGATCGAGATCTCGAATGCCGTCTACCCTGAGCTTCAGGCGGCGATCCTCGGTGACAAGACCTCGAAGCAAGCGCTGGATACAGCGGCTGAAAAGGCCACTGCCATCCTCCAGGACGCCGGCAAACTCTAAACTGCGCATTACCGAGGCGGCGTCGGCGAACAAGCCGGCGCCGCCTTTCCTTTCATTGAATTGCAGGATGACCTTCGATGAAGATCTCCAGACTCTCGGCACCAGTCTTGCTGCTGACGCCGGCCTTCATCGTTTTGGCGGCCGTGATCATATTGCCGCTCCTATTCTCTTTGTATTCGAGCTTCACGCCGTTCCGCCTGACAAAACCGGATTCGCTCTTCGTTTTCATTGGCTTGCGCAACTATGCCAGCGTCCTGACCAATCGGGAATTCTGGATCGCTTTTGCGCGCACGGTGGTGTTGCTGACAGTCGCGCTGAATTTGGAAATGCTGCTTGGTCTCGGGCTTGCGCTCTTGGTCAACAAGGCGACTCACGGGCAGCGCGTACTGCGCACCGTCATGATGTTTCCGATGATGTTTTCACCGGTTCTCGTCGGCTTCCAGTTCAAGTTCATGTTCAACGACAATATCGGCTTCGTCAACAATGCACTGCAGTCGCTGGGCATTACCGATCAGGCGATCCCGTGGCTCATCGACGGAAATCTGGCGCTGATCTCGATCGTCATCGCGGAAGTGTGGTCATCGACAGCTGTCTTCGCGATCCTCATCCTGGCGGGCCTGCTTGCAATGCCCAGGGACCCGGTGGAAGCAGCACATGTCGATGGCTGCACACCTTGGCAGACCTTCCGTTATGTAACCTGGCCGTACCTGATGCCGTTTGCCTATATCGCGATGACCATTCGCTCGCTCGACGTTGCGCGCGCATATGACATCGTGAAGATCATGACTGACGGCGGGCCGGCCAAGCGCACGGAATTGCTTTGGACGCTGATCGGCCGCACCGCCTACAGCGATGCAAGAATGGGTATGGCGAATGCCATGGCGTATGTCGCTATCCTGCTTTCTATTCTCTTCACCGTGTATTTCTTTCGCAAGCTCGCGGCTGCCCGCCAGCAGATCGGAGCGGAGTGGTAATGGACGTCGTCTCCTCACATCGTCTGCGCCGCCGGATACTAAAGGTCGCGCACCTCATCGGCTTGTTCCTGGCAATGACCGTGATTTGCCTGCCGGGCCTCTGGATCGTGCTGTCGTCGATGCGCCCCACAGTCGAGATCATGGCCAAGCCGCCGGTCTGGATCCCCGAAACGATATCGCTCGATGCCTATCGCGCCATGTTTTCGGGTGCAGGGCAGGGCGGGGTTCCCGTATGGGACTATTTCCGCAATTCGTTGATCATATCCGTCACATCGACGCTGATCGCGCTCGCAATCGGAATGGCCGGCGGCTATGCCTTCGCGCGCTACCGGTTCAAGGCCAAGTCGGCGATCTTCCTCGGCTTCATGCTGACGCGAGCAGTGCCCGGTATCGCGCTCTCGCTGCCGATCTTCATGATCTATGCGCGCACCGGCATCATCGACACGCACTTCGCTCTCATCATCACCTATGTCGCGCTGAACGTGCCCTTCACGATCTGGCTGATCGACGGGTTCTTCAGACAGGTGCCGAAGGATCTTGCTGAGGCCGCGCAGATCGACGGTTGCACGCCATGGCAGGCATTCTGGCAGGTGGAATTTCCGTTGGCTGGGCCCGGGATCGCATCGGCTGGGATATTTGCCTTCCTCACGTCGTGGAATGAATATGCGCTGGCTTCGCAGATCACCCGATCGGTCAACTCCAAGACCCTGCCTGTCGGACTTCTCGACTACACAGCAGAGTTCACCATCGACTGGCGCGGGATGTGCGCTCTTGCGGTCATCATGATCGTTCCGGCACTGACACTCACCTTCATCATCCAGAAACATCTGGTCTCGGGCCTCACCTTCGGTGCGGTAAAAGGATAACTCATGGCTCATGTAACGCTCAGGAAACTCGTCAAGCGCTACGGCGCCCTGGAGGTCGTTCACGGCATAGATCTCGAGGTCAAGGATCGCGAGTTCATAGCATTGGTCGGCCCCTCGGGTTGCGGAAAATCGACCACGTTGCGCATGATCGCGGGGCTCGAGGATGTCAGCGGCGGCCAGATCGAAATCGGCAATACAGTTGTGAACGACCTGCCGCCGAGAGCACGGAATATCTCCATGGTCTTCCAGTCCTATGCGCTCTATCCGCATATGAGCGTGGCCGAGAACATGGGTTTTTCCCTGAAAATTGCAGGCCGCTCAGCTGACGAGATCAAGGAGCGGGTTGCCGAGGCAGCGACGATCCTCGATCTGTCGCACCTTCTCGAGCGTCGGCCAGCCCAGCTTTCGGGCGGTCAGCGCCAACGCGTTGCCATGGGGCGCGCTATCGTTCGGCAACCGGAGGTCTTCCTGTTCGACGAGCCACTGTCGAACCTTGACGCCAAGTTGCGCACGCAGGTCCGCACCGAGATCAAGAAACTGCATGCACGCATGCAGGCAACCATGATCTATGTGACCCACGACCAAATCGAGGCGATGACGCTCTCGGATCGAATTGTCATCATGCGGGATGGCTATATCGAGCAGGTGGGAACGCCGGAGGACGTCTTCAGGAAGCCGGCAACCAAATTCGTGGCAGGCTTCATTGGATCGCCGCCGATGAATATGGACGAGGCGACAGTCAGCGGCGGGGAACTCGTATTCTCCGGCGGCGCACGGCTACCGGTTCCGCCACGGTTCAGCACGCGTGTCAGCGAAGGACAGAAGGTGTCCTTCGGGTTGCGCCCCGACGATGTCTACCCGACAGGTCACGGATTGCACGGCGGCGAGGCAAGTGCGGTCCATCAGTCCGAGCTGACCGTCTCGATCACCGAACCGCTCGGCAACGAGACTCTGGTTTTCACCCAGTTCAATGGCCGCGACTGGGTTTCGCGCATGCTCAACCCACGACCGCTGCAGACCGGAGAGAAGGTGCCGATGAGCTTCGACCTCTCAAAGGCGCACCTCTTCGATATCGAGACCGGCAAGACCTTGGACATCTGACATGGCGAAGATAGAGAAAATTGAACTGAGAATGGTGGACCTTCCACCGAAGGTTAAGCGCACGGATGCGATCCAGAGCTTCGTCAGCCAGGAAACTCCCATCGTCACCATAACGGATAGCGACGGGGCAGTCGGCACAGGTTACAGCTACACGATCGGCACGGGTGGTTCGTCCGTCATGCGGCTGTTGTCGGACCATCTGGTCCCGATTTTGATCGGAGAGGATGCCGACTGCATCGAAGCGATATGGCACAAGATGGAATTCGCTACGCATGCGACGACCATCGGGGTCATCACCGCGCTGGCCCTTGCGGCCGTGGACACGGCACTTTGGGATCTGCGGGCCAAGAAACAGAACCTGCCGCTATGGAAACTCGCCGGCGGCGCTAAGGATCGCTGCCCGCTCTATACCACCGAGGGCGGCTGGCTCCACATCGAAAAGGAAGCACTTGTCGAGGACGCTTTGCAGGCCAAGGCGAAGGGTTTTTCAGGCTCAAAGGTCAAGATCGGCAAGCCGCATGGCGCGGAAGACTATGCTCGTCTGTCCGCGATGCGTGCCGCCCTGGGCGATGGCTTCGAGATTATGACTGACTGCAATCAGGGCTTTACCGTTGACGAAGCAATCCGCCGCGCCGCGCGTCTGAAGGAGCTCGACCTTGCCTGGATCGAGGAACCGTTGCCGGCCGACGATCTTGACGGACATATCCGGCTCACCCGCTCGACGCCAACGCCGATTGCAGTGGGCGAATCGATCTATTCGATCCGCCATTTCCGCGAATACATGCAGAAAGGCGCTTGCTCGATCGTGCAGGTAGACGTCGCCAGGATCGGTGGCATCACGCCTTGGCTGAAGGTTGCGCATGCGGCAGAGGCGTTCGACATCCCCGTTTGCCCCCACTTCCTGATGGAGCTGCATGTCAGCCTCGTCTGCGCTGTGCCGAACGGCAAGTATGTCGAGTATATTCCCCAACTCGACGATCTAACCACCAAGGGTATGGAGATCGTCGACGGAAAGGCGATCGCCCCCTCGGCGACCGGGATCGGCATCGCTTGGGACTGGGATGCGGTGAAAGCGCGATCGATCCCGGAATTTACCGCCGAGTTCCGCGCTTAGGAGATGTGCCATGCAACGTATGGGAATGGTAATCGCGCTCAAACCAGGGAAGATCGCTGAATACAAGCGGCTTCACTCGGCGGTGTGGCCCGACATCCTGGCGCTGATCTCCGAGTGCAACATAACCAACTATACGATTTTCCTGAAGGAACCGGAGAACCTGCTATTCGGAACATGGGACTACGTCGGCGCCGATTTCGAAGCAGATATGGCAAAAATGGCCAGTCATCCAAGGAACAAGGAATGGTGGGCGGTCTGCATGCCTTGCCAGCAGCCGTTGGAAACACGCAAGGACGGCGAATGGTGGGCGATGATGGAGGAGGTATTCCATCATGACTAAGTCATTCGATCCGCGTCGTTTGCAGCAATGGTGGCCAAGGCCGGCCGCTCCGAAACCGATTGTCATCTTCGGTGCTGGAAGCATCGTCGGTGATGCACACCTTCCGGCCTATCGGAAGGGTGGCTTTCCGGTTGCCGGGATTTACGATCCGAACCGCGTAAAGGCTGAGGAGCTCGCTGCGCAATGGGGTATCTCCGTATTTGCGACCTGCGAGGAGGCCGCCGCCGTGGAGGGCGCCATCTTCGACCTTGCGACGCCGCCTGCCGCCCATGCCGGCATATTGTCGCAATTGCCGCAAGGTGCGTCTGTCCTGATCCAGAAGCCGATGGGCGGCGATCTGGCACAGGCCACCGAGATCCTGTCGATCTGCCGCGCGCGAGATCTCCGCGCCGCCGTCAATTTCCAGCTTCGGTTTGCGCCGATGATGCTCGCGCTAAAGGACGCAGTGCGCGAGGGATATCTCGGTGACATCGTCGATTTCGATGCCTGGCTCGCGCTCTCCACTCCATGGGGACTCTGGCCCTTCCTCAAGGGCCTGCCACGGATCGAGATCGCGATGCACTCGATTCACTATTTCGACTTTGTTCGCAGTCTCCTGGGCAACCCCGACGGCGTTCACGCAAAGACTGTAGGGCACCCGAACCACGACGTGGCGCAAACCCGCACGGCCGCCATACTCGACTATGGAGACAAAGTGCGGTGTGTTTTGTCGGTCAATCACGACCACGATTTCGGGCGCAAGTTTCAGGCCTGCGAATTCCGTATCTCCGGAACGCGGGGCGCCGCCTATATCAAGCTCGGCATCAATCTCGACTATCCCCGCGGCGAGCCAGACGCTCTGTGGATCAAGCCCGATGGTGGGGACTGGTCGGAGGTGGAGCTTGAGGGCTCCTGGTTTCCGGACGCCTTTGTCAACCGCATGGCAAATCTGCAGCGCTTCGCGTGCGGCGAGGATATGGAACTCGTTGGATCGGCCGAAGACGCTTGGCACACCATGGCTCTTGTCGAGGCGGCCTATCAATCGAGCGCTGCGCCGGCAACGCCGCTCGCAACCCTTCCAAAGGCTTAGGGCATGGGCGAACAGATCATTCATTTCGAAGACTATCGGATTGGCGACGAAAGGATGACGACAGGACGGACGATCACCGAGACGGACTTTGTCGTGCATGCAGGCCATACCGGCGATTTCTTCCCGCATCACATGGATGCTGAGTTTGCCAAGACCCTCCCGGGTGGCCAGCGCATTGCTCACGGTACCATGGTCTTTTCGATCGGCGTCGGACTGACGGCATCCCTGATCAACCCGGTTGCGTTTTCGTATGGCTACGACCGCCTTCGCTTCGTGCGCCCTGTTCATATAGGCGATACGATCCGTACGCGCGTGACGATTTCGTCCAAGGAGGACGATCCCAAGCGAAAGCATGTGGGCAGGGTCGTCGAACGCTGCGAAGTTCTCAATCAACGGAACGAAGTCGTTCTGGCGGCCGATCACATCCTGATCGTCGAACGCAAATCCCAGTGAAAGAGCGGATACAATGACCGATTATCTCAAGGGTAAGACAGTGCTGATCACCGCGGCGGCGCAAGGCATCGGCCGCGCCTCCGCGCTTGCCTTCGCTAAAGCCGGTGCAAAGGTTTATGCGACTGACATCAACGCTGACGTTCTTTCGCAAATCGCCGGCGAAAATGGAGTAAACACCCGAAAACTCAATGTCCTCGACGATGATGAGGTCAAGGCGCTCGCCGCCGAGATCGGCGTCGTCGATGTGCTCTTCAATTGCGCAGGGGTGGTTCACAACGGCAGTATCCTCGAGATGCCGGACAAGGATCTCGATTTTGCCTTCGATCTGAACGTCAAGGCGATGATCCGCACGATACGGGCGGTTCTGCCCGGAATGCTGGAGCGAAACGACGGTTCCATCGTCAACATGGCGTCCGTCGCCTCCAGTGTGAAAGGCGTTCCCAATCGCTTCGCCTACGGTGTGACCAAGGCCGCGGTGATCGGCCTCACCAAGGCCGTGGCGGCAGATTACGTTGCGCGGGGCGTTCGCTGCAACGCGATCTGCCCGGGTACGGTCGAAAGCCCTTCGCTGCAGGACCGGCTGCGCGCGCAAGGAGACTTCGATGCTGCGCGCGCTGCGTTCATCGCCCGCCAGCCCATCGGCCGCATCGGTACTCCGGAAGAGATCGCCGAACTTGCTGTTTACGTGGCCGGTGCAACCTATACGACCGGCCAGGCATTCGCCATCGATGGCGGCTGGACGATCTGACACTTTCAAATATGCCCATCAGGAAAATATCATGAAACTTCTTCGTTACGGCGAGCCCGGCCATGAGCGGCCGGGCATCCTTGCTGCCGACGGCGTCATCCGGGACCTTTCGGGCAATATCCCGGATCTATCCGGTGCCGCTCTCGATCCAGGCAAGCTTGCCGACCTGTCGCGGCTTGATATCGAGAGCCTGCCCGCAGTGACGGGAACGCCGCGATTGGGTCCCTGCGTTGCCGGTACAGGCAAATTTATCTGCATCGGCCTCAACTATTCCGACCACGCGGCCGAGACGGGCGCGACGGTTCCTCCGGAGCCGATCATCTTCATGAAAGCGACCTCCGCAATTGTCGGCCCGAATGATGATCTCGTCATTCCGCGCGGTTCGGAAAAGACGGATTGGGAGGTCGAACTCGGCGTCGTTATCGGTCGGAAGGCCAAGTATGTGACCGAGGCCGAGGCACTCGACTACGTTGCTGGCTATTGCACCATCCATGACGTCTCGGAGCGCGCCTTCCAGATCGAGAGACAAGGACAGTGGACGAAGGGCAAGTCCTGCGACACTTTCGGCCCGACAGGTCCTTGGCTCGTGACGAAGGACGAAGCGGGCGATCCCCAAAACCTCGGCATGTGGCTGAAGGTCAACGGCGAAACCATGCAGGACGGCTCCTCCAAGACGATGGTCTACGGCGTGGCCTATCTGGTATCCTACCTCTCGCAGTTCATGTCCCTGCAGCCAGGTGACATCATATCGACCGGTACGCCACCGGGCGTGGGTATGGGCATGAAGCCGCCGCGTTACCTGAAGCCGGGCGATGTGGTCGAACTTGGTATCGAACGGCTTGGCTGCCAGAAGCAGACTGCCATAGCCGACATCTGAACCGCGTCATTCGTCGACATCCTGCGTCTACGGGTTCACCCCCGGACACCCGCCAGCACTGGAGGTTTCAATGCCCCGCATTACCAGAATGCAAGTTTTCGATCTGCGATTTCCGACCTCGCTCAGCCTCGACGGTTCGGACGCGATGAACCCCGATCCGGACTACTCCGCCGCCTACGTCATTCTCGGCACCGACGAGCCGGGGCTTGAAGGCCACGGGCTGACGTTCACGATTGGCCGCGGCAACGACATCTGCTGCATGGCGATCCGCGCGATGGAACATCTGGTTGTCGGAACGGACCTCGACGAGATCCTCGCTGCGCCCGGCAGATACTGGCGGCATCTGACGAGTGACAGCCAATTGCGCTGGATCGGTCCGGAGAAGGGTGCCATCCATCTTGCCACGGGCGCCGTGGTCAATGCGGTCTGGGATATGTTGGCTCGACGCGCCGGCAAGCCGGTCTGGCAGATGGTCGCCGAGATGTCGCCCGAGGAAATCGCCGATATCGTCGATTATCGCTACATGACCGATGTGCTGACCCGCGATGAGGCGGTAGACATTCTGAAAAGAGCCGAACCGGGGAAGGCCGAACGCATCGCCACGCTGAAGCGGGACGGCTATGCGTGCTACACCACATCGGCCGGATGGCTCGGCTATTCCGAGGAAAAGCTGCGCAGGCTTTGCCAGGAGGCGATCGATGCGGGCTTCAACCACGTCAAGATGAAGGTCGGGCGTGATCTTGAAGACGATATTCGCCGCCTCACCATTGCACGCGAGGTCATCGGACCGGATCGCTACCTGATGATCGACGCCAATCAGGTTTGGGAGGTGGGACAGGCCATAGATTGGGTGAAAAAGCTGGCCTTTGCCAAGCCGTATTTCATCGAAGAGCCGACCAGCCCGGACGACGTGGCGGGCCATCGGAAAATTCGTGAGGCGATCGGCCCTGTCAAGGTTGCGACCGGCGAGATGTGCCAGAACAGGATCATGTTCAAGCAGTTCATCGCCGAAGGCGCGATCGATATCGTGCAGATCGACAGCTGCCGCATGGGTGGCCTCAACGAGGTTCTTGCCGTGCTGCTCGTGGCCGCCAAATTCGGCCTGCCTGTCTGGCCGCACGCAGGCGGTGTGGGGCTGTGCGAATACGTCCAGCACCTGTCGATGATCGACTACATCGCCGTTTCGGGAACCAAGGACGGCCGTGTGATCGAGTATGTCGATCATCTGCACGAACATTTCGTCGATCCCTGCATCATCCGGAACGCAGCCTATATGCCACCGGAAAGCGCTGGGTTCTCGATCGAAATGAAGCGCAGTTCCATCGAGAACTATACTTTCAAGGGATAGCGGGGCTATCCGCCGGCAATCGTGCATCCGATGCAAGAAGCAGAACCGCGCTCGGCTGAGCGCGGTTCTGCTTGTCTGAGATGTAGAGAGGTCCCTTTCGTCAGCGTGGTCCATAGCAAATCCGATCGCGGCAGCCAGACGCTGGCCGGCGAGAGCCGGCTCCTTGCAAGCTTCCGGTTGTTGCAGCCGCAGCGGAATAGACGTGACAACGATCAACTGAGCTCTGCGGCCGGCTTGGCCTCCAGGGCGTGCGTTTTGCCAGGGCTCTACGTCCCGGCGAGGGAAGCCGAACGGCATTGCCGGAGTCAGCTGATGGCGCCCCGTTCCGGCCCTGTTCGCCCTCGAATAAAATCGGTGTTATGAATCAGTATGTTACAAAATTGTGAAAAAACATTGTTTGGGTGTGTTGACTTGGAAAAGGGGATCGCCGTATAAGCCCCCTCACTGAACGAGGGCGGCGGCGCTGCT
>NZ_LMCW01000057.1 GCF_001424945.1 Rhizobium sp. Root1203
CAGAGCCTCACAATGAGCTCGTCAGATACTCTTCGGTGAGCTCATTTGACGGCCCGTAGATCAACCGAAAAATCTATGGGGCGTGGACGTCGCATACGTCCCAGTGACCTACTCGCTACTAATGCTCCTCGTATTATTTTTGCTCATCGTTCTCTTGAAACTGATCGAGCTGCGCAGCGATGGCGGTCAGACTACAACCAAACGAAGCGCGTTGGTGAAGATCGTTTTTGCGGGACTCTGCTGTGTGGTCCTTGCTTGGATTTTCTCTGGCTACAAGGGTATTCCAACGTCTGCGATCTGGGTCGGCGCGATAATGGCGGGCCTTTCGTTCCTGATGTCGCGAACGGTTTTCGGCAGGAACGCCTATCTTATAGGCTCAAACAGGGAAGCAGCGCGGCTCGCCGGCATTGATGTCCAGAAGCATCTTCTTGGCGGATTTGTGCTGATGGGCTTCTTCTACGCGATTGGCGGAATATTGATGACCGCAAGGCTGTCGGCATCAACGCCCGCTCTTGGCCAATATCTGGAACTCGATGCTATCGCAGCCGCGGTCATTGGGGGAATTTCGTTGAGGGGAGGTATCGGGTCAGTGATAGGTGCTGTCGGGGGCGCGATCCTTCTTGCTTCCATCGACAACGGGATGAGCCTTTTAAACATATCATCCTTCCTGCAGATGGTAATCAAGGCGTCCCTGCTTCTCCTGGCACTTGTCACAGACACGTTTTACAATGCCCGCAAAGGCTAGAAGAAAAGCCTTTCGGCGGTTTGTCAGCGCGACGGGGGCGCGGCCAAAAGCTCTCCGTACATTGATTAAAGCACGGCGACCTTTCGATCTCGAAGTTCCCGGCGAGACCGATAAATCGGCGGGGAGGCCATTTGCATGGATATTTTCCGCGGGCATCGAAACCGGACGGCACCAACCGGTTCAGCCGGCTGACGTTCATGCTGGCGATGGCGGAAACTGACACTATGACGGGGCAGGGACTGCAGTTCTACGAAACTGTTGATTCGAGCAACGCCTATGTTGAGGAGCCGGCTCACTGCCGCGCCGACTCTTTCGCAGTGCAACCACGCACTGGTCGCTCGAGCCCGCAAGACGGAGTGGCAACTCAGCCTCGGTGACCTGAACACCAACGCGAACAGCAGGCGCTTCCATTAGTAGTCCGAAAGATGGAGGCGGCTTTCGAATATGAGCATGCTCGCTGAGGACGACTGCGTCAGCCACCATGTCTATGCCATGGTACACGCAGAAGACGACAGCGACCCGGCCGCTTAGGGCGTTTGCTACACGATCCCGTACTTTTAGGTCCGCAAGCAGAATGATGAGCTTGGACGACAGAAATTCCGAATAGCTGTGCGCCATCCGTCCGTTTTCGGCTTCCACACTTTCTCGACACTCCGGGTCGATCGGGCCCAAGGTTAAATTGAATAGATTTGTGTGGCGATGGCTCGCGGGGTTAGGTAGCGGCGGAGGAATCCGCCGCTTTTCTTTGCTTAAATTTGATCCCGCGGCGGTGAGAACCCCGAGGACATCGCCAGCGTTCCTCCGTCGACAGAGATCGCTTCGCCATTGATCGAGAAGGCTGCGTCTGATGCGAAAAACAAGATCGTCTCGGCAATTTCCGTCGGCTGTGCGCCTTGGCTGAGCGGGATACGCAGTTCGCGCTGCCGCATCATTTCCGGGTCTTTCTCCGCCATGGCCTTTGACAGGTCGGTATAGGTGAAGCCGGGACAAACGCAGTTCACTCGAATGTTGAACTGTCCCCAGTCAACGGCGAGCGCCCGGGTTATCCCTACTACCCCATGCTTCGCAGCAACGTAGGAAGCACAACGGGGAAGACCTGCAAGCGAAGCTCCCGAGCCTACGTTAACGATTGCCCCTTTGCGGTTGGGAATCATCGAGGCTTTCCCGACGGCTTGCGCGAAGAAGAATGTGCCGCCCAAGCATACGTTCAGCTCACGGTGCCATGTTTCCTCGGTGATGTCTTCAGGCCGGACGTAACTGTTGACGGCCGCATTGTTTACGAGGACATCAATCCGGCCGAACCGATCCATGATCTCGTCGGTTGCGCTATTAATCGCTTGTGGGCTCGCGACATCGCAAACCACCGTTATCGCGTTCCTCCCAAGATCGCCCAGCGATTCGATTGCGCGCTGGAGTCCTTCTTCCTTCAGATCGACGATCGCGACGCGGCCGCCGCGTTCCAGCGCGATACGCGCTGTCTCCAATCCAATCCCGCGGGCTGCACCTGTGATGACGATAGCTTTATCTTCGAACTGCTGTTTCAGGCTCATGGAGTATTCCAATTTGGTGTTTCTTTGTTGAGGCGGGAGAGGCCTTCGACGCTGTATATCTGCGTACATGCTTGGAACAGGCGCAGCGGAATGCCTTTCGCGATGAACGCCGAACAAGACTCAGCTCGAAGGGACGGGGTTCAGAGACAACGTTCTTCTTCAAGTTATTGCGCTGAAGGCCCCCGGACAACCGCGGGTGAAGAGGCTTATAGCTTACAGTTATAGCTAATTCAGCGTGTTATGGTCCACGCTGACGCCGCCTGTTAGGTTCCGCTCGATTTTAGCGCTTGGCTTTCGCCGCTGCGGTGAAAGGAGGAGGAATGATGACTGATTTGAAACAAACCGCGTATGGGGATCTCCGGAGCGGTTTGCGTCCTGCAACACGTGAAGTCGAACAAAACATCGAGCTGTCGACGAAGTCTCGGTTCTCAATGGTCGTCCGAGCCGTACTCGGCGTATCGTTCGAGTACTACGACTACGTGATGTTCGCGACTTTTTCGCCATTTTTTGCCAAGCAGTTTTTCCATGCGGATGACCCGATAGCTGCCACTCTCAATACTCTGTTGGTCTTTGCCCTTGGTTTCGTCATGAGGCCCATCGGCGCGATGCTCGCCGGACATCTTGCCGACAAGTTTGGACGTAAGCCGATCATGCTGGTGTCGTTGGCGATTGCTGCGATCGGCTCGCTAGCGATCGCGCTGACCCCCACGTATCAGGACATTGGCTTGCTTGCGGTTGCGGTTCTGGTCACCGCACGCCTGTTTCAGGGGCTCGCACACGGGATGGAAAGCATCTCGGCGTTCACATACATTGCTGAGGTTGCAGATCGCCGCCACCGTGCGACCCAAACATGCGCCTACGCCATCGGAATGAACCTTGGCGTCATGCAGGCCACGATCTTCGGCGTGATCCTGACGTCGCTTCTGGATAACGATGCAATGCAGCAGTGGGGCTGGCGTATCCCCTTCGTTATTGGTGCAGTCTACGGTCTGTTCATCCTTCTCTTGCGCCGAGGTATCAGAGAATCGGCCGCTTTTACGAAGAAGGAGGCTGCCGGGCAGGCGAAGGTCGCTTACTGGCCGACAGTCTGGAAGTATCGGAAAACCGTGGTGATGCTCCTCCTCATCTGGTCCGCCGTCTCGACCACCGCATACACCTTCCAGGTCGGGTTTAGTGAGTATGCGATTTCGTCACTCGGCGCGAACCCGCGTGATGCCTTCTGGGCGGCCTTCATCGCGCAACTGGTGTACATGGTCGCGGTTGTCGGTTGGGCGCGCGTGTCCGACCGCCGAGGGCGCAAGTTTAACTACACGATTGGCTTCACAGGGTTGCTGGTAGCTGCGTTTCCACTGCAGCTGATGCTCGGCCCATCTCTGCTTCAGATTGCCCTGCCTATGACGATCGCGTTGGCGATGCACGCTGCTGTAGCATCAACCGAGATCGCATTTGTCAACGAGCAGATCCCGAACCACGTGCGACCGACGGTCATGAGCATCCCGTCTTCGTTCGGGGCTGTGCTGTTCGGGGCAACAGCTCCTTATATGAAAACCTTCGCAACTGCCTACGCTTCGCCGTTCCTTTTCACCGGTTACTACTGCGTACTTTGTCTGGTGGCTCTTATTACCATGCGGATGATGCCAGAAACGGTCGGGCGCGACCTCGAGGAATGATGTTGACCACCCGTGGCCGAAGAAACACGGCCACGCGATCTTAGTGATATTTCATTGCGGCCAGCAACTGCTGGCCGCAACGACATTTTGCGAGATGTTCAGTTCATCGCCGTCGCTCTGTCGATGCTGGCGACGAAGTGAAAGCCGATGATCTGAATCTTTGGAAAAACGGACCAGTTCTTGCGGGGGGTCTCTCAAAGAACTTACTGCTGCGAGAGGCGAGAGAACGATGAAGGCATCGTGATTTCGGGCCGTAGATGTCTAAGGTGTCCCTTTTGCGACATGCCCCCGGGCCGCGGTAGGGGCTAGCTGGACGCGACATTCTTCTGCAATCAGTCCGCCGCTACGAAAATCAATCTCGATGGCAATCAGTTCCATAAGATAGATTACACGATCTTTTCGTGTAGCGGGGGTGGATTCCATTTTCAAATGCAACAGAGACAATATTGGCCATGATTTCAGGAGGATGGAATGGCCCGCTCTTTTGTGCAGTTGAGTATGGACGAACG
>NZ_LMCW01000058.1 GCF_001424945.1 Rhizobium sp. Root1203
ATATTCCGGCCAGTTCGTCACCCTGAACTTCATCTTGCCGATACGATGACGGCGGGCGGCATTGTGTTTGAAAGGCATCGGGGAAGAGACCAGTTATCGCATTCGCCAACTACCTAAGACCACCCGATTAATGATCCACGCAACAACGTCAACCATGTGTAATCTATATCGGATGGAAGACAAAGGGACAGGCATGCACCTGTCCTTTCGCCTTTCGCACGTCGTGCAAATCTACTTTGCCGACAAGTCTTCCATGAAGAACTCATAGTTGTCGGCATTGTCGATGGCTTCATTGGGATTGCCGGCAGCCCGTTTCTGTGCATTCGTCCGGCCATAAGTATAGTCCTGAGTGCCGGCTACCACATGCGTCAGTTCGTGCAGTAGGGTCCCGGCACGCGAATCTTCGCCGGTCAACGGTGCTTTGAAGAATGCGGCGCACAGCCCGATATAGTCCCTGCCGTGGGTTGTCAGGGCAAAAGTGCCGTGGTCACAGCGTTGTGGTACGCATTCGACGGTGAAGGTTTCCTTGCTTTGTAGAAGATCGCGCACGCCGTCGATTGTGCTTTGCACTCTCGTCAACCGGGTCGGGTTGCCCTTGCCGAACCAGGTCTCGTAAAGTGGCGACGTTTTTTCCACAGTCATGCCGTCAACTGCATTCGCGGCTTTTTTGGCGATCGGCGTAATTCTGGCAAATGCCTCGTTCGTCGAGGTGCGGTGCTCCTTTGTGCAGTTCGCGTCATATTTCAAATTGGTGGCGTGAGCTTGGCCGGCGACGGCAAGCAGCATGCCCAGCGCCAGGATCGTGAATGATTTATGGGGATGGATGGATGACATGGATGATCTCCTTGATGAGAAATGCACTGCTCGCGAAACGAGTCAGCGCGGAATCTCCGGCTGGCTTGATGATGTGATGAGACCGGCGGCAATCACCGGGTCGTCAGTCCTCGATGGTCATGTTCATCGTCGTGCCGCGGATCGTGACAATCCTGTCGCGGTCGAGGGTCGGATAGGATTTGAACGCCGTGTGATGCTTGTCCCAAGCTATCCATGTGTCGTTCGTGGCCTTCACCATGAAGTCCCGGGCGTCGCCTGGAAATGGCGGCAAGGTGCAATCATAGGGGTTCGTCTTGCCGTGCGAAGTCCAACTTCTCGAGGCAAAAACGGTCTTGTCGTCAGTGCTCGCGGCCTCATCCACTTCGTTCCAAGTGACATCGAATTTGGCCGCGTAACCGCCGCGATGGCAAACGGTGATCAGCCGATCCGAAAGGACCTTGCGGTCGACTTCGACATATCTGGTGGTATTTCTGATCTCTGACACCTTCGCCGATTTGAGGTCCGCCACGACATACGAAATCGGATAGCCGAGATTGTCCTTGGACAAGACAATACCCTTCTCGATGACTTCCCGGATCTTGTCGAGCTCGCCCACCAGCAGAGGTGTAGAGCCCTCGCCGGCGCCAAGCACGATCGCCTGAAATGAGGAGACATTGGCGATGCTTTCATATTTGGCCTTGGTTTCGGCACTCACCTCGACACCGCCGGTCGAAATATCAAGCGCGGCTTCGGCATCATGCTCGCTCACATGCTCGCTTGTCCGCATCTGAACGATCATGATCCTGCCGTAGTCGACGCTGCGCACATAGCCGGGCGGCTCGGTGTTGGGCATATTGTTTTTTGACAGGGTCACACTGGCATCGAAGACATCGCCGGCTTCCTGCGGATCCTGCGCGACCACCGTGTAGTAGATCTGGCGGAATACCCGGTAGACGATCGTCTCGCTGTCGTTCGAAGACGACTTCAGATTGGCGGTAGCACTGTTCTTGCCCCATTGGGCGCCGAAACCCAGCGATATGCCGATCTGTTCCTGGGTGTATGATTTATGAGAGCTTGAGAAGGCGCGCATCGGCGGAAAGTAGCCGCCGGTGTCCTTCAGCCAGGTGTTGACGGTCTTCTCGATGGCGATCGACACGGATGTGTAGTCCGGCATTTCGACCCGGAGTTCGCTTCGCTCTTCTAGGCCAGGTAATTCCACCCGCAGGGTCAGGGGTGCCCGGGCAAGACGATATGGCGTAGGGCGTCCTTCCGCCAGGGTCTGGTCCTGTTTGATTACGGCGCCAGGAAATATCACCCCGGCCGCGGGGTTTAACAGCGCGTTCGACTCGATCTTCTGGTCGAGATTGATCTCACGCTTGCTGCAGATGATAACCGAGCCGGAAGCACGTTCGCGGTTGGGAAACTTGGGCTGGGATGTTGGCTGCAAATCCAGCGCCAGCAGTCTGTCCAAATCATAGTCGAGGCTGTTGATGTAGTCTGTATTCTTAGACATGGCATCCTCCGTTAATGGCAACGGTAGGATGTTCCTTCCGCCACGTCATTTGCGGCAGTGCAGCCGCGTATCAATTGAGGGCAGCGCGTATCAATCTGAATCCGAATCCGCCAGGGCCGACCTGACGTGGCGCAGCGGGCTACGGCGAAACTCGCCGGGTGTCATGCCGAAGCGCTTGGCAAACTGGCGATTGAAGGTTCGTAGATCGACGAAGCCATTGCTCAGCGCCAGGGTGGCAATCGGCGTCCTGCTCGGCGCGGTCTGCAAAAGTTTGCCCATGCGCTCCAGCCGCGCCATGCGGATAGCACCTGCCACAGTGAGGTCGCGATCGGCGAAACAACGGTAGAGCGTAGCGCGCGAGCAATGAATACCACGCGCCACGGCGTCAGCGTCCAGCGTCAGGTCGTTCAGATGCGCGTCGATATAACGGGTCGCCGCCACCAACATGGCACGGCGCGCCATTGGCGCATCGGCGGGGCCATGTTGCTGATAGACGGAACGCAACGCCCCCAGAGTAAGGTCGGCAACACTGCCAAACACCATGCCTTTTTCCATTGACGACATCTGCTCGATATATTCGGCCAGCAATCGCAATTGAGCTATGAGGAAGGGTGCCAATCGTGACTTATGCAGCGCTTCGACAATCCGCTCTTCCGCCGGCACGTCGCCATTGAAGGCTTCCACCAGCGCGTTCCGCCGTAAGGTCAGGGCAATGGCCATATGGTTGGCACGCCAAGCCACACGCGAGGGTTTCGTCGGATCGTAAACGAAAAAATCATTGGGGCCGGCGGACAAGGCCGCACCGGTCGACGTCGCATGCTGGCGCTCGCCTGCTAACGTCAAACCGATAGCGATGTCGTCATGCGCGCTCGACAGCGCACTCGATGGCGGCCGGCTGCCCGAAATGGCCTCTGAGCGGTAGCGGAACAACGTGCCTGTCGGTGTCACCGTGCCGATCGTGTCGGCCTTAAAATCCAAGCGTTGCGTATCGTTAGGCGCATCCGGCTCAAAATCATAGAACGCGATATTTGTCCAACCGTCGTAGCGTTGGCGCTGTGGCACCTCCTCACTGGTCAACGACAACTGGACGCTTTTGCTCGGCACCCCGGCATCGGGGGTCCACTTGCCCTCCGCCGGCGACCACAGCCAGATTTCTGGAGACCAGGCTCGCGACTTGGAAGAGTCTGATGCGTTATCCGACCTGATTTGTTGCATAGCGTCGCCCTGATACGGTCTTTAACGGCCGGCGAGCCATAGAAATCGCAAGGTCGGCATCACCAAGCATGGAAATCCATTTCCCCGGGCGCTACGCGATCGTCTTCCGTTCGGTGCTCAAGCGTCTCGGCAATGGCATTCAGAATCATAAACCCCACAACACATGGGAGCATGAATTTCGCCAGAGATGGTCAACACAGGATTAATCAAGACAATATTAAATGCCCTTTGGATGGACGTTGTTGCGTGGATCATTAATCGGGTGGTCTTAGGTAGTTGGCGAACGCGATAACTGGTCTCGTCCCCGATGCCTTTCAAACACAATGCCGCCCGCCGTCATCGTATCGGCAAGATGAAGTTCAGGGTGACGAACTGGCCGGAATATGAGGCTGGCCTGCGTGGTCTTAGGTAGTTGGCGAATGCGATAACTGGTCTCTTCCCCGATGCCTTTCAAACACAATGCCGCCCGCCGTCATCGTATCGGCAAGATGAAGTTCAGGGTGACGAACTGGCCGGAATATGAGGCTGGCCTGCGCCGCCGTGGCAGCCTGGCGCTTTGGATAACACCAGAAGCGCTGTCGTCCTGGCCGGCGCCGAAGCGGACAACACGCGGTGGCCAGCCACGCTATTCCGATCTGGCTATCGAGACCGCCCTGACGCTTGGTCTGGTGTTCGGCCTGCGATTACGCCAGACCGAGGGCTTGCTGGCATCTGTGCTGAAGCTGATGGGATTGGATCTCGCCGTGCCCGATCACACCACATTGAGCCGCCGGGCGCGGAAAAGGCAAACGGAGAACAGGCGGAATGG
>NZ_LMCW01000059.1 GCF_001424945.1 Rhizobium sp. Root1203
GCAGTCCAGCCGCCAGCCGCGAACCCCGCAGGAGGAGATCATCGCCGGCCTGTTCGTCGAACTGCTCGGCGTCGACAAGGTCGGCATCGACGACAACTTCTTCGAACTCGGTGGTGACAGCATCATGTCGATCCAGCTTGTAAGCAGAGCGCGCAAGGCTGGATTGAAGATCAGTCCGCGCGATGTTTTTCAGCGGCAAACCGTAAGGCAGCTATCGGAACTTGCCGCACCTGTCGGAAAAGTTGAGACCATCGGCCGGGATGCTGAGGCAATCGGAACCGTACCGCCTACTCCAATTATAGCGAGGATGAAGGAACTTGGGGGACCCTTCAAGCAACACAATCAGGCAATCGTTGTGCAGACGCCGGCTGGCCTTCAAGAAAGGCATCTCCTCGCCGGATTGAAACAGTTGCTAACTCATCATGACGCCCTGAGGCTAAGGGTGAATGCAATGCGCGGCGATATCGAACTCGAGATAACGCCCGAAGCACAATCAATCGATCCATCGCGCCTTCTCACCGCGGTCCGAATCACGAACGACAATGCGGGCGTGAGCCCGGAACTGCTAGCGTCTTGGAAGAAGATCGCGGTTGCGAAATTGGATCCTGCAAGTGGCATAATGTTGCAGGCTGTGTGGTTTGATGCGGGAGACCATCGGCCCGGGAGATTGATGCTCGTCCTCAACCATCTTGTCGCGGATGGTGTCTCGTGGCGCATTCTCCTTCCTGATCTCCAGGCCGCCGTAACCGGAGCGCAAAAGGACCGCCCACTCAAACTCGACGCCGTCGCCACTTCTTTTAGAAGTTGGTCACATCATCTGGCCACGGAAGCAATGGCTAGCGCACGCGTCCAAGAACTACCTCTTTGGCTTGACCAGTCGCGCGATGAAGGCGCTCTAGTTTCGAAGCGGGCGCTACACCCTGCAGTGGACACTCCGGAAACGGCTCAAACCTTTACCTTGACCTTGAGTCCATCCGTTGCGGAGCCGCTTCTCACCCAGCTTCCGCGGAAGTTTCAGGCAGAAGTAAACGACCTCCTTTTGACCGCATTCTCGCTTGCGGTCGTCGACTGGCGACGAAGAAGTGGGCAAAATGTATCCGCAGCATTCCTTGAGCTTGAGGGACATGGCAGAGAGTCGATTGGCGACGGTCTGGATCTTTCGAGAACGATCGGCTGGTTTACGACGCAGTTCCCGGTGCGGTTCGACCTGGCTTTCCTGAATATTGAGGATGCGTTATCAGGTGGCGTCGCGTTGCGGTATGCCGTTGAGATTGTAAGCCAACAACTTCGCAGGTTGCCAGATCACGGGCTGGGCTATGGGTTGCTTAGATATCTCAATCCAGAGACAGCCTTGGCCCTTCGGTCGCGCCCGTCACCGCAAATCCTTTTCAACTATCTAGGTAGATTTTCCGTCCCTGATGGGCTCGACTGGAGCGTAGCTTCAGAGGTGGCGCTCATCGGCGACGGGAATGATTCGTCCATGCCCATCGCATATCCTATCGAAATTAACGCGATTGCGCTTGAACGTCCGCATGGCCTCGAATTGGAGGCACGCTGGACGTGGGCGACGCAAATTCTGACCGAGCGGCAAGTAAGAGATTTAGCCGCGACCTGGTTTCAAGCTCTCAATGCGCTGCTCGTTTGTTCGCAACGCGACCACTTCGCGCAGCCCTCCAACATCTCTAGCTTAGTAAATCTCACCCAAGCTGACATTGATCGATTGGAAGCAAGCTTTGACCCGGCTCATTGAAGAAGTCCTTCCGCTGTCGCCTCTACAGCATGGCTTGTTGTTCCATGCGCTTTACGACGACGGTACCTTCGACCCCTACATCAATCAGGACGTTCTGGAACTCTCTGGCACACTGAATGCCGAAGTCCTAAAGTTATCAATTGAGGAACTGCTAATCAGGCATCGCAATCTCCGCGCGGGCTTCCTCACCAGCTTGGGCGAACCCGTCCAGATTATCCCGCGAGAGACTGTGATTCCGTGGAGGACTGTTGATTTGCGCGCCTTAAGCGAGCTTGATCGTCAAGCTGCTTTAGAGCGGGCCGTGCTGGAGGACTTCAGGTTACCGTTCGATCTGGCCAAACCCCCGCTACTCCGTTTTAGCCTAGTCCATTGTGATGACGCACGTCACATCTTGATCTTTACAAGACATCACATTGTTTTGGACGGCTGGTCGATGCAGGTCTTTCTTAAAGAGCTCGCTGTCCTTTACGCATCGAACGGCGATCCTACGATTTTACCGCCCGCGACCCACTATCGTGATTTTTTGGCCTGGATGAAGAAACAGGACAAAGCGGCGGCCGAGGACGCTTGGAGTTCGGCGTTAGCCGACTTGAACGAGCCGTCCCAGTTGGCACCCTTACTATCGGCGAGGCCAATTCCGGCACACACCCATATGCTCCAAGTTTCAAAGGAGACGAGTAGCCTCATTACAGCCAGGGCTCGCCAACAGGGCGTGACCGTCAACACAATCTTCCAAGCAACTTGGGCTCTCCTCCTTCATCACATGTTGGGGGAATATGATGTTGTCTTCGGCATCAATGTTTCTGGTCGGTCACCAGATATTCCGAACATTGAGAATATGGTCGGCTTTTTTATCAACGCGCTCCCTCTCCGTATCACATTGCGCCCAAGAGAGACCTTCGCGGAACTTCTGCAACGCTTGCAGCACGAACAGTCAGAATTGATGCCGCACCATCATATAGCGCTGAGTGACATTCAGCGTGTAACCGGCATGAGACGATTGTTCGAAACGATGTTGATCTTTGAGAACTATCCGACCGTCGACAACCGCGATGACAAGCGCGGCGGGTTGCGTATCTCTCTGATCGGCGAGAACGGCGGCAACACGACCCATTATACTTTGAGCCTTGTTGTCACCCCAGGTGAGCGCGTCGAGCTCTGTTTTGGTTACCGGCCGGATGCCTATGATAAAATAGTGATCGAACGCCTTGCGGACCGGCTTGTCCGAGTTCTGGAGGCGGTGGCGGCCGATCCGAGGCAACCGATCGGCGCGATCGAACTTCTGACACCAGCCGAGCGAGATGCTGTTCTTGAGGGCTGGAACGCGACATCCCATGTTGTGCCGGAGGCGTTGTTGCCGGCTCGCTTTG
>NZ_LMCW01000060.1 GCF_001424945.1 Rhizobium sp. Root1203
CTCAGACCTGGAATTAATCCCAGCACTAATGCTGGTTCTAATGCCAGAACATCGCTCAACTGGCTCGTTCAGCAAAATCCGTTCGCCGGACGCTCACGGGAGAAGATACGTGTCTTCATCATCTCGTCTGCGGAAGCTCGGCATGTGGGCGGGATGGTTCGAAACGCATTCCAGCACGACACAGATCAAATCATTGCGACGCTGTGGACCGATGATGTCTTCAAGGTCGCAAACTACACCCTCCAGGACCCCGAGACCCAGATCGACGACTCGGACTTCGCCGTCGCCATTGCGCACGCCGATGACCTTACCGAGAGCCGAGGGAAACCGTGGCCTAGCCCGCGAGACAACGTGATATTCGAACTGGGCCTCTTTATGGGCAGGCTTGGACGCGAGCGCGCGATCTTGATGGAACCGCGCGAAGAGAAGGTGAAGCTTCCAAGCGATATGAGCGGGATTATGACCATTCCCTATAGATACGAGGTCGGAAAAGACGCAGCCGCGTTGATGGCGCCTGCGTGTGACGCGTTACGGCAGCACATCCTGCGCTTGAAGGCGTTTAACGGGTGACCGTCATCCACCTGACACGCGCCGAATATTCAGAAAATTCGCACCGAACCCGGAAAATCACTGAATCAGTGGAAAGCTACCCGAGTTAGTCACTGGGCCTTCCGGGCGGATTGCGCTCAGCAACGGGATGCCGGCATGCTTCGCGCCAGCGGGCAAGACGCCGCCCGACGCTAAGCTATTTCATGTTGTGATAGGATGGAGAACGGCTACGGCGCAAAGCACAGGTAAATTAGCGTCGTAATCGCTGCGACTCCTCAAGCAGCTCTAGTACGCTCTTCTTTCACCTCGGAGATCAATTCCGGATGCCTGTCGAGAATTGAAAGCAGTTTAACCAGAGAGACTGGAGGTTTCGCGCGCCCACGCTCATAGCGCGAGAATGCGTTATCCCCTCCACCGAACACGCGTCCGGCTTCCTTCTGATCAAGATCGAGTTTCTTCCGCACTTTGGCTATGAAGGCAGGATCCACGCCGCTTTCTTCGTTCACCTGACGCTTGAATGCTCGCATGTCCGCGGCAACGCGGTCGCCGTTCAATCTGTCAAGAACGACTTCATCACATGCCGGGCAGAAGTCACCTTCAACATCTCTGATCACAGTGGTCTTGGACTTGTAAGTGTACGGAATGTCCCGCGTTTCATGAGACAAATCCGCACCACCGCATATTGGGCACTTCATGATCACTTCTCCTTAAAGGACACTATCAAAAGTCCGTTGGTTATGGTCAGCTTGATATAGGCTTGCGTGGTAGCGTCGATAAAAGGTCGGTAGACATCTTGCCATATTGTGTCGTCTGCGTGTGTGGTCATGGACTTGTGTAGATCACCGCTGGTCAGTTTTCTGATGACTTCGCACATTTCATCGAGTGTTTCGATCCCCAAATCGTCGGCTCCATCGTATGCAGTATACGTGGCGCGAACATCATCCTCATCGATACAGGCGAAGACATCTTCCAGCGGGTAGTGAGCAACCTTCTTCTCGGTCATGATTGAATACACCTATTAGGTCAATTTGGCAATTAGGTTTTTTCATTTTTCGGGCACCCGAACGATACCGAATGTCGTCTTAGGGGTTTCAAGTTAACCGCACGTTGCATTTCGGTTGCAAAATCGCTGCTCGCAACCACGCCCGCATCGCTCGCTGGCGGGAGCCTTCAAAGATCGCTAGCGTCACGCGACACCCGGGAAGAGAGCAAAGCCCGGGTCAAACAGTTCCGCACCCACCTTCCAGTATGGAGTTGAAGGACAGCTTCTCTTCCGGTTCCAGATACGTCAAGTCGGGTGACAGACACTATCCGTGCGGCGGATTGGGTGCACCCTGTGCCTTCGCTGTTGTCGAAATCGACCCCGGCGCTCAGATATCCTGAAAAATGACATCGACGTTCCTGATGCCCGATTGTACGGATCTGTGTCGATTTCAGCATGCGCGCTGGCCGCAATGTGTTTCGACCTGGAGAAGAACCAAGAAACTCAGAGTTCCTTCACCTTTGGAACGAACGTCTCCGCAACCGCTACATTCCAAAAAAATCCGTTCTTCGCCAACGACTACACATCCTATAGACAGGGCGAAGTTCAGAGAAGGGCACCATGCTGGACGAAACAGACCGTAAATTCGCTTTCACGATTTCTAGCCTGACGAAGGCGTGTGGTCGCTCAGACCAGGCTCCTGCGCTCACTGGCTGTCCGCGAGGGAGAGATATTCGCTCTGATGGGAAAATGATCCGATTGATAGTTCCTCGAGTGGAACTGTCCCGCTCTGGCGACTGTCGCAGTCGATCAAGCCTGAATTGCTCAAGAGGGCTGCGATGAATGGGTCGTCAGCGACAACTAGCGAAATGCGGCGGTGGCGGCGCTGGAAACGCCGTTGGCCCCGCGCAACATGGGAGTTACCCTTGCATTTGGAACAAGCAACTTTTGGAGCGGGATGTTTTTGGGGTTCCGAGGCGTTTTTCCGGGCCGTCGAGGGCGTCGTTGACGCACGCGTCGGTCACGCGACCGGAACCGACGGCTCCACGGCACCCGGCCGCATAGAGGTCGTTCAGATCGATTTCGATCCATCGGTGGTCTCCTACCGGGAACTCGTCGAGCTCTTTTGGACCAGCCACGATCCCACCGCTGTCGACCGACAGGGTGTTGGTTTCCACGCAGAACTGAGCCGGTTGGGCGCATAATTTCCATTGAGAATTGAGCCATGTGAACCTTCCCCCCAACGCGGTGAGCGACGGGGG
>NZ_LMCW01000061.1 GCF_001424945.1 Rhizobium sp. Root1203
AAAAGCCAATCCCTTGACCAAACCCTGATCAGAAAACCATACTTAGAGGTGGCTCACTTCTCGGTGGAAAAACCGGCTCAGTTCCGCGTGGAAACCAACACGCAAGGACTCAATCCTTCGCTCGCGGAAGCATCGACCGTCATGGGCGCATCCTGGTTCACCACGCTTCGCCGTGTGACGCTGCCGCTGCTGATGCCGGGCATTCTCGCCGGCGCGTTTCTCGTCTTCATCCAGTCGCTGGACAATGTCTCGATCTCGCTTTTCCTTGCGGATGCCGAGACCACGGTCCTGCCGCTCCGGATGTTCGCGCTGATCGAGGAGTCACTCGACGTTCGCGTCGCCGCGATCTCGGGCATCCTCATCGGCCTCACCCTGATCGTCATGCTCGTCGCAAGGCGCGTTCTCGCGCCGCGGCAGGCCTGATCAAACTCCAATAATAATCTGGAAGGAAACACCCATGACCCCTAGCGCAACCAAGTCAGGCTCCTATCGCGTCGGTTCACTGCTCGCCGATTTCCAGCCGGACTTCGATTTCGATGCACCTCTGCCGCTGCCGGTCGAGGAGTTCGAGGATCGCCTGCGCCGCATCCGCCGTCACGCTGTGGAAGCCGGGCACGATGCGCTGATCGTCCACACTGGGGGCGTCGGCTGGTTCCATACCTCAAATCACTATCTGCGCTATATCTGCGACTGGATGCGCGAGGGTGTGCTGATTATCCCGACCGACAGCGACAAGCCGTTGACGCTTCTGTCCTTCTTCACCCAGTCGGTGCTACTGCCACCCGGCGGCGAGCCGGTTCTGGTCGAGGACATCTGGCAGATCGGCCCGATCGGCCGCGAATATGCCGACCGTCCGGGCGACAGCGTCGTTAAGACGGCGGAGAAATGTGCCGAACTCCTGGCGGGCATGGGGCTCGCCAAGGCCCAGATCGGCCGCATCGGCGATCGGACGTCGCTGACCTTCTGGGCGGCGCTCGATGAATTGATGCCGAAGACCAAATTCGTCGCCGACAACGCCATTCTCGACCGGATGCAGAAGGTCCGCTCGCCGCGCGAGATCACCATGTTCCGCGCCGCAGCCCAGCTCATCAGCATCGCCACGCAGGCGGCCTGTCATGTCGCCAAGCCCGGTGTGACCGACCATGAGATTTACGCCGCCTTCACGCAGGCGCAGCTCACTTATGGCGGCGAGACCGGCGATGGTTACCAGATTGGCATCAACGAGTTCGGCACCCATTGCGGCAAACCCTACGGCCACGTCGTACGGCCGGGCGACCTGATCAATCTATATGTCTCCAACGTGACCTATCGCGGCTACACCGCCCAGACCGCGCGCATGATCGCGGTCGGCGAGATCACCAAACGGCAGGAAGAGGTGCTTGATGCCTGCACTGAGGGCGTCAAGCGGGCCGAAAAGCTGATCCGCCCCGGTGCCCTGATGCGTGACGTCAACAACGCAGCCTTTGAGCCGATGATCGAGCGCGGCATGCTGGCTTCGCTCGAGGCGAGGACTATGCCATACAACTGGGCGCCGTTGGACGACGGCAGCGCCCGCCTCATCCCGCGCCAATATGTGAAGAACATCGACTGGGAGGCGCAGGGTCGCAAACTCATGCACGTCTACCCGGCAACCCACGGGCCGCATAACCCCAATCTTGGCCATTCCGTCGGCATGGCGGGTGGTCAGAACAGCTTCAACATCTCCTCGCACAATTACGACCGGATGGAGGAGGGGATGGTCTTCGTGCTCCATACCCAATGGCTGGAACCGTTGTCGGCCGGGTGCAATGTCGGCGACATGTATGTCGTCACCAAGGATGGCTTCGAGAACCTTTCCCGCCATACCCCGCTTGAAACCCACCGCATCGCAGCCGAGGCCTGATATGTACGATCATACCCATTTCGACTTTTCCAGCCTCAACGAGCGCGAGCGCTACAAGATCCTGATCGGCACCGTGATCCCGCGGCCGATCGCGCTGGTGACGACCGTCAACAAGGACGGCCAGCCGAACGCCGGCCCCTTCAGCTTTTTCAATGTGCTCACCCACGATCCGGCCATCGTCGCCATCGGCGTCGAGAACTACGCCGACATGCGCTTCAAGGATACCGCCCGCAACATCCGGGAGACTGGCGAGTTCACAGTCCACATCTGCGATAATGCCCTCGTCGACCAGATGGAGGTCTGCGCCATCAAATTCGGCCCCGAGGTTGATGAGATCGAGGAGGCGGGCCTCGCTACCGTGCCCGGACAGATGGTCCGCAGCCCGCGAATCCTTGCGGCGCCGGCAGCCTTGGAATGCCGCCGCCACACCACTCTGCAAGTCGGCCCCGCCCGTGAGATCATCCTCGGCGAGGTCGTCGGCGTCTTCGTCCGCAGCGACGCGATTAATGCGTCAAATCTGCACATCGACCAGCAAATGATGGACGCCGTCGGCCGCATGGGTGGCCACACCTACACCCGTACGCGCGACCAGTTCGACGTCAAGACGCTGACGCCACAGGAGTGGGAAGGCCGGAAAGTGGCCGCAGAATAAGCCACGGTTAAACAAGGATGTCCCTAGATACCAAACGGGGTCCCCAGCCAATTTTCCTAGCCGCCTTCGAGCACGACGGATAGCCAACGGAACTCCGGCGGAGATCGCCCAACTCATTGAGAAGAAGTCACTTTTCCGTGCGGAGATAGTAGCCATGACGTTGCCCCCAAGTTTTATCCAGTTTTGAGTTCGCTCCAGCGGTTTTGGGTTGCTGTATTCGGGGCGGTAGCGGCGGGTTGCGGTGCGGAGCCATT
>NZ_LMCW01000062.1:0-2314 GCF_001424945.1 Rhizobium sp. Root1203
ACGCCAACAAGCTCGACCCAGATGTTCATCTTCAATTGCGCTGACAACGAGTGCCCTTTCCAAAAAGCTCTCGACTATCCGAAGATTCTTACCCCCACGTTTTTCCCGCTCCCCATCATCGGTGGCGAGGTTTTCTACAACCTACTCTCGCACGATGTCGCGAAGCGCGTCCGCGTCCCAACGCCCGCGACCCAGAATGGCTTGTTGCCGCCACGGGCCGGGATCACCGGCCGCCTCAGCGCGCATCCAACCTGTCATACGCCGCTCGTCACCCAGCAAGCCGTCCAGGAAAAGGTTCGCAGATGCTGCGAGGGGAATCAGCATTGGCCAGTCTGGCAGACAAGGTGTTCCAGTCGCGCGCACCGTTCTGTCGGGCGACGAGCTCCAGCGCTTGGGCCTGGCCTAGCACTGTACCGTCTGCGGCAAGTGCGTTCCTCAGAGACTTTGCGTGCGCCTTGGCTTCGGCAATGGTTCTAACTGTCATGACAGGTTCTCCAAGGCCTTGAGCCCGATACCGGCGTCTCCTTGCGCCCTCACGGCGGCGGCAAGCACAAGAGTTGCGATGATTGCGGCCACACCATCGGCCAACGGATAGGCGAACCAAATCGCATCCGCGCCCAACATTGTCGCAGTCACTGTAACGAGGACAGGCAAGAGTATAAAAGGCTTGATCATGGTTAAAAGAGCGGCGCGGGCGGATTGGCCGATGGCCTGAAAATAAAGCCCAAGCACGAGAATTGGTCCAGAAAAAAAATAGACCGAAGCCATCGGACTAAGTATTCGGCCGACCTTGCCGATCACATCCGGATCAGCGACAAAGGCTGCTCCGGCGACTGTGCCTCTGCTCAGCAACAAAACCTCGACTGCAAGACAGTAGAGCAATGCCGTTGCCGCAGCGATCCGCAGGACCGCGTCCGAGCGAGTGAAGAGACGCGCACCGACATTGTTGCCGACGATGCTCTGCATCGCCATCGCGATCGCCATGATTGGTAGGAAGGCAAAACCGAAAATGCGTGTCACGATCCCGTAGGCGGCAATGGTCCTTTCGTAATCGGTGCCGCCTGTAAGACGGAGGGCAAGCACCACGCTGGCGGCTGAAAGCGCCATTCCGATAAAACCCAGACTGACGGGTGCGCCCAGCGCAACAATACGCCTCCAACTGCCGGTCCAGCGGTTCCGCCACAGGCTGTTGAGCGGCATCATGCCCCCAAGGAGCGGACGCAGCCCGGCCAGAAGCACCAGTCCCAGCGCCTGTGCCAGAACCGTGCCCGTGGCCGAACCCGCAACACCGAGCTCCAGCACCGCAACTAGGATGTAGTTCAGCAGAATGTTGATGAGCGTGACCCCAAGCGATATGAGCGCCATCAATCCCGCCCCCCCTTCGTTCCTCCAGGCATCGGCATGAACACCCAGCAGGAATTGTATCGGAGTTCCGAATACGGTAATTGCCAGGAAGACCCACACCATTTCGGCAACCGGACCATCGGAGCCCGCAATGCGTAGGGCGAAACCCCACCCGCACGCACAGAAGATGACGATCAGCAGTGACGCGATCGTCAGCGCAATTCCATGAGCACCGGCGAAGGTCGCATTGGCGGCATCGCGGTCGTCGGCGCCAAGCTGGCGAGCCAGCAGGCTTGACATTCCACCGCTAACAAGTGTCGAAAGCGCGATCGTCAACATCAGGACCGGGAAGGCCATACCGACAGCCGCCATGGCTTGCGGACCTACGAAATGTCCCAGAAAGGCGGCGTCGATAATACCCAGCATTCCGTTCATCACCATGATTACGATCATAGGGAATGCGGTGGCGGCAAAAATTCTGCCTGGAGAGGCAGTCAGAAAACGGTTTTCGGGCGATGGTCTCAAAGACATCACTCACTCCTCCAAAGAGGTATTTCATGTGGGATGGGAGCCTGCATTGCCACCGACGAAATGCTTCGAGGGTGAGGACGATCTGGATATACCGGGCTTCACCGTGACTTGCGTCTGCAGGCGGCAGGTGCTCGGAACCTGCGCGACAAAAGCCAGCAAATTCAACTATTGTCAATAGAGCAGCGTGTTGGAAAATCCGCAAACGTTTTGGGGAAACTGCTTTCGTAAGAGTCCCAAAAAAGTTAAGATTTTGCGCCTGATTTTTGCATCGCGCATTTTCGCACCGTTGCTCAGGCAGCGATTTTGCCGAAATCTATCCGGCTGTCCAGGTCGAGATCGAACGAGAGCGGGAAAAAGCCGGGGGTCACGCTGCCAGGTCGAGCTTTGCATTTTTGAGACGGCCGTCGGCGACGGCGGCTCGAACCTGCAGGACCCGATG
>NZ_LMCW01000062.1:2319-2602 GCF_001424945.1 Rhizobium sp. Root1203
ATCGCTGGCAGTAGTTGACAATCGAAGTCTTGTTCTGGACCAGATAGGTGCGAAGATTGGTGATCAGCTCATATAGGCGCCTAAGCTTGTTGCTGGTGTCGGGCAAACCGGGATACTGGTCCAATTGGGCGAGCAGATGCTTTACCGTTCTGGTCGCCTCCCTGACATACCCGCTCCAAAGGAGATGCCGCATCCTCGGCACATGAACCGCGACGTCGCGAAGGTAGACGTTCAGRTCTTGCCGATGTCTGATGCCCTCCCAGGCCTGTTCGATGTGCCGAAG
>NZ_LMCW01000063.1 GCF_001424945.1 Rhizobium sp. Root1203
AATCCTTTCTGCTCGCTTTAAATCGCATCCGCTTCAATCGGATGCGCTTTAAATACGCCACCAAAATTGTGGTGTCAACACCATTGCGATTTAATCGGATGCGATTTATATAGTGGAGAGAACCGAGAGGATAGGACAGGCCGATGCCCATACAGCAAAGAGTACGAATCCCGGACACGGCGACATCGTCCGACCCGAAGGACGGAAAGGACAGAAAGCTGTCGAATTTCCTGTGCTTCGCGATCTATTCGGCGAACCTGGCGTTTGGCCGCGCCTACAAACCGATCCTTGACAAGATTGGCCTGACCTACACTCAATATATCGCCATGGTGGCGCTCTCCGAGGAGAACGACCAGACTGTTGGCACGCTTGGTGAAAAGCTGTTCCTCGAATCCAACACGCTGACACCCATACTCAAGAAACTCGAGTCCATGAGTTTAGTTGAGCGTCGGCGCGATCCCGCCGACGAGCGGCAGGTGCGAGTGAACCTTACACCGGCGGGACGCGACCTCCTCGAAACGAACCCTGGCGCATCACTGATCGACGCCACGGGACTGGGAGACGAGTTTCCAGTGGTCCAGAAGTCCGTGGTAAGGCTGCGCGACAATCTCCTGCATGCGGCGCACGGAAAACCGGAGAAAGGGTAGACGCGGCTCGAGCTCGTCGCCTTGAGCATCAACGGCACGTCCGTCGGAAGGAAGATTCACAAATTCCGTCGCGAGGGAAGTGCGACCAACCAGGCGCAGGAACAAATCGTGTGGCCGGGATCGAACCGTCCTCGCCGCTGTGTGCGAAGGCAACCACTACGAAGGCGCCGTTCGGTCATGTTTTGGTGGGCTATGGGGGGCGGCTCCTCGCCTTGCGGCGAGAACCCATTGCCTGCGGCCAACGACCCCAGGCGCTGGATCTACCAAACCGCCGCCAAGGGAAAGACGCTCGCCTCCATCATTTCCGCAGCCTTCGCATACCCGCCACCCATCCCGTCGAGGAAATGCAGGTGCGAATCCGGACTGTCGGAAGGCACGAAGCACGTCATCAGCGCATGAGTCTGGCGATGCAGTCCAAAATTGACGTCTCCACGGGCCCGCGCAGCGGCAAGGATCGCTTCAACCATGTCGATTTGTTCGGGGGTACAGTCCAGCGTAAGACGCAAACCGTCATCGTATTTGCGGAAATCCGAACTGGAGGCAATCGCCTTCCAGCTTTCGAGATCTAAATACTCTGCGTTGCCCTTACGGACGGCGGTGCCCAGCTGGATTGGACGAGACCGGCGCGCGCCGGCATCGAGAACGGCAAGCACCCGCCTGGCCAGCGCGGCAAAGACATCGGGGCTCGTATGCTCATAGGGTTCCACCAACAGCGATAGAATTTCGCCTTGCTGGCTGGGAAATGGCGTCCAATCGCAGGTAAGTCCTTTCAGGTCCGGCCTTTTCGTATACCGACCTGGCTTTACCCGATACCGCCCGCTCTTGATTTGCTTTTCGGCCCACTTGAGCCCTCCCCCGGCAAACATCGCGTAGGTCGCGTTTTCCGAGGCCGCATACCGTGCAACTGTCACGTCACGACCATTGGCACGTATTTCGCTCACGGGCACCAATCCGGCTCGAAGAGTGAGCCCAAGATCGGTTCTCGCAAAGGTCGCGACCTGTTGTAGCACCGACATCGCTGTCATGATCCCATGCGGTGGCAATGCGAACGCCGCCCCGTCGCCACGAAATACAAAGGGGAAATCGAACGCCCCCCAGGCGTTGCCCAGGGCCGCAATCACCGATGCGCCCGCATAGTTGACGTCCTCATAGCGTCCCAGGCGGATCGCCGATGTGGAGTCGACGACGTCGGTTATCCCGACAAGCCAGTCGTCCGGCAACGGCTCGTAGATGCTCGGGTCAAGCACAAGCGAAAACTCGCTGTAGACTTGGGCAGGTTGTGCGAGATCGTGGGCCATCGAGTGTCTCCAGATTGGGAGGCGCAGCAGCAAATGCGCCACAGCACATTGCAAGGTGCGGCGTTTCAGGTGCCTCTTACCGGGGGTGGTCCGCGCCTCAGCGGCAGACCACCCCTCCACCGTTCAGATCAGGTTCGTTTCGACGTCGATATTGCCGCGAATGGCCTTGGAATAGGGGCAGATCTCGTGGGCTGCGTGGATCAGCTGGCGTGCGACGTCGCG
>NZ_LMCW01000064.1 GCF_001424945.1 Rhizobium sp. Root1203
GCTCTACGCCAACTCTCTCTTCGGGGTCTCGCCTTGCTTTCCTATGTTCTTGTCTGTGCCATCGCCTTCCTGGCCGGGTGCCTGAGCGGTGTGATCGGCATGGGACATCCCCGTCGTGGCGATCGCCGAGCTGATGGCCAAAGGGTAGCCTTCTGCTCCTCCGTCAGCGGCTCGAAAAAGCGGAAAGAGATGCCCCGATTTCGGCTGCGACGTCGCAGAAGGCGTGACAACGCGCAGGAGAAAGGTCGGCGAGGCGAAGCCAGCTTTCGGTGGGATCGATTTCGGCAAACCCGGCATCGGCGACTTCGCCGACTAACCTGTGCAACTGGAAATCTGATGTCACTGCGCGGAAAATAGAGCAATCGCCATGCGCCTTGGTTGCGCTCGAGTCCCCGTGCCGGCACTAGTCTAGCCTCCAACTTTCCGCCGCATCCGCAACACTTCCAGCGCAGTTGGACAGCACCGCGCCACTGAGGTGATGCCGGTCATGCCAGGCGGTTGAGACGGCTTGTTTCAATCTGGTCGCGTGGACCGTAGCTTTGTTGTCGACCCAGCAAACTACTTGCTGATGACACCACCACCCATCCGTCGGGATGGCTCCGTCAATAAAGTCAAGCTATGTAAGCCGCTCGTTTCGGCGACGCTCGAGAACAACGAAATCGTGGGAATAGCGATTTTTTCATCGGGGAAATGGTGATGCCGCTCGATCCGTCGAGCTTCGCATTCCGAAGCTACGCAAGGGCAGCTACTTCCCCAGCTTCCTTGAACCGCGCCGCATGGCAGAGAAAGCTCTGACTGCCGTTATCCAGGAGGCGTACATCCAAGGAATATCGACACGTTCTGTCGACGATCTCGTCAAAGCCATGGGGATGAGCGGCATTTCCAAAAGTCAGGTGAGCCGCTTGTGCGCCCCTTTCGGCAACGCAGGCGTTGCCTGTCGGGCACGGGGAGATCGACGTCAAGGTGAAGGCGTTCCTCGACCGCCCCGCCCCATCGAAGGCGAGTGGCCATACGTCTGGGTGGACGCGACCTACCTCAAGGTCCGCGCGGCGGCCGCATCGTCTCGGTCGCCGTCATTATCGCAGTCGGCGTCAACAACGACGGACGGCGCGAGGTCCTGGGTATGGAAGTGGCCGAGCCGATCTGGACGGAATTCCTGCGCAGGCTGACACGTCGAGGATTGCGTGGCGTGAAACTCGTCGTCTCCGATGCGCACGAAGGGTTGAAAGCAGAAAAACTAGCACTGTACTAACCGGCAATTGGGCACTGCAGCACAGGCAGAGAACCTCACTATGGAAGGCGGTGTACATATCGTCGAACCGCAAAATCAGGGGAGGCGGTGATGTTTGGCAGCGCCAGCCGCTCGACGATGCGCTGGTTTCCGGCCATGCGGCAGTTCGGCACAGTCAGCCTCTGAAAAGCGGTTGAGGCTAAGGTGTGCTTCCATGCCGATCGTGTCCATGGGAGTGGTGTAGCTGACGGCTGATTGCCGTGCTTTCCGACGTCGGGTCGGAGGGGATATCAGCGTGCCACAGCGGGCAGACTGA
>NZ_LMCW01000065.1 GCF_001424945.1 Rhizobium sp. Root1203
GCTCCGCACCGCAACCCGCCGCTACCGCCCCGAATACAGCAACCCAAAACCGCTGGAGCGAACTCAAAACTGGATAAAACTTGGGGGCAACGTCACTGCAGGTTTAATTGCCCAAGACGGAAAATTTGCTGATTTCATATGAGGTCCCTAATATTAACGATAGTCCATAAATAACACATTTATAGAATTGAGTCGAGTCTAGTATAAATTTGAGCGTCTGTGAAATAACAAAGCGCTGGTAGGTAAACATAGTGCATTAATATAAAAGCGTTTTAAATGCAGACGCATTATAGGTAATAATACACTATAAAAACAGAAAATTTATCGTGGATTAAAAATTACTTTGCAAACTATTCTGTGAGAAAAAAATATCTAGCTTGTTGGTTTGCTGAACCGCCGACTGCAGAAGAATCCATTCGTTAAATCAAAAAAGTCCGCGGTAAAGAGAGTGAATTTGAAAGTCGTTCCATCCCAAAGTAAACCGCGGTTGTAGTGGGCGAAGAAGTTCAGGATTTTTTCGAGGTAGGCAGGGTCCCCATCCGCCGGAAGGTGAATGAAGCCAGATCTCCGAGGAAAAACTTCGTGGAGATCTTCGAGGAAATTCGAGTAGGTGAGCTGGAACGAAAAATTATTTCGTGGTTCAGAAAAAACGTCGGCGGCAAGGCATTCGAGAATATGGGAGAGAGGAGCTTCGACATCAATGTTTTCATCACCATAGATGTCGATATAGAGATTGATGTAGTGGTCGTCCGCGGCATTTGGGTGTCGAACGGTAATTACTGGGGTGATGATTTCTTTGGTTTGGAAATTGGTCATTGTTTCCTCTTTGAATTGAAATTGCCAAGCACCATTTGATGCCGTCTGGCGTTGAAAGTTTTGGGAAGTGAGAATGCCGGCTAGGAGCGGCATTACTGGCTGAACCGCTTACGTCAGCCCACATTTATTTATCGGCGCCCTTGAGGGGTAATCCCCCCGCAAATTAACGGGCTTCAAAAGTAGAATTTTCTCGGGCTTTATGATCGAGGAGATTTTGATGAAGACGAGCAGATTTAGCGAA
>NZ_LMCW01000066.1 GCF_001424945.1 Rhizobium sp. Root1203
GCTTCCGACGCGTCGGACACCAAGCGATCGGCGATCATTGTCCGCAGCCAGTTCGGGGCATCGGTCGGAATGATGAACTCCTCATGCAGCAGGCCTTGTTTGCGCGTGTAGTCGATCGTCCGGACTTCCCGCTGGTACTCCATCTTGGCGCAGTGCCGGTAAGCCGCCGACAGCAGGGCGCTGCGGCCGGAGCCACGGGCGACGATGCTGACTGAAAAATGCGGCACGGCCACGGGATAAACGCCTCCTTCGATCAAATAATTCCAACGGGTCCGTCGGAGGCGCAGCTGGGCCCAAAAGCAGGGCGTCGCGTCAGCGACGTATAATTGCGCCCTTCAAATCCGCTCCTTCGGAACGGCGGGATCATTTCCCAAAGCATCGCCCTTGGCGATTGTAAGATTCACAGGAGTGCGTTCCGCACTGCCGTCGGGAAAACTGGCTTCGAAAGACAAGCGTTCTCAGCCAGGGAGATTATCGAAATGAAGAAACCATCTTCAAAGATCCGGGACGAAATCGCCAAGCTGCAGGAACGCCTCAAGGTCGCCGAGACAAAGGAAGCCGAGCGGCTCGGCGAGGCCGGCCTCCGGTTCGAAAAACGGGCGCTTCTGCCCGGAGCCATGATCGAGCTCGCCCGGCGGCTACGGGGCACCACGGCATTGCGTCTCGCTGCAGGATCGTCACCTAAGGACGAAACCCGTCAGGGTTGGTGAGGCAACGGCGAACAAAGCCATCCGCCACAGGCGGCCCACCCGGAAAAGCTAACCTGCCTGAATCACCGAAATGAATCGATGAGGTGGAACCGATTCAAAACTGTCGTTGGACGTTGAACCCTGAAAACGGGATGCTGACGGCATGATCGCACAACCCTACAAACTGATCCGGATGTGGTCGAACGCGTTATGGCAGACGAGATGAAACGCGGCCTATAATATCGGCCTCTCCACCAAACGAAAATGCCTTCGCCGGACGCTCACACTTCGCCGGCTAAGAAGCTAAGAAGTAAATATTAGGAATTTTCTATTTGCGGGATTTGGTCTCTAGCGAACGCACCTCATCCAAGGAACTAAATCGCTCGACGGCAGTTTCCATCGCGGATCGCGTCGCGCGGACTCTCCCACCCCACCGCGTTGCATCCCCCCGGTTGCCGACGCGGTCCACCATCCTTCTCTGAATTAGAACTGCCTCCGCGATTAAGCAGAGGGGATCGTGTCCCGGGACGTGGTGTAGCTGACTGGAGGTAGCAAAGCCGAACGCCCGCGCGCTTTTCATAGCGCTGTAGCGGGTGGTTGGGTTTGCGGGCGGCCATCAGTGTTTTCCGCTAGGGTCGGGTTGTTCAAAGACCAACCTGACGGAAAGACCACCGATGACCAATGACATGATGAACGTGCGCTCCCTCGTTGAGAAGAGCGCGGATGCAGATTTATTGCGTGAGATGATTGGCTTTGCCGCCGAGCGGCTGATGGAGCTGGAGGTCGGCTCGGCTACGGGTGCTGACTTTGGTGAGAAGAACCCGATGCGGCTCGCTCAACGCAATGGCTACCGTGACCGCGATTGGGAGACGCGGGCTGGAACCGTCGAGCTT
>NZ_LMCW01000067.1 GCF_001424945.1 Rhizobium sp. Root1203
AGATATTATAGGCGAACTCGGGCAGGCAAGTCTTCGTCATCAACGCCCAGAACTGCGTCCACTGCAAGACCTGCGACATCAAGGACCCCAACCAGAACATCGACTGGGTCCCCCCGCAGGGCGGCGAGGGACCGGTCTATCCGAATATGTGAGGTTCGCGCATGAGCGAAACGCCGGCTGGAGACTTTGCGATTCGGCTGGCACGCCCTGACGAGCTGCCGCTGATGGCCGGGATCGAGATCGACGCCTTCCTAACCCTCGCGGAGGCACTGGGTGTTGAGCGTGAAGCCCATGCCTTGCCGCTGGGGGTCCTCGACCGGTCGCTGTGGGAAACCCTTCTCATCGTCGCGGTCGACGATCGGGATCGGCCCATCGCATTTCTCGCAGGCACCGAGATGGAAAACACGCTCTACGTCATTGAGCTCGATGTGATCAGGCAATGGCAGCGACGGGGTGTGGGACGGCGTCTGATGCTTGAGGCGATCGAGATGGCGCGCACTCGGAGTTTTGCGGGGGTGGCGCTGACGACCGATCGCCACGTTGCCTTCAATGCGCCGTTCTATCGCTCCTTGGGCTTTGAATTGCTCGACGACGAGCGATTACCGCCGTTCCTACGCAGGAAGCTTCTCGATGAGGTCGAAAGCGGAATGGACCCGGACCGGCGTGTTGCCATGTCTCTTCGGTTCTAGCGTAGCAGGGCGGCCGGGGCTTGCGGCCCCGGCTGGCGCAGCGTTCTACGAGCGACGTCTTGAAACGATACCGGTCGAGAGCGCCACGCCGATCCCGGTGATCGCTGCCGCTGAAATTTCAGCCACGCCAATCTCCTCGCCAAGCAGCAAGGCGCCGCCCAGCGTTGCCAGGACGGGCGTAACGGCTGTGAATGCTGCTGCCTGAGTGCCACCCAGCGATTGCACGGCAATGCCATAGGCGACGGTGGCGGCAAGGCCCGAAAGCACACCCTGGCTGAGCACCTGGAGGCCGATTTCGGGCAGGGATGCCTCCATGATTGACGTGCCGAAGACAGCCGCAAGGCCGACATGAATGAGGAACGACCAGATGGCGATCAGCGAGCTTGCTGGATCGCCGTCAGGCCGGAGCGGCGGTAGGCGTGCGTATAGCCCGCCCACAGGACGGCGCCCGACGGCAAGAGGACGAAGCTGCTCCACGGGAGAACCGTGCCGGAAAGACTGTGAGCGAGCAGTATGATCATGCCGGTAACGATTGCCGCCAGTCCGATCCAGCGCGCGGTGTCGGGACGTTCGCGAAAGACCACGACGCCGATCAGCGCGGCGGCGAGCGGCATGGATCCGCCGAGCAGGATTCCGGCGGCGGCGGCCGGCGTCGAGTGGATCGCCGACGTGGTCAACTGGAAGAAGACGGCCCCTGCACCCGCGACCATCATGGCTAGCGGAGCGAGCGGAACGCCCTTGGGAAGAAGGCCGATTTTGAGCCAGACGGGCGCCAGCACAAGCGCCGGAACGCCATAGCGCAGAAGGCCGATGTCGATCGTGCCGAGCTGCGTCGCGACGCTGTGTCGCGTCGCAAGGATCCAGGCCGCCCAGATCAGGACGGTGGTGACAGCCCCGGCATATCCCGCGGCCGCCGATGCAGGTTTAGAATTGGAGAATGCAAGAACGGTCATGGATCAATCCTCTCGTCGCCTCCGGATCTTTGTCCGGGCCGGTCGGAAGAATAGGGCGAGATGCCGAGGCATGTCCTTGCTATCTGTGGCTCAGATGACTTACGATGCGCAATGATCTGCCAATATTGGTATTGAATGGTTCCGAATATGCCAAGTCTGGATAAATTCGATCTCGCGATCCTGAAGTGTCTTCAGGAGGATGCGCGCGCCACGAACGTGGAGATCGCGGAGAAGGTGAATCTGTCGCCGTCGCCGTGCCTTCGCCGTATTCGAAACCTGGAGAGGGCGGGCGTCATTCGCGGCTATCGCGCCGATATCGACCGCATGGAGGTTGGCCTCGGCCTGACCGTGTTCGTCGAGTTCAAGGTTGCGCATCACAGCCGCGAGAACTCGGAGGCGCAGCAGGCGGCCCTTCTCGCCATCCCCGAAATCGTGTCGTGCTTTCTGATATCGGGGACCGCCGACTTCCTGGCGGAGGTGGTGGTGGAGGATCTGGCCGCCTACGAACGGCTCCTCACGGAAACCTTGCTGACACTGCCCAATGTCAGCGACATCAGGTCGAACTTCGCGATCCGCAGCATGAAGACGCACGGCCCGTTGAAATTGCCCGAGGCGAAATGAAACGGGGCCAAGCAGGCCCCGTCACCATGGTCAAAGCAGCGTGCCGCTGAGAATCATCAGGGCCACCGAGAAATAGATCACCAGACCGGTCACATCGACCAGAGTCGCGACGAAGGGGGCTGACGCGCTCGCCGGATCGAGCCGCAGTCTCTGCAGCACGAACGGCAGCATCGAACCGGCAATGGAACCGAACGTCACGATGCCGATCAGGGCTGCAAAGATCGTCCAGCCGACGAGTATCCAGTGCTCGCCGTAGTCGAAGAGCCCGATATTCTGCCACAGAACGATGCGGGCAAACCCGACGAGACCGAGGATCGTGCCAAGCACGATGCCGGTCGGCAACTCGCGCACCAGCACGCGCCACCAGTCCGACAGCTTGAGTTCGCCCAGGGCGAGTGCGCGGATGATCAATGACGTCGCCTGCGATCCGCTGTTGCCGCCGGAACTCATGATAAGCGGCACGAAGAGCGTCAGCACGATCGCCTTCTCCAGTTCGCCTTCGAAATGCTGCATCGCGCTTGCGGTCAGCATCTCCCCGAGAAACAGGGCGCACAGCCAGCCCGCGCGTTTGCGGATCATTCCGGCAAAGCTGATCTTCATATAGGGCTTGCCGAGCGCCTCCATGCCGCCGAACTTCTGGGCATCTTCGGTCTGGTCGGCGATCATCGTGTCGATCACATCGTCCACGGTCACGATTCCGAGCATATGCCCGTCCTCGCCGATGACGGGCAGCGCCAGAAGGTTGTGCTTGCGGATCAGCCGCGCCACGTCTTCCTGCGTCATCAGCGGATCGGCCCGGACGATGCCGCCCTGCTGGGCCACGCTCAGAACCGGGTCCTGCGGTTCGCCGGTAATGAGGCGCCGCAACGTCACGACGCTCGCCAGTGCCTGCGTTTCCGCGTTGAGAACGTAGATCGCATAGACCGTCTCGCGCGAGCGCTCGACCTTGCGCACATGTTCCAGCGTTTGCCCCACCGTCCAGGTGGCCGGCACGCTGACGAATTCCGTCGTCATGATGCTGCCGGCCGTCCTCGGCGGATAGCCCATGAGATGCTGGACGGCGAGCGCGGTGGTGCGATCGAGTTTTGAGAAGAGGTGCGCGCGCGCGTCCTCGCCCATTTCCTGAAAGAGGTCGGCCACCCGGTCGTTCGCGGTTGCGTTCAGCAGCCGCGCTGCCTGATCGGTCGGCATGTCCCGCAGCATGGCGGCGGCATTGTGCAGTTCGGGGCGCCCCAGTATGCGGACGGCCTTCTGCTGCGGCAGCGTGGCGAGGATAGCCGCTGCTTCGGATACGTCGAGTGCGTTCAGCCGCTCGACACGCTCGGCCGTGGTGATTGCGCCGAGATTGTCACCGGTGAAGAAACGGGCGGCATGGCCGACCCGAGGAGGGAAGCGATTGATGTTCATTAAGCTCGCCTTTCCGTCGATCCGCCGTAGCGTCCGACGGGCGAGCCCGACGGAAATCGGTCAGCGCACGAGGGCCGCGTACGGCAAAGGCAATCGACTGCTACTGTCGCTTGGCATCGTGATGATGGCTCCGTTGATATCCGCGAAAGACGGGCGTCCTCCGCGTCAGACAGTAGGTGGTCGCAAACCACGGAAAAGTCAAGTGTCAGAGGTGGTTAACGCCAGAATGCCGCAGCTCGACGGTGCGGCATTTCTCATGATTGCCGATCGGCTGCGTTTCAGCAGCGTCTGCGCCGACGGAAGGCCTGCGTAGACTGAGGCAAAGCTTCCGTTAACCCCGGCTGCGACGATCCAGGCGCAGGGACGCTGCGAAGACGAACATCCCGAGGAAGGATAGAACGGCGCCGACATAGCCCGTCGCGGCAAAGCCGTAGCCCCACGCGATGACCAGTCCGCCAAGCCAGGCGCCGAGTGCATTTGCGATGTTGAAGGCCGAATGGTTCGAGGCTGCTGCCAGCGTCTGGGCGTCGGCTGCAACGTCCATGAGGCGGGTCTGGAGGGCAGGGCCAGCGGCGAAGCCGCAACCGATGAGGAAGACGCATAGCGCCAGCATGACGGGGCTTGCCGCCGTCAGCGAGAAGAGCGTGAGCACCACCACGTTGAACAGCAACGAGCCGCCGATCGTGCCCATGATGGACTTGTCGGCAAGCCAGGAGCCGATCAGATTGCCGACGTTCATGCCGACACCGAACAGCACCATCATGACGGCAACCATGCTCGCGGGCAGCATTGCCACCTTCATCGTTGTATCCGCGATATAGCTGAACATGGCGAACATGCCGCCGTAGCCGACTGCGGCGATGCCGAGCGTCAAAAGCACTTGCGGCCGCTTGAAGGCGCCCAGTTCACGGATGAAGCTTGCGCCTTCCTCCACCTCATCGCGCGGCACGTAGTACCAGATCAGCGCCATCGTCACGAGGCCGATCACGCCGACGGATGTGAAGGCCACACGCCAGTCCAGCGATTGGCCGAAAAAGGTCGCGAGCGGCGTGCCCAGCAGCGTCGCGATGGTGAGGCCTAGCATGACCCGGCCGACGGCACGCGCGCGTTTGTGGACGGGCACCATAGAGGCGGCGACGATGGCCGCCACGCCGAAATAGGCGCCGTGCGGCAGGCCGGTGATGAAACGCAGGATGGTGAAGCTGTCAAACGTCGGAGCCATCGCGCTCAGGATATTCCCGACCGCGAAGATGCCCATCAGCAACAGCAGCAGCGAGCGCCGCGCCATCTTTGCCGCAAGCACGGCGATGACGGGAGCGCCGACGACGACGCCGAGCGCATAGGCGCTGATCACGTATCCGGCCTGCGGCGTCGTCACCGAAAAAGTGTCGGCGACATTGGGAAGCAGACCCATGATCGCGAATTCGCCTGTCCCGATTCCAAATCCGCCGCAGGCAAGTGCGAGCTGCACCAGGGCAACCGCCATCGGCGAAGGCGCTTCGGCTGCCGGGCTGGTATCGATGGAATCGTTTACGGCGATCTGGCTCACGTGCGAGCTCCTTGAGCATGCAATGCTTGAATGAAGGGACAATGGCAGGCTCGCTGCCGTGGCCGAATAATCAGGAATGAAGGGGGATTGGACGACGCCCAACATAGTATCTATCGGTGATTTGTCACGAGGCGTCGCGTGCGTTTTCTGCACTGCAGCATCCCTGTTCGTGCATACGTTCGCCGTCGAAGGCGGCGTTCAGCAGGGGCGCGTTCTCCCGCGACGGAAGTATCTGCTTGAAATCACTGGAGTAGGGACCATCTTTAAGCAGCGCGGTACAGGCGAGCGCTCAAGCTGACGGATCACAGGAACCGCATGAAACTTATAGGTTTTTTCAATCGAGACGGCGGTACGTTCAGGACCACCGACATGGCGGCATATGAAAAACACGCCGAAGCTGTCTTCAGGAAGGCCGGCCACGATTTCGATGCCGTCGTCTTCTCCGGCAGCGAAATCGTCCCTGCGATGGAACGCGCTGCCCGCCGCGACGACATCGACGGGATCGTCGCCGGCGGTGGGGACGGAACCGTATCCGCTGCAGCATCGATTGCGTGGAAGAACGGTGTCGCCTTGGGCGTCGTGCCCGCGGGAACGATGAACCTCTTCGCCAGGTCGTTGCGGGTTCCGCTTGATATCTGGCAAGCGCTGGATGTCCTCGCATTCGGCGAGGTCGACAACGTCGATATAGCCAGCGCCAACGGCAGGCCGTTCATTCACCAATTCTCCGCCGGCCTGCATGCGCGCATGGTGCGCTATCGCAATTCCTACAGCTATCGCTCGCGCATCGGCAAGATGCGGGCGAGTACCCGGGCGGCCTTCGGTGTTGTGCTCAACCCGCCTGAGTTCGAGGTCGAGTTCGAGGCCGCGGGCATCCGTGAACGCCGCAAGGTTTCGGCCGTGTCCGTGTCGAACAATCCTTTTGGCGCGAATGCGCTGCTTTATGCCGACAGCCTCACCAGCGGCGAATTGGGATTTTACACCGCAAAGCCATTGAAGCCGCTGGGCGTCGCACGCCTGGCGATAGACCTGCTTCGAGGGAAAGTCCGTGAGAACGCCGACGTCATGATCTTGCACCCGGCCGAAGTGCATCTGCATTTCCCGAAACTGCACGCCAAGGCCAATTGCGTGATGGACGGCGAACTGTTGCCGCTGGAGCGCGACGTCGCGCTCAAACTGCATCCCGGAGAGTTGAAGGTCCTTGTGGAACAGGGGCTCGCCGCGCAGGTCGACGAAACGGAACGGCGCGAAACGACGATCTGACGCGCTCCTTAAAGGCGCGGAAGATACGTCCGATAGTCGAAATCGGAGACCGTTCGCAGATGGGCGATGGCCTCCTTGCGCTTGGTGTCGCCATAGAGCCTCCGATAGGGCTCTCCGAAGACATCGGCGATGAACGGCGAGGCGCGGAATGCCTCGACTGCCGTCAGAAAATCATGGGTCAGTTTTGTCGTATTCTCAGGCATATGGGAGGGCGTCGTCTCCTCGCCGGGATCGAGTTCGTTGTCTAGGCCGAGCAGCATGCCGCCGAGAATGGCTGCCAGCAACAGATAGGGATTGGCATCGGCGCCGGCCACGCGATGTTCGACGCGCGCGGCAGGTCCGTTCATGTCGGGAATGCGGATCGCGGTGCCCCGATGACCGTAACCCCAAGTGAGATCGACGGGGGCGAACGAGCCGGGCTGGAAGCGCCGATAGGAGTTGGCAAAGGGAGCGAAGACCAGTTGCGCCTCGCGCATGGTCTGCAGCATTCCGGCACAGACGGATTTGAGCCGCGTCGGCTCGCCGTCATTGGCGTCGAGAACATTGCGACCGTCCCGGTCGAGAACGCTTGCATGCACATGCAGTCCGGAACCCGCATGCTCCGAATAGGGCTTCGCCATGCAGGTGGACTTCAGCCCATGCTTGCGAGCCGCCTGTTCGACGATCCGCTTGAGATAGATGCAGTCGTCGGCGGCCGCCAGCGCATCCGGGCGATGCAGCAGGTTGATTTCAAACTGTCCGGGACCGAATTCCGCCGTTGTCGCATCCGCCGGCAAGCCCTGGGCTTTGGCATAGGCGCGCACCGTCTGCAGATAGTCGTCGAGCGCATCGACTGCGCTCATGTCATAGAGCTGGAAACCGTTCGGTTCGCCTTGGTAGGTAAGGCTCTTCGGCGGTGATGGGCGACCGGTATCCCGCCAGTCGTCGGCCACGACATAAAACTCAAGTTCAGTTGCGACGACTGGGGTGAGGCCGCGGTCCTCATAACGCTTCAGCACCGATGCAAGGATGGCGCGGGGGTCCATGAAGCTCGGCGTGCCGTCGAACTCGTGCATGGTGGCGAGAACCTGCATGGAGCCCTCTGGTGCCCAGGGCATCGCCGTCAGGCTGCGTTTGTCGGGAATGCAGTTGCCATCCGGATCGCCGACCGAAAGCGAAAGGCCGGTGATATCGTCGTTGTCGTCTCCCCAGATGTCGAGCGATTGTGTGGAGGAGGGAAGCCGGACGCCGCCGGCCCAGATCTTCTTCTGCGCGTCCAGCGGGATCTGCTTGCCGCGCAAATCGCCATTCATGCCGACAAGCAGGATTTCGATGCGCGGATCGCCGCCCGCAGCTTTGCCATGCAACTTGTCGTTCGCCATGATCTTGAAAATCCCCTCGGACAAGTCCAAGGTCCTAACCCATTGGGAAGAGGCTTTCAATCTCCGAAGGTGTTTTGCAAATCATGTCCGATACTTACGCGCGCTCCAACCTCGCTGCCGTCGATGCTGCCCATCACCTGCATCCGTTCTCCGACATGAAGAAGCTGAACGCCGACGGCACCCGTATTATCCAGCGTGGCGAAGGCGTTCATATATGGGACAATCACGGCAGGAAGTACCTGGATGGCTTCGCCGGGCTCTGGTGCGTCAATGTCGGCTATGGCCGCAAGGAAATTACCGATGCCGTCGCACGGCAAATGAATGAACTTCCCTACTACAACACCTTTTTCGGCACCACGACGACACCGGCGACCCTGCTCGCCGAAAAGGTGACGTCGCACGCCGGTCCGCGCTTCAATCACGTGTTCTTCACCGGCTCGGGCTCCGAGGCCAACGACACCTGGTTCCGTATGGCGCGCGTTTACTGGAGCGCGATCGGAAAGCCATCGAAGAAGATCGTGATCGCCCGCAAGAACGGTTATCATGGCTCGACCGTCGCAGGCGCGAGCCTCGGCGGCATGAAATACATGCACGAGCAGGGCGATCTGCCGATCTCGGGCATCGCCCACATCGGTCAGCCCTACTGGTACGGCGAAGGAGGCGACCTGTCGCCGTCCGAGTTCGGGCTGAGGGTTGCTCGCGAGCTGGATACGAAGATCGACGAACTCGGGGAGGAGAACGTCGCGGCGTTTGTCGCCGAACCTGTGCAGGGCGCCGCCGGCGTTATCATCCCGCCCGAAACCTACTGGCCGGAAATCGCCCGCATCTGCAGGGCCCGCAACATCCTGCTCGTGACCGATGAAGTCATCTGCGGTTTCGGTCGCCTTGGGGAATGGTTCGGCTATCAGTATTTCGGTGTCGAGCCCGATTTCGCTCCGATCGCCAAGGGGCTGTCGTCAGGCTACCTGCCGATCGGCGGCGTGCTGGTGAGCGACCGGATCGCCGAGGTCCTGATAAACGACGTCGGCGATTTCAACCACGGCTTCACCTATTCCGGTCATCCGGTCTGTGCCGCGGCGGCGCTGGAAAACCTGCGGATCATCGAGGACGAGAAGCTGGTCGACCGGGTCCGGGACGATATCGGTCCATATTTTGCAACGGTCTGGAGCGGACTCGCCGGTCACGACCTTGTCGGGGAGGCCGTCAGCATCGGGCTCATGGGCGCTCTCCAGTTGACGTCGGACAAGGCGTCTCGAACACGGTTCGAAAAGCCGGATGCGGTCGGTGCGCTTGTCCGCAATCATGCGTTGGCAAACGGCCTCGTTCTGCGGGCAACCGGCGACCGCATGCTCGCTTCGCCACCGCTGGTCATCAGCCACGACGAGGTCGATGAGATGGGGCGGATTGCAAAGATCGCGCTGGATGCTGCCTGGAAGGAGCTGAAGGCCTGACGCACGGGTTACTTCGGGTAGATCCAGGCATAGCCGAAGCGCTGCTTGTCGTCGGGGTTGCCGCGCGCGTAGCCGATAGCCGCCTGCTTGGCTTCTATCGCCGTGTATTGGGTGCCGAGATTGGAGGCTACCCACTCGGTCAGCGATGACGGAACGACGATCTGGTCGCTCGAGGAAAGCCAGGCAAGCAGGATCGGCTTGTCGGCCGTCCAGTCGTAACCGACCTTCAGGTTGGGGAAGAACATCGACATCATCGGAACATCAGGCGTCTGTAGATGAAAATTGCCTGCGGGGATCCAGTCGTCGGTTAGGACGAGGCCCGGCTTTCTCCCTTCCTCGGCAACGATCTTCCCGACAAAATCAGCATAGGGAACATTGTAGGCCTCATACCTGTGGAACAAGGTCGGGAAGCTGGTCCGCGTCAGCAGCGAGGCTGGGATGATGATCATCATGACCAGTGGCACCCAGAAGAACTGGCGCGCGAAATTTTCCGGCCGGACACCGGATGCCTGCATCTTCAGGCAAAAATAGATCGGCATGAGAAACAGGAATGGCAACAGCCATCGGTCGCGCAACGAGGTCATGCCGATCGCCAGGATCAGAACCAGCACCAGGAGCGCGATCGTCACGAACAACGCATCGAAGAAACGCGTCCACACGGTGACAGAACGTGCGCTTCGCAGAAACGACTTTCCGAACACGATGCAGTAGACAACCACGGTCGGGGCCAGGATGACGACGATAAGCCGGAGGAACTTGAACGGTCCCTGGGCAAGTTTCGCCAGCGCGGTTTGCGGCGCATCCTGCTCCATGATACCGAGCGTGCGAGTGGAGGCGAGCGAAAGATTGTCGAGCAGCCACAGGCCGTGTGGAAGGAAAATCACGAGGGCAAGGACCAGCGACAACAGGAAGCGACGGTCGAGGAGGCGAGCCTTTCCGTCCGGATGCAGCCAGACCGCGACCGGTACTGCTATTGCGACGAGCGCGAAATTGTACTTCGACAGCGTTCCCAGGCCGAGTGCGATGCCAACGAACGCGTAGGACGCAAGCGACGGCGCCTTCAGTGTCCTGATGACGCCGTAGAGAAAGAGGTTGATCGTCAGCAACTGCGCAACCGTGTGCGTCAGATCCCGTTGCGCTTCCCAGAAAAGTTGCGGAATGGTGAGCAGGGACAGCGTCGCGATCGCAGCAAACAGCTTGTCCTCCAGCACCTCGCGGGCAAGCTTGTAATAGCTCAGGTAGACAAGGAACAGGACGAGATTCTTGGTCGCGGAGATCGTCGCGAGCGACAGTCCGAATAGGGACACGACGCCTGTCTGAAGCCAGTTGTAGAGCGGCGGCTGGGAATCATAGCCGGACGTCAGCCATTGCGAGAAGAAGGCTTGCTGCGATTCGTCGAAGCGCATGCCGTGAGGCATGAGCAATCGGGTGACAAACGTCAGGCAAAAATATCCCGCCAGAAGCAGTATTATTGCGTCTGGCTTGCGCGCCAGCAGATTACGCATTCTCGCTTCCATCGAAAATCTGTCGGACGATATAGTTCGGCGAGGCGTCGTCGCGATAGTAGGTGCGCGCGATCATCTCGGCCAGAATGCCGGTTGTGATCATTTGCACCGAGGATAGAAGCAGAACGATGCCGACCATCAGCATCGGTCGGGTGCCGATGTCGTTGCCCATGATGAACTTGTCGACGAACAGGTAGACGAGAACCAACGCCGAGATGGCGCCGAGGCCGAGGCCGAGCGAACCGAAAAAATGCCCGGGGCGCGCCTTGTATCGCATGAAGAACATGACCGAGAGCAGGTCGAGGATGACACGGAACGTTCGGGATATGCCGTATTTCGACTGGCCGTGTTCGCGCGCATGATGGGTCACGACCATCTCGCCGATGCGCGAGCTCGGGACCACACCCGCCACCCACGCCGGAATGAACCGATGCATCTCGCCCATCAGCTTGACCTGCTTGATGACGGACGCGCGGTATATCTTGAGGCTGCAGCCATAGTCGTGCAGCTTGACGCCGGTCGTGCGGCCGATCAGGTAGTTGGCGCACCACGAGGGGATCTTGCGGAGCAGCAATCCATCCTGCCGATTCTGGCGCCAGCCGACGAGAAGGTCGAGTTCGCGTCGCTCGAGTTCGACGACCATTGCAGGGATGTCGTTCGGATCGTTCTGCAGATCGCCGTCCATGGTTGCGATGAGGCGGCCGGCGGCCGTGTCGATTCCGGCCTGCATGGCGGCCGTCTGGCCAAAGTTCCGTTGTAGTTCGACGATTTTCAGCGCGAGGTCATCCCGGCCAACATTCTTGCGGGCGTTGGCGAGTGTCGCATCCGTGCTGCCGTCGTCAACCAGAATGAGCTCCCAGCGGCTTGGATAGCCCGCCATGGCCGCGCAGATGCGGTCGACGAGAGGGCCAACGCTCTCTTCTTCGTTGAAGACGGGGACGACCAGCGACAGTTCGAGCGGAACTGCCGCGTCGATGGCGTCTGAAAGTGACTCTTCCGTTGTCTGCAACTCTAATTTCTCCTAAAACGCCGCGTCGTCGCACCGTTATTTAGCGATCGAAGTCAGGAAGCTAGTACATGAAGTCTCCGGTTGTTGCCAGCCGACAATCCTGGTTTGCGCGCAATCGAATGGCGCTGTTGACGGTGGCGATCGTCGCCGCCTATGCGCTGTTCATCGAATGGTTCTGGGGGTGGTCATCCATCCTCGGTCAGTGGGCTCAAGTCGGTGCGTTGCCCGTTGTTGCAGCGCTTGCCCTCCTGACCAGTACCTATTTCTTGCGGACCTGGCGTATCTATGACTATTTTCCGCGCGAAACCTCCGGCCGCTTCCGGGCCCTGTTCCGCGTCACCCAGATCCACAACCTGCTGAACATCATGTTGCCGTTTCGGACAGGCGAGACCAGCTTTCCGCTGCTGATGCGCACGGAGTTTGGAATTCCGTTGGCCAGGGGTACGTCTGCGCTGTTCGTCATGCGGCTTCTGGACCTGCACGCTTTGCTGGCTGCCGCCGGCATGGGCTTCGCCCTCGAATCCTCGCGGGGCATTCTGGCGTGGCTGGCATGGACCGTCTTTCTGTTGCTTCCGGTGGTGGCGTTCGCCGCTCGCAGGCCGCTGTTGCAGTTCGGGGGCAAGTTGCTCCCGTCGAAGGCTCGGAAGTTTGTTGCCGAGGTCGAGCACGGTTTGCCGGCAAATCCCTCTGCCTTTGCGCGAGCCTGGGCGATGACGGTGATCAACTGGCTGGTCAAGGTCCTGGTGTTGGCCTGGGCGCTGCGGCTGATGGGCGTTTCGCCTGCGGCAGCCAGCTTTGGCGGTGCACTCGGCGGCGAGCTGTCGTCGGTCCTGCCCATGCATGCGCCGGGTGGCGTCGGAACCTATCCGGCGGGGATAACCGCCGGTGCGATGGCGCTCGGAGCGCCGACCGAAAGGACTGCCATTGCCGCACTGGCTCAGGCAAGCGTCAATGCCCACCTGCTGGTCATCGTCTCGGCGCTGACGGGCACGGCAATCTCATTGCCGTTCGGCCGCCGCAAGGTCTGAAATCCGCTTCCTCAGGAATGCCTGTTCCGGTGCCTGCCGGCAGAGAGCCAGCGCCGTCTCGTAAGCTGCGACGGCCTCCTCCTTGCGTCCAAGCCGTCGCAGGAAGTCCGCCCGTGCGGAATGGGCGAGATGGTAGGAGCCGAGATCGCCCGATCGAAGAATCGCATCGACGAGATCCAGCCCTTCTGCGGGCCCATCCCGCATGGCGATGGCGACGGCACGATTGAGTTCGGCAATCGGCGAGGGCTGTACCGACAGCAGGAGGTCGTAGTAGGCAGCGATCTGCCGCCAGTCTGTATCCTCCGGCGTCTTCGCCCGCGCGTGTTCGGCAGCGATGGCCGCCTGCAACGTATAGATCCCGATTTCGCCTCGCCCCATGACCTCCCGAAGCAGTCTCAGTCCTTCGGCGATCATGCCGCGATCCCAGATGGTTCGGTTCTGGTCGGCAAGGAGCACAAGTTCGCCGTTGGGACCGGATCTCGCAAGACGGCGGGAATCCTGCAGCAGCATGAGCGACAACAATCCGGAAACGTCCGGATGCGGCAGAAGCGCGGCCAGCAGCCTCGCAAGCCGGATGGCCTCGAGGGCGAGATCCGTGCGGATCATTTCGCTGCCGGAGGAGGCCGAATACCCCTCGTTGAACACGAGATAGATCACGTGCAGTACACGGTCGAGCCGTTGAGGCAGCTCCTGGCGGCCCGGCACCTCGTAGGGAATTCCCGCTGCGCGAATCTTGCTCTTGGCGCGGACGATCCGCTGCGCCACCGTTGGCGCGGGAACCAGAAACGCATGAGCAATCTCTTCCGTGGTCAGGCCGCAGACCTCGCGAAGCGCCATCGCCATCTGTGCATCGGATGGAATCGCCGGATGGCAGCACGTGAAGATCAGCCGGAGCATGTCGTCTTCGATAAGATCCATGTCGCCGATCTCCTCTTCATCGGCAGAGGAATAGAGACTGTCCTCGATGTCCTTGGACGAAGCGTCGAAGCGCGAACGGCGGCGAATATGGTCGATTGCACGGAAGCGGCCGGTCGATACCAGCCATGAAAACGGATTCGCGGGCACGCCATCGCGCGGCCAGGTGCGTGCCGCTGCCGCGAATGCGTCATGCAGGGCTTCCTCCGCCTTGTCGAAGTCGCCGAGCAGGCGGATGAGAGTCGCCAATACCCGGCGCGACTGCGATCGGTAGATATCTTCGATCACGTTTTCCAAGGTTTCACTCCGGCAGCGTCAGGATCCTCACCGGGCGAATCTCCACGGCTCCCACCCGCGCACAGGGAATGCGTGCGACGACCGCCTTGGCCGTTTCCATGTCCGGCGCGTCGATCACGTAGAGTCCGGCCAGGTGCTCCTTCGTCTCTACATAGGGGCCATCCGTGGTGCTGAGTTCGCTGTTTCGAACGCGAAGCACGACGGCCGTTTCAGGCGGCTCCAGCGCGTCGGCATGGATCAGCGTGCCGTCGCGCAGCAGTTCTTCGTCCACACGGAAATGGTCCCGGACGATATCGTCGGTCTCAGAAGCCGTCAGCGTACCGTCGACGTCGGCAGAGTTGTAGATAAGACAGACAAAACGCATCGCATCATCTCCCGTCCTTGATCGAATAGGCCTGGCGTATCTCCACCGATGCATATTTCAGTATTGGGAATGTGGAGACGACCGCCTTTGCCTCGGCCATGCCAGGCGCTTCGATCAGCACGAAGCCGCCAAGATGCTCCTTTATCTCGGCGAATGGCCCGTCGGTTGCCGCCGCCGTCCCATTTCTGATGCGCAGCGTAACGGCAGCCGACGGCTCCTGGAGCGCGAGCGCCGTCTCCAGCACGCCCCGGTCGCGCCATTGGTCGTCGCTGGCGATGCACTCCTGGGTCAGGACGTCCCATTCTTCCTGCGGCACGAGCTTGCTTGTCTCGGTGTCGAACCAGATCTGACAGAGGTACTTCATCGTTATAGCCTCAATTTTCGATGGGGATTTCGTAGATTGGACGGACTTCGATCGATCCCATCCTGGCGAGCGGAATGCCCGCGGCCACGCGAATGGCGTCGTTCAGGTCCTTCGCTTCGATGAGGATGAAGCCGCCGAGCTGCTCTTTCGTCTCAGCATAGGGGCCGTCCGTCACCGACATCTCGCCGTTGCGGACGCGAACTGTAACGGCACTCTTCGGAGATTGCAGTGCTTGAGCGGCAATCATGTGCCCGCTCTGGACCAGATCCTCGTCATAGGCGAGGGAGTCTCTGTCGAGCTTCTTCTTTTCCGCGCTTGCCATGCCCTCGACTTCTGAAGGCTCGAACCAGACTTGGCATAGATATCTCATGGTCGTCGCTTCCCCCGAACTGTGCCCTGACAGTCCTTGGACGTTCAACCTAAGTGGATTTCGACAGCAAGGGAAAATATCTTTCTGCAGATGTCGGCGTCGAATCGAAACGATCGCGTTCGACCACTGACCGTCAACAACATGGAGTGACGGTCATGAGCCTATTCGAGATTGCGCTGGCGAGCCAGATGCTGGCGCGCCGCCATCGTGGCAATCCAATCGATCCCCTGGAACGGGATCTCCCGAGCGTGCGTGCGGTAGTCGCACGGCTGGCGGCCGTTCTGGCGGTGTTTGCCGTGGCCATCGTCATATTGGACCTTGCGGGCGACGGCTACGGGCAGCAGGATTTTACAGGAAGCACGGTTGCCGCGTCGCGGCAGTAAGGAAACGGCCTATTGGAAGGCCGTTTCGAAGAAGCTCCGGAGCTTGCGCGAATGCAGTGCTTCCGGCGGCATCGCGGCGAGCTTCTGGACCGCGCGGATGCCGATCTGCAGGTGCTGGTTGACCTGCGTTCGGTAGAAGGCGGTCGCCATGCCCGGCAGTTTGAGTTCGCCATGCAGAGGCTTGTCGGAAACGCAAAGCAGCGTGCCGTAGGGGACGCGAAACCGGAAGCCGTTGGCAGCAATCGTTGCCGATTCCATGTCGAGCGCGATGGCACGGGCCTGCGACAGTCGCTTGACTGGTCCGCGCTGGTCGCGCAGTTCCCAGTTGCGGTTGTCGATCGTGCCGACGGTGCCGGTACGCATGATGCGCTTCAGTTCGAAACCTTCGTAACCGGTGATCTCGGCAACGGCTGCCTCCAGAGCGACCTGCACCTCCGCCAGCGCCGGGATCGGCACCCATACGGGCAGATCGTCGTCAAGAACGTGATCCTCGCGCATGTAGGCATGCGCCAGCACATAGTCCCCGAGCCGCTGGCTGTTGCGCAGTCCCGCGCAGTGGCCGAGCATCAGCCAGGCATGCGGCCGCAGCACCGCCACATGGTCGGTGATGGTCTTCGCGTTGGACGGGCCAACGCCGATGTTGATCATCGTGATCCCGGCGTGCCCCTTCTTCTTGAGGTGATAGGCCGGCATCTGCGGCAGGCGCGTCAGCGTGACGTCCGTTTCCGGATGGCTGCAGCCGGGATGGGTGACGATGTTGCCGGGCTCCACAAATGCCGTGTAGCCGTCGCCACCGCCGTCCTCCATCATCTTGCGCGCCCAGGAGCAGAACTCGTCGATGTAGAATTGGTAGTTGGTGAACAGCACGAAGTTCTGGAAGTGCTGCGCGCTTGTTGCCGTGTAATGCGAGAGGCGCGCCAGCGAATAGTCGATGCGCTGCGCCGTGAAGGGTGCAAGCGGCGACGGTTCGCCGGGCGGCGGCAGGTATTCGCCGTTGGCGATCTCGTCATCGGTGGTGTTGAGGTCTGGCGTATCGAAGAGATCCCGCATCGGCACATCGGTGAAGGCGGACGCGGAAGCCTCCACATGCGCGCCTTCGCCGAAGGCGAAATGCAGCGGAATCGGCGTCGTCGATTCCGAGACGACCACCGGTACATTGTGGTTGCGCATCAGAAGACCAAGCTGCTGTTTCAGGTAGTGCCTGAAGAGCTGCGGATGGGTGATCGTCGTCGTGTAGACGCCCGGCGCTGTCACGTGCCCGTAGGAAAGGCGCGTATCGATGTGGCCGAAACTTGTCGTCTCGATGCTGACCTGCGGATAGAAGGCGCGGTAGCGGGATGTGAGCGGCGCGCCCTTGGCGAGCGTGGTGAAGTTCTCGATCAGAAAAGCCGTGTTGCGCTCGTAGAGTGCGGTCAACGCATCGACGGCTTCCACGGGATCGTCGAACGTCTGCGGCACGAACGGCGTGGGGGACAAAATGTCGAGAGGGGCAGAAGGAGAGATTCGTTTGCTCATGAGACATTATAGAGCGTTGTTTTTGACAAGCAAACGACGCGTTCCCCGGGAACGCACAGTTTCCAACGACGATGCGTTAGTTCATTGCCGTGCAGTGCGGGCCGTTTTTGTCGAGGCAGGTGTAGTTCGCGCCGAAGTGCGACTGGGCGCCGCCACCGGCATTACGGTTGACGACAGCCGAAAACGAAACGGCGAAGATCGCCGCAAAGAGCGTAATGATGGTGAAGCGTCTTGCCAGTATCAACACGTCCATGTCCATGTCCTTGCTCCATGTGGTGTGCAGCAGCGCGTTGCTGCATCTTGCCGATGCGCCGCGCTTTACTCTGACACCGTTTTGCCATGGTCCGGCTGAACCGGTGCTGAGACGGCGGTTCATCCGCCGTTCAGGAAGCGGGCCCGCGCTGCAGGCGCTGCAGATTTCTTCGATGGCAAGGAAATAGGAGAAGGCGCCCGGCATGGACCGAGCGCCTCGCGTTAGTCCGGCTGTTTCAAAGACGCGTCCAGGTCTGCGACTTGCACAGGACCGACATGACGCATCCCTTCATCCTCAGCGTGCTGCCGGAGATGATGCCCGAACCGCTATAGGTCTTGTTGTTGGCGGGATCGGTGATTTCCCCATTGTAGGTTCCGTCGGTTCCCGCGAGCCTGCCGATGTTCCGGCCTGCGAATTTGCCGGTTTTCAACGTGATGCAATAGCTCCCGCCGCAGGATGCAATCACTGCCGTGTCCCCCGCCATGGTCTTCCACCTGCCCACGATGGGCTCGTCTGCATGGGCAAGCGTCGCCGAAAGCGCCAATGCGCCTGCGAGAATCAAGCTGCGGATCATCTGTTCCTCCCTGTTGTCCAAACGGCGCGGAAAATAACTGACGCGAACGTAAAGGTAAATATGAGCGAGGCGCGATAAAATCGCAAATCCGGACGTCGCAAGCGGCTGAAGACGACCGCTTCCAATCTTATCAGCTCATTTCGTGGTGAATGAATGGTTGATTTTCAAATCTGAATTTTCCGTAAATCCGGCGCCGGAATCCTTAATTTGCAAGCCATCCGATGTTTAACGAAAACCCAATTTTACCAAGTGTTTGCACTTTGTTTGTCTCAAATTAATCATGCATTTTAGGCGTTTTTTGAAAGCGCTCCTGCATAGTGGAGACATCAAACGAGCGGGGCAAACCCGCCGAACCCAAGGACCAAACGCCGCGTTAGACGGCAAGGCCCGGACGGTAAAACAGGGTAAGTCGACAACAGGCTAAACAGGGATAAAACCGATGGCACGCTTTGAAATGCACAATGCTGAAATGGCCACCATGGGTGGCGACAACAACGCCGATGTCTTCTGCGAAATGGGTCTGATGTATGCAACCGGCCGCGGCTGCGCCGTCGATCTGGTCGCGGCTCACAAATGGTTGAACATCGCCGCAATCAAAGGCAACGATCGTGCGGCCGAACTCCGCGCCGATCTCGCCGCAAGCATGGACAAGATGCAACTGGCCGAAGCGCTCCGCGCCGCCCGCGAATGGATGACGATCCACTGAGGCTCATCGCGCCCGCGACAACGAGATAAGAACAACACCTCGGAAGAGGGGGGTGGCAGGGCCTGCATGGGTCGATGCCAGAATGAAGAACCGCGACCGGCAGGAACAAGGCCGGCGCGGTTCGTGTCGTTTGCGATCAGCCGAGCGACTTGAGAACCTGCGGCAAGGCATCCTCGAACAGGGCCAGATCGGCTTCAGGACCGACGCTGACACGGATGCAGCGGTTGAGCGGCGCGACACCCGGCATGCGGATGAAGACTCCGTGCTGCATGAGCCCGTCTACGATCGCGCGGGCATGGGCGCCGTCGCGCCCGGCATCGATTGCGACGAAGTTGGTCGCGGACGCGAGGGGCGCGAGGCCGTTCGCTCTCGCGATGACGGAAATCCGATCCCGTGCTGCATGAATATTGGCAACCACTTCGGAAAGGTAGGCCTGATCCTTCAATGCCGCGAGCGCAGCCACGGTTGCCAGCCGGTTCATGCCGAAATGGTTGCGGATCTTGTCGAAAGCCAAAGCTGTGCCCGGCGTGGATATGGCGTAGCCCACCCTGGCGCCGGCAAGGCCGTAGGCCTTCGAGAAGGTACGCGTGCGAATGACGTTTGGCAGGTCGATCAGCGACGTGATCGAGGGTAGGGCGGCTGCCGGACCCGTTTCGCTGTACGCTTCATCGAGAATGAGAAGCGTCGTCTCAGGCAGCGCCTTGGCAAAGGCCACGATGCTGCCTGCATCCCACCAGCTTCCCATCGGATTGTCCGGATTTGCGAAGTAGACGAGCGGCGGATTTTGGCGCTTCACCGCATCGAGCAGCCCTTCCAGATCTTCGCGATCATTGCTGTAGGGAACCGTGACCAACTGGCCGCCGAAGCCCGCAACATGGAAGTTGAAGGTCGGATATCCCCCAAGCGACGTCACGACGGGCGCGCCGGGTTCGACAACCAGGCGCACGATCTGGCCGAGCAACTCGTCGATGCCACCGCCGATCGCGATGTTCGCAGCCGCTGTTCCGAGATGCGCGGCAAGCGCTTCCTTCAGGGTATGATTTTCCGGGTCGTTGTACTTCCAGATGTCGCCGGCCTGTTCGCGCATGGCCGCCAGCACCGACGGGGCGGGGCCGAAGCCGTTCTCGTTTGCGCCGATGCGCGCTTTGACGAGAAGCCCGCTCTGGCGCTCGATCGCTTCGGGGCCGACAAAGGGAACGGTGGAGGGAAGGGCGCTGGCGAGCGGAGTGAAGCGCGAGAAGGCGGACATTCTAGGGCATTTCCCAAGGCTGTGAAAATCGCGCCAACAATAGGCGCTGACATGGCCAAGGCAAGGAAGATTATTCGCCGAAATGTCCGAATTACATGCTGATCGTGCGGCCCGCCTGGATGGCTTCCATGTTGCCGATCATGAAGTCGGCGCGGACGACGTTTCGCAGCACTTCGGGCTCGATCGTGTTGATAAATCGAACGTTGATCCGTTCATTGCGGCGAAAGACTTCGGCGCAGCCGATCCGATAGGCAAGGCCGAGAATGTTCAGGTAATAGTGCTTCGGCAGACCGGTGGTCGATGAAACGAGGAACGTGGCACCGCCTCGTGAAATGTCGATGATCTCGGCGCTGCGCACCGATATTCCGGTCAGGCAGGGACGAACGGCAACGATTCGGGCGGGACGCCTGACGCTGAACAGTTCCCAGCGTGTCTCATAGACTTCCGACTTGACGGTCGCGAGGTGTGTGGCACGAAGCATCGACATGGCAGCTGGCTCCCCAGACCAAGATAATCCCAGTCTTCCAGGCAGACCCTCACACGAATGATTTTCGCATTTGTCAAAGAAGAATATACAATTTTAGGGAAGCAGGATTTTGTTCGCCCGCATCACGCGAATGTCCGCACCGCAACGAAACCGCCAGCCGCCGTCAGCGCAGTCACGAACCCGCCCCAGGCAAGATCCACCAGGCTCATTGCGAGCGGCCAGTTTTTCAAGGTGGCGAGATTGGTGAGGTCGTATGTGCCGTATGCGGCAAGTCCGAGAACCGCGCCATAGCCAATTGCCGTGATGACGGAGCCGGCACCGAGCGCTGGAGCAACTGCGAGAATCGCCACTGCGGCGGCAAAAAACAGGTAGAAAACGGCCGCAACCGCGGGATTTGGCGAAGGTAACATCATGTCGCCGAGCTGGTCGCGGTAGAATGTTCGGGCAATGACCCCGAGCCAGATCACATCGAGGACAACCAGGGTGGCGAGCGAACCGGCATAGGCGATGACTGCGGTCTTCATCTGAATTTTCCCGTGAGCATGTCCTTCTACGCGCCGAAACGGGATTGGATCGTCCCGAATGCGAAATCTCCCGATGCGGCCCGAACTCTTTCGGCGTCTACACGTTTGCATTGAGTACGGGGCGCATCAGCGCTCGGATAAAACAGCGAGGAAATGAAGATGGCTGACATCAGGGTGCCGCGGAAATCATGGGTAGTTGTTTGCGACGGAGGGAAGGCTCTGATCTTGCAGAACGATGGCGATGCCGGAGGGGTAGATCTGAGCGTCAAGGAGACGTTGAGCCAGCCGAATGAGCCCGACCGTGAGCTAGGCACCGGCAAACCGGGGCGAACGCATGCTGCCGACGGAAGGAGCGGAAGCGCGGTAGAGGAAACCGATTGGCACGAACAGGCCGAGGTGGAGTTTCTGAAGCAGGTGGCGTCGAGATTGGAGATGCTGGTCCGGGAGAGGGACGCGCAACATATCGTGCTTGTAGCGCCGCCGAGGGCACTCGGCACCCTGAGGGTAAATCTCAGTCCCGGCGCGCAAGCGATGATCTCGGCAGAACTGGCCAAGGACTATACCAATCTGCCAATCGAGCAGATCGAGCGGCGATTGGTTGCCTGATCACACATGAAGCGACGGGGAAGCGGCACGCTTTTCCGTCGCCGAAAGACGTCAGCTTTCGAAATTCAGCCGCAGCACATGATGCAGGAATTCGGGGTTGATCAGCATGTTGAAGCTGATCGTGACAAGTTCGCCCTCGCGCTTGACGACCGTTGAGCCGATCTCATCGTGAATGCCGAGTATTTCCAGGAAAAAATGGTTTGGAACCTCGAGGTTTGGGCTGACTTCGAGGACCGCGCCCGCCAGGGTGATCGTGCGGATCAGGCACCGGACCTGAGTGCCGGTGCTGAGGTGATGGCCGACGAAGATGATTTTGCCGGGACGGTCGAGCGAAAACTCCCGGTACGCCTGCTCGGGCTGGGGATGCTCGGTATCGAGGTGCATCTGAAAGGCCATGTTAGCCTCCGCTTGTTGTCTGGTTTCAATCTAGCTCAAGAATGCTGTCAAATTCTGAATAACGTCTTTAAGATCCGAACCTTATGCGTGCCTTGACGGCAAATCGGCTTATTGTTGGGCAGGATCTCGCGATCTTTGCTGCAAATTTACCCATCTTGACAGTCTTGGCGATGTTGCTGCATATCGAAGGCGGTATGAGGCGCCAGCCGCTCGCGGATGAAAATCCTTGGTGAAGCCTTTGCAGTACATGGTCACAGCCATTTTTGAGCATGCTGACTGACGGAAATGCGAGCCCCTTTTACAGTCGATAGCATGCCTTTCGAAAGGCTGAACCTATGATTTACCCTTCAATCGATGATCTGAAGGTCCAGGCAAAACGCTTGCGTCAGGCCATGGAAACGAGCGGCACCTCGCTGTCTCACAGCGCTGCGTTGGAACTCGTTGCCAGGCAGCAAGGCGCTCGCGACTGGAATACCCTCGCCGCACTCGCCGCCAAGTCGAACGCACAGCCGGTCACTTCAATTGCCGTGGGTGCGCAGGTGAGCGGCCGTTACCTGGATCAGCCGTTCACCGGCAGGATTCTGGCGCTCGCCGAACTCGCGGGCGGTCTTCACAGGATCACCATCCATTTCGACAGTCCGGTGGACGTGGTGACGTTCGAGAGCTTCTCGGCCTTCCGACAGCGCATCACCGCGCAGATCGACGGAAACGGCGTATCGCCGCGAAAAACCTCGAACGGCGTCCCCCACCTCGTTCTGAGCATCTGAGACTTTTGGCATAGAAAACAAGCCGCGCTGTTGAGGCGCGGCTTTCGATGTCACGCCTTCAACAGCCATTCGTGCTCCGGGGCATTGTGGAATTTCCACACCCGCTTCGGGCCGGCCATGACGTTCAGGTAGTAGAGGTCGTAGCCGTGGCAGGCGGCGCACGGGTGATAGCCCTTCGGCACCAGCGTCACGTCGCCGTCTTCAAGCACCATCACCTCGTCCAGCGATCGATCGTCTGTGTAGACGCGCTGAAAGCCGAAGCCCTGCGGCGGGTTCAGGCGGTGATAGTAGGTCTCTTCGAGGAAGCTCTCGTTCGGCAGGTTGTCCTGGTCGTGCTTGTGCGGTGGATAGGAGGAGGTATGACCACCCGGCGTAATGACCTCCACGACCAGCAGCGAATACGCCGAGGCATCGTCCTCGGGCATGATGTTGTTGACGTGGCGCACGTTCGTGCCCTTGCCGCGCGTGAGGGCAGGATGCGTACCGGGCGGGATCGCCTTGGCTTCGTAGGTGCCGCCGCCTGGCGCCGAGCAGACGGCGAGTTCGAGATCCGTCTCCGCCGTGACCGACCATGCGGATTCCATCGGGATATAGAGCGCGTGCGGCGCTCCGTCGAACGGGCTCATACGCTCGCCGAGCGTCCCGAAGTCCTTCGTGCCGGCCATGGCCTTGCCCTTGCCGCTCACCCAGACGAGGCAGATCTCCCGCTCGCCGGTCTCCCCCGACGCCGTTTCACCCGGTTTTAGCCGGTACATATCGAACCCGACATAGGTCCAGCCGGCACTTTCCGGCGTGACATGGGTAACCCGGCCGTTCTTGCCGGATGGCTTGACCTTGAGATTCGGCATTGGTGTTTCTCCTCGTCAATTGGTGGGTGCGAACCCCTCATCCGGCTGCCGCGCCGGCACTCTCCGGTTTCACCTTCTCCCCGGCGGGGAGAAGGTGCCCGAAGGGCGGATGAGGGGGCCACTTGCTCCGATGATTTGCGAAACCTTTATTCTACCCTCGGAAAACCTTCCGTCTCCACGGTATAGCCCGCGGCCGTCATCACCCGCATCAATTCGGCGTGGCCGATCTCGGCCATTTTCTGCGGCGGCGCCTTGCGCGGATCCTGCTCTGCCTCGACAACGAACCAGCCCTCATAACCGTGATCGGCCAACCGCTGGACGATGGCGCCGAAATCGAGCGAGCCGTCTCCCGGCACAGTGAAGGCGCCCAACGCCACCGCGTCGAGGAAGGACTGGCGGCTGCGGTCTAGTCCGTCCACCACAGGTTTGCGGATGTCTTTGACATGAACATGGTTGATACGAGCGTGATGGTTCCCGATTGCCCGCAGCACGTCGCCGCCGGCAAAAGCCAGATGCCCGGCATCGAGCAGCAGCGGAATACCTGCGCCCGACTGGCGCATGAACGCATCGAGTTCGGGCTCGGTTTCGACCACTGCGGCCATGTGATGATGATAGGAAAGCGGCATGCCCTGGTCGGCGCACCATTCGCCGAACGCGGTGACGCGCCGCGCATAGGCTTTCATCTCGTCGTCGGAGAGGCGCGGCTTCGTCGCAAGCGGCTTGGAGCGGTCGCCCTGTATCGAGCGGCCGACTTCGCCATAGACGATGCAGGGCGCATTGACCGCTTTGAAAAGCTCGATCATTGGCGCGATGCGATCCTTGTTGGCGGCAAGTTCCTCGTCGACCAGCGTGCCTGAGAACCAGCCGCCGCACAGCGTGACGTCGGCGGCGCGCAGAATGGGGAGCATTACCTTGGGATCGTCGGGAAAGCGGCGGCCTTTTTCCATGCCTGTAAAGCCGGCGGTGCGCGATTGGCGCAGGCATTCCTCGAGGGACACATCGTCGCTGAGATCAGGAAGATCATCGTTCCACCAAGCGATGGGCGACATGCCGAGTTTGGCCTTCATTACTATTTCTCCTCATACATTGGTGGCAGCGGCTCCCATACGCCTTCCGGCAGGAGGCTCCTCAAAAGCTGTTCAGCCGATGCGCTGGGCGGCTCGCGCGTCGACGTAGGCCTTGTGCGCTTTGTTGACCTGTTCGCGGGGGCTCACTTCCGGCACGGCGACATCCCACCAGTGGCCGCCGGCTTCGGTTGTGACAAGCGGATCGGTATCGATGACGAACACCGTGGTGCGATCGTTCTTCCTCGAATCGGCGATCGCCTTCTCCAGTTCCGCGATGGAGGCCACCTTGACCGCGATCGCACCCATGCTTTCGGCATGTGCGCGAAAATCGATCTCCGGCATCACCTCGTGATAGGAGTCCTTGAGCAGATTGTTGAAGTTGGCGCCGCCCGTGCCCATCTGCAGCCGGTTGATACAGCCATATCCCCTGTTGTCGAGCAGGACGATGTTGAGCTTGAGGCCGAGCATCACGGAGGTCGCAAGCTCGGAATTCAACATCATGTAGGAGCCGTCGCCGACCATGACGACGACATCCTTTTCGGGATGCGCCATCTTGGCGCCGAGGCCGCCGGCGATCTCGTATCCCATGCAGGAGAAGCCGTACTCCATGTGGTAGCTGCCGGGAACCGTAGCCGGCCAAAGCTTGTGAAGTTCGCCGGGAAGGCCGCCCGCCGCGCAAAGCGCGACAGTATTCTCTCCGCCGATCGAGCGCACGACCGCGCCGATCACCTGTGCGTCGGAGGGGAGTGCAGCATTGCTGGTCGCCATCGCCTTGGTGGCAGCGTCCAGCCAGATCTTCTTTTCCTTCTCGGCTTTTGCGGCGAGCGTTGCCGGTGCCTTCCAGCCGGAAAGACCGGAGGAAATAGCCTTAAGGCCCTCGCGCGCGTCGGCGACCAGCGGATGCGCGTCATGCTTGACGGCGTCATAGGCCGCGATATTGACGCCGATGATCGAGAGCTTATCGTTCTTGAAGAGGGCCCACGAACCGGTGGTGAAATCCTGGCAACGAGTGCCGACCGCGATAAGGAGATCCGTTTCCTCGGCGAGTGCGTTGGCGGCCGACGTGCCGGTGACGCCAACCGAACCGAGTGCCAGGGGATGCCGCTCGTCTATAGCCGATTTGCCGGCCTGGGTTACGACGACGGGAATGCCGTGCGCTTCGGCAAATGCCGTCAGTTCCTTGGTCGCCCGTGAATAAAGCACGCCGCCGCCGGCGATGATGACGGGCTTTTCCGATTTCTTGATGAGCGCGATGGCGTTTGCGAGCTCGTCGGCGTCCGGTCGCGGGCGGCGTGTCGTCCAGATACGCTCCTCAAAAAAGCTCTCGGGATAGTCGAAGGCTTCGGCCTGCACGTCCTGGCAGAGCGACAGCGTCACCGGACCGCAATCGAGCGGATCGGTCAGCACCTGCATGGCGCGCTTCAGCGCCGAGATGATCTGTTCCGGCCGCGTGATGCGGTCGAAATAACGCGATACGGGACGGAAGGCGTCGTTGGCCGAAACCGTGCCGTCGCCAAAATCCTCGATCTGTTGCAGGACGGGATCCGGTGCACGATTGGCGAAGACGTCGCCGGGCAGGAAGAGGACAGGAACGCGGTTGACATGTGCAACCCCCGCTGCCGTCACCATGTTGAGGGCGCCTGGACCGATCGAGGTCGTGCATGCCATGAAGCGCTGGCGGAAGCTCGCCTTGGCATAGGCAATTGCCGCGTGTGCCATGCCCTGTTCATTGTGAGCGCGGTAGGTCGGCAGCTCGCCGCGCACCTGATAGAGCGCTTCGCCCATTCCGGCGACATTGCCATGCCCGAAGATCGCCCAGACGCCACCGAAAATCGGCACCTTCTTGCCGTCGATCACCGTCATCTGCTTCTTCAGGAAATGCGCAATGGCCTGCGCCATCGTCAATCGGATCGTCTTTCCCATCGGGTCCTCCCGCAATTCTTGCACCTGTTTCTCCTCCCCAACCCTGCCCTTTTTTGGGGGGTGGGGAGGGCTCTTGTCTCTAGTCAAGCCCGCGCGTCTTGAGCCAGGCCTCGGTCAACTGCCGGAAGCGTCCAGCCATATCGGCGATCGCGTCCTCGTCGTTCATCTTACCCGAAAGCCAGCCGCGTGCAGCGTCAGCGAAGATCGTGCGCCCGACAGCAAAGCCCTTGACCGAAGGTGCCGCCAGCGTTGCCTCGAAGCCCTTGACGAGTTCGTCGGCCGGCGCTTCCAGCCCAAGCAGCACGATGCCGCGGCACCATGGATCGTTCGTGGCAATCACGGCATCGATCTTCCTCCAGGCAACTTTCGAAGCCTGCGGCTCGAGCTTCCACCAATCCGGCTTGATGCCGAGCGCGTAAAGCTCCTCCATGGCAGTCGAAATCGTATCGTCCGTCAGGGGGCCGTTCTTGCCGGAGATGATTTCGACCAGCAACTCGCGGCCGACCTTGCGCGCCGCTTCGAAGAGCGTGCGCAGCTTCTCCTGCTGCTCCGCCTTCAACTCGGCCGGATCGTCCGGGTGATAGAAGCACAGGCACTTGATGCAATGGTCGAGTGGCCATTCGACAAGCTGGGAGCCGATATCCTGGCTGAATTCGAACCTGAGCGGCTTGGAACCCGGCAACTCGACCGGGCGACCGATCCAGGCGAAGTTCTTGGTTGCCGCGTCGAAGAATGCGTCGCGGCCGAAGCGTTCGTCGATCAGCATGCCGTACCCGCTGCGGCCGTTGGCGACGCGAGCAGCCGCTTCGACGGCAAGCCGCTTGAAGGCCACGATCCTCTTGTGATCGACGCCGAGTTCGTCGCAGACGCTGGTCAATTGCGAGCGGTGATCGATCGCGAGCGCCATCAGCAGGGGAATCTCGCCCTTGCGCGTCGAGGCCCAATGAATGTGATTGATCGCCTCGTCCTTGCGCAGCGCCCGGTGCTTGCTGCCATTCTTGAGGAAGAAGTCGAGTTCTGCCCAGGTGGGATACTCCGGTGAGCAGAGCAAACGGGAAACCGCGAATGCGCCGCAGGCGTTCGCCCAGGTCGCGCAGGTTTTCAACGGCTCGTCCTTCAGCCAGCCGCGCAGGAAACCGGACATGAAAGCGTCGCCCGCACCGAGCACGTTGAACACCTCGATCGGAAAGCCCTCGCCGACGATACCGGCCTCGAGATCTTCGGCGACAGGGCCGTCATAGACGATGCAGCCCATGGCGCCGCGCTTCAGGACGATCGTCGCAGGCGATAGGCGGCGAATTTCCCGGAGTGCACCAAGCACGTCGTCGGCGCCGGAGGCGATCAGGATCTCCTCCTCTGTACCCACGATCAGGTCGCAATCCGGCAATGTCTCTTTCATTTTGGATGAAACGCGGTCGGACTTCACATAGCGCTCGAAGCCCTCGGCGTGGCCGGCAAGGCCCCAGAGGTTCGGCCGGTAGTCGATGTCGAAGATCACCTTGCGGCCGTTCGCCTTGGCGATGCGGATCGCCTTGCGCTGAGCGGCTTCCGTGTTCGGGCGCGAGAAATGCGTGCCGGAAACCAGGACGGCACGCGAGGATTTGACGTAGGCTTCGTCGATATCGCCTTCCTCAAGCGCCATGTCGGCGCAGTCGGAGCGATAGAAGATCATCGGCGAAACGCCTTCGGCTTCCACGGCGAGAAGCACAAGCGCCGTCAGCCGCTGCTTGTCCGTAATGATTCCGTCGGTAGCGACACCCTCGCGCGCCGATTGCTCGCGGATGAAACGCCCCATCTGTTCGTCCCCGACGCGGGTGATCAGGCCGGATTTGAGGCCGAGGCGGGCCGTTCCGATGGCGATATTTGCCGGACAGCCACCCACCGACTTGGCGAAGGAACCAATATCCTCGAGCCGTGACCCGATCTGCTGGCCGTACAGATCGACCGACGACCGGCCGATTGTGATTACATCAAGCGACAGCTCCGGTTGCGAGCCCGGATTCGATTGTACCATGATGTCCTCCCGATCGTTTCAGCCCGGCGTAGCGCGCCGTTGATTTTCACCAATGAAACATCGGTTCCGTTTAAATGTCAATTCAGAATGTTTGTTCCATTTTGATGTTGCTAGCTTTTGCCCGCGCGCTTGCGCCTCCGCTCGGCAATCGCCACGGGAAGGGCCATGGTCAGCGCCATGGAGGCCGACAGCGATCGGAACCCCGCAAAATCCGCTTCCGCTACCTCGAACCAGCATGTTGCGCTGGAAGCGAGCGGGGAGAAGGCAGAATCGGTGATGGCGACGACCGGTACGCCGCGCGCTGCCAGTGCCTCTGCCTGGCCCAGGCTTTCGGCCGCATAGGGCGAGAAGCTCGCCGCGATGGCAGCATCCTTGCCTGTCGCGAACTGCACCGTCTCCACATCGACGCCATTAGGCGAGGCGACGATCTGATGGCGAATGTTCAACTTGGAAAAGGCGTAGCTCATATGCGCGGTCAGCGGATAGGAGCGCCGCTTGGCGATCAGGTAGATGGTATCCGCAGCCGCCAGAATGTCGACTGCCTTCGCGAATGTCTCGGTTTGCAGCGTGGCGGCCAGCCGGTTGATCGACTGGCCTGCGGCGGAGATGAAGCCGGAGAGAAGATTGGCATCCTCATCGTCGCCGCCGGATTGCTCGAGGGTGACGAGCCGCTCCTCGTAAGTCAGCGTCCGGTCGCGCAGGCGCTCGCGAAAAATGCTCTGCAGATCGGAGAAGCCGTCATAGCCGAGGTGATGTGCCAGGCGCACGAGCGTCGACGGCTGCACGTCCGACGCGGCTGCGATGCTCGCCGTCGTCCCGAATGCGATTTCGTCGGGATTGCCGAGCGCAAACGCGGCGACCTGCGCAAGCCGCTTCGGCATGCTGGCCTTGCGCTCGATGATCGTGCTGCGCAGGCTTTCGAAATCGCGCGGAACACGCGCCGGATTTGGGGAGTCAGTGTTCATGAGTTCGATCCGCGAAATGAAACGTATATTCCAGATTGCCGACAATAGATGATTTCGATCAGTCGGCCTATCTGTTTTTACCTGCTGAAAAATATGAGGTTCAGGCCGCTTGTCGCGTATCTGTGATGTTGATGGCGCTGCCAGCGGCCTTGCCAAAACGGTCTAAACATTCCAAATTCCCGCAGGATGGAGGAGATATGATGCAGCCACTTGGCGTCGGCCTGATCGGCACGGGCTACATGGGAAAGTGCCATGCGCTCGCATGGACTTCCGTCAGGGCCGTATTCGGTGACGTGGCGCGTCCGCGCCTTGTCCATCTGGCGGAAGCAAATATCGATCTGGCGCAAGCGCGCGCCGCCGAGTTCGGCTTTGAAAAGGCCACCGCCGATTGGCGCCTGCTGATCTGCGATCCGGAGGTCGACGTTGTCTCCATCACCACGCCGAACCAGTTTCACGCAGACATGGCGATCGCGGCCCTTCAGGCCGGCAAGCATGTCTGGTGCGAGAAGCCGATGGCGCCTGCCTATGCCGACGCCGAGCGAATGCTGCATGCGGCAAAGGCGTCCGGAAAGGCCGCGGTCCTCGGCTATAACTATATCCAGAATCCGGTCATGCGGCACATCAGGGCTTTGATCGGCGAAGGCGCGATCGGCGCCGTCAATCATATCCGTGTCGAGATGGACGAGGACTTCATGGCCGATCCGGACGCCTTCTTCTATTGGAAGAGCGAGCTTTCCGCAGGCTACGGCGCACTCGACGATTTCGCCGTCCATCCTCTGTCGCTGCTCTGGTACCTTTTCGGCCACGTCGAGGCCGTCGTCACGGACATGGTGAAGCCCTATGCCGACCGACCGCTGAAAGACGGCGGTCGCCGCGCTGTCGAGAATCATGATGCCGCCACGGTGCTCCTGCGCCTTGGCGGCGGTATATCGGCCGTATTGATGGCAAACCGCGCCGCCTGGGGCCGCAAGGGCCGTATCGCGCTGCAGATATATGGATCCTCCGGCTCCATCTCCTACGACCAGGAGCGCATGAACGAATTCGAGCTCTATCAGGCGCAAGGCCGTGGCACCGAGCAGGGATTCCGCAAGATCCTGACGTCGCCCGCCCATCCGCCCTACGACCGCTTCGTACCGGCTCCGGGACACGGTCTGGGGTTCAACGACCTGAAGATCATCGAATGCCGGGAACTCATACGTGCAATTTCCGGTGAGCCGTCGTCCATCGTCACCTTCGAAGACGGTCTCAGGATAGAGAAGTCCGTTCATGCCATGGCACAGTCCTTCCACGAACGTCGCTGGATCGAAATCGGCTGAAGGTCGATTCGCTCGCAGTTGACGACGCCAGGGGCAGGGGGTAGGCCATTGCCCAACCGCGCGAATGTATGTGGGAGTGACGACGTGACGGACAGAGTGGTGATCATCGGCGCGGGTCAGGCAGGCTTTGCTCTGGCCGCCAAACTGCGTGCGCTCAAGGATACGCGCCCCATCACAATCATCGGCGCGGAAGATGTGCTGCCCTATCAGCGGCCGCCTCTCACCAAGAAGTACCTGCTTGGCGAGATGAGCTTCGACCGGCTGCTGTTTCGCCCGGAACATTGGTACACCGACAACGACGTCGAAATCAGGCTTTCCACATGGGTCGAGCAGATCAAGCGAGATTCGAAACAGGTGATGCTGCAGGACGGCTCCGTTCTCGACTACGGCACGCTGGCGCTGACGACGGGTTCCACCCCGCGCGGCCTTCCTGCCGCGATTGGCGGCGATCTCGCCGGCGTCTATGTCGCCCGCGACAAGCGCGACGCCGATCTCCTGGCCGGCGAGATGCGCCCGGGCCGCCGTGTCCTTATTATAGGCGGCGGCTATATCGGCCTGGAAGCCGCTGCGGTCGCTCGCCATCTTGGACTTGAAGTGACTGTCATTGAAATGGCCGACCGGATTCTGCAGCGCGTCGCTGCCAAGGAGACGGCGGACATCATGCGTGTGATTCACGAGGCGCATGATGTCGTGATCCGCGAAAAGACCGGGTTGAAGCAGTTGGTCGGCCGTGACGGCAGGGTGGTCGGCGCACAGCTCTCCGACGGAACGACCATCGACATCGATTTCGCTGTTGTCGGCATCGGCGTCGTGCCGAACGACCAGCTTGCGAAGGAAGCCGGGCTCGAAGTGACGAATGGCATCGTCGTCGACGAATTCGCCCGCACATCCGATCCCTCGATCTTTGCCGCGGGCGACTGTGCGGTACTTCCGTGGCAGGGCGGGCGCATCCGTCTCGAATCGGTGCAGAATGCCGTCGATCAGGCCGATGCCGCCGCCGCAGTCATCGCCGGCGGCAACGCACCGTACGAACCGAACCCCTGGTTCTGGTCGGATCAGTACGACGTGAAGCTGCAGATCGCCGGCTTTAATTTGGGATACGACGAGACCCTTCTGCGCCCCGGCGCTCGCGAGGGCGCGCATTCAGTCTGGTATTTCAAGAACGGCACCTTCATTGCCGTCGATGCGATCAATGACGCGAAGGCCTATGTCAGCGGCAAGAAGATGCTGGAATCCGGCATAAACCCCGACAAGGCTATCCTCGCCGACGCATCGGCCGATCTCAAGCAATTGCTGGCCCAGCGCTAAGCCGGCTTTTCTTCCTTGGAGAAAGCCGAAAAAGCGCTTGCGTCACCCGGCGAATGACTCTATCAGGCTCTCGACCGGAGAGGTGGCCGAGTGGTCGAAGGCGCTCCCCTGCTAAGGGAGTATACCCGGAAGGGTATCGTGGGTTCGAATCCCATCTTCTCCGCCACTTTCCCTAGTTCACACCGAAGTCATGGATTACAGCTTGTGCCTGGGACACAGGCAACAACAGAGTGCCCCGCGCACGTCGCGCCGATGCATCACTCTCCCGAAGACGGCATCAAAATCGCAGACGCTCCGACTTCACCAAATTCTTTTCATGGTAGCGGCATCTCGGATGGTGCGGAGCTGACTCCAATGTTCGGATCGATGCTTCGCGAATCCAGCGTCAACAGAATCGAAACGAGAATCATCAACGATCAGCAAAACTGATTCTGCGCCGCTCTCGCCGCGTTGCCGCCACGCGGTCGAGCGCAAATGTCCTGCCGCCATGTCGAAAGCGCCGAATCTGGCGGGAAACTGGTTCCAATGTGGCACATTCTCCGCCGTTTGCCGGATGGCAATGCCGGTAAATACCCGCAAACGCAGCACTTTCTTAACAGAGTATAAAGAAACGGCTGGGCCGGTGCCGCATTTGTGACCTTTCAGCAACAGCGCATACGTAAGGCTGTCGCAAATACCCCAAACGGGCAAGTTGGTGATTGCGTGACAGTCCCGGTCTTGTATTTTCAACTTCGGAAGCGAGGGCGGTTGATCGTCCGACTTCTTGAAACATGGGGATGGGGCAGGGAACGCTGCTCTAACGGCGAAAAACCCAGACCCGATCGAAACTTTGAATTGGAGGTCAATATGAACATCAAGAGCCTACTTCTCGGCTCCGCTGCTGCTCTCGCAGTAGTTTCCGGTGCTCAGGCTGCTGACGCTATCGTTGCTGCCGAGCCGGAACCAGTCGAATACGTTCGCGTTTGCGACGCTTACGGCACTGGCTACTTCTACATCCCAGGCACGGAAACCTGCCTGAAGATCGAAGGTTACATCCGTTTCCAGGTTGACGGTGGCGATCATCTGTCCGGCACGTCGGACTGGAACGCTAAGACCCGTGGTCAGGTTCAGTTCACGTCTAAGAGCGACACCGAATATGGTCCGCTCACCGGCGTCATCGTTCTGCAGGCCAATGCGAACAACGCAACGGACCAGAGCACGATCCTTGACTCGGCTTACCTCGACGTTGCAGGCTTCCGCGCTGGTCTGTTCTACAGCTGGTGGGACGATGGCCTGAGCGGCGAAACCGACAACCTCGCCAGCGGCTCGACCCTGCATAACTCGGTCCGTTATCAGTATGAGAACGGCGACTTCTATGCCGGTCTGTCTGTTGACGAGCTGGAAGATTCGATCCACGGCACGCGTGTTCAAACCAATGCTGACGGTTCGAACGGTCTCGGCGAAACCCGCAACAACGTTGGTATCGCTGCTGGTCTCGGCGGCAAGGCCGGCGCATTCAGCTATCAGCTGATCGGCGGCTACGACACCGACACTGAGGAAGGCGCTATCCGCGCCATGGGCACTGTTGCCTTCGGCCCCGGCACCTTCGGTCTCGCAGCTGCATGGGCAAGCGGCCCGAACGCCTACTACGAAGAGTCGGAATGGACGATTGCTGCAGAATACGCAATCAAGGCCACCGACAAGCTGACCCTGACTCCTGGTGTTCAGTACTTCGACAACATCCGCAATGGTAGCTACGGCGACGGCGGTGTAACGAACACGACGGACTTCTCGGATGTTGACGTCTGGAAGGCTGGTCTGACGGTTGATTACCAGATCGTAGAAAACTTCTACGCTAAGGCTTCGTTCCAGTATCAGGATCACACGAGTGCATCGGATGACGACGATAGCTTCTCGGGCTACTTCCGTCTGCAGCGTTCGTTCTAATCTGATCTGACTTCGGTCAAATCAGGAAAGCCCGGCTCTCGAGCCGGGCTTTTTGGTGTTCTGCAGGCAGCGTAGGACAAAAAATCTAGATGTCGGCCAGAAATGTCCTGATACGCTGAAGCACCGGCTCGATATGCAGTAACGGCGGGTGGCCCTGGCCGGGCGCCGACACCACGTTGAGTTCCGGATGGCGTTCGGCCATGGCCGCTACCGCGGCTTCGGAAAGCAGGGCAGAATTCTCGCCCCGGACGACCATCAGCGGGCAGTTGGAAAACGCATCGTACTGCGGCCAAAGCGTCGGGAGCGGTTTGCCGAAGTCGATCGACGTTAATTGTAGCGCGATGGCCGGATCGGCGTCGACAACAGTCCTTCCGTCGATCTCGCGGTATATGGCGACCGCCATCTCTTCCCAGTCGCGATCTGCAAGGGCAGGGAAGCGGGCAGCATGGCGCGCCTTGAGTATCGCGGCCGCGTCACTCCAATCCTTCGGGCCGGCCGCGCCATTGAGATCGTTGCGGATCTGGATCAGGCCCTCGGTCTCGATCTGCGGACCGATGTCGTTGAGAACGACGGCTGCAATCAGGTCCGGCCGCATCTCGATGAGGAAATGAAGGATCAAGCCACCCCGTGACGTGCCAATGAAGATCGCTTTATCGATCCCGAGATGGCTGCAGGCCGTCAGTACATCCTGTGCCTCGACCCGGAGATTGTAATTGGCCTTGTTGTCGTCGCGGTCGGACAATCCGCGACCGCGATAGTCCAGGGCGATGACGCGGCGCGGCGCGATTGCATCGTGAGAGAGATGCACCGCCAGTTGATGGAAGTCCCGGCTGTTGCGGGTCAGGCCGGGCAAGCAGATGACCGGCAGCCTCGCCTGCACGCCCGGTACCTGCGGATCGTAATCTCGAAGATGAAGCGTTAGTCCGTCGTCAGAAGGATAGGTCCGCCCGATAAGGCCTTGATGGGTGGTGTCCATGTGCGCTTTCCCCGTTGTGACGAAGAAACACTAGCGCCCTCCACGCGGTACGCAAACGCCTTACGATGGGCGTCCGCCGATCAGGTCGCGCTCGATGTCTGCAGGCTGGCCGAGGCGGGCCTTGTAGACCTCGTAGTTTTCCATGACGCGCTGGACGTAGTTGCGCGTTTCCGGGAAGGGGATGCGCTCGATCCAGTCGACGACGGCGTCGATCGACTTGCCGCGCGGGTCGCCATATCGGTCGAGCCATTCCGGCACCCGCTTCGGGCCTGCATTGTAGGCAATGAAGGTCATGATGTATGAACCTCCGAAGGCGTCGATCTGTTCGCCGAGATAGTGCGCGCCGAGAGTGGCATTATAGCCGGCATCCGCCGTCAGTCTGTCCTTGGAAAAGGCGATATTGTGCCGCTTGGCGATGGCCTTTGCGGTCCCCGGCAGTATCTGCAGAAGGCCCCTGGCATCTGCAACGGAGATGGCGGTTGGATTGAACGCACTTTCCTGTCGCGCGATCGCATAGGCAAGCGCCTTGCCTGAGCCCGCAATATTGGCATTGCCCGGAATGACGCCGAGCGGAAAGGCGAGGGCGGCAACGTCTATACCGCGAGCATAGGCCGTTTTGCCGATCTGCAGTGAAAGATGGTGGTCGCCGGAACGTTCGGCTTGGGCGCTGAGAATCGCCAGTTCCCCGGGGCTCTGCATCTGGTCCGCGAGCGCGAGATAGAGGCTGTTCGCGCGCCAGCCGTGGCCGGCGGCATCCAGCCGCGCGATCGCCTTGACGGCTTCCCGCGACTGGTAACGCTGGCGGTCAGCCGGCGACGGGGAGGGATAGCTGACGTTCAGCGTCTTGCGGCCGAGTTTCTCGCCGGCAAGTTGGCCGTAGAAGGTGGTCGGGTAGCCTGCGGCCTTGGCATAGAACTCACCCGATTGACCGGGCGCGCCGGCCTCCGCCGAGCGACCCATCCAATACCACGCGCGGGAAACCGAAATAGGACCGTTGGAAAAGTCGAGAATCTTCCTGAAATGGCTCTGCGCCGCCTTTGCGTCCTGTAATCCGCGAAGCGCATACCAACCGGCATGGAACTCGGCCTCGACGATGTCGGCCGGCGTCGTGGCGGCATAGTTGGCGGCGATGCGATATGCGGTCTTGAAGTCGCCCTGGTCAACCAGCCCGCGACTGACAATCCGCTGCTCGTTCCACCATTCGCCGGCATTGACCAGTTCGCCGCGGTCGCGCGGCATCTGCTGCAACAGCGTCGCGGCTTCCGCATATTTCTCTTGCTTGCGCAAATATTCGATGCGCGCGAACAGATAGCCCGGGTCGCCGTTCCACTTTCCATCGACGGAGGCAAGAAGCGCTCCGGCATTTGGCGCCTTGCCGATCACCGCGTCCCAGGCTTTGTAAAGCGACTGCGCTTGGCCGAGGTCGCCGAAGCGCTTCGCCTGTGCCGAGCGGTTGCGGTACATGAGGTACTCCATCCGCGCCTTGTGATCGGCGGCGGTGAGCAGGCCCGAAAACTCGGCAAGGATTTTGTCTTCTGTCGGCTTGTCCAGCCCATCGCCCCGCCAGACCTTGCGGATGTATTTGGCTGCCTCGTTCTGCTTGCCGGTTGCAACAAGCGCACGCGACAGGATCATCGTACCGGCGGTGGTCTCGGGTGCCGTCTCGCCGAAGGCGCTGAGCACGGCAGCCGGGGCAGGGTTCTCGTCGGAGAGCGCGCGCTCGGAATAGGCGCGCAGCTTTGCAAGGCCGGGCCAGCCCTGAAGCTCTTGTGCGGCGGCGGCGATCTCAACGGAGGGAACGCCTTTCTGACCGGACACGGCGATTGCCCAGGTCATGATATGCCGATCGAGAGTTCCCGGGCGCATGCGGTCGCGGATGGCCAGCGCCTGCATCGGATCTTTGGCGGAAAGCGCGTCGAGGCCGGCTTTGAGATCGTCGCTGACCGGCGCAACCGTCTGGCTTCGCGGTATGGAGCCGGTCACGATCGATTCCGGCATCGAAGTTTGCGGCAGGAAGCCGATCGGCTTCACATCGGGCACCGGAATGTCATCGGCCGGAAGCTGCGACGCGACGCTGCCCCACGCGGCGACCGAAAAGCCGAGGGCGGAGAGGATCAGGACAGCTCTCTTCATACCGGGTACTCTCAATGGAAACACGTCCTTCCATTTGGTCGGACGCATATTAACGAAACCTTACCGACGCGGTTAAATTTCGTTCACATTTGCTGTCGGAATTTGCCCCAAACAGACCTCTGCGCGCTTGTCGCAGCGTTTTCGCCGCACTATGGTGCGCTCCTCATATTCAAGGAATGCGGCCGAAGCATGGATTGCGGTCGTAAGGAGTTCTGCATGTTCCAGGGATCCATTCCCGCACTCGTCACCCCCTTCACAGATGCCGGACAGGTCGATGAGGTGGCTTTCGCCGCTCATGTCGATTGGCAGATCAAGGAAGGCAGCAGCGGTCTCGTTCCGGTCGGCACGACCGGTGAATCTCCGACGCTGTCGCACGCCGAGCACAAACGGGTCGTGGAACTTTGCATCGAGGCTGCCGCCAGGCGTGTTCCCGTCATGGCAGGGGCAGGGTCGAACAACACGCGCGAAGCCGTCGAACTTGCGCAGCATGCCGAAAAGGCGGGTGCGGATGCCGTACTGGTGGTCACGCCCTACTACAACAAGCCGACGCAGAAGGGGCTCTTTGCCCACTTCTCGGCGATAGCGGATGCCGTGGGGCTGCCGATCTATATCTACAATATCCCCGGCCGATCCGTCGTCGACATGACGCCCGAGACCATGGGCGCGCTTGCCAAGGCGCATGCCAACATCGTCGGCGTCAAGGATGCCACCGGCAAGATCGAGCGCGTCTCCGAGCAGCGTATTGCCTGCGGCAAGGATTTCCGGCAGTTGTCCGGAGAGGATGCAACGGCCCTCGGTTTCAACGCCCATGGTGGAATCGGCTGCATCTCCGTCACCGCGAACGTAGCGCCGCGCCTCTGTGCAGAATTCCAGGCGGCAACGCTTGCCGGCGACTACGCGAAGGCACTGGAATATCAGGATCGCCTCATGCCGCTACACAAGGCAATCTTCCTGGAGCCCGGTCTCTGTGGCGCGAAGTACGGACTTTCGAAGCTCGGCCGGATGAACCGGACCGTCCGCTCGCCGCTGATCTCCACGCTTGAGCCCGGCACCGAGGCCGCGCTGGATGCAGCGATGCGTCATGCCGGCTTGCTGAATTGAGCAAGTGAACTCGCCTCTTCACAAGAATGGGCCGTTCTCCTACATACGTGCACAAGAAATGAGGGCGCGGTTTTCGCGCCCGTAGGATTGGAATTTCGTCATGGCCCCCAAAGGCAGCCAGCGTGTCATAAAAAAGGTCGTGGCCGAAAACCGCAAGGCCCGGTACAACTACGAGATCATCGACACCTATGAAGCCGGGCTCGTTCTAATGGGTACCGAGGTCAAGTCGTTGCGCGAAGGTAAGGCGAACATTGCCGAATCCTATGCGTCTGACGAAGGTGGCGAGATCTGGCTGATCAATTCCTATCTGCCGGAATATCTGCAGGCGAACCGTTTCAACCACGAACCCCGCCGTCGCCGCAAGCTTCTGCTCTCGGGCAGGGAGATCAATCGGTTGCGTGCGGGAATCAATCGCGAAGGCATGACGCTCATTCCGTTGAAGATCTACTTCAACGATCGCGGTCGCGCCAAGATGGAACTCGCACTTGCCAAGGGCAAGAAGCTTCACGACAAGCGTCAGTCCGAGAAGGAACGCGATTGGAACCGGCAGAAGAGCCGGCTGCTCAAGGACAATGGCTGATCGGAGCCAGCAGGCCGGGTGCCGTCGCGGTGACGACCTGCCGGCGCTGAGATTGGCTTAGGTCTCGAAATCGCTTGATGCCGCCGCCGGTTCGCTCGGCCGTGGCGCCCGTTCCGAAGGATCGCGGCCGATTTCGCTCTTCAAGGACAGGAGATCGATGAAATGGTCGGCCTGACGGCGCAAATCGTCGGCAATCATCGGCGGCTGGGTGGCCATCGTTGAAATGATCGACACCTTGCGGCCTTTTCGCTGCAACGCTTCCACGAGCGTCGTAAAGTCGCCGTCGCCGGAGAATATGACCAGATGGTCGACGGTTTCCGATTGCTCCATGGCATCGATTGCGAGTTCGATATCCATGTTGCCCTTGATCTTGCGTCGTCCCATGGAATCCGTGAATTCCTTGGCGGGCTTGGTGACGACCTTGTAGCCGTTGTAGTCGAGCCAGTCGATCAGCGGGCGAATGGAGGAATATTCCTGATCCTCGATCAGCGCCGTATAGTAATAGGCTCGCAGAAGATATCCGCGCTTTTGAAATGCCTTGAGAAGTTTTCTGTAGTCGATATCGAAGCCTAGGCTTTTGGATGCGGCGTAGAGGTTGGCGCCATCAATGAAAAGAGCAATTTTTTCGCGTGGGTCAAACATTCCTTACCAATCCGCTTTGAGAAATCTAAATCGTCATAGCCAAACACCCGTAAAAACAACGAGTTATCTGAGAGACCGGAACAATTCTTAATTTATGAACTATTCATATAAGAGAGATTTAGGGCACGAATCGCGATATTCCAAGCAACTCTTGGTGGAAATCCCCGCAATATCTCTAAAATGGGAAGCTTCGGCACTCCCCCGAACGGAGTTTCACGAAAAACTTGAATTTGCCCGGTTTTAATTGTATCGCCGTGCTAATCCCGAGATCACGACCGCAAAGGACAGGCAATGGCCCGTGTCACAGTTGAAGATTGCATCGACAAAGTTGAGAACCGCTTCGAGCTGGTTCTGCTTGCCAGCCACCGCGCCCGGCTGATTTCCCAAGGCGCTTCGATCACCATCGATCGCGACAACGACAAGAACCCTGTCGTCGCACTGCGCGAGATCGCTGACGAGATGCTGTCTCCCGACGACCTTAAGGAAGACCTGATCCATTCGCTGCAGAAGCACGTCGAAGTGGATGAGCCCGAGCCCGATCCGGCAAGCCTCATCGCTGCCGGGGCCGCTTCCGGCGCCGAAGGCGAAGAGCAGGACGACGTGCCGGAGACGGTCACGTTCGATCAGATGTCTGAAGAAGAGCTGCTGGCGGGGATCGAAGGTCTCGTACCGCCAGAAAAGAGCGACGACTACTAAGAGAGCGACGGTTACCAATCGTCAATCTTGCATCGTTACTGCTTCGGCATATGATTGAATATCACGTGCGCCAATCTGTGATTGGCGCGCTTTTCTTTTGTAATGGAGTGGTTTCGGGATGATGCGGCAGTACGAGCTCGTGGAGCGGGTTCAGCAATACAAGCCCGATGCCAACGAAGCCCTGCTGAACAAAGCCTATGTCTATGCGATGCAGAAACATGGTCAGCAGAAGCGCGCGAGCGGCGATCCCTACATTTCCCACCCCCTCGAAGTCGCAGCCATACTCACCGACATGCATCTCGACGAGTCGACGATCGCGGTGGCCCTGCTTCACGACACGATCGAAGATACCACGGCGACGCGCGCCGAAATCGACGAGCTATTCGGAGAGGATATCGGCCGCCTCGTCGAGGGTCTGACGAAGATCAAGAAGCTCGATCTGGTCACCAAGAAGGCGAAGCAGGCAGAGAACCTGCGCAAGCTGCTGCTTGCCATCTCCGATGACGTCCGCGTCCTTCTCGTGAAGTTGGCCGATCGTCTTCACAACATGCGCACCCTTGACCACATGTCGCCGGAAAAGCGTGCACGCATTTCCGAGGAGACGATGGATATCTATGCGCCGCTTGCCGGCCGCATGGGTATGCAGGATATGCGCGAGGAGCTGGAGGACCTGTCCTTCCGCCACATCAATCCCGAGGCGTACGAGACAGTCACCAAGCGCCTTGAGGAGCTGTCACGGCGCAACGAAGGGCTTGTAAAGAAGATCGAGACCGAACTGCGCGATCTCCTGGTCGCCAGCGGGTTGACGAATGTCTATGTGAAGGGGCGACAGAAGAAGCCCTATTCTGTATTCCGCAAGATGCAGTCGAAGTCGCTGTCCTTCGAGCAGTTGTCGGACGTCTACGGTTTCCGCATCATCGTCGACGACATTCCCGCCTGCTATCGGGCGCTCGGTATCGTCCACACGCGGTGGCGTGTGGTGCCGGGACGCTTCAAGGATTACATCTCGACACCGAAGCAAAATGACTACCGCTCGCTGCACACGACGATCGTCGGGCCGTCGAGCCAGCGCATCGAGCTGCAGATCCGCACCAAGCGCATGCACGAGATCGCCGAATTCGGCATTGCCGCGCATACGCTCTACAAGGACGGCGCATCCAACGCCGACGGCGATATTCTGTCGCGTGAATCCAACGCCTATTCGTGGCTCCGGCACACGATCGAGGCACTGGCTGAAGGCGACAGCCCGGAAGAGTTCCTGGAGCACACCAAGCTCGAGCTGTTCCAGGATCAGGTTTTCTGTTTCACGCCCAAGGGCAAGCTGATTGCGTTGCCGCGCGGCGCCACGCCGATCGACTTTGCCTACGCAGTCCATACCAACATCGGCGACACCACGGTCGGCGCCAAGATCAACGGCCGCATCATGCCGCTGGTGACGCGGCTTGCAAACGGCGACGAAGTGGAAATCATTCGCTCAGGCGTACAGGTTCCGCCCGCTGCCTGGGAGGAAATCGTCGTCACCGGCAAGGCGCGCGCTGCCATCCGCCGGGCCACCCGCATGGCGATCCGCAAGCAGTATGCGGGGCTCGGCCATCGCATCCTCGAGCGGACGTTCGATCGCGCCGGCAAGATATTCTCTCGCGAGGCTATGAAACCCGCGCTTCACCGTCTGGGTCAGAAGGACGTCGAGGACGCGATCGCAGCCGTTGGCCGTGGCGAGATGTCTTCGCTCGATGTGCTGCGCGCAGTTTATCCCGATCACCAGGAAGAGCGGGTGACGGCGAAGCCGACCGGGGACGATGGCTGGTTCAATGTTCGGAGTGCGTCGGGCATGATCTTCAAGATCCCCGGCAAGTCGAAATCGGGCGAAGGCGCGCCGACGGAGATCGAAGCTGCCATCGGTGCCGATGCCGTTCCAATCCGCGGCATATCGAGCAGCGTGGATGTACAGTTTGCGCCCACCGGCGCAGTTCCAGGTGATCGTATCGTCGGGATCATGACGACGACGGACGACGGCAAGAGCATCACGATCTATCCGATCCAGTCGCCGGTACTGCAGCGCTTCGACGAGCAGCCGGATCGCTGGATCGATGTCCGCTGGGATCTGGACGAGGCAAACAAGTCCCGCTTCATGGCGCGTATCATGGTCAATGGGCTGAACGAGCCAGGCACCCTTGCAAAACTCGCCCAAACCGTGGCCGGCGTCGATGTGAACATTCGCGTGCTCAACACGATCCGCGTCGCGACCGACTTCACCGAGATGACCCTCGACGTCGAGGTCTGGGATCTTCGTCAGCTCAATCAACTGCTTGCGCAGCTGGCCGATCTGGATTGCGTCGCGACTGTACGCCGCCTCTACGAATAGGATCGGAGGGCGGCTTTTCTGCCACCTGCACATTTTGTGATCGTTTCATGACCGAAATCGCGCGGATAAAAGGCTAGACATGCACCAGGCGCATGCCTGACTGAGTGTTAGAGCGTTGGTAATCGCCACCGATAGCGCCTATCTTCTGGCCAACAAGAAATGAAACGAAGATGAGGCAAGCAGATGTTTACACCGATCAAGAAGTTCGCCCGCGCCCTGCGCGCTCCGAGTGCAGAAGAACGCGAATTGGCATACCTGAATGGCTCGTTTGACCGTATTGATCTCGAGTATCGCCAGCGCCAGGTTGACCGCGGTCTGTTCCGCAGCCGCTAATACCGGATTTATACTGGAAGAATGAAAGGGGCGGATTGCATATCGCGCCCCTGGTGAGTGCTCAGTCGGCTCCAATCAAATAGTGACTGAGGTGGTTTGACGCTCTTGTCATGCCGGTGCGGGTTGCACTACATACGCGCCATGTTGTTTCGACGTCGAAAACCAGCCGGATTTCGTGAAAAGTTGCGAGAGTTGCTTTGGCCCCGCAAGGGCTTCATGCGGCCGCCGCGCTATCTTGTGATGCGCGTATTGCGGCTGCGGGCGTCTCCGCACGCTGTTGCCATGGGAGTGGCCGCCGGGATATTCGTGTCCTGGACCCCTTTTATCGGCGTTCACTTCATCATGGCTTTTGTCCTGAGCTATCTGTTCTCCGGAAACATGGTCGCAGCCGCTCTCGGCTGCGCGGCATTCGGCAATCCGCTGACCTATCCCTTCATTTGGGGTACGACCTGGGAAATCGGTCATCTCCTGCTCAGCCGGAAAGACACACTGCAGGGCCATTCACTGGACCTGGCGCAGCTTTTCCATGAGCTTCGGTTCACCGAGCTTTGGCGCCCTGTCCTCGAGCCGATGCTGATCGGCTCAATTCCTCCGGCGCTGGTGACCTCCGTCATTCTCTATTTCGCGACCTTCTACACCGTAAAAGGGTTCCAGGGTCGACGCCGCGCCCATCTCTTGGAGCGGGCGCGCCTGCGTCTCTCCGTCCCCATGCAGGAAACCGTATGATCATCGGCATTGGCAGCGACCTGATAGACATCCGTCGTGTCGAGAAATCGCTCGAACGGTTCGGCGAGCGCTTTACCGGTCGATGCTTTACCGAGATCGAGCGAACGAAATCGGATCGTCGCGCCAACCGTGCAGCATCCTATGCCAAGCGCTTTGCGGCCAAGGAGGCCTGCTCCAAGGCATTGGGGACAGGTATTGCGCAGGGCGTGTTCTGGAAGGACATGGGCGTCGTCAACTTGCCGAGCGGCAAGCCGACCATGAAGCTCACAGGCGGAGCCGCCGATAGACTGCAGTCGATGCTGCCGGAAGGACATCGTGCCGCCATTCATTTGACAATTACTGATGATTATCCGCTTGCGCAGGCCTTCGTCATCATCGAAGCGCTGCCGGCAACTGCCTGAAGCAGCGACCTGTCGTCGCTTTTAACGTTCGCGCCATTGCCGCAATCGGCCGAAGCCGCTACAGAGAACCAAATAAGAGCTGCGCCTTCGAAGGTGCCCTGAAGGAATAGAACTGCGTGTCCGAAAAAGTTGAAACCAAGCCGAACGCCCTCTGGGAAAACATCAAGGTCATCGTCCAGGCGTTGATTTTGGCAATGGTCATCCGCACGGTCCTGTTCCAGCCTTTCACGATCCCTTCCGGTTCGATGATGCCGACGTTGCTTGTCGGCGACTACATCTTCGTCAACAAGTTCGCCTACGGCTATTCCAAGTATTCGCTGCCGTTCTCGCCGAACCTCTTCAGTGGGCGAATTTTCGCAAGCGAGCCGAAGCGCGGTGACATCGTTGTGTTCCGCTTCCCGCCGAATCCCGAGGTTGATTACATCAAGCGCCTCGTCGGCCTGCCGGGCGATCACATTCAGGTGACCGAAGGCGTGCTTTACGTGAACGGAAAACCCGTTCCCAAGGTACCGGACGGGACGTTCAATTCGGACTACGCGCAGGATCCGGGCCAGGACGTGCCTGTATTTCGCGAAACCCTGGACAACGGTGTGACATACGACACGCTTGACCAGTCTCCTGTTTCGCGCGGCGACAACACCCGCGAGTTCATCGTGCCTGAAGGCCACTACTTCATGATGGGCGACAATCGCGACAATTCTCTTGATAGCCGCTTCGATGTCGGCTTCGTGCCTGCCGAGAACCTCGTCGGTCGCGCCAGCGTCATCTTCTTCTCGCTCGGCAACGACACCTCGTTCCGCGAAATCTGGAAGTGGCCAGCCAACATGCGCTGGGATCGCCTTTTCAAGGGCGTTGAATGAACAAGGCGCAGACCCTCTCGGCGACTGACCGAACAAGGCTGGAAACCCTTATTGGTCATCAGTTCGCCGAGAAAGAACGCCTGGACCGCGCACTGACCCATGCCAGCGCCCGCACCCAAAAAGGCGGGAACTACGAGCGGCTGGAATTTCTCGGTGACCGTGTGCTCGGCCTCTGTGTCGCGGAACTGCTCTTTCGCACCTTCGGCGTGGCCACGGAAGGCGAGCTTTCCGTGCGGTTGAATCAGCTGGTCAGTGCGGACACCTGTGCTGAAGTTGCCGATGAGCTTGGGCTGCATCTTTTCATCCGCACCGGTGCAGACGTAAAAAAGTTGACCGGCAAGCGCATGATGAATGTTCGCGCCGATGTTGTCGAAAGCCTGATTGCAGCCGTTTATCTCGATGGTGGCTTGGAAGTCGCTCGGCGCTTTATCCTGAAGTACTGGGAGAAGAGGGCGACACGCGCGGATGGCGCGCGGCGCGACGCGAAGACGGAATTGCAGGAATGGGCGCACGCCAAATTCGCCGTGACGCCAGTATACCGGGTTGAAGAACGCACCGGACCGGATCATGATCCGCGTTTCAAGGTGACGGTCGAGGTTGCCGGCGTCCAGCCGGAAACAGGCGTCGAGCGCTCCAAGCGTGCTGCCGAGCAGGTAGCCGCCACGAAGATGCTTGAGCGCGAAGGCATTTGGCAGAAATCGTCTGCTGGAAATTGACAGGAACAATGACCGAAGAACACGACATGGCGGATGACGCCGCTGAACCAGTTGGTCCGACGCATTCCGGCTTCGTCGCCCTTATCGGGCCGACGAATGCCGGCAAATCAACGCTGCTCAACCGCTTGGTCGGTGCCAAGGTGTCGATCGTCAGCCACAAGGTGCAGACGACCCGGGCGGTCGTTCGCGGCATCGCGATCCACAACAACGCACAGATCGTGTTCATGGATACGCCAGGGATATTCAAGCCGCGTCGCCGGCTCGATCGGGCCATGGTGACATCCGCCTGGGGCGGCGCCAAGGATGCCGACGTGATCATGCTGCTGATCGACAGCGAGCGCGGCCTGCGCGGCGACGCCGACGCCATCCTCGAAGGTCTCAAGGATGTTCCGCAGCGCAAGATCCTGGCTCTCAACAAGATCGACCGCGTCAAGCGCGAGGATCTCCTGGCGCTGGCCTCGGCGGCCAACGAGAAGATTGCCTTCGATCAGACGTTCATGATCTCGGCCGAGAATGGTTCCGGTTGCGACGATGTGATGGACTACCTGGCGAAGACACTTCCCGAGGGGCCATGGTATTATCCGGAAGACCAGATCTCCGATCTTCCGATGCGTCAGCTTGCCGCCGAAATCACCCGTGAAAAGCTGTTTTTGCGGCTGCATCAGGAGCTTCCCTATTCGTCGCACGTCGAGACGGAAAAATGGGAAGAGCGCAAGGACGGATCGGTTCGCATAGAACAGGTGATCTACGTCGAGCGCGACAGCCAGAAGAAGATCGCCCTGGGCAAGGGCGGGGAAACAATCAAGGCGATCTCCACCGCATCGAGAAAAGAGCTGGCAGAAATTCTGGAGCAGCCGGTTCATCTCTTCCTGTTCGTCAAGGTCCGAGAAAATTGGGGCGACGATCCCGAGCGTTTCCGCGAAATGGGCTTGGATTTTCCACGCTGAGTGATCAGCAGAGCCGTTTGCCCCGCGATCGGCAAGTGTTTTGATTCTCTATAAAAATTTGTGAACGCGGGAACGAACTGCTGCGCAGCGTGTTTAAAAAGGCGGCGTCTCGACTTCGAGGTGCCGCTTTTTGGGATTCTGGGGCACGCATGGCAACTAGTCGACCGACGCATTCCTTCAAGACGCCGTGCGAGCAGTGTCCCTTGCGGCCGCTTCCGCAATTCCGGGAGTTCACGGGCGAGGAACTCGAATTTGTTTCGAAGTTTAAAAAAGGTGAACTTGCGGCGGATGCCGGGACGACGATCCTGGTGGAAGGCGCACATAGTGCGCATTTGTTCACAGTGCTGTCAGGCTGGGGCTTTCGCTACAAGACGCTGGAAGACGGCCGGCGGCAGATCCTGAATTATGTGATGCCGGGTGACCTGATCGGACTTCAAGGGACGATCATGGGGGAGATGCAGCACTCTGTCGAGGCGCTGTCGCCGGTCTCGCTCTGTGTCTTCGAGCGCGACAAGCTGATGACCCTGTACAACAAGCATCCCTCGCTCGCGTTCGACATCACCTGGATTGCAGCGCAGGAAGAGCGGATGCTCGACGAGCATCTCCTCAGTATCGGTCGACGCACAGCCTTGGAGAGGGCCGCCTATCTCATCGCCTTCCTGTTCCAGCGGGGCAAGCAACTGAAGCTTTTCAGCGAGCACAGCGCCATTCCCATAACCCAGCAACATATTGCGGACACGCTTGGCCTGTCGATCGTTCACACAAACAAGACTTTGAAAAAGCTTGCAGTTCGTCGATTGATCCGATGGCAGGAACGCGCGTGCGAAGTGCTTGATGGCGATGCGCTGATGGATATTGCCGGCTGGGAGGGACTGGACGGAAAGCCGCGCCCGTTCCTGTGAGCTGTCAGATCTCTATGTCTTTTTTAAATGCAATTCGAGGAGCTGGACCATAAAGTATTATGCGTGCCATTTTTTCTCCGGTTTTGCTTCTTATCGACCGAGACGAAAAAAGCGGCTATGCAAGCAAGGATAGCATGGGCTGTTCGACCAAAGGGCGTCAGAGGTGAGAATGCTGGTTAAGTGTGCGAGGCGCGCGGAAAGCGATGTCCAGAAGCGGGCATGCCGATTATGAGCGTGAGGCGTGTTCTGATTCTTGAGGACAGCTTGATCATCGCGATGGAGGCAGAGGATATTCTGCGCACCGTCGGAGTCGAGACGATCAGCATCTGCAACAGCATCAGTCAGGCAATGGAAGCCATCACGGCCGACCTCTATGATTTTGCGTTGCTGGACGTCAATCTCGGGGACGTGATGAGCTTCGATTTCGCCCGCCACCTGGTGAGCGTCGAAATCCCTTTCGGCTTTGTCAGCGGTTATTCCGACACGCTTGATTTTCCGGAGGACCTGCAAGACAGGCCGCTTCTCGTCAAGCCGTTTGACGAAACGGCGATGCGGGAATTTCTACGACGGCTTTCCCTCTCCGAAGTTTGATTGCGTTTCATGACAGACCTGTCGTCTTGCGCTAGGATAGGTTTGCTGGCGTGAGGTTTAATGTGCGATGCAATGGCAGGATCGGGCGATCATTCTGGGTGTCAAACGCCACGGCGAGACGACTGTCATCGTTGAGGTAATGACGCCGGAGCGGGGCCGACACCTCGGAATGGTCAGGTCCGGCCGTTCCCGCGCGATGCAGCCTGTTCTGCAGCCGGGCAACGAGGTTGAGGTCACCTGGCGCGCGCGCCTCGACGAGCATCTCGGGGAATTCCGTATCGAACCAGTGAGATTGCGTGCAGCCCGTCTGATGGAGACGGCAACAGCAGTCTATGGGGTTCAGGCTATGGGCGCATTGCTGCGGCTACTGCCCGAGCGGGATCCGCATCCGCACCTCTTCGAAGCGCTCGAAGTCATTCTGGAAAACCTGCACAATCCTGCAGACGCCGGCGAACTGTTCGTCCGCTTCGAGCTGGCCGTGCTGAACGATCTCGGCTTTGGCCTTGACCTCAGCGAATGCGCGGCAACCGGCACCCGCTCCGACCTTGCCTATATCTCGCCGAAATCCGGCCGTGCGGTGAGCCGCGCCGCCGGCGCGCCATGGGCTGACAAGATGTTCGCCCTGCCGCCGTTTCTGGGCACGGAGCAAAGGCAGGCCGCCGATTTCGAGAGTCTTGCGGCCGCCTTCCGATTGACCGCCTTCTTTCTGCATCGTCACGTCTACGAACCGCGCGGCGTGGAAGCCGCCGACGCGCGCGAAGGCTTCGTGCAGGCCGCTCTCAAGGCGCTGCGACAGCCTGTCCGCAAGGCTGGCGAGCTATCGGCCTGACCTGATTGTTTTTCACCGCTGCATGACGCTTTTCGAATCTCGCGCTTTACCGGGGTCGCGGGTCTTCCTATCTGGCTGACGTGATGCTTGTCGCCGAAGGAGGACACGATGCTGACGAAGCCTGATACGCAGACGACGATGGAGCTTTGGAATGGGCGCAGAATTCCGCGCCTTGGGATGGGGTGCTGGGCGATTGGCGGCCCATTCTATGCAGGCGATACGCCGCTCGGCTGGGGTGATGTTGACGACAACGTGTCGATAGCCGCAATCGATCGGGCCATCGAACTCGGCATCCGTTTCTTCGATACTGCGTCGAATTATGGGGCAGGGCACTCCGAAGAGGTTCTGGGTCGCGCGATAGGCCCCCGCAGCGACATCCTCATTGCCACCAAATTCGGATTTGCGACCGATCCCGCGACCAAGCAGGCCACCGGGGCTTTTGCCGATGCACCGTTCATCCGCAGTTCGGTCGAGACATCTCTGCGCCGCCTGAGGCGCGAACGTCTCGATCTGCTTCAGTTTCACCTCAACGACTTTCCGCTCGATCAATCGGACGACGTCTTCGATACGTTGGAGACATTACGCGGCGAGGGCAAGATCGATGCATTCGGCTGGAGCACCGACTTCGCAGACCGTGCGGCACGTCACGCGACGCGCCGAGGGTTCGTTGCGGTACAGCACACGATGAATGTGTTCGAGCCGGTGCCGGAGATCGTTTCTGTAATCGAGCGCCACGGCCTGGTATCGATCAATCGCGGGCCCCTGGCGATGGGGTTGCTGAGCGGCAAGTTCACCCCCGACAAGGTGGTCGGCGACAAGGATGTGCGCGGCGCAAGCCTCGATTGGATGGTCTACTTCAAGGATGGTCGGATCGCCCCCGAATTTGCGAGGCGACTGGACGCGGTGCGCGACCTGCTGACGTCAGGCGGCCGAACGCTGAGCCAGGGCGCGCTGGCATGGCTTTGGGCTCGCTCGCCGCGCGCGCTGCCGATCCCTGGTTTCCGCACGATAGCGCAGGTCGAAGAGAACGCCGGGGCGCTGGCCAAGGGACCATTGTCTGCCGAAGTCATGAGCGAAATCGACGCGGTCCTGTCGCGTACCTAGGCTCGGTGGCGGACTTTCAGCGCCCAGCCTCCCGGCCGCTCTTCGAGGACCTTCACTGGGTCGCCGACGGCAATCCGGCCTTCGGCACGAGGGGTGACGTTCCAGCCGAAGAGTGGGCCGGGAACGCGGCGGTCTGCGGACATGCGGATGCGGCCCATGGCGGGCATCGGATTGGGGACTTCGCGCGAGCCGGTTTGCTGGTCCTGGGTGGTCATGATGCAGCGGGCGCAAGGCTTGACGAGATCGAAGCGGATTCCGCCGATCTCGATTGCCGCCCAGCGGTCCTCCGGCCACGCTTCCTCCGTGTCGATGACGATGTTCGGGCGAAAACGTTCCATCCCGACGCTACCTTCGCCGTGCGCCTCCAGGTCCGCATTCAACGCCTTCAGCGATCCCGTCGTGGTTACGAGAATCTGGTACCCGTCTGCAAAAGCGACCGGGGTGCCGTCGCCCGCCCATTCCGCGCTCGCGGTGCGCCTGGCGTCGTCGTCGAAGAAGACGATCCTGACATCGCGGCCAAGCCACTGCGAAAGCGTTCGATTGCTGTCGTCGTCTGCAAGCCCTGCGCTGACGATAGTTTTCCAGATCGAGACATCGATACGGCGGTCGGCGCTTGGCAGCGAGACCACCGTTTCCTTGTCCGCCATAGACAGTCGCAGGGAAGAGGCATCCGCCCGTACCTCGATACGGGCGAGTTCAGGCAATTCACGCTGGGTGATGAAATGCCCGTCCGGATCGGTCATCATGGCGCGGCGGTCGCCGGGTAATCCGAAAGCATCGATCTCGGCGCTCGGAAGGGCAATGCCGCGGCCACTCTTGAGCGGATAGATGAAGAGATCGCTGACGCGCATCGGATACTCCTAGATTTCGTCCATGAAGGCTTCGAGAAAGTCTCGTAGCCGCTTATCGCGTTCTGCTGCAAGAGCCCGGCCGGCGTCGGTCTTGAAGCCATCGGCCAGCTTGAAAAGCTTGGTCTGGAAATGGTCGATGACGTAGCGGCGGTCGTCAAGGGGCCGATGGCTGCCGGCTGGATCGAAGGGATCGTAGAGCGCCGATGACATCCGCCCGCCGATATAGAAGCAGCGTCCGGCGCCCACCATCCCGATCGCATCGAGCCGGTCGGCATCCTGCAGAATCTTCGCCTCGATCGTCTCGGGTTCGATATTGGCGGAAAAGCTGTGTGTCGTCACCGCGTGAGCGACCGCAGCAATGTCCGATGCATCCCATCCGAGGTCCGCAAGGACGCCGGATGCCTTCTCCGCGGCAAGTGCCGAAGCCTGCGCGCGAAACGGCGAACTCTTCTCGACAGCGACGCAGTCGTGCAGCAGAACCGCGGCAGCGAGGATCCTGGCATCTCCGCCCTCACGTGCCTGGATCCGCATCGCGTTTTTGAAGACGCGCAGGATATGCGCGAGATCGTGAGAACCGTCATCGCCTTCATGCGAGTATGGGATGAGTTGCGCTGCAAGCGTTTCAAAGGGGGAAAAGGCCTTGGCCTCGAACATGGTGCACCTGACAGGGATGGCGATGCCCCTTTCATAGAGGCGGCCTGACCGAGTCGCAATGAACGGGTCAACTCGCCTTGGCATTGCCTCGCGGCAGGCTGAGCAAGGAGGGCACCTCTGCGACAGGGCGGGGTGGGCTGATATGATAGCCCTGTATTTCGTCGCAAGCCTCTTGCTCCAGCAACGCCAGTTGCTCTGCCGTTTCCACACCCTCGACGGTCACGCGCATGCCAAGGGCATCGCCGAGAAGGATGATGGCCCGCATGATTGCAAAGGCCTCCCTGTTCTGGACAATGTCGGTCACAAAGGACTTGTCGATCTTGATTTTGTCGAAGGGAAAGCTGCTGAGATAACTCAACGACGAATAGCCAGTGCCGAAATCATCCATGGCGACCCGGATGCCGCGCTTCTTGAGGGCGTGAAGAATGGGCAGAGCCTCATCCATGTTTTCCATCAGCACGTTTTCGGTGATTTCGACCTCCAGTCGTGCCGGCGACAGCTGCGAGGCTGACAACGCTGCCGAAACATCCTCCGGCAGGTTGCCGTGGGTGAACTGGATCGGCGAAACGTTGACGGCAACCTTGATGCTGTCAGGCCAGTGTGTTGCGTCGGAGCATGCCTGCTTCAATACCCACCGCCCGATGTCGACGATAAGGCCCACCTCCTCGGCAAGCGGAATGAACTCCATCGGGGGCACACGGCCCCTGGTGGGGTGATTCCATCGGATCAGCGCCTCAAAACCGCAGATGCGCTTTTCCGCGATATCGTAGAGCGGTTGATAGTGAAGCTCGAACTCCTCTTTCTGAACGGCCTTTCGAAGGTCGGCCTCGAGAGCAAGGCGCTCCTCGAGTTGTGCTTCCATCGCGCTCGTAAAGAAGCGCTCGCCTCTTCTGCCCGCGGCCTTGGCGTGCGAGAGCGCGACGCCCGCATGTTTCAGCAGGGTTTCGGTATCGGCACCGTCCTGCGGGCTGATGGCGATTCCCATGGACACGCTGAGTTCGACCGCAGTCTCGCCGCGGAAGAACGGCTCCGACAACTCGCGGCGGATCTGCTCGGCGAGCGCCGTGACATTCCAGGGCTGCTGCCGTCCGCATTGAAGTATCGCGAACTCGTCGGACCCGAGGCGCGCGAGCGTACTGCCTTCGCCGACCGAGAACCGCAGTCGTTCCGCAACTCGCCGCAGGATCCTGTCGCCGGCTGAGATGCCGAGCGTATTGTTGACGGACTTGAACCGGTCGAGGTTGAGATGGACGAGGGCGATGTGCTCGTCAGCCTTGCGTACAGCGAGAGCGGCATCGATGCGCTCGCGGAAGCTGATGCGGTTCGGCAGGCCGGTCAAAGGGTCGTGATGCGCGAGATACGCAATGCGTTCGGCTGCCTTGCGATCTTCGGTGATGTCGGCATGGATCGAGATGTTGCTGCCGTCGGCAAGGATCGTGACGACACTTTGAATGATTCGTCCGTCATTCATGATCCATTCGCGACGGCGAATGCGGCCATTGTCCGAGCCGGGGTCGCGCTCACGCCCGGCCTGGCGCCAATCAGGAGTTTCGGTGCCGTCGATCTTGGCGATCAAGGAAACGATCGATGCCCCAGGCGCGGCCTCTTCTTCGCTGAAACCGAATAACTGACGGAAGCGGACATTGGACACGATCAATCTCTGCTGTGTGTCGAAGACACTGAGCCCGAGCGGCAGGTGATTGAGAACGATGTCGAATAGCCGCCTCTGTTCCTGGAGGTCGTCGCGCGCCGACGACAAGGTGGCTTTCAGGGTTTCGTTTTCCTGAATTGCAAGATGGCCACCGTTCGCTCCTTCGCTCTGGCCGCCCGGCTGATTGCGGTAGGTGGCGAGGACGAGTTCCATCAGGCGCTTGGCATCGACGCTGCCGTCCTGGTTCAGCGACGCTGCACATTGTTGCCGGAAAAGCGCTTCAGCGTCCATGTGCCGAGGGTTCCGTATGGGCGCGAAGCTGAACGATGGAATGCTTCAACGGCGTTTCCAGCATTCTCTTTCGATGCGGCTTGCAGGACATGCAAAGAAATTCCTGAAATCTGACGTGCCGATATACAATTTTTAATTGAAATGCGGATGGTCGGGTTGTCGATCGATAATCTCCCGGTCTCATTAATATTCGGTTGCAACGACAAAATATATCGGGGGCGTACTATATTTCGTGGGCGCTGGGAGCTGGCTGCGAAGAGGAACGTCGACACCCATGTAACACTCTGTCAATTATCGTTAATGCGGTATTAACAACTTATTGACCGCAGGCGCAAATCAGTTTACCTGAACCAATTAGTTGTGATTTTCCATATTTGTATTGCGTACAAACATCACCGTATAGCGGTGAACGGAGGTTTGTATGAGCCGTGTTTCATCTGCCAGCGATACATCGTATGCGTATCTGGCGACACTCTCGAGACTGGACATCAATGGCGACGGCGTGTTGAGCCGTGGCGAAAAAGCGGCTGATGACAAGCCCGGAATTCTGAAGCAGCTGAATGAAGGCGAGGAAACCCAAGAACCCTCGCCGAAACTCTCCAGCGGCGTGCTTGCGTTCATGATGGGAACGCAGGAGGTCGGCAGCCTGAACTTTTCTTCACAGCGTCAGAACAACGTGTCCGACGATCTGTATAGGAATACCTACGGTCAGTACGATCTGGATATCGCTTCCTGATCGAAAACTGCTGCCATCTTTTGGAGCCGGCCCCGTGGCCGGCTTTTTCTTTGCCCCTATAGCGGGAACCCACTGTAGAGCCTGTGCGTTTCGCCTCGACCGGCCAAAGGAGGGAATCCCGTGAGAACGATGCATTTGATTGCACTGGCGAGCTTTGTTGCCATCACCACTGCCGCACTGGCTCAGGACAAGCAGACAGCCGTCGCGAATTTCATAGGCAAGGATGGCAAGGAGACCGGACGCGCATCCATCACCGCCGCCGTGAGCGGCGGCGTGATGATCGAACTCGAAGCGTCAGGTCTTCCCGCCAACAAGTGGGTGGCGTTTCATGTTCACGAGATCGGCAAATGTGACGCCTCGAGCCACCATGAGTCGGCCGGCAAGCATTTCAATCCGACCAACGCGGAGCATGGTTTTTTGGCAGCTAAAGGTCCGCATGCAGGCGACATGCCGAACCAATACGTCGGCCAGGACGGTGTCCTTAGGGCTCAGGTCTTTGACGGCATGGTGTCGCTCGACGGGAAAGAGGATGGCATTCGCGGACGTGCATTGATGATTCATGCAAATTCGGACGACTACCGCAGCCAGCCTGCCGGTGATGCCGGCGAGCGCCTCGCCTGTGGCGTTATCAAGTAGAGCCGTCAACTGTAGTAGAAACGCTCGGCGTACCACCTCCGGGAAGCCATGGGCTTCTCGGTTGCCAGCCAACGCGCGATGTCGCTTTCTTCGAGCAATTCCGCTGTGGCACTGTCCTCCAGCCCGACAAAGATGAGGTTGGTGTTTTCGCGAAGGCGCGATTCCGCTGTTCTCGCTATCCGACCCTCGTTGCCGGCGTGCACGATGTTCATTCGGACGTAGAAGAACTCGGGACGATAATCCGTTTCGCTTGCTTCGTGAAACGCGTGAGCGACGTCGATGACCGATTCTACAGGCCCGCTGTAGGCTGTGATTGTCTCGTTGAGGCCGAATGTCGCGCCGTAAAGTGTCACGGAACGGAAAGGGACGGAACTCATTGCACCATTGGTCAGATCCACCTGTTGACCGAAGGAGGTGGTGTCGGAACCGTTGAGTGCGCCACGGAAAAAATAGGAGAATCGTTCCCGGGTGATGTAAACCGCCTGCCAACTGAAACGCGCGCAATCCTCTTGCTTGTATGCGACGTTCTTCAATGCGCCGAGGCATCGGACAAATGTATCGCGGTAGTCCGGCAGTGACATCGATTAATCTCCTTACACGGGAGAAAACAGATGTCGGCTTAAAACGTTCCGCCTTTGCCGATCGGTTGGCCGGGTTTGCGGATGATGAGCGTACGGGCACGCTCGCGTCGACCTGTGGGATACATAGCCGTCAAACGGCTATCGATCTTGTGGCGCCCCGAGCGTCAGGACGAACGGTGCATTGCCGTCCGCATCGGCGCCACGCCCGATCGCACGTACGGCATCGGTCAGCCGTCCATTCCGGCCGAGGATCGCATCGCCGATTTCGATGATCCGCATGTTCGGCGTCGCAAACGGCGATGCCTCACGGAGACGGTGGGCGAGCGCCTCCTCGCTCTGGTCCGGCACCAGGCAAAGAGCGGCAATCAACGCCGCCGCCGGCGAACGCGAGACGCCCATCCAGCAATGAATGAGAAGAGGTGCGCCCTGATCCCAATGCCTGGAAAAGTCGATGAGTTGGCGAACATGTGTTTCGCCGGGGGCAATGAGGTTGCCTGTTCCCTTGAAAGTGATGTCGTTCATGTTGAGAAGCAGGTGACGGTGCGCCTGGATGACGGCGGGCCTGTGGAAAGCCTGTTCCTTCGCCATCAGGCTGATCATCTCACGGGCACCGTGCCGCACCGCCATTTCGGCGATACGTGCAAGCGGCGCAACGACGATCGCGTTCATGATGTACGCCTCAGGACCTCGAGCGCGTCGAAACGCTCGCAGAAGAGCCGCTGGGCTTCGATCGCCGGCAAGGGATTGATCAGCAGCATCCCCTTGGTGATGCCGCGCGGCCGACCGAAGAACTTCTGGGCTTCCGTCGCGCTGAACCCTGCGAGTTCCGACGCCTCGAAGTAGGCGGCAATCCTGTCGGCCTTCTTGATCCTGTCTTTCAGCTCGCGCGAAGGGTGGGGTGGCAGGCCGAAACGCAGGTGGATCGCCGCCTCCAGCCGCTTCTCGACCGCTTTGTACCCGCCCCCGACGACCGACTTGAAAGGTGAGATCATATCGCCGATCACATATTCCGGCGCATCGTGCAGCAGGGCCATGAGGCACTCCTCGGGCGATGCCCCGTCGAGCCGCCGGAAGATGTCCTCAACGACAAGGCTATGCTGGGCGACCGAGAAGGCGTGGTCGCCTGAGGTTTGCCCGTTCCATCGCGCAACGCGCGCAAGACCATGGGCAATGTCGCCGATTTCCACGTCGAGAGGCGAGGGGTCGAGCAGATCGAGCCGGCGGCCCGAAAGCATGCGCTGCCAAGCGCGCGGAGCCTTAACGGTCAAGCGGTGGCCTCGTCGGCTGCCGACGGGAAAACGAGACCGGACCAGGCCGGCAACGCCAAGGTAACCGGGACAGTCCCCGCAAGAAGAGGCTTGCCCGCGGCAATAGCCTCACCGGCGCGGTCTATGCGGACGATGGCAATGCCTTCATGCCCCACGACTGTGCCGATGGTCCCGATCGGCTTGCCCGCAGCAGTTATCTCGCTTCCGGAGGCAGGTAGCGGCTCTGCGCTGGTCACGGTCACGACGCGACGGCGGGCGGTTCCGCGGTGCTGCATGCGCGACACGACCTCCTGGCCGACATAGCAGCCCTTCCTGAAGGAAAGGCCGCCGTTGATATCCATCAGGACGTCGTGGGGGAAGGCATCCTGCAGGGCGTAATCCAAGCCCGAAACCGCAACCCCGTGGACCGCACGCAGCGCGTCATATGCCGCAGGATCGCTGTCACCATGTCCCCCCACGTTCCGGAAAACTGCAATTCCGGCCTTGGCAAAGCGGCTGTCTTCCCATCCCGGACCGGCGCTGCCGTCATCCCACGAAACCGTAACGCCTTCGCCGTCTGCCTTGAGATCGACGGCGGCGCGCAACTTGTACATGGCCAGTCGCTTCAACAGGGCGTCCCGCTGGCTGCCGTCCGTCTCCATCACATAACTGTCGCCATCCTGCCAGATCATGAAGTCGAACAGGATCTTGCCCTGGGGCGTCAACAAAGCGCCAGGTCGCGCTTCGTCGGTGCCCAGCGACACGATGTCGGTGGTGATCAGGTTCTGCAGGAAGGACTGAGCTTCGGCGCCACTCACCCGGATGAGCGCACGGTCTCTCAGAAAGACGGCTGGCATGGTCGCACCTGTCGCGTTGTTGTCGCTCAGAAGTATGTCTTCGGGAACAGGATCGCAAGCGTCAGTCGCCCGCGGTGAAATACTTCCACTTGCCGTCCGCAGTAATGCCGAGACGGTAAAAATTGTAGCCGCCGAATTCCTGCATGTCGGCCAGGTCACCCGCCGTCACGATACGCAACAGTTCGACGCGTTCCGGCGGCGTGAGGGCCTTGAGATCCTTCTCGGCAAAGTACGGCCAGACGTACATCTCTTCCGCCGTGCCTTGACCGACATGGACGAAACCTGTCGAGATGATATCGAGCATGATCGCCAGGATCTCGTCCCCGTCCGGGTCACCGGAGAGGTCCTTGAGCGCGCTGATCGGGTCGTCCGTCGGCTCGCCGACAGTTACCTGAGTCTGAGTGGCTCCGGTTCCGAGCAACGGACGCAGCCGCTCGAGATCGCCGGACGCAGCCGCTTCGACGATCTGCTCGCGCATGCGCCGAACAGGTTCCGGGACCTTGGTGATATCGTAGATCACGTCCACGGGCTTGGAAGCGTCCTGGGCGCCGGGAGTGGTATCGGAGCCTTGTGTCGCGGGCTTGTCGATCAGCGGGCCGGGCGAAGGAATTCCGGAAGGCGTTGCCGGCGATGTTGCGGGCTTGTTACCGCTTTGACCGGATGCGGCACCGTCGGAAAGGCCGGGCGTCTTCTGCAGTTCGGAGAGGGCTGACGCAGTCGTCGCGCTCAACAAACTGGTGGCGCCGACACTGATTGCAAGCAAAAGCGGCGCGATCGCAGGCCGCGAAGCATTGTCCTTATCGGTGCGCATAAGACTCTCTGTGGCTGTTATTGCAGGGTGCGGCTCGGTGAAAACTCACCGGCCAGCATGCGTTCGCGCAGCGATTCCAGCAAGGCTTCCGCACTGTTTTCGCCGTGAAGGCGAATAGTTTCACGAAGGGCATGAATGATGGCGGTATCGGCGATGATTTCCGGCTCGATGCCATCTGCCATGCCATCGGCCCAAGCTTCATTATGGTACTCCAAGGCCGCCTGCATCTTTTCGTGGACGATCATATCGTCGATGTCATTGAGGCTCGGTTCCATTGTTTTTTCCTCGAACTGCATGCCTTACTGCCTAGTTAACAACTCTATCAGCCTTTTCCCAAAACGACACGTCCGCGAGTGAAAAGAGGTTAATTAAACGTTAATTTCCAAAGCGAGACGTTATTTCTGTGGCAAGTGTTGCACCTTCGTTACGGTAGCGCTCTTCTGCCATGATAGCGGCCGGTGTGCAATCGGTATAAACCGAGGCGAAGGCGCGATAACCGCGATTGAAGGCGGCGGTCAGCTTTTCCTTGCGCTGCGGCTCGTCTTTCGCTTCCGAATCAAGCAGTTGCTGCATGTGCAACCGCCACTTGTCTCCGCTTTCCGCTTTGCACAGCGTCCTTAGGTAGTGCACGGACCCCAGCACTTCGGCGAGGCGAGAGAGTTTTTCGTCATAGGGCACTGTGACCGCTTTTGGTGCAACCGTCTCCGGTAAAGTCGGCGCCATTTGGCCCTGTGCCCGGGCATATATCGGTATCGCCGTGCCGGCGCAGAGAACAACAGACAGGAACACGCGTCGAACGGGAATCATTGAAATAGTTGATACCTTCAGGATGACGGGAACAAGGCATCGCGCCGGATTTCCACTTGCTTATTCTCCCTGCGCTATTCGCTCGGCGCATTCCAGCACGCTCTGTGGCGTAGGAAGCCTCCGGATTTCGTCGACGGTGTACCAGCCAAGCTCAACTGCATCGTCGGCGGCGACGGCAGTGACGGCCTCGTCCGCATCGACGAGAAAGACGGAGAGTAGGAAATGGCTGCGCAAGCTGCCATCCGGGGCATGCGTCTTGAGGTCGTAGGTCGCAAAAGGCCGCGGATCGCGAGCGCAGATGCCCGTCTCTTCCTCGAGTTCGCGCAACGCCGTTTCCGCAGGCGTCTCGCCGGGCTCGGCACGACCGCCAGGGAAAGCGTACATGTCGGCGGACGGCGGATTGCGCCGAAGGACCAGAAGAAATCGTCCTTCGCGCTGCAGGATGGCTGAGGAGGCTGCCGTAGGAACAGAAGTCATGAAGGATACCATTGGTGTCTGGCGATCGGTGCTCTCCTTGCCCCGCGCTCGTTCCACCGGATACTGGGCAGATCGATTCGGGAGGGCTTCGTGACTTATATCATCTACGCAGCCGCTGCCTTCTTCGAGATTGCCGGGTGCTTTGCATTCTGGGCATGGATTAGAATGGCAAGGCCTGTCTGGTGGCTCGCACCGGGAATGGTGTCGCTTGCCCTCTTCGCCTGGCTGCTGACACTGGTGCCGAGCGATGCTGCCGGTCGCACCTTCGCGGCCTACGGCGGTATCTACATCGTCGCCTCGTTGATCTGGCTTTGGCTCGTCGAGAACCGTGTCCCGGATCGATGGGATGTCAGCGGCGCGCTTGTCTGCCTATGCGGCACCGCGATTATCCTCTTTGCTCCGCGAGGCTGAGCCGGCGCTTGACGGGCAAAGGGCAGGGTGCAAAGACATCCCCATGTGTGGACGATATGCGCTGACGGCATCCCCTGAAGAACTGATGGAAATTTTCGGAGTCGTGGACCTCGACGATTTTCCCGCGCGTTACAATATCGCCCCGACGCAGCCGATTCTCGTGGTCGTTTCGGGCGATACGCCGGAAAGAGGGAGCAACCTTCCGGGCCGGCGGGCCGTACTGGTGCGTTGGGGTTTCACGCCCGGCTGGGTAAAGGACCCGAAGGCGTTTCCGCTTCTGATCAACGCCCGCGCCGAGACCGCGATCGGCAAGGCCTCGTTTCGTGCCGCCATGCGGCATCGACGCGTGCTCATTCCCGCCTCCGGCTTCTATGAATGGCATCGGCCGTCCAAGGAGAGCGGTGAAAAGTCCCAACCCTATTGGATCAAGCCCCGGCGTGGTGGCATCGTTGCATTCGCCGGCTTGATGGAAACGTGGTCGTCGGCCGACGGCTCCGAGGTCGATACCGGCGCCATTTTGACCACGGCTGCAAACGCCGCGATCGCGCCAATCCATGATCGAATGCCTGTGGTTATCAAGTCGGAGGATTTTTCCCGCTGGCTCGACTGCAAGACGCAGGAACCGCGCGATGTCGCCGATCTCATGCGTCCGGTCGAGGAGGACTTTTTCGAGGCGGTCCCGGTCTCCGACAGGGTCAACAAGGTTGCCAATATGGGCTCCGATCTGCAGGTGCCCGTCGCCGTCGGGAAGCCGCCGTCGCTGGGAGAGAAGAAGAAGCCGGATGACGGCCAGCTAAGCTTCTTCTGATCCTGTATTCTTGCCTTCCCATTTCCGGAAATTCACATGTTCTCCATCTCGGCCGCACTCTCCGGCTTCTTCCTCGGTGCCTCCCTTATCATCGCAATCGGCGCACAGAACGCCTTCATACTGCGCCAGGGGCTGCTGCGATCGCACGTCTTCGTCCTCTGCCTGATTTGCGCACTGTCCGACGCCCTTCTGATTGCCGCCGGCGTCGCAGGCCTCGGAACGCTGGTCTCCCGGTCGCCCTTGCTGATTTCGGTTGTTACCGTCGGTGGCGCGGTCTTCCTCGGAACCTATGCCGCCATGGCCTTTCGGCGGGCGCTTCATCCAGGCGTAATGCAAGCGGGTGCGCCGCAGGTCCTTGGCCTGAAAGCCGCGGTGGCAACCTGCCTGGCGTTCACGTTTCTCAACCCGCATGTCTATCTGGACACGGTCGTGCTGCTCGGAAGTCTATCTGCAGCCTACGAGGGAACGGATCGCATGGTATACGGCGCCGGAGCGGCCGTGGCATCATTCGTCTGGTTTTTCGGATTGGGGTACGGCGCACGCCTGTTGCAGCCGGTTTTTGCGAAACCCGCCGCATGGCGGGTTCTGGACGTGATTATCGGTTTCGTCATGGGGCTGCTGGCAACGAGCCTGCTCGTCCGGTTTTTCGCGAGCGCCTAGGCGGTTTTCTTGACCAGAGGCGGCTTGCTCTTCAGCATCAAGGCCGCGGCTAGAACGGCCTTAAGGCCGAGCGGGCGGTAGTTTGCGCTGAGATCGGTCGTCTGCGGCTGTTCGGCGCTTGTCTTCTTCGGGGTCACAACTCTCTCCTTACGTGCTGTCCCTAGACTCTTATAATTATTGCTCTTTTGTCTTTAATAGCGACAAAATGGAGGCGAGCCTCATCAGGAATTATGTACGCAAACCATAATTCGCGAGCCTTGAGCCAAGCATTTCGAGTGAGCAGCGCAGGAAAGGGCGCTAGATATGGCGACCGATGTCGTCTTCGCCGACGCCTGGTTCTTCGATCGTCAGCGTGCCGTACTTGCGCTTCCATTTCCGTGCGCCGATCGGCAGCGTCAGCAGGTAGACAACGGCGGTGACGACCATGATCTCCCATGTGAAGCTCGACAGCAGCGCAACATAGAGAACAACGCCGAGCATCATCGGCAACACCAGATCGCGCCTCAACTTGCTGCCCTCGGACTTTCCTGACCAGACGGGTAATCGGCTGATGAGCAGGAATGCGATGAGCACCGTATAGGCGGCGGAAATATAGGCGAAGGTCTTGTCGGTGGTCAGTCCCAGGAAGCCGACGTAAACGGGCAGCAGCACGAGCATGGCGCCAGCCGGAGCTGGAACGCCGACGAAATATTCCGACTGCCACGTCGCCTTGTTTTCGCGCTCGGCCATCACATTGAAACGGGCCAGGCGAAGTCCTGCGGCGATGGCGTAAATGAGCGCGGCGATCCATCCGATCGAGCGAGCCTGGTCGAGCGCGAAGACATAGACCACAAGCGCAGGCGCGACACCGAAGTTGACGATATCGGCGAGCGAATCCATTTGGGCGCCGAACTTCGACGTCGCCTTCATCAAGCGTGCGACGCGGCCGTCGATCCCGTCGAGAAAAGCGGCCAGAAGCACCATGCCCACGGCAAGTTCGTAGCGATTTTCGAAGGCGAGACGAATGCCGGTCAGTCCGGCGCAGATTGCCAGAATGGTGATGAGGTTGGGAACGACCAGCCGAAGTGGTATCTCGCGAAGCCGGGGCCCGCGCGCCGAATCGTCAAGCGGACCGTTCGGTTCGAAAGGCGGGAAGGGCGTTTCCATGTCGCGCTCCAATCGTTCTTAGCTGCGGCGGCTTACGACCGGACCCTTGGCGGAGCCGAACTCGGCAAGCACAGTCTCGCCGGCGACCGCCGTCTGCCCGAGAGTGACACGCGGGGAGGCGCCTGCGGGCAGGAAGACATCGAGGCGGGAGCCGAAGCGGATGAGGCCGAAGCGCTCGCCGGCATCGAGCGGGTCGTTCGCATTTGCCCAGCAAAGAATACGGCGTGCAACGAGACCCGCGATCTGAACGACGCCAATCTGGCCATGTACCGTTTCGATGACGAGGCCATTGCGCTCGTTGTCTTCGCTCGCCTTGTCGAGTTCAGCGTTTACGAAGCTGCCGGAGCGATAGTTGACGCTGACGATGCGGCCACGCATCGGCGCACGGTTCACATGGCAATTGAAGACGTTCATGAAGACCGAGATGCGCAGCATCGGCTCGGAGCCGAGGTTCAGCTCTGCGGGCGGAATAACCATCTGGACAGACGAAACCTTGCCATCGGCCGGCGAAATCACCAGATCGTCGTCCTGCGGCGTCATGCGCTCCGGATCACGGAAGAAATACACGCACCACAGCGTCAGGATCAGGCCGATCCAGAAGAGCGGCTTGAACACCCAGCCCAGAATCAATGAGGCGACGAAGAACGCGGCGATGAAGGGGTAGCCTTCCTTGTGCACCGGAACGATTGTGTTGCGAACCGTATTGAACAAGCTCATGTATGCCGCTCTCCTAGCGTTTTCGTATCCGCTGGTTACAGCGAAACCTTGGCGGGGGCAATGCTGGCGCCCCCTCGTGCACATCTATGGCAGGTTTCTGAACAGCAAATCGCTGACGGGTGTGATCGGGCTGGGTTTCACGTCGCCGGCGCCAGTCTGTCCACGACCCCCATGTCATCGCTTTCGCGTACCTGCTTCAGATGCTCCTCTGCCTGCGTCGCCTCACGCTGGCGGCTCCACATCGAGGCGTAGAGACCGTTTTTCAGAAGAAGCTCCCCATGCGTGCCGCGTTCGGCAATCTCGCCGCTCTTGAGGACGATGATTTCGTCCGCACCGATGACCGTCGACAGTCGGTGCGCGATAACCAGGGTCGTACGATTCTTTGAAACGACGTCGAGCGCAGCTTGGATTTCCCGCTCTGTCGTCGTGTCGAGCGCAGAGGTGGCTTCGTCCAGAATCAGGATCGGCGGCGCCTTGAGTACGGTTCTGGCAATCGCGACACGTTGCTTTTCGCCCCCTGAGAGCTTCAGGCCGCGCTCGCCCACCTTGGTATCGAAGCCTTCAGGGAGAAGGTCGATGAAATGGGCGATCTGGGCGATTTCCGCGGCTGTCTTGACGTCAGCCTCGCTGGCGGACGGGCGGCCGTAGCGAATGTTGTAGGCGACCGTGTCGTTGAACAGAACGGTGTCCTGTGGAACCATGCCGATCACCGTTCTGAGGCTCTTCTGGGTAACCTTGCGAATGTCCTGGCCATCCACCGTGATCGAGCCGCTCTGGATGTCGTAGAAGCGATAAAGCAGGCGCGACAACGTGGATTTGCCGGCGCCGGAAGGTCCGACGACGGCGACCGTTTTTCCGGCCGGCACGTCGAAGGATATCCCCTTCAGGATCGGCCGGGCCGCATCGTAGGCGAAATGGACGTCCCTGAAGGCAATGGCCCCCCGGCCGATGTCCAAGGCAACCGCATCGGGCGCATCCTTCACTTCGGCCTGCACTTCCAGAAGGTCGAACATCTGCTCGATATCGGTCAGGCCCTGCCGGATTTCGCGATAGACGAAGCCGATGAAGTTCAGCGGCACCGAAAGCTGCAGCAGCATGGCGTTGACGAAGACGAAATCGCCGACCGTCTGCTCGCCGCGCTGAACGGCAAGCGCGGACAGGATCAACATGACCGTCGTTCCGAGACCGAAGATGACACCCTGGCCGAAGTTCAGCCAGCCGAGCGATGTCCATACGCTCGTTGCCGCCTTCTCGTAGCGTTCCATTGACGCATCGAAGCGCTTCGCCTCCATCTCCTCGTTGCCGAAATACTTGACGGTCTCGAAGTTGAGCAGCGAGTCGATTGCCTTGGTGTTGGCATCGGTATCGCTGTCGTTCATCGATTTGCGAATGGAGATGCGCCAATCGCTCGCCCGGATGGTGAACCAGATATAGGCCCACACCGTGAAGGCGGTCACCGCGAGGTATGAAAAGCCATAGCCCCACCAGAAGATCACGGCCGTCAGCAGGAATTCTATGAGAGTCGGCACCGAGTTCAGGATCGTGAAGCGCACGATCGTCTCGATGCCCTTCGTGCCGCGTTCGATGATGCGGGAGAGACCGCCGGTCTTGCGCTCGAGGTGAAAGCGAAGCGAGAGCTGGTGCATGTGCACGAACGTCTTGTACGCGAGTTGCCGCACCGCATGCTGTCCCACGCTTGCAAAGAGAGCGTCGCGCATCTGGTTGAGGGCGAGCTGAATGAGACGGGTGAGATTATAGGCGATAACAAGCGCCGTCGCGCCGACGAGCAGGTCCGGCAGCTTGCCGGCAAGATCCATCTTGCCGTTCAGCGCGTCGGTCGACCATTTGAAGAAGTAGGGAACCAGCAGCAGGACGAATTTGGAGACAAGCAGAAAGACCGAAGCCCAGACCACGCGCATCTTCAGATCGGGGCGGCCGGAGGGCCACATGTAGGGCCACAGATTCAGGAGTGTCTGGAGCAGGTTGGAGTCTGAAACCGTCTTGCCGTTTGCCATGCATGTCTCCGGCCCGTAAAGGGCTCTGGCCGTGTCGCGATGTCGGCAAATTGGCAGGGGCGACGTTTGAAAATCCGCCGCCGAACGTGTCGCCGCCACCGCCAGATAGGGTGCCGGCCGGAGCAATACAACAACTGGGCACGACAGGAAAAGACCGGCCGGCTGTCATATTGACCCCGGCCGCTCGCTTGCTGCTTGCTATCGATGCCGGTCCGACATCCGCTTGCGGTGCAATTCCTCGGCGTTCGGCAACACGTCCTTGGGCAGGCCGAAGATCTGGCCCGGCAGAATGCGGTCGGGATTCGTGATCTTGTCCTCGTTCGCCACGTAGATTGTGGTGTAGCGCACACCGGCCCCGTAGATGCGCCGGGAGATCTGCCAAAGCGTGTCGCCACGGCGGATGATGACGGTGTCCTTGCTTTCCTGCAGTGGTGCCTGCTCGATCGTTGCCGGCTGGCCGCTTGCCACTTCGTTGGTCGCCGGTGCGGAAGGAGCCGCAGCGGGCGGGGCAAGGTCAGCGAGCATCGTGCCGAGATCGCCGAGCGCGTTGCCGACTGACTTGGCATCCTTCGGCAGGGCTTGCAGCACCTTCAGTGCGTTGGCGGCTGAAATCGAGGCGCTTGCTGCTCGCTCCTTGAAGTCCGCCGTCGCATCTGCCGCGGCACGGAAATCAATAATCGAGCGCAGCGCGAATTCGTTGGCGGAGCGGGCGGCCGCAAGCTGTTCCGTACCGGGGATACTTCCATCGGCGAACAGGCCGCTCAACAGCGCGAAGGCCTTGCTCAGGTCGTTCTTCAGCTTGCCGAGAGCGCCTTCGTCGAGCGTGGCGGCAGGTGCGGAGCCGTTGGCGTCAGCGGTGCCGCTCTGGGCCGCAACCGTCACCTGGTTTCCTTCAGGTCGATTGAAATTGACCGAGGCGCGAACAGAAACGTTGCCGGCGCTATCCACGACATCGACGCGGATCTTGTGATCGCCGACAGCCAGCGGCATCACGCCGTCGACGACGAAGTGGCCATCGGGGCCGGCGGTCGCCTTGCCGATCAATCGATCATCCGCATAGGCAAGCACCTGTGCCGAAGGCTTTGCCATACCCGCGACGAAAATCTTGTCGCCTTCGATCTCGACTGCGTTCACCATGACGTCGGTGGCAGCCGGAGCGACAGACGTTGGGGCGCCTGTAGCGGGCTGGTTCGATGGCGTTGCCGAAGCCTGATCCGCCGGCGCAGTGTTGCCGGCGCCGCCTGCGACTTCCGTGGTCGGGGCCGTGATCACGCGACTTGCGGTGCCCGGCTTGGAAACCATGGCAAGCAACTCCGAAGCCTTGCCGTCCTTCGGCACCGAAACGGTTGCGACCTCCTCTGAGGTGGAGCTCGTTCCGTCTTTGCCGGTCGCTTTCAGCAGCAGTTGGTGGTCGCCTGCCGAGAGGGGATTGTCGAGCACGACGGCAAAATCGCCCCCGGCGCCGGCCTGTGTGGTGGTGACAACCTTGTCGCCGTCGATAATTTCGATCTTGCTGTTCGGTTCCGCCGATCCCGCGATCACGGTCGAGCCATCCGGCTCGACGCGCAGAACGTCGAACGTCGGAAGCTTCGGGCCGGTATTCGCGGAGGTTTCCGGAGTGGGGTTGGCGGTTCCTTGCGCCCCGCTACCCTGCGTCTGGTTGCCTGCTGCAGGAACTTCAGGTTCCGGCGCGCCGGTCAGTGCCGCTTCTGCCTTTGCAACGGCAGCCGCTGCATCGGCGATGTTCTCGGGTAGCGCTTTGACGATAGCGAGCGCCTTGGCTGCGCCATCCTTCGCCTTCTGAACAGCCGCTGCGGTAACCTGGTTTGTCCCTTCTGGCACGGCAAAATCGGCCAGAGCCTGCAGCGATGTCGTCGCCTTGGACTTGGCGGCTCCGAAAACGTCTTCGGTCGGCCCCTTGCCATCGGCGAAGAGCGCCTTAAGTTCTGTGAGCGCTTGTCCGGCTGCAGCCGTCGCAGCGCCGAGTTCCCGGGTCGTGGCGGCATCGTCCGGCTCTGAGGAGCGCGATGTCTTTGCAGATTCCGTAACTGTATTCTTGACCTCGGAGCCGGCCTGGTTGATTGCATCGCCAACTTTCGCGGCGTCGCCGCCGATGCGGGGCATGACGAAAAAGACCATCAACAGAATTGCGATTACGAGTACTGCAAGGGCCAGCAAGCCGGCACGGTTTTTCATCATTAGGTCTCCCCAGGCGGCAATCTTGCCGGACTTCCTAAAATTGCTAGCGATTCCCGTTGCTTTGCACAAGCAGTCAAACTAGCCATGCAAATGTAAGAAGCAGGTTTTCCGTCATTTTTCTTGACTGGAGGCGGAGAGGATAGTTGTTTGCGACTATGACAGATCAATCTCATTCCGTTCGCTCCATTTGCGTCTATTGCGGCTCGCGCCCCGGTCGCGATCCCAGCCACATGGCCGCTGGCCGTGCTCTCGGCCAGGAAATCGCCGAATACGGCCTGCGCCTCGTCTATGGCGGAGGCACAAAGGGCATCATGGGAGCGGTTGCGAGCGGCACGCTGTCGAACGGCGGTCAGGTGACCGGTATTATTCCCGAATTCCTGATCGACATGGAGGCGACGCGCCACTCTCTCGGCCAGCTCAACGAACTGATTGTAACCCCTGACATGCATGTGCGCAAACACACCATGTTCGAGCGCTCCGATGCATTTGTCGCTCTGCCGGGCGGCATAGGCACGCTTGAGGAAATCATCGAGATCATGACCTGGGCGCAGCTCGGGCGCCATGAAAAGCCGATGGTGTTCGCCAACATCAACGGCTTCTGGGATCCGATGATGGAGCTGCTGCGCCATATGACGGACGAGGGCTTCGTCCATACCGCCCACCGTGTCCAGCCGCTGGTGATCGACAACGTTTCCGAGATAATACCGGCAATCATGGCGAGGGCTGCCGAATTGGCATCGGCCGATCGCGATGGCGAGGAAGCCGTTATCTCGAAGATGTGACGCTCGGCGCTATTGCTCGCGGCTCCCTTTGAGCATCGACCATGTATACAGGACGAGACCGGCCCAGATGAGCGGGAACGCGATCATGCGCGCAGTCCCGAGCGGTTCCTTGAAAAGGAAGACCGCAATCAGGAAGATGATCGTCGGTGCGATGTACTGCATGATTCCGATTGTCGAAAGCCGGAGTAGCTTGGCGCCGTTCGCATAGATCATCAGCGGCACGGCCGTAATGATGCCGCAGCCGAGCAACAACGCGGTATCCGTCATCCCGGTGCGATAGAGGTGCCCTTCGCCGCTGCCGAATTCCAGATAAAGGATATAGATCAGCGCCGGCCCGCTCAGGAGCAGCACTTCCAGGAAGAACCCCTGGTTGGGGCCGAGCGGAAGCGTCTTGCGGAAGAAGGCGTAGAACCCCCAGGTAATCGTGAGCGTGAGCGCCACCCACGGAACGCGTCCGTTGTCGAAGGCGAGGATGACGACCGCAATTCCGGCCAAGGCAATCGCGGCAATCTGGGCGGGACGAAGCTTTTCCTGAAGCAGAACGGCTCCGAGGAAGATGCTGAACAGCGGGTTGATGAAGTAGCCGAGCGCTGCATCGAGCGAGTGCCCGGCGCCGATGGCCCAGACATACGTTCCCCAGTTGATGGTGATGAGCACGGCCGTCAGCGAAGCCATCGCCAGCATCCGCGGCGAGCGCAGTGCCGTGCCGATATCCTGCGTGCGACCGAGAACGAGCAGCACCAGTCCCGCCAGCGGCAGCGACCACAGGATACGGTGCGCGATGACTTCCGCGGGAGAGATATGAGCGACCGCTTTCATGTAGATCGGCAGGAAGCCCCACAACAGGTAGGCCGTCAGCGCGAAGGCAAAACCGCGCGGGCTGTCTTCGTTCTTGATCAGCGGAGCGCTTGCATCTGCGGACATGGGGTGTTTCCATCATTGTTCTAATTATGGAGCCGATTATCGCAACGGCTGTGAATAGGCCAATTCATTTCAGTGAACGGATGCCGGCGCTATGTCACAGCAGGGTGATACAGATGGACACACGAGCACTCGCGATGTGCCGCAGTGCATTTGCCGTTCATATGCTCGCGAAAGAGGGCATTGCGGACGGCGCTCTGCTGCATGCCTTTGCCTCGGTCCCACGGGAGCGCTTTCTCGGACCCCCGCCCTGGAAAATGGCACATTGGGGAGGCTACGTGGACGTTCCCTCGAGCGATCCCGCGGCCGTTTACCAGGATGCGCTGTTTGCCCTCCAGCACGAACGGCAGGTGAATAACGGCAGTCCCAGCCTGCATGCGCGCGGCCTGCACAGGCTCTCGCTTCGGCATGGCGATCGTGTGTGCCACATCGGCGCAGGCAGCGGCTACTACACTGCCCTGATCGCGTCGATCGTCGGTTCCCGCGGCCGCGTTATCGCTGTGGAGTTCGATGATGAGCTTGCGGAACGCGCGAGGGACAATCTCAAGGATTATCCCAACGTCGATATGATCTGCGGCAACGGGCACGAATGGCCACGAGATGTGACCGACGCGATCTATGTGAATTTCGCGGTTCACCGTCCTGCCGATCCATGGATCGAGCGCCTGAACGTCGGCGGGCGATTGATCTTTCCTCTTGGGGTTCCCGATGTCGACGGCGATGGCGGATCGACCGGCCTTTCGTCCTATGCGGGCTTTTTTCTTGTGGAACGCCAACTTCAGGGATACGGGGTCGAGTTTCTTGGTCCTGTCGCCTTTGTTTGGGGAGAGGCGACTACCGGAACCTTCGAAAGCTACCGGACGCTTGAGGCAGCCTTTCGCAAGGGCGGGATGCAAAGCATCCGCGCCTTGCGATGGAAGACGGGTCCCCAGGCGGAGGAATGGTATACGCAGCCGGACTGGGGCCTTGTCAGCGATCCCTAGACGGCGCCCTATTCGGCGGCAATCTTGCCGGCCAGGTGGCGGTTTTTCATCAGCTTGTAGATGACCGAATCCATCAGTGCCTGGAAGGAGGCGTCGATGATGTTCTCGGACACGCCGACGGTCCACCAGCGGACACCGTCGCTGTCTGTCGATTCGATCAGGACCCGCGTGATCGCCTCGGTGCCGCCATTGAGGATACGCACCTTGAAGTCCGCAAGGACAAGGTCGTCGATCTCGTGCTGATATCTGCCGAAGTCTTTGCGCAGCGCCAGGTCGAGGGCGTTGACCGGGCCATCTCCCTCCGCGACCGACATCACCGTATTGCCATCGATGATCAACTTCACGACAGCTTCCGAGACGATCTTCACGCGCCCGTGAGAATCGAAACGCCGCTCGACCATGACGCGAAATCCCTCGACTGCGAAGAATTCCGGGATGGTGCCCAGCGTCCGGCGGGCAAGCAGCTCGAAGCTTGCATCGGCACCTTCGTAGGCATAGCCGGATGCCTCACGTTCCTTGACGAGCGCGATCAGCCGGTCAAGCTTCGGGTCGTCTTTCCCGACTTCGATGCCGCGGCGCTTCAGCGCGTTGATGAAATTCGCCTTTCCGCCCTGATCGGAGACCATGACCTTGCGGAAATTGCCGACGCTTTCCGGTGTCACGTGCTCGTAGGTGCGCGGATCCTTGAGCAGCGCCGAGGCATGGATGCCGGCCTTCGTCGCAAAAGCGGACGCCCCGACGTAGGGCATCTGATGATCCGGCGACCGGTTCAGAAGCTCGTCGAAGGCATGCGAAAGCCGTGTGAGGTTCAACAGCCGGTCGGCATTGATCGAGGTTTCAAACCGGGACGAATAGGTTTCTTTCAGCGCCAGCGTCGGGATCAGCGTCACGAGACTGGCATTGCCGCAGCGCTCGCCGATACCGTTGAGCGTGCCCTGGATCTGCCGCACGCCGGCCTCCACCGCCGCGAGTGAATTGGCGACCGCCTGGCCGGTGTCGTTGTGCGCGTGGATCCCGAGACAGCTGCCGGGAACGCCTTCCGCGATGACGGCTTCGACGATGGCGCGAATCTCCGGCGGCTGCGTTCCACCGTTCGTGTCGCAAAGCACGACCCAGCGGGCACCGGATTCGTATGCGGCCTTGGCGCAGGCGAGCGCATAGGCCGGGTTCGCCTTGTAGCCGTCGAAGAAATGCTCGCAGTCGACCATCGCCTCCTTGCCGGCCCCGACGGCCGCATTGACGCTTTCGGCGATGCTTTCGAGGTTTTCCTCGTTCGTGCAGCCGAGCGCGACCTTGACGTGGTAGTCCCAGCTCTTGGCGACGAAACAGATCGCGTCACTCTTTGCCTGCAACAGGCTCGCCAGCCCCGGATCGTTGGAAGCGGAAACGCCGGCGCGCTTGGTCATGCCGAAGGCCACGAAAGAGGCCCCGATCGTCCGCTTTTCACTGAAAAATACCGTGTCGGTAGGGTTCGCGCCGGGGTAGCCACCCTCGACGTAGTCAAGGCCGAATTCGTCCAGCAGGGTGGCGATTGCAATCTTGTCCTCGACCGAAAAATCGATACCGGGCGTCTGTTGCCCGTCGCGGAGCGTCGTGTCGAAGAGGTAGATCTTTTCGCGTGTCATGGTGTTCATCTCGTCGCGGCCTTGCGGCTCGTTATTGTTTTCCGGCAAACGCGTCCGTCGCGCGGATCAGCCTGTCGAGAATGCCGGGCTCCGAATAGGCATGGCCTGCGCCTTCGATCAGGTGGAAATCCGCCTTCGGCCAAGCCTTGTGGAGCGCCCATGCATAGCGCGCCGGGCAGGGCATGTCGTAGCGGCCATGCACGATCACCCCGGGAATATCCTTCAGCTTGCCGGCATCACGAAGAAGCTGCCCTTCATCCATCCAGCCTGCATTGACGAAGAAATGGTTCTCGATACGGGCAAAGGCGTATGCGAACTCGGCGTCCTCGAACTTGCCGCTCGTCGCAGGCTCCGGCAGCAGCGTGATCGTCTCGCCTTCCCAGATGCTCCAGGCCTTGGCGGCTTCGAGGCGCACGGCCTTGTCGGCATGCGTCAGGCGTCTGTGGTAGGCCAACATCATCTCATGGCGTTCTTCCGGTGGGATCGGCGCGATGAAGCGCTCCCACTTGTCGGGAAACATCTCGGAGACGCCGAACTGATAGTACCAGTCGAGTTCCGCTTTCGTGAGCGTATAGATGCCCCGCACGATCAGTTCGGACACGCGCTCGGGATGTTTTTCAGCATAGGCAAGCGCCAGCGTCGAACCCCACGAACCGCCGAAGACCTGCCACGTCTTGGCACCGGCCATTTCGCGCAGCCGCTCGATATCGGCGACCAGATCCCATGTGGTGTTGGCGTTGAGGTCGGCATGAGGCGTGGACTTGCCGCAACCACGCTGGTCGAACAGCGTGACGTCATAGAGGTTCGGATCGAAAAGCTGGCGATGGCTGGCCGAAAATCCGCCGCCGGGACCACCATGGAGGAATACCGCCGGCTTGGCGCCGGGCGTGCCGGAGCGCTCCCAATAGATCACGTGGCCGTCGCCGACATCGAGGTGACCGGAAGCATAGGGTTCGATCGCGGGATAGAGCGTACGCAGGACTTCAGTCATATCTTCACGCCTTCGGCTGGCCAAATATTTGTATCATGGTCGGGATGCTGGAAGGAGATGATCGCCTCCTGCTGCGCATAGAAATCAGGGTCGGTGTGAACAGGCTGGTCGAAGATCGTCTCGACCCACGGGATACGCGCGCCGTAATTCACCTGGATCTGCGGTGCCAGATCGCTGCGGTCGTCGAACGTACCGATTGCCAGCTCCAGCCCGCCGGGATGCCGGTAGGTCATGGGCGTGCCGCAGTTCCTGCAGAAACCACGCTCGATATTGATGGAAGACTGGAAATAGGTGGGCTCGCCACGCGTCCATTCCATCCCCTCGTCAGGCGTCGTCACCAGCGCCGAGAAGAAGCCACCGAACTGTTTCTGGCACATGCGGCAATGGCAGATCGATGGTCGCCCGAGCTTGCCGGCGATGCGGAAGCGCACGGCGCCGCATTGGCAGCCGCCGGTTCGGATGGGTTCGCTCATGATGATGCTCCGCTTGGCCAGTGGGTTGTGTCGTGATCGGGGTGCTGGTGATTGGTTGCCGCAATCGCGTCTTCTCTATCGGACGTCTCCGCGTCGGGTTCGATGGGCAAACCGTCAAGCTCCTGAAACCAGATCATTTTGCGTCCGGTGTTCGACTGCATGACCGGTTTCACGCTGTTCGGCTCGTCAAGCGAACCAAGCACGATGCTGATGAAATCGGCGTCGGGAACGTCGTAGAAAAGGGGCGTCCCGCACGCGCCGCAGAAGCCCCGCCGGACAACGTCCGACGAATGAAACCACGTGGGTGTTCCGCGCGTCAGCGCGAAGTCCGTTCGCCGCGCGGCGGCAAGCGGCATGAAATAGTTTCCGGCGGCCTTCTGGCACATGCGGCAATGGCACAGATGCGGATAGGCGAGCTCGCCGGCGGCGCGATAGCGAACTGCGCCGCATTGGCATCCTCCACCAAGAGCTGCGGGCGTGGTCACGAGCGCTCCTCTTCGGGCCAAACGGACGTGTCGTGATCGGGATGCTGATAGGAGACGATTTCAAGCACGAACGGTGCCGCCTCGGCGTCCTCTTCGGTTAGGCGCGCGGGAAGTTCGTGCAGGTGGTCGACAAACCCGATCTTGCCCTCGGTTCCAAACTGGATGACGGGCGGCAGGGCAGCCGGATCGTCGAACGCTCCGGCTGCGATTGCGATACCGTCCGGCGCCTCATAGGTCAGCGGCGTGCCGCAATCGCCGCAGAAGCCGCGCTCGACATAATTGGACGAGCGAAACGTCTTGCGCTCGCCGCGCGTCCATTCCAACTCCGCATCCCGCACGGATACGAGCGGCGCGTAGTAGGCACCGAAGGCCTTCTGGCACATGCGGCAATGACAGATCGACGAATCCTTCAACGTACCGCGAACGTGAAAGCGGACTGCTCCACATTGGCATCCGCCGGCATAGATGGTCATCGGCGATCCCTCCGTTGGAGCAGGCGAGAAGGCTCTTTCCAACCCTCTCCGCAAGGGAGAGGGCCAACCCGTCGCAGAAATCGAGGCGCTGCGGTGTAGCCTCGCCCTCTTGTGTGGGAAAGGGTCTCAACAAAATCCAGTCTCACCGCTTCAGCTCCCATTTCGTCAAGCGCTCCCCGGTCGATGCATCCTTGCCGTCCTTGAGCTGGATGCCCTCTGCCAGCAGCGTGTCGCGAATGCTGTCCGCCTCGGCAAAGTTCTTCGCCTTCAACAGTTCCAGCCTCGCCTTGACGCGCCTGTCGATCTCGATGGCGACAGCCTCGTCGATTTCGGCAGCTTGCGGGAGGACACCGAGCAACGCGGCGCTTGCCGCAAAGGTCGCGTGATCGCCAGCGTGTGCAAGCGCGTGAAGCGCCTGGATCGCCGCGACCGTATTCAGGTCGTCGGCGAGCGCGTCGACAACAGCCGGATCGGGCTTCGCACCACCCGCTTCGGCTGCCGGCCACTTGGAAAGCAGCCGCTCCGCTTCTTCCAGCCGCTTGATCGAGAAGTCGATCGGTTCCCGGTAGTGCGTCATCAGCATCGCAAGACGCAGCACTTCGCCGGGCCACCGCCGTCCGCCGAATTTCTCGGTGTGCAGCAATTCGTAGATCGTGACGAAATTGCCCTCGGATTTCGACATCTTGCGGCCCTCGACCTGCAGGAAGCCATTGTGCATCCAGACATTCGCCATGACCTTGGTGCCATGGGCGCAGCGCGATTGCGCGATCTCGTTCTCGTGGTGCGGGAAGATCAGGTCCAGTCCACCGCCATGGATGTCGAAGACATCGCCGAGGTAGCGTCCGCTCATGGCAGAGCATTCGATATGCCAGCCTGGACGACCGCGGCCCCACGGGCTTTCCCAGCCGGGTTCGCTTTCGCTCGACAGTTTCCAGAGCACGAAGTCGCCGGGATTCTTCTTGTGCGCATCGACGGCAATGCGGGCACCCGCCTGCTGCTCATCGAGGTTGCGCTTGGAAAGCTGGCCGTATTCCGCCATCGACTTGGTATCGAACAGAACTTCGCCGGCTGCCTTGTAGGCATGGTCGTTTGCGATCAGCTTCTCGATGATCGCGATCATTTCGGCGATATTGTCGGTCGCTCGCGGCTGCACGGTCGGCTCGAGGCAACCGAGCGACGCAGCATCGTCCAGAAACTGTTTCTCGGTCTTCTCGGTGACGGCCCGGATCGCCTCGTTGAGCGACAGGCCGGGATAGTCCCGCAACGCCCGGGCATTGATCTTGTCGTCGACGTCGGTGATGTTGCGTGCATACGTCACGCGATCACTGCCATAGACGTGGTTCAACAGCCGGAACAGCACGTCGAAGACGATGACCGGGCGCGCATTGCCGATGTGGGCGAAGTCATAGACGGTCGGGCCGCAGACATACATGCGGACATTCTGCGGATCGATCGGCGCAAAGGCCGCCTTCTCGCGCGTCAGCGTGTTGTACAGCTTGAGTTCCGGCGTCTTCGATTCCGGCTGACCGGCCATGTCTACTCTCCCAAAATGCAATGATCCGAAAAAATACTTCCACCGGCGGGCCGGGGCGTTTCTCATCTTGGACTTTTAGGAGACGAAAACGGCCAGGCCAGCGCGCGCGCTAGCGAATAATCTTCCGGCAGATGATGCAGGTAACCGTTTTCATGGCGCGTTTTATGGCCCGGCTTTGGCGTTTGGTCAAGGGGTGAGACGCGGTCCGGCGCAGCCGGAGCGTTGCTCCCGTGAAACGATTGCAACACGGAACGCCAGAAGAGAAAGTGTGGAGCTGAGACGTCGCCCGCGTTACGCCGACCACACACTGCTGGGCAACAACTGAACACGGCTCGAGGAATTCGCGTGAAGCCACTGTATGCAGCCATCGCAGCCATTGCCATCTTGGCAGTCGCGTTCGCATCGTACCTCGCATACGATCGCGCCATGGCTCCTTTCGCTCCTCCATCGCTCGAAGACTATCCCCTGCAGGGAATCGATGTCAGCCACCACCAGGGCAGCATCGACTGGAAGAAGCTCGCCGCGCAGGCGAATGTCCGCTTCGTCATCATGAAGGCGACGGAGGGCGGCGATCACAGGGATACGCGGTTTGCAGAGAACTGGCAGGCGGCAAAGGAGGCGGGCATCGTGCGCGGTGCCTATCACTTCTTCACCTTCTGCCGCCCCGGCCGCGAGCAGGCGCAGAACGTGCTCGCAACTGTGCCCGCGGAGGCGGGAACGTTGCCGATTGCGATCGACCTGGAGTTCACCGGCAACTGCGGCAAGGTTCCGACACGCGAAGAGCTGAGCGCGGAGATCGTTTCTTTCCTCGCCGAATTGAAGGGCACCTATCGGGGCAAGCCGATCTTCTACCTCAACCAGCAATTCTTCGACCAGTATCTGAAGGGAAACGAAGCCGGCTTTCCCGATCACTATCTCTGGCTGCGAAGCATCGCGGAAGAGCCGGGTCGGGGAGGTTGCCGTCAGTGGTCGATATGGCAATTTGCCGACAACGGCGCGTTGGACGGCATCGAGGGGCCGGTCGACCTCAATGCCCTATGTCCATCGGAAACAGATTTCGCCCACCTGTTCCAGACGCCGGCCGCTGAACAGGCAGAGGATTATTCGGGCAGCCGGTAGTCTGCGAGTTTGCTTTCGCGCACGATGTACAGCTTGCCGGTCTCGGTCACATCGGGTCCCACCAGCGGCAGGATCGCCTTCGCGATTTCGGACGGGTGTGGCAGGGTCTCGGGGTTTTCGCCCGGAACGGCCTGCGCGCGCATAGCGGTTCGCGTAGCACCCGGGTCGACGCTTGTGATGCGAAGCGGCGTGCTCTGGCTCTCTCCAGCCCAGGTGCGCGCAAGCGCCTCGACGGCGGCCTTGGAGGCGGAGTAGGGACCCCAGAACGGACGGCATTTGTGGGCGGCAGCCGATGAGAGGATGACGGCACGGCCGGCATCAGAGCGCGCGAGAAGCGGATCGACCGAGCGGATCAGTCGCCACGTGGCCGTCACGTTGATGGTCATCACCTTGTCGAACGTCTTCGCCTCGATGTGGCCGATCGGCGAGATGACGCCAAGCACGCCGGCATTGGCGACGAGGATGTCGAGTTTGCCCCAGCGCTCAAAGATCGAGGCGCCGAGGGCGTCGATGGCGTTCATGTCGGCGAGGTCGAAGGGAACGAGCGTCGCGGAACCGCCGACCGCCTTGATGGCGTCGTCCAGATCCTCAAGGCCGCCGACGGTGCGGGCGCAGGCGATCACATGTGCTCCGGCCTTGGCCAGCTCCAGTGCCGTGAAGTAGCCGATACCGCGCGACGCACCGGTGACGAGTGCGATGCGGTTCTTTAGCTCGATGGTCATGGTCATATCGTCCGTGTCTGTTGCGCGGAAAAGCATTCTTCCTTCAGTCCCGCAGGAATGAGGAAAGGGCGGCGGTCATCAAGGAGATGGCGTTCCCTAGCCGTTACTGGCCATGACGGCAAGCTTGCGCACGTTGCTGGTGCTGTCCTGATCGAGCAGGCGGGTCGGGTAGTCCCCGGTGAAATAGTGATCGGTAAACTGTGGGTTGGCGTTGTCGCGATTCTCGCCGCCAACGGCACGGTAGAGGCCGTCGATCGAAAGGAACTGGAGCGAGTCCGCACCGATATAATCGCACATCGCCTTCAGGCTCGTATATTGGTTGGCCAGCAGCTTGTCGGCGTCGGGTGTATCGATGCCATAGAAATCCGGGAAATAGATCATCGGGCTTGCGACGCGGATGTGCACTTCCTTGGCGCCGGCATCCCGGATCATCTGGACGATCTTGTGGGAGGTCGTGCCGCGCACGATCGAGTCGTCGACCAGAACCACGCGCTTGCCTTCGATCATCGCCCGGTTGGCGGAATGCTTCAGCTTCACACCGAAGGCGCGGATCTGCTGCGTCGGCTCGATGAAGGTACGCCCGACATAATGGTTGCGGATGATGCCGAGTTCGAAGGGAATGCCGCTGGCCTGGGCGTAGCCGATGGCTGCCGGAGTGCCGCCGTCCGGAACAGGCACGACGACGTCGGCGTCGACCGGCGATTCCTTGGCCAAGTTCATGCCCATGTTCTTGCGCGCGACATAAACGCTGCGGCCGCCGACGACGGAATCGGGGCGGGCGAAATAGACATACTCGAAAAGACACAGCCGCTCCGGCTTCGGCGCCTCCGGCTTGCGTGCGTCGATGGTGATGGAACCGTCCGGCTGAATTTCGCAGATGATCACTTCACCGTTTTCGACGTCGCGAATGTATTTCGCGCCGATGATGTCCAGCGCACAGGTTTCGGAACAGAAGATTGGTTTGCCATCGAGCTCGCCCATGACCAGCGGCCGGATGCCGATAGGGTCGCGCGCGGCAATGAGCTTCGTGCGGGTCATTGCCAGCATCGAATAGCCACCTTCCATCTGGCGGATCGCGTCGATGAAACGGTCGGAGGAGGATGCCTGCTTGGAGCGCGCAATCAGGTGAAGGACAACTTCGGTATCGGATGTAGCCTGGAAGATCGCGCCATCGGCGATCAGCATGCGGCGCATCGTCAGGCCGTTGGTGAAGTTGCCGTTGTGGGCAACGGCAATGCCGCCGACTTCGAGTTCGGCAAACAGCGGCTGGACGTTGCGAAGTGCGACTTCGCCGGTCGTCGAATAGCGCGTATGGCCGATGGAGATGAAGCCGGGAAGCTTCGCGAGAGTCGCCGGGTCGGTATAGTGATCGCCGACGAGGCCCATTCGCTTTTCGGTGTGGAACTGCTTGCCGTCGAAGGTAACGATGCCGGCGGCTTCCTGCCCGCGATGCTGCAGGGCATGTAGTCCAAGCGCCGTCAGGGTCGCGCCGTCGGGATGCCCGAGAACGCCGAACACCCCGCATTCCTCGTGGAGCGTATCGCCATCGAGTTCATCGTTGAGCGTGGAGGAATGGGACTGGTTCATTGATGCGGGCCTTTGCTCTCACAAGAATGGATCGGCATTTCCAAAAACGGCTGAGGCCCGGCGGAGCGGATGCCCGGCCGGACCTTTATTCACGTCCCGCTCAAATGGCAATTGCCATGTGCCGGGTCAAGCTGTTGAACACTGCGTCAATTAGACGGCTGCTGTGCACCATTTGCAGGGGCAGGCGTGGCATCTTCGGCAGGTGCCTGGTCGGATGCCGGCGCATTGCCACCTTCCGCGTTGCCGCCCTGCGGCTGAATCTTCTCCATTACGCTTGCCCGCACCATCTGGGCGAACTCAGCCGGCAACACCGACTGCAGCTTCACGACCATCGAATCCAGGAACGGCTTGGACTTTGCGCTGTTGACCCAGTTCGGGCGGTGATCGACATCAACGAGCCAGTTCCAGAAGGCGGTGGCAACGACGAGCAGAAGTATGCCCCTTGCTGCGCCGAAGAGAAAGCCCAAAGTGCGGTCGAGCGCGCCGATACGGCTGTCGATGATGAAATCGGCGATCTTCATGGTGATGAAGGAGATCACGATCAGCGCAATCAGGAAGACGACGGCTGCCGAACCCACGATCGCGATGCGGTCGTCATCGGTGTACTTCTTGGCGTAGGGAACCAGGTACGGATAGAAATAGTAGGCGGCGGCCGCGGAGCCGCCCCAGCTGGCGATCGAAAGAACTTCGCGGGAGAAGCCGCGCACCATTGCAAGTACGGCGGAGAAAAGAACGACGCCGATGACAATACCGTCGAAAATCGTAATGGGCATATAAATTCAACTCCAGGACGTCCGCTTATCCGCGGCTCAGTCGCGCCTCATTGCGTGCTTCCTATATCATCACCGATGGCAGGGATGAAAGGATCAAACCTCGTCTTCCACACGTCGCAGCGCACCTTTCGAGCCCGCGATCCGTGCGACCAGATCCGGCAGGCTTTCGATCTCGCTCCAGCGACCATCTGTGCCCTTCGGCAGTTCGGCGGACCCCGACGGCAGCAACGCTGCAGAAAACCCCAGCTTCTCGGCTTCTTTGAGGCGCTGGGGGGTATGCGCAACCGGCCGGACGGCGCCCGACAGGCTGACTTCGCCGAAATAGACACAATCGGCCGGAAGGGCAATACCGGCGAGCGAGGAAACCAGCGCCGAGGCAACGGCAAGGTCGGCCGCCGGCTCGGAAATGCGGTAGCCGCCGGCGATGTTGAGATAGACGTCGTGCTGTCCGAGCCGGACGCCGCAATGGGCCTCGAGCACTGCGAGGATCATCGACAGGCGCGCGGAATCCCAACCGACGATCGCTCGCCGCGGAGTACCGAGCGACGTAGGCGCCACGAGCGCCTGTACCTCGACAAGAATCGGACGCGTCCCTTCCATTCCCGCGAAAACTGCCGCGCCCGGCGATTTCGCATTGCGTTCGCCGAGGAAAAGTTCGGATGGATTGGCGACTTCACGCAGCCCCTTGTCCGACATCTCGAAGACGCCGATCTCGTCGGTGGGGCCGAAGCGGTTCTTGACGGTGCGCAGGATGCGGTAGTGATGGCCGCGATCGCCTTCGAAATAGAGAACGGCATCGACCATGTGCTCGACCACGCGCGGACCGGCGATTTGCCCGTCCTTGGTGACGTGCCCGACGAGCACCATCGCAGCACCCGTCTGCTTGGCAAAACGGATCATCGCCTGCACGCCGGTTCGTACCTGGGTCACCGTTCCGGGCGCGGACTCTGCAAGCTCGCTCCACAGCGTCTGGATGGAATCGATGATGACGAGATCCGGCCGCTTGCCTTCGGCGAGCGTCGCCAGAATATCCTCGACGTTGGTTTCCGCCGCCAGCATCACATCGGTATCGGCGGCTTGCAGCCGTTGTGCGCGAAGCCGCACCTGCGCCACGGCCTCTTCGCCCGAGACATAGATGATCCGATGGCCGCGACGGGAAAGCTCTGCCGCTCCCTGCATCAGCAGGGTCGATTTGCCGATGCCGGGGTCGCCGCCGATCAGCACGGCCGAGCCGCGAACGAAACCGCCGCCGAGCGCGCGATCGAGTTCGGAGATGCCGGTATGGATGCGCGGCGCTTCCTCGATCTCGCCGGAAAGCGCCGTGAGCGCGACGGCGCGCCCCTTTTTCGGCGTCTTTGCCGGTCCGCCGCCGATCCCGCCCATCGGGTCTTCCTCGACGATCGTGTTCCACTCGCCGCAGCCCTCGCACTTGCCGGCCCACCTGTTGTGGACCGCGCCGCAGTTCTGGCAGATGAATTGTGTTCTGGCCTTCGCCATCAATTGCCGCTTTCGTTCAAACGGCCGGGCTGTTGCCGGCTCGAATCAGTCTTGTTGCCCAGATAATCATTCGAGGCACCGATCAAAACTAATGATTTCCCTATCAGGGGCCAACATGGCATCAGTTCTCCACTTTCTGTGAGGCTGGACGATGCTCGATTACTCGCTCGCACACTGGATCACGTTTCTCTCGGCAGCAGTTCTTCTTAATCTGTCGCCGGGTCCGGACATGGCGTTCATCCTCGGCCATACGGTCAAGAGCGGGATGCGCACCGGCTTTGCAGCCCTGTTCGGAATATGGACCGGCGCGTGCCTGCATGTGGCGATGGCGGCCTTCGGCCTATCTGCAGTCCTTGCCGCTTCCGCGGTGGCATTCACGGCCGTGAAGTGGATTGGCGCGCTCTATCTGGTCTGGCTTGGCATTCAGGCTTTGCGCTCGGACGGCCAGGGAGGTCTTGTCAAGGCGGCGGAAAACACCTTGCCTTGGCGTCGTGTCTATAGGCAGGGGATTCTCGTCTCGCTGCTCAATCCGAAGGTCGCAATTTTCTTCCTTGCGTTCCTGCCGCAGTTCGTCGTCGAGGGAGCCGGCCCGACATGGCTCCAGCTCGCGGTTCACGGCGTCCTGATCATCGTCGTCGCCGTCTTCATCGAGCCTCCGCTCATTCTGGCCGGTGGCCGCCTCGCGGATCTGATCAAACGCCGCAGGAGCGTCGGCCTGTGGCTCGACCGTGGGCTGGGAGCCTTGCTCGTCGCCCTTGGCGTGCGGTTGGCGCTGACGACGCGCTAGATCGCGTCGCTTTCGTCGTCGACGACGTAGCGCCGCTCGTGACGCAGCCCAATGCTGGTCAGGATCTCGTAGCCGATCGTCCCCGCCGCCCGTGCGACATCGTCGACGGCGACGTTTTTTCCGAACAGTTCGACGTAATCGCCTGCGCGCACTGCATTTTCCGGAAGGTCCGTGACATCGAAGATCGTCATGTCCATGCTGATGCGCCCGGCAATGGGGACCGTCCGGCCGGCAATGAAGGCTTGCCCGCCCTGCGGCACGCTCTGGCGCAGCGGTACCCCGGTGCTCGATTGGCTGCGCATGTAGCCGTCTGCATAGCCGACGGACACGATCGCCAGGCGGCTGTCGCGCTTCAACTGTACCGAGTGGCCGTAGCTGACGGATTGGCCTGCATTTGCCGTGCGCACCTGGATGATCCGCGCCTCCGCGGTCACCACCGGCCGCATCGGATTGGTCATGCCGCTGACGGCTTCACCGCCATACATGGAGATTCCGGGACGGGTTAGGTCGAAGTGATAGTCGCTGCCGAGAAAGATGCCTCCCGAAGCCGCAAGGCTTGAATCGATACCTTCATAAGCGGCGCTAACCCTCCGGAATGATTCGAGCTGATGCCTGTTGATCGGCGATGAGGGATCGTCGCTGCATGCAAGGTGGCTCATGACGAGAACCGGCGCGAAACTCGCGGGGCGGGAGACGTCGTCGGCAAGCGCGATCGCTTCGTCCATCGCAAGTCCCAGGCGGTTGAATCCGGTGTCGACGTGAAGCGCACACGGGTAGTCACCATACTCGGACAGCACAGCCATCCAGAAGGCAAGCTGTTCCTCCGACGAAATCACCGGGACCAGATCGTTCTCGAAGAAACGACGCTCGGTGCCCGGCCATATGCCGGAAAGGACGAAAATCCGGGCGTCGGGTGCATAAAGCCTGAGTGTTACGCCCTCATCGACGGTGGCCACGAAGAAGTCCCGCGCACCGGCCATATACAGCGCTTCGCCGGCGTCCTCGATACCGGTGCCGTAGGCGTCGGCCTTCACGACAGCTGCGGCACGCGCCCTGCCGGAGCGGCGCGCCATATCTTTCCAGTTCTCGGTCAGCGCAGTCAGGTCGACGGTCAGGCGCAAGCCCGCGGTGGCGAAAGGATCTTCATTTTCGAAGTCATCAAGAAGTTCTGTCATGGACGCGCCGTGGGAAATGGAGTGTTGGAAATTGGAAGTACCAATCTAGCGATCAACAAGGCAAAGCGAAAGAGTTCGGGCTGCATCTCGGCCTTGCGGTCACTTTTGTTCAAGACGCATGGCGTTTGTTGGACTATTTTCATGCGATGCAGAACGTATCGCAGAAACAGGCCGCGGAAGCGATGCCGCTCGTCGATGTCGAAATGGCACGCTTCTGGCGGGCCAGGCGCTTCCGTGACATGGAATGCCTGAGCGCCAGCTTTCTCACCCATGAATATGCACCGCACGCGCATGATACCTTCAGCATCGGCGCCATCGAAAGCGGCAGCCAGATTGCGAGAGTGAAGGGCAAACGGGAAGAAACCGGGCCAGGCGACCTTTACCTCATCGACCCCGGTGTCGTTCATGACGGGGCGCCCGGCGGGGAGGGATATCGCTACCGGATGATCTATCCGGACACGACACTTCTGGTCGATATCCTGGAGGATGTAAGCGGCAAGGTGTTCAACGCGACGCCCTCTTTCCCGAAGGAGCTTCCGCGCGATCCGCAAATGGCGATCGCCTTTCATGCCGCGCATCGCGCGCTGGAGACCGGCGCCGGAGCGCTGGAATCCGAGGAGGGCATGCTTCAACTGCTCGCTGCCCTCTTCGACAGACACGGCAGCGCCGTCATCGTTCCGCTCGATACGATGGAGCGCACGGCGGTGGCACGCGCCCGCGACTACCTGATCGAGAACTTCGACACCGATATCGGCCTTGAGGAAGTGGCGAAGGTCACCGGCCTCAGCCGCGCTCATCTCATTCGTGCTTTTCGCAAGGAATACCACATCACGCCGCATGCTTTCCTGACCGACAAGCGCGTGCGCGAAGCGCGAAAGCTGCTGCGCGCCGGGCAGGCGCCGGCGGATGTTGCAATCCAGTGCGGATTTGCCGATCAGGCACATTTTACCCGTCATTTCAAAGCGCGCACCGGCGTAACCCCGGGACAGTTCCGGGCGGGCTGATCACTTTCGTTCAATACGGACGCAGTAGCCCGGAATAACACCTCCTCACTTTGATCGATCTGGAGGTTTCCATGCTTCAGCGGAACCGGCCGGGCGGCGAATTTCTCGCCGGAGCGCGCGCCATCCTGCCACTGATTGTTGCCGTCGTCCCCATCGGACTTGTCTTCGGCGCTATGTCCGCCACGTCGGGGCTCTCCGCCCTTGAGGCCACGTTGATGAGTGCGCTGGTCTTTGCCGGCGGGTCTCAATTCGTCGCAATGGGCATTTGGACCCATCCTGCAAGCTGGGCGGGGCTCGGCTTTGCGGCGTTTCTCGTCAATATCCGACATGTGTTGATGAGTGCATCGATCGGCACGAAGATGCAGTCCTTCTCCGGTATCCAGAAATATGTGGCGATGCTTTTCCTTGCCGACGAACTATGGGCGATGGCAGAGTTTCGGGCTGGCGCCACCAAGCTGACGCTATCGTGGTATGCGGGCATCGTAGCGCCCTTCTACGCTGCCTGGGTCGGTTCGACGCTTGCGGGCGCGCTGCTTGGCGCGTTCCTCGGAGATCTTGCGACAATCGGCCTCGACTTCGCATTTCCGGCTGTCTTCGTGGTGTTGGTCATGAGGTTCTGGAAGGGGAGGGAGACCGGCACGGTGCTGGCGTCAAGCGCATTTGCCGCCGTCCTGGTCAATCATTTCGTGCCTGGCGTCTGGTACATAGCCGCAGGCGCTGTGGCCGGACTTTTCGCCTCGCTTTGGGCAGGCAGGACGAAAGCGGTTACGGCATGACGCTCGACTTTCACACCCTGCTTGCCATTCTCGCCATGGCGGCGGCCACTGTCCTTACCCGCGTTAGTGGTCTTGTCATCATCCGTCACGTCGAGATGACCGATCAAACCAGAGCCGCGATCGAAGCCATCCCGCCGGCGGTACTGATGGCTGTGATTGCCCCCACGGCATTTTCCACCGGTTGGGCGGAAACGGCCGCATGTTGCATCACCGCTCTGTCGGCCCGACGCCTGCCGATGCTGGCGAGCGTTGCGCTCGGTATCGCCAGCGTCGCGCTGTTGAGAGCGATCGGGCTTTGACGACGCGGGACATCGGTCCCAACCTCGGAATCAATGTTCCTCATACTGAATGAACGACGGATCGGCGAGATCGGCAAAGCGGGTGAATTCCGACTGAAAGGCGAGCTTGACCGTGCCGGTCGGTCCGTGACGCTGCTTGGCGATGATGACGTCCGCCGTGCCTTTTACCTTGTCGAACAGCGCTTCCCATTCAGGATATTTCGGATCGGCGATGTCGCGCGGCTCGCTGTTCTTGACGTAGTATTCCTCGCGGAACACGAACAGCACCACGTCGGCGTCCTGCTCGATCGAACCAGATTCACGAAGGTCGGAGAGCTGCGGGCGCTTGTCGTCGCGGCTTTCGACCTGACGGGAGAGCTGGGAAAGTGCGATGATCGGAACGTTCAGTTCTTTACCCAGCGCCTTCAGGCCGGTGGTGATCTGGGTGATTTCCTGCACGCGGTTCTCGCCTGACTTGCCCGAGCCGGTCATGAGCTGGATATAGTCGACCACCAGGCAGTCGAGGCCGCGCTGGCGTTTGAGACGACGGGCGCGGGCCGATAGCTGTGCGATCGATATACCACCTGTCTGGTCGATATAGAGCGGCACCTTCTGCATCATCATCGAGCAGGCGACGAGCTTCTCAAAATCGGCATCGTTGATGTCGCCGCGGCGGATCTTCGACGAGGAGACTTCCGTCTGCTCGGAGATGATACGGGTGGCGAGCTGCTCGGATGACATTTCCAGCGAATAGAACCCGACGACTCCGCCGTTCTTCGCCTTCGTGCTGCCGTCGGCCTGGACTTCGCCTTCATAGGCGGCTGCAATGTTGTAGGCGATGTTGGTCGCAAGCGAAGTTTTGCCCATACCCGGACGACCTGCAAGGACGATCAAGTCGGAGCGCTGCAGGCCACCCATTTTGGAATCGAGCGAGTGGATGCCGGTCGAGATGCCGGAGAGGCCGCCATCGCGTTCCTTGGCGACTGCCGCCATGTCGATCGCCAGCGCAACGGCATCGTTGAAGGCCTGGAACCCGCCGTCGTAGCGGCCGTTTTCGGCCAATTCGAAGAGGCGCCGCTCGGTGTCTTCGATCTGTGCCTGCGGCGGCATGTCGAGTGGCGCGTCGTAGGCGATATTGACGACATCCTCGCCGATGGTGATCAGCGCACGGCGCAACGCCAGATCGTAGATCGCGCGGCCATAGTCTTCGGCGTTGATGATTGTCACGGCTTCTCGGGCGAGGCGCGCGAGATACTCGGAGACTGTCATGTCGCCGACCTTGTCGTCGGCCTTCAGAAACGTCTTGATCGTCACCGGATTGGCGATTTTGCCCATGCGGATGATGTCGCCGGCAACCTCGTAGATCTTGCGGTGAAGCGGCTCGTAGAGATGTATCGGTTTCAGGAAGTCCGACACCCGGTAGTAGGCGTCGTTGTTCATCAGGATCGCGCCGAGCAGCGCCTGCTCCGCTTCGATGTTGTTGGGTGCTTCGCGATAGTGCTGCTCCGCCGGAGCAACAGCGGCAATCTTTCGAGCGACGTCGTTCATCTTGATCCGTTCTGTCTTTTTCAGCTTCGGGTGTGCAGCGCACCGGGCGCAAAATCAAGTGTCAGGCGGTTGAAGCTTTCGAAACGGGAGCACTTTGCCCACTGTTCGACTTCTCCACAGCGGAACTTGCGGTCAAAGCAAAAATACCGAAAGTGTCACCTTGAGGACACGACACAAAACGACTCACTTTGGCCTGAGTACGTGCTAGTTTAAGCCTGCGGGAAGAGGGTTGCATTCAAAACTCGTATTCCAGGCCCTTGAAACACATCTAAAAACAGGATAGGTAGCATATATATAATTAGCATACTAACAAAAATGGATTGAATGTAATGGCAAATCCCGTTCTCGGACGTGAACTCATCGAGGACCTGGCGGCTTTCAATAGAAAGCTCAGGGCCGTCTTCGACAAGATCGTCCGGGAGCGCAACATGACGCTGCCGCGCGCGCGGGTCTTCTTTACGCTCAACAAGAAGGACGGAATCAACCAGAAGGAGCTCGCCGATCGGCTGGAGCTCGAGACGCCGACGCTGGTCAGGATCCTGGATGCGATGGAGGGGCAGGGATTTGTCGAGAGGCGGGTCGCCGGCTCTGACCGTCGCGCCAAGGAAATCTACATTACCGAAACCGGGAAGGTCGTTGCAGGAGAAATCGACGAGATTGCCGTCAGCGTACGTGCACAGGTGATCGCCGGCATTTCCGAAAACGATCTGAAGACTACCTTGAATGTAATACGGGCCATGCAGGCCAATCTTCAGGGCATCCGCGGAGTATGAGGTTGTGTGAATGAGCCTTGCTCAGACCGGCAGCGACAAGGTTGAGCCGAAGGTGACAGGCGAGGCGACTGTCGAGCCTCAGCCGGCACCGCCACCGGTGCCAATTGCGATGCCGGGTTGGAAGATACCGTTGTACATGGGCGCATCACTCCTGCTGTTTCTGACGCAGGGTCTCGGGATGAACCTCCTCACGGCGAATATCTATCAGCTCCAAGGTTCGTTCTCGGCGACCACGGCGGAGGTTTCATGGCTCTCGGCAGCCTACATGGCGCCTTATGCAAGTTTGTCGATCGCCCTCTTCAAAATCCGCACACAGTATGGTCTCAGGCGCTTTGCAGAGCTTGGTATCATCTGCTTTGTCGTCGCGGCGGCCCTCAACCTTCTCGTAACCGATCTTCATTCGGCGATTGTCGTCAGGACGATCAGCGGCATTGCGGCGGCGCCGCTGTCCACGCTCGGCTTTCTCTATATGCTGGAGGCGTTCGCGCCCGAAAAGAAGCTTTCGGTCGGCATAAGTCTGGCGCTTATGTGTACACTTTTTGCTGCCCCCGTTTCGCGCATCATATCGCCGTCCCTGTTGGATTTCGGTGGCTATCACGCGCTGTACATGCTCGAGATGGGGCTCGCGCTCATCGCCTTCGCGATTATCTATACCCTGCCGCTCACGGCACCGCCGCGCACTGTTGTGATCCAGCGGCTCGATATCCTGAGTTATCTCCTGCTTGCGATCGGCTTCGGCTGCCTCGCTGTCGTCCTGACGCTAGGGCGCCTGTATTGGTGGTTCGAAGCGCCGTGGCTGGGCATTCTGCTTGCCACCGCGGTCGGCTCTCTCGCCCTGGTGCTGGTCATCGAGTTGCCGCGCGACAATCCGCTGCTCGATTTCCGCTGGCTGCTGGCGGGCGCCAACTTGCGGATGGCGGGCGTTCTCCTTCTCTTCCGATTCGTGTCCTCCGAACAATCCTCGACAGCCGCGAACCTCTACCAGCAGCTTGGCATCCTCAACGATCAGACGACCACCCTCTATGCTGTCATCCTGCTCGCATCATTGGTCGGCGGATTGTTCTGCACGCTGCTCATGACGACGCGCTATGTCGAGACCGCTCATATTCTGGCCCTGATACTGATCGCGGCCGGCGCGTATCTCGACAGCCAGTCGACCAGCTTGACGCGCCCCGAACAGATGTACCTGAGCCAGGCCATGGTCGCAGCCGGTGCCGCGATGTTTCTCCCGCCGGTCATGGCAAGCGGTTTCAAGGCGGCAATGGCGCGGGGCATGCCCTTCATCGTCAATTTTCTGGCGATTTTTCTGTTCACGCAGAGCATAGGCTCCCTCTTCGCGTCGGCCATGCTCGGCACCTTCGTCACCATTCGCGAGAAGTTCCACTCGAACGTTCTGGTCGAACACATGCTCTTGCAAGACCCGGTGGTCGCGCAGCGCGTGTCCCAACTGACTGCCGCCTATGCCAAGGTCATAACCGACAAGACTCTGCTGAATGCGGAAGGCATTGCCCTGCTTGGCCAGCAAGTCACGCGTGAGGCATATGTCCTTGCCTATAACGATACATTCCTGGTGATTTGCCTTGCCTCGCTTCTGGGGCTGGCTGTTCTCCTCCTTCACCAAGCGTTGCGGCGGCTTCCCTGGCTTGAAATGAGCCGACAGGACTCCTCCGTAGCCCAAACCTGATCACAGAGTTCCGCGCATGTTGAAATTTTTCCGGTCGCCGGCAAGCATGATCGCCCTCCTGGCAGGCATAGCGGGGGTACTTCTCGTCCTCTACGCCTGGCGCCTGCCGCCGTTCGTCACCTCGGTCGAGACCACCGACAACGCCTATGTCAGAGGCTACGTGACGATCATGAGCCCCCAGGTCAGCGGCTACGTCGTCGAAGTTCCCGTCAAGGACTACGAGCAGGTGAAGCAGGGTCAGGTCCTGGCAAGGATCGACGGCAGGATCTATGCCCAGAAGCTTGCTCAAGCCCGGGCAGCGCTGGATGGCCAGAAGGCGTCGCTGGATAATTCGCGCCAGTCGGAACTCTCTGCCAGGGCAACGATCGCGTCGAGCGAGGCGCAGATCGACAGTGCCAACGCTGCGCTGAAGCGCGCGCAACTCGCCTGGGACCGGGTCAGCAATCTCAACGATCGCGGCATTGCATCCGCGAGCGAATCCGAACAGGCGCAGGCAACGTTGGAGCAGGCCAAGGCGGCGCTGAACCAGGCCCAAGCGGCTCTGGAAGTTTCCAAGCAGAGCCTTGCGACGATTATCGTCAATCGCTCGTTGCTCGAGGCCAATGTCGCAAGCGCCGAGGCCACCGTGCATCTGGCGGAAATCGACCTTCAGAACACCTCGATCGTGGCGCCGCGCGATGGCCATCTTGGCGAAGTGGGTGTTCGGCTCGGGCAGTATGTGGCCGCGGGCACACAGCTCATGGCCGTGGTGCCGGAGGACGTTTGGGTCGTCGCCAATTTCAAGGAAACGCAGCTTGAGGGGATGGAAGTCGGTCAGCCGGTGTCTATCGTTGTCGACGCTCTCGGAAAGCAGCGTCTGACTGGGCGCATAGAGCGCTTTTCGCCAGCCGCCGGTTCGGAGTTCGCTGTCATCAAGCCTGACAATGCGACCGGCAATTTCGTCAAGATCGCCCAGCGCGTCGGCGTGCGCATCAGCATCGATCCGGACCAATCGCTCGCCAGGAGCTTGACGCCCGGCCTGTCCGTCGTGGTCAACGTCGACAAGAGTGTCGAGCCCGAAGCGAAGACTGCGGCGAAATAGAAAAAGCCCGGCGCGAACCGGGCTTTCTGCACTCAGGAGATCGCTCTCCAGAAATACTATTCGTCGTCTTCTGCGTTGCCGTCAGCTTCCGGATCGAAAAAGTCTTCCGGACGCAGGGCGTCTTCGTCAACACCGTAGATGGCATCGACGGAGGTGAGGGTCTCGCCCTTCAGCTGGCGCTCGGCTTCTTCGGCCGAACGTGCGACGTTCAGTTCGATCTTGATTTCAACTTCGGCATGAAGCTGGAGCTCGACCTGATGCAGACCGATTGCCTTGATCGGCGTGTTCAGGTGAACCTGGTTGCGGCCGATGTTGAAGCCTTCTGCGGCGAGGATTTCAACGACGTCGCGAGCAGCGACCGAGCCATACATCTGGCCGGTTTCGCCAGCCGAACGAACGACGATGAACGACTTGCCTTCGAGAACGTCGGCGACCTTCTGGGCTTCCGACTTGCGCTCGAGGTTGCGGGCTTCGAGCGTTGCGCGCTCGGATTCGAAACGGGTCTTGTTCGCAGCATTGGCGCGCAGAGCCTTGCCGAGCGGCAGGAGATAGTTGCGAGCAAAGCCGTCGCGAACCTTTACGGTTTCGCCCATTTGGCCGAGCTTGGAGATGCGTTCGAGAAGAATGACTTCCATCTTGGTGTTCCTTTCGTGTCTCTAGATTTTCGTGTCTGTCTGTTTGGGGGCATCAGCATCCTTGTTCGGGGTGAGAGCGATCGCCTTTCGGGTATCGCTGAGCCCCACCACGAGGATGAAAAAGGCTGGCACCATCAGCAACAGCGATGCCAGGTAGCAGAGGATCAGCGCCGGCAGGCGCCAATCCTTTCCGCGGGTGCGAAAATGCAGCGCGGCAAAACCGGAGAGCAGGAAGCCGGCGCCGAATGTGCCGACAAGCGTCGCTCCGATCATCGCCGGGATGCCGCCGAAGAAAGTGGCGGCAAGTCCGACGAGGAAAATGAAGATCGAGTTGCGGTTCATCCTCAGTGAGGAGGGGATATCCTCACGGGGGCGCAGGCCGCGGCCCGACGCGCTGACGACGCGCGTGGCAATGTAGTAGGCGGCAAACAGCATGATGACCCACATGCCGCCCTGAATCGCCGGCAGCAGCAGGAGGACCAGCGACTTGGTCTGCGCAATCGTCGCAGCGTCGGGAGCGAATTCGGATTGTTGCTGTGCGATCGAGCCGAACAGGACGTCGACCAGCCTGTCGATAAGATCCGGGCCGTAGCCAATCATCACGCCCACGACGATCACGGCAACCGTCACAAGCGCACCGAGATGCAGGAGGATGTCGGAGAGTGGATACCACGCCATCAGGTGGTCGGGTCCGCCAAGCTCGGCGGCGGGACGGGCAAGGTTTGCGAGATGGCTGAGCCATCCGGCCGGCAGGAGCGTAACCAGCGTCATCATCAGCGCAAACGAAGGCGAGATGGCGATCGCGCCCAGCGCGGCAGCGGTAACCACGGCAGAAACGGCCGCGAGGTTCCCCCAGCCGAGGCCGACGAGAAGGATCGGAAGAGCGGAGGCAGCATAGAGAACGGAACTGAACGACGGCTGCAGGCTCGCGCCGAGCACCAGAAGTGCGGCGGTCAATCCGGCGAGCGCGCCGATGCCAAGCGTTTTAGTGTTCAATTGTTTCAATGTCGCTGTCCTGCTTCATCAAGCAGTTAGAGGGACTTTCCTGAATCGGTTTCAGAAAGGCCTCAACATGGGTTTTAGGAGTTCCGATCCGCGCCCATCGCGAAAGGGAGAAGGGAAGGCATCGCTGCCTTCCCTCTATTCGGTCGCGTCGGCTGATTAAGCGACGACGTACGGCAGCAGGCCGAGGAAACGAGCGCGCTTGATCGCCTGGGCGAGTTCGCGCTGCTTCTTCTGCGAAACAGCCGTGATACGGGAAGGAACGATCTTGCCGCGCTCGGAAATGTAGCGCTGCAGGAGACGAACGTCCTTGTAGTCGATCCGCGGAGCGTTTGCACCGGAGAACGGGCAGGTCTTGCGACGACGATGGAACGGGCGACGGACCGGAGCGGAGGAAGCTTCAGACATTCTCAGATCTCCTTATACACGGTCTTCGCGCGGACGGCGCGGACGGTCTTCACGGTCACCGAAGCCACCCTCGCGCGGAGGGCGAGGACCACGGTCGCGATCGCCGAAGCCGCCTTCACGCGGGCCACGGGCGCCATCACGCGGGCCACGGTCGTCGCGGTCGCGCTTCTGCATCATGGCCGACGGGCCTTCTTCGTGCTTTTCAACAGCGATCGTCATGTAACGCAGGACGTCTTCGCTGATGCGCATCTGGCGTTCCATTTCCTGGATCGCAGCTGCCGGTGCATCGATGTCCATCAGGGCATAGTGAGCCTTGCGGTTCTTCTTGATGCGGTAGGTGAGGGACTTGAGGCCCCAGTTTTCGATGCGCCCGACCTTGCCGCCATTCGCTTCGATCACACCCTTGTACTGTTCTACGAGGGCATCGACCTGCTGAGCGGAAATATCCTGTCGGGCAAGGAATACATGTTCATAAAGAGCCATGACAGCTTTGCCTTTCTTGCGTTGGTTCAACCCGATATTCGGCGGCTAAGCCTCAACGACTGCTCCTGAGAGACGACAAGCGCCAAGCAAGAAAAGCGTTCCGAGACGGTCGAGAGCGGAGACACGGGAGGCTGGAACGCTTCCGTTCCGACGATTCTCTTGCGAAAACCGGCCCTCCGTTCAGCCACCAGCCAGAAGACCGGGTTTGCGAACAGGGCGGCTTATACGGGTTTTTCGCGGAAAGGCAAGGGGTAGCGCAAGATTGCGGCGAGGTCACGTCACGACAGGGAAGCCTGCCTTGCCAAGCCCCTCGAGAAAATGCAGGCGATGGCGCCGGTCGACATAAGGCGTCAGGATCTTCCAGTAGTGCTCGATGTCCGCCGGCACGTTGGACAGCGTCTCGGGAATGAGCCGCTGTGCTTCGGCCTGTCGATCGAGCTGGCCGAGGCTTGCGAGCAGCACGACGCGGTTGAAATAGGCGCGGCGAAGCGAAAGTCCTCGTTCCGAGTAGTGCACTGCCTCCTCGTAGTTGCCGAGATGGTAGTGCGAAAGCGCGATGCGGTCGAGAATGAGGTATGTCAGCGGATCGTGCGGACTGAGTCGAAGCGCCATGTGAAGCGGATCAAGTGCTTCGGCGAAATGCCCGGTGAATATCCGAGCCCAACCCAGCCCCATGTGCGCCAACGCAAGATTGGGATTGAGGTCGATTGCCTGCTGCGCTTCTTCGACCGCTGCCGGCGCATTCTGTCCGACAAAGTGAGCAAGACACATCGCGTAGTGTGAATAGGGGTCGCGGGTGTCGAGCGCCACGGCCCGTTCCGCAGCCGCCCGAAGCTCGGCGCTGTCGCGATCGACGTCATCGCTGAAACCATGAAAGCATCGGGCATAGAGCGAGCGGGCGAGCATCATATGAGCGCGGCCGAAATCCGGGTCGAGAGCTATTGCCCGACGATGCCAGGTGATCGCGTCCACGAAATGCGCCGCGGTGTCTTGCGCGTTGTGAAGCCAGGTGCCGCGCATGTGGCTTTCGTAGGCGTCGAGATTGTCCGTGGCCCTTTGCTGGACTCTGCGGCTTTCCCCGATCAGGATTTCGGGCTCGATCGCCCCGACGACGTTTTGGGTGAGTTCGTCCTGGATGGCAAAGATGTCCGTGATTTCCCGATCGTAGCGTTGTGCCCAGAGATGTACGCCGCTTTCTGCTTCGATCAACTGGCCTGTAACGCGGACGCGGGTTCCAGCTCTGCGGACGCTCCCTTCGACGATGTAGCGAACCCCCAGATCTCGGCCGATCTGTTTCACGTCGACGGCGCGGCCCTTGTAGGCAAAGGACGAGTTCTGCGCGATGACGAAGAACCATCGGTAGAGCGAAAGGGCTGTTATGATATCCTCGGTGAGACCGTCGGCGAAGAACTCCTGCTCGGGATCGTCGGACATGTTGACGAACGGGAGCACGGCGATGGACGGCTTGTCGGGCAGCCGGAGCGGCCCGTCGAGCGCACCGGCCTCAACCGGATCCTCGCGGCTCCAGTGCACCCTGTGGACCGGCACGGGGCGTGGGATGTTCTTCAAAGTGCGGTCGCCCATCCGCACCATGGGAAAGTCAAGCTTGCCTTCGATCTGGTCCCTGACAGCGCCCGAGATGCATATTCCGGCCGGCAACGCGACCTCTTGCAGCCTCGCGGCCACGTTCACACCGTCGCCGAGCAGGTTTTCTCCCGAGACGACGACATCGCCGAGATTGAGCCCGAGGCGAAATTCCATGCGGCGATCCGTCGGCAGGTCCGCGTTGCGGCGATGAAGGGCGCGCTGGATCGCGACGGCCGCACGCACGCCCTGCACGGCACTTTGAAATTCGGCCACGAAACTGTCTCCGGCGCTGCCGAAGATCCGTCCGCCGTGCTCCGAGACCAGGTCGCCGATGGTGGCGTTGTAGGTGGCAAGCGTCGCAAGGGCATCTTCCTCGTTGGCGGCAACGAGGCGACTATAGCCGGCAACGTCTCCGGCAAGGATGACTGCAAGCTTGCGTTCCATGGAGGTGGCACTCCGGTGGCATTTGCCAAGGCCATCCGAAACTAGCTTAAATGAAGAAACTGTAGAAGCGGCAAATTGCAAACGGCCACAGCCTCGCCAAAACCTGTCGTTGTGCCCGAGGCACATCGGTCCGGCAGGGGACGATGGGCTTGAACGGTGCCGGCCGGCGAAAGGCCGGCCGGCACCGTTTGAAGCGTGCCGGCTTAGATCGGCATCGGATACTGACGATGCACCTTCTCTATGTCGGCCAGAACGTCGTGCGACAGCTTGAGGGTCGCTGAACCCACATCTGTCTCGAGTTGCTTCATCGTCGTCGCGCCGATGATCACCGATGCCATGAAGCGGCGCGTCAGGCAAAACGCGATTGCCATGGCCGAGGGATCGAGGCCGTGCCGGGCAGCGATCTCGATATATGCCCTCGTCGGTGCTTCCTGCAGATGTTGCAGCCTGCCGCCGATGTCCCCGTTGATGGACCCGCGTGAACCTTGCGGCTTGGCGCCATCGATATACTTGCCGCTCAGGATGCCCCCCGCAAGGGGCGAATAGGCGAGCAGGCCGACATCCTCATGGTGCGAGAGTTCGGCCATGTCGAGGTCGTAGTGGCGATAGAGCAAATTGTATTCGTTCTGGATGCTGGCCACGCGCGGCAGCCCTTGCTGTTCGGCAATCGTCAGGTACTTCTGCGTACCCCATGTCGTCTCGTTGGAAAGGCCGAAGGCGCGAACCTTGCCTTCCTGCACCAATGCGCCCATCGTTTCCAGGATTTCTGCGATGTTGGCGACCGCCTTGGCACGATCCTGCTTGAAGGGGTCGTAGTTCCATGCCTGGCGGAAATGAAAATGGCCGCGGCTCGGCCAATGGATCTGGTAGAGGTCGACATAGTCTGTCTTCAGCCGTTTGAGGCTTGCTTCTATGGCGAGGCGGATGTTCCTGGCGTCGGCACCCTCGCCGCTGCGGATATAGGCGCGGCCGGGCCCCGCGACCTTGGTGGCAAGGACGATGTCCTTGCGCTTGCCGCTCTTCTGAAGCCAGCTGCCGATGTAATCCTCGGTCAGGCCCTGTGTCTCGGGAGAGAGCGGCGTCGTTGGGTAAAGCTCAGCCGTATCGAAGAAGTTGACACCGTTCTCGACGGAATAGTCCATCTGCTCGTGCGCTTCGGCCTCGGTGTTCTGCGTACCCCACGTCATCGTGCCGAGGCAGATTTCGGACACGGAAATGTCGGTGCGGCCAAGTTTCTTGTATCTCATCTGAGTGCCTTGAAGGTGATCTGAAAAGGAAATCGTCGGGAAGGACGGCGCAATCTAGGCCGGAATCGAACAAGCGCAAGAGGGCGAACCAAGCTTTCTCGCAGCCGCGAAAGCCTTGGAACGCAGGCGCTCAGCACTTGACTCTGCGGGAAAGAATGTCAATTGGAGGCGAAATAACCAGAGGTCCATATAAAAGGACATAGGATGACCATCGCTTTCACATTCCCCGGGCAGGGCAGCCAGGCCGTCGGCATGGGCAAGGAACTCGCCGACAATTTCACTGAGGCCCGCGCAGTTTTCGCAGAGGTCGACGACGCTCTGGGCGAGAAGCTTTCCGAGACCATGTTCAACGGCCCTGAGGACACGTTGACCCTGACAGCCAATGCGCAGCCCGCTCTGATGGCGGTTTCCATGGCGGTCGTCCGCGTGCTCGAAGCCAAGGGGCTGGATCTCAAGGCAAAGGTATCCTACGTCGCCGGTCACTCGCTCGGCGAATATTCCGCCCTTTGTGCCGCCGGCACCTTCTCGCTCGGCGACACGGCGCGGCTGCTGCGCATCCGTGGCAATGCCATGCAGGCTGCCGTGCCGGTCGGCGTCGGCGCTATGGCAGCGATCATCGGTCTCGAACATGCCGATGTGATTGCCGTCTGCAAAGACGCGTCGGTCTTGGGCTCCTGCCAGATCGCCAACGACAACGGCGGCGGCCAGATCGTCATCTCCGGCGAGAAGGTCGCCGTTGAAAAGGCCGCTGCGCTCGCAACCGAAAAGGGCGCCAAGCGGGCGATCCTGCTGCCGGTTTCCGCGCCGTTCCATTCCACGCTGATGGCCCCGGCCGCCGACGCCATGCGCGATGCTCTTGCAAGCGTCGCAAAGTCGAACCCTGTCGTTCCGCTGATCGCCAATGTCCGCGCGGCACCGGTGACGGACGCCGACGAAATTGCCAGGCTCCTGGTGGAGCAGGTCACCGGTCAGGTGCGCTGGCGCGAAACGGTCGAGTGGTTCGGCGCCAACGGTGTCTCCACGCTTTACGAACTCGGCTCCGGCAAGGTGCTCACCGGCCTTGCACGCCGCATCGATAAAACCGTCAACGGCATCTCGGTCAACACAGCAGCTGATATCGACGCGGCCGTCGCCGCACTCATGGCCTGATTGATTTAACGATTACAAGGAACGTTCCCATGCTTGATCTTTCCGGCCGCAAGGCTCTCGTTACCGGTGCTTCCGGCGGCATCGGCGAAGAAATCGCCCGTATTCTTCACCGGCAGGGCGCAATTGTCGGCTTGCATGGAACCCGCGTTGAAAAGCTCGAAGCGCTGGCCAACGAACTTGGCGAGCGCGTCAAGATCTTTCCGGCGAACCTTGCCGATCGCGATGAAGTCAAGGCGCTGGGCGTCAAGGCCGAAGCCGAGCTGGAAGGCGTCGACATTCTCGTCAACAACGCCGGCATCACCAAGGACGGCCTGTTCGTACGGATGAGCGACGAAGACTGGGACAACGTCATCGAGGTGAATCTGACGTCGATGTTCCGACTTACCCGCGAGCTGACGCACCCGATGATGCGCCGCCGCTATGGCCGCATCATCAACATAACCTCTATCGTAGGGGTCACCGGCAATCCTGGTCAGGCCAACTACTGTGCCTCCAAGGCCGGCATGATCGGCTTTACCAAGTCGCTGGCGCAGGAAATCGCGACCCGCAACGTCACGGTAAACTGCGTCGCGCCCGGGTTCATCGAGTCCGCAATGACCGGCAAGCTGAACGACAAGCAAAAAGATGCGATCATGGGTGCTATCCCCATGAAGCGGATGGGCACAGGCGCCGAAGTTGCGTCTGCAGTTGCCTATCTGGCGTCGTCGGAAGCCGCCTACATGACAGGCCAGACTTTGCACGTAAATGGCGGCATGGCCATGATCTGAAACGGGAAACTGCCCGCGGGACGGATTTTCCCCGCAATAGCGTGTTGACCAACCCGGTGGGGTTGATTTTCTGGCTTTGCGGCAGACTTAAACCGTGTTAAGCGGGCCATGACTGTGAACAGTCTCCCGAGAAAGAAGACGGACCGGCAGGCTTTTGTGCAAGCCTGGGACATCTCTGGAAGCCGGGTTCAACGAGTTTGCCGAGGGTGGCTTTAGGGCGCCGCAGGCTGAAACAGGGTAGGGATGTCAAAAGGCATTCTGATCAGGACATAAGGTCGAGGAAACCGACATGAGCGATATCGCAGAACGCGTAAAGAAAATTGTTATTGATCATCTTGGCGTCGATGCCGACAAGGTTGTCGAAGGCGCCAGCTTTATCGACGATCTGGGCGCTGACTCGCTCGACACCGTCGAACTGGTCATGGCGTTCGAAGAAGAATTCGGCGTTGAGATTCCGGACGACGCTGCTGACTCGATCCTGACGGTCGGCGATGCCGTGAAGTTCATCGAAAAGGCCCAGGCTTAATCCTGAGCAATTGAGAAAGGGCGGACCCGGAGTCCGCCCTTTTTATTTCCGGCATGGTTCTCCATAAAACACAAAAGGCGGGGGAAATGCAGTCGATGAGACGGGTCGTTATAACTGGTACCGGCATGGTATCGCCATTGGGATGTGGAACGGAAGTGACCTGGTCCCGGTTGCTCGCGGGCCAGAACGGCGCTCGCCTGGTCACTGAATTCGAAGTCGAAGACCTCCCCGCCAAGATCGCTTGCCGCATTCCCGTCGGTGACGGCACGGACGGTACGTTCAATGCCGACGATTGGATGGAACCGAAGGAGCAGCGCAAGGTCGATCCCTTCATCATCTATGGCATGGCCGCCGCCGACATGGCGCTGAACGACGCCAACTGGCATCCGCAAACGGATGAAGACCAAATCTCGACGGGCGTGCTGATCGGTTCCGGCATCGGCGGCATCGAAGGCATTGTCGAAGCCGGTTATACGCTTCGCGACAAGGGCCCGCGCCGCATCTCGCCCTTCTTCATCCCCGGCCGCCTGATTAATCTCGTGTCCGGCCAGGTCTCGATCCGCCACAAGCTGCGTGGCCCGAACCACTCGGTCGTCACTGCCTGCTCGACCGGAGCTCACGCAATCGGCGACGCCGCCCGTCTCATCGCATTCGGCGATGCCGACGTCATGGTCGCAGGCGGTACCGAATCTCCTGTGAGCCGCATATCGCTGGCTGGCTTCGCCGCCTGCAAGGCGCTGTCGACGCAGCACAACGGCGATCCGACCAAGGCTTCGCGTCCCTACGACAGGGATCGCGACGGCTTCGTCATGGGTGAGGGCGCCGGCATCGTCGTTCTGGAAGAGCTTGAACATGCCAAGGCACGAGGCGCCAAGATCTACGCGGAAGTGGTTGGCTACGGTCTTTCGGGTGACGCCTATCATATCACCGCGCCGTCGGAAGACGGCGAAGGCGCCGGACGCTGCATGGCGGCTGCGCTGAAGCGCGCGGGCCTGACACCTGCGGATGTCGATTACATCAACGCCCACGGCACGTCGACCATGGCCGACACAATCGAGCTGGGTGCCGTCGAGCGCCTGGTCGGCAACGCCGCGTCGAAGATCTCGATGTCGTCCACGAAATCCGCCACGGGCCATCTCCTCGGTGCCGCGGGTGCGATTGAAGCCATCTTCGCAACGCTTGCCATTCGCGACAACATCGCCCCGCCGACGCTCAACCTCGACAACCCCGAGCGCGACACGGCGATCGATCTGGTCCCGCACAAAGCGCGCGAGCGCGAAATCAACGTGGCGTTGTCGAATTCGTTCGGATTTGGCGGTACCAACGCATCGCTGGTGCTTCGCCGCTACGTCGCTTGACGTCAAGCTTGACGTTCGCGACAGGCTGGGCAGTGCGAGATCGGGCTGCCCACCTGCATTTTGCCGCATTGCTTCGCAAGAAGCAGGACGTGGGGCCAAGTTTAGAGGATTGCCGGTGAGCGATACGAACCAGAGCAATGACACGGTTGGCCAGCAAAGCCAGCAGTCGCAAAGCGGGCCGATCATTCCTAAATCGCCCAACGAGGCGTTGCGCCCGGAGCGCGTCCCGGAGCCGCCCAAGCGCTCGAAGAAGGCACGAAGCCAGGTCATTATCTTCCTGAACTTCCTGATGACGCTCGTCGTGCTCGGCTGTGCCGTGGCCGTCGTGGTCTTCTACTATGCCATTTCCACCTATCAAGGCCCTGGTCCGCTGGAAGCGAACACCAATTTCATCGTGCGCAACGGTGCGGGCATCACCGAGATCGCTTTTAACCTGGAGCGGAACAATATCATCTCCGACGGGCGTGTTTTCCGCTACCTGACGGCCACACACCTCAACGATGGCGAAAGCCTCAAGGCCGGCGAGTATGAGATCAAGGCGCATGCCTCGATGAATGATATTATGGAGCTGCTCAAATCCGGAAAATCCATCCTCTATTCGGTTTCCTTTCCCGAGGGGCTGAGTGTTCGCCAGATGTTCAACCGGATGAACGAGGATGGGATCCTGGAAGGCGACCTGCCGGCTGTCCTGCCGACCGAGGGCAGCCTGCGCCCGGATACATACAAATTCTCGCGTGGTACGAAGCGCGCGGAGATCATCGAGCAGATGGCGGCGGCCCAACAGAAGCTGGTCGATCAGGTCTGGGAGAAGCGGGATAGTTCGCTCCAGCTGAAGTCCAAGGAAGAGCTGGTCACGCTTGCTTCGATCGTGGAAAAAGAGACCGGTGTTCCGGACGAGCGTGCGCACGTGGCGTCTGTTTTCCTCAACCGTCTGGGCAAGGGAATGCGGCTTCAGTCCGATCCCACAATTATATACGGCCTGTTCGGTGGCGACGGCAAACCCGCCGACAGGCCGATCTATCAGTCCGACCTCAAGAAGGACACGCCCTATAACACATATGTGATCAAGGGCCTGCCGCCGACGCCGATCGCCAATCCGGGGCGCGACGCCCTGGAAGCCGTCGCCAATCCGTGGAAGACCCAGGACCTCTATTTCGTGGCCGACGGTTCGGGTGGCCACGTGTTTGCAGCCACGCTCGAAGAACACAATGCCAACGTCAAGCGCTGGCGCAAACTGGAGGCGGACAAGGGCGCCGACCCGAATATCGCTGTCGATGGACAGCCCGATGGAGCGGCCCCGGCTGAGGCGCCCGCTGCTCCTGCACAGAAGAAAAAGAAAACGAACTGATTTCGGAGGTCGCATGGCTTTGCAGTCCATGACTGGTTTTGCGCGGCGCGAAGGGACGACCGGCCGCTGGCGCTGGGCATGGGAATTGCGCTCCGTCAACGGCAAGGGGCTGGATGTCCGCATTCGCTTGCCGCAAGGTCTGGAGCGGCTGGAGAACGACGTTCGGCGGCTCATCGGCGAACGGTTCAGCCGTGGCAACATGCAGGCGTCGCTATCGGTGTCCGCAGCCGAGAATCGTTTCGAGACCGTGCTCAATCAGGAAGCGCTTGCTGCCGTCCTCGCTTTGCGGGACCAGCTCGGCGGTATCATCGATCCGACACCGCTGCAGCTGGATACGCTGCTCTCCATCCGGGGTATCATCGAATTTCGCGAGACCGAAGACAGTGAGGACGCACTCGCCGTTCGTGATGCGGAGATCGCCGATGGGTTGCTCGTCGCGCTCTCCGACCTGCGATCGATGCGCGAACACGAAGGTGCCGCGCTCGGGCGTGTGCTGAACGACCATGTTTCGGCAATCGAGGGATTGACCGTCACCATCGAAGGCGACCCGTCGCGTTCGCCCCGCGAGATCGCCGCCAGGCTCTCTGCCCAGGTGGCCATGCTGATGGACACTGCTGGAAAGTTCGATCAGGACAGGCTGCATGCGGAGGCGGCGCTGCTTGCGACCAAGGCTGACCTGCGCGAGGAGATCGATCGGCTCAAGGCGCATGTTGTGGCGGCACGCGAACTGCTTGCCAAGGGTGGCCCCGTCGGTCGAAAGCTCGATTTCCTTGCACAGGAATTTAACCGCGAATCGAATACCATCTGTTCGAAGTCGAATGCATCGGCGGTAACCGCCGCCGGAATTGAGCTGAAGGTCGTCATCGACCAGTTCCGCGAACAGATTCAGAATCTGGAGTGATACATGAGCCCGGCACAGTCGAGCACACCCACCACAATCGCCCGGCGCGGGCTGATGCTCGTCCTTTCCTCGCCGTCCGGCGCGGGCAAGTCGACGATTGCCGGCAACCTGCTAAGAGACGACCATAGCCTGGAAATCTCGGTTAGCGTCACGACCAGGGCCAAGCGGCCGAGCGAGATCGCCGGCAAGCACTATCACTTCATCACCGTACCGCAGTTCGAGAAGATGCGCGATGCGGGCGATCTGCTCGAATGGGCAGAGGTGCACGGCAACTTTTACGGCACGCCGCGGGAGCCCGTGGAGTCCGCGATGGCCGGAGGTCGCGACATGCTGTTCGATATCGACTGGCAGGGCGCGTTGCAGCTTCAGGACAAGATGAAGGCCGATATCGTGTCGATCTTCGTGCTACCGCCGACGATGACCGAACTCCAGTCGCGCCTGCATCGCCGCGCCGAGGACTCGGAAGAGGTCATTCGTACACGGCTTCTGAATTCTCGCGCCGAGATCGAACGCTGGCGCGAATACGACTATGTCATCGTCAATGACGATCTCGACGAAGCCTTTCGCAATGTCAGCTGTATCGTCAATGCCGAACGGGTCCGCCGAGACCGCCGCCACGGCTTGTTCGACTTCGTCAACAACCTGCTGACGGAAGAGCCGAAGCTTTAAGACCATCAATTTTGACGCGATGGTGCTTGCGGGGCAGGCACCCGCACTGCCGTCAGATGTCTACAAGCAGTTTGCCAACAGGCAGAATTCAGCCACGGACAGAGTTTCTGCACGACGCTGCGGGTCGATCCCGGCCCTTTGCAGCAGGGTCTCGCCACCGATCGGTTTCAGGCTCTGCCTCAGCATCTTGCGTCGCTGACCGAATGCCGCATGGGTGACCTTTTCCAGATTGGCGACGGAGCAGGGGATCGGATTTTCGTTCGGCGTAAGGTGAACCACCGTGGAGGTAACTTTCGGCGGTGGCGTAAAGGCCTGCGGCGATATGTCGAACGCCATGCTGGCGCTCGCACGCCAGCCACAGAGGACGCCGAGGCGCCCGTAGTGGTCGTCCTCTTCCGTCGCGACGATACGCTGGCCGACTTCCTTCTGGAACATCAGCGTCAACGACTGCCAGAAAGGCGGCCACTGTTTCGGCAGCAGCCAGTTCACGAGCAACTGCGTGCCGACGTTGTAGGGCAGGTTGGCGATGATCTTCACCGGCCCTTCCGGCGCGAGCGCCTCGAAGTCCGTCTTCAGCGCATCGCCTTCGATGACATCGAGACGTCCGGGATAGTGAGCAGAAATCTCGGCCAGCGCCGGCAGGCACCGCGAGTCGCGCTCGATGGCGACGACCTTTTTCGCACCGAGGGCCAAGATCGCACGGGTCAAGCCCCCCGGTCCGGGGCCGACTTCAAAGACGGTTACGCCTTCAAGCGGACCTGCCGTTCTGGCAACCTTTTGCGTGAGATTGAGATCCAGCAGGAAATTCTGTCCGAGCGCCTTGCGCGCATCGAGGCCGTGACGCTGTATGACGTCGCGAAGAGGCGGAAGCCCGTCCAATGCGGCCATCAGCGACGGCTCTCTTCCACGCGACCGAGGTGCGCGGCAAGCTTGAGAGCCGCGACCAGGCTGCTTTCCCGAGCCAGTCCCTTGCCGGCGATGCCGAAAGCGGTGCCATGATCAGGGGAGGTGCGCACGAAAGGAAGACCGAGAGTGACGTTGACCGCGTCGTCGAAGCCAAGTGCCTTTGCAGGGATCAGCGCCTGGTCATGATACATGCAGATTGCGACGTCGTAGCGGGCACGGGCATCGTCATGGAACATCGTATCGGCCGGCAGCGGCCCGATCGCATCGATGCCCGCTGAACGCAGGAACTGGACGGCCGGAAGGACGACTGTCTCATCTTCCTTGCCGATCGTTCCGCCTTCGCCGGCATGCGGATTGAGCCCCGCAACGGCAAGGCGCGGTTGGGCAATGCCGAACCGATGAAGGAGATCGGCGTGCGCGATGCGGCAGGTCTCGATGATAAGGTCTGCCGTGAGTTTGTGCGTCACATCCTTGATCGGGATGTGGATGGTAACGGGAATGGTCCGGAGCTTCGGCCCAGCCAGCATCATCACCGGGGTAACCGGCTTTCCGGTCGATCGCGTTGCCAATTCAGCCAGAAACTCGGTATGGCCAGGAAATGGGAAGCCGCTTTCGTATAAAACGGATTTGGCAATCGGGTTCGTCACGACGGCGAGCGCCTCACCGTTCAGAGTGAGCGCGACCGCCTTCTCTATGGCCGCAATCGTGCCTTTAGCCGTGGCCACGTGGGCTTCGCCCGCAATGACTGCTATACCGGCTGATATGGGGATAACCGGCAAAGCCTCCGCAAAGACGGTGTTCGCTTGCGCGCAGCTGGTTTCCCGGATCGCTACCGTCAGATCCAGCGACCGTGCACGTGTCGCGAGAACGTCTGGATCGCCGATGAATACGAACGGTGGCAGGCCAAGCTCACGCCGCCGCAGCCACGCCATCAACGTGACGTCGGGGCCGATGCCTGCGGGATCACCTTGACTGAGCGCAAGTGGGCGCGAGAAGGAAATTGTCATCGGGTCTCAGGGGCGCAGGATCTGCGCTTTTTTGCGCAGCTCGTCGAGATACTTCTTGGCATTTGCGTTTTCGGGGGGAGCGCCCTTGCTTCCCTTTGCGTTGGCCAGGTCTTCCTGGCGGAAAACCATCTCTGCCGCCTGGTCGTCCGATACCTGGCGCTGGCTGCAAATCGCGAGATATTCAACGCCCCGCTCCGTCACGCGCGTAGCCGTGGTGTTGCCTTTTGCCTGCTCGATCAGAGGCTTCCATTCCGCGGGTAGTTCGGGTGCCAGAACACGGCCCAGCTCGCGAACAGACACATCGCGCATCGTCGCGGCGAAAACCTTTGCTTGCTCGCAACCCGGATATTTCGAACGCGACGCTTCAGCTTCGCTCTTGCGCTTGCCGACGATTCCCTTCTTGCTGGCCGGGACGACGAAGATCATTTGCTGGAGAATATATTCGGTCGTTTCCGGCTTCTGCTTGTTGTTCTGCATCATGCGGGCAACGAGGTCGGAGTTCGACATCTTGCTGCTAGCGCCATAGCGGGCATTGACCAGCCGCGGCCAGCTCATCTGCACGGCGATGAAGGCCTTGAAATGGTCGACGCCGACACCGGACTGATTGAGAATCTGTGTCATCTGCGCGGCGGTCAGCTTGTTACCGGTCGAAAAGCGTTCAAACGACGCGTCGACGTCTTCCTTGGACACCGACATGCGAACGCGAGATATTTCCTGCTGTTTCAGCGCCTGTTCGACGAGCTGGTCTTCGGCAGCTTTCGCATCGGCCTTCTGATGCTGCAGTCGCAGGAAAGCCTGGCGCTTGGCAACGTCACCGCTGGTGATCGCTGTGCCGTTGACGACGACCCTGACTTCGCTTGCGGCGAAAGCGGTTCCTGCCTGTGGCATAGCCAAGGCCGTCAGCATGGCAAAAGCCATGCCGGCCATCATCGTCTTTACGGTTCTCGTAGCGCCAATCATCTGTCGACCCTTCCCATTGACGCCGCGCTTTCGCATCGCGGCGTGCCTAACTTATCAAGACAAGACGAACATCGCTGCTCCGGGCAGATTCAGCGCATGTTCCAGATGTCAACCGGCGACAATGTCCTGCACAGTGTTACGGCGAAAGAAAGGCTCTCCTTCTTTCGCCGCACTGTAAAATCCGGTCAGTTATAGATGTTCCTGTTGGCGTCGCTTATGTCGCCGACGTTGATGTCGCCGAGCGTGCGGAACGTCAACTTGGCGCCGATGTTCCAATCGCTTGCGGTCTCGTCGCTAGTATCCCGCCTATCAGAGTAGGCGATCGTGAAGATCGTGCACTCGTCTTCATAGGTCAGTCCTATCGTCTGCCTGGTCACGGTTTTCTCGTTCAGATCGTACGCGACCCCGCCGAAGATCGACCAGTAGTCCTTGAATTTGACCGTTGCCCGGGCCTGGACTTCGTCGTTGTCCGAATCGAAGCCGTAGGCGGGCTGCGCGGAGACGTGCGTATAGAGAAGCTGACTCTGGAAAAGGTCGGTCTGGAATCCCGCGGTCAGATCGCCGCGGCGCAGCTCGAAGCTCTTCTCGTCCAGACGATAAGACGCGGCGAAAGCAAAGCCCTGAGGTGTTTCGACGCCGCCGAGGCCGACATAATCGGAGGTGGTGGTTTCGAGACCAGAGTCGGCGCCCACGTTGACGAGATCGTCCGTGTCAAAGGAGTTCTGTCCGGCAAGCTGATAGGACTGGCCGAAAATGCCGTGCAGTTTGTAACCGTTATCGAAAGTACCCGTATATTGGATACCGACGTTGGCGCGTGTGCCGCCCTCGATGCGGTCGTAGCCGGAGAACTTGTCACGCTCGAACAGGCTGGTGGCGTCGAAGACGAAGCTTTGCGCATCTTCGTTGGGAAGGCGGCCGGCGAGCTGTTCATTCGGCCTGGCGTAAACCTGCACGATCGGTTCGAACAGATGCGTGCTGTTCGCTGTCGTGGCAAGGATCGGATAACGCATCTCAAGACCGGCTGTCAGCATCGTGCGGGTCGCCGCATCGCTGTTGTCGTAGTTGCCGTCATAGGCAAACTCGCCGAACCTAGGCGGTGGCGTCATGTTGAGTGCCAGCGCATCGCCACGGGCCGCAAGCAACGGAGTAATGAGCACACCCTCGGGCGTTACGAAGGTACGCTTCCAGGCAAGTTCTCCGGTCAGGCGAGACGTTTGCCCCTCCAGGCCGGGAAAGCGATTGTAGCCGGCGCTTTGGTAAAAATCTTCGTGCGACCGCGATAGATTCGTCAGATTCACGTCCGCGGAGAGTTCGCCGCCTGCAAGCGGCTGCGGCGCAACGTAGTGATAGTCCATCGCCGGATAGACGATCGGCTGTTGCTTTTCCGCCGTGTTGGTGGGATCGGCGTCCTGCACGTCGAAATAGAAGGATCGCAGATCGAAGTAGTTCCGCTTTCCGAGGCCGGTAAGATAAGCCTGATTGGTGTGCGTCGAACCGTTGAGACCCTTGAGATTGTAGGTATAAGCGAAATTGTTGTCGCTTTGCACCATGACGTCCCAACCGAACGTCCAGCGTGGATTGATCCGGAAATCCGCCTTGGACGACACGACGCCGCGGAAATCTTCCTGTGCATCGCTCGTGCCGGGACTAAACGTCCCTGGGCTCATCTGGTTGATGCCCGCTACCCGCAACGTGTGCGTTCCGTTTTCGAAACGTTGGCGAAATTCTGCGTCAACCAGGAAGCCCTGGGTGGTGTAGCCGGTTCCCGTAACCGTGGCGTCCATGCTGGGCGAAATGACGTAGTAATAGGGAACCGATAGCCCGAAGCCCAGGTTCTGGGCTGTGACGAAGCTTGGAAACAGGAAGCCGGATTTCCGCTTCACCGTGTTGTCGGGTACTTCCAGCCACGGCACATAGGCGATCGGGTGGCCGAGGAGCTCCAAGCGCGCCGTCTCGAGACGAATCGTGTGCTTCTCACCATTTTGAATGACGCGTTCGGCCTTCACCTGCCAGAAAGGCGGTTTCTGCGGATTTTCCGCGCAAGGCAGACAGGCGGTGTAGACGCCCCGGTTCAGGATCATCTCTGTGCCGCCGACACGTTCCCCGCTTTCGGCGACGATTCGCGTGTTGTCAGCTGTCTCGATTCGCAGGGAATTGACGAAGCCGTTCGCGAAGTCGTCTGTCACATCCAGCTTGTCGGCATACATGCGGTTGCCGTCGGGGCTGATGAGCTCGACGTTACCAAGCGCCATAAGCCGGCCGGTCTTCTGGTTGTATTCGACGCGCTGCGAAACCATTTTGTAGCCGGCGTAATTGATCTGTACGCCGCCGACAGCAGAAACCACTTCTGCATCTTTGTTATAGATGAGCTCATTTGCCGAAAGAAGCATCTTTGCTTCCGCCGGAACATTGGGCTTCATGCCTTGTAAAGCGTCCTGTGCAATGGCAGCGGGAATGCCGATTGAATAGCTGCACAGGGCTACGCCTGCGAACAGGGCAACCAATTGCTTACCAAAAATCTTGCGGTTGCCTGCCGCCACTAGCCATCCTCCTGATGAAGCAGAATTGTTGCACCCAAAGCCAAGGCGACGGTGACCGGAATCCATGTCGCCACGAAAGGCGGGACAACCCCACTGCTTCCGAATGCTTTTACAAGCACGGTGATCACATAAAGCACGAAGCCCGAAAGGATTCCACCCAGAATCACGGACCTCGATTGGTTGAACCGGCTAAATTTTAGGGACACTGTTGCAGCAATGAGAGTCATTGCCACCAACAACAGTGGTTGCGACAATAATGAGTGAAATTGAGTCTCCAGGGCCTTGGTTGGAATCCCGAAGGATTTTGCGGCCTCGATACGACCCGAGAGATTAAAAAATGCAATAGTTTCAGGGGCTGTAAGCCGCTGCTGGACGAAATCCTGTTTCAAATTGGTGCGGACTCGCACCTCATCCTTGCGCTCGGCGATCTCACCCGGGCGACGCTCGACGACGTTGTTAAGGAGCCAGTAACCATCCTTCAATTTTGCCGTGCCTGCATCCTGTCTCAGAACGATATGCCCGGTCGAATCAAAATGTATCAGCACGGCATCGACAAGCAGCGTGCCATCCTCGAGAATGCTGTGCGCACCGATGATAACGTCGTCCTCGCCGCTGATTTGTCGGATCCAGGGAACCTCAGGTGCGCTGCTGGACGAACCGCCGTCTCCGCGCCAGTTGCTCTCCACGAGTGCGGCCTGCCGCTGCCCCCATGCCGCGAGCGGATTGAGCACTGTCATCACACCAATCCCGAGCAGGAAGGCGCCCGCGACGAACGGCGACATGAACTGCCAGACCGAAATTCCGGCTGCGCGCGTAACGACAAGCTCGTACTTCCGATTGAGGCCGATCAGCACAGTCATGCCGACGAAAAGCGTGATGAAGGGCACGGTCTGCTGCAGAATAAGGGGCAGGCGCGCGGCCGTCATCAGCAATCCGCCTGTGACCGTATACCCGGGCAGATTCCCCATGCGGCTTGCCGTCTCGCTGAAATCGACCAGGTACACGATCGCGATGACACCGAGAAAGAACCAGATCGTTGTCGACAGGTAACGGCGGAAGAAGTAGCGCCCGAGCGTCCCGAAAATCATGCGCCGCCTCCTGTTGACGGCCCCGTGGAACGGTGGCGTCGCTGCTGGAACTTGCGCCAGCCGGTCGCAATCCGGTCGAACAGCATGCCAAACAGCGACAGTCGCTTGTGAAGCGCGAGAGACAGGATGGCGATCAGGCTGACGACAACCGGGATGGCATAGAGTACGCCGATGAACATCGGTTCCGTGTCGATTTGGTTGGCCGCATAGAACGTCGCCCAGCGGATCGTAAAGGCCAGCACCAGGGCGGAGACCATCGGATGAAGCCGCGCTTCGCGATGCGAGCGCGCGTCGCCGGCGATGGCGAGCGATATCAATGCGAATACCATCGGCAAAAGCCAGTCGGTCAAACGACGATGCAATTCCGCGCGATAGCTTTCCGGGCGGGAGATGTAGTCCTTATCGGTCGGATCGGGGTTCAGAAGGAACGGCAATTCGCGGTCGGACGCGCGCAGTGTTGTTTGGCCGCGGTTCTGCGTGAGGTCGGAAAGATCGAAGGAATAGGAATCGAACCGAATGACGGAAACATCGCCAGCCGGCGTTTTGCGGTGAACCTCCCCATCGTGCATGATGAGCGAAGTGCCCTTGCCGTCGACAGCGCCTTCGCGGGCATAATAGATGAGATCGAACGCAGGATCGCGCTCGTCGACGACGAACAGGCCCTTGAGGACGCGCCCGGCGAGCCTTTCCGATATCTGAACGTAGAGGCCGGTATCGATCCGGCGGAAATTCTTCTCTTCGATAACGGTAGACAGCAGGTCGGCATAGGCGGCTGCGATCATCTGGCGTGCGCCGGTCTTCGCCTTTGGCTCGACAACGTTGTCCACAAGGAAGGAGAAGACGCTGATGACCGCTGCAAGAATGAGAATCGGACGGAGGATGATGCTGCGCCGGGCCCCGGCGGCGTCGATGACAGCAAGCTCCGAATCGTTGTTCATCGTCGTAAGCGTCTGCGTTACGCCGATAACCAGCGCAAACGGCAGGACGACCGGGATGATGGACGGCAGGATCAGCGTCGCGAGCTTCGCAAACGAGCCGATCGACTGGCCGCTATCAGTGACCAGATTGATACGCTGCAGCACCTGCGTCGTCCAAATGATCGCAAGGACAGGCAATAGGGCGACGAGAAACATCTGGCCGACGCGCCGCAATATGTATGTTTCAAGCAGTTTCATGCACGCCCTTGAACGCTCTTTGCAAACCCTTGCCGCTGCGCAGCGAAAATCATCTACGCTCTTTGCTTTCCTTTTGCGACAAGCCGTCGTCAAAAATTCATTCAATTTTCAGTTTTTTTTCCCGCTGTGGCGAATCGGCTAGTGCGAGCAATCCCGCGAAAACAACAAGTGACGAAAGCCAGCCGAGGACCACGTCCGAAAGATAGTGGGCGCCAAACGCAACGCGCAGTGCCGGCGCCAGCAACGAAATCGTCGCCAGGGGAGGCAAGAGCGCCGACCGTAAAGGCTGGGGTACAAGGAGGACAAGGCAGAACAGCCAGCCGGCACCCGCCGCCTCGCCAGACACGAAGGAGCAATTCGACAGGCATTTTCCTGCCATGGACCCAGCCTGCACGAAATCGAAATGGCCACCGAAATCGAGTGTTTCCGATGGCCGAGGTCGACCCCAGTAGCTCTTGAGAATCGAATTCACCAGGACAATTGGGCCGATGACAAGTGAGGCGAGCGCGACTTTCAGTGCGCGGGCGCGTTCAGCATTGAACGTTGCGCCGTGGTGTCCGTAGCAATCCAGCAGCTTCCACAGCAAGACAACGGCGACCACAGAGGGCAGTCGAAGGAACAGCGTCCGAAGCAGCTGAAAAAATGGATCTTGCCGGTAGGGGAAATGGCCACAGTTTTCCCCGATCGCTGGGGCAGTGCTACAGGCTTCGCGCACGAAAAAATGCGCGGAGACGTAAGGGTCGATCTGCGGAAAGGTATTGAATAGTGCGAGCGATACACCCCAGAGTCCCAGAAGGACCCAGAAGGCATCCCACGCGGCACGCCGCCGCCGCAGGAACACCCGCGGTCCTGTTGCTTTCAATGTTGAGATCAATGTCGATTCGTGTCCTGTCATTGCGGAGCGATCGATAGCTGCGGCGGATGACAGCCCGTTGACGTGATTTCCGCGCAATGGCGAACGGAACGCCCGACGCAGACTTGTTTTCGAGGGTGAAAACCGAAATGATCAGGGTAGAGGGCTCTCAAGAAACCCACTGGAGAAGACATGTCTGTCAAGTTCGATATATCGTTTGAGAAATCTGCCGAGATTGCCGGTGGTTGCGCAGTTCTGCTGAAGACGAAGGACGCGGATTCGTCCGCTGGCGCGCAGGCCGCGGATCCATCCGGCGTGGTGGCAAAGGCCGCCAAGATTGCCGGATTTACCGCCAAGCTTGCGTCTGCTCTCGATATCGTTGCGCCTGAAGGCTCGTCCGCCGAGCGCATTTTCGTCATCGGTCTCGGCAAGGCCGAAGAGCTGGCATCGCATGATTGGCTGAAACTGGGCGGAGCAGCCGCTTCAAAGATCAAGAACACGACCTTGGCAACGATATTCCTGGATGCGCCAGGTGCCAGGGTCGGCGCCAGCGAGGTCGCGGACTTTGCGCTGGGCATGCTGCTGCGTGCCTACAGCTTCGATACCTATAAGACGAAGAAGAACGAGGACGATGGCAACGGCAAGAGCCGGAATGGAGCCGTCAAGGTGACCATCGTCACGGCCAACGCAAGTGAGGCTGCAAAAGCCTTCAAGATCTCGAAAGCCGTGGCTGACGGCGTCAATCTTGCCCGGGATCTCGTCAACGAGCCTCCGAACGTCCTCGGTCCGGTCGAGTTCGCCGCGAAAGCCAAGGAGCTCGAGAAGCTCGGCGTCGACGTGGAAATCCTGACCGAAACGGAGATGAAGAAGCTCGGCATGGGCGCGCTGCTGGGCGTGGCGCAGGGGTCCGTACGTCCGCCGCGTCTTGCGGTCATGCAGTGGAAGGGCGGCAAGAGCGGACAGAGCCCTGTCGCCTTCATCGGCAAGGGCGTCGTCTTCGATACCGGAGGCATCTCCATCAAGCCGGCGGCGGGTATGGAAGAGATGAAAGGCGACATGGGCGGTGCTGCAACAGTCACCGGCCTCATGCACGTGCTTGCCGCGCGCAAGGCGGCAGTCAACGCGGTCGGCATCATCGGCCTTGTCGAGAACATGCCTGATGGCAACGCCCAGCGTCCCGGCGATATTGTCACCTCGATGTCCGGCCAGACGATCGAGATCATCAACACCGATGCCGAAGGTCGCCTGGTCCTCTGTGACGCCCTCTGGTATTGCAATGACCGCTTCAAGCCGAAATTCATGATCGACCTTGCAACACTGACCGGCGCGATCTTGGTTGCCCTCGGCAATCTGCATGCCGGGTTGTTTTCAAATGACGATCAGCTTTCCGAACAATTGACAGCGGCGGGCCTTGAGACCCGCGAGAAGCTCTGGCGAATGCCGCTCGGCAAGGAATACGACAAGATGATCGACAGCAAGTTCGCCGACATGAAGAACACCGGCGGCCGCCACGCGGGCTCGATCACCGCTGCACATTTTCTCAAGCGATTCGTACAGGAAACGCCTTGGGCTCACCTCGATATCGCCGGGACTGCGATGGGCTCCCCATTGGACGAAATCAACCAGTCGTGGGGATCCGGCTTCGGCGTACGTCTGCTCGATCAGTTCGTCCGCACCAACTACGAATCATGACGGAAGTCCTGTTTTACCATCTGACGGAATCCAAATTGGAGGATGCGCTTCCGCCGCTGCTCGACAAAAGCGTCGAGCGCGGTTGGCGCGTCTGCGTGCAGATGAAGGATGCCGCCCGCCGCGAACTGCTGGACCAGCATCTATGGACATTTCGCGAGGACAGCTTCCTGCCGCACGGCACGGATGAAAGCGACTTCGCCGCAAGCCAGCCGGTGCTCCTGACGATCTCGGACGATAACGCCAATGCCGCGACGGTGCGCTTTGTCGTCGACGGCGCCGAGCCGCCGCCGGTCGATACCTATGAGCGCGTCGTCTTCATGTTCGACGGCTATGACCAGGAGCAACTGGAAGGCGCCCGAGCGCAGTGGAAAAAGCTGAGAGGGGAGGCGCACTCCCTCACATACTGGCAGCAGACGCCCGAAGGGCGGTGGGAAAAGAAGGCCTGAGCTGATTAGGTCAGGCCGCAGTCCCTGACGACCTTGTCGATAAAGTCCCGCTTTGCTTGCGTGTATTCAGCACGGCTTTCGGCATGCTCGCCAGCCAATCCGACTTTCAGCTGCTCGTATGCGCGGGCAAGTCTGGCGTCCCCACGGAGTGCGTCGCGAAACGCGATCATCCGGTTCCAGTTGTGGCCGCGATATTCCACCACATGAACCAGATGGGTTCGGGTCTCGCCCTTGATGCCGCGGCCGAAAATATGGTCGTCGGGAACGATATCGCTGCCGGCGTAGTCGTAGCCGATGCTTTCCATTGCTCCGATACAGGCCAGGCCATCTGCGAAATGCTTCACGCCGACCAATATGTCGATGATCGGTTTTGCCTTGATCCTCGAAATAGCAGTGCTGCCGACGTGCTGTATGTCAATCGCCATGTCACCGAGCGCCTGCCGGATCGCTTCCGCTTCAGCTTCATAGGCGTCGTGCCATAGGACGTTTGGCTCGGCGAGCGAAACCGTTTGATTCTTCAAGCCCAGTCCATAGGACGCATCGTCGCGCATGCCAAACCTCGCGAAAACCCATGAGCGCTTCACAGTATCATGAGGTTCGGCATCGCGAAATCAATCGTAGAACGCGTCGACGAACTTGCGCTTGCCGAGCATGAAGGCATCGGCGACATGGCGCAGCGGGGCAAGATCGACATCGGATTTGCCTGCCTTGACGATTTCGGCGAAGCGGCTGTAGAGCGCCGGGTATTCAGCCTCGGGTGCCGAGAATGTCAGTTCGCCGTTGACCGATAGCTTCGAACCGCCTTCGGCTAGAATCATTTGCCCCGCCGCCGTCTCGGCAACGATGTCCCAGCTTTGCTTTCCCGTCTGGCGCCAATCGAATTCGGCATGGACAGGCACATTGTCGGCGTTCTTGAAATGCAGGTCCGCTGCGATCGGCGCGTCGCGGTTCTCGGGGAATTCCAACGTCGCGCGGGTCAGGAAGATCGCCTTGGGAAGGATGTGCGTGACGATCGAGAGCGCGTTGATGCCCGGATCGAAGACACCAAGGCCACCGGCCTGCCAGATCCAGTCCTGGTTCGGATGCCAATGACGGACGTCTTCCTTCCAGATCACATGAACGCTCTGGAAGCTCGTGGAGGCGAGGAACGACTTGGCAGCTTCGACGGCGGCGGCATAGCGTGAATGCCAGCTCGCAAAAAGCGAAACGCCCTTGCTCGCGGCAAGGCTTTCAAGGTCGGCGACCTCGCTCAGCGTCGCGCCGGGAGGCTTTTCCAGGAAAACGTGCTTGCCCGCCGAGAGTGCCTTGTGAGCAGCCTCGTAGCGATATTGCGGCGGCATGCAGAGGGAGACGGCATCGATCGCGGGGATTGCTTCCAGCATTGCTTCGATGGTCGTGAAACTCTGGATACCCTCGACGGTGCCATGACGGCTTGCCGTCGCGATCAGATTGAAATCCGGGTTCTTGGCGACGGAGGGAAGGTGCTGGTCGCGGACAATCTTGCCGACGCCAACAATGGCGAGGTTGATGGGTGACATGCTGGTAGCTCGCGTTCGGTGTTTCGCTCAAAAGTATGATTTATTTTTAATCCGTTTTATCAGAAAGAAGCCGGCGGGCAAGCGCCGGTTGTCGATTACAGCGACGCCATTTCAGCAGGAGCTGCGGGCCTTTTGAATTTCAGCGTTACTACCTGGTAGCCCTCGGCTTCGAGCCTGCTGAGGAGCGTCGGCAGCATCGTGGCGGTGCGGTTATGGATGTCGTGCATCAGGATGATCCCGCGCCCGCGCTTGTGCAGTAGGTCCATCGTTCGCTTGGTGACATTGGCGGGCGAGACGCTGAAATAGTCCTTGGTGTCGATGTCGACGTCCATAACGACCATGTCGCGCATGGCGACGGCGGCCCTCAGCTTGTGGCTGTCGGCCAGATAGGGAAAACGGAAGAAGTTGACGTCCACGCCGGTTGCCTTCGTCACCGCAGCTTCACCGCGCGTTACTTCCGCCATCGCCATGTCGAATGTCAGCGAGGCGAGGTTGTCGTGCTTGTAGGTGTGGCTTCCGATCGCATTGCCGTCGATGGCCACCTTGCGGGCAAGTGCCGGATGCAGGGCTGCCATTTCCCCGACCATCATGAAGGCGCCCTTGACGCCGAACTCGTCGAGTGTCGCAAGCACGCGGTCCGTGCGTCCGGGGATTGGGCCGTCGTCGAAAGAGAGGATGACTTCCTTGTCCTGCAGGCGCAGCTCGTTGAGCGAAGAAATCGTCAGCGTGCGCCCCGCCAGATGGTGCTTGCCGCCGTAGCGTGAGGCTGGCAGTTCGGTGGTCCCGGCATCCGGTGCCGGCTTACCTTCGGGAGAGACGATCGAAGAGGTCTTTATGGTCGTATCTGGGGCGGGATGTCTTGCGGTTTGGCAGCCGGCAAGCACGGTACATAGAATGAGACCGGAATAAACAGCGATGCGATGCATGAAAGTTGGCTCAACAAATCAGTAATGAATGTTGAGACAACCTTTCGGATTATGGTTAACGATCGGTTTCAATTGCTGCGGATTGCGTTCACGCAAGCCGAATTTGGTACGCTTGCGAGAGGCGTGTGACTATCCTGCCATAGCCTCTTCGTATTGGGAGGAGAGTTCCAGCCATTGCTCCTCGGCGAGGGCAAGCTTTGCCGCGGCCTCGCCACGCTGTTTTGCTTTGTCGGCGGCCTTCGCAGGCGCCTTCTCGTAGAGCATGGGATCCGCAAGTTCGACATCAAGTGCCTGAATCACTTTCTCCAGCTTGCCCGTCAAGGATTCGATTTCGTTGATCTTTTTCTTGAGCGGCGCAAGGGAAGCGCGCTTCTCGGCGTTCAGCTTGCGCTGATCGGCTTTCGAGGCCGCATCGTCATTCAGCTGCGGCTTTTCTTCTTTTTTTTTACCGGATGCGACGACGATGTCTCGGTATTCGTCCATGTCGCCTTCAAAGGTCGTCACCGTGCCGTTGTTGACCAGCCAGAGCCGGTCGACCGTCGCTTCGATGAGGTGCCGGTCGTGCGAAATCAGGATAACGGCGCCTTCGTAGTCGTTCAGCGCCTCGATCAGCGCCCGGCGACTGTCGATGTCGAGATGGTTCGTCGGTTCGTCGAGGATCAGCAGGTTCGGTGCATGGAAGGCCGCAAGGCCCATCAGCAGGCGGGCCTTCTCGCCCCCGGAGAGATCCTTGGCAGCCGTCGCCATCTTTTCGGTCGCAAGGCCCATCTGGGCGACGCGGGCGCGCACCTTTGCTTCCGGCGCCTCCGGCATCAGCCGGCGCACATGCTCGACTGCCGACTGGTCCGGAATGAGATCGTCTAGCTGATGCTGCGCAAAGAAGCCGATCTTCAGGCTCGGCGCGAGCTTGACCTCGCCGGCCTCGGATTTGAGGCGGCCTGAGATGAACTTCGCGAACGTCGACTTGCCGTTGCCGTTCGAACCGAGCAGCGCGATGCGGTCGTCGTTGTCGATGCGCAGGTTGAGGTTCCGCAGGATCGGATTTCCGGGCTCATAGCCGACAGAGCCGCCGCTGATGGCAACGATCGGGGAGGCGGGCTGCCTCTCAGGTTCGGGGAAAGTGATCGGCTGCACATGATCCTCGATCACCGCCGAGACCGTTCCCATGCGTTCCAGTGCCTTGACGCGGCTCTGCGCCTGGCGTGCCTTGGTTGCCTTGGCTTTGAAGCGATCGATGAAGCTCTGAAGATGCTTGCGTGCCGCATCGTTCTTTGCTTTCGCCTTGGTCTGCAATTCGTCCGCCTCGGCCTTCTGCCGTTCGAACTGATCGTAGCCGCCCCGATAGAAGGTCAGCTTCTTCTGGTCCAGGTGAACGATCGAATTGACCGCGTTGTTGAGAAGATCGCGGTCGTGGCTGATGATGATCACGGTATGCGGGTAGCGACGAATATAGTCCTCGAGCCACAGCGTGCCTTCAAGGTCGAGATAGTTCGTCGGCTCGTCGAGGAGCAGCAGGTCCGGTTCGGCGAAAAGTACGGCGGCAAGCGCCACGCGCATCCGCCAGCCGCCGGAAAATGCCGAAGCCGGACGCGACTGCGCCTCCTGATCGAAGCCGAGGCCGGCAAGAATGGCTGCCGCACGGGCTTCGGCGGAATGCGCATCGATGTCGACGAGGCGCATCTGGATATCGGCGATGCGGTGCGGATCGGTGGCGGTTTCCGCCTCGGCGACCAGGGCAGCGCGCTCCTTGTCGGCAGCGAGCACGATTTCGATCAACGCGTCTTCCGTTCCGGGCGCTTCCTGAGCGACCTGACCGATCCGCGTATTCTTCGGGATCGATACCACGCCAGTTTCGGAACCCAGGTCGCCGGTGATGACGCGAAACAGCGTGGATTTGCCAGCGCCGTTGCGCCCGACGAGGCCGGCTTTGGTACCGGATGGCAGCGAAACGCTGGCGTGGTCGAGAAGCAGCCGGCCGGCAATGCGTGCGGAAATATCGGTAATCGTGATCATAGGCGGCGTTTTGGCCGAAACCTGCGGTTAGCGCAAGAGCTTGTCGTTCAGCGCCCGAAGGCCTGGACGGGTTGGCGCCGGTTCGACTGGGCTGCATGCAGCGCAATGCGGCCGTTCGCCACCAACTGCGATGCCGTCGTCGCATCCGCGCTCAACGCCACTCCCAGCGAGATCGTCAGCCGCGTGGCGCCCACAGTGTCGGTGGCGGCAAAGACGACATTTTCTTCGACCGACGTCCGCAGACGCTCGGCGATCGCCAACGCCTCCTGCATTCCCACATTGGCGAACAGGAACGTGAATTCGTCGCCATCCGTGCGTGAAACGAAATCGTTCTTCTTGATCGATTTTCGAAAGAGGTCGGCAAGCTTCTTGAGAAGCCTGCTGCCGGCTTGCGTGCCGTAGCGACCGTTGAGCGCTTTAAAATCGTCGATGTCGACCATGATGAGCGCGCTGCCTGAGGCGCCGTCTTCGCGTTCGTAGAGGTCGAGCATCGTCTTGTTGAGAGCGACGCGGTTCGGAAGGCCGGTCAGTCTGTCGGTCGAAGATGCCGATTGCGCTGCCACAACGCCACGCTCGAGCGCCTCCAGCTTTTCGATGTCACCGCGGAGCTTTGCGGAAAGGCTCGTCTCCCCGGCCAATACCTCGGTCAACGACGTCGACAGGTAGTCCATTTCGCTCATGAAAGATGCGAGGCTTTGCTCCGGATTGCCGGCAATCGAATGAAGAACGGCTTCGGCCGAGCGCACGAAACTCTGCTTCTGCCGCAGGCTTTCGGAGAGATGTGCTGCCATATCCTGCAGCATTCTCCCCATCTCGGCCTGGGAGGACTCGCCGACGAGGCCACAGTGACTTACAAGGCGGTATTTCAGACCGATCTCATCGAGGGCGGGTTGTTTGGGGGAAGGGCCAAGCGCAGCGATGTCCTGCGCCAGGGCGGCGTTCTGCCCGATGATTGCATAATGCAGCAGCTCGTAGTTGCGCGGTATGCCGGCAATGCCAAGCCGTGCCATATGCTGGCTGATCCGCTGGATGTCCGTTGCCGGCACGGCCGCCGGGCGCGGGGCTTCGCGTTGCACCTGTGAACTCGATGCTGCATTTCGCATGGCGGCTTCCTCGCTCGTTGGCTCTGTGCGGCCTGGCGTCTCTTCCGCTATGCACCCGAGGGTTTAAAATAGCCTGAATTCGCACCCGGATTGGAGGAAAGGAGACGCAGCGATCGGAGAACGCGGTTAATGCGATGTTGATCGAAGCCACGGCTTGCCGTCTCCGCGTAGGAAATAGGCCAAATCGAGCCCCAGGCTCGGTTTGCCGAGCGCGGTCAGGATCATATGGCATTGCCCCCGATGATGCGTCTGGTGGTTGAAGAAATGCGAAAGACTTGTCCATAACGGCTGGGTGATGGAGATCGGCTGGGTGATTGGCGTGTAGGTGAAGTCAGCGGCAAGCGCCCGTTCGTCGAGTTCTCTCACCCATTCGACGATGCGTCGGTCCTCGACCCGTCTCGCCAGCGAGAGGGAGGCAAGATCGTCGAACAGGACACTGTCGAGCGCCGTTGGAGCCTCGCCTGTGCCCGTGAAGCGCTTCATCCAGATGCGGTCGGCGGCGATCAGGTGGTTCAGCGTGCGGTGCAAAGAACCGAAGAAAGCGCCCTTGTCGTTCCGAAACTCGGCTTCGGACAATTCGGATGCGGCGCCATAGACGAGTGCGTTCGCCCAGCGATTATAGTCTGCGAGCATTCCATACTGCTGCAACATCTCGTCCTCCGTTTGCAGGCGATACTATGCGATTTCCGCGCCGTTGCCTTTGATGACGCCATGAATATTCATGATGGGCGACGGGCCCACCACCCTCGATGGCATTGAATACCGAAGGAGCGTATCGATGCGGTCAGGCCTGTGACAGGGACGTGAAATTACTGCTGCCCCCTTGTTTTCAGGCCATCGGACGGGTAAAGACCGCCCACTTTTCCCCGATAACTGAGGATTTCACAATGGCGATTGAACGCACCTTCTCGATGATCAAGCCCGATGCAACGAAGCGTAACCTGACGGGCGCCATCACCAAGATGCTCGAAGATGCCGGCCTGCGCGTCGTCGCCTCCAAGCGCGTCTGGATGAGCAAGCGCGAAGCAGAAGGCTTCTACGCCGTTCACAAGGAACGCCCTTTCTTCGGCGAACTGGTTGAAGGCATGACCTCCGGCCCGACGATCGTTCAGGTTCTGGAAGGCGAAGGCGCCATCCTGAAGAACCGCGAAATCATGGGCGCGACCAACCCGGCAAACGCTGACGAAGGCACGATCCGCAAGGTTCACGCTCTCTCCATCGGCGAGAACTCGGTTCACGGTTCCGACGCTCCGGAAACGGCTGCCCAGGAAATCAAATACTGGTTCTCCGACACTGAAATCGTTGGCTGATTCAAGCGTTCAGCAGATCTGCCGAACGCATTGAAATGACTCTCGAAGCCGGGGCATTGCTCCGGCTTTTTGATTCAGACCGCCGGGCACGTGTCTGTGTTGGAATAGTCCACGGTTCCGTCCGGTTTGAAGACCTCCGGGTTCTTGTTGTAGAACGGGCCGACGACGAGCGGCTTGCCTGGCAGCATCGCGGCTTGATCAACATCCGAGATCAGCTGCGTCTTCAGTTCCTGCAACGTCTTGCCGCCTGCATCCACGAGCCGGATATTGACGGCATAAGGCCTGTCCTTGCGGATGCAATGGACGGGCGGGCTCTGCAGCGTGATTTGGTCCCAGGCAGGGTAGACTTTTTCATTGAGCACGATTGGCTCGCCGCCGGCTGGATCTTCGAATTCGGCGATTGCCACGGAACCATCGGGAATGGGTGCCGTCTTTCGCAATGTCACGAGATAGGTTGCCGTGGCGACACGGTAGTTGAAGACGAAGAGGTGACCGCTGACTTCGACCATTTTCTCCATCTCGCGCTGACACCCGGCGATAAGCCAGGCGCTCAATGCCAGCGCGGCAATGACCTTCATCCTCATGGCATCTCCTCCTTCTTTCGGCGATAGTGGCGGTGCGCCTTGGCGCGATTGCCGCAAACCGCCATGTCGCACCAGGCGCGGCTCCTGTTCTTGCTGCGATCAATGAACAGCCATCCGCAGTTCCGGCAAATCTTCGTGCGCTCCGGCTCGGAGGTCGCGATGAGCTTCAGCACGGAATGCGCGGTTGCTCTGTCCAGGTCGTTCTGCCCCGATGAACCGCGCAATATCAGCGCAGTTGCCTCCAGGAGGTCAGCGAGCAGCAAGTCGTCGCTGCCCGTCAGTATGCGGCGGCGAAAATAGCCGTCCGTCGCTTCGCGCAGCGAAAAGAATTTTGCCCTGTTTTCCGGTGCCGCGGGCTGTAGGTCGCCGAATAGCGCGCGCTCGGCGCAAAACACCGACGCCGCCTCTGGAAAGGCATCCAGCTGCTGGTCAACCGCGAAGCGGTCGACACGGCGAGCCTCGTCATGCCTGAGAATGACGCTGTTTGCGACGTCCAGCGCCAGCGCGCCGCCAGAGAAACGATGGGAGGTCCACGAAAATGTCATACAGAAAATATAACTGGTAAAACTTATTTTGCCAGTTATGATTTTGGCGATCGGGAGTTTTTGATGGCGTACCTGCTGCAGCAACTGGCGAATGCGATACCGCTGGCCGCGCTCTATGCTGCGCTCGCCTTTGGCTATGCGCTCGCCTTCGGCGTCACGAAACGGGCCGACATAACCTATGGCGCGATATTTGCGTTTGCAGGGCAGATCCTGCTGCTCTTCACCGATTTCGGGTACAACAGGCTTTGGCTGATCCTCCCGGCCGCCCTGGCGTTTGGCGTTATCCTGTCGCTCGTCTATTCGATGGGGGCGGGAATATGGATCGGCCGCTCGATCATGTTGCCGCTCGTTCGCCAGTCTTCCAACACCGTTATCGTTGCGGCTCTCGGCATCACGATCGTCCTGATGGAGACCGCCCGGCTGGCGTCGAACACAAGAAGCCTCTGGCTGTCTCCCTTTCTCAACGGCGGCGTCGTGTTCTGGCGAGACGGAACCTTCGAGGTCGTGCTGACGGAGATCCAGCTCATAAATACAGTGTTCATGTGCACCTTCATCGCGGTTGGCGCCTTCGTCCTCAAACGCACCTCCTGGGGGCGCGTCTGGCGCGCCGTCACGGACGATCCGCTGGCCGCCGAACTCTGCGGTGCCAGCGCCGACCGGGTCTTTCTCTTCGCCTATGCCGGCGCCGCACTGGTCGCGACGCTGTGCGGCATCCTGTCCACCGCCTATTACGGTACGATGGATTTTGGCGCGGGCCTGATGTTCGGGCTCAAGGTTCTGATGGTAGCGGCCGTGGGAGGCTATTCGGATCCGTTGAAGTCGGCAGGAGGGGCTGCAGGTCTCGGCGTCGTCGAGACGTTATGGACGGCCTACGGCCCGTTCCTGTGGCGCGATTTCGTGGTCTTTTCCCTGCTCGTGCTTCTGTTGGTGCTCAGCCGGCGCGAACGCGCCATTCCATAGTCACTTCCATTTGTCGCGCGCCGCGTCGTCCGCATCCTTGGCAGCGATCCAGGCGCCGGACGACCCATCCGTTCCATGTTCTTTTTTCCAGAAGGGCGCCGCGGTTTTCAGGAAGTCCATGACGAAGCTGGCACCGTCGAAGGCTGCATGGCGATGGCGCGCGGCCGCAATGACGAGCACGATATTCTCGCCCGCTGCGATCTTCCCGTGGCGATGGATCGCTGTCAGTCCCAGAAGGCCGAAACGCTCGATAGCGCGTGTGGCGATCCGCGTCATCTCGGCCTCGGCCATGCCCGGGTAGTATTCGAGTTCAAGCGCCGCGAGCGTTCCGCCTTCGTCACGACAGAGGCCGGAGAAGGTCACGATCGCACCGATACCGGGAACGCGCTTGGTCAACAGATCGACTTCGGCCTGCAGGTCGAAATCCTCGCTTTGAACGCGGATCGTCGGGGCGGAGGATAAGCTATTCGTCAATTTATCCCCCTGTCATTGGCGGGAAAATGCCGATCTCCCGCGGATTGCCTATGGGTTCGTCGTGCTCGACATGCTCCTGGTCGAGCGCCACCCGGATCACGTCGGGGAACTGAAGTGCCGTCTCATACTCTTCGCCTAGCGTCTTCAAATGACTCAGAAGATCCGACACGGTGACAACCGACTGGGGCAGGGTGATCTCTTCCTCGCCCTTGCCGATCCGTTCTCGCACCCAGGCGAAATATACGAGCTTCGTCATTCTTCGTCGTCCACGATGTGCTTGATGCCCGCGCGGAAATAGTCGTAGCCGGTATAAATGGTCAAAATGGCCGCGATCCAGAGCAGGCCGATGCCCGTCTTCGTCGTGTACGGAAAGACTTCGTCCCCGGCCGGGCCGGCGAGCAGGAACGCAATCGCAACGAGCTGGACGGTCGTCTTCCATTTGGCGATGCGGGTGACCGGTACGCTGACCTTCAGGGCTGCCAGGTATTCGCGAAGCCCGGACACTAGAATTTCACGGCACAGAATGGTGATCGCCGCCCAGATCGACCATCCGGCAATCGTCTGATCCGCCGCAACCAGCAACAGGATCGAAGCGACCAGCAGCTTGTCGGCGATCGGGTCGAGCATCCGGCCGATATTCGACGTCTGGTTCCAGATGCGCGCAAGATAGCCGTCGAGGAAGTCGGTCAGCGACGCGATGATGAATATCCACAGCGCCACCCATCGGGCGGTATTGCTGATCGCCAGCTTTCCTTCGAGGAAAAAGCACAGGACGATGAGTGGCACGGCCAGGATACGGCCATAGGTCAGCAGATTGGGAATATTATATGCGCGCGATGCCATGAAGCTTTTCTCTGAATTGGTGCGTCCGTAGATGACGGCTTTGACCGCAAAGCGTCAACATTCTTTCTGTTTTTTTGCTGCCTTTGCGTGGAATTTGCGACCGACTCCACCTATTTCGCGGCGTCGTCGTGAAAATGATTGTAAACCTGCTTGGCAACGGTTTCCGAAATTCCCTCGACGGCCATCAGGTCGGAAAGGGCGGCACGCGAAACCGCCTTCGCTGTCCCGAAGTGCTGGAGCAGGGCGCGCTTGCGCGACGGTCCGATGCCGCCGATTTCGTCGAGGGGATTCTTGACCATCTCCTTCTTGCGTCGCGCCCGGTGCGAGCCGATGGCGAAACGGTGTGCCTCGTCGCGCATGCGCTGGATGAAGTAGAGCACCGGATCGCGGGGCGGGAGGGTGAAGCTCTCGCGGCCCTTCGGGAAGAAGCGCTCGCGGCCGGCGTCTCGGTCGACGCCCTTGGCTACCCCGATGGCCGTAACGCTGTCGGTAATGCCGAGCTCGTCCAAGATTGCCCTCACTGCCGTCATCTGCCCCTGGCCGCCATCGATCAGGATGACGTCGGGCCATGCAGGAAAGGGCATATCCGCAGCGTCGGCAGTCGATACCGGCTGGCTCCGATCCGGAATGCCTTCCTCCTTGATCAGCCTCGAAAAACGCCGCGTCATCACCTCGCGCATCATCCCGAAGTCGTCGCCCGGCGTGATGTCCGTCGATTTGATGTTGAACTTGCGATATTGGTTCTTGACGAAACCCTCGGGACCCGCGACCACCATGCCGCCGACGGCGTTGGTGCCCATGATGTGCGAGTTGTCGTAGATCTCGACGCGCTGCGGCACATATGGGAGCTTGAATGTCTCTTTGAAGCCTTCGAGCAGCCGCGACTGCGATGCAGTTTCGGCGAGCTTGCGCCCATGCGCTTCGCGCGCGTTGCCGATAACGTGCTCGACGAGGTCGCGTTTTTCGCCTCGCTGCGGCACCTGGACGGAAATCCTGCGTCCGGCTTTTTCAGCGAGCGCCGCGGCAAGAAGCTCCATCTCGTCCACCGTCTCCGACAGCAGGATCTGTTTCGGCACTGGCTTGTCGTCGTAGAACTGCGCCAGGAAGGCGCTCAGCACCTCGGCGCCCGAAAGCTGCGGATCGGCTTTCGGGAAATAGGCACGGTTGCCCCAGTTCTGCCCGGTACGGAAGAAGAAGACCTGGATACAGGAAATGCCGCCTTCGTGGTGAATTGCAAAGACATCCGCCTCGTCGACGCCCGCAGGGTTGATGCCCTGATGGCTCGACACATGCGACAGCGATGCAAGACGGTCGCGATAGACCGCAGCCCGCTCGAAATCGAGATCCTCGGCTGCCGCGTTCATCGCCTCCGCCATATGCGCCTTCACCTTCTGGCTCTTGCCGGAAAGGAAATCCTTGGCTTCCTGCACGAGTTCGCCGTAGCCCGCATCGCTGATCTCGTGCGTGCAGGGCGCCGAACAGCGCTTGATCTGGTAGAGCAGACAGGGGCGGGTGCGCGTCTCGAAGACGCTGTCCGTACAGGTGCGGATAAGGAAGGCGCGCTGCAGTGAATTGATCGTGCGGCCAACGGCACCGGCAGAAGCGAAGGGCCCGAAATAGTCGCCCTTTCTGGCGCGTGCACCGCGGTGTTTCAGGATGGCCGGTGCGCGGTGGTCGCCGGAGATGAGGATATAGGGAAACGACTTGTCGTCGCGCAGCAGAACGTTAAAGCGCGGCCGCAAGCGCTTGATCAGATTCGCTTCCAGCAACAGCGCTTCGATCTCGGTGCGCGTCGTCACGAACTCCATGTTTGCCGTCTGGCGCACCATCTGGGCAATGCGATTGGAGTGGACGCGGCCCATCGCATAGTTGCCCACGCGCTTCTTCAGGCTGCGGGCCTTCCCGACGTAGAGCACGTCACCCGCTTCGTTGAACATGCGATAGACGCCAGGGCTGTTCGGCAATCGCTTGACGAATTCGGCGATCAGATCGGCACCGATCAGCCCGGTCTCGTTGAGCCCGCCCTCGTTCCAGTCGACCACAGCCGAGATCGGCTGAGCGGAGGCATCGCTCTCCACTTCGATTTCGTCGTCGTTCTCGTCCGTTTCGTCGTAAAGAACGCCGCCGTCCGGCAGCTTCCTTGATGTCATTCCGTAATCTCCGCCACATCGGGCGTCTGCCAGGCAAGATGCTGGCCGCCGTCCAGGGCAATCATTTGGCCGGTGATCGAGGGCGTGTCGTAGAGGAAGCGGATCGTCCGTCCGAACTCGCCGAATCCCGGCCCCGCCTTCATGATAAGCCCGTCGACCTGTGCCTGGAAGTCCTCTTCCGTTTGCCGAGCACTGCGCACCGTCGGGCCGGGGCCTAGCGCATTCACGCGGATCCGCGGCGCAAAGGTCTGCGCCATGGTCTGCGTTGCCGTCCACAGCGCGGCCTTGGAAAGCGTATAGGAAAAGAAAGTGGGATTGAGCGCCCAGACACGCTGGTCGATCACATTGACGATCAGGCCCGCATCGTCTTCCGGCAATTGTTCGGCGAATGCAGCGGCCAGTATCGAGGGGGCCCGGACATGCAGCGCGAAATGCTCCTCCCACGCGGCAGGGTCGAAACGATTTGCCGAATCGTTGTGGAAGGCCGAGGCGTTGTTCACGAGCAAATCGATCGGACCGAGCGCTTCCGAAGCCCTGTTTATCAGCCCGTTCGTCGCGGCAATATGCTTCAGGTCGGCTTGCAGCGAAATCGCGCCCAGACCCCTTTGCCGCAATTCTGCCGCGAAATTCTCGGCCGCGTCGATCGAACGGTTTGCATGGATGGCGACGGAAAAGCCGTTCGCTGCCAGATCTTCGACTATCGCCCGGCCTATTCTGTTGGCCGCGCCGGTCACGAGCGCGGTACGAAGTCTTTTGTCCCTCAAAATCATGCCTCTTCATCACGCGAGTCTGTGCGATGCTATATAGGCGCGTGCGCTGACCTTATAAATAGGCGGTGCGATCGAGGTGAGGGGGATCGACGTTGTCCCCGTTATTTAAAGTAATGCTCTATTAAAATAAGTATTGAAGTTTTAATCATTCGTTATGGTTAACAAATAGTTTGTTGCGGTAAAGCAACATCGAATTTCAGCCACCCGTGCGCCACAATCAAATCACATTTTGGCTCTTTCAAATCCTCATTTGGGCATCAGTTTCCCTCTCGATCCGAAAGGGACGTAAGTAATTGCTCGCGAATGCTTCGCTGTAAGACAGTTGACGAAGAGCGCGGGTTTGAAAGGAGACGAGTATGCGTACTTTTATTGCTAGCCTGTTGGTTTCGACCGTTGCCCTTGGTGGCGTATCCGCTGCTTACGCGGCAGACGCCGTTGATCAGATTCCCGAAGCCCCGATTGCACAGAATGAGCCGGTGACTCCGGCTGGCAACTGGCAGGGCTTCTACCTCGGCGGCGCCGGCACCTATAACATGGGCAGCTTCGCCGACACGTACAACGCTCGTGCTTTCGGCGGTCAGATCTACAGCGGTTACAACTGGCAGCAGGGCCAGATCGTATACGGCGTTGAAGGCGACATCGGCTATTCCGGCGCTGATGCACCGGTCGATGGCGGCACCGCCAAGAACGAAGTGAACGGCTCGCTCCGTGGCCGCATCGGCTACGACCTGAACCCCTTCCTGCTCTATGGTACGGCTGGTCTGGCTGCGACCAAGAACAAGTTCAGCAACTCTGTCGGCTCCGACACCGATACGGCGCTCGGCTACACGGTTGGCGCCGGTGCGGAAACGTTCATCACGAACAACATCACGGCTCGTGTTGAATATCGCTACACCGACTACCAGCACAACGACTTCAACATCGGCGGCACCAACGTATCGCGCGGCTATGACGAACACAGCGTCAAGGTCGGTATCGGCATGAAGTTCTAAGCCGAACATCGAATGAGAAAAAGCCGGGCGCAATGCCCGGCTTTTTCGTTTCTTGTCGGGAGCTATGCAGCTCGACATCCCCAGGTGCTGTTTTCTCAAAGCGACCGGGCAGGCCTCAGCTCTGAGGCTTCAGCTCGCCGTAGGCCGAGAATTTCTTCTCGAAGTCGCGAAGCCAGCCGATCAGTTCGGAGTGATCCGCCTCCCAGTGCCCCTTGAAGCGCAGATCGAGGTAGCCGAGCGTCGCAGCAAGCGCAAAGTGGCCGCCATGCAGCTTTTTGCCGATCTTCGGCAGGTGGACGCTGAGGTGGTTGAGCCCGCTGACGGCTTTCTTCCATTGCCGATCGATCCAGGGCTGGTGCACTTTTTCCTCGTCGCGGGACCTGCGTTCGTAGACGATTGCCAGCAGGCAATCGCAAATGCCGTCGCACAATGCTTCGAGTGTCTCGGCCTCGGTGCGCTTGCCGTTCTTTGTCGGATAGAGCTGTTTGCCTTTCAGTCGGCCGAAATAGTGCATGATCGCGATGCTGTCGAAGATCGAAACCCCGTCGTCGGTCAGCAGGGTAGGGATTTTACCGAGCGGATTGTTATCCACGAGGACGGCCGGTCCGGCGTTGGTGTCGACACGAATTTCGGTGACATCGAGATCAAGATAGCGCGCGGCCATCCGCACCTTGCTGGAGTAGGGCGAGGTCGGTGCGCAAAGAATCTTCATCGTTTTTCTCTCTGAAAAGCTGCCTGTGTGCCCGGACTATTTCGCTCCGGAAGGCGTCGGTCAATCGTCTTTCGCGGCCTTGCTCTCCCCGCGCAGCCAGAATGCGCGATGTGAGGCGTAGCGGTCCTGGGCCATATGGTCCTTGAGCGCTGGAAGCAATGCGTGCAGCTCGTCCTTCAGCGTATAGGGAGGATTGACAACGATCAGGCCCGACCCCGTGAGGCCGGTAATGCCGCGATCGCTGCGGACGCTGAGTTCGGCGCAAAGTATCTTCGGAATATCGAGGGCCTGGAGTGCCTCATGGAATTCCTTGACGGGCGCGCCCCGCTTCAGCGGATACCAAAGGCAATAGGTCCCGCCCGGGAATCGGCGATAGGCCTTGGCAAGCCCGTCGACCAGGCGGTCGTACTCGCCTTCCTCTTCAAACGGCGGATCGACAAGCACGATGCCGCGCTTTTCTTTCGGCGGCAGATGTGCGCCGAGCGAAAGCCACCCATCGAGCTCGGTGATGCGGGCATGATGGTCGCCTTCGAACACGCGGTGCAGGCGCACATAATCCTCGGGGTGCAGTTCCATGGCCGAGAGCCTGTCCTGCGGGCGAAACAGCATACGCGAGACCTTGGGCGAACCAGGGTAAAAACGGATGCCGCCATCCGGGTTGAGTTCCCGGACAACAGTGAGATAGGGCTCCAGCAGCTCTGCAATTTGAGGCGCGAGCTCGGCGTCCAGTATCTTGCCGATGCCGTCCCGCCATTCGCCCGTCTTCTGCGCCTCCTCGGAGGAAAGGTCGTAGAGCCCGATGCCTGCATGCGTGTCGAGCACGCGAAAACCCGCATCCTTCTTCTGCATGTAGCGAACGAGGCGAGCCAGGACGGCATGCTTCAGCACATCCGCAAAGTTGCCCGCATGATAGATGTGGCGATAGTTCATTTTCGCTGATGCCCGTGATGAATTCGCCTGATCGGCGTCATTTGTGGCTTTTGGCCGGTTCCGCGTTGGAATATAGAATTCCCATGAACATTGCGACCCCCGTCCAAGCCAAATCTCCGAAGTCTGACATCAAGGTCGGCCATACCGCCTGTCCGCACGACTGTCCGTCCACCTGCGCGCTCGAGGTCGAACTGACCGAGGACGGTCGCATTGGCCGTGTGCGCGGTGCCGGTGACCACTCCTATACGGCTGGCGTGATCTGCGCCAAGGTCGCGCGCTATGCCGAGCGGCTCTACCATCCGGACCGGCTCATGCATCCACAACGCCGCAAGGGCGCCAAGGGGGCAGGTCAATGGCAGCAGATATCCTGGGACGATGCGCTGGACGAGATCGCCGAGGCTTTCGTCAAGGCGGAGGCCAAGGACGGCAGCGAAGCGATCTGGCCCTACTACTACGCCGGCACAATGGGCTGGGTTCAGCGCGACTCCATCGATCGCCTGCGTCACGCCAAGCGCTACTCCGGTTTCTTCTCGTCGATCTGCACCAATCCCGCCTGGACAGGCTTCACGATGGCGACCGGTACGCTTCGCGGCCCCGATCCGCGCGAGATGGCGCGCACCGATTGCGTCGTCATCTGGGGCACCAATGCGGTCGCGACCCAAGTCAACGTCATGACCCATGCGATCAAGGCCCGCAAGGAACGCCAGGCTAGGATCGTCGTCATCGACATCTACGACAATCCGACGATGAAGCAGGCTGACATGGCGCTGGTCGTCAAGCCCGGCACGGACGCGGCGCTCGCCTGCGCCGTCATGCATATCGCCTTCCGGGACGGCTATGCCGACCGGGCCTACATGGCGAAATACGCCGACGACCCGAGTGGACTGGAGGCCCACTTGAAATCCAGGACGCCGGAATGGGCCGCAGCCGTCACCGGTCTTTCCGTCGAAGAGATCGAGGCCTTCGGCAAGCTCGTCGGAACGACGAAGAAGACCTATTTCCGTCTCGGTTACGGTTTCACCCGCCAGCGCAATGGCGCGGTTGCAATGCATGCTGCCGCCTCGATCGCAACCGTGCTCGGCTCCTGGCAATATGAGGGCGGCGGCGCGTTCCATTCGAACAGCGACATCTTCCGCATGAACAACGCGGAGCTGACCGGCAAGCCGATGAAGGATGCGGACGTCCGGATGATCGACCAGTCGCAGATCGGTCGGGCTCTGACGGGCGATGCCGTGGCGCTCCGCAACCGCGGCCCCGTTACGGCCATGCTGATCCAGAACACGAATCCGGTGAACATCGCGCCCGAGCAGCGGCTGGTGAAGCGCGGCTTTGGCCGCGACGACCTCTTTGTAGCGGTGCATGAGCAGTTCATGACCGAGACAGCCGAAATGGCCGATATCGTCATTCCGGCCACGATGTTCGTCGAGCACGACGACATCTATCGCGCCGGCGGCCAGAACCACATTTTGCTTGGTCCCAAACTCGTTGAACCGCCCTCGACCGTACGCACCAACCTCTTTGTCATCGAGGAACTTGCCAAGCGCCTCGGCGTCGCCGGTCGCCCAGGCTTCGGCTTCACGGCGCGCGAGATGATCGATCGGGTTCTCGCATCCAGCAACCTGCCGGGCTACGACCATTTCCTCGAGCACAAGTGGTTCGACCGCCAGCCGGAATTCGAGGATGCGCATTTCCTGAATGGCTTTGCGCACCCGGACGGCAAGTTTCGCTTCCGCCCCGACTGGACCAACCAGCCGGCGCCAAACCGCCCGCCCGATGCTGTCGGACTGCTTGGCCCGTATGTGGAGCTGCCCGCATTCCCCGATCAGGTCGATGTCATTGAAGTGGCGGACGCCGAGCATCCTTTCCGCCTGGCGACATCGCCGGCGCGCAACTTCCTGAATTCCAGCTTCTCCGAGACGAAGACGTCTCGCCAGAAGGAAGGACGCCCAGAGCTGATGATCAATCCTGAGGACGCCGTCGCGCAGGGCATTTCGCACGGCGATATCGTTCAGGTCGGCAATAGGAGGGGCGAGGTGCGTCTCCACGCCCGCATCACGAACGACGTAAAACCGGGAGTTTTGATCGCCGAAGGGCTGTGGCCGAACAAAGCGCACGTGGATGGAGAGGGGATCAACGTTCTGACCGGCGCCGATCCCGTGGCCCCTTATGGAGGGGCCGCCGTTCACGACAACAAAGTCTGGCTGCGCAGGGATCCCGCATGACGAAATTCGAGAAGGCAAAGGCCGAAGTCGTTGGCGACGAGACGCTATCGAAAGGCTGGACGCGGCTCAGCAACTACCTGGTCGACTACACCGATTCTGAAGGGGAAACCCATCGCGTCAGCCGCGAGGTCTACCACCGCACGCCTGCAGCGACGATCCTGCTCTACGATCCCAAACACGGGACAGTGGTCCTCGTCCGGCAGTTCCGCCTGCCGCTCCAGCTTCACGGCGAACCCGCCTGGATCCTGGAAACACCCGCCGGCCTCCTGGACGGCGACGAGCCTGAGGCTGCCATCCGCCGAGAAGCGATGGAGGAAACCGGATTTCGGGTTCGCGATGTCCGCTTCCTCTTCACGGCATACAGCTCGCCAGGCTCCAGCATGGAAGTCATCCATTTCTTCGCAGCCGCCATCGATACGACGGATCGTGTCTCGAACGGCGGCGGTCTTGCTGAAGAGCACGAGGATATCGAGGTGCTGGAGATCCCGCTCGAAAAGGCAATGGCGATGATCGAGAGCGGCGAGATCGTCGATCTGAAGACCATCGTCTTGCTGCAATGGGCCGTTCTGAACAGGACTTCCCTTGGCTAAGCCTGGCGCGGTATCCTCACCGCTTCGGCCGCTCGCTTGAGTTTAGCATCGGCCGTCGCAAGCGGCACCGCTTGTATCAAGGCGAGCGCAAGGTAGGCGGCATCATAGGCTGAAAATTGATGTTTGCGCGCAAGTCGGATGACGGTCGGATGATCGTCGTCGAAGTTTGTCCGCAGAGGCAGACTCTCCAACCGCATCAGGCAGGCGAGGACATCTGCGCTGGCGATGCGATGCCGTCGTTCTGCTCTGAGCAGGATATTGCGCATTTCATGCCAGAACAGGTCCGGCACAAGCGCATCTTCGCTTTCCAGCAGCGACAACGCCCTTTCGGCCTCCTGATTGTCGTCGTCCGGCAGGAGCCACGCAGCGGCAACCGATGCGTCGACGACAAAGGGCATCCGCGCTGCCCCTCCCGCCGCCATTCCTGTATCTCTGCAGCGGTTGCCTTCGTTCGTTCGGCTCGTTCGATGCGAAGCAGTCTGATGGCTTCGGCCCGTTCGCCGGCGTTGTCGATCCTGCTCAGACGCGCCACGGGAGTGCTGCCACGCGATATCTCTATTTCCTCGCCCTTCTCAACTTTCGCCAGAAGTTCAGACAGATGCGTTTTTGCTTCCGCGACCTTTTCCTTGATTGCCATTCCGAAATCCTTCTTCTTGGCTCAGGATAGGCCGCGCCAGATAGTGGTCAACTGGTTGACCAACTTCGCAAATGCGTCGGTGGTATTCACACCTATGTCATGAATCGGGGTTATGCGCTCCGGCTTGTCATAATTCATCGTCCGTTAGGAGAAAGCCTATGTGGCTCAGCAATTTCACGATCGTTCTTCCAGATGAGGTCGTGAAAAACGGCTCGATCCGCATCGAGGAAGGCGTTGTTGCCGAGATCCGGCCGGAAGCCGTCGCGGGTGGCGCAATCGATGGCGGCGGACGTCTGTTGATGCCCGGCTTCGTCGATCTGCACGGAGATATGATCGAACGCGAAATCGCGCCGCGTCCGAATGCGATGATGCCGATCGACTTCGGTATTCACGAACTGGACAAGAAGCTTGCCGCCCATGGCGTGACTACGGCTTTTGCTGCCGTCTCCTTTGCCACCGAGAGCGTCTACGGCCATGTTCGCTCGCTCGAAACCACCGCCGCGATCATTGAGGGGATCACCGGTCTCAGGGAGGATTTGCTGATCGATCACCGCGTGCATGCGCGCTACGAGATCACCAATCTGGGTGCGGCGCCGGCGCTGGAGAAGCTGCTCGACGCCGGCCATATCGACATGGTGTCGTTGACCGACCACACGCCGGGGCAGGGCCAGTACAACAACATCCAGAGCTATATCCTGAGCATTGCCGAGCGGCGCGCCGTCTCCGAGGAAATGGCAGCCGAGATGGTGGCGAAGCGTATCGCGATGCGCGACAATCCGGAGATCGACGTCAAGCTCAAGCACATCGTCGACCTATCGCTGCGCCATAAGCTGTCGCTTGCCTCCCACGACGACGACAGCGCGGAGAAGGTCGCCGAGATGCACGATCTCGGCGTCACGATCAGCGAGTTTCCGGTGACGCTTTCGGCGGCCGAGGAAGCGCGGCGTCGTGGCCTGTGGACGCTCATGGGAGCTCCGAATGCACTTCGCGGCCAGTCCATGTCGGGCAATCTGAGTGCACTGGATGCGGCAAGCGCCGGCCTGCTGACGGTTATCGCCGCCGATTACCATCCGGCTGCCTTCGTGCCCGGCATCTTCAAGATAGCCGGTCAGACCGATCTGCCGACCGCCGTTGCTATGGCGACCAGGAACGCCGCGCGCTCTGCGGGCCTTATGGATCGCGGAGAGATCGCCATCGGCCAGCGTGCCGATCTGGTTGTCGTCGAAGCAGGCGATGTGCACCGGATCCGCGCGACCTTCCGCGGCGGTCGCTTCGTCTACAGCGACGGCACACTGCACCAGCCACGGGCACTTGCTGCCTGAGCCTAGGCCCGGTCGCCGATGATGGAGATGACCTGGCCGCCCGTCGCGGGCGCTGAAGCGGTGCCGACGACGACGGCCTTGCCGTCTTCCATCGTCACCTTGCCCTCGGCGAAAAGCCGCAGGGACCGGGGATAGAGTTGGTGTTCGACACTAAGCACGCGCGCCGCCAGTGTCTCGGCGGTGTCTCCGGACAGGATCGGTACCGCGGCCTGCCCGATGACCGGTCCTTCGTCCATGCCTTCTGTCACGAAATGCACGGTGCAGCCCGTAATCCGCATGCCGGCGTCGATCGCGCGCTGATGCGTGTGCAGACCGGGAAACATCGGAAGCAGCGAGGGATGAACGTTGATCATTCGCCCCTCATAGCGCCGGATGAACGTGCCGCTAAGGAGGCGCATATATCCCGCAAGGCAGAGGATGTCGGGCGATAACTCATCGAGCGCGGCAAAGATCGCCGCTTCGTGGGCTTCCTTGCCGGCATAGTCCTTGCGCGCGAAGGCGAAGGTCCGAATGCCTTCTGCCGCCGCCTTGGCAAGTCCGCCGGCATCGGTCTTGTCGGAGATCACGCCGACAATCTCTGCCGGAAAATCGGATGCCTTGGCCGCGGCGACGAGCGCCATCATGTTGGAGCCGCCGCCGGAGATGAAGACGACGGCGCGTTTGCGCGGTGACGTCATATGGCGAGCGTGCCCTTGTAGAGCGTGCCGCCGGCGCCTTCCGCCCGCGCGATCATGCGGCCGAGTTGCACGACCTGCTCGCCCTCCGCTTCAAGCGCAGAGATGACCGTTGCAACGTTTTCGGCGGAGACGACGGCGATCATGCCGATGCCGCAGTTGAAGGTGCGCAGCATTTCAGTCGCTTCGACGCCACCGGTCTTGGCAAGCCAGGAGAAAACCGGGGGAACGTTGACCGCAGCCAGGTCGATTTCCGCCGCCAGATGCTTCGGCAGGACGCGCGGAATATTCTCCGGGAATCCGCCGCCCGTGATATGCGCCAGCGCCTTGATGGCATTCGTGTCGCGGATCGCCTTGAGGAGCGGCTTCACATAGATGCGCGTCGGCGTCAGCAGCGCTTCGCCGAGGTTCTTGTCGGCAGCGAACGGAGCCGGTGCGTCCCAGGCAAGGCCAGAAATGCCGACGATCTTGCGAACAAGTGAGAAGCCGTTGGAATGAACGCCCGAGGAGGCAAGGCCGAGGATCACGTCGCCCTCGGCAATGTCGCCGGACGGCAGCAACTGGCCGCGTTCGGCAGCGCCGACCGCAAAGCCGGCGAGATCGTAGTCGCCGGACGAGTACATGCCGGGCATTTCCGCCGTCTCGCCGCCGATCAGCGCACATCCAGCCTCGCGGCAGCCCGCGGCGATACCGCCGACGATAGCCGCACCCTGGTCGGGATCAAGCTTGCCGGTGGCGAAATAGTCCAGGAAGAACAGCGGTTCGGCGCCTTGGACCACCAGATCGTTGACACACATCGCGACAAGATCGATGCCGACGGTCTCGTGATAATCCGCATCGATCGCGATTTTCAGCTTGGTGCCCACGCCGTCGTTGGCGGCGACGAGAACAGGATCTGTGAAGCCTGCTGCCTTCAAGTCGAAAAGACCGCCGAAGCCGCCGATTTCGCCGTCCGCGCCCGGCCGACGCGTCGAACGCACGGCAGGCTTGATCTTCTCTACCAGCAGGTTGCCGGCGTCGATATCGACGCCTGCGTCGCTATACGTCAGGCCGTTTCTTCCAGACTGGCTCATACTGCTCTCCGATGGCTGTCTTCGGGCGGGTAAATGTCCCCGCGTCACATGCGGGTCGCAATTGCATGACAGGGGCCTTTATGCAAGGGATCGCACGGAGAAAGCCCCAATTTCCCGCTCTTTTGACCGACCTGTTCGGGATTTTGAGCGTCGGGGTTGACCATTCTCGCACCTGCATCCTATTTGGCTCAAAGGCTGCACCAGCGTGGTGCAGCTCGAAGCGGCAGTCGATCAGCGGGGAATGTGATGCCACAGCAGGTTAGCGGTGCAGGCCTCAAGCGCCAGGTCGTCTTCTGGCTTGTCGTACTCGCTGTTTTCATCGGGTTTCTCTTGGTGTTCAGTTCAATCCTGCTGCCGTTCCTGGCAGGCATGGCGCTGGCCTATTTTCTGGATCCGGTTGCCGACAGGCTCGAGCGGCTGGGTCTCAGCCGGCTCATGGCCACGATCGTCATTCTGATCGCCTTCGTGATCGTGATCGTCCTGGCGCTGATAATCCTCATTCCGATCCTCGCCAGCCAGTTCGCCGATTTTGCCGGTCGTCTCCCGACGTATATCGACCAGCTGCAGAAATTCGTTGCCGAGCAGCAGAATTCGATGCTGCCGGACTGGATCAAGAGCCAGCTCGGAACGATCAAGAACAATTTCTCCGAAATCCTGTCTCAAGGCTTCGGTCTGTTGACCGGCCTGTTCGGCCAGGTCTGGAACTCCGGCCTCGCCGTGGTCAACCTGATTTCCCTGATGATCGTGACGCCGGTGGTGGCGTTCTACATGCTTCTCGATTGGGACCGGATGGTCGCCAAGGTCGACCAGTACATCCCCCGCGACTACGTGGCGAACGTCCACCAGATCATGCGCGAGATCGATCAGGCAATCGCTGGGTTTATTCGCGGGCAGGGGTCCTTGTGCCTCATCCTGGGGATCTGGTACGCCGTCGGCCTGTCGGTCGTCGGCCTGAACTTCGGCCTGCTTATCGGCCTTTTCGCAGGCATGATCAGCTTCATCCCCTATGTCGGTTCCATGGTCGGCCTGATCCTTGCGGTCGGTGTCGCCATCGTCCAGTTCTGGCCCGATTACATCTGGGTCGGTGCCGTTCTTGCCGTCTTCTTCAGCGGCCAGTTCATGGAAGGCAATATCCTGCAGCCGAAGCTGGTGGGCCATAGCGTCGGCCTGCATCCGGTCTGGCTGATGTTCGCGCTCTTTGCCTTCGGAGCGCTGTTCGGCTTTGTCGGACTTCTGGTCGCGGTTCCCGCAGCCGCTGCTGTCGGCGTGCTTGTCCGGTTTGCTCTTTCGCGCTACCTTGAAAGCGATCTTTACGCGGGCGGGTCGACGACTGGCCGCGCCCGGAAGACAAAAGCTGATCTTAAATGACTGAAGTGAAAAATGCTGATTCAAGGCGCAGGGCCGTCGAGCAGCTACCCTTGGCCTTTTCTCACGATGCCGCAACCGGGCGCGACGACCTCCTGGTCTCCGAACGGCTCGCTGCCGCAGTCTCGATCATCGACGCCTGGCCGCAATGGCCATCCCCGGTCGTAATCCTTGCAGGCCCCGTCGGATCGGGAAAATCGCATCTCGCCAAGATTTGGCAGGAGCATAGCGGTGCCGCCGATATCTGGCCGAATGCCGGCTCCAATGCGAGCCTGGTCGCCGCCTCGGGGCCAGTGCTTTTTGAAGACGTCGATCGTGTCGGTTTCGACGACACCGAGCTTTTCCACGTGATCAACAGCGTCCGCGAAAACGGCAACAGCCTGTTGATGACGAGCCGCCTGTGGCCGATGTCGTGGCCGGCGCAACTGGCAGACCTGCGTTCCCGTCTGAAGGCCGCGACCGTCGTCGAAATCGGCGAGCCGGACGAGGAATTGCTGTCGCAGGTCATCGTCAAGCTGTTTGCCGACCGCCAGCTTGGAGTTGATGACAAACTTGTCCTCTATATCGTCAATCGGATGGAACGGTCGCTGAACGCCGCCCAGACGATCGTCGAGAGACTCGACCGCCTCGCCCTCTCGCGGGGTACGAAGATCACCCGGTCACTCGCGGCCGAAGTATTGAATGAATTGGGTAATTCGGACCCGATCGATTGACTGTCACAGTTCCGTCGTGAAACTGATATACTTCGCTTGGCCAAATGAAATAGGGCAATCAGATCATGGACAGCGCAGTCGCGGAGCACCACGAACCTACTCCTGAATCCAAGGAGAACGTTCCGCCGCTGGAAGAGTTGCTGGCCAGTCCCGAACGGTTCATCAACCGCGAATTCTCGTGGCTGCAGTTCAACCGTCGCGTCCTTGAGGAAACGCTGAACACTGAGCATCCGCTGCTTGAGCGCGTGCGTTTCCTCTCGATCTCGGCTGCCAACCTTGATGAATTCTTCATGGTGCGCGTCGCCGGCCTTGAGGGTCAGGTGCGCCAGAACATCGTCGTCCGCACGCCGGATGGCAAGACGCCCGCAGAACAGCTCGACGCCATCCTGCAGGAAATCGACAACCTGCAGATGGAGCAGCAGGCATCGCTGGCCGTTCTGCAGCAGTATCTGGCCAAGGAAGACATCCTGATCGTCCGTCCCGGCGCGCTCAGCGAAACGGATCGCAACTGGCTGGCGACCGAATTCGAGCAGGCGATCTTCCCCGTCCTGACGCCGTTGTCGATCGACCCGGCCCATCCTTTCCCCTTCATCCCCAACCTCGGCTTCTCGATCGGCCTGCAGCTGGTCAGCAAGAACGGTCGCGACCCGATGACGGCGCTGCTGCGCTTGCCGCCGGCGCTTGACCGTTTTGTGCGGCTGCCCGACGACGGCAATACCATCCGCTATATTACGCTGGAGGACGTCGCAAATATCTTCATCTATCGGCTCTATCCCGGCTACGAGGTGCAGGGTTCCGGTACCTTCCGCATCATCCGCGATAGCGATATCGAAGTGGAGGAAGAAGCCGAGGATCTGGTGCGCTTCTTCGAAACGGCGCTCAAGCGACGTCGCCGCGGTTCAGTGATCCGCATCGAAACCGATTCCGAGATGCCGGCATCGTTGCGCCAATTCGTCGTCCAGGCGTTGAATGTCCCGGACAACCGCGTCGCAGTCCTGCCAGGCCTGCTCGCCTTGAACACGCTCTCCGAGATTACCAAGGCGCCGCGCGACGATCTTCGATTTCCGCCCTACAATGCTCGATTTCCCGAACGCGTCCGCGAGCACGCTGGCGACTGCTTCGCCGCCATCCGGGAAAAGGACATGGTCGTCCACCACCCCTATGAATCCTTCGACGTGGTGGTCCAGTTCCTTCTCCAGGCTGCGCGCGATCCTGACGTTCTGGCGATAAAGCAAACGCTCTACCGCACCTCCAACGACAGTCCGATCGTCCGTGCGCTGATCGATGCCGCCGAATCCGGAAAGTCGGTGACTGCGCTTGTGGAACTCAAGGCTCGTTTCGACGAAGAGGCCAACATCCGTTGGGCGCGCGACCTCGAGCGTGCCGGCGTCCAGGTCGTCTTCGGCTTTATCGAACTGAAGACGCACTCCAAGATGTCGCTGGTGGTGCGCCGCGAGGAAGGCAAGCTGCGCAGCTACTGCCATCTCGGCACCGGCAACTACCACCCGATTACCGCGAAGATCTACACCGATCTCTCGTTTTTCACCTGCAACCCGGTGATCGCCCATGATATGGCGAACATCTTCAATTTCATCACCGGATATGGCGAACCGGAAGAGAGCATGAAGCTCGCGGTTTCCCCGTACACGCTGCGCTCGCGTATCGTTCGGCATATCGAGGAAGAGATCAGGCACGCCAAGAGCGGCGCGCCGGCGGCGATCTGGATGAAGATGAATTCCTTGGTCGATCCGGAGATCATCGATGCGCTCTACACGGCAAGTCGCGCCGGCGTCGAGATCGATCTGGTCGTTCGCGGTATTTGCTGTCTGCGCCCACAGGTGCCCGGCCTTTCCGAGAATATTCGCGTCAAATCCATCGTTGGCCGTTTCCTGGAGCATAGCCGCATCTTCTGCTTCGGCAACGGTCAGGGACTGCCCTCCGACAAGGCGCTGGTCTACATCGGCTCCGCGGACATGATGCCTAGAAATCTCGATCGCCGCGTGGAAACACTCGTTCCGTTGACCAATCCGACCGTTCATGAGCAGGTTTTGTCACAGATCATGCTCGGCAACCTCATTGACAATCAGCAAAGCTACGAGATATTGGCCGACGGAACGTCCCGGCGCATGGAAGTGCGCAAGGGCGAGGAGCCGTTCAACGCGCAACAGTATTTCATGACCAACCCCAGCCTTTCCGGCCGCGGTGAAGCCCTGAAATCCAGTGCGCCAAAGCTTATTGCCGGCCTGCTTTCCGGCCGAACGCAAAGATAAACTGGACCTGCATGGTTGAATCAGAAGCCCAGGGGCGCCTTCCAGGGATTGCTCCGGTCTCCGTCGTCGATATCGGGTCGAACTCGATCCGAGTGGTCATCTATGAAGGCATGTCCCGGTCGCCGACGATCCTTTTCAACGAAAAGGTACTCTGCGGTCTCGGCAAAGGCATCGCGCTGACCGGCAAGATGGATGAGGCCAGCGTCGAGCGCGCCTTGAATGCCCTGCATCGTTTCAAGGCGCTGTCGGATCAGGCGCGCGCGGCGACGATGTACGTACTCGCCACCGCCGCTGCCCGAGAGGCGTCGAACGGACCCGACTTCATTCATCGTGCCGAAACCATCCTCCGTCGCAAGATCCGCGTTCTCTCCGGTGAGGAGGAGGCGAAGTTCTCCGCTCTCGGTATCGTCAGCGGCTTCTTTGCCCCGGATGGCATTGCCGGCGACCTCGGCGGCGGCTCGCTTGAGTTGATCGACATCAAGGGCAAGGAGATCGGCAAGGGCATTACGCTGCCGCTCGGCGGCCTGCGCCTGTCGGAATACGCCGGTGGTTCGCTCGCCAAGGCACACGCCTTTGCCCGCAAGCATGTAAAGACCAGTGCCAAGCTGCTGGCAAAGGGAGAGGGGCGAACCTTCTATGCGGTCGGCGGCACATGGCGAAACATCGCCAAGCTGCACATGGAGATGTCCAATTATCCGTTGCACATGATGCAGGGCTACGAAGTCTCGCTTGATGCGATGATGCAGTTCCTCGGTCAGGTCGAAACGGCCAAGGATTCCAAGGATCCAGCCTGGATGGCGGTTTCGAAGTATCGCCGCGTACTGTTGCCGTTCGGGGCCGTGGCAATGAAGGAAGTCCTGAGCGCGATGAAGCCCTCGGTGATCTCTTTTTCGGGGCAGGGTGTCCGCGAAGGCTACCTCTATTCGCTGCTATCAGAAAGCGAACGTCGCGCCGATCCGTTGCTGGCGGCTGCGAGCGAGCTTGCCATTCTGCGAGCGCGCTCTCCGGAGCACGCCCGGGAACTCGCCGAGTGGACGGGCCGGATGATGCCCTTGTTCGGCATAACCGAGACAGAGGAAGAGGCTCGATATAGGCAGGCCGCCTGTCTTCTTGCCGATATCAGCTGGCGCGCCCATCCTGACTATCGTGGCTTGCAGGCGCTGAATATTATCGCGCATTCGTCATTCGTCGGCATCAGCCACCCCGGACGGGCGTACATTGCCCTCGCGAACTACTATCGCTTCGAAGGCCTGAACGACAACGGCGCGACGGGTGCGCTGGCGACGATCGCCACGCCGCTGTATGTCGAGCGCGCCAAGCTGCTGGGAGGCATTCTACGCGTCGTGTACCTCTTTTCGGCCTCGATGCCGGGAATAGTGCGCAATCTGACGTTCGCGAAGTCGTCCAACCCGGATATCGACCTCGAGTTCGTCGTTCCGGCGGAATATCGCGATTTTGCCGGCGAGCGGCTCGATGGCCGCTTGCAGCAGTTGTCCAAGCTTACCAACAAACGCCTGGCGTTCCGCTTCGAGTAGTCATTGTCGCTCGCAGCGCTCCGACACGAAAACAGCCCCCGTTCCAGCAAACGGGGGCTGTTTCAGTTGTTGTTGGACGCTCTACTTCGCGTTCAGCACCTCGCCGACTTCGAGCAGGTTGAACTCGTTGTCGTCAGCCTTGTCGACCGCGCGGCCTGCGGAGAAAGGCAGGTTGTTGTCGTTGCCGACGACAATGTGCGTAGCATCGACGCGATCGACGTTTTCGATCGTCACGAACGGCATATCGTAAAAGCCGTTGCCGCCGCCCTGCCTCTTCCTGTTGTCGGGGTCTTCGATGCGCATCAGGTCGATATAGCCGATCTTGCGCACCGCCTTGCCGGCATTGGCGTCGTTGAACTCGATCTTGTAGATGCGCTTGAGGTCGGCAGGAGCCTCGAAGCAGTCCGGCTTCGGCTGCTTGGGATCGGCGCAAGCCTTCTCCTTCGTGCCCGCTCCGTTGTCTCGCTCGATCACGAGGGCGGTCGCATCGTCCAGCATGTTGAAGTCGCCGATCGAGGCACCCTTGTCTTCGAAGGGATAGAGCCAGCTGCGACCCGTCCAGCTCTTTGAAGCCGTGTCGAATTCGATGACGCGGATGGCGGTGTGGCCGTCAACGGTCTCCATCTTGCCGTCGTCCTGATAAAGCGCGCCTTCCAGCAGTCCGTAGAGTTTGCTGCCGTCCTTGGACATCGCCAGACCTTCGAAGCCGCCCGAGCGCTTCAGGTTGAAGACCGGCATTTTGGCGGCCGGATTGGCCGGAACCGCGAGAAGTGGGTTGTCGGGAGACAGAACAGGCTTTCCGTCGACAACCGTCGCGACAACATCTGTCAGGCGACCTTCGGTATCGAACTTGAGGATGTAGGGGCCGAATTCGTCACCGATCCAGAAGCCGTCGGCAACCGGCTGCACCGATTCGATGTCGAAATCCGCGCCGGTGAGATAGCGCTTCTCAGCGCCCTCGAGCACGATCGGGAAGGGGGCCTTCTTGTCCGGGTCCGAAAGGAACACGTTCTTCACAACGTCGACCTTGCCGGTGTTCCAGTCGAATTTCACCTGATGCAGGAAGAGCATGGCATCGCTGGAATTTGCCTTCGAGCCGAAGCCGTTGTCCGACAGCGTCCAGAATGTGCCGTCCTGCATGGACTTGATGCCGGAGAAGCCCTGGACCGGCTGCCCGTCGAAGGGAAGCTTAAGATCGGTGATGCGAACCCCGTCCTTGCCCGGAACGGTGCCGAGCGCTTCGGTGCGCTTGCGGTCAGGCGTCGTGAACTTCCCTGAATGCTTGAGGAACTCGGGAGCATCGGCCGGTGCCGGAACGAGCGTGTTGGCGGGCAGAATGGCTTGGCCTGCGAGCTTTGCGGGAAACTGCTGCTGGTCGGCCGCGGCGGAGCCGGCAATCAAAAGAACAAACGAAGCGGAAGCAAGAAGAGCATTTTTCATGGAAACCCCCAGGGAACGGAATGCGGGTTTCGATTAGCAGGGCTTTCATGTCGGCGCGTTGACGCCTGCATGAAGCTTTGGTGACGCCAGCCGACCGTCGGCCTTGGAAAGCGCAATAACGGCAAGGCTTTGCCCGCGTCCCTTGACGGCGTGATGCCCGAGGTCCTCAGCCGCAACAGTCTCCGGCAGCTTGATCCGCTGGGCGAGGTCGGCCGATATGAGGACGGAGCGGTTCAGCGTCTTGCAAAGAGATTCCAGACGGGCCGTGGTGTTTATCGTGTCGCCGAAATAGGTGATCTTGTGGTGGTCGATCCCAATCTCAGCGGTGATGATGTTTCCGCCATGCAGGGCCGCGCGAAGACGTGGGACCTGGCCATATTGCGTCAGCCAGCTTTCGGCGTCGGCTTCTATCGTGCTGATGATGTCGAAGATACAGTTCACGCATCTGGCAAACTTCACTCCGCGCTCGAGCGGCCAGGTTATGATCGCCGCGTCGCCGACGTAGTCGTCGATGGTGCCCTTGTACTTCCTGACCGGCTCGGCGAATGCTGCAAACAGCGAACTCAGCATCTGCTGCGCGCGCAAATCCCCATGTTTTTCCGCAAATGCGGTCGAGTCGACCAGGTCGATGAAAAGGAAGACGCGCTCCTCGCTGATCGGCTTGCGATAACGGCTGATCAGCATGCTGGTAAAGACATCGCGGCCAAGCAGTTCTCGAACGCGAAACACAAAGATGAGGAGGGTGCAGACGGCCAGCGCATAGAGGAAGACATGGAACGGGAGAATGACCACATCGACCCAGGAAGCCGGCTGGATCAGACCAAGCCCCCAGAGCAACAACCCGGCAGCGGCAAAGCCGACGCTCATCAGGATTTCGTATATGAACAGCTCGGCCAGGATAAAGGTCAGCGTCGGTAGCGATTGAATGCGGCGGTAGAGGCCGCGGAACAAGACCTTTCGCTCAAAGGCGAGGATCGGCATACCGATGAAGAGGGCAAACGTTGCGCCGATAAACGGACGGCTGTCTCCATAGAACAAAACGTCGTAAAGAACGCCGCTTGCCGCCATCACGAGCGCGATCAAAAGCCAGTTCTGGACCGGAGATATTTCCCTCATGCCGCCTTTTTCGCTCTGACAGTTCGCTTGATGCCCGCTCGGCATATAGGAAATACAAAGCGTTTAAAAAAGGGCGATCAGAGAGTGACCGTCTCGACTTTCTTACCGACGAAGCGAAGCGCGACCTGACCCTGGATCAGCTGTAGCGCCGGCTCGCCGAAAAGCTCCCGTCTCCATCCCTGGAGGGCTGCGACCTCGGCCTTCTCGCCTTCGGCGGCAATTTTGTCGAGATCCTCGCTGTTGGCGATCACCTTCGGCGCAACGCCGTGCTTTTCCGAGATCAGCTTCAAGAGAACCTTCAGCAGTTCGGCCGCGGCCGCAGCGCCTTCGGGCGGCTGGCTTTGTCGCGGAGCGTGAGGCATGTCGGCCTTCGGCAGGGCGAGCGCCTCGTTGACTGCCTCGACCACTGCGGCACCTGCCGCCGAACGTTCCCAACCCTTCGGGATCGTCCGTAGCCGGCCGAGGGCTTCGGCGTCCTTGGGCTGCTGCTGTGCGACCTCGTAGATCGCATCGTCCTTCAGGACGCGCGAGCGCGGAACGTTTCGCGAGCGTGCCTCGCGTTCGCGCCAGGCAGCGACGTATTTCAGGATCGCAAGCTCTTGCGGCTTGCGCAGACGCATTTTCAGGCGCTGCCAGGCATCGTCGGGATGCAGGTCGTAGGTTTCGCGGGCTTCGAGGATGTCCATCTCCTGCGAAAGCCAGGAGGAACGCCCTTCGCGTTCGAGCTCGGCCTTCAGATAGAGATAGACATCGCGCAGATGCGTCACATCGGCGAGCGCGTAGTCGAGCTGCTTTTCGGAAAGCGGACGGCGGCTCCAGTCGGTGAAGCGTGACGATTTGTCGATCTGAACGCCCTTGGTGCGGCTGACGAGCTGGTCGTAGGAGACTGAATCGCCAAAACCGCAGACCATGGCTGCGACCTGCGTATCAAAGATCGGATGCGGGATCAGGCCACCGCGATTGAAGATGATTTCGATATCCTGACGCGCGGCATGAAACACCTTCAGCACGCTGGCATCGGCCATCAGCTCGAAGAACGGCTTGAGATCGAGTCCCTTCGCCAGCGGATCGACAAGGACTTCCGTCGTCGGGCTGGCCATCTGGATCAAGCAAAGTTCCGGCCAGAACGTCGTTTCCCGAAGAAACTCGGTATCTATGGTAATGAATTCTGACTTGGCCAGCTCTTTGCAGGCCGCCTCCAATTCGGCGGTTGTTTCGATCATCTCAATTCATTCACAGGATAAAGGTTGATAAATCTTCCTTCTCCTTTCAGCCGGATATGTCAACCGGAACCCGCAATTGTCCGTCAAACAACCCTGATATAACTCGTCATGCCGGTCTTCTGATGCTCGATGATGTGGCAATGCAACAGCCAGTCACCCGGATTGTCGGCCACGAATGCGAGCTGCACTTTCTCGTCCGGCTGGATCAGATAGGTGTCGGAGACGAGCGGCATGACCTCCCGCGTCGATGATGAGATCGTCGTGAAGCTCATCCCGTGCAGGTGGATAGGATGGAAGTGGGGCGTGACGTTCTCGAGCTGCAGAATATAACTCTGCCCCAGCTTGAGCTCGGCAAGCGGGGCGGTGGGATCGGATGTGTCCCCCGGCCACGGCACCTTGTTGATCGCCCAGAAACTGTAGCCCAGCGTGCCGCAGATGCTGTCGGCGGGTGCGCTTTCGGCCGTCGCGCTGAGGACGAGCGGTATCTTCTGTGCTGACGAAATGTCGGCCTTGGCAACGGGGTTTTCCCCAAGCGCCGCCAGGTCGCCGGCATTGCGTTTCAAGGACTGTCCGACCGCCCTGAGCTTGGCGATCGTCTTCGGGGATGTCCCGCGGATGTCTTCCAGTGTCGCAGTCGCGCCTTCGGTGTCGGGCATGCGGACGGCAAGGTCGAGACGCTGTCCGGGGCCGATCAGCAGGAGGTCGAGGGGAAACCGCTTCGCGACCGGGTTGCCGTCGATCGCGATCACGGCCGCCTCGGCGCCCTCCATTTTCAGCGAGAAGATGCGGGTGACATCGGTGACGGCAATCCGGAGCCTGATCAGGCCGCCGGCGGGCGCGTCGTACTGTGGCTCCTGATGCCAGTTGGCGGTCCTGACCGTTCCGTAGGTGCCGGTCTTCGCCGCATCGCGCGGACGGAAGGGGGCAATGAACTGGCCGTCGCTGCCGAGCCGCCAGTCGCGCAGATTGAGCACGACCTCGGAATCGAACGTCGGATCCGCTGCATCCTCGACGACGATCACGCCGGTCATGCCTTGGCCCATCTGCGTGAGCGTGTTGCAATGCGGGTGATACCAGAAAGTGCCGGCATCAGGTGGCGTGAAGGCGTAGTCAAAACTGTCGCCTGTATAAACGTAGGGCTGCGTCATGAAGGGGACGCCGTCCATCGTGTTGGCGATTCTCAAGCCGTGCCAATGGATGGTTGTCGGCTCGTCGAGCGTGTTGGTCAGCCGCGCGGCGTAGGGTTTCCCCTTCGCCATCCTGAGCACCGGCGGCATCCCCCCGTCGCCCCAGCTCATGATGTCTTTTGTCAGCCCCGTATTCGTGAGGGTCGCCTGCGTCTTCACCGCTTTGAGCAGGTACGGTTCAGGCGCGGCTTCCGCGAGCCCGAATTTTCCCGCCACCCCAATGCCGACCCCGTAGGCACCCGCAATGGCCGAGGCTTTCAAGAGATTGCGGCGGGTGAGAAGAGGCATGACGAGGCTCCGGGACACGATATCGTTCCTCTTTAAAGTTGACCGCCGGTTTCAGCAATATGCGTGGAGCTGCCAAACTGCCGCACGGCGTCACGGGGATGCAGGTCGAGGTCGTTGCGGCAAACCTTGCAAACCGAACGCTGATTGCGCCAAGTCTTGACAAATCAGGCAGTCCATGCGCTTTTCCGCCCGATTTTCTTGTCGGCGCGGGAGAGCCATTGGAGCCCCTTGCTGCCGTCTTAAGCCAAATACCGGGAATTGAGATTATGCATCGCTACCGCAGCCACACATGTGCAGCCCTCCGCAAGTCGGACGTCGGCTCGACTGTCCGGATTTCCGGCTGGGTCCATCGCGTTCGCGACCATGGCGGCGTTCTCTTCATCGACCTCCGCGATCACTACGGCATCACCCAGGTGGTTGCCGATCCGGATTCGCCCGCCTTCAAGCAGGCCGAAACCGTCCGTGGCGAGTGGGTCATCCGCATCGATGGTCTCGTCAAGGCGCGCACCGATGACACCGTCAACAAGACGATGGCAACCGGCGAGATCGAACTCTACGCGCAGGAGATCGAAGTTCTCTCTGCCGCCAAGGAGCTGCCGCTGCCTGTTTTTGGCGAGCCCGACTATCCGGAAGACGTTCGCCTGAAATACCGCTTCCTCGACCTTCGCCGCGAGACGCTGCACAAGAACATCGTCAAGCGTACGCAGGTGATCTCCTCCATGCGCCGCGAAATGGGCAATGTCGGCTTCACCGAATACACGACGCCGATTCTGACGGCATCTTCGCCGGAAGGCGCGCGCGACTTCCTCGTGCCGAGCCGGATTCACCCCGGCACCTTTTACGCGCTGCCGCAGGCGCCGCAGCAGTATAAGCAGCTGCTGATGGTTGCCGGTTTCGACCGTTACTTCCAGATCGCCCCGTGCTTCCGCGACGAAGACCCGCGCGCCGACCGTCTGCCGGGCGAATTCTACCAGCTCGACCTCGAAATGAGCTTCGTCGAGCAGGAAGACATCTGGAATACGATGGGTCCCATGATGACCTCGATCTTCGAGGAATTCGCCGAAGGCAAGCCGGTCACCAAGGAATGGCCGCGTATCCCCTACGACGAAGCGATCCGCAAATACGGCTCGGACAAGCCGGACCTCCGTAACCCGATCGTCATGGAAGCCGTCACCGATCACTTCGCCGGCTCCGGCTTCAAGGTCTTCGCGGGCATGATAGCCTCGAACCCGAAGGTCGAAATCTGGGCGATCCCGGCAAAGACCGGCGGCTCCCGCGCCTTCTGCGACCGCATGAACGCCTGGGCGCAGAGCCAGGGACAGCCGGGCCTCGGCTACATCTTCTGGAAGGAAGAGGATGGCAAGATCGCCGGCTCCGGCCCGCTCGCCAAGAACATCGGCGAAGAGCGCACCGACGCAATCCGCACGCAGCTCGGTCTCGAAGCGGGCGACGCCTGCTTCTTCGTCGCCGGCGAGCCGTCAAAGTTCTACAAGTTCGCAGGCGAATCCCGCAACCGCGCCGCCGACGAGCTGAACCTCATCGACCGCGACCGCTTCGAGCTATGCTGGATCGTCGACTTCCCGTTCTTCGAATGGAGCGAGGAAGAGAAGAAGATCGATTTCGCCCACAACCCGTTCTCGATGCCTCAAGGTGGTCTCGACGCGCTGCTGAACCAGGATCCGTTGACGATCAAGGCCTACCAGTACGACGCGGTTTGCAACGGCTTCGAAATCGCTTCGGGCTCGATCCGCAACCAGTCACCGGAAACGATGGTCGCCGCCTTTGAAAAGGTAGGTCTCAGCCAGCAGGACGTGGAGGATCGCTTCGGCGGTCTCTACCGCGCCTTCCAGTACGGCGCACCGCCGCATGGGGGCGCAGCCTTTGGTATCGACCGTATCGTGATGCTGCTCGTCGGCGCCAAGAACCTGCGCGAAATCTCGCTGTTCCCGATGAACCAGCAGGCGCAGGACCTCCTCATGGGCGCCCCGACCCCGGCAACGCCGGCACAGCTGCGCGAACTGGCGATCCGCCCGATCCCGCCTGTCAAGAAGGACTGAGCAGGTCTGTTTTTGAATAAGAAAAGCCGGCGATCGATTTCGCCGGCTTTTTGCATTGCGGAAGGCCCCCCGACCAGACTTCCTCGCCAAGCCTAACGCAAAAGCACCCGGCGGGCAGGGCGCGCCGGGTGCTTCTAGTCGAACTTAGCAGCCTTAGTCGTTCGCCGAAACCTTGACGCCGAGAACTTGCGGCAGCGTGTTTGGTGCACCCATTGCCGCACCCATGATCATCGGCAGCGGCACCGGCTTGGCAGGCGCTGCGCGGACCGTGAGGCTCTTGGGGTCGTCGAGGAAGGTAGTTACCGCAGCCGATACCGCATTCTGCAGCTCAGGTATATTGAGCTGCGCCAGCATGATCGGCGTCATCGCCTTCAGCGAATCCGCCATCTGCTTGCCGGACATGCCCTGCTGGCTGCCGGCGTAGTCGAGCGCGCGCTGGGTGATCGATGCATCGTCGAAGCGGATCTGGGCGCTTTCGAACGACAGTTGCTGCATCAGACCAAGCATCGACAGCCCGAGTGCCTGCTGCGCTTCCTCCTTGTTCTGGTTGGCTTCTGCCTGCTTGGCGGCTTCCTGCAGCGACTTCACGAAGGGCATGGTGTAGCCGGAGATTTTGAACGCAAGGTTGAGCTTGCCGACATTCGTGAAGTCGAACGCGAGCTCAGACACGTCGATCGTGCCGGGCGTCAGCTCCCAGGCGCCCTTCATGGTGATATCGCCATTGATGTGCTGGAGTGCGAGTTTGTCGATCGCTTCCTTGCTCTGCGGATCGCTGGCCTGGGTGAGGTCGGCCTTGAGGCTCTTGAACGCGCCGTCGAAATCGAAGCCGGATTCGTCTTCGCGCAGCGTCAGATTGACGTCGCTACCGCCGAGCGAGAACACCTCGGCGCCGTCCTTGACGACTTTCACCGGGCCGCTGTGCGCGCTTTCATAAAGCAGCATGGAATCCAGGCCTTCGCCCTTCGGATCGGCGGGAACCGAGATACCGCCAAGCGTCAGCTCTGTCGCCGTGAGCGTCGCGCCATCGTTTGTCTTGTTGATATCGGGGAAGGCTGCTTCCTCGATGTAGTAGCCGCCGTCCTCATCTTCCTCGACACCCGTCAGCGTGATTTCGCCGATCGGCAGAGCCGCGCCGCTGTTCGGCTTGAAGCTGGCATTTTTCAGCGTGACGGTGGTGCCGTCGACATCGACGCCGTCGGCCAAGAGCGTGCCGCCCTGGAGGGTATAGGCCGCGTTGATCTTCTTCAGCAGGTCCTGGCCGTCAAGGGCGAAGGCGGAGCCGGCAAGAGAAAGAAAAGCCACGCCCGAGAGCATTAGCCGCGTCGTCCTGTAAAATGTCATTGGTAGTCCTCTGGTGGCGGAGTGAAATTGCCCGTCAATCTACTACGGATCGATGGCGGTTTATATTTCGGGATTTCTAAATTTGTGTTGAAGAGATAAGCAAGCAAATTGTCTTGAAGGAATAAGCAAACAAAGTCCAAATTCAGGCGGATCGGTCTGCCGCGTTGTTTTCTTGACGTTGGAAGACGTCATCCACAGCCGCAGTGCCCGGATTCCTTGCTCGGAACCGGCATCTCGGCTAGTCAAGACGTATGGGACAAGAGATTTTGCCGCCCTCGGGCGGAGACGATGACAGCATTTTGCCGGTCGACCTCAAGGCAGCGCTCGAGGAGCGATATCTTGCCTATGCGCTGTCGACCATCATGCACCGCGCCTTGCCTGACGTTCGTGATGGCCTGAAGCCCGTCCACCGCCGCATCATCCATGCGATGAGCGAGATGGGAATTCGCTCGAATTCGTCCTTCAAGAAGTGCGCCCGCATCGTCGGCGACGTCATCGGTAAGTTCCATCCGCATGGCGACCAATCGGTCTACGATGCGCTGGTCCGCCTCGCGCAGGATTTCTCGCAGCGCTATCCCGTTGTCGACGGGCAGGGCAACTTCGGCAACATCGACGGCGATAGTGCCGCCGCCTATCGATACACCGAAGCGCGGATGACGGAAGTGGCGTCGCTGCTCCTCGAGGGTATCGAGCAGGATGCCGTCGATTTCCGGCTGACCTACAACGAGGAAGATGAGGAACCGACTGTTCTGCCGGGCGCGTTCCCGAACCTCTTGGCAAACGGCTCCTCGGGCATTGCCGTCGGCATGGCGACTTCGATCCCTTCGCACAATGCACATGAACTCTGCGACGCCGCATTGCACCTGATCAAGCATCCCGACGCGACCGTCGAGAAGCTTGTCGAGTTCATTCCCGGTCCTGACTTTCCAACCGGCGGCATCATTATCGATGACCGCGAGAGCATCGTCGAGGCCTACAAGACCGGCCGCGGCGGCTTCCGTGTCCGTGCGAAGTGGCAGATCGAAGATCTGGGTCGCGGTGGCTATCAGATCATCGTCACCGAAATTCCGTTCCAGGTTCAGAAGTCACGGCTGATCGAAAAGATCGCCGAGCTGTTGATCGCACGCAAGTTGCCGCTGCTGGAAGACATCCGCGATGAGTCGGCGGAAGACGTCCGCGTTGTGCTGGTTCCCAAAAACCGCACGGTCGATCCGACGATCCTGATGGAATCGATGTTCAAGCTGACGGAGCTCGAAAGCCGCTTCCCGTTGAACATGAACGTGCTCTCCATGGGCCGCATTCCGCGCGTCATGGCGCTGAACGAAGTCCTCAAGGAATGGCTGGATCACCGCCGCGAGGTGCTTCAGCGACGCTCGCGCTTCCGCCTTGCGGCGATCGACCGGCGCCTCGAAATCCTCGGCGGCTTGCTCATTGCCTACCTCAACATCGATGAGGTGATCCGGATCATTCGCGAGGAGGATGAGCCGAAGCCCGTGATGGTCGCCCGCTGGGGGCTGACCGACAATCAGGTGGAAGCGATCCTGAACATGCGGCTGCGCTCGTTGCGCAAGCTGGAAGAGTTCGAGATCCGCACCGAGTTCGACGCGCTGACCAACGAGAAGGGCGAGATCGAAGCTCTCCTCGCGTCCGAGGAAAAGCAGTGGCAGACGGTCGCCTGGGAAATAGGCGAAGTGAAGAAGAAGTTTGCGAAGGCAACCGAGCTCGGCCGCCGGCGCACCCAGTTTGCCGAGGCCCCGGACGCCGACGAAGAGGCGATCCAGCAGGCGATGATCGAGAAGGAGCCGATCACCATCGTCGTCTCTGAAAAGGGATGGATCCGCGCACTTAAGGGACACATCTCCGACACAGCGACCCTTACCTTCAAGGAGGGCGACGGACTGAGGATCGCCTTCCCGGCGCAGACGACTGACAAGATCCTGATCGTCACGACGGGCGGCAAGGCGTTTACGCTCGGTGGCGACAAGCTTCCGGGTGGCCGTGGCCATGGCGAACCGCTGCGCATCATGATCGACATGGACAACGACCAGGACGTCCTGACCGCCTTTGTCCACGATCCCCAGCGCAAGCAGATGATCGTCTCGACGGGCGGCAACGGCTTCGTCGTGGTCGAAGCCGACATGGTTGCCAACACCCGAAAGGGCAAGCAGATCATGAACGTGTCGATGCCCGACGAAACAAAGCTCATCGTTCCGGTCAGCGGCGATCATGTCGCGGTTGTCGGCGAAAATCGCAAGCTGCTTGTATTTCCCCTCGATCAGGTGCCGGAGATGTCGAGGGGCAAGGGTGTGCGGCTGCAGCGATACAAGGATGGCGGCATATCGGATGTACGCTGCTTTGCGATCGCCGATGGGCTCGTCTGGGAAGACAGCGCCGGCCGCACCTTCACGAAGAGCAAGGATGAGCTCGCCGAATGGCTGGCTGATCGCGCCTCTGCCGGTCGCTCCGTTCCGAAAGGCTTCCCTCGCAGCGGCAAGTTTGCCGGCTGAAATATATCAGCGCTCCGCTCTTGGCGAGCGGGGCAATTCCTCTAAGTTTGTCCTGTAATCACAACATGGACAACATCATTCCGCGGGCGGTCGGAATGATCGTATGTGCGGCTGGCAAAGCCGGCACGTCCGATCACGGAGGAATGTTGATGGGTGCCTGCAATACCATTACGTTGACAGTATCGCATACTTACACAGCGTCGCCCTCTGCAGTTTATGACGCGTGGCTTAATCCTGAGATCGCCAAGCGGTTCCTCTTCGCGACAGATGATGGCCGGGTTATCCGCGCCGATATCGAGCCGCGCGTCGGCGGTCATTTTCTCGTCATCGACCGGCGGCCCACCGGTGATGCGGTTCACTACGGCGTATTTCTGGAGTTGCGCCGGCCGCGGCGGATGGTTTTCTGCTTCTCCGTGGCGGAGCACGATCACAATGCCGATCGTATCCAGATCGAAATCGAACCGCTGGCAGAAGGAACGCGGCTGACGCTCTCACACGAAATGTGCGCTGAGTGGGCGCAATTCGAGGAGCAGACCCGCCAGGGCTGGGTTCACGTGATGCACGGTCTTGAACGCGAGTTGGACGCGATGCGGATGGTCAATGTGCAAGAGCTTGTTGCGCAGGCTTCCGCCGCACCATCCAAAGCGAGTGCGCCATAATCGCGCATACGAGAATAGCGCCGCCGATCAGCGTCATCGTCGGTGGCATCTCCGCGAAGATCATCCACATCCATATCGGCGCCAGAATTGTTTCGAGCAGGTAGAACATTCCTACTTCAGGGGCAGACAGGTAGCGCGGCCCGGTGGCGAGGCACCAGAATGCCACGGGCATCAGGATCGCGCCGTTGAAGACGATCCAGGCAGGGTTCTCGATCGAAAGGCCGGTCGGCATGACGATTGCGAAACCGAGAGCCGCAGGAATGGCGGCGGCCAGCAGCGGCACGAAGCCCATATCCTTCCGCGACGCACGACCGATGGTGATGGCCGAAGCAAGGATAAAGGCGCTGAGCAGCGCCATCGCATCGCCGAACACATGACCGCCGGCCAATCCGTCGTAAACGATCAGACTGACACCGAAAACCATGACCATCATGGTCGCTATGGTGGCGATAGCCGGCCGCTCCTTCAGGAATACCCATGACAGGAGGGCGCCGAACATCGGATTGAACGCGACGATGAACACGACATTTGCCGTCGCCGTGTGAAAGACCGCCAGCAGAAACGTCAACGTTGAAAGCCCGTAGAGCAACCCCGCGGCAATGCCATGGCGACCGGGCACCAGGACGGGCCAAGCTCCTCGTCCATAGCGTATCGCGCAAACGACGAGCAGCGTCACGACAACGGTTGTGATGCTGCGTGTGCCGAGGATTGACCACATGTCACCATGTGCGAGGCGGACGAGGGGGATGTCCATGGAGAGCGCAAGGCCGCCGATCGCCGTCAGCAGCAGGCCCTTCCGATGGTCGGAAAGAGCGGGGAGGGACATTTAGTCGTGGGTACTTTCGGGCAGACTGGAGGGATCGAAACGCTCCCAGCCACGCGGCGTCAGATGCTCCTGCGGCTGGAAGCGTGTCTTGTAGTCCATTTTCCGCGAGCCTTGAACCCAATAGCCGAGATATACGTGCGGCAGGCCGAGCGCCTTGGCGCGCCGGATGTGGTCCAGGATCATGAAGGTGCCGAGCGAGCGCCGTTCGAGCTCAGGATTGAAATAGGAATAGACCATTGAGAGGCCGTCACTCATGGTGTCGGTGAGCGCAGCCGCAACCAGTTCCCCGCTCGGCCGGGACTCGAGGCCGGAACCTTCCTCGCGACGCCGGTATTCTATGATCTTGGTATTGACGTGGGTGTCCTCGACCATGATCGCGTAGTCGAGCACCGTCATGTCCGACATGCCGCCTTGCTGATGCCGGTAGTCCAGGTAGCGGCGAAACAGCGAATACTGTTCGCTGGAGGGCTGGGCCGGAAACTCCGTCGCGATGATATCGGCATTGGATGCCAGCACTCGCTTCATCGATTTCGTCGGCTCGAACTCCTGCGCGAGGATGCGAACGGAAATGCAGGCACGACAGGCTTCGCAGGCCGGCCGGTAGACAATATTCTGCGAACGACGGAAGCCACCCTGCGTCAGGATGTCATTCATTTCGGCCGCGCGCGGGCCAACGAGATGCGTGAAGACTTTGCGTTCCATCTCGTGGGCCAGATAGGGGCAGGCAGCCGGAGCCGTCAGATAAAACTGCGGTGATGGCGTTGTCTGCGTGTTCATCTGCTGCAGAGATTTCCCTTGGTTCGATGCATATAAGAACAGCATGACTTAAGAAAAGAAAACGTCAACAGCGCGGCGGATGTCCGCGCCTGTTGAACAGCTATACTTTTGGATATGGGCCACGGCTTTCTCCGGCAAAGGCCGGAGAAGCAACATATTTCAGCGCGTTGCGAGGATCGTCAGGCTGTACGGACCGTGACGGTGCCGACGAGAAAATCGTGAAGGAGGCGGCTGCGCTCGGTGAACAGTCCGACAAGCAGAATCAGCGGGGTCAGAACCGAGTTCAGGATCCAGAACAGGGCGAGATGTACGATCGCAAGCAGGAAATCCATGCGTTGCCCATCGACGCGCGCGATCGCGATACCCATGGCTCGCATTCCGAGCGAAGCCTGGCTGGAACTACCCACCGTGAACCCGAAATAAAGGCCGGCGACGATTACGAAGAGTGCAGGGTAAAGGAAGAAACCGAGCCCCAGCGTGACGATCGACAAAAAGAACAGCACGACGGCCGCCGGGATGCAGAGCAGCAGAATGATGACGTAGTCGAGAACGAACGCAAAGACGCGACGGCTCAGCGTGCCGCTATAGGCGCGCCAGTCGTCCGGGGCGGCATAGAGCGGGTTCGGGTTGAGCGTCATATTTGCGGTCTCCTTTCGAGAAGCGATGCCGCAAATATGGTATCGCTGCTCTTAAATACAATATTGCCGGGCAACGATCAGCGTTTCGCCAGCAATCTGGCAACCTCGACAGCGAAATAAGTCAGAACGCCGTCGCATCCGGCGCGCTTGAACGCCAGCAGCGTTTCCAGCATGGCCCGTTCGCCGTCAATCCAGCCGTTCATTGCGGCTGCCTTGATCTGCGAATATTCGCCCGAAACCTGGTAGGCGAAGGTCGGCAACCCGAATGCTTCCTTCATGCGCCAGCAGATGTCGATATAGGGCAGGCCGGGCTTGACCATGAGCATGTCGGCGCCTTCCTCGACGTCGAGCGCCGCATCCCTGATCGCTTCGGTGCCGTTGGCCGGATCTATATAGTAGGTCTTCTTGTCGCCCTTCAGCAGGCCCCCGGTGGAGATCGCTTCCCGATACGGCCCATAGAACGCCGAAGCGAACTTGGTGGCGTAGCTCATGATGCCGACATCCTGATGGCCAGCGGCGTCCAGCGCCCGGCGGATTGCACCGATCCGACCATCCATCATTTCGGAGGGGGCAATGATATCGGAGCCTGCATCGGCCTGAATGACTGCCGCTCGACAGACCTGTTCGACGGTTTCGTCGTTGACGATCGTGCCGTTCCTCAAAATGCCGTCGTGACCGTGACTGGTGAACGGATCAAGCGCCACATCCGTGATGATGCCGATATCGGGGACTGCCCTCTTGATGGCGGCCGTCGCCTGATTGATCAGATTGTTTGCCTCAAGACTATTGGAGCCGGTTTCGTCGCGCAGCGCCATTTCGATATTCGGAAAGGTCGCGATCGCCGGGATGCCGAGATCGGCGGCCTCTTTTGTGGCCTCGACCAGCATGTCGACGCTCATGCGGTTGACGCCCGGCATGGCCGCGATAGGTTCGACGATACCGGAACCCGGCACGACGAAGACCGGCCAGATGAGATCGTCCACCGTCACACGGTTTTCCTGTACCAGCCGGCGGGTCCATTCGGCTTTGCGGTTGCGGCGCATGCGGCGGTGGCCGGTGATTTCATCCACGAGGTGCGTCTTGTCCTGCATGATCGTTCTAGCTTTCGGTCGGTCCAATTGTCGGTGTGCTCATTATCATGCTGCCCGCAAAATCGAAACCGGACGATTGGCCGCAATGGACGAACCGCTGGCGAAGACGCACCCGCAACCCTATTGTCTGAAGCATGGACGCTGATTCTCCGACGATACCGAAAAGCACGCTGGCAAGCGTTCTCTTTATCCTTTTCCTGCGGCTGGTTGCGGTCTCCTGCTTCTGGTTCGGGCTGCAGTATTGGGCGATGCTCGTCGGCTATTCGCTGGTCGGCGCTGGCCGCTTCGATCTTCTGAGCCTGCCGTGGAAGGTGGCAAGCACATGCCTGGCTGTCGTCTTTCCTGTCGCGGCCCTCGGTCTATGGCTGATCGTGTCTTGGGGGCCGGTGATCTGGGTGCTCGCGGCTGGCGGCCAGATCATCATGTACGGCCTCCTGCCGGAGACTTTCGGCGCCAACCGTCTGATCATCCTGCTGCACATTCTTGTCGCTGTTTTATATTGCATATTTCGCGTTATCCTCTGGCAGGAGAAACGCAGGCGCCGGCAGCAGGTAAGCGTTGATTTACCCTGATACAACGATGGGTTTTCGGTAAGGCACTGTTAAGCCTGCAGTTTAAGTAGAATTTTATTTGTATTCGATAGGGTCTGTCTCAAGGCGGGAAGAAAACCAACACCGCCAAACAAACAGTGAGGCAGTCATCATGAACACGAAAATCAAGCCGCAGGCGGTATCGAACTTCCGTGACCAGCAGGAGCAGGGCATCCGTGACCTTTACATGGAATCCCTTCATCTTGTTGAACGTCTTCACCGCCGTCTCCTCGACGTCATCAAGGACGAGTTCGACCGTCAGGGTCGCAGCGACGTCAACGCCGTGCAGGCTCTCCTACTTTTCAACATCGGCAACTCGGAGCTGACCGCCGGCGAACTTCGCTCACGCGGTTACTACCTGGGCTCGAATGTGTCCTACAACGTCAAGAAGCTCGTCGACCTCGGCTTCATCAACCATCAGCGCTCGCGCATCGACCGTCGTTCGGTCCGCATCAGCCTGACCGAAACCGGCCAGGACATCGCTGAGACCGTCGGCAAGCTCTATGAGCGTCACATCGGCTCGATCGACAAGGTCGGCGGCATCGGCACGGACGAATTCACGCAGATGAACAAGCTGCTGACCCGTCTCGACCGCTTCTGGAACGATCAGATCCTGTACCGTCTCTAAGGAATACGACCCCTCCAAGGTCAAAGAAAACCGGATGCGTTCCCTGCGCGTCCGGTTTTGCCGTCGGGGTTCCGCGTGTCATCTCTGCAACGCATGGCAGGCAACCGCAATCTGCTGTTTTCAAGCCGTTTTTTAGCCGCTATTAACCCGCACGGTTGGTGCAACGCTGCCCGCTATCGACGGTTGAGTTCTGCACTTGCGACACGAATTGGCCATATTAGCATGTCAGCGGAAATGCACGGCAACTGGGGCTTCCCAAATCAGAGGTCCGAGAACCTCGCGCTTCCCGCTCGCAATCGTGTGATCGCCGGCAGCGGAATTTTGTGACGTGCCGGCAACGGGTGATAGGGATCTGCGTTCTCGCAGGGATAGAGCAAATGCCGCCGGTCTCTCAAGCAGCGGCAATATAGTGGTTGGGATGATGTCGAAAAAAAACGGAACTGAAGTTCTCTCTCGCCGGGCGTTTCTAGCCTCAGCGGCAATGATCGGTGCGGGAGCTGTTGCAGCACCTGCCTTGGCGCAGACAGCGATCGATTCGTTGATCAATGCGCCGGAGCGCGGCGATTGGGACGATCAGTTCGACGCGAAGGCTGCTTCCAGAACGGCGACTGCCATCGTTTCCAACACGCCGATCCTCGGACCGCAGTCGGTCGGCAGCATTCAGCAGGCCATTTCCCAATATCAGCAGATTGCTTCAGCCGGCGGCTGGCCTCAGGTCAATCCGGGCGAGCAGCGTCTTCAGATCGGCGTCACCGACCAGTCCGTACAGGCTCTTCGGCAGCGCCTTGCCATCACGGGCGACCTGCCGCGTGAAGCTGGCATGTCCTCGGCGTTCGACTCATATGTCGATGGTGCCGTGAAGCGCTTCCAGGCTCGCCACGGTCTTCCGGCCGATGGCGTTATCGGCGAGTTCACGCTGAAGGCGATGAACATTCCGGCTGACGTGCGCCTTCAGCAGCTGAACACCAATTTCATCCGGCTACAGACCTTCCCGGCCGAGCTCGGTCGCCGCCACGTCATGGTCAACATTCCGGCTGCCTATGTCGAGGCCGTCGAAGACGGCAGCGTGGCGACGCGCCATGCGGCGGTCGTTGGTCGTCTCAGCCGCCCCACGCATCTCGTCAACTCGAAGATCTACGAGGTTATCCTCAATCCTTACTGGACCGCGCCGCGCTCGATCGTCGAGAAGGACATCGTGCCGCTGATGCGCAAGGACCCGACCTATCTGGAGAGGAACGCCATTCGCCTTCTCGACGGCAAGGGCAACGAGGTTGCCCCGGAAACGATCGACTGGAACGCCGAGAAGGCTCCCAACCTGATGTTCCGGCAGGACCCGGGCAAGATCAACGCCATGGCGTCGACGAAGATCAATTTCTACAACAAGAACGGCGAGTACATGCACGACACGCCGCAGCAGGGCCTTTTCAACAAGCTGATGCGCTTCGAATCGTCGGGGTGTGTCCGCGTTCAGAACGTCCGCGATCTGACGAACTGGTTGCTGCGCGACACTCCACCCTGGTCGCGCCAGCAGATGGAGCAGGTCATCACCACCCGCGTCAACACGCCGATCAAACTTGCTGAGGAAGTTCCGGTTTACTTCGTCTATATCTCTGCCTGGGGCATGCCTGACGGCGTGGTGCAGTTTCGCGACGACATCTACCAGATGGACGGCAACGCCGAGCTGGCGCTCGATACGACCGCTGGCACGGAACAGCCGGTTCAGTAAGGCCAAGGCAAACTGCTCAGCGATTTGTATTCGAAGCCGCGCCTTTCCGGGCGCGGTTTTTTGTTGCGCGTAGATTGCCTAGCAAATGTCGTTCTTCGTATTGCTCTCGGCAAGGCGGAAGGCTAAAGCTTCGCGCATTCAAGTTGAGGAGCCCGCCCATGACAAATGCTTCCACTCAGACCTTCTTCAATCGCTCGCTTGCCGATACCGATCCGGATATCTTCGGCGCGATCGAAAAGGAGCTCGGCCGCCAGCGGCATGAGATCGAACTCATTGCCTCGGAGAATATCGTTTCCCGAGCGGTGCTGGAAGCCCAGGGCTCCATCATGACGAACAAGTATGCCGAGGGCTATCCGGGCAAGCGCTATTATGGCGGCTGCCAGTTCGTCGATATCGCGGAAGAACTTGCCATCGACCGCGCCAAGAAGCTCTTCGGCGTCAATTTTGCCAACGTTCAGCCGAATTCCGGCAGCCAAATGAACCAGGCCGTATTCCTGGCGTTGCTGCAGCCGGGCGATACCTTCATGGGCCTCGATCTCAATTCGGGTGGTCACCTGACGCACGGTTCGCCGGTCAACATGTCCGGCAAGTGGTTCAACGTCGTCTCCTATGGCGTCCGCGAAGGCGACAACCTGCTCGACATGGACGAAGTTGCCCGCAAGGCCGAGGAAACCAAGCCGAAGCTCATCATCGCCGGCGGCACAGCTTATTCCCGCATTTGGGATTGGAAGCGTTTCCGCGAGATCGCCGACTCCGTTGGCGCCTACCTCATGGTCGACATGGCTCACATTGCCGGCCTCGTTGCCGGTGGCCAGCATCCTTCGCCGTTCCCGCATTGCCACGTCGCCACGACCACGACCCACAAGTCGCTACGTGGTCCGCGCGGTGGCGTGATCCTCACGAACGACGAGGGTCTGGCGAAGAAGTTCAATTCGGCCGTCTTCCCGGGGCTCCAGGGCGGTCCGCTGATGCACATCATTGCTGCAAAGGCCGTTGCCTTCGGCGAAGCGCTGCAGCCAGAGTTCAAGGACTATGCCGCGCAGATCGTCAAGAACGCCAAGGCGCTTGCCGAAACGTTGATCGCAGGCGGCCTCGACGTCGTTTCCGGCGGCACCGACAACCATTTGATGCTCGTTGACCTTCGCAAGAAGAACGCAACAGGCAAGCGCGCCGAAGCGGCGCTTGGCCGCGCCTACATTACCTGCAACAAGAACGGCATACCCTTCGATCCCGAAAAGCCTTTTGTCACCTCGGGTGTTCGCCTTGGCGCACCGGCCGGCACGACGCGTGGCTTCAAGGAAGCGGAATTCAGGGAAATCGGCAATCTGATCGTCGAGGTTCTCGACGGCCTGAAGGTTGCCAACTCCGACGAAGGCAATGACGCCGTCGAAGCGGCCGTACGCGGCAAGGTGATGAACCTCACCGGCCGCTTCCCAATGTACGACTACATCGGCTAAGGATAGCGCATGCGCTGCCCATTTTGCGGATCGGAAGACACACAGGTCAAGGATTCACGCCCGGCGGAGGACAATACGTCCATCCGCCGCAGGCGTATCTGTCCTGATTGCGGCGGCCGGTTCACCACCTTTGAACGCGTGCAATTGCGCGAACTCATGGTGTCGAAGAAGACGGGCCGCAAGGTGCCTTTCGACCGCGACAAGCTGGTTCGCTCCTTCGAGATCGCACTGCGCAAGCGTCCGGTCGACCGGGACCGCATCGAACGTGCTGTCTCCGGCATCGTCCGACGGCTGGAAAGCTCCGGCGAGGTGGAGATCAGCTCCGAACAGATCGGTCTTCAGGTGCTGGAAGCCCTGAAGAGCCTCGATGACGTTGGTTTCGTGCGTTATGCGTCGGTCTATCGCGACTTCTCTCATGCCGAGGATTTCGAGAAGGTCATCTCCGAGATCAACGCCAAGATCGCCCGCGACCCCCTGGACATATAGCCGATGAGCGCTTCGCCGGACGACGCGCATTTCATGCAGGAGGCGATCCGGCTGGGTCTCCTTCATCTTGGCCAAACATCGACCAACCCGTCGGTCGGCTGCATCATCGTCCGCGAGGGCGAGATCGTTGGCCGTGGCGTGACCGCGATCGGCGGCCGCCCGCATGCCGAACCGCAGGCATTGGCGGAAGCCGGAGACTTGGCACGCGGCGCCACCGCATACGTGACGCTGGAACCGTGCTCGCATCATGGCAAGACGCCACCTTGCGCCGAAGCGCTGATCGCCTATGGCGTCGGCCGCGTTGTCATAAGCGTCACGGATCCGGATGCGCGGGTTTCGGGCAGGGGCATCGCCATGCTGCGTGACGCTGGTATCGAGGTCGATGCAGGCATCCTGGAGAAAGAGGGCAAGCGTTCGCTCGCCGCCTATCTCATGCGTCAGACGAAGCATCGCCCCTATGTGATTCTCAAGCTTGCAGTTTCTGCCGACGGAATGATCGGCAGGAGGGGCGAGGGCCAGATTGCCATTACCGGCCCTGCAGCGCGCGCTGAGGTGATGAAGCTTCGGGCGCAAACCGATGCGATCCTCGTGGGTATCGGTACGGCGATTGCGGACGATCCGCTGTTGACCGTCCGCTCGCTAGGGCTGGAGGGGCAGTCACCCATCCGCATCGTGCTCGATGAAAAGCTGTCTCTGCCGCTGAGCAGCAGGCTTGTCGAGACGGCCAGGGACGTCCCGGTCATGGTCGTCGCAGCCGAGCCGCCCCACTTCGACAACAGCGACGACGCTGAATTCCTCGCACGCCGGGCCGCGCTTGATGCAGCTGGCGTTGAAGTCGTGCAATGCAATCCCTATCGTCCGGACGAGCTTCTTCCCGCTCTTGCCTCGCGGGGGATCTCGTCATTGCTCGTCGAGGGCGGGGCGAAAACAGCGCGGCTCTTCCTCGACGGCGGCTATGTCGATCGCATCCTGCTCTACCAGGGGCCGGGCATCATTGGAGACGGCGGTATTGAAACGCCGCTGGATAGAACCGATATCCCATCCGGCTTTATCCATATGGGCACCTTCATTGTCGGCGACGACCGCCTGGACGAATACGAAAGAGACGTTTGATGTTTACAGGAATTGTCACTGATGTCGGCACCATCGAATCCGTTTCGCCTTTGAAAGAGGGCATCAAGCTTCGCGTTGCCACAAGCTACGATCCGGCGACGATCGACATGGGCGCCTCGATCTCTCATTCCGGCATCTGCCTGACCGTTACCGGCCTCCCCGGCGAAGGAAGCAACGGCCGCTGGTTCGAAGTCGAAGCGTGGGAGGAAGCACTGCGGCTGACGACGATCGCGACCTGGAAAGAAGGCAGCCGCGTCAATCTGGAGCGCTCGCTGAAGATCGGAGACGAACTGGGGGGCCACATCGTCTCCGGGCACGTTGACGGCAAAGCCGAAATTCTGTCGGTCACGGAAGAGGGGGACGCCACGCGTTTTCGCCTGCGGGCACCGGACCACCTGGCCAAGTTCGTGGCGCCTAAGGGATCGATTGCGCTTGATGGCACGTCGCTGACGGTCAATGCCGTCGAAGGCACTGATTTTGATGTGCTTTTGATCCGTCATACGCTCGAGGTGACGACCTGGGGCGCGCGCAGGGCCGGCGATTTCGTGAATTTCGAAGTGGATACGATGGCCCGCTATGCCGCTAGGCTGGCGGAATTTCCGACCGCGAAAGCAGAATGACCTCGCCGTGATAGTCGGCCCGTCCGGCCTCCCGGAAGCCGAGCTTTTCCGCGACGCGCAACGAGGCTGCGTTGTCGGGGTCGATGATGCAAGTGATAGGCTTTGACGGAAAGTGTTCCTCCGCCCAAGTGATGAGCGCCTGCAATGCTTCTGTCGCATAGCCGCGGCGCTGGGCACCCGGAAGCAGAGCCCAGCCGGCCTCCAGGGTTCCCTCCGTCGTGATCGGCTTCATGTCTCGTTTGACGTCGAGGAAACCCGCTTCCCCGACAAAGCGCCCGCTCTGCTTGTCCTCGATCGCCAGAAAGCCAAATCCCAAATGGTGCCACATCCCGGCTGCGCGCAACAGACGAGCCCAGGCCTGTTCGCGTGTTGAAGGAACGCCGCTGATGAAGCGTACGACGGCCTCGTCGCTCCACAAGGCTTGATAGTCTTCGAAGTCTTCAACGGTATGCGGCCGCAGCGTCAGCCGCTCCGTCTCGATGATGGGAATAGTTGCCATGAAACGCTCCCTACGCACCGGGTTCGCCGTCCCAATAGTCGAGATTGCCCGTTTCACGCCCCATGAAACGGAAGCGGCTGGCGTCGTCGCGCCTGGTTTTTGCAAGGAATTTTCCGGAGTCCGGGTATTCTACGATCTCGGTTTTCGCACTGGTCGAAATGCCGAGATAGATGAGGGTCGTTGATCCGGTATTGATGATCTGGTGCGCCGTCTCCGGGCCGCCGGCTGGCGCTGCGAGCGTGTCGCCCTTCCTGATTGAATACCGTTCCTGGCCGAAGCGGTATTCACCGTTTCCCTCGATGATGAAGAACAATTCGTCTTCGACATGGTGGTTGTGAAATGGACAGCTCGACTTGCCTGGCGGAACCTCGTTGTAACTGATGCCGAGCCCTGCCAGGCCGATAAGCGACCCGAACGACACGTCGTTGCTTTCATATAGCTCTCCCTGTATCGAACGATCGAGCTTCAGATCGGCAATATTGACAATGGGGGACTTTGGGCCGGACATCGCTACCTCCTGCTGTGTGCGAGCAGGAGGCCCTATCCAGTCAGAAAATACAACCCGTCGCGCGAAACACCGGCGCCATTGTCTTGGCGAGGCGCGGATCTGCCGCGTCGGCATTTCCAGTGCGACGAAACAAGCATATGGTCGGCCCTTCGGCCCATACCGGGCGTCGCCTGACAAGATTTCCGATTTTGCACTTCAGCCATGAGCCGAATTTGCTTGCCATTCGACCAAAGGCATGTTTTGACCGCGGCCTGCCGCGTGGCAGTCCTCTAAGAAATGAAGGTGAAGCATGGCGCGAGAAACCGCTCCCCATATTCTGATCGTCGAAGCTCGCTTCTACGACGACATGGCTGATGCCCTTCTTGAAGGTACGACGTTTGCCTTGAAGGAAGCAGGAGCGACCTACGACGTCGTGACCGTTCCAGGCGCGCTCGAGATTCCGGCGGCGATTGCCATGGCGCTCGACGGAGCGGATAATGACGGCACGAACTACGATGGCTATGTGGCTCTTGGCATGGTGATCCGCGGGGAGACCTATCATTTCGACATCGTTTCGAATGAATCCTCGCGTGCATTGATGGACCTCGCGGTCAGCGAATCTCTCGCTATAGGAAACGGGATTCTTACTGTCGAAAACGACGAACAGGCTTGGGCGCGCGTACGCCGCTCCGACAAGGACAAGGGCGGATTTGCTGCCCGCGCAGCTCTCACGATGATCGAGCTGAAGAAGAAACTGGGTGCATAACGAATGAGCAACGAAAACTCGGAGCGTCCGGTCAAGACAGCGAACCAGCGTGGCGCGGCGCGCCTTGCTGCGGTTCAGGCGCTCTATCAGATGGATATCGGCGGCACGGGCGTACTTGAGATCGTCGCGGAGTACGAAGCGCACCGCCTCGGGCAGGAAATCGACGGCGAGACCTACCTCAAGGCCGACGCCTCTTGGTTCCGGTCAATCGTGTCGGGTGTCGTGCGGGAACAGACGCGCCTCGATCCGCTGATCGCCGCCGCGCTGCAGGATGATTGGGCGCTGTCGCGCCTCGACAGCACTGTTCGCGCCATCCTGCGGGCCGGCGTTTTCGAACTTATCGAGCGCAAGGATGTTCCGGTCGCCGTCATCGTCACGGAGTATGTCGAGATCGCACAGGCTTTCTTCAGCGATGACGAGCCCAAGCTTGTGAACGCGGTCCTTGACCGCATTGCCAAGCAGGTTCGCGGCGAAGCCAAGAAATAGCGTGCTGCACGTCGTCGGCTGACCGCTCCCCATTTTAGCGTTTCCTCCTTTCCCGTTGCTCCGTAAGGGTTTTCAGCCCTTGCGGGCTTGACGTCCTGTTTTCCTCCACGCAATCTCCGCCCGACGTTGCCGCATTTCTGAGGGAGGAAATCGAGTCGACGTGTTCGCAGCCGGAGAGGGAGTGAGCTCCGGCTCTTTTGGAGGAAAGAGCGAAATGACCATTCTTTTATGCGTAATTGCATGCGGTCTGCTCTCGGTGGTCTATGCCATCTGGGCAACCAGGTCGGTGCTGGCCGCCGATCAGGGAAATAGCCGAATGCAGGAAATTGCGGGCTATATCCGCGAAGGCGCACAGGCTTATCTGACGCGCCAATACAAGACCATTGCCATCGTTGGTATCGTTGTTTTCGTTGCAGCCTGGCTGCTACTCTCCGGCACCGCTGCAATAGGCTTTCTGATCGGCGCGATACTATCCGGCGCCGCCGGCTTTATCGGCATGCATGTTTCCGTCCGCGCCAATGTCCGGACAGCGCAGGCTGCATCGCAAAGCCTTTCCGCCGGACTCGACATTGCGTTCAAATCCGGCGCGATCACCGGCATGCTGGTGGCCGGGTTGGCTCTTCTTGGTGTTTCGATCTACTACTACGTGCTGACGGTCGTCCTCGGCCATGAAGCCGGGTCGCGCGAGGTGATCGATTCACTGGTCGCGCTTGGCTTCGGTGCATCCCTGATATCGATCTTCGCCCGTCTCGGCGGCGGCATCTTCACCAAGGGCGCGGACGTCGGCGGCGACCTCGTCGGCAAGGTCGAAGCCGGCATTCCCGAAGACGACCCGCGCAACCCGGCGACTATCGCTGACAACGTTGGCGACAATGTCGGCGATTGCGCTGGCATGGCTGCGGACCTCTTCGAAACCTACGCAGTCTCCGTGGTCGCGACCATGGTTCTGGCCTCGATCTTCTTTGCCGGAACACCGATCCTGGAATCGGCAATGCTCTACCCGCTTGCCATCTGCGGCGCCTGCATCATCACCTCGATCATAGGCACCTTCTTCGTCAAGCTCGGCAGCAACGGTTCGATCATGGGCGCGCTCTATAAGGGCCTCATCGTGACCGGCCTTCTTTCGATTATCGGGCTGGGCGCAGCAACCTCGCTGACGATCGGCTGGGGCTCCATAGGCTCTGTTGGCGGTGCAGATATCACCGGCATGCACCTCTTCCTGTGCGGGTTGGTGGGTCTCGTCGTCACGGCGCTGATCGTGGTCATCACCGAATATTATACCGGCACCAACAAGCGGCCCGTCAATTCGATCGCCCAGGCGTCAGTCACCGGTCACGGCACGAACGTCATCCAGGGCCTCGCAGTGTCGCTGGAATCGACCGCATTGCCTGCAATCGTCATCGTTGGCGGCATTCTCGCCACCTACCAGCTTGGCGGCCTCTTCGGGACCGGTATTGCGGTGACGGCAATGCTCGGGATTGCCGGCATGATCGTCGCGCTCGATGCTTTCGGACCCGTGACGGACAATGCCGGAGGAATTGCCGAAATGGCGCATCTTCCGCCGGAAGTTCGCAAATCGACGGACGCGCTCGATGCCGTTGGCAATACCACCAAGGCCGTGACGAAGGGATATGCCATCGGTTCGGCCGGCCTCGGCGCTCTCGTGCTCTTTGCCGCCTATTCGTACGATCTCAAGTACTTCGCTGCGAATGGCGACAAATATCCGTACTTCGCGGACGTTGGCCCGATCTCTTTCGATCTTTCCAATCCTTATGTCGTTGCCGGTCTGCTGTTCGGCGGCCTGATTCCCTATCTGTTCGGAGGCATCGCGATGACCGCCGTCGGCCGTGCGGCCGGTGCGATCGTCGAGGAGGTTCGCCGCCAGTTCAAGGAAAAGCCCGGCATCATGCAGGGTACGGAAAAGCCGGATTACGGCAGGGCCGTCGACCTGCTGACGAAGGCGGCGATCCGCGAAATGATCATCCCGTCGCTTCTACCGGTGCTGGCACCGATCGTCGTCTATTTCGGCGTCTTGCTGATCTCAGGCTCGAAGGCGTCCGCATTTGCGGCACTGGGCGCATCGCTTCTCGGGGTTATCATCAACGGCCTCTTCGTCGCAATCTCGATGACGTCGGGCGGTGGCGCGTGGGACAATGCCAAGAAGTCCTTCGAAGACGGTTTCGTCGATAAGGACGGCGTTCGCCACATGAAGGGTTCCGAAGCGCACAAGGCGTCGGTGACAGGCGATACCGTCGGCGATCCCTATAAGGATACGGCCGGCCCCGCCGTCAACCCGGCAATCAAGATCACCAACATCGTCGCGCTGTTGCTGCTCGCAATTCTGGCCTGATCGTCCGGCACTGATATAAAAAAACCCGCCGGAGCGATCCGGCGGGTTTTTTGTACATGGCGCTCGTTAACGCAGGCTGGCCGGGTTCTGCGGCGAGGCCTGGGAGCCGCTGCCGCCTCCGAAGAGGCCCTTTGCCATATTCGCGGCGCTGCCGCCGGAGAGCAGCTGCTGAAGGAAGGTGAGATCCTTGCCGCCTGTCGGCGTCACGCGGTTGATCGTGTCGAAGACCCTGCCGTCCTTGAGCGTATAGTTGGCGCGGCGTGTCACGATGCCGTCCTTGTCGAAATAGATCGCAAGAACGCTCTGATCGACCACCTTCAGCTTCTGGAACGCTGCGGAGCGCTGGCGTCGCTGCGAGATGTAATAGAAGACTTCGCCGTCGAATGTTGCCGTGGTGGATGGCGTGCCAAGCGAAAGCAGAACCTGTTCGCGGCTCGACCCCTCGGGAACCAGGTTCAGCGATTGTTCGTCGGCGACGTAGCCACCGTTCAGAACCGTACCGGTTTGGCAGCCGGTCAATCCGGCGGAGGCAATCATGATGGCAATGGCGGCATTGCTGAGGAATTTCTTGTCAGACTTGAAATACCGTTTCTTCAACGACATCTACTCCCTTAAGGTATCGATAGCAGCCATTGGCCCTGCGAATATCGCTGATGCAAAACCTTTGTGGCCTTTCCGGGGTCGGATCGTAGCCACCCGCCTCAACACGCACTGATAGCGGGCTGTCCCGAAAGCGGCCACCTTCGGCATTGCAATTCGCGCCTGCTTCGGTAAACCAGCTTTCGAAATCATGCAACAAGGCCTGACGCAGCTTGGCGCGAAGAATATGGCCTTTCCGGAAAAAACAATGATCTTCGGGCTCTTTGGCAAGAAAAACAACAATCAAGCGATCGTCGAGCGGCAATATCAGGCGTTGACGTCTGCTGCGCGCATGCCCGATTTCTACGAGCGGCTGAACGTGCCGGACACCGTCATGGGACGGTTCGAGATGCTGTCGGTCGTGATGATCCTGTTCTTCCGTCGCACGCGCGCTTCTGCGACGAGCGGCCAGGAGATCGCCCAGGAGATCGTCGATGCATTCTTCGAGGATATCGATCATTCGATCCGCGAACTCGGCATAGGCGACAACAGCGTTCCAAAACGTATGAAGAAGCTCGCTGGCATGTTCTATGGCCGCTTGGAAGCATACTCCAACGCGATGGATACATCCGATCCCACCGCCCTGGCAGCTGCCCTCAGCCGGAACGTTCACCCAAAAGCGGCCCATGCCGTCGACATGGGCGGGCTGGCGGACTGGATGTTTGCGGCGGAAGCCTATCTTTCGGCTCAATCGGAAGACGTTGTTGCGACGGGATCGGCAACGCTTCCGAACGTCGCGTGAGGAGATCACAATGAAGAATTCGACAGACGGCGTTCCTTTCTCCTATCTCGTCAAGGTTGGCCACATCTCCGCCAATCCGGTCGAGGTGCATCTGGAAGCCGACAAGCGAGAGCTGCAGGCGCTCGCGAAGACCTGGAATGTCCTGTCCGTGGACGATTTCCGGGCCGATCTGGAGATCGCCCGTTGGAAGCGAGACGGCATCCGTGTCAAGGGCAGGGTGCAGGCGAAGCTGGTGCAGGCTTGCGTGGTCACCCTGGAGCCCGTCCCCGCTGCGATCGACGAAACGTTCGAACAGATTTTCGTGCCGGAAAATTCCAAGCTCGCGCGCCGGCCGGCCAACGATGCCGGCGAGATGGTGCTCGATCCCGATGGTCCTGATCTACCGGAAAGCTTTTCCGGTGACACGATCGACGCCGGGGAAGTCGTCACGGAATTCGCTGCCCTGGCCATCGATCCCTATCCCCGAAAGGACGGCATTGAGTTTGGAAGTCATATAGAAGACACCGGCGAAAACGATAAGAAGCCATCCGCCTTCGCAGTGCTGAAGGACTGGAAAAAGGACTGAAAGCCGTTGGTTATTTGACACAATTCAGTTGTAAGCGACGGGAAAACCGGTATTTTGGCCGAAATTTCACCCCCTGAGGGTGAAAAATAAGGATCAGGGACGCGTGATCAGAATCTCTATCGACCTCATGGGTGGCGACTTTGGTCCCCAGGTTGTCATCCCCGGTGCCGCCAAGGCGTTGGAACGGCATCCGGACATGTCTTTCGTGATGTACGGATTGAAGGAACAATGCGAGCCGATTCTCAACAGGTATCCGAAGCTTAAAGAGAACTCCGTTTTCCATGACTGCGAGTTGGCTGTTCGCATGGACGAGAGGCCCAGCCAGGCGCTCCGCCGCGGCCGCTACATCTCTACCATGTGGCGCTCGATCGAAGCCGTCAAGACTAGGGAAGCCGATGTTGCCGTTTCGGCTGGCAACACGGGTGCCCTGATGGCGATGGCCAAATTCTGTCTGCGCACGATGGCCAACATCGAGCGCCCGGCAATCGCGGCAATCTGGCCGACGCTGAAGGGCGAAAGCATCGTGCTCGACGTCGGCGCGACGATTGGCGCCGATTCCCAGCAGCTGATGGACTTCGCCCTCATGGGCGGCGCCATGGCGCGGGCACTTTTCGATATCGAGCGTCCGACCATCGGTCTGCTCAACGTCGGTGTCGAAGAGATCAAAGGTCAGGAAGAGGTCAAGGAGGCCGGTCGCCTGCTTCGCGAAGCCAATCTCGACTCGCTTGAGTATTTCGGCTTTGTCGAGGGCAACGATCTCGGCAAGGGTACGGTCGATGTCGTCGTGACCGAGGGTTTTTCTGGAAACATTGCGCTAAAGACCGCTGAAGGCACGGCGCGCCAGATCGGCGAGTACCTCCGTGCGGCCATGTCCCGCACGCTGCTTGCCAAGATCGGCTACCTCCTGGCCAAAAGCGCCTTTGATATGCTGCGTGAGAAGATGGACCCGAGCAGGGTCAACGGCGGCGTGTTCCTCGGCCTGAATGGCGTTGTCATCAAGAGCCACGGCGGTGCCAACGCCGAAGGCATCGCGGCCGCTATCGAAGTCGGCTATGACATGGCCAAGAACGGCCTCAATCAGAAAATAGAAAACGATTTGCAAAAGTATCATGCCAAGCGGCTGCCCCCTATCGGGCCGGAAGCGGCATGAGCGACGGGGTTTAGTGAATATGATCCGTTCAGTGGTTTGCGGGTTCGGAGCCGCGCTTCCGAAGCGCGTAATGACCAATCGCGACATGGAAGACGTTGTGGACACCTCCGATGAATGGATTGTCCAGCGCACAGGTATTCATCAGCGTTACGTTGCCGGCGACGACGAGACCACGTCTTCGCTCGGCGAGGCAGCAGCCCGCGCGGCGCTTGAAAACGCCGGCCTCACGCCTGCCGATATCGACATGATCATTTGCGCCACGTCAACCCCGGACAATACGTTCCCCGCAACCGCGGTGAATATCCAGAACCGCCTCGGCATGAGCCACGGCTTCGCCTTTGACGTTCAGGCGGTCTGCAGCGGCTTTGTCTATGCTGTCACGACCGCTGACGCCTATATCCGCGGCGGCTTGGCCAAGCGTGTCCTGGTCATCGGTGCGGAGACTTTCTCGCGCATTCTCGATTGGAACGACCGTACGACCTGCGTGCTCTTCGGCGACGGCGCCGGCGCGATCGTTCTTGAGGCCTCGCCCGGCGAAGGCGTGACGACTGACCGTGGCGTGCTGACGGCGCACCTGCGTTCGGATGGCGCGCACAAGGAGAAGCTCTACGTCGATGGTGGCCCGTCGACGACGGGAACGGTCGGAAAGCTGCGTATGGAAGGCCGCGAGGTCTTCAAATATGCGGTCGGCATGATCACCGACGTCATTCAGGCGGCCTTCGATGCCACAGGCACAACCGCTGACGATCTGGATTGGCTCGTGCCGCACCAGGCGAACCGGCGTATCATCGATGGTTCTGCAAAGAAGCTGCACATCGCCCCCGAAAAGGTCGTCATCACCGTTGATCTCCACGGCAACACGTCAGCGGCGTCTATCCCGCTTGCACTTGCAACAGCAGCGGGTGACGGTCGCATTAAGAAGGGCGATCTCGTCATGCTGGAGGCGATGGGCGGCGGCTTCACTTGGGGCGCCGTGCTTCTGCGCTGGTAACCGCCTAAAATCGAAAAAACTGACAACGAACAAGAGCTTGACCGTAAGGCGCAAGACAAATACTCTTCGTTCGTTTTCATAAAACTAAACGGATGGGCGGGGAAACCATGACCGGCAAAACAGTCACGCGAGCAGACTTGGCGGAATCGGTTTTTCGCAAGGTCGGTCTGTCTAGAACGGAATCGGCAGAGCTTGTGGAGACTGTAATCGACGAGATCTGTAACGCCATTGTTCGTGGCGAGACCGTCAAGCTTTCCTCTTTTGCAACATTCCAGGTGCGCGACAAGAACGAGCGCATCGGCCGCAATCCGAAGACCGGCGAGGAGGTGCCCATTTCACCCCGCCGCGTCATGACGTTCAAGGCGTCCAATGTCCTGAAGACCCGGATTTTGAAGGCCCATATGTCCCGCAAGGCCAAGCTGAAGCCTGCAAACCCGGCCGCTTGATCGCTGCGCCGGGCAAGCCGACGCTCGTTCCTCCGCAGTCTCCCATCAACTTCTCCCAGCGTTTTTTGTGCTTATTCAAGACGTGACTTGAATTCGCGGCCGCAAACCGTTGAAATATGATGAGTCGCGGCGCACCACCTGTCGGTGTTGGAGCCCACGCCTTGCCGCCGGACGGCAGGCAGTGCGCCTGAAGATCGTGTAGGGAGTAATATGTTGGACAAGAGCCCGGATGCTTTCCGCACCATCAGCGAGGTAGCGGACGACCTAGATCTTCCGCAACATGTCTTGCGCTTCTGGGAGACGCGGTTCCCGCAGATAAAGCCGATGAAGCGCGGTGGTGGTCGCCGATATTACCGGCCAGAGGACGTCGATCTTCTGAAAGGGATCCGCCATCTGCTCTACGACCATGGCTACACGATCAAGGGCGTGCAGAAACTCCTTAAGACCAATGGCAACAAGTTCGTCATTGCTATCGGGCATGGCGACCTTGCAAGCGTGCAGGCCTTGACGGGCCAGCAGGACGGCGATGTGGCCGAGCCGCGTGTCGGCATGTCCGAGGAGGACCAGGTCGTCGGTCGCGCCAAGCCGCCGATCACCCGCCGCTTCTTCAATTTCGTCGGCAGCGATGAAGAGTCGCCGGAAGTGTCGCTCGGCAAGTCGAGCGTCGGCAAGGAGGACCGGGCGCTTCTGCAGGAGGCGCTCTATGACCTTCTCGAATGCAAACGCCTCCTGGATCAGGTTCGCTGATCGGCGCGCACAGGCCGGCGTCGCCATGATTTGAACCGGCGGCTGCCCCATCCGAGGTTGGGCGGCGGTAGGTGCTCAGCTTTGACAATATTGCATAAAAGGAGACCTTCGTGTCCGCTTCCCGTACTGTTGCCGGCAAACCTTACGAAGCCTTTCTGTTCGACATGGATGGGACGCTGCTGAACTCCATTGCTGTCGTCGAGAGGGTCTGGAGTGGCTGGGCGACACGGCACGGTCTGGAGCCGGAGGTTTTTCTGAAGACCATTCACGGCATTCGTGCTGTCGACGTGATTCATCAGCTGTCCCTGCCGGGCGTCGATCCGGCTCACGAGGCGAAGCAGTTGCTCGACGAGGAAATGGAAGACGTGGATGGTATCGTGGAGATTCCCGGCGCGATTTCCTTCCTGAATAACCTTCCTCCCGAACGATGGGCAATCGTTACCTCCGCGCCCATCGAACTCGCCAGGCGCCGCATGGCTGCAGCAGGCATTCCAATGCCTGGCGTCATTGTCAGCGGAGATGAGGTTGTTGCCGGCAAGCCCAGCCCGGAATGCTATCTCCTGGGCGCCAAGCGGCTGGGCGTCGATCCGACGAAATGCCTGGTTTTCGAGGATGCCGTTGCCGGCATCCTTGCTGGCGAAGCCGCCGGTGCGGACGTCACCGTGATAACTGCAACGCATGCGACGCCGTTCGAAACGCCGCATTTCTCGATACCTGATTACCTCGGCTGCCGTGGTGTGGCCTTCGAAGACGGGCGTGTGGGTCTGGAGCAGTAGCCGTTACTGTTTGCGCTGTAATGCCTGCTTCTTCATGCGCTCGAGAGACGCCAGCATCCTGGCCTTGACGGAGCCAAGCGTCCCAAGTTCGTGCCCGCAGGTAAAACACGTGATGATGTCGCTGTCCAGCGGCTCCGGGCGCTCGAACTTCATTCTGGTGTTCCTGCACTTCGGGCAGGGGATCTCGATCTGCATATTGGTCAACTCCCTGAATACGAACTCTCCCTTAGACAGATGGCTTCGACGGGGCAAGGTCTTTGGCAAGGCGCAGGAGAGCGAAGCGGTCGACGAGCCGCCGGTGACATTTGATGGGTTTCTCGCGCTGGCGTGCGCCTTTCCACGCCTTTCATGGTTTTTTATTCCCGCCGCATGATTTTCTGCTTGCACCGAAAATCCCGAAAGACTAACAGGATCAAGCCGTTTTCGGCGTGACGGAATGTAGCGCAGTCTGGTAGCGCACTTGACTGGGGGTCAAGGGGTCGTCGGTTCAAATCCGGCCATTCCGACCATTTTTCCCCAAAGATATCAATATATTAGAAAACCGACCCTTCGGGGCCGGTCTTTCTGTTTGCGATTTTGGGGCCAGTCTGGGGCCATTTTTGCCTTTAGAGGCTGCATTCCCTTCGCCGCCTACAACCACCGGCCTGACTGCGAATCGCGCATCGGCCGAGGGTAGGGCGGAAACGAAACCCCGCCGATTGCGCGGCGGGGCGGCGGTGAGCCAAGTTAGGGGAAGGGACGCAGCGGTTTGCAGAATTCCTTTCAGTGGGGACGCAACGAAGCGTCGTCTGGCCATCTTTCGCGGACGATTTCGGCCACAAACCTTGGATTGCGGGTAATATCATGAACGAAGAGGACGCTTTCAATTACCGATTTTTCCAGCGCGTCATAAAAATCCCGGCGAACGTCTTCGTTCGGTTGTCGGGCTTCGAAAGCGTCGCATGTTTCGGCCGCGATCTCGGCAAGGTCGCGATAGTAGCGCGCCAGCGGGCTCATTACCGGCCCGCCGTTTTGAACCGGTCGCTGCAGCAACCGCTTCAGCAATCGCGGCTTCGTCCAGCTACCACACGCGGCCGACGCTGGACGGCTTCGCGGCGGAGAAGAACGGCCGCAAGGTCGTTCACCATTATTCCCTGCGCCTTGGCGGCTATCCGTCGCCGCGCTGCTACATAAGCGGCAAGCGGACCGATTGCTATTGGAAGCAACCGGTAACGCGCAGCAGGATCTATTGAACCGACCTGGCAGACGACGGCTTTGCGCCATGAGCAGACGTTGTGCAGCAGTCCCTCGAAAGAACCCTTGATGGATTTGGTGGTCGTAGTCTCGCGTAACCTCTGTTGTGCGGGCTGGACGGATCGACCATCTGAAGTCGTATATTTTCTTCCTGCCAGTTGACCTTTAGGTCAATATCAGCGTCACCGCCTACATGTTACCGTCTCGGCTCTTTTGAACGGATCGCTAGATAATCGACGGGGGAATGATGAAGAACCTTAGCCTATTCGCAGCCGCAATGCTCACCACCGCGGCATTCGTCATGCCTACCGCCGTCTTCGCCGAGTCCCTGCAAGTGCCGATACCGAAGACGGCGGCAGATGTTCCGGGGCCCGTTCCCGGCAACACGATGACCAACGACTATGTCCAACTCGTTGGTCGTATGGCCTATTTCTGGGGCTACCCGCTGGTCAACGCTCATAACCGCCGCCAAGCATTTCGAGAAGCACCTGAACCCGGCCTTCTTGGAGGAGTCGTGCCTGTTGCCCCCGTCGGCTTCAACCAGATGCTGACCGGCTACGTAAACCCGGACCAGACCTTCATCGTCTGCCCCAACCAGGACGTCGCCTACGGTGCGGGCTTCACCGAGCTCGACAAGGAGCCGACCGTCATCCAGGTTCCCGACTTCGGCAAGCGTTTCTATGTCTATGCTATGTACGATCAGCGCACGGACGAAATCGGGCGGATCGGCCAGCAATACGGCACCAAGCCCGGCTTCTACATGATCGTCGGACGCAACTGGAAGGGAAAGGTGCCGAAGGGCATTAGCGGCGTCATCAGGTCCTCTACCGATCTCGTCTTCGTTGTTCCGCGCGTGTTCAAGGATTCGACGCCCGAGGATAGCGCAGCCGTTCAACCGGTTATCAATCAAGTCGTCATGTATCCGCTCAGCAAGTTTGACGGCAAGATGAAGATCAAGGATTACGCCAAATCCCCAGATTTCCCCGTTCCGGCAGCAGCATCAAACGCTCCTAAGGGCGAGAGCAAGTGGGTGAATCCGGAAACCTACTACGACGAACTGCCGGTGGTCATGAAGGAAGTGCCGCCGCTTCCCGGTGAGGAATCACTGTATAAATGGATCGCCTCGATCTGGGATGCAGCATCGAAGAACCCGGAGACGAAGAACGCATTGAACGCCTCGTTCGTTGCCGCTGAGAAAGAACTTATCGACCCGCTTTTTCAGTTCCAGTACAATGGCAAGCGAATTGACACAGGCTGGACGGTCCCGGCAAATGCGGCGGAATGGGGAACGGACTACCTCAATCGCACTGCCATCAGCAAATCGAGCATGTACCAGAACACCGCGGCGGAAACGCAATACAATCTGCGTGAATTCGACAGCGACGGGAACGCGTTCGATGGCGCCAAGCAGTACAGCATTACCTTCCCGAAGGGCCAGGTTCCACCGGTAAAAGGGTTCTGGTCCCTAACTCTATACGATCAGGAGAAGTTCTTCTTTGCCAATCCGTTAGACCGCTTCTCGCTCGGCACTAAGAACAAGGACCTGAAATACGCAGACGACGGATCGTTGACCCTCTACCTCGGGGCGAAGTCGCCGGGGGCGGAGATGGAGGCAAACTGGTTACCGGCCCCCAATGGGCACTTCTCCCTGATTCTTCGGCTTTATTGGCCCGAGGCTGCTGTCCTCAATGGGAAATGGCAGCCGCCAGAGATCAAGAAGGTGAACTAGCGATCCGGTGTGGCGTCGCTGCCATCCACTGAGAGTGCGATTGCGAAGATTAGCCACTGAGTTGGCATGGAGAGGGAATATCATGAAGATCGCCCGACGACAGAACCTCATCGCCATGGCTCTGCTGTGTGCGACTGCCGTGTCAAGTTCGTACGCTCAAGACGGCGGCAAGCTGCCGAAAGAAGTCGTGACCCCCGACACCGTTGAAAGCAGCATCGGTACCTTGAATTACAAGGACGGTGCGCCGAGCAAGGAGACGGTGCAGAAGGCCTATGATTACCTCGACCTCATGCACGGCGTCGAAGCCTTCGTGAATGCCTACCAGGGCGCTTCCGTGGCTGCCATCTTCAAGGGTGTGCAGGATGTGGGTGTCGCCAACAACACCGCCCTGATCTTCTCCGAGTTGATGGATGCCAAGTCCCGCTTCCTGACGGCGAACGCAGACACCATCTACTTCTGGGTAAACCTTGATGTCACCGACGGGCCGATTGTCGTTGAGACGCCGCCGCTCTCGCTTGGCGTGGTCGACGACATGTGGTTCCAGTGGATCACCGACTTCGGTCTGCCCGGTCCCGACCGTGGCGAGGGAGGCAGGTATTTGTTCGTGCCGCCCGGCTACAAGGGCGAGCTGCCTGAAAGCGGCTACTTCGTGCAGAAAATGCGCACGACCCGGGCCACGTTGCTTGGGCGGTCGTTCCTTGAAAAGGACGACCCAAAGCCAGTTGCGGCGCAGATCAAGAAGACCCTCAAGGTCTACCCCTATCTTCCCGGCGGCTACGGCACCAGCATCGGCTCGGCTCTGCAGGGAAAGGCGACGCTGGCCCGAACGCCGGACTACAAGCTCGACTGGGAGTTTCTTCGCCCCAAGGAGCCGGTCAAGTTCACCGAAGGGACGGGCAAGGTCATCAACACGATACCGCCAAGCGACTTCAGCTACTTCGAGATGCTGAACGACGTTGTTCAGAAGGAACCGGTGGGAGCGCTCGATCCGGAAATCATGGGGTCGCTTGCGGCCATTGGTATCGTCAAGGGAAAGCCGTTTGCTCCGGACGCGCGGATGAAGAAAATCCTGACCGATGCGGCGGCCATCGGAAACGCTGCGGCGCGGACCCTGAACTTCAAGTGGCGTCCGTCGGATGGCGGCTACTATTACCCGAACTCGACATGGTTCAACCCGCTTTTCCTTGGCGGCTATGACATGGAGACCCCGCCGCCAGAGGTCAGCCCGGAAGGAGCGATTTCCGTCAATCCACCAACCGGGGCTCGCACATTGAACGTGCGCACGGCCATGTTCTTCGGATACACCTTCATCACGCCAGCCATGATTATGCGGCTCACCGACATCGGCTCGCAGTATCTTATCCAGACCGTGGATTCCAAGGGCGAGTACTTTGACGGCAACAAGACCTACAAGGTCTCCTTGCCCGCAAACATTCCTGCCGGGAAATTCTGGTCCTTTACCGTCTACGACAACCAGTCGCGCTCGATGCTCGAAACGCCGCAGCGGTATCCCCGCGCGGGCAGCCAGAGCTACCCGACACCCGCCGCCGTATCAGCCTCAGACGGCTCGACGGTGGTGTATTTTGGCCCGAAGAAGCCGGAAGGGGTCAGCGAGGGAAACTGGATTCAGACCGATCCCGCAAAGGGCTGGTTCACGATCCTGCGGCTCTACAGCCCGTTGGAGACGTTCTTCACGAAAGAGTGGCGGCCCAGCGAGATAGAATTGGTCCAATAGGAATCTGCCGCTTTTGGGCCGATAGGCGACAACGCCTCGGCCGGAAAGCGCTGGTGGCTGGCCGCCAATCAGCGCCTATCTCGTAAAATGGTGATCATGGCTTGCGACCGCGCACTCACCCTTTCGAACAGCTTCTTGCGCTCTGGTTCTCAATCTCCGCATGATTGGCGACGGGCGACACCGCCCCAAGCAGCGCCGCCGCCCGCCTATCTGCCATTGCCCTGCCGCGACGCTCAGCATGGCAGATTCACATGAACTACATCAGTGTAGGCGCAACGGGTCGGCGGCGACGTCCCCGGCCGCCATTTTCTTGCGGGTGGCGCTGGTAGTCTCAAGCACATGCCGAAGGCTGTTAATCATCGAGGTTGCCACCTCGTCGTAGAAATCCAGGAGAACGTCAGCGTTCGGTTTTGGCTGGCTGGCTTCGAATTTGTCGCAAGCTTCGGCCGCCAGCGTGGCAAGGTCGCGATAGTAGCGTGCAAGGCTCATTGCCCGGCCTTCTTTGTCTTCGGTTTCGCCGCCGCCAGTTCGGCGCGAAGCTCGCTTATTGCCGCGTCTTGTTCGTCAAACATTTCGGCCGCCTGTCTGAGGGAAATATTAATATCGGCAACCACCTTCTTGATTCTGGCTTCCGTCTTTTCGCGTTCGTCCTGCAGGATCAGCGGCAACACCGCTTCCAGCGCTTCATTGAAGCCCTTCGGAACCATGATGACGGGGTGTTTCTGATCCATGGCGCGTTTACCATGCAATCGCGTCGATATGCGCGACGCGGCCGGCGGCCCGAAGCCCCCAAGTTACGTCGCAAAGGCAACGCATGCCGATTAGGGCCATTTGCCAAGACGAATAGGTCTGCTGGGTCGCGAAGGCCGGAACCGTCCCATCCTCCAAGACTTCGACGGCCGATTCAACAACGGAAAATTCGAAGCCGTCGAAGCCAACCGCCAAGCTTGCGACGTCAACCGCGATAATCTGGTTGGCTGCTACGGCGGCGCTATCAATCCAGTTGCCGGCAAGCGCGCCAGGCGCAAATAGTTGCGCCCGGAACCGGGTTTCCGGCCGGGAAATAAATATCAAATCGGCGCTCGCAGGAATGGCGCTTGCCAACGCTGACAGGTCTTCGCCAACCCCGGCGGCGCCGGTTTCGGTACTTGCGGCCAAGGGAGCAACCCCGAACAGAAGGCCGGCCGGTTGCGCGGCTGTCGCGGCGCCCGAACCTAGAAACGCCTTGTCGATTGTCTGGCCAAGGTCGGCGTTGATACCGGCGCGAAGGATCATTTCAAAGCTGGACGATTTCGCCAGTTCGCGGCTGTAGGTGGAGATTACCGCCGCTTTGTGCGGCGTGATTGTCGCGCCGCTGATTGCGCCTTTGGCAACCGGTATCGGCTCGTTTTCGCCAACGAAGCCGCCGGCGAAATCGCCGGGCGTCAAGCCGGGAAGGCGGATAATGCCGGCCGCCAAATCGATAGCCAGGACAGCCGGCCGAACGGCAATTTGGGAAAGCGCGGCGGTTGGCGCCAGAACCACCGGCGGGGCGACGGTTGCTATTGAAACCAGTTCGGACGCCCAACCGGCTACGGTCGTCATTGCCGGGTTTGTCGCCGCCTTCATGGCGCCCGCCGGGTCGCGTCTGGTTTCCAGAATGCGTTCGGCTTGGGCTTCCGGGTAGACGTTGAAAACGTAGGTTTGGAGGTCTTGCTGGAACGCGACGGCTCTAGCCTCGGCGGCCATGGCGCGAATAACGCGGCTGCCCATGTCTGGCGGGCGGCGCTGTTGCTGCTTGCTGTCGCGAAAGGCGCGGGACAGGCCGATGCAAAGTTCTTTGACGGAATGAAGTTGGGCGCTGATTTTTGCCAAGTCGCTCATAGAATTCCCCTAAATTTTTAGGGGCAAGTGGCTTGCAACCTGTCGCTGGCCTGTCAGCGCGCTTTCCACTTACCCACGGCTTGGGAATCATGCGCTTGCCTTGGAAGATATGCAATAGAGGGGCAACTTGTAGCGTAGCTATGATTTTACGCATAGGTCGCGCCGATTTATGTCCTGAGAAAGCCGATTAACTGGCGGTTGCATCCCCTTAAAAAGGGGCCATTTTTGGCGATGGACCGGCAAAAAATTTATCGCGAAATTGCGCGCGAGGTAGAGGGGGCGGTCAGGGCGAGGGCGGGGTCCGAGTTTTGGACCTCCCCGCCCCGGAGGCTGCAACCCTCCCGCGTATCGATGAAATCAAAACCTCGCGGCGACGCGAGATTTCCGGCGTTCGAACCAAATGCATGCGGTCTCCGCATAGCGTCATGGCCCACCTCGGAACGGGCGGAATATCTGTTTTATTTCCCTTGCGCGGCGGCCCGTTCGTTGCAACCCATTCGCGAAGCCTTCGGCATGGTTGGGTAGGGCTTAGGAAGCATGGGTTCGTATAGGGCCATAGCGGGCCGCTGACGCGCGCGGGCGCTGTTGCGGTCTTCCTTGCGTCCAATGGCGTTCATGCGTTCAGGCGCTCGGCGCTGGCCGGCGCTGGCGGCATAGGCTCCCATAGCCCCCCGGCCCCCTTCCGTTCCCCGCTTTTCACATCCAAAGAGAACACGCTGGACGCATTGCCAAGCGGGTTCGCGTCCCGTTCGCAAAGGTTCGGTTCCGTTCCCAAGGGAATATTTGCTTTTCGGTATGTATGGATCGCACGGTGGCCCAAATGCGCCACCAGCGCCAACCAAGGCCCCGGAAACCAAGCCAACGGAAGAGCCAAAAGGCCCAAATGGGCCACCTGCGGCAAAAGCCGCACCCGCCGCCGGCGAAGCCCCGGAAACCAAGGGGCGGAAAGAGCCTGTTGCGGCAAATGGCGCAGTCTGCGGGAAATTCCGCACCCGCCCCGATAAAAGCCCCGGAAACCTGGGTCCGCAAACGCCCGTTGCGGGAAATCCCGCACCCCGCAACAAATGTTTCACCCGCGCCCCCGACAAACCCCGGAAACCAAGCCCCGGAAGCCGAAAATCGCAACAAATGTTGCCGCAGCGCCAAATGGCGCGTCAGACCACGAAACACCCCCGGAAACCAAAGCGGCGGAAAGCCCCATTGCGCCAATTGGCGCTGCGCAGAATTTCGCACGTCGGCAATTTATTGCCAAACGCGACCGGGAAACCCACCAGAAACCAAGGCCAATCCGTTTCCCGTTGGCAATGATTTGCCGCAGCTCCGCAAGATTACGTGCCCGCGCGAATTCGCGCACCAACACCCGCGCAAGCCCCGGAAACCAATCCTTCGGGAAAGGGGGCCAAAGAGGCGCCGACCGTTTCAATTGGAACCCCTCGAAATCGGCCCGGAATTTTTGTCAGGTAAGTGTTATGGAATTCCGGCCGGTTTTACGGGAAGTTTGATGCCGCCTTGGCGCTCAAGCGCTTCCAGTCGCTCAAGCGTTTTTTCGGCCGTCTGCAGATCCTGCTTGGCGCGCTCGATATCCCTTTTCGCTTCCTCGATACCGGCTTGCATGAGCGGCTTCAGATGCTCTTCGCGAAGGGCGGCGTGGTTCTTGAAAAAGCTTTCTTGCATCATCGGGTGGTCCCATTGCCCCCATCGAATGGCCGAGACCAACGACGACGCGGTACCGCGAACAAGCTTTTGGAAATCCTGCGTCGCGGGATTGGTCGAACGCTTGCGCGGCGGCGGCGGTTCGTATTCCACCCGCATGGCGGCGGCAATGACGGGCGCGAAAGCGTCGGCAATTTGCTTGTCTCTAGTCTTCGCCGGGCAAATCATCGCTTCGCCTATCGCGACCGAAAGCAGCGGGTGAAAGGCGTGGCGGTAAATCTGGTCCAGTTGGTGAAATGTCGGCTTGGCCGCTTCGATGACTTTCACAATCGCTTCGGCGCGGTCGCCGTTGACCTTCAAGTGTTCGGTGATCTCTACGGCCACGTCCACAATTTCTTGATGGTCGGCGGGGATCGCGTTTCGGTAGATCATTTGCCGCCGGTCAACGCCGCATTGGGGTATCGGCCATTTTTTGTAGTCGGGCGCGTTGTCCATTTCCGTCCTCCGTTGGGTTGGCGGCCCCGGATTGTCGCCGGGGCCAGTTGAAAGCCCCCACAAACGGGGAGTTTATGCGTGGTTTCGGTTGTCAACGAAGGTTTCCAGTTCGTCCGCATGCGCCAAAGCGCGGGGGGCGGCTTCCCTCAAAGCCGCTTCGAACTGTTCGGGGCTCAAGCCGGGGAATTTCTTCTCGGCTTCGATTAGCCAGGGTACGGAATCAAACTGGCCGTAGGTTTCGACAATCCATTTCTGCAGTTCTTCGTCCATTGCCGTTCCTCCGCCGGTTTCGGCCCCGGCTTGGCCATTCGCCACGATTGGCGGATTTGCTATATTCGGCGCCATGAGCGCCCCCGAATTGTTCCAGGCTATGATTGTCGGACTTGAAAGCGCCGGCTTGACGCGAAGCGAAATCGCGCAGCGGGCCGGAATATCGCGTATGACAGTCTGGCGGCTGGCGGTAGGCGACGGCCGGCAACCGGCCTATCAGACCATCCAGCGCATCGAGGCGCTGAAGGCGAAGGTTTCGAGGCCCTAAAACCCGCCATATTCGTCCCGCTGCTTGAGGTAGCGCTGCATGCTCGTGTAGCAGGGGAAGCGCCGACCGTACTTTTTGCCAGCCGCCGTCATTTCCGCTTCTCGCAATTCCAGCGATAGGAGGCGCCCGAACTCGGCCGGCTCGCTCTGCGTTGGAAACGTGCCGTTCCCTGCCATTGCGTCGATCTGGCTAAGAAAGGCGGCAATATTGGTATGCGGGTAAGTGTCGTGAAAGGTTCTGCAGCGCTTAGGGGAAACGAACCCGATGTGATGGCCGATAAAGCCATGGATATAAATCGGCTCTGCAGGATTTGGAATTTCGGGCGCTCGTTCCTTCAAAAGAGCGGCGGCGGGTTTTGCGCAGCAATTCCCGCCCATATCTGAGTGAAGCGAAGATATGGCATCAACGGATTCAATAAAGGTATTGGGTGCAGAATCCGTACCCCCCGTGGCGGTGCAGATTCTGCACCCCCCCTGAACGTCGGCCGCGCTTTTATGGGGTGCAGAATCCGTACCCCCGTAAGTTGGCTTAATCGTCTGATTTATAACCGCTTTCCGGCGTATTCTCGGTTTTTCGGTTTTTGCCGCCTTCCAAGCTGCAGACCTGACGGCTTTGATGGCTAGTTGCCGCGCCCGGTCCAGTATGATTTCGAACATTTGTGTGCCCTTTTCATTGATTCCGGCGGGCTTCAGGTAGGCAAGTTCGATCAATCGCCGGCGGGCCGGTATGATGGTATTCCGGCTAAGCCCGGTTTCGATTTCCAGATAGGTAAGGGAAACGGCTGAGTGCTGGCCGATCATGCGATTGACATAAACCAGCATGACGGCAAGGCACGCCGGCGAACATTCCCGGTCTCCGTTGACCATATTCAGAACTTCGAATTTGAAGGTGGCCGGCTTGCCTTCGTACGTCTTGGTTTCGTCAGTCATCGGCCGCCGTTCCCCCCGTCAGCCAGGAAGCTTAAAACTGTCCCGAAGGCTTGCGCGGACGCCCACGCCCGCGCGGTTGCTGTGATTCGGTGGCGTGTTGCCTGGCTTCAGCCTCGCCGAGCTTCGCGGCAATCAGTCTCCTGATTTGGCCGAGCGTGTTGCCCTTTAGTTGCGGTGAAAACTCGATGAACGGCGGCCAATCGCCTTTTTTGCGCATGCGCCAGCGGGTCGTCTTGCTCGTATTTGTCAGCCTGTCGAGTTCAGCATCAGACAAAATACGATCGTCGTCATCATGGAACTGATCCATGGCCGTTCTCCAGAAATCGATAATTGTTGCGGGTTCTGGAGAACATTGCGCCCGGCTGAAAACGGGCGCAAGCGCAATGAAATCGAGGCATTTATTTTTGCACAAAACCGCTAAGGGGATGGAGTTTGCGACGCTCAACGATCCCGTGAAGGCGCATCTGGTCCGTAAGCATCGTCCGTAACGACTTTCGCTGATTCACAGTCATCTCTGGCCACCTTTGGACCGCCCACTCCATCGCCTCATCCTTGGTCGCGCCCATTTCCACCAAACCCGCCATGGACCGCGCGCGTGCGATCGGACTATCGGGTTTTGCCGGGCGGCCGCGTTTGTTTTCGTCTGGAAAGCCGAGCTCCAAAAGGGCAGCCGCTGCCTGATCGAGCAAGGCAGCCGAGACGGTGATCGGGATGCCGCTGCGGATGCGAGTGATTACCCCGGACGGGGCGTCCCGCGCCAGATCCGGCGCGGCCCCGCTTTCGATCAGCGTGCCAATAAGGACATGGAGTTCTTCCTCGGTCATGGTCGCACCGCCGCCGCCCGGATGGGCAAGATCGTCGCCCCGGTCCTTTTCTGGCCGCTGAGAAGGGCATCGACATGCTGCGCCCACTTGTTGAGCGCGATCCGCTTCTCATCGAGGCGCTCATAAGCGTCATAGTGCCCGGAGAGAACGTCGTCTTCGCGATGTGCTACGACCGCTTTGCGATCCTCACGTGGGATTTTTAGCCGGGCCATCCCGGTCACGCATGTTCTTCGAAACGCATGCGGGGTCGGTGGATCGCTTTGCAGGCGCTTGACGATTTCCGCCTCGTTGCCGTTCGCGTCGAGGGCAGGAATGATCCGCCGCAATGCTTGGCTTAGCGAATGGCGCGCGATCCGTTGGCGGTCGAGAAACCGGCTGGCGAAAATATGCTCGCCCGGCGTCCGACCCTCGATCCTGGCCTGTTCTTCCTGATCGACGATCTGTGCTTGAATAATCGCGGCAACCGCCGGGCTTATCGGCCATACATGTTTGCGGCGGCCTTTCATGCGATCAGCCGGAATTTCTGCGTAGGCCTCGCCGGGTTCGTCCAAAAAGTAGAGGTCGGATCGCTGCAGCCCAGCTACCTCGTTCGGGCGCTGGCCGGTCAGCGCCAGCACCTGCAAGGCGGCCTTGAGGCCGGGCGCCAGTTTCGCGTTCTCGATCGCTCGCCAAAGCACCACGAATTCCGCGTCGCTGAGCGTCCGGTCAACCTCCTGCTTGCGTTCTCGCGTCGGCTTTGGAATGCCGCTCATCGGATTTGCGGTGATCAACCCTTGATCGGTCGCCCATTGGAAGAACGTCAGCATGGCGGCGCGCAGTCGATTGGCGCTGACGGGCGCGGCGACGGCCACTTCCTTGACCCGCTGGGCGCAATCGGCCTTGGCAATCGAGCCGAGCGACCGCTCGCCCATTTGCGCAATCAGGTTTCTTGTCAGGTGGCCGATGTCCTGATCCCAGCTCGACTTCCGTTGCCTGACGTCTGGTTCGTAAAGCTCGACCGCCTTGCGGACAGTCAGGACTTCCTCGGTTTCCTTGCGCCGACGCTCTTCCTTTACCGCCGCGCGTTCGGCGGCAGGGTCGGCGCCGCCCTTCACACGTCCGCGAATGGCCTCGGCGTTGCTCCGCATGACAGCCATGGTGATCCCTGGATGTTCGCCGAGAAACGCGCGCTTTTTCACGGCGCTGCCGATCGGCCGATAACGGAGCGTGCCGACCATTCGGTCTGGATAGACGCGGACTTCGAAGCCGCTGATCTTGTCGTCGTTATAGGTTTCGCTGCCCTTTTCGGGCCGGGCAATTGTGCGGGCGAAACGGTCGTCGAGATGGAGGATAGCCATGGTTTTCTGGGGCCACTTCGAAGGCAATCAAGGGGCCTAGGCAATCAAGGGGCCTAGGGGCGGTTTTACTTCTGGGGCCAGTCTGGGGCCAACTTTATGAAATGACTTGGCCCCAATTGAAAAACCCTGAAACCGTCAATAGCCCAAAAGACTTTATATTGCAAAGGGTTTGCAATCGCGTGCGCTTGATTGAAAATGGCCGAAAACGTCCTTGGCAGTTCTGGGGGTCAAGGGGTCGTCGGTTCAAATCCGGCCATTCCGAGGTTTTTCAAGGGCTTGCGATTAAAGTGAGTCGAATGCATTGGAGCCAGCTAGTCCAGCACTAGCTGGCTTTTCGATTCTCAGGCTTCAGGTCGACAAACCTCGCGTTCGGCGGATACCTCGACATAATCTGGCCATTCAGTGATCCGCGTCGGCCATGGCCATGGCCGTGGTCCGCTTTGTCGCGCCGAAATTCGTATGAATATTGGATCGTTCCAAAGTTTTGATGTCTTGATTGTGATCTTTGAGCGTCACGCTGCCATCGGAAATCAACAATACTTCTGAAATGTGGCTGGAAATGTCAGCGGATTGACCGTTGAGGCCGAGCGGGGACCGGCACGAAGAAAAGTTGCCGGGCTGCGAGCTTGACAAATTTGGATCGTTCCAATTAACCTGTGTCATTGGCGCGAGCCATGGGAGGGATTCATGACAAAGGGCCGGATTACCGTCATCGACATAGCAAAGGCCGCCGGCGTGTCGAAATCGACCGTTTCGCTGGTGCTTCAGGGGTCGTCCCTGGTCAACGAAGGTACCCGGTCGAAGGTGAACGCGGTGATGCGGGACCTGGGCTACGTCTACAACCGCGGCGCGGCGAACCTTCGCAAGTCCGGCGCGAACTCGCGCATCATCGGCGTCGTCGTTAACGATTTGACGAACGGCTTCTTTGCGGAACTTGCGGTCGGCGTGGACATGGTCGTTCAATCGGCTGGATTCGTGCAATTCCTGTCTAACACCAGCGAGAGCATCGACAGGCAGCGCGAAGTCATCGCGTCGATGCGAGAGCATGGGATTTCCGGGCTTCTCGTATCCCCGGCACGCGCGACCGAAGCAACTGACTTCAAGCCTCTCATAGCCGCGGGAATTCCCGTGGTCGTCGTGGTCCGTAGCCTGCCTGGCGCGAAGGTCTCGTCGGTTGTCTCGGACAATCGCGCCGGCATCGCCGCCGCAGTCGCACATCTGGCGTCCCTCGGCCACAAGCGCATAACCTTTCTCGGCGGTTTCCCAGACACCGCGGTATTCGATGAACGTCTCGACGGCTACCGAGCCGGCATGAAGGCCGCCGGGCTGGAATTCAATGAAGCACTGGTCGTTTCTTCGGCGCCGTCGCGAGCGGGCGGGGCCGAGGCGATCGCGAAGGCGATGTTGCTCGCCGCCCGACCGACGGCCGCCGTGTGCTTCAACGACGCCGTTGCGTTCGGCGTGTGCGATGGATTGCGGGCGCGCCGCATGGAGCCAGGCACCGATTTTGCGGTAGTGGGCTTCGACGACGTCATAGAGGCGCAAACAGCCGTTCCGGCGCTTACGACCATCGCCGTCGACCCGCAGGGCATGGGAAGACGCGCCGCCCAGCTGCTCCTGCAACAGATCAATGCCGGCAAGGCTGAGGCGGAAGCGGTCACGACCGGCGTTCGACTGGTCGTCCGCGAAAGCTGCGGCGCCTCCCAGGCATCCGGGAGGAAAACGGCATGACTTTTCGCTGGGGTCTGATCGGTGTGAGTATGATTGCTCCGGAATGTGTCGTCGGGGCAGATCCCGTCGCCGGCGAGATCTCCTCCAAGACCCCAAATATTGAAACGGGACGCAGAGCACTCAAATGAGCAAGCATATCACCCCGGCTGAAGCTGCCGCCTTGATCCCCGACGGGGCCATTGTGTCGGTATCCTCGTCCAGCGGTCTCGGTTGCCCCGACCTCATGCTGAAGGCCATTGGCGAGCGATTCGACAGCACCGGCCACCCGCGTGATATCACCACGCTGCATCCGATCGCGGCCGGAGACATGAGTGGCATCAAGGGCGTCGATCACATCGCGAAGAAGGGCCTGCTCAAACGCATTATCGGAGGGTCGTATCCTTCGGGACCGTCGAGCGCCGAGCCGCCGTCGATCTGGCAGATGATCACCGGCAACGAGATTCCAGCCTACAATATTCCGTCCGGGATCATGTTCGACATCCACCGTGAGGCTGCTGCAAAGAGGCCTGGCGTGCTGACGAAGATCGGGATCGATACCTTCGTTGACCCGGCAAGGCAGGGATGTGCCATGAACGAACTCGGCGCCGAGGCACCGGTGGTCAAGCGCGTCGTCTTCGAGGACGAGGAATGGCTCTTTTTCCCGGCGATCGTTCCTCAGGTTACGATCATCCGCGCAACGACAGCCGACGAGCGCGGCAATCTCACCTACGAGCACGAAGGCGCTTACCTTGGCGGCCTTGATCAGGCGCTCGCGGCGCGCAACAATGGCGGGATCGTCATCGCCCAGGTCAAGCGCATCACGACGGAAGGCTCGCTCAAGCCGCACGACGTTCGCGTGCCGGGTATGCTGGTCGACTACATCGTCGTCGATCCGGACCAGAAGCAGACAACTCAAACTCTGTACGACCCCGCGATCTCAGGCGAAATCTTTCGCCCGCTCGGCTCGTTTCGCGTTCCGGAATTCAACATTCAGAAAGTCATCGCGCGTCGTGTCGCCCAGGAACTGCAGGCGGGAAGCTGTGTCAACCTCGGCTTTGGAATTTCGGCCAACGTCCCGCGCATTCTGCTTGAGGAGGGTCTGCACGGTTCAGTCACCTGGGTCATCGAGCAGGGCGCCGTCGGCGGCGTACCGCTTCTCGACTTCGCCTTCGGCTGTGCCTCGAACGCCGATGCCTATATGCCGTCTCCCTACCAGTTCACCTACTTTCAGGGAGCAGGCTTCGACGCATCGCTCCTGTCCTTCCTGGAGATCGGCAGGGATGGCTCGGTGAACGTCTCCAAGCTTTCATTCCGTCCTCATGTGACTGCCGGTGCCGGCGGTTTCGTCGATATCACTGCGCGGGCGAAGAAGATCGTCTTTTCGGGAATGTTCAATGCGGGTGCCAGGCTGGCGATCGACGACGCGAAGCTTGTCATCGAAAAGGAAGGCAAGCTCAAAAAGCTGGTCAACGAGGTAGAGCAGGTAACGTTCTCTGGAAAGCGAGCCATCGAGCAGGGTCAGGAAATCACCTATGTCACCGAGCGGTGCGTGATGAAGCTGACGCCGGACGGCGTTGTGCTGACCGAAATCGCCCCGGGCGCAGACCTCAAGGCCCACATCCTCGATCAGGCGGAATTCCCGCTTATCGTTGCAGAGGATTTGAAGCTCATGGACGCAAAACTTTTCGGCGAGGCGAATATCGGCCTCGACCTGCCAAAGAAGAAACCGCGCGTTCTGGAGGGAACCTTCAATGGCTAGCGGTACCGTAGATATACGGGTCGAGGATCACGTCGCGATCATGACCGTATCGCGTCCCGAAAAGCTCAATGCCCTCGACCTCGAAATGCTGAGGGCGTTGTCGGACGCGGCGGACGAGGTTGAGGCAAATGCCCAGGTCCGTGCGGCGATCCTTACCGGCGAAGGCAGGGGCTTCTCGGCTGGCGGCGACATCAAGGCCTGGGGCGGTATGCAGCCTCAGGAGTTCGGTCATGCGTGGGTTCGCCATGGGCACCGCGTCTTCGAGCGTCTTGCTACCCTACGGGTTCCCTTGATCGCAGCCCTCAACGGTCATGCGCTTGGCGGCGGCCTCGAGCTTGCAGGTGTGGCCGACATCCGTATTGCGGAGGAGCATATCAAGATTGGGCTACCGGAAACCGGCCTGGGCATGGTCCCCGGCTGGTCCGGAACTCAACGCCTCGTGAAGCGGTTCGGCGCGCAGGTCGTACGTCGCATGGCCCTTGGCGGAGAGATGTTCACGGCAGAGGAAGCCCGGCTGCTCGGCATCGTGGATGCAGTCACATCGACTGGAACAGTCGTCGACGCCGCGAAGGAATATGCCGGGCGCGTTGCGGAGCGTGGACCGGCCGCACTCGAAATCGTGAAGCTGATGATCGCATCGGCAAGTGGCGAGGACAACGGCACGGCTGTGGAGGCTCTCGGGTCGATCCTCGCCGCGAAGACGGGTGACCTCAAGGAAGGCGTTGCCTCGTTCAGCGAGAAGCGCCCGGCGAAGTTCAAGGGAGAATGGTAATGACCGTGCTGGTGAATCCAAAGGTCCTCGGCGACCACAAGCCCCGCGACTTCAAAATGCTCATCGACGGCAAATGGGAGTCGGGCACTTCGCAACCGATCGAACGCATCGCTCCGAGCCATGGCGTTGTAGTGAGCCGGTTTGCGACCGGGACAAAGGCAGATGCCGAACGCGCTGTCGCCGCCGCGCGCAAGGCCTTCGACCACGGACCGTGGCCGAGGATGACGGCCTCCGAACGCTCTGCCATTCTGCTCAAGGCCGCAGACCTGATCGCTGCCCGGTCGGAGGAGCTGGCGTTTCTGGACGCCATCGAAGCAGGAAAGCCTATCTCCCAGGTGCGCGGCGAGATCGCCGGGTCGGTCGATATCTGGCGGTACGCGGCGGCACTTGCCCGCGATCTCCATGGCGAAAGCTACAACACGCTGGGCGATGGAACTCTTGGCGTCGTTCTGCGGGAAGCCATCGGCGTCGTCTCCATCATCACGCCCTGGAATTTCCCCTTCCTGATCGTCGGCCAGAAGCTCCCATTCGCTTTGGCTGCAGGTTGCACAACGGTCGTGAAGCCATCGGAGCTGACCTCGGGATCGACCGTAGTACTGGGCGAGATTCTTCAGGAGGCAGGCGTCCCGCAAGGCGTCGTGAACATCGTCACGGGCACAGGCCCCGAAGTGGGAGCCGTCATGACGTCTCATCCGGAAGTCGACATGGTGTCGTTCACCGGATCGACGGGCGTTGGCAGGCTCACCATGTCGAATGCTGCGCAGACCCTGAAGAAGGTTTCCTTGGAACTCGGCGGCAAGAATCCTCAGATCGTGTTCCCGGACGCCGATCTCGATGCATTCATCGACGCCGCCGTTTTCGGTGCATATTTTAATGCGGGGGAATGCTGCAATGCCGGTTCGCGCCTCATACTGCACAAGGACATAGCGTCGGATGTCGTCAGGCAGGTCGCCGACCTTGCCAAACGCGTCAAGGTCGGCGACCCGCTCGACCCGTCGACGCAGGTCGGCGCGATCATCACGCCGCAGCACCTTGAGAAGATTGCCCGCTATGTCGAGGGTGCAGAGAGCAGCGGCGCCCGGATCGCCTATGGAGGCGGGACGCTCGATCTCGGCATGGGGCAATTCATGTCCCCGACGATCCTCGAGGGGGTCACTCCCGGCATGGCCGTGGCGCGCGAAGAAGTTTTCGGGCCGGTTCTTTCCGTTCTGACCTTCGAGACGGCGGCCGAAGCGATCGAGATCGCGAACTCCATCGACTACGGCCTTTCCGCCGGCGTCTGGAGCAAGGACTTTGACACCTGCCTGACGATCGGCCGCAGGGTGCGCGCAGGCACGGTGTGGATGAACACCTTCATGGACGGCGCCTCGGAACTTCCGTTCGGCGGTTACAAGCAGAGTGGCCTCGGCCGGGAACTCGGCCGCCATGCGGTGGAAGACTACACTGAGACGAAGACGCTCAACATGCACATTGGCAGCCGCACAAACTGGTGGATGCCGCAGACGGAAAAACCGGCTTAGCGGGCGCGCCGACGCCCGCTTTCTTCAATCAGCAAACACCGATCATGATCGCATGACGCCGAGGAGTAGCATGAGCGGCACACCGGATATTATCATCATCGGTTCAGGCGTCGGCGGCTCCACTGTCGCTGCTGGGCTGGCCGCAACGGGTGCCGAAATCTTGATCCTCGAGGCCGGCGATCATATCGCCGATCTTCCGGTAAACCGGGACCAACGTGCGATTTTCCAGCGCGGACATTTTCGACCGAAGGAGACGTGGTACGAGGCGAACGGCAAGGGATTCAATCCCGGCAACTACTATAATGTCGGAGGAAACTCGAAGTTCTACGGCGCCGTGCTGACCCGCTACCGGCGGGAAGATTTCGAAACGATCCAACACCGGGAAGGGGTCTCTCCCGCCTGGCCATTCCCTTATGAAGTGCTGGAACCCTGGTACAGCAAGGCTGAACGCCTGTATCAGGTTCGCGGCACACTGGGCGAGGACCCGACGGAGCCGCACCACTCGGTGGTCTACGAATACCCGCCGGTTCCCGACGAGCCGCCGATCGCCGACGTTCGAGCCCGGCTGAAGAGCAAGGGATTGCACCCGGCATCCCTGCCATTGGCGGTGGACGTCGAGGCATGGCTGTCAAAGGCACGGACGCCGTGGGATGCCCACCCGAACTCGCGCGATGGCAAGATGGATGCCGAGACGGCGGCGCTCGAAGTCGCGCTCCAGCATGCAAATGTCCGGCTTGAGACCAACGCACGCGTCACGAAGCTCGAGGCTGGGCAGGGCGGTCGTATCGAGCGCGTAACCTATATCAAGGAAGGGCACGAGGTCACCGCCACCTCCAAAACAGTGGTTCTCTCGGCGGGGGCGGTCCAGTCGTCGGCGCTGCTGCTGCGCTCGGCGAACGACCGCTACAAGAACGGGCTCGCGAACTCCTCCGATCAGGTCGGCCGCAACTTCATGAACCACAACGCGTCCGCCGTCATCGGTGTGTCGCCGAGTTTCAAGAACACGTCGGTCTATCAGAAGACGTTTGCGTTCAACGATTTCTATCTCTCGGACGGGAGTGGCGGGCCGCCGCTGGGCAATGTTCAGCTCCTCGGACGCATATCGGGACAGGTCCTCAAGGGCTCGCTGCCTCGTGTTCCCGAATGGGTGCTGAATATCGTCACGGGCCACGCCATCGACTTTTACGCAATGAGCGAAGACATTCCCAATCCAGACAGCCGCGTCATGGTCGACGGCGACCGGATCGTCCTCCAGTGGCAGCGGACCAATTGGGCCGCACATCTTGAGCTTGTTGCGAAGCTGAAGGGAATCCTGAAATCGATCGGCTTCCCGCTTGTGCTATCGAGGCCCTTCGATAAGCGCACGCCATCGCACCAGTGCGGAACGATCCGCATCGGCGACGATCCAACCAACGCTCCACTGGATACTTACTGCCGCTCCTACGACCACGAAAACCTCTTTGTCGTCGACGCCAGCTTTTTACCGACCTCGGCGGCTGTGAACCCGGCTCTGACCGTCGCCAGCCAGGCGTTGCGAGTCGCCGATCACATCGCATCGAAGGATTTGCAGAGATGACGCCGGGACGCCGATCTCCTGTTTCATGCGGTTGATGCGTGCGTGGCAACCGACATCGACGACCGTCAGTCAATGCTTTCAATAGGATAGCAAAATGCGTTTTGACTACATCATCACGGGAGCCGGTCCGGCTGGATGTGTGCTTGCCAGCCGGTTGAGCGAGGACCCCGCCGTCAACGTATTGCTGGTCGAGGCTGGCGGGGGTGATTGGAACCCTCTTTTCCACATGCCGGCGGGATTTGCAAAAATGACCAAGGGGGTCGCGAGCTGGGGTTGGGAAACCGTCCCACAGAAGCACATGAAGGGTCGGGTTCTGCGCTATACCCAGGCGAAGGTCATCGGCGGCGGCTCGTCGATCAACGCCCAGCTCTATACGCGCGGAAATGCAACAGACTACGATCTCTGGGCAAGCGAAGAGGGCTGCGACGGCTGGGACTACCGCTCGATATTGCCCTATTTCAAGCGCGCGGAGGATAATCAGCGCTTCGCGGACGACTACCACTCCTATGGCGGACCGCTCGGCGTCTCGATGCCGGTCTCTCCTCTGCCGATCTGTGACGCCTACATCCGCGCCGGCCAGGAGATCGGCATACCGTACAACCACGATTTCAACGGCCGGCAGCAAGCGGGAGTCGGCTTCTATCAGCTCACGCAGCGCAACCGCCGGCGATCCTCGGCCTCCCTGGCCTACCTCTCGCCGATAAAGGATCGCAAGAACCTCACGGTCCGCACCGGTGCGCGTGTTTCCCGCATCGTTCTGGAAGGCGCACGCGCTGTGGGCGTCGAGATTGTCACGCAAGGCGGCTTCGAGATTGTCCGGGCCGAACGCGAAGTGCTCGTGTGCTCCGGTGCGATTGGGTCGCCAAAACTCCTGCTGCAATCGGGAATTGGGCCGGCCGACCATCTTCGATCGGCGGGCGTCAATGTCCTTCACGATCTCCCCGGTGTCGGGGAGAACCTTCAGGACCACCTGGATCTCTTTGTCATTTCCGAGTGCACGGGGGACCACACCTACGACGGTGTTGCAAAGCTCCACCGGACCATTTGGGCCGGCGTCCAGTACGTTCTGTTCCGCACCGGCCCGGTCGCATCGTCGCTCTTCGAAACGGGCGGATTCTGGTACGCCGATCCCGATGCGCGTTCTCCCGATATCCAGTTCCACCTTGGCCTGGGTTCCGGCATCGAGGCCGGCGTCGAACGCCTGAAGAACGCCGGCGTCACGCTCAATTCGGCCCATCTTCACCCGAGGTCGCGAGGAACCGTGCGGCTCTCCTCAGCCGACCCTGGCGCGGCTCCGCTGATCGATCCCAACTACTGGTCCGATCCCCACGACAAGGAAATGTCGTTGGAGGGGCTGAAGATCGCCCGCGAAATCATGCAGCAGGCGGCACTCAAGCCATATGTCATGGCCGAGCGCCTGCCTGGACCGAACGTGATGACCGACGAGCAGCTATTCGACTATGGATGCGCGAACGCGAAAACCGATCACCATCCCGTCGGCACCTGCAAGATGGGGACGGGGCCCGAAGCTGTCGTCGGCCTCGATCTCAAGGTTCACGGTCTCGAGGGCCTTCGCGTCTGCGATTCCTCCGTGATGCCGCGCGTTCCATCCTGCAACACCAATGCGCCCACGATCATGGTCGGGGAAAAGGCATCGGATTTGATCCGCGGCTTGCCTCCGCTTCCGTCCGCGATTTTTTCCCACGAGCGCAACGATACCCGGCAGAGAGCACGCGCGAACGTCCGCTAGGGCCAGCATGGGCTGGCCGCCTGAGAACAAGGACTTTGACTGCCAATGAAGATCGACGTTCCGCAATCCATTCTCGACGCACTGACGGACGTGGACATGCCGCGGCTTCCCTCGGAAGCACGTTCATCGGAAACGGTCAACCTCGCCGGCGCCGTCGCTCCAGTCTATCGTGCCGGCTGCGTGATCGTCGGTTCCGGCGCGGCGGGTCTGCGTGCAGCTGTGGAAATGAAGCGGCGCGGCGACGATGTGGTCATCCTGAGCCAGAGTGCATGGGGCGGAACGTCGGCCTGTTCGGGTTCCGACAAGCAGACGCTTCATACGGCGAACACTGCCGACCAGGGTGATAATTACAAGGCTATGGCCCGCGCGATACGCGGCGGTGGCGCGATGGACGAGGACACCGCCTACGTCGAAGCCGTCGGTTCGTCGAGAATGATGGCCTCGCTGCAGTATCTGGGACTTCCATTGCCGCAGGATGCATGGGGCGGGACACTCAGGTATCAAACCGATCACGACGAGGTGGGCCGGGCCACCAGTTGCGGTCCGCGAACCTCGCGCCTGATGGTCAAGGTTCTCGCCGAAGAGGCCCTTCGGCTGGGCGTGCCATTCTACAACCAGACCACGGCGGTCAGGATACTCACAGACGGCGACGGCGCGGAACGCAGTGTCGCGGGCGTCCTGGCCATGCGTGCCAGCGATCGAACGGAGGACAATCCCCTTGGCCTCGCGGTGTACATCTGTGCGGTCGTCGTTCTCGCGGCTGGTGGACCCGGTGAACTTTACCGCGACAGCGTCTATCCGAACGGCTGCTTCGGTTCCCTTGGGCTTGCCCTTGAGGCAGGTGTGGAATTGGTCAATCTCACGGAAAGCCAGTTCGGCATCGGAACCAGACGCGAAGGCTTTCCCTGGAATCTGTCCGGCACCTACGTCCAGGCAATCCCCCACATCTACTCTGTCGACCCCGACGGTGCGGAGCGGCATTTCCTGGCCGAGTATTATCGGAGTACACAGGAACTGGCGTCAAACGTCTTTCGCAAGGGCTATCAATGGCCCTTCCACGCGACGCGAATGCTCGATTTCGGGTCAAGCCTGGTCGATCTCGCAATCTATCGCGAGGGCGCTGCGGGACGACGCGTCTTTATGGATTTCAACCGAAATCCGCTTCCGGTTCCCGGAGATCTTCCGTTCAGCCTCGATCGGCTCGACGACGATGTTGGCCGTTATCTCGAGACGGCCGGCGCCGATCAGAGTTTGCCGATCGAACGTCTCAAGCAGATGAACCCGCTCTCGATCGAGCTGTACCGACGCTACAAGATCGACATCGCTCAGGTGCCACTGGAGTTTGCCGTCAACAATCAGCACATGAATGGTGGCGTGATGGTGGACACCTGGGGACGGAGCAGTCTGGCCGGATGCTATGCCGTTGGCGAAGCTGCGGGAACGCACGGAGTGACCCGTCCGGGCGGCGCGGCGTTGAACGCCGGTCAGGTCCTCGGGACCCGGACGGCGGAGCACATTGGAGCGAGCAGGCGGGCGAGGGTGGCCTCGACCAAGGACCTGCGCGCCGCTGCGGAAGCGGGCGCCATCGAGCTTCTCACTGTGCTTCGGCCTGGCAGCCCGCTGAGCGTAAAATCGGTCCGGACCGAAGTTCAGGCTCGAATGAGCGACAGGGCAGGCATGATATGCGACAGTCAAAGCGTTGGCGCTGCGCTGGTCGACGCCCGTCGCCTCAATGTCGAGATCCGCGCGAACGGAATTGGGTACGCCCGCGGTGGCGAAGCCGTCCGTGCGTTGCAATGGCAGCAGATGGCGCTGGCGTCCGAGGCCGTGCTCAGCGCCTTGGACTTCTTCATCAACAACGGCGGCGGAAGCCGAGGTGCGCGAGCCATATGCGATCCCGACGGCGAATCTCTCCCGCTCGTCAGCTCCGGGCCGCTACAGGCGTATCGCTTCCGGAAAGAGCGACCGGAACATCGCGACGAACAGATCGTCGTTCGCCTCGACGGGGACGACATGATCCTCTCGACACGCCCCAACCGGACGTTCGATGAGAATTCGAAGTCGTTCTTCGAACGCGACTGGCCCGCATGGCTGACTGGCCGCATCTACGATGCAGGCACGGTCGAGTAGTTTCGAACGAACTTTCACGATGGCATAGCGTCGTCAAGGGATATAAAGATATCTTTATATCTCTTGACGACGCTCCACCAATAGAGCATCTTGCGGTGCATCGAGGTTCTGCGGATCGATCGTTTCATCCGGAGCTAAGAGGGAATACGGTGCGATGTCTTTCAGGGCATCTATGCCGGAGCTGCCCCCGCAACTGTAGGCGGTGAGCTGCCATCCAATTGAAGTCACTGGGGAAGACGCCTCGGGAAGACAGGATGGTGGCGTCGACCCGCGAGCCAGGAGACCTGCTGCGATAGATAACGTCCACGGGCGGGGTGTCCCGGTGTGCCGCATTCAGCGAACGGCACAAATGCGCCGTTCGTCGACGCGTCATTCCATCCCTTGCCCACAACCCTCGGGGTAAGGAAATGACCATTCAAACTGCAAATCTCGGCTTCCCGCGCATCGGTCCGCATCGCGAACTCAAGTTCGCGCTGGAATCCTATTGGTCCGGAAAATCAGGTCGGGAGACGCTGCTCGCCGTTGCCAGGAAGCTGCGCGCCGATAACTGGCAGCTTCAGAAGGACAAGGGGATCGCTGTCATCCCTTCCAACGACTTCTCGCTCTACGACCACGTCCTCGATACGGCCGTCATGGTCGGAGCGATACCCGACGCCTATGGATGGAAGGGTGGTCCCGTCGATCTCGATATTTACTTCGCGATGGCACGCGGCTCCGCCGGCGATACCCATCAAGGAGAGTGCGGCCATGCACATCACAGTCACGGCGTTCCCGCCCTTGAGATGACGAAATGGTTCGACACCAACTATCACTACATGGTTCCGGAGATCGGGCCGGACCAGATCTTCGAGCTGACCGCGAACAAGCCTCTGGAAATGTTTCAGGAGGCAAAGGCATCAGGCGTTTTCACGCGTCCTGTCCTGTTGGGACCGGTCACCTTCCTGAAGCTTGCAAAGACACGGCATCAGGGCTTCGAGCCCATCCAGCTGATTGATCGACTGCTGCCTGTCTATGCCAAAATCCTGGCCGCGCTGAGTGCCGACGGTGCGGATTGGGTCCAGATTGACGAGCCGGCTCTCGTGCTCGATCTCACTGCAGAGGATAGGCGCGCGTTCTCGCACGCCTATGAGGCCCTGCACCAACTGGTGCCGAACCTTAAGATCATGCTCGCGACCTATTTCGGCGCGATCGCCGACAATCTGCCGGTGGTGGTCGCCGCTCCGCTGGCCGGGTTGCACGTCGATCTCGTTCGCGCACCCGAACAGATGGACGAGGTGTTGGCGGCGCTTCCGCCGGGCCGTGTCCTGTCGATTGGCATCGTCGACGGGCGAAACATATGGCGCAGCAATCTCGCAAAGCATTTGGATCGGCTTGAGCCCGTCGCCGCAGCACTCGGTGCCGAACGGATACAGGTCGCATCGTCGTGCTCCCTCCTGCATGTGCCTGTCGACCTGGAACGAGAGACCACTGTCGATGCCGACCTCAAAAGCTGGCTGGCATTCGCGACGCAGAAGCTGGAGGAGGTAGCGGCACTCGGACTGGGATTGTCTGCCGGTCGGCTTGCGGTCGGTGCAGCGCTTGATGCCTCCACCGCCGCAGCGGCATCGCGCGCCGCGTCTTCGAAGGTTCACGATCCGCTCGTGGAAGCGCGGATAAACAGCATCGACGACCCAATGAAGCGCAGGCAGGGCGGTTTTCTTCAGCGTAAGACAGTTCAAGACGAGCGGTTGAGCTTGCCGCTTTTTCCGACCACGACCATCGGCTCGTTTCCGCAGACGCCTGAGGTGCGGAAGGCTCGTGCTGAGCATGGCAAGGGGACGTTGAGCGACATCGACTACGAATCCTTCCTCCGAAGCGAGACGGAGGCGGCCATCCGCTGGCAAGAGGAGATTGGCCTCGACGTCCTCGTTCACGGCGAGTTCGAGCGCAACGACATGGTGCAGTATTTCGGCGAACAGCTTGCGGGCTTCGCCTTCACGCAGCATGCCTGGGTACAGAGCTACGGTTCGCGCTACGTGCGGCCGCCTGTCATTTTCGGCGATGTATCAAGACCGCGGCCGATGACGGTTCGTTGGTGGCGGTATGCGCAGTCGCTGACGGAAAAGCCCGTCAAAGGCATGCTCACCGGACCCGTCACCATCCTGAACTGGTCGTTCGTTCGCGACGACCTTCCTCGCAGCGCCGTATGCGGCCAGATCGCGCTGGCGATCCGCGACGAGGTCGCCGACCTTGAGGAGGCCGGTGCCGCGATGATCCAGATCGATGAGGCGGCGCTGCGGGAGGGCTTGCCCCTCCGGAGAGGCAATTGGGGTGCCTATCTCGACTGGGCGGTGGAGGCATTCCGCCTATGCTCCAGCGGCGTTTCCGACAGGACGCAGATCCACACGCATATGTGCTATTCGGAGTTCAACGATATCATGGCGTCCATCGCCGCCATGGACGCGGACGTCATCTCGATCGAGACCTCCCGTTCGAAAATGGAACTTCTCGACGTGTTCCAGCATCAGGACTATCCGAACGAGATAGGTCCGGGCGTCTACGACATCCACTCTCCGAGGATCCCGGATGTCGCTGAGATGACGGAACTGCTCGTCCTGGCGAGGCGGCGTCTCAGTGATACGCAGCTGTGGATCAATCCCGATTGCGGCCTGAAGACCCGCAGATGGGAGGAGGTAAGGCCTGCTTTGGTCAACATGGTCGAAGCCGCAAGGCTGCTCCGATTGGCCAGCGACGACGGAACACTGTCCGCCACAGGTGCATGATATCGTTCTGTAGGACCAGACGCCGGGGTTAACTCCGGCGTCCTTCCTACATTCGGCACAGATTATCCCCACCGATGGTGTCGGACGACGATCATAGTAGTTGACGGGGATTTAACCTCGTCTACTATATCTAGTGTTCGAGGTTCCTTCGATTCGCAAGGATTGGAGGCTAAGACGGGAATACGGTGCGCGTTGGCCCATGATGGACCACGCAATGCCGGAGCTGCCCCCGCAACTGTAAGCGGCGAGCGTTCATCCGAGAAGGCCACTGGATCCTGACGGTTCGGGAAGGCGAGGATGAACGCGACGACCCGCGAGCCAGGAGACCTGCCTCGATCGGAAACGTCCACGGGCGGGGTGTCCGGAAGGTCGCGTTGTGCTGCGGAATGAATCCGCGTGTGCCCGCTGCCCCCGAGATCTCGCGATCAGCCAACTTCGGGGTGAAGTCCATGTCTTTGAGTTCCAATCCGTATCAGCACGAGTGACGGCCGCTTAGCGTCCGGCCGCAGGTTAGCCTGTTCACCTTTTATTTTCATCACGGGGGCATCGGCGGATGCTGCCCGCATGATCGTTCATGAACGTCAGACACACGAGGATATCAATGAGCATCACCGTTTACAGCAAGCCTGCCTGCGTCCAGTGCACCGCGACCACGCGCGCGCTCGACCGGCATGGCATCGAATACCGGATCATCGACGTTTCAACGGATGCTCTGGCCTTGGAACTCGTCCAGGGCCTTGGCTATCGCCAGGTTCCTGTCGTTGTCGCAGGCGATCAGCATTGGGCCGGCTTCCGCCCCGACATGATAGGCACGCTTGCCTGACGGGGACCCCCCCCCCATGGGACAGATCGTCTACTTCTCCAGCCGGTCCGAAAATACCCATCGCTTCGTCGGCAAGCTGGGTATGGACGCGGTTCGGATTCCGGGCCGGCCGGATGAAGCTTTTGTCGTGTGCCGACCTTTCGTCCTCGTGGTGCCGACATACAGCGGCGACGGCGGCAAGGGAGCGGTACCCAAGCAGGTGATCCGCTTCCTCAACCAGACGGAGAACCGCTCCAACATCTGCGGCGTGATCGCCGCGGGCAACAGCAATTTCGGCGAGACCTATGGGCTCGCCGGCGACGTTATCTCCAGAAAATGCCAGGTGCCTTATCTCTACAGGTTCGAGCTTCTGGGTACGGACGAAGACGTCGCCAATGTCAAAAACGGATTGGAACGATTTTGGACTCGGTTACGCTCGAACGCCCTGTGAAGGCCGAACCCGCGCTGGACTACCATGCGCTCAACGCCATGCTGAATCTCTATGACGACGATGGAAGGATTCAACTCGACAAGGATAGGTTGGCGGCGCGGCAGTACTTCCTGCAGCACGTCAACCAGAATACGGTCTTCTTTCATAACCTCAGGGAAAAGCTCGACTACCTCGTGAGCGAAGGCTACTACGAGCGCGAGGTGCTCGACCAGTATTCCTTCAATTTCGTAAGCGATCTGTTCGATAACACCTATGCGAGAAAGTTCCGCTTCCCGACCTTCCTCGGGGCCTTCAAGTACTACACCAGCTACACGCTGAAGACCTTCGATGGGAAGCGCTACCTCGAGCGCTATGAGGACCGCGTCTGCATGGTCGCGCTCACGCTCGCGCGCGGCAACGAGCAACTCGCCTGCGATATGGTGGACGAGATCATTTCCGGACGGTTTCAGCCTGCGACCCCGACCTTTCTCAATGCTGGCAAGAAGCAGCGTGGCGAACTCGTCTCCTGCTTCCTGATGCGTGTCGAAGACAACATGGAATCGATCGGGCGTTCGATCAATTCGGCGCTGCAGCTTTCCAAACGCGGCGGTGGCGTTGCGCTGTCCCTGACCAATATTCGCGAGGCCGGTGCACCGATCAAGCACATCGAAAACCAGTCTTCCGGCATCATTCCTGTAATGAAGCTTCTCGAGGACAGCTTCTCCTATGCCAATCAGCTCGGTGCGCGCCAGGGTGCCGGCGCCGTCTATCTCAACGCCCACCATCCCGACATCATGCGTTTCCTCGATACAAAGAGGGAGAACGCCGACGAGAAGATCCGGATCAAGACGCTATCGCTCGGTGTCGTCATACCCGATATCACCTTCGAACTCGCCAAGAACAATGACGATATGTACCTTTTCTCCCCCTATGACGTGGAGCGCGTCTACGGGGTGCCGTTCACTGAAATCTCGGTAACGGAGAAGTACCGCGAGATGGTGGCCGACAGCCGCATCCGCAAGAAGAAGATGAAGGCGCGCGACTTCTTCCAGGTGCTCGCCGAGATCCAGTTCGAGAGCGGCTATCCCTACATCATGTTCGAGGACACGGTGAACCGGGCGAACCCGATCGCCGGGCGGATCACGATGAGCAATCTCTGCTCGGAAATCCTCCAGGTGAGCGAGGCGAGCGAATACAACGACGATCTCTCCTACAAGCACATGGGCAAGGACATTTCCTGCAATCTCGGCTCGCTGAACATTGCCGCAGCAATGGATTCGGCCGACTTCGGAAAGACGATCGATACATCGATCCGGGCGCTGACCGCCGTATCCGACATGAGCCATATCTCGTCGGTGCCGTCGATCGAAAAGGGAAACGACGACAGTCACGCGATCGGCCTCGGGCAGATGAATCTGCACGGCTATCTTGCCCGCGAGCGCATCTTCTATGGGTCCGAGGAAGGCGTCGATTTCACCAATATCTACTTCTACACCGTAACCTACCATGCCATCTGCGCGTCCAACCGGATCGCGGTGGAACGCGGTACGAGCTTCAAGGGCTTCGAGAACTCGAAATACGCCTCCGGCGAATATTTCGACAAGTATATCGAGCAGGTATGGGAGCCGGTGACGGAGAAGGTGCAGGCATTGTTTGACACTGCCGGCATCCACATCCCGACGCAGGAGGACTGGCTGAAGCTCAAGGAGGCGGTAACCACCTCCGGTCTCTATAACCAGAACCTGCAGGCCGTGCCTCCGACGGGATCGATCTCCTACATCAATCACTCCACGTCCTCGATCCATCCGATCGTCTCGAAGATCGAGATCAGGAAGGAGGGCAAGATTGGTCGCGTTTACTACCCCGCGGCGTTTATGACCAACGACAACCTCGACTACTACGAGGATGCCTACGAGATCGGCCCGGAGAAGATTATCGACACCTACGCGGCGGCCACCCAGCACGTCGACCAAGGCCTGTCGCTGACGCTCTTTTTCCGCGACACGGCGACGACGCGTGACATCAACAGGGCACAGATCTACGCCTGGAAGAAGGGCATCAAGACCATTTACTACATTCGCCTCCGTCAGATGGCGCTGTCGGGCACTGAGGTGCAGGGCTGCGTTTCCTGTGCGCTCTGACCGGTTTCAAAGGATCTCCCCATGAACATGCAATTCAAGCCGGCGAGCCGTATCCGCGCCATCAACTGGAACCGTGTCGAGGACGAGAAGGACCTGGAGGTCTGGAACCGGCTGACGGGTAATTTCTGGCTTCCGGAGAAGGTGCCGTTGTCGAACGACATTCCCTCCTGGGCCGCCCTGAAGCCTGCCGAGCAGCAGCTCACCATCCGTGTGTTTACGGGGCTCACCTTGCTCGACACCATCCAGAACGGCATTGGTTCGGTGAGGCTGATGGAGGATGCCGCCACGCAGCACGAGGAAGCGGTTCTCTCCAACATCTCATTCATGGAAGCGGTGCATGCGCGCTCCTATTCCTCGATCTTCTCGACGCTTTGCTCGACGCCTGATGTCGACGATGCCTATCGCTGGTCGGACGAGAACGAGTTCCTCCAGCGCAAATCCTCGCTGATCATGGAACAGTACGACTCCGGCGATCCCCTGAAGAAGAAGGTTGCGAGCGTATTCCTTGAGAGCTTTCTGTTCTATTCGGGTTTCTATCTGCCCATGTTCTGGTCGAGCCGAGCAAGGCTGACCAACACGGCCGACATGATCCGGCTGATCATCCGCGACGAGGCGGTTCATGGCTACTATATTGGCTACAAGTTTCAGCGAGGATTGGAGCGTCTGGGCAAGGACAAGCAGCAGGAGATCAAGGATTTCGCATTCGACCTGCTGTTGGAACTCTACGACAACGAGGCGAAATACACCGAAGCGCTCTACGACGGCGTCGGGCTGACGGAAGACGTCAAGAAGTTCCTCCACTATAACGCCAACAAGGCGCTGATGAACTTGGGCTACGAGGCGCTGTTCCCGGCAGAGGCATGCAAAGTCAATCCCGCGATCCTCTCCGCGCTTTCGCCAAACGCGGACGAAAATCACGACTTCTTCTCGGGTTCCGGCTCGTCCTACGTGATCGGGAAGGCCGTGGCGACGGAAGACGAGGATTGGGATTTTTGAAGACCTGATCTGCGAAACCTGGCGACTGTGGCATCGGCTGCGGCCACGTCGCCAGCCTCATATGCCTGCGCGTCTCGTCAGTTCACATTAATGTTTCTGCACGTAACGGATATTGATAAGGCACATGTTCACGCGCATAGTGATCGTATCGTCGGCTATGTGATGGGCGGCCGATGAACATCCGATTTCAGCCCCCGGGTGAGCATGAGGTGCGATGCTTAGATCCCCGATTTTCCCTCGCGACCTGCCGCTCTTTTCAGAGGACTTGGACCTCCTGTCCGATGTGCTCGAGGATGTCTGCAGAAAACGCGGTTTCGCGCGTAATGCACCACAGGCAGAGCAGATCGCTGCGCTTCTCATCCAGCTCTATCGGCAGGGCGTCAAGGATCAAACGAAACTTGCCGCCCTTGCCAAGGCTTATCTCTAAGCGTCACTTCTGCTCGATCGAGACACCGTTCTGACCGATGCTCATCTCGATGCCGTCCGGCTTGCGTTCCTCATGGAAAATGTACGCGCCGAGCCCGCCGATGACGACAATAAGCGCGCCGATTACGAAATAAAGACCGTTTGTGCGATTCATAAATTACCCCAACATTTTGATAGTGCGGGGATAAACGCTAAAACGCCGCCTTTGTTCCGGATCAGTCGTCGTTGGCCGAGTTGAGGTTTTCGGGGCGGATGCCCTCGTCGGTGCCTATACGCGCCCTCAATCTGACGCCTGGCCCGCCTTCATCGTGATTGCCGCTGCCGATGAAGATGATGCCGGCAGCTTCGAGCGCTTGCCGTACGGCGAGAAGCGCGTGTGGCTCTCCGCTCGCTTCGTCGTGCTCCAGTGTTTGGATGGTCGCTGCCGGCAGACCGGAGGCGGCTGCCAGTTGCTCGATGCTCATACCGGTCATGGCGCGTGCGCCACGCATTTGCGTTGCTGTGATCATAGTGAGAAGTCTAGCGCGGCGGCGGCGGTTCGCAAGTGTCTTGGCCGCGATCGCCGAGCCTCTTGCCGCGAATGTACCGTTGCTCGAGCGCGGCGCACCCCCAGACCACACCGAAGAGCAGGTAGACGTGGCGCCAGTGGTCGATATCGATCACGTTGCCGATGGCCGCGTGGCCGAGAACGGCGATCGATGCGATCATGATGTAAGGCTGCCATGGCCGATCCTTGAGGAGGTTCCTGAAGCCGAGGTACAGGGTCCAGCAAAGCATGCTGATATAGCTCACGAAGCCGAGCCAGCCATAGGTCGTCAGCGTCTTCAGCCAGATATTGTGCTCGTCCTCGGTAAAGATCGACCCAAAGACCAGCGGTCCGATGCCGAGCGGTCGCTCCATCATCATCGTAAGCCCGATACGGTGGCGGTCGAAGCGACCCAGATATTCGTCGTCGTACTGCTGCACCAGCTGCGCGCGCGTCGAGAAGAGATCGCTCACCTTCGGGAACTGCAGGGCAACGAGCAGCGATGCCACCATCATCATGATCGCCGCCAAGGACAGAACGAGAATGCGCAGGCGAAAGGCACCGCTTCGTTCCTTGAGCAACATGACGAAGATCAGCAGTGCGATTGCGAGCAGAAACAGCCCCCAGGCGGCACGCGAGAACGATAGAAAGACGCCAAGCGCGATGACGAGCAGTGCTGCTGCCTTGATTGGGGCTGCTTTCAGCTTGCCCGTCAGAATGCCATGCACGAGATAGAGGGAAGGGGGCACAAGGAATGGACCGAACACGTTCGGATCCTGGAATGCACCCTTGGCGCGGTCATAGAGGGTGAAGACCTCGGATCCCGGAAAAGCATTGAAATATCCGAGAATGCCAAGCATCGAGGTGATGACGGCTGCGAATGCCCAGGCATTGAAGATCAGCGGCAGACGCCGATGGCTGTCTTCGACGATCGCCGCGTAGAAGATCGAGGTCAGTGCCAGAAAGGTCGATACGGCGACATACATCGGTCCGTCGGCCAGATCCTTCATCTGTGTCAGGGACAGCATTCCACCGACGTTGAACGTCAGCAGCAGCGCAAGGAGAGGGGCCGTATAGCGTGAAATCCTCAATCCGAGGATGAACCAGAATCCGATCAGGGCGGCCATCCACAGCTCGTACGGCGCCGGCTCGTCGATGACGAAGCCGGACAGGAATACGCCGAAGGCCACGGCCGCCGAGCCGATGAGCCGCAAAGTCGCCCGCTGCGGATCGGCGACGCGCGAATATGCCGCCGCGATCGCGCTCAATAGGCGTTTTCCGTGTTGAACAGGCGGAACGGCGTGAGGAACAGGATTTTCAGGTCAAACCAAAGTGACCAGTTCTCGATGTAGTAGAGGTCGTAGGCTGTGCGAAACTTGATCTTGTCGTCGTTGTCGACCTCGCCGCGCCACCCGTTGATCTGCGCCCAGCCGGTTACGCCGGGCTTGACGCGGTGACGGGCGAAATATCCTTCGACGACATCGCCAAAGGCGCGGTCGCGGGCTTGCGCAAGGACGGCGTGCGGGCGCGGCCCGACGAGCGACAGGTCGCCTTTGAGCACGTTGAAGAGCTGCGGCAATTCATCGATAGACGATTTGCGGATGAAACGGCCAACAGGCGTGACGCGCGGGTCTCCCTTGGTGACCGCTGCGCGCCCCGTCGGGTCGCCCATATGACTGTACATGGACCTGAACTTGAAGATGTTGATGATCTCGTTGTTGAAGCCGTGGCGCTTCTGCATGAAGAAGACCGGGCCCTTCGAGGTCGCCTTGATCGAGACGGCCGTAGCCAGCATGACCGGCCAGAGAAGCACGAGCGCCACGATTGCGAAGAAAATGTCGAAGCAGCGCTTGGCAACCGAATCCCAGTCGCGGATTGGCTTGTTGAAAATATCGAGCATCGGCACGGAACCGACATGAGAATAGGCGCGGGGACGAAAACGCAGCCGGTTAGCGTGTGCCGCCAGACGGATGTCGACAGGCAGCACCCAAAGCTTCTTCAACAACTGTAGAATACGCGCTTCGGCGCTCAGCGGCAGCGCGATGATCAGCATGTCGATCCGCGTTATGCGGGTGAATTCCACCAGTTCGGCCACCGTGCCCAGCTTCGGATAGCCGGCGACCATCGCCGGCGAACGCTTTTCGCCCCGATCGTCGAAAATGCCACAGATGCGGATGTCGTTGTTGGGCTGCTGCTCGAGCAAACGGATCAGGTCCTTGGCGGCCTGGCCGCCGCCGACCAGGACTGCCCGGCGCTCCATGATACCGTTGCGAGCCCAGTTGCGGATGCCGTAGGCGACAAGGAAGCGTGAGCTCAGCAGGAAGATGGCGCCGAGCACAAACCAGGCGAGATATGCCTGCATCTGCACCCAGCCGACATGGTTGAGCAGGGCGATCGTTGACACGGTCAGCAGGAACATGAGCGCCCATGCGGCAAACGCACGCGGCAGCAGGTGCAGTCGTGCCCGCAGCGCCGGTATGGAATAGCTATCGGCGGTCTGCAGGGCGACGACGAGCAACGCAGCCGCTATTGCCGCAACCAGCGCGCGTCCCCAAAAGGTTTCGTCGCCGTTGCCTGGCCAGATGTAGAATGCAGCAAGTCCGATCGCGAATTGTGAGATAAACTCGAACAGGCGGAACTGACCGATGATGATCGCGGGGGAGCGCGTACCATCGCTGAACTGTGTGGCAATTTGGCGTGCATAGGAGTTGAGCGACTCCGGGAGAACCGGTTCGCGGGTGTCGCCGGCGCCTTGATTGGTCTCGGAAACCTGCTTCCGCAACGCTTCCAGATCGATTTGAACGCTTTTCTCTGCCTTGTCCATGAGGCTACCGCCGCTGTTTCACCCGCAGGCAATAGCAGACAGGCCCTAAGAAACTTTTACGAAGCGGTTGCATCTCCGGTCGTCCCTTGGCGCACCAGGAGATCCTGGTACAATTTCAGGACCTCATTCGCCATGACGGAAGCCGAAAAGACAGCTTTCACCTTTTCCATTGGGGGCATCGCTGCATCATGCCAACCGGGGACCCGAATGGCATCGGCCATGACGCGCGCGAGGTCGTCCGAGTCTTCAGGTGCAACCAATGCGAGGCTATCCTTGCCCAGTGCCTCCGGTATGCCGCCGACACGCGTGGCGATGATCGTCTTGCCGGCGCCTAGCCCCTCGAGCACGATATAGGGCATCGCCTCGGCGCGCGATGGCACCACGAGGTTCTGCGACATCGCAAAGGCCTGCTGGACACGCATCGCGGGCAGCATTCCGATACGTTTGCCGAGACCACGCTCGACCATCATGTCGCGATATCGGTCGCGATCCGGTCCATCGCCGACCATGAGGGCTGAGAGCGGCCGTCCGACGATGCGTTCGGCCTTTGCAAAGGCGTCCACAAAAAGGTCGGGACCTTTAAGGTCCCGCAACATGCCGACATAGATGTAGTGTACGGCGTCCGACCGGGTGGGGATGAGCTCGAAGTCACGTTCGCCGATGCCGTTGTAGATCAGTCGGGTCTCGGTGTGAGGGCGTCCAACCCTCTTGGCATAGATGTCTCGCTCGTATTCGCAGATGAAAACGAGCGCGTCGGTGAAGTATTCCTGCAGGCGCTCCATCCGGAGCACGAACTGCCCGAGGAACGACGACCGGGAATAGTGCAGGCTTCCGCCATGCGCTGTGTAGAGGCGGGCTACGCGATACTTGTTCACCCGCAGGGCTGAGCCGGCCAACCGCGCGAGCACACCGCCTTTGGCGCCATGCCCATGCAGCACATCCGGCCGCAAACTCTTGATCTTCTTGTATGTGTCCCAGATAACGCCAAGATCCGAGAGGCTGACGGCGCGCCGGATCGGCACGCGCGTTAGGCCGAGTGCGAGATATGGGCGAATTTCGTCAAACAGGCTGTCTTCGTGCTCGCCTCCGGTGGAGCTGTCACAGAGAATGCCAACCTCATGCCCGGCCTTGCTGTGCTCCACCACCAGATCACGTACGTGGCGGAAGATCCCGCCAACCGGTGATCTGAAGCAATGAAGAATGCGAAGAGGGCGCTCTGTGCTCATCGGCGATCAGAACAGCCGTTCGCGCACGTAGATGGTGTCGCCTGCAACGATGGCCGATGAAATGTTCACGCGTCCCGTGATGACCTGGCCGTTGATCTTTCTTGTTACATCGACGCCGCTTTGGTTGGCGCGCGCGCTAAAGCCGCCGGCGATCGCAACCGCGTTCTGGACCGTCATGCCTGGCACATAGGCATACTGTCCCGGCTGGCCGACTTCGCCGAGGATGAAGACCGACCGATAGCGATCGACGTCGATGGTCACGTCAGGGTCACGCAAGTAGCCTTGCTTCAGCTTCTGGGCGATCTGGCCGGACAGCTGCTGGAGCGTGCGACCGCGCGCCGGAACCTGCCCGATCAAAGGGAAGGCGATATAGCCGGCCTGATCGATCGTATAGGTGTTCGTCATGCTCGGCTGATCGAACACGGTGATACGCAGCCGGTCGCCGCTATCCAGCGAGTAGGGCTGGATCGTTGCTTCGTTGAACGCTCTCGGAGCAGGCTGATAGCTGTTGCAGCCGCCCGCGACCGCAGTCATGGCGGCAAGGCTCAAAGCCATCAGGAACTTGGGCTGGGCGACAGGCATCCGCGGTTGCTCACAGGAAATGGAGTTCTTCCCAGCGGTTATCGATCCGTTAGGGTTAATGGCCGGTAAAGACCTCCCATTTTTTCGGATCTCCCCGCGTCGGGTGCGTCGACGCAGGCATTAACCGTTGAGTTACTATAGTCATTTACCCTCACGGCACCTTTGTTCTTGGAGTACAGGCATGTCCGGCGTAACGGGTCATCAGGATGTGGACATAGATCTTGGGCAGCTGGTCCGCGCCGTCTGGGCACGCCGGCTGAAGGTGGTGGCGATAACGGTGCTCGGGGCAGGGGTCGCTCTCGCCGGCGCCAAGATGATGTCACCGAAGTACCGCAGCGAGACGCGTATTCTCATTGAACCGCGGGCACCTGCGTTTGCCAACGCGCAGACCAACGACGCCGGAAGCAGTCCGCTGCTCGACGAACTTAACATCGCGAGCCAGGTGCAACTCCTTCAATCGGCTGACCTCATCAAGCAGGTCATCAATACACAGAGGCTCTACGAGCTGCCCGAGTTCGATGTCGCGGCCAACAGGTCTGCGCTCGGCGATATCCTTGTGGCGCTTCATCTCAAGAAGAGTCCCCTTGAGAACCCTCCCGAAGAGCGCGTCATCGACGCATTCACCGAGCGGCTGCAGGTCTATCAAGTACCCGGCTCGCGCGTGATCGGCATTACCTTTACGTCGAAGGATCCGAAGCTTGCAGCGACGATCCCGAACGCCATGGCTGCTGCCTATCTCGTCAAGCAAAGTGGCGCGAAGCTGGACTCGAATTCGGAAGCGACGCGCTGGCTGGAGCCGGAAATCGAAAGCCTGCGCCGAAAGGTCAATGATGCCGAGCAGAAGGCTGCGGAGTATCGCGCCGAGCACGGATTGCTGCCGACGAACGGCGGCACCAATTTCCCGACGCAGCAGCTGAACGATATTTCCGCAGAATTGACGCGAGTCCGCGGCGAGAGGGCAAATGCGGAGGCGCGCGCCCAGTCGGTGCGCAACGCCCTGGCATCAGGTGAGCCGTCCGATACGCTGCAGGATATCATGTCCTCACAGTCCATCCAGCGCCTCAAAGGAACGGAATCGGCCTTGCAATCGCAGATTTCCGATCTGCAGACCTCGCTTCTCAACAATCATCCCAGGCTGAAGAGCCTTCGCGCCCAGCTTGCCGACATCAAGACGCAGATTCGCCAGGAGACGCAGAAAATACTGGCGAGCATCGAAAACGAGACCAAGGTTGCGTCTCTTCGGGCGAAGGAGCTTGAACAGCAATCGGACAAGGTCAAGGCGAACAGCGCCCAGGCCGGTGAGGACGAAGTCGGGCTGAACGCCCTGGAGCGCGAGGCCACCGCGCAGCGCCAACTGCTCGAAACCTATCTGTCGCGCTATCGCGAGGCCGCATCCCGCGCCGACAAGAATTCCAGCCCGGCCGATGCACGCGTCGTGTCGAACGCCATGCAGCCGGTCGATCCCTATTTCCCCAAGGTCGTTCCGATCGTGACGGTCGTTGCTCTGGCGACGTTCATCATGAGCGCGATCGCGATCATGCTGGCCGAACTGTTCAGCGGCCGTGCGCTTCGCCCGGTTTCCGGTCTGGTGGAAGACGAATTCTCCGAGGAAGAGGTGATCGAAACCGCAGTGTCGGAGGCGACGAAACGCGTCGCCACACCGAGTATGCTGGCCGTGCCCCCCGAAGTAGACGAGTCTCCAGAGGAGACCGCTAAACCGGAAGTCGCCGCCGATGACAACGAATTCTCTGTTGCCTCGGTGTCGGAATACCTGATCGGCAGCCGAGCACCTCTTGCGATTGCGATCTCGCCGACCGGCGATGACGGTTCTGCTGCGACGGTCTCGCTGGCCCGCAAATTGGCCGCAGCCGGATCGCGCGTCGTTCTCGTCGACATGACAGGGTCCGGTCATCCTACCGACCTGATGGCGGAGCGTCGGTCCGAACTCGGAGTCACTGACCTGCTCTGCGGTGAGGCGGCCTTCGGCGACACCATCCATGGCGACCGTTCGTCCGATGCCCACATCATTCCGCAAGGCAACAGTGATATGCGCCGGGCCATGCGCGGCGCAGACCGCCTTTCCCTGCTGCTTGACGCTCTCGCTTCGGCCTACGATCTTGTACTGGTCGAGTGCGGTGCGGCCAACGTCGCCGGTGTCTCCCGACTGACGCACAGTAAGGATGTCGAGATCATTCTCTCCATGCCTGAGATTGTCGAAAGCGAGTTCGTGGCCGCGATGACGGACTTTGAGGAGGCTGGCTACCAGCGCGTTGTGTTGATGTCCGGCGATGAAGGCGCAGATACGGCGGCGTCCCGCCAGGCCGCCTGATCAGCGACCCGTCACCCTGCGCACGCGCCGAGCGAACCGGTAAAGCTCCTGATGCGATTTGACGTAGGCCTTGCTGCGGGTAATGATTCGATGCGCAAAGCCGCTGACGTTGCCGCGTGCGGTAACCGGCAGAACCACGTCGTAATGTTCTGTTTCGACAGGCGCCCATGATCGCTTGTAGCGCTGGTCTCCCAGGCCGAAATCGAAGAGGCTCACCCCCTTGCCGTGCAATCCGGCGATCATCTGCCAGAACAGGAACTCGCCAGGGCTTGCATCCGGTGCGACGCGCTCGTCGATAGCACTGAACTGGCAGATCACATGATCGCCTTTTCTGGAGATTCCCGAAATCGCGGCAAAGTCGCCGTCGTGCTCTCCCCTGAGTCGGATTGCATGCATCTCAAGCCCGAACGCGACGGTGTTGACGTCTCTGCTCCCGATGGCGCCATGTAGGAAAGCTCTCGTCTCGGCATCGGCGAACACATCGGGCAGTCCCATTGCCTTCAAGCGTTCGCTCTTCTGTTGGAAGAAACGATCGAGAAGTCGGTGCTGCTCCTCCTCCGGGCCGCCGGCGATGTAGTCGAACCCGCCGAGTGACTCCAGCCGCTTCGACTGCACACGGAATTTCTTGCGCCGATGCTTGGCGTTCACCTGTCTGAGCGTCGCGTCGAGCGTGTCGAGGATGGGCAGGTGATAGGCATGATTCTGGTTTCGCACCAGGGGCAGGACGGCGAGAGGACTGTCGCGGCCACGCCACTCCAGCGGGATGTTCTGCAGCAGCAGCAGATCGGCTCTCCCGCCAAGTGCCGCGCGCAACAGATCGCGGAAGCGAAGCGGATCTATAACGCGGGACGCCGCGGCAAAGTCGGACGAAAAGAGGCCGGTGTTGATGTTGCTGTGGTCTGCACCGATGAACTTGGCGATCCGCGCGCCGCGCGACTGGACGATTTCGACGGGTAGGATGAAGACAGTCTCGTTTCCCGATCGACCCCGGATAAGAGCGAGGGGGTTGCCATACGCCCTGACCCAGGACGCGCACCAATCGTAGCCATGGTGCAGTGAATTCAGATCGTCTCGCTCAAATGCGCGCCATTCGTGTTCAACAGGCTCCATCGCGTCGACGATATCGATGTGAAAGTCATTGGCGACCAGTTTTGTGGGCGGCGCCTTCAGCGGTGAAATGTCGGTGTCGGTATGCCCGGCTTTGCCACACGGCTCGCCATCGACATGAAGCTTTTGCATCTGCACGGGTTCTCTCCGCTCAAAACGGCTAGGAGAAGAAAATAGGGAACGGATGCATCGATTTGGTTTATGCGACAGATTTCCCGAGGTATTCCGACAATCATCGTTATCCCGCGATTAACGGCCTATTGCTGTTTCGGACCGGCCATCCACTTGATGATGACCATCGCCGGCAATACCCAGAGCAGTCCACTCAAGGCGAAATAGAGCAGGTGGCCCCACCACGGCGCGTCGCCGAGCGTGGCAACGGCAATGGTATTTGCCAGCACCGCATAGGCGAGCACGAGAACGACGATGAGGATCGTGCCGATAAATTTGCGAAGGCGGACGGGCATGAATTGTCTTCCGGGATGAGATTGGAGAGCGCCGCGACGGCATGCCGCAAAGCTTCGGGGCTTGTTTTGCATCAGCCGCTAAGGCAAATCAACTGGCGGACAGAAGGAGTACCCATGGCCATCGCGAATACCACCACGGAACAGGACATGTTGCGCGAAGTGCGCAGGCAGGACGGCAACCGACGTGCCGTTCGCATCTGGCTCGGACTGGTCCTTCTTGCGCTCTTCTGTCTCGTCATCGTCGGGGGCGCGACGCGGTTGACCAACTCGGGCCTTTCAATAACCGAATGGAAGCCGATTCATGGCGTCGTTCCGCCGCTGAACGCAACGGAATGGGACGAGGAATTCAAACTCTACCAGCGTATTCCCGAATACCAGCAGTTGAACAGCGATATGACCGTCGAGCAGTTCAAAAGTATTTTCTGGTGGGAGTGGGCGCACCGGCTGATCGCCCGTGGAATAGGCGTCATCTTCGCACTGCCGCTTTTCTATTTCTGGATAGCGGGCAGGATCGAACGACGCCTGCGGTGGCCCCTGGTCGGCATCCTAGCCCTTGGTGGTCTTCAGGGAGCGATCGGCTGGTGGATGGTTTCGTCGGGCTTGTCGGTGCGCACCGACGTGAGCCAGTACCGGCTCGCAACGCATCTGATCATGGCCTGTCTGATCTTTGCATCGTGCATCTGGATCATGCGCGCGCTTTCTCCGCATTCGGACGATGCGCCGCCGAGCGGACATGCGCACATATGGGCTGGAATCATCGCAGCCTTCGCCCTGTTCCAGATCTATCTCGGCGCACTGGTTGCCGGTCTGGACGCAGGCTTCAGCTACAACACCTGGCCTTTGATGGACGGTGCCGTTGTGCCGTCCGACCTGCTGATTCAGCAGCCCGCCTGGATCAATCTGTTCGAGAACCCCAAGACGGTGCAGTTCATGCATCGTGTCGGAGCCTATACGCTGTTTGCTCTGACATTGATCAACATGATCGCCGCGCTCGCTGCAGCGCCGGCCACGACGCACGCACGCCGCGCCGTCGTGCTCGTCATCCTTGTTGCGATCCAGGCCGCGATCGGCATCGCGACGTTGCTGCTTCAGGTTCCGCTTCACTGGGGATTGTTGCATCAGGCCGGAGCACTGGTCGTCTTCGGCTTCGCTGTCGCGAACTGGCGCGGTTTCTACGGAGAGTACCCCCGGTCGACGGCTATCGCCGAACGCAATTGAGCCCTCCGGAGGCGTGCGTATCGGGAAGGTAGGGATTGCGCGGGCGTACCGGACGGGATGGCGGTCGCTACCTTCAGAAAATACGCCTTCGTTGTCGGAACCGGTCTGTCGTCTGCGTCCTTTGCTGGCGCAACATGATCGGAGACAAGAATGCGAAAGCTCGGTGTGTTTCTAAGCATTTCCGTTGATGGCTACTTTGCCGATAGCAGCGGGGACATGAGCTGGGCTCACGATCGTGATCCGGAGTTCTACACCTTCCTTGCCGACAATGCCAGTTCCGGAAGCGAACTTGTCATGGGGCGGCGGACCTACGACCTGATGTCGGCCTATTGGCCAACCGATTTCGCCAGGCAGAACGATCCGGCCTTGGCAACCGCCATGAACAGCCTGCCGAAGATCGTATTCTTGAGGACGATACGGGAGGCCGGCTGGAATAACACGAGATTGGTCAAGACCGATCCCATCGAGGCCGTTCGCGCCCTGAAGCGCGAAGAGGGGCAGGAGATGGTCGTGCTGGGCAGCGGCAGCATTGTCCGTCTGCTGGCGCAGGCGGGGCTTGTAGACACCTTTCAGTTTGTGATTGTCCCGCTTGCACTGGGGGCAGGGCGCTCGGTTTTCGCAGGCTTGTCCGAGAGGCTGCGGCTGGAGCCCATTGGTAGCCAGAGGTTCGGGAACGGAAACGTGGCGCTGACCTATGTCCCGGTGACGGGTGCGAACGGCAGCCCTGTCGGCTGAAGCCGCATAATAAAAATCCGGCTGTGTCGCCACAGCCGGACTCTTTTAAATTATATCGGAAATCAGTCTCAGAAGAAACCGCGGCGCTGCCACCATCCGGCCTTCTTCGGCTTGCCGTCGCTCTCGGCCGCATCGCTACGCGTCGATTTCACGGTCGGCTCCGAAGAGGAGATGTTCGATTCGCGGTTCGCACGCGCAGGCTTTGCCTCTTCTTCGACAGGCGCAGCAAGGTCGGCAACCGCCTCTGCTGCTTCCGGCTCTGCTGGCGCGACAACAACGTCCGCAACGGCCTCGCTCTCGACAACCGGCTCCTCGACCGGCGAGGCCTTGCGGCTGCGACGGGCGCGCTTCGGCTTCACGTCTTCCGTGACCGAGGCAGCAGTTTCGACTGCAGCCATGGCTGGCAGTGCGACGGCCTCCTCGGAAACGGCTTCGATGACCTCTACCGCTGTTGCGCCGGCATCGCTCTCGTCACTGTCGGCAGCATCGCTTTCGGCAGCATTATTGTCTTCGGCCTCTCCGGCAGCATCCTGCTCGGCGCCTTCCTCGCGGCTGCGTCGACCGCCGCGCTTGCCACGACGACGGCGCTTGCGACGCTGGGCATCGTCACCCTCCGTACGGCCTTCGACCGCTTCCGCGGCAGTTGCATTGTCGGCTTCATCACCGTCGTCGTCGTCTCCGTCCTGGTCGTCGCCTGCCTGCTCGTCGCCTGCCTGCTCGGAGACACCATCATCGGAGGCTTGCTGTTCTGCATTGCCATTGCGACCACGGCGACGACGGCGACGCTTCCGCTTGCGACCATCGCCTTCGCTTTCGGCGCGGGCAGCGGGACGCTCGGAGGCGACGGGCTTTTCTTCGAGCTCTTCGTCTTCTTCTTCATCGACCTCAATCACGACATCGTCGTCATCATCTTCCGGAATGGCCGCGAAATTGAAGAGGGTCTCAATCTTGACCGGGTTCTCGACAGCCTCACCGCGATCGATCGCGAAGTGCTGCGCGCCGACCGAGCCGTCGGCATCGATAATGATTGCAACGCCGAAACGTGCCTCATAGTCGATAATCGTCTGGCGCTTGTGGTTGAGCAGGTAGAGCGCGATGTCAGGCGTCGTGCGAACCGTGATGTCGTGCGTCGTGTTCTTGAGCAGATACTCTTCGATGCCGCGCAGGACATGCAGGGCAACGGAGGACTGCGAACGGACGTGACCGGTTCCGCCGCAATGCGAGCAGACCTGCGTCGTCGATTCCAACACCGAAGCACGGATGCGCTGGCGGGACATTTCGAGCAAGCCGAAATGCGAGATGCGACCGACCTGGATGCGGGCACGATCGTTCTTCAGGCATTCCTTCAGCTTCTTCTCGACAGCGCGGTTGTTGCGCTTTTCTTCCATGTCGATGAAGTCGATGACGATCAGGCCGGCAAGGTCGCGCAGGCGAAGCTGGCGGGCAACTTCGTCGGCTGCCTCAAGGTTCGTCTGCAGCGCCGTGTCTTCGATCGAATGCTCGCGGGTCGAACGGCCGGAGTTGACGTCGATCGACACCAGCGCTTCCGTCTGGTTCATGATCAGGTAACCGCCCGACTTCAGGGTAACCTGCGGCTGCAACATGCGGTCGAGCTGCGCTTCGATACCGGAGCGCGAGAAGATCGGGTGAATGTCGCGATAAGGCTGGACCACCTTGGCATGGCTCGGCATCAGCATCTTCATGAAGTCTTTCGCTTCACGATAGCCGTCTTCGCCGGAAACGATGATCTCGCTGATGTCCTTGTTGTAGAGATCGCGGATCGAGCGCTTGATAAGGCTGCCTTCTTCGTAGACGAGGCAGGGAGCGGTCGAAGCGAGCGTCAGCGTGCGGACGTTTTCCCACAGGCGCATCAGGTATTCGAAGTCGCGCTTCACCTCGACCTTGGTCCGGTTGGCACCGGCCGTACGGAGGATGACGCCCATGCCCTGCGGCACTTCGAGCATCCGGGCGATTTCCTTCAGACGCTTGCGATCCTGAGGATTGGTGATCTTGCGGGAAATACCACCGCCGCGCGCCGTGTTCGGCATCAGCACCGAGTAGCGGCCTGCGAGCGAGAGGTAGGTGGTGAGGGCGGCACCCTTGTTGCCGCGTTCTTCCTTGGCGACCTGCACAAGCAGGATCTGGCGGCGCTTGATGACTTCCTGGATGCGATACTGCTTGCGCGGCTTGCGCTGCACGCGATCCGGCACTTCTTCCATTGCATCTTCGGCGCCGACATTCTCGATCACTTCCTCTTCATGATCGTGATCGTCGTCATCGTCGTCATCGCCGCCGCGACGGCGGGCATCGACGTCTTCAGATATCGAGTCTGTTTCGACCATAGCGGCCATTTCGCCACCGGAAGAGCCCTCGTCCTCGTTGTCGGCAACGGAAGCGGCTTCGCTTGGGGCTGCGTCTTCAGCGACAGGTGCTGCCTTCTTGCGGCTGCGGCGAGGCTTGGCCTTCTTGGCCGGCGCCTCGTCGGTCGAGACAACCTCGTCAGCGGCGGGGACGGCTGCGACCGGAGCAGCTTCGGCCTCTGTTACTGCCGAGGCGACCACACCGACATCAGGTTGGTCCTGAGTGGAGAGATCGATCGGCGCCGTCTCGACGTGCTCGACGTCCTCATCGCGGCGATGCTCTTCGGCTTCGGCACGCAGCAGAGCCTGACGGTCGGCAAGCGGGATCTGATAGTAGTCGGGATGGATTTCGGCGAAGGCCAGGAAACCGTGCCTGTTGCCGCCGTAATCGACGAACGCGGCCTGCAGCGAGGGTTCCACCCTCGTTACCTTGGCGAGATAGATGTTGCCGCGAATTTGCTTCTTATGCTGGGACTCGAAGTCAAATTCTTCTATGCGGTTCCCGCGAACGACAACGACGCGCGTCTCTTCCTCGTGAGACGCGTCGATAAGCATTTTGTCTGCCATGTAAGATGTGCTCCTCGGCGCAGCCGAACGGCAGCATCTCCCACTGTCGATAAAACAGGAGGGGTGCGGTCCGCCATTGCAGCGCCGGATAGTGAAAGTCGCGATTGGTGCGGTGTGGAAGGCAGCAGCCAGACAACAGCGGGGAAGCTTTTCTCCCGGGGCCTGTAGACTTCAGATAAAACCTGCTGCGACACCATCAAAGACCAAGCGAGATCGACAAAACAAAGACCCTATTCAGGTCCGATGAGTTTGCTCTCTCTTTAAAGAGCGGTTGGTGGCTATCCACCGATGAAGTTCCCGCATAACTCCGGAAAATTCAGGATCCATTTTCGAGCAAAAACGCATGAGACGGCGGACGATTGCCGGTTGTGGCGCCAGGTCCTCGCGGTTTGGCTGCCGTGTCGGCGACTCTATCCCGTCAGCACTTTTACCCTGAAAATCGTTGTATGTTTTCTCCGTCACAATAGCAAGGGGAAAGCCAAATGTGCCATAATATTGATGGATTTGAAGACACATACAAAAAAGAGGATAAGCGACACCGATTCTGTGCTGGCGGAGGCATCGAAACGGGTTGCCATGTTCGCGCCTGCCGCGAAGGATCAATCACGAATGTCAGTTAAGGTGTGGCGGTCGATTGTTTAACAGGATGCGGCGGACGACGGTGAGATCCGGTTTGGGACGAGATAGAATACGAAATAGATTGATGTGCATGCTGCTTGCGGCAGCAAGTAGCGTGTTGACGGCTGCCCTACCTGACGTGGCACGTGCCGGGGCCGAGCCACTGCTGGCGTACGGTGCGCGGATCGTCGGCGACGACGCCCGCACCCGGATCGTGATCGATTTTGATCGCGCGCCGGCGTTTTCGATCCACTACATTGCCAACCCGGAGCGTGTTGTCGTCGACCTTCCCGCCACGGCGTTCGGCTTTCCTGCGAAGGACCTGGAGGCGAGGGGGCTGTTCAAGGATATTCGCTACGGCACGATGGACGAGGACAGTGCGCGCATCGTCCTGACTGCGACGAAACCGGTGAGGGTGGCGCTTGCGAAGGTTCAAGCCGACGAAGGTGGCAAGGGCCAGCGGCTGGTGCTCGAGGCAGAGATCACCGACAAGGCCAAGTTTGCCGACCTCGTCAAGGCGCAGTCCTGGAGCGAGCCCGTCTCTCCCCAGACCACGAGTGCGATCGCTCCGGTGGAGAAGCCCGCCGCCGGCAGTGACTTCATCGTCGCTGTCGACGCCGGTCATGGCGGCATCGATACGGGCGCTATCGGTGTTGATACAAAAACGCAGGAAAAGGACGTGACGCTCGCGTTTGCAAAGGCGCTCGCCGATCGCCTCAATCGTGAACCCGGCATCAAGGCATTTCTGACGCGCAGCGACGACTCCTTTCTGTCCCTGTCTGAGCGGGTGGTGATCGCCCGCCAGAACCATGCCGGCCTCTTCGTCTCCATGCATGCCGATACCTTGAAGCAGAAGGATATTCGCGGGGCGACGGTCTACACCATCTCCGACAGGGCATCGGACAAGCTCGCCGCCGACCTTGCCGAGCGCGAAAACCTCTCTGATCAGATCGCGGGGACGGCGACGGCCACCGAACCGCCCGAGGTGGCAGATATCCTGCTCGATCTGACACGTCGGGAGACGCAGGCATTTTCGATTTCTCTTGCCGAAAGTGTGCTGGCCTCCTTCAAGGATCAGGTCGGAACGATCAACAATCCCCATCGTCACGCTGGATTCCGTGTCCTACAGGCGCCGGATGTTCCCTCGATACTGTTGGAGCTGGGATTTTTGTCCAACAAGGACGACGAGAAGTTGCTCTTGGATGGGGAATGGCGCAACAAGATGGCTGACCTTCTGACGGATGCCGTGAAGCGCTATCACGCTTCGATGGTGGCAAACGGGGGCTGAGCGGCTGCGTGGCCCAGAAGTAACACTTTTGTGGGAAAGACCGTCACTCCTGGGAATTAAAGGGTCAAGGCCCTAGTTTGCTCACATTGAGGCCATTACTCGCCGCTATGTTTTTATCCTCGAAACGGAATTGGCTTGTGGCGATAACGCTCATGGAGTAATTCGCGCAGCGTGCAAAATGCCGCGATCCATGCGACTGTTGTGTTCGCGCCGATCGACAATTGAGATACCGGTAGCTTAGATATGATCAGACTTCTTGGATATTTCTTCGGAGCGGCTTGCGTCCTGTTCCTGGGCGCGGCGGCGGTCGTCGCCGTCTATCTGTCCAATGTCGCGAAGGATCTCCCGGATTATGCCGTCCTGAGCACCTACGCACCACCGGTAACGACGCGCGTGCATGCAGGCAACGGCGCTCTCATGGCTGAGTATGCCAAGGAACGCCGCCTGTTCCTTCCGATCCAGGCTATCCCGGACCGCGTGAAGGCGGCTTTTCTGTCAGCCGAAGACAAGAATTTCTACAATCATCCGGGTGTTGACCTGACGGGTCTGGGTCGCGCCATTCTGGTCAACCTTCAGAATTTCGGCTCGGGCCGTCGCCCGGTGGGCGCATCGACGATCACCCAGCAGGTTGCAAAGAACTTCCTGCTCACGTCAGACCAGACGATCGACCGGAAGATCAAGGAAGCGATCCTGTCGTTTCGCATCGAGCAGGCCTACAGCAAGGACAAGATCCTCGAGCTTTATCTTAACGAGATCTTCTTCGGCCTGAATTCTTACGGCATTGCCAGCGCCGCATTGACCTATTTCGACAAATCCGTCACCGAACTGACTGTCGCGGAAGCAGCATATCTCGCGTCTCTGCCGAAGGGCCCCGCTAACTATCATCCGTTCCGCCATCCCGACGCTGCACTCGAGCGCCGCAACTGGGTCATCGACCGCATGGTGGAAAACGGCTACGTCAGCCAGTCTGACGGCGCCGAAGCCAAGAAGCAGCCGCTTGGCGTGACAGGCCGCGCCAGCGGTCCGTCGCTCTTCGCATCTGGCTATTTCGCCGAAGCGGTCCGCCGCCAGTTGGTGGATCAGTATGGCGAGAAGATGCTTTACGAAGGCGGACTCTCCGTTCGCACGTCCTTCGATCCGCAGCTTCAGGTCTTCGCGCGCAAGGCGCTGCAGGACGGTTTGATCACCTACGACGAGCGCCGCGGATTCCACGGTGCGCTGAAGCAGATCGACACGACCGCCGACTGGGGTAAGGCGCTCGCCGACGTTCCGGCGCTTTCCGATGTGCCCGAGTGGCGCCTTGCAGTCGTGCTGGCCGTTTCAGATGACAGCGTCGATATCGGGCTGCAGCCGTCAAAGGACGGTGCGGGCAAGGTGCCCGCCGAGCGGGAGCGCGGCGTCATCCAGGCCAAGAACATGCAATGGGCCTATCGCTCGTCCACCGGTCGCAAGAGCGCGAAGTCTCCCGACGGCGTGCTTTCTGCCGGCGATGTCGTGTATGTCGAGCGTCTGGGCGATGAGAGCTCGACATCCTATCGCCTCCGTCAGCCTCCGAAGGTCGAAGGCGGGCTGGTCGCCATGGATCCGAAGACTGGCCGCGTGCTTGCGATGGTCGGCGGCTTCTCTTACGCGCAGTCCGAATTCAACCGCGCGACCCAGGCGATGCGCCAGCCGGGCTCCTCCTTCAAGCCGTTTGTCTACGCTGCGGCGATGGACAACGGCTACACGCCGGCTTCCGTTGTCAGCGACGATCCGCTCCAGATCCAGACGGGAAATGGCCAGGTCTGGGCACCGGACAACTACGAGGGCGAGGGCGGCGGTGCCAACACGTTGCGCTTTGCCATCGAGCACTCGCGCAACCGCATGACGGTGCGACTGGCAAACGACCTCGGCATGAACGTCGTTGCCGAATATGCTGAGCGTTTCGGCGTCTATGATCACATGATGCCGGTTCTCGCCATGTCGCTCGGCTCCGGTGAGACGACGGTCTTGCGGATGGTCTCGGCCTATTCGGTCATCGCCAACGGCGGCAAGCAGATCAAGCCGACCCTGATCGACCGCATCCAGGATCGCTATGGCAAGACGATCTTCAAGCACGAGGAACGCGTCTGCGAAGGATGCAATGCGAGCGAGTGGCAGAACCAGGACGAGCCGAATGTGGTCGACAATCGCGAGACGGTTCTCGACCCGATGACCTCCTACCAGATCACGTCGATGCTGCAGGGCGTCATCCAGCGTGGCACCGCCGCCGGAAAAGTCGTGCTCGGCGACCGCGACGTCGCCGGCAAGACCGGCACCACGAACGACGAAAAGGACGCGTGGTTCGTTGGCTTCACGCCCGATCTGGTTGCGGGCCTCTATATCGGCTTCGACGCGCCGTCGACCCTTGGACGCGGCGGCACAGGCGGCTCGTTGTCCGCGCCCGTTTTCAACGAGTTCATGCAGGCCGCCGTCAAGGACATGCCGGCATCGAAATTCGTCATTCCGGCGGGCATGAACCTCATTCCGATCGACCGCAAGACCGGTATGGCCGCTGCGCAGGGCGATCCGAGCACGATCATCGAGGCGTTCAAGCCGGGCACCGGCCCTGCGGACAGTTTCTCCGTTATTGGCATGGACAACACCATGGCGCCCGAGGAGATCCTGAAGACATCGCCGCAGGCAAACCAGGCCGTTCAGTCAGGCTCCGGCGGTCTCTACTAAGCTTTTCCCCAGACAGCTGTGGCGGTTGCGGCTCTTTACATCCGCAGCCGCCACAACTATTTGACGGGCCAACACAAGACCAAATCAGAGAAGCAGGAACATGCGAGCTGAAATCCAGAACGTAGTCGATGAAACCAAGCAGGCTATCACCCTGCTGAGGAGGCATCTTTGACTGGGACCAGGCGGTAAGACGGCTGGACTGGTTGAACAACAAGGCAGAGGATCCCACCCTCTGGAACGATGCTTCCGAGGCTCAGAAGCTGATGCGCGAGCGCCAGCAGCTTGACGATGGCATCAATGGCGTAAAGCAGCTCGAGCAGCAGCTGAACGACAATATCGAGCTCGTCGAGATGGGCGAGGAAGAGGGCGACGAAAGCGTCGTCAAGGAAGCCGAAGACGCGCTGAAGGCGCTGAAGGCAGAAGCTGCGCGGCGCCAGGTGGAGGCGATGCTGTCAGGCGAGGCCGACGGCAACGACACCTACGTCGAAGTGCACTCGGGCGCGGGCGGTACGGAAAGCCAGGATTGGGCAAACATGCTGCTGCGCATGTACACCCGCTGGGCCGAGCGTCAGCGCTTCAAGGTCGAACTGCTGGAAGTTCATGACGGCGAAGAAGCCGGCATCAAATCTGCGACGCTCCTCGTCAAAGGCCACAACGCATACGGTTGGATGAAGACGGAATCGGGCGTCCACCGCCTCGTACGCATTTCGCCCTACGACAGCAACGCGCGCCGCCACACGTCGTTCTCGTCCATCTGGGTTTACCCGGTTGTTGACGACTCGATCCAGATCGAGATCAACGAAGGCGATTGCCGCATCGATACCTACCGGTCGTCCGGCGCCGGCGGTCAGCACGTCAACACGACCGATTCCGCGGTGCGTATCACGCATATTCCGTCCGGCATCGTTGTGCAGTGCCAGCAGGAGCGCTCGCAGCACAAGAACCGTGCCAAGGCGTGGGACATGCTGCGTGCCCGCATGTACGAAGCGGAGCTCAAGAAGCGCGAAGACGCGGCAAATGCCGAAGCGGCCTCCAAGTCGGATATCGGCTGGGGCCACCAGATCCGCTCCTATGTGCTGCAACCCTACCAGCTGGTCAAGGATCTCCGCACCGGCGTCACCAGCACTGCGCCAGACGACGTGCTCGACGGTGAGCTCAACGAGTTCATGGAAGCCGCTCTTGCCCATCGCATCAGCGGCAAGGCGGACGCGGTGGTCGACGATATCGACTAGGCGGTGCCGCAGCTTGATTTTTAAGGAGGCCCCTCGTCGGGCCTTTTTTAATGACGTTGCCTAGCACTACTTTGGCAGATTAACCGGCGGTTAACGATGATCGGCCATCTTTGGCACCTCAAAAGGGGTGCGGTGGATGGTGGAGCAGGATATTGCACTGACGGATTGGTTAACGATGATCGGCCATCTTTGGCACCTCAAAAGGGGTGCGGTGGATGGTGGAGCAGGATATTGCACTGACGGATTGGCTGAAGCCGTTCGTTGAGAAGCTTGGTCACAAGAAGCGGCGGCAGATGTGTCCGGTATATATTTCGGGCCTGATCGGACCAGGTGATCGCAAGAGTATCGAGCCGATGGCGGAACGCCTTGCGCCCGATCACTACGACCGCCTGCATCATTTCATCTCGGATGGTATTTGGGACGCGGGTCCGCTTGAGACGGAACTGGCTGTGCAGGCTGACAGAATAGTCGGAGCTTCAGAYGCCTTTCTGGTGATCGACGATACGGGCTTGCCGAAGAAGGGCGATCATTCGGTCGGGGTCGCTCCGCAATATGCTTCGATGCTGGGCAAACGCGCCAATTGCCAGACGCTGGTATCGCTGACGCTGGCACGCGATGAGGTTCCCGTTCCGGTGGGCTTGCGACTGTTCTTGCCGGAAAGCTGGACCAGTAATCAGGATCGGATGGTGAAGGCTGGTGTTCCCGAGGAGATGCGCATATCCCGCACCAAGCCGACGATCGCGCTCGACGAGATTGACAGGCTGATTGCGGCGGGGTTGCGGTTTGGCACCGTGCTCGCCGATGCCGGCTATGGTTTATCGGCCGCGTTTCGCCAGGGGCTGAGTGCACGCGGCCTCACATGGGCTGTCGGTATTCCCAAACATCAAAAGGTCTACCCCCATGATGTCGCATTGATTTTTCCGGTTTCCGGTCTTGGCAGGCCGCGCAAGCATTCGATCCCCGACACCGTATCGATGGCTGCCGAAACGATCCTGGAAGCATCTTCCTGGAAAAAGGTCAGTTGGCGTCGCGGCACGAAAGGTCGCCTGACAGCGCGCTTTGCTGCGCTCCGTATTCGGATCGCTGATGGTAGTCCGCAACGTATCCTCGACAAGGGACAGCAGCATATGCCGGGCGAAGAGGCGTGGCTGGTGGGCGAATGGCGCTCGAACGACGAACGCAAATACTATCGACAAATGAAAGAAGAGCTCGGCCTTGATCACTTTGAAGGCCGATCATGGCAAGGTCTGCATCGACACGCGCTGATGACAATGATCGCTTACGCCTTCCTGCAACATCAGCGCCTACACAAGGCACAGCGGGAAAAAAAGGAAGAGGCACGGCCCGCCTAAACCGACACTGCCAGCCATCCGACGCGCGGTCATAAACATCCTCCTATCAGCGTCAGCCCCAGAACGATGTCCTCACTGCAGAATCCGCTTCAGATCGCCAAAATACATTCTGCCAAAGTAGTGCTAGAACGTTTCGTGCTTCCCTTTGCGTTGGCCAGGTCTTCCTGGCGGAAAACCATCTCTGCCGCCTGGTC
>NZ_LMCW01000068.1 GCF_001424945.1 Rhizobium sp. Root1203
GCGTCTTTGCGGTGCGTTCGTCGGTGAAGTCGGCGACGTTTCGACGGTTGCCTGGTGGACGGCCTATCGCGATCCGCGGCTGAACTCGCTGGTGGGTGAAGGCCTGAGCGAGAACCTGACGATCCAGCAGGCGCTGGAACGCATCAACGCCGCCTCGTCCAACGTGACGGTGGCCGGTGCCGGTGCGCTGCCGAGCCTGTTGGTCGGTGCCAACCAGACGGTCAGCGGCAGCATGGGCGGTCTGCGCACCTCCGTCGGCGCCACCAACACCAGCGGCTCCAACGCCAACGTCTCCTGGCTGCTCGACCTCTTCGGCCAGTACCGCCGTTCCAAGGAAAGCGCCCAGGCCTCGCTCGATGCGGCCTATGCCACCGCCGATGTCGCCAAGCTGGCCTAYATCCAGGATCTGACCAACTCCTACATCGACCTGCGCTTCTTCCAGGAGCGCGTGGCGCTGTCGAAGGCCAACCTCAAGTCGCGCCAGGAAACCTTCGAGCTCACCAAGTTCCAGCTCGACGCCGGCGCCGCCTCGCGCCTCGACGTCGTCCAGGCCGAAGGTCTGGTGCAGTCGACCCAGGCCGAAATCCCCAACCTCGAGACCAGCGTCCGCGTCTCGGCCCACCACATCGCCACCCTGCTCGGCCGGCCGGCCGGCTCGATGGTCAACGAGCTGCTGAGAGGCTCGACCCAGCCGATCTTCCGCGGCGGCATCACCTCCGGCATTCCCGCCGACCTGATCCGCAACCGTCCCGACATCCGCGTCGCCGAGCGCAACCTGGCCGCAGCCACCGCCAATATCGGCGTCGCCATCTCGCAGCTCTACCCGACGATCACCCTGTCGGGCGCCATCTCGCCGTCCTACGTCAAGGCGGCCGGCATCAGCGGCGGCGGCCTGACCAGCTGGTCGTTCGGCCCGACGCTGACGCTGCCGATCTTCGACGGCGGCCGCCTGCGTGCCAATGTCGACATCTCCAAGTCCGATGCCAAGACCCAGTATCTGGCCTGGAAGCAGACCGTGCTGCAGGCCGTCGAAGAGGTCGAGAACGCGCTGTCGGCGGTCCGCCGCGACGCCCTGACGGTGAATGCGCTGCGCGCCCAGGTCAAGACCACCCAGGAAACGCTCGAACTGTCGACCGCCAGCTACAAGGACGGCGCCTCCTCGCTGCTCGACGTGCTCGACGCACAGCGTCAGGTCTCGCTCGCCCAGGCAAGCCTGGCAGCATCCGTCCAGCAGATGGCCAAGGACTTCGTCTCCCTCAACGTCGCCATCGGCGGCGGATACAATCCGGACGGAAGACAGACCGTCGCACCGCCAANACAAGGGAGCGACCCTGCTGATCGCCCTGTCGCTCACGGCGCGCTCGCCCAGGCAAGCCTGGCAGCATCCGTCCAGCAGATGGCCAAGGACTTCGTCTCCCTCAACGTCGCCATCGGCGGCGGATACAATCCGGACGGAAGACAGACCGTCGCACCGCCAACGACGGCTACTCGGGAGAATTGAAGACGGCTTCGATGTGGTGGCCATCGGGGTCTACGACGAATGCGGCGAAGTAATTCGGTCCGTAGTGAGCCCGGAGGCCCGGCTGTCCGTTGTCAATGCCGCCGTGAGCGACGGCAGCCTCGTGAAAGTCGACGACGGCTCGCCGACTTGCCGAGGCGAAGGCGAGATGAAAACCCGGACCGGGCGGGCGCTGTCCTTCCGGACAGAACTTGATCGCAAGTTTGTCACCGCCGCCGGGGCTTCCGTAGCCGATAGCCTGATCGATCTCTCCGGGCCTTATGTCTTCCCAAACACGCACATATCCGAGCGGAGCAAGAGCGGCGTCATAAAATGCCGCCGAGCGCTCGATGTTCGAGACACCAAAAGAGATGTGATGAAGCATGCCTGCCCTCCGTTCCTGCGCGGTCGCGGGGTATCGCCATATAGAAATTATTAAGAAATCTGCCATACATTAGAACGGCTGGAAGTACTAAAATAGTGCATATGCGGCCGCCGTTTCTTTTCGAGGCAACAGCGGCGGTCGCATCTTCACCCCGCCTTGCACATTTACCTTACCGGCTAACCAATACATTAGCATTACCTTGAAAAGGTACGTCGTTATGGCAAGCTTTTGCCATGACAAACATCCGCTCTCCAAGATTTAACGCCGAAGATATGGCCCGGTCGCGGGAATGCGAAAGCGTCTGCGCTGGGGCGCTTACCGATGTTGTCCGCCGCGCTGTAGCGGCGGGATGGCGTGAAGAGGAAATTGCTCTTCACCTGGCAGATGCAGCAGAAAACTACGTGATCTACCTGGCGACAAAACCGAAGTGCCGGCTGAAGGCGGCCAACAACAACTAGTCCTTTTGCGCCTGCGGACGATTTCTGAACGCTTCGGCCTGCGCGTAGAATTTCTTTTCCCACGCCTTGTGGTTATCGAGCCCCTCGCGAATGAACGGCGTAAAAACCGCGAGATTCATCAGCGCCCAGTTGACGAAGCGCGCCGGAAATCTGAGCGGCTTGACGAAGTCCACGAAGAGCACGACGCGCGTCTTTTCGCTATGGTTCCAGGCCTCGTGCTCGTAGGCATCGTCGAAAATCAACGCCTTGCCCTCCTGCCAGTGGCAGATCTGATCCTTGACGCGGATGGCGAGCTTGTTTGCGGGCTCCGGTACGATCATGCCGAGGTGCAGGCGAAGAACGCCGTTGTAGGGACCGCGATGCGCAGGCAGGTGCTTGCCGGGCTCGAAGATCGAGAACATTGCCGTTTTCAGCCCGGGGATAGCCTGTATGGCCTGCCAGGTCTCGGGGCACGCCGCAATGTTCTGCTCCGATTTCACGCCGAAGCCCACGAGGAAGAAAGTCTTCCAGCCGCTGTCCGTGGAGATCGTCTTCACGTCGGTGGAAATGTCCTGGAAGGTCGGCAGCTCGCTCTGACGCACCAGAACGCGGTCCAGCTCGCTGCGAATCTCCGGCCATGCCTTCTCGACCTCTGCCGCCCAGGGGAAGGTTGCCGTGTCATAGACAGGTGGATTTCCGAGGATCGCATATTTGAAATTGAGCCTCTCGGCCCAGGCGACGATGCCCATGAAAAACCGCGTCACCGCGCTCGGGCGATCCATCGGCGCAATGCCGCTGGTCCCGAAAGATTGACCTTCGGGTTTAGGGTCGGAGGTATCGGGGAGAGTCGTATCAGCAGTGCCGTCCGTCATAGGTCTTCCAATATGCGATGCAAACCATCGAATTCACTCAGGATATGGACATTGCAGGCTGTTTCGCAAGTCAGGCCGGTATGAGATGAGGTCAAATGTCGCAATCGGTGCCCGTCTTTCCCGAATGCCTGCCGGAATGCCTGCAGGAACCGGAGCGGCTTAAGGCCAGACAACGGCAAAATCAATGTGAGAGAGATTTCGAGAAGAGGTTGACCACGAGTACGCCGGCAATGATCAGTCCCAGCCCGACGATCGCGGGCGTGTCAAGGCGCTGCTTGAAATAGACGAGACCCACCGCTGATATCAGCACGATCCCGAGAGCGCTCCAGATAGCATAGGCAATCCCGACGGGGATGACCTTCAGCGTCAGCGACAGGCAATAGAAGGCCGCTGCATAGCAGACGACGAGAAGAACGGTCGGCCCGACGCGCGTGAATTGCTGCGAAAGCTGCAGCGCCGTGGTGCCGATCACCTCAAGGACGATCGCGACGAACAGCAACGCATAGACGGCAATCGGAGCCATGGCCGGAATCCTCTGCTTTATCTTGGTTTAGTTGCCGGCCAGGTCGAGAAGCCGCGCAATGAGACTACGGCGTTCCGCGGGTTCGATATCGTGGCTTTCGAGCATGTCGGCGAGCCAGAGCCCGTCTGCTGCAAAGCGAACGATCTGTGCGTCCACCGACGAGTCGGTACCGACATACTCCTCGGCGCGTGTTTGAACCCAGTCGCGCCAGCGCTGGCGAAGGCGCGGCTCGACGAGCAGAGCGATCGTCACCTGTGCCCAGTGGGCAGCCTCTCCCGGGCTGTCCTTCAGGTCCACCACCGCCCGCAGATACGCGCGGGTGAAGCGGCAGTGCGGGACCGGATCATCACGCATCCGCGCGTCGAGATCGGCATCGAACCGTTCAAGCAGGCTCTCGAACAGAGCGTCCAGCAGCGCGTTCTTCGTCGGAAAATGGTGCAGCAATCCACCCTTGCTCACCCCCGATGCGCCGGAGACCGCATCGAGCGTGACGGCGGTCATGCCCTGCTCCATCGTGAGGCGCGCGGCAACCTCCAGCAATTGCTGGCGTACGAGAGCGGGTTGCTTGCGGCGATGGTGCGCTAATGACATACCACCTAAAGATACCGTCCGGACGGTTTTGTCAAGATAAATTGGATGGCACGGACGCCGGGCGAGTGGCGCAAATGCCGCGCAGGCGACCAACGGTTGCTGTTGCGATCCCCATCGCGGCGGTGCATTAAGGGATGGATTTCAGAGGACTGGGTTGTGAGCGAAGAAGTCATCACGCTTTATCAGGCGATCGGCGGCGACGAGACCGTACGCGCGCTGTCGCGCCGCTTCTACGCGTTGATGGACACGCTGCCGGAGGCAAAGCATGTCCGTGCGGTGCATCCGCCGACGCTCGAAGGCAGCGAAGAAAAATTCTATGAGTATCTGACCGGCTATCTCGGCGGTCCGCCGCTTTACACCGACAAGCGCGGCCATCCACGCCTGAGGAGCCGGCATTTCGTTGCCGGGATCGGCCCCGTCGAACGCGACGAGTGGCTGCTGTGCTTCCAAAGGGCATTGGACGAAACCGTCGCCAATGCAAAGCTGCGCGACATCATCTGGCCACCGATCGAGCGGCTTGCCCACCACATGCAGAACAAGGAATAGAACCGGCCATGAGCTTCAACCGACGTTTCGTGCCGCTGTTTTATGCCTTTGCAGGCCTCTTCGGCTTTGCCGGCGTCGCGCTGGCCGCCGCTGCGGCACATGGTGGTGGAGACGCCCACCTCGTCGCTTCGGCTTCGACGATGTGCCTGGTACACGCGCCTGCCCTGCTGGCGCTTGCAATCGGCGCCGAGAGGCTGAAAACGGCCGGGATCGCCGGCTTGCTCATCGGGATCGGCACGCTGTTGTTTTCGGGCGATCTGGTGATGTCCCGCTACGCCGGCCTCGGCCTGTTTCCGATGGCTGCGCCGACCGGCGGCTTTGCGATGATGTTCGGCTGGCTGGCCGTGGCGATCGGCGCATTCTTCCGCGCGCGCACCTGACGCTTAGCCAATCGGGACGCGCCCGAAGCGTGGTAAGTTGCCAGCTCGATCCGGTCGGGATTGCCCTCGGCTAGATACCATCCACGACAGTGTAACCTTCGAAGACGGGCGGGCCCATATACATGGTCTTGCGATCGCCCGCATTGCGATGGGCAGCACGGAAGCTCTCGGACTTGGTCCAGTTCAGGAAATCCTCTTCGCTCTGCCAGACGGTATGCGAGGAAAACAGGGTGTATCCCTCTTCGGCATTGGCCTTGCCACGCAGCAACCGGAATTCCGCAAACCCCGGAACCTCCGACAGGCTGGAGTCGCGATTGCGCCAAACGGCTTCGAAATCGGCCTCGGAGCCTGCGGCGACCTTGAAACGGTTCATCGCAATATACATCGAACGATCCTTACGCCTTGCGTTTGCTGCTGGCGCCGACCGGCGCGAAAGCCACGACATTATTGCCGTTCGCGGCCTCCAGTCCAAGCGGCTTTTCAGGCTGCTCACCCGGCATTCTCGCGTCCCAGACCGGAAAGTCGGCAACGTTGGCATAGTGCTCGCGTTGCTCGGCATGCTTCATCAGCAGATCGTAGAGCTCCGGCACAAGGCCGTCACCGTTCTGTGCGGCCAGCTTGTGCAGGCCGATCATCGTGAACCCGTCAGGGCGCTTTTCACTCATTGGGCGTTGTCTCGTTCGTTCATCGTGTTCAGCGCCCTCTCGAGGCTCGACTTGCTGCCGTTCCTGAGCGGAATGAAGGTCTTGCCGAACTTCTTGCAGCCGGTCTTCACGCGCAGGCAGGCATCATGGCTGATACAGTCGATAGGGCAGAAAACGCAGTCGACCGACGGAAGCACGGTATCGATGCGCGACACCGCCTCGCGCAGCCCGCCGTCGTGATGGATAAGCTCAGCCCCGAAGCTGCTTGCGATCTGGCGAAGATGCGCTACCTGGCAATCCCGGCCGCCTACGTAGAGGAAGCTGCGTCCATCGAGTTTGGACCGCCCCGAAGCCTCCTGAACCGTCTGCACATCCGCGCTGACGCGGATTTCCCGGTTCGAACCCTTCTTCGCCTTGCGAGCCATTGACCACCCGTTCGCTGGTTTATCGTCACACGATTCCTGCGTGTGCAAGCGGCACCTTATTAAACCTGATTTTTATAGTAAAGTATAAAGTTGATTATTTTTATCATATTTTATTATCGCCCGGTGACCTGCACCTCCTGCGTGAAGGTCCAGACCGGCTTGCCCCACTCCACGGGAAGCGGCGGGAACGGCGCAGCCCGGCGAACACCGTCGACAACAGCCTGATCGAGTTCAGGAATGCCGGAGCTCCGGGCGATCGACAAACCGCTGATACCACCGGTGGAGCCTATCGTCAGGCGGATGCGGACATTCATCGAGGCGCTCATGCGCTTGTATTCGGAAGGCACTTTCACGGAGCGACGGATGCGCGACTGCACCTTGCCGGGGTAGTTGGCGACGGCAGCGCTGCCTGCGCCTCCGCGGCTGCCGGCGCTGCGCGAGTTTTGATCCGAAGCGGCTGCTTCGTTGCCGTCAGCCGAGCCCCGCTTGCTGTCATGGTTGTTTTCGCCCTGCGACCCCGAGATGATCTTGGCCTTCTTCGGCGGCTGCTTCTTCTCGACCGGCGTCGGCTTAGGAATAGGCTTCTCCGCCACCGGCTTGGGATCCGGCTCCTGGGTTTTGTCGGGCTCAGGCGCGATTTCGGCTGTCTCGGTCGGTTGAACAGGCGCAATCTCGGCAGGTGGCGCCAGCGCAACAGGAGGCACCTCCGGGGGGATTTCGGCCGGCACTTCGGTCGCCATGGGCTGAACCACCGCGGTTTCCGCCGGTGCTTGCGATGTCAGGATCTCCGGTTCCACCGCCGTGACATTTTCGGGCGAAACGCGCGTCACCTCTTGCGTAGGCGGAACAGCCTCAGCCTGGACCGTCTGCGGCGTCACGCTCTCGGCCGCGATCTCTTCCGGCTGCGGTTCATCCGCCACCTCGCCGGCAGCTGCTTGATCCGCATCGGAATCACCGAGAATGATCACGCTGACGACCTCGCCGGCTTCTTCCACCGGCGCCTGCGGCGTGACGACGAAGCCGACGAGCACGGCCACGAGAAGGGCAGCGTGAAAAATGAGGGAACCGACGCAGGCAAGTGCGACGCCCCGCTTGCCGACGGCGGAATCTGTCGACTGCATCTCGACGTTTTCGTCCATCGCCGGAACAGTTGCCTGGCCGCTGCTGGCAGTGCGCGGATCCTGCGGAAACGAATCGATCTGCGACAGTCGGGTATAGTGAACCACGGACTCTGCGGCGGGCTGGCGAGGCGCATTGCGAAGATCCGACAGTTATGACCCGGATGCATTCCCGGGCTGTTGTCGTTGACGCCAATATCGGCGACCGTCTCGTCAATGAGACTCTGTCTCGATTTGGCTCTTGCTGAAATCACCATCTGCATTTGCCTCGGCCGGTTGAAAACTGCAGCCAATCGGGGATCGTCCCCGGCGCGTCGCTCACCCCTCGAAGGGGACGGAAACCTGGGAACGGGTTACGAGGCCTTTCATGCACTCGCCTGCGGCAGGGCCGTCGCATACCGGCGTATCGTTGATCAGAACGCGCGTGACGCTGTCACAGGTGACGTTCGGCATGTCGAACTGCCGCACGCGCTTCTTGCCCTGTGGCAGATCTCGGAAGTCGAGAACGGTGATGCGGTCGACGGCGTTCTTGTCGTTGAAGAAAGCAAGCTCGAAGGAGATCTTGTTGATCGGCGTGGCCAGCTTGTTGAGCGCCACAAACGTCATCATGCAACCCTTCTGCGAGGGCGCGAGACCGTTGAGTTCTACATCGAGGCTCGATGCCGGCGTCGTGTCCTGGGCAAAGGCCTGGGTGAAACCGGCGATAGCGACGAAAGCACCCGCCAAAAGTGCTGCAACCCTCGTAACCGCCATCTCGCTTCTCCAACAATTCTCTAAAACTTGACTGATCAACTCCGCTATTGCGTGTTTAAAAAATGATGACTATGAAAGTCAAGATAAATGTAGCCAACGGGCATTTGCCCGCATGCATCGAGCGGAACAAGCCAACCGAAAATGATGGTCGAGAAGCCGGAAACATTGGAGCAAGCGCTGCCGAAGCGGAAGACTTCGGCCGAAATTCGGGTTCTGGAGAGCGCCGAGCTTTTCCGCGGCTCCAACGAAATCGCGATTCGTCACGATGGGGCCGTTTATCGCCTGAAGATCACCCGGCAGCGCAAGCTCATACTGAATAAATAAGGGGTTAGAACATGACTGAGAACACCAAGCCGGCTCCGGCCGAGATTCGCGCGTTTCGCGTCGAGAACCCGAAGATGCGCGAGCGCGATATCGCAGCTCAGCTGAAGATTTCCGAGGCAGCGCTGGTCGCAGCCGAGGTCGGCATCAGCGCGACCCGCATCGACGGCAGCGCCCTGAAGCTCCTGGAGCGCGTCGCCGAACTCGGCGAAGTCATGGCGCTTTCGCGCAACGAGAGCGCCGTCCACGAAAAGATCGGCGTCTACGAGAATATCAACGCTGGCCCGCACGCTGCCATCGTTCTCGGCGACAACATCGACCTGCGAATCTTCCCGGGCCGCTGGGCTCATGGCTTTGCAGTGTCCAAGAAGGACGGCGAGCAGGAGCGGCTCAGCCTGCAGTATTTCGACAAGGCCGGTGATGCCGTCCACAAGATCCACCTGCGCCCGACATCGAATGTCGAAGCCTACCACGCTATCGTCCGGGACCTGAAGCTCGACGACCAGTCGCAGGAATTCGTCGCCGAGCAGGCAACAAAGGCGAACGACGAAAACGGCGACGTCAGCCGCGACGAACTGCGCGATCACTGGAGCAGGCTGACCGACACCCACGAATTCTTCGGCATGCTGCGCAAGCTGAAGATCGGCCGCCAGGCTGCCGTTCGCACCGTAGGCGACGACTACGCCTGGAAGCTCGACAACGGCGCCGCAGCCGAGATGATGCACGCATCGGTCAAGGCCGGCCTGCCGATCATGTGTTTCGTCGCCAACAACGGCATCGTGCAGATCCATTCCGGCCCGATCTTCAACGTGCAGCCGATGGGTCCGTGGATCAACGTTCTCGACGAGACCTTCCACCTGCATCTGCGCCAGGATCACATTGCCGAAACATGGGCCGTGCGCAAGCCGACCAAGGACGGTCACGTCACCTCGCTCGAAGCCTATGACGCCAACGGCGAAATGATCATCCAATTCTTCGGCAAACGAAAGGAAGGCTTCGACGAACGCACCGATTGGCGCGACATCGTCGAAAACCTGCCGCGCGCAGCGGCCAGCGTTGCCGCCTAGGGTAAGGAAATGACGATGCGCAAGCATACAAGCCAGACACGGCTCTGGCCAACGGTCGCGCGGAGCCTGCTGGCTCTGCCTCTCGCTGCCTCCCTGTTCAGTGTCGCCGGCAACGCCTTCCCGCCAGCGGCTCAAGCCGCTGACAAAGTCGATACCGCTCGCGTCGTGTCGGTCGGCGGCGACGTCACGGAGATCATCTACGCACTTGGCGAGGAAAGCCATCTCATTGCCCGCGATACCACGAGCATGTTTCCCGAGGCCGCGATGAAGCTGCCTGACGTAGGCTACATGCGCGCGCTTTCGCCCGAGGGAATTCTAGCAATGAATCCGACGGCGATCATTGCCGTCGAGGGTTCCGGCCCGCCGGAAGCCCTGACGGTCCTGAAGAGCGCAAGCGTTCCATTCGAGACCGTACCGAATGCCTATACGCATGACGGTATTCTTGCGAAGATCGAAAAAGTCGGCGCGTTGCTCGGCGTCGAGGACAAGGCAGCGGCCTTGAAGGCAAAGGTTCGAGCCGATCTCGATGCCGCGATCGCCGATGCGGAGAAACGCCCCGAAAGCGAGCGCAAGCGGATCCTGTTCATCCTGAGCATGCAGGGCGGCAAGGTTATGGTTTCCGGAACAGGCACCGCGGCCGATGGCATGATCAGGCTTTCCGGTTCCGTCAACGCGGCTGGCGATTTCCCCGGTTACAAGCCGCTGACGGATGAGGCGATCATCGAGGCCAAGCCGGACGTGATCTTGATGATGAACCGCGGCGACGGCGCGTCGACCAAGAACGACGACCTGATGAAACAGCCGGCGCTTGCCTTGACGCCCGCCGTTCAGAACAAGGCGATCGTCCGCATGGACGGTCTCCATCTGCTCGGCTTCGGCCCTCGTACCGCAAGCGCCGTACGCGAGCTGAACGCGGCGATCTACGGGGGCTGAACGTGGCTCTGCAGGACGTCATGGAACGAGAACGCGCAAGGTTATCGCCGGCAAGGCTTCGCGAGCGGCATATGGCGGGTGACCGCCGGCCGCTGGCGTTGCTGACGATTGCGCTGCTCGCGCTCGGCTCCGTCCTGTCGCTGCTTTTCTCGGTCACGACAGGCGCATCCGATGCATCCTTCCTCGACGTCATTGCCAACGTCGCCGGATCGGCCGATGCGCTGAATGTCCGGGACCGTGTCATCATTTTCGATATCCGCATGCCTCGCGCCATTCTCGGCTTTCTCGTCGGCGGCTCGCTGGCCGTGTCAGGCGCCGTCATGCAAGGTCTCTTCCGAAATCCCCTGGCCGATCCGGGTCTCGTCGGCGTTTCCTCTGGTGCCGGCTTTGGCGCGGTCGTCATGATCGTGCTTGGCGGCACGATCGCGGCACCTCTCTTTGCGCTGCTCGGCATCTACGCTCTCCCGATCGCGGCCTTTGGCGGCGGTCTGCTGACCACGCTCCTTCTCTATCGCATCGCCACCAGCAACGGCCAGACATCGGTTGCGACCATGCTGCTCGCCGGCATTGCACTTGGCTCTCTCGCCGGCGCTCTGACCGGTCTGCTGGTCTACATGGCCAACGATCAGCAGCTCCGCGACCTGACGTTCTGGGGCATGGGTTCGCTTGCCGGGGCCACATGGTCAAAGATCGCGGCGGCCGCTCCGATCATTCTGCTGTCGTTCGCCGTCACCCCGTTCATAGCCCGCGGCCTCAACGCACTCACCCTCGGCGAGGCCGCCGCCTTTCACATGGGTATACCGGTACAGCGGCTGAAAAACATTGCGATCGTCAGCGTTGCGGCTGCGACGGGCGCTTCGGTGGCTGTCAGTGGCGGCATCGGCTTCGTCGGTATCGTCGTACCCCACGTGCTGCGGATGGCAATCGGCCCGGATCATCGGTTCCTGCTGCCGTCGTCCGCCCTCCTCGGCGGCTCGCTGCTTATCTTCGCCGACGTACTTGCACGCACGGTCGTCGCACCCGCGGAGCTGCCGATCGGCATCATCACCGCGGCGGTCGGCGGCCCCTTCTTCCTGTGGATTCTGTTGCGCCAGCGCGGCCGCCTTGCCCTTTGAGTGACATGCAATGATCGAAGTATCCGGCGTTTCAGTCCGTCTGTCGGGCAAGACCATCGTGCAGGATGTCGGCTTCACCGCCGAATCCGGGCGGATGACTGCCATTGCGGGGCCGAACGGCTCCGGCAAGACCACCGTGATGAAGGCAGTGTCCGGCGAGCTTTCCTATGAAGGCGGCATCTTGATCAACGGGCACCACGTGAAGTCGCTTCAGCCCTGGCAACTGGCGGCGGTCCGGGGCGTGCTGCCTCAGGCAAGCGTCATCTCCTTCCCTTTCACCGTCCGCGAAGTCGTGCGCATGGGACTGACATCAGGTCTCAACCGCAATCCCGCGAAGGCGGAACAGTCTGCTGCAAAAGCCCTAGCGTCGGTTGATCTCAGCGGGTACGAGGGGCGCTTCTATCAGCAGCTTTCGGGCGGCGAACAGCAGCGCGTGCAGCTTGCCCGCGTTCTCTGCCAGATCGCGGAGCCGACCACCGAAGGAAAACCGAACTGGCTCCTGCTCGACGAGCCGGTGTCCAGCCTCGACATCAGCCACCAGCTGACCATCATGCGTCTCGCACGCTCGTTCTGCGACAACGGCGGCGGCGTCATCGCCGTAATGCACGATCTGAACCTGACGGCACTCTTCGCTGATCGGATCCTTCTGATGCAGTCCGGGCGGCTGGCGGCCTTCGGGACCATCCACGAGGTCCTGACGGACGATACGATGCAATCCGTGTTCGGTTGTCCGCTTCGCATCAACGCTCTGCCCGCTGACGGCACGCCGTTCGTCCTGGCTCACAGCGCCATGCAAGGCTGAGCAGCGCGGAACTTTTGACCACCGAGGGCGTTAAGCCTTTGATTTGGGTCATTGCCGGGCAATATTCCCCATGCAAGCTTGAGTAGTGATCCTGTGTTGAACCAGGCGACGCGGAGCGGCGTCGTAACAATGGAGAAAACCTGTGGCTTCTTCCTTCCTTCACTCCGTTCGCAGCCGCCGCAACGGCAGCGATACGCTTCACGATATCGAATCGACGATCGAAGAGCAGATTGCGTCGCTACGAGACGAAATCGCCGCGTTGACCCGGGTTGCCGGGAAGAGCTCACGCCGTCAGGGTGAAAAAATACGCGATCAGGCATCGGCGGGCTATGATGAACTGTTGGGCCGAAGCGAGGACTTGCTGCGGGAACTGCAGGACGGATATCTTCGTGGCGCCAACGAGGTGCGTGACACCGTGCGCAGACATCCGATCGCAACCGTAGGCGCGGCCGCGGCCTTCGGGCTCGTCCTCGCCCTCCTTGCCCGCCGTTAGGAGTCTCGATGCTGTTCCCGATCCTCAGCCTCCTGGTAGGCACGAGTGTCCACCGTACCGTTGCGCGGACCAAGCGCAACGGTATTTTCATTGCCATAGCCGTCCTCTTCATACTGACCGCCTATGCCTTGGCGGTCGTGGCGGGCGCTATCTGGCTCGCCGGCATCTATGGCCCCATCGGCGCAGCACTTTTTCTGGCCGCCTGCGCCCTGCTGATCGCCATTATCGTCCTGATCGCAATGACGTTTATCAATGCCCGGGAGGCCCGACGCGCCAGGGAGAGGCGGCAGGCAGTCGAATCTCTTGCCGCCGCCGGCATCGGTCTCGTTCGTGCACAGCCATTGCTCACCGCAGGGATTATCGTCGCGCTGGTTGCCTCCAGTTTGCTTGGATCAAAGAGCAGCGACTGACCCAGCAGTCCCCCAACATAAAAGCCGGCGCCCTCGGGCACCGGCTTTTCCTTTTGCTCTCCTTCCCGATGGTCAGAAGGCGAACGCCTTCGACGTTAGCGGCGAGGATGTCGCGTCCGGTCCGAAATCGGCTTCACCGGAAATCTGGAGCAATTCCTGCAACCGCTGGCGGGCGCGGTTGACGCGGCTCTTGATCGTTCCGACTGCACAGCCGCAAATCTCCGCCGCCTCCTCATAGGAAAAGCCCGATGCGCCAACGAGGATGATCGCCTCGCGTTGATCCGGCGGCAATTGCTCCAGGGCCTTCTTGAAATCCTGAAGATCGAGCGCGCCGTACTGGGACGGGTGCGTCGCCATGGATTCGGTGAAGAGGCCGTCGCTGTCCTGTATCTCGCGCCCGGCCTTGCGCATCTGGCTATAGAGTTCGTTGCGCAGGATTGTGAAGAGCCATGCCTTCATGTTCGTGCCCATCTCGAAGTGATCCTGCTTGGCCCAGGCCTTCATGATGGTATCCTGCACAAGATCATCGGCACGGTCGTGTCGACCGATCAGCGAGATTGCGAAGGCTCGCAAACTCGGCAGGGCCGCAAGAAGCTCGCGCTTGAAGCTTGGTTGCTGCTTTTCCATCGGTCCACCCTACTTGACGACTTTGGCCGAAGCCATCAGCTCGGCCTGATCAAGTTTTTCCAGCAGATCGAGAAAGCGATCGGGGATCGCTTCTTCCTGAACGGCGGCATAGAGAGATCTCAAACGCACCCCGATCTGGCTGTTGGGATCCAAGACATCGCTCGCGCGCATCTCCCGATGGCCGTCCAATTCTTCATTCTTGCGGCTTGTCATTAACTTTTCACTTCTTGCCTGTTGTCATTGGGTGCACCACCGGACTGATAAAACACACATTGTCGCTTACCGATCGTCACGGCCCGCCCTTCATTTGCGTCGACTATCGCCAACAGAATGCGCCTGAGAAAAAAAAGTTCCTGAAATCTAGGAACTTTTTTGCTGCATGCCGCGTTCAAATGCCACTGGAGCCGTTACCGGCCCTGCATACGGGAGCTATCAATGACACTTTCTACTCGAATTGCGCCGCACCTTCCTTACCTGCGCCGCTATTCCCGGGCTCTGACCGGCACACAGACCTCTGGCGACGCCTATGTCGCGGCAGTTTTGGAAGCCATCATTGCGGACATTTCCATTTTCCCGGATACGGCAGATGACCGTGTCGCACTCTACAAACTGTTCACCACATTGTTTGGTTCCGCCACGGTTCAGATTCCAGAACCGTCTTCTCCCTATGCTTGGGAGCAGCGGGCCACGATCAATCTCGGCAAGGTTTCCCCACGCGCCCGCCAGGCCTTCATTCTCGCATCCGTCGAGAATTTCCGGGTCGGAGAGATCGCGGAAATTCTCGCCGCGGACGAACTGGAAGTCACCAAGCTTCTCGACAGCGCATCGCGCGAAATCTCCCGCCAGGTCGCAACGGATATCATGATCATCGAGGACGAGCCGCTGATCGCCATGGATATCGAGCAGATGGTGGAAAGCCTCGGTCATCGCGTTACCGGCATCGCTCGCACGCATGCGGAAGCCGTTGCCCTCTACAACAAGACGAAGCCGAGCATGGTTCTGGCCGACATTCAGCTCGCCGACGGCAGCTCCGGCATTGACGCCGTCAACGACATCCTGAAAACCTCGAGCGTGCCGGTGATCTTCATTACGGCCTTCCCGGAGCGCCTGTTGACGGGCGAACGGCCGGAACCGACCTTCCTCGTCACCAAGCCGTTCAACCCCGATATGGTGAAGGCTCTGATCAGCCAGGCGCTCTTCTTCAACGAAACCACCAAAGCAGCAGCTTGACGCATTCGCACATACGGAACAAAGCGCAATGGAGAGCGTTCCAGTCAATCTGGAGCGCTCCCCGCAATGTTAAGATATTATCCAGCGCTTGCGCCTAGATAGAAACGATCAGCGGGCTTTGCTGCAAGCGGATGTGCTCATCCTCCTGCGGCGTCAAAAGGATCGAAGGAAGGCGGCTGGGTGAATAGGACTGGACCATTGGCCGGCACGACCTTCGCATTGGAAGGCAAAGAGCTGTTGATGGAACGCGCGCTCGCCAGCGCCGGAATTTCGGTTGTCTATCAGGACCCCGATCTCGCCATCGTCTATACCGAAAACCTGCCCCCCCACTTTCAGACGTTCTCGGTTCCAGGCGGCAGCGATGCCGACATGTTCGGCGAGACCCATGGACGAAACCTCGAGACCCTGAAGCAGGCAGTTCTCGAAAGCGGCAGTCCGGCGAGCACCGAGGTCGACATCTCGATCGACGGCGAAATGCGCCACTACGAGATAAAGGTCCAGCGCATTGGCCTCGGCCACCAAGAAGGCCTGCTGTCTGTCATCACGGAGATCACGGAGGCACGGCACCGCGAGAAGGTGTTGAAATCCTTGCTGCGGGAATTGTCGCACCGCTCCAAGAACCTGCTTGCCATCATCCAGGGGATCGCCACCCAGACCGCCCGCAACACGCTTTCGCTCGACAGCTTCCTCGTAAAATTTCGGGGGCGGTTGCAGTCTCTCTCGAACTCCCAGGATCTCATCACGGACTCCAGTTGGCGCGGTGCCTTCCTGTTCGAGCTTACGCAGAAGCAATTCGCCCCCTACTGGCCCGACACCGTCGGACCGCTGCCCGTCACCGGCTTGAACGTGCATCTGACGCCGAACGCCGCTGTGCACGTGGGTCTTGCCTTGCATGAGCTGATTGTAAACTCCGCCACGTTCGGCGCCATCTCCGGTGGCGCTCCTTCGATAACGCTGGATTGTCAGGAAACGGTTCTGTCCGACCGCAAGGCAATTCGTGTTTCGTGGCTCGAAATGCTGCCGAACGGGAACGCCACACACGAATTCATCGAGAACAGCTTCGGCAGGATCGTGCTGGAGCGTGTCGTGCCCTCCTCGGTCAACGGCAAGGCCGACCTCCGGCTGCCCCCGGGCCGCATCGAATACCATTTGCTGATCCCGGACTCCGAGTTCGAAATCCTGAAGCGCGCGCCCCAGCAGGTCGGCGTCCGCTGATCCCGCAAAAGAAAACAGCCAGTGCGAGGGCGGCGCACCGGCTGTCTTCACTCACCGGGAGGGGACCGTGAGTGCGGATCCGAACGGTGTTTTGGGGGCGCGCATTTTGGGTCGATGCGATCACCGTTCGGATATCGCCATAACGGCTCGACACCCGAATGGTTCCGGCACCCGGTCAAAAAGTTGCGCTTTTTTTGAATCTTTTTCTCACAAGCCCCGCAACACCCGCTGATCGCAGTGACCTGCTCCATTCGACGTCAGCAGGCGGACTAAAAAATGCTTTTGTAACAACAAGATACGCTTCCACTCATAGAAACAACGGCCTAAAATTTTACCGTTTGATAAATTTTTTGACCTGAGTTACGCTTCCTTCCTGGCCGTTTACCAATAATGAGGGAACTTCAATGGAACGCCTGGAAACTGGGATCCGTGCCGGCAGGCTTTCGTCCGCCGAATACGAGGATAATTTCTCCGATCTGCATCCGCGCCTCGACAAGCACGAGGCGCTGGTCGCCGCAGACCGCTGTTACTTCTGTTATGACGCGCCATGCATGACGGCCTGTCCCACCTCGATCGATATCCCCCTGTTCATAAGGCAGATATCGACGGGAAATCCGCTCGGATCCGCCAAGACCATTTTCGACCAGAACATTCTGGGCGGTATGTGCGCCCGCGTCTGTCCCACCGAAGATCTGTGCGAGCAGGCATGCGTGCGCAACACGGCCGAAGAGCGTCCCGTCGAGATCGGCCGCCTGCAGCGCTACGCGACCGATGCGGCAATGCAGGCAGGCAGACAGTTCTATAGTCGGGCCGCCTCGACGGCAAAAAAGATCGCAGTCGTAGGCGCTGGTCCGGCCGGCCTTGCTGCAGCACACCGCCTTGCGGTGAAGGGCCATGACGTCGTCATCTACGACGCGAAACCGAAGTCGGGCGGCCTTAACGAATACGGCATCGCCACCTACAAGTCCGTGGACGACTTCGCGCAGAAGGAAGTCGAATATGTTCTCTCGATCGGCGGCATTGAAGTAAAACACGAGCAGCTGCTCGGCCGCGACTTCTCGCTCTCAGACCTGCAGTCCGAATACGACGCCGTCTTCCTCGGTATCGGTCTTGCCGGCGTCAACGCTTTGCGTGTGGAGGGCGAAAGACTGCCGGGCGTAGAGGACGCGGTCGATTTCATTGCCGCCCTTCGCCAGGCGGGAAACAAGGCAAGCATTCCGGTCGGACGCCGCGTGGTCGTTCTCGGCGGCGGCATGACAGCGATCGACGCCGCCGTACAGGCAAAGCTTCTTGGCGCCGACGAGGTGACGATCTGTTATCGCCGCGGCAAGGAGCACATGAACGCCTCTGAATTCGAGCAGGATCTGGCGACGTCGAAGGGCGTCATCATCCGCCACTGGCTGGCCCCTAAATCGGTCCTCTCGCAAGACGGCAAGGTGGCTGCGATCGAGGTCGAATATACGAGGCTGGTCGATGGCCGCCTGACGACGACCGGGGAAACCGGCGTGATCGCCGCAGACCAGGTCTTCAAGGCGATTGGTCAGACGTTCGAAGCCTCCGGCCTCGGAGCGTTGCGCATGGAGTCCGGCCGCATCGCCATCGATGGCGAGGGCCGCACTTCGCTGGAAGGCATATGGGCCGGCGGTGACTGCGTCTTCGGCGGCGATGACCTTACCGTCTCCGCGGTTGCGCAAGGTCGCGATGCCGCCGAATCCATCAACCGCGTGCTTGCTGCCGGTGCGCAGCCGGCCGCAGCCGTCGCGTGAAGAGGAGAATGAACAATGGCTGATCTCCGCAACGACTTCGTCGGCATCAAGTCTCCGAACCCCTTCTGGCTGGCATCCGCGCCGCCGACCGACAAGGCCTACAATGTCGAGCGTGCCTTCAAGGCGGGCTGGGGCGGCGTCGTCTGGAAGACGCTGGGCGAAGAAGGTCCGCCGGTCGTCAACGTCAACGGCCCGCGCTACGGCGCGATCTGGGGCGCCGACCGCCGCCTGCTGGGCTTGAACAACATCGAGCTGATCACCGACCGCGACCTCTATACCAACCTGCGCGAAATGAAGCAGGTGAAGATGAACTGGCCGGACCGCGCCCTCATTGCTTCCATCATGGTGCCCTGTGAGGAAAATGCCTGGAAGGCGATCCTGCCGCTGGTCGAAGAGACCGGCGCCGACGGCATCGAGCTCAACTTCGGCTGTCCTCACGGCATGTCCGAACGCGGCATGGGCGCTGCCGTCGGACAGGTGCCGGAATACATCGAAATGGTCGTGCGCTGGTGCAAGCAATATACGCGCATGCCCGTCATCACCAAGCTGACGCCCAACATCACTGATGTCCGCAAGCCCGCACGCGCCGCCAAGGCGGGCGGCACAGATGCGGTCTCGCTGATCAACACGATCAATTCGATCACCTCTGTCAACCTCGACACGTTCGCGCCTGAGCCCTCGATCGACGGTCGCGGCAGCCATGGCGGCTATTGTGGCCCGGCGGTCAAGCCGATCGCTTTGAACATGGTGGCAGAGATCGCCCGCGATCCGGAGACCTATGGGCTGCCGATTTCGGGTATCGGCGGCATCACCACATGGCGCGACGCAGCCGAGTTCCTGGTGCTCGGCGCAGGCAATGTACAGGTCTGCACCGCCGCCATGACCTACGGCTTCAAGATCGTCCAGGAGATGATCACTGGCCTCTCCGGCTGGATGGATGCCAAGGGCCATCGCAACCTCGACGACATCACGGGCCGCGCAGTCGCGAACGTGTCGGACTGGCAGTACCTCAACCTCAACTACATCGCCAAGGCGACGATCGATCAGGACGCCTGCATCAAGTGCGGTCGCTGCCACATCGCCTGCGAGGATACCTCGCACCAGGCGATTACCCAGTTCGTCAATGGTGTCAGGCACTTCGAGGTGATGGAAGAGGAGTGCGTCGGCTGCAATCTCTGCGTCAACGTCTGTCCGGTCGAGAACTGCATCACCATGGAGCAGCTGCCTGCCGGCGACCTCGACAGGCGCACCGGCAAGATCGTCGACGCCAATTACGCAAACTGGACGACTCACCCGAACAATCCGATGGCCAAGCAGGCCGCGGAATAAGCCGTACACCGGTGCTGCGGGACGGTCTCGCAGCACTGCCCCACCCACCAACACGCGTTATTCACGGCGCCGACGCGCCGTGGCTCCTTCTCAAACATGATCAGCCACCTACGAACGTCTTGCGGTAAGCCCCCGGGCTCGTACCCAGGCGCTTGCGGAAATGATGGCGCATTGTCGCCAGCGTCCCGAAACCGCTGGCCGCGGCGATATCGTCAAGCGATATCGCCAGGTCGTTCTCCAGAAGCCCGCGTGCGTGGCGAAGCCGTTCCTTCAGCAACCATTCGCCGACGCTTGTGCCCGTCGTTGCCTCGAACCGGCGCTGGAAGGTGCGCATGCTCATCCCCGCCCTCTCGGCGAGCAGACTGATCGGCTGGTCCTCGTCCAGCCTTTCCCGCATCCACTCGAGCAAGTACCCGAGCCGTGCGCCCTCGCGCTCCTGCGGCACGGGAGCGCTGATGAACTGCGCCTGCCCGCCCTCGCGATGCGGCGGGACCACCAGCCGGCGGGCAACGCTGTTGGCGGCCTCCGTTCCGAAATCTCCGCGCACCACATGAAGACAGAGATCGATCCCGGCAGCGCTGCCAGCCGCCGTCAGGATACTGCCCTCGTCCATGTAGAGCACACTGGCATCGAGACTGACGTCGGGATAGCGCTGTGCGATCGACGATACGTAGCGCCAATGCGTCGTCGCGCGGCGCCCCTTCAGCAGTCCGGAAGCGGCAAGGACGGCAACACCCGAGCAGAGCGACATGATACGCGCACCGCGTTCATGAGCGGCCTGCAGCGCGCAAGCCAGGGTATCCGGCACCGGCGCGTCGATGGCACGCCAACCGGGAACGACGATCAGGTCGGCCTGGTCGAGAATATCGAGGCCGCTGTCGACCGTCACCGTCAGTCCGCCGGCGGCCCGAAGCGGCCCGGGCTCTATCCCGCAGACCGCAAAGCGATACCAATCCGCGCCCATCTCCGGACGCGGGAGCCCGAAGACCTCATAGGCAATGCCGAATTCGAAGGTGCATAGCCCATCGTAGGCGAGCACTGCGACCACGGGACCGGACAGCGAAGCGGTGTTTGGCACGATATTTACGCCAATCGTCATTATGGCCAATTTCCATCTGGCGTATCATCTTGCATCCTCCACGGCAATTCAAACCGTGAAAGGAAATGCCATGCCAAGTGCCGTCGCCGAAATCCCTGCCGCCTCCCCGGAGGCCACCGCCGCACACTACGCCCGCAAGCTCGCCTTCGAAACCGATTGCTGGGATGTCCACGCATCGTTGTCAGCCGCTCAGGCCGACTTCGTCTTGCTGGACGTACGCTCGCCGACGATGTTTGCCGCCTCGCACATCCCCGGGGCGGTCAACCTGCCGCACGGCAAGATGACCGCCCACCGAATGTCGCAATGGCCGGTGGACACCCTGTTCGTCGTCTATTGCGCCGGCCCGCATTGCAACGGCACCGACAAGGCAGCCCTTCGCCTTGCCAGGCTCGGGCTCTCGGTCAAGGTGATGATCGGTGGAATGACCGGTTGGGCCGACGAGGGTTTTGCATTCGGCGCCGAGGCGACCGCCGCTGCATGATCCAGTCTGCGGCGGACCGTCCGCGTCGGCAAACGCTCGGACCGCCGCCCAAAGTGCCATCCCGATTGAATTTTCGGCCGTCAGCGCGCAAGTTTCTTGACCTTTGCGGTGGAAATGCGAATTTCCTGCCTCATATTTGAAATCCTGCCAGGACTTCGATAGCCGGGATTGGAAATTCAACAGCATGCCACTTCGCAGCGCGCTTCGCGCCCACACCAGCGATTGTCACGCAGCGGTAGACGACATCTTTGGGCGCTTCGATCTGGCCGATCCGATCGCCTATCGCGCGTTTCTTTCGGCGCACGCCAGGATCATTCCCGCAATGGAGATTCGCCTCGAAGAGGCGGGCATAGGATCGCTGTTGCAGGATTGGCCGGCCCGCAGACGCCGTCATCTGCTTTTTGCCGATCTTGCGGACCTTGGTGCGCGCACGCCCCCACCGTTGCCGGCGCCGCCGTTCGAAGGCAGGGCGGCCCTTTGGGGCGCGGCCTATGTTCTCGAGGGTTCGAAGCTGGGGGGTGCCATGCTGGCCAAAAGAGTGCCCGCATCCTTGCCGTCCCGCTACCTGACGCCGCCTGGCCCCAAGGGCGGAGCCAGAAGCTTCATGGAGGCTCTGGATAGCGCAGACACCGAGGAGCCCCGGGCGATCGAAGCTGCCCGGATTGTCTTCGGGCTTTTCCGCAACGCAGCGGAGCTTCAGCTGGAGCTCGCCGTCTCGTGACCGACAAGATTGAAAGGGTCGATCTGACCAACTGCGATCGCGAGCCGATCCATAGGCTGGGGGCCATTCAACCCTTTGGTTTCCTGCTGGTCGTCTCCTCGGACTGGCTGGTCGCGCGCGCCTCCGCCAACCTTGAACAATTCGTTGGCGTATCCCACCGGGAGATCATCGGTCGGCCGGTCTCGCAGATCATCCATTCGAAGACCATGCATGCACTCCGCAACCGTCTGAGCATCATGCGGGGTCCCGATATGGTCGAGAGGCTATTCGGTGTGGCCCTGTCGGAAGACGGGCCGCTTTTCGACATTGCGCTTCATATGAGCGACGATCAGGTCGTCATCGAGGCGGAGCCGTCGCAGGACGGGAGCCAGGGCGGTTCCACCGCGTCGATCCGAAGCATGATGGCGAGGCTCGATCAGGCCGGGACGCTGGAAGCCTTCTTCCGGGAGGGAGCAAGGCAGGCCCGTGCGCTGACAGGCTTCGACCGGGTGATGGTCTACCGGTTTGACGACAGCGGCGCCGGCGAAGTCGTGGCGGAAGCAGCACGCTCCGGTATCGGTTCGTTCCTGGGGCTTCACTATCCGGCCTCGGATATCCCGGTGCAGGCCCGCGCGCTCTACACGCGCAACCTGTTCCGGATCATAGCTGACGTCGATGCCGTCAATGTGCAGGTATTGCCCGACCTCGATGCGCATGGCCGCCCGATCGACCTCTCGATGTCGATCCTGCGGTCGGTATCGCCGATCCATATCGAGTACCTGAAGAACATGGGGGTCGGCGCATCGCTTTCCATTTCGATTGTCATCGATGGGAAGCTATGGGGTCTGTTTGCCTGCCATCACTATTCGCCGCGCCTTCCCTCGAGCGAACGCCGCACCGTCTCGGAACTGTTCGGCCAGATGTTTGCGTCTCGCCTGGAGAGCCGCGAACGGCGGTTGGCACTGGACTTCGAAACGAAGGCCCGGCAGATCGCCGATCGCCTCCTGACCTCCGTCGCGGACAATGCCAGCCTGCTGGACGATCCTTCCTGGCTGATCGAAGCGCTGTCCGATGCAATTCCCGCGGATGGCATCGGGGTCTGGATCGACGGCCGCTCAGCCTTGAGCGGCCTGGCGCCGTCGCAGGAGCAATTTTCGGAGCTCGTCCGGATTTTGAACCGGAATGCGGCCGGTCGCATCTTTGCAACCGACAACATATCGCAGTCCGCGCCCGACGTGTTGCCGAGCGGTACCGTGGCCGGTCTCATCGCAATTCCCATATCCCGGTCGCCGCGCGACTATGTGGTCCTGTTCCGCCAGGAAATCGTCCGCAGCGTCCGCTGGGCGGGCGATCCGCACAAGCCGGTGGAATACGGCCCGAACGGTCCTCGCCTCACACCGCGCAAGAGCTTCGAGACATGGTCGGAACTCGTTCGCGATCGCTCCCATCCATTCTCCGTGGCCGAGCGAGGCGTCGCCGAAACGATCCGCGTGACGCTGATCGAAGTCGTGTTGCGCTTGACCGACAAGGCGAATGCCGCGCGCCAGCAGGCGAATGAGCGGCAGCAACTGCTGATTGCAGAACTGAACCATCGCGTCCGCAACATTCTGAGCCTGATCAGCGGGCTGATCCGCCAGTCGCGCGGCACGACGGACAGCGCGTCCGATTTTATCGGCCATCTGGAAGGTCGCATCCAAGCCCTTGCGCGCGCCCACGACCAGATCACGCGCGATCACTGGGCACCAGCGCCGCTCCGCGCCCTGCTTCAGGCCGAAGTCGCGGCCAATTTCGGCAAGAACCCGACACGCATTGCCATCTCCGGCCCGGAAGTGCTGCTCGCGCCGCAGGCATTCTCGATCGCCGCACTGGTGTTTCACGAACTCGTCACGAATAGCGCAAAGTACGGCAGCCTCGGCGACGACGGCGGCGCCGTCACCGTCGCCTGGCGGAAGGACGAGGAGGGAAATCTCCTCGTCGACTGGCATGAAAGCGGCGGGCCGCCAGTTTCGCAACCGACGCGGCAGGGATTCGGCACGACGATCATCCGCAGATCGATCCCGTATGAGCTTGGCGGAAAGGCGGAGGTTGACTACGACAGACAAGGCTTGCGGGCGCATTTCTGTATCCCCGCAAAGTTTTCGACCTTTGTCGAGGGCGAGGTTTCCACGATTTCCAAGAGACTCCCACAAGCGGCCGGGGACGCAGCCGAACCTGTCCAAGACAAGCCGCTGAACGGTCTCGACCTCCTCCTGCTCGAAGACAATCTGATTATTGCCATGGATGGCGAAGACATCTTTCTTCAGTTGGGCGCACGCAGCGTCACGCTTGCCCCCAATGTGGCGCAGGCGCTGGAGGCTATCGACAGCCACAACTTCGATCTCGGTGTGCTCGATGTCCATCTCGGCGAGGAGACCAGTGTTTCGGTCGCCGAAAAGCTGGCGGCCAATGGAATACCGGTGATTGTCGCCACCGGCTACGGCCAGGAAGTCTCGCAAGCATACGGGACTTTCGCCGCCAACGTGCTGCAGAAGCCCTATACGATCGAAAGCGTCGCAAACGCTCTCAGCCGAATGCTGCCGACCCTCACATCATGAGGTCGGCTGAGAGGGCCTGATCGTCAGGCCGTCGATGAAAAGCTGTTCGAGAAAGCGCGCCGCATCCTCGAACCGTCCTTCGCCCGCCTGTCCCTGCCCGAGGACGGCACGCACCTGGACATCGAAATCCGCGTAATGCTGCGTCGTCGACCAGATCGAGAAGATCAGGTGATAGGGATCGCATTTCGCGATCTTCCCGGCCCTGGCCCAGGCCCGGATGACCTCGGCCTTCTCGTCCACGAGTTGCTTGAGCGGCCCCTTGAGTTCGTCTTCGATATGCGGTGCGCCCTGCAGCACTTCGTTGGCGAAGAGCCGGCTTTCCCGCGGAAAATCGCGCGCCATCTCCAGCTTGCGCCTGATATAGCTGCGGATCTCGCTTTCCGGATTTCCCTCGGCATCGAAGGCGCGCAGCGGCTCCAGCCAGGTGAAAAGCACACGGTCGATCAACGCCCGGTGCATGGCCTCCTTTGTCCGGAAATAATAGAGCAGATTGGGCTTCGACATGCCCGCCACCTCGGCGATCTGGTCGATAGTCGAGCCGCGAAAGCCGCTGACGGAAAACACATCGAGCGCGGCTTCCAGGATTTGCTCTTCCTTCTCTCCCTGAATGCGCGTACGCCGCTGCGTCCTCGCTGCTCTCGGAATTGCCATGTCGCGCTTATTTTCCCTTCAAATTCAACCGCTTCACATAAACTCAAGCAAATTCGACCGACTGCTTAAAAAATAGTCATTTGCTCGCAATTTTGTCTGTATTTTTCCTGATTTTCGTCTTGAGCGTGGCGATGGAAGTTGTAATGTTTACCAATCGGTCAAATTATCTGTCAGATGCAAAACAAAGGCAACTGACGATTTTCCGGCGCTAAACAAAACAAACAAGAGCGCCAGACATTGACCGCGGGAACGAGCGGGCATGCCCTTGCATGGCTGCGAAAAAACAGGTGGGGAATAACGGATATGGTGGCAGCACCAGGCGAGAACATGCGCATCAACGGGGACCGTCTCTGGGACAGCCTCATGGACATGGCAAAGATCGGCCCAGGCATAGCAGGCGGCAACAACCGCCAGACGCTGACCGATGCAGATGCGGAAGGGCGCAGCCTTTTCAAGAGCTGGTGCGAGGCTGCGGGCTTATCGATGGGGGTCGACAAGATCGGCACGATGTTCGCGACGCGGCCCGGAACCGATCCGGACGCGCTGCCCGTCTACGTCGGCTCGCATCTGGATACGCAGCCGACCGGCGGCAAGTACGACGGCGTGCTTGGCGTGCTCGGCGCGCTTGAAGTCGTGCGAACGATGAACGACCTCGGCATCAAGACCAAGCATCCGATCGTCGTCACCAACTGGACCAACGAGGAAGGCGCGCGGTTCGCTCCCGCCATGCTCGCCTCCGGCGTCTTCGCCGGCGTTCACTCGCTGGAATACGCCTATGACCGCAGGGATCCAGAGGGCAAGACCTTCGGCGAGGAGCTGAAGCGCATCGGCTGGGTCGGCGACGAGGAGGTCGGCGCGCGCAAGATGCACGCCTACTTCGAGTACCATATCGAACAGGGCCCGATCCTGGAGGCCGAGGAAAGGCAGATCGGTGTCGTCACCCACTGTCAGGGCCTCTGGTGGCTCGAATTCACGCTGACCGGCAGGGAAGCCCATACGGGTTCAACGCCCATGAACCTCCGCGTCAATGCCGGCTTGGCAATGTCCCGCATCGTCGAAATGGTTCAGGACGTCGCCATGGAAAACCAGCCCGGCGCCGTCGGCGGCGTTGGCCAGGTGTTCTTTTCGCCGAATTCCCGCAACGTGCTTCCGGGCAAGGTCGTCTTCACCGTCGACATCCGCTCGCCTGACAAGGCCAAGCTCGACCGCATGCGCGCGAAGATCGAAGCCGAAGCACCCAGGATTACCGACGCCCTCGGCGTCGGCTGTTCGATCGAGCCGATCGGTCACTTCGAGCCCGTGACATTCGACCCGAAGCTCGTCACGGCCGTTCGCAGCGCCGCAGAGCGGCTCGGTTACAGCCACATGAATATCATCTCCGGCGCCGGCCACGACGCCTGCTGGGCAGCCAAGGTCGCGCCCGCGACGATGGTCATGTGCCCCTGCGTCGGTGGCCTTTCGCACAACGAGGCTGAGGAGATCTCCAAGGAATGGGCCACGGCGGGAGCCGATGTCCTGTTCCACGCGGTCATCGAGACGGCGGAAGTTGTTGTTTGACGGAAGGCGGGATCAATCCCGCCTTCTCTATTTCTGGCGGACGCAGAGCCGCGGCAAAACTCGAGGGAACGATCATGAGCACAGTCATCAAGGGTGGAACAATCGTAACTGCCGACCTGACTTATAAGGCGGACGTGAAGATCGAGGGCGGCAAGATCGTCGAGATCGGCCCGAACCTCTCCGGAAACGAGACGCTCGATGCGTCGGGCTGTTACATCATGCCGGGCGGCATCGATCCACACACCCACCTCGAAATGCCTTTCATGGGCACCTATTCCTCGGACGACTTCGAGAGCGGCACGCGCGCGGCACTGGCCGGCGGCACGACGATGGTGGTCGACTTCGCGCTTCCCTCGCCCGGCCAGTCGCTGCTGGAAGCACTGACGATGTGGGACAACAAATCGACCCGCGCCAACTGCGACTATTCCTTCCACATGGCGATCACCTGGTGGAGCGAGCAGGTCTTCAACGAGATGAAGACCGTTGTTCAGGAAAAAGGCATCAACACCTTCAAGCATTTCATGGCCTACAAGGGCGCGCTGATGGTCAACGACGACGAGATGTTCGCCTCGTTCCAGCGCTGCGCCGAGCTCGGCGCCCTGCCACTGGTCCACGCCGAAAACGGCGACGTCGTTGCCTCCCTGTCAGCTAAACTTCTGGCCGAGGGCAACAACGGCCCGGAGGCCCACGCCTATTCCCGTCCGGCCGAGGTGGAGGGCGAAGCCACCAACCGCGCCATCATGATCGCCGACATGGCGGGCTGCCCGGTCTATATCGTCCATACCTCCTGCGAACAGGCGCATGAAGCGATCCGCCGCGCCCGCCAGAAGGGCATCCGCGCCTACGGCGAGCCGCTGATCCAGCATCTGACGCTCGATGAAAGCGAATACTTCGACAAGGATTGGGACCACGCCGCCCGCCGCGTCATGTCCCCTCCCTTCCGCAACAAGCAGCACCAGGACTCGCTCTGGGCGGGCCTCGCCTCCGGCTCGCTGCAGGTCGTCGCCACCGACCACTGCGCCTTTACGACAGACCAGAAACGCTATGGCGTCGGCGATTTCACCAAGATCCCGAACGGCACCGGCGGCCTTCAGGACCGCATGCCGATGCTCTGGACCCATGGCGTCAACACCGGACGCCTGACGATGAACGAGTTCGTCGCGGTCACCTCAACCAACATCGCCAAGATCCTCAATATCTATCCCCGCAAGGGTGCGATCCTGGTCGGTGCCGATGCCGACCTCGTCGTCTGGGATCCGAAACGTTCGAAGACCATCTCGGCCAAGACACAGCAGTCGGCGATCGATTACAACGTCTTCGAAGGCAAAGAGGTTACCGGTCTGCCGCGCTACACGCTGACGCGCGGAGTGGTCGCCATCGAGGAGGACACGATAAAGACGCGCGAAGGTCATGGCGAGTTCGTCAGGCGGGAGCCGGTCACTGCCGTCAGCAAGGCGTTGTCGACCTGGAAGGAAATCACCGCGCCGCGCAAGGTCGAGCGTTCGGGCATTCCGGCGAGCGGGGTCTGACCGGTGGCTTCAGCCCTGCACCACCGCGTCCAATTCCGGAAGCAGCACGACGCTCTCCTGCTCGTTCGGGTCTGTTCGGGCGATAATCGCCGTGCAGGGCGTGCTGCTGAGATTGGCCGGCAAATGCGGCACGCCTGCGGGTATGTAAAACAGCTCGCCGGCGTGAACGATGACGTGATGCTCGAGCTTGTCGCCGTACCAGGTGTGTGCCTCGCCGGAGAGCATGTAGATCGCCGTTTCGTGCGCCTCGTGCAGATGCGCCTTGGCGCGCACGCCGGGCGGGATCGTCAGGAGGTGCATGCAGATGCCCTTGGCGCCGACCGTCTCGGCAGCGATGCCTTGGAAGTAACTCAGCCCCTGTTTGCCGTCATAGGCGTGGCTCGGGCGGACAATATGACAGGTAGGCTTTGATGTCGCGTCCATCCTCATCCTCCATGGAGCTTGCCGGTTCATCGAAAACCGGTACTCATACTATCACTCAAACCGCCTCGGCGCGGGGAAAACAGGATCCATCAGCATTGACGCAAGCTGCCTCCGTCGTATCCGCCAAGGATCTCTGTCTCACCTATCAGGCCGACGATGCGCCGGTGCATGCGCTGAGCAACGTCAACCTCGATGTGCGCAAGGGCGACTTCGTCTCCTTCATCGGCCCCTCCGGCTGCGGCAAGACGACGTTTCTGCGGGTCATCGCCGATCTTGAGAGGAAGACCTCCGGCGACATCACCGTCAACGGCATGACGCCGGAGGAAGCCCGTAAGGCGCGCGCCTACGGCTATGTCTTCCAGGCGCCCGCTCTCTATCCCTGGCGGACGATCGAAAAGAACATCGCCCTGCCGCTGGAAATCATGAGCTATCCCTCCGCCGACAGGAAAAAGCGGATTGCCGCGGCTCTCGAACTGGTGAACCTCTCCGGCTTCGAAAAGAAATTCCCCTGGCAGCTCTCCGGCGGCATGCAGCAGCGCGCGTCGATCGCCCGCGCCCTGGCCTTCGACGCCGACCTGCTCCTGATGGACGAGCCCTTCGGCGCCCTCGACGAGATCGTCCGCGACCACCTCAACGAAGAGCTCCTGAAGCTCTGGGCGCGCACCGACAAGACGATCTGCTTCGTCACGCACTCGATCCCGGAAGCCGTCTACCTCTCGACCAAGATCGTGGTCATGTCGCCCCGTCCGGGCCGCGTCACCGATATCATCGACTCCACCCTTCCGAAGGAACGCCCCTTGGGCATCCGCGAGACGCCCGAATTCCTCGAAATCGCCCACCGCGTCCGCGAGGGTCTGAGAGCGGGGCACAGCTATGAGCACTAGGTTCGCCAGTCTTCCCGTCTCCCTTGCGGGGAGAAGGTGGCCCGAAGGGTCGGATGAGGGGGCCTTCGCTGCACCCGCGTCCGTCGCTTATCGCTCCGGCCGTTCGCTCCGTTCGTTGCTCACCACCTCATCCGCCCTACGGGCACCTTCTCCCCGCCGGGGAGAAGAGGAGTGCGCCGCATGAAACCGGACACTCTCAAGGACAAGGTCGTCCCCGTCGTCTCGATCCTCTGCATGCTGGTTGTCATCTGGTATATCGCCGCTGTCCTGATGAACGCGTCCTTCCAGCGCGACATGAACGCCCGCGCCAACCAGACGCCGGGAACCGTGGAGTTCATCGAGCAGACTCTCTCGCAGCCCAAGCCGTTGCTCCCTGCCCCGCACCAGGTGGCGCAGAACGTGTTCGAGAACACCTTCCTGCGCAAGCTCTCGAGCAACCGCAGTCTCGTCTACCACAGCGGCGTCACCCTCTCCTCCACGGTCCTCGGCTTCAGCTTCGGCACGCTGCTCGGCATCCTGATTGCCGTCGGCATCGTGCACATCAAGGCGCTCGACCGTAGCCTCATGCCGTGGATCATCACCTCGCAGACCATTCCGATCCTGGCGATTGCCCCGATGGTGATCGTCGTCCTCGGCGCGATCAACATTACCGGCCTCATACCGAAGGCCCTGATCTCGACCTATCTGTCCTTCTTCCCCGTCACAGTGGGCATGGTGAAGGGCCTCCGTTCGCCCGAGGTGATGTTCCTCGACCTGATGCGCACCTATAACGCATCCGCGGCGCAGACCTTCTGGAAGCTGCGCGTGCCGGCCTCCGTTCCCTACCTCTTCACGTCGATGAAGGTTGCGATTGCCGCGAGCCTCGTCGGCGCCATCGTCGGCGAACTGCCGACTGGCGCGGTCGCCGGCATCGGCTCCAAGCTTCTGGCCGGCTCCTACTACAGCCAGACCATCGACATTTGGGCAGCCCTCGTCGCCGGCTCGGTTCTTGCAGCGCTGCTGATTGCTGTCGTCGGGCTGGTTGCCAAAATTGTCGACAAGTCGATGGGCGGGAGACCGGCATGAGGCACATGGATTTTTCCTGGCAGGGGGCGCTTGCCCTTCTCCTCACCGTGTTGGCGCTGGCGACATTGCCGATCCTTGGCGCGGGTGCTCCGCAACCCGTCTCGGAGACGACGGTGGCATTGACGATCGCCTTGATCGTCGCGACGGCGCTTGTCTCTTTCGCCCCGCTCCCGAAGCCTTACGTGGCCGCGACCCTGTTCGTGGGCGCGCATTGGGCAGCCTGGATGCTGCTGTCCGGCATCGCCGGCAACGAGGGGCTCGCGACGAAATCCTTCTTCTGCCTGATGGCCGCCTGCTGGTTGCTGGCCTGGCGCTGCGTCACCGAGCTTTCGGAGATGAAACCCGCGTCAAGCTCCGAGCGGTCGATCTTGCGGCTCCTCATCCCCGCCATCTTCGGCGCATGGATCCTTATCATCTGGGAATCGCTCACCCGGGGTGCCGGCATTCCGTTCGTCCTGTTGCCGCCGCCGAGTGCCATCGGCGCACGCATTGTCGGATCGCTCCCGACTCTGGGAGAGGACGTCAGGCAGACGATCTTCAAGGCCGTGCTCGCCGGCTACGTCATCGGCTGCGCCAGCGGCTTCGTCGTCGCCGTCCTCGCCGACCGCGTCGCCTTCCTGCGCCGGGGCCTGCTTCCGATCGGCAACATGGTTTCCGCGCTGCCGATGATCGGCGTCGCGCCGATCATGGTCATGTGGTTCGGCTTCGACTGGCAGTCGAAGGCAGCGGTCGTTGTCATTATGACGTTCTTCCCGATGCTGGTGAACACCGTCGCCGGCCTCGCGGCATCCGGCACGATGGAGCGCGACCTGATGCAGACCTACGCCTCCAACTATTGGCAGACACTGCTGAAGCTCCGCCTTCCCGCAGCAATGCCCTTCATTTTCAATGCATTGAAGATCAACTCGACGCTGGCGCTGATCGGTGCCATCGTCGCGGAGTTCTTTGGTACGCCGATCGTCGGCATGGGTTTCCGAATTTCCACCGAGATCGGACGCATGAATGTCGACATGGTCTGGGCGGAAATCGCCGTTGCGGCGCTTGCCGGCTCGATCTTCTACGGCGTCGTCGCCCTGGCGGAACGGGCGGTGACTTTCTGGCATCCGTCTATCCGTGGTGGCTAGGCGTCGCTTTATTCCCGCGAATGGGATTGAGGCATAACTTCAGAGGGAACAAGAAAATGAAAAAACTGATTGTTGCAATGATGGCAAGCGCAATGTCGCTTGCGGCAGCCAATGCGATGGCTGCAGACAAAGTGACGCTGCAGCTGAAATGGGTCACCCAGTCACAATTCGCCGGCTACTACGTCGCCAAGGACAAGGGCTACTACGAAGAAGAAGGCCTCGACGTCGACATCAAGCCGGGCGGCCCCGATATCGCTCCCGAACAGGTGATTGCAGGCGGCGGCGCCGACGTGATCGTCGACTGGATGGGTGGCGCGTTGGTGGCGCGCGAAAAAGGCGTTCCGCTCGTCAATATCGCCCAGCCCTATCAGAAGTCCGGCATGGAACTGATCTGCCGCAAGGACGGCCCGATCAAGACCGAAGCCGATTTCAAGGGCCACACGCTCGGCGTCTGGTTCTTCGGCAACGAGTATCCGTTCTTCGCCTGGATGAACAAGCTCGGCCTCAAGACCGAAGGTGGCGCTGATGGCGTGACCGTGCTGAAGCAAAGCTTCGACGTGCAGCCGCTCCTGCAGAAGCAGGCCGACTGCATCTCCGTCATGACCTACAACGAATACTGGCAGGCGATCGATGCCGGCTTCAAGCCTGAAGAACTGACGGTCTTCAACTATACCGCCATGGGCAACGATCTTCTCGAAGACGGCCTCTACGCATCGGAAGAAAAGCTCAAGGACCCGGCCTTCAAGGAAAAGATGGCCAAGTTCGTCAAGGCTTCGATGAAGGGGTGGAAGTACGCTGTCGAGAACCCGGACGAAGCGGCTGGGATCGTCGTCGACGCCGGCGGCCAGGACGAGAACCATCAGAAACGCATGATGGGCGAAGTCGCCAAGTTGATCGGTGACGGCACCGGCAAGCTGGATACGACCCTCTACGATCGCACGGCCAAGGCCCTCCTTGACCAGAAGATCATCAGCAAGGAGCCGACCGGCGCCTGGACGCACGACATCACCGACGCAGCTGCCAAGTAGCCTGCATCGGCTTAAAAAGAGAACGCGCGGAGCTGATCCGCGCGTTTTTCTTTGGCAAAAGAGAAAAATTTCAAGCCCGGGTGTCGCAACACGAGGGGCTCGGACGTCTTTATGACATACGAACCTGATCAACTATCGTAATGCTTGCATAACCTGCCAGTGATTGATTTGCATGCCGATGGTAATTAATGTGAATCTCAGGAGGAATTATTTTCTGCCGGACTTGCGCGATGGACAAAACGATACCACGTACAATCCGATTTTGCCGGACGAGGGACTTCTCAATTATGAGACGGCAAAAGACGCAAAAATAATTCTGAGAATACAAATACTGAAACGGGCCTTTTCGCGAGCTGAGGACAACGCGCGAGTTTGGCTGACCTTGTCAAGGACTGGACGAAGACGCATGGCACGCACGCCGCTCAACATTCTACGCGCCTCCACTGTGCTCCTGGTTGCTTTGGCGGCTTCGGCCGTATTTGCCCAGGAATCACCGGTCGCCAAACCGCAGCAGAATCTGCCCGCTATCGTGGTAACGAAAGCATCCAACCGCACGCTGGTGGACCGCGTCATCGCGACGGGAACGGTAAAGCCGGTCGAGGAGATATACATCCAGCCTCAGGTCGAGGGCCTGTCGATTCGCGCGCTGAACGCCGATGTCGGCGACAAGGTCCGCTCGGGCAGCGCGCTGGCCACGCTCAACGATGACGCTCTCCTGCTCCAGAAGAGCCAGCTGCAGGCCACCAAGGCCAAGAACGAGGCAAGCCTGGCGCAGCTGCGCTCCCAGCTGATCGAAGCGCAGGCCAATGCCGAACAGGCACGGCAGCAGCAGGCCCGCGCCCAGGAGATGGGCAAGAAAGGCACCGTTTCCACGGCGACGGTCGAGCAGGCCGATGCCGCTGCAGCATCCGCAAACGCCCGCGTATCGTCCGCCGAACAGGCAATCCAGGTCGCAATAGCCGATATCAAGGTCACCGACAGCCAGATCGCCGACGCCGACCTCAAGCTTGCAAGGACGGATGTCAAAACACCGGTCGATGGCACGGTTTCCGCCAAGAGCGCCAAGGTTGGCGCCATTGCGTCGGGCACCGGCGAACCGCTCTTCACCATCATCCGCGACGACAAGATCGAACTCGTTGCAGAGGTCGGAGAGACCGACATCGTCAAGATCGAGCCCGGCCAGAAGGCGACGCTATCGCTTTCGGGCAGCCGCGAAAAGCTGTCGGGCTCGGTTCGCCTCGTTTCGCCGACGGTCGATCCTCTGACGCGCCTTGGTCTCGTCCATATCCTCATCGACGACAGCAGCAAGGCGCGCGCCGGCATGTACGGCAGTGCCGAGATCATCGTGCGCACGGCTGAGAACGTCGCACTGCCGCTTTCGGCCGTGCTGACGGGCAATGACGGTTCCTCTGCCCGCAAGGTCGAGGGCAACGTCGTAAAATTCGTCAAGGTCGAGACAGGCATCCAGGATGGCGCCTATGTCGAGATCACCAAAGGACTGACCTCTGGCGAGGAAGTCGTTGCCAAGGCGGGCGCCTACGTCCGCGACGGCGACCGCATCACGCCGGTTCGTGAACAGCCCCCGGCTTCCAACTAAGAGACGGCCCGATGAACTTTTCAGCCTGGTCAATCCGAAATCCCATCGCGCCGCTTCTGGCCTTTGCCCTGCTGCTTTTCGTAGGCATTCAGGCCTTCAACAAGCTGCCGATCACGCGATTCCCGAACATCGACGTTCCGCTCGTCTCGGTCGTGGTGACGCAGAGCGGCGCATCTCCGGCCGAACTCGAAATGCAGGTGACGAAGGAGATCGAAGACGCCGTCGCCAGCATCACCGGCATCGACGAAATCCAGTCGACGGTCACCGACGGCCAGTCGCAGACCGTCATCATGTTCCGCATGGAAGTACCGACGGAACAGGCCGTGCAGGACACCAAGGACGCGATCGACCGTATCCGCGGCGATCTGCCGGCCAATGTCGACGAGCCGATCGTTTCCAAGATCGACGTCGAAGGCCAGGCGATCCAGACCTTCGCGGTCTCATCGCCCGATATGACGCTCGAGGAGCTTTCCTGGTTCGTTGACGACACCGTCAAGCGCGCGCTGCAGGGTCAGACCGGTATCGGTCGCGTCGACCGCTACGGCGGCGCCGACCGCGAGGTGCGCATCGAGCTCAACCCCGACAAGCTCAACGCCTACGGCATCACCGCCGCAAGCGTGAACCAGCAGCTTCGCGGCACCAACGTCGACCTCGGCTCCGGCCGCGGCCAGGTCGCCGGCAGCGAGCAGGCGATCCGCGTGCTCGGCGACGCCCGCAATGTTGCGGAACTGGCCAATACGACGATCGCGCTGCCGAACGGCCGCTTCGTCAAGGTCTCCGACCTCGGCGCCATCAAGGACACCTACGAGGAGCCGAAATCCTTCTCGCGCTTCAACGATACGCCTGTGGTCACCTTCGGCGTATTCCGCTCGAAGGGTGCCAGCGAGGTCAGCGTCGCGGAAACCGTATCGAAGAGCCTCGAAAAGGTGCGGGCCGAGAACCCGAACGTGAACATCGAGCTGATCGATGACTCGGTCTATTTCACCTACGGCAACTACGAAGCAGCCATGCATACGCTGCTCGAGGGCGCCCTGCTCGCCATCGTCGTCGTGTTCCTGTTCCTGCGGAACTGGCGCGCGACGCTGATCTCGGCCGTCGCGTTGCCGCTGTCTGCGATCCCGACGTTCTGGATCATGGATCTGATGGGCTTCTCGCTGAACCTCGTCAGCTTCCTGGCATTGACGCTGGCGACCGGTATTCTCGTCGATGACGCGATCGTCGAGATCGAGAACATTGCCCGCCATATCAAGATGGGCAAGACACCCTACCGCGCCGCCATCGAGGCCGCCGACGAAATCGGTCTCGCGGTTATCGCCACGACGTTCACGATCATCGCCGTCTTCGTGCCGGTGTCGTTCATGCCGGGCATTCCCGGCCAGTACTTCATCCAGTTCGGCCTGACGGTGGCCTTCTCCGTCTTCTTCTCGCTGATGGTCGCCCGCCTCATCACACCGATGATGGCAGCGTATCTCATGAGTCCGGAAGACGGCATCGAGGATCACCACGACAATGACGGCTGGTTCTTCCGCGGCTACACGCGGCTCGTGCGCGCCACGACCAGCCGCTGGTGGACCCGCTACGCTACACTGATTGCTGCAATCGGCTTCCTTATCGGCTCGATGGCGCTGCTTGCGCAGGTGCCGGGCAGCTTCCTGCCGCCAGAAGACGCGTCCCGCATCGTCCTCTCGGTCGAACTGCCGCCGAACGCGACACTCGACGACACCGAGGCGACCACCGACGAAGTCTTCAAGAACGTCGAGGGAATCAATGGCGTCGAAAGCGTCTTCGTGCTCGGCGGCGCATCGCCGAAGGGCGATCTCGAACTGCGGCGTGCAACGGTAACGCTGGCCCTGCAGAAGCTCGATCAGTCTCTTGTAAAGAAGCTTGTGAACGATTTCCTCGGATCGATCCCGGTCATTGGCCCACACCTCCCCAAGGTCGAGGTTCACGGTCGTGTCCGCCCGCAATGGGATATCGAGAAGGAAGTCTTTGCCAAGCTCCGCCACATCCCCGACGTCCGCATCCTGAAGCTCAACGACCGCGGCGAGCGTGACCTTTCGTTCAACTTCCTCTCCAAGAACGAGAAGGATCTGAGCAATGCCGTCGGCATTCTGGAAGGGAAGCTGCGTGCCGACCCGTCGCTGGCAAACGTCAGCGCCGATGGTGCACTGCCCCGTCCGGAACTGCAGGTTCGCCCGCGCAAGGATCAGGCTGCCCGCCTCGGAATCACGCCGCAGCAGATCTCGGAGACCATCCGGGTCGCTACGATCGGCGATATCGACGCAGCGCTTGCCAAGATCAACCTCGACGATCGCCAGATCCCGATCCGCGTGCAGGCTTCGCTCGACATGCGGCGCGATCTTGCCGCTCTCCGGGCGCTGAAGATCCAGACGGCCAGCGGAGGAACCGTTCCGCTCGCGACCGTCGCGGATATCGATTATTCGGAAGGCGTAAGCTCGATCAAGCGCAACAACCGAAACCGTGTCGTCTCGATCGGCTCCGATTTGCCTCAGGGCGTCGCGCTCGACACGGCATCGGCCCGCTTCCGCGATATCGTCAAGGACGCCAACATTCCGCCCACGGTCCAGCTTGTCGAAAGCGGCGACACCAAGGTGCAGAAGGAAATGCAGCAGAGCTTCGTCAATGCCATGTTGATGGGTCTGATGCTGGTGCTGACCGTGCTGGTCCTGCTCTTCAAGGACGTGATCCAGCCCTTCACCATCCTCTTCTCGCTGCCGCTTGCAATCGGTGGCGTGGCCGTCGGCCTGCTGGTCACGAACAACCCGCTCTCGATGCCGGTGCTGATCGGCATCCTCATGCTGATGGGCATCGTCACGAAGAACGCGATCCTGCTTGTCGATTTCGCCATCGAAATGCGCCATCGCGGCATGCAGCGCGTCGAAGCCATGGTGGAGGCTGGGCGCAAGCGTGCCCGCCCGATCATCATGACCTCGATCGCAATGTCGGCGGGTATGCTGCCGTCGGCGCTCGGCGTCGGCGAAGGCGGCTCGTTCCGCGCACCGATGGCGATTGCGGTGATCGGCGGCATCATCGTGTCGACGGTGCTTTCGCTGGTGGTCGTGCCCTCGTTCTTCCTGATCATGGACGACCTGTCCCGCCTCCTCGGCTGGATGTTCGGCCGACTGGTCGGCAAGAAGGATCAGGAAGAACTGCCGCTGTCGCGCGAAGAACTCACGGAGGCCGTCGGCGCCCTCGACGACCGGGTCACCGCCATCGAGAAGCCGGACAGCAAGCGCGGCAAATCCGGCGGCAACGTCGTCCGGCTCCCCCCCTTCGCGGCGGAGTAGCGTTCCAAAGATACAAAGGCCGGGGCCCGCCCCGGCCTTCTCTTTTTCATCAGGAATTGATCGAGATCAAATCCTGAACCCCATTCTCCGGTTATCCTTGCCAATATGTCGCGGGAGGTGGCTCTCGCCGCGCAACCAGGGAGAAACTGATGAACCAAGGTCTGAAATTAAGCAGTTCGCAAAGGGCGGTGCTCGGGGGTGCCTCGATCGCTTCGGGGCTCGACGCCGATGAGCGCGATGCTCTTCTGTCCTGTGCCGTTTCCGTCCGCTATGAGAGCCAGGATATCCTGTTCTACGAAGCCGAGACTGCGCACCACTTCTACTGCGTGCTGAGTGGTTATGTCAGGCTGTACCGGCTGGGCGCCGACGGGCGTGCGGCGGACCTCAGCATCTGCGAACCGGGCGACAGCTTCGGCGAGTGCCTGATCCTGTCCGGCGAAGGCTATAACTACAGCGCACACGCGATGGATCATGCGATCCTCGCACGCTTCGACCTGGCAAAGGTCAGGGAACTGCTTGCCGAGCGACCGCGCATCGCCACCGCCATCATGCGCAGCCTCTCCAGGCATTTGCTGTCGACGCTGGATTGCCTGGCGAGCGACCGCATGCAGACCGCGCCGCAGCGCGTTGCAAACTATCTGCTGACCCATTCGGAGAAGGACGGTGCGGCGGCCTCCCTGCGGCTGCCGTTTCAGAAGAGCCTGCTCGCGCGCAAGCTTGGCCTAGCGCCGGAAGCGCTTTCCCGCGCCTTTTCAGCCCTGCGCACGGTCGGCGTCACCGTTCAGGGCCGTGCCATCGCGATCGACGATGTCGACGCGCTGAGGCATATCTGAAACCGGGCGAGCCTTAGTCCGCGACGGACACATCGGGCGCCACGGAGCCGATATTGTAGCCTTCAAGCTGGGCGGTCGCGGCGTCGGGGGAGGAAAAATACAGGATCGTGGCCGTTCCTGGCGTTACCGGAATGACGCGCGACGGCGGAAGGTCGAGAAACTCGTGGCAGGCCGCCCTGATCACCCCACCATGCACCACCGCCAGCAGATCGCCCTCGGCTTTCGCCAGCCAGTGACGGACTCCATCGGAGATCCTCTTACGAAAGACCCACCATGCTTCGCCCCTGTCCGGGGTGTAGGTGCCCGCGCGCCAGGCTTTGTAGTCTTCGGGTCGCTGCTCGAGCAGTTCGGCCTTTGTCCGGCCCGTCCACTCTCCCATATCGAGCTCCCGCAGCCTCGCATCCGAAGGGGCGTTCGGATGACCGATCAATGCAACAGTCTGACGCGTACGTCCGAGATCGGACGATATGACGTGAGCTGGTGACAGCGCACGGGCATAAGCGCGAAAGCGGCGAGCCTGCTCGATACCGCGTTCCGAGAGTTCGGAATTATCCTGTCCCTGAAGGCGCTGCTGCGCGTTCCAGAGGGTTTCACCGTGACGAAGAAGAATGAGCCGCATCAGTTGATCCTGTGGCCATCGAGAGAAAAAACGGCATCCGGCCGGCGTATGAATGAAAGTGTCACCGGGTCTCCTGGTACCGCAGAATAATGGCCCTGTGCCATGGCAGTGACCCGCAGGCCGTCGATCACGGCCGTCACCATTGTCTGGCCAGCGATCGGCGCGGCCTCGGCAAAGCGGGCAACGACCGAAGGCGCGCCATCGACCTTGCCGACGGCCACATCCTCAGCGCGGTACAAAAGCTGCGCCTCGGCGAGAGCCGGAGCCAGGCTGGCATCGACCATGGTGCTTCCCGCAAAGGCGAAGTGATCCACCTGCCGCCTAACGGGGATCAGGTTGGCCGGCGGTGTTCCGAGAAAGGTTGCGACGAAGGCGGTTTCCGGTGCGCGCAGAAGGTCGGCGGGCCTTCCGAACTGCTCGACGCTGCCGCCGTTAAGAACAGCAACATGGGTCGCCATCGTCATCGCTTCGACCTGATCATGGGTTACGTAGACGGAGGTCGCTTTAGTCGCGCGGTGAATCCGCATCAGTTCGCTGCGCATCTCGATGCGCAGCTTGGCATCGAGGTTGGACAACGGCTCGTCAAAGAGAAGAATACCGGGTCTCGGGGCGATGGTACGGGCAATAGCGACCCGCTGTTGCTGTCCGCCTGAAATCTCAGCGGGATATCGATCGGCGAGCACCTCTATACCAAGCAGAGACAGTACCTCGCGCACGCGGGCGTCGCGTTGCTCCTTCGACCACCTGGCAACTTTCAGCGGCCAGGCGATGTTTCCTGCGACTGTCATATGGGGCCAGAGTGCGTAGCTTTGAAAAACCAGACCCGCATTGCGCGACCCCGCGTCCGCGACAATGCCGCCTGTACCGCTCGATACCGTCTTCCCGACGAAATTGATCTCTCCTTCCGTTGGTGCCTCAAGACCGGCCAGCATCCGCAGAAGGGTCGATTTTCCGCATCCGGACGGTCCCACAAGCACGAGGAAGGCCCCAGTGGGAACAGACAGGTTGATGTCGGATACAGCGGTAAAGGACCCGAAACGCTTGACGAGGTTCTTGATCTGAATAGCTATGTTCACGTCGATCGGCGCGTTGATCATGATTGTTTCCACTTTTGGACGCGGCTCTGAAGAAGCTCCGCGAGAACGGATGCGGCAAGGCATACTACCAGGATGATGAGCGTGATTGCGTTCGCAAACTGCATGAAACCTTCTGCCGCATAGCGATAGGCGACCATGCTGAGCACTGGTGATGTCGAGGTAAAGAGCAGTACGACCAGCGACAGATCCCTGACCATTTTGACGAACACAAGGATGGCGCCCGCACCCAACCCACGAATTGCGAGGGGGAACGTGATGACCGCCAGCCGGCGCAAGGGACCTGCGCCGGTGAGGCGGGCACTTTCCTCGATATCGGCAGAAATCTGGCCGAGAACAGATCGCCCGGACTGAACGGCAAACGGCAGATTATGCGCCGACGCTGCGAGCACCAGCAGAAGGAAGGTGCCATACAGCGAAGGGAGCGGGCCAATGGGCGCTCCGTAGAGTGCGATGTAGGCGGCGGCAAAGGCGATGCTCGGAACAAGCAACGGAGTGAAGGCGAGCTGGCTGAGCACTTTTGCGAGGAGGCTGCCACGTCGCTGTACGATCGTATAGGCAAGCGCCAGCCCCAGAAGCATCGTCGTTATCGCGACAACGATACCAAGCCGGATGGTATTCCAGAGCGCTTCGAGCAGCACAGGGTTACGGAAGATGCCCGCCTGACCTTGCGCGATCTCGCCGCCGCCCTCCCCGATCCAGAAGGACAGGGTCCAGTTCGAAAACAGCGCGCCACTCTGAGGCGCAAAGCTCGATGCACCCAGCACCAGAATTGGCGCAACCGTCGTCATGAAACCTATCGACGCTGCAATGGCGAACAGCGGCCAACGCCACGGGCCAAGTGGAAATCGTTTAGTACGCCCCCCTTTTCCCGTGACGGTAACGAAAGCCTTGCGGCCCGAGACGATCCGGTCGGAAAGCCACAGCAACGTGGCCGAGACGACGATAAGCAGCAGGGCAAGCACAAAGCCGCGTTCCTGCTGACCTGTCTCGATCAGGCCGAACAGGCGTGTCGACAAGGTCTGCATTCGAACCGGCAGGCCGAGCAAAGCCGGAGCTGCAAAGTTCGCGACAGCTCCCGCAAAGGTGAGCGAGGAGGCTGCGACCAGAGCCGGCGCGACAACCGGCAGGATAATACCGAAGAAGATGCGCGATCTCCGTGCACCGGCCATCTGGCCGGCCTCGACCATATCCGCGCCGACTGAACTGAGCGCTGCTGCGATGATGGTGTAGGCCAACGAGTAGTAGTGCGCGATCAGGACGATCATCGCCGGGACGATACCCCAGGCAAGCCAGTCGGGAATAGCAATCCCGTTGGCCTCGAAGAAGCCGACCGAACCACCGAGTCTGGAATTCCGGAACAGCGTCCCCCAGGCAAGGGCGGCGGCGAAACTGGGGATCATGTAAGGCAATGTCCCCACCAACCCCAGCAGACGACGGCCCGGAACGTCGGTCAGTACAACGAGCCAGGCAAGAAAGCCGCCGAGCAGCAGACATCCTGCGGCGACACCGAAGCCGAGCAGCATGGTATTCAGGAGCGGCCGCCACCAGAGGTTCATCGACAGGGGGCTGAAGAGAACCGCCTGCCAGGCAGCGAGACCTTCCGGCGTCAAAGTCGACGTCAGAATGCGAAGCAGCGGCGCAACGACGAGAAGCGTGCAGATCGCGATCAAAATGGCGGGCATGAGGAGGCTGCTTCGGAACAGCCAGCTGCCCGACGGCATGGATATGGATGGGGATGACATTGAAAAACTCCGGGGAGCGCCGACACGCTGTTGATGTCGGGTCGGCGTCCGAGACTACTGCAAGGTGATGATCAGGTCGGCCACGCGATGGCGCGCCATTGCTGTCTTCGCGGGATTGATCGTCCATGCGTCGAGCTCTTCCAGCTTGACGGAGTCGGGGTTGTCGCTGATCGTTTCGCGCGTGGCATAGTCGCCTGGCACATCGAACGGCTTGTATGCCGGTCCGCCCGAGGGACTGTCGTCGCCGAACATGAAGTCGATCAGCAGTCGGGCTGCGGCGGGGTGCGGAGCCTTAGCAGGTATTGCCAGAACGGCGGGGAAGAGAATGCCGTTGGCCGGCTCGACGTCTTTTGCAACTTGGAGCGCCCAACCTTCCTTCTCGTTGTCACGGCGGTCCGAATAGGTTCCGAAGCCCACCGGCGGCTGCTTGGCCTTCACGTCGCCGACCGACTTGTTTAGGACGTCGCTGTTGGGAACCAGAATAAGATCGTTGGCGAACAGGTCTTTGACGAATTGCTCGCCTGCACCCTGAAGGTCGGCATCGACCGCGATATCTTTGCCGAACTGCGCCTTGTATGCCGCAGCCATTTCGCTGGGACGCAGGACGATTTCCGTCAGGAGGTCGAGCAGCTCGCCTCGCAGCGACGGATCGACCATCAGCACCTTGCCCTTCCATTCAGGCATGGTGAGCTGCCAGAGATTGGTCACAGGCGACCCATTGGGAAAGGCTTTCTCGTTGTACATCAGCACTTTGGTCGACAGGCGGTGAGCCAGCAGCGGCGCTTGATACTGACTGGCGATCTCATCGGCGACCCTGGGCGGCACATAGTTCGTAACCGCTCCCTTCGACACGAGCTTTTCCAGCACGACTGGCGTATCGGCAATGTAGAGAACATCGACAGCATGGACACCCGCCTGTTGCTCGGCTTCAAGCCGGGCAATCTGCTTGGTCGAACTCATATCGAGCCCGATGAAATCGATGCCCGGATACTTCTCCTCAAACGCTTTCTCGACCTTGGCAATCCGACTCGACAGCGAAAAGATGGTAACGCTGCCCTCCTTCTGGGCCAGTGGCAGCAATTGCTCCGGCTTGATCGCATCAAGGTCGTTCGCTTGTCCTGCCGCCGGTAGTGCGAACAATCCCGTCACAATGGCAGCCTTGAAAAATTTATGCATAAAATCTCCTCCCATTTTATCCTCCTCCTTCAGTCGAAGTCGTTAAACAGCTCCGACAGATTCTCAAGCCTACCGATGATTTCCCGTTCATGGCGGCCTGCGATAGTAAGTACGATGCCATTCACGATCGCGAATGGGACCGTCGGCGTCTGAAATTCACTCCCCGACCGCCCCCGTGGCGCGGCGAGCATCAACTCCGCCTGCGGATCCATTGTCGGCCCGGCGAGATCCGAAATCAGGACTGTGCGAGCCCCGACGCGCATGGCATGACGAAGCAGCGGCGCGTAGCTCTGCGGCTGCTTGCGGAATGCCAGCGCGACGACCACGTCTCCAGCCTCCATGCTCCCCATTCGCTCCGCGATATCGCGCCCTCGCCCGGTCAATGTGATCGTCGTCATGCCGAAACGGTCGAGGCGACGCTGCAGGAAAGTGGCAACCGAAAGGGCATGCCCCTGGCCGAACACAAACACCCGTCGCCCACCGAAAATCATGTCGGCAGCTTTGTTGATTTCCTCCTGCGAAATCGATCGCGACAATGTTTCGAGCGCGGACATTTCTGCGTGAATAAGATCTGCAAGGAAGGCCCCGTGTTCAACCTTGGATACAGATCGGCGCATCCGGTTCGCGGCGTCCTGGCCTTCGAGTACCTCGCGCTGCAATTGCGACCGCAGGTCCGGAAACCCCTTGAAGCCGAGCTTCTGCGCGAGCCGGGTTGCTCCCGCTTCATGGACCTGCGCACGTTGTGCAAGCTGCGGACCCGATAGGAAAGCAACCTCTGCCCGATTTTCCATGAGCACGGCGATGATCTTCTGATCGGAATCGGTCAGCTTGGATGAATGGGTTTTGATGCGTTCAAGAATCGACATTCACCGTCCTTGCAATTTTCTTTGCAAGGATAGAAATCGCAGCAAGCAAACTTTCTGTCAAGGGCGCGTGCAAAAATCTTTGCCCCGACGCCATTCTTTGCAAGGATCCAATCTGGCGGATCAGAGACCGCCGTGCTCCTTGAGAAAACTCACGATCGAGCCGACGCCATCGCCGCGCTTCATGTCGGAAAACACGAACGGTCGCGCTTGGCGCATGCGCGTCGCATCACGGTCCATGACATCGAGATCAGCCCCGACATAGGGCGCAAGATCTTTCTTGTTGATGACGAGCAGATCCGACTTCGTGATGCCCGGCCCACCCTTGCGGGGGATTTCCTCGCCCTGGCAGACGGAGATCACGTAGATCGTGATATCGGCAAGATCGGGAGAAAAGGTGGCAGCCAGGTTGTCCCCGCCCGACTCGATGAAGACGACGTCGAGATCCGGGATGCGCTCGTTGAGCCCGGCAATCGCCTGCAGGTTGATCGTCGCATCCTCGCGAATGGCGGTATGCGGGCAGCCGCCGGTCTCGACCCCCACGATACGGTCCGACGGCAGCGCCTGCATGCGCATCAGCGCCTCGGCATCCTCCGTCGTATAGATGTCGTTGGTGACGACGGCGACCGAATACTCGTCGCGCATCGCCTTGCAGAGCTTCTCGGTCAGTGCCGTCTTGCCGGAGCCGACCGGCCCCCCGATCCCGACCCGCAAAGGCCCGTTTGCTGATTTCATGTTCTGAACTCCAATCGAAAACGATGATAGCGCGGCGGCCGAAATGCGGCCACCGGCAAATGACGCAGGGCAGCGACGCGACGCCAGCCCTTCCGTACGGACGTCCTCACGATCGGAACAATCGCGTCGACTGGGTCTCGTGACGAAGCGACATGATGTCTGCCTGGATGGTCGCAGAGCCCAGATCGTCCAGTGTCGACGCGGCAGCACGCGGTGCCATCGCTGCGATATGTTCCTCGAGGCCGGCAAGGATTAGCACGCCATCCTTCTGACCTGCGACACCCAGTCGGATGCCGGCCGAAACGGCTTGTGAGACGTAGGCATGAAGGAAGGCGGCGATTGCCCTTTCGGAGGCAACACCATGTGCACCCGCTACGGCGCCGATCGCGACCGGATAGGCAACGGACCGCGGCAGCCGGTCGAACACGGCGTTCGGCCAGGCGCGCGCTGCCGTGAGAAACGCATCTCCGAGCAGCATCGTTTCCTGATGCCGCTCGCGCGAACCGGCAAGCGCCTCGGCAAGTTCGGCGACCGCTACGAGCAAGGAGGCTTCGCGGTGGACGCGGTGACTTTCGGCCAGAAGAACGGCATCGTTCCAGACCGCACCGCGAGAGACCAATTCCATGGCCCAGTTCGCCAAGGATGGCGCATCGTGCACGAGACCGTCATGCACGGCGCGCTCCAGCCCGCCCGAATACGCAAACGAGCCGACGGGGAACGCCGGCGATAGCCACGCCATCAACCGCAGCAAAGCCTGAAGGTCGCCGTTGTCCGTCATGGAAACTCAGTCGTGCGAGTGGCTGTGATGACCATGATCGTGACCGTGCGCCTGGCTGCCGTGCGAATGATACGCGCCGCGTGCAGGCTGGAAAGGCTCGGAGACCTCGGCCACCGTCGCACCCAGTCCCTCCAGCATCGCGCGGATGACGTGGTCGCGCAGGATCAGGATGCGCTCGTCCTCGATCTGCGCTCCGAGATGCCGGTTGCCAAGATGCCAGGCGAGCTCGATCAGATGCACCCGATCCTTCCCCTTGATCTCGAAGAGCTTCTCGTCCGCAGCAACGATTTCGATCAGTTCCCCGTCCTCCAGCAACAACATGTCGCCACTGGCGAAAAGAACGGGCTCCTTGAGGTCGAGCATGACCATGTCGCCGTTTTCGAGATGCAGGAGCTTGCGGCGCAGGTGCCTCAGATCATGCGGCAGAACGACCTTGCCGGTGGGGTTGGAAGACGGCGTGCCGGCTGGAAGATAGGAGGTAACGTGCTGCATGACATGTCCATTTCGATTGAGACCCTGACCATGCAAAATAGGCCTTCGCTATGCAAGCGTCAAAGCATCGCAAACGCCTCTATCCTGCATTCTTCACGACCGTGGCGTAGTCGATCTCGATCGCTTGGGCGCTCTGGCTTTTTTCCGCCAGTTGCCGCCGTCGTTTGTGATGCAGGCCTTCGTCCTCATGCACCACGCGGTTGCGGCCAAGCGCCTTGGCGAGGTAAAGCGCCTTGTCGGCGGCGGAGTAGACGGCTTCCTTGGTCCGGCCTTCGGCGAACTCGGCGATGCCGGCGGAGACCGTAATATTCACCGCACATCCATCGACGACGATCGGCAGTTCGGCGAGCTGTGCGCAGACCAATCGGACTTGCGCGACGCGCTCCTCCTGAAGCGCGCCGACGACGATCGCTCCGAATTCTTCCCCGCCGAGCCGTGCCGCAACAGAACCGTCTCCAAACGACGAGGCGAGCGCGGACGATACGGCAACGATCACCGCATCTCCGCAGGCGTGCCCAAACCGGTCGTTGATGGCCTTGAACCGGTCCACGTCGAAGATCGCAAGACAGGCTCCATCGCGGACATCGTCCAGGGCCTTGGTAAATGCACGTCGGTTAAGAAGCCCGGACAACGTGTCGGTGCGGCTCAATTGCTCAAATTGGGCGCGCGAAACGCTGAGTTGGTGCATGGCGTTGCCGGCCAGCAACGCAAGCGTTCCGGAGACCGTCCAGCCGACCAACCAGGAAAGTGCGACGCCGTAGACGACAGCCTGCGCAAGCGAGACCGGCAGCATGCCCAGCAGATCCAAGAGTGGCAGAAGCACAGCGATTGCAGCCGATGAAAGCATCACCGCAAGAAAGCTCATCTTGAGGGCAAACGTGTAAATCGTACGGCGATTCTGAAAATCGCCAAGCTCTGCCTGGAGTGAAATTTTCATCCGAATCGACCTTCTTGCCCAGCGCCAAGCACATTGATTAGATATCAACCGCTGCCGAGTTCTTAAGTGAATCGCTAAGATTCGAACGAGTTCGGTGAATTGATCTTCAGCGGAAAGATGACTGAAAACGCTACGGTTCCAGAGCGGAATCAAATTCCCAGCACGAAAGCTCAAGTGACTGATTTAAAATGTATTTTCAGAATCAGTTTTTCCTGTTGTTTCATTGCGGACGCACCGCCCCAAGGTGGAACACAATTCCGTGAAATAACAACTTTAAGAGGATTTCGCTGAACGTGGTGTGCGAGGCGAGACTGGCGCATACGCGCCAGCCCCCTGCATCGCCTAAAACAGAAAATACCGCTGCGCCATCGGCAGTACCGTGGCGGGCTCGCAGGTCAGGAGTTCTCCATCGGCGCGGACCTCGTAGGTCTCGGGATCAACCTCGATATGAGGGGTGAGATTGTTGTGGATCATCGACGCCTTGGAGATGCCGCCGCGGGTGTTCTTGACGGCCAGCAGCGTCTTGGCGACGCCGAGCCTCTGCTGCAATCCCGCGTCAAGCGACGCCTGCGAGACGAAGGTAACCGAAGAATTGGTGCGCAGCTTGCCGTAGGCGGCAAACATCGGCCGGTAGTGCATCGGCTGAGGCGTCGGGATCGAAGCATTCGGGTCGCCCATCGGTGCTGCCGCAATCGAGCCGCCGAGCAGGACCATCTCGGGCTTCACGCCGAAAAACGCAGGCGACCAGAGCACGAGGTCGGCCCGCTTGCCCACCTCGATCGAGCCGATCTCATGGCTGAGGCCCTGGGCGATGGCCGGATTGATCGTGTACTTGGCGATGTAGCGGCGCACACGAAAGTTGTCGTTTTCGCCCTTTTCTTCCTTCAGCCGACCGCGCTGACGTTTCATCTTGTCCGCCGTCTGCCAGGTGCGGATCGCCACTTCGCCGACGCGGCCCATGGCCTGGCTGTCGGACGAGATGATCGAGAATGCGCCGATATCGTGCAGGATGTCCTCGGCGGCGATCGTCTCCTTGCGGATGCGGCTTTCGGCGAAGGCGATATCTTCCGGGATCGATGACGACAGGTGATGGCAGACCATGAGCATGTCGAGATGCTCGGCGATGGTGTTGACCGTATAGGGCCGGGTCGGATTGGTGGAAGACGGGATGACGTTCGACTGGCCGCAGATCTTGATGATATCCGGCGCGTGACCGCCACCGGCGCCTTCCGTGTGGAAGGCATGGATCGTGCGGCCCTTGAGCGCGCCGATCGTATCTTCGACGAAGCCGCTCTCGTTCAGCGTATCGGTATGGATCATCACCTGGATATCGTATGCGTCGGCCACCGAAAGGCAGCAGTCGATCGCAGCCGGGGTGGTGCCCCAGTCCTCGTGCAGTTTCAGCGACGAAGCGCCGGCGAGCACCATTTCTTCAAGTGCTGCGGGCAGCGAGGCATTGCCCTTGCCGGCAAGCGCGAGGTTCATCGGAAAGCCATCGAAGCTCTCGATCATCCGCTCGATGTGCCAGGCTCCGGTGCAGGTGGTGGCGAGCGTGCCATGCGCCGGACCCGTGCCGCCGCCCAGCATGCAGGTAACGCCCGACATCAGCGCTTCTTCGATCTGCTGGGGGCAGATGTAGTGGATATGCGCATCCATTCCACCCGCGGTGATAATCTTGCCCTCGCCGGCAATGGCCTCGGTCGATGGCCCGACGATGATGTTGACGCACGGCTGCGTGTCCGGGTTGCCGGCTTTCCCGATCGCAGCGATACGGCCGTCCTTGAGGCCGATATCCGCCTTCACGATACCCGTATGATCGATGATGACCACGTTGGTTATGACGGTATCCACCGCACCTGCCGCCCTCGTCGCCTGGCTCTGCCCCATGCCGTCCCGAATGACCTTGCCGCCTCCGAACTTCACCTCTTCCCCGTAGGTCGTGAAGTCCTTCTCTATCTCGATGAAGAGTTCCGTATCGGCAAGCCGGACCTTGTCGCCGACAGTTGGGCCGAACATGCCGGCATAAGCGGCGCGTGAAATCTTGTAAGGCATATGTCAGGCTCCTTGGGAGGAAGAAAGGGAGGCAACCGCCGGAAACCGCGTAATGCGGCCCGCAGCGACATAACTGTCGACGAGCTGCCTTTCGGCAGCAAAGGGATGCCACTCCCAGCCCGCATGGCCGAAGCCGGCAAGCGAGATGTGAACACCCGGAAATTTGTTCATGACGTCTGCAATCACGATCAGGCCGCTGCTCGGCACGACGTACTGAGCGGGGTCGAACGCCGCCAGCGCAGCGTCGACGCTTTCATGAATCAGTTTGTCAACAACCACATGCGCCTTGCCAGCATCGCCGCAGAAATCATTGAATTGACTCGTATAGTCGTCACAGAAATCGTCGAGCTCCGGATGGGAGGCGGCAAGCGGCGCGCGAAGGGCAGCGAATTTTTCGGGGTCGCGAACGCTCCAGATGGCCGTCGCCGCGCGCACGGCGGGATGCTCGGCCCATTCCGGGGATCCGAGCATCGCCTTGGCTGGGCGCCCTGTATTGCAGACTGCAACGACGTCCGTGCGGCCGGGGCTCGCCGCATACGATCGGCACTCGTTGAACCGGATGACGAAGTCGGCTGCAGCCACCGCGGCAGCTCCCGTCTCCCCGATGTCTCCATTGCCGATGATCATGATAGACTTCGCCACCTCAGTTGCTCATCGCATCTTCGAGCGTTTTCAGCTCTTTGGTTCGCGCATCGGTCACATCGGCGATGCATCCCGCAACCAGCATCGGCTCCATGGTGCCGCCGCGCGCCTGAAACCCCCGCGCCTCGCATTCCGCATCCCGATACGCGATCCAGGCGCGTTGCGCCGTGACCAGTGCCTTCTCGGCGCCCTTCATGTCCCCATCCAGGTCAGCGTCCAAAGCGCCCATGGCGGCACGCGTCTTCTTGTACTGGACGTTCAGTGCCTTGTCGGCCGCGTCCTGACGTGCGCTCTCGCAGAATGTCATGTCGGACTGCGTCGTCGGTTTTTTGCAATCGACCTCCTGCGCGCTCGCGCTGCCGGCAAGAAGCAGCGCACAGATCCCCGCGGCAAAGTGCATTTCAAGGCGCATCGTACCCTCCGGGTATTCTCTTTAGAGCTTGCCCATGACGAGCTGGCGGAAGCCGTAGACCTCGCGCTTGCCGGAGAGCGGAATGAGCGTCACCGAGCGCGTCTGCCCCGGCTCGAAGCGCACCGCGGTCCCGGCGGGAATATCCAGCCGCATGCCGTGTGCCTTCTCGCGGTCGAAGGAGAGACCGGCATTGGTTTCGCCAAAGTGATAGTGGCTGCCAACCTGCACCGGGCGGTCGCCCGTGTTCGACACCTCGAGCGTGATCGTCGGCGCGCCGGCGTTCAATTCGATGTCGCCGCTCGCGGCAATGATTTCGCCTGGGATCATGGTCTTCTCCTCACGCGGCCGTGCGGGGCACACAGCCCTCGGCCTTCAGGACACGTTTCGTCGATGCAGGGTATTTGACAAGCATCGCAGCCGGACGCACGGGCCGGCTCACCAGCTCGCCGCCGCAATTCGGGCAGGTGCCGCGCAGGACGCCATCGGCGCAACCCGCGCAGAACGTGCATTCGAACGTGCACATCATGGCCTCGCGGCTATCGGGTGGCAGGTCCTTGTCGCAGCACTCGCAGTTGGGTCGGAGCTCCAGCATGTCGATCTCAGCGGATGGGTTCGTGCACGGTGACGAGCTTCGTTCCGTCGGGAAACGTCGCCTCGACCTGTACGTCGTGGATCATCTCCGCAATGCCTTCCATCACCTGGTCGCGTCCGACGACGTGGGCACCGGCCTCCATCAACTCGGCGACCGGGCGGCCGTCCCGCGCACCCTCCACGACGAAATCGGAAATGAGCGCGATTGCCTCGGGATAGTTGAGCTTGACGCCACGTTCCAGCCGCCGCCGGGCGACGATAGCCGCCATGGAAATCAACAGCTTGTCTTTTTCTCTCGGTGTGAGGTTCATCGTGCATCCATCTGCTTGAACTATAGATTCCAGACTTTCGGCACAGGCGCCCCGTTGCGCAAGGCGGAAATGATCGGGATCAGGATTTTTCTGAGAGCGAAGCCATCGGAGGCCGCAAGCCGGACGACGAGCTTCCCGTCCCAGGTGCTGGCGCCGCCCATATGGCCGTCGACCAAGGGTCGCACGGTGCCGAGATAGGCCTCTGCCGACGGCCCGATGTAGAGCAGTGTCGCGAACGCAACCTTGCCGCCGAGGATCGCCTGTCCGCCGGCCAGCGCGGAGACCTTTCCCGAAAGGCAAAGGTCTTCTGCGTGGCAGAGCTTGCCTGCATTCCGGATGCGCCAGCGGTCGCGGAACAGACCGGTCTCCACCGCCTCACCCATCGCCTTGCGGCCGAGCAGGACGGCTTCGACCGCGAGGAACTCCGCACCCTCGCCAAGTTCGACATCGAGCCTGCGGAACAGCGACGAGCGGTCGAACAGAATGGTTTCCTGCGGCAGCCAGTCGACGCGCGCATGGGCGCCGACCTTGATCGACGTCGTTACCTCGGCCGTTCCGGTTGACGCCTTGTAGATCTTTTCGCAGGCCTGGGTGGTCACGTCGATGCGCGTGTCGGGGCCGGCGGCGACGCTCCAGTTCATCCGATCGCCGCCCGTCAGGCCGCCGGCAGTATTGATGATGACAGCCTCCATGGAAGCGTCGAACGTATCCGGCAGCCGGATCTTGGCAGCGCCCTCCTGGTAGAGTTCCCGGATGCGCGTGCGTCCGCCAAGCGCGGTCGCAGCCAGATGCCCTCGTCCCTCGGCCCTCTGCGGCCTCGTGGCTGCGGCAGCGTTCGTCATTCCATCCCCTCGCCGTCCCTCCGGTTTGCCCGGCTGTTCTCGTTCAATCCTGCAACCGATTGAAAGCAAGCAATTCTTATGCCGCTCGCAAGAGCAGCCACGCAACCGATCCACGCCGAAACACGCAGACCGATTTGCCTTGAAAAGCGGCAATTGCCGCCCGCGCGATCAGACGGTCAGGTGACGGCGTGCCTCGGGCGTATCCAGCGTCTCGGCCAGTCCCTCGTGCACGATCTCGCCCCGGTCCATGATGTAGACGTAGTCGGCAAGCTCCCGGCAAAAATCGAGATACTGTTCGACCAGCAGGATCGCCATGCCGGTGCTGTCGCGCAGGTAGCGGATCGCCCGGCCGATATCCTTGATGATCGACGGCTGGATGCCCTCCGTCGGCTCGTCGAGGACGAGGATTTTCGGCCGCGTGACCATGGCCCGGCCGATCGCCAGTTGCTGTTGCTGCCCGCCCGAGAGGTCGCCGCCGCGGCGTCCCAGCATGGTTTGCAGCACTGGGAAGAGGCTGAAGATATCGTCGGGAATATTTTTGTCGCGCCGCCCGAGCGGTGCAAATCCCGTCTCCAGGTTTTCCTTGACGGTCAGCAATGGAAAGATCTCCCGGCCCTGGGGCACGTAGCCGATCCCCTGCTTGGCCCTTGCATAGGGCGGCAGGCCGTTGAGCTTCGTATCGTTGAATGCGACGGTCCCGCCGGACAACGGGTGCTGGCCGGTAACGGCGCGCAGAAGAGAACTCTTCCCCACGCCGTTACGCCCCAGCACGCATGTGATCTTGCCCATCTCGGCCGTGATCGAGATGCCGCGAAGCGCCTGGGCGGCGCCGTAGTGCAGGTTTACGTTTTCGACTGTCAGCATCTCAGCGCCCCAAATAGTTTTCGATCACCCTCGGATCGGAGCTCACGAAATCGATAGACCCTTCGGCAAGCACGGACCCTTCCGCAAGGCAGGTCACCTTGACGCCGAGGTCGCGGATGAAGCCCATGTCGTGCTCGACCACGACGACGGAACGCGTCTTGGCGATCTCCTTGAGCAGGATAGCCGTCTCCGAGGTCTCCGCATCCGTCATGCCGGCAACAGGCTCGTCGACGAGAAGCAGCTTCGGCTCCTGGGCAAGCAGCATTCCGATCTCCAGCCACTGCTTCTGGCCGTGTGACAAATTGGCCGCGAGGTCGTCGCGACGCTGCGTGAGTCTGACAGTTTCGAGGATCTCAACGATGCGCTCGCGGTCCGCCGCCGACAACCGGTAGAAAAGCGTCGGAAAAACGCCCCGCTTGCGGTTCAGCGCCAGCTCCAGATTATCCCATACCGTGTGGCTTTCGAAGACCGTCGGCTTCTGGAATTTGCGGCCGATGCCGAGCTGCGCGATGTCGGCCTCGTCAAGCTTTGTCAGATCGGTCTGACCGTTGAAGAACACCTCGCCGGCATCCGGCCGGGTCTTGCCGGTGATGATATCCATCATCGTCGTTTTGCCGGCGCCGTTGGGGCCGATGATGGCGCGCAGTTCGCCCGGCTCGATGACGATCGAGAGCGAATTCAGCGCCTTGAAGCCGTCGAAGGAGACCGAGACGTTGTTGAGGTAGAGCACGCTGTTGGGTTTGACGTCGGGGATCATGGCGCTCACTCCGCAGCCTGGATTTTTGCGTCGATGCCGTCTTCCTGCTTGGCAGGCGAGGCATCGCTGGAGACCGGCTTGCGTTTGCCCATGTACTGGCCGAGCGTGCCGACGATCCCCTTTGGCAGGAATATGGTCACGGCGACGAAGAGGCCGCCAAGCGCAAAGAGCCAGAATTCAGGGAAGAGGCCGGTGAAGATAGACTTGCCGCCATTGACGAGGATGGCACCGATGATCGGCCCGATCAGCGTCGAACGCCCGCCGACGGCGGTCCAGATGACGACTTCGATGGAGTTGGCCGGAGCGAACTCGCCCGGATTGATGATACCGACCTGCGGCACATAGAGAGCGCCGGCAATCCCCGCCATCATCGCCGAGACGACGAAGGTGAAGAGCTTGAAATGCTCGACGCGGTAGCCGAGGAAGCGCGTGCGGCTTTCCGCATCGCGAACGCCGACCAGCACCTTGCCGAACTTCGAGCGCACGATCGCGGAGGCCAGGAGCAGCGAGAGCGCCAGGAAAAGCGCTGTCGCGGAAAACAGGGCGGCGCGCGTACCATCCGCCTGAATGTTGTAGCCGACGATATCCTTGAAATCGGTAAGACCGTTGTTGCCGCCGAATCCCATGTCGTTGCGGAAGAAGGCGAGCAACAGCGCGTAGGTCATCGCCTGCGTGATGATCGAGAGATAGACGCCGTTGACGCGCGAGCGGAACGCGAACCACCCGAACACGAAGGCAAGCAGGCCGGGCACGACAAGCACCATCGCTGCCGCAAACCAGAAGTGGTTGAAGCCGTACCAGAACCAGGGCAGCGCCTTGTAGTTCAGGAACACCATGAAGTCGGGCAGGATCGGATCGCCGTAGCTTCCGCGCGCGCCGATCTGGCGCATCAGATACATCCCCATCGCATAACCGCCGAGCGCGAAGAAGGCGCCGTGGCCGAGCGAGAGGATGCCGCAGAAGCCCCAGACAAGATCGAGCGCCAGCGCCAGCAGCGCGTAGGTCAGGTACTTGCCGAACAGCGACATGATGTAGGTGGGGACGTGCAGCGGGTTGCTCGGGGCCGTCATCAGGTTGAGAACGGGCACCAGCACGGCGATCGCCAGGAGGAGGATGAGTGCAACGACGATCTTGCGATCGAGAGACCGGAGAAGGAAGGCCGTAATCATGCTTCCACCGCCCTTCCTTTGAGTGCGAAGAGCCCGCGCGGCCGCTTCTGGATGAAGAGAATGATGAGAACGAGCACCAGGATCTTGCCAAGCACGGCGCCGGCGAAGGGTTCGAGGAACTTGTTGACGACGCCGAGCGAAAGAGCGCCGACCAGCGTGCCCCAGAGATTGCCGACCCCGCCGAACACCACGACCATGAAGCTGTCGATGATGTAGCTCTGGCCGAGGTTGGGCGAGACGTTGTCGATCTGGGAGAGCGCCACGCCCGCCATCCCGGCAATGCCGGAACCGAGCGCGAAGGTGAAGGCATCGACCCAGCCGGTGCGAATACCCATCGAGGAGGCCATGCGGCGGTTCTGCGTCACGGCGCGCATCTGCAGCCCGAAGGCGGAGCGCTTGAGCAGCATGAGGAGCGTCACGAAGACAGCCATCGAGAAAACGATGATCCACAGACGGTTCCAGGTGATCGACAGACCGCCAAGCTCAAAGGCACCTGACATCCAGCTCGGATTGCGGACCTCGCGGTTTGTCGGCCCGAAGATGGAGCGGACGGCCTGCTGAAGGATCAGCGACACGCCCCAGGTTGCCAGCAGCGTCTCAAGTGGACGACCGTAGAGATAACGGATAACGGAGCGCTCGATCACCAGGCCGACCAGGCCGGTAAACAGGAAGGCGGCGGGAACGGCGAAAGCCAGCGAATAGGTAGCAAGCCCTGGGAAGGTCGAGGTGATGTACTCCTGCACGACATAAGTGGTGTAGGCGCCGATCATCACCATCTCGCCATGCGCCATGTTGATCACGCCCATGACCCCGAAAGTGATGGCGAGGCCGATGGCCGCGAGCAGCAGCACCGAGCCGAGCGAAAGGCCATACCAGACGTTCTGCACCACGTCCCACAGCGCAAGGCTGCGGTTGATCGAATTGATATGCGTCTGGATCTCGCCCTTGAGGTCGTCCGGCGCGGTATCCATGGCCGTCGTCAGGATGGTCAGCGCGTTGCGCCCTCCGCGGGCTGCGATCGTGTCGATGGCTGACTTCTTGTCCTCGGCGCTGACGTCGCTCTTCAGCATCATCACGGCGCGGGCTGCTTCCATTGTGTTCTTGACGTCGGCGTCCTTCTCACCTGCGAGGGCGGAATTCAGCAAATCGAGATTGGCCGGATCGGCATCCCTGAGGAGGCCCTGGGCAGCGGCAAGCCGCGCGCCGCGGTCCGGGCTCAGCAGCGTCAGCTGGCTCATCGCGGAGCTGATGACGCCGCGCAGCGAATTGTTGATCTTGACCTTGGACATGAGGTCGGGATCCACGTCGCTGGCGGCTTCGCCGCTGATCGGATCGGAATAGGTGGGCTCGTCATCAGTACCGCCCTGCAGGAGAACCGGGCCTCCGTCCGGATTGACGTAGAGCTGGCCGTCGCTGAGCAGCTGCAGGATGTGGCTGACCTTGGGATTCTTGGATGCGACAAGCGCCTTGATGGCCGCCTCGCGCTCGGGGAAATCGCCCACGCCAAGAGCATCGATAAGGGGGTGAATGTCTTCCTGTGCTTTAAGGACTGTCGCAAAGGCCGGCATTGCCAGGCAGAGCGTCAGAAGCAAAATCTTGATGGCGCGATACATCGGCTTTCTTGCCTCGGTTATCGTTGGCCTTCCGGCGCAATCGGGAAAAATATGCCTTCAAGTCGGCTTCGATTCCGCAACGTGGGACCGTGCGCCGTCCGAAGCATCAAGGCTGCACTTCGGAGAGATGGAACTTCCGCCCGGACAGGAGGGCCGGACGGAAGCTGATTCAGGCTATCTAAGTGACGGGGTTCGCACTCAGGAGCCCTTGCCGCCGCACTTGCCCGTGGCAACATTGAAGTTGCCGCAGTTCATGGGCTTGCGCCAATCGGAGATCAGATCCTTGGAGTCCGGGAGGTAGTCCGACCATTCGTCGCCGACGACAGCAGGCGTCTGCTGAACGATTTCGAACTGGCCGTCGCCCTGGATTTCACCGATGAGAACCGGCTTGGTGATGTGGTGGTTCGGCATGACCGTCGCATAGCCGCCCGACAGGTTCGGAACGGTGGTGCCGACAATCGTGTCGAGAACCTTGTCCGTGTCCGTCGTACCGGCAGCCTGGACAGCCTTAACCCAGGCGTTGAAGCCGATATAGGCTGCTTCCATGGGGTCGTTGGTCACCCGCTTGTCGTTCTTGGTGTAGGCGTGCCATTCCTTGATGAACTTCTTGTTGGCCGGGCTTTCAACCGACTCGAAGTAGTTCCAGGCGGCGAGGTGGCCGACGAGCGGCTTGGTGTCGAGACCGGCGAGTTCTTCTTCGCCGACGGAGAAGGCGACCACAGGAATGTCGGTTGCCTTGACGCCCTGGTTGCCGAGTTCCTTGTAGAACGGAACGTTGGCGTCACCGTTGATGGTGGAGACGACGGCGGTCTTCTTGCCGGCCGCGCCGAATTCCTTGATCTTGGAAACTTCCGTCTGCCAATCGGAGAAGCCGAAGGGCGTGTAGTTGATGATGATGTCTTCCTTGGGAATACCCTTGGCGATCAGGTAGGCTTCCAGGATCTTGTTGGTGGTGCGCGGATAGACGTAGTCGGTACCCTCGAGCACGAAGCGCTTAACGCCTTCCTTCTCCATCAGGTAGTCGACGGCCGGGATGGCCTGCTGGTTCGGAGCGGCACCGGTGTAGAAGATGTTGCGCGAAGATTCTTCGCCTTCGTACTGAACCGGGTAGAACAGGATCGAGTTCAGCTCTTCGAAAACAGGCAGGACCGACTTGCGCGAGGACGACGTCCAGCAACCGAATACGGCAGCGACCTTGTCCTTTTCGATCAGCTCGCGTGCCTTTTCGGCAAACAGCGGCCAGTCGGATGCCGGGTCGACGACGACGGCCTCGAGCTTCTTGCCGAGAAGGCCGCCCTTCTTGTTCTGCTCGTCGATGAGCATCAGCATGGCGTCTTTCAGCGTCGTTTCGGAAATCGCCATCGTGCCGGACAGCGAATGAAGAACGCCGACCTTGATGGTGTCGTCAGCCGCAACGGCTCCATGGAATGCGGCCGAAGCCGACATGACGGCACCGAGAACGGCGCCTGAAACGTATGATCTCAGATTCATCTGGTTGATCCCCTCTTCTTGTTCGGCAACAGACCGAAAACGGAAGTTAACTGTTGCTTAGGGGACTATCCGGTGCTGCACTGCGAAAGCGTATACGTAATATGACGTAGGAGACGGGGCGAAATGTGCAGTTTTGCGTTGCAGCGCACTCTTAAGAACCGTGCCGATCCATGTTACGAACGTGTCACAAGGGGAACATAGGGGCCAATACACACGCATGGCAGCGCGGCAACGCATCATCCCGGTGAGACGGGAATACAATCGCTGGGTCGCCAACCAGACGCTGGAGGACTACGCGCTCCGTTTCACCGCCAAAAGCGCGCGGCAGTTTTCCTCACAACGCATCTCGCAAACGGCGATCGGCGCCATTTCCTTCCTCGCGCTTGAAGCCATCGGCGGCGCGATCACGCTCTCCTACGGCACGACCAACGCCTTCTTTGCCATCGTCGTCGCCAGCATCGCCATGCTCGCGATCGGCCTGCCGATCAGCCGCTATGCCATCCGCCACGGCGTCGATATCGACCTTCTGACGCGCGGCGCCAGCTTCGGCTACATCGGCTCGACGATTACGTCGCTGATCTATGCCAGCTTCACCTTCATGCTGTTTGCAATCGAAGCGTCGATCATGTCCGGCGCGCTGGAGCTGACGCTCGGCATTCCGCTGTGGATCGGCTATATCATCAGCGCGGTCATGGTCATTCCGCTGGTCACGCACGGCGTTCGGCTGATCAGCCGCTTCCAGCTCCTCACCCAGCCCTTCTGGATCGTCCTCAACGTCCTGCCCTTCATCTTCATCGCCTTTTCGGACTGGGAGAAATTCGACCTCTGGCGCGCCTTCGCCGGCATCCGGCACGCCTCCGGTCCGCCGGGCACGATCGCACCCTTCGACCTCGTCGAGTTCGGCGCCGCCTCCGCCGTCATCCTGGCGCTGATGTCGCAGATCGGTGAACAGGCCGACTTCCTGCGCTTCCTTCCGCCGGAGAAACCGACCAAGTGGCGTCACCGCCTTGCCGTCTTCCTCGCCGGCCCCGGTTGGGTGATCATCGGTGCGCCGAAGCTGCTCGCCGGCTCCTTCCTCGTCGTCCTCACCTTCGCCTCGGGCGTCCCCGTCGACCGCGCGGCCGACCCGGCGCAGATGTACCTGACCGCCTTCGGCTACATGATCCCTTCGCACAATGCCGCCCTGCTGCTGATGGCGGCCTTCGTGGTCATCTCGCAGCTGAAGATCAATGTCATGAACGCCTATGCGGGCTCGCTCGCCTGGTCGAACTTCTTCTCGCGCCTCACCCACAGCCACCCCGGCCGCGTCATCTGGCTGGTCTTCAACGTGGCGATTGCCCTCCTCCTCATGGAACTCGGCATCTACAGGCTGCTCGAAGAAACGCTCGGTATCTTCTCGATCGTCGCCATGGCGTGGCTCTGCACGATCTCGGCCGACCTCTTCATCAACAAGCCGCTCGGCCTTGCTCCTCCAGGCATCGAGTTCAAGCGCGCCCATCTCTACGACATCAACCCCGTCGGCCTCGGTGCGATGACGCTGTCGGCGACGATCGCGCTGATCGCCCATTTCGGCGCCTTCGGCACGGTCGCCGCATCGCTCGCCCCCTATATCACGCTGGTGGTTGCCCTGACCGCCTCGCCGCTGATCGCCTGGGGCACCAAGGGCAGGTTCTATCTGGCCCGCAAGCCGCGCCACAGCTGGAAGAACCTGACGAACATAACCTGTTCTGTCTGCGAGCATCCCTTCGAGCCGGAGGACATGGCATGGTGCCCGGCTTACGCCGCCCCCATTTGTTCGTTGTGTTGTTCGCTCGACAGCCGTTGCCACGACATGTGCAAGCCGAAGGCGCGCTTCAATGCCCAGGTCGGCACGGTGGCAAAGGCGGTGCTGCCGGAATCAGTTATCGAGAAGCTGACCACGCGCCTCGGTCGCTACGGCATCGCCGTGGTGCTCGCGCTGACCGCCGTCGGCGCCATCCTCGCCATGATTGCGCATCAGGTATCCTCCGCTTCCCCCGCGACCGCCGAAGTCGTCAACGGTACGATCCTGATCGTTTTCTTCGTCTTCGCCGTCATCGCCGGCGTGGTGTGCTGGTTCTACGTTCTGGCGCACGACAGCCGCGTCGTGGCCGAGGAAGAATCGTCGCGCCAGAACACGCTTCTGCTGAAGGAAATCGCCGCCCACAAGAAGACCGATGCGGCACTTCAGAACGCAAAGGAAACCGCCGAAGCAGCCAACCGCGCCAAGAGCCGCTACGTCGTCGGCCTCAGCCACGAACTGCGCACGCCATTGAACGCTGTGCTGGGATACGCGCAGATCCTCGAACGCGACGAGACGATCCCCACTCCGCGTCAATCCTCGATCAAGGTCATTCGCCGCAGCGCCGAACATCTCTCCGGCCTGATCGATGGCCTGCTGGATATCTCCAAGATCGAAGCCGGCCGACTGCAGGTCTATTCGAACGAGATCAACATCCAGGATTTTCTCGACCAGGTGGTCGACATGTTCCGGCCACAGGCCCAGGCCAAGGGTCTTGCCTTCAACCATGTACGGGCACCTGCCCTGCCGCAGTTCGTGCGCACCGACGAGAAGCGTCTACGTCAGATCCTCGTCAACCTGCTCTCCAATGCCATCAAGTTCACCGACGAAGGCAGCGTCAGTTTCGAGGTCGGCTATCGCAGCCAGGTTGCCACTTTCACGGTATCGGACACCGGTCGCGGCATCGCCGAGAAAGACTTGAGCCGCATCTACGAACCGTTTCAGCGCGGAGAGGCGGAGAACATACGGCCGATGCCAGGTCTCGGCCTCGGCCTCACCATCACCCAGCTGCTGACCAACACGCTTGGTGGCGAGATCTCCGCGACGAGCGAGAGAGACAAGGGCTCCACGTTCCGCGTCAGGCTGATGCTGTCCGCCGTCCTGCGCGAAATGGCGCCACCGCCCCAGGAAAAGAAGATCGCCAGCTACGACGGTCCTCGGCGAACGATCGTCATCGTCGACGACAACGAGGATCACCGCGAGATGATGCGGGAAATCCTCGCCCCCCTCGACTTCGTCGTGCTGACCGCGGCCGGTGGCACCGACTGCCTGACCTTGATCGAAGGCATCCAGCCCGACCTCTTCCTGGTCGACATATCCATGCCCGGCATGAACGGCTGGCAGCTCGTCTCTCGCCTGCGCGAGGCTGGGCAGGCGTCGCCCATTGTGATGCTGTCGGCAAACATCGGCGATGCCGCTGCCCACAGCGGCAGCGACGACAGCCACAACGACGCGATTGGCAAGCCCGTCGATATCAGGCAGCTGCGCGACAAGCTCGCCTTGCATCTCGGCCTTAAATGGATCTACGCCGAGGCCATGCCCGCGCCGCCCGTCAAGGCGACGCAGCGCCTGCAAAGCCCGGGAGTCGCCCACGTGCAGGAACTGCTGCGGCTGGCCGAGATCGGCTACATCAGGGGCATCGAGGCAAAGCTCGCGGACCTTGCCAAGGTAGAGGCAAATCAGCCATTTACCGAAGAACTTCGCTCCTATGTCGCCGCATTCGATCTCAACGGCTTCATGAACGTCCTGCACCGCTTTGACGAAAAGGTAGAGTCCCTTGGCTGAGCTTCCGCGCGATATCGTTCTGCTGGTGGATGACTCGCCGGATGCACTGGGATTTCTGACCGATGCGTTGGAGCAATCCGGATTCTCCGTACTGATCGCCACCTCCGGCTCGGCCGCGCTCAACATCGTCGAACGCATCACCCCCGACCTGATCCTGCTCGACGCCGTCATGCCGTCGATGGACGGTTTCGAGACCTGCCGCAGGTTGAAGGCAAACGCTGCCATCAGCCAGATACCCGTCATCTTCATGACCGGGCTGACGGAGACAGAGCACGTCGTTCACGCGCTTGAATCCGGCGGGGTCGACTACCTCACGAAACCGATCAACATCGACGAGCTGCGCGCGCGCATCGGCGTCCACCTGAGAAACGCCCGTTCGGCCCAGAGCGCGCGCGTCGCGCTCGATGCCGCCGGTCGCCACCTGCTCGCGGTCAAGGGCGACGGCAACATCCATTGGTCGACGCCGCAGGCTACCCGCCTGGTCAACGCGGCCATGGGCAGCGACGACGGCATGGATACGGTCATCGGTACGATCGCGGGCTGGATGAAGAACCGCACTGCATCCGTGCGGGAAAGCCCCATCTCTGTCGCGCACGGCGGCCAGGATGTGCTCAACCTCGCCTTCCTTGGAACGATCGGGCCGGACGAATACCTCTTCCGCCTGACGGCAAATAACCAGCGCGCCAACGACGAGGTGCTGCGGCAGCGTTTTTCCCTGACCCAACGGGAGTCCGAGGTGCTTCTCTGGATCGCAAAAGGCAAGGCCAACCGTGATATCGGCGAGATTCTGGGCCTCTCGGCCCGCACGGTCAACAAGCACCTCGAGCAGATCTATGTAAAGCTCGGCGTCGAAAACCGCGCGTCGGCGGCGGTAAAGGCAGCGCATGTCCTGCACGAGATGTGATGTCCCGGCCCGTCGGGCGTCGGGTCGCTCAAGCAGAACGATTGACGGAGCGGGTCTCCATTGATCCGCAAGGCGACAGAAAGCGACATCGCGCGCATAGTCGAAATTCGTAGCCGCGTCCGCGAAAACCGGCTCTCGGATCCATCCAGGGTCACGCTCGACGACATCCGCTGGTTCATCGCCAACCCCGGAATATTCGTGTGGGAGCAGGATGGTGATGTTTGCGGATTCGCCGCAGCCGATCCGCGCGACGGCTTCATCTGGGCTCTTTTCGTCGACGACGGTTACACCGGACGCGGTATCGGGCGCAGGCTGCTCGGGCGCGCCTGTTCCACATTAGAGGATGCGGGCTTTGTCCACATGCGGCTGACGACCGATCCTGGAACAAGAGCCGAACGACTGTACCGCAAAGCCGGTTGGCAACTGATCGGCCACAGGGACAGTGAGCTGTTGTTTGAACTGACGATCGAGCAGCCTGCGTCGCATTCAGGACAGCGCCCATCAGACCCTGCTTGAAGTCTCGGACTTTACCGACCTTAGGTAGCCATTCTTAACGCCTCTCCCGTACAAAGGGGACGGCCTGACTAGGGCCTCGGGAGAAACGGACTTTACGGCGGGCGATGAAGGACAGGCTTTACTATGTGGATCGTCTGAGGATCTTCGCCTTCGCGATCCTCCTTGTCTACCACTCGTCGGCCGCGTTTCTGCCCGATATGAAGTGGTTGATCCAGAGCGAAAGGACCAGCGAAACGCTTTCGCTCATCGTTGATTTTCCGCGTGCCTGGAGGCTGGCGCTGCTGTTCTTCGTCTCCGGCATGGGCGTATCGTTTTCGTTCGGCTCCGGTGACGGCATCTCCTTCCTGCGCAAGCGGACGGTTCGCTTGCTCGTTCCGCTGCTGTTCGCGATGGCGGTCATTGTGGTACCGCAGGTTTGGTATGAACGGATGTACGAGAACGGCTATGAAGGATCGCTGATCGATTTCTGGCTCACCCGCTACTTCACCGAGGGCCGCTATCCCAAGGGCAATTTCACCTGGGCGCATATGTGGTTTGTCGCCTATCTGTTTGTCATGTCGGTGGGCTGCTATCCGCTGTTTCGCTATCTGGCGCAGCCCGGAAACAAGCTGGCGATGTGGTTCGAACGCATGTCCAGAACCAACCTCATCTATTTGTTTTTCCTGCTGCCGCTTGTGCTCAACCTGGCACTGTCGCCGCTCTTTCCGCGGTTGACCACTGCACTCTACAACGACGGAGCCTGGTTTGCGGCATGGGCAAGCTGGTTCGGTCTGGGTTTCCTGATCGCCCGCCATCATCGCAGTTTGATAGAGGGCATCATCGCCCGGCGTTACCTCAGCGCAGCAATCGCACTCGCTACGACGGTACTTCTATATCGCTACGCCTGGACGCTTCCGCGCGAGCAATCGATCGGCAGCTACGCCGACGATACGCCGCTTTTCAAGACCGGGATTTTCCTTCTGGCCTGGACGATGATTCTGACGCTTGTGGGCTTTGCCGCAGGCCATTTCAATCAGCCCAGCGGCCGGCTCGCTGCGCTCAATCGCCTGATTTTTCCGCTGTACATCGTCCACCAGACCGTGACGCTCGCGGCGCTCTACTACGTCCTGCCGCTCGAACTGTCCGCTATCGCCAGCTTTTTGATGGTGACAGCCGCGACCGTACTGCTTTCAATTCTGTTCGCCGTCGCGGTGGACTTGCTACCCGGACCATGGCGCCTTCTGTTCGGATTAGCCGACAGCGGCGAGCGGCGACGCGCACCCGCGAGATCGTCAGGTACGATACGCAATCGCGCCTAGCCCTCTCGCGAACGAGGGATCTCAAGCCACGCGATCCGGCGGCTCTCTGCCCTCGAAGAACGCAGCGACGTTGTCCACCACCTTCATGCCCATGGCGGTCCGGGTTTCCTCGGTTGCGCTGCCGAGATGCGGCAGGAGCACCACATTCTCCATGGCCCTCAACTTCTCCGGCACGTGCGGTTCTGCTTCATAGACGTCGAGGCCGGCGCCGCGAATGACACCCTGGTCCAGGGCCGAGATCAACGCCGCCTCATCGACGACGTCGCCGCGCGCGGTATTGATCAGGAAAGCACCTGATTTCATCGTGGCGAATCGCGCCGCGTTCATCAGGTGTCTGTTGTCAGCTCCGCCCGGGCAATGCAGCGATACGAAGTCGGATGCTGCGAGCACATCTTCGACAGCAGGCAGCTGACGGGCGCCATAGCGCGCTGCTTCCGCGGGATCGATTGGCGACCGGTTGTAGAAGACGACATCCATGCCGAAGCCGAAATGGCAGCGCCGGGCGAACGCCTTGCCGATACGGCCGAAGCCGATGATGCCGACCGTCTTGCCGGTGACCTTCGTCCCGATCATATGCATCGGGCACCACCCCTGCCATTGGCCGGCGCGCACCTGCCGCTCGCCCTCCCCACCGCGGCGCGCGACTGAAAGGAGCAGCAGCATGGCGATATCGGCCGTGCAATCGGTCAGCACGCCCGGCGTGTTGGTGACGGCGATGCCCCGCGCCTTCGCCGCTGCGACATCGATGTGATTGTAGCCGACGCCGAAATTGCCAAGAATCATCGCACGGATCGGATCGCCATCGAAGACGGAAGCGGGCAGCTTGTCGGACACGGTCGGCAGAACCGCATCGTAATCCCGCAATGCAGCCGCGATCGCATCGACCGCCATCGGACGATCCTCGTCGTTGAATTGGACATCGAAGCGCTGGGAAAGTGCGGACTCGACCGCGGCGGGCCAGCGCCGGGTCAGGAGAAGCGTCGGGCGGGACATGGCAATTCCGTATCTGTTGGGTGAGCCGGGACGATGCTGCAACTGCAGCTGGCTGGCAAGGGACGTCAAAAGCGATCCCCCGAAAAAAGAAGCCCGGCACAAGTGCCGGGCTTCGATACTGGTCAGAGGCTAGGCTCTTACTTGGCTTCCTGCGGGAAGTAGCTGAACTTGCCGTCCGGGCCCTTCTTCCACTCGTACATGATGTAGCCAGGGATCTTCGGATCGCCCTTTTCGTCGAACGAGATTTCGCCGAGAACGGTCTTGAACGGACCCTTTGCCTTCATCGCGGCAGCGACGGCTTCAGCGTCGGTCGAAGCAGCTGCCTTGGCAGCTTCAGCGATCGTCTGCATCGCAGCGTAGGAATACAGCGTGTAGGCTTCCGGGTTGAAGCCGGCAGCCTTGAACTTGGCAACGAGGTCCTTGTTGTCAGGATTCAGTGTCGGATCGGGGCCGAACGTGTTCAGGGTGCCCTGGACAGCGTCGCCGGCGATCGATGCCAGTTCGTTCGAAACGATACCGTCACCCGAAACGAGCGTAGCCTTCAGGCCCTGGTCGGCAGCCTGGCGGATGATCAGACCGGCTTCGGTGTGCAGACCGCCCCAGTAGATGATCGATACGCCGGCTTCCTTCATCTTTGCGATGAGTGCCGAGAAGTCCTTGTCGCCGGTGTTGATACCTTCGTACATGACTTCGGTGATACCAGCGGCATTCATGGCCTTTTTGGTTTCATCGGCGAGGCCCTGACCGTAAGGGGTCTTGTCGTGAACGACAGCGATCTTGGCATCCTTGAAGTGGTCGGCCAGATACTTGCCGGCGATCGCACCCTGCTGGTCGTCACGACCGCAGGTACGGAACGTGTTCCACAGACCGCGCTCGGTGAACTTGGGGTTCGTAGCAGCCGGGGTGATTTCGAGGATACCGTTTTCGGCGTAGACTTCCGAAGCCGGGATCGAAACGCCCGAGTTGAAGTGGCCGATTACGAACTTGACGCCGTCAGCTGCGAACTTGTTGGCAACCGAGATACCCTGCTTCGGGTCGGAGACGTCGTCGCCGAGCACGATCTTGATCTGCTCGCCGTTGATGCCGCCGGCGGCGTTGATGTCAGCAGCTGCCTGCTCGGCACCCTTCTGGAGCTGAGCACCGAATGCCGCGTTAGGGCCTGTCAGTGGACCGGCAACAGCAACGAGAATGTCGGCCCAAGCGTTGCCGCTGAAGGCGACCATCGCCGTCAGAGCCACTGCCGACAGAAGAGACTTCTTCATTATGTTACTCCCAATTTTTTAGCGGGTTCCGTTCCACGACCCAGCGCAATACCCACTTTACTGCACCGGGAAACTTGTTCCAACTAGGGCCAATCTGTCCCTAGATTCAACCGGCTGTCAATGTTTTGCCTTCCAGGAGAAGGGGGACGTCTTTTCGTACAGCCAGTAGTAGTTATTGACCATCTGGTTGGTCCGGCGATAGCGAAAGCCGGCCGTCGAGAAGATCAATAGAAGAACCACGTCGATGACGTAGTAAAACGCGCTGAGGAAGGGCCCGTCGAAGAGCGCGTGGTGCAGGAACTGCATCGCGACCCCCAGCAGAAGAGTATAGGCGATCACCAGCGGATAGTTGTTCCATCCTTCGGCCGCGGCCCGCCCGGCGCGCCATGCCGTCCAGAATCCAATGAGGACGACGACGAAACGGATGACGCTGCGAACGCCGGTATCGCCTTCAAAGAAAAGTCCCTGCATATCAAAGTCTCCCCTTCGTCATGCTCAATGCCGTCCGCCTTCGAGATAGGCGGCGCGCACTTCCGGATTTGACAGCAACTCCCGCCCGGAACCGCTCATCGTAACCTTGCCGTTGACCATGACATAGGCGCGGTCGGACAGCTTCAGCGCCGCAAAGGCGTTCTGTTCGACGAGGAATACAGTGAGCCCGTCTTCCTTGTTGAGCGTCTTGATCGCCTCGAAGATGCTCTTGACGATCAACGGTGCCAGGCCGAGCGACGGCTCGTCGAGAAGCAGAAGCTTCGGACGTGCCATCAACGCGCGCCCGATCGACAGCATCTGCTGCTCGCCGCCCGAAAGCGTACCGCCGCGCTGCGACTGGCGCTCCTTGAGGCGCGGGAACATCGTGAAGATCTTCTCGACGTCCTCATTGAAATATTTGAGGTTATCGAGACCCGCCCCCATCTGGAGGTTCTCCGTGACGGTCATGCGCGGAAAGATCCGGCGGCCCTCGGGAGACTGCGCAATGCGCAACCTGGCGATCTCGTGCGTCGGCATCCGCGTGATGTCGCGGCCTTCGAAGATGATCGAACCGTTGCGCGCCTGGGGGCTCCCGCAGATCGTCATCATCAGCGTCGACTTGCCGGCGCCGTTGGCACCGATCAGGCTGACGATCTCGCCCTGGTTGACCTCAACGTCGATCCCCGCCAATGCGCGGATGTTGCCGTAGTAGGTTTCAACGCCCTGAACTTTCAGAAGTGGTTGACCGGTCATCAGTTTGAGCCTCCTTCGAGGTTCTCGACGGCCGCAATCACTTGCTCCACTTCCTCGTCTTCGACACCGAGATAGGCCGCGATGACCCTCGGATCATTCTTCACTTGATCGGGCGTGCCGTCCGAAATCTTCTGGCCATATTCGAGCACGACCACATGGTCCGAAATTTCCATGACGACGGACATATCGTGTTCGATCAGCAGGATGGACGTACCGGTGTCGGTCCGGATGTCACGCAGCAACGCGTTCAGCACCGCCGATTCACGCGGGTTGAGACCCGCTGCGGGCTCATCGAGGCAGAGCAGTTCCGGCTCCGTGCACATCGCGCGGGCGATCTCCAGGCGGCGCTGGGCGCCGTAAGGCAGATCGCCGGCCGGATCGTCGGCACGATCGATCAGGTTCGCCTTCTCCAGCCAATGGCGCGCAAGCTCGATCGAGGCCTTCGATTCGGCGCGGTACCGCCCGATGCCGAGCAGGCCGAGGATCGTATAGCCGGACGCCTTCATCAGCTTGTTGTGCTGTGCGACAAGCAGATTTTCGAGAACGGTCAGACCGGAAAACAACCGGATATTCTGGAACGTGCGGGCGACCTTGGCTTCCTTGGTGATCCGAAAATCCGGCAGCCGCTCGAGCAGGAATTCCTTGCCGCTCTTCTGCTGCATCGTGATCATCCCCATCGTCGGCTTGTAGAAGCCTGTGATGCAGTTGAACACGGTTGTCTTGCCGGCGCCGTTCGGTCCGATCAGCGCGGTGATGTCGCCGCGCTTGGCCTCGAACGAAAAGTCGTTGATGGCCATCAGGCCGCCGAACTTCATCGACAGGTGCTCGACCTTGAGCAGGGTATCGCTGGTCATGATGGTTTCCTGGGGGCTCATCAGCCGTGGCCCTCCTTGGTAAAGCTTCCCGAGACGGTCTTTCGCTCCTTGAGGAAGGCCGTGGGCTCACGCGTGCCGACGAAGCCGCGCGGCTTGATCAGCATGACAACGACCATCGCCAGGCCGAAGAGCAGCATGCGGTAGAGTTCCGGCGTGAAGTCCGGCCCGAAGATTGCCTTCAGGAAGTCCATCTCGCGCAACATTTCCGTACCGCCGACCATGACGATGGCAGCGATCGCAATGCCTGTCAGCGAGCCCATGCCGCCAAGAACGACGATCGCAAGGATGACGGCAGATTCCAGGAACACGAAGGATTCCGGGGAGACGAAGCCCTGGCGGGCTGCAAAGAACGAGCCGGCAAAGCCGCCGAACATCGCGCCCGTTGCAAAGGCGGTGAGCTTTGTCGTGACCGTATTGATACCGAGCGAGCGGCAGGCGATCTCGTCTTCGCGAAGCGCCTCCCAGGCACGGCCGATCGGCATGCGACGCAGACGAATGGTGACGTAGGCCGTCAGCATGCAAAGCGCCAGGATCAGATAGAAGAGGAAGATCTTGTAGTAGGCAGACGAAATCGGCAGGTGGAAGAGCTTGGCAAAACCATGCGGCGACGCATCGAAGGGAATGCCGAACAGCGTTGCCTTCGGAATGCTGGAGATGCCGAACGTACCCTTCGTCACGTCAGTCCAGTTGATGATGACGAGGCGGATGATTTCACCGAAAGCCAACGTCACGATCGCCAGGTAGTCGCCACGAAGGCGGAGAACCGGGAAGCCGAGAATGACGCCCCAAAGCGCCGCCAGAATGCCCGAAAGCGGCAGCAGCAGCCAGAAAGACAGGCCGAAATAGCTCGACAGCAGCGCGTAGGAATAGGCTCCCACCGCGTAGAAGGCCACGTAGCCGAGGTCGAGCAGACCTGCGAGACCGACGACGATATTGAGACCCCAGGCGAGCATCACGTAGATCAGGATCTGGATTCCGAAGTTATCGACCCATTTGAGCGACCCTTGAGCACCGACAAGCGCAACGATCACGACAGGATAGAGCACCAGCGCCACCAGCGCGAACTTCAGGAAGTGCTTGTGGAAAAAGCCCTTTTCTGTCGAGATATCCAGCTCGCCGCTGCGTGCCTTCGCCAGCTTGCGCGCATCCAGATGCGGGCGGAGGAAGACCACGACTGCGAACCGGCCGATCGCCGCAACGGCGACGAAGATCGCCAGCAGGCCCCAGCGTTGAACGATAATCAGTTCGTTGCTGATATTCTGATCGGTCTTCAGGCCGACGTAGAGCACGAACATGCCGAACGAGATGACAGCAGCGAACAGAGCTTCTTTAATACCCTTCTGGACAAGTCCGGATGCGGGCTTGCCAGAGGCATTTTCAACATTTGCCATGACGTTAAACCTTCTCGACTTCCGGCCGGCCCAGGATGCCTGTCGGCTTGAAGATCAGCACGAAAGCGAGGATGGCGAAGGTCGCCACATCCTTGTACGCGATGGTGAAATAAGCCGACCACAGAGACTCGATCAGACCGATCATCAGTCCGCCCAGCACGGCGCCCGGCAGTGAGCCGATGCCGCCGAGGACGGCTGCGGTAAACGCCTTCACACCAGGGACGAAGCCGTCGTTGAAATTCACCACGCCATAATACATCAGATACATCGTGCCGGCGACGGCAGCGAGTGCGGCACCCATGATGAAGGTCACCGAAATCGTCTGGTCGACGTTGACGCCGAGGAGCGCCGCCATCTTGCGGTCCTGTTCGGTCGCACGCTGGGCACGCCCGAGAGCCGTATGGTTGACGAGATACCAGAACACCGTCAGCAGAACCGCCGTGATGAGGATGATCACGATCTGCTTCAGCGAAATCGAAATACCGGCGACGTTGTACACGCTGCTGACCATCGGAGGGATCGGCTTGTTGCGCGGGCCCTGCGTCACCTGAATGAAGTTCGACAGCGTGATCGACATGCCGATCGCGGTAATCAGCGGCGCCAGGCGGAAGGAGCCGCGCAGCGGCCGATAAGCGACCCGCTCGATCGTCCAGTTCCACAAGCTCGTCATCAACATCGCGACGAGCAGCATCGCCAGCAGCAGAACAGCGACCGGAAGACCTGCAAAAATCGAGGTGAGAACGAGAAAGACGATAAGGGCAGCAAAACCGCCAATCATGAAAATATCGCCATGGGCGAAATTGATCATGCCGATAATGCCGTAAACCATCGTGTAGCCAATGGCCACAAGCCCATAGATGGATCCAAGAGTCAGCCCGTTAACGAGCTGCTGGACAAAATATTCCATACACCATTTCCCCTGGACACAGAACCGGATCGGCCTGCATCTCTTGTTATTAGAGCCCTTGTTGAGCCCTTATTTACGATTTCATACCGCTTTCAAGCCAAAAGGGAAGTGCAAAATTGCAAAGCTCCAAAGTTCTTTGCCGTTTTGGTAAAAATGACTTTTTAAGGCCCATAAAGTTGCTTTTTTCAACATGAATTGGCGAAAAACGCTGCATTTCACCGCAAAAATCTATTGCAGGCGCGATTGAGATGCCGCAGCGCGAGTACGCGGAGGGCGTCGTGCATCGCTTAGGCGACGGGCGATGCGCGTCGGCGTTGCGCGGATCATGCAATCCCAGATAAACTCGCCTATATAGAGGGAAGCGGATGAAAACGAATCGAACTCGATTGTGATGCTCCATACATTTGAACGCGCCGCCCTCGAAGCGGGCAAAGCCATCATGGAAGTGTTCAAGAGCGGTTGCACCTCTGCGAGGAAAGCCGACAATAGTCCGGTGACGATTGCCGACCAACGTGCAGAGCGGATCATTCTGGGTCATCTCCGACGCGATTTTCCAGACATTCCCATCATCGCGGAAGAGTCCGTTGCCGCCGGTATCGTTCCTGCCATCGGTGCATCGTTCTTGCTCGTCGACCCCCTCGACGGCACGCGTGAGTTCCTCGACCGGCGGCGCGAATTCACGGTCAACATAGCGCTTGTCCGCGACGGCCGTCCCGTCGTCGGGATCGTTTTTGCGCCGGCCCTCGGCGTTGCTTTTTCAGGAGAAGACGGCATTGCCGAAAAGCTGTTCATCAATCGTGATTTCGCCGTCGAGCGGCGGCTGATCATCGGCGTGCGCCCACAGCCCGTCAAGCGGACCGCCTTGGCGAGCCGCTCGCACGACAGCCCGCAAACAGCGCGATTTCTGGCCGAAAATGCCATCTCGGAGTGCACCAATATCGGCTCGTCGCTGAAGTTCTGCCTGTTGGCCGAGGGGGAAGCGGACGTCTATCCCCGCTTTACGCGCACCATGGAATGGGACACGGCAGCGGGCGACGCCGTTCTGCGTGCCGCCGGAGGCTCCACCCTGACGCTCGACGGCAAGCCGCTGACCTACGGCAAGACCAGCCAGACCCATGATTGCGATTTCGCCAATCCGGACTTTATTTCCTGGGGTGGCGCTTCCTCCGTCGCCGAGCGTGCATAGGTTTTTCGAAAAGCGACATCGAATCAGTTCCCACCGGCGCTTTTGATCCCCGTCAGGTTTCCCGCTTTTACGATTTGCGGCGATGCAGCCACGCCGGAGATCCGGCAGTAGAGGGAGCCCATATCGTGTCAGACCAGACCAACAATCTCGCCCTGCCCTACATCCTGCCCTCGCAGGCTCAAAAGCATGTATTCCACAACGACGCGCTTCAACGTCTCGACGCCGTCGTCCAGTTGGCCGTCAAAGGCGAATTGCCGGCACCTCCTGTCACGCCGATCGAGGGGGAATGCTATCTGATCGCTTCCGGCGCGATGGGCGTATGGTCCGGCAAGGCGGGGCTGGTGGCCATGTGGCAGGACGGCGCCTGGCTCCATCTGTCGCCCAAGCTGGGCTGGCGCGCATTCTTTATCGAAACCGGGCAACTGCGTGCCTTTGACGGTGCGGCGTGGAGAAGCATATCGCTGGCGACCGACGGCTCTGTCGCCATGATTGGCATCAACGCCACACCGGATGACGTCAATCGCTTGGCGGTGATGTCGGACGCATCTCTTTTCAGCAATGCCGGCAATGGCCATCAGATCAAACTCAACAAGGCGGCAGCAACCGACGCCGGCACGCTCCTCTTCCAGACGGCTTGGTCCGGACGCGCCGAAATGGGTCTCGCGGGCAGTGACGATTTTTCGATCAAGGTCAGCGGCGACGGCAGCAACTGGCTGCCCGCGCTGAGTATTTCCGCAGACGGCGTCGTCCGCACGCCGGCGCGGCCGCTCGCGCGCGCCTCGCTCGCGGCGGGTATCGCGACGCCTGCCGCCGCAAGCAGAACCGGTTTCGACACCTTTCATGCCCGGCAGGGCGGCTTTGCTCTGGGCGCTGCCGTGCCCTCGGGAACCGGCAACCGATTGCTCGTTCCGGCAACCGGCTTCTATCTCCTGTCCCTGAGCGTCAGCACCTTGACGTCCTCCGGACACGGCACTGCGATCGAGGTGAATGGCGCTACGATCCTGGCAGATGTGAGCGGACCGGCGTCGACAGTCCCCACAAACCAGACCGCCGTCACGGTGGCGCAGCTCAACAGGGGAGACTGGCTCGCGCTCATGCATACCGGCACGGCACAATACGCGCTCGGTGCGGCCAAGACGGAGCTCTCAGCCGTGATGATTTAGGTGCCTAGAGCAGACGAAAACGAAAGGCTCGCGCCACGGCCTGCATCCGGTTGACCGAATCGAGCTTTCGCATCGCGCTTTTCAGGTAGCCCACCACGGTATGCGACGAGAGATCGAGAATAATCGCAATCTCGTCGCTGCTCTTGCCCGCCGCCGACCATCGCAGGCATTCGATCTCGCGGTTGCTGAGGTTCTCCGAGGGTCGGTCGACGGGATTGTGCTGAGCAAAGAGGTCGAGGAATTCCATGGCCCGGTACACCTGGGACATCGTCTCGTTGCGAGGAAAGTCCGGCCGATCGCCGGAAAAAGCGAATATATACTGCCGCAAGTCGGCATCATGCAGCGTAAACGCGAAGGTGTTCTTCAGGCCGTAATCGCGAAAGAGTGATGAAAGGCACTGATTTTCCTGGTTCGCAGCAGTGCTCTCGAAGGGAGACTTGTCGCAGAAGACTGGCATGATCGTGCGCTTCAACCCGCTGACGAGATTGCAGCAATAGAACAGATCGACCTCGTCGTAGAGCGTTATGAGTTCCTGCGGCCAGTTGCTCGCAAGACAGTTGGCGACGAAGCCGTTACGGTCTCCCCGCGGAAACTCCGCAACCAGATAGTAGGCGAAGCCCGAGTCCTTCGCCATTTCGCCGATCCGCTCGTCGAGGAAGGCCTCCCGCACCGCCGTGCCGGCATCTGAACGCGAAAAAACAGCATCCCCTACGCCGTCAGCGACGGCGCGCACTTGCTTCTTCATCGAGTCTATCCCTTGGCGGCCGGCTTCGGCTCGAATTTCTCGCCCGACAGCCTTCGGCGGCTCTCAGGAGACCGGAAAAGCAAACCGCGCCCGTATCGACAGGATACGAAGCGAAGGAGTCTTGATCATTCCGGGCATGAGGAGAAGAACGGAGACGAGGTCTTGCGCTTACATCTGTGTTGCAGCGCTTATAAGATGACGAATGTCAAATTCACAATGTCTAATGCGCATGGCTCCCATGCATTCATGTCAAATTTACCTAACGGAATCCCGCCCGGCACAGCACGGATGCTCCGTGGCGGGTCGTCTAAACTTATTATCAAAGTCTTACTAAGCGCTTAGGCAATTTTTAAATGTGACAAGCTAGAGTGGCTCCCGTGGTCTTGAGTTGTGTAGAGAGTCCAATGACCGAAATGATACGTCCCCGAGTAAAATATGTCATCGGCCCCGATGGCAGCCCGCTGACGATTGCGGATTTGCCGCCGCCGAATACCCGGCGCTGGGTAATTCGGCGCAAGGCAGAGGTTGTCGCGGCTGTTCGCGGTGGCTTGTTGAGCTTGGAAGAAGCTTGCGAACGTTACACGCTGACAGTCGAGGAATTCTTGTCCTGGCAGTCCTCCATCAACAGTCACGGCCTTGCCGGCTTGCGCACGACGCGCATCCAGCAATATCGCCATTGATCAGTTTTCAAATGCAATTGTTATTGTCTCGGGCCGGTATGCACTCCTCAGGGATCGTGACATCGGCCCGAAATTATTGATTGAATGACAGTTATTTAACCGTCGCCGGCGCGACGGCATCGAAGCTTCAGCTCGGCCCAAGTCCATCAGAGACCACTCGGACAAGGGCTGTGCGAGCAACGGTGATACGACGCGCGGCGGGCTCAAAGCAGCCCTCGCCCGCGCGAACGGCATTCCATCGAACAGTGCGTTTACGTCAGCTGTCTTGGCGCGGTCTCCGCTCCATGCCACCCTCCGGATCGATCGAACCTGAGAGGGAAAACACGATGAATATCGAGAACGAAGAAAACGCATCCGGCGGCCGCTATGTTGCCGAGCTCGACGGCCATCAGGCCGAAATGACCTATTCCCGCACATCGCCGAAACTCATCATCATCGACCACACCGGCGTTCCTGATGCATTGCGCGGCAAGGGCGTTGGCCAGGCGCTCGCACTTCACGCGGTGGAGGAAGCCAGAAAAGGGGGCTGGAAGATCTTTCCGCTTTGCCCCTTTTTCAAAGCGCAATCGCAGCGCCACGCCGAATGGGGCGACGTCGTCAACATCTGAAGGCCGCAACGCGAACGCCAAAAGCCATGTATGACGGGCAGCGAGCCCACCATGCATGGCTTTTATCAGGCGACACCGCCCCGGACGCCCTTGGGCGTCCGTCGCGGTGCACTAGGCTCGTGCCCGGATCGCTCCGTCACGCTCTTCGAGCGCAGCGGCACGTGCATATTCCGCCTGCATCTCTTCGAGCGCCTGCTCCAGCGCTTCTTCCTGCATCTTCAGTTCCTTGATGGAGACCTGAAGATTATCCGCGCGCTGGCGTGCAGCCTTTGCGAAGGTCGGATAGGCGAAGTGATTCGGGTCGGAAATGCCGGATTTCTTTTCCTCGACGACGATCTGACTCTCCAGATCCTTCGCCATCCGCTCGAATTCGGACATCATCATCTGCAATTGCTGCAATTGACGACCTTTTTCGTTCACCTGAAACTCCTTCAGACGAACTAGGCTCTCACGCGACTTCATACGCATTACTCCAGTGATGCGAGACCCCGGCTCCACTTGAAACCGCCCCTGCGTGCCGCTTTCAAACGGCTTGCCCAAAAAATTTCCGTCGGTGTTAACAAAAACCTACCGCTGGTAACCTTTCGTTTACGGGCATCGTTAATGATAGTCCCGATGATTTAAGGGTCGGTAAACATCACTACGCGATTTCCGGCACCTGCTCATTGGTGAGTCGAATGAATCGCTTACCAGTCGTTCTTAATGTAAAAGTTGAGAAGTCGGCTTTGCGGATTCTCGTTGGAAAACAGCGAAATGGACAAATTATTTAATAAATTCGTTACCTCTTGCCAGAGTGAATCAGAATTTGTTAACCATTTCGTGGCAGCTTCCAAATCACGCAGTGACATTTCTGTATCGCGTAGGGGCCAGACCACCTTTCGGCGGCGGTAAAGGGGATAAGAATGCGGGTACTACTCATCGAAGACGATAGCGCGACAGCGCAGAGCATCGAATTGATGCTTAAGTCTGAAAGTTTTAATGTTTACACCACCGATCTTGGTGAAGAAGGCGTCGACCTCGGGAAGTTGTATGATTACGACATCATCCTTCTCGATTTGAACCTTCCCGACATGTCCGGATATGAAGTCCTGCGTACTCTCCGCCTGTCCAAGGTCAAGACACCCATCCTGATCCTGTCGGGTATGGCCGGTATCGAAGACAAGGTGCGCGGCCTCGGCTTCGGCGCCGACGACTACATGACCAAGCCGTTCCACAAGGACGAACTGGTTGCACGCATCCATGCGATCGTCCGCCGTTCCAAGGGTCACGCCCAATCGGTCATCATGACCGGCGAACTGATCGTCAACCTCGACGCCAAGACCGTCGAAGTCGGTGGCCAGCGCGTTCACCTCACGGGTAAGGAATATCAGATGCTGGAGCTTCTTTCGCTCCGCAAGGGTACGACCCTCACCAAGGAAATGTTCCTGAACCACCTCTATGGCGGCATGGACGAGCCGGAACTGAAGATCATCGACGTGTTTATCTGCAAGCTGCGCAAGAAGCTTGCAAATGCTGCCGGTGGCGCGAACTACATCGAAACCGTCTGGGGCCGCGGCTATGTCCTGCGCGAGCCGGATGGTGCCGAGTACGCCGAGACCGCCTGACGCTGCATCCCCTTTACGACAGGAAATCCCGCCCTTCCGGCGGGATTTTTTGCATGTGGCATCCGGCGAAAAAGCCGCCCTGTGGAGCGGCCGGTGGTTTAGGGTGCGTCTCGGGGGATGTGAAACGGGGCTACGCGGCAATGGCGCGATTGCCGAACACGGCCGTCAGGATCTTCCGGTCGAACGGCTTCAGCAGGAAATCCGTGGCCCCTGCCCGCTTGCCCATCATCAGCTTCTTGAGATCTGCCTCGACAACGCAGTAGTAGATCTTGACCTCTTTCCCGCCTTCCATCGTACGGATGGTGGAGATCAGGTCGAGCGCGCCTTCCATGCCGGAATCGACAATCAGATAATCAGGCATTTCAGTCCCGCAACGGGACAGGGCTTCGCTGACATTTGAGGCTTCGCTGACCAGGAAATCGAGCTCGGACAGGATACGCTTTCCGACCTTGCGGACGACGTCCGACGCGTCAGTGATCATGAACCTCTGCATGCCTGCTCCTTGGCCCAGCTTCTCTCCGGCGGGCATCTCGCCCTCAAGGATAGAAAGATTAGGCTAAGGAATTGTTACCTCGACGATGGATGGGCGCGCCCGCCGCACTCAGGCGGCGATCACATCAGCGGTAAAGACAATCTCTTCAGCCGTTGCGCTGTGGCCGAGCTGCATCCCGCATTCGTCAGCGAGAAGAACGGTATAGTAAGGCTGGATGGAGTGCGCATCGATTGCTTCTTCGATCTCGCCCGAGGAGATTTCCACGAATTTCGGCGGCAGGCGCATCATCTTGCCCTTGGCGACGATCTTGAACTTGGCGTCGACCTCCGGATTTTCCAGTGTGATATCAAGCACTCCGCCGCGCGGGATAGACGAATAGGCGACGAGGAACAGATTGAGCAGGAGTTTCACGCGGTTCTTCGCGATGATCGCCCGCGGGCCGGTCCAGGTGACCTCGGTCTTCTTCTCGGCGGCTGCAAAATCCTTTGCCGCACGCTCGGCCTCGCCGGTGTCGATCGAGGCGCCGACCGATCCGGACGCGCCGAAGGCGAGCCGTGCAAACTTCAGACGCACGGAAGCGTTCAGCGCACTTGTGCGAATAAGATCCATCGCATCCGCGTCGGCGCCACCCTCGTCGAGCAGTTCCAGGCCGTTGTTGATCGCACCGACCGGCGAAATGACGTCATGGCAAACGCGGCTGCAAAGAAGCGCGGCCAGGTCGGGGCCAGTCAGGGTAAGGTTTGGGTTCTTCGACATCATCGTCTCCAGAGGGCGGTCTCATTCCGCTGCACATGTTGCTTCATCGAGGTTGCACGAAGTTTGCGCGCGTGATTGGCGGCCATAATGACACCATATTTGGTAAACCGATTGTTAAGACCATCCGCGCAAAATGCATGAACCGCCGGAAACGGACTAAAGTACCGACCATGATGAACGGATGACACCCATGCGCCCCTCAATCCTCGGAAGATTTCCCGCCTTTTGCCGACTGCTCGTCGCCTTGACGCTCTCGCCCCTGATGCTCGCCGCAACGCAGGCATCGGCACAGCAGGCCAACAACGACCAGTACACGGCACAGGAAATCGTCGACGCCGGACACTCGTTCTTCGGCTCGACCAGCGGCGGCCTTGCCAAGGTCATCGAAACAGCCTTCCAGAAATACGGGCTGCCGAATGGCTACATTCTCGGACAGGAAGGCTCTGGAGCCTTCATAGCCGGTCTGACCTACGGCGAGGGCCAGCTGAACACCAAGAACGCCGGCGAGCATCCGCTCTACTGGCAGGGTCCTTCCCTCGGCATCGACTACGGCGGCCAGGGCACACGCGTGATGATGCTCGTCTACGACCTGCCCTCGACCGACGCGATCTACGCCCGTTTCGGCGGCGTCAGTGGCCAGGCGTTCGTGATTGCCGGCTTTGGCATGACATTGCTCAAGAACAACAACGTGCTTGTGGTGCCGATCCGCACCGGTGTCGGCGCCCGCCTCGGCCTCAATGTCGGATACCTCAAGGTAACGCCGAACCCGACCTGGAACCCCTTCTGACGCTCGCGCGATGGCAGGGCATCCCCGTCATCGACCTTTCGGCCACTTGCTCTATGCGCGCCATCCGCTTAATCATTGGTTTTGACGCAAATCAACTTCTGGAAGCAGTGGCCTCGCCGTGATCGAATACGCTCTCTTGTTCGGATTGGGCTTCCTGGCCGCGGCGTTCCTCGCGTTTTTGATATCGCCTGCCGTTCACCGTCGCATTGTCTGGCATACCGAGAACCGGATGCGGGCGACCATGCCGCTCAGCCCGCAGGAAGTCCGGGCGCAGAAGGACATGGCGCGCGCGCTCTATGCCGCGGAAAACGCCCGCACCACGCAGGACCTGATGCGGGAGCGCGAAAAATCGCTGTCGCTGCAATTGAAGCATGATTCGATCGCCCGCGACGCCGGCCACTTCGCATCCGAGGTCGGCGCGCTCCAGGCCCAGATCGGCGACATGAGCGTCGAAGCCGCTGAACTGCGCTCCCACCTGCGCAAGGACGAAAACTACATCAGCCAACTGAAGACCAGTCTCCATATCGTCGAGCAGGCGAGCGCCGCCAAGGAAGGCGAACTGGATGCACTACGTACGCGTCTCAACAGGCTGGCCGAGCAGACCGACAGCCTGAAGATCGATATGGCCACCCGTGAGACCGAAATTGAAAGCCTGAATTTCAAATCGAACGCATTGCGCGTCGAACGCGACAACCTGCGCCAGGACGTGAACCTGTTGCAGAAGCGCGCCAAGGATGCCGAGCAGAAGCTGACGCAGCAGGAGCATGCGGTCCTGCGCCTCGAGGACAAGGCCCGGCGGGACGCGACGGCGCTGTCCGACAACGCCGCACTTCTCAGCCGCCGGCAACAGGAAATTTCCAAGCTCAAGGACCAGGTCAAGGCGGCGAACGCAGATCTGCGCAAGGCAAACCGCTCGCTCCGCGGTGCCGGACTCGCCGCTGTGGTACCGGAAGTCGCGTCGGAGAAGCGGGCAACCGACAACACGCCGGGCTCCGAACTCGACACCGCTGCCATTGCTGCCCGTCTGGCCGAAGAGGTCCGCGCGCGAAGCGCCGCCGTATCCGAGAGGCTCCTGAACGCGAAGACAAATTCGACCGGCGACGGCGCAATACGGGAAGAGATTGCCACGATCGCCGCCAGCATGGTGGCGTTGACCGCAATCAACGAGGGGCCGTCATCGCCTATTCGCGATTTGTTGCCTGACGGAACGGTGACGCAGGAAGGCGAGCGCATCGACCTCGCACAGCGCGCGGCAACGATCCTTTCTGAGCCCGGTTGAGCTAGACTAGCTTCGCGGCAGAGGACATGGCGAAAAGCGCGATGCCGGTCGCCGTCGCGACATTGAGGCTGTCGAGACCCGGCGATTGCGGAATGCGAGCGCTGCGGAACTGCGAGAGTACCGCCTCCGGCAGCCCCTCTCCCTCGGTACCGACGACCAGTGCCATACGATCGGACGCCGGTATGGAACGGATATCGGTCTCCCCGCGCGGCGACAGTGTCCAGATCGCGAAGTCGTGCTCAGCAAGCCGCGTCAGGATATCGACCGCATCGCCACCGCGCTGATAGGGTACGCTGAGGACGGAACCGACCGAAACGCGAAGCGCTTTGCGGTAGAGCGGATCGCACGACGTCTCATCGAGAATGATGGCATCCGCCTTGAAAGCCGCGGCGTTGCGAAACATCGAGCCGGCATTGTCGTGGTTTGAAATGCCGCAGCCGACCAGAACCAGCGCGCGATCCGGCAAGCGGTCGACGATATCGCCGGCCGCCACCTCGCGCCGGCCGAGTGCCAGCACGCCGCGGTGCAGGTGGAACCCGACGATGCGATCGAGCACCTCCGCCTCCGCGACGTAGACCGGGACATGATCCGGCAATCTCTCGAGGATCTCGCAAACGCCATCGACGCGGTTTCGAAGCAGTAAAACCTTCTCGGCGACAAAGTCGCCGTTCCCGCGATGCGCTTCTGCAAGCATCCGCAGGACGACCGTGCCTTCGGCAATGAAGCGGCTCTGCCGGCCGGTCAGATCGCGTTCGCGAATATCGCGAAACTCCGCGATGCGCGGATCGTCGGCGCTTTCGATCGCGATGAGGCCGGAACGCATGCCGCTCAGCCGCCGTGGATCGTCACGTCGGCGACGGTACGCCCGGCCTTGATGTCGAACACCAGAACCTTCATCACGCCATCGAAGGTCTTGCCGTAGAACATGATCTGGCCGCCGGACAGAGCGGTGGATTCGATGACGAACCCAAGCGGCAGGCTGGCAGTCGTCGATACAGGCGCGTCCGAAGGCACGCCCGGGGCCGCAACGGCTGTCGCCGGTTCCTTCGCCGGGGCACGCATCGTCTTGTAGACAACGGCGCCGAAGACCGCCATAAGGCTCACGAACATGATGGCGCCCGAGACGATCTGCAGGCGGATCATCTTGCGCCGGACACTTTCCATCGCCGGATCGAGGGGCTTTTCTTCCTGATCGTCTTCTGGCTGGATATTCGTCATCTGTGGCGTCCCATTTCTATGAAATACTTCGGAGAAGAAGCGTCGTGAACGACCCCTTTAAACAAGCATCCGGCATTATGAAAGTCCTGACGGCCGATGAGCATGCCGAAGGCCGTCTCGACGCGTGGATGACGGCACAGCTTGGCGAGGAATTCTCCCGCAGTCGTATCAAGGTGCTGATCAAAGAGGGACAGGTCTCGTCCAAGGGGGCGGTTGTTGCCGATCCGCAGAAGAAGGTCCGCCCGGGCGACACGTTCGAGATCAATCTGCCGGAGCCTGAGGACCCGACTCCGAAGGGCGAGAACATTCCGCTCGACATCCTCTACGAAGACGACGATCTCGTCGTCATCTCCAAGCCGTCCGGCATGGTCGTGCACCCGGCAGCCGGCAATTGGAACGGCACGCTGGTCAATGCGCTTATCTATCATTGCGGCGATACGCTCTCGGGCATTGGCGGCGTTCGCCGTCCGGGCATCGTGCACCGGCTGGACAAGGACACGACAGGCGTCATGGTGGTTGCCAAGAACGATGTCGCGCACCGCCACCTGTCGCAGCAATTTGCCGACCATGGCCGCACCATGCCGCTGGAACGGGCCTACCAGGCCATCGTCTGGGGTCGCCCGCGTTCGCTGACCGGCACCGTGAATGCGCCGCTCGGCCGCGACACCGGCGACCGCACGCGACGGGCCGTCAAACGCCCCGGCACGCAGGATGCCGACGAGGCGATCACACACTACGAGGTTCTCGAACGCTTCCACGAAAAGCCGGACGCGACGTCGCTTGCCTCGCTTGTGGAATGCCACCTGGAAACCGGCCGTACCCATCAGATTCGCGTCCACATGGCACATATCGGCCATCCGCTCCTCGGCGATACGGTCTATGGCGCACATTTCAAGACCAAGGCCAACCTCTTGCCAGATGCGGCAAAGAAAACCGTGAACGGCTTTCGCAGGCAGGCGCTGCATGCCTATATGCTGCAGTTCGAGCACCCCCGGACCGGAGAAGTCATGCACTTCGAAGTGCCGTTGCCGGACGATATGGTGGAGCTGGTCGAGATGTTGCGCGCCTAGAAGGGTAACGCCTTCGTGAAGCTGCGCGGTATCTTGAACCGCTGTTCTGCCATACTTATCTGTACATTGACCTAGTGCGGGCTTGGATAAAGCCGCATGTCCCGGTTCGCCTTTAAAAACGCGGGGACGCGTTCGATCGGGGACCGGAATTCAGATAGGAGGGTGCAATCATGGCCCGGAGTAGTTTGCCGTCCATTACAGCCGGTGAGGCTGGTCTTAATCGATATCTCGACGAAATCCGCAAGTTCCCGATGCTGGAACCGCAGGAAGAATATATGCTCGCCAAGCGCTATTCGGAGCATGGCGACCGCGAAGCCGCGCACAAGCTCGTCACCAGCCATCTGCGCCTCGTGGCGAAGATTGCCATGGGTTATCGCGGCTACGGCCTGCCGATCGGCGAAGTGGTATCCGAAGGCAACGTCGGCCTGATGCAGGCCGTCAAGAAGTTCGATCCCGAACGCGGTTTCCGTCTTGCCACCTATGCGATGTGGTGGATCAAGGCCTCGATCCAGGAATACATCCTGCGCTCGTGGTCGCTTGTAAAGATGGGCACGACCGCAAACCAGAAACGGCTTTTCTTCAACCTGCGCCGTCTGAAGGGCCGAATCCAGGCCATCGATGAAGGCGACCTGAAGCCTGAGCACGTTACGGAGATCGCAACGAAGCTGAGAGTTTCCGAGGAGGAAGTCGTTTCGATGAACCGCCGCCTGTCGGGCGACGCTTCGTTGAACGCACCGATCAAGGCCGCCGAAGGCGATGCCGGCCAATGGCAGGATTGGCTTGTCGATGACCACGAGAGCCAGGAAGCCGTCCTGATCGAACAGGACGAACTCGACACGCGCCGCCGCATGCTGGCAAAAGCAATGAGCGTGCTCAACGACCGCGAGCGTCGTATCTTCGAGGCCCGCCGCCTCTCGGAGGATCCGGTAACGCTGGAAGACCTGTCGACGGAGTTCGATATCAGCCGCGAGCGCGTCCGCCAGATCGAGGTTCGCGCCTTCGAGAAGGTACAGGATGCCGTGCGCAAGGAAGCGCTCGAGCGGGCAAAAGCAGTTCGCGTGGTCGAAGCGACCGCCTGACGTCTTGCTCGTCACCGATAATAAAGGGCTTGGGTCTCCGGACCCCAGCTCCTAGTCTAAATCTGGAATTGATTTGATGCTGAACCACTTGCAACGCAGACGTTGCAGGTGGTTTTTCCTTGCCGGAGATATCTTCGTAGAGCACGCTGCAAACTCAACTGTCGCAGGATGCCCATTTCGCGACAAAAACGCCGAAGGAGGCGGCTCTGGAAAAGACGATTCTAACCGTATTCCAGGGACGCGCAGGCGATCACAACGATCTCGCCATACCGGGCGCGGCAACCGTAGCGTCGGCTCTCGCCGGTCAACTCGGCCTAGGCGTTCAAGTCATAGGCACGCCTGAACCGGCACTGAATACCCATTGGCAGCAGGAACTGGATGCAGCCATGCCAGCGTTGCAGGCAATGTCGAGACACTACGAGACCATTTTCGAGCAAGGCGCGCGCCCTCTCACGGTGCTGACCCGTTGCGCTGTCGCCCTCGCAACATTGCCGATCGTCGCCGGTTACCGACCTGACGCATGTGTCGTGTGGCTGGACGCCCATGCCGACATGAACACCCCGGACACCTCAACCTCTGGCTATCTCGGCGGCATGGCGATTTCCGGTGCGGCCGGCCTGTGGGATTCGGGCCTGGGAGCCGGGCTTGCCCTGAAAAATGTGGTCCTGGTTGGTGCGCGCGACGTCGATCCCGCCGAGCACACGCTGATCGACTCTGGCGGCATTCAGATCGTTCGACCGCAAGCGGACATTGGTACGGCAATGATCGACACCATTGCCGGGCGACCCGTCTACGTTCACCTTGATTGTGACGTGCTCAACCCCGGCATCGTGCCATCGGACTATCAAGTCGAGGGCGGCTTGACGTTGTCCGGCTTGCAGGACGTTCTGGGGTGTCTTGCACAGAGTGAACTCCTCGGCGTTGAGATTGCCGAGTTTCAAAATGCATGGGAGATCGGCGGCCATCCGGTCTCGCCGGAAGGGTTTCTTGGAGCAATCGGACCCCTTGTAGAGCGATTTAGGTGAGCACGGATTGGTACACCAACGAATATTCGCGACAGCCAGTGGCGGGTCCTCGGACCCGCCACTTTTGCTTGCTGTTTGAACGGCCTACTGGCTCGTCGAAACGTCGCCGGAAGCGGCCCATTCCTTGATCGCGGCGGCGAACGCCTCCCCGCCTGTCGTTCCCTTCTGCATGGTCAGCAGCGCCCGGCGTCCATTGCGGTAGGTAATCGGAACGTCGATCCAGTCGCGGGTTGCAAGAAGGTCCAGATTGGCCTTGCGGGCATCCGGATAGTCGTTGAGAGCGATCATGTGGAAGTCGTCGGTAATCTTCGCCGGAACCGCGATCAATGCATCGCCACGGTCCTGCTCGGTTCGCTTCATCGAAATGCGCTGAACGCTGTCGATCGCACCACCCTCGAAATTCGGGGGCAGTGAGAATACGACCTCGACGATGTGGCTTGCCGGCAATGACGGGTCCGAGTTCCGCTTGAAGTTAAGCTGAGCCGTCAGGTTGCGCTCGGGAACCGTGACCATACCCTGAACCACGGCCTGCTGCTTTCCGTCCGGCCCTGCCTCATGCTGTAGGCTCCAGACAACCGAACCCTGGATCGCCGTCGGTGAACTCTGTCCGATGCGTTCTTCATAGAGGAACAGCTTTTCGCTGGAGCCGACCGGTGTCGCGGCCGGCGTGGCCGTCCCAGGCGCCACCGTGTCCGGCGCTGTAGCGGCAGCCGGCGCTGTGGCGGGCGTCGTCGCAGTAGGCGCCGCGTCCGACGCGACGTTCTGCTCGGCAACCGATTTTCCTTCGGCGGTCTGGGCATTTGCAACGACAGCCGGGCCGTTATCGACTTCCGAGCCATCGGCAAGCAGCCGCTGGGTGAACTTGCTGTTTGCGGCGGAGCCGTCGTTCAGGGATGCCACTTCCTTCTGACCCTCGGCAGGCTTTGTTGCATTTGCCGGGTCACCGGCCTGCGACGCAGCCGGATCGGACTTTGCCGGTGCTTGCGGTTCGGTCTTGGCGGTCTGGGACGGAGCAGCGCTGACGAGGCCCTTGACCATGTCGACCAACGCACCCTGGTTTGTCCATGCCGCATACGCGCCACCGCCAACGACGCCCAGCGCAAGTAGGACGCCGAAAATCGAACCGAGGCCGAAGCGACGACGCTTCGGTTCCATGCGGAAATTCTTGCCCTGGAACTTGGATGCGATAGCGCTGTCGACATCGGCGGACGACCCGTCGTCGTCTTCCGCGACAACGCCGCGATTGTCGTATCCCCGCAGCTGCGTCGCCTCTTGCCAGGCATCGTTGCTGGCGGCTGCTGCGAGCTCAGCCTTCGGGCTCGGCGTGCCATGGACCTCGGAGAACAGGTCACTGTCGTCGAAACGTGCGTGGACCGAAACCTTCCTCTCGCTATCAATCGGAGGCAGATCGTCGAACGCCGCGGCCTCCCACGAGAAGCCTTCGTTGGCGGCGGGCATCTTCGCAGGCTCCGGCGGATTCTCGATCCCGGAAATCACGTCTTCGAATGCGCGCGCCGCATCGTTTGCAGGTGCAGCCTGCTCCGTTTCGGAGAACTGCCGCAACTCCTCGAGGGCCCAGTCCGTCGCCGCAATCTTGCTGGCGGGCTCGGGCACTGTTTCGGCCGGCTCCGACCAAACCGGGTCGAAATGGCCGGCACCATCTGCATGCAGCGGCTCGTCGCGACTATGCTCGACAAACTCCTTCGGCGCCTGCTCGAATGCATAGACAGGCTCGACGAGACGATTGCTGAGGTCGAAATCGCGCGCCACCGGCTGGGCAACAGGCTGGGCTTTTTCCACCGGTTCCTCGGCGGCTTCAACCGGCTCGAAATAGGGTTCGGCCACAGGCTCCGGAGACAGGTCGTGGAGACGCTCGTCGCGTGGAGCCTCGTCGTGGTGCGGCACCTGCCATGGCGCGACCGGCTCGGGATCGACGTGTGCCACAGGCTCAGGCGCCGTCCATGGCTCGTCCTGCTGCGCCGGAGGCTCCGCCGGAGCTTCTGCCTGCACATCGTGATAGGGCGTCGGCTCCTGATCCTGGTCAGGCTCCTGGTAGGCCGCGGGCTCCTGGTATGGCTCAGGCTCCTCGTAGACAGCTGGTTCGACTTGGGCCGCCTCAGCCGCTACCGGCTCCTCGTGGGCCTGCGGTTCGTGGGCCGGCTCTTCCACCGTGCTCTCGACCGCCAAAGGCTCAGCGGCTGCAGATTGCTGCTCGGCCACATCGTGGGCCTCAGACGCCGTATCGGCGGCGGCCTCCTCGATCGGCGCCCCGTCCGCGGACGGCAGCGCCAGGGCATGCTCGGACTCGACTTCGCGAATTGCGGCTTCAAGCTTTTCAAGCTGCCGTTGCAGCATCGCTTCCGGCGGACGCGGTTTCATATTCTCGAGCTGCCGCTGAACAGCACCGCGAGCACGCTCGTAGACCTTCACCCGCATCTCGGGAGTGTTGTCGGTCAGGCCGTCAACCGCCCGCCGGATAACTGCGATAAAATCCGCCATTAGTACTTTCTCTAAGAGTGTGGTTCGGCAGCCGAACCACACAAATAATGACCCCCGACCTTAGTCCTCAAACGGATCGGTCACAAGTATCGTGTCGTCTCGCTCAGGACTTGTAGACAGGAGAGCGACGGGTGCCCCGATCAACTCCTCGACCTGGCGCACATACTTGATCGCCTGCGCCGGCAGATCGGCCCAGCTGCGCGCGCCAACTGTCGATTCCTTCCAGCCTTCAAGCGTGATGTAGATGGGTTCCACGCGTGCCTGCGCACCCTGGCTCGCCGGCAGATAGTCGATCTCCTCGCCGTCGAGGCGATAGCCGACGCAAATCTTAAGCTCGTCCAGGCCGTCAAGAACGTCGAGCTTGGTCAGTGCGATGCCGGTGATGCCCGAGGTGCGCACGGTCTGCCGCACGAGAACGGAATCGAACCAGCCGCAACGACGCGGGCGGCCGGTGTTGACCCCGACTTCGCGCCCGACGGTCGAAAGGTGCTTCCCGACCGCGTCGTTCAGCTCGCAGGGGAACGGACCTTCTCCGACGCGCGTCGTGTAGGCCTTGGTGATGCCGAGAACATATCCGATTGCCGTCGGCCCGAGACCGGAGCCCGCGGCCGCCTGTCCGGCAACCGTGTTCGACGACGTCACGAAAGGATAGGTGCCGTGGTCGTTGTCGAGAAGCGCGCCCTGGGCACCCTCGAACAGAATGCGCGCGCCGGCCTTGCGCTGTTCGTCAAGCAGGCGCCAGACGTGGTCGATGTAGGGCAGGATCTGGTCGGCCACGGCAAGCAGTTCTGCTTCCAGCGCATCGCCTGAAATCTCCTCGAGGCCCATGCCGCGGCGCAGCGCGTTGTGGTGCGTCAGCAGACGCTCGATCTTCATGCGCAGCGTGTCCGGCTCGGCAAGGTCGATGACGCGAATCGCGCGACGTCCGACCTTGTCCTCGTAGGCAGGGCCGATGCCGCGGCGCGTTGTGCCGATTTTAGTGCCGCTGTTGGACGCGGCATCTTCGCGGAGCGCGTCGAGGTCACGGTGCAGGGAGAGGATGAGCGGCGCGTTCTCAGCAATACGCAACACGTCCGGCGTCACGGTAACGCCCTGGCCGCGCAGCTTCTCGACTTCGGCCACGAAATGATGCGGGTCGACGACGACGCCGTTGCCGATGACGCTGAGCTTGCCGCGCACGAGGCCGGAAGGCAGAAGTGCAAGCTTGTAGCTCACTCCGTCGATCACCAGCGTATGGCCGGCATTGTGCCCGCCCTGATAGCGCACGATCACATCGGCACGTTCTGAAAGCCAGTCGACAATCTTGCCCTTGCCTTCATCACCCCATTGCGAACCGACCACGACTACGTTCGTCATTCACGTCTTCCTGTTAAAGGCGGATCTACCGCACCCTGCTCAAACCCGCGCATCTATAAAACTTTGTTTTTGGGAAAGCGACCCTGTATTGCCGCCTGAATCGGCTTTTTACGTGACAAATCAGCTTGGCACTGGCTATTTGCCCGATCATATGAAGAGGTCTTGCGCCCTTCCCGCGCACGTAGGAAAGAATCGGCCGTGCAGTTTACCGCCTATATTTGTCTCGTCGTCGCAGCGCTTTGCTGGGGCGGCAACGCAGTCGCCGGAAAACTTGCCCTCGGACATATCAGCCCGATGATGCTGACCTCTCTGCGCTGGTTTCTGGCAACGGCCATCATTGCCGCACTGTCCGTCCCGCAACTGAAGCGCGATTGGCCGGTCGTCCGGAAAAACCTGCCCCTGCTCTTCTTTTACGGCATTATTGGCTACACGCTCTTCAATGCCATGCTCTACTCCGCGGTAAAGTATACGACGGCGATCAATGTCGCAATCGAGCAGGCCGGCATTCCAATGCTGATCTTCCTGCTCAATTTCGTCTTCTTTCGTACCGGCATTTCGTTCGCCCAGATTGCCGGTTTCGCGCTCACGCTTTTCGGCGTCGCACTGACAGCCGCCCACGGCGACCTCGCGACCCTGCTGCAGCTCGGCCTCAATCGCGGCGACGGCCTGATGCTGATCGCCGTCGCTGCCTATTCAGTTTACACGATTTTCCTGCGCTGGAAGCCGCCGCTCGATTGGCGAACGCTGATGGCCGTGCCCTCGCTCGGCGCCATGCTGTCGGCGATTCCGCTGCTGGTCTGGGAGAGTTCGCAAGGCGCGGCTCGGATGCCCGATCAACGAGGCTGGCTCATCGCCGTCTACACGGCAATCTTCGCCTCCCTGCTGGCGCAGGTCCTTTACATCAAGGGCGTGGAATCGATTGGTGCCAACAGGGCCGGGCTATTCATCAACCTCGTACCTGTTTTCGGCACGCTGCTTTCGGTTGCCCTGCTCGGCGAACAACTCCAGACATTTCATATCATAGCGCTCGTTCTGGCACTCGGCGGCATCGCCATTGCCGAAAGAGGCCGGCCGAAGAGCGCCGTGCCGACTTCGCCGGCATCCGCCATGGATTAGCCGAGTTCCAGCGTCGTCACACCGAAAACGCTCTTTAGCGGCATCGATGGCGCTGTCCCACGATACATGCGGGCCGTTTCGAAAACAGGCTCCAGCCCCATGCCTGAAGCCAGAGCGACGGCTTCCTTGTTCTCGCTTGGGATGTCGATGAACACCTGGGCACCCTTGGCCTCCGGCGCCAGCTCCGCGAGCAGCGCTGCGGCGCTGTCGGCATCCGCCGCAAAGAGCGGGCCAATTTTGTAACCTTCGTAACAACGGCGGATTGTCCCGTAACCGCGAATTTTGCCGTTCTTGCGCACGACAGCGGTGCGGCGGTGCTTGCGCGCGGAACACCAGGAGGCCACGAAGGCCGGTCGCGGAGCGGGAAAGACGGTCGCGTCATAGCGCAGCAGCCCGTCGACCTTGTCGGATACCGAATGCGCGATCAGCGTCGATTGCGGCACCGACGAAATCACGCCGCCGTAGCGAACCGTCTTGTAAGCCTCTTCGAAGCCAACCTTTCGGTAGTTGTCCTGCTGCGCAGGGACGCCGTCGAGACCGATGCTGCGCCCTTCGGCGGAAGCGATACCGGCATCCCAGATCGCCTTGCCATATCCCTTGCCGCGAAAATCGGGGTGAACCATGTAGAGGCCGAGGAAGGCAAATGCGTCCCCGTATTTGACGACGGAAATGGACCCGACCGGCACCTCGCCAAGTGCGCCGACGAAAAAGCCCGAAGGATCGGCGTCGTAGAAGGCAAGTGAATCGTCCAGGCCCGGATTCCATCCCTCCTGACGCGCCCATTCGAGCACTAGCTCCAACTCACCGGGCCGTATCGGGCGAACGGCAAACTCCGAATTCATGCAACCTTCCCAATCAGGTCCACCGCAAGTGCGCACAGGCGGCATATTAGAGAATATTAAATCGGCCGCTAGGCACAACAGAACGAAGAAACATGTTCATGGCTGAAGCGATCTGCATCGATCGTCATGAGGTGCGAGACGGGAAGTCTTCGCAACAGAATCATCATGGAACAACGAAACTCCAATCTCAAGACAATTACTTAAGACAACATGAACCGGACGGCAGTCGGAAGAATTCGCTCGCGACGTTTCTGGGCCGGGCGAGCATCCACAGTCTCGCAACGTGAATTGAAAGTAAGTTGCGGCACGGTTGAGCGAGATACGAATATCTGTCTTGGCTCCAGCCCGGAGCAGGCTGCCGGGCACACGGACAGCCTTCGAAGGCTGTCCGGCGCACGACGTCGTCTTAGCGGTAGGGCTCGAAAAGAACGCCGACCGCATCGATTTCGTTCGGCCGTATGTCGTGGCCGCCGCTGTGCCACTCCGTCACGACCGAAGCCTTCTGGCTTTCGAAATAGTCGGCCAGAGCCCGCGTTACTCCCGGGGGGCTTATCGGGTCGCGCTCGCCGGCGGTGATCAGCACCTTTCGATTGGCGAGCGCAGGATTTGCCTTGGGCCGAAAGGGAATTAGCGGATGCATCAACGCCGAAGCGTCGAACAGCCCTTTTTCGATCAGCACATTGGCAAGGATGTTGGCACCGTTCGAAAAGCCAAGTCCCAGTATCGCGGACGCGCGATGCTCCGCGGCGAGGTTCTCGACGAAACCGGCCATCTTGCCGGTCGCACGCCCAAGATCGACCATGTCGTAGACCCCCTCGCCCGTTCGCTTGAAGAAGCGTGCCGCCCCGAATTCGAAGACATCGCCGCGCGGCGAGACGATCGTCGCGTCCGGCAGCAGTCGTCTTGCGAAATCGAAGAACTGGTTTTCATCGCCGCCCGTGCCATGCAAGGCAAATAGTATCGGCTTTCCCGGTGCACCGGCATGCAGCCGGTGCACGTAGCTGTTATCAGTCATGACAATCTCCCCGTCTTAGCCTTCGAGCGGCTGCAGATGCTGTTCGATCAACGCGCGCAAATGCTGGTGCTGCTCCGGCAACTTCAACGCTTCTCCGAGATGCGCCGTATCCTCGTCCCTGTTGAAACCGGGCTCGTTGGTGGCGACCTCGAACAGCACGCCGCCCGGCGTACGGAAATAGATCGCCCAGAAATAGTCGCGATCGATGACGGGGGTGACCTGGTAACCCTTGTCCATCAGTGCCTTCCGGACCTCGAGCTGCTTTTCGCGGTTTTCGACCGCAAAGGCGACGTGATGGACGGAGCCGGCACCGGGCAACGCCCGCGAAATGTTCGGCATCGTCTCCAGGTCCACGAGATGCGCGCCGTTGCCGCCTGGGATGATCAGCCGCTTTACGCCGTCACGCTCCTCCTGCAGTTCATAGCCCATGAACTTCAAAAGCTCGGACGTCGCCCCGTCGTCGCGCAGGCGCATGGCGACAGAGTGGAACCCGCGGATTGCATGATCCTCGCCGATGCCGCCATGCGTCCACGGCAGGCGGCTGTCATCCTTGACTTCGACCAGCGCAAAGCCGTCGCCGTCCGGACCGGCAAAGTTCAGGCGTTTCTCGCCGAAGGTTTCATCGGTCTTCAGACCGCCTGCATTCAGCTTGGCGAGACGATCGCTCCAGAAGCCGATCGATCCTTCGGGGATCGAGAACACCGTCGTTCCGACCTCTCCCGTGCCCGGACGGCCCTGTGCCATCTGGGGGAACGGAAAATAGGTCATGATCGTTCCCGGCGCACCGGTCTCGTCTCCGTAGTAGAGGTGATAGACGTCGGGTGCATCGAAATTGACGGTCTTCTTGACACGCCGAAGACCGAGCGCATTGGTGAAGAACTGATTGTTTGTGCGGGCGTCCCCAGCCATCGACGTGACGTGGTGCAGACCCTTGATTTGATCGATCATGTGAGACCCCTTTCTGACCCGCCTCGCGGGCTTTCGATGGGTCATAGATGAGCCTTAACCGCCAATTGGAATAGCCCCATCGGCCAGAACGCATTGTCTCCTTTTAGTAAACGATGCATCGGCATCGTTCAGAAGATTTTCATTCCGCCTGGGGATCGGCCGGCAGTTGCCAATCGATCGGCGGACGGCCATGGGACATCAGGTAAGCATTCGCCTGCGAAAAGTGACGGCAACCGAGAAATCCGTTGTGTGCGGAAAGCGGCGACGGATGGGCGGCCTTCAGAACGAGATGGCGCGAGGTATCCACAAAAGCTGCTTTGCGTTGTGCATAGGCGCCCCACAGCATGAACACCACGGCCTCGCATTCTTCGTTCACCCTGCGGATAACGGCATCGGTGAATGTCTCCCATCCCTTTCCCTGATGCGACGCAGCCTGCGCCTCTTCCACGGTCAGGACGCTGTTGAGCAGCAGAACGCCCTGCCCGGCCCAGTGTTCCAGAAATCCGTGGCGAGCGGGCGGGATGCCGAGATCGGCTTGCATCTCCTTGTAGATATTGACCAGCGAGGGCGGAATCCGGACGCCGGGACGCACGCTGAAGCAAAGACCGTGCGCCTGCCCCGGCCCGTGGTAGGGATCCTGTCCGAGAATGACCACCTTGACGTCCGCAAGCGGCGTCAGGTTCAGGGCGCGAAAATACTCCGACCCCTTGGGAAATATCCTTTTGCCGCTCGCCTTCTGCGCCGTCAGAAATGCCTTGAGCGTCTGCATGTAAGGATTTTCGAACTCCGCTGCGAGCGCGCTCCTCCAGCTCTCTTCCAGCGCTATGGTCTGTTCATTCATGCAATTGCCTCCACCGGCGCCCCGCTGTACGAGCTTTCGACTTGCTTCGAAAAGGGAATTGGCAGACATTTTATTGGTCGTCAGCCGTCAAAATTTAGAAACTTTGTGCAGATTGCTTTCAAAACACTGACGAATTCAAGCGCATACGAGGGCTTATTCAGGATGAAATTTGGGACAAGCGGGCTTCGCGGCCTTTCTGAGGACCTGAAGGGCCGTGCCTCTGCGCTCTATGCGACTGCCTTCGGCCGCTATCTCCTGGACAGCGGCCGGGCCAATTCCGGCGACACGATACTGATCGGTCGCGACTTTCGCGATTCAAGCCCGCAGATTGCCGTCAACTGCGTCGACGCGTTGAGCGAACTGGGTTTCTTCGTTGTCGACTGCGGGACGCCGCCGACACCGGCGCTGGCTCTGTACGGCCAGCAGGAAAACGCCGCCTGCCTGATGGTCACGGGCTCGCATATTCCCGCCGACAGGAACGGCATCAAATTCTATCGGCCCGATGGCGAAATAGACAAGCACGACGAAGCCGCAATTACTGCCGCTGCCGCGGCTCTGGACCGCTCCGGTTTCGTCTTCACGCCGCGCAACGGCCACGCCGAGGATCGGTCCGCGCAATGCCTCGCGCTCTTTTCGGATCGCAACGCGCAATTGCTGGACAAGGGAGCGCTCGCCGGGCTCAAAGTCGGCGTCTACCAGCACAGCACCGTGGCGCGAGATCTGCTGGTGGATCTGCTCGCGCACTTCGGCGCCAACGTCATTTCCTTCGCCCGTTCGGAAAACTTCATCCCGGTCGATACCGAGGCTGTCTCCGAGGAAACGATATCGCTCCTCAAGGCGGCGGCCGAGGAATACGGCCTCGACGCGATCGTTTCTGCCGATGGCGACGGAGATCGCCCCCTTGTTACCGATGAGACCGGCCTGCCGCTGCGCGGCGACGTGCTGGGGCTCATCGCCGCCAACTTTCTCGGTGCGAAATTCGTCGTGACGCCGGTCACGTCGAATTCCGGCATCGAGACGGCCGGAGACTTCACTGTAATCCGGACCCGTGTCGGCTCTCCCTTCGTCATATCGGGCATGCAGGAGGCGTCCGCTGCCGGCCGCAATGGCGTTGCCGGCTTCGAGGCGAATGGCGGCGTGCTGACGGCCAGCATTTTTTCCGTCAACGGTCGGAACCTGCGCGCACTCCCGACCCGCGATTGCTTTTTGCCGATCCTCGCGACCCTGTCGCTCGCAGCGTCGAGCAGACAGCCGCTGTCGGCGGTCGCTTCGGCCTGCCGCCTGCCTTTTGCGGCAGCCGACAGGATCGAGAACTTCCCCGTCGAAACAAGTGCTCGTCTGATGGCCCATCTGCGCGCAGGGTTCGACAATCTTGCCGCGTTTCTGCAGCCGATAGGCGAAGTCGGCGGCGTCAGCGACATCGACGGGCTGCGGGTGACGCTCCGCGATCGGAGGATCGTCCATTTCCGCCCCTCCGGAAACGCCCCGGAGATGCGCTGCTACGTCGAAGCACAGACCGAGACGGAGGCGGCCGATTTGCTGGCCGCCGGGCTCGGCCGCATCCGCCAGTGGGCCGACGCAAACCGATTGACGGCATAAAACCATTCAAGGACACGCACACATGACGCAAAAGATCGTCCCAGTGATTATGGCAGGTGGCAAGGGCACGCGACTCTGGCCGTTGTCACGCGCAGCAGCGCCGAAGCAGTTCATCCGCTTCATTGGCGACCGAACGCTCTTCCAGGAAACGCTGGAGCGGGTCTCCGACCCGGCGCTCTATGCGGCACCCGTCGTGCTGACCAACGAGGAATTCCGCTTCCTCGTGGCCGAGCAGGCACGTGAGCTCGACCTGGCTCTCTCGGCGATCCTTCTCGAACCGATGGCGCGCAACACCGCTGCCGCGGTCGCTGCTGCCGCCACGCTGGTGCGCGATCGTTTCGGCGAAGACACGATCATGCACGTGCTGGGTTCCGACTACGAAATCGTCGCGGACGGCTCCTATTTCGACGCCGTGCGGACTGCCGCTGCCGCCGCCGCGGATGGCAAGCTGGTCACGTTCGGCATCAAGCCGACCGAGCCCGCAACCGGCTACGGCTACATCGAAGGCGGCGAAACGCTGCCGAGCGGAGCGCAGACGGTCAAACGGTTCATCGAGAAGCCCCCGCTTGCCACCGCGGAAGAAATGCTGGCGGCCGGAGGGTTCTACTGGAACTCGGGCATGTTCATGTTCACCGCCTCGCGCCTCCTCGGCGAAATGGTCAGCTACGCGCCCGCCGTCCTCAAGGCAGCAAGCGAAGCGGTCCGCCTAAGCGCAACGGACCTCGACTTCATCCGGCTTGACAAAGCCGCATTTGCGGAAAGTCCCAACATTTCCATCGACTATGCGATCATGGAGAAGACCAGCAACGCTGCCGTCGTTCCCTCGCCGTTCAAGTGGTCTGACCTCGGCAGCTGGGACTCCGTCTGGAAGAGCGGCAGCCGCGACCCCCAGGGCAATGTCGCAGCCGCCAACACGACCCTCGTCAACACGAAGAATTCGCTTGTCATGACGCACGGCGTTCACCTTGCGGTGCAGGGGATGGAGGACGTCGCCGTCGTCGCCAGCGAGGACGCAGTCTACGTGGGTCGGCTGCAGGACAGCCAGGAGGTCGGTGCCATCGTCAAGATGCTCGCCTCGATGCCGGCCACCTCGAGGCTGACGGAGACACACCCCACCTCCTACCGCCCGTGGGGCGGCTATACCTCCATCCTCAACGGTGACCGCTTCCAGGTGAAGCGGATCTTCGTGACCCCGGGCAAGAAACTCTCCCTGCAGAAGCACCATCACCGCTCGGAGCACTGGATTGTCGTCAGGGGAACCGCGGAGGTGACGATCGGCGAAACCGTCCAGATGCTACGCGAAAACGAATCGGTCTATATCCCGCTCGGCGAGGTTCACCGGCTGGCCAACCCCGGCAAGATCCTGCTCGAACTGATCGAAGTCCAGACCGGCTCCTACCTCGGCGAAGACGACATCATTCGCATCGTCGACGAGTTCGGACGCAACTGAGCGCCTTTGTCTTGAACTTATAAAGTTAGGCCTGTAACACCATAGTGATCCCGCCGTTCGGCGGGCCGCGATCGCTGTCCCAGGGATAACTCCATGCGTATTGTGATGATTGGCTCGGGCTATGTCGGCCTTGTCTCCGGTGCATGCCTCGCCGATTTCGGCCACCATGTGACCTGTGTCGACAAGTCGGCCGCCAAGATCGATGCGCTCGAAGCCGGCGAAGTGCCGATCTTCGAACCTGGCCTGAAGACGATCATCGCCCACAACAGAAGCGCCGGGCGGCTTGATTTCTCGAAGGATCTCGCGGCGCCGGTCGCCGCGGCCGACGTGGTGTTCATCGCCGTCGGCACGCCGTCGCGCCGTGGCGACGGCCATGCGGATCTGACCTATGTCTATGCGGCAGCTCGCGAAATTGCCGCAGCGGTAAGCGGCTTTACCGTGGTTGTCACCAAGTCCACGGTTCCCGTCGGCACCGGCGACGAACTCGAACGCATCTTCCGCGAGGAGTTCCCCGACAAGGATATCGAGGTCGTCTCCAATCCGGAATTCCTGCGTGAAGGTGCTGCGATCACCGACTTCAAACGACCCGACCGCATTGTCCTCGGCACCGAGGAGGCGCGTGCCGTCGAGATCATGCGGGAGGTCTATCGTCCGCTCTATCTGAACGAGGCGCCTCTCTATTTCTGCGAGCGCCGCACATCGGAACTGATCAAATACGCCGCCAATGCCTTCCTCGCCATGAAGATCACCTTCATCAACGAGATCGCCGACCTCTGCGAGCAGATCGGCGCCGACGTACAGAAGGTCGCCAAGGGCATCGGCATGGACAAGCGCATCGGCGACAAGTTCCTGCATGCCGGCCCGGGCTATGGCGGCTCCTGCTTTCCGAAGGACACGCTGGCGCTCGTCAAGACCGCGCAGGATTTCGATAGCCCGGTCCGCCTGATCGAGACGACCGTGGCGATCAACGACAACCGCAAGCGCGCCATGGGCCGCAAGGTCATCGCCGCCTGCGGCGGCACCGTGCGTGGCAAGAAGATCGCCATCCTCGGCCTGACCTTCAAGCCGAACACCGACGACATGCGCGACGCCCCGTCGATCACCATCATCCAGGCGCTGCTCGACGGCGGGGCTGCCGTCCATGTCTACGATCCCGAGGGCATGGATGATGCGAAGGACGTGCTGGGACCTGTCACCTACGGCAAGGATCCCTATGAGATTGCCGAAGGCGCCGACGCCGTCGTGCTGGTCACCGAGTGGGACGAGTTCCGCGCGCTTGATTTCAAACGCCTGAAGAAGCTGGTACGAAAGCCGATCCTCGTCGACTTGCGTAATATCTATCCGATCGCGGAAGTCGTCAGGCATGGTTTCAGCTACTTCGCGGTCGGCAAGAAGAGCGGAAAGTAAACGCGGCTGCATAGCGGCTCGCCGCAGGCTAACCGGCAACCGGTGAGACGAATATTCCATCGATCTCCGATGCAGGCACCGGACGCCCGAGGGCAAAGCCCTGCAGGGTTTCGCAACCGAGCTTGGCAAGCGTCGTGGCATGACCCTCGGTTTCGACTCCTTCGGCAATGACGCTGACACCCAGGGCCTTGGCAATTTCGATGATCGACTTGACGACCCGGCGTTGCTCGTCGGAGGTGTCGATCTCGTCGACAAGCTGCCGGTCGATCTTGAGCCGCGTCGGCCGCAACCGCACAAGCCCGATCAGGGAGGCATGGCCCGAGCCGAAATCGTCGATCTCGATCTCGATCCCCATCTGCTTGATCTGCTCGACGCTCTGAAGCATTTCGTCGTCGCAATCGTCGAGAAAGATCGTCTCGATGAGTTCGAAGACAATGGCGCTCTGCGGTATATCGAGGCTCAGCAGATCCTCCATGAGGTGAGGGTCGTAAAGCCGCTGGCCGGAGATATTGACGGCGATCCGCGGCACCGGCACGCCGCGACCTTCCCAATCGCGTCGGTCCTTGAGGACCCGCCTCAGGATCGCAGCATCGATATCGGCCGAGAGACCGTACTCGTCCGCGACCTTCAGGAAATCGCCAGGCACGAGGAGGCCCCGTTCAGCATGCTGCCATCGAACAAGCGCCTCCAGGCCGACGATCGCGCGCGTACGGGCATCGAGCTGCACCTGATAGAACGGAACAAACTCTCCGCCCTCCAGCGCAAGCTTCAGCTCTTCGCCAATCTGGCGTTTGGCCATCAACTCGTCCTTCAGCTGTTGCGTGAAGAACTGTATGCGATCGCGTCCGGCGGCCTTGGCGTGATAGAGCGCGATATCGGATTCGGCCAGCAGATTGGCGTCGCTTCGGTCCGCGGACCAGGAAATCCCGATGGATGCCCCGGACTGCAGCAGGTCGGCGCCGAAGCGGATTTTCTTGCGCAGGCGCCGCTGCACGTCGCGCGCGATCTGCTGCAGCACATCCACGCCGGTGAAATTGACCAGGATGATGACGAATTCGTCGCCTCCGATGCGGGCCGCGATGCTGCCTTTTGGAAGTCCCGCCTCGATCCGCAGGGCGGCCGCGCGCAGCACGGCGTCGCCGGCCGAATGACCATATCCGTCGTTGATCTGCTTGAACTCATCGAGATCGAGGTGCAGCACGGCGAGCGTCGACACCGTCGGATCCTCGGCTAGCTGCGCCAGCCGCTTGTCGAAAAGCCGCCGGTTCGGCAGGCCGGTCAGATAGTCGTGCTCGGCGGCGTACTCGATACGGGCGGCACTCTGCTCCAGTGCGAGTGCACGCGCCTCGGCCACGGCTCTCTGGCGTGCCGCCTCGGCATTGAGACGGACATCGGCCGTCACATCCCATTCTGCACCGATGAAGGAAGGCGCTCCCTCCTCGCTGACATAGAAATGCGCGCGCGACCGGATATATCGAACATCGCCGTCGGGCCAAACGATGCGGAACTCGGAGTTGTATTGGCCGCGACTGGCTACGGCATCGTCGAACTCGCGCTCGGCACGCTCGCGGTCGTCGGGGTGAATGGCATTGGTCCAGACCGACGTTGCAACAAGCCCGCTCTTGCGTCCGGTTTGGTAGAGGCGGTGCATCTGCCCGTCCCACGAGATTTCGTGTTTCTCCAGATCGTGTTGCCACACACCGATTTGCGAAGCGTCGAGCGCAAGCTCAAGACGCCGCAACAGATCCTGGAATTCCCGCTCGGATCGTGTGGAATCGTTAGGGACCAAAGCCGTCTAAGCCTCATGCAGCTTCAAAGCAACAGACCTCCACATGCCTGGAGGAAGCGTTCGATACACGCCGACCAATCGTTCCGCGAGAGTTTAGTGACAACCCTCCAAAAATCCATCAATGATTGTGCCGTGCCTCATCATCATTTCTGATTATCCGATCCACAGCCTCGCTGGATCGTCAGCCGCTCACGTCTGCTTTCGCGATCGGCCGTTCTTCTCTTCAAGATGCAGCAGCAATCCGCTGTGATCAATCTCCGCTCCGCCGCCTTCGACGAAGGCGGCAAATTCCGCGCGAACGTCTTCGGTGAGCGGCAAGCTCAACGATAGTCGTTGGGCTTCGGCGAGAATGTTGTTCAGGTCTTTCAACTGCAGTTTCGATGGACCTGCATGACCGAAGTTGCGTTCAACCATCCGCTGGCCGTGAATGTCGAGAATCCGGCTCTCTGCGAAACCACCGCGAATTGCCCGGCGAAATGCCTCTCGCGAGCCTCCGCCTGCCTCGACCAGCATCATGGCTTCGGCTATGGCACCGATCGTCACGGCGACGATCTGCTGATTTCCCAGCTTGGCAAGTTGACCGCTGCCGCTAGGCCCGACATGAGTGACGCGACCGAGCGGCACGAAGACGTCTGTCAGCTCCTCGACAACAGCCGCTTCCCCGCCAGCCATGATCGCGAGCGTTCCGGCCGCCGCCCCGACGACACCGCCTGAGACCGGCGCATCCAGATGCCGGATGCCGAGTTTCGCCAGCCTTGCTGCATGCTCGCGCGCAGCTTCCGGTGCGATCGAACTCGAATCGATCACCACGGCTCCCGCTTCAAGGGCCGGAGCGACACCTTGCGAAAACAGGACATCCCCCACAGCATTGCCGTCGCTCAGCATGAGGAACACGACGGACGCTCCCTTCACCGCCTCTGCGGCCGTATCCGCGACGATCGCTCCATCCTCAAGAAGCGCCTCGGCCTTGGTCCTGTCGCGATTCCACACCGTGACGGCGAACCCGGCATGCAGCAGCCGACGGGTCATCGGCGCTCCCATCAGCCCGGTGCCCAGAAACGCGATGCGGTGTACCATGTCGCTCATCAGAGATTGCCTTCCATTTCGTCTTCGATATGCGTCCGGATGATATCGTCAAACGACGCATCGGCGACGAACCCCAGTTCCTTCGCTCGCCGCGCATCGAATGCCTGCGGCCACCCCGCGACGATATTCATGACCAGTTGGTCGGGCTCGTGGCGGATCAGCCTGACGGCATCGTCGCCGGCAATGCGGCGCAGCGCCTCGATCTGTTCCGCCACCGTGGCACTGACTCCAGGCATCGTCAGATTTCGCCGCGAGCCGAGCGGCTCGAGATCGATGCCGGCGGCATGGATCAGGAAGCCGACGGCAGAGCGGGGCGAAGCGTGCCAGTGCCGGACCGTATCCGGCACCGGCAGGATCGCCGGCTGCCCGGCAAGCGGTTCGCGCAGTATGCCCGAGAAGAAGCCGGACGCGGCTTTGTTCGGCTTGCCGGGGCGGATGCAGATCGTCGGCAGTCGAATGCCGATACCATCGATGAACCCGCGGCGGGTATAGTCGGCGAGCAGGAGCTCGCCCATCGCCTTCTGCGTGCCGTAGCTCGTCAGCGGGGTCAGGTTGAAATCGTCCGGGATCACCTCGGGGAATGGCGAACCAAAGACCGCGATGGACGACGTGAAGACCACGCACGGCCGGTAACCATCCTCAAGGTGGGCAAGACGGATTGCCTCGAACAGCAGACGCGTCCCGTCGAGGTTGATGCCGTAGCCCTTTTCGAAATCCAGCTCCGCCTCGCCCGAAACGATAGCGGCAAGATGGAAAATCACATCAGGCCTTGGTTTGACGATCCGCGCCGCCTGACCGGGGCTCGAGATATCGGCAGCACTCGTATCGACGCGGCCGCCGAAGCCTTGCGGCACGGCGGGTTCGATCACGTCGACGAGTGAAAGACGGGAAACCGGCCGCCCGGCAAGCTGGCCATCGGACACCAGCCGCGCCGTCAACTTGCGTCCGATCATGCCGGCAGCGCCGACGATCGCGATATGCATTGAACGCCTCCATCAACCGATACCCCGAACGACTCCCTCCGCCCGATGTACGTCAATCAAGACTAGCTGGAGGATCGGCGCATGAAAACAGAAAAGGCGGAAGAGCAAGGTGTTTGTCGCGCAAGCTCGATTTTGCGATGGTCACTTCGGGGCACGATGCCGACGCCCGCGAACAGGCTGGTGTGAAACGGGTGGAGACCGAGCGAGTGGGAGAGAAGGATCAATGATTGGCTACACGATGGTTGGAACAAAGGACCTTGAGCGGTCGGTGCGCTTTTACGATCCGCTGTTTGCCGAGATGGGATTGGACAAATGTTGGCGTGATGATCAATCTGCCTCTTGGGGCAACGACGCTGATGAAAGCGTTCCGCGGTTTTTCACGGGTTTCCCTTTTGACAAAAACGCTGCCACCGTTGGTAACGGCGCGATGACGGCTTTTCTGGTCGGCGATGCGGCAAAGATCGATCGGCTGTATGCCATTGCCCTCCGAGAAGGCGGCACGACCGAGGGAGAACCGGGATTTCGGCCCCAGTACGGAGATGGATTCTACGGAGCCTATGTCCGCGATCCCGATGGCAACAAGCTGGCCTTTGTTTGCTATCGAGCTGAAAAAACGCAGGGTCTTTAGAGCTTCGTGACTAGATCGGACCGACTCTTAGCGTATTCCACATGCGAGTGAAGGCGGAGCAGTGCCCCGCCTTCTGCGTTGTCTGGACGATGGACTCTACTCGGCAGCCAGTCGTATCACCTCTGCCCCACCCTCTTCATGATGCTCCTCCTTGTGCTGCACCAGCGGACGGTTGCCCGTCAGCTTGCGCACCAGGACGTAAAAGACCGGCGTCATGAAGATGCCGAAGAAGGTGACGCCGATCATGCCCGAGAACACCGCGACGCCCATGGCCGCGCGCATCTCGGCACCGGCGCCGGTCGAGGTGACCAGAGGCACGACGCCCATGATGAAGGCCATCGAGGTCATCAGGATCGGACGCAGGCGCAGCCGGCTTGCCTCGATCGCCGCCTTGACGGGCGTCCGTCCCTCGAACTCCAGCTCGCGGGCGAATTCCACGATCAGGATCGCGTTCTTCGCCGAGAGGCCGACAAGGACGATGAGGCCGATCTGCGTGAAGATGTTGTTGTCTCCACCGGTGAGCCAGACGCCCGTCAGGGCGGCCAGAACACCCATCGGCACGATCATGATGATCGCCAGCGGCAGCGTCAGGCTTTCATACTGGGCGGCAAGCACGAGATAGACCAGCAGCAGCGCCAGCGGGAAGACGAGCAGGCCCGAGCTTCCGGCAAGGATCTGCTGATAGGTCAGATCCGTCCACTCGTAGCCGATGCCCTTCGGCAGCGTCTCGTCGGCGATCCTCTCGATCGCTGCCTGCGCCTGGCCCGACGAGAAGCCCGGTGCCGGACCGCCGTTGATATCGGCGGCCAGGAAGCCGTTGTAGCGGTTCGTGCGCTCCGGCCCGGTGGTGGCGTTGACTTTCAGCAGTGCCGAAAGCGGGATCATCTGGCCCGACGCCGAACGAACCTTCAACTGGCCGATATCGTCCGCGCTGGCGCGGAACTTGGCATCGGCCTGCACGCGGACGCTGTAGGTGCGGCCGAAGGCGTTGAAGTCGTTGACATAGAGCGAACCGAGATAGATCTGCAGCGTTTCGAAGACGTCGGTCACCGATACGCCGAGCTGTTCTGCCTTGGCGCGATCAAGGTCCGCATAGAGCTGCGGCACGTTGATCTGGTAGCTTGAGAAGAGCCCTGCCAGTTCGGGTGCCTGATAGGCCTTGGCAAGGAATGCCTTGTTGGCCTCGTCAAGCGCCTGGTAGCCGAGACCGGCCCGATCCTCGAGCTGCAGCTTGAAGCCGCCGGTCGTGCCGAGACCCTGGACGGGCGGCGGCGGGAACATGGCGATGAAAGCATCCTGGATCGCACCGAACTTCTGGTTCAGCTGCATGGCAATTGCCCCACCCGAGAGATCGGGTGTCCTGCGCTCCTCGAAGGGCTTCAGGCTGACGAAAACGATACCCGCGTTCGAGCTGTTGGTGAAACCGTTGATCGAGAGACCCGGGAAGGCAATCGCATGCTCGACGCCGGGCTGCTGCAGGGCGATGTCGCTCATGCGCTTGATGACGTCTTCGGTGCGGTCCAGGCTCGCGGCGTCCGGCAGCTGTGCGAAGCCGATCAGATACTGCTTGTCCTGTGCCGGAACGAAGCCGCCGGGCACGGCGTTGAAGAGGCCGTAGGTCGCTCCGGCCAGCGCGAGGTAGATCACCATGACGATGCTCTTCCTCGACAACAGACCGCCGACGCCCCTGCCATACGCGTTCGAACCGGCGCTGAAGGCACGGTTGAAGCCACGGAAGAACCAGCCGAAGACGAAGTCCATGCCCCGCGTCAGCCAATCCTTCGGCGCATGGTGGTCCTTCAGCAGAAGGGCTGCCAGTGCCGGGGACAATGTCAGCGAGTTGATGGCCGAGATGACGGTCGAGATCGCGATCGTCAGCGCGAACTGGCGATAGAACTGACCCGACAGGCCGGTGATGAAGGCCAGCGGCACGAAGACCGCCACCAGCACCAGCGCGATCGCGACGATCGGCCCGGACACTTCCTTCATGGCGCGATAGGTCGCCTCGCGTGGACTGAGCCCGTTTTCGATATTGCGTTCGACGTTCTCGACGACGACGATCGCATCGTCCACCACGATACCAATCGCAAGCACGAGACCGAAGAGGCTGAGTGCGTTGATCGAGAAGCCGAAGACATACATGACTGCGAACGTACCGATGATCGATACAGGAACCGCAATCAGCGGAATGATCGACGCACGCCATGTCTGCAGGAAGAGAATGACGACGATGACGACGAGTGCGATCGCCTCCAGCAGCGTGTCCACGACCTTCTCGATCGACGCGCGCACGAACTTCGTCGTATCGTAGACGATCTCGTACTTCACGCCCTCGGGCATTGCCAGCTGCAGCTCGTTCATGGTCTTGACGACCTCGTCCGAGATGGTGATGGCGTTGGAGCCGGGAGCCTGGAAGACCGGGATGGCGACCGCCGCCTTGCTGTCGAGCAGCGAGCGTAGCGAGTAATCGGCGGCACCCAGCTCGACGCGCGCGACGTCGCGCAGGCGGGTGATCTCGCCGTTCGTGCCGCTCTTGACGATGATGTTGCCGAACTCTTCTGGGGTCTGCAGACGGCCTTGCGCGTTGACGTTCAGCTGGACGTCGATACCGGGCAGGCTTGGCGACGCCCCGATGGTCCCGGCAGCGGCCTGAACGTTCTGCTGGCGGATGGCGTTGGTGATGTCGCTGGCGGCAAGGCCATGCTCGGCCGCCTTCTGCGGATCGATCCAGACGCGCATCGAATAATCGCCCGAACCGAAGATCTGCACCTGGCCGACGCCCTGGATGCGTGCAAGCCGGTCCTTGACGTTCAACACGCCGTAGTTGCGCAGGTAGGTGATGTCGTAGCGGTTGTCAGGCGAGGTCAGGTTCACGACCATCATCAGATCAGGCGAACTCTTGACCGTGGTGACGCCGATGCTCTTCACTTCTTCCGGCAGGCGGGGTTCAGCCTGCGAGACGCGGTTCTGGACGAGCTGCTGCGCTTGGTCAGGGTCCGTGCCGAGCTTGAAGGTGACGGTCAGCGTCATCACGCCGTCCGATGTCGCCTGGCTGGACATGTAGAGCATGCCCTCGACGCCGTTGATCTGCTCTTCGAGCGGCGTGGCGACGGTTTCGGCGATCACCTTCGGGTTGGCGCCGGGATAGGTGGCGCGCACGACGATCGACGGCGGGACGACTTCCGGATACTCGGAAATCGGCAGCGCTCGCAGGCCGATGAGGCCGGCGACCACGATCAGGACCGATAGAACCCCGGCGAATACCGGGCGGTCGACAAAGAATCTCGAGATGTTCATTTCAAAGCCCTCTCCGGGATGAAACTGGATGCAACGGCCCTCTCCGGCGGTTGGGAATGCCGCCGGTGGGGTAGTATGATGTCTAAAGGCCCTCTCTGGCTGCCGGCCTTCGCCCCACAAGGGGGAGAAAATCCGTGGCACCGCCTTGTCCGATTTTGGAACGGTGCGGCAGCTAAACCCCTCCCCCTTGTTGGGAGGGGTTGGGGAGGGGTCTTGTGCTTACTGAGCGGTCGCGACCTTCTCTTCCATCTGCGGCGCCACGACAGCACCGGGACGAATGCGCTGCAGGCCGTTGACGACGATCCTGTCGCCAACCGCAAGGCCGCTTTCCACAACGCGCTCACCTTCGGCAGCGATGCCGAGCTGGACCGGCCGGTAGCTCACCTTGTTTTCCGCATCGACGACGAAGACGAACTTCTTGTCCTGGTCGGTGCCGATGGCGCGCTCGCTGATCAGGACCTTGTTCTCGGCCTTCGGCTGGCCCATGCGGACGCGGACGAACTGGCCGGGGATAAGCTTGCCGCCCGGATTGTCGAACACGGCGCGAACGCCGATCGTGCCGCTTGCGGCATCGACCTGGTTGTCGATCAGCTGCAGCTTGCCCTTGATGGGCGTACCCTGATCGGCAAGCGTGCCGACCTCGACGGGGACCTGCTCGATGGCAGGCACTGCGCCGTCGCCAGCGGGTAGCTGCGCAAGCGCCTTGGCGACCATCTCCTCGCTGGCATTGAAGCTGGCGTAGATCGGATCGACGGAGACGAGCGTCGTCAGTGCCGGCGAGGTTGACCCTGCGGCGACGAGGTTGCCGACCGTGATCTCGAACTTGCCGACGCGTCCGGCGACCGGCGCGCGGACTTCGGTATAGCCGAGTTCGAGCTGAGCAGAATGAAGGGCGGCCTGCGCAGTGCGAAGACCCGCCTGCGCTTCCGTAAATGCATTCTGGCGCTGGTCCATGTCGCTTTGCGAAATGGTCTTGTTTTCGGAAAGCCTGCGGCCGCGCTCAAGCTCTATCTGCGAAAGATTGACCTTGGCTTCGGCAGAGGCCACCTGCCCTTCCGCCTGCGAGACGGCGGCCTGGTATGGCGCGGGATCGATGGTGAAGAGCAGATCGCCCGCCTTTACCAGCGCACCCTCGCGGAAGTGAACCGACTGGACGGCGCCGGCAACCCGCGAGCGGACCTGCACGCGGTCGACGGCTTCAAGCCGGCCCGAGAATTGTTCCCAGTTGGTGACGTCGCGGCTGGCGACGACGGCAACCGTGACCGGCACAGCGGGAGCCTGTGCGGGTGCGGAAGCGGCCGTGGCGGTCGCGCTCATCGGCAGTTCGAAAAAGATGGCTGCGGCCGAAACGGACGCAGCAAGGCCCAAGCCGGCGCCCACAAGGGCCCAGCGCTTCTTACTGGACGTCATTGGTACTCTCCTTACGGCCCTCACGGCCGGAAATGATCAGTTCGTCTTCGATGCAATGGGTTGAATGCTGAGGGTCTTCACGAAACTTCCGAACTCGCGGCTGATGCTGTCCTGCCAGGTGGAAGTCTCTTCGGACGTCCCGCCATAAATCGATGGCCAGCCTGTCCCGGCGGGAAGGACGTGCTGGCGAACTCCGACGCCTGCCTGCTTGAGGCGATCGGCATAACCGAGCGTCTCGTCGTAGAGCGGATCGTCTTCAGCTGTAAAAAACAGTGCGGGCGCAACGCCCGAAATACGCGAACAAAGGCACGGCGCCGCGTAGGGGTGGCAGCCGCCGCCGCTGAGGTAGTGGCTCCAGCCTTCGGCCCAGCGTTGACGCATGCCGATGCCGTCGGCCTTGCGGATTGACGACGTTCCCATGAACGGATCGAGCAACGGCGAAATCAGGATCTGTCCGTCGAGCGCCTCGGCATAGTGATCTCGTGCCTTGAGGGCGACGCCGGCGGCGATGTTGCCACCCGCTTCCTCACCAGCGACGAGAAGCAGAGAATTGCGATCGCCCAGACCCGACGCCCGCTTGTTCGCCATGTAGGAAAACAGCGAGTAGCCGACTTCGAGCGGCTTCGGAAAAACGTTGCCGAGCGGTGCGTTGTAGTCGGGAACGACGACGATGGAGCCGGCTCGCGCCATGCTCTCGGCAACAGCGCTGTCCTTGATGCCGGATTGCAGGAATGCGCCCCCGTGAAAGAACAGCACGATCGGCGAACCCTTGCCGTATTCGGCGCCCTGATAGACGCGCGCGGAAACGGGGCCAGTGGCCACCTTCTCCAGCAACATGTCCTTCACCTGCACCGTCATCGTCGCGGCCTTCGCTTCACCGGAGTAACGTATTGCTCGTCGTCACGACTTGCAATTTCTGAAAAAAAGATATTGTTATTCCAGTCTCGGAATAAGAAGCGTCATCGCGATTACACTGTTCCGAATTTCGAACAATACCGCAGTGCAACCTTATCAGGTGATTTCCGATGGACCAGCTCTCGGCAATGCGCGCCTTCATTCGCGTCGTGGAGACAGGCAATTTCACACGGGCCGCCGACACGCTCGCCATGCCCAAGGCGACGGTGACCAATCTCATCCAGGGGCTTGAAGCGCATCTGCACACCAAGCTCCTCAATCGCACGACCCGACGCGTCATGGTGACGACAGACGGCGCACTCTACTACGAACGAGCGGCGCAGATCGTGTCCGAACTCGAGGAACTGGACGGAAGCCTGACGAACTCGCAGGGCCTGCCGAGCGGACGCCTGCGCGTCGAGATGGCGGGCGCCTTTGCGGACTGGATCGTCGTGCCCGCGCTCTGCGACTTCTACCAGAAGTATCCGGATATCCGCATCGATCTCGGCGTCGGAGACCGAACGGTCGACTACCTCGCGGAGAACGTCGACTGCGCGTTGCGCGCCGGCACGCCGGCCGACCAGTCGCTGATCGCGAGACGCGTCTCGGAAGTCGATCTAATCACTTGCGCGTCGCCCCTCTATGTCGAGAAATTCGGCAAACCCCAGCGGCCCGAGGATCTCGAAAACGATCATTATTCGGTCAGCTATTTTCGCGCCCAGACAAACCGGACCCTCCCGTTCGAGTTCCGCAAGGACAACGAACAGCTGGAAATCAGCCCGCGATACATGGTATCCGTCAACGACAGCAGGACCTTCGTGACCGCAGCAATGACCGGCCTCGGTATCGCGCAACTGCCCCGCTTCATGATCCGCGAGGCGTTGGCCAAGGGAGAACTGGTGCAGGTGCTGCCGGAATGGAACCGCGAACCGCTCGCGCTCTACATCGTCTATCCGCCCAACCGACACCTCAGCAACAAGGTGCGTGTCTTCGTGGACTGGCTGGTCAAATTGCTGGTGGAAGCCAAGCTGAACGAGACCTGACAGAAGTGCGGCCCGGAAGGGAGTTCCTTCGACGGGCCGCAACTGTCTGATTTTTATTTCATTCTTACATTCTCTGCCGCGCCACCAGGGGAAATGGCCCAGCAGGTATTTGAGGCTGGAGATCCGGGATTGGAGGCGTCCCGGCTGCCCCTACCCCACTAATATAGACAATACGAATACAAATGTAAGTGCTCATTCTGCCGAACGATCATTCGCGAAATTGAAACAATGCCTGCGGGTGCGCCGGTTTTGTATTGGCCGGAGCAAGTCGAGGGCCAGCTTTCGATCCCGAAACCTGACCCTGATCTTATGATTTCAGCCGATAGCGGATGGCTTTAGCAGATCCTGCAGACCGATATTGCGGAACATTTCGGCCCGGACGCGGTCGGCAACACCATTGACGATTTCGGCACCGTCCTGCGAGGGATCCACATGAACGCGGAAGGGGCGCGTGCCGAACGGCATGGCGACGACGTCGACGATGGCAACTGCGACCGTGCCTGCATCGGCATCCGCTGGCTCCAGGGCGGCCAGGCCCTGCAATGCCCGCTCCGGCACACCCTTGTATGGACCCTCGTTGTATTCGGCGGCCCGCACCGTGTCCGCAGGCGACCCGGAATGGGCGAAGTGATTGGTGCCCTTGGTAAAGGCGCCCGGAACGACGATCGACGTCTCGATACCCCACCGGGTGAGCTCGGCGGCGTAGGAAACGGCCAGCGAATCCATCGCTGCCTTGGCGGCGAAGTAGGGCGAGAGATATGGAGGCGTGCCGCCGCGGGTGCTGGACGAGGAAACCCAGACGACGAGGCCCTTCCCTTGCTTGCGCAGGTAGGGGAGCGCAGCTCGGTTCACACGCTGGGTGGAGAGCACGTTGATGTCGAAGAGTTCGGCAAACTGTTCCGGCGTGAAGGCTTCGGCCGGACCAAACGACATATGGCCGGCATTGTGTATGACGACGTCGAGGCGCCCGGCGTCGGCGACGATCTTGGCGATGCCTGCTTCGACGGAGGCGTCGGAGGCGACATCGAGTTCGACCGAGCGCAGGTCGACGCCGTTTTCCTTGGCGAACGCTGCGGCATCCGCCACCGCCTTGGCGTTGCGGCCTTCCGTGGCGCGTATGCCGGCGTAAACCGTATGGCCTTCCTTGGCGAGGGCGCGGGCGGTGAGAGCACCGAAGCCGCTGGATGCACCGGTTATGACGATGACTTGCTTGCTCATTGTCCTGTTCCTTCCTCGAGATGTGTTGATGGAGCGTTGGGGTCGGCGGCTCGCCGCCCGGCCACTCAGACCATGCCGCCGTTGGCGCGCAGCACCTGGCCGTTGATCCAGGAGCCGTCGGGGCCGGCGAGGAAGGAGACCGATGCGGCAATATCCTCGGGTGTTCCCAGGCGTTCGAGCGGGTTCATCTTCGCCATGCGGGCGACGAGTTCGTCGGACTTGCCGTTCAGGAAAAGATCGGTGGCCGTCGGGCCAGGTGCGATGGCGTTGACGGTGATTTTGCGACCGCGCATTTCCTTCGACATGATCGCCGTCATGGTTTCGACGGCGGCCTTGGTGGCGGCATAGACGCCGTAGGTTTCAAGCTTTGCGCCGACCACGGAGGTCGAGAAGTTGACGATCCGGCCGCCGTCGCGCAGGCGTTTGCCGGCTTCGCGCAGCGTGTTGAACGTGCCCTTCAGGTTGACGCCGATCTGCCGGTCGAAGTTGGCGTCGTCGGCCTCGGCGATCGAGGACAGCATCATGATACCGGCATTGTTGACGAGGACGTCGATTCCGCCGAAGGCCGCTTCCGCTGCATCGAACATGTGGCGAACCGCTTCGGCGTCGCTCACGTCCGCCTTGGCCGTCAGTGCCTTGCCGCCGTTCTGTTCGATTTTCGCCGCCAACTGCTCAGCCGGAGCAGCATTGCCGGAGTAATTGACGACCACGGTGAATCCGTCCTTGGCGAGACGCTCTGCGATCGCTGCGCCGATGCCTCTGGAAGCGCCGGTAACCAGTGCGACTTTGTTTCCTGATGTAGCCATTGTCTTTCTCCTTCAGTCGTTTGCGCCGCAGCGCGTTTTCGATGAGCAGAAGATGACGCTTTCAATCCTGCGGATAATCATCCATTATTCGGCATCACTATCCGGGGATCGCGAACAACCGAGATGGACAGATTCGATGCCATGCGGGTATTCTCCCGTGTCGTGGAACGCCGCAGTTTTACCGCCGCCGCCGAAGACACCGGCCTGCCGCGCTCCACCGTCACCGATGCCGTCAAGCAGCTGGAAGCCCGCCTCGGCGTCCGCCTGCTGCAGCGGACAACGCGCCATGTGAGCCCGACACTCGACGGAGAAGCCTACTACCAACGCTGCCTGACGATCCTCTCCGATATCGAGGATGCCGAAGGCGCATTTGCAGGCGCCAAGCCGAAGGGCATGTTGCGGGTCGATGTGCACGGTACGCTCGCCCGGCATTTCGTGCTGCCCAGCCTACCATCTTTCCTGGAGACCTATCCAGACATCGAATTCTACATGAGCGAGGGCGACCGGCTGGTGGATCTCGTCCGCGAAGGCATCGACTGCGTGCTGCGCGTCGGCACCCCGCAGGATAGCGACATGGTGGCCCGGCGCGTTGCAATGCTCGAGGAAGTGACGCTGGTCTCGCCGGGCTATATCGAGAGATACGGGATGCCGGAGCATCCCGAAAAGCTGGAGGGGCACCGCATGGTCGGTTTCCGTTCGACGGCGACCGGCGGGATTCTCCCGCTCGAATTCATCGTCGACGGCGCCGTCCGCAACGCCGTGCTGCCTGCCGTCGTCACCGTGAATGCCGCCGAGAGCTTCATCTCGGCCGCGCGGCTCGGCCTCGGCATGATCCAGGTGCCGCGCTATCATGCAGAAAGGGATCTGGCATCCGGCGCGCTCGTTCACGTCCTGCCGGATTTCCCGCTCACCGAGACGCCGGTCTCTCTGCTTTATCCCCGCAACAGGCAGCTCTCGCCGCGCGTGCGCGTTTTCAACGATTGGCTGGTGAAGGTCTTTGCTCGACAATCCTAGCAAAAAGCGCTTCACTTCCCGCCATTGTCGGAAGAACCGGGAGACGTGTCCATGGCCATCACAGATGTCACAGTGCACCCAAAGGACGGCGGCTTCGTTGTTGCCTTCGGCGATCAGTCAGGCAACGGCATAGCAGTCACTCTCTACGCCGCAGCCTCTCCAGGGCTGACAAGCGACAACGCCATAACGCGCGCCAGGGCGCTGCTTGCGACAGCCCTGCAGAGCTCGCAGACGGATGGCCCGCGCGGCAAGGATCCGGCCCTTCTGGAAGAAGAGCTGGAGGAAGGCCTCGAAGATACATTTCCGGCAAGCGATCCGGTCTCGGTGACCGGGTCGACCATCGCTCACTCCAAACCCGGCCATTGACCGCGGCCAGTTGCCGGAATCCCGCGGTTCCCAATCGTATCGGCTGCGGTCGCGGCAGAACATCGTGCCAAAATCAGAAGGACAAATGACGCAAGCGCTTGGTGCAAACGGCACCGCCCCCCTCACCGGCCACGAGCTTCAGAGCTTCTTCGAGCGCGACGCCATCGCCGTGGCGCGGGAGCTGCTCGCCTGTCGTCTCTTCGTCGGCAATGCCGGAGGCCGCATCGTCGAGACAGAGGCGTATTTCCCGGATGATGAAGCCTCTCATGCCTTTCGTGGCCCGACGCGGCGCAACGGCGCCATGTTCGGCCGCCCCGGCAACGTCTACATCTACCGCATCTACGGGATGCATTGGTGCTTGAATTTCGTCTGCACTCCAGGCTCGGCGGTCCTCATTCGCGCGGTGGAACCGGAGGTCGGTCTTGCCGAAATGATCGCGCGCCGCGGCACCGACGTGCCGGCGCAGCTTTGCAGCGGCCCGGGCAAACTCTGCCAGGCGCTCGGTATCGACATCGCTCTCAACGACCGGCTGCTCGACCGCAAGCCCTTTTCGATCGTGCCATCCGCGCGGCCTGCCGACATCGTCACCGGCAAGCGGATCGGCATAACGAAAAATGCCGAAGCACCATGGCGCTTCGGCATTTTGGGGTCGCCTTATCTCAGCAAGCCGTTTCGGTGATCATTCCATGACGGCGCTGTGGTCCATGACCGGCGCCACCTTCGGCTTGCGCAGCAGAAGCGCCAGGGGAATAACCGCAAGCGACATGATCATCAGCAGCTTGAAGTCGTCCATATAGGCGATGATGGTGGACTGCAGCGTGATCAGCTCGTTCAGCGATGCCCGTCCGGCGGCCGTCAGCGGGCTCAACCCGTGTGCAGCAGTCGCTTCGAAGGCCCGGTTGAACGGCGTCACATAGGCCGCAATCGTCTCGTGGTTCACCTGAGCGTTTTCCACCAGCAGAGCGGAAACGATCGAGATGCCGACGCTCGATCCGATGTTTCGCGACAGATTGTAGAGACCTGTCCCTTCGCCGCGCATATGCGCGGGCAGCGTCGAAAAGGCAATCGTCGTCAGCGGCACGAACAGGAAGCCGAGACCGGCACCCTGGACGAAGCCGACCGAAACGATGGTCCACTGCGACACATCGGGCGTCCAGCCGGTCATGTCGTACATCGCCCATGCCGTCAGGCTGAGCCCGAGCACCAGGAGAAGGCGCGTATCCACCTTGCCGATCAGCCTGCCGACGATGAACATGCAGAGCATCGTACCCAATCCGCGCGGCCCCATGACGATGCCTGCCGTAATGACGGGGTAGCCCATCAGCGTTTGCAGATAGGGCGTCATCAGCGCCAGCGAGGCGAGATACGTAATGCCGATCACGAAGATGAAGATCATGCTGACGCTGAAGTTCCGGTCCAGAAACAGCTTCGGATTGACGAAGGATTTTTCGGCGGTCAGCGTGTGCACGATCAACAGATAGAAGGCCGCCGCGCACACGATTGCCTCTATCATGATTTCGCCGGACGCAAACCAGTTGAGCTGTTCGCCGCGGTCGAGAAAAAGCTGCAGCGACGCGATCCCGAGACTCATCATCCCGAAACCGAACCAGTCGAGCTTGGCCAGCATGTCCCGCTTCGTCTCCGTGACGTAGATGACGATACCCGCAAACGCCAGCGCGCCGATCGGCACGTTGATGTAGAAGACCCAGCGCCAGCTGATGTTGTCGGTGAGCCAGCCGCCGATGACGGGCCCGAGGACCGGCCCGACCATGACCGAGACGCCAAATAAAGCCATGGCCGAGCCGCGCTCCTCGACGGTATAGATGTCGAGGAGGATGCCCTGGGACAGGGGAACCAGCGACGCGCCGAACAGCCCCTGAAGGAGACGGAAGGCGACGATCTGGTTGAGAGACTGCGCCAGGCCGCAAAGAACAGACGCGACGACGAAGCCGACGATCGCAGTCAGCAGCACCCGCTTGCGGCCGAACTTGGCAGCCAGAAATCCCGACGGCGGCGTCATGATGGCGGCCGCGACGATATAGGAAGTCAGCACCCAGTTGATCTGGTCGGCGCTCGCCGAAACACTGCCCTGAATATAGGGCAGCGCCACATTGGCGATCGTGGTGTCCAGTGCCTGCATGATGACGGCCAGGATGACGCAAGCCGTGATCGCGCCTCGATTGGCAACCGGGGTGACCGGCGAAGAAGCGACGCTACTCATGATCCTTGCCGCCGGAGCGGCCCAAAAGCTTGGAGACGAAATCCGGAAGGCCGCGGGCACGGCCCGTATCGACATCGACCACCGTGCTCATGCCGACGCGAAGCGGCGGCTTGCCCGCCGTATCCTTGATGCTGACGCGCATGGGAATGCGCTGGACGACCTTGACCCAGTTGCCGGTGGTGTTCTGTGCCGGCAGCAGCGAGAAGCTGGAGCCTGACGCTGGGCTGATGCTCTCGACCTTGCCCTTCCACTCGACGCCCGGATAGGTGTCGACGTAGATGCTGACCGTCTGACCCGGCTTCACGTAGGTCAGTTCCGTCTCCTTCGGGCTTGCCGCAATCCAGAGGTTGCTCGTCGATACCAGCGCGAAGGCTTGCGACGACGCCTGCAGGTAGGAGCCGGGCTGAAGAGAGTTCACATTGGTCGCGATACCGTCGAACGGCGCCTTGACGACGCTGTGGTCGAGTTCGCGCTGCGCGTCATCGACCTTCGCCTTGGCCTCGAGGTAGAGCGGATTTTTCTCGACGGGCTGATCGGCGTTGCCGCCGAGTTGCGCCAGCGTCGCAGCGGCCTCCGCCTTGGCGACGGCGACCTTCTGGCGGCCGGCATCGAGGTTGTGCTTTGCCTGATCGAAGGCGGCGCGCGTTGCGGCCGCGCTGTTGACGAGGTTCTGCTGGCGGTCGAACTCGCTCTGATAATAGGGAATGTCGGCTTCTGCCTGCGTGATCTCGGCCAGCGACTGCTGATAGCTGGCCTTCAGGTTCAGGATCTGGTTGCGCACCGCGCCGAGCTGAGCTTCCGCCCCGTCGAGCGCGATCTTGAAGGAATCCTGCCGCAGGCTGAAGAGCACCTGACCCTTCTTGACCGCTTCGTTTTCGTGGACGTTGATCTGGTCGACGATGCCGGAAACGTCCGTCGTCAGGCCAACCATGTCGGCTTGGATATAGGCGTTGTCGGTCGACATGATCTGACCGCCGTTGACGTAGTAGTATCCGCCGACGACGAGCGCGACCGGCAACAATGCGAAAAGAACGGGCCGCGAGAGGCTGCGCCGGCGGCGGACCTTTGTGCCGCCGGGCGCAGCCACGGCAGTAGCGGGCGCTGAATTGGATGAAGGCGCCTCGGCTACCGTTTCCTCACGGTCGGAAACCTCTATTTCTTCAACTGGGGTCTTGGTCTTGGTCTTGGCATTTGCGTCGGCGACGACGCGCAGGGAGTGTTTGTCAGCCATGGTTGGTCTCATTCTCGGCCAGGGGGGTCCGGCAGGCCTGCACTAGGTTGGTTTTCATCAGGGACAGGATCTGGAACAGCGCGTCGCGCTGATCGGCCGATACGCCATCCAATGCTTCGCCGCGCGTCACCTCTCCGATCTCGCGCATCGCCGCCAAAAGCGGCCGGGCTTCATCTCTCATATAGAGAAGCCATATGCGGCGATCGGTCGGATGCTGCCGGCGCTCGACAAGTCCACGCTCGGCAAGCTTGTCCAGACTGCGCACAAGTGTGATCGGTTCAATTTCAAGGATCTCGGCGAGCCCGCCCTGGTGGATTCCCTCGTTGCTGGAGAGATACGCCAGTGTTTGCCACTGCGACCGCGTCAATCCGAGGCATTTGGCACGCTGCTCGAACCGCTTGCGCAACAGGCGAGCGATATCGTGCAGGAGGAAGCCGAGGGTCGGATTGCCGTTCATTGATGTTTGCGCCAATCATAAGCACACTTATAATGTGCTCAGATATATTAAGCGTGTGCAACGCACAAGTGCGCCGATTGCAGATTCCGCAGATGCGACCAAAATGCCGCACCGGCTTTCCCGGCCATCCCCCGCTCCGGAACAAATGGCAGGAACCGCGTAACTGGAAGCTTGCACACGCTGCGATTATGGCTCCGGCTCGAAATTGCAACTGGTTGGCATTTGCTATTTTGTTCCCAGGCCGTTTATATACCTTGCACAGATACTTAGCAGCGAACAGCCTGACCCCCGCGCACGTGATTTCGCGCACGGCAAGTAGCAACGGCATCGTCGCGGACGCTCTTGGACGGCAGTGGAAATGCGGGCGAGACATTTTTCGTCCGAAAGCAGCAAGACATGACACGCACTATCTCATCGACATAACGGGCGGTACCAAGCAACCGCCTCAACCGGGGGACTGCTATGCCTTTCTCGCTTAGACACGCGTTTATGCTGGGCAGCATGATCTTGCTGCCAATTGCAAACGCGGCAGCCCAGGACGCGCCGCCTCCCCCACCCGTGACCGTTGCCAAGCCCGTGGTCCGCGACGTCATCGACAACGACGACTTCATCGGCCGGTTCCAGGCTGTCGACGAAGTGGCCGTTCGCTCACGTGTCGGCGGCTATTTGCAGGAGGTGCACTTCACCGACGGCACTCTGGTCAGGAAGGGCGATCTGCTTTTCGTTATAGACCAACGGCCGTTCGTCACCGCGTTGAATGAGGCGAATGCGGCCCTGGAGGTCGCGAAGTCCACGCTCGTCTACGCCGAGGCACAGTTCAAGCGTGCTGAAAGCCTCGCCACAAGCGGCAGCCAGTCGGTTTCCATCCTCGATGATCGCCGCCGTGAATGGGTGTCGGCACAGGCCAATGTACGCGGTGCCCAGGCGACCGCCGACCGCGCGGCACTCGACCTTGAATATACGAAGATTACGGCCCCGCTCAGCGGACGCATCGACCGCCGGCTGATTTCCACGGGCAATCTCGTTCAGGCGGACCAGTCCATTCTGACGACAATCGTTTCACTCGATCCGATCGATTTCTACTTCGATGTCGATGAACGGCGTCTGCTCAACTTCGCTCAGACGGCGCGCGAACGGGGCAGCGACTTGCAGCAGGGCGGTGGCGGCGTCCAGGTTCAGGTGAGGATTTCAGACTCCAACGAGGAGCCCTTCAAGGGCAAAATGGACTTTGCCGAAAACCGCATCGACACACAGACCGGCACGATCCGCATCCGCGCCCGCTTCGACAACCCGCACTACATTCTCCAGCCGGGCCTTTTCGGCCGCGTCTCCGTCGAGGCGTCGAATACCTACAAGGCCATCCTCATACCGGATGAAGCCATTGGCTCGGACCAGAGCCAACGGGTCGTCTATGTCGTCGGGGATGACGGAACGGTGTCGGCAAAGCCGGTGCGACCCGGCCCGCGGCTCTATGGCTACCGCGTTATCCGCGAGGGCATGGACGGAAACGAGACGATCGTCGTCAACGGCCTGATGCGCGCCCACCCGGGCAGCAAGATCACCCCGCAGATGATCGAGCTGCCGCAAAGCCGAGAAGACATCCCGCCGGAAGCGGCAGGTATGGAGCTCAGCCGATGAGATTTGCACATTTCTTCGTAGACCGGCCGATCTTCGCGTCCGTTCTCTCCATCGTGCTGCTCATCGTCGGCGGCATCGCCTATTTCCAGCTCCCGGTCGCGCAGTATCCGGAAATAGCCCCCCCGACGATCGTCATCCGGACGGCCTATCCCGGCGCCGATGCCGAAACGATCGCAAATACCGTCGCAACCCCGATCGAGCAGGAGGTGAACGGCGTCGAGGACATGCTCTATATGTCCTCCTATTCGACCGCGGACGGCTCCATGGCGCTGACGGTCACCTTCAAGCTCGGCACCGATCTCGACAAGGCGCAAGTCCTCGTCCAGAACCGCGTGGCAATTGCCGAGCCCCGCCTTCCTGAGGAAGTCCGGCGCATCGGCATCACGACGGCAAAGAGTTCGCCGGATCTGATGATGGTCGTGCACCTGCTCTCGCCGAACGAGCGCTACGATCAGCTCTACGTCTCCAACTATGCGCGCACCCGCATCCGGGACACGCTCGTCCGTCTCGATGGCGTCGGCGACGTCATCCTGTTCGGGGAGCGCGAATACTCGCTGCGCATCTGGCTCGACCCGCAAAAGCTGTCGGCCTACGGCATGACGTCCTCCGACGTCGTGCAGGCATTGCGCGATCAGAACGTACAGGTCTCCGGCGGCTCCATCGGCGGGCCGCCGACGTCGGGCACCAATGCCTTCCAGTACACGGTCACGACGGAAGGCCGCTTCTCCGATGCCCGGCAGTTCCGCTATGTCATCGTGAAGGCAACGCCGGACGGCCGTCTCGTTCAGCTGCAGGATATCGCCCGCATCGAGCTTGGCGCCAAGGACTACGTCACCAACAGCTATCTCAACGGCAAGCCGGCAGTGGCGCTTGGAATTTTCGCGCGTCCCGGGACCAATGCCCTGGACGCGGCGGCCTCGATCAGGAAGACGATGGAAACCGTCTCTCAGGATTTCCCGCAGGGCCTGTCCTACGACATCGTCTATAATCCGACGGAGTTCATCGCGGAGTCGATCCACGAAGTCTACAAGACGATTGCCGAAGCCGCGATATTGGTTGCCATCGTCGTTCTCGTCTTCCTGCAATCCTGGCGGACCGCGATCATTCCGATCGTCGCCATACCGGTCTCGCTGATCGGCACATTCGCCTTCCTGCTCGCCTTTGGCTTCTCCTTGAACATGCTGACGCTCTTCGGCCTCGTGCTGGCGATAGGTATCGTCGTGGACGACGCCATCGTCGTCGTGGAGAACGTGGAGCGCAACCTTGCAAAGGGCATGACGCCCCGCCAGGCCGCCCATGTCACCATGGACGAGGTTGGCACCGCCGTTATTGCGATCTCGCTGGTGCTGATCGCCGTGTTTGTGCCGACGGCCTTCATTCCCGGCCTTTCCGGACAATTCTACCGGCAGTTCGCGGTGACCATTTCCGTCGCAACGGCGATTTCGGCGCTCAATTCGCTGACCCTCTCGCCGGCACTCGCGGCCCTCGTTCTCAAGCCGCATGAAGAAAACCACAAACGCGGCAACGTCTTTTCCCGCTTCGGCGGAGCATTGGCGGACGGTTTCAACAGGGGCTTCGACAAGGTCAGCGCAGGTTATTCCTGGATCGTGCGGCACACGGTTCAGACCATTGCGGGCCGCTGTATCGCCCTGCTCGTCTTCGCCTGCCTGCTCGGCGCCACATATTACATGAGCAGGATCGTCCCGAGCGGCTTCGTACCGGTCATGGATCAGGGCTACGCAATCGTCGTCGTGCAGTTGCCAGACGGCGCTGCCCTGTCGCGAACGGACGCCGTCATCGAACGTGCCTCGGAGATCATCCGGAACACACCCGGCGTCAAGAATGCGGTGGCATTTTCGGGCTTCAGCGGCGCAACCTTTACCAACGCATCCAATGCGGGCGTCGTCTTCGCCGCTTTCGACACGTTCGAAAACCGGCTTGAGCACGGGCAGACGGCCAACAAGATCATCGGGCAGCTCTACGGCAGCCTGCAGGCGATCCAGGAAGCCTTTATCATCGCCATTCCCCCGCCGCCGATCTCCGGCATCGGCAACGCCGGCGGCTTCAAGATGCAGCTGGTGGACCGCGAGGGGTCCGACATGCGCCGCGTCCTTGGCGCAGCCTACCAGTTGATGGGAACCGCGAACAAGACGGCCGGGCTGACCGGCGTGTTCACCACCTTCTCCGCCAGTAGCCCGCAGTATTTCCTACAGATAGACCGCGACAAGGCGCGCGCGCTGAACGTCCCGATCCCCAATATCTTCGACACGCTCTCGATCAACCTCGGCACGTCCTACGTCAACGACTTCAACGCCTTCGGACGCGTCTACCAGGTGCGCGCGCAGGCCGACCAGCAGTACCGTGTCGAGCGCGACGATATCCTGGCACTCAAGGTTCGTTCGGCAACCGGCGCCCTCGTGCCGCTGGGGACGCTGATCGACATTCGCGACACCAGCGGCCCATCGCTGGTCCAGCACTACAACATGTACGTCTCGGTACCCGTGCAGGGCAACGCCGCACCGGGGGTTTCCACCGGCAGCGCACTCGACACGATGGAAGGCCTCGCCAAGGAGATCCTGCCGGCCGGAACGACCTTCGAGTGGACCGAAATCGCCTTTCAGGAGCGAAACACCGGCAATACCGCGATCTACATCTTCGCGTTGTCTGTCGTCTTCGTGTTCCTGGCGCTTTCGGCACAGTATGAAAGCTGGGTCCTGCCACTCGCGATCATCCTGATCGTTCCGCTCGCCATCCTGGCCGCGCTGATCGGCGTGCACCTGCGAGGTATGGACAACAACATCCTGACGCAGATCGGACTGATCGTGCTGATCGGCCTGGCAGCGAAGAACGCGATCCTCATCGTCGAGTTTGCAAGACAGGCGCAGGACGAAGGAAAATCGGCCGTCGAAGCCGCCATCGAGGCAAGCCACCTGCGTCTGCGCCCGATCCTGATGACTGCTTTTGCTTTTATCTTCGGCGTCGTGCCCCTGATGCTCGCCACCGGCCCCGGCGCCGAAATGCGCCAGTCGCTGGGGACAGCCGTTTTCTCCGGGATGCTTGGCGTAACGATCTTCGGCCTGTTCCTGACACCCGTTTTCTACGTCGTGTTGCGGGCGCGCCGGCGGAAGTCTGCCCCGACCGCCGGATCCGAAACGCCCGCCGCCGAAGAACCGGCGGTCGAGCCCTCGTCATAAGGGACGCCGCGCGAGCGCGCCCTGCTTCGGCCCGGTTCGGGAAAGCAGCTTTTTCAACGGCTTTTCGACGAGTTCGTAGGCCGCAGCGCCGAGGATGGTGCCGCCGATGACAGCTGCAACGACGGTGACGGCAGTCGAAAGGCCGACCATGCCGGCTGCCTTCACGATCACCGAGATCGCCAGCGTGTGCCAGAGATAGATCGAGTAGGACGCATCGCCGAGATAGGTCAGGACCGGGACGCGACCGATGCTTCCATCGGCTTCCAGCGACACCATCCCGTAGACAAGAGCCATCGCCAGCGGACCGCAGATCGCCTCATTGAAGTCGGCTCCGATCAGGAAGATGGCCGCAAAGCCGGACAGCGATGCGCCGATGCAGGCCAACCCCAGGCTTGTGCCGGCAATCCACCGCCGCAGCCAGAGTTCCGCCAGGAACACTCCCCCGAGAAACTCGAGGATGATCGGCCGGGTGTAGGTATAGAGAGCCGGGGACGTCGGTCGGAGGAACAGGCCGATCAGGAAGAAACCACCGAAGGCGGCCGACAGGAAGATCAGCCTCCAGTTTCGTGGCAGGAAAAGTGCGCCCGCAAAGAGCACATAGAAGAAGATCTCGAAATTCAGCGTCCATCCCTGCACGAGAACCGGCCAGATCTCGCCGTTGCTCGGCGAGATCATGGGAACGAAGAACAGCGAGGCGAGAACATGCGCGCCCGTCAGCTGGAGGTTCGGAAAGAGCCCCGCAACGGCCCCGACGATCATGACGGCGGTCACCAGCCAGTATGAGGGGGCGATGCGGCGAATGCGGTCGAGCAAAAAGCCCTGCGGCGTCATTGGCCGGCGTTCGCTGATCACCCACATGATGAACCCGCTGATGACGAAGAACACGTCGACGCCTGCGGCACCGATCGCGAAGTGCTCGCCCGATTTTTCCGCCGCATGAAAGACGACGACGGCAAGTGCCGCAAAGGCACGCAGATATTGGATGCCGTAAAGAGTCTTCATCCGGTTCCCTCGAATAGCCGGTCAAGGCCGGCCTGAAATGCAAAAATGACGTTATGACATCGCCGGTAGTGGCGGCCTCTCGCGCCGCCAAGTCCCGGCAACCGGCTGGCGACGCGAGACTACCAATTTCCCGGCAGCGAAATAGAAGAGAAACGTGCCGACGTTGTAGGGCGTCAGAATGTCGATCTCGACGAAGGATCGGATCGTAAGCAGCACCGCGATCGAGAACAGCAGATGCGACTCGTCGTTCCTCAAGTCCTCGATCAGCCGGCGAAGATGCCCCCACAGAATCTTCAGGAGCGTCACGGCAAGAACCAGCACCCCGGCCAGCCCAAGCTCGACGGCCGTCTCGATGTAGGTGTTGTGGAAGTGGAAACCGCTGCGCGAGCCGATAAAGAATTCTTCCCACAGGCGCTCGGGTTCGGAGAAACCCTGAACCCAGTAGGCCTGGTATCCGACGCCGAAAATCGGGTACTGCTTCGCGGCCTCGATGCCCTGCTGCCAGAGATAGGTGCGCCCCGTCAGCGTCGAATCCTTGCCGAAGATACCGAGCACGGCATCGACCGCACCGAGATAGACGCCGGCGACCGCCAGCACGATGACGGCGACACCCCCGCCGACGACCAGCAGTTTGCGCTGCTGGGGCGACAACGACAGGACGATCCGAAGCCCCAACATCAGCGCAATGACGACAACCGTGGTCAGCACCGATGTCGCCGATTGGCAGGCAAGCAGGCAATAGGCCGACAGCATTCCCACCACGCCTGCGGCGGCCATCCAAAGCCGGCGCTCGCCGAAGATGAAAACGGCCGCAACGCAGACGATCAGACCGAGCGACGCATAGAAGCCTAGCTGGTTCTTGGATGCGAAGGCACCGACGAAACTGAACGTGCCATCGAGCGGGTCGTACTCGTAGTAGCCGAACAGCAGCGAGTAGATGAGAACGATGCCGACGCCCGCGATCATGCCGACCGTCAGCGTCCTCGCGTCGAGGACCCTGACGGCAACCAGGGCGCAGATCACCTGCGTCAGGTACTGGATGCTCGCGCGCATCGAAATACTGGGAACGGCCGACCAGAAGACCGACAGGAACGCCAGTGCGGCGAAGGCGAAGAGCCACAGGTATCTGTTGTAGTTCCCGAGCACGGTCCGATAGTCGACCGCTATCAGGGGCAGCCAGAGCGCATAGTACAGCAATATCGCCACCTGCCCGAACTTGATCGAGTAGGCGAAACAGAAAAGCGATAGCGCCACGGCGGGAATGGCATAGGCCTGATTCCCGCCGGGCTGAATGAGCGCCGACTTTGCGATACGCATGCTGCCTCGTTACCTCATGTACAGTCCGGCGGTGACCTTGATCAGGTCGCCGGGCTGCAGTGCGGTATTCTCCTGCACCGGAATTTCCTTCGGCTGTCCATCGACGTCGCGAATGATCGAGTAGGCAATGCTCGCTGCACCGCTGGTGTTGTCGAAACGCGCCGCATCGGTCGACTGCGTGAGCGCCTCGGACATCAGCGAATTGCTGGTCGCAAGCTTGAGATTGAGTTCGTCGAGCTGCGCATCGGCATTCTGGAGTTCCTGCGCAATCTGGGCATCCCGATCGTTTCGAAGCGTGATCTCATCCTGATTGGCCTTGCTGATGTCCTGCTTGGCCTTCAGCGAATTGGTGTCGATATCGAGAAGCGTCGCCTCGATATCGGCGGCACGCTGTTCTGCCGCCATCTTCCGGGCGCTCAGCGCCAGGCCCTTCTCCGCCAGATCCTCGACCTTGTCGCGATCTTCCGTTGCCAGCTGAAGCTGCCGGCTCTGCGTTTCGGTCTTCTTGGCCAGCGTCTCGACTTCGCTCTGCAGCAGTGCCCGCAGATCGTCGAGGGCCTGAAGCTGCAGCGTCAGCCGCTTCTTGCGCGACGTCATCAGCGCCGCCTCGCTTGCGACCAGTGCCTTGGCCTCGGGCTTGTCCTGAAGCTCCTTCGGCATTTCGAAGGAATCCTGGTTTGCCGCTTCGGCACGCAGGCGGGCCTGCTTCACGAGCAGCCGTGCCCGGTCGGCCATGTAGACGACAGCGTCGCCCTTGGCATTGATGAAGTCTCGGGCGAACCGCTGGCCCGCTTCCGCGCGGCGGAGCCCGCCGGCAATGCTCACGGCTTTGACGACAGTGAGATTCGGAGCGAACGGATACTCGCCCGGCTTTTCGATATCGCCGGACAGGTAGACAGGCCGGAACTGCGACAGCTCGACGGAGGCCGACGGCCGATCCTTCAGGGCGAATTTCTTCTGCAGCGCCGAACCGATCTCCTGTGAAATCGCATCCGTCGTCTTGCCGGAAGCCGGCATGTCGCCGACGAACGGCAGGGAAATGCTTCCGGACGGGCCGACCGTGTAATCCCCGCTGATGACCGACCAGTCGCGTATCGTTCCATCGGCTGTCTGCCATTCTGCCACGCGAATGGCGAGCTTATCCATCACCCCAAGGCGGTATTCGTCCGCGCTGACAATGCATGAGGACAGCAGAAAGGCACCCAATCCGGCCGCAACCGCGATACCGGATTGTACAGCACGGGTTCGCCCGGCCTTGCCATACCCGGCCTTGCCATCGATGAAGCGTTTTTTCATATCTTTACCCGTATGTCGGCACGACAAAGCCTAAGGCGTTGCCGCGCAGTTTCTCGTTGAGCTTTGGATACGCGGCTAGTAGCTGCCGCGTTGGGCGCAAACCGCGGGGATGGTGCGTGCGATGATCACGACATCCCGGACCAGCGACCAGTTTTCGACATAGTGCGTGTCGAAAGCGACGCGAGCTGCATAAGAGACATCGTTGCGTCCGCTCACCTGCCAGAGGCCGGTCAGACCGGGGCGCGACTGCAAATAGTAGACCGCCGCATGCTCGTACATCTCAAGTTCGTCTTGAACGACGGGACGCGGACCGACGATGCTCATTTCGCCGCGAATGATATTGAAGAGCTGTGGCAGCTCATCGAGGCTCAACTTGCGCAACACCGCACCGACAGCCGTGACCCTGGGGTCATGCTGCAGTTTGCGCGTTGCACGCCATTCTTCCATGGCCTGGGGATTGTTCCGCAGGTAGTCCTGCAGGACCTTGTCCCCGTTGGTGACCATTGTCCGGAATTTCAGGCAACGGAACTCCTGGCCATTGTGGCCGATACGGCGATGCCCATAGAAGGCCGGACCTTTGTCCGACAGCTTCACAAGCAACATCACCATCAAAAAAATCGGGCTTAGGAAGACAAGCCCGAGGAAGGCAGCGGACACATCGAATGCCCGTTTTGCGAAACCGCCCGTGGGCGGAAACACGCTTTCATGAACTGCGCCATAAAATGGCGAACTGTCCGATCTCGTCGCAGACTTCATAGAGGTAACTCCACTTATGTTTGCCGTTTGGTCGGTGGCTCAGGACGCTGAGGTAGCGCTGACGAGTTCGAAGTGTATGAGCGGAATTTGTTTTTTTAAGCCACATTTTTAAAACCAATTGTTTTCGAAGGGTTTTGGCAACGTTTGTTCAACTTTTTGTTTTTCAGATATTACTGAAATAGCTATACATCCGGCGGACTTCCTTGAAATAACCTTGATGCGTTGTAATAAAACTTTCGGACATTGCTTCCGCCGCCAAAGCTACTGAAGTCTAGGTCGTTGCGGTAGATCGGTGCGAAGTCATCGTTTGCATCAACGGCTTCTGCATCGGACAGGTTTTTGATCTTGGCGCGCGCCAATTTATTGCATCGCAGCATTAATTTTGCGATGCACTCACAAATCGTTTGAAATTAAAACTGTGTAATAAAAGTTGAACGTACAACGCTATCTACGCGCTCCCCGGAGACGGAAATGTGGCACGAACAGGAACGTGTATTGCCAAATTCGTCGCAACCATTGCGCATAACGCAACTTTAATGATGTTGCGTGTTTCGCGCTGTTCGGCACCGTTAAGTGGCATTTTTACCAATCGCCGGAACAAACATTTAAGATCGTGCTTGTACTACCGGGCCGTGGACGCAAAAAACGTCTCCAGAGCTTCTGTTGCAAGGCGAAGTCCTGTAAACATAACTACACAAGGGTCCTGGGGAAGCGTTCGTATTCAATGGATGTTCATTGAACGAGGCGCCCCGATGGGGAGGCAACACATGTATGCACCTCGCGTTTTTGTCAGCATGCTCGGCGCACTGGGCGTTTTTGCTGTCGCGACCTATTTGCTGAGCGGCTCCGTCTCCGGCACCCTCATCAAGACGGTGATTTGCGCGATCCTCCTGCAGGCCGGCTATTTCGGCGGTGTTTTGTATCTTGTCTGGAAAGAATCCAAGAGCCGCGTCAAACAGGCTGCCCCCAGCCGAAGCGAAGAGCCTGAGAAGCTGCAAGTGACGCCTTTCAACGGCTCAGAGCCCTTCAACCGCTAGGCCCCGCCGCCCGAATATTTTCCCGAGCGTTGAGCTTTGGAACCCCTCTCCGTAACATCATGTGAACCGGCATGCGTTGTCTGCTGCGCTCCGACGTCTTAGTTCTGGGGCGAAACAACGGAGGTAAAGCGTGGCTCATACGGCTAGCATATGTGTGATCATCGCCGCAAAGAACGCGGCCGATACGATCCGGACCGCTGTGAAATCGGCTCTTCTCGAGCCGGAGGTTGCCGAAGTTGTGGTTGTCGACGACGGGTCGGACGACGGCACCGCCGAGGTGGCAAGGCATGCGGACGACGCCAGTGGCAGACTGACCGTTGTCAGGTTCGAAAAGAACAAAGGGCCGTCGGCCGCCCGCAACCACGCAATCGAAATCTCCTCTGCGCCCCTGATCGCAATTCTCGATGCCGACGACTTCTTCTTTGCCGGGCGCTTCCGCCGCATGCTCGCGGAAGATGACTGGGAGTTCGTCGCCGACAACATCGCCTTCGTCGACGCCGAAACCGCAGACCAAGCGCCTCAGAAGCTCGATCGGTTCGCGGAGAACCCGCTTTTTCTCGACCTTGCGACCTTCGTGGATGGCAACATTTCCAAACGCGGCGTCCGGCGCGGCGAGATCGGCTTCCTGAAGCCCGTCATGCGAAGGAGCTTTCTCGACAAGCACGCGCTCCGATACCGGGAAGACATGCGCCTCGGAGAAGACTACGACCTCTACATCCGCGCCCTGGCAAACTGCGCACGCTACAAGGTCATCCATAGCTGCGGCTATGGAGCCGTCGTGCGGGGCGATTCCCTGAGCGGTAGTCACCGCACCGAAGACCTCGGCCGGCTGTACGAGGCGGACCGGGCGTTGCTGCAGGCCTTCGCCCTGCCGCCGCAGGCCGCCGAAGCGGTAAGGCGGCACGAGCGGCACGTCCGCCGCAAGTACGAATTGCGCCGGTTTCTCGACATAAAGGGGCGATCCGGCCCTGCCGCCGCAATCGCCTATGTCGCGGCACGCCCCTCGGCCTTCCCCGCAATCGCGGCCGGCATCCTGTCGGACAAGACCGAACGCTGGCGCAATCCGACCGGCGTATCGGTCACCGCGCGAGGCGACCGGCTGAGATATCTTCTGGACGCTCCCACGAAGTAGCCCAGCTACTTCGGAAATAGCCCAGCTGCCAGCCTGGCTACTTCGCAAGCTTTCCAGCAGCAAGCTGCAACGCGCTCTGCAGCAGGCGAGGATCCTGAAACAGCCAGCGCGCAAGCAGGCCGAAATCAGGACGACGGCGCCGGCGAAGCAGTCCGACCTGGCTCCAGAGCGCCTGCTTTCTCGCCTGGTTCTTGTGCGCCTTGATGGTGGCGACCTCGCGCGGCCGCGCCGAAAACCGGCTTTCGAGCCGGTCGAGCGCCATCCAGGTGATGAACTGCTGCTTCAGGAACTCCGGCGACGCATTGTCGACGCCGTGGAAGATGTTGACGCCTTCCCCGCGCAGCGCGCCAGCATCGGCGCAAAGCAGAACCTGACGGGCGGCCAGCATGGAATCGCAAAAAAACAGCACGTCTTCGGCAGCGAGCCGCAGGGCTGCGTCGAAGCGGATCGTCTCAATCAGCGGCCTGCCGATGACCATGCATGACATATGCAGGAATGCCCAGTTATCGACCATCACGCCGGCGATGTCGGGAACGTCCAGGACGAGCGGCTTGTCCATAAGCCGTCTTGCGCCGTCGATCTTTTCCAGCGCGGCAATCCCGAAATGATAGTCGAATTCCTCGCCGCCCTCGATCGATGCGAAGTAGCAATCACCGCCGAGCGCCTGCATCGCGGTGAGGGCATTCTCGAGGTGATCCGGCGTCCAGATATCGTCGGAATCGAGAAAGGCCACATACTTCGTCTTAGCCGGGACATGATCGAGACCGGTGTTGCGGGCACCGCCAGGGCCCGCGTTCTGCTGGCTGATCACCGTAATTCGCGCGCGCTCCGCTTGCGTCAAAGGCGCCAGCTCGTCTGCCGGGGGATACGGCGATTGGTCGTCGACGACAATGACCTCGAAATCCTGAAATGTCTGCGAGAAAGCCGACGCAAGCGCGCGGCGGAGAATACCGTCATCCCGCTGGTAGAACGGAATGATGATCGTGAACGTCGCCATACTCTCTCCTTGAGAGGTTCGAATTGGTGCCTAATGCCGTCCATCTAGCGGCAAGGCGATTGGCGGCAAGCTGCTGCACCGCACAATCATCAGGGTCATTTCGTCCGAAATTTGTCAAAGCCCGCAAACAGCAGCAAAGCCTGTCCCTGTTCCAAAATACAGCACCTGCACCCCGACTTGCCCCATTCCGGCCACAAAACGCGCGTTGCGACCCCTCTGCGATTGTAACATTCTTCACCAACCCTCAAAAACTTTCGTGTTCGGCAGCTGGCGTGAAACAGCTAAGCCGGTGAATATAATCATTTTCTTGAATGCACTGCTCACACTGGCTTTGACCCCGCCTCACGGCCCTCTGCAGATCGCCGATTGAGCTGCCGTTGCGGCAGGCGGGGATCGTTTCAAAGCGGGACCGACGATCACTTTTTGCTGCAGTGCCATATTTTCTTCCGTGAATTGGCCCTAGCTTCTGGGCTGCGGGCTCGAGTCTGCTCTGATTGAAACGGTCGCAAGGGGAGGTGCGGCCCAAAAGGGGTGACTGATAACGTGAATGTTGATGCCAACGTATCCTCACGGATCAACCTGATGCGGATCGTGCTCATCTCGGGCATTGTGTTCGTTCATATACCATTCGATGTCGCGAGCAGTCCGTTCAACGGGGCATACGGCACCTTTGACTGGATCCGAGTGTTTCTCACGGAAGCGCTGTTTCGGGTCGGCGTGCCATGCCTGAGCGCGATCTCCGGCTACCTGCTGTTTCGCGGCGGGCTGGAGAACTTCAGCTATCTGAAAACCGTTCGCACCAAAACGCAGACGGTTCTCTTGCCTTTCCTGCTTTGGAACTGTGCGTTCTTTCTGGTCATCCTGGTCGCGCTCGGCCTGGGTATCGGGGACGGATACGTACCGGATCCCTGGCATGCATCCGCCCGTGATCTGATGACACAGCTACTTGCCGTAGAGGATTTTCCCGTCAACGTTCCCCTCTATTTCCTGCGCGATCTCTTCGTCTGCATCCTGCTCTCGCCGCTCCTGGCGTGGCTGATCCGTCGCGTGCCCCTGCTGACGCTGACAGGGTTGCTCGTGCTGGCGTTGATCCCGGAAATGCCGCTGTACGTGGTTCTCAAGCGCTCGATCCTCTTCAGCTTCAGCCTCGGCATCTATATCGGCCTCTACAAGGTCGACCTCAAGGCGCTCGATCGGTTCGCCCCGGTGGGCGTAGCACTTCTCATCGCCAGTTCAGCGCTTCTGGCGACCGCGATCTACACGACCGGACCGGTCATGCCGGACTGGGTGCAGCTGTTCCGAAACACGCTGGCGATCGCCGGTGCGCTCGGCTTCTGGCTGCTCTCGGCGCCGCTGATCAAGACGCAGATCGGCCAACGCCTGTCGAAGACCGGTAGCCTGAGTTTCTGGATCTTCTGCGCCCACTACCCGCTCCTGATCCTCCTCTGGATCGTCTGGGGCAAGACGGGCGTAAACATCTATCCGCTGTTCTTCGTGCTCTCGCTGGCTCTGCTCTTCCCGTTCCTGGCCATCTCGAACAATCTCTGCCGCAAAGCCGCCCCGCGCCTCTACGCGGTGTTGACAGGCGGACGCACGCGCAAACAGCCCGAACAGCCGGTTTCCGCAAGGAACATCTCATCCGAACTCATCTCACAGCAAAGGTGACACATGACGACCAAAATCGCCCATGCCCGAAAACTTTGCCCGACGCTCCTCTTCGGGGCCCTTCTGTTCGGCGCCGCCGGGGCAGCCGCCCAGCAGTCTGGCGGTACCTCATTCGTCGAAAACTTCGACAAGCTCGACCGCAGCATCTGGTACGTATCCGACGGCTGGAACAACGGTGCGCATCAGAACTGCACCTGGTCGAAGGATCAGGTCAGGGTCGACGGAGGATCGCTGCAGCTGTCGTTCTCGGAAGGACAATCCAAGGATCGCAAATATCTCTGTGGCGAGATTCAGACAAAGAAGCGCTACGGATATGGAACCTATGAAGCGCGCATGAAAGCCGGCACAGGCTCCGGCCTGAACTCCGCCTTTTTCACCTACATCGGCCCCGCGGACAAGCAGCAGCAGGACGAGATCGACTTCGAGGTGTTGGGCAAGAATGCCGCCCAGGTCCAGGTCAATCAGTACGTGAAGGCAAAAGGCGGCAACGAAAAACTCGTCTCCGTCGGAAGTAAAACCGACGAGGGCTTCAACGACTACGCCTTCGTCTGGGAGCCGGGCCGCCTGCGCTACTACCTGAATGGCAAGCTCGTCCAGGATGTCACCGACCCATCGAAGATACCGAGCAGTCCGCAGAAGATCTTCTTCAGCCTGTGGGGATCCGACACGTTGACCGACTGGATGGGCCGCTTTGCCTACACGAAGCCGACAAAGCTCGAGGTCGAGCGCGTTGCCTACACGGCTGCCGGCGACAAGTGCCAATTCCCCGAATCTGTCGCATGCGCGCTCAACTAATCGAAGCCATCGGCTCGCAAGGAACACTCATGCTCAAAGTCCTCTATCTCGTGCACGATCTGGCCGACCCCGCCGTCCGGCGGCGGGTGCTGATGTTGCGCGAGGGTGGCGCTGACGTCGTCCTCGCCGGCTTTCGGCGCGGAGAAAACCGCCTTGCCGAGGTGCATGGAGTGACGCCCATCGAACTCGGACGGACCGCCGACGCGCAGTTCGCCCAGCGCATGGGCGCCGTTGCAAAGGCGATGGCCGGGTTGAAGACCCTGCTGAAGGGCGTCGACAAGCCCGACGTGATCGTCGGGCGCAATCTGGAGGCGCTTGCGGTCGCGCATCGCGCCAACAAACTGTTCGGCGGCAACGTCCCCGTTGTCTACGAATGCCTGGACATCCACCGCCTTCTGTCCCGCGACGATATCGTCGGCAAGGCGATGCGCGGTGCCGAGGCACATTTCGGCCGCGACGCCAAACTCGTGCTCACCAGTTCGCCGGCGTTTATCGAGAATCACTTCGCAGGGCGTTCGGGCATCCGGGCTTCCAGTCTGCTCGTCGAAAACAAGGTCATTGCGCTCGACGAATCCGCGCTCGACCCGTCGATCGCCCGTCCGCTCAGGCAACCCGGCCAACCCTGGAAAATCGGCTGGTTCGGCGCCCTTCGCTGCCGCAAGTCGCTTGGCTTGCTCGCGAGCTTTTCCCGCCGCATGGAGGGTCGTGTCGAGATCGTGCTGCGCGGTCGACCGGCCTATTCCGAATTCGACGATTTCGACGCCTTCGTCCGCGACGAGCCCTATCTCAGCTTCGCAGGCCCCTACCGCAACCCGGAGGATCTGCGGGCGATCTACGACGACGTCCATTTCGCCTGGGCGATGGATTTCTTCGAGGAAGGCCTTAATTCGAGCTGGCTGCTGCCGAACCGCCTCTATGAGGGCTGCCTCTACGGCACGGTCCCGATCGCGCTCGAGGGTACCGAGACCGCGCGCTTCCTGAGCGAAAAGGGAATTGGCCTCGTTCTGCCGGAGGCAAGCCCATCGGCGCTGCAAGCGCTGTTCGAAGACCTGACGGGAGAGCAACATCGCGCCATGAGCGAGGCCGTTGGTGCCCGGGACCGCAAAACCTGGCTTGCCGACCGCAGCGACTGCGAAGCGCTCGTCGCAAACCTTTCCCGTCTTGTTCCGGCTCCCGCGGAGGAGCGCGAAACCGGAACGACTATTCCACAAGCAATACCTCAAGAAGGGTGGACAACCATGAAGCCTGATGTGTGTACAAGCGTCTCCAGTCTCATCATCATCCCCTGCCTGAACGAAGAAAAACATATCGAGCCCCTGCTTGCCAAGCTGAGCAAGGAGGTCGATCACATGAATGCGACGATCGTCGTCGCCGATGGCGGCAGCAAGGATGCGACGCGCGAGATCGTCGCACGTGTCAGCACCGCCGATCCGCGCACCCTGCTGCTCGACAACCCTCGGCGCATTCAGAGCGCCGCCGTCAATCTGGCCGTCGCAACCTTCGGACGCGATCATGACTATATGATCCGCATCGACGCCCACGGCGACTACCCGGACGACTACTGCCGAAAGCTGGTCGAGGAGGCTGTTGCGACGCAGGCCGACTCCGTCGTCGTGGCAATGGAGACGGTCGGCTTCGGTACGTTCCAGAAGGCGACCGCAGTTGCCCAGAACTCGAAGCTCGGCAATGGCGGATCCAAGCACCGCGAGGGTGCGGAGGGTCACTGGACCAATCATGGCCACCATGCATTGATGCGCATCGCTGCCTTCGATGCGGTCGGCGGTTACGACGAGACCTTCAGCCACAACGAAGATGCGGAGCTCGATTACCGCCTGAAGAAGGCGGGCTTCGGCATCTGGATGACCGACAAGACCCGCATGGTTTATTATCCGCGCGCAAGCGTCGGCACGCTCTTCCGCCAGTACCTCGGCTACGGCCGCGGCCGCGCAAAGAACATCCTGAAGCACGGCAGCATGCCCAATTTGCGCCAGATGCTCCCCCTTCTCGTCGTTCCGGTCTTCATCGGTGCCTTCCTGGCCGTCCTGAATTGGGCGGCCGTCATCCCCTTCAGCCTCTGGGCGGTTGCCTGCGTCGGCTATGGCTTCTGGATGGCGGTGGGCCAGCGCAATCCCTACGGGCCGCTGGCAGCGCTCTCCGCCATGGTCATGCACTTTGCATGGTCGGCCGGCTTCTGGATGGAGCTTCTGAGCTTCCGCGGACGAAAGGTGTCGCAATGAGCCAGGAAAGTTCCGTCCAGCTCGATATCGGTATTTGTACCTATCGCCGCGCTTCGCTTGATGAAGCGCTGCTTTCGCTTGCCGTCCTTGCGGTACCGGCGGGCACGAATCTGCGGATCATCGTTGCCGACAACGACAAGGTGCCAAGCGCAAAAGAACGCGTCGATGCATTGCGCGCCACGATCCCGCACCAGATCGCCTACGTGCATTGCCCGGGCGCAAACATTTCGATCGCCCGCAATGCCTGCCTCGATAATGCGACCGGCGATTTTCTGGCATTCATCGACGACGACGAGGATGCCAGCGAGGAATGGCTTGTCGAACTCCTCGCCACCGCCGAAGCCACCAGGGCGGATGCCGTCCTTGGCCCAGTGCGCAGCGTCTATTCGTCGACTGCTCCCGACTGGATGCGGGAGGGAGATTTCCATTCCACATTGCCGGTCTGGGTCGACGATGAAATCCGCACCGGCTACACCTGCAATGTCCTCCTGCGCCTCGCCTCTCCTCACGTCGCCGGTCGCCGCTTCAACCTCGCGCTCGGGCGGACGGGTGGAGAAGACACCGAGTTCTTCAGCCACATGCATGGCGGCGGCGGCAAGATCGCTTTTGCAGAGAATGCCTTCGTCTACGAGCCGGTGACCGAAAGCCGCGCCGATCTGGTCTGGCTCGCCAAACGCCGCTTCCGTTTCGGGCAGACGCACGGGCGACTGCTGCAGGAGAAAAGCCGGGGTCTAGAGAGGCTCAAGCAGATTGGCCTTGCCTCTGCAAAGGCCCTGTTCTGCTATACGGCCGCCATCGGCTGTGCTTTCTCGGCTGTTCCACGCTATCGCTATACGCTTCGCGGCGTCATGCACTCAGGCGTCGTCAGCGGCCTGCTTGGCATTCGCGAAATCCGTCAGTACGGAACGGCGGAGGCTGCATGACGCAAACCCAGCCGGACGTCAGCTTCATCATCGCCGCCTACAACGCGGCCGGAACGCTTGCCAAGGCGATCGACAGCGCCCTCGCCCAGCGCGGCATGTCGGTTGAGGTGATCGTCGCGGATGATTGTTCGACGGACGAGACGAGAGCGGTTGCACAGGGCTATGGCGGTCAGAACGTCTGCCTGTTGGCGCTCGCCCGCAACGGCGGCCCTTCCGCCGCCCGCAACGCGGCAATCGCAAAGGCCAGCGGCCGCTGGCTTGCTGTCCTCGATTCCGACGATACGGTGGAGCCGGACAGGCTGCAGCGCATGATCGCGCGCGCCGAGGAAGCCGGAGCGCAGATCGCCGTCGACAACCTGCGTGTCATCAGAACCGATGGCACGCCTCCCGAAACGATGTTCACCGAGCGGTCTCTGTCGCAGACGCCCGAGTTGACGCTGTCTGCATTCATTCGTTCCAATGCCCTTTTTCAAACCACCCATAATTTCGGCTATCTCAAACCGATCTTTCAGCGCGCCTTCATCGAGAAACATGCGCTTCGCTTCGATGAAGCGCTGAAGATCGGCGAGGATTACCTGTTTCTGGCTGAGGCGATGGCACTCGGCGGACGGTGCGTCATGGAGCCCGCCGCCGGCTATGACTATCACATTCGCGAGGGTTCGATTTCGCGCGTCCTCGCCCTTCATCACATCGACGCCATGATCGAAGGCGATAAGGCCTTCCTTCGAAACCACACGCTGGATGCAGAGGCGGCAGCAGCGCAGGAATTCAGGACACGAAGCCTGCGCCGGGGACGTGCGTTCCTCGTCCTCGTTCAGAACATCAAAGACAGGTCGGTCTTCGGAGCGATCAGGACAGCCTGGGGCAACCCGTCAGCGGTCGCGCATCTCAGCATGCCTATCGCTGCACGGGCAAGCCGCGCGATCGCGCCGCTCCGCAAACTGATTGGCCAGCAGGCCGACCTCACAGCCATCGATGGCGCGACCCGCTCCCGCAAAGGATAGAGCCATGAACCAACGGAACCTCACCTTGCACAGCACTCTGCCCAAAGCGGCCGACGACTCCGATTCCTTCATCGACATCGACCGCCTGATCGCAATCGTGATCCGCCGCGCCGGCTCCGTTGCGCTGTGCGTCGGCGCAATGGTGGGCGTTGCACTGGTCTATCTGCTGTTCTCAACGGCCCAGTACACGTCGATGACGCAGATTCTGCTCGACGACAGCATGACCAAATATGCACAGGACGCGGCTCCGGTGGCGAATTCCCAGCAGGTGGACATGCAGATCGCCAGCGCTGTCGAAATCCTGAAATCCAACGAGCTGGCCTTGCGTGTCGTGGACGCCGAGCAGCTGCAGGATAACGGAACCATCCTCGATCCGCCGCTATCGCCCGTCGCTCTCGTCAAGTCGGGCGTCAAGCTGATCGCAAGTGCTTTGCTTCCGGGCAGACCGCCGGGCAATGAGGACGATGCCCGCAGCGGACGCCGCCAGAAGGCCGCCGCCCTGCTGCAGGACGCCCTGACGGTGTCCCGCGTCAACCGCAGCGCCGTTCTCGCCGTTTCCTTTCGTTCCACCGACCGGCTTCTTGCGGCACGCATCACCAAGGCCTACGCCACGGCCTACCTCAGCGACCAGCTGAACGCCAACTTCGACGCCACCGAGAGCGCTTCCGTCTGGCTCCAGCAGCGGCTGACCGATCTCAGGCAACGGTCGCAACAGGCGGCACTGGATGTTGCCAAGTTCAAGTCGGATAACGGCCTGACCTCGGCCAACGGCGAACTCATGTCGGAGCAGCAGCTTGCCGACCTCAACAAGCAGTTGATCGTTGCCCAGGCAGATAGCGCCAGCGCCTCCGCACGCTACAACCAGTTCAAATCCATCGTCGATCTGGGACCGGACAGTGCGGTCAACAACGCTGCCGTCTCGTCCGGCCAGACCGACAAGACCGTTATTCAGGACCTGCGTACGCGCTACATCTCGGTCACCAAGCGAGAGCAGGAAATATCGACGAACTTCGGCGAAGACCACCCGCAGGCGGTCGCATTGCGCTCCGAAAAGCAGGACCTGACCCGGCAGATCTATCAGGAGCTGCAGCAACTGACGTCGAGCTACCGCAACGAGTTCGAGGTAGCCAAGTCTCGCGAGGCATCGCTTCGCCAGAACATCGCGCACCTGACGGGCAAGAATTCCGAGTCCGACAGGTCCGTGGTCCGCATGAACGATCTGGAACAGCGCGCAGCCGCGCTGAAAACGCTCTACGAGTCCTATCTCGGCAAATACGAGGAAGCCTCGCAGCAGCAGTCTTTCCCAATCGCCAAGGCACGCGTGATCTCTGAAGCGGGCGTCCCGGTCTCGCCGTCCAGTCCTAAGAAGACGATGACGCTTGGGCTGGCCATCGTGCTGGGCCTCATGGCGGGCGGCGCCCTGACGGCATTTCAGGAGTTCCGCGAACGTTTCTTCCGCGTGGAGGGTGATGTCCGAACGATCCTCGGCCTCAAGTTCCTCGGCTATCTGCCGCTGGTCGGCAAGGCCCCGCGGGAAAAGAAGATCTTTCGTCCCCGCACCCAGCCGGCATCGCAGCCGGCCGATCCCGTCCCCGAAAGCGGCGCGACGTTCCAGCGTATCATGCGGGTCGTCCTGGAGGCACCGCGTTCGGTGTTTGCCGAGACCCTGCGCAATGCCAAGCTTGCCAGCGACGTGATGTTCCAGGGCAAATCCGACCGCGTGATCGGCGTGGTCTCAGCGATGCCGGGCGAAGGAAAGTCTACCACCGCCGCGAATTTCGCCGCCCTTCTCGCCTCGAGCGGCAAGCGCACGCTTCTGATCGACGCCGACCTTCGCAACCCTGGCCTGACGCGTATGCTGAAGACGCCGCCGCAGCACGGTCTCGTGGAAGCCGTGCTCGGCGACGTTCCGTGGGCGAGTGCGGTCAAGGTCGATCCGGTAACGAAGCTTGCGATCCTGCCGGTTCTGCCGAACGACCACCTCATGCACACCAGCGAGCTTCTTGCCTCGCAGGGCATGTTCAACCTGATGGAAAATGCACGCAAGATGTTCGACTACATCGTCGTCGACCTTGCTCCGCTCGGCCCGGTAATCGACGCCAAGGCGTTCGCCCCGCAGGTCGACGGCTTCCTGTTCGTCGCCGAATGGGGTGCGACGCCGACCAATGTCGTGCGCGACATCCTCAACGCCGAGCCCCAGATCAAATCGAAGATCCTGGGTGTGATCCTCAACAAGACCGACATGACCGAACTCGGCAAGTTCACCAATTTCGGCGGTGCCGAGCGCTATCGCCAGAAGTATGTGAGCTACTACACCGACGAAACCCCGAAGGTCCGGGAGCCGGCAGACGCCGGCGCCTGATCAGGTGGAGAAGAGATGCACGCGCCCTTTCCACAGCCGCGCGACGGTAAGCCTGTCGCTCTGGAAGGCGCCGGTGTCGAGGTTCAGCCTGGTCGGCAGCGTCTCCGGCCGCTCGACGGGTGTATGGCCGTGAACGATCAGCTTCGGCAGCGGCACCGGACTTTCGAAGAAGCGGTGGCGGATGAAGACCAGGTCGTCGTCCTTCTGATCCTCGATGGACCGCAGCGGATCGATACCCGCATGCACGAATAGCACGTCGGGCGTATCGACAAGGATCGGCAGCGACCGCAGGAATTCGATATGCGGCTTGGGCAGGGATTGCCGGATGAACGCATCGAGCTTTGTCGCGGCGGGAAAGATCAACGGCAGTTGTTCGACATCGAGGCCATAGGAGCGAAGCAGCGCATCCGCCCCCATCGGCATCCAGTCGGCAAAGGAAATCCGTCCGTCGACATACTCGAGCATGACGATCTCATGGTTTCCCGTCAGGCAGATTCGGTCGAAATGCTCCGGCGGAGGCGCCATGAGATGCGAAATGACCTGTGCCGAGGATGGACCGCGATCGACATAGTCGCCGAGCGTGACGATCAGTTTGCGGCCCGGCAGCCGTGAGGCGTCGTCGACGATTGCCTGCTCTGCCCGCTGCAGCAGATCAAACCTGCCGTGTATGTCGCCGATCGCATAGATCGGCATGTCGCCGGGATCGAATGTAAGCCGCTTGCGGCCGGCCGATGGCATATGGGACCTCACCCTCCACTACATGTGCAGCCGCCGGGACGCGCCCGAAGGCAGGAAAACCATAACTACCTCGCCCATTGCCACAATCAAGGGTAATAAAATTTCAGCAGCGGCTGCATTTCCGGAAAAACACGCCTTACCATCGCACCTTCGATCGATCACTCCTAGTGCTGTCGAAACACAGAGAGCAGCCGATGGGAACCGTATCGCAGTTTCACGACCGCACAAGACCCGCAGCACGGCGCATCGAAAGCGAAGAAGAAGCGATCGCCACCGCCCGCAGCATTTCTGCGGCCTTCGCCGTTCAATCGAGCGAGCGCGATATCAATCGTATTCTTCCCTATGCCGAACTCGACGCGCTCTCTCAATCCGGGCTGACCGCAATTACCGTTCCGCCGGAATATGAGGGCCTCGACGTCGCCAATGCGCTGCTTGGCGAAATCATCGCGATTGTGGCGGAAGGAGATTCGTCGATAGCGGAATGCCTGGAGCTTCACTTTCGCGTCCTCGAGGAACTGCGTACTCAGGCGAGTGAAGAACTGAAGAGCGCCCTTTTTGCCCGGGCGCTCGCCGGCGAGCGGTTTACGACCGCGGCTTTCGCCGCACCGGGCACAATCGTCGCCTCAAGCGTTGGCTACCGGCTGGATGGTCGGAGCGCGCCCTCGCCCGGCATTCTGTTTGCCGATTGGGTCGCTGTCCGGGCCATCTCCACCGAAGGCGCCGCGATGACGCTCTACCTGCCGCGCGACACCGAGGGTTTGCAATTTGTTGACGACTGGGATGGTTTCGGACAGAGAACGAACGGTACCGGCACGGTCATTGCAAGCGAAATTCCGATGGCCACGGAATCGGCCGTGATCGGTCCGCAGCGCGATCCCTCGACCGCCTCGGCACTGGGAGCGCTGTTGCACGCGGGCACCGACCTCGGAATCGCCAGGGCGGCGCTCGCCAACCTTCACGCAGCGCCGTACACCTCCCATGTCGGCAAGCTTGCCGTCGATGTCGAATGTGCCGCAGCCCTGGTCGAGCGCGCCGGCGGCAAGCTGGATTTCGCGCAGGTCAATCCCTCGGCGCGGGCGATCGAAATCGCATTCTTTTCCGCATCTGCCGCAAAGATCACCGCAAGCGCTGCAGCCGTGGAAACCGCCAACGCGCTGTTCGAGCTATCCAGCAGAAGTGCGACAAGCATTGGCCGGAACCTTGACCGGCACTGGCGCAATGCCCGTCTGCGCGGGGTGGGTACGGAAGCGGATGAGCTTTATCGGAACGCGGCCGCCCACCATTTTGGCAGGAGCCGGTGATCGCTCACTTGGCAACCGACATCGGCAACATTTCGTCGGCGCCGTCGACTTTATTGCCGGAGGCGACGAACTGCTCCAGTGTCATGTTGTCGAGAATGTCGGCTATGGCGTCCCTGACCTCCGTCATCGAGCGCCTGACCTGACAGGTCTCTGGATCGGAACAGTCGTCGCAGGCTTCAAACGCCGTGCGGCTGGCGCAGCGGATTGGTGCCAGCGGTCCGTCGAGGGTGCGGATGACGTGGCCGATGCGGATCTCGGAGGCTGCGCGGGAGAGGGAATAGCCGCCGCCAGGTCCCTTTTTTGAGCGAAGGATACCGACGTTGCGTAGTTCCAGGAGAATGGTGTCCAGAAACTTCTTCGGAATGTTGTTGCGCGCTGCAACGTCATTGATGAAGGCTGTTTCGCCTGGCGCAAGCCGCGCGAGATCCACCAGTGCCTTCAGGCCATATTTCCCTTTTTTGGTCAGCATTTTCGATCGCCTTGCGCCCCCGCGTTTCCGCCCCTATCAACCAGCAAATAGCGCCAAAACGATGGACAGACAACAAATAGCCAGCATTTATATAGTTTATGTTTACGTCTAGCTCGCCGGGGTCGGCCTACCGTGTAGTGGTCGAGGTGGCCTCCCCCGAAGGATCGGCGGGAGTGGGATTCGGACCACCGCTGGTCCAGACGCCGAATGCGAGCGCGACCATTCCTGCGACAAGGACCAATGCGCCGACGATCGCCCAAACCGAAAGCCTGCGCCCCTCGCGAAGCATGCGCTCTTCGTTTTCCTCTTGACCGGTCTTCCGCTCGGCCGTTGGCTCGCCCAGGCCGTCACCGTGTCCGCTCATGCTCGCGTCTCCACAGATGGACCGCCGATCTCGGACGGTTCGTTAAGTCAGATCAGCGGATCGCGTCCCTCCGCATAGCTTCGATTCAACTCGTCGGCGATATCCCGCGCGTCTTCCTTTGCAAGACCGGTGAAATCCCTGCCGTCCGTCGCCGCGGGCAGCAATGTCAGCGTATCCACAACGGTCCAGCGACCGTTCGCCTCCGCGCGGATTTCATAGCGGGGAAGTTCCTCGGAACAGTCGCGGATCATCGGCAGGTTCCTCCTGAGCCCCTGGATACACTATCTGCGGCAAAGGCTCCTTTCGGCAAGGACGGGCGTGACGATCTTTCAGCAATCGACGTCAGGCACGTTTGCCTTCAGTTCCTTGATCCAGATCCGGGCATTGCCGTCGGAAGGTGCGCGCCAGTCGCCGCGCGGCGAAAGCGAGCCGCCTGACGTAACTTTCGGCCCGTTGGGAGACGCCGACCGCTTGAACTGGCTGATCGTAAAGAAGCGGAAGAGGAACACCTCCATCCAGCGCTTGATGACAGGCAGATCGAAGCTCCGGCGCTTGTCGTCGGGAAAATGCGGCGGCCAAACGCCTGCTTCAGTATCCTTCCACGCCATATAGGCAAGGAAAACGACCTTCGACGGACGCAGCCCGAAGCGCGTCGTATAGTAGAGCGCGAAATCGTGCAGGTCGTAGGGGCCGATCTTGTCCTCGGTGCTCTGCATGACGCCGTTATCGTCGGCGGGGACGAGTTCCGGCGAGATCAGCGTGCCAAGAATACGCTCCAGCGTCGCCTTGGTCTCAAGGTCGAAATCGCCGGTGCGGATAACCCAGCGGATCAGATGCTGGATTAGCGTTTTAGGCACCGATGCATTGACGTTGTAATGGCTCATCTGGTCGCCCACGCCATAAGTCGACCACCCGAGACCGATTTCCGACAGGTCTCCCGTGCCGAGCACGAGCGCGTTGCGCTGGTTGGCGGCCCGGAACAGGAAGTCGGTACGCAACCCCGCCTGCACGTTTTCGAAGGTTGTGTCGTAGACCGGCTTGCCGCCGGCAAAGGGGTGCTTCAAATCCTTGAGCAACTGCAGGGCAAGCGGTCGGATGTCCACTTCCTCGGCGGTGACGCCGATGCTCCGCATCAGTGCCCAGGCGTTCGACTTCGTCTCGTCCCCGGTCGCAAATCCCGGCATCGTAAAGCAGAGAATGTCTGAACGGGGCCAGCCCAAGCGATCGAAAGCCCGGGCGGCGACGAGCAGCGCGTGGGTCGAATCGAGCCCACCCGAAATGCCAAGGCAAAGCCGCTTGATCCCTGTCGAGCGCAGCCGCTTCATCAGCCCCTGCACCTGGATGTTGAAGGTCTCGTAGCAGTCCTGATCGAGCCTGCTCTCGTCGGCGGGAACGAACGGAAAGCGTGCGATGTCGCGCGCGAGGCCGATATCGCCTTCCGGCTTGGCGAACTGGAACACGACCCGTCGGAATTCGCGGTCGGCGGTCAGGTTCAGCGTCGCCGCGTCATTGAACGTCCCGGTCCTCAACCGCTCCAGCCGCAGGCGCTCGACGTCGACGTCGGCAACGCACATCTGTGAAGCGGTCGGAAAGCGCTCGGTCTCGCCCAGAAGGTTGCCGAGTTCGTAGATGCAGGCCTGGCCGTCCCAGGCGAGATCGGTGGTCGATTCGCCCGGTCCGGCGGCCGAGTAGACATAGGCAGAGAGGCTGCGCGCCGATTGCGCCGAGCATAGAAGCTTGCGGATGTCAGCCTTGCCGACGGTGACGTTGCTGGCCGAAAGATTGGCTAGAATCAGCGCGCCGGCAAGCGCGCCGAAATCGCTTGGCGGCGCCGGAGCCCAGAGATCCTCGCAAATCTCGATATGAAAAACGAAATCCTCGATATTCTCGGCCGCGAAGATCACGTCCGTGCCGAAAGGGACAATATCGCCGCCGACGCGGATGTTTTTACCGCGGACACTCCGCCCGGATGCAAACCAGCGTTTTTCGTAGAACTCGCGATAGTTCGGGAGATGCATCTTCGGCACGACGCCGAGAATGCGGCCCGCGTGGATGGCGACCGCGCAGTTGTAGAGACGGCCTTCACTTTGCAGCGGGGCGCCGACCAGCAGCACCGGCGTCAGATTCCGGCTGGCGCGGACAATCTCCGCAATTGCCGCGTCCACCGCTTTCAGCAACGCATCCTGTCCGAGCAGATCGTCGATCGAATAGCCTGAAATGCCGAGTTCGGGAAACACCATCAGGCTCACGCCCTGCGCATGCCCCTGACGCGCAAGCTCCAGAGTGGCGCTCGCATTGAAATCCGGGTCGCCGATCTCGCAGATCGGCGTGCAAGCCGCTACACGGACAAATCCCTGATCATAAGCCGAATAGAAATTCACAAATGCCTCCAGCTGCCAAGCGCTTCGGCTCCAACCATTACATCCAAATGCGCCTACGCAAAACCGGATCTGACTTCAGAACGCATTTCGACACGCCGTTCATTGCAAGCTTTCAGAAAGCAGCTTCCAGCGACACTTGACCTGAGGTTGAAACCCCAAGGAAATGCTCAGCGATTGTCGGTGAAAAATTACAAAATTGTCATAAAACTATGGGGCAGACGGCCTATATCGCACCCGCGCCCCTTCTGATGTCCTCTGACAGAGCGATGAATGTCCGACCTTGCCTCCGTCCATGCAGGACTGCTCCGGGAAACCTATCCCGGTGAGCGCCGTGTTGCGTTGACGCCGGAGGATATGGCCCGCTTGTCCGCGCGCGTGGCGGTCAGCTTCGAGCCGGGCTGCGGCGCCGCAGCCGGCCACGCCGACGAAGCCTATATGGCCGCTGGCGGCACGCCGGCCAGTCTCGAGAGCATCGCGGCAGCCTGCGGGATCGTGGTCAGCGTCCGACGGCCGCGGGCCAGCGCCATCTTCCCGAACGCTGCAATCCTGATATTTCTCGGCACAGGTGCAACTTCTCGCGAATGTTCGCGCCCCGACGCTACGCCGCTGGAACTTGATCTTGCCAGGCTGGAAGGCCTGCAGGATGCTGGCTGCATGGATGCGGCGACGGCGCAAGCGACGATCAGCGGCCACGCTGCCATCCTGGAAGGCGCCCGCCAGCTCGGCGTCGGACACCCGATGCTGATGATCGACGGCAGCTTTGTCCGGCCGATCCGGATGGCCGCATTCGGCGCAGATGCGGCGAGCCTTCAGGCGATCGCCACCGCGCGGCGGCTTGGTGCCCTCACCCACGCGTTCACATTTACTGATGACGAGCGGCTCAAGGTTGAACGACTCGGGGCGAGATCCATTGCATCATACCCATGCCCGGCCCCGACGGTCCGCGGGCCATCGTTGACCGAAAGGGCAGCGCGGCGTGGGCAACTGGCTCAGATGCAGCTGATCGTCACGAGCGTTGGCGGCTTGATCCGGCCGGCACCGCTGCTCCTCGATGAAAAAACGATAGCGACCTTGGCACCAGGAACCGTCGTGATCGATCTCGCCGCGTCGAGAGGGGGCAATTGTTCCCTGACAAGGCCCGAGGAAATCGTGGCGGCCAACGGCGTCCGCATCGTCGGATCGACCAATTTCGCCAGCTGCGAGCCGCGGGAGGCCAGCCGGCTGTTTAGCGACAGCATCCGGACTGCTCTGGAACGGCTGATCGGGGATGACCGACGGCTTCGGCTGGATCGTCGCGATCCGGTCATCGATCGGCTGCTGGGTCGGCAAGCAACAGGAGCCCGAATCGCCTCTTGAGCCCGCCGCTCCCGAGGGCGGGCGCGGGCAAAAATACTGCAGCGCAGTATCAACAGAAGGCATTCGCTCCGGCGACATGGCATTGAGAATGGACGATTTTTTGTCGTTCTCACCACGAGCATTATTGCGCCAAAGGCAATAGTTGCCATTCTGCAACACATCGATGTTGCATTGCAAAAAAGCCCGATTGTGACTGCATCTATAATTGATACATTTATATCAAGATGTATTTTGGCGGCGCGGGAAACACCACGTCTTCCGTGAGGGCTTGTATGAAAATTGGGGTAGGTAGGGCCGTTTTCGGCAATGATGACCTGTGCCCAATCCACAAACGATTGGACTCAACTATGAATATTAAAATGATGCTCATCAGCTCCGCAGCGGCTCTCAGCGCCATCTCCGGCGCTCACGCAGCGGATGCTATCGTTGCCGCCGAGCCGGAAGCAGTCGAGTATGTACGCGTTTGCGATGCGTACGGCACCGGCTACTTCTACATCCCGGGCACTGAAACCTGCCTGAAGATCAGCGGCTACATCCGTGTTCAGGTCAACGGCGGCCCGAACGCTGTCACCGGCGGTGCATCCACCTCCGGCACGTCCGACTGGGATGCCGTTACCCGCGGCCAGCTTCAGTTCACGGCCAAGAGCGACACCGAATACGGTGCGCTGACCGGCGTCATCGTTCTGCAGACGAACGCTGACAATTCGTCCGCGCAGATCTCCAAGCTCGACTCCGCCTACATCGACATCGCCGGCTTCCGCGCCGGTCTGTTCTACAGCTGGTGGGACGATGGCCTCTCCGGCGAAACCGACGATATCGGCAGCAAGGTGACGCTGCACAACTCGTTCCGTTACCAGTACGAGACCGACAGCTTCTATGCTGGCATCAGCGCCGACGAGCTTGAAGACGGCTACTACGCCTCCGGCGAGACCCCGAACAACATCGGCATCGCTTTCGGCATCGGCGGCAAGGCCGGCGCGTTCACCTACCAGGTAATCGGCGGTTACGACACCGACAACGAAGAAGGCGCCCTTCGCGCCATGGGTACGGTTGCCATCGGCCCGGGCACGCTCGGCCTCGCAGGCGTGTATTCCAGCGGCCCGAACTCCTACTACCAGGCAGCTGAATGGGCGATCGCTGCGGAATACGCGATCAAGGCAACCGACAAGCTGAAGATCACCCCCGGCGTTCAGTACTACGGCAACTACGGCATCGTCGCAGGCGATTTCAACGACAACAACGACGCCTGGAAGGTTGGCCTGACGGTTGACTATCAGATCGTCGACAACTTCTACGCCAAGGCGACCGTAAACTACCTGGAACCGGACCAGGGCAACGACGTAACGACGGGCTTCTTCCGTCTCCAGCGCGCATTCTAACAAAATATCGAGCGCCGCTCGATGCCGACCGTTGTGCCTTCATGGCCGGCGCGAAGGTGGAGCGGCGCTCGAGCACGATGTTTCTGATCAGATTGACCTCCGATCAGTCATGGGGGGTGGCACGGTTCCCTGCCGGGCTGCCCTCTGTTTGCCCTGACCGATTACTCGGCAGCGTGACGGCCATCGGCCGCCGCGCCGTTGTGTTTCTCCAGGTCGAGACGGCGAAGTTCGGCAATGCTGTCTTCTATGGTGACCGATCCGAGCATGTCGACGACGGCCTGCTCCGCCCGATCGCAAAGATACTCCGAGAGATCGCCGATATTCTGACCCACGAGACCCTCGTGAGGAATCTCGTGCCGCGTAGCCCAGAGCTTCTTGTCCCCCGTGACCGAGGAATAAATCTCGCTGAGCAGAATTTCGCTACGTGGGCGCGCCAGGCGAATACCGCCCTTGCCGCCGGCCGACGCGGCCAGAATACCGCTTTCGCTCAGAGGCAGCAGCAATTTCCGGACGAAACTTGGATTGGTATCGAGCCCCTTTGCAAGAGACTGGCTGGTCGTCCGAACGTCAGCCTCCTCGTTTACCGCGACGCTTATCACAATCTGCATCGCGGTCGAAAAGCGAGTATCGATCATGCCTATCCCGGCCTTACTTTAACGCGATCCGTCGGCGCGTCCCGCCTGATGGCTGGTGACGTCTGCAGGAGAGATATTTCCGCTCAAAATCGGATGTCAAGAAAGGTGAACTAAAAATACGGTTGTTTGATGAAAAACATACCCGCAACTCCCACTTCGGCCTCTGAATTGCATTAGAGCCAGCCAATCCGCCGCAGCGCCCAGAGGGTCGCGATCGAGGTGATCGTCACGAACGCCACGATGACGATGAAGGCCCAGGTGTCGTTGACGCCGGGTATCCCGCCCACATTCATCCCGAAGAGCCCCGCCACCACGCTTGGCGGCAGAAGCAGCGCGGCGAGTGCCGCCAGCCGGTTTGAATTGCGCGCGATGCGCTCGCTTATGACTGTCGAAAGGTCGTCGTGAAGGATGCCTGTCCGGTCGCGGATGGCGTCAAGGTACTCGATGAAGCGCATCAGCTTGTCGATCACCTCGCGCAGCCGCAGCTTGTCGCGCTCGATAAGCCACGGCGCGTCGTCGTGTTCTATCCTGTTCAATGCGTCGCGCTGCGGCGCGAGGTAGCGGCGAAGTTGCACCGAGCGGCGCCTGAGCAGCTTCAGCCGCTCCCGCACTTCGCTCGCGTCTCCATGAAAGATCATCTCGTCGAGCTCATCGACCTCTTCGTCCATAGAGTCGAGGACGGGCTCGAGATCGCGCACCAGCTTTTCACCGATCAGCGCCAGCAGGTCGCCAGTGCGCTGTGGCCCCTTCCCCTTGTCGAACGCCGTCCTGATGTCGCGCAGGGCCGTGATGTAATGGCCACTGTCGCGGAGCGACACGACCCGGTTGCCATCGACCCACAGATGAAGCGGCACGAGATCGATATCGGGGAGGTCGGCGTGCGGCCCGTCGGCTTCTTCGGGCGAGGTGGCGCACACGCCGCGAAGAATGATCAGCAAACCGTCATCGACGGGCTCGACGCGTGGCCGCGTCTCCTCCTCAAGCAGTGCATCGGCCACGAAGGGGTCGAATCGGCCTTGTCTGTTCACCCATTCAGCGGCAGCCGGATGATCGCGTTCGAAGTGCAGCCAGATCGCCCCGTCTTCCGGCTTCCAGGCACAAACGCCCGCCATGTCGATCTGCCTGCCCCCGCCATGCCCGTCCAGCAACAGCGCAAAACGAAGTCCGGGCTCCGCCCCATAGCTTGCCGTCGACGTTTTGATCGCTTTCATTGCGCCCCGCCTCAAATATTGAATATGCAAGAAACACAAAAGTTCGATCGAATATCTGCAACGATTCTAGCAGTTTGCGCACAGGGCGCAACAACATTGCGGCTTGTTCCGGAGCCCGTCCCGAAACACGGCGGGGATGGCGTAGGCGCGGCATTTCGATACAGTCGACCCTAATTCCCGCTCCGGAATTTTCGCTTGCCGAAGGCCTCGTTCTCTTCGAGCAAACGAGCATTATCGCCGGCTGGGGCAATTAATCCATCCCGACCGTTGCCTTGACCGCCACGCGATTACAGCTCATAACATGTAAACCATCAGGTGACTCTAATGAAACTTTAGGCTGATGGCTGGGGAGCCGAGGGGGCTCGTTAATGGCAGTCGTGTCGATCAGGTATCTGGTCTGTTTGTCTATGTTGCCAGCTTTAACCGCTTGGATCCGGTCCAAGAGGATATTTGCCGATCCGGCGAACCTGCCATGCCGCCCGCATGGCTGTATTCACAATCCCGCAATTGCGCTCGTGTCTGGATCGAAAATTTGGTCCGGCATCGTGTGGCCGCGCTTCCAGGCGTGGCGCACCGGCGATCGTTCGCCTTGCGGAATGAAAGCATGAGCTGAGCCGTCGTTAACACGGCGATTTATCTGGGGGATAGGATTTGAAATATCGTCTCGCATGTGCCGCCGCCTTCCTGGGGGCAATGACAGTCTTCAGTTCGGCGAACGCAGCCGACATGGCTCCGGCCCTCGCTCCGGAAGCAAAGCCCGTCGAGACACAGAGCGGATGGACCTTTACCGTCGCTCCATATTTCTGGGCTGCGGGCATGTCCGGGGACGTTGGCGTCTTCGGATTGCCGCAAGTTCATGTCGACGCCAGCTTCAGCGACATCCTCAGCAATCTCGATTTCGCCGCGATGGTGATCGGCGAGGCGAGCTATGAACGCTACAGCGTGTTCAGCGACATCATCTATACCAAGCTCTCCAATGACGCGACGACGCCGGCCGGCGTGGTCGCCAACAGTATCGGGGTAACGTCCAAGACGTTTGCCGGCACCCTGGGAGCAGGATACACCGTCATCGACGGCGCCAACGGCCATTTGGATGTAGTGGGCGCCGTGAGGCTCTGGTCCGCAGACACGGAGATCTCGTTCAGCGGCGGGCTGCTCGGCGGCGTGCAGAGGGAAGATAGGGCCACCTGGGCCGACGCCCTGGCCGGTGTCAAAGGCAATTACTTCTTCACACCGAACGTCTATTTGACGGGCTGGGCCATGGCTGGCGCCGGCGGCGCGGATCTGGATTGGGACGTCATGGCGGGGCTTGGATACAAGTTCAACGACAAGGTGTCCGCCATCGCCGGTTACCGCGCGCTCGGCGTCGACTATAGCAACGACAGCTTTGTTTTCGACGTCGTTGAGCAAGGGCCCATGTTCGGCGTTGCAATTCACTTCTAGTGATTGAAAAGGATGTGGCGATGGCCAGCAGCAATGGCGGTCCACGTGTGCTGCCCGCCATTGCGCTCAGGCGTCTGCTGACGGCTGCCGCGCTCGCTGTTCTCTCGGGGTGCGGCGGTCACCCGAAGGATGTGCTTCTGCCTGTTGCCGATACTGCCCCTGCCGCGAGCAAGGTCAGCATGCTGGTGGCGACAACCCGCCGCCAGTCGACGGTACCGGGCGAGATGTTTACGGGCGAGCGTGGTCTCGCGCCGGCGTTCGCGGACATTACCGTTTCCATTCCGCCAAAAAATGTCCGCAAGGAAGGCGACGTCGCATGGCCCAAGCGACTGCCCGCCAACCCCGCAACCGATTTTGCGACGCTGAAGGCAGAAGAAATCCCGCTGGATGCCGCCAAGAAGTGGCTGAGCGCCTCCGTACAAAAGAGCCCCGATCACAGCGTTCTTGTTTTCATCCACGGGTTCAACAACCGCTTTGAAGATTCCGTCTATCGATTTGCGCAGATTGTCGAGGATTCCAATGTAAAGAGCGCGCCTATTCTCGTCACCTGGCCCTCACGCGGCAGCCTGCTGGCCTATGGTTACGATCGCGAAAGCACGAACTACACGCGCAATGCCCTTGAACAGCTTTTTCAGTATCTGGCTCGCGATCCCCAGGTCAAGGAGGTGTCGATCCTCGCACATTCGATGGGGAACTGGCTGGCGCTTGAATCGCTGCGTCAGATGGCGATTCGCAACGGCAGGCTGCCGGAGAAATTCAAGAACGTGATGCTGGCCGCCCCTGATGTGGATGTCGACGTATTCCGCTCCGAAATCGTCGACATGGGCAAGCAACATCCGCAATTTACTCTGTTTGTATCCCGCGACGACAAGGCGCTCGCGTTTTCACGCCGATTGTGGGGCGACATCCCGCGCCTCGGCGCGATCGACCCCGAGCAGTCCCCCTATAAGGAAGAACTGGAAGCCAACAAGATCGCAGTGATCGATCTGACGAAGGTCAAGGTTGGCGACAAACTCAACCACAGCAAGTTTGCGGAGTCGCCTGAGATAGTCCAGCTGATCGGCCAGCGCATTTCCGAAGGCCAGACCCTGACGGACACCAGAGTTGGTCTCGGAGACCAGATCCTGGCAGCAACGACCGGCACAGCGGCCGCGGCCGGCAACGCGGCCGGCCTCATACTTGCTGCACCGGTCGCCGTAATCGACGCCAACACACGCGACAACTATGCAAATCAGGTGAATGCGCTGGCCGGCGTCCCTGCGAGCGGAAAACGCACGACGGCAGCGAGTTCGAAGTGCAAGAATGATCAATCCACGTCGCCCCCGTGCCATCGCTAGCTCTACGGGCACCGGGCGACGGCACGATCATGCACGATACCGCAGCGCTTCCACGAGGACCGCGAACGCTGCCGACGGCTGGGATAGTAGAGGTGATAGCCTGCAAACGACGGGCACCAATCCTCCAGCACGCGGACCAGGCGTCCGTCCGCGAGTTGCGCTTTTACATGGTCCTCCATGACGAAGCCGAGCCCGAAGCCTGCGGTTGCCGCGCGGACGATCATCTGGACGTTGTTGAAGGCGAGCTGCCCTTCGACCCGAACCCGCAGCTCGCGCCCATCCTTTTCGAGTTCCCAGGTATAGAGACCGCCATTGCTCAGCAGGCGCAGATTGATGCATTTGTGGTCGGCGAGGTCCTGCGGCGTGTTCGGGATCGACCGCTTCTCGAAATAGGCCGGAGCGCCGACGACAGCCATCCGCAGGTCAGGGCCGATGCGTGTCGCGATCATGTCCTTCGCGAGCGCCTCCCCCAGGCGGACGCCCGCGTCGAACCGCTCGGTGACGATGTCGGTAAATCCGGAATCGATGCTGAGCTCGACATGAATATCGGGATAGGCCGGAAGCAACTTTTCCAGCGCCCGCCACACGACGGTATCTGCAGCGTGTTCCGAAAGAGTGATGCGGATTGTTCCGGCCGGTCTCTCGCGCAATTCCCCCAGCGATGCCAGCTGCGCGCCGATACTGTCGAGCGCCGGCCGCAAGGTCCCGAGCAGTCTTTCGCCGGCCTCGGTTGGCGCAAGGCTTCTCGTGGTCCGGGTCAGCAGACGCACGCCAAGCCGCGTCTCCAGGCGCCGGATGGTATGGCTCAGCGCCGATTGCGAGGTTCCCAGCTTCGCCGCCGCCCGGGTAAAGCTCCGTTCCTCGGCTACCGCCAGGAACGCATTCAGATCGACCAGTTCCTCGCGCAGCATTCATGAACTCCCGATATGACTGCCTACAAGATATAGCGGCTATTCGGCGGAATGTCTTATCGATAGACTGGCTTGCCGGATAGAGTTCGCTGCCGCCCGTCGGCAGGCTGCGGTGTCCGCCATACCGAGGAATGACGATGATGCCTACGAAGAATGACAGCTTGCGGCGTCCCGCCAGATACGTCCGCATTGGTCGGCGGGGCACCGTCCGGGCGACGGCGCGATAGTCCCATGACCTTGGAACCGGACATCGTCATCGTCGGCGCAGGTGCGGCGGGAATTGGCGCTGCACGAAGACTGGCAAGCGGCGGACTGACCTCCCTGGTGCTCGAGGCTCTGCCGCGCGCCGGCGGGCGCGCCTGGACGCGGAATGCCGCGGATGTTCCTCTCGACCTCGGTTGCGGCTGGCTGCATTCGGCCGACCGGAATCCGTGGACGCGCATTGCCGAAGAGGCAGGCTTCGAAGTGAAGAGCGGAGAAACCGCCTGGGGCACCCAGTTCCGCGATCTCGGCTTCTCGCGTGTCGAACGGGACGCGGCAAGGCTCTCATTCGCCCGATGGAGCGAGCGTACAGCCACCACGCCTCCCGCTAGCGACAATGCCGCCGACGCCCTTGAACCGGGCGAGCCTTGGAAGCCCTACCTCCAGGCCTTGAGCGGCTTCATCAGCGGCGACGAGCTCGAGCGTATTTCGGCAAAAGATTATGGCGCCTACGACGCAGCCTCGACCGACTGCAACTGGAGAGTTCCGGCAGGCTATGGCACACTGATCACGGCAAGCCTGCCTGCCCCTGCCGCGCTGCGCCTTTCCACGCCCGTGGAAGCGATCTCGCTCGATGAACGGCGCGTCGCCCTCAACACATCCGCCGGCACCGTTCGCGCCAGCGCGGTGATCGTCACCGTTTCGACCAATGTCCTTGCCGGCAACGGCACTGCGTGGCCCTCGGCACTCGATCCCTGGCGGGACGCTGCCGCACGCCTGCCGCTCGGCTCCAACGAAAAGCTGTTCCTCCAGATCGTCGGAGATAGCCCCTTCGTTGCCGAGACCCACGTCCTCGGCGACCTCCACGATGCTTTGACCGGGTCCTACTATATTCGGCCGTTCGGTTGGCAGGTGATTGAATGCTTCTTCGGAGGAGCCGGCGCTCGTGCCGTGGCAGGGCATGGCGCCGCGGCCGGATTTGAGCGTGCGATCGACCAGCTCGCCAACCTCTTCGGTTCAGCGATCCGGCGCAACCTCAAGCCGCTCGTTGCTTCCGATTGGGCAGGTACCGCGTCGATCCGCGGTGCCTACAGCCATGCCCTTCCCGGCGAGGCGGATGCCCGCCTTGCGCTCGCCCGGCCGTTTGATGGTCGGCTCTTCTTTGCCGGCGAGGCCACGCACACCACCGACTTCTCTACGGCTCACGGCGCGTTCCAAAGCGGCGTTCGCGCCGCGGAAGAGGCAATCGCGGCGCTCGTCCCGGCTCAGTGAGCGGCGTCCCGAAGCAGCCGGCGGCATAGGGGATCGTGATGTCGACGACCTATCCGTCGATGTTCTGTGTCATGCTGTACTCCGATCCTGGAAATGAGCCCGCGCCGCAAATGCGCCGGCTCTCACGATGTGGATGACATCAAAGGCCAGTGGTCTTCATCAACTGCTCGGATAGCGTTCGCCCTCGACAGAGATTTCTGCCGCGGCACGCGCGATCGCGGCAAGATCGTCAGCCGTCAGGTCGACGTCGGCCGCAGCAAGGTTTTCCTCCAGGCGATGCAGCTTGGTCGTGCCGGGAATGGGTACGATCCAGGGCTTTTGCGCCAACAGCCACGCAAGTGCGATCTGGGCAGGGGTCGCCTTCTTCTCGTCGGCAATGCGCTTCAGGAGATCGATCAGCGCCTGGTTCTTCTCCATCGCCTCGGGCGTGAAACGCGGCAGGATCTTGCGGAAATCGTTCTCGCCGATCTTCGTGTCCTTGCTCATGGCGCCGGTGATAAAGCCCTTGCCGAGCGGGCTGTAGGCGACAAGGCCGATGCCAAGCTCTTCGCAGGCCTGCAGGATGCCGTTCGTCTCGGGTCCGCGTGTCCACAGCGAATACTCGTTCTGCAGCGCCGTGATCGGCTGCACCGCATGGGCGCGTCGCACGGTTTGGGCGCCCGGCTCGGACAGCCCGAAATGTCTGACCTTGCCCGCTGCGATCAGATCCTTGACCGCGCCGGCGACATCTTCGATCGGCACGTTCGGATCGACGCGATGCTGGTAGAAGAGATCGATCGCTTCGACGCCGAGCCGCTTGAGCGACGCATCCGCCACCTTGCGGATATTCTCCGGGCGGCTGTCCAGACCCGCCTGCTTGCCGTTCTCGTACTTGAAGCCGAACTTCGTAGCGATAACGACCTTGTCACGAACCGGGGCCAATGCTTCTCCGACGATTTCCTCATTGGTGAAGGGGCCGTAGACTTCGGCCGTGTCGAAGAAAGTGACCCCGCCCTCAACCGCCTGCCGGATAAGCTTGATGCTCTCATCGTTACTCAGCGCGTGGCCGTAGCTGAAATTGAGGCCCATGCATCCGAAGCCGATCGCCGAAACCTCGAGTCCGCCGTTGCCAAGCATGCGCTTTTTCATTTCGTTCCTCCTGCTCGCCGTTGCGAGCGCCGAGTGGTTGCGATGGGGGAAGTATAGGGCAGATGGGATAGGTCGATTAGACGGCACAATCGGCATGATGCTATGTCTGCACTTCATGAATGCGCAGCTGTTTTATGCATCCCACGGATACGTCGCCTCCCTGCCTTGACGCAGAACGCCATCGCAAGCGATAGAACAGCGCCCGTCCGCATCCATGGCTGCATCGCAAGATCCACGGTTGCTGTGTATCCTCGTTGGGGACTGAACGGCACGGGTCGTGCAGTAGGATGATTATGTCGTAGACAGGCTCTAGTCGCAGCTTGGCAAATCCTAAAATCCGTTTTCAGTATCAATCAGGGTCGCACGCAATGGCAATATTCCCTCAAAAGGCGAAGGTCGTAATTATCGGACTTGGCGGTATCGTGGGCGCATCGATCGCTCATCATCTGATCGAGCGGGGTTGGGACGATATCGTCGGCATCGACAAATCGGGCATCCCCACCGATATTGGCTCGACGGCACACGCTTCCGACTTCTGCTATGCGACCAGCCATGACTTCCTGTCCTGCTGGACGACCCTGTATTCCATCGATTTCTATGACAAGATGGGCCACTACGCGCGCGTCGGCGGTATCGAGGTTGCCCGCGTCGGCGACGACGACCGCATGGAAGAGATCAAGCGCAAGGTCGCCTCCGGGAAGGCCTTCGGGACCCGAGCCCGCCTGATGGAACCCGGCGAGATCAAGGAGAAATTCCCCCTCATCGAGGAAAGCATGGTGCAGGGCGGCCTCTGGGATCCCGACGCCGGCCTGGTCATCCCGCGCTCGCAGACCGTTGCCGGCAAGCTGATCGACGCCGGCGAACAGAGCGGCAAGCTGAAGTCCTTTGCCAACACGCCCGCCCAGTCGCTGATCATCAAGGACGGCCGCATCAAGGGCGTGGTCACCCATCGCGGCACGATCGAGGCGGACTACGTGGTGGTCTGCGCCGGTCTCTGGGGTCGCTTGATCGCCGAGATGGCAGGCGAGGACCTGCCTGTGATGCCCGTCGACCACCCGCTCACCTTCTTCGGCCCCTACAACGAATTCGCCGGTACAGGCAAGGAGATCGGCTTTCCCTTGATGCGCGACCAGGGCAACTCCGCCTATATGCGCGACACCGGCGATCCGAAGACCGCCGAAGGCGGCCAGATCGAATGGGGTTACTACGAGGAAAAGAACCCTCGCCTCTGCCACCCGCGCGATCTCCTCGAAAAACACGAAGCCCGCCTGTCTCCGTCTCAGCGCGACCTGGACATGGAGCAGATCCTCGAGCCGCTGGAGCGCGCCATGGAGCTGACGCCGATCCTCGGCGAACTCGGCTATAACGAAAGCCACTCCTTCAACGGCCTGCTGCAGGTGACGACGGACGGTGGCCCGTCCATGGGCGAAAGCCAGAAGGTCCGCGGTCTCTGGTATGCCGTCGCCATCTGGGTGAAGGACGGCCCGGGCATGGGCAAGCTGATCGCCGACTGGATGACCGACGGCCGCACGCCGATCGATCACAACAAGATCGACTATTCCCGCTTCTACCCTCACATGCTCGAAGAGAGCTTCATCGAGGGCCGCTGCACCGAGGCCGCACAGAAAATCTACAATCCGGCGGTGCATCCGCGAGAACCCTATGCAACGGGACGCAACGTGCGCCGCTCGCCGTTCTACGAGCGCGAGAAGGAACTCGGCGGCTACTTCATGGAACTCGGCGGCTGGGAACGTGCGCACGGCTACGCCGCCAACGAACATCTGCTTGAGAAATACGCCGACCGCGTGCCGGTTCGCGAGAACGAATGGGACAGCCGCCATTTCTGGCGCGTCTCCAATGCCGAACACCTCGCCATGAGCGAGGACTGCGGCATCGTCAACCTCTCGCATTTCGCCATGTACGACATCGAGGGTCCCGACCATGTTGAACTGCTGGAATGGCTCTGCGCAGCCAAGGTCGGCGGCGACGCGAACATCGGCAAGGGCATCTACACCCACTTCCTCGACGAGGAGGGTATGGTGCGCGCCGACTTCACCGTCATCCGCATGGCCGACCGTTGCCGGCTGATCGATGGTGCCGACGCCGGCCCGCGCGACTTCAGCTACATGAAGCGCGTTGCGCAGGACAAAGGATTTGACGTCACCATTACCGACGTGACCGAGAAGTACGTCACGATCGGCATCTGGGGTCCCAACGCACGCACCACCCTGCAGAGGGTCGTCGAAAATGCCGATGGTCTGTCGCCCGAAAACTTCCCCTTCGCGGCGATCAAGCAGATCCGCATCGCCGGCAAGACCGTCACCGCCTTCCGCATCTCCTATGTCGGCGAACAGGGATGGGAACTGCACATGGCCTATGGCGACGCGCTGGCGGTCTGGGACGCACTGCGTGCCACCGGCGTGATGGCGTTCGGCGTCGAAACCTACGCCAATAGCCGCCGCATGGAGAAAAGCCTTCGCCTGCAGAACGCCGACCTGCTGACGGAATACAATCTGCTTGAGGCCGATCTCGCGCGCCCGAAGGTCAAGGAGGCCGACTTCTGCGGCAAGGCCAGGCACTTGGAATACCGCGCCCGAGAGCACCAGCCTGCAATGCTCTGCACGCTTGTCATGACAGACAATATCGACTCGAAGGGTGTGGCCCGCTATCCCGTCGGCATTCTGCCCGTCATGGATCCGGAAACCGGCGACACCCTCGTCGACGAACTCGGCCGCCGCTCGTTCACCAGCTCGATCGCCTTCGGTCCGACGATCGGCAAGAATATCGCCCTCGCCTACCTGCCCTGGTCACACGCCCAAGAGGGTCGAAAACTTAAGGTTGAATATTTCGGGGAGACCTATCCCGTCGAGGTGGTCAGCGTCGGCTACAAGCCGCTTTACGACCCCGAGAACCTCAAGCCCCGGACCTGATCTTTTCTCGCCGGCCGCCAGGGGTTGGAAGAAGCACTCTATCGAATGCCCGCTTCGACGCCAAGCGGGCATTCGTGCGCTTCGGACCGGCACAGCCGCAAATCGAATTGCAGCGACCGTCTGATCGGCAATCAGGAAGCAAGCCTTGGTGCTTCCTATTTCGCGCTGTTGCGATCGGCTGCGTTCAGGGCCTTGACGGTGACCGCCGCAATGAGGCCCGTCATCACGATCCCCGCAAAACCGATGACCAATGCCAGCACCCGAGCCGAGAAGTGTGTGGGCGTAAAGTCGCCGTACCCGATGGTAAGCCCCGTCACGAAGGTGAAGTAGAGAGCTTCGCCGAGGCCCCAATCCTCTATGCGCCAAATCGCGAGCCCACATCCAACCATCACCGTAATGATCCCGGACATGATCGGCCAAACCACGCCAAGCTGCTCGACGAGGGCGACGAAGAACTGGCGCCTCATTTGCTTCGCGCGTTGCTCGTTGCCTGGTTCTGCCGTCACGACCTTCGACCTTTCCGTTCGTCTTGGAGGAGCCGAGGCCGTGAGGGTGCTTTGCGGCACCCCTCACCGCCTTTCCGCCTAGGCGCTTTCGACCGCCGGCAGGCACGGTTCTCCATATCCGCATCGTCGCAGGACGTGGCAGATATCGTTTTCACAATGCTTTTCACTGGCCCTAGCAGTTATACACTCCGGCTGCGCAACGCCGCGACGAACGCCGCGCCACGCCGGCTACGCTGACCGGGGTCAGAGGGCGTCCGACTCTAGCCTCCGCAGTCGAGACGAAACTATGAACGCCGGGGATGGCAAGTTCCTCGGCCGCATCGAGCCCGACAAATCCCATGCCGGCGGCAATCAAGAGAATTCCCAGCTTCCTGAAGACCGTCATTTTCCACCTCCTACGGCAAAGTGTGCCGGTAGTTCATCGATATCCTTAAGGTCCTTGATGTCTGCCTTCTTGGCGCCGGTTGTGTTGTTGAAGACGAAATCGCCAGCGGCAACGTCGGTGCCCGTTTTCCAATCCCTGATCTCGATGCTGTATTGTGGGGCCTGGTCAACCTTCTTGGCGGTGACCACATATCGGCAGGGATAGGGGTGCTCGCCCTGGGCGATCCATATCTGCCAATCGACGTCCTTGTTGCGGAATGCGAGATGATCGCATTCGACACCGCCGATCACACCGCTGCCGAGATCCTTGACGTCGACCACGTCGGCCATCAATTCATCATAGACATTGGGAAGAAGAAGGTCCGCCCCTGGAACCGGCTTGTGAAGCTTTTCCCGCAGTTCATCGACCAGATGTTCGACGGTACCGGGCACCTCGATCGGCGTGTAGAGATTGAGGTTCTTGCCCAGCAGGGTGAGTGTCTTTCCGTCGAAAACCATTTCGACATCGGCAAACCCGCCGGTCCGCTGGACGCGGATCTTGTCCGGCCGGCCGATTTCAATTTTGCCGGAGCTGGCAAGCAGCAGCTTCTGGTGCCCCTTTGTGACGACCTCAAGATTGGTGTCGTAGGCGAATGAAATGTTCTTCTGCGCGCCCATGTAATCCGACATCGCCTTGAGCAGTCCCTTGGCGTCCGCATCGCCGGCGCTTGCGGCCGAGGGTATGCCCGCCACAAGCATCAGCGACAGTCCCAATGACAGCGCGGCCGCATGCGACCCGCTGACTTTTCGCGTTATTTTCCTCATGGAAGTAGGCCTCCTTCTGGTTGCCTTGAGCGACGGTGCGGCGCTCGACGAGGTTGCTACAAATCGAACCCGAAAACCATGTGCGGCAGGCCACCGGCCTTGAAGGCCGCAATAGGACAACAGCCGCAGCCTGAGACAGCCTGAACAAAGCTCCTCAGCAATGGGATAGGTAATCGTATCGCCGAGCGCCGAAATTGGCTGTCGGCGCGATCGTCGATCCGCCTAGGGCGACCGTTCGCATTCGGTCCTGAAAAACTGGCCAAGTCGGCTAGCTCTTTGCATCGGATTGCACGACATAATTACCTCCGCCGAAAAATCATCGCCTGAAAAGTAAGCCTGCCTGCCGAAACTCTGCGTTGACCATATACCAGCAATTGATACTCGTTATATTAGTAAAAAGCCATGTATTTTTGACCGTTAAAATCCAACGATGTGGCCCGATTAAGACCTCGCCCCGGCACGACGCCCCTTTTGCCCCAACGACCAGCTTCGATTGAAGCACGGCCCGATGGGCCAACCGAGGCCATGTCGCTTCAATGCCCCGACAGCACCAGGGTCTGTACCGGCAGCAGCATCGCCTGCATGCGCAGGATCATCGCATGCACGAGTCCGACGGTGTCCACGACGTGCAGGAACAGCCACCGCCCGGTGCCGATATTCTTGTCTGCCAAGGCGTCGTGATTGTTCGTATAGGCATTGGCGATACAGCTGCTGCCCGGCGGGATGCCGTCCAGGCCACCCTCGTACAGCGGCTGCAGGAAGACCGTCAGCGTGCCCGGCTGGGCCATCTGCTGAACATCGATCAGCTGGTCGGTCGGACGCAGTTGTCCAGCCGCGATCACATCCTGTACCTCGGTGACGACCAGCGGAATGATGGTGAACGGTTTGCCGATGCAGGTGGCCTCGGCGATCATTCCGCGCTTCATCACCTGTGCCTCGATCTGGCCGAAGCCTGCAATGAGCGTGCCTCGCCCCGCCTGTGTCGGCACCAGAATACCGGCGGGCCGCAGCATCGTGTTGACGACGTCGCCCGTCCGCAGGGTAAACTGCTGGACGGTGCCGGCAATGCCGGCGCGCACGAGGGTCTTGTCCAATTCCACCTGTGCCTGGGCAAGCGCTGCTTCGGCACTGGCTTTCTGCGCCGGCAGCAGCACCCTGATCTTGGCTTCGAGCGTCTCTTTCTTGGCCACCGCAGCCCCCAGCGAACCCTTGCGGCTTTCGATGGTGTTGGCCAGGCGATCGACTTCACGACGGGCAACAGCATCTTTTGTCAGGAGCTGGGCCTTCATCTCGTATTCGTCCTGAGCCACCTGAAGGGCGCCCTGCGCCTCCTGGATCTGCCCGTCTGAGGTCGCCAGCTCGGTCTCGGTCACCTTGGCTTCGGCCTCGAGCTCTGCGATCTGCCGCCGTGCCGTCTCCACCGCCGCCTTCTGCTGCGAGTCATCCAGCCGGAAAAGTGGTGCGCCGGCGGCAACCTTGTCGTTGAGGCCGACATAGACTTCGTCGACGCGGCCAACCGTTTCCGGCAGGATCGTCACGGTGCGGAACAGGGCCGTCACGCTTTTGGTCGAGGGATGGAAGTAGAAGATCATCGTGATCAGGGAAATGGTCAGCATCAGGCAGGCCGATATGCCCCAGCGTAGTTCGTACCACATCGTATAGAGCGTGATTTCCCGGCCGATCCGCTTGCCCTGGACATAGCGGCGGTAAAGATAGTCCGGGAAGATGGTCAGAAGCGAGCAAAGCATCAACTCGAACATGGTCAGATTCCTTCACCCGGAGTGGCATCCGGAGTAGCGCCCGGAACGGCACCGTGAGCGGCACTTTGCGCGGCCCCCTTCGCGCTTTCTTCGGCCGGCGCCTCCTCGGTCACCAGGGCCGGGTCGCCGCTCGTTTCAGGGTCGCGGCCGGACAGCTTCCCGAGCGATTGTGCAATCGAGTAGAGCGGCGTCGAAAAGTCGGGAATATGCACGAAGGCAAGCAGCAGGCCGGCGATCCAGAACAGATGATTGTGGGTGAACAGCGAGATCAGCGCCAGCACCGCCACCACCTCCATCTGCACCTTGCTGGTGCGATGCGCCATGCGCTCCGGAACCGCATGAAGCTGAAAATAGAGGTTGCCGATGATCAGGACCATCAAGATCAGGAAGATGACAACGCCGACGAAGAGGTAGTCGGTCTGCCCGGGTTCCGTGACAAAGCCTGGCAGGTGTTCGATAGCTGCCGGGTGGAGCGCTTGCGCCATCGGGATTTCTCCTTTGTAACCTGGTGATGATCACACAACTCTTATGGTGGCTACCTGCCGCTCACTTTTTTACTCTCTTGGATTTTGCCTACGACACCCTACGCGCCAATGATGCGTTTTGCTCGTAGCATCCTGTAAGCTACGGAGAGTTTTGGCGGGCTTTTTCTGCAGGCTGGGCATTTCCATCTGGCGCCGGAGAAAAGTCAGGCATCCGCAACCATCGCAGGACAGCGGCTGCCTGATATCGCCACGCAGAATTACGCTGCCAAAAATTTCTTGAAACGACCCGCGGAGCGATCCGCCCTGTTATCCATTGCGTATCGGTATCCATCAGGAGAATAGACTGCGAATAACGACATGCACTCATCGAGCGCCGAGGGTGGACGAAAGAAGCTGATGTTGAAGTTGCCTGCCCTGCGCACGCATCTCCGGAATCTGGTCGGCGACTCGACCGCCGAATTATTCGAATCGTATGATCTCGCGACCACCGCGCTGGACGTATTTCGGACAGAGACGCCTGCAAACGCCAAGATTATTGGCGAGTATGAAGAAATGTGCAGCGCACTCGAACGCGAGCTCTCCGGGTACTGCTGTGATGGCGGCATCCCGCAACGCGATAGCTCGTCGCGGAGAGGTTCATGACAGACCGGGATGGTGGGACATCATGAGCCCGCTTTATGCCGTTCTCGCCCGCTACTTGGCGACCGCCCCTCTGTCGACAGCACCGGATGCTGCAAATCTGTTCGTGACATCGGGAACGACGCGACGCGTGCTGAAATCCTCGACGTAGTCGTTCGGCCGTTTCTGGCGCTTTCCTAGATCGGGGGCCTCGAACTTGACCCGCTCGTAAGGGATCGACTTCAGAATGTGCGAGATGCAATTGATGCGCGCTCTTTCCTTGTCGTCCGACGGAACGATCCACCACGGGGCATGTTCGCTGTCGGTCATGCGAAGCATCTCGTCATAGGCGCGCGTGTAGTCCCACCACCGACGATAGGATTCCACATCCATCGGGCTCAGCTTCCATTGCCGGAGCGGATCTTCAATCCGCCGCTTGAACCGACGTTCCTGCTCCTCTTCGCTGACCGTCAGGAAATATTTCAACAGCAATACGCCGCTTTCCACGATCGCCGCCTCAAAGCGCGGGGCGAGTTCCAGAAACCGTTGCGCCTTCTCCTCAGCGCAGAAGCCCATGACCCGATCCACACCGGGCCGATTGTACCAGCTGCGATCGAAAATAACGATTTCCCCGGCCGCCGGGAGATATGCGATGTACCGCTGCATGTAGATTTGAGATTTCTCCCGGTCGGTCGGTGCCGGCAGCGCAACGACCCGGAACACGCGCGGACTGACCTTTTCAAGAATGCGTTTTATCATTCCGCCCTTGCCCGCGGCATCGCGACCTTCGAAGATGATCACCACTCTCAAGCCCGATTTCTTGACCCATGCCTGCAGATGGGCAAGCTCAACCTGCAGCTTCTTCATCTGCTTGTCGTAGTTCCAGGATTTGTCCTTGGTTTTCACCTCTTTTACCGACATTTCATGGTCGGGATGATGCGTCTTGCTCATGCTTCCCTCCGTTGATATTGAGATGTCGGGGCCCGCGTACGAGCCGTAGGCCGCATGCTTCTCGCCGAGCCATCGCTGTGCGTCAGCGCCTGGTGCCGGTGACGGTCAATTTCTTCACATACTAGCTTGGATGACGCTAAGTGGCCCGTAGCATCACGTAGTATCTATGGTAGCTCCGAGATTTTGACGGCCGTTGGCAGCGCCAACTGCAATTTTCGCCGCGCGTTCTAACGGTTGTTAGCCATAGGGATTTCTGGAGATCAGCCCGGGTCGAGTTGGACGTGACAGCGGTACCGTGATCCGCTTCGATAGCGCGCCCGGGAGTGGTTCTGGTCGCTGGAAGACCGGCACCGTCGAATAGTCCTCATGCCAAAGAACGGCCCGCGGGGTCGCGCATCTGCCTGTAGCGTCACGTATTATACATCCCTAAACAGGCCAAGTGAAATACGATGATCCATCTCTTGCCGTTGAACGCTTTTGCAGGTGCGCGATGGGGTCTCGTTCAGATAAACCATTAGTTTCGCCAGGTCTGGCTGCTGCGCTCGAACATTTTCCCGCGCAGGCCCAACGGATCGAAGATCTTTTTGAATCCGATGAAAGCTTTCGGGGGATATGTGAGGACCTCGCGGATGCAGAGGCCACATTGAAGCAAATCGCGCGGCTTCCCGATGACGTCCGCGACGCCAGGCGGTCGGAATACCGAGAGTTGGTCAAAGGCCTTTCCGGCGAGATCGAGGAGGCTATTTCCAGGGCTAAAATCATTCCTTTGCGCCGGGCCAGGCGCCCGCCGGACTTCAGGTGATCGCTCCTGTGACGGTCGTTCCGCCAGATCCTGCACCTAGCAGCCACTCGCCATCTGGGCTTCCATAGCCGCACACGCCATGCCGCATATGTACGGCCCGTCGGACGACAGGACAACATCACCGCTTGCCTGAGCGGGGGAACTCGGCGGTCAGATCACTCCACCGGCGGCTCCCAGCCGAGGAAGAAGCCGATATCACCCGGCATGCCTTCCGGAAAATTTATCACCATCGCCTTGAGCGTGTAGCCCTGAGGCCTCGCTACGCTTTCGAATAGATCGAAGACTTCCTTGGCTCTGCCCTGCAGCGTATTCTGCCATCCTGGCAGACTGTTGTTGATTGCCCGCCCGCTGTCGGTGCAAAAGCTCGAAGGAAAGCTGTACACCATTGCCTCGAACTTTCCGTCTGCGGCGGCCTTCATGACCAGTCGCTTTATGACGGCCCGCTCGTCGTCGCCTATATGCTTCTTGAAGAAGTCTTCGACGAACTCGGAGTGCTTCTTGGCCTCGCGCGCCTTGATCCTGTCCTCGCGGTCCATCTCTGCGAGTTGAAGCTCCAGGGCACGTTTCCGCAGCTCTTCCGCGCTTTGCATCGAAGAACCGGGGCTGCCTGCTTTAGGCTCTACCATCACACCATGCCTCCCTATCACTACCCGGATGATAGGCCCGATGGAGCTGAGAGGGCAGTAAGATACAGTTCGGCGTCGGTATAATACGGTATTTTACTTCGCAAGTGACGGTTGTTGGGCGACCTTACCTCAGCGCCTCGTGGTTCAAGCATCACGCGACGGCTGAATGGCAGTATCCTTCAGGGCGCATTTCGAGAGCGGGACAGTCTGGTCTTGTGGCGCATCCTGCGATCCAACGAGAGAGGGACCGATGGTCGACTGGTTTGTCAGCACACTTCGCACCTATCCGGAAATCGCGATCTTCCTATCCCTGGGACTCGGTTATTATTTCGGGTCGTTCACCTACAAGGGGTTGGGGCTCGGTGCGGTAACGGCCACGCTCATTGCCGCGGTTCTGATCGGTCAGTTGGGCATCACGATCTCTCCTCCTCTCAAACCGACGTTCTTCCTCATGTTCCTGTTTGCTATCGGCTACGGGGTCGGTCCGCAGTTCGTGCGCGGAATAGCGAAGGACGGAATTCCACAGGCGCTTTTCGCTGTCGTGGTCTGTTTCTTCTGCCTGGGAGCAGCCTATTTCGGCGCCCTGCTTGCCGGATACGATATCGGCTCGGCGGTCGGGCTCTATGCCGGTTCGCAGACCATATCGGCTTCGATGGGTCTCGCTACCGACGCCATCAATCGCCTGGAGCTGCCGCCGGAACAGAGCAAGGCCATGCTGGATGCGATGCCGGTTGCATACGCCGTAACCTATATTTTCGGAACGGTCGGCTCGGCCATCGTCCTCGCTCTGTTTGGCCCGGCGTTGTTGAACATCGACCTCGAAGCCGAATGCAAACGCTATGAGGAGGAGCAAGGGGGCAAGAAGGTTCTGGGCGGCGCCGGAACGGCATGGCACAACTATGAACTGCGCGCCTACAAGGTGAAGGAAGGCGGCAAGATCGCTGGCCTGACGGCACTGGAAGCCGAGGGCTTGTTGCCATCCGAACGCATCTTCATCGAACGCATTCGCCGCGCCGGCGTGGTGAAGGACGCCACGGTCGACACTGTGATTGCTGCCGGCGATATTGTCGCCGTCGCAGGGCGCCGCGAGGTTCTGGTTGATCTCATCGGCAGCGTGGCGGACGAAGTCGATGATCGCGAGCTTCTTGCAGTCCCGGCCGACGGTATCGACGTCTTCGTCACCAACAAGGACGTAGACGGAAAAACGCTTGCGGAACTTGCCGCGCGACCAGCCTCCCGCGGCGTATTCCTGCGCAAGATCGTGCGTGGTGCGACTGCAACCGAAATACCGATCCTGCCAAATACCAAGATACATCGCGGCGATATCCTGACGATCGTCGGGCGGACGCAGGATACGGCCGCGGCGACCAAGGACCTGGGTCGCCCGGACGCGCAGACGGACGTGGCGGATGTGGCTTTCATCGGCGCGGCAATTGCGATCGGTGCTTTGGTTGGCGCACTGACCTTCAAGATCGGCAGTGTCCCGCTTACGTTGTCGACCTCCGGCGGCGCGCTGATTTCCGGGCTTTTCTTCGGGTGGCTTCGCTCGGTTCGCCCGACATTCGGACGTATTCCGTCGCCGACAGTCTGGTTCATGAATTCCGTCGGCCTCAACGTGTTCATCGCGGTTGTCGGGATATCGTCGGGACCCGGTTTTGTCGCCGGTTTGCAGCAGCTCGGCTTCAGCCTGTTCCTGTGGGGCATCGCAGTGACGACGGTACCGCTTGTCCTGGCCATGTATGTCGGAAAATACGTCTTCCGTTTTCACCCAGCCATTCTGCTCGGGTGCTGCTCCGGCGCGCGCACGACGACGGCGTCCCTCGGCATGATCAACGACCGGGCGAAAAGCCAGATTCCCGGCCTCGGCTATACGGTCACCTACGCCGTCGGCAACACGCTTCTGACGATCTGGGGCATGGTGCTGGTGCTGCTGCTGGCCTGAGTCCGACCGCGCAAGCAATAGGGGCCACGCCGAAGCGACGCCCCTCGGTTCGTGAATTTTCTGAACACTCGATTTGCAGCAGAAGGAGTAGCCGCGACCAAAGTCTGCGCGTCGCCATGACGGCTGGTCAGCCGCGGCCCGACACTCGATCAGAACCGACATTGGGAGCATGAGATGTCAAACGAGACCGCACATATCGATCAGTTCCTGCTCATACATTCAGCGCGTGCCGACAACTGGCGCGCGGTGACGACGCTTGCCGATGCCTGGGCGCTCGGGCGTGGCGAGAGGGCGGCAATGGAAACTGCGCTGGCTGGGTTGGAGGCCGTCGAGGAATATCACGCCTATCCAGGAACACAGTTGCTCACTGCCCTGCGAGAGCGTATCGCCACCAACGATGCCGGCGGCGCGGCAAAGCTGGCACGCCGCATCTCCAATAGTCTCCTGACGCGTGCTTATCGCGGTCGCCCGGCCGAATGGGATGTCCACGATGAAATGTCGCCGACCGAGGTGGCTGACGTCATGCCGCCCGCGACAGGTGAAACGGGTGGTCGCCGACCCTATTTTGAAGCGCTGTTCGTCAACAGCCAGCCATCAGCACGATGGCCCGCATTCGCCAGAGAAATAGGCAGGCTGCGTCGGCCCGAGGACCCCTTCATCTACGAGCCTGTGATCGTCGGCTCCTTCGAGGATGCCATCTGCGCCACACTGTTGAACCCCGATATCATCTCGGTCGTTCTCGCCGAAGGCTTTCCCTACCACTCGCGCCACGACGCGCCGGTGTTGCGTTCGGTGCTGGATCCTCTTGGCGAGACCGACAGCGCGGATATGTCGGCGTTGCGGCTCGCGCGCGCCTTGAGGAGGGTCCGTCCGGAACTCGACGTCTACCTTCTCTCCGACCGGCAGGTGGAGAAAATTGCCGGCGACCCCACAGCGGATGCCATACGGCGCGTCTTCTACGCGGTCGAGGAGCCGCTGGAGATGCATCTCGCCATACTGGAAGGCGTGCAGACGCGCTACGAAACGCCCTTCTTCGACAATTTGAAGAAATATGCACGGCGACCGATCGGTACGTTTCACGCTCTGCCGATCGCTCGCGGGAAGTCGGTCTTCAAGTCTGACTGGATTCGAGACATGGGCGAGTTCTACGGCCTCAATCTTTTCCTGGCGGAAAGCAGCGCGACGACCGGCGGTCTCGATAGTCTCCTTGAGCCGACAGGCAATATCAAGCGTTCGCAGGACATGGCGGCGCGCGCGTTCGGCGCCGACCACGTCTTTTTCGTGACCAACGGCACATCGACCTCCAACAAGATGGCAGTGCAGGCGCTGTTGGCACCGGGCGACATCGCAGTGGTCGACCGCAACTGCCACAAATCGCACCATTACGGCATGGTCCTCACCGGCGCCCAGCCCTATTACGTCGAGGCCTTCCCGATGACGGCCTATTCGATGTACGGAGCTGTCCCGCTCGCAACGATCAAGCGCGCGTTGCTGGCGCTCAGAGCGGAGGGGCGTCTCGATCGGCTGAAGCTGCTTGATTTGACCAACTGCACCTTCGACGGGCACATGTACAATGTCAGGCGGGTGATGGAGGAATGCCTCGCCATCAAGCATGATCTTATCTTCCTCTGGGACGAGGCGTGGTCCGGATTTGCCCGTTTCTCGCCGTTCCTGCGCCCGCGCACCGCCATGGGCGCTGCTGCGGAAATCGAGGAATGGCTACGGGATCCAGCCTCCGTCGACGCCTATGAGAAACAGCAGGCAGACCTCGGCGACACCCCCTCCGACGAAGCGCTGCTTACCACCCGCCTTATTCCCGACCCTCGTCTCGTGCGCCTGCGCGTCTACCAGACCAATTCCACGCACAAGTCGATGTCAGCGATCAGGCAGGGGTCGATGCTCCTGGTCAAGGACGTGGACTTCCACACAGTGGAAGCGCAGTTCCACGAAGCGGTCTTCACGCACGCTTCGACCAGCCCGAACCAGCAACTGATCGCCAGCCTCGACGTGGCGCGCCGGCAGATGGAGCTCGAAGGCTACGGACTGGTGATGAACGCCATCGAGATAGCGCTCAAAATCCGCCGCGCAATAAACGAGCACCCCCTGATCTCGAAATATTTCCGCGCCCTCGGGGCGGCAGACATGATCCCCGAAGAGTATCGTCAGTCGGGCTTCACCGACTACCTTGCCCCCGGTTCGACCTGGGCAACGGCGGTCAAGGCGATGCAGGAAGACGAGTTCTATCTCGATCCGACGCGCATAACAGTTGTCTGCGGCACCGCCGGTTTCGATGGAACGCAATTCAAGGGACTTCTGGCAAATGAATATGGCATCCAGCTCAACAAGACCTCACGCAACAGCGTGCTGTTGCAGTCGAACATCAACAACACGCGGAGCGATGTCGCTCACCTCGTTCGCGTGCTGGTCGAGATTTGCCACGGCATCGAAAAGCGCTTGTCCGATGGAGGGGAAGGAGAGCGTGCCACCTTCGCAGCGCGTGTGAAATCGCTGATGACCGACGTACCGGACCTCCCCAATTTCAGCCAGTTTCATGAGATTTTCCGCGGGGATGCAGGACGAACGACGCCGGAAGGCGACATCCGTGCCGCATTCTTCAACGCCTATGATCCGTCCCTCTGCGAATATGTGCCGTTGATCGGCGACGAGTGCGACAGGCGGCTGCGGGAGGGGCCGGAGATGGTCTCGGCCAACTTCGTCATTCCCTACCCGCCAGGGTTCCCCATCATGGTGCCGGGACAGGTCCTGACGCAGGAAACGATCGACTTCATGCGCAAGCTGGATGTGAAGGAGATCCACGGCTACGAAAAAGCCAGGGGGCTCAAGCTGGTCAAACCGGAGGCGGTTACGGCAAAGGCGAAGCGATGATCGGCAGCGGAAGGGCTGGCGTTGGCCATGACGCCTTGGCCTCGGATCGAGCAGAGAGGGAGCTAGTCTGCAATGGTGTGGGTCGAGCAATTCCTGGTCGCCTATCCTGAACTTGCGGTGTTCCTCGCGATCAGCCTCGGCTACCTGATTGGGGGCATTAAACTCGGAGGCTTTAGTCTCGGACCCGTCACCGGCTCCTTGTTTGCGGGCATCCTGATAGGGCAGTTCGCCGATGTGCCGATTGCTGCCATGGCGAAATCGTTCGTGTTCCTTTTGTTCCTCTTCGGCATCGGGTACTCGGTCGGTCCACAATTCCTGCAGGCCCTGAAACGGGACGGGTTGAAACCGATGCTGCTTGCCGTCGTCGTCTGTGTGACGGGGCTCCTTGTCGCCATAGCGGTTGCGAAGACCCTTGATCTCGATCCGGGATTTGCAGCGGGGCTTCTTTCCGGCTCGCTCACCGAAAGCCCGGCAATGGGTACTGCAAGTGAGGCCATCAATGCATTGCCGCTACCCGAAGCCGAGCGTGCGCGGTTCGTGGCGCATATCGCGGTGGCTGATGCCGTGTGCTACATATTCGGTGCACTTGGCGTCATCCTGTTCTGCAGTGTCGCCGGTCCCCGCCTGCTGGGGGTCGACCTGACTGCGGAAGCCCTGAAACTGGAACGCGAGCTCGGGATGACCCGCACCGCCACCGGGGTCTCTTCAGCCTGGCACAGGTTCGAGCTGCGCGCCTATCGGATCGCAGAGAACGCGCCGATTGTCGGGGTGTCGATGATCGCGGCCGAGACGAGATTTCCAGAGCACAGGCTTTTCATTCAGCGCCTTCGCCGGGAGAGCGCTATCCTCGAGGCGTCGCCGGAGGTCTTGATCAGCCCAGGTGACGTCGTTGCCGTGTCGGGAGCACGGGAAGCGCTGATTGAAGTGCTCGGGCCGCGCGCCGAAGAGGTCGAGGATCGCACGCTCCTCGACATTCCGGTGTCGGTCGCCGACGTCCTGCTGACATCCCGTGAAATCGCGGGGCGAAGCATAAGGGATGTTGCCAGGCAGAGCTGGGCACGCAGCCTCTACCTGCGGGGAATCACGCGTGGGGGAAGCGACATCCCCCTTGCGTCGGGGGTTACCGTCGAACGTGGCGACATCGTGCGCCTTGTAGGGCCGGAAGCGGTTGTCTCCCGTGCCGCCAAACAGATCGGCGTCATCGTCGCACCGACGACGACGACGGATTTTTTCGTCCTTGGACTTGCTATATTTCTCGGCGGGCTTGCCGGCGTTCTCGTCGCATTTCCCATCGGCGACATGCGGATCTCCTTGAGCACGAGCGTGGGCACGTTGCTCGCGGGGCTGCTTGTGGGGCATCTGCGTACGCGCTTTCCTCTTTTTGGCCGAATACCGGATGCGGCGGTGTCGCTGATGACCGCGCTCGGTCTTGCAGCCTTCGTCGCGATGATCGGCTTGCACGCGGGACCTGTCTTCATCTCCGCAGTTGCCGAGGCTGGCATCGGATTGTTGCTTGGCGGGATGGTCGTGACCCTTACGCCCATGATCGTAGGACTTTACTTCGGACGTTATGTGCTCCGCATGAACCCGGTGTTGCTCCTCGGGGGGCTAACCGGGGCGCAGACCATGACGGCCGGCATGGCGGCTGTCCAAGAGCGATCGGGAAGCACTGTCGCTGTCCTCGGCTACACGCCGGCGGTGCCGATCGGCCATATTCTGCTGACGACCTGGGGAACCGTCATCGTCAACGTGGTCGCTGGATGATGCAGACATTTATGTTGGTCGCGAAGCCATTCCGGGATTAGGATCGTCAGACTGTCACCTGTTTTCAGGGTGAAAGCGGACTACCCGTGATCTTCGAACTTTCCGACGCACTCGTTGATACGGAAAAGAGGATATCATGCTTCGGTCACCAGGTTCCGACAAATCGACCACGCCGTCAGGCGGGACATTGCGACCGGATATCATCGCCGGTCTAACGGCGGCGGCGGTTGTCCTGCCCAAGGCGATGGCCTATGCGACCGTTGCGGGACTATCGGTAAGCGTTGGGTTCTACACAGCCTTCGTGCCGATGATCGTCTATGCCCTGCTGGGGACTTCGCGCGTATTGAGCGTAAGCTCGACGACGACACTTGCGATCCTGACGGCGGCAGAACTGGCGATTGTCGTGCCCGACGGAGACGCCGGCAGGCTGATCACGGCAACGGCTACACTGACGGCGCTGACGGGCCTGCTGCTGATCATCGCCGCAGCCCTGCGCCTGGGGTTTGTCGCAAATTTCATCTCCTCGCCCGTATTGACCGGTTTCAAGGCTGGGATCGGACTGGTGATCGTTTTGGATCAGGTGCCGAAGCTGTTCGGCCTTCACATTGTCAAGGAGGGCTTCTTCCGGGATATACTGAGCCTTCTGCAGCACCTTTCCGACACCTCGGTCATCACGGCTCTGGTCGGGGCCGTCGCTCTTGGACTGCTCCTCCTCATGGAGAGAGTATGGCCACACTCACCGGCTCCCCTTGCCGTTGTCGGAGCGGCGATCGCCGTATCCTGGCTGTTCGGTTTGAGCACGCATGGAGTCTCCATCGTCGGGCACATCCCACAGGCGCTGCCGTCGCTGACGCTGCCGAGCGTCGACCTCGTCAGACAATTGCTTCCGGGGGCAATTGGCATCGCCCTGATGAGCTTTACCGAGACAATCGCCGCCGGCCGCGCCTTTGCCTCTCTGTCCGATCCGCCGATCCGCCCAAACCGTGAACTGGTGGCCACCGGCGCGGCGAACCTGTCCGGCGCCTTTTTCGGAGCCATGCCTGCGGGCGGCGGTACATCGCAGACGGCCGTGGTCCGTGCCGTCGGGGGACGAACGCAGAAAGCTTCGATGGTCACGGCGGCCGCCTCTGTGGCGACGATGCTGGTTCTGGCCCCGATGCTTGGCCTTCTGCCTCAGGCAGCCCTTGCGGCAATCGTAATCGTCTACTCTGTCGGCCTGATCAAACCCGCAGAATTCGCGTCGATCCGCAACGTTCGCAGGATGGAATTTCGGTGGGCGCTTGCGGCCTTCCTCGGCGTGCTTGTCTTTGGCACGCTTCAGGGCATTGTCGTCGCCATCGTCCTGTCCTTGGTCGGCTTGTCCAGTCAGGCAGCAAACCCGCGTATCCACGTGGTCGGCCGCAAGCGCGGCACCGATACCCTCCGCCCACTCTCTCCGGAGCATCCGGATGACGAGACCTTCGACGGGCTGCTGATCGTACGGCCGGAAGGCAGGCTCTTTTTCGTCAACGCCCAGCAGGTCGCCGATCGCATCCGCGAATTGGTCACCCAGGCGAAACCCGGCGTTCTCCTGCTGGACCTGAGCAGGGTCTTCGATATCGAGTACTCGGCGCTCCAGATGTTGGTGGAAAGCGAGCGAAGTCTTGCCGAGCACGGCGTGACCCTCTGGCTCGCTGGCCTCAACCCCGATGTGCTCGAGTATGTCCGCGCCTCGGGTTTTGCCGAGCGGCTAGAAGGCAAGCGCATGTTTTCCACCGTTCCTGCCGGCATCGAGCACTATAAGAACAGCAGCGCACCGGGATCGTCGAGCACGCGACCGGAGCTTCGCCCCGCGGGAAATTAGAGCAATTCCAGCAAAAGTGCGTAGCGGTTTTGGGTCCGGAATCGAGGTACAAACGGCCGCGACCCGACATGGACGCGGCCGTTTGGTGTTCTACCGCTATTTACCCTTGGATGCCTCGAACCTGTCGACGTATCCGCGTCCAACGGCACGAACTGCGCGCCCGATATCGTCGTAGACATCGTCGGCGAGGTTGGCGAAAGAGACACGAACGCTCCAATTCGGGGCATCGAACCCGCCACCGTTGAGCAGCACGATCGAGTGGTCCTCGGCCAGTCTGTAGACGAGATCGAGCGGATGGACGTGCTCCTTCAACCAGGTGACCATCTCCTCGCCGACATATCTGCGGAGCCAGAATTCGAAATCGATCGTTCCGTAGTAGGCTGCAAAGTTCGCGTTGGGCTGCAGATCGAGGGGAAGGCCCTCGAGCAGAGTGTTTACGCGCGTACTGCAGATCGCCATGCAGGCCTTTTGATAGACCTTGTGTGTATCCATCAACTCGCTCATGGAAAACATCGTCATCATCACCTGCTGCGGCAGCGACAGCCCAGCCGTGTGATTGAGCGCCACGTCCCGGCTATCGGCGACAAGCCGGTCGATCATCTTCAGCTTGCGCGGTTCGAGCGTAATCGAGATGTATCGCTTGTCGAGCGCTTCGAGTTCCTTCGCTGGAAGCTCCTTGAGGCGGTCATCGAGAATATTCTTCTCATTGATGGCAATCACGCCGAGCCGCCAACCGGTGCATCCGAAATATTTCGAGTAGGAATAGACACCGATCGTGTTGTACGGCAGTTCCGCCATCAGCGAGCGAAAATTTGGAACGAAGGCAGCGTGACGCATTTCATNTCGAGAATATTCTTCTCATTGATGGCAATCACGCCGAGCCGCCAACCGGTGCATCCGAAATATTTCGAGTAGGAATAGACACCGATCGTGTTGTACGGCAGTTCCGCCATCAGCGAGCGAAAATTTGGAACGAAGGTGCCATAGACATCGTCGGTGAGAAGAATGAGATCCGGCCTCTTGGTTTTCACCAGGTTGACAAGCTTCTTCAGCGTCGGCGCATCGATCGCCATNAGCGAGCGAAAATTTGGAACGAAGGTGCCATAGACATCGTCGGTGAGAAGAATGAGATCCGGCCTCTTGGTTTTCACCAGGTTGACAAGCTTCTTCAGCGTCGGCGCATCGATCGCCATCGAGGTCGGATTGCCGGGATTGACGATGAAGAATGCCTTGATCTTCGGATCTTCAAGCTTCTTGAGTTCTTCGTCGGAATACTGAAAACGATGTTCCTGCGTCGCCCGAATGTGGACGGCATTGAAGGCATAGTCCTCAAGCTCCGCAATCTCGATATAGGGCGTGAAGATCGGAGTCCCCATGGCGATCGTGTCGCCTTTCTTCAGAATCCGATTGGCCATCAAAGACTTGAAGATATAGCACATCGCCGCGGTGCCGCCTTCAACTGCGTAGAGGTCGAATTTGCCAGCGGCCGCGTCTGCCCCCATCGCCCACATGAGATATCGATGCGCTACCTGTTCGGCATGGACGAGCATGCGGTCGGGAACCGGATAGTTGTCGCCGATGATCGAATCCGTCAGCTCGAACACAAAGGCGTCGGCGTCGAATCCGAATGCCTTGACGCCATGCTCGACCATTTTCGAAAGATATCCGGCACCCGGATCGTCGGCATGCTTGGCAAGCCACGCCTGCAACCTTGCGGCAATACCATTCATCTGCGGCATCCCGGCCAGACCCGCCGCCGGATTGTCCATCGAGCGCCGGCACTCGGACAACGCAAACTGGCCGAACAGGAAGAAGCCTTCGCGCGGAGTTGTCGCGATCCAGTTCGGATTGCCTCGTCCGGCGTTCAGCAACGCATGCGCGGATTTTTGGGAGCTGCGCTTGGCAAGCTTCATCAGTCCGTCCTTTATTTCGAACGGGCTCATGTGCTCGTATTCGCGATAATCAATCTCGGCCATGCTATCATCCTCCAATGATAGGGTGTGAGCCCTGCCATGCCCGGCAGGTTCACTCCCAATTCTCAGTTGACGGGTTCGCAACACGCCGGAGCGGCGAGCGTGCGATATCGCTAAAACTTGACTCTGGCACCGGCAAGCACGGCATAGCTGTCCTGAATATCCGCGATTTCCTGGTCGTACGAATACGAGCGCGCGCCGACATAAAGTTCCGTCTGCAGATAGTCGAGATTCTGGACCACCTGCACACCAAAGGAATCGCTGTTTGTTCCCTTTCCTTCGATGTCTTTTCCAAAATAGGCATCCACGGCGAAAGCCGTCTTTCCGACTTCGAAAATATCCGTCTGATAGCCGAGCTTGGCATAGCCGTAGCGACCATCGTCGCTCTCCGTGTCGGAATACCCGGCAGCAAGTGTCAGGCTCAGGCCCGTTGGCTGGTGCAACAGTGAAATCGAACCATCGTAGATCGAATTGCCCCCACCCGGTCTCGAAAAGGCCAACGCGCCGCTGACTTTGACGTCACCGATCGTTTCGTCATATCGCAGGGCCATATCCCACACCGTGACGTTGGTTGTCTCGGGCACAACCTGTGTTCCCACCGACGTCGCGAAGCTGAAGCCGCCGAAGGAAGGGGTATCATAGCGAACGCGCAGTTTGCGGCCGACGCCATCGTAGTCGGTAAAGGCATCCTTGACCTTTATCGACGTGAGCGTTCCGTCACCCTGCCGGAAAAACGGTCCGCCTGCCATGTCGGAAATAAGGGCATAACCGACGACGCTGGTGCCGGACAAATCGATTTCCGCGCTGCTATCCGAAGCCATGCTGCCCTGGCCGAACCAGAATTTTCCGTATTCCTTCGCATCGACATACATTTCCGCCTTCCGCAGGAGGTCGCTCGACCAATCGTAGTCACCCTTGTTGAGCTGGTTCACGTTCGTCGTTGAATAGGGAGTCCACTCCCATTCAAGATTTGCCCCGACCGCCCAGTTGTTGTCAGTCAGGCTGTAGGCGCGAACGCCGAAACGAGTGGAGGAATTGCCGTTGTCAACGGGGAAATAGGTGTCTGTGGAACCGCCATCGTCGTAGACGAGCACGCCTTTGTTGATCTGGCCGTAAAACTCCAGATAGGCATTGTCGTCCCCGAGCCGCAATTTCGGTATCCATTGTTCTTTTTTATCGTTGGTTTCAGCGGGCTTCGGCTTCGTCATCTCCTGGCCGGCCAGGGATCCCGCCGATGCGAGCGATGCAATCAGAAAGCAGATCGAAGCATGCGGTGCACTGTATCGTGAGCGTGGCTGTGGCACTATGTGTCCCCCAAGTATTTCGCCAGAACTAGAATTGAACATCTATCCTGCAGTCCCGCCGGCGTCCTGGCGGGGCTGTCGTTTGCGATGCACTCGAGACGCCTCAGACGATCGTTGCATCGCCGTCGCGACGCAGGTCGTGCTAGCTCGAGTGGCTGCCACCGTTTGCTCCACGGACCACGCGTCCGATCATAGGCCCGAGCGAGCGAGCAGGGCAGTAAGATACAAGCCTTTTCCGGTATAATACGGTATAATACCATGCAATTACAATTATATAGCGATGTTACTCGACTGGCGCTGGGTGGCCTGCCGGAGGCGTTCCCCGTTGCGCTATGACCGCGTGCGTTGATGCTCATTCGATCGCCGCAGCCCGCGAGCGCACCGTGCTTGCGACACGCTGCGCGACGTCCTCTTGAAGTTGAAACACACCCTGCGAACGCACGTCACCGTCGTAGTTGTTCGCCCAGATAACCGCTCCGTCGGTCCTGCGGATAAGACGAACAAGCGAGCGGTACTTGTTCTCTTCGAGCCGAACGCTGCCCTGCAGCGTGTAGCGTGGTTCCTCGGTCTGCGTTTCGCTGTTCGCTGCCGGCAGATTTGCAATGACAACGATATCCTTGAACTTCACGAGTTGCCCGATGACTTCGTCCCTCAGGCCGTCAGCAATGTCAGATGCACCATCTGGTCCCGCGAGATTCTGGAATTGCTCGACAAGGATCGTCGGCTGGGTCGCGTTCGCAATCGCTGTCGGAGGAGACGCGCCTGGCAGCGCGATGAAGGACGACGTGAGCGGAATGTGGAAGAATGCTGCCAAGGCGAACGGTGCGGCACACGCCAGCAATCCACAGCCGACCCACCAAGGACGGGACCGGCCGATACGCTGCGCCAGCGGCCGGCGACGAGCCGTTGTTCCACGTTCGCTTGCGGGCACGGTATCGAATGCTGGGTCAGCGCTCGTAACCTTGACGCTCTCTGCGTAGTTGAACGACGGCACGTAGCCACCTTTCGGTATGGTGATGACCACGCGGTCCATGCGGCCGACAACCAGATAGTAGCGCTCCAGAGCCCTTCTCATTCGCCCTGCCTCGATGCGCACTACAGGGTCGTTCTGCGCATCGAACGAGACATTTCGGCCAAAGACAACGTTGGCGATCGTGAATGCTTTTAGGAACTCCGAGCGGCCCGCAAGTGTCTCATCCACGATGAACAGCAGGAAAGCTCTGCCGCGCTGCGGCGAGTGAAACTCCGCGCTCGCAAATATTCGATCCAACTGTTGGCGAATTTCGGTCTCGGTCGGTTGCCTGGCTCCGGGACATGTCAGGTCTGCAAGTTCCATGGCACCCCTCGACACAGAATTAAACATTCCTAATTTAATATCAGTTATAGGCCTATTTTGCTGGAACAACAACCATGCGCCGCACGGGCACAACTCTAAAGCGCGCGTGCAGCGAGCCAGTCGCAGTTTGTATTGTAAGACAAGGTTCTGGATTCATCGAGGGGTCGAAACTGCCGTCCGACAGGATACGATTTGCCTGGACGCCTGAACCAAAATGCTGATTTGGATTTCTACAAGTCGGGATTGGGGATGTCTGCGGTATTGCTCGATTCCTGGCGCGCGGTGTCCCGTGACGCTGGCCGCGCCTGAAGGCGACTATCTCGGCAAACGGCGTTAACGTGCACACCGCGACATCCGCCTCTCGTCTTTCCGACCGGCCGGGCGGTGGCTGCCTCGCTTCAGGCCCATCCGGCAAATTGTGCTCCGGCGCGAGCGGAGAACGTGATAAAAGGCATTCGGGTGTGGGGACAAACAATGGTTGAAGATCGTCGAGATGACCTTACTCGCAGGACGCTGGCGGTGCTGTTCATCGGCAGCCTGCTCGTCGCAAGTTTCTGGGTGTTGCAGCCGTTCCTTCCGGCAATCGTCTGGGCCATGACGTTGGTCATCGCCACTTGGCCGCTGATGCTTTGGGTGCAACGCCATGTCGGCGGCAGCCGGGGCCTCGCTACGTGCATCATGACGCTGGTCCTGCTGCTCGTGCTGATCGTGCCATTTTGGCTGGCCGTCAGCATTATCGTCACCAACATCGATGAATTCGGCGGCCTCGTTCGCACGCTCCTGTCCATGCAGCTGCCGCAGCCGCCGCCCTGGCTGGCCGACGTGCCGTTGGTCGGCCCACGCGCCACCGAGGCCTGGGCAAAACTGGCATCGACCAGGCTGCAGGAGTTCGCCCCGAAGCTCGCGCCCTACGCTGGGGCGTTGACTCAATGGTTTGCATCGGCAGCCGGCAGTCTGGGCACGATGCTTCTTCATTTCCTCCTGACGACGGCGATTGCAGCCATCATGTATACAGGCGGCGAAAAAGCGGCCGCCACGGCGGTCCGTTTCGGCGGTCGCCTCGGCGGCGATCGGGGCGAAATGGCTATACGCCTGGCCGGTCAAGCGATCCGCAGCGTTGCACTCGGTGTCGTGGTGACTGCAGTGGCCCAGACCGCCGTCGGTGGCCTCGGTCTCCTGGTCGTGGGCGTACCCTTCGCCGCGTTGCTGACCGCAGCGATCTTCATCCTCTGTTTGATCCAGATCGGCCCCGGCCTGATCATGGTGCCGGTGGTGGTTTGGATGTATTATTCCGGCGATGCGGTATGGGCGACCGTCATGCTGGTATTCACCGTCGTGGCTGGAACAATGGACCAGTTCATCCGTCCGGTCTTGATACGCAGGGGTGCCGATCTGCCTATCCTGCTGATCCTTGCTGGCGTCATCGGCGGCCTGATTGCCTTTGGGGTCCTGGGAATTTTCATCGGACCGACAGTTCTGGCCATTGCCTACACCCTATTGAATGCATGGATGGCGGATAGCGATCGGGACGTGGTGCGAAGGGTAGAGGTGGAGGAAGCGCCGGCCGCGCGATAGCCTGCCCATGGCTTCCGTGCGCTGCCGTTTCTTCGTCTATGGCCGACTTCAATCGTCGCGGCGTAAATTTGATTTTCGAGCAGAGTCACGGACCAGCACTCTAGCGGATCGCTGTTGGGAGGAGACTTCACCATGGTAAGCAAGCTGCCCGGAAGCCCGGAAGATCCAACCTGGTTGGCCGAAGTGACCTACCGCTTCACCTTTGACGCTGCTCACAGGCCGCTGCCGCCGGATGCCAATGCCGCCCGGTTGCGGCTCGAGCGCGGAAACCGCGCCTTCGCCGACCTTCTTGATCGCGTGACCCTCTCCAAACCGGCAAGGCTGAGCATCGATATCAACCCGCATGATGTCGGTCTCCTTCATGGACATAGCGCAGCCCCTAAGCAGCAACCGTTCGCTGCGGTCGTGGGCTGTGCCGATGCGCGCGTCCCGGTGGAACTCATCTTTTCAGAAGGGCCGAACGACCTCTTCGTCGTCAGGGCCGCCGGCAACGGTTTGGGCGACGATGTCATGGGCAGTCTCAGCTATGCGGTCGACCATCTGAAGGACAGCCTCCGCACCCTCGTCGTTCTTGGCCACAGTCGGTGCGGAGCGGTTTCGGCAGCGGTCGATGTCCATCTGGAACCCGCCAAGTACATGAGCATGACGCAGAAGGACCTGCGTCACATCGTGGACCGCACACTGGTCGTGGTCCAGCTGGGCGCAACCTGGCTGGAGCGCGTGCACGGAACGGAGGTCATTCGCCGGCCGGGCTATCGAGCCACGCTGATCGAGGTGGCGATCGTGCTGAACGCGGCATTGACCGCCCATGGAATGCGCCCGGGTCTGAACCTGGTCGCCGGCGGGGACATCGACGTCGTCTACGGCGTCTATCTTTTGGAGGAGCGATTGGTGTGGGCGCCAAGACCCGAGGCGTCGGACTGGTTCGGCCTGGCGCCTGCCCCGACCGACCCGAAGGATTTCGTCGTGCTATGTGATCTTCTGGCGTCGTGCGAGCGGGTGCAGCGCTTGCTCGATGGACCTTGAGGGTTCACAGGCGTTCGATGCGCCGAGGAGGCGACCGCGGGGTCTCGGCGCCGACTGTCCGCTGCCGGCATCGGGCGTTCACCAAAGGACTGTATTGTTCGTGAGGCGGAATAGGAGGAACGTGGCCTCCACGTCGATGCATCCAGGTAGGGCGGCCTGACGGCGTTTCCGGGCAGAGTACGGGATCGCTGGCGAGCAGACGATGACGGCATTGCAGGGCGCCGGTGCGCTCTGTGAGATCCGGGGGGCAATAGGATCAAATGAGCTGGAACAAGCTTTACGCGCTCAGGAGCTATCTGCGATCATCATTGTGGATCGTGCCCTTTTTCGCGCTCATTCTCCAACAGATAATCTTTCGCACCGCGCTGGCGCTCGAGGACTGGACGGCATGGGTGCCGCGTTGGCCCCTCGGTACCGAAGGCACGGTCGCAGCGATGCAGGCCATCATCAGCCTGGCGCTGTCCTTCATTGTGTTCACTTTCGGCTCGCTCCTTGTGGCCATACAGATCGCGAGCGGGCAGCTTACGCCCCGGATCATCGCGACCACGCTTCTGCGCGACAATGTCATCCGCTTCACTGTTGGGCTGTTTATCTTCACGCTGCTCTTTGCGATCGGGGTGATAAGTCGCGTGAACACGTCCGCTCCCTCATTCATCGTATGGTTTTCAGGTATTCTCGGCGTGGCGTCGCTGGCCGCCTTTCTCTATTTCATCGACTACTCGGCCCGGCTGCTTCGACCGGTCAGCATCATTCATCGCGTCGCCGAGCAGGGCTTCGAGGTGCTGAACCTCGTCTACCCCGCTCCCCTGTCGACGGACGAGGGAGGATCGCCGCCACCCCATCCGCTTGGGGAGCCTGCTCGCATCGTCGCACATCCCGCTTCCTCCGCCATCATCCTCGCAGTCGACGTGAAGGAGCTGACGTCCCAGGCGCAACGGGCGGACGGCATCATCGAACTTGCGGCGCGCATCGGTGATTTTGTATCGCAACGCCAACCGCTGTTCCGCCTGCACGGCGGCGCCGCTGACATCCCCGATCACGACCTTCGCCGTACCGTCGCTTTCGGGCGCGAGCGGACCATCGAGCAGGATCCGACCTTCGCTTTCAGGGTGATTGTCGACATCGCCACCAAAGCCCTTTCGAAGGCGATCAACGATCCGACAACGGCCGTGCTTGCGATCGACCAGCTGCACCGGCTGCTGCGCAGCGTCGGCCGACGCCAGCTCGGCAACGAATACATACGCGATGCCGAGGGACACCTGCGCGTGGTGTTTCCGACGCCGGACTGGGAAGATTTCGTGCAACTGACCTGTCGCGAAATCCGGATCTACGGCACGGAAAATCTCCAGATCGCGCGGAGGCTGCGCGCTATGATCGAAAACCTGGACGCGGTCCTGCCGGAATGCCGGAAGCCGGCCTTGCGACTGGAACGGGATCTGCTCGATCGGATGATTGAAAAGGTTTATCTCCTGCCTGAAGATGCCGCACTCGCACGTATCGCGGACACGCAAGGTCTTGGCGGTTCGGCAGGGCCATAGCGCGCCCGATGTCGCGGGAAGAGCGACGAATTCGAGGATTGTGCCGCAGCGGTCGGAATCGAATGACATGGCTGCCGAGGTGGGACATTTGCGCGAATTGAAGCGGTCGAGATTGCCCCGGAGGATAAACAAAAAAGCTCCTCGACGGTTACGCGGAGGAGCTTTGTTTTGGGTGTCTTTGAAGATTTTGGTTGCGGGGGCCTGATGGCACCGAGACTTGTGAATTCGCGTTTCCATGACACAGGTCTGTCGGAGGCGGGCGTCAAGACGATCCGTCGAGCGCATACCGTCCAGCCGGTGACAGCAGTGTATAGCGAGTATTCGCTGTACCGGCGGGGACCTGACGTATTAAGGCCTCGAGTGCTCCCGATGGATCCGGAATATCGATCGTATGCTTTCGAGGAGATCTAGCCTTCGTCGTTCGTGCTGGATTGTCGGCATCCCCGAGTTCTCGCCGATCGCTTCTCGGTTGGCCAGGTGCAATGCCAGATCTTCAGCAAGTTCCGATCGCTCTCGCAACAGCGGTGCGAACGCAGTCTGATCGATTTCGAATACCGTTACGCGTGTCAGCGCTTGCAGCCCATGCTTCTCTTTCCTGCCGGCAAGCAAGCCCTCCTCGCCGAAGAAGTCTCCGGGTGCCAATCGTGCGACCTCGTCGTCGCCTTTCTTCATGATCACGATGCCAGCTCTCACGATCATCAGACTGCCAAGGGCCTCCCCTTCCCTGACAATCTCCGCCGCGGCGCTAAAATCGCGTTTTGTGGCCGAGCCCGCAAGTGCATCTCGTTCATCCTGGCTGAGGACGGAGAATACCGGGATCGCGTCGATGAGGCTTTGTGCCATCGGCGCCGGGCGACCTGGCTCATGTCGCGAAACCTCTCCCACGGCGACGGGACTCTCCGGGGGCATCGCCAGGTGCAACCCGCTTGCCTTGCAATGTCGGTACACGAGGTCGATGACTTCGTTGCGCGCGGCGCCGCGTTGGGCCGGGCTTGAGACGCGGAATGAGAGTTCGACGGTGACGGCGCTTGCATCGATACCTACGAGACCGACGGTCGGTGCCGGCTCCTTTGCGATGACATTGCAGCTGTCGAGAACGGCATGCATGACCTCGACGATCGATCGCGGCATAACGGTCGGCGCCACGCGGACGGATAGAGCAATCTGATGGTTCTCGTCGGGTCGGCTGACGTTCGTAAGCCCCTGCTTCGCCAGCACGCCGTTTGGCAGTACGACGATGTTGTGAGCACCGGTGAGCAGATACGTCGAACGCCAATTGGAAGCTACGACCCTGCCCTCCGTGCCGTCGCTGAGAAGCACCCAGTCGCCAATGACATACGGGCGACCGAGCGTCAAAGCGATGCCCGAGAACAAGTCGCCCAGCGTGTTCTGAAGTGCAAGCCCGAGGATGATTGCAATTACCCCTGATGTGGCCAGCAAAGTCCCAATCGGAACGCCGAATACGAAAGCCAGGATCGAAAGCAAGACGCCGAGATAGACCGCGGCCACGATCAGGTCCTGAATGAGCCTCGCCTCTCTTGGGCGATGGTCGAGGACGATATAGATGCGAACGAAGCCGATCACGGCCCACGACAAATGGACCCACCAAAGGATCTTGGCTGATACGAACAACGCATTCGCGCCGCTGAGATCGCCTGGATCGAAACGGAAGGGAACAATGCGCGTGCGGGCGAGCACAGCAGTCATGGCCAGAAAGAAGCCGATCTGGACGATCAGGCGGGCGGTCGGGCGTCCCGGACCTTGCAAATGCCAAGCGACAATTCCAGCTATCCCGAGAACGCTGATGAGAAGCGGCAACATTTGTACTTCCTGGCCCATAGCGATCTCCCGGAAATCCGTAACGTGCACTCGATCTCGCCATTGAGCGGCTTCACGATGGCGTCATGGTGCCTGACCGAAAATGTGGATCTGATCCAGGCTGCCCTGGACACAATGCATGATGATCGTCACTGGGCTCGGGCGCAAACGAACGATACCGCAGAGACGTCGGGCTGGCTATGAAACCATGGTTTCCCTCACTTCGAGTGGTGAAGGCAGGTGTGGGACTGCCGACAATCCTTCACGGTGATTGTAGACGGGTATTTGTTCGCTGTTGATGGGCCTGCTGATGAAAGCCGATGCTCCATTCTGGAAGCTAAGGCCGCGACCTCGCCTAACTGTCCATATACCGGTTCAGCCAGTCTACGAACCGTATGGGGCCAACGTGGGCGAGGTTGTCCGGCAGCAATGTGTCGTCGTTCAATTCGACGCCATAATATCGCGCGCTGTCGTCCGTGATCACCCGGCGCGGGTCTTCGTTTGCTGCGACGAGCATGCGAGCGACCTCGTCGAAGGCGAACTGCTCCGGCCCGGCAAGTTCCACCGTATCGTTCAACGGGGTGCCCAACGCCAACTCGGTGAGCACCTCCGCCACGTCCTCGGCGGCTACGGGCCGCACGGATGCGGAAGGAAGCCGGATTTCGTCGCCATCTGCCGCCATGTCGATCACGCCGCTGATGAACTCGAAGAATTGCGTTGAATGGAGGATAGTATAAGGCCGCCGGGCGGCCCTGATCAGGTTCTCCTGCACCATTTTTGCGCGGAAATAGTCGCTTTCGACAAGGCGAGGCGTCCCGACGATTGAGAGGGCGAGATAGTGGTCGACGCCAGCGTCCGCTGACGCGGCCAATAGATTTCGGGTGGACGTCTTGAAGAACTCCAGAGCGGAGTTGTCTCCGAACGATGCGGCGTTGGTGACGTCGATGACGACGCCAGCTCCCGTCAAGGACGCCCTAAGACCTTCCCTCGTGACGCTGTTCACTCCGAAAGTGGGAGATGCAAGGACGACTTCGGCCCCAGCCTGCCGAAGGCTTTCAACAAGCCTGGTTCCGATCCGCCCGCTCGCTCCCATGACAGTTACTTTCATCGATCCGTTCCCTCCGTTCTGTATTCAGTCTCGGGCATATCGGCGCTTGGAGACCGGGCCGGGCATCACTTTACAGGCAACACCACCGGAGCGCCCTTCTTCTTGAGCAGTACGACGATGAACTTGGCTGGTTTAGTCTTGCTCGCGTTGCGGCTGATCAGGTGAATGTCGGAGGCCCCCTCGTAAAAGGTCTCTCCCGGCGACAGGGTGACTTCCTTTTCCCCCTTGACCTGCATCACGATCGAGCCCTCCAGAACATAGACGAACGCATTTGCGTCATGTTTGTGAATGGGATCGGAACCGCCCGGCCCATATTCGACCGATATCATGAGACCCTCCTTGCCCGGATAGTTGGGAAGATCCTTGCTCATGAGCGATGTGACCTTTGCAGTGTTGTCAGCGGCAACCGCGAAAGTGCCAAGGAGGCTGAGTGCAGCTGTCACAAACAGCGTTTTTAGAACTGGGTTCATTGTCGTAGTCCCTTCGTGGTTGATCAGATGTGCGTTTGCATAGGTCGAAAATTCTAGCGTCCACGCTGAGACCGGGACGGCGTCGGTTACTAGCCGCCGACGAACGTGACCGTCTCGCTGAGCGGGGCGCGGCCCGTACGGACGTAGCTTACCGTGGGGTCCTCGTACCCGATCGACATGCCGCAGAAGAGGATGAGCCTTTCCGGGGGTGAAAGGACCTCCGCGACCGTCTCGCGAACCTGGGACCACGCCATCTGCGTGCAACTGTGAAGCCCTTCGTCGCGGAGCAGCAGCATGACGGTCTGCAGATACATCCCGACGTCGGCCCATTGGGGCCGGCCCAGGTCGCGGTCGATGTAGCAGAACAAGGCGGCGGGCGCGCCGAAACAGTTCCAGTTGGCGATGGCTGCCCGCTGGCGCGCCTCCCAGTCCTCGCGCGCAATACCAAGCGCGCTGTAGCGCTCCTTGCCGAAGGCGGATCGGCGCTCCCCATACGGGGACTTCAGCGCGGCCGGGTACATCTCGTATTGCCGCTCGTCCCAGGGGTCGCCGTGAGCCACGCGCTCGACGGCGACCGTTTTGAGCTCGGCCAGCGGCCCGCCGGTCAACACGTAGGTGTTCCACGGCTGAATGTTCGATCCGGACGGCGCCCAAGCTGCGGCGGACAGCACCCGCTCAAGCGCCTCCCTGGACACAGGCTGGTCTTTGAATCCGCGCACCGCCCGTCGGCTTGCCACTGCCTCATATACGTCCATTGCAAATCGCCTCTCTACTGCCGGCTATCCGTTTCGTTCAAAGGCCACGCGGCCGTCCAATTCGAACTGAGCCACCAAGCGATCAGTAGTCCCAGAAGACCGGCACCCAACGAAAGTCGTCGCCATCGACCGCCACATGGCCGACGGAGGGGAATGGAAGATGGGTGGCCACGAGCAGTTCGCGAGTCTCCGCCAACTCCCGCAGAAGTCGGACCCGAATGCGGGCCGCTTCCTCGGGGTCGTGTTCGAAACCATTGAACCAGTCGGGGTGTTCGAACCCGACCGCGAACACTGCGTCGCCGGCGAACATCAGCCGGTCGTTGCCGGACGCCACGCGGACCACGCTGTGCCCAGGGGTGTGGCCGCCGGTGCGTGTGACGACCACGCCGGGCGCGACCTCATACTCCTCGTCGAACAGCCTCAGGTGGCTGCGATACTCTTCACTGAACCGCGTGGCGGTCGCCCGCAGCGCGTCGGGGAAGCCCGGCGGCATTGAGACGTGGGAGAAATCGGGCGACTCCCAGAATTTGACTTCGGCGGCCGCCACGTGAACCCGGAGGTCCGGACGCAGCCGTTCTTTCACCCCCTCGACGAGCAGCCCGCCTACGTGGTCCATGTGCATATGCGTAAGCACCACGTCGGTTACAGATCCAAGATCGATGCCGGCGGCCGCAAGTCGCTTGATCAACTGCCCGGCCCGCGGCAAGTTCAAGTCCGGGTCCAATCCCAACCCAGCGTCGATGAGGATGGTCTGCTGGCCGCTACGCACAACGACCACGTTCAACGCCCAGTCGAAAGCGTCTTGGGGCAGAAACATGTCCTTGAGCCACGCCGCCCGGACGGCCGGGTCGGCGTTGTGTCCCAACATCGCGGTCGGGAGCGGCAGCACTCCATCGCTGACCACCATCACCTCGATCTCGCCGATCTGAACAGCATAGCGCGACGGAACCAGCTCGTCGGGATGAGAGGTATTTTCCAAAGTCATGGTTGGTTTCGATGCTGCCTGCGACATGATGGCCTCCTTGTTGAGTTCGGGGCCCGTCGGTCACGAGCCATTTCGCGGATTCTAGGTTGAAGCGCTGTTGGTAGTCGATCACGTCAAGGGAGAGGGAAGACTACACTTGAGAACAGGGCAGCCTATGCTTTCCGCGGACCGCGGTGCAGATTTGGTAGTGAAGAGGTTGGTATGAAGCACTAGATGCTTTCGCTCGCCGCGCGGCGCTGCGCGCAGCTTTGCGTCGTCCGACAGGCGGATGCATCCAATTGTGCATACCGCCTTTCGCGGGCGACCCGTTATATCGAACGCTTTTGCCTGCCGGACAATGCCGGAGCCATACAGCGGTATCGGTTGCCTTAGCCCTCGAACCAATCGACCACAGCCCTGCCTGGATCATAGCCTCTGTCCGCTCACGGACGACGCGTCTGTCGTTCGAGCAGATGAGGAGCTATGCATGTCGCCGACAGATACGAACACCCAGATCTTCAACGACGATCTCGGCAACGCCCGACCGGACGCGATTTATTCAGGTGCACAGCCGGAAGAGGCCATACTCGGCGTCGTCCACGATCTCGGCAATCTCATCCAGATCGCTACGTCGGCTTTGAACATCATCTCACGCAGTCCCGACATGGATGGGGGGTCATCGCTCAGACCTGTGGTCGCCAGCGCGTGTACGTCCCTCCGTCGCGCGGGGATGCTTGTCCAGCAGACGATGCGCCTCGCCCGCGGCGGCCAGGCTGCAGCCGCGCCGGTTGATGTCTGGGCATGTCTCATGGAAATCGAAACCCTGGTCAGGGCAACCTGGGAGCGCAACATCGTATTCGAGCTCTCAGGCGGCCTCGCGCTCCCAGCCCTTAGCTGCAATCGCGTAAACCTGCAGAGCGCGCTCATGAATCTGCTGCTCAACGCACGCGACGCAATGCCCAACGGCGGAGCGATTTCGCTCCTCGCCACGACCGTCCATGGCGACGACGCCACGACTGAGATCGAGCTGCGCATTTCGGACAATGGGATCGGCATGACAAAGGAGGTGCTGAGCCGTGCAAGCGACCCGTTCTTCACCACGAAAGTATCCGGCCTCGGCGGTCTAGGACTCCCGATGGTCAACCGTTTCGCCCAGGAAGTGGGGGGACGCCTGGACCTGGAAAGCGAACTCGGCCGCGGCACGGTCGCCACGCTGCGGCTACCCTCCTAGCGTCGCGGTCAGAGGGGAGACGCCTTCAGCATGTCGGAAAAGAAGGGCTCGCCGGACGATTCCATTCGTCCGGCGAGCTCCCGTGTCAATCCTACGCGGCGATCCTGCGATCCGCTGGATGCTGCAGCCGGAAACCGATCGCCAGTCTGTTCCAGGCATTGATCATCGCGACGCCGATCGAAAGCGCCACGAGTTCATCCTCCGAAAAAACGGTGCGTGCCGCCTCATAATCCGAGTCCGGCGCATGGGTCTGCACAATATTGGTCAGCGACTCGGCCCACGCGAGTGCGGCTCGTTCCCGGTCCGTATAGAGCTGCGATTCGTGCCAGGCGCTCAGCAACAGCATCCGCTCTTCCGTCTCGCCCTGCTTAAGCGCGTCCTGCCGATGCATGTGCAGGCAATGGGCGCATCCGTTCATCTGCGAGACGCGTACCTTGACGAGCTCCATCAGCCTGGGATCGAAGCTGTTAGCAATCCAGGCCTCGACGGCGACGAGTCCGTCGATGCCGCCGTTTTTCCTGGCCAGTAGGTTCAGACGCTTGGTCATCATGCTCTCCGTGAAATGGTGATCGGGTCGACACCGAAAGGCTCGCCCGGAACATGATGTATGCCTGATAGGACGGACCATGCATCTGGCCCGGATGGTGCATCCCGCTAGCGCCCGGACGAGCCGGGCAATACGGATAGGTCGGACACCCCATCGTTCCGGATACCCTTCCCTATACTTCCGCAGAGGAGGAACGCTTCCCCCGTAGACTAGTCTGGGAGCGCCAGCCGACGCATTCTCCCGCCATCGGCAACCGCCGCGCCTGGCTCTCAATCACGATCAGGCAAGTAACCCGAGAAGGAGATTTAGGCATGAAGATCGTTGTCATTGGGGGCACTGGGCTTATCGGTTCAAAGACCGTCGAGCGCCTTCGGAATAAGGGACACGACGTCCTCGCAGCGTCCCCGAATTCGGGCGTCGACACCCTTACAGGCAAGGGCCTCGACGAAGCTCTTGCCGGTGCGAAGGTTGTGATCGACCTCGCCAATTCGCCTTCGTTCGAGGACAAGGCGGTGATGGAATTCTTCCAGACCGCAGGACGCAATCTGCTCAAGGCCGGCGCCGCCGCAGGCGTGGAACATCACATTGCGCTCTCTATCGTCGGCGTGGAGAAGCTGCCGGCCAGCGGCTACATGCGCGCTAAATTGGCCCAGGAAGAGCTGATCAGGGCCTCGGGCATTCCTTACACGATCGTACACTCGACGCAATTCTTCGAATTCCTTCCCGGCATCGTCGAGGCCGGCGCGGTCGACCAGGCGATCCACCTTTCATCCGCTTATGTGCAGCTAATCTCTTCGGAGGACGTCGCCGACGCCATGGCTGATGTGGCGCTAGGCAAGCCAATGAACGGCACGATCGAGATTGCCGGTCCGGAAAAGGTTCGCCTCAGCGATATCGCGTCCCGGTTCCTGAAATCGATGAACGACCCCCGTCAGGTCGTTGCCGATCCGCATGCGCTCTATTTCGGCACCGAACTGCTCGACGGCTCGCTCGTGCCTGTCGGGAACGCCCGGCTCGGGCGCGTCGGCTTCGAAGACTGGCGCAGCCATTACCAGCCGAGAACGTAACTCTGTTCGGACGGGCCGGCCTGCGCAGGCCGAGGTCGGCCCGTCGCAGACACTCATACGTCAGAACCAACGTGTTGCAGGTCGGCTTCTCTAAATTTCCTGGCGACCATGATGGCGTCAGCGAGAATGCCGGTGACACCGAGCCGGAACGGAACCCGCATGGTCTTCGTCGATGCCGACGAGAAGAACGTGACAACTTACGAAAAGTAGACGAACCCCGAAAGATGTCGGGCCCATTTGCCGCACATCTTTCCAACTAGGTTGACCCCATGCACCCGACATCAGCGACGCAGGTACTTGCCGGAATTTCAGTCCCACGGACGCCGCCCGTCGAGCGCGCCTTGGACTACGCGCACGAACGGTGCGAGCCGTACCTCTTCAACCACGTGGTTCGCTCCTGGCTGTTTGCCGAGCGGATCGGGCAACTCCAAATGATCGAACACGATGCGGAGGTGCTGGCCGTCGGCACGCTGCTGCACGATATAACGCTCGACGAACGCTTTGCGGGGCCACGTCGCTTCGAGGTGGAGGCTGCGGACTTGGCACGCAGCTTTGCACAGGAAGCCGGCTTCGACAAACATCGCGCCCAGCAGGTCTGGGATTGCGTCGCCCTCAATTCGACGCCGTCAATCGCCCTCTACAAGGAAGCCGAGGTCTCTCTCTGCACGACCGGCATCTGCCTAGACGTGGTCGGCCTGCAATATAGCGCCATTCCTTCGTCGGAGATGAAAGCAATCCTCACGGAGTTTCCGCGACTTGGAATGAAGAAGAGGATGACCTTGTGCTTCTGCCACATCGCCGCGACAATGCCCGAAACAACGCACGACAACTTTGTGCGGGATTTTGGAGAGCGCTTGGTTCCTGGCTACAAAGTTGGGGCTTCATCGGTGGATCTGGTGGCAAACGCCCCCTTCGACGACTGAACCGGCGACGCGGCGTCTTCAGAGACTGCCCGGCTCGGCGTAGGCAAGAAACCGCTCGGTATCCCGACATCCATGATGCGATGAAGGTGCCCTTCGAGCGGGAGGAACTCCAGCAACACATGCTCGCCAAGTACCTTGCCGGCATCGGTTGTCGGCAACCAACGCTGCATGACCGCCAAGAAAACGCGCGCTTCGCTAGCGCGCGTTTTGCGTTTTGACGACCGAGTGCCGCAGTACCTATCTCCCAAACATCCTGCCGGCGTCTAAAGATCGCGATCTACTGGAACAAACGTTCTATTCGTTCGATGCGGTCACCTAAACTTTCGCACAGTCCGCCGATGCTTCCGTCCAATAGTCTTCTGCGGCGCTAATCGCCATCTTCCTTCACACGATCACCGCACTGCGAAGGATAGCGAATGCAAGATATTTCAAATCCATCCAACCCCAGCGTCTCCCGCCGCGACGCCCTCCTCTAGGGCGTTGCCGCCGGTATCGCAGCAGCGTCTCCCGCCGTCGCGACGGCCAAGGCCACGGACAAGAAGTCCCTGCCCACCCCCCTCAACCACGGAAAACAACAAATGAGCACGATTACCACCAAGGACGGCACCGAAATCTACTACAAGGATTGGGGCTCTGGCCCGGTCATTACTTTCTCGCATGGATGGCCGCTGAGCTCCGACGCCTGGGACGGCCAGATGCTGTTCCTCGCCCAGCACGGTTTCCGTGTCGTGGCGCATGATCGGCGCGGCCATGGACGCTCCAGCCAGGCGACATCAGGAAACGACATGAACGGATACGCCGACGATCTGGCCGCCGTCATCGAAGCGCTCGACCTTAGGGACGCGACGCTCGTCGGCCACTCCACCGGCGGCGGCGAAGTCGCCCGCTATATCGGCCGCCATGGCACGAAGCGCGTCGCCAAGGCCGTACTCATAGCCGCGGTACCGCCGGTCATGGTAAAATCGGCGACCAATCCCGAGGGCCTGCCGATTGAAGCCTTCGACGCGATCCGCGCCGGGCTGGTCAAGGACCGCTCTCAATTCTACCGCGATCTCGCCCCGCTGTTCTACGGCGCCAACCGGACTGGTTCAAACGTCTCTCAAGGCACGCTCGACCAATTCTGGCTTTGGAGCATGCAGGCGGGCCTGCTGAACGCCTATGAATGCGTCAAGGCATTCTCCGAAACCGATTTCACGGAAGACTTGAAGAAATTCGATGTCCCGACCCTCGTCCTGCACGGGGAGGACGACCAGATCGTTCCAGTGAAGGATTCGGCCGTCAAGTCCGCACGACTGATCAAGGGCGCCAAGGACATCTATTATCCAGGCGCACCGCACGGCATCACCGCCACGCATCAGGATAAGGTCAACGCCGACCTGCTCGCATTTATCAAGGGCTGAGCCTGCCGCCGTTTACGGAGCGGCAAGCGCCGCTCCGCGTTCCCAGTCTGGCACTTGCACACCAACCCCAAGGAGTGAAGCATGAACGCCACCGCTGAGGCTACGCTGGCGCCGAGCCCGCGTGATCCTGATCTCTCTGGCAGGGACGAACAACCGGAGGGGCTCTATCTCTTTAGCAAACGCGGCGCGGCGACGGCGGCGCTACTACATGGATTTCCATAAGTTGAAGCCGTGCGGTGGCTCGACTAGGGTGGGAAACAAGGTCGCGGCGCCGAGATCTGATAACCACTCCAACGCGCAGGCTGGCGACCACGGATTTCTGTGCCCTGCAGGAGCAGCCGATGACGCGCCTCTGGTCCTACCGCCCCCACCTCTTGCATCTGAGCCTCTTTTTTGTGGCGTATGTTCTTGGCTGTGCTTTCGCCCAAGCACTCGCGATCGTGCCTGGAACAGGCATTTCTATCTGGCCTCCGGGCGGGCTTTTCATTGCCACCCTGGTCATCGCGCCTGTCGGGAGCTGGTCGTGGTGGGTGCTGACGGGCTGTCTCGCTGAGCTGTTGGGCAATGTACTGTGGTTCCATAGTCCGCTCCCTGCTGCCTTGCTCATGTACGCCGGTAACGCACTTGCAGCGCTGGTCGGCGCATGGCTCATCAGGCGGACCCTGAAGCGGCCGGTACGACTCGAAACCTTGCAGGAGGTTGTCGTCTTTATACTGGTGTGCGCCGGAATTGCGCCGATGGTCAGCGCGACCGTGGGAAGCGCGACGCTTGCCTGGTTCGGAATATTTTCACAAACTTTCTTGGGAGCCTGGCCCCTCTGGTGGATCGGGGATGCCACCGGGGTTCTGATCGTGGCCCCTCTGGCGTTGGTGGTGTTCCAGAGTTGGCACGGAAAGGCGGAATACTCCGCCGCGAGATGGGTGGAGGGCTCCGTCCTCGGACTCATCTTTCTTGGCGTCGCGGCTCTCTCGCTCAGCGGCTATCTGCCATTTGCCTACATCATCATGCCGCCGCTGCTGTGGGCCGCCGTGCGCTTCGAGTTCAAGGGAGCCGCCGTCACTCTCGCCCTCCTCGCGCTCATAACGGCGATATTCACGGTATCTGGCGCAAGCCAATTCGTCGGCGATGCCGAGACCCAGCGCCATAGACAGATCATGTTGCAGCTCTTCCTGGCGATTTCAGCGTTTTCGGCACTCATCGTGGCCGCCATATCGCGTCAGCACCAGCTAGCGCTGGTTACGTTGCGCCAGAGTATCGAGGCACTCCGTGACCGCGAGCGGGAGCTGGAGCAAATCGTCAACATGGTTCCGGTCCATATCAGGCGGCTAACGCCAGAAGGTGAGCCGACCTTCTTCAATAAGCGTTTGACCGACTTTTTCGGGCTAGACCTAGAACAGTTGAGCAAGCCGGGCATGAGCCGGCTGGTGACCAACATAGAAACCCTTGTCCACGCGGAAGACGCACCCGTCCTTCTGCAAGCGGTTCGTCGATCTGTCGCCACCGGCGAACCCTTTTCCTTGAAGTATCGTATGCGCCGCGCAGACGGTGTATATCGCTGGGTCGATGGCCGGGCTGAACCGCTACGCGGCGAAGACGGAGCCATTCTGCAATGGTTCGCCGTCTCCGTCGAGATCGATGACGAAGTACGCGCGCAGGAGGCATTGCGCGACCGGGAGCGGGAGCTGTCGCAGCTCATTGACATGGTCCCGAGTTTTCTATGGCGATTGACTGCGGATGGAGAACCAAACTTCTTCAACCGGCGTGTGATCGAATTTCTTGGTTTCGATGTATCGGCTTTGGATCGGCCGGAAACGAGTCGCATGGAAGCCTATATCGAAGCTGCCGTTCATCCCGATGACGCGGCCGCTTTCGCCACTGGTTTCGCGCATGCATTTGCGACTGGCGAACGCTTCTCGATGAAATATCGCTTGCGCCGCGCCGACGGGGTCTATCGATGGGTGGACACGGGCGCAGAGCCGATGCGGGACGATCGGGGCGGCATCGTCCAATGGTTCGGCTTCAGTCACGACATTGACGATCAGACGCGCCTTTATAGCGACATTGCCGAGCGCGAAGCCAGAATCCGACGGCTGATAGATTCGGACATTATCGGCATCGTCATATGGGATCTGGACGGAACACTGATCGATGCCAATGACGCGTTTCTCCGGATGGTCCAGCACGAACGGGAGGACGTGCAAGCCGGGCTCCGATGGCTCGATATGACGCCTCCCGATTGGCAAGATGTGTATGCCCGCGAGGAGGCCGAAGAACTCGCAGCCACGGGCAAGATGCAAGCCCGTGAGAAGGAGTATTTCAGGAAGGATGGTAGCCGTGTGCCCGTATTGATCGGGGCTGCCTGCTTCGAGGGGCAGTCTCGGCAAGGGGTCGCCTACATTCTCGATTTGACCGAACAGAAGGGTGCAGAAGCTGCATTGCGCAGCCGGGAGCGCGAACTGTCGCTACTCGTGGACATGGTCCCGAGTTACCTCTGGCGGATCTCCCCCGATGGGGTGCCTGTTTTTTTCAACAAAAGACTGATCGATTTCCTCGGCTTGGACGTCGCGGGTTTGGATAGGCCGGACATAAGCCGGCTCAACGCATTCATTGAGACCGTTATTCATCCGGATGACGCCGTCGGCGTTGCGGAAGCGTTCGGGCGCTCGTTCGCCAGCGGTGAGCCCCTTTCCATGAAATGGCGGATGCGTCGAACTGATGGCATGTATCGGTGGATGGCGGCCAGCGCCGAAGCGATGCGAGATCAGGACGGTCGCATCGCTCAATGGTACGGTCTCTGCCACGACATAGACGATCAGTTGCAGAGTGAAGAAGCGCTACGAAACAGCAAGCAGCAACTGGAGCAAATGATCGACGCTGTGCCCATCAACATCCTGAGCTACGATCCCGTGGGCAAGCTCACCTCGGCCAGCAGGCGATATCTGGAAACCGTCGGGGTACCGCCGGATCACGTCAAGGATTTCGAGGCGCTGGCCCGGCACTTGGCTCACCCCGACGATCTTCCGGACATGCTGCGGAGAGCGTTGGATGGCTTTGCGACTGGAACGCCTTTCGTGAGTCGCTTTCGGCGGCGCGATAAGGACGGCGCCTATCCCTGGATCGAGGCGCGCGCGCAGCCGTTGCGCGATGCGTCCGGGGCGATCGTGCAATGGTACCAGGTTTCGATCGATATCGAAGACGAGATGCGCGCACAGGAGGCTGTTCGAGAGAGCGAGAAGCAATTGCGGCGGCTTGTCGATGCGCTGCCGACGCTAATCTGGGCCGCCGCTGCGGACGGAGAGCCCACCTATCTGAACAGGAGGCTCGCGGAATATGTCGGCCTGACCTTGGTCGATCTCGAAGCGTCCGATACCACCCGGTTGCAGATGGCGATCCAAAACTCCGTCCATCCAGAAGATGTCGCCTCGGTCGGTCAGGCGCTGGCTCACTCGTTCGCGACAGGCGAAACCTTCACAATGAAATATCGGCAGCGTCGAGCCGATGGCGCCTACCGTTGGATCATTGGTCGCGCTGAACCGCTGTGCGATGCAGACGGCAGCATCCTGCAATGGTACGGCGTGAGTTTCGACATCGACGACGACGTGCGCACGCAGGAGGAATTACGCCGAACGCAGGAGAGACTAGCGGTCGCATCTCAGGCTGCAAGTCTCGCGGAGCTCTCGGCATCTATCGCTCATGAGGTGAACCAGCCGCTGGCCGCCATCGTCGCCAATTCGCATGCATGCCATCGCTGGCTGTCGGTCGAGCCCGCGAATGTAGACCGCGCAAAGACTGTCGCCGAGCGGATGATCCGGGATGCAAACGGCGCGGCCGACATTGTCGGCCGCATCCGCGCCCTATTCAGGCAATCCACGGAGACGAGGAACACCGCGACGCTGGCGAGCATCATTCGCGAGGCGGGAGGCCTTATGGCACAGGAGGGGAATCGGCGCGGCGTTCGCATGGAAATTTCTGTCGAAAGCGACCTTCCACCCGTCTCACTGGATTCCGTTCAGATACAGCAGGTCCTGATCAATCTCATCCGCAACGGCATGGATGCGATGGATTTTGCTGGAGCGGACAAATTTCTAAAGGTGCATGCACATCGTTTGGCGCACGAGGTCCAGACTGAAGTCAGCGATCGGGGGCATGGCATCGAATGTCCCGAACGGATTTTCGAACCCTTCTTCACAACGAAGGAAAATGGAATGGGCATGGGTCTCGCCATCTGCCGATCGATTGTCGAGGCACATGGCGGGCGTCTATGGGCTGAAAACAATGAACCGCAGGGCGCAAGATTCATTTTCACCTTACCGGTTGCAATGAAAGCGGTGCCATGACGATTGATGACCATGTTGTTTTCGTCGTGGACGACGATGGACGTATCCGGGAGGCGCTCGGCGAACTCTTGGCGTCACACGGTATGCGCGCCATCGCTTTCGGGTCGGCGGGCGAATATGTGAACGCCGAGAAGCCGGATGTTCCCGCGTGCCTGATCCTCGACGTCGAATTACCCGATATCAACGGCCTAGAATTACAGCGGCAGATCGCCGAGGGCGATCATCCACCAATCGTTTTCATCACCGGACACGGCGATATTCCGTCCTCGGTACGGGCGATCAAGCATGGCGCAGTGGATTTCCTTACCAAGCCATTCAGCGATGCCGACCTCATGGCCGCCGTTAGCACGGCGATTTCCGAGGATCGGCAAAAACGATCGGGCCGCGCTGAACTGAGCCAACTGAGGCAGCGGTATCTGGAACTTACGCCACGGGAACGCGAGGTGCTGCCGCTTGTGGTCAGTGGTCTCCTCAACAAGCAGGCAGCGTCCGAACTAGGGATCAGCGAAGTCACGCTGCAGATTCATCGAAGGAATGTGATGCAGAAAATGGAAACAGCGTCTCTAGCCGACCTCGTGCGTATCGCCGAGAAACTGGCGATACCGATTACGCACTCGCGACGGGCTGGAGGAAATTAGCGATGGACAAGACAAAACCGATCGTCGCGGTTGTCGATGATGATCCAAGGCTGCTCGAGTCGCTGGAAGAACTCCTGGAATCGGCTGGCTATGCTGCCTGCTGCTTCCGGTCGGCCGGGCATTTTCTTATCCGGGGCCTGGCGGACTTGGACGTGCTGATAACAGACATTGGCATGCCCGACACGAACGGCTTTGAACTTCGTGACATCGTGAGGAAGGCGCGTCCAGACCTCCCGGTTTTCCTGATCACCGGGCGCCACGAAATCGCTGACCAGAGCCGCGCGCAGGGTATCAGCGGCTTTTTTCGCAAGCCGTTCAATGCCCCTGCCCTGCTCTTCGCCATAGCAGAGGCTTTGCAAAAATCGAGAAATGGAGGGTGACATGAGACTTGACCAGCCGTTCCGTAAATCAGCAGCATTGTTGCAGCAGCATCAAGAGCACACGAGCGAACCCTGCGTCATTATCGTCGATGACGACGAGAGCGTACGAGAGGCTTTGTCGGAGCTCATCCTCTCGGCAGGATTCCAGCCCGTCAGCTTCGCCTCGACGCGAGAAGTGCTCGACGCCGATATTTTGGACCGCCCCGGCTGCCTGATCCTAGACGTGCGCATGCCGGGGGCGAACGGGCTTCATTTACAGCACCATCTGGCTGAGAGCGGCAATACCAAGCCGATCATCTTCCTGACCGGACATGGCGATATTCCGATGACCGTCCAAGCGATGAAGGCCGGCGCCGTCGATTTTCTGACCAAACCGGTGCGAGACCAGACGCTGCTTGACGCCGTGATCGCCGGCATTGAGCTCGACGCTGCCCGACGGGCCGAGGCTCTGGTGGTCAAACGCAATCTCGCACGGCTTGAGACGCTCACGAACCGCGAGCGCGAGATCCTGCAAGAAGTTGCACGCGGGCGCCTCAACAAACAAATCGCATTCGACTTGAGTATAAGCGAGGTCACTGTCAAGCTGCATCGAGCAAACGTCATGCGCAAGATGGAAGCCGGCTCCATCGGCGAACTGATCAGGGCATGGGAGACGCTTCCCCCCGCTATGCGCGCGGCCGAGGGGGCCGGATTTTGAAGCAAAGGATCCGGCATGTAGACGAGGCGGAGCCACGCCTCCGCGCTATCCGAATCGCGCCCAATACCCGTGTTCGCCATGACATGCGTTCCTCAGATCGCTTCGATGATCTTTGCCTCGCGGGCCATGAAGTCGCAGAGCAGTTTTACGCGCAAAGGCGGCGTACGGCCAAACGCGTGCAGGGCGTTGAAAGGCAGCTTGGAAAGCGCAGTCTCCGGGGCGAGCGCGACAAGCGTGCCGTCGTCCAGTTCCCTAGCGACCAGGCATCGAAGAAGATAGGCCGCGCCTAGCCCGGCGAGCGCGGCCTGCATGAGTGCGGCGCCGGAGTCGCAATCGACCCGACCTGAGGGAATAAAGCCGCTTCCGTCAGCCAAGCGCAGTGGCTGTGTTACTCCGCCCAACGCATAGCGGGCAAAGGGCAAAGCCGCCAAGGCTTCGGCGGTGGGGGGATTGCCCCAGGTTCTTACAAAATCCGGCGACGCCACGATGGCCATCGGCAGGTCGGCCAGATGGCGAACCATGAGATCTCCCTCTGAGGGAATACCTGCGCGCAACGCGACATCATAATCCTCCCTGATCAGATCGATGAACCGGTCCGTAAGACCGATATCGAGATGCAGGTTTGGATAGTCGGCCGCAAAGCTGGCAAACAAACGTGGGAGCAGCAGAGGAGCGAGCTCATTGGGCATGCTGATGCGGAGACGGCCGGAAGGCGCGGCGCCGGATCCGATCACCTCGTCGCTGGAATCCAGGTCGCGCAACAGCGGCGCAACCCGTCCGAAGAAAGTCTGACCGTCTTGAGTTAGCGTAAGGGCACGAGTGGAACGCAGGAAAAGGCGAGTGCCAATCTTCTTCTCCAACCGCGCCACGCTCTTCGACACGGCGGAAGGCGTCGTGTTTAGATCCCGCGCGGCTGCGCTGAACGAGCCCGCCTCCACCGTTCGCACGAAAGCCGTCAATCCCCGCGTCTCGTTCAACAGGTTCGGCATTTGCGACTCCATGGCACAAATCATGTGCCCGCCCATGATCTAACGAGGCGGACCGACGGCGTCTATCTCTTCTCAAGCTGAAAGGAGATAAACAATGCAACAACTTAAAGACAAGGTCGCCGTTATCACCGGGGGCAATAGCGGTATCGGGAAGGCGACTGCCCAACTGTTCGCAGAAGAAGGAGCGCAAGTCATCATCACCGGCCGGCGGCAGGACTTCGTTAATCAAGTGGTGCATGAAATCGGCCATTCGGCCATTGGTTTCGTAGGCGACGTCGCCAATCTCGAGGATCATCACAAGCTGGCAGACACCGTGAAAAGCCGCTTTGGTGGTCTCGACATCTACATGGCCAATGCGGGTGTCATCAATCTTGCCGCATCCTCCAATGTGACGCCGGAAGACTATGACCGGCACTTCACTATTAATACCCGTGGCGTGTTCTTCGGTGTGCAAGCGATCGCACCGCTGATCCGCAACGGGGGGAGCATTATCGTCACGAGTTCGCTCGCAGCCACGAAGGTCCTGCCGGACCATACGGTCTATGCCGGATCAAAAGCCGCCGTCGCCGCCTTTGCGAAGAACTGGGCGATCGAATTCAAGTCACGACGTATTCGCGTCAACATCCTGAGCCCTGGACCAGTCGAGACCGAAATTCTCGCAAAGCTCGGTGTGTCGGAAGCCGAACGTCCCGCATTCGAAGATCACATGGCATCTCTCATCCCTGCTGGCCGTTTGGGTCGTCCGGAGGAATTGGCCCGCGCCGCACTCTTTCTCGCCTCCGACTCAGGAAGCTTCGTCAATGGGATCGAACTTCATACTGATGGCGGGATGAAGTTGGTTTGAAGTTGCCGGATATATTCTAGCCCAAATCGGACCGGGCGAAGCGGAAGTCATTTCCGGTTCGTCCCGAGCCGAATTCGCCTGGCCTTAACCGGAATGACTGGGGCCGGAGAACGAACCCGCTGCGCGGGAGGGCGCCTGCGGTTGAAATAGTGGGCACAGGCTGGAGGTCGCGCCTGGGTTGAACGTCGTCCGGCAAGGGCGGAGCATGACGAGCCTCTTCAACAAGGAGCCTGACCATGCAGTACCCCCATCTCGACACGCCCGTCAGCCCTCTGCGCCAGCGGTTGATCGACGACATGAACATGCGACGTTTCTCACGCGAAACGCAGCGCAACTATCTTCGCGACATCGGTCGCCTGGCAACCTTCCTCGGGCGTTCACCAGACACGGCAACCGCCGACGACCTGCGCCGGTTCCAGATCGAGCAGCAGGAGGATGGCGTTCCCGTTCCGACGATGAACAGCATCGTGTCGGCGCTACGGTTCTTCTTCACCCAGACCCTCGACCGCCCGGACCTGGCGCGCAGGCTCGTCCGGCTGGCGCATCCTCGGAACCTGCCTGTGGTGCTGAGCCGCGACGAGGTTTCCCGGTTACTCAATGCCACCACCTGCCTCAAGCACCAGGCAGCATTGTCGGTCGCCTATGGCGCCGGCCTACGTGTTGCGGAGGTCTCCATGCTGAAGGTCGCCGACGTCGACAGCGAGCGGATGCTGCTGCGCGTCGAACGTGGCAAGGGCGGGCGCTATCGCAATGCCATGCTTTCGGAGGACCTACTCACCCTGCTGCGCCAGTGGTGGAAGGTGGGGCGGCAGCAGGGTGTGATGCACCGCGACGGCTGGCTGTTCCCCGGACAGCACGCCATGAAGCCGATCAGCACGCGGCAGCTCTATCGCATCGTCGTTGAGGCGGCCCAGGCCGCCGGCATCGCCAAGCGGGTTGGGCCGCACACGCTACGCCACAGCTTCGCTACCCACCTGCTGGAGGACGGCACCGACATCCGGATCATCCAAGTCCTGCTCGGGCACGCCAAGCTAAACAGCACCGCCCTCTACACCAAGGTGGCGACCAGGACGGTCCGCACGGTTACGAGTCCACTCGACAAGCTCGGCCTGTTCAAGCCGGGAGAAGCCTCCCCCGACGGTTGAACCTTGCGTGCCTCTGTCGAGGTCGCCGACATCTTCCGTGCTGCCGGGGCGGCGTACCGGCGCGCGCATGCAGGACATCTGAGCCTGCCGCAACTGAAGGTGATGTCGGCGGTCGAGAACTGCCGCACTGCTGCCCTCGGCGGTCACGTCGAGGCCTGCGAGGACTGCGGGCAGTGGCGGATCGCCTACAACTCCTGCCGCAATCGGCATTGCCCAAAGTGCCAGGGCGCAGCCTCACGGACATGGCTTGCCGAACGCGAGGCTGATCTGCTTCCAGTCGGCTACTTCCACGTCGTGTTCACGCTGCCGGCCGAGGTCGCCGGCATATCGTTCCAGAACAAGGCGCTCGTCTATGACCTGCTGTTCAAGGCGGCGTCGGAGACGATGCTGACCATCGCGGCCGATCGCAAGCACCTCGGCGCGCGTATCGGCATCACCGCCGTGCTCCACACCTGGGGATCGGCGATGACGCACCATCCGCATGTGCACATGATCGTTCCGGGCGGCGGCATCACGCCAGACGGAAGCCGATGGATATCATCGCGCCCGGCCTTCTGCTTCCAGTACGCGTACTCAGCAAACTGTTTCGACGACTATTCCTCACCCGACTGGTCGGTCTGTACGACGCCGGGCGGTTCAGCTTTTTTGGCGCCCTTGCTCATCTCGCCGAGCGGCAGGCATTCTTGCGGCATCTATCGCCGGTCCGAAAGAAGCGCTGGGTGGTCTATGCGAAGGCGCCGTTCGCGGGTCCCGAGGCGGTTCTTGCCTATCTGTCGCGCTATACCCACCGGGTCGCAATCTCGAACCGCCGCCTGATCACCTTCGACAACTCTGGCGTAACCTTCCGCTATAAAGACTACCGCCGCGACGGCTGCGACCGGCAGCAGATCTTGACGCTCGCGGTCGATGAGTTCATCCGCCGTTTCCTGATCCATGTCCTGCCGCGTGGCTTCCATCGTATCCGGCACTACGGCCTGCTCGCCGGCTCAGCCCGCAAGACCAGCCTCACGCTCGCGCGTGAACTCCTCCACGTCGCCGCACCGGTCGATGACGGCGTACCAGGTGAACAGGATGACTTCCGCCCGCCATGCCCCTGCTGCGGCGGACGCATGATTATCATCGAGATGTTCGAACGGTGGAGGCAGCCGCGTGGACCGCCGGACAAAACCACACCGAACCGGGAGACCACCCCATGACCCGGCATCGCATGATCGGGCCTCCGGCCGCGGGCACTCAGCCTCAGGCAACGAACCCACACGAGTCTATGCTGATGATCGACATTAAAGGAGGCGCGTCCCGCCGCGCGACGTGCCAACAACACGACGCAAAGGCACAACAAAATCGTCTGTCCCCATCCACCTGCCGCTTCCTGATGGCGCTCGCGCCACCAACGGCACTGGCGGAAATCTGAAATCCCCATAGCCTCCGACCGTGGCCCGCGGGTTCCTTCCTCGGGGACTTTCGTACGCCTGACGGCGCCCGAAACTCTTCGCGGCAGTGGACTGTCGGCTGCCGGACTCCGATTTTCTAAAGCAGACCTTGAGCCTGGCGGGCGCGTGATCTGACGCGAAGAGGACGTTCGGTCCCCTCGGCCGAACGCACGCGCCGACGCCCCCTTCGTAAGTCCGAAATCCTTGGTTTCAGTCCCATCATTTCAGCTATAAGGTGGAAGACATCGCCCAAAGGGGATTCAAGGCCAATGCCCCCAGAGAAGAAGGACCGTTCGCCTGTTGCGCTGGAACAGCGCGACGTAAGCGCCGACCAGCGCATGTTCTCGCCTTCTGTTGCGCGAAATTCGGCACCGATCCTCGCGGTCCTAAAACGTGTCCTTCCAACACATGGCGCCGTGCTGGAGATTGGATGCGGGACCGGAGAGCACGCCGTGTGCTTTGCGGGAGCAATGCCCAACCTCACCTGGCAGCCGAGCGATCCGGATGCCGACGCCCGCACCAGCACGTCTGGCTGGATCAAATTCGCGCGGCTGAAGAATGCGCTGGCACCGCGGGATATTGATGTGTGCTCAGGACAATGGGGCGTCGAACAAACGGGGCATTTTGACGCCATCGTGTCGATCAATATGATTCATATCGCGCCATGGGCGGCAAGCTTGGGATTGTTCGCAGGAGCTGGCCGTTTGCTTCACGCTGGTGGGTTTCTTCTTCTCTACGGCCCGTTCATGCGCGACGGTGCACACACCGCCCCCTCGAACGCTGCTTTCGACGCGGCTCTAAAGGAGCGCAACCCATCTTGGGGTGTGCGTGATATCGCTGATCTTGAACAAGTGGGTGCGGCCGCTGGACTTAATCTCCGCGAGACGATTGAGATGCCTAGCAACAATATGTTGCTGGTCTTCTCCAGCAGTAGTGCCTGAACGACAAGTGGGCGCGAAAGAGACGTGGGCCTATAGCAGCATTCGGACCCTTTGCTGTCGTTCGAGGTCGATCCGAGGAACGTGCGGTATGTGCTAGACTGCGGCGAAGGCGGAACGCTGCAGACACGCTGCGAGGGGCGGTGTGATGAGCCGGAATTCGCGCGACCGAGTGCCAACGTTGTGCTCTTGGAAGGGGAGACGAGGACGATGCCGACACCAGAGCAACCCAGTCCAATAGTTCGACAGAAATCCCCACCGAACATTGAGTTTCCGTTTGCGTCGCTCTCCGATTGGCTGATCCCAACCGAGTCGTTCTTCGTGCGAAACCATTTCCCCTCGCCGGACCTCGATGCGCGAGACTGGAGATTGCGCGTTGGCGGGGCGGTGGAGCGGCCGATCGAACTTGACCTCGACAGCATCAAGGCGATGCGGAGCACCACTTTCACCGCCGTCGTCGAGTGCGCAGGAAACGGCCGCGTCTACTATGTGCCACCGAAGGAGGGGTTGCAGTGGCAGAACGGAGCCGTTGGCAATGCTGCGTGGACAGGTGTTTCTCTGCGAGAGATTTTAGACATGGCGGGCGTCAAGCGCACCGCACGTGAGGTTCTGCTCATTGGCGCGGACAGCGGCGTCGTCGACACGAACAGGAAAACGGCTTCTCCCGGCCCCATCGCTTTTGCGCGCAGTTTGCCGCTTGAGAAGGCCATCGCTGACAGCACGATCCTTGCCTATTCGATGAACGAAGAGCCGTTGACGCGCGATCACGGCTACCCGCTGCGCGCGGTCGTGGGTGGCTGGTTCGGCATGGCTTGGGTCAAGTGGATCACGCAAATCACGGTTGTGGAACAACCGTTCCTTGGCTACTGGCAGGCGCGCGACTATTTCCGTTGGGAGCGCAGCCTCGGGGAACCCAGGCTGGTCCCCCTCGCGGAGATGGAGGTCAAAGCGCAGATCGCGCGTCCCGTGCAGGGGGCGCGTCTCATCGCCGGCCAGCCGTATCGGATTTTCGGAGCCGCCTGGAGCGGAGAGGCAGTTATCCGGCAGGTGCAGGTCTGCACCGGAGATGGTAGGGGCTGGCGCGAGGGAAGGCTCCTCGAATCAGAACGTCCCTTTGCATGGCGCTTGTGGGAGTACATGTGGACCCCTGAAGAAGTGGGGCGATATAGCCTGCGATGTCGCGCGATCGATGGGGCGGGGTGCGTGCAGCCCGACCTCCAGCGTTCCGACTGCGAGAGCTACGCGGCCAATTGGATCGTTCCGGTGGAGGTTAGTGTCGTGCCCGAGCCACAGACGTACGAGGAGGAATTCGTGATCTAATCACCCGCATCGGGCGGAATGGCGGCTTGGCGCAACTGCGGCCCGCGTTGTCACTGCGTCATGTCCGCTTTGCAGCAACGGCGGCCGGCGGCTCGATGACCACTATGGGGACGCAATCCTGCCGTCGGCTCCCATGCGGGAGCGTCAGAAGAAAAAATGACAGGTCTAAGCGGCCGTTCAATTGCCTTTGAAAAGGTCGCGATAGCTTTCGAGGTCGGTGATCCGTTGATCGATTACACCTGCCCGGCATGTAACGTAATCCAGCACCATCCGTTCCGCGCCCCAGTCACCGTTCGCGTAAATCTGGCACGAACCTTCCTTGTATGTGTTCCAGAGGCGCTGCTCGGCCAGAAGATCGGTTTTCGTCTGCCCCGTGCTCCGTCCGTAGATTTCTTTCCAGACCGAGTTCAATTTCTCGTCTTCCTGCTTCAACCAGACCTGCCCGCAGCCGGCCCACGCCGCGTTGCTACCGTCAGACTTGTCCATGCATGCTTGCCAGTCCTTTTGCCCGACATCGGAGTCTTTGGGAAATGCCGGACCGGTCCCAAAGGTTACCAGTGATAAGAGAACCGTATGAACCGTCCATGATCGATGGAATACTTTCATCCTTCTATCCTTCTGTCTCTTGAGAGAGCAAAACGCGGCCCCATTTGGCAAGTCAAGCTTGCACGCCACAAAGGTGCAATCAACCATGGAATTCTTCCTGGTTGTAATTCCAATTGTGTGTTTGGTCTTGAACCGATTCTCCCTGACGGGACTGCCGGACTAGCTCATTGCCCCAGGCCAATATTCTTCGGCGGATACTTCTTGTACGTCGCGCCATGGGCCTTCATCTCCGCGGCCATCGAGGCCAGGAAGGCGTTCATGCGGTGGCCGACCGGGTATTGCTCCTTCGGATCAATGTAGAGATTGAACAGCCAGGGCGCGAGGCCGACGTCGCTGACGGTGGTCATGTCGATATTGAGCCACTGGGCGTGCTCCTGAACCACTTTCACATGGATTTTGTATTCGTACATCCGCATGGCCATGAAATCCTGTTCGTTCCAGATATAGACCTTCTCGCGGTTGGAGCGGCCGTCGTCTGCCAGCAGGAAGGATGTTTGATCGATACCGTCGATGTAGCGATCGGTCGGGATCTTGTCGGCGGCGCCCGCCAGATGAAGCGATGTATTGAACAGGTCCATGAGGTCGAAGAGGTCGTCGCTTTCTCGGCCGGGCTTGATCACGCCACGCCAGTAGGCGATCCCGGGCACCCGCACGCCGCCTTCCCAGGCCGAGCCTTTGGCGCCGCGGAACGGCGTGTAACCTGCATCCGGCCAACCATCGAGTTGCGGCCCGTTGTCGGAGGTCACGAAGATGAAGGTGTTGTCGAGAACGCCTGCTTTGTCCAGCGCACCAACAATTTCGCCGATATAGGCATCGACCTCTACCACATCGTCCTTGTAGGGATATTTGCTGGCGCTCTTGCCCTCGAAGGCCTTAGACGCAAAGTTGTCGGCATGTACCTTCATGAAGGCGTGTTCAAGAAAAAATGGTGCCGTACCACTCGCGAGTTCCTTGATCTTTTCGAGGCTGAATTCCTTCAGCATCCGGTCGCCTTCCGCCATCTTCTCGATGCTGTCGATCTGCGCGACGTCCTTGGTCTCGCCACCCTTGAAACCGTGAACGAGCGCCGTGCTCGACCCGGTCTTGCGCAGCATTTCCAGTCGCTCGGGATTAAGGACCAGATCGGGATAGCGCCGTTTGTCGACGCCCTGGCTGATCTCCTTCTCGGCTTCGTAGAAGCCGTAGAACTCGTCAAAACCGATGTCCTGCGGCCGCATGCCCTCGCTTTCTCCGACATGCCACTTGCCCGAAAGCACAGTCTTATATCCTGCTTCGCCAAGCAGTTTCGGTAGCGAAGTCTCGTCCGCCCAAGGATTCTTGGTGATCTTGTCGCCGGCAAGGATCGGTCGCGTCAGGCCGGTGCGCACCGGAAGGCGCCCCGTCAGGATGGCGGAGCGGGTCGGCGTACAGGTCGCCTGGGAGTAGGTCGACGTCATCTTCAGGCCTTCGTGGGCCAGCCTGTCCATGTTGGGAGTGGCAGCCCCGATCACTGCCCCGCCGCCGAATGCGCCGGGATCGCCATAGCCCATATCATCGATGAGCAGCCAGACGATATTCGGCCGTCGGCCGGTGCGGGCCATCAGTTCGTCCAGCTTCTTCTGCGCTGCAGCCGTCTGATCGGCATGGACAAGCGCCGGCTCCATGCTCTCGCTCGTTCGTTCTGCTTTGGTCAGTACAGATTGCGCCAGCGCGAAACTTGGGATCGCCGCGAGCACCGCCGTTTGCAGAACCAGGGCGCGAAGGGTCTTCATCTTCATGATATTCTCCCGTGTCTGAATGCGCCATGAGCCTGCGGCCTCGAGGCCCAATCGGCGCAGGCAATTGGCTGAGAATGCATCCCGAAGACCGGGAGGCTGCGCCGGTCAAGGCCGAAACAAGGAAACGGTAGCCAACAATGATTTCAGTTTCATTCCGTGCCCCACTCTGATGATGCTTTAGGCCTCGCCGCAGGTTGCAACCTCGGTGCGGACAATTGCAACTCAGCATCAAATGGTCAATCATGTTATGCGACCCGCCCAAAAAGTTATAAAAACAGCGAAAAATCGCTGGCATGGGCGAATAGGAGCGGCTCCCGAACCATTCAAGACAGACTGTCTGCTTACGGGAACTAAAGCGGGTTGTGTAAACGACCGAAATCGGCGCGCACGTCAAGCTCAGGCGAGATTGCCCCGGAGGAGAAACGCAAAAAGCTCCTCGACGGTTAGGCGGAGGAGCTTTGTTTTGGGTGTCTTTGAAGATTCTGGTTGCGGGGGCAGG
>NZ_LMCW01000069.1 GCF_001424945.1 Rhizobium sp. Root1203
AAGCTTCTCAACGAACGGCTTCAGCCAATCCGTCAGTGCAATATCCTGCTCCACCATCCACCGCACCCCTTTTGAGGTGCCAAAGATGGCCGATCATCGTTAACCACCGGTTAATCTGCCAAAGTAGTGCTAGGGCCTGTGCGCACTGCCGCTGGCGACGATCGGCCCGGTGGCCTGTCCGGTCGGCGAGCCGCCGAAGGGCTCGAGGCTGACGGCGAACGTGGTGCCATCGCCGATGCTGCCACGCATATCGGGCGGAATGACAAGCTCGCCGGTCTGCCCCGGCGGGAACACGCCGAGCGACTTCGGCGCACCAGTTGCCGGCACCATCCAGAGTTCGAGCGACTTCTCCTCCGGTCTGCCCGCGGCGACCGGGACGATCTTCATACGGCCGCTTTCGGCATCGTAGGATGCCATGAGACTGACCTGGCTGCCCGGGGCGGAGAGTTCGGCAACGAGCGGCGCGCCGGGTTTCGGCGGAGACACCGCCGCAAAGGCGAGCACGAGGGCGGCTGTGGTGAGCAGCAGGGATACGGCCGTCAGCGACCGCCAGAAAACCACCGAATTCCACAGGCCGCGGGACGGAACGGATGACCTGTCGGGCGTGCCGAAGAGGCGCGCCTCGACCTGCTTGAAGGTTTCCTGGCTTGGGGTGACGACGTCATAGTCGTCGTTGAAGGTGGAGAGATTGGCCTCCCACCGGCTGACGATGGCGGCGAACGGGCGGTCGCGGCGCATGCGCTCTTCGACCACCTGCCGATCCTTGAAGGAGAGAACGCCGAGCACATACTCGCCTGCGAGCACTTCGTCGCGGGAACGGCCGCCCTTGCTTTGATCGGAGGATGTCATCGTTCCATGCACTCTCTCAGCTTCAGGAGGCTGCGCCGCAGCCATGTGCGCATCGTATTCAATGGTACGCCGAACTGAGCAGCCAGCTCAAGATAGCTCAGTCCTTCGACATAAGCCCTTCGTACTGCCACTGCCCGATCAGCTTCCAACTCTTCCATGCAGGTGTCAATCCGCCTTCCTTCATCCCGGATCACTGTCTGCTCCTCCGGATTGAGATCGCCGTCAGCTAGGTCGTAGGCGCTGTCGAGTTCGTCTGCCACGGGTTTGCGGCTGCGCAGCGTGTCGATCGCCTGGTTGCGTGCAATTGCTGCGAGCCAGGACGACGGCGCGCCCGTGGTGGCGGCAAAAACCGAGGCGCGCTGCCAGATCTTGATGTAGACCTCCTGCAGCGCTTCCTCGGCCTCTGTGCGGTCTTTCAAGATACGCAGGCAGATGGAAAAAAGTTTCGAACCGGTGACACGATAAAGAGCCTCGAAGGCTTTGCGATCGCCAATGGCAACGCGGCCGATCAGTCCTGCGATTTCCTCGCTCGTCATCCGGCGCCTCTTCCCCGTGTTGTCGCATCAGCAAGGGCGCCTTGCAGCACTTGGCAAACCACCCGAATGCAAGCAGATACGGTAAACTAATGCCGTCTGGATTATTCCATCTGTCAAAAACTTGAGATAAAAGGCCGCAACCTAATTCTGCGGGGTACCCCATGATCGAGACCGAAAGCGAAACTCAGGCGCGCCTGCTGGCTCAGGCACTGCCCTACATGCAGCGTTACGAAAACAAGACGATCGTCGTCAAATACGGCGGCCATGCCATGGGCAACCCCGAACTCGGCAAAGCGTTTGCCAGCGACATCGCCCTGTTGAAGCAATCCGGCGTCAACCCGATCGTGGTTCACGGTGGCGGTCCGCAGATCGGTGCGATGCTGACGAAGATGGGGATCGAATCGAAATTCGAGGGCGGGCTTCGCGTCACCGATGCCAAGACGGTCGAGATCGTCGAGATGGTGCTTGCCGGCTCCATCAACAAGGAGATCGTCGCGCTCATCAACCAGACGGGCGAATGGGCGATCGGTCTTTGCGGCAAGGACGGCAACATGGTCTTCGCCGAAAAGGCGCACAAGACCATCAAGGATCCCGATTCCAATATCGAACGGGTTCTGGACCTCGGCTTCGTCGGCGAGGTCGTCGAGGTCGACCGGACGCTGATCGACCTGCTCGCGCGTTCGGAAATGATCCCCGTCATCGCTCCGGTTGCTCCCGGGCGTGACGGCGCGACCTACAACATCAATGCCGACACGTTTGCCGGGGCCATCGCGGGCGCCCTGAATGCCACGCGGCTGCTGTTCCTGACGGATGTTCCCGGCGTGCTCGACAAGCAGGGCAACCTGATCAAGGAACTCTCGGTCTCCCAGGCGCATGCCCTGATCGCCGACGGTACGATCTCCGGCGGCATGATCCCGAAGGTCGAGACCTGCATCGACGCCATCAAGGCAGGCGTCCAGGGTGTCGTCATCCTGAACGGCAAGACCGCCCATGCGGTACTGCTCGAGATCTTCACCGAGCACGGCGCCGGAACGCTGATCGTTCCGTGAGCCGGCGATAGAGCGTTTCCGCTTTTCCTCAGATCGCGAAAACGCTCCATCTTTTGCTTTTACGCAAAACCGGCGGCGGCGAAGACGGCCGTCGCGTCCTGCTTCAGCTTTTCCATCATCGCCCGGTATGGCCCGGGACCATAGCTGACGCGGCCGACGCCGAGCTTCGCAAGCGTCTTCAGATCGGGAGTCCCCGGCCACATCATGATGTTGACCGGCAGTGCCGAGGTACGGCAGATCCTGTCGATCAAGCCTTCGTCAACCAGACCCGGCACAAAGAAGCCGTTGCCGCCGGCGGCCGCATAGGCCCTGCCGCGCTCGATCGCTTCATCGACCAGGCCGGCATGCTTCGACTGGTCGCTCTCGGCGAGAAAGAGATCGGTGCGCGCATTGATAAACAAGGCGATCCCCCTTCCTTCGGCTGCGTCTCGAATTGCCCGGATACGGGCGGCCTGCTTTTCGACGGCGTGCAGGCCGCTTCCGCCAACCACCCGATCTTCGAAATTGATGCCGACCGCGCCCGCATCGATCAGCTTGGCGACGTTGGCGGCGGCGCCGGCGGGCTCAGTCGAGTATGCTCCTTCGACGTCGACGGACAATGGCAGGTCGCTGACTGCCGTGATCTGGCGAGTCACCGCCACCACTGCCTCCAGCGGAATCTTCTCGCCATCTCCATAGCCCTGCGCGGCGGCAACCGACCAGCTTCCGGTCGCCAGCGCCTTGGCACCGGCATCGGCAACCGCCTTCGCGGTTCCGGCATCCCAGATATTGTAGAGGACAACCGGGTTGCCCTTGCGATGCAGGGCACCGAACGCTCTGGCCTTTTCCGCTTGATTCATTGCACTCCCTCCATAAACAGCCCCTTGGGCCTCATTTTTCCTTCATGCCGCAGAAGCCATTGCTTGCGCCATAGCCCGCCACCGTACCCTGTCAGGGATCCATCCGCACCGATGACGCGATGACAGGGTATGACGATGGAGAGCCGGTTTGCGCCGTTGGCGCGGCCGACGGCGCGCACGAGCTGCGGGTTCTCCATTTCCCGTGCAAGGTCGCCATAGGCGCGCGTCTCGCCGACGGGGATGCCCATGAGCCTTTTCCAGACCTCGCGCTCGAAGGCGGTGCCGCCAGCGAGCGCGAGGGGCGTCCTGAACATGGCGGATCGACCTTCGAAATAAGCGGCGAGTTCGGCCTCGATCTGATCGAGCGCCTTTGTCCGCCCGGTGGCAACCGCCGAACGCGTCTTGCGCTGCAGGCTGTCCAGTTCGGCGGGCAGCCCCTTGCGATCGTGAAACTCCAGGAGATGCAGATGCGTCTGATCGGCGACCGCCACCATGGGGCCGAGCGGCGTATCGAACCAATCGGCAAACAGCAGTTCGCGGTTCTGGGACAGCACCGGCGCCGCGCGGATCAGGCGCTGGAACGCGGCGCGAAAACCGCTGGCGGACTCGTAGCCCGCCTCGAACTGGGCATCGATGACACGTGCGCCTGCGGCAAGCTGTCTCGCCGCCTCGCCAAGGCGGCGACAGCGTGCGATGTCGAGGAAGGTCATGCCGAGCGATCGCTTGAAGGCGCGACGCACGGTGGAGGGGTCGTAGCCTTTGCGGACCAGGTCGTCTTCCGTCCACCGCGCCGCCGGATCACGATCGAGTGCATTCAGCAATTCGTCGATAACAGGCTCCCTGCCCGGCTGCTCCAGCGGTTTGCAGCGCCGGCATGGCCGGAAGCCTGACTGCATGCAGGTGGCGATGCAATCGTAAAACAGCGTGTTCTCCCGCTTCGGCTTGCGCGCCGGACAGGTCAACCGGCAGAAAATGCCCGTTGTCTTCACGCAGACATAGGCAAGGCCCTCGTAGTTGGAACTGCGGGCAATCAACGCATCGTAGAGCGTGTCTTCGTTGGGAAGGTCGAAAAGCATGACGCGTTCTACCATTGCCGCGGGTTTCCGTCCGCCGAAAATCGGGCGTCTATTTCATTCCGCTGCATCTATGACGCGAGGCGGCATGCTGGCGGTACGAGCGGGCAGGAGCATCGATTCTTCCTCCGCATCCTGCGGCGCGCCCCAGAAAGCCTCAAGTGTCGGGCCGTTCTTCACCATTCGTCGCCGGAAGGCGAACTCTGACAGCTCGTGAAACCAGACGCGCCGTCCCATCTGCGTGTACCAGCGCATCGAATGGCGCTGTACCGGATCGCGGTGGAAGAGAATACGGATCAGTGCCTTCGGGCGGGCCTGTATCGCCACCTCAATCAGCTTCACGCAGGAGATGAGAACGGCGGGATGCAAGTGCTTCATCTTCAGCACTTGATGCTTGTAGTCCCACTTTCGGACGTCGGTCTCGATGACGGTGCGCTCCCGGGCGATGCGGAAGAACGGCGTCCAACGGTGCGGCGTGACATAGAGCGCCTGGATCTGGTCCGGGTCGTAGGACAGCAGCTGCCGGAAGCCGCGCCACAAGTCCTTCAGCCGATCCTCTTCAAACCCGACCACCCAGGTCGCCATGGAAAGGATTCCATGCTTGCGCAGCAGCCTGATCGCTTCCCGATCAGTCGCGGTGCCGCCGCCCTTCCGAATGAGCGCCAACGTCGCTTCGTCGGTGTTTTCCATGCCCATCAGCCAGCGGACGACACCGGCTTTGCGGTAGAGATGCAGAATGTCGGCATCCCGCACGATATCGTCTGCACGAGTCGAGCCGACGATCAGCACCGGCACGTTCTCGGCGATCAGTGCCTGCAGAAAGGCGGCCCATGCCTTTCGGGACGAGGTTGGATTTTCGTCCGCGAGATTGATCAGCTCAACTCCTTGCTCACGATGGAGCCGCGCGATCTCCCTCGCAAAGAGAACCGGATCGCGGTGACGCCAGCGGGTCCAAAAGCCCCGCTGGCCACAATAGTTGCAAAGATGGGGACAGCCGCGGGAGAACTGCATCACCACCGCACGCTTGCCGCCCCAATAGCTGTAGCGGGCGTGATCGATCAGCTCCCAGCCGACGCGATAGCTGTCCAGCGACGCGATTGCCCGGGCGGACCGGGTCGCGAAGGGTTCGCCATCACCGGCCAAAAAGGCGATGCCAGGCACCTGTTCAAGCGGCCTGCCGCTTGTTATGGCGTCCATGAGACTGACGACCGTCTCCTCGCCTTCGCCGCGAACTAGAACGTCGAAAACATCGGTTTCGGCCAGGATGTCGCGCCAGTGATATGTCGGGAACACTCCACCGTATATGACGCGAACGGCTGCAGCCTCAGCCTTAAGGGCCTTGGCGATCTCGACAGCCGTAGGGTGCGCCGAGGTCGAGCCGGAATGGCCGATCAGCACCACATCAGGCGATTGTCGCAGAACCTCGCTGACGACTTTCGCGATAGGCAGCGGGCCGAACTCCGCGTCAATCAGGACCACGTCGTGGTCCGCATCGATAAGCGGGCCGCCAATCGACAACAGCCCGAGCGGCGGCAGATGGTCATCGGGGACGCGGCTTCCGATGGCAGTATGCGGCGGATTTATCAGAGCGATCTTCACTGGCTATCCCTCGGTCTCGGAGCCTGCAGAACAGACCCGCATGGCGGCAAAAATCAGACTTTATCGCCTTAAAGTTGAGGAATTCGCAAGGCGTTTTCGTGAAGAATGACGTTGAAAGACTTTGGCATGGGGCGCCAGCCGTGCCATAACGCCGCCATGACCAAGATAGATCGCACTCCGACCAGTTCGGATTTTTCGCATGTGACCGAGTGGGTGTTCGACCTCGACAACACGCTCTATCCGCATCATGTCAATCTCTTCGCGCAGATCGACAAGAACATGACCGCGTATGTGTCGGCGCTGCTGCAGATGGAGCGGGACGAGGCACGCAAGCTTCAGAAGCAATACTATCTGGAGCACGGCACGACATTGCAGGGTCTGATGATCCATCACGGCATCGATCCGAACGACTTTCTCGAAAAGGCCCATGCTATCGACTATTCGAGCCTGACCGCACAGCCGGACCTCGGTGCGGCGATCAAGGCTCTTCCCGGCCGCAAGTTCATCTTCACCAACGGCAGCGTCAGGCATGCCGAGATGACGGCCGGCGCGCTCGGTATCCTCGAGCACTTCGACGACATCTTCGATATCGTCGCGGCCGATTTCGTCCCTAAGCCTGCTCAGGCGACCTACGACAAGTTCACGGCGCTGAAGCGGGTCGAAACCGGCAGGGCGGCGATGTTCGAGGACCTGCCGCGCAATCTCAAGGTTCCGAAGGCGCTCGGCATGCAGACGGTTCTGCTGGTGCCGAACAACCTCGAGGAAACGGTGGTCGAGTGGTGGGAAAAGACCAGCGGCGATGACGACCACATCGATTTCGTCACCGACGACCTGACTGATTTCCTTGGCAAGATTACCGGCTAGATTACGAAAGTTTCATCCAGCTTACCGATCTTTAATTGGGCAATGTGCAGCACCGGCCCTAGCTTTCTTGTGTGATCCCAATGAGATCGCACACTGAAAGGATACAAGATGTCTCGGAACAAGCTGATACTGGCCGCACTTTCCTCCGTCTTGATCGCCGGCGCAGCAGCCGGCACCAGCCTTGCCGCACCTCACGACAAGAAGCACCATCCGCCTCGTCCGCATCCCATGATGGGCATGATGGGCGCCCCGCGGATGGCGGCGATGCGCGAGGTTATCTTCGTTCGGATGCTCCAGCAGTTCGATGCGAACAAGGATGGCCAAGTCTCCAAGCAGGAAGCCAAGGACGGCATGGAGGCGATCTTTGTCGCGATCGATACCGACAAGGACGGCTCGCTGACCCCAGGCGAGATCCGCAAATACCGGGAAGCCCAGATTGCCAAAGCGAAGGCACCGGCCGACGACATGGCCGACGATGATGGTGCGCCCATCGCCCCCCCGGCCGACGCCGACAGCGCGCAGCCCGCACCACCGCCAGGCGGCCCCAATGAGGGTGCACGTCGCGGCGGCATGGAGCGCGGAGGCATGATGCGCGGCATGATGATGATGCAGCGGATCGACACCGACGAAAACGGCCAGATTTCCAAACAGGAAGCCGAAGCCGCCTTCGACAAGTTCTTCACATGGATGGATAGCAACAAGGACGGCACGATCTCGATCGCCGATATGCCGGATCGTCCATTTCCGTAACCAACTACTTACCGACCACGAAACCCGCCGCGATCGTTGCGGCGGGTTTTTCTAGTCGTGATGCTCGTAGAAGTCCTGAATGATCTTCCAGGCGGCATCGGCGGTGTCCACGAAGCTGATCAGATCGACGTCATCGGGCGCGATCGTACCGAATTCGGCGAGCGCTTCAAAATTGATGATGCTGCGCCAGAACGTCTCGCCGAACAGAATGAGCGGCATCTTTTCCATGCGGCCGGTCTGGATGAGCGTCAGGCATTCGAAAAACTCGTCGAGGGTGCCGAAACCACCGGGGAAAACGGCGATCGCCTTGGCGCGCACCATGAAGTGCATCTTGCGGATCGCGAAATAGTGGAAGTTGAAGCTCAACTCCGGCGTCACGTAGACGTTCGGCGCCTGCTCGTGCGGAAGCACGATGTTGAGGCCGATCGACGGCGCGCCCTCGTCGGCCGCGCCGCGATTGCCCGCCTCCATGACGCCAGGTCCGCCGCCGGTGACGATGACATATTCGTGGAAATCGAAGCCGGCCGAATATTTCGAGCAGAGACGGGCGAACTTGCGCGCTTCGTCGTAGTAGACCGACGCTGCTTCCAGATTGGCGCGCTGCACCTCGTTTCTCGCCGCCCAGGCGCTTTGACCGGGTGCCGGGATGCGGGCGCCGCCGAACATGACGACCGTCGATTTGATGCCGCGCTCGGCCAGCATCATTTCGGTTTTCATCAGTTCCAGCTGCAGACGGATCGGCCGAAGCTCCTCGCGGCACAGAAATTCCTCGTCTGCATAGGCAAGGCGATAGGCTGGCGACAGGGTCTGCGGCGTCTTCGGCACCGCCTCGGCGCGTTGCTTGTCGGTCTCGCTCGTCTTCAGCGGGTCCCAGACGCCATCCTTGCGCCGCAGCCTGCCGTTTCGTCCCTTTGCCATGTCGAAATGCCTTTCAGTCCCGCCGGCAGCCACTGCCGGCATGTCGTTTCATGCGCTCTAACGGGAGAGTGATCCTGTCCCGAAAAATCATTCCATTTTAGCCCTGCATGCGATAGAGCAGATCGCATCCCGCCTATCACAATTCCCGGAGGCTTTGGGTCTCCACGATAAAGATCGAAGTTTAAGGAATTCCCATGAGCGCTACTGACCTTTCCTCCCTCGAAAAGACCCTCGAGACTGCCTTCGACAACCGTGACAGCGTGACCACCTCGACCAAGGGCGACGTGCGCGATGCGGTGGAAGCCGCGCTTGAGCTTCTCGACGGCGGCAAGGCGCGCGTTGCCGAACGCGGCGCCGACGGCATCTGGAAGGTCAATCAGTGGCTGAAGAAAGCCGTTCTGCTCTCCTTCCGCCTCAACGACATGGAGGTCGTCAAGGGCGGTTCGGGCAGCTCGACATGGTGGGACAAGGTGCCGTCGAAGTTCGAAGGCTGGGGGGAGAACCAATATCGCGCGGCTGGCTTCCGCGCCGTTCCGAACTGCATCGTCCGCCGCTCCGCCCATATCGGCAAGAACGTCGTGCTGATGCCCTCCTTCGTCAATCTCGGTGCCTTCGTCGACGAAGGCACGATGGTGGATACCTGGGCGACCGTCGGCTCCTGCGCACAGATCGGCAAGCATGTGCATCTCTCCGGAGGCGTGGGCATCGGCGGCGTTCTGGAGCCGATGCAGGCCGGCCCGACGATCATCGAGGACAACTGCTTCATCGGCGCCCGCTCCGAAGTTGTCGAAGGCTGCATCATCCGCGAGGGTTCGGTTCTCGGCATGGGCGTCTATATCGGCAAGTCCACCAAGATCGTCGACCGCGCCACCGGCGAAGTGACGTATGGCGAAGTACCGCCCTATTCCGTCGTCGTTGCCGGCTCGATGCCGTCGGGCAATGCGACGATGGCCAACGGCCTGCCTGCGCCGCATCTCTACTGCGCTGTTATCGTCAAGCGCGTCGATGAAAAGACCCGCTCCAAGACCGGTATCAACGAGCTGTTGCGCGACTGATGCTATCCAGCCGTCCCGGCGCGCCGGGACAGCCGCACATCGATCCGGCAAAACGGACGGCGCGTTCAACAGAGCGGCCATGCCGCCTTGCCTTTTCTTTGCCACTACCGCCGGATAATTCCATCACCATGACCGCTACCGATCCCGTCGCCAATCTCCAGACCCTGATTCGCTGCCCGTCCGTGACGCCTGTGGAAGGCGGTGCGCTTTCGGCGCTGGATGCGATGCTGTCGCCTCTCGGCTTCAAGGTCGACAAGGTGAAGGCGACTGAGGCCGGCACGCCCGACATCGAGAACCTCTATGCGCGCCTCGGCGACGACGGCCCGCACCTGATGTTCGCCGGCCACACGGATGTCGTTCCGGTCGGCGACGAAGCCTCCTGGACTCACCCCCCCTTTGCCGCCGAGATCGCCGATGGCGACCTTTTCGGCCGCGGCGCCGTCGATATGAAAGGCGGCATCGCCTGCTTCGTCGCGGCTATCGCCCGCCATATCGAAAAGCACGGCGTGCCAAGGGGCTCGGTGTCCTTTCTGATCACCGGCGACGAGGAAGGCCCTGCGATCAACGGCACGACCAAGCTGCTCAAGTGGGCGGCGGAACGTGGCGAGCACTGGGATGCCTGCCTGGTCGGCGAGCCAACCAATCCGGACAGGCTCGGCGACATGATCAAGATCGGCCGCCGCGGTTCACTCTCAGGCAGGATCACGGTCCACGGGGTCCAGGGCCATGCCGCCTATCCGCATCTCGCAGACAATGCCGTGCGCGGCATCCTGCAGTTGACGCAGGCGCTGATGGACCCGCCGTTCGACGCCGGGACCGACAATTTCCAACCATCCAACCTCGAAGTGACGACCGTAGACGTGGGCAATCCGGCAACGAACGTCGTGCCCGCCAAGGCGACGGCAAGTTTCAACATCCGTTTCAACGACAGTTGGACGGCCGAGAGCCTGCAGCAGGAGATCCTGCGCCGCCTCGATGCTGCCGCCAGCGACGGCGTGCTGCGTCCGGGTCGCGCGCCACTCAAATACGACATCGTCTGGGCGGAGCGTCCGAGCCACGTGTTTCTGACACGCAACAATGCACTGATTGCCTCCCTGTCCTCGGCTGTCGAAAGCGTCACGGGCCTGTCGCCCAAGCTTTCCACGACGGGCGGCACCTCCGACGCCCGGTTCATCAAGGATTATTGCCCGGTCGTCGAATTCGGCCTGGTCGGGCAGACCATGCATATGGTGGACGAACGCGTGGCGGTTTCCGACCTCGAGCGCCTCGCAGCCATCTACGAAACCTTCATCGAGCGCTGGTTCGAGAATGCCGGGCATTAGGGAAGTCCAGTACTACCTGGCAGGGCTGTGGCTGCTGGTCCGCATGGATCCGCGCGGCTTCCGGTTTCTCGACATGTCCGAGCGCGGCGTCAACCGCTCTTTCTGGGCGATCCCGTGGTGCCTGCCGCCGATGGGCATATCGTGGCTCTGGTGGCGCCAGGCCTTCCTGCAGACCATGCCGCCGCACACCGATGTCGGCTTGCTTTTCTACTTCCGCCTCGGGCTCGTGGAGGCCGCGAACTGGTTCGTGCCGCTGGTGCTGGCCGGCCTGCTGCTGCTTGCGTTCCACAAGGGAGAACGATTCGCGGCGCTGATCGTCAGCGTCAACTGGCTGGGCGTACCGCTCTCCTATATCAACGGCCTGCTGCTCGCGCTCGTCTACTTCCTGCCGGGCCTTGTCGGCCTCGTCTCGCTGCTGCTGCTTGCCTTCATGCTGGTTCAGGTTTTTTCCATTGCCCGCATCCTCCGAATGATCCTTCACGGCAACGGCCTGATCGTCGGGGCGCTGACACTGGTTCTGCTCGTGCCATCCCTGCTGCTGTCGGAATATCTGCAGCGTTTTCTCGGCATCTACCCGGTGTAGGCGGCTATTTGCCGCGAACGATTTCGCCGCCTTCCTTGGCGAACGTGCCGATTGCGGGATTGTGCAGAATGTCCAGAACGGCCTCCGACGGGCGGCACAGGCGCGTGCCTATCTCCGTGACGACGATCGGACGTTCGATGAGGATCGGATGCGCGATCATCGCATCCAGCAACTGATCGTCCGAAAGCGACAGGTCGCCAAGCCCGAGCACATCGTAGGGCGTGCCCTTCTGTCGAAGGAGCGCGCGCGGCGAAATGCCCATCGCAGCGATCAGCTCCACCAACTTTTCGCGGGTCGGCGGCGTCTCCAGATATTCGATGATCTCCGGCTCCTCGCCGGATTGGCGGATCATGGCCAGCGTGTTGCGCGACGTGCCGCAGGCGGGGTTATGATAGATTGTCGTCGTCATTGGCTGCTCCCGTCTCCCGGCGGCGGTCGGTGATCACCTCGGGATAGTCGACTTGCATGAAATAGAGGCCGTCCGGCGGCGCCACGGGGCCGCAGGCCTTGCGGTCCCTTGCGTCAAGTGCAGCGCGCACATCCTCCGGCGTCCACTTCCCCTCGCCCGCCAGCTTCAGCGTGCCGGCAAAGGAACGGATCTGATTGTGCAGGAAGCTCTGCGCGGTGGCACGAATCTCGATCAGTTCGCCATTGCGGGTCACATCCAGCCGGTCGAGCGTGCGAACGGGACTGGTGGCCTGGCAGTGCGCCGAGCGGAAGGTCGAGAAATCGTGCCTGCCGACCAGCGTCTGCGCGGCGGCATGCATCGTCTCGTGGTCGAGTGTCTTCGGCACCCACCACGCCTTGCCCGCTTCGATGGCCAGCGGCGCGCGGCGGGTGATGATGCGATAGAGGTAGTGGCGGCGCAGCGCCGAAAAGCGCGCGTCGAAGAATTCGCTGGCAGCGTCTGCCTCGACGACGGAGACGCGCTCGCCCGCAAGCCTCAAATGTGCATTCAACGCATTCTGCAACTTGAAGGGCGCCCACTCCTTGGCAAGATCGGCGTGAATGACCTGACCCATCGCGTGCACACCGGAATCCGTGCGCCCGGCGCCGCGGACCGATACCGTCTCGCCGCTCGCCGACAGGATCGCCTTCTCGATCGCCCCCTGAACGGACGGGCCGTTATCCTGCCGCTGCCAGCCGACATAGCGCGCTCCGTCATACTCGATGGTCATGCGATAGCGGTGCATCAGGCGAGCCTCGTGCCTGCCGGAAGCGGCGTGCCGTGCAGGAAATCGGCAGCCGCCAAGGGCTTTCCGCCTGCTTTCTGCAGCTTGGTCAGACGGACTGCGCCGGTGCCGCAGGCGAGCACGAGATCGTCCGTCAGCAATTCGCCTGCAGTGCCGGAGCCCTCCGCGCGCTCCGAACCCAGGACTTTCACGCGCTCCGGCTTGCCCCCGATCGCCAGCTCGAACCATGCGCCGGGGAAGGGAGCCAGCCCTCGGATATGATTGTGCACATCGGCCGCATCCCTGGAAAAATCGATCCGCGTCTCGTTCTTGTCGATCTTGGCGGCATAGAGAACGCCTTCCGCCGGCTGCGGCGTCAGGGGCAGGTCTCCCATTTCGAGATTCACCATTGCCTCGGCCATCGCCCTGGCGCCGACTAGCATCAGCTTGTCGTGCAGCTCGCCGCCGGTCATGTCGGGGCCGATCTCGACCTCGCGGGTGAGCGCCACCGGGCCGGTATCCAGCCCCTTGTCCATCTTCATCACCATCATGCCGGTCTTCGCATCGCCGGCCATGATTGCGCGCTGGATGGGCGCCGCGCCGCGCCAGCGCGGCAGCAACGAAGCATGGCCGTTGTAGCAGCCGTAGCGCGTGCCGCCAAGGATTGCTTCGGGCAACAGCAGGCCGTATGCGACAACGACGGCGACATCGGCCTTGTGGTCAGCGAAACGCGCGCGCTCCTCCGGATCCTTGAAGTTGACGGGCGTGAAGACCGGAATTCCCAGAAGTTCGGCTGCCTGATGCACCGGCGATTTCTGCAGGTCGAGCCCACGGCGCCCGCCGGGGCGCGGTGGCTGGGTATAGACAGCCAGGACCGTGTGCCCGGCATCCACCAGCAGGCGCAGGGTCGGGACCGAGAACTCCGGCGTTCCCATGAAGATGATGCGAAGAGACATTGTTTGCCGCCAGTCTGCCAGTCTTTGAGGTCAGCCGTCTTCAAACGGGTTTACGAGCTTGAGATCAAGCCCCTCGAAGTCTTTTGTGTTGCGGGTCGCCAGCGTTGCGCCATGGGTGAGGCAGATTGCGGCGATCATGGCGTCCTGAATCGAGATCGGACGACCCAGGCTCTCACGCCTTGCACGCAGACGGCCGGTCATGAAAGCAGCGTCGGCATCCCAGACGGAAACTCGGTCGCGGAACTGCCCGGCCAGAAGGTTGTCGATCGCCCGGAAATAGCGATCCGAGCCGGTCTCCAACATTATCCTCTCAGCGCCGTAGGTCTGCTCCATCAGAACGACGGTGCAGAGATAGAGCCTTGAGCGATCCTGGCGAAAGAGCCACGCCTTGACGCCCTCATGCGGCGTGGACTTGCTCAGTTCGGAAATGACATTGGTGTCGAGGACGATCATTCCAAGTCCTCGACCGGCCGGCCGAAATCCTTTTTACGCTCCGCTTCGATCTCGTCCATGATGGCTGCGAATTCGTCGCCTGACGCTCCTTCGCGCTCGAAGGCACGGCGGATCAGATCATAGGCCGACAGCGTTTCAACCTGCGGATCGGCCCTGTTCAAGAGGGCCTCGCGCAACAGTTCCTTGGCCTCATCGGAGAGGCTGTTGCCGCTGCGCTCCGCACGGCTGGCGATTTCTCGCTTCATCGCGTCGGAAATATCCCGGATCAGAAGATCGCCCATGCAGAACCTCCCCTATGATATCGCTGATATCATAGGGTGCGACGGCCGTTGGTTCAACAGAACTCAGAGAGCCTTGGCAGTCTTCGCAGCCTTGGTGAACTTCTTGATCACCATTTCGCGCTTGAGCCGCGATATGTGGTCGATGAAGAGCACGCCGTTCAGATGGTCGATCTCGTGCTGCAGGCAGGTGGCAAGCAGGCTGTCGGCTTCAACCATCTGTTCCCTGCCGTCACGGTCGAGATACTTGACGCCGACGGTGGCCGGGCGCTCGACTTCCGCATAGTAGTCGGGAATGGAAAGGCAGCCTTCCTCGTAGACCGAGCGCTCGTCGGAGGACTTGACGATTTCCGGGTTGATGACGATGAGCGGCTGCTTCTCCTCACCTTCGCGCGAGACGTCGATGACAAGCATACGGCGCGGAACGCCGATCTGGACGGCAGCAAGGCCGATGCCCGGTGCATCGTACATTGTGTCCAGCATGTCGTCTGCGAGACGCTGGAGATCGCTGTCCACGCGTTCGACCGGCTTGGACACCTGACGAAGCAGCGGGTCGGGGAGAATGATGAGTGGCTTGATGGTCATGGCGTTCCCCATAACCCATCTTTTTGCCCGATGGAATTATCCGGAAGCCGGAGGCGGCGCTTTTTTGCATCGCCTCCGGAATTTTGACGTATTTCGGCTCAGGCGGCGCGGCGCGAAGCTGCCGGAACGGAGCGCTCATGGACGCCGGTGCGGAAGCGCTGCAGCAAACCGACGAGGCTTTCGACTTCGCTTCGGAGACGCTTCGTCTCGGAGGAGGTGCGTTCGACCATGCCCGAGTTCTGCTGGGTGATGGTGTCCATGTTGCGGATTGCAACACTGACCTCGTTGACGCCGGTTGCCTGATCCCGGGCAGCGGCCGCGATGTCTGCAACGAAGCGGTTGATGATGTCGATGCGGGTGATCATATCGCTCAGCGCCTCGCCGGTGCTGCTGACGATGCCGACGCCCTCATTGACCTGAACCGAGCTCTCCGAGATCAGCTTCTTGATTTCCTTGGCCGCATCTGCGGTGCGCTGCGCAAGCTGGCGGACTTCCTGGGCGACGACGGCAAAGCCCTTGCCCGCGTCTCCGGCACGGGCTGCCTCGACGCCGGCATTCAGGGCCAGCAGGTTGGTCTGGAAGGCGATCTCGTCGATGACGCCGATGATCTTGGCGATCTCGGTCGAGGATTTCTCGATCCCCGCCATTGCCGAAACGGCGCTGTTGACGAGCTCGCCGGAGTTCTTTGCCTTCTGCTGTGTGTCGCGCACCGCATCGGAGGCTTTCTCGGCGTTTGCAGCCGTCTGGCCGACGCTGACCGACAATTGCTGCAGGGCGGCCGAGCTTTCCTCGACGCCGGCTGCCTGCTGCGCGGTGCGCAGCGCCAGGTCGTCCGAACCCTTCGCGATCACGGCGGTCCCCTGAAGGATTTCGCCCGAGGTTGCGCGGACGGACGCGAAGGACGTGCGCAAGGCGGCGACGGCACGGTTATAGTCCTCGGCCATATCCTTGAATTTTCCGGGCAGATCGGCCGGCAGAGTGGCTTCAAGATCGCCGTTCGACAGCGCTTCAAGGCCCCGGCGAAGATGATCGAGCGCGATCGTCTGATCCGATTCCGCCTTGACGCGTTCCTCTTCGAGCTTCAGCCGTTTTTGTTCTAGCGTTTCGAGATAGACTGAAATGGAATAATCCATATCGAGCATGGCGGCCTTGACGACTGCCGTAATCTTCTCCGCAAGCACCTTGCCCTGCTGCCGCGCAAACATCGAGGGCCACTGCTTGTCCATCAGCCCCTTGATCAGATCGCTCATCAGCAGAGCATAGCCGCCGATGTACCAGCGCGGCTCGAGACCGATGCGGGCATGCGTCCTGCCGACGGCCATGACGCCATTGACGTAGGCTTCGTCGAAATTTCCACCGGCGAGATTCGCCCAATGATCTTCCTGGCGCTTCTTGGCGCTGTTCATATGCGACTTGTCGGCGAAGAAGCCGGCAACCGCGGGCGTTTTTCCCAGCTTTCCATAGAAACGGTCGAGCGCGCTACCGAGCAGCGCGGAGATCGTCGGGCGCATCTCACGCAACGCCGCACGCGCCCCATCGTCAAGCTCGATGAAATCGAGACGTTGCTTGAGCGCGTTGTCGGATGGCTGAGTCGTCATGATATCTCTGCTTTGTAATTGATGTTGAAAGAGAAATTTGAGCAGAGCTTTTGCCCAATATAGTTTAGCAAAGGTTAAACGGGGATCCGATTTGTCGGCGGGTGCTTCGACGACGGTCGCCACAGCGTGCACAGGAAGCATCCGCTTGTTCACGTTTTGATCTAGCCAACAGGATCGAGTTTGATATTGTAGCGGGATGAACGCTGCCACCGAATCGCTTTCCGCCACCCTTTCGCAGATCAGCCCTTCGATGCTGGCGCTCGCCGGCGGCGGCATCGCCGCGCTGATCGTCCTGATCATCGTCCTCCTCCTTCGCAGCAGCCAGCTGCGCCAGGAGCAGGCCGAGGAGGCGAGCGAGCGGGCGGCCGACGCGGATGCGCGCATGGCAGAACTTCTGAGGATCCAGGCCGAGATGCACGGGCGCATGTCTGCGATGACCGAGGTATTCGGATCCCGGCAGGCGGAATTCAACCAGGCGATCAACCAGCGCCTGGACGGTATGTCGCAGCGCGTCAGCAGCACGATCACGGAGCAGACCCGATCGACGCACGAGAACCTGCAGCGGCTGCAGGAACGGCTGGCGGTGATCGATGCCGCACAGAACAATATCCAGACGTTGGCGAAAGACGTCGTCGGCTTGCAGGCAATTCTCTCCAACAAGCAGACGCGCGGCGCCTTCGGACAGTCACGCATGGAGACCATCGTCGCCGACGGACTGCCGATGGGGGCCTTTGCCTTCCAGCAGACGCTTTCCAACGGATCCCGCCCGGACTGCACGATCCGCATGCCGAACGGCGCACCGCCGCTGGTCATCGACGCGAAGTTTCCGCTTGAAGCATGGAATGCGATCCGCGAAGCAGGGGGGCCGGAGCTTGCCAAGGCAGCGTCGCAGCAGTTCCGCCGCGATATGGAAACGCACATCCGGGATATCTCGGAAAAGTACCTGCTCCAGGGCGAAACGCAGGAGACTGCGTTCCTGTTCGTCCCCTCTGAATCCATTTTCGCTGAAATCCACGAGAATTTCGAGGCGGTCGTACAGAAGGCCCACCGTGCTCGCATCGTGATCGTTTCGCCGTCGTTGCTTATGCTCTCCATCCAGGTCATCCAAGCTGTCCTCAAGGACCAGCGGATGCGGGCGCAGGCGCATGTGATCCAGGGCGAAGTTGCCAATCTCATGGACGACCTCAGCCGGCTGGACGAGCGCGTCCGCAAGCTGCAGGGCCATTTCGCGCTTGCCCAGAAGGACGTCGACCTGATCGTCACGTCGGCCGACAAGCTGAGCAAGCGAGGCGGCAGGATCGAGGCTCTCGAATTCGAGGGCGGGGAGACAGGAAAATCCGGACGCGAGAGCGAACCGCCGCCGAAATCCATCGACAGCCGCACGGGGCTTCTGAAGCTCAGAGTGGTTGACGACGAGTAAGCCATTCAGGCAGTGTCCCGCGACAGAAGCATTTGACGGGACACCCTCATGATCACAGTTTTCGGCTCCATCAACATGGACCTCATCGCCACGACGGAACGGTTGCCCAAGCCCGGCGAAACGGTTGCTGGCAACAGCTTTTCGACGGCTGCGGGCGGCAAGGGCGCCAACCAGGCGCTCGCCGCCCGGCGTGCCGGCCGCGCGGTGCATCTGGCGGGCGCCGTCGGCAGGGACGGCTTCGCCGGACCGGCGCTGGCGCTTCTGAAGGATGCCGGGACGCAGCTCGAAGCCGTCAAGCAGGTTGACGAGCCGACGGGAACGGCCCTGATCCTGGTCGGCGGCGACGGCGAGAACATGATCGCCGTCGTGCCGGGTGCGAACGGCACCGTGACCGCGGCGGGCGCAGACCTTGCCGTCGGCGCCATGAGCAAGGGCGACATCCTGATGCTCCAGCTTGAAATTCCGGTTCCTGCGGTCGAGCGGGCGCTGGCTGCGGCGCGCGCCGGCGGCGTCATCACCGTTCTCAACCTTGCACCGCTGATCGATGACGCAGGGCGGCTCGGGCGCATTGCCGATATCGTCATCGCCAACGAGACGGAGTTCGAGCGCCTCGCGGGCCGGGAGAACATGGGGCCTGACGACCGCGAGGCGGCCCTGAAGCAAATCCACGGCGAAACGGGGCAGACGCTGATCGTCACGCTCGGGGCAGATGGCGTCATCGCGATCCGCGACAGCGTCATTTTCCGTGCCAAGGGGCTGAAGATCGAACCCGTGGACACGGTCGGAGCCGGAGATACGTTCTGCGGTTATTTCGCCGCCGGCCTCGACGAGGGGCTCGATTTCGAGACCGCGCTACGGCGTGCTGCGGTCGCCGGGTCGCTCGCGTGCCTCACGCAGGGTGCCCAGCCGTCCATTCCCCTCAGCGCCGACGTCGCAAACAAACTATAGGGCGTTTCTGCCTGCGACATTTCGGGAGACTTCGTCGTCGCGGGCAGCAACTTCATCGTATTTCACTTAAATTTAAGAGGTTTCTGGCGATCTTTCGCTTGAGCGCCAGACTCTCTCTCAAAGGGATGGCTTTCGTCACGGCTGCTCCATGAAGGGGCGATGCCTTTGCCTCTGTGCCGATGAATGCATTGTCCGGCACATCCTTGCTCCCGAGGAATACATGTTCATCTTTCGCATGAAGTCGCTTGCGGCCAAGCTTATCCTGATTACAGGCGTAGCCATCGCGCTTGTTCTCTTCGTTTCCAACTTTTTCCTCATCGGCGAGACCCGCGACCGCGTCCAGACGCTGACCATGGATCAGGCCAATCTCGAGGCGAAATCGATCGCCAACGAAGTTGCCTCGTCGGTCGGCGAACTGGCGGGCGCCGCCCGTTCGATGGCCGGTACGATCGGCCGCGGCCAGGAAGGCAAGTACCTCGACCGCAAGGCCGTGCTGGACATGCTGAAAGCCAATGTCGAGCGCAACGCCTTTGCGTTCGGCAGCTGGTTTGCGGAAGAGCCGAACGCCTTCGACGGACAATCGCCCAGCATGGCCGGCAAGACCGACTTCGGCGCCGCCAAGGACGGGACCTTCAATCCCTACTGGACCAAGCGCAAGGACGGCGGGTTCGCCTTCTCGACCTTCGATTCCGACTACAAGGCCGATTGGTACGCCCTCGCGGCGGCAAGCAAGAAGGGCGCGCTCTCGCCACCCTATGCCGAGACGACCACCGGCGAGAACACGGCCATGACATCGATCGCCTATCCGGTCATGTCCGGCGGCAAGATGATCGGCGTCAGCGGCGTCGATATCTCGCTCAAGTCCCTCGCGGACAAGCTTTCCACTCTCCATCCTTTCGGCTCCGGCCGCGTTACGCTGCTCTCGCAAACCGGCAACTGGATTGTTCCGCCGAAGGCCGATCTGTCCATGAAGGCGTATGACGGCGAAGGCGCGGATGCGGTCAAGGGCGCGCTTTCCACCTTGCAGCCGTCCGTCGTCCCCAACCTGACCTACGACGGCTATGAGCCTTTCGATCGCGTCGTCTATCCGTTCGCCCTGCCTGATATCAACACGACCTGGGTCGTTCTGGTGGATGTCCCCCACAGCGCCATCAACGCGCCGGTAAAGGACCAGACCTTCATGATGATCGTTGCCGGAATTCTGGTTCTGACGGCTGTCATGCTTGCTCTCTACTTCGCCGTCCGCTCCCTCGTTCAGCGTCCTCTGAGCGGCCTGGTGGCGAGCGTCAAGGCGCTCAGCGACGGTCGCTACGAGCAGCCGGTCGCCGGCCAGGATCGCGCCGACGAAATCGGCTCCGTTGCCAAGGCCCTGGAAGGCTTCCGCTTCGCGCTTGCCGATACCCAGCGTCTAGAAGCCGAAGCCAACAACCAGCGCGACGCCGCCGAGAACGAACGCAGCCGTTCGGAAACCGAGCGCCAGCAGTCCGTCAGCCTGCAGCGTCACATCGTGTCCATCGTCGGAGCGGGCCTTTCGGAACTGTCGCAGGGCAACCTCGGCCATCGCATCACCGACGAGTTCCCGGGCGAGTACGACAAGCTGAAGCAGGACTTCAACGCTGCACTCGCAAGCCTTGAGGAAACCATCAACACGATGAACCACAGCGTCGTGAACATCGGCTCCGGCACCAGCGAAATCAGCGGCAGCGCCTCCGATCTCGCCAAGCGCACCGAACAGCAGGCCGCGAGCCTGGAGGAAACGGCAGCGGCCCTCAACGAACTCACGGCACAGGTCAATTCCAGCGCCGAGAATGCGCGCACGGCGGCCGACAACGTCAACCATGCCTGCGAGGACGCCGAGAAGTCCGGCGAAGTCGTTCGCAAGGCGATCTCTTCCATGCACGGCATCGAACAGTCGTCGACGGAAGTCTCCCGCATCATCGGCGTGATCGACGAGATTGCGTTCCAGACGAACCTGCTGGCCCTCAACGCGGGCGTCGAGGCCGCACGCGCCGGTGAAGCCGGCAAGGGTTTCGCCGTCGTCGCCCAGGAAGTCCGCGAACTCGCACAGCGGTCCGCAAATGCAGCCAAGGAGATCAAGACGCTGATCAACACCTCGGCCGTCCAGGTCAAGGAAGGCGTCGATCTCGTCGGCCGAGCCGGCGACACGCTGCACAAGATCTCCGAGCAGGTGATGGGCATCAACAGCCTGATCCGGGAGATTTCGGCCTCGGCCAGCGAGCAGGCGATCGGCCTCAAGGAAATCAACCAGGCCATGAACCAGATGGACCAGGTGACGCAGCAGAACGCCGCGATGGTCGAAGAAACGACCGCCGCCAGCGTGACATTGAACGACGAGGCCCAGACGCTGAAGCAACTGGTCATGCGCTTCCGGGTCACTGGCTCCGGCAACGCATCCGCGCTTCGCTCGACCGCGCAGCAGATGCGCGCCCCGGCCGCTGCGCCGAGCTATCGTCAGGCTGCCGCTCCGGCGCCGCGCCGCGTCGTCGCACAGTCGCATGGTTCTGCAGCGCTTGCACAGGACAACTGGGAAGAATTCTGAGCCGAAGCAACGGCTGAAACGGAAAGAGGCGCCTGAGCAATCAGGCGCCTCTTTCGTCTTCCTATGGAGTGTTGTCAGGCCGCGTTGGACGTCTGCTCTTCGTTCAGAAACGCATAAATCGCCGAAGCGGAATCCGTCGCCCGCAGCTTGGCCACGAGGTCGTGATCGCGCAGGACACGGGCAATCCGCGACAGAGCCTTCAAATGATCGGCGCCGGCGCCCTCTGGCGCCAGAAGCAGAAACACCAGGTCGACCGGCTGGTCGTCCAATGCTTCGAAATCCACCGGTTGGTCCAGACGTGCGAAGATCCCGACGATGGAATGGACGCTTGCGAGCTTGCCGTGCGGTATGGCGATGCCATTGCCGACACCGGTGGAACCGAGGCGCTCACGCTGCAGAACAACGTCGAAAATCTCACGCTCGGACAGCCCGGTCACTTTCGACGCCTTGGCCGCCAATTCCTGCAAGAGCTGTTTCTTGGAATTTACCCTGAGAGCGGGAATGATCGCATTTTGCTGCAGCAAATCTGCCAATGCCATTTCTTTTTCCTTCTGTGCCGAGACTTGGGGAGCGGCAGGCGACCTGCCGCCCTCGCCTCGATCTCAGCCTTTGATGTTGGCTGCGTCTATCCAGCCAATGTTGCCGTCTTGCCGACGGTAAACGATGTTCAACTCGTCTTTGCCGGGGCTGCGGAAAAGCAGCAGCGGCTCGTCCGTCATGTCGAGCGCCATGACGGCGGTCGCTACGGACATGGTCTTCAGTTGCTTCGTGCTTTCCGCGACGATTGCCGGAGCAAAGTCGTCAGCAACTTCCTCGTCGTGATCCGGCATACCGTCCATGACGGTGTAGGCGACCTCGGCAAAACCATTCAGATGATTCCCGGCATGATGATCCTTAAGCTTGCGCTTGTAGCGGCGAAGTCGCTTCTCAATTCGTGCGGAAGCGGCATCGAATGCCAATTGCGGATCCATCGCCTCGCCCGCGGCGTGCAACACGACCCCGCTGTCGAGATGAACCTTGCAATCGGCGGAAAAGCGGGCGTTGGCCTTCTGCACGATGACCTGACTAGAATACCCTCCGTCGAAGTATTTCGTGACGGCCACACCAATTTGGTCCTCTATCCGCTGCCGGAAGGAGTCACCAATTTCCATATGTTTACCGGATACACGCACACTCATGGAGTTTCCCTTCTTATGTGGTTTGCGGGTACCAGTTTACGCCAAGGCTCATCAGCATCCAAGCACTTCGCTCGATCTCAAGCAAGATCGGCCGAAGTTCTCGGCTGCGGGGCGCCCTGAGGATGATGGGGATAACCTCCGACGCTATTCACAGCGCCAATCGCGGCGGCTTCTAGCCAGAAGTTACCAAAAAGTCAACAACAGCTCTATTTCACGCGGAAATGCACACGCAGGTCGTACCGACCCTACTCGTCAGAAGCCCGCGACTTTGGCGAGGGCTCGCTTCTCCCGCCGGCGCTGAACGGAGGAAGCAATATTCATCGCTTCACGATACTTCGCAACCGTCCGCCGAGCAAGCTCGATGCCGCCCTTGTTGAGGATATCCACGATATCGTCATCGGAGAGAACTGCCTCCGGCCTTTCCTGCATGATGAGTGCACGGATCTTGTGGCGCACGGCCTCGGCCGAATGGCTGTCGCCCCCCTCTACCGCGCCGATCGACACCGTGAAGAAATACTTGAGTTCGAAGAGCCCCCGCGGCGTCAGCATGTACTTGTTGGAGGTGACGCGGCTGACGGTGGACTCATGCATCTTGATCGCATCGGCCACCGTCTTCAGATTGAGGGGGCGCAGGTGGTCGACGCCATGAAGAAGAAAGGCATCCTGCTGGCGAACGATCTCGCTGGCGACCTTCATGATCGTCTTGGCCCGCTGGTCCAGGCTGCGCGTCAGCCAGTTGGCGCTCTGCAGGCAGTCCGACAGGAAAGCATGGTCCTCGCCGTTCTTCGTCACATTGGCGAAATAGGACTGGCTGACGAGAACGCGCGGCAGCGCATCGGGATTGAGCTCGACCTGCCAGCTGCCGTCGGAGGCTGCCCTGACCACGACATCCGGCATGATGCCTTCCGAGACGCTGGCCTCAAAACCGCTGCCCGGCTTGGGATTGAGTTGACGAATTTCGCTCAGCATGTCGAGGAGATCTTCCTCGTCCACGCCGCAGATGCGCTTCAGGGTGGCGAAATCGCGGCGTGCCAGCAGTTCGAGATTGCCCACGAATGCTTTCATCGCCGGATCATAGCGATCCTTTTGCCGAAGCTGGATCGCAAGGCATTCCGACAGACTGCGGGCAAAAACGCCAGGCGGATCAAGGGTCTGCAGCGACGCAAGCACGCGTTCGACGTCGTTCAGGGTGGTACCAAGCCGCTCGGCGGCTTCGCCGAGATCCGCATGCAGGTACCCGGCTTCATCGAGCTGATCGCCCAGGAACTGGGCAATCAAGCGATCGGCCATGTCGGACAGAAGGAACGGCAATTGCTGCGCCAGATGGTCGCGAAGCGACACCTGGCCGGCAACGAAGTCGTCGAGATCGTAGGATTCCGTCCCGTCCCCGCCGCCGGGCATCGATTTCCACTGGCTGATGAGTTCGGGCGCATCGGCGCGTTGCGGAACGCCATCGTCGGGAAACACGTTCGAATAGTTGGCGTCGAGTTCATCGGTCATGCGGCCCGCGCCGGCACTGTCGGTCCGATCCGACCAATCGCCGGACATGACTTCCGTGCGGCTGTCGTACTCGCCGTCCGAGCTTGCCTCTTCGGCCTGGCGCGCATAGGCATCGTCTTCTTCCGCGCTGCGCTCGCTGCCTGTTTCCGCGTCATTTGACGGAAAGTCGAGCAGCGGGTTCTTCTCGACTTCCTGCGCGATGAACTGCGTAAGCTCGAAATGCGTCATCTGAAGCAGCTGAATCGACTGCATGAGCTGCGGCGTCATGACCAGCGACTGGCTTTGGCGTAGGAAGAGATTGGCCGAAAGTGCCATAGCGGACGCGAAACTCCCGTTCATTTCCTCCGGGAAACCGCGTCCTGCAACGGGGGTCAGGCCACGGAAATCCAAGTTGGCCCAAAAATTGCTTTTTTATTCTACTTGGTCAAGCGGGATGTGACAGGAAGGTGAATTTCCGTCGCATGCAAACGCCATCAAAGGCTGAAGTTGTCGCCCAGGTAGAGCCGGCGCACTTCCGGATTGTTGACGATGTCATTTGCCCTGCCATGCGTCAGCACTTCGCCCGCATGAATGATGTAGGCGCGATCGATCAAGCCGAGCGTCTCGCGCACATTGTGGTCGGTAATGAGAACGCCGATGCCGCGCGCCGTCAGGTGGTGGACGAGATTCTGAATGTCCGAAACAGAGATCGGATCGACGCCCGCGAACGGCTCGTCGAGAAGCATGAAGGTCGGGTCGGTAGCGAGCGCACGGGCAATTTCCAGGCGACGGCGTTCGCCACCCGACAAGGACACTGCAGCGCTCTCGCGAAGCTTGCGGATATGAAACTCGTCCAGGAGTTCGTCGAGTTTCTTCTCGCGCGCAGCCTTGTCCTTGACATGCACTTCCAAAACCGCGCGGATATTTTCCTCGACCGTCAGTCCGCGGAAGATCGAGGCTTCCTGCGGCAGGTAACCGACGCCAAGCCGGGATCGACGATACATCGGCATCGACGTCACGTCGTTGCCATCGATCTCGATCGTGCCTTCGTCGACCGGCACCAGGCCGGTGATCATATAGAAACAGGTCGTCTTGCCCGCGCCGTTCGGGCCGAGCAGCCCGACGGCCTCGCCGCGCCGCACGACGAGGGAGACGCCGTTCACGACACGCCGGGTGCTGTAGGTCTTGGTCAGACCGCGCGCAATGAGCGTGCCCTGGTAGCGGCTTTTATCAGTGGCAGCGGCATCGGTCGCAGCGTGCGAACCGGCCTTGCCGAACTTGGTCGATAGCGAGAATAATTTCACGTGGTGAGGCCGGGGTCAGTTCTTATTCTGTGATTTAGGATCGAGCTGGATCTGGACGCGCCCCCCACAACTGTCCAGTTGAGCCTCTCCTGTCGCCATGTGCACCGTCAGCTGGCAACCTGTGAAGACGTTCGGCCCGTCGGAGAGAACCACCTTGTCACCCTTGAGGATGAAAAGCTGCTTCGCCATGTCGAACGAACCGTTGTCAGCCGTTGCGGTCTGCGTGCCCGAAGTCAAGAACACATTGTCGGTGACGATGATGTGATCGATATCGGCGTTGCCCGAGGCAATGGAAGCCGGAGCCTCTTTGCTGGCTGCCTCCTTGTTGGCGGCCTTCGTCTCGGATGCCTTCGTCGCGGCACCGTTGGCAGCATTGGCATCGGCCTTCGGCTTGTAGAAGACCGTCATATGACCCGCCTGCAGCGTGGTCGTGCCCTGCACGACCTTGACGTTGCCGGTAAAGTCGGCGGTGTGTTCCTGATCGTGGATCTCCAGCTTGTCGCTTTCGATCTGGATCGGTTCATCCTTGTTGAGCTTCAGCCCGCTCATCTGACTGGTGGTCGCCTGCGCCAACGCGCCCCCGGCCAACAGCATGAGCGCAAGCGCACCGTTGAAGAATACTGCACCCGACTTGCGGGTAGAAATGCGACAATCGTTTGCCATAGTGACCCGGCTTGTTAAGTGCCCTGTTTGCGAATGACGGATGGATCAACATTCATGCGAACATTCCCCTCGAATGTGATCGTCCGACCCTTATCCGTCATCTTGAGCGAGTGCGCAACAACCGATGCGCCATCTTTTTCAATCGTAACGGGATCGCTCGTCGTCAGTTTCCCGCCCTTTACGTCCACCTGGGCAGTCTGGAACTTGGCGCTCAGGCCGTTGCTCAAGTTAATCGTGAAGGGCGATTTGACGTTCAGATTATCTGTTGCTCGGTCGTAGTCGGCCGTCGTCGCCTCGACGCGAGCGATCAGGTCATCCTTGATGGGCACCGCCGCCTTGACGGTTTCGAGGGTGATGAGATTGGGGTTCTTGATGTCCTGCAGCGCACGCTCGGCGAGCATCGAATAGTTGATTCCAGCGGCGTTGCGGCCCGCGATGGCGGGCTTCTCCATCACGACCTTGCCGTTTTCGATCCTTGCGCCTTCAATCTTGATATTCTCGGGCAGGTAGGTGCGGATGACCGAAACGCCGATGAACACCAAAGAGACGATCACGGCAGCCACAGGAAGCAGGACCTTCAGCCGGCGAACCCGCGCAGAGTGAAACCGCGCGTCGCCATATGCGTTCCTTGCGGAATTCGCGTAGGCAGCCTGTCCGCCGTTGTTCAATGTGTTGAGCATAATTCCGGTCCGTGTCGCCGATCGTTAGCGTATATAGGCATTGCCTCGCCCGATCACAGTTCATTTCGCATTATTACACTGGCTTGCCAATATGGATTTTTTTCTGCAACAAGCAAGAAAACCACAAAACCCGGCAAAGCGGCATTTCCGCATCCCTGCGGAACTCTAGATGGATTGAGTTGCCCAAGCATTGCGGATCTGGAGGAAAGAATGGACAGTTCGATGATCGCGGATCGCCGCAGGTTGCGCCGCAAGCTTGGCTTCTGGCGTATCGTCGCCGTTCTGCTGATCGTGGCGCTCGGGCTTGCGGCCTATCAATTTCTTTTGGGCGATGCCGCGACAAACCGGCCGCATGTCGCCCATGTCACCATTTCGGGGCTGATCACCGACGACAGCGAACTTCTCGATCGGCTCGACACGATCGAGAAGAACGACGCGGTGAAGGCCGTCATTGTGTCCATTTCTTCGCCCGGGGGCACTACCTACGGCGGCGAGCGGATTTTCAAGGCAATCCGCGCCATCTCCGCCAAGAAGCCTGTCGTCTCGGACGTGCGCACCCTTGCCGCCTCGGCGGGCTACATGATCGCAACGGCGGGCGACATGGTGATCGCCGGCGACAGCTCGATCACCGGCTCGATCGGCGTCATTTTCCAGTACCCGCAGGTCAAGCCGCTGCTCGACAAGCTCGGCGTCTCGATGGAAGAGATCAAGTCCTCGCCGCTGAAGGCGGAGCCCTCGCCATTCCATCCCGCCAGCGAGGAGGCCAAGGCGATGATCAACGGCATGGTCGTTGACAGCTACGGCTGGTTCGTCGATCTGGTCGCCGACAGGCGCAAGATGCCGCGCGACGAGGTGCTGAAACTTGCCGACGGCACGATCTTCACGGGACGCCAGGCGCTCAAGGTCAAGCTGATCGATCAGATCGGCGGCGATGACGAAATCCGCGCCTACCTGGCAACCCGGAAAGTCGACAAGGACCTTCCGGAAATTGACTGGGACAAGAAGCGCAACACCGCTTTTCTGTTCGCCGGGGCAGCGTCGCGGGTATTGACCCTTCTTGGCTACGGCGATCTTGCCAGAAGCGAAGACCTTACCGGAATTCTGCCGCAGAAGTTGCTTCTTGACGGGCTCCTTTCAGTTTGGCAGGTTGGCCACGATTGATAAGAAATCAATAATTTAAGGGGGCGACTGTGATCAAGTCCGAACTGGTGCAGATAGTTGCGGCACGCAACCCGCATCTCTATCATCGCGACGTCGAAAATATCGTCAACGCGGTGCTCGACGAGATCACGGACGCGCTCGCGGCAGGCAATCGAGTCGAGCTGCGCGGCTTTGGCGCCTTCTCGGTGAAGAACCGTCCCTCGCGCTCCGGTCGCAACCCGCGTACGGGCGATACGGTGTTCGTCGAGGAGAAGTGGGTTCCGTTCTTCAAGACCGGCAAGGAGCTGCGCGAGCGGCTGAACCCCGGACAAGGCGATCAGGACGATTGACCGTTGCCGGGCGCTGGCGCCCGACGAAAAGCCGGACTTGACCTTCATGCGGCCCATTCTATCCTGTGGCCGAACGATGGTCGTGGGCCCGATCGCCCGGCCGGGGCATAAGGAGACCGAACCATGACGAAGAAGATCCTTAACCTTCTGATTTTTCTTCCTCTCGGGGTGATCCTGATCATCTTCTGTGTCGCCAACCGGCAGACCGTGTCGATGGCGTTCAATCCCTTCCGGCCGGACGACCAGGTGTTGTCGCTCTCCGCTCCTTTCTTCGTTTTCATTTTTGTCGCGCTCATCATCGGCATGATCGCCGGCTCGGCGGCCACGTGGCTCAACCAGAGCAAACACCGCAAGCGTGCGCGTTCCGAAGCGAAGGAAGCCGTTCGCTGGCAGAGCGAGGCCGATCGACACAAGACGCGTGCGGAGGAAATTGCTGGGCAGCTGCCGTCGCGATAGCGCCTGGAGTGCAGGCCCGCCGCCTGTCGGCGACAAGCGTCTCCGCCCCATCCTGAACCCGTGCCCTGCAACCCGAGAAATTCGGACGGCGAAGGCTTGCCGCGAGCAATGTGCCTTCATAGCTATATACGGATGATCCGTTGCGCCTGTGCTACGCACTTGCTGTTTCACCGCCTCAGCGCCACGCCTTAGAGGATGAAACCATGAATATCGACAGAATCCTGAGGTCCGTCGTGGCCGTACGTACCTCAATCCCCGAAGATGCCTTTACGGCCGATGCACTCGGCATCCGCCGCGAGGGCAGCGGCGTTGTCATCAAAGAGACCGGGCTGGTGCTGACGATCGGCTACCTGATCACCGAAGCGGAAGAGGTCTGGCTGACGACGAACGAGGGACACGTCGTTGCCGCCCACGCGCTTGCCTACGACCAGGAGACCGGCTTTGGCCTGCTGCAGGCACTCGGCGAACTCGGGCTTCCCGCTCTTGATTTCGGCGATGCGGCGAAAGCCGGCGTCGGCGATCCGGTCGTGCTGGCAGACGGTATCGGGCAGTTCGTCGAGGCTAAGATCGTCGCCAAGCAGGAGTTTGCCGGCTACTGGGAATACCTGCTCGACGAAGCGATCTTCACGACGCCCGCCCATCCCTCCTGGGGCGGTGCACCGCTCGTCGATTCGAACGGGAAGCTCCTGGGGATCGGGTCGCTGCGCCTGCAGATGAACCAGAGCGGCGAGGTCGCGGACATCAACATGGTCGTTCCGATCAACCTCCTGCCACCCATCCTCGACGACCTCTTGACGCGGGGCCACGTGAACAAGCCGCCGCGGCCATGGCTTGGCGCGTTTTCCGCCGAGAGCAACGGCGACGTCATCGTGATGAGCGTGGCTGAGGGAAGCCCCGCCGATCAGGCCGGGCTGCAGCAGGGCGACATCATCTCGGAGATTCGCGACGGGGAAGTCGACGGTCTTGCCGACTTCTACCGGAAGGTCTGGAGCAGCGGTGCCGCCGGCGCCGAAATCCCCATCCGGGTTCTGCGCGATGGCCGCGAGGCCTGGCTGCGCGTGCGGTCGGCGGACCGGAACGCCTTTCTGAGAAAGCCGCAGCTGCAGTAGGGCCGCTATCTCGGCGGCGTAAAGCTCAGCTCTTCGTAGTCGCCTTCGGCCGAACTGCCGCTGCCGGTCACCGCGAAACCGTTGGTCAGGTAAAAAGCCTTGGCGCCGCTGTTCTTGACGAGGCACTTCAGCCGGTATTTCTGGCGCGGCCAGTCCGGCAATGCCCGCAGGAGGGCATTGCCCGCGCCCTTTCCTTGCCACACCTTGCGGACGTAAAGCATGTGAATGAAATCGTCCGGGGGCCAAAGCGTCATGAACCCGGCGATCTCGCCTTCCGGCGTCTCGGCAAGCCAAACGATCTCGCCCTGCGTATGGGCGAAGAAGTCCCCATGATGGAACTGGGACGCTGCGACCCAGGTGAAAGTCTCGCGGCGGACCGTAAGATAGATATCGGCGAGTTCCTCGCGTTCCGGCCCTTCAGGAGCTCTCACAATCCATTCCATGAACACCGGATTAGACGACGCATTGAGGCCTGCCAACTCCTTCGTGCTCCTTATTCTGCGGCTTTTGCACTGGCGGCGGCGTTGAAGTCCGAAAAGAACTGCTGCGCCAGTTTCTGCGACGTGGAATCGATCAACCGGGCCCCGAGCTGGGCGATCTTGCCGCCGACCTGGGCGTTGGCCCTGTACTGGAGGATCGTATCGGTGCCCTCCTCCTTCAGCGTCACGTCGGCGCCGCCCTTGGCAAAGCCTGCAATGCCACCCTTGCCTTCACCCGAGATCGTGTAGCTTTCCGGCGCGTTGATGTTGGAAAGCGTGACCTCGCCGTTGAAGGTGGCGGAGACCGGACCGATCTTGATTTTGACGGTTGCCGCAAGCTCCGTCGGCGACTTCAGTTCGAGGTTCTGACACCCCGGGATACACTGCCTCAGCACGTCCGGGTCGTTCAATGCAGCCCATACGACATCCCGCGGGGCCGTGATCCGTTCTTCGCCGGTCAAGTCCATCCGAAATCCTCCCATTTCGACCTGGCTTAAACTATCACAGCGGGAAAGCGCTTTGCCAAGGTGAAACGGAATGCTATTTGCACCAACTCTATCGAATTCAGCAGGCGGAAGACCACGTTGAGACAGAAAGAACGCCGGCCGGGCCAGAAGTCCGCAGCCGGCCCCTCCGGAGGACGCCGCAACGACGATCGCGGCACCAGCCGCCCGCTGAAGGTTGCGGGCAAGACCGTCCCTGCCCGGGAAGCCCCGCGCGAACCCGCCGGCGCGGCTGCGAGCGAACGGCCGCTGATGGCGCGCACCGGAGAACGCCCTACCGAACGGGTGCCGGTCATCCTCGAATCTCTCGGCGCCGGCGATTTCCATCTGATCGACAGCGGCAATGGCGAGAAGCTGGAGCAGTACGGTCCCTATCGGATCATCCGCCCGGAAGGCCAGGCGCTGTGGCGGCCGTCGCTGCCGGCGCATGTCTGGGAGAAGGTCGATGCCGCCTTCACCGGCGATACCGACGAAGAGGGCACCGGACGCTGGCGCTTCCCCAAGGATGCGCTGGGCGAAACCTGGCCACTCAATCTGCTCGGCGTCGATTTCCTCGGGCGTTTCACCTCCTTCCGCCATGTCGGGGTATTTCCCGAGCAGATCGTGCACTGGACATGGATGAAGCAGCAGGTCGAGGCGGCCGGACGGCCGCTCAAGGTGCTGAACCTCTTCGGCTACACCGGTGTCGCATCGCTGGTTGCGGCAGCGGCCGGCGCAGAAGTCACCCATGTCGATGCCTCGAAGAAGGCAATCGGCTGGGCGCGCGAAAACCAGGCGCTCAGCCGCCTCGACAAGGCGCCGATCCGCTGGATCTGCGAAGACGCGATGAAGTTCATCCTGCGTGAGGAACGCCGCGGCAATGCCTACGACATCATCCTCACCGATCCGCCGAAATTCGGTCGCGGCCCGAACGGCGAGGTCTGGCACCTGTTCGACCATCTGCCTGTCATGCTCGACGTCTGCCGCGAGATCCTGTCGCCGAACGCCGTCGGCCTGGTGCTGACAGCCTATTCGATCCGGGCCAGCTTCTATTCGATCCACGAGCTGATGCGCGAGACGATGCGCGGCGCCGGCGGCGTGGTCGAGTCGGGCGAACTGGTGATCCGCGAAGCCGGGCTGGACGGCAAGACGCCGAGCCGCGCGCTCTCCACCTCCCTCTTCTCCCGCTGGGTGCCGAAATGAGCCATGAACACAGGGGCTCCGGCCCTCACAAGGTCGGCCAGGTGAAAGAGGTCACCTCGCTTGCCAATCCCATCATCAAGGACATCAAGTCGCTCAGCGACAAGAAGACCCGCGAGCAGAGCGGCACCTTCATGGCCGAGGGCCTGAAGCTCGTGATTGACGCGATCGAACTCGGCTGGACGATCCGCACGCTGGTCTATGCAAAGGCCGCCAAGGGAAAGCCGCTGGTCGAGCAGATGGCCGCGAAGACCGTCGCCTCCGGCGGACTGGTGCTCGAAGTCAGCGAGAAGGTGCTCTCCTCGATCACCCGGCGCGACAATCCGCAGATGGTGGTCGGCGTCTTCGAAACCCGCTGGAAGGCGCTTCGCGACGTTCACCCCAGGCAGGGCGAAACATGGATAGCGCTCGACCGCGTCCGCGATCCCGGCAATCTCGGCACGATCATCCGCACGGCGGACGCCGCCGGCGCCTCCGGCGTCATCCTGGTCGGCGAAACCACCGATCCGTTCTCACTGGAGACCGTGCGCGCCACCATGGGTTCGGTCTTTGCCGTGCCCGTCGCCCGCGCCACCCCGGAAGAATTCATCGCATGGAAGAGGCACGCGGGCGTTTCCGTCGTCGCCACGCATCTTGCCGGATCGGTCGATTACCGGACGATCGACTACAAGAAGAAGCCGGTCGTCATCCTGATGGGCAACGAACAATCCGGCCTGCCCGAGCAGCTGGCAAGGGAAGCCGACGCGCTTGCCCGCATCCCGCAGCAGGGCCGCGCCGACTCGCTCAACCTCGCCGTTGCCAGCGCCGTCATGATGTTCGAGGCGCGCCGCCATCTCCTCTCACTCTCCGAGGCCAAATGACCGAACAGACGCAAGACCGACCGGCGCTGTTTTCGCGCCCGCTGCCGATCCTGATCTTCGTCGCCATCGCCGTCGTGCTTGACCAGATCGTCAAGATCGTCGTCGATCACACCTTGCCGCTGCAGGAGATGGTTCCCGTCGTCCCGATGCTGGCGCTTTACCGCACCTACAATCTCGGCGTGGCCTTCTCCATGCTGTCGGGCATGGACGGCTGGTTCATCGTTGGCATGCGGCTGATCATCGTCGGCTTCGTCATCTGGCTATGGCGGCGGACCGGGAAGCAGCGCACCTTCGCGCATCTCGGCTACGCGCTGATCATCGCCGGCGCGCTCGGAAACCTCATCGACCGCTTCCTTTACGGTCACGTGATCGACTATATCCTGTTTCATACGGAGACATGGTCGTTCGCCGTTTTCAACCTGGCCGACAGTTTCATTACGATCGGCGCGGGCTGCGTGATTCTAGACGAACTGGTGCAACCTAAAAGCTCGGATCGCTAAAGTTTTACCGGTTTGCTGAAGGCATTCGGAACGGCCTGCGTGTTACCCGTTCATCATGCACGGTCTGGGTCAATTGCATGAAAAGCTGGCCACCGCATTTGGCGGTCATCCCGCTCATCCAGGAGATGAGCGGGCAGAGGATGCGACTGCCTCCCCATCCGCGCACGCCAGGAGATCGTCCTCGCTCATCGCGAGGGGCAGACTGCTGTCCTATTGGCTCGGCGGCGCCGGCCTGCTCGCTTCGCTTGTACTATTGGCGCTCGGCTATGCCGGCGGGTTGCTGATCGTTTCGATCGGCCTTGGAAGCCTCGCAGTCGCCGCTCTCCTCGGCATGGCCGTTCTTGCGGCACGTCTGCATAGCACACCAACGACTGCCGAGCAGCGCGAGAAAGCCGGCAGACGCCGGGGTGCCGACCTCTTTGCCAGCATACACGACGCACTGGGCGACATCACCGTTACCCGCACCATGGACCGGCGGATCGTCGGCGCCAACGACATGTTTCGCCGACTGACCGGTCGGCTCAGCCCCGAGGGACAGACCTGCGAGGAGATCGGCATCGCCTTTCGGCCAGGGGCGGAACCACATCGCTACGACGTGGAGATCTCGACGCCCGAGGGGCAACGCATTTTCTTCTGGCGTGATGTCATCACGCGTGACGCGAGCGGCGGGCGGCTTCTGCTGCACAGCATCGCACGCGACGTGACCGACGAACGCCTCGCGGCCCAGGCGCGCGAGGAGGCCCGGCAGAAAGCCGAGTACAACAGCGCCGCCAAGTCGCGAATGCTCGCCACCGTCAGCCACGAGATCCGCACGCCGCTCTCGGGCATCCTCGGAATGACGCATCTGTTGACCGAGACGCGACTGACGCAGGAGCAGCAGAACTACCTGACAGGCATCCACCAGTCCGGCCATGCGCTGACCCATCTCGTCGAGGATCTCCTGGATTTCTCGACGATCGAAGTCGGTCGATTCCAGTTGCGCCCTCGCGCGGAATCGCTGCGCAAGCTGCTGGAGAGCGTTGTTGAAATGCTGGCCCACCGGGCGCACGAAAAAGGCATAGAGATCGGCGCGACGGTATCGTCGGACGTTCCCGACGTCATGAACTTCGATCCCGCCCGCCTGCGCCAGGTGCTCTTCAACGTCATCGGCAATGCCGTGAAGTTCACCCAGTTCGGTGGTGTGTTCATTCGCGTCTCGCTTGAGGACGACGACCTGCTGATCACCGTGACCGACACCGGAGCCGGCATGACCGACGAGGAGCAGTCGCGGATCTTCGGCGAATTCGAGCAGGGCGGCGGCATGGTCGAGAAGAGCGGCGGTACTGGGCTTGGCCTTGCCATCTCCGCCCGCATCATGCGCGAATTCGGCGGTACGCTCACGGTCGCGAGCGAAAAGGGAGCCGGCAGCGAATTCAGCATCCGCTTCGGCATTGAACACGAAGAACGCAGCCGGGCGCGGCGCGACGGCCTGCTTGCTGGGAATATCGTCGTGCTGCTTGCGCCGGCCGGCGCCGCCCGCACCGCCATCTCCGAAACGATCGCAACGCTTGGCGGCAGCTGCCATTTCGTCGAGGACGGGGAGACTGCGCGCCGAACACTCCTCGATATAGCCAGCCGTGGCCGCCGCCCGACCGACATCATCGTCGATCACCGCATGTCCGGCGAGTTCGCGACACACCTTGCCGACCGCGCGGATATCGCGGCTCTCGGCTTGCGAAAGATCTTCCTGGTCAATCCGGAGGAGCGCAATGCCCACTCGCTCGATCTCTTCGATTCGTGGCTCATCCGGCCGCTGCGCGAGCAGTCGCTGATCGACGTGCTGCGCGGGCGCATGCGCGGCATGGAAAAACGCGACGCGCTGAACGACAACCAGCCGGGCTTCAGTGCCGCCATTCCGGAAGCGGGCATTCAGGGCGGACTCAAGATTCTGCTCGCCGAGGACGATCCGATCAACGCCATGCTGATCCGCGCCATGATGGAAAAGGCCGGACACAGCGTAGAGCATGTCGATCACTTCGAAGCGCTGCTCGACGCGGCGCTGGCGGAGGGAAGCGTGCGCCCCGATATCATCATCAGCGATCTTTCCATGCCCGGCGGCGACGGCATCGAAATGCTTGGCCGGCTACGCGGCCACGAACGCCGGCTCGACGTTCCGCCCGTGCCGATCATCGTGCTGACAGCCGACAAGCGCGACGAATCGCGTCGCCAAGTCTTGCTGAACGGCGCAAACCGCGTCATGCTTAAACCTGTGGATCCGATAAGGCTTCTGACGGAAGTTCAAGCTGTCGCCGCTCTCTCCGCACGTCGCGCAGAAGCGCTATAACGGTCAAACCAGCCCGTGCGTTTCCTGCGTATCAGGGGGTTAAAAATGTCACTTTCATGTAACATATAAGTGTTCTATGGCGTCTCAAAGCCGGCAATGAAAGAATCGTCATGTCCGTAGACATCTTCAACCGTGACACCGTCACCGAGGCTCACCGGCCGTCGAGAGCGGCTGCGCCGAAGGAAGGCGATGTGCTTGGCCGCATCGGCAATCTGGAAACCCGGCTTGCCCGTACCCCGAGCGAAGTCGATGCCGCACAGGCGGTTCGCTACCGCGTCTTCGTCGAGGAAATGCAGGCGCAACTGCCCGCCGAAGCGATGCGGCGCAAGCGCGATGTCGATGCCTACGATGCTTTCTGCGACCACCTGCTGGTGCTTGACCGCTCGATCGAAGGCGACAGCGAAGACCAGATCGTCGGCACCTACCGGCTGTTGCGACAGGACGTCGCAATGGCGAACGGCGGATTTTACTCGGCTTCCGAATTCGCGATCGACGAGCTGATCGCGCGTCATCCGGATAAGCGCTTCATGGAGCTCGGCCGCTCCTGCGTCCTGCCTGACTACCGGACCAAGCGCATCGTCGAGCTTCTCTGGCAGGGGAACTGGGCCTATGCCCTGAAGCATGGCATGAGCGCAATGTTCGGCTGCGCCTCATTTCCCGGCGTTCATCCGGAAAGCCACGCTCTTGCGCTGTCGTTCCTTCGTCACAGCGTTGTCGCCAAGGACGACTGGGCGGTCGGCGCCCTGCCGCACCTTGCCCGCGACATGGACCTGATGCCTGTCGAGGCGGTCAATCCGAAGCGGGCGCTGGCGGCACTGCCGCCGCTCATCAAGGGCTACCTGCGGCTCGGCGCCATGGTCGGCTCCACAGCCGTCGTCGATCAGGCGTTCAACACCACCGACGTGCTGATCGTCCTGCCGATCGCCAGCATCTCGGATCGGTATCTGAACTACTACGGCGCTGACGCCGGACGGTTCTCCAGCTGATTCCATAGGTGGCGGAGGGATGCCTCATCCGCCTGCCGGCACCTGCTCCCGGCTGGGGAGAAGAGCCGCGTTGCCGGTCTCCTCTCCCCGTCCCAATTACGATCCCGCCGTGTAGGCAGCGATCGCCGCCATGTTGACGATGTCGGAATCCTTTGCGCCCATCGAGGTGATCTGCACGGCCTTGTCGAGACCGACGAGGATCGGGCCGATGACGGTGGAGCCGCCGAGTTCCTGCAGCATCTTCGTGGAGATCGATGCGGAATGGAACGCCGGCATGACGAGCACGTTTGCCGGTCCGGACAGGCGGCAGAACGGATACTGTTCCATGACCTTGCGGTTCAACGCCACGTCCGCGGCCATTTCGCCGTCGTACTCGAAATCGACACGGCGCTTGTCGAGGATATTGACGGCCTCGCGCACCCGCTCCGAGCGTTCGCCGGACGGATGGCCGAAGGTGGAGTAGGCAAGCATGGCGACGCGCGGCTGATAGCCCATGCGACGCGCAAAACCCGCGGCTTCCACAGCGATATCTGCGAGTTCCTCGGCCGACGGCATGTCGTGGACGGCGGTATCGGCAACGAAGACAGTGCGGCCGCGGCAGAGCGCGATCGAAACACCAATCACCCGGTGTCCCGGCTTCATGTCGATGCAGCGGCGCACGTCGTCGAGCGCGGTCGAATAGTTGCGGGTGATGCCGGTGACCATGCCGTCCGCATCGCCGAGCGCCACCATGCAGGCGGCGAAATGGTTGCGGTCGTTGTGGATCAGGCGCTGGGCATCGCGGTGCAGGTAGCCTTTGCGCTGCAGGCGCGCGTAGAGATAGTCGATATAGGTCTCGACGCGGGTCGAAATGCGGGCGTTGACGATCTCCAGTCCGGGACGGTTGAGATCGATACCGGCGCGCTCGGCAGTCGCGTGGATCAAGTCCTCGCGGCCGAGCAGGATCGCGGTTCCGAGTTCCTGATTGGCATAGGAAAGGGCCGCGCGCATCACCTGCTCTTCTTCCGCTTCGGCAAACACCAGCCGCTTGGGCCGGCGGCGGACGCGCTCGTAGAGGCTTGCCAGCGTCGAGGCGATCGGATCGCGGCGGGCCGATAGTTCGCGGGCGTAGCCGGCCATATCGGCAATCACCTTGCGGGCGACGCCGCTATCGATCGCAGCTTGCGCGACCGCCACCGGAATTGCCGAAATCAACCGCGGATCGAAGGGAACCGGGATGATGTACTGCGCGCCGAAGCGAGGGCGATTGCCCTGATAGGCAGCGGCGACATCGTCCGGCACGTCCTCGCGCGCCAGGCTGGCCAGCGCCTTGACGGCGGCTATCTTCATCTCGTCGTTGATCGTCGTGGCGCGGACGTCGAGCGCGCCGCGGAAAATATAGGGAAAGCCGAGGACGTTGTTGACCTGGTTCGGGTAATCGGAACGGCCCGTCGCCATGATTGCGTCGTCGCGGATGCCGGCAACCTCCTCGGGGGTGATTTCCGGATCGGGATTGGCCATGGCGAAGATGATCGGACGCTCGGCCATCGAACTGATCATTTTCTCCGAGAAAGCACCCTTCTGAGAAAGGCCGAAGACGACGTCGGCGCCATTCATGGCCTCCTCGAGCGTCCGCGCCTTGGTTTTCACCGCATGCGCCGACTTCCACTGGTTCATTCCCTCGGTGCGGCCCTGATAGATCACACCCTTGGTGTCGCACAGCGTGATGTTCTCGGGCGCAAAACCCAGGGCCTTGATGAGCTCGACGCAGGCGATTGCCGCGGCACCCGCGCCGTTGCAGACAAGCCTGGTCGTCTTCAGGTCGCGGCCCGTCAGTTCCAGAGCGTTGATGAGACCGGCCGCGGCGATGATCGCGGTTCCGTGCTGGTCGTCGTGGAAAACGGGGATATCCATCAGTTCGCGCAGGCGCTGCTCGATGATGAAGCAATCGGGCGCCCTGATGTCCTCAAGGTTGATGCCACCGAAGGAAGGGCCGAGGAAGCGCACGCAGTTGATGAATTCGTCGACATTTTCCGTATCGACTTCGAGATCGATGGAATCGACGTCGGCGAAACGCTTGAAGAGCACCGACTTGCCTTCCATGACCGGCTTGGACGCCAAGGCCCCGAGATTGCCGAGGCCGAGGATTGCCGTGCCGTTCGAGATGACCGCCACCATGTTGCCGCGCGTGGTGTAGTCGTAGGCGGTCGCCGGATCGGCGGCGATCGCCTTCACCGGAACGGCCACGCCGGGGGAATAGGCGAGCGACAGGTCACGCTGCGTGGCCATCGGCTTGGTCGGCGTGATCTCAAGCTTCCCCGGCCGCCCCATCGCATGAAATTCGAGCGCTTCACTGTCGGTCACGGACGTCAGCGGCCGCTGCTTCTTCTCGGTATCGGGCATTTTTCCTCCAACGTCCTGTGGGTGACGCGTTGCTCTTCCTCAATCGCGGTTGTCATCTATAGCGGCGCGCGGATAGGGTTGGCACCTCTTTTTTGGGAAAAATTGCACCTCCGTGAACGAACGAATGGACTCCAGACACGAAGCCTTTTCGGCTGCCGAGCTCGCAACGGAGGAAAGCCGCGCCTCGGCGACGCCGATGATGGAGCAATTCATCGAGATCAAGGCCAACAACCCCGACTCGCTGCTGTTCTACCGCATGGGCGACTTCTATGAATTGTTCTTCGAGGATGCGCTGGAAGCATCGCGCGCGCTCGGCATCACGCTGACCAAGCGCGGCCAGCATATGGGGCAGGACATTCCCATGTGCGGCGTCCCTGTGCACGCAGCCGACGACTATCTGCAGAAACTGATCGGGCTCGGCTTCCGCGTCGCCGTCTGCGAGCAGATCGAGGACCCGGCGGAGGCCAAGAAGCGCGGCGCCAAATCGGTCGTCAAGCGCGACGTCGTCCGACTCGTGACGCCGGGGACGATCACCGAGGAAAAGCTGCTCTCGCCTTCGGAATCGAATTACCTGATGGCGCTTACCCGGATTCGCGGCGCATCCGAGCCGCTGATGGCACTGGCCTGGATCGACATCTCGACCGGCGTCTTCCGGCTTGCGGAAACGGAAAGTTCGCGGCTGCTGGCCGATATCCTGCGGATCGATCCGCGCGAGCTGATCCTGCCGGATACGATGTTTCACGATCCCGAGCTGAAGCCGGTTTTCGACGTTCTCGGTCGCACTGCCGTTCCGCAGCCTTCGGTGCTGTTCGACAGCGCCACGGCGGAGGGCCGCATTGCGCGCTACTTCGGCGTCTCGACGCTCGACGGCTTCGGCGCCTTCTCGCGGGCCGAGCTGGCGGCAGCCGCCGCGGCCGTCGCCTATGTCGAGAAGACGCAGATCGCCGAACGGCCGCCGCTCGGCAAGCCGGAGCGTGAAAGTGCCGCCTCGACGCTCTTCATCGATCCTGCGACGCGGGCCAACCTCGAGCTTGCCCGGACGCTGTCCGGCGACCGTAACGGCTCGCTGCTGAAGGCTATCGACCGCACAGTCACCGGCGGCGGGGCGCGATTGCTCGCCGAGCGACTGATGTCGCCGCTGACCGACCCCGTCCGCATCAACGAGCGCCTGGATTCGATCGGTTTCCTCATCGAGGAGCCCTCGCTCTGCGGCGACCTGCGCGACCGCCTGAAGCAGGTGTCGGACATGCCGCGGGCGCTGTCCCGCCTTGCGCTCGACCGCGGCGGTCCGCGCGATCTGGCGGCAATTCGCCAGGGTTTGACAGCCGCGACCGACGTGGCTGAGCTGCTGGGCAGCGCGCTGCTGCCCGAAGAGCTTGCGCAGGCGCTCTCCGGGCTGCGCGCCTTGCCGTCCGAACTGGCGAAACTGCTTCTTGAAACACTGGGCGACGAGCTTCCGCTTCTGAAACGCGACGGCGGCTTTCTGCGCGATGGCGCCAGTGCCGACCTCGACGAGGTCAGGGCGCTGCGCGATCAATCGCGCCGGGTAATCGCCGGCCTGCAGTTGCAGTATGCCGACGAGACCGGCATCAAGTCGCTGAAGATCAAGCACAACAATGTGCTCGGCTACTTCATCGAGGTGACCGCCGGCAATGCGGGGCCGATGACCGACACTCCCGAGGCAAAGTCACGCTTCATCCATCGGCAGACGATGGCGAATGCAATGCGGTTCACGACGACCGAGCTTGCCGATCTCGAAAGCCGGATCGCCAATGCGGCGGATCGGGCTCTCGCCATCGAACTCGCCGCCTTCGACAGGATGACATCGGCCGTCGTTGCCGAAGCGGAAGCGATCAAGGCAGGCGCCCGTGCACTCGCCATCGTCGATGTCGCAGCCGGGCTCGCACTGCTGGCAGACGAGCAAGCCTACTGCCGGCCGATTGTCGACGGCACAAAGATGTTTGCGATCGAAGGCGGGCGCCACCCCGTCGTCGAGCAGGCATTGCGGCGCCAATCTTCCGGTCCCTTCGTTGCCAACAATTGCGACCTCTCGCCTGTGGCAGACGGCAAAGACGGGGCGATCTGGCTGCTCACCGGTCCCAACATGGGCGGTAAATCGACGTTCCTGCGCCAGAACGCGCTGATCGCGATCCTTGCGCAGGTGGGCTCGTTCGTGCCCGCGACAGCAGCTCATATCGGCATCGTCGACCGGCTGTTCTCGCGCGTCGGCGCGTCGGACGATCTGGCGCGGGGGCGTTCGACCTTCATGGTCGAGATGGTCGAGACAGCGGCGATCCTCAACCAGGCGACCGAGCGCTCCCTGGTGATCCTCGACGAAATCGGTCGCGGGACGGCAACGTTCGACGGCCTTTCCATCGCCTGGGCTTCCGTCGAACATCTACACGAGGCGAACCGCTGCCGCGGACTTTTTGCCACGCACTTCCATGAACTGACCGTCCTCTCCGAGAAGCTTGCGCGGCTGTCGAACGCGACGATGCGCGTGAAGGAATGGGACGGGGACGTCATCTTCCTGCACGAGGTCGGCCCGGGTGCTGCCGACCGCTCCTACGGCATCCAGGTCGCGCGGCTGGCGGGTCTGCCGGCCTCGGTCGTGGCGCGCGCCCGCGACGTGCTGACGCGGCTCGAAGATGCAGACCGGAAAAACCCGGCGAGCCAGCTGATCGACGACCTGCCGCTGTTCCAGGTCGCGGTGCGCCGCGACGAAGCGGCACGCGGGCCGTCCAAGGTCGACGAGGCGCTGAAAACCATGAGCCTCGACGACATGACGCCGCGCGAGGCACTCGATGCGCTCTACGATCTGAAAAAGAAGCTGAAGCAGGGCTAGCCGATGTTCATGGACCGTCTTTTGCGCGAAACGCAGTGTCTCGCCAACGTCTTCACTGCAGTCGAGGCGCTGCGGCTTGCCGACGAGCACGGCAATCCGCGCGGCTGGGCCTCGCCCTGCGGAATGCTGGAGATTACCCGCTGCTGCGCCGTCATCTCCGATCTCGCGCTCTCGATCGCGAAGGCCGGCTACCGCGAATGCGACAAGCAGACGCTCGACGAAATCGCCAGCGAAACGCGCCAGGTCCTCTATTCCATGAAGGCCCAATTCGCGGCGTAATCGCGGTCCGTCGGTGGCCGGTGTCCTCCCGACGGAGGCGGACACCACCTTTTCGCCAAAATTAAAGGTTCTTGCAGTATGAAAGCCCGTGTCAAACACGGGGCAAAGAGGCTATAGCGCATGCAGACGAAACGAGAGGCGGACCAGGACGCGGTTGCGCCGCGCGAACAGGAAGCCGCCCTGCGCATGGCGATGACGAACACCATCGATTTCTCTGATATCCTCGACACGGCCGCTCTGCGACGGACCTGCGACGCTGTGGCCGAGGCCAGCAGGAACCGGCCGGATGTGATGCGCTCCGATCTGCTGGCCATTCTCAAGAAGGCAAGCAGCGAAGGCCGCGACAAGGCACGCGAACTTCTCTCCGCCGACGGCAGCGGCCTCAGCTGCGCCCGCCGCATCTCCTGGCTGCAGGACCAGATCATCGCCGTCCTCTACGAATTCGCGACAGCGCATGTCTTTCCGGCGCAGAAGGACAAGTTCGCGGTGACGGCCGTTGGCGGCTACGGCCGCGATACGCTGGCGCCAGGCTCGGACATCGATCTTCTGTTCCTGTTCCACCCGAAGCCGGCCGAAGAAACCCACAAGGCAGTCGAGTTCATGCTCTATGTCCTCTGGGACATGGGCTTCAAGGTCGGGCATGCGACGCGGACGCTCGAAGAATGCATCGCGCTGTCCAGGTCCGACATGACGATCCGCACGGCGATCCTCGAGATGCGCTTCATCTGCGGCCTGAAGTCGCTGGAGACAGACCTCGAAACGCGCTTCGACAAGGAAATCGTGACCGGTACCGGCCCGGAATTCATCGCGGCAAAGCTGGCCGAACGCGACGAGCGCCACCGCAAGGCAGGTGACACGCGCTATCTTGTCGAACCGAACGTGAAGGAAGGCAAGGGCGGCCTGCGTGACCTGCACACGCTGTTCTGGATCTCGAAATACTACTACCACGTCCGCGACACCGCCGAACTCGTTGCCCTCGGCGTGCTCTCCAAGCATGAATACCGGCTGTTCGAAAAGGCCGACGATTTCCTCTGGGCCGTGCGCTGCCACATGCATTTCCTGACCGGCAAGGCCGAGGAACGGCTCTCGTTCGACATCCAGCGGGAAATCGCCGAAGCACTCGGCTATCATTCGCGCCCCGGCCTTTCGGCCGTCGAACGCTTCATGAAGCACTACTTCCTGGTTGCCAAGGATGTCGGCGACCTCACCCGCATCCTCTGCGCAGCGCTCGAAGACCAGCAGGCGAAGTCGACGCCGGGATTGTCGGGCGTCATCAGCCGCTTTGCCCATCGCAGCCGCAAGATTGCCGGCAGTACCGATTTCATGGAGGATCGCGGCCGCATCGCGCTCGCCAGCCCCGACGTGTTCAAGCGCGATCCGGTCAACATCATCCGCCTGTTCCATGTTGCAGATATCAACGGGCTCGAATTCCACCCGGATGCGCTGAAACGCGTCACGCGGTCGTTGAGCCTGATCGACAACACGCTTCGGGAAGGCGAAGAGGCGAACCGCCTCTTCATGTCGATCCTCACCTCCAAGCGCGATCCGGCGCTGATCCTGCGGCGGATGAACGAGGCCGGCGTGCTCGGGCGCTTCATCCCCGAGTTCGGCAAGATCGTCGCCATGATGCAGTTCAACATGTACCACCACTATACGGTGGACGAGCATCTGATCCGCACCGTCGACGTTCTGTCGGAGATCGACAAGGGCAAGGCCGACGACCTGCATCCGCTTGCCAACAAGCTGATGCCGGGGATCGAGGACCGCGAGGCGCTCTATGTCGCCGTTCTGCTGCACGACGTCGCCAAGGGCCGCCAGGAGGATCACTCGATCGCCGGCGCGCGCGTCGCCCGCAAGCTCTGCGCCCGCTTCGGGCTCTCGCAAAAACAGACCGAAACGGTCGTCTGGCTGATCGAGGAACATCTGACGATGTCCATGGTCGCGCAGACCCGCGACCTCACCGACCGCAAGACGATCACCGATTTCGCCGATCGGGTGCAGTCGCTCGAACGGCTGAAGATGCTGCTGATCCTGACGATCTGCGACATCCGCGCCGTCGGTCCGGGCGTCTGGAACGGCTGGAAAGGCCAGCTGCTGCGAACGCTCTACTACGAGACAGAGCTGCTGCTCGCCGGCGGCTTCTCCGAGGTCTCCCGCAAGGAGCGCGCCAACTTCGCAGCCGAGGCGCTGTTCAACGCGCTGTCCGACTGGAGCCAGAAGGACCGCAAGACCTACAGCAAGCTGCACTACCAGCCCTACCTGCTTTCCGTGCCGCTGGAAGACCAGGTGCGCCATGCCGGCTTCATCCGCCAGGCGGACAATTCGGGCCAGGCGCTGGCCACGATGGTGCGCACCGACAGCTTCCACGCGATCACGGAGATCACCGTGCTCTCGCCCGACCACCCGCGCCTGCTCGCCGTCATCGCCGGCGCCTGTGCGGCGGCCGGCGCCAACATCGTCAACGCGCAGATCTTCACAACCTCGGACGGCCGCGCGCTCGACACGATCCATGTCAGCCGCGAGTTCAAAGACGATGCCGACGAGCTGCGTCGCGCCGGCACCATCGGGCGGATGATCGAGGACGTTCTCTCCGGCCGCAAGCGCCTGCCCGAGGTGATCGCCACCCGCGCGAAGAACCGCAAGAAGAGCAAGGCTTTCGTCATTCCGCCGTCGGTCAACATCTCCAACAGCCTGTCGAACAAATTCACCGTCATCGAGATCGAGTGCCTCGACCGGCCGGGCCTGCTTTCGGAGGTGACCGCCGTGCTCTCCGACCTGTCGCTCGACATTCAATCGGCGCGCATCACCACGTTCGGCGAGAAGGTGATCGACACCTTCTACGTCACCGACCTCGTCGGCCAGAAGATCTCCGGCGACAGCAAGCGATCCAACATCACCGCACGGATGAAGGCCGTCATGGCCGAGGAGCAGGACGAGCTCCGCGAGCGCATGCCCTCCGGCATCATCGCGCCGGCGACCACGCAACGCAGCGGCGCCCCGACTGAAAAGAAAGCGGACTTCACCGCATGAGCCTGTACGTATGAGCCTTGTCAAGAAATTCGCCACCGTCGGAGGCGCTACGCTCGGCAGCCGCCTGTTCGGCTTTGCCCGTGAAACGCTGATGGCGGCAGCGCTCGGCACCGGCCCGATGGCTGACGTCTTTTATGCGGCGTTCCGGTTTCCGAATCTGTTCCGCCGGCTGTTTGCCGAAGGCGCGTTCAACGCTGCCTTCGTGCCGCTGTTTGCCAAGGAAATAGAGGCGCACGGCATCGACGGTGCCAAGCGCTTTTCCGAGGAAGTCTTCGGCGTCCTGTTCTCGGTGCTGCTGCTGATCACCATCGTGATGGAGCTGGCGATGCCGCTTCTGGTGCGCTTCGTCATCGCGCCGGGCTTCACCAACGATCCGGACAAGTTCGACATCACCGTGCGCATGGCGACGGTGATGTTCCCCTACCTGATGTGCATGTCGCTGACGGCAATGATGAGCGGCATGCTGAATTCGCTGCATCATTTCTTCGCAGCGGCGATCGCGCCGGTCTTCCTCAACGTGGTGATGATCGGCGCGCTGTTCTATGCGCTGTACACGGGCGCCGAACCGCTTGCGACCGCGTGGTATCTCTCCTGGGGCGTGCTCGTGGCGGGTGTGCTGCAGCTTGCCGTGGTCTATTTCGGCGTCCTCCATGCGGGCATGAGCATCGGACTTCGCTTCCCGCGCTTCACGCCCAACGTCAAACGGCTGCTGATCCTGGCGATCCCGGCGGCTGTCACGGGCGGCATCACGCAGATCAACCAGATGATCGGCCAGGCAATCGCGTCCAGCCGCGAGGGCGCCATTGCGGCGCTGCAGTATGCCGACCGCATCTATCAGCTTCCACTCGGAGTCGTCGGCGTTGCCGTCGGCGTCGTGCTTTTGCCGGAACTCGCGCGGGCGCTCAAGGGCGGCCATCTGCGCGAGGCCGGGAACCTGCAGAACCGTTCGATCGAATTCGTCCTTTTCCTGACGATCCCGGCGGCGTTCGCGCTCTGGATTCTCTCGGACGAAATCATCCGCGTGCTCTACGAACGCGGTGCTTTCCATCAGCAAAACACCGCGATCGTCGGCTCCATTCTGGCGATCTACGGTATCGGCCTGCCCGCTTTCGTGCTGATCAAGGCATTGCAGCCCGGTTTCTACGCGCGCGAGGACACGAAGACACCGATGCGGTTTTCGGCCGTTGCCGTCGCGGTCAACTGCGCGACAGCCCTGACGCTTTTTCCACGTCTGGGTGCGCCCGGCATCGCCGTTGCAGAGGCGACGGCGGGCTGGATCAGCACGGTGCTGCTCTTCGGGACGCTGTTGCGCCGCGGCCACCTCACCTGGGAATGGGCGCTCGCGCGCCGTGCCGCCCTTCTCGTCGTTTCGGCGGCGGTCATGGGTGGGGCGATCATGTACCTGCAGCACCGCTGGGAACCGTCACTCGCGTCCAGCGCCCCGCTTTTGACGAAGGTCGGCACGCTCGGGCTGTTGATCGCCATTGCGATGGTCGTCTATTTCGCGACCGCGTTTCTGATCGGCGGCGCGAACCTCGGCATGATCCGGCGCAACCTCAACCGCAAGCCGGCGGTCAAGACGGACAGCTAATTCCGCAGATCGCGTTTCAGCTAGCAGTACACCCATCGCCGTTTCGGGCCGACGTCGACATGGACGATGCCGTTGCAGTAGCGGCCGATGCCGCCTATGCCGGGCGCATCGGCGGCGATCGCGACAATCGTTCGGTCGGAAACCCCCGGTACGCGGATGTCGGCGGCGGCGCAGTTGCGGTGCTGCGAATGCGACCGCCCCGAGTGCGGCCGGAAGCCCGAAGTGACCAGGGGCCTGCGACCTGTCCGCAGGGCGATATAGGCCAGAATCCCCCTCAGCTGCGGCGGAAAGCAACTCGCTCGCACACTGACGGTTTGCAAAGTGTAGGCAACTGCATGCGGATGTTTCAAAGGTCCGATAGACAATTTACGCACGTTCTGGGCACCAGCGCCGTCAAAGCAGGAAAGGCTGAAAAGACCGGCAATCGCGATGGAAAATGCAGTATGCATGGTTATTTCCCCCGAGAACGGCATCGGCAAGGTCCGATGCTCATATTTGCGGACGGAAACGCATTCCTGAAAAATGGCCTTTTTGTGAAATTATATACCGACTAAGTTATTTGTACCCCCTGATTTACGTCGATTTGATAAATTCAATATACCTAAAAAGCAGTATAAATTACCGTACAATTAAAATTGAATTAGAAAATTCACAGAAAAATTGGCGGTCGGTTTTAGCGCTTTCGGATATACCCACGCAGCAATTTGCGGTCCCCCCTTCCGAGGAAGCAGACATGGTCAGACAGGGGCGATGAAGCAGCGTGATCGATGAGGCGCGCGCAGAGCGATGTCCCGGCAGACGGGCGACCGCTCCGAACCACTTGATTGCTGCCCCTCCCCCGTGCATAAGCCGCGACGTTAGCAACATGGGCCGTTGGCCCTGGGGCCCTCCACAAGCCTAATCGAGGACAGAATGAGCGAATTCAAGAAAGTCGTCTTCTCCGGCGTTCAGCCGACAGGAAATCTCCATCTCGGCAACTATCTCGGCGCGATCCGCAAGTTCGTGGCGCTGCAGGACGGCAACGACTGCATCTACTGCGTCGTCGACATGCATGCGCTGACGGCGCAACTGGTGCATGAGGACATGCCGAACCAGATCCGTTCGATCGCCGCCGCCTTCATCGCGTCTGGCATCGATCCGGAAAAGCACATCGTTTTCAACCAGTCGGCCGTACCGCAGCACGCGGAACTCGCCTGGATCTTCAATTGCGTCGCGCGCATCGGCTGGATGAACCGCATGACGCAGTTCAAGGACAAGGCCGGCAAGGACCGGGAGCAGGCCTCGCTCGGGCTTTACGCCTATCCGAGCCTGATGGCCGCCGACATTCTCGTCTATCGCGGAACGCATGTTCCCGTCGGCGACGACCAGAAGCAGCACCTTGAACTTGCCCGCGACATCGCGATGAAGTTCAACCTCGATTTCGCCGACAATATCCGCAAGGCCGGCTACGGCATCGACATCACCGTCGGCAACGAACCGGTGCATGCCTATTTCCCGATGGTCGAGCCGCTGATCGACGGTCCGGCTCCGCGCGTCATGTCGCTGCGCGACGGCACCAAGAAGATGTCGAAGTCGGACCCTTCCGATCTCTCGCGGATCAACCTGATGGACGACGAGGAAACCATCTCGAAGAAGATCCGCAAGGCAAAGACCGATCCGGATGGGTTGCCCGGTGAACTCGACGGCCTGAAGGGTCGCCCCGAGGCCGACAACCTCGTCGGCATCTACGCGGCGCTTGCGGACAAGACGAAGACCGAGGTTCTTGCCGAGTTCGGCGGCCAGCAGTTCTCCGTCTTCAAGCCGGCCTTGATCGATCTGGCCGTCACGGTTCTTTCGCCGATCACCGCCGAAATGCGCCGCCTGATGAGCGATACGAGCCACATCGACGCGATCCTGCGCAATGGCGGCGAGCGCGCACGGGCGCGCGCCGAAGTCACCATGAAGGAAGTCCGCGACATCGTCGGCTTCATCTACTGACACCTCGTCCGGGCGGCCAGCCGCCCGGACTTGTCGAACCGGGGACCACAGCGTACTCTCATCGAACCCGTTGGAGGCTCTGATGCGTGATCGCAAGCTCATCCAGATCGGCACCATGGAAGTCCGGTTCCTGATCGACGAAGATCAGAGTTCGGAAAGCCTAGTGATGTTCGAGTTCGTAGTGCCTCCGCAAGCCAGAGTGCCGGCTGCGCATTTCCACCGCGACGTGGACGAGGTGATCTACGGAATCTCCGGAACAATGACGACCACCGTCGACGGGAACAAGCACGAGGTGCATCCGGGTGAAACGGTGTTCATTCCACGCGGTTTCGTGCACACCCATGAAAACCTTCATGCCGAGACCGCCCGGGTGCTGATTACCATGACACCCGGACTGATCGGTCGTCGATACTTCGAAGAAATCGCCTCGGCAATGAACGTCGTCGGCAAGCCCGACATCGAGCATGTGAAGGAAATCATGTTGCTTTACGGCCTCGTGCCCGTCTGATCCTCCGCTTTCCCGGCGATCGGTCCAGGCCAAAACGAGGACTTGCAAAGTCTCGGTATCGCATGTCAGAGTCCGCTCCATGGTATCAAAACGACTCTCCCGGCTGGAAGGCCATCGCCGCAAATTCATGGCGGTCATCGATGACACGCCCGAATGCCAGCGCGCCGTCCATTATGCGGGGCGGCGTGCGAAAAACTCCAACGGCGGCCTCGTGCTGGTCTACGTGATCCCCGAAGGCGACTTCCAGCAGTGGCTGGGCGTGGAAGAGATCATGCGAACCGAGGCGCGGGAAGCGGCCGAGGCGGTCGTGGCGAAATCGGCTCAACTGGTGCGGGAGACGATCGGCATCGAGCCCGAGATGGTCATCCGCGAAGGAAGTGCCGCCGAACAGATCAATGCGGTGATCGAGGAAGACCGGGACATCGCGATCCTCGTCCTTGCCGCCAGCTCCGCGAAGGAAGGCCCCGGACCGCTGGTTTCGTCGGTCGCCGGTCGTGGCGCGGCCTTCCCCATCCCCGTCACCGTCCTTCCCGATACACTGACGGACGAGGAACTCGACGCGCTGGCATGACGTCTTTTCTTGAGTGCCGGTCTCTTGAATAGAGTCGCCAATCGGCTTATTTTCTCTTTTGAAGAATTCTAAAGACGGCACGGCGAAATGCCTGCCGCACGGAGAACGAGATGTTTATTCAGACCGAAGCCACGCCGAATCCCGCCACGCAGAAGTTCCTGCCCGGCCGGGTCGTCATGGAAAACGGCACTGCCGAATTCCTCAGCGCCGACGAGGCTCAGGCATCGCCGCTCGCCGCGCGCCTTTTCGAAATTCCCGGCGTTACCGGTGTCTATTTCGGCTATGATTTCATCAGCGTTTCCAAGGAAGACCAGGAGTGGCAGCACCTGAAGCCCGCCATTCTCGGGTCGATCATGGAGCACTTCATGTCGGGCAAGCCAGTCATGGGCGACGCATCCATCCTGTCGGAGGATCAGGATGCCGGCGGCGAGTTCTTCGACGAAGGCGACGAGTCGATCGTCCTGACGATCAAAGAACTGCTGGAAACGCGCGTCCGTCCGGCCGTCGCCCAGGATGGCGGCGACATCACCTTCCGCGGCTTCAAGGATGGCAAGGTCTACCTCAACATGAAGGGGTCGTGCGCCGGCTGCCCGTCCTCGACGGCGACGCTGAAGCACGGTGTACAGAATTTGCTGCGCCATTTCGTTCCGGAAGTTCAGGAAGTCGAAGCCGTCTGACGACCTGAACCTGAAATCGCCATGGCGCAGCGTTTGCAAACGCGGTGCCGCGATGTATGGACAGTCAGGAACGCTTTATTCGGAAATTGATGCCATGATCATACTGGCGCTCGACACCGCAGGTGTGGATTGCGCTGCCGCTCTCTATGACAGCGGCAGGGATACGGTGCTGGGGGAGGCATCGGACATGATCGGCAAGGGGCATGCAGAGCATCTGATGGGGATCGTCGATCGCGCGCTGGACCAGGCGGGCATCGCTCTTTGCTCTGTCGATCGCATCGCCGTCACCGTCGGCCCGGGCTCATTTACAGGCATTCGTGTCGGCGTGGCCGCTGCCCGCGGCTTTGCGCTGTCGCTCGAAATTCCCGCCGTCGGCATCACCACGCTCGCTGTCATGGCGGAGGCGGAACGGCAAAGGTCGCCGGGACGGGCGGTGCTTTCCGCGATGGATGCCAAGCGCAACGAAATCTATCTGCAAACCTTCGATCCCGGCGGAAAGCCGATCGATGAGGCCCGTGCGGTCTCAGTCGAGGACGCGCAGGCGCTCGCCGCGGATTTCGACGGTGCCGTCACCGGCTCGGCGACACCCCTGCTGGATCCGGACGCGACCGGCGATCATGCCAATCACTTCCCGATTTCCATCGTGGCGCGCCTCGGCGCTACCGCCGACCCCGATTCCGGAAAGCCGAAGCCCCTTTATCTGCGCGGACCCGACGCCAAGCCGCAGGCCGGGTTTGCAATTGCGCGAGTATGACGATGCTGGAATCCTACCTGTCGCTGAAGCCGGAATTCGAAATCGTCGCGATGGACAGCGACGACTGCCGCTCGGTTGCGGCCCTGCACGGCGAACGCTTTGCCCGCCCCTGGGGCGATGGCGAGTTCTATAGCCTTTTGACGCAAGGCACCGTCTTCGGGTTCGTGGCACGCCAGACCAATGCTTTCCTGAAGAAGCCGCTGCCAGGCTTCGTCCTTGCCCGCGAGGTCGCCGGCGAGGCCGAAATCCTGACCATCGCCGTGCAGGCGAAGGTGGCGCGGGCCGGCCTCGGCTGGCGGCTGATGCAGGCGGCGATGCGCGAGGCGAAGCTGCGCGGCGGCGAGAGCATGTTCCTAGAGGTCGACGATGGAAACGCCGCGGCGCTCGGCCTCTACCGCAAGCTCGGCTTCGAGAACGTGGGCGAACGTCGCGGATACTACAAGGATGCGAACGGTGCCGTTTCCAGGGCGCTTGTCATGAAGCGCGTTCTTCGCTAGTTCCGTTGCTGAACGTTGACTATCGGAAGGCAGCTCATGACTGACGTGGCCAAGACCCTTGAGGAGCTTTGCGCTGAACGCGGCATGCGCATGACCGAGCAGCGCCGCGTCATCGCGCGCATTCTCGAGGAGTCCGAAGATCATCCCGACGTGGAAGAGCTCTATCGGCGCTCGGTGAAAGTGGATGCGAAGATCTCGATTTCGACCGTCTACCGCACGGTCAAGCTGTTCGAGGACGCAGGAATCATCGCGCGCCACGACTTCCGTGACGGTCGTTCGCGCTACGAGACCGTGCCGGAGGAACACCACGACCACCTGATCGATCTGAAGACCGGGGTCGTCATCGAGTTCCGCTCGCCCGAGATCGAAGCGCTCCAGGAGCGGATCGCCCGTGAACACGGCTTCAAGCTCGTCGACCACCGGCTCGAGCTCTACGGCATCCCGCTCAAGAAGGACGAGCACTGAGGTCATGAGTGCCGCCGTGGAGTGTTCGAGTTGATCGCCGGGCTGCGCGTCGCCCTTGCCGGTATCGTCATCCTTGTTGCCAGCATCCTGCTCATGCCCTGGCAGCTCCTCGCCTTGCGCTTCGACTGGAAGCTCCGGCGTCGGCTGCCGCGCGTCTGGCACCGCATCGTCTGCCGCTGCCTCGGCATCCGCATCCGTGTCCACGGCAAGATGGAAACGCACCGACCATTGATGCTGTGCGCCAACCACTCGTCGTGGATGGACATCATGGTGCTCTCGGCGATCGCCGACGTCGCCTTCATCGCCAAGGTCGAGGTGCGGGACTGGCCGATCTTCGGGACGCTTGCCAAGCTGCAGAAGAGCGTCTTCGTCGTCCGCGAGGAAAAACGCAAGACCGGCCACCAGGCGAACGAGATCGCCGCCCGGATGGCGGATGGCGAGATCGTGGTGCTTTTCCCGGAGGGCACAACGTCCGACGGAAACCGCCTGCTCGAGGTCAAATCCTCGCTCTTCGGCGCTGCGGCGATGGCCGTACCGGCATCGCCGACCGGCCTCGTCATCGTGCAGCCGGTTGCGGTCGCCTATACCGGCGTCCACGGCCTGCCGATGGGGCGGTATCATCGCCCGCTGGCATCATGGCCCGGCGATGTCGAGATGCTGCCGCATCTGAAGGATGTGCTGCGGTGCGGCGCGTTCGAGGTGGACGTCTGCTTTGGCGAGGCGGTCGAATACGGCCCGGAAACCAATCGCAAGCAGGCCAGTGCGACGATTGCGCAACGCATTCGTTCCATGCTCGGAGACGCCCTGCGCGGCCGGAATATCGCCTGAGGCAAGATTTCCTTTTCTCGCGCGCCAAAAACCACTAAATAGCGCGCCATGACCCACGACAGCGCCCTTCTTCCGGCCCCGGAGACCGATCTCCGCGATGGCAGCAACAGCCGCAAGGTTTTCATCAAGACCTACGGCTGTCAGATGAACGTCTACGACTCGACGCGCATGAGCGATGCGCTTGCCCGCGACGGCTACGAGCCGACCGAGGATATGGAAGAGGCCGACCTCGTCCTGCTGAATACTTGTCATATTCGCGAGAAGGCGGCGGAGAAGGTCTATTCGGCGCTCGGCCGCCTTCGCGATATGAAGAAGAAGCGCACCAGCGAGGGCCGCGAGTTCATGATCGGCGTTGCCGGTTGCGTTGCGCAGGCCGAAGGCGAGGAAATTCTCCGCCGCGCGCCGGCCGTCGATGTCGTCATCGGTCCGCAGACCTACCACCGGCTGCCGGAGGCGCTGCGCCGCGCCAAGGAAGGCCAGCGGATCGTCGATACCGAATATGCACTCGAAGACAAGTTCGAGCACCTGCCGATCGCTGACAGGACCAGGATCCGCGCGCGCGGCGTCACCGCATTCCTGACGGTGCAGGAAGGCTGCGACAAGTTTTGCACCTTCTGCGTCGTGCCCTATACGCGCGGCTCGGAAGTGTCGCGCCCAGTCAGCCAGATTGTCGAAGAGGCGCAGAAGCTCGTCGATGGCGGCGTGCGCGAGATCACGCTGCTCGGCCAAAACGTCAACGCCTGGCACGGAGCCGGTCCCAACGGGCAGGAGTGGACGCTTGGCGATCTGCTCTATCGGCTCGCGGAAATCCCCGGCCTTGCGCGTCTGCGCTATACGACCAGCCATCCGCGCGACATGGACGACCGCCTTATCGAGGCGCATCGCGACCTGCGCGCGCTGATGCCATACCTGCACCTGCCGGTTCAGGCGGGTTCGGACCGCATCCTGAAAGCGATGAACCGGCGCCACACGGCGGCCGAATACCTGACATTGATCGAGCGCATCCGGACGGCCCGTCCCGATATCGCGCTGTCGGGCGATTTCATCGTCGGTTTTCCGGGGGAGACAGACCAGGATTTTGAGGATACACTCCGCCTGGTAGAAGAGGTGCGCTATGCACAAGCCTTCTCCTTTAAATACTCGACTCGGCCGGGTACTCCCGGTGCGGAACTGAAGGACCAGGTGCCCGAAGAGATCAAGGCAGAACGACTCGAACGCCTGCAGGCGCTTCTCCTGAAGCAGCAGCAGGAATTTGCCGAATCCTGTATCGGAAAGACGATCGAACTGTTGCTTGAAAAGCCCGGTCGCATGCCAGAACAACTTATCGGCCGTTCTCCCTGGCTTCAGTCCGTGAATGTTGATGCAAAAGCATCGCAAATCGGTGACATTATTAAAGTGCGAATCACCGGAACCGGAACCAACAGCCTGTTTGCCGAGATTGCAGAGGCTGAGGTCTAAACCCAAGGAGCTCGACCGCTTGAACGGACAAGAATTGGTTTCTTCTTCACCGCGCCACCCACGCATCGCGAGCGACGCCAATCACTTTATTCTGACGTTCGAGAACAATCGGTTCGCCAGCGAGCTGTTTGGTCAATTCGACCAGAACCTCAAGCTCCTCGAGGAACGCCTGAACATCGATGCACGAGCGCGTGGCAATTCGGTTGTCATATCCGGGGACATCGTCACCACCAATCAGGCGCGTCGCACGCTCGACTATCTCTATGAGAAACTCCAGAAGGGCGGCAGCGTGGAACGTTCCGACGTCGAAGGCGCAATTCGCATGGCGGTGGCCGCCGACGATCAGCTGAGCCTGCCGACGATGGAGAAGAAGGCCAAGCTGACGATGGCCCAGGTTTCGACGCGCAAGAAGACCATCATCGCCCGCACGCCGACCCAGGATGCCTATCTCAGGGCACTCGAGCGGGCCGAACTCGTGTTCGGCGTCGGTCCGGCCGGGACCGGCAAGACCTATCTCGCCGTCGCGCACGCCGCCCAGCTCCTCGAACGCGGTGTCGTGGAGAAAATCATCCTTTCGCGTCCGGCCGTCGAAGCCGGCGAGCGCCTCGGGTTCCTGCCGGGCGACATGAAGGAGAAGGTCGATCCCTATCTCCGTCCGCTCTATGACGCGCTCTATGACATGATGCCGGCCGACAAGGTCGACCGGGCGATTACCGCCGGGGTCATCGAAATTGCGCCGCTCGCCTTCATGCGTGGTCGTACGCTGGCGAACGCCGCCGTGATCCTCGATGAAGCGCAGAACACCACATCGATGCAGATGAAGATGTTTCTGACGCGTCTCGGTGAGAATTCGCGCATGATCGTGACCGGTGACCCGAGCCAGATCGACTTGCCGCGCGGCGTCAAATCCGGCCTCGTCGAGGCATTGCAACTGCTGAACGGCGTCGAGGGCATCTCGATCGTCCGCTTCAAGGATACCGACGTCGTGCGCCATCCGCTCGTCGGGCGTATCGTCAGGGCCTACGATGCCACCTATGCGACGGAAACTGCAGAGGTCATCCGGCAGGACTGATGGCGGAACTCGATATCCAGATCAGCATCGAGGAGGGCAACTGGCCCTCCGAGGAGGCCTTGCATACATTGGCGGACCGCGTGCTGGAAACGGCTGCCTCCTATCTTCGCGAGACCGAAAAGCAACCGTTTCCGAAAATGGTGCCGGAAGTCTCGATCGTCTTTACCGACGATGCGTCGATTCAGGACATCAATGCGGAATGGCGCGGCAAGGACAAGGCGACGAATGTGCTTTCGTTTCCGGCCTTTCCGGTTCAACCGGGCAAGGTTCCGGGACCGATGCTCGGTGATATCATCATTGCCAGGGAGACCGTGGAGCGTGAGGCTGTCGAGCTTGAGAAGAGCTTCGACGACCACCTGACGCACCTTCTGGTGCATGGATTCTTGCATCTATTTGGCTACGATCATAATAATGATGCAGAAGCCGAGAGAATGGAGGGGCTGGAGACTCGCATTCTGGCGATACTCGGCCTATCTGACCCATACGAGGGTCAAGACCTTAAAATGGAACCATGAGCGACTTTACGACGAGACCGGCCACCGAGGCCAAGGACGCCGACCAATCTTCCTCCGACGAAGGTGGCAGTAGTAGCAGGCAGTCCGGACGATCCCAATCCTTCTGGTCGCGCGCAGCACGCATCCTGAGGCCGCAGCAAGGTTCGCGCCTCCGCGAGGATTTTGCCGATGCGCTGATGACCGACGCGGCCGAAGGCGACGTCTTTTCGCCCGATGAGCGGGCGATGCTGCACAACATCCTGCGCTTTCGCGAAGTTCGCGTCGCCGACGTGATGGTGCCGCGCGCCGATATCGAGGCCGTGGACCAGAACATCACCATCGGCGAACTGATGATCCTGTTCGAAGAATCCGGCCGCTCCCGCATGCCTGTCTATGCCGAGACGCTGGATGATCCGCGGGGTATGGTGCACATCCGCGACCTTCTGTCCTATGTCGCCAAGCAGGCGCGCAACAAGCGTCGAGGCAGCGCCAAGCTGACCAAGGCGACACAGCCGATCGTCGAGGTTTCACCGGAGCACCTTCAGAAGATGCCGCGTTCGGCCAAGCCGAACTTCGATCTTGCCCGTGTCGACCTGCGGAAGACGGTCGCCGAGGCCGGGATCATCCGCAAGATCCTGTTCGTACCGCCATCGATGCTCGCCTCCGACCTTTTGCGCCGCATGCAGGTGAACCGGACGCAGATGGCGCTCGTCATCGACGAATATGGCGGCACCGACGGCCTTGCCTCGCACGAGGACATCGTCGAGATGGTCGTCGGCGACATCGACGACGAGCACGATGACGAAGAAGTGATGTTCAAGCGGGTTTCCGAGGATATGTTCGTCGCCGATGCGCGCGTCGAACTCGAGGAGATCGCGGAAGCCATCGGACCGGATTTCGACATTGCCGAGCAGGTCGACGAAGTCGATACGCTGGGTGGGCTGATTTTCTCCGAACTCGGACGCATTCCGGTCCGCGGTGAGGTCGTACAGGCGCTCCCGGGTTTCGAATTCCACATTCTTGACGCCGACCCCCGCCGCATCAAGCGCGTCCGCATTACCCGCAAACGCCAGGCGATCCGCCGCCGCGTCAAGGCGGACGGCGACGGCGCCTCGGGTTCCGACCATGGCGACGACCGGCAAGCCGAAGTCCCCACGACAAACTGATCGCTGCAAACCACGACAAGCGGCGGCTTTTTTGAAAGACTGCGACCTCAGTTGATTCGCGGCTTGATGGAGTGGGCATGGAGCGGCTTGCGGACAGGATTATCCTGGCCTGGGGTTTCAAGAGAGTGCTGCTGGCAGTCCTTGCGGGGGCCTTCGGCGTTCTGGCTCTGCCGCCGATCGGCTTCTTCGCAGCGATGTTCGTGTCGTTCACGCTGCTGGTGTGGCTCGTCGACGGTGCCGCCGCTGCTCCAAACAGCAGCCTTGTCGGGCGCCTCTGGCCCTCCTTCGTCACCGGCTGGCTCTTCGGCTTCGGCTACTTCATTGCCGGACTCTGGTGGCTCGGCCATGCCCTGATGATCGATGCCGAGGAGTTTGCCTGGGCGCTGCCGCTGGCGATCTTCGGCCTGCCGGCCGTTCTGGCGATCTTCTACGGCGCGGCGACCGCGCTCGCGCGCATTCTCTGGTCGGACGGCGTCGGACGGATTGCGGCGCTGGGAGCGAGCTTCGGCCTTTTGGAATGGGCAAGGAGCGTCCTCTTCACCGGCTTCCCCTGGAACGCCATCGGCTACGGAATGACGCCGGTTCCGCTGATGATGCAGTCGGCACATGTCATCGGCATCATGGGGATCACAGCGCTCTCCGTCTTCATTTTTGCGGCGCCCGCGCTGCTCGGTACCAAGCAGGGGGCAAGAGTCGGCGTACCGCTCGCCATGCTGCTTTTCGCGGCCCATCTAGGCTATGGAGCCTACGTGCTTTATGGGAGCCCCGCGCCCCGCGTACCGGCCGCCGACAAGAGCGCGATCGTTCGCCTGGTGCAGCCGATGATCGACCAGACGGCCAAGATGGATACCGACGGCGACCGCGCGGCGATCTTCGAGAAGCACCTCAGACTATCCGCCGAAGCGCCGAAGGAGGGCGGCAGGAAGCCCGACATCATCGTCTGGCCTGAGACCGCCATCCCCTTCATCCTGACGGACAACCAGGATGCCCTCACCCGGATCGCCGATACGCTGGACGACAACCAGGTCCTGATAGCCGGCGCGGTGCGGGCGGAAGACATGGGCCCCGGCAATCCGCCCCGATACTACAATTCGATCTACGTCATCGACGGCCACGGGCAGATCGTGGCTGCGTCCGACAAGGTGCATCTCGTGCCGTTTGGCGAATACATGCCGTTCGAGAGCGTGCTGAACCAGTTCGGCATACAGAATGTGGTCGAGATGCCGGGCGGCTTCTCCGCCGCCGCGACGCGCCAACTGTTGACGCTTCCAAGCGGCCTCAAGCTCTACCCGCTCGTCTGTTACGAAATCATCTTCCCTGACGAGATGACGGGCGATATCGGCGCGGCTTCGGCGATACTGAATATCACAAACGATGCCTGGTTCGGTGCGACGCCCGGCCCTTACCAACATTTCCTGCAGGCGCGCGTTCGCGCCGTCGAAACCGGGATGCCGCTGATTCGCGACGGAAACAGCGGGATTTCAGCACTGGTAAACCCGCGCGGGGAAATTATTGCCGGTCTTGCGCTCAATGAAACCGGCTTTGTCGATGCAACCCTCGATGGATTCCGGCCTGCGGGCAATCCCCCGCGTTCGCGCCAGGCGTACTTCTGGTTGATCGAGATACTTCTGTTTGCAATTGCATCCGGCTCGCGCGCTGGTTTTATTTTCAAGCCGAATTGACCCAAAACCCCTAAAATTGCATAGTGGTTACGATCGGCGTTCTTAACGTAGGGTTCAAGGTGTATGATGGAAACTTTGCAACGTGGCGTTTTGAGGATGGGTTCGGGCATGCCGGTTTGAACCGGCTGAAATTATTGTTAGGGTAGCACCATGATTGAGAACAAGAAAAAGCCGAACCCGATCGACATCCATGTGGGCAGTCGCATTCGCCTTCGACGGACCATGCTTGGGATGAGTCAGGAAAAGCTTGGGGAAAGCCTGGGTATTACCTTCCAGCAGATCCAGAAATACGAAAAGGGCACCAACCGAGTGGGTGCCAGCCGACTTCAGAATATCTCCAGCATTCTGAACGTGCCTGTCTCCTTTTTCTTCGAAGATGCGCCGGGCGACCAGTCCGGCGGGGTCTCCGGCATGGCCGAGGCTTCGAGTTCCAACTACGTGGTGGATTTCCTCTCCTCCTCCGAAGGCCTTCAGCTGAACCGCGCCTTCGTCAAGATCACGGACCCGAAGGTTCGCCGCAAAGTGGTCGAACTCGTGAAGGCCCTGGCTGCCGAAGCCGACAGCGAATAAGCACCCCTCAAAAACTGGCTTTACGGGAAAGCGGTCGCATCGGCCGCTTTTTTGCGTTTTTTGGGCATAATTTGCCACCTTACGGCAGATATAAAGATATATTTATGTCCTTCTGCGCTTGTTTTTCGGACCCGAAATGGGTACCTACTACGCAGCTTTATTCTTTGAGGGGAATCCCGATATGCGCGCCAATTACCTCTTCACCAGCGAGTCAGTTGCCGAAGGTCACCCGGACAAGGTGTGTGACCGTATCTCCGACGAGATTGTGGATCTGGTCTATCGCGAAGCGGCAAAGACCGGGGTGAACCCTTGGGGCGTCCGCATCGCCTGCGAGACTCTCGCGACCACCAACCGCGTGGTGATCGCCGGCGAAGTTCGCCTGCCGCCCAGCCTGATGAAGAAGGACAAGGATGGCCATGACGTCATCAACCCTTCGAAGTTCAAGGCGGCCGCCCGCCGCGCCATCAAGGACATCGGCTACGAGCAGACCGGCTTCCACTGGCGGACCGCCAAGATCGACGTGCTGCTGCATTCGCAGTCCGCCGACATCGCGCAGGGCGTCGACAACGCTGCCGACCAGCAAGGTGACGAAGGCGCGGGCGACCAGGGCATCATGTTCGGCTATGCCTGCACGGAAACGCCGGACCTCATGCCGGCGCCGATTTACTACTCCCACAAGATTCTTCAGCTGCTGGCAACTGCCCGCAAGAAGGGCGACGGCGACGTCGCCAAGCTCGGCCCGGATGCAAAGAGCCAGGTGACCGTCCGCTACGTCGACGGCAAGCCGGCCGAGGTTACCTCTATCGTTCTCTCCACCCAGCATCTCGATGACAGCTGGGACAGCAACAAGGTTCGCGCCGTCGTCGAGCCATATATCCGCGAAGCCCTCGGCGAACTGCCGATCGCTGACGATTGCAACTGGTACATCAACCCGACCGGCAAGTTCGTCATCGGCGGTCCTGACGGCGACGCCGGCCTTACCGGCCGCAAGATCATCGTCGACACCTATGGCGGTGCCGCTCCGCATGGCGGCGGCGCCTTTTCCGGGAAGGACACGACGAAGGTGGACCGTTCGGCTGCCTATGCCGCCCGCTACCTCGCCAAGAACGTCGTGGCTGCCGGTCTCGCCGACCGCTGCACGATCCAGATCTCCTACGCGATCGGCGTCGCGCAGCCGCTGTCGATCTACGTCGATCTGCACGGCACCGGCAAGGTGACCGAGGACCAGGTCGAAACGGCTATCCGCAAGACGATGGATCTGTCGCCGACCGGCATCCGCCGCCATCTGGACCTGAACAAGCCGATCTACGCGAAAACGTCTGCCTATGGCCATTTCGGCCGCAAGGCGGGCCGCGACGGCTCGTTCTCGTGGGAGCGCACGGATCTCGTGAAGGCGCTCAAGGAAGCTGTAAAGGCTTAAGGGCAGAACGATGACGGATATGGAACGTCGCGGCCGCGCGACCGAAGCTTTCTTCGGTCGTCGCAAGGGTAAAGCGCTACGCGGACAACAGGCGGAAAAGCTTAATACCCTGCTGCCGGCGTTCCTCATCGATCTTTCGGCGGCTCCGCCGGAGCCGCTGAACGCGCTGTTTCCAATTCCGACCAACCGTCTGCGGCTGGAAATCGGCTTTGGCGGCGGCGAGCACCTGATCCACCGCGCTGTGGAAACGCCCAGCACCGGCTTCATCGGCGTCGAGCCCTTCGTCAACTCCATGCAGAAGCTGCTCTCGAGCGTCGACAACGCCGGGGCGAAGAATATTCGTGTCTACAACGACGATGCGACGCAATTGCTGGACTGGCTGCCGGATGGATCGATCGACCAGATCGACCTTCTCTATCCCGATCCCTGGCCCAAGCGGAAGCACTGGAAGCGTCGCTTCGTTTCAAAGACCAACCTCGATCGCTTCCATCGCGTCCTGAAGCCCGGCGGCCTGTTCTGCTTCGCGTCCGACATCGACACCTACGTCAACTGGACGCTTCTCAAGTGTCGGGATCATGGTGGCTTCGATTGGATGGCGACCAACGCGGCCGATTGGCTGACGCCTTACGAGGGCTGGCCGAGCACGCGCTACGAGGCGAAAGCCCGGCGCGAGGGACGATCCTCGGCCTATCTGACGTTCGAGCGCATCTAGGACATCTCGACAGCCTGGGATCAGGCGAGATCGGGGCGGAACCCTCCCTCCGCTCCACGACAGCATGCGGTCGCCCAAGCCAGGGCAACCGGTCATCATCCGGGATCAAGGGAGCTGTCGAGGCGTGCCTGCTCTAATGCAGGCTCACCGTCTTCAATTCGTCCTCGGCAGCCTTGAAGAAGGTGCTGGAACGATTGTCGGTCAAGAGGATCGGCGTACCGTCGGCGCCGAACAGCGCCCAGAGATCGACGCTCGGATCGATATCCGGTGCTTCAGGGAAGCACTTGGATACTTCTTCGGACCGTATTTTCCTGATGTACGCAACCTCGCCGTTGCCGATGCCGGCAAGTTCGGTTTTTGTCAGGTGAGAATTGGCTTCTTTCATCAACATTTCCTGTACCTCCGAGAGAAGGGACCAACGGCTCAACGTGAGCTGTTGTCCTACTGTGAGACCGAAATGTTAATTTTCTTCACCATACGAGCCGGCTCGGGCCGAATGAGATCGACGGACAGCAATCCGTTTTTCAATCCGGCGCCAAGGACCTGCATTCCGTCGGCCAGAACAAATGTTCGCTGGAACTGCCGTGCGGCGATCCCGCGATAGAGATATTCACGGTCGCCCGGGTCGACCTGCCGGCCACGGATGACCAACTGGTTCTCTTCGATCGAGACGTCGAGTTCGTCTTCGCCGAAGCCGGCGACCGCCAGCGTAATCCGCAGCCGTTCAGGATCTCCCGAAAGGCTGTCGGGAGCGACGCGCTCGATATTGTAGGGCGGATATCCGTCGCTCGCCTTGGAAATCCGCTCGAGGGTCTTTTCCATGGCGTCGAAGCCCAGAAGAAGCGGGCTGGCGAAAGGCGTAATGCGGCTCATCGTTTTCCAAGTCCTCGATACAAGCGACCTTGCCGGACCTGAATTGCAGCATCCGGTTGACGACAATATGGGAATTTAGAAAGCCCCGCGCAAGGCGCACGGCTTCGATCGCATCACACCGCCTGCCTTGACAAAAATGGCGCCGCCTCGCATCAAAACATGCCCGAGCCGGCTGTGCCGATTTGCGACGGGATTGTGAACAAAACGGTGCATGCCACGACGTCGCGCACCACGAGGATGGAACAGCGGAATGGCAGACCCGAGAAAGATCATTATCGACACCGACCCCGGCCAGGACGACGCTGCCGCAATCATGCTGGCATTCGGCAGCCCGGCGGAACTGGAGGTGCTCGGCATCACCACCGTCGCCGGCAACGTGCCTCTCTCCTACACCAGCCGCAACGCCCGCATCGTTTGCGAACTCTGCGACAAGGCCGAAACCAAGGTCTTCGCCGGCGCCGACAAGCCCATCGCCCGCAAGCTGGTGACTGCGGAGCATGTGCATGGCAAAACCGGCCTCGACGGCCCTGTCCTGCCCGAGCCTGTCATGCCCCTCCAACCGCAGCACTCCGTCGATTTCATCATCGAGACGCTGCGCAGCGAGCCGGCAGGCACCGTGACGCTCTGCACGCTCGGGCCGCTGACAAACATCGGCATCGCCTTCCAGAAGGCACCTGACATCATTGCCCGCATCCGTGAATTGGTGATGATGGGCGGCGGCTTCTTCGAAGGCGGCAACATCACCCCGGCGGCCGAATTCAACATCTACGTCGATCCCGAGGCGGCCGACATCGTCTTCCGCTCAGGCGTGCCGATCGTGATGATGCCGCTCGACGTGACTCACAAGCTCCTCACCCGCAAGGACCGCGTCAAACGCATGGCGGATCTGGGCACGCGCCCGGCCATTGCGATGGCGGAGATGCTGGAATTCTTCGAACGCTTCGATATCGAGAAGTACGGATCCGACGGCGGCCCGCTGCACGATCCGACGGTGGTCGCCTATCTGCTGAAACCCGAACTGTTCGAGGGACGGGACTGCAATGTCGAGATCGAAGTGACGTCGGAACTGACGGTCGGCATGACCGTCGTCGACTGGTGGCATGTGACCGATCGCAAGCGCAATGCGAAGGTCATGCGCGACGTCGATGCGGACGGCTTCTTCGATCTGCTGATCGAGCGCTTCGCCCGCATCTGACAACCGTCCCGGAAGACGCCTGAGAAATCAGGCGTCCTTCTGGTCGAAAATGGAATTGGTTTCGGTTTCGACGATCTTCGGGCCACCCTTGGCAACGCCGACCATGGCAGGGCGCAGAACCCGCTCGCCGATCGTGAAGCCCGCCTGCACGACCTGAACGACCGTGTTGTTCGGCACGTCGGGGTTCGGAACCTCGAACATGGCCTGGTGGAAGTTCGGATCGAACTTCTGGCCGACCGGCTCCAGCTTGCGAACACCGTGGCGCTCGAGAGCGGACAGCATCGAGCGTTCGGTCATCTCAACGCCCTCGATCAACGTGGCAAGCCCCGCATCCGCAGACGCCCGGACATCATCGGGAATGGCATCGATGGCGCGGCGGAGATTGTCCGAAACGGCGAGCATGTCGCGGGCAAAGCCGGCGACCGAATAGGACTTGGCGTCCTTGACTTCGCGCTCGGTGCGACGGCGCAGGTTGTCCATGTCGGCGGCAAGGCGCAGATAGCGATCGCGCAGCTCGGCGTTTTCTGCCTTCAGCAGCTCCAGCGGATCGGGCTGCTGCGCGGCCTCGGCTGCTGCTTCGTTCTCGACGTCTGCCGCAGTATCCGCTGCAGCTTCAGCCGCGGCTGCGTCAGGTCCGTTCTTCGTCGTCTCGTCGGTCATGACGTTCTCCGGTGATTGGTGTCTTTTGGATGAGCCCGATATCGAACTTTGACCGCCAAAAATCAAGTCTGCGTGACGAAGAAGCTATGAATTGCAGGTATCGGCCGGGCGTCGGGTGTGCCAGCACGACGACTGCGGCTTGACTTCGCCACGACAAAGTCCTCTACTTTCAAGACTCCTAATATATGGCGAATTCATCCCGAACAGTCAGGGAGATACCACGATGGCCGACCAGGCGAGCTATGCCGGCAAGTGCTTTTGCGGCGCCGTCGAAATCACCGCATCCGGCGAGCCCGTAGCTATGGGCTATTGTCATTGCTCGTCCTGCAGACAGTGGTCGGCCGGTCCTGTCAACGCCTTCACTCTGTGGCCTCCGCAAAGCGTGCGCGTCACAAAGGGCGGGGAACATGTCGAGGGCTATCAGAAAACGGATACGAGTGTCCGCAAGTTCTGTGAGCTCTGCGGCGGTCATCTCTATACCGAGCACCCCCTATGGGGCGTGACGGACGTCTATGCCGCGATTATCCCAAGTCTTCGCTATCAGCCGTCGCTGCATGTCAACTATGCGGAGACGGTGCTCCCTCTCAAGGATGGGCTGCCGAAATACAAGGACATGCCCGCGGAGATGGGCGGCTCCGGCGACCTGTTGCCCGAGTAGCGTTCGGCGGCTTCACTTCGCGGGGCGCGACAGCCTCGACATCAGCTGCGCGGTATAGTCGACCATCGGCACGATACGGGAATAATTCAGGCGCGTCGGCCCGATGACGCCGACGGCACCGACGATCCGGTCGTCTTCGTCGCGGTAAGGAGCGACGATCAAAGACGAGCCAGACAACGAGAAGAGCTTGTTTTCCGACCCTATGAAGATGCGGACGCCGGAGCCGCTTTCGGCCAGGTTCAACAGCTCGATCAGGCTGTCCTTCTTCTCCAGGTCATCGAACAGCATGCGCAGGCGATCCAGATCGTCCGCACCGGCAAGCCCCTCGAGCAGGTTGGCGCGACCGCGAATGATAAGCTGCGCGGGCTTGCCTTCGTCGGCACTCCCGGACCACACCGCAATGCCGCGCTCGACAAGATCCCGCGACAGCGCATCGAGTTCGTGGCGAACGTTTTCCTTCAGGCGGCCGAGCTGGTTGCGCAGCTCCGGCAGGGTCTGGCCGCTCATGTGCGCGTTGAGAAAATTCGCGGCCTCCGTCAGCTGCGAGGATGTGACGCCGGCCGGCAGCTCGATGATGCGGTTCTCCACCTGATCGTGATCGCCGACGAGGACGGCCAGCGCCTTGGTCGGCTCCAGGCGGATGAACTCGACGTGCTTCAGCACGGGATCGCTCTTGGCGGTAATGACGAGGCCGGCACCGCGCGAGATGCCCGACAGCATCCGGCTTGCCTCGTTCATCATCAGTTCCATCGGATTGTCGCGGTTTTCGGCGCGCACCTGGCGATCTATGTTTGCCCGGTCCTCGGCCGAAAGATCGCCGACCTGCATGAAGGCGTCCACGAAGAAGCGCAGACCGATCTGTGTCGGCAGCCGGCCGGCACTGACATGCGGCGAATAGATGAGACCGAGTTCTTCCAGATCGCTCATCACGTTGCGCACGGACGCCGGGGACAGCGACATGGGGAGAATGCGCGACAGATTGCGGGAGCCGAGCGGTTCGCCGGTCTCCAGATAGCCTTCGACGATGCGGCGAAAGATTTCCTTCGAGCGTTCATCCAGCGCAGCCACGGCATCCGAAATCGACGTCGACCTGAATTCCATTAAGTCTTGCGCACCTGTGCTAATGACGATCCGGCAAAATATAGCCAATCTCCCCGCCGTGGCAAAAGGGAAATTGCAAATGAACGCAGCCAATCGTAGAAGCGGTCAACAACATTGAGCACGCATGGTGTTGCCGGACGCGCTTCCCGTGTTCGGCGCCATGCCCCAGGAGAATAGAATGCGGCCTTCAGGCAGAAAAACCGACCAGATGCGCAAGGTTTCCTTCGAGCGCAATTTTTCCAAGCATGCGGAAGGCTCCTGTCTGGTGAAGTTCGGCGATACGCATGTGCTTTGCACGGCGAGCCTTGAAGAAAAGACGCCGCCGTGGCTGCGCAACACCGGCAAGGGCTGGGTCACCGCCGAGTACGGCATGCTGCCGCGCGCCACGGGCGAGCGCATGAAGCGCGAGGCCGCCGCCGGCAAGCAGGGCGGCCGCACGCAGGAGATTCAGCGGCTGATCGGCCGGTCGCTCCGCGCCGTCGTCGACCTCAAGGAACTCGGCGAGCGCCAGATCACGCTCGACTGCGATGTCATCCAGGCCGATGGCGGTACCCGCACCGCCTCGATCACCGGTGCCTGGATCGCGCTCTACGATTGCCTGAAGTGGATGGAGAGCCGCAACATGATCAAGGTCGAGCGCGTCCTGAAGGATCACATCGCAGCCATCTCGTGCGGCATCTTCGCCAGCCAGCCGGTGATCGACCTCGACTATATCGAGGACTCCTCGGCCGAAACGGACGCCAACTTCGTCATGACGGGTCGCGGCGGCATCGTGGAAATCCAGGGCACCGCGGAAGGCGCGCCCTTCACCGACGAGGAATTCGCCTCCCTGATGGGGCTTGCGAAGACCGGCATTGCCGAACTGGTGGAAATGCAGAAGCAGGCCGTCGCCTGATGGACGACATGCTGGAAGGCATGCTGGAAACGGCGCTCTATGCGGACGATCTCGACAAGGCCGAGGCTTTCTATGAAGGCGTTCTCGGGCTTGCAAAGATCACGCGGGCGGCAAACCGGCATGTCTTCTTCCGCTGCGGCCCAGGCGTCCTGCTGATCTTCAATCCGCATGAAACCACGAAGCCACCGCAACCGCAGGCGCTGCAGGTTCCTCCGCACGGCACGACGGGTGCAGGCCATGCCTGTTTTCGTGTGTCGCCCGAGAACCTCGACGTGGTTGCCCGAAAGCTCCAGGCGGCAAAGGTCGAGATCGAATCCGAGGTAAGCTGGCCGCAGGGCGGCCGGTCGATCTATTTTCGCGATCCGGCCGGCAACAGCCTGGAATGCGCCGAAGCCAGGATCTGGGGCATTGAATAGGACAGCCAATGCGCAAGCTTGAGACCAAGACCATCGTCGTCGCCAGCCACAATGCCGGCAAGATCAAGGAAATCCAGGATCTGATCGGTCCCTTCGGCTTTACCGCCAAGTCGGCCGCCGAGCTGAATTTCGTCGAGCCCGACGAGACGGGAACCACCTTCGAGGAAAACGCCACCATCAAGGCGCTCGCTTCGGCGGAGGCTTCCGGCCTGCCGGCGCTTTCGGACGACTCCGGGCTTGTCATCGATGCCCTGGGGGGCGATCCGGGCGTCTATACGGCCAACTGGGCCGAGACCCCCGACGGCACGCGCGATTTCGCCATGGCGATGGACAAGGTCGAGCGGGCGTTGGAGAAGGCCGGCGCAAGCGAGCCGCGACAGCGTACCTCGCGGTTCGTCAGCGTGCTCTGCCTCGCCTGGCCGGACGGACATACGGAACTCTTCCGAGGCGAAGTCGACGGTACCGTCGTCTGGCCGCCGCGCGGAAGCCAGGGCTTCGGTTACGATCCGGTCTTTCAACCCGAGGGCTATGAGACTACTTTCGGGGAGATGAGTGCAGAGCAGAAGCACGGCTGGAAGCCTGGCGACGCCCAGGCGCTATCGCACCGCGCGCGCGCCTTCAAGATTTTCGTCGAAACCTGCCTGGAAGCATAAGACCGATCGTGGACACTTTGGAACAGCCTAACCTGACGCGCGATGCCGTTCTACTGCCCGATACCGGAGAGCCCGGTTTCGGGGTCTACGTGCATTGGCCGTTCTGTGCGGCCAAGTGCCCCTATTGCGACTTCAACAGCCATGTCCGCCATCAGCCCGTCGACCAGGAGCGCTTCACTGCCGCCTTCCTGAAGGAAATGGCGAGCATGCGGCAACTGAGCGGACCGAAGACGGTAACCAGCGTCTTCCTCGGTGGCGGAACACCGTCCCTGATGAACCCGTCTACCGTCTCCGCCATCCTCGACGGCGTTGCCAAGCATTGGCACATGCCCGATGGCATCGAGATCACCATGGAGGCGAACCCTTCCAGCGTCGAGGCGGAGCGCTTCCGCGGCTATCGCGCCGCCGGCGTCAACCGGGTCTCGCTCGGCGTACAGGCGCTGAACGACCGCGACCTGAAATTTCTGGGGCGCCTGCACGATGTCGCCGATGCGCTGAAGGCAATCAGGCTTGCGCGGGACATCTTCCCGCGCATGTCCTTCGACCTGATCTACGCCCGCCCGAACCAGACTGTGGGGGAATGGGAGCGCGAGCTTAGGGAAGCGATCTCCTACGCCGTCGACCACCTGTCGCTCTACCAGCTGACGATCGAGGAGGGCACGCCCTTCTTCGGCCTGCACAAGGCGGGCAAGCTGATCGTGCCGGATGACGACCAATCGGCGCTGCTCTACGAGGCTACCCAGGAGATCACCGCCAGCGCGGGCATGCCGGCCTACGAAGTGTCCAACCACGCCCGCCCGGGCGCCGAGAGCCGTCACAATCTCACCTACTGGCGCTATGGCGACTATGCCGGCATCGGTCCCGGCGCACATGGACGGCTGACACGCGGATCCGCGAAGATCGCAACGGCGACTGAACGCAAGCCGGAGACCTGGCTGGATCTTGTGGAACGGGACGGCCACGGCGTTCTGGACCAGGAACAGCTCGGCTATGACGAACAGGCCGACGAACTGCTGCTGATGGGGCTTCGGCTGACGGAGGGAGTGGATCTTGCCCGCTGGCAGCAGCTTTCGGGCCGTGATCCCGACCCGAAGCGTGAGGAGTTCCTGCTGGAGCATGGCTTCATCGAGCGGATCGGCAATTCCCGGCTTCGCTGCACGCCTTCCGGCATGCTGGTCCTCGATTCCGTGGTTGCCGATCTCGCCTGCTAGATCAATTTCGCGTTTCTTTGTCCGCCGCGCACCTTCGGTGAAATTGCTCTAGATCAGGCGATTCGCTTTTTCCCTAGGGAGAACAGACGCCCATCGATGGCCGCAAGGCCGATCGCGATCATCGCCATGCCTATCAGATGCTTGACCTGCAACTGCTCGCCGAGAACGGCGGCGCCGAGCAGGATGGCACTGACGGGGATCAGGAAGGTGACGAGCATCAGGTTCGTCGCGCCAGCCGTCGCCAGGATGCGGAAGAACAGGACGTAGGCAATCGCCGTGGAGAGCAACGCGAGACCGAGCAGCGCCATCCAGGTTTCGGCAGAGGGTGCCGCCAGTGTCCATGGGCGATCGATCAGCAGGGCGACCGGCAGCATCAGGATTGTGGACGCAGTGACCTGCCCTGCTGCGGGAATGAGTGGCGCCATCCCCATCTGGCGGAAGCGGCGACCGAAGATGCCGGCAAAGGAGTAGGAAAGCGCAGCGCCCAGCACGGCGAGCTGTGCCAGAACGTTGGCCCCCAGATCCCGCAGGGCATCGAAACCGATCATGTAGGCCACGCCGGCAAAGCCCACGAGCACACCGAGCAGGCGGTTGCCGGTCATCTTCTCATCCGCCGTCAGGAGATGTGCAACGACGACGGCGAAGAGCGGCGTCGTGGCGTTGAGGATGGACGCCAGGCCGCTGGCAATATGCGTCTGGCCCCAAACGATCAGGCAGAAGGGGATCATGTTGTTGAGGATACCCATGCCGAAAAAGGCGGCCCAGGACTTGCCGTCGCGCGGCATGACGTGGCCCGTCGCGCGGACGATGACATTGAGGGCGATCGCCGCGATCAACACCCTTCCCGTCACGATCGTGAACGGCGGCAGGCTCTTCACCAGAATGCCGTTGAACAGGAACGAACCGCCCCACAGCAGGGAGAGCACCAGCAACATTCCCCACTCGGCAAGACCCATCTGTTTCTGCTGCATGACCTTCTCCCTGTTGAACCCGCGAACGGCTTACGTCACGGCAGCGGACGGCGCCACCCGATTGTTGCGCGCCGCGCTTAGCGCAAAATGCCGAATTATTCTCGCTGCATCGCCATTCACGAACCTCTTTTAGGATCGCTTTCATACTGATATTATTTCGATAAGCTGGTCTCGGCAAACGAGTCTTTCTCGACATATGCTTTAGTTGAGCTAAATCATGAGCGATTATCTTCCATCTCTCTCCGCGCTGCGCGCCTTCGAAGCGGCGGCCCGACATCTCAGCATGACGCTGGCGGCCAAGGAGCTCAGCGTGACGCCAGGAGCGGTCAGCCTTCAGATCCGCGATCTCGAGGCGGCGCTCGGGGTGAAGCTGTTCGAGCGCAAGACCCGTGCGCTGGCATTGACAGTCGAAGGCGCCGACTATTTTACGACACTGAGGGCCGCATTCCGTCTGGTCCGGGAAGCGACCGCCGCGATTGCCGCGCGCGCGCGCGGCGCGGTGTTGAATGTTACCTGCACCGCGGGCTTTGCAACATACTGGCTCGTGCCGCGCCTGAGCCGCTTCGAGGCGATCCACCCCGAGATCGATGTTCGCATCAGCGCCTCGCATCGTGTCCTGGACTTTCAGCGCGACGGTATCGACCTGGCCATCCGGCATGGGCTCGGTGGTTATGACGGACTGGTAAGCGAACGTCTCGTGGACGACGAACTCGTGCCCGTCTGCATACCGAAACTTGCCAGCGCACTTGGCGACACGCCGTTGCCGGACGCACTCGCAGACTTCCAGCTCATCCACGATGTCTACCGGCATGATTGGCAGCTCTGGCTGGAAGCTGCCGGTGCAACGAAGGTGGACGCTTCGCGCGGACCGATCTTCATGCACGGCAACGGCGCCTATGAGGCGATGAAAGCCGGCCTGGGCTTCGCCCTGATGCGCCGATCGTTCCTGGCGAATGAACTTCAGGAGGGTGCCGTCATCGCGCCCTTCCCGCTGGGCGTCGCAAGCCGTCTCGCCTTTCACCTCGTCTACCCCGGCCCTGCGCTGGAGCGGCCCGCGACTGCTGCGTTCCGCCGCTGGCTGCTGTCTCAGGCCAGGGACTGAACCCCGTCGTGGCCGATGGACCTCAATAAAAGTGGAGTGTGGTATTCAATATTTGTTTTCCTCGGGCATTTTGTTGATTATTAGACTCATCAAACTTCTGATGTAAGCATGCGGGGGACCCCCTAGTTTGATGAGCATCCGCACCCTCGAAACCAGGGCTCTCGGCGCATCCGCACCGACGAGTACCGCTGCGATCCTTCTCCAGACGGCTGCCGCGGCGGCGGGAGCGTCGACCGGCAAGGACGTCGGGTAACCGCATGGCAAGCACCCAGCGTCAGGAGATCGATCGGTGCGACCGGCTTCAAAACCGTCTGTCGCCTGCATTTGTCGGCGAGCACGCCTGGTGCCGGGAGAGGATGATGCTGGCGACGGACCTCGCGACCGGCGTTTCTTTGACCGACTTCTTCAGCAATGGCGGGTTTCACCGAGCAATCGATCGCTATGCGGAAGCCACAGGCGGCAGCGACCGGCGTGCCGTCGTCTCCATGTGGTCTCTCTACTACTTCTCGTGTCTGATCATTCCCTATCTTCTCGCCCGCCGGCTTGCCGCGCACGCGCTGCCTGTGGCGTTTTCCGAGATGACCATTGCCCTCTCGGAAAATGGCCTGCCGTGCGCCTTCGGCGTACCGCATGCGGGACGCATCGAGGACGATATCGGCTCGGACGGTTTCGAAGCGATCGGGCCAATGCTCGAAGCGCATCTCGACCACGCCGTCGCACGGCTGAAGGCTTGCGGTATTTCGGCCAAGCTCTGCTGGAACAATGCCGCCGTCTACATCGACTACGCGCTCCGGCTGGCCGATGGAGAAGCGGGGGCAGCGGCGGCCGACCTGCCGCTCTTCGTCCGCGGCTGCCTGCCGGATGGCGGCGTCAACCCATTCTGCGGCTGCCTGCAGCAGGTCGATGAAGACGGCGAACGCGTCGCCCGGCGCAAGATCTGCTGCCTTCGCTACATGCTTCCGGGAGTGCCAGGCTGCGGCAAGCGTTGCGCGCTGCCGAGCCAGCGAAACCAACACTGAGCATTTCGACCCCGCAGCGCGAGGGTCCATAACGGAAAACGGCCGGAATTGCTTCCGGCCGCTGAATTCTGCGAACGTTGCAGACTATTCGTTGATCAGGCGCTTCAGCAGCTCGATCTCATGCGAGAGCTTGGTGTCGCCCGAAATCAGCTCCTCTATCTTGCGCACGGCGTGCAGGACGGTCGTATGATCGCGTCCGCCGAAACGGCGGCCGATTTCCGGGAAGGAGCGCGGCGTCAGCGTCTTTGCGAGATACATGGCGATCTGGCGCGGCTTGACGATGACGCGCGTACGGCGGTTCGACACCAGCTCCTGGCGCGAGACGTTGTAGTGCCTCGCAACGATACGCTGGATGTCTTCGATGCGCACGCGGCGCGGCTCACCTGATCCCACGAGATGGGCGAGCAGTTCGTCCACTCGCTCGATCGACAGGTTCGGCTCGAAGGAGCGGCGGAAAAGCAGCTGGTTGAAAGCACCTTCCAGTTCGCGGCCACTTGCCGTGATGCTGCGAGCGACGTGGTTCAGGAGCTCGGTCGAGATTTCCAACGAGGGATCCTCGGTCCGAGCGACAGCAAGACGGCGCTTGAGGATTTCGAGACGCATCTCGTAGTCCGGGCCGTCGAGTTCAATCGCAACGCCACCCTGCAGACGCGAACGGACGCGGGGATCGAGCGATTCCAGCTCCCACGGCGCGCGGTCGGCCGCAACCACGACCTGCTTGGCGCTGTCGAGCAGCATGTTCAGGAGATGGCAGAACTCGTGCTGGATCATCTTGCCCTGCAGGAACTGCATGTCATCGATGATCAGGAGGTCGATGTTGCGAAGCGAGTCCTTCAACGTCAGGGCGTCGTTGTCGCGGATCGCAGTCGCGAAACGCCACATGAAATATTCCGCCGTCAAATAGACGACACGCAAAGCACGCGGGTTCTGCACAGCCGCATTGGCAATTGCCTGCAGCAGATGCGTCTTCCCGAGACCGACGGTCGAATGAACGAAGAGCGGATTGAAGCGTACTGCGCCCTGGCCTGCCTCGGCAATCGTCTTTGCCGCTGCAAGCGCAACGCGGTTGGAGCTTCCCTCGACGAATGTATCGAAGGTGAAGCGATTATCGAGTGGAGAGCCGAACAGAGGCTGTCCCCAGCCTGCCGTTGCCGGACGGGTTGCGGCAGCAGCCGAAACCGTCTGCTGTGCGATATGACCTGCCTGTTGGGCGACCGGACGGCGCACCTGCGACACCAGCGATGCCGGCTCTTGGGCGACTGTCTCTTCTGCTGGCTTGGCAGCGCGTGTTGCGGTGCGGACCAGGATCTCGACCTTGAGAATTTCAGCATCCTCGGCCTGAAAGATGCCGGTGATCATGTCGAGGTATCGATTGTTGATCCAGGATTTCAGAAACGTCGTCGGCACGGTGAGCCGCACGACACTCTTGGAGACCGAATGAAGCTTCAGCCGGGCAAACCAGCTTGCGTAGACGTCCGGACCGACTTGCGCCTTCAGGCGTGCGCTAACGCGCTCGAAAAGTATGCCATTCTTCATGTCTCCCTTTTCCCCCGCCGCTTCTGGGCAAATAGAGCCAAACGCCAGAGATGTCCTGTCACTGTTGTCCAAAACATCCACCGCCATTGAATTCATGTGCATATTGCCGCCTTCCAATTCCACCGGGCGGCTTTTGCCGTCGCCCGATTATTTCCCCGCTGTGGCCAGAAAATGGCGCCCTCATGCGCCACCCACCAGCCGGTTCACTCAAACGCCTGCCTCAAAACACGAGACGACTATCAGGAGGGCGGCAGCGCTCGCATCATACGGCGTCCGCCTTCACCTCCCTGCCGGTTCCCGTCCCTCATCCTTACGGTCGCCAGCAGCCTGCGTATGATTTCCCTTCTTCTTGGGCCTCACGCAAAACGCAAAGCCGTCTGAAAACGCACAAGACATCCCGTTCCGCGGCAGCCACAGCCGCGGTCCAAACTGCACCAGTGCGTGAGAATCCGGAGGCCAAAGCTCTCCGTAACAAAAGACACAAAGCAATCAGCCTGCCGACGTGGCAGTTTCAGACCAAGCCTTAAACAGGTGATGTCCGAGCCCCTTGTTGACCGGCATTTAGGCAGGATCAGGTGCGGAGATCAACGATGAATTTTACGCAAAATTAAGATGGCCCCGTTGACTCTGGGAGCACCTTTAGGGCGTCACACCCCTGTCAAAAAAGAATCGCTTTTGAATCAAGGAGATTCCCCGGACTGGCAATTTTGACACGCATAAAAAGAAAAAAAGAAAAAAGCTTCTTGACTCGTTTCAGACCCCGCAACGGAAGGTGCGAGTCGTGAAAGCTGAAAGCATCCTGACGCAAGCCGTTGTTTTTTCTGTCTTTTTTGTGTCATCCGTCCGACATGAAGGAGTCATGGAATTAACCATCGGGACAACCGTACGGTGGAATCGAAAAAGCCCGACAAAGTTGCCGGGCTAATCATAATGATGGGTTTATTAAGGAAGGATTATGCGGTCGCAGCGACCGAAAGAGCCTTCACACGAGCTGCCAGACGCGAAACCTTGCGGGAAGCTGTGTTGGAGTGAAGAACGCCCTTGCTTGCGGCGCGAGCCAGTTCCGGCTGCGCGGCGAGGAAAGCTTCCTTTGCCTTGGCAGCATCACCGGATGCGATTGCCTCTTCGACCTGGCGAACGAAAGTGCGAACGCGCGAGCGACGAGCCTTGTTGACGTCGGTACGGCGGGCGATCTTGCGGGTCGCTTTTTTCGCCGAAGTTGTATTGGCCATGGATGCCTCTCTCAAGAATTCGAACAAACTCCGCTATCGCCGCGGGCCCTGCGGCCACTTCATACAGCAATGCGGGAGCATAATCGGAAAACCGGAGTGGCTTCCCGAACCTTGGGCGGGCATATAACCCTAAAGCCGAGCGGCGTCAACGCGCATTTTCAAGGAAAAGCCACCGCTGCTGCAGGGATCAGCGGTTCTTGAAGGCGGGTTTACGCTTTTCAATGAAGGCTGTCATTCCCTCCTTCTGATCCTCGGTGGAGAAGAGGCTTTGGAAAAGCCGGCGCTCGAAACGCAGGCCCTCTTCCAGCGTCGTTTCCAGGGCCCTGTTGACGGCTTCCTTGGCCATCAGCACCGAAGGACGCGACAGCGATGCGATTTTGGCCGCAGCTTCCAAGGCTTCATCGAGAAGCCGATCAGGTGCGACCACACGCGAAACGAGTCCCGCGCGCTCGGCTTCCGCTGCATCCATCATCCGGCCGGTCAGGATCAGGTCCATCGCCTTCGACTTGCCGACGGCCCGTGTCAGCCTCTGCGATCCGCCCATACCGGGGATGACGCCGAGGGTAATCTCGGGCTGGCCGAACTTGGCCGTCTCCGAGGCAATGATGAAATCGCACATCATGGCAAGTTCGCAGCCGCCGCCGAGGGCAAAACCGCTGACAGCGGCAATCACCGGCTTGCGAACCTTGGCGACGTCGTCCCACCCGGCCAGGAGATCGCGGCCATAGACCTCGGCGAATAGCAGCGGCTGCATTTCCTTGATGTCGGCGCCGGCGGCAAAGGCGCGCTCGGAGCCGGTCAGCACGATCGCACCAATGGCGTCGTCCGCCTCAAAATCCGCATGCGCCTGCAGCAGTTCGTTCAGCACCGTTGAATTCAGGGCATTGAGCGCCTGCGGGCGGTTCAGCGTGATGAGCCCGACAGCGCCGCGGGTTTCGACGATCAGCGTTTCATAGGCCATGGATGTTTCCTCCCAGTCGGCTCGCTATTTCTGGCATGCGGGGCAGTAGAAGGTCGAGCGCCCCGCCTGGACGATACGGGCGACCGTACCGCCGCAGGCCGGCGTGCGGCAAGGTAGACTTTCGCGATCATAGACCGAGAAGGAATGCTGGAAATAGCCGAGCGAACCGTCCGTCTGGATGTGATCGCGCAACGACGATCCTCCTGCCCTGATGGCGTCTGCAATCACATCTCGGATCGAGGCGACCAGCAGTTCCATCTGCCGGTTCGGCCTGCCTGCCTTCGTCACGAGAGTGGCGGCGGCACGCATCGGGCGCAGGTGCGAGCGCCACAGTGCCTCGCAGACATATATGTTGCCGAGACCGGCGATATTCTTCTGGTCGAGCAGGGCGCTCTTCAGCGGCTGCGCCTTGCCGGCGAACCGCTCGGCGAGATAGGCGGCGCTCAGCGCATTGCCGGTCGGTTCCGGCCCGAGACCGAAGAGGAACGGATTGACGTCGAGCGCGGTCCGCTCGGCAATATCCATGAAGCCGAAACGCCGCGGGTCGTTGTAGATGACGCGGCTCGGACCGGCTGGCCCTTCCAGGTGGAAGATGGCGTGATCGTGTTTCGTGTCCTTCGATCGGGGATATTGGAACTCGCCCGGCGCGTCACCGGGCACATCGGTGGCCGGCCCTGCCTCGATGCGGAAGGAACCCGACATTCCGAGGTGGGAAATGATCGTGGTGCCGTCGTCCAGATCGATCAGCAGATATTTGGCCCGGCGGCCAAGCGCGACGATCGTGCGGCCGGATGCCTTCGCCTCGAACGCCTCGGGAAAGGGAAAACGCAGATCTTTCCGCCTGAGTTCGAGCCGGGCGATCCGGGCACCCTCCATGGTCGGGGCAAGCCCGCGTCTCACGGTTTCGACTTCTGGTAATTCCGGCATCTCAACCCATCTGTATCAAGAGCATTTCCGCTGCTCCTCGCAACGCGAAACCGCTCTATCTTTTTGTTTTTACGCATTCCGGACGCAAAACCGCTCCGCACTTTTGCTGGGATTGCTCTAACCGGTTTCAACCGCAGACGATGTGCGCTATAGCGCCAAGGTGCCGCGGATCGGACCGTCGCACACAGATAGCGCCGCCGGCCTCAATTCGCTATGGTCAAGGTGTTGATTTCAGAGAATGGAGTGTTCGATGTCAGAAAGCCGTACCTCCGCCGAAGGCGGCATGGAAACATCCTACGGCTTCCGCGAAGTGGCGGACGGTGAAAAGCAGGGCCTCGTCAACGACGTCTTCCACAAGGTCGCCAAGCGCTACGATGTCATGAACGACGTCATGTCCGTCGGCATGCACCGGGTCTGGAAGGACGCGATGATCTCGGCGCTCAACCCGCGCAAGGAGCCCGGCTACAAGGTTCTGGACGTAGCCGGCGGCACCGGCGACATCGCCTTCCGCATCATCGAGGCATCCGGCCGGCAGGCGCATGCGACCGTGCTCGACATCAACGGCTCTATGCTCGGCGTCGGCGCCGAGCGGGCCGCCAAGAAGAAGCTTTCCGACAACCTGACCTTTATCGAGGCAAATGCCGAAGAGCTGCCATTCGAACCGAACAGCTTCGACGCCTATACGATCGCCTTCGGTATCCGCAACGTCCCGCGCATCGACGTGGCCCTCAGTGAGGCCTATCGCGTCTTGAAGCGCGGCGGGCGGCTGCTGGTGCTCGAGTTCTCGGAAGTCGACATGCCGCTGCTCGACCGCGTCTACGAAAGCTGGTCGTTCAACGCCATTCCGAAATTCGGCAAGGCGATCACCGGCGACGCCGAGCCCTATCAATATCTGGTCGAATCCATCCGCAAGTTTCCCAACCAGGCGAACTTCGCGGATATGATCCGCAATGCCGGCTTCTCGCGCGTCAGCTACACGAATTACACCGGCGGCATTGCGGCGCTCCACTCCGGCTGGAAGCTCTGAGCAAGAATGGGCGACCTCATTGTTTCTCCCTCGTTCCTGTGCCTGTCGCAGGATTCCAGCGTGCTCCCGTCCGGGAATACGGAAGACCCATCTATGCTGCTTAGTTCATTGACGCAGCCGGTGGATGCCGCCGCATGAGTACGCTCGGCGCATATTTCCGGCTCGCACGGGTCGGCTGGATCCTTGTGCGCGAAGGCGTCGTCTCGGCGCTGCCGTCCGAAGACCTGCCGCCGGCCGTCAGTGCCGCCAAGTCGTTTGCGGGCCTGTTTGCCCGCAACCGCGCCAGGTCCAGGAAGCGCAGCGACAGGCTCGCCCAGGCTGTCGAACGGCTTGGGCCTTCCTACGTCAAGATCGGCCAGTTCCTGGCGACGCGCCCGGATGTCGTCGGCGTCGAGTTCGCGGACGATCTCTCGCAGCTGCAGGATCGGATGGCCTTCTTCCCACCGGAAGCAGCCAAGGCGAGCATCGCGGGCTCGCTCGGCCGACCGGTCGAGGAGCTTTATGCGAGCTTCGGCAATCCGATTGCCGCCGCATCCATCGCCCAGGTGCACCCCGCGGAGGTGGAAACGCCCGCCGGCCTGAAGAAAGTGGCCGTCAAGGTGGTGCGCCCCGGCGTGCGTCAGCGCTTCTCGCACGATATCGAGGCGATGTATCTGGTCGCCCATCTGCAGGAGCGTTTCATGCCGTCGAGCCGGCGGCTGCGGCCGGTCGAGGTGACGAAGACGCTGGAGCAGACGACCAAGGTCGAGATGGACCTCCGACTGGAGGCCGCTGCCCTTTCGGAGATTGCCGAAAACACCCAGCAGGATCCGGGTTTCCGCGTACCGACGGTCGACTGGGAACGCACCGGCCGCGACGTCATAACCATGGAGTGGATCGACGGCGTGAAGATGTCCGACGTGGACGGCCTGCGGGCTGCCGGCCACGACCTCAACACCCTTGCCGACACGCTGATCCAATCGTTCCTGCGCCATACGCTGCGCGATGGCTTCTTCCATGCCGACATGCACCCCGGCAATCTTTTCGTCGATCCGAAGGGCATGATCGTTGCCGTCGACATGGGCATCGTCGGCCGGCTCGGCAAGAAGGAACGCCGCTTCCTCGCCGAGATCCTCTACGGGTTCATCACGCGGGATTATATCCGCGTGGCGGAGGTGCATTTCGAGGCCGGTTACGTGCCCGGGCACCACAACGTCGAGAGCTTCGCGCAGGCCATCCGGGCGATCGGAGAGCCCATCCACGGGCAGCCGGCGGAGACCATCTCGATGGGCAAGCTGCTGACGCTGCTTTTCGAGGTGACCGAACTCTTCGACATGGAGACGCGGCCGGAACTGGTGATGCTGCAAAAAACGATGGTGGTGGTCGAAGGCGTTTCGCGCATCCTCAATCCGCGCTTCAACATGTGGAAGGCATCCGAGCCCGTCGTCGGCGACTGGATCCGTAACAATCTCGGCCCGAAGCGTATCGTCACCGATATCAAGGATGGCTTCAAGGCTGCGATCAAGCTTGCGGAAGCCGCACCCGAAATTGCGGCCAAGACGGAGAAATTCCATCACCAGCTTGTGCATATGAGCGAGCACGGCCTGCGCTTCGATGCGGAAACGGCAGAGGCGATCGGCAAGTCCGAAGCGCGCCACGGGCGTTCGGGCCGCCTCGCCCTGTGGGTGATCGCGCTGACGCTTCTCTATATCGCATGGGTCGTGACCTGATCGGGGCCGCCCTGCAAGCGGATTGGTTGATCGATCCGGATATGGCCGGCTAAGGTCTGGCCAGCCGCGCAACGGCGAGCGCCGCGATCATGCCCAGTGCCAGCATGGTCAGCGTGAAGACGACCACCGCGTTCCAGCCGCCCGTCCCCCAGACGTATCCTCCGGCCGAGCCTGCGACACTGGAGCCAATGTAGTAGGCGAGCAGGTAGAGCGACGAGGCGTGGCCTTTGGTGCCGCGCGCAAGCCGGCCGACCAGTGCGCTTGCGACCGAGTGGGCAATGAAGAAACCAGACGTCAGAAGCACGATGCCGAAGACGATCAGCGGCAGCGAGGAAGACAAGGTGACGGCGACGCCTGTCGCGGCAACCGCAATGCCTGCCGGCAGGACGATGAAGTGCCCGACGCGATCTCCCAGCATGCCGGCGGTCCACGAGGCAGCGATGCCGAAGAGATAGACGGTAAAGATCAGCCCGAGTTCGGTCTGGTTGAGATTGTAGGGCGCCTGGACGAGGCGGAAGCCGATGTAGTTATAGACGGTGACGAAAGTGCCCATCGCCAGGAAGCCGATGGCGAAGAGCAGCGGCAAGGCGGGATTGCCGACATGCCCGAGCCAGGCCTTCAGGTGGAAGCGGGCATCGACGCCCCGGCGCGGGGTGAAGTTGCGCGACGCGGGCAAAAGGACGAAAAAGCCGATGGCGGCGGCAAGACCCAGAAGCCCGATGGCGCCAAGCGCCGGACGCCACGAGAAATATTCTGCGAGCGTACCGGTCACGACGCGGCCTGCCATGCCGCCGAAGGCATTGCCGGCGATGTAAAGGCCCATGGAGGCGCCAAGGCCGCGCGGATCGATCTCTTCCGACAGATAGGCCATGGCGACGGCCGGCACGCCGCCGAGGAGCAGTCCCTCCAGTGCGCGGATGGCCATAAGCGCATGCCAGCTCGGAACGAGCGCACAGGCGACGGTGCAGAGTGCGGCGCCCAGCAGCGAGGCAAACATCAGGCTGCGGCGTCCGAAGCCCTCGGAAACCGCTGCGGCACAGAAGATCGCAAAGGCGAGGAAACCGGTCGACAACGACAGCGACAGCGAACTCGCCGCCGGGCTGACCCCGAAATCCTCGGCAAAGATCGGCATCAGCGGCTGCACGCAATAGAGCAGGGAGAAGGTCGCGAATCCCGACAGGAAGAGTGCGACGCTGGCGCGCCGGTAGGCCGCGGTGCCGCGCACCAGGAACCGCTCCTCCGCGGATTCGGCCCCGGGCGGCACGGTTGTACGGACAATCTGGAGACTGGGGCGGGACTGGCGTTCGAGGGCGTCTGGCTGCTTGTCTGCGGCGCGTGGCATGGGGCACCAACCTTTCACGCCTTTTGATCTAGCCAAGGCAGCGCTATTTGTCCAATATATGAAACTGCCGTTGTCGATATGTTTTGGAGATACCTATGGAACTTCGCCATATCCGCTATTTCCTCGCCGTGGCGGACGAGAAAAACTTCACGCGTGCGGCGGCAAAGCTCGGTATCGGCCAGCCGCCGCTCAGCCAACAGATCCGCGACCTTGAAAACGAGATCGGTGCGATGCTGTTTCACCGTGTGCCGCACGGTGCCGAACTGACGGAGGCGGGCACCGCGTTTCTGCCGGAAGCCAGCGCAGCGCTGGCATCTGCGGAGAAGGCGAAGCTCGCGGCCCAGCGCGCGACCCGGGGCGAGACCGGCCGTCTCGCGCTCGGCTTCACTGCCTCCTCGGCCTTCAATACGGCGGTCAGCGGGACGATCCGCCGTTTTCGCGGACAGTGGCCGGAGGTTGGCTTGTCGCTGACCGAAATGAACAGCAACTGGCTGATGGAAAAGCTGATGCGGGAGGAGATCGACGTCGCCTTCATCCGTCCCGGTCTGGAAGATCCAAAGGACGTCAGGCTGAAGCGGCTGGCGGACGAACCCATGCTGATCGCGCTTCCTGCCCACCATCCGCTTGCCAGACACAGCAAGGTGCCTCTCTCAGCCCTTGCCGGCGAACCCTTCATCCTGTTTCCGCGCACGGTGGGTCTCAGCCTCTACGACGACATCGTGCGCGGCTGCCGCGATGCCGGCTTCGAACTCGTGGTGACGCAGGAGGCGCCGCAGATTCCATCGGTCGTGAACCTTGTCGCGGCCGACCTCGGCGTGTCGATCGTGCCTGCCTCGATCGCGCATCTGGCGCTCGACGGCGTCGCCTATCGACCTATCGAGGGCCCGCCGCTCGTGGCGCGTCTCGGGCTCGCCGTGCTCAAGGGACAACGCTCGCGCGTCGCGGCCAACATGATGAGCCTGATCTGATCGCATGGCTCAGCCGGCAGGGTCCCAATAAGGCGGATCGCCGAATGCCTTGCGCAGGTGATCGGCCACGGCCCGCAGCTTGGCGGACGGATTGCGGCCCTCGGGATGGGCCATATAGATGAACTCGGCCTCAGGCCTGTAGCCGACATCGATCTCGACAAGCAGCCGTTCGCCGATGGCCGGGCCGGCGATGAAGGCGGGCAGCAGCGCCACGCCGAGGCCAGCCACGGCGGCGTCGCGGATCATGTCGCCATTGTTCATGCCGACGGCAAGCTTGGCGCGCACGACGATGGCGCCATCAGGCGTCTGGAATCGCCAGTCGGCAGCGCCGCGATTGGTGTAAAAGATGCCCTTGTGACGGTCGAGGTCGGCCAGCGTCTTCGGCACGCCATGGCGCTCGAGATAGCCGGGCGAGGCAACCAGCAGCCGGCGGCTTCGGCTGAGTTTCCAGGCGACCAATCGGGAATCGATAATCGGGCCATGCCTGATGACGGCATCGTAGCCCTCGGAGGAGACGTCGACGCGACGGTCATCGATGTCGAGGACCAGTTCGATATCCGGATGCGCCAGGAGAAACGGATAAAGCGCAGGGCCGAGATGCATGCGACCGAAGGTGACGGGGGCGGCGATCCGCAGCGGTCCGGACAGCGTGCCGCGACGCACGGCCATTTCGGCGGTGGCCTCCTCGATTTCCTGCACGATACGCGTCGCGCGTTCCAGAAAGGCAGTGCCATCCTCGGTCAGCGTGAGCTTTCGCGTCGTCCGGTGCAGGAGTATCCCGCCGAGCGATCGCTCCAGTTCGGCCAATCTCTCGCTGACCACGGATTTGGAAAGGCGCAGGCGCCGCGCGGCTTCGCTGACGGAGCCTGATTCCACGACGGCCACGAAGGCCGTTATTCCCTCTATCCTGATCATCGTTCGGTATTTCCGAATTCGAGTTCCGTGATTTGGAGACTAATCCGAACAAAAGGAAAATGCCATCTTCCACTCATCGAAAGGGACGGCAAACGCCACCCCGACCCGCCAACGGAGACGAAATCAATGAACCGCTTGAATGGAAAAGTCGCAATCGTCACCGGCGCAAGCTCCGGCATCGGCCGTGCTACGGCAAAGCTTTTTGCTGCCGAAGGCGCCAAGGTTGTCGTCGGCGCCCGCCGCCAGGCAGAGCTCGACAGCCTCGTCGACGAGATCAAGGCATCGGGCGGCGACGCCGTCGCCATTGCCGGCGACGTCCGCTCGGAATCCTATCACAAGGCATTGGTGGCAGCTGCGGTGGAACGCTACGGCAAGCTCGACGTCGCCTTCAACAATGCCGGAACGCTCGGTGAAGCGGGCCCGAGCACCGGCGTATCCGAAGCCGGCTTTGCCGAGGCGCTGACGATCAACCTCACGGCCTCGTTCCTGGCTGCCAAGCACCAGATCGGCCAGATGGAAAAGAATGGCGGCGGCTCGGTCATCTTCACGTCGACCTTCGTCGGCTACAGCTTCGCTTTCCCCGGTGTTGCTGCATACGCCGCCAGCAAATCAGGCATCATCGGCCTGACACAGGCGCTTGCCGCAGAATTCGGCCAGCAGAAAGTGCGCGTCAACGCCATCTTGCCTGGCGCGGTCGATACGGACATGTATCGCGAGATGAACGACACGTCCGACAAGCAGAGCTTCATCACCAACCTGCATGCGCTGAAGCGTGTTGCGGCTCCGGATGAACTCGCCCGCTCGGTTCTCTACCTCGCTTCGGACGATTCCAGCTTCGTCACCGGAACAGCATCGCTGGTCGACGGCGGCGCCTCGATCACCCGCACCTGACGCAATGCCCGACGAGCGGATGACCGCAATCGCCAACATCAGCTATATGGAACAGAGACAATGGCACGCCTGCAAAACAAGACAGCACTGATCACCGGCGGCACGAGCGGCATCGGCCTCGAAACCGCGCGCCAATTCATCGCCGAAGGCGCGCGGGTCGCGATCACCGGCAGCAGCGCCAAGAGCGTCGAGGCCGCCCGCGCCGAGCTTGGCGACAAGGCACTGGTGATCCAGGCGGACGCCGGCAACGCGGTTGGCCAGAAGGCCGTGGCCGAAGCGATCGGGAGTGCCTTCGGCAAGCTCGACATTCTCTTCGTCAATGCGGGCGTCGCCGAGTTCGGTCCGCTCGAACAGTGGAGCGAAGCCGCCTTCGATAAATCCATCGCGATCAATGTGAAGGGGCCGTACTTCCTCATTCAGTCGCTTCTACCGATCTTCTCGAAGCAGACCTCGATCGTGCTCAATACCTCGATCAACGCTCATATCGGCATGCCGAATTCCAGCGTCTACGCATTGACAAAGGGGGCGTTGCTGACACTGGCAAAAACGCTTTCCGGCGAACTCATCGGCCGCGGCATCCGCGTCAATGCGGTCAGCCCCGGCCCCATCGCAACGCCGCTCTACAGCAAGCTCGGCATGTCGGAAGCAGACTCCAAGGCAATGGCCGCCCAGATCCAGTCGCAGATCCCGGTCGGCCGCTTCGGCGATGCCAGCGAGGTCGCCAAGACCATCGTCTTCCTTGCCTCCGACGAGGCTGCATACATCGTCGGCAGCGAACTCGTCATCGATGGCGGGATGAGCAACCTCTGACACCATCAAAGAACGCATGGCAAGGCCGCGGCAGCTCTCCTCCGCGGCCTTGCCATTTTCGTTGTGAGCGTCGACCAGCCGACCGCAGTCAACGACTGTGCGCCCTCGTTCCTCAGATCGATCGCAGCCTTGCCATTCTGAGATACACCCAGTCCATTGCGAGCATGACGGCAAGGGACAGGCCGACCAGCGGGAAGACGATCCCGCCGATGACGAGGATGGCGAGCAGGCCCCTGAACACACGCCTGTCGGATGGCATTGGCGGCACGCCAAGCGATCCGGCCGGGCGTCGTTTCCACCACATGACACCTGCCGAGACGGCAAGCAGGACGATTGCGATGCAGGCCGCGAGCAGCACGAGCTGATTCGCCAGCCCGAATTGCTGGCCCATGTGGACGTTCACTCCCCATTCGAGCCATTTGCCGAGCGGGCCGTAATCCGCATAGCTCATGTCGATGAGCGGCTGTCCGGAATACTGATCCAGATGCACCACGCGTTGCTGCGAAAGATCGTCCGGATAGACCGACCCGGTGTAGACGCCGGCTGGCGTGTTGGGGATGTCCACGGCATAGCCGCGATGCAGGCCGAGGCGATCGAAGGTGGCGACGGCGGCGTCGAGCCCGATCGGCGCCACGCCGTGCGGATCGACGGCCGACTGCGGCAGCCGCGCCTGCTCGAGCGACCAGGACGTTTTCGCGATATGACCCAGATGTTCGTCGGACATCGGTACGGCGGTCCGGACGCCGGCGGGATAGCCGAAGTTGCTGCCGTTGGCCCACTCGTTGACCTTGTCTCCCCACACGCTGGACCACGGCATGCCGGTGATTGCGAGGAAGACGATGAAGAAGCCGACAAAAATGCCCGTGACAGCGTGGGTATCGCGCCAGAAGACACGGCGCTTCGGCGTTCCGCGGACGCTGAGGACGCCGCCCGTCTGTCTGCGCGGCCACCAGAGATAGACACCGGTGCCGACGAGAAGGATCGACCAGCCGGCGGCAATCTCGATCAGGACGCGGGCATACGAGCCGAAATACTTCAAGCTGTGCAGGTAGCGGATCGTCCACATGATCGTCCCTCGATCGGGAAGCGCACCAAGCACCTTGCCGGAATAGGGATCTACGTAGACGGCAAGCTTGCCTTCGCTCTCGGTATTGACCGTAATTTCGGCGGAGCCTGAGTCGGACGCCGGGTCGGTGAACTTGATCGCCATTCCCGGATGTGCGGCAAGCGCGGCCGCCACCATGGCGGACGGCGCAACGCTTGCCTCGCTTTGCCGAACCTCGACGCGCTTCAGTTCGGAATAGACGACCGAATCGATTTCGTCCCTGAAGAGATAAAGTGCGCCCGATACGGCGAGGGTGATCATGAAAGGCAGGACCATCAGGCCTGCATAGAAATGCCAGCGCCAGACGGCGCGATAGAGGTCGGACACGGATCGCACGGCAGCGCCGGTGCTCTCGCGACCGATGGTGAGATCGGACATGAGTATTTCCTAACGTGAAAGAATCGGGGTCGACACGCGGGTTTCGCGATGTCGGCTGCAACACAACGTCAGGCAGGAAGAGGCGGGCCGCGGGGTTGAGCGATCACCCCGCGCAGGACGGGCGCGGAGGCAAGCGCCTTTGGGAAAACGCTGTCGAACGCTGTTTCGACAGCAACGTGGAGGAAGCCGCTCTGCTCGACCAGGATTGCCGGAACAGCCGTCGCAGCCAGGCGGCAAAGCGTAGCGCAGGGGCACTCCGGCCCCTTCTTGAGCGGCGCAGTGTCACGGCCGGCATGGTCGAGCGGGTCGAACCCGGACATGGAGCAGATGACATGGAAGGGATCGGCAGCCGTTGCCGCCACCGCGCCCTGCGCCGTGCCTGCGAGGAGGCCCTGGATCAACAGCAGGCAGGCGACCAGCACCGCAATAGCGCTGCCAGACACTCTATCCTGCAATAAGCGCCGCATCATCCCCATATTGTCGTCCATGGCACAACACCATCGCGATGTCACGCCGGTTTGATGCCGCCCTGGAGCCATCATCGTCCGCAACGGGCCGTGATCGACAAGAGCGTCGATATCCCCCAGCCATGTCGCAGCCAGGCGGTTGCGCCGCCGGACCTTACGGCATAGTGGAATCCGGCGTCCCGTCGCCGCTGCGATTCCCGTCCGCCCCGAGCCCGCCTCCCCGGAGAACCCCATGCTGATCGGCATTCTTTGCGGCATAGCAACCTGCGCCCTGTGGGGGCTGACGTTTGTGGTGCCTCGCGCCATAGCGCCTTTTACCACCCTGGATCTGACGGTGGCGCGCTATGGCCTGTTTGCGCTGGCAAGCATCGTGCTGATGGTACATCCGCGTTTCCGGCCGCGCGGCATCCAGCCGCGACTTGTCATCACCGCTCTCCTTCTCGGCGGCATCGGCTATGTCGGATATTTCGTCAGCGTCGCCTACGCGGTGCGCTTTGCGGGCGCCGCCATTCCACCGCTGGTGATCGGCACGATGCCGGTGCTGTTGTCGCTGATCGCCAATTTGCGCGATCGTTCGGTCGCCTGGCAGCTGCTTGTGGCCCCCCTCGCGCTGATCGCCGCCGGCATCGCCTGGGTCAACGTCTCGGTTTTCGCCGCCGCTCCCGAGGGCGATCGGAGCATGCTCGTTCTCGGAATAGGTTCCGCGTGCATCGGGCTCGTTCTGTGGGTGATCTACGGCCTTGCGAGCACGGCGGCCATGCAATCGGCGGATGCTCCCGACATTCTGCAGTGGACAGGTCTCCAGGGCATCGGCGCCGGGCTCGGCAGCCTCGTCCTCATTCCCATGACCTCGATCAACACACCGCTCGTCTACACGGACGTCGACCTTCTCCGGTTCGTCTTGTGGTCATTGATCATGGGGCTGGCCGGCGCATGGCTGGCGACGCTTCTCTGGATGATCGCCTCCAGGCGCCTGCCGCTGGCGCTTGCCGCGCAGCTCATCGTCGCAGAAACGGTGTTCGGCTTGATCTTCGGCTTCGTCTTCGAGCAGCGGCTTCCGACCGTGGCGGAAGCGGGTGGCTCCCTGTTGCAGCTTGCCGGCGTCGGCATGGCGATTGCGATCTTCAGCAATGTCGGCAAACGGCAACCGGCCTGATCGACGCAGATTGCTTATTATCCGCCAAAGGCTTAGGGTCTGGCGCAGTCTTATGTGCGACGGACAAGAGCGATGTTTCTCAGCGGCAAACGCATCCTTCTCATCATCTCCGGCGGCATTGCGGCCTACAAGAGCCTGGACCTGATCCGACGGCTCCGGGAACGTGGTGCATCCGTTCGTCCGCTGATGACCAACGGCGCGCAAGAGTTCGTGACGCCGCTTGCGGTCGGGGCGCTTGCAGCCGACCATGTCTATACCGACCTGTTCTCACGCCAGGACGAGCAGGATGTCGGCCATATCAGGCTTGCCCGGGATTGCGACCTCGTGCTGATCGCGCCAGCGACCGCTGACCTGCTGGCGAAAATGGCAGCCGGGCTTGCGGACGATCTCGCCTCGACGGTGTTGCTGGCAACCGACAAGCCCGTTCTGGCGGCGCCGGCGATGAACCCGCACATGTGGGTGCATGCCGCAACCAAACGAAACCTGCAGACGCTGAAGCAGGACGGCATTCGCTTTGTCGGACCGATGGCCGGCGAGATGGCGGAAAGCCGGGAGGCCGGCGTCGGCCGGATGGCCGAACCGCTCGACATCGTTGCGGCCGCTGAGGCAATTCTCGATGTTCGCCCGAAGCTTCTGGCCGGCCGAAAGGCAATCGTAACCTCGGGACCGACCCATGAGCCCATCGATCCGGTGCGCTATATAGCGAACCGTTCCTCCGGCCGGCAGGGTCACGCCATCGCTGCTGCACTCGCAAGGCTTGGCGCCGAGGTCACGCTGGTCTCCGGTCCGGTGACGATAGCCGATCCTTCCGGCGTCAAGGTGGTGCATGTCGAGCGCGCCGACGAAATGCGCGATGCCGTGCTCGCGGCGCTGCCGGCCGATATCGCCGTGATGGTCGCGGCCGTTGCCGACTGGCGCGTCGCCTCCGCCTCAAACCAGAAGATCAAGAAGCATCCCGGCGAATCCATACCGACGCTGGCACTGACGGAAAATCCCGACATCCTGAAGACGGTCGGCCATCACACGATGCGGCCGAAGCTGGTGATCGGCTTTGCAGCCGAAACCCAGGATGTGGACAACAACGCCAAGGCGAAGCTGGAGCGAAAGGGGGCCGACCTCATCGTCGCGAACGACGTTTCGCCGGCTACGGGCATCATGGGCGGCGTGCGAAACAGGGTGAAGATCGTCAGCAGGGACGGCATCGAGCAATGGCCGGATCTGTCGAAAGAGGAGGTTGCCGCAAAGCTTGCGGCGCTGATCGCCGAACGGCTCAGGCAGGGATGACGAGGGGCAGCGGCCTTGCTATCGCGGGCTCTGGGCCGAAGGGCGCGATATCCAATCCGGTCTCACCGAGCGTCACGGCACTGCCATCCGGAATCTCCGCCCACGCGTCGATATCGTCATTGAGCGGCTCGGAGACGAGACAGTATCCCTTGCCGACCGGCGAGGCGTAGAGCGTCGGCGCCTTGCGGTCGGTGGCATAGCGGATCGCATAGAGCGATTTGCCGTCCGAGAAGGCGGCCGTATAGCGCACCAACGCCGATCCGATGATGTTTTCGGCGAGGCTTTCGACAAACCTTATCATCTCCGCCATGGCCGACATCGGCGTCTGGCGAAGCCCGAACTGCAAGGCGAGCAGGAACATCAGCTCGGAATCGGTGGTGCCGCCGCGGGCATTGAACAGCTCGTCATCGAGCATTGCCTCCATCGACCGCCGGAGGCGTTCGAAACCCGCGATCTGGCCGTTATGCATGAACGACCAGTTGCCGAAGGTGAAAGGGTGACAGTTGTCGCGCCGTGTACCGCCGCCGGTGGCGGCGCGCACATGCGCCAAAAAGAGCGGCGAGCGGATCTGCCGCGCCAGACTCTTCAGATTGCAGTCTGACCAGGCCGGCAGCGTATCGCGATATCGCCCCGGCTCGGGATGGTCGCCGTACCAGGCGATGCCGAAGCCGTCGCCGTTGGTCGCGGTCTTGGCGCGCGTGGCGCAATGCGATTGCTCGATCAGGGAATGCGCGGGCGACGACACCAGCTCTTCGAGATAGAGAGGGGTTCCGCGATAGGCTGCCCAGCGACACATGCTCTTTCACTCCGCAACCCGCCTCGGCCCGTGGCGGGAAAATGCTGAAACGCAACGACTATTGTCGAATCCGATGGTTAATAAGAACTAAACGCCGTTGCGACTTGCAAGCGGAAGATGACAAATTTCCGACGCCGCGGGCGATCAATTTTCGCAAGGCAGCATGCTCTTTTGTGAACAGTGCGTTCCGCCGGCGCCGGTCTTCGCGCGCTTGGCCGGGACAGCTATAGTCGCCGGCAAGTTAGAAACCTTGAGAGGATGCCATGTCGATCCGTCCCGTAAAGCATACAAGCACCGCAACTCCGACCATGGAAGGCGCCGGCGTGAAGCTGCATCGCGTCTTCGGTTTCGGCGACCCTTCGCTGACGGACCCCTTCCTGATGATGGACGACTTCCGCAACGATAACCCCGCGGAATACATTCGCGGCTTTCCCTGGCACCCGCATCGCGGCATCGAAACGATTACCTACGTTCTGGCCGGCACCGTCGAGCATGGCGACAGCCTCGGCAATCGCGGTCTGCTGGGCGCGGGCGACATCCAGTGGATGACCGCGGGCAGCGGCATCATGCATCAGGAGATGCCGAAGGGCGATTTTGCCGGGCGCATGCATGGTTTTCAGCTCTGGGCCAACCTGCCCTCCTCCCTGAAAATGACCGCACCGCGCTATCAGGATGTCAAATCCGCCGATATCCCTGTTGTCATCGATGACGACGGGACGGCTGTCCGTGTCATCTGTGGCGACTTCTGGGGCAAGGCTGGTCCCGTCGACGGCGTGTCCGCCGAGCCGATCTATCTCGACGTGTCCGTGCCGCCGGGCAAGAAGAAGCGCCTGCCCGTCGATACATACCGCAATGCCTTCGCCTACATCTTCGCCGGCTCCGGGACATTCCGCGATGCGTCCAAGCCGTTCGGCGTGCGCGTGGAGAAGGAAGTCGACGGCGAGGAACTGAACATCCGCGACATGTCGGGCAACCGGACGCTTGTCGTCTTCGACAGCGGCGATGAGGTCACTGTGCAGGCGGGCGATGAAGGCATTCGCTTCCTGCTGGTGTCCGGCAAGCCGATCGAGGAGCCGGTAGCCTGGCACGGGCCCATCGTCATGAACTCGCGCGAAGAGATCATGCAGGCGATGCAGGAGCTCCAGAACGGTACGTTCATCAAGGCCGCGCACTGATCCCACGACAAAACGTATATCACCTCAAAGTTGCAAATTCCACAAGATCGAGATTTCGCCTTGCATCCTGCGCGAATCGACATACCTTTTAGCCATCGACAACAGAACGAAAGGAAGGTGATCCAATGTCTAATGAGATTTCGGACCTCGTAACGGGCATGGAAGTGGTGACGAAGGCGAGGCAGCCCTCGCTCTGAACCCGCCTTCCTGGGATCGCCAAAGCGGTCCGGCCGAATTACAGGCCAAAACTCATGGAAAGGGTCGCTTCGAGCGGCCCTTTTCCGTTTTCTGCTGGGAGATTGACCAAGGGCGCTTGATTGATTATTCGTAAAGTCATCTGATGACTTTACGAGAACTCATGCAACCTCTCACAAAAACCAATCTTGCCGATACGGCAATCGAGGCGATACGCGGCGAGATATTCTCGAAGCGCTGGGCAGTCGGAGAAAAGCTGCCCAACGAAGCCACGCTTTGCGACATGTTGTCCGTCAGCCGGGGAACCATTCGCGAGGCGGTTCGCGTGCTCGCCTCGCAGGGCCTGCTTGAGACGCGGCAAGGCTCGGGGACATACGTGCTGTCGACCACCGATACCGCGCTGCCGTTGACAATGGCGCGGAGAGCCGGTCTGCGCGACCTGTTCGAGGCGCGCTGCGCACTGGACGTCGAAGCGGCGCGGCTGGCCGCTGTCCGACAAACGCCTGCGACGCTCGCGACGCTCCGCACGCTGCTTGAGCAGCGCGGCAATTTCGAGGGCGGCGACAAGGCCGCATTCATCAAGCGGGACCTTGCCTTCCACCAGGCGGTCATTGCCGCATCCGGCAACCGTGCGATGGTCGAAATCTACGACTTCTTCTCCGCCTCCATCACCGAGACGATCGAGGCGACACTTGGCGCGGATATTCCCGAACCCGATATGCAGGCACATGCCGACATCATCGAGGCGATCGCGACGGGCGATCCGGAACAAGCGGATGCGGCGGTGCGCCGTTTCATGGCCCCCGTCATCAACACCCTCGACCGGATGATCCTTTCATGACGTTACCTTTGCAAGATTCCGCCCGCGTCTACGACCTCGCAGACGAACAGCTGATCGATGCCGAAGTCGATAGTATTCCGCAGCCGCAGCCACCTTCCGGCAAAAGTCCGGCTGCGCGGCTCCTGCTTGGGGCGAGCCTGGTCCTGATCGCTTTCAACCTGCGTCCGGTTTTCTCCAGCGCATCGGCGCTGCTTCCCGAGATCCGCAGCGAACTCGGGTTGTCGGCTCTCGGAGCGAGCCTGCTCACGACTTTGCCGGTCGTCTGCCTCGGGGCTTTTTCGCCGATGGCGCCGCGGCTGGCACAGCGTATCGGTTCCGAGCGTACGCTGCTCGGCGTCCTCTTCCTTCTGGCGCTCGGCACGGCGCTGAGGGGAACCTCATCCATTCCGCTGCTTTTCCTGGGGACCGCCCTCGCCGGTGCCTGCATTGCGGTCGGCAATGTTCTGTTGCCCGGGTTGGTCAAGCGCGATTTTGCCGATCGCGCCGCGCTGATGACCGGTTTCTATACCATGGCGCTTTGCGCCGGCGCCGCGAGTGCCGCGGGCTTCACGCTTCCGATCGAAAACGCGCTCGGCGGCTCGATGGCCGGAGCGCTCGCGATATGGGCGCTACCCGCCCTGATTGTCGCGCTGATCTGGCTGCCTCAGGTGCTGTCGATGAAGACAGAGGTCAAGCGCAGCGGCTTTTCCGTCGTGGGTCTCTGGCGCGACCGTCTGGCATGGCAGGTGACGCTCTTCATGGGACTGCAATCCGCACTCGCCTACTGCGTCTTCGGCTGGCTTGTTCCGATCCTGCGCGAACGCGGAGTCGACGGCGTCACCGCTGGCGCGATCGTATCCGTATCCGTCATGGTTCAGGCCGCCGCCTGTCTTGTTGCCCCGCAGATTGCCGTCAGGAGCAAGGATCAGCGGCTCATCAACGCGTCGCTTTGCGGGGTCGCGGTCGTGGCGCTTCTCGGCTTGCTTTTTGCGCCTCTGTCAACCGTCTGGATATGGGCGGTCCTCCAGGGGATCGGCCAGGGGGGCCTGATTGCAGTGGCCATGACCACCATCGTGTTGCGATCCCGCGACCCGCATGTGGCGGCGCACCTCTCGGGCATGGTGCAGTGCGTCGGCTATCTGCTGGCAGCGGTGGGACCGCTGATCGTCGGCCTCATCCGCAGCTGGACCGGAAGTTTCGCCTGGTGTGCCGTCCTGTTCGTGGCCCTCGGCGCCGGGGCGGCCTTCAATGGATGGAACGCCGGCCGCGCGCTTTATGTCGGCGCGCGCACGGTCGAGAAGTCCGGCTAACTGCTGCCATCACCATCTGTTGATCCGGTCTTCCCGCCGGCGGATGCTAGGCTGGCGGCAACGATTGCATCTGCCGGAGGAATATTCGTGCGTTTTTTACCCGCTGTCCTGCTCGCGGCGCTGCTTGCAGCGTTGGCACCCACCCTATCAAATGCAGAGGGAAGCGGAGCTGTACCCGGCGACGCCCGCGAGGGCGTCCTGAGGCTGCTGCCGGCCGATTCCGTCACGCAGCACGAAATGACGATCGGTGGGCGGAAGCTGGCCTATACGGCAACGGCCGGGACCCTCAACCTCTTCGGCCAGGACGGCGCGCAGACAGCCGCCATCTTCTACACCGCCTACATCAAGAGAGACGGCGGCGCAGACCGGCCGCTGACCTTTGTCTTCAACGGCGGCCCGGGCGCTGCATCCGCGTTTCTGCACCTCGGCCTCGTCGGGCCGAAGATTATGGATTTCGGAGAAAAGGGCGACAACGGCGCGGGGGCTAAGCTCATCGACAACCCGCACAGCTGGCTCGACTTCACCGACCTCGTCCTGATCGACCCGATCGGAACCGGATGGAGCCGGACCGTGAAGGCGGACGACGCCTCCAAATACTACAATGTCAATTCCGACGCCGAAAGCATCGCCAAGGCGATCGCCCTCTTCGTGGCACACAACGATCGTGCCTCCTCTCCGAAGTACCTGCTCGGCGAAAGCTATGGTGGATTCCGCGCGGCAAAGGTTGCGAATGCCCTGAAAGAGAGCCAGGGCATCATCGTTTCGGGCACGGTCATGCTTTCGCCGTTGATCGAAGGCCAGCTTATGTTTGGCGCCGACCAGTTCGCGCTGGGTGCGGCACTGGAATTGCCGTCCCTGGCCGCCGCCGAAATGGATCGGCGCGGCGCTTTCGACGAGACGCGTCAGCGCGAGGCGGAGCGTTTCGCGCTCGGCGACTATCTGACGACGCTGGCGGGCGCACCCCCGACAGGCGACGCGGCCAAGGCATTCTATGCCAAAATCGCCGGCATGACGGGCATCGCCGAAGACGTGGTGGAAAGGAACAGGGGCTTTCTCGGAAGTGTCTTCACCAAGCAACTGGGCAAGCGCGACGGCCTGGTGGCGAGCCCCTACGACGCGGCATTTACCACGCCCGATCCATACCCCGAATCCAACGATTCCCGTGGCGACGACGCCATCCTGGACGGCTTTACCCGCGCCTATGGCGGCGCCTTTGCCAATTATGCCCGAAATGAACTGGGCTTCAAGACCGAGATGACCTACGCCCTGCTCGACAGCGACGTGAACCGCCAGTGGGAGTGGGGCGGGCGCGGCGGCTCGCGTCTGCAGGCGAGTGTTACCGACGACCTCAGGCAACAGCTTGCATCCAATCCTTCGTTCCGCCTGCTGATTGCCCATGGTTACAGCGACCTCGTCACTCCCTATGGCGTCAGCCGCTATGTCGTCGATCACCTTCCGACAACCCTTGCCGGCCAAAGGGTGGCGCTGAACGTCTATCGCGGCGGGCACATGTTCTATACGCGGCCCGATCAGCGCGCCGCATTCACCGCCGATGCCAAGGCATTCTACGCCGCATCCGGACCCTCACCGGCAGATTGAGCGAGGGCATCCTGCTTCAGGCACGGCACCCGCGATGCGCGACACTTTTGGGGTTGTTTCGCGCGATTGCCGCCATACTTAGTCCTCATGTCATACCAAAAACTGCCATTGAAAGCCCCGAACCCCCACCAGGCTTCCGGGCGGGAATTGCTGTTTCGAACGCTCTCATCGTCGTGCGACGACTACGCCCTGTTCCTGGATATCGACGGCACTCTGCTCGACCTGGCAGACACGCCAGACGGGATCGTTGTTCCTGACCGGCTCCCCTCGCAACTCGACGCACTGGCACAAAGGCTCGGGGGTGCGCTGGCGCTGGTCACCGGACGGGCACTTGCCTACGTGGACCAGCTCTTTGCGCCATACCGGTTTCCGATCGCCGGGCTTCATGGCGCCGAACTGCGCCGGCCCGACGGCGACATTGTCAGTGCCGCGACGACGCCCGCGTTCGAGCGACTGAAGGCGGAGCTGTACGCAGCGACCGCCGACCTCGACGGCGTCCTGATCGAAGACAAGGGTGCGGCCGTCGCAGCCCATTACCGCCTCGCGCCGGGTCGACAGGCCGAGCTTGAGCCGCTGATGGAGGCGTTTCTCGCGAAGGCCGGCGAGAATTGGACGCTGCAGCGTGGCAAGATGGTTCTGGAGATCCGCCCGGCCAGTGCCGACAAGGGACGCGCCATCGACACGTTGATGTCGGAGCCTCCTTTTGCAGGCAGGCGCCCGATTGCGATCGGCGACGACATTACCGATGAGGCGATGTTTCATGTCGCCAATCGCCGCAACGGGTATTCGATCCGCGTCGGCGCGCCGCTGGTCGGAACAGCAGCGCCGCTGACATTGCACTCCTCCGGAACGCTGCGGGAACTGATTGCGCAGATCGCCGTTTGATGAACGGCACCGCCTCCGCTGCCCTCGCCGTTGAAAGGAATCCCAAGTGAGCCGTCTCGTCGTCGTTTCCAACCGTGTCCCCGTTCCCGCGAAGGGGGGCGCAGCAGCATCTGCCGGCGGACTTGCCGTGGCTCTGCAAGCCGCCTTGCAAGCGCGTGGCGGCATCTGGATGGGCTGGTCGGGCAACTCCAGCGGCGACAACGAGCCGGGGCCTCTGTCCCTTCATGAAGACGGCAAGATCACTTTTGCGCTGACCGATCTCACCGACAGGGACGTCGAGGAGTATTACTCCGGCTTCGCCAACCGCGTGCTCTGGCCGATCTGCCACTACCGGCTGGATCTGGCGGAATACGGACGGCAGGAAATGGCAGGGTATTTCCGCGTCAACCGATTCTTCGCGCATCGGCTGGCGCCGCTGCTGAAACCAGACGATACGATCTGGATCCATGACTATCATCTGATCCCGCTGGCCGCCGAGCTTCGGCAGATGGGCGTCAAGAACCGCATCGGCTTCTTCCATCACATTCCCTGGCCACCGGCGGATGTGCTCGCCGCCATGCCTGTTCACGAGGAGATCATGCGTGGGCTTGCCGCATATGACCTCGTCGGCTTCCAGACGGACCGTGACCTCGAGAATTTTGCCGGCTGCCTGCGCCGCGAAGAAATGGGCGACGCGATCGGTGATGGCCGTTTCACCGCCGGTGACAAGGTTTTCAAAGGCGGCGCCTACGGCATCGGCATAGAGACAGCCGCCTTCGCGGAATTTGCCCGCAAGGCAGTCGGCCACAGCATGGTCCGCAAGGCACGCCAGAGCATCGAGGGACGACAGCTGATCATCGGCGTCGACCGCCTCGACTATTCCAAGGGCCTCACCCAGCGCATCGATGCGTTCGAACACTTCGTGCTGAGCAACCCCGCCCATCAGCGCCAGGTGACCTATCTGCAGGTGACGCCGAAGTCGCGTTCCGAGGTGCCCGAATACGAGAAGATGCAGCGCACGGTCGCCGAACAGGCCGGGCGCGTCAACGGTGCGCTGGGGACGGTGGACTGGGTGCCGATCCGCTATATCAATCGCTCGCTCAGCCGGCCGATCCTGGCGGGTCTCTACCGGCTCGCCAAGGTGGGTCTCGTCACGCCGCTCCGCGACGGCATGAATCTCGTGGCCAAGGAATACGTCGCCGCTCAGGACCCGGACGATCCGGGCGTACTGGTTCTGTCGCGCTTTGCGGGAGCTGCGCGCGAACTGAAAGGAGCACTGCTCGTCAACCCCTACGATATGGTCGGCACGTCCAACGCGCTGGCCCGCGCCCTCAATATGCCGCTGGAGGAGCGTCGCGAGCGCTGGCAGAGGATGATGGACTATCTGCTGGAGCACGACGTGTCACGCTGGTGCGACGATTTCCTGGGCGATCTGGCAGCCGAGCCTCAGGCGATGCCTGCCTCGCCCACCAGCCATGCGGCCAACTGATCGCTCTGCGGGGTGCGTGCCTTCGGCTGCACCAGCCAGTAACCCCGGTCGGGTGCCGCTATCGCCGGACCGGCAACCGCCAGGATTCCGGAGGCAAGGAGCGAGTCGACAAGGCCCATCCAGCCGAGCGCCAGACCCTGCTCGCCGAGTGCGGCCTGGACGACCAGCGAGTAGGTGTTGAAACTGAGGTCGCCCTGCCCGGCATAGGTCTCGCGGCCGACGCCGAGCTGGGCAAAATAACGTCGCCAGTCGAACCATGGAGACGGCGCCGCGGTATCGAGGTGGATAAGGCGGCCCCGCGCCAGATCGGCCGGCGTATCGAAGGGACCGTTGCGATCGAGAAACCGCTGGCTGCAGACAGGCGCAACCTTCTCCGGCAGCAGCAGCATGGCACCGTGTCCGAATTCCGCCCGCGTGCCGAACACGACGGCGACATCGCCTTCATCCGAGAGTTCGCGCTCCATTCGCTGCGTCGCCACGATCTGGATGTCCGTGTCGGGATAAATCAGCCGAAAGGCATGCATGCGCGGGATGAGCCAGAGCGAGGAGAAGGCATAGTCGGTGTGCAGCCTGATGGATGGTCGCTCGACTTCGCTTCTCAGCCTCCGTGCAAGCTGATCGATTTCACCGACGCTTCTTGCGGCGATATCGAACAGCCGCTGGCCCGCAGGCGTCAGCTCGACGCCGCGATGCTGCCGCTTTAACAGGCTGACGCCCAGCTGCTCCTCTATCCTGCGGATCTGGTAGCTGACGGCGGGCTGGGTCAGACCCAGCAGGCTGGCTGCCGAGGAGAGGCTCCCCGCTCTGCCTATTTCGGCGAAAATACGCAGCCACCCGAGATCGACGCGACGCTCTGCCATAAAAAATCCTTTTGGGGACTATCGAAAAATCCCGCCTTCACAGGGCGAGTGATAGTGTTGTTCAATAAAACCATCAAATGACAAAAAGGGGAAATGCGATGACAGGAATTTCAGCAGTCCGCCGTCTTGCCGCCGGCGTTGTGCTTTCTGCCCTTGCGATGGGAACGGCATCTGCTGCCGACAACGCATCTTGCAAGGTTATTCGCATGTCCGATCCAGGCTGGACCGACATCACCGCCACCAACGGCGTGACGAGTGTCATCCTGACGGCGCTCGGCTACGAGCCCGATATAAAAACGCTCTCCGTTCCGATCGGCTACCAGTCGATGAAGAACGGCGAGATCGACGTCTTCCTCGGCAACTGGATGCCGGCCCAAAAGGCCTTCATCGACGACCTGACTGCGGCCAAGGCGATCGAGGTGGTGAACAAGAACCTCACAGGCGCCAAATTCACGCTTGCGGTGCCGACCTATGTCGCGGAGAACGGCATCAAGGATTTTGCGGACCTGCAGAAACATGCCGACGAATTCGACCACAAGATCTACGGCATCGAGCCGGGCGCACCCGCCAATTCCAACATTCAGAAGATGATCGACGCCAATGACTTCGGCCTGAAGGACTGGGAGCTGGTCGAATCCGGCGAGCAGGCGATGCTGGCGCAGGTCGACCGCGCCGCGAAGGACAAGGCTGCCGTCGTCTTCCTCGCCTGGGCACCGCATCCGATGAATGAAAAGTTCTCGATCGCGTATCTCGCGGGCGGCGACGCCTATTTCGGTGCTGACTTCGGCGGTGCCGAGGTCTACACGCTGGCACGGACCGGCTGGCCGCAGATGTGCCCGAACGCAGCGACGCTGTTCAAGAACCTCACATTCGACATAGGCATGGAAAACGCGCTGATGGGATCGATCCTCGGCGGCGAGGATCCCAAGGCTGCGGCCACGGCCTGGCTGAAGGCCAATCCGAAGGCGATCGAGCCCTGGCTCTCCGGCGTAACGACGCTTGACGGCAAGCCCGGAGCGGACGCAGTTAAAGTCTCTCTCGGCTTGTGAAACCTCAAGGACAACTCCGCATGGCGCGCCCGAATATCCTCATCCTGATGGTCGACCAGTTCAACGGAACGCTATTTCCGGATGGCCCGGCCGACTTTCTTCACGCGCCGCATCTCAAGGCTTTGGCGAAGCGCTCCGTGCGTTTTGCCAACGCCTACACGGCCAGCCCGCTCTGCGCGCCGGCGCGGGCCTCCTTTATGTCGGGGCAGCTGCCCAGCCGGACGCGCGTCTACGACAATGCCGCGGAGTTCGCCTCCGACGTTCCGACATTCGCGCATCATCTGCGCGCTGCCGGCTACCACACCGCCCTCTCCGGCAAGATGCACTTCGTCGGACCGGATCAGCTTCACGGCTTCGAGGAGCGGCTGACCACCGACATCTATCCGGCCGACTTCGGTTGGACGCCCGACTACACCAAGCCCGGCGAGCGCATCGACTGGTGGTACCACAATCTCGGCTCGGTGACGGGAGCGGGCGTTGCCGAAATCACCAATCAGATGGAATACGACGATGAGGTCGCCTACAACGCGACCCGCAAACTCTACGATCTCTCGCGCCGGCAGGACGACCGCCCCTGGTGCCTGACGGTGAGCTTTACGCATCCGCACGACCCCTATGTTGCCCGCCGCAAGTTCTGGGATCTCTATGCGGACTGTCCGGCGCTCGATCCAGAGGTTGGCGCCATTGCGTTCGACGAGCAGGATCCGCATTCGCAGCGCCTGCTGAAGGCCTGCGACCACGATGCCGTGGAGATCACCCCGGAGCAGGTTCGCCGTGCGCGTCGCGGCTATTTTGCCAACATCTCCTACATCGATGAGAAGGTCGGTGAAATTCTCGACGTGCTCGAACGCGGCCGCATGGCCGAGGACACGATCGTCCTGTTCGTTTCCGACCACGGGGACATGCTCGGGGAGCGCGGGCTATGGTTCAAGATGTGCTTCTTCGATGGCTCGTCCCGCGTGCCGCTGATGATAGCGGCCCCCGGTTGGAACCCGGCGCTCGTCGACCAGCCGGTGTCGACGCTCGACGTGACGCCGACGCTGGCAGCGCTTGCCGGGATCGACATTACCAAGCTTGCGCCATGGACCGACGGTGAAGACCTTGCGCCACTGGCGAAGGGGAGGGGCAGTCGCGGGCCGGTGCCGATGGAATATGCGGCCGAGGGCTCGGAAGCGCCGCTCGTCTGCCTGCGCGACGGTCGCTTCAAGCTTACGCTCTGCGACAAAGATCCCCCGATGCTGTTCGATCTCGAGGCCGATCCCAGGGAACTCACCAACCTGGCCAGCGATCCGGCCCATGCCGAGACGCTGGCGCTGCTCTCGAAACAGGCCGGCCAGCGTTGGAATCTCGCAGGCTTCGATGGCGCGGTGCGCGAGAGCCAGGCCCGGCGCTGGGTGGTCTACGAAGCCCTGCGCAACGGTGCCTACTATCCCTGGGACTACCAGCCGCTGCAGAAAGCGTCCGAACGCTACATGCGCAACCACATGGATCTGAATGTCCTCGAGGAGAACAAGCGATATCCTCGCGGCGAGTGAGATTGCGGTTGGCAGCGTTGCGAGGCGAGCGATGAGCCGGTAGGGTCCTGCCGTCGCAACCAGGTGGATCTCTCATGAAAATCAGCGCGCGCAATCGTCTCAAGGGCAAAGTGGTCGACGTCACACTGGGTGCTACGACCGCCCATGTCCGCATCGATATCGGCGGCGGCTCGATCGTCACGGCTTCGATCACCAATGAAGCGGTGAAGGAACTCGGCCTGGCGGTCGGCTCCGATGCCTACGCGGTGGTGAAGGCGTCGGACGTGATGGTCGCCGTCGACTGATTACGCCTTCTGGCAATGGTGCTCTGCACCGTCGTCGCCGGTCTGGAAATCGCCCGGCTGCGGCGGCGCAATCGGTTTGAAGAGAGTGCGGTCCGGCTTCAGATCGAGCAGCAGGGTGCCGTCGAGGCAATCCAGCCCGCGAACAAGCAGGATTGGCCCCTCCATCGCCTCAAGCTTGACTATCGAGGTTCCAATCGGGTTCGGGCGCACCGGCGAGCGCAAGGAGAAAGTGCCATGGACCTTGCCGTTGCGGGCGGGACTTTGCAGCACCAGATCGCGCCGCGAGCGATCAAGCCAATAGAGGATCTCCAACCTCTCGAAAGCATCGACACCCTGAAGGGCCTGTACCCACGGCTGGAATATTTCAATCCGGCAAATCGGACCATCATGCCGCCCCTGGCGCGGCGTCTCCATCCGCGACGTCCAGGGCGTTGAAATCCGCCCTATGAAAACCAGACCGGCGTCGGTCGGCACTGGCGCATCGACGACGACTTCGTTTTCACGGATTTCATTTTCACGGACCATGATGTGTTCCCCCTGACGGCGGCACTATGGCATAGCGCTATATTCGATGGAATATCACGCCGCCTTGGCGACGTGATATTCCTTGATCGCAACCATCTTGATCGCCGGGTGGCGCTCGGACTCGTAGCGCAGCGAGAAGGTGTCCTGCGCCAGGAACACAGGATCGCCATCGAGATCGCGGGCAATATCGCCGCGCTTGACGGTCAGAAACTTTTCGAGATCCGCCGGCTGGTCGGCCGAAATCCAGCGGCAGACCGAGAAGCGCGACATTTCGAAGGAGACCGGCAGGCCGTATTCCGCCTGCAGGCGTTCCTTCAGAACATCGAGCTGCAGGGCGCCGACGACGCCGACGATAGCCGGCGAACCGTCTTCCGGCGAGAAAAGCTGTACGACGCCTTCCTCGGCCATCTGCTGCAGCGCTTCCTTGAGTTTCTTTGCCTTCATCGCATCTTCTAGACGGACGCGGCGGAGAATTTCCGGCGAAAAGTTCGGCACGCCCTGGAACACCAGCGCCTCGCCTTCGGTCAGCGTATCGCCGATGCGCAGCGTGCCATGGTTGGGAATGCCAACGACGTCGCCGGCATAGGCGGTGTCGGCAAGCTGGCGCTGCGAAGCGAAGAAGAACTGCGGCGCCGTCAGGCCGAGCTGCTTGCCGGTGCGTGCGAGACGCGCCTTCATGCCGCGCTCCAGCTTGCCGGAGCAGATGCGGGCGAACGCTATTCGGTCGCGGTGGTTCGGATCCATGTTGGCCTGGATCTTGAAGACGAAGGCCGTCATCTTGTCGTCGGTCGCGTGCACCGTTCTTGTATCGGCGACCTGGTCGCGCGGCGGCGGAGCAAATTCGCCGAGCGCGTTGATGAGATCGCGCACACCGAAATTGCGAAGCGCCGAGCCGAAGAAGACAGGGGTCAGGTGGCCCTCGAGGAAGGCCTGGCGGTCGAAGGGCCGGCAGGCTTCCATCGCCAGCTCGGTTTCCTCGACAAAAGCGGCACGCTCGTTTTCCGGAAGCCTGTCGGCAACGCTCTGCGGTCCGTTGACGGGCGTGCCCTCGACCTCTGTGTCGGAGCCGCGAACGGTATTATCGGCAAGCTTGTAGGAGCCGCAGAAGGTCTTGGAGCGGCCGATGGGCCACGTGATCGGGGCCGTGTCGAGCGCCAGCTTTTCCTCAACCTCGTCCAGGATCTCGAAGGGATCGCGGCTTTCGCGGTCCATCTTGTTGATGAAGGTGATGATCGGAATATCCCGCATGCGGCAGACTTCGAAGAGCTTCAGCGTCCGCGGCTCGATACCCTTGGCGGCGTCGATGACCATGACGGCGGCGTCGACCGCCGTCAGCGTGCGGTAGGTGTCGTCCGCGAAGTCTTCGTGGCCGGGCGTATCGAGAATATTGAAGACATTGCCTTCATATTCGAAGGTCATCACCGAGGTGACGACCGAGATGCCGCGCTCGCGCTCGATCTTCATCCAGTCCGAACGGGTCTGGATCCGGTCCTTCTTCGCCTTGACTTCACCGGCGAGCTGGATGGCGCCGCCGAACAGCAGCAGCTTTTCGGTGAGCGTGGTCTTACCGGCGTCCGGGTGCGCGATAATAGCGAATGTGCGGCGGCGGGAAACCGCCTCGGCGAGACTTTCAGCCATGATGTGAATCCTGTGGAATTGCCGCGTATCTAGCGATTTTAGCCCGGCATTGCAATTGACCTTGGCTCCCCGGGCGCAAAGTAATGGCGGATGACCATTCACACCGATACCCGTCCGACGCTCAATCTCATTCGCCTTCCGCACGGCGAGGGCCTTGAGCTTCCCGCCTATGAAACCAAAGGTGCCGCCGGCATCGACCTGCGCGCGGCTGTCGAAGACGGTGCGCCGATGGTTCTGGCACCCGGCCAGCGCGCTTTGGTGCCGACCGGCTTCATCTTCGAAATCCCCGAAGGGTTCGAGGGACAGATCCGTCCGCGCTCCGGCCTCGCCTTCAAACACGGGATCACCTGCCTGAATACGCCGGGGACGATCGACAGCGATTATCGCGGCGAGGTGAAGGTGCTGCTCGTCAATCTGGGCGAGGAGCCGTTCGAGTTCACCCGCGGGATGCGGATCGCCCAGATGGTGATCGCCCCTGCTATCCAGGCCCGCGTAAACGAAATCACCCAGGCGAGTGCCACGGCGCGCGGCGCCGGCGGCTTCGGCTCGACCGGGGTCTGATGACCACGACGGCCCGGTATCCGGCACTGACCTTCCGGCAGGACTATTTTGCCGACGGAGCCGCATGGACGGCGTTCGTTTCATTGCTTCAGGATACGTTCGGGATCGATATCGATCCGCTTCAACGGCTCGGCGGGCCGGATCCGTCATGCATGCCGTTCGGCTGGTTCGACGCAGACGGGACGCTGGTTGCCAGTCTCGCCGCCTTTGCCTTGCCGCTGACGATCAACGGGCGGAAGCTACGGGCCGCGGCGTTCCAATCCGGCGCCGTCCGGCCGGCCTGGCGCGGGCGCGGCCTGTATCGTGATGTTACCCTGAAGGCTCTCGAATGGTGCAAGGCCGAGGGCTTCGAAGCGATCGTGCTCTATACCGATAAGCCGGCACTGTATGAGCCCTACGGCTTCCACTCGCTGCCGCTCCATCTATACATCGGCGCGGCACCGGCACCGCGAGCGCCAACGGTGTCGCAGTCCCTCGATCCCTGGCAGCCCGGCGATCTCGCCCTGCTGCAACGGGCACTCAGGACTCGCACGCCTGTCTCGGACTGCCTTGCCGTATGCGAAAGCGCGGCGATGTTTCTGATCAATACGCAATTCGATCCCGACGTTCGGCTGAGCTGGATGGAGGGCGAACAGGCCGTCATCGCCTGGAAGATGGACGGCGAGCGGTTCATCCTGCTCGATGTCGTGGCGCCGGCGATTCCCGCGCTCGCCGCAATACTCGGCGGATTGGACGTCCAACCCGATGTCGCAGAGGTGCGGTTCCGTCCGGACAAAATCGCATGGTCGGGCGAGCCGCAGCCGCTGGACGGTGCGACGCGGTTCATGATCAAAGCCGATTTTCCCGTGACGCTCGATACCCCGGCGATGCTTTCGCCCATGGCCGATTTCTAGAGTATTTCGACGCAATTCCGGACGCAAAACCGCTCTGCACTTTTGCTGGAATTGCTCTAAGCGAGCGGCGGCAGGCGGCGCTTGACGGGCGACGCCTTGACCATCGACGTACTCGTTTCCGCCTTTTCCGCGACCTTGTCCAGGATAGCGTCGAGCTGCGCCATCGAGCGAACGACGAGGCGCGCGATGAAGCAGTCGTCGCCGGTAACCTTGTCGCATTCGACGAACTCGGGCGTCTCCTCGACGATCCGCTGGACGACGTGGAGCTGCCCGGGCAGCGGCCGAATCCGAACGATCGCTTGCAGGGGGTAGCCGAGGGCTGCGGGATCGATGTCGATCGTGAAGGCCTTGATCACGCCGCGTTCCTCGAGCCGGCGTAGCCGCTCTGCAGCGCTCGGTGACGACAGGCCGGCCGCTTGCGCCAGTTCTTTCAGAGACATGCGCGCGTCGGCGGCCAGCGCCTCGAGCATGCGCCGATCCACGTCATCGATATCGTTATTAGGAGCTGTCGGCATTTTTCCTCACAATATTAGGCAAACACACTGAACACTCTCCGCAACTCTATATAAATCCGACGATGCCGGCAATATTCTCCATGTGTTGGGAAATGGAGGCGAACGATGCAGAACGATATCCGTAGCGGCACGGCGCAAATGACGGCGGCGATGCTGATTTCCGGCACGATCGGCTGGTTCGTCGTGATGTCGGGCCAGCCTGTCAGCGGCGTCGTCTTCTGGCGCTGCCTGTTCGGCGCGATCACCCTTCTCGTCGTTTGTGCATCGATGGGCTTGCTGCGTCCTGGAGTGATCAGCCTCAAGACGCTCGTGGTCGCCATCCTGGGCGGCATTGCCATCGTGCTCAACTGGCTGCTGCTCTTCGCTTCCTACAGCCACGCCTCGATCTCGATTGCGACGACGGTCTACAACACGCAGCCATTCATGCTGCTGGCGCTCGGCGCACTGCTTCTGCGGGAACGGATCACGGCTGCGAAACTCTTTTGGCTGACGCTCGCCTTTGCCGGCATGGTGGCGATCGTCGAGGCCAAACCGCAAGCCGTGGGCCTGGAAGGCGGCTACGGCATCGGTATTGCGATGGCGCTCGGCGCTGCCTTCTTCTACGCGCTCGCGGCTCTTGCCGCGAAGCATCTGAAGGGAACGACGCCGCATCTGATTGCCCTGATCCAGGTTTCGACAGGCGTTGTCATGCTGCTGCCGATGACGGATTTTTCGAGCCTGCCGACGGACGGCAGCACATGGTCGCTTCTTGCCACCATGGGTATCGTCCACACGGGACTGATGTATGTGCTGCTTTACGGCGCCATCCAGAAATTGCCGATACACCTGACCGGTGCGCTGTCGTTCATCTACCCGATCGCGGCGATCCTCGTCGACCGGGTCGCATTCGGACATGCGCTGCAACCGCTGCAGATCGCCGGGGCGGCGGTCATTCTGCTCGCCGCGGCCGGTATGAACCTTGGATGGACGCCCACCCGTTTGCTGGGCGCCCGTGCAGGCTGAGCCCCTACTTGGGTTGCCGGGTCATCTCGAACAGGAACCACGTGCGACGCTCGGCCTCGTCGATCCAGTTCTCCAGGAGACTGGTGGTGGCGACGTCATTGTGCTCGGCGCACACCTCATGAGTCTCGCGCAGCAGCGAGACGAGCTGCTTGTTGTCGTCACGCAGTTCCGCCAGCATGTCTTCCGGCGTCACATAGTCGGCGTCGTTGTCGTTGATGCGCTGCAGGCGGCCGATATGGCCGATCGAGCGCAGCGTCGTGCCACCGATCTTGCGGGCGCGTTCGGCGAGTTCGTCCGTCATCGCGAAAATCTGGTCGGCGTGCTCATCGAGGAGCAGGTGATAATCGCGGAAGTGCGGCCCGGACATATGCCAATGGAAGTTCTTGGTCTTCATGTAGATTGCGAAGGTATCGGCAAGAAGCGCTGCCAGGGCACCGGAGATGTCCTGGATGGCATTGCCTTTGAGATCTGTGGGGGTGGCGAGTGGGGCCGTCCTGCGCTTTTCGATTGCGGTGGGGCTCATCAAATTCTCCTTCGCCAGACCTGGCGGTGGCTTGCGGGGTGCGGGAACGATATCGTCGTTTCCGGTGCAGCAGGCGACGGCGCCGGGCTTCCCGTCCCGCACCTGCCATCGCCTCCTGAATTAGAACCGCGATCGCCGGCGTCAATAGCACTTGCCGTCCGAACTCTCGCAGCCGCGTCTGATAAAACTCATATTGAAACTCAGGGTCTGGCGGCGTAGAAATCGGCCGCAACCCGGAGGCCACGATGTCGTTCACTGCTCTCTTCGCCTATGCAGCGGCGCTGTTCATCGCAGCCGCCATTCCTGGTCCGGGCATCACGGCGATCGTCGCCAGGGCGCTCGGCTCGAATTTCCACGAGACCTTCTTCATGGGTCTCGGCCTGGTGCTCGGCGACATGACCTACCTGACCGCCGTCATTCTCGGGCTTGCGTTCGTGGCCCAGACCTTCACCGAAGTCTTCATTGTCATCAAGATCGCCGGTGCACTCTATCTCGGCTACATCGCCTACAAGCTATGGACGGCGGGACTGCTGCCGCAGGACATCGCGGCGAAGAAATCCAGCAGCGTCGGCATAAGCTTCCTGTCCGGCCTGCTCGTGACGCTCGGCAATCCGAAGACCATGCTGTTCTACGTGGCGCTGGTGCCGACGCTGATCGATATCAACAGCATCGGGCTTCGCGAGTACGGGATCCTTCTCGCCACGACGTTCGTCGTCCTGCTGGTCGTGCTCGTGCCCTACATGATGCTCGCTTCCCGCGCCCGCACGCTGCTGAAGCAGCCGCGTGCGCTGCGGGCGCTCAACCGTGTGGCCGCCAGCATTCTGGCAGGCACGGCAGCCTTCATCGCAACACGTGCCGCCTGAAAAAATCGTCCGGCAAACTCCGGTATTCAAAGGCTTTTTTCTCTGAAGCCGCGGTTTCGCGGGTGAAGCAACTCTGGCCTCTGCAAGGCTTTGACCCTATTCTCTCCCAACATTCATAAAGGGAGAGAATAATGTCGAAGAAACCAGGCCGCGGCCGCATCTATTCCTCGATCACGGAGACGATCGGCGACACCCCGATCGTTCGGCTCGACAAGCTGGCCAGGGAAAAGGGAGTCAAGGCGAACCTGCTGGCCAAGCTCGAGTTCTTCAATCCCATTGCTTCCGTCAAGGACCGTATCGGCGTCGCGATGATCGAATCGCTGGAAGCGCAGGGCAAGATCTCGCCCGGCAAGACGACACTGATCGAGCCGACCTCCGGCAATACAGGCATCGCTCTCGCGTTCGCGGCGGCCGCCAAAGGCTACAAGCTGATCCTGACGATGCCCGAGACCATGTCGATCGAACGTCGCAAGATGCTTGCGCTGCTCGGCGCCGAACTGGTGCTGACAGAGGGTCCGAAGGGCATGAAGGGCGCGATCGCCAAGGCAGAAGAGCTGGCCGCCACCCTGCCCGACGCCGTCATCCCGCAGCAGTTCGAGAACCCTGCCAATCCCGAGATACATCGCAAGACGACGGCCGAGGAAATCTGGAACGACACCGAGGGCACCGTCGACATTCTCGTTGCCGGCATCGGCACCGGCGGCACGATCACGGGCGCCGGCCAGGTGCTGAAGTCGAAAAAGCCGGGCATCAAGGTCATTGCCGTCGAGCCGGAGGAATCGCCCATCCTTTCCGGTGGCCAGCCCGGTCCGCACAAGATCCAGGGCATCGGCGCCGGCTTCGCGCCCGCGATCCTCGACACGCATATCTACGACGAGATCGTCACCGTCAGCAGCGCCGAAGCGCTTGAGACGGCACGCCACGTGGCAAGGCTCGAAGGCGTGCCGGTCGGCATCTCCTCCGGTGCAGCGCTCGCCGCAGCCATCAAGATCGGCAGACGCGAGGAAAATGCCGGCAAGAACATCGTCGTCATCATCCCGTCCTTTGCCGAGCGCTATCTTTCGACAGCGCTGTTCGAAGGCCTCGGCAGCTGAGCCATCCCAGCCTTGGGTTTCCGGGGGCGCTTCGGCGCCCCTTTGCTCATCAGGCCGCGGCCGTCAGGCGTTCGCCGGCCATACGATAGGAAATGGCTTCGGCAAGATGGATGCGTCCGACTGTCTCCGTGCCGTCAAGGTCGGCCAGGGTGCGCGCCACCTTCAACACACGATGGTAGCCGCGCGCCGAGAATTTCAGTCTCTCCGCCGCATCGCGCAGTAACTGCAGACCGCCTGAATCGGGCGCTGCATAGGTCTCGATCATCGACGTCGAGCACCGCGCGTTCGTCCCGATGCTGCCAAGCCCTGCCGCTCGAAAACGGGCATGCTGGAGTTCGCGGGCGCGCGCCACGCGGCGGGCGATATCCGCGCTTTTTTCCGCGGGCATCGGGCGGATCAGATCCATCGCCGAAACGGCCGGCACGTCGATGCGGATGTCGATGCGATCCATCAGCGGGCCGGAAATCCGCGCCTGATATTCCGACATGCAGCGTGGGCCGCGAGCGCAGGTGTGACCCGGTTCGCCGGCCATGCCGCAACGGCAGGGGTTCATGGCGGCAACAAGCTGAATGTTCGCCGGATAGGAGACCCGATGATTGGCGCGGGCGATGATGCACTCTCCGGCTTCCAGCGGCTGTCGCAGGGCATCGAGCGCCTGCGGCGAGAACTCGGGAAACTCGTCGAGGAACAGGATGCCGTGGTGCGCGAGCGACGCCTCACCCGGCCTCGCCCGCAGGCCGCCGCCGACGAGTGCCGCCATGGTCGCGGAATGGTGCGGCGTTCGAAACGGGCGGCGATCGGAGAGCTTTCCGCCGGCGAGCTGGCCGGCGACCGAATGGATCATCGAGACTTCGAGAAGCTCGGCCGCAGTGAGCGGCGGCAGGATCGACGGCAGGCGGGCGGCAAGCATCGACTTGCCGGACCCCGGCGGGCCGACCATCAGCAGGTTGTGGCCGCCGGCCGCAGCGACTTCCAGGGCGCGCTTGGCACTTTCCTGGCCCTTGATGTCGGCAAGATCCGGAAGGCCGGTAGGGTGGGCACGGATCGAAGGTTCAGGCCGCGACAGCACCTGCGTGCCCCGAAAATGGTTGGCGAGCGCGATCAGGCTGCGGGGCGCGAGAATGTCGAGATCGGCGCCGGCCCAGGCGGCCTCGCCGCCACTGTCGGCCGGGCAGATCAGGCCCTTGCCCATGGCATTCGCACCGATCGCAGCCGGCAGCGCACCGGCAACAGGGGCGATCGTACCGTCGAGATTGAGTTCGCCGATGACGACATAGCCTGACAGCGCATCCGCCGGGATGGCACCCAGCGCCGCCATCAGGCCGAGCGCGATCGGCAGGTCGAAGTGAGAGCCTTCCTTCGGAAGGTCGGCGGGCGCCAGATTGACGGTGATCCTCTTGGCCGGCAGGGCCAGCCCCGACGCATGCAGCGCCGCATGCACGCGCTCGCGACTTTCTGCAACCGCCTTGTCTGGCAACCCGACGATCTGGGTGACGACCTTGCCCGGCGCAACCATGACCTGGACCTCGACCGGCAGACCTTCAATGCCCTGGAATGCAACCGTGCTTATACGTGCGACCATGCCGCAATCCCCTGTGCCGCAACCGTTCACGGCCCAAACCGGCGACCGAGTGGGGCCGTCGCGAATTGCAATCTTGCATAGAAAAAAGAATAAAACAAGAACGGCATAGGAACGACTGCGCGCACCCGCTGCAAACAGGTTGCAGCGAGTTGCAGAAGCGGAACAAAGGTTCGGAAGGGCCTAGGCGCGCTTGCGCTCGATCGCGTCCCAAAGCAGGCCGGCGATATCGGCACCGCCGAACTTGCGAACTTCGCGGATGCCGGTCGGCGAGGTAACGTTGATTTCCGTCATGAAATCGCCGATCACGTCGATCCCGACCAGCAGGAAACCACGCTCCCTCAGCGCCGGGCCGATGCGGGCGCAGATCTCTTTCTCGCGCGCCGTCAGCTCCGTCGCTTCGGCGCGGCCGCCGACATGCATGTTGGAGCGGCTGTCATGCTCGGCGGGCACGCGGTTGATCGCACCGACAGGCTCGCCGTCGACCAGCAGGATGCGCTTGTCGCCCTTGCGGACATCAGGCAGGTATTGCTGGGCGATAAAGGGTTCTCGGAAAAGCTGGCCGAACATCTCCAGCAGCGAGGAGAGATTGCGATCGTCCTTCGTCGAATGGAAGACGCCGGCGCCGCCATTGCCGTAGAGCGGCTTCAGGATGATGTCGCCCATCTCGTCGCGGAAACGGCGGATTTCCGCTGCGTCCCTGGTGATCAGCGTCTTCGGCATCAGATCGGCGAACTCGGTGACGAAGATTTTCTCCGGCGAGTTGCGCACCCAGGCGGGATCGTTCACCACCAGCGTTTTCGGGTGGATGCGCTCCAGCAGGTGCGTGGAGGTGATGTAAGCCATGTCGAAGGGCGGGTCCTGGCGCAACAGGATAACGTCCATCGTGGACAGGTCCACGCGCTCCGGCGCGCCGAGTTCGAAGTGGTCGCCCTTGACGTCGCGCAGGATCATCGGCTCGACGGTTGCATAGAGATTGCCGTCGCGAAAGCTCAGCCGGTCGGGCGTGTAGTGGTAAAGCTGGTAGCCCCGGCTTTGTGCCTCCAGGCTCATGGCGAAGGTGGAGTCGCCTGCAATGTTGATGCCGGCGACATGGTCCATCTGGACCGCTACGTTCTTGATCTTGGCCATTTCCGTCCCTTAGCTATTGCCGGACAGATGTAGGCCGCGTCAGGCGTGAACGCAACGGCCAATCAATGGCTTCCAGCCGTCAAAGGCGCGGATTCTTCAGGCCGCCAGGCCCTGCTGGCCGCCGCTGCGAAGAAGGTTTCGCAGGCGGTAGGCCAATGCGACGGGCTTCGGAAACGGCTTGCGCAAAAAGGCGACCTTGCGGACATAATTGTCCACCCGCCAGCTTGCCCAGGTGCCACCCGCGAAGAAGGCGACATCGCCGGCCCGCAGCATGCGTTCCGTGCCGTCTTCTGCGGTGATGTGGACCTCGCCTTCAAGGATCATCACGGTTTCATCCCACCCGAAAAACCAGCGGAATTCACCGGCGGTGCAATCCCATAGTGCGGTCAACGCCGCATCGTCATGCCCGCGCGAGTGTTCTGCGGTGCGCGCCTGCGGATCGCCGCTGACGATCCAGTCCGGGTTGATCGGCGTCGACTTCATCGGAAGGTGATCACTCGAATGCGCAACGAACGACTTGCCGCGCGGCGGCGCGACCACGTAAGGCGCGGAACGCGCAGCCATCGCTATCGCGCTTGCAAGCATCAGCTTCAAAGCCATGAGAACCCCCTGCTCTCTCTACCCCTATTGCGCCGGAATAGCAGAGAGTCGTAACGGAGCGGTTCAAACGTTTGCTAGAAGTTTAACGACCGGGTCCGCGCTTACCGCACCGTCTCATGCACGAGGGCGGGAGCACTCCGATTTCCCGTGACACCACCGATCCGCTTGCCGGTGTCGTGGGCGAAGAAATGCAGCTTCTCCGGTGCAATGAAGAGGCGCAGCTCCGAGGACAGCGCCGTTTCCGGCGAGACGACGGCGGTCAATGGCTGGTCGCCGAGAAGCCCATGGACAAGGCGCTGCGAACCCAGCTCCTCAATATAATCGACCGTCAGGGGCAGCGCGTATTCAGAAGGCTCGGCAGTGCGAAGATCCTCGGCGCGCATGCCGACCGTCACCGGACCCGAGGTCGGTGCCTGCCGCGCCAGATCGATCAGGCTCGGGCCGAGCGCAAGCTTGTCGCCATGCAGCTCACCCTTCAGGAGATTCATGGCCGGCGAGCCGATAAAGCTAGCGACGAAGGTGGAAGCCGGCGTGTGGTACACCTCGAGCGGCGCGCCGATCTGCTCGATTTCTCCGCCGTTCAGCACGACGAGGCGATCGGCCAGCGTCATGGCTTCCAGCTGGTCATGCGTGACATAGATCGAGGTGGTCGCAAGCCGGCGCTGCAGGCGCTTGATCTCGCCGCGCATCGAGACGCGCAGCTTGGCGTCGAGGTTCGACAGCGGTTCATCGAAGAGGAACGCGGCGGGCTTGCGGACGATGGCGCGCCCCATCGCGACGCGCTGGCGCTGCCCGCCGGAAAGAGCACGCGGCTTGCGGTCGAGGTAGGGCTCGAGCTGCAGCATGCGGGCGGCTTCTGCGACGCGTGCGTCGATCTCTGCCTTCGGCGTCTTCCTGTTGCGCAGGCCGTAGGCGAGATTGTCGTAGACGCTCATATGCGGATAGAGCGCATAGTTCTGGAACACCATGGCGATGTCGCGCTCGGCAGGATCGACCTTGTTGACCACGCGGTTGCCGATCTTGACCTCGCCCCTGGATATCTCCTCCAGGCCGGCGACCATGCGCAAAAGGGTCGATTTCCCGCAGCCGGAGGGACCGACGAGGACGATGAACTCCCCGTCCCTGATGTCTATATCGACGGATTTCACAGCGTGGACGTCCCCGGTGTAGATCTTGGAGACCTGATTGATTTCGATAGCCGCCATCGGACGTTCCTTTACTTGTCGCTTTCGGTGAGGCCTTTGATGAACCAGCGCTGAAACACCACGACGATGATGACAGGCGGCAGCATCGCGAGGATCGCGATGGCGAAGGCTTCGTTGTAGTCGGGAATCTGAGCACCCACCCAGACCAGCAGGATCTGCTTGATGCCGCGAACGAGCGTGTAGAAGCTCTCGTCGTTGGTCATCAGCATCGGCCAGAGATACTGGTTCCAGCCATAGACGAACATGATCATGAAGATCGCCGCCACCATGGTGCGCGAGAGCGGCACGATGACGTCGATGAAGAACTTGACCGGACCGGCCCCGTCGATGCGGGCGGCCTCCAGAAGCTCGTCCGGGATCGATTTGAAGAACTGGCGGAAATAGAAGGTGCCCGTCGCAGACGCCAGCAGCGGCACGATCATGCCGCTGTAGGTGTTGATCAGGTGCAACTGGTGCATGACCTCGTAGGAGGGCAGGATGCGCACTTCCAGCGGCAACAGCAGCGTGGTGAAGATCATCCAGAAGAACAGCGTTGCCATGCGGAAGCGGAAATAGACGATCGCGTAGGCGGCAAGCATCGACAGGACGATCTTGCCGACTGCAAAACCGATGCCGAGGATCAGCGAATTCATCAGCATGCGGGCGCCGGTGACCTGACCGGTGAAACCGCCCTGGCGGCTTAGCACCGCGCCGTAGGTCTCGGTAAAATGGTTGCCCCACGTCAGCGTCAGGCCTTCGCGGTGGATCTCGGCGGCTTCGTGCGTGGACGTCATGAAGGCGACGACCACAGGCGCCACCATGATGAAGACGCCCAGCAACAGAACGACGTGATCGATTATCTTGAGACGGTACATCCCGCGCTCCTCAATTGTAGTGAACGCGCCGCTCAAGAAAGCGGAACTGGAAGACGGTGAGCACGAAGACGACGATCATCAGGATGACGGACTGCGCCGACGACCCGCCGAGGTCGTTGCCGCGGAAGCCATCCATGTAGACCTTGTAGACCAGCGTGATCGGGTTGTTGGCGGCCTTGTCCTTCACCATGACGTCGACGATGCCGAAGGTGTCGAACAGCGAGTAGGTGACGTTGATCACCAGCAGGAAGAAGGCGGTGGGCGCCAGCAAGGGCAGGATGACGGTCCAGAACCGGCGGAAGCCGGAGCGGCAATCGAGCGCGGCGGCCTCGCGCACCGAGACCGGGATGCCCTGGAGACCGGAGAGGAAGAAGATGAAATTGTAGGGGATCTGTTTCCAGACGGAGACGACGACCATCGCAAAGGCCGTGTCGTAGTAGTTGAGGCCGACCTTCATGTCCCATCCGAACAGGGCTGCGAACCGGACAAAGGGGCCGATGTGCTGGTCGAAGAACATCATGCCGATCAGGCCGGCTACCGGCGGGGCGATTGCATAGATCGAGATCAACAGCGTCTTGTAGCTGGAACTGCCGCGGATGACCGCGTCGGCCTTGATCGCAAGCAGAAGGCCGGTGGAGAGCGCGAAGAACGTCACCAATGCCGTGAAGATCGCCGTGAAACCGGCGATGCTGTGGTACTCGGCGCTTTCGAGGACGCTCGTGTAGTTGCTGAGGCCGACGAAGCTCGAGCCGAAGCCGAACGGGTCCTCCAGAAAGAACGAGGACTTCACCGCCTGTACCGACGGCCAGTAGAAGAAAATGAATATCACCGCCATCTGCGGCAGCAGAAAGAGATAGGGCAGCGTTGGCGACGAGAACTGCACGCGCTTCATGGCGAGACCTTTGCAAAACAGTTCCGGAGACGGCGCGCGCCTCCGGAACCGATGTTTTCAGCGTTTGGCCGATCAGCCGGCGGTCTTGGCAAAGCGCTCGAGAAGCTGGTTGCCTTCCTTCTCGATCGTGTCGAAGGCATCCTTGACGGAGGTCTCGCCCGAGAAGATGCGGCCGTATTCGCGTTCCATGATTTCGCGGATCTGCGGGTAGAAGCCAAGGCGATAGCCCTTCGACCATTCGCCGCCCTGCAGCTTCAGCTGCTGGATGCCGACTTCCGCAACCGGCTCCTTCTCGTAGTAGCCTTCCTTCTTGGCGAGCTGGTAAGCCGCTTCGGTGATGGCAACATAGCCGGTGGCCTGGTGATAGAACTTCTGGATCTCAGGCGAGGTCAGGAACTGGAAGAAATCCGCGACGCACTTGTTTTCTTCAGCGGACTTGCCGGACATTGCGAAGAGGGCAGCGCCACCGATGAAGGTGTTGGTGCCGGCGCCCTTGATCGAACCCCAGTAGGGAAGGAAGGTTGCCGAGAACGGCATCGTCGCGGTCTTCTTGAGACCGCCGAACGAACCGGACGAGCCGATCCAGAGAGCGACCTTGTTTTCTTCGAACGGCTTCTGGTTGTCGTTCCAGCCGGCGCCGTAGTACTTGAAGTAGCCCTCGTCGGACCAGGACTTCAGCTTGTCGAACATCATGATGAGATTCGGGTCGGTGACCTTGAGCTTGGTGTCGACGACGCTGTCGTAGCCGTTGTTGTTGGTCGCGAACTGGATGTTGTTGCGCGAGAAGAAGTTCTCGGTGAACTCCCAGGTCAGCTGCGACTGGACGAGCGGAATGAAGCCGGCTTCCTTGAGCTTCGGTGCGATCGCCTCGAACTCTTCCCAGGTCTTCGGCGCTTCGACGCCGGCCTTCTTCAGCGCTTCCGGATTGGTGTACATGATCGGAGCGGAGGAGTTGAACGGCATGCCGACGAACTTGCCGTCGGCGGCAGCGTAGAGGTTGCGAACACCCGGGATGAAGGCTTCGCGGTCAAACTTGTAGCCTGCCTGGTTGATCAGGTCTTCGGCCGGAATGACGGCGCCCTTGGCGTTGATGATGGTCGCCGAGCCTGCATCGAAGACCTGCAGGATGTTCGGCTGTTCGCCCGAGCGGAAAGCGGCGATGCCGGCGGCGAGCGCTTCTTCGTAGGTGCCCTTGCTGACGGGGGTCAGGCTGCAGGCCGACTGCGATGCGTTGAACTTCTGCGAGACTTCATTGATGACTTCGCCGTTGCGCCCGCCCATGCCGTGCCACCAGGTGATATTGGTCGCGGCAAAAGACGACGAGGCCGAAAAGCTTACGGCCAGCGCCGCCATCGAAAACTTCTTGAACATGCCTAATCCCTCTCCACCAGTTATTGGGGTGAGGAGTGCAATAGAGGCCTTCTGTGACGACGCCTTGATGCTTTTATGACATGAGTGTTACAGCGCTACCTTTTTGCACGCGATTGCAAACATGCTCAAAAAGCATCCGGAAAATGACGCGGCAGGCGCCCCGGAACAATGGCCACGATATCGTAACGCTGCGAAAGCAAAGCGTAATCGCGCTGTCGCGCCAGCCACAGGTCACTGGCTGCCCTGATGCGATTCTGTGCTGTATGCGACACGGCGTCGATGGCGCTCATTTGGTCGCGCCGCGCCTTCACCTCGACGAAAACCGCGACGTTGCGCTTGCGTGCAATGATATCGATCTCGCCGAGCCTGGTGCGGTAGCGAAGGGCGACGATGCGGTAGCCTTTCAACATCAGGAAGACGGCAGCCAGATATTCGGAGACGTGGCCCCGACGAAGCGCCCTGCGGCGAGTGCTGGCGCCGCCCCCGTCAGCCATCGCGGCTCTTCATGTCGAGGAGACGCTGGTAGAGTTCCTTTCGCGGCAGTCCGGTCAGGCGGGCCGCCTCCGCCGCGGCCTTGGCCGTCGGCAGCGTCTTTGAAAGATCCCCCAGGATTGCGTCGACGTCCGCCTGCTCGACCGGCCTTTCCGGCGGCGGGCCAATGACGAGGACGATCTCGCCCCTGACGTTTTCGACCTCGGCATAGTGAGCAGCCAACTCCGCCAGTGTGCCGCGCCGGAACTCCTCGTAGGTTTTGGTCAGTTCGCGACAGACGGACGCCAAGCGGTCACCGCCGAGCACATCGGCAGCGGCTTCAAGAGCCGCGCCGATACGATGCGGCGATTCAAAGAACATCAGCGTTGCGGGCGCTGCGGCAAATTCCGCGAGCCTATCGCGGCGCGCCTTGTCCTTGGTCGGCAGAAAGCCGGCAAAAAGAAATGCATCGTTAGGCAGCCCGGAGCCGACGAGGGCGGCGAGTGGCGCGGAAGCGCCGGGGATGGGGACGACACGATACCCTGTCGCGATGGCGCTCTGGGCCAACCGATAGCCGGGATCGGAGACGAGCGGCGTGCCGGCATCGGAAACGAGGGCGACGGATTTTCCAGCCTCCAGCGCCTGCAGCAAGCGCGGGCCGACCTCATCCGCATTGTGCTCGTGATAGGCATAGGGGCGGTTCTGGATGCCGTAGCGGTCGAGCAGAACGCGAGTGACGCGCGTGTCCTCGCAGGCCAGAACATCGGCGCCGGCCAGCGTCTCAAGCGCACGCAGCGTGATATCGCCGAGATTTCCGATCGGCGTGGCGACGAGATACAGGGCCGGCTCCAGCGGGCGCGCGGGAACGGCCATGTTATGCAGGCGAAAGCTGCGCTGCCGGCCGCTCTCGGTTGTCGCTTCATCGTTGCTCAAGATATCTTTGCCCTTTCTGGCTTCCGGCCTTTATGGGCGAGGGCTCGGGCTTCGGCAAGAGCCCTGATTTCTGTGAGCATCCGCGGGGAAAACGGCAATTGCAGCGGCGCACCTGTTCACGCCTCTTGCAATCATCCGCAAAATTCTGCCATTTTGCCCATCCACTCCTCCGGTCCCAAGTTTGGGCAATGGCATTCCTCGGGCGCGCGGTGCGCGCCTGGGCAGTAACGGTCGAAAGCGGTAGCATCCCATGCGTATTACTATTGAGCGGTCAAACCTTTTGAAGTCGCTGAACCACGTCCACCGCGTGGTCGAACGCCGCAACACGATCCCGATCCTGTCCAACATCCTGCTGCGGGCCGAGGGCCAGAACCTCGACATGAAGGCGACCGATCTCGATCTAGAGGTGACGGAGGCAACGCCTGCCAATGTCGAGCAGGCCGGCGCGACGACAGTTCCCGCCCATCTTCTCTACGACATCGTGCGCAAGCTGGCCGACGGTTCGGAAGTCCTCCTCGCGACAAGCACCGACGGCGGTTCGATGACCGTTCAGTCCGGCCGCTCGAAATTCTCGCTGCAATGCCTGCCTGAGTCCGATTTCCCCGATCTGACAGCCGGTACTTTCAGCCATACGTTCAAGCTGAAGGCGACCGATCTGAAGATGCTGATCGATCGCACCCAGTTCGCGATCTCGACAGAAGAGACACGCTACTACCTGAACGGCATCTTCTTCCACACGATCGAAAGCGAAGGCGACCTCAAGCTTCGCGCCGTTGCGACGGACGGCCACCGCCTCGCCCGCGCCGACGTCAAGGCACCGTCCGGTTCTGAAGGCATGCCCGGCATCATCATTCCCCGCAAGACCGTCGGCGAACTGCAGAAGCTCGTCGACAGCCCGGACGCAATGGTCACCGTGGAAGTCTCCGATGCCAAGATCCGCCTGAGCATCGGCTCGATCGTCATGACCTCGAAGCTCATCGACGGCACTTTTCCCGACTACCAGCGCGTCATCCCGACCGGCAACGACAAGGAGATGCGTGTGGACTGCACGACGTTCGCGCAGGCCGTGGACCGCGTTTCGACCATTTCGTCCGAACGTGGCCGTGCCGTGAAGCTGGCGCTCTCCGATGGCCAGCTGCTCCTGACGGTCAACAATCCGGATTCGGGCAGTGCGACGGAAGAAGTCGCCGTCGGCTACGACACCGACGCCATGGAGATCGGCTTCAATGCAAAGTATCTGCTGGACATCACGGCCCAGCTCTCCGGCGACCAGGCGATCTTCCTTCTCGCCGATGCCGGCTCGCCGACGCTCATTCGCGACACAGCCGGTGACGACGCACTCTACGTGCTGATGCCGATGCGCGTCTAGGCACGTCGCATTTGCCTCGCAAACTTTGTCAATTGCGACGTTTGGTCTTGTTTTTCGTTCCACCGCCTGCAATTAGATGCTGGGCTGTTTGTTGCATATAGGAGGACGGCATGGCGTTGCGCCTGAAGGAACGGCTGGGCAAGAAGTTTGACGAGGAGATCCGCTTCTTCAAGGGAATGATGCAGGGTCCGAAGACCGTTGGCTCCATCGTTCCAACCTCCTCCATCACCGCCCGGAAGATGGCGAGCGTCATCAATCCGCACTCAGGGCTACCGGTTCTGGAGCTCGGTCCCGGAACCGGCGCGATCACCAAGGCGATCCTCGGCCGCGGCATCAAGCCGGAAAAGCTGGTCGCCATCGAATATTCGACGGACTTCTACGAACATCTGGTGCGGCTTTACCCCGGCGTCCATTTCGTCAACGGCGACGCGTTCGATCTCGACAAGACGCTGGGCGCGCTGAAGGGCCAGATCTTTGATTCCGTCATTTCGGCCGTTCCCTTGCTGAATTTCCCGATGCAGGCGCGCACGGCTCTGCTGGAAAGCCTGCTTGACCGCCTTCCTCCGGGACGGCCGGTCGTGCAGATTTCCTATGGTGCGGTGTCGCCGATCATCGCGCGGCCGGACCGCTACCATATCCAGCATTTCGACTTCATCGTCCGCAATATTCCCCCCGCACAGCTCTGGATCTACCGGCGCGGCTGAGCGTGTTCGGCCTCTACGTCACCCATCCACAAGTGAAGATCGACCCGGCGGTTCCCGTTCCCAAATGGGGGCTTTCCGACATTGGCTCGGCGCGCGCGCGTATGGCTGCCGACACCGCCTGGGCGCGGCAATTGCGACGGATCGTTTCCAGCGACGAGACCAAGGCGATCGAGACGGCCGACATTCTTGCGGCTGCCGCCGGCGCTGACGTCGAGATCGCCGCAGGCATGCACGAAAACGACCGGTCGGCGACGGGCTTCCTGCCGCCGCCGGAATTCGAGGATGCCGCCAACTGGTTCTTCGCCCACCCTGAAGAAAGCTTCAAAGGCTGGGAACGCGCAATCGATGCGCAAAGGCGGATCGTTTCTGCGGTGGAGCGCATTCTGGCGGGACACGACGATACCCGCCCGATCGCCTTTGTCGGCCACGGCGGCGTCGGCACGTTGCTCAAGTGCCACCTCCAGGGCCGCCCGATCGGACGCGACCGCGACCAGCCGGCGGGCGGCGGCAATCTCTATTGTTTCAGCCTTGCGGATCGGCGCTTATCATGCGACTGGACGCCTATCGAAAAGTGGCAGGGATGGATGTGACATGGACGCACGCGAGCGGCTGATTGTCGGACTGGATGTTCCAACGCTGGGCGACGCCGAAAAGATGGTTGAAACGCTCGGCGACGATGTCGTTTTCTACAAGATCGGCTACCAGCTCGCCTTCGCCGGCGGCCTCGAATTTGCCCGGGATCTCGCCAGAAGCGGCAAGAAGATCTTCCTCGACATGAAGCTGCTCGACATCGACAACACGGTCGCCTCCGGCGTCGAGAACATCGTGAAGATGGGCATGTCGATGCTGACGCTGCACGCCTACCCGAAGGCGATGAAGGCGGCGGTCGAGGCGGCGAAAGGTTCGGACCTCTGCCTGCTCGGCGTCACGGTGCTGACGTCGATGGACGAGCAGGACCTCACCGCAGCCGGCTACGAATACGATCCGCATACGCTGGTGCTGCGCCGTGCCGAGCAGGCGCATCTTGCCGGCATGGGCGGCATCGTCTGTTCCGCGGAAGAGTCCTCGGCCGTTCGCAAGATCATCGGCCCCGACATGGCGCTGGTGACACCGGGCATCCGGCCTGTAGGCAGCGACAAAGGCGACCAGAAGCGCGTGATGACGCCGGCCGCCGCACTGAAGGCGGGGTCCAGCCACCTCGTCGTCGGCCGCCCCATCGTCAAGGCTGGCGACCCCAGGGAAGCGGCGCGGGCAATCCTTGCGGAAATGTCGGCCGCACTTCAATAAGTTCAGTCAAGCAAGGGAGCATTTCAGATGGCAAAGGGATACTGGATCGCGCGCGTCGACGTTCGCGACGCCGAGCGCTACAAGGACTACGTGGCGGCGGCAAAACCCGCCTTCGAGAAGTACGGCGCAAACTTCCTCGCCCGCGGCGGCGCGCTCACCGAACTCGAGGGCAAGGCCCGTGCCCGCAACGTCGTCATCGAATTCCCCTCGATGCAGCATGCCGTCGATTGCTACAATTCGCCGGAATACCAGATCGCCGCGAAAATCCGCCAGGAAGTCGCCGATGCCGAGATGGTCGTCGTCGAAGGCATCTAGGCGATTTTTCAGGCATGAGAACTGCGGCGCGATGACCCTTTTCGTGGCGCCGCGATTGGTCTAAGACGAACATAGATCGACCCTTTCATTGAGCCTTTCGAGGAGCTTGCCATGACCCTTGCCAACCTGCCGCCACTTGTCACCGTGTTCGGAGGGTCCGGCTTCATCGGCAGGCATGTCGTTCGCGCACTGGCAAAGCGCGGCTATCGCATTCGGGTTGCTGTTCGGCGCCCGGATCTCGCAGGCTTCCTGCAGCCGCTTGGCAATGTCGGCCAGATCTCCTTCATCCAGGCGAACCTGCGGTACCGCAATTCCGTCGACCGCGCCGTGGACGGCGCCGATTTCGTCGTGAACTGCGTCGGCATTCTCTTCGAGACCGGCCGCAACTCCTTCGAGGCCGTCCAGGAGTTCGGCGGCCGCGCCGTTGCCGAAGCGGCCCGCGGCGTGGGCGCGAAGCTGATCCACCTGTCGGCCATCGGCGCCCATGCGACTTCCGACTCGGGCTACGGCCGCACCAAGGGCCGCGCCGAAGCGGCCATCCACTCGATCAAGCCAGACGCCGTTATCTACCGGCCGTCGATCGTGTTCGGCCCCGAAGACAGCTTCTTCAACAAGTTTGCCGATATGGCCCGGATCTCCCCCGTCCTGCCGCTCGTCGGCGGCGGCAAAACCAAGTTCCAGCCGGTTTATGTCGTCGACATTGCCGAGGCGGTCGCGAAGGCGGTCGAAGGCAAGGTTGCCGGCGGCAAGATCTACGAACTCGGCGGCCCGGAAGTGCTGACGTTCCGTGAATGTCTTGAGACCATGCTCAAGGTGACGTGCCGCACGAACCGCCTTGTCTCGATTCCTTTCAGCCTTGCTTCGCTGATTGGGAGCGTCGCAACGCTCGTGCCGTTCGTCACGCCGCCGATCACGCCCGACCAGGTCCGCCTGCTGAAGAAGGACAACATCGTCTCCAAGGAAGCGGAAGCGGAAGGCCGCACGCTGAAGGGTCTCGGCATTGCGCCGACGATGGTCTCCTCGGTGCTTCCCTCCTACCTCGTGCAGTATCGTCCACACGGCCAGTACACCGACTCCGGCAAGGCAGCCTGACACCTACGCTTCGACTTACATTTTCAGCGCCGTTCGCGATTCCGCGGGCGGCGTTTTTCGTGGAAGGGTTTTCCAGATTCACGCAAGTTGCGCGTGTTTTTTTGCCGACTCGTAGAGCACGGCCGTTGCATAAAAGCAGCACGTAATATCTAGCAGAATTAACAACAAATTTAGCTGGAACATTTATTGCTATTTGTCATTCCACTGACTACACACCCCGCGCGTCCTCCAACGGACTCAGCGCCTTCGTGCGCAATCAACGATTTTGAAAGGCTTTCTTCAATGGGTAGGTCAATCGCGCTTCTGTTTGCGTGTGCGGCGCTGGTTATTCTGGCAGGCTCCTTCGTTGCTCCCGGTTCGGTTGCAGCGGTCAAGGGCGAATGCTCGCCGGCATATGGTGTCGATCCTTGCGAGACCGGATCCATTAGCCATTAACGAAAATCGTCGGGGTATTCGCGCAGGAATGCGCGAATACAACGCGTTCGGACTCCTCAGGCGATCACGCCAGACGCAGCCAGGCCGAGCAGTATAGCGCCGAGAATGATGCGGTAGACTGCGAACACCGTAAAGCGGTTGCTGCGGATGTAGGACAACAGCCATTTCACGGCGATGAAGGCGACTATCGTCGATACGACGAAGGCGATGCCGAGGCCGGTCCAGTCTTCGTTGGCCGCTCCGCCGTCCTTGAATGTCTTCAGTAATTCGTAGCCGCTTGCCGCATACATGGTGGGAATGCCGACCAGGAAGGCGAATTCAGTCGCCGCGGCGCGATTGCCGGTACCGGCCAGCATAGCGACGAAAATCGTGGCGCCCGAGCGCGATGTTCCGGGGAAGACACCGGCAACCACCTGGGCGATGCCGACCAGGATGGCAACGAGCCAGGTAATTTCCTTGTGGGGAGGCCGGCGCGCAGCCGCCCACTCGGCAAATATCATCCAAATACCGCCAATGATGAGCGCCCAGGCAATCGGCGTCGCGTTCTCGGGCAACTCGAAGCCGAGTTTCTTGACGATAAGCCCCAAGACGGCGGTGATGAGAAAGGCGACGATCAGCTTGGCGGCGTAGGAGCGGTTCTCAGGATCCCGCCAGCCGAGCACCAGATCCACAAGACGACGCCAGTAGATGATGGTGACGGCGAGGATAGCGCCCGCCTGAATAACGATGTTGAACATGTCCGAGCGGTGGCCGAGCCATTGCTCCGCAATGATGAGGTGGCCGGTGCTCGATATCGGCAGAAACTCGGTAATCCCTTCAATTATGCCTAGAACTATAGAGCTCATGTAGTCCATAAATTGTCTCCCGTTTAGAGTCCGGTCGGACCTGGATTGCGCTGATGCCGCTGGGGGACGGCATCCATTTCCTTTGTCGGCTGTCGGATGGCCCGACTCGCTTGTGTTGGAGGGGCCAAACTCCTATAGCTTCAACTAATGAGTCATGAATAGGGCGCGATAACAGGCGCGCTCCTTCGACATGCGACCACCCATCAAAAAACCCGAGTATCGATGCCCACGCTCTATCACCACCCCATGTCATCCGCATCACGCTTCGTCCGGCTGATCCTGACGGAATACGGCTATCAGGCAGACCTGATCGAAGAGCAGACCTGGGAGAAGCGCCGCGACTTTCTGGCGCTCAACCCGGCCGGCACCCTGCCTGTCTACGTCGATGACAGCATGCGCGCGCTCTGCGGGGCCAGCGTCATTTCGGAATATCTGGATGAGACGCACGGCGTGCTGAAGCGCGACCGCCGGCTGCTTGCCGAAGACCCTTTCCAGCGCGCTGAAATCCGTCGACTGACGGAGTGGTTCATGCAGAAGATGGAAACGGATGTTACGAAGCCGCTTGCGCGCGAGCGTGTCTACAAGCTGCAGATGACGGCGGATCAGGGCGGCGGGGCACCCGATTCGAAGATCCTGCGCACCGCACGTGCCAACATCCGCCAGCACATGAAGTATCTGACCTGGCTTGCCGGCTCGCGCCAATGGCTGGCCGGCGAGCGGATGAGCTACGCCGACCTGGCCGCAGCGTCTTCCATTTCGATCCTCGACTATCTCGGCGAGATCGACTGGTCGGAATCGCCGATGGTCAAGGACTGGTATCAGCGCCTGAAGTCGCGCCCATCATTCCGGCCGCTACTGACGGAGCGCGTGCGCGGTCTCACGCCGGTTTCGCATTACGCCGACCTGGATTTCTGATGAGGGCCTTCCATGCCCGAACGAACTGCAGCTAAGGAACAAAAGCGCCGCGACACGCTGACCGGCTTCGTGCGGGCGGAAGCGCAGGCCCTGGGTTTCGATCTTTGTCGGATCACCGGCGCGGATGCCATACCGGAGGCCAAGGACCGGCTGGGCGAGTTCATCGATGCCGGGCGGCACGGCACGATGGAATGGATGGCCGAAACGCGCGACCGGCGCGGCGATCCGCGCACACTCTGGAGCGATGTAAAATCCATCGTCGTTTTCGGACTGAATTACGGACCGGACGAGGATCCGCGCGGCATCCTCGCAAAGCCCGAAATGGGCGCGATTTCGGTCTATGCACGAAACCGCGATTATCACGACGTGATCAAGGGCCGCCTGAAGGAGATCGCGACGCGCTTTGCGGCGCGGGCCGGTGCCGACGTCAAGGTCTTCGTCGACACTGCACCGGTTATGGAAAAGCCGCTGGCGGCGGCGGCCGGCCTCGGCTGGCAGGGCAAGCACACCAACCTCGTCAGCCGCATCCACGGTTCGTGGCTGTTCCTCGGCTCGATGTTCACGACTGCCGAACTCAATATAGACGAGCCCGAGGCCGACCACTGCGGCTCGTGCCGCGCCTGTCTCGATGCCTGTCCGACGGACGCGTTTCCGGCGCCCTACCAAATCGATGCGCGGCGCTGCATTTCCTATCTCACCATCGAGCACAAGGGCTCGATCGACCCACACCTGCGTCCGCTGATCGGCAACCGCATCTATGGCTGCGACGATTGTCTTGCCGCCTGCCCCTGGAACAAGTTCGCCCGGGAAGCGTCCGAAATGAAGCTGCAGGCGCGCGAGGACTTGAAGGAGCCTTCGATCGAGTATCTGCTGTCGCTGGACGATGCCGCCTTTCGTACGTTCTTCAGCGGTTCGCCGGTCAAGCGGATCGGCCGCGACCGCTTTGTCCGCAACGTGCTGATCGCGGCCGGCAATTCCGGCGAACGGCGATTTGCCGGACGGTGCAGGGAACTTACGCTGGACCCCTCGCCTGCGGTGCGCGGAATGGCCGTGTGGGCGCTTTCGCGCCTTTTGGAGACTAGCGAATTTGCGACCTTTGCGGCACAAAGGCCATCGGATGAGTCGGACAGCGACGTGCTGGACGAATGGCGACTGGCGGGAGTGGCGTGATGCATGTTGTGATTTTCGGCTGCGGCTATTCGGGAACGGCCATCGCCAGGGCGTTTCTTGCTCAAGGCTTCCGGGTTTCGGGTACGACGCGCTCGCCTGACAAGGCGGCGGCACTGCGCGCACAGGGCGTCGATGCGTTCTTGTTCGACGGGGACGTTCTCGAGGCGGATGTGCTCACCGCATTGACAACGGCAACCCATCTTGTGCAATCGATCGCTCCGCGCGAAGCCGGCGATCCGCTGATCAGACTGGCTGGCGAGAACGTCCGGGAAATGGCGCCGCAGCTCGGATGGATCGGCTACCTCTCCACCGTCGGCGTCTATGGCGACCACCGCGGCAATTGGGTCACCGAGGAAACACCGTGCGTTCCTGTCTCCGGCCGCTCGAAGGAGAGGCTCGAGGCCGAAGAGGCGTGGATAGAGATCGGCCAGCACCTCGGCGTACCGGCAGCGGTTCTGCGGCTTTCCGGCATTTACGGCCCTGGACGCAATGCTTTCTGCAATCTGCAACGCGGCACGGCACGCCGGCTGATCAAGAAGGATCAGGTCTTCAACCGGATCCGGGTCGAGGACATCGGCGCAGCAACGCGGTTTCTCGCCGATCGCCAGCTCGGCGGCATCTACAATGTGACTGACGATCTCCCCGGCCCGCCGCAGGATGTCATCGTCGAGGCTGCGCGCCTCATGGGCGTCGAGCCCCCGGCGGAACAGCCGTTCGAGACCGCCGAACTGACGCCGATGGCGCGATCCTTCTATGGCGAAAACAAACGCGTCTCCAACGCCAAGCTGAAAGCCGAAGGCTTTGCATTCTCGTTTCCGACCTACCCCGCCTCCCTCGCTCAGCTGATCGAGAACGATCGGTGGCAGGGTTAGACTGAGAAAAGTCCGGGACGGCCAACCCGGCCACGGCAAATGTCTGACAGCTGCCTCCCCACACTACCCGCGGTCTGCCCAAATGCCGCCGGCAGTTGCAATGTTATGTCGGCAAAAATCACTTCGACGTTATCGGCGCCGCACCCCCTCGGAACGGTAGGAAATTCCTACTTATCCCTGTCACGCAACTAAATTTAGCTCCGGTTTATGGTTAACGGCCTTTGAATTTGCGCAAATGCGGCAACAATTATGGCGATTACGAAAAATTATTTTCATTAATTTTGTGATCCTCGGTTGCGGCAAGTCGCTTGCGCAAGAAACGTTCCATTTTTATTTGATTTCGTTATCTTTTTTCCACCCTTCCCTCTCTTGACAGCAATTCGAATCATTCGCCGGCTCATCACGAATATTACGCTTCGTAACATTCCGTGATCAATAAAGGCACTTTTTCGCCACTTTTCGGCGGATTTAAGCCCCGCCGCCCGTATGGCGTAAGTTCAACAGTTGAGGGACAATCCGTTTTGAAGAAAATCTGCCGTTCTATTTTCGCCGTAGCAACTATTGCAGCCTGTTCTACCATCCTTCCAATGGAAGGTTTTGCTGCAAATGGTTGTGGTGGCGCTTCATGGTACGCACTTCACTCCAAAACTGCCTCTGGGGAACGTATGAACCCGACTATTAATACTGCAGCCCATCGTTCACTGGCATTTGGTACGAAGCTGAAAGTTACCAACCGCAACAACGGCCGTAGTGTCGTCGTTCGCGTCAACGATCGTGGTCCGTTCATTCGCGGACGCGTGCTCGACCTCTCCCGCGCTGCCGCCCAGAACATCGGGATGGTCAGCAGCGGTACTGCAAAGGTCTGCTACGAAATCATAGGCTAAGCCGTCGCCCGCATCCGAATGGGCCGCTTGCTCTTGCCGCCAATCGCGTTTACCACGCGGTTCTCGACTTGTGTACAATCCGCTGCGTCAGTCGCGCTTCCTGCGGATTGTACACAAGCCCGGTGGTGTGCCCCCGGTATTTTGACCTCAGGCGATTGGGAGCTGTGTGAATGCGGTTGGGCGGACGGCTCGAAGGGGCAATTTCGGTACTTGCAGATATCGACGCCCGCAGACGGCCGGTGGCCGACGCCCTCAAGGATTGGGGCCTTGCGCACCGTTTTGCGGGCTCCGGTGATCGCGCTGCGATCGGCAACATCGTCTACGACGCGTTGCGCATGCGTCTCTCCCATGCCTGGCTCATGGACGACGACAGCGCGTCCGCCGTCGCTCACGCCGTCATGTTCCGCCAATGGGGCTTCACGCCGGACGCGCTCGCAAGCGAACTCGCAGACGACAAGTTTGCGCCCGAGCCTCTTTCGGCCACGTCACTGTCCGCATTCCAGAGCCGAGACCTCGCCGATGCTCCCGCTCACATCCAGGGCGACATCCCCGCGTGGGTCCAACCCTCCTTCGAACTGAGCTTCGGCGCGGCGTGGCTTGCCGAGGCCCAGGCGCTCGCCGGTCGTCCCACACTCGATTTGCGCGCCAACATTCTGAAGGCCACCCGCGAAAAGGCCGTCAAAGCGCTCGAAAGAGCCGGTGCGCAAGAGGCAAGCATCGCGCGTTACGGTATCCGGATTCCCGCCGGCGAAGGTGCCTCTCGTCTTCCAAACGTCACGGCCGAGCTTTCGTTCCAAAAAGGCTGGTTCGAAGTTCAGGACGAGGGATCGCAGATCGTCGCCGATCTGGTTCTGCCTGGCGAAGGCGACCAGGTTCTCGACTATTGTGCCGGCGGCGGCGGCAAGACGCTCGCCATGTCGGCCGCGATGCACAACAAGGGCCAGGTCCACGCCTACGATGCCGATCGCAAGCGGCTGGCGCCGATCATAGAGAGGCTGAAGCGCGCCGGCACCCGCAATGTCCAGGTTCACGACGACGCGAAGGCCCTGAACAGCCTCAGCGCGCGATGCGACAAAGTCCTGGTAGACGCCCCATGCACCGGTACCGGCACATGGCGCCGGCGTCCCGATACGAAATGGCGTCTGACTGAGAAGAACCTCGACGAGCGCACCGCCCAGCAGCAAGACGCGCTGACGCAGGCGAGCGCCTATGTTCGCCCCGGCGGCGAACTCATCTATGTCACCTGTTCGGTGCTGCCGCAGGAGAATGAAGAACAGGTGCGGCGCTTCACAGCGGAACATCGGGATTTTGAGATTGCCAGTGCTCTCCCGGCCTGGGACAGCCTCTTCGGCAAGGACAGCCCGCGCCCCCGCACTTCCGACGCCAAGACGATCACGCTGACGCCGGCCTCGACCGACACCGACGGCTTCTTCTTCTGCCGGATGCTGCGGACGTCATAGCGACCCCGTTTGGCAGAATTTGACGGGCATTTGTCATTGCTGCCAAAAATGCCGTCACCGATAGTCTCGACGAGCCACTTCAGGCGATCGGGAGACTTTGATGAACGACATGGATAAGGGAAGGCGCAACGCCAGGATCCTGGCCCTCTGCCAGGCGCTTTACGTTTGCGCAATTTCCGTCGACCTGACCTTGACGAGCATTACCGGCTATCAGCTGGCGCCGGACAAGTTTCTCGCCACTCTGCCCTTTGCGCTGATAACGGTCGGCGCCGCCGTGGTGACGGTGTTTGCCGCCTTCATCATCGAGCGGCTGGGCCGGCGCATCGGTTTCGCTCTCGGTGCACTGTGCGGCGCGGCGGGTGGGCTGGTCTCGGTGTGGTCGATCGTCCACGGCAATTTCTGGCTCTTCTGCCTCGGCACCGCAGGCGTCGGCGCCTTCCAGGGATTTGCCCAGTTCTTCGCCATCGCGGCGGCAGACTCGGTCCCGAAAGACTACAAGAGTCGAGCCATCTCGACCGTTCTGGCAGGCGGCGTCATCGCCGCCATCGTCGGTCCGGTGCTCGCCAGCAAGGCCAAGGATATCGCATTCGACACCGTCTTCGCCGGCTCCTACCTCCTGGTCGCCGCGCTCGCCGTCATGTCGGCACTCATCTTTCTCCTGTTTTATCGGGATGTCGACATGGTCGACGCTCAATCGAAGGGCGAGGACCGGGCCGCCCGCCCGCTCCGGGCGATTGCCGGTCAGCCGATCTTCGTCGCCGGCGTCGCGACGACCATGGCAGCCTCCGCAACCATGCTGATCGTCATGACGGCGTCGCCGCTGGCAGCCGTGGCCTGCGGCTTCAGCATCGACGACGGCGCCAGCATCATCCAGTGGCATCTCTTCGGCATGTTCGCGCCGTCCTTGTTCGCCGGCCGGCTCGTCGCCCGCTTCGGTGTCATGCGCATGCTCTGCGTCGGTACCGTCTTGATGGCTTGTTGTGTCGCGATCGCGACCAGCTCGGAGACGCTGCTGGCATTCCACCTCGCACTGCTGGCGCTCGGGGTCGGCTGGAACATCATGATCGTCTGCGGGACGACCCTTCTGGCGCAATCCTATCGGGCAAACGAGCGCGGCAAGGCACAGGCGCTGTCCGGCCTGCTCGGCAATATCGCGGCGACCTTCGCAACCCTGACGTCGGGCGCCGTGCTTGAGGGTTTCGGTTGGTCGATCCTCAACCTCCTCGTCCTTCCGCCACTTGCAGTCTGCCTCCTGCTTGTGCTGAGATGGCGCGGCACGAGCCGTGCAACGTTCGGAGAAGGAATTGCCTGATCGCCTCGTCGTCATGATAGCCTATGGCGGCGTCAACCTGATCGACGTCGCCGGGCCGTTGCAAGCCTTCGAAACCGCGGGGCGCCTGCGGGACAGCGCGGCAACGTCGGGGTATCGGCTGGTGATCGCCTCCGAGGATGGCGGGCCGATCAGGACTGCCCCGGGGGTCGTCATCGAAACCTCGGCACTGAAGGACGTACGGCCCGGCGAGATCGACACGCTGATCGTGCCCGGCGGTCTTCCGAGTACGAGCGCCCACACCTTCGGGCTGGATCGGCTCGTCGCCTGGCTTGCCGAAAACGCCCGGGCCGCGCGTCGGCTGTGCTCCGTCTGCACAGGCGCCTTCCTGCTCGGGGACGCCGGACTGCTCGACGGCCGGCGCGCGACCACCCATTGGTCGCGATCGGAAGAGTTGTCTCGGCGGCATCCGGCGATCAATCTGGAGCCCGACTGCATATTCGTCAACGACGGGCAACTGTGGACGTCGGGCGGGGTTACCGCAGGCATCGATCTGGCGCTGGCGCTTGTCGAGGCTGACCTCGGCCATCGCGTGGCGGTCGATACCGCGCGCCAGCTCGTCGTGTTCGTCACCCGGCCCGGCGGCCAGAACCAGTTCCGCACGGTCTTTTCGCTGAAGGAGGCGAAGTCCTTCGGCTTCTCAAGGCTGCATACGTGGATGGCCGAAAATCTCCACGCAGATCTCCGGGTAGAAAAGCTCGCCGAAAAGGCAGGGCAAAGCCCGCGCACCTTCGCGAGGCTGTATGTTTCGCAAGTGGGGCGGACTCCCGCCAAGGCAGTCGAGATGATGCGCCTGGAGGCCGCCTGCCGGGCGCTGGAGGAAACGAGCCTGCCGTTCAAGACCATCGCGGCAGCGGTCGGCCTCGGCAACGAACAGAACCTGCGCCGGGTCATGCAACGGCAATTCGGCATCGGCCCCCTGGACTATCGGGAGCGCTTCGGCAGACCCGGCTGATTTCGAGGGTCGAGCACCGGCGAACCTGCCCGCAACAGCTCATTTTGCCGCGGATTCCCCTCCTTAAAACAATTCCAAACTAGAGTGTTTGACACCAGTTTGGTTTTACGCGATGAGATTTCGCCGGACTTCAGACGGAACGTCCGTCACAGGAGAGGACCTATGAAACTCAACAGGAATTTTTGCGCAGCCCTGGCGCTGGCGGTGGCCCCAACCGCATTGCTCGCCATTCCCGCCTACGCGGCAACGGACGCTGCCGCGGTGGTCAAGCATTACACCGACGTCGCCCATGCAAAGTACGAGGACTCGCTGACGACGGCGAAGGCACTCGATGCGGCAATCGACGCTCTCTTGAAGGAGCCGACGGATGCGACGTTGAAGGCTGCCCGCGCTGCCTGGATCAAGGCGCGCGTTCCCTACCAGCAGACTGAAGTGTACCGCTTCGGCAACCCGATCGTCGATGACTGGGAAGGCAAGGTCAACGCCTGGCCGCTCGACGAAGGCCTGATCGACTATGTCGACGCCTCCTACGGCACCGAAAGCGATGAAAATGCCCTCTTCGTCGCGAACGTCATCGCCAACAAGACCATCAAGATCGATGGGAAGGATGTCGACGCCTCCAAGCTCACGCCTGAATTCCTGTCCGGAACGCTGGCCGAAGCCGGTGGAGTCGAAGCCAACGTGGCAACGGGCTATCATGCCATCGAATTCCTGCTCTGGGGCCAGGACCTGAACGGCACCGGCCCAGGCGCCGGCAATCGTCCAGCCACCGACTACGACCTGAAAAACTGCACGCACGGCAATTGCGATCGCCGTGGCGAGTACCTGAAGTCAGCCTCGACGCTGCTCGTTTCCGATCTTCAGGAAATGACCGACAACTGGGCACCGGGCGGTGAGGCGACCAAGCATGTCGAAGCCGATCCGAAGGCCGGCCTCGTGGCGATCCTGACCGGCATGGGCTCCCTGTCTTACGGCGAACTTGCCGGCGAGCGCATGAAGCTTGGTCTCATCCTGCACGATCCGGAAGAAGAGCATGATTGCTTCTCCGACAACACCTACAACTCGCACCTCAACGATGCGATCGGCATCGCTGCCGCCTATACGGGCGACTACACCCGTGTCGACGGAACCAAGCTGAAGGGTCCGTCTCTGCACGACCTCGTCCAAGCCAAGGACAAGAAGCTCGACAAGGAAATGCAGGCGAAGCTGAAGAAGACGCTCGATGCGATGCAGGTCATGGCCAAGCGCGGCCAGAACGTCGAGAAGTACGACCAGATGATCGGCGAAGGCAACAAGAAGGGCAACGCCGTCGTTCAAGCTGCCATCGACGGCCTGGTCGACCAGACAAAGTCCGTGCAGCGCGTTATTGCCGCACTCGATCTCGGCACGGTCAAGCTTGAAGGTTCCGACAGCTTGGATAATCCTGGCGCGGTCTTCCAATAAGTGAAAAGGCGGGCCGCTTCGGAAGCGAGGCGGCCCGAGCCCTGAAATGTCAAAGACTGCCGTCGCATCTACGCCGATCCAGGGCGTTGCACAGGGATGCGCTACACATGGATCAGGACGCCGGCAGCAAGTTTTCCGCCTTCTGGTGGCCGCGATCGGCGCCACAGCCGCGGGCTTTCCTCTCGCTTCGGCGTCCGACTTCGGTCTGCCGACAATGCGAACGGACCTCTCCGACGCCGACACGAAGCGCGTCGCCGACGTGACGCGACCGACCACCGATTTTTCCAAGGCGGAGCAATACGAGGCAATGCAGGCCGGCGGTGCGACCTCCATCGATCCGGTCACTCAGGATTCGTTCTCGCATATCTCCGCCACCATCCCCTTCGACGAAGAGCAGCCTTTCAGGCTCGGGAACGCGCTCTTCAAGAAACTCTGGGTTTCAGCCCCCTCCTCGACGCAGGCGTCCGATGGGCTGGGCCCGCTCTTCAACGCCCGCTCCTGCATGAGCTGCCACGTCAACGACGGCCGCGGAAAACCGCCGGAAGGCGGAGCCAGCGCGACGTCGATGTTCCTGCGCCTGTCGCGTGCGGCGACGACGTCCGACGAGAAGCGCGCGGTCGCCGCTGCCGAGATCGTCAACTTTCCCGATCCGGTCTATGGCCACCAGCTACAGGATCTCGCCATCCCCGGCCTTGCCTCGGAGGGGAAGATGGCCATTCGCTACACCGAACAGCCGGTGGCGCTTGGCGACGGCGAGACGATCTCGCTGCGCCGGCCGACCTACGCCGTCACCAACCTCGGCTACGGGCCACTCGATGCGACAACGACGATTTCGGCCCGCGTTGCGCCGGCGATGATCGGGCTCGGTCTGATCGAGGCCATTCCGGAGGCGGATATCCTCGCACACGCCGATCCGGCCGATGCAAACGGCGACGGGATATCCGGCAAAGCAGCGATCGTGCGCGATCATCGCACCGGCAAGATCGCCCTCGGCAGATTCGGCTGGAAGGCGCAGAATGCCACGGTTCGGGACCAGAGCGCCGATGCCTTTTCCAACGACATCGGCATCTCCACGCCGGACCGGCCCGATGCGCATGGAGACTGCACGACGGCAGAAGCCAGGTGCCTGAAGCTACCGACGGGCGTCCAGAAGCGTCTGGGAAACGAGGAGGCGCCGGACCCGATCCTCGACCTCGTGACATTCTATTCGGCCAATCTTGCGGTCCCGGCCCGGCGCAAGGCGAGCTTTCCCGAAACGTTGAAAGGCAAGCAGGTTTTCTATGAAACCGGCTGCGTCTCCTGCCACATGCCCAAGTTCGTGACGCGCCGCGACAGTCTAGACAAGGCGCAATCCTTCCAGCTGATCTGGCCGTATTCCGACTTCCTGCTGCACGATATGGGCGACGGGCTTGCCGACGGACAACAAGTCGGACTTGCAAGCGGACGTGAATGGCGTACGCCGCCGCTATGGGGTATAGGTCTGACCCAGACTGTCAGCGGGCACAGCTTTTTCCTTCATGACGGCCGTGCCAGAAACCTCACGGAAGCCATTCTCTGGCATGGCGGCGAGGCACAAACGACACGTGACGCTTTCGCAGCCCTGCCAAGGAATGATAGGCAGGCACTGATTACATTCCTGGAGTCCCTTTGATGCGCCTTTGGCAACCTCTTGTCCTATCGCTTGCCCTTGCCTCTTCCGCCGCCGCCCAAACCGCCGCACCGCAGGCGGGCCTCAACGAGGATGCCGTCCCAGCCGTCATGCAGCGCGCCGTCGACGAGGTAATCCGCCCCGGATATCGCAACGCCCAGCAATCGGCCGCCCGCCTGACGACCGCGATGAAGGATCTTTGCGAGGACGGCACGCAGCAGACGCTGGACAAGGCAAAGCAGGCTTTCGACGACACGATCCGCTATTGGTCGGTGATCGAAATCGTTCAGACCGGGCCAGTCATCCAGGACAATCTCTTCGAACACATCCTGTTCTATCCCGACCGCAAGGGTGTCGGCCTGAGACAGGTGCAGGCGCTGCTCGCCAAGGCCGATCCAAAGGATACGACGGTCGATGCAATCGCCGGCAAGAGCGTCGCCCTGCAGGGCCTGACGGCGCTGGAATACGTGCTCTACGGCAGCGGTTCCGAAGACTTGATCCAGCAGAAGAACAGCTTTCGCTGCCTTTATGGCGCCGCCGTCGCCGGCAACATACAGCGCGAGGCCGGCGAGGTGGTCGCCGCCTGGGAAAAACCCGACGGCATTCAAGGAAGCTGGAAGCATCCCGGCCCGCAAAGCGAAGAGTTCGCGGACAACAAGGAAGCGGTCACCGCGCTGCTCGGCATTCTCGTTCATGGCGCGGAAACGGTTCGCGACCAGCGGCTCGAGCAGTTCTACAAGGGCAAGGAAACCACGCCCCGGCCGCGCATGGCGATCTACTGGCGCTCGAAGAACACCTGGAAATCGATGACGGCCAATCTGGAAGGGTTGCGCACCCTCTGGCAGAAGGCCGGCATGGCCGAACTGCTGCCGGCCGACAGGAAACCGATCGCCGAGGCGATCGATGCGAACTTCAAGTCCCTGCTCGAGACCGTGCCCAAGCTCAATCCCGATATCGAGGTCGCCACCAGCGATCCGGAAAAGGCGAAACTGGATGCCCTGCTTGTCAGCACCCGCGAATTGATCACCAAGATCAGCGACGACTATGGCGCAGCGATCGGTCTTTCCGCCGGTTTCTCCTTCTCGGACGGCGATTGATCCGATGTGGAATAGTCCGGCGATCGACCGGCGCAGTTTCGTCAAGGCAGCCGGGCTGACCTTCCTCGCCTCCCTGCGACCGGGAGCACTGATGGCGCTGGAACGCGCCGACGCGGTCTATGCGTCGGGAATGCGGACTGCCAACGGCTCCTACGCGGTCGCGACCGTCACCGAGCGCGGCGAGATTGTCGACCAGCTTGCGCTGCCGGCGCGTGCACATGGCATGGCGTTCAGCGCCCCAACGGGCAAGACCGTTGCATTTGCCCGCCGTCCCGGCACCTATGCGATGATCTTCGATATCAGCGGCAGCAAGGGCGAGCCCATCGTCATCGCAGCCGCTGAAGGACGCCACTTCTATGGCCACGGGTCCTTCTCGCCGGATGGCCGCATCCTCTATGCCAGCGAAAACGACTTCGACGCCAATCGCGGCATGATCGGTCTCTATGACGCGACCGACCGCTTTGCCCGCATCGGCGAATTCGAGACCTACGGCGTCGGCCCACACGACATGACGGTTTCAGATGACGGCCGCATGCTTGTTGTCGCCAATGGCGGGATCGAGACCCACCCGGATTTCGGCCGGACCAAACTCAATCTGCAAAGCATGCAGCCTTCCCTGACCCTGATCGACGCCGCGACCGGTGCTCTCATCGAGAAGCATTCGCTGCCGCCGCATTGGGCGAAGGTCTCGACCCGCCATGTCGACATCGACGACAGCGGCCGCATCTGGTTCGCCTGCCAATACGAGGGGAACCGAAACGACCTGCCGCCGCTCGTCGGCTCCTTCACCAGGGGAGAGGAGCTACGCTTCGTCGACCTGCCGGAGGAGACGACCCGCCGACTGTCCAACTACGTTGGCGCAATCGCCGTCAACCGCAAGGACGGCCTTGTCGGCGTTACCTCGCCGAAGGGCGGCGTCTCCGTCACCATCGATGCGAGAAGCGGCCGGGTGCTGCGTGAGGACGTCGTTCCCGACGCGGCCGGGATCGCTCCGGCGGCAGGCGGTTTTGCGGTTTCGAGCTACGACGGCGACTTTCTGGCGGCGCGCAGCAACGTTGCCTGGGACCAGCACATCGTCCGCATCGCGCCGTCACGACGCCTGTGACCAAGCCCTCTGCTCCGAGGCAACCGCGGCGGCGGCGGCTTTCGCCGTATCGGAGAGCCAGGTTCCGCTGCGCGACTTGATATCCCGTTCGATGGCCGATCCTGTCACCGGATCGCTGGAATGGCAGTTGCCGATCTCGAAACCCATTGCCTCGAGCATGTCGGGCGACAGCAACATCTCGGGATTCCGGTCGATTTCTATCTTGATGCTGTTCGGCGAAAGGCGGCGTACAAGAATGGTCCCCGAAAGCTTGTAGTGCGGATCCGGGCAGCGCATTCGCCCGGCGGCGATATCGACCGCGTGGATTGCACGATCCATGCCGGAGCTGCCCTGGGGCGGGTGCGCAAGCGCCCAGGCCGATGGCAGCATCGCCTTTGCTTCGCGCAGCACCGGCCCGCCCTGCCACTCCGCATAGGCAACGAAGCGAGGCCGGCCGAGGCTGCCGGTTCCGGCTGCCCGCGGCTTCGGGACATAGGCACCGCAACCTTTTGGCAAAGCGGCCTCAAGCGCCCCTGCATAAGCAGGCGGAACTGGCTTGCTGCCCGGCTGCAAGGCAGCGAACCTCTCCCAGAACGCGCGCCGCGCGGCGTCGGGCAACAGCAAGGCCTTTCGCAGCCATTTGTGATCCCGCTCGAGAATGATCGGCGCCGGTGCCCGCATGGCGCGCAGATAGCCGGTGAGGATCGACGCCGCGATCGTACGCGTCGGCGGCCCGTCGTCGCTTCGTGCCAGAAGCGCGCTTGCGGACAGGCGAATGAGGTCGAGCGCGTAGGGCATGACGGCGGCATCGTCGAAGTCGTTGGCACCCCAGACGAGGCGCCCTTCGGCGTCGCGCCAGGTCCCGAAGTTCTCCAGATGCGTATCGCCGATCGCAAGAACCTGCGGAGCCGTGGCGAAACCGGGACAGATATCGAGGATCGTCTCGGCCCAGCGCCAGTAGGTTGCACGCAGGAAGACGAAGCCGTTGCTGCTCATCTTCGCGTGTTTCCTGACGATATCGGCTTCGACCAAATCGGTACCGAGCTGACTGCGAAGCCACGTCTCATAATCGCGTACGGACTGCGAGATCGTTGCCATGCCGGACTGTCCTAAATTCGCACGTGTCGAGAATAGGCCCGGCAGCGGCGGAGGCAATCGCAATCATCTGCCTGCGCCGTTAAATCGCACGGCCTCGATCTGGCCCGTTTTCGTCGTCGCCCTATGTGCGCCGCATGAGCAAAGCCCTGACCTACATCATTTTCGTCGCCATCGTCCTCGGCGGCGGCCTGGTCGTCGGCATCAACAATCTTCCCGGCGAATGGTACCAATCTCTCGCCAAGCCACCTTTCAATCCGCCCAACTGGGTGTTCGGACCGGCTTGGTCAATTCTCTACGTCCTGATCGGGATCGCCGGTGCGCGCACATGGATGCGGGGACATCTGTCCGTCGGCATGCTGATCTGGGCCGGGCAGATGGTTCTCAATTTTCTCTGGTCGCCGTTCTTCTTCGGCCTGCAGATGCCGCCCGTCGCGATGACCATCATCGCCCTGCTGTTTGTGCTGATCCTTGCTTTCATCAGGAACCGCTGGAATGCCGACCGGATCGCGGCCCTGCTCTTCGTTCCCTATGCCTGCTGGGTCGCCTTCGCGACCATACTCAACGCGTCGATCGTCTATCTGAACTGAGCAACAGGGCTCAGCTCACGTGTAGACCTATAGTTCTTAGCCGGCTTGCCCCAGCCAGTCGTGCCAGTCGCGTTCGCTGCCGTGGAACACATTGAGATCGATCCGCCCCTCGACACCATGCGAAAGGCCGGAGCCGGAATATTGCCAGAAGATCCATTTCCGTCCCGGATAGCGCTTGGAGGGATGCGCCGCGACCGAGCGCAGCCAGAAGGGATAATCAAGAAACGCGCCCTGCAGATTGTCGCGATAGAAGTCGGGAGCCGTATAGATCACCGGACGCTGGCCGTAGTGCCGCTCCAGCTTGTCCATGAAGACCTTCATCTTTTCGAGCACATGCTCACGCGACGGCTGCCTCTTGCAGCTGGACTCGCCGTTCCATTCGACATCGATGACAGGCGGAAGCGCGTTGGCGTCACGCGGGACGTTGCGGATGAACCAGTCGGCCTGCTCGCCTGCCGTGCGGCACCAGTAGAAAAAGTGGTAGGCGCCCCGCTTCAGGCCGGCTTCCTTGGCATTGCGCCAGTTTTTCCGGAACATGGGATCGAGGTGATCGCCGCCGTCTGTCGCCTTGATGTAGACGAAGTTCGCACCCTGCGTCTGCAGCGTCTGCCAGTCGATATCGCCCTGCCAGCGCGAGACGTCGACACCGTGGACGGCCAGCTTTCTTGGCGAGGACGAGCCGAAATTGATTGGCTTGGCGTCGCGAAAGCGGTGGCTGTAAATCCTCGTGCGGGACTGCGGCGATCGCTCCATCGCCGGTTTCGTCGGAACCGTGAATGCGACCTGTTGCTCGGCTACGGCCGGCCTTTCCGCCGGAAGCGGCGTGCCCCCCGGTAGCGGGACGGCGCCCGGAATCGGCATGGCCACCGTGTTCGTCTGAGGCAGGAATGCCTGCGGCTCCGGCACGGGACCGGTCCAGGTCAGTTGCTGCTGTTGCGGGGCTGGTTCCGGTGCAGCGTCTGCGACATCCATGGCGGGCACAGGTGCGCTTGGCCTGGCCACCGAGCCGGTCGTTTCCCGCGATGGCACCGAAGCCAGGATGCTCGCCGGACCGGAACTCGACGTGCAACCCGAAGCAGTCACACAGACAAGGAAGATTGCTGGCAAGGCTGACAGACGCATAAGAACTCGCACGCAAACAACTTTCAACAGCGGATTCCCCTTCGCGGGGACCCGGGAATACCGATGGCTAATGGAAAATTACCAAAAAAAGCTGAATCCAATCTTTACGAGACAGGAAACGGTTCGGTCGGCAGCCATCAATTGATTTCCCGGGAACGCTTGTCTGATGCATCGCACCATGCCACTTTCACGCTCGCAAAAGGGCAAATCACAATGAACGACAACGACAGCGGCGATTTCCGCGAGCGAATTCGCCAGAACTTTGCGCGTCAGGCGGCGCTGCATACGATTGGCGCCGAACTGACGCGCGTCGAGCGCGCCACGGTGGAAATCGAGCTGCCGTTCGATGTGAAACTCACGCAACAGCACGGCATCCTGCATGCCGGCGTGATTTCCGCAGCGCTCGATTCCGCCTGCGGTTTTGCCGCCTACAGCGTCATCGATTCCGAGGCTTCGATCCTGACCATCGAGTTCAAGGTCAATCTGCTGTCACCGGGGCGCGGCGACCGCTTCCTGTTCCGTGGCGAGATCACCAAGCCCGGATCGACCATCATCGTCGCCGATGGCCGCGGCTATGCGATCAGCGACGGGCCGGCAAAACTCATCGCATCGATGACGAGCACCATGATGGTCATCCGCGGCAGAGAGGGAATTACCGGATGAAGTTCGAACTGAAGTCGGTCGCCGGGAAATCCATCCTGTTCGTGATGGCAGCCGAGGCCGAATACGGCCCCTTCCTGCGCTCGCGCTTCGAGCCGCTGATGACAGGCGTCGGTCCGGTCGAGGCCGCCGTGGTCCTGACCAGGGCACTGACGCAGCTCGACCAAGCAGGCGATCTGCCGCAACTCGTCGTCTCGCTCGGCTCGGCGGGCTCGTCGCGCCTCGAACAGACCGAAGTCTATCAGGTGACCGCGGTCTCCTACCGGGACATGGATGCGTCGGCGCTTGGGTTCGAGAAAGGGCGCACGCCATTCCTCGATCTTCCGGCGACCATCGAGCTGCCGTTGCGCATCCCCGGCATTGCGGAGGCCAGCCTTTCGACCGGCGGCAACGTCGTTTCAGGCGCCGCGTATGCGGGCATTGCAGCCGACATGGTCGATATGGAGACCTTTGCGGTCCTGCGCGCCTGCCAGGCCTACCAGCTGCCGCTGATCGGACTTCGCGGCATTTCCGATGGCGTCGAGGAACTTCAGCATATTTCCGGCTGGACGGAATACCTGCATGTGGTCGACCGCAAGCTCTCCTATGCCGTCGACAGCCTGTTTACGGCGCTCGAAGACGGCGTATTCTGGTTCTAGAACCCTGCGGAAGCGGACAATCGGTACAATAAAATCCAGCTGCGGCGGATTTCCCGCATTGCAAGAACGGGTGCTTTTCATTAAAGGCTCGCCATGACCCAGACAGCACATCCCGACAGCGTCCTCATCGTCGATTTCGGCAGCCAGGTAACCCAGCTGATCGCGCGCCGCGTGCGCGAAGCGGGCGTCTATTGCGAGATCGTTCCTTTCCAGTCTGCCGAAGAAGGCTTCAAACGCCTCCAGCCGAAAGCCGTGATCCTGTCCGGCAGCCCGGCCTCGACGGTCGACGAAGGGTCGCCGCGCGCGCCGCAGATCATCTTCGAAAGCGGCCTGCCCGTCTTCGGCATCTGCTACGGGCAGCAGACGATGTGCATGCAGCTCGGCGGCAAGGTGGAAAGCGGCCATCATCGCGAATTCGGCCGGGCCTTCCTCGACGTGGACGAGGATTGCCCGCTGTTCGAAGGGCTTTGGTCCAAGGGCTCCCGCCATCAGGTCTGGATGAGCCATGGTGACCGCGTCACCGCGCTCCCCGAGGGCTTCGAGGTCGTCGCGACCTCCTCCAACGCCCCTTACGCGTTCATCGCCGACGAGAAGCGCAAGTATTACGGCGTGCAGTTCCATCCCGAGGTCGTGCACACGCCCGACGGCGCCAAGCTGATCGGCAACTTCATTCACAACATCGCCGGCATCAAGGGCGACTGGTCGATGTCGGCCTATCGACAGAAGGCGGTCGACACCATCCGCAAGCAGGTTGGCGACAAGCGTGTGATCTGCGCGCTGTCCGGCGGTGTCGACAGCTCGGTTGCGGCGCTTCTGATCCATGAAGCCGTCGGCGACCAATTGACCTGCGTGCTCGTCGATCACGGCCTGATGCGCAAGGACGAAGCGGCCAATGTCGTCGCGATGTTCCGCGAGCACTACAATCTGCACCTGATTCACGTCGATGCCGCCGACCGGTTCATCGGCGAACTCGAGGGCGTCAGCGATCCCGAGACCAAGCGCAAGATCATCGGCCGCCTCTTCATCGAAACCTTCGAGGAAGAAGCCAAGAAGCTCGGCGGCGCCGATTTCCTCGGCCAGGGGACGCTCTATCCCGATGTCATCGAAAGCGTTTCCTTCACCGGCGGCCCATCCGTGACGATCAAGTCGCATCACAATGTCGGCGGCCTGCCGGAGCGCATGAACATGCAGCTCGTCGAGCCGTTGCGCGAACTCTTCAAGGACGAAGTGCGCGTGCTCGGCAAGGAACTCGGCCTGCCAGACTCGTTTATCGGCCGCCACCCCTTCCCGGGTCCCGGTCTGGCGATCCGTTGCCCAGGCGGCATTACCCGCGAAAAGCTGGAGATCCTGCGCGAAGCCGACGCCATCTACCTCGACGAAATCCGCAAGGCCGGCCTCTACGACGCGATCTGGCAGGCTTTCGCCGTGCTGCTGCCCGTCCAGACAGTCGGTGTCATGGGTGACGGCCGCACCTACGAGTTCGTCTGCGCGCTGCGCGCGGTCACGTCGGTCGACGGCATGACGGCGGATTTCTATCACTACGACATGGAATTCCTCGGCCGCGCCGCAACCCGCATCATCAACGAGGTCCGCGGCATCAACCGCGTGGTCTACGACGTGACGTCGAAGCCGCCCGGCACGATCGAGTGGGAGTAGGGGCCTTACAGCGACGCTGAGTCCAACGGGATCGGGGTCGTTGCGGCGAGCTTGGTCTGTTCCAAAGGCGCCATGAGACTAGACCTTGATGTGCCTTGAACAGCAGGGGCGATTGAGTTATCTTACCTTTGTCTTACCTGCATTGTGCATTCAGGACGCCAGACTGATGACTCGCTCTGATAGCCTTACCACGACCGTCTCGACCAAGGGCCAGGTCATCCTACCAAAAACCATCCGCCAGCGGCGAGATTGGGAGGCAGGGACCCGGCTGATTGTCGAAGACACCCCGGAAGGCGTGCTGTTGAAGCAGGCGCCTGCCTTCGCGCCCACACAGCCCGCTGACGTGTTTGGGATGCTGCCCTTCGGCGGCGCGCCGAAAACTTTGGAAGAGATGGACGCTGGTGTCCTCGCCGAAGCCCGCCGCCGCCATGATCGCGATTGATACCAATCTTGTCGTCCGGTATCTGACCGGCGACCACCCGGAACAGTCTTCCCGCGCTCGCGAGATCATCGATGGACGTACGGTTTTCATCGCGATCACAGTCGTACTGGAAGTCGAATGGGTGTTGCGTAGCGCCTACGGATATGCCCGAGCCGATGTCGTCCGCGCTCTTCGCGCCTTTGGCGGCCTGCCGACAGTCACGTTCGAGGACGCGACGAGCGTGGCGGCAGCGTTCGATCTTACAGAGCAGGGAATGGATTTCGCCGATGCCCTGCACTTGGGCAGATCGGTCCATTGCGAAGAGTTCGTGACTTTCGACCGCAAATTGATGAAGGCCGCCCAAGCTGCAGGCTACGATACCGTGCGTGAGGCCTGAGCCCATCCGCTCAAAAATCGAGCGACTGCTGCACCGGCTTCGGCGGATCGAGGTTGACGCCCTCGAGTTCCAGCATCCTCATCTTGGACGATGAGCCGCCCGGCGCCGAAAAGCCGCCGATCTTGCCGCCGGCGGCAAGGACGCGGTGGCAGGGGATGATCAAGGCGACCGGGTTCCTGGCCATCGCCTGGCCGACATCGCGCGCTGCCTCGGGACCGACGCCGAGCTGCTTTGCCAGCGCGCCGTAGGTCGTGGTGCGGCCCCAGCCGATCTGCCGCGCGGCATCGTAGATCTGCCTGAAAAAGGCGTCCTGGCCGCCGAGATCGAGCTTGATGTCGGAGAAATCCGTCTGTTCGCCTTCGAAGTAGCGTTTCACGGCCGCAACGGCGTCAGACACCTCGGGCGTCGGTGTCGCCGGTTCCGCGCCGGGAATGCGCCGCAACAGAAGGCGTTCCGTAGCCTCGGCGCTCTTGGTCGGCAATTGGAAACGCGTAATGCCGACATCGTTCCAGGCGATGCCGCAGAAGCCTCCGGCAGTCTCGAAGATGAGGTAGCGGTGCGCTGCCTGTCCCATGATCATAGCCTCCGTATTGCATGCCATGAAAATCGTGCAGCGGAGCTTCGAATTCAACCCGTTTCTTGCACTTTGGGCGGTTCTTCCCTGCCCTAGCCCCGCGCCTCCAGCGACGGTATTTCCTCGATCGAGGTCTCCGCCAATTCGGGCTTCAACACGGCAAAGACCGCGTTGAAGCCAGCGGCTATCTTTTGCGGCTCATAGCGCCTCGCCGCGTCAAGTGCCGCACGCGACAGCGCAGGGATCGCCTCGGGCGATGAGGCCATCTCGGCAATCTGCTTTGCCAGCGCGACCTCGTCGCCGGCATCGAACAGAAAGCCGTCGACGCCCGGATCGATCGATTCGGGAATGCCGCCGGAGCGGGCGCCGATGACGGGCACGCCCTGCGCGAAGGCTTCGATCACTACCCGCCCGAATGGCTCGCGGAAGAGCGAGGGCACGACGAGGACATCGACCTGCGGGAAGAAATCCTCCGGCTTCGTCCAACCGAGAAACCGGGTGTTTTCCTTTGGAAACTTCTGCGGGAGCGACTTCGAGTAATCACTCTTGGCGTTGCCGGCGATCACGAAGCCGACATTCGGATTGTTGACCAGGCGATGGGCGGCGAGCGCCAGCGTATCGAGACCCTTGACCGGATCATGAACGCCGATGAAGCCAAACCGCATCTGCCCCGAAGGCGGCGACCGGGGCTCACGGCGCACGACTGTCGGAATGGCGCCCGGCACCTTGTGGCTGCTGGCATTTCGGAAGTAGCCGTGCTCGAGGTGGCGACCGATGATGAAATCCGTCTCGCCGATCACCGCATCGACGTAGCGCGAGAAGAACTTCTTGCCATAGGAAGACACCTGACACGACGAACAGGCGCGCACGCAATTGTCGTTGCCGCGACGCATGCTGGCCTTCCAGCAGATGAGGAAAGCACTCCGCAGGATATGGCAGACCGGCACGCCGCAGCTTCTGGCCGCGGCCCAGGTGGCAACATTGATGTTCTCGATGCTGTCGGTGAGGACAATGTCGGGTTTGAACCGGCGTATCTCGCGCCGCATGACGACGAATGCCCTTGGATTGAAATTCTCCAACGCGTGCCAGAGGAGCTTTTTCCACGGCGGTCGCGGCAGACGGTAGTTCCAATCGATATTCAGGGTCGGCAGGCGGCGCACGGGAACGCCATCGTAAATCTCGCGCTTGTCCTCGCCCGACACGTTGACGACTTCCAGGTCGTGGCCGTCCGCCAGCAACAGCTTGGCCACCATCATCGCCGAAATCGGACCACCGCCATCGATAAAGGGCGGAAACGCGGCGCACGCCATCAGGATACGCATGACAAAACTCCATTGACGGAGGCCGAACTGACTGTTTGTTCTCTTTTTGTTCTTGATTTCCGATCATCGGATGCTACCATCCGCTCATCCCCTGGAGAACGAGAGGCGGGGCAGATGCTCCGGTAGATGGTCATGCACGAACAGAACACGCAATCGTCCTTCGACTTCGCTTTGCCCACAATGACTCCGCAATCGTCAAGATTTGGCAAAGATAACCTGTTTTTTGCCGTTTTGCCGGATCGGCAGGCGCTCGACCAATGCCTCGATCTGCAGGCCTGGCTGCTGCGGGAGCATCTGCCCTTCGGGTCGCCTCGTCCCCCCGAACTCCTTTGCGTGTCGCTCTACAGTGTCGATCACAGGACAAGAATCTCGGACGCGGTCGTTTCGGCGGCTTGCCGGGCAGCGAGCGCCATCGACGCCTGCCAGTTCGAACTGTCGTTCGATCATGTCGCGGCGTTCAGGACGCCGCAGCGCAATGCCATCGCGCTCGGCGGGAATGGAGGTCGCGAATTGCTGCGGCAACTTCATGTCCGAATCGGTATCGAGATGCAGGATCTTGGCGGCGACTCCAGGATCACCAGAGATTTCCAGCCGCATGTCGCCCTCCTCGACGACAATGAGACGATGCCTCGGGTCACATTGCCGGCGCCGGTGACGATTGCCGCAAGGGAGTTCGTTCTGATCCGCGATCGCGCGGGCGATGGCGTCTGTGACTATATCGACCGCTGGCCGCTGCAAGCTAGCGCATAACGACTTGCCTCGGTCGACGTAAGTCGCTTAAAGCTCCTGCAGCAGTGACATGACGGCAGGGAGCGCTATGAACATTTCAGAGATCATCATTGCGGGTGACACCCATGGCATCGAATGGCGGCTCCCCGTTCTTCGCTTCAAGGGCAGCGATCCGAAGGCACCGAAGATCTATATCCAGGCGGCCCTGCACGCGAATGAACTTCCCGGCACCGCGCTCGTGCACTTCCTCTGCGAGATGTTGCGCCGGGCAGAGAGCGCAGGCCAGATCAGAAGCGACATCATCGTCGTGCCGCATGCCAACCCGATCGGTGCCGCACAATCGCATTTCGGCGAACTCCAGGGCCGGTTCGACCTCGCGTCGCGTACAAATTTCAATCGGGAGTTTCCGCTGATTTCGGTCCGGGAACGCGATGGGCTCGTCGAGAACCTGGATCGCTTCGCCGCCGTCGAAAAGCTGAAGCGGCAGCTTCTGCACATGGCGCTCGGCTGCGACCTTGTCATCGATCTGCACTGCGACGATGAATCGCTGCAGTATGCCTACATCGACGACGCGTTCTGGCCAGAGGCATCCGATCTGGCCGCCGCCATGGAGATGGAGGCAGTCCTCCTCTCCGACGGCGAAAGCTCGGCCTTCGAAGAGGCGGTCGCCTTCGCCTGGAAGCATGAGAAGGCAGGCGAAAAGGCATCGAAGCTGCCGGGCAAGCTGTCTGTGACTGTCGAACTTCGCGGTCGCCGCGACGTCTACCCCGATCTGGCGAAGAAGGATGCCGAAGGACTGCTGCGGTTCCTCGCAAGCCGCGGTGCGATCGACACACCCGTCGCCCTGGCCCCGTTCACCGGCCCGGCCGTGGCGCTCGACAATGTCGAGATGATCCGTGCGCCGGCGGCCGGCACCGTGCTCTTCCACCGCAATATCGGCGAGCACGTCGCGGAGGGCGATCTTCTGGCGACGCTCATCACGCGTCCCGGCATGGCAGACGGCACCGCCGAGGTTCGCGCACCGCAGGCGGGCCTGATCGTCACCCGCAGCACCGAACGCATCGTTCGAGGCCGCGCGGACCTGATGAAGATCGCCTGCAAGACCGCTAGCAAGGCAGCACGCAAGGCCGGAACGCTGGAGGATTAGGTGACCATCACGATCTATGGCATCAAGAATTGCGACACGATGAAGAAGGCGCGCGGCTGGCTCGAAGAGCACGACATCGCCTACGCGTTTCACGACTACAAGGCCGTCGGCATCGACCGCGCGCACCTGCAGGCCTGGACGAAGGAAGCCGGGTGGGAAACCGTTCTCAACCGCGCCGGGACCACGTTCCGCAAGCTGCCGGAGGCAGACCGCAACGATCTCGACGAGGGAAAGGCCATCGCCCTGATGCTGGAACAGCCCTCGATGATCAAGCGTCCGGTTCTCGAGGCGAACGGAAAGTTGCTGATCGGCTTCAAGCCGGATGACTACGACAGCTTCTTCAAGGGATGACCACCGATGTCGAAGACCACCCGGGCCACGCAGGTCCTCGCCAAGGCGGGCGTCAACTTTACCCTTCACACCTATGACTACGACCCGAATGCCGAGCGCGTCGGTCTACAGGCGGCCGAAGCGCTGGGCGAAGTGCCGCATCGCGTCCTCAAGACGCTGATGGCAGAGGTCGACGGCAAGCCGGTCTGCGTCGTCGTGCCGTCGGACCGCGAAGTCAGCATGAAAAAGCTCGCGGGCGCGTTTGGCGGCAAATCGGCCAATATGATGAAACCGGCGGACGCCGAGCGCCTGACCGGCTACCATGTCGGCGGCATCAGCCCGTTCGGTCAGAGGAAGCTCGTGCCGACGGCCATCGAGGAGACGGCGCTGGCGGAGGCACTTGTCTACATGAACGGCGGTCAGCGCGGCCTGCAGGTCAGGCTCGATCCGAAGACGGCGCTGACGGTCCTGAAGGCCGCAGCCGCCGCCCTGCTTGCCTGACATCAGGATAACCGCGACACCATCCTGACCGCGCGCCAACTCCCTCACAAGTCGTACCAGCCGAGCGGCGCGGTTGCGCCGCCGATTGCCGACTTCAATTTCGCCGCAAAGGCGTCTAAGTCTACGACGCTGTCCGTTTGTTTCAGAAGGTGATCGATCATGAACTACATGTCCCAGAGCCAGAATTCCGTGGATCCCGTCAAGCTCGAGAAGCTTGCCGAGGTGGCCGTGAAGGTCGGGCTGCAGTTGAAGAGCGGGCAGGATCTCGTCGTCACCGCTCCGGTCGTTGCGCTGCCCCTCGTCCGGCTGATCACCAAGCATGCGTACATCGCCGGGGCCGGGCTGGTGACCGCCTTCTATTCCGACGAGGAGTCGACCCTCGCACGCTATCAATACGGCAACGACCAGAGCTTTGACCGCGCCACGAACTGGCTCTACGAGGGGATGGCAAAAGCCTACGAGGGCGGTGCCGCGCGCCTCGCCGTTGCCGGTGACAATCCAATGCTGCTGTCCGAGCAGGATCCGGCGAAAGTCGGCCGTGCCAACCGCGCAAACTCTGCTGCCTATAAGCCCGCGCTCGAGAAGATTTCCAATTTCGACGTCAACTGGAACATCGTTTCCTATCCCAATCCGTCGTGGGCGAAGCTGGTTTTCCCGAACGACCCGGAACCGATCGCGGTTGCCAAGCTCGCCAAGGCGATTTTTGCCGCCTCGCGTGTCGATCTCGACGATCCGATTGCTGCCTGGACCGAGCACAACGCCAACCTTGCAAAGCGCTCCGGCTGGCTGAACGGCCAGCGCTTTGCCTCGCTGCACTTCCAGGGACCGGGCACCGACCTCAAGATCGGACTGGCCGACGGCCACGAATGGCACGGCGGCGCCTCGACGGCCAAGAACGGGATCACCTGCAATCCGAACATTCCGACCGAAGAGGTCTTCACCACCCCGCATGCCTTGCGCGTCGAGGGTCATGTCTCGAGCACCAAGCCCCTGTCGCACCAGGGCACGCTGATCGACAATATCCAGGTGCGCTTCGAGGGTGGCCGGATCGTCGACGCGAAGGCGTCGCGTGGCGAGGAGGTGCTGAACAAGGTGCTCGACACCGACGAGGGCGCGCGCCGGCTTGGCGAAGTGGCGCTGGTGCCGCATTCCTCGCCGATATCGGCGAGCGGCATCCTCTTCTACAACACTCTGTTCGACGAGAACGCCTCCTGCCATATCGCGCTGGGCCAGTGCTATTCGAAATGCTTCCTGCACGGGGCAAGCCTCAGTCAGGAGCAGATCAAGGCGCAGGGCGGCAATTCGAGCCTGATCCACATCGACTGGATGATCGGTTCCGACAAGGTCGACATCGACGGCATCAAGCCGGACGGTTCGCGGGTTCCGGTGATGCGTCAGGGCGAGTGGGCCTGACAGGCATCATCGTCCGCTGGCTGAGCCAGACGCTCGCCAGCACCATGGCGAAACCACAAAGCTGGGCGGGCGCCAGGCTTTGGCCGAGCGCCAGCCACCCGAGCAGGGTGGCGACCAGCGGGCTGAGGAAGCCGAGCGACGCTGCCGCCGAAGGTTCGATGCGGGCGAGCCCCCTGAACCAGAGCAAATAGGTTGCGGCCGCCCCGATCAGCCCGAGATAGGCCATGCCCAGAAGATTTGCGATCGTCGGGACCGGCAGGGAAGGCTCGGCAACAAGGGCGACCGGCACAAGCAGCAGTCCGCCAGCCGTCAGTTGCCACGCCGTAAAAGTGAGGCTGGAGACCGGCGGTGTCCATCGGCGGGTGAGCACGGTTCCGAATGCCATGGAGACGGCACCGGCCAGCCCCGCCGCGACGCCAACCGGATCCAGTGCGGCCGTGGGTGTCAGCACAAGCAAGGCGACGCCCGCCATTCCGACACATCCCGCAGCAACCGCCAGGGCACGGATCGGCCTCCCGAGGACAACTCGCGAGAGCACGATGACGATCAGTGGCTGGACGGCGCCGACCGTCGCCGCCACGCCGCCCGGCAGCCGGTAGGCAGAAACGAACAGCATCGCCCAGAAGAACGAGAAGTTCAGCGCGCCGAGAACGAAGGCGCGACACCACCAGATGCCGAAGGGCAGCTTTCGCACGATCGCCAGCAGCAGCAGGCCGGCAGGCAGGGCGCGCAGCAGGGCGACCGTCAGCGGATAACCGTGCGGCAGGAACGACGTCGTCACGAAATAGGTGCTTCCCCAGATCGCCGGCGCAAGCGCGGTCGCCAGGACGTCGGCGACATAGGTCGGGTTTTTCTTCATATCAACAATCTCTACATCAAGATAAATTCAGCCTACCTGTATTTATCTTGACGTCAAGATAGCTGCTGATATCAGTAGCACTGCAGGAGGCATGCATATGGATCGCGTCGACAAGATACTATCGCAATGGCGGCGCGAGCGTCCGGACCTCGATACCGAAGCCATGGGCATCCTGGGGCGGCTGAAGCGGCTGACGACGCATCTGGCGCGCGAGGTGGAACAGGTGCTCCAGCAACATGGCCTTTCCTCGTCCTCATTCGATGTGCTTGCGACGCTCCGACGCTCCGGCGCACCCTATCGCCTGTCGCCCGGAGACCTTCTCGGCATGACCATGGTGAGTTCCGGAACGATGACAAACCGCATCGATCAGTTGGAGAAATCCGGATTCGTCAAACGCGTCGTCAACCCGGACGACCGGCGCAGCGTGCTGATTGCGCTGACGGACAAAGGACTTGATATCGTCGAGGCGGCGGTCGGCGCCCATGTCGCCAATCAGCAGCGGTTGACGCAGGCCCTCACCGGCGAAGAAAAGGCCGAACTCGACGCGCTGCTCCGCAGGTTTCTCTCCACATTCGAATAGTCAGAGCGCACTCAGGGCCTTGCGCACCCGCTCCAGAAGCGCCGCCCGCTTTTCGGGCGTTGCCCTGTCCATGTCGTGCAGGCTCAGCATGCGGAAATTCACGCCCTTGGCGCAGAAATTGGAAATGCCGCGCTTCAGCAGGCGACGGACCGGATTGCCCATGTAGAGATGAACGAGCCACCACGGGGAACCCGTCGTGGTCAGGGCCCACAGCAGCTTGACGTTCGTCAGCCTGGGCACGATGCGGCCACCCGCAAGGTCATGCGTGAAGGCCACGCCGGGCGCCAGGACACGGTCGAAGAAACCTTTCAGGATGGCCGGAAAATTGAACCACCACTGCGGGAAGACGAAGATTAGCCCATCGGCGGCCTGCAGCCGCCCGACGATGTCGGAGACGCCGGAGAGGTCGTAGGCAACGTCGAAATAGCCGCTCCGCTCGGCCCTCGACAGACGTGGATCGAAATCCTCGCGATAGAGATCGAGCAGATCGACGCTATGGCCTTTTGCCTCCAGTGCCAACCGGGCAGTGGTTGCCACGGCCGCCGCGAAGCTGTCCTCGAGCGGATGGGCAAGAACGATCAGGATGCGCATCCTCGGCCCCTCTAGAATAAGCTGCCCTGCTTCGGCGGCGTCCCGGGCTCGGAGGGCTTGGCGGCTCGCTTCCTGGCAACGGGGGATGCCTCGCCGCCCTCCGTCGTAATGGCGCCGACGCGACCATCGGCGAATTCGATCGAGATGCCCGCGCCAGATGACAGCATGGCTGCCTGCGATACCGGACGGTTGTCGTCGTCGCGAATAACGGCATAGCCGCGCTTCAGCACGTTCTTGTACGACAGCGATTGCAGCACGCGGTCCTGGGCCGCGAGCTCGCCACGGGCGCGCGTCAGTTGATGCCGGACCGCGGTATCGGTGTGGCGCGAGAGATTGGCCAAATGATCGCGCATGCGGGCCGTTTGCGTCATCAGCCGCGCGGGCAGGGACAAGAAGACCGCATCGGCGCGACCGACGCGCGACCTCGACCGGTCGAGCAGCCGCTCGACCGTGCGCTCGACCCTGGTCATACGCTCGATCAGCATCCGCCGCCGCTCGGCAAAGCGATTGGACAGAACGTCCGGCCGCAGATGCGCTGCCGTTTTCTCGAAGCTTCGCCGCTTGTTGAGGGTGTTGAGCTCGAGGCCGCGGCCAAGGCCGGCGGCGGCTTCATCGAAGCGGCGCCGCGGCAGCGCCAGCAGCTGATCGAGCGATGGCAGGGCGCGCATCAGAGCGCGCACCGACTGCCTGCGATGATCCATCTGACGGTTCACGCAGCCCTGCAGGCGAGCCGTCAGCCCGGCGATCTGGGCTTCCAGTTCCGCCTTGACCGGAACAGCCATTTCAGCGGCGCCGGTCGGCGTCGGCGCACGCACGTCGGCGGCGTAGTCGATCAGCGTCCAGTCCGTCTCGTGCCCGACGGCCGAGATCAGCGGAATTCGGCTTTCAGCCGCAGCGCGAACCACAATCTCGTCGTTGAAGCTCCAGAGGTCTTCCAGGCTGCCGCCGCCCCGCGCTACGATCAGCACGTCGGGACGTGGCAATTGGCCGGCCGGATCGAAGCCGTTGAAACCGCGAATGGCGTTGGCCACCTCCTCGCCCGAGCCCTCGCCCTGAACCTTGACCGGCCAGACGATGACGCGAACAGGGAAGCGATCCGAGATGCGGTGCAGAATGTCGCGGATGACAGCGCCGGTCGGCGAGGTGATAACGCCGATCACGTCGGGCATGAACGGCAGGCGCCGCTTGCGGGCAGGATCGAACAAGCCTTCGGCACCGAGCCTGCGCTTGCGCTCTTCGATCAGCGCCATCAGCGCGCCTGCGCCGGCGGGTTCGAGCGTCTCGATGACGATCTGATACTTCGACGACCCAGGGAATGTCGTCACCTTGCCGGTGGCGATCACCTCCATCCCCTCCTCCGGGCGAAATTTCAGTTTGGAAAACGTGCCCTTCCAGATGACGGCATCGATGCGCGAACGATCGTCCTTCAAGGCGAAATAGGCGTGACCGGAGGAATGCGGCCCGCGATAGCCGGAGATCTCGCCGCGCACTCGCACCTGATCGAAGGCGGTCTCGACGGTCCGCTTGATGGAGCCGGAGAGCTCGGAAACCGAGTATTCGGTGAGATTGCTCGGCGAATCATTCTCGAAGATGCTGCTCATACCGTTCTTTTATCCGAAGAGGTGCGAAAGTGCAGCCCGTGCGGCGGAACGGAATCCGCCGAAAATCGTTTTCCTGTATTCGCTGGCGCCTGCAGGAAACTGGGGATTGCCAGGCGCGTTAATTGTTCGTCAAAGCAGCCGCACCTATAATAGGGGTGATTCGGGAGATGCTTGGATGATTGCACTGACAGCCGCTGCACTTGGCTTTACCACCGCGCCGATGCGCTCGTTGTTCTCCATGGTTGTCGTCGGCTTCCTTGTCTGCCTGGCCTACGCGTGTGCGGCATTGACCGCATCCGGAGCGACGTCGTTGCTCGATCTGATCACGGCCATCGGCTGCTATAATCTCAGCCTGCTGCTATGCCTGTTGGGCATTCACGCCATCGAGCGCGCCCGCGAAAGGGCACGATTCGTCTAGAGCAGACGCCTGCACACCACGCCTATCTGTTGTTCATCCGCAATTTTCCTGAGAGTCGACCCTACCGCTTACAAGCCGGTCGGCACGTAGCGGAAGAACTGAACCGGCGAACCCTCCGATCTTGGCAGTGCCTGCAGATATGCAGGGACGTTTCCCTTATCCAGTTGCGCGTAGAGGCCATCCGGCTTGATCTTGGCGATCTGCCTGGTCTGCGGATTATCCGCGCAGAACGCCAGCACGCTTACGCCCGTACCTCGCAGGAACGCTTCAGCCTCCTGCGGCGGCGCGAGGCCGATATGCATCTCGGTCAGCATGCCACCCTGGTTCCGGTGATAGGGGGCCGAGAGAATCCTGTTGCCGGTGAAGCGCAGGATGGAGACCCCGACATCCGAGGGTGCGACCACGAGACCGGGAGGAAGGTCGGCCAATGGCGAGATGACATCCCGCGACGAGCATGAGGGCTTGTCTTTCGCAGCGGTCGTTTCGGCGGCCGTATTATTGTCCATCCGGGTGCTGAGAAACCCGCCGGCCAGGCCCCAGACGGCTGCAACGCTCAGCAGAACGGTTGATATATAGCAGAAAGCGGCCGCAACATTCTCGCTGTCGCCATTCGATATCCGGCGCATGTCGATCATCAGCAGCGTCAGAGGGAAGACGGCCAGCAGGTTGGAGAACATCGAGCCGCGAATCTGAACCACGGCGATGCCCCAGCTGACCGCAAGCAGGAAGAGAAGGATGAGATGCACGCGGACGCGGTCGCGGTAGACAAGGCGGAAGACGCATACCGCGATCGCAAACAGGCCGGTCGCATAGAAGAAACCGATCGTATACGGATCCTGGTGGTTGGCCCCGAAGATCGACTGCGCCTCAGTGACATAGTCGAGCCATAGTTCGATCAGCATCGGATCGAGATCGGCCAGCGGGTTATGCAGGCACTGCGGCGCGATGACGATCACCGACCCCAGAACGGCCGCCCCGACCCCGGCGAGAACGACAAATCGAACGACGCGGCTCGCGCGGCTGGTGAAAGCGGCGGCAAACAGGAGAAGCCCGCCGCCGATCGCCGAGAGGCTGTAGTACCCGAGCGAGAGGTTGTCGCAGGTGACCGCTGCATAAAGCCGCGGCGGAACGGTGCCGAAGAAGAAGACGCTGATCGACAGCGCCAGAGTGAGACCGAAGGCTTTTGCGGCAGGCGCAAACGGCTCGCCGTCCCAGGCCCACGCCAGGGCAACCACCAGGCAGACGGCGGCGACGAAGGGCATGGTCTCCGCGCCGATAGCAATCGCCAGTGCCGCTGCAAACGCGGCCGTCGCGTAGCTCAGCGGCCTGTTGTCCTCGTCAAGCAGCATCGCCGTCATGATCGCCGCCAGGGCGAACTGGACATTGTGATGATCGATCGATCCGGGCAGGAAGCGATTGCTTGTGACCAGCAGGAAAGCCCCCAGTCCCAGAGACAGGTGCATTCCGAGCACGCCGCCGATGCGCCGGCCGGCAAGCCCCATGCCCCAGAAGCTCGGAACAATCAAGGCAAGCGGCCAGACGGCAAGCGCGAAGGCCTCGGCACGTTCGTGCGGCAGGAACACACCGAAAAGCCTGATCAGCGTCGCGATCGGAAGGTCGATCAGCCGCGACCAATGCATCAGCGTGCCCGTGCCAAGGCCCATGCGGTACTGCATGAGATCGAACCAGCCTTGGCCGTTCAGGAAATCACGGACTTCCACGAGTCGCATGCCGTCGTCGTTGTCGGCACCGACATAGTCCTTCGCATTCGGGATCTTGAGCGACACGATCGCGACCATCAGGAGTACGCTGTACACGACGACGGAGGGCCACAGCCTTGTCATGACAGTTCGCAGCTTCTCGCGCGAAGACATGGATGCTGAATCGCCGATCGTCGGGGCAATGGTCGCCATGAACCGTTCTCGTCATTGGATGCGGCAAGACCTTACGACCAGCATATCAAGAAAGCGTAAAGCAGCGACGGGCGATCTTTTGCTTGAGGGCTTCATAGCGACTTGTTAACGGCCGGCGTTTAGACTTGCCGGAATTTCTTCGTGACAGGTGTGATCATGACCGGATCGCGTATCGACAATCTCAATATTGCCGTGTTGCTTCCCTGCTACAACGAAGCGGCGACAATCGCCGGCGTCGTTCGCGGTTTCAGTGCGGCGCTCCCCGGCGCGCAGATCCATGTCTACGACAACAATTCTACCGATGGAACGGCCTTGCATGCGATGCTTGCCGGGGCCCACGTGGTCCGCGAGCGGCGCCAGGGCAAAGGTCATGTCGTGCGCCGGATGTTCGCCGACATCGACGCCGACATCTACATCATGGCCGACGGGGACGGGACGTACTCGCCCGAGGATGCCGAAGAACTGATCCGCACACTTCTGACCGAGCGCGCCGACATGGTCGTCGGAACCCGCCGCGGCGTCCACGACGATGCCGGACGACAGGGCCATGCCTTCGGCAACAGGCTCTTCAACCTGCTCTACCGCACGATCTTCGGTACGGATTTCACGGATATATTTTCTGGCTACCGGGTGTTCTCACGTCGTTTCGTCAAGAGTTTCCCTGCCGTCTCCGCCGGCTTCGAGATCGAAACGGAAATGTCCGTTCATGCATCGAGACTGAAACTGCCGGTCAGCGAACTGGAACTCGACTACGGCCGCCGGCCGGAAGGCTCGCATTCCAAACTGTCGACCTTCAAGGACGGCGCCAAGATCCTGTGGATGTTTGCGATGTTGATGAAGGAGACACGGCCCTTTGCATTCTTCGGCATCATCAGCGCGTTCTTCGCGATGACCGGTGTCGGCTTCATGGCTCCTGTTCTGACGGAGTATTTCGAAACCGGCCTTGTGACCCGGTTGCCGACCTGGGTGCTCTCGATGGCATTGATGATGATCTCCTTCATGGGCTTCACTGCCGGCCTGATCCTCGATTCCGTTGCGCGCGCCCGGGCTGAACAGCTGCGCATCCACTACCTGAACGTCGCCGCCCGGCACCACGGTGCAGCGCTCGTAAAAGACGTGGACGCTGCGCGAAGCGCCCCCGCCGCGCGTATCGCATGATTGTTTCCGCTCGAGGTTACGTCCTTTCATGAATAGAGAAACCACCAATCGAATTCGTTTCGTGCTGGAGGATATCCTGCCGCCATTCGTTCGTGATTCCGGCGCTTTCCGCTGGGCTGCACAGCGTGTCTGGGGCGACCACATCGCCCATCTGGCGACGTTCCGCGAACGCGCTCCCTTTCTTTCGCCGGAGGAGTATGCCGAACTTTATCGCAATCATCCCCGCGTCCACGAAGGCACGGACAACTCGGCGGCGTGCATCAGTCGCATCATCGGGTCGATCAAGGGGCACAGCGTCTGCGATATCGGCTGCGGAACGGGAGCGCTGCTCAGTCGAATCCAGTCTGCGCGCCCGAAGCTCAGCCGGCTCACAGGCGTCGATTTTGTCATCGACGACGCGTCGCGGCTCTCCGGCATCGAATATGTCGCGGCCAAAGTCGAGGCTCTTCCCTTCGCCGACGGCGAATTCGATACGGTCATCTGTACCCACGTGATCGAGCATATCCTCGACTATCAGCAGGCAATCGCTGAACTGCGCCGAATTGCAAAACGACGCCTGATCATCGTCGTGCCGCGGGAACGCGAATACCGCTATACGTTCAACCCGCATTTCAACTTCTTCCCGTACACGCATTCCTTCCTGAGGGCGGTCAATCCCGTGCCGCCGGTCTACGTCTGCGAAGATATCGGCCGAGACATATTCTATTCGGAAGACAGGGGCACTGCGTGAAAGACGCTTCGATGCTTTCCACATTTTCGGTCGGCACCTGGATCGGGCTCATCGGCACGCCGCTGCTGATTGCGTCCGGGCAGGTCCTGTTCAAGCTGACGAGCGCAACTGCGGGGGAACTCAGTCTGCGCAACGTCTTTGCGTTGCTCCTCAACCCCGTGCTGCTCGCCGCTCTGGTCCTTTACGGACTCGGCACAATTATCTGGATCTATGTTCTGAAGGCCGTCCCCCTGACGATCGCCTATTCCTTCATGGGATTGACCTTCTGCTTCGTTCCCCTGTTGGCGCAGGTTTTCCTCGGCGAGGCGCTCACCATCCGCTACGTCATAGGCGCCGTCTTCATCGTGGCCGGTATGCTGGCCATCAATGGCTGAGGCACGCCCGACCTGCGGCGGATCGATTGCGCGCTTTGCCTTCTTGTCGCTGGTCGGCCTGGCGGCGGATGGCGTTTTTCTCCGCCTGCTGCTGAACGTTGCACCAGACCCGTTCTCGGCCCGGGTGCTTAGTCTCCTTGCTGCTCTTGGAATCACGATCCCGCTGTTGCGCTACGCCGACCTGGCGGCGCACGGAACACGGTCGGTCGGACGCGCCGGCATCATCGCCATCCTGGTGATTGCCATGCTCGTGAACTATGGACTCTATGCCGCGCTGATCGCGACATTGCCGTCACTGCAGCCGCTGGCGGCGATGGTTCTCGCCTCCGCCGCCTCGCTGTGCTTTGCAGTGTTCGGCTATGTGCGCTTCGCCTGCCGCAGGTGATCACACCGCTTCCCAGCCGTCCTTCTCGCTGGCGCGATAGATGGCGTCGATGAAGGCCTGGTTGAGCTTCGAGCTTTCCAGCGTGACGACTTCCTCGTTTTCCCCCATCGCCGCGCGCGCGATCGCTTCGGCTTCGCGCTTGTACTGGCGGCTGTCCGGGAACCGGAAGATGGTCGATTCGTTGTGGCCGCGATTGGTGAGCTCGATCTCTTCGGCACCCCAACGGTCGGCATTGAACGGCGACTTCACCTCGATGAAGCCATCCGTGCCGTGAAAGACCATGGCCTGGCGGTTGGCAAGCTGTGTCGCGATATAGAAGCTCAGCTCGAAGTCGCCGAAATCCGCCTTCACGCTCGAATAGATGTCCGTGCCGAACTCGGGATCCCGGCGCGTCACGGCCTGGACCCGCTGCGGCTCCTTGCCGGTCGCAAAGCGGGTGGCAATCGTCGGGTAGACGCCGATATCGGGAAGTGCGCCGCCGCCGAGCTCGGGAATGTTGCGCATGTTGCCCGGATCGCGGTTGAAATAGGTGAAAACGCCCTGGACGTGCTGAAGCCTGCCAATCGCGCCGTCCGATATCAGCGAGCGCACCTTCAGCCAGACCGGCGCATAGGTGACCATATAGGCTTCGGTGATCAGCACCTTGTTGCGATCGCGGGCGGCAATCAGCCCGTCGATCTCAGCGGCTTTCAGCGCAATCGGCTTTTCGCACAGCACATGCTTGCCGGCATCGGCCGCCTTGATCGTCCATTCGACGTGCTGCGACGTCGGCAGCGGAATGTAGACGGCATCGATCTTGTCGGAGGCCAGCATCTCCTCATAGGAGCCGAAGGCGTGCGGCACGGAAAAGCGGTCGGCCATCTCCCGTGCCTTGGCAAGATCGCGGCTGGCGATGGCCGTCACGACACAGTTTTCCGCGTCCTGGATGGCCGGAACGACAAGTTCACGACCGATTTTCGCGGTCGAAATGATACCGAAACGCAACATGGCTTAAGTCTCTCCTCGCTGGATTTTCATGGGACCTTAGTCAGGCACCGGCTGCGGCGCAATGGCGCGATCACAATTCGCGGAGCTGGTTTCCATCGTGGCTGCCGCGCGCTAGGTTAGCATCGACGGCGTTCTGCCGTGGCATCAACTTCAATCACGTCAGCATGCTGGGAGAGCGTCATGGATATGCGCCGTCTGGGGAAAACAGGTCTTTCGATCGCGCCGATCGTCTTCGGGGGCAATGTCCTCGGCTGGACCGCCGATGAAAAGACCTCGATCGAGATTCTCGACGCCTTCTTCGACGCGGGCCTCAACACCATCGATACCGCCGACGTCTATTCCTCCTGGGTGCCGGGCAACAAGGGCGGCGATTCCGAGGAGATCATCGGCAAGTGGCTGAAGCGTGGGAGGGTCTCGCGCGACAAGGCTATCATCATCACCAAGGTCGGCTCCGACATGGGCCAGGGCAAGACGCTCAAGGAGACATACATCCTGAGGGCCGTCGAGGATTCGCTTCGGCGGCTGCAGACGGACTACATCGACCTTTATCTTTCGCACTGGCCCGACGAGGATACGCCCTACGAAGAAACGCTCGGCGCCTTCGCCAAGCTGAAGCAGCAGGGCAAGATTCGCGCTGTCGGCTGCTCCAACCTCGACGCCATCCAGCTCAAGGCATCCTTCGATGCTGCCGAAGAGGCCGGGTTGCCACGCTATGACGTGATCCAGCCGGAGTACAATCTCTACGCACGCGACAGTTTCGAAGGCCCGCTTGCCGATCTCTGCGCCAAAGAGGATATCGGCGTCATCACCTATTTCAGCCTCGCCGCGGGCTTCCTCTCGGGCAAGTATCGCACGAAGGCCGATACGGCGGGACGGGCGCGCGAGGGCCGGGTTTCGGAATATCTCAACGACAAGGGCTTCCGCATTCTGGCAGCCCTCGACAAAGTCGCGGCCGAGACCGGCGCAAAGCCGGCCGAAATCGCCTTGGCCTGGCTGCTCGCGAAGAGGGGCGTGACGGCGCCGATCGCCAGTGCCACCAGCCTTTCGCAGCTTCAGAGCCTTGTCAGATCGGCGACGCTCAAGCTATCGGACGATGCCGTGGCACTGCTCGACAAGGCAGGCGCCTGACCTGGAGCCAAGCATGACCGTGACGATCCGCGACGCAAGGCCTGACGACGAAACCAGATGGCGTGAACTCTGGGACGCCTATCTCGCGTTCTACGGCGTAACTGTCGATGCCGGCATTACCGATTTCACCTGGCACCGGGTTTTCGATCCGGCGTCGACCATCGCGATGCGCATTGCGGAAGTCGACGGCGACCCAATGGGCTTCGCACTCTACATCACCCATGAGGGAACGTGGATCAGCGGCAAGGACTGCTATCTCGAAGATCTCTTCGTCGATCCCGAAGCCCGCGGAAAGGGTGTCGGACGAGCCTTGATGGACGACCTCGTCACGCTCTGCAAGAACAATGGCTGGTCGCGCCTCTACTGGCACACCAGCGAAGACAACAGGACGGCGCGGTCCCTCTACGACACCTACGTCGAAAGCGACGGCCACATCCGATATCGGATCAATTTTTGAACTGCGGGAAACCTTCGTAGAACGAGGCGTGATCGCCTTCCCAGTTCGCCATGCCGGCCCTGGTGAGAATACCACGTGGCCTCACATAGCTCTGGATCACGCGCCGCGGCCGCTCGTGCCATTGGATATTGAAGGCCCAGAGCTTGGGGAAAAAGCAGAGCGCGGCATAAGGCAGGTGATCGTGGATCCACCACGCCAGCTTCTGCCAATCCTGCTCGTCGCTGTAGGTATCGATCATCCACGGTACGACGACGCAGGCGGTCGCCCCCATCCAGCCGTCGATATCGCGGCGGTCCCATATGTGATCGGCGGCCGTTGCGGCGTTCGAGGAACAATTGAGATTGTTTCTGTTGCCGAATTGATTGACCTCCGCAGAGCGAAATCCGGAGCGGATGTGCAGGCGGCCGAACGTCGCCTGAAGCGGCTCCAGCAGTTCCTCGCAGAGCCGTTTGCCTGCTTCGATCGCAAGTTCCGGATCGTCGGGAATGTTCGGGATGCGATAGAAATCGGCGATCTCCGAATGCAGGAAATCGCGCAGGAAAAAATTCTTCGACAGGCGCGCCCGGCCCAGATCCTCCAGCCCTTTCATCGATCCCGGTTTTTTCATCTACGCCCTCCTCTCCGATCGCGTTCAACTTTGCCCGTTTTCAAGCGGGACGCCACCCGAAATGATCGGAACAATTCGCGCCGAGTTCTCTTCTCATGGGGGAGCCGCGTTCTGCGGCTTCGAAACAAGGAGAAAACAAAATGTCCAAAGAGAAGAGACTGGACGATCTGTTCTACGACACGCTCAAAGACATCTACTTTGCCGAGAAGCAGATTCTGCGTGCCCTGCCGAAAATGGCCAGAGCCGCGCAATCTCCCGAACTGAAGGCCGGCTTCGAAAAACACCGGGAGCAGACCGAGGAACATGTGGACCGTCTGCAGCAGGTCTTCGAGCTGATCGGCAAGCGCGCCCAGGGCAAGACCTGCGAAGCGATCCAGGGCATCATCGCGGAAGGCGAGGAAATTATCGAGGAATTCAAGGGTTCGGCGGCCATCGACGCAGGCCTCATTTCATCGGCGCAGGCCGTCGAGCATTACGAAATGGCCCGCTACGGCACGCTGAAGACATGGGCAATGACGCTCGGCAAGAAGGACGTGGCCAGCCTGCTCGACAAGACGCTGCAGGAAGAAGGCGCGACCGACAAGGCACTGTCGCAGCTTGCCACCTCCACCGCAAACCAGAAGGCCGCCGCCTGACCGGTCGGCATCGCGGGAGCAGGCCGTCCCGGCCGCTCCCGCGTCAGCCGCTGTATTTGAAAAAATCGACGAAGGCACGCAGCGCCGGCCGCATCTGGCGCCTGCTGGGGTAGTAGATGAACGGGCCAGGATAGGGCGCGCACCAATCCTCCAGCACCCGGACGAGCTTTCCGCCGGCCAGTTCGGTCTCGACGCGCAGATCGAAAAGATAGGCGAGCCCCGCACCGTTCAGCGCCGCGACAAGCGCGAGCCTGTCCTCGCTGACGATCAACGGCCCATCGACCGCCACCACAAGTTCCTGGCCGTCCTTTTCGAACTCCCAGCGGTAGATCGTGCCATTGGTGAAACGGCGCTTGATGCAGCGGTGGTGGACGAGGTCGCGGGGATGCTGCGGCTTGGGGTACTTCTCGAAATATTCGGGAGAGGCGGCTATCACAGTCGTCAGATTGGGCGAAGCCCTGACCGCGATCATATCTGCCTCCAGGCTCTCCTCCAGCCTTATGCCGGCGTCGAAGCCTTCCTTCACGATGTCCATGAATCCGTCTTCGTTGGCGATTTCGAGCGTAATGTCGGGGTAGCGGCCGAGGAATTCGCCGAGCCGCGGCGCAAGCAGGATATCGGAGGCAAAGCGAGGCGCGGTGATGCGCAGATTTCCGGCCGGTGTCCCTCGGGCGTCCCTGGCGGCTTCCAGCGCCACGCCGATTTCCTCCAGCGCGGGTTTCAGGCGCTGCAGCAGCAACCTGCCCTCTTCCGTCGGCGCGACGCTGCGGGTGGTGCGCGCCAGCAGCCGGACACCCAGGCTGTCCTCCAGGCTGGATACGGCGTGGCTGACGGCGGAAGGCGCAATCAGCAGCTCCTTGGCGGCGGCGCGGAAGCTTCGATGCTCCGAGACCGCGGCAAGAACGGCAAGTTGGGCGAGCTGTGTCCGATTCATTGATCTAATAGATAGAACAAGTCGTTATAAATTACACGTCTTTTGTGACGAGTGAAGGAGCGCTACGTTTTCCCTGCATCAGCTCATCCAGCTCAGCAAGGAGCACTTCACATGAAAACCCGCAAACTCGGAAACGATCTGACCGTCTCTGCCGTCGGCCTCGGCTGCATGGGAATGAGCTTCGCCTACGGAGCAAGCGACGAAAACGAGTCGATCAGGACACTCCACCGCGCCGTCGATCTCGGGATCACCTTCTTCGATACCGCGGAGATCTATGGGCCCTACACGAACGAGGTGCTTCTCGGCAAAGCCTTGAAGGAGGTGCGCGGCCGCGTGGTGATCGCCACCAAGTTTGGTTTCAGGCTGGATCCGGCGAAGCAGGGCGTCGCCGCTCTCACCGGCGTCGACAGCAGGCCCGAGCATGTCAGGACGGTGGCGGAAGCCTCGCTGAAACGCCTCGGCATCGAGACCATCGACCTGTTCTACCAGCACCGTGTCGATCCTGACGTTCCGATCGAGGATACAGTCGGCGCGATGGCCGAGCTGGTGAAGGAAGGCAAGGTGCGTGCACTCGGACTTTCGGAGGCGGGCAGCGCGACGATCCGCCGGGCTCACGCCGTTTATCCGATCGCCGCGTTGCAGAGCGAATACTCGCTCTGGTCGCGCGACCCTGAAGGCGACATTCTCGACACCTGCCGCGAGCTGGGAATAGGCTTCGTGCCTTACAGCCCGCTTGGCCGCGGATTTCTGACAGGCTCCATCCGCAAGGCAGACGATCTAGAGGCAGACGACTTCCGCCGCCAGGTTCCCCGCTTTCAGGCGGAGAATTTCGATGCCAATGCGGTCCTCGTGGCAAAGCTCGAAGCGCTCGCCAGGGAAAAGGGCGTGACGGCGGCGCAGCTCGCTCTCGCCTGGGTGCTGCATCAGGGAGACAGCATCGTCCCCATCCCCGGCGCAAGAAAGATCAACCATCTGGAACAGAACGCCGCAGCAGCCAGCATCACACTCAGCGCCGCCGAACTGGAGCAGCTCGGCGCGGCGATTGCGCCAGATCTGATTGCAGGCAAGCGCTATTCCGACGCCTCGCTGGCGATGACCAACCTTTGACCGATCGGCGGCCCGGTCATGCACGTCCGGGCTGCCGAAACCGAAGCGCCGATCTTGCCGCGCGGTCTCATCGCACTATGCTTTGGGGTAAGAGCCCGGGAGGCAGGACATGTCGGATCAGCAGGCAGTCGAAGCGGTCGTTCATCTCTACATCGAGGGCATGACCTTCGCCAACGAAGCCGCATTGCGAAAAGCGTTTCATCCGCAATGCGCAGTGATCGGACACTATGAGAATGCGGTGGAGTGGCTGACGCGCGACGAATTCATTGCCGCGATCGTCGCCGAGGGTGCAGCGCCGCCCGGCACGCAGCCGCACATGGACATCCAGATGCTCGACATCGTCGGCGATGCGGCAAGCGTCAAGGTCAGCGATAACTTTGCCGGGATGCTCTTCACCGACTACCTGTCGATGCTGAAGATCGAGGGCCGCTGGACGATCGTCAACAAGCTCTACTATCTGCACACATAGAGAGGCTGGCGATGGGGCTCTCGACCGCGCCCTCATACCTGCGCTCGTCACAGGCCTCCAGCCACCGCGCGTCTGCGCCGTGAGGAGAGTCTTCTGCATTCAAGGACATGAATGCGCTGGATCCCCGCCACATGGGCGAGGATGAGGGGAGATTGGAGGCTCGGCGCCAGCTATCTTACGACCTCAGCGGCCCTCAGCCTCTCAGGACGCCGCCGGTGAACTTCGTCACGCTGGCGACGATCTTCTGGGTCAGCGCCTCGAAATCCTCGTCCGTCAGCGTGCGGTCGACCGGCTGGATCTGCACTTCGATGGCGACCGACTTCTTGCCCTCGCCGACGGAAGCGCCTTCGAAGACGTCGAAGACGTTAACGCCGGACACCAGCTTGCGGTCGGCACCGGAGGCTGCCTTGATGATCGCACCTGCTTCAACGGACTTGTCGACGACGAAAGCGAAGTCGCGCTTGACGGCCTGGAACTGTGAAAGCTCCAGCGCCGGCTTGGTGCGAGTGGCCTTCTTCTTCGGCTCCGGCATGGCATCGACATAGACTTCGAAGCCGCAGAGCGCGCCCGACACGTCGAGCGCTTCCAGCGTCGAGGGATGGAATTCGCCGAAATAGCCGAGGACGACCTTCGGACCCATCTTGATCGTACCCGAGCGGCCGGGATGGTACCATTCTGGACCGCCCTGATCGATCTGGATGTTGCCCATCGGCAGACCGCAGGCTTCGATCACCGCCAGCGCATCGGCCTTGGCGTCGAAGACATCGACGGGCTTGCCGCCGCCCTTGGCAGCGTTGGACCACATGCGGCCGGCGCCCGACATCGAGGCGGTGCCACGGCGGATGCCGCCGGCGACGCGGCGCTGGCCTTCCGGCCTGTCGTTTTCATAGGTGCCTGAGACTTCGAAGATCGCGACGTCGCCGTAACCCTTGTCTGCATTGCGCTGAGCGGCCGTCAAGAGACCCGGCAGCAGCGAGGGGCGCATGTCGGACATTTCGGCGGCGATGGGATTGGCAAGCTTGAGCGCGGCGGAGCCGCCGCCGAAGAGCTTTGCCTGATCTTCCGAGATGAAGGACCATGTGACGGCTTCCAGCATGCCGCGCGAGGCAAGCGCACGCTTGGCCGTGCGGGTACGGATCTGCAGCGTCGTCAGGATTTTGCCGTTGATAGCCACATGACTTTCCAGCGGCGCCGGCTCGATGTTGTCGACGCCGTGGATGCGCATGACCTCCTCGACGAGATCGGCCTTGCCGTCGACGTCAGGTCGCCAGGAGGGGACGGCGACCGAAACGCGCTCGCCGGAACCTGAGACCTTGAAGCCGAGGCGCGTCAGGATCTGCACGCTTTCTTCCGTCGAGACTTCGAGACCGGTCAGGCGCTTCACTTCCGAGAACGGAAAATCGACGATCTTCGGCTCATATCCCTTGTAGCCGACGACATCGGCCCTGGCGGCCACGCCGCCACAGAGTTCGAGAACCAGTTCCGTCGTGCGCTCGATACCCGGAACCATGTATTCCGGGTCGACGCCGCGCTCGAAACGGTAGCGTGCGTCGGTGATGATGCCGAGACCGCGGCCGGACTTGGCGATGTTCATCGGATCCCAGAGAGCGGATTCGATGAGCACGTCCGTGGTATTCTCATCGCAGCCGGAATGCTCGCCGCCCATGATGCCGCCGATCGACTCGATACCGTTCTCATCCGAGATAACCACGTTGTTCGGGCTGAGCGTGTATTCACGCTGGTCGAGCGCCAGGACGGTTTCGCCGTCTTTCGCCCGGCGAACAGTCAGATTGCCCGTGACCTTGGCGGCGTCGAAGACGTGCATCGGCCGACCCTGATCGAAGGTCATGTAGTTGGTGATATCGACGAGCGCGTTGATCGGGCGCAGGCCGATCGCCAGCAGCCGCTGCTGCATCCACTTCGGGCTCGGGCCATTCCTCACGCCGCGCACGAGGCGAAGCGCAAAGCCGGGGCAGAGTTTTTCGTCGTCGAGATCGAGCTTCACCTTGACGGTCGTTTCGCCTTCGACGGCGAAGGACGGGGCGGGCCGCGTCTTCAGGGTGCCGAGGCCGGAGGCGGCCAGATCGCGGGCGATGCCTTGGATCGAGGTGCAGTCCGGACGGTTCGGCGTCAGGTTGATCTCGATGACCGGATCGTCGAGATGGGCATAGGATGCGTAGCTGGTACCGACGGGTGCATCGTCAGGCAGGTCGATGATGCCATCGTGGCTGTCCGAGATCATCAGCTCCTTTTCGGAGCACATCATGCCGTGGCTTTCGACGCCGCGGATGTTGCCGACGGCCAGCGTCACGTCGATGCCTGGAACATAGGTGCCGGGGGCCGCGAAGGCGCCGATCAGGCCGGTACGCGCATTCGGCGCACCGCAGACGACCTGAACCGGCGCGCCCTTGCCCGTATCGACCGACAGAACCTTCAGGCGATCGGCCTGGGGGTGCTTTTCGGCGGAGAGAACCTTGGCAATGACGAAAGGCTTGAATGCAGCCTTGTCGTCGACATCTTCGACCTCCAACCCGATCTGGGTCAGGCGGATGCAGATTTCATCGAGCGTGGCATCCGTTTCCAGATGATCCTTGAGCCAGGAGAGTGTGAATTTCATGATTTCAATCCTCCCCTACGCGCTCAGGCCGCCGAACAGTGTCGGCATGTCGAGCGGGCGGAAGCCATAGTGGGTCATCCAGCGGACGTCGGCGTTGAAGAAATCGCGCAGGTCAGGCATGCCGTATTTCAGCATGGCGATGCGATCGAGGCCCATGCCCCAGGCGAAGCCCTGATACTCGTCCGGATCGAGCCCGCCATGGCGCAGCACGTTCGGATGGACCATGCCGCAGCCGAGGATTTCCATCCAGTCGGTGCCTTCGCCGAACTTGACGATCGGGCCGGAGCGGTCGCACTGGATGTCGACTTCAAAGGACGGCTCGGTGAACGGGAAGAAGGACGGGCGGAAGCGCATCGTCACGCTGTCGACCTCGAAGAAGGTCTTGCAGAACTCCTCGAGCACCCAGCGGATGTTGGCGACGTTGGCCTTCTTGTCGATGACCAGTCCTTCGACCTGATGGAACATCGGCGAATGGGTGGCGTCCGAATCCTGGCGGTAAGTCTTGCCGGGAATGATGATGCGGATCGGCGGCTTCTGGGCCTCCATGGTGCGCACCTGGACCGGCGAGGTGTGCGTGCGCAGAACCTTGCGCTCGCCGTTCTCATCCGGATTGAAGAAGAAGGTGTCGTGCATCTCGCGGGCCGGATGGCCCTCGGGGAAGTTCAGCGCCGTGAAATTGTAATAGTCCGTTTCGACGTCCGGACCTTCGGCGATCGAGAAGCCCATGTCGCCGAAGATCGCGGTGATCTCGTCGACGATCTGGCTGATCGGATGTATGCGGCCGCGCTCGGCGGGCGACGAGCGCACCGGCAGGCTGACGTCGACGGTCTCTGCCTTGAGGCGCGCGTCGATCGCGGCCTTCTTCAGGTCGGCCTTGCGGGCGTTGATCGCGTCCGTCACCGAGGTCTTCAGCGCATTGATCGCGGCTCCGCGCGTCTGCCGCTCTTCCGGCGACATGGCGCCGAGCGTCTTCAGCAATTCGGACACCGAGCCCTTCTTGCCGAGCGCGCCGACGCGCACCGCTTCGATCGCGGGCTCATCGGCAGCGGCTGCCACATCAGACAGAAGTTGCTTTTCCAGAGTGTCGAGTTCGGTCATCTTTTCCTGCCTCACGGGGGCGTCAGTCTTGTCGATAATTCACGAAACATGCGTCAGATAGCTCGTCGCCACGATGAAACGTCGCAGATCACTACCCATGTGCGCGCGGCCAATCAACCGGGCAGTCGATAAAAAGCCGCGACGGCCGCAGGAAGGAATGGCGACCATCCGCTGCGGCGTGACCCATCGCGAGGCGGCCCTCTGTACCGCACCGCTCGATAAAGCGACGCGTCCGCCGACGAGCGCTGCGAGCAGGAGCGGAATGTCCTCTTCGCGCAAGCCGCGACCGGCCGTCAGATTTTCGAAATCGTTCGCCACGTCTCTTCCGACGTCCTTGTCCAGCCCAAAACGAAAAAACCCGCGCAAGCCTTGCCAGCGCGGGTTCCAAATCATCGAAACGAAAGTTCGAATAGCGCCGGCTTAGTTGACGGCTGCTTCAAACTCGTTCTTCGTACCGGCGTCCTTGAGGTACTCGAGAGCCTTCTTGGAGGCTGCGACGAGCGCGCCGAATGCTTCCGGCTCATGGATCGCCATGTCGGAGAGAACCTTACGGTCGACTTCGATGCCAGCCTTGTTCAGGCCGTCGATGAAGCGGCCGTAGGTCAGGCCGAATTCGCGGACAGCAGCATTGATACGCTGGATCCAGAGAGCGCGGAAGTTGCGCTTGTTGACCTTGCGGTCGCGGTACGCGTACTGCTTGGAGCGATCTACCGCTGCCTTGGCTGTACGGATGGTGTTCTTGCGGCGGCCGTAGAAGCCCTTAGCCTGCTTCAGAACCTTCTTGTGCTTGGCGTGAGACGTTACGCCTCTTTTTACACGTGCCATTTCATGATCTCCTTAATCTACAACGTTCGCGGAATAGTCTTAGAGACCGTTCGGCAGATAGTTCTTCACGACCTTGCGGCCATCTGGTTCTGCGAGAACCATCGTGCCACGTGCATCGCGAATGAACTTGTTGCTACGCTTGATCATGCCATGGCGCTTGCCAGCAGCGGCGGCCTTGACCTTGCCGGTTGCGGTGATCTTGAACCGCTTCTTGGCAGAGGACTTCGTCTTCATCTTGGGCATTTTGCTACTCCGTTTCTGGACCCCCTGCGCGCTTCATCAAAGAAGCCTTCTCGCGATGTCCGGTTTTCCGGTCGTCGCAACAAGGTGCGGGAGCGTTTGTTGTTGATCTGCGGCTCCGGTGATGAACCGTTCCGCAAGCATTCGACACTGCCACGGCATGCCCTGCCGGTCAGTTCGGACGCGCGCTTATAACCGCAGCGTCATAAAAGTGCAACGGGGCGGATCGAGGAATCTTGCCAAACCGGCGCCGGACCTCGTCGATCGCCCAAAATACAAAAGCCGCCCTTGCGGACGGCTTCGATACGCGTGGTGGCGACGCGCCTTACTTTGGCGCGAGCACCATCATCATCTGACGGCCTTCAAGCTTCGGCTCGGCTTCGACCTTGGCAAACTCGAGCGTGTCGGCTTTGACCTGCTGCAAAAGCTTCATGCCGAGTTCCTGGTGGGCCATTTCACGACCACGGAACTTCAGCGTCACCTTGACCTTGTCGCCTTCTTCGAAGAAACGGCCCATGGCCTTCATCTTCACTTCATAGTCATGAGTGTCGATGTTCGGGCGCATCTTGATTTCTTTGACTTCAACGATCTTCTGCTTCTTGCGCGCCTCGGCGGCCTTCTTCTGGTTTGCATATTTCAGCTTGCCCAGATCGAGGATCTTGCACACAGGCGGTTCAGCATTGGGGGAAATTTCCACCAGGTCGAGGCCAGCTTCTTCAGCCATTCTCAGGGCCTGGTCGGTCGCCACGACGCCTAAATTCTGTCCTTCAGCATCGATCAGCTGAATTTTGGGAATGCGAATTTCCCGATTCGAGCGCGGCCCTTCCTTAACGGGCGCGTCGGTTTTAAAAGGTCTGCGAATGGTCGTATTCTCCTCGCGTTGTTTCGGATCGCTGCAGCAGGGTACCTCCCACCAAGGAGGACAAACCTAGTTTCGCCGTCGCTGCAACGAAGTCATTAGCACGCTTTAGCGGAAAAATCACCCGCTGTCAGCCTGTCAAGAATCTGTTTTATAGGTCAAAACAACCGGAGTTCCGCCATGTCTGACGCAAATCTCGCTCTTGATCACCAATTTCTGACCGTCGGAGAGGGTGAGGCGGCCCGCGAGATTGCCTACATCGTCCGCCCGGGCGCGGCGACTTCGGCGGGACCCGCGCTTGTCTGGCTGTCCGGATACCGCTCCGACATGAGCGGTACCAAGGCGATCGAACTCGACAGGCTGGCCGCGGAAAGCGGCCTCGCCTGCATTCGGCTCGACTATTCCGGCCACGGGCTCTCGGGCGGGACCTTCGCCGACGGCACGATTTCGCGCTGGCTCGAAGAGGCGCTTGCGGTCATTCTCCATGTCGGTCCGGATCGCGCCATCCTGGTCGGATCCTCGATGGGAGGATGGATCGCGCTGCGTCTCGCGCAGGAACTTCTAAAGAAAGGCGGGGCGCCGAAGCTCGATGGCATGGTGCTGATCGCACCGGCACCGGACTTCACGTCCGACCTCATCGAACCGAACCTCAGCAAGAAAGAACAGAAGTCGCTGGCCGAGCGCGGTTTTTTCGAGGAGCGGTCGGCCTACAGCCTCGAACCCAATATCTATACCCGAAGCCTGCTCGAGGACGGCCGCGAGAACCGCGTGCTGACCGGCATCATCGAAACCGGATGCCCGGTGCATATCCTGCAGGGAATGAAAGATCCGGACGTTCCCTACCAGCACGCGATGAAGCTCGTGGAACATCTTCCGGCGGACGATGTGGTCCTCACCTTCGTTCGCGACGGCGATCACCGGCTGTCGCGCCCACAGGACATCGAGCGCATGCTGCAGGCCGTGAAAGGCCTCGTTCGCTGACGCAAGCTCGAGCCGCCGCGGATGCAAAAACCTAACGCATTTTAACCATGTCCACCGCTTCTCCCCCCTCCGTCAGAAGTATCGATTGACTCTCCAGGCGTCTCACCGTTAACTTTTTGTTAACAATACAAGGGCGATGCAAGGAACGGTGGGCGTGCGGATCAAGGGATTCCTGGTGGCCATGATGGCCATGTTTGCGATGTCGACAGCCGCGACGCCGGCTTCGACGAACACCCTCTCAATGGTGACCGGCGCTGCTACATCGCAGCCAATCGGGCACTACGAATTCTGCCAGACCCATCGCGACGAGTGCGGGGCGAACCGCATCACGGCAGCGGCCGAGATGTCGAATGAAAAATGGGCGCTCGTCCGCTCCGTCAACGCCACGGTCAACAACAGCATTACGCCGATGACGGACAAGGAAATCTACGGCAAGGACGAAGTCTGGGCTTATCCGACGACCGCCGGCGACTGCGAGGATTTTGCCCTTCTGAAGCGTCGAATCCTCATTCAGCGCGGTATTTCGCCGGCAAATCTTCTGATGACCGTGGTTCGCAAACCCGACGGCGAAGGCCACGCGATTTTGACGCTGCGCACGACGAAGGGCGACTTCGTTCTCGACAACCTCGCCTCCACCGTCAAGCCATGGTTCGAGACGCCCTACTCCTTCATCAAGCGCCAATCGAGCTACAATGCAGGCCGCTGGGTCACGATCGAGAACGGCCGCGACGTGCTGGTCGGCGCGCTGAGATAATCAGCGTAAGCGTAGACCAACAAAGGCCGGCGTCATGCCGGCCTTTTTCGTTGGCAGGCGTCAACTGTTTCCAATCAAGATGCCGGCGCCGAGAACGAGCCCGCCACCGACGACCACCTGGAATGCGGCGCGCAGGAACGGCGTTTCCATGTAGCGGTTCTGTATGAAGGCGATCGCCCAGAGTTCGAACACGGCGATGATGACGGCCAGCGTCGTTGCCGTCATAAAGTCCGGAATCAAATACGGCAGCGTGTGGCCGAGACCGCCCAGCGCCGTCATGATTCCGCAGGCGAGGCCACGCTTGATGGGCGAACCGCGTCCGGAGATCTTGCCGTCATCATGAGCGGCTTCGGTAAAGCCCATCGAGATACCGGCGCCGACGGATGCCGACATGCCGACAAGGAAGGTCTGCCAGGTGTCCTGCGTGGCGAACGCTGCCGCGAAAATCGGAGCCAGCGTCGAGACCGAGCCATCCATGAGGCCCGCCAGACCCGGCTGCACGTAGGTCAGCACGAATTGGCGCCGTACCGCCTTGTCCTCCTCCTGCCTCACCGCTTCGGGGGCGTGCTTCTCGCCGAGCATCCGCGTGATGTCTTCGTGGCCCTGCTCCGCGAGTGCCAGATCACCGAGCAGCTGGCGCGTCGGTGCATCGGCAACGCGGCTCGCCGCCTCGACGTAGAACCGATAGGCCTGCCGCTCCATGGCTTCGGCTTCGCCGCGGATCTTCTCCAGCGACAGGCTTCGCCGCAACCAATCCGGCTTGCGCTCATAGAAGCCCCTGACATGCTCCCGGCGGATCAAGGTGATGCGTTCCCCGAAGCGCTGCCGATAGATCGCGATCAGCGACCGGCGATGGGTATTCTCCACGTCGGCCATTTCCTCGAAGACCTTGGCAGAGGCAGGGTAAGTTGCCTTCAGCATGTCGGCATAGGCCAGATAGATCCTGGCGTCGTCCTCTTCGGATCCGATGGCGAGTGCCAGGATTTCCTGCTCGGACAGAGACTCCAGGGAACGTTTTGGTGATCTGAAAAGACGGCTCAGCATGGCTTCCTCGATTTTAGAATTATTCTAAAATAAGGCGAGCCGAAATGGCGGTCAAGACCGTCAGGGCCGCGGCGTCGCGCGTGCCGGCATCGGGAAGATCTATCGTCGCCCGAGGAACGGGTTCCCAGTACAAAACCGGATGCGCCGTTTGATGGAATGTAAAACATTATGCACGCAAAAGTATATTAAGCGATACTAACAATAGACTTTAGCCTAAACGAGCGAAAATGCCGGTTGAAATTTGCAACTATAGGGTTGCGCTATCGAGAAACCTCGGCATAGTGCAGGATGCAATTTATTGCTTCATGAGGGAACACTAAAGTGCCAGATCCGGTGGATATTATTGTCGGCCAGAACATCAGAACGCTTCGTGCGAAAAGGCGGATCTCGCAGCTGGAACTGGGTGAGGCGCTGGATCTCACATTCCAGCAAATCCAGAAATACGAGAAGGGCAGCAATCGGGTATCCGCGAGCAAGCTGCACCAGATAGCCGTTTTCCTGGATGTGGATATATCGGCGCTGTTCGAAGGTGCCGACGCCGCGGCCAGACCGGGGTTGAGCCGGGAGGCATACGAACTGGGCGTGAGCTATGACAAGCTACGCTCTGCAGCAGGCAAGGAAGCGGTCAAAACCATCCTCGACCTGATGAGCGGCGAAGCCTACGCCTAAACCTTCGGGCCGTACCCAGACTCTACCCGTCCCTGATCAATGCAGATCGCGCTCGTGCAGCGCGACCAGCAAGTCGTCCTGCGTATGATGACCGGCATGGTAAAGGTCGATTGCGATGCTGGCGATCGCCAGACCTTGCTGGCTGCGAAGCTTGATATTGCGCTCTGCGCACCACGTATAGAGTGCGCCTGCGAGTACGTCGACATCATCCGACTGCAAAGAATTGCTGGCGGCTACCATCATGGAAGTTGCCCTTGGTTTGATTTTCCCCTGCGAGCATAGTGAAGACATTCGGCGCCGCTGAAAAGCGGGATCCGGAAGATGCGTTAACGCAAGACAGATGAACCGCGCGACCTGTTTCAAAATGAAACGAGGGCGTAAACTGCGCTATTCGGACGCCACCCTGAAGCCGTCCTGCGAGAACGTGCAGGCCTCTATCGCGTCCAGCATCTTCTGGAATCGCGGATGATCACGTATCGAGTCCAGGTCCGAATCGTGCTCGAACCAGAGTATCTGGTAGCATGAGGACTGCGGCAGCAGGGCCTCGAGGATATCGAGCGCCGTGTCGCATTCATTGAGCAACGCGTAAACGCAGGCGACGTTGTACTGGGCGACGATATCGTCCGGATCGATCGCCTGGGCGCGCTTTACCCACTCCTTGGCGCGGGCGTGATCGCCCATGTGCGCCAATGCGAGCGCGCCCCTGTGAGCCGGGCCGGCATTCTCGGGGTGGCTTTCCAAGGCCCGCTCGGCTCGTTCTATGCCGATGCGCGCCCAATTCTGCCGGTCTTCCTGGCGGCCGAGCGAACGCGAGGCACTCATCAGATGGATGGGCGACAGGTAATCGTCGGGGCGTATCTGCGACGCCCTGGTGAAGAACGCGACCGCACTCTCGAATTTCCCCTGCATGAACAGGAAGCGCCCGTAGTGAAAATTGGCCTCATAGAGATCGGGCTCCAGCGCCAGGGCTTTCTCGAACTCGACCAGTGCTTGCTCGTCGCGCCCGTCCTGATGCAGCGCCAGCCCGCGCGAGGCGTGCGCCTCGGCCAGGTTCGGATCCAGCGCCAGCGCCTTGGCGGTGAGCTCCAGAATGCCTTCGAGCGTATAGTCCCCCGCGTGCCAATCCCGCAGGGCGGATTCGCAGTCGGCGATCCCGGCGTAGGCGCGAGCATAATCCGGGTCGAGCGCGACCGCAGTCGAAAACATCCGGCGCGCCATGAGCAGGTAGTGCCTGGTCCAGGTGTGCGAAAACTGCCGGCCTCTCAGATAGTAGGTGTAGGCTTCGACATTGCGGGTCGGCTCGCTCGATATCGCCTGCTTCTCTGCCGGCAGCAGCTTGATCTTGAGCTGATCGACGATGGCATTGGTAATCTCGTCCTGGATGGCGAAGATATCCGTCAGGTCGCGATCGAAGCGGTCGGCCCATATATGCGTGCCATTCCTCGCGTCAATCAGCTGTCCTGTGATGCGAACACGTTCGCCGGCCTTGCGCACGCTGCCCTGCAGCACGAAGTTGACGCCGAGCTCCGCGGCCGCCTGTTTCACCTGCACGGACTTTCCCTTGTAGGTGAACGCGGTATTTCGCGCGACCACATAGAGGTTCGAGATCTTCGAGAGATCGGTAATGATATCTTCCGTGATGCCGTCGGAGAAATACTCCTGCTCCGGATCACCGCTCATGTTGGTGAAGGGCAAGACGGCGACCAGTTGCTTGTGTTTCTCCCTGGCAGCCGCCAGCGCCGCCTCGTTGACCTTCAGAGGCAAGGCGCGCCTGGCGGAGATCGAATAGACCCTGACGGGCTTTTCGATGTTCTTCAGCGCATACTCGCCCCTGTCCTCGAACGACAGGCTGAGCCGGGTTCCCACATGATCCCTGGCGGACGCGGAAATCGCTATTCCTCCAGGGTCGGCGATCGCTTCCAGACGTGCGGCAACGTTGACGCCGTCGCCGAAGATGTCGCCGTCCTCAACGATCACGTCGCCGAGATGGATGCCGATTCGAAATTCGATGCGCTGATCGTCGGCAACGGCCTTGTTGCGCTCAGCCATCGCCTGCTGCATCTCGCTGGCGCAGGCAACCGCGTTGACGATGCTGGAAAACTCCACCAGCATGCCGTCGCCCGTCAGCTTGACGATACGGCCGCGGCAATGCGCAATCTTCGGGTCTACCAGCTCGCTGCGGCAGAGCTTCACCGCATCCAGCGTTGCCTGTTCGTCGGTGGTCATCAACCGGCTGTAACCGACGATCTCTGCTGCGAGAATAGCTGCAAGACGGCGTTCCAAGTGAACCTCGGCGCTGACTGAACAATCACGGGTGAAGTCTATTCTATTATAAACCCATGCCGATAGAATTAGACTAAACTAATAGAGAGCTTAAAAATACAAAAGTCGAGTCTCTTCGACAAGAACATATCGGCTTATTCATCGACAAAATAGAAAAGCCCGGTTGAAACAACCGGGCCTTGGCGATGCGAGCGGACGGCTGGCATCAGTTCTCGAAGAATTCCTTCATCCGCGCAAAGAAGCCGGTCGACTGCGGATTGTTCTCCTTCGAAGACAGCTCTTCGAATTCCTGCAACAGCTCGCGCTGGCGCTTGGTGAGTTTCTGCGGCGTCTCGATCTGGATCTGGATGTAGAGATCGCCCGTCTGCGCCGAGCGCAGAACCGGCATCCCCTTGGCCTTGAGGCGGAACTGCTTGCCGGCCTGCGTGCCTTCCGGCACGGTCACGCGCGACTTGGTGCCGTCAAGGGTCGCCACGTCGAACGTACCGCCAAGCGCTGCCGTCGTCATCGAGATCGGGATGGCGCAGTAGAGGTCGGCCCCGTCGCGCTGATAGAACTCATGCGGCTTGACGGAGAGGAAGATGTAGAGATCGCCCGCCGGTCCGCCACGGGTTCCGGCTTCGCCCTCGCCCTGCAGGCGGATCCGCGTGCCGTCCTCGATGCCCGACGGAATGTTGACGGAGAGCGAACGCTCTTCAGTCACCCGGCCCTGCCCGTGACACTTGGTGCATGGATCAGGAATGATCTGGCCGCGGCCATGGCAGGTGGGGCAGGTCCGCTCGATCGAGAAGAAACCCTGCGCGGCACGAACACGACCGGACCCCTGGCAGGTGCCGCAGGTCTTCGGCTGCGTTCCCGGCTTGGCGCCGGAACCGGAACAGACGTCGCAGGTGATCGACGTCGGAACGCGGATCTGCGCGGTCTTGCCGGAAAAGGCTTCTTCCAGCGAAATTTCCATGTTGTAGCGAAGATCGGCGCCGCGCTCGCGTCCACCGGCGGAACGCTGCCGCTGCCGGCCGCCGCCCATCATCTCGCCGAAGATATCCTCGAAGATGTCCGAGAAGCCGCCACCGGCAAAACCGCCGCCGCCGCCACCCATGCCGCCATGCTCGAATGCTGCGTGACCGTAGCGGTCGTAGGCCGCCCGCTTCTGCGGATCCTTCAGCGTTTCGTAGGCTTCGTTGATTTCCTTGAATTTGTGCTCGGCGCTGTGGTCGTCCGGATTCTTGTCCGGATGGTATTTCATGGCCAGCTTGCGGAAAGCGCTCTTCAGCTCTTTATCGTCCGCCGTCTTGGCGACACCCAGCGTTTCATAAAAATCGGCTTTTGCCATTAAGGATCAGACCCCGGAAATGGATATCCGGCTGCCATGGTGAGCAGCCGGAATGTCAGTTTCAAGCTTGACCGTTTGGTCGCTTACGCGGACTTCTTGCGGTCGTCGTCCTTGACTTCTTCGTAGTCGGCATCGACGACATTGTCGTCGCCACCTTCTGCGGAGGCATCGGCCGAGCCGCCTTCGGCCTGCTGGGCTTCATAGATCGCCTGACCGAGCTTCATGGATACTTCCATGAGCGTCTGGGTCTTCGCCTTGATGTCCTCGGCATCCGGGTCGGTTGCTTCGGTAGCAGACTTCAGCGCTGCGATCGCATCGGAGATCGCCGTGCGATCGGCTTCGGAAACCTTGTCGCCATAGTCCTTCAGCGACTTCTCGCTTGAGTGGACAAGGCTTTCGGCCTGGTTCTTTGCTTCCACGCCTTCGCGACGCTTCTTGTCCGATTCGGCATTGGCTTCGGCATCCTTGACCATCTTTTCGATATCGGCGTCGGAGAGACCACCGGAAGCCTGGATGCGGATCTGCTGTTCCTTGCCGGTGCCCTTGTCCTTGGCGGACACCTGCACGATGCCGTTGGCGTCGATGTCAAAGGTGACTTCGATCTGCGGCATGCCACGCGGTGCCGGCGGCAGGCCAACGAGGTCGAACTGACCGAGCAGCTTGTTGTCGGCAGCCATTTCGCGCTCGCCCTGCGAAACGCGGATGGTGACGGCCTGCTGGTTGTCGTCAGCGGTCGAGAAGGTCTGCGACTTCTTCGTCGGGATCGTGGTGTTACGCTCGATCAGACGCGTGAAGACGCCACCCAGGGTTTCGATGCCGAGAGACAGCGGGGTTACGTCGAGGAGCAGAACGTCCTTGACGTCGCCCTGCAGAACACCGGCCTGGATGGCGGCGCCGAGGGCTACCACTTCGTCCGGGTTGACGCCCTTGTGAGGCTCCTTGCCGAACAGCTGCTTGACGACTTCCTGGACCTTCGGCATGCGGCTCATGCCGCCGACGAGAACCACTTCATCGATTTCAGCCGGGGTCACGCCAGCGTCCTTCAGAGCCGCCTTGCAAGGCGCGATGGTGCGCTGGACCAGATCGTCGACCAGGCTCTCAAGCTTGGCGCGCGTCAGCTTCAGTGTCAGGTGCTTCGGACCGGTCGCATCCGCCGTGATGAACGGGAGGTTGATTTCGGTCTGCTGGGCAGAGGACAGTTCGATCTTCGCCTTTTCAGCGGCTTCCTTGAGGCGCTGCAGGGCAAGCTTGTCGCCCTTGAGGTCGATGCCGTTGTCCTTCTTGAACTCGCCGACGAGATATTCGACGAGACGCATGTCGAAGTCTTCACCGCCAAGGAAGGTATCGCCGTTGGTGGACTTCACTTCGAAGACGCCGTCACCGATTTCGAGGATCGAGATATCGAAGGTACCGCCACCAAGGTCGTAAACGGCGATCGTCTTGCCGTCCTTCTTGTCGAGACCGTAGGCAAGCGCTGCCGCCGTCGGCTCGTTGATGATGCGAAGAACCTCAAGACCGGCGATCCTGCCTGCATCCTTGGTTGCCTGGCGTTGCGCGTCGTTGAAATATGCGGGAACAGTGATGACGGCCTTCTCGACCTTTTCACCGAGATAGGATTCTGCGGTTTCCTTCATCTTCTGAAGGATCATCGCGGAAATCTGTGCGGGAGAGTAACCCTTGCCCTGGGCTTCGACCCAGGCATCGCCGTTGTCACCCTTGACGATGTCGAAAGGAACGAGGCCCTTGTCCTTTTCGACGGTCGGATCTTCGTAGCGGCGGCCGATCAGGCGCTTGACAGCGAAGAGGGTATTCGTCGGGTTGGTGACCGCCTGGCGCTTTGCCGGCTGGCCGACGAGGCGTTCGCCGTCATCGGAAAATGCCACCATCGAAGGCGTCGTGCGCGCACCTTCGGCATTCTCAATGACCTTTGCGTCTTTGCCGTCCATGACAGCGACGCAGGAATTCGTTGTTCCAAGGTCGATACCAATTACTTTTGCCATGTCATTCTCTCCTTGAAGCAAGCTGTCGGAACCCCGAGAAGGCATTTCGCTGACAGCCCCTTACGGGATTGGTCTTTAGGATTAACGCAATCGTGATTGCGGTGATGCGGCGTATATAAGGAGCGGTTTTCGCGACTGCAAGGCGGGAAATAGGCTGAAAACCGGCAAAACGAGCCTACGACGATTAATTTTCACAGCGGCGCGATCAGCGCATTTTTTCTTTCAGCGCTGCGCCATTATTGCCCCATGATCAGGTCGAGAAGCGTCGTGCGACGAGGACGCCCCGAGGGAGCCTCTTCGGCGCTGCCGATATCGCCCGGAGGAACGGCGTCGCCATAGCCGTAGCGACCATCCTCGGCGACATCGGCGGGCGGTACCGGACCGCCGCCGCTCGGGGAAAGCGGCTGCCGCCCGGGTCGGGAGGGCGCCTGCGGATACTCGCTTTCCGAACCACCGAAAACGCCAGAAATGATGTTGCCGATGGTGGTCCGTTCCTGAACGGGCTCCTGCATGCCGGGTTCGGCGGAGGCCATCGGCTGCCCGGCGCCGTTCAAAGTGCCCGGATCGCTCATGAACTGGCCGCTGCCGAAGAGGGGAGCCGGCGACAGCCCCTTGTGGGCGGCAATCATGAATTCCTGCCAGGCCTTGGCCGGCAGGCCGCCGCCCGTCACCTTCTTCATCGGCTTGCCATCGTCATTGCCGAACCAGACGCCGGTGGTCAGATTGCTGGTGAAGCCGACGAAGAGTGCGTCGCGCGAATTCTGGGTGGTACCGGTCTTGCCCGCTGCCTGCCAGCCCGCCAGCCTGGCGCTCTTGCCTGTGCCCTGGTCGATCACGCCCATCATCATCGCGTTCATGTTGGCGGCGATCGTTTCCGAAAGGACGCGCGGCGGGCTGTCGTAGGTGTTCTCGTACAGCACCTTGCTGCCATCGGCGGTCGTGACGCGGCGAATGACATGCGGCGTCGCCTTGTAGCCGCCGTTCATGAAGGCCGCATAGGCACCTGTCAGCTCCATGAGCGACACTTCCGAGGTGCCGAGCGCGATGGAGGCGTTGGGCTGCAGTTCAGACTCGATGCCGAGGCGATGCGCCAGCTTGATCACCTGGTCGGGGCCGTCGTACATCACCAGCTGCGCGGCGACGGTGTTCAGCGATTTTGCCAGGGCTGTGGCGAGCGTCACCTCGCCGTTGTATTTCTTTTCGTAATTTTCCGGCGTCCAGTCGCCGATCCGAATCGGAGCGTCGTTGAAGACGGAGAACGGCGTCAGGCCCTTTTCCAGGGCCGCGGCATAAACGAACGGCTTGAACGACGATCCCGGCTGGCGCTTGGCCTTGACCGCACGGTTGAACTGGCTGTCGGCATAGTCGCGGCCGCCGACAAGGGCGCGAATGGCGCCCGTACCGTCGAGGGATACCAGGGCTGCCTGCGAGGCGTCGAGTTTCGCACCGTCCTTGTTCAGCACGTCGGTCAATGCCTGCTCGGCGCGTTTTTCCAGGCCCTTGTCGATCGTCGTGTCGACGATGACGTCTTCCTTGACGTCGCCGATCAGCCCCGGCAGTTCGTCCATCACCATGTCGGCGACGTAGTGGCCCGCCCCCGACCAATAGCGTTTTGCCTTGGCCGGCGTCTGCGACATCGCCGTCCTGACCTCGTCGCCCGATATGTAGCCCTGATCGCGCATGGCCTGGAGCACGACCTGCGCCCGGGCGTTGGCCGCCTCCGGATCGCGGGCCGGCGACAGGCGCGACGGCGCCTTCACCAAGCCGGCAAGCAGCGCTGCCTCGCCGAGGTTCACGTCACGTGCGGACTTGTTGAAATAACGACGCGATGCCGCCTCGACGCCATAGGCGTTCGAACCGAAGAACACGCGGTTGAGATACATCGCGAGGATCTGGTCCTTGGTGTATTTCTGCTCGAGCCACAGCGCCAGCAGCACCTCCTGCACCTTACGCTCCAGGGTGCGATCCGGCGACAGGAAGAGGTTCTTGGCGAGCTGCTGGGTCAGCGTCGAGCCACCCTGAACCATGTGGCCGGTGGTGACATTGGTAACGAAAGCGCGGGCCAGGCCTAGGGGATCGACGCCGAAATGCGAATAGAAGCGCCGGTCCTCGATCGCCACGATCGCTTCGGGAAGGTAAGGCGACATCTCCTCGAGTGCGAGCGCCTCGCCGCCGGTGGTGCCGCGATTGGCAATCACGCTGCCGTCGACGGCGGTAATCTTGACGTTCGGGGGGCGATCGGGGATGGCCCAGGTGCTGGCGCTCGGCATGCGCGAGCCGTAGTAGACGACGAGGCCTGTCACCCCGATGCCGGCCCAGATGCCGAGCACGATGCACCAGTAGACGATCCTGCGGACGAAGCCGAAAATGCCGCCGCCTTCGCGTTCCGGCGGCGGGCGGCGCTTGCGCCGCTCGGGCTGGCGGGACCGTGGCGATTTCGATGCTGGCCGCTTTGCGGCTCGCCCGCCGGCAACGCGGTCGTCGGCGTCGAGCGCGAAATCATCGTCATCGTCGCGGCTGTCGCGGCCACCAAAGGACGGTTCGATTCTATCGCGTGATCTGCCTCTGCCTGCCATCTAGGACCGGTCGAACTCCAGTTTTGCCAAACAAACCCGATGTTTGCGGCGTCCGCCCCTCCGGGACGGTTCTCTACCCGGTTGAACTTTAAATGAGGCGATTTAAGGGGTGGTTAAGAACTCGTTAGGCAAGCACCTCGGCTTTTGAAGCCTGCCTCTCACGATGGCGCACCGCGCCCATTTTCGCCGCAATATTGCCCAGTTTGGTTCAGCCTGCATTCACCTGCGGAGCCCTCTAATCGCGAAGCAAGGGACTTGCAGAACAGAGGTGCAGAGATGCGCATGACAACGATCGCCCTGGCGATTGCAATGAGTGGATTTGGCGTTTCCATCGCCGAAGCAATGCCGATCGCGCCAATCGAAAGCGGCGCGACCAAGAATGCCGTGCTTGTCGATTATGCCTGCGGGCGCGGCTATCACCTGACGCCATGGGGCAATTGCCGACCGAACTGGAGGCAGCCACCTCCGCCGCGCTACGGCTGGCGCTACGAACGCTCCTATGGATGGGGCAACCGTCCGCCGCCACGCCACGGCTGGCGCGACGACCGGTCATGGGATCATCGCCCACCCCCCTGGATGCGGGACGGCTACGACCGTTATTGACCGCCGACATTTGACCTGGATGCCTAGCACTACTTTGGCAGATTAACCGGCGGTTAACGATGATCGGCCATCTTTGGCACCTCAAAAGGGGTGCGGTGGATGGTGGAGCAGGATATTGCACTGACGGAT